>NZ_AP026947.1:10582500-10778154 GCF_059738865.1 Myxococcus sp. MH1 | reverse complement strand
GTGTGTCTCAACCGTGCAAAGCGGGCGGGACTGCGAGCGTCCGGCGGTGCTAACAGAGGGGTCCAGGTGGATCAAGCTATCGACCCAAAGTGGCGCCGCTGAAGGATCTTTTCCGGACCTCACGAATCGGCAACGGACGTGCCGGGTCAGGGCCGTTGTGGAGATCCGCTCCCCTCCCCCCAACCGCTGGGGCTCCGCCTGCGTGGGTTGACTGGGAGTACGGAACGCAAAACGCCCGGAGCCCCGTCACGGCTCCTTCAAGTGGTGCGCGCGGATCCGCTCCCGGGTTGATCGAACGGAGGCGTGCTCGGCCGCTCCAGATGGATCCACCCGGGCGGGCGGTCGCTCCCGGGAGGATTCCGGGGTGTGGAATCCGTTCCCTGGATCTGGAAAATGGGGGCGGTCCTGGTGGTCCTCCGTTGACTTACCCCGGAAATGGGGTTACGGACCCGGCCCTTTCCCTAGTTCAGGTCGCGCCGAAGCCGTAGGAGGCGCCACCCCTCATCAAGGAGTTCGAGCCGTGTCCAAGCGCACGTATCAGCCGTCGAAGCTGCGCCGCAACCGCACCCACGGGTTCCGCAAGCGCAATGGAACCAAGTCCGGCCGCGATGTCCTCAAGCGCCGCCGCGCGAAGGGCCGCAAGCGGCTGGTCGTGTCGGCCGCGAAGAAGTAAGCGAGTCCGCGTGTGAGGGCCGAGGGTGCGACGCCGGGCCGAGAGGGCCCGGCAGACCAGCGCTTCCCCAAGGCCCTTCGCCTGCTCAGCAGGCGTGAGTTCCTCGAGGTGCAGGACGGCGGGCAGAAGGTCCCTTCCGACTGCCTCCTCGCCCTCTACAAGCGCAATGGCCGGGCGTACTCCCGTGTTGGCCTCACCGTGTCGAGCAAGGTGGGAAACGCGGTGGTGCGAGCGCGCCTGAGGCGTGTGCTGCGGGAGCTGTTCCGCAAGCGGCGCACGCAATGGCCCCAGGGCCTGGACGTAGTGTTGGTGGCGCGCTCATCCGCGAAGGAAGCCTCTTTCGTGGCGCTGTCGCGCGCCTTCGACGGTGTCACCCGTAAGCTGCAGCGGCTCCCGCCGGCCGCCGAGCCGAAGCCGAAGGAGCCTCCCCGATGAGCCCGCTCGCCTTCGTCATCTCGCTGCCCATCCGGTTCTACCGGAGGTTCCTGGGGCCGCTGCTCCCGAAGGTGTGCCGCTTCCATCCCTCGTGCTCCACCTACGCCATGGAGGCGCTGGAAAAGCATGGAGGGTTCAAGGGTTCCTGGCTCACCGTGTGGCGCCTGATGCGCTGCCAGCCCTTCCACCCCGGTGGCATCGACCCGGTGCCCTGACGGGGTCTTCACCCCTTGCCGCACCCTCCCCCGCGGGGAGGGACACTTATGAACGATCCGCTCTCGCCCCAGTCGAACGACTCCCAGAAGCGGCTGCTGGTCGCCCTGCTGCTCTCCTTCGCGGTCACCGCCGGATGGATGTTCCTGTTCCCGCCCCCGCCGGCCGCCCCTGGCGCCGATGACGCGGGTGTGGCGGCCGCAGGCACGCAGGACGCTGGCACCCCCGCACAGGCCGCGCAGCCCTCCCCGGGTGATGGCACCCCGCCTTCCCCGGGCGGCACCGTCGCCGAGGCCACCCCGCCTCCGCCCGCCAGGCAGGTGGACTCGCACCGCAAGGAGTCCGTGTACCGGTTCTCCTCCGTGGGCGCGGGCCTGACGTCCGCCGAGCTGCAGGGCGTGAAGATGCGCGAGCAGCACTCGCTGACCCTGGCCCAGGGCTACCAGCAGTTGCTCGGCAAGGAGGTGCCTCCCGCGCCGCAGATGAACCTGGCGCAGCCGGTGCCCAACCAGCCCTTGCCCCTGTCCGTCACCATCGAGGGCCAGAGCCCCCTGGGCGCCGGCGTCCCCTACGCCGTCGACGAGAAGACGGGCGGCGACGTGGAGTCCCTCACCTTCACCGGCCGCCAGGGT
This sequence comes from Myxococcus sp. MH1, assembly GCF_059738865.1. NCBI lineage: Bacteria > Pseudomonadati > Myxococcota > Myxococcia > Myxococcales > Myxococcaceae > Myxococcus > Myxococcus sp. MH1. The sequence goes on along the minus strand of NZ_AP026947.1, from coordinate 10,776,201 downwards.
CCGTGGGAGGTGGTGAAGGTGCTGCAGTGGCCGAAGGAGGGCTTCGAGCTCACGTACACCATCCAGGTGAAGAACACGTCCGGCCAGGCGCAGAACGGCGAGCTCTTGGTGCACTACGGCCGCGCCATCGACCCGAACTTCGAGCACGCGCCGTCGTTCTTCGGCGGCGTGGGCAACCTGAGCCGCTCCGCGTGCTGGGTGGATGACAAGCTCCACAACATGAACCCGGGCGACGACGCGCTCGACGCGGAGAAGAGCAAGGGTCAGATTCACTACTTCGGCATCAACCAGCAGTACTTCCTGTCGGCGCTCTATCCGCTGGAGGGCCCCCGCCCCGGCCGCTGCATCCTCGCCGCCACGCCCACCGCGCGTCAGGTCTCCGTGGCCTTCCCGCTGAGCGCAGCCGCGGGTGAGACGGTGACGCTGAAGCTCGGCGGCTACCTGGGCCCCAAGGACCCGGACCTGATGGCCGTGGTGCCCGGGCCGGAGCTGCGCAAGGCCGTGGGCCTGGGTGACGCGACCTTCCACCCGAAGCTCGAGGACACCGTCGACTTCGGCATCTGGGCCGTCATCTGCAAGATTCTGCTCGGCATCATGAAGTTCTTCCACGGCCTCACCGGCAACTGGGGCGTGGCCATCATCCTGCTGACCGTGGTGGTGAAGCTGGTGCTGCTGCCGCTCACCTACCGCTCCATGGTCAGCATGGAAGAGGTGAAGAAGCTCCAGCCGCGCATGGACGAGATTCGCAAGAAGTTCGCGGACAACCGCGAGCAGCAGAACCTCGAAATCATGAAGCTGTACCAGGAGGCGAAGGTGAACCCGCTCGGCGGCTGCCTCCCGCTGCTCATCCAGATGCCGGTCTGGATCGCCCTCTTCACGGCGCTGCGCAACAGCTTCGACCTGTACGGCGAGCCCTTCTTCGGGCCCATCTGGCGGGACCTGACCTACAAGGACCCCACGTACCTGCTGCCGCTGGCGCTGGGCGTGTCGATGATCATCACCCAGAAGATGCAGCCGCAGATGATGGATGCGACCCAGGCGAAGATCATGACCTGGTTCGTGCCCGGCATCTTCACGCTGACGCTGCTGCAGTACCCGGCGGGTCTGTCGCTCTACATCTTCACCAACAACATCTTCTCCATCGCGCAGCAGTACGGGTTGAGGAAGTGGTTGGACCGCAACAAGCCGCAGGCCGGTGGGGGTACGCCGGCGGTGGCGACAGCGGGAGGAAAGCGCAAGTGAGCGAGCAGCCGGTTTCCCAGCAGGCTCCCGTCGCCGGGGGCGCGGATTTGCGCCCCCGCGTGGAGAAGCTCCTCGGTGACATCCTGGGCCTGATGGGCTTCCCGGCCCGCCTGGACATGCAGGACGCGGCGGACGGCAGCCTGTCCGTCGCGCTGCACTTCGAAGCGGGGCCTCCGCCCGGCGTCGAGCAGGGCCGCCGCAGCCAGGTGCTGGATTCGCTCCAGTTCCTGCTCAACAAGATGCTGCACCGCCCGGGCGTCGACCGGCGCTGGGTGGTGCTGGGCTGTGGCGCGCACCCGGAGCCCCGGCAGCGTCGCGAGCCGCAGCAGGCTCAGGCCGCGGCGGAGAAGGCCCCCGCGCAGCAGGCGGCGGCTCCAGCGCCCAAGGCGCAGGCGGCGCAGCCTCCCCCTCCCGCCAAGCAGCGTGGGGCGGACAAGCAGGCTCCGGCGCAGCGTGGGGCGGCGCCCAAGGCGCAGGCGGACGGGGACGAGCGGACGCTGGCGGTGGAGGAGGATGCCGCGCTGCGAGAGGCGGTCCGCAAGCTCGCGGAGAAGTCCGCCAGCCTGGGGCGCTTCTACGCGCTCGCCGCGATGAAGCAGGACGACCGCGCGCGGGTGCTGAAGGCGGTAGAAGGAGTGGTGGGGTTGAAGGTCGCGGCCGAGGGTGAGGGCCGCAACCGCCGAGTGGTGTTCACGCCGGAGAAGCCCGCGCCGCTGCCCAAGCGGAGCCTGCTGCCGGACGATGACGAGGACGACTTCGACGAGTGAGGGCGTGCATGGGCAAGGCGAAGGGTCTCAAGGACAAGCTGTACGGCGCGGCGGTGCTGAAGATGAGCTTCCGCCTGCGCGGCGATGAGGAGTCCCCCGCCTTCCGCTTCGTCTACCCGGGCGTGCTCCGGGACCTGGACATCGAGGACGCGGCCGTGGAGAAGTACATCGAGGAGAACCGCGAGGCCGTCGAGAAGGCCGCCCGTGGCTCCACGCCCCCGATGGGGCCTCGGTAGGTCTGGCTCGAGCGCTGCCGGGGATGCGAGTCCCCGTCAGCGTGCCGAACGGCCGCCGGTTTTCCGCTGACATGACGTCCGTCTCCCCCACCATCGTCGCCCTGGCCACCGCGCCCACCGCGGGGGCCGTGGGCATCCTCCGGTTGTCGGGTCCCGCCGCGCTGGAAGTGGGCCGTCGGCTGGCGCCGGGCATCCCCGCGGAGCTGACGCCGCGCCACGCGTACCTCGCGGCCTTCGTGGACGCGGCAGGGCGGGCGCTGGACGAGGGGCTCTTCCTGTACTTCCGCGGGCCGGCGTCGTTCACGGGCGAGGACGTGGTGGAGCTGCAGGCGCATGGGAGTCCGCGTCTGTTGCAGCTGCTGCTGGCGCGCGCGCTGGAGGATGGGCTCGCGCGGCTTGCGACGCCGGGGGAGTTCACCCGGCGGGCGTTCCTCAACGGGCGCATCGACCTGACGCGCGCGGAGGCGGTGGCGGACCTGGTGGCCGCGGACTCGGAGTCCGCCGTGCGCGCGGCCGCGGCTGGGTTGTCCGGGGCGCTGAGTGAGCGGGTTCGTGCGTTGGAGGAGCCGCTGCGCGCGCTGCACGCGGACCTGGAGGGCGTGCTCAACTTCCCGGATGAGGCCGAGGGCGCGGACGAGGACGCGGGTTCGCGCGTCGAGGCACTGCGTGCGCAGGCGGACGCGCTGATGGCCGAGGCGGGCCATGGCCGACTGGTGCGACGAGGCGCGCGCGTGGCGCTGTTCGGGCCGGTGAACGCGGGCAAGTCCACGCTGTTCAACCGGCTGGTGGGCGAGGCGCGTGCGCTCGTGGACGACGAGCCCGGGACGACGCGCGATGCGCTGGAGGCCCGTGTCGAGTGGAGCGGCCTGGGCGTGACGCTGTTCGACACCGCGGGCCTGCGAGAGACGCCGGGGCGCGTGGAAGCGCTCGGCATCGCGCGCACGCGGGAGCTGCTCTCGGGCGTGGACCTGGCGGTGCTCGTGCTGCCGCCGGGGACGGCTGAGGTGGACGCGGAGCGCTGGCTCGCGGAGGCCGGTGCCACGCCCGTGCTGCGCGTCGACGGCAAGTGCGATGTCGAGGCGCGGTCCTCGGCGATGCCCGAGGTGCGCGTCGTGGATGCGCGCTCGGACGATTCGAGGTCCACGTCACCGGGCACCCCACCCCGCCTCCGCGTCAGCGGACTCACGGGAGAGGGCGTGGACACCCTGCGTGAAGCGCTCCTCTCACGACTGTGGGGCGGCGGCACGCCCTCGGCGGTCGCCCTCGTGTCCGAGCGTCACGCCGATGCCCTGCGTCGCGCCTCCGAGGCGCTGTCCCGCGCGGAAGCCGCGTCGCGCCTGTCCACCCTGGAGGTCGTCTCCGGCGAGGTGGCCCTGTCCCTGGAAGCCCTCGGTGAAGTGTCCGGAACCTCCGCTTCCGAGGCGCTCATCGACGCAATCTTCCAGCGGTTCTGCATCGGAAAGTGACGCACCGGCGCACGGCCCAGGCCGTGTCAGACCCCTCCCTAGAATGCCGCCCTCAACCGCCGCACTTTCGGAGGCGCTGTGACGGAAGGCATCATCCACCTGGCGAACCACTCCATGCTCCAGGCCCTGCCCGCGGGCTGGGTCGGAGAGATACTGGACGAGGAGCTCGTGGCTTCTCCCAGGCTGACGCCCGCTCAAACCCGCGCTGCCTTCATGCTGGGCGTGGAGCTGGGTGAGCAACTCGACCGGCGCCGGGGTGGCAGCGGACGCTGGTGCTTCCTGCGCGCCCCCGAGCTGCGCCTGGGGCCCGACGTGCTCGTACCCGATGTGGCGGGTTGGCGTCGCGACCGGGTGTCGTCCCCCCTCGACCCGGACGTGCCCTTCCTCACCCTGGCGCCGGACTGGGTCTGCGAGGTGCTCGCCCCGTCCACCGTCGCCCTGGACCGCACGCGCAAGCTGCCCCTCTACGCGCGCCAGGGCGTCTCCCACGTCTGGCTGGTGGACCCGGCCGCGCGCACGCTGGAGACCTACCAGCGCGTCAAGCGAGGCTGGCTCCTCACCGGCTGCTACGACTCGGACGCGCTCGTGCGCGCCGAGCCCTTCACCTCCGCCCCCGTGGAGCTCGAGTCGCTGTGGCTCCCCGAGTCCTCCCTGGGCAACGTCTCCGCGATGCTCTCCGCGGTGCCGTGAGGTCCGCGCGCCTCAGCTGGCGCGCCTGAGAAACGTGGCGTCGACGGGCGCACTGGCCAGTCGACGCACCGTCCTGAGCAGCAGCTCCGCGTCCACGGGCGCGGCCACGAAGCCCCGCGCTCCCACCGCCTGCGCCCGGGGCAGGTCCACCTCGGGCGTCTTGCCCGCGGCCACCACCTGGGCGCCCACCCTCCGGCCCAGCGCCTCCAGCGACGGCAGCGGCGCCACCACCACCTGCGCCTCGCTCGACGCCAGGAGCTCCTCGGTGCTCGCCACCCGCGCGGTGAAGCCCGCCCCCGTCAGCACCCGCACCAGCCCCGACGCCGCCTGAGCGCCCCAGCCGTACACCAGCACCTGCGCCAGCGCCTCCGCGGGCGCCGCCGTCACCGTGGGCAGCTTCGTCTGGGACGGCGTGCGAGGCCGGGGCACCGCCGCCACCACGGGCCGGGGCCGCGCCGTCTCCTCCTCCAGCGAGGACAACAAGGGCAGCTCACCCTCGGAGTGCACCACCGGCGGCGCCATGGTCGTCAGCTCCGCCATGCTGCCGCTGAGCACCATGGGCATCTGCTCGTCCGCCTCCGGCAGGGAGAAGCCCTCCATGCCAGGACGACGGGGCGCGTTCTCCGTCTCACCCCGGTACATCCGGCCGATGGCGCGGCGGATGGATGCGTCCGTGGCCAGCCTCGCCACCACCCGCGTCCGCCCCGTCACGCTCTTCACCGCGTCCACCGACGCCAGGCTCGCCGGCGCGGCGATGGCCACCACCAGCGTGTCCCGGGGAGCGTGTCCCTCCAGCCGCAGCGGCACCACGCGGTGTGTCTCCGCCACGCGCTCCGGAATCAGGCGCGCCAGGGCCGCCTCGGGAGGCTGCGCGTCCAGGTCCACCGTCTGCATCCCCACCTGCTCCGCCAGCGCCTCCAACACCTGCCGCGCCGTGCAGAAGCGCTGGTCCACCACCACCTGCCCGAGCGGAACCCCCCACTTGCGCTGGTACGCCAACGCGGAGTGGAGCTGCAGCGCATCCATCATCCCGCGCTCGAGCAGGATGTCCCCCAGTCGCTTCTTCATGATGCCTTGCTCCTCAGGCCCCCCACGGCGGCCCCCTGCCCCTGGGAACGCATGCGTCCCGGAAACTTGAGTGTTCTCTACGCCCGCACCACCCGCGCGGCTTGCTCCGCCGCGACAGATGGTTCCACGTCCGCGACATCTGCAAGGAAGGGGCCCGATGCCCCACCCGTCATGACGCGCCGTCACGTCTCGAATTGAAACGGAGCACGTCCACGAAAGGTCTGTCGCGGTGAGAGGCGAAGGCGCCGAGGCGGGAAGGACTCACGCACCTCGGGGCCAGGCGTCCAGGCATCACGCCCGCGCGTCCATGAGGCACGCGCGGACATGTCCTGACGTGTCGCGGACGACTACCAGCGCGTCTGGGGCATCGGCGCGTGGAGCGAGCCACGCTCGGGTGCGAAGACACCCATGCGCACGCCCACCTCGTGCACCACGCGCGTGGCCTCCACCAGCGGCGCCCACGGCGTGGCGACCGACGTGGTGGCGGAGGCCTCGTCGTCGCTGTTGTCGCCCGTCTCCCCCAGCATGGAGGACAGCACCTCCGCGGGGCTCTTCTTGCGCGGGTACTCCTCGACCCGGACCTTGGCGTCCGCGGGGAGCTTCGCGGCCTCGCGCGCCAGCTCAAGCGCCTTGGGGTAGCCGCCGAGCGCGTCCACCAGGCCGTTCTCCAGCGCGTCCTCGCCCGTCCACACGCGGCCCTTGGCCAGGCCCTGCAGCTTCTCCACCGGCATCTTCCGGGCGCTCGCCGCGCGCGTGGTGAAGTCCATGTAGATGCGGTCCAGCTCCGCGTCCACGCGCGCCTGCTGCTCCGGCGTGTAGTCGGCGTCCGTGCTGGCCAGCGTGGCGTTCTTCCCGAAGGCCACCGTGTCGAAGTTGACGCCCAGCTTCTCCCAGAAGCCGTCGGTGACGAACTTGCCCGTGTACACGCCGATGCTGCCCGTGAGCGTGCCGGGCTGGGCGACAATCTTGTCCGCGTCCATGGCGAAGTAGTAGCCGCCGCTGGCCGCGTACGTGCCCATGGTGGCGATGACGGGCTTGCCCGCCTCGCGAGCGCGCTGCACCTCGCGGCGCACCGTGTCGCTGGCCACGTAGCTGCCGCCCGGGCTGTCCACGCGGAAGATGATGGCCTTCACCTGCGAGTCCTGCGCCGCCTTGCGCAGCGCCGCCGCCACGCTGTCGCCGCCGAGCGCCTGCTCCCCGAACGGGCTGGAGTCGCTCCGGCCGCGCGAGATGGTGCCCACGCCGTAGACGAGCGCGATGGTGTCGCCCGTGGTGTTCGGCCGGCCCGCGCGCTCCAGGTACTTCTTCACGTACAACAGCTCCGCGCCCTCGCCCGCGGCGGCCTTCTGCGCGGCGTAGACCTCGTCGCGGTAGAGCAGCCCGTTGAGCAGCTTGCCGTCCACCGCCTCCGGCGCGAGCAGCGGCGCCCGGTCGATGAGCGCGCGCACCTCCTCCTCCTTCAGCCCGCGCCCCTCGGCGATGCCGCGCACCATCTGCCCGTAGAGGCTGCCCGCGAAGCGCTCCGTGGCCAGCAGGTGCTCGGGCGTGTAGCCCTGCTCCGTGTAGCTGTTGACCGCGTTCTTGAACTCGTAGCGCTTGTCGAAGCGCGGCTTGACGCCCAGCTTCGCCAGCGCGTCGCGCGCGAAGGGCGTCTCGAACGCGAGGCCGATGACATTCACGCTGCCGGACGGCTGCATGTAGATTTCATCGAAGGCCGACGCGAAGTAGTACGCGCCCGTCGCGTTGCCCTCCTCGCCGAACGAGTCCGTGTAGGCGATGGCCTTCTTGCCCTTGGCGCGGAACGCCTTCACCGCGTCGCGCACCTCCTGCGTCGTCGCGGGGCTGCCGGGGCTGGTGCCCACGCGCACCACCAGCGACTTCACCCGTGAGTCCTCGCCCGCCTTCTCCAGCGCGTCCACCACGTCGCGCACGGTGAGCGGGTCCTCGCCGAAGGCCCCGGCCAGCGAGTCGGCGGAGACGTTCTCCGCGAGCGGCTGCGACAGGTCCAGCTCCAACACGAGGTTGGACGGCACGCTGGGGCGGCTCGAGGACGCGAGCACCACCAGGGCCACCAGGCCCATCACGAAGAGGACGGACATCGCGCCGATGAAGGCCAGCGCGCCGATGAGAAAGCGTTTCATCCGAGGGAAGCTCCTGGTCCGCGCAAGGGACTCGAATCCTGCAGCGGTCCTTACTACTTAACGGGCCAGCGCGCCGATGCTTGCACGCCGCTTCGTGTCACCCCGCCGTCCGAGCGACATTCCAGGGGCCGGGCGACGGGGCGCTCGTCCCGGGCCCGCGCGTCCCGGGCCGCGCATCCCCATTCTTCCAGGGGCCCCGAGGTGACAGGCTGCCCGAGCCTCGGGTGCGGGCCCGTACGAGACTTGGAGGAGCGCATGCGGACGCGGAAGCTGGGGTCATCCGACCTGGACATCACCCCCCTGGGCTTCGGGGCCTGGGCCATTGGAGGGGGCGGTTGGCAGTTCGGCTGGGGCTCGCAGGACGACGCGAAGTCCATCGAGGCCATCCGGCGCGCGCTGGACTCGGGCATCAACTGGATAGACACCGCCGCGGTGTATGGACTGGGGCACTCGGAAGAGGTGGTCGCGCGCGCCCTCGAGGGCCGGGGTCAGCGGCCGTATGTCTTCACCAAGTGCGGCATGGTCTGGGACGCGCAGGGGCGCATCTCCAAGGTGCTCAAGGCGGACTCGGTGCGCCGCGAGTGTGAGGCCTCGCTGCGCCGGCTGAAGGTGGACGCCATCGACCTGTACCAGTTCCACTGGCCGGTGGAGTCGCTGGAGGAGATTGAAGAGGGCTGGAAGGCGATGGAGGCCCTGAAGCGCGAGGGGAAGATTCGCTGGGCGGGCGTGAGCAACTTCGATGCGAAGCAGCTCGAGCGCATCCGGGGCATCGCGCCGCCGACGTCGCTCCAGCCGCCCTACTCCCTCATCCACCGCGACATCGAGAAGGACACCCTGCCCTTCTGTGAGCAGCACGGCATCGGCGTCATCGCCTATTCGCCCATGGCCTCCGGCCTGCTGACGGGCGCGATGACCCGCGAGCGCGTGGCGGCCTTCCCCCAGGACGACTGGCGCCGCAAGAGCTCCGACTTCCAGGAGCCGAAGCTGACGCGCAACCTGGAGCTGGTGGAGCTGCTCCGGAAGGTGGGAGCGCGACATGAACGCTCGCCCGCGGAGGTGGCCATCGCGTGGACGCTGCGAAACCCCGTCGTCACGGGCGCCATCGTCGGCGCGCGCAGCGCCGAGCAGGTGGATGGCTTCATCCAGGCCGGGGACTTCCGCCTCACCACGGACGAGGTGCGCGAAATCGAGGACTTCTTCCGAGGACAGCGCGCGTCCTAGGACAGCGCGTCGAGTTCCACCTCGACGGGTGGACGGATGCCGAAGGGGTGCAGGTGGCAGTTGGACACGTTGAGGAAGCGAGTCGGCACGTCGGGCAGGGACTGCTCGCCTGGGGACTCGTGGATGTGTCCGTAGACGTGGAGGCGCGGACGGACCTGCTTCACGCGGGTGAGCAGGTCCTCGCAGCCCACGTGCGCGCCGAGGAACGTGCGGTCCCCCAGGCACTTGGGCGGACCGTGCGTGACGAGCACGTCGAGTCCCTCGGGGATGAGGTCCCAGTGCGTGCGGATGTCGGCGCCGCGCTCGCGGTTGAAGGCCATGCCGCCGAAGCGGGGCGTCACCGGTGAGCCCCAGACGCGCAGGCCTCGGACGAGCACCTCCTCGTCGTCGAGGTAGTGCACTCCCGCCTCGTGCGCGAGCCTCCGCGTCAGCTGCGGGTCGCGCTCGCAGATGAAGTCATGGTTGCCGGCGACGAACACCTTCTCTCGTGCCGGACAGCGGGAGAACCAGCCGAGGAAGGACTCCAGCTCCTCCTGCTTGCCTCGGCGGGAGAAGTCACCCGCGTGGATGAGCACGTCGCACACGGGGACCTCCAGCTCCTCGTGCCGTCGATGTGTATCGGAGATGAGCACCAGCTTCATGCATCGCCCCTTGCGGACCTGAGAGGCGACGCTACACCGACGCGAGGGAAACCGCGTGGAGTTCCCCTCACGGTGTCATCGCGGGGTCAGTTCTTGAGCAGCTTCGTCAGGATGCTCTCGTGCGCCTGGAGGCGCTTGTTGGTGGTGTCCTGCTCCACCGAGAGCCGGGACACCTTCTCGTTGACGTGGAACAACCCCCGGCGCATCTCCGAGGCGTTGATGCCCATGGTCGCGGCGAGCTTCGCGAGCGTCTCCACGGACTCCTCGAAGCCCGCGCGCACGACGCGGAGGTCCCGGGAGAAGAGGTCCATGCGCTCGTTCATCTCCTCGAAGAGGCGGTCCGAGCGCTGGAGCTTGACCTCCATGGCCTGACACCCGGTCTCCAGGATGCCGAGTCGGGAGTCGATGGCATCGAGCCTTCTGTCGATGCCCTCCAGTCGTGCATGCACGACCTCCATCTTCCGCTCGAGGGCGTGGACCTTCACCTCCAAGGCCTCCACCCTCTGCTTGAGCAGAGCCACGTCTTGTTTCAGTTCATGGACGTCGACCCGGATCTCCTTGACGTCCTGCTGCAGCCCGCCGACGTCGCCCTTCAGTCCGCTGACTTCCTGTCGCGTCTCCCCGATGACCACGTGATGCTCGTGGACCATCTCCCTCAGCTCGCCGTACTCCCGTTGCACCGCCTGGAATGACTGCCTGAAGTCCGCGTGGCTCCGGTCCAGCGCGTCCAGGTTCACCCGCGTCCTGTCCATGTGCTGCGACAGCTTCGCGATGGCCGCGAGCGACTCCTCGTGCGCCTTGCGCAGGCGCTCCTTCAACTCCTCCATCTCCCGTTGGTACATCGGCCCCAGTCCCCCACCGTCATTGCGCGCCATCTCGACGTCCTCCTTCGAGCGACCCCATGTCGCTTTCCAGGTGGAAGGCACCCTACCAAGCCAACCTGACATGGAGGTAGCGAGTCAGACAACCTCAAGGGTAGTCACCGGAAATCGCGACGAACCCGCCGCGAACCTCCGGTGCGCGCCCTGCTCGAGCCCCCTCGCCTGTCGCACCGAGGACGCCTTCCTGGAGGAAGTGCTGGCTTCCGGGATGGCGGATGGGGTGTGCCGGGTTAGAAGCGCCGTGCACTTCCTGAAGACCCGCGAGGACCGCATGAAGCGTCGTACCCCGCTTTCCCTGTTGGCGCCCCTGATGCTGGTGGCCAGCCAGCCCGTCTGGGCCCAAGCCCCTGCCCCCTCCCCTTCCGCCGCCAAGGCCCCCGCCCCCGCCGCGAAGGCCGCTGCCCCCGCCCCCAAGGCCGGCTCGCTCTCTCCCGTGACGAGCGTGGAGGGCATCACCGAGTACCGCCTGCCCAACGGCCTGCGCGTGCTGCTCTTCCCCGACCCGACCAAGCCCAACGTCACCGTGAACGTGACGTACTTCGTGGGCAGCAAGCACGAGGGCTACGGCGAGACGGGCATGGCGCACCTGCTCGAGCACCTGCTGTTCAAGGGCACGCCCACCACGAAGAACGTGCCCCAGGCGCTCACCGAGCGCGGCGCCCGGCCCAACGGCACCACGTGGCTGGACCGCACCAACTACTTCGAGACCCTGCCCGCCACCGACGAGAACCTCCAGTGGGCGCTCTCGTTCGAAGCCGACCGCATGGTCAACAGCTTCATCGCGAAGAAGGACCTCGACAGCGAGATGACGGTCGTCCGCAACGAGTTCGAGTCCGGTGAGAACGACCCGGGCAGCATCCTCCAGGAGCGCGTGCTCAGCGCCGCGTACATCTGGCACAGCTACGGCAAGTCGACCATCGGCGCGCGCTCGGATTTGGAGAACGTCCCCATCGACCGGCTCCAGGCCTTCTACCGGAAGTACTACCGCCCGGATAACGCGCTGCTCGTCGTCGCCGGCCGCTTCGACGAGGCCAAGGCGCTGGGCTACATCCAGGACACCTTCGGCAAGCTGAAGAAGCCCGCCGAGCCCGTGCCCGCCACGTACACCGCCGAGCCCACCCAGGACGGCGAGCGCGAGGTGACGCTGCGCCGCGTGGGCGACAACCCCATGCTCGCCAGCGTGTACCACGTACCCGAGGGCGCCCACCCGGACTTCGCGGCCATCGACGTGCTGACGCTCGCCATGGGGCACAACCCCTCGGGCCGGCTCTACAAGTCGCTGGTGGAGGGCAAGAAGGTCGCGAAGGTGTCCGCGTACAACCTCCAGTTCCGCGACCCGGGCGTCATCGGCTTCAGCGCGGAGCTGCGCGAAGGCCAGCCGCTGGGCCCCGCGCGCGAGGCGCTCATCAAGAACGTGGAGGAGGCCGCTCGCAAGCCCTTCACCGAGGAGGAGGTCACCCGCGCGAAGACGACGCTCCTGAAAATCATGGAGCTGACGCTCAACAACTCCGAGCGCGCCGCCATCGGCCTGTCCGAGTGGGCCGCCACCGGCGACTGGCGCCTGATGTTCCTGCACCGCGACCGCATCGAGGCGGTGAAGCCCGAGGACGTCACCCGCGTTGCCACCACGTACCTCAAGTCCTCCAACCGGACGATGGGCTCGTTCGTGCCGACGGCGAAGCCGGACCGCTCGGAGATGCCGGCGCCGGTGGACCTGGCGAAGGTGCTGGAGGGCTACAAGGGCCGCGCCGCCGTGACGCAGGGCGAGGCGTTCGACCCCTCCCCCGCCAACGTGGAGGCGCGCGTGCAGCGCGGTGAATTGCCCGGCGGCATGAAGTACGCGCTGCTCTCCAAGAAGACGCGCGGCGAGATGGTGAACGCGTCGCTGTCCTTCCACTGGGGCACCGAGGCCAGCTTGCGCGGCAAGGCGGACGCGGCGGCGTACACGGGCCGCATGCTGATGCGCGGCACCCAGAAGCGCACGCGCTCGCAGCTGCAGGACGAACTCGACAAGCTCAAGGCCCGCGTGAGCGTGGACGGTGGGCTGTCCGGAGCCACGGCCAACATCGAGTGCCCGCGCGCCAGCCTCCCCAAGGTGCTGGAGCTGGTGGCGGAGGTGCTGCGCCAGCCCGCGTTCGACGCGAAGGAGTTCGCGCTGCTCAAGCAGGAGCGCCTGGCGGACCTGGAGGCCCAGCGCAGCGAGCCGGAGACCCAGGGCAGCATCGCCTTCTGGCGCACGCTGTCGGGCCACTACCCGAAGGGCCACCCGTACTACGTGCCCACGCTCGACGAGCGCATCGCGGGCGCGAAGAACACCACGCTCGAGCAGGCGCGCGCCTTCCACAAGCAGTTCTATGGCGGCTCCAACGCGGAGCTGGCCGTGGTGGGTGACTTCGAGCCGAAGGAGCTGACGGGCGTCGCGAGCAAGCTCTTCGGCGGCTGGAAGAGCCCCACGCAGTACCAGCGCGTGCCGGAGGTGTTCAACGACGTGGGCGCCAAGGCCCTGGTCCTGGAGACGCCGGACAAGGCGAACGCGTACTACTACGCGGGACAGACGCTGCAGCTGCGTGACCAGGACGAGGACTGGCCCGCGCTCATGCTCGGCAACTTCGTGCTGGGTGGCGGCTTCCTCAACTCGCGGCTGGCCACGCGCATCCGTCAGAAGGATGGCCTGTCCTACGGCGTCGCCAGCAGCCTGAACCCCGGTGACATCGACGCGGTGGGCACGTTCATCACGTATGCCATCTACGCGCCGGAGAACGCGTCGCGGCTGGAGCTGGCCATGCGTGAAGAGGTGACCAGCGCGCTGCAGAAGGGCTACTCCGCCGAGGAACTCGAGAAGGCCCGCGCGGGTCTGCTCGAGTACCGTCAGGCGGGACGCGCGCAGGACGGGGGCCTGGCACGCAGGCTCGCCAGCTACCTGTACCTGGGCCGCACGCTCGCGTTCGACGCGGAGCTGGAGCAGAAGCTCGCGAAGCTCAAGCCGGAGGACGTGCGCCAGGCCATGGCGCGACACGTGGACTGGACCAAGGTCACCCAGGTGAAGTCCGGTGACTTCGTCGGCGCGGAGAAGAAGGCCAAGGTCCCGGTCGCGCAGTGATGACCTGACGACTCGCTCTCTCGCGTCACCCGCCCCGAGGTGCCAGCACGGCGCCTCGGGGTTTTTCATGTCCGCGTGGCGTGAATCAGGAGCGGCGTGGAGGCGGACCTCGACACCGTCCTATTTCGAGGCGTCTTGCTTCTCCTTCTGGATGATGTCGTTGCACAGGCCCACGCACTCGTCGCAGATCTTCACGTTGATGCCCGCGATGAGATGCCTCACCTCGCGGAAGTACTTCTCGCAGAACGAGCATTGGAGGTTGATGCCGGGACGCGGTCCCTGCATTTCGCTGGCGATGGTGCGGAGCCACGGAACACCCCAGGCCGCCAGTGACTTCTCCTCGTCATAGGGAAGGCCCGGAGCGGAGCGGTCCCATTCGTGGACCGTGTTCCTCTCCACGCGGGCCCAGCTCCCATCCGGTGCCACATCCAGGGCCCAGGTCCCGGGCTTGCGTTGCCCGTCCTCGTAGATTCCCAGATGCACCACCCGGTCCTCCGGACCGAGCACCGCATAGAGCCCCTCCTTGCGGTCGAATGAGACGCCCTCCGGCAGACACGAGCGGTCGAGCCTGTCCTTCTTGTCCATGAACTGGCACCTCTTCCCGCGAGGCGGATGGAGGAGCGGACCCACGTCGGTGCGGGAACCCGGCGGTCCACACGCGACGTTAGCCTTTTCAGGTGAGGCTTTCTCTCGGGCGGCCCGTGTCCCGTGCGGGCTACGGGCTCACGCCGCCACGGTGGGCTCGGGCTTCGCCGCGCCCGAGCGGTGCCGCAGGAACGCGCACAGCCACGCGAGCGTCGCCGCCGCCGCCAGCACCCCGCCCATGGGACGCGCGGTGCCGTCATCGAGCGCGCTCACCGCCCACGACGCCGTGGCCGCCGCGGCGAACTGGAGCGCGCCCAGGAGCGCGGACGCGAGCCCCGCGTGCGCGGCATGCCGCTCCAGCGCGATGGCCACCGAGTTGGGTCCCACCAGGCCAATCGTCGGGACGAACAGGAACAGCGCGGCCGCCAGTCCCCACAGGCCCCCTGCCCCGCTCCACGTCACGGCGAAGACGCCCAGCGCCGTGAGCCAGCACCACGTCAATGCCAGACGCAACATCCGGTGCAACGGGATGACGCCGAGCAGCTTGCGATTGAGCTGCGCCATGGCCACCAGCCCCACCGCGTTGGCGCCGAAGAACCAACCAAAGTCCTGCTCCGGAACACCATGCAGCGTGATGAACACGAAGGGCGACCCGGCGATGTACGCGAACATCCCCGCGTACGCGAAGCCGCCCGCGAGCGCCGGGCCGACGAAGTCCGCGTCCTTCAAGAGCGCCCCCAACTGCGAGCGCACGCTGCGCGGCCCCGAGTGCGCGGGCGCCGTCTCAGGCAACACGCGTACCGTGGCCACCAGCGCCACCACGCCGATGCCCGCCAGCAAAACGAAGATGGCGCGCCAGCTCGTGTACTGGAGCACCAGCCCTCCCAACAGCGGCGCGAGCACCGGCGCCACGCCCACCACCAACATCAACCGCGACATCGTCCGCGCCGCGTCCGCGCCGGACCACAGGTCGCGCACCACCGCGCGCGGCGCCACCAGCGCCACCGCCCCACCCAACGCCTGGAAGAAGCGCATCGCCACCAACGCCGTCGCCGAGGGTGCGAGCGCGCAGCCCAGCGAGCCCAGCACGTACACCGCCAGCCCCACGTACAAGGGCCGCGTGCGTCCGAAGCGGTCGATGAGCGGCCCCGTGAAGAGCTGCCCCAGCGCCAGCCCCGCGAAGCACGAGGCGAGCGTGAGCTGGATGACCGAGGCCGACGAGTGCAGGTCCTCCGCGATGCGCGGCAGCGCCGGCAGGTACATGTCGATGGACAGCGGCGCGAACGCGGTGAGCGTCCCCAGCAGCAGCTCCATCGACAGCGTGCCCGAAGGGGGCGACTTCTTCGTGAGCGGGTTCATGCCAACTCGAGCGTGAGGCGTGCCCTCGTGGGGCGTGCGCGTCCATCGGGGCTCCGGGCCTCGCACGGTCGCTCGCGCGCGGCGCGGGGGACGACGTGTCGGGGAGGACTTCGGAGCGGCTTCATCGTGAGCGGTGTGGATAGCGGCGTGGACGTCGGCTGACCAGCACTCCCCACCGTCAACGGTGTGTTCCCCGCCGCGAACAATCCCAGCCTCCCAAGGGCCGGCTTCCGGGGAAGCGCCCGCCTCCCACCTCCACCCCCAGGAGCCCCGCCCGGCGGAAGCCGGCATGTCAGACCCTCCGGTTATTCATATCCCCGTCGCGCACACGGGGGAGCAGGGCCTCCCAAGAGACTCGAGCTCTCCGTAGCGCCCTCACCGCACGGCCAAGGCCCGCCCTCCGTGTGTGCGACGCCAGTAGGGGCGACGAACCACCGAGGGGGCATGGGCCCGCCTCGTGAAGAGGGGGACTTGGAGCGACCGCGTGGGGACGCGAGGCGCTTTGGCAGCAGGACCGGCGAGCCCGAGGAGGCCCGCCCGACATTCTTGGATTCGCCATCCAGGCCGAGGGGGGAAGCCCGTCGTACGGGACTGAACCTCACGGAGGATGGCCGGTGCGCGCGAGGCAGGCAGCTCCTCAACCCCT
Source organism: Myxococcus sp. MH1 (assembly GCF_059738865.1). Taxonomy (NCBI): domain Bacteria; kingdom Pseudomonadati; phylum Myxococcota; class Myxococcia; order Myxococcales; family Myxococcaceae; genus Myxococcus; species Myxococcus sp. MH1. Next base: position 10,760,158 of record NZ_AP026947.1, on the reverse strand, counting down.
CCCACTGCCCGCCTCGCGCGCTCCCGTAAACCTTCCCTTTGCTTGCCAAGGGCGTCCGCCGGAGACATACGGACACGCACGGTCGCGGCGCGCCCGGAGCCAGGGTGCTCGGGGCGCCATGACGGAATGCTCGGGCCCGGTCAGGCCCGGTGGCCCTCCGGCGACCCTCGTGAGCGATGGGACTCCGGTACGACGTCATCGTGGTGGGCCTGGGCCATGCCGGCAGCGAGGCGGCGCTCGCGTGCGCGCGGCTGGGCCTCTCGACGCTGGCCGTGACGCTGAAGCGCGAGCGCTCCGCGGTGATGAGCTGCAACCCCGCCGTGGGCGGCACCGCCAAGGGCCACCTGGTGCGCGAGCTGGACGCGCTCGGCGGACAGATGGGCCGCGTGGCGGACCTGGCCGGCACGCACTTCAAGATACTCAACGCCTCCAAGGGCCCCGCGGTCCAGGCCACGCGCATCCTCTGCGACCGCGAGCAGTACGCCGCGCTGATGCAGGACGTCCTCTTCCACACCCCGAACCTGACCGTGCGCGAGGGCGAAGTCTCCGCGCTGGTGACGGAGGGTGGCCGGGTGACGGGCGTGCGGATGGGCGACGGCACCGACGTGGCCGCGTCCGCGGTGGTGCTCACCACGGGCACGTTCCTCCAGGCGCTGATGCACGTGGGCGAGAAGAAGGAGGTCGGCGGACGGCTCGGGGATGACGCGGCCAAGGGCCTGTCGGATTCGCTGCGCGGCCTGGGCTTCACGCTGGGCCGCTTCAAGACGGGGACGCCGGCCAGGCTCGCTCGCGCGAGCATCGACTGGGACCGCGTGGAGCCGCAGCCCGGTGACTTCCCGCCGCGCCCGTTCTCCTGGCGCACGCGCGTGGAGCAGGCCTCCGGAGTGCCGTTCCCACGTCAGCGCGAGGTGACGTGCGGCATGACGCAGACGACGCTCGAGACGCATCGGGTGCTGCGCGACAACCTGCACCGCTCGCCGCTGTACCAGGGGGAGATTGTCGGCCGGGGCCCGCGCTACTGCCCGTCGCTGGAGGACAAGGTGGTGCGCTTCGCGGACCGCCAGCGGCACCAGGTGTTCCTCGAGCCCGAGGGGCCGGACTCCCCACTCGTGTACCCGGCGGGGCTGTCCACCAGCCTGCCCGCGGACGTGCAGCTCGACTTCCTGCGCACCATCCCCGGGCTGGAGAAGGTGGAGGTCGTGCGCTTCGGCTACGCGGTGGAGTACGACTACTCGCCGCCCACGCAGCTGCACCCCACGCTGGAGACCAAGTCCGTCGCGGGCCTGTACTTCGCGGGGCAGCTCAACGGCACCTCCGGCTACGAGGAGGCCGCCTTCCAGGGCCTGTGGGCGGGGCTCAACGCGGCGCTGCGGGTGAAGGGCGAGCCGGCGCTCGTGCTCGGCCGCGACGAGGCGCACGGCGCGGTGCTGGTGGATGACCTGGTGACCAAGGGCGTGGACGAGCCGTTCCGCATGTTCACCAGCCGCTCCGAGCACCGGCTCAAGCTGCGCGAGGGCAACGCGGACCTGCGGCTGGCGCGTCACGGGCACCGCGTGGGGTTGTTGCCGCGCGAGGCGCTGGAGCGGGCCGAGGCACGGCAGCGCGCGGTGACGGAGGAAGTCACCCGGCTCAAGCGCACGGGCCTGGCGGCGAGGCTGAAGCGGCCCGAGGTGACGTACCTGGCGCTGGGGGAGGGGAGGGCGGACTGGCCCTCGGTGGGGGAGGACGTGGCCGAGGAGGTGGAGGTGGAGGTGAAGTACGAGGGCTACATCGCCCAGGCCGCGCGGGCGGCGGCGCGCGAGTCGGAGGCCACGGACCGGTGGCGGATTCCGGAGGGCTTCCGCTTCGGCGAGGTGCGGGGGCTGAGCAAGGAGGCGGCGGAGAAGCTGGCCTCGCACCGGCCCTCGACGGTAGGGCAGGCCCGGAGGATTCCAGGGCTGACACCCACCGCGGTGTCCCTGCTGCTGGTGGCGCTCAAGCGCGTCTCGGGGCCCTCGGGCGGCGGGGACGGACACCCCCTGGAGTGATCAGGACTGGGGGTGTGGATAACGTGTGGGAAACTTTGGGGATGAAAATCCCCTGAATGATTCCGGGGGGTTGAGACTCCGCCGGCTGTGGAGGGGCTGTGGATAACACGCGGTTCGACGATCTGCTGGCATCCGGTTGCCAGGCGCTGGGCGTGTCGGTGGGGCAGGACGTGGGGCCCCGGTTGCAGCAGCTGATGGCGGAGCTGCTCAAGTGGAACGCCAAGGTGAACCTGACGGCGATTACCGCGCCGGAGGAGGTGCTGGAGAAGCACTTCCTGGACTCGCTGGCGGTGCTGCCGGAGGTGACGGGCGCGGCGTCGCTGTTGGATTTGGGCGCGGGTGCGGGCTTCCCGGGACTGCCGTTGAAGATTGCGCTGCCGTCGCTCGGCGTGACGCTGGTGGACACGGTGGGCAAGAAGGTCGCGTTCATCAAGGCGGCGGCGGCGAGCCTGCGGTTGCAGGGCGTGCGCGGGCTGCATGCGCGCGCGGAGGGACAGCCGGAGACGGAGGGCATCCCCCGCGCGGAGCTGTTGATTGCGCGCGCGTTCATGGACCTGCCGGATTGGTTGGGATTGGCGCCCGCGTACGTGGCGGAGGGCGGGCGCGTGGTGGCGATGCTCGGCAAGGCGCAGACGGACGTGGAGCTGGCGGCGCGCGCCGAGGAGCGCGAGCTGCGCGTGGTGTCCGCCCGTGCGTACCGGCTGCCGTTCTCCGGCGCCGAGCGTCAGGTCGCGGTGTTCGCGCGGCGGTAGGGCAGGGGAGGGGAGAAGGCTCCCTCTTGAGTGAGCCGCTTCCCGCTCGTCCTCGACACGGTAGGGGGGCTCACGACGAACGTCACGTTGGCCGGTTGCATCGCGTGCCACGGAGATGTCGTCGACTCCGTCTGAGCGACGGTACTGATGGTTTTCCCATCCACCCGCGGAGCTCGGAATCGTTTCGGTGACGCAGGGTTGTCACCATGCGTCCCGGAAGATGCGGGCCGCGCTCCTCGACCCGCGACGTCCTGGAAGATGGATATCTCCCGGCGGATGAAGGTCTTCGAGCGCGCCATCCAACGGGCGCTCGAGGGCCCCGCGCTCGACACCGAGTCCGGGCCTCGTTGCTCGTGGAACCCACCAGGAAGTGGAAGGCGCTGAACCCCTGAGCACGGTGGGGGAGGGGAGGGGTTGTGAGGCCCTTCTCCTGAGTCGTGTGTGTGAGTGGGCGCCTCGGACAACGGTCATCGGGTTGCGATGGGGTGGGGTGGCCCGGGGGGCTCATTCGAGCAACTGTTGTGAGGTTTCAGCGGTCGTCGCCGGAGTGAGTGAAGACCGTGGATGTCGACGTTAGGTTCGAGGTGGAGGTGTCCTGGATGAAGCCGCTTCCGACGGACCGCCCCGTGGTGTGGGGCGATGACGAGCCCTCGAATCGTTTCATTGTCGCCGCCGCGGAAGTCCCGCTCGCGGACTTCGAGCGACGCTGGGGGCCCGCGCATCAGCGGGATGCGGATGGCGACGGATGGGGACCCACTCGTTATTGGGGTTGGCGCGCGGACTGTGGCTTCAAGTTCGTCGTCGCATACCTGGAAGTGAAGAACTTCTTCCAAGTCATCGCGCGAGAGGACGAACTGGACCATGCGCTCGCGCACCTCGACTGGTGGCGGGGTGAGGTGGTGTGGCGATGGGATGCCGACGAGCCTCGCGCGAAGGACGGCTGGGCGGTGTACCGGCAGGACGACACGGGCAATCGCCATGATGTCTGTGTGATGGGCCAGCGAAGTCATGCCGAGTGCCTGGCGCGCAGGTTGGAAGCGCGGGCGCACAAGCAGTGGTACGCGGTGGAGGCGCGTGGAACACCGCCGGTTCCTCCGCCGCGTCCGCGTGAGGGTTGGGCCGTGGTCCGACAGGATGAGCACGGCAATCGCGCGGAGGTGGCCGTGTTCTCCAGTGAGACGCGCGCCCGGGAGCTCGCCACCGCGTACGACGCGGAGCCTCGACACAAGCAGGCCTACTTCGTGGAGCACGTGCCTTCGAAGTTCTGAGTCGTGGGTAGGACCTTCAGGGTCGAGTGCACGGCGAGCGTCTGGCGTCAGGCTCGCTCGCCGTTCTTCCGGGTGATGCGCTGACGATGGGGTGGATTCCTGCCATCGCATTGCCGTTCGGGAACCTGGAGATGCCGGACAGCGCCATGCTGACCGCACCTCGTCGAGCGCGTGGTGCGCGCATCACCGCTGTCACTCGGGTGGATGCCGTCCTCGACGAGAGGATGGAGCTGGCATGGACATGGGCAAGATGAGGGTGGCGCGCCCGACGCGGAGTCTCGCGCCCGTGGTGAGGTTCTATCGGGAGGGACTCGGCTTCGAGCTGCGAGGAGGCTTCGAGGACCACGCGGGCTTCGACGGCGTGATGCTCGGTTGTCCCGGACTGCCCTACCATCTGGAGTTCACGGTGGAGCGAGGCCACGAGGCTCCGCGTGCGCCGTCGAAGGAACACCTGTTGGTCTTCTACGTGCCGCAGCGGGACGAGTGGAAGGCGAGGGTGAAGCGCATGGTGCAAGCGGGCTTCGAACCGGTGCGCTCACACAATCCCTATTGGGACGTGAATGGGATGACCTTCGAGGACCCGGATGGGTACCGCGTGGTGCTCTATCAAGGTGAGTGGACGCGGTAGTGCGGTGCATGCGTCGGCTCGGTGAGGCGTCACTGCTCGCGTGGATGCGGCTCCAGCGCAGGTGTTCGCGAACGTGCGTGAGTCGATGCCGCGTGAGGTGTTCGTGCGCTCCACGCACCCGGGTGAGCGCGGCTTGGACGCGCATCGTCTCCGTGAGGATGAGAACGCGTGTTGAAGCCGGGCAGCCGAGGTGACGAGCGCTCTCCGAAGTGAATCGGTGCACATGCGAGGAGCCCACGGTTCGCTGCATCGACGCACGCGCCAGCCTGTGCTCCGAAGCGCCAGGCAGTGCCTTGCTCGGAGTCCAACACGGGGTGCGTGCGTGCATCCGCTCCGTTGGATTCGGTGGGGTGCGGTGCGCCGGGTGCGACGTCGAACGGCACGCGTCGAGAGCATGCGAGCGTTGCCTGACTTCGCGTTGCCGAGAGGTCGACAGGGTCGCAAGAGCCTTATCGATGAGGTGGTCTGGGATGAAGCCTCGAAGATGGCGGTGAAGACTTCGTCAGCCAGTGCCTGCTGTGCAGCCGCGGTGAGGTCCCGCCAATCCGCGCCCTTCGAGACAGTGGCTGGAACACCGCCGCGCGAGGTACTCGATGAGGTCCCCCAGAGGTGAGCGCGCTGGCCACTGACTCATGCATGAGTCGATGCTCCCCGGCGGGGTGGAGCAGTCAGCAGCGGAGGGATGGAGGAACTGCGCGCAGCGAGCACGACGACTCGGTGGAGACGGCCCAGGGCTCGATTGCACCACTGCATCCGGAGCAGGGTTGAAGCCGACGGGTTGTGTGGCCAGGTGCAACGCGTGTGAGCGAGCTTCGGCTGCGCGGGATGCCTCAACCCTTCGAGCTGATACGGCCGTGCCTTCAGCCAACCGATGAGGGATTCGGTCTGTCGCATGGGGGCCATGTCGCAGCGGAGAGTCGACGAGCTGCCGTGCGAGCCGGGCCCTGCTCCAACTGGCAGTACTGCGGGCCCGAACGACGGCACCCTTGCTTGCTCGCAGCGGTTCGAAGCGCCGTCTGATGACGGGTCGCCGAACATGAGGACCGAGTCGTTTCCGGACAGTGCCACCCACGCTTTCGTGCAGCGATTCGAAGAGCGGGTTGCCACGTGTGAGGAACGCGGATGCGGACCGAGTCGCTGACCTGGTGTGGAGACCGCCGGGTCCCATGCGTCGGGTCCGGGACTGCGGTCGGTGGATGCGAGGCCTCTCTGCACGTGGAGCGGGACCACGGTCCATGAAGCGGAGGCGCGCCGTCAGTGCCTTCGGTGACGATTCGAGAAGTGGGCCGATGCCAGTTCGCGTTCGACTCGGTCCGCGACTGCGGAACGGGCAGCAGCGACCTGTGGCCGGTGGTTGTCCCCACCATCACGATGCGCTCAACCGGAAGAGGGTGCGGCGAGTCGATGGCCGTCTTCGCGGGAGGCGTAGACACCGCAATGAAGACTCAGGCCACCACCGGATGGATACGAAGCAGGTCGAGCAGTCCGCCGATGACCACGAGGCGTTCCACGTGGAACGCGATGCGGCCATGCAGGTGGGCCTCGGTTGATGGAGGTCGACACCTTCGCGATGCCCATCGATTCGATGGGCGACAAGGTCGACGAACTTCCTCGTGAAAGGGGCCGGGCAGCAAAAGTCAGTCCTCGTGCCTTCACCACGCTGGAAGTGACGCAGGCCGATGGGCATCCGGGGGCCGCGTGGCGTTCCACATGGAACGCGCATCCGCATGCGGCGTGTGCCGGCGCATCGCTGACCCCGAAGCCGCGAAGGTGAAGAGGTCCGCGCCGAGGCCGTGGTCCATGCGGAACGGCGCATCGCCTGTGGCGTGTGCCAGCGACCTCACCGCCACGAAGGTGGAGACGTCCGCACCGAGGCCATGTCCTGTTCCACGTGGAACCGTGCATCCACATGTGGCGTGTGCCGGCGCCTCGCGGGTCTCACCGCCACGAAGTTGAGGAACTCCGCCCCGGGGCTACGTCCTGTTCCACGTGGAACCGTGCATCCACATGTGGCGTGTGCCAGCGGCGTCACCGCCACGAAGGTGAAGAGCTCAGCCCCGAGGCCACGTCCTGTTCCACGTGGAATCGTGCATCCGCATGTGGCGTGTGACGGCGCCTCGTGGGCCTCACTGTCACGGAGGTGAAGAGTTCCGCCCAGGGCCATGGCCTGCTCCACGTGGAACCGTGCAGTTGCATGCGGCGTGTGCCGGCGCTTCGCGGGTCTCACCGCCACGAAGGTGGAGACGTCCGCACCGAGGCCACGCCGTGTTCCAGTTCGAACCGCACATCCACATGCGGCGCGTGCCGTCGTCGCGCTGGTCGCGCAGCCATGAAACGGAAGCGGTCCACACCAAGGCCATGCCGTGTTCCACGTGGAACGCGCACCCGCATGCGGCGCGTGCCGTCGTCGCGCTGGTCGCGCAGCCATGAAACGGAAGCGGTCCACACCAAGGCCATGCCGTGTTCCACGTGGAACGCGCACCCGCATGCGGCGCGCGCGGGCTCTCCTCTCGCCTTGTCGCCATGAGGTGGAGCGGTCCGCGGCAGGCCATGTCGTGTTCCACGTGGAACTTGGATGAGCACCGCGAAGAAGCCCGATGAAGAAAGCCGACGAGTTGGCCGTTCCACGTGGAACGTGGAGGCAGGCCATGAAGGTGCGAGTCACTGCCGAGGCTCCAGCACGAACCAGGAAGAAGGGCAGGGGTTTCGTCCGGGCCCACGGTTGAGCGAGGCGCGGCCACGCGAGGAACGGCGAAAGGTGCACGTGGATGGAGACCTGTGAAGGCGATGCCAGTTCCACGTGGAACGTGGATGCGCCGGAGAAGGTGGCATCGGGTCCGAGGTCGCACCGCCACGAAGCTCGAAGACGGATGCGGCGACCCCACGTGTTCCACGTGGAACGTGGCGTGGCTCCACAGGTGCCGCCCGTACCGATGTGAAGAGGTACTGGGAAGCAGGCCGATGCTGGTTCGTGTTCCACGTGGAACGAGGATGGGCTCAGCCAGCGGGACGCGCGGTCATCACGAGAAGCAGGCGGAGGCCTTGTTCGTGTTCCACGTGGAACGTGGAGAGGCTCCGCAGGTGCTGCCCGTATCGATGTGAAGAGGCGCGGGAAGCAGGTGGACGCTGGCTCGTGTTCCACGTGGAGCGAGGGTGAGCTTCAGCCAGCGGGTGCGTGCACGCTCATCATGTGGAGCATCACGAGAGGCAGGTGGATGCCTGTTCGTGTTCCACGTGGAACGTGGATGAGTTCCCGCGAGCGGGTACGTGCGCGCTCATCACGAGAAGCAGGTGGACGCCTGTTCGTGTTCCACGTGGAACGTGGATGGGCTCAAGCCGGCGGGTGCGCGCTCATCACGAGAAGCAGGTGGGCGCCTGTTCGTGTTCCACGTGGAACGAGGATGGGCTCAAGCCGGCGGGTGCGCGCCCATCACGAGAAGCAGGTGGACGCCTGTTCGTGTTCCACGTGGAACGTGGATGGCCAGCATGGGCGCGCTCAGGCACCCATCGATGTGGCGCGATGGGGACGGCAGGTGGGGACCTGTTCGTGTTCCACGTGGAACGTGGATGCGCATCGCGAGCGGGTGCTCGCTCAGGTGCCATCTGGGTTCGAGCCATGAAGGGTCGAACCACGTTCCACGTGGAACGCGGGATGGATGTCGTCCGGTCGGACCGAGCAAGCCACCCCGTCGATGAAGGCTTCGATGACGACTCCACCGTTCCACGTGGAACGCGCATGAGCATCGAAAAGGCGTGCTCAGGCATGCCGCCAGTTGGGCTCGCGCGTGGAGGGTCGTGCCGTGTTCCGCGTGGATGAGTGTCACACGGGGGTGCTCGCGCAGGCCGTCACCTGGATTCGAGCGTGAAGGGTCGTGCCGTGTTCCACGTGGAACGAGGTCCGGATGCCATCTCGTCGAACACTGTCCCTCACCACATCCATGAAGGCATCGATGGCGACTCCACCGTTCCACGTGGAACGCGGATGAGCGTCACACGGTGGTGCACGCGCAGGCCGTCACCTGGGTTGACCGTGGAGGGCCGTGTCGTGGTCCACGCGGAGCGCGGAGCGGAGACCCCCAGGCATGTCCTGCTCGAACGCGGCGAAGAGGCTGACGAGAAGGCGCCGATGCGACTCCACCGTTCCACGTGGAACACGCAGGGACGTCGCGAAGCTGTCGCGGGCGTGGTGTGGCATCGGCGCGGAGTGGTTCGCGAAGCAGCGGAAGTCCGAACCACGTTCCACGTGGAACGCCACGGGATGAGTCCGCGCACGCCCCGACCAGCAGCACGCCAGAAGCTGGCGATGCTGGGACGTGTGCCTCGTGGAACCCGGATGCGCACCGCGAGGTGAGCGGATGACGACGTCGCAGCGGTGATGCGCGGCACGACACGCCAACAGGTGGTCTGGCCGTTCCACGTGGAACGTGGAGGCGGGACATGAAGGCGCGCGGTGACCGAACGGCATGGGCGCGAAGTGGTGATGGGGGCCGATGGATGGCCAGCCCGGTTCCAGGTGAAGCGTGGATGCGCGCGGCACAGGTCCAGATGTCTGGACGTTCAGATGTCTGGGCGTTCAGGGGCGCATCACCGCGAAGCTGTGAAAAGTCAGCGGAGGCCAGTCCCTGTGCCAGGTGGAGCACGGATGCTCGCGATGCAGGGCTCGGGTTCGGATGCCGCATCGCCGCGAAGTCGCGAGACGTCGATAGAGGTCAGTCCCTGCTTCTCGTGGATGGGGCGCATGACGGTCCACGCCAGCGGTGACACGGCGTCGATGCGTGGCGGCGAGGAGGAGTCGATAGATGCGGGTCCCCGTTCCGCGTGAACGTGGATGAGGTGATGCAGGTCGGTGGTTCGGATGCGGCATCAGCGCGAACCAGGGGGAGGGCGATGGGCGGTCGGTCCTCGTAGAACCTGGATGAGGGACAGGACGGTCCAGCCACACGCGACCGGGCCTCGGTGGGGAGCCGCGAGAAGTCGATTCCCGTCGGCCTCGGGTCCAGGTGGAGCTCGGATGCGACACTGAGGTCCAGACCAGGCGGGACGCGACCGCAACTCGAAGCCGCACGAAGTCGATGGAACCCAGCTCCTGCTCCATGTGGAGCCCGGATGCGGAGCATCAAGGCTCAGCCGTCCATCGCGCGGCCTCGGTCCGAAGCGGCGTGAGCTCACGTCGATGCGCCGAACCGAGCTTCGCGGGGACGGGCCTCACCGAGGTCTGCGCGACCTGTCACGACATCGGTCTGAAACGCGGGTGGACGTCGCGAAGGCGGATCCTCGTGGCGCCGCGTCGGTGAGACGCAGCTCGAGAAGCCGGCCGCGGGCTTCGTCGAACCTCACATGAACTCCCCTCAAGAGCCACGCTGCGCTGTTCACGTGATGAGGCCAGGCCCTCGTTCAGGAGGTGCTCGAGGTGCGCGCCGAAAGGTCATCGTGTTCCGCGTGGAACGCCCGCCCGGTTCTCGTGACGGAAACACCCACCCACGCTCCACGCGGAACCTCGTGTCCGGACTCCTCCCGTCCCCGCGTCCACGCGCGGCCACCCGCTCCGGAAGGAAGGAAGACCCCATGCCGCCCCACGACGACGCGACGCTGTCCGACATCTCCAAGCGGTGGAAGTCCGCGCTGCTCATCGAGAGCTGGCGGTCACTCCCCGCCGCGTCGCGCGAAGAAGTCCTCGCCGACATGGAGGACTCAGCTCGCACGCTCCGCGACCACGACCCCAAGCTGTCCGAGTCCTACGTCGCCGCGATGGACGCGCTCGATGTCGTCGGACTCGATGGAACCCTGCACCTGTGGACCCAGGCCACGGACGACGTACGGCACCTGCTCGACGAAATCACGCGCCTGCGCGCCGAGCTCCAACGCGAACGCACCCGCCTCAAGTAACCCACGCGCCTCCTTATAAGGAGGGCATCCGAGCGAGCCCGTTGCGGCACCGTGGACCCAGGATGCCAGGGCACCGCTCGCCGGGTTCTCCAGCATGAAGACGGCTCTTCCAAGTCTTCGGAATCAGGCCGTTTGGAAGGCTGGCAGGCCCTCGGATGAAGCGTTCGCGCAACGTGCGCCGCGAATTTGATCCGACACCGAGGCGCATGTTAGCAGCGGGATCAGCGTGCAACCGTGCACCGCATCACGCACGGCGCCTGGCTCTCGCCGGGCATGAGAGAGGATGGGGCTCGTGGGTCGAATCATCTGCATCTCCAATCAGAAGGGCGGCGTGGGCAAGACGACCACCGCCATCAACCTGGCCGCGAGCCTGGCCTCCGCCGAGCGCCGCACGCTCCTGGTGGACATGGACCCGCAGGGCAACGCCGGCAGCGGCCTGGGCCTCAAGCAGGACAAGCTCCACGGCACCATCTACGACGCGCTCCTCAACGGTCGTCCCATGAAGGAGCTGTTCCACCCCACCGAGCTGCGCTACCTCCAGGTCGTCCCCGCCACGCCCGACCTCACCGGCGCCGAGGTGGAGCTCGTCGGCCAGGAGAACCGCGAGTTCCGCCTGCGCGACGCCCTGCGCCCGCTCGCCGCCGAGTTCGACTACATCATCATCGACTGCCCGCCCTCGCTCGGGCTGCTCACCCTCAACGCGCTGTCCGCCGCGGACTCCGTCCTCATCCCGCTGCAGTGCGAGTACTACGCGCTCGAGGGTCTCTCCCAGCTGACGCACACCATCGACCTGGTGAAGCAGGGCCTCAACCCGGACCTGAAGATGGAGGGCATCCTGCTCACCATGTTCGATGCGCGCGCCAACATCGCCCACCAGGTGGTGGAAGAGGTGCGCGGCTACTTCAAGGACCAGGTCTTCCAGGTCGTCGTCCCGCGCAACGTGCGCCTGTCCGAGTGCCCGTCCTTCGGCAAGCCCATCATCCTCTATGACATCAAGTCGAAGGGCTGCGAGAGCTACCTGGCGCTCGGCCGCGAGTTGATGAAGCGCGACACCCCCAAGTCCCCCCGTCAGGCGCCTCGTCGTCGGGTGGCCTGAAATCTTGCCGCGCGTCGTGCGCCACCGTAACGCCCGGTCCGCTCGCGCCGCCCATGCCCGCCGTGAGTCGACTCACGGCGCCGGAGTCATGTCTTGGTGAAAGCAGACACGCAGAAACGCGCTCTCGGTCGCGGCCTCTCCGCGCTCATCCCCCAGGCCGCTCCCGGTGGCGGCAAGGCCGCCGAGCAGGCCGCGCTCAAGGCGGGCGTCCTCAAGCTCCCGATTGAGTCCATCCACCGGGACAAGGACCAGCCCCGCCATCACTTCGACGAGGAGAAGCTCAAGGAGCTCACCGAGTCCATCCGCGTGCAGGGCGTCATCCAGCCCATCCTCGTGCGCAAGGACCAGGACGGCTACCGCATCATCGCGGGTGAGCGCCGCTGGCGCGCGTCCCAGGCCGCGGGCCTCAAGGAGGTCCCCGCCATCGTCAAGGAGGTGACGGAGGTCCAGGCCTTCGAGCTGGCCCTGGTCGAGAACCTCCAGCGCGCGGACCTCAACCCGATTGAAGAGGCGGAGGGCTACAAGCGCCTCACCGACGAGTTCAAGCTGACGCAGGAGCAGATCAGCCAGCGCGTGGGCAAGGAGCGCTCCACGGTGGCCAACGCCCTGCGCCTGTTGGCCCTGCCCGCGGACGTCAAGGGCATGGTGGCCGACGGCTCGCTGAGCATGGGACACGCGCGCGCGCTGTTGGGCGTGCCCCGGCTGCCGGAGCTGCAGAACCTGGCCAGGCAGGTGGCCGAGAAGAAGCTGTCCGTGCGTGACACGGAGCGGCTGGTCCAGCAGAGTCGCTCCAACGGCAAGAAGGATGCGGGCAAGACGCCGCCGAAGCAGAGCCCGCAGGTGAAGTCCCTGGTGGAGGAGCTCCAACGTCGATTGGGGACGAAGGTCCGGTTGACCGAACGAAGCCCCGGAAAGGGCACCATCGAGGTGGACTTCTTCTCCTACGATGACCTGGACCGGCTGTTGAAGCTGCTCAGGAAGGAGTAGCGCGTGGCGCTCCTTGGCGGGAAGAAAGACGAAGCACCCAGCAGGCCCTTGTTCAAGCGGGAGGAGGAATCCGTGTCGCAGCGCTCTGGTGAGGTCCATACGCTTCTGGGCAAGGGAAGCGAGTTCGAGGGGAAGCTCACCTTCGAGGGGCAGGTCCGTATCGACGGGAAGTTCCAGGGGCAGATCATCACCAAGGACGTGCTCGTCATCGGTGATGGCGCCAAGGTCCAGGCCGAAATCCAGGCCGGCACCGTCATCATCAACGGGCAGGTCGAAGGCAACGTGAAGGCCACGCAGATCATCGAGCTCAAGACGCCCGGCCGCGTGAAGGGCAACCTGGAGACGCCGTCCCTGTCGATGGACCGGGGCGTCATCTTCGAGGGCTCGCTGAAGATGGAGAACCTGGGCGGCAACACCCGTCCTCCTCCTCCTGGCGGCGAGAAGAAGTAGCCGGTGCGGCGCGCCAGGCACATCGCGTCCGGCGTGGTGCTGGCGCTGCTGTCCGGGTGCAAGGGCTGCGACGGGGGGAAGGACTCCCCCGACGCGTCCTCCCCGGAGCAGACCTCGCGCTCGGGCGTGAAGGTGCCGCTGCCGGAGGGCTGGTCCGCGCAGGTCGCTCCCGATGACAGCTTCCAGGCGGGCCCTCCTGGCCGCCCGGTGCTCCGGGTGGACCTGCGACGCGGCAAGGGCGAGGAGATGCCCTCCGTGGAGGACCTGGCCGACCGGGTGCGCGCGGAGTCGAAGAACTTCGAGGTGTCCCTCGACCAGGAAGAGGAGAAGGACACCTACGCGCTGCTCCGCGTGACGCTGGCGCCCAAGCAGGGTGACGGTGGCGTCGGCGCCGCGGCGCCCGCGCTGTTCGGCGCGCGCCGCGTGGGCAATGACCTGTTCCTCTGCGCGACGCTGCCGGGGGCCACGCCGGAGGATGTGCGGCTGGCCACCGAGGCGTGCCGCGAAATCGAGGTCCAGGCGGCGCAGCCGCGCTGAGCCTCACGGCGCACCGGGCCCCCGGGCGCGATGTCCCGCTCATCACCGCGAGTCTTCCGCCCACGCGGCGTCATGCCTCGGTGGGTGGGCGCGAGACGCTGGCTCCTCGGGACGCGCCCTTCGACGCACTGCCGCTGCTCCTCGTGGAACATCTCCCTCGGTGCGAGCCGCACGACGCGGGCGGAGACTGCGCTCGCCCCTTCGAGCAAGCGGGCAGGAAGGCCCCGTTCCACTCGCACCCCCCACGAGCGCAACGCGGCGCGCGTCCGCGCGTCTGTCGCTGGGACTGGGACCTCGCGGGTGGGCTGTTGCCACCCGGAAGCGGCTCCGATGCACGGCGGCTCGTGGTGGAGGTGGTCATGGACTGGAGAGCGAATCTCATCGAGGACGACGCGGGCGTCCGGGACGTGCTCACGCGCTCCCGGCGGGTGGCGGTGCTGGGCATCCGCCCGGAGAGCCACGCGCACAAGCCCGCGCACTCGGTGCCCGCGTACCTGCAGAAGCACGGCTACGACATCGTGCCCGTGCCCGTGCACGGCGAGACGGAGCCCATCCTCGGGCGGCCCGTGTACCGCGCGGTCGCGGACAGCCCCGGACAGGTGGACCTGGTGCAGGTGTTCCGTCGCCCGGAGGACATCGACGCGCACGTGGCGGACCTGCTCGCCAAGAAGCCGCACGCGGTGTGGTTCCAGCTGGGCATCCGCAATGACGCCGCGGCCGAAAAGCTCGCGCGCGCGGGCATCCGCGTGGTGCAGGACCGGTGCATGAAGGTGGAGCTGGCGCGGCTGTCCCAGGAGCGGGAGCTGTCCGGGTCGAGTCCGGCGTGACGCCCGGAAGCAAGCAGGCGTGGCGCGGTCCTGAACATTCCGCGAGCGCCAAGCGTCCCACGCATTATGGAAGGATGGAGTGGGGACTTCCCCATTCCGTCGCGAGTCCTTAACCTTGTCGTTACCCCGGCCCGTGGTGGGTGAACACCCCGACCCATCCCAGGACCTCCACGCAGCGCCCAGCAAGGAGTCCCCGCATGTCGTTCACCGGAATGCTCCCCCTCCACCTTGCCACCGTGGACCTCAGCCCCGTGGGTGAGCGGCTGTTCGCCGCGAGCGGGCTGGCCGTCACCGTGCTGGCCGCGCTCTGGTACGCGTGGACGCGCCCCGTGGCGCAGCCCGTGCCCGTGCGCGTCTCCTCGCGTCGCAACCCGCGCCGCTAGTCGCTCCGGTGTTTGAAGCCCTCGGGCCCGAGGGCCGGGTGACACCCGACCCCAGGCCCGAGTCCGAGTCCGGACGTCTCAGCCGCGCTTGAGCGCGAGCGACAGGGCGAAGTCACCCGCCTCGTCCGTCCACCACGCGGCAAGCCCCAGCCCGGCCGCGTCCAGCTCCGCCTCCACGCGGTGCTGTTCGAACTTGCAGCTGACCTCCGTGCGCAGCACCTCGCCCGCGGCGAATTCCACGCGGCGCTTGAGCGACTGCATCCACACGGTCTGCTCGCGCCGCGACACCAGGCGCATCTCCACCCAGCGGTTGTGCTCGTCGAAGGGCGCGAAGTGCTCGAACCCGTTCGGGTCGAAGTCCGCGCCCAGCTCGCGGTTGAGCACGCGCAGCACGTTGCGGTTGAACTCCGCCGTCACGCCCGCGCTGTCGTTGTACGCGGCGTACAGCCGCTCGCGGTCCTTGATGAGGTCGGTGCCCAGCAAGAGGCCGTCACCGGGGCGCAGGCCCGAGGACAGCTCCGCGAGGAAGCGCGCGCGCTGCGCGGGCTTCAGGTTGCCGATGGTGCCTCCGAGGAAGGCCACCAGCCGCCGTCCGCCCTGGGGCAGCCGGTTGAGGTGGTGCTCGAAGTCGCCCACCACCGCGTGCACGCTGATGCCCGGGTACTCGCGCGCCAGCGTCCCCGCCGCGCGGCGCAGGAAGGACTCGCTCACGTCGAAGGGCACGAAGCGCGACAGCTGCCCCGCCTCCTCCATCGCGTCCAGCAAGAGGCGCGTCTTCTCGCTGGTGCCGCTGCCCAGCTCGATGAGCGTCGTCGCGCCGCTCAGCCGCGCCACGTCCCCGGCGTGGGCGAGCAGGATTTCGCGCTCGCGCCGCGTGGGGTAGTACTCCGGCAGGCGGGTGATGTCGTCGAAGAGCTGGCTGCCGCGCTCGTCATAGAGCCACTTCGGCGACAGCTCCTTGGGCGTGTTGCACAGCCCCTCGAGCACCTCCTGCTTGAGCGCGCGCCGGGCGTCCCCCGGCCTCACGTAGACCTCCACCTTCACCCCGGGAAAGCCGTTCGGCTTCTCCTCGAGCGTCGTCGTCTCCACCGCCTCCACCATCGAGCTCATCGCCTCTCCTCACGCCTCTGACGCACAACGAAAGCCGGCGAAAATCTGCCGGCGGATGGGGTAGTCCCAGTTGCGGAATCCGTTGCGGACCGCCACCGGTGCGCTCGCCCACGCTCCTCCTCGCAGCACCTTGTAGTCCTCGCCGAAGAACACCTCCGAGTACTCGCGATACGGGAACGCGCCGAAGCCCGCGTAGGGCTGGAAGTCGCTCGCCGTCCATTCCCACACGTCGCCCAGCAGGCCCCAGACCCCCTCGGCGCTCACGCCCTGGGGGTGGCTGCCCACCGGCAACGGGCCCCACGTGTCTCCGCCCAGGTTGGCGTGCGCGGCCGTGGGAGGTGCGTCACCCCACGGGTGCTCGCGTGCCACGTCGCAGGCGCCGTGCGCGGCGCGCTCCCACTCGGACTCGGTGGGCAGGCGCTTGCCGGCCCAGCGCGCGTACGCATCCGCTTCGTACCAGCACACGTGCTGCACGGGCTCGTCCGAGGGCAGCGGCTCCACCTGACCGAAGCGCCTGCGCAGCCAGCGTCCCGCCTGTTGTGGCAGCCAGAACTGCGGATGGGCGAGCGCCTCCGCGCGCACGAAGTCCCAGCCCTTCGGGTGCCACCAGCGCGGCTCGGCGTAGCCACCGTCCTCGATGAAGGCCTGGTACTCGCCGTTGGTGACGGGGTGCGCGTCCAGCAAGAAGGGGCGCACCTCGCGGGTGTGCACGGGGCGCTCGTTGTCGAAGGCCCACGGGTGGGTGCTGCCCAGCCGCGCGACGCCGCCGGAGATGAGCACGGGGTGTCGCGAGACAGGCGCGGGCGCGGGGCGCGCGGGCACCGGCGGCAGGCGGTACTCCACCTCCGTCATCAACTGGAGCGTGGCCGCGAGCGTCTCCGCGTGCTGCTGTTCGTGCTGCGCCACCATGCCGAAGACGTAGCCCCCGGCGAGCAGCGGCGTGTCGCCGTCCTCGGGGACGTGCTCGGACAGGTGCGCGCGCACGGCCTCGCGCACGCGCGCGGCGTAGGCGAAGGCGGACTCGGGAGGGAGCAGCGGGAGCGTGGAGCGCGTGCTCCTGGGATGTCGGAAGGCGTCGTAGATGGTGTCGAAGGCCGGGTCCGTCAGGGCCGGGGCCCCGAGCGCGCGCAAGAGCCACTGCTCCTCGTAGTTGGCCACGTGCGCGACGTCCCAGATGAGCGGCGACATCAGCGGTGAGTGCTGGTTCATCAACACCCGCTCGGGCAGCCCGGCGAGCATGCGCAGCACCCGCGCGCGCGCGGCCTCCAACTGCGCCCACGCGCGCGCCTTCCACGCCGGCCTCGTTCCATCCCCTGTCGGTGCTGTCGTCGAGCGGCCCATCGTGCGGGACATGGCGGACTCAACCTAGGGAGTGCCTGGGCGAGGAGGTAAGTCCCAGGCCCCCAGGGCCCGAGTCCCCCGTGCTGGAATGTACGTTTCTGGAGCACGCGGGGCGTCTGGTCTCCCCGCGGGCCGCGCGCAGTTCTGTCCACTATCCCCGCGTCGTACAGGACCCCCGGTCGCCGCGAGGGGGAGGGGGCCCCTATGCTGCGTGCCATGTCCAGTGCTGCGAAGCACCGCACCGTGCTCGTCGTGGAGGACGAGGACGACATCCGGGCCGCCATCGCGGAAATCCTCGAGGGCGAGGGCTACGACGTCACCGTGGCCTGCAACGGCCGCGAGGCGATGGAGGAGCTGACGGACGTGCGCTACGTGCCGAGCCTCATCCTGCTCGACCTGATGATGCCGGAGATGAACGGACACGAGTTCCTCGAGCGGCGCAAGGCCATCGCCAGGCTGCGCAACGTGCCGGTGATGGTGCTCACCGCGGTGACGACGGACATCCCCCCGGGGGCCAACAGCCTGTTGCGAAAGCCCTTCTCCGTGGAGGAACTGCTGGACGCGGTGCGGAGCATGCTGCCCATCGCCGCGTGAGCCCGGCCGCGCTCACGGCTCACGCTCCAGCGACAGGAGCGTCAGCGTGCGCGAGCGGTCCTCCCACGCGTAGCCCAGCACCAGCCCGTGGCGTGAGAGCCGGTGGCGCCCCGCTCCGCCGCCCTCCGGCAACGGCCCCCTGACGGACGCGTCCCCCAGCCGCTCCAGCGCGCCCTGGAGCTCGCCGAAGGCCTCCGCGCTCATACGGCCCACCTCTCGCCACGCTTGGGGCGAGTAGTGGATCCGATGAGGTCCTTGCGGACGCTGGCGAAGCTGCGCGGGCATCGACCAGGGCCCTATGCCAATGCCGTGCCCACGCGATGTCGCCTGGGACTCGGAGCATGGGTGCGGGGGAGGTGGTTTGAGCCTGAAGGAGTTACCGAACAACGCCCTGGGAGACGGAAGAAACGACAGGTGGCGAGCGGGCGTGGGCTCGCGAGTCCAGGCGGGGGCGGGGCGAGCGCCAGGGCCGCCCTGGAGCGCCGTCCGCGTGCCCGAGGGGGAGGCGACATCCCGAGCCGTCGCCGTGCGCTGGCTGCCCGTGGATGGCGAACGTGCTCAGGTTGACACAAGGGGCGGACAGCGGCTCCGGACAAGGAGAAGCCAAATGGCGGCACGGAGGCGGTACACCCCCTGGTCTGCCACGAACGGGCTGCTGTTCGGAGTGGCCGCGGGCGTGGTGCTGGCGCTCGCGGAGGTGGTGATGGCCCTGGCCTCGGGTGACAGCCCATGGCGGCCGGTGCGCATGTCCGCGAGCGTGGTGTTGGGGCCACGGGCCTTCGGCGAGGACTACCCGCTGGGGACGTTGGTGATGCTGGGCGTGGGGATGCACCTGACGGTGTCCGCCATCGTCGGGCTGTTCTACTCGTTCCTGGACGCGATGCTGCCGCCGGATGGACGCGGGCGTTGGGAGTTCCAGGCCGCGGTGGGGATGCTGTTCGGCATCGGCGTGTGGCTGGTGGACTTCCAGTTCGTCGCGCGTGGCTACTACCCGTGGTTCCTCGACGTGCCGCAGTTCGCCCAAATCGTGTTGCACGCCGTCTTCCTGGGGCTGCCGTTGGCGATGCTCTTCACGGCGGCGGAGCGGCGTCGCGCGTTGATGGACATCGCGGAGAGCACACCGTCGTCGGCGCCGTGAGGCGGGTGCTCACCAGAGCGCGTGGCATGGGTGCCACCAGAGGCGCGGGCGGGTGCGACGCGAGGCGTCGCGCGTGTTTGAAAAAACGCTGAAGGTATGGTGAAAGTACCCGACCTTCAGGGTTATCCAGGGGCCTTCGGGGTGCCTGGAGCACGGCCCCTCCTTTCGTGGACGACTGACACAGGCATGGACACAGAACTGGCGAGCATGCTGGGCGCGGCGGCGAGGGCCGCCCGGGTGCGGATGGGACTGACGCAGGCGGATGTGGCGGAGCGCATCGGCATGGCGTCGGAGGTGTACGGGCGCCTGGAGCGGGGCCACATGCTCCCCAGCGTGCAGAACCTGCGGCGACTGTGCGTGGTGCTCAACGTGCCGCCGCACCAGCTGCTGGGGTTGGGGGATGACCTGGCGGCGCCGCCTCCCGCGAAGGACAAGTCGGGCGCGAAGGCCCGCGAGGACGACACGCCGGAGATGCGGCGGCTGATGCGCAACCTGCGCAAGCTGTCCCCGGTGCAGCTGAAGCTGATGAACCTGGTCGCCTCGGCGATGCAGCAGAAGAAGAAGTGACGCCTCGCGGCCCCGGTGCACGGGGCCGTGGGTGACGGCGCCCTCCTCGCGAGCCTCGTGGGTTCGCTGGAGGAGGGGCCGGGGGGGGATGCTCCCGACCTGGATCGCCGAGGAGGCCGTCACGGGCGCCGGTCGCGGATCCGCTCGGGGCGGGGTGACTGGAGGGTGGCGCCGGGGTGCGCGGCGCTCTCCAGGGTGGACTCCAGGGTGCAGCGCAGGGCGGCGAAGGTGCCCCCGAACAGGAACAACAGGCCCAGCCACGTGCCCGCCACCCAGAGCTTCCGCGCGCGGCTCCAGTGGGCCGGGTCCACCCGACGCAGCCACGCGAGGGCGAGCGCCTCTTCGGTCGGAGTGATGCGACGGAGGGGCGCGCGACTCCCTCGGGGCGGGGTGGAGCGCGGGTGGGCGCGCCTCCCCTCGGAGGAGGGGGACGGGTGCGAGTGAGCGCCCTCGGACGGCGTCCTCGCGCGACGACGCGCCGCCTCATGTGGATCCGCGGTGTGCCCGAGGGTCCCCTCGGAAGGGGGCCTCGCACGACGACGTGCCGCCCCATGGGGCTCCTCGCCGCGCTCGTGCGGGCGGGCGTTCTCCGAAGGGGGCCTCATGTGGGGCTGCACCGCCTCGTGGGAGTCCACGGAGTGCTCGTGCGGGTGGGCCACCGCGGAAGAGGCCCCCGCCTGGAGATGCGCACCCTCACGTGGATCCACGCTGTGCTCGTGCGGGTGGGCGTCCTCGGATCCGAGGCCCACACGGGAGCCTCCCGACGAGGTCGCATGTCGCAGGTGCCGTCGCGCCAGTCGCACGGGCCACGGACTCTCGGAGGCGTCGTCCGGTGACACCTTCCTCCGTGTCGCCTCGGAGGCCGAGGGCGACGGCGTCCGTGGGAACAGCGGCCGGTCCCACTCGGGCGTCGCCGAGCGCAGCGCCGCCTCCAGCGCCGCGTGCAGCGAGCCTCCCTCCTGGAAGCGCTCCTCGGGCTTCTTGCGCAGCAGCCGCTGGGTGATGGCGTCCAGCTCACTCGGGACGCGCGCGTTCAGCGAGGACGCGGGCGCGGGCATGCGCGTCTCGATGTGCTCGGAGAGGACCTCGCGCGGCAGTGTGAGAGAGAACGCCGGCGCGCCCGTGAGCATCTCGTGCAGCGAGACGCCTAGCGCATAGAGGTCATCCGTGGCGCGGAAGGCATAGCGCGCGGCGCGCTGGGCGTGGTGCTCGCGGTGGAAGCGCAGGGCCTCCGGGCTTCGGTACTGGGGCGTGCCCGGCGGCAGCGGGCCTTCGGTGAGGGGCTGCGACTCCGCGTGGTTGGCGCTGCCGAAGTCCACCAGCACGGGCGACTCGTCCGAGGCGCGCACGAGGATGTTGGAGGGCTTGAGGTCCCGGTGGAAGACGTGGCGCGAGTGCAGTTCCCCCAGCGTCCACGCGAGCTGGGAGAACAGCCGGGCCACCCGCCGCGCGGAGGGGGCCTCGCGCTTCACCCACGTGGCCAGGGTGGCGCCCTCCACGTAGTCGAGCACCACGTAGTGGTACCCCGTCCGCACATCCGGCCAGCGCCCGTGCGCCCAGACGCGCACGACATGCGGATGCACCGCATGCAGCAGACACGCGAGCTCCCGGACGGCGCGCGCGTCCGTGCGGTCCAGGTCCTCGCTGCCCGGTCCTCGCAGCGCGAACTTGAGCGCGTGCAGGCGCCCGCCCTGCTCCACCTGGAACACCGCGCCGAAGGCGCCCTGGCCCAGCCGGGCCCGGACGCGCCACGGGCCCACCTTCATCCCGGGACGCAGCGCGAGGGGATGGCCCGTCGTCATGGGGCGCCTCGGGGGCTGTGGGCCATGCGGGTGACGGGGGATGCAACGGGCCACGGAGCAAAGGGGGCAATCATCGACATGACCCGGGGGTAGGGTTGGAACACTGGGTGACGACCTCCTGGGTAACGAACCTAACAGGGAGGGACCACATTCAGTGATGGAACAGGTCGTGTCCTGTCACGCCGTGGATGAAACCCCCGGAAATCCCCGGGCTGTAACCCGCGGGCACGCCCCGGCGTAGCGAGGGTGTCCCCGCGCGGGCCGGCTCCGGTCCGCGCCTCTCCTCACGAGGCCCCACGTGCGTCCCTCCTGCCTGCCGTGCACCGTGCTCCTGACGCTGGTCGCCTGTGGACCCTCGTCCTCCGTCGACGAGGGCCTGGGGGAGGTGGGCGGCCTGGACACGTCCGAGGCGGGCATCACCGCCTTCGTGCGGGAGGGGCGCTATCGGGAGTGGCTCGCGGAGCCGGCGCCCCGTCGCTCGGTGCGCTCCCATGGCGACCGGGTGCGGGTGTTCTTCAACGACGTGCTGGCCCGCTCCATGGCGGAGGGCAACCGCGTCCACCCCGTGGGCAGCATCACCGTGAAGGAGCTGTTCGAGTCGGATGGCCGCACGACGCGAGGCCACGCCCTCGACATCAAGGTGGCCGAGGGCACCGGCAAGGACACCTGGATTTTCTACGAGGGCTTCGGCCCGACCTACGACGACAACTACTACGGCCGGGGCCACGACACGTGCCACGGCTGCCACGCGGACCAGGGGACGGACTACGTGGCCACGCCCCTGCCGCGCTGACGTCGCGCTACGGCTGGTTGCGGGTGACGAAGGGGAAGGTCTGGATGATGAAGTTCCCCGCGGAGTCCTCCATCCACACCTCCACGGTGTGAGGGCCGTCCAGCAGCTCGCGGGTGTCCAGCTCCGCCGTCCACACGCCATCACCCTGGTCCGTCCCCGCGCGGATGCCCGAGCCGTCCCGCGTGAAGGCCACGCTCCTCACGCCGCTCACGTCGTCCGTCACCCGGGCCTCCAGCACCACGATGCCGGAGACGGCCTCGTCCGGTCCGGGTGAGAGCAGTTGGGCGCGCGGGGGCGTGTCGTCGTAGCGCACCGTGCGGGTGAGGGTGGTGCTCAGGCCCGTCTCGCTCGTCGCGACCATCGTGAAGACGTTGTCCCCAGGCACCAGGGGCAGCCGGGCCACGAAGACGCCTCCGCCGCGCGGCACCTCGTACGAGCCCCCGCCGGGCGTCACCTCCACCCGCGTGGCGGACTCCGAGTACACGGCCAGCTCGTAGTCCATCATGTCCCCGGGCTGCGGCCCCACGAGCCACCCGTCCGGAAGGCCCGCCACGAGCCACGGCGCCTCGGCGTCCACCCAGAAGGTGAGCACGTGCTCCGTGACGTGGCCCGCCGCGTCCGTGGCGCGAAGCAGCACCTCATTGGCCCCGGGGGTGAGCGCCAGCTCGTGCGCCACCAGTCCTCCGCCCGCGGGCACCTCCGTGACGTGCACCCAGTTGGTCTCCACGCGCACGGGGGAGGCATCGTCCACCCACACGCGGACCTCCGTCAGCAGCGAGCCCACCATCGAGCCCTCCGCGGGGTACAGCACGGTGATGCCAGGCGCCACCGCGTCCACGCGCACCGTGGCCTGCTGGCTGGAGCGTCCGCCGAACGTGTCGGTGGCCACCAGCTGGATGACGTTGAGGCCGTCGCGCAGCGGGAGCTCCGTCCACACGAAGCCGCCGCTCTCCTCGGGCACCACCGGGTACTGCTCACCGTGGAGGATGAACGCGGCGGACTCGATGGTGGCCCCGGGCGCCAGCGCCGTCACGAAGCCGCACACGCCCAGGCTCGTCTCGCCCATGAAGTCGGGCAGTCCGCACAGCGTCACCGAGGGCAGCGGGTCCGGCGATGGCAGAATCTCCACCGCGCGCGTCCCGCTGCTGCCCAGGCGGTTCGCCTCGCGAGGCTGGAGCGTCACGCCCGAGTACACCGCGCGCACCTCCGAGGCGCCCAGCACCTCCCAGCTCCCTCGCGGCCGCCACACCACCGAGTACACCCCATCCCCATCCGCGTCGTGGTCCGTCCCCACGGTGACGCCGGCCACCTGGAATGTGACCTGTCCCTGTCCCGGGCCCCGCGCGCGCCAGCCATCGGCGCTCGTCACGCGGGCCGACAGCGGGTTGTCCCGGCCCACCGTGAGCTGCGCACCCGCGAGCACCGTGGTGGTGGTCTCCAGGCCCTCGGTGGGAGGCGGAGGGTTCGTGTACGCGGTGACCCACGTCGCGCCCGAAACGCCCGGCCTGCTCATCGACGTGGCCGTCACCTGGACCTCCGAGGTGAGGGACGGGGCGAGCTCGACGGGCGTTCCCACCGAGAGCGTCACGGAGGTCCGCTCACCCGGAGCGAGCGTCACGGTGGTGCGGTCCAGCGTCGCCGTCCAGCCCGGCAGCCCGCCCGAGGCCTCGAGCGTGAACGTGTCCGCGCGAGCGCCCTCGTGGAGGACCCAGAGCGTGTACGTGACGCGCTGGGGATGGGGCAGGGCCTGGGCCACGGGTTTGCTCGCGGCGTCGTCCACGGTGACGCTGACGCCGTCACCCTTGTCGGGGAAGCAGGACAGCGCGAGCGTGGCGAAGGTGGTGGGGATGTCCGGGTGGCGCGAGGTGCCCACGCCCCAGCCTCCGTCCTCGGCCTGCCGTGAGATGAGCCACTCGAGCGCCCGGGCCACGCGAGGCTCCTGCTCCGGCGTGCGGCCCGCGAGGCACAGCGCGTACAGGGCGAAGCTGGTGGAGGTCTCGTCCGGGGCCTCCTGGTCGAGGCTGCCCCAGCCCGGCGCATCGTCGAGCGTGCGCGTGGCGAGCAGCCGCGTGGCCACGGACTCCAGCGCGGCCGTGTTCTCACCCTGCTCACCGGGGCCCGCGGCCTTCAGGCCCACGGCCGTCCACGCCACCTGGTACGTGTAGCGCTGGGCGTCGTCGAAGGGCCCTTCCGACAGGTCGTTCAGGTGCTCGCGCAGGTACGCGGCGGCGCGGCGGAGCGCGTCCTGGTACCGGGCGGCGCGAGCGGGGTCGGCGTGCACGCGGGCCTGGGCGAGCGCCGTCATCAGCCGCGCGGTGACGCCCATGTTGGAGGCGCCCACGGGCCGGAGCGGATAGTCCTCCACCCAGCGCCCGCTCAGCTCCTGCGTGCTCACGGCCCAGTCCGCCGCGCGCGCGAGCGCCTCCGAGTGCCGGGTGCCCACCTTCGCGTCGTAGCCCGCGAGCCCGAAGGCCGCGTAGCTGGTGTACGCGTTGCGGTAGTGCACGCCCTCCAGCGACCACGAGCCGCTCGCGTCCTGGCCCACGAGCAAATCGCGCGCGAGCCGCTCCATGTTCTCGCGGTTGGTGCGCCCGTTGGTCGTGACGGTGTCCAGGTCGAAGCCGTTGGCGCCGGCCTGGGTGAGGCCGAAGAGCGTGGCGCCGTGGCGGTGGCATGAGGTGCAGCCCTGGTCCTTCGTCCACGTGACGGCGTCCGCGCTGACGAAGTCGAGCGCGCGCTGGGCCGCCGCCACGCGCTCGTTCGCGCGAGAGGCCGTGGCCGACAGCAGCGTGACGAGCACGAGCCCCCAGAGCGAGGACGAGACGGAACGAAGCGAGCGCGCGCGGATGGACATCGGACGTGTTCCCATGGAGCCGGGCCCGCGCGCGGTGCACGCCCAGAGACTCGGCGCCCGGGACGAATCATGACCGGCACGCGCTCAATCACAAACAAAGGAGCCCGCACTTTCGCGCCTGCCCGCAGGGCAGGTGTAGAAGGTGTCATCAGACCCAGCACCGGGTCATGAGGAGGGTGTCCGCGAGAGCGGCATACTGGGTGAGCACGGGGGATTTGCTCGGGAATCCGCGAGTCGATTCCTCCTGTCCATGGAATCCCGAATGACAGTCATTGTGTAACGCGCCCGAGCCCCGCCTCGGTGGGCGAGCGAGGCGCCGGGCCCTGTGGCTCTCGCGGCTCGCGAGACGGGGCTCTCACAATGTCAGACTCCAGGGTGTGTCCGGACTCGTGAGGTCCGTGTGCACTGCTCGCGGTGATGGATGCGTCGTGTCATCGCGGTTGGCTGCTGACCGGGCGCGCTGAAACATGCGAGGAAGACAGCCTGTCTCGCGCCTCATCTCGTGGCCCATCCCGGTGCTCGTCGCTCTCGCGCGTGGGGACAGGAAGGACGACCCTCGAATGTCTCAAGCGCTGCTCGAAGCCATCTCCCAGGACGATGTCGCCGCCGTGAAGACGCAGGTCGCGACGGTGGATTGGAGTGTCCGCGACGGGTTCGGTCGGGCCCCGCTCGGCATGGCGGCCGCGCGCGCGGGCACGAAGGCGCGGGACATCCTGACGGTGCTGCTGGACGCGGGCGCGGACGTGAACGCGGCGCAGGGCGCGGGCAGTGACGAGGAGGAGGGGTGGACGGCGCTGCACCAGGCCTGTGTGCGCGGCACGTCGCCGGAGGCGCTGGGCGCGGTGGAGGTGCTGCTCGCGCGGGGGGCGAAGGCGGACGGGGTGAGCGCCAAGGCGTCGGTGACGCCGCTGGAGCTGGCGCTGCGCACGCACCACCTGGGCATCGCGGAGGCGCTGCTGAAGGCGGGGGCCAACCCGGACGCGGTGGGCCCGTCCGGCATGGCGCCGCTGCACCTGCTGGTGCAGCTGTACCGCGAGCGCGAGGGGGACCGGTACAAGAAGGGCGAGCGCGAGCACATGGCGGGGGCGGCGGTGAAGCTGCTGCTCGCGCACGGCGCGAAGCCGGGCACGAAGGACAAGAAGGGTGAGACGGCGCTGGCGAAGGCGCTCCTGCACCGGCTGCCCGAGGAGTTCGTCCTGGCGCTCGTCGCCGCGGGCGCGCCGCTGGACGAGTGGGTGGACCTGGGCACGCCGCCGGAGCAGGTGCTCGTCACGCCCGCGTCCATGGCGGTGGGGTTGGGGCAGCCGCCCTCGGTCATCAAGGCGATGCTGGAGACGGGGCTCGACACCACGAAGCCCGTGGCGCCGGACCAGCAGAACCTGCTGCACTACGCGGCGATGAAGCGCTTCGCGGCGCTGGCGCTGGTGCTCGAGCACCGGCCCACGCAGGACGTCGACGCGCGCGACGCGTCCGGCGCGACGCCCCTGTTCCTCGCGTCGTGGATGGGGCTCGTGAGCAGCGTGCAGGCGCTGCTGGCGCGCAAGGCCAACCCGGACATCCCGGACCTGGATGGGAACACGCCCCTGCACACGGCGGCGCGCAACGGGCTGCAGGACGTGGTGGAGGTGCTGCTCGCCGCGGGCGCGAACAAGTCGCTGCGCAACCTGGAGGGAGAGACGGCGGCGGACCGCGCCCGGCAGAAGGGCCACGCGACGCTGGCCGCGCTGCTGGGCTGAGCGGTCCGGCGTGGGGCCACGGGCGTGACAGCTCGGGGTGGCCTGGCGGCCCCCGCGTCGCGCCGCGGGCCTGAGACGGCCGTGCGGCCGGGCCCACCCGGAGCAACGGAGTGGCCTCCCGTGAAGAGGCCACCCCGGACCTACGGGTGCATCAGTTGTCGACGAAGAAGTTGAAGCGCTGGACCGTGGAGTTGCCCACGCCGTCGCTCATCCACACGTCGACGGTGTGCGAGCCGTCCAGCAGCTCGGTGGTGTCGAGCGTCGCCGTCCAGTCACCGTTCGCCTGCTGCGTGCCCGGGCGGATGCCGGACATGTCGCGGCTGAAGCCCACGTTGGTGATGGGGCCGAAGTTGTCGGTGACGCGCGCGCGCAGGGTGATGGTGCCGCCCACCGTGGCGCCCGAGGCGGGCGACAGCAGCGTGGCGGTGGGGGCCTGCACGTCGTAGTTCACCCGACGCGTGGTGGTGGTGGACACGCCCGTCTCGCTCAGCGTGACGATGGAGAGGTTGTTGACGCCCGGGCTGAGCGTCAGCGTGCTCTGCACCGCGCCGCCGCCGCGGGCCACGGAGAGCGCCGCGCCGCCGTTGATGCGCACCGTCGTGGCGGACAGCGACTGCACGTTGACCGTGTACGTCAGCTGGTGGTTGGGCTGCGCGCCGAAGAGCTGGTTGTCACCGGGGTTGGTGGAGACGATGGGCGTGCCCGGGTCCACCCAGATGAACACCAGCTTCTCCGTCACGTTGAAGGCACTGTCCGTGGCGCGCACCAGGATGACCTGGTCGCCGTAGTTCATGGGCACCGTGTGCTCCACCGTGCCGTTGCCGAACTCCAGGATGGACGACGCCACCCACTGCGTCTCCACGCGCACCGGCGTCTGGTCCTGCACCGACGACGTCACCGTCACGTTGAGCTGGCCCAGCGCCGCGCCGTTCACCGGCGACTGCACCGTCAGGATGGGCGGCACGCGGTCCACCGTGAGGTTGACCTGCTTCGTCGTCACCCCGCCGAAGCTGTCGCGTGCGGTGAGCTGGATGATGTTGGGGCCTTCCTGCAGGGTGATGGTCGTGTAGATGAGGCCGCCGTTGCCCGGCGTGAGCGGGATGACGGTGGCGCCGTTGATGATGAAGGCCGCGTAGGTGACGACCGCGCCGGGCGCGCGCGGTGTGGCGTAGCCCCAGATGTCCAGCGTCGTCTCGCGGGTGAAGGCGGGCGGGTTGCCGATGGTGACCGACGGCGTCAGGTGCGGGAACGGGTCGATGATGACGGTGCGCGCGTCGGTGCTGCCCAGCAGGTTGGACAGCGGCGCCTGGCGCTCGATGCCCGAGTACACCGCGCGGAAGTCCTGCGCGCCCGTCACCGTCCACGCGTCGGAAGGCGGCACCCAGTCGAAGGTGAACAGGCCGTCCGCGTTGACGTCCGCGTCCGCGCCCACCGGGACGCCGGCCACGTAGAACGTGACGACGCCGTGGGTGGGGCCCACGACGGGGTTGTTGTTGGCGTCACGCACGCGCGCCGACAGCACGTTGCCCGTGCCGATGGTGATGTGCGCGTTGACCGCGGGCGCCTGGATGGTGGTCGTGGTGGCCAGGCCCGTGACGGGCGGCAGGGGCGGCGTGTACGTGTTGACGCGCGCGGAGCCGGACACCCCCGGGGCGCCGCCGGACGTGGCGGTGAGCGTGAACTCGCTCGTGAGCGCGGGCAGCAGGTTCGCCGGCGCGTTGACGGTGACGGTGACGGTGCCCTCGCCGCCCGCGGGCAGGAAGAGGCTGACGGGGTTGGGGAAGGAGGCCCAGCCGGGGAGCCCGCCCGACGTGCTCAGCGTGTACGTGTCCGCCTGGTAGCCGTGGTTCTTCACGTTGAAGGTGAACGTCGTCTGCTGGCCCTGCTGCGAGCCGATGACCAGCTCCTTGCGCGCCTCGCCCACCACCGTGACGTGCACGCTGAAGTCGCCGTAGCAGGACAGGCCCAGCGCCGCGAACGTCGTGGGGATGTCGAACGTGGCCGAGCCCGTGCGCCAGCTGCCGTCCGCGGACTGGCGCGTCTTGAGCCACTCGATGCTGCTGCGCACGCGCGGGTCCGTGGCGGGCTCGCGGCCGGCCAGGCACAGGGCGTAGATGGCGCTGCCGGTGGACATGTCGTTGGCGGCCGTGTTGGGCAGGTCACCCCAGCCCGGGTTGCCGGGCGAGGCGCGGGTGAGCAGCCGGTTGGCCAGCGTGTCGATGGCGGTGGTGTTCACGTTGGAGGGGCCAGGGCCCGCGGCCTTCAGGCCCACCACGGCCCAGGCCACCTGGAAGGTGTACGGCATGCCGTTGCCCGTGGCGGACTGGTCCGCGTTGTCCAGGTTGGCGCGCAGGTAGGCGGCGGCGCGGTCCAGGGCGGTCTGGTACTGCGCGGCCCGGGCCGGGTCCACGCGCTGCTTCGCCTGGGCGATGCCCACCATGATGCGCGCGGTGGTGGGCACGCTGCCGTGGTCCACCGGGAAGTTGGCGTGGTCCGACGGCCACCGGCCGCTGGCCTCCTGCGTGAGCAGCGCCCAGTTGGCCGCCGCCACCAGCCCCGCGCTGTACTGCGTGGACACGTACTGGTCGTACCCGGCCAGGCCGAACGTGGAGTAGGACGTCTTCTCGTTGCGGAACGACGTGCCCTCGTGAATCCACGAGCCGTTCGCCAGCTGCTCCGTCTTGATGCGCTGGCCGAGGAACTCCAGGTTGTACTGGTTGGTCCGCCCGTTCGAGACGACGACGCTCATGTCGTAGCCGTTGGCCCGCGCCGCGGCCAGGCCGAACGTCGATGCGCCCACGCGGTGGCATGCCGCGCAGCCGTTGGCCGACACCCACGTGGCCACATCCGAGCTGAGGAAGTTGATGGCCCGTTGGGTGGCCTGGGCGTTGGTCTGCGTCTGCGCGGAGGCAGGCGTGGACAGGAAGGCGAGCAGCAGCGTCACGAGGCCGACGAGGGCCGACGGACGCGCGACACGCCGCGACGAGGCGGGGTGGAACATGGGTCTCCGGACAGGCGAAGGGCCGGTGCCAGGCATTGGCACTGGGCGCGTCACCTCCGGGGCGCCTGGACGCAATCCGGCCTCTCCGGGCGGATGACTAAAGGTCATCCTCCCAGGTCAGCTCCTTCAGGATGTCGTTTGGCCCCCCCACAGGCAGCGCGTATTCGTGAAATACTCCACAGTGGTTGAAATTGTCCAGTCACCGAAAATCGGACAGTTTCAGTGATAACGGGGTTTTAAGTGACACCCACCGTTCGTGGGAGGGCGGCGTGCCCGGAGGGGTCTGGAAAGACCCGCAAGTGGGACTTCCGTGACGCCCCCGTCACGGGGCCGCGAGCACAGGGCGCGCTCGAGCGGAGACAGCGGCCTCGCGCGAGAGGGTCTGCTCGCGCGAGGGGGGGACCGGAAGTGCCGGACCTCAGCCTCCGACGATGTCGAGCGTCTGGCCGACGCCCTGGGCCCGGGCGACGTCGTAGAGCGCGCGGGCGAGGGCCACGTCCTGCAGCGCGAGGCCGGTGGAGTCGAAGATGCTGATCTCCTCCCCGGCGCGGCCGGGCTTCTTGCCGGCGACGACCTCGCCGAGGGTGCCGGCAATCTGCTCGGCGCGCAGGAGGCCGTCGTGCAGGGGGACGTTGACCTCGCCGGAGTGCAGGGCCTGCTCGGTGTCGTCGATGAAGACGCGGCCCTCGGTGAGGATGCGCGGGTCCAGCTCCTGCTTGCCGGGGGCGTCCGCGCCCATCGCGTTGATGTGGGCGCCGGGCTTGAGCCACTCGCGCTTCACCACCGGGGTGCGCGAGGGCGTGGAGGTGCAGACGATGTCCGCGCCGGAGGCCTCCTGGAGGCTGACCACGCGGCCGCCCTTCTCGGCCTGGAGCGCCTTCGCGGCGGCGTCGGAGGCATCGGCGAGCAGCAGCTCCAGCTCCCCGAACAGGGCGCGGTGCGCGTCGATGAGGACGCGGGCCTGCACGCCGCAGCCGACGAGCCCGAGCGTGCGGGGCTGGGGCTTCGCCAGGTACTTGGACGCGACGCCGCCGGCGCAGCCGGTGCGCCACGCGGTGAGCCACGTGCCGTCGAGGATGGCGAGCGGGGACGCGGTGTCCGGGTCGCTGAGGATGTAGAGGGCGCGCACGGTGGGCAGGCCGTGCTTCTTGGGGTTCTGGGGATGGGCGTTGACCCACTTCACGCCGGCCGCGCCGTCGAGGAACGCGGGCATGGCGCGGAAGTCGCCGTCGTACTGCGGCAGGGAGAGGTACACCTTGGGCGGCATGAGCGACTCGCCACGGCCGTGGGCCCGGAAGGCCTTCTCGACGGCCTGGAGGCCGAGCTCGACGGTGTAGAGACCGCGCAGCTCTTTCGCGCTGAGGATGAGGGTGGACATGGCGGCGCTATATACCGGAGGTGTCGGTACGCCGCCCTGTGGGTGATGCGCCAGGGCCCGGTGAAGGGAGCTCCCGTCGTGGACTTGTGCACTTCTCCGCTGTTCGAGCGACTCGCCTCCGCCCGCCACGTGCTCATCGCCGGGGGGGGTGGAGGCTTCGACGTGTTCAGCGGGCTGCCGCTGTACTTCCGCCTGCGCACGCAGGGCAAGACGGTGTCGCTGGCGAACATGAGCTTCACGCGGCTGGAGGCCGTCCAGGGAGAGTGGACGGCGCCAGGGGTGGTCCGCGTGGACGCCACCACGGCGGGGCCGGAGCACTACTTCCCGGAGGGGTGGCTGGCGCGCTGGTTCGCGCGTCAGGGGGAGGAGGTGTCCATCCACTGCCTGGACCGGGGCGGCGTGGCGCCGGTGCGGGAGGCGTACGCGTCCCTGCACGCGCGGCTCGGGTTCGACGCGGTGGTGCTGGTGGATGGGGGCACGGACATCCTGATGCGCGGGGATGAGGTCGGACTGGGCACGCCGGTGGAGGACATCTCCAGCCTGGGCGCGGTGCAGGCGCTGCCGGAGATGACGAAGCTGGTGGTGTGTCTGGGCTTCGGCGTGGACCGGCACCACGGGGTCTGTCACGCGCACTTCCTGGAGTCGGTGGCCGCGCTCAGCAAGGACGGGGGCTACCTGGGCGTCACCGCGCTGCTGGAGTCGATGCCGGAGGTGGCGCGGTACAAGGACGCGGTGTCGTTCGTGTGTGAGCGGATGCCGAGGGCCCCGAGCATCGTCTCGCTCTCCGTGGTGTCCGCGCTGGAGGGCGAGTACGGCGACGTGCACCGCACGGTGCGGACGCAGGGCAGCACGCTGTGGATCAACCCGCTGATGAGCATGTACTGGGCGTTCGACTTGTCGGCGGTGGCGCGCAGGTGCCTGTACCTGGAGGCGCTCGCGGACACGCGGACGCCGTGGGAGATGAGCGAGGTCATCGAGAAGTTCCGCGAGGAGCGTCCCATCCGGCCGTGGATGGACATCCCGGTGTGACGCGCGAGGCGTGCGCGCATTTCGGTAGGCTCGCGGGGAGGGCCTCGGGCCCGAGGAGCGCGCGAGCGTGAGCGAGCAGGACGAAGCGCAGCTGCGGCAGGCGGTCGCCGAGGGACTCCTCGCTCGCGACGAGGTGGAGGTGCTGCGCGCCGAGGCCGCGCGGCTGGGACAGCGCCCACTGGAGCTGCTCCGGGCGCGAGGCCGGCTCTCCGAGGACACGTATGCGTCGCTGGTGCGGCTGTGCGAGCCGGTGGAGTCGCGGGAGGGCGCGCTCGCGGCGCCGGGCGGGCGGGCCACGTCCGGGCTCGGGCGCGCCGGAGCGGACGGTGTGCCCTCGGCGATGAACGGGCGCGAGGCGGCGGTGGCCCCAGGGGCCTCCCCGGTTGCGTCCGTGACTCCCGCGCTCGAGCGTCGCGAGCCGTTGACGCCAGGGGCTCCCGTGGCGGTCGCTGTCGCTGTCGCGGCGGAGGTCGTCCACGTACGCCCCGGAGGCGCGCCGGCCGCTGACGACACGCTCAGCCTCCCAGGCGGGAGCCCGCCGGGTGCCTCGGACAGGCTCGGCGCGGAGGTGCCATCCGGGCGGGTGCCCGCCGACGCCGACGTCGACGTGCCCGCGTTCCCGGTGCCGGGCTGGGAGCGCTACTCCCCCGTGCGCTTCCTCGGCCAGGGCGGCATGGGCCGCGTGTTCCTCGCGTGGGACGCGCGGCTGCATCGTCACGTGGCGCTGAAGTTCGTGCGCGGGGACGAGCCGGAGCTCGCGCGTCGGTTCGTCGCGGAGGCCCGTGCGCAGGCGCGCGTCTCCCATCCCCGGGTCTGCGAGGTGTACGAGGTCGGCGAGGTCCAGGGGCGCGTCTACATCGCGATGCGCTACGTGGACGGGCTGCCGCTCCAGTCGCTGGTGGAGTCGCTCGGCGTCGAGCAGAAGGCCCGCGTCCTGCGCGACGCCGCCGAGGGGGTGCACGCCGCGCATCGCGCCGGGCTCATCCATCGCGACCTCAAGCCCGCCAACATCCTGGTCGAGCGCTCCGCCGACGGCGAGCTGTCCGTGTACGTCATGGACTTCGGGCTCGCGCGCGACTGGAAGGAGAGCGCCACCGCGACGGGCACCGTGCTCGGCACGCCGCACTTCATGTCGCCCGAGCAGGCCCGAGGGGAGGTCACCCGGCTGGACCGCCGCGCGGACGTGTACGGCCTGGGCGCCACGCTCTACGCGCTGTTGACGGGGCGCGCGCCCATCCCGGGTGAGAACGGGCTGGAGGTGCTCGGCAACATCGCCACCGTGGAGCCGCGTCCTCCGCGGGCCCTGGACGCGGACATCCCCGTGGACCTGGAGGCCATCACCCTCAAGAGCCTGGAGAAGGACCGTTCCGCGCGGTACGGCTCGGCGCGTGAGCTGGCGGAGGACCTGTCCCGCTTCCTCGATGGCGCGCCCGTGCTCGCGCGCACCGGTCCGGGCTACCGCGCGCGCAAGTGGCTGCGCAGGCACCGTCGCTCCGTGGCATTGGGGACGGGGGCGCTCGTCGTGGTGTCGCTCGCGCTGGGGCAGGGGGTGCTCGCCCGTCGCGAGGTCTCCCAGCGAGAGGCCCTGGCCCGCCGGTTCACGGAGCAGGTGGAGCGCATCGAGGCCCAGGTCCGTTACACGGGCATCGCTCCCGCGCACGACACGCGCGCGGACCGCGAGGCCCTGCGCCAGCGCATGCGTGAGCTGGAGGCCGCGATGCGCGAGGCGGGGCCCATGGCGGATGGCCCCGGACACTATGCGCTGGGGCGCGCACACCTCGCGCTCGGGGACGACCTGCTCGCGCACCATCACCTGGATGCGGCGTGGCGGGCGGGCAACACCGAGCCGCGCGTGGCGTACTCGCTGGCCCTGGTCCTGAGCCACCTGTACCAGCGCGCGCGACTGGACGCCGAGCGGACCCGGGACGAGACGACCCGCGCGAAGCGGCTCCACGACGCCACCCGTCGCTTCGGTGAGACGGCGCGCGACTTCCTGCGCCGGAGCGAAGGGGCCCAGGTTCCCTCTCCGGAGTACGTGGCCGCGCTGCTCGCGTTCCTGGAGAACCGCCTCGACGAGGCGCTGGCGAAGCTGGAGGCGCCGGGCTCGCGACCGCCCTGGTTCCACGAGGCCCCGTTGCTGCGCGGGGACATCCTGGTGACGCGGGCCGCGAGTCGCTGGAACACGGGACAGCGGGAGGGCGCGCTCGCGGACCTGGAGGAGGCACGGCGCGCCTATGCGCACGCGGCGGACATCGGTCGCAGCGTGCCCGCCGTGGCGCTCGCGCGGGCGCGCCTGGAGGGCTGGGCGCTGTTGCTCGCGCTGTATGGCCAGGGCGAGGTGGCGCCTCACTACGAGCGGGGCATGGCGGCGGTGTCCCAGGCGCTGTTGCTCGCGCCGGACGACGCGGAGGCCCATGAGCTGGAGGCGGGCTTCCACCGGCGCCTCGCCGAGCATCACGCCCGGCGGGGCGGTGAGGTGGAGCCGCTGCTGGACAAGGCCCTGACCTCGGCGCGTCGGGCGATGGCGCTGTCGCCGCTGCGACTCCAGGGCTTGCATGAGCTGGCCCTGGTGCACTGGCAGCGGGCCCGGCTGCGGCAGGAGAAGGGGCTGGACCCTCGGGACTCCCTGCGCGAGGCCGTCGCCGCCTTCGACCGCGCGAGCCCCGAGACGTGGGACTACGACTTCCACGCCGACCATGGGCAGGTGTTCCGCGTGTGGGCGGACCACGAGGACGGCGTGGGGGGCGACTCGCTGCCCTATCGGCAGCGGGCCATCGACTCGCACGAGCGCGCGGTCGCGTTGGACGCGAAGCGGCCCGAGGCGTGGATCAACCTGGGGACCGAGTACCTCGCGCGCGCCACGAATCCCCGGGCGCCGAGCCCCGTGGAGGACCTGGACAGGGCCGCCTCCGCCCTGGAGCGCGCGCGGACCCTCAACCCCGCGCACGTGGTGCCCTGGTTCTACGAGGGCGAGGTGCACCTGGCGCGGGCCACGAGGCAGCGCGACTCGGGCGCGGACGTGAGGCCGACGTTGCTGCGGGCCCGTGAGGCGTATCTGCGCGGCGTGGCCATCAACCCGAGGCTGCCTCCGCTGCACAACGGCCTGGGCACGGTGGGGTTCGAGCAGGCCAAGGACACGTGGGAGCGCGGGGGCGACCCGGAGCCGTCGCTGCGCGAGGCCCTGAAGTCGTTCGAGCAGGCCATCGCGCTGGCGCCGGCCCAGGGCTACGGACAGAACAACGTGGGCGAGGTCCACGCGTGGCGCGCGCGGATGCGAGTGCTGGAGGGGCGCTCTCCCGAGGCCGAGGTGAAGGCGGCGCGCGTCGCGCTGAAGGACGCGCTGGAGAAGGTGCCGGACCTGGCCCCGCCGTGGATGAACCTGGGCACGGCGCTCCTGGCGGAGGCCGAGTGGAGGCGCGCGCGGCGACAGCCGGTGGAGCCGGTGCTGACGGAGGCCGTCCAGGCCCTGCGTCGCGCGCTGACGCTGAATCCGAAGCAGGCCCAGGCGTGGCGGGAGCTGGGCGAGGCGCTGGCCCTCGAGGCGCTCGCGAAGGGAGACGCGGAGTCGCTCACGCAGGTCGAGCATGCGTTCGAACAGGCCCTCGCGTTGGAGCCCACCCAGCCCGAGCACCGCCTGGCCTTCGCGCGCTTCTGTCTGTCATGGGGACAGCGGCCCGGTGCGAGTGACGCCAGGCGGCTGGAGCGTGGGCGGGTGCTCACGCAGGAGGTCCTCGCGGCGAGGCCCACGTGGCCACGAGCGCGGGCCTTGCGCGCCGGGTTGCTCCTGGCCTCGACGGAGACAGGGAGCACCCATTCAGAGGCGCGCGAGCTGTTGTCCCGCGCGCTCGGCGACAATCCGCACCTCACGCGCGCGTGGAGTCCGCTGCTCTCCGTGGCGGAGTCGCGGTGAGGGGGCGCTTCAGTCGGATTCCCCGGTGGGCTCGGGCACCTTGGTGACGACATCGAGGTTGCCGCGGATGGTCTGGTCATCCGTGACGCAGTCGGAGTCCTTGCAGCCCTGCGCGCAGTGGTCGTCCTTGTCGTCACAGATGCTCAGGCAGTACTCGCCCGAGGGCAGGTTGGGGTCGGACCATGCGCCCTTGCTCCGCAGCTTCGTCAGGGCGACGACGCCCCCATCCGCGGTCGAGCGCACGTCGCGCAGGTCGATGCACAGGTCCTTGTCCAGGTCGGAGGTGATTTCGAGTCCCTGACCGGAGCACAGCGTCCAGCCCTTCGCGCCGGGCTTCGGGTCGAACCGCTTCCCCACGCTCCCGGTCTCCACGGCGATGCCCAGACAGCCCGAGTCTCCCGCCAGACACGGGTCCACCGCGCAGCCTCCATCGGTCTGCTGCAAGCGGGGCAGGCCGTCCTCCTGTGCTTGCCGTGGGTTCGACTCCGGCGCGCCGACTGTCTCACGCGTCCGTGACGCGCACGCCGCCCAGCCCGCAACGAGCAACACTCCCAGGACCCAGCTTCCGTTCCTCACGTTCCCTCCCATCGACACATGTCGCGATGCACGCGGAGACAGCATGCACCGTGCCACGCGGGAGCGTGTGTCACTCCCCGCGCGGTGTCAGGCCCAGCTCCTTCATGCGCCGGCCCAGCGCCTTGCGAGACACCTCCAGCGCTCGGGCCATCGCGTCCAAATCACCGCCGTGTGCCTCGTAGGCCTGGGCAATCTCGTCCGAGCGCAGGTCGCCCGCGGTGCGCAGGTTCGGGCTCTTGTCGATGAGGTCGTAGAGCGACGGCCGGGGAATGCCCAGCGCCTCGGCGGTGGCCTTCAGGTCCCACGCATGCTCGCGCAGCGCGGCCAGCAGTTCCTGCTCCGTCACCTGTGAGGCCTTGCGACGTGGTGTCGCCGGGGCCCGAAGCTCCGCGACGGGCTCGGGCGAAGACACCGAGGCCCCGGGGGTCGAGGCCGCGGCCACCTCCAGCTCGTGCTCCAGTCGAGGCTCGGCCTGGAGCGTCGGCTCACCCCGGCTGCCGATGACGAGCTGCCGCGCGAGGTTGCGCAGCTGCCGGATGTTGCCCGGCCACGGGAAGCGCACCAGCCGGGTCGCCAGCGGCGCGGGCAGCCACGGCGCCGCGTACGCGTCCTCGTTGTCCAGCCGATGCGCCTCGCCCAGCGATGCCAGCTCCTCACGGGCGAAGTGGAAGAACAGCCGGCCCAAATCTTCGCGCCGCTCGCGCAGCGGAGGCACATGCACCTCGTAGCCCGCGAGCCGGTGCAGCAGCGGCGCCTTGAAGCGACCATCGCGGATGCGCTCGTCCAGGTCCGCATCCGTGGCGGCGAGCAGTCGCACGTCCACGGCCACCGGCGTGGTGCCGCCGACGGGATACAGCTCGCCCGTCTCCAGCACGCGCAGCAGCATCACCTGGACCTCGGGCGGCGCCTCGCCCACCTCGTCGAGGAAGAGGGTGCCCCCATGCGCCGCGCGGAAGAAGCCCTCGCGGCTCTGCGCTGCGCCCGTGTACGCGCCCTTCTGCGTACCGAACAGCTCCGCCGCGGCCAGCTCCTTCGGGATGGCGCCCAGGTTGACGCTGAGGAAGCGGCTGTCGCGTCGTCGGCTGCGCTGATGGATGGCCTGGGCCACGCGCTCCTTGCCCGTCCCCGTCTCGCCGCGGATGAGCACGGGCACATCCAGGTCCGCCACGCGCTCGATGTGTCGACGCAGCCGGCGCACTCCGGTGCTCTCGCCCACCATGCCGAGCGTGTCCACCGTGGCCGAGTCCTCCGCCGCGTCCATGAGGTGCAGCAGCACCACCACGCGCCCGCCCAGCTCGAGCGGCACACCCTGGAGGAGCTCCGCCTCCGACAGCTCCCAGGTGCCCTCCAGCGCCGAGCCGGCGATGACCACGCGCTCGCCACCGGCCGTGCACGTCAGCCGCACGCTCCCCGGCTTCGAGCCCGGGGCGAACGTCAACGGCTTGCGACTGATGAACGGGTCGTTCAGCGGCTGTCCCAGCGCGGACCCGGGACGCGTGAAGTCCGGCGCGTTGCGAGACAGCGCCACCTCGCGTCCCGCCACGAGCGCATCCAGTCGGAGCCGCTCTCCGACGCGCGCGGGCACGGGATGGGAGACGAGCGTCAGCGCGGGCACGAGGCGAGGCCCCTGCGGACCTCCACCGCGTTGGGGCATGGCGGCGGTGGACACATCGGCGAGCGTCGGAGACATGGTGGCCGGGGCCTCATGCTAGCCGAGTCGGGAGCATGAGGCCCTCGGGCCCGCCCGCACGCCTCAGCCCGCGCTGACGAACCAGGACGCGGAGATGTTCCAGCCGCTCAGCGAGCCGCTCTCGTTCGCGACCAGCCCGGGCGTCGTCGGCCAGCTGAAGCTGTTGGGGCCCACCGAGGGGATGTCCCAGTTGAGCGTGAAGGTGGCGTTGTTCACCGCGGACGCCTGGTACACCACATAGCCGGTGGAGGGGTTGCTGAAGTCACCGGGGCTGATGAAGCGGCCGGACTGTCCGGACGGGATGACGCTCGGGGGCGGCTGCGTCCACTGCTGGTTCGTGATGGACTTCACCAGCACCAGGTCGCCCGAGGTCTGGTTGACGATGGTGGCGGTGAGGCTCTCGGTGGACTCGGGGCCGGGCTTCGTCTGGGTCGGCTTCTCGACGCTCACTTCGGGCATGGCGCACTCCAATGGGAAGGGATGGGCCAGGGGCCTCGTGTGCCCCCGGTGCCTGCCCTCACTGCAGCGCGTGTGCCGCGCGCCCCGAGCCCGGTCCTCCGAGGGAGAACCCCGTCGACACAGCCTCCGACAGCCGGGTCGACACGGCTTCCGACACGTCGGAGCGCGAGCCCGACATGTCGACACGGGCGCGTGGGGCCTCAGCGCTTCGCGCGCGAGTCCAGCCAGGACACCAGCACGTCGGCGTGACAGGGGCCGGGCTTGCACCAGCAGCCCAGGCGCTTGCCGCGCAGGGCGAGCACGTCCTCGCGCCAGGCGGCGTCATGGCGGGAGCGCAGCTCCAGGTACCAGCGGAAGGACTCGAAGGCATCCACGTTGGGCCCCATGCGGCGGAGGGCCTCCTCGTGGATGCGCTGTGGCTCCGCGCCCGGCAGCCCGGCGACCCAGGGGGCGAAGTACTTCTTCCACAGGGCGCCCGGGGTGCCGACGCCACCGGGCTTGAAGGGGTTGCCGAAGCGACCGGGCACGGGGTTGGTGGGGCCAGGCTTCGCCCACGCGCGGAAGGCCCGGCCCACGTACACGTCGCAGCCGTCGTGGACATGGACCGCCTGGGTGCGCGCCCCGGTCATCGGCGGGTCCCCCGACTACTTCTTGCGCTTCTTGCCGGCGGACTGGGCAGCGGCGGCGGCCTCGGCGGCGGCCTGCTCGACGGCGGCCTTCAGGTCATCGCGCTCCTTGGTGACGCTGGCCACCTCGCCCTCCAGCTCGGTCACCTTGGTCTTCAGCGCCTCGTTCTCCGAGCGCAGCTCCTCCGTGGTCTTCTTCAGCACGTTCGTCTCGGCGCGCGCGCGGTTCAGCTCACGCGAGCCACCGCATCCGACGAGGGGAACCACCGCCAGCATCGCCACGGCCATCCAAGCCTTCATCTGAGTCTGCTCCTGTGGGGCCCCGGAAGGGGGAGGTCCGGGGCCCGGGTCATCCGGCACGGAAAGAGGGACGCACCGCGCCCGGGTCCTGCCGGCCGGTATCGGACCGGCGAGACTAGACAGTAAGGCCCACGAGAGGAAGCCACTGGAGGGTCGGGTGCGCCCACTCCCTCGGACGGGCGGGGATTCTCAAGCGGTGGAAGTCGGGACCTGGGCGGTGGAGTCCGGGACTTCGTGAATCCACACGGGCTCGAGGCCCCAGGTGAAGAGGGCGCGGTGTCGGGAGCGCACGGTGAAGCCCGGGGCCTCGATGGGGCGCGTCATCGTGAGGACGCGGGTGCCGGGGCGGCAGGTGCGCAGGCGGGCGACGAGTCGGGTGCGCGTCTGGGGGGACAGGGCCGTCCAGTTGACGAGGACATGGGTGGCCTCGCCCAGGTCGGCCAGGGCCGCGTCGCCCTGGCGCAGCACGGCGCCGGCCCGGGACAGGGGGCCGGAGGCGAGGGTGACGTGCTCCTCGAGCAGCTCGATGCCCGTGGCCCGGGCGCCCAGCCAGCGCGCGGCGAGCAGGGCCCGGCCGCGTCCGGCGCCCAGGTCCACCAGGTGGCCGTGGGCGGTGAGCCCGGCCCGCTGGAAGAGCGACAGGGCGGTGTGCACGGGCGTCTCGCCGTACATCAGCTCGTCGAAGCCCTGGCCGCTGGACTGGAGGAGGCGGACCACCTCGAAGGAGCGACGCGGCCGGTAGGGCGACACGAGCAGCTCGCGCAGCCACAGGGACAGCGCGGGGCCGAGCAGTCGTGGGCGCCACACGAGGACGGCCAGGTCCGCCGCCCGGTTCACCGCGTCCAGCCACAGGCTCCAGAGGCGCACGAGCAGGAGCCGGGGGAAGGACAGCCGGGGGGATGTCGTCGGGGTGGAGGCGTCCTCGGCCATGGCGCGTGAGGCGGAGGTTAGCCGAATCCGCGCGAGGGGCCGTGGGCGTCTGCGCGTCGAAGGCTCAGGGCGCGGGAGCCGGCGGCAGGTGCTCCGCACCGGGTTTAGAAATCGTTAGAGAAAGGGCTTTTGCCCAGGAAATCGTTAGGGCTTTGTAGAAATCGTTAGAAACGGCGCCTCGGCTTCAAAAATCGTTACGCGGCCGCGAGGGCACCCCATGACGAAGGACACGAACGCAGCCCTGGTGCGGGAGCTCACGGCCGTGCTCCCCGCTGATGCCCTCGTCACCGACGCGGACGTGCTGGAGGCGCACCGGCGTGATCAAGCCGAGTGGGCCCCCGCGGGCACCCCTGGCGTCCTCGTGCGCGCCACCTGCACGGAGGACGTGCGCGCGGTGCTCAAGGTCGCCTCGGCGCACAAGGTCCCGGTGGTGCCTCGGGGCGCGGGCTCCGGACTGTCCGGCGGCGCCAACGCGCTGGAGGGCTGCATCGTGCTGTCGCTGATGCGGATGAACCGGGTGCTGGAGGTCGACGCGAAGGGGATGCTCGCCGTCGTGCAGCCGGGCGTGCTGAACGCGGAGGTGAAGGCGGCCGCGACGGCGCACGGGCTCTGGTACGCGCCGGACCCGGCGAGCTGGGAGTTCTCCAGCCTGGGCGGCAACCTGGCCACCAACGCCGGCGGCCTGTGCTGCGTGAAGTACGGCGTCACCGGGGATGCGGTGCTGGGGCTGGAGGTCGTGCTCGCGGACGGCTCGGTGGTGCGCACCGGCGGGCGCACCGTGAAGAACGTCGCGGGCTACGATTTGACGCGGCTGTTCGTCGGCTCGGAGGGCACGCTCGGCGTCATCACCGAGGCGACGCTGCGCCTTCGCCCCAAGCCCCCCAGGGCGACGACGCTGGTCGCCACCTTCCCCACGCTCGCGGGCGCGGGCTCGGCCGTCACGGACATCATGGCGCGCACGCGCCCGTCCATGCTGGAGCTGATGGACCAGGCCACCTGCCGCGCCGTGGAGGCGTACAAACCCCTGGGCCTGGACGTGGACGCGGCCGCGTTCCTGCTGGCGCGCTCGGACGCGGGCGGCGACCAGGGCGTGGCGGAAATCGAGACCATGGCGGCCGTCTGCGAGGCCGCGGGCGCGACCTTCGTCACCCACTCCACCGATGAAGCGGAGGGCGAGCTGCTGCTCACCGCGCGCCGCCTCGCCTATCCCGCGCTCGAGCGACAAGGCGCCACGCTGCTCGACGACGTGGGCGTGCCCCTGTCCCGAATCCCCGAGCTGCTCGCCGCCGTGGAGCGCATCGCCGCCGAGCGCGGGGTGCTCGTGGGGACCTTCGGCCACGCGGGCGATGGGAACATGCACCCCACCGTCGTCTTCGACCGCCAGGACCCCGCGGCGCTCATCCGGGCACGCGGCGCGTTCGATGACATCCTCGCGGCCGCGCTGGACCTGGGCGGCACCATCACCGGCGAGCACGGCGTGGGGGCGCTGAAGCAGCCCTTCCTGGGGCGGCAGCTCGGCGAGGAGGGCCTGCGCCTGCACCACCGCCTCAAGGCCGCGATGGACCCCCTCGGCATCCTCAATCCGGGCAAGGTGCTCTGAGCCTCACCCCTCCCAGGGGCACGGATTCCCCTGGAATGACGAGGGCTTGCGGCCCACCGGGAGGAAATCACCGGGTATTTTCGGGGGCATGTCGAGAAGCTCTCCGCAGCTTCGACATAGGGGTGAACGCACCCCGATTCCGGGGCGCGGCCGACACGGAAAGAGGGAGCCACCCATGAAGTACATGCTGATGATGAACCACGCCGGTCAGGGCCCGTACGCGATGATGAACTGGCCGAAGGAGGACATCCGGGCGCACATCGCGTTCATGGTGTCGTTCGCGAAGAAGCTCTCCTCCGCGGGAGAGCTGCTGGCGGCCGAGGGGCTGGCCGGGCCGGACCAGGCGAAGCGCGTGAAGGCGGGGGCGGACGGCAAGCCCATCACCGACGGCGTCTTCCCCGAGTCGAAGGAGTTCCTGGTGGGCTACTGGCTGGTGGAGGTGGACAGCCCCGAGCGCGCCTATGCCATCGCCGCCGAGGCGTCCGCCGCGCCGGGCCTCGCGGGCAAGCCGATGAACATGGACATCGAGGTCCGGCAGGTGATGAGCGGTCCTCCTCCCGAGTTCCTGTGACGTGAAGTCCCAGGCCCGCCACCCCATCGAGTCCCTGCTGCGCGAGCACGCGCCCAGGGTGCTGGGCGCCATCCTCCGACGGTTCCGTGACTTCGGAGCCTCGGAGGACGCGGTCCAGGAGGCGCTGCTCGCGGCCGCGATGCAATGGCCTCAGGGCGGCGTGCCGGAGGACCCGCGCGCCTGGCTG
The DNA here is from genome assembly GCF_059738865.1 of Myxococcus sp. MH1. Lineage (NCBI taxonomy): Bacteria > Pseudomonadati > Myxococcota > Myxococcia > Myxococcales > Myxococcaceae > Myxococcus > Myxococcus sp. MH1. Next base: position 10,717,125 of record NZ_AP026947.1, on the reverse strand, counting down.
ATCCAGGTGGCCTCCCGGCGCATCACCGACCAGGTGCGCGCCGAGGCGGCCCGACGCCACCGGGAGGAGCTGGTGGTGAGCATGGTGCCGCCGGAGCTCCAGCTCGTCCTGCCCGTGATGGGGGACGAGTCCATGGGGCGCGACGACACGCTGGCGCTGCTCTTCATGTGCTGTCACCCGGCGCTGACGACGACCTCGGCGATTGCCCTCACGCTGCGCGCGGTGGGCGGCCTGACGACGGCGGAGATCGCCAGGGCGTTCCTCGTCCCCGAGGCGACGATGGCGCAGCGAATCAGCCGCGCCAAGCAGGGCATCCACACCTCCGGGGTGCCGTTCCAGAAGCCCACGCCGGAGGAGACCGCGCAGCGGCTGGGCGCGGTGTTGCACGTGCTCTACCTCATCTTCAACGAGGGGTATGCGGCGACCTCCGGGGCCCAGGTGCTGCGCACGGACCTGTCGGGCGAGGCCATCCGTCTGATACGGATGCTGCACACGGTGTTGCCGGAGGACGGCGAGGTGGCGGGGCTGCTCGCGCTGATGTTGCTGACGGATGCGCGGAGGGCCGCGAGGACGGGGCCCTCGGGAGAGCTGATTCCGCTCGACGCGCAGGACCGGGGACGCTGGGACGCGGCGATGATTGCCGAGGGCGTGGCGCTCATCTCGGCCACGCTGTCGAAGGGCTCGCTGGGGTTGTACCAGGTGCAGGCGGCCATCGCGGCGGTGCACGACGAGGCGGCGCGCGCCGAGGACACGGACTGGCCGCAGATTCTCGCGCTCTACGGCGTGTTGATGGGACTGACGGACAACCCGATGGTGGCGCTCAACCACTCCATCGCGACGGCGATGGTGCATGGGCCTCGCACGGGGCTGACATTGCTGGACGTGCTGGACAAGAGCGGGCGGCTCGGCGGGAACCACCGGCTGGACGCGGTCCGCGCGCACCTGCTGGAGCGCGCCGGTGAGCCCGCGAAGGCGGTGGTGCATTACCGCAAGGCCGCCGAGCGCACCACGAGCCTGCCGGAGCGCGACTATCTGCTGCTGCAGGCCGCGCGGTTGAGCGAGTCCGCGGGCCTGTAGTCGGACGTGCAGCGCATCGCCAAACTGCGCGGGCGACCCAGTCCCATGTCAGGCCTCGCGCCAACCCGTCGCATGGAGCGCAGGGTCGATGATGGAGGGCGACTCAGTGCGCGGGCGGTCCGGAGCGAGGTACCGCGAGTGCTTCATGGGTGACGAAGCTCGCCACTGACGAACGGGCCCTCCTCGGGGGCGAGTCGGCTCGGAGCGCGGCACCGCGAGAGCCTCGTTGGTGACGAAGCCGAACGTGCCCTCCACCCTCCGCGGCGCGTCGACTCCGAAGGTGACGCGCCTGAGGGGCCCTCGACGGGGTTCCTTCAGGACAGGAGCCTCCGTCTCTCGACGGCCTGCTCCGCGAGGGTCTCCCAGCGGCACGGTATTGCGCTCGTCGGCCGCCGCGCGACCTCACGTGCTCGCGCTGGATGCTGGCCGAGGAGGCCGCCGTCACCGTGTGCATCGTTGACGAGGGGAACAATACCGATGCACGCCAGGGCGAAGGACGGGCTCCAGGAAAGAGAGCACCGTCTTCGCCCCGGTGACACCCCGGGCGGACTACTTCGTCGTCGCGGCGCCGAGGGTCTCCAGCACCTTGCGCGCGTTGTCGTTCTTCGGGTTGAGCTCCAGCGACTTGCGGTAGCTCGCGGCGCCCTCGGCCTTGCGACCCGCGGCCACGTAGCCCTCACCCAGGCTGTCGTGCGCGTTGGCGTCCTGGGGGAAGAGCGCGACATTGGCCTCGAACAGCTTCAGCGCGTCGGCCTGCTGCCCCTCTCGCAAGAGCGAGTACCCCAGCTCGTTGAGAACGTCCGCGGACAGCTTCTCGTCCTGGGGCGCTTCCGCCTTGCGCGCCTTGAACCACGCGATGGCGTCCTCGACGCTCTTCGTGCGCACCAGCAGGTCCACCGTCACCGAGGGGTGCTCGGGCTCGACGGTGTAGCCCTTCCAGCCGTACACGGAGATGGCGCTGGCCATGATGCGCTCGAACAGTCGCGAGCCGTTGTCCGAGTTGGTCATGATGACCACGCCGCTACCGGACTCGGCGAAGGCCACGAGCAGGGCGCGGTAGCCCTCGTTCGCGCCGCCGTGGCCGAACCAGTCCTGCCCCGGGTTTCGCAAGAAGCCGATGCCGAAGGACTTCGACTCGGGCTGACGGGTGAGCATCTGCTTCGCCATGGCCTGCGACACCACGCGCTTCGACTGGCCCTTGGTGGCCTTGGACATCTCCAGCGCGGCGCGCGCCAGGTCCGACGGCGTCGTCCACAAGCCAGCGGGCGCCAGCTCCGGGTACACGTGCCAGCCTCCCTGGACGCGCTTGCCGTCGGGGGTGGTGCCGGTGGCGGCGCGCGAGGCGAGCGACGCGGGCAGGGGCTGCTCGAAGGTGCTGTCCTTCATCCCGAGCGGCGCGAGCACCGTCTCCTTCATGATTTGGGGGAACGGCTTCTTCAACTGGTCGACGAGCAACTGCTGGACGACGGTGGTGCCGCCGCCGCTGTAGCGGGTGAGCGTGCCAGGCACGGTGTTCACGCGCACGGCCGACGAATTGGCGGGCTTCTCCCCATCGAGAATCTGCTGCACCGTGGGCAGGGGCGCGTCGACGGCGTAGCCCGCGAAGCCATGCACGGTGGTGCCCGCGGTGTGAGAGAGCAGCCGGCGCAGGGTGACCTTCTGCTCCTTCGTGAAGTCGTTGTCGGGGAGCTTCCACGACACCAGCTTGTCGTTGACGTTCTCATCGAGCGACCACTTGTGCTTCTCGGCGTGGTGCATGGCGGCCATCGCCGTGACGGGCTTGCTGATGGACGCGGCCTGGAAGAGGGTGTCGACGGTGACGGGCTCATCTCCGCCCGCCTGCTTGACGCCATAGGCCTTGGTCCAGACGAGCTTGCCCTGGTCGAACACGGCGAGGCTCAGACCGGGGACCTTGTACAGCTCCATCCACTGCGGCAGCGACAGGTGCCGCGGCGTCTCACCGGGCAGCGCGATGGCGGGCAGGCCCTCCTCCACGCGGGCCACGCGCGCGGCCTCCGCGGGACGCGACAGCCACTGCGTCTGGGGTTTGGAGGGAGCCGCGCCGGTGAGCAGACCGAGCGCGAGCGTGCCCGAGAGGGACACGGCGGCGAGGCGGAGAGACGGAAGTCGGGACATGGATGGGGATTCCTGGGGGACTCGCGCGATAACCGGGTGGGTACGCACGGGGTTCCACATGATTGCCTCGACGAGCGCCGTGAGGAACTCCCGAATCCTCCGGGGAGCGTCGACCCTGGGTCGCCAGGCGACGCGCGTGGGGACACTCCCCGGGTTTCTTCACGACAGGGACCTTCAGTTGCGGGCGGCGGCGTGCTCCACGGCCCAGCTCAAGGCCTGGTCCGCGATGGCCTCCCAGCCGGGCTGGGCCACGGTGTAGTGCGAGCGGCCGGGCACCTCCACGTACTCCGTGACGGCGCTCGACTTCGCGTAGCGCTTCGCGTTCTCGCGCTGGATGCTGGCCGGGAGGATGACGTCCAGGTCACCCGAGAGGAACAGCAGCGGGGCGCGCGCGTCGTTGCGCAGATTCACCGTGACTTCCGAGCGCGGCGTCAGGTTCGCCAGCGCGCCCTGGAACAGCGCCCGGCCCGAGCCGGGGATGTACTGGGTGCGGTAGATTTCGTCCGACTCCTCCTGCGTCAGCGTGTTGGTGAAGGCGTAGTGGAACTGCTCGGGCGTCATGGGCGCGTGGCGCTTGACGTTGGCGGGGTTGAGGAGCGTCGACGCGGTCGACTTGATGGTGGTGAAGGGCAGCGTGTAGACGCCCTTCACGGGCGCCGAGTGGATGGCCACGCCCGCCGCGCCCACGCCCCGGTCCAACAGCAGCTGCACGAAGGCGCCGCCGAACGAGTGGCCCATGAGGATGGGCGGGGTGGGCAGCGCGCGGATGATGCGCTCGTAGTGGTCGACGATGTCCTTCACGCCCAGGTTGTTGAGCGGCGTCGGGTCCTTCTGCAGCGCCTCGACTCCGCCCTCCAGCCCCGGCCACGTCGGGGCGATGACGCGGTAGCCGGCCTTCTCGTAGCGCTGAATCCAGCCCTGCCAGCTGCGCGGCGTCATCCACATGCCGTGGATGAGGACGATGGTATCCGGCTGGCCCTGGGTCTGCTGAACGGTGGCGCTCATGACGTGCTCCCTCTTGGTTCACCGCGTCGGCGCGGTGTGCGGCGTTGACGAGGGGAACAGTACGGATTCGGGTCGGGGCGAAAAACGGGCTCCTGGGAAGAGCACTGTTTCCGTTCTGGAAACAATCCGGAGGGGCTGCTTCGTGGCGGTGCCGAGCGTCTTCAGCATCGCGCGCGGGGTCGTTCTTCGGTCTCGAGGCCCGCACGATGGCTGCGCGGGCTGCTGCGCCTCGTGGAAAGCCACGATACGCAACGACCGTTCGACGCGAGGTCCTGTCTCGCGGGCAACTAAATCGGGCTCGGCGAGCGTCCCTAGGAACTCCGGAATTCGTAGGAACGAGAATCGGTAGACGGTCTCGATTCGCGAAAAGGGGTGACTGATGGGCGGCACGACGTCGATTCGGGGTGGCTCTTCGACAGGTTCGTCCTCGGGGGCATCTGGAGCGGACGCGGCACGACGCGCCGAGGAAGCCCGGCAGCGGGCCGAGGCTGCGCGCAAGGCGGCGGAAGCTGCGCGCAAGGCGGCGGAGGCAGCCCGCAGGGCCGCGGAGGCGGCGCGGCTCGCGCAGGAGAAGGCTCGCGCGGAAGCGGCGAAGGCGAAGCAGCAGGCCCAGCAGCCTGGGCAGACGCCCGAGGAGCAGAAGGCCTCTCGCAAGGAGGCCGAGGCGGCGGCCAAGGCCCAGAAGGCGGCCGAGCAGCGCGCATCCAAAACCGAGGAGGCGCTGCGGGCCGCGGAGGAGAAGGCGGCGCGGACGGCCCGGCAGGCGCAGGGCGCCATGGGTCAGGCGAACGTGCTGGCGACGCAGCAGGGGCTGGCGCAGCCGTTCGACGACAAGAGCGTCAACGGCGTGAAGCCGAGGGCCGCCACGTCGGACGTGTCGTCGTTCGACGCCGCGCCGCGCAAGGAGGGCATGGACAAGCTGTTGGGCAACGTGCCCTCGCCGACGGGGAGCGCGGAGGGCTCCACGCTGCTGACGGAGGACGCGAAGGACGGGAAGGTCAACTGCCTGGATGTGGCGGCGGACTGGGTGGACAAGGCATCGCCGGAGCTGCGTGCGCGCTCGGAGATGGTGTTCCTGCAGGACCAGCGGCCGGGGGCCGAGGGGCAGACGGGACACGTGGTGGTGCGCCAGGGCGAGCAGGTGTTGGACCCGACGACGAACCAGTCGTACGAGTCCATGGAGGCGTACAAGAAGGCGCAGCCGCAGTACCAGGAGGTGGGCAGCGTGCCGGCGACGGACGCCCAGCGCATCTTCGACACGCCGCCGGGCTCGCCCGAGCGCGCCGCGGAGCTGGAGAAGGCGAAGCTGTCGCCCGAGCTGCGGAACATGATGGTGGCGGACGCGAGCCCGGCCGAGCAGCAGGCGTGGGACCGCTACGACGCGCACGTGAAGGCGGGGCCGCCCAAGGATTTGCCGCAGAACATGGGGCTGAGGCAGGAGCTCCTCGAGGCCCATGCCGCCAAGACGAAGGAGCTGGCGGACGCGGCGAACAAGGCGTCCGTGGAGCGGCTGCGCACCGAGCTGGGCTCGACGCCCGAGGGCAAGAAGGCGCTGGAGGACCTGGACGCGCGCGGCGTCGGCATCCACGTGGTGGACGACGCGTCGTACGCGCGGCTGCCGGGCGCGGGGACGGACGGGCACGCGTTGCCGGGCAACGGCGACATCACGTTGAGTCGCAAGGGCGCGACGGTGGACGTGCTCCAGCGCGAGGCGCAGCGCTCGGCGGAGACGCAGCAGCTGAAGCTGCCGACGACGCCGGAGGACGGCGAGCGGTTGGCGGTGTCGGTGTCGGAGACGTTGAAGGCGAACCCGCGTCAGCCGGTGGAGTTCGAGGACGGGGGCATCCACGTCGTCGCGATGAGGAACCCGAAGGCGTCGCTGGTGGAGAACGGGGGCAGTGTGGCGGACGTGCTCGGGCTCTCGCCGTCGTTCACCGAGGAGGCGCAGGCGGCGGGGAAGCAGCCGGGCAGTGACACCATCGTCAACACGAGCTTCTACGACTTCGCCGCGTGGGGGACGAACCCGGTGGGGCAGGTGGTGAAGAACGGCGAGGTGATTGCGGGAAATTCGGATCCGGACCGCTTCTACGCGGCGTGGACGGACTCGGGCATGAAGTTCGGGCAGGGGGATCCGCCGAAGGACGCGAACCTGGCGTTTGGTGGCGCGGTGCCGGTCATCATCGACGGCACGCCGTACGGCGTGGGCAATCAGTACAAGCCGGGCACGGACGCGGCGGCGCCGGACAAGGGAGACCCCGGGGCGTTCGCGGGGGACCTGACGCAGCGGAACAACGAGAGCTTCCGTGCGCAGGAGGAGCGGGGCAAGGAGGTTGGCAAGGTCATCGTCGGCTACGACCGGGACACGGGCACGACGTACGTGGTGGCGCAGGAGGACGGCTCCAAGCCGGGCAAGACGCTCTCGGAGATTCGCGACGCGCTGGTGAAGCTCGGCGTGGATGACGCGGTGTCGTTCGACGGCTCGGACTCGGCGACGCTCGTGCGCGACGACCAGGTGAAGGTGGAGCCGGGCTGGGCGAAGAACCAGACCATCCCCTACGGCCTGCGGCTCAGCCTGGGGGAGTGACGTGACGTGCTCGAGGCGGCGCGTGGGTGGCGCGCCGCTTCGAGAGGCCATGTGGATGATGCGCCCGTCACGCCGAGGCTCGGATTCTCGGCGCTGACGGGTTTCGTGTTCATCCGGGATGGGATGTCGCGTCCACGTCCTGGGATGCCTGCTCGAAACAGTGGAAGGTTCGTGTGCGGACACCGGCCTCTCGGGTGGGCGGTCATCCGTGCGGGTGTGACGCCGTGGGCCTCGTTCGTGCAATCGCCGGCTTCGCTTTGGCCGAGGTGCCAGAGCTGTCTAGATTCATTCCGGCGGCGGGGAGGAGTGACACGGGGTCGACGTGGCACCGGGCATGACTCCCTTCACGCGAGGGAGGAGATGCATGCTTGAAACAGAAGTGACGCCTGCTTGCCTGAATTCGCGGCGAGTCCTCCACGGGCTTCATCCTGGAGGCCTGCCATGAGCCTGCTCCATGAAATCAAGCTGAAGGGGGCCGCGGTCCATCCGGAGCGAATCTCGGCGCCGTTGTTCCAGGACCTGCTGCACATCTTCGTGGAGGGCGCGCAGCGGGCCCTCCGCTTTCGCATTGAGGGACGCAGCACCGCTCGCGGAGGCATGCCCTCGTGGCTCAGGTCCGCCGCGCAGTTCGACCTGCTGCTGGAGCCGCAGTCCGAGGCCGGTGTCTTCAAGGTGGAGTCGAGGCCCCTGAGGCAGGTGCTCCCAGGACATCTGCGCTCGAGCGAGGCCTTGTCCGACGTGGGCGCGGAGGGGAGCGCGGTCGACTTGTTCGAGGCGGGGCTCGAGGATGCGCTCGCGGGCGTTGCGGACAGCGACAGGTTCGATGAGGGGCTGGTGGAGACCTTCAGTGCGTTCTCCAGGCTCCTCGACCAGGGCGTGGAGGGCATCGAGGTCGTCAACGGGCACACGTTCCACATCGACGCGGAGGGCGTGGAGCGTGTGGTGAGGTTGCGTCGGCAGACGCCTCCGCCCCGGGCCATCCGCATCGCGGGAAAGCTGGATGCCATCCGGCACAGCGACCGCTTCTTCACCCTGGTTCTGGAGGACGGTGCCGCGCTTCGAGGGGTCTGGGAGCGTCTGGAGTCCGACAGGGTGACGGCCTCGTTTGGTCAGAACGTCATCGTGTCGGGCGTGGCCGTGTTCCGTCCCTCCGGCTCGGTGTTGCGCATCGAGGCGGAGCACCTCGAGCCCTCGTCCGCGCAGCAGGCGGCGCTCTGGTCGGTGCTCCCAAGGCCGTTGTTCACTCCGATGGACCCGCGCGCGTTGAGGCAATCGCAGGATGAGCGCTCGGGCCTCCGCGCGATTTTCGGCCAATGGCCCGGTGAGGAGACGGAGCAGGAGCTGTCCGCCGCCCTGCGGGAGTTCTCGTGAGCGGGCTGGTGCTCCTCGATACGAACATCCTGGTGCACCTGTTGAGGGCCTCCTCGCTCGGCAAGCGGGTGGCGGAGGTCCATGGCTTGCTGAGCAAGGGCCACCGTCCGCTCGTCTCCGTCGTCACGGTGGGCGAGCTGCTGGCCTTCGCGAAGAAGCGAGCCTGGGGAGCGCAGAAGGTCTCGAAGCTTCACGAGCTGCTTCGGCAGCTCGTGGTGGTGGACATCCACCTGGACGCGGTGCTCGAGCGGTACGCGACCTTCGATGTCTTCTGTGGGTCGAAGGGACGAGTGCTCGGCAAGAACGACTTGTGGATCGCCGCCACCGCCTCGGCGGTCAGCGCGTTGCTGCTGACCACCGACAAGGACTTCGACCTGCTGCACTCCGAGAGCCTGCTGGCACGTTCCTGGTTCGACCCGGTACCTGCCGGCGAGGCGTCCAGCGGTGGGTGAGGGGGGCGGGGGGCACGTGCACGCTGCGCCGGTGCTCACGCCCTCGGAGCCACCTCGTACCTCGTCCGTTTGAGGGCCGCGGGTTACTTCGGAGTGGCCCCGTTGAGGACCTCTTCCCATCCATCCAGTGCGTCGTGGATTTGTGTGATGGTGGTGGGGGTCTTTGCCTTCATCGAGAGGTCGTGGATCCGGACCAACAGGTCCTCGAGGAGCTTGGGATACTCGCGCTTCGAGGCGCGCTCCAGGTAAACCGCCTTGAGGTGGATGAGGCGACGGGCGAGCCCTTCATCGTCCGGAGTCAGCGCTGGGGTGGTGAGCATCGCCAGGAATTGGGGCCCTGGTGCGCGGAGCGCCGCCTGGGGGGTCGGGGAGGGTGCGGCGGTCTGGGGCGGTGGGCCGTCCAGGTTGGGTTTCGTGGTGGTGTCGGATGCGGACCCGGCGGCTTGGAATGTGGGCAGGTCCTTGCTCAGCGCGGACAGCGCGGTGCTCACCTTCGTCACCTCGGACCGGGTTTTCGCGCTGAGTGCGCGCGCATGGAGGCTTTCGAGCTGCTGTTCGAACTCGGTGGAGCGCGTGCTCCCCGAGGTCTGCTTCAGGTAGCGCTCCTCGAGTTGATAGACGCGCTGGAGCAGCGTCGCATCCAGAGGCGCCTTGGCGTTCTGGGCGAGGAATGCCTGGGGGTGGCGACTCATGACCGCGGGCACGGCGCCCTGCCGCTTGTTCGAACTCGCGGGAACCGCCGCGGCTCGCTTGGGAGGGCCGGACTTGGCCTGCTTCTCCGTCGTCGTCACGCTCTCCGTGAGGGCCGAGACGCGGGCCTGTTCGGTCGGAGCGCCTTGCTCTGTCTTCTCCGTGGCCGGGGCGTGCTTCGAGAGGGTCGAAGGAGGTGGTGGTTCGGGAGACGCCTCTGAACGTGCCACCTGGGGGGCCCCTGTTCGGACTGTCCCCGCTGGGTCGGGCATTGCCTGGGGCGTCTCGGTCCGAGCGGAGGGCGGAGGGCGGTGCTCGGCGGCTTGGGGCTCTCGAGCCGGAATCTGAGATGCGGTCGCCGTACTCGTCGTGCTGGATTGGCGTGAGCCCAGGAAGAAACTGCCCAGGGCGACGCTGGTGATGAGCGCTCCACCAACGGCCCAGGTTGAGCCTCGACTCCAGCGTACTCCGGGCAGCATGGGGCGGACCTGGGACGCGGTGGTCTTCGTCCTGCTCTCCGGGACGGGGAGTTGCGCGGGGAGCGGGACGGTGGCGGGGGCCGAGAGGACGGTGGGCGGAATCCGCTTCAACGCCTGTCGCACGGCCTCGGCGGACTCGGGCCGGAGCGCGGGGTCCTTGGCGAGCAGGTGGAGGATGAGCGTGTCGAACTCGGCGGGGAGCCCGGGGACACGGGAAGAGGGGAGGGGTGGAGGCTGCTCGATGTGAGCGAAGAGGACCTGGAGCTGTTCGCCCTTGAAGGGGCGCTCACCCGTCAGCATGTGGAAGGCCATCACGCCGGTGGCATAGAGGTCCGTGGCGAAGCTGACGGTGTTCCCGCGGACCTGCTCGGGGGCCATGTACTCGGGCGTCCCCAGGATGGTGCCATCGACGGTGGTGGGCCCGTCGGCGCTGCGCATCAACTTGGCGATGCCAAAGTCGACGAGCTTGACGGTGCGGGTGCCATCCAGGCCCTGGGCGAGGAAGACGTTGCCGGGCTTGAGGTCTCGGTGCACGACGCCCGCCTCGTGGGCCGCGCCGAGCGCCGACAGCATCTGGTCGAGAATCCAGACGGTGGTGTTCGGGTCGAGTCGGGTGTTCTGCTGGAGCAACGCCGCGAGGGACTGGCCCCGGAGCAGCTCCATGATGATGTAGGGCCGACCGTCCGGCAGGGTGCCGAAGCCGAAGATGTCGATGATGCCCGGGTGGCGGATGGCATTGACCGAGCGGGCCTCGATGAGCAGACGTTCCACCTGCTGCTGGGTGACGTTCTCCGCGCGGAGCACCTTGATGGCGACCTGTTTGCCTATCAGCGGATGGACGGCGCGATAGACGACGCCCATCCCTCCCTCGCCGATGCGCTCCTCGATGACGAAGTCATTGACCTGCGTCGAGACCAGCGAGTCCCTTCCCCGTGGCGCTCGTTCCCCTCGCGTCTTCTCGTTCGTACTCATGGCCTGACATTGAGCGTAGCCAGGGACTGTCAGGCCATTCAAAGACCGACAGGGAGGCCTTACCCACGCAATGTCAGGTGTTGGCCACCCGAGGGTGGCCATGGGTTCGCCAGCCCTACTCCGGCTTCCCGCCTGTCCGCTTCCACAGCTCGCGCGCCAGAATCGTGGCGAAGCGAGAGTCATTCAGGATGTACCGGCGCCACAGGCGCTTGGGCTCATTGGCCAGGCGGTACAGCCACTCGAAGCCCGCCTTGGCAATCCACTGAGGGGCGCGCTTCGCCGTGCCCGCGATGAAGTCGAACCCCGCCCCCACGCCAATCGCCACCGTGGGGCCCAGCTTCTGCGACACCTGCGAAATCCACACCTCCTGCTTCGGGCTGCCCAGCGCCACGAAGAGCAGGTGCGGGTCCTTCTCCCGGATGCTCGCGACAATCGGGTCGTTCTGCGCGTCCCCCGCGTCCGTGCGCACCATCGGCGAATCCCACCCCACCACCTCCACCCCGAACTTCTCCCCCACGATTCGCGCCACCTTCTCCGCCACCCCCGGGCCCGCGCCCAACAGGTACACCCGCCACTCGCGCTCCGCCCCCAGCTTCATCAGCGGCAGAATCAGGTCCGAACCCGCGATGCGCTCGGGCAACGCCACGTCCAGCGCCTTCGACGCCCAGACGATGGGCATCCCATCCACCACCGAAATCGCCGCGCGCGAGTACGCCTCGCGGAACTGCGCGTTGTCCTCCGCCAGCACCACGTGGTCCACGTTGGCCGTGAACACGTAGCCACCCTGGCGTGAGTCCACCAGCCGTCCAATCTCCAGCACCGCCTCCTCGAAGGTGAGCTGGTCGATGGCCAGCTGGCCGATGCTCAGCCGAGGGTGGCCCGTGGTGAACGGCGTCGTCTGCTTCGTGTCCGGAGTCGCGGTACTCATGGCTTCTTCACCGTCAAATCAAGCACTGTCATCGAGTAGGGCGGCAGCCGCTGCGTCAGCCCCGCCGCCGTATGGTTTCCCGCCGGCTGCTGCAGGAACCCGCCCGGCGCGCCCGAGTACCCCAGCACGCGCACGTTCTCGAGCGTCCCACAGCCGTTCAGCTTCACCCGCGCCTGCGCCGCCTGGTCCGGGTCGAAGTTCAGCACCACCGCCACCACCTTGGTGCCGTCCTTGTTGCGCGAGGCGAACACGCTCGTGCCCTCCTCCGCCTTCGCCGGCACCCAGACGTCCTGGAAGCGGCCTCCCCGCCCGTCGAAGTCCCTGAACGCGCGGAACGCCCAGAACACCGGGCTGCCGTTCGTCGGGTACTGCCAGAAGTAGGCGGAGTAGATGTTCTCCTGCGCGAAGCGGCCCAGCGCCTCGGCCTGCGCCAGGCCTCCGCTCATGTGGCCGAACGCGCCGAAGTTGTACTCACCAATCGAGATGCGCCGGCCCGGGTAGTTCTGCGCAATCCACTCCTTCATGCGCGGGAGCAGCCGCACCGGCTCGCCAATCCACGACTCGTCCTTGTACGTCGGGTCCCACAAGGCGCGCGTGGAGCGGATGCGCCGCGCGTTCGTCTCCGGGTCCGTGTTCCCCTCCAACCCCACGCCCACGTTCGTCTGCGGGTAGAAGTGCAGGTCCACCACGTCCAGGATGCGCACGCCCGTCTTCTTCTCGTGCTCGCGCAGCTGCCGCAGGTACCAGGGCAGCAGCGGCACGTCCCCATGCGCGCGGCGGTCCGAGTGCGGCGCCTTGCCCGGCGCGAAGTCCGCGGCGGACCAGAGGTAGTTCGTCCAGCCCCACTCGGCGGGGCCCGCGATGAGCGCGTCCGGGTCCGCCTTCCGCACCGCGGTGCCGTACGCAATCGTGCGCGACAACAGCCCGTCGTACGTCAACGGCTCCGGGAACACATCCCGGTGCGTCGAGTTCCAGAGCATGGGCTCGTTGTCGAGGATGTACATGTGCACGCTGCGCTCGCCGCGAGCCGCATCTCGCTCGCGGATGGCGCGCACCCACTCGGCGACGAACTCGGGGGAGGCCTCGGTGCTCGTCTGCGACGGAGGCCCGGGCTTGAGCGGCGTGCCGTCGCGCGTGACGCCGTTGCCGGAGCCGTTGTCCTCGCCGCGCTGCGGGCCGAAGGTCGCCACCGGGAAGCCCACCGAGCGCGTGTCCTTGGCCACCCACCCGAGCAGCGGCACGGTGAGCGCGGAGCTCATCCCGTTCTTCCGGTTGGACTCGAGGAAGTCCGTGTAGCTCAGGCCGATGTCCACGTTCTGGAAGAACCAGTCGTTGGCCGTGTTCCACGCGCCGCCCAGCTTCCAGTTGTAGCGGGAGGTGGGGTTGCCGCCCCAGCGTCGCGTCGTCGCGCCCAGCTTGTACTGGTGCTGGTCCTTCTTCTCGCGAAGGCCGTCCAGCGCGATGCCGTAGATGAGCGGGCTGATGTCATGCCCGGGCGCCGTGCAGTCGATGGTCATCGACGTGTCGCGCCCGCTGCCCTTGCCCGTGCGGCCTCCACCGGCGGCCAGCGCGGCGGCCACGTCCGGCGGCAGCGGCACCAGCGCCACCTTGTCGAGCAGCACCCAGTCGCGCCCCACGTCCTTCGACGCGCGCAGCACCACGCGGTCGAACGCCTCCCCCTTGGGGTTGAGCAGCTCCATGGGGATGACGATGTCGGCCCACTCGCCGTCCTTGCGCACCTGCAGGTCCGCCGTCACGGGCACGCGCGGGAAGGACACCGCGCCGGGCGTGTCCAGCCGCACCTCCAGGAACTCGCCGTAGGCCTCCGGCGCGCTCAGGCGCAGGGACAGCGCCCCGAAGCTGCCCGACAGCTTGGGCTGATAGAGAATCCAGCCGCCGTAGTTGAACAGGCGCATCCGCGCCGGAGCGCCCTTGGGCAATTCGCGCGGCGCCCAGCCGATGTCCTTCCACCCGGCACCGAGGCCGCCGTCGTAGAGGACCACCGGCGCGGTGCTCGCCGCCTCGACGGCCGCGGGCTTCGTCTCGCCCGGCTTCGCGGCGTCACCCACCGCGGGCTTCACCTCGCCGGAGGGCTCACCGCCGCGCGCCAGCGCCACCGAGCCACCGGCGACCGCCAGCGTGCAGACCACCACGGCGGCGCCCGCCTTGCTCCGCGCACCCTTCACACCTGCCTCCATGGACTCAACTCCCCCGGGCCTGGGGGCCCTCACAGCACCACGTCGTCCGTGTCCTTGCGCGGGAAGATGCGCGCGGGAATCCCCACGGCCACGCTGTCCGGCGGCACGTCCTGCAGCACCACGGCGTTGGCGCCGATGCGCGAGCGCGCGCCGACGCGCACCGGCCCCAGGATGCGAGCGCCGGCCCCAATCCACACGTCATCCTCGATGACGGGGTAGCCGTTGTCCTTGGCGGTGCCCACGGTGTTGTTGCCGTAGAAGCGCACGCGGTCGCCGATGCGCGCGTCCCCGCCGATGACGATGCCCAGGCTGTGCACGAAGTACACGCCCTTGCCCAGCGTCACGTCCTTGCCGATCTCGATGCCCAGCACCGCCGTCTGCGCCACGCGCAGCACGTGGTTGACCAGGGGGATGTGGTAGTCGAGCGCGGCCTCGCGGGCGCGGTTGAGCGCGGTGATGCGGTACGAGTCGCTGGTGAGCACCACCTTGGCGACGGACTTCGCGTCGGTGTGTCCATTGGCGGCGCGGGCCAGCTCCATCGCATCGGAGACCAGCGCGCCAATCATCGAGCGCTTCGACTTCAGGAAGTTCATCGGTTCCCCCCGCCCTGGAGGTAGCGGACCACCTCACGGGCGATACCCGTCCAGCCGCCGGCCTCGTTGCGAGCGCCGCGCAGATACTCCATGCCGTACACCACCGACGTGCCCGCGAACGCGGCCTTCTCCAGGCCCAGCCTGTCCGCGGCCTTCGCGGCGCTCATCACCGCGCCCGTCAGCACGCGCGTGGCCTCGGGCGCGACGACGGTGGCCGCGAGCAGCGGGCGCGCCAGGGGGTTGGTCTCGAAGAGCAGCCGCCACGGATTGACGCCGCGCACGTCCGGGTGCTTGCGCGCCACGTGCGTGTCGAACATGCCGTAGCGGTTCGCGCGCTTGAGCCAGCGCTCGAAGGACACGTGGTCGCTGCCGTGCAGCACGTGCGCGTCGCTGGCGAACACGAACGCGCAGCCCGCCTTCTCCAGCCGCACGCCCAATTCCACGTCCTCGGACTGGCCCAGCGACTTGTCGAAGCCGCCCACGCCCACGTAGTCCTCGCGGTGGAAGGACACGTTGCCCGTGTACAGGTGGTTGCCGTGCGCGCGCGCGCCGGGGGTGGACAGCTCCTCCGCCATGCGGTGGTTGAGGTACGCGTACCAGCGCTCGAACAGCGGCATGTCTCCGATGGACGGGTCCGGACGGATGCGGCCCAGCACCACGTGCCGCGAGCCCTCCGGGTGGTGCGCCAGGTGCCGCTCGAGGAAGTCCTTCTCCACCTGCATGTCGTCGTCGGTGACGAGGACGATGTCCCCCCGCGCCGCGAGCACGCCCCGGTGTCGCGCCGCCGCCGCGCCCGCGTTGGCCTGCACCTCCACGCGCAGGGCGTAGGGGAGGCTCTCGCCGAGCGCGTCGAGCGGAGCCTTCACCGGCTCCTTGGAGCCGTCATCGACGACGACGACCTCGTAGCGCTCGGGCGGGAGCGTCTGCTGGGCGAGCTGCCCGAGCAGCCGGGTGATGAGGGGCAGTCGGTTGTAGGTGGCGACGACGACGCTGAGGCGGGGCGTGGAGGCGTCCGAGGGCGTCATGGCTTCTTCTTCTTGCGGGAGAAAAGACCCCGGCCCTTCTTCTGCCGGGGGAAGGTGACGCTGCCCACGAAGCGCTCCGGGCCGATGAACTCCATCGTCTTGCGCGCCGAGCCGAAGTCCGTCTCCCCCAGGGTGACGCACAAGAGGACGCCGTCGGCGGCGAGCGCCACGGGGAGGCTGGCGGGGCGGGTGAGGACGGAGTCGATGACGGCGACCACGCGCTCGCCCCGGGCCACGCGCTCGCGCAGCTCCAGCACCCGGCGGGGGGCCTCGGCGGGGGACAGGCCGATGGCGTCATCCAGGTGGATCTTCTGCGTGGCCGCGTAGGGCGCGCCGGCCTCCAGGATGGCGGTGGCGGCCTCCAGCGCGGGGGCACCCGGGTGCGCGGGGACCACGGTGAGGAAGCTCCAGCCGGTGCGCTCCAGGGCGAACCACAGCCGCTGCAGTGCCGGTGAGGGCACGGTGCTGTCGGGAACCTCGGCGTCCGAGGTGGAGGGCGGTGCGCTGGAATCGGCCATGGAGCGCCGCCCGGTATAGCCCAACGCACGGTGTCGACCCAATGACCTGGCGGGCGGGCGGGGGAGCGGGTGCCCTGCGACCTGCCCCAATGAGTCCGGGGACTTCCGGGCCCTCCCCGTGGGGCCGTGGGAGCGGCCGTGTTATGGAAAGCAGGTGCCGAAGATTGGTTATCTCATCCCCGAGTTTCCCGGACAGACACACATCTTCTTCTGGCGAGAGTTGCAGGCCCTTCCCGGGAAGGGCGTGACGCCGGAGCTGGTCTCCACCCAGCCGCCGCCCGCGCGCATCATCTCCCACAGCTGGGCGCGCGAGGCCATGGCCCGCACCGAGTACCTGGCCCCGCCCGGGCCGCTCGGCGTGGTGAAGGCCGTGGCGGAGATTGCCCGCGCCATGCCCACGGGCTGGGCGCGGTGCCTGGCCTCCATCGCCCGCGCGGAGGGGCTGGACGCGAAGGGTCGCGCGCGGCTCCTGGCCTTCGCGGTGATGGGCGGGCGGCTGGCGTCGCTGGCGCGTGAGCGGGGGTGGACGCACGTGCACGTGCACTCGTGCGCCAACGCCGCGCACGTGGCGCTGTTCGCGAACCTGTTGTCGGGGCTGCCGTACAGCATGACGCTGCACGGGCCGCTGGACGACTACGGGCCGAACCAGCGGGAGAAGTGGCGGCACGCCAGGTTCGCGTTCGTCATCACGAAGAAGCTGCTCGGCGAGGTGAACCAGGAGCTGGCGGGGAGCCTGCCCAAGGACATCGAGCTGGCGCCGATGGGCGTGGAGCTGGGCAAGTTCAACCGCTCGACGCCGTACCAGGCGTGGACGGGCGAGGGGCCGCTGCGCGTCTTCTCGTGCGGACGCCTCAACCCGTGCAAGGGGCACGCGGACCTCATCGACGCGGTGGGGATGCTGCGGGCCAAGGGCATCGACGCGCGGCTGTCCATCGCGGGCGAGGACGAGGCGGGCGGCACCACGTACCGCAAGGTGCTGGAGGCGAAGCTCGCGGAGTCCAAGCTGGGCGACGCGGTGACGCTGCTGGGCGCGGTGGGCGAGGACGTGGTGCGCGACGGCATCGAGCGCGCGCACATCTTCGCGCTGGCGAGCCTCCAGGAGCCCTTGGGCGTGGCCATCATGGAGGCCATGGCCATGCGCGCGCCGGTGGTGGTGACGGGCGCGGGCGGGGTGAAGGAACTGGTGGACGACGGCGTGGACGGGATGCTCGTGCCGCCGCAGGCGCCCTCTGTCCTGGCCGAGAAGCTGGAGGCCGTGGCGCGAAATCCGCGCGAGGCCGAGCGGCTGGGTGAGGCGGGCCGGCGCAAGGTGGAGACGCAGTTCAGCAGCGAGCGCAGCGCGGACATGCTCGCGCTGATGCTCCAGCGCGCGGCGGGGTAGTCGAAAGCAGGGGGGCGGGCGGGCCCCTGTCCGCCGCTCCCTTTCCCTCATGGGCGGCCTGCGCCTGCGGCACGGAGGGACGGCGGAGCGTGCCACCGCGTCGTCGGCTCCATACCCTGGGAGGAGAAGCGGGCGGGCGCCTTCGGGGCAGGGCGTCCAGGCGTCCGAGCGCGGGGTTCCCCGGTGAGGGGCCGGACCGGGGAGTTACATGGGGGCTGACCGTTGGAGCCGCGCTGATTAAGCGATGGGGTCTGACGGAGGGAGGGAAGGGAGGAATGGCCTTGGAAGGCACCGAGCAACTCACCCCCCATGCTCCTGCCCGGGTGGAGCCACGGACGACGAGCATCCTCCTGGTGGATGACCACGCGTCGAACCTGCTGGCGCTGGAAGCCATCCTGGAGCCCATGGGCCAGAAGCTGGTGAAGGCGGCCTCGGGGCCGGAGGCGCTGCGGTGGCTCTTGCGCGAGGACTTCGCGCTCATCCTCCTGGACGTGCAGATGCCGGGGATGGACGGCTTCGAGACGGCGCGCATCATCCGGCAGCGTGAGCGCTCGCGGTACACGCCCATCATCTTCCTCACCGCGCACGGGCGCGATGAGGCGAACCTGGTGAGCGGCTATGCGTCCGGCGCGGCCGACTACGTGGTGAAGCCGTTCCACCCGGAGGTGCTGCGCTGGAAGGCGGAGGCGTTCGTCGCGCTGTATGTCCAGCAGCGGGCCCTGCAGCGACAGGAGGCGGCGCTGTGGGAGCGCGAGCGGCGGATGCTCGAGCGACAGGGCGAGCTGCGCTTCCGCCGGCTGGTGGACTCGATGCCGCAGTTCGTCTGGGCGCTGCTCGCGGACGGCACCATCAGCTACGCGAACCGGGGCTGGCTGGACTACGCGGGGCTGACGGCGGAGCAGGGACGCCAGCGCGAGGAGAACCTGCGCTGCTTCCATCCCGATGACCTGGGGAAGGTCCAGGCGACGTGGGAGGTGCTGCGCCGCTCGGGGATGCCGGAGGAGCAGGAGTACCGGCTTCGGCGCGCGACGGATGGCGAGTTCCGCTGGTTCTTGTGCCGCACGCTGCCGGAGCGCGATGGCGCGGGGCGGCTCGTCGGGTGGATATCGACGGCGACGGACATCGACGACGCGCGGCGCGCGGTGGAGACGCTGCGCGCCACGAACGAGGCGAAGGACATGTTCCTCACCCTGGCGGCGCACGAGCTGCGCACGCCCCTGCAGGCGGCGCGCAGCTACGCGGACCTGGCGAGGAAGAAGGCGGGGGAGGAGCAGACCCCGAACGTGGCGCGGGCCCTGGAGGGCATCCAGCGCAGCGTGGGTCGCATGGCGCGGCTGGTGGAGAACCTGCTCGACATGGGGCGGCTGCAGCGCGGGGAGCTGTTGTTGGAGGAGGGAGACGTGGACGTGCGCGCGCTCCTTCACGAGGTGGCGGAGCACTTCGAGCCCTTGCCGGAGGGGCGGGACATCCACGTGGAGGCCCCCGAGGGGCTGGTGCTGCGCGCCGATGGCGAGCGGCTGGACCAGGTGCTCTCCAACCTGGTGTCCAATGCGCTGCGCTACTCGCCGGACGGAGGGGACATCCGCCTGCGGGCGCGCGAGGAGGGCCGGTGGGTGCACGTGGAGGTGCTGGACCACGGGCTGGGCATTCCGGCGGACCGGCTGGAGAACATCTTCGAGCGCTTCGGACGCGCGCATGGCGTGTCGTACGGAGGTCTGGGATTGGGGCTGGCCATCGCGCGAGGCATCGTCGAGCGCCACGGCGGGCGCGTCTGGGCGGAGTCCTCGGGGCGGCCCGGCGGCGGCAGCACGTTCCATGTCGTGTTGCCCCGGCCCGTGAGCTGAGGCGCCCGGGCCGGCGTGACGCGGGCGATGCGTGAGACACGTGTCGCATCGGCGTGGGATGTCGGAGTCGGTTGGTATGTGAAACCCATCAGGTGATTTCGGCGCCCATGCCGGAGGGCTGAGATGGGTCGTGGTCGGGCTGTGTCCTTGTGTCTGTGCTTGTTCATCGTGACGGGGTGCTCGACGACGCGGAGCGTTCGTCTGGAGCTGGGCTCGGGAGCGTCCGTCCGTCACCTCCCCGTCGAGGAGGACTCCGGGCCGGTGGAGCTGGGGGAGGACACGTTCCAGGAGGCGATGACGAGGCTCGCCCGGGACGTGAGGCCCTTCGCGCATCCGCTGCGGGAGGCGCGGCTGCGCTTCGGTGTCCCGGAGCGGGGCGGCGTGTATCTGTATGAAGGGCGCAGGCTCCACGCGGTGCAAGAGGGCGCGGATGAGACGTCACCGCACCTGCTGGAGTCGTATGCGGACGAGACGCTGACGCGCGGGTACGGCCGCTGGTGTGCCAGCGAGCTGCGCGCGGGGGACTGTCTGCGGTTGCTCGAGGAGGGGCCGCTGCTCGGCAGTGATGGCAAGTACGCGCTGGCGCTGGCCATCGCGATGGAGGACGTCTGGGAGGAGACGGCGGAGTCCCTGCGGGGGGTGGGGGACCCGGTGGCGCTCCGCGCGACGCTGACGTCCTCGGTGGCGATGTATTTGATGCTGTGGTCGCTGCCCGAGCCGGTGTCGAAGGGGCTGGCGGCGCTGCTCACCGCGACGGCGATGGCGTACCTGGGCGTGGACACGGTGTGGCGGGTGCTGGATGCGTGGGTGGTGCTGGTGCGGCGCGTGGACCTGGCGCGCTCGTTCGAGGAGCTGGAGGCCGCCGGTGAGGCCTACGGCGAGGTGCTGGGCGACGACGCGGCGCGGGTCTTCGTGATGCTGGCGACGGCGGCGGTGGGGCGCGCTGGAGGGCTCGCGACGAAGGGGCCGGGGCTGCCCGGCGCGGCGCGAGCGGCGGTGTTCCTGAAGGCCCAGGCGGGCTTCTCATATCCCGCGCTGGAGCGCGTGGAGTCGGTGGCGCTGACGGCGGAGGGCTTCACCGTGGGCCTGTCGGGCGGAGACTGAAGTGCCGTGCGCTCAGCCGTGCTTCGCGAGCGCGGGGGCCTGGGTGTCCTCGGGGTTGGTGTGGATGATGGCGCCCGGAGGCGGCACGGGCGCGGACGGCGCGGGGGGGACCAGGGCGGTGTGCGGCATGGGCCACGCGCCGGTGGCGACGGCCAGCTTGCCGGACGTCACCACGCACAGCGACACGACGAACGTGCAGATGTACGAGATGATGCCCATGTCTCCGAACACCTGGTTGATGTAGCAGATGACGGAGCCCACGATGATGAGCCCGGCGGCGCGGTGCTCGGCGATGTGCGAGCGATGGTACGCGCGCACGGCCAGGAAGATGGTCACCACCAGGTACATCCACACGCCCGTGTAGCCGACCATCCCGCCGAAGGCGAACAAGCCGAGCAGCGAGTTGTGCGGGTGGTAGCGGTACTGGGGGAAGACGAAGGCGATGTTGGGCAGCGGGATGGGCTCGAGGAACTCGTGGCCGTAGCCGGTGCCGAGCAGCGGGAACTGGGTCCACGTCGCGATGACGTCCAGGTTCTCGATGTCGCGATAGTCCAGGTTGCCCTCGCCGCCCTCGCCGTCGATGAGGGAGCGCACCTTGTGCACGGGCGCGAAGGCGCCGCCGCGCGCGTTCCAGCCCACCGCGAAGTAGACGAGCATCAGCGGCGCCATCAGCACGAGCCCTCGGGTGAAGGTGCGCTTGATGGCGGGCCAGGGCGTGATGAGGTAGCCGGCCAGCAGGCACCCCACGAAGCTGACGTAGGCGAGCCGGCGGTCGTTGTAGACCATGCCCATGAAGATGCAGAACATGAGCAAGAGGCCGCGCAGCGCGTGAGCCCCCTTGGGCTTCTCCAGGAAGCGCATGGTGGCGACGAGCAGGCAGAAGTTGAACGTCATCGAGTCCGAGTGACACGTGGTGTACTCGACGAAGACGCCCATGGACGGCACGACGATGGCGCCGAAGTAGACGCTGATGGCGGCCTTGGTGAGCCCCGCGGCGATGACGGTGCGCGCGAAGATGGGCCAGTCCTCCGGGCCGCGCATGGCGTAGTGAAACATGGCGACGATGAACGGCATCATCGCGGCCTGGTGCCACTGCCACAGCGAGTTCTTGAAGTCCCCGCCGCGCATCACCCCGCGCACCTCCATGAAGAGGATGGCGATGAGTGACAGCGCCACCACGGCGATGAGCGGCCGGGGCATGGGCAGCGCGGGCGGGTCGATCTTCGACTTCGTCACCCGCCGGTACATCGCCAGGCCCAGCAGGCCGACGATGAGCACGTCCACCAGCGGGAAGCGCAGCGCTCCAATCTTGGTGATGTAGCTGAGCTGGGCGAAGAGCAGCTCGCCCAGGGGGTGCAGGGGGGACGGCCAGAACCCGGACTGGGGCCGCTCCGGGACGTAGTCCACCGCGAGCACCAGGTAGGTGACGAGCATCACCGGGTAGCGGATGGGGACCTTGACCACCAGCCACAGCACGGCCACGAGCAGCACTGGGGCCAAAGCGACCACAGGGTGCAGGAGGGCCCCTCCCACGGTGGCGAGCACCAGGAAGCCAAGCAGCGCCACGAAGCGCAGGTAGGAGGGCCGGTCCGGGGCGTACGTCACGACGGAGGGGAGGCTACATCTGGCGGGCCGGTTGGGATAGATGAAGCCTCACGTATGCCTGCTCCCAGACCACGCGTCCTCCTGATTGCCGAGCTGTGCAACCCCGACTGGGTGAGTGTCCCGCTGGAAGGCTGGTCGCTCTACCGCGCGCTGAGCGAGGTCGCCGACGTGCACCTGGTCACGCAGGTGCGCAACCGGGAGAACATCCTGAAGCAGGGGGTGCAGGAGGGCTCGCAGTTCACGGCGTTGGACTCGACGCCGGTGGAGAAGCCGCTCGACAAGGTGGGCGAGCTGTTGCGGGGCAAGGCGGGCGTGGGCTGGACGACGGCGACGGCGTTGAGCGTGCTGCCGTACTACTACTTCGAGGAGGTGCTGTGGCAGCGCTTCGGCGCGCGCATCAAGGCCCGGGAGTTCGACCTGGTGCATCGCTACACGCCCATCAGCCCGACGACGCCGAGCACGCTGGCGCGGCGCTGCAAGGCGGCGGGGGTGCCGTTCGTGATGGGGCCGCTCAATGGCGGGTTGCCGTGGCCCAAGGGGTTTGGTGGCGCGCGGCGGCGGGAGAAGGAGTGGCTGAGCTACGTGCGGGACGCGTACAAGCTGATGCCCTTCTACAAGTCCACGCGGGAGAACGCGTCGGCCATCATCACGGGCTCGCGGGCGACGCGGGGCCAGGTGGCGCCGGAGTGGCAGGGGAAGACGGTGTACGTGCCGGAGAACGCCATCGACACGCGGCGCTTCGGGACGGCGAAGTCGGAGGGGCCGGTGGAGCTGCCCTTGAGGGTGGCCTTCGTGGGGCGCTTCGTGCCGTACAAGGGCATGGCGATGTTGATGGAGGCGGCGGCGCCGCTCATCCGTGAGGGCAAGGTGGTGCTGGAGTACATCGGCGACGGGCAGGAGATGCCGAACCTCAAGGCGCAGGCGGCCAGGGAGGGCATCGAGTCCGGGGTGACGTTCGCCGGGTGGGTGAAGCACCAGGAGTTGCAGGGGCGGCTGGCGAAGAACCACGTGTTCGGGTTCCCGAGCGTGCGCGAGTTCGGCGGGGCGGTGGTGTGCGAGGCGATGGCGCTGGGGCTGGTGCCCATCGTCATGGACTACGGCGGTCCGGGGGAGATTGTCAGCCCGGCGACGGGGTTCGCGGTGCCCATCGGGACGCCGGAGGAGATTGTGGCGCGGGTGCGCGGGGTGCTGACGAAGCTGGTCGAGGACCCGTCGGTGATTCGTCCCATGGGGGAGCGGGCGCGGGAGCGCATCTTCAAGCACTTCACGTGGAAGGCGAAGGCGGAGCAGGTGCTGGAGGTGTACCGCTGGGTGCTGGGCGAGCGCGGGCAGCCCGACTGGGGCATGCCGCTGGCGGACTGAGCCCGTGTCACTCAGGGCCTGGACGTCCATGTCCAGGCCGCGGGGGCTTCAATCCTGGGTGCCGCTCGGGCGCAGTGCCACCCGGGAGCGGATGGCGCGGTTGGCTCGCAGCAGGATGTCCGCGCGGGACGAGGGTGCGTAGTCCGGGTGCTCGAACCGCAGCGTGTACGTCCCCGCGGGGAGCAAGGGCAGCCGATAGCGTCCCGCCGGGTCCGTCCAGGTCACATGGGCCCCCGTGTGGCCCGATGCGCTGGCGCTGACCTTCACCCTCACGAGCGGCTCGCGACTGTCTCCGTCGATGACGATGCCCAGCAGCACTCCCGGCGGTGGCGCGTACTCGCGGCTCTCCGCTCGGGCCAGGACAGGCACCGTGACGATGAGCACCAACATGCACAGCAGGTAGGGCACGAAGTGCGTCAGCACGGAGGCGGCCTCGGTGTGGCTCGGGGAGAGGGGCCATTCTCCCGGCTCGGGCTGACGCGAACCGCATGCGCGGCTCCGCGCTCCATCACCGTTCCGGCATGGCGCTCCCCATCGTGGTGACGTGGGCCGCCGAGTGAGCTTCGTGGTCCTGCGAGTCGGGAGCTCGGCTCACCGACTCACGACGCGTGCCTCGGGCTCGTGGGTGTGGTGCCCTTCCGAGGCTTCGAGGACGACCTGCTCGGGAGTCCCCGGGGCCAGCTCCGCGAGGGACCGGAAGCGCCGCAAGCGGAGCTTGGGCTCCGCGGTGTCACGCCGCGCAGAGGCTCCGCTCAGCGCGTCTTCCAGGGCCGACGTCTCCCTCGTGGCTCCGGACGCCTCGTGCGACTCCATTGCCGCGGGGCGCACGGCGATGCGCTCCAGGAACTCCTGGTCCACCCGCACGCCCGGGGTCATCGAGCCCACGTCCACCGTCGGGCCGCCCGTCTCCAGGCGCAGCGTCTCGACAGGCCACGCGCTGCGCCCCGCGTCGAGCGTGACGACCGGACGGCTGGGCTTGCGAATCACCTGCGACCGGGGCGGAGCTTCCTCCTCGGCCGTGGCACAGGATGCCTCCGTGGCCTGGGACGAGGCCGTGGTCTGTGCCTCGGCGCTCGGGCCGGCCTCCTGCGCCCCGGCGGCCGGGGAGAGCATCCACACGAGTCCACACAGCACACCGCGAAGGAAGGGCGTCACGTGCTCGACTCCAAGGCCTCGGGAGAACGAACCCCATCATCCGGGACCACGACGGCAGAATCTCCCACGCAGCTCCCTGGGTTCATCATGGCTCGGTCATGATGCGAGGCCGTGGGCATGATGGAGATACGACCCAAGGCGTCATTTCGGGTCGAACGGGAGGGGCCTCCTCAGGAACCCGTGGGCGGCCGGTCGAAGTCCATGGTCCTCAGGGGGGCGAAGGCCTCGAATGGATCCACTCTCCGGTCCAGGCCCCCGGCCCGGCGGATGAGGTCACCCAGCTCGCGGACGTCCTCGCGCGCCTTCAGCTCCGGGCCCACCTCGCTCCACAGCTCCAGGAGCGAGTCGTAGGTCAGCGGCCGCGTCCAGTACGAGCCCCGGAGCTTCTCGGCGAAGGCGGAGGCCACGTAGGCCAGTCGGGTGGACGCGCCAGCCTGGGCGTAGCTCGGGCGCAGGGTGGCTCGGGGCAACGGGGTCGCCAGCTCCTTCGATGTGCCGCCCTCGGGCGACTTGTAGCGGATGCGCAGCGTGCCCAGTGCCCGGGCGTTCTCGAGAGGCTTCACTTCGTAGAGCGCGGTGACGGAGTGGCCCGCGCCCACCTCACCCGCGTCCACGCGGTCATCGCGGAACTGCTCGGCCGTCAGCGCGCGGTTCTCGTACCCGAGCAGCCGGTAGAGGGAGACCGCCTTCGGGTCGAACTCCACCTGGAGTTTCACGTCCTTGGCCACCACCTGGAGCGTGCCAGTGAGGTTCTTCACGAAGACGCGGTGGGCTTCCTTCAGTTCGTCCACGTAGGCGTAGTTCCCCTCGCCGACGTGGGACAGCCGCTCCATCAGCACGTCGTTGTAGTTGCCCATGCCGAAGCCCACGGTGGACAGGGTGATGCCCCGGGCCGCGAGCGACTTCACCTTCTCCCAGATGCCATCCGCGTCGGAGATGCCCACGTTGGCCACGCCATCCGAGCAGAGGATGACGCGGTTGATGCCGCCCTCGAGCAGGTGTTCGACGGCGATGCGATAGCCCAGCTCCAGCCCCGCCTGGGCGTTGGTGGAGCCCTCGGTGTGGAGCCCGTCGATGGCGTCCATCAGTCGTGACGCGTGGAGCGCGCTCGTGGGCGGGAGCACCTGCCGGGCCCGTGAGCCGTACACGACGAGCGACACGAGGTCGCGCTCATCCAGTTCCGCTACCAGCATGCGCAGGGACTGCTTCACCAGCTCCAGCCGGTTCTCCATGGCCATGGACCCGGACACGTCGATGACGAAGACGAGGTGGCTGGGCTTGCGTTCGGCGCGGGAGACCTCGCGCGCCTTCACGCCGATGCGCAGCACCTGGTAGCCCTTGCGCACGGGCGAGGGGAAGCCCTGCACGTGGACGGCGAAGGGCGCGCTCTTCGCGCTCGCGTAGCCGTAGTCGAAGCTGTTGACGAACTCCTCCACGCGCACGGCGCGCGCGTCCGGCATGGCGCCGCGCTTCAGGTAGCTGCGCGTGAGTGTGTACGAGGCCGTGTCCGTGTCGACGGAGAACGTGGAGAAGCGCTCCTCCTCCGTGTTGACGGTGGGGTTCACCCCGTACCCCTTGAAGTACATGTCGGAGTAGCGCGAGCGGGGCATCGGCTCGCCGTGGTGGGGCTGGGTGGGCGCCTGGTGCGGAGGGGCGGGGTGGAGTCGCAGCGTCATCGACATGCTGGGCTTGGCGGGGGCGACGTTGTCCTGGGGTGGAGGGCTCGCGACGGCAACCTGCCCGTTGAGGGGGACGCCGTATGCGTCGTGCGCGGGGCCCGGGGCCAGTTCCGCCAGTGCTTCGAAGGAGCGCGACGGTTCAGGAGGCCGAGCCTTGTCGATGCGCTTGATGAACTCCTGGTCGACGTTGACGCCCGTGGTGGTGGAGCCCGGGCCGAGGGTCGGCGGAGTACTGATGATGGGCACGATGAGCGCGTCATCGGCGAGCATCTCGACCTTGATGCGGAGGGTGCGGTCGAGCCTCAGTTGCACGTCCCCGCGTTCGTAGCGCTGGTAATGCTCCCGCTCGTATCGGACGGTGTAGACGCCCGGAGGGAGCTGAGGGATGCGGTACTCGCCCTTGGCATCGGTGACGGCGGTCCGTTCACCCACGAGGCTGGGCGACGTCGCGGTGATGACGACGTCGGGAAGGGGCTGACGGCTCTTCACGTCGATGACGGTGCCGACGATGTTGCTGTTCTGGGCGAGCGCCAGCGGGGCCAGCAGCACCAGCAGCCCGCATAGCAGTCGTGAAAGGACAGCGTTCATGAGGTCCACCTCGGTGCATCGAGAGGTGGCCATCATCCAGGCGGAGCGGGCCTCGCATCGCACGCGAGGCTCCCGGCTCCATCATGGTTTCAGCACGGGCCTCGTGAGGCCCGGTCCTCCGTCAACGACTCAGCGCCGCTCGGCCTCGCGCTCGGTGCGCACCCACTCGCCGCGCTTCTCCGCTCCAGGGCCGCGCAGCATCAACCCCACCTTCCACACCACGTACACAGGCGCCCAAGCCAGGTCCAACAGCCCGCGCGGCCCCACGCCGGACACCCACCACCCGCGCAGCACGTACGCCACCAGGCTCATCAGCCCGAAGCCCGCCACCGCCGAGGCCCACACCGCCGTCCCGCCCGACAGCCACACCAACACCGCCGCCGCCACCGCGCTGCCCACCGCGGCCAGCACCAACTGGCTCAACGGCGGCACCAGCACGTCCATCGACAAGTCCAACAACAACCCGCTCCGCTGCTTCAGCGCATCGCTCAAGAGCGGCCACCCGTGCAGCTTGCGCATCTGCGCGCGCCCACCCTCCCAGCGCTGACGCTGCGAGCGGCTCTGCTTCTCCGCCGAGACCATCTCGCCCTGCACCTCCGCCTCCCAGGCGTAGTGCACGCGGTGCCCCTTGCGGCCCAGCCGGATGCCGTACTCCAGGTCCTCCACCACGCTGAACGCGTCGTGAGGCACCTCGCGCAGCACCGCGTGCGTGAAGCACATCCCGTTGCCACGCAGGCCGCAGGACACCCCCAGCGCCTCGCGCCCCAGCGAGCGCACCTTGTGGAACATGCCCAGCGCAATCGTCATCAGCCGCGTGCGCCACGACGCCGTCGGGTTCATCACCCCGTAGTGCGCCTGCACCGCGTGCGCCCCGTCCTCCAACCTGCGCCCGTACGCGTGCAGCAGGTTCGGCGACACCACCGTGTCCGCGTCCACCACCACCACCGCGTCCGCGAAACCATCCTTCTGGCTGAACTCGAACGCGTGCGCCAGCGCGTACCCCTTCCCGCGCTTCTGCGTGTCATGCCGCTCCAGCACCGTCGCGCCCGCCTCGCGCGCCTTCTGCGCCGTCGCGTCCGAGCAGTTGTCCGCGATGACCAGGATGCGCCGCAGCGACGCCGGGTAGTCCACCGCGGACAGGTTCGCCACCGTCCGGGCGATGCCCAGCTCTTCATTGTGCGACGGAATCACCACGTCGAACTTGCGCGTGGGCGCGGGCGGCACCGGCGCCGCGCGTCGCCACGACAGCACCGTCAGGAGCAGCAGATAGCCGCACGCCACCGCCACCGGCAGCAGCGCCACGCACAGCGCCAGGTCCACCCAGGTCCACACCGTCACGACTGTCTCCCCCGAGCACGCGCCCTAGCGCCGCTCCAGCTCCGCCAGCACCGGGAGCTTCAGGATTCGCTCCACCTGCCACTTCTCCAGGATGCGCCGACGGATGATGTCCAGCGCCACCGCCGCGAAGATGCCCATCGCGATGCCACCCACCACACCCGCCGCCAGGATGAGCTGCACCTTCGGCTTCGACGGCTTCTCCGGGAACGTCGGCGGCGACAGCACGCTGAAGCGGTGCTTCATCGACGCGCGCGAAATCTCCAGCTCCGTCTTCGCCTGGTCCAGCCGCCGCATCTTCTCCTGGTGCCGCATCACCAGCATCCGCACCCGGTCCGCCGCCACCGACACCTCCGGGTTGTCCGCCGTCGCGGGCCCACCAAACGCCGCCGCGCCCAACAGCGGCCCGCCCGTGGTCCCCTGCTCCAGCTCCCCCGGGTCCCCGCCGTTGCGGATGTACTCGTTGATGAGCTCGTTCAACTCCGAGCGCAGCGCCACCAACTGCGGCGAGTCCTCCTGGAGCGCGACGATGCGCTGCTCCAGGTCCGTGATGAGCGGGTGCTGCGGCGAGTAGATGACGCGCTGCTCGGCCAGCTGGTTGCGCAGCTCCGTCAGCCGCCGCGCGCGGAACTCCTCCACGTCCGAGATGGCCCGACGCTTGGTCTGCACCATGAACCGCATCTGTGCGAGCAGGTGGTTCGTGTTGATGCCCAAGGCGCCCGCCGCCTGCGCCGCCGCGCCGCCCCGGCCCTTGTTCTGCTTGGCCTCCTCGCGCTTGCGCTTGGCCTCCACGCGCTTCACCGTGGCGTCCAGCGACGCGATGGCCTGCTTGATGCCCTCGGCCTCGTCCACC
This sequence comes from Myxococcus sp. MH1, assembly GCF_059738865.1. NCBI lineage: Bacteria > Pseudomonadati > Myxococcota > Myxococcia > Myxococcales > Myxococcaceae > Myxococcus > Myxococcus sp. MH1. The sequence goes on along the minus strand of NZ_AP026947.1, from coordinate 10,688,191 downwards.
ACCTGCTTGTCCAGGATGGTGATGGCCTCCGCCACCGCGCCCATCTCCGCCTGCTGCCGCATCTCCAGGAAGTTCTTCTGCGCCGCCTCGACGATGTTGAGCGCCAGCTGCGGGTCGCTCCAGTCCACGCCGATGGTCACCGTGCCCGTGCCACCCTCCACCATCACCAGCATGGACTGCTCCAGCATGGCGCTGAGCGCGTCCGCCTTGTCCTCGTCGGACATGGGCGGCGGCGGCTTGCGCAAGAGCTTCTCCTTCAGCTTGCTCATGGGCGAGCGCTGCAGCTCCCAGTACTCCACCAGCTTCGCGTCCCGCACCACGGCCTTCAGGTTGTCGGCCTTCATCACCATCTCCCACGCCGCGCGCGTGGGCTGGTCCGCGTCCACCGGAATGGAGCGGCCCGGGTTCGCCAGCGAGGCGATGATGAAGTTGCGCTGCGTGAGCATCCGCGTCTCGACGTGGTACTTGCGCGGCATGATCTTGGTCACGCCCGCCGCCAGGCCGGACACCGCCACCATCACCACCAACGCCAGGAACCAATGCCTGAGCACCGCGTTCTTCAAATAGAAGACCGCGTCGATGGCGAAGCCCCAGTCGATGAGGTCCGACGGTGCGTTCGTCTCCACCCGCTCGGGCGTGTACGCCGGAGCAGCGGGGGCGGCCCGGGGGCCCCGAGGCCCGAGGGCCGGCGCCGTCACGAGGTCCTCCTCACGGGCGCGTTCTTGAGCAGGTGCTTCACCCGCTTGGAGAACTCCTCCTGCGTGAAGGGCTTGCCCAGGTAGCTGTTGGCGCCCGCCTCCTCGGCGTGGGCCTTGTCCTCGGGCAAATCCCGCGCGCTCACCACCAGCACCGGCACGTCCGTCATGCCCGGGTTCTTGCGGATGTGCTCACACAAGTCGTAGCCGGAGATGTCCGGCAGCGTCAGGTCCAGGCACACCAGGTCCGGACGCTCCGCGCTCGCCAGGTGCTTGAGCGCCGCCTGCCCGTTGGGCAGCTCCACCACCTGCTTGAATCCCATGGCACGCAGGTAGTCGCCCAGCATCTTCCGGAAGAAGGGCGCGTCCTCCACCAGGAGGACCGTGTGCATTTGGGGCTCCATTGCGTCGTCAGCCTTTCTTCTCAGTCGCGCTCAGTGGAAGCCGAGCCGTGGCACCCAGACGATGACGCCGTAGGTGTATGCCGCGTTGAAGAGGATCACCCACAGGATGGCCTTCTTCAGTCCTCGCGACGGATTCGGGTCCCTCGCCGCCTTCGCGGGAAGGGCAATCGTGAGGATGAGGACGGACATCAGGATGAGCTTCGCCATGGCCTTCGCTTTGGCTCAGAGGATACCAGTTTGCCGCAGCGACAGGCCCAGCACCGCCGCCCATTGGAACCGGGCCGCCGGCAACTCGGGCGAGCGGCTCCACGTCCCCCGGGTATCCGCGTCCACCGACATCCAGGTGTTGAGAATCCAGGACGCCGTCACCCCGCCGGACACCAACCTGTCACCCGTGGCCCCGCCCACCGCGAAGGCCGTCCCCGCCGTGGTGCCCACGCGAACCCGGGGCCCCAGCGCCCACGTCCCCGTCGCGGTGAGGTCCGCGCGCGGATAGACGCGCGCCGTCAGCCGGTCCGTGAAGGGGGAGACGCGCACGCCCAGCCGCCCGTCGAAGTCCGCCGTGCGCGAGGGGATGCGGTGCCCCACCGCGAGCGTGAGGTTGGGCAGCACTTCCGTGCGAGGTGCCGGGTCCGGCTCGACTCCGCCGGCCGCTGTCACGGTGTGGACAATGCTCGCGCCCACGCCGGCCTCCAGGCCCGTGCGGCGAGTCATGCGGCCCGTCCAGCTCTCCGTCAGCGTCACCACGGTGTTGTTGGCCCCGGTGGAGAAGCGCGCGTAGGTGGCGGCGGCCGAGGTGGTGATGGCGCTGAGCGGGGACAGCGCGTGGCTCAGGGACACGTCCAGGCGCGGGCCGTACTGCAGGGGTACGGCTTCACGCGCGGGGCCGTCCAGGCCGCCGCTCACGGTGAAGCCCGTGGTGCCGGACAGCTGCCAGCGCCGCCCCAGCCAGCCCGTCTCGCCGGTGAGCGACGTGGCGGAGGAGAGGAAGTGGACGGTGTCCGCCTCGGGCAGGGGCTGCAGCGGACCTCCGCCCTGCGGCGGCCGGATGGGGCCGTCCGGGTCGATGGGGTCCGGGTCCAGCGAGGGCAGCGCGTCGAGCGTGAGCAGGTTCACGCTGCCCAGCACCAGCTCCTCGCTCAGCCGGAACGACAGGCCCCGCTCGGGGCGCCAGAGCGCGGCGAAGCGGCCGATGTGCTGAATCTCGGTGCGCGCCCTGGCCGTCACCTCGCGCAGGCTGATGCGCGGCGCGTAGTCCAACTGGAGCGACGTGTTCCCCTCGCGCCGCTCCAGGCCCAGAATCGGCGTGAAGTCCGTGTCAGCGGCGAGGGTGGGCGCGTCCTCGGCGGGGTCCTCGTTGGAGCGCACGCGCGAGTCCACCCGCACCGACGCGGTGTAGGAGACGGAGGCCCCACAGACCTCCAGCCACATCGCGGTGAGCGCCGCCCCCAGCACCGCTCACTCCACCACCACCACGTCACCGGGGCGCAGGCGGAACGACGGCGCGCGCCCCTCGGCGTGGATGAGGTCCTGGTAGCGGAAGCGGATGCGCACGGGCGCCTGCCCGTCGTCCTGGCGCATGACGAAGATGCGGTCCTTGTGCGCGTACTCGGTGAAGCCGCCCGCGCCGGCCAGGGCCTGCAGCAGGCTGGCCCCCACATCGATTTCCAGCGGACCGATGCGGTTGACCTCGCCCACCATGGTCACCTTGATGGGGCGCGGCATCTCCAGCGCCACCGTGACGACGGGGTGGTTGATGTAGTCCTTCAGCCGCGTCTGGATCTGCTGCGACAGCATGGCGGGGCTGTGGCCCGCGGCCTCCACGTCGTCCAGGAACAGCAGGCTGATGCGCCCGTCGTCGCGCACGCGCGCCTGCGTGGTGAGCGACTCCTGGTTCCACACGCGGATGTTGAGCAGATCGCCGGCGGCGATGCGGTAGCTGGCGTCCAGCGGGGGCGGCTTCTCCTGGTACTCGTCCACCCAGGTGTACTTGCCGAGCCCCGTGCAGCCGGAGGCCACGAGCACCAGCCCCGCGGTGGCGAGCACGCGCGAGGCCGGGCGGAGCAGGGAGCGGAGCGGGGAGGTCATGGGGCTCCTTCAGGGCGCGGGGGCGACGGCCACGACGGCCGGCTCCGGTTCGGGGTTGCCTCGGCGGCGCGCCAGCTTCACCACCGCGAGCACCTCGCCCGGCTTCACCGCGCCGAGCGCCAGCACCCCCACGACGTACAGCGAGGCCTCGACGATGAGCCGCGGCCAGTCGGACAGCGGCGCGAGCACCGTGCGGTCCAGCGCGACGATGGCCACGCACACCACCGCCGTCTTCGCCACGCGCACCAGCAGCCGCCGGTCCACCGCGGAGCGGCCCATGCGGCCGAGCATGATGATGGTGATGACCACCTCCATCAGCAGCAGCGAAATCGCCGTGCCCGCCGCGCCGCCGCCGTCGCCGTACTTCGCGTACAGCCAGGGCACGAGCAGCAGGTTGAGCAGCGGGTTGAGCAGCAGGCTGCCGAAGATGCTGGTGCCCGTCACCCACCACTCGCGGTTCGTCATGGTGAGCCACGCGCCGCACGTCATCGTCACGAACGCGAGCACGAACAGCGGCGACTGCAGGCGCAGCAGGTTGACCGCCAGCGAGTAGTCGCGGCCCAGGAGGCCAATCCACAAGGGCGCGCCCATCACGATGAGCATCATCATGGGCACCGTCACGGCGAGCGTCCCCTCGAGCGCGCGGCGGGCGATGATGCTGACCTCCTCCTCCGAGCGCGCGGCGGCGCGCGACATGAGCGGCAGCAGCACCCAGCCCATGACGGGGTTCAGCGCGAAGGTGACGTTGGAGATGCTCCACGCGGCGGAGTACCAGCCCACCTCCTCGTGGCTGCCGAGCATCCCCAGGATCATGATGTCCAGCCGCCCGTTGGTGGCGAGCGCCGCGGCGGTGAGGAAGTAGGGCAGGCCCGCCTTGCACACCTTCCACGTGGCGGGGAAGTCCACGCGGAACACCAGGCCCATGTGCACGCGCGCCAGGTACCAGCCGATGCCCAGCTTGATGGCCTCCGATGCGACGACGGGCACCGCGAGCCAGGGCAAGGGCAGCCCCAGCACGCCCACCGCCAGCAGGCCGCCACCCCACACCACCTTGGTGACGACGTTGGAGATGGACAGCCCCGCGACCTTGCCCTTGGCGTGCAGCAGCGCCGCCATGGACGCGTTGCACATGACGAGCAGCTGCGCGACGCCGAACACGTACACCAGCGCGCGCATCTCCGGCGGGTCCTCGCGCCACGCCATCACGAGCGACAGCGCGCCCATCAGCACGACGGTGAGGATGAGCCGCAGCAGCATGGAGGCGCCGAAGAAGTCGCTGGCGTGCTCCGGCCTGCGCGACACCTCCTTGCGGATGTACATCTCCAGGCCCAGGTTCGTGGCGATGAAGAAGATGGCCGAGAAGCTGTCCGCCCAGTTGAAGCGCCCGAAGGCCTCCGGCGACAGGTAGTGCGTCAGCAGCGGACGGATGCCGAAGGCGATGGCGTACGTCACCAGCAGCGAGCCGCCGAGCTGCAGGCCGTTGCGCACCGCGCCCATCGCCTCGTGGGAGCGCTCATGCTCCTGGGCGTTCTGCTGAGAGGATTCGCTGTGGGTAGTCACGGTGGGGAGTCGGGCGCTCCCGGCGTCGGCCGGACGGCCCGGGTGCATAGAAGACGAGCGGGGGCGGCACGTCAATGCCACCCCCGCGGGAAGTCAGGTCGCCTGGAGGCCTAGCTGGCCCCGCGACCCGTGATGACCACCGGCACCGTCTGCAGCAGCAGGCGCAGGTCGCTCGTCAGCGTCCAGTGGTCGATGTACTGCATGTCCAGGTACATCCACTCCTCGAAGGAAATCTGGTTGCGGCCGGAGACCTGCCAGATGCACGTCAGGCCCGGGCGCACCGACAGCCGGCGGCGCTGCCACGTCTCGTACTTGGCCACCTCGCTGGGCACCGGCGGCCGAGGGCCGACGATGCTCATCTCCCCGCGCAGCACGTTGATGAACTGGGGCAGCTCGTCGATGGAGAACTTGCGGATGAAGCGGCCGATGCCCGTGATTCGCGGGTCGTTCTTCATCTTGAAGACCGGGCCCGACTGCTCGTTGAGCGCGGCCAGCTTCTCCTTGAGCTCCTCCGCGTTCACCACCATGGAGCGGAACTTGAGCATGTAGAACGGCTTGCCGTTCTGCCCGACGCGGTACTGCTTGAAGAAGATGGGCCCCTTCGACGTGAGCTTCACCATCAGCGCCACGAAGCCCAGGAGCGGCAGCAGCATCCACAGCGCCACCGCGGACACGCAGATGTCGAACAGGCGCTTCATCGCCATCTGGTGCGGCTTGGGGCTCACCGCCGCGAAGTGCAGGAAGCCGTCCGCCACCGCGCGGCTGTCGACGGGGCGCGCGCGGTCCAGGCGGAAGGTGTGCGCCGGCAGCGCGAAGGGCACGCCGAAGCGCTCGGCCAGCTTGATGGCGGCCTGCATCGCCTCGCCCTGCTTGAGCGTGTTGCCCGCGATGTAGACCTCGTCCACCGCCGTGTTGCGCAGGATGTGCTCCAGGTCATCCACCGTGCCGAGCACCTTCGAGGGCAGCTCGCCGATGGAGCCCGTGTCGTCGTGGAAGCGCACGTAGCCCAGAATCTGCCGGCGGCCGCGGCGCGTCAGGTCCTCGCCGGAGTAGCGGCCCATGGCCCCCGTGCCGACGATGAGCACCGCGTCCATGGGGCGCTCCTGCGCCGCCACCGGACGGAAGACGAACAGGCGCAGCAAGAGCGCCACGGGCCAGAACAGGATGAGCAGGGGCGCCAGGCCCGGGACCTTCAGGGTCTCCGGCAGGGCCAGGTTCGCCACCGCGAGCACCGTCACCACGGCGAGCGTCGTCACCGACACCAGCGCGACGTGGTCCAGCCGGCTGCGCTCGGCGAAGCGCGAGTCGTACAGGCACAGGGCCGTGCCGGTGATGATCCACACCACCAGCGACGCCAGCACGACGGCGGGCAAGAGCCACCCGGGCTCCGCCCGCAGCTGGCCGTCCATCCACGCGGAGGCCGTCAGGACCACCGTCATCAGGACCAGGTCCACCGTCAGGTTCAACTTCGCCGCGAAGCCAGGCGCCAGCTTCGGCCCCGGAACCTGCTCTTCCGCCGCGACGACCCCCACGTTGCCCTGAGCGGATGCCGACCCAGGAGCACCGACCGCCGCACCAGTACTTGCGCTGCTCATCGTGTCCACCCCCCTCTACCTGCTCGACCGAGCGTTCAGTCCAGATAGAGGCTGCCGTTGAGGCTGAAAATCTTCAAGTCGGAAAGAACTGCTTTTTGCCATGCTTGTGCGGTGCGTTGCAACCCCCCGCACCGTGAGTAAGACGTGACATGGTGTGAAATCTTTGGATCATCCGACTCTCGTCGCATCTCACGGGGTCCCAGCGAACACCGGGAGTGCTCCCTTCGCTTCCCCGCTGCGAAGGAGCCGTGCGGGATACTGCATCTACGGTGCCGGTCTGACGTGAAGGGGTACGGGCGTGGAGGGGGGGCTGGATGCATGCGAGACGTGCGCCGGGAATTCATGGGTTTATGCGCCCGCCAGGCGTTCCGCGTGGGAGTGGACGTTGAAGCGGCCGTCCCGCACGAACGTGGCCAGCGTCACGCCGGAACGCAGGGCCAGGTCCACGGCCAGGGTGGTGGCCGCGGAAACGCCCGCGACGACGGGGATTCGGGCGCGGACGGCCTTCTGGATGATTTCGAAGCTGACGCGTCCGCTCACGGCGAGGAGCGCGGGCTGACGCGTCAAATCGGCGGGGCGCGCGAGATTTGCGCGGAGTGTGCCCGCCAGGACGAGCGCGCCGACGACCTTGTCCACGGCGTTGTGTCGGCCCACGTCCTCGAAGGCGGCGAGCAGGCGCCCCTCGGTGTCGAGCGCGGCGGCGGCGTGGACGCCTCCGGTGCGGGCGAAGTTGCGTTGCACGTCGCGCAGGCGCTCGGTGGCGCGGGCCACGGCGAAGGGGGAGAGCACGGGGCCTGGCGGCAGGGGCGTGCAGCCGGTGAGCAGGTCCTCGACGCTGCGCCTCCCGCACACTCCACATGCTGAGGTTGTGAGAGTTCCGCGACGGGTGGCGCGCAGGGGCTCCGGGTCGAGGAAGACGCCTGGGGCGGGCGTGACTTCGAGCACGTTTCCCCAGCCTTCCTCTCCGGGCCGTCCGCAGTGGGCGAGGGTGCCCAGGTCCTCGGCGCCCCGGATGAGGCCCTCGGCGAGGAGGAAGCCCACGGCGAGCTCCCGGTCGTGTCCGGGGGTGCGCATGGTGGTGACGAGTGATTCGCCATTCACGCGAAGCTCGAGCGGCTCTTCGACGGCGAGGGCGTCGTCCTCGGTGGGCTGGAAGGTGGCGCCGCTCCAGCGACGCACGGGCTTGGAGGCGACGCCGCGCGCGTCGGCGGGGGAGAGGGGTGCGGGGCGGGGCGGGTGCAGGTGCTCGAGCACCGCGTCCGCGATGGCACCGAGGTCCTCGGGGGAGAGGACTCGTGGGCTGGTGGGACTCGGGGGGGGCGAGTCGGTGATGAGCGCGAAGACCTCGGGCCGTGACGGAGCCAGGGGTGGGCCGAGTCCCTCTCGCCAGACCTCGAGCTTGGGCAGGGGGCCGTCCTTCCAGCCCTCGACGAGGGCGAGGTCCAGGCGTCCGACGAGGCGGGAGAGGAGCGTGGGCAGGCTGTCCGCGGGGGACTGGTCGTGGGTGAGCTGGACGCCCTCGGGGGTGGCGAAGCCGGTGAGCACGGCGCCAGCCTGCTGGAAGCGCGCGGTGTCACTGCCGGGGCGGTGGAGCGGGTGCGCGTCGGAGGAGTGCTTCACGGCGGCGACGCGCAGGCCGCGCGAGGCGAGCTCCGGGAGCAGGCGCGCGAGGAGCGTCGTCTTCCCGGCGCCGGACCAGCCGATGATGCTCACCGCGGGGACTCGGCTCATGGGTGGAGCCCCGCAGCCGTGGCGTCGACCTGGGTGGGGTGGATGCGGCGCGCGAGGTCGTCCTCGGCGACGTGGATGCGCATGGTGGGGACGCGGCTCATGTGGGCTGTCCCCCGGTGGGGGCGTCGACGGCGACATGTGTCGGACGGTCGAACAGCTCCACCTCGACCACGTCTCCCTCGGCGAAGTCGGCCTGGCCTGGAGGCAGGACGGCCCAACCATCCGCCTGGACGTTCTGGAGAATCTGTCCGGCGCCCTGGGGGCGCAGCACCGCGCGGGCGCCCGTGTCGTCGTGCTCGAGCAGGGCGGTGATGAGGTACGTGAGGCCCGCCTGCTTGTGCCGCGGCTCGGACAGGCGCGCGCGGACGCGGCGGCGCAGCTCGAGGACTCCCTGGTGCCGGAGCAGCAGGGGCCGCGCGAGCTGGTCGAACGCGACGCTCGCCGCGCCCGGGTTGCCCGGCAGCACGACGACGGCGGCGGTGCCCAACCTCGCCACGGCCACGGGCTTGCCCGGCTTGAGCGCCACGCCGTCCACGAGAAAGCGCGCGCCCAGGCGCGTGAGCACCCGCTTGACGTGGTCCTTGTCTCCCACCGAGGCCCCACCGGTGGTGATGAGCACATCGACCTGTGGCGCGAGGTGCTCGATGGACTCGCGCAGCGCCTGCTCGTCATCACGGGCGCGGGAGAGGTGGCGCACGTCCGCGCCGGCCTCGCGAGCGAGCGCCGCTATCAGAATCAAGTTGCTCTCGTATACCTGATGCGAGAGCGCGGGCTGGCCCGGGCGGATGAGCTCGTCCCCCGTCGCGAGCACCGCCACACGAGGCGCGGACCTCACGCGCACGTGGGTCTCCCCCTGGGATGCGAGGACCCCGAGCACCGATGCGCTCAAGCGCTGACCCGCGCTGAACAGGAGCGTGCCCGCGAGCACCTCTTCGCCCGTGCGGCGGATGTCATGGCCCGGAGGGACGGTGATGAAGAGGTCCACGTGGCGATGGTCCTCCGTCGCGCGCGCGGCTTCTTGTCGGATGACGGCATCCGCGCCGGAGGGAATCGGCGCGCCGGTGAAGACGCGGGCCGCCTCTCCGGGCTGGAGCGCGCGCGAGGGCAGGGCGCCCGCGTAGACGGTGTCGACGACCCGGAGTCGAGCAGGGCGGTCCCGGTTGGCGCCGCGGGTCTCCTCGGCGCGCACGGCCCAGCCATCCATCGCGGAGTTGTCGCAGCCGGGGAGCGAGCGCACCGCGCGGACGTCCTCGGCGAGGAAGCGGCCGTGGGCGTCGAGCAGCAGCACGGACTCGGGAGCCGTCGGTGAGAGGGCTTCGAGCGCGGCCTGCCGGGCGGTGTGAAGGGACGTGAGCGGCATCGACGCGGCGCAGACTACGTCGAGGGAGCGGCGCCTTGTCCATCGTACCCCGTGCCGGTTGCCCGCCTGCCGGACACGACGTGGGCCGGTGCGTCATCCGGAGGGCGTTGGCTGGCGGGTGACCGCCAGGGGACTGGCCGTGGCGTCCGGAGGGTGGTTCGGGCGATGCCTCGACGCGAGGCCAGGCGCGGAAGACCACGACACCGGCGGATGCGAAGTTCATCGGACGGAGTGCTGGGCAGGAAGAGACTCACCAGGCACCTGACTCAAAAGAAGTAGCGAGGGTCGCCCGGTGCGCTTGTCGGGAGGCCCTGCGGACCACGATGGATGGACACCTCGCCGGGCGCGGGGGCCAGCGGTCGGGTTGCGGATCCTGTCTGGCGGGTGGCTCCACGGGGTGTTGGGTGAGGGATTTCCGAGGGACGCGCCCGGTGCGCTTGTCGGGAGGTCTTGCAGGCCACGATGGTCGGCCTCCCGACGGCACGATGAGCAGCGCAGACGTGCCCCGGAGATGGCCTGCGTCATGGTCCGAAGGTGGAAGCGCGGGACCTGTCCGCGACAGGCCCCCGGTGTATGTCATGCTCCAGCCGCGCGGGCCCCACGGTCCTCCGCCGGACACGCGCCCTTCTTCATGGCCCCCCGCCCTGGCACCGAGTTCCCGGACGTGACGCTCGCCATCATCGCGGGCGGTCAGGGGCGTCGCTTGTCGGGCGTGCCCAAGGGACTGCTGGAGGTCGAGGGGCGCACCGTGCTGTCACGGCAGCTCGCGCTGTCCCCCCACTTCGGCGACGTGCTCCTGGTGGCGAACGCCCCCGCTCCCTACGCGGCATATGCCCTGCGCACGGTGGCGGACCCGATCCCGGACAAGGGCGCTCCAGGGGGTGTGCACGCGGCGCTGACGGCGTCGCGCACGCGCTGGGTCGTCACCGTGGCGTGCGACATGCCCTTCGTGTCGCTGGAGGCGCTGCGGGTGCTGCTCGCCGCGCGCGGCGAGGACGTGGACGCGGTGTGCTTCGAGGCCGAGGGACGGATGGAGCCGCTCCTCGCCGTGTATCGCGCCGAGCTGGCGCCCCACTGGAGGACCCTGCTCCCGGAGGACCCGTCCTTGCGACGGCTGCTCTCACGCTTCCGCTCCCGGGTCCTGCCCGAGAGCGCACTGCGCGCGGTGGACCCCACGCTGCGCTCCCTGGTGAACGTCAACACCCCCGAGGACCTCGCGCGGCACGGTGTCTCGCTGCCGCCACGGTGAGCCACGGTTCACCTCGGCGTCGGCACGGACTGGAGCAGCGTGGGCAGCTCCGCCAGGTCGAGCACGAGGCTGGGGCGAATCTGTCCGAGCGCATCGGACATGTCCTCGCCTTGCCCCTGCACGCCCAGGCCCACCGTGAAGTTGTCGCCCAGGCGCACCCGCGTGCTCGCCACCACGCTGGCCCGCCTCGACTCCGTGCCCCCCAGCTTCAGCAGGGACTGGGTCGCCTCCAGCTTGAGCTGGAAGCGCGGCGACGCGACGCCGAACGACAGGCCGACGTCCACCCACTTCTCCATCGACAGCTCCGGCCGCGCGCGCTCCTGCAGCACGCGGACCTGCAGGGCCACCTCCAGGTTCGCGTCCGCGTCGCTCAACAACTCCAACGTGGCCGCGCCGAACCCGCGCTGGATGGCGACCCCATCCCCGTCTTGCGACTCGAGCCCCGGCGTCACCCAGCGTCCCCCCGCCGAGAGGAACAGCGCGCTGGACGACGCGCGCGACTCCTTCGTGCACGCGGGGAGCCCCTGCCGGATTCGCGCGATGCCCGCCTGCCGCGTGGCCTCCATCGCGACCCGGTACTCGGCGTCCGCCTTCCTGAAGTCCTCCGCGCTGTCGTAGTCCCCGGGCAGGGGCTTGTCGGGGAACTCGTACAGGGTCGGGTCCGCCAGCACGTTGGCGATGCACTGGCTGTAGCGCGCGCCGTAGATGCTGCGCTCTCCGAGCACGTCCATGGACACACCCGCCATCACCGTGGCGAAGCGGCCCTTCTGGGGCGCCGCGTCCGGAAACGGCGTGTCCTGTCCGATGCCCAGCGTGATGGCCGTGTCCTGGAGCAGCCGCGTGACGAGCGACGAATTGCGAGAGGCGACGGCCTCCGAGTAGAGCCGCTCGAAGCCCTCGGTGAGCAGGTAGGGATTGAACTGCAGCGCGAACGAGGCCTGGGTTCCATTCAGCACCGCGCCCACGCCGCGCAGGCTCGCCACCAGGGCCGTGGGGTTCGCCGGGTGCACCAGCTCTCCCGCCGTGGCGACATCCAACCCCGCGGCCGCCTCCGAGCCGCCGCGCAGGATGCTCGGGAAGTCCAGCTCCACCGTGTTCGGCTTCGGCGGTGTGGCCTGGGCACTCGCGACCCCCGCGCAGAGCGCCGTGAGCAGCGCGAGCGCCGCCCTCATTCCACCACCGTCCAGGTCAGCGTGATGAAGTCCGCCACCGAGCCCTTCTCCAGGGAGAAGTCATCCCAGAGGGCCTCCTTGCCGCCCTTCTCGAAGACGAGCGAGGCGCGCTGGAGGAACCGCGCCCCCACGCCCGCGGGGTCGGCCACGGAGAACACCACGCGCACGAAGCCCTGCGCCGCGCTGGTCAGGAAGTCATCCGGCAGGGGCAGCGTGGTCTCTCCCGCGAAGGTCGCCGAGTGCAGCTGCCGCCGCTCCTGGCCCTGCATCTTCCCGCTCACCACCAGCCGCATGGCCACGGTGTTGAGCGTGCCGGAGGGGCGCTCCAGCACCAGCTTCGCCCCCTTCCGGTCCGCGCGAGGCACCTGGATGGTGGACTCCAGCTTGTCGTTTCCCGACATGATGTTCCCCCCTCGTGGGTCTGGGTGGACGCCGACGTCCTGCCCGCCGTCCATTCTAGCGCCCGGCATGACACGGCTCGAAGGCGGCGGGGTATGCGCCGGGCACACCTGGCGGGCGAGCGTGCCACCGGGTGCGTCACACTGACGCATGGACGGACAGGCCTGGGGGTGGGAGAGAGGACGAGGAGACCCTCATGCTGAAGACCCCTCTTGGACGATTCCGCGCCGTGGCCCTGCTGGAGGGCCTGTCCTTCATCGCGCTGCTGTTCATCGCGATGCCCCTGAAGTACGCGGCGGGGATGCCCCTGGCGGTGCGCTTCGCGGGCATGGCCCACGGGCTGTTGTTCGTGCTGTACCTCTTCGCGCTGATGGAGGTGGCCATCGCCCTGCGCTGGTCCTTCTCGCGCGTGGTGTTCGCGTTCGGCGCGTCGCTGGTGCCGTTCGGCAACTTCCTGCTCGACGCGAAGCTCCGGAAAGAGGAAGCCTCCACCACCCCCCGTGCCGCCGGCCCCCTTGGTTCCTGAACCCAGAGCGCTGGAGGCTCCGCCGAGGGCGTCACCCGACCTCACACGTCGGCTCGTGCTCCACGCGGAGCGGGTGCGAGCCCTCCAAGGAGTTCGCGCGCGCGAGCAAGCTGTGCGAGCATTCCGCGCGGATTTTTTCACGGTGGAGGTCGGCTCTCATGGAACGCGGCATCTGGAACACGCCCGAGGACGTCCAGCGCGAGCTGGAGGCGCGGCTCGCGCTCGTGCAGCCCTCCGAGCACATCCGGGGCATGCACTTCGCCGCCGTGCTCGACACCGTGCGCTTCCTGGGCGGTGAGCAGGCGGTGAAGCGCATCGTCGACGCGGGCGACATGCCCGCGGACCTGGACCCCACCGAGCTGTACCCGGTGCCGCCCTTCATGCGGCTGTTCTTCGCCGCGGCCCACCTGCTCGCGCCCCAGCTGGGCGGCTTCGAGGAGGCCATGCGCCAGATTGGCGTCCAGGGCACGCTCGCCTTCGTGCACTCCATGTTCGGCTCGGAGGTGCGCCAGCAGGTGGGCGGCGACCCGAAGCAGCTGGTCAACATGCTGCCGGAGGCCTACCGCATGGCCATCGACTTCGGTGAGCTGGTGGTGGAGTGGACCAGCGCCCGCGCGGGCCGCATCCACATGCGCCGCATCTTCACCCCCGTCGCCTACAACGAGGGCATGCTCGAGGGCGCGCTCCAGGCCGTGGGCGCCCAGGACATCCAGGTGCGGGGCCGCCAGACGTCGCTGCTCGACAGCGAGTACACCCTCTCCTGGGACGACTGACTCACGGCGCGTCGAACACGAAGGCCCCGTAGCCCACCACGCCTTCGTGCGCGCCGAACGCATCCCCGGAGCTGCGCAGCGCCACCATCCGGGGCCGCAGCGCCCGCCGCTTCGCCACGCGCAAGAGCCCGTTGATGGCCTCCGCGCCACACGCGCTCCCCGCGTCCAGCGGCTCCTCCAACGACAGCACCCGCGCCGCCGTCACCCGGTCCGCCCGCGCGGCGTGCTCGTAGGGCAGGTGATGCGACAGGTCCGACGTGATGACGGGCAGCACGTCCTCGTCCCACAGCGCCTCCAGCACCTGCGCCGCCTGGTCCGACGCGCCCCGGCCCACCACCAGCGGCAGCACCGTGAAGTGCTCCAGCACCCGCTGCAGGAACGGGAGCTGTACCTCCAAGCCGTGCTCCGCCTCGTGCGCTCCCGTCGACGCCGTCACCTGGGGCAGCCGCATGGCCCGCTCGCGCAGCCCTTCGTCCAGCCGCACGTCCCCCAGGGGCGTGCACAGCAGGTCCACCTCCGGATACGCCACGCCCCGCAGGGGGACGAAGTGGCTGGGGCCCAGCAGCAACACCCGCGTGCGCGCGGCGCGGCGCGGCCACAGCGTGGCGTAGGCCGCCGCCGCCACCCCGCCGGAATAGACATACGCGGCATGGGGGACGATGAGCGCCGCGGGCGACGCGTCCCCCGGCACACGCGCCTGCTCCAGCCACGTGTCCAGCTGGGTGGACAGCGTGGAGGGCTGGGCCGGATAGAAGGAGCCCGCGACCGCGGGCGTGCGCACTCGAGGCATGGTCCCCTCCCACCGCGAACGGGGCACCTGCTGGAATCCTAAAGAAGCACGGCAACGTCAGTCATGCCAATCATTGCAAGACTGTTCGCTTCTGGGATGAGCGGGTCCCACCTCCGCGCGTCCGCCGAGGGCCCCGGGGTGACAAGGGATTGATTTCGCCCGGGCGCGCGGGTGGCTCGGTGATTGCTATCCAACGCTTCGTGCCGCGCACTCCTCCCGGGCGGTCAGGGCCGCCTGGTGCGCGGGACTTCGCGAATGGGGAGGCCGGCCGGGAACCATGACTCCTCCGCCCGGCCGTGCCTTCTCGTCCGCGGGCTCGCGGCGTGACGCGTGTGCTCCGCGCCGTGTCTCAGCGATGTCTCACGCCGGGCCCCACCGCGCGCGCCCACCACGGGAGGCCTCCGCCAACTCCCCGTTCTCCGGGGCCATGGGACCCTGGTCGTACGCTCCTGCGCGAATTCTCAAGGAGTGGTGATGCGATAGCCGACACATGAAGAACGAAAAAAGGATGCACGCTTTCGCCCATTGACTAGAAGGGGCCGCCGAGCGCCCGGGAATGACCGCGGGCTAACGCAACGGAGGGACGCTTCATGAAGGCAAATCAGTGGCAGGCGATGGCCGTGGCGGCAGGGTTGATGGTGGCGTCGACGGCGAGCGCGCAGGAGACGGGTGGCGGTTCGGGCAGCTTCGGGAACGCCGGGCAGATTGTCGTCAGCTCGGATGCGTTCGGTAACCTGGGCTACACGACGGAGGGTGCGGGGTACGGCTACTTCCACATCGCGCCGAGCGCCGATTACTTCCTCAAGGAGAACCTCTCCGTCGGAGCCAACGTGCAGCTGCGCGTGCTCTTCGGTGAGGGAGACACGGTGGCCGCCTTCGGTATCGGCGGGCGCGTGGGCTACAACATCGCGCTGGCGGAGAAGATCTCCGTGTGGCCGAAGGCCGGCGTGACGCTGTTCGTCGGTGACGACATCATCGCCACGCAGGACGGGACGGGGGCTGCGTCCACCGTCATCCTGGATGGCTACGCGCCGTTCCTGTACCACGTCACCAGCCACTTCTTCATCGGCGCCGGCCCCCGTCTGGCCATCGGCCTGGGTGACGACGTGGACGTGACGTTCGGCGTGGCGACCACGCTCGGCGGCTACTTCTAGTCGGCGGTCGTCGGCAGGACCCACGGGCCCCGCGCGCGGTTGGACGTCTCCACCGCGCGTCGGGGCTCGTGTCGTTCAAGGGGCCGCCACCTCCACCCAGCCGCCCGCGGCCGCCGCGCCCGGCTCGTGCACCAGGCGCAGCCCCAGCTGCAGCGAGCGCTCCCCCGTCGCCGGCGCATGGAGCAGCAGCACGGAGGCCGTCTCCTCCAGCACCCTTCGGGACACCGGTCGCGTCGCGTCGTCCCGGCCACCCCGCAGCTCGCGCCAGTCCTTCAGCCCCCAGCCCACCACGCGGCCGTCCCGCAGGCGCACCGTCACGTCCGCCCACGCGCTGCCTCCCGCCGGCACTCGCACCGGCGCGAGCAGCTTCTTGAGTCCCTCCACCACGGCGCCGGGCTCGGGCGTTCCGGCCTCGCGTCGGCCCGGGGCGCGGCGGGCTCCCAGGGGACGCTCGGCCGGGAGCAGGAGGGGCGGCTCCACCCGCCACGAGGAGGCCCCGCGCTCCAGCGTCAGCACCACCTCTCCCGGCGGCTGTCGCGTGGTGGACAGGAGCCGCGTGGCCACCTGTCGCTGGAGCTCCGCGGCGTCCACGGGCCGGCCCGCGCGTCCGCCGCGCTCCTGGGCCTGGTAGCCCACCAGCGTCAGCGCGCCCTGCTCCGACCAGAACGTGAGCTCCAGCCTGGCGCCGACCTCGCGCACGGTGCCGGCCAGCGCCGCCACGCGCACGGCGACCTGCCGCGCCTCGTGGAGTCGGGCCGCGTCCTGCTCGACGAACACGTCGGGTCGACCCGAGCCGCCCGTGCCGCCTCCCGCGCATGCGAGCCCGAGGGCGAAGAGGAGCGCGCCGCACGCGCGAGCACGGCTCCGGAATCGGAGATGGATGATGGCCATGTGCTTCCCCCTGCCGGGTGCGGCGCACCCGGGTGTCCTGGCACGGCGTCGTGGTGGCGGGACGACAGGAATTCCCGTGGGAGGAGGACGCACGCGGCCCGCGAATCCTGAGCGCTCACGACTCGCGGACGGGACGTCTGTTCAATCGGCCACGAGGAGGGACGGTGTCCGCTTCAACCTCGCGCGAGGTTCTTCAGCACGAAGGCCAGGTTCGCCGGGCGCTCGGCCATGCGGCGCATGAGATAGGGATACCAGTGGCGGCCGTACGGGACATACACGCGCACCGGATGCCCCTGGTCCGCGAGCTGTCGTTGCAGGTCCGCGCGGATGCCGTGGAGCATCTGGAATTCGAACGCACCGCGAGGCAGTCCCCGCCGCGCGGCGTGCTCCAGCGTCGCGTCAATCATCCGCTCATCGTGCGTGGCGATGCCGTGATACACGCCGCTGTCGAGCAGCACCCTCATGCACCGCACGAAGCTCGCGTCCACGTCCGCCTTGTCTGGATAGGCGATGGCCTCGCTCTCCAGATAGGCGCCCTTGCACAGACGGATGCGCACCCGCTCATCGCACAGCGCGCGGGTGTCCGCCTCCGTGCGCCGCAGGCAGCTCTGCAGCACCGCGCCCACGTGCGGCTCTCCGAACTCCGCGTGGAGCTTTCGCACGATGTCCAGCGTGACCTGCGTCACCGCGCCGTGCTCCATGTCGATGCGCACGAACGAGCCGCGTGACGTGGCGTCCGCCACCACCTGTCGCGCGTTCTCCAGCGCCAGCGCTTCATCGAGCAGCAGCCCGCACTGCGTCAGCTTCAGCGACACGTTGGCCCGCACCCCCGTCTGGTCGATGCGCGCGAGCAGCCGGCGGTACTCGCGCACCTCCTCGCGGGTCTCCGCCGCGTCCTTCACCGCCTCGTTGAGGTGGTCGAAGGACGCCGACAGCCCTTGCGCGGTGAGCGCCTTCACCGCGTCCATCGCCTCGTCGAGCGTCTCGCCCGCGACGAAGCGCCGCGACAGCTTCTTCAGCGGAGGCAGCCGCGTGGCCCAGTCCTTCAGGCCCGTCCGCCGCGACAGGAACATCAGCGCTCCGCGAGACCACTGTTCGGCGATGGCGCTCATCCACGCAGCTCCCGGGGGGCGACCCCATACTCCTCGAGGAAGGCCCCCACGAGGGCGTTGAACGCCTCCGGGTGGCTCATGTACGGCAGGTGGCTCGCGTCGCGCAGCAGCTCCAGCCGCGCTCCGGGGATGTGCCGGGCCACGTCCACCGCGGCCTCGGGCGGCACCAGCAAATCCCGGCCGCCCTGGATGACGAGCGTGGGCACGCGCAGCTCGTGCAGCCGGGGATGGAAGTCCGCGGCCAGCACGTCCCGCAGTCGACGCAAGAGCTCCAGGGGCGTCAGCCGCCGCGCCTCGCGCACGATTTCCGCGCGCCCCTCGGGCGGCAGCCGCGCGCCCCCCAGCACCCGCGCCACCATGGGCGCCACCAGGTACGCCAGCGGCCGAGGCGCGCGCACCAGCGTCGACAGCGACACCGCCAGCCGCCTCACCCGACGCACGCTGGCCACGGGAGACACGAGCACCAGCGCCCGCACCCGCTCCGGATGCGCCAGCGCGAAGGCGATGGACAGCAGGCTCCCGTAGGACGAGCCCACCAACGCGAAGCGCTCCGGCAGCCGCGCCTCGACATGGTCCAGCACGGCCAGGTTCCACGCGAGCGGCGAGTGCGTGGCCGGGGTGTGCAGGGGCGGCGTCCACAACAGCAGACGCAACAGGCGGGACAAGGGCTCCATCGGCGCGAAGGAGCGGCCACTGGCGCCCAGGCCCGGCAGACACACCACGGTGCGCGATGGGTCCGTGTCGCCGTCGGGAAAGGTGAACAGCCGCACCGATGTCCCCTTCACCGGGCGCTCCTCGCACACCAGTCGCTCGTAGCCGGAGGGGATGTCCTCCACGTCCGGGACGAGCGGTGCCGCGCGACGGCGCTGCAGGGAAGAGGAGGGCGGCTCAAGCATGGCGGGCCTTCACCATCAACCGGTGCACGCTCGTGGCCACCCGGTCGCGAAACGCACGCAGGCGGGACTCGGACGCACCGGCCGGCGGCGGCATGTGCGGGCTTCCCAACGCGAAGGTCAGCCGCACCGGAAAGGGCAGCGGCCCCAACCCCACGAGCAGGGGCACGCGGTACTTCTCCTCGTCGGTGAGCCGCACGCCCAGCTTCGCCTCGCCCGGGGGGAACAGGAACGTGTCATCCACCCCGAAGCCCGCGAAGGGCACCACCGGCACCCCCGCGCGCGCCGCCACGTGCGCGAAGCCCAGGGCCTGCTCCCACCGGAGTTGATAGCGGCCCGGAGGACGCTTGAAGACCTCGCGCGCGCCGCCGGGGTAGCACACCACCAGCGCCCCCTCCTTCAGCGCCGCCAGCGCGTTGTCCTTCGTCCCCTCCACCCCGCCCAGCCACGGCAACACCGTGCGGATGACGGGGATGCGGAAGAAGCCGCGCTCGGCCAGCCCCAGCGCCCGGCGTCCCGTCGCCCGGTGCAGCAGGTGGAAGAAGGCCGGTGTCTCGTAACCCCAGACGCCATGGTTTCCCACCAACAGCACGGGGCCCCGGGTCGGCACGTGCTCGGCCCCCATCAGCCGCGCGCGATGGTAGAGCGCCGACAGCGCCGCCCCCCGCTCGGCGAGGCGGAACACGGCCCTGCGCACGGTGGCGAGCGAGGCTTCCACGGGGACACATCATGGAGACGCCCGGGCGCCACGTCAGCCGGACCGGCCGGGCAGTCGGGCCCCTGCACTCCATGTCCCCAGACGCCCCAAACCCACGCACCGTCCCCGGGGGGATGCTCCCGGCCCACCCCCCAGGTTGCTTTGAGTAGGCAACGCTTGGCGTCGACCCCCATGGGCTTTCAGCCCCCGGATACGGCACGATTCCATGTGGTTGTTTCACCCCTGTCGAACGTTCGATCCACCCATCGTTTGAGTTTCGATAATGTGAGGATGAAGCCCGCCTTTGGTTGTCTGCCTGCCCCGTCGTGCAGATGGTTCAGGGATGGGAGGCCCTTTCGACATCCTCGTCGAGCAGCACCGGGAGCTCGAGGAGCGCTTCGAGGCCCTGGGCGCGGGTGACGATGAGTCTGGGTCATCCGGTGTCGTGCGGGAGCTGGTGGCGCTGTTGCGACACCACCTCTGGCTGGAGGAGCGCTGTCTTCAGCCCTGGGTGACCCGGGTGGAGGGGCGTGCCCGGGGTCGGCAGCAGGCCGGGGATCGGCAGGCCATGCATGAGCTGTTGGATGAGCTGGAGGAGCATCCCCTCCAGAGCGCGGAATGGCAGGCCCGCTTCCTCACGCTCGAGGACCTGTGGGTCGCGCATCTCCAAGAAGTGGAGTCCTCATTGCTGCCCCGGCTCACCGCGGTGATGGCTCCACGCGAGCAACAGGCGCTCGCCCAGGAGCTGTCCCGGTGCCGGCGGGACACGCGCTCCTCGGGCTCCGAGGCCGGTTTCTCGGGCTCCGGACCCTTCCTGGATGACCTGCGCTGGGAGGGTTGAGCGCCGTTCCCGCCTCACTGGAATGGGACCCGACCTGGGACGGCGGGGGGGGTGATACGTCCTTCAGTCACACCTTTTATCGCTTCCTTTAGACAAATCCTAAATTGGAAGGTATGGGTATGGACGGCTTCACAAATCAACTCCCCCTTCCAGACCTTCAACACCCAGACTAGCCAAGACGAGGATTGAACGAATGTCCGTGGATAAAGCGTTTCGGGACATGATCCGTAACGAAATCGAGGTCCAGCTCAAGCCGCTGCGCGACGTGGTCTCCCGCCTGGAGTCCGGTACGGCGGACCTGGATGCGCTGCGCAACGTGGCGGAGCGGCTGGCCCCCCTGGCCGAGGTGGTGGGTCCCCTGTTCGGCGCCCAGCTGCCCGCGGCGAAGCCCGGTCGCAAGGCCGTGGGTCGCCCGGCGGCGGCGGCGCGTGGCGCGGTGAGCGCGGCGGCCCCCGTGGGTGGCAAGCGCCGGGGTCGCAAGCCCGCGGCGGCGGCGGCGGATGGCTCGCGCGCGTGCGCCATCGTCGGCTGCGGCAAGCCCAGCCGGACCAAGGGCTACTGCGCGGCGCACTACCAGAAGCTGCGCATGCTGGAGAAGACCAACCGCCGGCCCTCCGCGTGGGTGGATTACGCCCCCGCTGACAGCGTCGAGGACATCAAGCTTCCGCGTGGCCGCGCCGCGTCGAAGGCCCTGGCAGCAGCAGCGCAAGCCGCGAACGGTTAAACAGCGGCACGCTGCCCCGGCCCGGGCAGAGAGTGACCGCGCACCTTCGTCAACCCAGGCTCCGTCGTCGGGAGAGGGTTCGAGGGACGCCCGTACGGGAAGTCTTGCCCGCGGGGGCTCGCAGGGGCATGAATGCCCGGGCCCATGAACAAACGAGATCTGGAGCCTGGCATCATCACCGACCTGGCCGGACGGACCACGTACGGTGAATACCTACAGCTCGACCGGGTGTTGTCGGCGCAGGTTCCGCGCTCGCAGCCACCGCACCACGACGAGCTGCTCTTCATCATCCAGCACCAGACGAGCGAGCTGTGGATGAAGTTGCTCATCCACGAGCTGAGCGCGTGTATCCGCTATGTCCAGGCGGACCGGCTGGAGCCTTCCTTCAAGATCTTCGCGCGGGTGGGGAACATCCAGCGGATGCTCTTCGAGCAGTGGAGCGTGCTGGAGACGCTCACGCCGAATGAGTACCTGGAGTTCCGTGACGCGCTGGGGCCCGCGTCGGGCTTCCAGAGCTGGCAGTACCGCGCGGTGGAGTTCCTGCTGGGCAACAAGGACGCCAACGCGCTGGGACCCTTCCGCCACCAGCCGGACGTGCACGGGGAGCTGGAGCGGCTGCTCGAGTCCCCCAGCCTCTACGACGAGTTCCTGCGCTACCTGGCTCGCAAGGGCCACGCGATTCCCGAGGACCACGCCCAGCGCGACTGGAAGAAGCCGTACGAGAAGAGCCCCGCGGTGGTGGAGGTGTTCCGTCGCATCTACGAGGACACCGAAGCGCACTGGGACGCGTACGAGATGTGCGAGAAGCTGGTGGACACCGAGGAGCGCTTCCAGCTCTGGCGCTACCGTCACATGATGACGGTGATGCGAATCATCGGGTTCAAGCAGGGCACCGGTGGCTCGACGGGCGTGTCCTTCCTGCGCAAGGCGTTGGACCTGCGCTTCTTCCCGGAGCTATGGGACGTGCGCACGGAGCTCTTGCCGCCCGGCGCCCGGCCCCCGTCCTCCACGCGGTGAGCCTTCCCCGGTCATGGCAGGCGTTGCGCGCCTGTCCTGACATCCAAGAGGGTGAGAGGAATGAGGCGAAGCCGGGGGTGACAGGCTTCGGCCGCTGAAACATCGACAATGTGACGTGGGAGGACGGGTGGGGTGGTCCCCCGGGGGCCCCTGCGTGAAGTGGCCGTGGGTGGAATGACGCCTCCCGGACATGCGGGCGAGGAAGGGCACCTGGCGCGCGGAAGGGTGGGAGGCAGCGGCTAGGCTTCTGCGCACCATGGCCGCCGAGTCTCCCCTGCTCTTCGAGAAGGCGCACATCCTGTGCTACCGGACCTTCGATATCGCGGAGGAGATCAACCTCGAGCGGGCGCGCAGGGCCGTCTCGGAGGACACCCGCCGGCTGAAGCTGTCGCGCGAGAATGGCCAGTACCTGCAGCTGCCCAATCCGCCGCTGGCGTATGAGTTGGGGCGCCGGGCGCTGGCGCTTCGTGACGGTCCTGTCACGGTGGATGCCACCGCGCGGCTGTTCGACCATGGCGCGGCGTCCATCATCCTGAGGGTGCCGGTGGTGCCGGGCACGTCGCTGGAGCAGCTGACGCGGGTGGCGGACGAGCTCTACGACAGCCAGGCGCTGGAGGACCTGGCGCTGGATTGGGTGGAGGGCGTGCGGCGCACGATTGCGCCGGCGGTGCAGGGCGCGCACCTGTGGGACCAGAACGAGAGCTACACGGTCATCTTCGCGGAGAGCATCCGGGGCAACCCCACCGCGGAGGAGCTCCTGGAGAAGGCGGACCTGGCGCGGCTGTTGTTGGGGGAGAACGGGGAGACGCCGCTGTCGCGCCGGGAGAGCGAGGCCGTCACCCAGGTGCGCTTCAGCTACACGGTGAATGATTTGGTCGTCATCGACTGGAACAGCGCGTTCGTCTACGAGCCGTCGGGCTCGGGGGACATCCCGGACCTGCTCGAAATCGCCAACGCGCAGCTGTTGGAGTTCCGCTACTTCGACGAGAAGCTGGACGAGCACATCGCGCGCATCCACGACGAGGTGCAGGCCAAGCGCCACGGGTGGACGCGGCTGTTCCGCAGTCCGTACCGCACGCTGACGCGGCAGACCTTGGGCACGCTGGTGGACCTGAACGAGTTCATCGAGCGGGTGGACAACAGCCTGAAAATCATCGGCGACTTCTACCTGGCCAAGGTCTACGAGGCCGCGGTGCGCCGCATGCGCATCCCCGCGTGGCAGGGCTCGGTGACGCGCAAGCAGCAGCTGCTCGCCCAGACGTACGGCCTGCTCAAGGGCGACGTGGACATCGACCGCTCGCACACCCTGGAGGCGGTCATCGTGCTGCTCATCGTCCTGGAGATCTTCTTCGCCTTCTTCAACGTGTTCGCCCACTGAGGGCCGAGTGTTCGTCCACTGAACGCCCGGACGACTTGTTCCCGGGTACAAGGCGCGCGCGGGTTTCGCGGGCACAGCGGACATGGGACACTGGGGATTCGCGGTGGGGCCCGCCGGTGGGCCTTGGCTGGGGGGACGTGTGGGCATGAAGGTGCCCGAGAGCAACCGGGGAGCCGCCGAGGACCGCGTGACGCGGACGTTGGAGCGGCTGTCCCTCGCGCCGTCCGTGGAGGCGGTGCTGGAGGCGCTGCTGCGTGAGGCCGCGTCCGCCCTCGCCGTGTCCGACGTCTTCATGTGTTGGCGAGAGGACGGAAGCGAAGCGCACGTGCTCGTCACGCCGGGGCTGTCCGTCGACGCCGCGCGCGCGCGGGGCGAGCGGCTGCTGGATGGGCTGCGGGACATCGACGGGGGTCTGTTGCCGTACGTGGCGCTGGACGCGGAGCGGGAGGTGCTGGTGGCGCTGCCGCTGCTCGCGGGGGTGGATCCGGGCAGCGGCGTGGGGGTGCTGTGCGCGGTGCTGCCCGAGGGCCGGGGGCCGACGGACGAGGAGCTGGCGCGGCTGGGATTGCAGGCGCGACTGGCGGGGCTGGCGCTGGAGCGCGAGTGGGCGGTGGTCGGCACGCGCGAGGCGGTGGCGCGGGCGCGCGCGGAGGTGGAGCAGGCGGAGGTGCTGCGGCTCAGCCGTCTCCAGGCGGTGACGGAGGCGTTCGGTCAGACGCTCACGCGCGAGGAGGTGGCCCATGTCGTGCTGGATTTGGGGCTGCCCGCGGTGGAGGCGACGGCGGGCATCGTGCACCTGACGGCGGAGGGGCGCGCGGCCTCGGAGCTCGTCGCGGCGGTGGGCGTTCCGGACGCGCTGGTGGAGCCCCTGCGCGAGCTGCCCCGAGGGGGCGAGGAGCTGCTGGCGCAGACGGCGAAGCGCGCGGAGGCGCCGGTGTGGTTGGAGACGGTGGCGGCGATACGCGAGCGCTACCCGACGCTGGCGGGGCCGTTGGGGGAGGGGCCGCCCCGCGCGTTGGCGCTGCTGCCGTTGTTCGTGGAGGGGCGGGTGTTCGGGACGCTGGCCTTCGGCTTCGAGCGGGAGAAGGCGTTCTCCGCGCTGGAGCGCGCGTCGCTCGTGGGGTTGTCGCGGCAGTGCGGGCAGGCGCTGGAGCGCGCGCGGCTGTACGAGCGCGAGCACACCGCGCGACTGGAGGCGGAGGCGCTGGGGGCTCGGCTGAGCCTGCTGGCGGACGCGAGCGCGTTGGTGTCCGGCTCGTTGAGCTGGGAGGAGACGGTGGCGGGGGTGGCGCGGCTGGCGTTGGGGCACTTCGCGGACGGGTGCGCGGTGGACTCGTACGAGGACGGCGTGGTGCGCCGGCTGGCGGTGCTGCACGCGGACCCGGAGAAGGCGGAGCGGGTGTTGGAGCTGACCAGCTTCCCGCTGGACGCGGGGCAGCCGTCGCTCCTGTCGCGGGTGCTGACGAGCGGGCAGTCCCGGCTGGAGACCCGCGGGATGCGAGCGCCCGGGGACGCGAAGCCCGGCGCGTCCTGGCGCGCGAGCACGGTCATCCTCACGCCGCTGGTGGCGCGGCAGCGCACGCTGGGGGCGCTGACCTTCGTGCGGGACTCGGAGCGGGCGCCCTTCGACGTGACGGACGTGTCGCTGGCGGAGGAGCTGGCGCGGCGCGCGGCGCTGGCGATGGACAACGCGCGGCTGTTCCGGGACGCGCGCGCGGCGGAGGAGGAGAGCCGCCGGGGCGCGGCGCGGCTGCACGTGCTGGTGCAGGTCAGCCAGCTCATCGCCGAGGCGGGGTTGGACCTGCCCACGGTGCTGGACGTGCTGGCGAGCAAGGTGTCGGAGGCGCTGGGGGGTGGGTGCGTGCTGCAGCTGCTCGGGGAGGACCGGGAGCAGCTGGAGGTGGTGGCGGCGCACCATCCGGATCCGCGGGCGCGTGGCGTGCTGGAGGAGGCGTTGCGGAGGGACCCGGCGCGGGTGGGGGAGGGGCTGTCGGGCCGGGTGGTGGCGACGGGCAAGACGCTCTTCGTGCCGCGGCTGAGCGCGGAGGAGCTGCGGGGGGACCGCTCGCCGGAGGGGGTGGGATTCCTGGAGCGGTACGGGCCGCAGAGCCTCATCGTGGTGCCGCTGGGCGCGCGGGGGCGGGTGCTGGGGACGCTGGGGGTCATCCGCGAGGCGCGGGGGCGCGAGTACACGGCGGAGGAGCGGGCGCTGTTGGAGAGCCTGGCGGCGCGGGCGGCGCTGGCCATCGAGGACGCGCGGCTGTACGGCGCGGCGACGCAGGCGGTGAAGGCGCGTGACGAGCTGTTGTCGGTGGCGGGGCACGAGCTGAAGTCGCCGCTCAACGCGCTGCAGCTGCAGATCCACCTGCTGGCGCGGATGGCGAAGGACGCGATGGCGGCGAGCGGGCTGGCGGAGCGGGCGGAGAAGGCGGCGCGGGCGGGGCAGCGGCTGGGGTTGCTCATCGACGACCTGTTGGATGTGTCGCGCATCAGCGCGGGGCGGCTGAGCCTCAACCGCGAGGAGCTGGACCTGGCGGCGCTGACGCGCGAGCTGGTGTCGCGGATGTCCGAGGAGCTGGCGCGCGCGGGCAGCGAGGTGCGGCTGGTGGCGGACGTGGAGGTGCTGGGGCACTGGGACAAGCTGCGGTTGGAGCAGGTGTTGGTGAACCTGTTGTCGAACGCGGCCAAGTACGGCGCGGGGCGGCCGGTGACGGTGCAGGTGGAGGCGCGGGGGCTGGTGGCGGCGCTCGCGGTGCGCGACGAGGGCATCGGCGTGGCGCAGGAGGACCAGGAGCGCATCTTCGAGCGCTTCGAGCGCACCGAGTCCGCGCAGCACTTCAAGGGCCTGGGGCTGGGGCTCTGGATTACCAAGCGCATCGTCGAGGCCCACGGCGGCGGCATCCGCGTGGAGAGCCAGCCCGGCCGGGGCTCCACCTTCACCGTGGAGCTGCCGTTGCCGGACGTGGCCCCGCGCTGAGCGTCGACGCGGGCGGGTCCTGGATGCCTCGCCCGCTCCGGACGTGAGGGTCCTGGTCACGGTGGTGGGAGTCCTCCCGGACCGGGGGCAGGTCGGATACGCTGCGGTCCTTGCGTCCCTGGCTTCCTGGACGCGGAAGGCCGCCCCCACATGAGCGCATCCAGCCCCCTTTTCGGTGACCTGTTGCTCAAGCTGGGCATCGTCACGCCCGTGCAGGTGCAGGAGGCCCTGGCCCTCCAGGCCCTCACCGGTCAGCGCGTGGGCGAGGCCCTCATCTCCCTCGGCTACGTCACCCGGGAGCAGATTCAGGACGCGCTCGGCGAGGCCCTGGGCCTGCACCACGACAAGGGCCCCTCCCAGCCCGCGCTGGGCGAGCTGCTCGTGGGCCTCAAGTACGTGACGCTCGCTCAACTCGAGGAGGCGCTCGCCCGCCAGCGCCGCGACGGCCGCAAGCTGGGCGAAATCCTCGTGGAGCTGGGCCACTGCACCTACAAGCAGATCTACGAGGCCCTGGGCCTGCAGAACCGCATCGCCGGCCGCCAGGAGAACCCCCGCCCCTTCATCGACGGGCGCCGCCGCGTCGTCGTCGTCGATGACAGCCCGCTCGCCTGCGCCTTCGTGCAGGAGGGCCTCGTCGCCCTGGGCTACGAGGTGCTCTGCTTCCAGGACCCGTTCGAGGCCCTCGAAGGCATGAGCCGCCTGCAGCCCGCCATCGTCCTGAGTGATTTGGAGATGCCCGGCCTGGACGGCGTGGAGCTGTGCCGCCGCCTCAAGGAGGGCCCCACCCGCGGGCTGCCCGTCATCATCCTCACCGCGAACGACCGCGAGGCGGAGAAGGTGCGCGGCCTGCGCGCCGGCGCGGACGACTACGTCAACAAGTCCGCGTCCATGGACGAGCTCGCCGCGCGCATCGAGAGCGTCGTGCGCCGCACCGGCGAGACGGAGCGCATGCGCAAGCTGTTCGCGCGCTACACCTCCGCGGCCGTGGTGGATGAAATCCTCAAGAGCGCCGACGGCGTGGTGCTCACCGGCGAGAAGCGCGAAGTCACCCTGCTGTTCGCGGACATCCGCAACTTCACGGGCCTGGCGGAGAGCCTGCCTCCCGAGCAGGTCGTCGGGGTCCTCAACCAGGTCCTGGGCCGGCTGTCCGACGCGGTGCTGACGTGCGGCGGCACGCTGGACAAGTTCCTCGGCGACGGGCTGATGGCCGTGTTCGGCGCCCCGGTGGCGCGCACGGACGACGCGCTGCGCGCCCTCCAGTGCTCGAAGATGATGATGGACGCGATGACGGACCTGCGCGTGGAGGCGGAGGCCGAGTGGGCCGCCAACGGGCGCGAGGGCCATCCGCTGGTGCTCGAGCTGGGCGTGGGCATCAACTCCGGCGTCGTCGTCGCGGGCAACATCGGCAGCACCGTGCGCTCGGAGTACACCTGCATCGGCGACGCGGTGAATGTCGCCGCGCGCCTGTGTGCCCTGGCCGGCCCCGGGGAAATCCTGGTGGGCGAGCGCACCCGGGACCTGGTGGACGCCCGGGAGACGGCCTTCGAGGACCTGCCTCCCGTGCGCCTGAAGGGCAAGCAGCAGCCCGTGCCGCTCTACCGCGCGCTCTAGCCGCCGGGCCCCACGCGAAGTCTTTCGCGCCCCGGGGCGTCTCAACGGGTAGGGTGGGGGCATGACAGCACCCGCCTCCGATGCCCACCCTCCGCCCTCTCGCCGCTCCCCCGTCCTCTGGGTGGGGCTGGTGTTCGCCGTCGCGCTCGTCGGGGCGGTGCTGGTGGGGGCGCTGACGCGCTCGAAGGCGGTGCACGCGGAGCGCATCCATCAGGACCTCGCGGTGCTGGAGGACGCCCTGAACCGCTACCACGCGGACGGCAACGTGCTGCCGGAGGAGGCGGACCTGGAGCCGCTGCTCGTCCCCAAGTACCTGCCCGCGCTGCCCCTGGACCCGTGGGGCCGGCACTACCGCTACACCAGCAACGGCAGCCAGGTGTTCCTCGCCACGTTCGGCAAGAGCGATGACCGGGGCGGCAACGGCGAGGAGCAGGACCACACCAACCACGACGGCCACCCTCGGCCGGAGGTGAAGTAGCCGTCCGGACAGGCGTCCGCGCGGTGTGAGGGGAGCAGGCGTGCGGTGGTCCCCGCGCTCCTCCCCGTCCGCCGAGGGGGCCCCGTCCGCGCGCGGCGTGCGCATCTGTCCTCCAGGGGTGGAGTCTCGGCCATCCCTTCCGAGGAGGGCGGCCATGGCCATCGTCTGTGCGAGCCCGCTGATGGCGCGGGAGTCCCGCGAAGTGGAGGTCGCCGCGGCGCTGGCGGCGCGACTGGGGGAGCCGCTGTTGCTCGTGGGCGTGATGGACGGCGAGCCCCTCACCGACGCCGTGCGCCGGGAGGCCCAGCGTGACCTGGAGGCCCAGGCGGAGCGGCTGCACCTGCCTCCGGGCCGGGTGAGCTGCCGGGTGCGCTCGGATACCGAGGCGGTGCTCGCCGACGAGGAGTGCAGGCACTCGCGCTGGGTGGTGGCCGCGGCGGAGGGCTGGCGCACGTCGGCGTGGCGGCGCGCCTCGCTGCCCGAGCGGCTGGCCCGACACGGCTGCGGACCGGTGCTGTCGGTGCGCCGCGCGGACGCGCTGGTGGACTGGATGCGCGGACGCAGGCGGCTGCTCGTCGTGGTGGGCGTGGATCCGCTGTCCCCCACGGCCGACGCGGCGGTGGGCTTCCTGCGCGAGCTGCGCCGGGTGGGGCCGTGCGACGTGCTGGCCACGTACGTGTGCTCGCCCCTGGAGGCGCGCGAGCGGCTGGGCATCCACACGCCGGTGCACGTGGAGGTGCTGGAGCCCGGCCTGCGGGACATGGAGGCGCTGGACCCCGCCGTGCAGACGGTGCTGCTGCGCGAGGTGCGCGAGCAGGTGGGCGACCTGCTCGGCGAGGGGAGCGTGGAGGTGGTGCTGGAGCCGGGCTTCGGGCGGTCGGCGGACCACCTGCTGCATGTGGCGCTCTCGCGCGGCGCGGACCTGGTCGTCGTGGGCATGCGCGCGCAGGGGCCGGTGAAGCGCTGGTGGCACGGCTCGGTGTCCGCGGGCGTGCTGCGCAACGCGGAGCAGGCGGTGGTGTGCGTGCCGGACACGCTGCGCGAGCCCCGTCGCGCGCAGCCTCCCAAGAGCGTGCTGGTGCCGGTGGACTTCTCCGACGCGTGCCTGCGCGCCATCACCCAGGCGCGCTCGATGGTGGGGCCGGGAGGCCGGGTGCACCTGCTGCACGTGCACCGTCGACGCTTCGGCGAGACGGGCTTCATGGACCACTCCGGCGTGCTGCCCGAGCCCCCGCGCGAGCACGAGGCGACGCTCCAGCGGCTGTGGGACCTGGTGCCCCGGGACGAGGGCGCGCGGGCGCTGCGCTGGAGCGTGGAGGGCGTGTCCGGGGAGGACATCGCGCTGGCCATCTGCCAGGCCACGGAGCGCGAGGGCGTGGACCTGGTGTGCCTGGGCACGTCGGGCGTGCCCTCCCAGGCCCCGGACGCGCTGCCCGTGGTGGTGGCCCGGGAGCTGGTGGCGCGCTGCCGTCGCCCCGTCATGGTGGTCCCTGCTTCGTGACAGCCCCGAGACAGCTGTCACCCAGGTACACATGAAAGGGCTTTCAGGTGGGTCGCTCCGAGCCCCACCTGCCAGGATACCCGGGGCGTTGAATGGAGGACCCGGGGGGGCGTTAGAATCCGGCCTCCACGCTTCAGGCAGCAGGGGGTTTGCCGGTGACGCTCAGCGGTTACCGAGAAGAAGAGCTCGTCTGCAATCGTGCCTCGCTCATCATCCACGGAGGCACGGAGGAGGAGCGACGCAGCTGGGCCCAGGAGGCCGCGCGCAGCTTCGACGTGGAGCTGGTGGAGGTGCGGCAGGCCGCGGACCTGGCCAACGCGCTCCGCCAGCGCAACGGCGTGGTGTTCATCCCGGACGCGGTGAAGCTGGGGCGCGAGGCGCAGGGGCTCATCCTGCGCTGCCTGCAGATGCAGGAGGAGCGGCCCAAGGTGGTGGTGGGCGTGTCGGGCGCGGCGGACGCGGCGCTCGCGCGCGGCACCCTGCGCGAGGACCTGCACTACCGGCTGCATCAGGCGCAGGTGGACCTCCAGAAGGAGGGCCTGCGGGATTTGCTGCGTCGGCGCTGGGCGCTCCAGGCCGAGCAGCTCGCGGTGAAGGCCGCCGCCGCCCGCGCCGCCGAGGAGAAGGCCCGCGCCGCCGCCGAGGCCCGCCGCCCCGGCACGGTGACGCGCACCTTCCCCAAGGCGCGCAAGCCCGTGTCGAGCACGCGCAAGTCGGCGCCTCGCAACGCCTCGCCGCGCTGAGGACCCGTGCTCCCGGCCCGCCGCGCCTCGAGTCAGGCGCGGTCGCCGGAGGCGTCGTCCGTGGCCCACCCGTGGCAAGAGGAGAGGCCATGACCCTGGAGCTCATCCGAGGTGACATCACCCGCGTCGACGCGGACGCCATCGTCAACGCGGCGAACAGCGCGCTCTTGGGCGGAGGCGGCGTGGACGGCGCCATCCACCGCGCGGCCGGGCCGGAGCTGTTGGCCGAGTGCCGCCTGCTGCATGGCTGCCCCACGGGCCAGGCGAAGCTGACGAAGGGCTACCGGTTGCCCGCCCGCCACGTCATCCACACGGTGGGGCCCGTCTGGGGCGGGGGGGCTCGGGGCGAGGAGGCCACGCTCGCGCGGTGCTACAAGAGCGTCTTCGCCCTGGTGGAGCAGCACGGCCTGCGCTCGGTGGCGTTCCCGTCCATCTCCACGGGCGTGTATCGCTTCCCCATCGAGCGGGCGTCGCTCATCGCGCTCCGGGAAATCCGGGCGGCGCTCGGGCGGCTGCCCCAGCTGGAGAAGGTGACGGTGGTGCTCTTCTCCCAGGCGGACCTGGAGACCTACCAGCGAGCCCTCACGGCGCTGTCGTCAGAGGGAGGCGGGGGCGAGAATGTGTGAACGAGAAAAACTGGGCTAGAGTTTCGCCCACGTCCTTTCTTCGTCGGAGCATCACATGTCTCAGGATAACGCCCCCGCCAAGCCCAAGCGCGGGCTCAAGCGGCCCATCGAGGTCGTTCGCGCCGAGCTGCTGAACGACGCGGACACCAAGAAGATCGCCAAGGCTGTCGGCATGAAGCTGGAGGACTACGTCGAGCTGGTCCTCAAGTACGCGCAGGACAAGGACCTGGAGCCGGAGCTCAACATCGTCCCCGACGAGGAGCTCAAGAAGAACGGCATCACCCCGGTGACCTCCGATGAGGCCGCGGATCTGCTCATCCGGGGCATGAAGGGCGAGCTGCCCGGGTCGGCGCCGGACTTCGACAACTCCAAGTTCGAGAAGTCCACCCCGGGCACCGCGGGCAAGCCCTCCCTGAACGCGGACGCGCCTCCGTCGACGACGACCCAGGCTCCCTCCACGGGGGGGAACCAGGACGCCGCGGCCCGGCAGGCGATGTTGGATCAGATCAAGCGGGGCGGTGGTGGCAGGGCCTGAGGTCCTGCCCCGGGGGGCGGAAGTCCGGAGAAATTCTCACGGAAATTCTGGCGGAAACTATTCAGCCGCTCTGTCGAGAATCACTTCGAGTCTTCCTTCTCCCAAAAAACTTCCGCGTCCCCCGCGAACTTTGAGGTGTCACCATGGGCCTGTTCGACAAGCTGAACCCCGCGAAGCTGTTCCAGAACGTCATCAAGACCGTTGGCACCGCGGCGGAGAAGGTCGGCGGCATCGCCGGTGGCATCGCGAAGTTCGGTGAGAAGCTCCTGGGCTTCCTGAAGAAGCCGGCCTCGGAGATCATCGAGCCCATCACCAACAAGATCAGCGAGCAGATCAACAAGATCCCCTACGTGGGCAAGTTCCTGGCCCCGGTGGTGGACGGCCTGCTGAAGCAGGGCGTGACGTCGCTGGTCGGCGAGGGCCCCATCGGCGGCATCGGCGCGCTGGCGAAGGCCACCTCGAAGATCGAGGACGTGACCAAGGTCGCCGAGCAGGTTCGCGCTGGCGCCGAGAAGGTGGGCGCGTGGACGGACAACGTCCTCGGCCAGCAGAACGTGCAGAACATCATCGCGCAGCGCCACGCCGCCTTCATCGAGTAAGGCACCTCGCGCCCCTGGCGCGATGAGGTGGCTAGCCAGAGGGCCGGTCCTCCGCCAACGCGGGGCCGGCCCTTCGGCTTTGCGGGGCGGATGCGAGGGCCGGTCCTCCGAGAGAGGACTGGCCCTTCGGTTGGTGGGCATGTGACGAGGGCCGGTCCTCCGAGAGAGGTGCCGGCCCTTCGGTTCGTGGGCATGCGACGAGGGCCGCACCTCCGAGAGGGAGGCGCTGGACCTTCGGCTTTGCTGTGCTTGCGAGAGGCTGGACCTCCGAGCGAGAGGCGCCGCCCTTCGGTTCGTGGGCATGCGACGAGGGCCGCACCTTCGAGAGGGAGGCGCCGGACCTTCGGCTTCACGGGGTGGAGGCGGGAGCGGGTCCCGCGCAGGAGACGGGGCCCGTCCTGGGTCCATGCGGAGCGCGGCCTGCGCTTCGGACGGGCCGATACCCGCGAGGGTCGAGCTGTCGCTCGGGCTCGGCTCACGCGGCAGGGCGGACCTGATGATCCTCATTCCTCGAGAATCGGGAGCCCAGAGTCATACTGTGAGTGATTGAGTCCGCCCGGCTCGCGAGGTCAGGTGATTCGTGGCGTGGCCGGAGGGGAGCGGCGAACTCGCGGCCTCACACGCGCGATGGGAGCGCCGCTCCGCGGATCAATCATCCCGGATCCACGGGCCCCGCCCGCCTCACGCCTCTTCGCGCATCAGCCGCTTCACGTCGACGAGGAGCCGGTCCGTCGAGTCGCTGTCAGCGCTGTCGTAGTACCCGCGAATCTCCCCCTTCGAGTCCACGAGGACGAAGTGGGAGCCGTGGAAGATGGAGGTCAGGTCATCCTCGGGGGCGCCGGCCTCGCGGCCCATGCTGACCTTGAAGCCCTGGACGATGACGTCCTGGAGGACGGCGTAGTCGCCAGTGAGGAAGCTCCAGCGGGCGAAGTTGGCGCCGTGCGTCTGGCCGTACTCGGCGAGGCGCTCGGGGGTGTCGTACTTCGGGTCGACGGAGAAGGAGACGAGCTGGAGGCCCGTGCCGTGGGCGTCGGTGCTCTTCTGCACGTGCGCCATCTTCCGGGTGAACGCGGGGCAGATGGTGGGGCAGCGGGTGAAGATGAAGTTGGCGATGTAGGGATGCCCGCGGAGCTGGGCGTTGCCGAAGGGCTGTCCGTCCTGCCGGGTGAACGAGAAGTCCGGGAGGGTGCCGAGCCGGGGCAGCGGCTCGCTGCTTCCGCGCACCAGGGACAGGCCCAGGGCGGCGGTGAGTCCCAGGGCGATGACGGCCAGGCCGGCCCAGAAGGCGGGGCGCTGGGTGAGACGGGCCTGGGGGAGCGCGAGGGGCGATTCGGCGGACATGGGCCTGGGACTAACGAAAGGCCTGGGTGCGCACAAGCGCCGAGGTGTCGCAGGGGCCAACCCGCCTACTCGCGAGGTGTAGCCGGTGGCAGGTCACCCCGGTGGGCAGCCGAGCCCAGGAGGGCCTCGGCTTGAGACGGTCACTCCCGCGTGCTAGCCGGGAGGGCGGTGATGAACGGTGAGCGCTCCAACCAGGGTCGACGAGCCGCATCCCGCCTCCCGGGAGCGGGCAGAGGCATCTTCGTCCGGTCCGAGGCTCGACCGGCGTGCTGCCCCGAGGACGGCTGGGTCGACGAGTTCCCCCGAACAAACGCAACCGCGCCACGCTCAATCCCCAGAGGAGGCCGAGGCCACGAGCCTCATCGAGGCGCCTCTGCGCGCCCGTCGCTCGCCCCAACCTGGGAGGACTGCCGGGACGATGAGTCCTTCCGAGATGCCACCGCGCCTCTGGCTTTCCACCCGACGCCCGAGGAAGGCCGAGGCGGCGAGTCCCCTCGAGGCGGCTGGCGCCGGTGGACCGCCCGGTCTTCGATGTCGGGCGTGAAGCCCTCACGGAGCACCACGTCTCGTCGATGTGTCGCGAGCCAGGCGCACGCCGCCGCGGCCCTCGCGCTGGCACTCCTGGCCCTGCTGCCCGTGGAGGCCTGGGCCTGCGCGACGTGCTCGCTCAGGGAGCCGGAGTCCGCGGTGCGCTCGGTGCTGCTCGTGGTGGGCTTGATGCTCACGCCCTTCGTGGTCCTGGGCGTGGGCGTGTGGGCCGTGCGTCGCGCCAGCCATGAGGACAGCCGGAAGGACCCGACATGAGCACCCCCGTCGAAGGGTCCTCCCCTGTCTCGACGGACACGGAAGCGCCCTCCGGGCTGAAGACCCTCGCGTTGCCCGAGAACGCGAGCACCCACGGCCCTCGCATCGACGCGCTGCTCGGGTGGAGTCACCGCTTCGAGGCGGGCCTCGCGGCGATTGCGCTCGGGTGGATGCTCATCGCGGTGTGGCGCTTCCGGGGCGCGAAGCGCGCGGCCTCGGACGGAGGCACCAAGCGCTCCATCGCCTTCGTCCTCGGCCTGGCGCTGACCACGTTCCTCATCGTGGACGGGACGTTGCTGGTGGGCTCGGAGGGCTACCTGCGGGACGTGCTGTGGAACCTCCAGGTCCCCGCCGAGGACCCGCGCACGGTGCGCATCGAAATCAACGCGCACCAGTGGTCCTGGGAGGCGCGCTACGCGGGCGAGGACGGCCGCTTCAACACGCCCGATGACGTGGTGACGTGGAACGACCTGCGGGTCCCCGCCGGCGTCCCCGTCTGGGTGCAGCTCGTCTCCACGGACGTGGTGCACGGCTTCTCGTTGCCGCACTTCCGCGTGAAGGTGGACGCGATTCCAGGCCGCGTGAACCAGACCTGGTTCCAGGCCGAGCGCGAGGGCACGTGGGAGGTGGCCTGCTACCAGCACTGCGGCACCAGCCACTACCGGATGCGCGGTGAGCTGCGCGCCCTGTCCTCGGAGGCGTACGCCGCGTGGCTGCGCGAAGCGGGGCGACAGGCGCTCCAGGCGTACGACGCGGACGACGTCGCGGCCCACTGGGGCTGGGACTGGAGGACGCCGTGAGCGTCGACCACAAGCAGGTGGCCCGGCGCTACCTGTGGAGCGGGCTGGGCTTCCTCCTCCTGGGCGGACTGCTGGCGCTGCTCATCCGCTGGCAGTGGGCGTGGCCGGGGCAGCCCGTGCCTGGGCTCGCGTGGGCGCTGCCCGAGTCCCGAGGCGCGCTGACGCCGCCCACGTACACCTCCGTCTTCACCATGCACGGCCTGGTGATGATCTTCTTCGCGGTG
Organism: Myxococcus sp. MH1; assembly: GCF_059738865.1. Lineage (NCBI taxonomy): Bacteria > Pseudomonadati > Myxococcota > Myxococcia > Myxococcales > Myxococcaceae > Myxococcus > Myxococcus sp. MH1. The sequence goes on along the minus strand of NZ_AP026947.1, from coordinate 10,652,903 downwards.
ACGCCGCTGCTCTTCGGCGCGCTGGGGCACTTCGTGTTGCCCCTGGCCATCGGCGCGCGGAGGCTCGCGTTCCCCCGGCTGTCGACGCTGGGCTTCTGGGTCTACGCGCTGGGCGGAGCCCTCGTGCTCCTCTCGTTCGCGGTGCGGCTGGGGCCCGCGAGCGCGGGGTGGACGGCCTACCCTCCGCTGTCGACCACCGCGTTCACCCCGGGCCTGGGCCAGACGCTGGTGACGGTGGCGGTGTTGTGCGCGGGTGTCTCGGCCTTCACGTACGGGCTGAACTTCGTCGTCACGGTGGCGCGATGCCGAGCGCCCGGGATGACCTGGGGCCGACTGCCGCTCACCGTGTGGGGCCTGTTCTTCGCGTCGGTGTTGAACGTGCTCTTCGTGCCGGTGCTGGCGGCCGCCACCGTGTTGCTGTTGATGGACCGGTTGCTGGGGACACAGTTCTTCATCGCGGGCGCGGCGGCGGTGGGCGGCGGCGGGGACCCGGTGGTGTACCAGCACCTGTTCTGGCTGTTCGGCCACCCGGAGGTCTACATCCTCATCCTGCCCGCGTGGGGCATGGTGGGGGACCTGGTGTCCTTCTTCAGCCGCAAGCCCGCGCACGGCTATCGCCTGACGGCGGGGGCCATGGGCGGGGTGTCCGCGCTGAGCGGGCTGGTCTACGCGCACCACCTCTTCACCAGCGGGATGTCGCCCTTGTTGGGGCGCACGTTCATGGTGTTGACGCTGCTCATCTCGCTGCCGGCGGAGGTGATGTTCCTCAACTGGCTGATGACGCTGTGGCGCGGCAGCGTGCGGCTGACCTCGCCGATGCTCGCGGCGCTCTCGACGATGGGGGTGTTCGGACTGGGCGGAATCACCGGGCTCGCGCTGGGAGCGGTGGCCACGGACGTGCCCCTGCACGGGACGCTGTGGGTGGTGGGGCACTTCCACCTGACCATGGGCGCGGCCAGCTTCCTGGGCGTCTTCGCGGGGCTGTACTTCTGGTTCCCCAAGATGTTCGGGCGACAGCTTCACGAAGGGCTCGCGAAGGCGCACGTGGTGTCGAGCGCGGTGCTGTTCCTCGGGGTCTTCGGCGGACAGCTCGCGGCGGGCTACGCGGGACAGCTGCGCCGGCTCTATGACCCGTACCAGTACACGTACCTGAAGCACCTGCTGCCGCTGAACCAGTGGACCACGGCGTGCGCGTTCCTGCTCGGGGCCGCGCAGGTGTTGTTCGTCGTGAACCTGGTGTGGACGCTCTGGCGCGGGCGCGTGGCGGACGCGAACCCGTGGCAGGTGGGCACGCTCGAGTGGACGTGCGCGGCCAGCCCTCCGAGCGACGAGAACTTCGAGCAGCTCCCCGTCGTGCTGCGCGGGCCGCATGCCCTGTCCCAGCCGGAGGTGCTGGAGCAGCTGGGCCGCGACTGGGTGGGACAGGCGGAGGTGCTGCCCGCGGAGTCTCCAGCCATCAGCAGCCCGCTGCCCCTCCTGGAGCGCACGTCATGAGCCCGCGGCCCGAAGCGGACACCCGGGCCGAGGCCACACAGTGGCTCGGCACGGTGCTGGGCCTGTCCGCGTGGGCGATGTTCTTCGCGGCGCTCGTGTTCGCGGTGGGCTGGTACCGGATGCGCGAGGCGTGGCCGTCGCCGCGGGTGCCCACGTGGGGTCTGGGCCTCACGGGGCTCCTGCTCGTCGCGGGGAGCGCGGCCCTGCACCTGGGCTCACGCCGCGAGGGCCCTCGTCCCCTGTGGGCAACTTGGGGAGTGTGGGCCGCGGGGCTCGGGTTCCTCGTGCTCCAGGCGATGTGGATGCACCGGGCCTGGTGGACCGAGCACCTGCGCATCCCCGAGAGCGGCGTGTCCGCGTCGGCCTTCCATGGCCTCACCGCGCTGCACGCGCTGCACGTGCTCGCGGTGGAGGTCGGGCTCTTCGCCTGCTGCTGGCGTCAGCTGCGCGGAGCGGACGTGCGAGCCTCGTGGCGGACCTGGGCCCTGGGCTGGCACTTCGTGACGGTGACGTGGGTGTTCCTCTTCATCGCGGTGTACCTCCCATGACCTCTCGTGTGCTGTCGGCCCTGCTGCTCCTGGTGTCGCTCGCGGGGTGTCGCTCGAAGAGCTCGCCCACGTTCGAGCCCCTGAAGCTCGCCGACGGCCGCGTCCTCTCCGCGGAGACGCTGGTGCGTGGGCACTCGGTGTACGCGTACTACTGCGCCTCCTGTCACGGAGCGCAGGGCGACGGACAAGGCCCGGCGGGACGGGGCATGCGGCCCGTGCCTCGCAGCTTCCGTCAGGGACTGTTCAAGTTCGGCGGTGTCTCCGTGGGAGAGCTGCCCACGGACGAGGCGCTGAAGCGCACGCTGCGACGAGGGCTCCATGGCACGCCGATGTTCGCGTGGGATGTGCCCGACGCGGACCTCGACGCGGTGGTGCAATACCTCAAGACCTTCAGCCCTCGCTGGAAGGAAGAGGTCCCCGGCAAGCCGCTGGAGATGTCACCCGACCCGTGGCGAGGCCGTGAAGCGGAGGCCATCGAGCGGGGCCGCGTCGCCTATCACGTGTCGGGCGCGGGCAACGCGGGCTGCTCCAGTTGTCATGTCGCGTACCTTCCGCGCGCGGAGCTCGCCGCGTTGATGAAGAAGGCCACGGGGCGCGACGTGGACCTGTCCAAGGTGGACCCCTACACCGCACAGGTCCGCGAGTCGGACCACCCGGTGGAGGTGGACGCGAACGGCGAGCCCACGCGCACGCAGAAAGTGCTCCCGCCAGACTTCCTCTTCCAGCCCCTGCGCACTATCTGGCCCGTGGGAGAAACCATCGAAGGCGCGCCGTACACTCCCGAGCGTCAGCGCGAGGACCTCTACCGGGTCATCGCGGCGGGCGTGGGCGGCGCGGCCATGCCGACGTGGAAGGGAGCCATTCCCGAGGAGAACCTGTGGGCGCTCGCGTACTACGTGCAGACGCTGGTGGTGCTGCGCGACACGGACGAGGCCGCTGTGCTGAGGGCGCGGCTGCGCGGCTCCACGATGAACTGAAGAGGAGGCCACGCCCGCTCGGGCCCACGCGCGTGCTCCGCGCGCGGGAGGCTTCAGGTCCCCGCCACGTCGTCACCCCGCGCCAGGGCATGGCTGCCGCCGCCCTCGTTGGTCCAGACATCCTGGTCCAGCAGGTGGTTCCTCCAGGTGGAGGGCGCGGGGGCGGGGACACCCCGCGTCGTGCCCCCGAAATCCAGCAACCGCAAGAGGTTCTCCTGAGGGGTGATGCGATAGGAGAACCAGAGCCCGCCGAGCTCCACGAGGTGCTCGCCCGCGTCCAGGCCGGCGATGTCACTGCGGCTCGGCCCCCCGTCCACGGCGGAGTATCTCCGGGGCGCCAGCTCCGCCATCGCCAGCAGATGCAGCGCGACGGCCATGCGCATCTCATTGGGCAGTTGCCAGTATGCGTGGTGGAGATGGAGCGGGATGTCGACCGTGTACGAAGGCATGGCGGACCTCGGGCGGCCCGCCGCGCGACTCGCGAGAAGGACAGCTTGAAAGGGGAAGGTTGAGCTTCTTGAGGATGGACACGGAGGCGGCCGCGGACATGGAGCGGCGGGCCACTCGCCCGCCGAGGGGGCTCGGGGATGGGTCCTCGGTCCTCGGGGCGGGATGCCCTCCCCCACTCGGGCACCCGTCGCGACCTCCCCGGGGCGTGTATGCCAGCGAACGGTGGTCCGCGGGCCCGGCGCTCTCCCCGCTCACCTCCGGGAGGCCCAGGCCTTATCCCCTCTCCAGGAATGCACGGGATGGCGTCTCCGTGCGGCAGAACGATGGGGCCACACGATGAACCGCATCGCTGACATCATCCACCGGCACTACGACGCCATCGTCCGGCTGTGGACCGAGGAGGCGACCCGGGCCGCCTCCGCCCGAGGCCTGGACGCCCCCGAGCTCAAGAACATCATGCCGACCTATCTGGCCTCGCTCGCGGAGGACGCGAAGGCGCCGGCCACCACCTTCGCTGAGCGGCGCAAGTATGTGGAGGGCCATGTGGCCGCGCGACTCCGCCAGGGGTTCCACGTCGCGGAGGTCGTCGAGGAGTTCGCGCTCCTGGGCAGGTGCATCTCCAGGATGTGGGCCGAGGCTCCGCCCCAGGCGCGGCCCGACGTCGAGGACGTCGAGCGGCTGCTCGGTGAGCTGCATGCGGCCTCGGCGAGCGTCATCGCGCTGTTCAGCGAGCACATGCGGGAGGATGAGCAGGCGGAGAAGCGCTACCTGCGGCTCATCCAGAAGGTGGCCAACGAGGCCCTGGAGGTGGACGCCGCCTCCCTCCAGGAGCGATTGAGGGAGGTCCTCGAGCTCATCATGGAGGCGCTGGGGGGACAGGGCGCGGCCCTGCTCTTGAAGGAGACCCCGCTCCCCGGTCTCGGCACGGTGGTCTCCACGGGCGTGGCGATGGAGGCCCTCGCGCGATACGCGACCACTCGAGGCGTCGTGGACGAGGACCCCGGCTCGGGCGAGGAGGCGGAGGCCACGCCGATGGCGGTGAGCGAGGACCTGCGGCGCGAGGGGCTCTCCTCGTTGCTGGGAATCCGGCTGGCCACGCACTACGCCCTGAGGGGCGTGCTGTACGTCGGCGCCGCCGCGTCGCGCGACTTCACTGCCCGGGAGCGGAGGCGGCTCGAGTCCCTGGGCGAGCGGCTCACCATCCACCTGGACAACGCGAAGCTGTACGCGGACCTGCAGACGAAGGTCGACACCCTGCAGGAGGAGCGGGTGCTCCGGGAGCGCTTCGTCTCCGTCCTGGCCCATGACCTGCGGGGGCCGCTGTCGGCGGCGAAGGTGGCGGCGCAGTTGCTCCTGCGCCGGCCGGAGATGATGGAGGAGCGGCGGGACCTGGCCCGGCGCATCGACCAGAACATCGAGCGCACGGACCGCATGGTGCGGGACCTGCTCGACGCCAACCGCCTGCGCGCTGGGGAGCAGCTCTCGCTCCAGTTCGCGCCGTGCGACCTGCGGGCCATCGCCCGGGAGGTCATCGAGGAGCTGAGCACCATCCACGGCGAGCGCTTCCTCCTCGTGGCCGAGGCGCCCGTCGAGGGCTTCTGGAGCGAGGACGAGCTGCGCCGGGCACTCTGGAACCTGACCAGCAACGCGGTGAAGTACGGCGCGAGCGACTCCCCCGTCACCCTCACCGTCGCGCGGACGGCTTCAGGCGCGAGGGTCTCCGTCCACAACGAGGGCCGGGTCCTCTCCCAGTCCGACCAGGACCTGCTCTTCAAGCCGTTCTCGAGGACGCGCTCCGCGCGCGAGGGGCCCTCGAAGGGCTGGGGCCTGGGGCTGACCCTGGTCTGGGGCTGTGCCCAGGCCCATGGTGGACGGGTGAGCATCGAGAGCGGGGATCGCACCGGGACGACCTTCACGCTGGAGCTGCCGCTCGACTCCCGGGCCGTCGCCGCCGTGGTCGCCTGACTCGCGCCGACCTCGCGCGCGAGGACGTCCGTGCCGGGAGATTTCACGTCCGGAACTGGCGATGGCGTGAGGCGCCGAGGGCCCGCGCGCCGCTCGGAGTGGACCCTGGTGTGCCCGGTGCAGTGCGGCCGGAGGTCCCCTTTGCGGAAGCGAGCGCATGTCCCGAATCGACACAGCAGGCAGCAACGCCCTGGCCCTCGACCTGGTCCCTGACGAGGTGCCCACGCCGGCGCGGCCCCCTCCTCATCCCCCCACCCCGGCCGCCCGTGAGCGCAACGCGGTGCAGCCGTTCAAGGAACCCACCTCGAAGTCCCCGTCCCCTCCGCAGCCAGGGAGCACGTCCCGGGACACCGGCCCCACCGTGTCGGCCGGAGAGCTGACGGCGCTGGGCGGCAGGCTCCGGGCCCGGAGCGCGGAGGTCCCCGCGGACGTCTACCCGGACCTCCAGGCGAGGCTGACGCGCAGCCTCGGCGACTGGACGGTCAGCGACGCGGACGTGCGCACGGTGCACACGCTCTTGGGACAGCTCCCGCCGGAGGGCTACCGCGCCACCCTGGAGCGGATGGAGCGCGAGGGCCTCTTGAAGACCTTCCTGGCCGAGCAGTCTCCCCAGGCGCGCGCGTCCTTCCTGGAGCAGGCCCACGCCAAGGGCATGCTCCAGCGGCTCGCGGGGGAGCCCGCGTCGGGGCCGCTGGGCTACCCGGGCAGACCCGCCTTCTTCCGTCACGACGCGGCCCTGCCGGACTCGCTGCGCCAGGCCGTGAGCGAGCACGCCGTCACCGCGGGCAGGACGTACCTGGCCGACCACGCCGCCTACCTCGGTCGCTATGTCCAGGCCGTCGAGCAGTCCCAGGGGCTCCACGAGCTGCGCAAGCTGGGCCCGCCCCGGGAGGCGCGGCTGTCGGACTCGATGCTGGGGCTGTCGCGCGAGGACCCCCGGCGGGAGGCGCTCGCGAAGGAGTGGCGCCTGGCGGTGGGCACCGCGGGGTCCACGGGCTGGGTCTACCAGGCCATCAATGCCCGTCAGCGCGAGCTGCTCGGCGAGCGCCCCGGCGGCACCTTCTCCCTGAATGGCAAGGCGGAGCTGCAGCACGACCACCTCCTCGTGGGCGGCGAGGCGCGGCTCGACTCGCGGGGCCGCGTGGACCTGAAGTCCTCGGGCGGCGTGGCGCTCAAGGGCGGACCCGTGGGGCTGGAGGTGACGCGCGACTCGAAGGGCCAGCTCCAGTCGGAGGTGAAGGTGGACCTGGGCCTGTTCTCGGTGAGCCACTCCTCGGACGGTGACCTCAAGCTGTCCGTCGGCGTGGGCAAGCACGCGGGCAGCTACAGCAAGCTGAACCTGAGGGAGGCGGAGTTCGGCGGGGGCGTCTTCGTCGACGTGAAGGGACAGGGCAACAAGGCCGAGCTGCGGCTGGGCTACGAGATGAAGGGCCTCACGGCGAAGCGCGCGACGCAGGCCGTGGACCGCCAGCACGTGGGCCTCTTCGACACGCCGCCGGAGCTGGCGCGGGGAGTGGCCTGGGAGGCGCTCCCCGAGTCGAAGCGTGAACGCTACCTGCGCAACGGCTGGAACCGCGAGGAGTGGTCCCGGGCCCGGGGCACCTGAGTGCCTGGACAGCGTGCTGACCGGGGCTCCCCCGTCGTACCGGAGGGCAGGCGGGAGGGGGAGGCACCCGGGATGGCGCATGCGCAGTCTCCTTCCATCGGCCCCCTTCCACCCAGGGGCGAGCGAGGACACGCGCATGGCGACGGAGCGAGCGCAGCGGTTCGTGGAGGCACTGTCGAGCCTGGAGGAGGACGGCGACCTGGAGGCGCTCGTCGCGCTCTTCAGCGACGATGCCCAGGTGAGCAACCTGGCCTCTTCCCGGGTGTTCAAGGGGAAGCAGGGCGCGCGTCAGTTCTGGCGCGAGTACAAGGCCACGCTGCGCCAGGTGAAGTCGTCCTTCCGGAACATGATTGAGGCGGGGGACCGGGTGGCGCTCGAGTGGGAGTCCCATGGCACCGCGCAGAACGGCGCGGCCGTGGCCTACGAGGGCGTCTCCATCCTCGAGTGGGATGGCGAGCACATCCGCCGCTTCTACGCGTACTTCGACCCGCACGCGCTGGGGGAGGAGCTGGCGCACGGCACCGCGCAGCGCTCCCAGGTGCCCTCCACCGCTCCGGCGTGAGCGGGCCTGGGGCTCAAGTCGTCTCCGGCGTCCTGGGCAGCTCCACGGTGACGGTGGTGCCCAGCCCCGGTGAGCTCTCCAGGTGGATGTGCCCGCCGTGGGCCTCCACCACCTGACGGGAGAACCACAGCCCCAGGCCGAAGCCGCCGTAGTGCCTCAGCGGCACCGCGCGGCCGAAGCGCTGGAACAGGTGGGCGAGCTGCTCGGCGGGGATGCCGATGCCGCGGTCCCTCACCACCAGTCGCGCCAGGTCTCCGGGGATGCAGGCCACCTCCACCTCCACCGGGCGGCCCAGGCCGTACTTGAGCGCGTTGGACAGCAGGTGCGTCACCATGCCGTCCACGCGCGAGGCGTCCCAGCGCCCGGACACGGCGCCGTCGGCGCGCAGGAAGATGGTGGCGCCCGCGCGCTCCTTCTCCTCGGTGAAGCGCGTGAGCACCTCCCGGCACACGTCCACCAGGTCCACGGGCTCGGGCGTCAGGTGCAGCCGGCCCTCGGACAGGTGGGCCACCTCCAGCAGCTCGTGCACCAGCCGGCCCAGCCGGTCCACCTGCTGCACGGCGGACGTGGTGCGCGCCCGCACCTCCCCGTCCGAGGACATGCGCCGCAGCCGGGACAGCTGGAGCTTCAGCGCCGTCAGCGGCGTGTTCAGCTCGTGGCTCGCGATGGCGAGGAACTCGTCGCGCAGCTGGAGCGCCTGCTGCGTCTGGTGGAACAGGTGGGCGTTCTGCACGGCGGCGCTGGCGCGGCGGGCCAGCTCCATGGCCAGCTCCAGGTCCTCGGCCGTGTGGTGCCGGCCGGAAAGGCAGTGGCCCAGCGTGAGCGCGCCGAGCACGCCCTCGGGCGTGTCCAGCGGGACGGACAGCCAGGACGTGGGGGCCAGGGTGCGCAGCAGGGCGAGCGTCTCCGGCCCGCACGCGGTGGACTCCACCCAGGCCGCGTCGACCTGGGGGGCGAAGACGGGCTGGCCGCTGGCGAGCGCGCAGATGGGCGTGCCGGGGCGCTCCGGGGGGCGCCAGTGGCTGGCGGCGAGCAGGCCGGCGCACTCGGGGGTGGCGGCGTGGAAGGTGCGGCGCACCTCGTGGTCCGGCCCCATCACGTCGATGATGCAGAAGTCGCCCAGGGTGGGGACCAGGCCCAGCGCGACGCCGCGCAGGGTGTGGCCCAGGTCCAGCGACGTGGCGAGCATGGCGGTGGCGTGCTGGAGCAGGCCCACGCGCTCCACCTGGCTGCGCTCGGCGGCGAGCAGCCGGGCCCGCTCCAGGGCCATGGTGGCCTGCTGGGCCAGCATGTCGATGAAGGCCCGCTCCTCCTCGTCGAAGTCGTGCGCGCGGCCCCAGATGAAGGCCAGGCAGCCCACCGTCCTGTCGCGGGCGATGAGGGGCAGGCACGCGATGGACAGGTCTCCGTGCTCGGGGCGGGCGGGGTCGGCCGCGATGGGGAAGCGCTCGGCCAGGGTGGCGAAGTCGGACAGCCATAGGGGCGCGCGGGTGCGCACGGCCTCGGCCACGGGGACGTTGGCGCCCAGGGGGACGTGGGTGAAGGCGGCCTCGATGGCCGGGGGGCAGCGCACGGTGTGGACCAGCTCCAGGGTGGAGCCCCGGGCCTCCAGCAGGTAGAGGCCGCCGGTCTGGGCCTCCAGGGTGCGCACGGCCTCCACGACGACGGCGCGGGCGACGTCCTCGGAGGTGAGGGCGCCGGAGAGGGCGAGCGTGAGCGACTGCAGACTTCGCATGCGCGCGCTGGCGAGCTCGGCGCTGGCGCGAGCGCGGCGGCTCTCCGCCAGCAGCTCCACGCTGGGACCCGGGCCCTCGTCGGGAGGAGGCAAGCGGAGGCTGACGGACGAATGCTTCTCCATGCGCGGCTGCCCGATGGCGCAGGTGACACCCCGGGCTGCCTCCACTGAAACGCATCCGGAGCCGGATTTCCGGCCCCGGGCGGATGATTGTCGGGCGCCCGTCAGTCCCCCGCGCGGGCAGTGAACACACCGGCCGGGGTCTTCCGACCCCGAGCCCGGAGGAAGGTGGCTGTCGGACAGAGTCCGCCGCCCGTCATGCGGCTTCCGCAACGCGGAGTGTGGCGCTACCGTCGCCCCTGGGCCTCGGAGTCATGCTTCCGGGGTCACCACCTGGTTGGGAGGTTTCGTTCGGGTCCCCTCATGCAGGCCGTCTCCGGCCGCCTCTCGTCTTCCACATCGCGTCCACGAAACCCCTGGCCGGTCCCCGTTGCGGCGACTTTGCAATCGGTTCCGGGTTCTTCGTGAGTCACGTCGGCATGATGGAAGCAGGCCCCCGGCACCCCTGCCGCACCTGTCCGCCCCTCCGCCACGAGCCCCTCACGGATACCCACTGATGAACCGCCTCGCCGCCGTCCTCGTCATCCTGTCGCTGCTGTCCACCACCACCGCCCAGGCCCAACAGAAGAAGTCGCCGCCCGCCAAGGACGCGCCCACGAAGCAGGCCCCCGCCGAGGAGCAGGCCGCTCCGGCGGAGGACCCCTCGCTGGACTTCGACCTGCTGGAGCCCGCCGAGGACGTCGCCGCCGCCCAGGTGGACCCGGAGCTGCAGAAGCGCCTGGACCGGCGCCGCACCATGCTCAAGCTGCACCAGGGCCTGGGCTTCGCGCTGGCCGCGGGCCTGGTCACCACCACGGTGATTGGCCAGCTCCAGTTCAACGACTCGTTCCGCGGCGGCGGCGATGACCGCAACCTGCTGGGGCTCCACCGCGGCTTCGCCGTGGGGACCTCCGTGGTCTTCGCCTCGGTGGGCCTCTTGGGCCTGCTCGCCCCGGAGCCCTTCGAGAAGCAGAACGCCGAGTGGGACACCATCTCCTTCCACAAGCTCTTCATGTCCCTGGCCACCGCGGGGATGATCGCGCAGATCATCCTCGGCATCATGGCCACGGACCGCTTCGGCCGGCTGTCGGAGACGGACCTGGCCACCGCGCACCAGGTGGTCGGCTACACCACGCTCGGGGCCGTCACGGCCGGCATCTTCACCCTCTTCTTCTGAATCTTTTCCCCCGGGCGCCGTTGGCCTCGGAGGGACGACCTCTGCATCTCCTGGAGACGGACATGACCGTTCGACGACTCGCGCTGCTCACCACCCTGCTGCTCTCCGTGCCCGCCCTGGCCCAGGGGGGGGCCAAGACGTACGCGCTCAAGAAGGACGCCAGCACGCTCACCTACAAGCTGCACCACCCCGCGCACGAGGTGGTCGGCACCGCGAAGCCCAGCGACGGCAAGGCCCTGCTGAAGGCGGACGGCACGCTGCAGGTGGCAGTGCGCGCCAACATCAAGGACTTCGACTCCGGCAACGCCAACCGCGACCAGCACATGTGGGAGGTGACGGAGGTGGCCAAGCACCCCATCGTCGACTTCAAGGGCGTGGCGACGGGGGTGAAGCTGCCCGCGACCTTCCCCTCGAAGGTGCAGGTGACGCTCAAGGGCCAGCTGCTCTTCCACGGGGAGAAGCAGGGCGTGGAGGTGCCGGTGACGGTGCTGTTCAAGTCCGCCACGGAGGTGACGACGGAGGGCTCGTTCACCGTCAGCCTGGAGCAGTTCAAGATCGAGCGCCCGTCGCTGCTCATGGTGAAGGTGGACGACAAGCTGGTGCTGGAGCCCAAGCTGGTCTTCGTGGTGGAGGGGACGTGAGCACGTCGCGACGTGGCTTCCTGAAGGGCATCCTCGGAACGAGCGCGGCGGGCGCGGCCGCGACGGCGCTGCCGGGCTGCGCGCCGGACATCGACCCGGCGCCGGTGACGGACGTGACGGCCAGTGCCGAGGGCGTGGTGACGCTGCAGGTCTCGCGCTATCCGGACCTGGAGCGCGTGGGCGGCGCGATTACGCTGCGCGTGGCGGGCGAGGAGACGGACCTGCTGGTGACGCACTCCGGGCAGGACACCTTCTCCGTGCTGTCCAACCTGTGCACCCACGCCGCGTGCCCGCTCGGCTTCGACGGGCGCGAGGTGGTGTGCCCGTGCCACCTGTCCAAGTTCAACCCCATCGACGGCGCGGTGACGCAGCGGCCGGCCACGGTGGGCCTGCGCAAGTTCGCCTCCACGTACAACCCGGGCAACCGCGAGCTGACCATCGAGCTGCGCGCGGGTCAGGGCGGCTTCCCCTCGGCGGTGAACGGCGAGGTGCGGCTGCCCTTCTCGCAGTTCCCCACGCTCAAGGACAACGGCAGCTTCGTGGAGGGTGTCCCTGGCGGCTACGGGAAGAAGATCTTCATCGCCCGCGCCTCGGATGGCTCGCTGTCCGCGGTGGACGCGCTGTGCACGCACCAGGCCTGCGAGGTGTCCGCGCGTCAGGCCGAGCAGGACTACATCTGCTTCTGCCACAACTCGACCTTCACGCTGCAGGGTGCGGTGACGAGAGGGCCCGCGACGTTGCCCCTGAAGAAGTTCACCGTGACGGAGACGACGGACGCGGTGGTGGTGACGGGCGTGCGGTGACGTCCGGCGCGCGGTGACGCGCGCGCGAGTGACGGCTTCGGCTCGAGGGCCTCGCGGGTCTCCACTCGGTGGAGACTCTCGGGGCCCTTGACGTTTTCCCGGGGCGTGAGAGCCCATGGGGCCTCTTGTACCCCTCGGGGAAATCGAGCATGGATGTCCTGGAAATGGAATCCATCTCAATGAGCAGGATTTGCGTGGGTTGGGCTCGCAGGGTGGGGGTCGGGGTCCTGTTGCTGGGGTTGTGTCTGCTGCCGTTCGGGTCGAGGGCGGAGGTGTCCCCGGACGTGAAGCGCTACCTGCTGTCCATCCATCGGCTGGTGGAGGACCTGGAGCACGAGCGGGCGCTGGAGCAGATCTCCCGGGCGAAGAAGGTGTCGAAGGGGCCCGAGGACGACGTGGCGGTGTCGCTCTACGAGGGCGTGGTGCTGGCGGAGCTGAGCCGCGGGAAGGAGGAGGCGGACGCGGCGTTCCAGGCGGCGCTCTTCCTGGACCCGGAGGCGAAGCTGCCGCTGGCGGTGTCGCCGAAGCTGAGGACGCGCTTCGAGGCGGTGCGCCAGAAGGTGCTCGCGGAGCTGGCGGCGCGGGGTGAGCGGCCCGAGCCGTTGAGGAAGGAGGACGGGGAGGGCGTGGGTGCGCGCATGGACGACGAGTCCGCGACGGGGAACTCGGACCGGGTGCTGCCTGGCGGTGACGGCGCGCTGTCCGGGCGGGCCGTCTCCCTGCGCGAGCGGGCGTGGATTCCGGCGGCCGTGGGCGGGGCGCTGGCGGCGGGGGGCGGGGTGATGTGGTGGTTGGCGTCGCGGGAGGAGTCGAAGCTGGATGAGCCCTCACCGGACCTCCGCTCCCGGGACGATGCGCGGAAGGTGGCGTCGCGTGCGCGGTCGCTCCAGTCGGTGAGCGTGGGGTTGCTGGTGGGCGGCGTGGTGGGGCTGGGGGTGGGGACGGGGATGTACCTGTTGGGGGCGCCGCGGGCACCGCTGGCGCTGACGGTGGGGACGGATGGGACGTCCGCCTTCGTGTCCGGGAGGTGGCCGTGAGGACGGGGATGCGGTTCGTGGTGGCGGTGGCGTGTGTGCTCGGCCTCCAGGCCGTCGTCTCGTGCGTCGACGTGGAGGAGCGGACCTCGCGCTTCTGCCGGGAGCACCCGGAGATTTGTGACGCGGACGCGGGCGCCCACGATGCAGGAGACGCCGGGGACGCGGGGCCCGACGGAGGTGTCGACGCGGGTGATGCGGGCCCTGACGGAGGCCCCGACGCGGGTGACGCGGGCCCTGACGGAGGTCCCGACGCGGGGCGTCCCCGATGGGACGCGGCGGGGACGCCGAACACGGCGCGGACGGGGCACACCGCGACGTTGCTGGCGGATGGGCGCGTGCTGGTGGTGGGCGGGTTCTCGAACGCGAGTGGGACGGGAGCGCTCACCTCGGTGGAGCTCTACGACCCCCGGAATGGCGGCTCGTGGACGAGCCTGCCGCCCCTGCAGGTGGCTCGGGGTGAGCACACCGCCACGTTGATTTCCGGAGGGAAGGTGCTGGTGGTGGGCGGCCGCGCGGGGGCCACTCCGACGAAGAGCGTGGAACTCTATGACCCGGCCTCGGGCACCTCACCCCGACCGGACCTGCCGATATCGGCTCGCGCGAGCCACGGGGCGGTGCTCCTGCCGGACGGGGACGAGGTCCTGGTGATGGGAGGCGGGGCGAACGGGGAGACGGGCCTCGGCGACTCGGCGCGCTACGCGGTGTTCGGAGGGACCTGGTCGACCGGGAGCGGCTCCATGCGCGCGGAGCGCAACGTCCTGTCCGTCACGATGGTGCTCAACCGGGTCTTCGCGGTCGGTGGCTACAACGCGAGTCGGACCGAGGGCAGCTACGACGTGTACACGCCAGGGGAGGGGTGGAGCGTCGCCGGTGGTCCCTTGCTGGAGCCTCGGCACGCTCATGCCGCGGCGGTGATAGGGCAGGGCGAGGCGGCCGCGCAGCTGCTCATCACGGGCGGCAAGCGAGGGGATGGCGCGGGCTCCGTCATCGCCCTCTCCTCGACCGAGTTGATTCCGACCGAGGAGGGCAGCGGCAACACCCCGATTCCCATGGACGCGATGTTCGACGCGCGCTTCGCGCACACGGCGACGACCCTGAAGTCGGGGGACGTGCTGGTGGTGGGGGGCTCGGAGGCGGACTATGACTCGCTGTCGACGGTGGAGCTCTTCGACTCGAACCAGCTCGAGTGGGTGCTCCGGCCCGCCCTGCCGACGGCGCGCGCGGGACACACGGCGACCCTGCTCGATGATGGCTCGGTGCTGGTGATTGGCGGGCACGGCTCCAATGGCGCCGCGCTGAAGTCCGCCGAGCGCTACTGGCCCTGACGCACGGAGGAGGCGCGCATGGTGACAGGATTCAAGCGGCGGCTGGCGGAGACCATCGCGTGGTGTCTGCCACGCGCCGAGGCCGCCAGGGCCGGGGTGACGACGCGCTCGGTGGAGCTGATGCCGCCGGTCTGCGGGCATGACGGCGACACGCTGGTGTTCCAGTTGTTGAGCGCGCCCGCCGTGCCCGCGGAGGCGGTGGACTTCATCGTCGAGCGACGTCGCCGGGCGCTCGAGCGGCTGAAGCTGCCGCTGCCGCCGCTCGGAGACTTGATGGGCGGGCGGGTGTTCGCGACACACTTCGACTCGGACCTGTGTGGCGCGGCGACGCAGCCGTCAAATGGCTACCTGGATGACTACGACATCCCCGGCTGGGACACCTGGTTCGCGCACGACAGCGAGTGGAAGGGCGACTACACAGAGGTCCACGGCGGCCTCGTCTACGGCTGGGTTCCGCCCGTCCTCCTCGAACTCGCGGACCAGGGGTTCTATGTGATTCCCGTGTCCAGCGTGTGGTGGGTCGAGGACGCGGAGCTCCGCCGACTGATGGCGACGTGAGCTCCGCTTCCTCGAGGTGACGTCAGCGCAGCCGCGTCCAGAACGAGCGGCGCGCGGAGATTCGCTCCAGGGCGTGTTGCAGCTCCTCGTCCGCGTCGGCGCGCTGGGCGATGTCTCCCAGCGAGATGATGCCGACGAGCCGGTCATCGCGCTCGATGACGGGGAGCCGGCGAATCTGCCGGCGGGCCATGATGTCGATGAGACCATGCAGGCTCTCGTCGAGCGTCACCGCCTCCACGTCCTCGGTCATCACGTCCGCGGCGCGCAGTTGCTCCGGTGAATTGCCACCGGCGAAGGCGCGCAGCGCGAGGTCCCGGTCCGTGACGAGCCCTACCAGGCGGCCCTGCTCGTCGACGATGGGGACGACGCCGCAGTCCTCGTCCTTCATGATGCGAGCCACTTCGCGCAGCGGGCTGTCACGCCGCACCGAGCGCACGTTGCGCGTCATCACGTCGCGAGCCGTCAGCGGCTCCCGCTGCCATCGCTGGGACATGCCGAGCGGCGGTGCGCGGTAGTCCTGGCTCCGGTCCTCGCGGATGTGGTCCGCGACGAAGGCGCGCTCCGAGCGCTCGACGCCAGACGTGCCACGCGAAGACGAGGACGTGCGCTCCGAACGAGAACCTCCTCGCGAGGACGAAGACACCTCACGGCCCTCGCGAGAGCCTTCCTCCGGACGCACCACACCGGAGCGCTCACGCGACCGCGCGGACATCTCTCGCTCCTCGCGCCAGCCCTCATCGGAGTGCTGCCGCGAAGGCGCGGAGAGGTCGCGACCGCCGCGCACGCCACCCTCCGAATCGGAGTGCTGACGTGAGGGCGAAGCGCCGCGCCATCCACCCTCTGCGCGCTCCGAGTCGGAGTGCCGACGCGACGGCGCGGCCAGGTCGCGACTGCCACGCCATCCGCTCCCAGCGCGCTCACCCGGGCGGCTCACGTGGGAGCGCGCCTCGAACTCGAGCGTCTCCTCCGCGAGCCCCAGCTCCGTGTCGACATCGCCCGTGTGGAACGCGCGTCCCTCGCTCCGGCGCGGCGGCTCATGGAGCGTGCTCGTCTCCAGCGGCAGCGGCGCCTCCTCGCGAGCCCGCCAACCCGAGACCGCACCCGGCGCGTCCCCGCGCATCCGCGACTCCTCGCCGCCGTACCCCTCCCGGTTCCAGGACCGGTAATCCGCGGGCTGGGGCGAAAGCTCCTGGTCCTGCGTCCCCATGCGTGCCCGAGGCCCCACGCCCGTGGCGTAGCGGTCATCCCGGTCATCACGCCCATAGGGCCCGCCCTGGACACCTCCGCTCGCCCACGCCTCGTCGGAGCGGTCCTCCACCGCCGTCCGGGGCTGCGCCATGCGCAGCGAAGCGGCGCGGTGATAGCGTCCCTCCCGCGACGAAGGCGCCTCATCCCGAGCGGGGTTCCAGCCCGACACATCGGACTCACTCCGCTCACGAGACCCAGGCGGCGCCGCGTCCGCCGGCCGAGCCGTCTCCATCCCGGGCCGAGCGGCGGCCCCCCGCGCCTCATCCTTGCCGTTGTCCATGCCTCGATGCGCCATGCGGCGCACGCTGGTGACGGCCCCGCGCTCCACCAACCCGCCACACCCACGCGGACCCACCCGAGTGTCCGCTTCCCATCGGCCCCGCGCACCGACTTCCCACGAGCCAACACCCGCGCCGCCCTGCACCGGACACGCCCCCCGACCGGAGGGCTCGACACGGGCCCCCGCGAAAAGAAACGCGCGTGCCCCCAAGCAAGGGAGACACGCGCGAGCTTCAGCGAACCGAAGGACGACCGCGCCCTAGCAGCAGGGGTCGTTCTTCTCCTCGCAACAGGCCTGCGTGGTGGAGACCTGGGGCGAGGTGCTCTGCGTCTCGGTGGAGGAGGTGGACGTGGCGCTGCCATCGCCTCCGTGGATGCGGGCGAGGTCCTTCACGAACAGCTCCTTCAAAGTCTTCACCTTGTGGCTCTTCATGATGCGTCTCCCGTAGGGGTGAGGCCGGTCGCCGAATCGACCGGCACGCCAGAGCGTAGGCCCCGCCCGGAAACCCGAGAAGCGTCATGTTTCACATGACTCACCGTGTCTCACGACTCACGCGAGCCCACGGAAATCTTCCACCACGCTCCCGAGCGCGGACGCCGTGCAGCGAATGCTCGTTCAGTGGACGGCCCAGCGCTCCGCGATTTCCTCACACGCGAGCACCACGTCACTGAGTCGGCGGATATGCGCGCGGGGCGCGGTGAAGAGGGTGCCCGCGAACACGTCCACCACCTGCACCATCCGGTGGTCCGACGGACCCAGCTGACACAGGTGCTGCTCGGCGAAGCGCTGCAGCATCGTCCCGATGTACTGCCCGGAGCGCTCATCCAGCGGATGGTGCTTGGAGAAGTAGAGCTTCATCAGGCCCACGCGTGGATTGCCATGTCGGTCCATGCGCTGCAGGACGACCTCCGGCCGCACGCTGATGGTGACCCCCGCCATCTCGAGCACGGGAGGCTCGGCGCCCACGGGGCTGATGATGGTGTCCTCCAGCCCCAGCCACGGCACCAGGTCCGCGAAGCGCTCCAGCGCCTCCGAGCACAGATGCAGCCGCTGCGCCTCGAACTCCGACTGCGGCACGCTGCACGCGAAGCGGCGCTGGTGCTCGCGGAGGATGGCCGGGTCCAGGTCACGACACAGGAAGTCCGTGATGGCGAGCGACGCCTCCGGGTAGCGCAGATACTGCTGCTCGGGCGGGTGCTTCTGGTCGTAGATGATGCGCTTGCGACGAGCCGGGGTGGCGGTGAGGTACTCACCCAGCTTGTTCACGGATACACGAGGCAGCTCACGGACTTCCGCCATGGAGTTTCCTCCCCCTGGATGTGCTGGCGAATGAGCACACAGTACAGGGAGGGGCTGACATTCCAGACGGGGCGTGAGGGATTGCGCGCGGGGTCACCAGACACTCAATCAAGAAGAGGCCGTGGCCCGAGGGGACCTGGAGGGTTCGGGAAAGCCCCCTCGGGCCGGCCGTGAAGTCAGTCCTTCTCCTCCTCCAGGCTGCCCGGGAAGGCGGTCCAGTAGAGGTCGGGAAGAGGATTGGTGCCCGCGTCGCTGCGGGGACCGTCGCCGTCCGGGATGTCGTCCAGGATGGCCTCCGGCGTGCGCTCGGCGGGGTCGATGGGGTGGGCGCGTCCGTGACGCTCGGGCGCGTCGTCGTCGGGCGTGGAGGGCGGGACGCGGGGCGGCTCACGCTCCTCGCGGGGCGCGGGCTCGCCCCGGGGACCGGTGGGGCGCCCGTAGAAGTCCTCGGCGGGCTGGGTGGCGGGCTGTCGTCGCGGGTCCTTCGCCATGATGGAATCCTCCGTCTGGATACAGTCATGACGCGGAATGCCTCCGGCAACCCGGCTATCGTCGTGGCGCAGAAGTCCGCACGGCGAGCGGGCGGGCGAGCGCCTGTCCGCTGCGTCTCGACAAGGAGCGGGGTGATGGCATTGGGGCACGAGGAGCCGGCCGCGGCGCTGACGGAGCCGAGGCTCCGGCTGGGGTGTCAGTCGTGTGGCGCGATGCTGGTGTTGGAGCCCTCGCTGCGCACCACGCGCTGCCCGTATTGCGCCGCGCCCTCCGTGGTGGAGCGCCCGCCGACGCCCGGGGTGCCCGAGCCGCGCTTCGCGCTGGGCTTCTCGCTGAACCACGCGGCGGCGCGGGAGAAGGTGTCGCACTGGCTGCGCTCGCGCAGCCGCTTCTGTCGCTCGGGGATTCGCGACGCGAAGCCGGGGGACGTGCACGGCGTCTATGTGCCCGCCTACCTCTACAGCGCGCTGGCGACCTCCCGGTTCCAGGCCTCCATCGGTGAGAACTACCAGGAGCAGGAGCGCTACACGACGACGGAGAACGGGAAGACGGTGACGCGCACGCGCACGGTGACGCGCACCGAGTGGCGCCCGTTGAGCGGCCAGGTCTCCGGCTATGTGGCGGACGTGCTCGTCACCGCGTCCAATGGCTTGCACAACGACGAGCTGGAGGCGCTGGAGCCGTTCGATTTGCGGGGGCTGGCGCGCTACACGCCGGCGCTGGTGTCCGGCTGGGTGGCGGAGGAGCCCACGCTGACGTTCCAGGCGTGTCTGGAGAAGGCGCGCGAGGAGGTGTCGGGGCGGCTGCTGGACAAGCTCGCGGCGCTGATGCCCGGGGACTCGCATCGGGAGCTGAGTCACGACAGCCACCTGGATTGGGAGTCGTTGGACGTGTGCCTGTTGCCCGTCTGGGTGCTGGCGGTGCGCTACGCCCAGGACGCGGAGCCCCTGCGCGTGCTGGTGAATGGACAGACGGGTGAGGTGCACGGGAAGGCGCCCCTGTCCGTGTGGAAGGTGGCGGCGGCGGTGGTGGTGGGGTTGCTGGGGGTGCTGGGCCTGTGGCTCTTCCTCCAGGGAGGTGGCCGATGAGCGCGGCCGTCAGCGTGTCGCCGTGCGAGCGGTGCGCGTGCGAGCTGGAGGTGGATGACCTGCGCTGTCCGGTGTGTGGCCTCGCGACGCCGGAGCCGCCCAGGCAGGAGGCCGCCGTCGAGCGGGCGCGGGTGGTGCGCTGTGACAGCTGCGGCGCGTCGGTGGAGTACTCGGTGGAGGCGCGGGCGCCACGGTGTGACTACTGCGGCGCGGTGACGCATGTGGAGATGACGGTGGACCCGGTGGAGCAGGCGCAGGGGTGGCTGCCCTTCTCGGTGGAGCCGTCGGTGGCCAGCGAGGCGCTGTCGCGCTTCCTGGGGCGCAAGGCGTTCTTCCGGCCTTCGGGGCTGGCAGAGGAGGCGTCGCTGGAGTCCATGCGGCCCATGTGGTGGCCCGCGTGGGTGTTCAAGGCGGGCGTCGAGGTGAGCTGGACGGCGGACTCGGACGCGGGCTCACGGCGCTCGGACTGGGCGCCGCATGCGGGGCAGACGCACCTGGACTTCTCCAACATCCTGGTCGCCGCGTCGCGCGGCTTGAAGATGGACGAGTGCGACAAGCTCACGCCGCACTACCGCTTCGACGAGGCGGTGGGTGAGGCGCGAGGGCCGGAGGGCGCCAGCGTCGAGCGCTTCGAGGCGACGCGCTCGGGGGCGAGGCGCAGGGTGTTCCAGGCCGTGGAGCGGCTCGCGAGCGAGCACGTGCAGTCGAGTGGAGACATCCCCGGCCGTCGCTACCGCAACGTGCGCGTGGCCGTGGCGCTGTCGAGCCTGCGCACCACGCGGTGGGCCCTGCCGGTGTATGTGCTGGCGTATCGCTATCGCGACAAGCCGTACCGCGTCCTGGTGCATGGCCAGGACGCGGAGGTGGTGTTCGGCGAGTCCCCCATCTCCGCGTGGCGTGTGCTCGGCGTGGTGCTGGCGGTGCTCGCGGCGCTGGTGCTGACGATGCTCATCGCGGGGAGGATGTAGCGCGAGCGCTCAGGACGCGTCGGGCTCGTCGTCCGGCTCGAGCGGCTTGCTCCCACCCGGAGGCGTGACGTCATCCTCCGGCCACGGCGCCTCCACGGCCCCGCTCCGCACGGGCGAGGCCACCGACTCCGCTTCGACCCTGGACGTCCACCACGCCTCCTCCCCATCGCGAGGCGCGGGCTCCTCCACGCGGGCGCGCGTCACCCCGCGCTTGCCCGGCACCCCGAACACCCGCGCGGCCTCCTCCGCCAGCGAGCCCTCGGCGTCCAGCTCCGCGCGCCCACCCGGCTCCAGCGGCACCGACGCCTCCTCCGCCGTGAGGTCCTCCGGATGCAGCCCACCCTCCAGCAGCTCCGCCTGATTGCGCCGGCTGGTCGCCTCCATCGCCACGCGCGCTATCTCCTCCGCCGTCGCATGGCGCCCCTGCCCGGGCGCGTGCGCGCTCAGCCACCCCCGCAGCACGCAGCCCATCTCCTCCGCCGTCTGGAACCGCTCCTCCGGCGCCCTGCGCAGCGCGCGCAGCACCACCGCCGCCAGCCCCTCCGGCACGTCCGCGACCAGCCGCGCCACCATCTCCGGCTCCAGGCTCGTCATCCGCGCGGCCACCTCGTCCACCGGCATCCAGGTGGGCCCCTGCGCCTCCAACGTCAGCCCCTCCGGCAACGGCGGCGGCGGCGTGTCCTCCACCGCGAGCGGGTGGCGCCCCGTGAGCAGCTCCAGCAACACCAACCCCAGCGAGAACAAGTCCGAGCGCGCATCCACCGGCGCGCGCAGCAGCAGCTCCGGTGACGCATAGGCCACGTCGCCCTTCACCAGCGGCCGGCTCGTCTCCTCCCGCCCCACCAGCCGCGACGAGGCCACGGTGAAGTTCGTCAGCTTCACGTCCCCATGCGTCCCCACCCGGATGTTCCGGGGGCTCACGTCCCGGTGCACGATGCCCAGCGGCCGGTTCCAGTCATCCACCGCGAGGTGCGCGTGGTGCAGCGCGTCCGCGACCTCCGCCACCACGAACGCCGCCAGCGCGGCGGACACGGGCCGCCGCCGCATCGCCGTCAGGTTCAACAGCGTGTCCAGCGACCGCCCCTCCACGTACTCCATCACCACGTGGGGCGCGCCCCGGTACACCTTCATCTGGTGCACCTGCGCGATGTTGGGGTGCTTGAAGCGGAACGTCAGGCTGACCTCCTCCACCAGCCTGCGTCGCTCCACGAAGGTGGCCGGGCTGCGCAGCCGCTTCACCACCACCAGGCCGCTCTGCCCGTCCCGGTAGCGGCGCCGGACCAGCATCAACAGCTCTCCGGTGGAGCGCACCTCCAGCTTGCGCACGAACTCGAACACCGTGCCGCCCACGTTGAACAGCACCCGCGGCCGGCGCGGTCCTCCGGGAGAATCCTCCGTCGTCGTGTCGGGCGTCGTCATGGCCTGCCTCTCAACCTGGGAAGTGAGTTGGGCGCTACAGGATGCCCCAGGTAACACGAAGCCGGCCGTGATGGAATATCCGAGGTCGGGCGACAACCATTGGACGTCAGGTGTTGGATGCCTAGTCCTTCCCGCGCCAGGGCTTGAGCGCCCCCTTGAGCACGTGCAGCCGCCGGCGCAGCCAGGAGCGCCAGGGCGCGACGGGCGGGGCCACCGGCTCGGTGGAGGGCGTGCGGGCGGACCCCGACGCGGAGCTCGCGCCGGGCCAGTCCGGCCAGCGCATCCACTGCCGCACCTCCCGGCCCTCCTCGTCCCCATCGAACAGGGACTCGTCCTCCTCCGTGACGGCCTCGTGGGGCGGCCGGGGCGGGAACAGCGGCTGGTCCCACGTGTCGTCCGCCAGCTCCAGCGCCGCGGAGAGCGCGCCGAACAGCTCCGCGCCGCTCGGGAACCGTCCGCCCGCATGCTTGTCGAGCAGCCGCAGCACGATGCCATCCAGCACCCGGGGCACGCGCGGGTTGAGCACGGACGGCAGCTGCAACACGGCCGACTCGATGCTGGCCAGCAGCGCGGACGGCGGCAGGTGGGCCGGATAGGGGAAGGTGCCCGTGAGCACCTCGTGCAGCACCAGCCCCAGCGAGTACAGGTCATCGGTGGGCGCGAACCGGTAGCGCGCGCCGGGGATGCGTGGCCCCATCCAGAAGCGCAGCGACTCCGGGCTGCGGTAGCTGGGCGTGCCCGGAGGCAGCCGGTCCTCCGTCAGCGACGGGGCGCACGGGTGGTCCCCCGAGCCGAAGTCCACCAGCACCGGCTCCCCGTCCGACGCGCGGACGATGATGTTGCTGCCCTTGAGGTCTCGGTGCACCACCCCCGCGCCGTGGATGGCGTCCAGCGTGAGCGCCAGCGACGCGAACACCTGCGCGGCCCGGCGCGGCGTGGCCTTCTCCGTGGTGGCCCACCTGGCCAGGGTGGGGCCCTCCACGTAGTCCATGATGAGGTACAGGTAGCCGCGGTGCGCGTCCGGCCAGCGCCGGTAGCCCAAGAGCTCCACCACGTTGGGGTGCGCCAGGTGCATCAGCAGCCGGGCCTCCCGCTTCGTGCGCGCGTCCACCCGCGCCTCGTCGTTCTCCGAGGGGCCCTCCAGCGCGAACTTCAGCGCCACCGTGCCCTTCGTCTCGCTCTCCGCCAGGAAGATGGCGCCATAACCCCCGGTCGCCAGCCTCCGGATGATGCGCAGGGCCCCCAGCTGCTCCGAGGGTTGGAGCAGCAGCGGGTGCATCGCCTCCAGGTCGCTCATCGTCCCATCCTCTCCGTCTGTCCCCACCCATGAGGGCATCACCACACCCAGGACCTTCAAGGTCGAATCCCTCTCCGGAAATCGAAACCCCGCCAGCGAATCCGGATGACCTGGGTCAACCCCTGACGTCATTAGCATGGCGGCCTTCTTTTTGGGTAGCCTGTCCCCCTCGTGAGGTAGGGTGCGGCGCGGACGATGTGGTAGGGAGACTGCCCGAGAGGCGCGGGGACCATGAACGAGGAACTGGCCATCACCGTGGGGACGGCGGCGAAGGCGGCGCGGGCCCGGTTGGGATTGACCCAGGCGGACGTCGCGGAGCGCGTGGGAATCGCCATGGAGGTCTACAGCCGCATGGAGCGCGGACGCGTGCTGCCCAGCGTGACCACGCTGCGCAGGCTGTGCCTGGTGCTGTGCATGGATGCGAACGCGCTGCTGGGCTTGTCGGAGGGCGCGCCCGTGGCGGTCCGTGGACCGGTGGGCCCGCGCGTGGAGGACCCGCCCGTGCTGCGGCGGCTGCTGCGCTCCTTGCGCGCGCTGGAGCCGGAGGCGCTCAGGGCCGTGGTGCAGGTGGTCCAGGGCGCGCTCGCGCTCCGGCGGCGCTGAGGGGACGGGAAACTTGCCTCCCCCGCGCGCCGTGCGACGCTGCCCCCATCATGCGTGAGCCCGTCGACCACAAGCTCGCGGCCATCCTGGGAGGGGCGGCGCGGACCGCTCGCCTGCGGCTGGGCCTCACCCAGGGCGACGTGGCCGAGCGCGTCGGCATGGCCATGGAGGTCTACAGCCGGCTGGAGCGTGGCCGGATGTTGCCTCGCACGCAGACGCTCAAGCGGCTGTGTGACGTGCTCCAGGTCTCCTCGGATACGCTGCTGGGGGTCGGCCGGGGTGGTGCTCCGCTGACGCCCGTGACGCGCAAGCCGGAGCGCGAGGACCCGCTGGAGCTGCGTCGCATGACGCGCAAGCTCCGGGAGCTGGAGCCCTCGCAGCTGCGCGCGGTGTCGCGCGTCGTCAACGCCGTCGTGTCGGTGATGCCGCCCCGGGCCGCCCCGGTGAAGCAGGCCCGTCCGGCGCGGCGGCGCAAGGCGACCGGCTAGGCGTCCGGCGCCGGGAGGCTGGGAATGCGCGGGCGTCGGGTGTTGAATCCCCGACGCGGAACCCTGGACAGACGTCCACTCCCCAGGTTCCCCGCACGTGGGTTAGCACACCCTTACCCCCCAGAGGAGGTCCGCCCCCATGACGACCCTTCGCAAGGTGATGCTGGTGGATGACGAAGAGGACATCCGCGCCATCGGGAGGCTGAGCCTGAGTCGGGTGGGCAAATGGGACACGGTGCTCGCCGCGTCGGGCGCCGAGGCCCTCTCCAAGGCCGCCGAGGAGCTGCCGGACCTCATCCTCCTGGACGTGATGATGCCGGGCATGGACGGGCCCACCACCTTCGGTGAGCTGCGCAAGCAGGCGGCCACGTCGAGCACGCCCATCATCTTCATGACCGCCAAGGTCCAGAAGCAGGAGGTGGAGCGCTACCTGGGGCTCGGCGCGGTGGGCGTCATCAGCAAGCCCTTCGACCCCATGACGCTGCCCAAGGAGATTCGCAAGCTGGTGCCGGAGTGAGCGGCACGCGCCTGTCGAAGCGCTCCGTCGCCCTCGCGGTGGGGGCCCTGCTGGTGCTGTGCGCCCTGTTCGTGGTGGGCCGCCCCTGGGGCACCGCCCGCATCGACGCGTACCGCACGGGCCTGCAGCAGCTGCGTCTGGCGAGCGCGGAGCTGGAGCAGGACGTGCTCCGCGAGCGGCTGGGCCTGCCCGAGCGCCATGGCTCCCACGCCCAGGCCTTCGCGGCGCTGAAGGCCCGCGCGGAGTCGCTGCGCGACGTGCCGCCCTTCCTGTCGGAGGAGGAGGCGCGGGTGATGGCCTCGTCGCTGGACGCGTACCTGGGCGCGCTGGAGGACAACCGGCTGCTCCTGGAGCGCTCGCGGGCGGCCCAGGCCCGGGGTGAGCAGCCAGGGGCGGACGCCGCGATGCAGGCCCTGTTGGAGCGCTCGGCCAGCGCGCAGGCGGAGCGGCTGGTAGGCACCTTCATCCAGCTGCACGAGCGGGCGCAGGTGGCCAACGAGCGCACGCGCGTCGTCTTCTTCGCGGCGTCGCTGCTCCTGGGGGCGTACGTGGTGGTGGTGCTGGTGCGGCTGTCGCGCGCGTCCGGGGAGCTGGCCACGCTCAACGCGGCGCTGGAGGAGCGCGTGGAGCAGCGCGGCCGGGAGCTCGTCGCCGCGAGCGAGGCGCAGCGCACCACCCAGGCGCGCAAGGCGGCCATCCTGGAGGCGGCGCCGGACGGCATCCTGCTCATCGACGAGGCGGGGCGGCTGCTGGAGCTCAACCCCACGGCGGAGAAGGTCTTCCGGCTCACGGCGGCCCAGGCGGTGGGGCGCGAGTTCCTGGGGCTCGCGCTGCCGGCCTCGTTGCCCGCGAGCAAGCGCGAGGAGGTCTCCGCCGCGCTCGGCGAGACGTCCGGCGTGGCCACGCGGCTGGAGTCGCCGTGCCTGCGCGCGGACGGGAGCATGTTCCCCGCGGAGCTGACGCTGGTGCGGGTGCCGGGCGAGGGGCCCGCGCGCTTCACCGCCTTCGTGCGCGACATCACCGAGCGCAAGGAGGTGGAGCGGATGAAGAACGAGTTCGTCTCCACGGTGAGCCACGAGCTGCGCACGCCGCTGACGTCCATCCGCGGCTCGCTGGGTTTGCTCGAGGGCGGCATCGTCGGCGAGGTGCCGGAGCCGGCGCTGGAGATGGTGCGCATCGCCCGCTCGAACACGGAGCGGCTCATCCGCCTCATCAACGACATCCTCGACCTGGAGAAGATGGAGGCGGGCATGCTGGAGCTGAAGCTCGCCTCGCTGGATGCGCGAGAGCTGGTGGAGGCGACGCTCAGCGGCCTGAGGGGCGTGGCGGACGCGGCGGGCGTGGTGCTGCGCGCGGACGTGGAGGAGTCGCCCCGCGTGCGCGGAGACCGGGACAGGCTCATCCAGGTGCTCACGAACCTGGTCTCCAACGCGGTGAAGTTCTCCACCGGCGGCGCGGAGGTGGTGGTGCGCGTGCTGCCGGAGGTGCCGGGGCGCGTGCGCTTCAGCGTGGTGGACTCCGGGCCCGGAATCCCCGAGGAGCAGAAGGACCGGCTGTTCGCGCGCTTCCAGCAGCTGGACGGCTCGGACACCCGCTCCAAGGGCGGCACGGGCCTGGGGCTGGCCATCTCGCAGGCCATCATGAACCAGCACGGCGGCGGCATCGAGGTGCTGAGCGCGCTGGGCAAGGGCTCCACCTTCACCTTCACGCTGGAGGCCGCCAGGCCCCTGTCGGGCTCGCACCCGGCGGTGGTGGCGGCGGCGACGGCGCGCGACACCAGCCGGCACGACGTGCTGGTGGCCACGGCGGATGGGGAGCTGTCCGCGTTGCTGCGCGGGTTGCTGTCGCAAGAGGGTTACCGCGTGGTGCGGGCGGTGAGCCTGGCGGAGGCGCAGATGGTGCTGGAGGCCGAGCCGCCGGACGCGGTGGTGCTGGACACGCGGATACCGGACGGGCAGGCGCTGGACTGGGTGCGCTCCTTGCGGGAGCAGCCGCGCACGCGGGCGCTGCCGGTGGTGGCGCTGTCGGGGCGCTCGTCGGAGGGCGAGGGCGTGGGCACGCCGCTGGTGGTGGACTGGATGTCGCAGCCCTTGGAGGAGTCGGGGCTGCTCAGCGCGCTGCGCCACGCGATGCGGCGGCCGGGGCAGGCGAGGGTGCTGGTGGTGGACGACGACGTGGCCACGCGGCGGGTCATCTGCGCCAGGCTGGAGCGGCTGGGGCGGGTGCAGGTGTTCGAGGCGGCGGATGGGGAGAGCGCGGTGGAGCTGGCGCGGCGCACGCCGCCGGACCTCATCGTGCTGGACGTGGGGCTGCCGGGGCTGGACGGGTTCGAGGTGGTGGACATCCTGCGCCGGGGACGGGGGCGCACGACGCCGCTCATCGTCTTCACGGGGCGGGACCTGTCGCGCGCGGACCAGCGGCAGCTGACGTTGGGGATGACGCGGCACCTGAGCAAGGCGCGCTCGTCGGAGGAGGAGCTGGTGGCCTCCGTGCGCGAGCTGCTGCACGAGTTGCTGTCCGGCAAGGACGGCGAGCTGGAGACAAGGGCCGTTTCATGACCGACGCGAAGACGCTGCTGTTCCTCGAGGACGACAAGGACTTGCAGAGCCTGGTGTGCGCCTTCCTCCGGGAGAAGGGCTTCCGGGTGGAGACGGCGCGCACGGCGGCGGAGGCGCGGGCGGTGCTGGCGAAGGTGCCGGTGGACGCGGCCATCGTGGACGGCTTGCTGCCGGGGGTGACGGGGGCGGACTTCATCCGCGAGCTGCGCGGCCAGCAGCCGGACCTGCCGGTGTTGTTCGCGTCGGCGTTCTGGAAGGACCTGAAGAGCCACGAGCTGCTCACGCGGCAGCTCAAGGTGGCGCGCATCATCCACAAGCCGTACCGGCCGGACGAGCTGTACCTCTGGGTGAATCAGCTCTTCACCAAGGCGTTGCCGCCGGCGCCGGCGGGGCCTCGGGCCCTGGCGGACGTGGACCTGGTGCGCGACGAGCTGGCGGCGAGCCTGGTGGCGCTCAACCAGGAGTACGGCGCGCGGCTGAAGGACAAGGTGAGCGGGCTGGAGGCGCTCTTGTCGGCGGCGCGCGCGGGGGACGGGGCGGCGTTGGAGGAGGCGGGCGTCGTCGCGCACAAGCTGCATGGCACGGCGGGCAGCTATGGCTTCACGGAGGTGAGCCTGGCGGCGGGGCGGCTGGAGGATGCGCTCCGGGCGGGGAGGGACTGGGGCCTGGTGGACGTGACGTTCCGGGAGCTGGCGGCGACGGCGTCCGTGCAGGTGACGCCGCCGGCGCGCAAGGAGGGGCCCTCGGCGGTGTTGCCGACGGAGGGGGTGTTGTTGGTGGTGGACGAGGACCCGGCGGTCCTCGAGGAGGCGCAGCGGCTGGGGCGCGCGCACGTGGTGCGGGTGTTGTCGGCGCGCACGGCGGGCGAGGCGGTGGTGTTGGCGCGCAGGCAGTGGGTGGACGGGGTGCTCATCCACATGCACCTGGGTGGGGAGATGGGCGGCATCCAGGCGGCGCACGAGCTGCGTTCGACGGAGGGGCTGGGCTCGTTGCCGTTGGGGTTCACGGGGGTGTCGGGCGGGTTGGAGGACCGGGTGGCGGCGGCGCACGCCGGGGGCTCGTTGTTCCTGCCCAGGCCCTTCACGGCGACGGACTTCGCGGCGGCGGCGGAGCGGATGGTGGCGGCGCGGCGGCCGGAGCGCTCGCGGGTGCTGGTGGTGGACGACGACCCGGAGGCGATTGCGGCGCTGGTGCACGCGCTGGCGAGCGAGCAGATTGAAGTGGTGGGGTTGGGGGACGCGCACCGGTTGATGGAGGCGCTGGCGGAGCATCGGCCGGACCTGTTGCTGTTGGACGTGCAGATGCCGGGGCCGAGCGGCTTCGACCTGTGTCGGATTTTGAGGTCGATG
Source organism: Myxococcus sp. MH1 (assembly GCF_059738865.1). NCBI lineage: Bacteria > Pseudomonadati > Myxococcota > Myxococcia > Myxococcales > Myxococcaceae > Myxococcus > Myxococcus sp. MH1. Next base: position 10,624,320 of record NZ_AP026947.1, on the reverse strand, counting down.
CCGGCGTGGCAGGAGCTGCCGGTGTTGCTGATCACCGCGCACCTGGGGTTGGAGTTCCGGCTGGCGGCGTTCCAGGCGGGGGCGGACGACTACATCTCCAAGCCGGTGTTGAAGGAGGAGCTGCGGGCGCGGGTGCAGGCGCGGCTGGAGCGGGCGCGGCTGTCGCGCGAGCGCGCGGAGCGGGACGCGCTGACGGGGCTGATGTTGCGGCGGCCGTTCATCGAGGGGGTGAGGAGCCGGCTGTCGGAGGCGCAGCGTCAGCAGCGGCCGTTGTCGTTGTGCTTCCTGGACGTGGACCACTTCAAGCGGGTGAACGACAAGTACGGGCACCTGGCGGGGGACCGGGTGCTGACGCGGCTGGGGCGCCTGTTGGGCGCGCGGTTCCGGCGCGAGGACGTGCGCGGGCGCTGGGGAGGGGAGGAGTTCGTGGTGGGGCTGCTCGGGGAGACGGCGGCGAGCGCGAAGGCGATTCTGTCGCGGACGATGGCGGAGGTGGCGGAGATGACCTTCGACGGTGACGGCGGCGAGTCGTTCCGCGTGACGATGAGCGCGGGCATCGCGGAGTCGCCAGGAGATGGCGCGACGATGGAGGCGCTGCTGCGCGTCGCGGACGCACGGCTCAACCGCGCGAAGACGAACGGGCGCAACCGCATCGAGGTGTGAGCGGCGTCACTCCCCCGGAGGCTCCGTCAGCACCAGCAGTCCGCGCGACGTATCCACGACATAGACATGGCCATCCCCGGGCACCTGGAGCCCGGTGGCGCCTTCCTCCATCGAGTCCCCGCGTCCCGGGTCCGTCTCGCGGAAGCTGTTGAAGTACGCCACCTCGCGCGGCTTCGTGGGGTTGCTCACGTCCAGCACGCGCAGCCCCTCCTGGTGGTACGTCACGTACAGCCGCGAGCCCCTCAGCTCCATCGCTCGCGGGGACACCACGGCGCGCAGGCCGTACTCCCCTATCTTCACGATGTGCCGCGGCTCGCTGACATCCAGCGCGCGCAGCCGCGCCCCCATGCCCAGGCTGCTCTCGAAGGCCACGATGCGCCCGCCGAACGTGCCCACCGCGCTCGCTCGGCTGTTGGCGTACGGATACGTGTAGTGCCCCAGCACCCGGACCCCCGAGGACGCGCGCGCGTCGACGACCTGCAGCCCCGCGCCCCGGTGATTCACATACAGCCGGCCCTCGTAGCTCACCGGGCCCCGGGAGGACGGCTGGTCCGGCATGCGCATGCCGGAGACGATGCGCTCCAGCAAGCGCGGCTCCGCGGGCTCGCTGATGTCGAACATCAAGGTGCCCACCGCCGCGTCCGTGGACACGGCATACAGCCGGTCCCGGTCCACGCTCACCATCGACACTCCCGGCGAGGCCCTCGCGGACACGCGGCGCACCAGCACCGGCGCCGAGGGCACGGAGACGTCGAGCACCACCACCCCCGAGCTGGCGCTCGCGACGTAGAGCATCCCGCCCTTGAACGTCGCGCCCCGCCAGTCCGTGTCCCCTGGCGTGCTCAGCTCCGCCACGCGCAGCGGCACCGCCGGGTCGCTCACGTCGAACACCGTGAGCCCCCCCGGCCGCCCACGCCGGTCCTGCGAGATGACATACGCATGGCGGTCGATGAGCTGCACGTCCACGGCCGGACCCAGGCCCACCGCGCGCTCGGACACCAGCCGCATCCCGCCGGAGATTTCATGCTCGCCCTGGAAGCGCGTGACGCGCTCGGCGCGGAACGTCCCCGACTCCACCAGCACCCCGTCCCGGCACCGCGTGAAGCACCCCGTGACGACGCGAGGGTTCACCGCGTTGCAGCCCGCGAAGGTGAACAGACCCCCATCCGGCGTCTCGCTGGCGATGAACAGCGTCCGCGCGTCCCAGACGCCCGCCACGGCGTTGGCGCCCTGCACCTGCTCGGGCGTCCCCGCCGCGTTCAGCTTGAAGCCCCCGCCCATGGGCACGAAGCGCGCGGGGGCGCCGTTGCGCGCATCGATGCGCAGGAGGCTGCGATACACCCCCATGCGCTCCAGCTGCTCCAGCGTGTGGCGTCGACAGCCGGACAGGTCGAAGGACTCCAGGCTGCCGCACGCGGCCCCGCTCTCGACGACGCCGCAGACGGACAGCGGCCCGTAATCACTCCAGTCGCCGAGCTCCTCCAGCGGCGTGTAGCGCCCATCCCAAGGGGGCTCATCCGACGACGCGCAGCCCGTCGCCAGACAGGCGAGCAGTGCCATCGACGCTGGCAGCGCGGGCCGCATCGCGTACCTCCCGGGTGCAGAGCCACGCGCCGGCCAGCGAGCTCCCGCTCCAGGATTGTAGGAATGAGGTCGTCCGCTCGGGAAGCGCACGCCGCCGCGGAGTGGTGAACGCCATACGTCTTGGGGGATGTGCCCTGTGTTCGCACCCACCCGCCACGGCGGATGCGGGACGCCCGGTGTCCACGGGGACACATCCCGAACGCCCCCGACGCCAGCAGGCGCTGACCCGCACGCCTGGCCGGGGAGCCGGGCCGACCCGACGATGCGCCGATTCGCCCTGAATCGGCGCTCTCCCGCGAGCGAGGGCTCCCGTTTAGTTCTTCACCATGAACGACACACAGGTGAAGGACGTGGTGATTGTGGGGGGTGGCCCGGCGGGCCTGAGTGCCGCGCTGATCCTGGGACGGGGCCGCAAGCGGGTGCTGCTGTGCGACGCGGGCGCTCCGCGCAACGAGCGGGCGGAGCACATGCACGGCTTCGTCACCCGGGACGGCATCCCCCCCGCGGAGTTCCGCGCCATCGGCCGCGAGCAGCTGCGCCCCTACGACGTCGACGTGCGCAACGTGCGCGTCGAGCGCATCGAGCCCAAGGGGACACGCTTCCAGGTGACGCTGGGCGACGGCCAGGTCGTCGAGGCCCGCAAGGTGCTCCTGACGACGGGCCTGGTGGACCAGGTGCCGGACCAGCCCGGCTTCCGCGAGCTGTGGGCGCACAGCGTCTTCCAGTGTCCGTACTGCCACGGCTGGGAGATTCGGGACCGGGGCTGGGGCGTGCTCGTCCCCGAGGAGAACACCCATCACCCGTACGTCGACTTCGTCCTCTTCCTGAAGGGCTGGACCTCCAACCTCACGCTCTACACCCAGGGCCACCTGGCGCTGACCGCCGAGCAGCGCGAGTCCCTGCGCCGCGCCGAGGTGCGCGTCGTCGAGGGCAAGGTGCGCGGCCTCATCCCCACCCAGGATGGCCAGCACCTGGAGGCGGTGGAGCTGGAGGACGGCACCCGCGTGCCGCAGGAGTACCTCTTCGCGCACCCGCCCCAGAAGCAGACGGCGCTGGTCCAGGGCCTGGGGCTCGCGCTCGACGAGCTGGGCTTCGTCAAGGTGGGCCCGACGCTGGAGACCTCCGTGCCCGGCATCTACGCGGCCGGAGACCTCACCACGCGCCTTCAAGGGGCCCTGGTGGCCGCGTCGGCGGGCGCGATGGCGGCCTACACGCTGAACCACCTGCTCAACATGGACGCCCTGGGCCTGGCGCACCCGGCCTGACGCCGGCTTGAGCCCGGCCCCGCCAACCGCTACGAGAACGACCCCATGGCGTCCACCGAGCAGTCCTGTGTGCATCCCCCCTCCACGCTGCGCCAGGACTTCGAGGAGAAGCGGCGGCTCACGTGGGTCGGCACGCTGGGGCCCGTGGCGCCCCTGCGAGTCACCCCCCGCGCCAGGGTCCACGCGTACGCCGCCATCGTCCTGGTGTTGAAGGGCGAGTCACACGTGCGGCACGCGGGGGACCTGGTGCTGCGCGCGGGCGACGTGCACCTCATCCCACCGGGAGATGCGCATGGCCATGAGCACTCGGACGCGCAGGGCCTGGGGCTGGGCTTCTATCCCGAGGCCCTCTCCGCGAACGCCGAGGAGCGCGAGGCGCGCCTGGGGCCGCTGCTGCGCGTGCGCGCGGGCTGCCACCCCGTCTTGCGTCCCACCAGCGTGCAGCGCCGCCGCCTGCTGCGCTGGATGCGCCTGATGGAGGAGGAGCAGACCCGGAACGAGCGCGGCAACGAAGAGGCGAGCCTGTCCCTGCTGCGCCTGGTGCTCATCGAGCTGGAGCGGATGGCCTCCCCCGAGGCCCTCACCGAGCCCGCCTCCGTGGGCCTCAGCCGCCGGGCGCTCACGTACATCGAGACCCACTGCCTGGAGCCCCTGTCCCTGGCGAAGGTGGCGAAGGAGCTGGGCCGCTCGGCGCCACACGTCGCGGGCGTGGTGCGCCAGGAGACGGGCCGCACCGTGGGCGAGTGGATTCTCGAGTGCCGGATGGCCGAGGCCCGCAGCCGGCTGCGCCACACCGACGAGCGCGTGGACATCGTCGCGGACCGGGTGGGTTACGCGGATGTGACGCACTTCATCCGACTCTTCCGTCGCGTGCATGGTGTGACACCCGCCGCATGGAGGCGACGCATGGCGCCAGGGGTGCGCTGAACGCACGTTCTCTATTTCGTGGGGCGAATGGATTGACAGGAAACTGTCATCTGGGTAGTTCCGGGGCATGCCGACGCCGATGAGGGACTCATCGGGAGCAAGCCTTTCGAGGGCTGCTCCCCGAGGGGCGGTTGCGTGCCCATGCTTCAGCGCAGCAGCGGGACAGCACGGGCGGTGTCGCTGATGGCGACGCGAGCGAGTCGAGGAGGCAGGGGCGCCGCGCGGCCCGTGTGTCTCAACCCCGAGGAGGGGTCTTCCGCTCCGGAGGGAGGCGGCGCGCCGCCGCTGTTGTGCCCGTTCTGGTTCAACCTGGGCCCGCAGGTGGCGGCCAACGACACGGAGTCCCCGTCCCGTAGGAAGGGTCGTCGCAAGAGCGGGCCCACCGCGTCCTGAGCCTTCAGTCCGACGTGTCGCGCCCCGAGCGGGACACCGTCTCGTGAGCGAGGGCGCGGAAGTGCTGCGCGGCGGGTGACGGCCGCCGTCCAGGGAAGGCCACGACCAATTCCGCGTGGCCGGGCGCGCCGCTCAGGGGGCGGAACACGACGCCCTTGGGGCACAGGGCCTGCGAGGACGCGGGCGCGATGGTCAGCCCCAGCCCCGCCTCCACCATGCCGACGACGGAGGGCCACGAGCGCGCCTCCTGTCGGATGTTGGGGGAGAAGCCCGCCGCCAGACACATGCTCGTCACCAGGTCGTGCAGGCCGGGCGCGGAGTGGCGGGGGAACAGGACGAAGGGCTCGTGCGCCAGCGAGGACAGCGCCACGACGCGCTGCCTCGCGCGAGGGTGACGGGCGGGCAGGGCGAGCACGAAGCGCTCGCGCAGGAGCCGCTCCACGGTGAGGCCCTCGTGGCGGAAGGGCGCGCGCAGGATGGCCAGGTCCAGCTCCCCCGAGGCCAGCGCCGCGCCGACGTTGAGCGTCTCGCTGTCATCCAGCTCCAGCTTCACCTTGGGGAAGCGCGTGCGGAAGCGCAGCACGATGTCCGGCAGCACGCCGAACGCCGAGGACGCCGCGAAGCCGACGCGCAGCGTGCCCGACTCGCCGCTCGCGGCCTCGCGCACGGCGTGGGTGGCGTCCACGCGTCGGGCGAGCAGCGCGCGAGCCTCCTCCAACAGCCGCGCCCCGGCGGCGGTGAGGGCCACGTGGCGGCTGGTGCGCGTGAGCAGCTCGACGCCCAGCTCGGACTCCAGCCGGCGGATCTGTTGGCTGAACGGCGGCTGCGCCATGCCGATGCGCGCGGCGGCGCGTCCGAAGTGCAGCTCCTCCGCCACGGCGATGAAGAGCTGGAGCTGACGGAATTCCATATCGAGACGATATCCGTCTGGATGGGTGCTGAAAGAGATATTGGTCGTGAAGGATGCGGCTCCCTAGCATCGGTGCATGCGACTCTCCTTCCTCGCCCTGATGCTCACGACGCTGACGGGTGCGCCCGTCCTCGCGGACCCGCCCGGTCCGGTCTTCGCGCCCGTCCCGGACACGAGCACCCAGGCCAGGCTGGACCTGGCGGACCGGTACCTCCGGCGCGTGGAGCTCGTGCGGGACAGCCTGGTACCGCCCCGGTGGCTGCGCGAGGGAGACCGCGTGGTCTTCTGGGCCCGCGAGGGCAAGGACGGCGGGACGTGGGTGCTGGCGCACGCGAGGACGGGCGAGCTCGAGCCGCTCGTGTCCGGGGAAGCGCTGCGCCGCCAGCTCTCCGCGCTCCTGGGCAGGCCGGTGACGGCGCCGCGCTTCCACGACGTCGCGCTGGCGCCGGATGAGCAGGGCATCGTGTTCCAGCTCGACGGGAAGGCCTTCGGCCTGGGCCTGTCGGGAGGCAAGGTCACGCGGCTGTCGCCCCAGGACCGGGCCGCGCTGACGCTGTCTCGCGAGCATGTCCTCGCGCCGCGTGGAGGCTCGCTCGCGGTGCGGAAGGAGGGCGGCTTCGCGGTGCTGGGCGCGGATGGGGCCACCGTGGTGGAGCGCCAGGGCGAGGAGCGGCTCGACTGGCGGATTCCCGAGCGAGCCTGGTCGCCGGATGGTCGCTACCTCGTGGTGTGGCGCGAGGACACGCGCGCGGTGCACCGGGTCCCCGTCGTGGACTACTCCACCGCGCTGGAGAAGGTGACGACGGTGCCGTACGCGAAGGTGGGGACGCCGCTGCCGCGCTCGGAGCTGCACCTGGTCGACGTGACGACGGGGAGCGTGACGCGCGTCGCCCCCGTCGAGGGTGAGACGTATGACTTCTTCGCGGGCTGGAACCCCGAGGGCACGGAGGCGCTGTGCCTCCACCTCTCGCGGGACGCGAAGCGGCTGGACCTCACCGCGGTGACGCCGGGGAGTGCCCAGCGTCGGCACGTGCTGCGCGAGGAGCGCCCGGAGACGTTCGTCGCGGGCCTCGACTTCGCGGTGGGCGGCTTCGAGCAGCAGGTGACCGCGCTGCCCTCGGAGCGCGGCTACCTGTGGATGTCCGAGCGCGACGGCTGGCGTCATGTGTACGCGTATGACCGCGCGGGGAAGCTCGTGCGGCAGGTGACGCGGGGGGCCTTCCCCGTGCACCAGGTCGTGTCCCTGGCGCCCACCGGTGACGCGCTCTACGTGCTGGCGTCCGCGGACAGCGGCGCGCCCTACGAGCAGCTCATCTACCGGGGCAGCCTGAAGGGCGGCGCGCTGACGCGGCTGTCCCCGGGCTCGGGGATGCACCGGATGACGCCGTCCCCCTCGGGCCAGTACTACGTCGACACCTGGTCCTCGCGCACGCAGCCCCGCGTCCGGGAGCTGGTCTCCGTGAAGGGGGGCCGGCGCGTGCGCCTCACCACGTCGGACGCGAGCGAGCTGGAGGCGCTCGGCGGCACGAAGCCGGAGCCGCTGCTCGTCAAGGCGGCCGACGGCGTCACGCCCCTGCACGGCGTGCTCTACAAGCCGCGCGACTTCGACCCGAAGAAGCGCTACCCCGTCATCGCGCACATCTACGCGGGGCCCTTCCTCTCGGTGGTGCCATGGAGCTACATCGGCAACCACGAGTCATTGACGGCCAGCGCACTCGCGCAGCTCGGCTTCGTGGTGGTGCTGCTGGACCCGCGCGGAGGGCCCGGACGGAGCAAGGCCTTCCAGGACGCGAACCACGGCCGCGTGGGGCAGACGGAGATTCCCGACTATGTCACGGGCCTGGAGCAGGCCGCGTCCACGCGTCCGTGGATGGACCTGGAGCGAGTGGGCCTCCACGGGGCTTCATGGGGTGGCTACTTCACGCTGCGAGGCATGCTGACGGCGCCGGACTTCTTCAAGGCGGGCTATGCGGTGGCGCCGGGCGCGCTGGAGGAGGAGGCCATCATCAACGAGCCCTACCTCGGCCTGCGCGACCAGAATCCCCAGGGCTACGCGGCGGGCGACAACCTCGCGCTCGCGCACCAGCTGAAGGGGCAGCTGAAGCTGATGCACGGCACCAGCGACGTGAACGCCACGCTCTCGGTGACGATGCGGATGGCGGACGCGCTCATCAAGGCGGGCAAGCGCTTCGAGCTGCTCCTCATGCCTGGCGAGCCCCACTCCCCGCGGGGCGCGGCCAGTCGCTACTCCCGGGACGACGTGGGCCTGTTCTTCCTGCGCACGCTGGGCGAGCCCCGGTGAACGGCGCCTGGGGCACGAACGCACCCTGGGGTAGACTCCGGCCGTGGCCAGAGTCCGTCTTCGGTGTGTGAACTGCGGTGCCCCCTTCCTCAAGTCCGTGGAGCGTGAGTCGACGTGCGGCCATTGCGGCGCGGACCGGCCCCGGCTCTCGAACAACCCTCTCCCCCTCGGGTGGAAGGAGGTCCCGGCGCCCAGGTCGTCGAACGACACGAAGGTCATCGTCGCCTGGGGGCTGCTGGGCATCGGCCTCACGGGCGGCCTGCTCGCCGCCACCCTGATGCTGGCGCTGTCCCCTCACGACGAGCCCCCTCCCCGGGTCGTCACGCCCAGGCCGGTCTCGCCGCCCCCGCCCCCCATCGTCACGCCTCCGCCGCCGCCTCCTCCCATCGTGGAGGCACCGCCGCCCGTGCCTGAAATCATCGTGGAGAAGCCCGTCAAGCGGCCGCCTCCGCCGATGCCCAGGACGAACGAGGCCTGGGGCGCCCTCCAGCTCGCGAAGAAGCTGCGCCAGTACGACTACTGCGGCAAGGAGGCCATCCTCCGGGACGGCACCATCCCTCGCCGCTTCACGCTCCACGCGCGGTTCGACGCGAACGGCGAGGGCATGCGGGGCCACGTCCTCCCCAAGACGTCCGTGCGGATGCTCGATGCCTGCATCAAGAACAGGACGAAGTACGTCTACCTGGGCACGCCTCCCGAGAAGCGCGAGTTCGAGGTGGAGGTGACCCTGTCCTTCGCGCACCTGCGTCCCAAGGGCAAACCCGAGACGTACGATGACCAGTGGAGTGTCCTCTATGACGACTGAGTCCGGGCGTCGCCGAGGGCTTCCGCCAGGAAGTCGATAAGTCACGCGGGAGCGCATTGGAGGCCTCCGGGTGACGCGTGTCTCCTCCCGGTGCGCGACCGCCCCATGTCGGGGCTGTTCCGTCGCGACCCAGGAACACGACATGTCCTCACGTGATGTCCGCCGGTCCCTCGTCTGCGCGGTGCTGGTCTCGGGAGTGCTCTGGCTTCCCTCCGCCCGCGCGATCACCCCGCGGGACCCGACGGAGCGGCACCACGACGCGCGCCTGTCGCACAACGCGGGCCCGCGCCGGCGCGTCTCCGCGGTCCAAGGTGAAGCGGAGGCCCGCCTGCGTCGCGCGGTGCCGGAGCTCCGCGTGGAGGTGGACCCCTCGACGGGGCGGGTGCGCTCGCTGGTGAACCTGGTGGGCGCGCTCTCCGAACCCGCGCCGGGAGACGCGCTGGCCGTGGGGCTGGCGTTCGTCCAGCGCAACCTCGACGTCCTGGGTCTGGAGCTCGCGGACGTGGCGGACCTGGAGGTGGCTGACCGGGTCTACTCCAGGCCCAGCGGCGCCACGCACCTGTATCTGAGACAAAGGTACAACGGTATCGAGGTCTACAATGCGCGGCTGCAGCTCAACGTGGACCGCGAGGGGCGCGTGCTCGCGGTGCACAGCGACCTGCAGCCCTCGGTGGAGTCGACGCTCGTGGGCACCACGCCTCGCCTGGGCGCCGCCGAGGCGGTCCGGAGCGCGGCGAAGCACCTGGGGGTGCCGCTGGCCCGAGCGCCGCGAGCGCTCGAGGCGGAGCCGGGCCCGGCGCGGCGCACCCGGGTCGAGGTGGCGGGCCTGTCGAGCGAGCCCATCGACGCGTCGCTCGCGGTGCTGCCCCTGCGTCGGGGGGAGTCCCGCTGGGTGTGGCGCTTCCTGGTGCACACGCTGGATGCACGGCACGCCTACGAGCTGACGGTGGACGCGGAGACGGGCGAGGTCTGGACGCGCTTCGACCAGGTCGCGAGCGATTCATACAAGGTCTACCCGATGCCGGTGGAGGGCCCCCACCACACGGCCCCGCTGCCGCCCGCGGATGGACGCGCGACGGAGGCGTCACCCCACGGCTGGCACGACACGGACGGCGTCGCGGGCGCGGAGTACACCACGCCGCGCGGCAACAACGTCCATGCGTACGAGGACCGCGACGCGAACAACCTGCCGCCCACGTCGGGAGAGCCGGACTGTGGCGTGAGGCTCGACTGCGTCTTCCCGCTCGACCTCACGGGCGCGCCGTCCACGTACGTCTCGGCGTCCGTCGTGAACCTGTTCTATTGGAACAACCGCCTGCACGACGTGCTGTACCCGTACGGCTTCGACGAGGTGGCCGGCAACTTCCAGGTCAACAACCTGGGGCGGGGCGGCCTGGGCAACGACGACGTGCGCGCCGAGGCGCAGGACGGCGGTGGCATCAACAACGCCAACTTCCTCACGCCGCCGGACGGGGTGCGTCCGCGCATGCAGCTCTACCTGTGGACCGCGCCGGACCCGGACCGGGACGGCTCGCTCGACAGCGGCATCATCGCCCACGAGTACGGCCACGGCGTCTCCAACCGGCTCGTCGGTGGGCCCTCCATCGTCTCGTGCCTCACCAACCGCCAGCAGCCCGGCGAGGGGCTCAGCGACTTCCTGGCGCTCGTGTTCACCGCGCGCCCGGGCGACACCGCGAACACGCCGCGCGGCGTGGGCACCTATCTCCTGAACCAGGCCATCACGGGCGCGGGGCTCCGTCCGCAGCCGTACACGCTGGACTCCCTGCGCAACACCTGGACCTACGAGAGCAGCAACACGCTGCCCGTGCCCCACGGCGTGGGAGCGGTGTTCGCGCAGGCCCTGTGGGAGGTGTACTGGGCACTCGTCACGCAGTGGGGCTTCGACGCGAACCTCCAGGACGCCCAGGGCGGCGCGGGCAACCAGCGCATGCTGCTGTACTTCATCGAGGGCCTGAAGCGCGCCCCCTGCAACCCCTCCTTCCTCCAGACGCGCGACGCCATCATCAGCGCGGCGCACACGCTGCACGGAGGCGAGGACGTCTGCCGCATGTGGCGCGCCTTCGCGGGCTTCGGCCTGGGCTCCAACGCCACCGCCTTCAACGCCGTCGCCGTCAACGGCCATGCCGTGCCGTCCTCGTGCGACTTCGTCAGGGGCCGCGACGACGCTCCTTCGCGCACCCCGCGCTGAGCACCACCCGACACGTCCTGGACGGTGGTCCTCTTGATTCGAGAAACAGTGTCGATCCCAGGAAAACTCCGGGGCAGGGTTTGAGGCACCCCTGTGAGGGTTTCCATCGAGAGGAGCAAGACATGTTGGCACGGAGGCATCGGCTTCGGGGCGTGGTGGGCGCGCTGGTGGTGTCGTTGGCGGGGGCGTGTGGTGACGCGGGGCCCGCGGGCGCGCCCGAGGACGTGGGGCAGGCGGGGCGCGCCATCGACGACGACATCCGCGCGCGGCTGGAGGCGCTGCCGGGGGTGACGATTCTGGGGGATGAGCGGTTCGAGGACTTCCGCTTCTTCACGCTCGACTTCGAGCAGCCGGCGGACCATCGCCGTCCGCGGGGGGAGAAGTTCCTGCAGCGCATGACGTTGTTCCACCGGTCGACGACGGCGCCGATGGTCATCGACACGGAGGGCGCGGAGCTCTTCACGGAGCCCATCGCCGCGGAGCCGGTGGACCTGCTCAAGGGCAACCAGGTGACGGTGGAGCACCGCTTCTACGGCACCTCGACGCCGGCCTCGCGGGACTGGCGCCTGTTGGACGTGTGGCAGTCCGCGGCGGACGCGCACCGGGTGGTGGAGGTGTTCAAGACGCTCTACACGGGGCGGTGGCTGTCCACGGGCGTGTTCCGCGGCGGCACGGCGGCGCTGCTGCACCGCTACTACTTCCCGAACGACGTGCAGGGGACGCTGGCGTACGCGGAGCGGCACAGCCTGGGCCTGCAGGACGCGCGGGCCGCGCACTTCCTGCGCAACGTGGGGGATGCGACGTGCCGCGCGAAGCTGACGGCGGTGCAGCGCGCGGCGCTGGCTCGGCGCGAGGAGCTGGCGCCGCTGCTGGCGGCGCAGGTGGAGTGGGGCTTCACCTTCGACACGCTGGGCGTGGACAAGTCGCTGGAGTTCAGCGTGGTGCGGCTGTCGTTCAACTTCTGGGAGTACCTGGGGCTGGCGCCGTACGACTGCGACAGCATCCCGGAGCCCACGGTGTCGGCGGAGGAGCTGTTCGGCTTCGTGGACCTGGTGGCGGGCCCGGCGTACGTCTTCTCGGACCAGGCGCTGGCGACGTTCGGTGAGCCGGAGAGCTACCAGAGCGCCACGGAGCTGGGCGCGCCGCTGTATCCGGAGGCGGAGCTGCGCGACCTGCTGCGCTACCCGGGCGGACAGGTGCCCACGTTCCTGCCGCCCCTGGGCGTGACGAAGTTCTACAACCCGGTGCCGCTGTTGTCGCTGGAGGTGTGGGCGCGGCTGCACGCGAAGCAGGTGCTCATCCTGGATGGCGCGCTCAGCCCGTGGAGCGCCTCCGCGTTCCACGTGAGCCCGTGGAACGACGCGTACCGCATCGTGGACCCGGAGGGCATCGGCTTCTACGGGACGCTGACGGCGCTGCCCGAGCCGCAGCGCGCGTTCTTCTTCGAGCGGCTGTCCGACTGGGCCGGCGCGCCCGTGCAGGTGCCGGAGGTCTCCGAGCAGAAGCAGGGCGCGCGGTACCAGAAGCTGCTGCGTCACGTCCGCGGGCGCTGAGTCCGGAGGGGGCTCAGGGCTCGTCGAAGATGAGCAACCCGCGCGAGGAGTCGACCACGTAGACGTGCCCGTCCCCGGGCACGCGCACGCCGTAGGCGCCGGTGAAGGGGCTGTCGGTGCGCTCGGGGTCGGTCTCCCGATAGGTGTTGTGGTGCGCCACCTGTCGGGGGCTCGTGGGGTTGCTCACGTCGAACACGCGCAGGCCCTCCTGGTACCAGGCGACGTAGAGCGTCTGGCCGCGGAGGATGAGGTTGTGGATGGAGGTGATGTTGCGCTTGCGTACCTCGCCAATCTTCACGATGTGCGCAGGGTCGGTGACGTCGAGCACGCGCAGGTGGGCGCCGGGACCCTCACCGCCCTCGAAGGCGATGGTGCGACCGGCGAAGGTGCCCACCGCGCTGTGGTGCGCGAAGGCCTTGTTGCCGTGGACGAACTGGCCCAGGTGCCGCACGTCCTCGAGGTCCGTGACGTCCATGATGGAGTAACCGCCGTTCGCGTTGCTGATGTACAGGCGTCCCTGGTAGGCGAAGGCGTCATGGGGCCCGGCGAGGGAGAGGGGCTCGGGCAGGGAGATGTTGGTGAGGAGCACCGGGTCGAGCGGGTTCGTCACGTCGTAGACGAAGGTGCCGCTCTCCGGAGCCATCGCGTAGAGCCGCTGGCCATCGACGAGCAGGGTGTGCACGCCGTAGGTGCCGGAGGGCAGGTTGCGCACGAAGCCGGGCGCGGCGGGGTTGGAGATGTCGTAGACGACGGTGCCCGAGTCGGCGCTGGCGATGTAGAGCGCGTCCCCGTGGGCCCAGGCGGCGTTCCACAGGTTGTCCTGGGGCAGGCTGATGGAGGTCTTGAAGACGGGGTGTTGCGGGTCGCTGACGTCGTAGACGGACAGGCCGCCGTTGCGGCCCAGGCGTCGCATGGAGACGACGTAGGCGTGGGATTTGGCGACGTACACGTCCACGGGCTCGCCGGTGGCGACGTGGGTCTCGGAGAGGAGCGTGAGTCCGCCGGAGGACTCGGGTTCACCGGACCACTTCGCGACGCGGTGGGCGGTGAAGGTGCCCTTCTGGATGGCGCCGGCGCCGAAGCAGCGGGCGAAGCAGCCGGTGATGCGGTCCGGCGCGAGCGTGTCGCAGCCCCTCAGCGTGGTGGTGGTGTTCGTCACGGTGCGCGAGACGAGGGAGAACCCGCCGTCCCGCGTGTCGCGGGTGAGGAGGGGCTGACCCATCATCGTGTCCTGGGTGCCGTCCTCGCTGAGTCGGAACGAGGTGAAGGCGCCCGTGGCCAGGGTACCGCCATCGCCGAGGGTGCGCTCGGTGCGCAGGTCGACCATGTAGATGCCGTGTTGCTCCAGGGCGGCGAGCGCGGTGGGGTCGCACGAGGACACGTCGAAGCGGGACGGCTCCTGGCACGGGGAGGTGGAGGCGTCGGCGGTGTCGAAGTCGCAGGCGGAGGCGCGGCCCGGGTCCACCCAGTTGCCGCGCTCCTCGAGTGGGGTGGCGGTGCCGTCCCAGGGCGTGCCCGCGTCGGGAGTTCCCGCGTCGTCCTGGGACGACTCGCTCGCGTCGGGAGGAGCCGCGCGGCGGGGCTTGTCGTCGTCGTCGCAGCCGGAGCACAGGGCGAGGGTGAGGACGCAGAGGGACGCCAGGATTCGATGTGAGCGGGGAGGGTGAGTCATCCGTGGACCTCGGCCGGGGAGAGGTCGCGCGAGGCGACCTTTCGCGGATACGTCGCGGTGCGAGGGGCATGGCGCCTGGATGGGAAAGTGGTTGCCGTGTGATGTGGACTCGGCGCCACGAGTGGCTCGTGGTGGTGGGTGGCGCGAGGATGTGCGCGGTGTGTCGAGACTTCGAAGTGCGAGCCGCCCCGGCGGAGTGTTCGGGTTGCGGCGCGAGGCGGGCGCGGTAGGGTGGGCGCTCGATGCCCATCACGCGTTTGCAGATATCGGGCTACCGCTCGGTGCGCCGGCTCTCGATGGAACTCGGGCCGATGAATGTCATTGTCGGCGCCAATGGGAGCGGCAAGACGAACCTGTACCGCGCGCTGTATCTGCTGTCGGTGGCCGCGGAGGGAAGGCTGGCGCGGACGCTCGCGGAGGAGGGCGGGACGCCGAGCGTGCTATGGGCTGGGCCGCGCATGGCGAAGAAGCCCGTGCGATTGTCGGTGCAGGTGGAACTGGGCGAGCTTGCGTACGAGCTGACCTGCGGAATCGTTCCTCCTGTCCCGAAGATGCCGGACCCCTTCCGCCTGGACCCTGAGGTGAAGACGGAGCACCTGTGGGCCCTCTCCGGAGGGCGCAAGGTGGTGCTGATGGAGCGCAAGGACCGCACGGCCTTCATGCGGGACGCCGATGGGAAGCGGGTGGTGTTTCCCACCCACCTCTGGAGCGCGGAGTCGGTGCTGGACCAACTGGGTGAGCCGCACCGCTTCCCTCGGTTGTCGGAGGTTCAGCGCACCTTCGCCTCGTGGCGCTTCTACCATCACTTCCGCACGGACCCGGACGCGCCCATGCGTCATCCTCGCGTGGGTGTGAGGACGCCGGTGCTGGCGCATGACGGCGCGGACCTGGCGGCGGCGCTGATGACCATCCTCGACATCGGGGACGACCGAGCCCTGGACCAAGGCATCGACGATGCGTTCCCGGGCGCCAGGCTCGATGTCCGCTCGGAGGAGGGCCGCTTCAGCCTGTTCCTGCACATGCCCGGACTGAGTCGCCCCATGGCGGCGGCCGAGCTGTCCGACGGCACGCTGCGCTACCTCTGCCTGCTGGCCGCGTTGCTCAGCCCGCGTCCTCCCGCGTTCCTCGCGCTCAACGAGCCCGAGACGAGCCTGCACCCGGACCTGCTGGAGCCACTGGGCCGACTGCTCGCGAAGGCGTCGAAGACCTCCCAGGTCTGGGTGACGACGCACGCGGAACTGCTGGCGCGCACCGTGGCGAGCGCCACTCGCTGCGAGCCCGTGTACCTGGTGAAGAAGGACGGCGCCACGCAGGTGGAGGGACGCTCGGAGGATGATGAGGACGAGCCCGACGATGATGCGTGAGCCCATCCTCATTCCACCCGCCGCGCTCGTGGACACTCCATCAGTCCGTGCGTGCGCCCGAGGCCATGACCAGCCGCGAGTCCCGCGCGGACATCCCTCATCCGTGAGTGACACCGTCAATCAGCGCGCCTGATGTCCTGGCCAGCCACAAGTCCACGTGGGCGATAGAGTCGAGCCGCTTCGGAACCGTTCCTGAGAAGGAGGCATGTCGCTCGTGCCAGCGCGTGAAGTCATCATCGTGGGTGGCGGCGTGGGTGGGCTGTGCGCGGCCCTCGCGCTCCGTCGAGCAGGGCTCCGGGTGAAGGTGTACGAGCGCGCCGAGGACTACCAGGCGCTCGGTGCGGGGCTCTCCCTCTGGCCGAACGCGATGTGGGCCCTCTCTCTCTTGGGGCTGTCCGACGAGGTGGCTCGAATGGGAGCCCGGTGGCGACAGACGGTGATGCACCGGTGGGACGGCAAGGTGCTCTCGCGACTCGACGTGAACGCGCTCTGCGAGGAGTTGGGGCAGCCGACGGTGACGCTGCTCCGCGCGGACCTCCAGCAGGTGCTGTTGCGAGCGCTCGGACCGGAGAACGTCCGGATGGCGGCGGCATGCACGGGCTTCCACGTGGAGGGCGACGAGGTCCGCGTCGAGTTCGCGGACGGTCAGCAGGCGCGGGGCGACTGCCTCGTCGGAGCGGATGGCCTGCGCTCCGTCATCCGCCAACAACTGCGCCCGGAGTCGCGAGTCCGCTACAGCGGTCGGACCTCATGGCGCGGCATCGTGACTGTCCCGACGGAGATGATTCCCGAGGGCAGTCAGTTCGAGTTCTACGGCCAGGGAACCCGCTTCGGCATCTGTCATCTCGGCCGGGGTCCGGAGGGGACGTGGCGGATGTACTGGTTCCTCATGGCCCGAGCCCCCGAGGGTGGACGTGACGAGGAGGGCGGCCATCGCGAAGCGGTGCTGCGCCACGTGCGCGGCTGGATGGCGCCCGTCGAGTCCCTGGTCCAGGCCACGCGCGAGTCGGACATCCTCCGCACGGACATCCATGACCTGGAGACGCTGTCGCGCTGGGGAGAAGGGCCCGTCACGCTGCTGGGAGACTCCGCGCACGCGATGGTGACCGACCTGGCGCAGGGGGCCTGTCAGGCCATCGAGGATGCGCTGGTCCTGGCGAAGCACCTGCGCGAAGGCGGCGACTTGCGCGGAGCCCTGCGGGCCTATGAGGCCACGCGCCGGCCCCGCACGAAGCACGTCGCCGACATGAGCCGGCGAGCCGGGTCACTCCGTTACCTCCGCAACCCCGTGGCACGATGGTCGAGAGACGTGTTGATGCAGGCCCTCCCGCACGCGGTGGCGCTCCAGCACCTGCGCTCCGTGGTCGCCCACGACTTCCTTGCATAGCCCCAGTCCACGGCGGCGCCGTTCTCCGGTGACACACCCCACCGGCAGGCGCGATGCTGCCCACCTCCCCGGGTCTCCGAGCGTGTCAGCCCTCACTCCGCGCAAGCGCAATCCTCCGTGCAGGGTGGCTTCATGACGCCGGGCCTCTATCGCGTGCACAAGCCGGTGGGCCCCACGAGCTTCTCGGTGGTGCAGTCGTTCCTCGAGGAGACCCGGGCCGTCCCCGGCAAGCGCGTGCCGGTGTGTCACGGCGGCACGCTGGACCCGTTCGCGGAAGGGCTGCTGCTCATCCTCGTGGGACAGTCCACGCGCTTGTTCGAGCTGCTGCACGCCGTGCCCAAGACCTACGAAGCGGACGTCATCTGGGGCACGGAGATGGACACGGGGGACCTGCATGGCCGCCCCGTCTCCCAGGGGGACACATCATCCCTGACGCCCGAGAAGCTCGACGCCGCGCTCGCCCCGTTCCTCGGCTGGAGAGCGCAGGTCCCGCCCGCCACGAGCGCCAAGAAGGTCGGCGGCGAGCCCGCGTATCGCAAGGCACACCGGGGTGAAGTGGTCGAGCTGCCTCCATCGCGCGTGTACCTCCACTCCGCGAGCTGGCTCTCGCACGACCTGCCGCGCACCAGCCGCCTCACGCTGACCTGCCGGGGCGGCTACTACGTGCGCTCCCTCGCGAGAGACCTCGGTCGAGCACTCGGCTGTGGCGCGCACCTGTCCACGCTGCGCCGCACACGAATCGGCCCCTGGGCCGACCCCGAGCCCGGAACGCGGGTGCTGACCACGGGCCGCGAGCTGCTCCCCTGGGCGCGAGTGCGTCCGCTCACGGACCACGAGGTCGGCGAGCTGCGTCGCGAGCGCTCCATTCCGCTCATCGGCACGAACCCACCGGACTGGCGTCTCCCCACGGGCTTCCCGGACCCGGAGGCGCCGGTGCGGGGCTTCCACCAGGGCCGGCTCGTGTTCCTGCTGCGTGAGCGGGACGGCGCGCTGTGGAGCGAGTCGGAGCTGCGCGGCGGCCTGTGAGCAGGGCTCGCTGTCCGGCACATGAAACTGCTTTCGAGGGTCGTCCGTATGTCCTGTGCGTCCCGGGACACGGGGGCGGGTGCGGCTCTTTGACAGGCAGGGCGAGGATCCGGTGACTCCAGTCACCACCCAACGGGCCTCCAGCTGGTGACTGTTGTCACCGGTGGTGACAGGTGTCACCACCCCCCACCTCCACCGAGGTGCGCCGTAACTCCCTGAAAATAAAGAAGAAGTGAAGGTAGGCGTCTGTGGCACGGGACGCGCAATAGGGGTGCTCACCACGGCACACGACGGAGACCCCAAATGGCCATCGCTACCACGTTCAAGCCCGCGCTGCAGAAGCTCAACCGCACCGAGGCGAAGCTGGAGAAGCTCGAAGGCAAGCTCGAGCGCGTCCTCGAGCGCGAGCACAAGCTCCTCAAGGAGCTGCGCAACGCGATGAAGCAGCAGGGCCAGAACGGGCGCGCCGGGGGTGACAGCTTCGACGCGGGCTCCTCGCGCGGTGGGGTCGCCAACCGCCCGCTGCCGAACGAGTGGAGCCCGCTGGACACGGGGGCGCTGCGCGAGACGAACAAGCTGGACAAGACCAAGGGCCCCATCACCGCGGACCAGCTCACCGAGGCCATCCGTCGCGGCACGGGAGACCGTGACGGCAACGCGGCGCGAGGCGAGTACCGCGCGTTCTCGGAGTGGGCGGAGAAGAACCAGGCCCGCCTCACGCCCGAGGCGAAGCAGGTGATGGACCGCTACTCCAAGTTCGCCGCCGAGCGCCAGGCCAACGGCCACAAGGACGGCGACTGGCGCGACATGATGAAGGACATGAAGGGCATCGGCGACAAGGGCGCCGAGAAGCAGCTGGCGAAGCTGGACTCGCTGCCCAAGCCCATCTCCGGTGAGCAGATGTCGAGCGCCATCGAGCGCGGCGTGAAGGACCGCGACAACAACACCGGCGACGAGCTCAAGGCCTTCCAGGACTGGGCGAAGAAGAACCAGGACAAGCTGTCGCCCGAGGCCAAGGAGGTGCTGGGCAAGTTCGAGAAGCACGCCAAGAAGGCGATGGCCTCCGGGGACAAGGACCTGTCGCGCGGCGAGCTGGACAAGATGCTCAAGGACTTCAAGAGCGTCGGTGACGTGAGCGCGAAGAAGGCGATGGGGGAGCTGGACAAGGAGAGCGGCCCCATCTCCGGCGAGGACATGCTGGGCGCCATCCAGAAGGGTGTGTCCGACGGTGGCCGCGCCACGCCCAAGGAGCTGGCCGAGGTCCAGAAGTGGGCGGAGAAGAACAAGGACCGCATGACGCCCGAGGCGCAGAAGGTGCTGGAGACGTTCCAGCAGCACGCCATGAAGTCGGGCACCGGTGGCCTCGACAAGGCCGAGCTGGACGCGGCGGTGAAGGAGGCGTCCCAGCACAAGACCTTCCGCGACGACTCCATGCGCACCGCGCTCGAGGGCCTGGACGGCAAGAGCGGGAAGATCTCCGGCAAGGACCTGACCGACGCCATCAACCAGGGCGCGGGTGACTTCGACGGGCAGGGCGCGGGCGTGGAGCACGCGGACTTCCAGAAGTGGGCGATGCAGAACTACGACCGCCTCTCGCCCGAGGCGAAGAAGGTCGTGGACCTCTACGGGAAGTACGCCTCGGACGCGCTGGCCAAGGGCGAGACGGGCATCGCGAACACGGAGTTCCAGAAGATGCTCAAGGAGATGGAGCGCGCCAGCACGCCCGTCCTCCCGCCGCGCATCATCGCCGCCTGATTCACGAACACCGCGCGGCCTGGCGATGACTTTGAAACGGGCGGCTCCGACATAGGGGGAGCCAGCCCTCGGGCTCCCCGAATCGTTGGGGGATGGTTCGGGAGCCTTTTCTTGTGGGAGCGCCCCTCTTTAAGGGGGGCAGCGGGAGCTCGGACTGTTGGGGGATGGCCCGAGCCCCATTCTTGATGCGGTACCGAGGGACAGAAGCAAGAAGGGCCCGGACCGTTGGGGGATGGTCCGGGCCCTTCGTTTCTTCAGGCGCGCGCGTGGGGCGCGCGGTGGCTCACGCCTTGTTCTTGGCGAGCGTGTCCTTGGCCACCTTCACCACGTTGTCCACGGTGAAGCCGAACTTCTGCTGGAGCGCCTTGATGGGCGCGGACGCGCCGAAGCTGCGCATGGCGACGATGCCGCCCTGGAAGCCCACCCAGCGCTCCCACCCGAAGGCGGCGCCCTTCTCCACGGCGACGCGGGCGCGCACGTTCGGCGGCAGCACGCTGTCGCGGTACTCCTGCGACTGCTGCTCGAACAGCTCCCACGAGGGCAGGCTCACCACGCGCGAGGCGATGCCCTCGGCGGTGAGCTTGTCGTGCGCGTCCAGGCACAGCTGCACCTCGCTGCCCGTGCCGATGAGCACCACCTCCGGCTTGCCGCCCGCCGCGTCCGCCAGCACGTAGCCGCCCTTGGCCACACCCGACGCCGCGCCGTACTTCGTGCGGTCCAGCGTGGGCACCGCCTGGCGCGTGAGCACCAGCACCACGGGGTGGCTCTTCTGCTGGCCGATGACCCGCCACGCCTCCACGACTTCGTTGGCGTCGCCGGGGCGCAGGACGATGAGGCCCGGAATCGCGCGCAGGCTGGCCAGCTGCTCCACGGGCTGGTGGGTGGGGCCGTCCTCGCCCAGGCCGATGGAGTCGTGGGTGAAGATGTGGAGCGCGGGCAGCTCCATCAGCGAGGACAGGCGGATGGCGGGGCGCTCGTACTCACTGAAGATGAGGAACGTGGCGCCGTAGCCGCGCACCTTGCTGAGGCACAGGCCGTTGACGATGGAGCCCATCGCGTGTTCGCGCACGCCGAAGTGGATGTTGCGGCCCTTGAACTCGCCGGGCTTCATGGACTCGGACGTGGTGATGTACGTCTTCGTGGACGGGTTCAGGTCGGCCGAGCCACCCACGAGCCACGGATGGTTCTTCGCCACGGCGTTGAGCACCTTGCCGCTGGACTCGCGGGTGGCCATGCCCTTGGCGTCGGCGGGGAAGGTGGGCAGCTCGGAGTCCCAGCCCTTGGGGGCCTCGCGGCGCTGCATGCGCGTCAGCTCATCGGCGAGCTCGGGGAACTGCTTCTGGTACTCGACGAAGCGCGCGTCCCACGCCTCGCGCAGCTTCTTGCCGCGGGCGCCCACGCGCTCCTGGAAGCGCTCGCGCACGCCGTCGGGGACCAGGAACTTCGCGTCCTCGGGCCAGCCGTAGTTGCGCTTGGTGCCCTTGATCTCCTCGTCGCCGAGCGGCTCGCCGTGGGCCTTGGAGGAGCCCTGGAGCTTGGGGGCGCCGAAGGCAATCTGGGTGGTGACGATGATGAGGGTGGGCTGGTTGTTGCGCAGCGTCTTGAAGGTGTGGAGCGCCTCGCCCAGGACCGTCAAATCGTTGGCGTCGGGGACGTGGAGGACGCGCCAGCCGTAGCCCTCGAAGCGCTTGCCGACGTCCTCGGTGAAGGCCAGGTCGGTGCTGCCGTCGATGGAGATGTGGTTGGAGTCGTAGAGCCAGCAGAGGTTGCCGAGCTTGAGGTGGCCGGCGATGGACGCGGCCTCGGAGGCGACACCTTCCATGAGGTCTCCATCGCCGCAGATGGCGTAGACGTCATGGGTGAACATGTCGAAGCCGGGCTTGTTGAAGTGCTCGCCCATCCAGCGGCTGGCGATGGCCATGCCCACGCTGTTGGCGACGCCCTGGCCCAGGGGGCCCGTCGTGGTCTCCACGCCGCTGGTCCACCGGTACTCGGGGTGGCCGGGGGTGGACGAGTCGAGCTGGCGGAACTTCTGGATGTCCTCGAGCGAGACGCTGAGGGCGTCCTCGACCTTGTAGTCGCGGGTGACGCGCTTGACGCCTGCCAGGTGGAGCAGGGCGTACAGGAGCATGGACGCGTGGCCGTTGGAGAGGATGAAGCGGTCGCGGTCCGGCCAGATGGGGTGGGACGGGTCGTACCGGAGCTCCTGTTGCCAGAGCTGGTAGGCGACGGGGGCCAGGGACATGGGGGCCCCCGGGTGACCCGAGTGGGCTTGCTGGACCGCATCCATGGCGAGGGTGCGGATGGTGTTGATGCTCAGCAGGTCCTGCGTATCGGTGGTCATAAGGTCCTCGAGCTTCCGGCGAATCGTGGGGCGCACCATGCCGGAACTCGCGCCGGTGCGCCGCACGAAAGGACCAGGCCCGCCCGCTCGCCGTCCGGCAGTCCACGAGCCCCTGGATTTTCTGGCCCTTGCTGGGGGCTCCGAGGACTTCCCGTGAGGGTGGGACCTTCAGAATTGGAGCGCGGTGAGGACGAAGGCGGGGACGGAGTACTGGAGCTTGCTGAGCTCGGGCGTGGGAGGCGTGGTGGTGGTGTCCTCGGCCCGGGTCACCGTCTTCGCGTCGAGCTGGAAGCCCGTGCGCACGGCGAGCTTCTCGGTGAAGCGGAACTCGAGCCAGAGGGCGGCGTTGGCGTTGTCCACCAGGTAGGGATGCACGGCGGTGCGCTTGTTGACGAAGGCGATGGCGCCTTCCACGCCGAGGAGCACATGGGGCGGGATCTTGCCTTCGATGGGGAGCAACTCACCGGCAGGGTCCGTGAGCGAGCCGGCGAGAGCGCCCAGGGTGTACGTGAGCTTGAAGGACAGTCCGGGGCTCAGCGGTGGGAGTTCATCGGTAGGTGCGCTGCGCTCTTGTTCCAGGCGAAGGCCCAATTTGATGAAGGTGCGCTGGTGGCCCCAGGAGCCAGCAAGATTGACCTGCCAGGCGGCGAGCTGGGATTTTGGAAGCGGCTCCTCCTCGGGATTGGGCGCGGGGTTGAAGCCTTCCTTCCAGGGGAAGAAGTCCATGCGCCCATCGATGCCGACCACGAAGCGGGAGCGTGCCCACGCATTCCGACGGAGGGCCTGTGCGAGACTGTTGTCACTGGGAAGGAAGTTGGGCACCCGGTGCTGCACCAGCTCATCGCGCTCATCGGAGACCGCCGCCAGTCGCTCCCGGAATCGGGTCCGCTCCTCCTCGTCCGCCGCTCTGCTCTTGTCGAGGCGCACTTCTTCGTTGCGGGCAGCCCCGATGACGCGATGGGCGGCATCCTCGAACGTCCATGCTGCTTTGCAGGAGTTCTCGGAGGCTTCGGGGGGCGCTACCGGGCGGGCGCCTGGGACTCCGCAGAGATGACGCGCGATTCGCCAGGTCTCGTGTTTGAGGGCGGCTTCCTCGTCGGGAGGAGAATCCAAGGGTGGAGGCGGGAGTGTCGCGACCAGGTGACAAGCGCGACTCAGTGCCCGGCCCAGGTCATCGAGCGTCTTCCGATAGCCCACTTCGTCATAGCTGCAGAATGAAATCCCGGCGGCGCCGGGTGATGACGTATCGGCGTGGCTGAAGACTCCATTGAGGGCGACGCCCAGCCGCGTCCTGCCATCATCCAGCGCGGCGAGCGTCAGTTGTGGGTCGATGGGGCTGTACTGGTCCAGGATGAATCGAAGGGGCGCGATGGTGAATCCTGCCTGTGTATCCTCCACGGAGGTCTGGATGGCTGCCTCCGCTCGGGAGAGGACCTCTCCTGCGGAGGAAGCAGCGTCCACGGGAGAAGTGCTCTCTCGGATGCGTGTGAACTCCACCTGGGCGTCGAGCTTCTTGCAGAGGCAGGCCTGCTCCCGGAGGCTGGCCTGCTTGAGCTGCTCGAGCGCGGGCTGGGCCGCGGCCATTCCGCTCCAGCCGAGCCAGAGCCATACGAGATGGTACGTCCAGCCGCGAGTCACAGCGCACCCGAGCTTTCCCAGCGAATCGCCTGCTCTCCGGGCTCGCTGTTGAGGGGAACGAACTTCTTCCCGGTGTTGCGGCGGGCCGTGGCGACGAGCTTCGACAGTGAGCGCTCGGGAAACCAGAGCAGCCACCGGATGATGTGGATGTCGGACCTGGGGGCGTCGTAGGTGAAGGTGATTTCTCGCGTGCCGGAGATGTCATCGCCCGCTTCGGCGGGACTGATGATGATGGAGCCATTGTCGATGAGATAGGTGAGCTTGGCGGGCGAGGACTCTTTCCACTCAATCTTGAACGTCAGTTTCTCGGTGGGCATGGTCGTGGCTCCCTGAGGGGCGAGACTGTCTTTTCTCTGAGCGTGGTGAGAGCGAAGGCCGGGTGAGGTGCGCCCCAGCGGCAGGTGCTTCGTCGTCTGAGACACAGAGCAAGCCGTGTGCCTTGCTGTTCTTCCGTCGTGGATTGCTGGCGGCGCCTTGACTGGTCGCTTGCGTCCATTCACGGCCAGGGCCATGGACGATTTCGACCACAGGGAGCTCCCGGTGTGGACATCGGCCTCCAGCTCGAGCCTCACTCGTGAGGACTGGGGCGCGACGTCACGTCAATCCGGTTCTTGAGTTGCCGGAAGACAGCGGCATGCGGGTTGCTTTTGCTGCTTCGACGACAAACGTGATGGCTGATGCGTTGGGTCACGCCGCGACGGGATGCCTGGATTCAATGGGCCCAGGCCTCTCGCGGCATTTGAATCCAGGGCTCGTAGCCTGCTCGACGGAGGCAAACACTGTGTCAACCAAGGCTAGATTCGGTAAGGCGGACTTCCTGGAACTCTCCTATCTCGCCAGGGGACTCCGGGCGGCGGAATCTGTCGCCAGGCTCCGGCGGCAGGGACAGCCCGGCTGGATGGCAAATGGCGCGACAGCGTTCCTGGTAGGGCCGGAGCTTCTCCTGACGAATCATCACGTCCTGCAGACAAAAGAAATGGCGCGGCGCTATCAGGCTGACTTCGAGCAGGTCGAGCTTGGGGAACGCTCCACGCGCGTGATGGCAAGCTTTGCTCTCGAACCCGAGCGGTGCTTCATCACGGACCCTGATTTGGATTATGCCCTGGTCGCGGTGGCTCCTCGCTCGAGTGATGGGGTGGAACTCCGTCGCCAGGGCTGGTTGAGGCTCAGGGCGGGATTGAGGCTCAATCCGGGAGACTCGGTTGCCATCATCCAACACCCGCTGGGCGCGTCCAAGCGCGTCACCCTGCGCGAGAACAAGGTCGTCACGTTGAGCAATCCGGCTGCGTCAGGTCTTGAGAACATGGCGACCCGCCTTTGGTACCTCTGTGACACGGCTGGAGGTACTTCGGGAGCCCCGGTCTTCGATGACGCATGGCGGGTTGTTGCGCTTCACAGCGGCGAGTTGTTCCGTGATCCTGACTTTCCTCCGGTGGAGGTGGTGTCCGGAGCAAACGGTGGAGAGCTCCCTCAGCCAGGGAATCCCAACATCCTCGCAAATGAAGGGGTTGTGATTGGCGCGATTCTCGAAGACCTCCGGAGGCGGATGGAGGGGAGTCCCAATGCCCTGGCCTCAGCTCTTCTCGAAGATGATTCCGCGTACAGCGAGGCGTTTGGCGGACACTTGGTCTACTTAGGAGGAAGCCGCCTGGCTGGGTAGCCATGAGGATGTCTTGAGTTTTTCGCTCTCGGAGAGGATGGATGAATGAGTGAGAACGTGATGGTGAGGCAGGAGTTGCTTCAGCGCATCTACAGTAGGATTTTTCCCTCGCCAAGAGAGAGGACGGCGGACGGGAAGCCTGCTGGAATCGAGCGGCGTCAGGAGCTTTGTCGAATGCTCGCCCCCACGAACATGGGGAGTATTCCGCCGTCGGTATGGGGAGATGTCAATTCGGTGTTGTCGGCCCATGCTGGCGAGAATCTTGTCCTGGATTTCAGCGCGCAGCTCGTTCCACTCAGGATGGCGCTCGTGGACCCCGCGTATGTCGCCTTGCGAAATACCCAGGGCGACAAAACCAATACGCCGCGACGGTTGGGTGGCGTGTTGGTTCTTGATGTGGGGCCGTATGAGCTTCAGTTGACCTATCATGCCTTGCTCAGTCATACGAATGCGCAGAGTGAAGCGGGTATGTTGGCTCATGAGCTGCTTACGCGGCTGAAGCGGGCCGCCATTTTCGACGAGCCCGACAAAATCCGTGCCGTGCTGCAGGAGGCCTATGACTCGGATGTGCTCCTGGACTCCCAGGACAGGCTCCATTCGGGAGTCAAACTGATTTTCGGGGACGACTTCATCGCGCAGCTTCAGAGGTTGATTGCACCAAACC
This sequence comes from Myxococcus sp. MH1, assembly GCF_059738865.1. Taxonomy (NCBI): domain Bacteria; kingdom Pseudomonadati; phylum Myxococcota; class Myxococcia; order Myxococcales; family Myxococcaceae; genus Myxococcus; species Myxococcus sp. MH1. Next base: position 10,598,199 of record NZ_AP026947.1, on the reverse strand, counting down.
AGCTCGTGAAGCTTGAGCCCTATGGCGATGGTGATCTTGCGTTGTGCGTGATGCCGCTGCACAGGCACTTGAGGCGGCCGAATTGCTACTGAGCTGCCGCCATGGGCGAATGTGACCTCGAATACCGCGAGTCTGTCCTGGCAATCCCGACGGACCTGCGCTCACTGGCCGCGGAGCTCCCTTTCCACCTGGGACTGACACCGCGCTCCGACGGAGGCTGGGAGGACTACGCCGCGCTCAGGCCCTTCCAGTCGCTCCCGGACTTCGCCTCCGAGGACACCACGTGTCCGAACAATCCCTCCGTATCCGAGGCGCAACGGCGTCTGTATCTCCGAGCCCACCGGCGCGGAGGCTTCTTCGGTCTCTTCATGGACCGTCTCGCGGACGGTCAGGTTGCCGAGCGACCTGAATGGCCCAGGCTGGGGGAGTGCCTCTTCGACCAGTGGCGCGAATCCCTCACGGAGGCCACGGGGAGCACGACACTCGCGGACCACATGACTCGGGCCGTCCTGGGTGCATGGGAGACAGGGCTGGACCTCGAGCGCGCCTGCCTTGAGCGACGGACCCTGAGCATCGCCCAGTACGTGGACCTCGTGAGCAGCAAGGTGGCTTGGCTGGGAACGGCCTCCTTCTGCCTCGTCCTGGCCCACGGCAGACCGGAGCGGCTCCCCACCTTCCGCCGCGCCTTCGACCTGCTCCTGCTCAGCTCGCAGTGCCTCGACGATGCGGTGGACCACGAAGAGGACGCACGACTCCACGGCGTCAGCTTCCCCACCGCGCTCGGAGTACCACCGGGTGGACTGCTCCGCGCCGCGCCCAGGGTGGCCCGGCTCGGAGCCGAGGTCGCGGGGGCGGGTGGATTTTCACACCTGGGGACCTGGCTCGCAGAGCGTGCTCAGCACCTCGACGACGTGCGTCCCGACAGCCATTCGTTCCAGAATGAGCTGGCGGCGCTGGTCCTCGGAGAGTCCGTGGCCGCGCTGTATGGGCTCGCCAGGGACACTCGCGCCGAAGCGACAGGCTGATGTCGTGTGGGGGGAGACGAATGATGACCGCGGGCCCCAGTTCCTCACTGCGCCTCGTCGTGGCCCTGTTGGCCATGGTGTCGCTCTGCCTGGGGGCCGCCGTCACTTCCAGCGCATGGCGCACCTGGGGCACCCCCTTCGCCGCGCTCCTGGTGGACCCCTATGGCGCGTTCTCCTCCGTCTACCTGCCTCGGTGGAATGAGCAGCGCCTTCCCCTGCGGCATCCCAATCCCGTCGTCGCCTGTGACGGCGTCCCCATCGACGTAGCCCTGGCCCGACAAGGCCGCTTCCCCGGACAGCAGCTCCACGACTGCATCCAACGAGCACACGACGCCGGACGCACGCACGTCTCGCTGGTCTTCCTCCAGCAAGGCCAGTCCCTCACCCTTCAACAACCTCTCCGCCTCTTCGGCGCGGAGGAGGTGCTCTTCCTCTACGGCGTCTACGCCGTGGTGGGCGCGTTCCTCCTGTGGTCCGGCCTGCTCGTCCTGCTGCTGGCGGGGCGCAGGGACGGCGCCGTGGCCTACGGCGTGCTGTGCATCTCCAGCTTCGTCTTCCTGCTCACCCTGTTCGACTACCACACGCGCGCCGTGTTCATGCCGCTGTTCATCGTCTCGCGGTTGGGCACGGGCGTGGGGCTCATCTGGCTCGGCTATGCCTTTCCCGAGCGTCCTGTCCGTTTCCGCCGCTTCTGGCGCACGGCGCTCGCGGCCCTGAGCGCGGGGGCGCTCGGTGTCGCCGTCTGGTTGCTCGTCGCGCCTCACGCGGGGCTCGAGACCGCGTGGATGCGTGCCCGCGTCAACGACTTCTCCCAGGTCTCGCTGCTCGTCTGCGGCCTCTCCATCCTCGCTCGAATCCGAGGGAGCGCGGGCCGCCAGCGCGCGGAGCTCCTCTCGGCGGCCTGGGGTCTGGCGCTGCTGCCGGTGCTCGTCGCGTTCTTCGTCTTCTTCGGCCGCGGGCTCTACTTGATGGTCCCCTGCCTCATCGCCACGCTGCCGCTGTCCATCGGGCATGGCCTCATCCGCCAGAACGTGCTCGAGGTGACGGCGGTGCTCACGCGTCGGCTGATGGCCGTGCCCCTGGTCCTCGCGGGCCTGCTCGCGGCCGCCTTCACCTGGCGCGGAATGGCCCAGCTCCTCGCGACCTATGGTGTCCCGGACGTACTCCCGGGAGCGACCGCCGTGGGCGTCTTCATGGCGCTGGTCCTCGTGGGCAAGCCCTGGGTGGACCGGCTCTTCTTCCCCGCCACCCTCCAGTTCCGCCCCACCGTCGAGCAGCTCAGCGACGAGCTGGCCGCGCCCAGGAACCCGGAGGCCATCCGCGACACGGTGGAGCGGGTCGTCCTGCGCTGGCTGTCCACCAGCCGAGCCCAGGTGCTCGATACCACCGAGCTCGACACCGTGCCGCATCTCCCCGAGGACGCAAGGCCCCGCTTGAGCGCCGGCGCCCATCTCTGGACGCAGGAGGGCGCATGGGAGCGCAAGCTGCTTGTCCCGATGCGCTCGCTCGGCGAACTCCGCGGAGTCCTGCTCCTGGCGCCCAAGGAGCAACAGGCCCTCTACACGTCGGAAGACCTGGAGTTGCTCCACACCATCGCGAGCCTCGCGGGGGTGGCGCTGCACAACACGCAGGTGCTGCGCGAGCTGGAGCAACTCCGTCAGACGCAGGTGGACGCGGCGCACGAGGAGAAGCGGCTGGCCCTGGCCCTGCTGAGCGCCGAAATCTCACATGAGATGGCCTACCCCCTGAACTTCTTCCGGCATCTGCTGCGCCAGGGCGGCAAGGGGCAGGTACTCGACGGAGAGGACATCGACATCGGCCGGGAGGAGATCGAACGGCTCGAGCGGATGCTCACCTCCCTGCGCCGCCTGTCGCTCCCGCCGCCCAGACTCGAGCCCGTACCCGTGCTTCCTCGGGTCCGCCGAGCACTGGACCTCATCCGTGACCAGGTCCAGGAGGGACGGGTGGGAATCGAGGTCGATGTCTTGCCGGAGCTCACACTCCTCGCGGAGCCCGATGCCATGGTGCAGCTCTTCGCCAACCTGCTGCGCAACGCCGTGCAGGCGGCGGGACCCGCGGGGCACATCGGGGTGAGGGCCTGGAGGGCGGACACGGAGCGGGTCCTCGAGGTCTGGGACTCGGGGCCGGGTGTGCCTGATGCCGCGCGCGACACGCTCTTCGACCCCTGGGTCACCACGAGACAAGGAGGCCTGGGACTGGGCCTCGCCGTCACCCAACGCATCGTCCGTCGCTTCGGCTGGAGCATCACCGTGCATCGCGAGGACGACCGGACCTGCTTCCGGGTCCACACCCCGCTGGATGGCAGCATCCAGGCCGTGGCCACACAGGAGGTCGCATGAGGATCCTCATCGTCGATGACCAGCGCAGCGCGCGTCGGGTGCTGACCTCCGTGTTGTCTCCCATGGTGGGCGTGGAGCTGTGCGAGGCCGCGAGCCTCGCCGAGGCACGGAAGGTGCTCACGGAGGCCCCGGTGGACGTGGCGCTGGTCGACATCCGGTTGGACGCCGACTCCCGCAATCGCGATGGGCTCACGCTCATCGGCGACATTCGTCGGGATACGGAGACGGTGCCCATCGTGGTGACGGTCTCCAACGAGATGGCTGAGATTCGAGCCGCGATGCGGCTGGGGGCATACGACTACGTCCTCAAGGACGAGCTCTGCGAGGAGCTCATCCTGCCCATCCTCGAGGGGTTGAGGGACCGTAGGAAGCTGGAGCGCGAGGTCCAGGTTCTCCGGGCTCGCGGGGCGCTGGAAGGACTTCCAGCGGGGATGGTGGGAGCGTCGGCGGCGATGACGCGACTGCTCTCCGTGGTGCGCCGGGTGGCGCTCTCGGACCGGCCCGCGCTCGTCACCGGACGTACGGGGGCGGGTAAGGAACTCGTGGCCCGGGCGCTCCATACCCTGGGACCAAGGCCCGCGGAGCCCTGGCTGGACGTCAACTGCGGCGCCATTCCCGAGTCCCTCATGGAGTCACAGCTCTTCGGTCATGAGCGAGGTGCCTTCACCGGGGCGGACAGGCGACAGGATGGCCTGCTCACCGCGGTGGGAACCGGAACGCTCTTCCTGGACGAAATCGCCGAGCTGCCCCTCAGTCTTCAGGCCAAGCTGCTGCGAGTCCTGGAGACCGGTGTCTTCCGGCGAGTGGGCCCGGCGGCAGAGGAGCTGCGCTTCCAGGGGCGCGTCGTCGCGGCGACCCATGCGGACCTGGAGGAACGGGTGCAGCAACGCGCGTTTCGCGAGGACCTGTACTACCGGCTGGCCGTGCTGGAGGTGCAGGTTCCTTCGCTGGAGGAGCGGCGCGAGGACATTCCCGCGCTCCTGGCCCACTTCGTGGGACGGCAGTCGCGTCAGCTCCGGTTCACACCGGAGGCCATGGACGTGCTGGTGCGAGCAAGCTGGCCCGGCAACGTGCGTCAGCTCCGAACGCTGGTGGACCGGCTCACGGTCTTCGCGGAAGACGACCTGGTGACACCCGAGGCCTTGTCCCAGCTTCCGGGGCGGGAGCGGCGAGACGTGGCTACGGAGGATCCGGTCAAGCAGCTCGCCAGGGCCATCCTCCGATTGCCGGAGCAGGGTGACCGATTGGCGCACGTCGAACAGGCCCTCATCACGGAGGCGATGCTCCTTGCCGAGGGGAACAAGAGCGGAGCGGCGCGGTTGCTCGGTGTGCACCGCAAGGCCATCGAGCGCAGGCTGACGGGGCGTGCCGAGAGCACCTCGGGTGACACCTCCGTCGACGACTGAGCGCCTTTGCCGCAGGCGCTCGTCTGGCGAGGTCTGCCCGGAATCGTCCACGGGAATGGTGGTTTTCGGCCTCCACGAGTGACTCAGGGATGGCGCTCTCCCGTGTCCAGGCCCAGGGTGATGCTGGCATATGGGTTGCTCAGTATGGGCGCACGCGGATGGGCACAAGACGGCTGCCCAAGTCGCGGCCCCCAAGGAGCCCCGCATGGAAGCCCGACGCATCATCGACGTGGAGGTGCTGAGCAAGCACCTGACGGACGAGCACTTCCTCCAGCTCGCGAAGCAGGCACCGAAGGAGGCGGCCAGGAGCATCACCGAGGGGCCGCTGACCTCGGACCGATGGATCTACCGGCTCGTGGTCATCTTCCTCGGAATCATCGCGTTGACGTCCCTCGTCGGAGGCGTGGTGCTGACCGGGCTCTGGCCGAACTGGGCCATGCCCCAGATGCTGGTGGCGCTGGGCTCCACGGCGGTGGGCGCGCTCGCCGGTCTGCTCGCGCCCCCACCTCGTGACCGCTGACGCCTCAGCGCCGCGCCATCGCGCCCTTCACCGTGCGTCCACGCGTCAGGTGGGCCACGGCCTCACCCAGGCCCTCCACGGTGAGGGAGAACATGGGGAACACGCGGGCGATGGTGGCGATGGAGCCCGTGCGCCACGCGCCCATGGGCTCGGGGTTGAGCCAGACATTGCGCTCGAAGTGCTGGGCCAGCTGCATCAGCCACGTCAGCCCCTCCAGCCCGTCCGCCTTGTAGCGCCCCTCCGCGTCGGTGCGGATGCCCAGCTCGTACGGGGCCATGGAGGCATCACCCACCATGATGAGCTTGTGATGTCTTCCCACCTGCGCCACCAGCTCCGGCACCGTCATGCCGCCGGTGAGCTGCGGCGTGGCGTAGAGCTTTCCGTAGACGCAGTTGTGGAAGTAATACGTTCGCAGTTCCTTGAAGTTCGTCGCCTGGCTCGCCACGGAGAACAGCCGGCTCATGGTGGCAGCGTACGGGTCCATGGAGCCGCCCACGTCCATTGCCAGCACCACGCGCGTGTTGGGCCTGCGCGGAGGACGCGTCACCACCTCCAGCTCGCCCGCGTTGCGCGCGGTGGCGGAGATGCTCTCGTCCACGTCCAGCTCCTCCGCCGCGCCCTCGCGAGCGAACGCGCGCAGCTTGCGCAGCGCCACGGCCAGCTGCCGCGTGTCGAGCACCAGGTCATCGCGGTAGCCCGCGTACTTGCGCGCCCCCGCCTGCATCAGCGCCATGCCCTGCTTGCCGCCGGCCTTGCCACCCACGCGCATGCCACCGCGCGAGAAGCCATTGTTCCCGAACGGTGAAGTCCCCCCGGTGCCGATCCACCGGTTGCCACCGTCGTGGCGCTCCTTCTGTTCGCGCAGGCGCTCCTCGAACAGGCGGCGAATCTCCTCCGGGTCCAGCGCCTCGAGCAGCGCCTGCTCCTCGGGCGTGAGCTGGGGCCGCTCGCGCGCGTCCTCCAGCCACTGCATCAGCTCCTGCGTCAGCTCCAGGCCCGCGGTCTCCACGCCCTGGAAGTGCGCGAGGAACGCCTGGTCGAACGCATCCAGCTGCGTCTCCGAGTGGACGAGGAGCGCGCGGCCCACGTGGTAGAAGCCGTCGAGGCTGCTGTCGTGCAGCCCCGCCTTCAGCGCGCCGGCCAGGGCGAGCGCCTCCTGCGCGCCCACCTTCACGCCTCGTCGCCGCAGCTCGTAGAAGAATGGCAGGAACATGCCGTCTCCTGGCTCAGGCGCGCGTGCGCCGGCCGCGCCCGAAGGCCTCCGCCACGGAGACCAGGTCCTGCTCCTTCTTCAGGAGCGCCCCGAGGAATGGAAGCTGCTCGTCCAGCTTCAGGTCCGTCACGCCCTGCGCCTTGAGCACGGTGATCCAGTCGATGAGCTCGCTGGTGGAGGGCCGCTTGCGCAGGCGGGAGAGGGCGCGCAGCTCGTAGAACACCTTGAGGGCCTGCTCCGCGAGCGCGGCGTCGAGCCCCGGGTGGTGCACGTCGACGATGCGGCGCATGAGGTCCGCGTCCGGGAAGTCGATGAAGTGGAACACGCACCGGCGCAGGAACGCGTCGGGCAGCTCCTTCTCGTTGTTGGACGTAATCACCACGATGGGGCGGTGCTTCGCGGCCACCTCGTCGTTGGTTTCAGTGACGCGGAAGCGCATCCGGTCCAGCTCGTGGAGCAAGTCATTGGGGAACTCCAGGTCCGCCTTGTCCACCTCGTCGATGAGCAGCACCACGCGCTCGGGGGACGCGAAGGCCTCGCCCAAAGGGCCCATGCGGATGTATCGCCGGATGTCCTTCACGTCCCCGTCGCCGAAGCGCGAGTCATACAGGCGCTGCACGGTGTCGTAGATGTACAGGCCGTCCTGGGCGCGCGTGGTGCTCTTGACGTGCCAGGTGAGCAGCTTCAGTCCCAGGGCCTCGGCGATGGCCTCCGCCAGGAGCGTCTTGCCGGTGCCCGGCTCGCCCTTCACCAACAGGGGGCGCTGGAGCGTGAGGGCACAATTGACGGCGGCCTGGAGGCCCTCGTGGGTGAGGTAGGAGTCAGTGCCTCGGAAGCGGACGGGAGGAGGGGCCAAGGTCATGTTGGGCCTCCTTTAACATCCGGAGTGGCCGCGCGGGGGACCCGGGCCGCTCGCTCCCCCTCCCTCCAGGGCGGGTCAGACCCTTGGGCTAGGCTCGTTCGTATCCCCAGGAGGCCAAGGAATACGGTCCGCCGCGTTCTGGGTGGGTATCCGAGCCTGAGGAGGCACGTGTCGTGGGTCACCCGGTGGTGCTGACGGTGTTGTTGGTGTGGGCGCTCGCGTCGTTGGCGGGGGGCTGCCCCAGGGCAGGGGCCTCGCTGTTCGAGCTCCCGACGTCGGTGCGCAAGGTGGACCCGGTGACGCCGCGGCCCGAGCCGTTGACCTGCGCCCAGGGTTGAAACTGTTTCAGGGAGACGTTTCACCAGGCCCTGGAGTCGGAGGGTTTCGCTCGGAGCAGGACCTCCTGGAGGGTCCGGAGGCGGAAATCCGCTCGGAGGCGACGCTTGGCGCGTGCCGTGCAGCGGATTTCCCGCCGGGAACCCAGGACGGCGTATATCCTCCCGTCACATGTCCATTGCGAATGAGCTTGGAGAGATGTTCCGGCGCGAGTTGCAGACGCAGCTCGTGCCCTTGCAGCAGGCGGTGAGCCGGTTGGAAGAGGGCCTCGAGGCCCTGGACATGCTGCGCTCGGTGACCTTCCGGCTGGCGCCGCTGACGAGCCGTCTGGGTGCGGTCGCGGGTGTGCGGCCGGTGGCGGCGCGGCAGTCGTCGGTGTTGCCGGCGCCCGCGGCGAAGCGGGGCCGCAAGCCGGGTCGTAAGCCGGCGGCGCAGGTGGAGCTGCCGCTGGTGGCGACGAAGGGCGCGGCGACGCGGGCCCGGGTGGCGGAGGGTTCCCGCTCGTGCGCCATCATCGGGTGCAAGCGTCCCAGCCGTTCCAAGGGCTACTGCTCGGCGCACTATCAGAAGCTGCGGCTCCTGATGCGCACGGACCGTCGGCCGACGGCGTGGGTGGATGACGCGAAGCCGCAGTCGGTGCAGGACGTGAAGCTGCCGCGCGGCCGTGCGGCGAGCAAGGCGCTGCGCGAGGCCCAGCCGGCGAAGGGCAAGCGCGGTCGCAAGAAGGGCGGCAGGGGCGCGCAGGCGTCGCTGGTCTGAAGTCCCGCCGCGGACGTCTCGCGGCTCCCACACAAGTTCCCGGTGACCGGGCTCCTCGAGAGGGGAGCCTTGTTTCACGGCATCGAGCGGCTCTTCGGATGAGCCGCCATGCGAGCCGTGTGTCCCGAGCGTGCCAGCGGCAGCGAGGGCGATGAGCCCGAGCCGGGCGCCCCATATCCCGAGCGCGGAATGCGCACACGCGCTGCGGCGGGACGAGCGTGGACCGCCCCGACCTCGTCACGGCCAAGGAGTCCAGGGCAGAAGGCCGAGCCCGGGTGCCCTGAATCCCGAGCGCGGAATACGCGCACGCGCCGCGGCGGGACGAGCGTGGCGCGCCCCGACCTCGTCACGGCCCGGGACGCCAGGGCGAGAAGCCCGAGCCGCGAGAGGCAGGGTGAAAGGCGCGCGTCGCCCTCGCCCCAGTGGCCCCAGGTCAGCGCGAGCACGGCTGCTTCCGGGCGCACGATGTGTCGAGGTTCTCGAATCCCGCGGAGGCGCTGACTCCGGGGGGACTCCCCTCCACGTGGGCACCCCCCCGAGCCTGTCTCCACGAAACCTGAGCAGGGGCGCGCTCGCGACGGCCGCGGGGACGGTGGCGACGTGAGACCGAGGTCCTTCGGAACGGCTGCGGTCCCCGGTCCGAGCATGGAGTCCGAGGTGCGCGCTGAGGGGTGTTCAGCCGGCGAGCAGGTGCCTGGGACGCGGAGGTGGGAGGGCGTTCACCAGGCGGGCATGTGGCTGGCGGACAGGGCGATTTCGCCGCCGTTGACAGGTTGGGGGGAGGGATGGGATTCGGGCGCCATGAGTGAGCAAGGCTATCCAGTCACGGTGGCGGTGCGGCGCCCCGATGGTCGCGTGGAGCAGGTGCGCGTGGGCACGGCGTTCAGGAGCGAGGAAGGCTTCACGCTGCGGATGGGAGAGTTGTCCATCGGCTCGACGCCGGACGCGGCCTCCGCGGCGCCCCGTCGGTCTGCGCCGAGCGCGGGTGGTGGCGGCGGTGGCGGGGACGGAATGGTGTTCCCGAACTACGGCCGCAGCAAGGGCGCGCCCGTCGCGGGAGCGAGCATGCAGGACCTGGAGTTCTACGCGAATGGCGCGCGTCGTTCGCTGAACGACCCGAGCAAGTCGCGCTGGCACGACAAGGAGCGCCAGCTGCTCTCCGCCATCGAGGCGGAGATGGCGCGTCAGCAGGGCGGCGGCGGTGGCAACGAGGGCGGCGGCTATGGTGGCGGTCGCGGTGGTGGCGACAGCTACGGTGGCCGCGGTGGTGGTGGCTACCAGGACGACGTCCCGCCGCCCAACGACGACGACAACATCCCGTTCTGAGCGTCGAGCGGTCCTCGCGGGCACCGTCGAGCGCGGTGCCCGTGTGAAGCAACCCAGGAGGCGTGAGGTCGACCGCCCCGAGAGCCGCACCCTCAAGCCACGGCGCGAACCTCCCCCGCATAGGGCAACCACACGGTGAAGGTGGTGCCCTGTCCGACGGTGCTGTGGACGATGACCTCGCCGTGGTGTCCGTCGACGATGCGTCGGACGATGGCGAGCCCCAGCCCGGTGCCGCTGGCGCGCGTGGTGAAGAACGGCTCGAAGATGCGCTGTTGCAGCTCGTCCGTCATCCCATGACCGGTGTCGGAGATGGTGAGCCGGGCGTGCGGCGTGCCCGAGCGCACATCCGTCTCGATGCGGGTGACCAGGCTGCCACCAGCGGGCATGGCCTGCACGGCGTTGGTGAACAGGTTGGTGAGCGCCACGTGGAGCAGGTGCGCGTCGAGCGCGATGGGCGGCAGGGACTCGTCCAGATCTCGCGACACGTTGATGCCCGAGGCCCCCGAGCGCAGCGACGCCACGAGCGCGCCCTCCACCACGGGGCCGAGTGACTGGCTGCGCAGCCGGGGCTCGACGGGGCGGGTGAAGTCGAGCAGGTCATTGACGAGCAGGGCCAGCCGTTCGACCTCCTCGTCCATGATGTCCATCAGGGAGCCCGTGGGGCCGGTGGCCATCTGGGGCGTCAGGCGTCGGATGGCGGCGAGCGCGTTGGAGATGGCGCCCAGCGGATTGCGGACCTCGTGGGCCACGGTGGCGCTCAGCTCGCCGAGCGCGGCCATGCGCTCGCGTTGCACCAGGGTGGCCTGGGTGGCGGCGAGCGTCTGCAGCGACTGACGCAGCTCCTGGTTGAGGTGGCTGACCTCCTCCTGGGCGCGGCGCCGCTCGCTGAGGGCGCTGGCGAGCAGCAGTCCGGACACGCTGGCCACGGCGAGGAAGGACTGGAGGAAGGTGAGGCTGTCGTTGTGCCACGCGAACTGGGCGAACGGGCCGTTGCCCAGGGCGGTGTGCAGCAGGGACACCGAGGACATCACCGCGGCGGCCATGGTGATGCCCCGGGCCTCGAAGCGCAGCGCGGCCCACAGCAGGAAGGGGAACGTCAGGTACGTCACTGGATGGAAGGTGGCTGGAGGCGCGGCTGACGGCGGCATGCGGAACACCCAGTGGGTGGCCACGCCGAGCAGCAGCAGGAGCGCCACCAGCTCCAGTCGTCGCTGCCGGTTCCAGCCGCTGGTCCCTCGCGCGGTCCAGGTGAGCAGCAGGGGCGCGACGAGCAGCACGCCCATGGCGTTGCCCACCCAGAACACGCGCCACGCGGGCCAGAAGTCCGCGGGGGCCAGGCGCTGCGCGGACAGCAGCATGCTCATGCCCAGGCTCGCGCTGAGCAGGGTGGCGCCCAGGGCGCCCAGCCCCACCAGCCCCAGCACGTCGCGCACGCGGTCCATCGACGGGTGGAAGCGGACTACCCGGCGCAGCAGCAGCGCCCCCACCATGGCCTCCAGCAGGTTGCCCGCGGCGATGACGAACCCGGTGGACGTGACGGGCCCGTGTGAGGCGCCCACGGCGAAGGGCTCGACCAGGATGGCGGCCAGCACGAGCGCGGGCCACTCGCGGTGCCGGGTGAGCAGCAGCCCCGCGAGCGCCACGCCGCTGGGGGGCCACATGGCGGAGACGTGCTCGGGAGGAAACGCCAGCACCGCGCCCAGCCGTGCCCCCAGCGCATACGCGGCCGTGAAGAGCACCAGCCGGAGGACGGGCTGCCAGCGGCGGGGGAGGGACTCGAGCGAGGGCACGACCCATTCGTCGACCGGGCCTCCGCTCTGGGAGTGCGCGGTCCCGCGACGCCTTTCGGAGGCGCACACTGGCATGCTCCCACGCGCCCCGGGAAGTATCCGGGAAATCCCCGGGCCTCCGCCGGGAACCCCAGGAGGCCCTGGCGTGTCCAGTGCCATGGGTCCAAGATGTCTCGGCACTCGGAGTGCGCAATCACTCGCAACCCTGGCGTTGCTGGTCTCCGGGATGCCGCGTCGAGTGGAGTGGCGCCGCACCTGAAGTCAATGTATCGCCGGCGCTGCTTCAATTCCGCAGCAAGGCGCTTCATTTCTGAAGCATCACGGTCCTCCTTGTAAATCCGGTGGTTTGAGCGCGCGTGGCTCCATGAAGCTCTTCAAGAGTGAAGCGGCTTCCGGGTTGAGAGGCCGTCATTTCAAGGGCTTCGTATCTGGCGTGAATCCTGCTCGATGCAGTGGGCCAGGGAATCCCTCCCATCCGGCGTGGCTGTGAAAAAACGAGGCCATGGAATGACACCCAATGTCTGTGTCGTCGGTGCCGGAGCATTTGTTCCTTCGCGGCGGGTGAGCAACGTGCGCATCGCGAAGGCCATCCCCGGGTGGCCGGCGGAGCGCATCGAGGAGAAGCTGGGCATCCGTGAGCGGCGGTTCTTGTGGGACTTCGACGAGGCGACGGGGCGCGCGGTGCCTCCGCCGGAGGACGACGGCCACTTCTACCCCGCGACGAACACGGACATGTGTGAGGTGGCGCTGCGCAAGGCGCTCGAGAGCTCGGGCGTGGACGCGAAGCAGCTCGACGCGCTGTTCGTGGTGACGTGCACGCCGGACGCGCCGCACTTCAACCACGACGCCATGGCGGTGCACCAGCGCCTGGGGCTGCGCGAGGACGCGTTCGCGCTGCTGGTGGACGATGGCTGCGGCGGCACGACGTACGTGTTGGACCTGGTGAAGAAGATGATGGACGGGGGCCGCTTCCGCACGGTGGCGGTGGTGGCGTCGGCCTTCACCTCGCCGCTGGTGAACCGGGAAGTGTACCAGGACGAGCTGCCACCGGGCCCCGGGCGGGCGAAGACGCTGCAGGGCTATCTGTCCATGTACGTGTTCGGAGACGGGGCGGGCGCGGTGGTGCTCCAGACGAAGGAGGACGCGCCGGGAGGTGCGGGCATCCTCGCCTCGTTCTCCGGCAACGCGCATGGGGACCTGGTCATCCGCAAGGGCGGCGGGACGCTGAAGCTGCCCTACCAGCCGGGGCGCTCGCGTCCGGCGGACATGGCCTTCGTGGTGGATGGCTTCCGCGTGGCGCGCAGCTATCCGGAGTACATGCAGAAGTGCCTGGACGCGGTGTTGAGTCCCCGACCCGACCTGAAGGGTGAGGTGAAGCGGTACTACTTTCATCAACCGAACAAGCGGGTGATGGACGCGTTCGTGGCGCGCGCGGGGCTACCCGCGGAGGCGGTGGCCTGCAATGTCGACTTGTATGGCAATACGTCGGCCGCGGGGATGCTCATCCTGTTGGCCGAGGACCTGGCGTGCGGGCGGGTTCGCCTCGGAGGAGGGGACCTCGTGTTGGTGGCGGCCGTTGGCGCGAACATCCACTACGGCGCGCAGCTCATTCGGCTGTAGACTTCGGGTGCCTCCTTCCCCCCCATGGAGACACCGTTTGATGGCAGACATGGCTTTGAAGTTGGACGTGCTCGAACCCCAACTCGCACGAGAGCTGGAGGAGCGCGTCTCGTTGGCGACGCGCGACGACACCGCGCGAGGACTGTTTTTCAATGGCGTACTTGGCGCGGTCAGGGTGCTCGATGGCGAGGCCGCGGTGCAGCGTTGCCTCGCCGCTGCGGGAGAAAAGAAGTACGTCGATTTCTTCAACTACCCGGTGGAGGCGTACCTGAGGCTGGCCTTCACGGCGGCGCAGGTGATGGGGCCCAAGCTGGGTGGCTTCGACGCGGCGCTGCGGCGGATGGGCGTGCAGGCGACGACGGACTTCCTGTCCTCCGCGGCGGGCAAGACGTTGCTCCTGCTGGCGTCGAACAGCCCGAAGCGCATGTTGGGCAACCTGCACTCGGGCTACAAGGCGGCGGTGAGCTACGGTGAGCGTGGCGTGACGTGGACGGGAGACACCAGTGGTGTCTTCTCCATGAAGCGCGACTTCATGACGCCGGCCTATCACGAGGGCGTGCTCCAGGCGGTCATCGAGGCCGTCGGTGGCAAGCAGGTGCGGGTGAGCGGCAAGAAGACGGGGCCGCTCGACGCTGAGTACACGCTGTCCTGGCAGTAGCCGTCCTGGCGCGTCCGGACGGGAGGGCCGGGCGCCGTTAGGAGGGTGGACTCTCGACGGAGGTGCCGATGGCGCGGTGGCACGACGCAGTGGTGGCGTTGATGTTCGCGGGTGCGTTCGAGGCGCGGGCGGAGTCGGAGGTCTTCCAGTTCCGCACGCAGGAGGACGCGACGAAGCCCGCGGATGCGGCGGCCTGCGCGGCGGCGCCGTTCGAGGCGACGGTGAAGCTGGGGGCGGGCATCTACGTGCCGCGCGCTCGCGAGCAGGATGGCAAGTGGGTGGACCTGGGGCAGAAGAGCGTGGGCACGGCCACGGCCTGTCTGCGAATCACGCCGGGCACGCCGCTGGCGCCGGGCAACCAGGTGCCGGCCCACATGCGCTTCGTCCTCCCGGAAGGGACCTTCGCGGCCACGGGCACCTGCAACGTGGTGTCGAACGACGTCCCCGTCGCGGGCCTGGTGCTCGCCGGGTGTGCGCTGAAGCTGGTGGAGATGCCCGCGGGCTACGTGGGCGGCACGGTGTCGAGCACCAGCTCGTTCAACCCGAAGAAGCTGCCGGGGTATGCGACGGGCTCGTACTACACGCTCCTCGCCTACCGGGGCTCACCGCCCAAGGCGGCGGGAGCCAAGGCCCCCACGCCCTGAGTCCTGGAGCACGGAGGAGCCTCCCGCGGTGATGGCTCCCCGCGCCCGGGAGCGCCGTCCCGGCTCGAGTACCCCGTGTACCCTCTGCGGGCCCCGGCATGGACCGGGAGGCACATTCGTTCCGATTTCGGAAATTCCGAAACCGGAATGATTGTTGCGCGAGCATCATGAAGCGGCTCAGATTCGTTCTCGAGGTGCACCGGGCCACGCATCGCATCGGCCTGTTCCTGGAGGGGGCGGCGCCGCCGCTGGGGCTCTCGCAGGGGGAGGCCCACCTGCTGGCGTACCTGTTGGAGGCGGGGGACACGTCGTTGAGCGAGCTGCACGCGGCCTTCGGCCACAAGCGCTCCACGCTGACCAGCTACATGGACCGGTTGGAGGCGAAGCGGCTGGTGAAGCGGGAGGCGCGGCCGGAGGACCGGCGCTCGTTCCAGGTCTCCCTGACGGGGCCGGGGCGGACATTGGCGACGCGGGTGCACCGGCGCCTGGAGGCCCTGGAGGCGGTGGTGCTGGGGCAGCTGGGAGAAGAGGACGTGGAGAGCTTGCGAGCGGGGCTCGAGGCCATCGCCGAGGTCGACCGGGAGGAGCACCCGTCCGAGAGCCCGAGGCGAATGCGGACGAGGACCCGGTCGACATGAGCGAGGATTGGAATCAGCTGGAGGACGCGGCCTTCGTGGCGGCGGTGGCCTCGGCCACGTATCCGGGCGAGCGGTTCGGGCACCGCGAGCACCTGAGGTTGGCCTGGAGCTGCCTGCGCGAGGAGCAGGGGTTCGACCGTGGACTCCAACAGGTGCGAGCGCTCATCCAGCGCTATGCGGCCGCGCTTGGAGCCGCGGGCAAGTACCATGAGACGCTCACCCGGGCGTGGATGGAGCTGGTCCAGGTGGCGATGGAGCTCACCCCCGAGGCCCGGTCGCTCGAGCAGCTGCTGGAGGAGAATCCGCACCTGCTGGACGCGACGCTCCTGGCGAGGCACTACCGGAAGCAGACGCTCGACTCCGCCGAGGCGAGGACGGCGTGGGTGGCGCCCGACGTCACGCCCCTGAGGCCACCGGCGGTGTGAGGCGCGCCCTGGGTCGAGCGGCGCGCCGGAGCGGGGCCGGTGAGGTGGGCTGCTCAGGGAGCGGCGGTGCCCCGCTCGCGCATGTACTTGTCGAGCGTCTTCCGGGCCTGGGCGCGG
>NZ_AP026947.1:7172500-10577500 GCF_059738865.1 Myxococcus sp. MH1 | reverse complement strand
GAACGGCTAGGGGTCTCACCAGATTACCAAACCGTACCAAACTCCGAATGCCAGTAATTGTTAGCCCGGGACGCAGTCAGTGGGTGATAACGTCCATTGGCAAGAGGGGAATAACCCAGACCGACAGCTAAGGCCCCCAAATCTAGTCTAAGTGAACACTAGAAAGGATGTGGCAGGTCATTGACAACCAGGAGGTTGGCTTAGAAGCAGCCATCCTTTAAAGAAAGCGTAATAGCTCACTGGTCAAGACAGGCCGCGCCGAAAATGTAACGGGGCTCAAGACTAGTGCCGAAGCTTCGGGTCATACGTAAAGCGTATGGCGGTAGGGGAGCGTTCCAACTGCAGCGAAGGCCGACCGAAAGGGCGACTGGAGCGGTTGGGAGTGCTGATGCCGAAATGAGTAGCGATAAAGGGGGTGAGAAACCCCCTCGCCGTAAACCCAAGGTTTCCTGGGTCAAGTTAATCTTCCCAGGGTTAGCCGGAACCTAAGTCGAGGCCGAAAGGCGTAGATGATGGAAAGCGGGTTAATATTCCCGCGCCATCTTGCAAGCGTTGAACTAAGGGAGGACGGAGAAAGCTAGACGAGCTGACCGGCGGTTGTGTCAGTCTAAAGGCGTAGGGGTGTCGCGTACGAATAAAGGCGCGGCAGCTATCCTCGAGACCTTATGGCGCCCCGTAAGGGGTAAGTCGTCGATGCTCTGCTTCCAAGAAAAGTCCCGTAGGGAGCTTGCAGGGTGTCCGTACCGTAAACCGACACAGGTGGGTGAGGAGAAAATCCTAAGGCGCTTGAGAGAACTCTCCTCCAAGGAACTAGGCAAATTTCCACCGTAACTTCGGAAGAAGGTGGGCCTCTGGTAGGTGAAGGCGTACAGCTGGAGCCGAGAGAGGTTGCAGAGAAATGGCGGTAGCGACTGTTTACCAAAAACACAGGACTCTGCGAAGGCGACAAGCCGACGTATAGGGTCTGACTCCTGCCCGGTGCTGGAAGGTTAAGGGGATTCGTCAGCCGCAAGGCGAAGCGATGATCCGAAGCCCCAGTAAACGGCGGCCGTAACTATAACGGTCCTAAGGTAGCGAAATTCCTTGTCGGGTAAGTTCCGACCTGCACGAATGGAGTAACGACTTCCGCGCTGTCTCGGAGAGGGACTCAGCGAAATTGAAATAGCTGTGCCGATGCAGTTTACCCGCAGCAAGACGGAAAGACCCCGTGAACCTTTACTATAACTTGACAGTGACACTAGGGATTGACTGTGTAGGATAGGTGGGAGCCTTTGAAGCCGGGCCGCTAGGTTCGGTGGAGGCAACGGTGAAATACCACCCTGTTGATTTCTGGTGTCTAACCATGTCCCGTTAGCCGGGATTGGGACACTGTCTGGTGGGTAGTTTGACTGGGGCGGTCGCCTCCCAAAGAGTAACGGAGGCGCGCGATGGTTCCCTCAGCCCGATTGGAAACCGGGCGGCGAGTGCAATGGCATAAGGGAGCTTGACTGCGAGACGGACACGTCGAGCAGGTGCGAAAGCAGGTCATAGTGATCCGGTGGTCCTGAATGGAAGGGCCATCGCTCAACGGATAAAAGGTACTCCGGGGATAACAGGCTTATCTCCCCCAAGAGTTCACATCGACGGGGAGGTTTGGCACCTCGATGTCGGCTCATCGCATCCTGGGGCTGGAGCAGGTCCCAAGGGTTTGGCTGTTCGCCAATTAAAGCGGTACGCGAGCTGGGTTCAAAACGTCGTGAGACAGTTTGGTCCCTATCTGCTGTGGGCGTAGGATACTTGAGAGGCTCTGACCTTAGTACGAGAGGACCGGGTTGGAGGCACCGCTGGTGTACCAGTTGTCTCGCCAGAGGCATCGCTGGGTAGCCATGTGCCGATTGGATAACCGCTGAAAGCATCTAAGCGGGAAACCGACCTCAAGACCAGGTATCCCGGGCGCAAGCCCCTGAAGACCCGTCGAAGACTACGACGTTGATAGGCTGGGTGTGTAAGCGCGGTAACGCGTTGAGCTAACCAGTACTAATTGGTCGAGCGGCTTACTTCCCCCTATCTCTTGCGCGCCCCCTCGAGGGGAGTAAGGGACTCGGGGCCAAGGCCGAGGCTTGAATGCATGCGCATTCACCCGGAAGAAACTTCTTTAAAGCACAGCGAGGCTTGATACTCGCAGAATGCTGCAACTTACCCTTCGTATGCACTGTCTCTATGTTTTCCGGTGGCAATGTCGGAGGGGTCACACCCGTTCCCATCCCGAACACGGAAGTTAAGCCCTCCAGAGCCGATGGTACTCCGCGGGAAACCGCGTGGGAGAGTAGGTCGCTGCCGGATTCTTTTTGAGAAGCCCTCGTCGCCTCGTGCGACGGGGGCTTTTCTCTTTTCCAGCTCCCATCGCTGAACACATATCAGACCCCCAGCGAAGTTCGCGCTGAGGGTCCGAGGTATGGCTCAGGCAACTCGGAGCACGACCTTGCCCACGGTAGCGCGGGACTCCAGTTGCCGGTGGGCTTGGGTGGCGTCTTCCAGCCCGACCACCAACCCCAGCTTCACCCGAAGCCGTCGGGCCGCGAGGGCCTGACCCAATGCCTCTCGCGCCTGGCGCTGCAGGGCGGCCGGGTGCGGGGTGCGCAACCAGTACGCGCTGACCTTCAGCGACTTCGCGTAGAGCGCCTCCACCTCGAATGCCGGCGGAGGACCACTGGCGTTCCCGTACGCCACCAGGTGGCCGAAGGGCGCGAGCGACTCGAGGCTGCTCGCCCAGGTGCTGGCGCCCACCGAGTCCAGCACCAGCTCCACTCCGCTGCCTCCCGTCACCTGCTTCACCCAATCCGAGACTGACGCCGAGCCTCCGTACACGAAGACCTCGTCGGCGCCTGCCTCTCGCGCCAGTGCGGCTTTGTCCGTGTTCGACACGGTCCCCAGCACCACGGCTCCCAAGGTCTTGGCGAGCTGGATGGCGAGAAGACCCACGCCTCCCGCCGCGGCGTGGATGAGGACCCGGTGACCTTTCTGCACCTGCGCTGACGTGAAGAGGAGATGCCAGGCCGTGAGGCCCTGCACGAGGAGCCCCGCTGCCTCCTCGAAGGAGACGTGCTCGGGAAGCTCCAGGAGCTCATCCACCGAAGTCGTCGCCAACTCCGCATAGCTCTGCTGCGCGAGGGCCACCACTCGCTTGCCGACCCATCGTGAGTCGACACCCTCGCCGACCTGGTCCACGACCCCCGCGGCCTCGCTTCCGAGGATTCGTGGGAGCGGGGCCGTGGCGTCGTAGAGGCCTCGACGGCGTTCCGTGTCCGCGAAGTTCACGCCCGCAGCCCTCACCCGGATTCGCGCCTGGCCAGGACCCGCGGTCGGGTCTGATACCTCTTCCAGCCGCAACACGTCCGGACCGCCTATCTCGTGGTAGCGAATCGCTCTCATCCCCGCGTCGTAACGACGAGGTGACTTCGTCGCCGCTGCTCGCTCGCGAGGATTCGCGCGACGCCGAGGTGCTCCTGCTCTCGCACTGGTCCCTGACAGAGGGCCGACTGGGTCCGCTGCGGCTGTCGCTGTTCCGCTGTTGTTGACCCATGGACGTGAAAAAGTGGGGGAACGAAGCGGGAACGCCTCGTGTGACTGGCCTCGGTCCACCGGGCTTGCTTGAGTGGCGCTCCCCCCACGCAAGAGGAGCCTCCTGAATGAAGCTGCTTCGTCCCTCGCTTGGTGTCCTGCTCGCGGCCGGTTTCTTCGTCGCGCCCATGCGCTCCGATGCCGCCACGGTCCGCGTCGGGCTCGGGGCAGACTATTGGATTGATCAAAGCGCGGCCTTCAGCTTCCTGCTGGGCGTGGAAGGCCGGCTCGCGGGGCCTCTCTCGGTGGGCGCTCGCTTCGGCGCCTCGCTCATCACCGATGGCAACGACGTGGGAATCCCCCTGGATGTCGTCCTCCGCGCGAACATCGCCAGCGCGGGGGTCTACGTCGAAGGACTCGTGGGGCCCTGGATTGTCATGGGCCGTGGCGATGCGCTTCGCGCGCATGCCGCCTTCGGCTTCGGCCTGCAGGGCAAGGCCGCGAGCATCGGCGTGGAGGTGGGCTACCTGGACCCCGACCCCGTCATCGGTCTGCGCCTGGGCTACAAGTTCTGAGGCTCAGTAGTGCGGTGGACGCTCTTGCTGACGGGCGTCCACCAGCCCGGGCTCGGCCTCCAGCTTCTTCTTCAGGAGGTCCAGCTCCACGCGCAGCGCCTCGATGACCCGCTGCTGCTGATAGAGCACGTCGCTCAGCTCCTGCAGCGTCTCCTGCTGCTGCATGTAGCGAAGCTCCAGCTCGGTGATGCGCGACTCGTCCATGGGGCCCACCCTTACCTCGGAGTGGCCCCCGTCGTCCCTCCCTCGCAGCTCCCCGGCGTCCTGCCATGAACGTCCAGGAACACCTCCAACGTGCGCGCGAGCTCCTCGCCCGGGGCCAACCCGAGCTGGCTGAGTCCGCGCTCAGTGACGCCATCGACGCCTCCGTCGCCCAGGAGGACCTGGTGCTCCTCACCCGGGCCCGCTTCGCCCTCGGAGAGCTGCTCTTCCAGCAGGAGCGCGATGACGAGGCCCTGCCCTACCTCCTCGCCGTCGTGCGGACCGAGCGTGTCGATGGCTCGGTGGACCATGAGGTCAAGGCCTCCGCGCGCATGCTCCGGCAGATTCGAGGCATCGAGCCTCGCTGAGCCCCGCGCCCTGTCAGGGGACGCTGCAGGACTGGCGGATGAGCTCCATCCGTCCGGAGAAGCGACGCTCGAGGTCCATCCGCGTCAGTCTCGCGTCGTCGATGCGCCGCGCCTCGAGCTGCATCGCGCACAGGGCCGCCAAGGCCTTGGGGCTTCTCAAGTCGAGTCGGTCCGCCTGTCTCAGGGCCTCCTGGGCACCGTCCACATCTCCCAGGCGGAACAAGGCCAGCCCCAGCTCGAAGTGAGCGAGCGAGAGCCTGGGGTCCTCCAGCGTCGCCTTGCGCAACACCGCCACGGCCTCCGCTCCCTGGCCGGCCGCGCGCAGTACCAGCGCCTGCTCCACCAGCAGCCGCGCGAGGGGGACCTTTCCCCGCAGCGCCATGAGCACCGCGAACGCCTCCGACGGCCGCTGGGCCGCGCTCAGCAGTCGCGCGTAACGAAGCCCGATGAGCGGCTCTCCCGGGGCCTTCTCGAACGCGGCCTTCATCGCCTCGGATGCGCCCACCGTGTCGCCACCCCGCTCCCGGAGCTCCGCTCGGAACACGTCGGGCCGGGCGTCCGTGGGCGCCAGCTGGTTCGCCCGCTCCAACGCCGTGCGGACACAGCGCTCCATCCGCTCCACTTCACAGACGCGCGCGAGCAGCAGCTGCGTCTCCATCGCCTCGGGCTCCCGGCGCTCCGCCGCCAGGGCCAGCTCGTGTGCCTCGGCCGGGGCGCCATCGAGCAGCAGCTCCGCGGCTTCACGCAGCTCCGCGGCCGTCGCCTTCGGATGCTCTCGCAAGGGGAGCAGCAGCCTGACGCGCTGCTCGGGCAGCGGGGTGGCTCGAGCGATGCTCAGCTCCTGCTCCGGCATGTTCCTGGGCAGGAACAGCGGGATGAGGTGAATCAGGAACGCCACGCCACACACCACCAGCATGCCGCGCAGGCCCTGATCGACCCGCCAGCGCCGTCGCTTCCCGGCTGGCACCTCCTCGGTGAGGGGTTGCTGTCGCTCTGCTTCCATCCGCCGCACGTCCCGTTCTCGCCCAGCCGCTGGCGCGGCTCACACTGCCCGAAGTCGCGGCCGGAGGCCTCGAGGCAATTCGACCCCGCAGCTCCAGCACAGCTCGAAGTTGCCCGGGTTCTCCTCCCGACAGCCCGGACACTCCACCGTGCGCGAGGCCTCCTCCTGGTTCTCCTTCAGCTCCGCGACCACGGCTCGCGCCTGCTCCACGTCCTCGGGATGAAGCCAGAGCTCCACCCACGTCTCGCCGCTCGGAATCTCTCCGGTCAGCGGGGCCAGCGACTCGCCGCGCACCTGGACGGACATTCCCTCGGCTTCCAGCGTCCCCGCCAGCAGCCGCGCCTCTCCCACCGTGCGGTGCACGGAGAACTGCACACGCTTCATGTCTCTCTCTTCACAGATGACGGGGCGGTCGGCAACCACACCCACCGCTGCCGTGCCGCCTTCTCTCACCGAAGCCTGCTCGTCTGCTTATTGTTCATGCTTTGTCACAACCCACATGGGTCGACTGTCGCCTGTCCCCCGGTGTTTGCCTTTCACCGCGCGTCCAGGTGAAGATCAACATCGGCGGGGCGCCGCCCGAGCGTCTCCCGGTGCGCCCTCCACCCACTGTGTGAAGCCTTTGTCCAGGATGCGAGACGCCGTCCCATGCGTGCGCAGGCTCTCCAATTCCGTTCGGCTCTTCCCACACACCTCGCGTGGGTTCGCTACGGCTTCGCCGTCCTCTGCGTGAGCCTCGCGGGGCTCGCCGCGTGGTGGTTCGTCTTGCCTGGGGCCACGGCGCTCCTGCTGTCGCTCGCGGCCGTGCTGCTCGCGGCGCTCACCGGAGGCGTGGGACCCGCCGGGTTGGCGACCCTGGTGGGGACGCTCCTCCTCATGCTCGGTCCCGCATCGCCAGCGAGCCCCTCGGCGCCGAGCACCGTCGCCCTCTTCCTCATCGTGGGGGCGCTTGCCTCCCTCCTGGCGGGACGACGTGTACAGGTACCAGAGCGCGTCACGGCGCCCTCGCTCGTGACACCCGCGCCGTCCTCCGGCCTGGAAGCCCACTTGCTGCGAAGCCTCAACGACGCGGTCCTGGCCACCGACAACCGAGGCGTCGTGCGCTACCTCAACCCCGCGGCCGCGCACCTGCTGCAGTGCTCGGAGGCGGAGGCCCTGGGTGCTCCCCTCTCACACGTGCTGCGCTCCCGCCCCGAGTCGGGCTCCTTCCCGCTGCGCCAGGCGGCGCCTCCCAAGACGTGGTCCCAGTGGCCCCGCGCGCTGAAGCGACGCGACGGCGGAGAGCTGCCCATCGAGGAGTGCACCGTGTCCCTGCGCGGGGCCGATGACGAAGAGCTCGGCGCCGTGTGGGTGTTCCGCGACGCGACGGCGCGTCGACAGCTGGAGCTCGAGCGGACGCGGTTGCTCGAACGCGAGCACGCGGCGCTCGCCGAGGCCCAGGTCCAGCGCGAGCGGATGGAGTCACTCTTCCTCCAGGCCCCCGTCGCCATCGCCGTCTTCCGTGGGCCGGACCATGTCTGTGAGCTGCTCAATCCCCAGGCGTGCGCGCTGCTGGAGGTGGATGCCCACGCCATCGGCAAGCCGCTGCGCGACCTGCAGCCCGCCATGGACCCCGGCATGTTGCGGCTCCTCGATGACGTCTACCGCGACGGCAAGCCCTTCTCCGGGCGCGAGGTGCCCCTGGCCTCCGCGTCTCCCTACGTCACCCCGGCGCTCTCCCGACAGCAGCGCTTCCACGACTTCAGCTGGCAGCCTTGGTGTGATGCCCGAGGCGTCGTCCAGGGCGTGATGGCCGTCGCCGTGGAGGTGACGGGACTGGTGGTGGCCCGACGCGCCGCGGAGGACCTGGCGAGGGACTTGCGCGAGGTGGTCCAGTCCCGCGACGAGTTCCTCTCCATCGCGAGCCATGAGCTGCGCACCCCCATCACCTCCGTCCAGCTCCAGCTCCAGTTCCTGCTGCGCGGCGCGCCGGCGATGGGCTCCGAGGCCACGGCCTCGCTCGTGCGTCGCCGCGTCGAGTCCACGCTGCGCTCCGTCGCCCAACTGCACCAGCTCGTCGCCACGTTGTTGGACGTGTCCCGCATCCGCGCGGGTCGACTCGACCTGCATCGTGAGCGGGTGGACCTGTCGTCACTCACTCAAGAGCTGGTGTCCCGCGTCCAGGAGGACGCGGCGGGCGCGCGATGCCCCGTGCGGCTCGTGGTGTCCGAGCCCCTCGTCGGCCACTGGGACCGCGTGCGGCTGGAGCAGGTCATCACCAACCTGCTGTCCAATGCCTTCAAGTACGGCGCGCAGCAGCCCGTGGACGTCCACGTCACGCGCGAGGACAGCTACGCGCGCTTGAGCGTGAAGGACCATGGCATCGGCATCGCTCCCGAGGACCATGCCCGCATCTTCCAACGCTTCGAGCGCGCCGTGTCCCAACGCCACTACGGCGGCTTCGGGCTGGGTCTCTGGATCGTCCGGCAGATTGTCGAGGCGCTCCAGGGCGACATCCGCGTGGAGAGCGCGCCCCACGCGGGTTCCACCTTCATCGTCCGGTTGCCCTTGCAGGACTCGACCACCGCGGCCGACGCGGCCCTCTGACTACTCCTCCTGGCGGAGCTCGTGGGGCAACACCACGTGCGCATGGCGCGGCGCGCGGGTGTGCAGCTCCCGCGTCAGCAGGGCGTCCAGCTCCCAGAGCAGGAGGTCGTAGAGCGGGCCCGCGCCTTTCGCAGGAAGGCGCTCCGTGGCCAGTCGGACCCGAGGAGACTCCTCGTCCTCGAACGCGAGCGTCACGGCGAGCCCGTCGGGACCGCCCGCCTGGGGTACGAGCACCACGGGTGCCGGCTGGTGTTCCACCTGCTCGAGCAGGGGCATGAACGTGCGGACCTCATGGGCCGTCAGTTCCCGCTCGGATACCACCTCGCCCTGCTCCAGGACCGACAGGTGCTCAAGTCCCGTCAACCGCAAGGCCTGGGCCGCCGTGTTCGTCCGGCCGCTGCGCTCATAGAGGTCATCGTCCTCACGCCCATCACCTCCGTGCCAAGGAGGTAGGCACTCAGGCGCGTCCCGACATCCCCGCACGGACGAGGGACGGCCCGCAGCGCCGCCACACCGACACCCGGACGTACGCTTCAGGACAGCGTGGCGAGCCCTCCGCCCGAGTGTCCACCGCCGGGTCACTCTCTACGGTGCGGCCCTCTCGAGCACTCCCGCTCGGGAACGCCGGAGGTTCGCCCATGGGCAACAAGGGTAGCGGAAAGATGCCGAGCGCCAATGACCAGCGCTCCGACTCCAAGAATCCCAACAACCCCGCGCACAAGTCGTCGCAAGACAACCGCGCCAATCAGATGAACAAGGAGCACGCGCCGAGCAAGGGCCCGGGCAACACCATCCCGGGCGGCGCTCCGGGGAGCGGGCAGCCAGGCTCGAACACGCCGAAGCACTGAGGTCCCTTCTGGCGCGAGGCCCCCGCTCCCGGTGGACCAGCACCGGTGGAGAGGGAGCCGTAAGCCATCACGGCCGGCGCGGTGTGTCGCTCACGCGACGGGTGCTCACCGCGCCGCCGTGTCGTGGGACGAAGTGCTTCAGCGCGCGCGGGGCTCGCACTCACCCTCGCCCCGGAAGTGGCCCGCGGTGCGGACCAGCGCCGTGACGAAGTCGCGCAGGTTGCGCACGTTGGCCGCGCCGCCCGTGCCGTACTGGTCGATGGGCAGCTCCGTGAGGTCCACCGCGGCCAGCTCCTCCAGCGTCACCTCGCCATCCGGTCCGGCGATGCCCAGCCTGTCCGCCTGGGCGATGGCGTCGAAGCGCATCTTCGCGTCCGGTGACTGGAGGTCGTCGAAGAAGAGGTGGTCCCCGTGGATGGTGAGCTGCACCGTCTCCTCGCCGTCCTTGGGTACCGTCACGCCCGCGCCCAGTTCGGGGCTCTCGCAGTGCTCGTAGACGGTGTTCGTGGTGAAGCCCCAGTTGAAGCGCTTCGTCTCGCGGTCCTTTGTCGCCTGGCCGGCGACGTACACGCTGTAGCCCTCCGTCTTCATCAGCGTCACGTCCGCCGCGTCCGCGTTGCCCGCCACCGCGTCCGCCACCGGCGCCATCGCGAAGCTGATGTGGTCCCACTTCTGCGCCGGGAGGTCCTTGAAGCTCTCCACCACGACGGGGCCGGGCTTGTGCACGTCGAACACGCGCGCCTGCGTCTGCTTCGCGGCCACCTCGTCGTGCGTCTCCACCGTCACTTCACTGAGCACCACGAGGAACTTGTCGAAGCGCACCGTCCACCCGTCGGTGAAGCCCGCCTCATCGCCCGCCGCGGGAGGAATCTGCTTCTCGATGAAGTCCTCTCCGTACGTGGTGAACGTCACGTTGCCCGTCCCATCACTGCAGGCGACGAGTCCCAGGCACGACAACCCCAGCATCCAGTTCTTCATTGCGCGGCTCCCTCTTCCCACGTCACCACGTAGGCGGTTGTGTCCTCCACGCCGCGCATCAGCGCATTGCGCGCCTGGCTGTCGGCGGGGAAGGTGTAGATGCCATCCGCGTCCGTGTCGGTCGCGGTGGCGAAGTCGATGCGGTCAACCCACTTCCTCAGGTCCACGGCGATGCGTACCCGGCCCGCTTCCAGCCCGAGGGACTTCTCGAAGCGCACTCCGGCCACCGGCTTGGGCAGGTCCGCCTCCACGTCGAAGCGCACCTGACCTCCGTCCGCGTTCGTCGCCGTGCCCACCAGCCGCACGGCGTGGCCTTTCAGGACGCCTTGCGCGTCGGTGGTCGCCGTCGGGGTGGCGAGTGTCAGCTCCAGCGAGCCGTACTCTCCCGTCACCGCGCTCGCGGTGCCCAGGGGGGTGATTCCGCTCAGGAGGTCCACCGTGTGCGTCTCAAGCAACTCGCCCAGGGCGTCTCCCGGGGCGTAGTGGCCCGGGTGCGCGTGCGCCGTGCCTCCGAGGAGCGCGTACCAGTCGAAGGCGCGGGAGAGGAGCACTCGGCCTTCGAAGAAGCGCACCGGACCCAGGGAGACGTGCGCGGCGTCGAGGGTGATTCGCCAGCCTCGCTCGTTGGGGGTGTCGGACAGCGGGGCCGCGGTGGACTCCACGGTGAAGACGCGGCGCTCGGCCTCGCTGCCACAGCCGAGCAGCAGGGCCGCGACGGCCACCGTGCCCCTCAGGATGTGTCTGCGATTCATAGATGGACCTCCAGGGTGAGCGAGGCCATTCGAGGCGACCCCGCGGTGAAATGTCGGGCCGGGACGAGGCTCGCCGGGGCGCTCGGGTCGAAGCGGGAGCTGTAGACGAACTCGCCGTCACGCCAGCGCGCGTCCAGGAGGTTGCGCACCTCCAGCTTCAGTCCCAGCTCTCCCCGGCGCAGGCCCAGGTCCAGGTCCGTGAGGAAGACGGAGCGGCTCTTCTCGTCGAAGGGCAGCGGGCGCGGGCCGAGGAACGTGAGCCCCGTGCCCACCGTGAAGAGGGTGGGCTCGGCGCCCAGCCAGGACCACTCAAGGGGATGCTCCCAGCCCACGTCCGCCCTGGCGACGAAGGGCGCGAAGTAGGGGAGCAGCGTGTCGGTCCTCGTCACGTAGGCGTGCGCCACGGTGCCGCTCAGCGCCGCGACGAGGCCTCGCACGGGGCGCGCCTGGAGCGACGCCGTCACTCCCGAGCGGAGGGTCTCGCCCGTGTACACGGTGGTGCCCACGGTGTGGTCGAAGAAGAAGTCGTTCTCCACCTGCGAGCCGAAGACGCTGAGCTGCACGGCCCACGTCTCCCCGTCCTTGCGCGCGCCGACCTCCGCGCCGTGCACGGACACGAAGGGGGCTCGCTCTCCCTCGGAGAGGCTGCGTGCCTGGGGCGAGCGGAAGCCGTCGCCGTAGCTGGCGAACAGTCGCCACGGGGTCGCGTCGTCCGACAGCGCGTACTCGAGGCCCGCCTTCGCGCCCAGGTGCACGCCGAAGGCGCTGCGGGAGTAGCCCTGGCCGTCATGGAAGCGCGGGTCCCGGAAGGCGAGCGCGTCGAAGACCTCGACACCGAGCGCGTCCGCGCGGCCACCGATTCGGAGCGCCCAGCGGCCGAGGACCATGCGCCCCTCGGCCCAACCCCAGACATCCGTCTGGGTGAAGTGGGCGTCGATTTCGTCGGAGAAGAAGGTGCCGTCCGATTCGCGGTAGCGCCGCTGCGTCTGTTCCACGCCGTCACGCCTGGCGCCCAGGCCGAGCTCCAGGGTTACGGGACGGCCGAACATCGTCACTGTGCGGCGGTGCTCGGCGCGGGCTCCGAGGACGATGGAGTCGTTCGTCTGCTCGAGTCCGTCACCGCGCTCGTCCACCCGGAAGCCGGTGAAGTTGTTGCGCAGCCGCAGGTCCGAGAGGATTCCGAAGAACTCCAGCTTCGTGCGGCCCTGACCCGAGCGGGGGAGGTCCACTCCGAGCAGGAGCTGGTGCCGGGAGACGGTGCCTCCCTGCCGTGGCGTGGAGGCGGAGAAGAAGTCTTGCTGACCTGTGAGGAGCGCGTCCTCGCGTACGACGCCGGGCGAGTCGAAGCGGGTGACGTAGCTGCCCGCGAGGGCTCGTAACGTGAGTCCGTCGGTGAGTCTCGTCGTTGCCTGCGCGAGCAGGGAGGCTCGGCCATAGCCGCGCTGCGCGCCGTAGTTCCTGGCCTCGCCGAGCTCCACCGCGGCGAACGTCTCCGGGTCCTCGCCCGGGCGCACGGTGGCCACCAGTCGCCGCTGGCGGTACTGGCCCAGCGTGCCCGCGAGGTGCACGCCCTGCTCCTTGACGCCCAGGTCCATGCGCACCGTGCCGGCGACGGCGAAGTCACCTTGTGCCGCTCGATACGAGCCCTCCGTCACTTCGAGCGACTGGACGACCTCGGGGATGACGAAGTTGAGGTCCGCGTAGCCGAGCGCGTGGATGTGGCTGACCTCGTTCACCGGGAGGCCCGCGACGTTCAGCTCCACGTCCTGTCCGTGCAGGGCGTCGAAGCCGCGCAGGAAGAGCTGGTGCGCCTTGCCCTCTCCGCTGTGCTGCGAGGCCACGAGACCCGGCACGGCGCGGAGCAGGTCCACGGCTCCGCTGCGCGGCGCCGCGTCCAGGATGTCCCGGCCGAGGGTGAGCTCCGAGGCGCTTTGTGGAGGCCGTGTGCCTCGGACCACCGTGTGGGTCTTCGGCTCCGTGGGTGGGGGCGCGCCAGTGTCCTGCTCGGACTGCGGGACCTGATGGGCTTGGGGCTCCGTGGGCGGTGTTGTTGCTTCGGCGCTCGGCGCTGCTTGCGCGGGAGTGCTGGAGACATGGGGCTGCGCGGATGGAGTGGTCGCTTCGGCGCTCGGCGCTGCTTGCGCGGGAGTGCTGGAGATATGGGGCTGCGCGGACGGTGTGGTCGCTTCGGCGCTCGGTTCTGCTTGTGGAGGAGGACTGGCGATTGGGGGCTGCGAAGACGGTGTCGTGGCTGCAATGCCCGGTGTTGCTTGCGGGGCTCGGGTGGCGATGCGGAGCTGCTCGGACGATGTCGTCGCTTGAGTCGTGCCCGGTGCTGCTTGCGAGGGCTGGGGGGCGGTGCGGAGCTGCTCGGACGATGTCGTCGCTTGCGTCGCGCCTGGTGCTGCTTGCGAGGGCTGGGTGGCGGTGCGGAGCCGCGCGGCCGGGGTTGCCGCTTCGGTGTTCAGCCCCGCGTGAAGAACTGGGGGCGTGGAGAGGGGCACTGTGGTGGGGGGAGCGGTCTTCGCTGTGTTCAGTGCGTGCGGCGTCGCCGTCGGAACAGGTGCTCCGGTGACGGCACGGCTCGCGTGTTGCTCCGTCGACGACTTGTCTGCTCCCGGTGCAAGCGCTTCGCGAGCAGAACGACTCGCGGCCGACTCCGCAGACGGCGTCGTTGCCGCGACGGTCCGCCTGGCGAGTGCTGCGTGGCTCGTGGCCCTGGATGGTGCGCCGGAGGTTGGCGCGCCGCTTGTGACCACGGACAGGTTCGTGCTCGCTCGTGCGCTCGTCGCCGAGGGCATGGTTGCCTCGCCGAGCGTCAAACGTGGCTTCGCCACCGCGAGCAGCGGTGCACAGAGGACCCACAAACCTGTCGATAGCGCGACGGTCACGACACTCGTGGACATGAAGGACACTCACGGCAGGTCGCCTCAATCCTCGTGCCCTCGTCCACGCGGCTCTCGCGTGACACTCCTGGCTCGAAGATGGAGACCCTCCGCCGTCATGGATGGGGGGCGATGACACGCAAGACTCCGCCACCTCATCGCGCACACCCGGCGCGCGGAGGTCCGAAGCTCACGTTCGATGGATTCGCTTCAGCGCGAGCGCCGTGGACCTATGGCCCTTGCGGCATCGCCGTCGGCCGGAGTGCCACACCCGGCAACCGCGTCGGCGCATGCACGGACTCGTGCTTCCACGACACCCACCGCACCACCGGCACCAGGGCCACGACCCACGTCGCCGCCACCACGCTCAGGTGCTCCACCGAGCCGGTCAGGTGCTTGTGGCCATCCGGACCATGTCCCGTCTCAGGCGACTGACGCGTGGGCTTCGGCGCAAGGCCACTCTCGTCCGGAGCGTCATGGCTGTGCGCCTGACCCCCGTGACTGTGCACATGCGCCGCGCCACCATGGCCCACCACCGCGTGCAGCACCGGCGCCACCGCGAGCCCGTACACCAGGACCATCAGGCCCAGGCTCGCGAGGTCTCGTCGGTCGTGGGGATTCAGCAAGGCGCTGGTCGACAGGGCAGGGGGTGGTCGCCTCCTACCCGGCTTCCCGGGCCCACGCAAGGCAGCACACCCGTGCCGCTCGCCCCAGTCCTCGTGCCCGCTCATGCGCCGACTCCATGCTCACGCAGCGCGACCTCGCGAACCGCGGGCCTCGTGCCGCGCGGTCACCTCGCGGGTGTCGGCGCGCAGAGCGAACACAAAGCCAATCGCAAACATCGGGCCCTCCACGCGCCTTCTTCGCCGCATGAGCAGGTGTTCCCAGCCCGTCGGGACGTGCCTCGTGCGCGGCCGCCCCGGCGCTTCGTGTCCCAGCGCATGTGGGTGACCCGGCTGCGCGCGAGACCCCGCCGCACACCCGCGCCGAGTCCCCGATGCAGGCGTCGGACACCGCGCTCAACCGGCCCGCCGCCGAGGTCCCCCGGGAACGGGCCCTCTGCCTCCCACCTGTCACTCCCCCTGGGAGACTGTCCACCGCACCCGCCCCCGGGATGTGGGTGCTGTGTCCCTCTTGACGCGGCGCATTGATTCCCGTGTCACCCAGGGCGGACCGTCATTACAATATGCGTGTGCGTTCTGAATCCGTAGCGCTCCGCCAGTTGTCCGCAGAGGGGGACATTCCGCCGACGAAGCCTCGCTCCGAGCGGCTGAAGGCCCTCGCCACCGAGGAGTTCGACCTGCTCATCATCGGGGGCGGTGTCACCGGCGCGGGCTCCGCGCGCGACGCCGTCCTGCGCGGACTCAAGGTCGCCCTCGTGGAGCGAGAGGACTTCGCCAGCGGCACGTCCAGCCGCTCGTCCCGCCTCATCCACGGCGGCCTGCGCTACCTCGAACACGGTCACCTGGGCCTCGTCTTCGAGTCCAGCATCGAGCGCCGCCGCCTCCTCAAGCTCGCACCCCACCTGGTGCGCCCGCTCGCCTTCGTGTGGCCCGTCTACGCCGGCGCCCGCGTGCCCCGCTGGAAGCTCAACGCGGGCCTCATGCTCTACGACGCCCTCTCCCTCTTCCGGAACGTGAAGGGCTACCAGCGCCTCAACCGCGACCAGCTCCACCAGTCCGAGCCCGGCCTGCGCACCGACGGCCTCAAGGGCGGCGCCCGCTACTACGACGCCGCCACCGATGACGCCCGCCTCACCCTGGCCAACGCGCTCGGCGCCTCCGAGGCCGGCGCCGTCGTCCTCAACCACGCCTCCGTCCAACGCCTCGACGTCGTCGACGGCAAGGCCCGCGGCGCCATCGTCGTCGACCACCTCACCGGGCAGCAGCTCACCGTGCGCGCCCGCGCCATCGTCAACGCCACCGGGCCGTGGAGCGATGAGATCCGCAAGCTCGATGCCCCCGACGGCAACGCCCACGCCGTGCGCGGCAGCAAGGGCGTGCACGTCGCCGTGCCTCGCAAGCGCCTGGGCAACCACGACGCCCTCACGCTCCTGTCCCCCAAGGACGGCCGCGTGATGTTCGTCCTCCCCGCCGACGACTTCACCATCATCGGCACCACGGAGACCTCCACGCGCGCGCACCCCGCCGAGGTCCGCGCGAGCGAGACGGACGTCGCCTACCTCCTCGAGTCCGCCAACGCCTTCTTCCCCGAGGCGCACCTCACCCGCGAGGACGTGGTGAGCGCCTGGGCCGGCATCCGCCCCCTGTCCGCCAGCGGCTACCACGGCACCACCGACGCGGGCAGCGCCAGCCGCGAGCATCACATCGACCTCAGCCCCACCGGCGTGCTCGCCATCAGCGGCGGCAAGCTCACCACCTATCGCGTCATGGCGCGCGACGTGGTGGACGCGGTGGAGAAGCACCTGGGCCAGCCCCGCCGCAAGGCCCCCACCGAGTCCCTGCCCCTGCCCGGCGGCGACATCCCCGACCTGAACGCCGAGCTCGCCGCCGCGCGCGACGTCGTCGGGGACGCGGCCACCGCCACGCACCTGGTGCGCGCCTACGGCAGCCGCTGGCGCCGCGTCTGGGCGCTCACCCGCGAAGACGCCTCCCTCGCTCGCCCGCTCGCTCCCGGCCTGCCCTACCGCGCCGCGGAGGCCGTGTGGGGCGTCACCCACGAGCTGGTGCACACGCTCTCCGACCTGCTCATCCGTCGACTCAAGGTCGCCTTCGAGACCCGGGACCTCGGCCGCGGCGCCGCCCAGGTGGCCGCCGAGGTCATGGCCCCCCGACTCGGTTGGGACGAGGCCGAGACCCGCCGTCAACTCGACACGTACGCCTCCGACGCGCTGCGTATCTTCGGCATCGACAGCGCTGAATCCTGAGAAGGCGGGCGAAACAACGCGCGTCCGTCCAGCGCCGTACGCCCGCGTGTCTCATGCCCCGAGACAGTCGTCCTCCGCCTGACAGGCCCGCGAGCAGCCGGACGGCTGGCGTGCTTAACTTGCGCGTGGGGAACGGGAAGCGGTGTCCTCTCGTTCACCCCGGCCGTCGAATCCGGACCGGGGTGCCCTCCGTACCTACCCGTTCGCCGGGGCGTTCAAGGAGAATGACGATGAAGCGTTGGGTCTGGCTCGGGTTGCTCGGTGGGGCGGTGGCGTGCACCAAGGTCCCCGACAGGGATCCCCCGGTCTCCGAGGAGGTCTGCCCCGGGACGGAGGCGCTGTCGCTGCCGGGCACCGCGCGTCAGTCGCTCAACCCGCTCGCCGGCGAGGATGGCGCGGAGCCGGTGCTCATCACCTACCGACCCCGCGTGTCCGCCAGCGCCGTGTCCAACCTGGACATGCTCACCGAGTCGGCCCGGCGCGTGGGCGCCCAGGTCCACCGCCGCTTCCCCCACCTGAACACCATCGCCGCGAAGGTGTCTCCCGAGGCCCGCCGGGCGCTCGAGCAGGACCCCGACGTGCTGCGCGTGGAGCCGGACCGCGTGGTGCGCGCGTTCGGGATGCCGAGCCCGCTGTCCCCGTCCCTCTTGCAGGGCGTGCTGCCCAACACGAGCGGCTCCACGGGCGAGTACACCGCGGGGCTGCACCGCGTGCAGGCGCCCCAGGTCTGGGACGCGAACAACGACGGCGTGCTGGATGACGGCGCGCCCTCGGGCACGGGCATCAAGGTGTGCATCATCGACAGCGGCTGGGACAACCGGCACCCGGAGCTGGCGGCGGCGTACCTGGAGGGCAAGGACTTCCTCGACGGGGACGACGAGCCGCTGGACCAGGGGCGCGTGAGCGGCGTGCTGAAGTGGGGCGGCGGCCATGGCACGCACACGGCGGCGACCATCGCGGCGCAGCTGGGCGCGGGCGCGCACGTGCGGCCCGGCGAGGAGCCCAACGGCGTGGCGGGCGTGGCGCCCACCGTGTCGCTGCTGGTGGCGCGCGTGCTCGACGTCAACGGCGACGGCAACACGTCCAACGTCATCGCGGCCATGGACTGGTGCATCGAGCGCGGCGCGCACATCGCGTCGCTGTCGCTGGGCTCCATCGCGCCCTCGCAGACGGAGGAGGCGGCCTTCCAGCGCGCGTTCGACGCGGGCATGGTGGCCATCGCCGCGACGGGCAACCGGGGCACGGAGGAGAAGTCCTACCCCGCGGGCTACGAGAACGTCATCGCCGTGGGCGCCATCGACGCGAACAACGCGTGGGCGCCCTTCTCCCAGTACGGAAGGGACTTCGTGTCGCTGGTGGCGCCGGGCGTGGGCATCCTGAGCGCGACCATCGTCGGCGGCGCGCCGTACGGCGACGTGGACGTGGGCGGCACGCGCTTCGCCTCCGAGCCGCTGGAGTACACCGGCGTGGGCAAGTACGCGGGGCGGATGGTGTACTGCGGCCTGGGTGAGCGCGTCTCGTCGTGCGGCGAGGGCGCCACCTGTGACGGCTTCGTCGCGCTGGTGGACCGCGGCGGCGGCATCCTGTTCAAGGAGAAGGCGCTCAACGCCATCCGCGCCGGCGCGAAGGCCATCGTCGTCGGCAACAACACCAGCGAGGACGGGGCGGGCAACTTCACGCTCACCGACCCGGAGGACTTCTGGGTGCCGACGACGTCCGTCACCCTGGTCAACGCCAACACGCTCAAGGGCCTGGTGGGCCAGGACGTGACGGTGGACGTGTCGGGCCTGGACTACCTGCGCCAGTCGGGCACGTCCATGGCCACGCCGCATGTGGCGGGCGTCGCCGCGCTGGTGCTGGGCGCGTGTCCCAGGCTCACCCATGTCCAGGTGCGCGAGGTGCTGGAGAAGACGGCGCTGGACCTGGGCGAAGCGGGCAAGGACATCAAATTCGGTCACGGCCTGGTGCAGGCCAAGGCCGCGGTGGACGAGGCCCGGCGCATCTGCCCGCCTCCCGCGCCGTGAAGCGGACCTAGTCCCGACGCAGGGCCAGCACGGGTGAGGCGATGAGGCACGCGCCCACCCGGGCCTCCAGCGCGGCGGCGGCGTCCTCGCATGCCTCCACGCCTCCGGTGACGAGCACCTCGCGGCTCCAGGGCTCGTCCACGCCAGCGCCGCTCACGCCGCCCCGGGGCAGCACCAGCCCCACGAAGGCCACGGCGGCCGTGGCGGCCATCAGCATCATCCCCCAGTGTCGCCACGCGCCCTCGCGCGGAAGCTCACGCACGACGGGCGCCGTCGCGCGGGCGTGGAGGCGCGCCTCGAGCGCCTCGAAGCTCAGGGCGGGGCGGCGCGGCTCGCGGCGCGCGCGCTGGGCCATCCACCCGCGCTCGGCGCGCTGCCACGCCAGCGCGTGCTTGCAGGCAGCGCAGGCGTCCGCGTGCGCGCGCACCCTCGCGGCGTCCTCGGGTGAAAGCTCTCCGGCCAGCAGCGCGTCCAGCTCGCTCTCGCGGCACGTGCTCATGGGTGTCCTCCTCCGAGGTGGGCGGCCAGCTGCTCGCGCAGGCGCAGGCGCGCGCGGTGGATTTCGTTCTTCACCTTCTGCAGCGACCAGCCCATCACCGAAGCAATCTCCTCGTAGGGAAGCCCATGGTCGATGCGCAAGAGCAGCGCCGCGCGCCGCTCCTCGTTGAGCGTCCCGAGCGCCTGGGCCAGGAGCCCCTCCAGCTCCCGGTCCAACAACAAGTCCTCCGGTGACGGCGTGGGCAGCACCGCCTCCAGGTGCGCGGCGTGCTCCTCGTCCTCCACGTCCACGTGGACCCCCCGGGTGCGGCGGGACTCCAGATAGACATGCCGGGCGATGCCGAGCAGCCACGCGCCCACCCTGTCCTCGTCGCGCAGCGCCCCGAGCCTCGCGTGCGCGCGGACGAAGGTCTCCTGGGTGGCCTCGTCGGCGGCGGCCTCGTCGCGGAGCACGTCGCGCAGGAAGCGCCAGACGGCGGGGGCGTGCCGCTCGAAGAGCGTGCGGAAGGCGGCGGGGTCCCCGGTGCGGGCCCGGCGCAACAGGCGGCGCTCACCCTCCGTGTCGGATGGGGGCGCACCCACCAGGACCATCTTCACCGCGGAAAGAAGAGCCACGCCACCACCGTGTCACGAGACGCGCGGGAGTTTCAGCCGACCCGTCGAATCCGGCGCGCGCGGGTGCCCGCCTGCCCCGCTCACGAGGGCCGGGAGCCAACCTTGTTGGGGAACTGACGTTGTTGGTATGAGAATCCCATGTCTTCCCATCTCGCCCGTCCTGACGCCGCGGCGTCGGCGGCGCCTGCTCCGCGCCTGCATGGGCACCTGCCCGTGCTCGACGGCGTGCGGGGACTCGCGGTCCTCCTGGTCGTCTTCTTCCACACCACGCACCTGAGCGACCAGAGCGTCGCGGGCAAGGCGACGTGGTGGTTGGCCGGTGCGGGGTGGACGGGCGTGGACCTGTTCTTCGTCCTGTCCGGCTTCCTCATCACCGGCATCCTGTGGGAGGCGAAGGGGCAGACGTACTACTTCCGCAACTTCTACGCGCGGCGCGTGCTGCGCATCTTCCCGCTGTACTACGCGGCGCTGGCGGTGTCGTTCCTGGTGCTGCCGTCGCTGGCGGGGCGGCTGAACCTGGACGAGCGCATCACCACGGACGGCGCCGTCTGGTACCTGCTCTACCTGTCCAACTTCTACCAGCTGTGGGTGGACACGACGCACCCCATCCTCGGCGTGGTGTGGTCGCTGGCGATTGAAGAGCAGTTCTACATCGTCTGGCCGTTCCTCATCGCCGCCGTCTCGTACAAGGGGGCCATCCGCCTGTGCCTGGGCACCGTCGCCCTGGCGGTGGCGGTGCGGGTGGGGCTCACGCTGGCGGGCGCCAGCGAGGAGAGCACGTACGTGGTGACGTTCTGCCGCGTGGACTCGCTCGCGCTGGGCGCGCTGTTGTCCCTGGCGCTGCGTCACCCGGAGGGCAAGGGGCTGGCGGCCTTCCCGTGGATGCGCTGGGCGCCGTGGCTGGCCCTGCCCGTGGTGGCGGCGATGATTGCCCTGCCCATGGGCCCGGCGTTCAAGACGGTGGTGCGCACGGGCGGCTACACCGCGGTGGGCATCCTCTACACCGTGCTGGTGTATCGGGTGGTGGCGGCGAAGCCGGGCAGCGTGCTCCACCGCGTCTTCTCCAACCGGGTGCTCCTGACGTACGGCAAGTACAGCTACGCCATCTACCTGGTGCACTCGCCGCTGGACGCCATCCTGCGGCGCACCGTGCTCAAGACGCCGCTGCAGCAGGTGGCGGGCTCCGACTTCCCGATGCAGCTGGTGTTCTACGTCGTGGCCGCGGTGCTGTCGTGGGGCCTCGCGCTGGTGAGCTGGAACCTGTTCGAGAAGCACTTCCTGAAGCTCAAGGACTACTTCCCGTACAGCGAGCGTCCGGCCCCCGCGCCCGTCCCGGTGTCCACCGGCTCATCGGGCGCCGTGAGCTGAAGCGGCGCGCGTGGCGGTGCTTCCACGCGCGCGCCCGGGTGCTTCACCCGGCCTGCAGCAGGGCCTTGGCCACCATCAGCGCGTAGGCCTCCGCGGAGTCGAGCTCCGCGCGGGCGCTGTAGTAGCGCTCCAGGCTCTCGTCGGAGCCGTCGCGCAGGAAGATGGCGTCATGCAGCTCGCGCTGCGCACGGCTCAGCCACAGGCTGGCCTGCAGCCGCAGCTTGGCGGCCGAGTGAGGGTCCTTCAGCGACTGCGTGGGCGTCTGGAGCTCGTGTTCCTCGGGGTACAGCATCGTCATCTTGTTGTAACCGGCGTGCTCAAGTGTCGTAGTCATGAATTGAGAATGTGAACCCGAGACCAGGCAGGCACCTGTCCGCTCGGGCAACCCACTGTCTGCTTCCAGGCAGCGGAGCCCGCGCGAACGCCCGCAGCGGAGAATTCCGAACCCATCGCGCACCGCTGCGGCGCGTCAGGCTTTACTTCAGGCTCTTCATGTCGATGACGAACCGGTATTTCACGTCACCCCGGAGAATCCGGGTGTAGGCGTCATTCACCTGCTGGATGGGAATCACCTCCACGTCGGACACGACTTCGTGCTGGGCGCAGAATTCGAGCATTTCCTGTGTTTCACGGATGCCGCCAATCATGGAGCCGGCGAGGTTGCGGCGGGTGCCGATGAGGGTGAAGGCGCCCAGCTCCAGGGGCTTCTCCGGGACACCGACGAGCACCATCTGCCCGTCGCGGCGCAACAGGCGCAGGTACGCGTTGAGGTCGTGCTCGGCGGAGACGGTGTCGAGGATGAAGTCGAAGGAGTTCTCGCGCGCCTTCATCTGGGCGGCGTCAGAGGAGACGACGAACTCGTGGGCGCCCAGGCGCAGGGCGTCCTGACGCTTGTTCTCCGAGTGGCTGAGGACGACGACGTGCGCGCCGAGGGCGCGGGCGAACTTCACGCCCATGTGGCCCAGGCCGCCCAGGCCGACGATGCCCACGCGCTGGCCGGCGCGGACGTTCCAGCGGTGCAGCGGGGACCAGGTGGTGATGCCCGCGCAGAGCAGGGGCGCGGCGCGCGCGGGGTCCAGGCTGTCGGGCACGCGCAGCACGAAGGACTGGTCCACGACGAGGGCGCTGGAGTAGCCGCCGAAGGTGGGCTGCTGGCCCTGGCGCTCGCGCGAGTTGTACGTGAACGTGGGGCCGCCCTTCTCGCAGTACTGCTCCAGGCCGTCCTTGCAGGACGTGCAGACGCGGCACGAGTCCACCATGCAGCCGACGCCCACGGAGTCACCAGCCTTGAAGCGGGTGACGTTGGCGCCGACGCGCGTGACGCGGCCGATGATTTCGTGGCCGGGGACCATGGGAAAGATGGAGCCGCCCCACTCGTCGCGGGCCTGGTGGATGTCGGAGTGGCAGACGCCGCAGTAGAGGATGTCGAGCTCGACGTCGTCGGCGCCGGGCGCACGGCGCTCGAACTGGAAGGGGGCGAGAGGGGAGCGGGCGTCCTGGGCCGCGTATCCGCGTACGGTGGTCATGGCTTTCGGTCCTTGGGAGGAGGGGAGACTTCTTTCTCCAGGAGTATGCGTAGGCGCGTGCAGGGGGGAAATCTGTGGAATCCACAGGGGCTGTGTAGGAAAACTTCCGAATGGCCTTCACCCCGCTCAATGCCTTGAATGCCTTCCTGGCGGTGGCCCGCAAGCGCAGCTTCGCCGTGGCGGCGCGGGAGCTGGGCGTGTCCGCCTCCTCGCTCAGCCAGAGCGTGCGGCAGTTGGAGGCGCGACTGGGCGTGGCGTTGCTCACCCGGACCACGCGCAGCGTGGCGCTCACCGATGCGGGCCGGAGGCTCCTGGAAGGTGCGGGCCCGTCGGTGGACCAGGCGCTCGCGGCGCTGAAGGTCGCGGCGGCGGAGCCCGGGGAGGTCACGGGTTCGGTGAAGCTCACCGTGCCGAGCATCGCGGTGCACCATGTGCTGCCGCCCATGCTCGAGCGCTTCCTGAAGCGCCATCCCCGCACTGACGTGGAGCTGCGGGTGGAGGACGCGATGGTGGACATCGTCGCGGAGGGATTGGATGCGGGCATCCGCATGTCCGAGTCGCTGGAGCGCGACATGGTGCAGGTGCGGCTGTCGGAGGGCTATCGCTTCGTGGTGGTCGCCGCGCCCGAGTACCTGGAGCGTCGAGGCGTCCCGGAGAAGCCTCGGGATTTGCTGTCCCATGACTGTCTTTGCATCCGCTCCAACACCACGGGGGCGCTCTACCAGTGGGAGCTGGAGCGCGGCGCGAAGAGCTGGCGGGTGCCGGTGCGCGGGCCGCTCAGCTCCACGAGCTTCCAGGGCCTGTTCCCGTTGGTCGAGCAGGGCGTGGGCTTGATGTATGCCTTCGAGCCGGACGTGGCGGAGCGGGTGCGGCGGGGCGCGCTGCGAATCGTCCTGGAGCCCTACGCGGCCCACGTGGATGGCTTCTATCTCTACTTCCCCAGCCGGGCGCGGGTGTCACCGGCGCTGCGCGCCTTCGTGGACGTGGCGCGCGAGGTGGCGGCGGAGCGGCGCGCGGGGGCTCGGGAGGTGCCCCGCTCCCCGAGGCGCCGCGCGTGAGCGCGGGCCTCAGGCGCTGGGGATGCCCCGGGCGCGGGCCCTGACGCGGGCGGCCTCGTCGAGCGCGCCCGCCTCCTCCAGCGCGGTGGCGGCGCGGTAGTAGAGCAGCGCGGCCTCCATGTGACGGAAGGCGGAGGCCTCCGCGTTGGCGGCGGCGACGAGGAAGGGCGCGGCGCGCTGGGGCTCCTTGCCCTCCAGCCAGTGCTGCGCGACGACGACGGGCGCGGCCTTGCGCTGCTCCAGGGCGCTGGCCAGCCGGCGGTGCAGCAGGGGCACCAGCGAGGGGGGAATCGCCTCGCGCACCACGTCGAAGAGCAGGTCATGCGTGAAGCGCTCGCCGCGCAGTACGTGCGCGGCCTCCAGCTCGGAGATGTGCGTGGCGAGCGACATGGGCGTCATCTCCAGCACCTCGCTGGCCAGCTCCAGCGCGAAGGACGTCTTGGCGAGCGCGGCCAGCCGGGCCACCTGGAGCGCGGGCGCGGACAGCCGCTCCAGCCGGCGCTGAATCAAGTCGCGTCCACGCCCGGACGGGTGCACGTGCTCGGGCCAGCCGCGCTCCAGGCCCCCGGACTCCAGCAGGTGTCGCAGCGCCTCCATGATGAACAGGGGGTTGCCGCCCGTGTAGCGCATCACGTTGTCCGCGAGCCCCTCCGCGCCCGCCAGCTCCAGGCTGCCCAGGAGCGTGCCCACGGCCTCCGAGTGCAGGGGCTCCAGCTCGATGACCACCGCGAGCCCCGCCTCCACGAGCTGCTGGATGCAGGCGGCGGCGATGGGTGTCAGTTCGCCGCGGCGGTACGTGTCGACGAAGCGGGGGAAGACGCCGTCCGAGGGGATGTCGTGCCGGCGCGAGAGCATGAGCAGCGCGAACTCCGCGGTGGCCGCGTCCATGTACTGCAGGTCGTCCGCGACGATGGCGTCCATCCCCGCGCACAGCTGGTAGATGGCCAGGCAGTTGGCCTCCAGGAAGCGGCTGCGCTCGGCCTCGTCCACCATGGGCGGCGGTGGCCCCTCCGTGCCGGCCATGTCCGGCATCAGCCGCGACAGCTCCCGGCGCACCCAGGGTGCCAGCGTCGTGTCCGGACACCGGGCCATGATCTGCCGCAACAGGCGCACGTGCGTGGAGTATGCCACGTGTGTCTCGCCGGGCCGGGACTCCAGCACCATGTGCACGCCGCGCGAGGCGGCGAAGTCGTGCGCCAGCCGCGTCTTGCCCACCCCGGGCTCGCCGCTCAGGAAGATGGTCTTCCCCTCGGCCCAGGCCTCCTCCATCCGCGCCCACTCCCGCTCGCGCCCCACCAGGACGGGCGGGCGCAGCACGGACAGGGGCAGCTTCGCCGGGGCGCCGCGCGGGGGCTGGGGCGTGGCGGGGCCGCGCTCTATCTCCCGCGCCAGGGCCACCGTCTGGGGCAAGGGCTGCGTGTCCAGTTCCTCGCGCAGGAGGCGACGGCAGCGCTCGAAGGCGTTGAGCGCGGCCATCCTGTCCCCGGCGATGTAGTGCAGCCGCATCAGCCGGCGCCACGCCTCCTCCGAGTACGGGTCCATGGCGAGCAGCTTCTCCGCCAGCACCAGCGCGCCGGACAGGTCCCCCGCGCGCTCCTTGGCCTCCGACTCCGCGGACGCGGCGCGGCGGCGCAGCTTGTCCAGCCGCTCCCGCGCGCTCTCCAGCCACGCCTGGAACTCCGGGCAGTCGTCGAACTCCAGCGCGCCCAGCAGCACGCCCTCCAGCGCGAGCGCCTGGGCGTGACGTCCGGCCAGCACGTGGGCCTGCAGCTCCGCGGCGTCGATGGTGACGCCCTCCACGAGCGACAGCACGTCCGAGCCCTGCACCAGCTCCGCGCCCACCGACAGCCGAAGCCGGCGCAACAGCTGACGCATGTTGTTGCGGGCCGTGGCCTCGCTCGACTCGGCCCACAACAGGCCCGCGAGGCGGTACTTCGGATGCGGCCCTTCCAATGCCAGCCATGTCAGCACGGCCGCGGTGCGGCGCTCCAACGGCAGATGGGCGCCGCCATGCCGCAGGCGGGCCTCGCCGAGCAGCGCGAGATGAAAGACTGGCGTCCCTGCC
Organism: Myxococcus sp. MH1; assembly: GCF_059738865.1. Lineage (NCBI taxonomy): Bacteria > Pseudomonadati > Myxococcota > Myxococcia > Myxococcales > Myxococcaceae > Myxococcus > Myxococcus sp. MH1. The sequence goes on along the minus strand of NZ_AP026947.1, from coordinate 10,551,723 downwards.
GCGTCGTCGCCTGCCATGGCCTCCGAGGTTCCAAGAAGGGAAGAGCGTGTCTTGCCTAACGTAACACGTCGCACCGGACGCTCCCTCGCGGGTAGGGATTAACCCAGGCAGGGTGGCTTTCATCACGCGGTGCGGCTCGAATTCCCAGTACACGGCAGCTCGCCGCCACGAGCGGACAGCATTGCGAATCGACCTGTGCGGTCACACCCTGGTCACACCTCGTTCGTTATGAATCAAGCCAGACTGGTGAACCACGGGGGTCGCAATGGTTTGTGACAAGCAGCAGGCCGACATGGAGGTCGATGTCATCATCAGCGGCTGCGGTCCCGTGGGAGCACTGACAAGCAATCTGCTGGGCTCGCTGGGCGTGCGCACGCTGGTGCTGGAGCAGGACCTGGCGCCGCATGGACAACCGCGGGCGTTCTCCTGCGACGACGAGGGGCTGCGCATCTACCAGTCCACGGGGCTGGGCGCCGAGCTGCAGAAGGACATGCGGCAGAACCATTTCGCTGAATATGTGGGCGAGACGGGCAGGCGCTTCGCGGAGGTGCACACCAGCTCGGCGGACTTCGGCTTCGGGTACTCGCCGCTGTGGTTCTTCCACCAGCCGCTGGTGGAGGGGGTGCTGCGCGGCGGGCTGGAGCGCTTCCCTCACGTGACGCTGCAGCTGGGCGCGAGCGTGGAGTCCCTGGAGCAGGACGGCGCCGGGGTGACGGTGCGCTACCGCCTGGTGGAGAAGGGTGAGACGCGCACGGTGCGGGGCCGCTTCCTGTTGGCGTGCGACGGGGCGCGCAGCCCGGTGCGCAAGGCGCTGAACATCAAGATGGCGGGCCGGGCGTACGGCGAGCCGTGGCTGGCGGTGTCCGGGCAGGTGGAGGGCGACGCGCCGGAGCTGTGCCGCTTCGTGTGCGACCCGAAGCGTCCGGCCTTCGTCGCCACGGGCGCGGTGGGGCAGTTCCGGTGGGAGTTCATGCTGATGCCGGGCGAGACGCGCGAGGAGATGGAGCGCCCGGAGACCATCAAGAAGCTGCTGGAGCCCTACATCGACCCGGCGCGGGTGCACGTGGAGCGCGCGCAGGTGTACACGTTCCACTGCCTCAACGCGGCGCGCTGGCGCGACGGCAACGTGTTCCTGCTGGGGGACGCGGCGCACACCATGCCGCCCTTCATGGGCCAGGGCCTGGTGTCGGGCATGCGCGACGCGTCGAACCTGGCGTGGAAGATTCAGCGCGTGGTGCAGGGGCTGGCGCCGGCGTCGCTGCTGGACACCTACGAGGAGGAGCGTCGTCCGCACGTGGAGGCGGTGCAGAAGCTGTGCGTGCGCGTGGGGCACCTGTTCCTCGCGCGCAACCGCTGGGTGGCCAGCGCCCGGGACATGGTGATGCGCGCGCTGCAGCGCATCCCCCGGGTGCGGCGCTTCATCCAGGGCTTCGAGTTCAAGCAGCCGCCGATGCACGAGCAGGGCTACTACCTGGGCGGCAAGCGCGAGGGCGCGCAGTCCGCGGAGGGCACGTACTTCATCCAGCCCAAGGTGCGGCTGCCGTCCGGCCAGGAGGTGTTGCTGGATGACGCCATCGGCAACGACTTCGCGGTGCTGTGCCGCGCCAACGCTCCGTCGGCGCAGCTGGCCGCGGCGCGCGGGCTGGCGGAGGCCCTGGGTGGGCGGCTGCTCGCCGTCCAGTCGGCGGGCGAGCACGGCGGCGAGGTGCCCGCGGTGGAGGACATCACCGGCAAGCTGGGCGACTGGTTCTCGCGCCATGGCTCGGACGTGGTGGTGCTGCGGCCGGACCGCTTCGTGTTCGGCGCGGTGAAGGCGGAGCGGCTGCCGGAGCTGCGCGACGCGCTGGGCGTGTGACGCTGGAGTCGGGTGCACCCCGTGGGAGGCCGAGGGGTGCGCCAGACTCCCTCGTGACGGGCACGCGGCGTGGCGCCCCGTGTGTCCCCGGCCCCTCGTGCGAGCCCGTGTAACCCGGGCTCCGGAGCCCGGGCGGTGTCCCTACCTTGACGGCTGGAAAGCCCACGAGGGGGGACACCGATGAGGACGCGCGGAGCACGAAGACACGTTCATTCCATCCACTGCATCCTGCCGCCGTATCTGCTGCGCTCCATCGCGGAGAACGGCACGCCCCAGCAGCGCGTGAAGGCGCTGCGCACGGTGGCGACGGACAGCACGTTCCGGGCGCTGCGCTTCGCCGGGGGACGGCTGGCCGCCGCGACGCCGTCGCTCCGACGGGTGCCGGCGATGATGGTGGAGTCCCAGCGGCAGCGGAGCATCTACGACCTGAAGGGCGAGGAGGCCTTCCCCGGGACGCTGGTGCGCTCGGAGGGGCAGGCGCCATGCGGGGACCTCGCGGCGGACGAGGCCTATGACGGCCTGGGCGCCACGTATGACTTCTTCTGGGAGGTGCTGGCGCGCAACTCCATCGACGGGGATGGGATGCCGTTGCAGGCGTATGTCCATTACGGGCGCGACTACGACAACGCCTTCTGGGACGGCCGGCGCATGGTGTTCGGCGACGGTGACGGCGAGCTGTTCAACCGGTTCACCGTCTGCCTGGACATCATCGCGCACGAGCTGTCGCACGGCGTGACGGAGGACGAGGGGCCGCTGTGGTACTTCCGGCAGGCGGGCGCGCTCAACGAGTCCATGTCGGATGTCTTCGGCTCGCTGGTGAAGCAGTGGAAGCTCGGCCAGACGGCGGACCAGGCCGACTGGCTCATCGGCGACGGGCTGCTCGGCGAGGCCGTGGAGGGCAGGGCGCTGCGCTCGATGAAGGAGCCGGGCACCGCCTTCGACGATGACGTGCTGGGCAAGGACCCGCAGCCCGGACACATGCGCGACTACGTCAACACGTGGGAGGACAACGGCGGGGTGCACATCAACTCCGGCATCCCCAACCGCGCCTTCGTGCTGGCGGCGCTGCGGCTGGGAGGCCAGGCGTGGGAGCGGGCGGGCCGCGTCTGGTACGAGGCGATGCGAGACCCTCGTATCCTGCCGGACACGAACTTCTCCGACTTCGCGCGCATCACCGTCATCGCCGCCACGCGGCTGTACGGCCCGGGCGAGGTGGAGGCGGCGGTGAAGGAGGCCTGGGAGGAGGTGGGACTGCGCGTCACCCGCGACAGGGTGTCGGTGTCGCAGTGGAGCCAGGGCTCGCAGCCCGCTGGAGCCTGAGCCATGTCGACGCGCATCACGCTCTCGCAGGAGGGCGGGCTTGGGGCCTTCCCCGGGCTCGCCCGTCCGAGGAGCGTGGAGCTGGACGCGCTCCCCGCCGAGGAGGCCCGGGCGCTGGAGGAGGGGCTGCGCGACACGCGCTTCCAGGCGCTGCCCCGCGTGGTGGGCGGCGCGGGCGCACAAGGCGCGGACCGGCGTCGCTACACCCTCACCGTCGAGGAGGGGACACGGCGACACACCGTGGACCTGGTGGAGCCCGTGGAGGACCCGCGCCTGCGGGAGCTCCTGTCCCTGGTGAAGCGAGCCACCCGGAAGCGGCGCGGCGGTTCGAACTAAGGGCTTAGTTGACGAAGAACTAAGGTCTTAGTAGTTTGCTGGCCACGGAGGACCTCCATGGCCAGACAACCCGAGCCCGAGGCGCCCCGGCCGTTGACGCCGGTGGAGCTCGAGCTGATGCACATCGTGTGGAAGCAGGGCGAGGTGAGCGTGGCGGACGTGCTGGCCGCGCTGCCGCCGGAGCGCGCGTTGGCGTACACGTCCGTGTCCACGGTGCTGCGCATCCTGGAGCAGAAGGGTGTCGTCGTGAGCCGCAAGCAGGGGCGGGGGCACCTGTACTCGGCCACGCTGCCGCGCGAGACGTACGAGGCGCAGAGCCTGCGCCACCTGGTGGACACCGTGTTCGACGGGACGCCCTCCGCGCTGGTGGCGCGGCTGGTGGAGGCGGTGCCGCTGGCGCCCGACGAGGTGGAGCAGATCCGCAAGCTGCTCAAGGCGAAGGGCGGCAAGCCGTGAGCGCGCTGGTGTCGCTGTATCTCGCGGTGGCGCTGGTGCTGCCGGTGGCGCTGCTCCTGGCCTGGGGCGCGATGGCGGTGCTCGCGCGGCTGGGGTGGGCGCTGTCGGCGCGGCAGGCGCTGAAGGTGGGGCGAGGGGCGCTGCTGCTCGCGCTCGTGCTGCCGCTCCTGGTGATGGGCGCGCGGGCGCTGTCTCCCGCGGGGCCGCTGTTCGACTTCGAGCGCTCCGTGGCGCGGCAGGCGCAGCGGCTCCCGTCGGCGGTGTGGACGGCGAGCGCGGTGGGCAACGCGGCTCCCGCGGCGTCGAAGGCGACCGCCGTGCCCGTCGGGGTGTGGATGGGATTGTCCGGCGCGTGGCTCGTGGGCGTGGCGCTCTTCCTGGGGCGGGCGCTCTGGCGACACCAGGGATTGCTCCGACGGCTGGAGCGGCTTCCCCGGGTGCGCTCGGTGCGGCGGGTGGCGGTGGTGCTGGGCGAGGATGGGACGCCCGCGTTCTCGGCGTGGTTCCCCCGCTGGGGCTCGCGTCCGTCCGCGTGGGTGGTGGTGCCCGCGGCGCTGCTGGAGGACCCGGAGGCGCTCCGGCTCACCGTGCTGCACGAGCTGCAGCACCACCGTCAGCGCGACACGCACCTGGCGCTGGGCCGGCTGTGGTTGACGGGGTTGTTCTTCTGGCATCCGGCGGTGCACGTGTTGTCGCGCTGGCTCGCGTCGCTGCAGGAGCTGGCGTGTGACGAGGCGCTGGTCGCCAGTGGACGCGCACAGGCCCAAGCGTATGCGCGCTGCCTGCTCCAGGCGGCGCTCCGACTCCCGGGCGCCCAGCCCGTTCCCGCCGGTGCCACCGGCATGTCCCATCCCACGCAGAGGAGAATCCACATGCTGTTCCAGCCGCGTCCCCGTCGCACCCACGCCGTCCCCGCGCTGCTCGCCGCGCTGTCCCTGTTGCTGCTCCCCGTGGCCGTGCTCGCGCAAGGCGCGGCGAAGGGGCGCACGGTGACTCGCGCCGAGGTGGAGGCGCTCGCCCGGACGAGTCAGCCCCAGGGGGATGTGTCCATCGTCGTGGACGACAAGGTGGTGGAGAACCTCAACAAGCTCATCGGCACCGAGAAGGGGCGCGCCTTCATGAAGCGCGCGCTGGAGAACCTGGGCACGCACCGCGCGGCGATGACGTCGACGCTGAAGGCGAAGGGGCTGCCCGAGGGACTGCTCGCGGTGGCGGTGGTGGAGTCCGCGGTGACGAACATGCCGCAGACGGATGGGCGGCCTTCACTCGCTCCGGGGATGCGTGGCGCGGGCGTGTGGATGTTCATCCCGGAGACGGCGCGTCGCTATGGGCTGGAGGTGAGCGCGACGAAGGACGAGCGGCTCGACGTGGCGCGGGAGACGCAGGCCGCGGCGACGCTGCTGTCGGACCTGCACGCGCGCTACCAGGACTGGCGGCTGGCGCTCGCCGCGTACAACCAGGGTGAGCGCAAGGTGGACCAGGCCCTGAGCGAGGGTGGCAGCCGCGACACGACGGTGCTCCACACCGCGGGGCACCTCAATGACTATCCCGCCACCGTGCAGGCGGGGCTGCTCGTCGTGCGCAACCCGCACCTGCTGGACTGAAGGGCCGCGGTCCGGCTTCGCTCGGTGCGTCGTGTCTGGGTGTGTCGACTGCCCCACCGTGCAGGCAGGGCTGCTGGGCCTGGCCGGCTTCGCTCGGTGCGTCGTGTCCGGGTGTGTCGATCGCCACCGTGCAGACAGGGCTGCCTGTTGTTGAAGCAAACCGTCCGGTGTCCCTCGGTGTGAGTGATTCGCGGGTCGCGCCCGGGCTGTGTCGACTCCGTGGGTGGCTGTCCCGTGTGTCTGGGGCATCCGCGAGGGCTGTGCGGAGGCGACTGGACCGGCTCGACTTCGTGAGTGGCTCCGCGACGCGCGGAGGTGAAGCTCCTCATGACCGTCTGGCGGATGCGGACCCGGCGCTGTGCTCGCAAGGACAGCTCGTCCCGTGCCGTCCTCACCTGTGAGCCATGGGAGCGGCGAGTTCGACCGGGTCTGCTCGAGGCAAGCCAGGCCGCATCGGGTGGAGTGAAACCGTGTCCGCGCGAGAGGTGTGCTGTCACGCGCGTCGGAGTGAAATCACGGCCCGCCTGACTCCGTTCAGGCGGGCTTCTCCGCGTGCGCGCCCCGTACCATCGAGGGCAGCGGCACGCTCACGGGTGGAGGCCGCGAACCACCCCGCGCTCAGCTCACGACGCCGCACTGCCTCCCAGCATGCGCAGCGCCAGCTCCGCGTGCAGGTCCGCGAGCGTGTCCACGTCGAGCGCGCTCCCGGGCTCGTACCAGTAGGGCAGCCGCACGCCCATCGCGGAGATGGCCGCCGCCGCGACGCGCGGATGCGGCGGAGAGAAGCTCCGCTGCGCCACGCCCCGCTCAATGACCTCCGCGAGCAGCGCGGCGGACTTGTCCCGCAGCAGCACCGCGGGCTCGGCCAGCTCCGGCGTCAACGCATACAGCTCCTCGTTGACCACCACCGCCAGCTGCGGGTGCAGGGCGTGGGTCCGGGTGTGGGCTCGCACCAGCGCCCGTACCTGCTCGGCCGGCTCCGGGCCGGAGCTCTTCAGCGCGGCCTGCAGCGCGTCGTGGTGGGCCTCGTGGCCGATGCGCACCAGCTCCGCGAGCACGTGCTCCTTGGAGGAGAAGTGCGCGTACAGCGCACTCGGCTGCAGCTCCAGCACCTTGGCCAGGTCTCGGATGGAAGTGTCGTGATAGCCGCGGCTGGCGAAGAGCTGGAGCGCGGTTTCCAGGATGCGACGACGGGTGCCGTCCGACGGAGCGGAAGGCGGAAGGCTCGCCGGATGGGCGCGAAGCCGCGAGCGGGTCGGTGGGCTCATGTCAGTGGTTGATGAACGAACGTTCATTCAGCTAGGGTGTGGGGAACTGCTGTTATTTCGCGCCAGGAGTTCTGGATGTCCACGCTTCAGCTCGCGGATTCGTCTCTTCACTACGAAGAGTCTGGGCACGGCATTCCGGTCTTGCTGCTTCACGGCCTTGGCTCCTCGGGCGCGGACTGGGAGCTGGTGACACCGAGGTTGTCAGGGAATTACCGACTGCTGGTGCCAGATGCACGGGGGCATGGGACGAGCGGGAAGCCCCCTGGGACGTACGGAGTGCCACTGTTCGCCCGCGACGTCGCGGCGCTGTGCGACGCGTTGGGGCTGAAGAAGGTCCATGTGGTGGGGCTGTCGATGGGCGGGATGATGGGCTTCCAGCTCGCGGTGGACCGGCCGGACCTGGTGCGCAGCCTGGTCATCGTGAACAGCGGGCCGGAGCTGGTGGCCCGCACGCTGCGTCGCAAGTTCGAGTTCGCGCTGCGGCTGACCTTGCTGCGGCTGCTCGGGCCCGCGGGGCTGGCCAGGGTGCTGGCGCCCAAGCTGTTCCCCAAGCCGGAGCAGGAGTCGCTGCGTCAGCGAGCCATCGCCGCGTTCTCCGCCAACGCGCCGGATGCCTACCTGCGCGCCACGCGCGGGCTCGTGGGGTGGAGTGTGATGTCTCGTTTGAAGGACATCACCTGCCCGGTGCTGGTGGTGCACTCCGAGCGCGACTACACGCCCCTGGCCTCGAAGCAGGCGTATGTCGAGCTGCTGCCGGACGCGCGCCTGACGGTGCTGGCGGACTCCGGGCATGCCGCGCCGCTGGACCAGCCCGAGGCGCTGTGTGACGCGGTGGAGGTCTTCCTCCGCGAGGTCGATGGCGCCGCCGCCGGTGCCACGCCTGGCGTTCGCGCCGGGCCTTGAGCGAGCTCCCCAAACAGGAGGCTGGACGATGTCGATGCTTCGACGTGGTGGCGCACTCTCGCGGTCGCTGTGGCTGCTCTCGGTGGTGGTGACGCTCGGCGTGGGGGCCCCCGCCCACGCCGGCTCGTGGGTGCATGGCATCCACGTGGGCTCCTCGGGCGCGCGGGGCTATCAGCTCTGGGTGCCCACCGGGTATCAACCCGGGACGCCCAGGCCGCTCCTGGTGGCGCTGCATGGCTGTCTCCAGAACCCGGACCAGTTCGCGGGCCTCACGCGCCTCAACGAGAAGGCGGACGCGGAGGGCTTCCTCGTCCTGTATCCGAACCAGGCGATGTTCGTGAACGCCACGCAGTGTTGGAACTTCATGCTCGGCACCAACATGGAGCGCGGCAAGGGCGAGCCGGCGCTCATCGTCGGCATGGTGGAGGCGATGAAGCAGCAGTACTCGGTCGACGCGCGCCGCGTGTACGTGGGCGGCGTCTCCGCGGGCGGCGTGCTGACGGGCACGCTGATGGCCTGCTACTCGGACGTGTTCGCCGCGGGCATGGTGGGCGCGGGCGCCATGTACAAGGCGGCCACCACGGTGTCCGGCACCGCCTTCGCCATGCTCTTCGGCAGCATCTACTCGCCGGATGACCGGGGCAAGGACGCGTGGACGTGCTCGGGCCGGCCGCGACGCACGGTGCCGGTGCTGGTCATGCACGGTACCGAGGACAGCGTCGTCAACCCCCTCAACGGCGAGCAGGCGATGAAGCAGTTCCTGCAGACCAGCGACTACGGCGACGACGGCGTGGCCAACGACAGCGTCCGCGGCACGCCCACGAGCACCGCCACCTTCCGCGCCGCCGGTGGCCGCGACTACACGGTGAAGAACTACGTCTACGGCGGTGAGCTCGTGGGACAGAAGCTGGAGGTCCGCGGCATGGACCACGCCTGGCCCGGAGGGGATTCACGCTATCCGTTCGCGGACCCCGCCGGTCCCGACGCCACGACGTTGATGTGGGACTTCTTCAAGCAGCACGCGCTCGACGTGCCGTAGGCGTCAGTGCTGGTGACCCAGGCGCACCGCCACCTCGGGGTGTGCCTGGGCGAAGGCGCGCAGCTTCTCGAAGCTCTGGCGGCCGCGCGCCGCGTCGGCGGTGAAGGTGCCCGGCTCCACGTCGTGCTCCCAGCCCCAGCGGGTGTGGCTGGCGTCGCCCACCAGCAGCACGGGGCCCTTCGTGGAGCGCACCAGGTACGCGGTGCTGCCCGGCGTGTGGCCCGGCACCCAGAGCGCCCACACGGAGCCGTCGCCGAAGATGTCCACCGCGCCGTCGAAGGGGCCTTCCGTGTCGGGCGTGTACGTCCACTCGGACACGGCGGCCTTGCCCGACAGCGCGCGGTCCGCGATGGACTGGGTCAGGACGTTGAGGAACGCGCGCGTCGTCGTCTCGCCCGGCCCTGCGTAGACGGGCGTGCCCGCGGGCACGTCGGCCATGCCGGTGAGGTGGTCCAGGTGCAGGTGCGTGAGGAACACGCCCGAGAGCGGCCCGGGCTGCTTCGCGAGCCACGCGCCCAGCGGCTGCTTCACCTGCATCTTCTCCTTCACCTTCATGGCGTCGGCGAGCAGGCCTCGCAGGGCCGCCTGCTCCGGCGCGTCACGCAGCGCGTTCTCCACGCCGGTGTCGACGATGTAGAGCCCCTTCGTCGGGTGGCGCAGCGCGTGGAAGAAGACCTGGATGGGCTCGTCGCCGTCGACCAGTCCCGCGGACTTCGCGGTGGGGTGGCCCAGGTTGACGAGGCCGCCGCGGTCCACGGCCCAGTCCGCCGAGGCGATGGACTCCAGCTCCACCGGGCCGGGCTCGCTCAGGAGCGCGAGCAGCTCCGCCGAGGGCCGCGCCGCGCCGAGCGTCGAGCGCTGGTGGGGATGCGAGGTGGTCGCGGCGCCCACGAGGACCAGGGTGGTTGCCGCGACGAACAGGACGGCGACGGCGACGAGGAGGATGCGCTTGGCGTTCTTCATGGGGGCCAAGGTAGCGATGCGCTCCTGCATGGAAAATGGCGATTCTGGTATGAAGCCATGCATTCATGGATATCTCCTGGGAGGACGCGCGGCTGTTCCTGGCCATCGCGGAGACGGGCAGCTTCAGCGCGGCGGCGAAGCGGCTGCGCGTGGGGCAGCCCACGGTGAGCCGGAGGCTGGCGGCGCTGGAGTACGCGGTGGGCGCCAAGCTGTTCCGGCGCGGCGTGGAGGGCGCGGCGCTGACGGCGGCGGGTGAGCGGCTGGTGATGCCGGCGCGGAAGATGGCGGAGTGGGCCGGGGAGCTGCAGCGCGCGGCGGAGTCGAGCGACTCGTCACCCAGGGGCCTGGTGCGCGTGACGGCGAGCCCCTTCCTCAGCTTCGACTTCCTGGCGCCCTTCGCGAGCCACGTGGCGGGCAAGCACCCGGGGCTGCGGCTGGAGGTGCAGTCCACCATCCAGTACGCGGACCTGGGACGTGGCGAGGCGGACCTGGCGCTGCGCACCCAGTGCACGCGCAACGCGGACCTCACGTGCCTGTTCACGCTGGAGGTGCACAACGCGGTGCTCGTCTCGCGCGCGCTCAAGGAGAAGCTGCCCAGGCGCCCCACGCTCCAGCAACTGCCGTGGGTGGCGTGGGCGCCGCCGTACGAGGCCGTGCCGCCCAATCCGCAGCTGGAGTCCATCATCCCGAACTTCTCGCCCGCGTTCACCTCGGACAACTACCTGGTGCTGCTGTCGGCGGTGGAGGCGGGCGTGGGCGCCACGGTGTGCGGGCACGTCCCGCACCGGTTCAGCACGCGGCGCGAGCGCAACCTGGTGGAGCTGGACATCGACCTGGGGCCCTACGCGAAGAGCGAGCTGCATCTCATCTGCGCGAAGTCGGCGCTGGACATCCCCCGGGTGCGCCGCGTGTCGGAGCTGCTGGTGCAGGAGCTGGAGCGCGCGCGGAGGCGCTGACGCCTCGCGCGCTCGTCGAGGTGATTACGGGGTGCCGCCGTCCAGGCCCGGTGGAGGTCCCATGCCGCCATCCCAGCCCGGGGGCGGACCCATGCCACCGTCGCCGCCGGGAGGCGGCCCGCCTCCGCCGCCACCGTTGCCGCCGGGAATCTGGCACTGCGCGGTGTCGAGCGAGGAGCGGATGATGAGCGTCTTCCACGCGAGCAGGGCGCCGTCGTCCTGGCGCGCGGTCTGGAAGAGGTAGTCGTTCACGGACTCGGCGGACACCACGTTGTCGTTGGCGTTGGTCGTGTCGCGGGGGCCGCGCGTGTCGTAGAGCGGCTGGTGGTTGATGATGTCGTCGTTGAGCGCGTCGTCGAAGAAGAGCTGTGACGTCACGTACTCCGCCTCGCCGAGGCGCACGGTGAAGTGGATGTGGACGGTGCGGCTGCTGTACCAACCGGGGAAGCAGGTGTCGAAGTCGCAGCGGCCGTCCGCGTCCGTGACCTGCACGCCGCGGAACCAGCGGGCGCTGGTGGCGGACGGGTCATCGGAGGTGCAGAAGGTGCTGGCGTCCTCGCCGGAGTAGAGCCCTTCCGGGGCGGCGTGCCAGATGTCGACGGAGGCGCCCTGGATGGGGCGGCACTGGTCGTCGAGGATGCGGAAGGCGAGCCGCACGGGCAGGCCGTCGTGGCCCTCGCTGATGTCCTTGCGGACCAGGGTCTGGGCGTAGCAGGGGCCCAGGGTGGCCGCGCAGGTGAGGGCGCAGGGGGTGCCTGACTCGTCGGTGAAGGGGTCGGCGTAGGTGCCCGACATGGCGGCGGTGCCGCCGGTGGCCCAGGCGGTGGCGCCGGTGCCTCCGTCCGGGGGGGAGCCCGAGTCGGCGTCGCCTCCGGAGGAGGGTGAGTCCTCGGGGCCGCAGGCGAGCACCTGCACCAGCGGTATCGCCGCCAGCGTCAGGCCCATGCCGCGCAGCACCTTGCGGCGGCTCATGATGGCCGAGGTGAGGGTCTTGGTGTCCTGGTTGCTCATCGCGAGTCCTCTTTGGGGGTCGATGGGTCCGGCCCGAACAGCCCGTGTCCTCGGGCTCGAGAATCGCTATACCCAGGGAGTTCTTAAGCAGACCTTACGTGCCACCCACGGAGACGCGCGCATGACGACACTCAAGGGGAAGACGCTGTTCATCACCGGGGCCAGCCGGGGCATCGGCAAGGCGATTGCGCTGCGTGCGGCTCGGGACGGGGCGAACATCATCATCGCCGCGAAGACGACGGAGCCGCACCCCAAGCTGCCGGGCACCATCTTCACGGCGGCGGAGGAGATCGAGAAGGCGGGCGGTCGGGCGCTCCCCATCGCGGTGGACATCCGTGAGGAGGACCAGGTCGTGGCCGCGGTGGCGAAGGCGGTGGAGACGTTCGGCGGCATCGACGTGCTGGTGAACAACGCGAGCGCCATCCACCTGACGGGCACGGTGGACACGCCGATGAAGCGCTATGACCTGATGCACAGCATCAACACGCGTGGGACGTTCGTGTGCTCGAAGGCGTGCATCCCGCATCTGAAGCGCTCGAGCAATCCGCACATCCTGAACAACTCGCCGCCGTTGAACATGGAGGCGCGGTGGTTCGCGCCGCACGTGGCGTACACGATGGCGAAGTTCGGCATGAGCATGTGCGTGCTGGGCATGGCGGAGGAGCTGCGTGATGACGGCATCGCGGTCAACGCCCTCTGGCCGCGCACGGTCATCGCGACGGCGGCGGTGCAGAACCTGTTGGGCGGCGAGGACACCATCAAGGGCAGCCGCACGCCGGACATCATGGCGGACGCCGCGTACGCCATCCTCACCAAGCCCAGCCGCAGCTTCACGGGCAACTTCTGCATCGACGAGGACGTCCTGCGCGCCGACGGCGTGACGAACTTCGACAAGTATCAATCCGTGCCCGGCGAGGACCTGTTCCCCGATTACTTCATCTGAGGCCGGGCGTAGGGCGACGGTCCATGTGCCTGTCGTGGCATGGACCGTGTATCCACCTCGGGCTTCGACATGGCGCCATCGGCGAGGAGGGTGTGGAGGATGGGTAAGGGTGACTCCGGGCAGTCCGGGGATGGAGCCGGTGAGTTCCTGGTCTATGTCGGTGACGACGGTGCTTCGAAGGTCCACGTCCGGCTCTTCGAGGGCACGGTCTGGCTGACCCAGAAGCAGCTTGCCGAGCTGTTCGGCAAGGATGTGCGGACCATCAACGAGCACCTCCAGAACATCCACGAGGAGGGAGAACTCGACCCGACGGCAACCCTCCGGAAATTCCGGATAGTTCAAATCGAGGGTTCCCGAGAAGTCACGCGATGGGTGGACCACTACTGCCTGCCAGCCATCATCGCGGTGGGCTACCGCGTCCGCTCCACGCAGGGGACACGCTTCCGTCAGTGGGCCACGGCCCTGTTGGACGAGTACCTGGTCAAGGGCTTCGTCCTCGATGACGCTCGGCTCCAGTCGACATCGCAGCCAGGCGAGGACTACTTCGACGAGCTGCTGGAGCGGATCCGCGAGATTCGCGCATCGGAGCGGCGCTTCTACCAGAAGCTCACCGACATCTATGCGCAGTGCAGCGTCGACTACGACGTCCAGGCCGAGGTCACGCAGACCTTCTATGCGACGGTGCAGAACAAGCTGCACTGGGCCATCCACGGACACACGGCGGCCGAGCTGATTCACGAGCGCGCCGATGCGAGTCAGCCCAACATGGGGCTCGCGACCTGGAAGAACGCTCCGAGCGGGCCCATCCGGAAGTCAGACGTCACGGTGGCGAAGAACTACCTCTCGGAGGAGGAGCTCCGGGAGCTGAGTCGTGTCGTCACCATGTACCTGGACTACGCGGAGGACCAGGCCAGGAGACGACGGCCGATGACGATGCGGGAGTGGGTGACGAAGCTGGATGGCTTCCTGCAGTTCAACGAGCGAGACGTCCTGTCTCATGCGGGAGGTATCAGCCACGAGCTGGCGACGGCCCATGCGGAGGCCGAGTTCGACCGCTACCGCGAAGCGGGACGCAAGCTGGAGGCGAGCCTCCCGAACTCGGACTTCGACCGCGCCGTCGAGACCACCCGGCAACTCGAGGGGCGGAGCCGGGGGCGCGGGAAGAAGCCTTGAGCCACGCCGGCGAGCCCGTTCGCCTGGGGGGAAGACGACTTACCTGTGAAGTGTTGGGGAGCAGAGCATTCCAGCGTCACTGATTGCACGCTTGTGGACGTGACACTAGAAGCGCAGGCCACTTCCATTCTTCCTCCGAGCACTGATGTCCGAGCAGGACTCCCCCCCGAAGCGCGCCGCGGCATTCCTGGAAGGCCACCTTGGCGGAGGTGGCGAGATGGCGGACCTGGTTCGCTCCAAGGACTGGTCCCAGACCCCCCTGGGCCCTCTCGAGGGCTGGCCCACCAGCCTGCGCACCATGGTCGGCGTCGTGCTGGGCAACCGCTTCCCCATGCTCCTGTGGTGGGGCCCTCAGCTCCTTCAAATCTACAACGACGGCTACCGCCCCGTGCTGGGCATGAAACACCCCGCCTCGCTCGGCGCCCCAGCGTCCGTCATGTGGCAGGAGATCTGGGACGTCATCGGTCCCATGGCGGAGGGCGTGCGCCAGGGCGGCCCCGCCACCTGGAGCGAGCACCTCCAGCTCTTCATCAACAGCCGCGGCTTCGTCGAGGAGACGTTCCACACCTTCTCGTATAGCCCCGTCTACGACGAGGGCGGCGGCGTCGGCGGCGTGCTCGTCACCGTCCAGGAGACCACCGAGCAGGTCCAGGACAACCGCCAGCTCAAGCTGCTCGGCGAGCTGGCCACCAGCTCCGCCTCCGCGAAGACGGCCGAGGAGGCCTGCCAGACGGCCGCGCGCATCTTCTCCGCCTACGGCGAGGACCTGCCCTTCACCCTCCTGTACCTGCTCGACGACGCCGCCACCCAGGTGCGCTGCGTGGGCTCCAGCGGACTGGATGGCTACTCGGGCCCCGCGAAGCCGGAGTCCTGTCCCTTCCCCCCGATGCCCGACGCGCCCCAGACCTGGCCCTTCGCGCAGGCCGCGCACACCGGCCGCGAGGTGCTCGTGGAGGAGCTGGGCGCGCGCTTCGGTGTGCTGCCCCGTGGCCCTCGCGGGGTGGTGCTCTCGCGGGCCGTGGTGCTGCCGCTGGCGCGCTCGGGGCAGTCGCACCCGTATGGGTTCCTCGTCGCCGGCGTCAGTCCCACCCGCTTGCTGGACGAGCGCTACCTGGCCCTCTTCCGGCTGGTCGCGGACCCGGTGGTGACGGCCATCGCCAACGCGCGCGCGTACGAAGAGGAGCGCCAGCGCGCCGAGGCCCTGGCCGCCATCGACCGCGCCAAGACGGCCTTCTTCAACAACGTCAGCCACGAGTTCCGCACCCCGCTGACGCTGATGCTCGGCCCCACCGAGGACGCGCTGGCGTCGTCGGCGCGCGCGCTGTCCGGCGAGGGACTGGAGACCGTCCACCGCAACGCGCAGCGCCTCTTGAAGCTGGTCAACTCGCTGCTCGACTTCTCCCGCCTGGAGGCCGGCCGCATCCAGGCCCGCTACGAGCCGGTGGACCTGGCCGCCCTCACCGCGGGCCTGGCCAGCGCGTTCCACTCCGCGCTGGAGCGCGCGGGGCTGGGCTTCGACATCGACTGCGCCCCGCTGCCCGAGGCCATCCACGTCGACCAGGACATGTGGGAGAAGATTGTCCTCAACCTGCTCTCCAACGCGCTGAAGTTCACCTTCGAGGGCCGCATCGCCATCTCCCAGCGCTGGGTGGACGGCCAGGTCCAGCTCCAGGTCTCCGACACGGGCATCGGCATCCCGGAGCAGGAGCTGCCGCGCATCTTCGACCGCTTCCACCGCGTGCAGGGCGCCCGCGCGCGCACGCACGAGGGCTCCGGCATCGGCCTGGCGCTGGTGCACGAGCTGGTCCGGCTGCACGGCGGCTCGCTGTCGGTGGCGAGCACCGAGGGCCAGGGCACCACCTTCACCCTGCGCATCCCCGCGGGCACCGCCCATCTGCCCCAGGAGCACCTGGGCGCTCGCGACACGCGGGCCTCCACCGCCCTGGGCGCCGCGCCCTTCGTGAACGAGGCGCTGCGCTGGCTGCCGGGGGGCCTGGAGGTGGAGTCGCTCGAGGTGGGCACCGAGGTGCCTCCGGAGGACAAGCGCCCCGGCTCCGCGCGCATCCTGCTGGCCGACGACAACGCGGACATGCGCGAGTACCTGAGGTCCCTCCTGTCCCGTTACTGGGAGGTGGAGACGGTGGCGGATGGTCTCGCGGCGCTCGAGTCCGCGCGCGCGCGTCCTCCCGACCTGGTGCTCACGGACGTGATGATGCCGGGGCTGGATGGCTTCGGGCTCCTGCGCGAGCTGCACGCCGATGAGCGCACGCGCCACGTGCCCGTCACCATCCTCTCCGCGCGCGCGGGCGAGGAGGCCCGCATCGAGGGACTGCGCGCCGGCGCCGACGACTACCTGGTGAAGCCCTTCTCCGCGCGCGAGCTGATGGCGCGCGTGGAGACGCAGCTGACCAAGGCGCGCCTGCAGGCCATCCAGGAGGCGCACGGGAGGATGCTCACGCGCGTCTTCCAGTTCGCCCCCGTGGGCATCGCCATCCTTCGCGGCCCCCAGCACGTCTACGAGTTCGTCAACGCGGGCTACCTGCGGCTCATCGCCAACCGGTCCGTGGTGGGCGTGCCCATCGCCCAGGCGCTCCCCGAGCTGGCCGGCCAGGGCATCTTCGAGCTGCTCGACAACGCCTACCGCACCGGCGAGCCGTACATCGGGCGCTCCCTGCGGGCGACCATCATCTCCGGCGAGGGCGGGCCTCCGCAGGAGCGGTTCTTCGACCTGGTCTACCAGCCCATGCTGGATGACGCCGGTCAGGTGGACTCCATCGTGGTGGTGGCCTTCGACGTGACGGACCTGTCCAACGCCCGGCGCGAGGCGGAGTCCGCCAGCCGCGCGAAGGACGAGTTCCTGGCGATGCTCGGCCACGAGTTGAGAAACCCGCTGGCCCCCATCCTCACCGCGCTCCAACTGCTCCGGCTGCGCGGCGGCGAGGCCGTGGAGCGCGAGCGCACCGTCATCGAGCGGCAGGTGCACCACCTGGTGCGGCTGGTGGATGACCTGCTCGACGTGTCCCGCGTCACGCGGGGCAAGGTCGTGCTGCGGCGCGAGCGCGTGGAGCTGGCGGAGGTGGTGGCGAAGTCCATCGAGCTGGCCAGTCCCTTGTTGGAGCAGCGCGGCCATCACCTGACGGTGGAGGTGGCGCGCCAGGGCCTGCCATTGGACGCGGACGCGACGCGGCTGGCGCAGGTGTTCTCCAACCTGCTCACGAACGCGGCGAAGTACACCGAGCCCGGGGGACGCATCACCGTCCAGGGCGCGCGCGAGGGGGACGCGCTGGTGGTGCGGGTGCGCGACAACGGCACGGGCATCAGCGCGGAGATGCTGCCGCGCATCTTCGACCTCTTCTTCCAGGAGCGTCAGGAGCTGGACCGCTCGCAGGGCGGCCTGGGCCTGGGGCTCGCCATCGCCCGGAGCCTGGCGGCCCAGCACGGCGGCACCCTCCACGCGGACAGCGAGGGGCGGGGCCAGGGCAGCACCTTCACGGTGCGGCTGCCCGCGCTCGAGGCGGGAGTGGAGGCTTCGGCGACGGTGGCCACGGATGAGGCGGCCTCGCCGCGGGAGGCGGTCCCGATGCCGCACCGGGTGCTGATTGTCGACGACAACCGCGACGCGGCGGACGTGCTGGCCGAGGCCCTGGACATGCTGGGCTGCGAGACGCGCGTCACCTACGACGGCCCCAGCGCGCTCCAGGTGGCGCCCACGTTCCGCCCGGAGCTGGCGCTGCTCGACATCGGCCTGCCCGTGATGGACGGCTACGAGCTGGCGAAGCACCTGCGCACCCAGCGGCCCGACGGCGGGCTCCAACTGGTGGCGGTGACGGGCTACGGCCAGGAGTCGGACCGGTTGCGCTCAAAGGAAGCCGGCTTCGACGCGCACCTGGTGAAGCCCATCGACTTCAACACCCTGGGCTCGCTGCTCAAGCGCCTGGGGCCCGTCTCCTGACGGACGGGGAATCCACGGCATGGCGGCTGAGCTATGCTGTGGGCCTCCGGATGGCTTTGGGGGGTGGGGCCCGGGGAGAACAGACGAGGCGTTCGGGATGAGCAGCGACGTGGCGGCAGCGAAGGACGCGGTGGTGGTACTCGATTACGCGAAGCTGGTGGAGGGCGCGGACCTGTCCGCGGACATCGCCCGCGCGTATGGCCCGGATGGCATCGGCCTGCTCATCGTCCGGGGGATTCCGGGGCTGGTGGAGCTGCGCCAGGGCCTGTTGCCGCTGGGCTTCCGCTTCGCCGCGCTCCCCAACGAGGTGAAGGACCGCTACGTCCACGAGCGCAGCAGCTACTCGTTCGGCTGGAGCCACGGCAAGGAGGTCCTCAAGCCCGGCCAGTTCGACGAGTTCAAGGGCTCCTACTACAACAATCCCCAGTACGACGCGCCCGCGGTGGCGCCGGCGCTGGTGGAGAAGTACCCGGAGAACTACCTGCCCAACGTGTGGCCGGACGCGGACTTCCCCGCGCTGCGCCCCGCCTTCCAGGCGCTGGGACGGAAGATGGTGGACGTGGGGCTGCTGGTGGCCGCGCAGTGCGACCGCTACGTGAAGGCGAAGCTGGGCGAGCGGCTGTCCCCGGACGCGAGCCTTACGCGCACCATCCGCGAGTCGCGCGCGTGCAAGGCGCGGCTGCTCTACTACTTCGCCATCAACGAGGACGCGACGCCGCGCACGCGCGACTCGTGGTGCGGCTGGCACAGCGACCACGGCTCGCTGACGGCGCTGTGCCCCGCCATGTACTTCGACGCGGAGCCCGGCGCCCCGGAGCCCACGCGCCAGGACATCCCGGTGCCGGACCCGGACGCGGGCCTCTACGTGCGCACGCGCTCCGGCGAGGAGCGAAAGGTCGTCATCCCCAAGGACTGTCTGGCGTTCCAGATTGGCGAGAGCGCGCAAATCGTGACGGGGGGACTGCTGCGCTCCACGCCGCACGCGGTGCAGGCGCTGGCCCACCCGGCGAGCCGCAACATCTCCCGCTCCACGTTCGCCGTCTTCATGCAGCCCGACAACGAGGAGCACCTGCGGCCGCCCGAGGGCACGGACCCCGCCGAGGTCCGCGTGGGCGCCTTCCAGCCGGGGATGACCTTCGGCGACTTCGCGCGCGCCACCTTCGCGCGGTTCTACAACCCCTACGCGTGAGCCCCGCTCGCGCGGGGTGTCGCTTCTTCAGAAGACGGACACCTCGCGCAGCTGGGTGAAGTAGCCGCGGGACGGCGTGGGCAGCCCCGGGACGGTGCCGAGCGAGTACACCCGCACCTTGTCCACGAGCGGCGCGCCCCCGGCCAGGGGGATGTCCACGTCCCGCTCGAACGAGAACTGCGTGTTGACGTCATCCGTGTAGGGCGCGTCTCCCAGCTCCGGCGCCGGGGCGCTCTGGCCCAGCGCCACCCAGGCTCCGCCCTCCAGCGAGCCCTCCACGTGGAAGACCTCCTGGGGACGCGTGCCGGTGTGGCCCCGAATCAGCACCCGTCGCGGGCGGGTGGGCTCGCGCAGCCGGAAGACGAGCTCATCCTCCAGTGAGCCGAAGCGCGAGATGGGCACCCGCTTCGATTCGAGCTTCCCGTCGGTGAAGGGGCACGGGTCCACCACGGCGTCCGTCTCACAGGGCTGTCCCCGGCTGACGGGGACGGCGCCGGTGAAGGGCAGCGGCACCGGGGGCGCCTCGTGCACGTCCGTGTATTCGAGCGCGCTCTGGATCCACGAGCGCTGTCCCCGCGCGCGGGCCTGCACGTACGCGAAGGGCGGCGCGAAGTCCTCCAGCATCTCCGGTCCCAGGAAGGCCTCGCCGGAGCGCGTGTCCTGGGTCCACACCACGCCCCACTCACCGCGGGCCTGCACCGCGTAGGTGTGCGAGGGGATGTCCGCCAGCGCGGGCACGTCCACCCAGGACAGCTTCACGCCGGCGGCGTCTGGATGGGATTGGACGCGGCTGTCCCAGCGGCGCAGGGGCGGCACGTCCACGTCCAGCACGAAGTGGAGGGCCAGGAAGTCCCGCGCGCCGTCCACGGGGGGCAGGTGGAGCTGGAAGTTCTTGAGGCTGGCCCAGGGGGTGGGGCGCTCCAGCAGGTCCGCGCCGGTGTCTCGCGCGGACAGCTCGTGCAGGAACAGGCCATCCGCGTCCGGCGTCACCTGGGCCCACGGCTCGTAGGCCAGCGTGGGTTGGCCGGTGGGAGGCTCGCCCGGGAGCGGCCTGGGGCCCGGGAGCTTGCGCGGGCGCATCAGCGTCAGCGGGCCGCCGCGCCAGGGCGTGCCGTCGGTCTCCAGCACGGTACCGGAGAGGAAGACGGGGGTCTCCGGCTCCAGCGCGCAGCCGGAGGTGAGGAGGACGAGGGGCAGGGCGTGACGCAGGTGCATGTCAGAAGGTCCCCTTGGCGCCGAGCGTGGGCAGAATCACCGGGATGCCGAAGTCCTTGCGCTTCAGACGCACGGGCTGGCCGTCCTCACCCTCGTAGCCGTAGTCCCGCGTGAGCACCTCGCTGCGCGCGGTGACGTTGAAGACATCCAGGTACACGTCGAGCAGGAACGAATCGAAGACGAGGGTGCGCGAGGCGCGGAAGTCGAGCCGGAAGAACGAGGGCAGCCGGTCCACCGCGCCCCGGCCCACGGGCTTCCACTCGGGCTCGCCGTCCGCGCCCACGCCCTCGCGCATGGTGCGGTAGCCGAACTGGCCCGTCTCCGGACGGCCGGTGTTGAAGTGCGCCACCGCGCCCAGGGTGACGAAGTCGAAGCGGTAGCTGAGCGCGGCGTTGACGGAGTGCGCCTGCTCGAAGGTGTAGGGCAGATAGCCCTCGACCATGCCGAGCTCCTCGCCATTGGGGCCCACCTTCGCGTAGCGCTCGAAGCGCTTGCTCTGGTTGAAGCCATACGTGAGCCAGCCGAACCAGCGGCGGCCCAGGGGACGACGCACCATCAGCTCCAGGCCGTAGCTGTGGCCGTGGCGCTCCACGTCCTCGGCCTCGAGGCCCCGGCGCCGCAGGTTGCTCAGCACGTCCTCGAAGTTGAACTCCAGCGTGCGCAGGAGCGGGTTGAAGTAGCCCTCGGCCGTCACCTCCCAGCCGTTGAGGGGGCGCCACTCCGCGCCGAGCGAGAACTGCGCCGCGCGCTGGAGGCCGCGTTCGAGCGCGAGCATCTCGCCCGCGGGCACCGGCAGCAGCACGGTGGCGGGCTGGTGATACAGGCCCGCGCCGGCCTTCAGCGTGAGGCCCTCCGTGAGCGCGTGCCGCACGGCGAGCCGGGGCTCCAGCGCCAGCCGCGTCCGGTCTCCGAAGCCGTGGTAGCTGTCGAGCCGCAGGCCCGGCACCAGCACCCAGCGCGCGGAGGGCGTGTACGTCAGCTGCGTGCCCACGCCCGCGAAGGTGCCCAGGATGCCGGGGCGCGAGTACGCGTCCTTCCCGTCGAAGGGCCCCACGGGCCGGAACCGGCCGATGGCCAGCATGCTCGCCTCGCGGCGCTCCGCGTGGCTGAAGAGCTCCAGCTTCAGGTCCGCCGAGAGCTCCCGCGTGTAGCCCGCGCGCAGGGCCACGCTGCCCTGCGACAGTTCGTAGGAGCCCGGCTGACGGAGGCCCTTGCTGTAGGCGAGGCCGAGCCGGTCATACCCGAGCGTCAGGCCCACCTCGGCCTCGCCTCCCGCGAGGGGGTGACGGCCTCGCAGGTCCAGGCGATGGAACAGCAGACCCACGCCGCCCGAGTCGCCCGTCTCCGGCTCGCGCGCGGTGAGGCCCACCGCGTCCGACGTGCCCAGCGCGAGGAGGCGGAGCTGTCCTTGGCCCACGCGCTGCTCCACGCGGGCCTGATAGTCCCAGTAGTCCGCGTAGACCTTGGGCTCGCCGGAGTCGCGGTACACGGTGCCGTCGCCCGAGGTGTACGAGGAGGGCGCGTTGACGGTGTTGATGACGCGGGTGATGACCAGGCCCGTGTAGCTGACGCGCGCGGCGGCGGCGACGGTGGTGCCCGTCTCGGGGATGGGCACCTCCAGGAAGGCGCCGGCCTGGATGAGGTCCGCGTACGCGCTGCCGTGGAGGCCCTCTTCGCGAGGCCGGCTCACGTGCGCGTCCACCGCGCCGCCCAGCAGGCTGCCGTAGCGCGCGGAGGGGACACCGACCTGGAAGTCGAGGGACTCGACGAGGTCCGGGTACACCACCGCGTTGCCGAGCATGAGGTGGTAGAGGAAGGGCACGCGTACGCCGTCGACGAAGAAGGCGCTGGCGGCGGGCTGTACGCCGCGGACGACGGGGTAGGAGAGCCCGGAGGCGAGCGTCGTCACGCCGGGCATCAGCATCACCACGCGGAACGGGTCGCCCATGGTGCCGGGGACCTCGCGCAGCTCCTGCTCGTGCAGCGTGACGCGGGAGACCTCGGTGCGCGGCCGGTCCGCGCGCACCACCGTCTCGTAGGGGTTCACCGCGAGGGGCTCCAGTGTGTAGAGCACCTCCAGCCGCTGTCGGGCCTCGACCGTCTCGGTGAGGTACAGCAGGCGGTGGCCCGGCGAGGTGACTTTCAGCGCGTGCTCGCCGGGAGGGAGCTCCAGTCGGAACTGGCCCTGGGCGTCGGCTTCGACCGTCGCCGTGTGGGTGCGGATGATGGCGCCGGCGAGCGGCTTGCGGCTGCCCTTCGCGCGCACGCGGCCGGTGAGCACCGCGCGGGTGTCCTCCACGGGAGGGGGCTCGAAGCGGTAGGTGAAGGGGACGCGAACGGCGACGGGCTGGCCCTGCGAGGTGGCGGGGTGGAAGCGCAGGCGGGGCGCGGCGTGCAGCGCGGCGCGGGCGAGCGCAACCGGCGGCTCACCGACGACGCGGGTCTCGACGACCTCGCCGGCCTCGTCGAGGGTCAGCTCCAGCTCCACGGAGACAGGCGCGTCCAGGACCTGGCCCTCGGGCAAGCGCGCGGGGGCGTCCTGGGCGAGGGTGGGAGCCACGAGGGCCGAGGGCTCGTCGGCAGACGAGGCCCGTGCCGGGAGGACACCCAGGAGCAGCAGGAAGAGGAGGCCGAGGCGTGTCATCGCGGGGGAGGGGAGACAATCCTTCCATACGCGGGCACTTCGGGATTCAGGTCGTTGCCGGGTGTGAGGAGGTTCCGATTCACCCACCACGGCGCCGTGTCGGTGCGCCGCCCGAGCGCGATGCTGGGCCCGGGGGACAGCAGTGCCGTCGCTCCCCCGGGCAAGGAGTCGTTGTCTCCGGGGAGGGAGCCCCTGCCGGAAAGACGACGGTCGTCGGAGTCTCATCGCCCACCTGGGACGGCGACTCACGGCTCCGGTCCGCAAGAAGAGAGGTCGAGCCCGCGCGTGAGGTTCGCAGGGCGCGAGGCGCTGCACGACGGCGGACCTCCGTGTGGAGGGGGCCCTGGACCTCGACGCGGAGCTGCGTCGCGATGGCGCGGGACGCGGAGACGACACCGCCCCGGAGCGTGGCTCACGGGGCGGTGAGGCGTTCGAGTCAGGCGTTCGAGGCGCTGAGTCGTCGGGCGCACCAGGCATCCACGGCGGTGGCGCCGAGGACGAAGGCGACGGCGCCCGCGACGTTCTCCTTGCGAGGGCTGTGCTTCACCGCCGGGCCGAGGCTCGCGAGGTCCAGCAGGTCTCCTCCCACGCGTGCCCAGACCCACGGCGTGGGATTGGCGCGGGTCAGGATGCCGACGCCCGCCGCGATTTCGCGCAGGCCATAGGCGCGCAGCAGTCCGGTGCCTCGTCGTACGCCGAGGAAGCGGGCCAGCGCGCCGGGCGCCACCAGCTCACTCAAACCCAGTCCGATGCTCACCCATCCGAGCACCCTCGCCACTTTCCTTGCGTTCACGATGAATCCTCCCGAGGGCATGGCCGGCATGGCCGCGCCCGACGTGTGCGGAAAGGATGGGGGCGATGCTCGCGCGGTGACGCCAGGGGCTGCTCGCCTGCGTGCCGGGGTGGACGGCTTGCGGGCCCGGTGCATGGCGCGGGTCCGGGCGCGAGGGCTCCCCCGTCGCTGAGGGCTGGGACGTGTCGTCGGCGGCCCGTGGCTTCCCGGCACGGCGCTGTCCGGAAGTGTCGCCCGTGCACGGGCTGGAGTAGGTACGAGGGGTGATGCCCACCCGGTCCTCTCGTCGCCTTGGGTTGCTGTGCCTGCTGCTCGTCTGCGCCGCGTGCGCGCGTGCGCCCCGTCCCCCTGTCACGCGTCCGCAAGATGCGCTGGTCGCCGAGCTCGCCTCCAACGTGGCGCTCATGGACGACGCGGACCCGGCGTCGCTGCGCGTGGCGTTGGACCAGAGCCTCAGCTGGCTGCGGACCCGACCCGTGGACCACCGCTTCGTCTACGGGCCTCGCGAGGTGACGGCCGGCGAGCTGGTCTCCGCGCTGGAGCGGCTGCGCGCGCGGCTGACCGACGGCATGTCCTCGCTCGACGTGTCCAAGGCGGTGATGGAGGACTTCGAGCTGCTGGAGTCCGCGGGCGGCGAGGACGGCACGGTGCTCTTCACCGGCTATTACGAGCCGGTCATCGAGGCGAGCCTCGCGCCCACGGCCGAGTACCGCATCCCCGTGCTCTCCGCGCCGGACGACCTCATCGAAGTCCCGCTGGAGCCCTTCGCGGAGCGCTTCGCCTCCGAGCGTGTCTTCGGCCGGCTCGAGGGCAGGCGCGTCGTCCCCTACTGGAACCGCGCCGAGATTCGCGGAGGGAAGCTGGGCGAGCGCAAGCTGGAGCTCGCGTGGGTGAAGGACCCGGTGTCGCTGTTCTTCATGGAGGTGCAGGGCAGCGGCACGCTGCGCCTCATCGACGGCACCGAGCGACGCGTGGGCTACGCCGCGTCGAACGGCCGCCCGTACCGCAGCATCGGCGCGCTGCTCATCCAGGAAGGCGCCATCCCTCGCGAGCAGATGTCCATGCAGGCCCTGCGCGCGTGGCTCGCGGCGAACCCGAGCCAGCGCGAGCGCGTGCTCGACTACAACGAGTCCTATGTCTTCTTCCGCTTCCTGCCGGGCGCGGCGGTGGGCTCACTGGGGCGCGAGGTGACGCCGGGGCGCTCCATCGCCACCGACGCGCGCCTGTTCCCGAAGGGGGGCCTCGCCTTCATCCACACGGACCATCCGGTGCGGATGGCGGACGGCTCGGTGCAGTGGCGGCCGTTGTCGCGCTTCGTCTTCAACCAGGACACGGGCGGCGCCATCCGGGGCGCGGGCCGCGTGGATGTCTTCTGGGGCCGAGGCTCCCAGGCGGAGCTCGCCGCCGGCATGATGAAGCAGAAGGGCCGGCTGCTCTTCCTGGTGCCCAAGCCCCGCGCCCCCGCCGTGACGGCGCGGTGACGCGGGGCACGCAGGCGCGCTAGCGGGTGGCCACGCCGGCCTTCTTCAGCTCCTCGTCGATGACGCGGCGGAACTGGTCCACCGGCACCGCGCCGAGGATGGGCCGGCCGTTGATGAAGAACGTGGGCGTCCCCCCGGCGCCCACGCGCGTGCCCTCGCGCGAGTCCTCGGCGATGACCGCGTCGAACTTCCCGGAGTCGAGCGCCTGGTTGAAGCGCGCCACATCCAACCCCAGCTGCTTCGCGTAGCCCTCCAGCGCGGGTCGCCCGAGCTGGCGCTGGTTGGCGAAGAGCAGGTCGTGGAACTCCCAGAACTTCCCCTGCTCATGTGCCGCCAGGGACGCCGCGGCCGCGAGCTTCGCGTTCGGGTGGTTGGGCAGCGGCTGGTGCTTGAAGGCCACGCGCAGCTTGCCCTCGTACTCCTTCTCCAGCGTCTTGAGCGTGGGCACGGCGCGCGAGCAGAACGGGCACTCGAAGTCCGACCACGCCACCAGCGTGACGGGCGCGTTGGCGGGACCGCGCGACGGCGCCTTGCCCACCTCCACCTGCTGGCGAGCCCCCTCCGCGGGCGCGGGCGGCGCGGGCGGGCGGTCCACGCCGCGCTCGATGGTGCGCGCATAGACCTCCGCGCGCGGCACGCCGCCCTTCACCAGCGCCTCCGCCTTCGCCAGCTCCTCGTCGATGACGCCGGTGAAGACCTCCACCGGCTGCGCGCCGTTGATGAAGCGCCCGTTGACGAAGAAGGCCGGGGTGCCGGTGGCGCCGACCAGGCGGGCCAGGTTCTCGTCGCGGCGCACGCGCTCGGCGAGCTTCGGGTCCGCGCGGTCCTTCTTCCAGCGCTCCACATCCAACTTCAGCTCCTTCGCATAGCGCTCCAGGTCCTCCTCCTGCTGCGCGCGCGGATTGGAGAAGAGGACGTCGTGGAACTCCCAGAACCTGCCCTGCTCCCCGGCGGCCAGCGCGGCGAGGGCGGCGGGCCGGGCGCGCGGGTGGCGGTCCAGCGGGAGGTGCTTCATCACCAGGCGCAGCTTGTCGCCGTAGCGCTGCTGGAGCTGCTTCACGGTGCCGTGGCCGCGCGAGCAGAAGGGGCACTCGTAGTCGGAGAACTCCACCAGCGTGACGAGCGCGGACTCGGAGCCCTGGACGAGCGAGCCCTCCACGGGGACCTTGTAGACGACGGGCGAGATGGGAGGCCGCTGCCGGGCGGAGGGCGGGGCCGCGGCCGCGGACGGCGCGCGCGGAGCTTCCGCGACCTTGGCGGGCACGGGCGCGAAAGTGCGTCCTCCCACGAACCCCAACACGAGCCCCACGACGAGGCTCACCCACACGGATGCTTTGTGCACGACGCGACTCCCGGAATGAAGACACACCCCGGGCGCGGTCGGCCCGAGCCACCGAGGGGCCGGGCGCGTGTGGCCCGGCGTCCCTTCAGTGCGGCGAGGGCGCGGGAAGTTTCAGCGCGCATTTCCGACGCGCGCCGGAGCGGGCCGCCGCCGCGTCAGCCGAGCCGACGGCGGACCTCGTCGTCCCCGGAGGTGAAGGGCGCGGGAAGCGTCCAGAGCGCCGAGGGGTGGCGGTAGCCCAGCTCGAAGGCGGTGAGGATGGCGGGCCAGCGGTCCGCGAGCAGGGCCCAGTTGTACTCGGTGGGCTTCGAGGTGAGCGGGTTGGAGTCGCGGTCTCGCTGCGTGGCCGCGTAGTCGGCGAAGTTCCACGCCACCGTGCCCAGCTCCAGGCGCAGCAGCGGTGTCATCGCCAGGGTGAGGTCCGCGCGGGAGATTTCACCGGGGAGCCGCTCGGGAGGCGTGAAGGCGGGTTGCACGGCGTCGGCCTGCTCGCGCCAGGCGAAGCAGTTGTTGGCGACCTGGATGAGCGCATCCCGCGCGGCGGGGCCGGGGCACTGTCGGGCGCGCTCCAGCAGCGCGAAGCCGGCCACCACGAGGCTCATGGCGGACATGCCCGGGAAGCGGCGCGCGAAGTCGGAGGGGGCGGGCTTCTCGTGGGTGAGGCCCTGCAGGACGGTGAAGGCGTGCTGGGACTCGTCGGGCTTCGCGCCCGCGAGGGTGAAGTCGCTCAGCACGCGCTCGGGGGTGACGCCGCCCGTGTCGGGTCTCCAGTCGAGGTAGCGCAGGGCCGCGCCGCCGATGTCGGTGAAGATGGCGACGTTGCCCTCGTTGAGCATGCGCTCCAGGGTGATGGCGAGCGACTCCGCCTTGTCGAGCGGGAGGATGCCGGGGGCCTGGAAGAACAGCCGCGCGAAGCGATGCGCGGTGGCCCAGAGCGTGCGCGGGTCCCCGAGCGGCTCCAGGTTCATGGCCCCCGCGAGCGCGCCGAGCGCGGTGGCCGCGTCCTGGGGCAGGCCATGTCCACCGAGCGCCTCGGAGAGCTGCTCCGCGCCCTTCCGCGCGGTGCCCGTGAGGCCCATGCGGTCATAGGTCCGGGCGGGGCTGGGGAGGGGCTCGCCCTGCGCGAGGTCGATGATGCGCCGGGCGATGGCCGCGCCGAGCATGCCCTTGCCGGCCTCGTGCGAGGCATGGATGGCGAAGGCGAACCAACCGGGTGTGGCCTGGCTGCCGTGCGTCGGATGGAACTCCGGGTCCACCAGCTCCTGGAGCGTGCGCGCCAGGCGCGTGTAGCCCTCGGTGATGAACCGGTTCTGCTGGAGCGGTGTGCCGGCGGGGACCCCCGTCACCGGCGCGAGCAGCTCCGGCGCGGGTGCGCTCAGGGCGTTGGCGGGCGGGGGCCAGTTCGGAACACGAAACCCGGGTTGGGTGGGCGTCTCCTCGGGGGATTTCGTCGTGATGGCCGTGCTCCGGAGCCGGGGTGGGGCCGCACTATCGCCCGATTCGCGGCGGCAGGCAGGTGTGTTGCCGTGCCTGGTGCCGAAGGGGCGCACTCCCGGCGGCTTGCTCCCCGTGCGCCGGCCTGCCCTGTCGCTGGTTGTCCATGGGTGGGCAGGCCCCATCTTCCAAGGACGAAGGGAGGCCGTGACCATGCGTCATAGAGCGGCTGGGATGGCGGTGGCGGTCGCGGGCTTCTGCGTCCTGTTGTGCGGCGGGGGTTGCACGGCGAACGCGCAGTCGAACGAGGCCCCGAAGACGACCTCGGCGGTGGCGGCGCCCTCGCGTCAGGCAGCGCCCTCGGCGGGCGAGGTGTCCGAGCTGTGGAACAGCATCTCGGGGCTGCGCGCGGAGGTACGCCAGCTGCGCCAGGAGGTCTCCAGGCTGCGGGCCCAGGTGGACGCGGGAGCGCCGCGCGGCACGGACGCCCAGGCACAAGGCACGGATACCCAGGCACAAGGCACGGATACCCAGGCACAGGGCACGGACGCTCAGGCGCAAGACACGGGCACCCAGGCACAGGGCACGGACGCTCAAGCACAAGGCACGGGCGGCTCGGGCACCCAGCCACGCCCGGAGGACGGCACGGGGACGGCGCGCGATGTCCCGCCCGCGGGGACGACCTTGCCGGCGCCGGTGGGGACCGCGGTGGTGAAGGCCACGTACTCGGGCGTGGTGCGCTCGGTGGCGCCGCCGGAGGTCGTCATCGGACAGGACTCCGGTGAGGCGCTGACGCTGGAGGTAGGCCCCAGGACGCGCGTGCTGCGGGAGGGCCGGAGCATCGGCGTGCGGGACCTGGACCCGGGAGACCGCGTCTACGCGGTGGTGGACATGGTGGGCCGACACGAGACGATAGAAATCTCGGTGGTGCGGAAGGAGGACCCCGAGGACTGAGGGCGCGAGGTCCGCTCGCGTCAGTCGTCCGCTCCCAGCCTCGTCGTCGCACGAAGGGAGGTTCCCGTCATGACGGCCTTTGACCGATACCGCGCACTCCTGCGCAAAGTCTCGAATGTGCGAGCGCGACATCCGGAAGGTGGCTCGCCCGAGGAAGATGCCTTGCTGGACGACCTGGACGATGTCTGGTCGGAGATGAGCGAGGGTGAGCGCGCCGCGGTGGCTTCCGAGCGCGCCCAAATCCTGGGGCTCGCGGAGTCGGAGGACTCCGCCCCGCCGCCCCCGGGCTGATTACTTGCGAGCCGTGGGCATGGGCGTCCCCCGCGTCCCATGCCCGTCTCCCACGGGAGGCCGCGCGGCCTCACGAGGCTTCATCCGGGCTCGCAGCACCGCGCGCGTGTAGTCCACCACCGACGCCAGCGACAGCAGGGCGATGAGCGCCACCAGCGGGCGCACCGCCGGGGGGAACAGCAGCACGCACAACAGCGCGAGCAGCTGCAGCGAGGTGACCACCTTGCCGAGCATCCGCGCCTTGAGCTCCACGCGCCGCAGGGCGGGCACCCCTCGCGCGACGACGAAGCCCACCGCGGTGCCGATGTCGCGCACGAGCAGGAGCAGCACCTCCGGCAGGGACACCAGCCCGTCCAGGTAGCACACGAGGATGGCCGTCACCATGAAGGCGCGGTCGGCCACCGGGTCGATGAGCGCGCCCAGCCGCGTGGCCAGCCCCTTGTTGCGCGCAATCCATCCGTCCAGGAAGTCCGACAGGGCCGCCAGCACGACGAGCGTCGCCCGCACCATCGCGTCGGGCACGAGGATGAAGGCCACCGCCATGGGCAGCCGGGACAGCGACAGGATGTTGAGCAGCACGAGGCTCGCCTGGCGGCGCATCTTCTCGCAAAGGTAGTGCTCGCCCGTGGTCACGCACCTGCCGTGGAGGACGGGCTGTCGTCGTTCCACTGCTCGTCACCCGGACAGAGGGCAGGCGACCTCACCGCCCCGCATTCGAGGGCTGCGAGGGAACTTCCGGCCGGCGACAATCCTCCCAGCAAGAGCCCCGAAGCCTCCTGGAGTCCCACGCTCGTGATTGCCCCCGAACACCCGTCCGTCCTCCCTCGCCGCTCCTGGCTCCTGGTCGCCGCGCTCCTGGGCCCGGGCCTCGCCGGCGCCGCCCCGTCCCTGGACGTGCGAGGCGAAGTGCTCACGAGGACCGTCGCCCAGGCCCCTGTGTCCGACGCCGAGCCCCGGGCCCCCACGCGCGAGGAGCTCGCCCGCTACACGTGGCTGTCGGAGGACGCGCGCATCCGTCCGCTGGACCTCGCCGTGCCCCCACCGGAGGGCTACACGCGAGTGGGCGTGGAGGCGGGCACGTTCGCCGCGTGGCTGCGCGGCCTGCCCCTGCGCGCGCCGGGGACACCCGTGCTGCACTTCAAGGGGGGACAGGTGTTGCCCGCGGACGACGCGCGGCTGGCCGCGGTGGCGGAGCTGGACATCGGCACGGCCAACCTCCAGCAGTGCGCGGACTCCGTCATCCGGCTGCACGCCGAGTGGCTGTGGTCCGCGAACCAGAAGGAGCGCATCGCCTACCGCTTCACCAGCGGCCACCTGGCCTCGTGGACGAAGTACGCCTCCGGTGAGCGGGCGAGGATCTCCGGCTCCAAGGTGACGTGGGTGAAGAGCGCGGCGGCGGACAGCTCGCGCGGCGCGTTCCGCGCCTACCTGGACCTGGTCTTCATGTACGCGGGCACGCTGTCGCTGGAGGGCGCCAAGGGCCGGCCCACGAAGGACGACGTGCGTCCCGGGGACTTCTTCGTGCTGGGCGGCAGCCCGGGACACGCGGTGCTGGTGCTGGACGTGGCGGCCGACGCGGGGGGCCGCCGCGTGGCGCTGCTGGGCCAGGGGTTCATGCCCGCCCAGGACTTCCACATCCTGTCAGGGGGAGGGGACACCGGGCCCTGGTTCCCGCTGGAGACCGACGCGGTGGCCACGCCCTTCTGGAAGCCCTTCCCCTGGACGTCGCTGCGCCGCTTCCCCTGAAGGGAGGCCGCGAGCGCGCGCCCGGGCGCTACGAGTGCAGCGGCAGCCGGACGCCCGAGGTCTGCGGCGGCGGCGCGGCGGGCAGCGACTCCTCCAACCCGGAGCCCGGCGTGCGCGTCAGGTACTGCACCAGGCTGTTGTGCTTGCCCAGGTACGTGTCGAAGCGGTTCACCCCGTCCTCGAGCAGCCCCGCCTGGTCCAGCGCGTCGTGCATCACCGGCAGGTTGTAGAAGGGCACGGACGGGAACGCGTGGTGCGTCAGGTGGTAGTTGCAGTTGAGCGGCGCCACGAAGAAGTTCTCCAGCAGCGTGCCCTTCACGTCGCGCGTCTCGCGCGTCTCGTCGCCCTTGGGCTCGATGTCCAGCGGGTGCTCGCCCAGGGCGCGCATCCGGAAGAACGCCATCATCACCGTCGTCGTGGGCAGCACCCACAGGAGCAGCCAGTGCAGCCACGCGCCCGTCGTCACCAGCGTGGTCACCAGCAGCGCCACGTACGTCCAGTAGCGAGCGTGCTCGGCGGCGCTGATGCGGGGCTTGGCGCCACCCAACAGCCGCCCCCAGTACGTCCAGGGCAGCACGACCTTCAGGTGGTTGGGTGCGTACAGGCCCAGCGCGTCGCCCACGAACACCGCCGCGGCGCGCAGCGGCGTGCGCGGGAAGTGCCAGGACGCGTCGCCCTGCATGGAGGCCCAGTACGGGTCCTGCTGCGTGTTGACGTACCGGTGGTGCTCCATGTGCTGGTGCCGGTAGCCCGCCGTCGTCATGTTCAGCGGGAAGGCGCACAGGAAGTCCGCCACCACGTCGCCCACCTTCCGGTTGGACAGGAAGTGGTAGTGCGCCGCCTCGTGCATCAGCGCCAGCATCGCGTGCTGCCGCGTGGCGATGATGAGCGCCGCGATGGGCCACGCCCACCACCGGTCCACCCACACCACCCCGGCGAACGCCGCCGCGATGACGAGCCACTGGGAGGCGAGCGCCCACACCGCCCGAGCATTGCTCACCCGCGACATCTCCCGGGTCAGCTTGGACAGCGCCTGGCGATCGACGCGCCGCGCGATTTGGACATCCGCCTCGTCAACGACTTCGGCGTACATGAGGGGGCTCCTTCGTTTCACGAGCAAGCGGGGTATTCCAGGACTCTTTCTCGCAAGAACGGCCAGTATGGCAAGAAATTTCTCTCTGTAACGTACGCACGCCCTTTTCAAACAGCCACAAGCAGTCCGCGAAAACCCCTTGGGGGTCAACAATGACTGCCTTTCGAAGCCCCGGGCGGGTGTGATTGGACTCCGGTGGGAGGGATTCGGTCACTGAAGTCAGACGCCAGACATGCGCGGGGCCCTGGAGACCGATGAAGGTCCACAGGGCCCCGGGCAACGACATGGGAGCTGTCACGCGCGAGGCGTGAGCGGGCTCAAGGCGTGGCGTCCCACTCCACCTTGAGGTGCCGCATCTGGCGCAGGACGATGCTCTGCCACGTGCCGTAGTCCTGGTTGGGCACCAGGCGCGGGTGGGCGACGGCCTCCACGAGGATGCGGGTGGTGATTTGGGTCTGGAGGCGGGCCAGCGGCGCGCCCAGGCAGAAGTGGATGCCGCGGCCGTAGGTGAGGTGCTGGGGCGGCTTCTCGCGGTCCACGTCCAGCTTGTTCGCGTGCGGGCAGAGCGACTCGTCGCGGCTGCCGGCCGCGTACAGCAGCAGCAGCCGGGAGCCCTTGGGCAGTTGGATGCCGCCCACCTCCACGTCCTCCAGGGCGGTGCGAATCATGGCGTGCTGGACGGAGTCGAAGCGGCTGCCCTCCTCGATGAACTTGGGGATGAGCTCCGGGTCCTCCCGGAGACGTCCCCACAGGCCGTGCTCGAGCGCCAGCTTCCAGGTGTTGGCCATCAGCGCCGTGGTGGACTCGTGGCCGGCGGACAGGAAGGACGCGCCGATGGCCATCACCAGCTCGTGCACGCTCAGCGCCTCGCCGTCCGCCTCCACCTCCACCAGGTAGCTGGTCAGGTCCTCACGGGGCGCCTTGCGCCGCTCCTCGATGAGGTTGACGCAGTAGCGCTGGAACTCCAGCACCCCCCGCGCCATCTCCGCCTGCTTCTCCGCGGGCACGTGCTCGAAGGTGAGCGACTGCCAGTCCGCGCTCCACTTCTTTATCTTCCACACGTCCTGCTGGGGCACGCCCATGACGCCGAGGATGACGTGGGCCGGCAGCGGATAGGCCAGCTGCTCCACCAGGTCCGCGTGCCCGTCCTTGGCGAAGCGGCCAATCAGCTCGCGCGCCATCTTCTCGATGAAGGGCTCCATCCCGGCGATGCGCTGCGCGGTGAAGCCCCGGTTCATCAGGCGCCTGAGGCGCGTGTGGTCCGGCGGGTCCATGCCCAAGAGCACGTGGGCGATGGGGAAGCCCTGCGACAGGATGTTCTTGGCCTCCTCCGTGAGCTGGGTGCCGCTCACCAGCATGTCCCGGTTGGAGAAGCGCGTCGTCTCCTTGAGGACCTGGAGGATGTCGTCGTGGCGGCTGACCAACCACATGCCGAGCATGGGGTTGAAGCTGACGGGCTCCTCCTTGCGCAGCCGCTCGAAGAACGGGTGGGGGTTGTCCACGTGCGGCCCCGCGAAGGGGTTGTACTGGGCGCCCAGGTGGGGGCAGCGCCCTGTCGGGGCGTGGGCCGGGACTCCGGTCTCTTCCTGCTTCTGAACCGTCACGGGCATGGTGTCACTCGCAGTTCGAGCGCGGGCCCCCCAGCTCACCGCTCGGACATGGGTTGATTGAGGCGTGGGGCACAGCCGGTCCGGAGCCAGGGCGAGGGAATTACCGGGCGAGTTGGAGGCTCTGGAGTGACCGCCTATACAACGATTCCCGACTATTAAGCCAGTGGGGGAGGATTTTTATAGTCTGGCTGGCCTCTGTCCACGGCGGGAAGATGCGCTATTCCTGAAATGTGCCGGATTTCAGACGGTTGGCGGACCCCGTCGGCCGCAAGCCGGCTCGGATTCTGAGGAAGAGGGAGGCGGGGGAGGGACGGCCGGGGAGCGCGAGCGGGCTCGACCGCAGTGTCACCAGGGGTGGCCTCGGGGGCCCCGGGGAGGGGGCCGCCACGAAAGCCAGACGGACGGCGGGTGCGGCGAGCTTCAGCCGCTCTTGCGGACGTTGGCGCGGCGCTGCTGCTCCACCCAGGCGTGGGCCTCGGCCATCGTCTTGACGAACTCCGTCTTGAACTCGGTCTTGCCGGTCAGGAACATGCCCAGGGAGATGACCTTGCCGAAGGTCTGCTGGACCATGTCCGCGCCCACGTAGACGCAGCCCTTGAACCACTCCGGCTTGCTGTTGTCGGACAGGTAGCGGCGCGCCTCCGCCTGGAGCTGCGAGTTGCCGATGTCCGCAATCATGAAGTAGGGGCCGGCCTTGGCGACCTGGCTGTAGATTTCAACGGCCCGCTTCATGTCCTCCAGGTTCAGCATGCCGCTGAACACCGCCACCAGCACGTCCTGCTGCTCGTGGCGAATCTGGTGCGCACCGAACTTCCATTCCTGTTGCTGCATGGGCACTCCCTCTGAGCTGGCCACACAAGCATACAACCCGTGGCCCACGGGAGCGAGAATCCAGTCTTCGCCTTCAAACCGCGACTTGAGGACGACCCTGGGTCTGGAATGGGACAGCGGGGGTGTCGCCCGGCACACAGCCGGGCCTCGCGTCTCAGCCCGCCTTGCGCTGCTGTCGGGCGCGGTGCTGGTCGACCCAGGTGCGCGCGTCCGCGAGGGTGTCGACGAAGGTGGTGTCGAAGCTCGTCTTGCCCGTGTAGAGCATGGCGAGCGAGATGGCCTTGCCGAAGGTCTTCTGGACGATGTCGGCGCCCACGTAGACGCAGCCCTTGAACCACTCGCTCTTGTTGTTCTCGGAGAGGTAGCGCCGGCCGGCGGCCTCGATTTGGGAGCGGCCGATTTCCGCGACGATGTAGTAGGGGCCCAGAATCGTGAACAGCTCCGCGTAGACCTCGGAGGTGCGCTTCACGTCGTCCAGGGTGATGGGGCCTTCGAAGGTCGCCACCGCCATGTCGGCTGATTCGATGCGAACGCGGTGCGCGCCGAACTTCCACTCCCGAGGCTTCTCCGCCATGTGCTCCCCCACCCAGAGGTCCTGTCTGTCCGAAGAATAACGCCCGCTCCCGGGCAGAAGGCAAACAGACGTCCCGAGTTGTGTGCCCGAAGTTCCAGGGAGACGTTTTTCTCCACATGCACACGAATTACGTGGTGCCGGGGTGTTCGGGTGAGAACGGGGGCGGTGCGGGTGTGTTGACGGTGAGGGGGCGGGAGGGGCTCATGCCGGGTTCCCATGGCTCGCCCGTTCTTCTTCTCGCTCGTGCTGGGGCTCGTCCTCGTGACGCTGGGGTGTCGGCGCGGGGAGGGTGAGCGCGAGCGGGGGGCGCGGCTGGTGCTGAAGTACCAGCCGCTGTGGGGGCCTCCGGAGCCGTTCCGGGAGCTCTTGGCGGGCTTCGAGGAGGCGCACCCCGGGGTGACGTTGGTGACGGAGGCGTTGCCGAACTCGTCGGACCTGGCGCACCAGTTCTTCCTCACGTCGTTGGAGGGAGGGGCGGCGGACTTCGACGTGCTGGTGGCGGACGTGGTGTGGGTGCCGGAGTTCGCGCGGGCGGGGTGGATAGCGGACCTGTCCGAGGCGTTCCCGCCCGAGCGGCTGCGCGAGGAGTTCCTGCCGGGGCCGGTGGAGGCGGTGGTGGTGGAGGGCCGGACGTACGCGGTGCCGTGGTACCTGGACGTGGGGGTGCTGTACTACCGGACGGATTTGGTGCCTCGGGCGCCGCGCACGTACGCGGAGTTGGAGCGGTTCGCGTTGGATGCGAAGGCGAAGGCGCCGGGGGTGCAGGGCTTCGTGTGGCAGGGGCGGCAGTACGAGGGCCTGAGCTGCAACGTGTACGAGGCGCTGTGGGGGCACGGTGGGCAGGCGTTGGGGGAGGACGGGCGCGTGTTGTTGGACACGGAGGCGGGGCGCGAGGCGCTCGGGTATCTGCGCGGGCTGCTGACGCGCGGGGTGTCTCCGGAGACGGTGATGGGGTTCGGCGAGGAGGAGGCGCGGCGCGTGTTCCAGGAGGGGCGCGCGGTGTTCATGCGCAACTGGCCGTATGCGTGGAGCGAGGCGCAGAAGGAGGGCTCGCCGATTCGGGGGAAGGTGGGCATGGCGCCCCTGCCCACGGTGAGCGGGGAGCCTGGGTTTGGAACGCTGGGCGGGTATCAGCTCGCGGTGAACGCGAAGGTGTCACCGGAGCGGAAGAAGCTCGCGGAGAAGCTCATCGCGCACCTGACGTCGCCGGAGGCGAACCTGGTGCTGGCGGTGCACTACGCGCGCAACCCGCCGAGGGCGGCGGTGTATGACGATGCGAGGTTGAAACAGGGCTCACCGTTCATCGCGAGCCTGCGGGAGATGGTGGAGCGCGCGCGGCCCCGGCCGGTGACGCCGTACTACAACCTGATTTCGGATGTGTTGCAGAGCGAGTTCTCCGCGGCGGTGGCGGGGATTCGCACGCCCGAGGAGGCCTTGGGGCGGGCGCAGAAACAGGTGGACCACCTGATGGGGGAGGGGAGATGAGCGGGCTCGCGGTGGGGTGGGCTCGGTGCGGCCGTGCCTCGGGTGGATGGATGCGGCTGCTGCGTGAGCACGAGCGGGAGGCGCGATGAGCGAGCCGGTGCGTGGCTCGCTGGAGCGGGAGCGCCGGCAGGCGTACTGGTTGGTGGCGCCGGCGGTGGTGGTGCTGGCGGGCGTGGCGCTGTACCCGATTCTCGCGGCGGTGTGGCTGAGCCTGCACCGCTTCATCCTGGTCTTCGGCGAGCGGAGGTTCGTGGGGCTGGGGAACTACGCGTACCTGTTGGGGGACGCGCGGTTCTGGGCCGCGCTGGGGAACACGGCGTACTTCACGGCGGTGGCGGTGGCGGTGGAGCTGCTGCTCGCGGTGCCGCTGGCGCTGCTGCTCCAGAGGTCCTTCCCGGGGCGAGGTTTGTTACGAGCCTCGGTGCTGGTGCCCTGGGCGATTCCCACCGTGGTGAGCGCGAGGCTGTGGGCGTGGATGTTCAATCCGGACTACGGGCTCATCAATCGCTTGCTGCTCGGACAGGACATCAACTGGCTGGGGGCGCCGGGGTACGCGCTGCACGCGGCGATACTGGTGGACGTGTGGAAGACGACGCCCTTCGTGGCGCTGTTGGTGTTGGCCGGGCTGCAAGGGATTCCGGAGGACCTGTACAAGGCGGCGCGGGTGGACGGGGCGTCACCGTGGAGAATCTTCCGGTCGATAACGCTGCCGTTGCTCAAGCCGGCGCTGTTGCTGGCGGTGCTGTTCCGCTCGTTGGATGCGTTCCGGGTGTTCGACGCCATCTACGTGTTGACGGAGGGCGGGCCGGCGAACACG
The DNA here is from genome assembly GCF_059738865.1 of Myxococcus sp. MH1. Lineage (NCBI taxonomy): Bacteria > Pseudomonadati > Myxococcota > Myxococcia > Myxococcales > Myxococcaceae > Myxococcus > Myxococcus sp. MH1. Next base: position 10,514,445 of record NZ_AP026947.1, on the reverse strand, counting down.
ACGGAGACGTTGAGCATCTACGCGTACAAGACGCTGATGCGCTCGGGGGACTTCGGGTACGGGAGCACGTTGTCGGTGGCGACGTTCCTGTGCGTGGTGGTGCTGGCGGCGGTGTGGCTGCGGCTGTTGGGGCGTGAGGAGCGGGCGCGATGAGACAGCGCGTGGGCTTGGGGACGGCGCTGGCGGTGGTGGCGTTCCTGACGTTCTTCCTGGGGCCGTTCTTCTGGCAGGTGCTGACGAGCCTGTGGCCGGATGGAGAGCTGACCCGGCCGTGGCCGTCGCATCTGACGTGGGAGAGCTACGCGAGCGTGCTGTGGGGGCGACCGTTCCTGCGGGTGGTGGTGAACTCGCTGGTGGTGGCGGCGCTGACGACGGGGTTCTGCCTGGTGGTGGGCTCGGCGGCGGCGTTCGCGCTGGCGAAGCTGGAGTTCCGGGGGAAGGGGCTGTTGTTGAGCGCGGCCCTGGCGGTGAGCATGTTCCCGCCGATTGCGACGGTGAGCCCGCTGTATCTCATCCTGCGCGCGGTGGGGTTGCGGGACAGCCTGGTGGGACTGGCGTTGCCCTATGCGACGTTCGCGATGCCGTTGACCTTGTGGGTGCTGACGTCGTTCTTCAAGCAGCTGCCGGATGAGCTGTATCGGGCGGCGAGGGTGGACGGGTGCACGCCGTTCCAGGCGTTCCGGCGGGTGTTGTTACCCCTGGCGGCGCCGGGGCTCGCGACGACGGCGATATTGGTGTTCATCTTCGCGTGGAACGAGTTCCTGTTCGCGCTGACGTTCCTGACGACGCCGGAGAAGCGCACGGTGCCCGTGGCCATCAGCCTGTTCGCCAGCGAGTACCGTGAGCCGTGGGGAGAGATTGCCGCGGCCTCCGTGGTGGCCACGCTGCCGCTGGTGGTGCTGACGGTGTTGTTCCAGCGGCGGATTGTGTCCGGGCTCACGGCGGGGGCGGTGAAGGAGTAGGGGCGCACGGGGTGGGAGAGACCCGCCCCCGCGCGGGGGATTCCTCGGGTGAGGCCTGGCGGAGTAAATCCTTTCGCATCCCATGCTCCGTGCTCCGTCGTCCCAGGTTGGTCCGTTCCGGTTGCTGCGGCAGTGTGGCTCCGGAGGCATGGGCGAGGTGTTCGAGGCCGTCAACGAGAACACCGGACAACTGGTGGCGCTGAAGCTGCTGTCCCGGGACGCGTCGAGGGAGCCGCAGGTCGTCGCGCGCTTCCTCCAGGAGGGGCGCGCGCTGGTGAAGCTCGACCTCCCGGATGTGGTGCGAGCCTTTCATTGTGAGAAGCAGGCGGACCAGGTGTTCCTGGTCATGGAGTTGCTCGACGGCCAGGACCTGCGGAAGTGGATGGGCAGGCACTCGGGACGCGTGCCGCGCGAGACGGCCTTGGCCCTGTGCGCGCAGGTCGCGCGAGTGATGGCGGAGATCCACGCGAAGGGCATCGTCCACCGGGACCTGAAGCCGGAGAACGTGTTCCTCTGCACTGACGCGAGCTCGGCCCTGGGATATCGGGTCAAGCTGCTGGACTTCGGCATCGCCAAGCTGCCGCCGTACCGTGATGACGCAGTCGCCGCGACCCAGGTCCATACGCATGAGAACGTGCTCATCGGGACCTATCACTACACGGCACCGGAGCAGCTCCGGAGTGCCTCTTCGGCGAAGGTCTCCGCGGACGTCTACTCCCTGGGGGTGATGCTGTTCGAGCTGCTCGCGGGGCAGCGGCCCTTCGAGTCGGAGGAGATGGTCGAGGTCATCTCCGCGCACGTGAACACGCCGCCGCCCTTCCTGGGGCAGTTGGCGCCGACGATTCCGGGGGCGCTCGCGACCTTCGTGGCGTCGATGCTCGCGAAGTCGCCCGAGGAGCGCCCGACGATGGCGCGGTGTCGCGACATGCTGCTCCGGCCCTGGGCGCAGGAGCAGGACGTCTGTCCCGTGCCGGGGCTGGCGTCCTTCAATGAGTCGCAGGCGGAGCTGTTCTTCGGGCGCGGGGCGGAGACGCGCAGGGTGCTCGATTCTCTGGACGAAGCACGCTCGGGAGGGCGGCGCTGGGTCTCGCTGGAAGGGCCGAGTGGTGTGGGCAAGTCCTCGCTGCTGCACGCGGGCGTGCTGCCGAGGCTCCGTGAGCCACCGCCGCCAGGGCTGCCGCGCTGGGTGGTCGTCGTGGCGAGGCCGTCGTATGAGCCGGTGCGGAGCCTCGCGAAGGCGCTCGTGACGGCCTTCCCCACGCGGGATGTGGATGCGGTGGAGCGAGGGCTGCGAAGCGGGCCCGCGGGCCTGCGGACCTTCGTCCAGACGAACGTTCCTGAAGACAGCTTGATGCTGCTGGTCGTGGAGCCGCTGGAGGAGCTCTTCACCTCGGGGAGCGCCGAGCAGTCGGTGCTGGATGGACTGCTGGTCACGGCATTGGCCGAGGAGGGCCGGCTGCGGCTGCTGACGTGCTTGCGCAGCGACTTCCTGCATCGGCTGGAGCAGTTGCCGAGGCTTCCCCACCGGCTTCAAGAAGCGATGCGCTTCCCGCTCTTGCCGATGGGTGAAGCGGCGCTGAAGGAGGTCGTCGAGGGGATGGCGCGCCAGGCGGGGATGCAGCTCAGTGAAGGTCTGGCGGAGCGGATGGTGCGCGACGCGAAGGGAGAGGGCGGCGGGCTGCCGTTGCTCGGGCATGCGCTGCGCTCACTGTGGACCTTGAGCGGTGGCGCGCCCCTGACGCACGAGCACTATGACCGGATGGGAGGCGTGGGCGGCGCGCTGTCCCAGCAGGCGGAGCAACTGCTGGCGAGCCTGGGCGAGCAGGGCCGGGAGCGTGCGAAGTGGATCCTGCTGTCCCTGGTCCAGGTGGGACGTGGCGTGCAGGACACGCGGCGGCCTCGTCCCAGGAGCGAGGTGTTGGCGGAGGCGGGACGTGATGCACTCGCCGAAGAAGCGTTGCTTCGCCTGAGCGGGCTGTCCGGGGTGGCGGGCGGTGAGCCCGGACCTCGACTGGTGCTCCTGTCCGGAGGGGCCGAGGTCGAGTCCCAACGTGTGGACCTGGTGCATGAGACGCTGTTGCAGCGGGTCCGCTCGCTCGTCGCGTGGCTGGAGGAGGAGCGGCGAGAGCTGGAGGTGCGCGCGGACGTCGAGGTCGCCGCACGGAACTGGGAAGAGGCCGCGCGGCCGAATGAGTGGCTCCCTCGGGGAACGATGCTGACGCATTACCGGGGCGGTGTCGGCACCCCTGGACGGGGTGTCCATCGGCTGAGTCTTCGCGCGAACGCATTTCTCCAGGCCGCGAGCCGGTTGGAGCGGCGTCGGGTGTGGACCGGCCGCGCATTGGTGGCCGCGGCTTCATTGGCCGTGGTCGTGATGCTTGGAGTGACGGTGCAGGCGTGGGAGCAGCGCGAGCGCGCCGACCAGAACCTCCATCGCATCATGAACTCCGCGGAAGGCATCGTCTCCGACGCGGACTGGGAGCTGAGCTGGATTGCGAACACGCTCGAGGTCCGAAGGGCGTTGCTACGTGGCTTGTCGGACTCGCTGGAGGGGTTCTCCGAGGAGGAGCAGCAGCGGCGAGAGGTCCTCTGGCAACGCATCAAGCTTGCCCACCGGATGGCCGACCTGAGCTTCCTGAATGACACGCTGCAGGTCGCGGGTGCGCACCTCCTCCACGCGAGGAACCTCCTGACGCAAGGTGAGGCGCTCGGCTTCGGAGGCGAGGATTACCGCATGCAGTGGGCGTTCAATCACTCGAAGCAGGGCAAGGTCGACCTGGCGGCGGGGCGATTGTCCAAAGCGCGTGCCCTCTTCCTGCAATCCGTCGAGTATTTCGAAGCGCAGCGTGCCGCTGTGCCGCGCTCGGTCTCCGGAGACCGGGACTCCGCGGTGGGCCTCAGCGAGCTGGCGGACCTGGAGCTCGCCGAGGGGCGCGCGGGCGAGGCCCTGCGTTGGCTCGAACGCGCCGTTCCGCTGTTCTCCACGCAGGACCCGGACTACGGCGCATCCCTCTACGCGCAGGGCCTGGCGTATCAGGCGGAGGTGATGCGACGGGCGGGGCGCCTGGCGGACGCGCACCCTCGATTGGATGAGGCCATGAGGCTCATGGCACAGGAGGCGAGCACGCATGCCGGGGACCATCACCGCAAGTGGATGCTGGAGTGGGTCCGACTCTGGAGCGCGAGATTGGCCTCTGACGAGGGCCGCTGGACGGACGCAGCGGTGGGCTACACGGCCGCGGTGACTTCCGGGCGCGAGCTGGTCAGGGGGGAGCCCACGAGCAAGCGATTCGCCCTGGCGCTCCTGGAAGCCCTGCGTGGGGCCGAGGCGTTGGCGCTTCGGCGAGGGGATTCTGACCAGGCGGAGGCACTGCGCAGGGAGGGGTGTGCGCTGGTCCATGAGTTCGTCGCGCGCGACCCGGAGGACGTGCGCTTCAAGGCCCTGGCGTGCGAGAGTTTCAAACCGTGACGTGGGGGATGCGCATGGCCGAGCCTTCTTTGTCGGAGTGGTCTTTCGAGGCGCTGTTGCAGCGGGTTCGAGAAGGGGAGAAGGCCGCGCGGGACGAATTGTGGAGCCGTTGTCTGCGGCAGGTGTCCCAGTGGGCCGAGAAACAGCGTGCCCAGGTCGAGAAGGTCGGCGCGCGGCCTTCGGACGTCACCCAGGACTCCCTGCTGAAGGCGTTTCAACAGCTCGACCATTTCCAGGGGACCACGGAGCGGGAGTGGTGGGCGTGGCTCCGTCAGATCGTGAGGAACGAGGCCATCGGGACCTATCGACATGGCACCCGGAAGCGGCGCGACGCGACGGCGACGGTGTCGCTGGATGGAGAAGAACTCCTCGGCGTGAAGGCGCAGGAGCGCAGCCCGAGCCAGGTGACGGCACTCCAGGAAGAGTGGCGACGCCTCATCTCCGGCTTCCAGTGGTTGGAAGGTCATCAGCCGGACCAGCACCAGGCCCTGAAGATGTTCCATCTCGATGAGCACCCGGTGAAGGCCATCGCGGAGCACATGGGCAGGACGCCCAAGGCGGTCGAGAGCCTCATGGGGCGTGGGGTGCGCGCCTTGCGTGCCTGGATGGCGGATGAACCAGTCCTGGAGGACCCGCTCTCCACCGAGGCAGCCGCGGAGCGCAACGAGGTGGATGCGGCCTTCTCCAAGTACCTGCGGCTCCTGGAGGCAGGCGGGACGGTGGATGTCGAAGCCTTCGTGAAGGGCTACCCGGACTGCGAAGAAGAGCTCCGGGGCATGCTCCACTGGATGGACCAACTGCGTGCCTTGGACCCATCCAGGAAGCGCTGATGTCGCTCCACGGGATGCAGTGGGGGCGCTACGTCATCGACAGCCTCGTCGCGGTGGGCGGGTCGAGTGATGTCTATCGGGCTCGTGCGCTCGATGGAGATGGCTGGGTGGCGGTGAAGACCCTGAGCCAGAGCGCGAGTCTTCAGGCGGAGCTGGTCGCGAGGTTCCAGAACGAAGCAGAGGCGCTCCTGTCACTGCGCCATCCGTATCTGGTCGAGGCGCTCGAGATGGGCACGCCCACGGAAGACGGGCCCCCCTTTCTCGTCCTGGAGTGGGTCCCGGTGAGCTTGCATGAGCTCCTCGCGCGGCGAGGTGGCCGACTGTCGTTGGAGGAAGGTGTCCAGGTGCTGCGCCAGCTCGCGCAGGTGCTCCACTTCCTGCACGAGAAGGGCGTCATCCATCGAGACCTGAAGCCCGAGAACGTCCTCATGGCTTGTTCCGGACCTGCCGCACTGGAGGTCCGTCTCACCGACCTGGGCCTGGCGCGCCTCGTCCCGGGAGAGGGTGCACGGGCCCCTTCGCTGTATGTGTCCACGGCGAGGGATGCGCTGCTGGGGACGGGGGAGTACATGGCCCCCGAGCAGTGGACCAGTCCCAAGGGCGTGGACGCGAAGGTGGATGTCTATGCGCTGGGGGTGCTGGGCTTCCGTCTGCTGGTGGGCGCGCCTCCTTTCAGTGCGAGTGAGCGTTCGGGGTTGTTCTTCCTTCATGCGCTCAAGCCCCCGCCGCTGGCTCTCCTGGAGGGATTGGCTCCCGAGCCCCTTCGTGTCCTGCTCGGAGCCATGCTCTCGAAGAAGCCGGGGCAGCGGCCCGAGATGGTCGACGTGGCGAGGACCTTGGACTCGCTCGCGAGGGGCTGAGCCCGGTCTGGCGTCCTCTCTTCCGGAACGGATTTCCCGCGTGGGAGAGGTGCGACATGTGGACCGTGGAACAGGCGATGCAAAGGCTCGTCGAGGAGCAGGAGTTGTCTCGCGCCGAGCGTGACAACGTGACGCGGCAGCACGAGGTCGTGCGCGAAGTGCTGATTCGGCGGCTGCCACTGTCGGAGGTGTTCCTGTCGGGCTCGTACAGCCGGGGGACGGCGCTGCGTCCCTTGCACGACGTGGATGTGTTCGCCGTGTTCGACGCCGACCGCCAACCGAGGGGGCAACGGGAGCCTGACGCGTTGCTGGGTGAGGTGCGGCAGGTCTTCGAGGCGGAGTGGCCGGGACGCGACTCGCCGGCCCTGCAGAGACACTCCCTGCGCATCGACTTCTCCTCGGGAATCAGCGTCGACATCGTGCCGGCCTACACGCGAGGACCCGGGGGCTATCTCATTCCCCAGCGGGACACGGGCGCCTGGATTCAGACGAACCCGAAGGAACACCAGGCCGCCTGTGCCCAGGCGGACCAGGCCGCGAGAGGTCGACTCAATCCCCTCATCAAGCTGGTGAAGCAGTGGAACCGAGCTCGGGACAACAGTCCGCTGCGCTCCTTCCACCTGGAGGCGATGTGCTACTCGGCGTTTGCGTCGCCGCCCGAGGGGACGCTGCTGGAGCGACTCGAAGCCTTGTTCCGGCACCTGTCGGAGCGCGTCATGCAGACCTGCCGTGACCCGGCGAAGCTGGGCGTCGCGGTGGATGCTCGGATGACGCAGGGACAGAAGGAGGCCGCTCGCAACCTGTTCCAGAACGCCATCCGGGAGGTTCGCCTCGCTTCGCAGGAGCGCACGTCGAACCCGGAGCAGGCGCACCAGCACCTCTCGACGCTGTTCGGGCCCGTCTACCGCAAGCGCGGCCCTTGAGCACCTCGTGGGAAAATGAGCGGGCTCGCGAGGGGGCCACTTCGCGTTGGCGTCTTCCTCGGTGGACGACGTCAACCGAGGTGCGCACATGTCGAACGTGGAGCTGTCCATCAATCGCAGGACCGAGGCGCTCATCCTTCGTTACGAGCACGACCGGCCCGTCATCGAGGACGCGGCACGCCAGACGCTGACGCGTGAGGGGCTGGAGGGTTATCGCGACGTGGCCAGCGCGGTGCTCCATCCGTACGACGAGAGGCTCAGTGTGCGCTCGCCGCGGGGGGAGGAGTGGGCGGGGGCCTTCCTCGAGAACGAGCGGCTCGCCAGCGCGCTCATCAGCAAGGAGAAGGAGCTGGGGCTGGACCACCTGCCGGTGCACCTCTTCGGCTGCGCGCCGCTGGAGCTGATGCTCCACCTGGCTTCGTGCCTGCCCCGACGTCGCCTCCGGGTGTACCAGCAGTCCGGGAGCGGCGAGTGGTCGCTTGGCTTCGACCGGACGATGGCCGCAGCGTCCGAGGACTTCCTCGAGGTGGAGGGGCTGCCGAAGGCGAAGCAGGGCGGCTCGGGCGTGGTGGCGCTCGTCGTGGAGGTGACTCGCGCCATCGGCGACCAGGCGCTGGAGGCGTTCCGCAGGAAGCATGGCGCGAACCTCCTGGCCGAGGTCCGCGTGCGCCCGGTGCGTGGGCCCGGGCCGGCGGCCATCCAGAGCCCCGCGGAAGTTTCGCGCGCGGCGGAGCAGCTCCGCGGCGTGCTCGGGGATTTGCACGAGCGGCTGGGCGGCGCGACGTCGGTGCTGCTGGCGATGGACTGCCCGGGGAGCTTCGCCGCCGCGCTGGGCACGGCGGTGAACGTGAACACGCAGCTCCCGCTGTGGCTCCACCACTACGACGCGGACCGGAGGCAGTACCTGCTCGTCCAGGAGATGAAGGCCGGACGCGCCGCGCCCCTGGCGGTGGAGTACACGACCGCGCAGTTCGCGGTGGCGGCGAAGGTCCTCGGCGAGGTGCGGAAGGTCCACCAGGAGCTGGTGTCCTGGTTGTCCGAGCCCGCGCAGCAGGACCTCCTGTCGGAGCTGAGCGAGCAGGACCGGACGCACTTCGTGAGCGGCTCCGTCGAGGATGCGCCGTCGACCGGACCCATCGAGATCTACCGTCACTTCGAGGGCAAGTGGGGCTTCGACGTGGGGATGTTGCTGGCCCTCAAGGAGCTGAAGGACCGCGTGGGCAGCGAGGACTGGAAGGAGTGCGTCCGGCTGTACATGGTCCACGAGGTCTTCCACGTCCAGCAGGGCGGGCTGACCTCGTACACGTTCAGCGGGAGCGGGCGCACGGGCTTCGTGCTGGAGGCGGCGGACTTCGACGCGGACGCCATCGCAATCGAGGTGGCCTTGGCGTGGCGTAAGTCGAAGCAGGAGGGGACGGTGGCGGACGACGGCGAGACCCAGACGATGGAGCGCATCATCTGGAACGCGATGGAGAGCCTGCGCATGTTCGAGCCGGAGACGCCCATCCGGACGCTCTCCGAACGACGGCTGCGCCGCTACCTCATCTGGATGTTCCAGGTGTGCCGGCTCAGCGCGCTGAAGTTGACCGCTGCGCGAGGCCCCGCGCCGAAGCTGGAGCGCGCGACGGTGGAGATCGCCGGCCTGAAGACGTCGCCGGACCCGTTCGAGACGTACTCGCAGCAGCGGGTGGACCTGCTCGACGTGGACCTGAATGACGAGCTCATCACGGGGGTTTACTTCCAGCGCAAGCTGGTGCGAGACCCGGATCGTCGCTGGGTGAAGCGCGTACTCGAGGCGCTCAGCCGATGGGGCGAGCAACCGCGCGAGGACGCGCAGGACGGGATGCGGCGGCTCTTCGAGGAGTTCTTCAACCGTCATCGCGAGCTGGCTCAGTCCCGCTGAGGGAGCGCGGCCCGCCATGGGAGAACAGAGCGCATCCCGGCTCGAGGGAGACCGGTATCAGTACCTGTACGCCTGGCACGAACTGCTCCGGCTGCTCGACGCAAAGTGTCCCTTCGAGCACGGCTATCTGGAGCATCCCGAGGCGGGCTCCGCGGACGACGTGACGCTGCACGCGCGCGAGGGCTCGGGCGTGGCGAGCCGCTTCGTGCAGGTGAAGTGGCACGTGGACCACCGCGAGGTGTACTCGCTGGACTCACTCACGGAGGCGCAGCGCGGGAAGGGACGCCCGCTGTTGCACAAGCTCTTCACGAGCTGGCGTGCGCTGCGTGCCCGAGGGCCCGTGGAGGTGTGGCTCGTGAGCAACTGGGGGGCGGAGGAGCGGCTCGGGCGCTACCTGGTGGGCCGGGACCACTCGCTGGCGCCGGAGTTCTTCTCGGAGTCTCGGCCTGGTGCGTTTGGAGAGGGGGGCTCGCGGTGGGCCGAGCGGTGCGAGACGACGCCCGAGGAGATGGCGTCGTTCCTCGGGGACCTGCGCTTGCGGTTGGGGTTCGCGAGCATCCGGGACCTGGAGGAGCAGGTCGACTGGCGCATGGACGGGCTCGGGTTGCGGCAGGGCGTGAACCCGAGGGCCATCGTGCTCGATGGGATGCGCGAATGGGTGGAGCGCTCGGGGGAGGTGAAGCGGGTGACGCGCGAGTCGCTTGTGGCGTTCCTGCGGGCCCGGGAGCTGTTCGCGCCGCGGGAGGAGGGGCCCACGGTGAGCCTGTGGGTGCATGGGTGGGCGCGGCGCAGGTGGGAGGGGCCGCCGCCGACCGAGGAGCTGGATTGGACGGGGTGCTTCGAGCGGGACACGCGGCGTCATCCGGAGGAGGCGGTGTGGAGTGAGCGGCTGTGGCCGGAGCTTCGGGCGGCTCGGAGGCGGCTGATGGAGCGGGCGGAGGGGGCGCTGGTGGATGTCCGGGGGAAGGTGCCGCTGAGCGTGTCGCTGGCGGTGGGCTCGCAGTTCTCGGAGGCCGCGGGCTTCCGACTCCGGGCCGAGCAGTTCACGCGGGGCGAGACGTTCCTGTGGCGTTCGGACGTGGGGGCCTCGGAGCGGAGGCTGCGCGCGGTGGAGCGCGAGGGGGCGCCGGAGGGGCAGGCGTTGCTCGTGGTGTTCCAGCTCACGGGGGACGCGGGGGCGGAGCGGGAGCGCTTCGAGGCCGAGCACCCGGGGGTTCACCGCGCGGTGTTGGTGCTGGAGCCGGAGGAGGGGACAGGGGACGGCGCGGTGCGCTCGGCGGGGGACGCGGTGGCGTTCGCCGTGCAGGCTCGGGAGCTCATCCGTCGCGCGCGGAGCCAGTACCGGGTGCGGACGACGCACCTCTTGCTCTACGCGCCCTCGACGTGCGCGCTGTTCCTGGGACAGCGGCTCAACGCCGTCGGGCCCGTGCTGGTGCATGAACTCGCGCTGGATGGACGGTATGTGCCCGCGCTCACGGTGCAGACGGGGTGAGGGGCCTGCGGCTTGGGGAGGGGTGTGATTGTTGTTGGAGGTGTCTGTCTTGAAGGGGTTGGCGTGGTCCTGTCTGTAGGACGCGGTGCTGTCATGGGTTTTCGGGGTGGGCGTGAGGAACTTCGCTGAGTGGAGGTGGTGATGGTGCGAGGTGGGGCGAAGGAGCGTGCGGGCGACCGATGTGTGGGATTGGACATTCAAGCACCTCGGCGTGGCGAGGGCCGCGGGGCTTGAGGCGGGTGAAAAGTCGTGGGGTGACGCGGGTTGGGGCTCTTTGACAGGTGAATAGGTGCTTGAATGGGGAATGGGTGAGGGGTTTCAATGGGTTGGGTGATGTGGGATGTCGCGTTGGCGTTGGAGTTCGTGGACAGGGTGGGGGTGCTTGAAAACGGGGGTGGTAAGAGGGCGGAATCGTTTGGGATTCCAGGGCGGCTCCGCCGCTCGCCGTGATGCAGGAAGGCGTTGAGCACTTTTCCAGGACCTTGAGGATGCCCAGCGAGACCTTCCCGCTGCTCGCCGTGATGCCGGAAGGCGTTGAGCACATGGTCGGGCAGCACTGGCACACCCACGCGCCACCGCGTCCGCCGCTCGCCGTGATGCCGGAAGGCGTTGAGCACCTCCCACCCCCAGTCCGGAACCAGGCGCGCGGTGCCGCCGCTCGCCGTGATGCCGGAAGGCGTTGAGCACCCCAGCGGGAGGCTGATGAAGTGGACCTTGTCGCCGCCGCTCGCCGTGATGCCGGAAGGCGTTGAGCACCCTGCTGAGGCAGCGAATGCGACGGACGGAAGGACCGCCGCTCGCCGTGATGCCGGAAGGCGTTGAGCACAGATCGTCCGGCTGGCGCGCGGCTTGCTCCCCCAGCACCACCGCTCGCCGTGATGCCGGAAGGCGTTGAGCACCTGGGTAGGTGGCGGGCGTGGCCAGCGCCCGGACGTCCGCCGCTCGCCGTGATGCCGGAAAGCGTTGAGTACATGTCCCACGCGGCGCGGAAGTACTGCACTGAGTACCGCCGCTCGCCGTGATGCCGGAAGGCGTTGAGCACTCATCCAGGCAGGTGTTGCAGGACGCGTGGCTCCGGTCCGCCGCTCGCCGTGATGCCGGAAGGCGTTGAGCACTGGGGGGCCTGCTGGACGACAACGTCGCCGATGCCGCCGCTCGCCGTGCTGCCGGAAGGCGTTGAGCACCTGCGCATCGTCGCGATGACGTGAGCCGGGTAGCTGACCGCCTCTCGCCGTGCTGCCGGAAGGCGTTGAGCACGTGGCGACGTCGTGATTCATGCCGATGCGGCTCCGTCGCGGCCTGTCGGGTCGCGCTCGAGAGGTAGCTTGCTCGGATTGTGCGGGATCTCGTAAGGGAAGGGTCCAAGCTGCGGAAGCTCGTCGTGAAGGGCGCCGAGGAGTGAGTCGTGGAGCGACGGTTCTTCGATTTGAACTCGGACGAGTACGTCAAGGGGCGCTGGTATCTCGGGGACCCGACCCATCTGGACGGCGGGGAAGTTGAAGACGTCTGGCGGTTCTCGGACGGTGTTCCCGTCGAACTCTCCGAGAGACTGCGCGTGCCGGTGCGCACGCCCGGAACCGCGCTCGATATCGAGTTCGCGGGAGTGGGCCTCGTGTCGATTGTCTCCGCACGAGTCGCGTCAGTCTTCCGAGAGTTGGCGCCCCACGACGTTCAGCTCTTCCCCGTGGAGGTCGAAGGGACGAGCGAGACCTGGTTCCTGCTCAACGTGGCCAGACAGCTCCGCTGTATCGATGACGAAGCCTCCGAAGAGGTCCAGCTCCGCACCGCGGAGGACTATGATGACCGGATTGGAGAGTATGGCTCCGTCATCGGGTTGCGAATCGACAAGTCGAAGGTCGGCGCCGAGAAGGTGTTTCGATTGTGGGGTTGGCGTGTACCGCTCATCGTCGACGAAGAGGTGAAGGATGCCTTGGAGGCGAACGGCATCCTGGGGGGACGCTTCGACGAGGTTTGAGGCCGGGAGGTCACAGCCTCAGGGCAGCGTCACCGGGACGGACTGGAGCGCTCCACCCGGGATGTCCGTGGGGAGCATCAGCTCTGGGCGGCCCCCGGGCGTGCCTCCGTTCTTGTACGTGTTGAGCTGCCCCGAAATCATCCACTGGCCCGGCTGGCCCCCGGGGCCCTGGGCGTAGTGGATGAAGGGCGTGGAGCCCGTCGGGAGGTTGTGCTTGCCGGTGGGGTGCGAGTAGTCGCTGGGCGTGTAGCTCCCCGCGGGCTTGAGGTTCGGGTGCTGCGACAGGAAGCCGTCCAGCTCCGCCTTGCCGTTCTTCGAGTAGTCCGCGTGGTGCAGGAAGGACAGGTTGTTGTTCTTCGTGTCGTGCAGCGCATGCACGGCGCAGCCGTTGAGCGCGCCCGTCACCACCATGTTCGGCTCGCCGGGACGCGGATGCAGCGGCACCCCCTGGATGCCCGCGAACTTGCCCTCGCCCGTCGAGAGGTAGTGCATGTAGTGCGCCGGGACGCCCGGGCTGCCCGCGGGCGAGACCGACAGGTTCGTGTTGTTCTGGTACTTGTGGGCGTTGAGCGACACCAATGAGTCGCTGGCGTTGACGAAGGGCTTCTGCGCGGTCGGCAGCGCCACGCCCTGCGGCGCGCCGCCCGGGAACATGTTGTAGGAGTTCAGGACGTTCTGCCCCGCGTGGCCCAGCGGGTTGGCGCCGAACGACGAGGTGACGTCCTTGCCCGGCTGCTTCGTGGGCGGGGTGTTCACCTTGCTCGACGAGGGCTTGCTGCCCTGCGTGTCGAACCCATCCTGCACGGAGTTCAGCTTGGTGGGCGCGGGCTTCGTCTCGACGGGCGGCGGGGCGCTCGGCTTGTTCGCGCCGCTCCCAGTGCCCGAAGGGCCCTTGGTGCTGAAGGGGTTCTTGAAACCGCCGAGCTTGATGCCTTTCACGGAGAGACTCCTGTTGTCGAGGGGATGGATGGCGCGTCGAGGGTGACTTGCAAGGCTCCAAGGCAACTTCCACGCCAGCCGGGTCTCCTTCCTGAGCTCTCAGGAAGCACTGGCACTTGTGGAGAAAGGGACCCCGCCCCGGCACACGCCGGCTGATGTCTCCTGTCCATCCCCTGATGTCTCCAGTCACCACCTTGAGGCCTGGACGCAGGGGGCGGACCGATGACCAGGGTGCCTGCTTCCGCTTCATTGTCCTGGTGCCACAAGGACTCGGGCTTACATTCCAGCCGGATGCCCCTCGTCTTCCTGCCCGACGTCGAGTCGCTGTTCCTTTGGGGAATCGAGCCGCTCCCTCGCGTGCTCTCCGACCTGCGCGGCTCGGGCGACGCCTCCTCCACCCTCCTCGTCACGCCCGACGGGCCTCACGAGTGCGAGGGGCGCGCGTTGCCGCTCGCCGCCACCGTCGAGCGACTCGCCGTGGTGCCCGCCTCCGAGGTCGACACATTCCCCGGCTCCCTCGCGCTCTGGACGCTCGCCAGCAAGCTCGCGCTGGAGTTCATCGCGCGGGAGCGCGTAGCGCCCACTCTCCTGCGCAGGAATGAGCGCATCGAGGCGCGCTGGGCCGCGGCCCTCTCCGCCGCAGAGGACTCCGGCCGCGTCGTCGCCCTTGCCCGGAGCATGCCCGCCGCCGCCCACGCCGTCCCCGTGGACGCCGGTCCCACTCCCTCCGTCTGGGCCCCCGAGGCCCTGCTGCGCGCCTTCCTCGACGCCACCGTGGATGCCTTCGTTCGCGCCGCGCGCGGCGGTGGGCCCTCGCTGCCTCCTCGCGCCACCTCGCGTCGCCCGGCCTCATGGGACGAGCGCTGGCGCGCGGCGCTCTCCGGGCCTCGCCGCGACTTCGCCCCCGAGGGCTTCGCCGAGCGCTCCGTCGTCGACGAGCTGACGCGCTGGAGCGAGCCCGCGCTCGGCGCGAGGGACCGGCTGCGCGCCTGCTTCCGGCTCGAGCCTCCGACGGCGGACCGCGAGCCCTTCGTGCTGAGCTTCCACCTCCAGGCCCCGGATGACCCGAGCCTGCTCGTGTCCGCCGCCGACGTCTGGGAGACCCGCGGACGCCACCTGGAGAAGCTCGGCCGCGCCTTCCGTGACCCGCAGGAGTCGCTGCTCGAGGCGCTCGGCCGCGCCGCCCGGCTCTTCTCCCCCATCGGCCTCGTGCTCGAAAGCCCCCGCCCCCAGGCCCTCCTGCTCGAACCCGACACCGCGTGGACGTTCCTCTCCGAGGGCGCTCGGTTGCTCGCCGACGCGGGCTTCGGTGTCATCGTCCCCGGTGAGCTCACCTCCTCGGGCCGACGCCGTCTGCGTCTGCGCATGCGCGTAGGCGCGAGCGTCCAGACCGCCGGCGTCGTCGAGGGCACCTCGGGCCTGGGGCTCGACTCGCTCCTGCGCGTGGACTGGGACGCCGTGCTGGGCGACACGCCGCTCTCCGCGCGCGAGCTCGCGCTGCTCGCCCAGCGCAAGGCCCCGCTCGTGCGCTTCCGTGGCGCGTGGGTCGCGGTGGATCCCCACGAACTCGACGCCATCCAGCGCCACCTCGCCGAGGGCCCCGGCCACCTGTCCGCGAGCGAGGCCGTGCGCGTGGCCCTGCTCGGAGAGACGCGACACGGACAGCTCCCCGTCACCGTCCTCGCCACCGGCGCGCTCGAGGAGCGCCTGGGCCGGCTGCGCTCGGGCGGCACCACCGCGCAGCCCGCCCCCGATGCCCTGCGCGCCACGCTGCGGCCGTATCAAGCGCGTGGACTGCACTGGCTGGACACCCTGGCGTCGCTCGGGCTCGGCGCGTGCCTGGCCGACGACATGGGCCTGGGCAAGACGGTGCAGGTGCTGGCCTTCCTGCTCCGGAGGCTCGAGCGTGCTCCGCGCGAGGTGCGCCCCACGCTGCTGGTGGCGCCCACCTCCGTGGTGGGCAACTGGGAGCGCGAGGTCGCCCGCTTCGCCCCCTTGCTGCGCCTGACGCCCCACTACGGCGCCGAGCGCGCTCGCGCGGTGAAGGACCTCCCGCGCGGCCCGGGCTCGCTCGTGCTCACCTCCTACGGCCTGCTGCGCCGCGACGCCGAGCTGCTCGCGCGCGTGGACTGGGCCACGGTGGTGCTCGACGAGGCGCAGAACATCAAGAACGCCGCCTCGGCCACGGCGCGCGCGGCCCGGGCGCTCTGCGCCAGCGAGCGCTTCGCCCTCACGGGGACCCCGGTGGAGAACCGCCTCGCGGAGCTGTGGTCCATCCTCGAGTTCGCCAACCCTGGCCTGCTCGGGCCGCTGGAGACCTTCCGGCGCGAGCTGGCGCTGCCCATCGAGCGCTATGGCAGCCAGGACGCCGCGCAGCGCCTGCGCCGCATCACCGGCCCGTTCGTCCTGCGCCGCCTCAAGAGCGACCCGAACATCATCGCGGACCTGCCGGCGAAGAACGAGATGAAGGTCGTCTGCACGCTCACGCGTGAGCAGGCCTCGCTCTACAAGGCCGTGGTGGACGAGGAGCTGCGCCGCATCGAGGACGCTGACGGCATCGAGCGCCGGGGCCGCGTGCTCGCGCTGCTGCTGTTCACCAAGCAGATCGCCAACCACCCCGCGCAGTACCTCGGCGAGTCGGGGCCCTTGCCGGGGCGCTCGGGGAAGCTGGCGCGCGTGACGGAGATGCTCGATGAGGCCCTGTCCGCAGGGGACAAGGCGCTCGTCTTCACCCAGTTCCGGGAGATGGGGGACCGGCTGGTGGCGCACCTGTCGGAGCAGCTGGGGCAGGAGGTGCTGTTCCTGCACGGCGGCACGTCGCGCAAGGCGCGCGATGCGCTGGTGCGCCGCTTCCAGGAAGAGCCCCACGGCCCGCGCGTCTTCGTGCTGTCCGTCAAGGCCGGCGGCACGGGCCTCAACCTGACGGCGGCGAGCCATGTCTTCCATTACGACCGCTGGTGGAACCCCGCCGTCGAGGACCAGGCCACGGACCGCGCGTACCGCATCGGCCAGACGCGCGCGGTGCAGGTCCACAAGCTGGTGTGCGCGGGCACCGTCGAGGAGAAGATAGACACGCTGCTCGAGCAGAAGCGCAGGCTCGCCGAGCGCGTCGTGGGCACGGGCGAGCACTGGGTGACCGAGCTGGACACGGCGGCGCTGCGCGAGCTGTTCTCGCTGTCCTCGGGCGCCGTCGCGGACGAGGCGGAGGAGCACGAGGCGCCCGGGCCGAGCGCACTCCGACGACGCGCGCCGCGCCGGAAGGGGGTGGCGTCATGAGCCGCTGGAATGACTGGGGTTGGACGTCCGCGCCGAAGCGGCCGCCTCCCGAGCACGGCATCAAGATGAGGAAGGCCGGCGTCACGTGGTGGGGCCAGCGCTGGTTGGAGGCGCTCGAGCGTGTGCTGGCGGGGGACTCGAAGCGACTGGCCCGAGGGCGCACGTACGCGCGGGCCGGGCGGACGCATGACCTGGTCATCCGCGGGGGCGAGGTCACCGCGAAGGTGACGGGCTCACGGCCCCGGCCCTATGTCATCTCGCTGAAGCTGGGACAGCTCGACGAGGACGTGTGGACGAAGGCCATCGCCGGGATGGGCGGCAAGGCGCAGTACAGCGCGGAGCTGCTGGCGGGGTCGATGCCCCAGGACATCGACGTGGTGTTCCGCGCGGCGGGCGTGAGCCTGTTCCCGCAGCGGCGCGAGGACCTGGTGACGAGCTGCTCCTGCCCGGACTGGGGAGACCCGTGCAAGCACGTGGCCGCCACGCACTACGTGCTCGGCGAGGCGCTGGACCGCGACCCGTTCCTCCTGTTCGAGCTGCGCGGCAGGACGAAGGAGCAGGTGCTGGGGGCCCTGCGGGCCACGCGCGGGAGCGGGAAGGCGGGCGCGCGGCGTCCAGCTTCGCCTTCGACGAAGCAGCGGGTGAAGTCGGAGGCGCCGGGCGTCGTCCCCGAGGTGCCGGGGGTGAGGTTGGGGAAGCTGACCTCGGCGGACTACGACCAGCCGCGGGCGCCGCTGCCCGCGCTGAGCTTCTCGTTCGACGCGCCGGAGCTGGAGGGGGCGGTCCTGCGGCAGTTGGGGACGCCGTCATCCTGGGGCGGGCAGGAGGGACCTGGGGAGGTGCTGGCGCCGCAGGTCCGGGCGGCGGCGGCGGTCGCGCGGCGCATCGCGCTCCAGGAAGGAGGCGAGGACGCGGCGCCGAAGCCGCGCGCGAAGGGGGCGGCGCGGGCCTCGAAGCGGCGAGGGCGCTGAGCGGGGCCGGCGAAAAAAGCGAGGGGGCGCGAGGGGACGACGTGGCGTTGGCGTCTTCCTGGGTGGAGCTGCGTGATGACCCCTGCTTTCCGAGCATCGGACGTGCCTGGGCTGCCTTTCGAGAGGTATGGCCCGTGGCGTCGCGCCGGCGTTCCATGCGTGGGCGGGTGTCATCACCTGAGTACCCCTTCGTCCAGGGTGTCGGACGAGGACTTCCCCGCAGACGGGTCCCGCCGTGGCGGGGCCATCGAGGATGAACATGTCAGTGATTGACCTCGTCTACCCCGCGCGAGGCGGTGGGGTTCCGTTGGATCATGGGTATGCGTTGTTCTCGGCGCTGTCCCACCGGCTGCCGGGGCTGCACGAGCGCAAGGACGTCGGCATCTTCAACCTGCGGGGGACGCGGGCGAGCGGGAAGAGCCTGCTGGTGGGGCATGGGACGCTGAGGGTGCGGTGCCCGACGGAGGCGTTGCCGGTGTGGATGCCCTTGGGGGGCTCGGCGATTGAAGTGGGCGGGGGCGAGGTGACGCTGGGGGCGCCCCGGGTATTTCCGCTGGAGGCGCCGGTGTCCCTGTCCTCGCGGCTGGTGACGTTCAAGAACGCGGTGGATGACGCGAGCTTCCGGAGCGCGGTGCAGCGGACCCTGACGACGCTGGAGTGCGAGGCCACGGTGCACGTGGGGCGGCGGCGCGTGGTGCGCATCGCGGGGAAGAAGGTGATTGGGTATGGGCTGACGCTGAGCAACCTGTCCGCGTGCGCGTCCGTGACCTTGCAGGAGCAGGGGATGGGCGGACGGCGGCACATGGGGTGCGGGCTGTTCCTGCCCACGCGCCTGCGTGTCGGCGTGGGGAGCTGGCAGCGCGGCCCGAGGGAGCTGGCGAGCCCGGCGTAGGCGACGGCAGACTGGCCCTGCGCTGAAAGGAGTGGGTCGGTGAAGAAGGGCTATCGGTTGGATGCTGTCGCTCGCGGATTCGCGGAAGTCTTCTTGCAAGCCCCATCCTCGAACCGACGTGCGGCCTTGGTGGCGGCTTGTGAGATGGGGTTGAGTCACTCCAGGGTGATGGACCCTCTCGCCAGCCGTGCGCTGGAATCCATCCGGAGTGGCGGTTCAGCGACGCCCACCCTGCGACGGGAGCTGGCTGAACGTGCCGCGCAGCTTGATGAGGCGTATCTCTCCCGGTGCGACGAGGACGGGAGCGCGGAGGCCGAGGCCCTGGAGATGTTCTCGAAGGCCCGTGCCTTTGCCTCCCTGGCCTATGCGCTGGGCGAGGGAGAAGACTGGCTCGAGGCACTGTATGAGGCGGTTTCGACCGTGGACGAGCAGGGGCGAATGGTCGAGCGACTCAGCGCGCTGTTGAAGGCTTGATGTCTTCGCCACGGCTGCGCTCGGAAGTCATAGGGGCCGGGTCGCGTCGCGCAGGGTGCGCAGCGCCGCGTCCGGGTGGGAGAAGGCGAGGATGATGAGCTGGTCCAGCGCGGCTTCGCCCAGTGCCGCCAGTCGCTCCTGTGAATCCGGGGGCAACGTCAGCTCCCGGACGCGCGCAAAGTTGATGAGCGTCCGAGCTCGGTCCCGGGCGCGCTCCAGCGCGCGCTGTTCATCCCAGAAAGGCGAGTCCATCATGATGTTCCTCAACGATGAAGTGAGCTGCTCACTTCCGAAGCGGCGTGACGTCAGGGTACCCAGGACGACGAGCAAGTCCATCTGCTCCCGTGGAGAAAGGTCGGTGGCCTGTCGGATGCGTGTCTCCGCCCAGGTCGCTCGCTCGGGCCCTGCTCGGGCATCGAGGACGGAGAGTGGCAACAGCGGCGTGGCGGCTTGGAGGGCCGGCTGCGAGAAGTCCACCTCCCACAACCGGACCACCAGGAAATCCAAGGTGAGTCGCGGCTGTCCTTGGCAGCGGATGACGTAGGGTGGGCGGATACCTTCGGCCTCGGGGACCACGAGGATGACCACGGGCAACACCGGGAGGTTCTCGCGCAGGTGCACGCGCACGGTGTAGTCCAGGAGCCGCCGTGCGAAGTCCGGGTCTGCTTGTGCCTGGAGCTCGAGCTCCACTGCGAAGCGCTCCGAGTCCGACTCCACGACGAGCACCGCGTCCGCGCGTCGCTCGGATTGGGGGAGGCTGCTGTCCGCGGCGCGGACGAAGCGTGGTGCCTCATCGCCGAAGAGCAGGAACAGCAACTGCGCTGGATGGCGCTGGACGAGCCCCCGGAGCACCAGGTCGAAGATGGGTTTCATGTTGTACCTGAGAGGTAGCATCCAGGTCTGACATCCGTCAGGTAGGGTTGGACGCACAGGAGAAAAACGCACGGGGCCGCGAGGGGGGCGCGCGGCGATGGCGTCCTCCTCGGTGGACATGTGCACCGACGCCCCAGCCCACGCTTCATCCACCACCACCGGGAGCGCTCAGCCGTCCGCGGCCGCCCGAAGCCCCTCTGCGAGTCGTGAGCCCTTTCCCGTGGGCGAGGTCGCCCCATGTCTTCACCCCCATCACCGTCCTGCCCTGGCGGGTCGAGGAGGAGCCGAGGTGTGCCCTGATTCTTTGAACCTGCCCGTGCCATCCAAGGACCCGCACCCCAGGCGCGGACTGCCCACGGGCCCTCGGCGAGAGACCTTCACCGTGGACCTGAAGACCGTCACGCCCATCCTCGGGGGCGCGCCTGTCCCGCGTCAGCTCTCCGAGGTGGACCCCATTCGCGTGCCCACGCTGCGCGGACACCTGCGCTTCTGGTGGCGCGCGCTGTATGGCCATGCCTACGGCGAGCATCAGCGGCTCGAACTGGCCCGGCGTGAGCGCGCGCTGTGGGGCGGGATGACGCTGGGCGAAGAGAAGCCCTGTCGCTCGCAGGTGGACCTGTGCGTGCGCGCCGTCACCGTCTCCGCGCAGGACCCGGATGACATCTCGTTGGGCGAGGAGCAGTCCTATGCGCTCTGGCCCGCTCGTGCTCCGAAGAATGGTGAGGCCGCGCCTCGGTGGAAGCCGGGGCTGCGCTTCACGCTGGAGGTCAGCGCTCCGGAGGGCGCGCTGTCCGACGAGGTCCGTCACGCCTTGCGCGCGTGGGTGCTCTTCGGTGGGTATGGCTCACGGCCCCGTCGTGGCTGCGGCACGGTGACGTTCGCCACGGAGGAGCAGTGTCGGCAATGGCTGCCGAAGAACGCCACCCGCGCCGAGCTGCGCCGGCTCTTCGGCGATGTGCCCCTCTTCCAGCCCGAGCTCGCGGGGGCTCCGCGCGACCTGCCCCTGCTGCGCGGCGCGAGGCTCCTTCGGGGGCCTCGGGACGAGTCCACGGTCGATGGCAGCAAGGCCTGGCTGGAGGCGCTGGGCTGGCTGCGCGCGTTCCGCCAGGGCACCGCGGGTATCCAGGGCGCGCGTGCTCGCAACCCGAGCCCCACGGGAGACAACCGCGCGGGCCGCTCCAACTGGCCGGAGGCGGACAAGATTCGTCACCACGCGCGCACCTATCCCGAGGAGCACGCGCCGCGCCCGGCGTACTCGAGGACTCCGGCGTGGCCACGCGCGGGCTTCGGGCTGCCCATCGTCGTCCACTTCCAGCAGGGGAAGCGGGACTCCAAAGACAACCACGTCCCCGCCGAGCCCAAGCACATGCAGCTCCAGTGGGCTCGAGACCGGGAGCGAGAGCCGAAGGACCGCCTGGCCTCGCCGCTCATCGTCAAGGCGATGCCGCTGGCCAACGGCCGCTTCGAGCCCATCGCGCTGTGGCTCGAGCGCGGCTACCCCGAGGGCGGCAAGGTCCTCCTGGTGCAATCCAACCGTCCCCTCGAAGCCACGCGCGCGGACTTCGACGTGCTGCGCGCGAAGGACGACCAACCGCTCTTCACGCCCCTACGCGAGGCGACGTCGCTGCGCGAGGCGTTCTTCAACTGGCTGCGTGACACGAAGAAGGCTCGGGAGGCGTAAGCCGATGACGACTCAGTCCTATGTGCTCGTGCTCAAGGTCGGCCCGGTGCAGGGCTTCATCGCCCAGGCCCGACGCACGCGCGACCTGTGGTTCGGCAGCTATCTGCTCTCCTCCTTGAGCCACGCCATGGCGTGCGCGCTCCGAGACGCGGGCGCCGAGCTCATCTTCCCGCATCCGGAGCAGCTCGACGCGGCGGCGCCGAAGCCCTCGGGGCGTGTCACCAGGACCGACCAGGCCCTGGCCGACGCCGAGGCCGTGAAGGGCTTCCCCAACAAGGTCCTCGCGGTGGTGAAGGGTGATGCGGCCGAGGTGGCCCGCGCGGCGCGCAAGGCGGCTCGGGCCACGCTGCGCGAACAGTGGGTGCGCGTGCGAGAGCGCGGCGGGCCGCTGCTCGCGGAGGGCGCGGACGCGTGGGCGGACGAGCAGCTCGACACCTTCCTGGAGTTCCACGCGGCCTGGGCGCCGATGGAGGACGGTGATTACCTGACGGCCCTCGAGGAGGCCGAGGCCGCGCTGGAGGCTCGCCGGGGGCTGCGCGAGTTCAGGGCCTGGACCCAGGCGCCCCCGGCGGGCACGCACAAGTCGAGCCTCGACGGTGGACGCGCGTCGGTGCTGAAGCGCGAGCGCCCGCGGAGTGGCGAGTGGAAGCGGCTGCGCATCGGTGAGCGCGAGGAGTTGGATGCGCTGGGGCTGCTCAAGCGCGCGGGTGGCGAGCCGGACCAGTTCGTGCCGGTGCCGAGCATCGGGCTGGCGGCGTGGCTGGAGACGGCGAGCAAGAAGCACGGCCCGAAGCTCTCCGCGCTGCGTGGCGCGTGCGCGGACCATCGCGGGTTCACGTCGGTGTACCGGACGGACCTGGCGTGGGTGAACGCGTTCCCGTTCGATGGCCAGCTCCTGCTTCCCGACCGCTGGCGTCCGTACTTCACGGAGTGGAGTGAGGACCCCAAGGCGGCGAAGCAGGAGGCCGAGCATTTCGCGGATGAGCACATCCGCCCGCTGCTCGCGGCGATGTCCGTGGCGCCGTACCCCTACGTGGCCTGCCTCGTCGCCGACGGGGACCGGATGGGGGAGCTGCTCCGACGACTGGCGGAGCACGGGGGCATCGAGGCGCACCGCCGTGTCTCCCACGCGCTCGCGAGCTTCACGGCGGAGGCGCGAGACATCGTCCAGTCGCGCTACCGCGGGATGCTCGTCTACGCGGGGGGCGATGACGTCCTGGCCTTCGTGTGTCCGGCGGACGCGCTCCAGTGTGCCCGGGCGCTGGCGGCCGCCTTCTCGAAGCACCTGGCCCCTGTCAGCGGAGCGTCCGTGCCCACGCTGTCGGTGGGGCTGGGCATCGGCCACGTGATGGAGAGCTTGGGGCAGCTGTTGGCCCTGGGGCGTCGAGCGGAGAAGGCCGCGAAGGACGCGGGGCGCGACGCGCTCGCGGTCCTCGTGGCGAAGCATGCGGGGCGCGAGCGACTGTGGACCGCGAGCTGGACACCGAAGGGCGCCGCCGTGGAGCCGCTGGCCCGGCTGTCCCAGGACATGGCGCTGCTGGGAGGAGACCGGCTGCCCCTGGGCAAGGTGCACGAGGTGGAGACGATGGTGCGTCGCTTCCCCGCAGAGACGTCGTCGGAGGAACAGGCGGCAGTGCTGGTGGCCGAGGTGTCGCGAATCCTGGCGCGCGCCGAGGGGCGGGCTCGCGACTCCGAGGACCGTGAGCGGGAGGACAAGGCCCTGTCCCTGACGGACGTGGGGCTGGCTGCGCTCGCGGAGGAGCCGCCGGAGTGTGTCGAGACGGTCCACGCGGAGCTGCTCGCGTGGGTGGACCGGATGTTGGTGGCGGGGACGCTCGAGCGTTCGCGTCGCGGACTGGAGCTCAGAGAGGGAGGTGGCGCATGAGTGAGGAGTGCTTCGCGTTGCTGCCGCGCGACGGGCTGTCCGTGAAGGATGGCCGCGGCTGGTACACGAGTGAAGTGGGGCGCGGGTACTCGCATCCGTGGCCGCTGCCGACGACGGTGCGAGGCGCGCTGCGCGCCGCGTGGGGACAGGACCTCATGTCGAATCAGCCAGGTGTCCGGCTGACGCCCGAGGCGTGGGAGCGGCGCTCCGCGAGCCTCGCGCTGACGGGGTTCGTCGCCTTGCGGCGCGACCTGGGGGAGACGTCCTTCACCCCGCGCCACCGGATGTGGCCCGCGCCCGCGGACGCGGTGGTGGTGGCGGGCAAGGACGGCGAGCCCGCGCGGGTCGAGCGACTGCGGCCCTGGTGGCCCGACTCGGAGGGCGTCATCACTTCGCTCGGCCCCGATGAGGACCGGGCGCGCGAGGCGCTGTGGCATCCCCGGCCGGACCACGAGGGGCGGATGGGCAAGCCCTCGGGCGATGCGCCGGCGTTCTGGTCCGAGGCGGACATGGTCGCGTGGCTGCTGCGCAAGGACCTCGCGGCTCCGGCGACTCCGGGCCCCGGTCATCGCACGGACCTGCACGTGGCCATCGCGCCCGACAAGCAGACCGCGGAGGACACGATGCTGCACTCGCGCCAGGTCGTGGAGCTGCTGCGCCTGGAGAAGCGCGAGGGCGCGGCGGCGCCGGTCGCGGTGGAGTGGGCGCTGGGCGTGCGCTGCAGGCAGCCCGAGGGCGAGGCGGTGACGGGCTTCCCCTCGGGCGTGCTGGGGCTGGGAGGCCGCAGGCGGTTGACGGAGGTGGAGCGCTCGACGGCGGACCTGTTCGCCTGCCCCGAGGACTTCCAGCCCGAGCCCTCGATGGGCTTGAAGCTGGTGCTGGCGACGCCCGCGAGCTTCGAGCGCGGGTGGCTGCCGGATGGCTTCGCGTGCGCGGAAGGTGGCGAGCCCGAGTACGTGGGCACGTTGCCTGGGGTGGAGGGGCGGGTGGTGTTGCGCGCGGCGCTGGTGCCTCGGGCGCAGGATGTGTCCGCGTGGGACATGGTGAAGCGCCAGCCCCGGGCGACGCGGCGGTGGGTGCCGGCGGGGTCTGTCTATTTCTTCGAGAAGGTCGGTGGGGGCTGGTTCACCACCGAGGAGCTGCGCGCGTTGTGGCTGGCCTCGTGGGGCGGCGGCCGCGACGAGGCGCTCGGGCAGGTGTTGCCCGGCGTCTGGGAACTGCCCCCGGAGTGTGGAGCGTGAGCATGGAAAGCCGAGCCTATCTGCTGCAAGCCCTGTCCCCCCTGCACGTCGGCACGGGGCAGAGCGTGGGAGTCATCGACCTGCCGCTGATGCGGATGCGCTCCACGGGCATCCCCATCATCCCCGGCTCGTCGCTCAAGGGCGTACTGCGTGACGCGAGCGCGAGCGACACCGTCCGGACCGACGCGGTCTTCGGCCCCCGGCGCGCGAAGAACGGGCCCGAGGGGGACGAGCCCAGCGAGTACGCGGGGGCGCTGGTGGTGGGCGACGCGCGGCTGCTCGCGCTGCCGGTGCGCAGCTTCGTGGGGACGTTCGCGCTGGTGACGTCGCCGTTGCTGCTGACGCTGGCGCGTCGGGACTGGGGTGGACGGCAGGGGGGCGGCGAGGCGCCTCCGCCGGTCCCCTCGCTGAAGAAGCACCGCGCGCGGGTGGCCTCGTTGAAGTCCTGTGTCTGTCTTCACCAGCAGGCGGGCGGGGCGCGTGTCTACCTCGAGGACCTGGACCTGGAGGTGGACGCCGAGGACGACGCGGTGCTCGGGGCCTGGGCGGAGGCGCTCCAGCGCGCGCTGCCCGGTGATGAGCGGGAGCTGCTCGCGCGGCGCCTGGTGCTCGTGGATGACGAGACCATGAGCTTCCTGTGGGAGACGGCGATGCAGGTGGACACCCGCGTGAGCATCGACGAGAGGACGGGGACGGCTGAGAAGGGCCATCTCTGGACGGAGGAGAGCCTGCCGGCGGAGACGCTGCTGATGGGGGTGATGGCGGCGTCCCCGTCTTGGAGCCCGAAGCAGGCGATGGCGGCGAGCGCGGTGCTCGACGCGGCGCTCGGCGGGCAGGGGACGATGCTCCAGTTGGGCGGCAAGGCGACGGTGGGGCGTGGGTGGTGTCGGCTGTTGTCGTGGACGGCGGGCGACGCGGAGGCCCGGCGATGAGCGGCGTGACGCGAGAGCAGCAGCGGGCGACGGATGCGTATGCCCGGGTGACGGCGGTCCCCTCGGGCCTCCGGAACGACTACAAGCCGCGCGTGCATGGCCTGGGGGCGTCGGTGCTGCGGGATGGGCTGGCCGCGGCGCTCACGTTCCTGGAGCGGGAGCGGGACCCGAAGGAGACGAACGCCGCGATGTTGCTGCTCGAGGACCTGGCGAAGGTGCTCGGCAAGGCGCGGCTGCCGGGGTTGTCCTCGGCGCTGACGGGGGAGACGCTGCCGGGCGCCGTGCGGAAGCTGGGGTTGGAGGAGTACATGCTGGCCACGCGCGAGACGCTGCGGCTGGTGGTGTGGTTCCGTCGCGCGGTCCAGGCCACGTTCAAGGAGGCTCCTCGTGCGTGAGGTCCTGGCCACACTCCCCCGTTTCGAGGCGACGGGCCCGAGTCACGCGGGGCTGGCCCACGAGCGCTACGCGCCCCAGAAGGACGACGAGAAGGAAGAGAGCGGCTCGCCATGGCGGAGGTGGTTGGGCTGGATGGACGGGGCGCGGGAGCCGGAACACTACGGGGTGGCGTACCGCCGGTGGCGCGGCTCGCTGACGCAGTGGCACACGGCCTCGGTGGAGATGCGGGCGACGGGGCGGCTCCTGGCGGGGCACGGGAATGCCTCGCCGACGGGGGTGGGGCTGACGCTGCATCACACCTGGGGCGTGCCGGTGATTCCGGGCTCCTCGCTCAAGGGCGTGCTCGCGGCCTACCTGCGCACGAGCTTCGAGCCCGACGAGGTGGCGGTGGCGTGTCGTCGGCTGTTCGGTGTGCCTGGGGATGAACGGCTCGGCCAGAAGGCGAGCGTGGGGCAGGTCCTCTTCCACGACGCACCGTGGGTGTCGGCTTGGGACAAGGAGAAGAAGCAAGGGCCGCGGATGCTGGCGCGCGATGTGCTCACGGTGCACCAGCGGGGCTGGTACGGGACGGCGGGGTCGTGGCCCAACGACTACGAGTCGCCGAACCCGGTGGCGTTCCTGTCGGTGCGTCCTGGGGGGCGTTTCCTCGTGGCGCTGAGCGTGGCCCCGGGGGCGGACGAGGAGACGCTCCGCTTGTTGCGCTGGGTCGCGGACCGGTTGTGCGAGGCGCTGCGTGACTGGGGCGTGGGGGGCAAGACGGCCGCGGGATACGGGCGGCTGGTGCCCGAGGGGAGCGTGGTGGTCAATCCACCGCGCGCGGTGTCTCGGCCGTCACCAGAGCGGGATGCGTTCAAGGCGTGGGGGGAGGCGCAGCGGGCGGCGAAGACGGAGCAGCGCAAGGTGCTCGAGGACTTCAACGCGCAGTGGCGAGGGAAGTTGATGGCCCTGTCGAGCGAGGCGCGGATGGAGTGCGCAGAGGCGCTTCGCGGGTGGGTGAAGAGCCCCAAGCTCCAGGCGCGCCGCGAGGAGTTGCTTCGGTTTCTGGTGGAAGATGCATGAGAGGCATCTTCAGGGCGCGTCACGAAAACGACGTGACGCACCTTGAGGGACTGGATGTGGCGGATGCTCATGACGGAGGGGCGGCGCCTTTCAAGGTTCTCCGGAGCGCTCTTTGTCAGGTGAATAGACGGTTGACGTTTCGAGGCACTTCGCTGCTCGCCGTGATTCTGAGGCGTTGAACATACGAACGGTCGCATGTCGACTGGGTCGATGCGCTGGTAGTGGGCCGCTCGCCGTGATGCCGGAAGGCGCTGAGTACCGCTCCAACATGATGTCCTCGACCCCCTCGTTCGGGTCCGACACTCGCTGTGATGCTGGAAGACGTTGAGCACATGTTCTCGATGATGCCGCCGACCAAGTCATCCCGGGCCGTGATTCATTGGGATT
Source organism: Myxococcus sp. MH1 (assembly GCF_059738865.1). Classification (NCBI taxonomy): domain Bacteria; kingdom Pseudomonadati; phylum Myxococcota; class Myxococcia; order Myxococcales; family Myxococcaceae; genus Myxococcus; species Myxococcus sp. MH1. The sequence goes on along the minus strand of NZ_AP026947.1, from coordinate 10,487,025 downwards.
CCGGAAGGCGTTGAGCACTTCATCTTCCCCTTCACTGCCGTCGCTTCCAGCTCCCGCCGCTCGCCGTGATGCCGGAAGGCGTTGATCACTCGGCCGCGAGTTGCGCGCGCTCCCTCGCCTCAATCCCCGCCGCTCGCCGTGATGCCGGAAGGCGTTGAGCACTCCGGCATCCGCTGCGCGTCGGCGATGAAGGTCAACCCGCCGCTCGCCGTGATGCCGGAAGGCGTTGAGCACTGGGCAGCACCGGCGCCCACCATGGCCTCAAGGCAGTCCGCCGCTCGCCGTGATGCCGGAAGGCGTTGAGCACTGGGCAGCACCGGCGCCCACCATGGCCTCAAGGCAGTCCGCCGCTCGCCGTGATGCCGGAAGGCGTTGAGCACTCCGCGTCGTTGTGTCCGAGCATGCCCTCGATCACTCGCCGCTCGCCGTGATGCCGGAAGGCGTTGAGCACAGGGCCAGCGCGGCGGTGTGGGCCTTCGACCCAGGCCCGCCGCTCGCCGTGATGCCGGAAGGCGTTGAGCACAGGGCCTGTTCGATGACGTTCAGGGCCGCTGTGGCCTTGCCCCGTTGCTCGCCGTGATGCCGGAAGGTGTTGAGCACGGGCGCTGGTCCTCGGTGTTGAGCTTCCAGCCCATGAGCCGTTGCTCGCCGTGATGCCGGAAGGCGTTGAGCACCCGGTGGACGTGGTGGCGAACAACCTGTCCCCGGCGCCGCCGTTGCTCGCCGTGATGCCAGAAGGCGTTGAGCACAACTTGAGGATTTCGCGATGGCGCGGGGTGAGGTCCCTCCGTTGCTCGCCGTGACGCCGGAATGCGTTGAGCACTGCCCGACGAAGCTCAACGACGACAGTCGCCGTCCGTTGCTCGCCGTGATGCCGGAATGCGTTGAGCACCACATCTCCCCCACGCGCCACTCAGAAGTAGACCTCCGTTGCTCGCCGTGATGCCGGAAGGCGTTGAGCACAGGACATCGCCCCGGAGGTCAATCCAGTAGCGCCGTTGCTCGCCGTGACGCCGGAAGGCGTTGAGCACGAGGAGACGTGTGATGCGAGTGTGCGGGAGACGTCGTCCGCCGCTCGCCGTGATGCCGGAAGAGGTTGAGCACATGCTCTTGGTCACCGCGCGCTCGTAGGCGTCCCATGCCGCCGCTCGCTGTGATGCCGGAAGGCGTTGAGCACCGGTCCTCGAGCGTGCAGTAGCCGGGCTACTCCTTCCGCCGCTCGCCGTGATGCCGGAAGGCGTTGAGCACATGCACTCCGCGGCGGTGCGCAGCGGCTGCAGCCCCGCCGCTCGCCGTGATGCCGGAAGGCGTTGAGCACCGATACTCGGTGACGGGGTTGGCCTTGGACGGACGTCCGCCGCTCGCCGTGATGCCGGAAGGCGTTGAGAACAAGGGCGCGTTCTCGTCCCGGTAGATGGTTCAGGGCCGCCGCTCGCCGTGATGCCGGAAGGCGTTGAGCACCGGTAGAGGTTGCTCCGCTCCTCACGGCACGCGAGCAGCCGCCGCTCGCCGTGATGCCGGAAGGCGTTGAGCACCTCCCGCCACGTCACTGTAGAAGTGACGAATAGACCGCCGCTCGCTGTGATGCCGGAAGGCGTTGAGCACATGTGGACCGCGTTGGTGCCGGTGTTCTTCAACCCCGCAGCTCGCCGTGATGCTGGTAGGCGTTGAGCACTGGCCCGTCACGCTGTTCCGCATCGTTAAGCCTGCCTCCGCCGCTCGCCGTGATGCCGGAAGGCGTTGAGCACCTTGTAGTCGATGAGCAGTTCCGTGGACTCCACCCCGCCGCTCGCCGTGATGCCGGAAGGCGTTGAGCACAGGTTGGCTTCATCCGAGGTAGACGGGGTGCCGGACTCCCGCCGCTCGCCGTGATGCATGTAACGGACCGGGGTAATGGATCGCAGTCGGTTCACCCAAGCTGTTCGTAGCGGGGTCGGCCAAGCGGATCGCCTCGGGGTCGGCCAAGCGGACCGCAATCAGGAGCAGTCGGGGCGGCGGTCCGTTCCACCCTGAAGACAGTTGGAAGAAACGCAGCTGGCGGGGGCGAGAGCGCCTACCGGGCCAGTCATCCCGTGCATCTTCGCGAGTCCAAGAGCACCGCCCCCCGCGGTGCGGCCAGGGACGCGCGCGGATGAGCTACCGGAGAGTCGACATGGACAGGTTGAGAGAGTTGGTGCGGTTGCACCGCATGGGGACGGGTGCGCGCGAAGTGGCCCGGTTGTTGGGAATGGGTCCGAATACGGAGAGGGCGTACCGAGCGGCGCTCGTGAGGGCCGGCGCACTGGAAGGCCCCGTGGACGAGGTGCCCGAACTGGAAGTGCTCAAGGCCCTGGTGCAGGAGCACCTGCCGTCCAAGGTGTCACCGCAGCAGACGTCCTCGCTGGTGCGCTGGCAGGAGCGGGTAGAGGCGCTGCTGAGCCAAGGACTGGGGCCACGAGCCATTCACGACAGGCTCCGGCTGGAGGTGGAGGGCTTCACGGCGAGCGCCTCGGCGGTGAAGCGGATGGTGCGCCAGTTGCGCAAGGCGCGTGGCGTACGGGCCGAGGACGTGGCCATCCCCGTCGTGACGGCGCCCGGAGAGGTGGCGCAGGTGGGCTTCGGCTACGTCGGCAAGTTGCTGTGTCCCAGGCAGAAGGTGGCCCGCAAGGCGTGGGTGTTCGTCCTGGTGCTGGCGCACAGCCGCTACCTGGTGGCCGACGTCGTCTTCGAGCAGTCGCTGCCGACGTGGCTGAGGCTGCACGTGGACGCCTTCGAGCAGTTGGGCGGCGTGGTGGAAACGGTGGTGCCGGACAACCTGAAGGCCGCCGTGCTGCGCGCGGCCTTCACTCCGGACGAGCCGTCCGCCCTCAATCGCAGCTACCGGGAGGTGGCCCGACACTACGGCTTCAAGGTGGACCCGACGCCCCCGTACGCGCCGCAGAAGAAGGGCAAGGTGGAGGCGGGCGTCAAGTACGTCCAGTCCAACTTCTTCAAGGGCCGAGAGGGCCAGGACGTCGACACCGTCCGGGCGGACTTGAAGAGGTGGCTGTCGGAAGTCGCCAACATCCGGTGGCATGGGAAGACGGGCCGGCGCCCGGTGGACGTCTTCCGTGAGGAAGAGGTGCCCGCCCTGCGGCCCCTGCCCACCCGGCGCTTCACGTCTGTCGCCTGGAAGGCCACGCGCGTGCACCAGGACAGCCACGTCCTCTTCGACAGGCGCTTCTACTCGGTGCCCTGGCGCCTGGTGGGGAGCGACGTCTGGTTGCGTGTCACCGACGCCAGTCTCGAGGTGTACGCGGACGACGTGCGCGTCGCCACTCACGCCCGACGCGGCACCGGCCTCTACAGTACCCTCGACGAGCACCTGCCCCAGCACCGCGCGGACTTGCGTCACCGCAGCCGAGGCTACTGGGAAGGCCGGGCCGCCCGGCTGGGAGACGAGGTGCTCACCTACGTGCGCGCCGTCTTCGACTCCGACGCGGTGCTCTCCCAGTTGCGTGCCGTGCAGGCCATGGTGACGCACCTGGAGACATTCCCTGCCGAGCGAGCTCGCGCTGCGGCCCGGCGTGCCCACTTCTACGGCACCTACAGCTACGGCGGGCTGAAGAGTCTGCTGCGCCAGGGCTTGGACTTGCAGGCCCCTCCCCTGGTGCTCGCCTCCCCGCCGAAGGACTCCCTCTCTCAGCCTCGCTTCGCACGCAGCGTGGCCGAGCTGCTTCACCTCCCCGTCGTGCCCTCGGAGTCCGAAATTGAGTCCCACTGACGAGCTGATTCCCATGCTCAAGAAGCTGCGCCTGTCCGGTGTCCTCCAGTCCCTGCAGCTGCGCACCCAGCAGGCGGTGGACGACAACCTCTCCCACTCCGAATTCCTCTACCGGCTGCTGGGAGACGAGGTGGAGCGCCGCGACTCCAAGCAAATCTCCCAGCGCGTGCGTCGCGCCTCCTTCGAGCACGCCAGGACGCTGGAGGACTTCGACTTCCACTTCAACCCCAGCGTGCCCAAGGCCAAGGTGCTGGAGCTGGGCACCTGCGGCTTCCTCGAGCGCCACGACAACGTGCTCATCGTCGGCCCCACCGGCGTGGGCAAGTCCCACCTGGCGCAGGCTCTCGGCCACCGCGCGTGCCGTGCTGGCTTCAGCACCCTCTACGTCGGCACCCACGAACTGCTCATGCAGTTGCGCTCCGCCAGGGGCGACGGCTCCTACGACAAGCGCCTCTTGCGCTTCACCTCGCCGGACCTGCTCATCATCGATGACCTCGGCCTGCGCGGGCTGACACAGGACGAGCCGGTGGACCTCTACGAAGTCGTCCGACAGAGGTACGAGCGCAAGAGCACTGTCATCACCTCCAATCGCGCAATCGAAGAGTGGCCTCCGCTCTTCGGGGACCCGCTGATGGCCAGCGCCGCCATGGATAGGCTGCTGCACCACTCGCATGTCCTGGTCATCGAAGGCGATAGCTACCGCAATCCGCCTCCCGTCCGGCGCCGAAAGGCCGCCGCCGCGGAAGCGCGCTAGCCACGGCGTGGATCCGCTTGGCCGACCCCGACCTCGTCAACGCCGCGAACTCGAGCAGCGGCTCCCTGACGAGCTCAGCAACCCGATCCGCTTGGCCGACCCTCCCGCGGTCCATGACCCCGGTCCTTGACAGATGCAGGAAGGCGTTGAGTTCATGGCCGACCACGGCACCACGCAGGCGTGCACGCCCTTCCGCCGCTCGCCGTGATGCCGGAAGGCGTTGAGCACGGAACAATCTTCCTGTAGCGCTGGACGCTCGCGTGCCGCCGCTCGCCGTGATGCCGGAAGGCGTTGAGCACTGGCGCGCCAACTCCTCGCCCTCCGTGTTGGCGAAGTCCGCCGCTCGCCGTGATGCCGGAAGGCGTTGAGCACACGACACCGAGCAGCGAGTAGAGCTCGAGCACCTCGGCCGTTGCTCGCCGTGATGCCGGAAGGCGTTGAGCACTAGACAGCCAGGGCTGGGAGCTTGGTGGCTCGGTGCGCCGTTGCTCGCCGTGATGCCGGAAGGCGTTGAGCACATGAGGCGGTCGAGGGATTCCTCACCGATGGACGTCCACCGCCGCTCGCCGTGATGCCGGAAGGCGTTGAGCACCAACTTCTTCAGGAGCACGTCCCCGGCTTTCCCCGTGAGGCCGTTGCTCGCCGTGATGCCGGAAGGCGTTGAGCACTTCTCGCTGTTGCTCCAAAACGCGTCGGCGTAGCCGGCCGTTGCTCGCCGTGATGCCGGAGGGCGTTGAGCACTCGAGCCCCTCGATGCACACGCCGACGTTCACGACCGTTGCTCGCCGTGATGCCGGAAGGCGTTGAGCACTTCTTCAGCTTGCGGGAGCCGGTGGAGGTCTCCCCGTTGCTCGCAGTGATGCCGGAAGGCGTTGAGCGCTCGGGCACGCTTCGGCGGTTGATGGGCAAGATGTTCAGTCCGTTGCTCGCCGTGATGCCGGAAGGCGTTGAGCACAGAGACGCCGTGTTGGTGTCTCCTCCAGCAGCCGTCCCGTTGCTCGCCGTGATGCCGGAAGGCGTTGAGCACTTGTACTTGCGGCGCACCTTGGCGATGGTGACTTGCCGTTGCTCGCCGTGATGCCGGAAGGCGTTGAGCACACGAGGGGGCTTGTCCGTGTTCTTGTAGATATTGTTGTCCTCCGTTGCTCGCCGTGATGTCGGAAGGCGTTGAGCACCCTCGTCCGGCGTGGCGCAGCTGCGCATCGACACCGTCCGTTGCTCGCCATGATTCCGGAAGGCGTTGAGCACTACACATGGTTCGCGCTGGCGTCGAGCTTGAGCTCCGTTGCTCGCTGTGATTCCGGAAGGCGTTGAGCACAAGATGGCCCTCGGCGAGAGCGATAAGTCGGAGCGTGCAGTTGCTCGCCGTGATGCCGGAAGGCGTTGAGCACGCGATGGATGCATCGCGCGCGAGGACGACGCGCGCTGTTGCTCGCCGTGATGCCAACAGGCATTGGACCTCGGACCCGTGGTTCCACTCGCGACCCTGTCACACAGACGCATGTTTCGCGGTGCGAACGGGCCCGGCGCACTGGTTCTGGAAATTTATCGCAGGACCGCGCTCACGGCTTGTTGGCATTTTTGAGCTTTGACTTCCGAATCAATCCTGTGCGCGAATTGGACGTCTTCCGGAAAGTCCGGAGGACGGAGCAATCACGGACGTATCCCCAAACGGCACGTCGGCGGGCGAGTCCTGCTGGCGGGAAGGCACCCTATGAAGGCGTTCCAAGTCTCTGGTCGTGCGCGTCTGCCCCGGTGGGCACAAGCCCTCGTCGTCACGACGCCCATGCTGCTCGCCGGCTGTGGCCTCGGTCAGCTCATGAGCGCCCCGCGCATCACCCACGCGGACAACAACGACGTCGTGTTCCTGGGCGACTCCATCTTCGCGCTCTCGGGGGAGATTCAGACCGCCCTCCACGCCAAGGCGGGTGGGACGTTCCGCAACTACACGACCTCCGGCGCGGAGATTGAAGGTGGCGTCATCACTCCTTCCGTCCGTGGCCAGTTCGACCTCGCCGAGTCCGACAATCCGAACAGCCACATCGTCGTGATGGATGGCGGCGGCAATGACATCCTCATCCCCACCATCGCGCTCGCCGACCCGTACAACTGCAAGACGCAGTGGTATGAGTTCGGCCGCCTGTCGCAGAGCTGCAAGGACTACATCGACGACATCTACGTCGAGGTCGCGGACCTGCTGAACGACATGTCGACCAGCGGCGTCACCGACGTCGTCTACCTCGGCTACTACCGCACCAAGTTCGGGCTCCTCAACGCCAGCGACCTCGACCAGGCCGTCGACTACGGAGACCAGATTCTCGGCACGGCGTGCGCGAACGCCGTCGTCGACTGCGACTTCGTCGACCCCCGCTCGGTCATCACCAACGCCGACATCAAGGCCGACGGCGTCCACCCGACGACCTCGGGCTCGAACAAGATCGCCAACCTCATCTGGGCCAAGCTGGAGCCGCGTCTCTGATGCTCGGTCGGCGCGGGAACATCATCGTCCTTCTCGCGGCCGGCACCCTCCTGTCGGCTGGCGCGTTCTCCCTCGTTCGAGGCGGGGACGCGCCGGTCGCACAGGCGGATGCGTCGCGGCCCGCGCCTGCTCCAGTGTCGCCCCCTGGGCAAGCGCCTCGGCGGACTGTCAGGCAGGACTCCGGACCGACACCGAAGGACCCGACCGCCGAGGTGTCCGCGCGCTGGATGCAGGAGGCTCGCGCCCTCGGCCAGGAGGAGGAGGCGAAGCGACGCGAACTCCTTGACGTGGACCCGACGCTCCCACTCGAGGCGCAGCAGGCAGTGTTCCTCGACCGGCTGTCCACCATCGCCGGCGTGGACCCTCGAAAGACAGAGGCCCAGCTGGTGCGGTCTCAGGCGACGGAGCTGTTCCTCCGGCTCGAGCCGGTGCAGGCCCACCTCGTCGGGATGTCGGTGGAGGAACGGCGCGCCGCCCTCGCGGACATCCGGCGGCGCATGGGCTACTCCGAGGAGCAGATCGCGCGCATGGCCGCGGAGGATGTGTACAAGGATGCCCGCTGGGAGAAAGGGCACGCGTACATGAAGGCGCGAGAGGCGCTGCTCTCACGGCTCGGGCAAGCGGACTCCCTGGACGCCGAGCTGGGCGCCTTGCGCGAGCAGTACTTCGGGCATGAGGCTTCGACGCTCGCGCGCGAGGAGGCCGCGGGGTTCTTCCGCTACCAGCGGCGCCGCATCTACGGGCGCAACTGAGGTGCTGTCTCCCCATGCACCAGGTCGGCGTGTCGAACCCCGCGCAGTCCTCGCGCCGGGTGGGGCCGCTCATGGGGGCCGACGTGACTTGACGCTCCGCGTGAGCCTCCGGATGATTCACGTTGAAGCATCGAGCCCTCCTTTCTCGAGCGAGTCCGATAACATCGATGATACACGCCTACTTCGGAATGGCCCCCAAGTTCACGCTCATCCCTCCGCGCATCGGAGACGTGATGACGATGGGCAAGATGGACAAGTACCTCAAGGCGATGGAGACCATCGGTGGCTTCGAGTTCGCCGCGAAATACACGAGGGGCGCCGTTGAGGGTCCCAACAAGTCGTTCAAATACGCGGACTTCGGCAACGTGTGTTTCACGAAGGAGGTGAAGGGCGCGTGCAACGGCGAGGTGAACTTCGCCAACTTCGCCGACGCGTTCCTCGGAGTGAATGGTCTGTTCGGCAAGGCGCCCTTCCTGACGGACGACGCCAGCCAGCCCTTCCTCTTCGGCATCATCGACCACAACAGCGCCCACCACATGTCCTGGCCGCTGGTGGCACGGGCCATGAAACGCGCGACCAAGGAGGACGCGCTCGTCCTCAACTTCGACGCCCATTACGATTACGGCGTGGCTGGTAGCGAGTCCATCCACTGCAGCACCTGGGCCGTGAAGCTCTTCGAACCGTGCGGCCATCTCGTGTCGGGCCGCCTCGCCACCGCCTATTCCGCCATCGGCCTCCAGCGCAATCGCAACCAGGAGGCCATCTCGGGTGACTTCTCCACCATGGTGGTCACCGACAAGGGCCAGGACAAGAAACAGGCACACATCTCCACGGGGACCAACACCCACGGCGGCTCCGAGGTCGAGGGCCTGCTGGCGTCCATCGAGGCCAAGGCCGGGCTGACCGGCAAGGCGTACTCGGTCTACATCACCTTCGACCGCGACATCTCGGAGGTGAGCTGCACTCCCTACAAGGACGGACAGCACACGCCGGAGCACTCCCAGCTCGCCGTGCTGGAGGTCATGAAGCTGCTCGCCCAGCGCGGCTGTGAGCTGGTCGGATTCGATGTCTGCGGGCTGCCCAACTCGGATGGCGCCACGACCGTCAAGGGCAAGAACCAGAACGACTCCGTCGACTACGCGTTCGACGACATCAAGAGGTTCACCGAGGCTTGCAGGGGCTTCATCGCCTGAGACCGCGGTCGGCGCGACCTCCGCGCCGTGATGAAGCCGGCGAGGAGGGGAGCAGGTCCCCGTTTCGGGCGCGGCGGCCCAGGCTGTCCTGCTCCAGGGGACGCCTCAACGAGATGGGCAGTCGCAGCCCGCCCATCACTCCCGTCGTCCGTCTCTTCGAGGCCTCCCCCGCGGCCCAGGTGCGGCTGCCGCCCATGGCCGCCGGAGCCACATCTCGGGGCGCGAGCTACGCCCCCATGGGTTACTTCCGGGTGCTGCTCACGCACGTCCAGGCGCGGGAGAACACGGAAGGCAGGCCCATCGTCGACTGGAGCTCCGCCCATACCTCCACATGGAACGACGCGGACCCGGCGGCGGACTCAGGTTGGGCAGGTCCTGCCCACATGACTACAGCGTCCGGGACCAAATGGGGTGGGGCCGATGACCTCCACGCTGTACGAGGAGACCGCCGCGAGCATCCTGCAAAAGGATGCGCCGCTGCGTGCCCTCTCCACCGAAGGTGGCGCCGCGCCCGACGGCTTCCGCGAGCCCCTCGACCTGTCCGGGACGAAGCGCGCCACGTCGAAGGACTGCGCGCAGCTCCACGAGGCCCCGCGCCTGACGGGCTGCCTCTGGCTCGACTTCGAGTCCGGCGAGCCGGACAGCCAGGACAAGTGGGGCCGGAGCCCGCTCGTATCCCAGGCCGGTCAGCTCGACGAGTGGGCCTGGGCCAGCATCCTCCCCGACTTCCGGACCGCCGCCGAGGAGGCGTCATCTGAGGAGGGCTGCGCCGAAATCCTGGCGGGCCTTCGGCTCGAAGCCTGTTGCCGGTGGCCCACGCGCTCGCCGTGGCGCGGCTCGCGCACAGGAGACCGCTAGGGTCCCCCCGAGCTCCGAGGCGTGCCCGTCACCGCGGCGCCGACGGACGTGGGCGTCACCTCGCCCACGCTCATCAGGGCCTCGCGGTTCTTGACGAGGATGAACACGCCCATCACCACGAGCAGGCCGGAGAAGGCCGTCTTCAGCGTGGCCTGGGACACGAAGTGGGAGGCCCAGGTGCCGGTCAGGATGCCGGCCACGGCGATGGCCGTGAAGACACCCAGCGCGCCCCAGGGCACCTCGACATGGCCGAGGTAGCCCGCGAAGCCCACCAGCGAGTTGAGCGCGATGACGAGCAGGCTGGTCCCCACCGCCTGCTTCATCGGCAGCCCCACCAACAGCACCAGCGCCGGGACGATGAGGAACCCTCCCCCCACGCCCACCAGCCCCGTGAGCCCGCCCACCCCCAGGGCCGCCAGCACCATGACGGGCACGGGCGCCTTGTGGGGCGAGGGCGCGCTCGCGGCGTCGCGTCGACCATTGCGGAACATGAAGAACGCGGACACCAGCATCACCGCCGCGAAGAGCAGCAGCTGCGTCGCCCCCGAGAGGAGCGCCGACAGCCTCGCCCCGCCATAGGTCCCCGCCATGGCCACCAGCGCGAACAGGAGCGCCGCCCGGAACCGGACGTTCCCCTTGCGCCAGTGGCTCGCCGCGCCCACCAGGCTCGTGACGCCCACCACCGCCAGTCCCATGGCGATGGACTCCTTGGCGCCGAAGCCCAGGACGTACACGAGGATGGGGACGGTGAGGATGGAGCCGCCGCCGCCAAGCAGGCCGAGCGACAGCCCCATCAACGCCGCCAATGAGAAGCCGAGCAGTTCCATGGTGTCCTTCCGTGACGCGCGCTCAGCCCGGGAGCGGCTCACGCACGGCGAGCATCCCGCCCGCCAGGTTGTAGAGGTGCTGGAAGCCGGCCCGGGCCAGCAGCCCCGCCGCCTGGGCGGAGCGCCCGCCCGAGCGGCAGATGAGCAGCAACGGCGCCTCGCGGGGCCACGTCACCGCCACGCGCTCGAGCGTGTCCAACGGGACGAGCTCGGCGCCGGGCAGATGCCCCAGCGGCCCCGTGAACTCGTCCGGCTCGCGCACGTCGATGCGCCGCGTGCCCGGGGCGAGCGTGTCGAGCTGCGCGGGTGTGATGTCTCGATAGGGAATCGGTGTCGTCATGTCATGGCTCCCGCCCGTGAGGGCGTCAGGCCCCCTGGGGCGCGGGCGCCGTGTGGCCACAGGCCCGGTTGGCGGGGACCGCGATGTCTATCTTTCGCGGCTTGGGCAGGTTCAGGTTCTCCATGATGTGGATGAACTCCGCCTCGCTCTTGCCCGCCACGCGGGGGTTGTGCCGCTTCTCCTCGGCGATGCTCGACACCGTGCGCCCCTGGTAGTCATGGCCGGGATACACGAGCGTCGAGTCGGGCAGGGTGAAGAGGACGCGCGTGAGGCTGTCGTACAGCTGCCGCGCGTTCCCGTTCTGGAAGTCCGTGCGGCCGTTGCCCCGGATGAGCAGCGCATCCCCCGTGAACACGCGGTCCCCGAGCAGGTAGCTGAGGCTGTCGTCCGTGTGCCCCGGCGTGGCGAGCACCCGGAAGACGAGCTCGCCCACGCGCACCTCGTCCCCGTGACGGACGTGCATGTTGGCGCAGCTGGCGCCTCCCACGCCGCCCACCACCGTGGCCTGCGTGCGCTCGCGCAGCACGCCCGACGCGGTGACGTGGTCGGCGTGGACGTGCGTGTCGAACACGTGGGTGAGCGTCAGGTCCAGCTCCGCCACCAGCTTCAGGTCGCGCTCGACCTGCTCGAGCACCGGGTCGATGAGGACGGCGTGGCGCGTGGCCTCGTCGCCGAGGAGATAGGTGTACGTCGAGGACTCCGCATCGAAGAGTTGTCGGAAAATCATGTCGTTGCCTCCTGAGGGTGAGAGCCCGACGCGTTCCAGAAGGATTCACCACGCTCGCGCGAATCCTTTCCGGCACGCATGGGCTCTCACGTGACATGGCTTCTTCCTTCCTGCTTCCTCTCCTCGGCGGTGCGCTCATCGGGTTGAGCGCATCCCTGCTGCTGTGGGCCAACGGCCGGGTCGCCGGTATCAGCGGCGTGGTGGGCTCGCTGCTGGCCCCCGTGCGCGGTGACGTCGCCTGGCGCGTGCTGTTCTTCCTGGGGCTGCTGTCGGGCGGGCTGCTGCTCGTCTGGCTGCGTCCCGAGACCTTCCCCGCGTCCGCCTCCCCGAGCGCCCGCGGCACGCTGGTGCTGGTGGGCGCCGGGTTGCTCGTGGGCCTCGGCTCGCGGCTGGGCAACGGCTGCACCAGCGGTCACGGCGTCTGCGGTCTCAGCCGAGGCTCGCAGCGCTCCTTCTGGGCCACGCTCACCTTCATGACCACCGGCGCCCTCACCGTCTTCGTGGTCCGTCACGTCCTCTAACGGAAACTCCCGATGCGTCTTCTCATCACTGCCTTCCTCAGCGGTCTCATCTTCGCCCTCGGACTGGGGCTCGCCGGCATGACGGACCCGGCCAACGTCCAGGGCTTCCTCGACATCGCGGGCGACTGGGATTACCGGCTCGCCTTCGTCATGGGCGGCGCCATCGCGGTGCACGCGGCGCTGCGTCCCCTCATCCTCCGGCGCGGGCGGCCGCTGTTCGCCCCGCGCTTCCCCGACCTCCTCCGGGGCAGGCCGGACGCGAAGCTCCTGGCGGGCTCGGCCCTCTTCGGCGTGGGCTGGGGGCTCGGCGGTTACTGCCCTGGTCCCGCGCTCACCTCGGTGGCGAGCGGCGCGCCCCAGGTGCTCGTCTTCGTGGCCGCGATGTTCGGCGGCTTCCTCCTCGCGCGCCTGCCATGGGCGCGCGGGAGCGCGGGGGCGCGGAGCCCCGGCTCAACGACGGTGGAGCCGCTCTCCTCGCCTTGAGGCGGGAGCTCGACACGAACCACGGGGAGGGAGGGAATCCAAATCCCTCCCTCCCCACGACTTCACAGCCTACGGGCTGAACGTCCCCGTGAGCACGCTGGCGCGGGCACGCGGCAGCGCGCGCTTGAACGGGCTCGTCGCCAGGTCGGAACCGGGCTGGTACCAGCTCTGGATTTCAGCGAAGTACGTCTGGCCCGACTGGAGCACGCCCGGCGGCAGGTACACGCTCTGCAGGTCGGTGTGCAGCGACGTCACGCGAGTCGCGGTGGTGGCGCCGTTGCTCGTGCCCAGCCGGTAGATGTTCACCACATAGTTCGTGGCCGTGCCAATCAGCGGCTTCGACCAGCGCAGCGAGGCGTCCGTGCCCACGCCCGTGAGGGTCTGGAACGCGCCACGGGTGTTGACGAGCGGCGCCTGCACCGGCCCGATGAGGGGCTGCACCGGCGCTGCGGAGAACGCGCTCGCCTCCTGGTCCACGCGGATGTCCACGCTCATGGTGAAGGGCGTCGCCGTCCCCAGCGCGTACGTCTTCGTGAAGCCCGCGGCCGCCAACGCCACCTTCTGCCACGTCGCCGGCAACGGGTTGTTGTAGGTCATGCTCCCCGTGACGATGTCGGTCTTCAGCGCGTCAGGATTGAGCTTCACCAGGAGCGGCGGCCCGCTGATGGACGCGAGCGCCTGGCCCACCGCGGCCGGCCGCGCGGACATCCAGATTTCGTTGTACGTGCTCACCGCGCTCGGGTTCACCTGGGTGCGCAGGGCGTCGAACGCCGAGCGCCTCCAGTCCACCGAGAACGTGCCCGTCGCGGCGGGCTGGGTGAAGGTCCCACTGACGGAGGTCGACTGGCCATCCGCATGGGTCAGGTTCGCTTCGAGCACCTTGTGCATCGAGCGGTAGGGCACGCCCATGGGGCTCGACTGCAGCCGCATCTGCGCCAGCGAGAACACATCCCCGAAGGCGAGGTGGTTGAGCAACACGGGGTTGGTCATGTTGGCGTAGTCGAAGCTCAGCGCGGAGAACGACGTCGCGCCCGCCTGGGGGAACCCCGTCTCGTTGCCGTAGAGGTAGCCGAACGCCCCCGGGTTCAACGAGTACATGTCCATGTAGTCCCCCGGCTGCCAGGGAGACAGGCCGGACGCGGACACCGTCACGGGGGTCGGCTGCCAGGGGAAGAGGCCATTGCGCCCCCACTCCGTGGAGCCCAGGTCGAACGTGCGGCCCGTGCTCACCAGGAAGCGCGAGCCCACTCTCAGGTAGATGCGGCCGGAAGGGACGTTGGGCACGGAGATGCTGCCGTCCGCGGCGCCCGAGCCCGGGTACGCCGTGAACGCTCCCGTCGTTGAATCCCGCGTGTAGGCCACCACCGTCGTGGCGGACTGGTTGTAGGAATTCGTCACATTGCCTGACGACGTGACGAACGTCACCGGGCTCGTCCCCGTGACCTGCGTGTTCAGTCCCTGGATGACCTGGGAGGCGGAGTCCTCCGCCACGGAGGTCTCCATCGCCTCGCCTTCCTCGAGGCCCGCGCAGCCGGCCCCCGTCAGTCCGACCAGGAGACCCAGGGAAAACAATGAGCTTTTCATGTGGATGAATGATGTCCCGTTGAGACGGCGTCCGGAATGGCGCCGCTGGAGATGATTCATATCGCGCGGGTCTGACATTGATTGGCGTGTCTGGGTATTTGTATGGGAATGAAACTTCGGCATCGAGCCGCGATGCACGCGGTGATACCGGAGTCGCTTCGCCCCCGCGCTTTGTCAGAGGGGGCTGGTAGGGTCCTTTTCGTCGCGGCATGGGCCCCATGCTCGTCGCGTCGGGGGACACCGTTGCTGCTCGCGGGGGGCCGGTCTCGTCACGGCCGCACGTGGTGTGCTGCCGCTCGTATCGAGGTGTGCCGTTGCCAGGTCCTGGAGCCAGGCCTGGTCGTGCATGGCCGTCGCGGTGGCGCAGCCTCACCCCGCGGCGTCGGCGAGACCAGGCCCTTGCAATTGCAGGCTTTGAGTGGGGCCGCGACGCGCCTGTCGGTGCCTCGCACCCTTGCGGCGCGGTCGCCTTGTCTCCACAGCTGCTGTTGGCGGGGAGCGCGATGTCTGTCTTTCGGAGCCTGGGCGGGTGGAGGTTCTCCAGGCTGTGGAGGAACTCCTCCTCGCGCACGCCTGCTTCCTTCCTGGCCGGGGCGCTCGCCGGCATGAGGTGCTCGCACTCCAGGGCGTGAGCCCCTGATACGCCGGGCGTGGGAGCGATGCCCCGTTCCATCGTGGGAACTTCCCGCCCGGGTCGCCGTGTCTTCCCTGCCGTGAGCCCCCGCGCCTTCATCGAACGAGCCCTGGAGCACCTGCCCGCCCTGCGGCGCGTGGGCCGACGGCTGACGGGCAGCGCGGTGGAGGCCGACGACCTGGTGCAGGAGACGCTGGCGCGCGCCCTGGAGCAGCGAGGCGCACTGAAGGAACCCGCGAGCCTCAAGGCCTGGCTGCTCGCCGTACAACGCACCGTGTTCCTCAACTCCCGGCGTGGACTGCGGCCCCGCCTGGAGGTGCTGGAGGGTGGGCGAGGTCAGCCGCTCCCGCCCGAGCCCTCTGCCGACCTCGAGGTGGAGCTGCACGCGCACGCCTTGAGCGAGGGGATGCGCGCGGCGCTCGACGCTCTGGCGCCCGAGTGGCGCGACGCGCTGTGGCTCCGCGAGGTCGAGGAGCTGAGCTACGACGAGATTGCCCAGGTCCAGGGGTGCCCGGTGGGCACCGTGCGCTCACGGTTGGCACGGGCGCGACTGGCGGTGTTCGACTTCCTCGAGAAGGAGAAGTCCCATGGAAGCCTGTAGCCCCGGCTGGCAGGAGCGGCTCTCCGCGTGGTTCGACGGCGAGGTCTCGGCATCCGAGCGACGCGAGGTGGAGCAGCACCTGCCCCGATGCGCCGGCTGTGCTCGGGAGGCGTCCCGTTACGCTTCGCTGCGGCGGACCCTGCAGACAGAGCGCGCCATGGAGGCCCCGGTTCCGTTGGCGCTGGCGGGACGAGTCACCGGACTGGCGCCGCGCCCGAGGTGGGCCTCTCCCTCGCGAAGGCTGGCGGCGGGCGTGGCCGTGGCGCTCGCGTCGGTGGGGCTCTTGTGGACGTCCTGGCCCGGCGGGATGAACGAGGCGCTGGCGATGGACCTGGAGCGGCATCACCTCAAGGCCTTCTCGCGCGTGACGCCCTGTGAGTTCGAGTCCTCGGACCCCGCGGCGGTGAAGGCGTGGGTGGAGCGGGAGGTGGGCTACCCCGTGGACGTGCCGGTGGTGCCCGGGGCGACGCTCCTGGGCGCGCGGCGCTGCAGACTGCACGGCAAGCTCTCCGCGTCGCTGCTGTACCGACATGAGGGGGGCAAGGCGATGACGCTCTTCCTGCCCCTGCCGGGCTCGCAGGCGGCGAAGGAGGCGGCGCGCTTCGCGGGCGATGGCCCCCGCTGCACCCGAGGGCCCGTGGGCGAGCGCATCTGCGTGGCGCCCGGTGGGGACGCGCGGGCCTCGCTCGCCGTCTCCGAGCTCGAGCCCGACGTGCTCCTGGCCGCGCTGGCCCGCCTGGCCCCCTGACCCGGGCCCTTCGCGCCCCCCGGGAATCAGGACGCATGCCAGGGCGCTGAATCCTTTTGCCGCCGTCCTGGCTCTGACCGGGCTGAACCCACACTCCCGGGGGCACTCCGCCTCCGGTGTCGGATGGAGCCGTCATGAAGGTCGCCCTCGCCGTCACCGCCGCCCTGCTCGTGGGGCTGGTCCTCACCGCCTGCTCACACCTGCGCGCGGGAGACCCCGCCGTGGCGGATGAGGCGCGCCGCCGGGTGGAGGCGGGGGCCACGCTGGTGGATGTCCGCTCGCCCGAGGAGTTCGCGGACGGTCACCTGCCGGGCGCGGTGAACATCCCGGTGGGGGAGCTGGCGCGGAGGCTCGGCGAGCTGGGGCCGCCGACCACCCCCGTGGTCGTCTACTGCCGCAGTGGCGCACGCAGCGGCCGCGCCGAGCGTCTGCTGAAGGAGCAGGGGTTCCAGGATGTCCTCGACCTGGGCCCCATGTCCGCGTGGCGGTGAGGCGCGTGGTGCAAAGGCGTCACGGCACTTCGGCGCGGGGCCTGTCGCGGCGCGAAGCAGCGAGGTGCTCCGCATGGCGTCCCGTCCGCGCACGAGCCTGGGCGCTCCTCCGAGGTGGAGGTTCGAGGTGGAGCGCTCCTGGTCGGGAGCGTCGCGACGCTTGCGGTGTGTCCGTCCGGTCGGCGCGCGCCGTTGAGGCGGTCCCGTTCCCCGGGCGCCTGGACGCCTCGTGGCGGAAGCCCGAGGGACACGCCTTGGGCCCGGGAACTCCGCGACGCATGAGACGTGTCCTCCCCGGCGTCACCCGCCATCCCTCACCAGGTGCTCGATGAAGTTCCGTCCCCTGTTCGCACTGCTCGCGTTGGTCTCCGGTTGCGCGGCGTCGCCGAAGTCCGCCGCGCCGCCCTCGAAGCGTCAACAGCTCACCGTCCTCTACGTGGCCGACCTGCACGCGCAGCTGCGCGCGCACCCGGAGCTGTTCTGGCGCGACGGCGAGGAGCGCATCGAGCTGGCGGGCGGCTTCGCGCGCCTGTCCGCGGCCATCCAGCGTATCCGCGCCGAGCGGGGTGGCGACGTGCTGGTGCTCGACGGCGGTGACACGATTCAGGGCTCGGGCGCGGCGGCGCTCACCGAGGGCCGCGCGCTCATCGCGCCGCTCAACGCCCTGGGTCTGGACGGCGCGGTGCCGGGGAACTGGGAGGTGGTGTACGGCCCCCAGGTGCTTCGCCAGCGCGCCCGTGAGCTGAAGCATCCGCTCTTCGCCGCGAACGTGCGCGACGCGGCGAGCGGCGAGCGGCTCTTTGCTCCCTCGCTGGTGAAGGACGTGGGGGGCGTGAAGGTCGCCGTGGTGGGCTTCACGGACCCGGACGTCCCGCGTCGACAGCCGCCCGGATACAGCCAGGGGCTGCGCTACGACGGCCCGGAGGCGCTGCCCACGCTGGTGCGCGAGGCGCGCGAGCGCGACGGCGCGCAGGTGGTGCTGTTGTTGTCCCACGTGGGGCTCGCCAAGGCCGTGGGGCTCGCGGCCCGGGTGCCCGGCGTGGATGTCCACCTGTCCAGCGACACGCACGAGCGCACCTATGCCCCCATCGAGCAGGCGGGCACGTGGGTGGTGGAGCCCGGCGCGTTCGGCTCCTTCCTCGGCCGGCTGGACCTGTGGCTCGAGGAGGGGAAGGTGGTGGACCGCCGCTGGGAGCTCATCGAGCTGACCGCGTCGCGCTTCCCCGAGGACCCCGAGATGGCGCGGCAGGTGGAGGCCGCGCTCGCCACGCACGACGAGGCGCTCCTGGCGCAGGTGGGCCACACCGACGTGACGCTCGCGCGCTACGCGGTGGTGGAGAACCCGCTGGACAACATGCTGGCGGACGCCATCCGCGCCGCGGGCGGGACCGAGATTGGCCTGTCCAACGGCTTCCGCTTCGGCACGCCGCTGTTGCCCGGGCCCGTGCGCGAGGCGGACCTGTGGAACCTCTTCCCCGTCACCAACAAGTTGAAGACAGGCAAGGTGAGCGGCCGCCAGCTGCGCGCCTTCTGGGAGCAGGAGCTGGAGAACGTCTTCGCGAAGGACCCCGAGCATCGCTTCGGTGGATGGCTGCCGCGCCCCTCGGGGATGACGGTGCGCTTCCGCGCCGCCGCACCCAAGGGCCAGCGTGTCCTCGCGCTCGAGGTCGCGGGGGCGCCGGTGGTGGACTCGCGCCTGTACACCGTGACGGCCTGCGAGCGCGACGGCGACGCGCCGGACATGCTGTGTCGAATCCCCGGCGCGCTGGAGCCCCGCGTGCTCGACCTGGACGCGCACGAGGCGGTGCGCCGCTTCCTCGCCGGCGCGCCTCGACTGAGCGACGCGCTGGAGGGCCGCGCGGTGGGCGAGGACCTTCCGGCCGTGCTCCGCACCCAGCAGGTCTCGCGGTGAGCCCCGCGCCGGACCCACGACGTCACGAACCCGGGCATGAGATGACCGCACCTGTCGCCGCTCCCTCCTCGACCGTCGTCACCGAACCCCAGGCGATGTGGCGCCGACGCCTGCCGGGCCTGGGGCTCGCCGCCGCGCTGGCGGGCGTCAGCTACGCGCTGGCGCTCCTGCCCGGCCTGAAGGTGGTGGGGCCGCTCACGGTGGCCCTGCTGCTGGGCATCTCGCTGCGGACGTCACTGGGGCTTTCGCCCGTGTGGAGGGAGGGCACGCGGTACGCGGCGCGCACGGTGCTGCGGCTGGGCATCGTGCTGATGGGGGCGCGGCTCGACTTCGGGCTGGTGGCGAAGGTGGGCCCGCGCGTGCTGATGCTGTCGGTGGCCGTCATCGTCGTCGGCATCCTCGGCATCCGGTGGGTGACGCGGCGCTTCGGCGTCCCGGAGAAGCTGGGGACGCTGCTGGCGGTGGGGACGTCCATCTGCGGCGCCAGCGCGGTGGTGGCCGCCAGCTCCGTCACGCGCGCGGAGGAGGAGGACACCACGCTGGCGGTGGGCCTGTGCGGCGTCCTGGGCACCGTGGGCGTCCTCTTCTACGTCTTCGTGGGGCCGCTCCTGGGGCTGAGTGACGCGCAGCTCGCCATCCTCTCCGGGGCCACGCTGCACGAGGTGGCGCAGGTGATGGCCGCGGCCTTCACGTTTGGCGCCGACGCCGGGGACCTGGGCACGCTGGTCAAGCTCACCCGCGTGGTGCTGCTGGCGCCGGCGCTCGTGGTGCTGGGGCTCGTCTCCGGGGTCGGCGGGAAGGTGCGCTACTCGCTGAAGGAGCCGCCCATCCCCTGGTTCGTCATCGGCTTCCTCGCGGTGGGCGTGCTGGGCACGGTGGGGGTGGTGCCCGCCTGGGCCCGGGCGTGGCTGTCCACCGCCAGCGTCTTCCTCATGGTCCTGGCCATGGCGGCCATGGGCCTGGGCACCCACCTGAGCATGGTCCGCCGCGCGGGCCTGCGCGTCGTCTACGCGGGGCTCGTCGGCTTCGCCGCGCTGGCCCTGTTCGCCTGGGGCCTCATCCACCTGCTGTCCATCCAGTAGTCCTCCCGCCGGAGTCCGTCCCGATGAATCGCCTCGTGTTGCTGCTCGTCACCTCGCTCGCCACCGTCCCCCTGGCCGCCTCCGGCTCGACGCCCTCCGAGGCGCGGCGGACGCCCGCGCCCCAGGGCAAGCTCGTCTTCGTGGCCACCACGGGCCTGGAGGACCTCGGCACGCTCTCCAGCGCCTTGCGCCACGCCAGGAGCGCGAAGGAGTCGGGGCACCTCTCGGACGTGGTGTGGCTCACCTACGGCCGCGCGGTGGTGGCGCTGGACCCGACGGTGAAGGCGGTGCCGGAGGAGGTCCGGCAGGCGGCCCAGGCCGCGAAGGCCGCGGGCGTGCGACTGGTGGCGTGCGGCACCGCGCTCCAGAAGTTCGGCATCGACCCGAAGAAGCTCCAGCCCCAGGCGGAGGTGGTGGACAATGGGGTGGCGGAGCTGGCGCGCCTGGTCGCCGAGGGGTATCAGCTCATCCGTTACTAGCGAGGCCGGGGCGAGCTGGCGCGCCCGGGGGGACCGCCCGAGCTCGCGGGCGGGCGCTCGGGCCCGTGGCCTCGGTTGCCGGGCGCTGCTCGCCGAGGCTGGCAGGGGAGGGCCCTCCAGGAAGGCGCGCAGGGGCTCCGACGTTCTTTCGAGGAGGAGGTGGGAGGCGGATGTCGACGCGAACCGACGAACAGTTGATGGAGGCCGCGCGCTCGGGAGATGGCGAGGCCCTGGACGAGGTCCTCACCCGGCACGAGAAGCAGGTGTATCGCTTCGGGCTGCGCATGTGCGGCTCGGAGGAGGACGCCAAGGAGGTCCTCCAGGAGACGCTGCTGTCGGCCTTCCGTGGCCTCCACGCGTTTCGCGGCGACGCGGCGCTGTCCACGTGGCTGTTCCAGGTGGCGCGCACGCACTGCCACCGCCTGCGCCGTCGTCGTGTGGGCGCGCCCGAGGACTTCCAGCCGCTCGACGCGCCCGAGGCCTCCAGGGTGGCCGCGGACGGGGCGACTCCGGACCAGGTGTCCCAGGTCCGGCAGCTGGGGGAGGTGTTGCAGGCGGCCATCCTCGCGCTGCCGGAGGCGCAGCGCGAGGTGCTCATCCTCCGGGACGTGGAGGGGCTGACGGCCGAGGAGGCCGCCGACGTGGTGGGCATCGAGGTGCGCGCCCTCAAGAGCCGGCTGCATCGCGCGCGGATGCTGCTGCGCGAGCACCTGGCCACCCTCCTGGGCCAGGAGGGCCCGGGGCAGCAAGCGGGGTGTCCGGAGCTGGCGCGGGAGCTGACGGAGGAGCTGGACCAGGCCGCCTGCATCCGCCTGGAGGACCACCTGTCACGCTGTCCTCGGTGCAACGAGGCCTGCGACGCGCTCAAGCGCACCGTCTCGTTGTGTCGGCGCATCCCCGGAGACGCCGTCCCCGCCCCGGTGCGCGCCGCGGTACGGCAGGCGCTGGCCCGCGCGGTGCCGGCGTGAGCCGCCGGGCCGCGCCCACCGCTCAGATCATGTTCCCCGCCGCCCACGAGCCCCAC
This sequence comes from Myxococcus sp. MH1, assembly GCF_059738865.1. Classification (NCBI taxonomy): domain Bacteria; kingdom Pseudomonadati; phylum Myxococcota; class Myxococcia; order Myxococcales; family Myxococcaceae; genus Myxococcus; species Myxococcus sp. MH1. Next base: position 10,465,794 of record NZ_AP026947.1, on the reverse strand, counting down.
GCGGTGAGGCTGGTGTAGCTGACCTGCAGGTCCGCCAGCGTGAGCGGGACGATGTTCACCTTGCCGTCCGTCTTGCCCACGTTCTGCTCCGCCGCCGCGCGCCACTGGTCGACGTTCTTGGGCATCCCCCAGTGCTCGAAGATTTCCTCCCGCATCGCCTTCACGAACGCTCCGTCCTGGATGACGGCGCTCACCTCGGCGTCGAACTGCATGCTGCGGTAGGTCCAGTTGCTGCTCCCGATGAAGGCCAGCTTGTCGTCGACGATGGCCACCTTCGAGTGCACATACGGCGACTTCCCCTTCGCGCCGTTGAGCAGCGGTGAGTACATGCTGAAGGACTCGGACTCGATGGCCGTGATGTTCTCCAGGTACTCCCACGTCCCCAGCCAGGCCGTCTTCAGCTTCCAGTGGACGCCCCGGTTCATGAACTGCGACGCCGGACGGAACGGTAGGTTGGGATGCTTCCACGACTGCATCAGCGAGTCGTCCCCCGCATGCAGCCGCTTCTCCAGGTCCGTGATGTACGTGTCGTTGTCCAGGCAGCCCGTCTTCTGGACCTGCGGCGACGGCGGCAGCAGCAGCGAGCGGCCGCTGAGAATCCATCCCTCGTAGCGCAGGCTGCAGTCCTTGAGGTCGCTGGCCTTCACCTTGCCGGCGCTCTTGGAGGTGAAGCTGGTCATCCCCGCCATCGCGATGGCCCGGAAGGCGAAGTTCATCACGTACGCGTACCCGCTGTAGTCCCCGAGCACCGTCTCCTTCGGGTGTGGGACCATCAGGATGATGCGCACCCCGCGCGCCGCGGCGGCGACCAGCGCGTCGATGATGCACGGGTCCGTCAGCGCCTGGTTCTCCATGTAGACGAACTGCTTCGCCTTCTGGATGTGGCCCACCAGCTCCTTGCGGATGTCCCGCTCGGCCTTCTTGCCCTGGATGTCCGTGGTCACGAACGTCACGGCCTTGCCGCCGCCGCTCCTGTCCGGGGTGTGGGGCGCGGCGGGTGGCGTCTTGCCCGCCCACAGCTCCGACCAGTAGTGCCCCACGACGCGGTGGATGTCTCCCTTCAGGTGCACGGCCGCGTCGTGCCAGTGATTGGCCGCGTCATGCGTCGTGGCGGACTTGTAGTCCTCGCCCAGGTTCATCCCGCCCAGGAGCAGGTCCTCGCTGCCGGAGGTCTTGAACAGGGCAATCTTGATGTGGAGGCTGGTGAAGGGGTGCAGCGCGGTGCCCGCGTACGAGTGGTATTTGAACTCCAGGCTCCCGTCGGGGAACTTCCACTCCGTGAGCAGGTGCTTCCACTTGTCCAGCCACGCGGTCCAGTCCTCGCGCCAGAAGTGGTGATGCGGCACGAAGCACTCGGACTTCCAGCCGTTCCACAGGATGACCTGGACCTTCACCCCCGCCTTCGCGGCCGAGGAGAGCGCCTGCGCGAGCGTGCGCTGCGGCGCTCCGTCCACCGCGGGCAGCGTGAGTGACGGGTCCGCCTTCCAGTATGCCAGGCGGATGGTGGCGCCCTTGCCGTCCAGCTCCGCGCGGCGGATGTGCCGGTGCAGCTCGAGGAAGAACTTGTCACCGTCGAGGATGAAGTTCGCGGTGTCGCAGCTGGTGTCGACGCGCATCGTGGGGGCGTGCCGGTGCAACCCGGGGGCCACGCGCGGGGGCCGGGGGCGCGTCGTGACGCGACACGCCTCCGGGGGCTCTCGCGTTCAAGCCTGACGCAGGTGCGTTCCCGCGTGACGCCGGGCTACTTCCCCTCGAGCTCCGCCGCCCAGATGTCCTTCACGCCGCCGATGTGGTCGAAGGCGCAGTGGGTCGCACCGGCCACGACCTTCTCCTCCAGCGGGAAGGCGTAGCCGCGGAACGCGGTGAGGCTGGCCTGGATGTCGGTGAGGTGCTCGTCCTTGTCACCGTAGGCGTAGACCAGTCGCGTGGAGCCGCGCAGCTCGGGGCGCGTGCTGTCCCAGTCCAGCTTGCCGCCCCAGGGCGCCTCGCCGCCGCAGCCCAGCGCGTACACGCCCCGGTAGCGGTCGCCGTACCTGGGCAGGAAGCTCGCGGTGAGGAACACCGAGCCACCCGAGGAGCCGCCGAAGAGGATGGGCTCGTTGATGATGTTCCAGCCCTTGCGCAGGGCATCGAGCACCTCCACCAACGTGGCCGCGTTGTCACCCGCGAGGTCGCGGTCGGCCTCCGTCCCCTCCACGGCGCAGTTGGTCACCGAGGGCTTGGTCCACCACGCGCACTTGTTCGGCGCCAGCACGGAGACATAGAGCGTGTCGTTGTCGTAGGCCCACGGCGCCTGGAGGCGCGGCGCGGTGTCCCCCGTGTGCGCCCGGGCCCCGTCGCCGTGCAGGTAGACGGCCAGATGCATCGGCGCGGGGACGATGCCCACCCGAGGCTCGATGATCTTCAGCTCCGCGCCCGCCACCTGCGCGACGCAGTACGGATACGTCTGGTTGTTGCTCGTCACCGAGCTGGTGCGCTCACAGGGCAGCTTTCCCGAACCTCCAGAGGTCCCCGGGCCCGCGTCCGGCTGGGGCGTGGGGCCTGCGTCACCCGAGCCCGCGTCCGTCCCCGCGTCGGTTCCGGAGTCCGAGCCATCGGGTGTTCCCGCGTCCGAGCCGGCGTCCGGCGTGGGCGTGGGGTCGGGGTCGTCCGAGCAGGCGGTGAGGGACAGGACGAGGAGGGCGGAGGCGAGGAAGCGGAGCATGGCGTGTCTCGACAGAGGAATGAGAACGGCTCCAGGCTACCGCGTCCCCACCCACACGGCGGCGTTATCCGCCACTGAGTTACCCCTGCCAGTGTTCACCGGTGGCCCTTGGGGCGTCCGTGCTCGTGTCGGGCCGGCTTGCGTGGACGCGGTGCTCGCATCGACGAGGCTCCTGGCGCGGCCCTCCACGCGACAATCCCTTTCATGCCACGCCTGGCAGATGCCTTGTGTCATTCGCCACGTGTACGGGGCGCGACGGCGTCGAGGGCTCGGTGCCGTGGGCGTGACGACCCGCTTCGGGCTCGGCTCGACCGCCGCGCCTCCGCGTCGTGGGGCGACGGCGGACCTCCCCGCGAAGGGCCGGGTGACGGGTCATCGGCGTGGCCCCGTGGGCTGGGCTTCGATGGGACGCCGTGGCTGACCGCACCGTGAGAGGGCGTCGATGCGCTGAGCGGCCGTTCATTCGTTCAGGACTTCACGCTCGTCCGCTCGTTCTGGCCTTGTTGGCAATGGTCATGGAGGGGCCCCAACGGTTCCGATGAGGCTGTCTTTCGACGGTGTCTACATATGCGGGGCCTCAATCAATCCCTTGCGGGCTGGAGGCGCGCACTGCCGGTCGCCGTGGCATGTCGCTGTAAGTCCTTGATGGGAGGCTGTCAGACCGAGGGGCAGGCGTGTGGGACGTCTGGCGCTGAAGCCTGATAGTCATCACCCGGCAATGATCGGAACGCCTCGCATCCGGGGAGGGAACGTTTTTTCCCTCCTTCCGATAATGAGGTGTCGATTCAGAAGGAAAAGGGGAGCGCCATGAGTCTGGCACCTACGGGTGGAGCAGGGTCTTCGAGCGCGGCCGCGGCGGCCGAGGCACAACGCAGGGCGGCAGAGGCGGCGCGCAGAGCGGCGGAAGAAGCCCGTAGGGCAGCAGAAGCGGCACGCAAGGCGGCGGAGGCGGCACGCAAGGCGGCGGAGGCGGCACGCAAGGCGGCGGAGGCCGCGCGCAAGCAGCAGGCGGAGGCGAAGAAGACGGCGGAGGCGGCGAAGAAGGCAGCGGAGAAGCCGGGCCAGAAGCCGGAGGACGCGAAGAAGACGCAGGCGGACGCGGCCGCGGCCGAGAAGGCGAAGAAGGCGGCGGATGAGAAGGCGGCCGCGGCGGCGAAGAAGCTGCAGGCGGCGGAGGAGCAGGTGGCCTTGTCGGCGAAGAAGGCCGAGGAGGCGATGGGGAAGGCGAACACGGAGGCGGTGAAGGAGAAGAAGCCGCAGCCGTACAGCCAGAAGGACATCGAGAGCGTCAAGCCGAAGAAGAACGAGCTGGTGTCGGCGTTCGACGGGACGGCGCGCAAGGCGGAGCTGGAGAAGCTGCTGGGGACGACGGCGCCACCGCCGGAGAACTCGGTGAAGCCGGTGGAGGGAGAGAAGCCGCCGGAGGCGCTGGACGCGCTGGACGCGAAGGATTTGCAGGACGCGACGAAGCTGAAGGACGGGGAGAAGTACAAGGACCCGTCGTCAGGCGCGACGTACGACGTGAAGAAGAACGCGCTGACGGGCGACACGACGCTGTCGGACGCGAAGAGCGGGAACACCGTCACGGTGAAGAAGGACGGCAGCTACACGTCCACGGTGACGGCGAAGGAGAAGGGGAAGGAAGGGGCCACCGGCGAGACGACGTGGACGAAGACGTCGGACGCGCAGGGGAAGACGACGGGGCTGGAGTCGAAGAAGAGCCAGACGCAGCAACACCCGGAGACCGGTGCCACCACCACGTCGTCGACGACGAAGTACGACGTGTCGAAGTCGCCGCCGAAGATTCAGAGCCGCACGGAAGAAATTCGGATGGAGAAGCCGCCGGCGTCGCTGGCGAACCGTCCCGGGACGCCGAAGGGCCCCGCGACGCAGACGACGCAGACGGACTACAACGAGTGGGGCATCCCGACCAGGCAGGTGAAGAAGACGGAGATCAAGACTCCGGGCTTCAACGCCGACGCGGTGAACGGCTTCGAGGCGGCGCAGAACAAGGCGCTGAACGACGCGTCGAAGGGTGAGGACCACCACAAGACGAACAACGCGCCGACGTCGCTGAAGCCGGGGGAGTCGAGCCTCACGGTGACGGAGGAGACGAAGTACAACGCCAAGGGCGAGCCGGCGGTCTCCACGCAGAAGACCGAGTCGGTGGCCACGCAGCCGCTGTCCTCCGACAAGAACGGCAATGGCGTGCAGGTGGTGCGCAATCAGCAGGAGGTGACGCGCGGCCCGAAGGACGCGGTGCTGACGGACTCGCTGCCGGCCGTGTCGCAGAAGACGCCGGGCAATGTCACCAGCAAGACCACCGTGACGGGGTATGACCCGGACGGCTCGCGCTTCGACGAGGGCCACGCCAATCGCACGCAGACCGTCTCGCAGTCGTCGGGCACGGTGGATGCGAACGGGCAGTTGCAGATGAAGCACCAGCCGACGGAGGTGAAGAGCCTCCAGGAGGCGGGTGACAACCGCTGGAAGTACGACCACGTCGGCTTCGATGTTGATGCGAATGGCCAGGTGAAGAAGGACCAGGAGCCGAAGGAGCTGGACAAGGAGCGTCAGCTCCCCTGGTACGAGGACGCGAAGGACTTCGTCACCGAGGGACTCGGGGACCTGGCCGGGATGGCCGGAGACTTCGCCAAGGATGCGCTGGGCTTCGCGAAGGACGTCGTCCTCAAGCCCATCGACATGGCCATCGACCAGATCACCGCCCCCATCGAGGGCGCGGTGGCGGACGAGATCAAGAAGCTCAACAGCCCGGGCGATACCATCACGCTGAGTGGCAACCTCGACGTGAAGGTCGGCCTCAAGGCCGGCATCGACGGCGAGGTCGAGGTCGAGAAGACCGCCGATGGGAAGTACCAGCTGTCCGCGGAGGTGACGGGGGATGTCGGCGTGGGCCTGGTGGGCTCGGCGTCGGTGTCCGCGGGTGGCCGCGTGGAGATGAAGTTCGACACACCGGAGGAGGCGGCGAAGGCGGCGGTCATCCTGGGCAAGGGACCCGCGGCGCTCGCGTCGGGCGGTGAAGACCACAAGTTCATGCTCGACCACCTGTCGGCGATGGAGGTGAACATCGGCGCCGAGGCGGAGGCGGGCCTGGGCGGCAAGTTCGGTCCCGCGAGCGCGGAGCTGTCGGCGAGCATCGGCGCGACGACGAGCTACCGGGTGGAGTTCGACAAGGGCAAGCCGACGAACCTGGTGCGCTCGATTGAAATCGAGGGCTCCGGCGCGGCGAGCATCGCGGGCGGCCTGAAGGGCAAGGCGGGCATCAACATCGGCGGCGAAGTGACGGGCTCCGTGAGCATGGAGACGTCGATTCCGCTGGATGCGAGCAAGGTGGACGCCAAGGACATGCTGGCGTTCATCGCGAGCCCGGCGACGGCGGCGTTCGCGGGGCCGGCGGAGACGAGCCTCTCCATCGAGGGCTCCGTGGACGCGGGCCCCGAGGGCCGCTTCTTCACCGCCGAGGTCAGCGGCCTGAGCGGCGAGGAGGTGCAGGCCATCACCAAGAACCTGGTCAACGGCAACTTCGACAACGCGTTCGAGGGTGTGAAGGTCGACGCGCAGTTCACCACGGGCTCGTTCAAGGACCGCGAGCTGGGCGTGGGCGCGAAGCTGGGTGTCGTGGACTTCGAGGTCAACGCGCGCCACCGCGACGTCACGGCCGAGGGCGGCAGCGGCAACGGCGGCACCACGGTGAGCCTGGGCGGTCGTCGGCGCAATGGCACCAACGGCTCCGATGGGTCGAACGGCTCCAACGGGAGCAACGGCAGTGACGGCACCAACGGCTCGAACAAGCCGGGCTCGACGACGGGCACGGACTCCAAGCCGGGGACCACGACGGGGACGGACTCGCGCCCGGGGACGACGACGGACACGCGTCCGGGCACGACCACGAACCCGGAGCAGGCGGGCCGTCCTCCGCAGAACCGCGTGGAGAACCGGCCCACCGAGTTCCGCGTGAATCCCGCGACGGGCCAGCTCATCCCGGTGCCGCGCACGAACGGCCCGGAGAACACGCGCCCCACGCAGCCCGAGGTGGGCACGGACAACACGGGCCGTCCGCCCGTGCCCGTGGTGCGCAACCCCGAGCTCAACGGGCGCACGACGCAGGTCCGCTACGACAACGGCAAGGTGCACATCGAGGCGGGCCCGGACGCGACGAAGGAGGACATCCAGGCGCACATGGAGACCGCGCGCGTCCTCCAGCGCTACGAGGGCACTCTCGGCAAGGTGCGCCAGCTCGTCGACAAGGTGAAGCAGGCCATCACCGGCATGCCGGGGTACGGCACGCAGGGCTTCGAGTCGCGGCTGGAGGTGCAGAAGCTCAACGGCATCCTCAAGAGCCTGGAGGCCACGCAGGCGCAGCTCAATCAGGCGGTCAACGGCGCGACGGGGAAGTCCACGCCCGCGACGGCCGCGCAGCTCAAGGACCTGGAGCAGCGCATCGCCAGCGCCGAGCGTCAGCTCACCGAGCACGCGGCGCAGGTGGATTCGTTGACCTCGGGCCGTGGCTACGTGGCCATGAAGGACGACACCTCCAAGCCCCCCGAGGAGCGGATTCGCGCGGCCCTGGAGAACACGCCCCCCCGGCTCTATCCGCCGGAGCTGCGTGAGCAGTTCACCCAGGACCCGAAGTTCCGCGAGTTCTTCACGTCGATGACTCCGGGTGAGCAGCAGGTCGCGCTCGAGCGCCTGTCCACGCGGCGCTACACGCCCGACCAGCTCACCACGGAGATGACGCGGATGCGTGAGCGGCTCTCCCAGGCCGCGGGTCCGATGAGCCAGGACGCGAACCCCGCGGACCGCACGCCCGAGCAGCGCGCCGAGGTCCTCCGGGACTTCCGCGAGGTGAACGGCAAGGCGGGCATCTACCAGACGTATGTCTCGGACTCGAACCTGGCCGCCAACCAGGCGCAGGTCACCGCCATCCGCGACAACCTGAACGCCTTCAACCCCGACTCGATGATTGTCGTGGAGCGCGGCGGCGCCTTCCTCGGCGACGTGCTGACGCACGGGGACCCGGGGCTGGCGGACAAGACGACGACCATCCAGAAGGCCAAGGGGACCCAGCCCTACGACAAGATCCGCGCGGAGCTGGAGCAGAAGATCGCCAACGGCGAGACGCGCTTCGCCTTCGTCGATGCCTACATGGGGGGTGGCTTCGCCAAGGGCCTGCAGAAGGTCCTGGAGGATGTCAGCAAGGCGCACCCCGACAAGGACCTGCAGTTCCGGGTCGCCTGGATGCGGGAGGAGCTTGGGTTCGAGGAGCAGGTCCCGTCCATCGGGAGTGATGACGGCCGTCCGACGCTGAGGCTGCCGAGCTCCGGGCTGCCGGACTCGGGGAACATCAGCCACCTGGAATTCAACGTGCCGCTCGTTATCGGGGATGACGCCCCCGCGCTTCAGGACACCCGCGTGCCCGGCCAATCGATTAAGATCTTCGACAGCGAAGGGCGGCTGAAGGTCGTGAATCCACGGGAAGGTGAGAGCACACGCGAGTTGATCATCCGCGTGCTCAACGGAGAGGACAGCTAAGTCATGGCGCTGGCATGTCGCGAGTATGTGACGCCCTATCGCGCGGGCACGAGGAAGGACGACTACGAGCGGCTCGTGGCGCTCAAGCAGGCGCTCGACCCCCTGCTGCAACAGCGCAAGAGCCTGCGCTTCAAGGCGAAGGCGTTCCACAAGGTGGAGGAGCTGGAGGATGAGCTGCTCGACCCAAAGGCCATCCTGAAGGTGTCCGGAGGCGAGCTGCCGGTCATCTGGTTGAACCTGACCTACACGCCCGGAGACGTGACGGCCGAGGCGCTGCAGCCGCTGGAGAAGCAGTTCAACCTGCGGCTGCTGGGCGAGTTCGTGGACGAGAAAGCGGTGTGAGCTTCACCGGAGTGCCCGGTTCCACCCGAGGCACTCCGCTGGACTCATCGTTCCTCATCGAGGCCCGGGCGGACTTCCTCCGCTCGGGCCTTCGTTCGTCGAGGGGCATATCTCGGCGAAGCGACCGCGCAGAATGAAGGCACGTCGCCTCGAGCAGGGCGTGAAGTGGCGCGGCCGGGCCTCACCGCCCGGTCGCCGCCACCTCGCTCCAAAGGCTGTCACCCTCGAGCACCGCGCCCAGCGGTGCTCGCCGCTCCGCTACACGCAGCAGCACGGCGGCGAGCTGGTCCAGGTGAATCGGGCGCAGCCCACGCAGCGGCTTCAGCTTCGCCAGCGTGCGCAGGATGGCGGGCGGGTGGTGGTATTCGCCCTCGAACGCGGGCGGCCGCACCACCGTCCACGGGATTCCACTCTCGCGCACCAGCCGCTCCGCCTCGGCCTTCGCCTTCAGATACGCGCCCACCGGCCGGCCCGCGCCCACCGAGCTCAGCAACACGATGTGGTCCACGCCCACGCGCCGGGCCGCCTCCACCAGGTGCCGCGTCGTGCCGATGTCGCTCGTCTCGTACGTGTCCCCGGACCCGAAGCGCTTGCGCATCGTCCCGATGAGCTGGAGCACCGTCGTGCTCCCCTTCATCGCCTCCGCCAGCTCGTCCCCGCGCGCCAGCTCCACCAGCGCCTTGCGCGGCCAGCCCTTCGCCGGCTCCGTCTGGGCGCTCTTCGGACGCACGTGCGCGATCAACGGCACGTCCCGCTCCAGCGCCTGCTTCACCACGTTGCGCCCCGTGGCCCCCGTGGCGCCAGCGACGAACAGAAGACGGGAGGGCTCGGTCATGGCGCGCGGACTCCGACAGACAAGAGGGGAAGAGGCCCGCTCTTTCAGCACACCGGCCCCCTCCTGCCCAGCCCCACGGCGCTCCACCGTGCTCAGCGAGACACCTGCCCCGTGTCCCCCACCTCCCGCGCGCGCGACAGGTCCTCCAGGAAGAACGCCTCCATCTGCCTCGCCGCGTCCAGGTCCTCCAACACCAGCGAGCCCTCCTCCAGGATGTTGAACGACAGCGGGTCGTAGTTGATGGACCCCACCAACACCAACCGGTCATCCACCAACATCGTCTTCGCGTGCATCATCGACGGCTGGTACTCCCAGACGCGCACCCCCGCCTTCAACAGCGCGTCGTACGTCGCCCGCTGCGCCACCGTGATGAACTTCTGGTCGTTGATGTCCCCCGGCGCCAGCACCCGCACGTCCACGCCCGCGCGCGCCCGCTCCTGGAGCAGCTCCGATAGCGGCCCGTTCGGCGTGAAGTACGACTGCGCAATCCACAGCCGCTTCGTCGCCGCGCGCACCAGCAGCTGCGTCAGCCGCTCCGCCCGCGTCACCTCCGGGTTCGCCGTGCTCCCCACGAACGCCGCCCAGCCCTCACCCGCGCCATCCAGCCCCGGCACCGGCAGGGAGAGCGTGGGGAAGTCCTCCGGCGGCAACAGCTCCCCCGTCGTCTCCTGCCAGTTCTCCGCGAACGCCTGCTGCATCTGCTCCACCACCGGGCCCGTCACGCGCGCGTTCGTGTCGCGGTACTCGCGCTCACTCAGGCCGTTGCCCAGCCATTCGTCCTGGATGGCCAGTCCCCCGGTGACGCCCACCCGCCCGTCGACCACCAGCACCTTGCGGTGGTTGCGCGCCAGGTTCTCGTCCGCGGGCAGCGGGCGGAACAGGTGCGCCCGACACCCCGCCGCCTCCAGCCTCGGCTTCACCTCCGCCTCGAACCCCGCGCTGCCGAACGGGTCCACCATCACCCGACACGCCACGCCCGCGCGGGCGCGCTCGGCCATCGCCTCCACCATCCGGTCCGAGGCCCGCCCCGGCCGCCAGATGAACATCACCAGGTTCATGGAGACCTTCGCCTGGCGAACCTCCTCCACCATGACGTCGAACACGTCCCCGTTGTTCGTCCACGTCAGGTGGTTGCCCGGCGCCATGCGCACGCCCACCGTCTGGTAGAGCGCCACCGCGAAGTCCGGCCCGCGCGAGCCCACCTCGCCCTTGAGCTGGAACACCCGCGGCCGCTCCTTCGTGCACGCGACGGGACACCCCGTCACGGCCACCGCCGCCACCACCAGCCACGCCATCCACCACCGCATGCCCCTCCCAGCTAGGCACTCGCGGCCCCCGCTTCACCCCTGGGGACGAGACAAATGTTCACCAGAGGATGTCTCGACCCACCCAGGACCTCGGCAACCTGTCGGATGCGGCGCGCGCTGTCGGCTGGCTAGCATGGCGCCCGCCTTGGACACCCGCGAGCCGCTCGTCTTCCCCCAGAGCTTCGAAGGACTCATCCGCGCGCTGGGAGACCAGCTCGACGAGCGCTGCGTCGGACGGCTCAAGCAGGTGGGCGTCGACACCCAGGGCAAGCTCGCCCCCGCCTATCCCCTGGAGGTGTGGCTGGGCGCGCTCAAGGTCGCCGCTGACACGCTCGCCCCCCACCTGCCCCTGGAGGAGGGCGCCGCCGTCGTCGGTCGCCGCTTCGTGGAGGGCTTCAGCGGGACACTCATCGGCGGGGCGCTGCTCACCACCGTGCGCCTGTTGGGCCCTGAACGCATGCTGGCGCGCATGACGCGCAACCTGCGCACGGGCACCAACTACCTGGAGGCCACGCTGGAGCCCCGTGGGCCCGGGCACTACGCGCTCACCTGCCGCCCCGTCGTGGTGGCGGGCTTCTACGTGGGCCTGTTCCTGGCGGGCCTGGAGGCCAGCGGCGCTCGCCACCCCTCCGTGCAGGTGGTCCGTCGGCAGGGCGAGGAAGCGGTGTACGACATCGCCTGGAGCTGAGCGTCCCCCGCCGGGGCGTGATAGGGGAGCGGCGTCCATGTCCACGATGCCCCCTTCGTCCTCCGCCCGGTTCTCCGACACCCAGGTCCAGCTCTCCACCACGCTGCGCGCCCTGGCGGCGCGACTGCCCGAGTCGCTCACGGTGCGCGAGCTGATGCAGGCGTGCGGCGAGCAGGGCCTGCTGCTCTTCTGCTGCATCCTGACCTTCCCCTTCCTGCTGCCCGTGTCCATCCCGGGCGTCTCCACCGTGTTCGGCGCGCTCATCGTGCTCATCGGCGTGGGCGTGACGCTCAACCGGGTGCCGTGGCTGCCGCGCAAGCTGCAGGAGAAGATGCTGTCGCGCGCGTCGCTGCAGCCCGCGCTGGAGAAGGGCGCGGACGTGTTCACCAGGGTGGACCGGCTGAGCAAGCCGCGCCTGCTCGCGCTCACCCACGGCGCCAGCACCAACCGCTTCAACGGGTTCATGCTCTTCGTCGCCGGCGTGCTGCTGATGATGCCCTTCGGCTTCGTGCCCTTCAGCAACACCCTGCCCGCGCTGGCCGCGCTGTTCTTCGCCATCGGCATCCTGCAGCGCGACGGCTACGCCATCCTGGCGGGCCACGGCATGACGCTGGGCACCATCATCTACTTCGGCGCCCTCATCTTCGGCGCCGTCCAGGGCGGCCGCAGCCTGGCCAGCCTCATGGGCGGCTGATACTCCCGGTGGGTGGGCCTCCTGCCCCAGGGGGCAACGGGAAGTCCGGAGGGTGCCGGGTGTGTAACAACCCGTGTATCACTGTAAGGAAACCAACCCCCCGGATTCCCTGAAACTTCGTTATCATCGCCGGCGGGCGGCCCCCCGCACATGCGTTACATCCCATTCGATGCGCCACAGCCTCGTTCCGAGGAACCCGCGCGCCTGTCCGGCGACGGCGAGGTCGTGGGCGGCCGCTACCGCATCATGGAGTTCCTGGGGCGGGGCGGCGCGGGCACGGTGTGGCGCGCGCAGGACCTGCTGACGGGCCCGGTCGCCATCAAGCGGCTGCACAAGACGGTGGAGGACCTGGTGCGGCTGCCGCCGGGTGAGAACACCCCGTCCTCGGCGGCCCGGCACGAGCTGGCGCTGTCCCTGGCGCACGAGTTCCAGACGCTCGCCTCGGTGCGCCACCCGCATGTCATCAGCGTGCTGGACTACGGCTTCGACGCCGAGCACCGGCCGTACCTGGCCATGGACCTGCTGGAGGACGCGCGGCACCTGGTGAAGGCCGGCGCCCACCAGCCGCTCGACGTGCAGGTGGAGCTCTTGGTGCAGACGCTCCAGGCGCTCGCGTACCTGCACCGCCGGGGCATCATCCACCGGGACCTGAAGCCCGCCAACGTGCTGGTGGCGCGCGGCCAGGTGAAGGTGCTCGACTTCGGGCTGGCGGTGGGGCGCGAGCAGGTGCACCGCGCGCAGCCGGGCGGCACGCCGGGCTACCTGGCGCCGGAGCTGTTCGAGGACGAGCCGCCCTCGGAGGTGACGGACCTCTTCAGCGTGGGCGCCATGGCGTGCCAGATGATTTTCGGGTGGCTGCCCTTCGACGGGAGGGCGCCGGCCGCGCCCGCGGACTTCCCCGAAGCGCTGCACGCGGTGCTCGAGCGCATGGTGTCGAAGGACGCGCGCCAGCGGCCCCGGAGCGCGGACGAGGTGATTGCCGCGCTGTGCGCCGCGACGCGCCGGCCGCTGCCCGCCGAGTCCGTCACCACGCGCGAGAGCTTCCTGCAGGCCGCGCGCTACGTGGGCCGCGCGCGCGAGCTGTCGCTCCTGTCGTCCGTGCTGGACCAGGCGCTGCTGGGGCGCGGGGGCGGGCTCCTGGTGGGCGGGGAGAGCGGCGTGGGCAAGTCGCGCCTGCTCGACGAGCTGCGGCCCCTGGCGCTGGTGCGCGGCGCGGTGGTGCTGCGCGGCCAGGCGGTGGCGGCGGGCGGCAGTCCGTACCAGGAGTGGCGGCCGGTGCTGCGGTGGCTGTCCATCCTCACGCCGCTGGATGACCGCGAGGCGAGCGTCCTCAAGCCGCTGGTGCCTGATTTGGATGGGGTGCTGGGGCGGCCGGTGCCGGACCCGGCGGACCTGGGCGCGGAGATGGCGCAGGCGCGCCTGCTGCAAGTCGTGGAGGACATCTTCGCCCGGCTGACGCAGCCCACGGTGGTGCTCCTGGAGGACCTGCACTGGGCCCACGGGGAATCGCTGCTGCTGTTGTCCCGGCTGGCGGCGCGCGCCACCGGGTTGCCATTGCTGCTGCTGGGCAGCTTCCGCGACGACGAGGCCCCGGGCCTGCCCGCCCAGCTGCCCGCGCTGGACGTGCTGCGCCTGCCCCGGCTGGACGCGGGGGAGATAGCGGTCCTCAGCGAGTCGATGATTGGCCCGGCCGGCGCGCGGCCCCACCTGGTGGAGCTCTTGCGCCGCGAGACGGAGGGCAACCCGTTCTTCCTGGTCGAGGTGGCGCGGGCGCTGGCGGAGGAGGCGGGCGGGCTGGACCGGCTGGGCGACATGCCGCTGCCCGAGCGTGTCTTCGCCGGTGGCGTGCGGCGGCTGGTGCGTCGTCGGCTGGAGAAGGTGTCGGCCAGCTCGAGGGACCTGCTGCGCGTGGCGGCCATCGTCGGACGGCAGGTGGACGTGACGCTGCTGCGGCACGCGGCGCCCGGCGTGGACGTGGAGCGGTGGCTGTCCTACTGCGCGGGGGCGGCGGTGCTGGACGTGGCGGACGGGCACTGGAGGTTCGCGCACGACAAGCTGCGCGAGGGCGTGCTGGAGGAGCTGGCCGCCGCGGAGCGTCCCCTGCTGCACCGCCGCGTCGCGGAGGCGATGGAGGCGGCGTACGGCGAGGGCTCCGCGCGCACGGCGGCGCTCTGCTACCACTGGGGCGAGGCGGGCGACTTCGCGCGCGAGGTGGAGTACGCGCAGAAGGCCGGCGAGGAGGCCCTGCGGGTGGGCGCGTGCCGGGAGGCGCTGCCGTTCCTCGCTCGCGCGCTGGAGCGGGTGTCCCCGAAGGACGCGCTGCGGCTGGGCCACCTGGAGGCGCTGCTCGCCGAGGCGCGCTTCCAGCTGGGCGAGCTGGAGGCGTTCCGCGGCCACGCGGAGCGGGCGCTCAGGCACTTCGGCTGGCCGGTGCCGACGACGCGCGTGGGCTGGGCGGTGGGCACGCTGATGCAGATGGGGGTGCGGCTGGTGCAGAGCGCCCGGCCGGACGCGCAGGGCGTGGAGTCCGAGGAGCGGCGGCGCGTGCGGCGCGTGGCGGGGCGGCTGCTCATGCGGCTCACCGATGCGTTCATCTACGGGCAGGAGGCGCTGCCGGTGCTCTGGTCGGGCCTGCGCATGCTGAACCTGTGCGAGCCCGCGGGCGCGTCCCCGGAGCTGGCGCGCGGCTACACCAACATGGCGGTGGTGGCGGGCGCGGTGCCGGTGCGTCCGGTGGCCGAGGCGTGGGTGGGCCGCGCGCGCGACGTGGCCGAGCGCGTGGGCAGCCCCGCGGACCTGGCCTACGTGCTGTGCCGCAACGCCGTGTACGCGACGTACATGGCGCGCTGGGCGGAGGTGGAGGCGTGGCTGGAGCGCGCCACGGGCATCGTCGACTCGGTGGGGGACCTGCGGCTGGCGGAGGAGTGCCGCGCGCTCTACACCGTGGTGGGGTGCTACCAGGGCAAGTTCCAGCGGGGGCTGCCGCTGATGGACTGGCTGGAGAACTCGGCGCGTCGGCGCGGGGCGCTCCAGACGCAGCACTGGGCGCTGCACTACCAGGCCCACATCCACCTGCGGCTGGGGGACCACCTGAAGGCCCGCGCGGCGCTGGAGCAGACGGTGGTGTGGACGGAGGCGCAGGGCGGCCTCACGGACCGCATCATCCTGGACGGCACGCTGGCGCTGGTGCGGCTGCGCGAGGGCGACGTGGCGGGCGCGCGCGCGGCGGCGGAGAAGGCGCTCGCCAAGCTCACCGCGGGCAAGTCGGTGGCGCACTTCGTCTACTTCGGCGTCACCGCGGTGGCGGAGGTGCTGCTCACGCTGTGGGAGCGCGACGGCGGCAAGGACACGTCCCTGGTGCGGGGCGCTCGCGAGGCGTGCCGCGCGGTGGAGGGCTTCGCCCGGGTGTTCTCCTTCGCCGAGCCCGCGGCGAAGCTGTGGCGCGGCTGTGAGGCGTGGCTGTCCGGCGATGCGCCGCGCGCGCACGCGGCGTGGCGCGACTGTGTGGCCTTGGCCATGGCGAAGGGCACGGCGTACGAGGAGGCCCGGGCGCGACTGGAGCTGGCGCGACACCTCCCCTCGGAGGACCCGTCGCGTGGGCCCCACCTGACACGGGCACTGGAGCGCTTCGAACAGATGGGCACGCGGGACGACGTGGCGCGCGCGAAGGTGCTACGAGGCTCGGGTGTCTAGTGGATTGAAGGCAGGGGATGTCCCGCTGGTGACGTGTCCGGACTGCGGCGGGACGCTGGTGTTCCACGGCCAGGAGGAGGAAGGGCGCCTGGCGTGGGGCTGGCTTCGCTGCGGTGGCTGCGGCGAGCCGTGGCCGGTGAAGCGGGGCCTGGCGCGGCTGTATCGCGAGGACGCGGTGCGCGGCACGGACCGGCTGATGCGCGTCATCTACGACGGGCTGCCCGCGCTGCATGACCCGCTGACGACGGTGCTCACGCCGCTCTTCCAGTCCGTCTCCGAGTCGAAGATGCGCGCGGGCTACCTGCGGCGCTTGGAGCTGGGCGCGCTCCGGCCGCACGCGGACGGCACGCCGCTGCGCATCCTGGAGGTGGGCGTGGGCGCGGGGGCGAACCTGCCGCTCATCCGCCGCGAGCTCGTCACCGGCCAGGAGGTGGAGGTGTGGGGCGTGGACCTGAGCGAGGGGATGCTGGGACGCTGCCAGCAGCGCCTGCGCAAGGGGCGCTACCCGGGCGTACGACTCTTGATGGCGGACGGACACACGCTGCCGTTCCGCGCGGGCCTGTTCGACCGCGTGCTGAGCGTGGGCGGCATCGGCAACTACCGCGACCCGGCCGCGGGCCTGCGGGAGCTTGGCCGCGTGGCGAAGCCGGGCACGCCCGTGGTGGTGGTGGACGAGCAGCTGGACGCGGGCCGCCGCCCCTCGCTCTTCCAGCGCGCCGCCTTCCGGGCCATCACGTTCTACACGCGCGACGCGCACTGCCCCCGGGAGCTGTTGCCCTCGCGCGCCGAGGACGTGCTCGAGGAGCAGGTGTCGCCGTTCTTCTACTGCCTGCGCTTCCGGATGCCCGAGCCCGTCGCCGCGCCCGTCACGGGTTGAGCACCAAATCGAGCAGCCGCAGCGTCATGCCGCCGCTGTAGTCGATGGTGGCGCCGTTGAACCAGCCCGCCTCGTCGCCCACGAGCACGCTGACGAAGTCCGCCACCTCCTCCACCGTGCACATGCGCCCCGCGGGGTTCATCCGCGCGTGGGCCTCCTCCAGCCGGGCCAGCGCCTCGGGTGAGTACACGTGCTTGAGCGCGGGCGTGAGCACCGTGCCGAACTTGAGCAGGTTCACCCGGTGGCCCTTCGCGCCCAGCTCCAGCGCCAGGTAGCGCACGTACATCTCCAGCGCCGCCTTCGACGCGCTGATGAGCCCCGTGTTCGACAGGTGTGTCTCATCCAGGGAGTTCTGCAGGCCGAGCAGCCGCGCGCCCGGCGCCAGCATGTCCGCGGCCACCAGCGCCTGCGTCCAGTACACGAACGAGTGCGCCATGGTGTCGAACGTCCTGCGGATGCGCCGCGTGTGCAGCCGGTCCTCGCCCTCGGACAGGAAGCGCCCCACCGAGGCGCCCGCAATCGAGTGGACGAAGAGCTTCACCGAGCGCGGCCCCGCCACCTCCCGCAGCGCCAGGACGCCCGCCTCCGCCGCCTCGGGCGTGGACGCGTCCGCCTGCCACAGCCGCGCGCGCCGGCCCGCCTCCCGCACCTGCCGCTCCACCTGCGCCGCGTTGTCCGCGTAGCGCCCCCGGTGCACCCCGAAGACATCCAGCCCGGGCTTCTTCGCCACCGCGTGGGCAATCGCCGCGCCCGTGCCCGAGGAGACCCCCAGGATGAGCGCCCAGCGTCGCCCCTGCGTATCGGGGGGCTCCCCTTCCGAGTCCTTCATCTCACCACTGCCTTCCCTGCCACTCGCGCGGGGCTCCGGCCGCGTGCCCGGTCCAACAGCGCCTGCACGGCGCCCGCCACTTCCCCGTGCGCCTGCAACATCGACGCGCGGTCACCCGCGTCGAAGTCCGGCGCCAGGTGACGCGTGAGCGGCTCGCCCACCCACTGCGTCATCTTCACGGGGAAGGGCAGCGACAAGGGCCACACGCCCGTCGCCCCCACCCCCAGCCACAACGGCAGCCGCGCGGGCATCCCCACGCGCCGCCCCAGCGCATAGCCGTCGTTGAGCCCCAGGAATGCGTCATCCATGCCGCTGCCACCCACGGGGACGATGGGCAGCCGGTAGCGCACCGCCAACCGCAGATAGCCCAGCCGCTCGCCCCAGCTCACCCGGTAGCGGTGGCGGAAGCTGCGGCACCCCTCGCGTGTGCCACCCGGTTGCAGCAGCACATGCTCGCCCCGGGCCACCGCCTGGGCGAGCCGCGCGTCATCGCCGGTGACGAAGCCCAGCCCGTCCGCCACCGCGCGCATGCCGGGGATGCGGTCGAACGCACCGTGCGCCACGCCGTGCGGCAGGTAGCCCAGGCGCTCGTGCAGCGTCACCGTCAGCATGCACAGGTCCACCGCCAGGGGCCGCCCGTGGTAGCCGACGATGAGCTTCGCGCCGGGCCGGAGCAGCGGCTCCAGGTTCACCACCTCGTAGCGGTGGTAGCGCTGGAGGAGCTTGAAGAAGCCCAGCCACGTGGCGAGGGGCAGACCCCCGGCGCGTCTCATCCCCCCACCTGGTACAGCACCGCGCCGTGCGCGACGCCCGCGCCCACGCCCACCAGCAGCACGCGGTCCTTTGGCTTCAGCCGCTTCGTGCGCCACAGCACGTCCAGACACGTGGGCAGGGACGCCGAGCCCACGCTGCCCAGCGTGTCCACCACGCGCACGCTGCGCCGGGCCTCCACGCCCATCGCGTCCAGCACCGCGTCCAGCATCCGCCCGTTGGGCTGGTGCGTCAGCACCCACTCCACGTCGCGCAAGGCCACCTTCGCCCCGTCGAGCACCTCGCGTGTCGCGCGCACCAGCGCGTCCAGCGCCACCCGCGTCATCTCCTTGCTGGGCGTCAGGAAGCGCATCCGCTCCAGCCGGCCCGTCGCATGCGGGTTCTCCAGCACCACGTCCGTGGGCAGCGAGCCGTCGTTGCCCAGCGCCACGCCCAGCACGCCCTCGTCCGGGCGCCCCGTCCCCAGCACCGCCGCCGCCGCCGCGTCCCCCAGCACCAGGTAGGGCCGCGGGTCCTCCGGCGTCGTGGTGCGCGACAAGAGCTCCACCGACACGATGCCCACCGGCCCCAGCCCCGTCGCCACCGAGCGCGCCGCCAGGTCGAACGCGCTCAGGAAGCCCATGCACGCGTTGCTCAGGTCCATCGCGTCGCAGCTGCCCGACAGCCCCAGCGCCGCGGCCACCCGGTTCGCCGTGGCCGGCGTGGTGACGTCGCCGCCCATGGAGCTGACGCAGAAGATGCGCTTGAGCGCGCGCGCCGGAAGCCCCGCCGCGTCCAGTGCGCCTCGCAGCGCTTGCGCCGCCACGTCCGCGGCCTGGGTGCCCGGCGGCGCGAAGTGACGCGTGTGGATGCCCGTCTTGCGCATCACCTCGGCCACGTCCCGCCCCACGCGCGCGCACAGCTCCGCCGTCGTCACGGCGGGGCCCGGTCTCAGGCTCGCCGTGCCCAGGATTCTCACGGGAATCATGCGGCCTGCTGGCCTCCGCGGTGCCGGCCGTTCGGGCCACAGTGCGCGCGCATCTGCTCCCAGTGCGCCTTGAGCTCGGTGAGCCTCTCCGCCAGGGCTTCGTCCGTGGCGGCGCGCTCCAGGATGTCTCGCGCCTTGGTGAACTCCATCGCCGTCCTCAGCGGAGTGTCCGCTGACTGGATGTCGTAACTCACGTCCGCCATCAAGCTCTCCGCGTCGCCGCTGCGATGCAACAGCAACACACCGCTGGCGACCAGGTCCAGCGCCCTTGAGACAGGATTGAGATTCGCCAGGAAGCGGCCCGCGCGGGATTGCGGCATCCACGCCGGCTCGCGCACGCCGAAGGGGAAGATGTTGCTGGAGAACACGAGGTCCGCTCCCGCGCTCACCAGGACGTTCGCGGGCACCATGCTGGTGAAGGCCCCGTCCACGTAGCGTGCGGGAGGCACCACCGTGGGCGCCCACATCCCGGGCGCCGACCCGCTCGCGCGCACGGCCTGGGCCACGTGGCCCCGCTCCAGCGCCATGCACTCGCCGCGCGTCAGGTCCGTGGCCACGGGCAGGAAGTGGATGGGCAGCTCCTCCAGCCCCACGTCGCCCAGGTCCCCGGTCACCAGGTGCTCCAGCGAGTACGTGGTGACGACGGCCGCCATCGCCGCCAGCGACAGCCGACGGCGCATGGCCTGCTCCTCCAGGCGTCGCAGGCCCGACAGGCCATTGTGTCCATCCAGCGCCGTGCCACAGAAGTACGCTCCCACCAACGAGCCCATGCTCGAGCTGCTGATGAAGTCCACCGGCACGCGGTGCTCCACCAGCCAGCGCAAGATATGCACGTGGTAGAAGCCCCACACGCCGCCGCCGCTGAGCGCCAGCCCCACGCGCCGGTGGGTGATGGCCCGGGCCCAGCGCGACAGCGCGTCCCGCTCCGCGCAGCCCAGTCGCAGCGCCGCGAGCGGACGGTCGTCCACCTCCAGCCCCTCCAGTCGTCCCACGTCCAGCCTCAGCCGGCACGGCTGCAACACGTGCGTGCCCGCGCCGGGCCTGTCCTGGGGCCGCCCCTCCAGCGCGGCGCTCCGGGGCGGGCGCACCGGGTCGATGAGCACGGTGGGCAGCACCCGGCCTTTCGCCAGGCGGAACTCGCGCGTGGGCTCGTGGCGCGGCACCAGGGCCACGTGCTTGTCCACCAGGAGCGCGCCCTCCGCCAACTGGCACCCGTCGAGGAACACGTAGTGCAAGTCGCCCTCCCGGGCGAACTCGCGCAGGCGCTCCAGACCCAGCCGTCCCGGGGCGCCGCGCTGGGGGGCGGGAACCCAGGCGCGCAGCACGCCGTCCGCGCCCTTCACCGGCGCGGGCTCGCACGTGCCCGGCTCCGCGGTGCGCACCAGCAGCACCCGGTCCTTGAAGTCGTGGGTGATGACCTTGGCCACCAGCTCGATGAGCCGCGACAGCGGCGCGCCCGTCACCTCGCTGGAGAAGGTGACGACCTCCACGTGGGGCAGCGGGTCCGGCTGCCGGGGGGGCTCGGCGTGCGCCAACAAGCGCTTGAGGTCCTGTCTCAGGCCCGCGCGCGCGTGGACGAGCGCCCACACCGCGTCCCTGGGGAAGAACAGGCCCTTGCAGGTGGTGGCCGCGCGCGCGGTGACGGAGTAGTGGCCGCCCATCAACGCCTCGAACCCCAGCGGCGTGCCGGGGCCGAGCGTCAACAGGAGCTCACCGTCGCGGCGGGCCTCCAGCTCTCCCTCCAACAGCAGGAAGAAGCCGTGGGCCTCCTGGCCCTCCTCGCACAGCACCGTGTCCTGCGCCCAGGCGACGTCCCAGGCCAGGTCGAGCAGTTGGAGGAGGACGGTGTTGCTGGTGTGGCGCAGCGCGGGAGCGCGCTTGAGCGCATACAGCCGACGACGCTGGACGTCGAGGGGCATGGAGCGGGCCATGAATCGACGGAGGATAGCGAACCCTCCGGCGTGGGATATTGGGTCGTATCAGCCCCGCCATGGACATCAGGCGGGCTGCGGTCGGGGCGGCTCCGAGGGCGGCGGTGTGCCTCCGCCTGGAGGTCGTGCGTGCTCGTGCCGCTTGAGCAGCCGCGAGCGCGCGGACTCCACCACCGCGTACAGCACGGGGATGAAGATGAGGTTGACGAACGTGGACAGCAACATGCCGCCGAACACGGTGGTGCCCAGCGACTTGCGCGCCGCGGCGCCCGCGCCCGACGCGAGCACCAGCGGCACCACGCCCATCAGGAACGCGAAGGACGTCATCAGGATGGGGCGCAGGCGCGTGCGCGCCGACTCAATCGCGGAGTCCACCACGCTGCGGCCCTCGTGGCGCAGTTGCTCGGCGAACTCGACGATGAGGATGGCGTTCTTGCTCGCCAGGCCCACGAGCATGACCAGCCCCACCTGGCAGAACACGTCGTTCTGCAGGCCGCGCGCGTTCTGGAACGCGAGCGCCCCCAGCATGGCCACCGGCACGCCCAGCAGGATGACGAACGGTAGCGCGAAGCTCTCGTACTGCGCGGAGAGCACCAGGAACACGAAGACGATGCCCAGCCCGAAGATGAGCAGCACGCGCCCGCCCGCCTCCTTCTGCTCCAGCGAAAGCCCCGTCCACTCGAAGGTGTAGCCCTCCGGCAGCACGTCGCGCGCCGCGGCCTCCATGGCCTCCAGCGCCTGACCGCTGCTGGCGCCCGGCGCCGCCTGCCCGTTGATTTCCGCGGCGCGGTACAGGTTGTAGTGCTGGATGTTCTGCGCGCTGGTGATGGGCTTGATGCGCACCAACGCCTCCAGCGGAACCATGTTCCCGGTGGCCGAGCGGACGTACAGCGCGCCGATGTCCTTGGGCTCGTTGCGGAAGGGCATGGCCGCCTGCACGTACACCCGGTACACGCGGCTGGCGAAGGTGAAGTCGTTGACGTACTGGCTGCCCAGGTACACCTGCAGCGTGGCGAACAACGCGTCCAGCGGCACGCCCAGGGACAGCGCCTTCTCGCGGTCCACCTGGATGTCGAGCAGCGGCGTGTTGGCGGTGAAGGAGGAGAACACGCCGCGCAGGATGGAGGCCTGGTTGGCCTTGCCCACCAGCTTCTCCGTGGTGCTGGCCAGGTCCGACAGCGAGCGGCCACCTTGCTGGTCCTCGAGCACGAACTCGAAGCCGCCCACGCTGCCCACGCCGCGGATGGCGGGCGGCTGGAAGGGCAGCACGCGCGCCCCGCCGATGCCGAGCAGCGGCCCGCGCAGCCGCTCCACGAGCCCCGCCACGCTCTCCTCCTGCTTCTTCCTCTCGTCCCACGGGCGCAGGTTGACGAAGAGGGTGCCGTAGTTGGCGCCGGTGCCCAGGAGCGAGAAGCCGCCCACGGTGAAGGTGCCCGTCACCTCCGGCTGCTTGCGGATGATGTCCTCCGTCTGCAGCAGCACCCGCCGCGTGTAGTCCAGCGAGGTGCCCTCCGGGCCCTGCACCGCGATGATGAGGTAGCCCTGGTCCTCGTCCGGGATGAAGCCCGAGGGCGTGGCGCGGTACACCCACGCGGTGCCCAAGAGGCACAGGGCGAAGACGATGATGACCGGCCACTTCCACGGGCCGATGAGCTTGTGGAGCAGCCGCCCGTAGCCGTCGCGGAAGCGGTCCAGGCCCTGGTCGAACTTGCGGAAGAACAGCCACTTCTGGCCCTCGTGCGGACGCAGCAGCCGGGCGCACAGCGCGGGCGACAGCGTGAGCGCCACCAGCGCGGAGAGGCTGATGGAGAAGGCGAGGGTGAGCGCGAACTGGCGGTAGATGGCGCCGGTGGTGCCGGGGAAGAACGACACCGGGACGAACACCGCGGAGAGCACCAGGGCGATGGCCACCACGGCGCCGGCCACCTGGCGCATGCCCCGCTCGGTGGCCTCGCGCGGGCTGAAGCCCTCCTCCATGGTGCGCTCCACGTTCTCGATGACGACGATGGCGTCGTCCACCACGAGTCCCGTCGCCAGCGTCAGGCCGAACAGGGTGAGCGTGTTGAGCGAGAAGCCGAAGGCGCTGACGAACATGAACGTGCCGATGAGCGACACCGGCAGCGTGGTGGCCACCACCAGCACGCTCCTCCAGCCGTGCAGGAAGATGAAGATGACCAGCACGACCAGGAGCACCGCCTCGCCCAGCGTGACGAGCACCTCTTCAATCGACGCCTCCACCGCCGCGGTGGTGTCGAACGCCGTCGCGTACTCCAGGCCCGGCGGGAAGTTGCGCTTGAGCCGCTGGAGCTCCTGGACCACGCCGTCGCGCACCTCCAGCGCGTTGGAGCCCGGCAGCTGGAAGATGCCCAGGCCCACGGCGTCGCGGCCGTTGAAGCGCAAGAGCTGCGCGTAGTTCTCCGCGCCCAGCTCCACCCGGCCCACGTCCCGCACGCGCACCAGCGAGCCGTCCTGGCCCCGCTGCACGACGATGGCGCCGAACTGCTCCGCGGTGGCGAGCTGCCCCTGCACGCGCAGGGTGAACTGGTAGTTCTGTCCCGGCGGCGCGGGCTCCTGGCCCACCTGCCCGGCGCCCACCTGCACGTTCTGCGCGCTCAGGGCCGCGACGACGTCGGAGGCGCCCAGCTTGCGCCTCGCCAGCTCCGAGGGGTCCAGCCACAGGCGCATGGCCAAGCGCCGCTCGCCGAAGATGCGCACGTCGCCCACGCCCTTCACGCGCAGGATGGCGTCGCGGATGTACACGTCCGCGTAGTTGCTCAGGAAGCCCGTGTCATAGCGGTCCTGCGCGTCGAACAGGCCGAAGGCCATGAGCAGCTGCGTCTGCGCCTTGTTGACGGTGATTCCCAGTGCGTTGACGGCCGCGGGCAATTGCGGCGACGCGGTGGAGACGCGGTTCTGCACGTCCACCGCGGCGATGTCCAAATCCCGGTCCTGCTCGAAGGTGACGGTGATGCTGCTCTGCCCGGTGTTGCTGCTGGTGGAGGAGATGTAGCGCATCCCCTGCACGCCGTTGAGCTGGCGCTCGAGCACCGTGGTGACGGCGCTCTCCACCGTCTCCGCGGACGCGCCGATGTAGTTGGCCGTCACCTGGACCTCGGGCAGCGACAGGTCCGGGTACTGCTCAATCGGCAGGCCGGGGATGGTGATGGCCCCGACGAGCGTGATGAGGATGGACAGCACGCTGGCGAAGATGGGCCTTCGGATGAAGAAGTCGGTGAACATGCCGTGCCCTCACTGCCCCGCGTCGGAGGCGCCGCCGACGCCCTGGCCCTCGGGCTTCGCGGGCATGGGCTTGATGGGCTGGCCATCCCTCAACAGCTGCAGGCCGCTCACGACCACCTGAGTGCCCCCGTCCAATCCCCCCGTCACCTCGTAGTCGTTGCCCGTCACGTCGCCCACCTCCAGCGGCGTGCGCTTCGCCACGGTGCCGCCGTCGGCGGACGCCACCACGTACACGAAGGACTGGCTGCTGATCTGCGTCACCGCCACCGTGGGCACGGTGAGCGCCTCGCGCGCCTGGTACACCAGCCGCGCGCGCACCAGCTCCCCGGCGCGCAGCCCCACGGTGTTGTCGAACGCGGCCTTCACCTCCACCAGCTGCGTCGTCGCGCTGGGCGTGGGCGCCACGAAGAACACGGGCGCGGACACCCGCACCTTCCCCTTCTCGTCCAGCACCTCCACCGGCGTCCTGCCCACCTGGACGACGCGCGCCCGGTCCACCGGCACCTGCACGGAGACCTCCAGCGCCTTGCTCTGGTCCAGCGACGTGAGCTGCGATTGGGGCGTGACGTAGTCGCCCACCTTCACCGGGATGTCGCCGACCACGCCGGCGAAGGGCGCGCTCACCTCGTAGAAGCCCAGCTGCACCTGCTGCGACTGGATTTGCGCTTCAATCGCCCGCGCGCTCGCCTCCGCCTGCTGCGCCTGCGCCACCGCCTGCTCGTAGTCCTGACGGCTCTGCAGTCCTTCCTTGAGCAGCTGCGCGCTGCGCTCGCGGGTGCGCCGGGCGAACTCGCGCTGGGCCAGCGCGGAGGCCTTCTGCGCCTTCGTGGCGCGCAGCCCCGCCTCTTCGCGGCGCGGGTCGACGACGAGCAGCACCTCGCCCTTCTGCACGCGGGTGCCGGGCCGCACCGGTATCGCCTGCACGTAGCCGGCGACCTGGGGATACACGCTGATGCTGCTGCGCGAGATGAGCGCGCCCACGTACTCGGCGGCGTCCTGCACCTCGTTGGGGGAGAGCGCCTGCACCTGCACGGGCATCACCGTGCCCGCGGCGGTCTGTCCCGCCTGCGGTCCGTCTTCCTTGCCCGAGCCCTTGCACCCCGAGAGCGTCAGGAGCATCGCGCCCGCCGCGCCCCATGTCCTCACCAGTCGCATGCCGCCTCCGCCAGGAACGCCTCGACGCGCGCCTGCTCCAACTCGAACTCGCGCACCACCAGGGCCAGCTCTGCCTGCCGCAGCGCCGCGGCCGTCTGGATGAGCTCCAGGCTGGTGCCGGTGCCCACCTCGAAGCTGCGCCGGGTGAGCCGGTCGTTCTCCTCGGCCAGCCGCTGCTCCTGCGACGAGATGTCCCGCGACGCCTGGGTGACCTCCACGCCGCGCCGCGCCCTGGCCACCTCCACCGTGACGGAGCGCTCCAGCTCCACTACCTGCTGGCGCGCCACCTCCGCCTCCGCGCGGGACTGCCTCAGCCGCCCCTCGCGCGCGCCGCCGTCCCAGAAGGGCAGCAGCAGGCTGGCGCCGATGTTCCAGATGGGGACGTTCACCACGTCGTCCTCCACCGTGAGCGCAATCGTCGTGCTCGTCAGCGAGAGCGACGGCGCGTACTGCGCCTTCACCGCGCTGACCTGTCGCTCGGCCACGGTGTGCCGCGAGCGCGCCGCCGCCAGGTCCGAGCGCCCGTCCACCGCCTCCAGCCGGCGACAGTCCTTCCTCGCGCCTCGCAGCAGGTCCTCCACGCTCACGCCCTTGGCCAGCCCCACCGCCTGGGGCATGCCCAGCGCCAGGCCGAGCCCCTCTCTTGCCTGCCTCAGGTTCTCGTCCCCGGTGACGACCAGGGCCCGCGCCGCCTCGGCGTCCTGCTGCACGCGCACCACGTCCAGCCGCGTGCCGGCGCCCAGCTCCAACCGTCGCTCCGCCAGGGACAGCCGCTCCAGCGCGGTGCGCAGGTTGACGCGGTTGACCTCGGCCAGCCGCTCCTGCGCGGCCACCTGCACCAGCGCGCGGGCCAGCGCTCCGCTGAGCTGACGCCGGGTCTCCGCCAGGGACAGCGTCGCGGCGCGCTGGGCCTCACGGGCGACGCGGCGCGCGCCGATGGCCTGGAAGTCGAGCAACGGCATGGACGCGGAGAGGAAGCCCACGACGGGCGGCTGCGTGGGCCGGAGGCCGTCTCCGTCGCCGGTGCCTCCGCCGACGCCGCCGCCGATGCCACCGCCCACGCCGCCCCCCGCGCCGCCGCCGATGAACGTCGTCGCGTCCGGGTCCAGCACGTTGTACTGCACGCCCACGGTGCCGGTGACGGTGGGCAAGAGCCCCGCCAGCGCGATGCGCGCCTGTCCCGCGGCGGACTCCACCTGGGCCAGCGCCGTCCTCAAGTCCGTGGAGCGCTGCCGCACCAGCTCCAGCGCCTCGTCCCAGGACTTCATCTGGATGGGCGCGGGCGGTACCGGCGTCAGGAGCGGGTCCGACACCTCGGGCTGCGGAGGCTGGGGTGAGTCGTCACCCGAGGGGCCGGGCCCGGGCGTGCTCGGCGCCTGTGAGGGCGCGCCGGGATTCCGGGGCGGCGTCTGTTGTCCCTGGGCGGACGGCGGCTTCGCGGGGCCCTGGGCGGGCAGCACCCGGGGCACGCGCTGGCGCGGCTGCGTCCGCTGTCGCACGGCGGGGCGTGGCCGGGCCTGGGCGAGCAACACGCCCGGCTCGGAGCCAGGGTGCGAAAGCAGGAGGACGAGCAGCAGGGCGTTCATATCGGGTGCCCTGAGGTAGGGGAGGCACCCGATACCGGCCACGTACCGTGGGGCGAGGCCCCTCCTGCCGGACAGAACCGGCGAGTGCCTGCTCAACAGTGGATGGAGCGGCGGGAGGCTTCGTCCGCGAGCGGTCCCGCGCCTCAGCGTCCTTGTTGGAGCATGGACAGACGTTGCTTCGCCGCGCGGCTCTGCGGGTCGAAGCGCAGCGCCTCCTCCAGGCGCTCGCGGCCCCGCTCCACCTGTCCCTGCACGACATAGACATCGGCCAGACGGATGAGGGCGTCGGGGTTGTAGGGCTGCAGGTCCAACGCCTTCTCGAACTCGCGCACCGCGGTGGTCAGGTCCTTGCGGCGCACCGCGAGCTGCGCGAGCAACAGGTGCGGCTGCACCAGCCCGGACGTCTCCGGCTTGGAGGCCAGCGCCTCCACGGCGGACAGGCCGCGAGCGTCACCGAAGCTCGCGAGCGTCACCGCCGCCGCCTGACGGACCCAGAGAGACTCCGTCTGGAGCAGGGCGGCCAGGTCCTCGCTGGCCTCGCGTGCGTTCACCAGGCTCAGCGCCTCGATGACGTCCGTGCGCAGCTGGCTGTCCTGGGTGCTCTTGAGCGCGGCGCGCAGGGCGGGGATGGCCTCGCGCTTGTAGCGACGCACCAGCACCTTCGCCGCCGCGCCGCGCAGGGACGGGGCTTCGTTCGCATCCGCGAGCGTGGCCTCCAGCGCGGGGCGCCCCGTCTGGGCGGTCTTGTCGTCGAAGGCGTCCGCGAGCCGGAGGCGGCGCTCCTGTCGCTTCGCGGCGGCCGGCCACAGCTTCGTCATCGCCTGGGCCATGGCCTCCGGCGTCTGCTTCGTGTGGCAGGTGTTGCACGCGTTGGGGATGTTGTGGCGCGTGGTGTTCTGGGGCGCGGGGACGTCCAGCGCGTGGTCCGCGAACTTGTCGAGCACGCCGGAGACGACGGGAGGCATGTGACAGGCCAGGCAGTCCTGCGCCTCGCGCGAGGTGTGGCGCGCGTGCTGGGCGGCCCGGGCGAAGAGGTCCGCGTGGCACTGCTGACAGGTGGCCGAGCCGACGGAGACCTTCGTCTGGGACTTGTCCGGGAGGTTCAGCTCGTTGGGGGCGTTGGGCTCGTGCGGCGCGGTGTGGCAGGTGAGGCAGGTGGCGCCGCCCTTGAGATGACACGTGGACTGGATGAGGGCCTGGTACTCGAAGCTGGAGGTGCTGGGGCGGCCGTCGGTGAAGTAGTCGCCGGAGCGCTCGTTGCCGAGGAAGACGACGATGGGCTGGTAGAAGTCCTCGTAGCGCTGGCCGGGCTGGTAGCGGTGCGTGGTGTCGAGGATGGGGAAGAGCGGACGGCGCGGGCCGTGGCACTGCGCGCACACGGCGAAGCCCAACTCGTGGGACAGCTTGGACGGCTGGACGATGTCCTTGGGTTCCTGCGTGTCGGCGTGGCGCGCGCCCGGGCCGTGGCAGCTCTCGCACGCGACGCCCGCGTCGGTGAAGGCGGTAGTCCACGTGTGCTGGTCGCGGTCATAGCGCGCGTCGAGGCCGGTGACGTGACAGTCCAGGCACGCGTGCTGCGCGCTGCGGCGGAAGTTGGTCCAGAAGAACGGGTGCTCGGGCGTGAGCGCGCCCTGCTTGGTCTCCGAGTAGTCCACCCATTCGCCCTTGCCGGTGACGTGGTAGTAGACGGGCAGCACCTGCCAGCGTCCGTCGGGCATCACCGCGACGGGGTCCTGCATGCGCTTGCCGCCGATGACCCACTCCACGGGGAACTCGGCGAGCTGTCCGTCCGAGCCCTTGGTGCGCATGAAGTGGCGCTCGCCGTCGCGGCGCATCCACGCCTCGCTGGAGTCGCCCTTGAAGTGCGTGCGCTTCGCGTAGTCGCCCACCACGAACTCGCGCGTCCCGGGGGACAACGCGCGCGCGTGCCAGTCCTTGCCCCACGCGGCGTGCTCGTCCTCGTGGCACTCGCTGCACGCCTCCGAGCCCGCGTAGACACCGCGCGCGGGATGCGCGTCCTTCACCGCGGTGGGCGTCGCGCTCGCCTGGACCGCGGGGGCCAGGGTGGGGGTGGCGGTGGGCGTCGCGGCCCGGGGCACGGGAGCCGGGGCCGACGAGCCCGGTGAGCGCAGCGCGAGGGTGATGCCCGCGGCGGTGCCGAGCAGCGCGAGGAAGACGAGGACGAGCAGGACGGGACGGGCGGGGCGCATGGCGGGGCGGAGCCGTGAGCCTGCCCTTCGCGCCCTGTCATGACAAGCCGGGCTCCCGGGGATGGCGGGGCTTGGCCGCCCTCCTGGGTCGGGAGCTCCGGCGGTGGATGGGCCGGCGCACGGGTGCTGTCAGTGGATTGCTCCTGCAGCCTGGCTGCTGGGTTTGTCTTCACCAGGGACGATGTTTGACTTCTCTCGTGGGTGCCCGTTTCGTCCCGGGCAGGGTTGACCCTGGCTCACCGCGAGGAGAGGCTCGGGGGCGATGCTCAAGCTCCAGTGGCTCCAGGTCCACCGTTTCCGCGCCGTGAAGCCCGGCACGCGGCTGTCGTTCAGCCCGTCCTTCAACGTGCTGCTGGGACGCAACGGCACGGGGAAGACGCTGCTGCTGGACCTGGTCGCCGCCGTGGCCAGCTCGGACTTCACCACGCTCGCGGCGGAGCCGTTCGACCTGGAGTACGCGCTCGCCGCGGACACCGGCCACATCACCGTGCGGGTCCGCAACGAGCCGGTGCCTCCCCAGAGCGGGCCCGTGGCGGCCGGGCTCTTCATGGACATCGTCGTCTCGCCGCGCGACATGGCCTGGCCGCTGGTCATCCGCCGCGAGGGACTCCAGGTCACCGTCTCGCGCGAGGACGACGCGTCGCTCGTCGTGCAGGAGCGCCTGGCGCCGGAGGTCGCCGGCCGCCTGTGGTTGGTGCTCATGTCCGGAGGCATCGCCTGGGTGGAGAAGACCGGCGAGGGGTCCGCCACCGTGGAGCCGCTGCTCGCCATGGCGCGCGAGGTGTCCGCGCTCGCGGGGCTGAGCCGCTTCGACGAGGGGCTCGCGTACTTCGAGCAGCTCTACCAGGTCGAGCTGCGCCTCTCGCGGCGCGCGGAAGGTGTGCTGGCCACCGGCATGGGGCTCGCGTCCGAGGCGCTCCTGGACGGCCTGCGCCGGCTCGCCGCCGCCCAGTGGGGCTCCCCGCGCTATGTCGTCCCCTCGGACGCGGTGCCCTTCCTGCGCGACGCGGCCAGACTGCTGGGCTTCACCTCCGCGGAGGCGGTGCTCGTGCCCGTGGAGGCCCCGCCCGAGGGCAAGTACGAGTCGCTGACGCTCGGTGGGCTGGAGCTGGACTTCCTGGGCCCCGCGGGGACGCGCGTGTCGGCGCGGCACCTGGGCCATGGCCAGAAGCGGCTCCTGGCGCTCCAGCACTACCTGGCCCGGGCGCGCGCGGTGGTGGTCGCCGACGAGGTGGCCCACTCGCTCCACCCGCAGCTGGTGCGGGCCAGCGTGGAGCCCCTGAAGGGCCGGCAGAGCTTCTTCACCAGCCAGAGCCCGGGCCTGATGGACCTCTTGTCCTTCGACTCGGCGGACCAGGTGCGCTCGAGCCTGGTGCTGTGCCGCCGCGACGAGGCCACCGGCCTCTTGTCCTGGGAGAACCCCTCCCCGGAGGCCGCCGAGCGCCTGTTCACCGCCACCGCCGCCACGCCCGGCCAGCTGGGCACGCTGCTGCAGACGCAGGGGCTCTGGTAACCCCGGGACGCCCGCACGCACGCCGGGCGTCCGCGAGTCGACAGCCGGCGCAACGCGGCAAGACTGTTGCCATGTCGCGTCACGCCCTGGCCTATCCTGCTCGCAGGTGGGGAGGGAACCGCGATGCCGATGCTGTCCGTGAATGGAACCGAGTTGCATTACGAGGATACGGGGGGCTCGGGCGAGCCCATCCTCTTCAGCCATGGGCTCCTGTGGAGCACGCGGCTGTTCGACCCGCAGGTGGACGCGCTGCGAGGGCGCTACCGGTGCATCGCGTATGACCACCGGGGGCAGGGCCGCAGCGCCGTGCCGGACGTCAGCGCCATCGACATGGAGACGCTGTACCTGGACGCGGTGGGGCTGTTGGAGCAGCTCGACGTGGGGCCCTGTCACTTCGTGGGCCTGTCGATGGGCGGCTTCATCGGGATGCGCATCGCGGCGCGGCGGCCGGAGCTGTTGCGCTCGTTGACCTTGATGGAGACGTCCGCGGACCCGGAGCCGCTGGCCAACGTGCCGCGCTACACGCTGCTCAACCTCATCGCCCGGCTGGCCGGCCTGCGCCCGGTGGCGGACCCGGTGATGCGCATCATGTTCGGCCGCAACTTCCTGACGGACCCGAACCGCGCCGAGGAGCGGGCGCTGTGGCGGGCGCGCCTGTTGGAGAACCGCCGCGACATCTGGCGCGCGGTCAACGGGGTGATTCGTCGCAACGCGGTGTCGCACGAGGTGCCGAGCATCCGCGTGCCCACGCTCATCGTGGTGGGCGAGGAGGACGTGGCCACCGTCCCGGCGAAGGCCGAGCGGCTCCACCAGCTCATCCCCGGCTCGAAGCTGGCGCGGCTGCCGCGAGGCGGGCACTCGTCCACGGTGGAGGAGCCCGCGCTCGTCAACGCGGCGCTCGGCTCCTTCCTGGAGTCGCTGGAGCGCCCTCACGTGTCGCCTCGCGTGGGACTGGGCTGAGACGAGCCTCCGCTCGCCGCGACTGGCTCGCGGCGAGCGGGCCTGCCTCACCCCTTCAACCCGAGCAGCTTCTTCGCCGTGCGCGACAGGTCCTTGTCCATCGCGGCCTCGGGGATGTCGAGCAGGGCCGTCGCCACCACCTTCCCCGCGCCGTGCGTGTTCTCGCCGGCGAGCTTCAGGTACGTGCCGAAGCGGGCGAGCCGCTCGGGGTGCGAGCGCGCCACCTCCACCCGGGCGAGCAGCGCCTGGGACAGCGCCGCCTTCGGGAACTTCTCGAACAGGTTTCGCAGCGCCTGTCGCTCCATCGCCTCCGGCCGCGTCTCCG
Source organism: Myxococcus sp. MH1 (assembly GCF_059738865.1). Taxonomy (NCBI): domain Bacteria; kingdom Pseudomonadati; phylum Myxococcota; class Myxococcia; order Myxococcales; family Myxococcaceae; genus Myxococcus; species Myxococcus sp. MH1. Next base: position 10,433,614 of record NZ_AP026947.1, on the reverse strand, counting down.
CCAGGCGCACGGCCGGCTCGAGCATCGCCAGCCCGAAGGTCTTCAGCGCGGTGGACACCACGTTGGGCTTCCAGCCGTCCACGAACGCGCAGAGCAGCGCCTCCGCCCCGCGCACGTCCCCGAGCACCCCCAGGGCATACACGGCCGCCTTCGCCCCCTCGTCGTCCGTGTCGCGCTCCTCCACGGCGTGGACGAAGCGGTCCAGCACCTCGGTGTCCCCCAGCCACGCGAGCGCCATGGCCGCGCGCCGTCGCACGTCCTGCGACGCGTCTCCGTAGAACACCTGCCGCAGCACCGGCCACGCCTGCGTCAGTCCCAGGCCCTCCAGTTGGTCCACCGCCGCTTGTCGGCCCTCGCGGTTCGACTCCGTCAGCGCGCGCTGCGCGAAGGGCCGCAGCCGCTCCTGCCGCTCGCGTGCGAGGCGCGCCACCGCCTCCGGCCCCTTCTCCCGCGCCTGCACGTCGTCGAGCACCTCGCGCACATAGAGCCCGAGCCCGCTGTCATGCCGCCTGCGCGACAGGCCCTCCAACCACACCCGCGCCTCGGGTCCACCCAACTGCCCCAGCACCTGGACGGCCGTGCGATGCACCCGGTGGCTGTGATGCTCGGCCAGGGCGCGCTTCACCACCTCCAGCGCCCGCTCCCGGGGACAGGCCGTCACCGCGCGCACCACGAAGGTGCTCGCCGCGCCGTCGCTCCACGCGGGATACAGCGACTCCAGCAGCGTGTCCGTGCCCAGGCCCGCGTAGTGGTGCGCGGCGTGCGCCGCGGCCTCGTAGCGCGTCAGCTCCCCGCGAGCGCGCCTCCTCAAGGCCTCGCCCGGAAGCAGCGGCGCCTCGGGCTTGCGGATGCGGATGCTCGGGTGCGTGGGCACCGGCTCCAGCGCGCCCGCCTCCACCTGCACCGCGCCCGCCAGCCGCACCAGGGCGATGCCCAGCACCTGGTACACCTTGATGAAGTCCTCCAGCCGCTCCGCGGGGTCCGCACGCCGCGCCAGCGCCTCCAGGAGCGCCCCGGGCTTCTCCAACCCCAGCTCCCGCAGCCGCGCCACCAGGGGCTCCACCGCGCGAGGCGACACCGAGGGCAGCCCGTTCGAGAACCGCTCCGCCAGCTCGTCGCGCACCTCCGCCAACGCGATGGCCGCCGGGGACGCGCCCGCCGCGCGCGCCGCCTCCGCCCAACCTCCGCGTGGCACCGCGACTGGCGCCTCGACCCGCGCGCTCCGCCGTCCGCGCCGAGGCTCCTCGGGTGACTCCTGCTGTCCCAGGCCGCGCAGCTCCAGGCCCTCGGAGGTCTCCACCAGGACCGCGAGCGGGAACAGCGTGGGCAGCGCGGCCTCCAGCCCCACGTTGCCCAGCACCACCTTCAGCGTGGCCCCCTCCAGGGCCGCGGACAGGGGCTCGTCGAGCCGCGTGTCCGCCGGGAGGAACAGCCCCCGGTCTGCGGAGTCCACGAGCTGCGAGCGCTGCCCGCTCGCCAGCAGCGTCTGCACCCGCAGCGCCACCGGGAGCAGCTCCGGCGCGAACACGTCCTTGCGGTGCTCCTGGAAGGCCGCCAGCGCCGCGCCCACGTCCGGCAGCGCCACCTCGATGAGCCGCCGCAGCGCCGCGCCGCCCAGGTCCCGCGTCTTCTCCGCGCCCTCCAGGTCCAGCCGCACGGGCGCGAAGCCGGGATACCGACCGCCCTTCGCACCCTCCAGCACCGTGCCCGCGTGACTGCGCTTGGGCTCCACGCTGCGCAGGAACGCGGGGAGGATCTGCTTCTCCGCGTAGTGCGCACCCGTGCCCAGGTCGATGAAGCGGCTCTCGCGGATGACGAAGTTGTCGGGCGTGGAGCGAGTCGTGAACGCGTACTCCAACAGCCGCAGCCCCTCGACGGGCGCGCGGTCCTTCTTCGTCCACGTCTTGCCGATGAGCTCCTCGACGTAGCGGTCCTCCAGCGCCTCGCCGCCCAGGTGCTTCTCCACCTTGCGCGCGGTGAGCAGCATGTCCGCCATCAAGTCCGTGAAGACGGGAGGCTCGAACGCCCCGGTGCGCGCCGCCGCCTGCTCCAAGAGCCCCGCCACCTCCACCGCGCGCGCCGCGAGCCTGCGCAGCCCGTTCGCGCGCAGCGCCTCGCCCAGCGCGCGCACCTGCGCGGCCCGGTCCTCGGACAACGCGGCCACCCCGGACAGTCCCAGCTCGCGCACCAGCGTGGACACCTGCGCCACGCCGGACCTCATCAGCTCGGCCGTCTGCGTCTTGCCCTTCTTCACGCTCTTCTTCGTGGGGCCGCCCGCGCCCGTGGGCGCCGTGTCGGTGGTGACGAAGGCGTCGGGCGCGCGAGACCACGCCACCAGCAGCGCCGCCGCGTGCTTGCAGAACGGCCGCGAGCGCGCCGCCATGCACGAGCACTTCCCCTTCACCTCGCTCCCATCGCCGAACACCAGGGACACCTTGTACGGCGAGGCCCCGGAGCCCGACGCGTCCGCGAACAGCCGGTTCTCGAAGCGCGACAGGTGCGTGAGCTGCTTGTCGTCGAAGATGCGCGCGCCCTTCGACAGCTCGTCGCGGTCGCGGATGATGTCCGTCAGGGCCCCCATGCCCGGGGCCAGCCTTCGCACCTCAACCATGGCGAGTCTCCTTGTCGGCGTCGAGCAGGGACGTCAGGTCCTGGTTCCGCATCACCCGCTCCACCACGTCCACCAGCTTGCGAGGCGTGCACCCGAAGCACGGGATGCCCATCGCGGTGAGCTTCTCCGCCATCACCGGGTCGTACGAGGGCCTGCCCCCGTCCGACAGCGCCAGCAGGCACAGCACCTTCGCCCGCGAGTCCACCAGCTGCCGCAGCCGCGCCACCAGCTCCTGGGCGTCGCCGCCCTCGCACAAGTCGGTAATCAGGATGAAGAGCGTCTTCTCCGGGCGCTCCACGTAATGCGTCTGCGCATATGCCACCGCCCGGTTGATGTCCGTGCCTCCGCCGAGCTGCGCGCTGAAGAGCACCTCCACCGGGTCCGACAGCACCGGCGTCATGTCCACCACCTCGGTGTCGAACAGGATGAGCCGCGTGCGCAGCACCTCCAGCGACGCGAAGATGGCCGCCATCACGGAGCTGTACACCACGCTCTCCGCCATGGAGCCGGACTGGTCCACCACCAGCGTCACGTCCCACTCGTGGTGACGGCGCTGGTTGGGCCAGAAGTAGAAGCGCTCGGGGACGAGCCGCCGGTGCTCCGCGTCCCAGCCCTTCAGGTTCTGGCGAATCGTGCGCTTCCAGTCGATGTTGCGCGCAATCGGCAGCGGGCTCGTCCTGTCGCGCCTCAGCGCGCCGAACACCGCCGTGCGCACGGTGGACTCCAGCTTCTCGCGCAGCTGGTCCACCACCTCGCGGACGATCTGCCGCGCGAGCGCCTTGGCGTCCTCGGGGATGAGGCCGCGCGCGCTCACCAGCGTCGTCACCAGCTCCACGTTCTTCTCGAGGAAGGGCAGCGTCTCCGGCTCGAACAGGAGCTGGGTGAGGCCCTTCTTCTCGATGGCGTCCTTCTGGACGAGGGCAATCACGTCGTCGCGGAAGAAGCCGCGCAGCGCGCCCAGCCACTCGGGGATGTACGGCCGCGAGCCGGAGGACCCGGCGCTCTTCTCGCCGTAGACGAAGGACAGCGCGTCATCCAGCGCATCCAGCTCCGTCTCGCCCACGCCCACCGCGCTCGCGCCGGCGCCCAGCGCGTGCAGCGACGGACAGCTGCCCGTCTTCTCCGCGGCGGGGCCCAGCGCGAGCCGCCAGCGCAAGAGCGCCTCGCGGTCCTCCGGTGCCAGCTCCTTGGGGTCCACGCTCATAGCAGGTCATCCAGGTCGGCGAGCGCCTTGCCCAGCTCGGCGCTCAGGTCCTTGAGCTTCTCGGTGTCCTTCTCCGCGAGAATCGTCTTCGCGGCCCGGCCCTTGTCTCCGAGCTGCCGCACCGCGACGACGTTCTCCAGGAGGTAGCGGCGCTCGGTGGGACCGAGCACGCCCAGTGCCCTCCTCAATACCGGGAGGGTCTGACGGAAGCGCTCGGGGTCCACGCTCGACAGGAACGCATCCAGCGCCCGCACCACCTCGCGGTTCTTCACCAGCACCAGCGCGTTGACGCGCAGGAAGCCCTCCAGCCACGACGCGCCCGCCTCGGGCTCCACCGCCAGCGACAAGCGCAGCCCCACCTCGCGAGCGACCTCCGATTCACTCAGCTCCTCGGCCAGGTACAACAGGCCGGTGGCCAGCCCCGACGTGGCCGGATGCACGACGGTGCTCGACATCAACCCGCGCGCTTCGGTGAGCCAGCCGGCCTTGTCCGCCAGGGGCTGCGCGAGCGCCACCTCGTGCAGCGTCCTCAGTGCCCCCATCACCGAGGGCACGGCGTCCTGGGCGCAGGCGCACGCATCGGACACGCGCAAGAGCGCGCGAGCGAAGGTCTTCTGGCACAGCGCCGCCACGGCCTCGTCGCCCAGCGCCGAATGGGTCCGCGAGGTGCCATAGGCCACGAGCCCCGACAGCGCCCGCGAGGCCGAGGCGAGCGAGGGCAGGTCCGCGTCCGTGGTCGCGTGGCCGTCACAGGCACGCAGGGCGGAGGCCATCGTCTGCGGGCAGCCGGTGATGACGGACTCCAGCAGCACCGCCGCCGCCGCGCCCGTGGACTTCGCGAGGGCCAGCTGGTCCTGGAGGACGCGCGTCGTCACCGCCTCGAGCGAGTCACCGAGGACGATCTTCTCCACCAGCGCCACATCGGTGGACGGCGTCCACTGTGCCTGCCAGGACTCGCGCACGCGCGTCAGCGCGGCCTGTCCCCCCGCCTCCTGCGCCGTGGCCTTCTGCTGACCCGTGGCCGCGAGGCCCGCGTAGGGGATGCCCACCACGCGCAGGCGATGAAGGAAGATGGAGGAGCCGACCTCCACGGGGTTGTTCAGCCGCAGGGTGAAGGTCTCCGCGCTGTCGGTGCTCGGCAGTCGGCGTGACTCGACCTCGCGCCAGAACTCCGCCTGCAGCGAGTTGCGGCCGATGCGGCTGGCCACCCGACCCACCTGATGTCCGACGACGCTCTTCCACAGGAAGTCGTCGACGTGGGTCGCGTCTCCCCGGCACAGCGTGGCCACGGTGGCCTCGCGCAGCTCGTCCAGGCCGGGCGCGCTCTTCTCGCGCAGGTCCGCGAGCGTCACCGCGAGCCGGTAGGCCTCCAGCACGTCGGACAGCGACGCGGTGAAGCCGCGCATGCGCAGGTGTCCCGCGAAGTCGATGAGCACCTCCAGCGTGGCGCGGCGGAAGTCGCACTGGGCCTCGTGGGCCTTCTGGTAGAAGTGCGGCGCGCGGTTGCCGGCGCCGTAGCCGAGCTGCTCGGACAGGCGCGGGAAGCTGTAGGGAATCACCGTCACCGCGCAGGGCACGGCGGTCGGGAGCTTCGCCTCCAGCGTCGGGTCCACGTCCCGGGCCAGGAAGGCCGCCACATGGGCCGCGCCCGCCACCACGGCGATGCGCTCCGGAGGCACGCCGCTCGCGATGACCTCCAACACCTGGCGCGCCATGAAGGCATCACGCCAGCGGTGGTAGTCCGGCCGAGGCCCCGCGTTGAGCACATCCGCCCAAGCGAGCAACACGGGCCGGAAGCCCTCGGGCGTCCAGTCAGGGGCCTCGAACATCGCCTCCCACAGCTCCTCGAACGAGCGATAGCCGCGCTCGCGAGCGAAGCGCTCGGTGAGCGGTTCCTCCATGCGCGCGCACGTGGACTCCGCGTCCTCCGAGGGCTCACCGTCGAGAGACACGGCTTCCACGTGACGGTCCACGCCCAGGCTGACGCCGACGGGGATGTCGATGAAGCGGGCGCGAGCGCCGTGGGCCTTCGCCCAGCGCAGGGCGGCGTATTCGGGCGAGTAGTCCGCGAAGGGCCACAGCGCGGAGCCCGGGGTGTCGTCGGTGCGGTAGCCGAGCAGGGCGATGGGCGGCTTCGTCTCCGCGTCGCACAGCACGTCCACCAGCTCCGAGGCGTCGCGGGGGCCCTCGATGAGGACGACCTGGGGCTTCACGTGGTCGAGCCAGCGCGTGAGCACGGCGGTGGTGCGCGGTGAGTGGTGGCGCACCGGGAACAGGTGGGCGCCGAGGAGCAGGTCCAGGTCCATCAGCCCCTCAGGAGCTTCTTGCTGGCGGAGTACAGCTCCTTCCACGCGCCGGGGCGGCCCTTGGCCACGGTCTCCATGTACTCGCGCAGGGCCTTCACGTCGTCGGCCTGCTCCTTCACCACCGCGCCCACGAGCGAGGCGGCCAGCTCCTGCGCGGTGACCTTCCCGCCGCCGAACTGCTGCGCGAGGATGGAGCTGTTGAAGAGGACGCTGATGGCCTCCGCGGTGGAGAGCACGGCGCCCGGGGTGCGGACCTTCGTCTTGCCGTCCTTCGTCACGCCCTCGCGCAGCTCCTGGAAGAGCGTGAGCAGCATGCGTGACAGCTCCTCGGTGGGCGGCACGCCGACCTGATAGTCATTGCGCAGCTCGGCCTCGCGCTTCGTGACGATTTGAATCTCCTGCTCCAGGTCGTCGACGATGGGGACGGTGACGAAGTTGAAGCGGCGCTTGAGGGCGGCGCTCATCTCGTTGACGCCGCGGTCGCGGGTGTTGGCGGTGGCGATGAGGTTGAAGCCGCGCTGGGCGCTGACGACCTCGCCGAGCTCCGGGATGGAGACCTGCTTCTCGGAGAGGAGGGAGATGAGGGCGTCCTGAATCTCCGGCGAGGTGCGCGTCACCTCCTCGAAGCGGGCGAACTTGCCGGTGCGCATGGCGCGCAGGACGGGGGAGGGGACCAGGGCCTCGGGGGTGGGGCCCTGCGCGAGCAGCAGGGCGTAGTTCCACGAGTACTTGAGGTGGTCCTCGCTGGTGCCGGCGGTGCCCTGGACGATGAGGGCGGAGGTGCCGCTGATGGCGGCGGAGAGGTGTTCGGAGAGCCAGCTCTTCGCGGTGCCGGGCTCGCCGACGAGCATCAGCGCGCGGTCGGACGCGAGCGTGGCGATGCAGACCTGGATGAGGCCCCGGTCGCCCACGTACTTGGGCGTGATGGTGACACCGCCCACGGGCTTGGGGCTCCCGAGGATGTAGGCCTCCACGGCGCGAGGCGACAGGGCCCACCCGGGAGGGCGGGGTTTGTCGTCGTGCGCGGCGAGGGCTTCCAGCTCACTGCTGAACTTCGCTTCGGCGGGCAGTCGGATGTCCGGCATGCGTGAAAGCTACCGGCCCGGTCTGACACGCCACGCTCCGTCAGGTTGTCTCGATAGTGGCGGAAAAACCGACCTTGGAGGAAACGCATCGAGGGTGGCGACGTAGCAGTTGACCCTCCTGGGGGTTTCGGGCGTGCTACGCCCCATGTACCTGAAGAAAGTGACCCTCGAGAACGTTCGCTCCATCGATGTGCTGGAGTGGGAGCCGCCGTCGGCTTCGACGCTCGCGGGATGGCACGTCATCATCGGGGACAATGGTGCTGGCAAGAGCTCGGTCCTCCGCGCGATGGCCCTTGCGATGGTGGGTCCCAGCGAGGCCATTGCCTTGCGTCAGGATTGGAACGAGTGGCTTCGATGGAAAACCCAGTCCGGTTCGATTCACCTGACCCTGGATTGGGACAAGAACTGGGACCAGTTCACGAAGAGCGGCAGGTCACCGAAGAACGTCGACCTCCAGGCGCGGTTGCGTTTCCAGCGCCCCGACGTCGGGCAGGTTCAGCTCGCGGGTGAAGACGTCGCGGTGGACCCCAGACGCAGCATCTGGGGAGATGGCTACGGCTGGTTCTGCGCCTCATATGGTCCCTTCCGAAGATTCACGGGCGGAGACAAGGACCAGGAGAAGCTCTTCTTCTCCAATCCCAAGCTCGCGCGGCATCTCTCGGTGTTCGGTGAATCCGTCGCGCTGACGGAGTGTCTGGAGTGGCTCAAGCTGCTCCAGTTCAAGAACCTGGAGACGAAGGGACAGGGCAAGGAGGGGCAGTTGCTGGAGGCGCTCAAGCAGTTCATCAACCAGCCTGACTTCCTCCCTCACGAAGCCAGACTCCATTCCATCAGCTCGGATGGAGTGCGCTTCGTCGATGGCAATGGCTGTGAGATTCCTGTCGAGAACCTGAGTGACGGTTATCGCTCCGTGCTCAGCATGACGTTCGAACTCATCCGGCAGCTCGTGAAGACCTATGACGCCGAACACCTCTTCGCGGCAGGTGATGCGAAGACGGTCCAGGTGCCGGGTGTGGTCCTCATCGACGAAATCGATGTCCACCTGCATCCCACGTGGCAGCGTCGTGTCGGACACTGGTTCCGGAAGCACTTCCCCCACATCCAGTTCATCGTCACCACGCACAGCCCGCTCATCTGTCAGGCCGCGACGGTGGGCAGCATCTTCCGGCTGCCGCGCCCAGGGAGTGACGAGTCGGGTGGAATGGTTACCGGTATCGCGAGGGACCGGTTGCTGTACGGCAACGTCCTGGATGCTTATGGGACCGGGGTCTTCGGAGATGTCCTCACCCGCTCGGTCGAGGCCATCGCGCAGCTCGAGCGACTGGCGATGCTCAACCAGAAGGAACTCTCCGAGGGCCTGAGTGCCGAGGAGCGGCAGGAGCAGGAGCGCCTGCGGGCAAGGACTCCGACGGCCGCGAGCGCGCTTCCCTCGCCTGCCGTGGAGGACCTGCTCAAGTGATTCGCCTGCCGCAGGGGCTGTTGCCAGAAGCTGCTCGCCAGGGGCTCGAGGGATATCAACAGTCCATCGACGCACTGCCTGACTACGCGGAGCGAGTGGCGCAGGCGAAGAAGCGGTTCTCGTCGCTCAACAAGATTGGCAATCAGACCTTCGACCACGTCAAGGCGACGCTGACGCAGATGTGCTCGGGGGCGAGGCGCTGCGCCTACTGCGAGGACTCCGCTGCCGACGAGGTGGAGCACATCCGCCCCAAGACGCTCTATCCGGAGGTCGTCTTCGCGTGGATGAACTACCTCTATGCGTGCGGCCCCTGCAATGGCCGCAAGAATGACCACTTCGCGGTGTTCGACGGAGGCTCGAAGGCGCTGACGAAAGTGGCGAGGGCCCGGTCGGCACCCGTGACGCCGCCTGCTCCCGGCAGGCCCGTGTTCATCGATCCACGTGTCGAGGAGCCCATGGACTTCCTCGAACTCGACCTGCGTGACACCTTCTTCTTTCGGCCCAAGGCGCCTCCAGGAACGGAGGAGTACGTTCGCGCCGAGTACACGATTGGCACCCTGCAACTGAACCAGCGGGAGCTGCTTCCTCAAGCGCGTCGCGCCGCCTACTGGGACTACATGGCGCACTTGAGTGGCTACCTCCGCGCGAAGTCACAGGGGCTGCCCCAGGAGCACCTCGACATGCTGGCGGGGCAGGTCCGCACGCGGCAGCACCCCTCGGTGTGGCTCGAGATGAAGCGGCAGCACGAGAAGCTTCCGGACTTGCTGCTCCTGTTCGCCCAGGTCCCCGAAGCGCTCGGGTGGTGAGGTCGACAGCCCCTCACTCCGCGCAGGGGAACGCGGTGTCCAGCGTGCGAGTCCCCTGCACCCCGGGGCCCGTCAGCGTGGCCACCACCTTCACGGTGGACGCGCACTGATACGTCAGCAGGAACGGCACCACCGTGACGCCGCCCTCCGCGAGCACGTGAAGCTCGCGCGTCTGCGCCGTCTTCCACGCGCGGCGCGAACCGGCCTCCGACTCCTCCTTCGGCGCGCTCGCCGTGAGCTTCAGCCGCAGCGGCTTGTCGCCCTCGTACGTGCCCTTCACCTTCACCAGCAGCACCGCGTCCACGTTCATCCCATACGGGTCGGAGGCCTCGTCCACCGCGACGAGGGCCCCCTTCGCCCGGTCGAACACGCGCAGCTCCACGCCCTCCAGCGTCACCGCCGGCGCGCTCGCGCTCCCCGCCATGGACGGCACCCACAGGACTCCCCCCAGCAACAACGCGCGCAGCTTCGTTCGCGGCGACATCCTCGCCTCCCAGGCTCACGACAGCGTGTCCGGCCACTGTACGTCAGCCCGCCCCCTCTCGCGCCCGGTCGGCGGCCGTGTGGACATGCCCTGGCCCGTCGCTTCGTCGCTCGCTCTGCATTCCCACAAGGCCGTGCCCAGCCTGCGAAAGAAACCCCATCCCTGGAGACGCCCATGAACCCCTCCATCCCCTCCCAGATGAAGGCCGCCGCCATCGACCGTTTCGGCGGTCCCGAGGTGCTCGACACGCGCACCATCCCCGTTCCCCAGGTCGGTCCCGGTGAAGTGCTCATCCAGGTCGAGACCGCGGGCATCGGCCAGTGGGACCCCTCCGAGCGCGCGGGCGAGATGGAGGGCTACAAGCCGGGCAAGACGTCCTTCCCCCACGTCCTCGGCACGGATGGCTGCGGCACCGTCGCCGCCGTGGGGGACGGCGTGAAGAACCTGAAGGTCGGCGACAAGGTCTACGCCTTCGGCTTCCTCAACGACAAGGGCGGCTTCTACGCCGAATACACCGCGGTGAAGGCCAGCGACACCGCGCCCATCCCCAAGGGATTGAGCGCGGAGCAGGCGGGCGTCCTGGCGGCGGATGGCATCACCGCCCTGCAAGGCGTGGAGGACACGCTGAAGGTCGGCAAGGGCACCACGCTCCTCGTCTACGGCGCGAGCGGCGGCGTGGGACACCTCGCGGTGCAGCTGGCGAAGCGGCTCGGCGCGCGCGTGCTCGCGGTGGCCTCCGGCTCCGACGGCGTGGAGCTCTTGAAGAAGCTCGGCGCGGACAAGGTCGTGGACGGCCGCGCCGATGACGTCGTGAAGGCCGCGCGCGAGTTCGCGCCGGACGGCATCGACGCGGCGCTGGTGCTCGCGGGCGGCGACAAGACGAACCAGGCGCTCTCCTGCGTGAAGCCCGGAGGCCACATCGCCTACCCCAACGGCGTCGAGCCCGAGCCCAAGGGCAACGACGGCGTCAAGGTCTCCAGCTACAACGGCGAGGCCAACTCCCAGGTGCTCGCGCGGCTCAACAGCCTCATCGAGTCCGGCCCCTTCCACGTCGAGGTCTCCCAGGTCTTCCGCCTGGACGAGGCCCGCGACGCGCACGAGGCCGTGGGCAAGCACCACCTGGGCAAGCTCGCGCTGCGCATCCACTGACGCGCCACACCCGGGCCCCGCTTCCACGCGCGGGAAGCGGGGCCTGATTCCGTCACACGGGACGCGACGTCAGCGCGTCAGCTTGTCCGTGATGTCGATGGACGTGGGGCTCGAGGGCACGGCGAAGGTCTTCCCGTTGGCGGCCTGGAAGTCGAGCGACTTCAAGTTCACCGAGTAGACGAGCGGGTCCTGGTAGAACCGCACGTTGAGCACGTTGTGGGTGAGGTCCTTCACCACGGTCCACTGGGTGTAGTCGTCCTCTTCCTTCTGGGTGTTCTCGTTGAGGGCGCGCACGGTGCCTCGCGGGATGTCCACCGTGTTGAGCAGGTGGAAGGCGAGCGTGGTGGCCTCGGCGGCGTTGGCGACGGGGCGCGCGAAGTTCTTGAGGTACGTGGTGCGCACGAAGCGGGACGGAGGCATCGGGTCTCCGGGCAGCCCGCGCAGGCCGCTGCCGTGGCCGGGCTGCGCGAAGCTCTGGCTGCCCAGCTCCACCTTCTTCGCGTCCCACGGGGACAGGCCCACGTACTCGCGCAGGTTCTTCAGCTGGAACGGGAAGGGCGGCGCGTTGGTGAGCACGGCGACGGGGTTGTCGTGCAGGTGCATCACGCCGTCGAGGAACTCCACCACCAGGCTGTTGCCCTGGGCGTCATGGATGGGGAAGTGCAGCGGCAGGTACTGCGCCAGCCAGTCCGACTCCCAGACCTGGGCCTCGCCCTTCTCGAGCGCCCCGCGCACCTCCGCGACGGTGGAGAAGTTTCCCAGCACCCAGCCGGCGAAGAACGCCAGCGACAGCGCCTTCGAGTTCTCGGTGACCTTCGGGTAGCGCGAGTCCGGCAGCCACAGGCACCCGGTGGAGAGCCCCTCCGTGTTCAGGCCATCGACGATGAAGGGCACGTCACCCTTTCCGGTGAGGCCCACGTAGCCGTACTTGGACGTCCATGACAGGCCATTGGTGAGTCCCGAGGGCGAGGGCGAGGCGAACCTCGAGCCCGGGGCCCTGACGAGCAGCTTGGAGTCGAGGTCGACGCCGAACTCCATGCTGCGTCCATTGACCACGCTCTTATCCGAGGCGACGACGAGGAAGTCGGTGCACATGCCAGGCTCCTTGCGTGAGGTGGGGGAAACAGGGGTGACGCGGGCGGCCCTTGTGCACCGCTCGCGCCACGCACGCTCCTGTCAGCGAATCCGCGCGGTTGAAATCGCGCCCCGGTCGCGTCCCGGCTCCACGTGTCGGCTACTGCACGCGAGCCGCGTTCATGCGGGAACCGTGCGCGTCCAGCGAGGACGCGAGGCACGTGAACGGGCGGTTTCGGACACCTGGACATTCGTGCTGTGGTGCCCGCCATGTCGACCTCCCGAGTCGTGGTCATCGACCAGCATGCTCCCTCGCTGCAGACCGCCTTCTGCGACTACGTGCCCCGGGTCTTCCGCACCGTGGACTTCAGGCGCTGGTGCGAATGGGGCGAGTGGACCGACGACTACCGCGCGTTCAGCATCCTCGAGGACGGGCGCGTGGTGGCGAACGCGTCGGTGATGCGCATGTGCCTGCGCGTGGAGGGCCGCGACGTCACCGGCTATCAACTGGGCGCGGTGGGCTGTGTCCCCGAGCGCCGGGGGCACGGCCTCGCGCGCGTGGCGATGGAGGCGGCGCTGGAGTCCTGCGGCGACGCGCCGGTGATTCTGTTCGCGAACAAGACGGTGCTCGATTTCTATCCACGCTTCGGCTTCGCGCCACGAGCACAAAGCCTGTTCGGCGTGGACCTCCAGGTGACACCGTCGGCCGAGCCCGCGCCGACGCTGGAGCTGGCGGACCCCACGGTCCGTCAGGGATTGAGGACGCTCGCGAGGGAGGGCACGCCGCTGACGGAGCGCTTCGGCGCGCGGCGCCACGCGCGCATCGCGAGCTGGTACGCGGCGGCGAACTTCGCGAGGCCGCTGCGCCAACTGCGCGAGGACGCGTGGGTCTTCGCGAGCGTGGAGGACGGCGTGCTCCACCTCGACGACGTCTTCGCGACCGAGGTGTTCGACCTGCGTCCCTACCTGGGCCGGCTGGTGGCGGAGCCCGTGAAGCAGGTCCGGTTCGGCTTCACGCCGGAGCGCTGGTGGCCGGACGCGCGCGTGCTCGGCGAGGACGACGACGCGGACCTGTTCGTGCGAGGGCTGTCCTTGCCCGAGGGACCGGACCGCTTCCCGGTGATGGCGCGGACCTGATGCGGGCTCGCGGTTCTCTTCCCTGAACACCCAGTCACTTGATTGGCTCAGGGGGCACCGAGCCTTGTCTCGTTCGGCATGTGCTTCTTGGGTGGTGCTTTTCGAAGCGGCAAGGGTCGGAGGGTTCGGTGGGTCGAGCAACTGCACCGCACTCGCACCGGGGCGCGGCACGGCGGGCATTCACATGTCGTCGAGTTGGCCTTGCGCTATTTCTCGGTAGAGCGGCACGACTTCGACGGCGAGCACGTCTCGCATTTCCTGGCGGGCGCTGTCGTAGTCGCCTGTCTCCTGGTGGCGGTACATCCGATGGAGCGCATCGCCCAGCCGGTTGGACCCTTCGGTAATGCGCCGTGAGCATTCGCGCAGGACCGCTAGCGCGCCTTCCTGGGTCTCCACCTCGGCTTCGGCGAGTGCGACTTCATGCGCCGTGCGTCGCAGCAGGTCGCGTACCTCCTCGGTGAGCGGAAGTATTTCGCCGTCGCGAAGAACGCGCCGTGCAAGCGCGCGAAAAGGGGTCCAGTCGAGCTGTGTTTCCATGGTCATCGCCCCTTCTTGGGGCGACAGAGGTCGAAGGGCCATTCGTGGTCCCCAGTGCAACGCTCGAAGCATGCAAAGCAGCTCCCCTTCTGGTCTGCCCAGTTTTGATTCTCACAGTCCCCATACAGCCGGATACACCGGTTCTTCCACTCGGGCAGGCGCGAGTCCTCGACGTAGTCGTTCACCTTGGTTCCGGAGCTGGTGGCAGTACCGGCTGCTTCCGCGGCGGCGGCCATGAGGGCGGCGGCTTCCGAGGCCGTGAATCCACAAGCTTCCGGGCCCCGGCGCTGGATGCAGCACGTCTCGGAGTCCATGCACGTTGCCTGGGCGTACAGGTCGCGAGGACTCGCAGAGGCGGCTCCCGTGTGGGCTCCAGTCGCGCACCCAGCGAGGGCTACGCCCGAGAACGAGAGGAGGAACCCTCCAGTCCACCTTGTCATGGCGGGGACTGTATTGGGGGGCTGCAGTGCAGTCCATGCCCGGAGGTGGCGCCGGGGCCGGGGCACCATTGGCACGCATCACGCAAACTGGCTCACGTCCCCGAGCGCGCGCCGAAGCGGCTGGGCGGCTGTCCCGTCCACCGACGGAAGGCGCGGGTGAACGTGCTCACGTCGGAGAAGCCGAGCAGGTACGCGATTTCGCTCACCGAGCGCCCGGGCTCGGAGAGATAGGACAGGGCCAGCGTGCGGCGCGTCTCCGCGAGCAGCTCGCGAAAGCCCGAGCCCGATTCCACCAGCTTGCGCTGCAGGCTGCGCGAGCTCATGTGCAGCCGCTCCGCCACCTTCTCCTGGGACGGCTCGCCCTGGGGCATCAGCTCCAGCAGCATCGCGCGCACCCGCGTCACCAGGTCCTGCCCCGCGTGCCTCGCCAGGTGCCGGGTGATGAGCTCGTCGTTGATGCGCGCCAGCTCCGGGTTCGCCCCCGGAAGCGTCACCTCGAACGGCGCCCGCTCGTACACCAGCACGTCCGCGTTGGCTCCGAACGTCACCTTGCACCGGAACAGCTTCTCGTACGGCCGCAGGTCCGAGGGCGCCTGCCGGCGCAGCAGCACCTCGCGCGGCGACAGCTCCCGCGTGTAGACGACCCGGCAGAAGCGCACCAGCAGGTACGCCACCGCGTCCGTCTCCTCCTCGCACAGGTGCGGCCCGTCGCCGCCGTCGAAGAGGATCACCTGATAGCAGTCCCCATCCCGCGTGAAGGCCGGCCGCAGCGCGTCCGACACCAGCGCCACCGCGTGCACCAGCCGCTCGAACGCCTCGCGCAGCGTGCTGGACGCGTTGAGCCGGTAGCCCACCGCGTGGAACGTCGTCGGGCTCACCTGCCGCGCCATCTCCAGCCCGATGGCCGGGTCCCCCGAGCTCTCCACCGCCAGCCGCCACAGCCGCGTCAGCCCCTCCTGCGGATAGCGCGCGTTGGCGTCACCGAGCAGCCCCGGATTCAACCCGGCCTTCACGAACAACCCGTGGGAGTCCAGGCCACGCAGCTCCAGCGTGCGATGGAGCGCGAGGGCCCAGCTCGTCAACATGGTCGCCGGAGAGCTCATGTTGTCGCCTTCGGCCAAGGGAATTGGCGCAATGGGGCAAGCGGTCCAGGGCCGCTCAGCGATACCTTGGCTTCCTCGGAATCCTGCCATGTCGGAGGTGAGGATGCTCAATCCCGCATCAGTGTGTCCTCTTGGTAACGCATTGCATCATGTCTGTCTGTAGACCAGTCCGAGCGTAGCCGTTCAAGGGCTCCACGCTTTTCCACCCCGCTCACATTCCGTCAGCCCTTTTTCCGTCGGCGGAGGTCCCCGCCGCGTCGGGTCGGCGTGTGCGTGGGGCCCCGCGGTTCGCGGCGTGGGATGGGCTCTCGCCGTGGTCGTCCCCCTGTCATCCCCCGAGGTCTGGCATCCCCATGACTCCCACGAGACTCAGAGGCATCCAGAAGTCCTTGCTGGCGGCGGCGGCGCTGCTCGCCGTCATGTCGCCCGGCTTCACCCCCGCGAGCGCGGCGCCGTCGTTCATCGCCTTCGAGAGTGGCCAGGTGCGCCCGCTGGCGTTGTCGCCGGACCGCACGCGGCTGTTCGCGGTGAACACGCCGGACAACAGCCTGTCCATCTTCACCGTGGGCGCCAATGGCCTGACGCTCCAGTCGCGCGTGCAGGTGGGCCTGGAGCCCATCGCCGTCGCCGCGCGCAATGACAATGAGGTCTGGGTGGTCAACCACCTGTCGGACAGCGTGAGCGTGGTGTCGCTCACGGGCACGCCGCGCGTGGTGCGCACGCTGCTGGTGGGGGACGAGCCGCGCGACATCGTCTTCGCGGGCACGGGGGGCCGGGCCTTCATCACCACGGCGCACCGCGGGCAGCACCGCACGCACGCGTCCATCGCGGCGGTGCCGGGCGCCGGAGACCCGAAGCTGACCACGCCGGGCGTGGGCCGCGCGGACGTCTGGGTGTTCGACCCGGCCAACCTGGGCACCTCGCTGGGCGGCACGCCCGTGCGCATCCTCAACTTCTTCGGTGACACCCCGCGCGCGCTGACGGTGAGCCCGGACAAGCAGACGGTGTACGCGGCCGTCTTCAAGTCGGGCAACCAGACGACGTCCATCCTGGAGGAGACCGTCTGTGAGGGCTTCAATCCCTACCTGCCCTGTCTGGTGAACGGCTCCATCTATCCGGGCGGCAGCCCCGGCCCCGCCACCAACCACGAGGGCATCCGCGCGCCCGAGGTGGCGCTCATCGTGAAGTACAACAACCAGGCCGGCAAGTGGCAGGACGAGCTGGGGCGCAACTGGAACAACGCGGTGCGCTTCCGGCTGCCGGACCAGGACGTCTTCGCGGTGGACGCGAACTCGCTGGGGCAGAAGGCGGCGTACTCGCAGGTGGGCACCACGCTGTTCAACATGGTGACCAACCCGGTGACGGGCACGGTGTACGTGTCCAACACGGAGGCCTTCAACCACGTGCGCTTCGAGGGCCCCGGCAACTACGGCGGCACCACGGTGCAGGGCCACCTGGCGGAGACGCGCATCACCGCCATCCTCGGCGGCAGCGTGCTGCCCCGGCACCTCAACAAACACCTGGACTACTCGAAGCTGGCCACGGACCCGGCCTTCGACCGGACGGCGAAGAACCACAGCCTGGCCACGCCGGTGGACATGGCGGTGAGCTCGGACGGGCGCACGCTGTATGTCGCCGCGTACAGCTCCAGCAAGGTGGGCGTGTTCGACACGCAGGCGCTGGAGGCGGACAGCTTCAATCCGCGGCTCAACAGCGCGGCCTACATCCCCGTCAGCGGCGGTGGCCCCAGCGGCCTCATCCTGGACGAGGCGCGCAATCGTCTCTACGTGCTGACCCGCTTCGACAACGCGGTGAAGGTCATCGACCTGGCCACGCGCGCGGAGCTGGGCAAGCAGGTGCTGCCCAACCCGGAGCCCGCCTCCGTGGTGCAGGGCCGCCCCATCCTCTACGACGCGGCGACGTTCTCCGCGAACGGCGAGGCCTCGTGCGCCAGCTGCCACATCTTCGGCGACATGGACGACCTGGCGTGGGACCTGGGCAACCCGGATGACGACGTGACGCAGAACCCGATTCCGGGGCGCCTGTTGGGCGCGGCGGAGCTGCTCAAGCCGCACATCAACGGCTCCGGCAACGTGGAGGACTTCCACCCGATGAAGGGCCCCATGACGACGCAGACGTTGCGCGGCATGGTGGTGTCGGGCCCGATGCACTGGCGCGGTGACCGCTCCACGGGCTTCTTCGGCACGTCGGGCACGGACCCCAACCTGTCGTTCATGAACTTCATCGTCGCGTTCGAGGGGCTCCTGGGCCGCTCCACCGCGCCCACGCAGGCGGAGATGCAACGCTTCACCGACTTCCAGCTGCAGGTGCAGCTGCCGCCCAACCCGGTGCGCAACCTGGACAACTCGCTCACGGCGGCGCAGCAGCGGGGCCTGGACTTCTACGCGGGCTCACGCCGCTCGGATGGCATCCCGTTCGGAGAGGGGCTGGGCTTCACGTGTGAGGGGTGTCACCGGCTGAGCCCGGCGCAGGGCTTCTACGGCACGGATGGCATGGCGAGCTTCGAGAACATCCCGCAGATTGTGAAGATTCCGCACCTGCGCAACATGTATCAGAAGGTCGGCATGTTCGGTAACCCGACGACGCCCTTCTTCCTGGCGCCGGACAGCGGCTGGCAGGGCGACCAGGTGCGTGGGTTTGGCTTCGTGCACGACGGCGCGGTGGACACCATGGCGCGCTTCCTGTCGGCCATCGTGTTCATCCCGAGCATCGGCGTGGGCTTCCCGCTGAACAACCCGGACGCCACGCGGCGGGACGTGGAGCAGCTGTTGCTCGCGTTCGACACGGACCTGGCGCCCATCGTCGGGCAGCAGGTGACCTTGTCGAGCACCAACGCCTCGGCGGTGGGGCCGCGCATCGACTTGTTGTTGCAGCGCGCGCGCACGCCGTTCGCCTCGAAGATATTGGGCACGGGCGTGACGGAGTGCGACCTCATCGCGAAGGTGGCGCTGGGCGGGCGGGTGAAGGGCTTCCTCTTCAGCCCGTCGGGCAACGGCTTCATCCCGGATGACGGCACCACGGCGAGCGTGTCCGACGCGGCGCTGCGCAACTACGCGAAGACGGCGGGCCAGGAGGTCACCTACACCTGCGTGCCGCCGGGCTCGGGTCCGCGCATCGGCCTCAATCGCTGAGGAGTCAACACTTCGGACGCCCGCGAGAGCCCCGTGCCCTCGCGGGCGTTCGTGTTTGTATCAGCCGGAGTTCATGTCTGCAGTCGGGGTGCACGGTGTTTCCGTGACAGTGGTTGGATTGTCGTGGCGTTGCATTCCGAGAATGCAATGTTTCGCGAGACTCGGGTTGTCGTGGCTTTCGAGGTGGGTCGCGTGCAACCTGGGTCGCATGCAAGCCAAGTGTATTCAGGTGGGGATGGGGTTGTTGTTGATGTGTGTGATGACGGCCTGTGGTTCGTCGGAGTCGAAGGGCGGGCCGGGCGCGGTGCAGCAGGAGGACGGGGGCGGGGTGGTGCCGGATGCGGGAGCGCCGGATGCGGGGGCGCCGGACTCGGGCACGCCGGATGCGGGCACGCCGGACGGGGGCGTGGTGGAGGCGGGGCCGCCGTGTGAGAAGACGCACGGAGTCTGTGCCGGGGCGAAGCGCGCGAAGGTGGATGGCGTGTATGAGTCGGTGTGCACGGCGCTCTCCTATGGCGGGGATTACGAGGGGTCGGAGACGCGCTGTGACGGGTTGGACAATGACTGTGATGGGGTGACGGACCCGTCGAGCACGTCTCGGGTGGTGGCGCTGGGTGGGTCCGTGCACGGTGGGTTGGTGTCGAGCCTCCGGACGGAGACGGGGGTATGGGTGGCGGTGCTGGATTCGGCGAGCGAGGCGCGCATCCTGCGATTGGATTCGAACCTGGTGCTCCAGGGGAGCTCGGGTGTGCCGTATCCGTGGACGCGCACGGGAGGGGCGGCGGCGCTGCCGCGGAGCGCGAGGTTGGTGCGCACGGCGGAGGGGCCCGCGCTGTACTACGCGACGACGGACGGGGCTTCGCCGCCGCTGCGGGGGTATCTGGTTCCGCTGGACGGGGAGGGGGCGCCAAGGACGGAGGGAGGGGGCGCGCTGGTGGAGTATCCGATGTTGGACCGGGAGTTCGACAGCTCGGAGTCGTTCGTGGCGGCGTCGCCGACGGGGGAGCGGGTGGTGGTGTTGTGGCGAGCCGGTTCGGAGCAGGCGCCGCCGCTGCAGGTGATGGGGAAGGTGACGGACGCGCGGGGGCAGGTGCTGGTGGCGCCGAAGGTGCTGTTCGAGAGCACGTCGGGAGGGACGCCGTATCCGGCGAGTGTGCTGTGGCTGCGCAATGGGGAGGTATTGGTGGCGATGGGGGAGTCGCAGTCGGGGGTGACGCAGGAGGTGGTGAGGGTGCGCCGGCTCGATGAGGCGTTGGAGCAGGTGGGGGAGGAGCGGGTGTTCACGGCCTCCGAGTCACCGATGCCGTTGTTGGTGGATCGGGGCGAGGCGGCGGGAGAGCCGCTGGTGTCGCCGGTGTTGGTGATGCGGGCGCGGGAGGCGCCGGACTTCCGTGCCCGGATTCAGGTGACGAGCAGCCTGTTCGAGGGCGGGATGCCCGCGACGTGGACGGAGGAGCCCGAGGGGTTCGTGCCGTGGTACGGCGCGCACGGTGGCGATGGGGTGGTTCAGTTGTCCTGGTTGTCGAAGGTGTACGACCAGGGCGAGGGCGGCGCGTCGAGATTCTGGGGTCGGCTGTGGGCGCAGGAGCCGGGAGTGGCGGCGGTGGAGCGGACGCCGGGGCTGGAGCCGATGCGGCTGACGGCGGAGGCGCAGTGGGTGCTGATGGAGAAGGTGGCGCCCCGGCGCATGGCGGCGATGTACATGGTGTCCACGGACGAGGGGCTGTTCCTGGACGCGGTCCGCTACTGCACGCAGTGAAGTCGTGAGACGCGGGCCCGTCCTGTCCTGACGGGCCCTACTCGTTGAGCCAGTAGATGCGGTCTCCTCCCGTGAGTGCGCGTTCCAGGAACTCACGGAACGAGGAGGCAATGCGCCGACAGCGCTGTGGATAGCCCTCGTGCCAGCCATCCAGGAGCGGATAGGGGGAGGGCACGGAAGCGACGTCCAGGAGGGCATAGTCGCTGTCCTGGACATCGACGAGTGTCCACCAGTCGGGAGGGCCGGCCGAGTCCTCGTCCCTGCCGCGAATCGCGACGCGTGCACGGCGGATTTCCGCGAGGGAGAGGATGCTGTAGCGCGCGTCGGGCAAGGGCTCGAAGAGCTCGGCGCCGTTGCTGTGCAGATAGAATGCGCGCAGCTCGTCGTCGAGCTTCCATCCGACGCGTGCTTCGAAGTCGGCAATCGCCGCGCGGGTGGCTGGTGGGTGTGGGTGATGGGCTCGAGAGATTTCGGCGAGGAGTTCATCCAGCGTCATCGTCAGTCCACGTAGGGTTTCTCGGGGCCGATGGAGAGCCACCGCGGGTCTCTGGAGTAGCAGGCAGGGTACGCGTCATTGAGGAGTTTGTGCACGTCCTCCGGAACAGGCAGGACGTTGGACCTCGCGACGGGAGCGCCCCCATGCAGCAGGTCGTGGATATGGTGGCCCGGCCAGTTCCTTCCGCCTGACTGAGGCCATGCCCCGAACTCCTCCGCCCAATCGCGCCGGAACGTCCTGCGCGCATTGTCCCAGAACCTGCGCAGCTCCTCTGCGCTGCTCACTTCGGGATAGCTGCAGCAACAGTGCTTCACGGCGTAGCGAGTGCCTGCCTTGGCGGGAAGACCGAGGAAGCGACCCGTCCAGTCTCCTTTGATGTCGGCAAGCCAGATGCAACCCAACAGCGCATGCCCCTCCCTGGCGCAGCGGCTCTCGCACTGAGCCATGTACGTGGCGTTGCATTGCCACGGGCCGTAGTAGATGACCGTCTGTACCATTCCCCCTTCCGGGGAGGGAACGGACGGGCCCACCCATTTCGCGGTGGCTGGGCCACTACCGACGCCGCCCACGGTGGCGGAGCCGCAAGCCGTCCCAAGCAGCAGGGCGAGGATTCCTGCCGCATTCATGGGGGCGTCATGTGCATTCATGGCACACCGAGATAGCGCCAGGCTGCTGGCGGTACGAGTCGATGGAACTCGACCCGTCTGGTTGCGATTCCTCCATGCGTGTGGGCTGGGCTGTACGGGCGCTTTGCCGAGGGCGTCGTGCCGCAACGATGATTGGCTTGTTCACACGATGCCGTGCGAGGCTTCGGTGAATGAATGCACGGCTCTGGTGGTCTGGCGTGGTCCTGTCGTGTCTGGCGATGGCGGGGTGCGAATCTTCGGGTGGGAAGGAGGACGCGGGCACGGTGGTGGAGGACGGCGGTGGCACGCGTGGAGACGGAGGTTCGGGAGACGCGGGGCCCGGTGATGCAGGCACGGACCCGCTGGCCTGCGAGAAGCAACACGGTGTCTGCGCGGGAGCCAGGCGCGCGCTGGTGGATGGGGCGTATGAGCCGGAGTGCACGGCGCTCTCCTATGGCGCGGACTACGAGAGCTCGGAGACGCGGTGTGATGGGTTGGACAATGACTGTGATGGGGTGACGGACCCGCCGAAGGAGTCACGCGTCACGGCCCTTCGTGGAGGGTACGAGAGAGGGAAGATCTCCAGCCTCCGGACGGAGGCGGGGGTGTTGGTGCCGGTATTCGATGGGGCTGAAGAGGCGCGCGTCCTCCGGCTGGACGACGACCTGGAGGTCCAGGAGACGTCGAGCGTGCCGATGGCCTGGGTGCGCACGGGGACGGCTCGACAGTACGTGCGCTCCTCGAAGCTGGTGCGGACCTCGGAAGGGCCCGCGCTGTTCTACTCCACCGAGAACTTCCTGGTGCCCCCGCTCAATGCCTACCTCGTCCCGCTCGAGGCGAATGGGGCACCCAAGCGAGGGCCGGACGGTGAGGTGCTGGAGTATCGGCTGCTCGACCGGCCCGCGGATGACGGGCCCACGGTGGTGGCCGCGTCAACCGAGCATGACCGATTGGTGGTGCTCTGGACGACGGGAGGGCCCCTGACTCCTCCCATCCAGGTGATGGGCACCATGGTGGATTCGAAGGGGCAGGTGCTCGTGGCGCCCAAGGCGCTCTTCGAGAGCCCGTCCGGATGGACGCCCGCTCCGGCGAATGCGCTGTGGTTGCGCAATGGTGAGCTCCTCGTGGCGCTGACGGAGGAGTCGGGGGCGGGTCAAGGCACCGTCCGGGTACGCCGACTCGACGCGGGGTTGGAGCAGGTGGGCGAGGAGCGAGCCTTTACGACGTCTGAGGAGCCAGTCCCGCAGTTGGTCGACCTGGGTGAGTCGGCGGGGGCTCCGCTCGCCTCGCCGGTGTTGGTGTGGCGCAGCCGTGAGGCGCCGGAGTCCCTCCGCTGGATTCGCGTGGCGGGCCACCTGTTCGAGGGCGGCCAGCCGGTGACCTGGCTGAAGGACACCCCCGGCTATATTCCCTGGTTCGGAGCCTTCGTCGACGACGGTGTGCTGCGGCTGTCCTGGCTGTCGAGATTCTTTGAGCCGGGGGAGAACAACACGCCGCTCTATTGGGGGCGGCTGTGGACGCAAGACCCGGGCGACGCACCGGTGGAGCGGACACCAGGATTGGCGCTGATGCCCCTGAATGAGCACGCGATGTGGGTGCTGATGGAGAAGGTGGCACCCCGTCGCATGGCGACGATGTACACGGCGACCACGGACGACGGGCAGTTCCTGGACGCGGTCCGCTACTGCACGCCGTGAGAGCTCGGGCCCGTCCTGTCCTGACGGGGCCCTACGTCGTCCGCCCCCGCTGTGCGCGTCGCCGCAGGTAGTTCTTGAGGAATGCCTGCACCGCGGGGTGCTGGGACTCACGGAAGGAGTCCGGCGGCCCGTGCTCGACAATTCTCCCCTCGTGCATCAGCGCCAGGTGGTCCGCCATGCCGAACGCCGACGCCACGTCCGGCGTAATCACCAATGACGTGGCGCCCAGCTGCTGCTTGCCCGTGAAGATGATCTCATTCACCGACGCCGTCGTGAGCGGGTCCAGACCGGCGGTGGGGTCGTCGTAGAGCAGGATCTTCGGCTGCAGGATGGCCGCGCGCGCGAAGCCCACGCGCTTCTGCATGCCGCCCGACAGCTCCCCCGGGAACCGCGTGGTGGCATGCGACAGCCCCACCATCGCCAACGTCTTGTCCACCGTCTGCCGGATCTCCTCCTCCGACATCTTCGTGCGCTCCCGCAACGGGAACGCCACGTTGTCGTAGACGTTCAGCGAGTCGAACAGGGCATTCGCCTGGAAGAGGACCCCCTGCTGGCGACGCATCTGGTTCAGCGTCGCCTCGTCCATCTTCGCGACCTCGTCCCCGTACACCTTCACGAAGCCCCGGTCCGGCTTCATCAGCCCCATGATGTGCTTCATCAGCACCGACTTGCCGGAGCCCGACACCCCCATCAGCACGCACGTCGTGCCCTCGGGCACCTCCAGGTTCACGCCCCTCAGCGCGGCGTTGTCCCCGAAGGTCTTGTGCAGGTCCTTCACCTCGATGACCAGCTTCGCCGACGCCTGTCCGCCCGAGTCACTCATCGCACCCCACCTTAGTGCCCCACCGCCCCTCCGTCCCCCGGAACCACCCTTCGCTCGATAGTCGACGCCTCGGACAGTCAAGTCTGTTTAGTCGGTTAATTCAGAATATGAGGTCTGGAGGCCGCACAGGCCCAACCCCTCACCCTTCCGAGAGCCATGAAGACGAGAACGCTGGGAATCATCGCAGGTGCAGCGCTGGTGTCGTTCGCGCTGGTCGCCCACGCCGCGCCGCTGTTCCGCAACACGGGGACGTTGGCCGGGTGGAGCTCGGTGAACCGGGAGCACCAGGGCTCGGTCAACGAGGTGACGAACGTCACCTACGAAGGCGGCACCGCCCTCAAGATGACGCAGATTCACGACGCGTCGTACGGCGGGCGCTACCACTCGGAGGTGATGCGCACCAACGTGTACCGCCGGGGTGACACCGGCTTCTACGGCTTCGCCTTCCGGCTGCAGCAGGACTGGCAGTTCCAGCCGCAGTCCTACAACATCGCGCAATTCATCGCGGACTTCTCCGACACCGGCTGTGACGACTACATGCCGTCCAGCATGGTGTGGATTTCGGGCAACCAGCTCTTCACGCGGGTGAAGCAGGGCACCATCTGCAACCAGAAGACGGTGACCTTCGGCAACCTGGCCACGGTGTCGGCCGGGGTGTGGCACAAGATTGTCATCCAGGCGAAGTGGGCGAGCGACGGCACGGGCTTCTACAAGCTGTGGTTCGACGGCGTGAAGGTGCTCGAGCAGTACAACCTCAACACCACCATCGCCGACGACCGCTACTTCCAGTTCCGCGTCGGCCTGTATGCCAATGGCTGGTACGACGACGGCTACATGCAGGGCAGCCAGCCCAACCGCAGCATCTGGTTCGACGAGATTGGCGTAGGCACCACCTTCGCCGACGCCGACCCCGCCCAGTGGTAGTCCGTGACGAGGACCCGGCGGCGAACAGCCCCGCCGGGCCCGTCACCCGGGGCCAAGGCAGCGCTCGAGGGAAGCTCGACCGTGTACGTGTCCACGTCCGTGCGCTGCCCCAGTTGGAGTTCCAGACCCCGCGCGTGAAGTCACGGTTGACGCTGGCGAGCGGCTCCGTCCAGTTGCCGTTGGACGTGGTGCGGTGGTGTGCCAGCGTGGAGCTGTTCGGGTTCGCCTGGCGCGGTAGGCTTCTGGCCATGGCCTCGTGGCTCCTGCTGGTCGGCTTCGGCGTCCCCATCGGCGTGGTGGTGCTGCTCGACTTCCTCGCGCGACGAGGACGCTGATGTACCTGGGCCACGTGGGGCTCGCGCTCGCCGCGCGCCGTGTCCCCTCGGGGGTTCCTCTCGCCGCGTTATGCGGGGCCGCCGTGTTCCTCGATGTCGTGGATGTGCTCGTCGACGTCGCTGGCCTCGACAACACCCACACCGCCTGGAGTCACACGCTCCTGTCGGCGAGCGGGTGGGCCGTGCTCGTGGGCCTGCTGGGGTGGCGCTGGCGAGGTGTCACCGCGGGCCTCGTCCTGGCCTCGCTGGTGCTCTCCCATCTGCTCACGGACTGGCTCACCAGCCACCTGTGGCTGTGGCCCGGAGGCCCTCGCGTGGGCCTGCGTCTCTATGACGACCGCGTGTTGGACTTCACCGTCGAGGCCGCCGTCATCCTCGCGGGCATCTGGCTGTACCGGGGCTCACTGCCGGACGGGGCCCGGAAGGGCCCCTATCCGTGGCTCATCGCCGGCGTGCTGCTCGTGCTGCAGGCGGTCTTCGACGGGCTCGGCCTCGCCCGGACGGAGTGACGGCGTCTCAGGACGCGGTGGAGGCGCAGCGCTCGATGATGGAGCGCAACTGCGTCTGCACGCTGTGGAGTGTGTTGCGCAGGCGCGCGTGGCGCAGCGAGCCCGCCAGCGCGTTGGACAGGGCCTGGAGCACGTGGCTCTCCTCGCCCGGCCAGGTGCGCTCGGTGCGACAGTCATCGAAGCCCACGAAGCCCCACCACTCGCCGCCCAGCACGATGGGACAGACGAGCAGCGAGCGGATGTCCTGGCTCTCCAACAGCTCCCTCGCGGGCGAGGGGAAGTCGCGCGGCGCGCCCTTGAGCACCCGCCCCGAGGACAGGGGCTCCACCCACGACGGCATCACCGCGTCATAGGGCACGTTCTGCAACTCGGGGTTGTCCTGCTGCGCGGAGGCGCTCGCCGCGGTCCACTCGTAGCGCTGGCTGCACAACAGCTTCCCGTCGGGCGCGCTGCTGTTCTCGAAGATGTAGACCCGGTCCACATCCAACGCCGCGCCCACCTGGCCGAGCGCGGACGTGACGTTGCCGGGCTCGAAGCCCTTCTCCAACAGCAGCTGCGAGACATTCATGAGGGCTGAGAAAGCACTCGTGGCCATGAGGGGGACTCCAGGAGGGGGACGGGCCAGACGCGCGTGGGGGGACGACGCGAGCAACCCGAAGCGTCGCACGCCTCCGCGCCCTCGGGTCAAGCCACGCGCCCCGCGCGTCCGCCCCTCACACGCACGGAGTTGCTTTCGCCCGGGCCCGGGCCTCTTTGAGAGGCCTGACACCCCCCGCGTCCGCCCTTCGTTGTCCGGGCCACGTTCGCTGGCACGGACGGATTGAGCGGGTGCTGTTCATGCTCTAGGCACACACCATGCGTTCGCACCTCCCCCGCCTCCTCGTCCTCCTGCTCTGCGTCGTCGCTTCCCCGGCCGCCCTCGCCCGACCCATCAGCTCCGAGGCGCAGTTCTGGTACACCGTCAGCGCGCAGGGCCCCATCGCCGAGCCGTTCCTCTATTACCTGGAGGCCCAGCCCCGCTTCGGCGAGGACGACGCCCGCGCCATCCTCCGCGCCGCCGGCGGCACCCGTGTCACCCAGGACCTCTCCCTGTGGCTGGGCTACGGCTGGATTCCCGTCTGGGTCTGGGATGGAGACCCCGCCCTCCGCCAGAACGAGAGCCGCCTGTACCAGCAACTCCTGTTCACTCCGAGGCTGGGCGAGGTGCGGACGGTGGTGCGGGCGCGCCTGGAGCAGCGGTTCCTGCCGGGCACCACGGAGGTGTCCGATCGCGCCCGCGTGATGCTGCGCGGCGCGCTGCCCGTGGCCGCCGAGGGGCGGCTGTCGCTCATCGTCTGGGACGAGGCCTTCGTCCACCTCAACTCCGTGGACAGCGGCCCCCGCCGGGGCTTCGACATGAACCGCGCCTTCGTGGGCGTCGGCTGGAAGCTGGGCGACCACTCCGCCGTGGAGGTCGGCTACCTCAACGTCTTCACCCGCCGCCCCACCGCCGAGACGGACCAGCTCATCCACACACTCTCCGTCTCCACGCCCTTCAACTTCATGTGAGCTGAAGCGCGCCCGAGGCGGCTTCTCGAAAAGCAAGAAGGCTCGTGCGCACCGGCGGCTCCCGGTGCGTGCGGGCCTTCGTTTCGCGATGAGCGCAACTTCTTGATACATTCTCGCGATAACTCTTCAGCCACCTCGTATGGAGTCCTGAGACCCCCATGAGCATTCGCCGCACTGAAGGTTCGAAGCCGACGGTCCTCCCCACCATCTCCTCCGAGGCTCGGCCCAAGAGCGCGGCGAAGACCCCGACGGCCGCGAACGTCATCAAGGACGGGTTCGGCCCGGCCGCGAAGACGTCCGACCTGGCCCGCGCGGAGAGCACGCTCAAGCCGCTGCCGCCCCCCGTTGGCCGCCTGGCGCTGGACAGCAAGGAGGCGCAGAGCGCCATCCAGACCGCGCTGCAGCACCTGGACGTGGGCACCAAGCTCCCCTCGCAGGGCCTGCGCGGCGGCATCCAGTACCCCTCCTTCGTCCCCAAGAACGTGGAGCGGGACGAGCTGGGCATGACGCACGTGCGCCTGGACCGGCAGCACGAGGGCGTGAAGGTCTACGGCGAGCAGGTCGTCGCGCACCTGGCCAAGGACGGCAAGGTCGACAGCGTCACGGGTGACCAGTCCAAGATTCCCTCGGGCCTGGGCACGCAGAAGCCCGCGCTGTCCAACGCGCAGGTGCTGGACATCGCGCTCAAGGAGTTCAACGGCACGCCGGACCGCCAGCCGCACTCCGAGCGCATCATCTACAAGGACCCCTCGGGCGAGTACCGCTCCGCGTACCGCGTGGAGGTCGCCGACACCACGGCCACCGAGAACCCGCGCAAGATGAACTACTTCATCGACGCGAACAGCGGGAAGGTCTACGAGAAGTTCAACACCATCGACGGCTTCAAGAACTGCCCCTGCGCCACGCACGGCACGGGTGACGCGGCCGCCACCAAGGGCGCCGCCGGGACGAAGGGCGCTGCCGCGGCCCCCGCGGACGTGAAGGTCTCCACGACGCCCAACGCGCAGATCAAGGACAAGGGCTCGGTCACCTCCAAGGTGACGGTCGCCGACGACGTCACGGTGGACAAGCTCAAGCTGTCCCTGGACATCACCCACTCGTACAAGGGGGACCTGAAGGTCACGCTGACCAGCCCCTCGGGCAAGACGTTCGACGTGCACAACCGCACGGGCGGCAGCGCGGACAACATCAAGCAGGACTTCGACCTGAGCGCCTTCGCGGGCGAGTCCGCCAAGGGTGAGTGGACGCTGAAGGTCAGCGACCACGCCGCGGGCGACAAGGGCAAGCTGGTCAAGTGGGGCCTGTCCATCACCCCCAAGGCGACGCAGCAGCCGCCCACGGACCCGACCACCCCCACGACCCCTGGCGCCGCGGACGACACGTCCATCTACAGCGGCAAGGTGGCCCTGGAGACGAAGAAGCAGGCGGACGGCACGTACACGCTCGAGGACGGCACGCGCGGCAAGGGCGTGGCCACGTACGACGCGCGCAACCAGGAAGAGGCCAGCGGCCAGACGCAGATCAAGGACGACAACAACGTCTGGGGCGAGGCCACGGACCCGGAGCGCAACCGCGCCGCCGTCGACGCGCACTACGGCGCGGCGATGACGTACGACTTCCTGAAGAACATCCTCGGCCGCGACTCCATCGACGGCAAGGGTGAGAAGCTCGTCTCCTACGTCCACGTCAGCGAGAACTTCGTCAACGCGTACTGGGACGGCGAGAAGATGAGCTACGGCGACGGCGACGGCGTGGACTCCGGTCCGCTCACCGCGCTGGACATCGCGGGCCACGAAATCGCCCACGGCCTGACGGAGCGCACCGCCGGCCTCATCTACCGCGGCGAGTCGGGCGGCCTGAACGAGGCCTTCAGCGACATCATGGGCGCGGGCGTGGAGTGGTACGCGTCCACGCAGAACCCGGCCGTGAAGTTCAACTGGACCATCGGCGAGACGGCGTGGACGCCGACCAACGGCGATGACACGGACGGCCTGCGGTACATGGACGACCCGAAGAAGGACAACTACTCCATCGACAACTACAAGGACTACCCGAAGCAGACGGAGGTCCACGGCTCCAGCGGCATCGCGAACAACGCGTTCTATCTGCTGGCCAACGGTGGCACGAACCGCACGTCCAAGATCGAGGTCAAGGACGGCATCGGGATGGAGAAGGGCCTGAAGATCTACTACCGCGCCCTGGCCCACTACATGACGCCCAGCACCACGTTCGCCCAGGCGCGCACGGCCACCATCAAGGCGGCCACGGACCTGTACGGCGCGGACTCGGCCGAGGTGGCGAAGGTGAAGGAGAGCTGGACCGCCGTCGGCGTGAACTAGCTCGCGACTGTCGTTGCAGGACCCGGGCACGCTGGAAGGTGCCCGGGGCTCGACGTGACGGGGTGGCCTTCGCCCGTCGGGCCCTGTGATTCGGGACGCTCCGGGAGCCTCAGCGGGTTCCTGAGCGGGAAGGGGGGGCGTTCCGAGTCCTTCACCGCGCGGCGGCTGTCACTCCCGGGAGTCCTCCCGAGGTGACGGCTGACCGCGCGGTTGTTTTTTGGGGCGGTGCGCGCGTCGCTCAGGACTCGGGCGGCGGGCAGGTGATGGGGCAGGTCTGGCTGGTGGGCAGGCACAGGCCGCCGCAGCAGCCGGCGTTCCACGAGCACCCGGCCTCCATCCGGCACGCCGTCTGGGTGGTGCTGGTGCAGGAGGCCAGGGCGGACTCGGACGACGTCGCCTCGGAGACGGGGTCAGCGCCGACGGAGGCCTCGTCGGGCCCGGAACAGCCCGTGAGCAGCGAGGCGATGGCGGCACATGCGAGGAACAGCGCTCGACCGGGGAGAGTCATTGCAGGCTCCGATGGGACGGCGAGGTGTGCCCGCAATCATGTCATCGACAGACGGCGCCCGGAATCTGGATTGTCTTCCAGGCCCATATGTCAGGCTTTGTTCCAGCGCCACGGCAGGAGTGTGTTGGCGCTGATGTGATTGGCCCCTGCGCGCCTACAGCCGGCTCGGGTCGTCCACGCGGTAGTGGCCCAGCCAGTAGTCGTCGTCGAAGCCGGGCAGGTCGATGTTGATCTTCTGCATGTGAATCTGGCCGCGCGCGCCCATGCGCGGGTCCGCGTCCAAATCCCAGAGGTCCAGGCCCTCGAACTCGTCGGTGGAGCCGTAGGGGACGTAGTAGTAGCCCTGCACGTACCCGTTGACGACGTCCACCATGTAGATGCCGGACGTCTGGCCTCCGCCGCCCACGCTCACGTAGAGGTTGCCACGCGCGGAGATCTTGCCGCCTTGAATCCAGGTGCCCTGCGGGATGTTGCTGGAGAAGGACAGCGTGCGCTTGTGCGTGATGGACACCGTCGTGCCGGACAGCGTGATTTGATAGCCGCGCAGCACCGTGTAGCCCGGGTGGTTCGTCACCGCGTAGAACAGGCCGTCACGCGGGTTGTGCGCGATGAAGGCCACGCCGCCCTCCCACTGCGGCAGGGACGCATAGCCGATGTACTGCATGCTCGTGTTGAACACGCCCACCGCGCCGCTGCGCCCTGGGCCGTCCATGGCGATGTAGAGGTAGCCGTTGACGTGCACCAGGTCGCCGTAGTGCCGGAAGCCCGCGTTGTACCAGGGCGAGGGCATGCGGTAGGTGCCGCCGGGGTTGTTGTTCAGCCCCGCCATCGGCCACCAGGCGATGAGTCCCTCGGTGGACTCGTCCTTCCAGAAGTTCGTCGCGTTGCGCGTCTGGTACCAGTAGTGGGCGTCGTGGGTGAGGCCCTGGAGGTTGTCGGAGAAGCCCGTGTAGCTGCGGTCGCTCGGGAAGTCCGACAGGTTGGCGACGATGTTGGGGATGGCATAGCGGTAGCGCTCCACGAAGAGCGCGTTCGCGGTGGCGTCGATGCCGGAGCGGTACTGCGCCGCGCCCACCGCCCACGTGCACGTCCACCACCACCTGGGCAGGCTGGCCGTCTGCAGGCGCTGCCATGCGCCGCTGCCCCAGCGCTCCAGCCACAGCGTGCCCGTGGCCTCACCCGTGGTGGCGCAGGCCTGGTAGTACTTCTGCACCGGGCCCCAGCCGGAGTGCGCCCAGCTGTACACGTTCGTCGGGCACCAGATGGCGTCGTACTCCTGGTTGAGCCCCTGGCAGAAGTTGGCTGACCACCACGCGGTGTCCGGCAGGGCCTGCTGGCTGACGCCGCCGGGCCCCACGTCGGCGGAGCTGCGGGCCGGCCCCTCGGGCGCCAGGGCCTCGCGGGTGGGCGTCAGGTGCAGCATGGACGGCGCGCGGCTGGCGGCCTCCACCAGCTTCGCGGGCGGCTCCTGCCCGCCGGACAGCCTGCGGTAGACCTCCGTGATGGGCATCCCGTCGAACGCCGCCGCGTCCGGCATGGGCGTGCCGCGCGGGCCCTTCACCACGGTGACGATGCCGTAGTCGGGCACCTCGTGGAACGAGATGGACTGGCCCTCGGGGAGCGTCACGCTCGCCAGCCGCGTGCCCGGGTCGTCGCCGGCCTCCAGCGCCTCGTCCGTCTCCGGACCGCCACACGCCACCAGCATCGCCGCACAGCCAGCCCACTTGAACAGACCTCGCACGCGCTCACGCCTCCTGAAGGATTTCAAGGTGAACGCAGCCGGTGTGTTTGCTTCGGTCCGCCTGGGGCTCGTCGCGCCGTGCGCGCTCCCGTCAGGCGTGTGGGGGACTTGTGGGCAAGCGCCGCGTGAGCGCGGCGGCGCTGGTCGTTCGGGCGCGGCGTGGCCCTCTTCGCCCGCTCGGGCGTGGAACCTCGGATGTCCGAGCGCCGTTGCTTGGCGTTCCCACGGACGCGGGTGGACCCCTCCCATGACGGAGGGCGTGCGCCACGGGGCTTCGGGAGGGCTCCTGGCGGCGATGCCAGCGGCGCCGTCGAGCGGAGCGTGACAGCCCGTTGTCTCCAGGCTGCCTCGCGCCACCGACTCCGGACGATGTCTGACATGGGGCCGGACGCCGCACCCGGCGCGTCCTTCCGAAGTCAGACGCGAACCGTCAATAGTTGCAAATCAAGTTAATCGTGCAAGTCACGATTATGAAAACTCTCCGTCATGAACACTGTCTGACGGGGGGGCCGCGAGCCTTTTGGGGAGACCTCCGTGACGCGAAACCTGCAGCGATATGACGTGGTGTTGGTGGGGGGCGGGGTGACGGGATTGATGGCGAGCCACAAGCTGGCGCGGCTCGGCCTGCGGTTGTTGTTGTTGGAGAAGCAGCCGACGTTGGCGAGCGGGCCGTCCACGCGCAACGAGGGCTGGCTGCACCGGGGCAGCTATCACGCGGGCTCGGTGAAGGACCGGCAGGCGGCGGTGCAGGTGGCGCGGCGCTGCATCTACGGCCACGAGCAGATTCGCGCGTTCGCGCCGGAGGCGGTGGAGGACGCGGACCGTCCGCCGATGGTGCTGGTGCGGGACGCGGACCGGCTCCAGGAGCTGGTGTCGCGTTGGGACGAAGCGGGCGTGTCCTATCGGCCGCTGACGAAGGCGCAGGCCTCCGCGCGCTTCCCGTCGGCGGACCTGACGCGGGCCTCGGAGGTGTTCGAGGTGGCGGACGTGAGCATCAACACGCGGATGCTGTACCGCAAGCTGCTCACCTCCGCGCAGCAGGGCGGCGCCGAGGTGCTCACCGGCGCCCGGCTGGAGCACGTGCGCGGCTCGGAGGCCACCGTCGTCATGGCGGACGGCTCGACGCTGCAGCTGGAGTCGCGGCTGTTCGTCTACTCGACGGGCTTCGGCGCGCGGGACTTGTTCCGCCAGTTCTTCGAGCTGGAGCTGCCCATCCGCTACTGGAAGAGCCACCTGGTGGTGGTGCCTCGGCTGGGCGGCCACGGGCTGTTCTACGTGGACCCGCACGAGGCGGCGATGATGCACCACGGGGACTACAGCGTCGTGGGGCTCAACGAGGACGCGCTCCTGTGCGCGAACCCCGACTACCTCGTCGTGCCCGAGCGCGCCGACAACCTGCACCGCGCGCTGGAGCGCCTGGTGCCGGGCTGGAAGAACGCGGGCACGTACAGCGACGTCGCCTGCACCAAGGTGGACTTCGCGCCGGATGCCACGTCCGCGCGCTCGCTCAACATCGCCATCCACGAGCCGGTGCCGGGCCACATCTGCATCCTGCCGGGGAAGATGACCGAGGCGCCGTTCCTCACCGACGTGCTCACGGCGCGGCTCTACGAGCGGCTGGAGGACGGGCTCATCGCGAAGCGGCCGTGTGACGTGCTCCACGCCAGCCTCGCCTCCGTCGCGCGGGAGGCCCACCATGCGGCTTGAGCTGCTCGCGGCCCTGGATGCGCCCCGGCGCTCCGCGGGGTTGTTGACGGTGACGGAGGTGCTCGCGCTCGCGGACACCGGCAACGTCATCTACGACCCGTTCTCCGTCCTCATCTCGCGGCACCTGAAGCTGGGCGAGGGCAACGTCCTCTACCCGTGTGTCACGCTCACCTGCGCGCCCACGGCGGAGCTGCGGCTGGGGAATCGCAATGTGTTGCACACCGGCACGCTGCTGGCCGCGGAGACGGGCGCCATCCTCGTGGGCGATGGGAACCAGTTCGGCGAGGGCGGATTCACCGCGAAGGCCAACCGTCCCGGCGCGTGCATCCGCATCGGCGATGGGGGCCGCTATCTCGGCGGGGCGTCGGTGTTCGGCGAGTGCTCGCTCGGCTCTGGCACACAGCTGCTCGGGGCCATCACGGTGGACAGCTGCAAGCTGGCGGCGGGCGCGCCCTTCAGTGACGTGGACCCGGACGCGCGCGCGGCGGTACTGAAGGGCTCGGGGACGGCGCGGGGGCTCGTGCTCGAGGTGGGGCAGGTCATCCTGGGCAACGGCGTGTTCCGCGCCGAGGACGTGAAGCCGCAGGCCTTCTATCACCCGAAGGTGAAGTCATGAGCGGGGTGGGACTGGGGCTCGGGCTGCTCTCGCTCGGGCGCGCGTGGGGCTATCGCTCCGAGCCACCTCCGACCGAGGCGGATGGACAACACCTGCTCGACACCGCGTTCGAGCTGGGGGTGCGCTGCTACGACACCGCGCCCGCGTATGGCTCGAGCGAGCAGCGCTTCGGCGCCTTCCTGTCGCGGCTCGGCGCCGAGCGCAGCTCCGTCTTCGTCGCCACCAAGCTGGGGGAGCACTGGGACGCGGGGAAGCAGGCGTCGTTCACGGACCACTCGTACGACGCGCTTCGCAGGAGCCTGGACGAGAGCGTGCGGCTGCTCGGGCGCATCGACCTGCTCCAGGTGCACAAGGCCACGGCGGCCAACGTGAGCTCGCCCGAGGTGCTGCGCGTGCTCGAGTACGCGGGGACGCTCGGGGTGCGTCACGTGGGCGTCAGCGTGAGCGACGTGGCCGCGGCCGAGGCCGCGTGTGACGTGGGCGTGTATTCGTTCCTCCAGTTCCCGTTCAACGCGCTGAACACCACGCTCGCGCCCGCGTTCGAGCTGGCCGCGCGCCACGGGCTGCAGGTCCTGGTCAACCGTCCCTTCGCCATGGGGCAGCTCGTCCAGGAGGAGGGGCGGGAGCCCACGCGGTCCGCGAGGGAGTCGCTCCAGCACATCCTCCGGCAGCGCTTCTCCGGCTACGTGCTCACGGGCACCAAGTCCGCGAAGCACCTGCTCGAAACCCACGCCGTCTTCCGCTCACTCCAGGGCTGACGGCACGGCTCGAACCTCGCTGGCGGGGCGCCGGAAGGGCTCCCTGCTGTCGCACCCGACAGCGCGCGTCGCTCGTGAGACCCACGCTGGCATCCGCTCGCTCCAGGGCTGACGGCGCATCCCCTGTTCGCTGGCGGCCGGAAGGCCACGGCCAGCACCCCACCCGGGCGACGTGAGCGCCCGGGCGGCCCACCCTTGTCTCGGAAAGCCCCACCATGTGGATTGCGTATGGCCTGGGCGCGGGCGTGATGCTCGGCCTGTATGACGTCTGGACGAAGAAGGCGATGACGGGCAACAGCGTCATCCCCGTCGTCATGTGGTCCTCCCTCTTCGGCGCGCTGTGCTGGGTGCCCGCGCTGATTCCGGGGGCGCTGCCCGTGCCCATCGACCCCTTCGGCCTGACATGGCGCGAGCAGGCGTGGCTGCTCCCCAAGGGCGTGGCGATGACGGCCTCTTGGATTCTCGCGTACTACGCGGTGCGCGAGCTGCCCATCTCCATCGCGGGAGCGGTGCGAGCGTCCGGCCCGCTGTGGACGCTCGCGGGCGGGTTCCTGATGTTCCGCGAGCTGCTCACGCCCCTCCAGTTCCTCGGGCTGATGCTCACCGTCTGTTCGTACTACGTGCTGTCCATCGTGGGCCGGAAGGAGGGCCTCGCGCTGTCGAAGAGCCGCTCCTTCTGGTGGATGCTCGCCGCCACCGCGCTGTCGGCGGCGACCACCGTCTACGACAAGTTCCTCGTCGCGCGGCTGGCCCTGCCCGTGCTGGAGCTGCAGGCCAGCTCCGCGTTCCAGCGCTGCCTGCTGTCCGCGCTCGTCTTCGTGCCGTACATGTGGCGACGGGGCGCGTGGGGCCTGGGGCTCACATGGAGCTGGGGCATCCCCCTGGTGGGGTGCTCTTGGGTGGCGGCGGAGCTCATCTACTTCGTCGCCATCTCCGAGCCCCAGGCGCTCGTCACGCACCTGTCCGTGCTGCGCAGGACGAGCCTCATCGTCGGCTTCGTGCTGTCGGCGCTCTTCTTCCGCGAGGCCAACATCGCGCTGAAGTCCGGGATGATTGCCGTGCTCATCCTGGGCATGGCCATCCTCATCCTGGGAGGTTAGCGGCCTCCCCCAGGGACAGGTCCGCTTCCCACGGGAAGCGCGAGGCACCCAGCGCGGGCTTCAAGTCATGCAGCCACGTGGCGTGCTCGTCGTAGCGCGCGAAGAAGGGCTTGCCCACCAGCTCCGCGTCGCGCGCCTGGATGAAGTGCAGCAGGAACACCTTCTCACCGCCCAGCTCGAGCACGCCGTCCACGCACACCTTGCCCGGCGTGGCGGACATGGAGGGCCCGCGCACCGTGCGCGCCAGCCCCGACACGCGGCGGTACGCCTGCTGGAAGATGTCGTACGCGGACGCGAGCGGCACGGCGAAGTAGTCCTGCGGCCCCGTGTCCCGCTCGACGAACATGTAATACGGCACCATGCCGTGGCGCAGGTGCGTGCGCCACATGCGCTCCCACGTGGCCGCGTCGTCGTTGATGCCGCGGATGAGCGGCGCCTGGGTGCGGATGACCGCGCCGGTGGAGCGGATGCGGCGCACCGCCTCCTGGACGATGTCCGGCTCCATCTCCCGCGGATGGGAGAAGTGCGCCATGAAGGCCAGGCTCTTGCCGGACGCCACCACCTTCTCGAACAGGCGCAGCGTGTCGTCCGCGTCCGGGTCCGTCACGAAGCGCTGCGGCCAGTACGCCAGCGACTTGGTGCCGATGCGGATGGCCTCCAGGTGCTCGATGCCCAGGAGCGGCTCGATGTAGCGCGACAGCACCGCCTCGCCCATCACCATGGGGTCGCCCCCGGTGAAGAGCACGTTGGTGACCTCCTCGTGCTCGCGCACGTAGTCCACCATGGGCGCGATGTCCTTCGACGCGAACTTCAGGTCCGCGTCCCCCACGAACTGCGCCCAGCGGAAGCAGTACGTGCAGTAGGCGTGACACGTCTGCCCTTGCTTCGGGAAGAACAGCACCGTCTCCTGGTACTTGTGCTGGAGCCCCGGGATGGCCTCCTCGTTCGCCTGCCGGGGCACGTTCAGCTCCATCTGCCCCGCCGGATGCGGATTGAGCCGCGCGCGCACCTCGCGCACGTACGCCGCCAGCTCCAGGCTGCCCGTGCCCTCGCGCATCAGGTCGACCAGGCGCGACACGTCCTCGGCCGGCAGCATGTCCGCCTGCGGGAACACCAGCCGGTAGAGGGGGTCGTCCGGCGCGGCCGACCAGTCGATGAGCTCCTCGACGACGTAGCTGTTGACCCGGAAGGGCAGCACCTGGGCCACCGCCTGCACGGCCAGCCGCTCTTCCACGGAGAGCCCCGCCCGGGTGGTCAGCTCGTCCAGGTTCCTGTGGGTGAAGGCACGGTACCGCTGTCCCACGGACAGAGACCGCACCGCGTTGGATGAAGCGCTCACGCGGTTCCTCGCTTTGCATGACAGGGTCCTCCGCGAGGCTCCGCGGAATCGGCCCTGGGATGAGAGGTGAGTCGATGGTCAGACGTGCCTTTTGACCACCAACGAGGTGGAGGTTCCGGTTACCATGGGCTCCTGGATGTGTCACCCCTCCGAGGCTGAAATCCGCTTGGAAAATGACGGGGTGAGCGTGGACCCTCGGGCGGATTGATACTTCCCGTCCGTGCGGGCCGAGCGCCTGGCGTGTGACGCCGCGCGCAACGCGGTTGCACGTCTGTCATTGAATGCGGACAGGGAGGAGGTCGCCTGGGCGGGCGTGGAATTTCCGTGCGCCAGCAGGGGCGGTGCCGACTCTAGGATGTGGCGGGCCGGGTCCTCCGGCCCTCCGAGACGCCATGACCGCTCCACTCGAGTCCGATGCCCCGCCGTCCTCCGCCCCCATGCCCTTCGTGCCGCGGGTGGTCCCCCGTCCCGAGGGCGCCGCGGGCGGGCTGAAGAGGCTGTTGGGGGCGGTGGGGGTGGCGGCGGGCGCGCCGCTCATCGTGTTCGGGCTGCTGGGGTTGATGGTGGGCGTGGTGGGGATTTTTTCGCCGGAGGAGGGGAAGAAGGCCTCGGATGGCGTGTTGATTCTGTTGATGGCGGGGGTGTTCATCGGGGTGGGGCGCTTCTTGTGGAAGAAGGGCATGGCGCCGTTCCGCGAGGCGCGGCGCAGGGAGCTGCTGTTTGGACTCATCCGCGCACAGTCACGCATCCGCACGAGCGACGTGGCCGACCTGCTCAAGGTGTCGGAGCCCGAGGCGCGGGAGCTGCTCGCGACCATCGTCGCCCGGCACGAGGCGGACCTCGTCTTCCTCTGGGCGACGCGCGAGTACGTGCACCGGGGCGTCTTCGTCCAGGCGCATGGCGTGGCTCGCAACTGCCCCACGTGTGACGCGCCGGTGGGCGCCATGAGCGTGCTGCCGGGGGACAAGTTGGAGTGTGCCTACTGTCAGACCACCTTCCTGGTGGCGTGACGGCTCGTTTCACCTGTCGGGGCAATCACGTCCCGCGCAGGCTCGTAGTGGCCTCGTCGTTTCGACGCATGGCCAAGTTCCAGGGAGGGTCGATGAAGAGAGTCCTCGGAGCGGTTACCGCCGCCGCGTTCCTCGGGTGCGCGGCTTCACGAGAAGCAGCACAGCCCACACCCCCGCCGCCCGCGCCCGAGCCGGCGAAGGTGGAGGCCGCCGCCCAGCCGCCGAAGCTCCAGGTGCCGGTGGAGTACTACAAGCTCGACAACGGCTTGCGGGTGGTGCTCTCGCGCGACACGACCGTGCCCAAGGCGGTGGTCGGCGTCTATTACAACATCGGCTTCCGCATCGAGCCGAGGAACCGCACGGGCTTCGCCCACCTGTTCGAGCACATGATGTTCCAGGGCTCGACGAACCTGGGGAAGATGGAGCTGGCGCGCCTCATCCAGAAGAACGGCGGCATGTTCAACGGCTCCACCCGGTTCGACTTCACGAACTACTTCGAAATCGTCCCGTCCAACACGCTGGAGACCATGCTGTGGGCCGAGGCCGACCGCATGCGCGGCCTGGAGGTGACGGAGGAGAACCTCAAGAACCAGCAGGGCGTGGTGGCCAACGAGGTGAAGGTCAACGTCCTCAACCGGCCGTATGGCGGCTTCCCGTGGCTGGACCTGCCGCAGGTGGCGAACACCAACTGGTACAACGCGCACAACTTCTACGGCGACCTGAAGGACCTGGAGGCCGCCACGCTCGAGGACGTGCGGGCGTTCTTCAAGACGTACTACGCGCCGAGCAACGCGGCGCTGGTGGTGGTGGGCGACTTCGAGCCCGAGCAGGTGAAGGGCTGGGTGCAGCAGTACTTCGGTCCCTTGCCCAAGGCGCCGGTGCCGCAGTTGCCGGACATCTCCGAGCCCCGCCAGGAGAAGGAGAAGCGGCACGACAAGAAGGACGCGCGCATCACCCGGCCGGCGTTCGCGGCGGGCTATCACATGCCGGCGGTGGGCACGCCGGAGTTCTACGCGATGGCGCTCATCGACGAAATCCTGCTGCAGGGCAGCGACAGCGCGCTCTACCAGCAGCTGGTGCAGAAGAAGGGCATCGCCGGCGAGCTGAGCGGCGGGGTGAACGAGCTGGGCAACCAGTGGAACTACAACGGGCCCATGCTGTGGACCGTGTACCTGTTCCACGACACGGTCATCTCGCCGGAGACGATTGCCGGGGAGATCGACGGGGTGGTGGCGAAGCTGGTGGAGAAGCCGGTGGACGCCGAGACGCTGGCGCGGGCGCGGGTGAAGGCGCGCTCCCGGTTGTACGCGCACGTGGAGGGCATGCTCGGCTTCGGCCGCGCGGACCTGCTGGCCTCGTCCGCGCTGTTCTTCGACGACCCGGCGCGCATCAACCGGCTCGAGGACGAGCTGATGAAGGTGACGCCCGAGATGATTCAGCGCACGGCCCGCGAGTACCTGCGTCCGACGAACCGCACGGTGCTCACGGTGTCGGCTTCCCCCCAGACGCTCCTGGCTGACTGAGGAACGCGAACATGACCTTCCATTCCATTCGCAATCGTCTCGTCGCGTCCTCGCTGTTGGTGTTCGGGCTGGTGGCGGCGCCGGTGCTGGCCGCGCCCGCCGCGAAGGATGCTCCGCCGGCGCCGGCGGCGCCCAAGCCCTTCGATGTGCCCCAGCGCACGTCCTTCAAGCTCGACAACGGGCTGGAGGTCTCGTTGTTGCCGTATGGCGACATGCCGAAGGTGGCCATCCAGCTGGTGGTGGACACGGGCAACATCCATGAGACGGCGGACGAGACCTGGCTGTTCGACCTGGCGGGCAAGCTGCTCAAGGAGGGCACGACGACGCGCTCCGCGGCGCAGGTGGCCCAGACGGCGGCCGAGCTGGGCGGGGAGCTGGACGTCGGCACGGAGCAGGACCAGTCCTACGTGGGCCTCGAGGTGCTCTCCGAGTTCGCGCCGAAGGCGGTGACGCTGGTGGCGGACGTGGTCCAGAACCCGGCCTTCCCCGAGTCGGAGGTGGAGCGGCTGAAGGGGGACCTGATTCGCGAGCTGGCGGTGTTCCGCACGATGCCGCAGGTGCTGGCCAACGAGGTGATGGCGAAGGCCCTCTACGGGGACCATCCGTACGGGCGCCGGCTGGCGACGGAGGCGCAGCTCAAGCGGTACACGCGGGAGCAGGTGGTCAAGCACTACGAGGCCAACGTGGGCGCGGCGCGCTCGCGGCTGTACGTGGTGGGGCGCTTCGAGCCCGCGGAGGTGGAGAAGGTGGTGCGCGAGGCGTTCGGTGGCTGGCGCGCGGGCCCGGCGCGGGTGAAGAACGTGCCGAAGCAGCAGGTGGCGAAGTCGGTGCAGTTCCTGGACCGGCCGGGCTCGGTGCAGTCCACGGTGCGGGTGGCGACGAGGGCGTTGCCGCCGACGAGCGAGGACGCCATCACGCAGGATGTGCTGAACACGATGCTGGGTGGGTACTTCAGCTCGCGCGTCACGTCGAACATCCGTGAGAAGAAGGGCTATGCGTACTCGCCGTACAGCGCGGTCTCCGAGCACGTGGAGGACGCGTACTGGGTGCAGAACGCGGACGTGACGACGGCGAACACGGGGGATTCGCTGAAGGAGATCCTCAAGGAGGTGGACACGCTGAGGAAGACGCCGCCGCCCGCGGAGGAGCTGCGCGACGTGCAGAACTACCTGGCGGGGGCGTTCCTGCTGGAGAACTCGTCGCGCACGGGGCTCATCTACAAGCTGCGCTACGTGGACCTGCACGGCCTGCCGGAGACGTACCTGAAGGACTACGTGAGCCGGGTGATGGCGGTGACGCCGGAGCAGGTGCGCGCCGTGGCGGCGAAGGTGCTCGCGCAGGACGCGATGACCATCGTCATCGTCGGCGACATGAAGGTGGTCAAGCCGCAGCTGAAGGTGCTGCCGCCGAAGCTGCGCTGATTTGAAGCGCCCGGGGGCGGAAGGCCATCGTGGGTCTTCCGCTTCCGGAATTGCCGACCGGCGCGACTCACGCCGTGCGCCGACCTATCGCGGGAAGGCGCTCATAGGCTCGCTGAAGCGCGTCCAGGTGGGAGGGGTTGTCGTAGTCGAGCGGCGCGTCCGTGAGCTGCACAACCCACCCGCCCGAGGCCGTGCGCCGTGCTCGTGAGAGCAGTCCGGTGTCGTGGGTAGGGGCAGGGAAGCCGATGCGCTTGGCGGCGGCGCTGGACCAGTGGTTCAGCCACCCGAGGAAGCAGGGTGTCTCTGGCGCGGAGAGTTTCTCCGGGAGGTCGAGCATGGGAAGCCCGCGAGGAGAGCGCTCGGGGGCCTGGGGGGAGCGGCGAAACTGTCGCGCAACCTCTGCGCCGTAGCTGTCCGGGGACGCATGGCCCCAGAACGCGCGCGCGCCCTCTGCCATGCCCTCGAGCAGGGCCGACGCCGCGGTGATTCCGCCTTCATCCAGTGGCAGTCGCGCATGGACTTCGACCTGGTCCTGACCGCCTGGGCTGAAGAGCCCGGACCGGTCCCTCCCCGAAACCGTGATGGGGTAGCTCTCGTCGCCGTTGCACAGGAGGGGGAAGGCCCCGTCCAAGGTGTTCTCCGTGAGCCACGCATCACGGTCGGGCAATGCGATGGGGCGGCCGCCCCCGGCGAGCTTCCATTGCAGGCGCAAGCCAGGGAGCGACTGTTCCATGCCATGGACGATGGCGAGCGCGCGGTCATCGTGCCTCGCGAGCGCTGGGGCGTAGGCGATGACGATGAGGGTTCTGCTCTTGTTCATCGTGAGCACCCCGTGACGACGATATCGAGCGTGGGGTCCTGTGCTTCCAGCATGTCCCGATGGGCCGTGGTGCTCACTCCTATGACGAAGCCATAGCCGCAGGCCGTGGCTGCTCTGCGCTCCCTGCCGAGTTGCTCCATCTCCTTCTCTATCTCCTGACTCTGGATGAAGCCGTTATAGGTATCGAAGCGGTGGGTCTTGATCTCCCAGAGCACTCGCGCGCCAACTTGCAGCGCATCGAAGCGAACCCCGTTCACGAGGACGTCCATGCCTGGATACCGGTTGGGTGGAAACCTGTCGGCGCACGCATTGTGCGGCGCGTCCTCTCCTGCGTGAGGAACCGGGATGGGTCTGCACTCAGGGCGGCGCTCGTGTTCGCGAGGCCCTGTTGGCACAGGAGGAAACGCGTCCTGTGCCGATGGGTCTGGAGTGGGCTTTCGATTCGCCGAGGTGTCTCGCGGAGCCGACTTCGTTCGGGGAGTGGCCTCGTCCTCGTTCGGACGATTCCCGCTCAGCGCATACGCATCCAACGCTTCCTTGATGGCGACACCCACCACCACTGCGCCCAGGACGATCACCGCGCCCACGACGATTTCGGGCGCAGCGAGGACGCAGAGGCCGACGCCCAGCGCCGCCGCAGCCGTAGAAGCGACAGCACATCGTCCCGTCCGGTCATTCAGCCGGACCCGGTCATGGTCGAGCGCCGCGAAGCACCGCTCCGCGAGCACGGGCCAGGGGTGGGCGGCCTCGCGAACGACGCACCGTCCTCCGTCAGTCCAGGGTAGTGTCGCGGCCCGCCGGAGGTTGGCCAGCTTCGGGCTCCGGGACGTACGCGCTCCTGGGTTTGGTGTCGACGTGGCACAGGCGGAGCTGAAGAGCAGGAGTGCGGCGCAAGCGCGGAGTCGCATGGTTTCGTTCTGGTCGATGTGGTGCGCCGTGGGGGAGAAGCTGGCTGCTCGTGGAGTATGCCAGCAGTCCCGACGGCTACAGGTGCTGGTGGAAGTAGCGCGCCGTCTCCTCCCACAGGCGTTCGGCGAGCACGGGGTCGAACACCATGTGCCCCATGCCGCTCAGGGGCAGCAGCTC
Source organism: Myxococcus sp. MH1 (assembly GCF_059738865.1). NCBI lineage: Bacteria > Pseudomonadati > Myxococcota > Myxococcia > Myxococcales > Myxococcaceae > Myxococcus > Myxococcus sp. MH1. Next base: position 10,390,382 of record NZ_AP026947.1, on the reverse strand, counting down.
ATGGGGCTGGCCCGCGCGGAACAGCGCGTCCGACAGCTTGAGCGCCTGGAAGAAGAGGACGTTGTCGTCCGCCGTGCCGTGGACCACCAGCAGCTTGCCCATGGGCTTGCCCGCCTTCACGTGCGTGAGCAGCGAGGCCTGCTCGTAGGCCTGCGGCTGCTCGTCGGGCAGGCCGAAGAAGCGCTCCGTCAAATGTGAGTCGTAGTCGCGCCAGTCCGTCACCGAGGACACGGCCACCGCGGCCTTGAAGACATCCGGACGCGTGAGCACCGCCAGCGCGGACATATAGCCGCCGTTGCTCGCGCCCGTGATTCCCACACGGCCCAGGTCCATCTCCGGCACCTCGGCCGCGAGCGCGCGCAGCGCGGCCACCTGCTCGTCGAGCACCAGGCGAGGCCAGTCGTACTTCGGCTTGCGCAGCTTCGCGTCCGCCGTGGGCGCCACGCCGCGCCCGTCGAGCTTCACCACGATGAACCCCTGGTCCGCCAGCCACTGGTCCGTGAGGTGCTGCATCATGCTTTGGTACACCATCGCCATGCCGGGCCCGCCGTAGATGTCCACGATGACCGGCAGCTTCACCCCGGGCTTCGCGTCGCGAGGCCGCACCAGCGACGTGGGATAGCGCTCCTTGCCCACGTGCCGCACCTCGATGCGCGGCTGCAGCGCCGGCACCTTCGCCAGCGAGGGCAGCTCTCCCACCCGCGTGCCATCCGCCTTCAGCACCGTGGTGTTCTTCATCCGCCGCGGCCCCTCGGCGCTCAATGCCAGGAACCCGCCCCGCTTGGAGAGCTTCGCCTGCTCCAGCGCGGGGCGCTCGCTCGTGACCCGCGTCGGCTTGCCTCCCGGGCTCAGCCGCCACACGTAGCGCTCCTCCGACGCGGTGCCGCCGGAGAAGTACACCGTGCCGTCCTGCTCCACGTAGCCCACCAGGTCGTAGAAGCCCGCGTCGGGCGGCACGAGCGAGCGCACGAGCTTGCCCGTGACATCGCGCAGCTCCAGCTCACCCGCCCCGTTGCGCTCGGTGTACCAGAGAAACCCGCTCCCATCCGCGAGCCAGTGGGGGAACGTCTGATGCAATGTGAGCCAGGCGTCGTCCTTCTCCACCAGCAGCGTGCGCGTGCTCCCCGTCCTCGGGTCCACCGCGAGCAGCAGCTCCTCCGTCTGCGCGCGGTTCTGCACCAGCACCGTCAGCGGCCCCTTCGCCGGCCAGCGCACCGTGGCGAGGTAGGGATACTTCTGTGCATCCCACTGCACCCACGTCGTCTTGCCACCCGTGACGGGGAGGATGCCCAGCCGCACCCGCGCGTTGGGCTTGCCCGCGCGCGGATAGGCGAGCCGCTGTCCCTCCCGCTCGGGATTCAGCGCGTCCGGGACGACCAGCTTCTCCACGCCGCTCGAGTCGGACTCCGTATAGGCCAAGGACTTGCCGTCCGGGCTCCACCAGTAGCCGGAGAAGCGCATCATCTCCGCGGTGGCGATGAACTCCGGCGTCCCGTGGCTCTTGTCCTCCGTGCCTCCCTTCGTCACCGCCCGCTCGGTGTTGGTCGCGAGGTCCAGGCGATACACGTCGTGGCCCCGCACGTAGGCCACCTGCGTCGCGTCCGGCGAGAAGCGCACGTCCATCGCGCCCGCGCCCAGCTTCAACTCCGTCACCTTCCCGGAGGCGCGCGCGACGACGTACTGCTTGCCCGACATCCCCACGAGCAGCTTCTCACCGTCCTCGGACAGCGCATAGGAGCCCAGGCCTCGCGGCGAGGCGCGCACGGGCTCCAGCTTCGCCTTCGCCTGGGCGGTGAGGCTCTCCTGTGCGCGCTGGAGGAGGCTCTCCGCGGTGAGGTACTCCCGCGTCTGTCCCGTGGCGGTGTCGAAGGCGTGGAGCGCGGTGGCTCGCGAGCCCTCCGCGGTGCGCAGGAAGAGGAGCGTCTGCTCGTCCGGCGTGAAGCTCGTGGACGAGGGCCGGCCGCTGTTGAAGTAGCGCGTCTCCACGAGCTGACGGATGAAGCTCTCCGTCTTCGGCGCCGACACGGGGGGAGGCTGGGCGAGAACGGGCGTGCTCAGCAGGACCAGGGCGGTGAGGAGGATTCGCATGGGGGGTGTGGTCGGAGTCATCGGGATGATGGCTCACGAGGTGAAGAGACCATGTCATGGCGAGGTCGAGGCAGCCGGAAGTGCTCCTCGGTGCGACAGACAACGTGATGCATCGGGCGGCGCCCGTTGACCATGACCGTTCCATGGCAATGCGTGCGACGCGGCCTGTATGCTCATTCCATGCGTGAGCATCCAGACGTGCCCCGGGTCCTGGTCGCGCGGCCGCTGACCCCCGAGGGCTTCGCGCCCTACGGCGACGTGGTCAGCGCGGGGCTCGGACCCGGCGCGCTCGCGAACCAGGGCACCGCGGTGCGCTTCGACTGGTCCGCGAAGCTGGAGAACGCTCGCGAGTCCGCGAGGCCCAACCTCGCGGTGTTCCGCTCGGTGGCGCGCTCCCTGCCGTTCACCGTGAAGCTGCTGGAGCACCACCCGTACTCCAGCCAGGTGTTCCTGCCCATGCGCTGCGAGCGCTACCTGGTGTGCGTCGCGCCGACGGCGCCCTCGGGCGGTCCGGACCTGGAGCGCCTGGAGGCGTTCATCTGCGGTCCCGGTGAGGGTGTGAACTATCACCGGGGTGTGTGGCATCACCCCATCGTCGCGCTCGATGCGCCCGCGGAGCTGGCCATGCTGGCGTGGGAAGACGGGAGCGAGGGCGACTGTGTGGTGCTGCACTTCGAGCCGTCCGCGCACGTCCAGGTGCGATTCGACGGCTGAGGCGTGATGCCGACGCGGACGGACGCGCGCGCTTCCCCTATCATCCGGGGCCTTCCTCGTGGGTTGGAGGCTCCGGATGGGACAGCAAGCGGACGTCATCGTCGTGGGCGCGGGGCTGGCGGGGCTCGTCGCCGCGACGGAGCTCGCCGACGCGGGCAAGCGCGTCATCGTCGTGGACCAGGAGGGCGAGCAGAACCTGGGAGGACAGGCGTTCTGGTCCTTCGGCGGTCTGTTCCTGGTGGACTCGCCCGAGCAGCGGCGCATGGGCATCCATGACTCGCACGCGCTCGCGCTCGAGGACTGGCTGGGCACCGCGGGCTTCGACCGCGAGGAGGACCACTGGCCCCGCAAGTGGGCCGAGGCCTTCGTGGACTTCGCCGCCGGCGAGATGCGCCCGTGGCTCTACAACCAGGGCCTGCGCTGGTTCCCCGTCGTCGGCTGGGCCGAGCGCGGGGGCTACGGCGCCGTGGGCCACGGCAACTCCGTGCCGCGCTTCCACGTCACGTGGGGCACCGGGCCCGGCGTGCTCGCGCCCTTCGTCCGGCGCGCCGAGGAGGCGCGCAAGAAGGGGACGCTCACGTTCCTGTTCCGCCATCGCGTGGACGAGCTGCTCACCGAGGGCGGCGCCGTCGTCGGCGTGCGGGGCATGACGTTGGTGCCCTCGGACGTGGAGCGCGGCGTGAAGAGCTCGCGCGACACGGTGGGCGACTTCGAGGTGCGCGCGTCGGCCGTCGTCGTCACCTCGGGCGGCATCGGCGGCAACCACGAGCTGGTGCGCAAGAGCTGGCCGTCGCGCCTGGGCCCCGCGCCCGCGTTCATGGTGCAGGGCGTGCCCGACCATGTGGACGGACGGATGATTGCCATCACCGAGTCCGCGGGCGGACGGGTCATCAACCGCGACCGCATGTGGCACTACACGGAGGGCTTGCGCAACTGGAACCCCATCTGGCCGCGCCACGGCATCCGCATCCTGCCGGGGCCCAGCTCGCTGTGGCTGGACGCCACGGGCAAGCGCCTGCCGCCGCCGCTGTACCCGGGCTTCGACACGCTGGGGACGCTGGAGCACATCCTGAAGACGGGGCACGACTACTCGTGGTTCGTGCTGAACCAGTCCATCTTGAAGAAGGAGTTCGCGCTCTCCGGCTCCGAGCAGAACCCGGACCTCACGGGCAAGGACTGGAAGGGCGTGCTCAACCGCGCCGTGGGCAAGAAGGCCATGGGCCCGGTGGAGGCGTTCAAGGAGCACGGCGCGGACTTCGTCGTCGCCGAGGACCTGCGCACGCTGGTGGCGAAGATGAACGAGAAGACCGACACGAAGCTGCTCGACTTCGCCACGGTGGAGCGCGAGGTGCTCGCGAGGGACAGGCAACTGGACAACCCGTTCGGCAAGGACCTGCAGATCGCCGCGATTCGCCAGGCACGCAACTACCGGGGAGACCAGCTGGTGCGCACCGCGAAGCTGCACCGGCTGCTGGACCCGAAGGCCGCGCCGCTCATCGGCGTGAAGCTGAACATCCTCACGCGCAAGACGCTGGGCGGCTTCGAGACGGACCTGTCCAGCCGCGTGTTCGGCGCCGAGGGTAAGCTGGTGCCGGGGCTCTACGCGGCGGGCGAGGTGGCCGGGTTCGGCGGCGGCGGCGTGCACGGCTACCGCGCGCTCGAGGGCACCTTCCTGGGCGGGTGCATCTTCTCGGGACGCGCGGCGGGCAGGGCGCTGGCGGCGACGGTGTAGCGTGAGGGTCTGCTACTTGCCGTAGACCGTGCTGCGCACGTCGGTCAGCTTGCCGTCGGTGAAGGTCACCACCTGCATGAGGCGGTTGGGTCCGAAGTTGTAGGTCCACTCCTCGACCTCGACCGTGACGGTCTTCGAGGTCGAGGACTCCTCCTTGCCCTCGCGCACCCGCTCCTTGGTGGAGGTGGACTCGGTGCGGCGCTGCTTGGACAGGGGCTCGCCGCACTTGATGACGGCGTCGGTGGTGGTGGCCCCATCGGAGATGAGGTTGTTGCCACAGCGCAGCGTGGCGGCGTCCGCGTGCAGGGGCAGCAGCAGACCAGCGAGGGCGAGCGGGGCGAGGACCAGACGCATGAGGGCTCCACGGGGGAATGAAGGTGGGCGTCCGACGCGCGGGCCCCCGGGTTATTCACGCTGTCTCCGGAAGACTCAGGGCGCGCGGAGCTTGAGCCGCAGGCGCTGGTCGTCTCCCCGGTCGATGACCTCGGAGATTTCCAGCACCGAGCCCGCGGCCTCCACCGTCTGCCCCGCGCGCACGCGCACGTGCTGCTGCGAGGGAGGCTGGAGGTTCGCGTCGAAGATGAACAGCGCGGCGGTGGGCTCGCGAGTGCCCGCGTCGGTGTCCTCGGGCCAGAAGTTGCCCGTGGCCAGGCTCAGGCGGGGCGTGACCTGGAGGGGCCCGTGGTTCTTCGTCAGGGTGATGACGCCGGGCGCCGCCTCGGAGGACGGCGCCACGGTGGGCGTCTCGCGGGCGCACCCGGTCAGCACCAGCCCGAGGGCCAGCGCCAGACCGGTGTATCCGCGCGACGCCCGGGGACTCACTTGGTGGGGTTGCTGTTGGCGTACTGGAAGGACTCCTGGAACTCCTTCTCGGTCAGCACGATGTCCGGCGTGCCGGCGCCCCAGGGATTGCGCAGCGTGACGGTGCCGGCCTTGGTGTCCACGCCGGTGATGAAGTACTCGTGGTCCGCCACCAGCGTGCCGTCCTTGTAGCGCGCGCCGTCGGTGCCGTCCGGCAGGTCGATGCCGAGGAACTTGATGTCGTCGTGCGTGCCCGCGGTGAGGGCCTCGCCGGCCTTGAGGCGCGCGTCCAGGTCGGCCAGCGTGGTGCTGTCGACGTCCAGGCTGCTGCTCTTCTTGCCGGTGATGGCCTCCATCGCCTTGGCGCTGTTACCGTGGACGATTTCGGGGTAGCCGCCCTTCCACTGGGCATAGGCCTTCTCGACCAGGGCCGGCCACAGCTCCGCCTTGCCGTTCTCCTGCGGGGTGCCGGCGTAGGCCGGGTTGCCACCGGAGTTGAGGGGCAGGTCGGGGGTGACGGTGATGTTCACCGGCTTGCCCTTGTCCTGGAAGGTGACGGTGTAGTTGCCGGACGCGTCCGGGCCCTTGACCATGTTCTCGATGAGGGCCGGGTTGGCGCGGGCGATGGCGCCCATGGAGGTCATCAGGTAGCAGTCGCCAATCTGGCCCTGCTGCACGTCGTTCCAGTGGGCCTTGGTGCCGTCGGTGCCGGCCTCGAAGACGCTGCCGTTCTTGACCTGACCGTAGGTGACGTTCGTGTCGAGCGCCTTGGGGTCCTTGGTCTTCGGCGTCTCGGCGCCGCTGGCCTGGAAGGTCTGTCCGAGCGCGGCGGCGAACTGCTCGCGGCGGCTGGGAGGCAGCATCCCGTCCTGGCTGCGTCCGCTGGCCCACTCGGGCTTCGTCTCGCGGACCTCCTGCTTCTTCACCTCCGGACGCACCGCCTCGGTTTCCTTGCGGGTGGTCTGGGTGACGCGGGACCCTTCATTCCCAATCTTGAAGCTCATGAACGTACTCCCCCTCGATGCGACTGACTTTGAACTTGGGACCGCCGTCCCCCAAGGACGGTGGTGGATGTCTGGATTATCTCAACGGCACTGCCCCGAGTTGCGTGGGGCCCGCACTTGCGGTGCGGGGTGCTAGCGGACCTTGAGGTGGATGGCGGCTTCCTGGCCGTTCTCGCCCCGGACCTCGAGGATCTCCAGCTTCGCTCCGTCGACCTCGACGACCTGGGACGCGTGGACGCGCACGTGGTCCTGCTTGGAGGGGGAGGTGCGGGTGTCGATGATGAAGAGGCCCGCGGTGAGCTGCTTCTCGCGGCCGTCCACTTCCTCGGGCCAGAAGTTGCCGCTGGCCAGGCGCAGGTGCGGCTTCTGCGGGAGCACGAGGGGCCCCTGGCCCTTGATGAGTGTGATGGTGTCGGATGACATGCCTGTTTCCCCCAAGCGTCAGGACGTGCGGACCCATGGAACGGGCCTCGCGTCAGATGTTCCCGGACGCTAGCACGGGGGCCTGTCCCTGGCGGGAGAGGCTTTGACTGGGAGTGTGGGATGGGGTGGGCGGGTGGAGGCGGGCTGTCAGCAGGTGCACGGCGCTGTGACATCGCGCTTGCCGTGCGGGGTGTCGTGGCGATGCTCCGGGGTCATGCACCCTCGGACGACAGCTTCGACTTGGACGACATGGGCCCGGGCTTCGGGCCTCGGGGAGGCCTAGCAGCGTGGCGACGGTGTCCCTGGAGGATGTACGCAAGGTGTACCGGGGCGGCGTCGCCGCCGTGAAGGGTGTGACGCTCCACATCGCAGACGGCGAGTTCGTGTCACTCGTCGGCCCGTCCGGCTGCGGAAAGTCCACCACCCTCAACCTCATCGCCGGGCTGGAGGAGCTGTCCTCCGGAACGCTGCGCATCGATGGCACTGTCGTGAACGGCATGTCCCCCAAGGAGCGGGACATCGCCATGGTCTTCCAGAGCTACGCCCTCTATCCCCACCTGGATGTGGCCCGGAACCTCGCCTTCCCGCTGGAGGTCGCCGGCCTTCCTCGCTCGGACATCGATGCTCGCGTGCGCGAGGTCGCCTCGGTGCTCGGCCTGGAGGCCCTGCTCTCGCGTCGCCCGAAGGAGCTGTCCGGTGGACAGCGCCAACGCGTGGCCCTGGGTCGCGCCCTCGTGCGCCGCCCCAAGGTGTTCCTGTTCGACGAGCCCCTCTCCAACCTCGACGCCGCCCTGCGCACCCAGATGCGCGGCGAAATCAAGAAGCTGCACGAGCGACTCCAGGCCACCTTCATCTACGTCACCCATGACCAGGCCGAGGCCATGACGCTCTCCGACCGCGTCGTCGTGATGAGCCAGGGCGAGGTGCAGCAGGTGGCTCCACCGCGCGAGCTGTATGACGCCCCCGCGAACCTCTTCGTCGCGGGCTTCTTCGGCTCGCCTCGCATCAACCAGCTCAAGCCCCGGACCCTGGGACTCGCCGGAGAGGAGGTGGTGCTGGGCCTGCGCCCGGAACACCTGGAAGTGATGGCGTCCCCATCGACGGACAGCGCGCTGACGGGCCGCGTGTACCTGGTGGAACCCATGGGCGCCGAGAGCTGGGTGACCGTGGACGTGGGCGGTGAGCACCTGGTGGCCCGTGCACCCGGTGACTTCCGCGCGGCGTCAGGCGCGGAGGTCGCGCTGCGCTTCGATGCGTCCAGGCTGCGCCGCTTCGATGCGCGCACGGGCCGCGCGCTCGCTCAATAGTCGGGCTGGAGCGCTTCTCTGTCGAACGGGAGCCTCCGAGCCTCTCCCGGGCGGTCATGGACGATGGCGCCGAGGTACGGCGCCTCCACGCCCACGAAGTCCGCGAAGCGCAGCTCCAGCGCTTCATCGTGCGAGCCCGCGCGGAACAGCAGCGTCTCCGCCTCGCCCAGGTGCCCGTCCACCACCACCGGCAACCCATACCGCCTGCCGAACGGTGGCTCCGCGCCCACCTCGCAGTCGGGGAAGAGGTGGGCGAACTCCGACTCGTCCGCGAGCCGCAAGCCCTTCGCGCCCGTCACCTCCGCGACGCGGTCCACGTCCACCGTGTCCGGTGCTCCCACGACACAAATCCAGAACGAGTCCTCCGAGCGGAGGATGACCGACTTGGCCACCTGGAAGCCGCTGACGTGCAGCGACTGTGCGAGCGCCTGCGCGGTGATGGCTCGCAGGTGCGGTCTTCGCTCGAAGGGAATCTGGTGACGCTCCAGGTACTGGAGGATGTTCTGCGGAATCATGGCGCGGCCTCCCTCGGTCCTTCCCAAGGAAGGTGCGCCCCTCCGCGCACGACGACCAATCGCTGTCACTCGCGCGCATGGCCCGCGAGCCGCCGCCCTGGCGCTCCACTCGCTCAGGCGTAGACGGGATTGCCCTCCAACGACATCTCCAACCGACGGTTCAACTGCTCCAGCCGGTCATGCCGCTCGCGCAGCATGTCGCGGTAGGCCCGCTGGTCCGTCCGGGAAATCTCGTCGAGCAGCTCACGCAACGCCGTGTCCAATGCCTGCTTCAGCTCGCGTCCCTCTACCTCGGAGAGCTCCAGTAACATGCCGCACCTCCCGTGACGGAAAGTAGGCACCTGCGCTTCATGCGGGCAGGGCCCGCCCGCCCGCCGCGGACCCCGGCGACCTCTCGGCCGCTGTCCTTCCTCCCGACATGACCCCGGACAGGGCAGACCGCGGGGAGGGGCTCCTGCGCTCCTGGCCGCCCCTTGAAATGTCCGAGGGGCGCGCTCGCCCTTCCGTGCTCGAAGCAGCCCGAGGCCCTGGGCTGACGTGGGGCGCCTCGCCGCTCCTCGGTCCGTGAGCCCTGGCGCGAGCGCCTCCTCGCCTGCTCCCTCGGACTGTCATCGGCCACCCGGTGCCCGCAGGTTCTCCCTGACGAGGGCACGGTGTGGCCGCGAGGAGGTCCGATGATTCAGTCCGGCGAAGTGCGTGAGGGAATGACGGTGAGGACCGCGGATGGGCGCAAGCTGGGGCGCGTCGCCGCGGTCGGTGACATCCACTTCGAGCTCGAGCAGGGCCTGGTGCCCGTGCCTCGCCGCGACTACCTCGTGGAGTTCCGCGACGTGGACTACGTCAGCGCCGACGACGTGTACCTCGCCAACGCGGACCATCCGCTGTTGAAGCTCGAGGTGGATGACGACGGCGGCGCGCTCCCACCCCGAAGCTCCCGCGGCATGGACGCCGAGCCGGTGAACACGCCAGCCCTCGGGGACGACGACTCCGTGCGCCACTGAGCGGCTCGCGGGACCTCCTCCGCGAGGGTCTGACGCCCGACCCTTCAGGCGGGTCAAGCGTCCGGAATCACTCAGGTTGGACATCCCTGGAATGTCAGACCGTCAGGCTACACGGGCTCTCTTCGACCTGCGAGGCGAGTGGGCTCCATGCGACGTGTTCCGACATCCTTCCTGGGCGTGGCGCTGTGCGCGCTGGTGTTCTCGTGCGGCGCCGCTCCGCGTCCGGACGAGGGCGCTCGGGACGCCGTCGCCGTGCCGCTGCGTCTGCTGACGCCGCGCAAGCTGTTGCCGTTCGTCACGCTGGCGGATGGCCGCGTGCTGGCCGCGGGTGGGCATGATGGTCAGCGCACGCTCGCGAGCTGCGAGGTGTTCGAGCCGGAGACGGGGCTGTGGCGCGCGACGGGCGCGCTGAACAGGTCGCGTCGCAACCACGCGGCGGTGCGCCTGTTGGATGGGCGGGTGCTGGTGGTGGGCGGTGCCCAGGTCGCCGCGCCGAGCGCGCTGGCGGACGCGGAGGTGTACGAGCCGACCACGGGACAGTGGACGGTGGTGGCGCCGATGTCCGAGCCGCGCAATGACCCGACCGTGGTGCTGCTGCCGGATGGCCGCGTGCTGGTCGCGGGCGGCACGGACGCGGACCGTCGGCCGCTGCGCTCGGCGGAGTTGTTCCAGCCGGAGACGGGCACGTGGGTGCCCGCGACGCCCCCGGGCTTCGTGCGAGGAGGCGCGGGGACGGCGGTGGTGCTCGGGCAGGGCAAGGTGCTCTTCGCGAGCGGGCTCCAGGCGGAGCTCTACGACGTGGCCACGGGGCGCTGGGAGAAGGCGGGCCTGACGGGAGGCGCGGCGGGGACCCATCGCGTGGGGCACTCCGTGACGGCGCTGCCGGATGGACGGGTGCTCGTGGTCGGCGGCGCCACGGCGCGCGCCTCGAGCACGGCGGAGCTGTATGACCCGATGACGGGCCTGTGGACGCTGGTGGCCGCGCCGTCCGTGCCTCGCGAGCACCACGCGGCGGTGGTGACGAAGGAGGGGATGGTGCTGGTGCTCGGCGGCGAGCACTTCACCACGGGCGCGCTCACGTCCGTGGAGCGCTTCAACCCGATGACGGGCCAGTGGTCCTCGGCGCCGGCGCTCGATGAGCCTCGGCGGTTCTCGCACGCGCTGCTGCTGTCGGACGGCGCGGTGTTGCTCGTGGGGGGCGCGAACGAGATGACGGGCATGCTCGGCTCGGGCGAGCGATATCTGCCCGGGGGCTGCGTGCCGGTGACGTGTGAGGCGCGCGTGGGCGCGTGTGGCGCGGTGCCGGATGGCTGCGGTGGGGAGCTGCAGTGCGCGCCTTGCTTCGTGGACCGCTGTGACGCGCCTCCGTGTCACGCGGAGGGCCTCACGCGGCGGTGACGGACGGTGGCACGGACGTGTCCCGCGTGCTCACGGGGCGAGCGCAGATGACAGCCGTGGACGATTCCGGCTGGAATGCGCCGCATGCGCGGGTGGCTCGTCGGAATCGTCGTGGGACTGGGACTGCTCGGCTGCGGTGGTGACGGCGTCCCCACGCTCACCTACGACGAGTGGGCCGAACGTTCGGCCACCGCGCAGTGCTCCCACGCGCGCACCTGCGCGGGCTCCACGCTGGAGCAGGAGCCCTGTGTCGCCCAGGTCCTCGACAGCTACCAGCAAGTGGAGCCCACGCTGGAGGGCGCCGAGGGCGCCAGGTCCGGCTGCGTCCAGTGCATGCGCATCCGCACCGAGGAGCTCACCGCCACGCTCGACAGCGACTGCCAGCGCCCGCCCGACACCGCGCGCATCGACGCGGCCTGTGGCGCCGAGCGTCAAGCCTGCCTCGGTGCGCCATCGCTCACACCCTGAGCCGCGCCCGCGTGCGACTGCGTGAGCACTCCCGCACGGAAAGCCTCGCAACCCACGAAGCCCTGGACGCGCCGACGCGAGACGGCCCCGGCCGTGCGTGCCACACTGCGCGCCCATGCGAACCCGCCTCCGCCTCCTCGCACCGCTCATGCTCTCCACCGCATGCGCCTCCGTCTCCTCTCAGTCCCCGGATGCCCCCGCCGCGACGGTGAAGCCCTCCACGCCCGAGCGCCCCTTCGGCACGCTGCGCGAGCAGGCCGAGCGGCAACAGGCCTGGCTGCGCGAGCGCATGGACACGGCCCTGCCCCAGCTCATGCGCAAGTACGGCGTCGAGATGTGGGTCGTCCCCATGCGCGAGTACAACGAGGACCCCGTCTTCAAGGCGCTCGTGTCCCCCACGACGTTCGCCGCCCGCCGCCGCACCATCTACGTGTTCCATGACCGCGGCCCCGAGAAGGGCGTGGAGCGCCTGGCGCTCGGCGGTGGACCCCAGGGCGGTGTCTACGTGCCGCGCCGCGCGCAGCAGCAGGTCAGCCACGGTGGCCAGGGCCTGCGCCAGGCGGAGCTGTGGGGCCCCGACCAGTGGCTCGTCCTCAAGCAGGTGCTCGAGGAGCGGCAACCCAAGAGCATCGCGCTCGACATCTCGCGCACCTTCGCCTTCGCGGACGGCCTCTCCCATGGCGAGTACGAGGGCATGGCCGAGGCGCTCGGCCCCGACTGGGTCCAGCGCTTCAAGCCCGCCGGCGGCCTGCCCGTGGACCTGCTCGCCTGGCGCATCCCCGACGAGGCGCGCTTCTACGAGGACCAGACGAAGCTCGCCTGGAACATCATCGAGACCGCCTTCTCCAACCAGGTCATCACCCCCGGCACCACCCGCGTGAAGGACGTGGAGTGGTGGATGCGCCAGCGCCTGGCCGACCTGGGCCTGGAGACCTGGTTCCAGCCCTCCGTGGACGTGCAGCGCCAGGGCGTCACCGACGAGCAGCTGGGCGATGACCCCGTCATCCAGCGCGGCGACGTGCTCCACTGCGACTACGGCGTCACCGCCCTACGCCTCAACACCGACACCCAGCACATGGGCTACGTGCTGCGCGAGGGCGAGACGGACGTGCCCCAGGGCCTCAAGGCCGCGCTCAAGACGTCCAACCGCCTGCAGGACATCGTCTTCGAGGAGCTGGTCCCCGGCCGCACCGGCAACGAGGTCCTCCAGCGCGCCCGGCAGCGCATGACGAGCGAGGGCATCGACGGCACCATCTACTCGCACCCCATCGGTCTGCACGGCCACGGCGCCGGCGCGATGGTGGGCCTGTGGGACCGTCAGGAGGGCGTGCCCGGCAACGGTGACCACAAGGTCATGCCGAACATGTGGTACTCCATCGAGCTGCAGGCCACGAGCGCCGTCCCCGAGTGGAACGGCCAGCGCGTGCGCTCCGCCCAGGAAGAGGACATCACCATCGACGCCGAGGGCCGCGTGCACTGGGCCTGGAAGCGTCAGACGGACTTCCACCTGGTGCGCTGAAGGCCCGCGTCACCGGGGCGGGCTCTCGTGCGAACCGCGCGCGCGAGAGCCCTGGCTTCTTCAGCGCGGCGTGCCGGTCAGCGACTTGAGCAGCTCCACCAGCGCGCGCTTCTCCTCGTCCGTCAGGTCCAGCGCGACGATGGACACCGTGCGCTTGCCCGTGAAGGTGCCGTCCGGGTCGCCGCCCTCGTTGTAGAAGTCGACGACCTCCTCCAGCGTGGCCTGCGCGCCGGTGTGCATGTACGGCGCCGTCAGCGCCACGTTGCGCAGCGACGGCGTGCGGAACGCGCCCTCCAACTCCTCCTGCTTCGCCTGCGTGCGCAGCGTGGCGAGCCGCCGCGCGTCCGCGCCGCTGCGGTCATCGCTGTAGCGCCCCGCCGCGTTGAACTCCCAGTCCAGCAGCGACTGCAGCACCGCCCACTGTCCCCCCGCGCCCGGCCCCTTGTCCTGAAGGCCCACGTTGTGGAACAGCTCGTCCGTCAGTGACGGGCCCTTGTGGCACACGATGCACTGGCCCTTGCGCACGAAGGTCTTCAGGCCCAGGTACGCCGGGTCGCTCTGCGCCGTGCCCGCGTCCACCGCCGCCAGGAAGCGCCGCACGTCCACGTCGAAGGGCGCCTCCACCCGCATCAGGTCCCGCTCGTACGCCGCCAGCACCTTGCCCACGTTGGCCAGCAGCTCCGGGCCGGGCTCCGCGCCCGGGTCCGCGCCGAACAGCTCCACGTAGCGCGAGCGGTACGAGTCCTGGGCCTGCAGCCGGGCGCGCACCACCTCCGCGTCCGAGTCCATCTCCACCGGGTTCGTCAGCGGCAGAATCGCCTGCGACCAGAGCGAGTCCGCCCGGCCGTCCCACATGAACCAGCGGTTGTGCCGCACGTTCAGCACGGTGGGCGGGTTTCGCTCCGTGCGCTGGCCGCCGCAGCCCTCCGCCGTCGGCGTCTCCACCGTGCGGCCCTCGCCGGTGTGACAGCTCTCGCACGACACCGAGCCGCAGCGCGACAGCCCCGGGTCCCGGAACAGCTCGTTGCCCAGCGTGCGCGCCGCCTCCAGCCCGTCCACGCGGTTGGTGGCGTCCAGGCGCGGGTGGCTCGACAGCGAGTGCAGGCTGCGCAGCTGGTCCAGCTCGTCCAGCGTGGGGAAGGGTTCCTCGGACTCACACGCCAGCCCCATCCCACCCAGGCTCAGGGCGAGCAGGGCGGTGCGCCAGCTTCTCGAAATCATCACCGGGTCGTCCTTCTTCACCATCCGTCGCGGCCCGGCCTGGTCCGGTACCTCGCGCCGCTCCACGGGCGGTCTGCCGGAAGCTTCGCGCCCCTCGGTGCGCGAATCAATCCGGAATTCCTGGACGACCTGGAGCCTACCTGCCCGCTCCGCTCCCGACACCGGGGCGGAGAGGGCAGGGGACGGCGAACGACGGTGAGCTCAGGAGCCGCAGCTCACGGTGAAGTCGCGCGTGCCGGTGGCGTAGTTGCTCAGCTTCAGCCCGGACGGCTCCGGGGAGATGCTGGGCGCGGAGCCGTTGTCGCACTTCAGGCCCGACTCGGCCACCGCGCTGATCTGCAGCTCGGTGTTGCTGGGGATGCCGGACACCGTGAAGGAGCAGCGGTTTCCGCGGCTGGACTTCACCATGCCGTGACCCAGGCCGTCGGTGGGCGTGCTCGCGTGAGCGACCACCACGCGCAGCTGGTCACACGGGTTGCCCGCCTGGGCCAGCCCGGTCTCCGGCAGCTTGATGACCCCGGCGACGTTGGCGTTGCCCTCGCGGCTCCCGCCGCCTCCCGTGGTGGCACAACCAGTGGCGGCGAGCATCAAGGCGGCAACGGCGATGCGATACATTTTTTCCTCAATTCATGGGGGAAGGAGAAGGCGGCTCGGTCGCCGCACAGACGACCTACGTCGCGCGCCCATTACAATTGCGACGACATTTCATTCCATCCATTTCGCTCGCACGCGAGGTGCCGGGTTTTCTCCAAATCGCGCGGAAGTCCGTGCGGTTCTGGACGCGGCGTCGACGGGCGGTGCGACCGGGCGTGCGGTTCGATGAGTCTTCTTCATCGCTCGAATCAAAGACAGACATGGTACCCGTCCCTGGGATGGTTGGACGTCCCAGGAGCGGACAGGATTCCCATGTTTGGGAATGCACGAACGCTCGTGCCCCGCGCGGAGCGTGCGGCCGGGACGCAGTCCCTTTGTCTGCTGCCGGACAGCGCTCGCGCCCCCACGGTTCAAGGCGCGAGAGAGGAGACGCGCATGTCGATGCAGAAGCAGGAGACGACGCAGTCGTGGTCGGGGCTGGGCGTGGGGACGGACCGGAAGTCCTTCCTGGCGGCGGTGTCCGCGCAGCTGCCGGACTTCGAGGCCGAGCGCGCGGCGGAGGCGGTGTTCTGTGGCCTGTCGGAGCTCTTGTCCGACGGGCTGATGCGGCAGCTGCGCGAGCAGCTCCCGGAGGACGTGCGGGGAATGCTGGATGCGTGCCCGCGTCATGCGCGGGAGGGCGGCAAGGTGGACCGGGATGACTTCTACCTGCAGGTGGCCAACCACCTGAACGCCGAGCCGGAGAACGTGAGGCTGGTGCTGCACGGCGTCTTCGCGGCGCTGCGGGCCCAGCTCACCGAGCAGGAGGCGGGCAAGGTCGAGGGCCAGCTCCCCCGGTGGCTCCAGGGCACGTGGGCCGCGGCGAAGCTGGGCATCGACCGGCCCTCGTGAGCGAGGACTGACGGGGCGGGGCTCGTGCTCCCCCCGAGGCGTCCGGACCCTCGCGGCCCGGACGCCTCGCGCGCGTCCCCTAATAGGTGCCGCCAATCTGCAGCGTCCCCATGTAGCGGCCGTCCAGGGCGTTGGGCGTCGCGGAGGTGGGGGCGAAGCCCTGGTCGAAGAGGAAGTTGTAGCTGACGCGCGCGTCGGCGGTGATGAGCTTGTTGACCTGGTAGCGCAGGCCCAGGCCCGCGGGCACGTAGCCGCTGGTGTCGTCCTCGAAGCCGAAGAGGCGGCCCTGCGCGTCGTGGCGGATGTTGTAGTCGTCGATGCCCAGGCCCGTCACCGCGTAGGGCTGCAGCCGGGTTTCGGTGAAGTTGCCGACGACGAGCGCCTGGCCTCCGCTGCGCACCACGTCCGGGCCGCTGCCCAGGCTGCCGCCGCGGCCGTTGCCGTCGATGTCCACGTCATTGACGCTGCCGTTGTAGCCGAGCTCCACCGCCATGAAGGGAATGGGCCGGTAGCCCACCGCGGCCCCGTAGGCGAACCCCGCCTCCATGCGGGGCGCCAGCTGCCCGGTGTAGCCCTCCGCGCCGCCGCCCAGCTGCGCGTACAGCCCGGTGTCGGCGCGCCGGGACTCCTTCTGCCGGCGCGGCTCGTCCTCCCGCGAAGGCTCCACATAGCCCTGGGCCCGCTCCGCGCTGGGGCGGAAGTCCTCCTGGGCCGCCACGGCGCATCCCCACAGCGCCCCCACACATCCCGCGATACGCACGAAGGTCTTCATGTCGGACTCCTTTCCAAGCGTCCGGAAGGCAACGTGACGTCCTCATTCCTCCCCGGCATGGTCCCGTGGGGAGGCGCGGGCGGAGGGCGGGCGCGTCGGCCGTCCCCGCGTCCCACCCGGGCGGGCGGGGCGGGCGGGCTCGTCGCCTCAGGGCATGGCGCCGATGAGCGCCTCCATCGCGCCGCGCGCCTGCACCAGGCCGTGGCCGTGCTCCGTGTCATACCCCGGCGCGCCCAGGTCCTTCGCGCTGGACTGGAGCGCGGCGCGCACCTGGGCGGGCGTCGCGCCGGGGCGGGCGCTGAACAGCAGCGCGGCGATGCCGCTGACGTACGGCGTGGCCATGGAGGTGCCGGACATGTACGCGTAGTCCACCGGGCGCAGCGTCAGCCGCGTGGTGGCGCCCAGCTGCCGGCCCATCACCGTGCTCGCCGCCTGGGTGATGGTGACAGCGGGCACCCACGCGCCGTGCTGCGGGACGGAGAGTATCTCCGCCCCGCCCTCCGCCAGCTCGCTGGCGAAGATGACCGCGCGCGCGCCCTGCTTCATCACGTTGACCATGGCCCGCTCCGGCCTCACGTAGGGGTGCGGGTGCAAATAGGCGATGAAGCCGTCACAGCTGCTGTCCTCGCCGCACGAGTCCAGCGTCCCGCCGTGCCCGCAGTCCACCAGCGCGCCCCAGGTGTTCCCGGTGGGTGCGTACAAGAGGGAGCGCGACGCGGGCCGGGCCCGTCCCAGCTCCAGCTGCGCGAACGAGCCCAGGCCCCGGGGGAAGGTGGACAGCACGTCCACGCCCGGCGCCATCAGCGCCAGCCGCTCGCCATGGGAGGAGAAGTACACGCGCCGGTCCAGGTCATCCACCGCGCCCACCGCGAGCACGGACGGGTCCGACGCCGGATAGGACACCAGGAACTGGCCCTCGTTGCCCGCCGCCGCCACCACCAGCATCCCGCCGTCGAGCGCGGCCTTGAAGATGTCCTCGGACGTGAAGGTGGCCAGGCCTCCGGCCAGCGACAGCGAGGCGACCCGGGCGCCCTGGCTCATGCACCACTCGACGGCCTCGAGCACCACGCTCATGTTCGTGCGGCCGTTCAGGTCCAGCACCCGCGCCACGAGCAGCTGGGCCCCCGGCGCCACGCCCATCAGCCCGCTCTCGGTGAGCACCGGTCCACCCTGGCCCCCCATGCCCGCCCGGGCCGCGATGATGCCCGCCACGTGCGTGCCGTGGCCGGTGCCCCAGCGGGCCTCCTCGCCGTCCGTCGCGTCGTCGTCACCGTCCAGGAAGTCCCGCGCCGCCACCACCGCGTCGCGCAGCTCCGGGTGGTTCATGTCCATGCCGCTGTCGATGACGCACACGCGCACGCCCGCGCCCGTCACCGCGCCCGGGTCCGGTACCCCGTCCCCGTCCCGGTCCCACACCTCGAGCGCCTGCACCCGCTGCAGCTTCCCGGTGTAGTCGCCGGTGCCGCTCGCGCCGAGCCCGACGCGCGTCAACGCCCCCAGCGGCAGCGCGCCGAGCCCCGTCGCGCGCAGCTCCGCGTCCGGCTCGATGCTCTCCACCGACGGGTCCAAAGCCAGCGCCAGCCGCTCCTCGGGCGTCACGCGCGCGGCCAGCGCGGGCGCGTGGCGGAAGCTCGCCGTCACCCGGCCTCCCAGCTGGTGCACCCGCGCCGCCGTCACGCTCCGGGCCTGGCGGTAGCGGATGATGACCGGCTCCCGCCCGTCGTCCTCCGAGGCGACCTTCTGGGTCGTCCGGGGCTCCTGGGGCAGCGCTCCGGCATTGATGCCGGGGCAGACATTGCGCAGGGCGTCCCGCTGCTCCGAGTCGTCCGGCATGCACCCCGCCAGCACCATCAGCCCGATGAATCCCCAGCGCTTCATGAGCCACTTCCTTCCGTCGCCATCCCAGGCGACCTCGCGGGGCCCGGCCGGAGGGCTTCCAGCCGGACGACCCCACCAGCCCCCAGGGAGTGCATCCCTCCCCCGGGCGGCAACGGCGCTCGAAGCCCGCCGCCGACGGGAGGTGCGTGGGTTCACATCCGGACCGCGCCGCGTGTCTCAAACTGGCGTCCGACCCCGACCGCCCCTGGGAGCGGCTGTCCCGAAACCCGCCCTCCTTGCCCACCTCCACGCGGAGGGGAGGACCCCCGTGGCGCCGGGCGGACGCAAGCCCCGGGGCGGGGGCAGAGGGCGCCGTCACGCTCCTTTCTGCCCCACCGGTCTGACACCGGGAGGGGGAGCGGCCGGCTTTCTGTTTCGGGCCCGTGCGGTGTCCGACAGAGGCGAGGGAGCCCCCGGAGCTTGCTTCCGTGTGTGTCCGGGTGCTTCGCTGCCACGTGAAGCCATGAGCACCGAACCTACAGAGTCCTCCCGTTTCCTCGGGCGCTACGAGCTCGTCCACCCCCTGGGCCAGGGCGGCATGGGCGAGGTGTTCCTGGCGAAGATCAGCGGCGCGGCGGGCTTCGAGAAGCCGTGCATCGTGAAGACCATCCTCCCGGCGCTGCTGAAGGACCGGCAGTTCCTGGACCGCTTCCACCATGAGGCCAAGGTGCTGGTGCACCTGGTGCACTCGTCCATCGCCCAGGTCTACGACATGGGGGAGACGGACGGGACGTACTACATGGCGCTGGAGTACGTGGCCGGCGTGGACCTGGCGTACCTCCTGGAGCAGGCGCGGGTGCAGGGCGCGCAGGTGCCCGTGCCGGTGGCGCTGTTCCTGGGGCAGCGCATGGCGGAGGGCCTGGGCTACGCGCACCGCAAGGTGGGGCCGGACGGGGTGCCGCTGGGCATCGTCCACCGCGACGTGTCGCCCCACAACGTCATGGTGTCGTACGAGGGCGAGGTCAAGGTCATCGACTTCGGCCTGGCCAAGTCCGCCGCGCGCAGCAAGTACACGCTGCCCGCCACGGTGATGGGCAAGCTGGGCTACATGTCGCCGGAGCAGGTGCGCGCCGAGGCGCTGGACCACCGCAGCGACATCTACTCCTGCGGCGTGGTGCTCTGGGAGATGCTCGCCGGCCGCTCGCTCATCCCCCACGGGACGGTGGGGGAGATGATGGCGGCCATGTCCCATCCCACGGTGCCGCCGCTGACGGGGCTGCGCGGGGACGTGGACGAGGCGCTGGACGCGGTGGTGCGCCGCGCGCTGGCGACGAAGCCGGATGAGCGCTACTCGCGCTCGGACGAGCTGGCGCGCGCGCTCAACGGCGAGCTGGTGCGCTCCGGCGCGGCGGTGGGCGCGGAGGAGGTGGGCCACTTCGTCCGCGCGCTGTGCCCGGAGGCCTTCGCGGCGCAGCGGCAGCTCATCTCCAAGGTGACCTCGTCCTCCAGCCACCGCCGAACCCCCGCGCCCATCCCCCTGGTCGCCGGCGGCACGGGCGCGTACGGCACGGGGCCTCAGGAGGTGGAGCCCGCGGGCTTCGAGCCGACCCTGATGCGCAAGCAGGACGCGCCGTCGGGGGAGAAGCAGGTGGCCGGCATGGCCCGCCCGGACGTGCCCGGTCACGGCGAGTCGATGGCCACCGACGCCACCACCCTGCGCTCCGGCTCGGACCCCGGCGCCGCCACGGCGAGGACGGCCGTCTTCGACGGGGCGACGGGGAGCACGCCGCGCCCTGCCGGCGCCGAGGCGTCGGCCTCTGGTCCCCGGGCCGAGAAGGCGTCCGGCTCCGGCCCCCGCTTCTCGGGCAACACCTCGGTGCTCCCGCCCCAGGCCGAGAGTGCCTCGGGCTCGGGGCCCCGCGCCGCGGCTCCGCGGGAGCAGGCCCCGGCGCGCCCGGTGTCTTCGTCACGGGAGCACGCGCCCGTGCCCGCGCGCAGCGACGAAGGGCGTGGTCGCAAGGGCCTGTTCGCGTTGGTCGCCGGCCTGGTCGTGCTGCTGATGGTGGGCACCGCGGTGACCACGGCGCACTTCATGCGGCCCCAGGGCCCGCCGCCCGTGGACGCCCCGCCGCCGCCTCCTCCGGGGGGGCTGGCCGGGAGGGACGCAAGGCCCCCGCCGCCGGGGCAGCCCCCTCCCCGGGAGCCGCCGCCCACCACGGCCCCGGTCATCGAGCAGACGCCACCGCCCGCCACCGCCCAGGCGCCGGCCCAGCCCGAGCCGACGCCCGTCCCCAAGAAGCCGACGCCCAAGCCGGACAAGGTCGTCACGGCGCCGCCCAAGCGCCCCACCCCTGCGCCCAAGCCGGTTCCGGAGCCGGACAAGGCGCCGCCGGTGGAGCCCGTCGTGGCCGCCAACACCCCCGCCTTCGGCTACTTCGCGCAGGTGCTGCCGCTGACCGCCGATGACGGTACCTTCCTGGTGAAGGGGGCCCGCGCCAGGGCCTTCCAGACGGGCATGGACGTGAAGGTGGTGGGCGACGCGACGTCCGACGGACAGCGTCCCGTGCTCGGCACCGCCCGGGTCGTCGCCACCGACAGGCGGCAGGCGCGCCTGAAGCTGGCCAAGGACGTCAAGTCCGCCCCGAAGCTCTACGCCGCCGTCCCCGCGGAGGACCCCTACTTCGGAGAACCCACCGAGCGGGGCGTGGAGCCCGCGTCCGCCACCGCCCCGCCCCCGAAGTCCGGCGCGTTGACGGGACACATCTCGAAGCGCGACCCCCTGATTGGCGCCACCTCCTACACGGTGAACAACGCCGACGAGTTCGAGTGGACCGACTGCGTCCTCGTCATCGAGACGCGCCAGCGCGCGACCCTGGGAGAGGTGCCCGCCTACTCGAAGCGAGAGGTGAAGCGCTTCAGCAAGCCCCAGACGCAGCAGGTGCCCCCCGCGGGCAAGGCGGGCGTGTACTGCAAGGAGGGGACGCTCTTCTCGACGGTGAAGTGACGCCTTCCGGGCGCTACGGCCCGCCCGAGCGCTCCGCGGCCACCGGACAGTCCGCCACCACCTCGCGCACGTCCTCGCGCCCTCCGCGCGCCTCGCGCACGGCCCGGCTCAGCGACGTCTTGCACTCCCACGTCACGTCCCGCGTGCCGTGGCAGCAGTGCCAGCCCGTCAGCGTCCGCCCCAGGTACTTGAGCATCTCCGCCCGCGTGGGGGTGACGAGCAGCCACACCGCGCCCGCGATGAGCCCCAGCCAGGGCAGCTGCGCGCCCAGCCCCTTGAGCCGCGCCGAGGCGCCCGCCGTCACCGGCTCCGCGTGCACGCCGAGCCAGGTGTCCAGGGGACGGCGTTGCAGCACCGGGGTGATGAGCAGGTCCACCGGCGTGGTGAGCGCCCGGGCCAGGGCGCGCGGCACCCCGGGCGCGCGGCCCATGTGCACCAGCCGCACCCCGAGCAGCTGCCGCCACAGCGTCCTGCCCCAGATTCCGCCCACCGCCGACACCGCCAGCCAGGCCAGCAGGATGGCGACGAGCATCGCCACCGGGGTCCGCTCGTGCTCCAGCGCCCGCAGCGCGGCCCAGCCCACCAGGGCCGCCGTCGCCAGGTCCAGCACGTCCGCCACCCACAGGTGCCACTGGTACCGCGCCTCGGTGGTCACCTTGTCCGTCGAGAACAACGCCCCGTCGCTCATCCGCCCACGCTCCTC
The DNA here is from genome assembly GCF_059738865.1 of Myxococcus sp. MH1. Lineage (NCBI taxonomy): Bacteria > Pseudomonadati > Myxococcota > Myxococcia > Myxococcales > Myxococcaceae > Myxococcus > Myxococcus sp. MH1. The sequence goes on along the minus strand of NZ_AP026947.1, from coordinate 10,368,409 downwards.
GGGGCGCCGAGCATAGACCTTCGCCCGGCCCCGCGGGGGACTGACGCGCCTGCCTTCCTCGCGCGGGTCCCCGTCCGGAAACAGTCGTCCGCGTGCGTGACGCCGGGCGGGAGAGCGGGCGCCCACGGGCCGCCCTGGGGCGACCGGGGGACGTGACTCCTGTCTGTTTCCCGCAGTGGCGCCCCGGGCCCCTGGCTCCCATCTTGGGTTCAGCGCGATGCGGCGAGGCCCCCGCCACCACCGGGGCCTCGATGCGCGGCGCGGACGCCACGTCCCCGGTCCTCCGGGGCGCGTGGCTCCTCAGGTGCCGACAGGTGGTGGCGTACGAGGCGACAGCGGCGGGGGGAAGTTTGGGAGTCGTGGGGGGGCAGGTGGTCCCCCGCCGCTGTCGCCGAGGCCGTTGGCGGCCAACGTTCCACTCCGGGTGAACGCCCGAGGTTTGGCCTCGGGGGCGATTCTGCCGGACACTGTGGCCCGTCATGGGCATTCCAGGGCATCGGCTCCGCGCGGCGTCGCGCGGGCTCGGGGGGTTCGTCTTGCTGGCTGGGCTCGTCCTGGCGTGGCCGGGCCTTGCCTTGGACCCGCAGCGCTGGGTCTCCCAGTACAGCCAGGACTCGTGGCGCAGCGACGACGGGCTGCCGCAGAACAGCCTGCTGTCGATGGCGCAGACGCGTGACGGCTACGTGTGGCTGGGCACGTGGGAAGGCCTGGTGCGCTTCGACGGCTCGCGCTTCGTCGTCTTCGACAAGCGCAACACGCCGGAGCTGCGCAACCACACCATCAAGGCGCTCGCGGAGGACGCGTCCGGCGTGCTGTGGGTGGGCACGGACCAGGGCCTCGTCTCATACGTGGACGGCCGCTTCGAGCGGGCTCCGGGCGCCTCGGCCCCGCTGGAGGGCTTCCGCGTGGAGCACCTCATCGTGGGCGAGGGCTCCCTGTGGGCGGGCACCTCGGGCGGGCTGTGGCAGGTGCCGCTGGGCGAGGGCGTGGCGCGGCAGTACACGGAAGCCGATGGCATGCCGGGCATGTCCATCACCGCGCTGGCGCGGGGCGGCGGGGACAACCGGCTGTGGGTGGGCACCAAGACGGGCCTGGCGCTGCTGGAGGGCGGCCAGGTGCGGGGCCTGCCCTTCCCGATACCCGGCGGGGACGTGCGCTCGGAGGTGACGTCGCTCTTCCAGGACGTCACCGGCACGCTGTGGATGGGCACCGAGGCGGGGCTGGTGTCGTGGAACGGCACGCTGGCCCGGCGCTTCAGCACGTCGGACGGGCTGCCGGCCGTCGTCACCGCGCTGCTCGCGGACAGCCAGGGCAACCTCTGGGTGGGCACGCGGCGGGGCGGACTGCTGCGGCGCGAGGCCGCGGGCTTCAGCGCGCCGCTGCATGGCGCGGGGCTGGTGGACGCGGAGGTGCTGTCGCTGCTCGAGGACCGGGACGGCTCGCTGTGGGTGGGCACCTATTCGGGCCTGTTCCGCCTGCGCGACGGCCCGTTCGCGACGTTCGGCGCGCCGGAGGGCCTGAGCAACGAGACGGTGAGCACGGTGCTGGAGGACAAGCACGGCACGGTGTGGCTGGGCACGGTGGGCGGCGGCCTGTTCTTCCTGCGCGACGGGCGCATCCAGCGCATGGACGACTTCGAGGGCGGCACGGACCCGGTCATCACCGCGCTGCACGAGGCGCCGGACGGGACGCTGTGGGCGGGCTCGAAGGCGGGCGCGTTCCGGTACGACGGGCACCGCTTCGCGAAGTCCTCGCGGGTGCAGGGGCTGCCGGACGACGTGGTGACGTCCATCCTGGTGGACTCGCGGGGCACGCAGTGGTTCGGCACGCGCAAGGGCCTGGCACGGGTGCGCGGCGGCGACGTGACGGTGTTCGGTCCGAAGCAGGGGCTCTCCTCGCCCATCATCGTCATGGCCGAGGACGCGTCCGGGGCGCTGTGGCTGGGCGCGGACAGCGGGCTGTGGCGCTACGAGGAGGGCAAGGGCCTGCGGCGCTTCACGGCGAAGGACGGCGCGCCGGGCGAGGTGGTGCTGGCGCTCCTGGCGGACCCCGACGGCACGGTGTGGGTGGGGACGGAGACGGGCCTGGGCCGGTGGAGGGACGGCACGTGGTTCCGCTACACGGTGTCGCAGCACGGCCTCTACGACGACGCGGTGTTCAGCATCGTCTCGGATGGGGACGAGCACCTGTGGATGAGCAGCAACAAGGGCGTGTCCCGGGTGTCGCGGCGCGAGCTGGAGGATGTGGCGGAGGGCAAGCGCACGCGGCTGGCGGTGATGGGGTTCGACCAGACGGACGGCATGCGCACCGCGGAGTGCAACGGGAACACGCAGCCGTCGGGGTGGCGGGGCCGGGACGGGCGGCTGTGGTTCACCACCATCCAGGGCGCCATCGTGGTGGACCCGGTGCGCGTGCGCGCGACGCGGCAGCCTCCCGAGGTGCGCATCGAGGAGGTGCGGGTCAACGGGAAGCTGGTGTCGGCGCCAGGCCCGGTGGAGCTGCGGCCGGACGACTCGCGGCTGGACATCCGCTTCACGGCCTTCACGCCGGGGGACGCGGTGCGCGTGCCCTTCCGCTACCGGCTGGTGGGCCATGACGACGGCTGGGTGCGCGCGGAGATTCGCCGGGCCACGTACACGGGCCTGCGCCCCGGGCGCTACCTGTTCCAGGTTCAGGCGGAGCTGCGCGACGGCGGGTGGACGGAGCCCGTGTCGCTGGACGTGGTGCTGGAGCCGAGCCTGTGGCAGCGCACGGAGTTCTGGGCGCTGTTCGTGCTGGGCATGGGGATGCTGGGCGTCAGCGTGTACCTCTTGCGCGTGGGGCAGCTGAAGGCGCGCGAGCGGTGGCTGGAGGCGCGCGTGCAGGAGCGCACGCGGGAGCTGGCGCGCGCGAACGAGGAGCTGGAGGCCAACGTGCGCACGCTGCGGCAGACGCAGGCGCAGCTGGTCCAGGCGGGGAGGATGGCGGCGGTGGGCCAGCTCGCGGCGGGCGTGGGGCACGAAATCAACAACCCGCTGGCGTACATCGTGTCCAACCTGGAGCACGCGAGCGAGGAGTCGGACATGCTCGCCCGCGAGCTCGGCGAGACGCGCGCGGCGGGGACGCGGCTGCGCGAGGTGGGGCAGGCCCTGCGCGAGGCACTGCACGGCGCGGACCGGGTGCGGCGCATCGTGCGTGACTTGAAGACCTTCTCCCGGCCGGACGACGAGAAGCAGGGGCCGGTGGAGCTGGGGGCGGTGCTCGACTCGGCGGTGAAGATCGCCATGGGCGAGCTGCGGCCGCGCGCGAAGCTGGTGCGCGACTACGGGGACGTCACGTGGGTGGAGGGGAACGAGGCGCGCCTGGCGCAGGTGTTCCTCAACCTGCTCATCAACGCGGCGCAGGCGCTGCCGGAGGGCCGCGCGGAGCAGAACGAGGTGCGCCTGGTGACGCGCGGGGGCGCGGACGGCTGGGTGGTGGCGGAGGTGCGCGACACGGGGAGCGGGATTTCGCCGGAGTCGCTCGGGCGCATCTTCGACCCGTTCTACACGACGAAGCCGGTGGGCGTGGGCACGGGGCTGGGGCTGTCGTTGTGCCACGCGTACGTGACGGCGATGGGCGGCACCATCTCCGTGGAGAGCGAGCTGGGCAAGGGCTCGGTGTTCCGCGTGTCCCTGCGGCGCGCGAGGGCCCCGGGCGCGGGCGTGGCCGTGGATGCGCGGCGGGGCGGCGGCTGGTCCGCGCGTGGGCCGGGTGAGCGCGCGTCATCGCCCACGGGCTATCCGACGGTGCCCGACCCGCGGCGGTCCACGACGGAGCCCACGGCCTCGACGGTGGCGCACGAGGTGTCGAAGCCCGCGGGGGACCCGCCGGCCAGCATGTCCAATCACACCTTCGTGGACGCGAGGGCCGTCTCCGAGCGTGCGTCCGCGCCGAGGTTCTCCGAGTCGTCCCCGGGCGACAGGGCCAGCACGGGGCACACGCCCGCGCCGAGGTTCTCCGAGTCGTCCCCGGACGACAGGGCCAGCACGGGGCACACTCCCGCGCCGAGGTTCTCCGAGTCGTCCCCGGGCGACAGGGCCAGCACGGGGCACACGCCGGCGCCGGTTCGCGAATCCTCCACGGAGGACCGTGTCGCCGTGTCGGGCCTCGCTCCGTCCTCGGCGCCAGGCCCCCGGCCATCGACGGAGCGCTCCTTCGCGCCGTCGGACGTCAGCGCCATCGCGCACCGTGCCTCGGAGGTCGCGGGCGCGACGACGGGACGCACGTTCGTGACGGGACACCTCCCGGCCGTCGAGCCCTCCTCGGGCATGCGGTCCGCGTCGGAGCCCGCGTCACCCTCGAGGTCCGTCTCGGGCTCGAGTCCGCTCGCGGAGGCGAGCTCGTCCCCAACCCGCGCGTCGGTGGAGCCCGCGTCGTCCGCGAAGCCCTCCTCGGGTGCGGGCCCGCTCGTGGAGGCGAGCCCGTCTCCGGTGCGCACGTCGGCCGAGCCCGCGTCACCTGTCGTGAGCCCGTCCTCCACGCTGGCCACCAGCGCGGCGGGCCCCGCGTCTGCCCTCCCCGCGACGGTGGCCTCCGCCAGCGCCATGGACTCCTCCTCTTCACGCCCCGCCCCAGGCGGCACCGAGGTGTCCATGTCGAGCCCGCCTCCAGGCCCCACCCAGGACGCCCCTCCGGGCGCGCGTCCCGCCGAGTCCGAGCCCGTCGTACCCCAGGCCCGAGGCCGTGTGCTGGTCGTGGACGACGACGCGCTGGTGAGCGGCGCCATCCGGCGCACGCTCTCGCGCGAGAACGACGTGGACGTGGTGGTGAGCGCCCGGCAGGCGCTGGAGCGGCTCAGCGGACCGGAGCCCCGCCACTACGACGTGGTGCTGTGTGACCTGATGATGCCGGAGATGACGGGGATGGACCTCCACGAGGCGCTGGGGCGCGCGGCGCCGGCCGTCGCGGAGCGGATGGTGTTCATCACCGGCGGCGCCTTCACGCCCACCGCGCGCACCTTCCTGGAGCGGGTGGAGAACCCGCGCGTGGAGAAGCCGTTCGACCCGGAGTCCCTGCGCGCGCTGGTCCGCTCGGAGGTGGCCCGGGCGCGACGCGAGGCCGCGGGCCGGGCCGCCTGAGCCGGCCGTCTACAGGTCCAGCACCAGCCGCTTCGAGCGGGCCCGCGACACGCAGATGAGCATGCGCTGATTGCCCGCGGGCTCCTGCTGGAAGAAGGAGTCGCGGTGCTCGGGCTCTCCCTCGCAGACGCGGGTGACACACGTCCCGCAGGAGCCCGCCTCGCAGTCGCTCGTCACGCGCAGCCCGTTGCGGCGCAGCACGTTGAGCACCGACTGGCCCTTGGGCACGCTGAGCACCTGCCCCGTGCTGCGGATGGTCACCTCGAAGTCGGTGTCCTCCCGGGTGGCGAGCGCGCCCACGCCGTCGGCGCCGAACGACTCGAAGTGGACCTTCTCCCACGGCCAGCGGTGCCTCGCGGACGCGTCGCGCACCGCCTTCATCAGCCCCGCGGGGCCACAGCAGTACAGCCGCGTGCCCGGCGCGCGCGTGGACAACAGCCCGGACACATCCAGGCCCTTGTCCGGGTCGCCCCCATCGAAGTGGAAGCGCACGTGGTCCGCGAAGGGCGGCATGGACAGCAGCTCACGGAACGCCGCGCGCTCCGGGGCGCGCGCGCAGTAGTACATCGTGTAGGGCAGCCCGGTCCGCTGGAGCTGCCGCGCCATGGACAGCAGCGGCGTGACGCCGATGCCGCCGGCCACCAGCACATAGCCGCGCGCGAACAGCAGCGGGAAGTCGTTGCGCGGAGGGCTCACCACCAGCACGTCCCCCTCGTGCACGCGCTCGTGCATGGCGCGCGAGCCGCCGCGGCCCCTCGCGTCCCGCTGCACGGCGATGACGTAGCGGTGCGTCTCCTCCGGGTCGTTGCAGAGCGAGTACGAGCGCAGCGTGGACTCCTTGCCGGGGATGCGCACGTCCAGGTGGGCTCCGGCCTCGAAGGCCGCGAGCGTGCCGCCGTCTTCCGCGACCAGCTCGTACGACAGGATGTCCTCGGCTTCGCGGGCGATGCGGGCGACGCGCACGCGCAGCGCTTCATTCATCACGGTGTTCACCAACTTCCCCTCTCCCTTCCCGCGGACGACGCGGGCCCAACCCTCCGTTCCGACGGACACGACATTGAGCAGAGGTGGTCCAGCGTGGGATTGCCCCCGGGGGCGGTCGGCGCGTCGCCTCCTCCACGCTCTTCGTGACGACGGGTGGACACCCCGGCGCCCGCGTTGCCCGACGTGGGAACGACGCTGCCCTCCCGGGGTGCCCGCTCCACGTGGATGAGCGCGGGGGTGCCGCGCTTGAGGCCTGGGAGCGCCCGACATGGCAAGCGTGTCGCCCGGTCGCCGAGCACACGGGAGAGCAGGCCATCCGCGCGTCGCTCCGGCATCGCGCGGAGGTCATCCCCACCATCCAGGACATGCCGCGTCATGGACCGTGCACGCCACGGAGGGGATGCGCGGCCCCCGGAGCCCCAGGGAGGCAAACGACATGGATGCCATCGCGTTGCTGAAGGCGGACCACAAGACGGTGGAGCAGCTGTTCCGCCGGTTCGAGAAGGCGGGCCCCAATGCCCACAAGCTCAAGCGCAAGCTGGTGGAGCAGATGGTGCTCGAGCTGTCCGTGCACTCCTCCATCGAGGAGCAGGTCTTCTACCCGGCGGTGCGCCAGCGCTCGGCGTCCTTGCGCGACGAGGTGCTCCGCTCGCTGGAGGAGCACCACGTGGTGAAGTGGGTGCTGTCGGAGCTGGACGGGCTGCCCTCGGAGGCCGAGCGCTTCGACGCGAAGGTCTCCGTGCTGATGGAGAACGTGCGCGCGCACGTGCTCGAGGAGGAGACCACGCTCTTCCCCGAGGTGAAGAAGGCGTTCCGTCCGAACGAGCTGCGGGAGCTGGGCCAGGTGCTGGAGGCGGCGAAGCAGGCGGCCCCCACGCGGCCGCATCCGATGGCGCCGGACACGCCGCCGGGCAACCTGGTCGCGGGCGCTGTGTCGGCGGTGATGGACATCGGCCGGGACGCGCTCCGGGCCGCGCGTCGCAAGGCCACGACCAAGGTGCGCGAGGTGACGGGGCGCGGCCCGAAGTCGCGCGCTCCCTCCGCCCCCGAGTACGAGGCCGGCGAGTCCGCCAGTCCGTGAGCGCGTGCTCCCCGAGTGAGCGGGCCCGGCTCTCCGTATGGTGGGCCGGGCCCTTTCTCGTGGGCGTGAATGTCCTCGTGGAGGGGCCGTCCCAGGGAGTAAGGCAGCGGCAACACGACCCCGCCGTACCGCCCATCCGCCCCAAGGAGGCGCCATGCTTCACGCCCGTCCCGTTCGTTCCTGGCTGCTCACCGCTGTCCTGCTCGCCACGATGGGCGCTTCCGCCCAGCCCCAGCCCGTGTCCCAGGCCCGCCCCGCGGTGGACCCTTCCACGCGCACCCTGCGCGTCGAGGGCACCGGCGAGGTGAAGGCACAGCCCGACGAGGCCTTCATCGACCTGGCCGTGGAGACGCTGGAGAAGACGGCGAAGGCCGCGGGCGAGCAGAACGCGAAGAAGATGGAGAAGGTCATCGCCGCGCTGACGTCCGCGGGCATCCCCCGCAAGGAGATCCAGACGCGCAACTACTCGGTGTACCCGGACTACGGGCCGCCGGCGCCCAACGAGACGGAGCCCAAGCTGCGCGGCTACCGCGTCAGCAACGTGGTGAGCGTGCACCTGACGGAGCTGTCGCGCGTGGGCAGCGTGCTGGACCAGGCGCTGGCGGCGGGCGCCAACCGGGTGGACCAGGTGCGCTTCGGCCTGGCGCGCCAGGACGCGGTGCAGGGTGAGGCGCTGCGGCAGGCGGTGGCGCGGGCCCGCAAGTCGGCCGAGGTGCTGGCCGCCGCCCTCAACGTGAAGCTGGGCGCGGTGGTGGACGTGAGCACCGTCACGGAGCCGCCGCAGCTCTACCCGGCCCGCTTCGCCATGGCGGAGATGGCGTCCGACGCCCGCATCGCCACGCCCATCCAGCCGGAGGAGCAGACGGTGCAGGCCAAGGTGACGCTCATCTACGTCATCGAGTCCGCGCGCTAGTCCGTCGTCCAGCGATATCCAGGGCCTGCTGGGGTGTGCCATGCCGGTGATTCAGGCAGGTGCCCCCAGTGTGCCCCTTCGGTGAGGTGACCCGAAGCGGCTTGTCTCGAGGGGCTGGGACGGTCGAGCTGTTGGACCGCGTTCTCGCGGGTCTCCGGGGGGAGGTGGGCGTAGCGCATCGTCATCTCGATGGTGGCATGGCCCATCAGCTCCTGGAGGACCTTCAAGGGGACTCCGCGCATGGTGAGGTGACTGCCGTAGGTGTGGCGCAGGTCATGCCAGCCGATGCGTCCCTGTTCGCGCTGGATGTTCGCCAGCCTCAAGCAGCGCTCCAGCGGGCGCCGCATCAGTCTCGAGGTGAGGGGCTGGCCGTCCTCCTGGCAGAACACGTAGGGCCCGCGCAGGTGACGGTGTCTCTTGAGCGCGTCGAGGGCCGACAGTGGGATGTCCACCGTCCGCTCGCGTCCGCCCTTGGGCCGTCCTTCGGACTTGAAGCTTGCCATGGTGCAAGTCCAGGTCGCTCCACTGGAGCCCCATCAACTCTCCCTGTCGAAGCCCTGTCTTGAGGGCCACGAGGAGAATCGTTCTCCACTCGGGCTCGGCCAGGAAGACCAGCCGCTCGGCCTCCTCGAAGGTGAGGAAGTCGTAAGCGGTCTTCCCCAGCTTGAAGAGCTTCACGCGCGGGATGTGGGCGATGACGCCCTGCTCCTGCGCGAGCGCGAACACCTTGCGCAGTACGCTCAACGCGTTGTTGATGTACCGGAGGCTCATGGGCGGCGGGCCCGAGCCCTTGCGCATGCGGAGGGCCGCAGGTGAAGGGGCCTCCTTTCGTGCGCGTGCACCCGAGCGCTTCTTGCGCATGGCCGTCTTGAAGTTCTCGATCTGAGCCTGCGGAACCTGTCAACGCGAGTGAGACAGCGAGTTCGAGAGATTACTGCGCAGCCTCCTGTGAGTGAGCGAGCCGTGCGGGGTCGTTGATCCAGACGGCAGTCGGGAGGGCCTGCGGCTTGGGTGCGCCGCGCGGGAAGCGCTCGGGGTGGGTGGCGTAGGCGGCGGCGAGCACGGCGGCTCGGGCCGCGAGGCGCTGGGCAGCCAGGCCGTGGTGCACGTCGTGGGGCGTGAGCAGGCCAAGGCCGGAGTGATGATGCTCCTCGTTGTACCAGCCGAAGAAGTCGCCGCAGAAGCCCCGGGCGTCCTGGAGACAACCGAAGTGCTGGGGGAAGTCCGGCCGGTACTTCAGCGTCTTGAAGTGCGCCTCGCTGAAGGGGTTGTCGTTGGAGACGTGGGGTCTGGAATGCGTCTTCGTCACGCCCAGGTCCGCCATCAGCAATGCCACCGGCTTGGAGGTCATCGAGGTGCCGCGGTCGGCGTGAATGGTCAGCTGGCCAGGCTCAATGCCCTGACGTTCGCAGGTCTGAGCCAGCAGCCTCTGAGCCAGGACGGCCGACTCGCGGTGCGCCACCATCCAGCCGACGACGTACCGGCTGAAGACGTCTAAGACGACGTAGAGGTAGAAGTACGTCCACTTCGCCGGGCCGTGCAGCTTCGTTATATCCCAGCTCCAGAGCGCATTGGGCTTCGTCGCGTGCACCTGGGGCACTGGGTGGCTGGGGTGGCGCAGTTGATTGCGGCGCTCGCGCACCTCGTGGTTCTCGGCGAGCACCCGGTACATGGTGCGCTCCGAGCAGAGGTAGCGGCCCTCATCGAGCAGCTGCGCGTAGACTTCCGCGGGCGCGGCATCCTGGAATCTTGGCTCATGCAGCACCGCGAGCACCTCGGCCCGCTGCTCGGGTAGCAGGGCTCGCGGTGGGCTGCCTCGGCGCACCGGCTCCTGATTCGGCCGGGCTCGCCGGTAGAAGGTGGCTCTGGGCAGACCCAGCGCCTGGCACACCGGCGCCACGCCCATCTCACCAACGGCCTCCAGTGCCACGCGCATCAAGGCTCCTCGTCGGGCTTGGGCAGTCCCACTCCCAGGATTTCCGAAACTTTTTTTGGAGGTCCAGCAGGGCCTCCGCGCGCTTGAGCCGCGCCTGGGCCCGAGCCAGCTCCTTCTCCAGTTCGGCGACGCGCCGGGCGCTCGCGTCGGGCAGCTTCGCCGGCGGGCCGCGCTTCTTTGGACTGCTGGCGGACAGCTCTCCCGCATCGCACTGGCGTCGCCACGCGCTCAGCAGCGACGAGTACAGCCCCTCCCGACGCAGCAGCGCTCCCACTTCACCGGGCTTCGTGCAGCGGTCCGCTTCCGCCAGCACTCGCAGCTTGTACTCCGTCGTGAAGCCTCGCCGCCTGGCTTTCTCCACCACCTCGGTCTCCCGGACCCGAGCCTCTTCCACCACCGGATTCATCGTCCCTGCCTGGGTCGCCCTGCACACTAAACTGCTGGGTACGGACTGTCTCACTCACCTTGGCAGAGAGGGCTTTCCCCTCACCACCGCGGATTCACCACCGGCGCGGCGCGAGTCGCTCCAGCCGACCGGGAGACGTGTGTTCTTCGTGCCTCATTCCGGGGCACGCACAGGAGGCGTGTATGCACAGGAAGCGAAGCTGTCTGGCCGCGCTGCTGCTGTTGCTGTTACCGACGACGGGAGGTGCCTCGGAGCCCCCTGCCCCGGAGGCAGAATCATCCACCACCCCGGATGCACTACCCGCGCGCAAGTGGCACTACCTGACGCGCGTGGAAGCCACGACGCTGGCGTTCCTTCCTCGTGCTGGCGCGGGGGAAGACGAGGGCTTCATGCAGGTGGAGCCCACGTTCATCCTCGACGGTGGCCCCGAGTTCGGCGTCAACCTGGGGGCGCCCGTGCGCTTCCGTCTTTGGGGCGGGGAGGATGGCGGGTCCCTCGTGCGTCGCGAGGACTGGGACACGCTCTCGGACTGGGGGCAGCTCGTTCGCGGCCTCTTGTTGGGGTCGGACGACGCGCCCATGGGAGTCTGGTTCGGCCCGCTGGAGGAACACAGGCTCCTCTCGGGTCATCTGGTCCGTCGCTACTCCAACCGGACCAATCCCGACTACCACCCGGCCGGGGGCATCTTCACCGGCACGCTGGGGCCGCTCTACACCGAAGCCTTCGCATCGGACGTGCTGGGAGCGCGGTTGGTGGGTGCGGAGTTCTCCCTGGACGTAGCGCACATCTTCTTCGGCCAGCCCGAAAAGGGGGGGCGGTACACGCTAGCTCTGTCCGCTGTCCACGATGGGGGGCGAGCTGGAGGTGACGCGCCTTCGATGACGCTTGCGCACCTGGATGCGATGGCGGTGGTGGTGGCGCGCTCCGACATCGAGGCCCACTTGATTGCCGGGTGGGGAGGTCGTCCTGGCGAGGGCGGCGCGTGGGGAGCTGTCGTAGGAGGCGGGGTGGACTACCTCACCGACAGGTTCAACCTGCGCATGCGACTGGAGGCGAGGCGCCAGCATGGCGGCTTCCGACAAGGCTTCTTCGGCGCGGACTACGAACTGGCGCGCTTCCAGGCGGCGGGCCCTGACGGCGTGCCGCTCGCGGATGCTCGCTTTCCGGACGGCTACTCCGCATTCGCAGAGGCCATCGCGGAGTGGGATGCCGTCAGCTACGGGGGCCCCAACAGGCACCTGAACCTCTCGGTGGGCGCGGAAGTCTTCTCATGGGGCCGCGCTGATGTTGATGGGCGTGTGGCGGTGCAGCTCTTCGAGCGCAGCTTGGAAGTAGCGTTGAAGGGACTCGCGGTTGGAGCTGGGAAGCCCGGAGCGCGCTACCTCGGAGCGGCGGAAGTCCGGTGGAGGTTCCTGGGGGGCGCGCTCTACGCGATGGGGACGGGCGGCACGCTGTTGTTTCCCACGGCGGAAGGGACATTGCGACCTGGCGCCTTCGCGTCGGTGGGCCTGGGGGTGGACCATGCGCGCTAACATCCTGTGGCTCGCGCTGGTGCTGTTCACCTCGGGATGCGTTTCGGTGCCTCATGCTCCCGGACGTGGCCGCACGCTGCACTACACGCCGCGCGCGGTGACACCTCCCGAGAGGGCGGATGTGCCGAGCGACGAGAGCCCCGATGCCTTCGTTCCTCTCCCGTCCTCCATCGCGGGCTCCGGGAGGCAGCAGCGATTTGTGCGCCATGTGGGGCCACGAAGCGTTGCAACGAGGGCTGCATCCGGAGCCGTCGGGGGTGGAGCGCGGTCCGGCACCTCGCAGCGACAGGCTATCCTCGATGCCATCGACGAAGTGAAGGTCTCACTGGACGGGGTTGAGGGGGCATTCTCGAAGCTGGCGGACCGGCCTGCTGCACTCGGTGACCGGCGTCTCGATGGGGGAGTGTTCAGGCGCTATGTCGAGCACGGCTCCGCTCAAGTGACGTGGCTCCGTGGCGCGCTCGGGAGTGCAACCGGGCTGACGGAGGTGGCCTCGGAAGTGGGCGACTCGGACATGGCGCTGGGGGTACTTCGCATGACGGGGCCCAAGCTCCAGGCCGCGATGTTCGGGTCCTTGCTGCTGGCCGCCTGGGTGGACTTCCTTCAGCTCTCTGACGCTGTCCTCCGACATTGCTTCGTATGCAGCGACGAGAAGCTGTTCGTGGACCTGCACCGGGTGCAGGGCTTGATGGCGCCCACGTTGATGGACCTCGAATCGCTCGACCCGGAGCGAGTCGAAGCGGCGGCAACCGCGATGCCCGAGTTGATGGGGAAGCTGACCCGGGAGTTTGCCGCAATCCACGCGCATACCCGTGAGAGCATGAGAATTGGTGAGAAGGTTCTGACAGCGGCGCAGGTGTTGGAGATGCTGTCCATGATTTCCACGCTGAAGATGTCTCTGCCTCGACTGCCTCCGGCCGCACCGGTGACACTTGGCATGAGCCTCGCGATGGGGTCGGGGGGCGTCATGGCGGGCTCGCGGCTCGTCGTCTCCGCTGAGTGGGTGGAGATGATGCGAAGGCTGGTGCAGGCAGGCGTCATCTCCCTCCCCGCCGTCAGCGCGGCCGTTCGCATCCACGGCGGACAGGTGATGATGGCGCAAGCGCACCAGGACTTGCCCGAGGGCGTGCGAGAAGCGCTGGGGGACAGTCCCGAGGTGCGGGGTATGAGAGTGACGGGCAGAGCCGGAGCGGGCATGTCCGAGGCCCCGAAACATCACGTCATGCCGAAAGAGCACCGCGAGTGGTTCGAGCAGCGCGGCTTCAAGGGTGACATGGACATCGACCAGTTCTGTGTCCGGCTGGAGCGGTCCCACCACGAGGCGATTCACGGCGGGGGGAACTGGAAGCTGGGGCGCCTGTGGCCCGGAGAGTGGAATCGGCTGGTCATGGAGGCCCTGCACGAAGCCGAGACCACGGCAGGTCGGATGTTGACGCGGAATCAGGTCCTGGACATCGTCGCGGGGCGCATGCGGAGCTACGACATCCCGATGAAGTTCTCCAAAGGGAGCAGCCGATGACCGATGGACGCTCGTGGCAGGGCAACTGGAAGGCCCGCTTGTATGAGCGCGTTCGCGAACGCGGCTACGACTCACTCACAGCCTTTGCCGAGTCCCGTCCCACCGCATCGTTGGAGGCACTGGCCGAGGAGCTTGGACCCGACGATGTTGCGGGAGTCCAGGTGTACGATGGGCTGGTAGTCGAGGCGGTGCGAAGCAAGCAGGTGACCCGCTTGGTTCGTGGACAACTCGTGCGCGAGCTATGGGAGAACCTCCCCAATGGGTGGCCGACAGTGCTCGACGACACGAGTCGATTCGCCGTCGCAAAGGCACTTGGCCCCTGGATTGCCTATGCCCCGGATACGCACAAGGGGCGCGCACGCGAATTGAGGACGTCGCTCCTCGCCAATCCGCCCCCCGCTGGCTGGCGTCCTCTCGGTCCTGACGACGAGCTTCTCCGGACCCTCCTTCCCGACAACGAAGCCTGAACGGAGCTGGTGGCCCCAGGAACTCCAGCCGGATTCCCCCATGTGCCCCAGTGTGCCCCTCCAGGGTGGAGCGAGCGTGCACACGGGGGAACAGCCTGGGACGGGACGAGATGACGTCTCCGAGCGAAAACCGAGGCACCAGCGGGGAACAGCGCGTCCTGCTTGGGTTTTTCTGGTGCCGTGGCGACGGTGACGCTCATCTACGTCATCGAGTCCGCGAAGTAGTCAGCCGTTCAGCGGCGGCAAGGGCTTGCTGGGGTGCGCCATGTCGGTGTGATTCAGGCAGGTGACCCCAGTGTGCCCCTCGCGGGGGACTGCCCCCGGTCCCCGGGTTCTCGCCGAATCGACCCCTTGCCCCCGGAGCGAGCCTCGCGACGGGGGTTGTCGGGATGATGACATGCGGATATGTTCATGTCGATATGTCTTCTGGCCCCTCCCTCGACGTGCGCCCGCTGACCCGGGTGCTCAAGGCCCTGGGCGACGAGACGCGCCTGCGCATCGTGTCCCTGCTTTCGCACTCGGAGTTGTGCGTCTGCCATCTGGAGAGCGCCCTCTCCATTCCTCAGTCCAACACCTCCCGGCACCTGTCCGTCCTCAAGGCGGCTGGGCTCGTGGAGGCACGTCGGGAGGGCAGCTGGGTCTACTACCGGCTGGCGCCGCAGACGGATGCGCTGTGCGCTTCCCAGGTGCAGGCCCTTGTCTCTGCCTTCGCGACGCGCGCGACGCTCCAACGCGAAGTGGCGCGCGTCCTGAAGTCCTGCGGCCCTGAGGCCTGCAAGTAGCGCCTTCCTCTTTCCTGGGTTGCTTCCGTCCATGTCCTCGCCGCGTGCCTCCGAAAACATCGTCAAGAAGCTCTCCCTCATCGACCGTTTCCTGCCGGTGTGGATCTTCGCCGCCATGGGCCTGGGCATCGGCCTGGGGCGCGCCTTCCCGGACCTCGGGAGTCGGTTGGACACGGTGAAGCTGGACACGGTCTCGCTGCCCATCGCGTTGGGCCTTTTGTGGATGATGTATCCGGTGCTCGCGAAGGTGCGTTACGGCGAGCTGGGGCGCCTGCGCACGCGAGGGAAGCTCCTCACCACGTCCCTGTTTCTCAACTGGGTGGTGGGGCCGCTGCTCATGTTCGCGCTGGCGTGGCTCTTCCTTCCGGACCTGCCGCACTACCGCAATGGCCTGGTGCTCATCGGCCTTGCCCGCTGCATCGCCATGGTCCTCATCTGGAACATGCTGGCGTGTGGCAGCACCGAGGTCGCCGCCGTGCTCGTGGCCCTCAACTCCCTCTTCCAGATCTTCTTCTATTCGGTGCTCGGCTGGCTCTTGCTCACCGTCGTTCCGGGGTGGCTCGGAGCGGAGGTCGCGGCGTTCGACGTGTCGATGTGGAGCATCGCCCGGAGCGTGCTCATCTTCCTGGGCGTGCCGCTGGTGGCGGGCGCGCTGACACGCGTGGGGCTGACCCGCCTGAAGGGAGAGGCCTGGTACGAGCAGCGCTTCTTGCCGCGGCTGGGGCCTACCGCGCTGCTGGGCCTGCTCTACACCATCGTGCTCATGTTCGCGATGCAGGGCGAGAAGATCACCCGCCTGCCGTTGGATGTGGTGCGCATCAGCATTCCGCTGCTGGTCTACTTCGTCGTCATGTTCGCCAGTGCCTTCTTCCTCTCGCGCAAGCTGGGCTTCGACTACGAGGAGACCGCGTCACTTTCCTTCACGGCGGCGGGCAACAACTTCGAATTGGCCATCGCCGTCGCCGTGGGAGTCTTCGGCGTGTCTTCTGGAGAAGCGCTGGCCGGAGTGGTGGGGCCGCTCATCGAGGTGCCCGCCCTCATCGCCCTGGTCTACCTCTCGTTGTGGCTGCGACGTCGGCTGTTCCCCAGGGCGACGAGCGCGGTCCTTCCTCGCCGTTTCAGTGAGAGCCCGTTCGAGGAGTCCCCCCGATGAAGAAGGTCATCTTCGCCTGTGTGCACAACGCGGGCCGCTCCCAGATGGCGGCTGCGTTCTTCAATGCCTTGGCTGACCCAGCGCGGGCGCGGGCCGTGTCCGCTGGCACGCAGCCGGGCACCCATGTCCATCCCGAGGTCCAGGCCGTGATGGCCGAAGTCGGGGTCGACCTGTCGGGAGCCAGGCCCCAGCACCTCACGGACGAGCTCGCCCAAGGCGCCCAGTGGCTCATCACCATGGGCTGCGGGGAGGCGTGCCCCTTCGTGCCTGGCTTGAAGCGGATGGACTGGCCCTTGGAGGACCCCAAGGGCCAGCCCCTGGACCGTGTGCGTGAGATTCGCGAGGAGGTGCGGACGCGCGTCGCGGAGTTGCTCTCTCAAGAGGGCTGGGCGCGCTCGCTGGACGGGCTCCAGGCGCCGGCAGGCGACGCGGTGTCCTGAATCACCGGGTGCGCGTGCTCTTGGGTTCCCCTCGACCGACAGCGGTGCTCCCACCGGAAAAAATCGCCTCAATCGAGGAGCGCACGCGAGTGGCCACCTCCTGCCTTGTCCCCGTGCCGAGCTTCCCGTCGAGGTGAAGGAAGGCAAGCCCGTGGACAAGGGACCAGCCCGCCGTCGACAGCGCGCTCGCGTCGGCTCCCGGGAAGACGCTCGCCAAGGCCGTGGACACGAGGCCTCGGACCTCAGCCGCTGCTCGAACCCGCTCATCGTTCGAGTCGTCACACGCGTTGCCGAACATGAGACAGAAGAGGGCGGGCCGCTTCAGCGCGAACTCCACGTACCTGACGCCCAGCTCGGCGATATCGGACACCGTCCGCGGGATGACGCCCGCCTGGGAAAGCTCGCGTCCCAACTCGCGGAAGCCCTCCGCGGCCAGCGCGGACTCCAGCGCACGCTTGTCGGCGAAGTGACGATAGGGCGCGGCGGACGACACTCCGGCACGCCGGGCGACCTCTCGCAGGGAAAGCTCGCTACCTGTCTCGAGCAGCTCCAGCGCGGCCTTCAGCAGCGCCGCGCGGAGATCTCCGTGATGGTAGCTGTCCTTTCCTGATGTTGACACCGTTAACACCCTCGCCTATGTATGCACCGTAAACTTCGGTCCGGCTCGCGACAAGGCCTTGAGGCAGAGCACCCCGTCGCCCGAGCCCCGGATCGTGCCCTGGTCCTCAGTGAAGGCAAGAGACCTCATGCGTGCATTCGTCCTCACCCGGTATGGCGGCCCCCAGGCCGCCGAGCTTCGCGACATGCCACCGCCCGAGCCGGGGCCTGGCGAGGTGCGCATCGACGTGAAGGCGGCAGGCCTGAATCCCGTCGACTTCAAGACACGCGAAGGCAAACTCCGGGTCATCGACTCCTACGCGCTTCCGGTCGTGTTCGGCTGCGAATTGTCCGGCGTTGTCACGTCGGTCGGTGAAGGCGTGACGCGGTTCCGCCCAGGTGACGAGGTCTTCGCTCGCGTGGCCAGGCATCGGCTCGGCGCCTTCGCTGAGACAGCGTGCGTGGGCGAAGAGCTCGTCGCGAAGAAGCCGGCGTCACTCGATTTCGTTCAGGCCGCCGCGGTGCCGCTCGCGGCGCTCACCGCGCTTCAAGCGCTGCGCGACGAGCTCGCCGTCGCGCCGGGCATGCGCGTCTTCATTCCAGGTGGCGCAGGGGGTGTTGGGACTTTTGCCATCCAGCTCGCCAAGCACCTTGGCGCGACCGTCGCGACGACGGCGTCCGCGCGGGGCAGGAGACTCGTCGAGCGCCTCGGTGCGGATGTCGTCGTCGATTACACCACCCAGGACATCACCACCGAGCTGCGCGAGTACGATGCCGCGCTGGACCTCGTCGGCGGCGACACCCTCACGCAGACCTTCTCGACCGTTCGCCGTGGCGCCAAGGTCGTCAGCATCGCGGGCATCCCCGAGCCCCTGACCGCGACCCAGGACATTGGCCGCGGCCCTGGACTCGCGATGCTCTTCTGGATCGCGAGCGCTGGGGTTCGATTTCGCGCCTGGCGCTCGGGCGTCACCTACCGCTACCTGTTCATGCATCCGAGCGGAAAGGACCTTGAAGCGCTCGCTGCCCTCATCGACGCGAAGAAGCTCGAAGTCGTCATCGACCAGGTCTTCGCCTTCTCCAACATCGCCGACGCGTTCGACCATCTCGAGAAGGGCCACGCCAAGGGCAAGGTCGTCGTCTCGATGGGCTGAACATCGTCCGTTCTGGAGTGACACCTCTTCCTGACGGCGATGCCTGAACGGAGCGGGTCGCCCCGCGAGTCGACCCGTGCCCCTCCAGAAAGGCGTCTCCTGGTGCCTTGGCCAAGGTGACGCTCATCCACGTCATCGGGCCTTCCGCGCCCGCTAGCGCGGCAGGCTCACGGTGAAGGTGGTGCCCCGCTCCGCCGTGGACTCCACCTCGACGTGTCCCTGATGCGCGTCGACGATGGCCTTCACGATGAAGAGCCCCAGCCCCACGCTGCGGCTCGCCAGGTCCACCGCGTCGGTGCCGCGCTGGAGGGGCTGGAAGAGGTCCGGGATTCGTGAGGCGGGGATGGGCGGGCCCTCGTTGTGCACCCGCAGCGTCACCCACGCGCCCTCTCCTCGCGTCTCCACCTGGACGGGCGCTCCGGGGCGCCCGTGCTTCAGCGCGTTCATCAGCAGGTTCTGGACGACCTGCGCCAGCCGCTCCTCGTCCCACGCGCCGTGCCCGTCGCCGCTGGCCGCCACCCGCACGTCCGCGGTGGGGTGAGCCGCCTCCACCTCCTCCACGGCCGCCTGACAGACCTGGTGGAGGTCCGCGGGCGCGCGCTCCAGCCGGATGCCGCCGCCCAGCCGGGCCTGGGTGAAGTCGAGCAACTCCTTCACCAGCTTCACCGCGCGGGTGGCCGACGCCTGGATGCGCTCCACCGGCCTGTGGGCCTCCGGCGGCAGGGACTCCAGGCGCTTGAGCCGCTCGGTTCCCATGAGGATGGCGCCCAGGGGGTTGCGCAAATCATGGCTCACGATGCCGATGAGCAGCTGCTCGAACTCCGCCTGCTGCTGGAGCTGTCGCGCGTGCTGCTCCCGCTCCTGCTCCAGCTTGCGCTGCATCGTGATGTCCTGCAGGAGCGCGACATAGCCGTCCACGGAGCCGCCCGGCGAGTGGTGCGCGATGAAGGACACCCGCACGTCCCGCTTGCCGCCCAACCGGTAGGGCACGTCATGCTGCTCGAAGGAGAAGCTCTCGCCCGCCAGGCCCCGCCGCACGTACGGGCCCAGCACCGCGTAGGCCGCCTCCCCGATGACCTCCCGGACCTTGCGGTTGCGCATCTGGTCGCGCGAAATCCCGAACCACTCCTCGTACGCCTTGTTGACGCGGCCGTAGCGCTCGTCCGCGTTGACGTACGAGACCGGGACGGGAATCGCGTCGAGCAGCAGGGACTGCTCCGCCTCGCTCGCGCGCAGCTGCTCCGTGAGCGCCTCGTTGCGCTGGCTCACCTGCATCTTCTCGGTGACGTCGCGGAAGATGAGCACGGCCCCGGAGGGAGCGCTCGGTCCCGTGCGAATCGGCGCGGCGCTGTCCTCGATGGGGACGTGCGTCCCATCCTTGCGCAGCAGCAGCGCGGGCCCCGTGAGGCGCTGGACCGACTCGGAGCCGAGCGCCCGCTCGACGGGGTTCTCCAACGGCTCCCGGGTGACGGCGTCGACGACGCGGAAGACCTCCGCGACCGGAAGCTGCCACGCCTCGGACGTGCTCCAGCCGGTGAGCCGCTCGGCCACCGGGTTGAGGAAGAGGACGCGTCCGACCGGGTCCGTGGTGATGACCGCGTCGCTGATGGAGGCGAGCGTCGTGGACAGGTGGGCCTCGCGCTCCCTCAGCCGCTCCCCCTGGGCCCGCACGCGCAGGAGGCTGGCCACCCGGGCGAGCATCTCCGCGTCGTCGAAGGGCTTGGCGACGTAGTCGTTGGCGCCCGCCTGCAGGCCCTCCGTGAAGTCCTCGTGGGCTCCCCGCGCGGAGAGCATCAGGATGGGGAGGGTGACTTCATCGTAGCGCTCGCGGACGTAGCGGCACGCGTCCAGCCCCGACACGCCCGGCAACCGCCAGTCCAAGAGGAGCACGTCGGGAGGTGGCCCCGAGGAGAGCCGCTCGAGCGCCTGCTCGGCGTCCTCGAACGTCTCCACCGCGTGGTGCCTGGCCAGCAGCTCCCGGGCCCGCGCGCGCTGGAGCGGACTGTCCTCGACCAGCCACACGCGGGCGGATGGCGCCGTGCGCGAAGAGCGCTCCTTCGAGGCTGGAGGAAGACCCGGGGGCTTGTTCAAGGGCGGGGGACGTCGGTGGTGCGCGGGGGCGCTTGTCCACCCAAGTTAGGCAGGACCCGGCGGGTCCGTCGAGGGCTTCACCCCGAGGCCAAGGTCCCCTCACTCTTCATCCCAGCGCCCGAGCGCACCCGTGCGCGCGCTCGAAAGGCCCGGCCCGCCCGGCCGCCTGGCCCAGGCTGAAGCCACCGGTCGCCACGGGCTCAATCCGATGCATTCCACGACCAGGGGGATGGAATCCCATCCAACCAGGTTGGGATTGGGCCTGTGTGTTCGTCGGCTGACGATGCATGGCGTCATGAGGTTGCGGCTTGACTGACAGACTTTATCTCGTTTCAATGATTACTCCGGGTCCGCCAGTTCTTCTCGTGGCGTGAACCGGTTGTCCGTATCACTCACACAGGAGCAACCCATGAAGATCAAGACGCGCGTTCGTGCGGGCCCCATGTCGGCTGATGACGGTATCGGCGGCGGCGGAGGTCGCGGCTGTGGCGGCGGCATCATCATCGCCACGCCCCTCGACATCTGAGCGGCTTCCCGTCGTAGCGACTCGGCCGTCGGCGGACCGTGCACGGTCCGTCGGCGGTCGTTGTCTTTCCGGCCCCCAGGGCACGGCCCGTCTCGGACACCCAGGTCCCGAGGTGATTTCGGGGTGTCTGTTAATTCTTGATATTCAAGTATTGATGTCTTTGTGGCTGGAATTCCAGCACGCAGGACAGTGATTGCGGGGCATCGCGTCACGCGTGTCCGCAACCGGTGCCTGGATGGCTGGTGCAACTTGACCTCAAGATTCGGATTGGTTCTGATTGCGACTCCGGGTCCGCGAGGTTTGTGCTTCGCGTGAAGCGGAAATCACGTCTCACTCACACGAGGAGCAGTCCATGAAGATCAAGACGCGCGTTCGTGCTGGGCCGCAGTCCGGTGGTCGTGGCTGTGGTGGTGGCGTCATCATCGCCGCGCCCCTCGACACGTTCTGAGGTGGTGGCGTTGAGCTGAGCCAGTCGCTGGTGGCCCGTGCACGGGTCGCTGGCGGCTGTTTTTCTTCCAGGACCCGTCAGGAGCATTCGCGTGAGCCAGGACTCGGTGCCGGTGTCGGTGGACCCTCACGAGACGCTGTACGTGCCGCTGAGGCGTCGCTTCATCAAGGAGTACCTGACCTCGCCCGAGGGCGTGCGCGAGCTGCACATCTATTACGGCACCCGGGAGATCTCCATCGAGGAGCAGGACCTGCACTCCTTCGGAGAGCAGCTGTGCCTGGAGGACTCCTTCATGGCGGGCAACGCCACGAAGTGGACGACCGGTGAGCCGTATCCCTGGGAGCGGGTGAAGGAGCTGCTGGAGGCGCTGCTGGAGGAGGGCGTCGTCACGCGCGAGGCCCCGACGCTCGCCTTCGAGAGCGAGTCCCACC
Source organism: Myxococcus sp. MH1 (assembly GCF_059738865.1). Taxonomy (NCBI): domain Bacteria; kingdom Pseudomonadati; phylum Myxococcota; class Myxococcia; order Myxococcales; family Myxococcaceae; genus Myxococcus; species Myxococcus sp. MH1. The sequence goes on along the minus strand of NZ_AP026947.1, from coordinate 10,346,850 downwards.
GCAAGTACCTGGCGATGGAGGCCAGGCGCGTCGCGCCCACCGAGCCCCTGTGGTGGAACCCGGACGCCCCGGAGGTGATGCGCAGGCTGACGGGCCGGCCCCTGGAGCTGGGGTTCCTGGAGGCGGTGCTGCCGGTGTACCGCATCGCGCACCCCGCGCTCGACACCGAGGGGCGGCACATCGGGGAGAGCAACACCTTCCCCGAGCAGATGCGCATGAAGATGGACACCGAGTTCAAGGCCTGCCACTTCGCCGGCAGCCGCTATCGGAACAACGCGCCCATGAACGTGACGGCGCTCAAGTCGATGATGCGGCACTGGAAGCCGATGATGCACGCGGTGCGCGCGGTGCGGCAGGCGTTCCTGCGCCCCGACACGGTGCTCCCGGACGGGCGCTGGCGGATGGGGGACCTGCACGCGGCGGCGTGCGCGGTGCTCGCGGTGCCCTCGTACATGCTGATGCGCGCCAACGACCCGGTGCCCAACGGGCAGCTGGACCCGGTGCTCTCCAACATCTACCGCGTGACGGACGGCGTGCGGATGGTGGCCGCGTACATGCTCTTCCTGCCGGAGGAGCCGCTCACCTACGACTCGCCCATCTCGTCCGCGGAGCTGTTGTACGTGACGGACCGCGACAACCACTACCTGTCCAACCGAGGCGTGTGCGCGGGGCCGCCGAACCTGGTGGACGAGTACTTCCAGACGCTGATGGACGGGCGGCCGGTGGCGAACGAGGAGCCCATGTCCTTCGCATGGGAGAAGGACATCGTCCCGGGCGTGGACTACGGGCAGCTGGGGCTGCAGCTCTACTCGCTCCAGTTCAACCTGTGGAGCTACATGTGCCGCGCGTACGAGCAGGTCCGCGCGGTGGCCGAGTCCGTCACGCCGACGGAGGGCGACTTCTGGAGCGGCCTGCGGGCGCGGCTGAAGAAGGACTTCGAGATGATGCGGCCCACGCGCCTGCACACGGCCACCCAGCGCGACTGGGCGGAGGCGCGCTACATCGAGATGTTCGACCGCGCGCAGCGGGGCATGAGCACCTTCAAGGAGGAGTCGCTGGTCCACCTCAAGGACATCTTCACGCCCGTGCACGACGCGGTGTTCGAGGCGACGCGCAAGCGGCTGCGCATGGTGGTGCGCGCGAAGGTGGGCGACGCGTTCGGGACGCAGGCGGACGCCATCGCGGACGCGGTGGCGGAGTACCTGACGCTGGAGCGCTCGGCGCTCCTGGCCCTGGAGAACGTGCAGCGGGAGACCAACGCGCTCCTGCGGCGGCCTCATCCGGAGCGGCGGTTCACCAACAAGGACCTGTCGCTCCACCACCGCATGCGCGCGGGCACCGTCGGCGTGCTGCCGTACCTGCTGGACGTGTTCCGGGACGAGTTCGGCGTGGACATCGACAACTCGCCGGAGGGGACGAAGCTGACGCCGGTGGGCGCCCCGCTGGCGGCCGAGGGCGCGGTGTGTCCGTTCACCGGGCGGACGGCGTCCGTCGCGTAGCCGCCCTGCTCAGTCCAGGAAGGGCTGGATGCCCCGGCTTCGCTTCGCGAGGCCGGAGGCGAAGAGCCCGCCGCAGTCCTCCCGGCGGGTGCAGCGCTCGCAGTCCTCGGCGTAGAGGTTCTTCCAGTCGGAGATGCTCTTGCGCGCGAAGGGGTGCAGCTCGCCGGGCAGGGTGCAGAGCGGGTGGTTGTAGAGGGACGTCTCCAGCCCCGCGCGGCTCAGCGTGCGGACCGCGGCGGTGAGCTGGGGCCGGTAGTCGAGCGGGTCCATCCAGAGCAGGCCGAGGTTCGCCTTGGCGAACCCCATCAGCTCCAGGCCCATCAGCGCGACGTGGTCGACGAAGGCCAGGTTGCGCGCGATGAACTCCGCCAGCTGGGGCAGGCGCGCGTACGTCTGCGCGTGGACCACGCAGCGCAGCTCCACGCGCACCCGGGCGCGCTTGAGGTGGAGGATGCCTCGGACGGTTTCATCGAAGGCGCCCAGGGCCTGGACGACGTAGTCATGCTCCTCGGGCAGGTCCGAGTAGAGCGGGATGCCCAGCATCAGGTCGGGGTGCTGGACGTCCGCCACCGCGCGCGCCAGCTCGGGGTTCGCGAAGCCGCGCCCGTTGGTCAGGAGGTGGACGGCGGTTGTTGGCAGGTGGTGCTTCATCTGCGCGAGCAGCGCGATGAGGCGGCCCTTGAGCAGGCTCGGCTCGCCGCCGGTGATGCCGAGCTCGCGCGTCTCCGGGGAGATGAGCGGGAGCGCCTGCATCAGCTCGTCCAGCAGCCAGGAGTCATCCTGCTTGCGGGGTGGCTGGGAGCACATCAGGCAGTGGTTGTCGCAGCGCTCCGTCACCAGGAACGTGTTCGACGGAGAGGCGCGGCGGTACAGCGTCGACAGGGCGTCGCGCTCGGGGTGGATGCGCACCACGTCCCCGTCCGCGAGGTAGCGCAGGTTCGGAGGCAGGACGTAGGTGTCCCCTGGGGCCGGGCTGCTGCTCACGAGGCCCTCGTCCCACAGGAGGTACCCCCGGAAGCCCGGGGGCAGTGAATGCGTGGGACGCCGGACGAGGAGCACCTCCCGCTCATGGGCGAGGGGCGCGTCGTCCAGGTGCTCGCGGAGGCGGGCGATGAACGGCTCAATGGAGCGCGTGGAGAGCGCCTTCAGGCCGGCCGAGGAGAGGTCCAGGGCGGGCATGGCTCAGCGCCACCCCATGAGGATGTCACGCGCGCGGGCGTCATCCGCGAGCAGGCCGATGAGGTGGCGCAGCACGCGCATCTGCTTCTGGCAGAAGGCGCTGAACGCCTTGTGTCCGACGGCGTCCTTCATCGTCGCCTGGTGGAAGACGGGGTCGGCGCCACAGTAGGGGAGGAAGGCGCAGTCGCCGCACATGGGCACGCCCTCCGGCATGGTGTCGCTCAGGTGGGCGAGGAGCGTGTCGGACGTCATGATGGACTCGTAGGAGTCGTGGGAGAGGTGCCCGAGCCGGAAGGAGAAGTCACCCATCTCCGCGAGCATCCGCCCCTCGTCGGAGGCGTACACCGCGCCGTCGTAGTTGTAGACGAGCGCGCCGATGCCGATGCCCGCGGGCGACTGGAGGTCGACGTACGTCGAGCCCCGGGGCGAGAAGAGCTTCTGCAACAGGATGGCGGTGTACTCCTCCTGGAGCGGATAGCCCTGCTCGTTGATGCGGAGGATGTGCGCGAGCCCGCGCCGGTAGAACTCCACCCACGCCCCGACGTCGTACTGGCGAGAGGCGCGCTGGCGGACGGCGAACCCGTAGGGGCTGATGTTCCTGAGGAAGATGCCGTGGAAGCCCTGGCGCACGTACTCGTCGATGATGTCCTCGACGCGCGTGAGGCTCGCCTGCGTCGTCGTCATCAACGCGGAGACGGAGTCCGGTCCGAGCGCCTGTCGCGCCCGGTGAATCGCCTGGAGCGTGCGTCGGTGGCTGTCCCCGCCGCGCACGGGGCGCTGGGTGTTGTGCAGGTCCTCGGGGCCGTCCAGGGAGGTCGAGAGCAGCACGCCGTGCTCGCGGCAGAAGTCGAGCACCTCGTCGGTGAGGCGGGAGAGGTTGCTCGCGATGACGAACTAGAGGTCGCGGCGGTGCACCTGGTTGAGGGCCTTGGCGCGCTCGACGATGTACCGGATGCGCTCGAAGTGGAGCAGCGGCTCTCCGCCCTGGAACTCGACCTTGAGCGTGGGCGAGGGACTGCGGAACATGAAGTCGAGCGCCCGGTCCGCGTGCTCCTGTGACATGTCGAACTCGCGGGCACCCTCCGCCTGTCGGGACACCTGACAGTACGCGCAGGAGTGGTCGCACCGCAGGGTGACCACGAAGATGTGCAGCCCGGTGAAGTTCGCGAGCTGCTCGGCGCGGGTGCGGTACTTCAGCGCGAGCAGCTCCAGCGCCACGCGGGAGTGCTCGTCGAACAGGAAGTGCTTCGACTTGAGCGTCTTGTAGGCCTCGCGGTGCGGGGGCAGCGCGTGACGGACGAAGTCGACCAGCTCGTGTCGGGGGAGCACGACGTATTCGCCCACGTCGTTCGTCACGACGTAGCGGGCGTCGTCCAGCCGGCTGAAGCGCAGGGGCGCGAGCTGGTAGCCCTTCGTGGACTGGTACCTGGCGCGGTCATGGAACATGGTGTGCGTCGACCTCAGTCCTGGCGAATCAGGCCGGTGCGTGAGAAGGCCTGCGCGACAATCAATGCGCGCAGGGCCCGGGTCTCGTCGCCCACCTGCTCTCGCAGCTCCTGGTCCAACAGCTCCTGGAAGAACAGGCGCACCGTCTCCAGCGCGTCGCGCTCGGTGACGGTGGGGGCGAAGAGGAAGCGGATGGGAAGCCGGTCCGCGTCGGGCGAGCCGAGCACCGCGGTGCACCGGTCGGCGAAGCGGTACGCGGACTTCTGTATCGCCGCGAGTCGATAGACGCGCAGGTCGAGGACGGCCTGCACGGCGCCGTCGCGGAAGGTGGGGTCGGTGTCCATGGTCACGTGTCTGCTCCTCACCACTCGATGGTGACGTCGCCCGTCTGGCCGGCGACCAGGTCCACCTCGACGGTGGTGGTGCCGAGGAAACGGTTCTCGATGCGGACGGTGTGCTTGCCCGCCGCCAGCCGCATGAGGGCCGTCACGTCCTGACCCGCGGGCTTGTCGTCGACGAAGATGCGTCCGCCGGGGAAGGCGACGAAGGACACCGTCGCGGGCTTGGGGGGCGGCTCGGGCGCTTCGTCGGGAGCGGAGTAGCCGCCGCCGTAGCTGCGGCTCCTGCTGCCGGAGTAGTGGCTGCGGTGCGAGGAGTGGGAGCGGTGCGAGCGATGACCCGCGAGCAGTATCTGTCCGTTGGTGGGAGGGACGACGAGAAGCAGCTCGTCGCGCGAGTCCTCTTCGTTGCGTCGCCGCCACGTGGGTTGGGCGACCTGGAGCTCGATGCCGGGCACGAGCAGCCCTGATGGGGCCGCGCCTCCGAGCAGTCCCATGAGCGCCGCGCTGACGGAGAGCAGCCGGGGAGGTTTCGGGTTCATGGCTTCACCTCACCGATGCGCAGCTCCATCAGGTAGATGCCGTTCCATCTCGCCACGAGCGTCACGCGGCCATCCTTCCAGGTCGTCTGCGTGGGGGGCTTGCCTCCGCGAGGCTGGGGCGGCGCGGGCAGCTCGACCGGGTGTCCGAGGACACGGGAGAGCAGCTCCTTCGTCACGGGCGTGCGCTTCAGATTGTTGAGCACGCGGGACTCCTTGTCCGCGCCGGCCAGGTACGCGCCCACGCAGCGGCCGTCCCGCAGCTCGCACGAGAGGGCGACTGACTCCGTGGTCTTCGACAGGATGTTCGGGTGGCTGGTGGCCTTCAGTTGGAGCAGGGAGATGGCCACCTCGCGCTCCGCGCCGATGAGCGGAATCCGCTCCCGTTCCTCCCGGGCCCACGTGGCGGCCTGTTTCGCGAGGACCGACACCGGTGGGTCGTGCGGCGTATCCGCCAGCTCGGCGGCGAGCGCGGTCGTCTTGTGGAGGTGGAGGACCCAGTCCAGGGTGACGGCCTTGGGACGCGGCCTGGGCGTCAGTTGCTCCACGAGCATCGCGCGGGCCTGTCCGAGTCGCTGCTCCCGGCTCGGTGTGAGCTCGGCGCGAAGCGCGAGGGAGAGCGTCTTCCAGCGGCAGGAGGCCGTTGTGCAGGCCGCGTGCTCCGCCTCGTAGAGGCGCGCGGTCAGCTCGTTGAGGTCCTTCGGGAACGCCTGGGCGAGCACGGGCTGGGCGGAGGCGAGTACCTCCGAGGCGGAGGCCACATTCTTGCGCTCGAGCGACGCGAGGACCTGCTGATGGGTGAGGGACAGGAGGTGTTGTTCGACCTTCGCCCGCTCGGGTGCGTTCGGCGCCATCGCGAGGGCATCCTTGGCGACCTCGTCCACGTTCTGCTCACGGAGCGCATGGGCCAGGTGGAGGTCCGCCCAGGCCTGCTGGAGCTCATGTGATTCGGGCTCACCCAGTGCCTGCAGCTCCGTCTGTGCGTCATCGAGGCGGCCCTCCGAAATGTCTCGCGGTGCTTCGAACAGCCAGGGTTCGGCGAATAGCGCAACGACAATGGCGATGAGCGCATACACAGACATGCCAAATCGCCACTGGCGAATCTTCTGTCTCCTGCCCAGGGTCCAGTCCTGGACCAGGCGGTCAGTGACGACCGCGAAACCACCGAGGGAGAACAGCAGTGCCGCCAACCAGCCGTTCCAGAAGAAGGAGCCGCGGAGGATGTAAAGAAGTGGGATTCCCAAGGCCACGGCGATGAGGGGCAACCGTACCGCAAGGACCTTTCGCCCCCGAGCGGTGAGCTGCCGGTCCTCCTCGACCGGTGGCGCGAGCATTCGCCTTCCCTCGAATTGAACCGTGGTTGAGGGCGCGTTCATGATGCCGTAGGACACGCGCGCGGCGGGCACCTCGAACACCTGGAAGCGCTGGCGGGTGATGCGCTCGTTCACCTTCACGGGGACGCGGGTCTTTCCCCAATGCTCCTTGACCCAGTCTCCTGGGAGGTGCTGCGCGACCTTCTCCTGGGGGAGCACTCCATTCGCGCTGATCTCCCCCACGAGCTTTGCGTCCTGCTCCATGTCCTCATTCGTCCACACCAGTCGGCGCAGGTGCTCGTCCTCGGACATCACGAGGACGTCGGTGCGGACTGAGTCGACCAATTCGAGCCAGCGCTGTTCGCGACCGTGTCCCAGACAGGGTGCACAGGACACGCTCCCTGAGTTGCAGCCACTACAGGAGACCCTCCCACTCGCATCGCACTGCCGGCAGTTCATGAGTCGTCGAGAGTTATTCTTGGCGTAGCCGTAGGCCTTTCGCGTGCCTCGACAGTTCCAGCATTGGACGTTCCCTCTCCCCTTGCACTTGGGGCAGGGGGTCGAGCCCACGCCTCCGCATGGGGAACAGGCGAGAACGGAGAGGCTGCTGTTACGAAGGCTCTCGGACGTTTCCGCCCAGAGGTCGACGCTGCTGGCTTGTCGCCTCAATCCTGTAACGGGGGGAGAGCCGTGAGTCGGGCCTTCCTTCCACACGACCCTCCGCTCCGTGATGGTGGAGTAGATACGTGCGGCTCCGCGCGCCTTCGGCTCCACGGAGCGGATGAACTCTTGCGGATTCGGAGGCGACACGGGCAGTCGCCGGGTCCACTCGACGAAGGCCTGGACGGCGACCTTCTGGAGGGCCTCCGCGTCCGCGGGAGGCATCGGGTCGACAGCCTGGGGTTCCTGGGATGGAAGGCTCATGGGAGACAAGGCCTCGTCAGAAGACGCATCACTGCAACACCTGCCGGGCGACACGCCACGCACCCTCGACGTCCAGGTACCGGGCGGCGTAGTCGCGAGCGAGCAGGTCCTCCGGCACGAAGCCGTCATGTTTCTCGAGCGCCATGTTCTCCACGTGGCGCGTGAGGGACTCGGCCCGAGGTGGCCCCTCCGCCACGAGCGCGCGCAGGGCGCCCTCCACGTCGGCCTGCGGTCCCGCCACGCTCAACACGGGCCCCAGCGTCTGCACCGACAACCCACGGGCCTGGAGCGCGAGCGCCAGCGTGTGCACCACCGCGTCACCAGCCCACGGGAAGACATGGACCTCCATCCCCGAGGCCACGATGGAGTGCTCGCCGAGCCGCCATCGCTGGAACGTCGCCCGAGCCTCCGCGAGCAGCTCCAGCGCCCGCGCATCCAGGTAGCGAGGCAGCCCCTCACCGGCATAGATGGCGCGCATCTGCTCCCGGACGCGGTCATGCACGCGGCCGACACCGGTGGGCTCGAACACGGGCACGCGTCCGGCGGGCGCGGGCTCCAGCTCCACGACCTTCTCGTCGCCCTGCACGGCGAGCACGCGCCACCGCCGTCCACCGAAGATGAGGTACGCGCCGACGAAGAGCGGCTGGTCGAAGGGCATCGTGCCCAGCGTGCGACCCCCGGCCACCAGCCGGAACTCCTCCACCGAGGTGAAGGCCGCATAGAAGCTGTAGTGGTTGACGAGCCGCTCACCCACGCTGCCCAACAGCAGCGTCCCATCCGAGGACTGTGAGAGCAGCTCGCGCTGCCCCAGCCCGCGCAGGAAGCGCACGAAGTCCTCGCGTGACACCCGCGCGAAGGGACCTTCGTGGCACAGCGCCAGGAAGGCCTCGCCCGCCTTGACGCCGCCGTGCTGGGCGATGAGCGAGAGCAACTGCTGCACCAGCGTGGAGAAGTGGAAGGCGCCCGAGGCGGGGGGCTCGAACCAGTTCGTCAGCAGCAGCTCCAGCATCGCCACCGACTGGACCAGCCGCACCCGGAGCTGGTCCGGCAGGGGACTGGTGCTCGTCAGCTCCGCTTCCTGGAGATACAGCCGGAGCACGGAGGGGCCGCCCTTGCGCCCGCTGCGTCCCAATCGCTGACGGAGGCTGGACACCGAGGGAGGCACGCCCACCTGCGCGATGCTCTGCACGGAGCCCACGTCGATGCCCATCTCCAGCGTCGTCGTGCACACCAGGCTCACGGGGCGCTGCTTCGCCTTGAGCGCGGCCTCCGCCTCCTCGCGCAGCTCCTTGGACAGGTTGCCGTGGTGGGGGAAGAACTCGTTGGGCAGCCGCGCGTCTTCACACCTGCGACGCAGGAGGTCCGCGTACAGCTCGACGTTCGCGCGGCTGTTGGCGAACACCAGGTTGTGCGTCCCGCGCAGCGTCTTGAAGAGGTGCGCTCCCACGTCGTGCTCGTCCTCGGGCGGGCCGTCCGTGGGCTCCTCGTCTTCTTCCGGAGTGCGCGCATCGGGCGCGCGCTTGCGATAGCCCCGGAGCTGGAGGAGCAGCTCGCCGCCGCCCGACTCGGAGTTGCACAGCCGCACCTTCGCGCCCGCTCCGGGACGGAGGAACTCCGCGGCCAGCGACATGTCGCCCAGGGTGGCGCTGAGGCCCACGCGGGGCACGGTGCGACGCAGGCTCAGCTCGACCCGGTGCAGGAGCGACTGGAGCTGGCAGCCCCGCTCGGTGCCGATGAAGGCGTGCAGCTCGTCGATGACGATGTGCTCCAGCCCGGAGAACAGCCCGGCGAGCGCGGAGCCCTGCCGGATGAAGAGCGCCTCGAGTGACTCGGGGGTGATGAGGAGGATGCCCGCGGGGGACTGGAGCAGCCGGGCCTTGTGGCCCTGGGACACATCGCCGTGCCACCGGTGCACGGGGATGTGGAGTCCGTCGCAGAGCCCGTCGAGCCGCTCGAACTGGTCGTTGATGAGCGCCTTGAGCGGGCCCACGTAGATGGCGCGCACGCTGCCGCCGGCGTCCTCCGCCAGTCGGCTGCAGATGGGCAGGAAGGCGGCCTCCGTCTTCCCGCTCGCCGTCGACGCGGAGAGGATGACGTCCTGGGTCCCCTCGAGGATGGGGACGATGGCGGCCTCCTGGATGCCGCGCAGCTCCTTCCACCCCTGGGTCCACACCCAGCGCCGCACCTGGGGGTGCAGCCGGTGGAAGGCGCTCGACGCGGCGCCGCCCGGGTCAGAGCTTGAAGGATGCGAGCTCATCATCCGCTCCGGCCGCGGGGGCTCCCGCCTCCGTCTCGCCCAGGGGCGCGAGGTCGGGATTGACGTCCGCGGCGAGCTCCACGCCGCCGAGCAGCTCCTTCCAATCCGCGCCCGGGTTCTGTTCGAGCACGGCCAGCAGGTTGATGAACGCCGTCACGGTGCTGCGGGGCGTGCGGAAGTACGCCTCTCCGATGCGCTCCGAGCAGTGGGTCATGAAGCCGTGGAGCCCCTCATCGGGCAGGCGCTGCGCGGACGCATCTCCCGCGGAGTAGACGTGCCGCAGCTTGGTGAGCAGGACGTAGAGGTCCTCGGGGGTGAGGTTCGCCAGCCGGAGGACCGGGGAGCTGTAGTCGACCAGGTGGCCCACGGCGAAGGTGTTCTGGGCGAGGCGCGACTGGAGGGCCTCGTAGCTGTAGAGACCGCGCCGGGTGTCCATGAGGAACTCGGGCGTTCCTCCCAGGATGAAGCCCAGGCCCTCGGCGCTGCCCTGGAGACAGTCATTGAGGATGCGGAGGATCTGCTCGTAGTTGGACGCGCGGGCCTTGGTGTTGGCCATCTTGTAGAGGTTGACCAGCTCATCCAGACACACCATCAACCCGTCGTAGCCGGACAGGCGGACGAAGCGGGCGAGGAGCTTCAACTGGTCGTAGACCTCCGCGTCGTCGATGATGGTGCGCACGCCGAGCGCCTTGCGGGCATCGGTGCGCGTGGAGAACTCGCCACGCAGCCACTTCACGGCGTCGGCCTTGAGCACCTCGTTGCCCGTGTCATGGCCGCGCCAGTAGGCGGCGATGACCTCCGCGAAGTCGTAGCCTCCCACCAGCTCCGACAGCGCGGCGAGCTTCTCGCGGATGACCACCTCGGGGTTCAGCTCACGGCCCTTGGCGTCGGTGAGGGCGCTGGAGACGAAGCGCTCCACGACGCTGGCGAGCGCGCCGCCCTCGGGACGGGCCCGGGTGGACAGGTTGCGCATCAGCTCCGCGTAGAGGCTGCGGGCCTTGCCGTCCGTCGCGTGCAGGCGCCGGTCGGGGTTGAGGTCCGCGTGCAGGGTGACCAGCCGCTTCTCCAGCGCGATGGAGCGGATGAGGTTGAGGAAGAACGTCTTGCCGGAGCCGTACTCGCCGATGACGAAGCGGATGGCGCTGCCGCCCTCGGCGATGCGCTCCACGTCGCGGACCAGGGCGCGGACCTCCTCGGCGCGGCCCACCTGGATGTGCTGCTGTCCCACGCGAGGCACGACGCCCGCGCGCAGCGACTGGACGATGGTGTCCCGGTCCTTCGGCCTGATGCGTCCCTGGGGCGTCGCGTCCGTCATGACATCATCTCCTTGACCGCTTGTTCATTGAGCTGAAGGGTTTCGTCGCCCTCGAGGATGGGCTCGCCGCACACCTCGAAGGCCGCGTCGTTGATGACGTCCAGCGCGCCGTCCGGGAGCAGGCCGAGTCCGCTGGCCAGCTTCTCCACCTCCGCGCGAGGCCACTCGGGCTTCGCGACGAGCGCGCGCAGCAGCGACGTGTGAAGCGCATCGAGCCCCGCGACCCCTGGCTGCGCTGGCTGGGGCGCGGGAGGGACGGGTTCTTCGTCGGCGAAGATGCTCCCCAGGAGGCTGGAGACCGCGGCGGTCTCCGCGAGCTTCGCCTGGACGCTGCGCATGTCGAGCGCCACCCGCTCGCCCTTCCCTGGAGGTGGCGCGGGGATGGCGAAGCCCTGCTCGGGGGCGCCGGCCAGTCGCATGGAGACGGGCTCGGTCGCGGGTCGTGACGCGGTGGCGGCGTGGACGCGCGAGTAGACGGTGTCCTCGTCGAGCCCCAGCATGGCGTAGAGCTTCGACAGCGTCTTGAGCTCCTGGGGTGACACGTCGCCGTCGGCGACGGCGACCTCGACCAGGAGGTTGCCGAGCGACGTGCGGGCCTCGGGCGTCAGCGCCTCCACGCGCTTCTTGTGGCCCGCGCTGGAGGTGGGGCGCGCGAGCAGCCAGGACACGTGGGCGCGGAGCCGGACCTTCTCCGAGTCGAGCAGTCCCTGCGCGGCTTCGACGAGGGCCTCCATGCGGTGGATTTCATCCGTGGAGACGGTGCCATCGGCGGTCGCCACCGCGGCGGCGAGGTGCAGCATCGCGAGCGCGGACAGGTAGCTCGCGGAAGGGGCGCTCGGTGAATCGGGGGGCAGGGGGAAGAGCCACGCGGACTCGTCGGGGGAGAGCACGGCGCCGCCCATGCGAGGGTCGGGCTCCATGCCGTGGCCCAGCTTCTCGAGGGCCTGGGCGAGCCCCACGGCCTCCGCCTTGCTGAGCTTGCCGAGGGTCGCGGTGGGCCAGTGCCGCAGGAGTTCCGTCGCGGGCACGGGAGCGGAGGGGGTGTCCCCGAGGAATTGGCGCAAGAGGGCGCGGAGAGCCTGCACGTCCGAGCCTCCGTCGATGGACGCCGCGAGCTCGGGAGGAAGCAGGGCCAGGGCGCTCATGCTGTTGCGCGCGTCGGGGTTCTTGCCCACCCAGCGGCTGTAGGACTCGAGCGACTCGCAGCACTCCTCGATGAGCGCGCGCACGGGCTTGAGGGAGGTCTCGGAGGCCTCGTTGATGGAGGCTGAAGACAGCCGCACCGAGCCGCCGAAGGATGCGCTCGCGGGGTTGTAGCGGGCCTCCACCTTCGCCTTCAGGGCGCGAGGGATGATGCCCGCGCCGTGGTCTCGCAGATAGCGTGCACGAAAGAGGGCCTGGAACTCCTCGGGACAGCGCGTGGCGGGAGTTCGAAGCCGGGTGACATGGGTCTCCACGGCCCAGACGAGGGCCCAGTCCGCGGGGAGCGGAAGCGCGCGAGTGGCGGCGGTGCCCGCGGCCATGCGCACGTCGAACGAGGCGGAGCCGGCATTGCGCAGCCAGAACTCGGGGGACTCCTTCAACAGTCCATCCTCGCCAGCGCGGTGCACGCGCAGGACGTCGAGGAAGGCCGAGGCATAGCTGGCGAAGGAGCTGTTCTCGCCGTGGACGTCGAGGAGACCTTGGACTTCGTCTTCGATGAGACGGGCCTCGGCGAGCGCGGCGGGCTCGGTGCCCAGGTCGTGGAGCACGCGCCGTTCCAGCCCGTAGAAGAACAGGAAGACGAAGCCGATATCGATTCCAGGCTGACGCCGTCCACCCGCGAGCCACGCGAGATAGCCCGCACGGGAGGCGGGCGAGAGGTCCGAGTACGAGGGCCAGTATCGCAAGCCCTGTCCACCGCGATTGGGGCGAGCGGCGACCTCGAGCCTGGGGTTGATGAGGGCCGGCTCGGTGTTTGGGGTCTTCACCGCGCGCAGGCGCGAGCCCACGTAGACCATTCCATCCTTGAGCGTATAACCGGCGACCTCGATGGACTGGCCCGGAGCAATCCAGGCCGTCTTCTGCGAAGCGGGAGTCGACGGCTCGGAATCATGCGCGGACGCAGGCTCAACGGACCGCGCGGGTACGATGCGCTGCACGGCCTCGGCGAGTGGCGCGGACGTGGGTTCGAGGGGTTGTGCAGGTGCGACGCGCTGCCCGTTCTCGACGGGCGGGGACTCAACGGGCTTCGGGGTTGGCGCGGGAGTCGACAGCACGCTGAGTTCGAGCGGCGTGGGCTCGACAGGCTTCGGGGTCGGAGCGGGAGAGGAAGGCGTGCGCGGTGCGGGCTCGACGGGCTTCTCGCTCGGGGTCGGCGGAGCGATGACGGCGCGCGCCGATTGCGCGGGCTCGACACGTGAAGCGGTCGGCGTGGAGGCGGCCTGTGCGAGCGGCTCGGCGGCGCTCTTCGCAATGGCCCGTGGCTCATCCGCGATACGGACCCTGAGCCCTTGTGAGAGCCGGGGCGCGCTCACGTTCTCGAAGCGCAGGGCGATGGTGGACGAATCGTGCGAGGTCGGGGACGTGACAGCCGCGAGTCCGACGCCAGCCCGCGCCTGCTGCGCGGCCTTCATCCGCGCATTGACCTTGTTGAGCCAGACGATGCCACCCCAGGCGCCCAGCCCGAGGACGACCACGCAGCACAGGGCGCCACTGGCTCCATCTGACTGAGCAGCGACCACGAGGGTCGGCAGCGCCCGAATCCATACCGCCATTGAGTTGCTCCCCGCCCGGCGCCAAAGGAAGGCGACCGCTCACGTCTGTCTCTACCCGTGAAGTGAATGGTAACGGGATACAGTCGCGAGCGTGAGGGAAAGGGCTCCCCGGAGTCTCACCCCGGAGTGGTATTTCCCTCGGGGCGGTCATGACCCAGCGTGGGTCTGAAGCGTGTCGCGGATTGCGACGCCTCGCTCATGGTTGGGTTTCATTGCCGAGATGTGTGATGCCACTGCCGCTCATTCCCGCCGCGTTCCTCCTCGCAGGTCTCATGGGTTACGGCGCCAAGAAGGCGTACGACGGAATCGACAGCATGAAGGACGCCAAGGACCTTGGCGAAGAGGCCGAGGCGCGACATCGGGACGCGGTTCAGCGGTTGGACGGTGCTCGCGAGGTGCTGCAACAGCAGCTCGACGCCCAGGTCGCGTCCATCGACGCGGCCATCGCGCTGCTGGCACGGGCGTGCACGCACGTGGAGGAGCTGAGCGGGGTGCTCGGCGCGCTCGATGAACGCGCGGGTCGAGCCCTCGACGCGCTGTGGGCGCTGGGAGGCCGGTTCGACGCGGAGGATGATGTCCATCTGGCCCGGTTCGCCACCGCGATGCAGCTGGTGAAGGCCCAGAGCGAGCTGATGCGGATGCCCCTCTTCGCCGCCGGCGGAGACCTGAACACCCAACTGGAGACCTTGCTGGAGCAGTCGCGTGGCCTGCTCCAAAGGGAGACGCCATGACGCTGAAGACAGAGCTGTCCCTGAAGGACGTGCTGATGGGCATCCAGGTGGTGGCCGACTGCGTGCGCGACATCCAGAAGGAGCGCACGGAGCAGACCCTGCTGCGTGAGCAATCCCGGGTGGATGTCGAGCACATCCACGCCATGCGCGACGTGCTCATGGACTACCTGGACCGCAGCTTCGACGAGCGACGGGAGAGCTTCCGCCAGCTCTTCGAGCGTCTGGACGGCGCCATCGCCAGCGACAACGTGGGGATGGCGGCCGCGGTCCTGGAGTCGGTCGTGAAGCTGGCCGACGCCTCGCCTTTCAAGGCGCTGCGGGATGTGGCGGCGACGCGCGCGGCGCTCGGCAAGGATACGGAGTGGAAGTTCTGAGGCGCGAAGTCCCCGCAGGGGAGGCATGCGCGCGGGGGGACGCCTGCCTGCCCCTGGACCTGTGAGGCCGGGGCGTGGGGACGCGGGGTTCTCGGCTGCCTGGAGCGTTCACATGTTGACGCGGAAGCAGCGGATGCGTCGGGTGTGTGGTTCCGGCTCTGGAACGACACGCATGGGGAGGCCGGGACGATGAACCGCAAACGCCGGGTCAGGAGGTGGGCGCTGGGGCTCCTGCTGGGCGTCTGGGGCGTGAGCTGCGAGCCTCACGAGGACACGGGAGGAGGCGGCGGCGAGGGCCTCCCCTCCGCGAAGAACCGTGAGCTGCGCTCGGCGTTCTGGCGGGACCTCATGGCCTCGCGTGAGAAGGCGCCGGACCCCGAGGCACTGAAGGGCCCGGATGCGCAGGGCGTGGGAGGCTCGGGGCGCGCCGAGCCCTCGGGCATCCTGCACGGCCGGGTGACGTGGGTGGGGGACAACGAGCTGCTCGTGCGCGACGGCGCGGGCGTGGAGCAGGACATCGAGGTCGTCCCCGATACACGGTTGAGGCTGAACGGGAACGCCGTGGGCCTGGCGTCGATGCGTGAAGGCGACACCGTCAAGGTGACCTACGACGACGGCCCTGGCGGCTGGGTCGCGCGCGAGGTGGACGTGGAGGTGAGCCCACCTCGGGACATCTCCACCGAGCGCGAGGGCCGCCGAGGACGAGCATCGGGCGAGCAGCGTGGAGGCGGCTCCTCCACGCCGTCTCGCTGAAGACGCTCACCCAGGGGCCACAACGTCCGCTCAGAACGCAGAACCACTCGCGCGCCGTCCGGGGGACGCGCGGAGCGTGGGGTTGAGCTGGGGATGGCGGACGAAGGGCGCGCCGGCCTGGGCGTCGGGCGAGCGATTGATGGAGGTGTCGTCCTCGGTGGCCGTGTAGCTCAAGTCATCCACGAGGGCCGAGTCCAGCGCCCGCAGGAACACGGAGTCGCTGCTGTTGTTGAGCCCGAGCGCCCCGGACGAGGCGGACACGGTGTTCGGTGTACCGGGCGAGTAGCCACGATTCCCACCGAACACGACGTACGCCTTGCCCGCGGGGACGATGGTCCCGTTGGCGAAGACATGACGGACGCTGACGGAGTCCGACAAGGTCCACCCGGACACGTCGGCGGGGGCCGTTCCCAGGTTGACCAGCTCGATGAACTCGTAATCGGGGTCCGGCGTGGAGGTGCCGTCGCCGTTCGGGGTGGAGGGCTCGTTGGCGAGGACCTCGTTGATGATGACCCTCGGCGCAGCTGGCGGTGCTCCGCCAAAGGCATAACGGCTGACGACCGGGTAATGGTCGCTGACGACGCTGCCGTAGTTGGGAATCCCCGTGGGTCGGATGACCGTCAGCGAGCCCGGGACGAAGGTCCCGGCGACGCTCGCGTTGACGAGCGTGTGGTCGATGGTGTCGGAGTGGCTGGTGGTGGTGCTCTCCGGGCGACTCGACAGGGCCCCGGTGATGAAGGTGTAGTTCGAGTCGCTGGTGAAGTTCTCGAAGGGCGTGGCCAGCGGGACCCCGGCGACGGTGGTGATGGACACGTCCACGTCGTCATTCCAGTCTCCGATGACGAACACGTTCTGGAGCGCCTGGTTGTCGAGATAGGACTTGAGCCCGAGGCTCGCTTCCCGTCGCCGCCCGTATGAGGACTCATCGGCGAACGCCTTCATGTGCAGGACGATGACGGTGAGGGGCGTGGTCGTCCCTCGCAGGGTGAAGTCGACACGCAGGGGAGGGCGTCCGGCGAAGAGGGATTCGCTCTCCACGAGGATGAGCTCGGCGCTCTGGAACGTGACGCTGTCGTCGTAGAGGATGGCCGGCTTCTGCTCGTTCGTGGAGTAGTAGCCGCCGGTGTTGGGGACGCGGCTCCAGTCATTGGCGACGAAGCCCTGGTGGTTGGGGAGCTGCGCGAGCACGGTCTCGAAGTCCTGATTGTCCACGACCTCGACGAGCCCCCAGATGTTGGCGCCGGTGTCGCGGAGGATGTCGCGGGTGTGGGCGATCTGCAGGTCATCGGGTGCGCCACCGGGAGAGGTGGAGTTCGGAGGGCCCAGGGTGTCCGAGCCGAACCACTCGAGGTTCCAGTGGCCCACGGTGATTTCGACGCCCGCTGGGAGGATGTTGAGCGGCAGCTCGCGTGAGGCGAAGGAGTTCCGGTCGTCGGTCACCACGAACGTGATGCGCGGGGTTCCCGCCGTGGTGGGGGTGCCGGAGAGCGTCCCCGTCGTGGAGAGCGAGAGCCCCGCGGGCAGCGTGCTCGAGGTGCTCCACCTCAGGGGCGCCCTGCCACCGGACGCGGTGAGGGTGACGGAGTAGGGCTGGCCCACGGTGGCGTCGGGGAGGGTCGTGGTCGTCACCGCGGGAGGTGGCTCGATGATGGTGAACGAGAGGCTCTTGTCCGCGAAGCGGCCGTTGGCGTCGGTGGCGCGCGCGGTGAAGGTGGTGGCGCTCGCGTTCGTGGTGCCGCTGATGAGGCCGGACGTGGAGAGGCTCAGTCCCGAGGGCAGCGTGCCCGAGGCGATGCTCCAGGTGATGGGCGCCTTGCCACCGGAGGCGGCGAGCTGGGTCGAGTACGGCTGTCCGAGCGTGGCGGGCGGCAGCAGGTCCGTGGTGACGCTGGGGAGCGCGTAGACGGAGACCGTGACCTGAAGCGTGGCGGCGCGGCTGGCGACGTCGGTGACGCGAAGGGTGACGGTGGAGGAGGCGGCGGTGGGGCCGAGGGTACCGGACACGAGCCCGTTGTCCGGTGAGAGGCTGAGGCCCGAGGGCAGCGTGCCCGAGGCGATGCTCCAGGAGAAGGGCGCGCGCCCGCCCGCCGCGGTGACGGAGCTGGAGTACGAGGTGCCCGCGTAGCCATCCGCGAGGGTGCCGCTCAGGGAGAGCGGAGCCTCGACGATGAGCGCGAGTGCGCGGCTGTCGGTGCGGCCATTCGCGTCGGAGACGCGCAGGGTGACCGCGTGGGAGCCCGTGGTCGAGGGCGTGCCGCTCAGCGCGCCTTGGGTCGACAGGGAGATGCCCGGGGGGAGTGCACCGGAGGCGAGCGTCCAGGAAAGGGTGCCCTGGCCACCCGTGGCGCCGAGGGTGTGTTGGTAGGCGATGCCGCGAGTCGCCTCGGGGAGGCTCTGCGTGGTGATGGTGGGCAGCGTGGAGACGGAGACGGAGACGGAGCGCGAGACGGTGCGGCTGTTGGCGTCACTGGCGACGACATTGAAGGTGAAGTCGCCGCTCTGGGTGGGCTGGCCGTGGAGGAGCCCCTCGCGAGCGAGGGTGATTCCGGGAGGGAGGGGCCCCGTCGTGGTGAACAGGTACGGGGGCTTGCCCTGGGAGGCCTCGAGGGGGCGGGTGACGTTGTCGCGGACGTAGAAGCTCAGCGCGGGAACGGCGGCGAACGCGGGAGGCAGATAGGTCGAGACAGAGACCTCACGCGAGTCCGTGGCGCCGGCGGAGTCCGTGACGCGGAGGACGAGGGTGAAGTCGCCCGACGTGGTGGGCGTCCCTTCGAGGTGGCCCGAGTCGCGGAGGCTCAGTCCGGGAGGCAGCGTCCCGCTGACGAGCGCCCACGTGTACGGCGCCGTGCCGCCGAGCGCGGTGAGGGCCTGGGCGTAGGTCCTGTCCGTATAGGCATCGGGGAGGTGGGTGGCGGTGATGGTGAGGCCGTCGCGGACGGTGAGCTGGAAGGCGGAGGAGGCCGAGCGGTTGTTGGCGTCACGGACCTCCAGGGTGAAGGCCGACGTGCCCGAGGTGGTGGGGGTACCGACGAGGGACAGGGCGTCGAGGCGGAGCCCCGCGGGCAGGGTGCCCGAGGCGAGATGGAGGGAGAGGGGAGGGCGGCCGCCCGAGGCCGTGAAGTTGAACGTGTAGGGAGCGCCGACGACGCCGAGCGACAGGTTGGTGTTGGCGAGTGTCGGCGGGGTGAGGACGGTGAGCTCGAACTGCTTGGAGACGCGGGTGCCGGCGCTGTCCTCGACCTGGAGGGTGGCGGAGAAGGAGCCGACGGCGGTGGGGGTGCCGGACACGAGGCCCTGGTTGGAGAGGCTCAAGCCCGAGGGCAGCTCACCGCTGGCGAGGCTCCAGACGAGGGGGGCGGTGCCGCCGGAGGCGACGAGGGGCGTGGCGTACGACTCACCGAGGTAGGCGTCGGGGAGCGCGGTGGACTGGATGGAGAGCGGATTGCCGCCGCCATCGGAAGGGCCGGGGCCCGAGTCGGGCGTGTCGGGCAGCTTCGGTGGGGGCGAGCTGGAGCAGGCTGCGAGAGAGACAATGAGCAGCAGCGAAAGGGCGCGGCTTGACCGCATGGGGACTCCGGTCCGTCGGAGCAGGAGGTTGTGCTCCGTGGTGCAGTCGACACTGTAGTCACCTGGAATGACATGGATTCAAGGCCGCCCAGGCTGCGGCCAATAAAAAGGCCGCGGCCCCCGAAGGGACCGCGGCCCGGTGTCTCAGGGAGACGGAATCAGACTACGGGTTCGCGACGCCCCACGACTGCGGACCCACGGCCCAGTTCGCCGCCGTGTTGTCGTCCGTCGCGCTGATGCGGCGGACGGTGTCGGTCAGCGGCGTCACGGAACTGGCGGTCGCCGGGATGGCGGTCCAGTCCGCGGAGACCTGGAGGGCCGACGGGGTCGACGTCAGCGTGCAAGGCGCACCCGTGCAATCCGCAGGCATCCACTGCCCCGCGGCCTGGATGGCCTGCAGGTTCCCGGGGAACGCGCCAGGGGGCGTGCCCGAGGTCCTTGCGAACGAGACCGCATCCTGGATGGTGCCGCCGGCATCCTTGACCAGCAGGATGCGGCTGGAGAAGGTGATGCCCGTCGCGCCACCCTTGAAGTCCCAGGCGGTGTCGTAGTTCGCCGGCGTCCCGCTCTTGGGGAACTGGTCCTTGGCCGTGGTCTCGCTCTGATACGCGGCGGCCTCGTTGATGTGGACGACGATGATGTCGCCCTGCGCCACGGTGACGTCAGGGAACGTCAGGAGGACCACGGGCGAGTTCACATCCTGCTGGAGCACCAGGCCATCCGTGGTGCCGGCAGTGAGGACCTGCAGCTCGATGAGGTCCATGTTGTTCGCCATGTTCGGTTGGACCTCGGTGATGCGCACCACCGCGGCGGCCCGGTAACCCCTGAACTCATCCATGTTGTTCGGAGCGACCACGGAGCCACCCGTCGTGTCCTTCACGGTGTCCGCGACGGTGATGGTGTACGCAGTCCCCGCCGTCTGCTCGGTGGTAGTCAGGGTGATCTGACGGCCATTCACCTGGAAGGCGGTGGCCGTGAGGCCGTTCGTGAAGGTGAACTGGGTGCCGACGTCGGTGATGCTGCTCGGGGCGATGTTGCGGTCGAACGTCAGGGTGACCGCCGTCAGCGAGGACGCCGCGGCCGTCAGCAGCTTGGGCTTGGGGCAGCTGAGCGTGAGGTCGGACGCGGAGAACGCGGAAGGCTGCGTCCCCGTGCCAAACCGCCACACAGGGCCCACGAACGTGAACTGGCAGCCCTGCACGACATCCAGGCTCTGGGTGAGCGTCGTGGGCAGGCGCAGACGGAAGTTGGCGGTTCCCGTCGGCATCCCCGCGGTGGTGATCTGATAGCCCGTGAATCCGGCACCCAGGCCTCCACCCGCATTGGCGATGGTGCCCGTCAGGGAGATGAGCTCATACTTATAGTTGTTGAGTCCGGCCTCGGTGTCGAAGTCGCTCACGCTGGACCGGTCGACGATCAGCGAGCTGACCGCGTGCCCCTGGCTGAGGCGGGAGAAGCCCGTGACGACGCTGGCCTCGTCAATCTGGTTATCGAGCTTCTTCGTGGTGACGGTCAGGCTGATGCGGTCACCCACGGTGACCTGGCTCAGGGCGGCGGCATCGGAGACGAACATCGCGGGACCATTGGGCTCTGCCTGCAGGAAGAAGCCGACCTGCTCGGTGGCGACCTGCCCCTGGACTGCGGGCTTGATGAACGTGACGTACGCGCCATTGATGGCGAGAGTCGGGTTCAGCTCACCCGCTGCCGCGCCCAGGAACGCCGTAATCTGGGCGCTGGTCTCCGCCGCGGTCGGGCCCGGAGCCGTCTCGCACGCGTTGGTCGTCGTGTTGCAGACCTGTCCCGCCGAGCAGCTCGCGTTCGTCAGACACTGCACGCACTCCGCGCGGTTGTTGCAGACAGGCAGGTTGGGATTCGTGCACTCGGCGTTCGTCAGGCAGACCGTGCACTGGCCACGGCCGTTGTTGCCCGTCGTGTCGCAGAAGTCGAGGGCGCTGTCCGGCACGCTGGCGCACTGCTCGTTCGTCGTGCAGCCGCACAGGTAGTTCGCGTTGCAGGCCGGCTTGGTCGCATCGCAGTGAGCGGTCTGGTCCGCGGTGCACTCGACGCACGCCGTCGGCGTGGTGTCCGTGCGGCAGACCGGGGTCGACGGGTCGCACGAGGCGTTGTCCGCGCAGCCCTCGCAGGCGGTGCCCGCGGCGTTGCACGTCTGCTCACCCTGGCAACCCTCGGTGGCGTTGCATACCTTGCACTCGCCCGCGCCGTTGTTGGCCGCCGTGTCGCAGATGTTGGTAGGCGAGGAGCAGCCCAGGTCGGGGCTCGTCGCCGAGTCCATGCAGACCTTGCACGCGCCCGCGCCATTGTTGGCCGCCGCGTCGCAGATGGGCGCCGTGGCCGAGCAGCCGTTGTCCTGGCCGTTGCCCGTCGCGGAGTCCGTGCACGCCTTGCAGACGCCCACGCCGTTGTTGCCGGCGGGGTCGCAAACCGGCGTCTCGGCGGAGCAGCCGTTGTCCTGGCCGCTGCCCGTGGCCGTGTCACGGCACGCCGTGCACACGCCCTTGCCGCTCGCGCCCGTCGGGTCGCAGATGGGCGTCGTGGCGGAGCAGCCCTCGTCGGTGCCCGCGGCCGTCGCCGTGTCACGGCAGGTCTTGCACACGCCCGTGCCGGAGCTCACATCGCAAATCTCACCCGTGGCGCAAGCCGGGCTGCACGTCACGCCCGCGTCCGGCGTACCCGAGTCCGGCGTACCCGAGTCCGGCGTGCCCGAGTCCGGCGTACCGGAATCCGGCGTGCCCGAGTCGGGCGTGCCCGCATCCGGATCCGGCGGACGGGTGACGGGCTCCTGCTTGCAGGTGCCGTCGTCACAGACCCACTCATTGCCCTGGCTCGGCTGGCCATTGTCGGCGCGACAGTCAAACTGGTCGACGCACTCATCTCCACAGCCCGTGCCCAGCGTGACGAACACGGCGGTCATGAGAGCTGGAAGCCAATTTCGCTTCAGCATGCGGTCCCCTCCATTGGGATGCGGCAGGTAGTAGCCCCGCCCCCTTACACCCGAACCCGGAGAGGGTCCATTGCGGGGCCCGCGTGACACCGCCATGTCACGCGGGATTCCCTTGAAAAGTCAGGCTTTCACGGAGTCTTGCGGGGTGTCTGACCGCGTTGACCCGCGTACAAGTCGATGACCTGTGAAATCGCGCTCTGACACACCGCGCAGAAGGGCACTCGGTCCCGCGTGAACATGACGCAGTCGAGCTGGGGTCGGTAATACCCACGCGCTTCATAGTTCGCGCCCTCGAAGGCGCCCACCTTGCCCGAGTACTTCTGGGAGGAGAGGAACTTCTCCTCCCAGTCGCGCTGGGCGATGAACAGCGAGTCCATCTCCGACTCCGGCTTGCGCTGGGCGCGGACCTGGCGGCGGCGCTTCTGGATGTCGTTGGAGTGGTTCTCGTAGGCCTCCTTGCCCCACGGGGTGGGCAAGGGTGTCCCAGTCGTCACCAGGTGCTTCCACTTGAGCTGCTCGGGGTCCTTGAGCGCGGTGACGTTCTTCTCCCACGGCTCCAGGCGGTCCTCGCTGGGGACGTAGACGGACTCGGAGGTGTAGTACTCGTCCGCGAGCCCCGCGAAGTGGTGACCGAACTCGTGGACGAAGACGTAGGGCGCCCACAGGCTGTCGGACGCCACCGTGCCGTAGAGGCCGAAGATGCCTCCGCCTCCGTAGGTGTTGCCGTTGGAGAGGATTTCCACGAACTCGTAGGGCGCGAAGGCGGACAGCTCCCGGAACGCCTTGTTGTCGAAGGTGAGCACGTAGCGCTCGCTGCCGAACGCGTCATACGTGGTGCCCACGGGCGAGCGCTTGTGGACGCCGGTGGAAGGCCGGGAGATGCCGGACTGTGTGGCGGCGGGGACGAGCCCCCAGACGTTGAAGTCGGCCTTGCGCTCCTTGAAGGGCGAGAAGGTGAAGAGGATGTCCACCATCCGCTTGGCGTCCTTCTCGAACTTGCCGCGCTCGGCCTGGGTGTAGCCATCACCGAGGATGAGCAGGTCCACCTTCTGCTCCGGCGGCCCGTTCTCCAGGAGCTTCAGGAGCGGGCCCGGCGCGGGAGGCGAGGACGGGTCCACGAACATGCCCTTGGGGTCGACGACGAGCGACCACACCTCGCGGAAGGCGTTCTGTGCATCGCGCTTCTTCACAAGGACCTGCACGGGCCGCTCGGGCGTGGGGAAGCGCAGGGACTCGTGGAAGGTGCGGTTCTCGCTCTTCGCGTCAGTGGTCAGCTCCCACTCGCCATAGATGGAGGCGAAGCCGCGGGAGAAGAGGAGCTGGTTCGTTTCGCGATCTCTCACCTCGTACAGATACTTGCCGAGGTTGGTGTCATCGATGGTGCGCTGGGGATGTCCCGGCCAGGGCAGCGGCTCGATGACGACCTTGTCGAGGCTGAAGCGCTCCTCGGTGGCGTTGCCGGTGTGGAAGTAGTCCACTCGGAGGGTGCGAGGGGCCGCGGCGGAAGCGCTCGTGACCAGCAGCAGGAGGGCAAGTAGGGCTCGCGTCATGCGCGGCACTCTACGCCGCGGATGCGAGGCTGGCGCGCCACGTGCGCGAAAGCGCGGCCTTCCTGACGCAGAGAGGCACGGCAGGCCCACTCCAAGCGAGAGTGGGCCGCCGCCAGGTCATGAAGGCGCGAAAGTCAGAAGGTTCCGGAGAGGCTCGCGGAGAAACCATCACCATCCGTGGCGACACCCACGGAGACGGGCGGAGGCGCCTCGGGTGAGGGCGAGAGCAGGAAGAGCACTGCGCCCGTTGCGGCCGCGGCACCGCCGCCGACGAGCAGCCCCGTGAGGAGGTTGTTCTTCTGCACGAGGGAATCACGCAGGCGCAGGGACTCCTGGTCCGTGGAGCGGATGCGTCCGTTCTCGAGCCGCTTCTCCAAATCGTTCACGTCCTTCTGGGCCAGCAGTCGCACCACGCCCGCGCCACCCAGCGCAGCCACGCCAGTACCGAGCAGGACATAGGACGCCACCCGCAGGCCTGGAGTGGACTGGGATGCAGTGCCAGTGACGCCCTCCGCCAGGCGGTCCGGCGCGCTGACATCCAGGCCGCTTCCCGGTGGAAGTCCGTTCTTATCGGTGGTGCTGGGCTGTTCCCAGGGCGCGCGGCCATTGGAGTTCATCACCACGAGGTTGGAAGGGGAGCGCCCCGTGGTCACGAAGTCGACGAGCGCAGAGAGTGCTTCGGCGGGAGCGTCGAGGCCCTGGGTCTTGAAGCCGCCTTCACGCAGCTTCTGGCCGCCTTCGACATTGAGCACGGTGGCCGCGAACCACTTGGGGCCGCTGCTGGGGCGCTCCAGGCGCACGACGATGACCTCCTCGACTCCGAGCGTGCCTCCCAGTCGGACCGCGTGGCTCAGGGTCCGCTCGTCACTGCCATCGGTCGTGGTGAGACAGGGGAACGGCGTGGCGATGATGGAGCCCTCGTAGGCGAGGTCGACGAGCAGCGGCGTGTCCACGCCTTGCGCTTGGATCTGTCGAGGGAAGCTGATGGCGTCGCCCTTCACCACGGTCAGGTCATAGGTGCCCGCCGGCACGTCGAGCGTCATCGGCGACTGGCCCACCTTGAGACCATCCAGGTAGACATCCGAGGTCGGAAGCGTGGACCGAATCGAGAGCTTCACCTTGCGAGTCTGGTTCATCTCCCGCCGCAGCTTCTCGAAGCCCTGCCTCACCGAGGGGGCGAAGTAGTCGGGGTCGAGCGCGTAGGTGGGCTGAAGCCGGAGCACGTTGCGGAACGCGGTGTCGCTCTCCTTCTGTCGCGACATGGCCCGATAGTTGATTCCGTGCAGGAGCTGGACGCTCACGAAGAGCTTCCGACGTGCCTCACCGACGGGGAGCCGGTTGATCTGCTGGAGCGCCTCGTCGACGAGCTGCGCGGCCTTGGCGTTGCGGTTCTCGTAGAAGTGGTCCTGAGCAGAGTCGAGCTGGCGCTGGAGGTCCTCGTAGCTCTTGCTGGGCTGCGGGAAGAGCCGCTCGCTGAAGCCCTCCGCGCTCAGGACGTCCTGCTCGGGGCGGGACACGAGGGCGCCGAGGAACGCGTTGGCCTGGCTGCCCAGCTCCGCGTCCTTGCAGTCGCCGCTCGCGACGACCATGCGCCGCGGTGCCGCGAGTCCGAGTGCCGGAAGTGCCGCGATGAGAAATATGAGGAATCGGAGAGCTGACATCGAAAAGATCCGGAGAGTGGCTGCCAAGATTGGTGCCGAGCGTGATGACGAGTTCGAAGACTATCGGTTGAAGCGACGCACTCGCATCCGAGAGCCTGATTCTACCTGTTCCCAGGACAGAATGATCTCGCCCCCTTGCGTCATGTGGAGTGAATGGGGACTGCTGTAGTTATGGGAACCGATATTGAGCGTGAGGTCATCAAGCGACTCCCATTGGAGCCCCGTCCAGCGTGCTGCGTGCAAATCGACCCCGTTTGTGTCTGTGCTATTTGACCAGGCCGCAAAAAGAAAGCCTGTCTTGTCGGCCTGGATTGTTGGCTTGAGCGCTTCGTAGCCAATTGAGAGCGCTGGAGGGCCGAGTGACTCCCAGCCAGATTCAGCCCAGATAGATGTCGATAGAGCACCGAAGGGACCGTGTTTTCCAATGCTGTCGGTCCATGCGATGAAGGGGGTGTCCCCAGTCCCTATTGTGAGTGAGACGCGTGGCCCTTGTTGTGAGATGAAGTGGTCGCTGGCTGCAAGGGGGTTCCATGTATTGTTGGTGAACTCGTTGACGAAAGCCGAGTGGAGTTCTTGTCCATTGGCAATCCATGCGATGATTGGAGTGGCGTCGCTCTTGTACCGTAGTACAGGATTTGTCGAGTCGTTCGTGATGGATAGGGCGCTGAAGCAATCTCCGATGCGGCTCCATTCGGTCGAGTTCCACACTGCGGCACAAACAGTCGTCTCTTCCTGGCCTGTCGACTCGCTCCAGGCTATCGCTGGTTGACCAGATGGAGACCACTCAAGGTGGGGGTGCATTTTTTGTTTCATCGCCGCGTCGCTTTCAACGCTTGTTCCCAACTGTTCCCAGGTACTCCCGGTCCACCGGGCGACATGCACGCGCATGATGAAAGAACTGGCGTCGTGCAATTGTGTCCATGCCACAATGGGGTTTCCCTCTGCTGTGAGAAGGATGGAGTCCCCATAGAAACCATGGGGACTGGCAGCCACGCTGGAGCCGTAGTCCGTCCACTCGCCATTCGCAAAACGCCTGACACGAAGATGTCTGTAGGAAGACGCCTTGTCGAGCCATACGGCAATCAAGTTGCCAGCGGTATCGAATGTGTAGCTTCCCATTGTTTCGTCGCTGGAGAGATACGTACGCGCCCCGTTCCCAGTCCCCCACGGAATCCAGAACGGCACCACCCAGTCCCATCCCCGTGACTCAGGCACCAGACTGTTCCCCGCCAGGTCCACGACGGACTCCGTGAGCACCAGTCGAACCGGATTCGACGGCGCATAACCCTCGCCCGGGGACACCGTCAGCGTCTTCCCATCCCCCGACAGACCCACGGTCCGGGACACTTCCGAGTCACCCACCGTGAGCCGGACCGTGGTGCTCGTCACCGTGTCCACCCTCATCGGCTCCGAGAACTCCGCCTGGATGGGCGCCTTCACCCAGACCATCTGTGCGCCCGGCTCCGGCGTCCGCGTCACCAGCCTCGGCGGCGTCCGGTCCACCACCACTTCCCGCGACTCCCCCTCGAACACCGTCTCCCCGAACACCGTCCGGGTCCGCAGCGTGTGCTCCCCCTCCGCCTCCACCGTGGTGTCCCACGCATACACGTACGGGGGCTCAAGCACCGCGAGCACCTCTCCGTCCCGGAGCAGCTCCAGCCGGTCCGGGACATTCCCCGCGACCTCCAGCCGGACCTCCAGGACGCCATTCGTATGGGCCACTCCCGCGGGCGCGACGATGCGCACCTCACTGTTCACGGGAGTGATTGCCGGCACCTCGATACAGGCCGGCGAGGACAGGAGGACAGCAGCCACCCAGGGCAGCAGGACAGGTCTTGGAGTGCGCATCACGAGGCGTCGGTGCAGGCCCCATTCCGTTGCCCACAGGACAGTCCTCCGCACATAGCAGCCCTGCCTCACCCCCTTCAAACCCCCTGCTTTCAACTGCTTACCCTCGACTCCCTCCCCCTGTGCCCCGGGTGGAATCCTCACGGACCCGTCCCGCGCCGGGACCCCCGGTCCGGACGAGGAAACCGCTCCGCCGCCCGCCCTCCTGGGGAGCCCCACGGGGCACGGGGCGCCGCCCGCCTCCATCCCCATCTTGGTCCAAGGGGTCCGTCGCCACGGCCGCGACCACTCACCCACGGGAGACTTCGCACCCATGAAGCGTGCCTGGAAGAACCGCGTCGTCGTCATCACCGGAGCGTCCAGTGGCATCGGCCACGCCACCGCCCTCGCCCTCGCCAAGAAGGGCGCCCACCTGGTCCTCGCCGCCCGCCGCGAAGACCCGCTCGAGGACCTCGCCCGGGAGTGCGAAGCCCGGGGCGTCCGCGCCGTCGCCGTCCCCACCGACGTCTCCGACGCCACCTCCGTCCAGGCCCTCGCCCAGGAGGCCGTGCGAGCCTTCGGCCGCTTCGACGCGTGGATCAACAACGCCGGCGTCTACCTCATGGGCAGCCTGGAGGAGACCCCCGATGACGCCTTCCGCCAGCTCATGGAGACCAACTTCTTCGGCACCGTCAGCGGCACCCGCGCCGCCGTCACCCAGTTCCGCCGCCAGGGCTACGGCACCCTCGTCAACGTCTCCTCGTCCTTCGGCGCCGTCACCGCCCCCTACGTCAGCGCCTACGTCGCCTCCAAGCACGCCGTGCGCGGCTTCACCGCCTCCGTCCGCCAGGAGCTGCTCGACACCGGCATCCACGTGTGCACCGTCATGCCCGCCGCCATCGACACGCCCCTGTGGCACCACACCGCCAACTACACCGGCTGGCGCGTGCGCCCCGTCGAGCCCGTCTACACCCCCGAGCGCGTCGCCCGGAGCATTCTCCTCGTCTTGCGAAAGCCTCGCGCCGAGGTCCTCGTCGGCCCCGCCGCCCGCGCCTTCGCCGCCATGCACGGCCTGATGCCTCGCACCTTCGAGCGCACCATGAACGGCGCCACCGAGGCGCATCACTTCGAGGACGAGCGCCAGGGCGCCACCGCCGGCAGCCTCTTCCGCCCCATGCCCGAGGGCACCGCGGCGTCCGGCGGCTACCACTCGAAGGGCAAGCAAGCCCTGCGCCGCCTCCTCTTCGCCGGGGGCGTGGTCGCAACAGCCGCCTGGCTGGGGAGGAGGGAAGCCCGAGGGCGGCTCGGCGCACGTGTCGCCCACGCACTGGGCGTGTGAGACACACATTGTCGTCACGGGGCGAGTCCCTCGCGTCCCGTGACCGGGCCATGACACGGCCCGGGGAAAGTCCGGCCGCCATGACCGACATCGCCGTCCTCGTCAACTTGCGCGCACGCCGTGGCTCCGAGGGAGTCGGCGGCCTGGTGCAGCGCTTCCTGCCCCGTGCCCGCGTGGCGCTCACCCGCTCGCTCGACGAGGCCCGTCACTGGATTTCCGACCAGCTCCGGCCCAACCCGCCCTCGCTCCTCCTGGCCGGCGGCGGCGATGGCACCATCACCGGGCTGCTCAACGAGCTGCGCGCGGCGGGCGTGGCGCTGCCCGCCATCGGCGTGCTGCCCATGGGTACCGGCAACGCCTGGGCCCGGGTCACCGGCGCCCCGAAGCCCTCCGTGGCGCTCAAGCAGATCGCCGCGATGAAGAACGACCTGCCGCCCTTGCGGCCCTTCTCGCTGGTCCGCGTGGACGGCAAGGTGGCTCCGTTCGCGGGCACCGGCTGGGACGCGGAGATGATTCAGGACTTCAAGGATCAGCTCGCGGCCTCCGGCCCCCTGCGCAGCCAGCAGGCGGGTCTGCGCGGCTACCTCACCGCGATGTTCACCCGGACGGTGCCCCGGCACATGTTCGGCGGCGGCAACCCCCGCGTGTCCGTCTACAACATGGGCGACGCGGCGCTCACCGTGGACGCGAAGGGCCACGTGGTCCCCGTGCCCAACAGCGAGAAGGGCGCGCTCCTGTACGAGGGCCCCGCGGGCGTGGCCGGTGCCGCCACGACGCCCGAGTGGGGCTTCGGCTTCAAGGCCTTCCCCTTCGCCCAGAAGGTGCCGAACCGGCTCTCCGTGCGCGTCTACGGCGCGGGCGTGCTGGAGGCCACGCGCAACATGTTCAAGCTGTGGCGCGGAGAGCACCCGCTGCCGCACATGAACGACTGGTTCGTGCAGAAGCTGCGCATGGACTTCGACCGCGAGGTGCCCTTCCAGATGGGCGGCGACGTCATCGGCCTGCGGCGCTCGGTGGAGTTCGACCTGGCCGGGGAGAGCGTGCAGCTGGTCGACTGGCACAAGCTGTCGCGCATGATGAAGGCCTGAGCCTGCCTCCGACGGCGCGTTGACTCGGGTGTGCTCCGGACACTATGCCCGGTGTCCGTGAGCCACACCTACGAGTACCCGAGACCGGCGTTGACGGTGGACTGTGTCGTCTTCGGCCTGGATGACGACGACCTGAAGGTGCTGCTCATCCAGCGCGGCGTGGAGCCGTTCCAGGGACGCTGGGCCCTGCCCGGTGGTTTCGTGCGCATGGACGAGTCCCTGGACGAGGCGGCCCGGCGCGAGCTCGAGGAGGAGTCCGGCATCCGCCCCGGGCACCTGGAGCAGCTCTTCACGTTCGGCGCGCCGGAGAGAGACCCTCGGGGCCGCGTCGTCACGGTGGCGTACTTCGCCCTGGTGAAGCTCAGCGCGCACACCCTGCGCGCGGCCACGGATGCGCGCGAGGCGGCGTGGTTCTCCGTCTGGGATACGCCCAAGCTGGCGTTCGACCACGCGGACATCCTCAACACCGCGCTCCAGCGCCTCAAGGGCAAGGTGCGCTACCAGCCCATCGGCTTCGAGCTGCTGCCGCCCAAGTTCACCCTCACCCAGCTCCAGCGCCTGTACGAAATCGTCCTGGAGCGCGAGCTCGACAAGCGCAACTTCCGCAAGAAGATACTCGCCATGGACCTGCTCGAGGAGCTGGACGAGGTGGAGCAGGACGTCTCCCACCGCGCGGCTCGCCTCTACCGGTTCGACCACAAGAAATACCGGCAGCTCGAGAAGGCCGGCTTCAACTTCGAGCTCTGAGCCCCTGGACGGCCCCTCCCCGGAGGACGAGACGCGCTCGCGTTGACATCGTGTAGTTAGGACACTATGTTGGTGTCGTAGATACACGAACAGGGGCCATGAGGCTCCGCGAGTCCACGTCCGTGTCTGCCATTGCCCGCGTCGCGGGCCAGGGGAGAGCCATGTCCTCGTTGCCCTTCGAAGTCGCCGCGGGCTCGGTGCTCGGCCGGGAGCATGCTCGGGCGGGCCGCAACAACCAGGATGCGTGGTGTGTGCGGACGAGCGAGCACGGGCTGGTGGCGGTGGTGGCGGACGGGTGTGGCAGTCAGCCTTGCAGCGAGCTGGGGGCGCAGCTGGGGGTGCGCCGGGTGGCGCAGGCGGCGCTGACGCGGTTGGCGGAGGACGAGCGTGTGGATGAAGCCGGGTTCCTGCCCGGCCTGCGAGAGGATGTGTTGTGTCTGCTCAGCGAGCTTCGGGGGGAGCTCGGCCGCGACACACTGGGGGACTTCCTCTTCACGGTGGTGGGCGCGGTGATGACGCCCTCTCACACGCTCGTCTTCTCCGCGGGGGATGGGGTGTGGGCCCTCAACGGCGAGGTGCATCCGCTGGGGCCCTTCCCGAACAACGCGCCGCCGTATCTGGCGTATGCCCTGTCGCGAGGCGAGGAGGACACGCCGCTCGTCCGTCAGGCGCTGGTGCCCACGGAGGACGTGCACGCGCTCTTGCTCGGCACGGACGGCGTGGCGGACCTGGCGAAGCTCGCGGACGTGGTGATGCCGTCGGGGGACGAGCGGGTGGGGCCGCTGTCGCGCCTGTGGACGGAGCCGCGCTACTTCGAGAACCCGGATGCGCTCCGGCGCAGGCTCGCGATGCTCAACCGCGAGTCGGTCCGCGCGGACTTCGATGCACGCCGGCTCGTGCGCACGCCGGGGTTGCTCCCGGATGACACGACGCTGGTGGTGCTGCGCCGTCGCCTGGGGAGGGCGTGAGGCCATGGACGTCTGGCTCGAGGGGAAGAAGGTGCGGTTGGACCCCGCCCGGGCGATTGGCAAGGGCGGCGAGGCGGACGTGTTCGACCTGGGGGACGGCCGCGCGCTCAAGGTCTTCAAGCCGCCCGAGCACCCGGACTACACGGGGCTCGCGGTGGAGCAGGAGGCCGCGCGGGCCCGCATCGACGAGCACCAGCGCAAGCTGCGCGTGTTCCCCACGGGGCTGCCCGGGCGCGTGGTGGTGCCGCAGGCGCTGGCCACGGACAAGAAGGAGCGCACGGTGCTGGGGTACGCCATGCGCAAGCTGGACGGCGTGGAGTCGCTGCGGCGCTTCGGTGAGCCCTCGTTCCGTCGCGCGGGCGCCACCTCGGCGCGCGCGGTGGAGGTGCTGCGCTCGCTGCACCACACGCTCGCTGGAGTCCACGCGGCGGGCGTGGTGGTGGGGGACTTCAACGACCTCAACGTGCTCGTCACGGGCGCGGCGGACGCGCACCTCATCGACGCGGACAGCTTCCAGTTCGGAGGGTTCCTGTGCGCGCTGTTCACCGAGCGCTTCGTGGACCCGGTGCGGTTGAACGGGAAGAGCCTGGTGCCCACGCGCCCGGCGTCGAGTGAGAGTGATTGGTACGGCTTCACCGTGGCGGCGATGCAGTCACTCTTGTGCGTGGGGCCGCATGGCGGCGTGCACCGACCGAAGTCCCCGTCCGCGCGCACGACGACCGCGGGGCGGCTGCTCCAGCGCATCACCGTCTTCCATCCGGAGGTGCAGTACCCGAAGCCCGCGCTCCCGATGCGGACGCTCCCCGATGACGTGCTCCACCACCTCCACCGCGTCTTCGTGGAGGACCTGCGCGGCGCCTTCCCGCTGCCGCTCTTGGAGGGGCTGCGCTTCACGCAGTGCCCGTCGTGTGGTGTCGAGCACGCCCGGCGCGCCTGTCCCACGTGTCAGCCGAACGCGGTGGCGCAGACCACGCCTGTCACCTCGGCGCGAGGTCAGGTGACGGCCACGCGCCTGTTCGCCACGCGCGGGGTCCTGGTGCACGCGAGCGTGGAGGACGGTGTCCCGCGCTGGCTCTACCACGCGGATGGCGCCTATCGCCGAGGGGACGGCCGTGTGGTGATGCGAGGACCGCTGGACCCCTCGTTGCACTGGGCGCTCCAGGGGGACGTGACGCTGGTGGGGCGGGACGGCGTGGTGGCGGTGCTGGGGCCGCTGGGCGAGCGGGAGCGGTTGGGGGTGGACGCTCCCGAGGGACGCCCGGCCTTCGCGGCCAACGCGAGACATCGCTACTGGGCGGTGGGGGGCGGACTGTGGCGGGACGGCGTGCACGGGCCGGAGCGCATCGGCGATGTGCTGGAAGGGCAGACGCGGTTGTTCGTGGGACCTCGCTTCGGGCTGGGGTTCCATCGCGCGGGTGGACTCCGAGGCGCGTTCGTCTTCGACGCCGAGCGTCTGGGACTGCGCGACGGGCTGACGCTGCCGTGGCCGTCGGGGCAGCTCGTGGACGCGGACTGTCTCTTCGATGGGGCGCTGGCGTGGCTGTTCCTCGCCGAGCAGACGCAGGGGCGCACGGTGCATCACTGCGTGGTGCTCGGCTCGGATGGCGCGGTGCGGGCGCAGGCGGTGGCCGAGGCGAATGACGGTTCGTGGCTGGGCGGCGCGCTCGGGACGGGACGGTGCGCGGTGGGTGAGGCGCTGTTCTGCGCCACGGACGCAGGGCTGACCCGCGTGGAGCTGCGACAGGGGCGCCTGGAGGCCGTGCGGGACTTTCCCGACGCGGAGCCCTTCGTGGACTCGGGAGCCCGGCTCCTGCTGACGCGTCAGGGATTGGTCGTGGTGGGGCGACAGGAGCTCACCGCGCTGCGGATGGCTTGAGCCGGGTGGATGTCTTTACATGACAGGGGGTCGTGCGATGAGGAAGCAAGTGAAGGAGCTGCCGGTACCTGGGTTCTATCGGGCGGAGCACGCGGGGAAGTACAGCTACGGTCCGGACGCGGGGAAGCTGCAGATGGAGGCGGGCACCTGGCGCAGCGCGAATGGTGTCACCGCGGCCGCGTCGGATGGATTCAACCTGCACCTGCTGCTCATCGACGTGCAGAAGGACTTCTGCTTCCCGGAGGGCTCGCTCTATGTCGCGGGGCGCAGCGGGCGCGGCGCCGTGGAGGACAGCCGCCGCATCGCCGAGTTCATCTACAAGAACCTGGGCACGCTCACGAACGTGACGGCGACGCTCGACACCCACTTCGCGTACCAGATCTTCTTCCCGTCCTTCTGGGTGGACCAGGATGACCAGCCGCTGACGCCGTACCGCGAGGTGACTCGCGAGCAGATTGAGCGAGGACAGGCGAAGCCGAACCCGGCGATGGCGAAGTGGCTGTGCGGTGGCAACTACCCGTGGCTGCTCAAGCAGGTGAAGTACTACTGCGAGGAGCTGGAGCGCGCGGGCAAGTACACGCTGTACCTGTGGCCGCCGCACTGCCTGCTCGGTGGGGACGGGCACGCGCTGGCGGGGGTGGTGCAGGAGGCGCGGCTGTTCCACTCGTACGTGCGCGGCATGCAGTCCTGGGCGGAGGTGAAGGGCGGCAATCCGCTGACGGAGAACTACTCGGTGCTGCGTCCGGAGGTGATGAGCCGGCATGACGGACAGCCGCTGGCGCAGCGCAACACCCAGTTCCTCAAGACGCTGCTGACGGCGGACGCGGTGGTGATTGGCGGACAGGCCGCGAGCCACTGCGTGAAGAGCTCCATCGACGACCTGCTCGGCGAAATCGTGGCGCAGGACGCGGCGCTGGCTCGCAAGGTGTACCTGCTGACGGACTGCATGTCGGCGGTGACGGTGCCGGACGGGAAGGGTGGTTTCGCGGCGGACTTCACGCCGCAGGCGGATGCGGCGCTCAAGCGCTTCGCGGACGCGGGCATGCACCTGGTGCGGTCCACGGACCCGCTGGCGAGCTGGCCGGACCTGCGCATCGGCTGAGCCGCGGTGGTGTCGTGAGTTCGATGACCGCGCCTGTCTCAGGTGGGGCGGGGCGGCGGAGCCATGCCCTCGCGATGAGGGAGAAAGAGAGAGCAGGACATGAGCAGGACGACGAGTGGAGGCCCCCGGACGGCCACGCAGCTCTTCGAGGATGCGCACGCCGAAGGGGTGCTGAGCCCCGCGGGACTGCAGGCGCTGACGGTGGTGGACCTGGGCGCGCAAATCCAGGCGGGCCTGGGCGTGCGGGTGGAGGACGTGCAGGCCAGCGAGGTGGTGCTGGTGACGGTGATGCCGGACGACTCGGGGAGCATCTCCACGTCGGGGCACACGAAGACGGTGTGTGACGGGCACAACCTGGTGCTCGACTCGCTCCTGGCGAGCAAGCAGAAGGACGGCGTGCTCTTCCACACGCGCTACCTGAACGGCCAGGTGCTCAATCCCTACCGGCCGCTGGAGGACGTGGTGCGGATGCACTCGGGCAACTACCGCGCGGACCAGGGGACGCCGCTGTATGACCAGGCGGTGGTGTTGCTGGGGACGGTGCTGGCGAAGTCCCAGGAGTTCAGCGCGAACGGTGTGCCGGTGCGCACGGTGACGCTGTTGATTACGGACGGCGCGGACATGCACTCGAGCCGCGCGCAGGCGAAGGACGTGGCGGCGGTGGTGAAGGACCTGCGGCGGGCGGAGAACCACATCGTCGCGGCGATGGGCATCGACGACGGGAGCACGAACTTCCGGCGCGTGTTCCAGCAGATGGGCATCGAGGATGCGTGGATTCTCACGCCGGGCCAGTCCGAGCGGGAGATTCGCTCGGCCTTCCAGGTGTTCAGCCAGTCCGCGGTGAAGGTGAGCCAGGGCGGCGCGAGCTTCAGCCGCACGGCCCTGGGTGGCTTCGGGCGGTGAGGCTTGGAGTGGAGGTGGGGCCTGCCAGCCCTGCGGGCTGGCGGGTCAAGACGGGCCGACGGCGACTGAACGCGCTATCTTTCGCGCGTGGACGATTACCTCAAGGTCCTCCTCCTGGTGGGGAGCAGGCTGGAGCAGGCAGGCATCCCGTACATGCTGAGTGGCTCCACGGCCATGAACTTCTACGCGCGTCCTCGCATGACTCGCGATGTGGACATCGTCGTCGAACTGGAGGCTCCGAAGGTTCCAGTCCTTCTCTCGCTGTTCCAGGCCGACTTCTCCATCGATGAAGAGGAGATTCGCGAGGCGCTGTCACACCAGTCGCTCTTCAACCTCATCCACTTCGAAACGGTCGTGAAGGTCGACTGTGTCATCCGTAAGAGGTCGGCGTATCGACAGGAGGAGTTTCGCAGGCGGCGAACAGTCGAGCTCCAGGGACAGCGCATCTGGATTGTCTCGCCTGAGGACCTGGTACTCTCGAAGCTTTACTGGGCGCGGGACAGTCTGTCCGAGATGCAGATGGGAGATGTGCGGAACATCGTGGATGCTACGTCCTCGATGGACTGGGCCTATCTGATGCACTGGGCTCGGGACCTGGGAATCGAGTCCTTGTTGGAGACGGTGAAGCCATGAAGGACACCCTGCCTCGTGCCGAGGCTCTCGTTCGCTCGCTGCTCCTGCGCAAGTCAGGGGAAGAGCGTCTCGTGATGGGGGCCGACATGTTCTCCGCCGCGCGTGCGCTGGTCTCAGCCTCGCTACGGGAGCAGGGGCTGACGATGGGTTCCGCCGAGTGGAAGCTCGGGCTCCTCGACCGGACCTACGGCGCGGAGATCTCGCCCGCCCATCGGCGTCGCTTGTTGGAGCGATGGCGTGCCGAGGCGACGCCTGGCTCCACCTCGACATGAGCCGCCCGGGGGCGAAGTCGCGCTCCGGACGGCTCGGGTCCTCGTGCTTCAGTGCACGCGGGCGCGCGGCAGGTTGGAGGGCGCCAGGCCCACCGACTTGAGGCCCGCCGTGGGCGTGCACACCAGCGCCTTCAGGTCCTCGGCGCGGCGCGTGAGGTCGTCGAACGTGCGAATCGACTTCGTCACCGGGTCCGTCACCGTGGTGCCTCGCAGATAGGGCGACAGCGTGGACGTCCTGCCCGAGGCCCGCGCGGACACGTGGACGAACTCCGTCTGCGTCTCACCCGCGTGACACCCGCTGCACGTGTTGAGCGAGAACTTGTGCCGCACCTCGTTCGACACGTTCGGCGCCCGCCAGAAGAAGTCCAGCGGCACCAGCGAGTGCGCTCCCAGGAACGGGATGCCCCCCATGCTGTCGGGCACCGTGTGCCGCTCCTCCAGCACCGCCGCCGAGTTCTCCGTCAGGTAGCTGGCCAGCATCGGCGTGTTCTCGAAGTGGTTCGCCGGCGTGAGCTTCATCGTCGTCGGCATCAGCCCCAGCGGAGACAGCACGAACTCGCGCAGCTCCCACGGCTCCTCCAGCTCGATTTCGTTGGTGCGAATCTGGTTCAGCGCGCTGCCCTGGTGCCGACCCGTCATCACCCCCGCCTTCACGAAGCGGTCCGTGAGCGCCTGCAGCTTCGCGTTGTAGCCCGCGTTGCCCACCTTCACCGCGCCCAGCGCATGCCAGTCCGAGGCCCAGCGCTGGATGGCCTCGGGCGTGGTGCCCGGCAGCGCGTACTCCAGGATGACGGTGAACTCGAGCGGCTCGCCGTTGGGCGCCACCACGCCGTAGATGAAGCGCCCCTCGCCCGCCGTCACCCCCTGCTCGCGCAGGTCGATGCGGTTGACGATGGCCAGCAGCCGGAACGGCGCCGAGTTGAAGTCCAGCGGCTTCGACGGCCCGCCGCTGCGCGTCTCCCACGGCCCCAGCACCTTCGTCTGCATCTCCGGACGCGGCGGAATCGTCAGCCCGTTCACGTGCTGCTTCTCCAGCCACGTCTTCAGCCACGCGCGCACCAGCTCGGACGGGTCCTGTCCGCCGTTCAGCTCGCGCATCACCGTGCCGAAGTGCCACGCGCCTCCCGGCGCCGTGCGCACCGGGTCCTCCACCACGGACAGGTGGGTGATCATCAGCTCGCTCGGCTTGTCGATGGTGCACGTGTTGGTGGGCTGGCACACCGTGCGCGACTCGCAGCCGTTGGACGCCTTGCCGTCACAGTCGTAGTAGCCCGGCACGCAGGTCTGTCCGCAGGTCGCCGCCACGCAGACGCCGTCCGCGTAGGGACCGTCCTGGCACGAGTTGCCGCACGTGCCGCAGTGATTGGGGTTCGCCGTGAGGTCCACCTCGCAGCCGTTGGACGAGCGGCCGTCACAGTCCGCCGTGCCGGGCGGGCAGCGCAGCTCGTACGCGGGACCCTCGGCGCACGTGGACACGTTGCCGCACGCGTCCTTCGCCGCCAGGAACACGCGGTGGCTGCCACCGGGACCGAACGGGGCCACCGTGCTGAAGCGCCCCTGCGCGTCCGCCTGCACCGTGCGCGTGGGCGTGCCCGTGCAGGCCACGTCGACGAAGATGCCCACCGTGGCGTGCGGCTCCGCGGTGCCCGTGATGACGAGCTGCTGGCCATCGTTCAGGTACTGCCACTTCACGTCCGTCACGCGCGGCGGCTCGGGCGGCTCTCCGTCATGCTGGTACTCGAGCGGGTTGGAGCAGGTGGACGCGGAGTCGTAGCCACCCGCGGCTGTCGCCCGGGCGGACACCGTCACCTTCGCGTTCTTCGCCACGCTCACCTGGGCGTAGAACAGGCCGATGTCGTCAGTCGTCACCGTCTTCTCCACCGGGCCCTGACAGTTGGCGGTGCGGAAGACCTCCACCGTGACGCGCGGCTCGGCGCGACCGTGGAAGACGGGCTGCAGGCTCCCGCCCGGGGACGTGGGCGAGGTGCTCAGCAGCACCGGCGCCATCCGGGGCGTGCCCGGGCCGTAGGGGTAGTCGACGGCGGGGCTGCACTGGGAGCCGTTGCCGACGGCGTCGTAGGCGCGCGCGGAGTAGCGGGCGCCCGGGCCGTTGGGGACGGAGACGGGGACCTCGCAGTAGTTGCCCGCGTTGGCCACGGTGGAGCCGACCTCGGCCCCGGTGCAGCCGGGGCCCTGGTACACGCGGACCGTGGCGCCGGCCTCGGTGTGGAGGGTGAGGGCGCGGGTGGAGCCGGTGCCCGCCTGGGCCCAGGTGGGCGTGGGGGTGGGCGGCGGCGTGCGGTCCACGAACACCGCGTTGCCGAGGCGCATGTTGTTGCCCTCGCTGTCCTCGGTGACCAGGCCATCCGGGTCCACGCGGGCGCTGAGGAAGTAGTCGCCTTCGGGGATGGCGCGGGCGCTGACGGACGCGGAGACCTCGCGACATTCGCCGGCGCGCAGGGAGAAGCGGGGGCTTGCGCCCAGGTGGAACTCGGAGGCGCCGGGGGCGGAGGAGGCGGTGAGGAAGAAGGCCGCGTCCGTCATGCCGGAGCCCGCGCCGTCGTTGCACAGGCGCGCCTGGACGCGCTGCTCACCCGTCCCCAGGGCGGAGGGACCCGAGACGAGCTCCACCCGGAAGTCGGGGGCGCTCGGCTGGGGCCTGGGGGTGCTGGGGTCGGGCCTGGGCTCGCTGGGGTCGTCGTCCCAGTCGGGCGGGTCGTCCAGCCCGGACTCGACGATGCAGCCCGCGAGTGTCCCCGCGAGCGCGATTGCCCACCACGGGCGCGCGTGCATGTGTGGAATGCCTCCGGAGGAGCCTGTAGGGGTCCGGCCCTGGGGTAGGGGTGGATCCTCCGTGCCCCTGGACGGGGGCTCGCGGGAATTATTCACGGAACGGCGTCAGGAGGGTGCGTCCTCCTGACGCCGTTCCGTGTGGTCGTGGGGCCTACTGGACTTCTTCGCTCACGTACTCACTCGGCATGAAGGGGTCGCACTTGACCATCGTCGAGACTCCATGGGCCGAGGAGAACTCCGGTGGCTCTGGGCAAGGGGAGCCGCAGTTCTCGTTGACCTGTCCAGAGCAGTTGTTGTCGATGCCGTCCCAGCAGATCTCCATCCGTCCCGGATGGATGGCTGAGTTGTTGTCGTTGCAGTCCGTGGCGTTCGCGACGTAGCCGGCGAATGGGCCGCAGCTCTTCGTGGACACGCTCGGGTTGCCGTAACCATCGCCGTCCGCATCGCGGTACAGCGTGGGCACCGTCAGACCTTCGTCGACGGAGCCATTGCAGTTGTTGTCCATGTAGTCGCAGACCTCCGTGGCTCCCGGATGGATGGTCGCGAAGCCATCATGGCAGTCGGTGCCATTGGCCACGTAGCCGGCAGGGGGGGAGCAGGCCTGGGTGGTGCTCGTCGGGTACCCGTAGCCGTCGCCATCCGTGTCCCGGTACCAGGTGCGCATCGCGCCCTCGTCCACCGAGCCATTGCAGTTGTTGTCCAGGCCATCGCAAGACTCGGTGGCTCCAGGACGGACGTTGGACGCACCATCGTTGCAGTCCGTGGCGTTGCCCACGTAGCCCGAGGGCTGCCGACAGCTCGACGTGGACACGCTGGAGTTGCCGTATCCATCTGCGTCCGCGTCGCGGTACCAGGTGTACGTCGTGAGGCCTTCGTCGACACCGCCCGCGCAGTTGTTGTCCACACCGTCGCAGACCTCGGTGGCGCCCGGGTGGATGGCCGCGCTGCCGTCGTTGCAGTCGGTGGCGTTCGTCGCGTAGCCGGAGGGCCGCGAGCAGGCCTGGGTGCTGCTTGACGCGTTGCCGTAGCCGTCTCCATCCACGTCCCGATAGAAGGTGGAGGTAACACCTTCGTCCACGGAGCCGTTGCAGTTGTTGTCCACGCTGTCGCAGGTCTCCGTGGCGCCAGGGCGGATGCCGGAGTTGCTGTCGCTGCAGTCGGAGGCGTTGCTCACGTAGCCCGAGGGCTGGCGGCAGTTCTGCGTGGAGACGCTGGCGTTGCCGTAGCTGTCGCCGTCCGCGTCGCGGTACCAGGTCTGCGTCGCGAGGCCCTCGTCGGCGCCGCCCGCGCAGTTGTTGTCGATGCCGTCGCAGACCTCGGTGGCACCCGGGTGAATGGCCGCGCTGCCATCGTTGCAGTCCGTCGAGTTCCCCACGTAGCCCGAGGGCGCCGCGCAGGCCTGGGTCGACTGGCTCGCGCTCCCGTAGCCGTCGCCATCCGCGTCCCGGTGGTACGTGCCCAGCAGCCCCTCGTCCGTCAGCGCGTTGCAGTTGTTGTCCACGCCGTCACAGACCTCGGCTGCGCCGGGCTTGATGGATGCGCTGCCGTCGTTGCAGTCACCCGACACCGCGACGTAGCCCGCGGGCTGCCGGCAATCGCTCACCGTGTCGCTCGCGACGCCGAAGCCGTCACCGTCCGCGTCCCGGTACCACGTCTGCCGCGTCAGGCTCTCGTCCACCTGGCCATCGCAGTCGTTGTCCAGGCCGTCGCAGACCTCGGGGGCCGCGGGGTTGAAGGTGGCTCGCGTGTCGTCGCAGTCACCTGCCTGGGCCGCGTGGCTCGCCGGACGCACGCAGGCCTGCACGGATTGCGAGGCCACTCCGTAGTTGTCGTGGTCCAGGTCCTGGTACCAGGTCGAGAACGTCAGGCCGTCATCCGGCTGGCCGTTGCAGTCGTTGTCGCGGCCGTCGCAGACCTCGGCGGTGGGGCCGTACTTCTGCACGCACTCGACGAGGCCGTGCGTGCAGTAGGTCACGCCTTCACCGCAGACCCCCACGCCACCCGTGGCGCACGCCTGGAGCCCACCCGGGTTGCCTTCGTCCACCTCTCCGTCACAGTCGTTGTCCAGGCTGTCGCACTGCTCCGTGGACGCGGTCTGGTTCTGCGTGCACACCACGCTGCCCTGCGTGCAAGATGTCGTCCCTTTTGCGCAGACGCCAAGCAGGCCCGTGACGCACTCGTCGCCGCCGCCCGGGTCTCCCTCGTCAGCCACAGTGTCGCAGTTGTCGTCGACGCCGTTGCATGCCTCAAGCGCGCCCGGGTACGTGGTCGGATTGAAGTCGTCGCAGTCGGTGTCCTCGACATAGCCGTAGGGAGCCTCACAGGCCTCGGCGCTGAAGAACTCGTCGCCGAAGCCGTCCATGTCGCCGTCGAAGTAGTAGGTGTTGAGGACCAACGTCGTCACGGGTGAGGACGTCGGTGTCGTGACGTAGGTGCCCGTGCCGAGTTGTCCCTGACCATTGTTGCCCCAGGTCCACACCGGGCAGCCCGGGCGCACCGCCACCGCATGGTGGTAGCCCGTGGAGATGGCCATCACGTCCTGGAGTCCGAGTACGTCGACAGGTGCTCCACTCGTGCCACCCGGGGCACCGTGCCCGAGCTGTCCCGAGGCGTTGAGGCCCCACGCCTTCACGTGGCCATTCCCCATGATGACCAGGGAGAAGGCGTGACCCGCGCTGATATGCGTCGCGGCGAACACGCCCGAGACGGCGGAGGGCTGCAGCACCGGCGTGGTGCTCGTCGTCCCGGTGCCGACCTGGCCCGAGGAGTTCTGGCCCCAGCCCCAGACGTTGCCGAACTGCTCGTCGATGGCGAGCGAGTGCGCCGCGCCCGCCGCGATGGCCGTGATGCCAGACAGGGTGGCCATCATCGCGGGAGTCAGGACGGTGCCTCCGGCCGTACCGGTGCCGACCTGCCCGAAGTCGTTCCGTCCCCAGCCCCACACCTTGCCATCCGCATCCAGCGCGAGCGCGTGGTTGTGACCCGCGGCGATGGCCCGGATGGTGGGAAGGCTGTTCACCTGTCGAGGCGTGGCCTCCGCGGTGCTGAGCGCGCCCGTGCCCACCTGTCCGGAGGCATTCTGCCCCCAGGCCCAGACGCGGCCGTCCTGGCCCAGCGCGAGCGAGAAGTTCCCGTTCGCCGAGATGGCCTGGATGCTGGACAGCCCGCTTACGCGAGCAGGGGTGTTCACCAGTCCGCCCGTGGTGCCGAGGCCCACCTGGCCGAAGTCGTTCTTGCCCCAGGTCCAGACATTCCCATCCACATCGAGCGCGAGCGAGTGCGTCTGTCCCGCGGCGATGGCCTTGATGGGAGGCAGACCCACGGGCTTCGTGGGGCTCGCCACCGGCGTGGAGTTGATGCTGCCAGTGCCGAGCTGTCCGACGAGGTTCTGTCCCCAGGCGAAGACCTCGCCGTTCTTCTGCAGGAACAATGAGTGGTAGGCACCTGCCGCCACGGCCCGGTTCACCTTTACCTGGGCGGACAGCTTCTTCTGGGTCGTGGTCGTCTCCAACCCGTCGTCAGAGATGGGCTCCGGCTCGCCGCAGGAGAGCAGGGCCAGGAGGAGGGGAATCACGTAGTGCGTGCGAGGTGCGGCTGACCTCGGCTGACAGGGGTATCTCAAGCTGCGCTCCAAGGATTCCTCCGGCGACCGGCCTCTCGAGCGCGGAGGAGTGGGGGACGAGCTCCCGTCGAAGATGTGGGGCGGTGATGGCGCCGGACGCGGTGAGATCCCGAGTCTCAATCCGGTAGGAATTGAGTCGTGGACCGAGATCAGGGGAGCGAGGCGAGACCATGGTGTGAATGGTTCGACAGGTGTGTCAAATCCGTTCATCTGGCTCTGTGCGTCGTGGCCGCTGGATGACGAGTGGCGAGCCATTCTGCAACTCAAGCATCGCGAGGTTTTGAGAGGCTGGATTGACCCTGACTGGGTAGATTCCGGCCCAGGACAGGCTCACCTCGCACTGG
Organism: Myxococcus sp. MH1; assembly: GCF_059738865.1. Classification (NCBI taxonomy): domain Bacteria; kingdom Pseudomonadati; phylum Myxococcota; class Myxococcia; order Myxococcales; family Myxococcaceae; genus Myxococcus; species Myxococcus sp. MH1. The sequence goes on along the minus strand of NZ_AP026947.1, from coordinate 10,304,172 downwards.
CGTTTGTCCTGCCTCCAGCCAGGGGTGAGCACCGGCCACATCTCTTGTCCCCTTCGACGTGTTTCCGCCTTCGTCCCATGGCTGTCAGGCTCACTCCCGCAGTGCGACGCCTGTCCGCCTGGACTGATGCACGAAGGCGTCAGGGAGGCTTTTTCTAAACCTCCCCGACGCTCATATGCCTGTGGACGTTCTACCCAGGCGTTGGTGTCGACTCAGCGCAGTTTAGGACCGTCGCATTGAGGGAGCAGTGAGGCATCGCCGGACTCGACGAGGTCCTCAATGACAGGCCCGCAAGGGCCGACGCAGTGTTCGTTTTGAGTGCCGGAGCAGTTGTTGTCGATGCCATCCCAGCAGATCTCCGGTTTGCCTGGGTTGACGAGCCCGTTGGTGTCGTTGCAGTCCGTGGCGTTCGATACATAGCCGGCAGGATTGCCACAGCTCTGCGTGGACACACCTGCGTTACCGTATCCATCGCCGTCCGCGTCTCGGTACCAGATGGGCACTGTCACTCCCTCATCCACGGAGCCGTTGCAGTTGTTGTCCGCGCCGTCACAGGCCTCGGATGCCCCAGGGCTGACGCTCGCATCGCTGTCGTTGCAGTCGCTGGCGTTCGTCACATAGCCGGAGGGCCGCGAGCAGGCCTGGGTGCTGCTTGACGCGTTGCCGTAGCCGTCTCCATCCACGTCCCGATAGAAGGTGGAGGTAACGCCTTCGTCCACGGAGCCATTGCAGTTGTTGTCCACACCGTCGCAGAACTCCGCGGCACCCGGGCGGATGCCGGAGCTGCCGTCATTGCAGTCGGAGGCGTTGCTCACATAGCCCGAGGGCTGCCGGCAGTTCTGCGTGGAGGCGCTCGCGTTGCCGTAGCTGTCGCCATCCGCGTCGCGGTACCAGGTCTGCGTCGTGAGGCCCTCGTCGGCGCCACCTGCGCAGTTGTTGTCCACGCCGTCGCAGACCTCGGAAGCGCCTGGATGGATGGACCCGCTGCCGTCGTTGCAGTCGGTGGCGTTCGCCACGTAGCCGGAGGGCTTCGAGCACGCCTGGGTGGAGCTCGACGCGTTCCCGTACCCGTCGCCGTCCGCGTCTCGGTACCAGGTTGATTGGACCCCTTCGTCGACGGAGCCATTGCAGTTGTTGTCCACGCCATCACACGTCTCGGAGGCGCCGGGACGGATGTTGGGGTTCGCGTCCTGGCAGTCCGAGGCGTTGCTCACGTACCCCGACGGCTGTCGGCAGTACTGCGTGGCGTTGTTCGCGTCGCCGAACCCATCGGCGTCCGCGTCCCGGTACCAGGTCTGGGTCGTGAGGCCCTCGTCGACTCCTCCCGCGCAGTTGTTGTCCACGCCGTCGCAGATCTCGGTGGCGCCCGGGTGCGTCGTCGGGTTGGAGTCATCGCAGTCCGAAGCGCTCGCCACGTAGCCCGTGGGCTGACGGCAGCTCCGCGTCGACAGGGTCGACCGACCATATCCATCCCCGTCTCCGTCCAGGAACCACTCCTGCGTGGGGACTCCCTCGTCGGCGCCTCCCGCGCAGTTGTTGTCGACACCGTCGCAGACTTCCGCGGCTCCCGGGTGGATGGACGCATCCGTGTCCAGGCAGTCCGAGGCGTTCGTGACGTAGCCCGTGGGCGCCGCGCACGCCTGCGTCGACTGGCTCGCGCTGCCGTAGCCATCGCCATCCGCGTCCCGGTAGTACGTGCCCAGCACGCCTTCATCCGTCAGGGAGTCGCAGTCGTTGTCCGCGCCGTCGCAGACCTCCGCGGCTCCAGGCTTGATGGAGGCGTTGCCGTCGTTGCAGTCGCCCGCCACGGCCGCATAGCCCGCGGGCTGCCGGCAGTCGCTCACCGTGTCGCTCGCGACGCCGAAGCCGTCACCGTCCGCATCGCGGTACCACGTCTGTCGCGTCAGGCCCTCGTCCACCTGGCCATCACAGTTGTTGTCCACGCCGTCGCAGGACTCGGGCGCGCCGGGGTTGAAAGCAGCCCGCGTGTCGTCGCAGTCACCCGCCTGGGCCGCGTGGTTCACCGGGCGCGCACAGGCCTGCATCGACTGCGAGGCGACACCGTAGTCGTCGTGGTCCTGGTCCAGGTACCACGTCGCGAACGTCAGCCCGTCGTCCGTCTGGCCGTTGCAGTCGTTGTCGCGGTTGTCGCAGGTCTCCGCGGACGGGGCGTACTTCTGCACGCACTCCAGGGCGCCGTGGGTGCAGTACCTGACGCCCTCGCCGCACACGCCGACGCCGCCCGTCTCGCACGCGACGAGTCCGCCCGGGTTGCCGTCGTCCACCTCTCCGTCACAGTCGTTGTCCAGGCCGTCGCACTGCTCGTCCGATGCGGCCTGGTTCTGCTCGCACACCACGAGGCCCTGCGTGCAGGCCGTGGTGCCCTTCGCGCAGACACCGAGCGCGCCCGTGGCGCACTCGTCGCCGCCACTCGGGTTGCCCTCGTCGACCTCACTGTCGCAGTTGTCGTCGATGCTGTTGCACGTCTCCGGCGCGCCTGGGTACGTGGTCGACGTGAAGTCGTCACAGTCGATGTCCTCCACGAAGCCATCCACCGGGGCACAGGCCTCCATGGACACATACTCGTCGCCGAAGCCGTCCATGTCGCTGTCGTAGTAGTAGGTGTTGAGGATGAGCGTCGTCACGGGCGCGGAGGTCGCCGTGGTCGTGTACGCACCCGTGCCGAGCTGCCCCTGGCTGTTGTTGCCCCACGTCCACACCGGACAGCCCGGGCGCACCGCCAACGCATGGTGGTAGCCCGCGGCGATGGCCGTGACGTCCGTGAGTCCCACGGCATCCACGGGAACTCCGCTCGTGCCTCCCGGGGCGCCATGCCCGAGCTGGCCGGAGGCGTTGAGACCCCACGCCTTCACCACGCCATTGCCCATGATGATCATCGAGAAGGCAAGACCCGCGCGCACGTGCGTCGCGGCGAACACGCCCGGGACGGCCGTGGGCGCGAGCACCGGTGTGGTGCTCGTCGTCCCGGTGCCGACCTGCCCGGAGGAGTTCTGCCCCCAGGCCCAGACGTTGCCGAACTGCTCATCGATGGCGAGCGAGTGCGCTGCTCCCGCCGCGATGGCCTTGGCCCGAGGCAGCGTCGTCACCACCGTGGGCACGAGCACCATGGCGGGCGAGGTGCTCCCCGTGCCGAGCTGCCCGAAGTCGTTCTTGCCCCACGCCCACACCTTGCCGTCCGCATCCAGCGCGAGCGCGTGGTTGTGACCCGCCGCGATGGCGCGGATGGTGGGCAGGCTGTTCACCTGGCGGGGCGTGGACTCCGCGGTGCTGACCGCGCCCTTGCCCACCTGCCCGGAGGCGTTCTGTCCCCAGGCCCAGACGCGGCCGTCCTGCCCCAGCGCGAGGGAGAAATTCCCGTTCGCCGAGATGGCCTGGATACCCGACAGCCCACTCACGCGCGTGGCGGCGTTCACCAATCCACCCGTGGTGCCGAGGCCCACCTGGCCGAAGTCGTTCTTGCCCCAGGCCCAGACATTCCCATCCACATCGAGCGCGAGCGAGTGCGTCTGTCCCGCGGCGATGGCCTTGCTGGGAGGCAGACCCACGGGCTTCGTGGGGCTCGCCACCGGCGTGGTGCTGGTGTTGCCCGTCCCCAGCTGTCCGACGGAGTTCTGTCCCCAGGCGAAGACCTCGCCGTTCTTCTGCAGGAACAGGGAGTGGTAGGCACCGGCCGCCACGGCCCGGTCCACCTTCACCTGGGCGGACAGCTTCTTCTGGGTCGTGGTCGTCTCCGACCCATTGTCAGACATGGGCTCCGGCTCGCCGCAGGACAGCAGGGCCAGGAGGAGGGGAATCACGGAGTGGATGCGAGGTACGAATGACCTCGGCTGACAGGGGTGTCTCAAGCTGCGCTCCAAGGATTTTCTCCGGCGACCGGCCTCTCGTGCGCGGAGGAGTGGGGACGAACTCCCGTCGAAGGATGTGGGGCGGTGATGACACCCGGTTGCGGTGAGGGAGCGCGTCCCAACCCGGCTGGGATTGAGTCACGGACCGCGAGCCGGGGGGAGTGAGGGCGATGTCATGGTGTGAGTGATTCGCCAGGGGTGTCCAATCAATTCGTCTGGCTTTGTGCGTCGTGATGACCGGTTGTTGTGTGGTGAGTGATGGCTCGACCGGGGCTCGTGAGATTCCACGAGGGTGAAGCAGCCCCAGCCGGGTAGATTCATCCCCATGGCTGGCTCACCTCGTGTCCTTCTCCTCGCTGAACGCTTCCCGCCTGATATCGGTGGTCTTGCTCGCAGCGGTGCCCGCACCGCGGGAGCCCTGGCTCGACTCGGGGCTCGGGTGGAGGTGCTCGCCTGGACCCGCACGGCGGCCCCCGGCGCGTTGAGCACACTGGACGATGCGGGCGAGGTGACGCCGTTGGCTCGCGGTGTCACGTTGCATCGGCTGGGGCTCTTCGGCAGCAGTGACCTGTCCATGCAACACACGCTGGACGTGCTCGGGTATCTGCACTCGCGTCGACGCTATGACCTGGTCTGGGGGCACTACCTGTCACCGCCCGGGTTCCTCGCCGTGGTGTTCGCCGCGTCTGTCGGCATCGCCTCCACCGTGAGCGCTCGCGGCAATGACGTGGACCAGCACATGTTCCCGCCCGGGGACTTCGCTCGCCTGCTGTGGACGCTCCAGCGCGCGGATGTGCTCACCGCGGCCTCCGCCGACCTGGGCCGGAAGATGAGCATGCTGCTGGGCAAGGATGGCCGCGTGGAGGTCATCCCCAACGCCGTCGACACCGAGGTGTTCTCACCCGGCCCCGCCGACGTCTCGCTGCGCACGCGGCTTGGCATCGCTCCGGATGAGGCGGTGCTCGGCTTCTCCGGAGAGCTGCGTCACAAGAAGGGACTGCCGTTCCTGCTCGCCGCGCTCTCGGAGGTGCGGCGCACCCGGCCCGCGTGTCTGCTCGTCATCGGTGAGGTGCGGCCTCGGGATGCCGAACACCTGGTCGCCTTCCGCGCCGAGCACCCCGAGGATGGGGCTCGCATCCTCGTCTCGGGCGCGCTCGAGACGCCGGAGTCCATCGCCGCGCACCTGCGCCTGTGCGACGTGTATCTCCAGCCGTCACTCTGGGAAGGGATGCCGAACGCTCTGCTGGAGGCGATGTCCTGCGGCCTGCCTGTCGTCGCGAGTGACGCGGGCGGAATCCCCGAGGCCGTGGACCATCAGCGCAACGGCTTCATCGTCTCCAAGGCCCTGCTCAACCACCTCGGACAGGCGTGTCTCGACGTGCTGTCGCTGTCCTCGGAGCACCGCGCCGCCATCGGCGCCGCCGCGCGTCGTCGCATCCTGGAGCGCTTTCAGTCCGAGGCCGAGGCGGAGGTGCTGCGCCGGGTCCTCACCCGCGCTGTTCCTCGCGTGTGATGATTCGGAAGCGCCGGCATCGCACCGCTATCGGTGTCGACTCACCCGCGCGCGTTGCTTGTCGGCCGCCACATCTATCGGTGTCGACCCACCCGCGCGCGTTGCTTGTCGGCTGCCACATCAAGCGGGCGCCACCTCGAGGATGTCTCGGCCGCCTGTGCGGCGCTCGCGAGGTCTCTGCCTGTCCGGCTCCGCGCCTCAGCTCTCCACGACGCCCGGTACTTTGCGCGTCATCCCGAGATCTGTCTCGTACGCGCTCACCAGCGCCTCGCGGGCCTTCGCCCAGCTGAAGTCCCGCTCCACGCGGGCCCTGGCCCTGTGGCTCAGTGACGGACCCAGCTCCGCGTTCGCGCACAGGTCCTTCACCGCCTCCACGATGGCCTTCGGCGAGCCCGGCCTCACGAGCAGCACCTCGTCCGGCCCCGCCAGCGTCCTCACCACCGGCAGGTTCGACGCGATGACCGGGGTCCCCGACGCCATCGCCTCCAGCAACTTCAGCGGGCAACACCCCTGCACGCAGTTGCGGTCGTTCACCGGCAACGGCACCAGCACCGCGTCACAGGCATGATGCAGCGCCGCCAGCTCCGCCTGGGGCAGGGGCTCCCGCAGCTCCACCGCCCCCTCCAGGAGCAGGTCCCCACACCGGTCCATCATCACCTTGCGCTGGTGCTTGCGCAGCGGCCCCACCAACGTCAGCACCGCGGGCATCTGCTCCCTCAAGAGCCGCAGCGCCTCGATGGCGTGATGCACTCCCTGCCACGACGTCATCGTCCCGCTGTACAACAGCCGCACCGGCTGCCCCGGTGCTCGAATCCTCGGCGACGCGTGGCGGAACACCTCCAGCTCGACACCATTCGGAATCACCCGCACCTTCGACGCCCGCGCGCCGCGCTTCACCAGGTACTCCGCCGTCACCTCGCTGGGCGTCACGAGCAGGTCCGCGCTCGCGATGCACGCGTCCTCCTGCGCGACGAGCTTCAGCATGAGCTCCGCGTCGTCCGCCACGTCCGGGTGGTGGTACTTCAGCTCGATGGACGGCAGCCCATTCACCTCGAACACCAGCGCGTCCGTCAGTGCGCCCTTCCGCGTCGCCACCGGATAGCCCTCGAAGATGGAGCGCACGTGGACCACCCGCGCCCTCGGCCGGTTCCTCCACCACGCCGCCAGGTGCGTGCGGAACGACAGGGCCTGCGCCACCAGGTCCCGCCCTCTCGCCTCCAGGGGGTGGTACGTCACGCCCTCGACCAGGGGCCTCGGCTCCGAGCTGGCCGTGGGGCCGTCCCGGAGCGCCAGCAGGTCCACCCCTCCGAAAGCCGCCCCCAGCGCCTCCACGAAGGCCCGGATGTGCACGGCTGCCCCCTTGGGGGCCGGGAAACGGTCGAACGATGCGTAGACGATGCCGGACGCGGAGGCCACGTCATGCGTGCTATCGCGCCTGGCCATCCCCGGCCAACCTCCTCGTTTGCCCCGCCCCCTGCCGACCCATACACTCAGCGCCTCCGTACCGTGGCTCCGAGGGGGAGCTCCCATCGTGTCCTTCGACGTCGACCGCTTCCGCGTGGAGAAGTGCTACCGCAACACCGCGCCTGTGTCCGTGTTGATGGAGGACCTGAATCGACTCGGGCACCTCGACGAGCACATGGCCGAACAGGCCCGCCTCTGGCGTCGTCGCCGCGGATGGGCCCTGAGGGGCTTCGCGGGCCTCGTCGGCCTGTCCTTCATCCTTCGCGGCTTCACGGAGGTCTCCTGGCTCGGCGGGTGGGCGTGGTGGCTCGGCTGGCTGTCGCTCGTGGGGGCGGTCTTCCTGCACCTCAAGGCCTCCGGCTCCTCACGGTGTGACCTGGAGGACCGCCGCTACCAGCTCCCCGCCCGACTGCTGCGCCCGCTGCTGCGGGACATCGACCCCCAGGAGCGCGTCACACTGGAGCTGGACTTCCAGCCCATCGACCACTCCTCGAAGTTCGTCCGCCAGGGCAGGACGGCCACTGGCTGGGAGACCAACGAGTTCGAGGATGCGTGGATGTCGCTCCAGGCCCGCCTGCGCGATGGCACCCACCTGCGCCTCTCCCTCACCGAGTGGCTCCAGAAGCGTACGCGCAGCCGGCGAAACCCCCGCGGCAAGTTCAAGACGAAGCACAAGCGCAAGAGCGCCACCTTCCTCCAGGCCCAGCTGCGCGTGAAGCCCGAGCGCCACCCCGGCCTCGCCCAGCTGCGCGCGCAGGCCCAGCAGGCCGTGAAGCTGCCTCCCCAGGTGAAGCTGTCCCGGCTCGACGTGACGGAGGACAAGCTCGCCATGCGCGCCCACATGGACTCCGAATGGAAGGTGGAGCCGGACGCGACGCGGGCCTGCCTGATGATGCTGTTGAGCCTCTTCCAGGTGCTCCACGCCTCCTCGGCGCGCGGCAAGCACCTCACCTCGAGGGCTTCATGAGCCGCCTCCCACTCCTCCTCTGTCTGTTGCTCGCGTGGGGCTGCTCGCGCCCCTCCGGCTCCGAGCCTCCCCAGGCCCCCACGACCACCGCCGCCTCCGCGGAGGACGTGCCCCTGCCGGGCAAGCTCAAGTTCAAGGACGGCGACGGCCGCGAGCGCTTCTCCCTCAAGCCCAAGGACGATGGCGCCAAGCTCGTCGATGGTGACGAGCGCGAGCTGGCGCGCCTCAAGTGGAAGGGCGCCTCCCTCAAGGTCTCCGGCCCCGATGACGTGGCGCTGGGGTACGTGCTCGGCTCGTCCGGTGGCGCCATCATCGTGCGCGACGGCGAGCAGCGCCAGGTGCTCTACACCCTCGCCATCCAGGGGCCAGGCTGGCGCCTCACCGACTCGAAGGGCGCGTTGCTCTACACCGTGCTCCCGGAGGATGACGGTGCCCGTGTCTATGACGCGCCGGGCGCGGAGATTGCGCGCGTGAAGGTGCGCGAGGGCAAGGTGTCCCTGCGCGATGCCCAGGGCAAGACGACGCTCTCCACGCATGCGCTCGTGCGCGCGGACGCGGCGGCGTGCCTCGCCTTCGAGGCGGTGTCCTTGCCCTTGCGCGTGGCGCTGCTCCACCAGCTCCAGCAGCCGCCTTCCGGACCCACGCCATGAGCCCCGCTTCCGCGAATCCTGGCTGTCAGGTGCGGCTGGGCTTCCTGCTGCCCCACGAGTGTGGGGCGCCCGCGAGCATCCCGTGCGAGCTGTGCGGCAAGCTTGCTTGTGAGATGCACCTGACGTCGCAAGAGGACCAGACGGTCTGCACGGGGTGCGCGGGCGTGCTCTCCGGAGAGTCGGACGAGGCGAGCACCTACTACGACGACTACGGCTACTACGGCCGGGGCGCGTCGTGGGGGGGCGGCTCCTCGAGGGACCCGCATGACTTCACCGAGGCGGATGGCGAGAGCCTGCGCCACGAGGAAGATGCCTCCTTCGAGGAGGACCTGGGCGGAAGCTGATGACTCCCGCGCGCTGGCTCATCTACGCCCTGGGCGGTGGCATGGGGCACTTCACCCGTGCCTCGGGGCTCGCGCGCAACGCGGCTCGGAAGGGCCATCACGTCACGCTGGTGACGAACAGCCCCTTCGCGCCCGATGTCCCGCTGGAGGCGGTGCTCGGTCCGGAGGTGCATGTGCACCGCTTGAGCCCGGAGCTGGGCAAGGCCGCCATGCGCGAGACGGTGGACTGTCTGCTCGAGGGCGTGCGCCCGGACCTGCTCGTGGTGGACACGTTCCCTCGCGGGCTGGTGGGAGAGCTGGCGCCGCTGTTGCCCTCGCTGCGCATGGGCAAGGTGCTGGTGCATCGCGACTTGAACCCCACGTACGTCGCGCGCTTCGACATCGCCGCCGCGGTGGAGGACTTCCACCTGTTGCTCGTCCCGGGTGAGGACGCGCCCTTCGCGGGGCATCCGCGCGCGGTGCGCACGGAGCCTTGGTTGCTGCTCGGCCGCGAGGAGTGGCTCGGGCGTGAGGAGGCTCGTGAGCGGCTGGGCGTTGCGCCCGATGACACGCGTCCCCTGGTCGCGGTGATGGGGAGTGGCAACGCGCTGGAGGTGGAGGAGGCGGGGCTCATCGCCGCGCGGCTTCAGGAGCGGCTCGGTGCGAAGGCGCCGGTGCGGTGGCTCGCGCCTCCGGGGCCTTGGCTCTCCGAGAAGGCGCCCCGGAAGAAGAACGTGGTGCGAGACGGCGCGCCGCGTCCGTTGCGCGTGTGGCCCGCGCTGGCGGTGATGTCCGGCGTGGACGTGCTCGTCGGCGCGGGTGGCTACAACACCGTGCAGGAGGCCCGGGTGACGGGCACCCCGTTGGTGGCTCTCGCACGGGCGCGGCGCTACGACCGACAGGCGGTGCGGCTGCGCCCCGAGGAGCTGGCGCGCACGCCCGAGGAGCTGGTGGAGCGCGCGGTGGAGTTGGTGGACTCGCGCCCCAGGCGCGACCCTCCGAGCTACGCGAACGGCGCTCGGGACGCGGTGGCGCTCATCGAGCGCGTCCTGCTTGGTGCTCGGGGTGCCTGAGCCTCGGTGTCCGTGGCGAAACATCTCGAACCCCGGCGCCGTGCTCCGCGATGAACGGAGCACACGGCGCAACGGCGCTCAGTGCTTGAGGTCCTTGTGGCCCGGCGCGGGGTCGATGCCGTGCGCCATGATGAAGTGGTAGAGCACCTGCGGGTCCTCCTTCGGACCGCCCATCAGCTCCACCAGGAAGTGGCCCTGGGTGCCCGAGTCCGGGTCCGGCGCCACGTTCACCTCGGTGACCTCGCGGCCCGCCATCACCAGCTCGCCCACGAGCACCTTGCCCTTGAGCACCTGGATGATGTGCTGGCGGTCCTCCTCGAGCACCACCCAGTGGAAGTCGTCGTGGTCATACAGCATCGCGTCGACCGAGCCGCACCGGAGGATGCACTGCGTGTGTTCCTGGAGCCAGCGCCAGAAACCATCGAACTTCAGGGTACGACTCGGCTGGGGGAGCATGTCCATGGTGGTGACCTCACGCGCGGCCAGCAGGCTCTCGCCCGCCCGCCTCGCTGAAACCTCCCTAGCACGATTGCCCGCCGCCAGCGCTGACACCGTGCGGGGAACCCACCCCCGCGCCGCGCCGTTGTCCACTCGGTGAATCCCCCACCTCCTGGGCTTGTTCCTCCAGTCAGGTAGGGGGCACCGCCGTCTCACCCGTCCCCAGTCCAGGAGGGCTTGAACCGTGACCCGTCCCGCCCTCGCCACTCTCCAGGAGACACCATGAGCCTGCGTGCCTGGCTGGCCGCCACCATGGGCGGACTGGCCCTCCTCACCCTCATCGCCGCCGTCGCGCTCATCGTCCTCACGAACGCGCAGACCCACTCGGCCAACACGCTCGGCAACTCCGTGGATGGGCTGCACATGGCGGAGGAACTGGAGATCGACCTGCTCAACCACTTCCGCCTCAGCGGCGGCGCCGGGCCGCAGGACACCCGCTCCCAGCTCATCCGCGGGCGCTCCGTGGAGAGCATCGAGGCCTCGTTCCCCCTCCTGCTCGACGGGCTGGAGCGCAACGCCGTCAGCGACGCCGAGCGGACCCTCATCCAGGAGGTGGAGGAGGACTTCGAGCGCTACCTGCAGGCCCAGCGCGAGGCCGCACGCCTGCCCTCGCGCACGCGGCTGGCCCCCGTGGTGCCCGCGATGGACGCGGCGCTCGATTCGCTCGAGCGACTGGTGCAGCTCAACGTGGAGGAGGCCCGCGTGGCGCGGGAGGCCTCGGCGGACCTCAGCCGCCTGGGCAACACCGTGGGCCTGTCGCTGTGCGGCCTGCTCCTGATGGCCTTCGTCGTGGGCTCGCTCCTGTTGCAGCGCATCGCGCTCCAGCCGCTGAAGGACATCAGCCAGGCCATGCGCCGCTTCGGCGTGGGCCGCAAGCGCACGCGCGCCCCGGTGGCCGGGCCCACGGAGCTGCGGGACATGGCCAGCACCTTCAACGAGATGGCCAACGGCCTCACGCACCAGCAGGAGCAGCAGCTCGCCTTCCTCGCCGGCGTGGCCCACGAGCTGCGAAACCCCCTGTCCGCGCTGAAGCTGTCCACCGCGCTGTCCGAGCGCAGCCAGGCCCAGCTCACCCCGGAGCGCATGCAGCGCACCCTGGCGCTGGTGGGACGTCAGGTGGAGCGGCTGGACCGCATGGTGGGGGACCTGCTCGACGCCACGCGCATCGAGGCGGGCAAGCTGGAGCTGCGCCCGGAGGTGCGGGACGCGCGCGAGCTGGCGCGCGGCGTGGTGGAGCTGTACCGCTCGAGCGACAGCGGACACGTGCTCCAGCTGGACGTGCCGGACGCGCCGCTCTTCGTGCGCGCGGACCCGGACCGGCTGGAGCAGGTGATGGCCAACCTGGTGAGCAACGCGCTGAAGTACTCCCCGGCGGGAAGCCGCGTGGAGGTGGCGGTGCGAGGGGAGGCGGAGCACGTGCTCCTGGTGGTGAAGGACCAGGGCATCGGCATCTCCGAGGAGGACATGGCCATCCTCTTCGCGCCCTTCCAGCGGCTGGGCAGCCCGCGCGGCAAGCGCGCTCCAGGGGTGGGGCTGGGGCTGTCCGTGGCCCGGCGAATCGTGGAGGCGCACGGCGGCGACATCGAGGTGCAGAGCGCTCCCGGGGCGGGGTCCTCCTTCTGTGTCCGGCTGGCGCGGGTGAGCGGCGAGAAGGCGCACGGCGCCGAGGGGCCGGCCGCGGAGGCCCGGGGCGGGGGCCCGGACGCCCTGCACTAGACGCAAAGCGTTGCGCGCGACGCTCGTGTCGTGGAGGCTGGGTGCGCCGGACGCTCGTCGGACGTACCTTCCGGGCCACATGCCAGGAGTCGCAGGGATTATGAAGAATTCGCGCCGGGTCGCGTCGCTCGCCATCCTGCTGTCCGTGGGAGGATTGGGGGCGTGTGCCTCCCGCCAGACGGCGCCCGAGACCCCGGTGGCCCCGTCGGCCGCCGCCAGGGCTTCTGTCGTCCAGTCCACGGAGGGAGGCTTCTCCGTCGCGCTGCCGGGGCCGGTGAGCGAGGAGCGCCGCTCGCAGCTGACGGATGTGGGCGAGGTGACACTCCATACGTTCATCGCCGAGCGCAAGGAGTCATCCACGGCGTACTACGTCTCGTACACGGACTTCCCCGCGTCGGCCGTGTCGCAGGCCAGGCCGGGCGACGTGGTGTCTCGCGCGAGCATGGGCGCGCTGGAGGCGCTGGGGGCCACGGGCGTGTCCTCGCGGCCGCTGACGCTGGAGGGCTTCCCGGGCTGGGAGGTGGAGGGCATCTCCGGGCCGCGCCGGCTCAAGGGCCGCTTCTACCTGGTGGGGCCCCGGCTCTATCAGCAGCTCCTGCTCCACCCGGAGGGCCAGCCGCCCGCCGACGCGGAGGCGTTCTTCGAGTCCTTCCGCCTGGACCCCCAGGTGGCGGCGATGTTGTCGGGCGCGCAGCGCTCCTGAGCGTGCCGTCATGAACCTGTCCGCCATCGACCTGAACCTGTTCCTCGTCCTGCACGCGGTGCTGGAGACGGGGAGCGCCACGGACGCGGCCAAGCAGCTCCACGTCACGCAGTCCGCGGTGAGCAACGCGCTCGCCCGGCTGCGGGAGATGTTGGGGGACCCGCTCTTCGTGCGCAGCGGTCGAGGCCTGGTGCCCACGCCTCGCTGCGAGGAGCTGCGGCCGCTCGTGGTCAACGCGGTGGCGCAGCTGCAGGTGGCGGTGGATGGACAGCGCTTCGTGCCCGCGGAGAGCACGCGCACCTTCACGCTGTCGTGTGGCGACAACCAGGATGTCTGCGACGTGCCCCGGGTGGTGGAGGCCTTCGCCCGGAAGCTGCCCCGCGCGCGGCTGCGCGTGGTGAGCATCGACTTCCTGATGGCCTCGGACGGGCTGACCACGGGGGAGGTGGACGCGGCGCTGGCGCCCCAGATGGTGGCGACGCGGGATGGCTACTTCTGCGAGGACCTCTACCTGGAAGAGGTGGCCTTCCTGGTGCGCAAGGAGCATCCGCGCCTGCGCGGGTCGACGTTGACGAAGGAGGAGTTCAACGCCTCCCGGCACATCGGCATGGTCATCGCGCAGGGGCGTCCGGGCATCGGCCACCGCTACTTCCAGGAGTTCTGCAAGGAGCACGGCCTGGAGTTCAACCCCGCGCTGTCCGTCTCGCACTTCATCGCCGCGGGCATGGCCGTCACGCGCACGGACTACGTGGCGGGGATGCCGGGGCGCACCGCGGACGCGCTGTGCGCGATGCTGCCCGTCAAGCGGCTGCGCCTGGCCATCAGCACGCCGCCCATGACCATGTCGCTGATATGGCATGAGCGCACGCACACGGACCCCGGCGCGCGCTACTTCCGGCAGTTGATGGTGGAGGTGCTGAAGGAGCCGTCGATGACGCGGGCGGCGGAGCCCCGCGTGAAGCCACAGGCCGCCGCGCGTCGGGCCCGGGGACGCTGAGCGCCCGTCGGAACACAAGGGTCCGACGGGCGTCGCGCTGAATCTACGGGGTGGCGCCGGGCGAATCCTCGGGGATGTCGCCGAAGCGGCCCATCTCGAAGTCATGAATCGCCTGGAACAGCTCGCGCTGGCTGTTCATGACGAACGGGCCCATGTGGAAGATGGGCTCGCGGATGGGCTCGCCCGCGAGGACCACCAGGTGCGTGTCCTCCTCGGCGAGGAGCGTCAGGTGCTCGCCGTCGTTGGCGAACACGGCCAGCTCCCCCTCGGTGGCCCGCTCACCGCCGGACGACACGCGGCCGGAGGCGACGAGCACCATGGCGTTGTAGCCACGGGGCAGGGGGACTTCGAGCTTCGTCCCCGCGCGCACGTTGACGTCGAGCAGGGTGATGGGTGTGAAGGTCCGCGCGGGGCCTCGGGTGTCGGCGAAGTCGCCCGCGATGACGCGCACCGTGCCGCCCTCGATGGGGACGGTCGGAATCTGGGCCGCGGTGATGGGCTGGTAGCCCGGGGCGGCCCGCTTGTCGGCGCGAGGGAGGTTCACCCAGATCTGCAGGAACTCGAAGATGCCGCCCCGCCGGGAGAAGGACTGCTCCTGGTACTCCTCGTGGAGGATGCCGGACGCGGCCGTCATCCACTGCACGTCGCCCGGGCCGATGACGCCCGAGTGGCCCGCGTTGTCACGGTGCGCGACGACGCCCTGGAAGGCGAGCGAGACGGTCTCGAAGCCCCGGTGCGGGTGCCAGCCGACGCCGCGCTGCCCCTTGGCGAGGGCCGGGTACTCGTACGGAGGATGGTGGTCCAAGAGCAGGAAGGGGCTGACGCGCTCCTGGGTGAGGCCGCCACTGGGGACGAGCGTCTTGACGCGGAAGCCGTCACCGACCCAGTGCAGGGGCCCGCCGCCGTGGACGCTCTCGAGCGTCCGCGCGCGGGGAGGCGCATGGGGAACGGTGGGGGGAGGAAGTGTCTGGGTCGTGGTGCTCATGACCCAAACAGTAAGGCTGGGAGTCGACGTGTAAATCGCCGCTGCCCATGATGCTTGGCATCACGTCGTGTGATGGTCCGCGGACAGCGCGAGCTGACACAGGTCCGTGAGCCGGTTCGAGGCCCACGTGGCCACCGGGCCCAGCGGCACGCCCTTGCGGCGCACCAGGGCGAGCGGGCGCCGGGGCGGAGGGCCTCCCTCCCACGCGGCGAGCCGCAGCTGCACGAGCCTGCCGGCATTCAGGTCCTCGCGCACCAGGTGCTCGGGCTCGTGGCCCCAGCCCAGGCCTCCGAGGATGAGGGCATGTTTCGTCATCAGGTCCGCGACGCGCCACTGCTTCGGCGACAGCACGCCCCGGTCCGTCGTGCCCGCCTTGCCCGTGGGCAGCCGCTCGCTCAGCACCAGCTGCGTGGCGGAGGCGAGGTGCTCCTCGGTGATGACACCCTTCACGTGGGCCAGCGGATGCGAGGGCGCGGCGACGGGCAACATGCTCAACAACGCGATGGGCCGCTGCTCCAGGCCGGTGAGGTCCAGGTCCGCGCCGGCGATGCCGAGCGTCGCCTTGCGCTCGCGCAGGCGCTCCGTCACCGCGGAGAGCAGCTCCACCTCCAGCGTCAGCTCCACGCCCGGATGTGTCTGGGCCAGCTCACGCACGAAGGAGAGCAGCGCGGGAGTGGGGAACATCGCGTCGACGACGAGCGCGAGCTTCGTCTCCTCGCCACTCTTGATGCGGCCCACCACCGACTGGAAGGTGGCCAGGTCTTCATGGAGACGGCGCGCGGCGGCGACCACGGCCTCGCCCTTGGTCGTGAGCCGGGGGACGCGGCTGCTGCGGTCGAAGAGGCGCAGGCCCAGCTGCTTCTCCAGCCGCTGGATGGCCTGACTGACGGCGGGCTGGCCCAGGCCCAGCTTGCGCGCCGCCGCGGAGAAGCTGCCCTCCTCGGCCACCGCGCGGAGCGTCCGGAGCTGGTCGATGGTGACGCTGTCGAGCACCGCGCGACTGCATCACATCGACGCGGGCGGTGCTACTTGCGCGAGGTCAACCAGGAGACGATGAGCGACGCGAGCGTGTTGGCCGCGGTGCCCTCCGCCACGGCCCCGCGCAGCACGTCGCGCGACAGGGCCTCCGCCGCGCCGATGATGGCCACGCAGCGCTGGCGCAGGGCCTCCCGGGGCAAATCGCAGAAGGGCGCGAGCGTGCGCTGGTAGAAGTCCACGTACTGGTCCAACAGGCCCTGGTGGAAGGCCTCCATCTGCCCGTCCCCCTTGAGCGCGGCGGCGATGGCGAAGTGCTCGGGGCCGGACGTGGTGTAGCAGCTCATGTACGCGGCGCTCATCACCCGGGCCACGTCCTCCAGCTTGCGCCGCGTGCGCTCGAGCGCCTCCTGAAGCTGGGCCACCTGCCGCGCGTCGGTGCGCTCGTACAGCGCCATCAACAGCCCGGCGCGCGTCTGGAAATGCTCGTAGGTGATGGGCTTGCTCACCCCCGCGCGCTCGGCCAGGTGCCCGAGCGTCAGCGCGTCCGTGCCCTCCTCACGCACCACCGCCACCGCCACGTCGAGCAGCTGCTCGCGTCGCTGGGCCTTGGGCAGCTTCTTGGAAGAGGTCTCACTCATGCGCGTCACCACGGCTCTTGAGGGCTTAGTCGCCTCGCCCCTGGCGCGCAACCGACGGGGTCCTGGTCGAAATGGTTGCGGACCTACTTTTGGTAACTTACTTCCTGTAGGGTCGTCGGAATTCCCGTCCGCGCCGGTCCTCCGGCCCTCTCGACCACTGCCTTCGCTGGCAGGGGAGCGCACCCGTCATGTCTTCACCCACGCAGAAGCCCGTCCTCATCATCGGAGGCTCGGGCGTCGTCGGCTCGATGGCCGCCCAGACGCTTCGTCGTTTCCATCCCGAGCTGCCCATCACGATTGGCGGGAGGGATGTGGCCCGCGCGGAGGCAGTGGCCCAGAAGCTGGGGCACGCGGACGCGGTGCGCGTGGACTTGTCGCGCGGGGATTTGGGATTGCCCGAGGGGCGCGGGTACAGCGCCGTGGTCCTGTTCGTGAAGGACCACACGCTCAACGCGCTGCGCTTCGCCCAGGCCCGGGGCATCCCGCACCTGGGCATCTCCACGGCCCTGTTCGAGGTGGCGCCCGAGGTGGCGTACTTCATGAACGCGCCCCAGCGCTCGGCGGTGCTGCTGGGCACCAGCTGGCTGGTGGGCGCGGCGACGCTGCCCGCGCTCCACTTCGCGCGGGAGTTCAAGACGCTGGACTCCATCGCGATGGGGGCCGTGCTGGACGAGCAGGACGTGGGTGGGCCCGCCGCCTCCGCGGACCTGGAGCGCGCCGCGAGCGCCGCGCCCAACGCGCTCATCCTCGAGGACGGCAAGTGGCGCTGGGTGGGCGGCGCGGCGGGGGAGCGTCGCTTCCGTGATGGCGACGGGAACGAGCACGTGGGGCAGGCGTACTCGCTGACGGACCCGGTGAGCCTGGCGGCCGAGACGAAGGCGCGCGCCATCCGGCTCGACGCGGTGGTGGGCCTGTCCGCCGGGCGTCGCAAGGGTGGGGCCTACTCCGTCGAGACGCTCTTCGAGCTCGAGGGCACGCTGCAGGACGGCACGCGGGCACTCGTGCGCTACGAGATGAGCCACGCGCAGGGGCAGGCGCCTGTCACGGCGGTGGGCGTGGCCGTGAGCGTGGAGCGACTGCTGGGGCTCGCGGGCGGCGCTCCCGTCGCGCCGGGGCTCTACCTGCCGAACGTCCTCATCGAGCCCGCCTATCTGATGCGACGGCTCGAGGAGGCCGGTGTCCGCACGCGCCGCCTCTCCTGATTCGCATCCCCTTGCTCGAAAGGAATCCCGTCATGAACAACGCATCGAAGCTCAACCCCGTCCTCTTCATCGGTGGCTCCGGCGTCGTCGGTCGTCGCGCCGTGAAGGCCCTCCGCGACCTCCAGCCGCACCTCCCCCTCCGCATCGGCGCGCGCGACGTGACGAAGGCGTCCGCGCTCGCGCGTGAAGTGGGCCACGCCGACGCCGTGCGCATCGACCTGGAGCGCGATGACCTGGGCCTGCCTCCGGGCTCCACGTTCAGCGCCATCGTCGTGCTGCTCAAGGACGACTCGCTCCGGACCCTGCGCTACGCGCAGGACCAGGGGGTGCCCTACGTGTCCTTCTCCGACTTCGTCTTCGACATCGGCCCGGAGGTCGCGCTCCACGTCCAGCGGCCCACCGCCGCGCCCACGCTGCTGCTCGGGCACTTCCTGGGCGGCACCGTCGCCCTGGCCACGCTCCACTTCGCGCGCGAGCTGGCGAAGGTCCACGCCATCCGCATCTGCGCCGTGTTCGACGAGGAAGACGTGGGCGGACCCGCCGCGCTCGGCGACATGGACCGCGTGGCGAAGGGCGTGCCCAGTCCGCTCATCCGCAAGGAGGGCCGGTTCCTCTGGGCCACCAGCGAGGCCGACCTCACGCGCACCTTCCAGGGCGTCGACGGCACGCAGTGGCAGGGCCGTGCGTATCCGCTGCTCGACGTGGCCTCGCTCGCGGCGGTCACGGACGCGAGCGACATCCGCCTGGACTTCGCGCTGCGCCCCGCGTCGCGCCGCGCGCCGGGACAGGGTCCGGGCCACGAGGTCATCATCGAGCTGGAGGGCGTGAAGGCGGACGGAACGCCGTCACTCGTGCGTCACGCGCTGGTCGACGCGGACGTCCATTCCGGTCTCAGCGGAAAGGGCGCCGCGCTCGCCGTGGAGCGGCTGCTGGGCCTCGCGGGTGGGACGCCCGTGAAGCCCGGCTTGTACTCACCCGAGGGTGTGCTCGACGCGGCCTACGTCGTGAGCCGCCTCCAGGAGTGGGGAACACGGATTCACCGCGTATGACGCAATCGAGTGCCTGGAGAGGAGGCCGCCGTCCCCACCCGACTGGCGACTGTCAGTCCACGGGCGGATACTCGCGCCTCCCCCTCACTCCGTTCCCGCAGGAGTCCGCTTCATGTCGCGTCCGCTGACCGCAGCACTCCCTCGTCCTTCTTCGGTGAATCGGTCTTCCGTGAGTGTCGCGGTCTCGAACGTGAAGGTGGCGGACCCCGGTGACGCGGGCGCGCCGCGCGCCGTGCCCGCGGGTGAGCGCACGGAGCGGCTCGACGGCATCTCCCGCTTCATGCAGGAGCTGGAGCAGGGACAGCGCGCGCTCGTCGGCGTCATCCAGTCGGCGCCCTCGGGCGAGCGGCTGTCCAACGCGGAGCTGCTCGCGCTCCAGGCCTCGATGACGCGCTACACCCAGGCGCTGGAGCTGGTGAGCCAGCTGGTGGGAATCGGCGGCAGGCCGACGCGCACCGCGCCGGCGCGCTAGCCGGACTTCTTGCGCTGACCCCGGGGCGCCGCGGCGGAGGACTCCTCACCCAGCCGCGCGCCCAACTGCTCCCGGATGGCGAGCACGCGGGCCTTCAAGTCCCGGAGCTCCTCCAACGTGCAGCCCGAGGCCTCCAGGATGGACGGCGGCACGCTCTCCGCCCTGGCGCGCAGCGCGCGACCGGACGCCGTCAGGCGGATGCGCACCTGGCGCTCGTCGAGCACGTCCCGCTCACGCTTGAGCAACCCCGCCGACTCCAGCCGCTTGAGCAGCGGCGTCAGCGTGCCCGAGTCGAGCAGCAGCCGCTCCCCCAGCGCCTTCACCGTGACGCCGTCCTCCTCCCACAGCACCATCATCGCCAGGTACTGGGGATACGTGAGGCCCAGCTTCTCCAGGAGCGGCCGGTACGTGCGGTTGAGCAGGTGCACCGTCGAGTACAGGGTGAAGCACAGCTGCTCGTCCAGGTGCAGCGCGTCGCCGCGCTTCTTGTTCGACGGGGACATGACGGCTCCTCTCCCCACCATGCCCCCGGACTGCATTGTGCGCAATGAAATCGCGCCTCAGGGCCGGGGCAGGTCGCGCGCCAGCCGCAGCCAGACGGGGAGCCGCTCCAGGAGCGTCTCCAGGTCGAAGGGCTTGAGCAGCGTGTCGAGCACGCCCGGGTGATGGATGGGCCGCGTCGTCATCGCCACGACGGCGAGGCCCGGCCAGTGCCGCGCCACGCGCCCGAGGAAGTCCTGGCCCGTCATGCGCGGCATTCCCATGTCGAGCAGCACCAGCCTGGGACGGCCGTGCACCTCCAACCAGGTGAGCGCCTCCAGGCCGTCCTTCGCCATGGACACGAGCTGTCCCGTGCTCGCGATGATTTCGACGACGGCGGCGCGCAGGTCCGCATCGTCCTCCACGACGAGGAGGATGCCTTCGGGGACTCCCGACATATGCGAGCGTGCGTAGGTCAGCGTGGCCGTGGGGAACAGGGAACATCTGCCGGTTTCCACCGGCAGATGTCCGAAGAAGACTACGAGTCCTCGAACATCGCCTGGAGCACCCTCCGGGCGAGCTTCACCTCCGGGTCGGAGCGACACGAGAGGAAGTCGCAGATTTCCGCCACGTCGCCGGTTCGCTCGTGCTCGAAGCCCTGGAAGAGCGTCTTGAGCGACACGTCCAGGCCCACCGACAGCTTGCCCAGCGTGTCGAGCGAGGGAGAGAAGGACCCGCGCTCGATCCGACGGATGGCATCCACGGAGAGGTCGCACCGCTCGGCCAGCACCTCCTGGGTGAGCTCGCGGCCATTACGGAGCTGGCGTACATGGCTGCCGAACTTGCGATGGAACCTCGTCCAGTTCGCTACCTTGTTTTTCGCTTTCTCCATATGAGTGGCGGGTAATTTGGGGACGCGGCGGCCCAAGTGAAGTGAGTCTGTTGGCGTGTGGACCCTGGCATCGGCCTGTCCGCCAACTCGCAGGCCCTGTGTGTCGCAGGCGCGCGCGAAACCAGTGGGCAAGGTGCGAGCCCCCGGAAGCTTCGGGCTCCCTCGGAGAGCAGGGGGCCTGGCGGGCCGGGAAAATGCGCGAGCGGAAGCTTTCGTCTACGCTGGATGCCGCATGACGCATTCGGAAGTCGGGTGGGTGGGCGTCGGGCGCGTGCTCCGCGTCCTGGCCTGTGGCGGGCTGCTGACCGCTTGTGAAATCGGTTCCGAGGCACGTCCCCCCTCCGCGCCAGTCCCCGCGGCGGTGGCGACGCCGGCCGTGGCGTCACCGAGGACCCCGGTGCCGGTGACACCCGCCGTGGCGCCCCGCAGGGTCTTTCCGGAGCCGACCGAGCGGACCCGCTCGACGCAGGCGCTGGCGGTGAAGCTGGGTGCTCCGGGCGCGAAGGTGGAGGACCCGTGCGTGGCGTCGGTGGCGCAAGGGTGCGTGCGCACCGCGCTGGCGCCCTTCTTCGAGTCGCTGGACGCGCTGTCGTCGGGCGCGGCGAAGCGGCCCACCGTCATCGAGGCGTTCGGCAACTCCCTCATCGCGGGAGATCGCATCGTGGACATCCTGCGGGATGACCTGGGCGCGAGCTTCGGCGCGGCGGGCCGGGGCGTGCTGCTGGTGGACCGGATGGCGCCCTACGGCGGGCGTGGCCGGGCGAGCCACAGCGCGAGCGGTTGGACGCCGCGCACGCTGGGCGAGCTGCGCGCGCCGCCGCTGCCGTTCGGAATCACCGGCGTGTACCACGTGGCCACCCAGGCGAAGGCGCGCGGCCGCTTCAAGCTGGAGGGCGAGGCGCGGGGCACGCTGTGGTGGCTGGACGTCCCGCGAGGGGGCGCGCTCAGCGTGGTGAGCGGCGACACGGTGCTGGCGCGGACGACGCCGGAGGGCACGGGCGCGTCGCGCTCCACGCGCTTCGAGCTGCCGCCCGGCGCGACGACGGTGGACGTGGTGGCGGAGGGCAAGGGCGCGGTGGTGCAGGGGGTGGTGCTCCAGCACGAGCGCCCTGGCATCGTCCTGGACATGTTGGGCGTCCCGTCCGCGGACGCGAGCCTGTACGCGCGGCTGGAGGACGGAGCGCTGCGCTCGCAGCTCACCGAGCGGGACCCGAAGCTGCTGGTGTTCTTCCTGGGCGGCAACGAGTCCAAGCGCCTGGAGTGGAAGCGCACGGACCTGGCGACGCTGCGCGAGGACCTGGGGGCGCTCTTGCGGCGGGCCCGCGTGGCGGCGCCGTCGAGCGCGTGCCTGGTGGTGGGGCCGATGGACGCGGTGCGCGACGCGAAGGACTCGGGCAAGGCCTTCACCCAGCGCCCGTTCCTGGAGGCGGTGGTGGAGGCGGAGCGCGAGGTGTCGCTCGCGGAGGGCTGCGCGTTCTTCAACCTGTACGAGGCGATGGGCGGCAAGGGCGCGCTGACGCGCTTCCACAAGTCCGGCTTCATGCATGACGACCTGGTGCACCCGCGTGGACGCGGGCTGGATGTGCTGGGGCACCTGGTGACGGACGCGCTCCTGCGCGCGTGGGTGGAGACGCCGCCGGCCCAGGGCCCCGTGGCCCAGGTGGCTCCGGCGGCCGAGCGGGTGGAGGCCGTGCCATGACGATGCGAAGCGCGGGGTGGCTGGCCGTCGTCCTCTGGGTCTCGACGCCGGTGGTCGCGGCGCCGAAGCTGCCGTCCGTCTGTGAGAGCGTGGAGGTGGACGAGGCCGGCGCCTCGCCGCGCGCGCTGCCCGAGGAGGTGACGAAGGCGCTGGACGCCATCGTCCGCTCGGAGCTGTCCCAGGGGCCCGTGGCGGGCTTGTCCGTCGCGGTGTCCCGCGGGGAGCAGCGGTGGGTGTGTGGCTATGGCTACCGCGACGTGGCGAAGCGGCTGCCCGCGACGCCGCGCACCACGTACCGCATGGCGTCCGTCACCAAGTCCTTCACCGCGGTGGCGGTGCTGCAGCTGGTGGAGCAGGGCAAGCTGTCGCTGGACGCGGACATCCACTCGGTGGTGCCGACGTACCCGGCGAAGCAGTGGACCGTCACGGTGAAGGATTTGCTGGGACACCTGAGCGGCGTGCCCACGTATGACGGCGTGGCGTCGACCCAGAACGTGAAGGCGGTGAGCACCGAGGAGGCGCTGGCGGTGTTCTCGCAGAAGCCGCTCGCGTTCGAGCCGCGCTCCCGCTACCTGTACAGCACGTGGGGCTACAACCTGCTGGGCGCGGCGGTGGAGTCCGCGTCCGGGCAGTCGTATCGCGACTACCTGCGCGAGCATGTCTTCCAGCCCGCGGGCATGGCGCACGCGGACCTGGATGTCACCGCGACGCGCGATGAGCACCAGGCGGTGGGCTACCGGGTGAAGGAGGGGGTGCTCCAGCGCTCGCGCTTCCTGGATGTGTCCAGCCGCTTCGGCGGGGGTGGGACGCGGGGGACGGTGGGGGACATGCTCGGCTTCGGTCGGGCGGTGCTGTCGCACCGGCTGGTGTCTCGCGACACGATGGGGAAGATGCAGGCGTCCATGGCCACGAGCGATGGGCGGCTGACGGACTACGGCATGGGCTTCGCGACCTATCCGCTGCGAGGCCACTACCTGGTGGCGCACGCAGGAGGGCAGCCGGAGACGACGACGCTGCTGGTGATGTTCCCCGCGGAGGACACGGTCATCTCGCTGGCCACGAACATCGAGGGCGAGGCGAAGCGCCTGCGCCGGCTGTCCATCCGGTTGATGGAGGGGGTGCTGGAGCAGGGCGTCACGCGGCGGGATGCGCACTTCACGGACCCGGTGGACTCGGTGGTGTACGAGGGGCTGGGGCGCATCGCGAGCTACGGGCTCGCGTACCATCTGTGGGCCACGCGCGGGCCGGGCTCGCTGCCGGCGGACGAGGACCTGCCGGGCGCGTTCGCGCGGGTGTCGGAGCTGCTGGACCGCAAGGCGATTGCGCGCGATGGCAAGGCGGCGCTGGAGCGCATCCGCGGTGGGCATGACCCGCGGCTGGGGTCGGTGTTCATCCGCGTGGGCGCGCACATGGCGCGCACGTTGGAGAAGGCGCGGGGCCCGGAGCGGCTGCTGGCGTATCCGGCCGAGGGGCCGCTGTCGTTCTTCGCGGACTACCTGGCGGCGTGTGAGGCGCAGGGAGCGCCGGACACGGAGCGCTTCGGGGAGCCGCTGCGCACGGACCTGCTGCGCTTCGTGGCGGGGTGGAAGCGCGCGGAGGTGCCAGAGCTGCAACGCCAGCGGCTGGACGAGGAGTCGAACCCGGAGCCGCGCTGGGCGGTGGTGAAGAAGGCGGCGGGGCTGTCGCCGGACGTGCGGCCGGACTACTCGGACGAGATGCTGCGCATCGCGGAGCGCTTCGCGTGGCGCAAGCAGCAGGCGGGGCGGCTGCGCTGGCTGGAGCGCGCGGTGGAGCTGCACCCGAGGAGCGTGGACGCCCGGCTGGCGTTGGCGCAGGCGCTGCTGGTGGCGAAGCGGGACGAGGAGGTGCTGGGGCATCTTCGCGAGGCCCACGCGACGCCGCAGGGCATGCTGGCGCTGGCGCCGACGCCGCTGCTCAAGCGCGTGGCGGAGGCGGAGTCTCCGCGCGTGGGGCTGGGGCTCTTGCGCGCGGCGGTGGCGCTGCATCCGGAGTCGCCGGAGCTGTGGGAGGCGCTGGCGAAGCGGGAGAAGGCGCAGGGGCACAAGGCCGAGGCGAAGGCGGCGCTGCGTCAGGCGCGACGCGCGCGTGAGGCCCGGCCGGAGCCCTCGGTGGACCCCGCGAGCCGGAGCGGTGGAGACCGTGGCGCGGGCCCCGTGCCGGATGACCACGGACTGGTGCGGCCGC
Source organism: Myxococcus sp. MH1 (assembly GCF_059738865.1). NCBI lineage: Bacteria > Pseudomonadati > Myxococcota > Myxococcia > Myxococcales > Myxococcaceae > Myxococcus > Myxococcus sp. MH1. Next base: position 10,279,802 of record NZ_AP026947.1, on the reverse strand, counting down.
GTCCGTCGCCCTGAGCGGGGGCTCGCGTCGCGGGCCGGAGCGGTGGAGACGGTGGCGCGTGCATGGGCCTCTCGCCTCGCGCGGGCGCCTCGTTGCGAGCCCACGCGCCGGAGCGGCGCGAAGCTCGTGCGCCCATGCTCTTCTCTCGCGCGGGCGCCTCGTTGCGAGCCCACGCGCTGGAGTGGCGCGGGCGCCACGTGCCGGAGCGGCGCGGCGGATGCGCCCGCGTTCCTCGCATTGCGAGGATGCCTCGCTCCGAGTCATGACCCGGGCGGGTGCCGGAATGAGCACGGGTTGATGCGTCCGTGTCTCATGTTCTGAGCGGGTGGCATGCTCGTCGAGTCACCGAGGGCAGACGGGCAGGCGCTGCGCATGAGGCGCTCCCGCAGGCGTTCCGCTGGGGCCTTGCGAGCGTTGCGACTGTGCGAGGATGTGAAGCGTGTCCGAGTTCGTGTGTCCCTTCTGTCAGGCCCCCGTGGGCGCAGGTGCCCTTCGCTGCGGTGGCTGCGGCGCCTCCTTTGTCGTCTCGCCTCCGCCCGACTCGGGCGCTCCGGTGTGTGCCGTCCATCCTCAGTGGATGAGCCTTCATGCCTGTGAGCGCTGCGGCGCCTTCGCGTGCGCCCGGTGTTTGCGCCGAGGTCCTCGGCAGGAGCTGGTCTGCGAGTCGTGCCACGCCCGCGTGCCCCACGCCCTGCTTCCGTGGGACCAGCGCGCGGAGCTGGGCTGGGTCAAGGCGTTCTGGAGGACGTGCGTCGAGGTGATGCTCCGCCCCGTCACCACCTTCGAGCGGATGTCTCGCGAGGCGTCGGTGGGCGACTCGCTCCTCTTCGCCGGCCTCAGCGCGTTCGTGGGCTACGCCTCCACCTGGCTCCTCTACACCCTCTTCCTGCTCGCCTTCCCCTACGAGAGCTTCCCCGCCAGCGGCTCCGACAACGAGACCCACCCCGCGCTCTTCCGCGGCGTCGTCGTGGTCCTCTTCGTCGTCTGCATGCTGCTGTTGCCGTTGCTGAGCATGGGCCTCACGCTCGCTGTCGCGGGGCTGGACCACCTGGTGCTCAAGGTCGCCGGCGCGCAAGGCACGTTCAGGACGACGCTGCGCGGCCATGCCCTGTCCCAGGGCGTCAACCTCGCGGGCCTGGTGCCCTTCTGCAGCATGTACGTGCTGCCCTTCTGGAGCCTCGGCGTCCGCGTCTCCGCGTACCGGAGCCTGCACGGTGTCGGCTGGGGGCCCGCGGTGTTCGGCGCGCTGCTGATACCCGCGCTCACCTGCTGCATCGGCGTGGGCAGCTACGTGGCCATCATGACGGCCATCCTCGCACCCGGGACCCTCAAGCTCTGACGACCGCGCTCGGTGCTTCGCGTCTCCATGCCGTGGAGGGGACCCTGCCTTCGCGTCGCGGCGACGCGAAGGCGCGCTCATGCACCTGAGGGGACTACTGCGTCGCCGACGCGCCCGCCGTCGGGATGGCGGCCGTCACCGTGCGCTGCTTGGGCCAGAAGCGCGCGTCGTGCACGTCGTCCAATGACGCGATGCGCTTCTTCGTGCGCGCGTCGTAGACGCGGGCGTGGGCCTCCGCGCTCACCAGCAGCAGGGCGCCCCTCACGCGCACGGCCACCACCTCCGTGGGGGACAGCGACAGGGACTCGGGCTCCGACAGCCGGTCCTCCGACTCCCACCGCAGCGGCAGCATCAGCACCGGCAGCTCGGTCGCCGCGCGCCACGCGTACAGCGGCCCGCCATGCGTCTCCAGCGAGACCCAGGCGCCGTACTCCGTATGGCCCTTGTCCTTCACCACCGCGTCCAATCGCACGGCGTCCTCACTGCCCTCGGAGAGCTCCGTCGCGACGGGGTCGTCCGGGTCCGTGCCGACGGTGGAGGACACCAGCTGGCTCGCGGTGGCCAGCGCGCTCGTGCCCGGCGCGTCCTCGGTCTCGTACACCGTGGCGACCGACTCGATGCGCTTCCACGCCTCACCCTCGCGGCGGTACGCGTGGGCCAGGCCCGGGCTGCTGCCCTCCATCTCCGGCACCATCAGCTTGCGGCCGTCGACGACGAAGAACTCCTCGCCGCGCTCCTCCTTGCGCGCCAGCCCCTCGAGCTGGGAGACGAGCGCCACCACCTGCCCCCGGGCGTCGAAGCCGACCGTGTCCGTGTGGCCCTCGGTGGGCAGCGGCAGCGGGACACCCTGGGCGGCGTCGAAGTCCACTCTCCAGGCGCGCGGCTGCACATTGCCGTTGCCCCGGTCCACCAGGACGCCCTGCTTGCCGTCCGGGCTCCACGCCAGGCGGACCCGCGCGCAGGGCGCCTCCACGGTGGCCAGGGCCTTGCGTATGCCCGTGGTGTCCTGACGCAGCCACGTACAGCTCGCTGGCGCCGCGTCCTGGAGGAGCGACAGCGAGAAGGCGGGCACGGGCTCCGGGGCGGGCTTGGGCGCCGCGGGCGTCTCGGGGACGGGGTCCTGTGACTTCTTGCAGGCGCCACCGAGAAGCATGGTGCCGAGGAAGAACGCGGGGCCGAGATGGCGGAGCATGGAGGCTCTCCGGTGCGGGGTTCCTTCACACCATCGCAGAACGGCCGGAGTGGGAGGAAGTCACCCTCGGAGTAGACGGCGAGGAAGTTTCCGATAGACCACTCGCGCGTGGGTGCCATTCACCCCGCTCCCCCCGTCACGACGCATCGCTTCCGTCGCATGTCTTTTCATTTTCTCGCGCGATGAAGGCAGGCGGGCTCAGACGAGCCAGCCGCTCTCGTCGAGGAACAGGGCCTCGCTGAACACGGTGTCGTCGTCTTCCTTCGCGGCGCGCGCGTTGTCGAAGTAGAGGCTCTCGCCGTCCTTGACGATGTGCAGCACGCGCAGGTCCTCGCGGGCGCGGGGCGTGATGGTGAGCGGGTTGTCGGAGAGCACGACGAAGTTGGCGCGCTGACCGGGCTCGAGCGTGCCCTGAGGTTCGGCGTCGCCGGAGGCCGCGGCGTCGGTGGTGGTCGGGTCATCGACGATGGCGGGAATCATGGTGCCGCCCCGCAGCGAGACGACCTCCGTGTCGGGGCCGCGCAGCGCGAGGATGTCGGCGCGGGTGCCCACGGCGAGGATGCGGCCGGCCTGGACTGCGATGGCCTCGGCGGTGGGCTGCTGGTCGTTCATGGTGAGGAGGGTGCCACCCTCGAAGATGCGGTCCGCGGGCTGGGTGGGGCTCATGGCGTGGGCTCGGGGGAGGGGGTTGCTTTCAGCAAAAGGTGTTGTCGCGCGCGGAGCCCGTCCACGGGGGCGTGAGGTGTCGCGCCGTCGCCCGAGAGGTTGCCCGCCGGGGTGGGAGCGCCGTGCGGACGGTCCCTGGGCCTGTCGGCGTGTGTTGCCCGCGGCGCGTGGCGTCCCCACGCTGCCAGTGGGGTGGTGGAGCGCTGACGGGCCGCCTCGCGCATGCCATGTCACTCGACCTGACGGAACCGAATGTCCAGGAGCAGGTCATCTCGCTGGGGACGCTGGTGGCGGACCTGCTGGGGGTGTTCTCCGGCTCGGTGCTGGGCGCGCTGCTGGCCGAGCGTCGGAAGATGGACCTGATGGGCTTCCTGGTCCTGGGCCTCGTGTCCGGCGTGGGCGGCGGCATCCTTCGCGACACGCTGTTGCAGGTGGGGCCTCCGCTGGTGTTGGTGAAGCCGGCGTATCTGGTCGCGGCCTTCACGGGGGCGTTCGCCGCGTTCCTCTTCGAGCTGCGGCACGGGCCGACGGTGAAGCTCTTGTCGATGCTGGACGCGCTGACGCTCGGCTCGTTCGCGGTGGCGGGCACGCAGCGCACGCTGGAGGTGGGGCTCAGTCCGGGGACGGCGGTGTTGATTGGCATCATCACCGCGTCGGGGGGCGGCATCATCCGCGACGTGCTCATCCGGCGCACGCCCACGGTGATGAGGCCGGAGCCCGGGTACTACGCCATCGCCGCGCTCGCGGCGAGCGTGGTGTGTCTGGCGTTCTCGCTCATGGGGCACAGGCGTCTGGCGTTGGCGGCGGGCATGGCGGTGGGCGCGCTGGTGCGGCTCATCTCCGTGCGGCGCGGGTGGAGGCTGCCGGTGAAGCGCTCGCGGCAGCCTCCCAGGAAGGGCGATGACTTCGGTGGGCCCCCGGACAGCGAGCAGTGGGTGAAGCCGTGAGGTGACGGCTCAGGGCTTCTTCTTCTCGCGGAGGACCTCGGCGGGGAGGTTGCGTCGGAGCGGACGCAGCAGCGCCGAGACGGCGGGCTACTCGGTGAACAGCTCCGCGGAGGAGTACAGCTCGGGCTCCTCCTGGCTGGTGCCGCCCGCCACGAGCACCTTGCCGTTGATGAGGCGCGTGGCGGTGTGGCCCTGCGTGGGCTGGTCATTGCCCACCACGGACAGCTGCCAGAAGGCCTGCGGGTCGTAGACCTCCGTGACGCCGCCAATCTGGTTGCGCGTGCCGCGCGCGACAAGCACCTTGCCCGACGGCAGCAGCGTCAGCGAGTGGCCCATGCGGCGCTCCTCGGTGGCGTAGGACGTGTACTCCCACTCGTTGTCCTCCGGCCAGAACAGCCACGCGCCGCTCGCGTACTGGCCCTGCTCCTGTCCCACGGCCAGCACCGCGCCCTGGTTCAGCAGGATGGCCGCGTGCCCGTAGAACGCGGGCGCCGCCGCGGCGGTGCTCCACGTGCCCGTGCTCACGTTGTAGACCTCGGCCGCGCCGACGACGCCGTCGTCGTTGATGGCCAGCACGTTGCCGGACGGCAGCCGCGTGAGGCTGGCGCGGCCCGCCACCACGGACGTCGAACCCGTCGCCGTCCACGTGCCCGTCGCCGGGTCATACAGCTCCGCGCTCTTCAGCGCCGTCGCCCCGAAGCCGCCGAACACCAGCACCTTGCCGGTCGACAGCACCACCGCCTTGTGGCCCCGCCGCGCCGTGGCCAGGCTGCCCGTGGCGCTCCACGTGTTCGTCGAGGGGTTGTACAGCTCCGCGCTCGCCAGCGTGCCGGCGCCCTGGCCGCCCACCACGAGCACCTTGCCCGAGGACAGGAGCGTCGCCGTGTGGTTCGAGCGCGTCTGGCTCATCGTCGCCGTCGCCGCCCAGGTGTTGGTGTTCGGATTGTACGTCTCCGTCGACGCCGTCACGCTGCCCCAGCCGCTGCCGCCCGTGACGAGCACGTTGCCCGTCGGCAGCCGCGTCGCCGTGTGGTACGCGCGCACCTGGCTCATCGACGCCGCCGCGGACCAGGGAGAGGTGAAGGCCGCCCGCGCCTCGGTGCGCGGCGCCTCGGCCGCCGCCGTGGTGGCGCCCGCCATCGTCGCCAGCGCTCCGCACAGTCCCAGGCCCAGCCACGTCTTCGCTGTGGTTGCTCGTGTCATCCGTTCCTCGTGGTGAATGGTGAGGCCCGCATTGTGACGGGGGGGACCGACGCACCGGGCGGTCTTCCACGTCAACTCCGCGTGACGGCGCCATAACAGTCACCGGGTTGCATTGGAAATACGGTGTAGATGTGTGTATCTGGTTCTGTAGGTGGGTCCGTGGCAGCCTGCGCGCGTGACGGAGCCTCTGTTCGATGACCTGCTGGGCCTCGCGTGCTTCGCGCGCGTGGTGGAGCACCGCTCGTTCACCCGGGCCGCGGCGGTGCTCGGGGTGTCCAAGTCGGTGGTGAGCGCGCGCATCTCCCGCCTGGAGTCCAGGGTGGGGGAGCGGCTGCTCATCCGCACCACCCGCAAGCTCTCCGTCACGGACGCGGGGATGGGGGTGTACGGGCATGCCGCGCGCCTGTTGGAGGAGGCGGGCTCCGCCACGCGAGGGGCCTCCGACGCGGGACGGGGGAGCCTGCGCGTCAACGCGCCCATCAGCTTCGCGCAGATGTACCTGGCCCGTCCCCTGGCGCGCTTCCTCGCGGCCCACCCGGGGGCTTCGGTGGAGGTGATGTTGAGCGACAGGCTGGTGGACCTGGTCGAGGAGCGGGTGGATGTCGCCTTGCGAATCACGCGCCTGCGCGATTCGAACCTCGTGGCGCGCAAGCTCGCGACCACCGCGCTGTGTGTCTGCGCGGCGCCCGCCTACCTGAAGCGCAGGGGGACACCCCGCAGGCCCGAGGACCTGTCGGACCATGCGTGCCTGCGCTACGCGCACCTGCGCGCCGAGGACGAGTGGCGCTTCCACGGCCCCCGGGGGCGCATCCCCGTGTCGGTGAGCGGTCCGCTGACGGTGGCCAACGGCACCCTGCTGCGCGAGGCGGTGGCGGAGGGAATCGGCCTCGCGGTGCTGCCGCGCTTCATGGTGGACGAGGACCTGCGCGCGGGGCGGCTCGTCACCGTCCTGGACGACTTCATGCCCAGGCCCGTGGGCATCCACGCGGTCCACGCGGCGGGGCGCTCCCCCGCGCCGCTGGTGCGCGCCCTGCTCGACGTGCTGGCCGCGGAGTTCCGTCCCGCGCGCTGGGGCTGAACGGACCGACGCACGGGATTGTCCTGCCAGCAGAACGATTCGTTCTCGACACAGACCTTCCGCCGGAGCCGCCAGGCGCGCATTCCATGTCGCGTCAGCTCACCCGTCTTCCGGAGGTCGTCGTCATGCTCGACAACGCATCCCATCCCGCTTCATCCGCCCTCGCCGCCACCGTGCTCCGCGTATCCCTGGGGGTCGTGTTCCTGGCCCACGCGGGCGCCAAGTGGTTCATCTTCACCCTCGAGGGCACCGCCCGGTTCTTCGTGGCCCATGGCTTCCCCGGGTGGACGGCCACGCCGGTGTTCGCCATGGAGCTGCTCGGCGGCCTCGCGCTCATCGCGGGCCTGCGGGTCCGCCTCGTGTCACTGGCGCTCCTGCCCGTGCTGCTCGGCGCCTTCGCGTCCCACGCCTCCCTGGGCTGGATGTTCACCAACCCGGGCGGAGGCTGGGAGTACGTCGCCTTCCTCATCATGGCGCTCGTCACCCAGGTCCTCCTCGGCAGCGGCGCCTTCGCCGTGGACGGCGCCCTCGCGCGAAACGTCTCGGTGAATCACGGCTCGGTCGCCCAGACCTCCACCTCGTGAGCCCGCGCCCGCGCCAGCCCGTCCCCGATGACGACCGAGTAGGGCGGCCTCGCTGGCTGCAGCGCCCGAACCTCCCTCGGCAAGCGCTCACGCTCCCGACGCGCGTACTCCCGCGCCTCGGCCAGTGACGCCACGGCCCCGGGCACGCGCTGTCCCGCGCGCATCACCGGCCGCAACAGCGGACGCCCCTGCGCCGCGTCTCCCCGCCGCACCAGCAGGTCGCGCCTCGCCACGCCGTCCTCCTCCTGCCGGTACACCTGCTTCGCCCCGGGGAGCAGCGCCTTGCCCGCGGACAGCTTCACCCGCGCCCGGCCCGCGTACTCCACCAGCTTGTAGGCCATGTCCAGCGAGGGTGCGTCCGCGGACACGCCCATCGCCGTGCCCACCCCGAAGCTGTCGATGGGCGCGCCCCGCGCGAGCAGCCCCGCCACCTGCTCCTCGTCCAACCCGCCACTGGCCACCAGCCGCACGCGCTGAAGCCCCGCCTCGTCGAGCAGCTCCCGCGCCGCCAGCGACAGCGCGAGCAGGTCCCCCGAGTCGAGCCGCAGCGCGCGCACGCGGAACTCCTCACCCCGCTCGCGCGCCAGCCGGATGACGTGCTGGATGCCCCGCAGCGTGTCGTACGTGTCCACCAGCAGCGTCGCGTCCGGATACACGCGCGTGAAGGCGCGGAACGCCTCCAGCTCATCGTCGTGCGACTGCACGTAGCTGTGCGCCATCGTCCCCGCGAGCGGAATCCCATACCGCTTCCCCGCGAGCACGTTCGACGTCGAGTCCACCCCCGCGAGGTACGCCGCGCGCGCCACCTTCAGCCCCGTGTCCGCGCCGTGGATGCGCCGCAGCCCGAACTCCATCACCGGCCGGCCCCGCGCCGCCTCCACCACCCGCGAGGCCTTGGACGCCGCCAGCGTCTGCAGATGCACCAGGTTGAGCAGGTACGTCTCCACCAGCTGCGCCTCCGGCAGCGGCGCCCGCACCTCCAGCAGCGGCTCCTGCGCGAAGACCGGCGTGCCCTCCGGCATCGCGTCCACGTCCCCGCTGAAGCGGAAGCGCTCCAACCACCGCAAGAGCCGGTCCGAGAAGCGGCCCGTCGACTCGAGCCACGCCAGGTCCTCGGACTCGAAGCGCAAGCCCTCCAGTGTCTGGAGCACGTCCTCCAGGCCCGCCGCCACCAGGTAGTTGCGCTGGCGAGGCAGCCGGCGCGCGAAGAGGCTGAACACCCCCTCGTCCCACTGGCCCTCGGCCAGGTACGCCTCCGTCATCGTCAGCTGGTAGAGGTCCGTCAGCAGCGCGGCCTCGGACTCCATGTCGACTCCCCTCCTGCGCGGGCCCCGAGCCGAGGCGCGGGCCGCACTCGAATGCACGACTCAGGCCGTCACGCCCGCGCCTCCTTGCGCCGACGTCGCGCCCGCCACCCAGCGCTCCAGCTCCGGCTTCGGCATCACCCCGCTGCGCCGCGCCACCTCGCGCCCGCCCTGGAACACCACGAACGTGGGGATGCCCTGCACGCCGAGCGCGCTCGCGGAGCGCGGGTTCTGCTCCGTGTTGAGCTTGAGCACGAGCAGTCGCCCCGCCTGGGCCCGGCCCACCGCGTCCAGGATGGGGGCCGCCGCGCGACACGGTGCGCACCAGGGCGCCCACAGGTCCAACAGGATGGGCACCGGCGAGCCCAGCACCGCCCGGTCCAGCCCCTCGCCGTCCACCTCCTGCGGCGCGCCCGACAGGTCCAGCGCCCGGTGACACCGGCCACACTCGGGGTTTCCCGAGGGTCGGGGCTCTCTCACACGATTGAACGCACCACAGGCCGCGCAGCGGAACATGACGCCTCCTTCTCGACAGCCTCTCATTGCGAAAGGTAGGCCGCGCGGGGCCCCGGCGCGTCCCCCCGCGAGCACGTCACGCCGAGGGCACCGCCTGCCCGCCCGCCACGGTGCCCTGACTTTTTTGCGCCCTCTGTCGCGCATGCGCAGTTTTTTCGCGGTCCTCCATCGCGCCTGGACCACGAGGAGGGCATGGTGTGGGGGTTGCAGGGGAGCACCATCAGGACGGGCACCCGGTCCGTCGGCGGGAGGGCAGGCATGCGGCTGGCGGTATTCGACACCCATCGCTACGACCGGAGCGCGTTGGAGGAAGCCAACGCGGACTTCGGCCATGCGCTGACCTTCCTGGAGCCCCGCCTCACGGCGCAGACCGCGCGGCTGGCGGAGGGCTTCCACGCCGTGTGCTCGTTCGTGAACGACCGCGTGGACGCGGCCACGCTGGAGTTGCTGCGTGCGTGCGGCGTGCGGCTCGTGGCCACGCGCTCGGCGGGCTACAACCACATCGACCTGGAGGCCGCGCGGCGGCTGGACGTGCGGGTGACGCGCGTGCCGGAGTACTCACCGCACGCGGTGGCCGAGCACGCGGTGACGCTGGTGCTCTCGCTCAACCGCCACATCCCCCGCGCCTTCGCGCGCGTGCGCGACTGGAACTTCTCGCTCGACGGCCTGGTGGGCTTCGACCTGGCGGGCAAGACGGTGGGCATCGCCGGCACGGGCCGCATCGGCCGCGTCGCGGCGCGCATCTTCCGGGGCTTCGGCTGTGACGTCGTCTGCTTCGACGCCGTCGCCGACGCGACCTTCGCGCGCGAGGTGGGCGCCCGCTACGTGACGCTGGAGGAGCTCTACGCCGTCAGCGACGTCATCTCGCTGCACGTGCCGCTGACGCCGGGCACCCACCACATGGTGGACGCGAAGGCGCTGGCACGGATGAAGCGCGGCGTGGTGCTGGTCAACACGGGCCGGGGCGCGCTCATCGACAGCCGCGCGCTCATCGACGCGCTCAAGTCCGGCCACATCGGCGCGGCGGGGCTGGACGTGTACGAGGAGGAGGAGGGCGTCTTCTTCCAGGACCTCTCCGGCCAGGTGCTCCAGGACGACGTGCTGGCGCGGCTGCTCACCTTTCCCAACGTGCTCGTCACCTCGCATCAAGCCTTCCTCACCCGCGAGGCGCTGGGCAGAATCGCCCACACCACGCTCGCGAGCGTCCGGGCCTTCGAGCGCGGCGAGCCCCTGGTCAACGAGGTGCGCGTGGAGCAGGTGCGGCCCGCGTGAACCCCATCCCGTAGCCGACTCGAGGAGTCCCCCATGTCCATCGTCTGCGCCACCAACTTCTCCGATGCCGCGCGCCGCGCGTGTGACGTCGCCGCCGAGCTTGCCCGGAAGGCGAACGTGCCGCTGTTCCTGGTGCACGTGCTCAACCCCAACTCCGCGCGGGCCTTCGGTCCCTCGCTGCTCCAGGCGGCCGAGGCCGCGCTGGGCGACGAGGCGAAGCGGCTGTCCCAGAAGGGCGCGCGCGTGGAGCAGGAGCTGCGCACCGGCGAGCCCTCCGCCGAGGTCGCCGACGTGGCCCGCCAGCGCCTGGCCACGCTCGTGGTGGCGGCCTCGCCCAGCAAGGAGGCCCCGTTCCTGGGCGTCGGCGGGACGGTGGACCGGCTGGCGCAGTCGCTGGAGGTGCCGCTGCTCGCCGTGCAGGACGCGAACGCCATGGAGGCGTGGGCGCGGGGCCAGCGGCCGCTCAAGGTGGTGCTGGGCGTGGACCGCTCGCTGCCGTACGAGGCCGCGCGTGAGTGGGTGCGCGCCCTGGGCGTGTGGGGCCCGCTGGACGTGGTGGGCGCGCGCGTGGTGTGGCCGGACGAGGAGTACCGGCGGCTGGGCCTGCCGCGGCCCATGGAGCTGGCGGAGGTGACGCCGGAGCTGCGCGCGGTGCTGGACAAGGAGACGCAAGCCCTGGTGACGCCGCTGGGCACGCAGGGCGTGAAGGTGCGCACGGTGCTGGAGCCGTCCCTGGGCCGCATCGCGGACCACCTGGTGGAGCTGGCCGCGCGCGAGCAGGCGGACCTGCTGGTGGTGGGCACGCACCACCGCCGGGCGCTGGGGCGCATGTGGAGCGTGTCCCACAACGCGCTGAGGCTGGCGCGGGTGTCGGTGGCCTGCATCCCGTCGCAGGCGATGGCGCCGGGCGTGGACGCGCCCCTGCCGTCGTTCCGCGAGGTCATGGTGGCCACGGACTTCTCCGAGACGGGCAACCACGCGGTGGCGCACGCCTTCGGCCTGGTGCCTCCCGGGGGCAAGGTCTACCTGGTGTCCGTGGCGGAGCTGGGCTCGCAGGTGGACACGGAGCGCGGCCGGCTGATGGCGCTGGTGCCGCGCGAGGCGGAGGCCACCGGACGCCGCGCGCAGGCGGAGGTCATCATGGATGCGCAGGACGTCGTCACCGCGCTGGTGCAGACGGCGGAGCGGCTGGGCGTGGACGCGGTGGTGATGGGGACCCACGGGCGCACGGGGCTCAAGCGCGCGCTGCTCGGCTCGACGACGCAGGCGGTGCTGTCGCGCACCTCGCGGCCGGTCCTGCTGGTGCGGCCTCCCACCGTGTGAAAGGCGACGCTCCATGTAGGGCCCGCCCACCCGGAGGGCGGGCCCTCGTACGACGCGTCGAAGTGTTGACCCGAGGATGGCCGGGGGGCTCCAGCAGGTTGGCGGCACGCCAATGGATTGGAGTCAGGCCCTCTTCCTGGGTGGGATGGTGGTAGGTGTCCTCGTCCCTTTACCCTGGAAAGGACCTGACCATGGCCGTCACGCTGCCCCCTCTTCCCTACGCCCATGACGCCCTCGCTCCGCACATGAGCAAGGAGACGCTGGAGTACCACCACGACAAGCACCACGCGGCGTACGTGAACAACCTCAACAAGCTGCTGGACGGCAAGGCCGAGGCCTCCAAGTCCCTGGAGGAGATCATCCTCAGCAGCGACGGCGGCGTGTTCAACAACGCGGCCCAGGTCTGGAACCACACCTTCTTCTGGAACTGCATGAAGCCCAAGGGCGGCGGGCTGCCCACGGGCGAGCTGCTGGCGGCCATCGAGCGCGACTTCGGCTCCTTCGACAAGTTCAAGGAGGAGTTCTCCAACGCGGCCGCCACGCAGTTCGGCTCCGGCTGGGCGTGGCTGGTGCTGGCCAATGGCAAGCTGGCCGTCACCAAGACGAGCAACGCGGACCTGCCGATGAAGCACGGCCAGAAGGCGCTGCTGACCATCGATGTGTGGGAGCACGCGTACTACATCGACCACCGCAACCTGCGGCCCAAGTTCATCGAGACGTTCCTCACGCACCTGGTCAACTGGGACTTCGTGGCGGACAACCTCCTCAAGAAGGGCTGAGTTTTCCACCGGGGGGTGGCTATCCAAGGCGGGCTGTCATTGGGTTGAATGACAGCCATGGCCCTTGCCGCCCCCCGTTGGTCGTCCCACCGCCGGAGCCGGGGCGTGACGAAAGCCCTGGTGCTCGTGGCGCTCTGTCTGGTGATGGGCGCCGCGGCCGGGCTGTTCGTCCTGAAGCAACGCGGGTTGTCCGGCGAGGGAGGCCCCACCGCGCGGGCCCCTGTCGTGTGGTGCGAGGGTTTGCCGGTGGAGCGCTGCGGGCAGCATCCGCGCGACTGCCGCGTCTTGGCCTACTGCGATGGCGTGAAGTTCTGCGCGGCGACGACGGCAGCGCCTGAGCCCTGTGGCGCGGCGGGCGAGCGACCCGAGGGCATCGAGGGAGGGGCTGACGGGGCGGCCTCGCTCGTGGAGGTGGCGGAGGAGCCGGTGATGGAGGCCGTGCTCCGCTCGGACGGGTTCCGCCTGGGTGAGCTCATCGCCTCCGGGCGTGGCATCAACCTGCCGGGCAGGTCCAAGGCCACGCGGAACCTCTCGCCGCTGATGGCGGCGGCCGAGAAGGCGGATGTGGCCATCACCCGGCTGTTGCTCTCGTCGGGGGCGGACCCCTCCCTGCGGGTGCCCCGGCACGCGGAGGCCTGGCCGCCCCATGGGTGGACCGCGCGGTGCTTCGCCCGTTTCCAGGCGCTGTCCGCGGTGGAGGCGGGGCTCGTGGGCGCGAACACGGAGGAGGAGGGGTGTCTGCGGGAGGCGGACCTCCTGTCGGCGTTCCGGAGCCGGGACTCCACGCGCGCCCTCTCGCTGAGCCGCGAGCTGCGCGGAAAGGTGCAGGTCCGGGTGCTCGAGCGGGCCGCGGAGCTCTCCCTGAAGCACCGCAGCCCCTTGTTGATGCGCGCGGCGGTGGGCGCGGGCTGGGTTCCGCCGAAGGGCAACGAAGCCAGCTTCGAGCGCTGGCCCGCCTACCGGGCGTTGCTCCAGCGGGACCTGCAGACCGTGGAGGTCCTCGTGGAGGCGGGGGCGCGGTGGCCGCCGCTCGCGGAGCTGGCCCGGCTGGGACATGCGGACCTGGTGCGGCGCTCCCTCGAGGCGGGGGTGGACCCGAATGCCCAGCTGCCTCGGCTGCCCACGCCGCTCGTGGCGGGGGTGCAGTCGGGGAGCAGCTCGGTCGTCGACGTGCTGCTCGAGAAGGGCGCCGACCCGAACCTGCCGAGCCGGGGGGACGTGATGCCCCTGGGCGCCGCGGTGAACCGCCCGGGGGGCGCTCCCGCGGACGAGGAGATGGTGGGGCTGCTGCTGGAGGCGAAAGCGAATCCCAGCACGGCGGGGAAGGTGGGCGCCCTGTTGTACGCGGCGACGGGGGCCTGTCGTCCGAGCATGATTCCCCTGGTGCTGAGCCATGGGGCTCGCTGGGACAAGGCCACCCAGGGCGCGTTCCTGTATCTGTCGGCCCTGGACGCCCGCAGGTGCCCGGACGCCTCGAAGCTGGAGCTGCTCCAGGCCCTGCTCGCGGCGGGTGTCACGCTGAGCGCCGAGGACGCGGAGCGCCACGATGCGCGGTGGCGCGACGCCATCCTCCATCCCCCCTTCGCGCGGGTCCTGCGTCAGGCGGGGCTGGTGCTGGCGCCCGTGCCTCCCAAGCCGGTGCATGAGAAGCACCTGCTCCTGTTCGACTCCGCGGACAGGGGCAAGGACCCGCGTGGCGAGCCCCGGTGGAACAACGCCGCGTCCTCCGACGCGCCGTGAGGTCCGCTCAGAAGGCGATGCCCGTCTGGATTTGCGGCCCGAAGCTGAAGCCGCTGTCGCCCGGCGCGCCGGTGAAGAACAGCGGCAGGTCCAGCTCGAGGAACCACTTGAGGTGTTCGGTGATGGGGAAGGGCTTCACGACGATGGGCACGACGCCCAGGTTGAACGGCTGGCCCGCGCCCACCTGCATGGCCAGGCGCACGCCGGCGGTGAAGCCGCCGAAGTTGTAGAGCAGGCCCGGGTCCACCACGAAGCTGGTGCCCACCCGCTCCGGCTCGCCGTCCTTCTCGAAGTCCCAGCGGCTGAAGGCGATGAACTCGAAGTCGAGCGTCCACTGCTCGGTGAGCTTCAGCGAGATGCCGGGCGTCAGGCCCAGGGAGAAGAAGTCCCCGCCGATGACCGTGGTGTCATCGTCGGTGATGTTGAGCAGCGGCAGCGCGAAGCCCACGTGACCGCCCAGCCGTGGATACATGGCCGCCATGCCGGAGCCGCCCATGGCGGCCTCTTCGTGGTGACGGCGGTGCCGCTTGTCCTTCTTGAGTGAGTACCCGGAGCTGGGGCGCCAGTCCTCGCCCGCGTGCTCGGTGGCCTGCGCGCTCCAGGGCGCGAACGTCGCGAGCAGCCCACCCAGCCCCACCATGCCTCGCCAACCCAGCCGACTCCCCATGCAGCCATCCCCCTCGTGACACTTCGCCCTACCTCGACACGACGGAGGGTGGGGAGCCCCTCAAGTCAGGACAAGCCGGCCGGGACTGGGGGACAAGGGGCGCGTCGGATTCTGGTGGGCCTCAGGGCAGCTCGCAGTCGAGGAAGTCCTTCTCGAAGACAGGGCCCAGCAGCATCCGCTTGCCGAAGACGGCGGCGGTGGCGGTGGCGGAGGTCTGCTGTCCGTCGTCGAGGAAGACCTCGGTGACCTTCATGTCCGCGTCGGTGCCGGACAGGCGCAGCACCTGGGCGGGCGCGCGGGCCTTGCCGGTGGTGTCGCCCGCATAGGCGGCGAAGTCGAGCAGCTTCGGATGGGCGGCGACCCAGAGGTTGCCCTCGGCGTCGAGCTCGATGTTGTCCGGGCCGGTGTCCAGCGCGAGCGAGTGGCGCAGGGTCAACGCGCCCGTCTCCACGTCGCGCGAGTAGCTGTCGAGCGTGCGACCCACGGCCTGCGCCAGGTACACCGTGGCCCCGTCGTGGGAGCGGTTGATGCCATTGGCGTACGTGGTGCCCTCGATGACCTTCTTGAAGCGCTGGCCGTCGAAGTAGAGGACGTTGCCCTGGCCCAGTTGGAGATAGTCCTCCAGGGTCTGCCAGAAGCCCGGCGGGTTGCCGTGGTCGTTCGTCACGTAGAAGCGCTCGGCGTCCACGGCGACCACGTCGTTGGGCGAGACGAGCTCGGGGCCCTCCCGGGTGGCGCGGTGGACGAGCAGGCCGTCGCTGCCCACCTCGAAGCGCTCGATGGTGTTGCGGTGCCCCGGGAGGTGGTTCACGACGAAGAGCGTCTGCGCGCCGGTGGGGTCCACGTACAGGCTGATGCCGTGGGGCTGGAAGGTGCCCTGGAAGCTCCCGGTCAGCAGCACCGGCGGCGTGTCGCCCTCGAGCGAGTAGCGGTAGATGTCGCCCCGGACGGGGGCGCCGGCCGCCATCGCCGCGCGGCGGTCATGCGAGGACACGTAGGCGTACTCGCCGCTCGGATGGAAGGTGAGGTCCTCCGCGCCGGGCATGCCCGACACCGGCTTGCACCTGCCGGGGGCGTGGGGGGCGATGGAGCGGAACTGACCCGCGTCTCTCATTGTCTTGAGCGCGAAACCCGCGAGCAGCACGCACAGCATGCCCGCGACCATCAGGAGTTTCTTCATGGGGATTGGGAGGCAGGGAGGAGGAATCCCGCAGGCTACCACGGCGGTGTGGAGGCGGCTGGGGCCCTGGCGCCAGGTCCTGGTGACGGGGGGCTTCCTGCTGTGGCTGAGCCAGTCGCGCGGGGCCCTCTGGGACGTCCGCCCGCCGGAGCCGACGACGGTGTACCTGCCGGTCTCGCGGGTCGAGGGGCCCTCCGGGCCGATGCGCACCTTCGAGGATGGGATTGACGTGAGGGGGCGCGTGCTCGACGCGCGCGGCAGGCCCGTGGCCCGGGGCTTCGTCTCCTTCACGCTGCCGGGCGGCCTGTGTGGCAACGAGCCTCGGATGAAGGGGCGGGTGGCGTTCACCGAGGGCGTCTTCCGGGTGGAGCTCCCCCACGCGAGGTTCGTGACGGTGGTCGCGGAGGACGGCCGCGCGACCTCGGTCCGCGTCGAGCCAGGGCTGTTCCGGAGGGTGGAGGTGACGGCGGTGCTGCCGGACCACCCGACCGCGCCCTCGGGCGCGGACGCCGTGCTGCCCTGGGCACGGCCCGAGGGGCCCATCGACGAGATGTCCGAGCGGCGCTCGCCGCATGAGGCGCGCCAGGCCGCGGCGCTGACAGGCCCCCCGCGCACCGCCTGTGAGTACCTGGCGGGCGCGCGCTTCGAGACCGTGGCGGTCCCCTCACAGGGGGCCCGGGAGGTCGAGTTCCCCGTGACGTCCGCGGGGGAGCTCACGTTGGACCTGGGGCGCTTCGTCGGGTCATCCCCGGTGGACTGCGACGGCTGGAGCCTGGTCAAGGTGGACCGGTCCTGGATGACGCGGCAGCGCGTGGGCCACGTGGAGCCGTCGACGGGGCGACTCGTGCTCGAGGGCGTCGAGTACCTGCGCGCGGGCCCGGTCCACGGGGGCCGCGTGTACTGAGCCGCGCGTGCCGGACGCTTCCGGGCGCGGAGGGCGGGCTCGCGCGGGCGGGCGGGCTTCAGGGAAGATGCGCGCGGTGGCCTCCACCGGAGCGAGGACGGCATGGACCTGGAAGAGTTGCGAGCCTTCGTGGGCGTGGCGGAGACGGGCTCGTACCTGGAGGCGGCGGAGGTGCTGGCGGTGTCGCGCACCACGCTGCGCAGGCGCGTGGAGGCGCTGGAGGCCCGCGCGGGCGTGCCGCTGCTCACGAGCACCCGGACGGGCATCATCCTGACGGAGGCGGGGGCCCTGCTCGCGCGCCGGGGCCGCTTGATGATGCAGGAGACGAGCGCGCTGGTGGCGTCGCTGCGCGAGGTGGGGCACACGCCCTCCGGCACCCTGCGGGTGGTGCTGCCGGTGGGGATGCCGCCGCACCTGCTCGCGCCGCTCTTCGGCCTGCTGCGGACCACCTATCCCCAGCTGCGCGTGCACGCGCGCTTCAGCGAGCACCCTTTGTCGGAGTCGCTGGAGGACGTGGACCTGGCGGCGCACTTCGGCGACGCGCTGCCCCGCGGGCCGTGGCTGTCGCAGGTGGTGCTGCGCGTGCGCGAGGGGCTGTGGGCCAGCGAGACCTACCTGCGCCAGCGTGGCGTGCCCGCCTCCGTGGAGGACCTGAAGGCGCACGAGCTGTTCTGCTGGCAGGCGCCCGGTGACGACGCGAGCGTGTGGCCCACGCTCACGGGGGCCCCGTTCCCGGTGGCGCCCGCGCTCATCTCCACCGACATCCACTTCGTCCGCGTGTGTTGTCTGGCGGGGCAGGGCATCGGCCTGATTCCCAGCGTGGAGCTGCCGGACCCGGCGGGAGGGGACGCGCTGGTGGCGGTGCTCCCGGACGTGGTGGGCCGGGTGCGCCCCTTGAGGCTGAGCGTGCCGGAGGCCCTGAGCGAGATTCCCAAGGTGCGCCAGGTGCTCACGCACATCCGCCAGTTCCTCGAGCCGCTGTGATGGGGCGGGGCGGCCATCGGGTGGCCATCTTCGGCCATCCGCGGGCCCTCGCATCCACGCTACGCCAGGAGCGTCTCATCCCCGCCCTGGAGCCCGCCATGCGTCCGTTGCTGATGTCGCTCGTGTCGACCTGTGTCCTCGTGTCCTCGGCCCACGCCAAGGACCCCGCGCTCGGGGCGAGCACCTTCACCGTCTACGAGGCGTTCCTCAGCCCCGCGCAGGAGCCGGGCGAGGAGTCGGAGGTGCCCAAGCTGTTGGAGAAGAGCCTGGGGGCCACCGCGCCTTCCACGCCGCGCGA
Source organism: Myxococcus sp. MH1 (assembly GCF_059738865.1). Classification (NCBI taxonomy): domain Bacteria; kingdom Pseudomonadati; phylum Myxococcota; class Myxococcia; order Myxococcales; family Myxococcaceae; genus Myxococcus; species Myxococcus sp. MH1. Next base: position 10,261,826 of record NZ_AP026947.1, on the reverse strand, counting down.
GGCGCGCAAGTCCCGCGGGCACGGCGTGCTGCGCTTCAGCAAGGATTTGACCCGGGCCTACGTGGAGGTGGAGATGACGGGCGTCAACCCCGCGGACATCCTCATGTTCCACATCCACTGCGGGGCGCCCGGGGTGCTCGGGCCGGTGGTGGTGGACTTCGGGGAGCTGGGCAACCTGTCGAAGACGCTCGCCAACGGGCGCTGGTCCGTGGAGCTCACCAACGCCAACGTCACCTTCATCAAGGAGATGAAGGGCATCAAGCCCGGGCTGCCGGAGAGCTGCCCCGCGGAGCTCGGGTTCCTCGCCCAGACGCGGACGCTGGCCAGCCTGGAGTCCCTGGCGCGCAAGGGCGTGCTCTACTTCAACCTGCACACCAAGGCGCATACCTATTACGGGGAGATGCGCGGGCAGCTCTACGCCGCGCAGCCCTGAAGGTTCCGCGCCGCCGGCGCAATCGTCTGGCTTTTCGTTCGATATGCGGGAGGGACCCCGGACGTTGGGAGTCCAGGGGCCGGAACACATGAACGAGGAGCTTCATGACGAACCGGTGGAAAGGTGGCGTGCTCTGGGTCCTGCTCTGCGCTGGGATGGGGAGCGCGTGTTCCCGCGAGCTGGATGACGTGGTGAAGGTGCCCGTGGAGCAGGGGCCCTCCCACAGACTGGAGGACCACGGGGACTGGTCCACCGAGCCGCTCGCCGCCTGCCCGGTGCTCCCCGCCGGGAGTACGAGCGCCGCGTGCGGAACGCTGGAGTCCTTCGACCTGTCGGCCTGCTCGCGCGACAGCCTGGGGGCGGTGCGGGGCGCGGGCATCTTTACCCTGCATGTCATTGGCAATGACATCCTGACGAACGACAACAGCCAGGGCACCGGAGCGGTGCGCATCCTGGAGGACGGGCGCGTGTTCCAGGATGGCGTGCCCTTCCCGGAGTCGCGCCTGGATGAGAGCACCTTCTTCGCCTCGCGCGGCGGCACGCTCCCGGATGGGCGGGCGTACCGGACGTCGATGGTGGGGTGCAAGGCGGAGGGCTCGACGCGGCTGACGGGCTGCTTCGTGAACTGCCTGGATGGCACGCCGGCGTTCCAGGGCACCTTCGAGCTGGAGAAGGTCCGCCGGCGCGAGGGCGAGGCGGAGGGCTCCAAGCTGGAGCTGGTGGGTGAGGGCGTGGTGCCCCAGGGCACGGTGGCCGACGTCTTCGTCACCAAGGGCCACGCCTACGTGGTGTCGCTGGAGGATGCGTTCAAGGGGCCCGGCGGGCTCTACGTGTTCGACCTGGCGGACCGCAAGGCGCCCCGGCTGGTGAAGAACGTGTTCTTCCCGGGGGACAGCTACTGGAACGGCGTGTGGGCCAAGGACGACGCGCTGTATGTCGCCAGCGCGGCGCGGGGGCTGCTGGTGTTCGACATCTCGGACCCGGCGGACCCGGTGCTGGTGAGCGCGCTGCCGGGCGGAGGTGCGGTCAACGTGCACACCGTTTTCGTGGCGATGGACCGGCTGTATGCGATGTCCATCTCGCCGGCGCCGGTGACGCTCATCTTCGACGTGAAGAACGCGCGGGAGCCGGTGCTGCTCGGTCGCTACGCGGACCCGAGCGTCAATCCCAGCGTGGCCTCCTTCCCGCATGACGCCACGGCGTGGGGCAACCGGCTGTTCGTGAATCACTGGCGCGCGGGCCTGCTGATTCTCGACGTGAGCGACCCGGCGAACGTGGTGAAGGTGGGGGAGTATGTCTATCCGCGCTCCACCAGCCACACGAACCGCTGGCACTACGTGAACAACCGCCTCATCGTCTTCGAGGGCGGCGAGGACTGGGGAGGGCACGTGCGGGCCATCGACATGACGGACCCGAAGGACCCCATCCTCGTCGGCGAGTACCGGCTCACCCCGGGCGTCTCCGTGCACAACATGGAGCTGAAGGGGAATCGGCTCTACCTGAGCCATTACCAGCACGGCGTGCGGGTGCTGGACGTGTCGCGGCCCTCGGAGATGAAGGAGGTCGCCTACTACAACACCTGGCGGGCGACGGACCGGGCGCGGGGGTTGATGTTCTTCGACGGCGCCATCGGCGTGCGCATCCCGGATGACGGCCACGTGTATGTCATCGACACCTCGCGGGGCCTGCTCATCTTCGAGGAGGTGGAGTAGCGGACGTGACGCCGCGCCGGAGGTGGGCCTCGTGTCCGCCTCCGGCGGTGGGGTCCTCCTCCGGGATGACTGGCATGGTCTCGCGCGGGCCTCCTGGCCTACGCTCGCGCGGGGTGCCGGGTCATTCGAAGTCGGGAGCCGGAGAGATGGGCTCGATGAAGCGTTACGGGTGGATGGTGGTGTTGCTGCTCGCGGGCGGCTGTGGTTCGCGTCACCACGGGCCGACGGTGCACGAGCGCCGGGCGGCGATTCGGGCCGACCATGCGGGCAAGTATGGCGGCGAGGGCTTCCAGGCCACGCAGTGGGGCATGTCGCGCGCGCAGGTGCGGGCGCTGTACCCCGAGGCGCTGGTGACGGCGCGCGAGGACCTGGTGGTGTCGACGACGCTCGGGGAGCGTCCGGCCCGGGTGTTCTTCCTCTTCGCGGGAGACAAGCTGGGCTCGGTGTTCGTGCGCTTCGCGACCCCGGAGGTCCTGCGGGACGAGCACCAGCAGATGGTGGAGGTGCTGAACGCGAAGTACGGGCGGCCCCGGAAGCGAGGCTCGTCGCGACGTGTGTTGAAGTACCGCGAGTCCATCGACCTGGCGTGGCTGCTCACCAAGACGTCGCCGCCCGCGGCTGAGTGGGCGCCCGCGCGGCGAGATTCCGCGTTCGGGACGAGCGAAGCACCGGCGGAGGCGATGTCCTCGCCGCCGCTCGTGGAGGAGTCGGGGAGGGTGACCGTGGCGCCTCCCGTGGAGGCGCAGGCGATGGAAGGGCGGGCGGGGAGCGAGGCATCCGCTCAGGCGCAGTCGACGGGAGGACAGGCGGAGATCGCGACACCCGCGCAGGAGCAGTCGACGGGAGGACGCGCAGGGAGCGCGGCACCCGCTCAGGCTCAGTCGACGGGAGGACGCGCAGGGAGCGCGGCACCCGCGCGGGCGCAGGCGACGGGAGGACAGGCGGGGAGCGAGGCACCCGCGCGGGCCCAGGCGAGCGGAGTTCCTGCGGACGATGCGATGGCCTCATCGCGCGAAGGGGCTCGGGAGGGCGAGGCGCAGATGGACGTGCCGCCGCTCGTGGCGGTCGAGCAGGACGCGATGGACGAGGCGCCGCCGCCGCTCGTGGAGGCCCAGGTGGACGATGACGACCGGCCTGACGCGTACGACGACACCCAGGAGGAACCCTCTTCTCCGGAGCCGGAGATTCGCGCGTCCCGGAACGGGTACGTGGTCGTCGCCCGCTGGAAGGCCCCGGAGACGGCGGTCCGGCTCCTGGGCTACCAGGTGGCGCGAGACCGCCTGCTGACGCTGCTCTACGAGAGCGATGCCTACGGCGAGGAGATTCGCGAGGAGATGGAGGGGCGGCTCGCCGCGGAGCTGCGCAAGCAGGCCCGCGACTTCTAGCGGACAGTGACGGCGGACCCCGCGTCACTCCCTGCTTCCCGCCGAGCGAAAGACATGGTTCCTCCCGGCTTTCGTCACGGAAGTCCGGCCGGGAGGAATCACATGAGCATCCAGGGTTCGAAGGTCGCCCTCGTCACCGGGGCATCGCGGGGCATCGGCGCGGCGGTCGCGGAGCGGCTCGCGCGGGACGGCTTCAGCGTCATCGTGAACTACTCGAGCTCCGCGGGGCCCGCGGAGGCGCTCGTGCGTGACGTCGAGCAGGCCGGCGGCAAGGCCCTGGCCGTGAAGGCGGACATCAGCAAGAGCGCCCAGGTGCGCGGCATGTTCGACGCGGCCGAGAAGGCCTTCGGCGGCGTGGACGTGCTGGTCAACAACGCGGGCATCATGACGCTGTCGCCCGTGGCGGACATGGAGGACGCCGCCTTCGAGCGGCTCGTCGCCGTCAACCTCCAGGGCACCTTCAACACCCTGCGCGAGGCCGCGCGCCGGCTGCGCAAGGGCGGGCGCATCATCAACTTCTCCTCCAGCGTGGTGGGCCTGCTGCAGCCCACGTACGCCGTCTACGCGGCCACCAAGGCGGGCGTGGAGGCGATGACGAGCGTGCTGGCCAAGGAGCTGCGCGGCCGCGACATCACCGTCAACGCCGTGGCCCCCGGCCCCACCGCCACGGACCTGTTCCTCGACGGCAAGCCCCAGGAGGTCGTGGACCGGCTGGCGAAGCTGGCCCCGCTGGAGCGGCTGGGGCAGCCCGTGGACATCGCGTCGGTGGTCTCCTTCCTCGCGGGCCCCGACGGCGCGTGGGTCAACGGGCAGGTGCTGCGCGCCAACGGCGGCATCATCTGACGCCGGGCGCCCGTGTCACGGCGAGCCGTGCACGTCGACATAGGCGCGCTGGGCCGGCACGGACACGAGCCGGCCCTCCGGCATCACGTACGCGGTGAGCCGCCCGCCGTACACGCAGCCCGAGTCGAGCCCCACGGCGTGCGGATGTTGCTGCACGCCGCGCATGGCGTCGTGGCCGAAGATGACCAGCTCCGGCCCCTTCCAGCAGCTGGCCCAGGGCACGCCGCCGTCCACCCGCTTCGACGGCGTCCCGTCCGGGGCGATGCTGCGCAGGTTGAGCAGCTCGTCCGCGCGCTGCGCCTCCAGGGGAACTCCCGGCACCAGCCCGCCGTGCACCGCGAGCACGTTCAGCTCCGGGAAGCGGCGATACAGCGGCTGCGCCTCCAGGTACGCCCAGTCCTCGGCGCACAGCGTGTCGAGCACCTGGCGGTGCTCCTTGCCCAGCTTCTTTCCCTCGGGCCCGCGGCCCGAGTGCCAGCGCAGCACGTGCGCGTCGTGGTTGCCGCGCACCGCGAGCATCCCCAGCTCGCGCGCCCGCCGCACCACACCCGCCGAGTCCGGCCCCTTCGCGACCAGGTCCCCCACCAGCACCACGCGGTCGTCGGGGCACCAGCCGCACGCGGTCAGCAGCGCGTCCAGCTCCCGCGCGCAGCCGTGCACGTCGCCGATGAAGAGCGTGCGCATCGCTCACTCCACCTTCGAGCGCAAGAGGCGGCTCAGGTTGACGTCGAGCTGGCTGGAGATGAGGCGCAGCACGCTGTCGAGCTGCGAGCCGGTCAGCCGCAGCTTCTCGGTGAGCAGGCGCCGCGTCTCCTGGAGGAGCGACTCCTGCGCGGCCACCACCCAGCGCGCCGCCGTGGAGCGGTGCACGCCGTACAGCGCGCCCAGCTGGTCGATGCTCAGCCCGTCCAGGTACTTCATGCGCAGGAAGTTGCGCTGACGCGCCTCCAGCGTGCCGAGCGCGGTGGTGAACGACGCGCTGAACTCCGCGCGGTACGTGTTCTTCAAGTAGACGAGCTCCGGGTCGTCCCCGGGCGCGACGAGCAGCGACAAATCCCCATCATCCGCCTGGGGGTGTCCGCCGCGCTGGCGCTGCCAGTCGAGCGCGAGCCACAGCGCCGCGGCGCGCACCCAGCCGCTCAAGGGACCCGTGCCGGGGTAGGCCGCCAGCCGGGCGGGGGCATCCTGGCTGCCCACCAGCATGCGCTGGCGCAAAAGCTGGCGGACCTCGTCGAGCCCCGAGGGCGGCAGCTTCAGCCGCGCCACGGCGGCGTTCACCTCGGGCATGAAGCTCGCCTCGAAGGCACTCAACGCGGAGGGGAGCTGGTCCGCCGCCGCGCGCGCCAGGTAGACGTCCGGGAGGTGGAACTTCTCCACGTCCTCGGAGGGGGCCTGCGCGGGGAGCAGCCGCGCCAGGTGGACGACGAAGCGCGCGCCGTCCAGTTCCACCCCGGGCCACGCCGCGCGCGCCGTACCCAACACGCGCGCGAGCAACGCCTGAAGCGGGGGCAGCGACTCCGGCGCGCAGGGGACACCTCGCGCCGCGATGAAGGCCTGGGCCAGGGAAACGTCCGGGGAGGACACGCCGTGGGACGATAGCACCCCCCTCCCGTAATCCAGATTCGACCATTTCCGAAGTGAACGCTTGTTTGCCCCGTCTCGTGACGGGAGTGGGACGCCTGGGTGCCTTGTGTGACAAGGGGCTCGCCTGTCCCGGAAACGGGCGCCCGCGGCCCCTGGACCGCGCGCTCCCTGGCCCGGCCATTGCTGGTATGGGACGGGAGTCGACGTCGCGGAGGTGCACGTGGAGTCCATTGGTGGCGGGCCTGGGGACGCGGCTCATACCTCGTGGTTGGAGCTGAGCGCGGGTGCGCTGAGGCACAACGTGGAGGTGTTCCGGGCGCTGGAGGGGGGCAAGGGGCCCTCGGGGGCACTGGGAGTGGTGCTCAAGGGCAACGCCTACGGACACGGGCTGTCGCAGGTGCTGCCGGTGGTCCATGGGCGGGTGGACATCCTGTACTTCATCGCGCCGCAGGACGCGCTGCGGGTGCGGGAGCACGAGCGGGCCCAGGGCCTTGCTCCCCGGCAGGTGGTGGTGCTGGGGGCGGTGGCGCCGGAGGAGGCGGTGGTGCTGGCGCGGGAGGGCGTGGAGGTGGTGGTGGCCGACCGTGGTTGGGAGGCCGCGGTGCCGGTGCTGCGCGCGGCCAGGCTGGCTCGGCCGCTGCGGGTCCATGTCCACATCGACACGGGCCTGGGGCGCGAGGGCTTCACGTTGGAGCAGCTGCCCGGGGAGACGCGGTTCCTCGTGGACGCGCGCGACGTGCTGGAGGTGGTGGGCGGGCTGAGCCACTTCGCCAACACGGAGGACGTGACGGAGCAGGGGTACGCGCTGGCGCAGGTGGACGCGTTCGAGACGGGGCTGGGGCTGCTGTCGGCGCAGCTGGGGACCGGGCGGGTGTTGCAGCGGCACATCGCCGCGAGCGCCGCGACGCTGGTGCTGCCCCGGGCGCGCTACGAGGCGCGGCGGGTGGGGATTTCGTTGTACGGGCTGTGGCCGTCGGCGGAGACGCGGCTGTCGGCGCGGCTGGTGCTGGGCGAGGTGCCGTCCTTGCGGCCGGTGTTGTCGTGGCGGTGCGGGAGTCAGGTGGTGAAGTGGCTGCCGGCGAATGCGTACGTGGGCTATGGCTGCACGTACCGGACGTCGGAGCCCACGCGCATCGCTGTATTGCCGGTGGGGTACTACGACGGCTACCCGAGGCTGGCGTCGGGCAAGGCGCACGTGCTGGTGAACGGGCGGCGGTGCGCGGTGCTGGGGCGCGTGATGATGAACCACCTCATCGTGGACGTGACGCGGGCGACGCCGGACGAGCGCCCCGTGACGGCGACGCTGCTGGGGCGCGACGGCGAGGAGTCCATCACCGCCGAGGCGCTCGCGGGCTGGGCGCAGACCATCCACTACGAGGTCGTCACGCGCCTGGGCGCGCACCTGCGCCGCGTGGTGGTGGAGTAGGGCCCCGGTCAGCGCTTCGCGTCCATCCCAGCGGGCGCCGGACGCCGCCCGGGTGGTCGCGCGGCGGCATCACGCGGCCGCGCGATGGGGGGCAGCCGGGCGCGCGCGCCTCAGCGCTTCGCGTCCGTCGCCGCGGGCGGCTGCACCTTCCAGCGGCGGTGCAGCCACATCCACTGGTCGGGGTACTTGCGGATGCAGCGCTCCAGCGCGGCGGTGATGCGCGCGGTGTGCTCCGTCACCGGGTCCGCGCACTCACCGGGCGCGGGCGCCGGGATGGGGCCCTCCACCTCCAGCCGGAAGCGCGCGCCCTTGCCGCTGCGCACGCCCATCACCACGAACACCGGCGCGCCCGTGCGCTGCGCGGCCACCGCGCACGCGGGCGTGGTGGACGCGAGCCGACCGAAGAACGGCACGAACACCGCGGCCTTCGCCGGCAGCGCCTGGTCCAGCAGCATGTAGGGCGACTCGCCGCGCTCCACCGCCTCCGAAATCTCCTGGATGGCGCCGCGCGGATAGATGAGCCCCGCGCCGCAGCCCAGCCGGTTCTCCGCGATGCGCGTGTTGAGCGCGCCCTTGAGCGGACGCACCAGCGCGTCGATGCCCACGCCCCAGCGAATCAGCATGTCGCCGAGCAGCTCCCAGTTTCCGAAGTGCGCCGTCACCAGCAGCGCGCCCTGGCCCGTGGCCACCCGGGCCCGCAGCGCGTCCCAGGCCTCCTGGCCCACGACCCCCTGCTCGCCCCAGTCGGCGGGCAGCCGGTCCCCACCGGGAATCGACTCCAACACCACGCGCGACATGTTGATGTACGCGCCCCGCGCGATGTCGCGCCGCTCCGCGTCGCTCTTCTCCGGCAGCCCGCGCGCCAGGTTGTCCATCACCACGCGGCGACGGATGCCCAGCGTGTACGCCAGATTGCCCACGAAGCGGGCGAGTGCGTCGCGCGACTGGGGCGACAGCCAGGTGATGAAGGCGAAGACGGGCCGCGTCAGGAGCTTCACCAGCGCGCCGGGCGGCGTGCCGATGATGCGGCGCAGATGCTCCGCGGGCTGCTTCTGGGCGTTCGTTACCGGGACGACCTGGTCGGAAATGGGAGCGGAGGCGGACACGCGGGCACTCCACCCCGAAGTGAAGTTTCCGGCAAGGACACACTCGCGCTCGGCGCTACCCTGGCTGCTCGGCATAAGACACACTGCGCGCCATGCCCAACCTGCTCCGTCCGGTGGCGCTGGCCACCGTTGCCCTGTTGTCCGCATGCGGTGCCCGGCAGACCCCGCCGGCCACCGAGCCCGTGGCGACCACCGCCGCGGCTCCCTCCACCGCGGCCCCCACGCCGCCCACGCTGCGCCTGCCCAAGGACGTGCGTCCCAAGGGCTACGCCGTGGAGCTCACCCTGGACCCGAAGGCCTCCGCCTTCCAGGGCGTCGCGGAAATCGGCCTCGACGTGTCGAAGCCCACCACCGTCGTGTGGCTGCACGGCAAGAACCTCACCGTGAAGCAGGCCACGCTGACGCAAGGAGGCACGCCGCGCGAGGCGACCGTGCACCGGAGCGAGGCGGGAGACTTCCTGGGCTTCTCCGTGAAGGAGCCGCTGACGCTGGGCACCGCGAAGCTGCGCGTCGTCTACGAGGGTATCGCCTCCGAGAAGGAGACGGATGGCGCCTTCCGCGTGAACGAGGGCGGTGACTGGTATGTCTTCACCCAGTTCGAGCCCATCGACGCGCGCCGCGTCTTCCCCTGCTTCGACGAGCCCGAGTTCAAGGTGCCCTGGCAGTTCACCTTCCACGTGCCCGCGGGCAACGTGGCCGTCACCAACACGCCGCAGCTGGCAGAGGAGGCCCGCCCCGACGGCGGCCGCACCTACCGCTTCGGCCGCACGCAGCCGTTGCCCAGCTACCTCATCGCCTTCGGCGTGGGCCCGTTCGACTTCCTGGAGGCGGCCGACTCCGGACAGAAGAAGGTGAAGACGCGCATCATCACCCCGCGCGGCCGCACCGTGGAGGGCACGTACGCCGCCAAGGTGACGCCCGAAATCCTCGCCGCGCTGGAGGCGTACTTCGGCATCCCCTACGCGTACGAGAAGCTGGACGTCATCGCGGTGCCGCTGCTCGGCGGCGCCATGGAGCACCCGGGCCTGGTGACGTTCAACTCGCAGCTCATGCTGTCCAAGCCGGAGGAGGACTCCATCGGCCGCCAGCGCGCCTTCTCGGAGACGCAGGTGCACGAGCTGGGGCACCAGTGGTTCGGCAACCTCGTCACCCTGGCGTGGTGGGACGACCTGTGGCTCAACGAGTCCTTCGCGTCCTGGGTGACGCCGCGCATCGTCGAGTCCTGGCAGCCGACGTGGGACGCGCCGGTGGAGCGCGTGCAGGACCGCAGCCGCTCGCTGGACGCCGACAGCCTCTTGTCCGCGCGCCGCATCCGCCAGCCCATCGACAGCGCCAATGACATCCACAACGCCTTCGACGGCATCACCTACGGCAAGGGCTCCGCGGTGCTGACCATGACGGAGGAGTGGCTGGGGCGCGAGGTGTTCCGCAAGGGCATCCAGCGCTACATGAAGAAGCACGCGCACGCCAACGCCACGGCGAAGGACTTCCTGGACGCGCTGTCGGCGGAGGCCGGGCAGGACGTGACGGGCGTCTTGAGCACGTTCCTGGACCAGGGCGGCGCGCCGCTGGTGACGGCGACGCTCGAGTGTGGCGCGGGCCAGCCCAAGGTGGTGCTCACCCAGCAGCGCTACCTGCGCCTGGGCTCGAAGGCGCCCCAGCCGCAGACGTGGAAGGTGCCCGTGTGCGTGAAGTACGCGGTGGGCAACAAGGACGCGAAGGCGTGCACGGTGCTGGAGGGCGAGCGCGCCGAGGTGGCCCTGACGGAGGCGAAGACGTGCCCGGCCTGGGTGTTCCCCAACGCGGAGGGCGCGGGGTTCTTCCGCATCCAGCTGGCGGGCGAGGCGGCGAAGAAGCTGACGAAGGCGGGCATGGCGAGGCTGTCGCGCGCGGAGCGGGTGGCGCTCTTGGGCGACGTGCGGGCGCTGGCGCTGGCCGGGGCGCTGCCGGCCTCGGAGGCGCTGGCCCTGGCGGAGCGCTCGGCGCACGACCCGGACCGGGTCATCGTCGAGAGCACCATGGAGATGCTGGACCTGGTGAGCACGCGGCTGCTGCCGGAGAGCCGGCATGCGGACCGGGCGCGCTTCCTGCGCGAGACGTACGGCCCCCGGGCCCGGGAGCTCGGCTTCACGCCGCGCAAGGGCGAGAGCGAGGACACGCGGCTGTTGCGTCCCCGCGTCATCCGGCTCGCGGGCCGCGACGGCGCGGACCCGAAGCTGGTGGCGGAGGCGAAGGGGCTCGCGGACAAGTGGCTCGTCAACCCCGCGGCGGTGGACCCGGAGATGGTGGACGCGGTGCTCTCCATCGCCTCGGCGCACGGGGACGCGGCCTTCCAGCAGAAGCTGCTGACGGCGGTGCGCTCGGAGAAGGACCGCTCGCGGCGCGGGGACATGATTCTGGCGCTGAGCGGCTTCGTCGACCCGGAGCTGGTGAAGCAGAACCTGGGGCTCGTCTTCGAGAAGGGGATGGACCCGCGCGAGACGGTGTGGATGGCGTTCGCGGCCTCGCAGCACGTGAAGACGCAGGGCGTGGCGTTCGACTTCGTGACGAAGAACTACGACAAGCTCGTGGGCGACTCGCCGGACGCGCTCCTGCCGCAGGACGCGGCGGGGCGGATGTCCTTCGTGGGCCGCGCGTTCTGCGGTGAGGAGCAGCGCAAGGCGCTGGCGGAGTTCTTCACGCCGCGCGCCGAGAAGGCCCCGGGGGGGCCTCGCACGCTGGCGCAGGTGCTGGAGTCGGTGGACCAGTGCGTGGCGCTGAAGGCCGCGCAGGCCCAGAGCGTCGAGTCGTTCCTCGACGGCCGCGTCACCCACCCCCAGCCGAAGCTGCAGAAGACGCGCTGAAGCGGGTGTCGCGCAAAGCCCGGAGGGCCTTCGTGGCTCTCCGGGCGGTCCGCGGGCTACTTCCGGCCGCGCGACATGAACGCCATGAAGGCCTCCTGGGCCTCCGTGGAGCCCAGGCGCTCGATGAACTTCGCGCCCTCGCGCGCGAGCGTGGCGTGGGTCTGCTCGCGCAGCGGGCCGCGAATCAGCTCCTTCGTCACGCGCACGGCCTCGGCGGGGCGGGAGGCCAGGGTGCGGGCGCGCTCGGTGGCGACCTCGTGGAGGCTCGCGTCGGGGACGACCTTGTTGATGATGCCGGCGCGCAGCGCGGTGGCCGCGTCGAAGGGCTCGCCGAACAGGAGCAGCTCGCTGGCCAGCGCGTAGCCGGCCATGCGCGGCAACAGCAGGCTGCTGGCGCCCTCGGCGCACAGGCCCAGCTGCACGAAGGGCATGTGGAAGCGCGCGCGCTCGGTGGCGATGACGTAGTCACAGTGCAGCAGCATGGTGGTGCCGATGCCCACCGCCGGGCCGTCCACCGCCGCGAGCACGGGCTTGGGCGCGTCCACCAGCGCCTTGAGGAAGAGGAACACGGCGCTGTCCTCGCCCGCGGGCGGGTGCTCCATGAAGTCGCCGATGTCGTTGCCCGCGGTGAAGACGGTGCCGGCGCCGATGAGCAGCACCACGCGGACCTCGTCGTCCGTCGCCGCCTGCTGGAGCGCGGCGGTGGCCGCCTCGTACATCGCATGCGTGAAGGCGTTCTTCTTCTCGGGTCGGTTGAAGGTGAGGGTGAGGACCCCCGCTTCCCGCTTCGTCAGCAACGTGTCGGACATGGCGCCGGAGCCTAGACCGACTCGCGCCGGGGCGCGGGCGGAACTTGCGGCCCACCCCGCGTGTGCTCCGTCTCCCTACGCGAAGCGGCTCAGGGCCGCAGCGCGCGGGCCACCAGCGGCGCGAGCGTCACCACCCTGTGCTCGATGGGCAGCCCCGAGCGCGGCTCCACGCTGTCGGTGGAGACCAGCTGCCCCAGGGGCAGCGTGCGCAGGCGCTCCACCGCCGGGCCCACGAGCAGCGCGTGCGTCGTCACCACCGTGAGGTCGTCCGCGCAGCCCGCGTCGCGCAGCGTGCCCGCGGCCGCCACCAGCGTGCCGCCGGTGGACACCATGTCGTCGACCAGGATGGGGCGCTTGCCCCGCACCTCGCCCATGAGGCCGCTGGCGTGCACCTGGTCCCCGCTCAGCCGCACCTTGTGAATCACCGCCCAGGGGCGCCCGAGCAGCCGCGCCAGCGCCTCCGCGCGCTTCACCGCGCCCAGGTCCGGCGCCACCACCACGGACGTGTCGCTCACCCTGGGCAAGAGCGCGTCCGCGAGCAGCGGCAGCGCGGTGAGGTGCTCCAGGGGCGAGTCGAAGCACCCCTCCAGCGCGGGGCTGTGCAGGTCCACCACCAGCACCCGCGCGAAGCGGCCCTGGGACAGCATGTCCGCCACCAGCCGGCCACCCAGGGGCTCGCCGGGCCGGGCGCGCCGGTCCTGTCGCGCGTAGCCCAGGTAGGGCACCACCGCTTCCAGCCGCGCCGCGCCGGCCCGCCAGCACGCGTCCGCCATCAGGAGCAGCTCCAGCAGGTGCTCCCCCGCGGGCGGCGTCAGCGACTGCACCAGCACCACCGTGCGGCCCCGCACCGAGGCGGGCACCTCCAGGTGCATCTCCCCATCCGGGAAGCGCTCGAAGTGACAGTCGGCGAGGGGCACGCCCAGGGCCAGGGCGAGCTCCCGCCCGAGGTGCGGACTGGCGGTGCCGGTGAGGAGGAGGGGGTCCATGGGCCGCACCCTAGCGCGCCCGGTGCCCCGGAGCGCGGGCCCCCGCCGTCCGCCCCGGGCACATGCCTCCAGGCGGGCCGTGGGTCGCCCCTCCGGCGCAAGCAGGCCGGGCCGTGCTTTTCCTTGGGAGCAAGGAGGATGACGCATGCGCTTTCGCGACAGGGCCGATGCCGGACGCAGGCTGGCGGCCACGCTCTTGCCCTACCGGGGCTCCAACGTGCGCGTGTTGGGGCTGGCCCGGGGCGGCGTCCGGGTGGCGTACGAGGTGGCCCGCGCGTTGGAGGTCCCCCTGGACATCTGGGTCTCGCGGCGACTGAGCATCCCCGGCCGGGTGATGACGCTGGGCGCGGTCTCCGAGAACGGCGCCCGGTTCCTGCTCTCGGATTCCCTGCGCCTTATGCCCATGCCCCGCGCGGAGGTCGACGCCCTGGTGTCCGACGAGGCGGCCGAGGTGGAGGCGCAGGTGCGGCGCCTGCGCGGGCGGGCCCAACCGGAGCTGGGCGGCTGCACGGTCATCCTGGTGGATGACGGCGTGCTGACGGGCGCCACGGCCGCCGCCGCGCTCGTCGCCTTGCGACAGTTGCACCCGGCGCGCCTGGTGATGGCCACGCCCGTGGCGTCGCCGCGAGGGCTGGAGGTGGTGCGCGCGGAGGCGGACCAGGTGTCGTGCGTGGAGACGGAGCCGGGCCTGCGCACCGTGGCCGAGGCGTACGACGACTTCCGCGCGTTCCCGGACGTGGAGCTGCAGAGCCTGGTGGAGCGCTCGCGCCAGCCGCCGTGGCGCTCGCGCTCGGTGCTGGAGTCCGCGGACCCGGGCGGCTCCTGGATGTGAGTCGTGAGCCGTGACGCGTTCTGGAGTCCCCCGCAATCCAAGAGGTCCGCCGCGATGACGACCGAGGTCAGCCTGGACGTGGACGTTCGCGAGGTGAGGGTCCGCTCCGGCCACGCGGAGCTGGGAGGCAGCCTGGGGGTTCCGCCCGGCGCGCGCGGGCTGGTGGTCTTCGCGCACGGCAGCGGCAGCAGCCGGTTCAGCCCGCGCAACGTCGCCGTCGCGCGCGGCCTGCGCGAGGCGGGGCTGGGCACGCTGCTGTTCGACCTGCTCACCGAGGACGAGGAGGCGATGGACCTGGGCACCGGCGAGCTGCGCTTCGACATCCCGTTCCTCGCGCGGCGGCTCATCGCGGTGACGCGCTGGGCGCGGGCGCGGCCGGAGCTCGCGGGGCTGGGCCTGGGCTACTTCGGCTCCAGCACGGGCGCGGCGGCGGCGCTGCTGGCGGCGGCGCTGCATCCCGGGGACGTCCAGGCGGTGGTGTCGCGCGGCGGCAGGCCCGAGCTGGCCGGGCCCGCGCTCGGGCGGGTGCGCGCGCCCACGCTCCTTCTGGTGGGGAGCCTGGACGTGGACGTGCTCGAGCTGAACCAGGAGGCGTTCGACGAGCTGCTCTGCGCCAAGTCCCTGGTCGTCATCCCCGGCGCCACGCACCTGTTCGAGGAGCCCGGCGCGCTGGGGGACGTGGCGCGCCGCGCGGCCGACTGGTTCTCCCGCCACCTGGACGCCCCCGGGTTCGCCGCGCGCGAGTGAGGTCGTCCTGGGGACTCGCGGTGCGAAGGCGCGCGGACGGGCCGTGGACCGTCGGGGGCTCGCGCCGGAGCCAAGCTTTGGCGCACCGCCCGGACGCGCGGGCTGCTATAGGCAGGTGCATGCCCTCGCGTGAACCACGCTTCGTCTGGTTGGACCTGGAGATGACCGGGTTGGACCCCGAGTCCTGCGCCATCATCGAGATTGGCGTCATCATCACCGGCCCCGACCTGCGCCCGCTCGCGGAAATCGAGCGGGTCATCTGGCAGCCGGAGGAGGTGCTCCTGCGCATGGAGCCCGTCGTGCGCGAGATGCACACGCGCAACGGCCTCCTGGAGAAGGTGCGCGCCTCCAGCACCTCGCTGCGCGTGGCCGAGCGCGAGGTGACGGCGCTGGTGGCCGAGCACTGCCCGCTGGGCGAGGGCGTGCTGGCCGGCAACTCCATCCACACCGACCGCCGCTTCCTGTTCCAGTACATGCCCCTGCTCGAGCGCTACCTGCACTACCGCATGGTGGACGTCACGAGCCTCAAGGTCCTCACGCGCGCCTGGTACCCGAACCTCGTCGAGCCGCGCAAGCCGCCCTCCGGGCACACCGCGCTCGCGGACCTGCGCTCGAGCATCAACGAGCTCCAGTACTACCGGGACACGCTCTTCCGCGCGACGCCGGGCTGAGCGGCGTCACGCTCGAGGGCCTCAGCCCTGGGAGCCCTCGCCGCTCCCGGGCACGGGCCCGTTGGGGCCGCCCAAGAGCTCGCTGATGGTGTCCAGCAGCAGGTCCAGCTCGAAGGGCTTGGCCAGGAACCTCGCGCTGGAGCGCCGCTCCTCGTCGGAGATGCGCCCGGCGCTCATGACGACGACGGGGATGGACTTCAGGGCGGGGTCGTCGCGCATGCGGCGCAGCATCTCCCGCCCGTCCATCACCGGCATCATCAGATCCAGCAGCACCAGGTCCGGCTTGATGTCCGCCATCCGCTGGAGCCCCTCCGCGCCGTTGAAGGCGGTGAGGATGCCGTAGCCCTCCACGGAGAGGATGTCCTGGAGCGCCTCGACGATGGCCAGCTCGTCATCGACGATGAGCAGCCGCTTCATCGAAGCCCTTCCTCCCTTCGCCAGGCGCCCTCGGCGCGCTCATGGGCCGCATCTCGCCAGACGTCATTCCACCCTCGCGCCCCTGGGCGCAAAGCTAGGGGAAAGTCCGGCGCAAGCCACGCATTTGCGTGAGGTGTGTTCGGAATATTGCGCTCGAGGTGGCTCACCGCAGGCGCGCTCGCAGCAGGTGTTTCTGCACCTTGCCCAGCGCGTTTCGCGGCAGGGAGTCCATGAAGACGACGCGGCGGGGCTTCTTGAAGCTGGCCAGCCGGTCCTTGCACCACTCCACCAGCGCCTGGGCCTCCGGGGCGTGCACGCCCGGCGGGGGCACCACCACGGCGACCACCTGCTCGCCGTAGTCCGCGTCCGGCAGGCCCAGCACCGCCACCTCGGCCACGCCCGGGTGGGTGGCGAGCACCTCCTCCACCTCGCGCGGGTACACGTTGAAGCCCCCACAGATGATGAGCTCGCGCGCCCGCCCGGTGATGCGCAGGTAGCCGTCCGCGTCGAGCTCGCCCAGGTCCCCGGTGTGGAACCACCCCTCCGAGTCGAACGACTCGCTCGTCGCGTCCGGACGCCGCCAGTAGCCGGCGAAGACGTGGGGGCCGCGGACCTCGATTTCCCCCGTCTCGCCCTGGGGCAGCGGGCGGCGGGTGCGCACGTCCACCACGCGGGCCTCCTGGCCGGGGAAGGGGAAGCCCACCGTGCCGGGGCGGCGCTCGCCGTCGTACGGGTTGGTGGTGTTCATGATGGTTTCCGTCATGCCGTAGCGCTCGAGGATGCGCGCGCCGAAGTCGTGCTCGATGTCATGGAACAGCTGGGGGCTCAGGGGCGCCGAGCCGGAGACCCAGAGCCTCAGCTCCCGGGGCTTCACGCCCGTGCGTCGCGACTCCTCCAGCAATCGTCCATACATGGTGGGCACACCAAAGAACATCGTCAGCGACGTGTCATCGCGCAACGTCGCCAGCGCGTCGGTGGCCACGAAGCGCCGGTGCAGCTCCAGGCTCGCGCCCGTGTACAGCGTGCCGTGCAGGCCCACCATCAAGCCGTGCGTGTGGAACAACGGCAGGGTGTGCAGCAGCCGGTCCGCCGCCGTCCACCGCCACGCCTCGGTGACGGCCTTGACGTTGGCCAGCAGGTTCCTGTGCAGCAGCATGGCGCCCTTGGAGCGCCCCGTGGTGCCGGACGTGTAGCCCAGCACCGCCAGGTCCTCGGGCCGCGGCAGCGCCAGCGCCAGCGTGGACTGGCTCCCCTCGGTGACGAGCGTGTCGAAGTCGATGACCTCCAGCGACGCGGGCGGCGTCACCGTGGGCGCCTCCACCGTCACCAGCCACTGCAGCGTGGGCAGCTGCTCGCGCAGCGGCGCCAGCTCCGCCACGCCCGCCGCGCCGGTGACACACGTGTGCACCTCCGCGTCCGCCAGGATGTGGGCCAGCTCCACCTGGCGATACGCCGTGTTCACCAGCACCACCACGCCCCCCGCGTACTGCACGCCCAGGTAGGCGACGATGAAGCTCGGGCTGTTCTCCAGGAAGAGCGCCACGCGCTCGCCCGGTTGCAGGCCGCGCTGGCGAAGTCCCCGGGCGAGCGCCGCGACGCGCGCGGCCAGCTCTCCGTAGGAGGTCGACTCACGCTCGAACGTGAGCAGCGGCCGTGCTGGCGCGCCGTGGGCGTGGTCCAGGAAGGCCTCGAGCAGGGACGAAGTCATTCGCACCGCAGCCTACTGCCGTGGCTTCGTCTGGGAACAAGCTGTGAGTCAATTTTGACGCTCTAGAATGGTATTAACTGCATAGTCTGCAATTCTAGTCGACGCTGACCTCACCCGGGAGACGGGGAGTGTTTGCCGGGCCGGACCGCACGCGCATCCGGGTCGCGCGGTTGTTCGCTTCTGGGACATCACTTCGCGGAAGCGGGCACGGCCTGGGGCGAGGGGGGCCCTGCCTCCAACGATTCTGTGGGGTTGGTGCGCGAGGAGGTGTTGGCACGCGGCTCGCTCTAGGGCCTGGCGTGGACATTCCCAAAGCCAAGAAGCCTCGCCGCAAGCCCTGGGTCTTCGCCATCGGAGGCGCGCTCGCCCTCATCCTCGTCACGGTGGGGCTGGGCCGGCTGCGCCCCGCGGCGCCGTCGGTGGACCGGGCCTCGGTGTGGTTGGACACGGTGAAGCGCGGCCCCATGGTGCGCCAGGTGAAGGGCGCGGGCACGCTGGTGCCCGAGTACATCCGCTGGCTGACGGCGGACACGGCGGGGCGCGTGGAGCGCATCCACGTGCGGCCCGGCGCCGAGGTGAAGGCGGACACGCTCCTGATGGAGCTGTCCAACCCGGACGTGCAGCTGCAGATGCTGGAGGCCGAGCGGCAGCTGGCGAGCGCGGAGGCCGAGTACATCCAGCTGCGGATGACGCTGGAGACGCAGCGGCTGGCGCAGGAGGCGACGGTGGAGACGCTCACCGCGGAGTCCTCGGACGCCGCGCGCCGGGCGTCGGCGAACACGGCGCTGGCCCAGAAGGACCTCATCCCCGCGCTCGAGGCGCGGCAGCAGGGGGAGAAGGCGGGCGAGCTGACGCGCCGGCTGGAGTTGGAGCGCAAGAAGCTGACCGTGGTCGCCGCGAGCATGAAGGACCAGCTGGCCGCGCAGGCCGGACAGGTGGAGCGATTGAAAGCGGTCGCGCGCTTCCGTCGTACCCAGGTGGACTCGATGAAGGTGGTCGCCGGGGAGGATGGCGTGCTGCAGGAGCTGCCGTTGGAGCTGGGCCAGTGGGTGACGCCGGGCGTGCTGCTGGCGAAGGTGGTGAAGCCCGAGCGGCTCAAGGCGGAGCTGAGAATCGCCGAGACGCAGGCGCGCGACATCGTCCAGGGCCAGAAGGCGCTGGTGGACACGCGCAACGGCGTCGTCGAGGGCACGGTGGCGCGCGTGGCGCCGGCGGCCAGCCAGGGCACGGTGCGGGTGGAGGTGTCCCTGCCGGCCCAGCTGCCCCGGGGCGCGCGGCCGGACCTCACGGTGGAGGGCACGGTGGAGCTGGAGCGGCTGGCCAACGTGCTGTCGGTGGGGCGCCCGGCGGGCGCGCAGCCCAACGGGACGATGTCGCTCTTCCGTTTGATGCCGGGAAGCGACGAGGCCGTGCGGGTGCCGGTGCAGCTGGGCCGGGGCTCGGTGAATGCCGTGGAGGTGCTCCAGGGCCTCGCGGAAGGTGACCAGGTGGTGCTTTCGGACATGGCCGCGTGGGACGCGGTGGAGCGGGTGAGATTGCGATGACGACGACGACGAGCAGTGTGGAGACCCCCGCTTCCGAGGACGCGGCGGTGCTCTCCGGTGGACCCAAGGCGGACCCGAGCAAGGCCCTCATCACGCTGGAGGGGCTGACGAAGGTGTTCGAGACGGAGGAGGTGGAGACGCACGCGCTCTCCAACATCCACCTCAACATCCGCCAGGGTGAGTGGGTGGCCATCGTCGGCCCGTCGGGCTCGGGCAAGTCGACGCTGCTGGCGGTGCTGGGGTTGCTCGACACGACGACGCGCGGCACGTACCTGCTGGACGGCAAGAGCGTGCTGGACTTGTCCGCCACGGACCGCGCGCTGGTGCGCAACCGGCACATCGGCTTCATCTTCCAGAGCTTCAACCTCATCGGTGATTTGACGGTGTTCGAGAACGTGGAGCTGCCCCTGACATACCGGGGCATGCCCGCCGCCGAGCGCAAGCAGCGGGTGGAGCGCGCGCTGGAGAAGGTGGGCATGGCGCACCGCGCGCGGCACATGCCGGGGCAGCTCTCGGGTGGTCAGCAGCAGCGCGTGGCCGTGGCGCGCGCGGTGGCGGGAGACCCGCTCATCCTGCTGGCCGACGAGCCCACGGGCAACCTCGACTCGAAGAACGGCGAGGCGGTGATGCAGTTGCTCTCCGAGCTGCACAAGGCGGGCGCCACCATCTGCATGGTGACGCACGACCCCGCGCACGCGCGCACCGCCACGCGCACGGTGAGCCTCTTCGACGGCCGCATCGTGCAGGACGAGCAGCGCCGCTGACCGTCCGTCGTCCCCTTCGACACGCGGACTCCCCACCCATGGAAAACCTTCTTCAGGATGTCCGCCTGGCGCTGCGCTCGCTGCGCAAGAGCCCCGGCTTCACGCTGGTGGCGGTGCTGGCGCTGGCGCTGGGCATCGGCGCGAACAGCGCGGTCTTCAGCGTGGTGAACGGCGTGCTGCTGGTGCCGCCGCCCTTCGCGGCGCCGGACCGGCTGATGGACGTGTCGAACGACTTCGCCCGCGCGGGGCGCAAGGGGCTGACGTCCTCGGTGGCGGAGTACCAGGACGCCGCGAGGCTGCCCGTCGTCTTCTCCTCGGTGGCGGCGTACACGGATGACAGCGTGACGCTGACGGGCGTGGACACGCCGCAATCGCTGGTGATGGTGGAGGCCACCGCCTCCTTCCTTCCCACGCTCGGCGTCGCGCCCATGCTGGGCCGCAACTTCACCGAGGCGGAACAGACGCAGGGCAATGACCGGGTGGTGGTGCTCACGCACCAGACGTGGCGCGCGCACTTCTCCGAGGACCCGAGCGTGCTGGGACGCACGCTCCAGCTGAACGGAGAGCCGTACACCGTCATCGGCGTGCTGCCGCGCGGGGTGGCGTTCCCGGCGGGCTCGCAGCTGTACAAGCCCTTCGCGCCCTCGGCGGAGCTGGCGTCCGAGGACAAGCGCGACACGCGGTTCCTGGAGGTCATGGCCCGGCTGAAGCCCGGCGTGACGCTGGAGGCGGCGCGCGAGGACCTGGAGCGGGTGTCGCGGCAGCTCGCCCAGGAGCATCCGAAGTACGCGCAGGGCCAGCGCACCATCGCCCTGAAGTCGCTGGAGGACGAGGTGGTGGGCGAGGTGCGCGGGACGCTGTGGCTCTTGCTGGGCGCGGTGGGCTTCGTGCTGCTGGTGGCGTGCGGCAGCGTGGCGAACCTGCTGCTGGCCCGAGCCGCGGCGCGCGAGCGCGAGGTGTCCATCCGCGCGGCGCTGGGCGCGAACCGCGCGCGCCTGGTGGCGCAGTTCCTCACCGAGAGCCTGTTGCTGTCGCTCCTGGGCGGGGCGCTGGGGTTGCTCTTCGCGCTGTGGGGGACGGACGTGCTGCTCGCCTTCGTGGGTGACGCGTTGCCGCGCGCGGCCGAGGTGCGGCTGGAGGTGCGCTCGGTGCTGTTCACCGGTGGGGTGAGCCTGTTGTCGGGACTGGTGTTCGGGCTGGTGCCGGCGCTGCAGGCGAGCCGCGCGGACCTGAACGCGGCGATGCGCGAGGGCTCGCGCGGCACGGCGGGCGGGCGCTCCGGGAAGCTGCGCTCCGGGTTGGTGGTGGGGCAGGTGGCCTTCGCGCTGGTGCTGCTGGTGGGCGCGGGGTTGTTCGGCCGGAGCCTGCTGGCGCTGCTGTCGGTGGACCCCGGCTTCCGGCCCGAGGGCGTGCTCACCGCGCGGCTGACGCTGCCGGAGAACCGCTACGCGACGACGGAGCAGCAGGGCGCCTTCCAGCGCGAGCTCCTGACGCGCCTCCAGGCCCTGCCCGGCGTGGAGTCCGCGGGGCTCACCAACCTTCTGCCCCTGGGCCGCTCGGTGACGTTCGGCTTCGACATCGACGGGCGCACGAAGGGCCCCGACGAGGTGTGGCCCGCGGTTCAGCTGCGCACCGTGAGCCCGGACTACCTCTCCACGCTGGGCATGCGGCTGCGCGAGGGGCGGCTGCTCGAGGCGACGGACGTCCCGGGCACGGCGTGGGCGGTGGTCATCAACAAGACCTTCGCGGACGCGTACTGGCCCCAGGGCAACGCGCTGGGACAGCGGCTGAAGTTGAGGTACCCGAAGGCCGAGTGGGCCACGGTGGTGGGCATCGTCGAGGATGCGCGCGAGTGGGCCTTGGACAAGCCGGTGGTGCCCATGG
The DNA here is from genome assembly GCF_059738865.1 of Myxococcus sp. MH1. NCBI lineage: Bacteria > Pseudomonadati > Myxococcota > Myxococcia > Myxococcales > Myxococcaceae > Myxococcus > Myxococcus sp. MH1. The sequence goes on along the minus strand of NZ_AP026947.1, from coordinate 10,240,132 downwards.
CGTATTACTCGCTGCCGCAGCTGGGCGGCTCGCACCTGGCGCTCGCCGTGCGGACGAAGGCCGGGGCCCCGGAGGCGCTGCGCGCGGGCATCGCCGCCGAGCTGCGCCAGGTGGACGCGGACGTGCCGCTGTTCGGCGTGGCGCCGCTGACGCGGCTGGTGGACGAGTCCATCGGCGCGCGGCGACTGTCGGCGCTGCTCATGGGCCTGTTCGGCGGCACCGCGCTGCTCTTGGCGGCGCTGGGCCTCGCGGGCGTCATCGGCTACTCGGTGGCGCAGCGCACGCGGGAGCTGGGCATCCGCATGGCGCTGGGCGCGGCGCGCTCGGACGTGCTGTGGCTGGTGCTGCGCCAGGGCTTGAGCCTCGCGGGGCTGGGGGTGGTGCTGGGCCTGGGGTTGTCGCTGGGCCTCGCGCACCTCTTGCGCTCGCTGCTGTACGGCGTGGCCGCGTACGACGCGTGGACCTTCGCGGGGGTCGCGGCGCTGCTGGGCGCGGTGGCGCTGGCGGCGACGTGGCTGCCGGCGCGCCGGGCCACGCGCGTGGACCCCATCATCTCCTTGCGCTCCGAGTGAGCACGAAAGAAGCACGCACCATGTCCTCTCCCCTCATCTCCCTGCGCCAAGTCGAGAAGTCCTATCCCCTGGCGGGCGGCCGCACCTGGGTGCTGCGCAACATCGATTTGGACATCCAGGCCGGCGAGTTCGTCACGCTGATGGGCCCCTCCGGCGCGGGCAAGTCCACGCTGTTGTCCGTGCTGGGCATGCTCGACGCCGAGTGGAAGGGCGAGTACGCCCTGGACGGTCAGGCCGTGCACGCGATGAAGCCCAAGGAGCGCGGGGAGCTGTCCCGCCGCACCATCGGCTTCGTGTTCCAGCAGTACCACCTGCTCGACAACCTCACGGTGGCCGAGAACCTGGAGGTGCCGCTGTCCTACCGCAACCTCAAGCGCGGCGAGCGCGAGGCGCTGGTGGGCGACATGCTCGACCGCTTCCAGCTGGTGGGGAAGAAGGACCTGTTCCCCTCGCAGCTCTCCGGCGGTCAGCAGCAGCTGGTGGGCATCGCCCGCGCGCTCATCGCCACGCCCAAGGTCCTGTTGGCGGACGAGCCCACGGGCAACCTCCACTCGGCGCAGGCGAAGCACATCATGGAGGTGTTCCAGACGCTCAACCAGCAGGGCACCACCATCATCCAGGTGACGCACTCGGAGGCCAACGCGGCCTACGGCCACCGCATCATCCAGCTCGCCGACGGCTGGCTCCAGAAGCCCTGAGAGTTTCGCGAGGAACGCCATGCTGAGCGACCTGTCGATGGACGTGAAGTACGCCCTGCGGACGATGCGCCAGTCGCCCGTCTTCACGGTGGCGGCGGTGCTGGTGTTGACGCTGGGCATCGGCGTGACGACGGCGCTGTTCAGCGTCGTGGACGCGGTGCTGCTGCGCCCCCTGTCGTTCCCGGAGCCGGAGCGACTGGTGGTGCTGTCCAACGCGCGGCCCGGGAAGTCCCTGGCGCGCTACAGTCTGCCCAACTACGAGGACGTCGCGCGGCGCTCCACGCAGCTGCGCTCGATGACCGCGTACGGCCAGCGGCTGATGAACCTCACCGGCCAGGGTGACGCCGAGCAGCTGCGCGGCGCGGTGGTGGTGGGGGACTTCTTCGGGGCCTTCGGTACGAAGCCGATGCTGGGCAGGACCTTCGCGCCCGAGGAGCGCGCCGCGCCGCTGACCGTCATCTCGTACGCGCGCTGGCTGAAGGAGGGCGGCGGCGCGGGCGTGCTGGGCCGCACGCTGACGCTGGGCGGTCAGCCCTACACGGTGATTGGGGTGATGCCGCCGTCCTTCGACGCGCCCTCCCTCACCACCGAGGTCTGGGTGCCCTTCGACAGCCTGCCGGGCGCGGCCACGTCGGATGAGCGCACGCAGCGGGGCTTCCGCTCCTTCGCCGTCGCGGCGAGGCTGGCCCAGGGCGCGACGCTGGAGTCGGCCCGGCACGAGCTGGAGGGCCTGCGCGAGGAGCTGCTCGCGCGGGACGACACCACCCTGGGGTTGCGGGTGGTCCGCTACGACGAGCACCTCACCCAGGGCGTCAGCCTGCTGCTGTGGGTGCTGCTGGGCGCGGTGTCCCTGGTGCTGCTGCTGGCGGCGGCCAACGTGGCGCACCTGCAGCTCGCGCGGGCGGCGGCGCGGCAGCGGGAGATGGGCATCCGCGTGGCGCTGGGCGCCGGGCGTGGCCGGCTGATGCGTCAGCTCCTCACGGAGAGCGTGCTGCTGGCGCTGATGGGCGGGGTGGGCGGCGTGCTGCTGGCGCTGTGGATCACCGATGTGTTGATGGCGCTGGGCGCCGACAAGCTGCCCCGCTCGGGCGAGGTGGTGGTGCATGGCCGCGTGCTCGTCTTCGCGCTGGCGGTGACGCTGACCACGGGCGTGGGCGTGGGGCTGGTGCCGGCGCTCCAGCGCACGCAGCTGTCGCCGGCGACGGTGCTGGGGCGCGGAGCGACGGAGACGTCCCGCGGGCGCGCGCACGCGGCGCTGGTGGTGGCGGAGGTGGCGCTCGCGCTGATGCTCGTCACCTCGGCGGGGTTGATGCTCAAGAGCTTCTGGCGGATGTACCAGTCCGACCCGGGCCTGGACCCGGCGGGCGTCTTCGTGGCCCGGCTGGCGCTGCCGCAGGGCCGCTATGACACGCCGGAGCGGACGGAGGCCTTCCATCGGGAGCTGACGGCGCGGCTCTCCGCGCGTCCGGAGGTCGCTGGCGTGGGCGTGGGCGAGAGCCTTCCGGCGGGGGGCTCCATCTCGCGCTCGGGTTACTGGAAGGAGGGCTCCGAGGATCCACCCGTGCGTCCCGACGCGCTCATCAACGCCGCCACGCCGGGCTTCCTGGAGGCGCTGCGCGTGCCGCTGCGGGCGGGGCGGCTCCTGACGGAGGCGGACGGAGCGAAGGCGCCCCGGGTCGCGGTGGTGAGCGAGCGCTTCGCGCGCGAGGTCTTCCCGGACCAGGACCCGATTGGCCGCCGCATCTCCTTCGGAGGTGACGACGAGCAGGGCAACCCGCTGTGGACGACGGTGGTGGGCGTGGTGGCGGACGTGGCGTACGCGGGGGTGGAGACGGGGCACGAGCCCACCGCGTACGTCCCCATGGCGCAGGAGCCGACGACGGACGGGCAGCTCGCGGTGCGGGCGGCGCCGGGCCTGGACCCGAGGACGCTGGAGTCGGTGGTGCGCGAGGAGCTGCGCGCGGTGGACTCCTCGGTGGCGCTGGCGCGCGCGAGCACGCTGGAGGAGCGGCTGGCGATGGACTTGGGACAGCCGCGCTTCCGGGCGGTGCTGTTGGGGGCCTTCGGCGTGCTGGCGCTGGTGCTCGCGGCGGTGGGCATCTACGGCGTGATGTCGTACTCGGTGGCGCAGCGCTCGCACGAGATGGGGGTGCGGCTGGCGCTGGGCGCGCGCGGCGTGGATGTGCTGTGGCTGGTGGTGGGGCAGGCGCTGCGGCGGGTGGGGCTGGGGTTGGGCCTGGGCCTGCTGGGCGCGCTGGCGGCCCATCGCATCATGGAAGGGCTGCTGTATGGCATGGGCGCGCTGGATGTTCCGGTGTTGGCGGGCGTGGCGCTGTTGCTCCTGGGTACCGCCTGGCTGGCGAGCTGGCTTCCGGCTCGCAGGGCGGCGAGCGTGGACCCCGCGTCGGTGCTTCGTCGCGGCTGAGTCCCTTCCTTTCTGGCACTCTCTTTCTCCTGGATGACCTCCGTGTCCGAATCACTCTCCGTTTCCGTTCCCACCCCCGTCCCTGCGTCGCCGGCCCTGGTGGCCGCCGCGAGGCCCTCGCGCATCCTCATCGCGGACGACCAGGCCGACGTGCTGGAGGCCCTGCGCCTGCTGCTCAAGCGTGACGGACACACCGTCGTCACCGCGCAGTCGCCCGCGGGAGCGCTCGCCACGCTGGAGGCCGAGGACGTGGACCTGGTCCTGATGGACCTGAACTACGCGCGCGATACCACGTCCGGCAAGGAGGGCATGGACCTGCTCGGCCGCATCCGCGCGCAGGACGCGTCGCTGCCGGTGGTGGTGATGACGGCGTGGAGCAGCGTGGAGGGCGCGGTGGAGGCCATGCGTGGCGGCGCGCGCGACTACGTGCAGAAGCCGTGGGACAACACGCGGCTGCTCGCCACGCTGCGCACGCAGCTGGAGCTGAGCCGCGCGCTCAAGCGCAGCCGCCGGCTGGAGGAGGAGAACCAGCACCTGCGCCGGGGACAGGGCGGGCTGCCGAACCTGGTCTCCGAGTCGCGCGCGATGATGCCGGTGCGCCGCATGATTGAGCGCGTGGCCCCGTCGGCCGCCAACGTGCTGGTGACGGGTGAGCACGGCACGGGGAAGGAGGTGGTGGCCAGGCTGCTGCACGCGTCCTCCACGCGCGCGGACCGGGCCTTCGTGGCGGTGAACTCCGGCGGCCTGTCGGAGGGGGTCTTCGAGAGCGAGCTGTTCGGCCACGTGAAGGGCGCCTTCACGGACGCGAAGACGGACCGCATCGGCTGCTTCGAGCTGGCGGACGGCGGCACGCTGTTCCTGGACGAAATCGGGAACATGCCGCTGTCGCAGCAGGCGAAGCTGTTGCGCGTGCTGCAGACGGGGGAGCTGCACCCGGTGGGCTCGTCGAAGACGCGGCGGGTGGACGTGCGCGTGGTGAGCGCGACGAACGTGGACCTGCCCAAGGCGGTGGCCGAGGGCCGCTTCCGCGAGGACCTGCTGTACCGCCTCAACACGGTGGAGGTGCCGCTGCCGGCCCTGCGGGAGCGGCGCGAGGACATCCCGCTGCTGGCGGCGCACTTCCTGGCCGAGCACGGCAAGCGCTACGGGCGCCATGACGTGCGGATGTCGGCGGGGGCGCTGGAGGCGCTCTTGTCCTATCCGTGGCCGGGCAACGTGCGCGAGCTGGAGCACGCGGTGGAGCGCTCGCTGTTGATGGCGGTGGGCAACGAGGTGACGGCGGAGGATTTGCTGCTGCGCCGGGCGGGGCGTGAGGGGTTGTCGCGGCTGGAGGAGATGACGCTGGAGGAGGTGGAGCGCTACCTCATCGAGCGGGCGCTGGCGCGGCATGAGGGCAACGTGAGCGAGGCGGCGAAGGGGCTGGGCCTGTCACGCAGCGCGCTGTACCGTCGGCTCCAGTACTACGGCATCAAGGGAGCAAGGTGAGGCGCGAGCGCGGGCCCTGGCCACATGACCTGCAGGTGCTGGCCCTGACGTGGCTGGCGGGACTGCCGGGCGGGGTGGCGTCGCTCGCGCTGGTGTGGACGGGAGACTTCTCGTCGAAGGTCCGCTGGACGCTCACCACGCTGGTGGTGGGCATCTTCCTGGGCGTGGGGCTCCTGGTGCGCGAGCGGGTGATGCGGCCGCTGCACGCGGTGGCGAACCTGTTGGCCGCGCTGCGCGAGGGGGACTACTCGACGCGCGGGCGTGGGGCTCGGGCGGGCGACGCGCTGGGCGAGGTGCTGCTGGAGGTGAATGCGCTGGGCGACACCTTGCGCGAGCAGCGACTGGGTGCGCTGGAGGCGGGGGCGTTGCTCGAGCAGGTGATGGAGGAGATTGACGTCACGGTGCTGGCGTTCGACGTGGCGGGGACGCTGCGGCTGGTGAACCGGGCGGGTGAGAAGCTGTTGGGCCAGCCGCGCTCGCAGCTGATGGGGAAGGGCGCGGGCTCGGTGGGGCTGGCGGACCTGCTGGAGGGCCCGGCGCCGCGCAGGCTGTCGCGCACCTTCGCGGAGGAGGGCGGGCCGTACGAGCTGCGGCGCGGGGCGTTCCGTCAGGGCGGGTTGCCGCATCACCTGGTGGTGATTGCCGATTTGCGACTGGCGTTGCGCGAGCAGGAGCGCGAGGCGTGGCGCCGGCTGGTACGTGTGTTGAGCCATGAAATCAACAACTCGCTGGCGCCCATCCAGTCCATCGCGGAGGCGCTGCGGGACACGCTGGTGATGGAGCCCAGGCCGTCGGATTGGGAGGACGACGCGAAGAGCGGACTGGGAATCGTGGCGAGGCGCTCGGAGGCGCTGGCGCGGTTCATGTCCGCGTATGCGCGGCTGGCCAGGCTGCCGCCGCCGGTGTTGCGAGGCGTGGAGGTGGATGGGTGGGTGCGGCGCGTGGCGGCGCTGGAGCACCGCAAGCCCGTGGCGGTGCGGACGGGGCCGTCGTTGGTGGTGCGGGGGGACTCGGACCAGCTGGAGCAGTTGCTCATCAACCTGGTGCGCAACGCGGTGGACGCGGTGCTGGCGGAGCCGCGCGGTGGCGACGTCTGGGTGTCGTGGGCGGTGTTGTCGCCGGGGGCGGTGGAGGTCTGGGTGGAGGATGAGGGCCCGGGGCTGGCGGACACGGGGAACCTGTTCGTGCCGTTCTTCACGACGAAGCCGCAGGGCAGCGGCATCGGCCTGGCGCTGAGTCAGCAGATTGCCGAGGCGCACGGTGGCACGCTGCGCCTGGAGAACCGTCCGGAGGGACGTGGGTGCCGGGCGCGGCTGAGGCTCCCGCTGGAGGGGCGCGCGGCGATGGTGGGGTGAAGGTGCTTCAGCGGAGCTCCTCGGCCAGGGCGACGATGATGCCCGAGGGGCCTCGGAGGTAGCAGAGCAGGTAGCGGTCCTGGTAGCGGGCGACCTCGCCGACGAGCTCGGCGCCGTGTTTGCGCAGGCGGGTGACGACGTCGTGGATGTCGTCGACGGCGAACATGATGCGACGCAGGCCCATGATGTTGGCGGGAGCGTCCTTCGGCTCGCCGTGGGTCGCGGCCGGGTGGTGGAACTTCGTCAGCTCCAGGCGGGTGGGGCCATTCGGGGTCCGCATCATCGCGATGTCGACCTGGACGTTCTCGAGTCCGACGCAGCGGTCGACCCAGTCACCGGCGACGGGCATCTCGCCCTCGAGCTCCAGGCCCAGCTCGGTGAAGAAGGCGATGGCCGCCGGGAGGTCCTCGACGACGATGCCGATGTTGTCCAAGCGCTTGACGGTCATGTGTTCGTCCCTGGGGGTGATGGGGGCCGGCGGACAGCATCGCTCAGTGGGGCCAGGTACACGGCATGAAGATGCGTGTGAGTCGTTGCCCGGTGGGGCGTTCGAGCAACTGCAAAGGCAAGCGCCGTGAGCGGGTGGGTCCCAGGGGACACGATTGTCAGGCTGGCACGCCTGCCCGAGGATGGGGGTGGCTCGAACATCCCTGGCTCGCACAGCTCCACGAAACGGGAGGGCTGCCATGAAGTGCTTCAAGTGGTGGGTTTTGGCCTGTGCTGTCGGTCTGGTGATGGGATGTGGAGGCGCGTCGACCGAGGTCGCTGTCGAGGGCGAGGTGCTGGAGTCGTCCTCGCAAGAGCTCGCGGTCTGTACCGCGCTCTGTTCCTCGGGCTCGGTCAGTTGTCCGACGGGGACCTCGACGTGCACGACGACGGACTACCAGGGCGTGACGTGCGACGGGGTCTTCATGCCGTGCCCCTCCTCGCCGCCTGGGTGTATTGACGATACGCCCTGCAAGTTCGTGCACCGGACGGAGTGCGGAGAGGAGACGAGGAGGCGGTGCTGCTATCCGGTCGATATTCCTGGAAGCTGCGTCTGCTTGGGGCGATGGCAGTGCGATCCGGATTGGCCGTAGCGGGTTGGCCTGTAAGTGATTGAGTCGGGCACCTCGAGTGAGCGATTCGAGTGTTCGCCCGGGGTGTCTTTCATGGGCGGGACTGTTCTTCCGGTCGCTGGCTCGCCGCGCGAGAAGCCACGCGGCGAGGAACGGGCGACGCTCAGAAACCGCAGCAGGTGATGTACTGGTCCTGGCACACAGCGCGGCACGCGGTGTCGCCGTTGCAGCCGGCGACACAGGCGACCCGGGCCGGGCCGCAGTACGAGGGGCACGCGGCCGTGGGGCCCGGAGGCACCAGCTCCTGCGCGGTGTGCGCGGCGACACAGACCTGCTCGCTGGCATCCAGGTTCGTCACCTCGGCACCGCTCGTGGCGACGACGCCCATCAGGCCCACCAGCATCACCACCGCGGACATGAACATCTTGTTCAGCATGGGGCTACCTCCAGGTTGTGTGGAACCGCGCCTGCGCTGCCTCACGTGAGCCCGAGGGACTCACGCGTGACTGGCGTTGCGTGCATTCCAGCACAGAGCCCTGCCCTGGAGGGACGGGTGTCCGGAGACTCAGGCCACCTGGGCGCCGGTGTCGGGCGGGGCGTCGTAGGTGGGGGTGAGGTCGACCACGTTCACGGTGACCAGGTGGTAGACGATGACGTTGCTCACCCAGAAGAACATGGCCGCGTAGTGCACGTAGATGAGCGGCGAGCCCGGCCACACCTGGAGGGGGTGGTCGAACATGTTGGCGGCCATGTAGCCACCGAACCACTCGCCCATGAAGCAGGCCACGGCGCCGATGCCCACGCGCGTCCAGACCTTCACGCGGCGCGGGTAGAACCAGAAGTAGTGCAGGGTCCACAAGAGGCCCACGCACCCGGCCCACAGAATCATGCTGCCGAAGGAGAACCAGTGGTACGGCGACTCCGGGTAGTGCCACCCCCAGTCGCCGTTCATCCATCGCCAGGCCACGTTCTGGGACAGCTCCATGAACCAGAACAGCGGTGCCACGTAGAGCACCTGCGTCATGAGGACCCTGAGGAAGCAGCTCAGCGTCTTCCAGAGTCTCACCGTGGACCCGTCGAGCGAAATCATGCCTTTGTCCCCCCCGTGTCTCGGCCTGGTTGACCGAGGGCCGTGCACTTCACAGAACGCAAGAAGTCGCATGTCTTGAGACGAACGTGGGCGACAACCCGTTGTCTCCTGACGCCAAGCCGGTGCGCGCGAATGCCGCGATGCACGGCGTGCCCTGTGTCACGCGCGCGTGAAACCCGAGGGGACGCGGGGACTTACGGTGTCTCGATGGGAAAGGCGCCGTGCGTCAGAAGCCGCGGCTCAATGCCGTGAACGGCCACGGACCTGCAGTAAGCGCGGAGCAGGGCTGTAGCTCGTGAGCGAGTGTCCGCGCCGTGGCGGTTCCGAGGATGGTTGCGCCAGCGCTGCCCGGCTGTCTGCGCGCACTGCCTTGTCGTCAGTGTGGATTGCCCGACAGTTCATCCACTGCTCATGGGCTACGAGTTGGAGAGCCCCAGGATTGGTAGCACCCCGAATGCACGGTCGGCATGGACCAGGAGCGCTGCCGAGCTCGCTGGCGGAGCAACTTGCCAGGAGCGCATGGAGCCTCATAGGTGACGGGTCCGAGTTGAGAGGTCTCTTCGTGCAGAGCGCTCAAGAGTAGGGACATGGCACAGCGCTACTTCGACCTGAGCATGGACGAATACGTCAAGGGGCGGTGGTACCTCGACGACCCGACGTCAGTGACAGGTCAGGCGTTGGAGGATGTCTGGATGTTCTCGGATGGGCGGCCCATCGCGCCACAGGCGCAGCTGAGAGTGCCCATCTCTCGTCCAGGAATACCGCTCGATATCGAGTTTGCCGGAACAGGGTTGGCACCTGTCGTGAGCGGGCGTGTGGCGTCCATCTTCCGCGAGATGGCACCAGACGATGTGCAGTTGTTCCCGGTGGAGGTCGAAGGAGAGTCGAGCCCCTATTTCATTTTGAATGTCGCTCGGACCATTCGCTGTATCGATGATGCAGCTTGCCGTGAGGTGCAGCTCTACACCGCGGACGACAAGCTGCATGCGGACCGGGTGGGCGAGTACCGGTCGGTCATCGGTCTGCGAATCGACCCAGCGAAGGTCGTGAATGCGCGCGTGTTCCGACCCTGGGGATGGCCCGCGGCCCTGATCGTCGACGAGGAGCTCAAGGACGCGCTGGAGGCGAACGGTATCTCGGGAGGACGGTTCGACGAGGTCTGAGCTGCCTGGCAACTCGTCGCCGGATCGGACCACCGTCACGGGTCCACGGGCACCCGTGACACAGGGAAGCGACGTACCCGGTTGGCCTGGGGCGGGAAGCACTCCAGAATCGGCGGCATGAAGCGTCTCTCCCACCTGTGTCGCGCCCCCGCCCGGGCCTTGACCCTCCTCCTCGCCCCCCTGCTGTGTGGCCTCGCCATCGAGGCTCGCGCCGAGGTCGCGGTCCAGCGCACCTTCACCAAGCTCGCCTCCTCCAACGGCCACGGCGCCGTGATGCTCGACCTGGAGCAGAAGAAGGTCTCCCACTTCCGCGAGCACCTCTTCGCCACCGAGGAGCCCGTCATCGACGGCGTGGGCAACGACGTCTTCGTCCGCGGCCAGCCCCAGGTCGTCCACGCGCGCGATGTCCTCTTCGACGCGTTCTTCGGCCTGCGCTCCGGCGGCTCCCAGCGCTGGCTGAGCGCCCAGGACGTGGACCTGGACGCGAGCGGCTACGCCCCCTGGGCCTCCGGTGAGAACGGCGGCACGGGCCTCGCGCGCATGGTCCAGCGCGTGGGCACCCTCGAGGTCACCACCTACGTCTTCGCCCCCCAGTCCCTCCCCCACGCCGCCTTCGTCATGGCCCTGCGCGTGCGCAACACCGGCACCGCGCCCTCCACCGGCGTCAGCGTCTTCTCCCTCCAGAACTTCCACCTGGGCTACGGCCGCCCCGGCGTCATGTCCGACATCGACGAGAACGGCGAGACGGTGGAACTGAGCGGCAACGACTTCGTCGAGAAGGGCTTCGCCGGCGTCGTCGTGGGCCGCCCCCTGGGCGCCGTGGCTCGCAAGGCCGCGTGGGTCTCCACCGCCACGGGGGCCGCCAATGGCTACAACGTGGTGCAGAGCGGCGGCGGCCAGGACCTGCAGGACTTCACCGCGCAGCCCTCGGCCGCCAAGGGTTGGGCCACCGCCTACCAGTTCAACCTGGGGGACATCGCCGCCGGCGCGGAGAAGTGGGTCGGCGTCGCCTTCGCGCACTTCGGCAACCCCGAGGGCTCCGCCACCGCGCGCCAGTGGCTGTCCGACTACGTGGGCACCTCCGACGCCAAGGCCCTGGTCGACGCCGAGGTCGCCCGCTGGGCCTCCTTCCAGAACGACACCGTCAAGGTCCCCACCGGCCTGTCCGACAACGAGGAGACCCTGCTGCGCCACTCCGCCGTCGTGATGCACATGGCCCAGGTCCGCTCCAGCGAGGCCTGGCTGCGCGAGTTCCTCTCCCGCGACGGCGAGCCCCGCGCGACGCGCTTCAAGGCGCCCAATGGCTCACCGGCCACGCTGCCCGGCCTGGTGAAGCACGCGGGCAAGGGCGCGGTGCTCGCGAGCCTCCCGCCTGGACAGTGGACCTACGCATGGATTCGCGACGGCGCCTACGCGGCCGCCGCCATGACCACGCTGGGCATGAACACGGACGCGCGCGAGGCGCTGTCCTACTACCTCAACGCGGACAGCGGCCGGTTCCAGAACTGGCGCGAGCTGCAGCCGTACTCCATGCCGCCCTACATCATCACGCTCACGCGCTACCACGGCTTCGGCGTGGAGGAGACGGACTTCAACGAGGCGGGGCCGAACATCGAGTTCGACGGCTTCGGCCTGTTCCTCTGGGCGCTGCGCCACTACGAGCGCACCACCGGAGACGTCACCCTCGTCGACCAGACGTGGCCCACCGTGTCCACGAAGGTGGGTGACGCGCTGGTGGCGCTCATCGACCCGCAGACGGGGCTCATCCGCGCGGACTCGTCCATCTGGGAGACACACTGGAACGGACGGCAGCGCTCGTGGACGTACACGAGCCTCACCGCGGCGCGCGGCCTGTGTGACGCGGCCGCGCTCGCCGAGCGCGTCGGTGACACCGAGCGGGCCACGCGCTACCGCAACGCCGGCGAGTCCATCCGCCGCGCGATGGCGGAGAAGCTGACGGACCACAACTTCGCGCTCGGCTCCAACCTGGAGGAGGTGCGCTCGGGTCGCGGCTACTGGGACGCGGCGGTGCTGGACGCGTTCGCGTTCGAGCTGTTCGACCCGGCGGGGAAGATTGCTCGCGAGACGATTCGCGGACTGGACCTGCGCCTGTCCTCTCCCGCGGGCGCGGGCTGGTCGCGCAACGATGACCGCTATGACCACACGGGCGGCGCGGACCTGAGCCCCTGGGGCGGCGAGTACGACAGCGCGGAGTGGGTCATCGTGAGCCTGCGCGGCGCCATGGCGAAGCGGATGGCCGGAGACCCGGAGCGTGCGGAGCGGGTGCTCAAGTGGGTGACGGACCAGTCGCTGAAGAACTACCTCGCGGTGTCCGAGACGTATGACGAGCTCAATGGCACCTACAAGTACAACTCCCCCATGGTGGGCTTCGGCGCGGGGGCGTATGCGCTCGCGCTGGCGCACCGCGCGGAGGGCACGGCCGACCCGGCGTGCGGCGCGTACCTGGATGAGAGCACCATCACCAAGACGCCCGACGCGGGCCCTGGCACGCCCGACGCCGGCCCGGGGACGCCCGATGCGGGCAACCCCGGTCAGCCCGACTCGGGTTCGTCCGAGGAGCCCCAGGTGACGGGCGGTGGCTGCAGCGCCACGGGCCCCGGCGCGATGGCGCTGTGGCTGATGCTCTCGCTGGCCGGTGTCACCGCGCTCACGCGCCGTCGGCGGGCCTGAGGCTCGCGTCACTGCGCGCTCCATCCCACGCGGATGGAGCGCGGCGAACCCCCCATCAGGGAGCCGCCATGAAGCGCCTGAAGAACCACTACGCCTGTTGGGGTCTGTTCCACGATTGGGATGATGCGCGCGCCGACTTCCAGCGGCGAGCCGTGCTCGAGATTCGTGCAGGCAAGCCGTTGGTGCTCGCTCCGCTCCCGCCCGAGAAGCTCGCCGAGCAGCCTGAGGCGTTGGTGGTGATGATGAATCCGGGCTCATCGGCGCCGAAGCCAGGCTTCGGTTCGCGCGAGCATGCGGGGCTCCTGGTGCCCACCAAACCCGACGCGGTCCAGTACCGGATCATGCGTGTCATGGAGGCCGTCGGCATGACCCATGTGCGGGTCGTGAACCTGTCCGATGTTCGCGCGGCCAAGAGCGCCGACCTGTTCGCGCTCATCAGCAAGGGCGCGACCCACGCGGACCTGGGGTGCGTATTCGCAGAGGCGAATGCGGCGATTGGCACCGACGTGCTGGGCGCGCCGCTCGTCATCTGCGCATGGGGCTTGGACAAGCGGCTCGCGTCGCTCGCAGTCGAAGCGCAAGCCTGGGTCGACGCCCAAGGTGTCGCGACCGCGGGTTGTCGCAGCGACGAGGAGACGGACTTCCCCGCGTGGCGTTATCCGAAGCCGGTTCGCAACTGGGCACTGGCGCGGGCATGGCTGGAGAGCGTGACGGAGCAAGTCTCGGCGCTGTACGCGTCCACGCCGACTTCCGCTCAATCCTGACGACTTCCTCGCCGAGCCTCGTCGGGTTCGGCGAGGCGGTGCGGTGAGCCGAGAAGCTCAGCGGCGCGAGTCCTTGCGCGCCTGCGTGCGCCGGTTGCGACCCTGGACATGGGACGCGCGCCGCATCGAGCTGAAGCCCTGCTGCTTGCGAGCCCCACCCTTGCGGCGCTGGGCCTTCATCTCGCGCACCGAGCCCGTCGCGGTGCGACCCGCGGCGCTCATGCGGCGCACGGGCTTGCGCCCACCCACGGCTCGCGTCGCCGTGCCCGTGCGCGTCCTCCGCGCGCCGCCCGTGGTCCGCGTCGCCGTCCGAGTCCTCCGCGTGTTCCCACCCGCGGCCCTCGTCGTCCTCCTGGCCCCCGTGGCCTTCCTCGTGACGCGGGCCCGCTTGGCCATCATCGCCTCCTGGCGGTCCAGCATCGCCAGGCGCTTCTCGAAGCGCATCAGCGCCTGACGGAAGTAGGTGGCCTTGCGCCGCGTGTTCGCGTTGCCCTCGGCGCGCTTGGAGCGCGTGGGCGTGCGCCTGCCCAGGGCCTCGCGCCGCTGACGCGTCGCCAGGCCGTCATACTTGTCCATCAGCCGCCGCGCGCGCTGGATGCGACCGCGCAGCTCGCGGCGGGACAGCTCCATCAGATTGCGGGGCGCGCTGGCGAGCACGAGCTGGGCTTCGTTCTCCGTCAGCAGGGACATCTTCTTCTCGGGCGTCGTACGCAAGGGCCTGCTCCTTCGAGGCAATGTGGACTACCTCGCGCAACGTCGACACGTGTCCCCCGGGCAGCAACCTGCTCTCCAGGGCGATGGCCCCTACTCGAACACCGAGAGCTCCGAGAGCGCGGAGATGGGAATCGTCCACGAGCCTCCTCCCGCGAACACCCGCAGGCGCACGAAGCGCACCGGCACCTCCCCCGTCAGCGCCACCTCGACGAAGCGCGCCGGCCGCTTCATGTCCAGCGGCCCATCCCCATAGGGGCTGTCCTCCGCCGTGTGGTCGAGCGCCATGGAGAAGCTCGGGTCTCGTATCTCGACGTCGTCGTAGTTCTCGTACGGCGCGCTCCCCAGCGTCGCCCAGCTCCCTCCATCCAGGCTGCCCTCCACCTGGAAGAGGAGCTGGGGCGTGGCGCTCGAATGCAGCTCCACCTCCCGGATGACGGCGTGCCGGGGACGGATGGGGGCCTCCCACTGGAGCACCACCTCGTTCACGCCGGAGTCCACCGCCCCCTGCGTGGTGCGCACCTTGCGCAGCGAACCATCCGTGTACGGACACAGCTCGCCCACGGGAGCAGGCGTGCACGCGGCCCCTCGGCTCACGGGGTGCGCCGTGCCCACGGGCACGGGGACACGCGGGCCTCGCCACTCCACGCGGAACGACACCGTGCTGTCATTGGAGGCCAGCGGACGGAAGATCCACGTGCCCAGGCTCACCGCGCGCACCTGCGCCTCCACCCCGGCGAAGTCCTCCAGTTGATAGGGATTGGGACGCCAGGGCGCCGCCGCGTCATGGACCTCCCAGAGCCTTCCTCCCGGGCCATGCAGCTGGACCACCGGGTAGGGCGTCCACGGCTCGAGTGTAATCAGGTCCGGCGACGCGCTCGTCTCCCATTGCAGCAGGCGCCCCGAGGGCGGAAGCGGCGGCACCGGCGGCGGCGCGTCGAACGACAGCGCGAGCCCCTCCGCGTCCCGCCCCACCGTCAGGTTCGGCGCCCACGGGCGCAGGGGAGGAATCTCCACGTCGTCCTCGAAGACGAAGGACGTGTAGACGCCATGCCCTTCCTCGAGCGGCGCGGCCAGCCGGAAGCGGTACTGCGTCCGCTCGTACTCCCCCTCCTCCAGGGCGTCTCCGTGGAGCACCTCCAGCGTGACCTGGCCCCCACCCTCGCTGCGAGCCTCCGTGTAGGGCTTGAAGCCCTCGTTCTCGGGGTGCTCGTAGCTCGGCTGGCGCGTGCGCTCCAAGGTCACCGTGACGTCGGGACGCGGCGAGCCATCCAGGTGTTGCAGGAAGCCGTACACGAACACCGGGTCCTCCGGCTTGCGGTCGCAGCCCGTGGCGAGCAGCGCGGCGAGAGGCAGGCAACGAAGCAGTCGTGGCATGTCAGTACGTCCCCTTCGCGCCGAGCAGCGGCAGGATGATGGGAAAACGCGTGGGCTTGCGCTCGGGGCGCTGGGCCTCGTCGAAGCCGTAGTCGTACGCGAACACCTCCTGCCGCGCGGACACGTTGAGGATGTCCAGGTACGCGTCGAGCGTGAAGTCCTCCATCGCCCAGGACTTCGCCACGCGCAGGTCCACGCGGAAGAACGCGTCCAGGCGCTCGGCCTTGTCGCGGTCCTGCCGCACCCAATCCTGGGTGCCGTCCGCGCTCGTCACCAGGCGCTGCGTCAGCGTGGTGATTTCCCCGGACTCGGGGCGGCCGGTGTTGAAGTGCACCACCGTGCCCACCGTCCAGTTGTTGCCGAGCTTGTAGCTGAGCGCCGCGTTGAGCACGTGTGCCTGCTCGAACGCGAAGGGCAGCGTGCCCTCCACCGTCTCCACCACGCGGTCATCATCCCCGTACCGGTCGAAGCGCACGCGCCGCTTGCTCTGCAGGAAGCTGTAGGAGACCCAGCCGAACCAGTCCCGCCCCAGCGGGTGCCGCGCCATCAGGTCGATGCCGTACGCATACCCGCTCGCGGCCGGGTCCGGCGTGTCGAGCCCCCGGCGACGGCGGTTCTCCACCACCTGCCGCAGGTCCAGCTCCACCGTGCGGGTGAGCGGGTTGTAGAAGACGTCGCCGCTCAGCTCCAGGCCCTCCACCGCCTTCCACTCGGCGCCCACGTCGAACTGCAGGCCCTCCTGGAGCCCGTGGCGCAGGCTGGACGTGTCCACCGCGGGCAGGTGCACCAGCACCGTGGGCGTCTGATGGAAGACGCCCGCGCCGCCCTTGAGCACCAGCGCGTCCGTGAGCTGGCGCCGCACCGTGAGCCTCGGCTCCGCCACCGTGTGGTTGATGCCGGGGGACAGGTGGTAGTTGTCCACGCGCACGCCGGGCTGCACCAGCCACCCGGGCGCGGGCAGCCACGTCGCGGAGAGATACGCGCCGGAGAACAGCGCCAGCGAGGACGGGCTCTTGAGCGGGTCCGTCGTCTCGCCGGGCCGGCTGCCAGGAGGAATGCCGGTGCCCCGGATGTCCGTGGCCGCGCGCCGGTGCTCGAGGTCGCCCCCGACGGCGACCTCCAGCGTGTCGCTCAAGCTCCGCTTCCAGCCCGCGCGCGCCGCGAAGGTGAGCTGTTCGAGCGCGTACTCACCGACGTCCTGGTAGTCGATGGCGCCGCTCGCCGTGCGGAAGGACTCCTGGCCGGTGAACCCCAGCGCATCCGTGCCGAAGGTGAAGCCCACCTCCGCGTCGCCGCCCGCGAGCGGGTGCGTGCCGCGCAAATCCACGCGGTGGAAGCGCGAGACGATGCGGCCGCCCGTCATGCCCACCCAGTCGAGCGAGGGCGAGGAGCCCACGTCGTCCGAGCTGCCCAGCGCGAACAGCCGCAGCCGCCCCTGGCCCACCTTCTGCTCGACGCGCGCCTGGTAGTCCCAGAAGTCGGCGTGGAGCTTCTCCGTCTCCGCCGAGCTGAGCAGCTTGGAGCCCAGCGTCATCAACAGCGCCGAATAGCTGAGGCGCCCCGCGACGCTGACGGAGGTGCCGGTGCTCTCGAACGGGTACTCGATGAAGCCGCCGGCGTTGATGGGGTCCACCGAGGCGGTGACGTGCAGCCGGTCCTCGCGCGGACGGCTCAGCCGTCCATCCACCGCGCCGCCCAGCAGCCGGCCGTACTGCACCGGCGGCGTGCCCGGGAAGAAGTCCACGGTGTCGATGAAGTCCGGGTGGAGCACCGCCGGCCCGAGCATCAGGTGGTACAGCATGGGGATGCGCACGCCGTCGAGGAAGAAGCCCGTGGCCGCGGGCTGGCTGCCGCGCACCACCGGGTAGCTGATGCCCGAGGCGAGGCTGCCCACGCCGGGCATCAACATCACCACGCGGAACGGGTCTCCCAACGTGCCGGGCACCTCGCGAAGCTCCTGCTCGTGCAGCGTGATTCGCGTCACCTCCGTGCGCGGGCGCTCGTCGCGCACCACCGTCTCGTACGGATTCACGCGGCCGGGCTGCAGCCGGTAGATGACCTGGAGCGCCTGCCCCTCCGACAGCGTCTCCTCGAACGTGCCCGGTTGATGTCCCGGCGCGCGCACCTCCACGCGGTGGACGCCGGGCGGCAGCGCCAGCGTGAAGCGCCCGTCCGCGTCCACCGCGCCCGAGGGCTCGGTGGCGCCGTCGACGAAGAGCGTGGCGTCCGCGAGGGGACGGCGCGTGCCCCGGGCCCGCACCTCTCCGGAGAGGCTCGCGGTGGAGCGGGGCACGGGTGCGGGCGGCTCGAAGCGATAGACGAAGGGCAGCCGCACCGCCACCGGCGCGCCGGCGAGCACCGCGGGCGTGAAGCGCAGCCCCGCCGCGGCCTGGCGCGCGGCCTCGGTGAGCCGGGGCTCCTGGGGCGCGGCCACGACCTTCACCTCGGCCACCGCGCCCTCCACGTCCACCAGGAGCTCCAGCGTCACCTCGCCCGGCGTGCCCTCCAGCCCCTCGGGCCACGCGGCCGGGGAGGGCGTGACGAGCGTGGGCGGCTGGAGTCGGGCCTCGCGGCCATCCTCGGTGACACCCAAGCGCTCCGCGTCGTCGGCGGAGAGCACGGTGCCGCCGTCGCTGGCCTGGAGCTGGACCTCGATGGCGCGCGCGTCCGACGCGGGCGAGGGGACACCCTGGGCGTGCGCGAGGACGGACAGCGTGGTGAGGACGAGCAGCGGGAGGAAGACACCGCGTCTGGAACGCATGAGGCCCCCTTCAACACCCGATGACCGCGGAACTGTCACTCCGGCGAGTCCTCAGGTGGGCGCAGCCTCGCCCCGTCCCTCCGGCGCGTCGAATGGTTTGTTCGATTACGCGGGAAGTCATGCATCCCGCGTGCGGTGGGTCCCTCACGGCGAGTCCTGGTCGCCGGGTACGAGTCCGTCGTCGTCCCGAGGACGGCCGGGGCGCACGTTCGTGCGTCCGCGTGTGTGGCAACTCACGGAGGAAGGGCGCGGGCGTGGGGCGCGGGTGGAGGGCCCGGGAGGGCACCATTACCGTTGAGTCCACGCGGGGCTTCTCGTGGGGAAGGAGTCGGGGCGATGCGCGCGCAGAAGGAGCAGCTGCTCTTCCAGGCGATGGAGCAGGGCCTGTCGGGACGCGTCGACGAGGCCACGGCGTCGCTGGGGGCGCTGGAGTCGATGCTGGACGTGGACGCGGTGCCCGAGGACCTGGGCTACCAGCTCTTCGCCACCGCCGTGAGGCATCGCCTGGCGGGCGCGGGTGCGGGGAGCCGCAATCCCTATCTGCACCCCGACGCGAGCGAGCGGCAGATTGATTTGTTCCGCTCGCTGATGGCCCACATGCCGCTGGCGTCCACGGCCGACGCGCTGGCGAACGCGGTGCTGGAGTCGCTGCTGGGGGGCCAGGAGGAGGCCACGCTGGTGGACGTGGGCATCGGCCAGGGACGGCAGGCCGTGCGGCTGTTGCAATCCCTGTCACGACGCGGCGCCCTGCCAGGGCGGCTGACGCTGGTGGGCGTGGACCCGAGCGGGGCGAGCCTCGCGCAGGCGGAAGCCACGACCGCGCGCGTGGCCCGTGAGGTGGGCGCGAGCGTGTGCTTCATCGGCGTGGAGTCCCCGGTGGAGGCGCTGAGCGAGGCGACGTGGGCCCGGCTGCGCGCATTGCCGGGACCCCGGGTGGTGAACGCGGCGTTCGCCCTGCACCACGTGGCGGAGGCGCCGGACAGCCAGGGCCCGGCCCGGGACGCGGTGCTGCGGCAGCTGCGCGCGCTGGAGCCCGTGGCGCTGGTGATGTGCGAGCCGAACACGGACCACTTCCAGGCCGCGCCCCTGGAGCGCTTCGGCCACGCGTGGCGGCACTTCACGCACGTCTTCCAGTTGCTGGACTCCCTGGGCGTGCCGGGCGAGGAGCGCGCCGCCATCAAGCGCTTCTTCGGGCGCGAGGTGGAGGACGTGGTGGGCACCGTGGACGAGTCGGCCCGCTGCGAGCGCCACGAGACGGCGCGCATGTGGATGGCGCGGCTGTCGCGCGCGGGCTTCGAGCCCCTGGAGCTGCTCGAGCACCTGGGCCCCGACGGCGTGCACCCGGCGCTGACGCTGGAGCGCGAGCCGGGCGTGGTGGGCCTGCGCTGGAGGGACGAGGTGCTGGTGGCGGTGCTGGCCGTGAAACCCGCGCCTGCCCGGAGTTGAGGCCCGCGGCCCTCCGCGCGAGGATGGCGCGGTGACGCCGCGAAACGACGGACAGGAGCAGTCGCTGGAGGAGCGCGTGCTGGAGCGCTGCCGGAGCGCGGGCGTGCGGCTGGTGCTGGTGGAGGCGTGCACCGGCGGGCTCTTGTGCGGGCGGCTGACGCAGGTGCCCGGGGCCTCGGCGGTGGTGGAGCGCGGCTTCGTGCCGTACTCCCACGAGTCCAAGGTCGAACAGCTCGGCGTCCCGCTCGAGCTGCTCCAGGCGCATGGCTCGGTGAGCGCCGAGGCGGCGGAGGCCCTGGCGCGCGGGGCGCTGGAGCGCTCGCGCGCGGACTGGGCCCTCGCGGAGACAGGCATCGCGGGCCCCGGAGGGGGCACGCCGCACAAGCCCGTGGGCCTGGCCTTCATCGCGGTGATGCGGCGGGGCGGAGCGGCGGCGGTGGAGCGCCACGTCTTCGCCGGGGGCCGGGCCCAGGTGCGCGACGCCGTGGCCCGCCGCGCCTTCGCGCTGTTGATCGAGCGGCTGAGCGTCGAATCCTGAACCGGACATCCACCCCGCACTCCCGGGTGTCTGGGCTCGCCACCAGCGGGCTCCTACGCTGTGGGGGCGCGCGACGCGCGTGCTGGTGGCGAAGGAGCCCGGGTGTTCCGAATCGACGTCGACAATGCGCACGCCATCGTGGGCTTCGTCCTGGAGGGCTACATCCGGGTGCCGGAGATGGAGGCCTTCGTGACGGAGCTGGAGCGGGCCACCGACTCGCTCGCCGGCCAGGACATCAAAATCCTGGCGGACCTGCGCGCCTTCCGCCCCGCCTCGCCCGAGGCCGCCAACATGATTCGCCGTGTGCAGGAGTACGGCCTGCGCTCGGGCGTGGTGCGCGTGGCGGAGCTGGTGGAGAGCGAAATCGTCGCCCTCCAGCTCAACCGCGTGGCCCAGAACAGCCGCACGGACCGCATCCTGCGCCGCTTCTGGGAGGAGTCTGCCGCGCGCCTCTGGCTCATCCAGGGGGATGCGACCGAGCCGCCCCAGCCGCGCCCGTGAGCCGCGCGAAGTCAATGCCTCTCAAACCCCGTTGAATCCCTGACGCTGACAGACGTGTTTTCAGGCGGGCTCGACTTCTACCGCCAGACACGCTCTTTCGAGCCGTTGTCCTACCCTTGTGCTGGCCATTTCTCGTCGCGCGAGGATTCACACGTAAAGCAAATTGACGTGTCTGGGTTGGAAATATATCGAAACATGAATAATGGCTTTTACGTTTGAAATCGTGATTCCAGGTGTGTCACGAATAAATGGCCTTTTACCGGAGGTCTTGCGTTTGGCTCATCGAGTCCTGAAGACGATTGGCGTGGCCTGCTTGGGTGTTGCGCTCACCGCGTGTGGCACCACGGAGTCCGCGCCGGACGAGGCGAAGGCGCCCGAGGTGAAGGCGGGGTCGGACATCCAGCAGTCGCTCAAGAAGCTGCCGAGCGCGGGCGTGGCGGGGGCGCACACGGACGGCGTGCCCGACACGCTGGTGGGTGAGCTGGGCAAGGTGGAGCGCACGCTGTCGGCGCTGGGCGTGGGCCAGGCGGCGTTCGCGGCGGCCCCGGCGCTGACGGACATCGCCCCGGTGTTCCGCCTGCGCGCCGACGACCTGTTCCTGCAGCGCGCGCGCACGGACAACCAGGGCAACCAGCACCTGCGCTATCGCCAGACGAAGAACGGCCTGGAGGTGGTGGGCGGTGAGCTGATGCTGCACGTGCGCCCCGACGGCAACGTGTACGCGGCCAACAGCTCCGCCCGTGACGGCGTGGACCTGCCCGCCACGCCCCGCGTGGACGCCGCCGCGGCGGCGAGCGCGGCGGCCCGTGCCACCGCCGGCACCGGCATCGCCTCCGAGGGCCAGCCCCGGCTGGTCTACGTGCGTGACGACGCGGGCACGCTGTTCCTCGCCTGGCACGTGCGCGTGACGGGCACCCAGCCCTCCGGCATCCCCCTGGTGGACAACGTCTACGTCGACGCGCTCGGCAAGGCGGGCGTCGTGGCGCGCCACCCGCTCATCCACACCGCCCGCAACCGCGCGGTGTACACGGCCAACAACGGCACCACGCTGCCGGGCACCCTGCGCCGCGGCGAGCTGGGCGCGGTCACCAACGACGCGCACGTGGACCAGAACCACACGCAGCTGGGCTACACGTACGACTGCTACCAGACGCTGTTCGGCCGCGACTCGTTCGACAACGCGGGCGCGGAGCTGCGCAGCACCGTCCACTACAGCAGCAACTACGTGAACGCCTTCTGGAACGGCAGCCAGATGGTGTACGGCGACGGCGACGGCGTGAACTCCATCGAGCTGGGCAAGGACCCGGACGTCACGGTGCACGAGCTGACGCACGCGGTGACGGAGCGCGAGTCCAACCTCATCTACTCCGGCCAGTCCGGCGGTCTGAACGAGGCGCTGTCGGACACCTTCGCCGCCATCTGCCAGAGCTGGGCGTCCGGCACCTGGAGCACCGCGCCCGCCATCTGGATGATTGGCGAGCAGGTGTGGACGCCGAACACGCAGAACGACGCCCTGCGCTACATGGATGACCCGAGGAAGGACGGCGTCTCGCTGGACCACCTCGACAGCTACACGTCCAGCACCGACGTGCACTACAGCTCGGGCATCCCCAACCTGGCCTTCGCGCTGCTCGCCAAGGGCGGCACGCACCCGCGCGGCCGCACCACCATCAACGTGCCGGCCATCGGCGTCGAGACGGCCGCGCGCATCTGGTACAAGGCCAACACGGACATCTTCACGGAGGGCACCACGTTCCTCCAGGCGAAGACGTGGACCATCCAGGCCGCGGCGGACCTCAACTACAGTCAGGCCATCCAGGACGCGGTGAAGGCGGCCTGGGAGGCGGTGGGGGTCAACGGCGTGTGGACGCCGCCGGTCTCCATCCCGCTGACCAACGGCACGCCCGTGACGGGCATCTCCGGCACGCTGGGCAACGAGAAGTACTACTCGCTGGTCGTCCCCGCGGGGACCACCAAGGTGGTGTTCACCACCACGGGCAGCTCGGGTGACCTGGACCTGTACGTGGGGCGCGGCACCCAGCCGACCACGTCCAGCTACGTGTGCAGCTCCGCGGGCAGCAGCAGCACGGAGACGTGCACCCTCAACAATCCGACGGCGGGCACCTACCACGTCCTGCTCTACGCGTACTCGGCCTACTCCAACGTGACGCTGACGGGCACGGCGAGCGCCACCGTGGGCAACGTGCTGCAGAACAACGTGCCGGTGACGGGCCTGTCCGCCGCCACCAGCGCCAGCGTGAACTACACGATGGACGTGCCGGCCAACACCCGCGTGACGTTCGCCACCAGCGGCGGCACGGGTGACGCGGACCTGTACGTCCGCTTCGGCTCGGCCCCCGGCACGGGCTCCGGCACCTACGACTGCCGCCCGTACCTGGGTGGCAACGCGGAGACCTGCCAGCTGACGAACACCACGGCGGGCAAGTACTACGTGATGGTGCGCGCCTACTCGGCCTTCACGGGCGTGACGCTGAAGGGCTCCTACTAGCTCCAGGAGCTTCGAGGTTCGGGGTTGGACGGCGACACCCGGGGGGCCATCATGGGCCTCCCGGGTGTCGCTTTTTCCCGGGGCACGCAAGGGAGCATGCGGATGGCACGTGACAGCGCGGCGAAGCCGGGTGGCACCTCGTTGGGCCGGTACGGCTGCGGCGTGTCGCTGCTGGTGTTCGTGCTCGTGCCGGGACTGGTGCTGTTCTTCTCCTGGCTGAGCGCGCGCGTCCTGACGCCGCGCAGGGAGCGGCAGGTGCAGGCGCGCATCGCGGGGTTCTGCGGCGAGGTGAAGGCGGGCGAGCTGCCCGAGGACGCGCTGGAGCGCTCGCGCTCGCTGGGCTACCCCGTCCGGCTGGAGGGCTCCGTCGCGAAGCGGCTGCGCATCCTCCGCTTCGACGCGCCGGTGAGCCAGATGCTGGGCTGTGAGCTGCACACGGACGCCGCGGGCCGGGTCAGCGCCACGAAGCCCTATGTCATCTCGATGGAGTACGAGGACTTCTGAGCCTCGGGGTCGGTCGGCAGCTCGACGGTGAAGGTGCTGCCCTCGCCGGGGGTGCTCTCCACGTGGATGGAGCCCCCGAGCGCGGTGAGGATTTCGCGCACCAGGTGCAGCCCCAGGCCCAGGCCGCCGTAGGCGCGCACGGAGACGGCGCGCTCGAAGCGCTCGAAGATGTCGGCGAGCCGGTCCTCCGCGATGCCGATGCCCCGGTCCGTCACGCTCACGCGCACCCGCCCGTCGTCCTCCCACGCGCGCAGGGTGATGGGCTTGCCCGGGCCGAACTTGAGCGCGTTGGACAGCAGGTGCACCAGCACCTGCCCCAGCCGCGCGCCGTCCCAGTTCCCCCACAGCGGACCGTCGATGTGCAGCTCCAGCGCGCAGCCGGCGCGCTCCAGCGGCTCGGCGAGCCTGCTGGCCGCGTGGCGGATGAGGTCCGCCAGGTCCACGCGCGACAGGCGCAGGTCCATGCGCCCGGCCTGGAGCCGTGAGATGTCGAGCATCTCCTCCACCAGCGTGGCCAGCTTCAGCGTCTGGCCGTCCAGCGTGCGCAGCGCGCGCACGGCGTGGGGCGGCAGCCCGGGCGGCGTGTGGCGCAGGAGCGTCTGCACCATGAGGCGCAGCGAGGTGAGCGGCGTGTTGAGCTCGTGGGAGGCCACGCTGAGGAACTCGTCGCGCAGGCGCACGGCGTCCTGGGCCTCGCGGTAGAGGCGGGCGTTGTCCAGGCAGACAGCCACGCGGCGCGACAGCTCCTGGGCGAGCCCCAGGTCCGCCTCCGTGTAGCGCCTTCCGGGCGCGCCGGAGACGAAGGTGGCGACGCCCAGCGTCTTGCCTCCGGCGATGAGCGGCACGTGCATGGCGGCGCGTGAGCCGATGTCGCGCAGGGTGTCGATGTACTCCTGGCCATGGCCATGCTCGCGCAGGATGAAGTCGGGGACGTCCTCGCGCAGGAAGGGCTGGCCGGTGCGCAGCGCGTGGACGAGGGCGGGCGGGGACGTCCAGTCCACCGGGTACCGCTCCAGCATCTGCTTCAGCCGCGCCTCCTTGCGCGCGTCCACGTGCGTCGCCGACAGCACCCTCAGGTGCTCGCCGCGCTCGACGACGGTGACGATGCACCAGTCCGCCAGGAAGGGCACTACGCGCCGCATGGCGTTGCCCAGCATCACCTCCACGTCCAGCGACTCGGCCAGGGCCAGTCCCGTGTCCGCCAGGAAGCGCACGGCCCGCTCCGCGCGGCGGCGCTCCTGCACCTCCACGTGGAGCTGCTCGAACAGGCGGCTGTTCTCCAGCGAGATGGCGATCTGCGACGACAGCGTGCGCAGCACGCCCACGCGCTCCGGGGTGAAGGCGCGCGTGGCCAGGTCGTTCTCCAGGTAGAGCACGCCCACCGTGTTGCCGTGGCGCTGGATGGGCACGACGAGCGCGGACTTCACCGCGCGGCGGACCACGTAGGCGTCCCCCACGAAGCGGCCCTGGTGCGCGGCGTCGGCCAGCACCAGCGTCTCACCGGTGTGGAAGGCGTGCTCCACCAACGTCACCGGCACCTGGGGGCTCGACTCCAGCGGGGTGCGCTCCAGGCTGACCGGCTCGGAGCTGGCGCCCACGGCGCACACCTGGAGGCTGCCGCCCTCGTCCAGCACCAGCGCCCCGCGCGTGGCCCCCGCCGCCTCGAAGCACACCGCCATCAGCTTCTCGAGCAGCCGGTCCAGCACCACCTCGCTCACCAGCGTCTCGGAGGCCTTGAGCAGGGTGAGCAGGTCCAGCGAGGCCCCCGGCGGCGTGGGGCCCGTCGTGATGGCGCCGGGCTCCGTCCAGGGCCGGTCCAGCCGCGTCGCCAGCTCCGGGAACTCCTCCTCCAGCTGCGCCACCTTCGCCTGCGCGCCCCAGCGCACGTAGCAGTCCAGCGCCGCGCGCAGGTACAGCGGCACCAGGCGCCGGTGGCCCTGCTGCTGGTGGAACCGCCCCGCCAGCTCGTGGGCCAGGGCCTCGTCCTGGAGGAAGCCCTCGGTGTGCGCGCCGTCGATGGCGCTGTCGTACAGCCGCATCGCCTCCAGCGCCCGGTCCTCCAGCCGCGCCACCTCCGCCGCCACCAGCTGGTGCTTGTGGCGGAAGTTCTCCGGGCACGTCCGGGCCCACGCCTCCAGCCTGCGCTGGTTGGCCTCCACGTGGGACAGCAGGGCCTCCTTCTCCAGCGGTGTCCGCGACGCGCGCGCCAGGAGCGTCAGCGAGGTGAGCACGTTGAAGTCCACGTTGCGGAAGAAGCCCTGCGTGTAGTGCACGTAGGGCAGGGCCTCGCGCGACATGCGCAGCGCCTCGTCGAGGTCGCCCATCACGTAGGCGACGAACAGCTTCATCATCGCGAGCAGGTAGAGGTTGGTCTGCTCCACCCGGTCCGACGCGAGGTAGGCGCTCTCGTCGAAGTCGTCGTCGTCCAGCCGCGCCGGCGTGCGCGTGCGGCCCTGGAGCGCGCGGATGGCCTGACGGTAGAGCAGGGACACGTCCACCATGCCCTGCACGTTGGCGCGCCGGGAGTAGGAGAGCGCGGTGTCGATGGAGCCGAGGATGCGCACCAGCTCGGTGCCCATCGCCAGCTCCGTGGAGACGACGGTGGTGAGCGCGTAGCTGGTGAACTGCAGGTCACCGCTGGCCAGCCCCGTCGTCACCGCCCGGCGCAGCAGGGACAGGCTGGTGCGCAGGGGCGCGCGCCAGTGGTTGACGTTGAGCGTGAGGCTGATGAGCGCCCGGCACTCCTGCCTGGCGTCGCCCAGCTTGCGCGCGAGCGCCACGCCCAGGTGTCCGTAGGCCTGGGCCTCCTCCACCTCGCCCCGGCTCGCCAGCAGCATGCCCTGCACGGCGTACACGGCCGGGGCCCAGCGCGAGCTGCCATGCTCCAGCGTGAGCGCCAGCGCCAGCGTGTTGAGCCAGGCGAACAGGTCCGGGTCCACGAAGAAGGCGGGCGTGACGAGCTCCGACAGCAGCTGCACGCAGGCCAGGTGCGCGCTGTCCGTCATCATCGGCGCGTCCAGCAGCGCCTCCACCCGGCGCCCGTCCAGGTGCCGGCGCACGCGCGCCTGTCCCTCGGCGAGCGCCTCCGTGTAGCCGTGCTCGGGCAGCTCCACGCCGAACAGGCGCAGCCCCTCGCGGCCCGCGGCGAGCGCCTCCGGGTAGCTGCCCGTCATGAGGTTCGCGAGCACCTGGAGCACGTACAGGTCCGCCTTCTGCGTCGCGGACGCGGCGTGCGTGTGCGCGGTGTGCAGCAGCTCCTCCGCCAGCCTCCCGTTGCCGGAGAGGTACGCGCACTCTGCGGCCTCCCGGTGCACCTGGAAGAGCCGGGCCTGTCGCCGAAGTCCCCCGTCCGAGGGCAGCAGCGACAGGCCGCGGGTGAAGTACACCAGCGCCGCGCCGAAGGCGGAGGCCCCCTTGGCCTTGAAGCCCGCGCGGAAGAACAGCTCCGCCAGCTGCTCGCGCTCCTCTCCGTCGCTCAGCTGGCCGAGGCCCCGGTACAGGTGGTCCACCACCGCGAACAGGCGCTCCTCCAGCGCCTCGCCCCTCGCGCCGTGCCACAGCTTGCGTCCCACGGCCAGGTGCAGCGCCTGACGCTGGTCCTCGGTGAGCAGCGAGTACGCCGCCTGTCGGACGCGGTCGTGCGCGAAGCGGTAGGTGGCCTCGCGCCGAGCGCCGTCCGTCGTCGCCGGCGCGCGCGCGGGCTCGCTCTCGGGGACGAGCAGCCCTTCTCGCAGGAGGCTCCACAGCGCGGAGGCCGCGTCCTGCTCGTCCTCGTCGACGAGCGACGACAGGAGCCCCAGCTCCACCTGGTCCCCCAGGCACGCGGCCACCTCCAGCACGTACTGGGTGCGCTCGGGCAGGCGGCGGATGGCGGCGAGCAGCAGCTCCACCACGTTCTCCGTCACCTCCACCCGGGACAGCCGCTCCAGCTCCCAGGTCCACGTGCCGCGCTCCCAGTCGAAGCGCAGGAGCCCGGATGCGTGCAGCAGGCGCAACAGCCGCGTGAGGAAGAGCGGGTTGCCCGCAGTCTTGCCCGCGAGCAGCCGGGCCAGGGGCGCCACCCGCGCGGGCTCCAGCTGGAAGGTGTCCGCGCACAGCGCGGTGACGGCGCCGACCTCCAGCGGCGCCAGCTCCAGGTCCTGGACCGGCAGCGTGTCCTGCTCCGCGAGCACGTCGAGCAGGCGCGACAGCGGGTGTCCGGGGCCCACCTCCTGCGGTCGCCACGCGCCGATGAAGAGGACGTGTCGCGAGCCCGGGTCCGTGCACAGGCTCTCCAGCAGGTGGAGCGAGCCGGGGTCCGCCCACTGCAGGTCATCCAGGAACAGGATGAGCGCGTGCCGGGGCGTGGCCAGCGACTGCACGAAGGACTGGAAGAGCAGGTGGAAGCGCGCGGCGGCCTCCACCGGTCCCAGCGCGGGCGGCACCGGCTGCGGTCCGAGCAGCACCTCCAGCGCGGGCACCACGTCGGTGATGACGCGCGCGTGCGGCCCCAGCGCACCCAACAGGCGCTCGCGCCAGAAGTCGCGCGACGGGGGCGACTCCTCCAGCAGCTCGCGCATCAGCCCCTGGAACGCCTGCACGAAGGCGGCATAGGGCACGGTGCCCTGCAGCTGGTTGAACTTGCCGGTGAGCAGCCGGTCTCCAGGGAGCGCGTCGCGCGCCAGCTCGTGCACCAGCGCGGACTTGCCGATGCCCGCCGCGCCCGACAGCAGCACCAGCTCGCTTCCGCCCCGGCGCACGCGCTCGCGGGCCGCGCGCAGCGCCTGCTGCTCGGGCTCGCGGCCGTACAGGCGCTCCGGGAGCGACAGCTGGTGGGCCAGGTCCAGCCGCCCCAGCGTGAAGTCCCCGTCGTTCTGACGCCGGCTGGCCTCGAGCAGGTCCGACAGGAGCGAGTCGGCGCCCTGGTAGCGCTCCTCCGGCATCTTCGCGAGCAGCTTGAGGACGATGTCCGAGACGATGCGCGGCACGGCGGGGTTGACGAAGGCGGGCGGCACGGGCGCGCGGGCCAGGTGCGCGTGCACCAGCTCCACCGGGTCCGGGGAGGTGAACGGCGGCAGCCCCGTGAGCAGCTCGTAGAAGGTGGCGCCCAGTGAGTACAGGTCCGCGCGGTGGTCGATGGGCCGGTTCATCCGTCCCGTCTGCTCCGGGGCGACGTACGGCAGGGCCCACTGCAGCTCGCCGGGCAGCTCCCCGCTGGGGGCGATGCCCGAGACGCGCGTGGCCAGGTCCAGGTCGATGAGCGTCAGGTGCGTGCCGTCGGCGCTCATCACCAGGTTGGTGGGGTTGAGGTCGCGGTGGATGACGTGCTGCTCGTGCAGGCGGGTGAGGATGCCGGTGAGCTGGAGCGCCAGCGCCATGAAGCGCTCCAGGTCCACGGGCTTGCGGCGCAGCCACTCCTGCAGGTTGTGCGGCCCCGCGTCCTCCAGCACCAGCGCGGGCGGGTGCGAGGGCGCGTCCTCCAGCGACACGACCCGCGCGAGGTCGGGCACGGTGTCGCGCAGCCCGGTGAGCAGCGCGTGCTCGTGGCGCAGCATGGGCGCGCTGCCGGCGGCGAGCGGCCCCTGGCGGACCTGCTTGATGATGAGGGGCCGGCCATCGCGTGCCCAGGTGCGGAACACGACGTACCGGCGTCCCCGATGGATTTCCTGAAGGCCTTCGGTGCCCGGCGCCTGCCACATCGTTCGTCCCCGCCGCGAGGCGAGGTCCTCCGTCCGTCCCCCAGGCGCGCGGACGTTTCCACGCGCGGGCGGGCCCGTTCCCTCAGGATTTGGACGAAGGCGCCCCTCGGCACGCGGGAGCGCAGTCGACAGCGGGCAGCGGGGCGGGGCCTCGCGGCATGCCCGGGCGACGAGCGGCTTCAGCTGACGCGGCGCAGCTCCGGCAGGTCCTCCGGCTTGAGCGCCCAGGGCGGCGTCGCGGGCAGCGCGGACAAGAAGCCCGTCTGCACCGCGGGGAAGCCATCCACCTGGGCCGCGTCCGGGAAGAGCGAGCCGGGGCGCACCATGCTGCCCGCGCCGACCAGGCAGCCTCGCCCCAGCCGGCTGCGGTCGCAGAGGATGGCGCCCGCCTCCACCACGGTGCCCGCGCCCACGAAGCAGCCGTGCACCAGGCAGCCCGGTCCGATGATGGCCCCATCCTCCACCACCAGCGTGCCCCCCGGTTGCAGCTGCACCACGGCGTTGGCGTGGATGCGCACGCCCGCGCCGATGCGCAGCGGCGCGTGGGACTCGCCGATGATGCGCACGCCGGGGCCGATGATGGCGCCGGGGCCGATGAGCACGTCGCCCGTCACCTCGGCGGAGGAGAACAGGGTGGCGGTGGGGTGGACGAGCGGGTGCTTGTCTCGGAGGGAGTAGAGCTGTCCCATGGGTGCATCCTCGGCGCGGTCTCTGGCGAAGAAAGGGGTGAGGGGTTGTTGGGGAAGGGTGAGTGAGCCGCCGCGCGAGGCGCGCAGCCGCTCCAGGTCGCCGGTGTCCACGCGCCGCACGACGCGCGCGGGCCGGCCGACGACGACGGAATCCGAGGGCACCCACATGCCGGAAGGCACCAGCGCCCCATCCGCCACCAGGCAGCGGTCGCCCAGCCGGGCGTCCGGTTGGAGGATGGCCCCCGGGCCCACGTCGCACAGGTGGCCCACCGACGCGCCGAGCACCAGGCTGCGCGGGCCCAGCGTCGTCTTCTCGCCCACCACCACGGGATGACGCGCGGTGCCGACGACGGTGGTGTTCTCCCGCAGCGTGGAGCCCGCGCCCAGTTGAACCGCGCCCTCCGGAGAGCAGACCACCGCGCCCTGCGCGAGGTGGACTCCGGGTCCCAGGTGCACGCGCCCCAGCACGCGCGCACTGCTGGCCAGACGGAAGTGCGCGGTGCCCGGACTGGGGACTGACGGGAACAGCGAACGAGAGAAGCTCGGCATCATGAGTGGGCGCAAGCTACACCTCGCCTCGGCGATGAAGGACCGCCCGGAGGCGCTGGAGTGGTGTCGGAGGTGCAACGGCGAACAGCGCGTAACCCGGCCCCGGGTCTGGGGTGGGTGACGGCCATCCACGCCCGCCCGGGCGCGGAGGACAAGGCCGAGCGTGCGCACCCGCCCCGCCGCGAGGCGCCGTGCGGGTCAGCCGGCCGCGCGCCGCGGCGTCCTGGACGCCGTCGCCCCTTCCTGACAGAAGGGCCCGAGGCTCGGCGGGGCGGTCCAGGAGGCAGCACACATGTCGCAGGTGGAGGGGCGGGAGTCCGTGCCGCAAGAGGGGTTCTGGGCGTCGCTGAAGGAGGCCATGCACGGCACGGAGAAGGACCTCACGGGGCTGCCCGTGAAGCGCGCCATCTTCCTGCTCGCGGTCCCCATGGTGCTGGAGATGGTGATGGAGTCCATCTTCGCGGTGGTGGACGTCTTCTTCGTCGGGCGGCTGGGCGCGGATGCGGTCGCCACGGTGGGGCTGACGGAGTCGTTGCTCACCATCATCTACGCGGCGGCCGCGGGGCTGAGCATCGGCGCCACCGCGCTGGTGTCGCGGCGCATCGGTGAGAAGAACCCGGAGCAGGCCGCGCGCACGGCGGTGCAGGCGATTGGCCTGGGCGTGTTCCTGGCCATCCCCCTGGCGGTGGGCGGCGTGGTGTTCTCGCGCTCCCTGCTGGAGCTGATGGGCGGCGAGCCGTGGGTGCTGGAGCACGGCGTGCGCTACACGCAGGTGATGCTCGGCGGCATGGGCACGGTGCTCCTGCTGTTCCTCATCAACGCCATCTTCCGGGGCGCGGGGGACGCGGCCATCGCCATGCGGGTGCTGTGGCTGGCCAACGCCATCAACATCGTCCTGGCGCCGATGCTCATCTTCGGCGTGGGCCCCTTCCCGGAGCTGGGCGTCATGGGCGCGGCGGTGGCCACCACGTTCGGCCGGGGCTGCGGCGTGGTGTACCAAATCTACCGGCTGGCCCGGGGGAGCGGGCGGCTGCGCGTGCGCTGGGAGCACGTGCGGCTGGAAGTGGGCACCATGCTCTCCATGCTGCGGCTGTCGGGCGCGGGCACGGCGCAGTCGCTGGTGAACACCACGAGCTGGGTGGTGCTGGCGCGCATCGTCTCCACCTTCGGCAGCCAGGCGGTGGCGGGCTACACCATCGCGATGCGCATCGTGCTCTTCGCGCTGCTCCCCTCGTGGGGCCTGGCCAACGCGGCGGCGACGATGGTGGGCCAGAGCCTGGGCGCGCGTCAGCCGGAGCGCGGCGAGCAGGCCGTGTGGACGGCGGGGCGCATCAACGCCGTGTTCCTGGGCTCGTTGGGGGTGTTGTTCGTCGCCTTCGCCCAGCCGCTGGTGGGCGCCTTCTCCCCGGACCCGGTGGTGGTGGACCACGGCTCGCACGCGCTGCGCATCATCAGCGGAGGCTTCCTCTTCTACGCCTTCGGCATGGTGCTGACGCAGTCGTTCAACGGCGCGGGGGACACCACCACGCCCACGCTCATCAACGTGTTCTGCTTCTGGATTCTGGAGCTGCCCCTGGCGTGGGTGCTGTCGGGGCCCCTGAAGATGGGGCCCTCGGGGGTGTTCCTCTCGCTCACCGTGGCCTTCTCCGTGCTGGCGGTGCTCGCGGCCCTCCTCTTCCGCAGAGGGCGCTGGAAGCTGCGCCAGGTGTAGGCGCCACGTCAGACGCCGTGCGCGCCGCCCGCGGACTCGTCCCAGAAGGACGCCTCAATCTTGTGGCCGTCCAGGTCCTTCACGAAGCAGCCGTAGTAGGGCGCGCCGTACTGCGGACGGGGCCCGGGGGCGCCGTCGTCGGTGGCGCCCGCCGCGAGCGCGGCCTGGTGGAAGGCGTGCACGGCCTCCTTCGATGCGGCGATGAAGCCGAAGTGGGTGCCATTGCCGACGTTGGCGCGCTGCCCGTCGATGGGGGCCTGCACCCAGAACTCGGGGAACTGCTTGCCGTAGGCCACGGCGTTGGGGAAGTCGAGCACCCGCTTGCAGCCGAGGGTGCCGAGGACGGCGTCGTAGAAGGCCACGGCCTTCGCGAAGTCGTTCGTGCCGAGGGAGACGTGGGAGAGGATGCTCGGGTTCGAGTCGCTCATGCGTGCGGCTTTAACCCGGCCCGAGCCTCCTCGCGCGCCCAATCGCTCAGGGGCAGTAGGGGCAGGACGGCATGCCCGGGTTGTCCGCCTCGAACTGGGCGTACACGCGGCAGTTGTCGTCGCGCCGCGACGTCTGGCCCTGGCAGCCGTAGTGGTACGCGGCCTGGCAGAAGGAGGAGGACTGCGGGTCGGCCGAGGGGCCCGAGTACGGGCTGTTGCACGCGCTCGACGTACCGCCGCACTCGTCCGCGTCGTCCTTCAACTCCGAGTAGGAGCAGGAGCTGCCCTCGCCATACGCGGAGCAGGTGCTGTCGGACGGACACCACTTGCAGGCGTTGGCGACGTACTCACTGGCGCAGCCGCCACAGGTGGAGATTCCGGTACAGACGTCGTCCTCGAAGCAGGCGGTGAGTCCGAGGCACGACACGAGGAGCGCGAGCAGGGCGATGGGGCGAAACACGAGGACTCCGGGAGTCGGGGGTGACGCTGGGAGTCTCCCCGGAGCGGTTCGTCCCGGGCAATGAGTCCGAAAACATCCAGGTGCCCCCGAGCCCACGCCTCACCGTGGGGCGAAGAGGCGGACCTTGCGCAGGCGGACGTGGAGTGTCTGGCCCGCGCGCACCTCGAGTGGAGGGGCCACCGCGCGCAGGAGGGTGCTGCCGACGGGGAAGCGGTACTCGGCGGCGTGGCCCAGGAACAGGCGCGCGGACAGGGGCAGGGGCGTGCCGTGCTCGCCGAGCTCCACGTCCTCGGGGCGGACCACCAGGGTGGTGGGGCCCGGCGGGGTGGCGGGAGTCCCGGGTGGCAGCGCGAACCCTGTGCCTCCAGGGGTGGTGTGGAAGTGGCCCGCGCGCACCTCGCCCGTGAGCACGTTGGCGCCGCCGACGAAGCCCGCGACGAACGGGGTGGCGGGCTCGCGGTAGAGCGTCTGGGGCGAGTCCACCTGCTCGAGCACGCCCTGGTTCATCACCGCGATGCGGTCCGACAGCGCGAGCGCCTCGCCCTGGTCATGGGTGACGAAGACGAGCGTGGTGCCCAGCTTCGCGCGCAGGGTGGCGAGCTCAGCGCGCAGCTCCTCGCGCAGCGCCGCGTCCAGGTTGGAGAGGGGCTCGTCGAGCAGCAGCACCCGGGGGCTCGCCACCAGGGCGCGCGCGAGCGCCACGCGCTGCAGCTGTCCTCCCGACAGCTCGTGGGGCCTGCGCGTGGCCAGGTGCTCCAGACGGACCTGTCGCAGGGCCTCGCGCACGCGGGTGGCCAGCTCCGCCTTCGGCACGCGGCGCAGCACCAGCGGATAGGCCACGTTCTCCTCGACGCAGCGGTGGGGCCAGACGGCGTAGCCCTGGAACACCATGCCCAGCCCGCGCTGCTCGGGCGGCACGCGCACGCCGGGGCCCGCCACCGTCTCGTCGCCGATGCGGATGACGCCCGAGTCCGGATGCTCCAGGCCCGCGAGCATGCGCAGCGTCGTCGTCTTCCCGCAGCCGGAGGGGCCCAGCAGCGACACCAGCTCGCCCTCGTGGACGTCCAGGCTCAGCCCGCGCACCACGGGCGTGGCGCCGTAGGCCTTGAACACGGACCGCAACGCAATCGCCGCCATCACCGCGTCTCCGTCGCGCGCCGCGACACCAGCGCGAGCACCGCTTGTCCCGCCACCACCAGCGCCACGAAGGCGCACGCGAGCACCGCCGCGGAGGCCGGGGCCGCGTAGCTCTGCAGGTCGAACAGCAGCTTGCCCAGCACCTCCGAGCCCGCGGGCACCAGCAGCACGGACATCGTTATCTCCGTCGCGCACGCCAGGAAGGTCAGGATGAAGGCCACCGTCAGCGCGGGCCGCAGCAGCGGCAGCGGCACGTCCAGGAACGCGCGCAGCGGGCCCGCGCCCGACACGCGCGCCGCCTCCGTCAGCGACGGGTCCAGCTGCGCGAGCGCCTCCGAGGCGCTGCGGGTGCCCAGCGCCAGGTACTTCGCCGCGTAGGCGACGAGCAGCAGCCACGGCGTGTGCGCCAGCGCCAGCACGAAGGCCACGCGGTCCACGAGGATGAAGCGCCAGTCGCGCGAGAACGCGACGAGCAGCGCCAGCGCCAGCACCGTGCCCGGCACCGCGTAGGGCCAGACGGCGAGCGCCTCCATGCCCGCGCCCAGGCGACGCCACGCCCGCTGGAGCAGCGCCGCCGACAGCCCCAGGCCGCACACCAGCGCGCCCGCGCCCGTCGCGAGCAGCAGGCTCAAGCCCGTGGCGCGCAGCGTGCGCGGCTCGAACAGCACGCCGGACCAGTGCGACAGCGTCAACTCCTCCCACGCCAGCCGGGCCCCGAAGCCCCGCTGCAGCGAGGTGAGCAGGATGGCGCCCAGGGGCAGCAGCACCAGCAGCACGCAGGCCGCCGCCACGCCACCGGTGGCCAGTCTCCGCGCGCGGCCCAGTGACAAGGGCCGTGGAGACAGCCCCTTCCCCGCGCTCAACCGCACGCGCCCCGAGCGCCCCAGCGCCCACGTGGCGAAGAGCGACAGCGGCGTGAGCAGCAGCAGCACGAGCGCGAGCGTGCTGGCGCGTCCCAGGCCCTCGTCGCCCAGCAGGACCAGCTCGTAGATGCGCGTGGTGAGCACCCGCGTGGGCGGCGTCGCGGACACGCCCAGGAGGTACGGCACGCCGAACGACGACGCGGCCATCAGGAACACCATCACCGCGCCGGAGAGCAGCGACGGCATCACCAGCGGCACCGTCGTCGTGAGCAGCGCGCGCAGGGGGGAGGCGCCGCACACGCGCGCGGCCTCCTCCAGCGCCGGGTCCACGCGCCTCAGCGCCGCGGCGCCCGCGAGCAGCACGAGAGGGAGGCCGGACACACCCTCGACGAAGGCGATGCCCACCGGGCCGTGGATGTCGAGCGTGCCCGCGCCCAGCATGCGATTGAGATAGCCCGCGCGAGGGCTCGCCAATGACAACCACCCCATGCCCCAGATGAAGGCGGGGATGGCGGAGGGCAGGGTGAAGAGCACGGTGAAGCCGCCGCGCAGCGGCAGGTCCGTGCGGAACAGCAAGAGCGACAGCGGCGTGCCCAGGCAGAGCGCCAGCAGCGCCGCGCCGCCGGAGATGGCCAGCGTGTTGAGCAGCGCCCCCGCCTCCGCGCCCAGGCCGCTCATCCCCGCGTCACCCGTCTGCGCGCCGAGCCCGCGCGCCAGCAGCGCCACCACCGGCCCCACCGCGAAGACGAGCAGCGGCGTAAGCCACGCACCGAGCCCCAGCCACCGCGTGGGCACCCTCATCGCGCGAAGGCCCGGCTGAAGGCTTCCTTGATGGCGCTGCCCCGCGTGAGCCCCTGCTCCAGCAGGGGCGGCGTCCACGGCTGCGTGCGTCGCAGCAGCGCGTCCACGCCCGGCTCCTCGCGAGGGCCCGGCAGCCGGGGGTCCACCGCGTGCATGTCTCCCTTCTCGACGATGAGGCGCTGGCCCTCGGGAGACAGCATCACGTCCACTACGGCGCGGGCGGCCACGGGGTTCGGCGTCCCGGCGAGGATGGCCACGGGGCCGGGGATGGTGACCGCGCCGTCGGTGGGCCAGACGATGTGCAGCCTGCTGCCGCGCGCCCGGGCGGCCAGCGCGTTCTCGAGCAGCAGCACGCCCGCGTCGGCCTCGCCGCTCTCGACCTTCTGGAGCACCGCCGCGTTGCCGCCGGCCACGAGCGCGCCGTGCTCGCGCAGGCCGGTGAAGTACGCCTCGCCGTACCTGGAATGACAGAACACGGCCCACGTGAAGGCGGTCCCCGACGTGAGCGGGTCGCCGATGGCCACGCGTCCCTTCCAGCTCCCATCCACCAGCGCCGCGAACGAGGCGGGCGGGGGCGGCGAGCCCTCGCGATGCACCAGCACCATGGTGGACACGCGGATGGAGGCGTAGCGGGCATCCAGGTCCACCAACGCGCGCGGGGCCCGCAGCACGTGCACGGACGCATACGGCAGGAGGGCCCCCTCGCGCGCGAGCCGCTCGACGAGGAACGGGTCCGACGCGGAGAGGAGGTCCGCGCGCACGGCGCCCGCGGCGCGCTCGGCCTCCAGGCGGCTGGCCACCTTCTCGCTGCCGGCCTGGTACCAGCGCACCGTGACGCCGGGGAGCTTCTCCTTCAGGAGCGGCTCCATCGCGTCCAGCACGTGCTGATACATGGACGTGTAGACCCAGACCTCGCCCGATGGCGCGCCCTCGTGCTTGTTGGCGGCGCCGGACGCAGGCGCCGCGGACTCGATGCGGCACGCGGCGAGCACCGCCAGCGCGACGGCGAGGCCCAAGGCCCGGGCGAGGAGGGGAAGGGACATGGGGGCGGGATTATGCGACACGCCTGCGGAAAGTCCTGGGGGGCGATGTCACGAAAGGACCCACGGGTCGACGACGACAAGGCCAGGTCCAGGGAGGACCCGCATTGCACAACCCGGGATGTGAATGCGACACAGTGGCGCATGTCACGCCGGATGGAAGACGTGGACGTGCGCCCCGAGTCGCTGGACCTGGGGTACCTGGCCCTCTTCGTGGGGCAGCGGATGAACGACCAGGTGCTGGAGGAGCTCCACGGCGCGGGCTTCACCGGGCTGCGCCACTCGCACGGCCATGTCTTCCAGCACCTGCTGGGCGGCGCGCGCTCCATCAGCGAGCTGGCGAAGCTGTTGGGGGTGACGCAGCAGGCGGCGTCCAAGTCCGTCGCGGAGCTGGAGTCGCTAGGCTACGTGGACAAGACGGAGACCGGGGACGCGCGCGTGCGTCAGGTGGCCCTGTCGCCCCGCGGGCTCGCGTCGGTGGAGAAGTCCCGGGCGCTGCGCTCCGCGCTCCAGAAGCGCTTCGAGCGCCAGCATGGCGAAGGCCCGCTGCAGGAGGCCCGCACGCTCCTGGCCGGCATGCTCGTGTCGCTGGGCGGTGAGGACGCGGCGCGCCGCCGCCGGGTGCGGCCGACTCGCTGAGGCCCGACAAGGCGAAGGCCCTCCGCCGTGCCTCGAAGGGGCAGCGGCGAAGGGCCTTCATCCACACCCAGGACTGTCGCGCCGCTACTTGCAGGACCGCGGCGGCATGGCGTCAATCCAATCGGCGATGAGCTGCGAGCCCACGTCATGGCGCAGGGCGCGGCCAATCTCCGGCATCATCTTCCCCGACTCCTCGGTGTGCAGCCGGTACCAGAGGATGGACGTGGAGTGGTCTCCGGGGACGATGTCGAACTCACCGCCCACGCCGCTGCCCGCGGAGCCCGGGCGCTTGCAGTAGCCCAGGCTGAACTCGTCCGTCGTCTTGATGTCCAGGAACAGCCGGCTGGTGATGCCCGGCTGCGCCTTCGGGTTGTGGCAATGCGCGCAGTTGATGTCCAGGTACGTGCGCGCCCGCTCGGCCACCGTGGCCTCCGTGGCGTCGAACGCGTTCGGCGCGCGGGGGATGTTGGCGGAAGGCAGGTTGCCCAGCTTCCCCAGCGCCGCCAGGTGCTGGAGCTGGTTCACCGGCTGCCCGTCGTAGACGTGCTCCCGGTTGAGGTAGCGCGCCTTCACGCCGATGGGCACCAGGTACTGGTTGTCCTGCGCGTCCACCTCGTGGTGGCACTTCTGGCACTGGTTGCGCTGGGGTACCAGGTAGTTGAACGTCTTCTTCACGCCCTCGGCGTCGATGAACTCGAAGTTCTCGAATACGTAGCCGCCGACGACCTTGGTCGCCTCTGTCAGCGCGTCGTTCCAGACGTAGGGATACGCCTCCCAGCCGCTCGGCTGTCGCACCAGGATGCGTGTCTCCAGCGGGCGCACATTCTTGTCCGGCTCCCGGAAGTCCGCCGGGTACGCGAACGTCTTGGTGATGATGGTCCCCACCGGCAGGTCCAACACGTCGTTCGCCGAATACAGCGCCTTCTTGCCGTCCGGCACGTACAGCGTGCGGGACTTCAGCGAGTAGTCGGAGAACAGCGGCGTGGTCAGCTCGTACGGGATGTTGCCCGCCACGGGCTGGAAGTCCCCCGTCGCCGGCGTGCCCGTGAAGAGCTTCAGGTCCGACAGCTTGTTCGGGATGACCACCGTGCCCGGAGGCCCGGCGTCGGGCGTGCCCGCGTCGGGGGGACCCGCGTCCGGCACCCCCGCGTCGGGGGGCCCCGCGTCCGGGCCCGAGTCCGGCGCACCCGCGTCCGGCGTGCCGGCATCCCCTTGCGAGGGATTGCCCGCGTCCGGCGTGGGCTCGTTGCCCGGTGGGTCCTCGTCACCGGAGCAGGCGGCCACCGCCGCGGCGAGCAGCACCGCGGCGAGGCCCAGATGTTTCGTGTACGGCGCGCGCATGGCGACGGGCGTCCTCGGTCCGCTCACTTCAGGGGAGGTCCAGCGCGGGCGCGAAGCCGCGGCAGTTGAACGGCTCGGCGCCCTGGTCGTAGCGCGCCGTCGCGGCCCACGCCGCCGCCGGGTTGGGCGTCTGCGCCGTCAGGTACGCCTGCACCGACTGCAGGTCCAGGTCCACCACCGCCTGCTTCGTCGTGGCCGGCACCGTGTTGTTGTAGAAGCACAGGTTCAGCGCGTTGGGCTCGCGGCCCTCGGCGCGCGGCGCCGGGTCGATGCCGTCCCACAGCACGTGCTCCACGCGCTCCACGCCGTGCACCGCCTTGCCGTACGCGTACAGGTTGAACATCAGCGCGCCCAGCGGGCGCTTCTGCAGGTCCGGCTGGCCGTTGTCCACGTTCGCGCCGCTGCCACCCAGGAACGTGTTGTCGTGGATGGACACATCGCCCGTGTTGAAGTTGAAGAAGCCCGCCGACCACAGGATGGGGTTGGGCTCGATGGCCAGGCCGCTGAGCACCGCGATGTCCACGGAGCCGTTGTCACCCCACGTGTTGCCCACGAACTCCACCCGGCGCGACGCCAGGATGAACGTGCCCGTGCCCGCCGGCACCTGCGACACCGTGCTGCTGCTGGCCGTCACCGACGCGAAGTTCGGCCGGTTGTTGCCCGTGATGGTGTTCTTGGTGATGAGGATGTCGGTGCCCTTGATGGGGTTGCCCGGCAGGTCGAACACCACCAGGCCCGTGGTGTTGTCGATGGCCGTGTTGCCCTCCACGTAGGCGAAGCGCGTGTTCTCGATTTCGATGCCCGCCACGTTCTTCTTCGCGATGTTGCGCCGGACGATGGTGTAGCGCGTCTGGCCCACGTAGATGCCCGCGTCCGCGGCGTTGTACGCCTCGCAGTCCTCGATGAGCACGTAGCGCGACTTCACCGGGTAGATGCCGTACTTGCCGTTGTTCTCGTCGTTCTCCACCGCCCACTCGGTGCGGATGCGCTGGATGAACACGTTGGACGAGTTCTCCACGCGCAGCGCGTCCTTCTTCGCGTTCCACAGCGCCACGTCCTTTACCGTGAACAGCTTGCCCACCACGTCCAGGCCGTTGGTGTTGGCCACTGCGTTGGAGAAGTCCAGCACGGTGCTGGCGGCGCCGCCGGTGCCCTCGCCCTGCGCGCCCCGACCCGCGCCGACGATGGTGATGCCGTCCTGGCGGATGGTCACCGCGTTGTTGAACTTGAACGTGCCCGCGCCCAGCTGCACCGTGGTGCACGGCTGCAAGTCATTGACGGCGTTCTGCAGGTCCTGCTCCTGACCCGGATTGAAGGTCAGCGTCTTGCGCTGCGCATCGGTACACGAGAACTCGGCGGGCCACACGTCACCTGAGTCCGGCGTGCCGGAGTCGGGCGTGCCGGCGTCCGTCGCGGGCTCTCCCGGGCTCGGGTTGGGGCTCGCGAACTGACGGTCCTCGTCGTCGTCCGAGCAGGCGGGAAGGGCCAGCAGACTCAGCGCGGCGACGAGCACGGCACGTGACAGACGGTTCATCAGGGTTCCTCCAGGAGTCGGCCATGCCCCCCTCGTGTCTCGACGGGGAGCGGAGCGGGGCGGGGCCAAGGGATGGCGCGAATCCTCATCCCGCCCGCGCCCGACCTCAAGGGTGAGGTGAGGATTTCCTTCGCGCCTGGGTTTCGTGACGCGCTGCGATGTGCAAGGAATGGCAGGCTGTATTTTTCTCGGGTCGGAGCTTCGTCCACGTGCTGCCCTACTTCCCCTTCGAGCAGGACGCCTACGCCATGGCACTTGGAGTGCGCGCCTTGCGTCCCGGTGAAACACTCATCGAGGTAGACGCAGCGCATTATCGCGCTGAGCTGGCGTTGAAAGCCTCGCTGCTCGGCGAGGACCCGCACGCGCGCTTCCAGGCGCAGCCGGGCACCGGGCCCCAGCAGTGGGAGGTGTTGCGGCTCTTGCTGTCGCGCATGGCCGAGCAGACACCGGAGTCGTTCACCCTGCGGGTCGACGACGACGGGCGCTGGCATTGGCACAACACGCTCACGGGCGACGCGGCCTCCTTCACGCCGGGCCAGGAGGACGGCCTGCCGTTCGCGCCGCTGGATTGGGTGGGGAGGCAGGTGCAGGAGGACCTGCTGGTGCTGGACGGCACGCGCGAGGGCTGCCCGCTCATCGCCGGACAGCTCTGCTTCCCCTCCGGCTGGAGCCTGGGGGAGAAGCTGGGCAAGTCCCTGCTCGCGGTGCACGCGCCGGTGCCGGGCTTCGCCGAGCAGATGGGCCGCGGCACGCTGAAGCTGCTGGAGGGCCTCAAGCCGGGCCGCCCCGTCACCCGCTGCAACTGGGCCGTCACCGTCACCGACAGGCTGTGCATGGAGCCGCGCTCCTTCTCCGAGTGGCGCCACCTCTTCGAGGGCCTCACCCCCGACAACGCCGGGGAGCGCTGCTTCCTGCGCCTGGAGCGGCAGACCTTGAGCCGCCTGCCCCAGACGGGCGCCATCCTCTTCACCATCCACACCTACGTGGCCCCGGTGGCCGGCGAGGTGCCCACGCCCGAGCGCCGCCAGCGCCTGGCCCGCGTGCTCGCCACCGTCCCGGACGACCTGAGCGGCTACAAGCGCCTGGGCCCCCTGCGCGAGCCGCTCCTCGCGTACCTGCGCCGCCCTGGCGCTTGTTGACGCTCGAGCCCGGAGTCCCTTCGCGTTCGTAGGGCCTCGGGATGGTGGGTGGAGAAATATCCTACTCGGATGAAACGAGGGCGGCGGATGGGCGTCGCGGTGCGGCGCCAAGAGGAAGGACGCGCGTTTCTGTAGTAAGTCGCCCCTCCGGAACGAGAGATTGGCGGCGCGCTTTCGCCGCCGCGGCCACAAGCGAAGGAAGGGCAAACACATGCGGAAGATGTGTCTGGTTGCGATGATGCTGAGCCTGACGGCGTGCCAGCCGCAGGGTGCGAAGGACGGGGGCGCCACCGCCACGGCGACGGCGGGCGCGGCGGCCAACCCGCAGACCGAGGACCAGAAGACGCTGTACGCGCTCGGTCTGTCCATCGGCAAGAGCATCAGCGTGTTCGACATGACTCCGGAGGAGCTGGAGTACGTCAAGGCGGGCCTCAACGCCCAGGTGAAGGGCGACAAGCCCGCGGTGGAGCTGGAGACGTACGGGCCGAAGCTCCAGGAGCTGGCGCGCGCGCGCACCACCGCCAAGGCGGAGAAGGAGAAGGAGAAGTCCAAGCAGTTCCTGGACGAGGCCGCCAAGGAGTCCGGCGCCACCAAGACGGAGTCCGGCCTGGTGTTCAAGGACATCACCCCCGGCACCGGTGAGTCCCCGAAGGCCACGGACATCGTGAAGGTGCACTACAAGGGCACGCTGCCCAACGGCACCGAGTTCGACAGCTCCTACAAGCGTGGCGAGCCCACGCAGTTCCCGCTCCAGGGCGTCATCAAGTGCTGGACGGAGGGCGTGCAGAAGATGAAGGTCGGCGGCAAGGCCAAGCTGGTGTGCCCGTCCGACATCGCCTACGGCGACCGCGGCGCGCCCCCGAACATCCCGGGCGGCTCGGCGCTGGTGTTCGAGGTGGAGCTGCTGGAGATCGTCAAGCCGCCCGAGGCCCCCCCCGCTGGCGCGCCGGCCGCTCCCGCGACGCCTCCGTCCGCCGAGCAGAAGAAGTAGTCCGGCCCGCTCCAGTCATTGGAGCGTGGGCACATGGAGGGCTGGCGGGGATGCTCCCTGCCGGCCCTCTTCGTTTGCAGTCATGCGAGCGCCTCAGGGCGCGAAGGAGCGTTCATGCACCGTCACCTGCTGTGGTTGGGTGTGTTGTTGCTGGTCTCAGGCTGCACGCGGGGCAAGCCGGTGGAGGTGCGGCGCGAGCCCTCTCCCACGGGCGCGGTCTCCGAGGCGGAGTTCAAGGCCATGCACACCCTGCGCGACGACGCGCCGCCCGAGCTGAAGGGGCAGGAGGTGGAGGTGGCCGGGACGAAGATGTACCTGAGCCTGCCCGAGGGCGCGAAGGGGCCCCTGCCGGCGGTGCTGGTCCTCCATGAGTGGTGGGGGCTCAACTCGCACATCAAGCACTGGGCGGACCGGCTGGCGGCCAACGGCTACGCGGCGCTGGCGGTGGACCTGTATGGCGGCAAGGTGGCCACCACGTCCGAGGAGGCGCTGGCGCTGGTGAAGGCGGTGGACCACGCGCGCGCGGGGCAGACGCTGGTGGCGGCGCACAAGTTCCTCCAGGAGGACGCGCGCGTGAAGGCCACGCGTACGGGCAGCCTGGGGTGGTGCTTCGGCGGGAGCATGTCCCTGCGCACGGCGATGCTGGTGCCGGAGCTGGACGCGGCGGTGATTTATTACGGTAGCCCGGTGACGGACGTGAACGAGCTGTCGACCATCCGCGCGGCGGTGCTGGGCA
Source organism: Myxococcus sp. MH1 (assembly GCF_059738865.1). Lineage (NCBI taxonomy): Bacteria > Pseudomonadati > Myxococcota > Myxococcia > Myxococcales > Myxococcaceae > Myxococcus > Myxococcus sp. MH1. The sequence continues at coordinate 10,196,748 of NZ_AP026947.1, read as the reverse complement.
TCTTCGGGACGCGGGACGCGTCCATTCCGCTGGAGAAGGTGGCGGAGTTCCGCGCGGCGCTGGACCAGCTGGGGATTGCCCACCGCATCGTCGAGCTGGATGGGGAGCATGCGTTCGCGAACCCCTCGGGGGCGCGCTACGACGAGCAGTCGGCCGCCAGGGCGTGGGCGGAGACGTCGATGTTCCTGGAGCACCACCTGAAGCGCTGAGTGGGAGTGTCCAGCGGTCCACACGAGCGAGCCCGGACGCGACACGGTGTTGCGTCCGGGGCCCCGGGTCGGCTTGAACGCGCGCGCGTCAAATCATCGGAGGCGTGGCGTGCCGAGGCTGGGTGTGAGCGTGGTGGTGGTCCTGGGGCTGGTGCTCGTCGGGAGCGGGGCCTGGGCGTCCCGGGCGACGGTCCCCGTCGAGGGGGTCTGGCGTCGGCCGGACGGAGGGCTGGTGCGGGTGGCGGGGGAGGGCACGGCCCCGTTCCTGATGGACTTCGCCTCGCGGCGGCGCTGGCGGTTGGAGCCGAGGGAGCCCGGGGTGTGGGCGCTCGCGGGAAGCCGTCCGGAGGCGCGCGTCACGTGGCGATCGCCGGAGCTGGTGCTCACGGGGGTGAGCGCGGAGCCGATGGTGCTCGCGCCGGCGCCGGTGCGCACCGAGGCGGTGACGGTGTCCGTGGAGGGCGCGGAGCTGCCGGCGACCCTGTGGCTGCCGGGGACGGGAGTGCCCAGGAACGCGGTGGTGCTGCTGCACGACGTGGGGCGGGGCTCTCGCGCGGCGCTGGAGCCCTATCCGGCGCTGCTGGTGGAGCATGGATTCACGGTGCTCACCTACGACGCACGTGGGACGGGGCTGAGCGCGCAGGGTCGTGATGGCCGAGCCACCGATGCCACACGCGCGCCGGGGCTGAAGACGCAGGGCGATGACAAGCGCACCACCGATGACGCTCTCCAGCCGGGACTGAAGAGGCCGGGCGATGACGGCCGCACGACCGAAGACGCTCTCCAGCAAGGGCTGAAGGCGCAGGGGGATGACGGCCTCGCGGCGGTGCGGCTGCTGCGGCAGCGGCTGGGCCCCTCGGTTCGGGTAGGGCTGATGGGCTTCGGGCAAGGCGCGTGGACCGCGGTGAACGCGTCGGCGCGCGCGCCGCAGGAGGTGGGCTTCCTCATCCTCATCTCGGGCGGAGCCGGCGCGGTGTGGAAGCAGGAGCAGCACCGCATGCGCAACGAGGGCCGCAAGCGCGGCCTCACCGGGCCGGAGCTGGTGGACCTGAACGAGTTCCTCGAGGTGCTCCACGACGCGCGCCTGTACGAGGACGGCGGCGAGGCCCGTGCACGCAAGACGCTCGACTTCCACTTCCAGCGCGCGAAGCGCAAGCGCTGGCTCGCGGTGACGCCGCTGTCGTCACTCGGAGACGTGACGGTGGAGCGCTTCCTGGAGCGCCAGCGTCCGCTGTGGCGCGAAGTTCTGTCCTACGACGCGGCCGAGGACCTGCCACGCGTGCGAGGCCCCGTGCTCGCGCTGCTGGGCGAGCGCGACGAGACGACCCCCGCCGCGCTCACGGCGCGAGCGCTCAACCAGGGGCTGTCGAAGCGCGCCGGTGCGAACGACCGCGCACAAGTAAAGGTCATCGAAGGCGCGGACCACGCTCTCGCCGTGGTCACGCGTGAGTCGCCCGCCGTGGAGACGCTGTCCCGGCAGGCGCTGGACACCCTCTCCGCATGGCTGCGCGCCCTGGCATCTCAGTAGGGCTTCTGTCCCGTGTAGTTCCCCGGCGGCGCGTAGTTGCAGACCCAGTACTGCCACGTGGGGAACCTGCTGCCGAACGGCGAGTTCTCCGTGCAAGTCACGGTGGCGCAGCCCACGCGCTTCGTGTCGCGCCACACCACCTGCGTGTAGTGGCCGCACTGCTTGCCCGACGCGCACGAGTTGTTGGCGTAGTTGTAGTCGACGGCCTCATCGCTCCAGCCCTTCACCACCTCCAGCGTGGACATGGAGTTGGGCGTGGCCGCGGTGATGTTCTCACCGTAGGGGCCGCGGTTGGGGTTGTGCCCCCACTGGCACTTCGCCGCCCACGCCTTCGCCACGTCCTCCGCGCCCGTGTCCCAGCCGAGCGGCTCCAGCGCGGGGCTCGGCGTGGGCCTGGCGGAGGCCCGCGTGGCGTTGTGCCCCGTCAGCATGTCCTGCGCGAACTGCGACAGCGACCCGGAGCCCGAGTCGGGCGTACCGGAGTCCGGGCTGCCCGAGCCCCCTCCATCCGGGGTCCCCGCATCCCCCGAAGGCGTGTCGTCATCGTTGTCATCATCGGAGCCGCAGCCGGTGGCGAGGCAGGGCACGAGCAGACCGAGGGCCAGCAGACGTCGGACGGAGGAGCGGTTCATCCCGCGATTATCGACGGCGCCACGGGCCTCCGGAAGGTGTACGCACCCACGCACCCTCCCACGGCGACACCGCGTCTCAGTAGGGCCGCTGTCCCACGAAATTTCCGGGCGGCGCGTAGTTGCAGACCCACAGCTGCCACGTGGGGAAGTCGGCCCCGAAGGGCGAGTTCTTCTTGCACGTCACGGTGGCGCAGCCCACGGCCGTCGTCTTGCGCCACACCACCTGCGTGTAGTGCCCGCACACCTTGCCCTTCTTGCACGTGTTGCGAGCGTGGTCGTAATCGGAGACCTCGTCCGCCCAGCTCTTCACCACCTGCGGCGTGGTCCACGCATCCGGCGTGGCGGCGGCCAGGTTCTCGCCGTACTCACCCCGCTCCGGGTTGTGCTCGAACTTGCAGGCCCTGGCCCAGGAGGCGGCCTGGCGAGCGGCCTCGTCGGACCAGACGAGCGGCGGCAGCGCGGGCTTCGGCGTGGGCCGCGCCTGGGCGCGCGCCTGGTTGTGGGCCTCCACCATGTCGCGCGCGAAGTCCTTCGCCGTGGGCTGCGCGGGCCGGGTCTGCGGAGCGCTCCGGGCCTGCTGTCCCCGGGGCGCGCTGGCGGAGGCCCGCTGGGGCGGCGCGGCCTTGCGCGCGCTGGACTTCGAGGCCGACGCGCAGCCGGGAGGAAACACGAGCAGGAGCAGGACGACTGCGCGGAGCACGGAAGACGGACGCATGCCGAGGATGATGCGTCAGGACGTCCGTCCATGCATGGTGACGTTTTGCGTCCATGCCGCGAGGTCGGGCGCTACCCCCCGAATCCCGGCAATTCCCCCGTACCGTCCGAGCCAAAAGTCGTGATTCCGGGGACGCCCATGGCCCGCATCATGGAGATGTAGAGGTTGGCGATGGGCAGGCCCGTCGCGCGCAGGTGTCGGTTGGTGCCCACCGCGCCGCCACACCGGCCGGCGATGAGCACGGGCAGGTTGCGATGGATGTGCCCGTTGCCGTCCTCCAGCTCGCTCGTGAAGTAGACCATCGAGCTGTCGAGCAGCGACGCGCCGCTGGCATCCCGGCTCTCCTTCAACCGCCGCACGAGGTAGGCGTACTGCTCCACCTCCCACCGGTCGATGCGTGAGAGCGCGTCGAAGTTGGCCGGGACGAACTGGTGGTGCGAGTACGCATGGTGTCCGCCGCTGAGCCCGAGGAAGCCGTACACCTTGTTGCTGCGCGCGTTGGCGAGCATGAAGGTCGCCACGCGGGTGAGGTCGCATTGGAAGGCGAGGACGATGAGGTCCATCATCGCCTTCGTCTTGGCGCGAGGGTCCTCGTTGTCGACGGGCGACACCTGGGCGCCGCACACGGGCACCTGTTGCCCCAGGACCTCCAGCTGCTTCTCCAAATCTCGCACGCTGGTGAAGTACTCCTCCAGCTTGCGCTGGTCCGTCACGCCGAGCTGCTTCTGGAGCGACGTGGCGTCCTCGCGCACGAAGTCGATGATGCTCAGGCCATAGGCGCGGCGCTTCTCCACCTGGGCCTGGGTGGAGCCGGGGTCCATGCCGCCGAAGAGCCGGTCGAAGACGGCCTTGGGGCGCACCTCCTTGGCCATGGGCGTGCGAGGCCCGGCCCAGGAGATGTTGTTGGCGTAGGGGCACGCGTAGCCGGAGTCACAGTTGCCGATGCCGCGCCCCGCGTCGTTGCCCAGCTCCAGCGAGGCGAAGCGCGTGGCCTTCTGCTGGGCCAGGTGTCGGGCGATGACCTGGTCCATGGAGATGCCCGCGCGGAAGTCGGTGCCCTCCGTCTTGACGGCCTTCATGCAGGACAAGAGCGCGGCGGTGCCCGCGGCGTGGTGGCCGTCGCCGTCGGGCCTGCCCGCGTCGTTGGTGAGCCCGCTGATGACGAGCACGTCGCTCTTCACCGTCGCCAGGGGTTGGAGCGTGGGCGTCAGCTCCCAGGCGGCGCCCGTGCCGGCGGGCAGCCACTTCTGCATGTGGATGCCATTGGGCACGTAGAAGACGGCCAGGCGGCGAGGGGCCAGGGGCGCCTCGGCGGCGTGGGCGGTGGAGACCATGCGCTCGAGCAACGGGAGCGCCATCAGCGCGCCCGTGCCGCGCAGGAAGGTTCGACGGGAGAGTGGCCGCTTGTGGCTCATGGCGTCTGGGCCTCCGTGTCGCCGCGCCGGGAGGTGAACGAGTCACTGAGGACGATGGCGAGGATGTAGTCGACGAGCCGCCCGCCGCTGGCCTCCGCGGAGGCGGAGATTTCGCGCACCACGCACGCGTCGGCCTCGGACATGCCCCGGCCGAGCGCGTACGTGAGCAGGTGCTCGGTGATGCACGCGGGCAGCTTCGGGTCCTCCTTGACGAAGCGCCGCATGTCCGCGCCACCGTTGAGCACGGCGCCGTCGGGCAGGTCCCCCGTGGCGTCCACCGGCGCGCCGCTGACCTCGTTGAGCCGCCAGCGGCCGATGGGGTCGTAGTTCTCCAGCGCGAGCCCCAGCGGGTCCATCATCCGGTGACAGCCCTGGCACTGCGGCAGGCTGCGGTGCAGCGCCATGCGCTCCTTCATCGTCATGAGCGGATTGACCGGAGGCGGCAGTCCCTCGACGTTCGGCGGCGGCGGCGGCGGCGCGGAGCACAGCAGCTGCTCGAGCACCCACACCCCGCGCTGCACGGGCGAGGTGCGGTCCGGATTGGAGGTGACGGTGAGCAGCGAGCCGTGGCCGAAGATGCCCTGGCGCTCGGGGTGCGCGGACAGGTCCACGCGCTTCGGCGTGGCGCTGCCGGGCAGCGGCAGTCCGTAGTGCGCGGCGAGCGCGTCGTTGACGTAGGTGAACGGCGCGTCGAGCAGGTCGCGCAGCTTGTGGTCACCGGTGAGGAACTCCTGGAAGACGAGCTCCGTCTCCTGGCGCATGGCCTGGCGCAGGTCCTCGTTGAAGGTGCCGTAGAGCATCGGGTCCGGCTCGGCGGAGGCGAGCGCGCGGGTGAAGAGCCACTGTCCGGCGAAGTTGCTCACCAGGGCCTGGGCCTTGGGGTCTGCGAGCATGCGGCGCACCTGGGCCTCCAGCTGCGCGGGCGTGGCGAGCTGGTCCTGCTCCGCGGCCTGGAGGAGCGCCTCGTCGGGCATGCTGCTCCAGAGGAAGTAGGACAGGCGGCTCGCCAGCTCGAAGGCGTCCAGCCGATGGGGCGAGAGGGACGTGGCCTGCGGGTCCTTCTCCACGCGGAAGAGGAAGTGGGGCGAGACGAGCACCGTGCGCAGGGCGAGCTTCACGCCGGCCTCGGGCGGGTCTCCGTGTTGCTTCGCGAGCGTGAGCGCGCCGAGCAGCCGGTCCACCTCCTCGGGTGTCACGGGGCGGCGCCAGGCGCGGCGGGCGAAGCGCGAGAGGATGTCGCGTGCGCAGGGCTCTGGGTTCGTGGCGTCCAGGGTGCAGGTGCGCACGGTGCCCTGGGCCCAGGCGTTCTCCACGAGCTTCTCCGCCGCGGTGGCGTACTTCTCCAGCAGCAGGGGCGAGAGGCTGAGGACGTCGGCGTTGTTGTCGAAGCCGTAGCCGTGGTCATCGGCGGGGAAGTCGCGCGCGGGGCGGGTGGTGTCGCCGAGCAAATCCCTCACGGTGGCGTCGTACTCGGCGCGGTTGAGGCGGTGCAGGGTGACGCGGCCCGGGTCCGCGGAGGTGTTCTCGCAGCCCTCGGCGTGGGTGGGCGGCGGCTCGGGGAGGACGCGGGCCTTGGGCAGCGAGTCTCCCTTGCAGGCGGCGAGCAGCAGGAGGAGGCCCGTGCTCGCGCGGGCGCGCCAGGGGCGTCGCCTCCGTTCGTGAAACCTGGAAGTCACTGCACCTTCCCCCTTTCACCGAGCCGCCCGAGGCGGAGTTCGGTGAGGGCCGAAGCAAATCCCTCTCCAGCGCGAGGCGGTGGGCGGTGAACGCGGGGGCCGTCCCGAGGGGAGGGTGAGGGGGTGGGCAGTGCCCTGCCATGGGTCTGAGGAGGGCGGTCGAGGGGAAGCGGGGTGCCGTTGGTGGGCGTGCGGGAGGGTGGTGGAGGGAGCAGGTTGCGGTGGAGGGGCATGGATGCCGCCCCGGGCGTTCCGGTAGAGGAGAGGCGCCATGACTTCACCGCATGTCGATGCCGTCGCCGATGACTTCCTGTTGCTGGTGGAGGTGTTGCCGGAGGGGCTGCGGACGGCGGTGGGGGCGCTTGCTCCCTCGGAGGTGTTGGAGGTGGTGTTGGACCTGGGGCGGGTGCCGGAGGCGCGGCTGGTGGACCGGGTGGTGCGGCTGCGCGAGACGCCGGTGGGGGTGGAGGACCTGCGTCAGGTGATGGAGCGGGTGGGGGCGCCGGGGGAGGACAACCGCGCGGGCATCGAGCGGACGTTGCATCGGGTGTCGGCCATCCGGAACCGGCGGGGGCAGGTGGTGGGGCTGACGCTGCGGGTGGGGCGGGCGGTGTTCGGGACCATCGACATGTTGAAGGACCTCATCGGCTCGGGGCGCAACCTGCTGTTGTTGGGGCGGCCCGGGGTGGGGAAGACGACGAAGCTGCGCGAGGTGGCGCGCGTGCTCGCGGATGACCTGGGCAAGCGGGTGATGGTGGTGGACACGTCCAACGAGATTGGTGGGGACGGGGACGTGCCGCATCCGGGGATTGGTGGGGCGCGGCGGATGCAGGTGTCGCGGCCGGACCGGCAGCACGACGTGATGATCGAAGCGGTGGAGAACCACATGCCCGAGGTCATCATCGTGGATGAAATCGGGACCTCGGCGGAGGCGTCGGCGGCGCGGACGATTGCCGAGCGGGGCGTGCAGTTGGTGGCGACGGCGCACGGCAACACGCTGGAGAACCTGGTGTTGAACCCGACGCTGTCGGACCTGGTGGGCGGGGTGCAGACGGTGACGCTGAGCGACGACGAGGCCCGGCGCAGGCGCACGCAGAAGACGGTGAGCGAGCGCAAGTCGCCGCCCACGTTCGACATCGTGGTGGAGATGGTGGGCCGTGACGAGGTGCGTGTGCACGGCGACACGGCGGAGGCGGTGGACCGGCTGCTGGCCGGCAAGGACGTCGGCGGCGAGCGACGAAGGCAGGACGCGCAGTCGGGGCGCGTGGAGGTGGAGCCCGCGAGGCAGGTCACGGTGGCTCCGGAAGGAAGAGCCGCGTCGAGCACGGAAGAGGAACCCGAGGGACCGGCATCCGAGGGCGTCTCTGTGTCAGGTGAGACGCCCGAGCACGGGGGGCCCTTCACTCCGCCACCTGACGAACTGCCGGCACCGAGTCCGGAGCCGCGTGCGCCGGAGCCCGCGAGCCCCAGGCAGACGCGGTTCTCCTCGCGGTTCGTCGACGAGCCCCAAGAGGAAGGGGCCGCGCCGGCGGCCCGCCCCACGCGCATCTATCCGCACGGCGTGGGCCGCGAGCTGTTGCAGCGGGTGCTGCGCGAGATTCCGGTGGAGGTGCGACTGGTCAGCCGGCTGGAGTCGGCGGACCTCGTCGTCACGCTGCGCTCGAACGCGAACGACCCGAGGATGCGTCGGGTGGTGGCGAAGACCGGCGCGCGGGTGGAGTCCGTGAAGCGCAGCAGCTCCGCGGAGCTGCGCCGGATGTTGAAGGGCTTCTTCAACGTGCTGGAGGGCGTGGACGCGGAGGAGGTCCGCGAGGCGGTGGCCGAGGCCGAGGCCGCCGTCCAGCGCGCCCTGCGCGAGGGCGTCCTGGTGGAGCTCGCACCGCGCCAGCCCCGCGTGCGCAAGCTCCAGCATCGTCTGGTGAGCCGCTACCGCCTGGAGGCGGTGAGCCACGGCAGCGAGCCCTCCAGGCATCTGGTCATCTACCCGCTGGGCGCGGAGCTCGACGCCGCGCTCGCGGAGGAGACGGAAGGCGGCGCGTGAGCGCTCAGCGTCCGTCCCAGAAGACCCGGTCGCCGTACTCCCAATCGAACGGCACGCCCGTCTCACCCAGCACGAAGCGCACCAGCTGGGGGAAGGCGTTCTCGGCGCGCACGTCGTTGGCGAGAATCAGCACACAGCGGCGCGCGCCGGGCAGACACACGAGCGTGTTGCCGGTGCTGTCATTGTGCCCGCCCTTGTAGAAGCCGCGCCCCTGCGGCCCCTCGAACAGCACCACGCCGAGCCCCGCGGCCAGGTCCTTGCGGCGCTGCTCCACGGGCAGCTCGGCCTGGAGCGAGGGGAACTGGCTCTTGGTGGTGATGGCGAGCTGCGGCGAGGTCAGCTCGGCGAAGGACTGTGACGACAAGCCCTCACCGCGCACCAGCGCCGCGGCGAAGCGCGCCAGGTCATCGATGGTCGTGTCCATGGAGCCCGCGGCGCGCACGGTGCTGCGCTCGTCGTGCGGCTCCACCGCGCCCTCCATCGTCCACCCGTCCGCGAGGTTCTTCGCGAAGTCCGGTCTCCACACCATGCTGGTGTTGACCATGCCGAAGCGGTCGAACACGCGCTTCTGCATCTCCGCGCCCAGGTCCAGTCCGAGTCCCCGCTCCAGCACGAACTGCAACAGGATGAGCCCATCCCCCGAGTACGCATACCGGCTGCCCGGGTCGAAGTGGAAGCGCAGCCGCTGGTCGGGCTCGAGGAAGCCGAAGTTGGCGAAGCCCACGCTGTGGGTGAGCGGGTGGCGCGGCGTGATTCGCTTCCAGCGCTCGTCATCGGCCAGGTGCGACCACGTCGAGTAGCGCTGCTCGTCCGGGTACTCCGGGAGCGGCTTGTCGAGGTAGCGCGAGATGGGCGTGTCGAGCTGGAGCTTCTTCTCGTCCACCAGCTGCAACACCGTATAGGCGAAGACCGTCTTGGTGATGGATGCGCCATACATCACGGTGTCCGTCTGGAGCGGCTCGCCCTGGGCGTTGCGAGCGCCGTAGGCCCGCGTCACCACCACGCGCCCGTCGTCAATCACCGCGATGGCCAGCCCCTTGGCGCCCGTCGCCGCCATGGCGCGAGCGACCTCGGCATCCAGCGCGGCCGTGTCAGGAAGGGAAGGAGGCGCCTGACGTGAAGCGGACGTCGTGGCACAGCCGCTGGTGACGAACAGACCCAGGACACACGCATGCAGCAGTTTCATCGAGATGAGCTCCGGACCGAGGCGTCTCCGCCCTCGAAGTCGAGGCTCAATCTACCGGCGCCACCGGGCTCCTTCAATTGTTCCGAGGAGACTTCGGTAACCCGATTACCAAGACATGCGGTTCATCCCCGAGGGGCTGTCACCTGTCGGCATCCAAAGGTCTTGAGGTCTTCCGTCACCGTGTAGCACTCTTGTCCCTGTGGGCAGAGTTGCTCGCCGAAGTCGCAGGCTTGGTAGCAGACACTACGGCCTTGGCTGCCGGCACCACAGACGGACCCAGGGGGACAGCTGTGGGCCTTGAAGGGACTGCAGCTCTTGCGACACTCGAAGATGGCGACCTCGAGACGCGCGTCGACCTCACAGACATCACCCTCCGCGCACCCCGTATCCAGGCAGTTTCTTCCGATGCGGGTGAAGCATGCCGGCGCGGCGTCGAGTTCGAGGCACTCCTGGCCCTGCGGGCATTGCCCTTCACGACATGACGGCATGCAGCCAGGGCCACCCGGTGTTGCGACGCAGCGCTGCCCCGAGGGGCAGCTCCCCAAGGTGTTCAATTCACAAGGGCGTCCGCACTTGCCCTGGACACAGCGCAGCCCCCTGTCGCACATCTGGGAGAGGTCACTCGACAGGTGGTGACACGCCTCGCCTTCCTTGCGCGTGCCGGAGGACATGCAGCGATGGATGGGCGCTCCAGAAGAGACGTTGCTGGCAAGCCGGCAGACCTCTTCCTGGGCACAATCCTCATCGCGCGCGCAGTTGGAGGACTGACAGCTCATGATGCTGTCGCGAGGTTCGAACACGCAGCCTTGCCCCGTGGGGCAGTCAGAGCTGTTGGCGCAGCGCCGGGATTCGGTGGCCGGCGCGGCGTCTTCCGCTTGCTGGTCGGGGCCGAGAAGGCTGTCCGCGCCTGGCGTGGAGGAGGGCTCGGACGGACGAGGGGCTGACACCTGCTGGGTCGCTGGAATCGCGCTGACGGTCGCCGAGGATGCTTGTCGCCGCGCGTCTCGCACCGCCCCTTTCTCGGCATGGAGAGGTGGCTTCGGGCCGAACGGCACAGACGGTGTTGGCTCTGAGGTTGAAGATGCAGCTGTGGCAGGGTTCTCGATGTGGGGAACACCGAATCGCCAGTTCGTGGCAAAGCCGGCAACGATGGTGATGCCAACCACGCACAATGTCAGGCGTACCATCGTTGCCTTCATGATTCAGTGGATTCCTTGCTTACGGCGTGCCGCCATCAGGAGTGACGATCTTGCGGCAGGTGCAGTGCAGGCCCGTGCCGTTCTGGTAATCCACGCAGTAGACTTGGTAACCAGCCGGGCACGTGAAGTGATAGGTGGGGTCACTGCCGCCGCCCCCTCCCGTGCCTGTCCCGCCGCCCCCGCTCCCTCCGCCGGAGCCACCCCCGCCAGGGTTGCCGTTGTTGGCGCACCCTTGCTCAAGGAACTCACAATGCATTGCATCCGCAGGTGCGCTCGTCAGCGAGACTGCGATGGGAAGCAGCCCCAACGCAGCCGCCATGAGCGACGCCGCGACGTGCGACTTGATTTGACGCATATGTCCCCCTCTTCATTGCCCCAGGATGGGCAGGCGAAGGGTACATCTGCGTTGATGATGTCTGCAATGGATTTGTTGTGAGGCTTCAGGGTGGGGAAGGTGTCAACCCATTGGATGGGGAGCCCATGGTGACACGGGCTCCCCGGGGGATGCGTGTTACTTCCCGGCGTCGACGTAGGCGCGGTACGCCTCGAAGCCGTAGTCACGGCCGAGGAAGTCCTTCACCAGCTCGGCGGCGGGCTTGGCGCCGCCCGGCTCCAGCACGGTGCGGCGGTACTTCATCGCCGTCTCGCGGTCCAGGTAGCCCTTCTTCTGGAACTCCGTCTCCAGGTCCTTCGCGATGACGGAGGACCACAGGTACGTGTAGTACGCGGCCGAGTACCCATCCAGGTGGCCGAACGCGAGCTCGAAGTGCGTGCCCGGGCGGTGCTCGTGCTTGAACGGGCTGAGCTTCGTCTGCTGCTCCACCAGCGCCGCGGTGGTGTCGAAGCCCGGCTTGCGCGAGTAGTAGTCCAGGCTCACCGCGGACAGGAACAGCTGCCGCCGCGCCCACAGGCCCTTGCCGAACTCCTTCGACGCGCGCAGCTTCTCGACCATCTCCGCGGGAATCGCGGCCTCCGTCTCGTGGTGCTTGGCGAACTCCTTGAGCACCTCGGGGTTGCCCGCCCACTGCTGGAGGAGCATCGACGGCGTCTCGACGAAGTCCCACTCGGTGCGGATGCCGGAGATGCCGCTCCACTGCTGCTTGCCGGAGAACACCGCGTGCAGCAGGTGGCCGAACTCGTGGAAGAACGTCTCCACCTCGTCGTGCGTCATCAGCTCGCCGGGGCGCGCGAAGTTGCACACCAGGGTGCCCTCGGGGAGCCGCTTGCCGGCCTGGCCCTGCGCCAGGTCGAACTGGGCCGCGTGCTTGTACTTGTCGTCACGCGGGTGCATGTCCAGGTAGATGCGGCCCAGCAGCGTGCCGTTGTCGAGCACGTCGTAGGCCTCCACCTCCGGGTGCCACACCTTGGCGTCCGCCGCGCGCTGGTAGGTGATGCCCCAGATGCGCGAGGTGATGTCCATCACGCCCGCCTTCACCCGGCTGTACTCCAGATACGGGCGCACCTGCTGCGAGTCGAACCCGAAGCGCTCCGCGCGCAGCCGGTCCTCGTAGTAGTCCTGGTCCCAGGGCTCGAGCGTCTTGGCGCTCGGGACGTCCTTCTTCTTGCGCGCCAGCAGGTCCGCGAACTCCTGCTTCGCTCTCGCCTGGGTGGCGTCCGCCAGCCGGTCGATGAACTCCGACGCGGCCTTCTGCGTGCGGGTCATCTTGGTCTCGGTGGTGTACGCGGCCCAGGACTCGTAGCCCAGGAGCGTGGCCAGCTCGTGGCGCTTGGCGATGAGCTGCTGGAGCACCTCCTGGTTCGCCGGGAAGGCGCGCTGGCGGTAGGTGCGCCAGAGCTTCTCGCGCGCCTTGCCGTCCTTCGCGTACGTCATGAACGGGAAGTAGTCGGGGTAGTTGGTGGTGATGACCACCTTGCCGTCCTTCCCGGCCGGGTGGGACTTCACGTAGTCCTCGGGCAGCCCGGCGAGCTCCTTGGGCGTGAGGGACACCTGGCGCACGCCCTCGGCGATGTTCTTGCCGAACTGCTGGCCCAGCTTGAGCAGCTCCTCGTTGAGCGACTTCACCTTCGCGCGCGTGGCGTCATCGCGGTCCACGCCGGCGCGGCGGAAGTCGAGCAGCGTGCGCTCCATCCAGTACTTCGTCGGCCCGTCCGCCTGGGACAGGTCCACCGCGGACAGCGCGTCATAGACGCCGCGGTCCTGGGAGATCTCCACGTTGAGGGCGTCCACGCGCTGCTCGCACTCGCGGGCGGCGTCGCGGAAGGCGGGCAGCGGGTGGACCTCGCGCGCGAGGCTGGAGCGGTTCGCGGCGGCGATGAGCGACCCGGTGGCCTCGTCATACGCGGCGAGCACGGCCTGGGCGTCCTTGCGCGCGTCCAGGTTCTTGAGCGCGGTGATTTGGGCCTGGGCGCGCTCGAGGTCGGCGGTGCAGGCGGCGGTGAAGGCCTCGGCGGTGCCGGCGAGCACGTCCGACGTCCGGGGCGCGGGCAGCGGCGCCGGGGTCTTCTCCGGAGCCGGCGTGGCGGGCGCGGTGGCCTGCTCGGGCGGGGTGGTCGGCTCGGTGGCCGCGGTGCCATGCGTGCAGCCGGCCGCCGCCAGGGCCGCCGACAGGGTGAGCGCAGTCAGTCTCTTCAAGGGCAGATTCCTCCGGGATTCCAACACAAACGCCCGAGCGTCATGCCACATCCCGGCCTGCCGTGCTCGCCCGTCGCCCGGGCCTGCTGACATTCTCGGACGACCTTCCAACACAAGGAGGCCGCGGTGAGGGATGAGGACTGCATCGAGCTGATGCGCTGGGCGGGCCCGCGTCTTCGCCTGCGGCTCGAGGGTTTCCGCCGGGTGCGAGGGCAGGTGTGCAAGCGCATCGGCCGCAGGCTCGCGGCGTTGGGGCTCACGAGCGTGGCCGAGTACCGCGCCCGGCTGGAGTCCGACGCGGACGAGTGGGCCGTGCTGGACGCGCTCTGCCGCATCACCGTCTCGCGTTTCTACCGCGACGCCGAGGTCTTCGATGTGCTGCGGGACACGCTGCTCCCCGCGCTGCTCGGGTCCACCTCCGTGCTGCGCGTGTGGAGCGCGGGCTGCGCTTCGGGGGAGGAGCCCTACACGATGAGCGTGCTCTTCCGGCTCGGGCTGTCGCCACGCTTCCCGGAGGCACGATTGGAGTTGCTCGCCACGGAGGCCGACACGGTGCTGCTCGCGCGTGCGAGCCGGGGCTGTTATCCGCGCGGCTCGCTCCGGGAATTGCCGCGCGCGTGGGCCGCGGAGGCGTTCCCCGGTACCGACGCGGAGGCTTGTCTCGCACCCGAGTTCCGCGAGGGGCTCACCTTCGTCCAGCAGGACTTGCGAGCCCGCATGCCGGAGGGTCCCTTTCACCTCGTCCTGTGTCGCAACGTGGCCTTCACCTACTTCGCGCCGGCGCTTCAGCGAGAGGTGCTCGCGGGGCTCGTGGCGCGGCTCGTGCCCGGAGGGCTGCTCGTCACGGGCGTGGAGGAGTCGGTTCCCGAGGACGGTGTGGCGCTGGAGCGCGTTGCGGGCTCACTGCCCATCTTCCGTCGTGTTGAACAGTGAAGCCGGGTCGGTGCACACCCGTGAGACATGCGAGATGTTTCACGCGTGAGATGTGACGCACCCGGCCTTGAGTGAGTCGTGAGCGCCCGGTACCACCGCGAGACTTTCGGGGTCGAGTCAGTCCCCTGGCCGGAGGGATGCAACGGTATGCGCAAGGTGCTCTGTGCGGTCGCGACGTTGATGTTGTGGGCCTGTGGTGGCGCGAGCGGGAGCTCGCAGGTGAAGCAGGAGGGCCTGTCGCTGGCCGCCGAGACGGGAGACACGCGAGGCACCTTCGTGAAGGACGGCGGCGCGGTGTCGTTCCAGGCGCTCGAGGTGGAGCCGGGGGTCTACCGGTTGGAGGTGCGGCTGCGCGGGATGACGCTCGCGGGGTTGTTGGACCCGGCCAGCGGCGTGTCGACGATGGATGGCTTCGCGGACGAGGGCGCGGCGGACACGCAGCTGACGGACGCGGACCGGGAGCTGCTCAAGTCGCTCTACGACGCGCTGAGCGCCGAGCTGCCCGCGGGTGACGCGGCGGCGCCCGAGGCGATGTACCTGCGGCGCGCGGTGGGCCTGTGGGCGCAGCATCCCTCCACGGTGGAGCTCCAGCGCACGGTGATGGGCGAGCAGGGGCGCGGCTACACGATGTTGTGCAGCTATGCGCGCTGCAACGGCAAGTTCACGGGGAGCTGCGGGGGTGTGTACAACTGGTATTCGTACGCGAAGCACGACTGCAACAAGGGTGGCTTCAGCTTCGCGGGCAACCAGCAGATCGCGCAGCTGGGCGACCACACGTCGTGCAGCGGGGATGAGTTCTACCTGAGCGGGAGCACGTGGCTGTGCGGCGAGCCGGACCACTGGTCGCGCCCGAAGGTGATGGGCAACTGCTTCGGCCGGTGTGGTGGTGGCTGTGGGGGTGACACGCAGTACACGCTGGATGCGACGAACCACGACGGCTGCGTGCGCAACGGCCACATGCTGGCGAGTGCGTGGTGTGACGACCAGTTCGTGTCCGCGGCGGACGACGAGCTGTTCGCCTCGAACTGCTACTGAGCCATGCGTGCGGGTCGTGACGTGGGTGTGTGGGTGGGCGGGGCCGCGCTGGCCCTGCTCGCGTGTACGTCAGCCGCCTCGAAGACGGAGGCGGCGGAGGCGACGGTGACGCGCTTCTTCGAGGCGTTGCCCTCGGGGGACTGCGCGGTGCTGGGGCCGATGCTGGCCACGGGAGGGGGCATGCGGCCGTGCGAGGAGGCGGTGTCGGAGATGCATGCGCACGGGTTGATGCTGGTGGGTATTGTGGAGTCGAAGCTGGACGGCCGGGATGCGGACGTGGTGCTGGTGCGGGCACGGGTGGCGAGGGATGGGAATGTGGGCAAGGAGCCGTGGCTGCTCCGCGTGGAGCGGCAGGGCGGCGGCTGGCGCGTGCGATTCTGAAGAAGGCGGGCGATGAAGACTCGATACCGACTGATGCTGGCGGCGGCGGTGGTGCTCGTCGTGGCCATGGGGGTGGGGTTGATGGGGCAGGGGACGGCCCCGGTATCGCGGGGTGTCGAGCAGGCGGAGCTGGTGCCGGTGCCCATCCCGTCATCGCCCGAGGCGCGCGCGGTGGAGAGTCCTCGTCCCGAGCCCGTGGTGGCGGCCGGGGAGGCGACGCCTCCGGCGACGGTGGTGGCGCTGGGGCCGGGGGACGTGGCGCCGGAGCCGGAGGTGGCGAACCCGCCGCCGCAGCAGAACGACGCGATTGTTCCGGAGCAGCCGCAGACGGCGCAGTGGAAGTTGGAGAAGACGAAGCACATCGCGTCGGTGTTGGGGCGTGATGTGGAGCGGCTGGAGCGCGAGCGGGAGCTGGCGGAGTCGCGTGGGGACCTGGAGCGGGTGCGGCAGACGGAGATGCTCATCCAGCGTCACCGAGGTCGGCTGGTGAGCCTGGGGGAGGAGATCCAGGCGCTGAGCAAGGAGGCCGCGGCGGAGGCCTTGCGGCAGTGAGGTGATGTGGCTACCGGAAACCGAGGCAGGCTTCCTGGTAGTCGAAGACACCCGTGCGATGGCCCTCCTCGAAGTAGTCCTTCAACGAGGCGTAGGGGACCTCGGGTGGGATGTCGATGGCGAGCAGGCCATGTCCGAACTCCGTGTCGCACCCGCGTCGCTTCAGCTCCTCGCGGATTCTGGGGATGTCGCTGGGATGTGTAACCAGAAGCTGGACGGTGCTGTGTCCGCTGGCTCGAACGAGCCCGGTGCACCGAAGCATGCCATCGGCCTCGGGCTCGGCGGAGACGACGTCGCCGCAGGCGTAGCCCCGCGTGATGAACGGGATGTTGTCCAACTCGTAGCCATCAGCCCGCGGGATGGTCCACATCGACTCGACGTCCGGGTTCCCATCGGAGTCCGTGCAGTAGAAGACGACCTTCCTGTGAGGGCTCATCGTGGGGTGTCCGGACAGACCGTGGCCGTGGTTCGAGCGCGAGCCGGCGGCATGAACCCATTCTACTCGAGTGGGCGGAGTCGCAGTGGCTCTTGGAGCGAGTGGGCTCGGGGTGTGTGGCTCCTCGTGCTCACGCTTTGCGCGCTGTTCACAGGGTGTTCCCCTGTCGGGGAGGAGGCAGCACGAGAGCCGGCTTCCTCGTCCCAGGCGGCGTGGCCGATTGTGGGGGGCACGGATGCTCCCGAGGATGTGGCCACGGTGGCGCTGCTCGCGCGTCGTACGCGGTGCAGTGAGCCGTCGCCGTTGTTGCTGTGCTCGGGTGTCCTCATCGCGCCGGACGTCGTGCTCACGGCGGCGCACTGTCTGGACCTGTTCGGGCCCGAGGGGTCGCACGAGGTCTTCCTCGGCCGGGAGTTGCTGCCGAGGCCGAGTGAGGAGGGGCGCTTCGTGCGGGTGGCTCGCGCGGTCGTCCATCCGCGGTATGAGTCGAAGACCCATGCGTACGACGTGGCGCTGCTGCGGTTCGCGAGCCCGGTGCATGTGACTGCCGCGCAGTTGCCGTCGAGTGACGTCGTCCCGGTGACCGGCGAGCTGGTGCGCGCGGTGGGCTATGGCGACACGAAGGATGTGGACGAGCCCGCGGGTCAACGACGCCAGGGGACCCTGCGGGTGACGGACGTCGAGCCCGCGTCCTTCCGGGCGGGACCGGCACCAGGCATGAGCTGCGTGGGAGACAGTGGCGGGCCGGTGTTCGCCCGTGACGACACGGGGCGGGACGTGCTCGTGGGCATCACGGTGAGCGGTGACGTCGCCTGTCGGGAGGAGGCGGTCAACGTGCGAGTGGACGCGTTGATGGTCGACTTCATCGAGCCCTTCCTCGCGCTGCCAGCGCCTGCGCAAAGCACGACGCTCTCTCCGGAGGCCCTGTGCCTGGAGGCGTGTGAGAACGACGCCCAGTGCCCTTCCGGGCTCACGTGTGTCGTCACGGAGGGGACAGGGGGGCGGTGCCTGCTGCCCGCGCTTCGCGAGGGCGACTTCGGGGCCTCCTGCACCGAGGACGCGGCCTGTGGAGTGGGTGGTCTCTGTGCGCGGCTGGAGCCGGAAGGAACTGACGCTTGCCGCTGCTTCACGCCCTGCGCTCCGCCACCTCCGGACCCTGAGCCACCTGGAGCCGCTTCCGCAGGCGGTTGTTCCTCCTCGCCAGGGCTCGCACTCCTCGGCGTCCTGCTGCTCGCGGAGATCGGCCGGCGTCCTCGGCGGTCCGAATTTCCGTTTTAAGTGCCTGAAATCACGACAAGTTTTCTTGTTTTAGAGGGCTTTCGTTCAGGCGTTCGTTATTTAAGCGGGAGGCTCTTTACTTAAATAACGCGCCCTGGATACTGAACGCATGTTCGACACCTCTGCTGGAGCTTCCCGCGTGGGTCGGTTCGTGGAGACGACGGTCGCGGGGGAACACGTGCGCGCGTTCGTTCCACCGCCCTTGCCGCCAAGCCCGGCGATCGACGTCTTGGGATTGCTGGAGCGACTCAGCCTGGCCGAGCGTGCGTTGGGGCGCCTCGATGGCATCACCGTGCTCCTGCCCCGTCAGGAGTTGTTCCTCTACATGTACGTCCGCAAGGAGGCAGTGCTCTCCTCGCAGATCGAGGGAACCCAGTCGACGCTCTCCGACCTGCTCCAGTTCGAACTGGAGGCACAGGAGGGGGCGCCCTTCGACGATGTTCGTGAGGTCTCCAACTACGTCGACGCGATGATGTACGGGCTCGAGCGGCTCGAGAAATTGCCCCTCTCCCTCCGGCTTGTCCGCGAGCTGCACGAGAGGCTGCTACGGAGCGGAAGCGGAGGAACGAAGGACCCGGGGGAGTTCCGTCGTTCGCAGAACTGGATTGGCGGGACTCGACCTGGAAACGCCTTGTACGTTCCGCCTCCTGTCACGGAGCTCGATGGCTGCCTGGCTTCGCTCGAGCTCTTCATGCACGAAGAGCAGTCCAGGTTGCCGGCACTCATCAAGGCCGGGCTGCTGCATGTGCAGTTCGAGAGCATCCATCCGTTCCTCGATGGAAACGGCCGGATAGGACGGCTCCTCGTGACGCTCTACCTGTGCGCGAGAGGAGTGCTCCGCAAACCGCTGCTCTACCTGAGCCTCTATTTGAAGACGCATCGAGCGGACTACTACCGATTGCTCCAGGAGGTTCGCGAGAGAGGTGCTTGGGAAGCCTGGCTCGAGTTCTTTCTCGACGGCATCGAGAAGACCGCGAACCAGGCGTTCGAAGCCGCCACCCGAATCGTCGAGCTGTTCAAGCGCGACCGTGAGCGCATCACGACCCATGGCGAGCGGGTGGGCTCCGCGCTCCGGGTGCATGACCTGTTGCAGGAACATCCCTACCTCACGTCGAATCAGCTCGTCGAGCGGACGGGACTGACCTCCCCCACGGTGAACGCGGCCTTGGTGGATTTGGAGCGCCTGGACATCGTGAAGGAGGTCACCGGACGCAAGCGAGGTCGCGTCTTCGCGTACCGCGGCTATCTGGAGATCCTGAACGAAGGGACGACGCCTTTGTCGTGAGTCTGTTGCTCGCGGGAGTCAAGCGGCGGCGCTGGTTTTCTCTCCAAGGTCACTCGGCGGAAGGCCCATTTTTCGAGCGAAGAAGCTCGGTCCCGAGTCGCGTGTCTGGTATTGTCTGGAGGTGCAAGACAGCGGAGAGGAATTGCGGCGAGCCATCCGCCGACGGCCTGGATTGTACGTCGGCGACACCGGGATGTCTGGCCGGACCTCGCTCGTGGATTTGCTCCTGACGCTGGGGTTTGTCGCGGCCAGGGATGGCGGTGCGCGGGAGATCTCCATCTCGCTGCGCGCGGCTGGTTCCTGCTGCTTCTGCGTCGGCCTCTGGCCGTGGAAGCTCTCCTGTGGCACCTCTGCTGCCCAGCTCGAGCCGTGGCTCACCCCGCAGGGGGGCCCTCTCTCCGAGGGGCTCTGGCAGTCCCCTTTCGCGGACCTGGGGGTGCTCTGTGCGCTCTCTTCCCCGCTGGATGTCATCGTCTGGACCGAGGATGACACCGCTCCACGAACCTCGAAGTCCGGGCTGTGCATCACCTTCACGCCGGATGCCTCCTTGTTCGAGCCGCCTCCTTGCTTCGACGTGCCTCGCCTGCGTGAGCGCATCGAGGCGCTGTCCGCGTTTCATTCCGGCGTCACCTGGACGCTGCGGGACGAGGCCACTGGCACCGAGTCCCGGTTCCTCCGGGAGGAGGGGCTCGCGGATTTGTGTCGGGACCTCGCTCCGTCTCCGCTTGGCTCCCAGAACCCTCTGTGCTTCCAGGCGAAGGTGGGGAAGACCTCCCTCCAGCTCGCGCTCGTCTGGACGGAGGGCCCGGGTCGGGGAGTGGTGGCGTGGGCGAACCTCTTCGCACGCAACGATGCCGGGCCTCATCGCGTCGGATTCCGTCAGGGGATGCGTGAGGCCATCTCCGCGCGTCTGGCGCGGCGAGGTGTCGCGGCGCGCGCCCGGTGCTTCGACGCCACGGCCTTGTTCGAACACCTCACCGCCGTGCTCCACATCCAGGTGGAGAAGACGGACTGGTACCTGATGACCCGAGAGCGACGCGCCAGCGCGGAGGTCCAGGCCACGGTCACCCGGCTCGTCGCTCAGTGGGTGGAGCAGGCGCTCACCGAGGACCCGAAGCTGGAAGCGTTCGTCTTGAAGCTCGCGGGGCTTCTGCCCCGCTGAAACCCATCCAGCCACGCGCGACCCCGGCTTGCCGTCTCCCCTGGCCACGGCTGGGTGCGCGGAGCCTATCGAGGACTCCTTCATGGACCACGAGTTCACACCGGATGACCTGCGCCGAATGATTCGTCGGCGTCCCGGGATGTATGTCGGAAGCCGGGACGAGTTCGGGCTGAGCATGTTCCTGGAGCACCTCCTGGTGCTCGGGTTCAACGCGGGCAGGGCGGGGCGCGTGCGAGCCATCTGCGTGGACCTGCTCGCGGACGGTGCCTGTCGGGTCTCCTTCGACGGTTCGCCGTGGCCGCTGCTCCCCTGGACCGCGCCCCTCGAGAGCCTCGAGCCCTGGTTCACGATCGACGCGTTCGCGTCCGAATCGAGGGCGGTCCCCGTCGTGCTCGGCACCCCCTCGGGCATCCACTGCCGGGACTCGGAGGTGTATCTCGGTGCCATCAACGTCCTCTGCTCGCGGCTCGACGTCGTCGCGTGGTCGAAGGGCCAGACGTGGCGGCGCCGCTATCGGGCAGGTGTCGCCGAGGAGGGCATCCTCCCGTTCGTGCCGAGCGAGGCCTCCGGCACGGACTCCGGAGTGCACGTCACCTGCACCCCGGATGAATCGCTCTTCACCTCCACCGTTCGCTTCTCCTGGAGTGGGCTCCAGGAACGCGTCCATGTGCTGTCGGCCTTCCATGCCGGCGTGTCCTGGACCCTGCGGGACGAGGCCACGGGCACCGAGGCGCGCTTCTTCCGTGAGCGCGGACTCGCTGACCTGTGCGCCGAACTGGCGGACACTTCGTTCATCCAGGAGCCCTGGACCTTCGAGGGACAGGTGGAGGATGTGCGGCTCCGGGTCGCGCTCGGCTGGAGACATCGTCTGAGCCGAGGTCTGTCGTCCTGGGTGAACCTCCAGCGCTGTCTGGTGGGCGGACCGCACCACCGGGGATTCCTCGTGGGGATGCGCAGGGCGTTCGTCGCACGCCTGCGGCGCCTCGGCCGTGAGCGCGATGCACAGACCTTCTCGGACGGGGCATTGCTCGAACACCTCACGGGGGTGCTCGACCTGCGCATCGCGCCGGACATCCTGGGCAACCCCAGCAAGCATGTGTTCGCCCCGCCCGAGGTCGAGGCTCCCGTCGCGCGGCTCGTCGAGGACTGGGTGACGCGCGTGCTCGCCGAGGACCCGAAGCTGGAGGCCACGTTGTTCAGGTTCGCGGGATGCGAACGCGCTGGAGAGAACGAACCCTGAAGAGCGATGGAGAGCTGTGTCTTCCGATGAAGCCAGTCGACCCCGAGTGAGCCCACACCCGGTCCGAGCAGAACCAGGGGGCCACCATCACGAGGAAGAAGAATGAGCGCGCCCGAGTGAGGAAGCCGGAATCTCTGATTACGAATCAGGTGCCGCACCCGCGGCGTC
Source organism: Myxococcus sp. MH1 (assembly GCF_059738865.1). Classification (NCBI taxonomy): domain Bacteria; kingdom Pseudomonadati; phylum Myxococcota; class Myxococcia; order Myxococcales; family Myxococcaceae; genus Myxococcus; species Myxococcus sp. MH1. Next base: position 10,175,084 of record NZ_AP026947.1, on the reverse strand, counting down.
ACCCCCATGGAAGTGGAGGTGGACGGAGTTGAACCGTCTTGAGGAGCGTGTAGGACCTTCTCGAACGGGCGCGCTCGAAGCAGAGGGACGGTGACGCGTCACCGTCCCTGACGGCCCACCCCTCACCCACAGGTGCCCGAGGGGCCACACGTCTCCGGTGGGATGCAGATGGCGGCGCAGATGTTGGGCGAGGGGCACGTGCCGCAGTACACCGAGCGGTGTTGGCCGCATGAATCGACGGCCGTCACATGCCCGCAGGAGCCGAAGCTCTGCATGCACAGCGACGAGTCCGGCTCGCCCGTGCAGGTGGGCAGGGTGGACTCGTGCGAGCTCTCCGTGGACGACGAGAGCGCCGCGTTGGACATCCGCACGGCACCGCAGGCGCACAGCATCAACAGGGGCAACAGGAGGAGGCGCTTCATCGTAAGGACCTCGGGGACCCACGGGGACACTGCGACTTCCGCACGAGGACTGCGATTCCAGCAGAGACCCATCACCCGCCTCCCTCGCGCGCCGGAGCACGGGCCATCCCCACGCTCCATCAGTGCAACCCCGTGGCCACCCGACTTGCGAACCCCACCCGTGTGGACCCAGGACCACACACGGAGCTGGCCCACCCCTTGCTCTACACTCGGGGCTCCAACGCAGACCCCACCGTGGCGTGGTCCACGGGCCACACACCCATGTCCTCGGCCATGACCCTGTTCACCGTGTCGCGTCACCACGGCCTCGTCCCCGCCACGCTGTGCAGCGTCCTGGCGGTGGGCCTGCTGGCCTTCCGCCTCGACTGGAGCGAGCGCGCCAGCTTCGCCTTCCTCACCTGGAACCTGTTCCTCGCCTGGGTCCCCTATGTCCTGGCCCTGCTCGCGCGGGTGCTCATGGTGCGGGGTCACGGCAAGGGCTGGGTGCTGGCGCCGCTCGCCCTGGGGTGGCTCGCGCTGTTCCCCAACGCGCCCTACCTCCTCACCGACTTCATCCACCTGCACCAGCGGCCCGTCGTCCCGCTCTGGTTCGACGCGGCCCTGCTGGCCCTGTTCGCCGCCACCGGGTGGATGCTCGGCCTGCTGTCCCTGGAGGTCTGGAAGCAGTGGCTGGAGGAGCGCCACGGCCGCCGCACGGCGTGGGCCTTCGTCGGCGTCACCTCGCTCCTGTGCGGCTATGGCATCTACCTGGGCCGCGTGGAGCGGTGGAACAGCTGGGACGTGCTCGCGGACCCGTGGCGCCTGTTCGCCTCAATCGCCGCCCACCTGAAGGACCCCTGGGCCTTCCCGTACCTGCCCCACCTCACCGTCTTCTTCGCGCTGGTGCTGCCCGTGTCCTACGTCGCCTTCGAGGCGCTCGTCCTCCGGCTGCGCCGTCAGCGCGCCACCCCCTGAAACACGAACACCGCCCACGCTCCGGCCAGGGAGCGCGGACGGCGTGTCGATGAGAGGGCCTTCGGAAGCGGCGCCTCAGCCGCCGTGGATGCGCGAGCGTTTACGCGGACCTCCCCGGTGCTTCACGTTCATCTCGCTGGGGGCCTTCTTTCGCCCGTTGAGCGAGGTGCGTCGCCGGTTGCTCTTGGGCGCGTGGTCCTCGGCCGCCGGGCCCAAGGTCACGCGCGCCAGGTTCCGGGTTCGCCTGAGCGCCGCCGCCTCGTCCCGGGGCAACGTCTTGCGGCCCTTGGACGCCTGCACGCTGGCCTGCGCCTCGCCGGCCGAGGCCACCCGCCGCTTGTTCTTCACTCCCGCCATCTTGGTCCGGACCGCCATGTCGCCCTCCTTCCCTGGAGAGGTAAGGACGGCTCCACGGCTTGTCCAACCCGGAGGCCAGGGGCTCGAGGGCCCCACCCGTGACGCCCGCCTGGCCGCCCGCGAGGGCTCCCCCGAGGGAGAGGGCCCGGCCACGGGGTCGACCCGGAGCCGTGGGGCCCGCTGCCCTCGGCGGAAAGAGGATGCCGCGCTTTACGTCGACGAGCGCTTGCCGCGCCGGGGAGGCCGCGTGCTCGTGGTCGTCTCGGGCGGGAACAGCCAGCCCTCCTCGCTGTGCGAGGCGGTGTTCGTCTGGGTCGACTCGCTGGGCTCCAGGTGCTGGCCCCGGCAGCCGCGGCACCAGGACTGGGGCCGGCGCTCGCCGCGCATCACGCGGAAGCCGAAGTCCTGCTCCGTGGGGCCCACGTGGTCGCAGCGCGGGCAGCGGCTCAGCGACGTGACGCCAATCTCCTTGGCCTTCTGGCGGCCATGCTCCACCACCAGCGCCAGCGCCGCGGCGAAGCCCAACCGCTTCTCGGAGGCGACGTGGAAACGACGGGCGCGCTTGCGCCCACCCCGGCCGAGCACGGGCATGAGGTCCATCCCCCCGAGCAGGTTGCGCTGCTCGAGCACACGCGACGACGAAGAGCTGTCCTGGGTTGATCGGCTCACCCGACAACTCATAGCGGAGGGGTCTGACACGCCCTTTCAGAGGGGAGATGCCTGCCTGCCCTCACGCAAACCCTACTGAACGAAAATCCAGTGAGTCCGCGCACTTGGGCCTCCCCGAGAGCAGCCAGGCGAGCTTGGGGAGGCCTGGTGGGCCGAGGGGCTACTCGGCGTCGGCCATGCCCCCGCCGCTGTCGGTGGCGGGGAAGACGGGGGTGCCGCCGGGGAGGCTCGGGTCGTGCGGCAGGCTGCCTCGGGGGCTGCGCAGGTACACGAAGGGCGTGGCGAACAGGAAGTTGGAGACGCGCGACGTGTAGATGTCCGCGTAGCGCTCCACCTGGCGGGCCAGGTGGCTCTTGTCGTTGCCGGCGCGGGTGAGCAGGCCCCAGATGGGGTTGGATAGCTCGGTGGCGGCGCGGGCCATGGGGCCCAGCTCCGCGTCCAGCGCCTCCAGCTCCTCGCGCAGCGTGCCCAGCTTCGCCACCAGCTCCTGCTCGGTGGGCGAGTCCGTGCGCGGGCCGTAGTCGCCGCGGCGGCGCTGCAGCTCCAGCCGCAGCTGGCAGCTGTCCCACTCCAGCCGCTCCTTGAGGACCATGCGCTCGGCGAGCCGGGCCTCGGTGGGGCGGAACGACGCAATGGCGCGCACCTCGTCCTCCAGCTCGCGGAGGATGAGCGCCGTGCGCCAGCGCAGCGCGCTCTTGGACACGTGTACGTCGCCGAACATGTGGTCGCCCACGTAGAGGACCTCGTCGCCGCTGATGCCCAGGTGGCGCTCGAGCTCCACGGCGCTGCCGCCGAAGTACGGCTTGCCCTCCTTGAACGGCCCCGAGTGCGGACGCAGGAGCGCCTCGCCGTTGGTCTCCACCACCTCGAACAGCGCCGAGCGCGTGGTGAAGAACTCCGGCTTGCGCGCGGAGACGATGACCACGTCGAACAGCTGCCGCCACGTCATGCCGGCGGGCAGGTGCTTGTCGAAGGCGAAGTGCATCATGGGCTCGGTGTAGGCCCACTCGCTGTTGGTGATGAGCAGCAGCTTCTTGCCCGCGTTGCGCTGGTCCAAAAGCGCCAGCGGCGTCTCCGGGTCGTCGATGACGTAGCGCTCCGGGTCCGCGATGATTTCGGCCTTGAGCCGGCCCTGCATGTGCGTGGCGTCCAGGTTCTTGCGCACGTGCTCGTAGAGGTCCGCGTAGCCCATGGGCCCGGGCAGCTGCCCCGCGTCCAGCCGGTCCACCAGCTGCGCGTAGAGGCACGCCTCCGACAGGGAGAAGAGCGTGTTGAGGAACACCCACCGCCGCTCGTGCAGGTCGATGACGACGTGCGAGTACTCGTCGCGCTGGGTGATGAAGTCCAGGGTGCGCGTGCCGTGCAGCGCCTTCTTCACGAACCCGAAGCGGTTGGCCTTGAGCAGGTTGCCCTTCTCGGTGTCGATGATGAGGCCGCGGATGGCGAGCGCCGGGTCGAACTGGAGGTCACCCACGGGCCAGCCCTGCGCGACGAGCCTGTCCCGGATGTGCTCGTACGCGCGGCGCTCCCACGCCTCCACCCGGTAGTGGATGAGCGTGTAGTCCATGTCGTAGCCCACGGCCTTGATGGCGCGCAGGTTGAGGGTGCGGTTGCAGAACAGGCCCCGCTCGGGCGGGGGACCAGCAGGTTGCGAGCGCATAGGAGGCTTGGATTGCCCCGTCTGGAGGCAAAAGTCGATGCCTCTGTGCGGGCCCGTCCGCTGCCTCGCACCACCGGGTGGCGATGGCCCCATTCCCAGGCGTGTCGGATGCACGGCACTCGCCCCCGGGGGCCAGGGAGAGAGCGTGACTTCCTTGACTAGTTTGGTCGACCTCTCAACCCCTGAAGCGAGGTCCGTGCATGGCCTGGATGATTCGCGGTCTGTTGGTGAGCGCGCTGTTCGTGGTGGGGTGCAGGCACTCGGCGCCCGCCGTCACGCCGGAGCCGTCGACGCCGGTGGCGCTGAGCTGTGACGAGCGGCAGTCGGAGCTCTCCCGGGAGGCGGACCAGCGGGCGTCGCCGTATGGCATCGAGCAGCACCTGGCGAAGAACTTCCCGGAGGGCTCGGTGTCGTGGCTGATGAAGGATGCGCAGTATCAGCAGTACGTGGTGCAGACGGGGGCGACGAACTTCGGGCGCTGTGACGACAGCGGCTGCTACCTGTTCGCGGCGCCGTCGTCGGTCATCCGGGACGCGGTGAGGAAGGCGTCGTCGGGCGGGACGCATGACCCGGCGGTGCTGGGGCAGGCGCTGGGGCTGCCGGCGAAGAACTTCGAGGGGCCGCTGCGCATGATGACGTTGGACTTGCGCGCGTCGGCGCCGTGCGTGCGGCTGCCGGTGGACAGCGACCCGGGCGCGTGGAAGTGCCAGTCGGAGCAGGACACGGACTGCTTCAAGTTCGGCGGCTACACGTCGGGCGGGTTGCCGGAGGTCATGGTCATCAACGCGCCGGTGTCCCAGGCCGTGGTGACCGAGGTGCCGTGAGCGCCGAGCACGTCATCCACCAGAGCCCCTTGCTCTACCGCGTGCTGCGCGAGGAGCGCGGGGGCCTGGTCATCGAGGTCGTCGTGGGCGGCGTCGCGATGACGGCGGTGCGCGTGCGCCTGACGGCCGAGGAGGCACGGGCCTTCGGCCGTGAGGGCCCCGCGTACAGTGACAGGCTGGCCCGGGACATCATGGCGCGGCCGTCCTTCGGGGGCAGGGCCTACGACGCGCCCGGGTGAACGTTCCCCTCGCGCGCGCGGGTGATGGAACTCCATGGGGTGATGGGCAGGTTGGCGTGTGGCCATGGGGAGGGGACGGATGCGCGGGGTCGCCTGGATGTTGATGGGGTGTTCGCTCGTCCTCGCGAGCGGGTGTGCGTCCTCGCATCGCGCCGCCACGGACAGCGCGGCGCGGGGGCACGCGGACGTCGCGGCGTCCTCGAAGGACCCGCTCCCCTCCTGGACGGAGGGCCCCACGAAGGCGGCGCTCCTGGACTTCGTGGAGCGGGTGACTCGCGAGGGCGGACCGGACTTCGTGCCCGCCTCCGAGCGCATCGCCGTGTTCGACAACGACGGCACGCTGTGGTCCGAGCAGCCCCTCGTGGCCGAGCTGGCCTTCGTCATCGACCGGGTGAAGGCGCTCGCGCCCCAGCACCCCGAGTGGCGCACGCGCCAGCCCTTCCAGGGCGTGCTCGAGGGTGATGTGGAGTCGGTGAAGGCGAGCGGCAAGCGCGGGCTGATGGAGCTGTTCGCGGCCACGCATGCGGGCATGACGACGGAGCAGTTCGAGCGGACGGTCTCGGACTGGCTCGTCACCGCGCGCCACCCCACGCTGCATCGCCCGTACACGGACCTCGTCTACCAGCCGATGCTGGAGCTGTTGGCCCTCCTGCGGGCGCGGGGCTTCAAGACCTTCGTCGTCTCCGGTGGGGACGTGGGCTTCATGCGCCCCTGGATGGAGCGGGTGTACGGCGTGCCGCGCGAGCAGGTGGTGGGCAGCCGGGTGAAGCTGCGCTACCAGGACTCGGGGGGCGCGCCCTCGGTCCTTCGACTCGCGGAGCTGGACCTGCTCGATGACGGAGCAGGCAAGCCCGTGGGCATCGAGCAGGGGGTGGGACGCAGGCCCCTGGCGGCCTTCGGGAACTCGGATGGGGACTTCGAGATGCTCGAGTGGACCACCTCGGGTCCGGGGCCGCGCCTGGGGCTGCTCGTCCACCACACCGATGCCGAGCGCGAGTGGGCCTATGACCGGGAGGCCCGCGTGGGGAAGCTCGCCCGGGGGTTGGACGAGGCGCCTGGACGGGGTTGGCTCGTCGTGGACATGCGGCGTGACTGGAAGGTCGTCCATCCGTTCGAGCGCGCGACGCCGCGGTGAGGGCGGGCCGCAAGGGCTGCGGAGCCTCGTCGGGGCGCGCGCAAGGCTTGCGGAGGGGCTGGGGGGAGGCATGAGGGCCCCACGTGGCATGGTTCCTGTACTGCTTGCTCCCCACACGCCTTCTTCTGGGAAGTGCGTCGCGATGAGCGCGGCGGCGGTGCCCGGCGAGGGTCGCGGGAGGCGAAGATGGACAGTCTGGCTCGTGAGGCGCGTGACGCCCTGGTGCAGCGCGGCGAACGGCTCCGGTCACGGACGCGTCTCGTGGCCGTCCGGGGAGCGGACGAGCTCCTGTCCGAGGCGGAGCGCCAGGAGCTGCTCGACATCGAGGCGGCGCTCACCCGCATCGCGGTGGGACAGTTCGGCCGCTGCGAGCGGTGCGGAGGCGCCATGGGACGCCACCGCCTGCGCGCCATCCCCGAGGCCCGCTTCTGCATGACGTGCTCGGCCCTGGGCCGGTGAGTCCGCCCCGTCAAAGTTCGGGGAAGCTCACCGGGCCCAGGTGCAACGGGGGCGAAGTGGTGTCCTCGCGCAGCTCGAGGAGGTAGCGGCCGCGGAGCTCGATGGATTTGGCCTCGGTCTCCAGGACGAGCAGCACATCGGTGTCCTGGTCTCCGAGCGGACGTGACTGCCAGACGAGGAGCTTCCGGACGTGACGTCCCGTCGCGGTGATGAGCGCCGCTTCTCGCGGAGTCCACGGCGAATGCCCTCCAACGGAGGCGAGCAGCAGCACCACTGCGACCCGTGATCTCGTCCGGTGTGCGTATGCGGACGTCGAGGTCGACAGGATGGGCGTGGTGGGTGCGACGATGGGGCCGAGCGGACGTGTGGCGAGGCCCCGAACATCGAGTGCTCCGGCGATGTACATCACGCTGAATGGCCCTCGCGAGGGTGTGTCGGAGGATCGCGTGGAAGGGGCTTGAACGCTCGGGGCCTGCGGAGCGGAGACGTCAGGCTCGATGGCGCGCTCCTGAAGAGGGGAGCCTCCCGTGTTGGAGGCGTGGAGCAGGACGAGCCAGGTCACGAGGCGCAAGCGCCTGGCTTCATCACCAATCCTTCCCACGAATCTCCCGGAAGCGCTCCACGACGCGGACGTGCAGGAGGTTGAAGATGACCGCGTGTTCCTCGTCTCCCCCCGGAAGCCTCTGCCGCCCCACGTCGCTGAACTCGTAGAACACCATGCAGACCGGATACACATCGTCGCCGACACGCATCTCCCGGATGCGGCCATAGACGCGCTCGTTGGTGAAGATGATTTCGGTGACGAGTTGTGCGCCCGCGGGGAGCTTCTTGAATTTGCGGTGCACGTTCGTCATCAGGTACCCCTCCTTCACCGTGATGTTCCGGAAGGGCGTGCCGAAGTTCTCTCCGATGGAGCCCTCGAACTGGTCCCCCTGGTCGAGTCCGAAGCGCTCGATGGTCTCATCCGCGCCCGCGGGGCACTCGGCCACGGGAGGGATGGGCCGATGCTGCACGTAGGGCGTGCTGCTGGAGCAGGCGAGCCCGGTGCAGGCCAGGGCCACCTTGGACAGGCGGGCGAGTGACAACGCGCGAGGCTTCGCGGGGGGAGCGGGAGGCTTCATCACGGGAGTGGGGTCCTGGAGTGGCGGCGCCACGGGGGCGACGGTCACGGGGATGGGATTCGCCCGGGGCGAATCGGTGACTGACTCACTGTGATGCGATTCCGCATGTCTGGCTATTTTCTGACCTCCCAGGGAGTCGATTTGTTGGGTGACTCCTGGAGTTGTCTGTCTCCAGCCGTGGAGGAACCACCCCACCGCCAGGAGCAGGAGCACCGCGGGCAGGGCGAGAACCCGGGGGTGTAGGAGACGGGTTCGCAGGCGCTGGACACGTGCGCGCGCCGGGGAGGGGGGCTTGCGCGGGGGCGCGGGTGTGTCCGTGCCGAAGAGCGGCGTGTCCCAAGCCTCGGCGGTGAAGCGGCTCGGCGCCAGGGCGGTGGCGAGCTGTGCGCCGCTCTGGAAGCGTTGCTCCGGGAGCTTCTCGAGGAGCCGCAGGATGATGGCGTCGAGCTCGGGAGGGATGCGCGGGTTCAGCTCCGACGGGACGGCGGGTGGCTGCGAGGTGATGGCGGCGCACAGCACGTCCGCGGGCCAGTCCGGAGGGAAGGGGTAGTGGCCCGTGGCCGCGCGGTAGAGGCACACGCCCAGGGCGTAGAGGTCATCGGTGGCGACGGACTGGTAGCGGGCGTCCGGGTGGCGCCAGTGGCGCTGATGGAAGCGGATGGCCTCGGGGCTGCGCAGGTGGCGGGTGCCGGGAGGCAGGGGGCCGGTGGTCAGCGTGGGCGCGCCGGTGTACGCGCTCGCGCCCAGGTCGATGAGGACAGGGTCTCCTTCGGTGTCTCGCAGGAGGATGTGCTCCGGCTTGAGGTCCCGGTGCAGCACGTCCCCGGCGTGCAGGGTGTCCAGCGCCAGGGCGACTCGGCGGAAGGTCTCCGCCAGCTGTCGGAAGGAGGGGTTGTGTCGCTCCGCCCAGACGTGGAGCGGCGGTCCGGGCACCCAGTCCATGACGAAGTAGAAATGGCCCGTGACGATGTCCGGCCAGCGGCCGCAGGCGTGGACCGCGACCACGTTGGGATGGACGGCCCGGTCCAACAGGAGCGTGAGCTCGCGCAGGGCGCGGCCCTCGGCGGTGTGGCGAGTGAGCTTGAGCGCGAAGTAGCGCCCCGGCGAGTCCACCGGCTCCACGCGATAGACGACGCCGTAGCCGCCCACGCCCAGTCTCTCGAGGATGCGCCAGCCTCCCGTCAGGACGAATCCCGGGGGCAGGGCTTCCGGGGGCATCGACGATGGATGCGGACTCATGGACGTCAGAGGTCTCCTGGACTCTGACGAATCTAGCAGGTTGAATACCTCTGGGGTGGCCCGCTGCCATGGCCATCCCACGAGTTACCCTGACGTCAGGGCGCGGGGCGCTCCTGGGAGACGTGTGTCAGCGGGGGCTCGAGGTGAGGTCGCGCATCATCACGACCTTGGGGTAGGCGACGAAGAACCCCAGGCGCTCCATGTTCCGCTGTGAGGGACTGGCGGGCAGCGTGCTGCTCGACGCCAGGGTGCAGCCCTGACGGGTGGCCCAGTCGAGGCGGGTGGAGATGAGGGCCTGCTGGAGTCCTCGGCCGCGGAAGCGCTCGCGCACGCCGGTGCCGGACAGGGTGGCCACGCCGTCGTGTATGGCCACGGTGCCGCCTCCCGCGGGCTCACCGTCCACGAGCGCGAGGAAGCACGTGGTGCCGGGCATGGTCGAAGTGCCCAGCATGAGCGAGGCCTCCTCGTCGGAGACCTCGTCACGTCCCATGAAGCCCTGGGCCACGGTGCGCGAGAAGACCTGGGCCTCACCGGGGCGGAGCGGACGAAGCTCGATGCCGGGTGCGGTGGGAGGAGGCGGACTCGCGGGCAGGGCGCGCACGAACACCTGCTGGAACTCACCGACGCGGTAGCCACGACGGGCCAGCTCCTGCGCGAGCGACGGGTCGGCGAAGGGGAGCAGGTCGAGTTGGAGGAGACCGCCCTGTTGTCCCAGGTGGGCCTCCACACGGTCGAGGGACTCGGCGCTGACGGGACCTTCGAGTCCGAGCGCGAGCGCCTGGGTGAGGGGCGAGTTGGCGCCATTGAAGAGGGCGAGGCCGCCTGCGAGCTCGAGGATGCCGTGTGTCGGTGTGGCGGCGCGGTTCTGCGCGGCCTGGGCCAGCTCCACGCGGCGGACCAGCGCGGCGTCCACGGTGGGGCGAGAGGAGGAGAGTGACATGGGACCACCCTCGTCCACGTCGCGTCGGGGCGTCTATCAGGTTCCTGCTTCGTCTATCGGGTTCGCGCCATTTTCCGAGTCCGGCACCTCGCGACGGAAGCGGGCGGGCGTGAGCGCGTGGCGCGCGCGGAACAGGGAGGTGAGGTGGCTCTGGCTGGAGAAGCCCGTGGCCTGCGCGATGTCGCTCAACGGGAGCGCGGTGGTGGCGAGCAGCTCGCGTGCGCGTTCCAGTCGTCGAGTCAGGACGAACTGGTGTGGCGTGTTGCCGGTGGTTCGTTTGAAGCCTCGCGAGAAGTGGGCCGGGCTCAGGTCCACCACGGCGGCGAGGGACTCCAGGCCGAGGGCCGTGTCCAGGTTCGCCTCGACGAAGTCTGTCACGCGCCGGAGCTGCCAGGGCGCGAGTCCTACGGGCTTCGCTCCGGACCTCGGGCGCTGGCCGTCGAGACGTAGCAGTCGCAGGCCCAGCACGGTGGCGAGCGCGTCCACTTCGAGTCGCGAGGGTGGACGTCCCTCGTGCAGTGCCTCGCCGCTGGCGCGCAGCAGCTCACGGAGCACCGGGTCCGTCACTCGTGACGGGCCCACGGAGCACAGGGCCTGCTCCAGGCCATGTGCTCCGGCGAGCGAAGAAATCCGCTCAGGAGGAAGGAAGAAGGACACCACCCGCGCGCCCGCGTCCCAGGCGAAGGCATGCGGCAGGTCGGAGCCGACGACGCCCACCTCCTCGCGGACGAGTCGCATGTCCACCGCGCGGTCGACGGAGCGCCAGCGCCCACGGACAGCAGGACGGCCGAGGGGCATGAGCAGTTGCAGCGACCGGTGTTGATGCTCGCCCGTGTCCATCTGCTGGTGGCGGTAGAGGGCAACGCCCATTCCCTGCCACGCCACGGTGAGCGGCTTGTCGGCTCTGTGCTCCATGCGTCGGTCGACTCCGCCTATCGAGCAAACTCCGCTGGAAGCTCCCAGGCAAAAACAACGACACACCCGGCTTCGTGATTCACGACCACGCGATAGCTGCCTTCAGGAAACTCCGCGACATCCCCTGCGGCGAACTGGACAGCCTGCGTGCCGAATTCCATCTGGCAGTGCCCAGCCAGCACGTAAACCGTACCGGCCCGCATCGAGCCACCAAAATCCTCTACCGATGAATACCGATCAACGCTCACCCGATACTTCTTCGCGGGCAAGTGCAGCGCACGCACACTCTCTTCCGAGAGGGGTTGGTTGGAGAGTTCGGACCAGCGTCGCACCGTGACCTGTTTCGATTCCATCCTGCACCTCACTGCGGAAAGGTCATGCCAATCTTGGCGAACGCAGCCCGAGTTGACGCCACGTTCGGCAAGCCGCTGTTCTCAGTGGCAGCGAACTCCGTGCCCTGGAGGCAAGCCTACATCGACTCCGTGGATACCCGAGCTTTGACGAACGGGCCATGGATGGGAGACAGCGAAGAATGTCGACTGCGAGGACTCATTGATTCGGATCGAGTTCGAGACTGGGGCGGTGCTCGAGTTGGATCTCGAGCACCTGGTCGGGGCGGACCTGCGCGGGCTGTCGCTCCACCGGGCGCTGCTCGGCAAGCTGAACCTCTCACGCGCGAACCTCCGAGAGGTCGACCTGCGCTCCGCTTCCCTGGACGAAGCGGACCTGTCCGAGGCCAACCTCGAAGGTGCTCGGCTCATGGCCGCGGGGCTTCGTCGCGCGACGTTGATGCGAAGTCGCCTGCACAGGGCCTGGCTCAACGGCGCGGACCTTCAAGGTGCGGACCTGCGGGACGCGGACCTGAGTGAAGCGGACCTCGGCGGCGCCAACCTGTCCGGCGCGGACCTCCGGGGTGCGGACCTGCGGACTCATCGCCTCGACCTCGCGAAGCTGGACGGCTCCGTGTCCGATGCCACGGCGAAGTGGCCCTCGGGTTTCGACCCCGTCGCGCACGGAGTCCTCATCCGGTGACGCGGCCGTGTCCCAGGCGAGCGACGGTCCCCCTGGTGGCACCCCGCACTCCTGTCCACCACAGGTCGCCCGGCAGGCCACCCGCCAGGAGGGCGGAAAGAACCCGTGCGCCCGGGCGTGTCTACGGGTATAGACAACCCCCTCATGTGTCCCATGGTGAAGACGGAAGACCTCATCGACGCCCAGGGCGTGGCCGGCCTGCTGCAGCTGCGCCACACCAACAGCGTCAGCACCTATCTGCGCCGCTACCCGGACATGCCCCGCCCCATCCTGGACCTGGGCACCGGACGCCCACGCTTGTGGCTGCGTCCCCAGGTGCTGCGCTGGCTCCGCGCCCGCAGGTCCGACACGGCTTCCATCGGAGTTGAGAGATGACCACCGCCATTCCCCGTACCCCTCCCGCCGTCCTGCCCGGCCCCAATGACACCTGCTGGTGCGGCAGCGGCACCAAGTACAAGAAGTGCCACCGCGGCGCCGACGCCGTCGAGGCGCGCAAGAAGGGCCCCGACGTCGCGCGCAAGGGCATCCGCCCGGGCCTCATCAGCCCCCGCCGCGACGTGCCCCTGCACATCCCCCGCCCCGACTACGCCGTGTCCGGCCGCCCCCAGCGCCGCCCGAGCGACTCTGAAATCCGCTCGCCGGACGTCATCGCGCGCATGCGCAGGGCCTGCAAGGCCGCCGCCGAGGTGCTCCAGGAAGTCGCCTCCCACGTGCGCCCCGGCATCACCACCGACGAGCTGGACGCCATCACCCACGAGGCCTACATCCGCCGGGGCGGCTACCCGAGCACGCTCAACTACCACGGCTTCCCCAAGTCCCTGTGCACCTCGGTCAACGAGGTCATCTGCCACGGCATCCCCGACAACCGCGCGCTCGAGGACGGCGACATCGTCAACCTGGACATCACCATCTACCTGGATGGCGTCCACGGCGACTGCTCGGCCACCCACTTCGTGGGCAAGGTGGACCCGGAGAGCGAGCGGCTGGTGCGCGTCACCCGCGAGTGCATGGAGCTGGGCATCGCCGCGGTGAAGCCTGGCCGGCCCATCAGCGACATCGGCCGCGCGATTGAAGACCACGCCACCAAGAACGGCATGAGCGTGGTGCGCGCCTACTGCGGCCACGGCATCGGCGAGACGTTCCACACGTCCCTCCAGATTCCGCACTACTACGAGCCCGAGGCCGACACCATCATGCAGCCGGGGATGATCTTCACCGTCGAGCCGATGATCAACCTCGGCGGCTGGGGCCACCGCACCTGGGACGACGGGTGGACCGCCGTCACCGCCGACGGCAGCCGCAGCGCCCAGTTCGAGCACACGCTGCTCGTCACCGAGCAGGGCCCCGACATCCTCACCGTGGCCTGAAGTCCCGAGCGCCCCACGGTAGACCGTGGGGCGAAGCCACCGTGTGACGGGCGACAGTCCTCCACGGTGGCCGTCACCGGCCGGACGTCCCCTCGAAACCTCTCGGCGCTTCGCGCGCGCCCGGCGCTATCCACGCGCTCCAGGCCCGAGGTCCCGAGAGGTACACCATGTCCCTCGATATCGCCGTCGACGCCGACCGTCTCAAGAGCGTCCAGGACGTCCTCCAGGTGTTGGAGGACTCCTTCCAGGTCGACTTCATCCCAGGCATCTTCAAGAAGCTGGACGAGAAGCTCCTCGTGGAGCGCGCCGCGTTCCGGACGAACACAGTCGCTCAGCGCTACGAGCTGGACGTCTACTTCGGGCTGAAGGGCCCCGAGGCGAGCGCCCGCTCACCGTTCCTCAAGGTGGGCATGTGCATCACCATCCAGTCCGAGGTCGCTGTGCGCGGCCGCCGCCCGGCCCGCTACGACGGCACGCTGGAGGTCCCCCTCACCGAAGACGCCATCACCCACGTGCCGTTCGCGCTCTACCTGCGCCGCGCCGCCCGGGGCTCGCTCACGACGCCTCCCTCGGAGTGAGCGCACTCACCCGCCGCAGGGCGAGAGTGACGTCCCCAAGCAGAAGCGCGCCGACCTCAGCGCTTGCACCACCACCTGGCCTTCGTGGTTCAGGGGCACGCTGCTCCCGTGCTCCAGCACGTAGTCCCGAGGGTCCGACTCGAAGGTGAGCCAGAGCCGGCCCTCGGTACACGTGAGCAGCAGGCCCTCGTCCCCCTGGATGCGCCGACTCCAGAGCGACCCCTCGTGCAGCCCCTGTCCGCCCGTCTCCACTCCGGGGCGAGCCTGGGGCTTCAGGTGATTCCACAGCGAGCTCCAGAAACCTCGCCGCGCCGACATGAGCTTGGACTCCATGGCACCACGACCTCCTCATCGCCCACCATGCGCCCCGCCGACGAAACAGAACAGAGGCAGCAATCCACCATTGTGACCAGTACAGTTGAAGTCCAAGGAACTGTACTGGCCCGTCCAGTGGGCAGGTGTGTCTGGGCAGCGGAGGCCGGGCCCGTTACCGATACGGATTGGCGGGAGACGGACTTCGCATCGGGGACGGCATGGGCGCGCTGGCACACAAACCGAAGTTGTACGAGCAGGTGGCGGAGCGGCTGGAGGACGCCATCAACGCGGGCACGCTACGCGCGGGAGACAGGCTGCCCTCCGTGCGTCAGCTCAGCCTGCGTGAGCAGGTGAGCATCTCCACGGTGCTCCAGGCGTATCTGCACCTGGAGTCGGTGGGGCTCATCGAGACGCGGCCGCAGTCGGGCCACTATGTGCGCAGGCGTGAGCGTCCCCGCCTCGCGGAGCCGCAGGTGTCCCGCCCCGCGACCAGCGCCACGCCCGTCACGGTGAGCGCGCTGGTGTCGCGCGTGTACCAGTCGATGCGCGACCCGAACCTCGTGCAGATGGGCGGCGCGTGGCCGTCCACGGAGCTGCTGCCCACGCGCCGGCTGTACCGGGAGCTCAACGCGCTCACCCGCGAGATGGGCGACGCGGGGATGCTGTACGACGTACCCCCGGGGTGTCCGGAGCTGCGGCGGCAGCTCGCGCGGCGCTCGCTGGACTGGGGCGCGGCGCTGTTGCCCGAGGACTTCATCATCACCGTCGGCGCCGCGGAGGCCATCCACCTGTGCCTGCTCGCCGTGGCCCGGCAGGGGGACACCATCGCGATTGAGTCACCGGCGTACTACGGCACGCTCCAGGCCATCGAGTCGCTCGGGCTGCGCGCGCTGGAGATTCCGTGCTCACCGCGCCACGGCATGGAGCTGGATGCGCTCCAGGCGGCGCTGGAGCGGCGGCGCGTGGCGGCGGTGCTGGTGGTGCCCAGCTACAGCAACCCGGTGGGCAGCTGCATGCCGACGGCGAACCGCCAGCGACTGGTGGCCATGCTCGAGGAGCGCGGGGTGCCGCTCATCGAGGATGACCTGTACGGTGACCTGCACTTCGACGAGCGCAGGCCGCGCACGTGCAAGTCGTTCGACACGACGGGCAACGTGATGCTGTGTGGCTCGTTCTCGAAGACGCTCGCGCCGGGCTTCCGCGTGGGGTACGTGGCGCCGGGTCGGCTCCGGGAGCGGGTGGAGCTCCTGAAGTTCTCGCACACGGTGGCCTCGCCCACGCTGCTGCCGCTGGCGATTGCGCGCTTCCTGGAGGAGGGCGGGTATGACCGGCACCTGCGCGCGCTGCGGCGCCGGCTGTCGGAGCAGGTGGCGCGCATGGCGGAGGGCGTGGCCGAGCACTTCCCGGAGGGCACGCGCGTGGCGCGGCCGGCGGGGGGCTCGCTGTTGTGGGTGGAGCTGCCGTCCACGGTGGACTCGCTGGTGCTGCACGGGCGCGCGCTGGATGCGGGCGTGAGCATCGCGCCGGGGCCCATCTTCTCGCCCCGGCCGGACTCGTACCGGAACTTCATCCGCATGTCGTGTGGACAGCCGTGGACGCCGCGCATCGAGGGCGCGATGGCCACGGTGGGCCGGCTGGTGCGTACCCTGATGTGAGGTCAGCGTGCGAAGAGCAGGCCCGCGCCCTGGCGTGAGGCCTTGTCCAGCGCCTGCGTCACGGCGTCGAGCGCTCGCGCGGGGTCTCCGCGCCGGGTGACGCGGCGCAGGCGGGAGGTGAAGCGGGCCCAGCCTCGGACGGGCTGATAGGTGGGCGCGCCGTCGAGGTGCTCGCGCAGGCCGTCGCGCAGTTGGCGCACCTCGGCGTTCGTCCAGTAGCCGAGGTTCGGGTTGATGCGCCGCAGGTCGTCGGTGGCGCCCTCCTGCTCGGGGACCCGGCCCCAGACGGTGTGGCGCCAGAGGCGATGGAGCGTGTCGGGGCAGGCCGCGCGGACGACGGCCTCGGCGGCCTGGAGGTCGTCGGCGTCGGGGCGCTGCGAGGTGGCCTGCTCCAGGCGCTCGCTCCGGGGCTCCTTGTCGGTGTGGACCAGGTCCTCGGCGAGCACGTCGAGCAGCTCCAGCACCTCGTCACCGAGCGGCTCGGGCAGCCGCGTCAGCGCGGCGCCGCCGTGCTGGGAGAGGTGGTCGATGAGCGCGAGCAGCACCTCCTCGTCCTCCATCGCCTCGGGGTCCTCGCTCACCACCGCGGCGCGCAGGGACGCGAGCCGAGCGCGGGTCAGCACACCGGCGAGGCCCTCGGCGGGAATCAGGAAGAAGGTGACAGGGGTGCTCATGGCCCTTGTCTATACCGCCCGCGCTCAGAGCGACGAGAAGATGTCGCCGAGGGTGGCGATCATCGACTCCGAGTCGCGCACCTGGAACGTCGCGGCCTGGACGCTCGCGGCCTCGATGCGGTCGACGCGGAGCATGCGCACCGCTCCGCGCAGGTGGTCCCAGACGAGCAGGTACCACGCGGGCCAGCTGAGCAGGAGGTAGTGGGGCTCCACGACGCGCACCGTGCTCGTGTCGCTCGCGCGGTAGGTCAGCTCCAGCGCGCGCTGCTCGAAGAAGGCCTCCTGGAGGGGACGCAGCACCGCGGCCCGGGGGGGCTTCCAGGTCGCGCTGATGCTGCGCGCGGTGGGGCCCACGAGGATGCGCTGGCGCAGCTTGCCGACGCGGGCGCGCTCCTCGGGTGGGAACGACGCGGCCAGCTTCTGGCGCAGGCTCTTGAGCGTCGAGAGCAGGAGCGGGGACTCGAGCCGCTCGGCGAGCGCCAGGGCGAGCAGCAGGTCGAGCAGCTCCTGGGCGTTGAGCTGCACGCGCCCGAGCCCTGTCCTCGGCGGGACGCGGATGCCGCCGCCCCGGCCCGCGTCCGACTCGATGGGGACGCCGCGCGCGGAGAGCCGGGACAAGTCCCGCCGGACGGTGCGCACGCAGACGCCCAGCTCCTCCGCCAGCTCCGGGGCCGTCCAGGACGGGCGGGAGGCAAGGAGGCCCAGGACCCGGTCCAGACGGTCGGTGACGGGCTCGCGCTTCAAAGGTGACTCATTCTGTCACGTTCTGGGGCCATGTTCATGGGGTCGCGAACGAGCGCGGCCAGGACACACGGAGACAAACGCCATGACCCACACCTTGCGCGGAATGTGCACCTTCAACCTCTGGGCGGATGACCTCCAGGCGGCGACGCGCTGGTACGCGGAGCTGCTCGGCATGCAGCCCTACTTCCGCAGCGAGGACGTGGGGCGCGGGCCCGGGTATGTGGAGTTCCGCATCGGCGACTACCAGCACGAGCTGGGCATCATCGACCGGAGGTTCGCGCCGCCGGGGCTCGCCACGGCTCAGGGCGGGACGGTGGTCTACTGGCACGTCGACGACATCGCGGGGACGCTCGCGCGGGTGCTCGCGATGGGGGCGCAGCTCCTGGATGGCGTCACCGAGCGCGGGCCGGGCTTCGTCACGGCGTCGGTCACCGACCCGTTCGGGAACGTGCTGGGCCTGATGTTCAACCGCCACTACCTGGACGTGCTGGGAGGCGCCCATGGCCAGCGCTGAAGGAGGGGCGCCGGTGATTGCGTTCCGGGGCGCGGCGGAGTTCGAGGCCTGGCTCCAGACGCACGTCGATGCGTCCGCGGGGGTCTGGTTGAAGCTCGCGAAGAAGGGGACGCAGATTGCCTCGCTCACCGATGACGAGGCGGTCGACGTGGGGCTGTGCTTCGGATGGATTTCGGGGCAGCGCAAGTCGCTCGACGCGCGCTTCTACCTGCAGAAGTACGTCCCGCGCCGGCCGCGCAGCCGCTGGTCCTGTGTGAACGTGCGCAAGGTGGAGGCACTCACGCGCGCGGGTCGGATGCGGCCCTCGGGGCTCGCGGAGGTCGAGGCCGCGAAGGCGGATGGGCGCTGGGACGCGGCCTACGAGTCGCAGAAGAACGCCACGGTGCCGGAGGTGCTCACGGCGGCGCTGGCGGCGAGCCCTCGGGCGGCGCGGGCGTTCGAGGCGCTCGGCAGGACGCGGCGGTACGGGCTGGTCCTCAAGGTGCTGACGGCGAGGACCCAGAAGGGGCGCGAAGGCCAGGTCCGCCGCGTCGTCGCGGAGCTCGACGCGGCGGGGTGAGACTTCAGTCCGCGGACATGGCCACGCCGGGCGACACCTTCGACGCGCGGCGGGCGGGCAGCCAGCTCGCCAGCGAGACGACGGTGAGCAGCAGCAGCGGCACGGCGAGGAAGGTCAGCGGGTCCGTGGCGCTCACGTCGTACAGCAGGCCCTCCAGCAGCCGCGACAGCCCGAGCGCCAGCGCGAGCCCGACGCCCAGGCCCAGCGCGCACATCCGCAGGGCCTGCTTCATCACCAGCCGCACCACGTCCGAGGGCAGCGCCCCCAGCGCCAGGCGGATGCCCAGCTCCCGTCGACGCTGCGCCACGCTGTACGCCATCAACCCGTAGATGCCGAGCGAGGCCAGCGCCACCGCCGACACCGCGAAGGCGAGCAGGAGCACCCGCTGGAAGCTCCGGTCCGCCACCGAGCGCTCCAGGCCCTGCGCCAGCGTCGTCGTCTTCGGCAGCGTCAACTGCGAGTCGAGCTGGCGCATCTCGCCCTTCACCAGCGCCGTCACGCGCTCCAGCGGGAGCTTGCTGCGCACCACCACGGACGTCATGGCCCAGGGCGTCTGGGCGAGCGGTGCGTACAGCTCCGGCTCCGCGGGCTCGTCCAGCGCGCGCGCGCGGACATCCCCCACCACGCCCACGATTTCACGCTCCTTGAGCGGGCGGCCGAAGGCGATGACGACCCGCTTGCCGATGGCGTCCTCGTTGGGGAAGTGGCGCCGCGCGAAGGACTCGTTCACCACGACCACCGGCGGCGCGTCCGCGGTGTCCTGCCGCGTGAAGTCCCGCCCCTGCTTGAGCGGAATCCCCAGCGTGGCGAAGACGCCATCGCTCATCGCCCGGTAGCCGGTGACGAGCTTCTCCCCCGAGGGCGAGGGCTTGCCCGGCAGCTCCATCGACAGGCCGATGGCGCCGCCCGTCACGATGCCCGGCGTCACCAGCGACGCGGCCTCCACGCCCGGCTGCGCGCGAACCTGCTCCAGCAGTCGCTCGTAGAAGGTCGCAATCGTGTCCCGCGGGTAGCGCGCGGCCGGGAGGTTGACGCCCATCAGCGACACGCCGTCGGGTCGGTAGCCCGGGTCCACGTCGGCCAGCCGCTGCGCGCTGCGCACCAGCAGCCCCGCGCCCACCAGCAACACCAGCGCGAGCGCCACCTGCGTGGACACGAGAATCGCGCGCCAGCGCAGCGCCGCCTTGTTCGCGCTCGTGCCGCGCGTGCTCTGGAGCAGGCCGCCGAGGTTGGCCTTGAGCGCGGTGCCCAGCGGCGCGAGGCCGCACATCAGCGACACCACGAGCACCAGCGCCGCCGTGTACACCAGCGCGCGTCCATCCACGCGCACCGCCTGCACCTGACGCACGGACTCCGGCAGCATCGCGCTCAGCATGTCCGTGCCCCACAGGCCCAGGAGCAACCCCAGCGCGCCTCCGGCCAGGGCCAGCAGCGAGCCCTCCGCCAGCAACTGTCGGGCGAGCGCGCCCTTGCCCGCGCCCAGCGCGGTGCGCACGGCGAACTCCTGCTGCCGGGTCATCGCGCGGGCGAGGAGCAGCTGCGCCACGTTGACGCAGGCGATGAGCAGCAGCAGCGCCACGGCGCCGAGCAGCAGGAGCGCGGGGCGGCGTGTCTTCTGGGACAGGCGCTCCTGGAGGCCGCGCACGCTCACGCTCGCCTGGGTGTTGGTGTCCGGGTACGTCTGCGACAGGGCCCGCATCACGCCCTGGGCCTCCTGGTGGGCCTGCTCGGCGTTGAAGCCCGGGGCCAGCCGGGCCACGCCGGAGAGCAGGTGGGTGCCGCGGCTCTCCCAGTTGGAGCGGACGAAGTCGCGCGCGGACAGCGGGGCCCACAGGCCGACGGGCTCCTGCGAGTCCTCGCGAGGGAAGTCGAAGCCCTCGGGCATCACGCCAACGACCTCGTAGGGGTTGCCGTCCAGCTCCATCGTGCGGCCGAGCACGCCCCGGTCCGCGCCGAAGCGTCGGGTCCAGAGGCCGTGCGAGAGCACCACGGCGCGCGGGCCGTTGAGCTGGAACTCGGGGTCCTCGAGCGCCCGGCCGAGCAGGGGGCGCACGCCGGCGACGCGGAAGAAGCCCTCCGACACCGCCGCGCCCTCCACCCGCTCGGGTTCCTGGTGGGGGCCGGTGAGGGTGAAGCCGCCGGTGTCGTAGACGGCGAACGCGGCGAAGGCCTTCACCTTCTGGCGGAGGTCCTCGGAGTCCAGGCGGGACAGGGCGTTGTTGCCGTCGGGCTCGCGTGGGTCGAAGCCCCACACGGAGACGAGCTGCTCGGACTGGGGGAGGGGGAGCGGGCGCAGGAGCAGCGCGCTCACCACGCTGAAGAGCAGCGTGTTCGCGCCGATGCCGAAGGCCAGCGCGAGCACCGTGGCCAGGGTGAAGCCCGGGCTGCGGCGCAGGGAGCGGAAGCCGTGGCGCAGGTCCTGGAAGAACGAAGGCATGAGCGACCTCAGAGCCAATCGCGTGCCAACGCCCCATCCGCCTCAAGGGCGCGATGTGACGACGGGCCCGCCGTGCCCAGGGTGTACCCGTTGTGCGCTTGTGGGACGAGCCCTGTTCGGAGGTGACACGTCCTGGGGACCTGGGCTCCCTCGGCTCCTTGCTGGAGGGCAGCCCTGGGTCCTGGATGGCGGGACTACCCCATCTTCTCGCGCAGGTAGCCCTCCAGCTCGGAGATGGCGACGCGCTCCTGGGCCATGGAGTCGCGGTGGCGCACGGTGACGGTGTCCTTGGTGGACGCGTCCTTCCCGTCCCCCAGCGTGTCGAAGTCCACCGTGACGCAGAAGGGCGTCCCGATTTCATCCTGCCGCCGGTACAGCTTTCCGATGGCGCCCGTGTCGTCGTACACGACGCGCATCGAGCCCGAGGACTGGAGCCGGCGGCGGATGCCCTTCGCCACGTCCACGATGCCCGGGTGGTTCTTCTTCAGTGGCAACACCGCCACCTTGATGGGCGCCAGGCGCGGCTTGAAGTGCAGCACCGTCCGGTAGAACTCGTCGACCACCGGGTCCACCTGGCCGCGCAGCTTCTTCGCCACCTCGATGCCCTCCGCCCCCGGCATCGACAACAGCCCCGTGATCGACGCGAGCCGCTCGCCCAGCGCGCCCGCGATTCGCTCCCCCTCCGCGAGCAGCGCGTTCTTCGCGTCCGCGGTGAGCTTCTCGTTGCGGCTCACGGACTTGAGGAACGTGCCCAGCGCCTCCTCCACCGGCTTGAGCCGGTCCGCCGGCGCGGGCTTCACCTGCTCCTCCGCGTACGCCTCGCTCAGCACCGCGAGCACCCCGCGGTCCACGCCCGCCGACGGCTCGATGACGAACGGCACCACGTGCTGCTTCGTCTCCGCGTCGAAGTACGTGAGCTTCTCCGTGCTGTGGCTGTTGGGCGCCACCCGCGCCTTCAACCCGAGCGAGCCCTGGTCCTTGCTGTGCGAACCCAGGTCGTAGTCCGTCCGGTTCGCGATGCCCTCCAGCTCCTCCAGCCCGTGCGGGAAGCGGTAGAGCAGGTCCACCGTCGCCTTCGCGTAGTGCGCCAGCTCGTTCGCCTTCTGGTGGTACGGCACCAGGTTGTCCTTGGACAACCCCACCGACAGCCACCAGTTGATGCGGTCCTCCACCCACTTCTGGTGCCACGCCTCGTCCTCGCCGGGCTTCACGAAGAACTCGATCTCCATCTGCTCGAACTCACGCACGCGGAAGATGAAGTTGCGCGGCGTGATTTCGTTGCGGAAGGACTTGCCCATCTGCGCGATGCCGAACGGCAGCTTGCGCGACGTCGAGTCGAGCACGTGCTTGAAGTTGAGGAAGATGCCCTGCGCCGTCTCGGGGCGCAGATAGGAGAAGGACTCCGGGTCCGGCACCGGCCCCACCTGCGTCTTGAACATCAGGTTGAAGGGGCGCGGCTCGGTCAGCTCCGCACTGCCGCAGCTGGGACACTTGCCGGCAATCTGGTCCGCGCGCCAGCGCATCTTGCAGCCCTTGCAGTCCACCATCGGGTCCACGAAGGTCTCTTCGTGCCCCGAATAGCGCCACGTGAGCTTGTTCATGAGGATGGAGGCGTCGATGCCCTCCATGTCCTCACGCTCCCAGACGTTGGCGCGCCACCAGGCCAGCTTCAGGTTGTTCTTCAGCTCGACGCCGAGCGGACCGTAGTCGTACGTGCCCTGCAGGCCCCCGTAGATGGCGGAGCCCGGGAAGATGAAGCCCCGGCGCTTGGACAGGGAAACCAGCTGCTCCATCGTCTGTGCGGCCATCGGCGTACGGCTCCTTCGTGAGCGGTGAGCCCCGGAGGCTACACCGTTCCCGACACCGACGGACCCTAGACGCGGATGGGCGGCTCGATGAGCGCCGGAGGCGTGGCCTTGGCGTCATCCGGCTCGTACGCCGGTGCATGCGGCCCCGCATGCGTGCGCTTCCACCGGCGCGGCACCCGCTCGATACCCACCGGGTAGACGGTGAGCTGTCCCTTCTCGTCGATGTGCAGCCGCAGGAAGTTCTTCCAGTCCGGCAGCGCCAACGAGATGAACGCCTCGTTCGAGTGGGCCCCGAACAGGTTGACACTCAGCCACAGGTACAACCCCATGACGAAGGGGCCCACCAGGAAGCCACCCAGGAAGGTGAGCGCCGAGGACACCAGGAACTTGCCCGCCAGGTGCGCCCAGCCCGCCGTGCAGTTGAGGCCGTCCGGCGTCAGGTCCGGGCAGATGCCCATCCCGCTCACCGCCAGGTAGGTGCCTCCCCACGCGACGAAGAACGCCGCGAGGATGTGGGCCACGCCGTGCAGCGTGCCCGCGAGCCACCGGAACTTCCCGAACGCGGAGTCCGCCAGGCCGATGAGCCCGCCGATGGTGCCCAGGCCCAGCACCATGGTCCACGGGCGGCTCACCATGCTGTTGGCCACGGCCATGATGACGTCGCCCAGCTGGGAGAAGCCCAGCGAGCCCACCTCCGCGTACGCGGCCAGCGCGAGCAGCAGGTACAGCGCGCCCGTCATCAGGCCGAACAGCGGGCTGTAGCGGATGAGGAACAGGTTCTTCCTGGCGAGCGCGCGTGAGGTGCGCTCGTCGGGGAAGCTCTTCTCCAGCCGGTAGCCGTCGCGCAGCACGTGCGCCTTGGGCGCGTGCGTGGGGTGCATGAAGGCGCCGCCGCCGCCGGCCGTGATCTTCTGCCGGCCCGCGGGGTCCTCGTGGCGGCGGTAGTGGTGCAGGTCACCCGCGAGGAAGATGCTGATGCGCCGGCCGAGCACCTTCTCCTGGAGGTACTCCAGGTTGTTCTCCAGGTAGCTGCCCTTGCGCCGCTGCGTGGCGGCGAGAATCCACGCGGGCTCCGCGTTGCACAGGATGACGCGGTCGTCGGGGCCCATGCTGTCGGCCACCTGGCGGAAGTACTCCACCTGGGGCACGTCGATGTCGCTGTTGAGCTGCACGTCCGTGCCGATGAGCCACCAGCGATGCGGCAGCTTGAGCGCGAAGTAGCTGCGGCTCTGCCGCGTGCGTCGGCCCGCAATCCAGCGGTTGGCGCAGAACAGGCGCATGAAGGCGGACAGGCCGTCGTACCAGTCGTGGTTGCCCGGGATGACGAACAGGTCCGGGTTGGGCGCGACGGAGCGCCGCATGGCGGCCTCGTACGGCTGGATGAGGCGCTCCTCGTAGGCCTCGCGGCTGGCGCCGGGGTACACGCCGTCGCCGCCGAAGATGAGGACGCGGCCGCGCTCGGTCTCGAACTCGCCGACGCGGGGCTGGCCTCGCACGGGGAGCTTCAGCTCGGGCAGCGCGAGCAGCCGCGCCACCGTGTACGTGGGGTCCCAGCCGTCGCCGGTGTCGGAGACGTAGTCGAGCCAGAAGTCTCCCTGGGGGCGCGTCTCCTCGGAGTAGTCGAAGTAGGGGACCTGTGGGCGCACCACGGCCTCGATGAGGCGATGGTCCGCGCGGGCGCCGAAGACGGCGGCGACGACGGCGTCCAGGCCCGTGCGAATCAGCTGCGACGGGTGCAGCCAGCGCACCATGGGGGCGTGGCGCTGGGGATGGGTGGCCGTGCCGCTGTCGGAGATGAGCGCCGTCTCGTTGCGGGAGGGGACGAGGTGGGGGCGCTCGACCGAGGGTTCATCGGAGGGTGCGTTCCGCTGGCGCGCCGCCGAGGACTCGCGCTCAGCGGCCATGAGGGGCGCTCTCCCGGGGGCCCTGCATGAAGCGCTGCTCGGGGCCCGGGCCCGCGTAGACCTGCACGGCCTTGAACGGCACACCGGGCGACACCACGCGCGCGGAGTGCTTCGCGCCCGCGGGGATGTAGACGGCGTCACCCTTGCTCACGCGCAACGTCTGTCCGGACACCGTCATGTCGGCGGCGCCGTCCTCGATGTAGAGAATCTCCGCGCTCGACTCGTGCGTGTGCTCGGGGACCTCGCCGCCGGGCTGGAGCTCCAGCAGTGTCAGCGACGCGGCGGTGGCGCCCGTGGACTCGTTGAGGAAGAGCGTCGCGCGGCCCTTGCCGTTCGCGATGAGGTGGCGCGGGGCTTCGGTGGCGGTGACGCGGTGGCGCACCGTGGGCTTCGCGTCCGCGGGGCGCGGGCCCGGCGCGGTGGTGCTCGGTGCGGCGGAGCCGGGAGCGGTGGTGCTCGGTGCGGCAGAGCCGGGCGCGGTGGTGCTCGGTGCAGCGGAGCCGGGCGCGCTGGTGCTCGGTGCAGCGGAGCCGGGCGCGGTGGTGCTCGGTGCAGCGGAGCCGGGCGCGGTGGTGCTCGGTGCAGCAGAGCCGGGCGCGGTGGTGTTCGGCGTGGCGCCTGGTGTGGAAGTGCTTGGCGCGTAGAAGCCCGGCGCGATGGTGCTCGGCGTGGAAGTGCCCGGCGCGGTGGTGCTCGGCGCAGCGGAGCCGGGCGCGGTGGACCAGCGTTGCGCGTTGATGCTCGGTGCGGCGGTCCTCGGCGCCGCGGTCCAGTGCGGCGGAGTGACGTTCTGCGTGGACGAGGTCGGGACAGAGGTGTCGGGCGCGGCGAGGTCCGGCGTGGCAGCCCCGACAGCCCACCGCTGCGCGGTGATGCTCGGCGCGGCGGTGCTCGGCGTGGCGGCCCAGGCGGGCGCGGTGACACCCGGTGTGGACGCGGCCCGGCCGACGGCGCTCGTCGTGGTGGCCGCGACGGACTCGACGGACTCCGGGCTCGCGACCCAGCGTCGCGCGGTGATGTTCGGTGAGACGGTCCACTCGGGCACGGAGCTGATGCGAGCCCCCGTCATGGCCGAGGTCTCCGAGGCGGCCTCACTCGCCCAGGCAGGCGGGTTGATACCGAGGCCCGTGAGGGCCAGCGCGGACATCAGGAGTCGTGGACTCATCGTGTTGCTGGATTATCACGACACCGGCCCCTGGCTGGAGGGCAGGCAGGCGGTGTTCTTCGTTCCCTCATGGCCGCGAGTGGGGCACCCTCCCCTCCATGCCGGACCTCAGCCCCAAGGACTTCCCCGTCGTCGTCCCCTTCACCCTGCACTGGAGTGAAATGGACGCGTTCGGCCACGCGAACAACGCTCGCACCTTCACGTGGTTCGAGACCGCGCGCATCGCCTACCTCGCCCGCATCGGCATGACGGGCCCCTCGGGCGCCGGCGAGACGCGCATCCAGGGCGGCGTCGGCCCCATCCTCAAGGCCACCCAGGCCGAGTACGTGCGCCCCGTCGTCTTCCCCGTGCGCCTGGTCGCCAGCGCCCGCGTCTCGCGCATCGGCAACACGTCCGTCACGCTGGAGCACGCGGTGTTCGGCGAGGAGGACGGCACCCTCTACACGAAGGGCACCGCCGTCATCGTCACCCTCGACTACGTCAAGAACGAGCCGGTGCCGCTGCCCGCCCCCGTGCGCGCCGCCATCGAGGCGCTGGAGGGGCGGACGTTCGGCCCATGAGCGCTCCGGCCGTCACCAGGACGCACGTCGTCGAGGAGCGCGCGCATGGCTGAGTCCGTGCTCGAGTTCTACCAGGGGCTCGCCGAGGAGTATCACCTGCTCTTCGCCAACTGGGCCCAGACGGTGGAGCGCCAGGGCGCCGCGCTGGACGCGCTGCTGCGTCGGTGTGGCGCGCCGCCGCCGCGTCGGGTGTTGGATTGCGCGTGTGGCATCGGCACGCAGGCGCTGGGGCTCGCGGGACGCGGCTACGCGGTGCACGCGACGGACCTGAGCCCCGCCGCCGTGGCCCGCGCCGAGCGCGAGGCGCGCACCCTGGGCGTCACCCTCACCACCGGCGTCGCGGACATGCGGACGTTGGACACGCAGGTGTCGGGGATGTTCCAGGTGGTGCTCGCGTTCGACAACGCGGTGCCGCACCTGCTCACGGATGAGGACCTGGACGCCGCCGCGCATGCGATGGCCTCCAAGCTCGCGCCCGGGGGCCTGCTGGCGCTGAGCGTGCGCGACTACGACGCGCTGATGGCCGACCAGCCGCGCTTCACCTCGGAGCGGGTGCTCGACGCGCCCGAGGGCCGGCGCATCCTCTTCCAGGTCTGGGATTGGGCCGCCGATGGCAGGACGTACACGGTCCACCAGTTCATCCTGCGCCCCGAGGGCAAGGGCTGGCAGGCCACGGAGCACACCGGCGTGTATCGCGCGCTCCAGCGGGTGGAGGTGGAGCGCGCGCTGACACGGGCGGGGCTCGTCGACACACGGTGGTATTCGCCGGAGGAGACGGGCTTCTATCAGCCCATCCTCACCGCGCGCAGACCGTGAGGCTTCAGCCGCTGCGGCGAGCCTCGGCGGGGGCGTTGGGGTGGCGGGTGAGCAGCATGCGCAGCTGCGGCTGCCTTCGCACGGCTTCCTGCTTGAGCAGGTGGGCGATGAGGGCCGGCGGCGCGGCGCTCCAGCGCGCGATGTTCTGGATGAGCATGGGCGAGCGGTAGGTGCGTCCGCACAACATCGACGCCGTCTTGCCGTCCACGGACATGCCGATGAGCGACGCGAGCGCGCGACCCTCGGTGTTGAGGATGAGCTCCACCTTCTCCTCCGAGGGGCCGGTGGTGAAGCGCTGACGGAGCACCTCGCGCGACGAGCGCCGCGTGGACTCGGGCACGTCGCGGTCCACCGTCACCTTGTACAGTTCCATCAACCGGCGCGCGCTCCAGAGCCTGCGGAACAGGCTGGCGGGCAGCTGCGGGTTGCGCACGAGCCAGCGCCGCACGCCCACGTCCGCCGCGAAGGCCGCGCGGGCACAGAGCGACTCCAGGCCCACGGGGTTCCTGTGGTTGCGCGCGATGAGGCGCGCGTGCGCGAGCCCGACGCGGGGATTCTCCATCACCGCCTTGATGACGGAGGGCAGCGGGTCGAAGCACAGCGCGGACAGCTCCGGGTCCTGCGCGGTGTGCGCCAGCGCGACGCGCTGGTCTTCGGGTTGCGGATGCAACCGCGTCTCGAAGAGCTGGCGGAAGTTGCCCAGCGCGACCTCGGGCACGTCCTCGGCGTCGGCCTCGGAGTCTGGGGGCTCGGCGGGGACGACGTCGGACTCGGAGGTCTCGAGGACGTCGGATTCGCCCGCATCGGCCTCCTGGGGAAGCAGGTCCAGCGTGGGCAGCTCCTCGTCCGGCGGCGTGTGGGGCGCGGTGGGCGCGAGTGGCTCGTAGCCGGGGCTCACGGAGGGGGCGTGTGCCCGTGGCATGCCGGGAGGGTTGATCCCAGGGGCCTGGGCGACGGGCAGCAGGGCGCCCTGGGAGACGAGCCGGGTGAGGATGCCCTGGAGTCGCTCGGGAGCCAGCCCGGTGAGCGCGGGGAGGTTCCTGGCCGCCGTGGCGCCGTCGAGCCGCGAGAGCACGAAGCCCTCCTCCGGGCTGAGCACCAGCGTGCGCAGGTCCACCGTCGGGTTCGGCTTGGGAATCCAATCCGTCATTGCTCCCGAGTCTCCCACGACCCGTGGATGAGGTGGAGGGGCCGCTGTCCTCGACATGTTTCGGTGCGCGACGGGCGGAAAACTGCGGGGTCGACGGCCGCGAGACGTCCGATTCCGTTCAGCCTCCCCGAGCCCGCCTGGCTGCCTGGCGGCCCTGCCCTCGGGGGCCGGAGCGGGCGCGGGAGGGCACTTCCTGACGCGCGGCGGGTTGACGCCGGGCCCCTGCCTGGACACAACTTCACTTCATGTCCAAGCCCACCCTCCAGACCTATGCCGAGTTCTGGCCGTTCTACCTGCGCGAGCACTCGCTGCCGGTGACGCGCCGGTTCCACTTCGTGGGCACCAGCCTGGGCGTGGCCACGGGCATCGCGGCCATCGCCATGGGGCGCGCGGCGCTGATTCCGGCGGCGCTGGTCTCGGCATACGGCTTCGCGTGGTTCAGCCACTTCTTCATCGAGAAGAACAAGCCGGCGAGCTTCAAGTACCCGCTGTGGTCGTTCATCTCGGACTTCCGGATGGCGGGGCTGATGGCCGTGGGGCAGCTCGACGCGCACATGGAGCGCGCCTTCGCCAACGGTGCGCAGGGCACGGGCGCCAACAGCATGGCCCCCGCGTCCCGGCCGGCGCCCCAGGCGGCGGCGCAGCAGGTCCGCTGAAGTCCTTGGGGCCCGTCGTCGACGGGCCCTGTCTTCCGGGTGGATGACGGCGGGTGCGTGGGCCCTCGGGGGCCTGCGCCCGTGCGTGTCGTCCCCGGGTCGAACGTCGGGAGGACGCCGCCCCGCACACGAAGCGCGGGCGCTCCAGCCGAGTTGCGCTAGATTGGCCGGGCCCTTTACAGCAACCACTCTTCTTCACCTGGGGCGCGCCTGGCGCCCCCTCTCTTCGCGAGTCGCTCGACCCATGGGACGCATTTTCGAGACACGCAAGGCCACGATGATGGCCCGCTGGAACAAGATGGCGAAGGTCTTCACGCGCATCAGCAAGGACATTGCGATCGCGGTGAAGGCCGGCGGGCCCAACCCGGACTCGAACTCCACGCTGCGGCGGGTGTTGCAGAACGCGCGCGCGGCGAACATGCCGAAGGACAAGGTCGAGGCGGCCATCAAGCGCGCCAGCGGCCAGACGGCGACGCAGTACGAAATCGTCCTCTACGAGGGCTACGGGCCGCACGGCATCGCGCTGCTGGTGGAGACGGCCACGGACAACGTGGTGCGCACCGTGGCGAACGTGCGGATGCACTTCAACCAGAACGGCGGGAACATGGGCACCACGGGCAGCGTGGGGTTCATGTTCAAGCGCATGGGCGTGTTCCGGTTGAACCCGGAGGGCCTCAACCAGGAGGAGCTGGAGCTGGAGCTCATCGACCACGGGTTGCAGGAGATGGGCGAGGGCACGGGCGAGAAGGGGGAGAAGCAGCTCATCATCCGGTGTGACTTCGCGGACTTCGGCAAGCTCCAGGCGGCCATCGAGGCGAAGGGGCTGGCGCCCATCTCCGCCGACTCCGAGTACATCGCGGAGAACCTCATCGAGCTGCCCGAGGACAAGGCCACCGAGGTGCTGGAGCTCGTCGACGCCCTGGAGCAGGACGACGACGTCCAGCGCGTGTTCCACAACCTGGGCTGAGCCGTCGTCGCGGCCCGGGACGCGAGCGGGCGCTCGTGATGAGCGCCCCCGTCTCCGGGCCTTGCTCCACTTGCCTCGAGTGTGTTCGTACGACTCGACGCGAGAGCGCTGTCATCAGCTCCCCTCGACGAGGGATGACACAATGACAGCCGTGCTTCCCAGCATCCGTGTGGCGGACGAGAACGGCGAGCCGGTGGTCCGGGAGGGGCTGTCTCTTTGCTTCTTCATGCGCCACTCCCATCCCGTCGTGGCCGACAAGGTGTGGCGCGCCCTGGAGCTGTATCGCCGCTCCATCCCGAGTGATGCACTGGGGTGGTATGGCTCGGACGACGGCGACACACTGCCGTTGGATGTGGATGGCTGGCGCCACATCCACCATCAGATGGTGGAGCGGGCCTGGGGCGTCGAGTGGCTGGTGGAGCTGACGGAGTTCTCCAGCGGGCCCGGTGGCTACCAGTTCGAGTACGACGGTCGGAGGCTCGAGGACCCGCTCTTCTTGGGAGATGCCGACGCCACGACCGGCCTCCGCTTCTGCCTCCCCTCCGAGTATCTGACGTCTCGGGGCGTGGCTGCCGTGCGTGACCTCGCGCGCGACATCGCCCGGGAGCTGCCTTTCAGCTTCGGCTATGCCAGCCCCGCGCTGGTGGCTCGTCCCGGTGCGTGGTTCTCCGTGCGTCGGCAGCTCCTCGAGCTGCTTCAGCGCCACCCTGGGTTGGACCTCCTGAACCTCACCGACACCAGCCGACGCATCGGCGTCCGAGCCCGAGGCGCCTATTGGCTCACCTTCCTGGGGCCGACGTTGCTCGACCAGCTCGGGGGCGCTCCCGAACTGGCCCGGCGCCTTGACCTTCCAGGCGTCTCGCTCGCTCCACTCGATGAGGAGCGATGGATGCTTTCGCTCGGCGAGTGTCCCGACTCCATGGACTCGGCGACCCAGCCCGTACCGGCTTCGTACCGAGAGCTGTCGCGACTGTTGGAACCCTTCCTGCTCGAGGAAGGTGGCTCGTGGCCACCCTGGGATGCAGGTGTTGTACGGCGCTGGCTGCGTCGACACGGCGCTTGAGGACAGCGGGCAGGCGACTCCTTGGATGTCAGAAGGTGAGCCGCCTGCCTCCTGACGACTTCACCGCGCCACGTCGTAGGTCTTGCGGATGACCGTGCCTCCGCGGTCGATGGACACCACCACGCGCTTCGCCGTGTCGAGCTGGGCGTAGGCCTCCAGCGCCTTCTCCGGCGTCTCCAGGGTGATGCCGTTGATGCTCTGCACCACGTCCCGCTCCTGGAACCCGAGCTTCGCGTAGATGGAACCGGGCCGCACGGCGAAGAGCTTGAACCCCACCGCCTTGCCGTCCTTGAACGAAGGCACGAACCGCGCGTCCCCGCTCTGCGTGCACGTCTTCTCGTGCTCCGCCTTCGGGTTGCGCCGCACCGAGTACGTGTTCTCCCCCGTCGCCTTCACCTCGAGGTCCTCGGGCCCGTGAGAGAGCGCCTGGACGAAGTTCGGCGCCGCCTGGGGAACATCCACCGGCGGACTCGCCAACGAGACGAACGGCGCGCTCGCCAGGATGATGGCACTGCCCCACTGACACATCTGCTTCCGGAATGAGCAACTCATCGTGTCCTGCCTCCTTCCCCATCGCGGGGAGTGAGCAGGACAAGAGCAATCACGATGCCAGGGCTCGTCTTCACTCTGAGGGCCGCGTCGGCAGAGGTGACGACGCACCTCCACGCCGGCCTGTCCTGTCAGCCCTCCACGCCCGCACGATGACAGCCTGTCGTGACAGCTTGTCACTCGCGCCGCATAGGCCCTCAGTCCCGATAGGCCACGGTGCCTGCGGACCCACCCGCGTCACGCTGGTCCTGCAGCCAGACCTCGGGGCCGAGCGTCTCCAGTGCCTCCACGCTCGATTCGTCCAACAGGTTCTCCGTGAGGACCAGCATCTCCAGATGCGTGAACGCGCCCGCGTTCCCCAAGAGCGCCGTCGCACCCACGCGCGTCATCGTGCCCAACGACAGGTCCAGCCGCGTGAGCCGCCGCAGCACCGGCGCCGACGGCAACGCCTCGCACACCGCATCCGTGAACCCCGCGTTGCACAACCCCAGGTGCACGAGCCTGGGCATCCCGGCACCGTCGAGCAGCGGCCGCACGTCCTCGAACGTGACGTCACCCCCGTGCTCGGGCGACCCGAACCAGAGCACCAGCTTCTCCAGCTTCGGCCAGCTCGCCGACAGGATGGACCGCAGGGATTCGCGCGACAGCCCCGAGGTCTCGAGGGTCAACTCCCGCAGCTCCGGCAGGTGCATGGCGCCCAGCACCATGTTCCCCCGCAGCGTCAGCGTGCGCAGCCTCGGCAGCGCCGCGTACAGGGACGACACATCCCCGAGCCGCACGCGCGAGAGGCCGAACTCGTTCTCCAGCACGTCCGCGACCTTCAGCTCCCGCAGCGTCGCGGGCGCGTGTCGCACGATGTGCTGGAGGATGCCCTCGTAGTGATTCGAATCCGCGTCGTTGTCGAGCAGCCCCACCGTCAACGCACGCAAGAAGCGAGCGGAGGGATGCGTGAGCAGCTCCGTCAGCACCCGAGGCACGTCCAGCGAGTAGGCGTGGTTGCTCCCGAGCCACGCCCGCTGGATGAAGCCCAGGTGCCAGTGCCAGTACACGCGGCCGCTCGACAGTCCCGAGTAGCGTGAGGGATGGAGGCTGTCCCGGAAGTACAGCTCCTCGAGCAACCTCTGCGCATGGCGCTCCAGGAAGTCGCCGACCTGCTTCTCCAGTTCCTTCTTCTCGGGCCCCGTGGCGAGCAACGCCGCATGCTGGAGCGCCACCAGCTCGCCGCGCGGGGCTCCGTGCGCCTGCAGCCAATCCCCATAGACGAGATAGCCGTCGTCGTCCTCCGGCTCACGGAGGATGGCGGCCTCCAGCTCCGGCTCACGAAGCTCCGGGGGCACATCGTGCCCCGGAGCAGGAGCCGGCGTGACCGGGTCGAATCCCGAGAAGAAGTCATCCAGCACCTGGATGACCCGTTCCAGCACCTTCCCGTAACTGGGTTTCGACATGACTCCCCACACCTGTGCGTCCGCTCCCCGAGGAGAACGGACGCGAGCCCCGGGAGTCGCGTTACGGGACGTACCAGAACGCGCCGTAGCCGTTCACCCGCGAAGTCATCGAAATCTGGCGGTCGGCCTTGGTGGTGCTGCATTCCTCGCCCGGCTTGCACTTGGTGATCTCCGCGAGCACGCCGGTGTACTCGATGACGTAGTCATCCGGATTGATGGAGTAGCCGATGGGCGGGCAGGTCACCCCGGGGTTCGAGCACTTGCACTTGCCCGTCTCCAGGTTCCCCGCGGCGTCAACGGTGCACAGCTGGTTGTTGATGCGCTGCACGAGGTTGATGAGGTTCTGCCGGGTGTAGTGGACGCGGAAGAAGCGCAGGTCCGAGAACTGGGAGTTGGTGCTCGTCGCGCCCGTGTAGCGCACGGTGGACAGGTCCGTGTTGCACAGGGCGTTGCCGGTGAACCAGGCCCCGTTTGGATAGTCGTAGAGGATGGTGGCCCGGCCATGGGCGGGACAGGGCGACGCGGGGATGTTGTTCGCGTAGGCCCCCGCGAGCACGCCGATGGGACGCAGGTTCGGATGCGAGGTGTCGCGCAGGTACGCGAACATGCTCAGCTGCGCGGCACCCGAGTTGTAGACGTCCCCGGGGCCTGGGTTGCTGATGCCGTTCCACGTCGTGCCCCCGTCGGGCGAGTTCCAGCCCGTGACCAGGGGCACCGCCATGTTCCCCTGGAGCACCAGCTCCGTGGGCCACATCCCGAGCACGCCGTTGCGCGCCGTGAAGAGCTTGAAGGGACGCGGCCGGTTCGCCGGGCTCCAGGCGTAGCCGAACATGTCGTTGTAGCCGCCGCCCTCCACGTGCGTCCTGGGCGACGTCCACGTGTTGAGCAACATGCCCGCGTCGTGGCAGTACACCTGGGCCGCGGGAGTCCCCGACGCGGACTCGGGCTGCTGTCCCCGCTGCCACGCGGAGAAGGGCGCGGGGACGCTCAGGCCCGTGAAGGTCCCCACGTTGTAGGACACCGGCGTCGAGGCGATGTTGCCCTGCCAGCGCATCAGCATGGACCACGCGTCCTGCCGCACGCCGTTGTTCGGGTCCAGGTACTGGCCTCCCGTGGTGAACAGCGGCGCCACCTGCGTGTGGCACACCGTCGGCGTCATGGGATGGAAGTCCGCCGCGCTCGCGCTGCCGGTGGTCAGCAAGACGAGCGTGGCGGGAAGGATTCGCTGGAGCTGCATGGTGGTTCCCCCTCTGGAGAGGTCCCTCCACGGATGCGGAGGGACCTCTTCTTGGGGTACGCGCCACACGCTCCGTGATTTCCAGGAGCGGACTATTTGGTGAAGGAGATGGGGCCGCTGGAGAGCGTGGCGTTGTTCGCCCCGTCCACCGCGCGCACCCGCCAGGTGTGGCTGCCCGTGGACAGGCCCGTGAGCGTCGCCTGCTCCGTGCCCACGCCGTACACCTCGAACTCCCACAGCGAGTACCCGTAGCCCGTGCCGCGCTCGATGCCGCGCATGCGGACGTATCTCCCCACGCCGCTCAGCCCCGTCAGGTCATCCTGCCCGCCGTTGCCGTTGGTCTCCGTGTACACCGTGCGCCACGTGGCCCCGTCCACCGACGCGTCGATGGCGTACTGCTTCCCGTACGCCGCCTCCCAGAGCAGGTTCACCCGCTTGAGCGAGTACACCGCGCCCAGGTCCACGGTGATGGACTCGGTGTTGGGAGCGGGCACGTCCGTGCGGCTGGCCCAGCGTGTCGTCGTGGCGTTGCCGTCCACCGCGTCGTTGGGGCTGCCGAACTCCGACGACGTCGCGGACACGTTCTTGCCGAGCGCCAGGTTCGTCGTCGTGCCCACGTACGCCTTGGGCGTCACGTCCGGCGTCCTGTCCACGCCGTCCACCACCAGCACGTACTTCGACACGCCCGCGCCCACGTCCGTCGTCTGCTCCCAGATGAACGTGGTGGACGTCCCCGGCACCGACGAACCCGCGGACGGCACCAGCGCCGCGAAGGCCGCCGGGGGCGCCGTGTCGTTGAGCGTGAAGGTCGCCGTCGCCGACTGCGTGAAGCCGCCCGCCCAGTTGTACGCGCGCACGAACCAGGTGTGCTGGCCGTTGCCCAGCGCCGCGTTGATGACCGGCGCGGAGTTCGTGCGCGTCGTGGCCACGGGGAACGGGCTGCCGTCGAGGAACACCTCATAGCGGTGGATGCCCGTCTGCGGGTCGCTGCTCGCCGTCCACGTGAAGTTCGGCCGCGTGGTGAGGGTGGAGCCCGGTGCTGGCGTCAGCAGCGTGAAGGCCGTGGGCGGCGTCGAGTCCGACAGCCCGAAGCCCTCGATGCCCGCGCCGTACTGGAACAGCGGGTTGCCGTAGATGGGCAGCACCGGCAGACCCTGCGCGATGCGCGAGCGAATCTCCGCGCGCTGCGCCGCCGTGGCCCCCAGGTCGAACGGGAGGTCCCACTGCTCCAGCTGGTTGTTCTCCACGTCGGTGCCAATCTGGTCCAGCGAGCGCGGCAGCTGCCAGGGCAGCTTGCCTCGCGGGAACACGTCACCGAAGAGCACGTCCGCCACCGCCGGGCCGCCCGAGTCTCCGGGCCGATACGCCACGAGCAGCGCGTTGGTCTGCGGCACCACGTTGGTGAGGATGTACGGACGCGGCAGGATGAGCACCGTCGTCGTGGGGATGTTGCGCGCGCGGAAGCCCGTGATGAGGCCGTACTGGTTGCCCCACTTGGCGTCGTGCGCGGGGCCGATGGGGTCGCCGGGCAGGTAGGGCTTCTCCTTGTCCCACTCGGTGCCGTGGGTGAAGTAGCTCTCGCCCACCACGACGATGGCGGCGCTGGGCGTCACGCCCGCGGGCGCGTTGTCCTTGTACACCGTGATTCCGGCCGCCTCGGCGCGCTGCTTGATGGCCTGGTAGATGGTCAGGTCCCCGAACTCCGTGCCGTGGAAGTCCGAGCGCCACGTCACCATGCATGGCCCCGCATCCGCGCACGGCCCCGCGATGACGATGCTCGAGCCCGCGCCGAGCCGGATCGGCAAGGCACCATCGTTCTTCAGCAGCGTCATCGCGTTCTGCGCCGCGCGGCGCACCAGCGCCTTGTGGTCCGCCGTGTGCCACTCGGACGTGCCCGCGGGCCCCCGGCGGTACGGGTCCTCGAAGATGCCCAGGCGGAACTTCAGGTCCAGGATCCTGCGCACCGACTCGTTGATGCGGGCAATCGGCACCGCCGTCTCGAAGTCGCCCATCTGCGCGGGGTTCGCGCCGCCCATGACGTCCGAGCCCGCCGTCGCCGAGCGCACCCACGCCCCCGACGGCAGCCAGTCCGAGCAGATGACGCCCTGGTAGCCGAGCTTCACGCGCAGGTAGTTGAGGATGCCCACGCTGTCGCCCGCGCCGTAGCCCTCCGGGCCGAGCAGCCAGCTTCCCGCGTAGCCGGGCATGATGCCGCTGGTGCCGGCCTCCAGCGCCGCGTGCCACGGACGCATGTGGTAGTGGATGGTGGTGCCGTCGTAGGTGATGCCGGCCTCACCGCCCGCGCCCTGGCCGGGCCAGTGCTTGGTGGTGACCCAGATGGAGTGCGGGTTCACCTCGGGGCCACCCTGCAGGCCCGCGATGAGCGCGCGGGTGATGCCCGCCGCCAGGTCCGCGTCCTCGCCGTTGCCCTCCTGGATGCGCGGATAGAGCACCTTGGTGCCCACCTCCGCCAGCGGCGACAGCGTGCCCCGGCTGCCCACCGCGAGCTGCTCGCGGCGCTGCATGTCACCCAGCTCGTAGATGGTGTCCAGGTCCCGCGAGGCCGCGAGCGCCGGCTGTGTGGGCCAGCTCGTCTTGAAGCCGTGGATGGAGTCGCCCGCGTCGATGTTCGGGATTCCCAGCCGCGTCGCCGCCGAGGCCCGCTGGAAGGCGACGATGTCCGTGGGGCTGAGCGGGCCCATGGTGAAGCCCGCCTCGGGGAAGGTCTTCGCCTCGTAGAACATCTGCAGCGCCTTCTCGCGCGGGGTCATCCGCGCCATCAGGTCATTGACGCGCGTGGCGATGGGGTTGTGCCAGTCCTCGTACGGGTCGATGACGCCGTTCTTGT
This sequence comes from Myxococcus sp. MH1, assembly GCF_059738865.1. Classification (NCBI taxonomy): domain Bacteria; kingdom Pseudomonadati; phylum Myxococcota; class Myxococcia; order Myxococcales; family Myxococcaceae; genus Myxococcus; species Myxococcus sp. MH1. The sequence continues at coordinate 10,138,107 of NZ_AP026947.1, read as the reverse complement.
TCAAGTCGCGCATGCCGTTGATGAGCGCGACGCCGTCGTCCGCCGTCTCCACCACGGGCAGGTACAGGCTGAAGGTGCGCAGGTCCGAGCGACTGGTGGCGCCGCTGGCTTGCGTGGCCACCACGTACCACTTGTACGTCCAGCGGTCGGGCAAGTCGCGGTCCAGCGTCCACGACGTCGCCGTGGTGGTGGTCATCAGCGTGTAGCGGTCCAGCAGGCTGCCCGCCGCCATCCAGTCGTAGTCGTCGCGGCTGATGTTCAGGTAGACCTTGTAGTTCGCCGCGCCGGAGACGGCGGCCCACTGGAGCGTGGGGCGGCGCGTGCTCGTCACCATGGCGGCGTTGGCCGGCGCGACGAGCGCGAACGCTCCCGCCACGGGCGGTGGCGCGGGCGCGACATAGGGGTCCGGGATGATGGTGCGGTCGCGGTCGGGGCCCGTGCCCGTCGAATAGATCTCCACCCTCCACTCGGCGCCCTGCACCGCGAGCGCGGTGACGCTCTGTCCGCGCAGCACCGTGCCGTTGGCCGCGGTGACGACCAGCCGGATGTCCGTGTTGGGCGCGGTGGGGGAGAACTGGTTCTTCGACAGCGTCACCGTGGTGTTGGGCGCGAAGGTGATTTCATACGTGAAGGGCCCGGGAGGGTTGCGCACCGACGGCGTGGTGTTGCCCTCCTCGGGCGTCGGCGTGACGCTCACCGGCGCGGGCGAGACGTTGATCTTCGCGTACGCCAGCTCCGGGAACATCAGCTTGATGGTCTGGTTCGTCGTCTGCGGCTGCGGCTCCTGCGGGCCCTGGCCGGGCGCGTAGATTTCGAAGTCCCAGAGGGAGATGCCGTAGCCGGTGCCCTTGGTGAGCGCGCGCACGCGCACGTAGCGGGCCGAGCCCGACACCGTGACCTCCCGCCGCCCCGGCGCGCCGTCGGTGATGTTGGACGCGAGGGGCGCCCAGGTGGAGTCGTTCGTCGAGCCCTCGACGACGTACGTCGCCGCGTAGGCGCCCTCCCAGTTGAGCACCACCTTGCCCAGGGTCTGCGCGCTGCCCAGGTCCACGCGAATCCACGGCTGGGCCTCCACCTCCGACGAGGACCAGCGCGTCGTCGTGTTGCCGTCCACCGCGTAGCCGGGCGCCAGGTGCGCCGCGTTGGCCTCCACGCTGGACGCCGTCGCGGGGCGGTTCTTCGCCAGGTCTCCGGTGGTGGACGTGCCGCCGCCGTAGATGGCCAGCTCCCACAGCGAGTAGCCGTAGTCGATGGCGCCGCGCTGCGTGCAGAGGATGCGCACGTAGCGGCCCGTGCCCGTCACCGTCAGGTCATCCGTGCCGCCGTCGCCGTCCGTCACCGCGCGGACGTCCGTCCAGTTCGTCGCGTCCGTGGACGTCTGCACCGTGTAGGCACGCGCGTACGCGGTCTCCCACGTGAGCACGACGCGGTTGATGGAGGTGCTCGCGCCGAGGTCGACGTAGAGCCACTCGTTGTTGGTGAACGCGCTGCCCCAGCGCGTGCCGCCGTCTCCGTCCACGGCGTAGGTGCCCCCGAGCCCGGGCTCGGAGGACGACGTCACCGTGGGCCGGTTGAGGGCGAGGTTGCCCGCCTGGGCGCTCGCGTCCGAGGCGAACCCCGCCACACCCACCACCACCGCCACGGCGCATGCTCGCGTCAGCGCATTCCTGACACGGTGCAGTGCCTGCAAGAGAGGAGTTGGTAATCGCATGGAATGAAAAGCGGGCCGCTGGAGAAAGTGGGGGAGGGGATGAACAAACGCATACCGGGATGGGGCTGCGTCCGAGCGGTCCTTTCCTTTCGCGGCTGATTCTATTTCTTCGGACGAAAAAGAAAGTCAAACCGGGACCGGATAACGCGTTAAGTCGAGAAATGCCCGCGGCGCGCGCATGCAGGATTTCCATCAGGGTGTGTGGCCGCCGCGTCGCGTCGCGGACAGTGAGCCCGAGGGTGCGCGGACGTGGCGCGTGCGGCTGTCGGGTACCGACGGCGTCGCGGCGCGAGGGAGCTCCTCGGCGCCCCGCGCTCATCGCTGTCCCGAGACGTGGAGTGGAGGGCTCGCCCCGGGGCGGGAGCGCGGCGAGGCGGGCCGCGCTCCCGGACCGGAGGGCGCTGCTCAGGGCGACTCGTGCTGCTTCGCCCACGCGGCGACGTCGGGCGTGCGCTGCTGCACCCAGGCGCGGAACTCGTCGCCCTGGGAGCGGTACTGCTCACCACCGCCCGCGCCGCCCGAGGGCGGGTGTCCGAAGAACAGCGTGTGCACCTCACGGCCGAGCGTCGCCATGTCGACGCCGTGGGCCTTGGCGAGCCGCTCGAGGAACTCCTGGAAGTGCGCTCCCTTCATCTTCATCGCGCTGGCGGCCTGGGCGAGGCTGTCCAGGTGGAGGGCGTCCTGGGCCACGTCCGGGTGCGCGGTGAGGAAGGTCTGCACCTGCTCGGGTGACATGCCCGCGCCCTGCACCAGGCGGCTGTCGAGGAGGTCGGGGCCCAGGTGGATGAGGCCCTTCGCGAGTCCCGGGGCCATGCCGCTGGCGGTGAGCAGCTTCACCTGCTCTTCGCGCAGGCGCGCGTCCGCGGGGTCCAGGTACTTCAGCCCGAGCCCGCCGAGGAACAGCGCCGCCCCCAGGATCTGGAAGCCCGGCGCCATGCCGAACAGCGAGGCGCCCGCCATCAGCGCGCCGCCGAGCGCCTGGGCTCCCGAGGAGGCGGCCTTCCACCCGTCGCCCTTCCGCAGGAACTGGAGGCTCTGCATCGCGTCGCCGGCCGCGCCCAGCACCGCGCCCAGGGCGGACACCTTGCCGAAGGCCGAGACGGCCGAGGACCAGCGCGCCGTGTTGCCGAGCACGCTGGTGATGACCGTGGCCCCGTCGCCCGTGACGCTCAGGCCGTCGCCGACGACCTTGAGCCTCGACGCGAGGTCCGCCTGGCTCCAGCCCGTCGCGTCTCCGACGAACGCGGTGGTGGTGACGAGCATGCCCAGGGTCCGCAGCGCCTGCCCGCGAGGGGAGTCCGGCGCGAACGGCAGGCCCGTCTCCTGGTCCGTGAGCAGCGCCTTGAGCGACTTCGTCGTCTCGAGCACCTGCGCGTCGGTGGAGCCGGGCTTGATGTCGCGCAGCAGCCGGAAGTACGACTTCATGTCGCTCGACTTCATCCCGAACACGTCGGCGTAGCGCGCGAGCCCGTCGAAGACCTTCCGCGCCTCAGCGGGCGACTTGTCGCCGGCGGAGATGAGGGCCACCGTGCCCGCGCTCTTCACCAGCGCGAGCGCGAGCTTCTCGTCGAAGTCCTTGCCGTCCTTCAGCGCGCCCACCACGTCGAGGAAGAGCGGCTTGTCCTCCGCCTTCGCGGTGAGCTGCGCGGCGAGGTACTCGGCGCCGCCCTTCGTCTCGGCCAGTCGGGGGAGCTCGCGCGCGAGCGCCTTGACGCGCGCATCGTCGGAGCCCACGGGCACGCCATCCGGCGCGGCGGTGGAGAGTAGCTTGCCCAGGCGCTCGTGCTCCGCGAGGTCCTGCTGGACGCTGCCCTGGCGCAGGTACGTGTCGATGAAGGCCTTCTGCTGCTCGGGCGAGAGGACGGCGGCGGGGCCGCTGAGCAGCTCGGTGAGCCGCTGCTGGTGCAGCTGCGCCTTGTCCGCCGCGGTGGCGAACTGGCCGCGGATGCCGTCGAGGGTGCTCCACAGCGTCTGGTGCAGCGCCGCCTGGGCCGTGCCGTAGGAGGGCGCGGTGCTGCCCGGGGGGATGACCTCTTCGCGACTGAGGGAGCGCTCGATGTCGAACGCGAGCCGCGAGCCGAGACCGAAGTTGAGGGACGTGCGCACCGCGCTCGTCAGCGACAGGTTGACGAGCGTGGGCGGCGCGTCGCGCGTGAAGGCCTTGCCCACGCGTCCGGCCGTCGGGTCCTTGAGGTGCTCGGTGGCGCGCGCGAGGGCGTAGTACGTCTCGTGCTCGATGCGCGTCTCCTCGTTCGCGAGCTTCTCGAGCACCTTGCGGTCATTGAGGTCCGGCGGCTTCTGCGCGCCGGGCGGATGGAGCTTGCGGTTCGTCTCCGGGGACACGCCGGCGAAGAGCTGGCCCATCTTCGCGAGGGACGGCTCCGCCGCGCGGACGAAGGCCTCCTGGTAGACGGGGTCCGGGTTGCTGGCGATGAGCCGCTCGAACTGACGCGCGCCCTGCTCCAGGCTCGTCTGGAGGGTGGCCTCCAGCGCCTTCGCGTCCTGGGCCGCGCGGGTCTTCACGTCCGTGCCGGAGCCGCCGACGGTGCTCACGCCGGGGTTCGGGAGGAAGGGCTCGGGCTTCGGCGCGGGGACGTCGCGGGCGGCGTCCTCCAGGCGCTTCGCCACCGCCGCGCCCACGCTGCCTCCCGCGCGTGCACCCGCGTCCGCGGCCGGGTTCGTGGAGGCACCCTGGAGCGCGGTGAAGGACGGCTGTCCTCGCGTGGGCGAGAAGAAGACGCCCAGTTGCTCGCGCGTCATGGCCACCGGGCCGCCGGTGTGGAGCGGGTCCGCGACCAGGTACTTCCCATCCGAGGTCTTGCCGAGAATCGCGTTGAGGTGGCCGATGTCGCCGGAGCCCATGCGCTCGGGGAACTGCTCGCGCCAGGCCGCGTTCGTCCGGCCGTTGGCGACCACGGGGTTGCCCGCGGCGAGCTGGCGGTCCAGCTCCTCCCAGCCCTGGCCGTAGCGCGCGTCGAGCCCCGCGCCCTTGACGCCGTCGCTCACCATGGTGCCGCCGGTGAGCTCGCGGTCACGGTCGAGCTGCGGCACGCGGGTGCCGTCGGAGGCCTTCACGTAGGTGAACTCGCTCTCGCGGCGCGGGCTCATCAACGCGCGCGCGTAGTCGACCTGTTGCTCCTTGGTGAGTCCCGCGGGCATGTGGCCCGTGTATGCCAGCGACATGGCGAGGCTCGCGGGGCCGCAGTTGGTGCTGCCGCGAGGGCCGGTCGGGTTGTACTCGGAGGTGAACTGGGTGATGAACGCGTCCTCGGCGGACATGGCGGGGCGACGCGCGCCGCCGGAGGACTTCGCTTCCGTGAGGGCCTTGCCGAGCGCCTCGCGCGTCCTGCCCGCATAGTCACCGGAGGCCGTGAGGCCGTGCTCGGCCTGGAAGCGCTCCAGCGCGGCCTCGGTCTTCGGGCCGAACTGTCCGGGGCCCGTGGCCACCTGCTCCTCGGTGAGGTAGCCCAGCTTCACCAGCGCGTCCTGCACCGCCTTCACGTCGGGGCCGGTGTCGCCGCGCTTCAGGTCCCGGAGCGGGAGGGGGGCGGGCTCCTCTTCCTTCTCTTCGGGAGGTGGCGGTGGAGGCGGCGGTTGGAGCCGCTCGCGGTGGACCGCGCCGCCGTTGTCCTCCTCGAAGCTGGAGGTCGAATCGAAGCCCTCCGGGCGAGAGGACTCCTCCTTGACGGCGTTGTTCTCGGTGCGGGTCTCGATCCGGGCTGTTTCAGTCGCGCCTTCGGATGAGACGGATTGCGTCGGGCGTGATGAGCCGTCGACACGCATGTTGTGACTCCCCCTCTGATACATCACCGGGACGTGGTGTCCCTGGCTGGATTATCCGCTGGCGTGACGCGGTGTTGCGTCTCGTCACGCCGTCCCGGCGGAACATACCGGATGCGAAGCCGATACGGATGAATCACGAAGCCATTGCGGACACGTGTGTGGCTCCAATGAATCTCGGTTCATGAGAGCGTGTGTATTCGTCACGGTGGGTCGACGGGACCCACCGGTCCCACGCTCGTTGACGGGTTCTGCCGCGGGTTCCAGAGTCCGGAGGGACGACACACGTGGAGGCGTCCCATGTCCATCACCCTGAGAATCGTCGAGCCACCCGACTCGTTGCCGGATTGGTATCCGCCGCTCGACCCGGAGCATCCGGTCGACTACCGCCTGCGGTACGTCGAGCTGGACATGCTCATCGAGGCGATGATTTTGCTCGGGGTCGTGGCCGAGGAGCCTGCGGACGGGTCGGAGCTCCTGGCGATGGACCGGTTCGGTGAGGCGGGCAACCAGTTCGACCCCGATGAGTGCGTGCGCATCTCGCGGAGCATGCGCCGCTTCATGCAGGAGGAGGTGCCCTCGGAGTTCTTCGCTACGCTCCAGGAGCGCTGGAACGACACGCAAGCGGAGCTGCGTCAGGCGGTCGAGGCGCGCGGCGAGCTCGTGGTCTCCGGGTTCGAGTCGTTCCCGCACGATGGCAAGTCGCTGCGCAACGCCTTGCTGCACTGGGGCGCGTTCACCGCCATCGCCGCCGACAACGGTGGGCTGGAAGTGGTGGAGTAGCTCGCGACGCACATGTTCCGGGGGGACGTTCATGTCGAGACGCTTGGTTGGGATGGTGCTGCTCCTGCTGTCTGGCTGTACGTCGGCGCCGCAGTTCGCGCGCGGTGACGAACTGTTCGACACGGGCGTGGAGGACTCGGCGGAGAGCTGCGCCAGCTCGGCTGGGCACGACGAGGACCACTGTCATGCCCCAGCCTGCGATGATGAGGGCTGCGGCCTCTATCGCTGTGAAGACCTCGCATCGCCTCCGTATGCGTTGCGTGTCGCGCCTGGCCAGGCTGCCTCGGGCGCCACCGCACGCATCCAGCGCTACTGGGGCGGAGCCATTCCTCTGCCGGGGCGAACGCCGGTGTTCATCATCCCGTGGTATCGGCGTGAAGAACTGCCGAGCGCCACGTCCGTCCGGAAGGCCATCGCGGAGTGGAAACGACGGCCGAAGGAGCGACACCACATCTTTCCCAGGGCCTTCCAGCCGTACTTCGCCACCATCGGCATCGAGATCCACAAGTACACCCTGCTGGTCGCCGTGGAAGAGCACCAGCGGGTTCATGCAGGCGCCAACGGAGGTCCCTGGAACCGCGACTGGAGAATCTGGATCGACGAGAACCGGGACACCGCATCGCGCGCAGACCACTTCCGTCAGGGAGGGAAGATGGTGGAACGTTATGGGTTGGTGGGCATGCCCATGACGTACTGGCAGCGACTCTCGTTGCTGACCGCATCCGGAGAGTGAATGCGCTACTACACGCTGCGAGAGGAGCTCAGCGCGGGCTCCAGATGGACAGGGGGCTATGACTTGGGGCGTCCGTGGCAGCTGCCTGGAGTCGAGTGCCCCACCTGTGGCGCCACGTGGGGTGGAGGTGGCTACGATTATCCGACCGTCGACCTGTCAGCGCTCGCGGGCTCCAAGGACTACGCGCGTCCGCGGTGCGTGCCCTGGGCGGAATTCACGAGCCTGCGGGAACGGGTGCTTCCCTTGTTGCCACCCGGTGCCACGGTGGGCCCCGGCTCGGGATTCGGGCCGCTGACGGGCCGGGCTCGGGGGCGCTTCGCGCCTGTCGTCGTCCACATGCCTTGGCTGCTGCTGATGCACCCAGACGTGATGGCGAAGCTCGAAGGGCTCACGGGGGCTGTTCCGGTCCCCACGCGCTTCAAGGGGGCGCGCAGCGTGGAGTTGGTGGAGCTCGAGGTCCTGCCCGGCGGGCGAATCGTCGGAGCGGAGGCTCACGAGCCCTGTGGGACTTGTGGCCGGACGACCTTCGCGCGGCCTCCGCTCGGCAAGCTGCGCGTCACCGCGCTCCCCGATGTCGACTTCGCCCGGCCCAGCGCGAGCCTCGTGGTCTGCAGCGAGCGCGTCATCGAGAGGCTCGCGCCGGAGTTGAGCGAGTCGGAGGTGGTCGCTGTCGACGTCGGGGCCCCGGAAGAAGGCACCACCGCGCGACCTGGCTGAGGCTCCGTCGGGAGGCACGCGAGGTGCCTCCCGGGGCTTCACGTCACGGGCTCACGCGCTGACGCCCACGCCGATGGGGCAGCTCACGCCGGTGCCGCCCAGGCCGCAGTACCCGCCGGGGTTCTTCTCCAGGTACTGCTGGTGGTAGTCCTCGGCGTAGTAGTACGCGGGCGCGGGGAGGATCTCCGTGGTGATGGTCCCCACGCCCTTCGCCGCGAGCGCCTTCTGGTACGCGTCCCGGCTGGCCTCCGCGATGCGCTTCTGCGACTCGCTGGTGTAGTAGATGCCCGAGCGGTACTGCGTCCCCTCGTCGTTGCCCTGACGCATGCCCTGCGTGGGATTGTGGTTCTCCCAGAACACCCGCAGCAGCTGCTCGTACGAGAGCTTCTTCGGGTCGAACACCACGCGGACCACCTCGTTGTGCCCGGTGAGCCCGCTGCACACCTCGCGATAGGTGGGGTTGGGCGTCAGCCCGCCCGCATACCCCACGGACGTGCTGTACACGCCCGGCGTCTGCCAGAACTTCCGCTCCGCGCCCCAGAAGCACCCGAGCCCGAGGATGGCGACTTCATACCCCTCCGGCACCGGCCCCTTCAGCGGCGTGCCCAGCACCTCGTGCTTGGGCGGAACAGGCATCTCGTCCGTCCGGCCAGGCAGCGCCTCCGCCGGGGACGGCATCCTCAGCTTCTTGGTCGTGTCGAAGAACATGCCTGGAGGAATAGCGCTCCCGCCCTCCGGTTTCACCCCCATGGGGAGCGGGCGGCCTGACGGGCGTCACTTGGGGAAGCAACCCTTCCGCCGAGGTAGGACGACCTGCCCTCTTGAAATAGGGTCTCCCACCGCCATGCGCCTCCCCATCGCCGCCGCCCTCTGCTGTCTGGTCCCCTCCGCCGCGCTCGCGGCTCCGGACCCCCGCTGCCAGGGCACCCCCAAGGCCCGCGCCGCCCGCTTCTCCGAGGACGCCATGAAGGGCTCAAGCCCCCAGGCCCGCCACGCCGCCTACGTGCAGGCGTGCGCGCTGGACGACGTCGTCGCGCTCACCCAGGCGCTGGTGCGCTTCAAGACCGTCAGCAGCGAGGCCCCCGCGCCGAAGAACCCCGGCATCGCCGCCATGGGCCGCTTCCTCCAGAAGTGGGCCAAGGCCCACGACATGGCCTACCGCGCCGTGGGCGCCAACGAGGTGTTCGAGATTGCCTGGGGCAAGGGCGCCCCCGCCCTGGGCCTGGTCTTCCACGGCGACGTGGTGCCCGCCCCCGCGCACGAGTGGAAGCGCCCGCCCTTCGAGCCCTACGTCCAGGACGGCCGCCTGTACGGCCGGGGCGTCGAGGACGACAAGGGGCCGCTGGCCTCCGCGCTGGTGGCGCTCGACTACGCGCGGCAGCTCGGCCTCGAGCCGCAGGGCAAGGTGCTCGTCATCATCGGCAACGGCGAGGAGAGCGACTGGACGGGGATGCTGAAGTACGCGGCCATGGAGCCCAAGGCCCCGCACGTCATCTCCGTCGACTCGAGCTTCCCCGTCGTCGCCGCGCAGTCGGGCTTCGTCGCGTGGAACCTGTCGGCGCCCGTGGGGCCCGCGCGCAAGTCCTCCAAGTTCGCGCTGCGCCCGGTGGACGCCAAGGGCGGCGAGTTCCTCACGCAGGTCCCCGGCACCGCCACCCTCAAGCTGCTCCCGGGTGAGGGCAGCTCGCTGCCCGTCGCGCTGGAGACCGTGCGCGCCGCCGTCGCCGACGAGCAGCGCACGCGCTCCTGGCTCAAGGCCGACGTGAAGGAGGAGGGCGGCGCGGTGCTGCTCACCGTGCACGGCAAGGCGGTGCACTCCTCCGTCGCCAACGAGGGCGTCAACGCGCTGTGGGGCCTGTCCGCCATCTCCTCGCGCCTCATCCTGGAGGACAACGGCATCGCCGCCATGCTGCACGTGCTGTTCCTGCGCTTCGAGGGCGACCACTTCGGCCAGAAGCTGGCCGTCGAGTACTCGGACGCAGCGCTGATGGGGCCGCTGCTCGTCGCGCCCACGATGCTGCGCGTGGCCGACGGGAAGGTGAACCTGGGCGTCAACATGCGCCGCCCCCGGGGGCAGGACTCCGCGCGGTTCAACGCCGCGCTGGACCAGGCCGCCCTGCTCGTGGGGCAGGACTCGGACGGCCGCGTGACGGAGGCCGGCGAGCGCTACGTGGGTGACCCGCACGTGGCCGACACCACCGGGCCGCTCGTCACCACGCTGATGGCCATCTACAAGCGCCACCGCGACGACCCGGACGCCGTCCCCACGTCCGTGCGCGGCGGCACCTACGCGCGCCTGTTCCCCAAGGCCGTGGACTTCGGCCCCGGCTTCCCCGGCGACGAGTACACCGGCCACGCGCCCGATGAGTCCATCTCGCTGGAGAACCTGGACCTGACCACGCGCATGCTCGCCGAGGCCGTGTACCTGTTGGCCGTGGCCCCCGAGCCCGTCTCCGCGCCGGGGAAGTGACGCCCGTCAGGCGGTGCGACGCGGCCAGTACACCCGGAACGTGGTGCCCTCCTCCCGCGAGGAGCGCACCTCCACGCGGCCTCCGTGCGCGCGCGCGATCTGGTGGACGATGTAGAGCCCCAGGCCCAGGCTGCGCTGCTTCTGGTACGACGATGAGGCGCCCACCGACGGCTTGAACGGGTCGAAGAGGCGAGGCTGCAGCTCCGCCGGAATCGGCTCGCCCTGGTTGTGGACCTCCATCAGCACGACGTCCGCGCCGCCTCGCACCGACGTGGCCACCGGTGAGTCGAGCCCGCCGTGCTGGAGCGCGTTGGCCACCAGGTTGCCCAGCACCTGCGCCACGCGGTCCGGGTCCCACTGACCCGAGGTGTCGCCGGACGACTCGAACAGGAGCCTGCGCTCGGGGTGGCTCACCTGGAGCTCGTCCAGTGTCGCCTGGCAGATGTCCGCCAGGTTCATCGACTGACGCGAGACGGGGATGCCCGAGCCCAGCTTGCTGCGCGCGAAGTCGAGGATGTCTGTAATCATCCGCCCCATGCGCCCGGCGGACTTGCGGATGCGCTCCACGGCCCGACGCTCGGGCGCCTCCAGCTCCTCGGCGCGCGCGAGCTGGAACGCGGACGCGCTGATGGCGTTGAGCGGGTTGCGCAGGTCATGGCCGAGGATGGCGAGCAGCTGCTCGCGGAAGTCCACCGCCCGCTGGAGCGCGGCCTCCGTCTGCTTGTGCTGGGTGATGTCCACCACGGCGCAGCCCAGGCCCAACAGCCGCGAGCCCAGGGGCGCGAGCACCGGGTAGAACGTCGCCTGCCACACGCGCTTGCCGCGCTGGGGAATCAGGGACGGGGGCGTGGCGAACTCGAACCCGTTCAGCGGCTCACCCGTGCGCAGCACGCGCAGGAGCAGCGGCTCCAGCAGGTCCGCCAGCTCCGGGGGCTGCATCTGCCGGAAGGTCCTCCCCAGGTGCGCCTCGGGCGGCGCGCCGTTGATGTCCGCGAGCGTCTGGTTGATGCGCAGGTAGCGCAGGTCCAGGTCCAGGAACGCCATGCCCAGGGGCGCGGCCGCGAGGAGCGCGTCCAGCAGCGCCAGCGAGCGCTGGGCCTCCACCCTCGCCTCGCGCTCCAGGTCCTGGATGTCGCGCTGACGCTCCACCGCGAAGCGCCGCACCGTGCGCACCACGGCGTGGTCCAGGGCTTCCTCCATCCGCTCCAGCTCACCCACGTCGAGCGGCCGGGGCTGTCCTTCCAGGCGCCGCAGGATGCACTTGCGCAACAGCGCGTACTCGGCCGCCACCTCGCCCACGTCGAAGCCCTGCTCCAGTCGCACCGTGGCGTGCTCGTCCGACAGCGGGTCGGCGCGCTCGTGCTCCCCGTGCTCCAGCGCGTCCGCGAGCGAGGCGAGCAGCAGGGGCATGTGGTCCAGGAGCCACGAGGGGCGCTGGGGGTTCTCGGCGTGGAGCGCGCTCATGGCCTCCAGCCAGTCCGAGAGCACCCCGTGGTGGTGCGCGCGCAGGAACTCCGAGGCCCGGCGCGGCGACTCGCGCTCGGCTCCACCGTGCTCCGCGGCGCCTGTGTCCGGCCCCAGCATCACCGACCTCCCGAGTCCCCATCCGGTCATCCCGCCACGAATCTGGGCACGAGGGTCTTCATGGGTATGTCCGCCCTGGGGGGCTGGCGGGCGTCGGCTTCCCGAGCGCCGTGTTGGACTCCCGGGGACGCACCGGGCCGCGCTGCGCTCGCGGCCGACGCGCCCCGTGGGGCCAGGGCTTCGTCCGTCGTCCGCTCATCGCTTCGCCCTGGAGGATGAGGTCCGGGGCTGTGGCGCCGCGCGGGCTCGGTTAGGGTGGATGACAGATGCGCACCCTCCTGCTCACCCGCTCCGATGTGTCCCGAAACCTCCAGGCGCTCTCCCTGTTGGAGGACCTGCGAGAGGCCTTCCGCACCGATGCCCTGGCTCGCACGGTGGCCCCCCAGCGCATCCGCGCGCCCCTGCACGCCGAGGGCACGGTGATGGCGCTGTTGCCCGGCAGCCTGCCCGGCGTGCCCGCGTACACGGTGAAGGTGCACTCGAAGTTCCCGGCGAGGACGCCGGCCATCCAGGGTGTGCTGCACCTGCACGACCTGGTGACGGGCGAGCTGCTGGCGGTGATGGACTCCGGGCACCTGACGGCGGTGCGCACGGGGGTGGTGGGGGCGCTCGCCGCGGACGTGCTGGCGCGGCCGGACGCGAGCCGGGTGGCCATCCTCGGCGCGGGGGTGCAGGGCGGCATCCAGCTCAAGTCCCTGCGGCTGGTGCGCTCGTTGTCGCACGTGCGCGTGTTCGACGTGGACGCCGCGAGGGCCAACGCGTTCGCCGCGCGCATGTACCAGGACTTGAGCCTGCCGGTGCGGCCGGCGGAGTCGGTGGCGGAGGCGGTGGAGGACGCGGACATCGTGGTCGCCGCGACGTGGAGCCGCGAGCCCCTCTTGCGCTCCGGGATGGTGCGGCCGGGCACGCACATCACCACGCTGGGCGCGGACGAGCCGGGTAAGGCGGAGGTCTCCGCGGAGCTCTTGCGTGAGGCGCGCTTCTTCTGTGACCACCGGGGCCTGGCCGTCTCGCAGGGCGCGGTGGGCAACGTGGGGTTGGGTGAGGAGGTCATCCGCGCGGAGCTGGGCGAGGTGCTCGCGGGCTTGAAACCCGGGCGTGTGTCGGCGGAGGACGTGACGGTGTTCGGCGCGGTGGGGCTGCCGTTCCAGGACCTGGCCGCCGCGTGGCACGTGTACCAGGCGGCGACGGGGGATGACGCCATCGGCGGGGTGGACTTCAGCGCATGAGTGCCTGGGGCGCGCTGATGTCGAGGATGGGGCTCACGCGGCCGGAGCTGCGCGCGTGGGCCTGGTACGACTGGGCCAACTCCGCCTACGTCACCACGGTCGTCGCCGTCGTGTTCCCCATCTATTACAAGTCCGTGGCGGCCAAGGGCCTGCCGAGCGACGTGGCCTCCAGTCGCTTCGCGCTCGTCACCGCGCTGGCGCTGGGCACGGTGGCGGTGCTGTCGCCCGTGCTGGGCGCGCTGAGCGACAGGGCGGGGCGGCTCAAGACGCTCCTGGGGGTGTTCCTGACGTTGGGCGTGGTGTCCACGGTGGGGCTGGCCCTGGTGGGGCCCGGCGATTGGAAGTGGGCGCTGGGGTGCTTCGGCATCGGCAACGTGGGGCTGACGGGGTCCATCGTCTTCTCCGATGCGCTGCTGCGCCACGTGGCCCGGGACGAGGAGCTGGACCGGGTGTCCACCGCGGGCTACGCGCTGGGCTACCTGGGCGGCGGGGTGTTGCTGGCGGTGCAGCTGGTGATGCTGGTGAAGCCCGCGTGGTTCGGGCTCGCGGACGCGGCGTCGGCCTCGCGCGTGGCGTTCCTCACCGTCGCGGTGTGGTGGGCGGCGTTCTCGGTGCCGCTGTTCCTGCGCATCCCCGAGCCCCGGCCCACGGGGGACGCGCAGGTGCCGCGGCTGTCATTGGGTGGGGTGTTCGCTCAGCTGGCGGAGACCTTCCGCGCGCTGCGCCAGTACCGCGAGGCGTTGCTGTTGCTCGTGGCGTACCTGCTCTACAGCGACGGCATCGGCACCATCATCCGGTTGTCGACGCTGTATGGGACGGAGCTGGGCATCGGCCAGGGGGCGCTGATGGGAGCGCTCCTGATGACGCAGGCGGTGGGGGTGCCGTGCGCGGTGCTCTTCGGCCGCGCGGCGTCGCGGGTGGGGCCGAAGCCGGCGCTGATGTTCTCGCTGGCGGTGTACGTGGTGGTGACGTTCCTGGGTTACTTCATGCGCTCGCCGGTGCACTTCTTCGCGCTGGCGCTGCTGGTGGGCATGGTGCAGGGCGGCAGCCAGGCGCTGAGCCGTTCGATGTTCGCGCAGATGATTCCGCGCCACCGCGCGGCGGAGATGTTCGGGCTCTTCAGCGTGTTCGAGAAGGTGACGGCGGTGGCGGGGCCGCTGGTGTTCGCGGCGACGGTGGAGCTGACGGGCTCCAGCCGGCAGGCGGTGCTGTCGCTGCTGGTCTTCTTCGGCTCGGGCGCGCTGGTGCTGTGGCGCGTGGATGTCGCGGAGGGCAAGCGCGCGGCGCGCGAGTCCGAGGCTCGCGCGGGCTGGAGTCAGGCCCCGCTGACGGCGGAGGCGGCCGAGGCGGTGCGCGCGGAGTAGCGCTCAGTGCTGCACGTGGGCCACTTCGCGAGGCGCGGAGAAGAGGCTGTCGCGGCCGTGGTGGAGGACCACCTCGCCGTGGAGCACCTCGCTCACGTCGTCGAACGACACCGCGAAGTCGTGACGACGCAGCAGGCCCTTCTCGACGATGAGCTCCTTCTCCGTGATGTCGACGATGTGGCCGATGACGTGGCCGTCATTGCCTCGGACCTTCATGCCCTTGTGAATCTCTGCGCGGGTGAACATGGGAGCTCCCTGGGGGCGTGGGAAGTACCCCTCGACGTGAAGCTGGGGCGCCACCCCGCACCGTGCACCACCGGACGTCGTGACAGACCTCCCGGTCTCCTGGTGCCGCGCCGTGCGCCCGCCCGGCGGCCTGCTTCCCGGCTGGATACGCAGCATCACCCCGTGGTCGCTCGCCGGAGCGTGCCCATCTTGGCCCGGGGAGGTGTGCGCATGGTCGTCGGCTTCATGGCATCGCGGACGGGACGTTGGCTTCGAATCGTGACCGGGTCCTGTCTGGTGCTGGGGGGACTGCGCGCGGGGTCGGCGAAGGGCGCGGGGCTGGCCCTGCTGGGGCTCGGCCCCCTGGTCGCCGCCTCGCTGGACCTGGTGCTGATGGGGCCCCTGTTCGGCCTGCCCCTGCGCGGCGAGGACATCCGCCGCGAGCTGGGCGTGAACGAGGAGGCCTCGCTGCTCAACGGCCACCGCCGCGCGGCCTCGTCACGCGCGGCGATGCTGCTGCACTGAGCCTCAGCGCTTGCCCACCTGGAACGGGATGTCGAGCGTGCCCAGCGACTCACCGCTGTTCGCGTCGACGGGCCGCGCCTCCAGCACGACGCCGCTCTCGCGGCCCGTGACCACCTGGAAATAGATGAAGCCCTGCACCGTGCCGCCGTCGCCCAGCGTTCCCTCGGGCAGCGCCTGACGGAGCATGTCCTGCGTCGGCAGCGGCTCCTCGCACTGGTACGCGTAGGGGCCCGGGCCGTACGGCCCATAGAACGGATAGAACGGGCTGCCCCAGCGTGGACCGAAGCGCGAGCCCCACCGGAGCCCTCCGCCCATGTACACCCATGAGCGCCCCGAGCCCCCCGTGCCCTCGTCCATCGACGAGAGGGCCGACTGCCTGAGCGAGAAGGGCGCCAGCGCGGAGTAGCGGAAGCGCGACTCGGTGCCCACGAGCGAGAAGTCCTCGTAGCGGATGCGCAGCGTCCTGCCGCTCTGGTTCTCCAGCCGGATGTAGACGGGCGTGAGGGTGCGCTCCAGGTTCGCCGGCGAGCCCTTCCACGCGGAGGCGTCCGCCACCAACCTCACCCCCGCGCCCTCCGCGACGGCCGAGTCCTGGTCCGCGGGCAGCACCTGGGCCTGCGTGGTGGGCTTCAACGTGTTGGTATTCGAGGCACAGCCCGCCGCCACCAACAGGGCGACGAGCGGCACGAGCGCGCGCATGGGATGTCTCTCCTTTGCTGGAAAGGTAACCCTCGCGTGCCTCACGCCGCCCGAGGGAGCGGCGCCACCCCGGAACGCCGCCGAGCGCAGAGGGGCCTCACTGACTGGCGGGCGGCGTGGGCTCCGCGGCCGCGTGCGGCCACGCGGGGGACGTCAGGCTGCTCCAATCCTGCTGCCGCGCCCAGTCCTCGAACGTGTGCCAGCGCACGTCCGGATAGTCGTGCCGCAGCGTGAGGATGTCCGCGTGGTAGCCCACCCGGTCCAGCCACTCGTACATCGCCGCCAGGTCCTCGCTGCGCTCGCGGATGTACTCCAGCGGCAGTTGCTCGAAGTGGATGCGGTGCCCGCTCACCATGGAGAGCAGCCCGGCCGCCTGCTGTCCGGTCACCTCGTCCGAGGCCACGTCGATGCGCTGCTCCAGGTGTCGCTCGCCGTTCTCCAGCACCTTCACGGCGAAGGCGGCCAGGTCCTCGACGGTCACCATCTGCAGCCCGCGCGTGGGCGGCAGGCCGATGGCGAACACGCCGGCGCGCAGGCCCTCCTCGAACATGGGGCTGGTGAGGTTCTCCATGAAGAACGTGGGCCCCAGGATGGTGAAGGGCAGGCCGCTCTGGCGCAGGTGCAGCTCCACGCGGTGCTTGCTGTCGAAGTGGGGGATGCCCGTGAGCCGGTCGGCCCCGGCGACGGAGGTGTAGACGAAGTGCTTCACCTCGGCGAGCCGCGCGGCGTTCACTTGGTTCATGCCATGGCGTATCTCCATCGCCACGCCGGACTCGAACGGCGTGGCCATGGCGTAGAAGGCGTCCACGCCCTCGGCGACGCGGGCGAGCGTGTCCACGTCGTCGAAGGTGCCCACGGCCAGCTCGGCGCCCAGCGTCTCCAGCGCGCGCGCGCCGGGAGCGTCGGGGTTGCGGACATAGGCGACGACGCGGTGTCCGCGGTGGAGCAGGTGGCGCGCCACGGCACCGCCCTGCCGGCCGGTGGCGCCGGTGACGAGCACGGAGAAGGAGTGGGCCCTGGTCATGTGTGAACCTCGCGACAGACAGCACTACGGGATGTCGGGAAGGTGGGGACGATGAGGGCCTCTGGCGAGCGTGGAGGAGGCGGCGCTTGTGCCCTCGCCCGAGCCCGCCGGGCAGCAAGGCGTGCAGGCCCCCCTCGTTTTCCCTCCCAAGTCCTCCCCCGGCCGGGCCGCGTGCGTGCGATGGTGCCGCCGCTCATGAGCAAGCGAGACAAACCGCAGGAATCCACGCTGGTCACGGCCGCCCGCTCCCTCGACGAGGGACTGGAGCGGTTCGAGGCCCTGGCCCAGCAGCTCCAGGACGCGCCCCTCCAGGCGGAGAAGCACCTGGAGAAGGCCTCCGCCACCCTCAAGGCGCTGGCGGACATGGACGAGGAGCTGCGCGCCCGCGTCGCCGGACTGGTGGGCGCCATCTCCCAGGTGCGTGACCGGCAGCAGACCCAGGCGGAGGCGGTGCAGGCGCGCGCGATGGAGCTGCAGCAGCGCACCGAAATCTTCAAGGACCTGCTCGTGCGCTACGGCTCGCTGGGGCAGAGCGCCGGTGAGCTCAACGTGCGGATGCAGGAGTTCGCCGCGCAGCGCCAGCAGGCGAAGACGCCCGAGGAGAACGCGGCGCTGGCCACGTCGTTCCAGTCGCTCCAGGACCGCATGGGCGAGGTGGCCGACGAGGCCCAGTCGCTGAGCCAGGCCGCGGAGGAGAAGGACTTCAACGACATCTCGCGGCAGGCGGAGTCGCTGCGTCAGCAGCTGATGTCCGCGCGCAACAAGCTGTCGCTCTTGCAGAAGAGCTTCGGCGGGTGAGGGGCGCTCAGCTCAGGTAGGTGGGGGCGAACTCGTCCGGGCTGTTGATGGGGCGTCGTCCCGAGAAGCCGTCATACATGCCGTGCCAGTGCGAGACGGCGGGCTCGCCGATGCGCCAGCACAGGTAGACGGGCTCTTCACCGCGGTGGGCCCGGAAGTCGACGAGCCCCTGCGCGCCTTTGATTTCCAGGCCCATCTCGTGGAACTGGCGCAGCTCGACGCGGACCTTCTCGAGCAGCGCGTCGCGCTCCTCGCGCAGGGCCTCGTGGTTGGCCAGGGCCTTGCCCTCGGGCGTGCCGAGCGTCTCCACGAGCTGTTGCACCCGCTCCACCCAGGGGCGGATGTGCTCGAAGGTGCGGCTCAGGAGCGGCACCAGTCGATTGGCCTCGTCGACGCTGAAGTAGCGCATGGCCGGGGAGCATGCAGGGCGCTCGGGCGCATGACCATCCGTGGTGTGGCCGGAGCGCGCGCGTTTGCGCACGGCCTGACGCTCAGCCGCGCAAGAGGGAGGTGTGGTTGTCCTGAAGCCAGCGTTGCGCGGCGTCCTTCAGGGGGAAGGTGTCCTCCCGTTGAAGGAACGCGGGCGAGTGTCCCGGCGCGCAGCGGCCCTGGGCGTCCAGGCCGTCGCCGTCCTCCTCGTGGAGGTCGGCGTGGAGCATGGAGTGGAAGACGAGGTAGTCCACGACGAAGGCGGGGACGTGGGGCCGGTCCAGCGCGGGGTGGATGCGGATTTCCCTCAGGCGCGCGTCGTAGCCGCCCAGGTGGATGGAGCGCCGGCGGCCCTTCGACGGGCGGCGCGCCCAGCCGATGTCCACCTGGACCCTGTCGTCGAACCAGTCCGCGTTGAGGCGCGACTGGACGGCGCGCAGGTCGAAGCAGCGGCCGCGTGAGCGCAGCGCCTTGCCGGGGCGGCGCTCGCGGCGCACGAGGTCCTGGTGCTCGCGTGCGTAGGCTTCGAGGAGCGCGCCCGCGCTGGCGTCGGAGCGCGCGGCGTAGCGCGCGATGGCGCGCACGACGTCGTCAGGGGCTTCGAGGAAGAGGTGGTGCACGCGCAGCCGCAGGCCCTGGGGGACGCGGCGGAAGCTCACCAGCGTGGCGCGGTTGTCGGTGAGGCGCAGGTGCACGGGCGCGCCGAGGAGCTGTGAGAGACGTCGCGCGAGGCTCGCGGCCTGGAGGAGCGCATCCTCGCGCTCCGGGAGGCGGCGTCCGTCGTGCGGCTCCGCGCGGGGAGGTGACGCCGGCTCGCGAACGGGGCGGGTGCTGGCGCGTGGAAGGGACTCCTCGCGCGCGGGCCCGGCCGGGTCGAACAGTCCGAGCTGTGAGGGGGGCGGGGCTCCCATCGCCCCGAAAAGGTATGCCCGAGAGGGGGGAGGTTTCCAGCGGGATGCTCGTCCGGCTGGTCGCCATGCGACAGGCTATGCGGGACGCGTCGTGAACGGACCCGACACCTCGTACGTCACGCCGCGCCCATCCGTGCCGCGCTGCGAGCTGAGGTAGAGCCGCTTGCCATCGGGGCTGAAGGCCGCGCCCGCCAGCTCCGAACCGGGGTGCCCCACCACCTGGAGGAATGGCGTCACCTTCCGGTCCGGCGTGAGCAGGCACAGCTGCATGTCATCGCCGTCCTCGCAGACGAACACCTCGCGGGCCTTGGACAGGGTGAGGTTGTCCACGCCTCGCAGCGGCGCGCTCGGGTACGTCGCCGCGTCGTAGAGCACCTCGAGCCGGCGGGTCAGCGGCGTGTACGCCCAGACGCGGTTGTCGTGCTTCGTCGTGAAGTACACGATGCCGCCTTCACTCCAGCAGCCCTCGCCGCCGGCGAACACCGTCGTCTCCTTCGCGTTGGCCTGCTGCGCGGCGGACGTCAGCGGCGAGACGGGCACCCAGCGCACCCGCGCGCCCGAGCGTGCATCGCTGATGACCTGCGCGGCCTCCAGCGTGCCCTCCTCGAGCGATGGCCACTTCGCCGACGTGAAGCGATAGAAGCGCCCGGTGGGCGTGTCCTCCGTGAGGTACAGGCGCCGGCCCAGCTCATCCACGGCCGCGGCCTCGTGCACGAAGGCGCCCAGCATGGGCCTCGCCACACCCTGTCCCGGCTTCGTCGGGTCGCACTCCCAGACGAGCCCCTGGCGGTGCTCCTCGCACGACAGCCACGTCCCCCAGGGCGTGGGGCCGCCCGCGCAGTTGAGGTGGGTGCCCGAGAGGATGCGCCACGCGCCCGTGACCTGCCCCTTCGCGTCGAAGCGCACCGAGGACACGCCACCATCTGGGGACACCTCGCTGTTGCTCGCGTAGATCCACCCGCCATCCGGCTGGGCGAAGCAGGCCCCGCCGTCCGGTGCCATGTGCCACACGTAGTCCGTTCCCGGCACCATGTCGCCGCTGCGCGCGATGACTCGGGAGGTGAAGCCACGCGGCAGGCGAAGCCCGTTCGCGTCCGCGACGTCCGCCAGGGCGCCATATGGGCCGATGCCCGGCGTGGGCGGCGCGGCGTACACGTTGCGCCAGAAGCCCAGGCTGCCGAGGGCCAACGTGCCGCCCCCCAGGGCGCCGAATCGCAGGAAGTGACGACGGTGCATGCCCCTGTTGTCGCCCATGTCCTCCGCGAGGGGAAGCGCCACGGAGTGGCGGACGTCGGTGAGGCGACCGTGATGCTCCCGCCATGCAGGCAGGCACCTCGTCGGCCTGCTGCCTTCATGTGCGGACCCACGTTCCCGGGCGGCCTCAGCGTCCCGGCTGCAAGTAGCTCACGCGAGACGACTCCTCCACGGCGCTCTCGGTGACGCGGGCCTCGACGAACTCATAGCCCATCAACGCGAAGACGCGGTCCCGGTAGAAGATGGGGCGCGCGTTGCCGTACCAGTCCGTGCACGACCTGGTGCACCCGTCATCACGAGCCTCCGTGGACGCCTCCAGCGCGCCCAGGCTCGACAATCGCAATCCCGCGTCCACCCGCAGGAAGGACACCTCCGCGGAGCCGTATCTCAAGTGACTCCACGAGCCCCCCTGCATCCGCACGGGCAAGCCCATGACGCCGCCCCCCGTCCCATCCGGCTTGAAGAAGAACCCGTGACTGCGCGTCTCGCCCTGGGTCGCCCCGGGGCGTGAGAGCGAGTCACTCCTCACGGGCCCACCTTCCGTGAGCGCCAGCGTGCTCAACCTCAACCCGAACAAGTCCTGCCCCACCACGAGCGCGCCCGTGCTCCCCAGCGGCTCCAGCCGCGTCACCGAGTGCTCCAGCACCAACCGATGCACGTCCGAGGGCACGCGCACGTCCGTCACCCACACCGCGTGCTCACCTCGACTCGAACCCTGATTCGTCGCATCGCCCGAACCCCACAGCACATGGTTCCCCACGAAGCGATTGCGCAGCGTGCCCGTCACCGGTCCCGGCAGCACCGTGAAGTGCTCCGCGCGCAGCCCGTGCAGCTCCGCGTCGAACGCCGCCACCGGCGCACGCAGGAGCGCGAAGCGTCCATCCCCCCGCGTCAGCTCCGGCCCCCACATCGAATCGCCCTGGCCCGTGGCCACGAGCAGCGCATCCAGATGTCCATCCTCGTCCTGCCGGAACGAGAACTGGTCGATGGGCGCACCCCGCGCACGAAGCGCCCCAGGCTCGCCGCCATCCAACGGCAACCGATACACCACCGAGTCTGGAGTCGTGCTCCGCACCCCGCCCTCCACCGTCCACCACTCGAACCCCGGAGACACCCACAGGTACACGGCGTCCCGCGACACGTAGAAGGTCCGCGAGACGGGCGCCATCAACGCGCTGGCCGTGCACGTGAACTCCGCCGCGTCCAGGTCACAACGCACCACCGTGTGCAGCATCGGCTGCAACGTGGTCTGCACCGGCTTGAACACCTCCAGTCGCGAGAGGATGGGGCGCCAGGCCGTCGTCTCGTTGCCGCGCACCCACGCGCGCGTGGACGGCAGCGACACCGTGCCGCCCGACAGGGGATGATAGGGCAGGTAGAACACCAACGTGCCGCCCACCAACCGGCTCGTGTAGTTGCGGCTGGAGTAGTAGTCGCTCGAGCTGAGGAAGTGCGTGGCCTCGTGGGTCAACCCGCCCGCGTCGTCCAGGCGGAACAGGCCCAGCTCGGTCGCGTTCACCGATGCGCTGTAGCCCACGACGACGATGCGCCGTCCGTACACCAGCATCTCGTCGTACCAGGTGCCTCGGGTGAAGCCCGGCGCGTGCGCGTCCACCTGCGTCACCGGCTCCAGCACGCCCTCCCCCTGGCGCACCGTGAAGAGCCGTCCCCGCCGCAGCACCACGAACCAGTCCCCCACCGCCTTGACGATGTCGCCCTCGTCGACGCCGGCCTCCTGGTTGTGGGTGATGGAGGGCTCCGACTCGTCGGGTGTCTGCGGGGACGGCTCTCCGTCCGCGTGCTCACCGCCGCAGCCGATGACGGGGCCGCCTCCCGTGGCCAGACTCGAGCGGATCGCCTCCACCCGCGCCAGGTGCGCGTCGAGCTCCGCCTCCGAGCTGAAGCGCTCCAGCCGCGTGAAGGTGATGGACTCCACCTCCGCGCGCGTGAGGGCGCGAGGCTCCGGGGGACACGCCGAGATGACGAGGGCGAGCAGCAACCCCGTCACCAGATGATGACTCCGAGGACGACGCGATGGGCGCATGGGTCCGCCCATCCAGCAAGGCCCATACCAGGGGTGTGGAACTCGGCCTCAGAGCGACAGTCACTCGTGGAGGACACGGCGCAGGCGCAGGGGCGCGACGCGCGTGTCAGGGGCGCTCACGACTCGCGGCACAGCCGGTCCACGCGGCCCAGCAGGGTGGGTATGCGCGAGGCGCCGTGCATGCGCTGGATGGACTCGGCGGCGGCGGTGGTGCTCAGGCCCACCGCGCTGACGAACAGCGGGCGCTGGCTCTGGCCGCGCAGCACCGGCAGGGCGACGTCGCTGGAGTGGAAGGACGTCTTGGCCACGCCGATGACGGGGACGGCGCGCCCCAGCACCTCATGCAGGTGGGCTCCCAGCCCCGGCTTGTCCTGGCCGAGCCAGACGTAGCCGTCGACGACGATGGCCTCCAGCGGCTGGGTCACCAGGGCGAGCACGCGCAAGAGGTGGGGCAGCTCCCGGCGGTAGAACTGGCCGGGCTCGTACTCCGCCGCGCGAGGCCCGCGGTCCAC
Source organism: Myxococcus sp. MH1 (assembly GCF_059738865.1). Classification (NCBI taxonomy): domain Bacteria; kingdom Pseudomonadati; phylum Myxococcota; class Myxococcia; order Myxococcales; family Myxococcaceae; genus Myxococcus; species Myxococcus sp. MH1. The sequence continues at coordinate 10,115,315 of NZ_AP026947.1, read as the reverse complement.
ATGGTGCCCGGCCTCCACACCGTCCACCCAATCGCGAAACAAGACGCACGCGGCCACGGTGAGGTCTTCGCGGTAGTCCACGTCCACGCAGGCGAGCATCTCGTCATCTCCTCGGTGTGAAACGGCCCGCCGCGGACGCACGGGCCGGAGGCCGGCTGACCTCGCTCGACTCAGGGGTCGACGATGCTGCCGGGGTCGACCTTCGCGGCGCGCAGCTTCTCGAGCACGGCGTCGTCCGGCCAGGACAGCGTCCGGTGTCGCGGAGGCCACGCCCCGGGCACGGGCGTCAGGCAGTGGCCCGCCAACCGGAGCACGTCGGCGAAGGGCACCATGCACAGCTCGTCCGAGCCCTCCTGGGCCGCCTCGACGATGACCACGTCCGTCTCCGGCAGCATCGAGTCCACCTCGCGGGCCCAGCTGCACCAGGAGATGGGCCGGCTGTCCCGCTCGCGCACGATGACGCTGAAGCTGGGGACGAACACGTCCAGCTCGCTCGACTGGTGCTGGGCCTCGAGCAGCGCCTTCTGCTCGCCGTACTCGACCATGGCGAAGCGCACGTGGTTGCCGCGGATGCGCTGCGCGAGCGCGTCGTCACCCGGGCGCCGGTACGGCACCACGCGGCCCGCGTCATCCACCGTGTAGAGCGCGAAGGAGATGCCGCGCGAGCTCGCCTCGTGCTCCCGCTCGGCCACGTCGCACAAGCGCTCCAGCATGACCGGGTCCTGGTCCCCGGTGATGAGCATCATGGAGCGCGTGGGGATGGCGGCCACGGGGCGCCCCTTCACCTTGCCCGCGAAGGACGCGAGGAAGCCCGGCAGGAGCAGCCGCGACGCCTCGTAGGTGTCGTTCGAGTCCACCGACCACAGCGGGCTGGGGCGCTCCTCCTGCAGCTCCACGCCCACGTCGCGCAGGGTGTCCAGGTGGGCGTACGCGGCCTGGAAGGCCTCGTCCACGCTGACGCCCCACTGCTCCAGCAGGTCGGGCTGCACGTACATGCTCGTCTCCGGCAGGTCGACCACCAAGAGCTCGCGCAGGAAGGGGATGGTGCGCCGCTCCACCATGAAGCTGGAGGCGTGCGCGCCCGTCGGCATCTGGCCGCCGAACGAGGCCGCGCGCGGCACGGGCAACAGCCGCTCGCGAGCCTCCTCCCAGGTGAGCGAGCTGCCACTCGGGCTGGAGATGGCGCTGATGAAGCGCTCGATGATGCGCGTGCGCTCCTCGGGAGAGACCTCGCGCGTCTCCGCGAAGAGGTTCTCCAGGTACGTGCGCATCTCCTTGCCGTGGTACAGGAAGCTCAACCCGTACTCGCCCGGCAGGCGCGTCACCTGCGACACGGCGGGGTCGGCGTTCAACACCGACTCCGTCTCGCGCAGCAGGTACTCCCGAGGGTCCACCGCCGCCTGCGTGTCCTCGACCTTCTTCCCGAACCCGAACAGCTTCTTGAAGAAACCCATGCGGGTTTCCTACTACAGCCCCAGGTACGTCAGCAGCGCTCCCATGTCCGCATCGGAGAGGGCCTCCAGGCTGTAGGCGGGCATGTTGCCGCCGATGTGGAAGAACTGGCCGTGTCTCACCTTCTCGATGACGACGAGCGAGTGGGGGATACCCGGGAAGAGCTCGTCGTAATCCCGCGTCACCTCCGGCAGGATGGAGGCCAGCTCCGTCAGGCGCCCCGCGCCTGTATGGAGTTCACCGTGGCATTCCTGGCAGGCCGCGCGATACACGGTTTGTCCGCGCTCCATGCTGCCGCGAGGCACCTCGACGATGTCCTTCACCACGGTGTAGGGCAGGGCGGGCGCCTGGGCATCCGGGCTGATGCTCACCAGGTACTCGTACAGCGCGCGGCTCTGGGGCGAGTCCACCGGCAGCGGCTGCACGCCTCGCATGAAGCTGACGTAGCAGAAGTTCACCGCGTCCAGCAGGTTCGTCTCGTAGCCGCCCCACCAGTCCGGACGCGACACCACGTTGTGCAGCGTGTAGCCGGAGTCCATGCGGCCATCGAGCGGCGTGGGCGTCGTCGCGTGACAGGTGGCGCAGGAGAAGGCGTTGAACTGGCTCTCCGACAGGCGCGCGTCGCGGAACAAGAGCTCGCCGTACTCCGCCGCGGTGGGCGGCTCGGCCTCGTCACCACACGCGGAGGTGAACAGCGCGAGCGCCACGCAGGGCCACAGCTTCCAGGACGCGCGGCTCATCGTCGACCTCCGAGGATGCTCACCGAGTCCGGGAAGATGCCCACGCGCACGGTGTTCACCACCGCGCCGTCGGCCAGGTTCACCGCGTGCAGCGTGCCGGGGCCCACGTGGTCGCCCTCGCAGACGACGAGCGCGTGGCTGCCATCCGGCGTCAGCGTCGCTTGATGCGCGTTGAGACAGCCCTCGGGCGCCAGGTCGATTTCGCGCTGGATGTTGCCTGTGGCCGCGTCGATGACGAGCAGCGCCTCCACGCCCTGGTACGGCACGTAGAGCGTCTTCCCGTCCTGGCTGAAGTCCCCGAACATGGGCGCGCCCGCGAGGCGAATCGTGCGCGCGGCGTTCATCGTGTTCGTCGCGGACTCCAGCACCTGCAGCTCGCGGCTCGCCATGGAGCTGACCCAGACATCGCCCGTGGTGGGCGACATCGTCAGTGCGTAGGGCTGGTGTCGGGGCGCGATGGCGGTGCCCGCGCCGGGGGCCACCTTCACGCGCCGGGGCTTCTCGGTGAGCGCGGTGAGGTCGACGATGGCCACCTCGTCGGACCAGCAGGCGATGTACGCGGTGCGCTCGTCCGGGGACAGGCGGATGGCGTGCGGCGCCGGGCACACCTCAAGCATGGCCTTCCGGGTCATCGTCTCCGCGTCGATGATGGCCAGCCGCGCGTGCATCTCCTCCTCGGTGCCGCCGCGCCGCGCCACCTCGACAATCTTCAGCGTGTCGAAGTGCGACTGGTACAGCGTCTTGCCGTCCTTGCTGACGATGACGTCGCCAGGGTTGGGGTCCACGCGCACCGCGCCGACCCGCCGGTTGTCGCGCGCGTCCAGCTTCAGGCAGTAGCCGTCATCCGAGCCCGTGCCGTGCGCGCCGTGAGGCCCCGAGCCGCCGCCCGGCACGTAGTTGGAGATGCCCACGTAATAGAAGGCGCCGTCCGGTGACACCGCCGTGTGGTGGGGGCCCTCCAGCTCCACCGGGTTGAGCCCCACCGGCACGCGCGCCAGCTCCCGCCAGCCCGGCGCGGTGGCGCCATCCAGTTCCAACAGACTCACGGTGTCATCCAGGCTGTTGGTCACCAGGACGCGTCCGCCCGGACCGGGAGGGGGCACGGTGCTGCCCTCGGTCCACGGCGTCTCGTGCTCGTACTGAAGGCCGTCCGGGGGCTTCACGCCGTCGAAGGGACTCTTCTCCTCGGAGCAGGCGCCGAGCAGCAGTCCCAGCGCGGGCACCCACGCGCGCGCGAGTCGTCGCGTCATGGCGCCTCCGGCTCGATGCGGAAGGTGACGGGCTGGGCCAGGAGGTACGGCCCTTCCTGGATGCGGTTCTGGAGCAGGTACGCGCTCGTCACCTGCACGGACAGGTCCTTGCCGGCGTTGGCCTTGAGCGTGTCCCACGTCGCGGCGTCGAGCTGCCAGGACAGGTTCGAGGTGAGCATCTCCACCGGGCACTCGCGCCCGGGCACCGTCACCTGCACCCAGTAGATGTCCCCGGTGAAGGGCGGCAGGTGCGCGTGCGCGGTGGGCAGCAGCCACTGTCCCACCGTCGCCAGCATCGTGCGCGCGGTGTCGAGGGGGCTCGCGGGCCTGGAGCGGGGCAGCGCCTGGGCGAGCGACGAGTCCCACGTCCACGTCGGCGCCGCCGCGTCGAAGGCATAGCGCGTGTTGCTCTGGGGCGAGGACAGCGCCGTGGCCTCCTCGTCCGCCTTCGCCAGGTTCCGTGCGTCCACGAGCGCTCGCCAGGCCTCGTCCGTGGCGTCTCCTCCGTAGAGTGGCTCGCCACACTGGGAGCCGGTGGGCTCGTCGTCACCGCAGGCGGAGGTCAGGGCCAGCAGGGCGGCCGCGGAGGTGGTCCAGAGGAGGCTTCGCGAGAGGGGCTTCATGGGAGGGGACCTGTCGTGGAGTGCACACGCCGCCGACCACGGCGCAGCAGGGTGAAGAGGGACAGCAACATCAGCAGCGGCGCCATGTTCCCACCCATCGCCCCGCAGCCTCCCGACCCCTTGGGACCAGGCGGGGGTTCAGGAGTGGAGCCTGCATCGGGGGTTCCCGCGTCGGGCGCTCCCGCGTCGGGCGTGCCCGCGTCCTCGGGTGTCGGCTCCTCGACGCCGCCATCCGGATACAGCGGCGCGCCGAGCTGCTCGGCCAGCTGGGGCCAGCGGCTGGGGCAGAGGTCCCGCACCGGCGTGCCACGCGGACAGTGGTGCGTGCCCTGGATTTCGTAGAGGCCGAACAGGTGCTCCCACGTGCTGCCCTGGTCGGTGCTGCGCGCGAGCGCCCAGTCGTGCAGCCACGTGGAGCCGCAGCCGTAGAGCGTGTCGCCCTGGCGCAGCACGCACGCGTTGCCCGTGGGCAGCGTCAGCATGTCCAGCGGGCCCGTGGAGGGGCCGCGGAAGAAGTGGTTGAGCGTGCCGACCCACGTCGTCTTGCCGTCGGCGGACAGCTCCATGTTGATGAAGACGTCCTGGATTTCGGAGACGTTGACGAACGTCTCGCCGCCGTCGTCGCTGCGCAGCATGAAGGTGGAGCCCTGCGACGACACGCGCGCCCACACGATGTCCGCCGACACCGGGTCCGCCGCCTCCACCATCAAGTCGTAAGGCAACAAGAGCGGCGCCAGCGTGTGCACCACCTCGCGCCACGTCTCTCCCGCGTCGTCGCTGCGCAGCAGGAGCATCCGGCCCTCCTCCTTGCCCGTCGCGTACAGGCGCTGGGGGTTCGCCGGGGACACGCGCACCGCGTTGAGCACCAGGCCCTGGCGCAGCAGGGGAGAGGGGGCCCACGTCTCGCCGCCGTCCTGGGAGCGGTACAGGCCATTGGGCCTGCCGTGCCGCGAGGTGACGACGTACAGCACGCGGTCATCGGTGGGGTGCGCCGCGAGGCCGGAGACCCAGGTGTCCTTGAAGTAGGGGTGCGTGTTCCACGAGCAGCCGCCGTCGGGGGAGCGCAGCAGCGCGCTGCCCGTGGCCGCCATGATGTCGCCGGCCTCACGCCACAGGTAGGCCGTGGGGTTCCAGCCGCCGTAGCCCATCGCGTCCGGGCATATCCACCGGAACGTCTTGCCAGCGTCGCGCGAAATCACCGCGCCGAACGTCGCGCCCAGGAAGAAGTCCTCCGGGTGGCCTCGGCGGAGGGTGACGTTGGACGTCTCGGGCAGGCCCGCGTGGGCGCTCGCCGTCGTCCCGGCGCACACGGCCAGCAGGCAGAGGACCTGGCTCCAACGGTGGGGGTGCTGATGCGACATGACGGGGCTCCCGGGATGGTGACGGCCCATCCCGGACCTTAACGATTGGGCCTCCCACATATAGCGGAGGGTTTCGTGCGGACGGGTGCGGCGCTTTGCCACCCCACCCCACGTGGCGGTGGTGTGGGCGGAAGGTTTTGCAGCCACCACTTCACGGGTGCGGGTGACCCGTGGGGGACTCGCCTCGTGGCGGCCGGTCTGCTACGCACGACGCAGACTTGTGGCAGGGGGGAGCACGACATGGCGGGGGCCGCGGAGAGGTCCGACCTCATTCCCGAGGAGGGCGCCCGGGGGCGACGTCTGCCCATGGGTGGCCCTGCACGTTCGGTGTGGGAGGCGGTGATGCAGGGAGCGGTGGACGTGGCGGTGCGGGCCTACGAGGACCTGTCCCCCGGGCAGCGCGAGCGCGTGCTGGTGGACTCCGCGAACGTGCCCGCACAGGCGCGCACGGCGCTGGTGGACGTGCTGCGGCGGGCCCGGGACTTCGCGGGCGCGGCGCGGCTCCTGGAGGCCCAGGGCGCGGACGCCGAGGCCGCGACGCTGCATGAGCAGGCGGGCTCGTTGCTGATGGCGGCGGAGGCGTGGCTTCGCGCGGGAGAGCCCGCGAGAGCGGCGGCGGCCTTCGAGCGCGGCGGCGCGCTGGAGCGGGCGCTGGAGCTGTACCGCTCCCTGGAGGCGCGCGAGTCCATGGCGCACTGCCTGACGCGGCTGCAGCGTCCCCTGGAGGCCGCGGAGGTGTACCACGCGCTGGGCTACGCGCACGCGGAGCTGGAGGCGCTGCGCGGCGTGCCGTCCGAGCACCCCCGCCGACGCGAGGCGGTGCTGCGCATGTGCGCGCTGCTCGACGAGCAGGGGGAGTCCATGCGCGCGCTGGTGCTGCTGGCGGATGCGCGGCAGGAGTCCGCGGCCGCGCGCGAGGACGAGGTGCTCAAGGCCGAGCACCTGCGGCTGCTCCGGCACCTGGGCTTGAGTGATGGCTCGCCCGCGTCCGGGGAGTCCTCGTCGCCGGTGGCCGAGCGGCCGGGCGCGACGCCCGACGGGTACGAGTACCTCAAGGCGATTCCCATCTTCGGGGAGCTGGCGCTGGAGGACCTCAAGGACCTCTACCGCGTGGCGCGGCAGGTGGTCATCCCCGAGGACACCACGGTGCTGGAGAAAGGCGCGCGGGGCACGGGGCTCCTGGTGCTGCTGGAGGGCACGGTGGAGGTGTCGAGCGGTCCGGGGCCGGACGCCCGGCGGCTCAACACGCTGGGGCCCGGCGCGTGGCTGGGGGAAATCTCCCTCATCCTGGATGGGCCCACGTCCGCGCACGTGCGCTCCAGCTCCACGGTGAGGGCCCTGCGTGTGACGCGCGCGGACTTCCAGCACTACCTGGCCACCCACGAGGCGGCGGCCCTGCGCATCTACCGGCTGTTCACCCACAACCTGGCGGAGCGGGTGCGGGTGCTCAGCACGTAGGACGCGCGGGGACGGTAGGATGGCGGGATGGCGGACACGCGTGTCGAGGGGAGGGCGCGGGCGGTCCAGCTCGCCCGGCAGGGCCAGCTGGAGGCGGCGCTCGCCGAGTACCAGGCGCTCTTGAAGCACGCCCCCGACGACGCGGAGGTGCGCCAGCAGGTGGCGGAGCTGCTCGAGTGGCTCGGCCGTACGAGCGACGCCGCGGCCGCGCACGAGGCCGCCGCGCTGGCCTGGGCCAAGGCGTTGCAACCCCTGCGCGCGGTGGCCGCGTGCGTGGCCCTGGGGCGCCTGGGGGCGCCGGCCTCCGTGAGGGCGCGCACCCAGGCGGCGCTGGCCGAGCGCTTCGCGCTGTGCTCGGAGGCGTGTGAGGACGGCGTCTCGGGGCTCTTCTCCCGGCTGGGCCGCGAGGACTTCGTCGCGCTGGTGGACGTGCTCCAGGCGCGCGCCTTCTTCCCCGGCCAGCCGGTGGTGCAAGAGGGCGAGGCGGGCGCGTCCATGTTCGTGCTGGTGGAGGGCCGCGCGGACGTCGCGCGCGCGCTGGAGAACGGGGAGCGCGCCGTGGTGGGCGCGGTGGCGCCCGGGGACGTCTTCGGCGAGCTGGCGCTGGTGTCCGAGGGTCCGCGGCTGGCGAGCGTCGTCGTCACCGAGCGCGCGGTGCTGCTGGAGCTGACGCGGGAGGCGCTCTCGTCCGTGTCCGCGCGCCAGCCGCGCGTGGCGCGGGTGGTGGAGGACTTCTACCGGCGCAGGCTGGTGGACAACCTCTTGCGCAGCAACCCGCTGCTCAGCCGGCTGACGCCCGCGCAGAAGGCCGCGCTCAGCCTGGACTTCAGCCTGCGCCCCATCGCCGAGGGCGAGGTGCTGCTGACACAGGGGCAGCCGGGTGACGCCTTCTACGTGCTCCTGCGTGGACGGTGCACGCCGTGGCTGCTTCATCCGGATGGCCGACGGGTGGCGCTGGCGGAGCTGCACGAGGGGGACGTGTTCGGCGAAATCTCCCTGCTGCTCGACAAGCCGGTGTCCGCGACGGTGCGCGCGGAGGGCGTGGGCGTGGTGCTGCGGCTGCCTCGCGCCGCGTTCGAGAAGCACCTGCTCAGCCAGCCGGGCCTGAAGGGGCAGCTGATGCGCATGGGCACCGAGCGGCTGCAGCGCTCCGCGCGCGTGCTGGCGTCGGGCCGCGTGCTGCACGACGGTGACCTGCGCGTCTGAAGCGCGGGCCTCTGAAACGACGACGCCCGGGCTCCCCATGCGGGAGACCCGGGCGTGTCGCGACGCGGCCGGCCCGACGGAGCGGACCGGCGCGGCGTCAGCCGACTACATGGAGTAGCCGAGCGTCAGGCCGAACACGTGCGCGGAGCCGTTGTAGACGCCGGACATGCCCGGGGCCGAGCTCTCCTTGTCGGAGAGGCTGACGAACTGGTACGCGAAGTCCGCGCGCAGCCCGTTCCAGTTGTAGCCGAGGCCACCGGACACGCCGAAGCGGTTCGCGTCCGGCAGGTCCGGCGTCAGCGTGCTGCCCGGGCTGGGGGCCGGGTCGTAGATGAGGCCGGCGCGGACCTGGAAGGCCTGCGTCACGCCGTACTCGGCGCCCAGGTGGTAGTTCCACTTCGCGCGCCACTGCTTGGGCAGCGGGTTGTTGATGGCCGGGTTGTCCGGGAACTCGATGGCGAGCTCCTGGAACGAGGACCAGTCCACCCAGTTCGCGTCGAAGGCGATCTTGAGATTTTCCAGCGGCGTGACGGCGATGCCCGCGGCGATGGTGGCCGGCAGCGTGACGTCACCCTGCACGCGCGTGTCCGGCAGGCGCGTCTGGAACTCCACCGGCACGTTCTGGAAGTCCGCCTGGCCCTTGAACGACAGGTCCGCAGCGCTGCGGTAGTGCAGGCCGAACGTCACCAGCTTGGGCCACAGCACGGCCTGGACGCCGATGTTGTAGCCCCAGCCCCAGTCGCTGCCGCCCAGGTGCACCTGGCCCTCGGACTCGACGAAGCCCAGGGCGCGCTTGAGCTCCAGGGTGGAGCGGTAGATGTTGATGCCGCCGCCCACGCGGAAGCGCTCGTGGAGCTGGTACGCCGCCGTCGGGTTGATGTTGTAGACGGACAGCGCGGACTCCTGGGCGCGGAAGCGGCCCACGAACCCATCCTCCCAGCGGCTGCGCGCGCCGAAGGGCGTGTAGATGCCCAGACCCACCGCGGCCCGGTCGAACGGCTTGTAGACCAGGAACAGGTGCGGCGGAGGCGACAGGGTCGTCTTCTGACCCTGCTCGGTGCCGTTGTCGGGCGTGAACTTGATGGCCGGCAGGATGCCGGTGTCACCAATCTGCACGTCCAGCTTGTTCACACCGAGGATGTTCGCGGCGTTCGAGTAGATGGCCGACGAGTCGTCCAGCCACGCGGCCGCCGCGTTGCCCATGCCCGAGGAGCGGGCGCTCTGGGTGTTGATCTGAAAGCCGGCCGCCTGGGAGCTACCCGCGGCCAGGAGCGCGACGAGGGACAGTGTCTTCTTCATGTGAGTCATTCCCCTATTTCCTGTCCGTCAGGACTACTCGTTCGCCGTGCCCGTGTTGAGGAACTGGATGACCTGGGCCTGGGCCGTGTCACGCACGCTCCGGAGGAACGCGTTGCCCGGGTCCTGCGCGTTGATGATGAGCAGGAACGCGTGGCGGGCGGACGTGGGCAGCGGGTCGATCTGCGCCATGTAGCTCTGCACCGTGCGCGTCGCGCCCGTGCGGTTGGCGGACGCGATGAGGCCCTGCGTCACCGGGTTCGGAATCACCTCGTCACCCTGGATGTACTGGATGAACGCCTCGCGGCCCTCGGGGGCCTTGTCGAAGTTCTCCAGGTACCAGCCGTAGTTGCGCGGCGCGGCCGGGTCCAGGATGGTGCGCGCCAGGACGATGAACTCATCGAAGCCGGGGGTGCCGGAGACGCGGCCCACGGACTCGAGGAAGGACAGGAAGCCCTCGCGGCGCGCGGCGAACGTCGGGTTGGTGGACGTCAGCAGCGTGTCCACCAGGTCGCCGCCCGGGACGTTGAGGGCGACGCGGCGCATGCGCTCGTTGACGGACGCGGACAGGGTGCCCTGGAAGCCGCCCAGGCTCTGGCCCACGTAGTCCACCGTGGTGGCGTTGATGTAGTTGCCCTCGGACATCTGGTTGAGCATGCCGCGCAGGCCGTCGCTCGCCAGCACGCGCGTGAACTGGGAGATGTCCAGCACGTGGTGACGGAAGTTGTCGCGCGTGGCGAACAGGTTGGTGAGGTTGAGGAAGTTCCAGCTGGAGACGACCGGGGGGCTGCCCGCGGAGGCGCGGCGGAAGTCGCCACCCTCGCACTTGCCGGTGTTGAGGCACACGCCCTGGCCGGCCGCGGCGCACGTGGCGTCACCGCCACCCACCGGGTTGCAGGCGATGGCCGTGTCCGGCGCGACGCAGCGGCCGAAGGTGGCGCTGCCCGGCGTCACGTCGCAGGTGCCGGTGGAGCAGGCCATGTCGGGCGTGGTGATGGGGCCCGTGCCGGAGGCGGCGGTGATGCCCGCGCAGCTGGTGCGCTCGCCGTGGAACACGGTGTCGATGGCGGCGACCGCGTAGCCGGCCTCGTTGAGCTTGTTGGTGATGGCCAGCGCGTCGGTGCGGTTGCCGCCCAGGCCGTGGCCGAAGACCACCGTCTTGTAGCCGCCCGCGGGAGCGGGCGTGGCCGGCAGGATGAGCAGGAACGGGATGTGGTCCAGGTGCTGGGGACGCGCGGGGTTGAGCGCGCCGTTCACGTCATCCAGGAGGAAGGGCGACAGGAACGTGCCCGCGAGCGCGCGGCCCACGTGCTGGTGCTCCAGGCTGAGCGCCTCCATGGCGCCGATGATGTTGGCCGTCTGGTCCACCAGCGACACCGGGGAGTCCGGCAGCGGCGAGGCGGGCACCTTGTGCAGCGAGTCCAGCACGGTGTGCGTGCTCTGGGTGGTGAAGGCCCACGCCAGCAGGATGTCCTTGCGCGCGATGCCGTTGGCGGCCAGCGCGTCGAACAGGGGCTTCATGGCGGCGCGAGCGGGCTCCACCGCGGCGGCGGTGGCGTCCGGCACGGCCGAAATCTGGCTCTTGCCGTCCACGAACAGCGGCGAGGCGAGCTTCATCAGGGCCTGGGCCGCGGGGACCGCGACGGCGCGGGCCTTGGCGCCCTCGGCGGCCTGCTCCTTCACGCCGCGCAGCACCACCACGGCGTACTGGCTGGCGGGGTCGAGCGGAATCTCGGGGATGATCTGCAGCTGCTGGGGCGCGGGGTCCGCGGCCGAGCCGTCCCGCTTGGAGCTGGACGCGCAGTTGATGCAGACCTTGACCTTGGGCTGGCTGCCGCCCGGGGTCAGCTTGACGAACAGCACCTGCTTGCCCAGCGCGACGGTGGCCGGGTCGACCTTGAGGTCCGCCTCGATGATGCCGCGGGTGGGGCCGTTCTCGGAGATGATGGGGGCCGTGGTGGACCAGCCATCCAGGGTGTTCAGGCCCTTGATGAGGTCCTGCACCGTGCCCGTGCCCGGGGGGACCGGCAGGTTCAGGCGCGCGGGGGCGGTGGCCGTGCGCGGCACGCGCAAGAGGTCGTTGGGGAAGGGGATGATGCTGTTCGTGGGGTCGAACGTCATCTCCGGCTGGTTCATGATGCTGAACGTCCAGGCCAGCACCAGGTCGTTGCGGTCCAGGCCGTTCTGCGCGGACACCAGGTCCAGCAGGGGCGCGTAGCCGCGGCGCATCTGCTCCAGGCGCTTGGCGCTGTTGAGCTGGTCCGCCAGGCGCGCGGCGGGGTCACGCTCCGAGGACGGGATGAGCTCGGTGGCCAGCGTGCAGTTGTCGGAGGCCAGGTTGTTGTCGGGACAGTTGACCAGCGGAAGCGTGGAGCTGGCGAGCGACCAGGTGGCGGTGCCGATGATGGACTTGCCGTCCTTGGTCTTCACGCCCTTGTCGCCGCCCACGATGACGACGGCGTACTTGCCGCCCTTGGGCCAGCCCTGGGGCTGCGGCGGGATGACGGTGATCTGGTTCGTCGCCTCGCGGTAGCCGATGGTCGGCGTCACCGGGCCGGTGACGGCCGCGGACAGGTTGATGAACTTGACCGTCGACGCGTTCACCGTCTCCGGGTTCAGGTTCTTCACCACCGTGGTGGCGATGGCCGTCGTCGGGAAGCCGTTGAGCGTGTTGAGGTAGTCCCGCGTGAACTCCTGCTCCGCGGCGGGCGTGTTCGGGTTGGCCGGAGCGTTGACGATGGGGTCGCCATTGGCATCCACCCCCATGGCCAGGTCATTCGGAGAGGGGACGACGGCAGGCGACGCGGAGGGGTCGAACTCCGCGACCTGGACGTCGGCCGGGTCGACCGCCGGGTCCTGCGCGATCTCTGGATCACACGCTACCGTGCCCAGGGCCAGAGCCCCGAGGAACAACGCCTTTTTCATGGATACAACCCCCTCCGAGTCCAGGATTGGACTGCAGGACTAGGTGACAGTCGCGTGGCGTACCACGTAAGTGGGTTGGCCGAAAGCGATGGGACTTGACGCGTCGTGTCAGTCATGCACGACCGTATGCCCGGGTGGCACCGTCTGTCATTGACACACTGCGCCGGGCTCGAACACCGGTACGCTCAGCGGATGAACCGACTGCTGAGTGTGCTGGTGACGTGCGTGGCGATGGTGGCGTCGGCCCAGGAGGCCGGAGGGCTGACGTGGACGGCGCCGAAGGAGTGGGAAGCGCAGGGTGAGCGGCCGATGCGCGCGGCGACGTACAAGCTGCCGGCGGCGAAGGGCGACGCGGAAGGGGGGGAGCTGGCGGTGTTCTACTTCGGCCAGGGCCAGGGCGGCGCGGTGGACGCCAACGTGAAGCGGTGGCTGGGCCAGTTCCAGACGGCGGACGGCAAGCCGGTGGACAAGGTGGCCAAGACGAAGACGGAGAAGCTCAACGGCATGCCGGTGACGACGGTGGACGTGAAGGGCACGTACGCGGGCGGCGGCCCGATGATGGGCCCGTCCACGCCCAAGCCCGGCTACCGGCTGTTGGGCGCCATCGTGGAGGGGCCCGAGGGCGCGCTGTTCTTCAAGCTCACCGGGCCGGAGAAGAGCGTGGCGGCGTCTGAGAAGGCCTTCCGCAAGCTGCTCGAGTCCGTGAAGAAGAAGTAGCGGGGCTGCCCGCGTGAGACATGTTTCAGGCCCAGGGGGCGTGTCACATGTCTCACGCGTGTCTTGGCTTCAGCGCGTGTCGCGCGCCGTCCTCACGCCGGCCTTCTTCGCCGCGAGGTCGGGGATGAGCAGGACCTCGATGCGGCGGTTGCGCGCGCGGCCCTGCGGGGTGGCGTTGGCGGAGATGGGGCGCATCTCGCCATAGCCCGCGGCGAGCATCCGGCGCGCCGGCACGTTGCCGTGCTCCTGGAGGAAGCGCACCACGTTGACGGCGCGCGCCACGGACAGCTCCCAGTTGGTGGGGAAGGTCGTCTGCAGCTTCTGCGACGGCGGCGAGTCGTCCGTGTGGCCCGACACCTGGATGGCCTTGTCATCCACCTTGGCCAGCACGCCGCCCAGCCGCTTGAGGACCTCCTGGCCGCGCTTGCTGATGCTCGCGTCGCCGGAGTCGAAGAGCACCTTGTCCACCAGGTCCACCTGGATGCGGCCCTGGGCCTGCGACAGCTTGATGGCGCCCTCCGCGATTTCGGCCTTCATCTTGTCCTGCAGGTCGTCATAGGTGGCCTTGAGCTTGGCGAGCTCCGCCTCCTGCTCCTGCACCGTCTGGGTGAGCTGCTCCTTCTCCGTATTGAGCTGCTCCTTCTCCGTCGTCAGCTTCGTGTGCTCGGTCTGCAGCGCCGCGAGCTTCTCCTCGGCCTGCTGACGGGCGGCGTCCGCGTCACGGGCGCGCGCGGTGGCCTCGTCCGCCGCCTTGCGCGCCTCCTCCGCCTGCGCCTGGGCCTGCACCGAGCCCCGGTGCGCCAGGTACAGCACGCCACCCGCGAGCAGCACCACCAGCACCGTCACCAGCCAGGGCACCCAGGCCCGCCCTCGCTCCGCTTGCATTCAGGACCTCCAAGGGGATGTTCCTGAAACACCGTAATGACGACACCCGGGTGCGCAGCAAGGCGCCCCGGGTGGGTCCAGGTATCCGGAGGTGCAAGGTTGCAGCGGGGGCGCAAACCCCGCACCGCGCGTCAGAACGGGAGCCAGGAGGGCCGCACGCTGCGCACGTCGCTGAGGACGTGGGACAGCTGCGCGTCGAAGTCCTTGAACGTCTGTCCATCCAACCAGAGGGCTTCAATCTGTTTCTGACCGAGCCGGACCTCGTGACGTTTGCCATTGGCGGCGGTGGCGACGACGGTGTCCCCGCCGCTGTACGTCACCTGGAACTTCTCGCCCCAGATCTGGACGTCCTCGCTGAACTTCAGGTCCTTGGGGACCTGGGTGACGAGGTTGGTGCCGCGCGAGCCGGGGACCTTCATGTCGTCCATGAACTCGCGCAGGAAGTCGCGCGTCACCTGGCGCGTCTGCGTGTCCAGCTTGGGGTCCACCTTGGCGTCGTAGCCGAAGCCGAGCACGCTGTTGCCCTGCTTGGGGTCGTCCAGGTTCCACGTGGGCACGGCGAGCATGAACTGGTTGGCGCCGGGCTTCGCCTTGTCGCGCCAGTCCTGGGCCTCGGTGGCGTTGTCCTTGAGCATCGCGTAGCCGTTGAAGCCGTTCCAGAGGGCGTCGTCGGTGTCGAGCTGGCCGGTGGGCAGCGGCTTGGGCTGCGCGGTGCCGTTGGACGGGTGCGTGCCGCCGCGCGACTGCAGCGACGCGCCGATCTGCGGCAGGTCGTTCTTCGCGTAGCCCATGGGCAGGTTGTCCAGCGTGCCGCCGTCCACCAGGTGCATCTGGCGGCCGGTGACGGGGTCCACCACCTGCACCGGGTCGAACACGCCGGGGATGGCCATGGAGGCGCGCATGGCGAGCGCCACGGGCGTGTCCGGCGTGGTCTCCTGGCTGAAGACGAAGATGCGGTCCTGCGCGCTCTTGAAGCCGCCGTCCGGCACCGCGCTGTCGTAGGCCTTGGCGGCGACCAGCTGCAGGGGAATCTTCAGGTCCGCGAAGGTGACGGGCCGGTCGGTGATGCCGGTCAGCTCGCGCAGCTTCTGGTCGAACAGGTCGAACGCGGCCTGGCCATCCAGGAGGCCACCGTCGTTCAGGTCCAGGTCGAAGTCATACAACTGGCCCAGGCGCGGGTCCTTGGCCACGTCCTCAATCTGCTGCGGCGTGGCGCCCGTGGCGGCGAACGCGGCGGCGATGGAGCCCGCGGACGTGCCCGTCAGGCTCACCGGCACCACGCCCAGGTCGCGCATCTCCGCGAACATGGCCGCGTAGCGCTTGCCCTTGCCACCACCGCCCTCCAGGCTCAGGTGCACGCCCATGGGCTCGCCGCCCTGCACCGGCATCCCCGCCTCGGCGCGGTTCTGCGCGACGGAGGCCGTGTACTCGGCGGCCTTCCTCGCGTCGCCACCCGACACGATGTCCAGCGCGGAGGGCGGCTTCGTCACCGGCGTGCCCGTGGGGAATCGGCTCGCGTGGACCTGGCCGCCGGGCAGCTCCTTGGCGAGGAACTGCGGATCCAACCACAGCGAGCCGGGGCGCGGCGCGGTGGCGCGCGTGTAGCCCGTCGTCTGGGTGAGCTGCGCCTCCGCCTTCTCCAGCGCGGCCTTCACTTGCGGATAGCGCGGGTGCGTGGAGGGCAGCATGTCCAGCTGCGCCGCCAGCGAGCGCACCTGGCCCAGCGTGTCGCGGAAGTCCTTCGTCTGCGCGACGAGCTGCTTGCCCTGCTTGTCGTCGATCTTCGGCGGCAGGATGCGCTCGAGCACCTTGCGCAAATCCCCCAGGTCGACCTGCAGCAGCTTGTCGAGCGGAATCTGGAGCGGCTTGCCCGTCAGGGTGATGCCGGCCCACGGCGTGTTCCCCGCGCCCGGCAGCTTCGGCAGACCCAGGCGCGACAGGTCCGGCAGCTTCGCCTCGAAGCCGTCCACCAGCCGGTTGGCCTCGCGCGCGACGTTCTGCAGCCCCTGGCCCATCCGCTCGAGCAGGTTGGGCTTGGGCGCCTCCGCCGGGCGCGCGGCCACGGGCTCGGGAGTACGACGCGCCGCGGCAGACGACGTGGAGGAGGGCAGGGGCTTGATGCTCATCGCGGTGACTCCACGGACGCGTCGAGGGGTGGCTGCGGTCGCAAGGGGGATTATCGCGCATCCGGCGTCGCGGGTTGTGTGTCGACTGGCGAACCGTCATCCAGGCCCGGCAAGGCACTTGCTACGGGGGTGGATCAGAGGCGCCTGACGCCTGCTTTCTGGAGGCCTTCCGTGACGATGTGCCGCAGCCCTGAGTTCGAGATGCTCGTTTCCCGCGCCGTGACGCTCTTCCCGGAGGACACCGTCCTCTCGGCGCTCCAGGTGATGCACCACCACGCGGTGCACGCGCTGTCCGTCGTGGATGGCCGTGACGGCGCGTGGTTGGGGGAGGTGTCCGAGGACGAGCTGCGCCGGCTGTCCGCCTTCGCGCCGCTGGCGCGGCTGGCTGAAATTCTGACCGCCAAGGCGCTGGCGGGGACGGAAGAAAAGACGGTGGCCCCCGCGACGACGCTGCTGCTCCACGCGCCATCACCCCGGTGGCTGCATTGAAGCGCGCCAGGCCCTCCGGGCCCCGGGCAGGGGAAGCAAGCCTCCGGGGCGGTGCGGACGAGCAGGCGGGCCGTGCGTCTGCGGAGGGCGCACGCTCCAGCTCTCGCCACTCGGACGCGGCGCGGGAAGTGACTGGGGGCCGGCTGACGGCTCGCACCGAGGGGTGGGCTCAAAATCCCCCCGAGAGGTCACAGCCTGTTCCCGGTGGCCCCGGGCCAAGAGGCACTCGATTCCCCGGGGGACGGAGGAGGCTTGGTATGAAGGCAGTGGCGATCATCCTCGCAGCGGGCGAGGCCCGGCGGATGGCCCACCCCAAGGCGCTCATCCTGCACGAAGGCGACAAGAGCTTCCTTCAGTCGCTGGCGTCGACCTTCGTCAAGGCGGGCTGTCAGGTGCTGGGTGTGGTGGGGAAGGACGCGGAGGCCATTCGCAAGCAGCATCCAGGGATGGACCTCCGGGAGTCCGAGCAGTGGCGCGACAGCCAGATGGCCTCGGTGAAGACGGGGCTGGACGCGGCGCTGGCGGAGGGGGCGGACGTGGTGGTGCTGCACCCGGTGGACATGCCGGCGCTCAGGACCAACACGGTGAAGTCGATGCTCAAGCTGATGGGGGACTCCGACGAGATGCTGCGTCCGGAGTTCGAGGGCGCGCCGGGGTGGCCGGTGATGATGTCGCGCGGGATGGCGGAGCGGCTGCGCGCGGCGGACGGCGAGCAATTGGAGACGGTGCTCAAGGGCATGCGCGTGCGCCGGGTGCCCATGAAGGACCCTGGGGTGCTGGTGAACATCAACGCGCCGGAGACATACGAGCGGCTGTTCGGCTCGGCGCCGACGCTCGCGCCCCCGCCCGCGCCGCCCAAGCGCAAGGGCAGTGGCAAGCGCGGCTCGGGGCTCACCACGGTGTCGGACGTCGGCGAGGGCGCTTCGGCGCCCATGGCCGCGGCGTCGGACGAGTAGTCGGAGCAGGGGGTCGGAGCCTTCCTCGTGGAAGGTGGCTCCGGCCTGTCGTCGTCGTCGCGCGCTGGGCGGCGAGCGCTCGCCCATCGCGCGCGGGAGGTCAGAAGGTGAGGCCCAGGCCGAAGTAGGGTCCGCCGAAGCCCTCTTCATGCTCGACGCCGTCCAGGTGTCCGGCGTCGTTGAGGTACAGCGCGCGCCAGCCGCCGCGCACGTTGAAGCCGCCCAGGTGCGCCGCCAGGCCCGCCTGGATGTCCACCTGTCGATGCGGGAAGGGCGTGGCGTTGAGCCTTGCCTCCACGTCCAGGGGGGACGCGCCGATGCACGCCTCCACGGACGCGCCGAAGCTGGGCCCCACGAAGATGATGCCGGGCGCGTGCGCGCTCGACAGGCCCGCCTCCACGCGCATCCGGCCCCGGGCGCTGGCCCACAGCGCCGCCGTCAGTCGCGCGCTCAACAGGGTGATTCGGTCCTCGGTGTCGGAGCCGTCGTCGGCCTTCAGCGACAGGCCGGTGAGGCGCGTGTCCACGCCCAGCCGCCGCCCCTCCATGGCCATGAACACGCCCATGCCGCTGCCGTCCTTGAGCCACTCCGCCTGCGCGCCCATGCGCACCAGCAGGGGCACCGGCTCGTCGCGCCGGCGCGTGGTGCTCGCGCTGGAGCGCAGCGTGGACGTGCCCGTCGCCGCGGCGCCCACGCCCACGAGCGCGCCCGTCGCCGGGGCCCTCACGCGCCGGCGTCTCCTCCGGGGCGCGTCGTCGTCGTCCGCGCGCGGGGGCTTCGTGTCGATGGCCGTCGCGGGGTGGGGCGCGGGCGCGCCGTCGCGAGGTTGTCCCGCGGGGGAGGAGGGGTGCTCGCGGCGCGGCGACCCGCGCCCGGCACGGCCGGGGGACGACGAGGATGAGCGCTTGCCGAAGCGGGCCTCGGCGAGGGCGGGCTCCAGCAGGACGGTGGCGGCGAGCACACAGCCCAGCACGGCCTTGGATGAGGGCAAGGTGCACTCCTCGGGGACGGGGACGACGGGGAGCGACATTCAAGGGCGCCCGGCCCTTGCCGGCCATGGCCCCCGAGGGCGGACGGCCGTTGGCCAGCCGCTGCTGTACGGCCGTGGGCAGCGCACACGGCGCCGAGTGCGCACGACGTGACAGCCGGGCCGCGCGAGGCTCGTGTACCCGACGCTCACGGGTGCGCAGCGCCCGCGCGCGGTGCATCTCCTCCCACGGGCGCCGGGCGTATCCGCCTGCTCGCACCGTGCGGATGCTCACGGTTCGACAATGAGGCGCCGTGGGGTGGAACGAGGCGTGTCAGCCCGGGAAGGAGGCACTAGGGTGGCAATCGTGACCCATGTGGTGATGCAGCCGACCGTGCTCCTGGTGGAGGACGACCCGGACCTCCGGGGCGTGATGGCGGAGGCGCTCCAGGCCGAAGGCTATGACGTGAACATGGCCATCAACGCCCGCGAGGCCGTGCGGGTGCTGGCGGCCACGGAGGTGCCGTGTCTGGTGTTGGTGGACCTGGAGGCGCCGTGTGTCCAGGGGCCGTCGCTCCTGGAGACGTTGAAGCAGGACGCGCGCTTCGCCAGCTCGCGGGTGGTGGGGATGCGCGCGGAGTCCGGCCCGTGTCCCCCGGGGGCGGTGGCGCTTCTGCGCAAGCCCGTGCGGCTCAAGGACCTGATGGCCGTGGTCCAGGCGCACTGCCCGGACCCCCGGCAGGAGACCGCTCAGCGCGTCAGTAGGTGAGGCCCAGGCCGAAGAAGGGGCCGTGGAAGCCGTCGCGGTGCACCACGCCGTCCACCTGGCCCGCGTCGTCGAGCACCATCCCCCGGTAGCCGCCGCGCAGCACGAGCGCGCCCAGGTGCAGCGCCAGCGCGGCGCTCGCGTCCACCTGCCGGTACGGGAAGGGCGTCATCTGGGCGCGGGCCTCGAAGTCCAGCGTGCCGGCCAGGCACGCCTCCAGGGACAGGCCCAGGCTGGGGCCCACGAAGGTGATGTCCGGCGCGTTGGCGGTGCTCACGCCGGCCTCCAGGCGCAGCCGCGCGCGCTCCAGGGAGACGAGCGCCCACGTCAGGTGCGCCTCCACCAGGGTGAGGTTGTCGGTCTCGTCGGTGCCGTCGTCGGCGTCCACGGCGATGCCGGTGACGCGCGCGTCGAAGCCGAAGCGCCGGCCCTCCAGGCCGATGAAGAAGTCCCCCGCGCCGCCGCTGTTGACGGGGCCGCCCTGCAGGCCCAGGCGGAAGGAGAGGGGCGCGGCGTGGCGCTCCTGGCGCAGCTCCCCGCGCTGCCGGGGCTCGTCCACGACGGTCAGCCGGTGGTTGCCGCTGGAGAGCACGAAGGCGAGGAAGCCCAGGCCCTCCACCACGTCGCCCGCGCCGGAGGAGACGTGGCGGCGGTGGTTGCTCCGGCGGCGACGGGGCCGGTCATCGTCGTCGTCATCCCGCGAGCCCACCGGCGAGGCCTCGTGGGTGTCGTCGTTCTTGTCGTCGTCCTTCTTCGAGTCGCTCTGCGACGGCCGGGAGCGCTTGCCGAAGCGCGCCTCCGCCGACGTCGTGCCCAGCAGCAGGCCCAGCGCGAGGAAGGCACACAAGGCGGAACGAAGAGAGAACACGGCGGGGCTCCTGGGGCGGTGGCCGTCGGGCGGCAACACGGCTCGGGACGGCCGTCCGCCTGCTTTATTCATACACCTGGGGTGTACGGGCCGTCGCCCACCCCCCGCCGGCCCGAGGATGGAGCCCGGGAGGTGGGCGACGACCCTCCCGGGGCCCTGGGGGGTTACTTCTTGCCGCAGAGCTTGGGGTTCTTCACGCAGGCCACCGCCAGGCACTGGGAGGCGGAGCGCTGCTCACAGCCCTTCTTGCAGCGGGGCGGGGAGTAGCTGAAGTCGCACATCGCGGGGTCGCACGTGACGCGGTCGCTGGGGGGCAGCGCGTCACAGGGGCTGTTGAGCACGGTGGTGATGGACTCGAGGTGGTAGGCGCCCTCCGTGTCGGCGCAGACCTCGAAGTCACCGTCGGCGGTGACGACGGGGCCGTCGTTCACGTCGCAGGCCGCCTTGGGGGTGAAGGCGTCGGGCTCGCAGGGGCCCACGGTGCGCGCCAGGCAGCCGTACGCGTTGCGCCCGCCGACGATGGCGTTGGCGCAGACGCGCGAGGCCAGGTGCACGTCGCCCGCCACCCAGTCCCGCGAGTAGCACGCGTGGGCGTTCTGGTACGGGTAGCCGTCGAAGTCGGGCTTGGACAGGAAGGGCGCGTAGGTGTCCATGTTGATGTGCACCTCCACGTTGAGTCCCTTGGGGTCCAGGATGTTTCCGAAGAAGGCGCCCTCGCGGAAGGTGAACGCGCCGAAGGACTCGGTGGGGTAGCGGCCGTGGGTGACGGCGGGGCGCACCCAGGAGCCGGGCGGCGAGGAGCGGTCATATGGCGCGGACATGACGCTGTACCTGCCGCCGCGGGGGCAGGTGAAGGTGGCGCTGGGCTGCGCGCCGCCGCAGTCGTTGCCCTCGCCGAGCGCCAGGGAGCTGGCGGCCTCGCAGCCCCGGGGCTGGGCGCACACGCGCAGCACGCGGTCGCCGTCGCCGGAGCCCAGCGTCGTCGTGCACGACGTGTCCAGCCGGGGCGCGCCCGCGGCGATGGTGACCTGCTCGCCCGGCGTGCAGCTGCCCACGCCCTCACCCACCCAGCCGCACTCCTCCCACGCGCCGCGGCCTCCGTGCGCGCAGGGCAGGAACATGGGGTGCCACTGCTGGGTGACGCCGGTGGGGTTGAAGAGCCGGGAGTCCTTCGGGTGCTCGCCGCGCATCGAAATCTCCACCGTGTGGCCGTAGGCGTTGTTGCGCGACAGCAGGCACGCGCTCACGTAGCCCAGGCACTGGGCGCTCGGCGCGCGCACGCCCCACTCCGGGCACAGGCCCACGCCGCCCGAGAAGGAGTGGACCTCCTTCTTGCGGTCCATCCACTCCACCGTGGCGGTGGCGGGCAGGGCGCACTCCACCAGGTAGTGCATGACGTTGCGCGCGGCCGGGTCCTCCAGCTGGTGGCGCAGGCGCGCGTCCGCCTCGAAGGCGTACGTGGTCAGCGGCTGCGAGGTGAGGGCCTCCAGCGAGCGGGAGTTGGTGGTGAGGGCGTTGAAGGCCAGGTCCGCGGTGGACAGCGAGTTGAGGATGCGGATGCCCGGCTCGGCGCTGGCGCGCGAGAGCGGCAGGAGCGCGGTGAGACACAGCGCGGTCAACAGGAGCCTGGAGGGAGCTCGGAACTGGAGGGACGACATGGGGTGAGGACCTCGCGCGGAAGATGACGCGAAGCCCCAGGTAGCACGTGGCGGGCCGTGCACCGCGTCACAGTCCTTCCAGGGGGTTGCGCGCGCGGGAGGGGCAGGGGCTGTTGCCTCCAGGTCCACACGGGCCGGCGGGTGTGGACCTGGGGTCCACGCCCGAAGGGACTCTCAGCGGCGGTGGGCCTTCTTGCCCTTGGTGGTCCGGCGGGGCTCGGCGCGGCCCTGGGCGGGGGGCGGCTCGGCGGGGGGCGCGGCGCAGGCGGCGGCCGCGCTGAGGGCCTCCTCGCGGGCCGTCTGGTGTTGCTGCTCCAGCACGCGCAGCCGCCGGGCCATGGCCTCGCGCAGGGCCTGGAGCTCCGCCACGCGGGCCTCGGACTCGGCCGCCTCGCGCTCCAACTGGACGCGGCGCTCGTGCAGCGCCGACACGGAGCGCGAGCCCGCCCAGGCGCCCGTCGCGCCCAGCACGCACGCTCCGGCCAGCAGCCCCCAGGGCAACCACGCCCGGCGCCACCGCGCCGCCTCGTTTCGCCGTGTCGCTTCCATGCCCCCCGAAGGCTAGCGAGTCCCCCGCTGTAGGCCTCAAGGTGGCGGCCCTGCCACCGATTTACAGGGAGGCCTCAAGTTTACAGGGCGGAAACCGGAGTCACGGGCTTGATTCGCGGGCCGTGGCGGGGCGTCATCCGGCCCCTTTCCTCCAACTTCGGGAGACGGTGGGCTGATGGCGATTGCTTGCGTGGTGCTGGACTTCGACGGGACCTTCACGGACGTGGCGACGGAGAGCGCGCCCTTCCTGACACACTTTCGTGACGGGCTGGCCCACGCGTTGGGGCAGGGCGTGGAGCAGGCGTGGGAGGAAGAAGTCGCGGCGCTGCGCGCGGGTGCGGACCTCCTCGGCTGGAACCTGGGCGGCAGGGTGGTGGCGCCCGCCACGGCGGACCCGTACCTGACGGCGACGACGGCCGCGCACCGCATCTTCCAGCGGCTGTCGGTGGGCACGAACGAGGCCACGCGCTCGGAGGCGGTGCAGAAGCTGTATCGCGACTCGTACGTGCACTCGGCCACGGCCTTCAAGCCGGAGGCGAAGGAGGTGCTGGAGGCGCTGCTCGCCACGGGGCTGCCCGTCACGGTGGTGACGAACGCGCACACGGAGCTGGTGGTGAAGAAGCTCGACACCTTGGCCCCCAAGGGCCGCGAGCGGCTCAAGGTGTCCGGCGACGCGCGCAAGTTCCTGTTGGACCCGCCGGACGTGGCGGACGCGCGCTTCGACGCGCTGCCGGAGACGCAGACGCTGGACGGGGTGCTGCGCCGGCCGGTGTACCTGCGCCGGGGCCGCTACTTCGAGGCGCTCAAGCGCATCTGGGACACCACCGGCACGCGGCCGGACCAGACGCTGGTGGCGGGTGACATCTACGAGCTGGACCTGGCGCTGCCGGCCGCCCTGGGCGCGCACGTGCAACTGGTCGCGCGCGACAACGTGCTGCCGTACGAGCTGAAGGCCATCGAGCAGCTCGGCGCCCGTGGCGGCGTGGACAAGAGCCTGCACGCGCTCTTGCCCCGGCTGCGCTGAGCGCGCGCGATATGGTGGGCCCGGAGGCCGCGTTGAGTCAGGAGGCGGGGCCTCGAATGCCCCGCGTCCTCGCGATTCGGCAACAGGGGTGTCCATGGGCCCGCGTCGTCCGCTGTCGATGTGCCTCTTCGCCGCGGTGCTCGGGGCCGCGTGCGCGTCCTCGCCGCAGACGGTGGTGAGCCGGCCGCAGGCCTCCGTCACGCGTCCCGCGAAGGCGCCCGGCTGCGCGTTCGAGGTCTTCGAGCAGGGCGAGCCATCCAGGCCCTACGCCGAGGTGGGCACGCTGTCGATGACGACCAACGAGTACCTGGGC
Source organism: Myxococcus sp. MH1 (assembly GCF_059738865.1). Lineage (NCBI taxonomy): Bacteria > Pseudomonadati > Myxococcota > Myxococcia > Myxococcales > Myxococcaceae > Myxococcus > Myxococcus sp. MH1. The sequence goes on along the minus strand of NZ_AP026947.1, from coordinate 10,091,686 downwards.
GAGGAGGGCCGCAAGGAGCTTCTCCAGGAGACCGTGTGTCTGATGGGCGCGGACGCGGTGCTGCTGCCCCACCCGGCGGAGCGCAAGCTGGCGGGGGGCCAGCGTGTGCGCGAGTTCGAGGCGCGCTTCATCTCCTGGACGGACGTGCCCGCGCCCGAGGTCGGGGACCCGCTGCCGCTCGATGATCGCCCCGTGCGCGGGGCCGAGGACGGCTACCTCATCATCCCCGTGGACCCCGAGTGGACGGGCGAGTCCATCGGCACCGCGGTGCGCGAGGTGCCGGCCCGCGCGGAGGGGGCGAAGTAGCGGCTCAGCACATCGCGCGAGGCACTCCAGCGTCCGCGCTGTGGGCACCACGGACGCCAGGCACCAGCGCGCGAGGACAAGGCGAAGCAGCAGGTTACCGCGACCACGCCAGGCACCCCCCTGCCCGCGGCATCGGCACCACGGACGCGAGGCACCAGCGCGGCGAGGACGCGGCGAAGTCGCGGACCACGAGCCCCCGCCGCACCCGGAAACACGAAGCCCCGCCTCCCGGTGAAGGGAGCGCGGGGCTCGGTGCGTCGGGCCTTGGCGGCCGGAGCTCTGCCTAGACCTTCGCGCCCGGGGTGGGCTGGAAGACGTCGTTGAACTCGGAGATGGCCTTGTTCAGCGCCGCCTTGATGTCGTTGGTCAGCTCGCGCTTGGAGGCGATGTCCTTCGCGACGTTCGGGTGCTTGCCGTCCGCGAACTCCAGGAACTCACGCATCCAGCGCACCACGTCGGAGACGGGGATGTCGCGCACCCAGCCGCGCTTCTTGGGGTCGTCGCGGTTGGTCGCGGCGTAGATCTGCATGACCTGACGCTCGACGGAGAGCGGCTCGTACTGGCCCTGCTTGAGCAGCTCCACCATGCGGGCGCCACGGGCCAGGGTCTCCTGGGTGGCCTTGTCGAGGTCCGAGCCGAACTGGGCGAAGGCGGCCAGCTCGCGGTACTGCGCGAGGTCCAGCTTCATGGTGCCGGCGACCTGCTTCATCGCCTTGATCTGCGCGGCGGAGCCGACGCGGGACACCGACAGACCGACGTTGATGGCCGGGCGGACGCCGGAGAAGAACAGGTCCGTCTCGAGGAAGATCTGCCCGTCGGTGATGGAGATGACGTTCGTCGGGATGTAGGCGGACACGTCGCCGGCCTGCGTCTCGATGATGGGCAGCGCGGTGAGCGAGCCCGCGCCCTCCTCGTCCGACAGCTTGGCGGCGCGCTCCAGCAGGCGGCTGTGCACGTAGAACACGTCGCCCGGGTACGCCTCGCGGCCCGGCGGGCGGCGCAAGAGCAGCGACAGCTGGCGGTACGCCACGGCCTGCTTGGACAGGTCGTCGTAGATGATGAGGGCGTGCATCTTGTTGTCGCGGAAGTACTCGCCCATGGCCACGCCGGCGTACGGCGCGAAGAACTGCATCGGGGCCGGGTCGGAGGCGTTCGCCGCCACCACCGTGGTGAACTCCATGGCGCCGAAGCGGTTGAGCTTCTCCACGACCTGGGCGACGGTCGACTGCTTCTGACCGATGGCCACGTAGATGCAGTAAACGTTCAGGCCCTTCTGGTTGATGATGGTGTCGATGGCGACGGCCGTCTTGCCCGTCTGGCGGTCACCGATGATGAGCTCGCGCTGACCACGACCCACCGGCACCAGCGCGTCCAGCGCCTTGATGCCCGTCTGCAGGGGCTCATGCACGCTCTTGCGCTTCACGATGCCGGGCGCCTTCACCTCCAGGCGGCGCGTCTCGGTCCCCTCGATGGGGCCCTTGCCGTCCAGGGGCTGGCCGAGCGGGTCCACCACGCGGCCGAGCAGGCCCTTGCCCACGGGCACGGAGGCGATCTGCTGGGTGCGCTTGACGGTGTCGCCCTCGCGGATGGTCTGGAAGTCACCCATGATGGCGACGCCGACGTTGTCCTCCTCGAGGTTGAGGACCAGGCCCTTCACGCCGTTGGTGAACTCCACCAGCTCACCGGCCAGCACGCCCTCCAGGCCGTAGATGCGCGCGATACCGTCGCCGACGGACAGCACGGTGCCCGTCTCCGCGACGGTGACCTTCTTGCCGTAGTCCTTGATCTGCTCCCGGATGATTCTGCTGATCTCGTCGGCGCGGATTTCCATGGGCGTTTTGCGTCCTCGAACAGGGGGCGGGCCGGGTCGGTTCGGGTCCGCCAAAGCTTAAGAAGTCGGGGCCCCTTACCACGCACCCCCGGCCCCTGCAATGCGCACGACATTCGGGGCTCTCGGGGCATTATCAACCCCTTAAGTCCCGGCGCTCCCACACCGGCCGAGCGAGGGCGGGCGGGCGCTCGCGGCGCCCTAGCGGACGGAGGATTCGCGGGGCAGCCAGACGACGAAGCGTGTTCCGCCCTGGGAGGACTCCACGGTGAGCCGGCCCCCGTGGGCCACGGCCACCTGCCGGGCGATGAACAGGCCCAGGCCCAGGCCCTCGGCGCTGGCGGGGCGGCCCCGGCGGAAGGGCTCGAAGAGGGTGGCGTGCTCCTCCTGCGGCACCATCAGCGAGTCGTTGCGGATGGACAGCGTCACGCCCCCCACCGCGCCCACCAGCTTGAGCCACACCGGGGTGGGCTCCGGGCTGTGCTGGAGCACGCTGCCCAGCAGCGTGTCCGCCAGCTGGGTGATGCGCCCCGCGTCCCAGTGGCCCCGCAGGTCGCCCTGCGTCTCCATCAGCAGCGTGCGGCCCGGGTGCACCTGCCGCCGCTCCTCCAGGACCTTCTCCACCAGCCGGTCCAGCACCAGCGGCTCCGGGCGCACCGGCAGCCCGCCGGACAGCCGGGCCCGGGTGAAGTCGAGCAGCTCGTGGATCATCCGCTCCATGCGCCGCGCGGCCTGGGCCACGTGCCCCACCAGCCGCTGCTGGGGCTCCTCCAGGTTCTCCAGCCGCTGCAGGGCGCTCGTGCCGGACTGGATGCTCTCCAGCGGGGAGCGCAAATCGTGGCCCACCACGCCCAGCAGCTGCTCCCGGAAGTGCTCGGTGCGCTCGGCGCGCTCCTCCGCCGCCTTGCGCCCGCTGATGTCCCAGATGGCGGCCAGCCGCACCTGCCGGCCCTCCCACGTCACGAACTTCCCCAGCACTTCCAAGGGGATGCGCTGGCCATCGCGCCGCACGCACATGACCTCGTAGGGCGTCTCCACCCCCCGGGCCACCGCGGACATGACGGCGGGCCGGTACTCCGGCGCCACCCATTCGACCAGGTGGTGGCCGATCAACTCCCGGGGCGACTCGTGGCCCAGGAGGTGCGCCAGCGCGCGGTTGGCGTCCAGCACCACGCCGTTCTCGTGCAGGAAGTGCCCGTCACAGGCCACGTCGGCCAGGCTGCGCATGTGCGCCTCGCGCTCGCGCAGCCGGGCCTCCTCGCGCACGCGCTCCGTCTCGTCGCGCACCCACAGCACCACGCCCGCCAGCACCCCGGCCTGGTGCGCCGGGGACAGCCCCACCCGCAGGTGCTTCTCACCCGAGCCCGCGGCCAGCACCCCCGTCAGCGGCGCCTCCACCACGTTCTCCCCCGAGAGGGCACGCGTCAGCAGCGGGGCCAGCGAGAAGGCCACCTTCGGCCAGACGTCCACCAGGGGACGCCCCAGATAGGCCCGGGTCTCCAGCCCCGACAGCGACGTCAGCGCGCCATTCACCCACACGGGCCTGAGCTCCCTGTCCAGCAGGGCGATGCCACAACCCGTCGCGTTCAGCAGCGCGCCGAGGAAGGGCCAGGCCTCCTCGGGGGCCACGGCGAACATCGGGCCACCGGGAAGGGGGTGAAACAGGGACTGCGGCATGTTGAGGTCGTCCAGAAAACCCGGGGTTGCCCCGTGTTCCCCCGAGTATACCTCTGTCCCAGGGCTACTGGAAATGCCGGTTTGCCCCGGACTACCGGGTGCGTGGACGACCTGGGGCGTTGGCCGCGAGGATGCGGCCGCACGCCCCGGACGGCGGGTGCTACTTCAGCTCGCGGCGCATCTGGTCCAGCTGGGTGCGCAGGCTGCCGTCGTAGAGGATGCTGCCCACCTGGGCGGACACGCCACCGAGCAGGCTGGGGTCCACGCGGGTCTCCAGGATGACGTCGCGCTGGGTGAGCTGCTGCAGGGTCTGGCGCAGCTGGGCCAGGGTGTCGGCCGGGAGGGCGGCGGCGCTGGTGACGTTGCCGCGGACGCGGCCGGCGCGGGCATCCGCCATGTCGCGGAACACGCGGGCGATGTCCGGCACGTAGACCAGCCGGTTGCGGTCCACCAGCAGGCGCAGGGTGTTGGCGAGCACCGGCTCCAGCCCGGGGATGAGCTTCATCACCCCTTCCACGACCTGGCCGCGCTGGGAGCGCGAGTAGGCGGGGTTGTTGAGCACGTCCGTGAGCTCGGGGTTCTTCGCGAGGATGTCCGCGAAGGTGGTGAGCTGCTCGGCGACGGCATCGATGCGGCCCGCCTCCGACGAGACGTCGAGGAGGGCACGGGCGTAGCGGCGGGCGATGGAGACGTTCACCATGACGGGTCGCGCCCTTAGCATGGTGCCCCATGGCCGTCCACCCCCGTGGCCGTCGTGCCCGGGCGGGCAGGGAAGCGACAGGCGGAGGGCAGGTCCGACGCGAGGGGGCTTGGCGAGGAGGCGGGAAGACCCGTACCGTGGGGTCCCGACCGCCCCCCATGCACGACCCCGTCATCGGCATCGACCTGGGTACCACCAATAGCGCCGTGGCCACCGTGGAAGATGGCCGGCCGCGCCTCATCCCCTCGCGCGCGGGGGGCCGGCTCACGCCCTCCGTGCTCGGCGTCACCAAGAGCGGCGAGCGCGTCGTGGGCCAGCAGGCCCAGGTGCTGGCGGAGGAGCACCCGGACGCGGTGGTCTGGGCCACCAAGCGCTTCCTCGGGCGCCGCTACACGCCGGAGCTGGTGCAGCAGGCGAAGGCGCTGGTGCCCTATCCGCTCGTCGCGGGCCCCGCCGGTGACGTGCGCGTGAAGCTGGCCGGGCGGGTGATGCCCTGCACGCAGGTCTCCGCGATGATTCTGGGCGAGCTGGCGCTGGACGCGCAGGCGCACTTCGGCCGCCCCGTCAGCAAGTGTGTCATCACCGTCCCCGCCAACTTCGACGACAACCAGCGCCAGGCCACGCGCGAGGCGGCCTCCATCGCGGGCCTGGAGGTGGTGAGGCTGGTGAACGAGCCCACCGCGGCGGCGCTCGCGTACGGGCTGTCGCGTGGCTTCGAGGGCAACGCGCTGGTGTTCGACCTGGGCGGCGGCACCTTCGATGTGTCCATCCTCGACGTGAAGTCCGGCGTCTTCGAGGTGCGCGCCACCGGCGGCGACCCCAGGCTGGGCGGCGAGGACTTCGACCAGCGAATCGTCCAGTGGCTCTTGGCCCAGGTGGACGATGAGCTGCGCCACGTGGTGTCGCAGGACGCGCAGAGCCTGAGGCGCCTGAAGGTCGCCGCCGAGGCCGCCAAGCGCGAGCTCACCGAGCATGAGGAGTCCACCATCTCCGTGACGGGGCTGGGCGACCACTCGGGCAAGGGCGGGCGCACGACGGAGCTGGAGACGGTGCTCACGCGCTCGTTCTTCGAGACGCTGTCGGAGCCCCTGTCTCGCCGCTGCCTGGAGGTGTGCGAGGGCGTGATGCGCGAGGCGAAGATGGACCCGCGCTCGGTGGACGTGGTGCTGCTGGTGGGCGGCATGACGCGCGTGCCGCTGGTGCGCCGGCTGGTCGCGGACTTCTTCGGTCGGCAGCCCTCCACGGACGTGCACCCGGACGAGGCCGTGGCGCTGGGCGCCGCGGTGCAGGCGGACGAGCTGCTCCGCCAGTCCGGTCAGGCGCTGCTGCTGGACGTGGCCAGCCAGAGCCTGGGCGTGGGCGTGCTGGGCGGGCGCGTGAAGCGGCTCATCGCGAAGAACACGGGCGTGCCCGTCGTCGCGCGCGACATCTTCTTCCCCGGCACCTCCGGCCAGCACGAGGCGCGCATCCCCGTGTACCAGGGCGAGAGCGAGTTCCAGGACGAGAACCACAAGCTGGGCGAGGTGGTGCTCAAGAACCTGCACGTGGCCGCGCGCGGAGACGTGCCGCTGGAGGTCGTCTTCGAGCTGTCCGGTGAGGCCATCCTGTCCGTGAAGGCCACGGACCTGACGACCGGCAACATGGAGACGGTGCGCCTGGAGGCGCGCGCGGGCCTGCCGCACGGCGAGGCGGAGAAGCTGGGCGCGGAGCAGGCGAACTACGCGAAGTCGCAGGGCGTGGTGGACGCGAAGCGCGCCGAGGAGCTGTTCCGCAAGCTGCTGGAGCGCGGCGAGAAGCTGGCGCGGATGCTCCAGAAGAGCGCGCAGGAGAACCCCAGCCCGGAGGCCGAGGCCGCGGTGGGCACGGTCCAGAAGCTGCTCGACGGCGGGCGCACCGCGCTGGACAGCAAGGATGCGGCGAAGTGCGCCGCCATCGCCCGGCAGCTCACGCAGCTGTTGTCCGGCGGCAAGCAGGAGCCGCGGGCCTGATGAACGCGCCCGGCTCCACCACGCGGGAAGCCGTGTTCGTGGTGGACGACTCGCGCACCGCGCGCGAGGTGGTGCGGCTGCACCTGGCCCGGCTGGGCTGCGAGCCGGTGACGCTGGAGGGGGGCGAGGCGTGTCTGGCGGAGCTGGCCCGCCGCGCGCCCATGCTCATCCTGATGGACCTGCGCATGGAGCGCATGCAGGGCGACGAGGTGTGCCGCGCGGTGAAGTCACACCCCGCGGGCCGCAACGTGCCCGTCATCATGTTCACCTCCGCCGGCGAGCCGCACGAGGTGATGCACTGCTGGCGCGCGGGCGCGGATGACTTCCTGCCCAAGCCCGTCGCGCTCGAGGCGCTGCAGGCCAAGCTGGTGGCGGTGCGCAACGCCCGTGAGCGCGCGAAGGAGGGGCCTCCCAAGGGCCGCCGCGTGCTGCTCGTCGAGGGCGGCCGCTTCCTGCACACGTTCCTGGGCGGCTCGCTGGAGCAGGAGGGCCTGCACGTCCTCTACGCGCGCGACGCGCAGGACGCGGAGGCGCTCGCGGCGGAGCACGGCGCGCAGCTCGACGGCTTCCTCGTCGACGTGTCGCGGGCCCCGCGCGAGACGCTGGCCCTGGCCGCGCGGCTGCGCGACGCGAACCCGAAGAAGCCGCTGGTGCTCCTGTCGCGCGCGGAGGAGTCCGGTGAGGTGCTCGCCCGTGCGCAGGCCTTGTCGGGCGCGCCGCTGCTGGAGAAGCGCCACCTGGGCGCCGATGAGCTGCTCGGGCGCGTGCTGTCGCGGCTGACGCCCGACCGCGTCCCCCTGCGGGCCGCCGAGCGCGTGCCCTTCTTCACCGTGGTGGAGTTCGCCCCGCTGGCCGGGGGCGCCGCGCTGACGGGCTTCAGCCACGACGCCAGCCCCGAGGCCCTCTTCGTGCGCACGCTCACCCCGGCGCGCGAGGGCACCCGGTTGTCGTTGAAGGTGTCGCTCGCCGGACAGCGCTCACCGTGCTCGGCCGAGGCCACCGTCGTCTGGGCCAACCCGCCGCGCGCCCCTGGCGCCTTCCGTGCACCGGCGGGCATGGGCCTGCGCCTGGAGCGCATGGACCCGGCGCTGACGCAGCAGTTCGTCCGCTTCGTGCCGCGGACTCACGGATTTCCCCCCACGGGGAATCCGCGCGCCTCAGGTTTCTGAGAGGCCCTGGCGCCCGCAAGCCCCTGGAAATCCCGGTGTCCCGAGTCAGCGTGGTTGCTGGCATGGGGGTGGCAAGAGCGCGCCCGGGCCGTGCCGTCATCCGGGCATGGCGGGCCGGGGGATTCCAGCTCGCGCCGCGGATGGGGCCAACAGACACGAACCGGGAGGAATCTCATGCGGCGATGGAAGCGCTACGGATGGGTGGGGCTGGTGGCGGTGGCTGCGGTGGGTTGTGACGACGACAAGACGTATCCGCAGGTGGAGAACGAGCCGGTGGCGCAGGAGGCGCGGCTGGATGCCTTCGAGGGCTGCGAGGCGCTGGAGCGGCACATCGAGGACACGGCGACGAAGCGGATGCGCGCGTCGGTGGAGTCGATGCGGCCCCGCGGTCTGCAGTGGTGGTTCGGCGACGGCGCGGCGCCTCCCACGGGCGCGCCCATGCCCTCCGAGGACAACGGTGGCGCTGGCGCGCCGCGCGGCCCCGACGACTACACGGGCACCAACAACCAGGTGGCCGGCGTGCACGAGGCGGACTTCGTGCAGAACGACGGCAACCACATCTTCGTGCTGTCCGGGTCCAAGCTGTATGTGAATCGCTCCTGGCCCGCGGACCAGCTCACGCGCGTGTCGTCGCTGGCCATCGAAGGTCAGCCGCGCGAGATGCTCTACGACAAGGAGCGCCAGCGGCTGGTCATCGCGTCGCAGGTGTACGAGGAGCGTCCCGGTCGCCCCTCGGTGTGGGGGGATTCTCCGATGATGGGCGCGCCCCTGCCCGACTGCGCGGGTCTGCGCTGCGGCTACATGCAGGGCGGCACGCTGAAGGTGACGGTGGTGGACGTGTCGGACCTGGCGTCGCCCCAGGTGAAGCAGCAGGTGTTCCTGCCGGGCGGCTACCTCACCGCGCGCCGCGTGGACAGCGCCGTGCGGCTGGTGATGACGGACGAGTTCCGCTGGCCCTCGGACGTGCGCTTCTACCCCGAGTACTCCCGTGAGCTGGAGAACCGCGACAAGATGAACGCGGCGCTCGACGCGCTCATCGTCAAGAACGAGAAGCTCATCCGCGACCAGACGCTGGCGGACTGGGTGGAGCCCGGTCGCCGGGTGGCGGCGGACGGCACCACCACCGCGCTGCCCTTCTCCTGCTCGGACTTCTTCCACGCCAACGCGCCCACGGGCCTGGGCTTCGTGACGGTGCTGTCGCTGGACCTGGACACGGTGGAAGGCGCCGCGCCGCTGGGCCGCACCAGCGTGGTGTCCGCGCCGGGCGTGGTGTACGCGTCCACCGAGTCCCTGTACCTGTCCGCCAACCACTGGTGGTGGCAGCAGGTGGCGGAGCAGTCCGACCACTCGTACATCCACAAGTTCGACATCCGTGAGCCGGCGCGCGCCACGTACGTGGGCAGCGGCTCGGTGGCCGGAGTGCTGGTCAACCAGTTCGCCATGGACGAGCACGAGGGCGTGCTGCGCGTGGCCACCACGGTGACGACGTGGCGCACGGCGGGCAATGGTGACGGCGTGTCGACGCCCACCACCAACGGCCCGGACACCGTGAGCCGGCTGGTGACGTTCGCCCCGAAGAACGGGCGGCTGGAGGAGCTGGGGCGCAGCGAGGACCTGGCGCCGACCGAGCGCATCTTCAGCGCGCGCTTCGTGGGCAAGAAGGGCTACATCGTGACCTTCCGCCAGACGGACCCGCTCTTCACCTTCGACCTGAGCGACCCGGCGCACCCGCGCAAGGTGGGCGAGCTGAAGATTCCGGGCTTCTCCACGTACATCCACCCGCTGGGCGACACGCACCTGCTCACCTTCGGCGAGGACCGCGACGAGGACGGCGGCTGGCGCAACCGCGCGCTGAAGCTGTCGCTGTTCGACGTGACGGACCTGGCCAACCCCCGCGAGGCCTTCACCCACCGGATGGGGACGAGCGGCTCCAACAGCGAGGCCCTGCACGACCACAAGGCGTTCAACTACTTCGCGGCCAAGGGCCTGGTGGCGGTGCCCTTCGTGGACTGGGACTACAGCCGCCCCGACTACTGGTCCGGCTTCACCAGCGAGCTGCGCGTGTTCCGCGTGGACATGGCCACGGGCTTCACGCCGGTGGGCGCGGTGTCGGCGCGGGACATGTTCCAGCGCTTCGAGCACCCGCACTGGAGCTGGTACTGGGCGCCGGAGGTGCGCCGCAGTGTGATGGCGGATGACTTCGTGTACGCCATCACCGACGCGGGCATCCGCGTGGCCAACGTGGGGGCCCTCCAGACGCCCCTGGCCACCACGTACTTCGACGCGCCGGTGCCCTGAGGCACCGGTGTGACGGCTCGGGGCCTCGGGACACGATGTGGGTCCCGGGGCCCCTTCGTTTCGTGGGCACCCCAGGGGTCAGGAGAGGGAGCGCGGGGGCGTCGCTCTCGGCTGGCGCATTCCATGGCGGAAGGCGCTATAGGCCGAGGCCGCCATGTCCACCGCCGTCGCACCCTCCTCGTCGTCGCCCCGGCCCGGCTCCCGTCGCGCCGCCATCCTGGCGGAGCTGCGCGCGCTCTCTCGCCTGGCCATCCCCATCGCGATTGCCCAGGGCGGCCAGTCGCTCATGGGGCTGGTGGACACGCTGGTGGTGGGGCGGGCGGGCACGTCGGCGCTGGCTTCCGTGGGGCTGGGCAACGGCCTGTTCTTCGCTGTCAGCGGCTTCGGCATGGGGCTGATGATGGGGTTCGACCCGCTCCTGTCCCAGGCGGTGGGCGGGCGCGCCATGGCGAGGGCGCGGGGGCTGCTGTGGCAAGGCGGCTGGATGTCGCTGTTCGCCGGGCTGCTGCTGTTCTGCCTGCTGATGTTGTCGCCCCTGCTCCTGCCGCTCGCGGGCATCGGCGAGACGGAAATCGCGGGGGCCTGGGACTACCTGCTGTGGCGCGGGCCGAGCCTGCCGCTGATGCTGGCCTTCCTGACGATGCGCTCCTATCTCCAGTCCACCGCGTACACGCGGCCGCTGGTGGTGGCGACGGTGCTGGCGAACGTGCTGAACCTGGGCGCGGACATCCTGCTGGTGTTCGGCGGCGCGAACCTGCCCGGGTACCTCGGCCCCCTGCGGGCCGTGCCGGCGATGGGCGTGGCCGGGTCGGCGCTGGCCTCGACGCTGTGCACGATGTTGCAGCTGGGCGTGGTGGTGCTGGCCATCGCGAAGCTGCCCGCGCCGGAGGGCGAGCGGCCCGTGCGTCGGCCCGTGTGGAGCGACCTGGCCCAGGCGATCCGGGTGGGTGTGCCCATTGGCCTGCACATCGCCGCGGAGATTGGCGTCTTCGCGCTGGCGGGCGTGCTGTCGGCGGGGCTGGGAGCCGCGAGCGTGGGGGCGCATCAAATCGCCATCGCGTACTCGAGCGTCACCTTCACGGTGGCCATGGGCATCGGCAACGCGGGGAGCGTGCGGGTGGGCTGGGCGGTGGGCGCGCACGACACGCCCCGGGCGCGGCTCAGCGGCTTCATCGCCTTCGCGGGCGGCGCGGGCTTCATGGCGTTGGGGGCGCTGGCGTTCGCGCTCTTCCCCGGGGCCCTGGCCCGGCTGGCGGGCGCCCCCGAGGACGTGCTCCCGCTGGTGGTGCCCCTGCTGATGGTGAGCGCCATCTTCCAGGTGTTCGACGGGGTGCAGGGCGTGGGCGCGGGCGTGCTGCGCGGCGCGGGCGACACGCGCTTCACGTTCCTGGCGAACATGGTGGGGCACTACGCCATCGGCCTGCCGCTCACGCTGCTGCTGGGCTTCAAGCTGGGGCTGGGCGTGGTGGGCATCTGGTGGGGCCTGTGCGCGGGGCTCATCGCGGTGGCGCTGTCGCTGCTCTGGCGCTTCAACCGCATCAGCGCCGGCACGCTGCGCCCGCTCGAGTCGTGAGCGGGCGCGGCGTCCTCGCCGGCTACCAGGGCAGGTACTGCTGAATCATCTCCCGCCAGACGGGCCAGTCGTGGTTGCCGCCCTGCCAGATGGCGAGCTGGTTGCCGATGTCCTTCTTCCACAACAGGCTGGAGAGGTGCTCGTTGGAGGGGCGGCAGAAGTCGTGCTCGCCCACCGCCAGCACCATCTCCACGCGCTGGAGCGCGGCGAGCTGGCTGTTGTCGTGGACGTTGGGCAGCCACTGCGTGGCGGAGTGGAAGTAGACGTCGTTGTCCTGGTGGCCGTCGAGGAACTCGTCCGTCTCGAACTTGCCGCCCATGGAGATGAGCCGGCGGAAGACGTGCGGGTGGCGCAGGCCCACGTTGTACGTGTGGAAGCCGCCGAAGCTGCACCCGGCCAGGGTGAGGCGCCCGCCGGTGCTGCGGCTCATCAGCAGCGGCACCACCTCGTTGAGCAGGTATTGCTCCCACTCCTGGTGCCGGGCGATGCGGTCATGCGGGTGCACGGACGTGTTGAACCAGGACTCTTCGTCCACGGAGTCCGGGCACACGATGACGTAGCGGCCGGACTGGACGCGGTCGGCGATGGCGCCGATGAGGCCGAAGTCCTCGGCCTGGAAGAAGCGGCCGCGACTGGTGGGCAGCAGCAGCACGGGTTCTCCCGAGTGGCCGTAGAGCAGGAGCTCCATGTCCCGATGCAGGCGCGCGCTATGCCAGCGGTGGTATTCGCGGTTCATGGGGCGCGAGCTTAACCGCGCCGCGTCAAGGACGGGCAACGTCAGGTGCGTGTGGTCCTGACGGACCTCGCTTTCGCCGCGGCGGGTGTCGGGTGCTGGAAGGATGCCCCCGGGGAGTTCAGTCCGGCCAGTTCCCCTCGAGGGCATGGGGGCCTTCGGTGAAGGCGTGCACCAGGTGGGTGCCACCGACGAAGGCGCCGGCCCAGGAGCCGCCCTTGCCGCCGAAGGGCTCCTCGCGGTCTCCGCGCGAGCGCAGCCTGTTGATGCCGACCTTGAAGGCCTGCAGCTGGGAGGCGAGGCGCTCGGCGAGCTGTGGGTCATCGGTGGCCACGGAGGCGACGAGCGCGCCTTGGGAGACATTGGCTTCGCGGATGAGCTCCTCCTCGGAGTCCACGGACATGAGGACGTCGACGGGGCCGAAGGGCTCGCGCAGGTAGAGCTCGCTGTCGCGAGGCACGCCGAAGAGCAGGGTGGGGGCGATGTAGCTCCCGCGCGACTGGCCCGGGGTGAAGGCGTCATCGGCGAGCGTGCCCTCGTGCAGCACCGCGGCGCCGCGCTCGCGGGCGTCGTCGATGAGCGCGCGCAGCTCCGCCACCTTGCTGGCGGAGATGAGCGGGCCGAAGTCCACGTCGCCGCCGAGCAGTGGGTGGCCCACGCGCAGCGAGGACGCGGCGTCCACGTAGGCGCGTACGAACCGGGGGACGAGGGACTTCTCGACGACCCAGCGGGTGTAGGCGGTGCAGCGCTGCTTGCCGAAGTCGAAGCCCGCGCGAATCTGGCGGGAGAGGCCGTCCCAGTCGGTGAACCGGGTGATGGCGTAGGCGTTCACGCCCTCCATCTCCAGGGCGTAGCGCTTGTTCGTGTCGCGCAGGCGGCGGTGGACCTCGGCGCCGTTGGCGCGGCCGCCGATGAAGGCGACCCCGGCGATGAGCGGGTGGCCCACGAGGGCCTCGGAGAGGTCCTTGCCGCGACCGCCCGCGAGCGACACGGGCAGGCCCGCGCGGCGCATCAGCGCGAAGGCGAGGGTGAGCGAGACGCCGCCCCCTTGCGTGGGAATCTTCGCGATGACCGAGTTCCCCGCGAGCGTCTGCACGAGCACGTTGAGCAGCAGGACGGAGAAGGGATAGTTCCAGGAGGCGATGTTCGACACGAGGCCGAGCGGCGCGCGGGACTCGAGCATCGGGCCGATGTTCTCCAGGTACCACTCGAGGCCGGTGAGGCAGCGGTCCACGTCGTTGCTGGCCGTGGGCAGTGTCTTGCCGATGTCCCAGGCGAGGACGCGGACGAGCAGGTCCCGGTGGTCCTCGAGCGAGTCCAGCGCGTCGAGGACGGCGTGCATGCGCGCGTTGAGCGAGCGGGCGGACCAGGGGAGGAACTCGCCGGCGGCCTTCTCCACGGCCTGGACGGCCTGGGCTTGAGAGAGCAGCGGCAGTGACGCGAGCACCTGGCCGTCGATGGGCGAGCGCGCGTCGAACCACGCGGGCGGGTGGACCCAGGAGCCCGCGATGGGGGAGAGCAGACGGCCTTGGGCGTCGAAGGCCTCGGGGACGACTCGCCGGGCTTCGGCCAGCAGGCGGGAGCTTTCGAGGTGAAGCAGGGGCTCGCCAACGAGTTCAATCTGCGACATGGGTCTACCTCCTCGCGCGTCGGGATTCGCTGCGAAGAATCGAGGCCGCGTTCATGACGGGTCGCGGCATGGGCGAATATCGTCACGCGCGCGCAGGATGTCTGGGCAAGCGGGCGAGGCCCTGGGTGGACGGCTCCGCCGGGTGGGCGGGGGATGTCAGGGATTGCGACGCCAGAGCTCCGCGTCGCGGGTGAAGTGCTCGCGGACCCATTGCTCGCTGGTGTCGGAGAGCTGCCACTCGCCACGGCCGAGGAGGAGCAGGACGTCGCAACGTGGGAGCAGCTGGAGCGCGGTGCGTTGCGAGTGCGCGTCCTGGAAGGCGGCCTCCGCGTTGGGGAAGCGCGTGGGCGCCAAGAGCGCGTCGTTCAACATGAGGCCGTACGGGTCGACGAACGCGGGATTGCCGAGGGGCAGGCCGGGGAGTCTGTCGGCGGCGATGGCCCACGCGGGCTCGAAGGCGCAGAGCGCTGCATCCGTGGGGACGGTGGACCTGAGCGTCTCACCGAGCGGGAGGAGGAAGCGGTCCTTCTGTTTCGCGGCGCGGAGGACGCCGGGGAGGGTGGTGAGGATGAGGAGGGCGGTGACGGCGAGGGCGATTCGCTGGGTGCGCGCGCCGTGGAGTTGGCGAACGATGAAGTCCGCGCCAAGGCCCGTGAGGACGGCGGTGGTGGGGGCGAGGTGCGCGTTGTACTGGGACCAGTAGCTCTTGGAGGCGAGGAAGGTGGCGACGGTGAGGAGCCACGCGGCGCTGAAGAGGCGCTCGGTGACGGCGTCCTGCTGACGCGTGCGTGCGAGGGCCACGGTGACGCCGATGACGGTGACGAGGGTGAGGCCCAGGCGTCCGTCGACGAGGATGGAGAGCAGGCGGCTGGTGAGGCTCGAGTCTCCGTCGGGAGGGCGCAGGAGCTGGAAGCGCAGCAGGCCCTGGAGCATCGCGTCCGGGGCGAGGAGGAAGAAGGGGCCGAGCCACAACAGGCCCACGCCCGCGGCAATGAGGATGACCCGCGCGACGCGCGAGCCTTCGCGTGACATGCCGCGAGCCCAGGCGACGGCGAGGACCCAGGCGCCCGCGGTCAGCTTGATGGCGCAGGCGGTGGCGAGCAGGGCTCCGGCGAGGAGGTCTCTTCGCTGTGTCTGTCTTTGCGTGGTGGAGGGGCGGAGCCAGACCCACGCGAGGGTGAGACAGGTGAGGTTGAGCAGGGGTTCGAGGAAGGGGCCACGCTCGGTGGACACGGCCTCGGGGTAGACGGCGTAGGCGAGCGCGGCGACGAGGCCCGCGCGAGTGCCCCAGCGCTGCTGGGCGATGCGGCCGCTGAGCAGGGTGCTGAGTGCGCCCGCGAGCGGCATGAGCCAGCGGACGACGGAGAAGGCGAGGGCGGGGCCGAGGCCGTGTGAGAGCGCGGCCACGGGGGAGAGCAGCACGGTGATGCCGGGCGGGTGGACGAAGAAGTAGTCGCGATAGGGCAACAGGCCCTGGGAGAGGAGCGCGGCGGCGCTGAAGTAGACACCCTCGTCGTAGTCGACGGGGTGGCCGAGCGCGCCGCCCCGGTGGAAGAAGCCCGCGATGCGCAGGAGCCACGCGCCGGCCGCGACGAGCAGCAGGGGCCACCAGGGCTGACGATGCGCGGGCTCGCGGTGCACTGGACGGCGCGTACCAGATGCCCCTGGGTGTGTCGAGGTGAACCCCGGCTCCCGGGCGCGGTTGACTCAGGGGACGTCTGGGGCGGTGACTGTCTTTATCGCGGGACGGTCCATACCCCCGGGGAGGTAGGGACGACCCTTCATGAAGCTGTCATAGCTCCCGGCGTGCGATGGAAACGCGCGTGGGTTTGTGTCATGGCTATGGACAGTGACAAGGGATTGGACCTGCGATGGCAGGTGGTGGGGGGATGATGTCTGGTGATGTGTCTTCGCGCGGGGTGACGGCGGAGCCGCTGGCTCACGTCACGGCGGAGGGTCGTCCGCATCTGCTCCGCGAGCACTTGATGGAGGTGGGGCGCCTGGCCGCGCTGTTCGCGGCGCGCGAGGACATGCGCGTGTTCTGTGAGCTGGCGGGACGCTGGCATGACCTGGGCAAGTACCGGCCTCATTTCCAGTCGCGCATCCGCAAGGAGAACGGCTTCGAGGCCCACCTGGAGGTGGGGAACTCCTCGGACAAGGACCATGCGACGGCGGGCGCGCTGTGGGCCTTGCGCATGGAGCGGCGGCTGGGGCCCCTGGCGATGGCCATCGCGGGACACCACGGCGGACTGCGGGACGCGGAGAAGTTCCGGAGTCGCGTAGGAGACCCCGAGAAGCTGAAGCTCCTGGAGGAAGCGCTGACGGCGGGCGTTCCGGAAGACCTGCGCGCGCTGACGCCAGGGCTGGACTTCAGCTGGCTCGAGAAGCTCTCCAAGCACCGGCTCGAGTTCTGGACGCGGATGCTGTTCTCGTCCCTGTGCGACGCGGACTTCCTGGACACGGAGGCCTTCTACGACACGTCCCGGGTCGAAGCGCGGCGCGTCGGCGCGACGTTGGAGCAGCTCGCGCGAGCGCTGCGGGCCTTCATGGACCAGAAGCAGAGCGGTGCGCCGGACACGCCGGTGAACCGGGTCCGACGCGAGGTGCTCTCGGCGGTGCTCGCGCGCGCGCCGGGTCCGCCGGGAGTCTTCAGCCTCACCGTGCCCACGGGCGGCGGCAAGACGCTGACCTCCATGGCGTTCGCGCTGGAGCATGCTCGGTCACGAGGGCTTCGGCGGGTCATCGTCGCCATCCCGTACACGTCCATCATCGAGCAGAGCTCGGGGGTGTATCGGGAGGCCTTTGGCGAGCTGGGGAGCGCCGTCATCGAGCACCACTCGTCCGTGGACCCCAAGCGGGAGACGGCGCTCAACCGCGTGGCCAGCGAGAACTGGGACGCGCCGGTCATCGTCACCACCACGGTGCAGCTGTTGGAGAGCCTGTTCGCCTGTCGGACCTCGGCGTGCCGCAAGCTGCACAACATCGCCGGGAGCGTCATCGTATTGGACGAGGCGCAGACGCTGCCTCCCGCGCTGCTGACCACCATCCTGGACGGGTTGAAGACGCTGGTGGAGGACTACGGCTGCTCGGTGGTCATCTGCACCGCGACCCAGCCCGCGCTGGGCATGCGTCCTGGGTTTCCCGAGGGCTTTCCCTCGGTCCAGGAGCTGGTGCCGCCGGAGCTGAACGCCTTCGAGCGTCTGCGCCGCGTGACGGTGCGCTGGCCCACGAGCCGCGAGCCCATGTCCTATGAAGCGCTGGCCGAGGCCGTGGCCGGCGAGCGCGATGTGCTCGCGGTGGTCCACCGTCGGGATGACGCGCGCGAGCTGTGCGCGTTGGTGGACGCGCGTGTCGGTGAGGGGACGACGCTGCACCTGTCCGCGCTGATGTGCCCGGAGCATCGCTCCAGGGTGCTGGCGGACATCCAGAAGCGGAAGCGGCGCGGGGAACCGGTGCGACTGGTGGCGACGCAGTTGGTCGAGGCCGGCGTGGACCTGGACTTCGCCGTCGTCTACCGGAGCCTGGCGGGGCTGGACTCGCTGGCTCAGGCGGCGGGGCGCTGCAATCGCGAGGGTCGGCTGGAGACGCTCGGCGAGCTCCGTGTGTACGAGGCGAAGACGCAGCCGCCCCCTGGTGTGCCGCAGGCGGCGCTGGCGGTGACCCGGACGCTGCTGGCGCAGGACCCCGCGCTGGACCTGTTCTCACCCGACAGCTTCCGGCGGTACTTCGAGCGGCTCTACGCGAACGCGGCTCGGGATGGGAAGGGCATTCAAGAGGCTCGGGCGGCGCTCAAGTACGAGGAGGTCTCCGCGAAGTTCCAGCTCGTGGAGGACGAGTGGAGCGCGCCCGTGGTGGTGCCCTTCGAGGGCTGTGAGGCGGTGCTCGACGAGGTGCGGCGGCTGGGGCCCTCGCGTGAGCGGCTGCGGGCCTTGCAGCGCTTCACGGTGACGGTGCCGCGCAAGCTCCGCGAGGTCTGGGTGGAGCGGGAGCTGGCGGGCGTCGCGGCGGAGACGGTGGTGTTCCTCGGGCCCGAGCATCGGTCCGCCTACGACGAGACCTTCGGGCTGCTGCGCGACCGGGTGGGCGTGCTCGACCCGGCCTTCCTCATTCCCGGCTGACGAACTTCAGGAGGTGTGTGGATGAAGACGAGCAAGCGGTTTCGCGTGCGGGCCCGAGGGCCCGTGGCCTGCTTCACCCGCCCGGAGATGAAGGCCGAGCGGGTGAGCTACGAGGTGATGACACCCTCGGCGGCGAGGGGCGTCTTGGAGGCCATTCTCTGGAAGCCAGCCATCCGCTGGCAGGTCCACGAGATCGCCGTCCTCGCGCCCGTGCGGTGGACGAGCTTCCGCCGCAACGAGGTGAACAGCCGCGCGGTGGTGGGGAAGCTCGACTACGCGGCGGACGAGGACCGAGCGCAGCGCAACACGGTGGCGCTGCGGGACGTGGACTACGCCATCACCGCGTCGTTCTCGCTCGTGGCGGGCAAGGCGGGCCCCGAGGACAACGTCCGCAAGTTCGAGGAGATGTTCGAGCGGCGGCTGGAGAAGGGACAGTTCTTCCACGCGCCGTACCTGGGCTGCCGCGAGTTCGCCGCGCGCGTGGAGCCGATGGTGGAGGACGTCCGGCCCGTGGACCTGGAGGTCGAGCGCAGGCCTCTGGGGCTCGTGTTCTACGACTTCGAGTTCGGTGAAGCGACGCGCCCGCTGTTCTTCGAGGCGTCCCTGGACCGGGGCGTGCTCCACGTGCCGGGCCGGGACGAAGTGCTCAAGCAGAACGGAGGCCAGCCATGATGCTCACGGCGCTCAACGACTTCGCGCGCGAGCGCGGGTTGGTGGACGACCCGCTCTACGAGACGAAGCCCGTGGACTTCCTCATCCGCCTGAGCGCGAAGGGGAAGCTGCTGGGACTGGAGCCCACGCAGGACGAGAAGGGACGGGGCAAGCCCCTGTCGATTCCGAGACTGCCAACGCGCGCCGTGAACATCGCCGCGGGCTTCCTGGCGGACAACACCAAGTACGTCCTGGGCCATGACCCCGAGGCCCGGGAGGGCAAGGCCGACAAGGGGGCGCCACGGCTGGCTGCCTTCGTGAAGCTGGTGAAGGAGGCGGCGGCGGACACGAAGGTGCCCGAGCTGCGCGCCGTGGAGAAGTTCCTCGAGGACGACGCGGCGCGCGCGAAGGTCGTCGAGGAGCGCGCGGCGGATGAGTGGACGGGCTCGGAGTTGTTCGCCTTCGTCGTGGGCGATTCGCTCGACCCCGTGCATCAGCTCCCCGAGGTCCGTGCATGGTGGGAGAAGCGGAGCGCGCACGCCGCCGCCCAGGGCAAGGTCGGTCTGTGTCTGGTGACCGGGACCGTGGGCGTGGTGGCGCGGACCCATCCGAAGTTGAAGAACATCCCGGAGGCCCAGGGCGCGGGGGCGGCCCTGGTGTCGTTCAACGCGGACGCCTTCGAGTCGCATGGGATGGAGCAGGGAGACAACGCACCCGTCTCGCAGCAGGCCGCGCTCGGGTACGTGCTCGCGCTCAACGACCTGCTCCGCAAGTCGGAGACCCGCCGGTTCCGACAAGGCATCCAGCTGGGGGATGGCTCGGTGTTGGTGTTCTGGACCAACAGCACCGCCGAGCAGGAGAGCCAGCTGCTGGCCCTGCTCGACCCCACGGAGGAAGACCTGCGGCGCTTGCTGGAGGCGCCGCTCATCGGGCTGGAGTCTGGAGCGCTGGATACGAGGCGCTTCTATGCCGTCACCCTCGCTGGCAACTCCGGCCGTGTCGCCGTGCGCGACTGGTTCCAGACCAGCGTCGGTGAGGTGAAGGAGAGCCTTCGCCGGTACTTCGCGGATCTGCGGCTGGGCGCGGTGGCACAGGACAAGCCCACGCCCATCTGGCGCCTGCTCAAGGCCGTCGAGGCCCCGTCTGGACGCGGGCTGAGTCCCGACGTCGCGACGCGGATGCTGGGCGCGGCGTTGAGGGGACATCCCTTCCCGCGACAGCTGCTCTCAGCGGCGTTGGACCGTCTGCGGCTTCCCCCCTCGGACGACAAGCTCGAGCGCGAGCAGCTCCGCCTCCGCGTCGCGCTCATCAAGGCCACCCTCATCCGGCTTCCCCGCAGTGGACCCACTTCCCTGGAGGTCTCCGTGTCATTGGACAAGAGCAACACGTCCCAGTCGTATGTCCTCGGTCGGCTCTTCGCCGTGCTGGAGCGCCTGCAGGGCGCGGCGCTGGGCGACATCAACGCCAGCATTCGTGATCGATATTTCGGTGCGGCCTCGCGCAACCCCGTCACCGTCTTCCCCCGGTTGCTCCAGCTCTCCGTGCACCACGCCTCGAAGGCGGAGGCTGGCGGCTGGTTGGAGAAGAAGAAGGGCGAGGTGATGGCGCTGCTGCCCTCGGAGAGTCCCTTCCCGCCCGTGCTCTCGCTCGAGAACCAGGGGCTCTTCGCGGTGGGCTACTACCACCAGCGCGAGGATTTCTTCACGAAGCGCCCGCAGGCCG
Source organism: Myxococcus sp. MH1 (assembly GCF_059738865.1). Lineage (NCBI taxonomy): Bacteria > Pseudomonadati > Myxococcota > Myxococcia > Myxococcales > Myxococcaceae > Myxococcus > Myxococcus sp. MH1. Next base: position 10,071,293 of record NZ_AP026947.1, on the reverse strand, counting down.
AAGGCAAGGCCGCGAAGGACGCTTCCTCCAAGTCTGACGACTGACCACCGCTTCCACGATTCCCATACGAGAGAGAGAACGCCATGTCCGAGCTCAAGAACCGCCACGACTTCGTCCTGCTGTTCGACGTCCAGGATGGCAACCCCAACGGAGACCCCGACGCGGGGAACCTGCCGCGCATCGACCCGGAGACGGGAGACGGCCTGGTCACGGATGTCAGCCTCAAGCGCAAGGTGCGCAACTTCATCCTGCTCACTCAGGAGAAGAAGCCCGGGTTCGACATCTTCGTGAAGGAGAAGGCCGTCCTGAACTCCACCATCGCCCAGGCCTACAAGGACCTGGGCGTCGACCTGAACGAGAAGCCCAAGAGCGACAAGGATGGCAAGAAGCGCAACACCAAGGGCGAGGCCCAGGGCTCCGAGGTGGACCAGGGCCGTGCGTGGATGTGCAAGACGTTCTTCGACGTGCGGACGTTCGGCGCCGTCATGTCCACGGGCGCCAACGCGGGACAGGTCCGCGGGCCGGTGCAGCTCACGTTCGCCCGCTCCGTGACGCCCATCGTCTCGCTGGAGCACTCCATCACCCGCATGGCCGTGGCCACCGAGGCGGAGGCGGAGAAGCAGGGCGGCGACAACCGCACCATGGGGCGGAAGAACACGGTGCCGTACGGGCTTTACCGCGCGCATGGCTTCGTCTCGCCGCACCTGGCGAAGCAGACGGGCTTCAGCTCGGGCGACCTGGACCTGCTGTTCAAGGCCTTCCTGAACATGTTCGAGCTGGACCGCAGCGCGGCGCGCGGCCTGATGTCCATGCGCAAGGTCATCGTGTTCAAGCACGGCTCGGAGTTGGGCAATGCGCCCGCGCACGCGCTGTTCGACCGGGTGCAGGTGACGCCCGTGAACGGGGAGAAGCCCGCGCGCTCGTTCAAGGACTACACGGTGAAGGTGGACACCGCGAAGCTGCCGCAGGGCATCGAGGTGATGGAACTGGCGGGATGACCTCCGCTCGCGAGACGTGGGTGGCGCTGTCCGCCTTGCAGCACCTGTTGTTCTGTGAGCGGCAGGCGGCGCTCATCCACGTGGAGCAGCTCTGGCGGGAGGATGTGCGCACCGCGACGGGGCGGCTGCTCCATGAGCGGGTGGACCAGCCCGGGCATGATGCTCGGCCCGGGCGGCGCGTGGAGCGCGCGGTGCGGCTGGGGTGTGAGCGGCTGCGATTGGTGGGGCGCGCGGACCTGGTGGAGTACCACCCGGATGCCTCGAGCCCCACCGGGTGGCGGCCGTATCCCGTGGAGGTGAAGCGGGCGAAGCGCAAGTCACTCGAGGCGGACTGTGTGCAGCTCTGTGCCCAGGCGCTGTGCCTGGAGGAGATGCACGGTGTCCCTGTTCCCGAGGGCGCGCTGTTCCATGGCGCGCAGCATCGGCGGCAGGTGATTGTGCTGGATGCGCGGCTGCGGGCCCGGACGGAGGAGGCGGTGGCTCGGATGCATGAGCTGCTGGCGCGGGGGAGCGTGCCCGTGGTGGCGAGGGCTCCGAAGTGTGAGTCGTGCTCGCTGGAGCCGCTGTGCCTGCCGCACGTCACGGCGGGACAGCGGCGTGCCTCCGAGCATCTGCGGCGGATGGTGGAACTGGTGGACCCAAAGGAGGTGTCGTGACCACCGCGCTCAATACGCTGTTCATCACCGTGGAGGGCACCCGCCTGAACAAGGAAGGGGAGCGGGTGGTGGTGACGGTCCAGGACGTGAAGAAGGCGGAGGTGCCGCTGCGACACCTGCGCTCGGTGGTGTGCCTGACTCGGGCCTGGATGACGCCGGAGCTGTTGGAGAGCTGTGTCGAGGCGGGCATCCACGTGTCCTTCTTCGGGATGACGGGGCGCTTCCTGGCGCGCGTCGAGGGGCTTCCGGGGGGAAATGTGCTGCTGCGCCGCGAGCAGTATCGCGCGGCGGATGATGGGGGGAGGACGTTGGCCATCGCTCGGGCGATGGTGGTGGGGAAGGTGAGCAACGCGCGGCAGTTTCTCCTGCATGCGAAGCGGGACGCGGCGGCGGAGCAGGCGCAGCCGTTGGAGGAGGCGGCGCGGAAGCTCGCCGAGCACTTGCGTGCGGTGGGGCGAGCGGAGGAACTGGCGCAGGTGCGCGGGCTGGAGGGCATCGCGGCCCGGGACTACTTCGAGGTGTTCCCGAGCCTGCTCAAGGGTGGGGCGCGACGGTTCGGGTTCGATGGGCGCAACCGGCGGCCTCCGAGGGACCCGCTGAATGCGCTGCTGTCGTTTGGTTATGCGCTGCTGGCGCAGGACTGCGCGGGGGCGCTGGCGGGAGTGGGGTTGGACCCGGCGGTGGGGTTTCTTCATGAGGACCGGCCGGGGCGGCTGTCGCTGGCGTTGGACTTGATGGAGGAGCTGCGTGCGCCCGTGGTGGACCGGCTGGTGTTCTCGCTGGTGAACCGGGGGCAGCTCAAGCCGGAGGACTTCAAGGAGGAGGCCGCGGGTGCGGTGATGCTGCGGGACGAGGCGCGCAAGGCGTTCCTCGTGGCGTACCAAGCGGCGAAGCAGGTGGAAGTGCAGCATGTCTTCCTGGGGCAGCAGACGAGCTGGGGGCTGGTGCCGCACCTGCAGGCGCTGTTGCTGGCGAGGACCCTCCGAGGCGAGCTGGACGGATATCCTCCGTTCGCGGTGCGCTGATGCGGAAGGTCACCGTGCTCGTCTGTTACGACGTTCAGGTGAGTGACCCGACGGGACCCAAGCGGCTCCGGCGGATTGCGCGGATGTGCAAGGACCATGGGGTCCGGGTGCAGTACTCGGTGTTCGAGTGCGTGCTGGAGCCGAAGGACTGGGTCGTGCTGCGCGCACGGCTGCTCTCGGAGATGGATGCGGAGAGCGACAGTCTGCGGTTCTACTTCTTGAGCGAGGATGTCGCTCGGAAGACGGAGCACCATGGCACGCGGGTTCCATTGGATGTCGAGGGGCCGCTCATCCTGTGAGCGGCTTGCCTGCCCTGACTGGGGCGCGCGAACCTGTCTCGGTGCGTGCTTCGTCGGAGGTTCGCGCTCTTTGAAATCTCCAATAGTCGTAGGGAGTTACGCGGAGGTGACGAGGCACGCGGACTGGATGGACGGGCCTGTGGACCCAAGTTCGCGCGGACCGGCCGGATTCCCGAGTGATTGTGGTAGTTTGGACGGGCAGGGTCGCTCCTCGTGACCGCGAGGAGCGTGGGTTGAAACGTCGCCAAGTACGGCGCCGGGCCGTACGACTTGGACAAGTCGCTCCTCGTGACCGCGAGGAGCGTGGGTTGAAACAGGAATTCTCCCAGCGCTACAGCAAGGCGGACCTCGTCGCTCCTCGTGACCGCGAGGAGCGTGGGTTGAAACACGAGAACATAGCTCTCCTCGGTTCCCTCGGGCCGGGTCGCTCCTCGTGACCGCGAGGAGCGTGGGTTGAAACACCAGCCAGACGGCGACTTCGTCCGGGGGGCCCAGTCGCTCCTCGTGACCGCGAGGAGCGTGGGTTGAAACAAGCTGTACTTGAGTCCGAACGAGAGCCCCCACCTGTCGCTCCTCGTGACCGCGAGGAGCGTGGGTTGAAACAACGCGGGGGACACCCTCGCCCTGTCCGGGAACAGTCGCTCCTCGTGACCGCGAGGAGCGTGGGTTGAAACGTCTCGACCTTCACTATGCGCTCCGGCTTACAGGTCGCTCCTCGTGACCGCGAGGAGCGTGGGTTGAAACCTCAGGGTCCCGCCGTCGGGCGACCCGGGTCCCAGGTCGCTCCTCGTGACCGCGAGGAGCGTGGGTTGAAACTCCTCGGGAGGAAGTGACGTGTCCAAGCTGCTGCCCCGTCGCTCCTCGTGACCGCGAGGAGCGTGGGTTGAAACGATGGGGTCTGGGCGCTCTCCGAGCACGCTGAGGTCGCTCCTCGTGACCGCGAGGAGCGTGGGTTGAAACTTGAGGTTGGCCAGCGTGCGCTCGCTGTCCACGAAGGTCGCTCCTCGTGACCGCGAGGAGCGTGGGTTGAAACACCTTGACGGCCATGCCCACCGAGAAGGGGCGAGTCGCTCCTCGTGACCGCGAGGAGCGTGGGTTGAAACCCTTTGGCCTCCAGTGCATTTTTCTCAGCCCGGGTCGCTCCTCGTGACCGCGAGGAGCGTGGGTTGAAACCGCCAAATCCACATTGAGCGCTGCGCCCTAAATGGTCGCTCCTCGTGACCGCGAGGAGCGTGGGTTGAAACCGGTCGCTCCCTCGCCCCCGTCAAGCTGACCAACGGTCGCTCCTCGTGACCGCGAGGAGCGTGGGTTGAAACTGCCAAGCCAACGCCCCCTTGCGCACGCCCGGGCTGTCGCTCCTCGTGACCGCGAGGAGCGTGGGTTGAAACGCGCGTACGGAGTGCAGTGGGCGCACGTGTGGCGCGGTCGCTCCTCGTGACCGCGAGGAGCGTGGGTTGAAACGGAGGTCGTGGCCCCCGTCAAGAAGCTGTTGCAGTCGCTCCTCGTGACCGCGAGGAGCGTGGGTTGAAACGACACCGCCTCGGTGACCTGCGCGGCGACATCGTCGCTCCTCGTGACCGCGAGGAGCGTGGGTTGAAACGAGGCAGGGTGGACTCCGGAGCGGCGAGAGCTCAGGTCGCTCCTCGTGACCGCGAGGAGCGTGGGTTGAAACGTCGGCGACGGTGCCGGGCTCGTCCTCGCATAGTCGCTCCTCGTGACCGCGAGGAGCGTGGGTTGAAACCACGTCAACCGCAGGTCCTTGCGCGTGTAGCGGTCGCTCCTCGTGACCGCGAGGAGCGTGGGTTGAAACTCGTCCTCCCCGCCGGTGACGCGCTGGTGTCCGTGTCGCTCCTCGTGACCGCGAGGAGCGTGGGTTGAAACGCGGAGACAACGACACCCTGATGTGCGTCGGGGTCGCTCCTCGTGACCGCGAGGAGCGTGGGTTGAAACCTGCCGCCGTGGGGCGCCCATAACCCGGTGTGGTGTCGCTCCTCGTGACCGCGAGGAGCGTGGGTTGAAACTGGCGCCGGGGCAGCAGCACGGACCTCAACGTGTCGCTCCTCGTGACCGCGAGGAGCGTGGGTTGAAACTTCTGGGCTCCGCCGAGTGACCCGGAGCGCTCACGTCGCTCCTCGTGACCGCGAGGAGCGTGGGTTGAAACTCCCCTTCGCCGCACCAGCGATGAAACGTGGTGTTGTCGCTCCTCGTGACCGCGAGGAGCGTGGGTTGAAACGTGTGCGCGAGGGCGAGGCCCATCAGCGCCTTGTTGTCGCTCCTCGTGACCGCGAGGAGCGTGGGTTGAAACTCGGTGAGGAGCCCGCCGTAGACCTTCACCACCGTCGCTCCTCGTGACCGCGAGGAGCGTGGGTTGAAACTGGGGTCGCGTGGCTTCCGCATCCGCGGACTCTGTCGCTCCTCGTGACCGCGAGGAGCGTGGGTTGAAACGCGGGTGCCTTCGCACCAGGTCTCCATGCACGCGTCGCTCCTCGTGACCGCGAGGAGCGTGGGTTGAAACGATTGCTCGGGCCTCGTGGCATGGGCGTGGCTCAAGTCGCTCCTCGTGACCGCGAGGAGCGTGGGTTGAAACCGGCTGGCGTGTGCTGACGCACTGGGAGTGGAGTCGCTCCTCGTGACCGCGAGGAGCGTGGGTTGAAACTGCGACAGGTGGTGGGTCGTCGTTGGGGACGCGGGTCGCTCCTCGTGACCGCGAGGAGCGTGGGTTGAAACCGGAGCCGCCGCCCGGCGCGCTTCCTCAGTAACAAGTCGCTCCTCGTGACCGCGAGGAGCGTGGGTTGAAACGACATCACCACCGTCGCCATGATGGGCGAGCAAGGTCGCTCCTCGTGACCGCGAGGAGCGTGGGTTGAAACACCTGGAAGCTCGTCAGTGAGGGGGTGGTGCGCAGTCGCTCCTCGTGACCGCGAGGAGCGTGGGTTGAAACACGTCCCTGCCGGTGGAGAGGGGACTGCTGGGCGCGTCGCTCCTCGTGACCGCGAGGAGCGTGGGTTGAAACGTCGTGAAGGGCTCACCCAGCGCGGCTTCGGCGGTCGCTCCTCGTGACCGCGAGGAGCGTGGGTTGAAACGTCGTGAAGGGCTCACCCAGCGCGGCTTCGGCGGTCGCTCCTCGTGACCGCGAGGAGCGTGGGTTGAAACCTCGCGCACCCGCTGTGGCGCCGGTGGTACCGGAAGTCGCTCCTCGTGACCGCGAGGAGCGTGGGTTGAAACTCTGCGGCGCGGGCGCGCGCGTCAGCGATTGAAGTCGTCGCTCCTCGTGACCGCGAGGAGCGTGGGTTGAAACCAACCGGCAGCGCGACACAGCGACGTCATGTGGTCGCTCCTCGTGACCGCGAGGAGCGTGGGTTGAAACTCTTGCATGTGTGACTCCGTGGCTGACGGTGGCTGGTCGCTCCTCGTGACCGCGAGGAGCGTGGGTTGAAACTGGCTCGACACGCTCAGCATGCGCCGCGCCCTGTCGCTCCTCGTGACCGCGAGGAGCGTGGGTTGAAACTCGAGTCCCTCCGGTGACCGCATGCGCCCAGGAAGTCGCTCCTCGTGACCGCGAGGAGCGTGGGTTGAAACCATGCCGCTCGGTCGGGGTAGTCCGCCGCCATCGTCGCTCCTCGTGACCGCGAGGAGCGTGGGTTAAAACAGCTGCGCCTCCTGCTTCGCCGCCAGCTTGGGGGTCGCTCCTCGTGACCGCGAGGAGCGTGGGTTGAAACACCAGCAGAGGTAGAACTCAGGCGAAGTTGAAGGTCGCTCCTCGTGACCGCGAGGAGCGTGGGTTGAAACATCGGCGGCGTCTACGGCAGCCTCAACCAGCAGGGTCGCTCCTCGTGACCGCGAGGAGCGTGGGTTGAAACAGGGCCTCAAGCTCATCGTCGGTCAGCATCGGAAGTCGCTCCTCGTGACCGCGAGGAGCGTGGGTTGAAACTCAGGCGGGAGGCGCGTCAGTTTCTCGTACAGCGTCGCTCCTCGTGACCGCGAGGAGCGTGGGTTGAAACACGTGTCACCGGCCGATACGGCGTTGTCGAGAAGTCGCTCCTCGTGACCGCGAGGAGCGTGGGTTGAAACGCGCGCGCGGCCTTGTGCGCCGCGAGGTCCTTCGGTCGCTCCTCGTGACCGCGAGGAGCGTGGGTTGAAACATGTTGTTCGCACCGGCCGAGGCGGGCGGACGCCTGTCGCTCCTCGTGACCGCGAGGAGCGTGGGTTGAAACAACCCTCTCGGATTGGCGGCTGGCGCGGCTGCTGGGTCGCTCCTCGTGACCGCGAGGAGCGTGGGTTGAAACCCTTCACCAAGCCGACGGCCGGCGACAACTTCGGTCGCTCCTCGTGACCGCGAGGAGCGTGGGTTGAAACCAGGAGGAGATTCGCAGCATGCGCCCGGGGCCGTCGCTCCTCGTGACCGCGAGGAGCGTGGGTTGAAACCACTGGTCACGGCCGCCACGCCCAGGTGTCGGCGTCGCTCCTCGTGACCGCGAGGAGCGTGGGTTGAAACTGGCTCGACACTCTGTCCATGTCGCGAGCGCTCCGTCGCTCCTCGTGACCGCGAGGAGCGTGGGTTGAAACGTCTGTCTGTTGGGGAACTCGGCGAGCGGCACCTCGTCGCTCCTCGTGACCGCGAGGAGCGTGGGTTGAAACACCCCGTTCGCGTCCTGCTGCTCGAGGAGGATGTCGCTCCTCGTGACCGCGAGGAGCGTGGGTTGAAACGTACCGTCCTCCGCGTCGAGTGTCTCGGCGCGGTCGCTCCTCGTGACCGCGAGGAGCGTGGGTTGAAACCCCGGGCCCGCGTTGCACAAGCTGCGCTCAGGTGGTCGCTCCTCGTGACCGCGAGGAGCGTGGGTTGAAACACTGTCCGGGCCGGCCCCCAGGATCAATTACGGTCGCTCCTCGTGACCGCGAGGAGCGTGGGTTGAAACGCGAGCCTCCTCTGCCAAAAATACGGAGTCCTCGGTCGCTCCTCGTGACCGCGAGGAGCGTGGGTTGAAACCACTCGGCGGGGAAGCGGTCCACGCGCGAAGGTGCGAAGTCGCTCCTCGTGACCGCGAGGAGCGTGGGTTGAAACTTGACCACTTGGCGCGCCTCGACCGCGCCGGAGGTCGCTCCTCGTGACCGCGAGGAGCGTGGGTTGAAACTCCGTCTCCGCTACCACCTCCCCATGCACCAGGGTGTCGCTCCTCGTGACCGCGAGGAGCGTGGGTTGAAACTGGTTCGCGGTGCCCACGTCCTTGGCGCCCCGCGTCGCTCCTCGTGACCGCGAGGAGCGTGGGTTGAAACTCAGCGGTCAATGCTCGTATCCGGGCGCTGTCCGTCGCTCCTCGTGACCGCGAGGAGCGTGGGTTGAAACACGTGCTCGGGGCGGTCGAGGGCGCGGAACAGCAGTCGCTCCTCGTGACCGCGAGGAGCGTGGGTTGAAACCAGCGAGTCGGGGCACCTCATGGGCGGCCCCCGCAGTCGCTCCTCGTGACCGCGAGGAGCGTGGGTTGAAACCGTGCGAAGATGGCGCAGGTGCCCGTCTCGTACGTGGTCGCTCCTCGTGACCGCGAGGAGCGTGGGTTGAAACTATCGGCGGCCATGCTCGACACCTGCGCGACGAAGTCGCTCCTCGTGACCGCGAGGAGCGTGGGTTGAAACTCCTCAATCCACGCCACGAGCTGGTTGTGGTTGTCGCTCCTCGTGACCGCGAGGAGTGTGGGTTGAAACCGCTCCCGCTCCTGTTCGGCGCGGCGCTGCTCCTGTCGCTCCTCGTGACCTCGAGGAGCGTGGGTTGAAACTTGGACTTCGGGGAGGGGGACATAGGCTTACTCGTCGCTCCTCGTGACCGCGAGGAGCGTGGGTTGAAACCACGTCTTGGCCACCGGCGCGGCCACCGTGACGTTGTCGCTCCTCGTGACCGCGAGGAGCGTGGGTTGAAACGGCCCCGCGCGCTCGCGCTACGACGCGTACCTCGTCGCTCCTCGTGACCGCGAGGAGCGTGGGTTGAAACGGGTAGTTGGCAATCAGGGTGATGAACAGCTCACGGTCGCTCCTCGTGACCGCGAGGAGCGTGGGTTGAAACTCGTAGTGCTCGCGCTGCTGCTCCACCTGCTTCTCGTCGCTCCTCGTGACCGCGAGGAGCGTGGGTTGAAACGAGCGCAAGGCCACCCCGCGAGTCCGGGGGTGCCGGTCCGCTCCTCGTGACCGCGAGGAGCGTGGGTTGAAACGAGGAGTCCGTCCCGGTCAGCCAGCGTCCACAGGTCGCTCCTCGTGACCGCGAGGAGCGTGGGTTGAAGCATCATGACGCCCTCCCCCGTCCGGAGGGCCCGCGTCGCTCCTCGTGACCGCGAGGAGCGTGGGTTGAAACCGAGCGCCACCCGTGCGGCCGGCGCCAGCGCGCGGGTCGCTCCTCGTGACCGCGAGGAGCATGGGTTGAAACAGCGACATGGGTGTCTCCAGATGCCCGCCCCGTGCTGTCGCTCCTCGTGACCGCGAGGAGCGTGGGTTGAAACGTTCGCATGTTGCAGGCGTGCTGGGTGAAGACGGAAGAGTCGCTCCTCGTGATCGCGAGGAGCGTGGGTTGAAACGCTCTCATCGGCTGCGGCCACACGCCCACCACCAAAGTCGCTCCTCGTGACCGCGAGGAGCGTGGGTTGAAACCGGTAGGCGTTCGCGCGGTCCATACGCGTCTGCGCGTCGCTCCTCGTGACCGCGAGGAGCGTGGGTTGAAACGCGGCCTCGGAGGTGCTGCGGTTGCTGGAGGCAGTCTCTCCTCGTGACCGCGAGGAGCGTGGGTTGAAACAACGGCATCAAGACGCGCGTCGGGACGGCGGTGGTCGCTCCTCGTGACCGCGAGGAGCGTGGGTTGAAACGCAGCTCGTGCGGCATGTCGATGGTTCCGCGTTTCGTCTCTCCTCGTGACCGCGAGGAGCGTGGGTTGAAACGTGCACCAGATGTCCTGTGTCTTGCTGCCGTTGACGTCGCTCCTCGTGACCGCGAGGAGCGTGGATTGAAACCAGCACGCTGGTTAGAATGCCCTGCAGATGGGGTCGCTCTCCGTCACGGCAGAGAGCCTGAGGCGCATGCCTCAACCAGATGATCTAAGGTCCAATGCCGGAGAGCGGATGGCGCGATTCTTCTGGGTGGACGAGGACACTGCGGCCGTGCGTCGGCATGGCGGTGAGGTTCATGGCGGGCGTCAGTGGAAGCTCCCCGGGTTGCTTCGGTGTCCGACCTGTGATGCCACATGGAGTGGCTCCGGACATTTCTTCCCTGGCGTGGACCTGTCCCTGCTGCCAGAGCGCCGTGAACTCGAGAGGGCGAGGCCTGAGCCTCTTCCCGCGCTCGACCGCTTGCGTGCGCTGGTTCGCCCCTTCATCCCTTCAGGTGCCGCACTGCCTCCCGGAACAGGCTTCGGACCGCTGGAGGGAACGGGATTCGGAAAGCTCCCGGCGTTTGCCTGGGTCGTCGAGGTGCTGCTGGTCCACCAGCAGGCACTGGAGATGCTCCATGCGGAAGGTCTCAGAGGTCTTCAGGGCTTCCCTGCCGAGCTGAGGTTCAGACAGAAACATCCACCAGCTCTGGTCGAGCTGCATGCTCCGCCACTGGGACGATTGCACACGGATTGCTTTCCTCCGAGTCATCCGCCTCCCTGCCCGACCTGTGGTCGGCTGGGACTGCGGCGACCTGATGAGCCCATCCTGGAGGCGGCTTTTCTTCCCACGAACATCGACCTGTTCCGCGTGGGCAACTTCGCCACGATGGTCATTGGCACCTCGCGCTTCAAGGAGGTAGTCGAACAACTCGGGCTCGATGGCCTCACCTTCCGCGAACTCCCCCTTCGCTGAGGCTCGTTCGGGAGACCGCGTGGGGTTGTGCGAGGATGTCAGCCGACTTCTCGACTCCAGGTCGTGGGCTTCGGCGCTCGATTGTTCCAGTGAGGGTGGTGGATGTCCGGTGAGAACTTCTACGACCTGGGGATTGCGGATCTCCCTCAGTGGGTCTTGGAACTGCCTGTGCTGGCTGCTGGTGGGGAACTGGAAGACCCCTGGATGTTCGGAGACGGAAGACACCTGCCGGATCCGGGACCGCTGAAGTGCAGGCTGTTTCGTGATGGACCGCAGCGGTCCTTCTCCGTGGCGAACTCGGGACGCACTCCTATCTCGGATGAGCGAGTCGCGAGGGTCTTTCTCACGCTGGCCCCAGACGACGTCCAGGCCTTCCTCCTCGAGGTCGAGGGCGCGAAGACGGCGCTCTACATCATCAATGCAACCCGGTGCTTCAATTGCGTCGATGAGGAGAACTCCTTGGAAGTGCAGCGCTACCCTCCAGAGGGTGTCGCGCCCGAAAGGGTGGGGACGTACCGCGCTATTCACGGGCTGCGCATCGACCCGTCCAAGACAGCGGGAGCCCGTGTCTTTCGGATACAGGGGTACTCCTCCGCGCTCATCGTCTCCGAGGAGATCAAGAACGCACTGGAGGAAGTCGGGAATCTTGGCGTGACATTCGAGCGTGTCACAGGACCGCGCTGAAGCTGGATGAAGGGAGGTCACATGGGGCGGTTCTTCTGCATCGGTGAAGACACGGAGACCGTGGCCGGATACGGCGGGAGCTTCAATGCCGAGCATCGGTGGTTCCTGCCCGGAGTGAAGGACTGTCCCGGCTGTCGCGCGAGCTGGAGTGACCTCGGTTGCTCCTACCCCAGTGTCGACCTGTCCTCCTTCGCGGAACAGCGCTTGTTCGAGAACAGACCCGAATCCTTCCAGGAACTCGCGCGACTGCGTGAGCTCGTCCGCCCGCTGCTCCCTCCCGGTTCCCCACTTCCCCCGGGGGCGGAGCTCGGCCCCCTCACCGGCAAGGCGCTCGGGAAGTTCCCCTCATTCTCCTGGTTCATCGCTTCGCTCGTCGTGAACCTCGGGGACCTGGAATCACTCCAGGAACAGGGACTGACAGGACTCGTCGGTCACCCCACCGCGCTGACGGCTCGGCAGAAGCCCGTGACGGACCTGGTGGAACTCGAGGTCCTCTCTCGCGGCTCCCTGCATCCCGCTTGCTTCCCTCGGAACACACTCGCGCCTTGCTCGACCTGCGGTCGGCTCGCGCTCCGTCGTCCCGACAAGCCCATCCTCGACGCGGCCTCACTGCCCACCGACCTGGACCTGTTCCGCCTGACGAACTTCTCCGCGCTGCTCATCGTCACCGAGCGCTTCAAGGACGCCGTCGAAGCGCTGGGACTCGATGGCCTCACCTTCCTGGAAGTGACCTCACGCTGAACCGCCCCAGGGCCGCAGGAACGCCTCCGTCTGCTCGAGGATGAAGGGCAGGGACGCGGTCAGCTCGTGGCCGTCGTCCACCTCCACCAGCTTCACGTTGCGACGGCCCTGGGCCCACTGGCGCGAGTTGGCGATGTCACACGTGTCGTCCGCTCGCCCGTGGATGAGCAGCGTGGGCACCCTCACGTCGGGCCAGTTCCCCAGGCGCTCGTCCAACGCCAGCGCGTCCTCGACGAAACCCCAGTGGACTTTCGACGTGCGCTTCTCCACGAAGTCCTCCGTCGGAATCCAGCCCGACGTCCGCCAGTGCTCCCAGAGCGCCTCGCCCATCCGCTTTCGCAGCTGCGTCACGATGTGGAACGCCGGCGCCATCAACACCAGGCCACACACCCGCGCGTCCTCCGCCGCGACTCTCGCCGCCGTCAGCCCTCCCAGGCTCGAACCCAACAACACCACCCGGTCCTGCTTGCCACCCAGCGCCGCTCTCACCGTGTCCGTGATGGCGCTCAGCTTCAGCTCCTCGAACGAGGGCACCCGCAGGTTCAACCGCTCGATGTGGAGACCCCTGGCCTCGAAGTGGCGGCTCAACGCCAGACCCTTCGTCGAGTTCGGGCCGGACGCGAAGCCATGCAGATACATGAAGCGAGGAGCCAGGGGCGCGGGCGCTGGAGGAAGGTCGCTCATGTCCTCCACTGTAACGTCGCCCCGGGCCCCCGGCTCAGGTGATTCCCCGGTCACTTCACCTCGCGCGCGAGCCGCGAGTCCCACGGGCACCAATGGCCACCCGGCAGGAACGCGCCCCCCGCCTCGTCCAGGTGGTCCTCCACGTACGTCATGTTCGCGTCGCAGACCTCGATGGCCACCTCGAAGAAATTGATGGTCGACGGGTCCAGGTGGAACGAGAACCTCGGGTTGTACGGCTGGGTCCGCTTCATGATGCGCCCATGCACGTGGATTCGGTTCTTCTCCTCGCCGGAGAGAATCCTCCGGGCGTGGGCAATCGTGTTCTCGTCCGTCAGCTCGATGACGAACTCGACACCGGGGGAGCTCGGCTGCGTGAAGGCGAAGCGGGCGGCGTTGGCCATGGGGCGACTCCTGTGAGGGTGAGGAGCGCCGATGTAGAGGCCCTTCAACTCCCTCACCACGCGCCCGCAGGGCAGGTGTGGAGAACCGGTGCATTCCTCGCGCTCCCCCGCAGCCTTTTCGACAGCGGGCCACTCACCCTCGCGGCTTGCGTCGCCTCGCGAGACGAGCCGCGTGCTCCGGATTCAACATCTTCACGTACGCCAGCATCCCGTCGATGCGCGCGCGCTGCTTCGCGTCCCCGCCGTCCTCCTGGTGGATCATCGCCCGCAGCTTGCGCCGCTCCTCGCGAGACAGCCCGAGCCCCGCGTTCACCGTCACGCCCGTGACGCGCTGTCGTCCACCCCGACGCTGCACCCGCGTCTTCGCGGCGTTCACCTCGAAGCCCTCGTCCCTCACGTACCTCGCGGCGAGCGCTCGCACCTTCTCCATCGCCCCCACGTCATCCCCGGAGAACGTCAGGTCATCCGCGTAGCGCGTGTACGTCGCCCCATACCTCCGCGCCAGCCCCGCGAGCCGCCGGTCCAAGCGCATCACCACCGCGTTGCACAGCCCGGGGCTCGTCGGCGCGCCCTGCACGCACGAGCGCGGCCCCACCGGCACGTGGAACACCGTCCCCTCCACCTCCACCGGCTGCCGCTCCGCCTCCGTCATCAACACCGCCAGCGTCGCCGCCACCGGATAGCCATACCCCAACGCGAGCAGCAGCCCGCGCACCCGCCCCACCGTGACCGACGGGAAGAAGTCCTTCACGTCCAGCTTCAACACCACCCGACGCCCCACGTGCGGCGCCGCGCCCGTCTTGATGGAGCGCCCCGACACGAAGCCGTGCGCGTGCTCGCTGCAAGGCAGCTTCGCCACCAGCAACGTCAGGAGCCGACGCTGCACCGCCTTGAGCTTGCGCTTGGGCGCATGCAGCAGCCGCGTGCCCCCCGAGCGCTTCGGCACCGAGAACGTCACGTAGTGCGCCACCCGCTCCCGGACCCGGTGTGTCGCGTAGTGCCGGAGCTGGCCCACGGTGAGCTCCAGCGCCGCCGCCACGTCCTCCTCCGTCCGCCACACCGGCAGCCCGTAGCGCGTCAGCTGTGCCTCGTCCGTCAGCAGGTCGCGCACGTCGCGGTTGCGCGTGCGGAACGTCGTGGAGAAGAAGCGCCGCGCCTCACCCCGGGTCATCAGGGGCTTGCGGCCCGGGGTGTAGACGCGCCTGCCCTTGGGCAGGAGTCGCGCGTCCCGGATGATTTCGCGCCGGTGTCCGGGCTTCAGCGGGCCCGAGGTGGCCACCGTCTCCCGCACCACGTCCGCCGCGCGTCCGCTCGCGTCGCGCGTGGAGGCGTCGAGCCGCGAGACATCCCGCGTCACCGGCTTCGGGGTGAAGAGCCCCTTGAACCAACCCAGCGTCGAGTCGAACCAGCTCATGGTGCTCCGGGAGGGGCCAGGGGACGACCTGCGAGGCGCTGGACCCGGGGCTCCCTGCGTTCCGTACGCAGGGACCCTGGAGAAGAAGTGGGGACAAAACACCGCCGCGGCGAAACACCGCGGCACCGACGGCTCATCTGTGAGCCCCAGCCCTTCCCGTGAGCGTCACCGGTTATCGTCATCGCCGCCGTCCTCGTCAAGCGTCTCGCCCTCGCCGTCCTGGTCGCTCCGGGCCTCGGGCCTCTCCGCCTGTCGGAGCGCCTCCAGCGCGGCCTCCGAGGGCGCCGCCGAGCTCGCCCGCTCCTTGCGCCGTGCCTTCGCCACCCGCAGCAGCGCGAGCAGGTGCGCGCACGGCCCGTGGTTCATCAGGTTCTCGCGGAAGAACTCGCACCTGCACGTGCCGAACAGCAGCCGGTCCTCGTCGTTCAGCACCAGCTCCACGGCGGTCTGCGGACCCACGCTCCCGTGCACCACCCAGTCGCGATGCACGACCTCGCGCAGCACGTGGCCCTCGGGCGTCGGCAGCTTGCGCACCTTGCGCGTCTCGCGCACGTCCTCGCTGGTCACGACCACCTGGCCCACCGCCGTCAACCGCTCCGCCTCCTCGCGCCTCGGGTCCGGCGGATACATCCGTCCCAGGTCCACCGGCGTCGCGAACAGCTCACGGTGACGCCAGCGCCGCGCCTCGACGTCGAACATCACCCGTCCCGCCGCGCACTGCGCCGCCAGCGCTGTCGCCACTCGCGCCTTGTCCGCGCCCAGGGCCTGAACGACCTCGTCCGTGGACGCGTGGAAGCGCTCGCGCAAGAGCCCGAGCACGCGTGCCGCCAGCGCCTCGTCCCGCTCGGGCTCCAGGAGCAGGTCCATCCCCGCCGTGCCCGTCCACCGGTTCGCCGTCCACCCGGACAGCCCCAGCACGAAGCGCACGCGCGGCCCCAGGTGCACGCTGTAGAAGTGCGGCAGCGCGCGGCCCTTCAGGTACACGTCCACCGAGTCCGCGTACGGCAGCAGCGGCTCGAGCAAGCGCAGCCGACGCCGTCCCCACGTGCGCACCGTGCGCGGCTCCGTGTGGCCATGCACCGCGCCTCGCAGCGGCACCACCTGCTCCCAGGGCTCCAGCACCAGCCTCGCGTCCTGGTCCGGCGTGAACTCGTACCGCAGCGCTCTCGGTGACACCCGCGCCTTGGTGAACGTGAGGAAGCGCACCGCGGCGAGCAGGTCCACCGGACGCACCGTCAGCTTCGTGCCCGGCATCGCCATGCCGCCCTGGAGCTGGAGGAAGCCTCGCACCCAGTCGTCCGGCACCTCCACCTTCTGCTCGAAGCGTCCGCCCGCGCGCTCCGTGCGCACCTCGAAGCCCTCGGCGCCCACGCGCAGGTGCGTGTCCCGGCTGGTGCGCAGCTCCCCCAGCGCGGACCACAGCCACGCGGTGAAGTCCACGTTCGTCGTGCCGCAGGCCACCTCGCCCTCGGGCTCGAAGCACTCGCGGTCCACGATGACCATCCCGTACGCGCTCTGGTCCTGGCTGAACGCCTCGAAGAAGACCCGGTCCGGGTGCACGGTGATGATGGGGTCCAGCACTCCCCACCACGTCGAGGTCCACTCGTCCGAGTGCCAGATGAGCTGCCCCAGCGCCTGCAGCGCCAGTCGCAAGGGCAGCACGTCCTTCGCCACCCTCGCGTGGAAGCGCACCGGCCGGTGCTGGTCCACTGACAGGCCCAACAGTGAGCGCTCGCGCGTGGACTCGAAGACGGAGGGCGTCGCATACGACAGGCCAAAGGTCGTCACGGCGAGGTCTCCTTCGTGGGCGCTGAGAAGACGCGGGGTGTCTCGGCGGGGCCGCGCAGCTCGGGCCAGCGCCGGAGCACCTTCGCCAGCAGCTCCACCAGCTCCTCCTTGGGATAGCGCTGGTCGGGCAGCGCGAAGGCGTCGCGCATCCGGGCGCGCAGCCTTCGCGCCGTGTCCACGTCATGCAGCGCCGCGTTGGTCAGCGCGCCGAAGGCCATCAGCCGCGTGCGACGGTGCAGGGGCCGCAGGAGCGCGGCCTGGAGCACGTCCGTGTTGCTCGCGGCGAGCTCACGCGCGCGCGGGGCGTCGCGACCGAGCAGCCGGAACGCGAGCGCCTGCACGTGAATCTGCGGCGACTCCAGCAGGTCCCTCACCGCGCGCGGGTCCGCGAGGTAGAGGTCATCCGAGCGCATGAGCAACAGCCGCGCGAGCCGGTTCTGCGACAGGAGCGTCTTGTCCGCCCAGATGGCGTACGCCGGTATCGCCCCGAGCACGTTGGCGGCGCGGCGCGCGAAGACGCCGTCCTCCTTCGGCAGCTCCTCGTAGTGCGTGGCGAGCGCGTCCAGGACCCGAACCCACTCGCGCTGACGCTTGTTGCCCGCGTGCGTGGGCTGGGCCTGCGTCGCCGCGCGGCTGGCGAGGAAGTCCAGCAGCTCCTCGTCCCGGCGCTCCAGCGCGCGCCCCACCAGCTCCGGGTACGACGAGCGCCAGCCGGAGGACACGTGCATGCGGAACGGTCCGCGGAGCAGCTCCGGGAAGCGCGCGTACAGCATGACCGCCGTGGGGTCCGTCAGCGGCAGCACGCGGGTGACGCCGAGGCCGGGCCGGTTCCACTCGCCGCCCGTGCCCGCGACCTGGAGCAGCCGCCCGCGCGTCACCGTGGGGTCCGCCTTCGCGTCGTGCACCAGCTTGAGCACCTCCTGGTCGAAGGTCTCCGCCGTCGCCGACGTGCGCAGCGCCGCGCCCCACACGTCCTCCCAGCCGCGCACCCGGCACAGCTCCAGCAGGTCCGGCAGGCCCTTGGCGTTCTTGGCTCTGGCGCGAAGGCCGGCCCAACGCGGGAAGACCGTGGACAGGTGCGCGAGCAGGTAGGGCACCACGTCGCGCCCGCGCTTCTCCGCCAGCTCCACGAAGACCTCCGCCGCTCCCGTCGGCGCGACGTCCGGGTGGTGCTCCTCCAGCGCGCGCACCAGCGCCTGGGAGTCCTTCACCGACTGCGTGAGCGCGAACACGTCCGCGCGCCACGCGTCCTCGGTGACGAGCCGGCGATAGAGGGCCCAGGCGAGCTCGGTGTCGCCGCGCGCGAGCAGCCGCTCCCGCAGCGTGGTCCACATCGCGTGCTGCTTCTCCTGGGGAACCCCGGGACCCCACGCGAAGGGCAGGCGTTGACGGATGAAGGGCCGCGCCAGCTCCGCGTCCACGTCATCCAGCGCGAGCGCCGTCGCCTCGTCGAGGCGCCCCGTCTCCACGTCCAGCTTGGTCAGCACCAGCTGCCGGGCCGCCCGCGTCCTGGCATCACGGAAGCGCTGGGTGAGGTCCTCGCGCCAGCGGGCCTCGGCCTTCTTCAGGCCCAGGCCCTGCTGCCGCCACTCGTACAGCCGACGGAAGACCTCCACGTCGTCGTGGCGGTCCGCGTCCGCGAGCCACGTCTCCAGCGCGGCGGCGTTCTCGCCCTGCCAGGGGTCCACCCACTTCCCGGTCGCGGTGAGGTTGCCCACCCTCAGCCACGACAGGATGAGCGGACGGAACAGCACGCGGTCCCGCACGTGCAGCGACGGGCCCCACAGCCAGGAGAACTCCCGGAACCAGGGCCGCTGCGCGAGCGCCTCCAGCTGTGCGCGCAGCTCCGCGTTGGACTGTCTGCGCGCGAAGGTGCTCCGGATGGCGGCGTCCATCTCCCGCGCCTCGCGTCGTCTGCGCTGCTCCCAGCTCTCGCTCACACGTGGAGGTCTACACCGTCCGGCCGAGGGTGCGCACGATGGAAGGTGAGGCTCAGAAGCGGACCACCGGACCGACAATCACGGACTGGAGGAGCTTGGCGCACTCGTTCACCGACTCGCGCGTGAGCTTCACGTCGCAGAACTGGAACGCGGTGGCGGCGGAGATGCCCCAGCGCGAGCTGAACCAGCCATCCACGCCCACGCGGAAGGCCATGCTCGTGGTGTCCACGTTCTTGCGCAGGAAGGTGCCGAACTCGTCCGGCGCGAAGGTGCTGCCCCAGCTCTTCGACAGCCTGGCGCCCACCCACGGGTTGATGGGCTTGTCCCGGAAGAAGCGCAGCCGCGCCTCGATTCCCACCGCCTTGTAATCCAGTTGCGTCCGCTCCAGGCGGTCCTGCCGGGCCGCGTCCCGCAGCTCGTTGCCCCACGTCTCGGAGACCTCCGCGAGCAGGCCGATGGACAGCCCCGGCGGCGACTCCACGCCCAGGTAGCCGTGCAGCGCGGGGCCCTTCGCGCGCAGGTCGCTCAGGTGGTCCAGGGTGATGCCCGCTCCCAGCGACGCGTAGCCATGCCAGCCATCCGCCACCGCTTGCGTGCCCACACCGAGCACGCCCACCAGCGCCACCCACTTCGACATCTTTTTCATGGAACGCAGTCTATGTCCGACCTGACGCCGGGGCATGAAGAGGTGTGTCGTGTCATGAAGGCCGGTGGCGTCCCGTCACGAAGGCGCCCCCGGTCGGCCTGGGTGGGCGACCTGGCCATTCCTCTCGCGCTGGAATCCCGGCACCGCGAGGCAGGCGTGTGTCGACTGGAGGGTGTCCGGGGACTCTTCGCGCCGGCCAAGTCCGGCGGTTAGGCTTTCGTGCATGTCCGTCACCTTCGAAGCCGCGGCCAGCGCCGTCCGCGATGCCCTCTCCGACGCGGGTCGGGGGCTGGTCGAGCGCGAGGCCATGGTGGAGCTCATCGCGCTGTCCGCCGTCGCCGGTGAGCACCTGCTCGTCATCGGGCCGCCCGGCACCGCCAAGAGCGAGGCCGTCCGTCGCACCGCTCGCGCGCTGGGCGGCTCCTACTTCGAGTACCTGCTGGGCCGCTTCACCGAGCCGTCGGAGCTGTTCGGTCCGGTGGACCTGCGCAAGCTGCGCGAGGGGCTGGTGGAGACGCAGACCACGGGCATGCTGCCGGAGGCGGACGTCGCGTTCCTCGACGAGGTCTTCCTCGGCTCCACCGCCATCCTGAACACGCTGTTGGGGTTGCTCAACGAGCGGACGTTCCGGCGGGGGCACACGCGGATGAAGTGCCCGCTGCGCGTCTGCGTGGGCGCGGCGAACGCGCTGCCGGAGGACGAGTCGCTCGCGGCGTTCGCGGACCGGTTCCTGGCGCGCATCTTCGTCGAGCCGGTGCCGGACCCGCGACTGGAGGACCTGCTCACCGGCGGCGCGATGCCGTGGGACGCGGAGGGCGGGCGGTGGGTGTCGTTGGAGACGCTCGATGTGCTCTCGCGAGCGGCGCGGGAGGCGGACCTCGCGGCCGTCCGGCCGCAGCTGGCGCATGCGCTGCGCTCGCTGCGCGCGGCGGGGCTGGGGTTGTCGGACCGGCGCGCGGTGAAGGCGCAGCGGCTGGTGGCGGCCGCTGGGGTGCTCGCGGGGCGATTGGTGCCCACGGCCTCGGATTTGTGGCCGCTGGTGTACGTGGTGCCGACGAAGGAGGGACAGGCGCTCGCGCGCGATGTGCTGCGAGAGGTGCTGGCCTCGTCGGAGAACCCGGCGCTCGCGGCGGCGGCGCTGGAGGCGAGTGCTGGTCCCCGGGCGCGCGCGCAGCGGCTCGCGCAGGCGGGACAGGCGCTGCTCGCGGAGCGGCCCGCGTCGGACTCGGCGGAGGCGCTCGCGGTCTGGCGGCTGAAGCTGGAGGGCGTGGCGCGGGAGATGGACGCGAGCTTCGCTCCGGAGTCGCTGAGCGATGACCTGAAGGTGCTGCGCGCGGGGCTCACCGAGGCGCTCGCCGTGAATGGGGCGGCGACTTCCGAGACGGTGGCCCGGGTGCAAGGGGTCTGAGGCGCACCGAGGGGTCTTCTGGCCCCGGTGCTCGGACCCTGGCGAGGACAGGCTGTGGGGAGGCGTGTGTGTCGAAGCATGGACAGGCGCGGCGTGACGCGGGTGCTCGCCGGGAGCGGACGATGAGCGGGTGTGCGGCGGAGCGCGGACAGGCGCCGTGGGGCGCACGATGCCGCGCTGATGCGGCAGGCTTTCGGCTCGGAGTGCCCGGTGCGAGGCGTGTGGTGGAACACCGGCAGGCGCGGTGGGAGACAGGGCACTTCGTGGGTGCGACAGTCTGCTCGTCGGATGGCGCGCGGTGGTGCACGGACATGCGTGGTGAGTCGTGGGGCGCTTCGCGGGTGCGGCACGCTTGCGCTTGGCGTTGCTCGTCGGGCGGCGCGCGGTGGTGCACGGACATGCGTGGTGAGTCGTGGGGCGCTTCGCGGGTGCGGCACGCTTGCGCTTGGCGTTGCTCGTCGGGCGGCGCGCGGTGGTGCACGGATATGCTTGGTGCGTCGTGGGGCGCTTCGCGGGTGCGGCAGGCTCAAGCTCGGCCTTGCTCGTCGGGCGGCGCGCGGTGGAACACGGACATGCGTGGTGAGTCGTGGGGCGCTTCGCGGGTGCGGCACGCTTGCGCTCGGCGTTGCTCGTCGGACGGCGCGCAGGGTGGAGCACGGGCATGAGCAGTGAGACACAGGGTGCCCTGCCGGTGCGGTGGGGCCCGCGCGCGCAGCCGCTGGAGCCGCTGGCCGTGGTGGGCGTGGGGGACGTGGCCCGTGCGCTCGCCCGGCGCGTGCTCCTGGCGGATGACGCTCGGCTGTCCACGTGGAGTGGTGTCGCGGGACGGGGTGTGCTCGTGCTGCTGGGCGCCTCCGAGTCCCTGCCGTGGGTGGATGGCGTCACGTACCTGGGGCGAGACGTCTCCGCGCCGTCGCTGCTGCTGCCGTGCGCGCTGGCTCCCGAGGTGCTGGTGTCCGTGCTGGAGCGGGCGCTGCTCTCGCGCGTGGAGGTCGGTGGCACGCCGTGGGCCGTGTTGCCCTCGGGGCCGTGGTTGCTGTCCGTCGCGTCGGCCCGGCCGGTGCACCGCGCCACGCTCGCCGCGTGGCTCGCGGACGAGGAGGGCGGGGCTTCATGAGCGCGCTGCCTCCCTCCCTGAGTCCCTGGGCCGAGTCCCTGTCGCTGTTCCCCGAGCCCCTGTCGCTCCACGTGGGCGCGTATGTCGCGCGACTGGCGGCGGCCGTGGGTGGGATGCGCTCGCGCTCCAACATGGAGGGCGGTGAGCCCGAGGGATATGACGGGCTGTCCCGGCGCGGCTCGTTCGACCGACTGCTCGTCAGTGAGTGGCTCTGGGCGCTGGAGGCTCCCGAGGAGCTGGTGCGTCGCGCCGCCTTCGGAGAGCTGTCGTACCTGAAGCCCTCGTTCCGACAGCCGCAGGGCGCGCGTCGCACGGTGGTGCTGCTGGACGCGGGGCCGGACCAGCTCGGCAACCCGCGCATCGCGCACCTGGCGCTGCTCATCGTCATGGCCCGCCGCGCCGAGGCCGCGGGGGCGGCGTTCACGTGGGGCGTGCTCCAGGCGCCTCCTCCGAAGCAGCGCCCGTACTCCGAGGTGACGTCGTCGCTGGTGTTGTCCTGGCTCGGCGCGAGGGACCTCGCGCCGCCAACGGAGGAGCAGCTCGCCGCGTGGCGTGAGGCGCTCGCGCTGGAGGCCACTCCGGAAGATGCGTGGCTCGTGGGCGATGCCCGGCTGGCGCGGCTTCCGAGCGCACGCGGGTTGTCTCGCGTGGAGGTGGGCGAGGTGATGGAGCCTGGCGAGCGCAAGCTCCAGGTGGACGTGCGCCCCGCGTCGCGTGAGGCGCGCTCGGTGGTGTTGGAGTTGCCGCCCGCGGACGACTGCGTCCGGCTCCTGAGAGACCCGTTCCAGGCGCGCGTCGCGAAGCCCGTGGTGCGCCTGTCCGAGGACCGGCCCACGTCGTTCCACTTCTCCGCGGAGGGCCGCCGGCTGGTGACGTTCCACGCGGATGGCAGTGTGTCCGCGATGGCCATCCCCGCCTCGCCGACGGCCACCCTCCCCAAGCCCCGGCGCATCAAGGTGAAGCCGAACCAGACGGTGCTGGCCGCGGGCTGGCGTCCGAATGGCGGGCTGCTCACGTTGATGGAGCGCGAGGACCGCTACGTGCTCCACGGCACGCTCTCCCAGCCGCGCATCCACCGGGGCGTGGGGTCGGCCGAAATCATCGGCGGCTGGTCGTCCGGCTATGCGCCCACGTTCCCCTCCGCGACCCCGGGACCGGGGCGCCTGTTCTCCTGGAGGGACCGGGGCCGTCACGAGATGGTGCTGCTGCTGACGCGCACCGGCGGGCTCTTCCTCGTGTATCGCGTCGAGGCCGAGCAGCGCATCGAGATGGTGGCGCTCGACTACCCGGTGACGGCGATGGTGGAGGTGGGCAACAAGCTCGTCTACATCCGTGGCGGCGCGAAGGTGCCCGTCAGCTCGCGGCTGGAGCGACTGAGGCGTGAGCCCTGGCAGACGGGGGACGCCGGCAAGCCGGTGTTCGTGCTCGCGCCGCAGGAGGATGCGCCCGCGCCTCCGCCCCGGACGTCGCTGCACGTCATGGGCACCTGGGACGCCGAGGACGTGGTGCTGAACGTGAAGCAGGGCGAGGCCTGTTTCGGTTGGGCGAGTGATGTCCCGGTGGTCCAGGGCATGGGGCTGCTCGCGGCGCGACACGCATCGAATGTGTGGCGCATGTTCCTCGCGGACCACCAGGTGGACATCACCGTGCCGGAAGGGGCGCGGGTCGTGGGCGTGGGCGGCTGTCACGTCGCGGAGCACCAGGTGGGACTGTTCGTCCTGGCCGCGGACCAGCGCACGCTCCTGTGGCTGACGGAGAAGCGCGAGACCGTGTTGAGGAAGGCGTCGGATGTGGTGACACACGCCGAGGTCAGCCACTCCGCGCCGCTGCTCGCGTGGCTGACGCGAAGTGGAGAGCTGGTGGTGATGGACCTGACGATGGGGCGGGTGCTCTACCGCGCGACGACGGGAGGGATGTGATGCGTCCTTCTCCCTCGCCACGTCAGCACCTGCATCGGGGCACGGTGAGCGCCGTGGCGTTCTGGTTCGACCCGGTGCTGCTCTCGGAGGACGAGGCGCGTCGGCGGGTGATGTCGCTGTGGGCGCCGGGGGCCTCCGTGCTGTGGGTCGCCAACGGGTACCTGCTGCGGCTGCCTGTCGCGCGTCGCTGTGACGCGGGGACGAGTCCGGGCCTCGCGCTCACGCTGGAGCGAGGGGTGCTCGTCTCGGCGCCGCTGTCGTCCGCGGAGTGGGAGCGGGTGGAGGCGCGGCCGGGTTCGCTCGTGCTCGTGCGAGGAGGCCGGGCCTGTGTGCATCCGGTGACGGGCGCGCTGCCGGTGGATGTGGCCTCGTGGCTGGACGTGTCGGCGTGGACGGCGGTGCCCACGCGGGGACTGGGTGCGCCACCGGCCCCCGTGGTGTCCGTGGTGGAGCCGAAGGCGCCGCTCACCCGGGCCTTCTTCGGCTCCGCGGTCCCCGAGCTGTCGACGGAGGCGAAGGAGGTGCTGGCGCGCATGCAGGGGCGCGTGGCGGAGGCGCCCGCCACGGTGAAGCCCGTGGGGTGGAGGGAGCGACTGCGCGCGGCGTTCGGACGGGGTGGTGCGATGGCGCGTGGTGGCTTGCTGTCGCGGTTGCGCGCGGCCCTCGGACCGGGGGATGAGGCGCGGCCTGGTGGGTTGTCGCGGCGCGGGAGCGATGGTTCAGGAACGCGTCCTGGGGTGTTGTCGCGACTGCGCGCGGCCTTCGGGCGAGGAGAGGGCGCTCGTCCAGGTTCGAGGTCGAGCTCGTCCGCCGCCAGGCGTGAAGGTTCGGCGGGGTGGTGGAGTCGGCTTCGCGCCGCGTTCGGCGGAGGTGCTGACGGCGCGCAGGCACGTGAGCCGGCGGCGCTGACCCGGGCCTCTGGTGGGAGCACTGGAAGCTGGCTCGGTCGGTTCGCGGCATGGCTCGGGAGCGGTGGCACCACGAGCGACGGCGCGCTCACCTCGGGAAAGCCGTCCTGGTTGGGTCGATGGTTGTCGTCCCTGTTCTCCACCGTGGAGGACGCGCAACCTTCGGGCGCTCGCGCCCAGGCTCCGGGGCCGCGTCCCGCTCCTCCGAGCCCGGGTGTGTTCTCGCGCCTGTCCCAATGGCTCATCCACCAGTCTCCGCTGAGCCAACTGCTCCTGCGTCGCAAGGCGGAGTACCTGCGCCGCCTCTTCGAGATGTTCGAGGACGGGGACCTGAGAGAAGCCCTGCGCCACGCCGTGCCGCTGGGCGGAGGCGCCCCCGATGCGAACACCCGCGAGGCGCTCGGACTGCCGGGGCCTCGCGAGAAGCTCACGCTGCAGCTGGGGCCTCGGGGGCCCGCCACCACCTTCGCGGGCGGCGAGGACCTCTACGAGGCGCTGCGCCAACGCTACCGCGCGGCCTTCCAACGCTTCGAGCGCGAGGGCCGCATCGACGAGGCCGTGTTCGTGCTCTCCGAGCTGCTCGGCGCGCACCTGGAGGCCGTCGCCTTCCTGGAGAAGCACGGCCGTTTCCAGCTCGCGGCGGAGCTCGCCGAGGGCCGCGCCCTGGGCCCCGGGCTCGTCGTGCGCCAGTGGTTCCTCGCGAAGGACCCCCAACGCGCGGTGGCCATCGCCCGGCGCAGTGGCTGTTTCGCGGACGCGGTGCTCCGGCTGGAGCGCACGCACCCCGAGGAGGCCCGCGCGCTCAGGCTCCTCTGGGCCCAGGACCACGCCGACGCGGGCAACTGGTCGCAGGCCGTGCAGGTCATCTGGCCCGTGGTGGAGAAGCGGGAGCTGGCGCGCGGGTGGCTGGAGCGCGGCGTCGAAGTGGGGGGCCCCACCGGTTCGCGGCTGCTGGCCCGCTGGGCCTGCGCGTTCCCGGATGGCCTGTCCTCCACGCGCGCTCGCGTGTCGGCCCTGCTGGATGACGAGACGCCCCAGGGCGGCCTGGAGCGGCTCGCCTTCGCCGAGGCCCTGTCACAGGAGTCCGTCTCCGCCATGCGCGCGACGCTGCTCCAGCCCACGGTGCGCGCCCTGCTGAAGGACCGCGCCGCGGGCCGCGCGCACGTCACCGTCGACCTCCTCGAGCGACTGCTCAAGGAGCTGCTCGACGGCGCCCTGCGCGCGGACCTGCCCACGCTGCCCGCGCAGCGCCTCCCGGCCTGGGGCTCGGACCCGAAGCAGCCTCCCGTCGTCGCGTCCGCCTCGCTCGCCGACGCGGGGACCCACTTCGTCCACGACGCCGTGGCCCTGG
This sequence comes from Myxococcus sp. MH1, assembly GCF_059738865.1. NCBI lineage: Bacteria > Pseudomonadati > Myxococcota > Myxococcia > Myxococcales > Myxococcaceae > Myxococcus > Myxococcus sp. MH1. The sequence goes on along the minus strand of NZ_AP026947.1, from coordinate 10,045,494 downwards.
CTGGCGGCCGCGTGCTGCTCGCGCTGGGGGAGGCGGGCGCGGTGCTGCTCAACGCCGAGGGCCGCAGGCTCGCGCACCTGGATGTCCCCGCCTTCTCGCTGGTGGCCTCGCTTCACGCGGACCGCGTGCTGGCCCTGGCGCCCCGGGGCGAGCTGTACCGCGTGTCCCGCGTCGACGTGATGGCGCGCACGGCCACGCACTGGTGCGACCTCGCCATGGAGAGCTGGGCGCCCACCTACGACGGCGGGAGCTGGTTCGTCGTGTCCGGCCACACGGTGATGATGCTGGACGCCCGGGCCCCCGACGCGCGGGCCCTGTGGCGCGTGGCGGAGGTGCCCGGCACCGTGCGCTCCCTGGCCGCGGACGACGCGTGGCTGAGCTTCGCCACCAGCCACCTGGAGCGCTGGACGTACGAGCTGCGCAACGGCCCCACGCTGCGCGCGCGTGGGCCGCTGGTGTCGGGACCGGCGGAGGAGGTGCTGGGGCTGCGCTCCTGCGCCCTCACCCCGGACGGCGAGGCCCGCGCGGCCGTGCTCATGGTCGACGAAGGGCCGCTGTTCCGCCGCGTCGACTGGCTGTGGCTGCCGCCCAACATCCCCCGACAAGCCACGCCGTGGGTCTCCGAGGCCGGGCTCGGTGAGCCCGTGCACCAGGTCCTCACCTCGACGTGGCGCGCGGAGGTGGTGCGCTGCGTGGAGGGCTGGGACGCGCGACTGCTCGACGCCCGGGGTGTCCTGCGCGCCCGGCTCACCCTCACCTTCGAGGGAGACACGCCGCCGCGCGTGCGGCTGGGAGGCTCGACGCTGCTCGTGTACGACGTGCACGGCCGCGTGCTGTGCCTGGACCTGGAGCACGGCGCCGTGCGCCACGTCGTCGCCGCGTGACGACAGGGACGCTCAGGAGCGGGTGAGCAGGTCCGGCGGCACATCGACGGAGGTGGCGCGCAGCACGCGGGCCTCGTCGTCCACGTCCAGCACCACGCGCACGCCCTCGACGGAGACGAGCAGCGCGGGAGGTGTGCCCGGCAGCGCCATCAGCCACGTGGACGCCATGGGCAGCTCGGAGCCCACCAGCTCCGCGGCGCGCAAGAGGTGCATGCGGACCGAGTGTCCCACCGGCGCGGGCAACAGGCGCAGCGGCAGGGACACGTCCTCGCGCAGCTCCAGCGAGTACGCGCCGGCCGGCTCGCGCGAGGGGAGCGCCGCCGCGAAGCGCAGGCGCGAGCGCACCGCGCCCATCATCGACTCGGGCGTGGGAGGCTTGTGCAGGTAGCCCACCACGCCGCCCAGCGGCACCTCCTGGCCGTGCAGCGCCTCGGAGAACATCAGCACGTTCAGGTGCCGCAACCGCGCATCCATGCGCAGCTGCCCGTACAGCTCCCAGCCATCCATGCGGGGCAGCATCAGGTCCAACAGGATGAGGTCGGGGTGCCCGGCGCGCGGGTGGGTGCGCAGCCAGTCCAGGGCCTCCACCCCGTCCGAGGCGTGGGTCACGGCGACGCCCTCCGCGTGGGCGGCGTCGGCCAGCCGCTTCCGCCAGGAAGGGTCATCCTCGACGAGGAGGAGATGGCGTACGGAGTGAGACATGAGGGACGGGGGGGAGGAGACCCGTTCTCATTAGCGCGCGCCACCTTTTCGCGCTCGCGGCCGCCGAAGCCCGTCGTTGGCTGGAGGACAGCCTGGCACCTGACGCGCGGCGGCTCGCGGGGAATCCAGATTCGCGGAAGTTGGAAACGAACGAGTGCCTTGGACCCCAGGCACGTCTTGTTCCAGGGGGCCGAGGTGGTCAACCTGACATGGACCATGGCACTGCGACTCCAGCTCATGCCCGAGGCCTTGTGTACGCTCTGCGAGTGTTCCGCGCCGGTCCGGCAGCAGCTCCAGGGGGAGCTGGCCGCGCTGGCCGCGGGGCTCCCGCTGGAAGGTCCCCTGTCTCCGGGACAGGCGGGCCTGGTGGTCCTGGGTTCGGGCTTCCGGGTCCATTACCTGCTGGAGCAGGAGCACCGCCTGCTGCGGCTGACGGAGGTCACCGCGCCCACCTCCCCGTGGGGGTGAGAGACAGGGCGTGAAGTGTGGGCTGGATGGCGCAAGCCATCTCGGCGGTTGTCCGGGCTCTGTGAGTGACCTAGACCCGGGGCACCCCCTGTGCCCGGAACCCCACCCCGACACGCCCTTGCCCATCCCCCTGGCTGACTTCCTGCTGAAGAACCGCGACGCCATCATGTCGGCCTGGGAGGTGGAGGTGCGCTCCATCCCCGCCGCCCAGGCGCTGGCGGGCCCCGCGCTGCGCAACGGCCTGCCCCGGTTGCTGGAGACCATCGCGTTGATGATGCGCGAGCCCCGCCCGGAGCTGGCCTCGGGGCTGGGCGCCATCAGCGACCACCACGCCCTGGAGCGGCTGGGCGAGGGCTTCGACCTGCGTCAGGTGGTGGTGGAGTACCGGCTGTTGCGCTCGTGTGTGCTGCGCCTGTGGTCCTCGCGCGGGAGCGCCACGCCGCGGCCGGAGGAGGAGCGCATCTTCCACGAGGCCATGGACGAGGCGGTGGCCGCGTCCGTCAGCCGCTACACCCGCGCGCGCGAGCGCACGCTCCAGGCGCTGGACCGCATCAGCGCGGCGGCGCTGGGCAGCCCCGACGTGGCGGGCTTCCTGCCCCGGCTGCTCCAGGTGCTGCGCGAGACGGTGGTCGCGGTGGACGTGGCCGTGGTGCTGCTGCGCGAGGGCGATGACCTGCTGCGCGTGGAGAGCGCCGTGGGTGAGGGCGTGGACGTGGGGGGCCGCGTCCCGGTGGGCCAGGGCTTCGCCGGCACCATCGCCGCCACCCGCAAGCCCCTGCTGGTGCACGACGCGAGCCGTGACGTGCGCGCCCGCTCGGACGTGGTGCGCACCTCCGACGTGCGCGCGCTGTACGGCGTGCCGCTGGTGCTCGACGACGCGCTCATCGGCGTGGCGCTGATGGGCAGCCGCGCCACCAGCGAGCTGTCCGAGGAGGACTTGTTGTTGTTCCGCGCGATGGCGAACCGGGCCACCGCGCTGCTCGCGCAGGCGCAGGCGCACGCCCGCGAGCGCGAGGCCCACGAGGAGGCGGAGGTGTCGCTGGGGCGGCTTCGCGAGAGCGAGGCGGGCCTCAAGCGCTGGGAGGAGGTCTTCTTCCGCCTGGGCGTGGGCGTGGTGGTGGTGGCCGGCGAGCACGACGTGCTGCTGGACGTGAACCCCGCCTTCGCGCGCATGCACGGGGCCACGCCCGAGGAGCTGGTGGGCAAGCCGTTGGAGACGGTCATCGCCCCGGAGGCGCGCGGCATGCTCCCGCGTCACGCGGCGGCGGCGCGCTCCAAGCCCTCGCACGAGTACGAGTCCCTGCACCTGCGCAAGGACGGCAGCCGCTTCCCCGCCTTCACCCACGTGACGGCCTTCCGCGACGAGACGGGCAAGGTGTCCCAGCGCGTGGCCACGGTGATGGACATCACCCAGCGGCGCGCGGTGGAGACGGACCGGCAGCGGCTCTTGTCCACCATCGAGTCGGAGCGCGCGCGGCTGGCGGCGGTGCTCGAGCAGCTCCCCGCGGGCGTGGTCATCGCGGACGCGGCCAGCGGCCGGCTGGCGCTCGCCAACCGGCAGGTCTCCACGCTCACCGGCCGCCCGTTCCAGCCCATGTCCAGCGTGGACGCCTTCGCGGGGGACTACGGCGCCTGCCACCTGGACGGGCGCCCGTACGCGCCGGAGCAGTGGCCCCTGTCGCGCAGCCTGCGCACGGGCGAGGTGGTGCAGGGCGAGGAGGGGATGCTGCGGCACGAGGATGGCCGCTCGATGACGGTGCTCGTCTCCAGCGCGCCCATCCGCGACAGGGACGGGGACATCATCGCGGGCGTGGCCACGCTGACGGACGTCACCGAGCGCCGGCGCGCCCAGGAGGCCGCGCTGCAGGCGGCGCGCTTCGGCGAGCGGCTCATCGCCATCGTCAGCCACGACCTGCGCAACCCCCTCAACGCCATCCACCTGTCCACCACGCAGCTCTTGCACAGCGAGGCCCTGCCCGAGCGCGAGCGCCGGCTCGTCACGCGCATCGCCCGCTCCAGCGCGCGGATGACGCGGATGATTTCGGAGCTCCTGGACTTCACGCGCGGCCGGCTGGGTGGCGGCATCCCCGTGCATCGCACCGCGGGGGATTTGCGCGCCGTGGTGCGCCAGGGCGTGGAGGAGCTGGAGGCCGCGTGGCCGGAGCGCACCCTGCGCGTGGCGGGCGGCAGCGGGCGCTACGAGGGGCAGTGGGACGCGGACCGGCTGCTGCAGGTGGTGAGCAACCTGGGCGGCAACGCGCTCCAGTACAGCGCGGCGGATGTGCCCGTCACCCTCACGCTGACGGACCAGGGCGACACGGTGGTGCTGGAGGTGCACAACCCGGGCGAGCCCATCTCCCCGGACGCGCTGCCCCACCTGTTCGACCCGTTCCGCCGCGCGGGCCACAGCCACCAGGGAGGCGGCAACAGCGGGGGCCTGGGCCTGGGGCTCTACATCGTCGAGCAGGTGGTGAAGGGCCACGGGGGCCACATCGAGGTGACGTCCACGCAAGAGACTGGCACGGTGTTCCGGGTGACGCTGCCGCGCGCGCCGCCGGCCTGAGGCAGGGCGGGGGCCTCCTTCAGCCCTGCGTGCTCACCACGCGGGCCAGCGTGGCGCGCAGCTCGGAGAGGTCCACCGGCTTGGGCACGGTGCCCTGGATGCCCTCGGGCAGGGCCTGGTGGTTGCCCGCGCCGGAGACGACGACGACGGGCAGCTGCTTGAGCCGGTCATCCTCGCGCACGTGGCGCATCAGCTCCCAGCCGCTCATCACCGGCATCATCAGGTCCAGCAGCACCGCGTCCGGACAGGGCAGCCGGGACAGGCGCTCCAGCGCGGACTGGCCGTTGCCGGCCGTCTCCACGGCGAAGCCCTCCAGGGTCAGGAACTCCTCCAGGAGCTCCCGACTGTCGACGTGGTCTTCCACCAGGAGGACGAGGCTGGGCGTGCACATGGAGACTCAGCCTCGTACCGGCGTCCGACATCCGCCAGCCGCGGCGCGTCGAGACGTCCTCGCGTGGACGTCCCGGGTGTCCACCCGTGAACATCGGGCGATTCGGAGGTGAGCGAAGCTCAGCTCGCGGGGTCCTCCTCCGGCAGCAGCCTGTCCTCCAGCACCTCCTCCGGGGACTCGCCCGCCTGCACGCGCAGCGCCGCGTAGCGCAGGCCCGTCACCTCCGCGAGCGCCTCCGCCCGGCCGAAGACCAGCCCCGCGCGGCGCGCGTACAGCCGCAGGGCCCGCGCCAGCTCCGCGCCCGTGGAGAAGCGCTCCTCGCGCGCCGGCGCCAGCGTGCCCCTCAGCAGCGGCTGGAAGGCCGCCGGCACCGAGCGCAGCGCGTCCTCCAAATCATCATGGCCGTAGGCACGGATGCGGCGGCGCAGCTCCCGGGCGGCGGCCAGGCCCACCGCGTTCTTCATGGCGTCCTCCAGCGCCTCGCCGGCGTCGGACGGCGGCTGGGTGAGCGCGCGCTCGTGGCGGTGGCGGCGCTCGGCCTCGAAGCGGTCCGCGCCCTCGAAGAGGTGGCGGCCGGTGAGCAGTTGCAGCAGCACCAGCCCCAGGCCGAACAGGTCCGCGCGGCCGTCCAGCGGCTGGCGCGCGACGTGCTCGGGCGCGGCGTAGGCCAGGCTCACGGGGGGCGCGGCGCGCGCGGCGTCCCCGGAGAACACGCAGGTGGCGGCGCCGAAGTCGAGCAGCTTCACCGCGCCGTGCTCGGTGACGAGGATGTTGTGGGGTGCCACGTCGCGGTGGACCACGCGCAGCGGGTGGCCGTGCTCGTCGGTGAGGGTGTGGGCGTGGTGGAGCGCCTCGGCGATCTCGGCGGCGACGTAGAGCGCGAAGCCCTCCGAGAAGGGCAGGTGCGAGCGGGAAGACGCCTCCAGCAGCGCGTCCAGCCGGTGGCCGGGCGTGTGCTCGAAGACGAGCACCGGCGTGTCGTCCGGGCCCTTGAGGTGGTGCACGGAGACGACGTTGGGGTGGTGCAGCAGCGCGGTGAGCCGGCCCTCCTCCAGCAGCCGGTGGATGGCCGCGGCGTCCTCGCCCAGCGGGCGCTTGATGACCGCGTAGCCGCAGAAGTCCGCCTCGTAGCGACGACGGGCGAGCAGCAGCTCCCCATGGTGCGCGGCCCCCAAGGACCTCACGAACTCATACGACGCGCGGCCGGAGCGCAGCAGGACTTCCGGAGGCATGGAGGCGTCGGACGACGGGGGCGACATGGTCGGCTCTCCTTGCGACGGCGATGGGCCCGTGGGCGCACCGTGAAAAGTATGTTCGTCCTCCGGCTGGAAGTCACCCCATGGGTAGTGCGTGCCCCGTCCACCGCGGCCGGCTCCCAGCGCCCGTTCCTTTCGCGCGCCATCCGTCCGCTGACGGTGGAGCCCCTGCCCGGGGTGGTTCCTGTTTCCGACCTTGAACAGTTTGGGGCCGAAGTCTTGATTTTCAGTTTTGCGAATGGGAGGTGTGAGGTGGGCTCCGAGGGATGTCCAGGACCTGGGAGGGCGGTCCCGGATGGCCAGGGAAGTCCAGCGGTGGACGCTGGACGTCCCAGGTCGGATGGAGCGAGGCCCACCGAGGGGCGGCGGGGGGAGGGCGGTGGACGCGCGAGGCCGGGGTGGGAGGGGTGGCGGGAGGGCTGGACCCGGGTCCGAGGACTACCCGGCGTATCGGTATTTCGCCTGATGACGTGGTGGGTTATAAGCCGGTCCGGACACACGTCCGAGGGAGGCCTGAGGCGGTGCAGGCCGGGGCCTCGGTCCGAACTCACAAGGTTGACGCGGTGAAGACCCACCCTGCAGGTTCCTCCACCCCTCGCAAGTCGTCCCGCGCGTCCAGCAAGGGCCGACCGAGCGACCGTGCCCGTCAGTCGCGTCAGCAGCTGGAGCGGCGGCTGGCGGTGAGCGTGGGCGAGGAGGCCCGCTCGGCGCGGATGCGCGCGGGGCTGACCCAGGCGGACGTGGCCGAGCGCATCGGCATCGCCGCGGAGGTCTACGGGCGGATGGAGCGCGGGAAGATGATGCCCAGCGTGCCCACGCTGTTCCGGCTCTGCCTGGCGCTGCGGCTGTCGGCGGACGTGGGGCTGGGGCTCGTGACGGCGGCCTCGGTGGGGGCGGCGCTGTGGGAGGAGGACTCGCGGGACAAGGACCACCTGCCGGAGATGCGGCGCCTCTTGCGCACGCTGCGGCGCATGTCCCGCGGACAGCTCAAGCTCGTCAACCAGGTGGCCGCCGCCATCCTGCCGCAGCGCTGAGCGTCAGCGGCTCGGCAGGCAGAGCGTGTCGGCCGGGCAGCGCTCGGGGAGCGGTGCTCCGGGGCGCACGGACTCCCCCGGGTGCGTGGGCGTCTCACGGGGAGCCCGTGTCTGCTCCGCGGTGAGCGCGCCCCGCGCGGTGGACTCGGCCGAGGCGGCGGGCATGAAGCTCAGCGCCACCAGCACCAGCAACACGCCCAGCAGCAGCTGGAGCAGGCGACCTCGCAGGATGCGGAGGGAAGGCGGGGCGATCATCTCGCGAGCCTCCGCGCGGCGCGCGCTCGGGCGAGGACGACGCCCCGGCCCACCGGAGAGGCCGAGGACACGAGGGGAGACGGGGACGACGACGGGGCGATGACGGCCCGCCGGCACCAGGACAGGGACAGACGAAAACGCATGACGCGGGGCTCCGGAGTGCGGGGAAGTTGGTGAGCCCTCCCTCTGGTGTCCTCCCTCCCTCCAGGACAGGCCCGTTGTTCACCCCAGGACGTGCCACGTCCCCTCCGTCCGGCACCGGACGCGGGGCGCGCGCGACGATTGCCCGTGCTCTCCGGGTGACGCCTCGGCGGCCTGGGCGCTTGTCACCCCGCCGGGTCCCTGGCCTCATGGAGTCTCGAGGGGCCCACGAGAAGCGACGTGACGGATTCGATTCGGGGAAGGCGGCGGCGAGGACGCTGGCCGCGCGTGCTCATGGCGGTGTGGCTGCTGGCGCTGTGCGCGCCGGTGGGCCGCGCGAGCGCCCAGGCCCCGTCCACCCCCGACGCGGGCGTGCCCCCCGTGGCCGCCGAGGTGGACCTCTCGCGCACGGACGCGGGCTGGACGGTGGACACGGGGCCCTCCGACGCGGGGTCCGTCTTCCTGCCGCCCACGCTCGCCCAGGATGCCCCCGCGCCGTATCCGCCCCAGCTCGCCGCCGAGCGCGTCTCGGGTGTCGTCCGGCTGGAGCTGCTCATCGACGCGTCCGGCGAGGTGGAGTCCGCCACCCTGGTCCAGGGCATCCACCCGCTGTTGGACCGGGCCGCGCTGCACGCCGCGCCCGGCCTGCGCTTCACGCCCGCCACCGTGGACGGCCAGCCGGTGGCGGTGCGGCTGGGCTTCGAGTACCGCTTCGAGGCGCCCGTGCTCGCGCCCGACGCCGTGGCCCAGGCCCCCGTCACGCTGAGCGGGCGCGTGCGCACCAAGGGCAACCGGCGCCCCGTCGTCGGCGCCACGCTGGTGTCCGAGGCCGCCCCCGACGCGCCGGTGCAGACGGACGCGCAAGGGTTCTTCCAGGCGCGCTGGCCCGCGGGGGAGCACCGCGTGCGCGTGTCCGCGCCAGGCCACAAGGCGGGGACCTTCCGCGAGGTGCTCAAGGCGCAGGAGGCGCTGGAGGTGGTGTACGGGCTGGAGCCGCTGGTCATCAACCCGTACGAGACGGTGGTGCGCGCGGACCGCGAGCGCACCGAGGTCAGCCGCGTGACGCTGCACGACGCGGAGCTGCGCGAGGTGCCCGGCACCATGGGCGACCCGTTCCGCGTCGTCATGCTGCTGCCGGGCGTGGGCAGCATGCTGTCCGGCGTGGCCTACCCGGTGGTGCGCGGCAGCCAGCCCGCGGCCACGGGCTACTTCCTGGACGGCATCCGCGTCCCCATCCTGTTCCACCTGTTCCTCGGCCCCGCCGTCATCCACCCGGACTTCATCGACACCATCGACTTCTTCCCGGGCTCGCCGCCGCCGCGCTACGGGCGGCTGCTGGGCGGCGCCATCGAGGGCCGGCTGAGCCGTCCGCGCGATGACCGCGTCCACGGCAGCGCGTACGCGGACCTCATCAACGCGGGCTTCTTCCTGGAGACGCCGTTCCCGTCCACCGGCACCAACGTCAGCGTGGCGGGCCGCTACTCCTATACGCCGTGGCTCATCGCGCTGGCGGCCAACAAGCTGCAGGACCCGCCCGCGCCGGGGCGGCTCAACGAGAAGGTGGTGCTCGACTTCTGGGACTACCAGCTGCGCGTGGAGCAGGACGTGGGCCGGGGCAAGCTGCGGCTGTTCGCGTTCGGCTCGTCGGACACCTTCGGCACCGAGGCCCAGGATGAGTTCGGCGACACGGCGATGCAGTCCATCGTCTTCCACCGCATGGACCTGCGCCACCGCCACCCGCTGGGGGGCGGAGAGCTGGAGCTGGGCGTGACGTGGGGCCTGGACCGCTTCGCCATCGTCAGCAGCGACCCGCCGAGCGACGCCACCGCCATCCACATCGACCAGGGCACGTGGGCCGCGCGCGCGGGCTACACCGTGCCGTTGGACCCCGCCGTGACGCTGCGGCTGGGCGGGGACGTGGACCACAAGCGCGCCATCGTCGACTTCTACGAGCTGACGCCCGACGAGCAGACCGAGCAGCTGGCCCCCGTGGCGCTGGCCACGTTCATGGGCGCGTGGGCGGAGCTGGTGTACCAGCCCTCGCCCCGGTGGTCCTTCGTGCCGGGCCTGCGCGTGGACAGCTACCACCTGTCGCCCGGCATCGACCACGCGGTGCTGGAGCCCCGGCTCACCGTGCGCCACCAGTTCAACGACGCGCTGGTGCTCAAGGGCTCCGCGGGCCTGTTCCACCAGCCGCCCACGTCCCTCATCAGCCTGCCCGTGGTGGACGTGGGCAGCCTGCTGTTGGGCCTGCAGCGCGGCGTGCAGCTGTCGCTGGGCGCCGAGTGGAAGGCGCTCAAGGGCCTGGAGCTGGGCGTGGACGCGTACGTCAACCCGCTGGTGCGCACGATTGAGCTGACGCCCTTCTCCGACGAGGGCCTGACGGACGAGGAGACGCCGCTGCCGGACCCGGAGCCCGGCATCCCCGACCGGGGCGACATCGACTTCCCGGACTTCCAGAGCAGCGGCGTGGCCTACGGCCTGGAGCTGCTCATCCGCCACCCGCTGGGGGACAACTGGTTCGGCTGGCTGTCGTACACGCTGCAGCGCAGCCTGCGCCGCACGCGCTTCTACCGGTACGACTTCGAGGGCAACGTCATGGGCGAGGCGACGGGGGATTTGCCCTTCGCGTTCGACCAGACGCACGTGCTCAACCTGGTGCTCAGCTACAAGTTCTCCAACAGCGTCACGCTGGGCGGGGTGCTGCACTTCAACACCGGCCGCCCCGAGTACGGGACGCTGGGCACCCAGACGCACCGTCCGGGACGCGACGCCACGGGCCGGCCGTCGTGGGTGAAGGCGGACCGGGACGCGGTGGACCGGCTGCCGCCGTTCTTCCGCTTCGACATGCGCCTGTCGAAGGCCTGGGTCTACGAGACGTTCAGCCTGGAGGCCTACCTGGACATGCTCAATGTCACCATCAGTCAGGAGACGGTGAGCTTCGAGTACGACGGGGGCGGCGGCCGGCCGCTGTCCAAGAAAGCCGTGGGGCTGCCCATCGTCCTGCCCATCCTGGGGATGAAGGGGCGATACTGAACCCCACGATTGATGGATAGCGCACGCTTGCCGGCCCTCCCCGCGAGCGGCTTGCCCCAGGAGGGGGAGGGCACGGTTTGATTCGGGCCTGGAGCGTGTTGAAGGGAGCCGACCTGCCCCCAGGACGGATGGACACTCCCAGGCTCGACGGTGGACCGCCCGACATCAGGTGAAGACGCCATGTTCCACGAAGGGATTGCGACGACGATGTCGGAACGGCCGCCGCGGCGGGAGACGTCTCCGCGCGGCGTGATGGGGCTGGCCAGCCTCCCCGCGCCGCAGGACAGTGCTTCCGACAACACCCTGCTGCAGGGCGCCGAGGCGCCCGGCGTGCTGGTGGTGGACGACAACCCCGCCAACCTGGTCTCGCTGGAGGCCATCCTCGAGCCGCTCGGCGTGCGCCTGACGAAGGCGAGCTCGGGGGAGCAGGCGCTGCGCTTCCTGTTGCGCGAGGACTACGCGGTCATCCTGCTGGACGTGCGGATGACGGGGATGAACGGCTTCGAGACCGCGTCGCTCATCAAGCAGCGCGAGCGCACGCGCAACGTGCCCATCATCTTCCTCACCGCGTACGGCCGCGACGACACGGAGCTCGTCACCGGCTACTCCACCGGCGCGGTGGACTTCCTGCAGAAGCCCTTCCCGCCGGAGGTGCTGCGCTCCAAGGTGTCCGTCTTCGTGGAGCTGTTCCGCGCGCAGCACCAGGTGCGGGCGCAGGCGGAGCTCTTGCGTCAGAAGGAAGCGGAGTCGCGGGAGCTGGCGCACCGGGCCGCGGGGCACATCGACCGGCTGCGCGACTTCACCGCGCGGCTGTCGGAGGCGAGCACCGTGGCGGAGGTGTGCCGGGCCCTGTTCGAGCAGGGGCTGGTGGCCGCGGGCGCCAAGGCGGGCGCGGTCAATCTCTTGAGCGATGACGGCGAGGCGCTCGAAATCGTGGACGCGGTGGGCTACCCGGAGCAGGTGCTGTCGCGCTGGCGGCGCATCCCCCTGTCCCAGCGCGTGCCCCTGACGGAGGCGGTGCGCGAGCAGAAGCCCATCTGGCTGGGCTCGCTGGAGGAGTGGACCGAGCGCTACCCGCACCTCAACGCGCACGGCATCCACGAGTCCGCCATCGCGCTGCCGCTGCTGGTGAAGGGGCGGGCGCTGGGCGTCATCGGCCTGTCGTTCGCGCGGGCGCGGCTGTTCACGGAGATGGACCGGGCGTTCTTCTCCGCGCTGGCGCACGCGTGCGCGCAGGCGCTGGAGCAGGTGCGCCTCGTCACCGAGGAGCGCCGCGTGCACGAGGAGCTGCGGCGGCGCTCGGAGTTCGAGCAGCAGCTGGTGGGAATCGTCAGCCACGATTTGCGCAACCCCCTGGCCGCCATCTCCATGTCGGTGGGGCTGCTGGAGAAGAAGAACGAGCTGTCCGACAGCCAGAAGCGCACGGTGCAGCGCATCGGCCAGGCCTCCGAGCGCGCGGCGCGGATGATTCGCGACCTGCTCGACTTCACCAAGGCGCGGCTGGGCGGCGGCATCGCCCTGCACCGCCAGCCCACGGACCTGAAGGACGTGGTGACGCAGGTGCTGGACGAGGTGCAGGTGGCCCACCCCGGGCGGCATGTCGACGTGGAGGTGGCGTCGGACGTGCGCGGGGAGTGGGACCCGGACCGCATCGCCCAGGTGCTGACGAACCTGCTCTCCAACGCGCTGGCCTACAGCCCGCAGGGCGCGCCCGTGCGGCTGCGCACGTTCGCGGAAGGGGGCCACGCGCTCATCAGCGTCTACAACGGCGGGGACCCGATTCCGCACGAGCTGTTGTCGCGGCTGTTCGAGCCGATGACGCGCGGCTCGCTCAAGGAGGGCCAGTCCAGCCGCAGCATCGGCCTGGGGCTCTACATCGTCCGGGACATCGTCCGGGGGCATGGGGGCAGCGTGGACGTGGTGTCCTCCCAGTCCGACGGGACGACCTTCACGGTCCGCCTGCCCCGGCTGACCGGGTGAGTCGCGCCCTGGCCCCTGTGGGTGCGGCGCCTTCCTGCCCTGGGGGGCAGTGGCGGGTGTCGCCCTGGGTGCATTTTGCTTCGGGGCGCGGGTCGGTAGGGGGCCGCGGCGCCCCGGGTGGGTTCGGGGCCGCGGGGCGGAGTGTCTCTCGCCAGCGCAATGCTTACGGGTGAGCACTGCGGGAAGGGCTGTACCCGAGGACAAGTTCGCGACACCTCGGACATGGCACTCTCTGCCAACGCGCGGTGCGCGCCCCGGTCCCCGCACGTGGGCTCCAGGGGTGCTGCTCGCCGGGGGGAAGTCGATGGTGAGCCTGTCGTCGCTGCCGGGGCCTGCCCTGGCACGGTCGCTCCATGCCGCAAGTCCCGCACCGTGCATCCGCCTGGAGGCCGTGCGGGGGAGCTCGGGAGAGGTGCTCGACTTCGAGTGCGCGTCGCTCAACGCGGCCGCGGAGCACCTGGTGCGCGACTGGGGCGTGCCCTCGTGTGTCTCGCGCTGGGCCCAGCAGGGGCTGGGCGGCGTGGACCTGGAGGCGTGCGTGCGCACGGCGTCGTCCGGTGTGCCCCTGGCCGCGACGCTGCGGCTGACGCGCGACGGGCTCCACGGGCGCTTCCAGGTGGTGGGCGTGAGGGAGGCGGAAGGGCTGGTGCTGTGGCTGCTGGAGCCGGAGGGGGGGGGCCCGGCGGTGGTGGAGGGCGCGCTGGAGCGCGAGCGCGAGGCGCGGCGTCGGGCGGAGGCGGCGCTGGAGGCCGCGCGCGACGCGCTGGCTCGCGAGGAACTGCTGCGACAGGCCTTGTCCAAGGCGCGCATGGTGGCGTGGGAGTGGACCGAGGCGCGGCGCGCGGTGACCTGGTCCCAGGACGCGGCGGGCTTCTTCGGCCAGTCGCCGGGCGCGCTGGGCGGCTCGCTGCCGTCCTTCCTGTCCTGCGTCGTGGTGGAGGACCGGCCCCGGGTGGCGCGGGGCATCGAGCAGGCGCTGGCGATGGACGGCGCGTACTCGCTCAAGTTCCGCTGCCGTCACCAGGACGGCTCCACGCACTGGTACGAGGCGGTGGGCCAGAGCTTCCACGAGGAGGAGCGGCCCCACCGCATGGTGGGGGTGGTGGCGGACTGCACCGAGCGCGAGGCGGCGGAGGCGGTGCTGCGTGAGGCGGAGGAGCGCTACCGGCTGGCGGCGCGCGCCACCCATGACGTGTTGTGGGATTGTGATTTGGAGACGGGCCGGGTGCGCTGGGACGGAGGCCAGGAGGAGCTGTTCGGCTACGGCCCGGAGGCGGCGGACCACGACTTCGCGTGGTGGACCCAGCGGCTGCACCCCGACGAGCGGGAGTCGGTGTCCCGGGGCCTGCACGACTTCATCGCGTCCGACGAGGACGCGTGGCAGGCGGAGTACCGCTTCCGCAAGGACGACGGCGGCTGGGTCCACGTCCTGGACCGGGGCGTGCTGTCGCGCGACGCGGCCGGGCGGCCGGTGCGGATGATTGGCTCCATGATGGACATCACCGAGCGCAAGCGCACGCTGGAGCGGCTGGCGGAGGAGGCGGAGTTCCGCGAGCGCTTCATCGGTATCCTCGGCCACGACTTGCGCAACCCCCTCAACGCGATAACGCTGTCCGCGCGCGCCCTGCGCCGGCGCGCGCCCCTGAGCTCCACCCAACAGCAGATGGCCCAGCGCATCGAGGCGAGCGCCGAGCGCATGGGCACCATGATTTCGGACATCCTCGATTTGACGCGCGCGCGGCTGTCCGGCGGCATCCCCTTGCAGGTGGCGCCGGCCAACCTGTCCAACGTGTGTCGACAGGTGGTGGAGGAGCTGTCGGCGGTGCATCCGGACCGCTACATCGCCTTCGACGTGGACGGCCGCTCCGACGGGCTCTGGGACGCGGACCGGCTGGCGCAGGTGCTCAGCAACCTGGTGGGTAATGCCCTGGAGCACGGCGCCCAGGATGCCCCCGTGCTGCTGCGATGTCTGGATTTGGAGACCCGGCAGGTGGTGGAGGTCCACAACCCCGGGGCGCCCATCCCCGCGCCGCAGCTGGCGACGCTGTTCGACCCGTTCCGTCAGGCGGGCGCCGCGCGAGAGAAGGGCCGGCGCCGCGGCGGGCTGGGCCTGGGCCTCTTCATCGTCCGGGAAATCGTCCACGCGCATGGCGGCAGCGTGGACGTGCGCTCCTCCGAGCTGGACGGCACCACCTTCACCGTGACGCTCCCGCGCGACGCGCGACGCGCGAGCCGGTAGATGTTTCACGCACGGCTCGCGGTGTGTCACGGCCCGTGAATCACCGTCCACCGTGAGGCGATACACGGCGCAAGCGTCAGCCGTCTCACGCTGACGCTGTCTGGCGAAGGACTTCCTCCCAGGAATTGGACGTGAGGACACCTGTCACCTCCGGCGACAGGGACTACCCGTTGTCTCAGCCGCGGAGGTGCCGCGGTGACCCCCAACGCGGAGCCTGTCCCATGCGCTTGTCCTTCATCCGTTCCCAGTCTCGTGGTTTCTCGTCCCGTCTCGTCCGCGCGTGGGCCCTGCCCGCGCTCCTCGCCGGCGCCGTCGGCTGTGGCCCGGAGGGCGTGAGCCCGGTCGACCCGAGCGAGTCGGTGGATACCCACGAAGCCGGCCTGGTGTCGACGAACGGCTTGTCGACGAACGGGCTCTCCACCAACGGGCTGTCGACGAACGGCCTGTCCACCAATGGCTTGTCGACGAACGGGCTCTCCACCAACGGGCTGTCGACGAACGGGTTGTTCAATACATGGTTCAGCTCGAACCCGGCGGCGGGCGACCAGCTGATGCGCTACGTGGCCCGCTGCGCTCTGTCGTCCTCCCAGACCCTGACGTACACCCATAACGGAACGACGTACTCGTGGCCCGGCTCACTGGGGCTGGCGCCGACCTGGTCCACCACGAACCAGCCCGCGTCGGTGGCGGAGCAGCAGGTGGTGTCCGCGTGCCTGGCGGCGCACGCGAACAAGTTCGGTGTGCACGTGAACATCTCCGTGCAGGGGCGCGGCGCGACGAACGTGAGCATCCCCACCACGACGGAGGAGGTCCAGACGTACAGCCAGAAGGAGGCGTGCTTCTTTGGCAACCTGTTCAACGGCGGGGGCCTCTTCGCGGCGAACGACGCCAACTACCTGGCCTATGACCAGAGCACGGTGCGCACCTGCGGCCTGTCGTCGTGGAGCGGCGACGCGGCGTGCGCGCCCACCATCCAGCACGTGGGCTCCTGCCTGGACCACTGTCAGCTGGACGCGACGCGCACGCACTACTCGCGCTGCACGTACAACGGCGTCGAGTACAAGCCGCTCGTCACCCGCATCCGTCCCCAGGACATCTACCGCTGCGGCGACGGCGTCTGCCAGGTCTCCGAGAAGTGCGGCACGGGCGTGACGCCGGACAGCTGCAAGGCGGACTGCGGCACCTGCCAGTGAGCTTCCTGGCGACCCGCCCATGACTCGCGGCTCCCCGCGCCGCGCGGAAGCGTGAGGCCCAACCCCGGGTGTCCTCCCCCTTCCCGATGAAGCAGCACCCCGAGCGTCCGTCCCAGACGCGCGAGTCGAGCCTTCCCCCATTCAGCACGCCCAGGTCTTCGCGAGGGACTTCCCCCGAAGTCTCCGAAGCCCGGGTCCCCCTCCTCGGTGAGTCGACTGCCCCTGGTTCCTGACCAGGCGGGCGGACGTGTGCGCCGGGATGACGGGGGGGACCCGAGGGCACGTCTGGCGGGGGACTGGCGATATGTCCGGATTCCGGCGGCGTTAGCGACCCCGGGGCTTCCGCCCGACGGCGGGCATTCCCGCCGCGACAACATGCCACAGCCGGCGGGTGTCCCCTTGCTGGTACCCATGCCTCATCGCTGAGTCACCGTCCCGGAGGTCATCTCGATGAACGCCGTCTGGAAGCCCCTGTCGCGAGCCCTGCTGCCCGCCCTGCTGCTCGCCGCCCAGGGCTGCGGCGGAGACGATGACGTCGAGTCCAAGGCGTACACCGTGCGCTTCAGCCCGCAGGTCCGGCAGGAGGCGCTGTCGTGCACCACCAGCTTCACCGACATCGGCACGTCGCGCGGCGTCATCGAGCTGCTGGACTTCCGCATGTACGTGCGCGACGTCACCCTCCTCCGCGCCAACGGCGAGCGCCACGCGCTGAAGCTCGCGCAGGACGGCGAGTGGCAGCGTGACGCCATCGCGCTCCTGGACTTCGAGGACGGCACCGGCACCTGCCGCACGGGCAGCCCCGGGACGCACCGCGAGGTGACGGGCACGGCGCCCGAGCACGACGACTACACGGGCCTGGAGTTCAAGGTGGGCCTGCCCCCGGACAGAAACCACCTGGACGTGGAGGTGGAGCCCGCGCCCCTGGACGTGCGTGACATGTGGTGGAGCTGGCAGGGCGGCTACAAGTTCGTGAAGCTGGACATCCGCTCGCAGCAGAACGCGACGTACTACTTCCACCTGGGCGCGTCCGGCTGTCAGGGCTCCAACGCGGATGGCTACACGTGCGGCGCGGCCAACCAGGCCACCGTCGCGCTGGACGGCTTCGACCCGGAGACGAACCAGGTGGTGCTGGACGTCGCGGGCCTGCTGTCGGAGCTGGACGTGAATCGCACGCCGACGGGCTCGGACATGATGCCCGGCTGCATGTCCGGCCCCACGGACCCGGAGTGCCCGCCGCTGTTGTCGCAGTTCGGCCTGAACGCGGACGGCACCCCCAAGGCGCTGCCGAAGACGTTCTTCAAGGTGCGCTGAGAGAAGGAGCGGGCTGATGTCTTCGCGTGCGGGGAAGCTGAGCGTGGCCGTGGCCCTGCTGTCGGCCGCGGGCTGTGGGGGTGACGCGCCGGGACGTCCGGCGCCGCCGGCCTACGCGTGGAGCCTGCCCGCGGGCTTCCCCGAGCCCTTCGTGCCCGAGGACAACCCCATGTCCGTGGAGAAGGTGGAGCTGGGGCGCCACCTCTTCCACGACGCGCGGCTGTCGGGCAACGGCACCATGTCCTGCGCGAGCTGCCACGAGCAGGCCCGGGCCTTCTCCGACGGCAAGGCCACGCCCACGGGCTCCACGGGCGACCACGTCGCGCGCAACTCGCCGGGCCTGGCCAACGTGGCGTACCTGGGCACGTACACCTGGGCCAACCCGCTCCTGGAGACGCTGGAGTCGCAGGCGCTGGTGCCGCTGTTCAACGAGTTCCCCACCGAGCTGGGGCTGACGCCGAAGCTGGAGGAGGCGCTCGAGCGGCTGCGCGCTGACGCGAAGTACCCGGAGCTGTTCCGCGCGGCGTTCCCGGACGCACCGGAGCCGGTGAGCCAGGGCTCCATCGTGAAGGCGCTCGCGTCCTTCCAGCGCACGCTGCTGTCGGGGAACTCGCCGTATGACCGCTACCTGCAGGGCGACAACGCGGCGCTGTCGCGCTCGGCCCGGCGGGGCATGGAGCTGTTCTTCGGCGAGCGGGCGGAGTGCTACCACTGCCACAGCGGCCGGCACCTCTCGAACTCGTTCCGCGCCAAGGACACCAAGCCCCAGGTGGCGCAGTTCTTCAACACGGGCCTGTACGACTTGGACGGCAAGGGCGCGTACCCGCCCGACAACCCGGGCCTGTTCGAGTTCACCCACGACGCGCTGGACCACGGCCGCTTCCGCGTGCCGCAGCTGCGCAACGTGGAGCTGACGGCGCCGTACATGCACGACGGCAGCATCCCCACGCTGGAGGCCGTCATCGAGCACTACACGTCCGGTGGCCGCAACGTGACGGAGGGGCCGCTGGCGGGTGACGGGCGCAACAACCCGAACAAGGACCCGCTGGTGCGGCCCTTCGAGCTGACCGACGAGGAGAAGCAGGACCTCATCGCCTTCCTGAAGAGCCTCACGGACACCGACTTCACCACCGACCCGCGCTTCTCCAATCCGTGGAAGTAGGGGCCATGTTCAGCGTGGCTCCGGAGGCAGGCCCCACAGGCCCACGGTGCCGTCGTCCTCGCCCCACGCGATGACGGTGCCGTCCGGGCTGAAGGCCGCGTTGGCGGCGTAGAAGTCGTTGTCCACCTCGTGGCGGAACACGCGCGTGCTCGTCCGCGCGTCGAGCACGCTGAAGCCGTACCGGGTGACGGTGAGCAGTCCGCCGTCGGGGCTGAAGGTCGCCTGGCTCGAGCCCGCCACCGGGCCCCGGAGCGTCCCGGCGAGGCCCCCGTCGCTCAGGCGGAAGCGCTGGATGCGCGGGCCGGTCGTCGTGGCGACCAGCTCCGTGCCCGCGGGGTGGAAGGCGACCGAGACGAACTGCTCGTCGGCCTCCACGTGCACGAGGATGGGATTGCCGCTCGCCACGTCCCAGACGACGACGTGGCCGCGCAGGCAGGCGGCGGCCAGCAGCCGCCCGTCCGGCGAGAACGCGAGCCTGGCGACCTCCTGCTGGGGCCCCTGGAGCTGACCGAGCGACGTCCAGGTCCGCGTGTCCCACAACAGCACGCTGCCGGTGAGGTCGTGCATCGCCAGCCGGGTGCCGTCGGGGCTCACCTCCAGCCCGCGCACCTCGTAGTCCGGTACGCGGCTCAGCCGCAGCGGCCGGCCGTCCTCCAGCGAGTACAGCCCGACCTGGAAGCGCGCGTCCGTCACCGCGAGGCCGCCGAGCGAGGGCAGCGCCTGCACCGCCACGCCTTGGGAGACGGTGACCTCGCCCAGCTGCCGCTCCTCCCGCCAGCGCCACCAGCGCAGCCGCTCGCCGCCCTTCTGCTCCAGCGCCACCAGCAGCTCTCCGTCGGAGGAGAAGGCGACCTGCTGGAACTCGACGGGGCCGGGCGCGGGCGTGCCCAGCCGGGAGCGCTGAATCCAGCGCGGGCCATTGTCGGAACGGAGGACCTGCGTCATTCGGCGGACTCCCGATACAAGAGACACGAAGGCCCCGGGCCACCCGTGGTGTGTCACGGATGGCCCGGGGATTCATCATCGCACTACGGCAGCAGGTCGAAGTGCGTCTGCTTCATCCAGACCTTCTCCAGCTCGTTGATGGCGTCGGGGTACTTGCTCAGCACCTCGTCGGGGCGCACGTTCATCGTCGCGGCGAACCAGTTGCGGACCTGGAGCATGGCGCCCGCCGAGTCCGTCCACTCGGGCGGACTGAAGACGTCCTCGTCGATGGGATACCCGTCGTCGTCGAACTTCTTGGCGCCCGTCACCTTGGCCACGATGGCATCCCGGTTGATGTTGCCCGCGGGGTCGGCGATCTCCCGTCGGAAATAGGCGGGCCGGGAGGGGGTGGCCGCTTGGATGCGGACGACGGAGCCATCCACGTGGACCCAGTTGCCGGACCCCGCCGGAGCCAGCTCCGTGAAGTTCAATTGCTGCAGCCGCGTCTTGAGCTCCGCCACCGTCTTGCCGGGCATGGTGCCCAGCGCCTTGACCGCCTGGCCATGCGTCAGGGCGTACTGGCGCTTGAGCGCGGGGAGGCTGAGCATGCTCATCTCCTCCAGCTCCCGCAGGCCCTTCTTCTTGAGGAGCTGGGCGAGCTTGCTGACGTGCTCCTCGCCCACGTTGACCATGATGCGTTTGACTTCCTTGCCGGTCAGCCCGCCCACGTGGGGGATGGCCTGGGGCCCCAGCGCCTGCACCATGTGCATGCGGGTGAAGTTGTCGGGGAGGTCGTTCCAGGCCCGGATGAGCGTCTCGCACTCGTTGGCGATGGCCTTGCCCAGGGGCGCCACGGCGTCGGCCACGCCGCGCCAGAACTTGCCGCTGCCGACGATGAGGCCCAGGCCGGAGAACATGCGCTCCCCCACCTCGAGCCGCCTGCCGCCGGGGATGCAGTGCTCCCAGCCGGTGACCACCTCGCACAGGTCGATGAAGTCGCCGACCGGCGTCAGCGCCAGGCCGAAGAACGCCACCTCCTTGATGATGACCTGGGCCTCCTCGCCGATGCCGAACAGCCGCGTGATGATGTTCGGGTCCTCGGCCATCGCGCCGTTCTCCACCGCCTGCCAGCCGCCGCGCAGACCGTCGAGCGTCTCCAGGATGGCGTCCTGCTGCGCGGTGGGCGAAGCGCCCTGCCAGAGGTTGAGGTTGGCCTGCAGCCCGTCCGCCTGGTTGCGGGTGTCCGCGCGTCCGCGCAGGTACTCGATGAGCGCCTTCGTGGACGGGCGCACCGGCGTGTCGAGGAACCAGCCCTCCTCGTCCATGTGCTGCCGCACCGTGTTCAGCACCAGGGTGCGGGCGTTGATGAACGCGCCCACCTCCTCCTGGGACACCGCCGAGCCGCGGCCCTGGATGGCCTTCTCGAAGATGTCCTGGTTCTGGCGCCAGGAGCGGGTGATGCTCATGAAGCCCGAGCGGTTGACCACCGCGCCGTTCTGCCGCGTCGTCTCCAGTTGCTGGAGCACCTGCTGCGCGTAGGCGAGGTACGGGTCGTTGTCCGGGTCGAAGTCGTCGGGCACGTTGAGGTCCGGCAGCTCCACGTCCGGGATGTCCTCGGCGTCCTTGCCCGGCTGGTAGGTGCCGGAGTCGCCCAGGTCCGGGCCGCTCGGCGGCGGCGTGCCCGCGAGCCAGTCATCCAGCCCGCCCAGCTGCCCGCGGAACTCGTCCATGATGCGCGTCAGCTCCGTGCGCAGCGCCTCCAGGTCCTTCTTCAAGTCCCGGAGCAGCTGCTGGAGCGCGCCGCGCACGCGCGGGTCGATGTCGCCGTAGCGCGAGAGGATGTCGTTGAGGTCCGCCTCGGTGATGGAGTCGAGCGGGCGCTTGGACAGCTCGTCGATCTCCGCCTTCAGCTCGGCGAGCCGGTCCAGCTCCGCCTGCGCGGCGGCGAGGTCGCCGCCGAGGCTGAGCAGCTGCGCCTTGCGGTCGTGCAGCGTCTGCTCCAGCCGCTCCAGGTTCGCCGACAGCCCGGGGTTGATCTCCTTCAGGTCGAGCATCACCGAGGACTCGCCCTCGAAGTGGGTGCCCCGGCGCTTGACCATGAAGAGGGGGCGGGCCGACAGGCCGCCCGTCTCCAGCGTGACGAAGTCATCCGCGATGACACACGTCTGCGTGGAGCCGGTGACGGCGGCGCCGAAGTAGAAGTGGTTCGCGCCCCAGCGCAGCAGCGTGGCGTTGAAGCCCGCCGTGAAGATGTTGGAGTCGTCGCCGTTGCCGTAGAGCACGTAGCGGTTCGGCGCGGTGTACGTGGGCAGGGGGACGGCGTTGACGGAGAAGTTCGCCTGGCCCTCCTGCGCCAGCCCGGTCGTGACCTGGCAGCTCCCCTGGCTGCGGAAGGACGTGGACTTCCAGGCGATGGCGTAGTTGCGGTAGGTGGCGTCCGCGTCGTCGGGCGCCAGGGCCGTGCCCGCGAGCAGCAGGGCCAGGGCCCGTGACAGGAATGGTCTCATGGGTGGGGTCCTCACAGGTCCGAGGCGCGCAGCGCGACGTCGTGCGAGAGCACGGCCTGGCGCAGGTTGCCGTTGTTGAGGTGGGTCTCCACGTCCACCAGGAGCGCCTCGGTGACACCGGCGCGGCGCATCTGGGTGACGTTGAGCCGCACCATGTTGGGCAGCGTCGTGTTGAGGTAGTTGCGCGCGCTGGTGAACTGGCGCCGGAGCGCGATGCAGCCCGACTCCATCCAGCCCGTGGCGTTGGGGCCCACGTGGAGGCACAGGGGCTCCAACTGGAGGATGCTCTCGAAGTCCACGTGCTTGGTGGCCAGGAAGAACAGGTTGAGCGTCTGGCTGCGGGGCGGCAGCTGCCACAGCGCGGTGGTGCGCGCGTTGGCGCTGGCGAGGAACTCCTGGGACGCCTTCAGCGTGGCCGCGTTGGCCATCGTCTGGCGCGTGGCCAGGTCCGCCTGGGCCGCCACGAGCGCCGTCTGACGCGCCGTCAGGCCCTGCAAGAGCTTCTTCACCACCTCCGCGACGCGGGCGTAGCGCGCGTCCGAGTAGCCGGCGATGTTGTTGAGGATGACGCCGGAGCGCTCCGTGAGGTTCACCTGGGGGATGGCGTGCCGGGTGATGAAGTCCGCGTAGTGCGCGAGCCTCGCCTGGTGCAGCGTCTGGAGCTGCGACAGCGCGTTGCCCAGCCGGCGCGACTCCATCCAGAGCTCCTGGGGCCGCTGGCTCTCGGTGCGGGCGAGCGTCACCAGCTCCAACTGCAGGGGGCCCATCTGGGCGATGGTCGAGGTGGAGGCGCGCTGGGCGATGTCCTCGAGCTGCGCGAAGACGGCGGCCTCCGTGCCGCGGTAGGTGACGAAGTCCTCGTAGACGTCGGTGATGGCGGGCGCCAGGGCCTGCACGGCGGAGTGATAGGCGTTGAAGGTGGCCTCGTAGGCGGAGAGCAGCTCGCGCTGCTCGGCCAGGTCCGCCTTGGCGGTGCCCTGCTCGGCGGCCGCGCGCGCCTTGAGCTTCTCACCCAGCTGTCCCCGGCGCTCGGTGATGCGCGTGCGCCGCCGCTTGAGCTCCTCCTCGGACGGGCCGGTCATCTCCGAGGCGAGGTCCGCCATCTTCGACAGGCTCTCCTCGTAGATGGTCATGGAGGCGCCCATCGACAGCCGGAAGTAGGACTGCACGCTCTCCACGTCGGCAATCCACTGGAGCGGCGCGGCGGGGTTGCCCTTCGGGACGAAGACGTAGGGCGACTTGCCGAGGCACTGCTGCCGCAGCTCGGCGTTCTGCTCCTGGTTGCACATGGCCTCCTGCAGGGGGCGGAAGTCGGAGAGGAGGGTGTCGATGCTGGTGCCCAGGGGCTTGCACAGCTTGCGGTCCCTGCCCCAGAAGAACATCTGGACGCAGACGTCGCTGGTCGACAGGGATTGCTCCTGGGCGGTGGGCGTGGAGGGGGCCTGGGACTCGACGGCGGGCGGCGTGCTCGCGTCGGTGCCGCAGCCGGCGGCCCCCAGGCAAAGCAGTAGCGAACCGAGGACGCGAGTCCTCGCGGGTCTTCTCGACATGGTGTGACTCCGAGGTTCGGAATATGGGGAGACGGCCTAGAGGCAGGCGCCGCCGTTGGCGAAGTCCGGGTAGCACTGGGCGCCGAACATCCGGACCTTCCACAGCAGGTAGCGCATCTCGTGGTCCGCGCGGGCCTTGCCGCTCACCACGAAGCGCACCTCCTGATTCGGATACACGACGGCCTGGAGCTCATGCATCTGGCGCAGGTTTGTGATGGCGATGTGGCTGGTCGCCTTGTTCACCCAGGCGCCGTTCTCCTGCACCTGCAGGGCGAGCGTGATTTCGCTGGTGGCGGCACCGGGCAGCGGCCACTGGTTGGGGACGAGCAGCTCCACCGAGCCTCGCACCAGGCCCGGGAGGTCCTGCGGGTGGCTGTAGTAGCCCATCGTCTGCGCCATGGGCACGAAGCCGTCCGTGGCGGGCAGCTGCGTCATCAGCCGGCTGTAATAGAAGACCTCCTCCTGGTACCAGCTGTCCCGGCTCGCGTGGAACACGGTGTTGCCGCCGAGCCAGTCCATGGTGGCCTTGCCCGCGCCGTTGCACGGCCAGATGTGTCCACCTGCCTCGACGTAGACGTAGCACCAGCCCGCGGGCAGCATCGACGGCCTGAACAGCGGCAGGTCGATTTCATAGCCGTGCACGATGATGGGCGGCGGCGGGTCCTCCTCGCCGCCTCCGCCGCCGCCGCCCGGACACGTCTCGCAGCGCGCCTGCTGCTCGGTGGTGTCGAGCGACGCGCCCGTGTCGTCGGAGACGTCGGTGGAGGAGGGGGCGCCGCACGCGGTGGCGCCGAGGAACAGCAGGGTGCACAGGCTCTGGATGAAGGTCTTCATGAGGGTGTTGTCCTGGGAAAAGAGGGGTCAGGGGTTGAGCCAGGGGGCCAGCTGCGCGGTGGCCAGGTCGACCTGGGCCTGGGCGGCGGCGGCCTCCTGGGCGGCGACCAGGTACTGCGCCTGGTACTGCTCCTTGGCGCCGGCCGCGGAGAGCTGGGAGAGCTTCTGGATGACGGGCAGCGCCGCGGGGCCGATGAGCTCCTCGAGCGTCTTGGGCGAGCCGTCCGGGTGGTGGTACTTCGTGGGGTCGCCCAGCGAGCCGAGCACGAAGTAGAAGTTGGTGAGGGTGATGCTCTCCTCGGGGGTGAGCACGCCGCCGCAGCCCATGGCCGCCTGGAAGATGACGGGGCCGGCCTCCAGCGCCTGGACGTGCAGCGCGTGCGCCGTCTCGTTGTTGAGGTCCACGAGGAAGCTGTTGGACAGCGTCTTCATGTAGTCGAAGGCGGCGCTGTACTCGACCAGGCTGGCCAGGTGCTCGCGCTGCGCCACCTTGGTGGCGAGCGTGCTTTGCAGGCCCTGGAGGATGGACTGCGCCTGGGCGGCGGAGTCCACGTCCACCTCGTTCCAGGTGATGTTGAGCGACACGCGGCACGTCTCGTTGAACGCGGCCGCGTTCGTCCACGGCGAGGAGTCCTTCAGCTCCAGCGAGGCGATGAGCTCGCGGTCCAGGTCCCTCAGGACGAGCTCCGGGGTGCCCAGGAAGGTGTAGCGGGTGCCGGCGTTGCCCGGCGGCGTGAGCGTCACCTCCAGCGGGTACTGGGTGGAGCAGTTGCCGGTGAGCACGCGCCGCACGGTGGTGCGCAGCGGCACGGCGCTGGTGAACGGCGTGGCGTTCAGCGTCTGCGTGGGAATGGCGCAGCGGGTGAGCCGGCCGCCGCTGAGCGTGCAGCGCGACGGTGAGATGAGGTCCACGACGGACGTCTCCGCGAGCGCGGGCGCGCTCCAGACGAACGTGGACAGGACTCCAACGGAGAGTGCGGTGGTGAGTTTCATGGCTGTCTTTGCGCGCGCTCCCGCTGACCGGGCGGGTCAGGGAAAAGCCGCGTGGAATGGCCCCCGCCGCTATACGCGCCGATGCGCCCGGGTTGGTCGTGGAGGGGGTCACCGGGAAAGTTCCGGGCGGTGGACAGTCGGGGTGGTGGGTGGCGCACACCGGGCCGTGTCCGCGGGGTGGTGTGAGCGTCCGTCAGCGTCGCTTGGGCGTGGGGCCGGATGGGCTTGCCGGGGCGGGCTTCCTATCTGGGGGAGCAACGCGAAGTCGGGAGTGGTGGCCATGCGCAGAAGTCTGTTGGCGGCGGTGATGGTGCTTCTCTCCGCGCTCGCCCTCACGTCGACCTTCGATGTGTCGGCGGGGAGCGGGGAGGAGGAGCGGGGGGCGTCCCGGGAACAGGTGGCCGCCGCCGTCGCCGAGCCGAGCGCGAAGAGCGAGCTGGGGAGCGTGGTCGTCACGTGCCCGGTGGGGGTGAGCCAGGCGTCGTACCTGCCGGGGCTGTCGGAGGGGGCGAAGGACGTGACGGTGGCGGGGGCCACCACGTTGAGCAACTGCGTGACGATTCCGGCGTCCGGGGTGAAGTCCGCGAGCCTGCCGCTCGAGTCGAGCCTGCTGGCGGGCTACTCGTGCGCGGACCTGCTGACGCCCCGGACGGTGCGGCAGGTGGTGCGGTGGAACACGGGGGAGACGTCCACGTTGGTGTTCAGCCAATCGCGGGAGCTGGCGCAGGGGCCGCTGACGGTCTTCACGCTGACGGGCACGGTGGAGTCGGGGGCCTTCCTGGAGTCGATGGCCATCCTGACGGTGACGTACCTGAACGCGGACATCGAGAAGGGCTGTGACTCACCGGGCGGGCTCATCTGGTTGAGCGGACCGGCGACGCTCGAGCTCATCCGCACCGTGACTTGAATCAGGGGGGATGCACATGCGTGGGACGTCGGCGTGCGCGGTGTTGCTGCTCGGGGTGCTGGCCTGTGGAGGGGAGGGGCGTCAGGCGGCGGGGCCGCTGATGGAGGGCACCGGAGGGAGCGGGATGACGCTCGAGCGTCCGTTGGAGAAGGTGCTCATCACCTGTCCGCTCGGGCTGGGCGAGGCGAAGTACGGCACGGGGCTCAAGGGGGAGCCGGGGGACAGCGAGGTGTCGTTCCTGGCGAGCGTGAGCGGGTGCGTGACGGTGCTGGGCTCGGCGGTGACGTCGGCGACGCTGGGCTCGGAGACGCCCAGCCTGGTGCGGGGGCTGTCGTGCGCGGACCTGTCGCGCGCGGGGGCGGGCCGGCAGGTGGTGACGTGGAACACGGCGGAGACGTCCACGGTGTTGATGGGGCAGTCCCACGTGTCCGTGCAGGAGGCGACGACGCTGGTGACGCAGACGGGGAAGGTGCTGTCGGGCAAGTTCCAGGGCGCCACCGCGGTGCGGACCACCACGTACCTGACGGCCGACGTGGAGAAGGGGTGCCGCTCCTCCGAGGGCTTGAAGTACCTGAAGGGGCCGGTGACGTTCAGCGTGACGTATCCGTGAGCGCGGGCTGATGCGCTCCTGGCCACGTCGGGCTTGAGCTGCGCCTTCTTGGCGCGCGGCCAGGGACCGGGCCCGCGTCGCGTGTGAGGCGCGTCAGCGTGCGGGCGGGTACTTCTGCGGCTTGTGCTGGAGGGCCGAGCTCGCGTCGCGTGTGAGGCGCGTCAGCGCGCGGGCGGGTACTTCTGCAGCTTGCGCTGGAGCGAGCGGCGGTGGATGCCGAGCTTGCGCGAGGCCTCGGAGATGTTGCCCGCGCAGTCCGCGAGCACGCGGTGGATGTGCTCCCACTCCGCTCGCGCGAGTGACGGTGCCTCGAAGGTTTCGGGCGCGGCGAGCGAGGGCTCACCGCTGGCCCGCGCGAAGGCCGCGAGGATGTCGTCCACATCCGCGGGCTTGGGCAGGTAGTTCACCGCGCCCAGGCGGATGGCATCCACCGTGGTGGCGATGCTCCCATAGCCCGTGAGCACGATGGCCTTGGTGGACGCGTCCACGGCGAGCAGGTCCTTGACCACCTCCAGCCCGCTGCGTCCGGGCATGCGCAGGTCCACCACCGCGTACTCGGGGGACTCGCGCTTCGCCGCGGCCAGCGCCTCGTCGTAGTCGCCCGCCGTCGTCACCTCCCAGCCGCGCTCCCGAAACGCCCGCGCGAGCCGCTCGCGCAGCGTCGCGTCGTCGTCCACGAGCAGGAGGCTCGGGTGGTGGCCATCACCCACCGTGGTGCTCATGACGCCACCTCCGTGACGACGGGCGCACCGAGCGGAAGCGCCAGGCTCGCCACCGTGCCCTGTCCCGGCGTGGAGCGCAGCTCCAGCGACCCCCCGAGCTGCTCCGCCAGCGTGCGCGCCAGGAACAACCCCAGGCCCATGCCCTCGCCCGGCGCCTTCGTCGTGAAGAAAGGCTCACCCGCGCGCGCGAGCACGTCCGCGGGCATCCCCGCGCCACCGTCGCGCACCTCCAACCGCGCGCCGCCCTGGCCCTCCACCACCCGCAGCTCCACCGCCTTCGACGGAGGCGACGCCTGCAGCGCGTTCTTCACCAACCCGCGCACCACCCGCGCCAGCGCGCGCGGCGGCCCCTGCACCCACCGCCCGCTCAGCGCCGTCGGCAGCTCCACCTTCACCCGCTCCACCCCCGCCAGCTCCGCCAGCGAGTCCTCCACCAGCCTGCCCAGCGCCATCGGATGGAAGGCCTCGCCCGTCGTCTGCCCCGCGTCCGCGGACATCTGCACCAGCACGTCGCGGCAGCGGTCCACCTGCTGCCGGATGAGCCTCAAGTCCTCACGCACCGCCTCGGATGTCCCCGCCGACGCCAGCGCCCGCTCCACTTCCTTCGACACCACCGCGATGGTCGACAGCGGCGTCGACAGCTCGTGCGCCGCGCCCGCCGCCAGCGTCGCCAGCGAGGCCACCTTCTCCCGCCGCGCATGCTGCACGCGCGCCTGCGCCAGCTCCTCCTCGCGCTCCTCCAGCGCCCGCGTCACCCGCTGCACGAAGTACACGATGAAGCCCGCCGCCACCGCGAACGCCACCCACATGCCGTTCAGGTGCAGCCGCATCAGCGCCGCGTGGTCCGGACGCGACAGCCCCGGCACCAGCTCCACGTCCTGCAACACGAACAGCGAGCCGAACGCCGTCAACGTGAAGCCCAACAGGCCCCACATCCACCGCGCCGGCAGCAGCACCGTGCCCAGCGCCACGTTCACCAGGTACAGCGTCGTGAAGGGGTTGTGCGTCCCTCCACTGAGCGCCAGCAGGCCCGTGAGCACCAGCGTGTCCCACAACATCAGCTTGCCGATGGTGGCCTCGCTCACCCGAGCCCGGCCGAGCCACGCGCGCACCGCCACGTTCGTCGCGGCCTCCAGCCCCAACAGCCCCGCCAGCACCGCCACCGGCAGCGCCAGCTCCAGCCCGTACGCCGCCAGCGCGATGACCAGCGCCTGCCCGAGCAGCAGGCCCCAGCGCAGCCGCAAGAGCCACTCCAGGTTGATGCGGGCGCGAGAGGCGGGCTCGTTGGCGACAGGAGGCGTCATGGCACGACAGGAGGTTGCAGCGAGGCGGACCGGGCCACGTTGCCCAGCATGTCCACGTTGCGCGGCGACTCGCCGGGGCCCACGCCATCCAGCCACGAATCCCACGCCAGTGTGAAGACCCGCTCCGCCCTCGGCGAGGCCTCCGACAGCTCCACCCCATCCAACACCACGTCCACCGACGAGCGCCCGCGCGTCTCGAACTCGAAGTCGCGCGCCTCACCGTCCTCGAGCGTCCCGCGGACATGCAGGCTCAACCCCAGCATGTCCACCGGCCGCGCGCCCTGGAGCGCCGCGCCCAGGCCCTCCGCGTCCGAGTCCGCCGGCTCGAAGGTCAGCCGCGCCCGGCAGTAGCGCCCCGGCGGAGGATGCAGCACCCCGAGCGCCACCACCGCGCCGTCCGACTCACCCAGGGACACCACGTGCGGCGTGCCCAGCCGCAGCGCGTTCGTCGTCGAGTGCGCCCACGCCGTGCCCACCGGCGACAGCGCCCGCAGCCATTGACGCAGGCCCGTCTCCTCGCACCTGAACAGCTCCACGCTGCCCAGCGTGACGAGTGCCCTGGCGAGCGTGGCGCGAGCTCCCTCGTCCGTGACGAGCGTGCGAGCCCCCGCCGCCTCCGGGACGCTCCGCGCTCGGCCCGTGGTGAGCCCCAGGCTCAACTGCATCCCCTCGATGCGCTCCCCGCCGCCACAGCCGGTGAGACACACGAGCAGCACGAACGGCTTCACGACAGAGGCCATGGCGTCAGAGGTCGTACGCGACGGACAGCATCGCGATGGGAGTGGGCGCCACGCGACCGCGGAGCCGGTTGAAGAAGGGGACCCGCACACCCGCGGCCACCACCAGGTCCATCCGAGGACTGAAGAGGATGTCGGGAGATGCATATCCGATGACGCCCCCGCCGTTCTCCTCCTTCTCGCCGTCGATGTCCGCCGCCGCCTCGATGCGCCCGTCGAGCCCCAGCCGCAGGGCCCACCGCTCCGCCGGCTGGTACTGCGCGGCCATCGTCGTGCGCACCGACGCGCCCGCCCGGTAGCCCAGGATGCCGCGCGTCGGGAGGAAGCCCGTGGCGCTCACCAGGAACGACCAGCTCCCCCGGAAGTGCTGGTACGCGAGCCCCGCCAGCGGGTCCACCGAGCCGCTGCCCAGCTGCGTGTCCAGGTCCATCAGCGTCCCGTCCTCCAGCCGCAGCTTCGGCGCGGTGGGCAGCTTCACGCCGACGAGCACACTGAAGAGGTGGTCCGCGGAGAACGCGCGGTCCTGGTACAGGAACGCCTTCGCCGTCAGCTCCACGTCGCCCACGCCCCAGCCCCGCTCGCGCGCCAGGCTCACCGAGCGCACCTCGCGCGCCTGCAGGGGCAGCGTCGCCGACAGGAACAGCCACGGCAGGGGGGCGTACGCCACCGCCACGTCCATGCGCGCCTCGCGCAGCCGGAGCGCGTCCACGTGGTCCTGTCCCACCGTGTGCCCCCAGCCCCGCAGGGTGGAGGAGAAGCGCAGCCGGCCCGAGAACGGCTGCTCGGTGCCCATGGACATGAGCGTGGGGTCGCCACACGCACAGGTGGCACACGCCCAGGCGGACGACACGGGCGCGAGGGCCAGCACCGCGCCCAGCAGGGAGGACAGGAGGGAGAGTGGGGCTTTCACGACGAGGAGCACCCTACGCCCCCGGCCCGCCCCCCGCGTGTGGCGTGTTGTCGCAGCTGTCCGGGACACAAGGCGGCGGCCCCCAGGGCACGAAGGAGGGCAGGCAGGAGGCCGGGCGCCGGCTGCCCCGCGGGAAGTCATGGGCAGGTTGAGAATGACTTCCACGCCCCGGCGTTGGTGGGACACAGGAGGCCATCCAATGGGAGTGCTCGTGCCGCTTGCTCGATTGCTGTTCTCAGCCATCTTCATCACCAGCGGCTTGAACCACTTCATCCAGCTCGACGCGCTGACGACCGTGGCCCAGAACGCGGGCGTGCCCGAGCCCCGCTGGGCGGTGCTGGTGTCCGGCGCGGCGCTGGTGCTCGGGGGGCTGTCGGTGCTGCTCGGTGTGCTCGCGCGCCTGGGGGCCGCGGCCATCGCCATCTTCCTGGTGACGGCCGCCTTCATGGTCCACCGCTTCTGGCTCGTCGCGGACCCGGTGCAGGCGCAGGATCAGCTCATCCACTTCATGAAGAACCTCTCCATGGCGGGAGGCGCGCTCTTCATCGTCTACTTCGGCTCGGGCCCCTTCAGCCTCCGGCGCGGAGGACGGCAGGAGAGCGGCCTGGGCGGTGGACGGCTGGGCTCGCCCTTGAGGCACTGAGCGCGCGAAGGCTCTCGGGCCCGCGCGCGCTCAAGAGCCCCGCTCAGCTGGCCACGGCCACGTGCGCCTGGGCCCGCAGGGTGAAGAACGCGACCTCCGGCTCGCTGCCCCGGCGCAGGTACGGCCCGCCGAAGCCGAAGCCCAGGCCCCGGTTCACGTACAGCTGGTTGCCATTCACGTGGTAGTGGCCGCGGATGTAGGGCTGCCCCGCGCGGCGGAAGATGGCCTCCGTCAGCCCCTGCACGATGAACTGGCCGCCGTGCGTGTGCCCGGAGAACTGCACCAGGCCCGCGTGCGCCGGCAGCTTGTCCACCGTGGGCGGCGTGTGGGCCAGCACCAGCCGCGTGCCGGACTCCGGCGCGCCCCGGAACGTGGCCTCCACGTCGTCGCGGCCCGTGCGCCCGTCGTCCACGCCCAGCACCGTCACCGGGGCGCCCTTCACGTGCACCACGCGGTGCTCGTTCTGCAGGACGGTGTAGCCCAGCCGCTCGAAGCTCTCGCGCAGGTAGGGCGCGTTCACCTGGTGGTCATGGTTGCCCAGCACCACGAAGACCTGGCCCCTGAGGCCGCTGAGCACGTCGCGCACGCGGGGCAGGGGCTTGGGGCTGTGGGTGACGTAGTCGCCGGTGAGGAAGACCAGGTCCGGGGCCTCCGCGTTGACGGCCTCCACCGCGCGGCGGATGCGCACGTCGCTGGTGGCCTGACCCACGTGCACGTCGGACAGCTGCGCCACGCGCAGGCCGTCATGGTGGCCCGTCAGGTGCGGCAGGTGGAGCAGGTTCTCCGTGAGGGAGAAGTGGTCCCTCCAGCGCAGGCGTCGCTCGGGACGCAGTGGGTCCGCGCCGCTCCAGGCCACCACCTCGTTGCGTCCTCCGGCGACGGGCTCCAGGGGGGACTCACTGGACGGGGAGGCGGGGCGACGGCGGGCCAGACGTCTCAAGCGCATGCGGTGCGGTTCCTTTCCGGGCCGGGGAGGGACGGCGATTCTACGAAGCCAGGGGAGGTGGGTTGAAGCAGGTGTCCCGCGCACGCCTGCCCTCCTGTCGGCCGGCTCACGGGGTGAGGGAAAAACCCCAAGGATTCGAGGAAGATTCCGGACGAGCGTGGGAGCTTTCTTCCACCATTGGACACACGGCCAGGGGGCGAGCGGTGACGGCGTCCAGCGACGTTGGTACACAGCCGAGGACGATGAGCCCCCGGCTTGGAGTGGCCCCTGATCTCGGCCCGGATGTGACGATGCCAGCCGGTGAGAGACCGCGGAATGCATCGCTCGGTCCGGGCGCCGTCTGCCTCGCGGACCTGATGTCCACCATGCCCGTGGGCATGGCGGTGGTGGACCGGGAGCTGCGCTTCGTGGAGGTCAGCGAGACGCTCGCGGCCCTCAACGGCCGGCCGCGCGAGGCCCACCTCGGGCGCCACATGGACGAGGTGATGAACCCCCACTCCTCGCTCGGCGACACCTCGCGCCGCGTGCGCCGCGTGCTGGAGACGGGCGAGCCGCTGGACGGCGTCGAAATCATCCACCGCGAGCCGGGCGGCGGCGTGGAGCGCACGCGCGTCTTCCGCGCCAGCTACCACCCGGTGCGCCGCGACGGCGTGGTCATCGCCGCGTGCCTCTACGTGGAGGACCTCACCGAGCGCCGCCGCGTGGAGGCCCAGCGTGACGCGGGCGCGGCCCGGGAGCGCGCCGTGCGCGAGCAGGCCCTGCGCGAGACGCAGGAGGCGGTGCGCGCCCGCGACGAGTTCCTCAGCGTGGCCGCCCACGAGCTCAGGACGCCCCTGACCAGCATGCGGTTGCACCTGCAGCTCCTGCTGCGTCAGGTGGCGGGCGCGCAGCCCGCGCTGGGCCAGGAGCTGGCGCCCCGGGGCCAGGTGCTGGAGCGGCAGCTGTCGCGGCTGGGCAGCCTGGTGAACACGCTGCTGGACGTGTCGCGCGTGGCGGCGGGCAAGCTGAGCCTGGAGCCGCGCGAGCTGGACCTGGTGCAGGTGGTGCGGCAGATGGTGGACGCCTTCTCGGAGGAGTTCGCCCGCGCCGGCTGCGAATTGTCCGTGCACGTCTCCGGCACGCTGCCCGGGCAGTGGGATCCGCTGCGCGTGGAGCAGGTGCTGGTGAACCTGCTCTCCAACGCGGCCAAGTACGGCGCGGGCCGCCCGGTGGAGGTGTCGCTGGTGGGCGAGGGCACGATGGCGGTGCTGGCCGTGAAGGACCACGGCATCGGCATCTCCGAGGACGGCATGGCGCGGCTGTTCGGCAAGTTCGAGCGCGCCGTCTCCGAGCGCCACTACGGCGGCCTGGGCCTGGGGCTCTACATCACCCGCCAAATCGTGGAGGCCATGGGCGGCAGCATCACCGTGCGCTCCGCGCAGGGTCAGGGCTCCACCTTCATCCTGCGGCTGCCCACCCAGCCCCGCGCGGCCACCGCGCAGGGCGCCTCGGCGAGCCGGGCCCGCTGACTTGCGCGAAAGCGCCAGCGGGCGCCCCCGGAGTGTCCGGAAGGCGCCCGCCGTCACGGCCTCACGCTCCAGCGCGTCTTCAGTGCCCGCGCAGCACGTACACCTTGCCGTCGACCAGGACGTACAGCGCGCTGGGCGTCACGCGCGGGTCGTAGACCAGCTGCTGCACCTTGGAGCCGCCCACGCCCGGGACCTTCTCCAGCTGCTTCTGCGGCGTCAGGCGCCACAGGCCGCGTCCCTCGGTGCCCACGAAGAGCGAGCCGTCGTCGGTGGCCGCCAGCGCGGTGTAGCGGTCCGTGCCCGCGCCGTCGATGCGGACGTAGTCGGTGTCCGCGCTCTTGGTCGGGTCGTGCCGCGTGGGCTCGGCCTTGAACTGCCACAGGCCGCTGCCGAGCCCGGCCACGTAGTACAGGCCGTCCGTCGTCTGCTGGAAGCCGCGCCAGCGGTTCTGCGGGGCGACCTCCCAGCGCCTGTCCTCGGGGCCCGGGTTGACGGGGTCCACGAAGGTGTTGAGCCGGTAGATGGACAGCTCCGTGCCCTCGGGGATGCCCGCCTCGGGCTTCTCCCGGTCCCACCACTTGAGCTCCTTGTTGGGCGGGAGGATTCCAATCTTCCAGTCGTTGGCGATGAGCAGCTCGCCGGCCTGCGAGTAGCCCAGGCCGTAGGTGAAGCCCGCGCGCTGCGACTCCTTGACGACCTCCTGGTTCGGGTCCGTCGGGTGCGGCGTCCGGGTGAGCAGCCACCAGGCCGGGTGGCGGTGGCTGCTGTACTCGAGGTCGCGGATGCGCGTCACGCCGTGGTTGGTGCCGATATAGACCTCACCCTCGTACGGGCCCTTCATGACCCGCATGCAGGACAGGACGGAGCGGTCCTCGTCGTAGTGGAAGTCGTTGCTGTTGCGGATGCCGATGGCCTCGTTGCGGCTGGGACGGCTGGTGCCCACCGAGCGGTACAGGTGCTCGCGCAGCACGATGTCCGTGCCGTCGCCGTTGAGCTGCACCAGGTCCATGTCGCCCTTCTGGAACTCGAAGTAGCGCGCCTCGTCGAAGTCGGCCTCGCCCCGGCCGGCGATGCGCTGGCCTCCCGGCACGTTGTCGTACGTGAGGTAGCCCACATACGCCTCGCCCGCCTTGCCGCCGCAGATGACGGTGGAGCCGGTGGCCAGCTGGTGCGGCTCCGAGCCGAAGCCCAGGCTGGCCTGGCCGACGGGCTGGCTTGTCCACACGAGCTTCTGCGTGTCCGCGCGCAGCACGCCGATGCGGTCCCCATCCAGCACCCAGATGTTGTGCGCGCCGTCCACGCCCACCGAGGCGACCTTGGGGATGCCGTACTTCGACGAGTAGTCCGTCAGCGCGTCCGTGGGCCACGGGCCCTCGGGCGTGGTGGGCACGCCGCCGTCCGGCACGGGGTCCGTGCCGCCATCGCCGCTG
Organism: Myxococcus sp. MH1; assembly: GCF_059738865.1. NCBI lineage: Bacteria > Pseudomonadati > Myxococcota > Myxococcia > Myxococcales > Myxococcaceae > Myxococcus > Myxococcus sp. MH1. The sequence continues at coordinate 10,010,354 of NZ_AP026947.1, read as the reverse complement.
CCCGCGTCGGGCACCGGGTCCGTGCCGCCATCGCCGCTGCCCGCGTCGGGCACCGGGTCCGTGCCTCCATCCCCCGCGTCCGGAGTGCCCGCGTCATCCGGAGGAGCCTGGACGTCGCCATCCGTCGGCCCCTTGCCGGTGCCGTCCGAGCTGTCGCAGGCCACCGCCGTCATCATCACCGCCACACCGACACACGCGCCCAACAGTCGTCGAATCACCGCTTCCTCCCGTCCCCGGTGTGGAGCAAGCGGCGTACCGGCCCTTGCGCACATGCACCGTCATGGAAAGAGGGAAGCGGGCTTCCCACCGTGGGCACCCGGGCGGCGTGACGTGGCACTGGAAATGACCAGGCCCGCCCCCGGAAGGGAGCGGGCCCGTGAGACTGTCATTCGGGCGACGGCGCCCGGACTCAGTGCACGGCGTCGTCGACGTCCTGCTTCACGTCCTCGCCGGCCTCCTCCACCTTGTCGCCGGCCTTCTTGGCGTCCTTCTTCATGGTGTCCACGGCGCCGGAGCCGCCCGTGCCCTTGGGGCTGGTGGCGCGCAGCTCCACGGCGACGGCGTTGTCACCGTCCAGCTGGAAGCGCGCGCGCACCTCGGACCCCTCCGGAATCTGGTCGGCCCGCACCTTCTTGCCGTCCAGCATCACCACCGTCTGGGCCTTCACGTCCAGCTCGGCGTCGGGCAAATCCTTGCGCGTCAGGTTCACGCTGTCGTCGTCGGCCTTCTTCAAGGTGCCCTTGAGGCTCAGCGAGTGCTCCTTCTTGAAGAGGTTGTCCTGCGCTTGCGCGTTGGAGGCCTCGCGGGTGGCGCCGCTGATGCCGCGGCCCACGTCGGTGGCGTTCACGCCCGTGTCCACGCGCGTGCTCGGGCTGGGAATCTGCGTCTGCGACGGCGCCGGTGCGCTCTGCGCGAAGGCGGCGGTTCCCAGACACATGGCGAACGTGGCGATGAGCTTCTTCATATGAGCGTCCCTCTCCCTTGGGTCCGTTGGATGACTTCTGGGAGCAAGGGTGGGGAGGCTGCCTCCCTCCGCCAACCCGCCCTGCATGGCCCCAGGGGCGGCCCGTCCGCAGGGCAGCCGGGCGAAGCAGGGACGACTTCAGTCGCCCTGGCTCAGCCGCTTCACCGTGGACAACAGCTCGTGCAGGTCCAGGGGCTTGCGCAGGCATCCGGCCACGTCCAGCTCGCGGGCGGCGGACTCCAGGTGCAGGTCCGCGCTGGCCACGACGACGGGGATGTCCGCCAGCGCCGTGTCATGGCGCAAGGCCTCGCGGAAGGCGAAGCCGTCCATGCGCGGCATCATCAGGTCCAGCAGGATGAGGTGCGGCGGCGTGTCCTGCTGGCGCAGCTGCGCGAGCGCCTCCAGCCCGTCCGCGGCCAGCAGCACCGCGTAGCCCTCCAGCTCGAAGGCGTCCTGCAGCGCGTCCCGGATGTCCAGGTCGTCGTCCACGACGAGCAGTGTCTGAAGCGCTTGCACCGGCTCTCCCCACCCTGGTCGGGGCCGACTCGCTCCCACACCGCCTCAACCATGGGGCCGCGGGTGTCAGGACGGAAGCTTCCGGCGGCCGGGCGGGGTGAATCTCGGTTCACCAGCCGACGCCTGCCCCCTCCACCGCCCGCCCGGAGTGCGGAATTTGCAATGGAGTTGCTTTAATCGAGATACACGGAAGCAGTTTTTATATCGGTTTGCTCGTATTCCCGGATGCCGTGAAGATGGCGGCGGCGACCCGTCTACCAGGCGGGCGCTCATTTCCAGGGAGCAGTCCTCATGCGAACCATGTCTCGAGTTGCGGGCAGGAAGCTGTTGGGAACGATGCTGTGCGCGCTGACGATTTCGGCCTGCGGTCCGGCGCCGGAGCAGCAGGGCGAGCCGCAGCCGGAGCAGCCCCAGACGGACACCACGCAGCAGCCGGTGGTGTACGGCACCGACGACCGCCAGGACGTGTACGCGCACCCGGACGCGACGCTGCGCCAGCGCGCCGAGCAGTCCACCGTGGCGCTGATGACGACGTCCGACTACACGGTGGGGAGCAACGGCAACGTGACGTTCAACGCGTCCACGCTGCAGTCGGCGTACAACCTGTGCTCCAACCAGCGCTTCCTCACCGACCTGACGCCGGCGTTCTGCTCCGGCACTCTCATCGATGACGACCTGGTGCTGACGGCCGGACACTGCATCACCAGCGCCTCGGCCTGCACCAGCACGCGCGTGGTGTTCAACTTCTACAAGACGGCGGCCAACACGCTCAAGCAGGTGACGAGCGCGGACATCTTCTCCTGCCAGTCCATCGTGGTGCGCCAGGTGACCTCCGGCACGCCCAACCTGGACTACGCCATCATCAAGCTGGACCGCGCCGCCACGCCGCGCTTCGTGCCCGCGCCCATCCGCGCCGGCAACGCCGCGCTGCCGGTGGGCACGGGCGTGACGGTCATCGGCTCGGGCAGCGGCATCCCGTTCAAGATTGATTCGGGCGGCAAGGTGCGCGACGCGCGCGCGGGCTCGCTGGACTACTTCGTCGCGACCACGGACACCTTCGGTGGCAACTCCGGCTCGGGCGTGTACGAGAACACCGGCTACACGGTGGCGGGCATCCTGGTGCGCGGCGAGACGGACTACGTGTCGAGCGGCAGCTGCCGCATCGTCAACACGTGCACGGAGACGGGCTGCCGCGGCGAGGACATCACCTACGTGCGCCCCGCGGTGAACGCGTACTGCGCGGTGGCCGGCAGCCTGCGGCTGTGCGGCACCACCCAGCCCCCGCCGTCCACCACCTTCACCTTCACCGCGTCCAACACCAACAACGCGCAGCAGAACACCACCAACCGCGCGGTGACGCTGGCGGCGGGCCAGACGATTCGCGTGGGCACCTGCTCGGTGAGCGGCGCCTCCGGCACGGGTGACACCTACCTGCGGCTGAGCAACGCGGCGGGCACGTCGGTGGCGAGCAACGACGACTCCTGCGGCACGCTGTCGTTCTTCTCGTACACGGCCACCACGGCGGGCACGTACACCATCCGCGCGGGCTGCTACTCCAGCAACAGCTGCAGCGGCACGGTGGCGTACACCATCCAGTAGTCCGCCGGCTCAGGGGCACGGGGCCAGCAAGCGCCCGTGCCGCGTGTCACACGCTCGGGCCGTCCCTCTTGCAGGAGTCGGGAGGGCCCGGGCGTTCGTGTTTCATCCCGGCCAGCGCGCGTGGCGGCGCGGGGGACGTCCTTCAGGCGCAGCGGTCGCAGAGGCCGCGCAGCTGCACGTCCACGCTCTTCTGGGCCACCGCGCGCGGCACGCCCTTGGAGGACGCGATGCGGATGGACTCCTCCGGCAGACACGCGACGGTGCCGCAGTCGGTGCAGGTGAAGTGCGGGTGGTTGCCGCTGTGCTCGTCGCCCGAGCGTCGCAGCTCGAAGCGCCACACGTGGTCTCCCAGGTCCGCGCGCACCACCAGCCCGGCCTCCGTGAGGTCCGTGAGGTTGCGGTAGATGGTCACCCGGTCATAGCCCTCGTCACCCAGTGCATCCACCAGGTCGGCGTGGCTCATTGGCGCGGTGGCCGACTCCAGCTCCCGGAGCACCGCCACGCGGGGCGCGGTGCTGCGCAGACCCGACGCGCGGATCCTCTCCTGGAAATCAGCGAGCTTCGGCTGCACGGCGATTCGTTTTGCTCCCATGATGTCTTTTCGCATAACCCATCTGCGGGACACTTTCACCTCGCCCGGAGTACGACGTCCGGCCTCGAGGACTGGAGTGGCTTGCCCGCCGGGTCCCCCCAGACTCCTGGATACGAGAGTGAGCACCAGGAGTCCAGGATACTGGTGCAATCCTTGTGCGTAATGATTCACCGCGCTTCCCGACTTCCGGTCAGTCACGCCTGGACGTCGGTGGACCCCGGATGCGGTGGAGTGGCCACGCCAGCGTCGCGAACCGGCGCGGGGGTGTCCGGCGCACGACAGTTTCCGCCAGGTGTCCCAGGGCCTCCCCGCGCGCGGCGAGGTGTCCGGGAGTCCAGTGATTCCAGGGTGCAGTTGCAACTCATGAGTCACCGGTGACGCGGTGCCCCGAGCACGGCGACCGGGTGGGTGCGGCCGGGCCCGGGCGCGTCGCGATGGCCCCGGCTGAGCGGAGCGGGGGGCAGGGGGGCGGGCGGTGGCGCGGGGGCGGGGTGGCGGGCGGGGCTTCATCTCGTATCTGAGTTGTAAAAGCATCCTAGGTGTTCTTGTCGCAGGCGTCCGCTGGGAAGAGGAGGGGAGGGCCCCCTGGGGTCGCCTGGAGGGCGACGGCGGGTGTTGGACCGGCGAACAGTCCATCCCGCGCTCCTTGACTGGGAGCGATGAGTGCCCACACTTGCGCCTTTGTCGTTCCGTCGGGGCCTCGACAGGCCCTGTTGCTCGTGTCTCCGGGTCCCCCTCGCCGTGACGAAGCCCAGTCTCCTGCTCATCGAAGAAGCCAGTGTGGCCCGGGAGCTCCAGGTGCTCGCGCTGGAGAGCCAGGGATGGCAGGTCGTGGCCCTGGCGGACGTGGCGGCGGCCGCCTCGCTGATGCAGACGCAGCCGGTGTTGCTCGTGGTGGCGGCGGCGGGCGTGCTGGCGGCGGGCAGGGAGGCGCTGGAGGCGTTCCGCGGCGCGCTGGAGGCGGCGTCGGTGGGGCTGTACGTGCGCGCCTTCCCCGCCGAGGAGGAGGTGGTGCGCAGGCTGGCGCTGCCGCTCACCGGCTTCTTCTGGCGGCCCCTGTCCCTGGGCGGGCTGGTGGAGAAGGTCCGACGCGTGGTGCCGGAGGAGGGTCCCCCGGAGGCGCGGCCGCTGGTGCTGGTGGCGGACGACGACCCGGTGTCGCGCAAGCTGTTGCAGTTGATGATGGTGCCCTTCCGCTTCCGGGTGGTGTCCGCGGACGACGGGATGCAGGCGCTGGAGGTCGCGAGGAGGCGGCGGCCCGACGTGGTGCTGGCGGACGCGCTGATGCCGCGCATGGACGGCTACAAGCTGTGCATGGCGCTCAGGCAGGAGTCGCGCTTCGCGCGCGTGCCGGTCATCCTCACGCACGCGCTGACGCCGGACGAGCTGGATTTGCGCATGGCCCACAACGTGGGCGCCAACGGCTTCGTGCGCCGCGCGCAGGACGGGGACGAGCTGGTGGGCGTGCTGCTGCGCGCGCTGAAGGCCGGGCCGCCCACGCCGCTGGGGCTCGCGCCGCCGGTGGGGCCCGCGCTGGAGCTGAACACCGAGGACCACCTGTACCGGATGGTACGCCAGCTGGAGCGGCGCGTGGGGCTGCTCGAGCAGGCGGAGCGCGGCACGCGCGAGAGCGAGGAGCGCTTCCGCCTGGTGGTGGAGGGCTCCTACGACGGCATCTGGGACTGGGACTTGCGGCGGGGCACGCTGTACTGGAGCCCGCGCCTCCTGGAGATGCTGGGGCTGACGCCCGGGACGTTCGCCGGCACGCACGAGGCCTTCGTGGAGCTGCTCCACCCGGAGGACCGCGCCGGCGTGCTCGCGGCCATGACGGAGCACCTGGAGCGCGGGGCGCCGTACGACGTGGCCTTCCGGCTCCGACACGCCACGGGCGGCTATCGCTCGTGCGTGGGGCGGGGGCGCGCGCTGCGCGACGAGCAGGGCCGGCCGGTGCGCATGGCGGGCATCATCGGCGACGTGACGGAGCAGCTGCGGCTCTACCGCGAGGCGAACGAGGCGGTGCGCGTGCGCGACGACTTCCTCAGCGTGGCGGCGCACGAGCTGAGAACGCCCCTGGCCGCGCTGCGCTTGCGGGTGCAGGGCGCGCAAGGGGCGCTGCGCATGCTGGGCGCGGCCCAGGCGGCGCCGCGGCTGGAGCGCGCGCTGGAGGCCGCGGACCGTCAGGTGCAGCGGATGTCGGACCTGGTGGAGTCGCTCCTGGACGTGTCCCAGGCGCAGGGCGGACCGCCCAGGCTGCAGCTGGAGGTGGTGGACCTGTCCAACGTCGTGCGCGACGCGGTGACGCGCTCGGAGCCGGCCGCGGCGAGAGCGGGGTGTGAGCTGGTGCTCGGGCCCATGCCGCCCACGCCGGGCCGGTGGGACGGCGCCCGGCTGGGGCAGGTGGTGCGCCACCTGTTGTCCAACGCGATGAAGTTCGGCCCGGGCCGCCCCGTGGAGGTGGCGCTGGAGCAGCAGGACGCCACGGCCACGTTGGTGGTGAAGGACCACGGCATCGGCATCTCCCCGGAGCGGGTGGACGGGCTGTTCCGCCGCTTCGAGCGCGCGGTGCCGGTGCGGCACTACGGCGGCCTGGGGCTGGGCCTGTACCGCCTGCGCCGCATCGTCGAGGCGCACGGCGGTCAGGTGTCCGTGGACAGCACGCCCGGCGAGGGCTCCACGTTCCGCGTGCGCCTGCCCCTGGGCGGCCCCCCCGTCGCCCGCGCCTGACTCAGAGCGAGTCGAGGAAGGCCACCAGCGCCTCGCGCTCCCCGCGCGACAGCGCCTTCACCTGCTCGCGCGAGGACTCGGCCTCGCCCCCGTGCCACAGCACGGCCTCCAGCGGCGTGCGCGCCCGTCCGTCATGCAGGAGGCGCGAGTGTCCGCTCACCGTCCGCGTCAGGCCCAGGCCCCACAAGGGCGGAGTGCGCCACTCGCGGCCGCTGGCGAGGAAGTCCGGACGTCCGTCCGCGAGCCCCTCTCCCAGGTCATGCAGCAACAGGTCCGAGTACGGCCAGATGAGCTGCCCGGACAGCTCCGGGTAGCCCTCCAGCGTGCCGGTGGTGACCGACGGCTTGTGGCACCTGGCGCAGCCCACGCGGTGGAACACGGCCTTGCCCTGGAGCACCCGGGCGTCGTCGACGCCCGCGCGCGTGGGGAGCGCCACCGTGTGCGAGTAGAAGTCGAGCGCCGTCAGCTGCCGGTCCGTCACCTCGGGTTCACCGCCGTGGGGCGCCGCGAGGCACACGGCCTGCGCCTGGGTGCACGTGTCCTTTGGAAACAGCGTGGTGGTGAGGCCCAGGTCGCCCAGCAGCGCGGACGCGTTCTGGTGCTCGATGTCCGGCTGGTTCGCCTTCCACCCGAAGCGGCCCAGCGCCACGCGGTTCGTGCGCCCGTTCCACACGCGGTTGACCCGGCCGGACACGCCGTCGCCGTCCGCGTCGTCCGGGTCCGCCCACGCCAGCAGCGTCTCGTTGGGGATGGCCGCCAGCAGGCCCAGGCCCACCATGTTCTGGGCCACGCGCGCGGACATCATCGTGTCCGCCGACAGGGGCCCGTGGGCCAGGTCCGTCAGCACCAGCGTGGGGGACTGGAGCGTGTAGGGCTCGCCGTCCGCGAAGGTGCCGGAGACTTCGGTCCACTCCACCCGCGCCTGTCCCTCCGCGGGTACGCCGGGGATGCCCCGGGGCTGGAGCTGGTCTCCATAGGTGGGCTCGGGCACGGGCTCGCCGTGGGGGCCGGTGCCCGGGATGGACAGGCGCACGAGCAGCGTGTCCGCCACCTCGTCGCCCTCGGGCGGACGGCCGCGGCCGTTGCCCAGGTGGCAGGCGAGGCACGAGACGGAGTGGAACAGGGGGCCCAGGCCGTCCCGGTCCTGCTGCGAGGTGCTGGGCGCGCGCACCCAGTCCGCCTCGAAGACGGACTCGCCCACGAAGAACTCCGCGCGCCGGGCCAGGCCGAGGTTGGCCGCCGGCTGGGTGAAGGCGCCCGCGCCCGTCACCGTCACGCTGGTGGCTCCGCCGGGGTGGTCCTCGCCCGCTTCCACCACGTCGAAGCGGGGCGGAGGGGGCGGCTCGGGAGGAGGCGGCTCCGGGGGCGGCTCACCCGGAGGCGTGATGGAGGGCGGGGCCCCGGAGTCACCGCACGCGGCGGCGGCCCCGAGGAGCGCCAACAACAGACCCAGACCGACGGCGTGCTTCACGGCAGGGGGACCGGGATGGGGTCGGTGTAGGACCAGCGGTCGATGACGCCGTCCGGGCCGAGCGAGCCGTTGAGGTTCCAGCCCCAGGCGAACACCGAGCCGTCCTCGCGCACGGCGATGACGTGGGTGGCGCCCATGCCCATGGCCGTCAGCGGCGTCAGCGTCCCGGAGGAGGCGCGCGCCTCCAGCTCGTTCGTCTCCTTGATGCCGATGCCCAGCTGGCCGTTGAAGTTCGAGCCCCAGCCCAACAGCGAGCCGTCCTCGCGGCGCGCGAAGCTGTAGTTGCCGTTGGCGAACACGGCCGTCGCGTCGGTGACGCCCTTCACCTTCACCGGGGTGGCGCTCTCGCCGCCCGCGCTGAGCGCGCCCGTGCCCAGCTGGCCGGTGGCGTCCAGGCCCCACGCGGACACGGTGCCGTCCTTGTGCACCGCGAGGATGTGGTCGCGGCCGTTGGCGATGTCCACCACGTCGGTGATTCCCGGGACCTGGCCAGGCAGCGGGTGGCTGTCACCGTCCACCACGCCCGTGCCCAGGTTGCCGTAGTCGTTGCGGCCCCACACCCAGACGGTGCCGTCGGCCTTGAGCGCCACCGAGTGCATGGAGCCGCCCAGCACCTTCACCACGTTCGTCAGGCCCTGCACCGGCATCGGGTAGCCGCGCGCCACGGTGGTGCCGTCGCCCAGCTGGCCGTTGGCGTTGTTGCCGAAGCTCTGCACCGTGCCGTCCTCCATCAGGATGAGCGCGTGGCGGAAGCCGTTCGCCACCGACACCGCGCCCGTCAGGTTGGGAATCCTCGTCGCCACGTAGCGCGGGGTGACGTCGGGGGTGCCCGGCGTCTCGCCCGAGGGCGGGGGGGACAGGCCCAGCTGGCTGTCGTTGTTCTCGCCCCAGGACCACACGCTGCCGTCGGCCGTCAGCGCCATGGCGAAGTTCTGGTTGAAGGCGATGGCCGTCGCGTTCTCCAGGCCCGGCACCGGCTGGGGTTGGGTCTGGTCCGTGCGCACGTCGTCCCCCAGGCCCAGCTGGCCCCGGTTGTTGCGGCCCCACGTGTAGACGCGGCCGTTCTTGAGCGCGCCGCTGTGCAGGCCGCCGGCCGAGGCAAGCTGGCCGAAGTGGAACGACACCGCCTGCTCGGTCTCGTTGCCCGCCGCGTCCCGGGCGTGCAGCACCACGGTGTTGCGGCCGGCGCGCGGCGTCACCTCGAAGGACACCGGCTCGCCCGCGGTGGCCGGCAGCGTGAGCGCCTGCTCGTTGCCGTCGTTGAGCGTGTACGCAAGCTGGGTCACCGCCACGTTGTCCGTGGCCGTGAACTCCACGTGCATCCGCCGCACCGTGGTGGCCACGCCCTCGCGGGGCGAGCGGACCTGGACCACCGGCGCCTCGTCGAAGCGCAGCGCCAGCGTGCGCTCCGTGCGCGCGCCCGTCTGGTCCACCGCCGCCAGGGTGATGTCGTTGTCGCCCTCCTCCAGGGTCAGCTCCAGCGTGAAGCTCGCGCTCGTGGGCGTGCTCGTCTGGAACTCCACCGCGCGCGGCTCGCCGCCGTTGAGCCGCGCCGTGAGCTCCGCGAGCCTTCCCGGCGCGCTCACCGAGCCTTGCAGCTTCACCTGCGCGCTCTCGGCGCTGGCGCCGGAGACGTGCGAGTGCAGCTGGACGTACGGCGCCACGGGCACGCCGGGCGTGGTCTCCACATCCGACCCACACGCCGCCAGCCACACGGCCGCCAGCGCGAGGACACAGGCTCGGGACTTCATCAGGACTCCTGGTTTGTTGGGTTTTATTGAGATTGATTTGCAGAGTCAGAAAGTGCCCGAGCTCATACCCCTCGCACCTCGGGGCACGCAAGCGGCCGGCGGCTCAATTTGGCGTTTGCTCCCGGGGATTTCCCGAGGGAGAAGCACCTGCCGGAAAGCCGGTGAAGTGCTTCAGCTTCCACGGAGTGGGGCTGAAGTCGGGGTACGCGGAGCTTTGGGGGCAGGGTGCCCATCCACTCGGGAAGCGTGGGGGCGTCCGAGGGCTCGCACTGCGGGTGCCTGTCCCAACGTACGATTGTCGACCACTGGAAGGTGGCGGACGGGGGGCCCCGCCGTTCTCTTTCCCGCCCGGGAAATCGCTCTAGGGTCGCGGCTCGTCTTCAGGGGAATCCATGGCAGAGGTGCTCGTCGTCGATGACAGCAAGGTGATGCGGGACATGGTGGTGGCCTGTCTGAGGCCCTACCCGGGGCTGAACTTCACCCATGCCTCGAGCGGGCTGGAGGCCATCGAGCGGTTGTCGCTGAGCCCGTACGATTTGCTGGTGCTGGACCTGAACATGCCGGACATCGGAGGCATCGAGGTGGTGGAGTTCGTGCGGGGGCAGGACAAGCTGCGCACGCTGCCCATCATCATCGTGACCACGCGGGGGGACGAGGCGTCGCGCGCGCGGGCGCTGGAGGCGGGCGCCAACCGCTTCATGACCAAACCCTTCACCCCCGACGCCATCCTCGCGGAGGCGCGGGGGCTGCTGGAAGAGACGCGGGCTTGACCGCTTCCGTGGACCTCGCGGACTTCCTCCCCGCCTATCTGGCGGAGGTGGAGGAGCTGCTCGACTCGGCGCACCGCCACCTGCTCGCGGTGGAGGCCAGCGCGCGTCGGGGCGCGGCCCACCCCAAGGCCGTGCGGGAGCTGTTCCGGGCGCTGCACACCATCAAGGGCCTGTCCGCCATGGTGGACGTGGAGCCCATCGTCTCCATCTCTCACTGGATGGAGACGTCCCTGCGTCAGGCGGACCAGGCCGGCGGCCGGCTCCCGGAGTCCAGCGTGGAGCCGCTGATGGAGGGCCTGCGCGCGGTGGAGCAGCGCATGCGCCAGCTCGCCTCCGGCAAGCCCGCGGCCCCGGTGCCCTCGGGGCTCCTGGAGCGGCTGGAGGCGCTGGAGGCCTCCGAGACGGCGCCGGCGGCCTCGCGGCCCGTCGCGGTGGTGCTCGACGAGACGCTGGCGCTCGGCGCCAAGCTGACGCCCACCGAGCGCGAGCAGCTCACCGCCACCGCGGGCGGCCGCCGCCCCGTGCGGGTGGACTTCATCCCCGGCGCCGAGCGCGCCGCCAAGGGCGTCACCATCAACAGCGTGCGCGAGCGGCTGGCGGCGCTGGGCGAGCTGGTGAAGGTCGTCCCGCTGTCGGGGCCCGTGCCCGGGGGCGGCTCGCTCACCTTCGTGCTGCTGCTCAGCACCGAGGCCGCGGACGGCGTGTTGATGGACGCCGCCGGGGGCGAGCCCGCCCTGGTGCGCCCGCTGGCCGTCGAGCAGGCCCTGTCGCCCGTGCCCGTGGTGAGCCCGCCCGCGCGGCTGGACGGGGAGCTGGACGAGGAGCCGGAGGAGCTGCGGCGCGGGGGCGGCACCCTGCGGGTGGAGGTGTCCCGGCTGGACGAGGCGCTGGAGCGGCTGGCGGCGCTCGTCGTCAACCGCTCGCGGCTGCAGCGCGCGGTGGCGGACCTGACGGCGGCGGGCGCGCCCACGCGGGAGCTGCGCGCCATCCTCCAGGAGAACTCGCGCCAGCTGCGCGACATGCGCGCGGCGATTCTCCGGCTGCGCATGGTGCGCGTGGGGGACGTGCTGGAGCGGCTGCCCCTCCTGGTGCGCGGGCTGCGCCGGGCCACGGGCAAGGCGGTGCGGCTGGAGCTGGACGTGGGCGACGCGGAGCTGGACAAGGCGGTGGCGGACCGGCTGATGCCCGCGCTGGTGCACCTGGTGCGCAACGCGGTGGACCACGCCCTGGAGTCGCCCGAGGAGCGCCGCATGCTGGGCAAGGCCCCGGAGGGGCTGGTGCGCCTGGCATGTCACGCCCAGGCCAACGGCTTCGTGGAGTTGCTCGTGCGCGACGACGGGCGCGGCGTGGACGGGGCGGCGGTGGCGAAGCGCGCGGGCGCGCCGGCCCCGCGCACGGACGATGATGTGCTGGAGCTCTTGTGCCGGCCGGGCTTCTCCACGCGGGAGTCGGTCACCTCCACCAGCGGGCGCGGGATGGGCATGGACATCGTCCGGCGCATCGTCGTGGACCAGCTGGGCGGGGAGCTGCGCATGGAGACGCGGCCCGGCGTGGGCACCACGTTCCGGCTGCGCGTGCCGCTGACGATTACCCTGCTGGACGCCATCGTCTTCGAGTGCGCCGGCGCGCGCTACGCGGTGGCGGTGTCGTGCGTGGAGGAGCTCTTCGATGTGGACGCCTCCCGCGTGGTGCGTCCCCCGGGGGGCCGGGGCGTGGCCCTGGTGGAGCGGCGGGGACAGGCGGTGCCGCTCGTGTGGCTCGAGCGCCTGCTGGGGCAGGGGACGGCCAGCGCGGCCGACACCGTGCCCGCGCGGGCGCTGCTGGTGCGCCAGCGCGGGGAGCTGGTGGCCTTCGGCGTGGGGCGGCTGCTCGGGCAGCAGGAGATCGTCCTGCGCCCGCTGGAGGACCCGTTGGTGAAGGTGCCTGGCGTGGCGGGCGCCACGGACCTGGGCGATGGACAGCCCACGCTGGTGCTGGACCTGCCCACGCTGGGCGCGTCGCGCCGGCAGGGGGGCGGGGGACGAGAGGAGCGCGCGACATGAGCGTGCTGCATGTGGTGTTCAAGGTGGATGGCGCCGAGTACGTGCTGCCGGCGTCGAACGTCCTCCAGATGGAGTCCTTCAACGGCGCCACGCCCGTGCCGGGCGCGCCCGCGCACGTGGCGGGGCTGGTGCAGGTGCGCGGCCGGGTCATCCCGGTGGTGGACGCGCGGCGCCGCTTCGGCCTGCCGGCGGTGGAGCGCACGCTCGACTCGCGGGTGGTGGTGGGGCAGCTGGGCGCGCGCGTGGTGGGGCTGCTCGTCGACAGCGCGCGCGAGGTGCTGAAGCTGGACCCGGGCCAGTTCAAGCCGCCGCCGCCGCTGGTCACCGAGGGCGCGCAGGGTTTCGTGAAGGCCGTGGCGCAGGTGGGTCCGCGGCTGGTGATGCTCATCGATTTCCCCCGAGTCATCGGGGAGGAGACGCCGGATGGCGACGCAGGACACTGACGCCCCCAAGGGGCAGGACGACGCGCGCGGGCTGGCCGAGCGCCTGACCCGGAGCCTCCGTGAGAGCACCACGCTGCTCCAGGAGCTGGAGGCCATGGCCACGCGCGTGGCCGGCAGCGGCAACGAGCAGGCCGCCGGCACCGAGCAGGTGCGCGCCGCCATCGAATCGGTGGCGACGCACGTGGAGCAGACGGGGCTGGCGGTGCAGTCGCTGGTGCGCACGCAGCGCACGGTGAGCGACTCCTCGCGCCAGCTGCAGCAGGAGTCGGAGGCGACGGCGGGCTCGGTGGAGGAGGTGAGCGCGTCGGTGTCCAACGTGCGCAAGGACGCCGCCCACCTGGCGGCGGAGGCGGACACCACCGCGGCCACGCTGGAGGAGGTGTCCCGCTCGGTGAAGGGCGTCAGCTCCAACGCGGAGGACCTGGCCGCCTCCAGCGAGGAACTGCTCGCGTCCATGACGGAGATGAACGCCACCGTCGCGGACCTGGTGACGCGCAACCAGTCCGGCGCGGCCTCCGCGGAGCAGGTGGGCGCCACCATCGAGGAGATGGCCAAGGGCATCGCCCGGCTGGCCTCGGACGCGCAGGGCGTGGGTGAACGCGCCACGCAGGTCGCCCACGCGGTGGGCCTCTTGGGCCGCTCGCTGGGGGACGTGGCGCGCGACTCCACCTCCATGGCCTCCAGCGTGGAGGAGGTGGCCGCCACCGCGGAGGAGCTGGCGCGCAGCGTGCGCGGCGTGGCGGAGAGCGCGCGCGTGCTGGAGACGCACGCGGCCTCCAACGCCTCCGCCATGGAGGAGGTGGCCGCGAGCGTGGAGGAGGTCGCCGCCACCGCGGAGAAGAACGCCGCCGTGGTGGACGCCAACGCCTCCACCATTGAACAGCTCGCGCGCTCGGCGCAGGCGGTGGCCAAGGCCGCTGAGTCCATCAACGGCCAGGCCGCCTCCGGCGCCTCGGCCTCCACTCAGCTGGAGACCTCCACGCGCCGCGTGGCGCAGATGACGGAGGAGGCCCGCGCCACCGCGGACCGGGTGGGCACCATCGCCCGCGAGGGCGGCGCCACGGTGGGGCGCTCCATGGCGGGCTTCGGCCGCATCCGTCAGTCCATCGTCGAGTCGTCGGGCGTGATGAAGGAGATGGCCAAGCGCGCCGAGGAGATTGGCGACATCGTCCAGACCATCAACCTCATCGCCGACCGCACCAACCTCCTGTCCCTCAATGCGAGCATCGAGGCGGCGCGCGCCGGGGAGCACGGCCGGGGCTTCGCGGTGGTGGCGGAGGAGATTCGCGCGCTGGCGGACCGGGCGGCGGCGGCCAGCTCGGACGTGGCGAAAATCGTGCGCGGGCTCCAGACGACGGCGCGCGAGGCGGCGGCCGCCACGGGCGAGGGCATGCGCGCCGCGGACGAGGGCTCGGCGCTGGCCTCCGAGGCGGAGAAGGCGCTGACCACCATCCTCAAGGGCGTGGATGACCTGGGGCAGAACGTACGCGAGGTGAGCCGCGCCACCGGGGAGCAGGTGCAGGCGGCGCAGGCGCTGGCGCAGGGCAACGTGCGGATGAGCGAGCAGGGCCGCGTCATCGCCGCGTCCGCCGCGGAGCAGGCCCAGGCGGCGCAGTCCCTGTCGCAGGGCGGCTCGGAGATGCGGCGCATGGCCCGGCAGACGATGCAGGCCTCCGGGGAGCAGGCGCGCGCGCTGCGCGACGTGGTGCGCGCCAACGGGCAGCTCGCGGAGGTGTCCCAGAAGGTGGCGCGCGCGGTGCAGGAGCAGGCCGCGGCGTCGACGGACCTGTCCAAGGCCGCGGCGCAGATGCGCCAGCTGGTGCAGACCGTCAGCAACGTGGTGGGCACGCAGAGCAAGGAGGTCACGGGCGTGAGCGCGCTGGCGCAGGACATGGCCAGCACCACGCAGCGCACGCTGGCGGGCCTGGCCGAGCAGGCCAAGGCGGCGGCGGAGGTGACGCGGGCCATGGACGCCACGCGCAAGGAGGTGGCCCAGTCCGCGCGCGGCATGGCGGAGCAGGCGCGCGCGCTCAAGCAGGGCGAGGCGGCCAGCCGCCAGGTGGCGCAGCTGGCGGGCGCGGTGACGCGGGCCACCGACGAGCAGGCCCAGGCGCTCGTCGCGCTGGTGAAGGGCGCGGACGAGGTGCGCCGGGTGGCCAAGAGCACGGCGCGCGCGCTGGACGAGCAGTCGGAGGTGCTCGGTTCGCTGGCGGTGTCCGCGCAGCGGCAGGCCACCGGCATCGCCTCCGTGGCGCGCGCCAGCGCGGAGGCCACCCAGGTGACGGAGGGGCTGGCCCGGGGCGTGGAGGAGATGCGCACGCGGGCGCGGGAAATCACCGTCACCACCGCGCAGCAGGTCCGCGCCGTGGCGGGCAACGCGGCCGAGGTGCGCGAGGTGTCCAACCGCCTGGGGCAGCTGTCGCGACTGCAGGCGGAGCAATGGGAGAGCCTGTCCCGGATGGGGGGCGTGAAGCCCTCCGAACCGGCGGGCGTCGAGTCGACGAGGGAGCGGCAGGCATGACGGCGACGATGTCTTCGGCGGTGGGCGCCTCGCCCCTGTTCCTCTCCGCGGAGGACCGGGCGCAGGTGGACGCGGTGGAGCAGCTGGCGCGCGGCGGCGCGGACAACCTGGCGCGGCTGGTGGCCGGGCTGGACACGCCGAGCTGGGCGGTGCGCCGCGCCGTCGTCGCGGCCCTGGCCCGGCTGGGCACCCAGGCGGTGCCGCCCCTGTGCGAGGTGCTCAGGAGCCGCCGCGACAGCGAGGCGCGGCTGGCCGCGGCGGTGGAGGCGCTGGTGGCCTCCACGGGCGCGGTGGAGGAGTCGCTCGAGGTGCTGGCGGACAGCCCCGTCGCCGCCATCGTCTGTGACGCGGCCCAGGTGCTGGGCCGCAGGCGCAGCCGGCGCTCGGTGCCGCTGCTCGCCCGGCTCACGGTGCATCCGGACGACAACGTCGCGGTGGCGGCGATTGAAGCGCTGGGCCGCATCGGCGGCGGCGCGGCGGTGGACGCGTTGCTGGCGGCCCTGGGCAGCGGCAACTTCTTCCGCATCTTCCCCGCCATCGACGTGCTGGGCCGCTGCGGCGACCCGACGGTGGTGCCCGCGCTGCTGGGCCTGCTCGCGGACCCCTTCTATTCGCTGGAGGCCGCCAGGGCGCTGGGCCGCACGGGCCAGGACGCGGCGGTGCCCGCGCTGGTGGGGCTCTTGCGCCGGGGCAACGACAGCCTGGTGCGCGTGGTGGCGGTGGCGCTGGTGGACATCCACGAGGCGCAGGTGCAGCGCTTCGGCGGCGCGCGCGCGGTGCAGGCGGCGCTGCGCTCCGGCGGGGACCTGTCCGTGCTGGGCCGCAAGCTGGCGCAGGCCATCAGCACCGCGGACTCCGCGGAGCGCGCCGCGCTGGCGCGGCTGCTCGGCTGGATTGGGGGCCAGGACGCGGCGGCGGGGCTCTTGCGCCTGCTCGACGCGCCGGACCCGACGGTGGCGCGCGCGGCGGCGGCGGCCCTGGCGGAGCTGGGCTCGGACGCGGACGAGCAGATCCTGCAGGCGCTGCGCGACGGGGACAGCGCCCGGCGCCGGGTGCTCCTGCCGCTGGTGGGGCGCCGCGTGGCGTCCGTGCCGGAGGTGCTGGTGTGCCTGGAGGACCGGGACGCCTCGGTGCGCGCCATGGCGGCGGACACGCTGTCGCGCATCGGCGACGCGTCCGCGGTGGGCGCGCTCTTCGAGCGCCTGGTGGACGACGACCCGCGCGTGGTGCAGGCCGCCACGGGCGCCATCCAGTCGCTGGGCAGCGACGACACGGAGGCGCTGGCGCTCCAGGCGGCGCGCTCTCCGGACGCGCGGCTGCGCCGGGCGGCGCTGCGCATCATCTCCTACTTCGGCTATCCGCGCGGGCTGGAGGTGCTGTTGTCGGCCATGCGCGACTCGGACGAGCGGCTGCGCGACGCGGCCATCTACGGCCTGCCCTTCATCGAGGACCCGCGCGCGGTGGACGCGCTGCTCACGGCGGCCACGCACGAGTCGGAGCGCACGCGCGCGGCGGCCATGCGCGCCCTGGGACAGACGCAGAAGGAGGCCCGCATCACCAGCATGCTGCTGGGAGGCCTCAATGATCGCGACCCGTGGGTGCGCTACTACGCGTGCCAGTCGCTGGGGAAGCTCAACGAGGAGGCCGCCGCGGACGCCATCGTCGCGCTGGCGGACGACGACGCGGGCCAGGTGCGCGTGGCCGTGGTGGACGCGCTGGCCCACATGCACACGGAGAGCGCCATGACGGCGCTGCGGCGCGCGGCGGCCAGCGCGGACGCGGACGTGCGGCGCGCGGCGCTCCTGGGCCTGGGCGTGGCGCGCCGGCAGGACGCGCTGCCGGTGCTCCTGGAGGCCGCCTCGTCCGAGGACGCGGCCACGCGCCTGGTCGCCCTGTCCGCGGTGGCCGAGTACGAGGCCCCGGAGACCCTGCCCGCGCTCCTGCGCGCCGCCAGCGACCGGGACGACAGCGTGCGCAGCGCGGCGGTGGGCTTCCTGGCCACGCGGCCGGGCATCCCCTCCACCCAGGCGCTGGTGTCGCTGCTGGGAGATTTGACGGTGCGCGAGCGGGTGGTGAGCGCGCTGGCCCTGCCCATGGAGGGACGGCTGCCGGGGCTGCTCGCCGCGCTGGACGCCGCGGACGAGGTGACGGCGCCGCTGCTGGTGGCGGCGCTGGCGCGCATGCGCCGGGCGGACGCGCGCGCGGGCCTGCTCCAGGCGCTGGAGACGGCCAGCCCCTCGGGGCGCCGCGCGGCGGTGCCCGCGGTGGGGGCGCTGGGCACGGTGGAGGCGCGCGACGCGCTGGAGCGCGCCTCGCTCCGGGACGAGGACGAGGAAGTGCGCCGCGCCTGTCTCGTGGCGCTGGGGCGGTGACAAGGACGCCATGCCTTCGTTGCCGATGTCTCCCCAGGTGTTCGCCATCCTCGCGGCGCTCATCGAGCAGCGCGCCGGGCTGCACTACTCGCCCGAGGACCGGGAGTTGATGGCGGACAAGGTGTCGGACCGCGCGCTGGAGGCGGGGTTCGACTCGTTGCTCGACTACTACTACTTCCTTCGCTACGACCCGGCGGGCGCCGAGGCGCTGGACGCGCTGGTGGACTCGCTGCTGGTCCACGAGACGTACTTCTTCCGCGAGGCCCAGCCCCTGCAGGTGCTGGTGGAGGACGTGCTGGTGCCCCTGGCGAAGCAGGGGCGCAAGCCGCGCGTCTGGTGCGCGGCGTGCTCCACCGGCGAGGAGCCCCTGACGCTGGCCATGATGCTGGCGGACCGCGGCGCGCTGGCCGGCGTGGAAATCGTCGCCAGCGACTTGAGCTCCCGGGTCCTGGAGCGCGCGCGCGCGGGGGACCACAACCTGCGCTCGCTGCGCGCCCTGCCTCCGGGCGTGGAGGGGCGCTGGCTGGAGCGCGGCGTGGAGGGGCGCGTGCGGGTGAAGCCGGAGCTGGTGGACAGGGTGCAGTGGATGCGCGTCAACCTGGTGGACGAGGCCGCGGTGGCGCGGCTGGGCGCCTTCGACGCCATCCTCTGCCGCAACGTGCTCATCTACTTCCAGGACGCCACGGCGCGCCGGGTGGTGGAGTCGCTGGCGAGCGCGCTCAAGCCCCACGGCCAGCTGCTGGTGGGCACCTCCGAGTCGCTCATGCGCTTCGGCACCGCGCTCTGCTGCGAGGAGCGCCGGGGCGTCTTCTTCTACAACAAGGCGGACACATGATGACCCCGGCCCCCATCCGCGTGCTGGTGGTCGACGACTCGGCCTTCGCGCGCAAGGTGCTCAAGCAGGTGCTGTCCAACGCGCCGGACATCCAGGTGGTGGACACCGCCCGGGACGGCCTGGACGCACTGGAGAAGGTGGCGGAGCTGTCGCCGGACGTGCTCACGCTGGACCTGGTGATGCCCAACCTGGACGGGCTGGGCGTGCTGCGCGCCCTGTCCTCCATGGAGCTCGCGCCGCGCGTCGTCGTGGTCAGCAGCGCGGGCGAGGAGAGCGAGCTGGCGGTGGCGGCCCTCCAGAACGGCGCGGTGGAGCTGGTGCACAAGCCCACCGCGCTGGCCACGGACCGGCTCTATGAGCTGGGCGCGGAGCTGGTGGAGAAGGTGCGCGTCGCGGCCCGCGCCGCCCGGCGCCCCGTGGCCTCGCCCGTGGCCCCCTCGTCCTTCGCGTCCCCGGACGCGCTCCCGCCCGCCCGGCAGCTGGTGGTGGTGGGGACCTCCACGGGCGGCCCGCAGGCCCTGACGAAGCTGCTGTCGGAGCTGCCCGCGGAATTCCCCGCGCCCATGGCGCTCGCGCTGCACATCCCCCCCGGCTACACGGAGGCGGTGGCGCGGCGGCTGGACGCGCTGTGTCCGCTGGAGGTGCGCGAGGCGGAGGACGGCATGGAGCTGTTCCCCGGGCGCGTCGTGCTCGCCCGCGCCGGCCAGCACCTCAAGGTGGAGCGTCACGGCGCGCTCAGCCTGGTGCGCCTGGACCGTCACCCCCTGCGCATGCCCCACCACCCCTCCGTGGACGTGCTCTTCCAGAGCGCCGCCCGCGTCTGGGGCAAGGACACGGTGGGCGTGGTGCTCACCGGAATGGGAGACGACGGCCGCGACGGCGCGCGCGCCATCCGCGAGGCGGGCGGCGTGGTGCTCACCGAGTCGGAGAGCTCCTGCGTCGTCTACGGCATGCCCCGCGCCGTCGACGATGCGGGCCTGGCCACCGCGAGCGCGCCCCTGGGCGGCATGGTGGAGCTCCTGCGCTCGCACCTGCACTGAAATCCCTGGAAGCGAGGGTGGGGAGAGCGTCGCCCGCTCTCCTACACGGCGAGGGGGAGAGGGAGGCCCCGCTGGAGGGCGAGCGATAGATTTGGGCCTTCACTGTGGCGTAAGGCACACTGCGCGCCATGCTCCGTTACAGCGCCGACATCCGCACCCTCCTCTGGTGCCTGGCGATGCCCGTGGTGGCCCTCACGATGTTCTGGGACCCCGGGCTCATCCCCTACCTGTGCCCGCTGGCGTGCTACCTGGCGCTGTCGGCGGGTGTCATCGCCCACAACCACAATCACTGCCCCACCTTCCGCAACCGGAAGATGAACGAGGCGATGGGCATGTGGCTGTCGCTGTTCTACGGCTACCCGACCTTCGTGTGGATTCCGACGCACAACCTGAACCACCACAAGTTCGTGAACAAGGCGGGCGACGCCACCATCACCTGGCGCTACTCGAAGAAGCACAACTTCCTCGTCGCCTTCTTCTTCCCCTTCGTCTCCACCTACTGGCAGCAGGAGCCCACCAAGGCCTTCATCGACAAGGCCCGCGCGCGCAACCCCGCCCTGTTCCGCCAGATTGTCCTCCAGTACGTCGTCTGGGGCGGCACCCACGCGGCGCTCGTCGCGCTCGCCATCTACCTGCACGGCATCGGTGGTGGCCTGCGCGTCTGGGCCTTCGCGTTCCTGATTCCGGCGGTCTTCTCGCTGTGGACCATCATGTTCTTCAACTACATCCAGCACGTCCACGCGGACCCCTGGAGCGAGCACGACCACAGCCGCAGCTTCACCGGCCGCCTCATCAACTTCTTCCTCTTCAACAACGGGCTGCACGCGGTGCACCACGAGACGCCGGGGCTGCACTGGAGCCTGTTGCCGGAGGCGCACGCGAAGATTGCCGCCTCCATCGACCCCCGGCTCAAGCCGGTGAGCTTCTTCGGCTGGTGCTTCCGCTCCTACGTGCTGGCGCCGCTGTTCCCCCGCTTCGGCACCACCCAGGTCGGCCGCGCGCCCTATGACCCGCCCCAGGGCGGCGCCGTGGACGTGTCCTTCGGCGACGAGCTGCAGGCGGTGGACTCGGGCGTGAACGTCGCCCGCGTCTGACGTCGCCCGCACCGAAAGGTCGGGCTGATTCTCTCTGTCCTGTATTCCTCACCTCTCCCTGGAATCCGACCAGGGGGAGTATTCACCGTGTGGCTGTTTCCCATATCTCGCCAACAACGCGAGTGGCGGGGCCGGGGGGAACCAGACACGGAGAATCCGCATGAGGATGGCCTCAGGCCCGGTCCGGCCCGTCATTGGCGAGACGCCCGGGGCGCCTCGTGTGCTGTGGGTGGGCGTGGTGGGCGAGGCGTGGCTGTGTCTGTCGCGCGCCGCCCGGGCGCTGGGGTGTGAGCCGGTGCAGGCGGCCGTCGCGGGTGGAGTGGCGGGTGAGCCCTCCTCGCGAGCCCGGCCCCGGCTGGTGCTGGTCCACTGGCGGCACGTGCGTGAGCGTGGCCCTGGAGGGCTGGGGGGGCTGAAGGCGCGCGTGGGCGCGTCCGGCGCGCCGCTGGTGCTGGTGGCCGAGCCGGAGACGCCCGCGGAGGTGCTGGAGGCGGCGGACGCCGAGGGCATCGAGGACTGCCTGGTGACGCCGGTGAGCGAGGCGGCCGTGCGCGCCCGGCTGTCCGCGCTGCTGGGCAAGAGCCCCGCAGCCCCCGCGAGCGAGCGCTACAGCCCGCGCGTGGTGCTGCTCGCGGGCGCGGGCGGCGCGCGCACGTGGACGGGGCTGGGCTCGCTGCTGGAGGCCTGTGGCCATCACCTGCTGTACAGCGCCACCGTGGAGGGCGCCGCCTCGCGCGTGGAGGAGCACGGCGCCCGGCCCCACCTGCTCGTCGTCGCGGGTGACGGCGCCTGGGGTGGGGTGTGGGCCCGCGCGAGCGCCACGGCGCGCGCGCTCCTGGACGGAGTGCCGACCTTGTCGGTGACGCCCGCGGAGTGCGCGCGGGCGGGGGCGCTCCTGCCGCGCGTGCACACGCTCCTGGGCCGCGACGGCGCCTCGCTCCGGGTGGAGGAGCGGGTGCCCTTCTGCTGTCCGGTGGAGTTCGCGGAGGGCGAGAGCAAGGCCGCCCCCTGGACGTCGGGCGTGTCCTTCGCGATGAGCCCCGCGGGCCTCTTCGTGCGCACGCTGGTGCCGGCGCGCCCCGGCACGGCGGTGACGCTGCGGCTTCACCTGCCCACCACGGGTGAGCGGCTGGAGTCCCACGGCGTGGTGGCGTGGGCCAACCCCTGCGCGCAGCGCGAGAGCCTGTGCGCGCCCCACGGCATGGGGGTGCGCTTCCTGGGCATGGGCCCTCCGCGCCTGATGCACCTTCGTCAGCTCTGCCAGGCCACGTCCCCCGCGTGAGCCCTGGTCCCATCGAGGAGACGTCATGCGGCGCAAGAAGGTCCTGCTCGTCGACGACTCGCACACGGTGTTGATGCTCCACCAGATGATGATGGTGGAGCGCGGCTACGAGACGCTCATCGCCCGCGACGGGCTGGAGGCGCTGGCGCGCGTGGAGGTGGAGGCGCCGGACTTGGTCGTGCTGGACATCCACATGCCGCACCTGGATGGCCTGCAGACCTGCCGCGCGCTGCGCGAGCGCGAGCCCACGCGCCACACGCCCATCATCCTGTGCAGCACGCGCATGGAGCCCGCGAGCGTGCAGGCGGGCTTCGACAGCGGCTGCACCGACTACCTCACCAAGCCCTTCGCGGGCTCGGAGCTGGCGGCGCTGCTCAACCGCTACCTGGGCTCGGAGCGCGGCACCCGCGGCGACTGAGCCTGGGGCCGGGCGGGCAGCGAGCGGCGCGGCAGCGTCACCGTGAAGGACGTGCCGTCCTCCTCGGTGGAGCTCACCTCGATGCCCCCGCCGTGCGCCTGCACGATTTCCCGGACGATGTAGAGCCCCAGCCCGTAGCTCATCTTCAGCGTGCGCGTCGTCTGCGGGCCGCTGCGGAAGGGCTCGAACAGGTGCGGCAGCAGGTGTGCGGGGATGGGCCGCCCGCCGTTGTGCACCTCCAGCACCACCTTGTTGCCGCGCGTGGCCCGGACCTCCAGCCGCACCGGCGTGTCCGAGGGGCCGAACTTCAGCGCGTTCTCCAGCAGGTTGCTGGCCACCTGCCCCAGCCGGTCCGGGTCCCACATGCCCTGCGTGTTGCCCTTGTGCTCCACCTCGATGACGCGCTCGGGGTAGGCCACTCGGAACTCGTGCGCCACGCGCAGCGCCAGGTCCTTCAAGTCCATGGGCCTGGGCTCAATCGCCACGCCGCCCATCAGCCGGGTGCGCGTGAAGTCGAGCAGCAGGCGCGTGAGCCGCTCGATGCGCACCGCCGCGGTGGCGATGCGCTGGCTGGTGCGCCGCGCGTCCTCGGCGGTGCCGGACTCGGCCATGACGCGCGACCAGTTCATGATGGCGCCCAGGGGGCTCCTGATGTCGTGGCTGACGATGCCCATCAGCTGCTCCTGGAACTCGGAGTGGCGGCGCGCCTCCTCCTCGGCCCACTTGCGCTGGGTGATGTCGCGGCTGATGCCGAACAGCCCCACCACCTTGCCGTCACCGTCGCGCAGCACGCCCTTGGTGCTCAGCCACACGCGCGGGCCCTCCACGCCAGGCTGCGCGTCCTCGTACGTGACGGTGCGGCCGAAGGCGAGCACCTCCCGGTCGTTGGCGGCGTTGACGCGGGCGACCTCGGGCGCGAACAGCTCGTGGTCCGTGCGGCCCACCATCTGCTCCACCTCGTAGCCCACCGCGCGCGCGCCCGAGGCGTTGATGAGCTGGTAGCGGCCCTCCAAATCCTTCGTGTAGACGGAGTCCGTCGTCCCCTCGTGGATGGCGCGGAACACCTCGCTGGCGCGGCGCAGCTCCTCCTTCGCGCGCTTCTCCCCGCTGATGTCCCGGCAGTGGACCAACAGCCCCCCGGGCACCACGCGCGCGCGCACGTCGAACGTCGAGTCCCGCTCCGGCCAGCCGTGCTCGAAGCGCGTGGCGGGCTGCTGGGTGGCGGGCTGCTCGAAGCGCAGGTGGCGGCGCAAATCCAGCAGCTGGGGGCACGCGCGGCGCACGTCGTCGCCGACCGTGGCGGAGCCCTCCAGCAGCTCCGCCATGCGCGGGCTCAGGTAGGTGAAGCGCCAGCCGGCGTCGAGCGTGAAGAACGCATCCGGCAGTCCCTCCAGGAGCGCATGCAGCGGTACGCCGGCCGACGCCTCGGAGGGGAGGGCCGGGGCCGGGGATCGCGGGCGCTTCTTGGCGGGGGTGGAGGGCATGCGTCGTGGGTTTTCGCGGGAGGAGCTGGAGGTCGAGGAGAGGAGGCGGGGCCGTGTCAGGAGGGAGGACAGGCTGCCTCGGGATTCTCCGGGCTCCTCGTCGAGAAGGTGCTCCGCGCAAAGGGGCGGCATGGCGCGGCGGCCGTCCCCCGCGCACGGGGTGACGTCGTCAGCGCGTGGCATCCCCGCGCTTCCGCGTGGGCCGAGGCACGGAAGGGGGTGGGCTTGAGTGCTGCGGTGAGGCCGAAACGCATCCGGGCAGAACCATACTCCGCTCCGTGTCTGGCGCGAGCGGCCCCCGCTGCTCCTTCCTCGCTCGGTGCGCTCCAGGTCCCTGCCTGCCGTTCCGAACGGCCGGTTCTTGCAGCGTGACTGCAATTCGGCCGGCCGGATGCGCCCGGGGTGAATGCGGGTTCAGATAACCCGGGAAACGGGGTGGGTCTGGGATGTAGCGTTTTCGTCTGGAGTCCGGAATCCCAGGGAGGTGGGTCAGTCCAGGTCGGACGTGATGAGGGGCGCTGTCCGGGAGCACCCGGCTCGCGAGGGTGGGGCGGCTCAGGCGGACTTCTTCTGCTCGGCGTCGTCCTCTTCGAAGAGGCGCTCCAGCTCCTTGCGGGCGCGGGCGGCGGCCTCCACCAGCCTGGCCTCGTCGCGGTGGAAGCGGGCCGTCTCGCGCAGGAGCTTCTCGTCGTGCTCTCGCAGGCGCTCCATGACGCGGTGGCTCTCGGAGAAGGTGAGCCCCATCGTCTGGAGGATGTCGCCGCCCAGCTCCATGCTGCCGGCGAACGTCTCCCGCATGACGTGCTCGATGCCCAGGTCCAGCAGCTGGTACGCGTGCACGCGGTTGCGGGCGCGCGCGAAGATGACCAGGTGGGGGAAGTGCTCCTTCACCGTCTTCGCGGTGCGCAGGGACGCCTCCATGTCGTCGATGGCGAGCACGAAGACGCGGGCCTTGTCGGCGCGGGCGGCGCGCAGCAGGTCCAGCCGGGACGCGTCGCCGTAGAACACCTGGCTGCCGAAGCGCTTCATGAAGTCGATGTGCTCGGGGCTCGCGTCGATGGCGGTGAACCCGATGCGCTTGGCGCGCAGCAGTCGGCCCACCACCTGACCCACGCGGCCGAAGCCGGCGATGATGACGGGGTGGTCCTCCTGGGGCGCCACGTCGAACTCGCGCGTCTGGGCCTTCTTCTGGAAGCGGGGGCGGACGTGGCGCTCGTAGGCCGCGTAGAGCATGGGGGTGGTGGCCATGGACAGGCCCACGACGACGACGAGCAGGTCCGCCTCGTGCGCGCTCATGACGTGGAAGGACACGGCGAGCGCGAAGAGGACGAAGGCGAACTCGCCGCCCTGGGAGATGACCACGCCCAGGCTGAGCGAGGGCTCGTTCTCCTTGAGGCTCAAGCGGCCCAGGCCGTAGAGCACGGCGCCCTTGAGGGCCACCAGCCCCAGGACGAGGGCGGTGACGAGCACGGGCTGCTCGACGATGAGGCGCAGGTTGACGCTCATGCCCACGGCGATGAAGAACAGGCCGAGCAGCAGGCCCTTGAAGGGCTCGATGTCGGCCTCCAGCTCGTGGCGGTACTCGGACTCGGACAGGAGCACGCCGGCGAGGAACGCGCCGAGCGCCATGGACAGGCCCACGGCATGGAGCAGGGCGGCGGTGCCCACGACGACGAGCAGCGCGGTGGCGGTGAACAGCTCCTGGCTGTGGAACGAGGCCACGGCGCGGAAGAGGGGGCGCAAGAGGAAGCGGCCCGCGAGCACCACGCCCGTGAGCACGGCCACGACCTTGAGGCCGGTGAGCCAGCCGGGCTCGGGTGACGCGGTGCTCGCGTGGCCCAGCAGGGGCAGCAGCGCGAGCAGCGGGATGACGGCCAGGTCCTGGAACAGGAGGATGCCGAAGGCGAGGCGTCCGTAGCCGGTGGTGAGCTGGTTGCGCTCGGCGAGCAGCTGGAGGGCGAAGGCGGTGGAGGAGAGCGACAGGCCGAAGCCCGCGATGATGGACGCCCCGGGGGACAGGCCGAACAGCCAGCAGACGCTCGCGAGCAGGGCGCCGGTGACGACGACCTGGGCGCCGCCGATGCCGAAGACGGAGTGGCGCAGGCTCCAGAGGCGGGAGGGTTGCAGCTCCAGGCCGATGACGAACAGCAGCAGCACCACGCCCAGCTCGGAGAAGTGGAGCACGTTCTGCACGTCGCCGATGAGCTTCGCGCCCGAGGGGCCGATGACGGCGCCCGCGACGAGGTAGCCCAGCACCGAGCCCAGGCCGAGCCGCTTGAACAGCGGGACGGACACCACCGCGGCCGCCAGGAACACCAGCGCCTGATGCAGGAAGGACATGAACCCGCTTCCTGTCACGGACGCCTGGGACGAGCAATCACAGCCACGGCGGCACGCCGATGATTCGACGGCAAAGCATCGGCGCTCCGGCCGGGCCCAGCGCACGCGCGCCTACTCGTCCTCCTGCTGCCCGAAGAGCAGGCGCAACAGCGGCAGGTCCTCCGCGTGGCCGAAGACATACACGTGGTCACCGGGCTGGAACACGGTGTCGCCCTTGGGCGCGAGCAGCTCCCGTCCGCGCACCAGCAGCATCGCCGCCGAGCCCGGCGGGAAGGG
This sequence comes from Myxococcus sp. MH1, assembly GCF_059738865.1. Taxonomy (NCBI): domain Bacteria; kingdom Pseudomonadati; phylum Myxococcota; class Myxococcia; order Myxococcales; family Myxococcaceae; genus Myxococcus; species Myxococcus sp. MH1. The sequence goes on along the minus strand of NZ_AP026947.1, from coordinate 9,983,820 downwards.
CAGGTCCGCCAGCCGCTCGCCCGCCACCGCCGACGCCTTGTCGATGTAGAACGAGCTCAGCTCCCCCTTGAGCAGCTGCGTGGACGCAATCTCCAGCACCGCCTGGGGCGGCTCGGGCACGTTGGCCGCCAGGCCCAGCTTCTTCGTCACCCACGGCACCGTCGCCCCGGGGATGAGCCCGTTCACCACCACGATGAAGAACACGATGTTGAAGATGTCCCGCGAGCCCGGCGCGTTCGCCAGCACCGGGAACGTCGCCAGGATGATGGGCACCGCGCCCCTCAACCCCACCCAGCCCGTGTAGACCATCTCCCCGAAGGGGAAGCGGAACGGCAGCAGGCACAGGAACACCGCCAGCGGCCGCGCCAGGAACGCGAGCACCAGGCCCAACCCCAGCCCCTCCCACGCCACCTCCACCAGGTTGCGCGGATACACCAGCAACCCGAGCACCAGGAACATCAACACCTGCGACAGCCACGCCAGCGCGTCGTGCACGCGCAGCAGGCCCGTGCGGTAGCGGATGCTCTCGTTGCCCAGCGCGATGCCCACCACGTACACCGCCAGAAAGCCGCTGCCGTGCAGCAGCGTGGGCAGGCCGAAGGACAGCAGCGCCAGCGCCAGCGTCATCACCGGGTACAGCCCCGCCACGCGCAGCCGCAGGCGCTTGAGCAGGAGCCTCGCGCCCATGCCCATCGCGAGCCCCAGCCCCGCGCCCACCACCATCTGCACCACCGCCTCCACCGCCAGGTCCCACCCCGGCGGCTTGCCGCTCGCCAGCGTGTGCGTCAGGCCCGTGGTGAGGATGACGGCCATCGGGTCGTTCAACCCCGACTCCAATTCCAGCGTCGTGCCCACCCGCCGCTTCAGGTGCAGCCCGCTGCCGCGCAGCACGGAGAACACCGCCGCCGCGTCCGTGGACGACACGATGGCGCCGAGCAGCAGGGACTGCGTCCACCCGAAGCCGAAGATGAAGTGCGCCGCCGCGCCCATCAGCGCCGCGGTCGCCACCACGCCCACCGTCGCCAGCACCGCCGCCGGCTTCAGCGCGGAGTGGATGGCGGCCAGGGGCGTGTTGAGCCCGCCGTCGAACAGGATGAGCACCAGCGCCACCGTGCCCAGCCGGAACGCGAAGCCGTAGTTGTCGAAGGCGATGCCGCCCGGGCCGTCCGAGCCCGCCGCCATGCCCACGCCCAGGAACAAGAGCGCCACGGGGATGCCGAAGCGGCCGGACGCCCGGCTGAACAACACGCTGAGCGCCAGCAGCGCGCCGCAGACGGCGAGCAGGAACGCGGTGGGGAGCGGCTCCGTGGTGATGGGCATGACCGGGCGAGGACTCTAGCCGTCCTCGCCCCGTCTCAGGCGTCCAGTCGCGCGCGGGACGCGCTGGAGTGCGGCGCGGTGGACACGCCCGTCAGCGGCAGCGTGAAGGAGAAGGTGCTGCCCTCGCCCTTCGTGCTGCGCGCGTGGATGTGGCCGCCATGCGCCTCCACCAGCCCCTTGGCGATGGCCAGCCCCAGCCCCGTGCCCCGGCTGGCCGCGTCGCGCGCCTGCCAGTACCGGTCGAAGATGTGCGGCAGCGCCTCCGGGTCGATGCCCGAGCCCGTGTCGCGCACGTGGATGCACACCTCGCCGTTGCGCACGGACACCCCCGCCTCCAGGTCTCCCCCCGGCGGGGTGAACTTCACCGCGTTGCCCAGCAGGTTGCCCAGCACCTGGAGCACCCGCGTGCGGTCGCACTTCGCGCGCACGTCGTCCTCGGTGGAGCGCGTGTGCAGGTGCAGCCCCTTGGCCTCGGCCAGCGGCCGGATGGCGTCCATCGCCTCCGTCACGAGCGCCGTCATGGAATGCTCGCCCAGCTCCAGCGGCAGCCCCCCCGCCTCCAGCCGTCCCCAGTCCAGCAGGTCCGAGATGAGGCGCGACATCCGGTCCGTCGCGTCCTGGATGCGCGTGGCCTGCTTGGCCACCATCTCCCCGCCCGGCCGCGCGCCCGGCCCGCGCAAGAGCAGCGCCGAGCCCAGCTGCACCACGCCCAGCGGGTTCTTCAGGTCGTGCGACACCACCGCGAGCAGGTCCTCACGCGCCCGGGCCGCGCGGCGCGACTCGCCCACCAGCCGCGCGTTGTCGATGGCCAGGCTCGCGCGAAGGCACAGGTCCTCCGCCAGCGCCAGGTCATCCGGCCCGTACCGCCGGCCCGAGCCCGAGGCCACGAACGTCACCGCGCCCAGCGTGTTCCCGCGCGCGCGCAGCGGGATGATCATGTACGAGCGCGCCTGCAGCGTGCGCAGGAGCGCCGGGTGCGCGGGCTCGGCCGCCGCCGCGCGCAGCAGCGAGTCCGTCACCGCCGGCACCAGCTCCGGCTCCCCGGTGCGCAAGACGCGCAAGAGCCCCACGGGCGCGTCGTCGCGCCGCTCCATGCGCTGGGGCAGCGCCGCCGCGCGCTCCTGCTGCGTCGGGTCCAGGCACGCCACCGCGACCCGCGACACCCAGTTGCCCTGCTCCAGCGCGTCCACCAGACACCAGTCCGCCAGGTCCGGCACCGCCAGGTGCGCCAGCAGCGTGTACATGCCGTGCGGGTCGGGCGGATGGGTGAACAGCGTCGTCATCGCCTGGTAGAGGAACGAGCGTCGACGCTCGGCCTGCTCCACCTCCGCGCGCGCCAGCTGCTCCAGCTCCAGCGCGCGCGAGTACACCGCCTCCGCCTCCGTCAGCGGCCGCGCCGTCACCAGCACCAGGCCCTGCTCGCTGTCGGACGCGGGCAGCGGGGTGAGCACCAGCGCGTGCCGCCGCAGGCCCGAGTCCATGGGCCAGGGCAGCTCCACCGTGACGCTGTCCCCCAGCGACGAGGCCCGCGCTCGCGCGGACTCCAGCCTCGCGGCGTCCTCGACCGGCAGGCCCAGCTCACTCCAGCTCCGGCCCACCAGCCCCTCGGGCCCCTGCCCGAAGGCCCGTGCGCCCGAGGCGCTCGTCGCCATGAGTCGCCCCACCGCGTCCAGGACGTAGGCGGGGTCGGGGAGCGCCATGAAGGCGGACAGCAAGGAAGGCAGGGATGTGCTCATTGGAACGGGGGGATGGGCCTGATGGGATATTGACACCCCTCGACACGAAGACCATTCCTCCGTGTCCAGTCAGGCTCCAAGATTTAACAAGCGGATATTATGGCTCACCCCGACTGTGCGCCTGCCCGGACGGCGAGCGTCAGTCGGGCGGGCAGCGAGGCCAGGGAGACGACCTCGTCCGCCAGCCCCGCCCCCACCACCACGCCCGGCATGCCGAAGACGACGGAGGACTCCTCGTCCTGCGCCAGCACCCGGCCCCCCGCCTCGCGCAGCTCGCGAATCCCCTCCAGCCCGTCCTGGCCCATGCCCGTCAGCACCACCGCGAGCGACTCCGCCCCATGCGCCCTGGCCACCGAGCGGAACAGCCACGTCGCCGAGGGGCGGAAGCCGTTGACGGGCGCCGCCTTGGACACCTGCGCGCGGCCGTCCTGGATGCCGAGGTGTCGGTCGTCCGGCGCCAGGTAGACGTGGCCGGGCAAGAGCAGCTCTCCCTCCTCCGCCACCCGCACGGGCAGGGGCCCCGCCGTGGCCAGCCAGGACGCCAGGCCCTGACCGAAGCCGAGCGCGATGTGCTGCACCACCAGCACGGGCGAGGGGAAGTCCGAGGGCAGCTCCGACAGCAGCCGGAACAGCGCGGCCGGTCCTCCCGTCGACGCCGCCAGCGCCACCACCGCCGTGCGCGGCGGCGACTTGCGGGGCGCGGGCGTGGCGGGAGGAGGCGGCACGGGCGCGGTGCCCCGGTCCGGCCAGCGGCGCACCACCTTCACCTCCGCCATGGCCTTCAGGGTGTCGCGCAGTCGACGGCTCTCCGCGTCGAAGTCCGGGGACTCGGGGCCCAGGGGCTTCTGGAGCACCGCGAGCGCGCCGGCGCGCAGCGCGGCCATGGACGTCTGGATGTCGCGCTCCACCAGCGTGGACACCACGACGACGGGGGTGGGCACCTCCGTCATGATCCGGCGCGTGGCCTCCAGGCCGTCCATGCGCGGCATCTGGATGTCCATCGTCACCAGGTGGGGCCGCAGCCGCTGGGCCAGCTCCACCGCCTCCACGCCGTCCTTCGCCTCGCCCACCACGCTCAGCGCGGGGTCGGCGCGCAGGATTTCCACCAGCAGCCGGCGGGCGGTGGGCGAGTCCTCGGCCACCACGATGCGCAACGGTTCAGTCCTCATAGCAGTCGTCTCAGGGTCTCCAGCAGGCTCGTCGGGTCGAACGCGCTTTTCACAAGATAGGCACTGGCCCCCGCTTGCAGCCCGCGCGCCTTGTCCTCGGGCTTGCCCCGGGCGGTGACCAGCACCACCGGCAGCCGCGAGAAGCGGGGGGAGGCACGCACGGCCTCGGTGAGCGCGATGCCGTCCATGCGCGGCATCTCCACGTCGAGCACGAGCGCCTCGGCGCCGACGGTCTGCAGCCGCTCCCAGGCCTCGGCCCCGTCCGCGCACGCCACCACGTCGTAGCCGGCGCCCTCCAGGATGCTCTGCTCGAGCGCGCGCGTGGTGGGCGAGTCGTCCGCCAGGAGGATGCGCCGCCGCGCCGCCCGGGCCGCCGGGGTGGGGAACAGCGCCGTGGAGGGTCGTCCCCCCGCGGCCCGCACCAGCGAGGCGGGGTTGAGCAGCAGGGACAGCCGTCCGTCCGGCAGCACCGCCGCCGCCGACACGTGACGCGCGCGGCGCACCCGGGGGCCCAGCGCGCGGACGAGGGCCTCCTGCTCGGCCAGCACCTCGTCCACCACCAGCGCGGCGCGCGCGGTGCCGGCCGCCAGCACCACCGCTCCCCGGCGCTGACGCGGAGGCCCTGCGGGCAGGCCCAGCACGTCCGACAGCGAGGCCAGGGGCACCAGCGCGTCCTCGGCCACCCAGGTGGGTCGGCCCTCCACGTCGCGCACCTCCTCGGGCGCCAGCCGCACCAGCCGGGCCACGCCCTCGCTGGCCAGGGCCAGCGTCTGTCCTCCGGTAGACACCAGCAGCACCCGCAGGGTGCTCAGCGTGAGGGGCACGTCGAGCGTGAAGCGCGCGCCCTTGCCGGGCTGGGTGGCCACCTCCACCGTGCCGCGCATCGCCTCCACCTGGGTGCGCACCACGTCCAGGCCCACGCCGCGTCCGGCGACCTCCGTCACCCGCGACGTGGTGGACAGGCCCGCGTGGAAGGCGAGCCGCGCCGCGTCCGCGTCGTCCTCGGGGACCTCGATGCCTCGCTCGAGGGCGCGCGCGCGCAGCGCCTGGAGGTCCAGGCCGCGCCCGTCGTCCTCCACGGTGACCTCCACGCGGCTGCCGCGCAGGCGCGCCGACAGCGTGACGAGCCCCTCCTCGGGCTTGCCCGCGCGCTCGCGCTCCTCGGGGGACTCCAGGCCGTGCGCCACGGCGTTGCGGACCAGGTGCAGCATCGGCTCGCGCAGGGACTGGAGCAGGGAGCGGTCCAGCTCCAGCGTGCCGCCCTGGATCTCCAGGCGGACCTTCTTGCCCTCGGAGCGGGCCACGTCGCGCGCGGCGCGCTCCAGCCCGCTGCAGCCTTCGACGAAGGGAAGGGTGCGCGCGCGGCGGACCTCGTCATCCATGCCGGTGGCCACACCGCCGAGGGCCCGCTGGTCCGCGGCCAGCTCGCGCGCCACCCGCGCCAGCTCCGTCTCCGCGCGGCGCAGCGCGGCCTCGCCGTCGGTGCCGCGCACGGCGTCGCGCACGCGGGCGAGCTCCTCGCGCACCGTCTCCAGCGTCTCGGCGCGGCCCTCCAGTCGCAGCGCGGCGACCCGCAGCTCCCCGCTGCGCGACAAGAGCGCGTCCAGCTTCTGCGCGGACACGCGCACCGGCAGCGTCGTCTCCAGGCCGGCGCCACCGGACGAGGACTCCAACGGCTCCGCGCCCGGAGCGCGAGAGGACCCCGCGTCACGAGAGGCGTCCGCACCGCCGGCGCCCGGAGCGCGTGAACCTCCAGCGTCGCGAGAGGACTCCGCACCGCCGGCACCCGGAGCGCGTGAACCTCCAGCGTCGCGAGAGGACTCCGCACTGCCGGCACCCGGAGCGCGTGAACCTCCACCGTCGCGAGAGGACTCCGCACTGCCGGCACCCGGAGCGCGTGAACCTCCACCGTCGCGAGAGGACTCCGCACCGCCGGCACCCGGAGCGCGTGAACCTCCATCGTCGCGAGAGGACTCCGCACCGCCGGCGCCCGGAGCGCGTGAACCTCCCGCGTCACGCGTGGAGGAGGGCCCGCTGGCGGCCAGCGCGCGTGAGGCGCCCCCGTCGTGCGCGGACGCCGCACCGCCGGCCCCCGAGTTGCCCACGCTCCCGCTCGTGCGCGAGCCCTCCGACGCCGAGGGACGTGCCGGCGCCGCCGCGTCCTGGGCCGCGCGCTCCAGGTCCGGCAGCAGCAGCTCCAGCGGCGAGCCCGTCAGCTCCTGCCGCGAAGCCAGTCGCCGCCCCGCGTCGTCCAGCGCGTCCACGGCGGCGAAGCACAGCTCATACAGCTCCGGAGGCGCGGTGCGCCGGTCGCGCAAGGGCTCGAGCACCTCCTCCAGCCGGTGACAGGCCGTCTCCACCAGCAGGGCGCTGGCCGCGCGCGCGGCGCCCTTCACGCTGTGCAGCGTGCGCAGGAGCGCCGACACGCGCTCGGTGGCGGGCGGTGTCCCCTGCTCCCGCTCCAGCGCGAGCAGGTCGCGGTTGAGCGACGTCACATGTCCCTCGAGCTCCTCGAGGAACGTGGCGAGCAGCGCCTGTGCGAGCCTGTCGCGGTCCATCAGCGGCCGTACTCTTCGAGCAGACCCTTGAGCTTCTGCCCCATGCCGTTGATGTCCTGCATGGCCCGCTCCGTCTGGCGCGACGACAACAGGCCCTGCTGCGTGGCCTGGTTGACGTCATGCATGGCCTGGCGGATCTGCGCGATGCCCGTGGCCTGCTGGTTGGCGGAGGCGGCGATCTGCGCGGCGGTGAGCGACGCCTGCGCGAGCAGGTCCGACAGCGTCTGGATGGTGGCGCCCGCCTCGGACACCACGCGGGTGGCGGTGGCCACGCTCTTGGTGCCCTCCTCGGTGGTCATCACCGCGCCGTGCGTGGCCTTCTGAATCTGTCCGAGAATCTGCCGCACCTGGCTGGTGGCCTTCTTGGACTGGTCCGCCAGCGCCTTCACCTCGGCGGCGACGACGGCGAAGCCCCGACCGTTCTCCCCCGCGCGGCTGGCCTCGATGGAGGCGTTGAGCGCGAGCATGTGCGTCTGCTCGGAGATGTCGTTGACGGTGGTGATGATGTCGCCGATGGCCTGCGCCTGCTCGGCGAGCGCGAGGATGCGCTGGGCGATGGACTCCACCTGCTCGCGCACGGTGCCCATGGAGGACACGGCCTCCTCCACGGAGCGACGGCCGGAGCGGCCCACCTCCTCGGCGTGGCGCGCGGAGTCGCTGACGTTGCGCGCGCGGCCGGCGGCCTCCTCGGACGTCTTGGTGATCTCCTCGATGGTGCTCACCGTCTCCGTCACCGCGCTGCCCTGCTCCTGGGCGCCAGCCACCTGCTCGGTGGTGCTGGCGAGAATCTGCGAGCTGGCGCCCGCGAGCTGATTGACGAACTCCGCCACGGTGCGCAGCGTGTGCTCGCGCTGCTCGGACTGCCGGGCGATCTGCGCCTCGGATTGCTGACGGCGCTCGGCCATGTCGTTGAAGGCGCGCGCCAGCTCCGCCGTCTCGTCGCGGCCCTTGATGTCGATGCGGTGGGCCAGCTTCCCCGAGCCCAGCTGCTCCACGCCCAGCATCAGCCGGCGCAGCGGCACGGTGATGCTGCGGGTGATGACGTAGCTGCCCACGGAGACGATGAGCAGACCCATCACGGCGCAGATGGCGAGCACCCACATGATCTGCCGCGCGGCGGCCTGGGCGGCGTCGGCGTGCTCCTTCCAGCGCTCCTGCTCCTCGGCGAGCATCTCGTTGATGACGCCGCGAATCTGGTCCATCAGCTCCTTGCCCCGGTGCCCCCGGACGATGGGCAGCGCGTTCTCCAGGCCCTTGTCGCGGCGCTGGCGGATGCCCTCCTCGAGCAGGGCCAGCCGCCCCGTGATGAGCGGCTCCAGGCGCACCATGCGGTCGCGCTGCTGGCGGAAGGGCGCCATCGCGTCGCGCAGCAGGTTGATGTCCTGCTGGAGCGTGGCGACCGCCTGCTGATAGGGCTCCAGGTAGGAGTCCTCGCCGGTGAGCAGGAAGCCGCGCTGTCCCGTCTCCGCGTCGACGATGAGCGCGCGCACCTCGCGCACCAGCTTGTAGTTCTCGTGGGCCTTGAGCAGGCCTTCGGTGGTCTCGTTGAGCTGGCGGGCTCCCTGGAACGCGACGACGGCCAGGATGAGCAGCACAATCAATGAGAGTCCGAAGCCGACCGCGATGCGGTTCCCGATGTTCATACGACTCCTTCGTCGGACAAATCGAACACGAGGCGACTGTCACTCAGCAACGCGTCGCCCTCCAGCAAGAGAGTTCCATCCCTGTCGGCCGCGAACACCAGACCGCCGGCGGTATCCACGAGGGCCTCGGGGGTGGGCAGCAGGTCCAGGCTGGACACCTGGGTGACCTCCTGGACTTCCTCGGTGCGCACGCCCAGCTCGGCCCGGTGCGTGCCCACGACGAGCAGGGGGCCGGTGGCGCTCGACGGCGCGCGGCCGAAGAGCGGGGCCAGCTCGACGACGGGGAGCACCTCCCCGTGCAGCAGCGTGAGGCCGCGCAGGGCGGCGGGGGCGCCGGGCAGGGGGATGACCTCCGCGGAGCGGACGACCTCGAGCACGAACCGGGACTCCAGGGCGTAGGTCTGGCCGGAGGCGCCAAAGCGCACCACCTCGCGCAGGGTGTCCGGGGCGAGGTCGGGCGTGAGGGGGCGGCCGAGGGCGCGGGCGCGCTCGTCGAGCAGCGCGGCCTCCTCCTCGGGGGTGAGGTCGCCCTGGGCCTCGCGAGAGGACTCCAGCTCGGCGAGCCGGGCCCGGACGGCGGTCCAGTCGATGTTCTTGGAGTGCGGCATCAGGAGCCTTCCATGCGGACGCGCTCGTCGCGGGCGGCGCGTGCCAGCTCACGTGCGCGCTCGCCCTCCGCGAGTGGCACGGCGGTGTCGGGGGGCAGGGCCTCGCAGAGCGTCTCGGCCTCGCGCAGGGCCTTCCGGGCGCCGGGGAGGTCGCCGAGCCGGCGCAGCACGCGTCCGAGGACGAGCCAGGCGACGGCGAGGGTGGGCTCCAGGTAGAGGGCCTGACGGACGGCGCGCTCGGCGTCGGGGAGGCGGCCCTGGCCGAGGAGGAGGAGGGCTTCGAGGTAGCGCAGGCCGGGCACGAGCGGATGGCGGGTGGCGGCCTCGGCGCTGACATAGAGGGCGGCCTGGGCATCCAGGTTGGCGATGGCGCGCACGGCGGTGGTGGCGATGTCCGGGTCGGGGTCCAGCGCGCCCAACCGTGTCGCGGCCTCGCGCCAGTCGCCGCGCTCCAGCGCGCGACGCGCGGTGGACAGCTCCGCGGGATGGAGGACCCGGGGGTGGGGGCCACGAGGCGCGGAGCCCTGCGTGTTCGCACCGGAAACCGTGGCCGCGGACGAGGCGCCCGGTCCGCGGTTGACTGCGCCCGCCTGACCTGGCAACGCGCCCGCGGAGCCGGCATCCTGCGCGGAGCCTGGCCCGCGCTGGAACGCACCGGCATCGCCTGTCGCGGCGCCGGCATCGCGCGCAGAGCCCTGCTCGCGCTGAAACGCGCCCGCATCGTACGGAGCGCCCGGCCCGCGCGGAAACGCGCCACCCTGTCCCGCGCCACCCGCCTCGGGATGAGCGCCCGAGCCCTGCGCCCAGGCGCCGCCCACGGGCTGCGACGGCCACGTTTCATGCGGTGCCCGAGCCCCATGACCCTCATGTGCCGCACCCGCCGGGTGCGCGCCGAACGGCGCCCCATCGGGAACGGCCACGGTGGTGCCGGGAGGAAGCCGCCGATAGAACACGCCCCACTCGGTGAGGATGGGCTCCAGCGGAGCGAGCCCTCCGAGCGGCGGGTCCGAGGGACCGGTGAACAGACACCCTCCCTCCGCCAGCGACGCATGGAGGCGGCGGGCCACGGCCTCGATGGTGGCGTCGTTGAAGTAGATGAGGACGTTGCGACAGAACACGACATCCAGCCGCCAGATGCCGGAGTCGGGCGAGGGCCACGTGTCGAGCGCGAGGTTCAGGTAGCTGAAGCGCACGTGCTGTTTCACATCCGGCGCCAGGATGTACTGGCGGCCCTCGGGGCGCAGGTGCGCGCGCATCCGCTCGGCCCAGGGGCCCCGAAGGGACCACTCGCCGTAGTGCGCGCGCCGTGCGCGAGCGAGCGCCGTGCGCGACACGTCCGTGGCGAGCACCGTCATGTGCTGGCCCCAGCCCTCGTTCATCATCAGGGCCGCCAGCGAGTACGGCTCCTCGCCGGACGAGCACGCCGCGCTCCACAGGCGCGCGCTGTAGTCCTGTCCATGGCGCTCGCGCAGACCGGGGAGCACGACGCGGCGCAGGTGCTCGAAGTGCTCGGGGGTGCGGAAGAAGTACGTCTCACCGATGGTGAGCTCGGTGAGCAGGTCGTCCATCGCGGCCGCGTCATCGCTGATGCGCAGGCGATAGGTCTCGAAGTCCCGGACGCCGGCGCGAGCCATGGCGCGGCTGATGCCCTCCTCGGCGGAGGCGGGGCAGGAGGGTGGAGCGAGCCCCGCGCGCTCCTCGACGAGCGCGAGCACGGCGGGAAAGCCCGGATGGCTCCACGGCCCTTGCCTCACGCACGCTCCGTCGAGGACGCGAGCGCCGCGTCCAGGGCCAGGGACTCGGCCTCGGAGAGGAACCCGCGCAGGTCGTGGACCAGGACCAGGCCGTCCTCCAGCTTGGCGGCGCCGGTGACGTAGCCGACGCCGGGCAGCTCGCGGGGCGTCTCGTCCCACTCCTCGGGTGCGACCACCCGCAGGCCCTCGGCGCGGTCCACGCGCAGGGCGACCTGTCGGGGGCCGGCCTGGGCGATGATGAGGTGGTCGAAGGAGGACAGGGGCCGGGCGGGGTGCCGGAAGCGCCGGCGCAGGTCGAGCACGGGGAGCAGCTGGCCGTGCAGGTTGAGCAGTCCCTCGACGACATCCGGTGCTTGGGGCAGGGGTGTCAGGCGCACGGCGCGCACCAGCTCACGCACGTCCTCGGTGGGGAGGCCGTAGCGTTGACCTGCCAGGGTGAACAGCAGCACCTCTCGCGGAGCGGACACCATGCAAGGGAGGACATAGACGCTGGTTTGCGGGCTGTCGAACCCGGCGTGGACCCCGCACGTCCTCTGTCCACCAGTGCCCAATGGCGCAAGCCCCGTGTCTCACCGCCCGTGTCCCCCTGTCTCCCGGAGGAGTGGGCCGGCGAGCCCGCCCCCAGGGGAAGGGGCCCCCGGAGCGCCGGACCTGTGAGAGCCTCCTTCGCGCATCCCCGTGAGCGAGCCACCCCTGTCCCCGCGCCTCTTCGATTCCCCGCCCCTGCCCGGAGAGGTGCCCCCGCGTCTGCCCAGCCCCTTCGCGCCCGGGGCGCCCGGGCCGCTCGCCCGGAGGGCCGCCGAGATGCTCCGTCAGCGCCTCGAGTTCGAGGCCCCTCGCTGGGAGTCCCTGTGGCGTCCGGGTGGAGGAAAGATGTTCGGCGTCCTGGTCGTCTCCACGCCGGAAGGGCCACCAGGCTTCCTGAGCGCCTTCTCAGGGATGCTCGGAGGCCGCTGGGAGGTGGACGGCTTCGCGCCCCCACTCTTCGACTTGAGCGCGCGAAAGACCTTCCTGCCCCGGGGCGAAGTGGAGCTGGCCGAGCTGGGCCACCGTCTGCGCGAGCTCTCCAGGGACCATGAGCGCGCCGTCCTGGACTCGGGGCCCTCCAGCGCCCAGGCACGAGCGCTCAGCGAACGTCGAGACGCCCTGTCCCATGAACGCGCGGAGCGCTCACGGGCCCTGTGGCACCGGCTCACCTGGGACTATGACATCCCCAACGCGCGAGGAGGCCGGGTCCCCCTGGCGAGCCTGTTCGACCCGCGTCCCGTCCCCGGAGGCGCGGGGGAGTGCGCGGCGCCCAAGCTGCTGGCGCAGGCCTACCGTCATGGCCTGAAGCCCCTCGCGCTCGCGGAGTTCTGGTGGGGCGCACAGCCCGAGGGCGGCGGCCGGGTCTCCGGGGCGTACTACCCGGCGTGTGACAGCAAGTGCCGCGTGGTCCTCGGCTTCATGCTGGAGGGGCTCGACGTGGACCCCGCTCCGCCGCTCCCCACCGGAGGCGCGGTGAGGGTGGTGCACGAGGACGCGGCATTGCTCGTGGTGGACAAGGACGCGGGGCTCGCCTCGGTGCCGGGGCGTCATGCCCCGGGCCGGGACTCCGTGCTCGTCCGCCTCCAGTCGCGCTACCCCGAGCTGACCTCCGCGCATTTCCTCCACGCGCTGGACGCGGAGGTCTCCGGCCTCCAGGTGCTCGCGCGGGACGTCGAGACGCGGGCCGCGCTCCAGCGCCAGCTCGCGCGGGGGGAAGCGGAGCATCGCCATGTCGCCTGGGTCGAAGGGGGACTCCCGGGCACGGAGGGCCGAATCGACCTGCCGCTGCGAGGCACCACCTCCGGCGCGCTCGAGTCCCTGGCGGGGCGCGCCCACGGCAAGCACGCGGTGACGGACTGGCGTGTCGTGGAGTCACACGCGGGCCGCACGCGCGTATGGCTCTGGCCGAGGACGCGCCACGCCTGGCAGCTGCGCATCCACACCGCGCATCCCGAGGGGCTCGGTGCCCCCATCGTCGGAGACACCCGCTTCGGGAGCGAAGCCGGGCCCTGGCGATTGCACGCCGAGGGACTCGTCTTCACGCATCCGCGCACGGGCGCGCGACACGACTTCCACGCCCCAGCCCCCTTCTGACGTGACGGCCGAGCGTCTCAAGCCATCCGCTGGATATGAAGAGGAGCGGGTCTTTCTGACGGACGAGCACCCGTCGCTCCACCACGGCGTCGAAGACTCGCTCTCGCGGCAGTGACGCCATGTCGCAATGCTGGAACCGTACCTGCGACAGCCCCCGCTCCCGAGCGCGGCGCCAGGCCCACTCGAGGGACTGCGCGGCGCAATCGATGCCCACCACCTCGCCCGAGGGACCGACGAACTCCGCGGTGAGGGGGCTCACCTCACCTCACCTCACCTCCCCACGCCACAGCCGACGTCCAGGACCTGCATCCCGGGCCGCAGCCCCGCGGCCCGGAGCACGCCCTCCGTCAGCGGACGGAAGACGCTCGCCTGGTACTCCATCGCCGCATCTCCTCGTCCGAGTGGCATGGCTGATATCCGGTGGTGTCCGAGCCTGTGTCTCGTCTCCGGTGTCTGTCTTCAGTCAAGGACAGTGTTCACGGGGCGAGCACATCCCTCATCCCGAGGGCTGGTTTCCTGAACGAGCCACACGGGAGAGGTCTTTCAGCGCTCGGCGGGATTGGACGAGGAGCCAGGTCCGGTGCGGGGAACGAGGTGTCGCCGGTGTGGGCCTGTCTGTCATTGCGGGGCCCTTCGTGAAACGACGACGGGCCCGGTGGAGCGCACCGGGCCCGTCCAGTTGTTTCACGATGTGGCGAGGTGATTCAGCCGCCGAGCGCCACGTTCTCCAGCACGCCCAGCGCGTCGGGGACGAGCACGGCGGCGGAGTAGTAGGTGCTCACCAGGTACTGGGTGAGGGCCTGGTCGTTGATGGCCATGCGCTTGACGGTGAGGCTCGCCTCCACTTCATCCGGGATGCCCGCGTTGTGCAGGCCCACCACGCCCTGGTCCTCCTGGCCGGTGCGCATGGCGATGATGGACGTCGTGTTCTCCCGGCTGATGGGCAGCTTGTCGCACGGCAGGATGGGCACCCCGCGCCATGCCTGGAACTTCGCCCCGCCCACGTCCACCACCGTCGGGTACAGGCCGCGCCGGGTGCACTCCCGGCCGAACGCCGCGATGGCGCGCGGGTGCGCCAGGAAGTAGCGCGTCTTGCGACGGCGCGTCACCAGCTCGTCCATGTCGTCCGGCGTCGGCGGCCCCGAGCGCGTGTTGAGGCGCTGCTTGAGGTCCGCGTTGTGCAACAGGCCGAACTCCGGGTTGTTGATGAGCTCCCACTCCTTGCGCTCCTTCAGCGCCTCGATGGTCAGCCGCAGCTGCTCCTGCGTCTGGTTCATCGGGTCGTTGAAGATGTCCGACACGCGGGTATGCACGCGAAGGATGGTCTGCGCCACGCTCAGCTCGTACTCGCGCGGCTTGAGCTCGTAGTCCACGAAGCCGCCCTGCAGCACGGGCTCGCCGTGGTGGCCGGCCGACATCGGGATGGCCGCCTGGCCCGCCTTGTCCTGGGGCTTCTTGAGCTTCGCCTTGTAGCGGTCCACGTGCGCCTTGAGCGCCGGGGACTGGACGATGAGCGCCTCGAACACGTCCTGCGGCAGCGCCATCACCGTGCAGGCCGTGAGCGCCTTGACGGTGAAGGGCCACACGTCGTTGGACTCCACCACCGCCTGGTCGCCGAAGTGGTCGCCGTCCGCCAGCGTGTCCAGCACCAGCGGGTCGCCGTACTTGCCCTTCGAGAGCTTCTGCGCCTTGCCGTGCGCGATGAGGAACACCTGGTGCGCGGACGTGCCCGCCTCCACGATGACGTCCCCGGCCTTGTACTGCTGCTGGGTGAAGCGTCCCGCCAGCGTGCGGATGAGCAGGTCATCCGCGTCCTGGAAGCCCCGCATCAGCGGCAGCTTCAGCAGCTCCTGCGGAATCACCTCCACCTTGACGCCGATGTTGCTGAAGTTCAGCCGGTCGTCGCCCGCCGCGTACGTCAGCCGCCGGTTGACGCGGTACGTGCCGCCCGACACCTGCACCCACGGCAGGATGCTCAAGAGGTAGCGGGGCGAAATGCCCTGCATCACCGGCTGCGTCTTCGTCGTCGTCGCCAGCTGCCGCGCGCCGGCCGTGCTCAGGCTGGTGCCCTCGTGGGCCGTCAGCTCTCTGTCTGGATTCGCCATGAAGTCGTCCTCCTTGGTCCGGATGCGACGACTACGAGCGCCCCAGCTCCACGCTCTCCAGGATGCCCAGCGCGTCCGGCGTCAGCACCGCCGCGGAGAAGTACGCCGTCACCAGGTAGTTCATGATGGCCTTCTCGTTGATGCCCATGAAGCGCACGTTGAGGCTGGGCTCGATTTCGTCGGGGATTCCCGCCTGGTGCAGGCCGACGACGCCCTGGTTCTTCTCGCCCGCGCGCATCAGCATGATGGACGTGGTGCGCGTCTCGGAGATGGGCAGCTTGTTGCAGGAAACAATCGGCACGCCGCGCCACGCGGGCACGTGGTTGCCGTTCATCTCCACGCTGGTGGGGTAGATGCCCCGCTTGTTGCACTCCTGGCCGAAGGCGGCGATGGCGCGCGGGTGCGCCAGGAAGAACGACGGCTCCTTCCACACCGTCGCGAGCAGCTCGTCCATGTCGTCCGGCGTCGGCGCGCCCGAGCGGGTGTGGATGCGCTGCTTGAGGTCCGCGTTGTGCAAGAGGCCGAACTCGCGGTTGTTGATGAGCTCGTGCTCCTTGCGCTCCTTGAGCGCCTCCACCGTCAGGCGCAGCTGCTGCTGCGTCTGGTTCATCGGGTCGTTGAAGAGGTCCGCCACGCGGGTGTGAATCTGGAGCACCGTCTGGGCGACGGACAGCTCGTACTCGCGGGGGCTCGTCTCGTAGTCCACGAAGGTGCCGGGGAGCACCGGCTCGCCGTGGTGGCCGGCCGCCAGCTCAATCGCCTTCTGGCCCGAGTGGTCCTGCTTCTTCTTGGAGCGCGCCTTGAACTTCTCGAGGTGCTTCTGCAGCGACGGCACCTGCGCCACCACCGTCTCGAAGGCGGACTGCTGGAGCACCAGCGCAATCACGGGCGTGACGGCCTTGGCGGTGAACTGCCAGTAGTCCTGCGACTCCAGCAGCGCCTGGTAGCTGTAGTGGTCTCCGTCCGCCAGCGTCTCCAGCACCACCGGCTCCCCGTACTTGCCGGTGCCGATGCGGTTCACCTTGCCGTGCGCGATGAGGACGATGGAGTCGGCCTCCTTGCCCGCCTCGGTGATGACCTCGCCCGCCTTGAACTCCTTCTGCTCGAAGCGGTTGGCCAGCGCGGTGAGCGCGTCCACGTCCTCGTACCCGCGCAAGAGAGGCAGCTCGCCCAGCTCCTGCGGAATCACCGCCACCTTGGCGCCCGTGCTGGTGAAGGTGACGCGGCCGTCGCCCACCGCGTACGTCATGCGGCGGTTGACGCGGTACGTGCCGCCGGACACCTGCACCCACGGCAGCAGCTTGAGCAGCCACCGAGAGGAGATGCCCTGCATCTGCGGCTCGGACTTGGTCGTCGTCGCCAGCTGCCGCGCCGCCTGCGTGCCCAGGCTCTGGTTGTTGTCGTCGAACTTCTTCGAATCATTGGACATGGGTCACCCTTCTTCGGATTGAAGACTTGGATTCACTGCGGAATGTGTCGCCAGCGTCAGGGCCGGGTGGCGCGAAGCAGCTCGGCGATGCGCATCGCCGACGTGCCCAGCGGGGCGGGCTTGCCCGTCTTGAGCTTCGGCGCCGCGTCGTGGATGAGCTCCACCTCGGTGTAGCGCGTCACGCCCGCGTGCCACCGGGGGATGCCCGCCATCCACTGCTGCAACTGCTCCACGTACTTGTGCAGCTTGCCTTGCGCCTTCTCGTCCAGCTCGAAGGTGCGGATGACGGCGGGCAGCTCCTTGGCCACCAGGTGCTCGAACTGCTTCATGCGCGCGGTCATCATCTGGTTGACCACCTGCACCGCCGCGTCCTTGTCCACGCCCAGGAACTTCTGCACGACGAGCACGCAGTTGTTCAGCTCGCCCTCGAACTGGATTTCCTTCTGGTAGGAGTACAGGTCGTTGACGAAGCAGGCGTAGTCCGCGGCGGAGTTCTCCAGCGCCCGCAACGTGCGGGTATTGAAGACGTCCTCCGGCACCGCGTCGCCGTGGGACAGGCGCGCCAGCGACATGGTGAGGTCCGAGCCGAACGTCTTGCGGCGCATCTCCACATAGTCCACCGGGTCCGGCACGCGGTTGAGCAGCTGGTTGTTCAGCTCCCACACCCAGCTGTCCGTCATGTCCTGGATGGCCTTGCGGAAGAGCTTTCGGCCGCGCGGCGTCAGCGGGCCCGCCGTGCGCTTCCACAGGTCCGCCAGGCTCAGCTCCACCGGGTTGAGGGGCACCGCGGCGCTGGCCGTCTCCACGTCGTCCGGCATGAACTGCCCCAGCCGCGCGGTGAAGGCCTTGGCGCCCGCCATGTCCCGGGTGTTCGCGTAGAGCAGGGGGAAGTAGTCGTCCGCGTACGTCCCCCACACCAGCCAGCAGGCCGTCAGCTCCAACTGCTCGGGCGTCGCGTCCGGGTGGATGAGCGCGCCGCAGAGGGCCACGTCCGCCGCGTCGAACTTGTGGTCATCCCAGACGTAGAAGCCCACGCCGGGCACGACTTCGAGCAGGCCCATCTTCCGCGCCCAGGCCTTGGAGGCCCTCCGCGCATGGTCCAGGTGGGGACTGAGGTACGTGCTGTACGGCATGTAGAACTTCGGCAACGTCGTGGGGCCCACGTGCTGGCGCGGCGTGTGGCTCAGCGAGCGGGCGCGAGGCCCCATCCCCAGCGCGCCCGCCGTCAGCGGCAGCCGGAGCGCGGAGGTGCCCAGGCCCGCGGGCACCGGAATGGACAGCGCCGGGCGCTCCTGGGCGTGCTGGTTCATGTAGCGGTTGGAGCGCATGTGCCACTCGTGGCCGCCGGACTGCCAGTCCTGAAGGCCTCGCAGGTAGGTGAGCACCTGCGCCTGCTCCACCGGGTTGAGTCCGTACTCCGCGAAGAGCCACGGCAGCTCTGTGGCGAACGTCGTCTCGAACTGCTGCAGCCGCGACGTCAGCAAGTCGTTGACCAGGTCCGCGGCGCGCTGCGTGTCGCAGTCGAGGAACTTCTCCACCACCAGCACGCCGTTGGAGAGCTCCCCCTCCTCCAGGATTTCACGCTCGTAGGAGAACAAGTCGTTGCGCAGGTGCACCGCGTCCGAGAAGGTGTCCTTGAAGACGCGCATCGGCCGGCTCTTCACCACCCGGTCCGGAATCTCCGCCGCGACGGCCACCTCCACCAGGTCCGACGACCACGGCGCGCCGCCCACCTTGCGGCGCATCTCGATGTACTCGATGGGGTTGGAGACGCGCGCCTCGCTGATGTTCTCGATTTCCCACATCGACTCATCGAGCAGGTGCTTGGTGTTCTCGAAGAAGCGGCGGCGCCAGTCCATGGACATGGCGGGCACCGTGCGCTGCCACAAGTCCCACAGGCCGCGCTCCACCGGGTTGACGGGCTCCGGCGGCGTCTGGCTCATGTCCAGCGGCATGAACAGCGGCAGCCGGTCCAGGTAGGCCTGGCCGCCCTTCACGTCGCGCGAGTACTTGAAGACCTCCAGGAAGTGGTCGTCGAAGTAGAAGACCCAGACGTACCAGTCCGTGACCAGGTCCAGCACCGGCCCCGGCGCCTCGGGGTGCGTGTACGCGCAGAGCAGCGCGTAGTCCATGCCGTCGAAGCGGCGCTCGGACCAGACCTCCCGGTCCGTCCCGTCCCTCGGCGGCCCCAGGATGCCCATCTGGTAGGACCACGCCTTGGTGTGCACACGGGCGGCTTCCAGGTTCGGGTTCAGCCGCGCCGGCCACGGCACGTAGAACTCAGGCAGCTGGAATGGTTGCTTCTGACGCGCCTTGGACATGCTCACCCCTCGTTGACTGCCAGGGCTTGTACTGTCGTCTTGTTGGCACTTCCACGGATATCATTGTTGACTCGGTAAGATGTTTTATCCGCGAGATAAGACATGGCGGGATGAGCGATGACTCACCTTCTTCATAGGATGAGAAGAAGGGAGTTTCTCTCTCGGGGGTGCAATGGGAGCGTTTCATTGTCGTGACGGTGGACGCGTCTGTCTTTGCGAGCTTCTCAAAGGGTGACAGCGGCCGAGACGGCGAGGGCCTCTTCCGCCAGGCCGCCTCCGCCGTGCGTGCGGGGGCGCGCGTCCCCAGCGTTACCCGGACCTGCACGCGGCGCGGCGGATGGCCGGGCCGCCTCGGAGGAGTCCGCTCATGGCCAGCAATCGCGGCGTCGTCTATCTCGGTCCCGGCAAAGTGGAAGTCCGCTCCATTGACTATCCCAAGATGGTCAACCCGGAAGGGAAGTCCATCGAGCACGGCGTCATCCTCAAGGTGGTCACCACCAACATCTGCGGCTCGGACCAGCACATGGTGCGCGGGCGCACCACGGCGCCCAAGGGGCTGGTGCTCGGGCATGAAATCACCGGGGAGATCGTCGAGAAGGGCAAGGACGTCGAGTACCTCTCCGTGGGCGACCTCGTCACGGTGCCCTTCAACGTCGCCTGTGGCCGCTGCCGCACGTGCCGCGAGCAGCAGACGGGCGTGTGCCTCAACGTGAACAAGGGGCGCGCTGGCGGCGCCTACGGCTACGTGGACATGGGCGGCTGGGTGGGCGGACAGGCCGAGTACGTCATGGTCCCCTACGCGGACTTCAACCTCATCCGGTTCCCCGACAAGGCGCAGGCGCTGGAGAAGATCCTCGACCTGACGATGCTGTCGGACATCCTGCCCACGGGCTTCCACGGCGCCGTCACGGCGGGCGTCGGCGTGGGCTCCACGGTGTACGTCGCGGGCGCGGGGCCGGTGGGGCTCGCGGCGGCGGCCTCGGCGCAGGTGCTGGGCGCGGCGGTGGTGATGGTGGGGGACATGAACGCGGACCGGCTCGCGCACGCGAAGTCGGTGGGCTTCGTGCCCATCGACCTGAAGAAGAGCGACAAGCTGGAGGACCTCATCGCCGCCGTCATCAAGGAGCCGGAGGTGGACGCGTCCATCGACGCGGTGGGCTTCGAGGCGCACGGCCATGGCGCGCAGGCCTCGTCGGAGGCGCCCGCCACGGTGCTCAACTCACTGATGGCCATCACCCGCGCGGCGGGGGCCATCGGCATCCCCGGCCTCTACGTCACCGAGGACCCGGGCTCCAAGGACGAGTCGGCGCGCCAGGGCAACCTGCGCATGCGCTTCGGTCTGGGCTGGGCCAAGTCCCACCGCTTCTACACGGGGCAGACGCCGGTGCTGCGCTACAACCGCCAGCTCATGCAGGCCATCCTCCACGGCCGGCTGAACATCGCGAAGGTGGTCAACGCCACCGTCATCTCGCTGGATGACGCGCCCCGGGGCTACCAGGAGTTCGACGCGGGCGTGGCGCGAAAGTTCGTCATCGACCCGCACGGGACGCTCAAGAAGAAGTAGGCCCGGAAGAGACGACGCCACCGCGCCCGACACGGCTGGACGGGCGCGGTGGGGCCTTCACCTCAGCTCACCCTTCCGGGACCTGCGGGCAGGTGGACGGGTCCTGCTGGCAGCCGGGCACGCAGTCCACGTAGCACCACGTGGCCTCGTTGCCCTGGCACAAGCCGTCACCGCACGACGCGGCGCAGTCGGCCGGGCAGCTCCCCGCCCACTCACCGCCGTTGCAGATGCCATCGCCGCACCAGGTGCTCGGGGCGGTGCAGTCCTGCGGGCACGTCACCCACGTCTCGCTCCCGTTGCAGATGCCGTCGCCGCACACCGGAGCCGCGACGCAGTCCTCGGGGCAGTTGGAGGCGCTCTCGCCGTTGGCGCTGTCGCAGGAGTTGTCGCCGCAGAGATAGGTGCACGGCAGACACGCGCCGCCTCCGGCGGAGCCGCACGGACACGGGTCGCCCATCGCGGACACGGTCGTCTCCGTCGTCTCCGGGGCGGCCTCGGTGGTGCCACACGCGGCGAAGAACCCCAGCGACACTCCCGCCACGAGAACCAGCAGATGCGACTTCATCGGTGACTCCTTTAAAAGAGAAACCCGGATGCTAGTGCATCACAGGGACGATGTGACGCGTTCGTGGCGAAAGGATGTTTCACGAGGCTCCGCCCGAGCAGGACTGCCCGGTCGGCCGTGACTCACGCCGCCGCGATGTCTCGGTGGTTGCCAGGGCGTGCGGGCGCGGGCACAAGGCGCGTGGCGACGCTCCTCGGGCGATGGCCGTCCGGAGGCGCCGCTCGTCGGAGGGCAGATGTCCCGTACGTGGTGGAGCATGGTGGCGGCCGTGGGTTTCATGGCCTGTGGCACGCAGGAGCCCGTCCCGGAGGCGCCGGAGCCGGTGTCCCGCGAGCAGGCATGGGAGGGCGAGCTGGAGGTCCGGGTGGTGGACTCGCCCTCGCTCGAGCACGCGTATCAGGAGTACTTCCTCGTGGCCGGCCGCGAGCGTCGCCCGGTGGTGTTCGCGGACACCGCGCCCCAGGGGCTGGTGAGCGGGCAGCGGGTGAGGCTGCGAGGCCGTGACTCGGACGGCGCCCTCGTGGCGCACGCGGTGGAGCTGGACCCGGAGCACCGCTCCGCGAGCGTCACCCCGGCCTGTGGGGTCACGGGTGTGCAGCGCAGCCTGGTCATCCTCGCGGAGTTCCCGGGCCAGCCCACGCCGTCGCTCCCGTTGTCCATGGTGGAAGATGCGTTCTTCTCCACCACGCGCCGCTCGCTCGCGGGCTACTGGAGCGAGGTCTCCGAGGGGCGCACCACGACGACAGGTGATGTGGTGGGTTGGTACACCCTGGACCGCGCGTACTCGTGCTCGGAGACGAACGAGATGCGGGACGCGGCGATTGCCGCGGTGGGCGACGACGTGGACTTCACCGCGTATGACCGCATCTTCGTCATCCACCCGCGTCCGCTCGCGGGCTGTTTCTACGGAGGGCTCGCCACGCTGTCGTGTGGACAGGTGCCGACGCCGTCGGGCACCGTGACGGCGTCCACCGCGTGGCTGGTCGCGGAGTCCATGGACACCTATGACCGCGCCGTGCACCTCATCACCCACGAGGCCGGGCACAACCTGTCGCTCAACCACTCGCAGTCGCGCGACTTCGGCGCGGAGCCGCTGGGACTGTTGAACACGCTGGGCACGCTGGACGAGTACGGGGACTTGTTCTCGACCATGGGCCGCTGGAACCTGGGGCACTACGCGGCGCCGCACAAGGCGCGCATCGGCTGGTTGGCCTCGACCTCGGTGACGCAGGTGGACGGCGTGGGCGGCACCTTCACGCTCGCGCCGGTGGTGTCCTCCACCGGGGTGAAGGCCCTCAAGGTGCGCCGGGGACAGGGCAACGACGCGTGGCTGTGGCTGGAGTACCGCCAGCCGACGGGTGGCTACGAGCCGACGCTGCCCGCGCAGGTGTTCGGCGGCGCGCTGGTCCACTATCAGGACGGGGACACGCGCGATGGGACGCACCTGCTGGACTTCACGCCGGGGACGGCGTCCTGGAGCGACCCGGCGCTGCTGCCGGGCATCACCTGGGAGGACCCGTACAGCAACCTGTCGCTGCGCGTGGTGTCCGCGACCCCCGCCGGGCTCACCGTGGAGGTCCAGTACCGTCAGGGCTCCTGTGTCCGCGCGGCGCCTGAGATCGAGGTGACGCCGTTCGAGCCGACCGTCTACCCGGGCGCGCGCCCGGAGGTGGAGCTGTTCATCGTCAACCGCGACAGCCCGGCCTGTGGCCCCAGCACCTTCCAGCTCGCGTCCATCATCCCCACGGGCTGGAGCGCGGACCCGCTCTCCCCGCAGCGCACCATCGCCGCGTCCGGCTCCGTCTCCCTGACGCTGCAGCTCTACACGCCGTATTCGATGGCGCCGGGAACGTACACCACGGGCGTGGACGTCACCCGCTCCGGCCACACCGTGCGCGGCACCGCCACCCTCGACGTCCTCGCGCCCTGCGTGACGGCCGCGCCCACGCTGACGCTCTCGCCGACGACAGTGACGGCGGCGCCCGGCTCGCAGGTGACGTGGACCGTCCACGTGGCGAACCACGACGCGGCGTCGTGCCATTGGGTCTGGTACGACTTCTGGAACAACGACACCACGGGCTGGGACACGGAGTTCTCCGACTGGGGAGTGAACCTCCCGCCGGGCGGTGACTTCACCTTCACGATGACGAAGCACATCCCGTCGAGCGCCCGAGGGACTCACACCGTGGGCCTGGAGTTGTTCCAGGACGAGGTGGGCACCGTGGGCACGGCGATGGCCACGGTGAACGTCGTCCCCTAGCCTGTCTCACGGGAGGGGCGCCGCGGCCCCAGGCTCTCCTCCCGCCCGTGCGGACGGGCGACCCGTCGTCCGCGCGAGGGCCCCCGGGTCGCACCGCCGGGCCGCCCGCTTCGAGTCTGTGCAGCTTTGCCTTCACACACCCCACGGAGGGAACCCGCCATGTCCCAGAAGCTCCAGCGCATCACCCAGTGCCTCTGGTTCCAGAGCCACGAGCAGACGGAGGCCGCCGTCGCGCTCTACACGTCCGTCTTCCCCAACTCCCGCGTCATCACGCGCACGAAGTACACCGAGCAGAGCGCGGGACCGAGCGGTCAGCCGCCCGGCGCGGTGATGACCCTCCTCTTCTCGCTCGACGGCCAGGAACTGCTCGCGCTCAACGGCGGGCCCCACTACCAGTTCACCGAGGCGATGTCGCTCATCGTCAACTGCGAGACCCAGGCGGAGGTGGACCACTACTGGTCCCGCCTGTCCGAGGGCGGCGACGAGAAGGCCCAGCAGTGTGGTTGGCTCAAGGACCGCTTCGGCGTGTCGTGGCAGGTGGTGCCAACCGAGCTGCCCCAGCTGCTGGCCAGCTCGTCCCCCGAGAAGGGCGCCCGGGTGACACAGGCCCTGTTCAAGATGAAGAAGCTGGACCTGGACGCCCTGCGCCGCGCAGCCGGCTGAACGCGGCCGCGGTGTCTCAGGGCTCCGTGAGACACTCGCGCACAAGAGTCCTGGATGACTCAGTTTGTCGATGATGTCTCGTTTTGCTGGGTGGTGTTAGGGTATCGCCACCGGGGCGGAAGACAGACCCGGTGGAGGATACACACGTGCGGAGCAGGAACATCCTGGGTGCGTTGCTGCTGGCGGCGGGCTTCATGGTGGGCTGTGGCGGCGCGGAGCCGCTGGAGGAGACGCAGGCGGAGCTCGACACGCGCGAGGACGCGCTGCCCTTCTGCGGAAACCAGTCCTACTGGATTGATTACTACTCCGACGCGACGCTGACGAAGTGGGTCGGCTACATGAGCTGCTCCTGCTACGAGACGGCGTACATCGGTGGCCGCCGCACGTCGTTCGCGGTGACCGAGTACTCCAGCACCTGCGGCTGAGCCGTCTTCGTGTGGGAGGTGTCCGCCCGGTGCTCACGATGGAGCGCCGGGCGGTCCTCGTCGCTCACGGACAGATGTTGTAGCAACTGCCCGCGTTGCGGGCCCTGCACTCCGCGGTGGTGGCGCAGGACGAGCAATCCCACGAACAGTAGCCGAGCGCACCCGAGGGCTCCTGGACCAGGAGCGACGGCTCCACGTCCTGGGCGCCCGACATGAGCCGCTGCTGGCGCGCGGCCTCACATGCGGTGGAGGCCGGTGGCCGTTCGTCCCCAGGTCGCTCCTCCTGCGAGAGGGTGGTGACGACCATTCCCACGGCGACGGTCAACGCCAACACGAACCCCGAGGCGGGCTTCAGCATCATGCGCGGCTCCTTGTGGAAGGACTCGAGGGCATGATGCCGAGGACTCCCGCATTGCCCGCATGCGTCACCGCGCATGCCTGTGTTGTGTTGAACAGCGCTCGACGGGTCCGTTCCGCCCCCGCGCTCACGGCGCGCTCTTCGCTCCGCGCCTCGAGGCCTGACGCTGCTGGATGCTCCGGCGCAGCTTGGCGATGAGCACCTCGGGGCTGGCCGAGCGCACGATGACGTCGTCGGCGCCGGCCTCCAGGCCCGCGGTGAAGACGACGGGGTCGTCCTTGTCGACGATGAGGAAGACGGGCAGGTCCTCGGTGGCAGGCGCCTTGCGCAGCGCCTGGAGCAGCGAGTGGAGGTCTCCGTCCGGCAGCGGGTCCGCGAGCACCGCCGCGTGTGCTCCGGCGCCCAGCGCCTTCTCCACCTCCGCCCGGGTCCGCGCGCGCACCGCGGCCATGCCCTCCGCCATCAGGCGGATCTGGAGCGTCAGCGCGTTGGTGCCGTCCGTCTCCGCCACCACGACGCGGAGCGCCGCCTTGTCCGTCTGCGCGGTGGACTCCAGCTCCGCGGTGAGCGCCTCCAGCGCGGGCGCGGGGAGCCGTGGGTCCTGACGCAGCGCCTGGAGCGCCTGGGCCGCGCGCGCCGGCGGAGCCTGGGGGCTCTGGACCTCCTGGACGAAGCGCGCCGCGCACAGCAGGGCGCCGGCGGTGCGGCTCGCGGGCGGCGTGCGGTCCTCGCCCTCCGGCAGGACGGAGACGAGCAGCTCGTTCACCTCGGGCGTGGTGCTGCCCACGAGCGCGAGCGCCCGGGCGCGCGAGGGCAGGGCGAAGCGACGCGGCTCCTCCAGCCGCGCGGCCAGGGCCAGCGCGCTGGCCGCGGTGGTGACCAGGACCTCCTCCACGCGCCCCGCGCCCATGCGCGTCGCCAGCCGCCGCGCCAGCTTCGTCAGGGCGGGCGCCAGCGTCCCGCTGCCCCCCAGCATCGACAGCACGCCGTCGAGCAGTCGGGCCTGCACCTCGCCCAGCTTCGCCAGCGGGCCGCCCTCGCCCGTCAGCGCCGCGCTGTACGAGGGCAACAGCCGCACCTCGACCTTGGGGTGCGCGGCGCGCAGCTTCTGCGCCAGGGCTCCCGGCTCCGCGACTGTGTCCTCGAGCACCAGCACCAGGTCATAGCCCCCGAGCGCCAGCGCGCGAGCCGCGTCCGCCGCAGGGCTGGTGGCCGCCGCGAGCCCCTGGGACAGGAGCAGCTTCACCGCGGCCTCGCGCGGCTCGGAGGGCTCGGCCACCACCAGCACCATGCGCGCGCGCACGTCGCTCTTCACGGGCGTGGCGCGGCTGACGGGCTCTACGGGCGCGGGCTTGGGGCCCTCCAGCGTCTGTCCGTCGAGCACCCGGCGTCCGGTGAACTGCTCCGCGAACTGGAGCACGCGGGTGTCGCGCTCCTTCGCCTCGGCCGGCTCCTCCAGCTCGATGGGCGAGCGGTCCCGCACCTTCGGCATCTCGTTGTCATAGAAGCGGAGGATGGCCTTGCGGATGGCCTGCTCGGAGGCGAACAGCCCCTGCACCGACACGACGCCCGCCTTGAACTTCAGGTTGTTGGTGACCTCCACGTCGCGCGGGTCCAGCACCGCGCAGAGCAGCTCGCGGCCCTTGAGCCCGACGGGCAGGGCGCACAGCCGGTCGCACAGCTCGCGCGGCACCAGGCGCAAGAGCTCCTCCGGCACCGGCATCGTCATCAGCTGCTGCTCGGTGATGTGCGGCAGCCCGAACTGCTCGGACAGCGCGAGCACCAGGTTGTCGGGCTCCAGCCAGCGCTCGTGGACGAGCACCTGGCCCAGCCTGCCGCCGCGCTTCCTCTGAATCGTGAGCGCCTCGTTCAGGATGTGCGGCGTCACCATGCCGCGCGTCAGCAGGATGGCGCCCAATTGCTGTCGCGCCCGCACGACGCGGGTGCCGAGCAGCGGAGGCGAGCCCAGGCGCGTGGCCGGCTCGGCGCCCTGCACGGGCTGCCGGACCACGGACGTGGCCTGGGGGCCCGAGGGTGGCGGCGTCACCGGACGCAGCGTGGGCGGCGCGAGCGTGGCGGCCCCGGGGCGGCGCGCCTCCCGGGGCGGCAAAGGCGCGGGCGTCCGCATGCGCGCGAGGTCCTCGTCCACCAGGCGGATCTCCTCGCCCGGCGCGCCGGCCAGGTCCGCCAGCGGCGAGCGCCACTCGGGGAGCGCGCGGGCGAAGAGGCTGGCGATGTCGGCGGCGCCCACGCGCAGCCGGTGGTCGAAGAGGAAGCTCTGGATGCCCTCGGAGAACTCGCGGGCGGCGGGGCAGCGCGCGTCCGGGTTGGCCGCCAGCGCGCGCAGGAGCAAATCCCACAGCGGCGCGGGCACGCCCGGCAGCGGCTCCAGGGCGCGCTCGTCGAAGCTGCCCAGCGCGTGGATGATTTGCGGCGTGCTGCCCTCGAAGAGCCGCTTGCCCGCGAGCATCTCGTAGAGCAGCAGGCCCAACAGGAAGATGTCGCTGCGCTGGTTCACGGGGCGCCCGTGCACCTGCTCGGGGGAGAGGTAGTTGATCTTCCCCTTGAGGATGCCGGCCTGCGTCTCCTGCCGCTCCTCGTCGGCCACCTTGGCGATGCCGAAGTCGGCCAGCTTCACGCCGCCGTTGCTGGCCACCATGACGTTGGCGGGGTTGATGTCGCGGTGGACGATGTCGAGCGGCGCGCCGGACGGGTCCGTGCGCCCATGGGCATACGCGAGCCCGTCGGCGACCTGCTGGGCGATGAAGCAGATTTCGCGCAGGCCCAGGGGCACCTGTCGCTTGCGCGCCGCCTTGATGAGCGCGCTCAGGTTCTCCCCGTCCACGAACTCCATCACCATGTAGTACTGGCCCGCGCTCGTGCCCAGGTCCAGCACCTGCAAGACATTGCCGTGCTGCAGCGTGACGGCCAGCTTGGCCTCGCGCAGGAACAGCTCCACGAAGGACGTGTCCTGCACGAACGACGGCAGGATGCGCTTGACGGCGACAGGCTTCTCGAAGCCCTCCGCGCCCACCACCTTGCCGAGATAGACCTCGGCCATGCCTCCCGCGGCGAGCTTCTTGACGATCCGGTAGGTCCCCACGCTGTCTCCGGAAGTTGCAATGGCAGTGCAAGTGTTCCGAAGAGAGGAAAAGCCAGAATCCGGCAGGCGTACGGAGGCCCCCGCCGAAAAGCTGTCGGACTGTCGGCTGCTCAACCCTTGGGAGTGGAGGGGTGTCTGATATTGGAAGACGGGGTCGGTTGACGGATGCCGACGGTGAGGTAGGCATTGAACTGGACGACCTGTGCGCCGGGCCCCAGGTCCTGGGTGACCTTGTCCACGACAGTCTTCTCGATGTCTGGCCATTGCGCGCCCAGGGCGCGGCGGGCGAGGGCGACGGGGGCGGCGGCGCGCATCATGGCGTCGACCATGGCGGCGGTGGAGGGGTAGTGGGCGGGGACGGAGACCTGGTGGACGTGGACGTCGTCGAAGCCGGCGGCGCCCATCTCCTGCTGGCAGGTGTCGGGGTCGGACAGGGGCATGACGCCGCCGCGGGGAGCGCCCTGGCCGGGCAGCTGTTCGGCGAAGCGCTGGTAGACCAGGTTCATGGCGGGGGAGTGCTCCATGGGGCGCCAGCTGGAGACGACGGCGCGGCCGCCGGGGCGCAGCACGCGGTACAGCTCGCGGAAGCCCCGGGGGCGGTCGGGGAAGAACATGAGGCCGAAGAGGGAGAAGGCGGCGTCGAAGGTCTGCTCGGACAGCTCCAGGGCCATGCCGTCGCCGACCTGCGCGTCGATGTCGAGCCCGGCGGAGGTGGCGCGCTCACGCAGGGCGGCGAGCATCTTGGGGGCGAAGTCGATGGCGGTGACGCGCAGGCCCTGACGGGCGGCGAGCAGGGCGAGGGTGCCGGGCCCGGCGGCGACATCCAGGACGTGGGCGCCGGAGGGGGCGGCCACGCGGGTCAGCGCGTCCTTCGCGAAGTGCTCGAACACCGGGAGCAGCTCGCGCACGTACTCGGGGGCGACGAGGTTCCAGGCTTCGGGCGCGGCGAGGGGCGATGCGGTCGACGACATGGTGCGGCCTCCGGGATGGGGCGCGGATTCCACCCGAAACGGAGCGCGAGCGGGAGGTGAAATGCACGCGGACGAGGCGGTCCACGACGCGGTGCGTGCATGCGGAGGCGCGCCTTGACCCAGGAGACGTGTCACAGGAGGCTGGGAGGCCATGCGACTGCGATGGGTGGTCTGGGGCGCGCTCCTGGGGGTGCAGCTCCTCGTGACGGTGTTCCCGGTCGAGGCCTTGGGGCCGGTGGTGGCGGGCTCGGTCTATCTGCCGTTGATGTTGTTGAGTGGCCTGGGATTGCGTGTGTACGGACCTGGCGAGTCGGGAGGCTGGGCGCCGCCGTCGTTGGAGGGGTGGCTGTTGCTCGCGCTCTTCTGGGGCCTGGTGTGGTGGGCCGTGGTGTCCCTGGGCGCGCGGCTGATGCGGCCCAGGGCGGGCCTGTCGACGTAGGCCCCCGCGCTCAGGGGGGCGCGACAGCGGCGCTCTGGCCGAAGTCCGCGCCGCGCAGCTTCGTCACGCAGTCCAGGGGCAGGGGCGCTTCGGGGGCACGCAAGAAGGCGAGCGTGATTTCTCCGCCGCAGCGATTGAAGGACGCGCCGTGGCTCTGTCCCGGCATCTCGACGTAGCGCGCGTGAGGCATCGACTCGAGCAGCTGTCGCCCCCAGTCCGGAGGCGTGTCCGGGTCGAACTCGCCGGCGAACACCAGCGTGGGGACGTCGCTCGTCACCGGCGTGTTCTCCTCGGCCGGAGCGCGCGCCACGTTCCAGGCGCGGCAGGTCTCCACCGACGCCGTGCCCTGGTCCACACCCCCGAGCCCCACTGAGGGCGCCCGCTGCGCGGCGCTGCGCTGGGTGTCCTCGAAAGGAAGCTCCTCCGAGCACCAGACCGACAGCCTCAAGCCCCACGTCATCGTCGAGGGCCCCAGGCTGTCCTCCACCAGCGGCGTCAGCTCCGAGTAATCCCCCGCCGCCGCTCGCGAGATGATGCGAGGCACCAGCGGGATGCGCTTCGGGTCGTGCAGTGCCGCGTCGATGGCCCGGACGACCTCCGCGCCCCGGACCTCCACTCGCTTGCCCTCTGTCTTCGACGGATTCAACACCAGGGGTAGGGGCTTGCGGTCCGCCGCCGCGACGAGCTGGGCGAAGCGCTTGCGCAGCTCCGGGTGGGCGGCGCCACACTCCCGGTCGAGGGCGCAGCCATCGAACACCACATCGAGCACGCGCTGGAAGTTCGCGGCGGACACCTCGTCGAAGTTCACCTCGGGCGGCAGCACCGAATCGAGGATGAGCGAGCGCACCGTCCCCGGGTGCCGGCGCGCCACCGTGAGCATCAGCCGCGTGCCGTACGAGAGGCCCTGCAGGTTCAGCGTCGTGTACCCGAGCACCTGCCGGAGCGCGTCGATGTCATCCGCCGTGGCGGCCGTCGTGTAGCCATCCAGGTCCACGCCCTCGGAGGCCCACTTCGCGCGGCAGCGCCCGGCCTCCTTCGTCAGCGCGTCCTGCGCCTTCTGGCCCCGCAGCCGGCCCGCGGCAATCTCCCCCTTGAGCGCGTTGATGCCCGGGCACTCGAGCGCGGGCTGCGCCAGCTTCCCGCCACGAGGCTCCAGGACCAGGAAGTCGCGCTCATCGAGCAGCGGGTTGCGCTTGCCGGAACGCACGTTGGAGACGGCGCTGACGCCGGGCCCGCCGGGCATGAAGAGCAGGGGGTCCGGGGCCGGCTTCTGGGCGCGGCTGCGCAGGCGCATCGCCGGGAGCTTGATGAGGCGGCTGTCCGCCTTCTGTCGGTTCTCCGGGACGACGAGCAGGCCGCAGTCGATGGCCTCGTCGGACGCGACGGTGGCGGGGCAGGGCGTCGGCTCGAAGCGGGGGACGGCCTCCGGGGCCGAGGCATGGGCGGTGAATCCGAGGAACAGCCCCGTCACGAGGACGAAGAAGCGCGAGGACATGGGGGACTCTAGACCCGGCGTTCGAAGCGGCGTCCAATACGGAAAAACCACCCTGTGATAACGCAGTGAAATCACCGCCCCTCGACACCCGTCGCCTCAGTTGTTTCATCGCGGTCGCGGAGACGCTGCACTTCCGCAAGGCCGCCGAGCGGCTCCACCTCGCGCAGCCGGCGCTCAGTCAGCAGATTCGCCGGCTGGAGGAGGAGCTCGGCTGCCAGTTGCTGCGCCGGGACCGACGGCGCGTGGAGCTGACCCCCGCGGGACAGGCCCTGTTGGACGCGGGGCGGCGCGTGCTCGTGCACCTCTCCCATGCGACGGAGGCCGCGCAGCGCACGGCGGCGGGGCAGCAGACGTTGCTGCGCGTCGGCTTCCTGAGTCCGGCCTCGTTCTCGCTCGTGCCCGAGGTGCTCCGTCGACTGCGCGCCGCGCACCCGGAGGTCCACCTGATGTTGCGTGAGGCGGACAGCACGACGTTGTTGGAGGAGGTGCGACTGGGAGGGCTCGACGTGGCCTTCGTGCGAGGCCCCGTGACGGCGTCGGGAGTGCGCATCGACACGCTCCGTCGCGAGCGGCTCGTCGTCGTGCTGCCCTCGGGGCATCGACTGGCACGCAAGACGCGAGTGCCCCTGGAGCAGCTCGCCGACGAACCGTTCATTGGCTTTCCGCGGGACACGGCGCCCTCGCTGCATGACGCGGTGACGGGGATGTGCCTGGAGGCGGGCTTCGCGCCGACCTTCGTGGCGGAAGCAGGGGAGTGGTTCACCATCGTCAGCCTGGTCGCCGCGGGGCTCGGCTGCGCCCTGTTGCCGGAGTCCGTGCGCACCTTCACGCGCGAGGGCGCCGTCTATCGCTCCATCGCCGGACACGCACGACACGTGGAGCTCGCCATCGCGAGAGGCCCCACGCCACCGGGCCCCTCCCTGCGCGCCTGTCTGCGAATCGTCTCCGCGCTGACGGACGTGGACCTGCTCTGAAGCGACGCATCCAAGGGGCTCGACGAGGAGTCCCCGGGCTCACGTCCGGGGACTCCTCCGGGACCGAGCCGAGAGCTCAGTTGACGAGCAGCACCTTGCCAGTGCCGCCCTTCTCCGCGTGCTTCTGGGCGTCCTTCGCCTCATCCAGCTTGAACGTCTTGCCAATCGGGATGGTCAACTCGCCCTTGGCCACGCTCTCTCCCAGCTGGGCGAGCCGGCGTCCATCCGGGTGCGAGAAGAAGCTGCTCACCTGGAAGCCCTTCTCCTTCGCCCCCTTCGGCTCCTCCACCACGCTGCACACCCGTCCGCCGCGCTTCACCTTGTCCAACACCGCCGCCACGGCCTTGCCGCCCACCGTGTCCGCCACGGCGTCCAGTGTCGGCAGCTTCGCGATGTCGCTCGCATCCTCCAGCGCGACCACCCCGTCCACGCCGAGCTTCCGGGCCTCCTCCACCTGCGTGGCCCGTACGCCCGCCCAGACCTTCGCCCCCCGCGCCTTCGCCGCGAACAGGGCCGCGCGTCCCACCGCCCCCACCGCGCCGGTGACGAGCACCGTGTCCCCCGGGGCCGGCTTCATCTGCTCCTCGATCAACTGCACGCCCGTCAGGGTCACCAACGGCAGCGCGGCCGCGTCCTTCAGCTCCAGCGAGTCCGGCACCCGGGCCCAGACCTCCTCGGGGGCGACCACCGTCTCCGCATAGCCCGAGGACACCACGCCCATCACCCGGTCGCCCTTCTTGAAGCCCTTCACGCCCTGCCCCACCTCGACGACCTCTCCCGAGACGTCCCGTCCGAGGATGGCGGGGAACGTCACCGGCATCACTTCCTTCATGTCGCCTCGACGAATCTTCCAGTCGACCGGGTTGATGCTCGCGGCGATGACGCGCACCTTCACGTCTCCCGGGCCCACCTTCGGCTCGGGCATCTCCGTCACGACGAGGTTGTCCGCATCTCCATAGGCCTTCAGCACGACGGCTTTCATGGGGTGGCTCCCGGAATGAAGTGGCTCGAAGCGCGCTCCAACGACGGACCAACGATAAGTACCGACGAAGAGGTCGCCATCGTCCGCGGGCGCCTGACTCCCTGGCCACCCCTCACGAGGACTCCTGGAGGCGCTGCGTGCCTCCGCCTGCTTGACCGCCTTCGGTTCCCCACGTCGCGGTGAAACGAAGAGGAGGGGCGCGCTGACTTGTGTCGCCTGCGCACGACAACCCCCCGAAGTCCGTCCAGGACGCTCGACTCGGCCCCGGTGACTCGTCACTGTACGCGGCGCCTGGCGGCCTGGGCCGGACCGCCGTGGCGCGCTGGAGTCCCTCGGCCGCGAAGGAGTCGCCATGCAGTACACGAACCTGGGTCGCTCGGGGCTCTCCGTCAGTCGGCTGTGTCTGGGCACGATGAACTTCGGCTGGAACACCGAGGAGCCCGAGTCCCACGCCATCATGGACACCGCGCTGGAGCGCGGCATCAACTTCTTCGACACCGCCAACGTCTACGGCTTCGGCGACAACAAGGGCCGCACCGAGCAGGTCATCGGCAACTGGTTCGCCCAGGGCGGACGGCGCCGCGAGCGCACCGTGCTCGCCACCAAGGTCTACGGCCCCATGGGCGACTGGCCCAACGAGGGCAAGCTGTCCGCCCTCAACATCCGCCGCGCCCTCGACGCCAGCCTCAAGCGCCTGCGCACCGACTACATCGACCTCTACCAGTTCCACCACGTCGACCGCGCCACCCCGTGGGAGGAGATCTGGCAGGCCCTCGAGGTCGCCGTCACCCAGGGCAAGGTGCTCTACGTCGGCAGCAGCAACT
Source organism: Myxococcus sp. MH1 (assembly GCF_059738865.1). NCBI lineage: Bacteria > Pseudomonadati > Myxococcota > Myxococcia > Myxococcales > Myxococcaceae > Myxococcus > Myxococcus sp. MH1. The sequence goes on along the minus strand of NZ_AP026947.1, from coordinate 9,950,433 downwards.
TCGCCGGCTGGCACATCGCCCAGGCCCAGGCCGCCGCCACACGGCGCGACTTCCTGGGCCTCATCAGCGAGCAATCCCTCTACAACCTGCTGGCGCGCACCGTGGAACTCGAAGTGCTCCCCGCCGCCCGCCACTACGGCCTGGGCGTGCTGCCCTGGTCCCCCCTCCACGGCGGCCTGCTCGGCGGCGTGCTCAAGAAGGAGCGCGAGGGCAAGCGCCGCCTGGAGGGCCGCGCGCGAGAGGCCCTCCAGAAGAACCAGGAGAAGATCGAACGCTACGAAGCCCTCGCCGCCGAGCTGGGCCACGAGCCCGGAGACGTCGCGCTCGCGTGGCTTTTGCACCAGCCCGCCGTCACCGCGCCCATCATCGGACCGCGCGTGGCGGGCCAGCTCGACGCCGCCCTGCGCGCGCTCGACGTGAAGCTCGATGAGAAGACGCTGGCCCGGCTGGACGAAATCTTCCCGGGCCACAAACCCGCGCCCGAGGACTACGCCTGGTAATGCCTCACACCGCCGTCCAGCCACCGTCGACGTCCAGCACCATGCCGGTGGCATAGGCACACGTCGCCAGGAAGAACGCCGCGTCGGCCATGTCCCGGGGAGCGCCCGCTCGCTTCATCGGGACGTGGGCGGCGAGCGTGTCCAGGAACGCCCCCACCTGCGTCACCGGCACGCCCCAGTCGATGGCCGTGTCCTTCGTGAGCCCGGGTGACAGCACGTTCACCCGGAGGCCCCGGGGCGCCAGCTCCACCGCGAGCGAGCGCCCCATGGCGTTGATGCCCCCACACAGCCCCGCCCCGCCCGCGTAGTTCGCCAGCGCCGCGTGCCCGGCGATGCCCGAGCACAACAGGATGGCGCCCCCTTCCCGCATCTTCGGCACCGCGTGACGCACCGCGGAGAGCTGTCCGAAGAAGCGGTCCTTGAACAGCGCCTCCCAGGCGCTCATCGGCACCGTCTCCACCGGCCCGAACACCGCGCCGCCCGCGCACGTCACCAGCAGGTCCACCCGGGGCACCGACTCCATCAGCCGCACCACCTGGGCCTCGTCTCCCACATCCGTCACCACGCCGCGCGCGCCATGGCCAATCCGCGCCACCGCCTCGTCCAGCCGCCCCTGACGCCGGCCGGCGATGACCACCTCCGCGCCCTCGCTCGCGAAGCGCTCGGCGATGGCCAGCCCGATGCCCGTGGCCCCGCCCGTGATGACCGCGATTCGTCCATCCAATGCACCCATGGTTTGCCTCCTCGTGTCTGGGTATCCATCGCCGCTGACTGCATACGGCGCGAAGGCGTGGGACTGGCGCTCACGATTCATGCGCCACCCGGCGCCCACGTGTGTCCTGGAGTCGAACTAGACAGTCCAGACAACCGTGGGGCAAGGTCGAGTTCCCCTCCGAGGGTGGGCCACCCTCCTTGCGCCGGAGTACACACCATGCGTCGCTTTGTCGTGTTGGTTTCGCTGCTGGGGCTGTCCGCGTGCGGTGGAGGAGTCGAAGCCGAGCCGCAGCCCGAGTCCCCCGCACAGACGGAGCAGGGGCTCTGTACTGGCAATGCCTGGGAGTGTTTCTGCGCGCAGTACAAGACGCAGGCGACGTGCAACCAGGCCTCGTCGGGAGCCCGGCACTGCGTCTGGCAGAACAAGTGCCTGCCGACCTACGAGTGAGCTGACCTCAAGGGGTGTCCATGAGGGGCGGCCCGGCGCGAGGAAGGTGGACGATGAAGGTGGAGCCCTCGCCCGGGCGGCTCTCCAGGAGGATGCGGCCCCCATGGGCCTCCACGAGCTGGCGGGTGATGAACAAGCCCAACCCCAGCCCGCCGTAGTGCCGGCTGGACACCGCGCGCTCGAAGCGGTCGAAGACGCGCGCGGCGTCCTCGGGGGCGATGCCGATGCCCCTGTCTTGCACCTCCACGCGCGCCAGCTCCGCGTCGCCGCGCACGCGCACGTCCACCGGCGCGCCGTGCCCGTACTTGAGCGCGTTGGACATCAGGTTGGTGAGGACCTGCTCCAGGCGCAGCCGGTCCCACCGGCCCGTCATCGGCTCGGGCGCGTCCACCTCCAGCCGCACGCCCGCGGCCTGGGCCTCCGCCTCGAAGCGACGCGCCAGCTCCCGCACCAGCTCCCCCAGCTCCACGTCCTCCAGCTGCAGCTCCATCCGCCCGCTCGACAGGCGCGCCACGTCCAGCAGGCTGTCCACCAGCTTGGTGAGCCGGGTGGTCTGCCGCTCGCACGTCTCGACTCCGCGCTCCAGCCGCTCCGCGTCCAGCGGCCCCGGCTGCCTCAGCTGTCGGAAGAGCAGCTGCAGCTGGAGCTTGAGCGAGGTGAGCGGCGTGCGCAGCTCGTGCGCGGCCACGCTGAGGAACTCGTCGCGCACGCGCACCGCGGCCTGGGCCTCATCGGCCAGCCGTCGATGCTCGGCGCTGGCCTGCTCCGCCAGGGCGCGCGCGTTCACCTGCGCGCGGGTGACGAGGAAGAGCAGCAGCGACATCAGCAGGCCGCCGCCCGCCACCGTGAAGGGATGGCTGGAGCGCGTGCCCCTCATGAAGGCCTCGCGGGTGGTGAACACCAACGTCCACGGCACCCCGGCCACCTGCACGGTGAGCTGCTGCCGGAGCCCCCCCGCGTCCGGCGCGCCGGGGTGCGAGGTGTAGAGCCGCGCCGGCTCGCTCACGGTGGCGCCGTCGTAGATGGTCAGGTCGATGGTGGACTGGAAGCCCTGGAAGCGCAGGCCCTCCACGAAGTCCTTCATGCGGAAGGCGCCGAAGACGAACCCCTCCAGCCGCTCGCCGCGGGCCTGGGGCGTGGTGGGCTCCACCATCCCCGCGTAGAGCGGGACGTAGATGACGAAGCCCGCCTGGGCCACCTGGTCCACGGGCTCGGAGACCAGCTGCACCTTGCCGGTGGCCGCGGGCAGGCCGCTTCGCATCGCGCGCTCCAGCGCCGCCCTGCGCGCCGGCTCGGACATGATGTCGAACCCGAGCACCCGGAGGTTGTTCACGTCGAACGGCTCCACCAGGTCGACGACGGCGTGGTGCTCGCGCGCGTCCTCGGGCCACACCCGGTACTGGGGGAAGCCCTCCTGGCGCATCCGGGCCTCGTGCCGCGCCAGCTCGTCCCGGCTCAGCCACCGCGCCAGGCCGACGGCCTGGATGCCGGGGTAGCGCTGGCGCACCTCCAGGCTCTCCGTGTACGCGCGGAACTCGCGCCGCTCCACCGCCTCGCTGCCGGTGAAGACGCCGCGCGTGCCCAGGAGCATGGCCTGGTAGACGTCCAGGCGCTGCAGGAGGGCCACGGAGCCGTCCGCGGTGGCGTCATCGAAGAGCTGCTGCCTGCGCAGGCTCACCCCCCGCCGGATGTACGTGGTCGCCCCCGCCGTGACGAGCAGCCCCATCAGCAGGGCGAGGAGGGCGGCCGCGTTGCGGCGCACGTGGGAGGCGAGGGAGGTCGACACGAGTGTCCTCCAGGAGAAACGCCCGGGCCTGAAACACAATCCCCGTCCATCCGTCCGCGTGAGCGACACTGCAACGGCTGCTCGCTCGGGGCATTCTAGGAGCCATGGTGCGTCACGTCATCGTCGTGGGAGCAGGACCGGGCGGGCTGTCCGCCGCCATCAACCTGGCCGGGCAGGGCTTTCGCGTCACCGTGGTGGAGAAGGACCCGGTGCCCGGAGGGCGGATGAAGGGGCTGACGCTCGGAGCCCAAGGCGAGTACACACTCGACACGGGGCCCTCCATCCTCCAACTCCCGGGGGTGCTGGAGCGCATCTTCGAGCGCTCCGGACGTCGGCTGGCGGACTACGTGAAGCTGGTCCCGCTGGACGTCAACACGCGGCTGCACTTCTGGGATGGCTCCCAGCTGGACACCAGCCGGGACCCCGCGCGGATGGAGGCGGAGGTGGCGCGCTTCGGTCCCCAGCAGGTGGAGGGCCTCAGGCGCTGGCTCGCCGAGGGGAAGGACAAGTACGGCATCGCGTACGAGAAGTTCATCTGCACGCACGCGGGCAGCCTCGCCTACTACGCCCCCTGGCGGCTGGCCTCCACGCTGCGCTTCAAGCCCTGGCAGACGCTCTACAAGCACCTGGACTCGTTCTTCCACGACGACCGGCTGACGTACGCGCTGGCGTACCCGTCGAAGTACCTGGGTCTGCACCCGACGACGTGCTCGTCGGTGTTCAGCGTGATTCCCTTCATCGAGCTGGCCTTCGGGGTGTGGCACGTGGACGGCGGCTTCCGGGAGCTGGCGCGCGGGATGATGCGGTGCGCGCAGGACCTGGGCGCCACGTTCCGGATGGGCGCGCCCGTCAAGCGCGTGCGCGTGGAGGCAGGGCGCGTGGCGGGCGTGGAGCTGGAGGGCGGCGAGGTGCTGGAGGCGGACGCGGTGGTGCTGAACGCGGATCTGCCCTACGCGGCGACGAAGCTCTTGTCGGCCGAGGCGCGTGAGGGCTCGCGGCTGACGGACGCGGCGCTGGAGAAGGCGAAGTATTCGTGCAGCACGTTCATGGCGTACTACGGCCTGGACACGCGCTACGACGATTTGCCGCACCACCTCATCTACCTCTCGGAGTCGGCGCGGCGCACGGACCGGGACGCGCTGGAGGACCGGGAGCTGGACGTGGACGACCCGCCCTTCTACGTGTGCAACGCGTCGGTGACGGACCCGAAGGGGGCGCCGGAGGGACACTCGACGCTCTACGTGCTGGTGCCCACGCCGAACACGGCGCGGCCGGTGGACTGGGCGAAGACGGAGGCGACGCTGCGCGAGCGCATCCCGGCGATGCTGGAGAAGGTGGGGCTCAAGGGCGTGCGTCAGCACATCCGCGCGGAGCGCTACTTCACGGCCCAGACGTGGCGGGACGAGTTCAACGTGTTCCGGGGCGCGGTCTTCAATCTCTCGCACACGTGGATGCAATTGGGCCCGCTGCGGCCGCGGGTGAAGAGTCCGGACGTGGAGGGGTTGTATTGGGTGGGCGGAGGCACGCACCCGGGCAGCGGACTGCTCACCATCATGGAGAGCGCGAACATCGCGGCGGACTACCTGACGCGCGAGGCGGGCAAGGGGCCGCTGCCGGGCTGGCCGTACGTGCCGCCGCTGGAGGATGAGGCGCGGTCGGCGCCCCAGGCGCGCGCAGGCTGACGCGGCACTGCGCCGCGTCACTCCGGCCGCGCCTCCTCTCCAGCCATGCAGGCCAAGGGGGCCCGGCTCGCAACGAGGCCCCACGGATGCGAAGCTGTCTCCCATGCCGTTCTTCATCCCATTCGCGGTGGGAGGCCTGGTGCTGACGGCGCTGGGGCTCGGTGCGAAGAAGGTCTGGGACCAGGGCCGCGTCGTCGAGTCCCCCGCGCTCGCCCAGGCCCGTGAGCGACACGCCGCCGCGCTCGGCGCGCTCAAGTCCGCCCGGCTGCGCGTGCGCACGGGCCTCGCCTCCTACGGTGAGCGTCAGGCCCGTGCCCGAGCGGAGGTCGTCGAGCCCCTGCGAGGACTGCTCGCGCGACTGGAGCGCTGGGAGCACGCGAAGCGGGAGGACGTGCTCCCGCCCGAGGCCCTCGCGGCCCTGGAGGCGCTGCCCTCCGAGCCCGTCTCCCGCGCCGCGCGCCGGGCATGGCCCCTCTTGGGCGCGGGCGCGCCCGTGCCCCCCGGCTGGGAGCCCGTGCTCACGTGGATGGAGCGAGGCTGGCTGCAGGAGGACGCGGCCCCGGTGGTCGTCGATGGGGTCTCCCTGTTCGAGGCCGCGGCGCCATGGGCCTCGGCGAGCACCGTGGAGGACACCGACGAGGCCCGCGTGCGTCAGCTGGACGCCTGCGCGGCGACGCTCCGACAGGCCACGGAGTTCCTCGACGCCCTGCTCGGAAGGCTCACCTCGCTGGAGACCCGCGTGGGCGCGCTCCAGTCGAGGGCCGAGGTCCAGCTTGCGTACCTGGACGCGGCGAGCTTCGAGCAGGACGGCCCCGAGCCCCGCGAGCGCCTCGGCCGCCTGGGCCTGCTCGTGGGCCGGCTGGTGGTGCTGCTCCGCGCCCCGGTGCTGGGGCCCGACGGGCGACTCGAACCCGAGCCGCCCGTGTCCCCCGAGGAGGCCGCGCTCGCTCAGACGTAGCGCTGGGCCAGCTGCGACACCTGTCCGGTGGCGTGGGTGACGGCGACGGCCGCCTGCTGCGTGGTGTCCAGGTGGCGCAGCGTGTCCGTGGTCAGCTCATCCAGCTCGCGCACCGCGGCGAACAGCTGGTCCACGCCCTGGTGCTGCTGGGCCACGGCCTCGGCGATCTGCCGCACTGCGGACGCGGACTCGCGCGACAGCGTGGCCAGTTCGCGCAGCCGCTCGCCGCTGGTGCGAAGCGGCGCCAGCGCCGTCTCCACCCCCGCCGCGCTCCGGTCCGTCATCTCCGTGGCCTGGGTGGCCGCCGAGGCCATCGTCTCCAGCAGCCCGCGCACCTGGTTGGTCGCCTGGACGGACTGGTCCGCCAGCTCGCGCATCTGCCGCGCCACCACGCCGAAGCCCTTGCCGTGCTCACCCGCGCGCGTGGCCTCGATGGCCGCGTTGATGGCCAGCATGTGCGACTGGTCCGCCAGCGCCTTCACCACCTCCGACACGCGGCCGACCTCCCGCGCGCGCTGCTCCAGGTCCTGCATCTGCCCGTGCAGCCCGTCGGCGATGTCGCGGATGGACGCGAGGCCCTTCTCGGTGCCCTGCAGCGACTCCTCGCCCAGCCGGCCCACCGCGGCGGCGCGCTCGGCCACCTGGAGGATGCTGGTGGCGCGAGAGGCCGCCACGTGCGACGCCTGCTGGATCTCCTGCGCCGTGGCGCGCGCCTGGTGCAGCGCCGCCGCCTGCCGCGACAGCGTCTGGTTCTGCTGGTTGCTCGCCTCCGACAGCCGCGTGCCCGCCTGCGCCAGGTCCCCCGCAGACGTGCGCAGCGAGCGCGGCAGCTCCTGCAGCCGCTGGTACAGCTGCCATGTGGTCGCGGCCAGGTCGCCCAGCTCGTCCGTGGACACCCACCGCGGCGGCGCCGCGCGGCCCTCCACCAGCGCCTCCAGCGACGCGCCCACCGCGCGCGAGCCCTTGGCCAGCCGCCGCGCCGCCCACGCCGCCGTGAGGATGGAGCCCAGCGCCGCGTAGCCGCCGAACATGACGACCGGCAGCACCAGGTCCTTCTGCAGCGGCGCCACCGTGGCGCGCACCTGCGCCGCCGACGCGGCCTGGCCCTTCGACTCGATGTCCTTCGCCAGCGCCCCCAGCTCCCGCTCGATGCGCAGGTTCAGCGTCACGACGCTCGTCAGACACGTGACCAGCAGCGCGGAGACGACGGTGGCGGGCAGCAGCCACAGCTGTCGGGGCGCGAAGCCCTCTCCGGCGGGCCGCGCGCTGGGCGCCTTCTGGTAGGCGTCCAGCACCGTGGGCATCAGCACCTGCTCATAGAGCATGTACAGCAGCGGGCTGCTGAACAGCCCCGCGCTCATCGACACCGCCACGCCCACCGGCACCACCGACATCGGCCGGTCCAACAGGAACGCCACGCCCCCGTTGAACAGCACCCCGCCGATGAACCACGACACCATCGACTCGCCGAACGCCAGCTGCGACGGGATGCGGATCAACCGCTCCACCCGCAGCCGCCCTTGCGTCGCCATGGCCCGCTTCAGGAGCCACGGCAACACCACCATCGGCTGCGCCACCGCGCACAGCCCCAGCACCAGCGGCGTGATGACTCCCAGCAGGATGCGCGTCGCCTTCGGCCCCTCCAGTGACAGCAATTGCATGTCCACGTACAGGGCCGGGCAGAAGGCCACCGTCGTGATGAGGGAGCGCAACAGGTACATCCGCCGGAACAGCGCGCCAGGGGTCGGAAGCGGAGGAGTGGACATCGGGAAGCAGTGACTCCGGGGTGGCAGTGACTTCAGCGTGCGGGGCAGCGCGCCTTGCGTCAATGTCCCGTTTCAGCAGGGGGGAAGGATTCCAACCAGGGAGCGTCTCGGGCTCCCCCCATTCCACTGGGGCCACCGGACCTCCGCAAGTCCGTGGCCGCGCTTCGCTCGCCTGAATGTCTGGGTATTTTCCTTGAATTGCGGGACTGCTTCTGGAAGGGGCCGGCCCCCGCCACCCGAGCAGGCGAGCGGCCTGGCCCTCCTGCACGACTCCAGGGCCATGCCCACACTCACTCCACAACGGCTCTCACGAGCTCACAGCCACAGGAGAGTGACATGGGTGAGTTGATCGACAAGGCCAAGGGCAAGATCAAGGAGACCGTGGGCGCGGCCACCGGCGACCGTTCGCTGGAAGCGGAGGGCAAGGTCGACACGGCCAAGGGCCACGCCAAGGAGAAGCTGGAGGACGCCAAGCGCGCCGTCCGGGACGCGGTGGACGACGACAAGCCGCGCCGCGACGAGTTCTGATTCTCGGCGACGAGCAAACCAGCACACGGCCGGGTCGCGGGGAGGCTCTCCTCGCGGCCCGTCGCCGTGGCTAGCGCTTCACCTCGGGCGGACACGCCACCTCGAGGAACGTCGTGGTCTTCCCGCTGAGCATCACCCACAAGCAGCGCAGCACACAGCCCGCGCCGAACTCTCGGTAGATGAGACCCAGATTGGTGACCACCTCTCTTCCGGTGATGACGCCGCGCATTGGTCCTCCCCCTTCTTCAGCTTCCCGTCCGTCCCGCCACCACCCACCGCGCTGTCGTCGGAGCCCTTCTGCAAAGCTCCGGCCGCTTCCCGCGCGGCCCGCTGAAGACGCTCTGTTGCTCCGCGAACGTGCCAAGCGCGCCAATCTCCAGGCAGGAATGCGCGCGTGGAACTCCCGTGAGGGATACGGATGCGGCGCGCCTGGAGTTTTTTCAGGGGGACACCCCACGGTGTGAGGCGGCCGTCCGCCCCCACTCCGCACGGCCCCGCGGGACGGGAGTCGTGCTCCACCCTCACTCGAGGACGAGTCGTGTGACGCTGGCCGCCAGTCGTGTGACGTGGGCCGCCACACGCGAGGACCGAAGGGCTCCTCCGCCCGCTCGTGCACACGGCGTCCCCGGGGCGAGGGTGGCATCCCGGCGCGGCCGCCTGAATCTTCGAGGTGAGGGCCTCACGGGGCCTGGGCCGCGAGGCGCGGCGGACCGGCGGGCAACGGCTCGCGGACAGGTCCCTGTCGGGCGCATGGGATGGCGAATCACGCCCCCACGGCGCCGACGCTGGAGCAGCAAGGCCATTGAAAGGAGGGTCTCGTGATGAGGCAGCATGTGCTGACCCGTTTGGATATCCCGTTGCTGCAGCCGGGGACCTTCCGGGGTCCCAGGGGGCTGACACGCCTGGTGGTGGCGACGGACTTCTCGCTGCGCTCCGAGCTCGCCCTGGCCCGGGCGCTGCGGTTGCCCCTGGGCCTGGGCGCCACCTTCACGCTGCTGCACGCGGGGCCGGTGTTGGAGGGCTCGCCCGGAGGCGTGGTGCTGGGAGGCGGCTGTCTGCGCAAGGCCGTGCACGCGGCGTGTCGGAGGCTGCGCCACCGGTCGGACGTGACGGTGCGCGAGGAGCTGCGCCAGGGCGACACGCTGGACGCGGTCGCGGCGGTGGCGCGCGAGCAGGGCGCCCAGCTGGTGGTGCTGGGCGGCGAGCGGGTGCTGACGCCGGGCAGGTCGCTGGGAGAGGGCTCGATGGTGCGGCGCGCGCTGCGCCAGCTGGACACGTCGATGCTGGCGGTGCTGCCCCATCCGGCGAGGCCGTACGAGACTCCCCTGGTCGCGGTGGACTTCACGCGTGAGTCCCGGCGGGCGCTGGAGCTGACGATGCGGCTGTGTCCCCTGACGCCGGTGGCGGTGCTGCACGTGGTGGACACGCGCGAGGAGGAGGCGGCGCTGCGGGCCCGGGGCGCGCCGCCGGAGCGCTTCGTGATGCTGCGCCATGAGCGCGAGCTCGACGCGCGCCTGGAGCTCGCCCGCTTCCTGGCGCCGTACCGGGAGACGGGGTGCGAGCTGGAGGCCCGGCTGCGCTCCGGGGAGCCGGGCGAGGCGCTCCTGGCGCACGCGCTCGAGCTGGGCTCGGACCTGCTGGTGGTGGCGGGCCCGCGAGGGGCCGGGGACGAGGCGTCGCTGGTGGAGCGGGTGCTGGCGCAATCCTCGTGCGACGTGCTGGTGTCCCGGCACGAGCAGCCCGCGGTGGGGTGAGGGGCGGCTCTTTCGAGCGGATGTCGGGCGAGCACGTTATGAACGGGGGACGTGTCTCCCCGTCCACTCGAGTCCACCCTCCCCGCGAAGAGCTCCCTCAAGGAGCGGCTGAAGAGCGCCGGAAGCCTGTTCCGTCAGCTCCCCGGGACGTTCCGCATCTTCTGGCAGGCCAGCCCCCGGGGCGCCGTCGTGCTCGGGCTGTTGACGCTGGTGGCGGCGGTGTTGCCGGCGGCCATCGCCTGGGTGGGCAAGCTGATTGTGGACGCGGTGGTGGCGGCGGCGCAGGGCTCGGCCGAGGCGCACTCGCGCGTCTACGGGCTGGTGGGGTTGGAGTTCGCGCTGATGCTGGGCTCCGGGGTGGTGGAGCGCGGGCTGACGCTGACGCGGGAGCTCCTGCGCGCCAACCTGGGCAACCTGCTCAACGAGCGCATCCTCCAGAAGGCGCTGGAGCTGGAGCTGCGGCACTTCGAGGACTCGGAGACGTACGACAAGATGCAGAACGCCCGGCGCGAGGCGAGCAGCCGTCCGCTGTCGCTGGTGATGCAGGCGTTCTCCATCGTCCGCAACGCGATAACGCTCTCCACGTTCGCGGCGCTGTTGATTGCGCTGTCGCCGTGGAGCGTGGTGGTGCTGGTGGCGGCGTCGATTCCGGCGTTCATCGCGGAGGCGCGGCTGGCGATGGCGGGCTTCCGGCTGTACTCGTGGCGCGCGCCGGAGGGGCGCAAGCTCAACTACCTGGAGTGGATCCTCACGCGGGACAGCCACGTGAAGGAGGTGAAGCTCTTCGGGTTGGGGGACCTGGTGTTGGGGCGCTACCGGGACTTGTTCCGCAAGTTCTTCGCGGAGGACCGGGCGCTGGCCTTCAAGCGGATGGGGTGGGGGTTGGGGTTGGGGTTGTTGTCGCTGGCGGCGTTCTACGGCTGCTACCTGTTCGTCGCGGGGCGGGCGGCGGACGGGGCCATCAGCGTGGGTGACATGGTGTTGTACCTGGGGGTGTTCCGTCAGGGGCAGGCGGCGTTCCAGGGCATCCTGACGAGCGTGGGCTCCATGTACGAGGACGCGCTCTTCATGAGCAACCTCTTCATGTACCTGGAGATACCGACGGGCAGCGAGGTGGCGCGGGTGTCGCCGCCCAGGTCACCGCCCCGGGGGCGCACCAACGACATCGAGCTGCGCGACGTGTCCTTCCGCTATCCGGGGAAGGAGGCGTGGGCGTTGAGGCACGTGTCGTTGACGTTGCGGCCGGGGCAGAAGCTGGCGCTGGTGGGGGAGAACGGCGCGGGGAAGAGCACGTTGGTGAAGCTGCTGCTCAGGCTGTACGAGCCGACGGAGGGGGCCATTCTGTATGGGGGCGTGGACCTCCGGGACATGGACGTGGGGGATTTGCGCTCGCGCTTCGGGGCGGTGTTCCAGGACTTCGTGCGCTACCAGTTCAACGTGGCGGAGAACATCGGGTTGGGGCACGTGCCGGCGTTGGAGGACCGGGAGCGCATCGTGAAGGCGGCGCAACTGGGTGGGGCGAGCGGGGTCATCGAGGCGTTGCCGGGGCAGTACGACACGATGCTGGGCGGGTGGTTCGAGAAGGGGCAGGAGCTGTCGGCGGGGCAGTGGCAGAAGCTGGCGGTGGCGCGAGCGTTCATGCGGGACGACGCGGAGGTGCTGATTCTGGACGAGCCGACGGCGAGCATCGACGCGGAGGCGGAGCACGCGTTGTTCGAGCGGTTCCAGGCGTTGGCGGCGGACCGCATCGCCATCGTGATTTCGCACCGGTTCTCCACGGTGCGGATGGCGGACCAGATCGCGGTGCTGCACAACGGCGGCGTGGACGAGCTGGGCAGCCACGACGAGCTGATGGCGAAGGACGGCCGCTACGCGCACCTGTTCCGCCTGCAGGCGCGGGGCTATCAGGACTGAGACGCGCGGGCGAGGTGCCTAGGACCTCTGCTTGTTCCTCGCCTCGCGGCGCATCAGCACCAGGCCCAGTCCATAGAGAATCACGCCCGAGACCAGGGGCAGCGCGAGCGCGCCGCCCACGAAGCCGCCGAAGCCCCGCATGACGCCGCCGAGGACTCCGTCGACGCCCCACCAGGGCTCGGCGCGCACGCCCAGGATGGCGCCCGTGAGGCCGCCCAGGGCGCCGGTGGCGAGCAGCAAGGGCTCGATGATCGTCATGGCGGAGTGCTCCTCAAGGGGTCCGGTGCTCGCGAGCGAAGAACGCGCGGAAGTCCACCATCGCCTGGCTCGCGTCGGGGTGCAGCGCGCCGAGCACCGCGGTGGCGAACGTGGTGGGCGCCGCTCCGGATGCCGTGATGATGCGCCCGTCCCTCACCGCCTGCGGCACGTCGCGATAGTGCGCGGCGCCCTGGTAGCCCGGGGCGTGCTTCTGGAGGAACGCCAGGTCGTTGCTCGTGTGCGCGCGCCCCTCGAGCAGCCCCGCGCGAGCCAGCGCCAGCGTCGCGCCGCAGATGCCCGCGACGACGAGCCCTGCCTCCACCGCGCGGCGCAGCAGGGGCGTCAGGTCCGGACTCTGAGGCGTCATCCAGGTGCTGGAGCCAATCAGCACCAGCGCGTCCGCCTTCTCCGGGGAGAAGTCCTCGACCGCGCCATCCACCTGGATGGTCATGCCCCCGATGGACGGCACGGGACGGCCTCCCGGGGACCACCAGGAGACCTGGTCACGGAAGTCATCCCGCGCCCCCGCGGCCAGCAGCGCCGGCTCCCAGTCCGCGAAGGGGGGAATCACCACGAATGCGATGCGCGCCACCAGCGTGCTCCGGGTTGGAGGAGCACCCGAGACTAGGCAAAGCGGACGGGAAGCTGAAGCCTCCCGCCACGCAAGGCCCGCGGCGGGCGTGGGCCCTCTCCATCAGCGCGGCCTGGGCTGACTACTCACCCGAGGTCGACGTGACGCCCTCGTCGTCCGTCAGCCCCTTGGGACGGGAGCCGGGGATGATGCGCTCCGAAAACTGGTCCAGGTAGAGCGGCGCGAGCACCGCGCGCCAGCGGGCGTGGCTTCCTTCCCAGAGCTCGTCGGTGATGGTGAAGACGCCCGAGGCGCCCTCGTAGCGATTGAGGTCCATGCCCAGGCCGGGCCGGTACGCCCTGGCGCCCAGACGCACGAACAGCCGCATGTCCCGCAGGGTGTTCTTGTAGACCAGCAGCCCCGGCACGGCGTTGGGCGGGTCGGCGGCCAGGCGCAGCCCGGCGTCGAACGTCCGCTCGACGATGTTCCCCAGCAGCGTCACGCCCCTCGCCTTGACGATGCGGATGCCCTGGCCGTTGTTGCGCTTCGCATAGTCATAGATGTCGTGCACGTGGTTGCCTTCAATCTGCACGTTCACGGGCATGTCGATGACGTTGTTGCCGCCGATGGAGATGCCCCGGCCCGCGTTCCAGATTTCGTTGTAGAGGATTTGGACGTTCGTCGCGTCCTCGTGCACCAACACACCCTCCGCGGCGGAGGTGTTCGCCTGCCAGGGGTACTTCGCGAGGTTGGGGAAGTTGTAGATCTTGTTCTCGTGAAGGAGCAGGTCGTCGCACGCCTTGACGTCGACCCCGTTCTCTCCGGTGTCATGCAAGCGATTGCGCTCGACGAGGATGACGGCGGGCCTGCCGCCGTTGGGCTGACACTGCACCGCGTCCCCGGAGACGTCGTGGATGTCGTTCTCCACGATGAACACGTTCCGCGTCACGCCGCGAATCGCCACGCCGTGCGAGTCGGTGTTCTGCTTGGAGAAGTCGTAGATTTCATTGTCGTCGATGAGCACGAAGTCCGCGTAGCTGGTGATGACACCGCCGCCGGCGCGGCCCCCATGCAGCTTGGAGTCGAGGACCTGTGAGCACCGGGTGTTGTTCTCGAAGAGCACGGCGAACGAGGGGCGCTCCTGCACGTCCACCTCGAAGAACTGGACGACCCAGTAGGGCTGACTGACCTGGACCAGGCTGCCCACGTTCGTGGCGGCCGGGAGGATGCGGGGCTGGCCCGACTGCTCCCCGCGCAGGACGATGGGCGCGGTGGCGGTGCCGGGGCGCGCTCCCTTCGCCGCGGTGATGGCGACCTGTTCGTTGTAGTCGCCCTGTCGCACCAGGATGATGTTGCCCGGGCGGGCCGCCTTCACCGCGGCCATGATGGTGCTGTAGGGGTTCAGGTCGGAGCCGAGCGGCTTGGACGGGTCCCTCGGGCCGCTCTTCGACACATAGAGCGTTGGGCCCTGCGCGACCGACGCGGCCGGGCAGTTGTCGTAGAAGAGGGCCTCCGTGAACGCCGGGGACTGCCTCGCGGTCCGGGTCTCCAGCCCGTCCACCGGCGCGGCTGCTTCCGGCGCCTCCAGGTGTCCCTCTCCGCAGGCCATGGCCCCCGCCCACAGCGACAGCAGACAAGCGATATGCGTGAGCCTTTGCCCCAGTCGATGCTTCGTCATTGCGCACTGCCCCCCTGATTGGACCGCCAACCGCGAGGTTCCATGTTCGTAACGGGCGCGCGTCGCATCAACCACGCTGCCCCGAAGGGTGGGAACCTCCCGTGCTCCATGTTCCCTGGCACGGGTCCACTCGGTGGAGGACGTGGGCCGGAGGCTGCGAGAGGCGCGGCGAGGCGTCAGGCCGTCCCGCTGTCGGTGGAGGCGTTCGGGAGGTGGCGACGCCTCGTACGGGGAGACGGTGCGTCAGGACGCAGCGCGGCCACGTTGGTGCACGGGGATACGGTCTGGGTACTCCCGTGACTCGATCTGGGCAATCGCGTCGAGCGCTTCCTCGCTGACGTACCACCAGCCGGGATTCACGCGCTCATCCTCCTGGGCCACCTTGCGCAGCGCGGGGAGGGCGGGGCGGTAGCGGAAGGCGCCGAGCGCGAAGCAGGCCCAGAAGCGCAGCTCCGCGGCGGGGTGCTCCAGCAGCTCGACGAGGATGCCCAGCACGCGCTCACGCAGGGTCGGCGCCATCGTGCGCTGGGAGCCGAGGGCCTCGATGGCCTGGCCTCGCACGTCCATACTCTCGGAGGTGTCCTCGACGGACTGGAGCAGCGCGTCGATGATGGAGGGCTTGCCATCGCCGAGGCTGCACAACAGCCACGCGGAGACCTCGCGCGCCCGGACGTCGTCGGCGGTCCGCAGCAGCCGGGCCACATGCTCGGCCGCGACGTCGTCGCCGACCTTCATCAACGCCATGGAGGCCTCCCAGCGCGCATCGGCGTCACCTGTCGCGAGTCGTCCGAGCAGCTCCGCCAGCTCCACGGAGGGAGGCGGGAGCGGGTGGACCTGGGGCGCGTGACGAGGCTTCCTGGGCGTCTTCTTCATGGCGCCACCCTATGCGATTCCCCCGGGTGGCACCGTGAAAGGGTGGGGGCCTCGTCACGCGGCGGGCAGGTGCTCGCGGACGACGCCGAGCCAGTACTCCTTTCCGTAGTACTGGCTCATCTTCCCGATGAGCTTCCCGTCGCGGAACAAGAGGAACGTGGGGATGCCGTAGAGCCCGAAGCGGTGGGCCAGGGACTCGTGCTGATAGGCGTTCACCTTCACCACGCGCATCCTCGCGCCGTCCAGCTCGGAGAGGAGCTCGGGCTCGGCGGCCGCGTAGATTTCACAGTTCGGGCAGCCGTCGCCCCAGAAGTCCACGACGACGAGCTCGCCCTGGGGTTGCATGACGAGCTGGTCGAAGTTCTCCGCCGTTCCCTCGTAGCTGACCGGATGTGCCATGCCCCATGGGTAACGGTCCGCCCGTCGGCCTTCAAGCCGGGTGGGGCCCCGAGGGGATGGCTTCCCGGGGGAGGGAGGGCGTCCCAGGGGCCGCGGAAGCACTGGGGGAGGCGAGGGTCCCGGGCTGGTGGAGGGGCCGGCTTGCGAGGGAGTGGAAGGAGGCAGCCCGGGTTGGCGGTTGTCGTGATAGGTCCCGGGATGGGCCTGCCGGGCGTCAGCCGGGGGGCTGGAGCATTCGTGTGCGGGGCGTCAAAAGCTTCAGGTGCGCACTGCGCTGAGGGGCACAGCCGCCGTAAGGTGGCGGCATCGGACGTGTCGTGGAGGGGTCATGCACGAGTGGTTGGAGGCACTGCGGAAGTCAGCGAAGGCCGCGTCATCGGGTGTGTCCGCGGATGAGGTCCGGCGGGCGGAGACGGAGTGTGGCGTCCCCTTTCCCGAGGACCTCGGCCATCTGTACCTGACCTTCGACGGAGGCGAGCTCCACGGCGACGTGAGTCTCTTCCCGCTGCATGGGCCCGAGGGCTCCGTGAGCGTGTTGGAGAAGACGCGGCTGAAGCTGGTGGGCTTGCCGGCCGCGGGCGTGTGGCGCATCGGGATGAAGGGGCCGCACCGGCACCTGTTCTCCGCGCGCAAGTCGGCGATGGTGGAGCAGGGGGACGGGGGCGGGCCGCTGCCGGGCTGGGTGGACGCGCTGGGTGCGGAGGATTGGCTCTACGGCACCTGGGACAGCGAGAAGCGGGAGATGCGGCTGTACCGCTCGCTCAAGGACATGCTCGACGTGCTGGTGCCTCCCGCGGAGGTCGAGAGCTTCGGTGAGCGCACCTTCGCGCGGGCGATGAACGCCGTGCTGCAGGAGGCGCTCTCGGGCATGTCTGGCGAGGAGGAGTCCGAGGAGGAGCAGGCCGAGGAATCGTCCACCGAGGAGGAAGAGGACACGGGCGCGCAGCGCGAGCTCGCGTACGAGTACGACGAGGATGTGTCGCGGGGCCGCAGGGGTGGGGCGCAGGACGAGTCCGGAGGCTTCGGCCGTTTCGGGGCGAAGTCCGGGGGCGGGAAGAAGCCGGCCTTGAGGTCCTCGGTGACGCAGGCCGAGCTGTTCGTGCGACCGACGATGCAGGAGGCGCTGCGCAAGGAACTGGGGCCCGAGACGGCCAAGAAGCCCGCGGTGAAGTCCAAGGCCAGCAAGCCCGTGGCGACGATTGCCGAGACGGTGAAGGACGCGGTCGCGAAGCCCGTGGCGCAGGTCGCGGAGGCGGTGAAGGATGCGGTCTCGAAGCCCGCGAAGGCGACGAAGACCGCTGTCACGAAGCTTGTCGACGCGGCCGCCACGGCGACGACGAAGACCGTCGCGAAGGCTGTGGAGGTGACGCAGCCCAAGGCGAAGCCCGCCGCCCAGCCCGTGACGGAGACGCCCGCGGTGCTTCCCGCGACGAAGAGTCCCACCGCGAAGTCCGCGACGAAGAGTCTCGCGACGGCGAAGCCTGGGGCGGTGAAGTCCGCGACTCAGCCGTCCGTAGCGAAGACACCCGCGCCGGCGAAGTCTGCCGCAACGAAGCCCGCGGTGGTGAAGGCCGCGACGCAGAAGTCCGCGCCGGCGAAGTCTGCCGCAACGAAGCCCGCGGTGGCCAAGTCCACCACGAAGCAGGCTGCGGCGAAGAAGTCCGCTACGACGGCGAAGTCCACCACGAAGCAGGCTGCGGCGAAGAAGTCCGCAGGGGCGAAGCCCACCACGAAGCAGGTCGCGGCGAAGAAGTCCGCGGGGGCGAAGCCCGTCGGGAAACAGCCCGCGGCCAAGAAGTCCGCTGGGAAGCTCGCGAGCAAGAAGGTCGCGGCTTCCAAGCCCGCGAAGGCGAAGCCCGCTGCCTCGAAGTCGTCCGCCGCGAAGAAGTCCACGGGCACGAAGCCCGCCAGGAAGTCGGCACCCTCGAAGGCAGCCGCCAGGAAGCCCTCGGCGAAGGGCGCCGTGAAGAAGCCGAAGTCGAAGCGCTGACCCCGTTCGCATCAGCGCGGTCCCATCCCCCGAGATGGGACCGCGTTCGAGCACGGACGTATTCGCGCATCCATCGTCCGTCGGGACCACGCCTCGCGCAGCCGCGAGCCCCACCTCCGAGAAGCGGGCCCCGCGCGCCGGGACCGCGTCAGCGCACGGATGCATCCGCGCATCCGACGTCGGCAGCCGCGCGGGCGCGAACCTAGCCCTCCGGGAGCTGGTCCCTGCGCGCCGGGCGCAGACGCTCCTCGGGCTGCGCCGTCAGCTCCACCTCCTCCGGCTCCTCGTCACCGCGCCGGAACTCGTGAATCTGGTCCGGCAGGATGTCGCGGAAGTCAGGCTCCTCCTCCAGCGGAGGGGTCGCCGCCAGGTCCTGGTCGGAGATGTTGATCTCCTCCTCGCCGGTGTCCTGGTTCACATGACGTCGCGAGGTGGCCTCGCCCACGTCCTCCGAGCCGAGCTTCTTGAATCGCATGGTGTCTCCTCGCGAAAGCGGGGTGGGCCGGCCGCCGTGTCTCAACAATGAGAACCCACGCGCCCCACCGCAATTCGCGCCGGCCGGCCGCCTGCCGGGCTCGTCCGCCTAGCCCTTGGGGACCGCCGCGCGGCCCGAGGGGTAGACGGGCTCCACCTCGAGCAGCACCATCCCCAGCGCCAGCACCCGCGACAGCGTCTCGCGCACCGTGTAGCGCCAGGGCGTCGAGCGCCCCTCGTCCGCGGGCACACCCCACGCATCGATGCCCACCGAGTTCGCGATGAACAGCGCCCGGGGCAGATGGAAGCGCTGCGTGACGAGCAGCGCCTGCTTCGCGCCGAACACGCCCCGCGCCCGCAGGCAGCTGTCGTACGTGGACAACCCCGCCTCGTCCCCCAGCACCAGCTCCGCCGGCATGCCGCGCTCCAGCAGGTAGCGGCGCATGGCCCGCGTCTCATGATGGAACGGCTTCACCTCGTCGCCGCTCACCAGCACCGAGCCCACCTTGCCCTCGCGCCACAGCGCCATCGCCATGTCCAGCCGCTGCGCGAGCACCGGCGACGGCACCGCCCCCGGCGCCAGCCCCGCGCCGAACACCAGCGCCACGGGCGCGTCGGGCGCGTCCGCCAGGCTCACGATGCGCTCCTCGTAGCTCACCCGCACCCAGTGCGAGAGGACGAGCAGGCTCACCGCGCCCACGAGCAGGAGGAAGAGGGCCCTGCGCGCCCAGACACCGCTCGCTCGGGTTGGCTTCATGGACCCAGGGGTGACACCGCACCCGGCGCCATTGTGTTACGGCCCGCCGCCCTCGAAAAGCCCTGTGTGGGCCCGGCGCGTCACGCGGGCGCGTCCGCCTGGGGAGCAGCCTGCCCCGGCAACAACCGCTGGAGCGTCTCCAGCAACTGCCGCGGGTCCACCGGCTTCGACAGGATGGCGGAAACCCCCTGGCTGGCTGCGTACACCGCCCTGTCCCGGGGACTCATCTCCGCCGTCTCCGCCGACAGGATGACCACGGGCACCTTCGCGAGCGCCGCGTCGCTCCTGCGCGCCGTCAGCACCCGGTGCCCGTCCATCACCGGCAACCCCATGTCCAACAGGATGAGCGAGGGCCGGGGCGTGCCCGACAGGAGCGCGAGCGCCTCCCTCCCGTGGTCCGCCACCAGCACCCGGTACCCCTGGAGCTCCAGGTACCCCTGGAGCGCCTCACGGATGTCCAGGTCATCCTCCACGATGAGCAGCGGTCCGGTGTCGGCAGGCCCCATGACAGGAAGGTAGGGCCTGGGGGCACACCCGCGAGTCCTCGGGGGCGCAGGTCGCCCGGTCGCCCCTCGTGGGAGGCCCCTGGGAGGCCCTGGCTCCCGTGTCCGGAAAGCCCCGGGAGGACTGCCGTTGACCGGCTCCCGCCCCGCTTATATAGGGGGCCCCGCCGTCAGACTGCCCTGCTCCCACCCCGGCGCACCCGGCAGAACGTCCCACAGGAGTTCCCCGTCCCATGGCGTCCCTTCGCGACATCCGCAAGCGCATCCGCTCGGTGAAGAACACGCGGCAGATCACCAAGGCCATGAAGATGGTCTCCGCCGCGAAGCTGCGCAAGGCACAGGACGCCATCCTCGCCGCGCGTCCGTACGCGTCGATGCTGGACCAGATCATCTCCGACCTGGCCGCGCGCTCCGGGGACAACGACCTCAGCCACCCGCTGCTGGCCACCCGGCCCGTCAAGCGCGTGGAGCTGGTGACGCTCACGTCGGACCGCGGCCTCGCCGGCGGCTTCAACTCCAACGTCACCCGCCGCGCCAACCGGTTCCTCTACGAGAACGCGGGCCTGGAGCGCATCCAGCTCTCCACGGTGGGCCGCAAGGGCAACGACTTCTTCCGCAATCGCAACCAGAACATCCGCAAGGACTTCGGTGGCCTGTACCAGCGGCTGAACTACCGCGCCGCCGCGGACGTGGCCGAGGAGCTGGTCGCCAGCTTCCTCAACGGCGAAGTGGACGCGGTGCACATCGTCTACAACGAGTTCATCAGCGCCATTAACCAGAAGGTCGTCGTCACCCAGCTCTTGCCCCTGCAGACGCTCGGCGCCGGCGCCGCGCCCTCCGAGGGCGCCGCGGCCATGGTGGACTTCAAGTACGAGCCGGACCGCCAGGCCGTGCTGGACCGCCTGGTGCCCCAGGCCGTCAACATCAAGCTCTACCGCGCGCTCCTGGAGAGCGTGGCCAGCGAGCACGGCGCCCGCATGAGCGCCATGGAGAACGCCACCTCCAACGCCTCCGACATGATTTCCAGCCTGACGCTCACCTACAACCGCACCCGTCAGGCGGTCATCACCAAGGAGCTCATGGAGATCGTCTCCGGCGCCGAGGCGCTCAAGTAGTCCCGAGCGCCACCCCGTCGCACCCCGGGCCCGCCCCCACTTTTGGGAGCGGGCCCTTCGCGTTTAAGGGCCGCTTCGGGCCCGTCCAGGGCCCTCGGGAGGGGTCCCTGCGTGAAGCGACTGTGGGTGGTGCTGGGAGCGCTGTTCCTGGGTGGCTGTGGCTTCGACACGGTGGCCAGCGGCCACGGGGGCATCGGCTTCGACTCGTTCGGCAGCGGCACCCAGCGCGAGCCTTACGGTGAAGGCCTGCACGTGATGCGGCCGGGCAAGTCGCTCATCACGTATGACCTGCGCGTCCAGGAGATGAAGGACGAGCTCAACGTGCTGTCCAACAACGGCCTGGACCTGAAGGTGGACTCCAGCGTGCGCTACCGCGTGGACCCGCTGAAGCTGTTCGAGCTGCACACGCAGACGGGCCCCCGCTACGCGGACATCCTCATCGCCCCCATCGTCCGCTCGGAGGCGCGCAAGGTGTTCGGCCGCTACGCGCCCGAGGAGATCTACTCGACCAGGCGCGAGCAGATCGAAAAGGAGATCTACGACGAGGTGACGCGCGCGCTCGCGGGCAAGCACGTCGTCGTGGAGGCCATCCTGGTGCGCGACGTGTCCCTGCCCGCGTCCATCCGCGAGGCCATCGCCGACAAGCTGGCCGAGGAGCAGCGCAGCCAGAAGATGCGCTTCACCCTGGACAAGGAGCGCCAGGAGGCCGAGCGCCGGCAGATCGAAGCCGAGGGCATCGCCAGGTACCAGACCATCGTCCGCCAGGGCCTCACCGAGGAGTACCTGCGCTTCAAGGGCATCGAGGCCACCGAGAAGCTGGCCCAGAGCCCCAACGCCAAGGTGGTGGTCGTGGGCGGCGGCTCGAGGGGCAACCTGCCGCTGGTCTACCAGGTGGACGGGAAATAGCCCGGTTGGCGTCCGGGGCGTGGATCCGCTAAGCGGGACTTACCGGTCAGGACCCCGGGAGGCTTGATTCTGCGGGAGGCCCCCGGTAAAGGGGCACCGCCCTCATATCCGGGCGGAATTTTGATGACGGGCACGGCGCCGGTCGCCCCCCGCACGAGGCAGACGACACCCATGAGCGCTCAAGTTCCTACGGCAGGCAAAATCATCCAGGTTCTCGGCCCCGTGGTCGACGTCGAGTTCCCGCCCGGCGGCCTCCCGGAAGTCTACGTCGCCCTGAAGGTGACGAACGCGAACCTCAGCAACGAGGCGGACAACCTGGTCCTCGAGGTCGCCCAGCACCTCGGTGAGAACACCGTCCGCACCATCGCCATGGACTCCACCGAGGGTCTGGCCCGCGGCACCCCCGTGAAGAACACGGGCGCCCCCATCCAGGTGCCGGTCGGCAAGGCCACCCTGGGTCGCATCCTGAACGTCACCGGCGACCCGGTGGACGAGATGGGCCCCGTGAAGTCGCAGGAGTACTGGCCCATCCACCGCGCGCCCCCTCCGTTCACGGAGCAGGACGTGCGCGTGCAGATGTTCGAGACGGGCATCAAGGTCATCGACCTGCTCGCCCCCTACACCCGCGGCGGCAAGATCGGCCTGTTCGGCGGCGCCGGCGTCGGCAAGACGGTGCTCCTGCAGGAGCTCATCCGCAACGTGGCCATCGAGCGCGGCGGCTTCTCCGTGTTCGCCGGCGTCGGTGAGCGCACCCGCGAGGGCAACGACCTGTACCACGAGATGCAGGACACGGGCGTCATCAAGACCGACAACCTGGAGGCCAGCCAGGCCGTCCTCGTGTACGGCCAGATGAACGAGCCGCCTGGTGCCCGCGCCCGCGTCGCGCTCTCCGCGCTGACCATGGCCGAGTACTTCCGCGACGTGGAGGGCCGTGACGTGCTCCTCTTCGTGGACAACATCTTCCGTTTCACCCAGGCCGGCTCGGAAGTGTCCGCCCTCCTGGGCCGCATCCCCAGCGCCGTGGGTTACCAGCCCACGCTCGCCACGGAGATGGGCGGCCTGCAGGAGCGCATCACCTCCACCACCAAGGGCTCGATTACGTCCGTGCAGGCCATCTACGTGCCCGCCGACGACCTCACGGACCCGGCCCCCGCCACCGCGTTCGCCCACCTGGACGCGACCACGGTGCTCAACCGCTCCATCGCCGAGCTCGCCATCTTCCCCGCCGTGGACCCGCTCGACTCCACCAGCCGCATCCTGGACCCGGGCATCATCGGCCAGGAGCACTACGCGGTGGCCCGCAAGGTCCAGGGCATCCTGCAGCGTTACAAGGAGCTCCAGGACATCATCGCCATCCTCGGCATGGACGAGCTCTCCGAGGACGACAAGCTGGTCGTGGCGCGCGCCCGCAAGATTCAGCGCTTCCTGTCGCAGCCCTTCTTCGTGGCCCAGGTCTTCACCGGCAAGGAAGGCCGCTACGTGAAGCTCCAGGACACCATCCAGGGCTTCAAGGAGATCGCCGAGGGCAAGCACGACGACATCCCCGAGAGCGCCTTCTACATGGCGGGCGCCATCAACGAGGTCGTCGAGAACGCGCGCAAGCTGGCGGCGTAGACTCGCTGTCCCACCCTCCACCGAGGTGACCATGCGTCACGCGGCGCTCGCCCTGTTCCTCTGTGTCCTGTCGCTCCCCGCCCTGGCGGAGGAGCGCAAGGGACGCGCCCGGGTGAGCGCCAACGGGCTGTACAGCGTGCGCATGGTGGACGTGGGGCCGGGCAGGTGCCGGCTGGAGGTGACGAAGGAGAGCGGACCCGTCTGGCAGCTGGAGCAGTGCCTGGGGACGGTGGACGACTTCTACTTCGTCTCCAACGACGGCGAGCGGGTCTGGGTGCTGTGGCCCCTGGTGGAGAAGGGGAAGGCCCGGCCCGCGCCGAAGACGAAGAAGGGCAAGAAGCCCAAGGGGCCGCCGGACTGGGCCACGGAGGTGCTGGTGGCGGGGCAGTACGGCCGCGACGGACAGCGCATCCTGGAGCGGCGACTGACGGACCTGGTCCCCGCGAAGCAGCTCTCCGAGGTGCGGCACATGACGCACCACCTGAAGTGGCTGGAGGGCACGCTCGGCATCCCTGGCAAGGGGCCTCGGCTGACGGACGCCGGGGTGGTCGAGTTCGAGCCGGTGGGTGGGACCACCCGGCAGCTCAATTTCTGAAGTGGGTAGTGCGAGGAGCGTCATGGCCAAGCTGACTGTGGAGATTGTCACCCCCGAGAAGCGCATCCTGTCGGTGCAGGCCGACGAGGCCATCGTGCCCGGAGGCAAGGGCCTGTTTGGCGTGCGGCCGGGGCACACCCCCTTCCTGTCGCTGATGGAGCCGGGCGCGCTGACGCTGGTGGATGGCGGCAAGCGCGACGCGTACTTCGTCGCGGGCGGCTTCGTGGAGGTCGCCAACGACAAGGTGCTCGTGCTGGCCGACGCCGCCGAGCACGTGTCCGGCATCGACGTGGAGGGCGCGCGCAAGCGCCTGGGTGAGGCGCAGGACCGGCTGAAGGGCCTGTCCTCCGAGGACGCCCGCTACGAGCTGGAGCAGGCCACGGTGCGCCGCGAGGCGGCCCGCATCGGCGCCGCGGGCGCTCGCGCCTGAGTCGGTGTCCTGGCCGCTTCAGGGCCAGGACAACCCCAGCTCCCGGTCGAATCCCCGCCGGCCCTCGACGGTGAGCCGCACTCCGCGGCCCTCGGGCCGGCGCGCAATCCAGCGCCGCGCGAACAGGCGCTCCGCCAGCGCGGCGCCCAGCGCTCCGCCGATGTGAGCGCGTCGCTCGCTCCAGTCCAGACAGCGCCGCGCGAAGGCGCGCCTGCCTTGTGACAGCGCGTCCACGTCCACGCCCCACCTGGTGATGAAGCGCGCGCCCTCGGGTGTCAGCGCGTAGCTGTCGTCGCCTGTCTCCAGGAGGCCGCGGCGCTCCAGTCCGTCCGCCAGCGCGACGCCGAGCGTGCCCGCCAGGTGGTCGTAGCAGGTCCGCGCGAAGCGCAGGGGCTCGGGGACTCGCACGGTGCCCTGGCGCGTGGGGACGAGCAGGCTGAGGGCTTCGAGGGCGCGGGCGACGTCGGGCGTGGCGAGCCGGTAGTAGCGGTGGCGGCCTTGAACCTCGACGCGGACGAGGCCGCCCTCGAGCAGCTTCGCGAGGTGGCCGCTCGCGGTTTGCGGCGAGACGCGGGCCTCCTGCGCGAGCTCTCCGGCGGTGCGCGCGGGACCTTCGAGCAGGCGCGACAGCATGCCCGCGCGGGCCGGGTCTCCGATGAGCGAGGCGGTGAGGGCGAGGTCGAGCGGGTGGGGCATGGCGGGAGTCTGTGCTGTACGGACGCGAGGACGTTTCGGCGTGCACCGAAGTATCTCGGTTGGCGGATGAATGCAGAAGCGAAGCAACTCGTTCGGTATGCGTTTGTCGAGCTGGCGAGCCACCTCGGGGCATCGACTGGGCTTGAGAGAGCTGCTGCATCCCACGTTGCACACGGTTCGGCGCGCACCGAAGCATCGGCACGTCCGCGCGCACTACTCACGCGGGCATGACCGACACGCCGCGACACCGTGTGATTGCGCCTCGCATCCTCTACTTCGGCACCCCCGTGGCCCTCTTGAGCACGCTCCAGGAGGACGGCTCGCCCAACCTCACGCCGCTGTCCTCCGCGTGGGCCCTCGACGACAGGCTGGTGCTCGGCCTGGGGATGCTGGGCCAGGGGCTGGAGAACCTGCGCCGCACGGGTGAGGCGGTGGTGAACCTGCCCTCGGCCTCACTGTGGCCCCAGGTCGAGCGCCTCGCGCCCACCACGGGCCGCTTCCCCGTGCCCGACACCAAGCGCGCGATGGGCTACCAACACGAGCCTCGCAAGTTCGAGCGCGCGGGCCTCACGCCACTCCCCTCGGACACCGTCTCACCCCCACGCGTGGCCGAGTGTCCGCTGCAACTGGAGGCCGTCTTGTTGGCAGCGCACATGGCCACCCCCACGCCCGAGTCCTCCTCCGACTTCGTCATCGCCGAGCTGCGCGTCACCCGCGTCCACGCGCACGAGCACGTCACCGTGCCCGACACCCACCACGTCGATGTCACGCAGTGGCAACCGCTGCTCTATGTCTTCCGTCACTACGTGGGCACCGGGCCCGGCCTCGGGCGCAATTTTCGCGCGGAGACGTGACGCGCGCGCAATCGTTGCGCCGCGGCGTCGGCGGATTCCCTCGATTCGCTTGTCTTGTCTTTCCAAATTGACGTCTGGCTCGAATCGATGCATTTGAAATGCATCTTTAAGCCCGGTCGGGCGGAAGGAGCAGACGCGATGAGCACGGCGGCGCAGGAGAAGAGCGTTTACGAGCAGATTGGCGGAGAGCCGGCGATGGCGGCGGCGGTGGACGTGTTCTACCGGAAGGTGCTGGCGGACGACCGCATCAGCCACTTCTTCGAGGACGTGGACATGGAGCGCCAGTCGGCCAGGCAGAAGGCCTTCCTGACGATGGTGACGGGAGGCCCGTCGACCTACTCGGGCAAGGACATGCGCGCGGGCCACGCGCACCTGGTGAAGCGCGGGCTGAACGACGTGCACTTCGACGCGGTGGTGGAGCACCTGAGCGCGACGCTCCGGGAGCTGGGCGTGCCCGAGCCGCTGGTTGCGCGCGTGCTGGCCATCGCGGGCGGCGCTCGCGCCGACGTGCTCAACCGCTGACGGGAACGAGAGGCTCGCCATGGCCACGGTGAAGCACGAGTCGCGGTGGTATCCGCTGGAGCCCGAGGAGAGCGTGCTGGACGGGCTCCTGCGACAGGGCGTCGCCGTGCCCCATGCGTGTCGGGCCGGCGCCTGTCAGTCCTGCCTCATGCGCGCGACGGCGGGCGACGTCCCGGAGGCCGCGCGCGTGGGCCTGAAGGACACGCTGCGCGCGCAGGGCTACTTCCTCGCCTGCATGTGCCGCCCCTCGGCGGACACCGCGCTGGAGGTCTCCGGCGCGGACGCGCTGCGAGTCCCCGCGCGCATCGCCTCATTGGACCTGTTGTCCCAAAGCGTCCTGCGCGTACGGCTGTCCACGGACGCTCCGCTGGACTACCGCGCGGGCCAGTACGTGTCGCTGCTGCGGGCGGACGGCCTGGCCCGCAGCTACTCGCTGGCGAGCCTCCCTCGCGAGGGCCTGCTGGAATTGCACGTCCGCCTGGTGGCGGGCGGCGAGATGAGCGGCTGGCTCGCTCGCGAGGCGCGCGTCGGTGACGCCGTGGCCGTGCAGGGCCCCGCGGGCAGCTGCTTCTACGTCGACGGCCGCCCCGAGCAGTCGCTGATTCTCGCGGGCGCGGGGACGGGGCTCGCGCCGCTGTACGGCATCGCGCGCGACGCGCTGGAGGCGGGACACCAGGGCCCCATCTGGCTGTTCCACGGCGCGCGCACCCCCGAGGGCCTCTACCTGACGCGCGAGCTGCGCGAGCTGGCCGAGCAACACGCGGGTTTCCACTATCGACCGAGCGTGCTGACGGGCGGCTCCCGGGACGTGGCCGAGGGAGCGCTCGACGCCGTCATCCGCGCCGAGTGCCCCAAGCCGGTGGGCTTCCGCGCGTGGCTCTGCGGCGACGCCGATTTGGTGTTATCCCTGCGCAAGAAGCTCTTCCTCTCCGGGCTTGCGCTCAAGGACCTCCACGCGGACGTCTTCCTGCCGAGCACACCCAGGGCGTAAGGCCGTCGGAGCCCGCTGACCGTGCACCTCACCCTCCACGCCGACTACTCGCTGCGCGTCCTGCTCTACCTCGCCGCCCGCCCCGGAAGGCTCGCCTCCACGCAGGAGCTGGCGGACGCGTACGGCATCTCCAAGCACCACCTGGTGCGCGTGGTGCAGACGCTCGCGGGCGAGGGCTTTGTGGAGGTCAAGGCGGGGCGCTCGGGCGGCGTGACGCTGGCGAAGGCGACGAAGGACATCCGCGTGGGCCGCGTGCTGCGCGCGGCCGAGCCGGACTTCGAGCTGGTGGAGTGCTTCAACCGCGAGCGCAACACCTGCCCCATCGCACCCGCCTGTGGGCTGAAGGGCGTGCTCGCGGAGGCACGTGAGGCCTTCCTCGCGGTGCTGGACCGGTACACACTGGCGGACCTGGTGGGCCGCTCCCGCAAGGACCTGGCCGACCTGTTCCTCCCGGTGATGGCGCCATGACCTCCGCTCCCCTCGAGTTGTTCCACCGCATCGCCGACCCGCCCTCCGCCGTGGCGCGCCGCTACATCGTCGACCACGCGCTGGAGGACCGCGTCATCTTCCGCAACCTCGTGTACGCCGAGGCGGAGCTGGACTGGACGCTGCACGGCGGCCACGCCACGCCCGCGCTCTGGGACGGCAAGCAACTGCACCAGGGCGCCGAGGCCGTGGTGGCCCGGCTCCAGGCCGTCGTCAACCTGGGCCGCGACGACGCGTGACGCGTGACGGCGCGTGTGCCGACTTGCGCGCGCCGCTGCCACCTCCCCACTCCTCGTGCGCCATGCGCTCCGTGCGAGTCGCCGCGCTCAAGCTTCGGGAGTTGGACACGTGTACAGGTGTGCCTGGGCGCCCGGGTGCTCGGACTTGCCGCGCGCGTGCTGGTTGCGGTAGTCAGCCCACCCCGCGCACGCGTCGGCGGATGGGCTCGAACCAGGAAGGGTGGACGGTGATGATGGCGTGCGGCCTGGAGTGTGACGTCGGAATCGCTCGTGTGGCGAACGCGAGTGTGCTCCTCCCGCGCGAGTCAAGCCCCCACGCACGTCAATCCACCACGAGCTTCGCGCGTTTCGCGCGCTTCTCGCTGTCCGTCCAGCCCTGAGCCTCGGTTAATCTCCTCGACTCCATGCCGCTGACTCCCTCCGAGCGCCAGGACAGGTTCCATGCGGCGTTCGTGGGGCTCGCCATCGGAGATGCGCTCGGCTTCCCGCTGCGCGGCATCCCGCCCGCGAGCCTCGCGCGGCTGCCCGGGCTGGCGGAGGACTTCGCGCCCAGGCCTCGCGGCAAGTTCGCCAAGGGCCAGTTCAGCGACGACACGCAGCTCTTGCTCGCCTCCGCGGAGAGCGTCATCCGCGAGGGCCGCGTGGACGGCCGCAGCGCGGCGGCGCACCTGGCGTGGCTGTGGCAGGAGGGCATCATCCTCCAGCCGCCGCGCAGCCTGGCCGAGTCGCTCCAGCGGCTCTCCAGCGGCGTGCCGTGGATGAGCGCGGGCGCGCCCCTGGGCACGCTGTGCCCGTCGGTGCTCAGCCGCGCGCTGGTGGTGGGGCTCTTCGAGAGCGGCCAGCGCGCGAAGCTGCCGCATGACGCGGGCGTGCTCACCGTCATCACCCACAAGGACCCCGTCTGTGCCGCCGCCGCCGCCGCCTTCGCGCAGGCCGCCGCGCTGGGCATGGAGGAGGAGCCGCTGACGCCCACCGCCTTCTGCGAGCAGCTGTCGCTGGCGGCGGCCGTGCACGACAAGGGCCTGGCCGAGGAGGTGCGCCACCTGCCCCGCCTGCTCACGTGGGACACCACGCGCGCCCTGTCGCAGCTTCGCAAGGTGGGCGTGCCCCCCAGCGAGCTCAAGGGCGTGGACGGGCTGCCCGCGCACGTGGTGCCGGTGCTCTTGACGGCGCTGTACGCCACCCTGCGCGTGCCCCACGACTTCCGCGAGGCGGTGGCGCTGGTGCTGCGTTGTGGCGGCGAGGCGGACGTGGCGGCGGCGCTGACGGGCGCGCTGGTGGGCGCCCACCTGGGCACCCGCGCCATCCCCGCGCGCCTGCGCAAGGCCGTGCTGTACGTGGACAACCTGGTGGACACCGCGGACCGACTGTTCCGTGCCCATCAGGTGCGCGAGACGCTGGCCACGGCGCTGGCCCACCAGCGTCGGCGCTGAGGGGGGCCCCCAAGGCGAGCGGGCAGGCGGGCTCCACGCCCCACTCCCGGACGGGCTTCTCGCGCTCGTCCGCCCTGCCCACCTTGTCCGGAGGAGTGGGGTCAGGTGCGGCCGAGCGAACGAGCGAGCACCCGGGAGTCCCCCTCCGCGAGCGCGGGAGAAGGACGTCGTGGACCTCGAATCCGAACGCCTGGAGCGCAGCCAGCTGGAGTCACTCTCCACGGCCGAGCTCATCCGGCACGCTCTGGCGGAGACGCGCCTGCTGGTGCGCGCCGAGGTGCTGCACGCCAAGAAGGAGCTGCGCGACGAGCTGAAGGCCGCGCGCACCGCGGGCATCCTGATGGGCGCGGGCGCCGTGCTGGCGCTCACGTCGCTGGCGGTGCTCTTCGTGGCGCTGGGGCTGGCGCTGCCCCTGGGCGCGGCGCTGGGCGTGCTGCTGGTGGGCGTGGTCCTGCTCGCCGTCGCCGGCGGGATGCTCTTCATGGGCACCAGGCGCCTGCCGAAGAAGCCGCTGGCGCACACCCAGGAGCGCCTGAAGCTCGACTACCAGCTCACGCGGGAGACGCTGCAATGAACGACAACGGCCGGAGCGGCAACGAGCTGGCGGAGCGTCAGCAGCACGTCGACCATCGCATCACCCGTGGCATGGATGACCGCAAGCAGGTGGAGCAGACCGCGGACCGCATCCGCGACGAGCTCCTGCTGACGCTCGAGGAGCTGGACCGGCGCCGAGGGCGGATGCTCGACGTGCGCTACCAGGTGCAGCAGCACTCCAGCGCGCTCGTCGCCGCGGGCGCCGTGGCCATGGTGCTGGTGGGCTCGGGCGTGGGCCTGGCCATCTACCGCGCGCGCCGCCGCGACGAAATCCTGCGCAAGAAGCGCCGCAAGGCCCTGCAGCGCGCCTGGGAGAACCCGGACCAGGTCGCCTCCAGCGCGAAGGAGCGCCCCATCGGCGTGGAGCTGGGACGCAAGCTGGTCCTCATCTTCGCCACCGCGCTGGCCACCGCCGTCGCCAAGAACTCCGTGCAGACGCTCGTGCCTGCCCGCCAGCCTCCGAGCCCCGCTTCGTTGCCCGAGTAGAATCTCTAAATGCGCCGGAAATGCATATAACGCATTCTGATGTGCATGGCGGACCTGCTCTATGCGCGGGCGCAGATGGGGCTGTCGCTCGGCTTTCACATCGTCTTCGCGGCGGCGGGCGTGGCGTTGCCGGTGCTCATGGTGTTGAGCGACTGGAAGGCGCGGCGCACCGGTGACGCGGACTACGTGAAGCTGAGCCAGAAGCTGGCGAAGGGGACGGCCATCCTCTTCGCGGTGGGCGCGGTGAGCGGGACGATGTTGTCCTTCGAATTGGGCCTGCTGTGGCCGGAGTTCATGGGCCGCTACGGCGAGGTGATTGGCCTGCCCTTCAGTCTGGAGGGCGTGGCCTTCTTCACCGAGGCCATCTTCCTGGGCATCTACCTGTACGGCCGCCAGCGGGTGTCGCCGAACCTCCACCTGTTCTCCGGCGTCATGGTGGCCTTGAGCGGCGCGGCGAGCGCGTTCTTCGTCACGCTGGTCAACGTCTTCATGAACGACCCGTCGGGCTTCGTGGCCACGCCCGAGGGCCCCACGAACATCCAGCCGCTGGTGGCGATGTTCAGCCCGGGCTGGCCGTACCAGACGGCGCACGTGCTGCTGTCCTGCTATCAGGCGAGCGCGTTCGCCATGGCGGGCATCCACGCGTTCGTGCTGCTGCGCCATCCAGGCGCGGCGTTCCATCGCAAGGCGCTGTCGGTGGCGCTGCCGCTCGCGTGTGTCACCGCGCTGCTCCAGCCGCTCGTGGGGGACCTGTCCGCCAAGCACGTCGCGAAGGCGCAGCCGGTGAAGCTCGCGGCGATGGAGGGCCACTACGAGACGGAGCGCGGCGCGCCGCTGCGCCTGGGCGGCGTGGAGGTCCCCAAGGCCCTGTCCATCCTGGCCTTTGGAGATCCACACGCGGAGGTGAAGGGGCTCAACGAGTTCCCGAAGGACACGTGGCCCCCGGTGGCCAAGGTGCACGGGGCCTTCCAGGTGATGGTGGGCACGGGCTCGCTGATGGCGCTGCTCGCGCTGGTGACGCTCGTGCACCGGTGGCGAAAGAAGGCGTGGCCCTCGGGGCGGAAGATGATGCGGGCGTGGCTCGTGTCGGGGCCGCTGGGGTTGGTGGCGCTGGAGGCGGGGTGGCTCGTCACCGAGTGGGGACGGCAGCCATGGATTGTCCGCGGGGTCATGCGCACCGCGGAGGCGGTGACCCCCGTGCCGCATCTGGCCGCGCCGTTCTGGACCTTCACCGCCGTGTATCTATTCCTCGGCGTGGTGGTGGTGTCGCTGCTCCTGAGCCAGGTGGCGGGCACGCTGCCGGGGCGCGAGGAGAAGCACGACGAGGGAGGCGAGGCCCATGTCCACTGACGTCCTGCTCGGCTTCCTGATGGCGGGGACCTTCGTCCTCTACGCGCTCTTCGGGGGCGCGGACTTCGGCGGCGGTGTGTGGGACTTGCTGGCGTTCGGGCCGCGCAAGGCGGAGCAGCGCGCGCTCATCGCCCGGGCGATGGGCCCGGTGTGGGAGGTGAACCACGTCTGGCTCATCGTCGGGCTGGTGCTGCTGTTCGCGGGCTTCCCGCGCGCCTTCGCCGCGCTGAGCGTGGCGCTGCATGTCCCGCTGACGCTGCTGTTGCTCGGCATCGTGTTCCGGGGCGCGGCGTTCACCTTCCGCACCTATGACACGCGGGGGGACGCGGCCCAGCGCAGGTGGGGGCTCGTCTTCAGCGGGGCGAGCGTCGTGGCGCCGCTGCTGCTCGGCATGTGCGTGGGCGCGGTGGTGAGCGGCGCCATCCGCGTGGAGGGGCGCGTGGTGGTGAGCGGCTTCTTCGCCTCGTGGCTGTCGCCCTTCGCGTGGGCGGTGGGCGTGCTCGCCCTGTCCCTCTTCGCCTTCCTGGCGGCGGTGTACCTGACGCACGAGTCCTCCACGCCAGGGCTGCGCGAGGACTTCCGTGCGCGCGCGCTCGGCGCGGGCGTGGCCGTCTTCGTGGCGGCGGTGCTGGTGCTGGTGCTGGCGCGCGACGGTGCGCCCCGGGTCTGGGAGGGGCTGTCCCGCTCACCCTTCGCGCTGGCGCTGCACGCGGCCACGGGCGTGTCGGCGGCGGCCGCCTTCGCGCTCCTGTGGACGCGGCGCTTCGCGTGGGCACGGCTGGCGGCGGCGCTCCAGGCGGGCCTCATCGTCCTGGGCTGGGCCGCGTCCCAGTATCCCTACCTGGTGGTGCCGGACATCACCCTGCGGGCCGCGGCGGCGAGCCCTGGCACCTTGAAGCTGCTGCTCGTCGCCATCGGCGTGGGCGCGCTCATCGTCATCCCCTCCGTCGTCCTCCTCTTCCGGGTCTTCCGCCCCCGACCCGAGGGCATGTCCGCTCCACACCTCCAGGGGTGAGACAGAAAAATCCCGTCTCGTTGGAGTGTCCGAGTGGGAGGTCCGCGCCGGGTGTCTGTCTTTGCTCGGCGTGAATGACGCCCCGCATCCTTTTCCAGGCCGCTCGAATCTTTGGCTCCCGAGGTGAAACATCTCGTGAGGGCGGATGTGGTTTTTGTGTTTTCTCACGCAAGGAGTTGCAACCGCGGCGTTGATGAATGCATGACAGAAAGAAGCACCGCTTCTTCCTGACGTGGAGGTCGCCGATATGGGTGTCGTCCGTCGCGCGGTCGTGTCGCTGTGCTTCGTCGCGCTCCTGCTCCCGGGGAGGTCTCACGCGAGTGAGTCCTTCGTGAATTGGGAGACCCCCCATGTGCACCCGCTGGATTTGACTCCTGACGGTAGATTGCTGTTGGCGGTGAACACGGCGGACAACCGGCTGCTGGTGTTCGACACGACGTCGCGCAAGGGATTGGCGCTGTTGGCGTCCATCCCCGTGGGATTGGACCCGGTGTCGGTGCGGGCCAGGAGCAACACCGAGGCCTGGGTGGTGAACCACGTCTCGGACAGCGTCAGCATCGTCGACCTGCGACGCGCCACCGTGACGGCCACCGTGCACACCGATGACGAGCCCGCGGACGTCGTCTTCGCCGGCCGCCCCGAGCGCGCCTTCATCACCTGCTCCCAGGTGAACCGGGTGCTGGTGGTGGACCCGCGCCGCCCCGACGCGACGCCCCACCGCCTCACCCTGAAGGGCGAGGACCCGCGCGCGCTCGCGGTGAGCCCCGACGGCCGCTTCGTCTACGCCGCCATCTTCGAGTCCGGCAACGGCACCACCATCCTCGGCGGCGGCTCGCTGATTCCGGACGCGTACCCGCCCAACGCGGTGAGCGACGCGCGCGGCCCCTACGGTGGCGTGAATCCTCCGCCCAACGCGGGCACCTCGTTCGTCCCCGCGCGAAACCCCTCCAACCCGCCGCCTCCGCCCGTGGGCCTCATCGTGCGCAAGAACGGGCGCGGCCAGTGGTTCGACGACAACCGGGGTGACTGGACGGACCTGGTGAGCGGCGTGAATGCCTCCGCGTCCGGCCGCCTCCAGGGCTGGGACCTGCCGGACCGCGACCTGGCCATCATCGACACGGCTTCGCTCGACGTCACCTACGCCACGCGGCTGATGAACCTGAACATGGCGCTGGCGGTGCACCCGTCCGGCACCGTCACCGTGGTGGGCACGGACGCGCGCAACGAGGTGCGCTTCGAGCCGAACGTCAACGGCCGCTTCCTGCGCGTGCTGATGGCGACGGTGGACCCGCGCCGGCCGTCCTCCTCCACGGTGAAGGACCTCAACCCGCACCTCGACTACGCCACGCCCACGGTGCCTCAGTCGGTGCGCGACCTCTCCATCGGAGACCCGCGCGGCGTGGTGTGGAACGCGCGCGGCACGCGGGCCTTCGTGACGGGGCTGGGCTCCAACAACGTGGTGGCGGTGGGGCAGGGCGGCTCTCGGCTGGGCCAGGTGGAGGTGGGCGAGGGCCCCACGGGCATCGTCCTCGACGCGGGGCGCGAGCGGCTCTACGTGCTCAACCACTTCGGCGCGAGCATCTCCGTGCTCAACGCGGACCGGCTGGAGGAGCTGTCGCGCGTGGCCTTCTTCGACCCGTCGCCGAAGGCCATCAAGGTGGGCCGCAAGCACCTCTACGACACGCACAAGACGTCGGGCCTGGGGCACGTGTCCTGCGCGTCGTGCCACGTGGACGGGCGCATGGACCGGCTCGCGTGGGATTTGGGCGACCCGAGCGGGACGGTGAAGGCGCTGGACGGCCAGAACCTGGGCATGGGCCTGCCGCTGCCGCCCTTCGAGGCGTGGCACCCGATGAAGGGCCCCATGACGACGCAGACGCTCCAGGACATCATCGGCAAGGAGCCGCTGCACTGGCGCGGAGACCGCGCGAGCCTGGAGGAGTTCAACCCCGCCTTCGAGGGCCTGCAGGGCGACGACACCCAGCTCACCCCGCGCGAGATGAGCGAGCTGCGCTCCTTCCTCGCCACGCTCACCTTCCCGCCCAACCCGTTCCGCAACCTGGACAACTCGCTGCCGCGTGACTTGCCGCTGCCGGGCCACTACACGACGGGCCGCTTCGCGCCCGTGGGCACGCCGCTGCCCAACGGAGACGCGACGCGGGGGCTGGCGCTGTTCCGTCCGCCGCGCCTCCTGGCCCAGGGGCTCTTCGCGTGCAACACCTGCCACACCTTCCCGTCGGGGCTCGCGGTGAGCATGCAGTGGAACGGCGCCATGTGGATGCCGCTGCCGAAGGGCGCGATGGGCGAGTCCCACCACGCGCTCGTGTCCACCGACGGCAGCACCAACGTCACGCTCAAGGTGCCGCAGCTTCGCAACCTCTATGAGAAGGTCGGCATGGAGCTGACGCAGAAGGAGAGCCTGGCCGGCTTCGCCTTCATCCACGACGGCAGCGTGGACTCGCTGTCGCGCTTCATCACCGAGCCGACCTTCAACCCGGAGAGCGACCAGGAGGTGGCGGACCTCACCGCGCTCCTGCTGTCCTTCGCGGGCTCGGAGCTGCCGCGCGGCTCGGCCACGGACATGTTCCTGCCGCCGGGGCCCGACTCCAAGGACTCGCACGCGGCGGTGGGGCAGCAGGTGACGCTGTCCTCGGCGACGCCCGCCCAGTTCGTGCGCGTGCTCCAGTTCATGTCCCTGGCCGAGCAGGGCAAGGTGGGGCTGGTGGCCAAGGGCGTGCGCCAGGGTGAGCCGCGCGGCTTCACCTACGTGGGCAACGGCGTCTTCCAGTCGGACCGCGCCTCCGAGAAGGTGGGCGCGTATCTGCTGCTGGCGGGAATCCGCCCCGGCGCGGAGCTGACCTACACCGTGGTGCCCGCGGGCTCCGAGCGACGCATCGGCGTGGACCAGGACGAGGACGGGATGCTCGACCGGGACGAGCTGGACCGGGGGCGCAGGCCGGACCGGCCGTACGACGGCCGGCACCTCGTGGAGGCCGAGGGGGCGGGTCAGGTTGGCCCGGTTGCGACCGCGGATTTGTAACCCGTATCGTCGCGCGCGGGGGGCTGCGAGTCAGCCCATGTGCTCCTTGGAGGCGTGTGCATGAAGCTGAAAGTCGCGTACTGGGTCGTCACCGCGCTGGTCTCGCTGTCCGCCGCGGGCTCCGCCTTCATGTACCTCACCGACGCGCCGCCGATGGTGGCCGCCTTCGAGCACCTGGGCTACCCGGCCTACTTCCGGACCATGCTCGGCATCGCCAAGGTGCTGGGCGTGCTGGCGCTGTGGGCTCCGCTGCCGCGCACGCTGCGGGAGTGGGCCTACGCCGGCTTCGCCATCGACTTCGTGGCGGCGGCGGTGTCTCACACGGCCATGGGGGACCCGGCGGGCAAGTCCGCCGTTCCCGTCGCCATGTTCGTGCTGCTCATCACCTCGCACCAGCTCTGGCACCGCGTGTCGTCGGGTGCCGGCGTGGAGTCGGTGCCGCAGGTGCGGGCTGCCGGAGCCTGACGTCGCTCAGGGCGTCTGGGGCCAGGCGACGCGGGGCTCCTCGTCGCCCCTGGCCACCAGCACGCTCACGTCGTCCGCGAGGTCCTCCGAGTCGAGGGCCTCCAGCACGGTGTACACGCCGGCCTTCTCGTCCATCACCAGGCAGTACACGCGCAGGTGGCCTTCGCGCAGCTCGCCGCCCTCCACCTCGCCGTTGCCCGTCCAGCCGAGCGCGTCGGTGAGCAGCTCCTCCACCGCGACGCGCTTCTCCACGTCGTGGCCGGTGCCCTTGCCCTCGATGGGGTACTGGACGATGAGCGTGGACAGGCTGTCGGGCTCCACCTCGTCGTAGCCCTCCTCGATGAGCGGGCCAGCCACGTCGGCGATGGCGAAGTCGGGGTCCTCTTCCGGAGGCAGCGGCGCGTCCTTCTGCTCGCCCACCTCGCCGACGAAGCCCCAGTGCGTGGTGAGCACGCCCTCATGGACCCACGCCTCCCAGTAACGGAGGCGGTCGCCTTCCTTCTTGTAAAGCTTCAGCAATGTAAGACCCCAGGGGAGGGCCCTGCATAGCATGACGCTGGGGGTCCGCCGCGTTCAGAAGGCGCGGCCCTGTCCGCCGTCCACCGGAAGCGTGGCGCCCGTCACCCACCGGGCGCGCTCCGAGCAGAGGAAGACGACCACGTCCGCCACCTCCTCGGGGGTGCCGAAGCGGCCCCAGGGCAGCTCGTTGCGCACCATGCGTGCGACCTTCTCCGGGTCCGCCTTCTGGCGTTTGTCCCAGCTTCCGCCCGGGAAGAGGATGGAGCCGGGGGCCACGCCGTTGACGCGGATGTGGTGGCGCGCCAGGTCCACGGCCATCTCCTTGGTCAGCGCCGTCAGGCCCGCCTTGGCCGTGGTGTAGGGGGCGCTGGTGGCGTACTCGCGGCCGTAGATGGAGTTGATGTGGATGATGCAGCCGCCGCTGTTGGCGCGCATGACCTCCACGGCGGCCTGGCTGCACCACACCGCGGACAGGAGGTTGCCGTGGAGCACGGTGGACCACTGCTCGGCGGTGGCCATGTCGAACGCGCCCGCGCCGCCGCTGCCGCCCACGTTGTTGACCAGGATGTCCAGCGAGCCGAACGCCTCCACCGCCGCGTCCACCGCCGCCTTCGCGCCCTCCTTCGTGGACACGTCCGCGACGACGGTGGTGATGCTCGCGCCCGAGGAGCGCAGCTCCTTCGCGGTGGCCTCCAGGGCGTCCGCGCCGCGAGCGCTCAGGCACACCCGAGCGCCCTCCTTGGCGAGCGTCGCCGCGATGGCTCGACCGATTCCCCGGCTGCTCCCCGTCACGAGGGCCGCCTTGCCTTTGAGCTCCAGGTTCATGGGCCCGCGTTCTACTTCAGGGCACATGGGGGGAATGGGACGGAGTGTGGGGGTTGCCCGACATTCGACGGCCGGGTCCGGTTACCGGGGGTTCACCGGCCGGGGTGTGAGGGCCTGGATGGCGAGCCACTCCACGGCCTCCTCCCAGAGAGAGGCGCGGGAGCCCTCGCGGAAGAAGCCGAAGTGGCCGATGGGGTGGCCCGCCTGCTTGGGCGTCACCCGGCGGTGGTCGACGAGCGCGTCCGCGTAGAAGCCCAGCAGGTGCTCCACGGCATCCTTCGAGGCGATGGGGTCGTCGGAGAAGCTGTAGGCCCGCACGGGCAGGTAGAGCGACGCGTAGGACTCGCGGCGGGGCTCGCCGCCCTCGCTCAGGAGGTAGTTGGGGTCCAGGCACCAGCGGGCCCACTGGCGGGCCACGCCCGCGGGCAGGTCCTCCACGGTGCCGGCCCAGCCGGGCAGTTTGCCGAAGGCGCGGGTGAGGGCGGGCGTCAGCACGCGCCAGTTGAGGGCCATGCGCAGCCGCTGGGGGAAGAGCTTGTAGTAGCCGGAGCCGGCGGCGACCGTGAGCAGCGCGGAGACCTCGCGAGCGTTCTCGGCGAGGCCGAGCAGCTGGCCTCCCACGCTGTGGCCCACGAGCAGGAGCCGGCGGCCGGGGAAGCGCTCGCGCACGGCGGCGATGGCGCCCGCGAGGTCCTGGCGTCCCCAGTCCTCCATGTTCGCCTCGAAGCCCTCGAGCTTCTCGGGGCGGGATCCGCCGATGCCGCGGTAGTCGAAGGTGATGGTGGGGAAGCCGCGCCGGGCGAGGAAGGCGGCGAAGCGCGCGTAGTAGCGCTGGCGGGCGCCGGTCGCGCTGCTGATGAGCACCACCGCGCCCACCTCCGCGCCCTCGTGGGGGAAGAGGGTGGCGGAGAGCGGGTAGCCGTCCAGGGCCTGGAGGCGGAAGGGGACGCCGGTGCTCGGGCTGGCATCCGCCACCGTCAGTCGCTCCTCCTGGGGGAGGTCGCGCACCGTGGGGCCCGCGTCCTGTTCCAGCACCGGCGCATGAGCCATGGACATGATGTTCTCCTGTGTTTCATGCGGCGCCTGCCTGGGCGTCCGCTGATTCGTCCTGTCCGAGATAGCGCTGGAAGTGCTGCGGGAATGCAGGGCTTTGCTGCACCATTGCAGGCATGGATATGCGATGGGACGACCTGCGCTACCTGCTCTCCGTGGCGCGCCAGGGCTCGCTCGCCGGGGCGGCGCGGGAGCTGCGCGTCGATGCGACCACGGTGGGGCGCAGGTTGACGGCGCTGGAGAAGGCGCTCGGGACGCGGCTGGTGCTGCGGGGCTCGCGCACGCTGGGGCTGACCGAGGACGCCGAGGCGGTGGTGGCGCGTGCGAGGGAGATGGAGGACTCGCTGCGCTCGCTGCATGACGCCGTGTCGGCGGAGGCGAGGGTGGAGGGGACGGTGCGCATCGCGGCGACGGAGCACCTGGCGCAGGCGTTGTTCGCCGCGCACCTGGGCGTGCTGCATGCGCGTCATCCGGGGTTGAACGTGGAGCTGTTGGTGGGGACGGAGCTGGTGGACCTCCAGCGGGGGGACGCGGACATGGCGCTGCGGTTGGTGCCGCCGCGAGGGGACGCGCTGGTGGTGCGCAAGGTGGGCGAGATGGCGTTCTCGATGTACGCGTCTCGAGGCTACCTGCGGCGACACGGCGCGCCCCGGCCCGGGGACTTCAAGGGACACACGGTGCTCGTGTACCGGACGGGGCTGACGTCGGGCGAGGAGTCCGAGGAGCTCAAGCGGGTGACGGCGGGAGGGCGTCGGTTGCTGCAGAGCAACAGCACGTCGGCGCTGCGCGAGGCCGCGGCGGCGGGGCTGGGCGTGGCGTTGCTGCCGTGTCTCACGGGCGGGCGTGATGTGCGGCTGACGCGCGTGGGCGCGGAGGTGCTGGCCAAGCGGCCGTTGTGGCTGACGTTCCACAAGGATTTGCAGCGGAGCCTGCGCGTGCGGGCCACGGCGGACTGGGTGGCGGAGGTGTGCCGGCGCGAGAAGGCGGGCCTGTCCGGCACGGAGTCGCGCGGGCGCTGAGCGACGAGGTCAGGAGCGTGGCTTGTTCGGAGCATCATCGTGCGGACGCGCCGAGTCATGAGACGCGGAGCGCACGCTGCCAGGGCATGTAGCGGAGCTCCACTCGCGAGGGACAGTGATGTGCGGAGGCTCAGTGCGCGAGCGAGCGGCCCCGTCCCGAGGGCGCGGTATCGAGTCCTCGTTCGCGCCACTTGTGGGCACGGCGAATGGCAGGGTGCCCCCATGCATCCGCTGGGAGCAGGTGACACCCTCTGCTCGCGGTCGAGCGCTGACTCACCGGACCTCTTCGTCGAGGAGGCTCGACGACTGTGGGGGTCGGCTGACGAGCCTGCCTAGACCGCGAGGAGCCGTGAGACCTTCAGCAGCATGGCGGGGATGAGGTCAGTCCACATGCATGCCGCGAGATAGCTCCCCGCGGCGCCCAGGTAGCAGAGGCTCTGCGAGGTCGCGTTGTCCTTGTCGCGCTGAACGGCGCTGAGCCCGGCCGGGAGCGCTGCGCCGAAGCCGACGACGTACCACAACAGCCACCACGCCTCGGGGCGAGACTCCAGCGATGCCTTGACGGCTCCCGCGAGAATCAACCCTTGGACCGAGCAGAGGATGAACAACACGCTGGTGATGACGACATTCTCCGTCCGCCTCGCGGCCTCGGAGGTGGCGGCGTCACCGTCATGCCCGCGCGCGGCCTTCCGCGAACGAGCCGAGGCCGCCAGCGCGAAGGCGACGAAGCACAGCCCCACCGCATAGGAGTAGAGGACGTCGAACAGGTACGCCTTGAGGGTGAACCAGAGAAACGACATGGGTCTCCGCCAAGGGTTTCGTGAGGAGACGCCGGAGTCTCTGGGAGCATCCATCGAGGAACACCGCACCGTGGGAGGGCCCGGTGCTCGAGGTCACCGGGCCTGCCCCACCGTGAGGCTCACTTCACGTGGAAGCGGGCCTCCGAGGGGCTCGCGCCGCCCGAGCGCTGCACGCCGCGCCCGGGGTTCGCGGCCAGGTGCTGGAGCACCTTGAACACCGTCTCCACCTCATCCGGCTGGCCGATGTCCGCCGCGAGCTGCTCCGCCGAGCGCGCCTCCGCCTTGGCCTCCTTCAGCCGCGCCGTGAGCTTCTTCTGGATGTCCAGCACGCTGGTCGCGGCCTTCTTGCCCGCCTCGACGCCCGGCTGGTGGTACGCGTTGATGTGCACCAGGCTCGCGTACAGGCCCACCGCGCGCTCGTAGAGCGCGATGAGCGCCCCCACCGTGCGCGCGCTCACGTCCGGCACCGTCAGGGTGATGGACTCGCGGCCCTTCTCGTACAGCGCGCGGCGCGTGCCCAGGAAGAAGCCCAGCAGGTAGTCGCCGCTGGTGATGCCGCCCTCCACCTCCATCGACTCACCGTCCCGGTCCTTGAGGACCTCGATGAACGTGGCGAAGAAGTTCGGCACCCCCTCGCGCAGCTGCTGCACGTACGCATGCTGGTCCGTGGAGCCCTTGTTCCCGTAGACGGCGATGCCCTGGTTCACCACCTTGCCGTCCAGGTCCTTCTCCTTGCCCAGCGACTCCATCACCAGCTGCTGGAGGTAGCGCGACATCAGGAGCAGGCGGTCCTTGTACGGCAGGATGACCATGTCCTTCACGCCGCGCCCGTCGCCCGCGTGGAACCACATCAGCGCGAGCAGCGCCGCCGGGTTCTTCAGCGCGTCGCGCTGCCGCGTCGCCACGTCCATCTCCCGCGCGCCCGCGAGCATCCCGTCGATGTCCAACCCCTGCAGCCGCGCCGGCAACAGGCCCACCGCCGACATCACCGACGTGCGCCCGCCAACCCAGTCCCACATCGGGAACATGCGCAACCAGCCCTGCTTCCTCGCGTGCTGGTCCAGCTCACTGCCCGCGCCCGTGACGGCCACCGCGTGCTTGCTGAAGTCGAGCCCCTGCGCCTGATAGCCACGCTCGGCCTCCAGCATGCCGTTGCGCGTCTCCTTGGTGCCGCCCGACTTGCTGATGACCACCGTCAGCGTCTCGGCGAGCTTGCTGCCCAGCTGCCCCAGCACCCGGTCCATCCCGTCCGGGTCCGTGTTGTCGAAGAACGACACCTGCATCTGGTCGTCCCGCGACGTCAGCGCGTCCGCCACCAGCTGCGGCCCGAGCGCCGAGCCGCCGATGCCCACCAGCAGCAGGTGCGTGAAGCGCGCCGCCTTCTGCGGCTTGAGCTTCCCCTCGTGCACGTCCCGCGAGAAGGCGTGCACCGCGGCCACCGTGTCGGTGATGTCCTTCGACAGCGCGGGCTCCGGGGCCAGCTCCGGCGCGCGCAGCCAGTAGTGCCCCACGCGGCGGTTCTCGTCCGGGTTCGCGATGGCGCCCTTCTCCAGCGCCTCCATCTGGCTGAAGGCCTCCTCCAGCCGAGACCGCATCCGCTCCAGGAAGTCCGCCGCGAACCCCATGCGCGAGACGTCGAGGGAGAACCCCAGCGACGGGACGACGCTCAGATAACGCTGGTACCGCTCCCACAGCTCACGCTCGGTCATGGCTCCTCCTGGGGGCTCGCGCGAAGAAAAAGTGCCAGGTGGCTTAGCGCCTCCGAGCGGCCGTGGGAAGCCGAATGGGCCCCGGCCTCAGGCCGAGGGGCTCACTGTCTCCGGTTCCGAACTCGGCGGACCTTGTCGCGGCGTGGAGGAGTCCGCTGGCTTCCATGCGGGGTTGCGGAAGATGTAGCTCAGCCGCTGCCGCAGCGAGCCTCGCTTCGCCGCGTCCTTCGCGATGGAGGCGAACTCGTGGAACGCGATGCGCACCGGGTTGAACGTCTTCAGGTTCTTGGTGAGGCCGTAGACGGGCTTCTCACCCTCCGGCTCGAAGGTGCCGAACAGCCGGTCCCAGATGATGAGGATGCCCGCGTAGTTCTTGTCGAGGTAGCGCGGGTTGGCCGCGTGGTGCACGCGGTGGTGCGACGGCGTGTTGAGCACCCACTCGAGCGGCCGCGGCAGCCGGCCGATGGCTTCCGTGTGAATCCAGTACTGGTACAAGAGGCTCACTGACTGCTGGACGACAATCATCACTGGCGAGAAGCCCAGCAGCGCCAAGGGCGCCCAGAACACCCAGCTCGTCGGAGGCGTCCACGTCTGCCGCAGCGCCGTCGTCAGGTTGTAGTGCTGGCTGGAGTGGTGCACCACGTGTGATGCCCAGAAGAAGCGGCTCTCGTGGTGGACGCGGTGGAACCAGTAGTAGCAGAGGTCGTCCGCGAAGAAGAGGAGCACCCACGCGAGCACGCCCGTGCCCATGCGCAGCGGCGTCAGCTGGTACAGCGCCAGGTAGCCCGCGAAGGCCACGCCCTTCCACACCACGTTGATGAACACGTTGCCCAGCCCCATGGAGAGGCTTGCGAGCGAGTCCTTCCACGTGTGCCCCACCATGGCGGCGTTCTCCTCGCGCAGCTTCTTCACCCAGAAGAACTCGGCCACCACCGTCAGGATGAACACGGGAATGGCGGGTGCGATGAGGTCGGGGATGTGCGTGGCGTCCATGGGACACCTCCTTCAATGAAGCTCAGGACCTGGGGCGTGGGCGCGCTCGTTGCGGTGTCGGAGGAGAGAAGGCGCTGCGCATGAAGCGGGTGAGGGCATCCAGCATGCCGCGGTGGGCCGGGTCGTTCGGACGGGCACTGCCGCCCACGGCCGCGCCCTGCACGGCGTCCAGCGCCAGCTCCACCACCGCGTGGAACTCCGGAGACGAGGACGCCACGTCGGGGAACAGCTCGCGCGCCACCCGGTGCATGTTCTCGCGGTGGGGACCGTCCACGGCGGCGAGCGCCACGCGCAGCTCCGCGTCCGTGCGCGCCGCCACGTACAGCTCGATGGCCGCCTGCAGCTCCGGTCGCTGGTACGCCGCCCACAACATGTCCACCGCCGAGGCGATGCGGTCCTTGCCCGAGGGCCGCGCGCCCACGCCGGCGAGGTAGTCCTGGATGAGTCGGGGGAAGAGGTGCTCCACCGCCGCGGCGAGCAGCTCCTCCTTCGTGTCGAAGTGCGTGAAGAGGGCGCCCTGGGAGACGCCCGCTCGCTTCGCCACCTCCACCGTCGTCAGCCGGGCGTGACCCAGCTCCACCAACGTCTCGATGGTCGCGTCCAGCAGCTTGCGCCGCGTCGTCTCGCGCCGCTCCTGCTGCGTGCGCCGCACGGGGCGCGCCGCCTTGCGATCCGGGGTGGGGGGCTTGGGGGCCATCGTCACGCCAAGCATAACGCCGGACTTAATGAGTGACCAGTCACTAAGTTCATGAGCCCTGGGCGGGCGCGTGCGAGAGGGTGATCCACGCGGCCACTCCCGCCGAGACGGTGAGACATGCGCCGACCTTCGTCGCAAGCGTGCCCTGCTCGGGGCTTTTCGCGGCGGGACCTCGGGCGGGCGAGCAGACAGGTGCACGTCCGCCATGGCGCGATTCGTCCTCGGAGGAAGTGGGTCATGGCCCAGCGGCCGGGCAGGCGAGCCCGAGAGGCCCTGGTGATAGTCCTCGCGGGTTCGAGATAATTCGTCTGGGAAATACCCCAGGCACTTGTCTCCGTTGTCCGCCGGCCCGATATGAACCTTTCCTCCGCTCTCCTTGTCGGCTCCCTCCTGGCGTCCGCGCCAG
The DNA here is from genome assembly GCF_059738865.1 of Myxococcus sp. MH1. Lineage (NCBI taxonomy): Bacteria > Pseudomonadati > Myxococcota > Myxococcia > Myxococcales > Myxococcaceae > Myxococcus > Myxococcus sp. MH1. The sequence continues at coordinate 9,906,028 of NZ_AP026947.1, read as the reverse complement.
CGGCTTCCAACTCGATGGCCTCTCCGGCGGCAGACCTGCCGGAAGTGGGCGTCCCGTTTGCCTGTGGCCGCATCCACACGGTGAGCCAGGGACACGACACGGGCAGTCACCAGCACAACGACACGTTCGCCTGGGACTTCCGCATGCCGGACGGCACGCCCATCGTCGCGGCGCGTGACGGGGTCGTGCGGCTGGCCCGCGGTGACAGCACGAAGGGTGGCTGCGACGAGAAGTTCGCGCCCTACGCCAACTACGTCGTCATCTCGCACGGTGACGGGCTGGAGACGCAGTACCTCCACTTCAGCGCGGTGGTGGTGAAGCCCGGCGAGAGCGTGAAGGAGGGGCAGCTCATCGGCTTCTCCGGCTCCACCGGCTGGGCGTGCGGCGCGCACCTGCACTTCAAGGTGGCGCGCGAGGTGGGCAAGGGTTGGAACAACCCGTCCGTGCCCGCGCGCATCGCTGGCTACGGGGACCCGGTGCGCGACACGCGCGTGGCCGCGCCCATCTGCCGCGAGTCCGGTCGCGACACGCTCATGGCCACGACGGACGGCACGCACACGCCGGGCCAGCCCGTGGTGTCCATGTCACCGGAGCGCGAGGATTCGCCGCGCGGCCTCCCGCCCGGGGCGAAGGCCATCATCGACGGCCTCTCCCAGCCGCCGGCCCAGGGTGGCCAGGGTCTCGACGAAGCGCGCGCGCCCGCCCGAGCCCGCACGGCGAGCGGCCCCAGCGAGACTCGCTGAGGCCAGCAGCGCGCCCGCTCCGGCGAGCAGCGCGAAGAGGGCTCCCGCGTTGACGAAGTAGTCCAACGGCAACAGGGGGCCCTCCACGTAGGCCCGCACCACGCGGTAGCCCACGTGTCCGAGCAGCACCAGCAAGGGCAGGTTGATGAGTGGCAGCACCAGCCACCGCGCGGTGCGCCACCATCCCGCCACCGCCTCCCCCACGCCCGTGGTGACGGTGTAGCGCCACGCGGACGCCCGCGCCGCGCGCACCTCGTCGAGCAGCACGTCCAGCTCCGGCACGCCGAGCACCGAGGGCTCCAGGCCTCCGGCTCGCGCGATGCTGCGCGCCTCCGCCAGCGCGGTGCGCGCCGCGGACTCCACGCCGAAGTCGTCCTCGAAGGGCTCCACCACCGTGCTCTCCGCGGCGCGTGCGCGCGTGTGGCCTCGCACCGCGTCCACCACGGTGGAGGCCGCCGCCACCGCGAGCCCCGCGGGCAGGCTCGCGCGTCCGACCAGCGCCGCCGCGCCCAGTCCGCTCGCGCCCCACAGGGACAGTCGGAGGCCCCACGCCGCGGGCCCCCAGAAGCGTCCACCGGCCTGTCGTCGCACCTCCGCGGCCAGGTGGCCATGCGCGAGCTTGAGGCGTGAGTCGAAGTCCTCGCGCAGGCCCTCGGAGGCCTTCTCCATCCCGGAGCCCAGGGCCGTGCGCGTGCGTCCGAGCAGGGTTTCCGTCTCCTCGAGCGCGGCCTTCACGCGCGAGGACACCTCCTCCAGCGCGCCCATCGCGTTGCCGCGTCGCACGCGCGCGGCGATGGCCTGGGTGGCCAGTCCCCGGAGGTGGAAGAGGAGCGGGCCGAACTCGCCGGACACGTCGCGGCCGTCCTTCGCCGCCTGCGCGCTGATGGCGAACACGGGGACGTCCTGGGGCGAAAGGCCGTACTGCTCCGAGGCGACGCGGCGCACCTGGGCCTTGAGCGTCTCGCGCGACTCGGCGGACAGCTCGTCGGCGAAGTTGAGGATGAACACGAGCGCGCGGCGGCGGGCGAACTCGGTGAGGAACTGGACCTGGGTGGCCTCCGCCACGCTGCCCCGGTGCATCACCACCAGCGCCACGTCCGCGCGCTCCAGCGCCGCGCGTGCGACGTCGCGATGCGTGGTGGCCACGCTGTTGAGGTCGGGTGTGTCGATGAACACCTGTCCGCCCCAGAGCGCCTGGGGGCCGGGCAGGTAGCGCGTGACGCGGGCGCCGGACTGGGCCAGCGAGTCGGCCGCGGCGCCCTCGGGGGCGAACACGGTGGCGACGGTGCTGGTGGGGCGGTCCACGCCCTCGCGTGAGAGGGGCTGCCCCGCGAGCGCGTTGAGGAGGGTGGACTTGCCGGCGCCGGTGGCGCCCACGAGCGCCACGGCGAGAGGAGCGTCCCGGCTCGCCACGCCGCGCGCGTAGTCGTCCACGAGTCGCTCCAAGCGCGCCGCATGCGGCTGGAGGGCTGGCAGTTCCAGGGCGGTCCGCAAGAGGGACCGCAGGGCTTCGGGCTCGGGCAGGCTCGTCTCGTCCACGGGGAGGGACAGCCTGTCCTGCCCGTGTCCCGGGGGCCAGCGCGAATGTCGTCGGACGTGCGCCAGCGTTCAGTGCGCGCCGGTGGCCTTGTGCACGGCGGTGCCAGAGCGGGGCGCTCTCTCGGAGGGAGGGTCCGCCCTGGCCGCTTCCCGAGACCAGCACGAATGTCGCCGGGCCTGCGCCTGCGTTCGGTGTGCGCCGGTGGCCTTGTGCGTGGCGGTGCAGGAGCCGGGCGCTCTCGGGTAGAACCAGGGGGCATGGAACTCTTCCTCATGTCGCCGCCGGGACGTGGCTGGGCACTGCGAGGACGCAACAACTTCCGCAGCCGCGAGGCGCCGCAGGTGGACGCGCGCAAGGCCCGCCGCGAGTGGCTGGCCCTGGCGCGAGCCATCGAGGCCCGCGGCGGCACGGTGGTGGCGCTGACCTCGCCGTTGGAGCTGCTCACGGGCATGCCCTACGCGGCGGAGTGTGGACAGGTGGTGGCGCGCGAGGGACGTGCACCCTGGTTCGTGTTGCCCCGGATGATGAGCGATCACCGGCGCGCGGAGCGTGAGCACTGGGCCTCGCTGGCCAGGCGCATGGGCTTCGAGGTGGTGGACCCGGGCGTGGGCATCTGGGAGGCGCACGGAGATGTGGCGCACTTCGACGGTGTCACGCTCCTGTTCTGGGGCGGACGCACGACGCTCGAAGGGCTGGAGGCCGCGGCGCGCTGGTTCCCAGGGGAGGTGGTGCGCGTGCAGGTCCGCGAGCCCGCGTTCCACGGCAACATGGCGTTGCTGCCGCTGCCCGCGGTGGACCGGATGCTGGTGTGCCCGGAGGTCATCGCGCCCGAGTCCTTCGCCCGATTGCGTGAGCGCTTCGGTGACGCGCGGCTGCTCGTGGTGACGGAGGACGAGATTCGTCGCTACGCCACGAATGGACTGCCGCTGGGGCGGGAGCTGCTCGCGCCCTCGGTGGTGCCCGGGTCGGTGCGTGCCCGACTGGAGGCGCTGGGGATGCGGGTGGTGTCGCTCGACATGGGGGAGCTCTGCGAGAAGGGCGGTGGCTCCTCGCGCTGTCTCGTGTCGCGAGCGGTGGTGGAGGATGGGGCGGTGAGCATTCCGGACGAGGCCCGCCTGGCGGCCGTGGCGAGGGACATCGAAGCCGATGCGTGACACCGAGGCCTTGACGCGACAGGCGGAGGCCTTCTTCTCCGCGCACCCGGGCGTATCGCTCCTGGCGCTGGGCGCGGGTGAGCACGCCGAGTCGATGGACCTGTCTCCGTTGGGATTGCCGGCGACGTACCTGCCAGCGGAGCGCAACCTGTCGCTGGCGGCGCAGTACCTCGCGCTGAATCAGTTCGCGTTTGGGGGCATCGGCGTGCCGCGCTGGGTGCTGTCGGACCTGTACCTGATGCCGGGAGCGATTGGACTGCTGCGCTGTCCGGCGAGGATGCTGAAGCCGGAGGCGCGCGCGCATCTGGGGCTGGAGGACGAGGACCCGGCCATCGGCGCGGCGTACTACGCGGCGCCCTCGGTGACGCCGGGGCTGTTCATCGGCGTGTCGCTGTTGAGCTTCCTGCCGGGGACGGGCGCGGGCGCGTGGGTGAAGACGCTGACGTTGAGCATGTTGCGCGCGAAGCGGCTGCGCGGCGTGGCCCAGTGGGACAACCCGAGCGTCCGCGTCCACTCACGACTGGGGCCGTTGCGGCTGGTGGGCCGGGTCCCCGGAGGACACGAGTACGGGGAGCGGACGTTCGTCTACGAGACGGACCTGTCCGACGGCGCGCGCGTGGCGGAGGCGATGGCGCGTCGGCTGTCGCTGCCGCACTCGCGTCGAATCGCCGTCACGGACCTGGCGGAGCTGAGTGAGCTGCTCGACCGCGCCGAGGCGGGCGAGCAGCTCTACCTGGTGCCTCCGGGGGTTCAAGACGGCCATGTCCTGGTGAGCGAGGACGTGACCTGAGTGACTCCGCCGTGCTCACGGTGAGGGCGCGGCGGGGGCGTCCATGTCCTCCTGGAGTGCTCGACGTAGCGCGCTCGCGCCGTCCTTCAGGATGGGCTCGCCGTGCGCGAAGCAGAGGACGTCCACGGTGAGGTGGTCGAGGATGCGCTGGACGCTCTGCCGTGTGCGCAGGGGTTCATCCTGGTACTCGCTGGGGACGAACTCGGGCGTGCCCTGGCTGTCGTGGGTCAGCAAATCCGAGATGAAGGCGACACCGCGAGGATGCTTCTGCATCCATAGCGTGAACATGGCCACGGCGGGTCCAGGCGTGTGGAAGGGGAGCAGTCCGCCCGGCAGCGTGTCTCCGGCCACGTAGATGAAGTCGGGCTTGTCCTCCAGCCCGTACGCGTTCTCCGGGGCCCACACCGGCGCGCCGAACGCCTTCCGGAATCGCCACGCGGAGCGCTGGTGGTTCCCCGCCGTCAGGATGATGGCGGTGACATCGCCGAGCTCGCGCAGCTTCGCCTCGTCGATGGGCAGCGGGTCGATGAGGATGACGGAGCCATCCACGTCCACCACGGCGTAGGCATCGCTGCGCGTGCCGCCGATGCGGTTGTCGGTCACGGTCCAGTGGTGGATGCCCGGCACCAGCTCGACCAGTCGCTTCGCCTTCCCCTTCGGCTCACTCATTCGGTGAAGCTAGGCACCCCCCGGCGATGTCCAGGGGGCACCAGGTCTTCCCGCTCGCCCGCCCGCCACCCCGGCCCTGGAGCGACCACCGTCGGAACCCGGGTGACGGGCCTCACTCCCTGGCCGCGCCCATGCTTCGTTCATGGTGGGTTCACACACGCTCGAGCAGGGTCCCTCGCTGCTCCTGTACGACGCGGACTGTGGCTTCTGCCGCCGTTGGGTGGCGCGGTGGAAGCAGCGCAGCGACGGGGGCGTCCGTTTCCTGCCGGGGCGGAGCTGGCTGCTCCTGCTGCTCGGCATTCCCCGGCGGAACATGCGCCGCGCCACCCAACTGGTGGAGCCCTCGGGACGGGTGACGCAGGGTGCGGAGGCGGTCTTCCGCGCGCTCGCCCGCTCGCCGCGCTGGCTGACACGCGGCATGGCGAAGCTGGGGTTGCTGCCCGGCGTGCTGGGCGTGTCCCAGGTCGTGTACGGCGTCATCGCGCGCAATCGCCGCGCGGCCTCGCGGGTGGACCGCTGGCTCTTCGGGCGCACGGTGGTTCCCCGGGACGGACGCCAGGTGCGCTGGCTCTTCCTGCGACTGACGGGAGGCGTGTTCCTCATCGCGTTCACCTCGCTGCGGCCGCAGGTGCTGGGGCTGTTCGGGGCTCGCGGCATCCGTCCCGTGAAGGACCTCGTCGAGTCGGACCTGCGCGAGCAACCGGCGCTCGAGCGCTGGAGACGGCTTCCCACCGTGTTCTGGTTCGACGCCTCCGACGCCGCGTTGCTGCGAGGCTGCCGGGTGGGGCAGCTGCTCTCGCTGGCCGTCATCTTCAATGTCGCGCCTCGGAGCGCGCTCGCGCTGCTGTGGGGCCTGTATCTCTCGTACGCGGCGGTGGGGCGTGAGTTCCTCTCGTTCCAGTGGGATGTCCTGCTGCTGGAGATGGGCCTGCTGTCCGCGCTCACCGCGCCCTCGGGGTTGAGGCCGGGGCTGGGGCGCGCCTCGCCCACGTCGCTGGAGGTGTTCCTCTTCCGGCTGCTCGTGTTCCGGCTCTACTTCGGCTCGGGGCTGAGCAAGTGGCAGTCCGGGGACAGGACCTGGCGTGAGCTGACGGCGTGTCGGCACTACTACGAGACCGCGCCCCTGCCCACGCGGGGTGGATGGTCCGCGCATCATCTGCCCGTGAGCCTGCAGCGTGCGTCGACGGGGGCGGTGCTCGCGCTGGAGGTGGCGCTGCCGCCGCTCGTGTTCGCGCCGCGTCGGCCGAGGCAGCTCGCGTTCGGCGCGTTCTCCGCGCTCCAGCTCGCCATCATGGCCACGGGCAACTACGGCTTCTTCAACGTGCAATCGCTGGTGCTCGGCCTGTGGCTCCTGGACGACGTGAGCCTGAGGCGGATGCTCCCCTTCCTGCGCGAGCCTCCGCCCCCGTCGAGGCGCGGCGCGGGCTGGGGCAAGGTCCTGAGCGCGGGGCTCTTCGGTCCGTTGCTGGTGCTCGGCGCGGCGGACATCCTCCTGCGGTTCGAGCGGAGCGCGCGTCTGCCAGAGCGGGTCCAGCGTTCGCTGTCATGGCTGCACGGGTGCGCGCGTCCGCTGCGCTCGGTGAATCGCTATGGGCTCTTCAGCGTGATGACGGTGGAGCGGCCTGAAATCCTCGTCGAGGGCTCTCGCGACGGCGAGCACTGGGAGCCCTATGGCTTCCGCTACAAAGTGGACGACGTCACCCGGCCGCCCGTGCAGGTGGCGCCGCATCAACCCCGGCTCGACTGGCAGATGTGGTTCGCCGCGCTGAGCGCGCCGCCCAGCTGGTTCATCATGTTCCTGGCGCGACTGCTGGAGGGCTCGCCCGAGGTGTTGTCCCTGCTCGCGCGCAACCCCTTCCCGGACGCGCCGCCCCGCCAGGTGCGCGCGGTGCTGTACGACTACCGCATGACGGACGTGGAGGAGCGTCAGCGCACGGGTGCGTGGTGGACGCGTGAGCGGCGGGGGCTGTACCTCCAACCGCTGGCCCTCGCGCCAGGAGGGCCCTCGCTGGGGCGTGTCCCTCGCCTGCGCTGGTTGGCGCCGGGCGAGTGAACGCCACTGGGTAACAGATGCCCCAGCGGCCGAGGATAGGAACTGGCGGGCTTCCGCGCGGGGTGGCTAGCGTGTCCTGGCGATGTCCACCTCGAGCAGCCCTGTCCCTCTCGTCTTCGGCCGGTACGCGGTGCTCAACCGGCTCGCGGTGGGCGGCATGGGCGAAATCTTCCTGGCGCGACAGGTGGGCGTCAGCGGCTTCGAGCGCCCCGTCATCTTGAAGAGCCTGCTGCCGGACCTGCTGGAGCAGGAGGGCTCGCTGGAGATGTTCCTCGACGAGGCGCGGGTGGCCGGGCGCCTCAACCATCCCAACGTCGTCCACGTGTTCGAGGTCGGCGAGTGGGAGGGCACCTTCTACATCGCCATGGAGTACATCGAGGGCGAGAACCTCGGACGGCTGGCCCGCGCGGCCTCGCGCTCCGGGGCGGCGCTGAGCCCGGGCGTCTGTGCGCGCATCATCCGCGACGCCGCGCTCGGGTTGGACCATGCGCACCAGGCCGTGGATGCCCAGGGCGTGTCACTGGACCTGGTCCACCGTGACATCAGTCCGCAGAACATCATGGTGCGACTGGACGGCGTGACGAAGGTGGTGGACTTCGGCGTGGCCAAGGCGAGCAATCGCTCCACGCGCACGCGCACCGGCATCCTCAAGGGCAAGCTGCGGTACATGTCACCCGAGCAGGTGCGCAACCATCCGCTCGACGGGCGCAGCGACCAGTACGCGCTGGGCGTCGTGCTGTGGGAGCTGGTGACGCACCGTCCGCTGGTGGAGACGGACAACGCTCCCGAGGCGATGCGGCGCATCGCGCTGACGCCCGCGCTCAAGCCGTCGATGCTCGTCGACGGTGTCTCCCCGCTGCTCGACAGCATCATCCTGCGCATGCTGGCCAAGCCGCGTGAGCAGCGCTTCGAGCGCTGCGGCGACGTGGCCCGGGCGCTCCAGCAGTACCTGGATGAGACGCCGCGCGGACCCGAGGACGACGTCGCCCAGACGGCCGAGCGGCTGGTGGGCGAGATGGTCCGCGCGCGGATGCGCGAGTCCAGCGTGGGCCTGGGAAGCCTGCTGCCGCGCGTCTCCGAGTCCAGCGTGACGTGCCCTCGATGTGGACAGTCCACGCGGGGCAGCAGTCGCTTCTGTCCGCACTGTGGCAGCGCCATGGCGGCCATCTCCGGGGGCGTGTCCGGCTCACCGGAGGCGAAGGCACCGCTCGCCACGGCCGAGCCGCCCGCTCCCGGGGGAGATGCCGCGGGCGCGACGCGGACGAGAAGCCTTCGTCCCGAAGGCGCGCGCTCGCAGGACGTCTCGGTGGTCTCCGACGGACAGCTCATCGACCTGGAGGCGCCGCCGACGGAGCTTCACGGCCCTGCCACGGTGACGACGGCCGCGTCCGTGCCGCTGGCGGAGGACGGCCCCGCGGCGACGGTGAGGATGCGGGGGCGCGAGGCCGGCTCCCTCAAGCGCAAGCTGGTCATCGTCACGGTGGCGCTGGAGGGCGCCGAGGCGCTGCGCAAGGCGCTGGGGCCCGAGGAGGGGATGGAGGCCGTGGGCCAGCTGATGGACCTGGCCGCGGCCATCGCCGAGCGACACGAGGCGGAGGTGGTGCAGCTCACCGAGTCGCGCTGGAGCCTGGCGTTCGGCCTGCCCGTGTCGCGTCGGGATGACCCGGCGCGCGCGGTCCGCTGCGTGCTGGAGCTGCTGCGCGCGGTGGAGGCCTCGGGCGTGTCTCCCGCGCCGACGCTGCGCGCGGGCCTGGAGTTCGACGCCGTGCTGGTGAGCGGAGGCGGTGGCCGCGCGCCGTGGCGCGTGACGGGCGTGGGACTGGAGCACTCCGCCGCGCTCGCGCAGGCGGCGGCCCCGGGAGAGGTGCTGGTGGGCTCCGCCGCGAAGGGCTTGCTGGAGGAGGGCGTCCGCTTCGGACCGGAGCGGAGCCTGGCCTCGGGGAGCGCCTGGCGCGTGGAGGGCCTGGGCGGCGTGATGCGTGGCACGCCCTTCGTGGGCCGTGAGGACGCGCTGGTCGCCGCGCGACGGGTGGTGGACGCGCTGAAGGCGGGGCAGGGGAGCGCCCGGCTCTTCTCGGGGGCGGCGGGCATGGGCAAGAGCCGGCTGCTCGAGGCCGTGGCGGAGCAGGCCGCACGCGAGCCGGGGCCGCGGGTGGTGAGGACCAGCGCGGAGGACCTGCGCGGCGCGGGGGCGATGGGGTTGATGCGCTCGGTGCTCACCGGCCTCGCGCGCATGCTGGGCCCCGTGCCCGAGGGGGCGCCGCTCCAGCCGCTCGCCCTGTTGGGCCTGTCCTCGCAGGAGGTCGCCGCGCTCTGGCGACGGTTGTCCCAGGGCGGACCCTCGGGCCAGCTCCAGGCCGCCGATGCCGCGCTGACGGAGACGCTGCTGCGTGCGGCACGTGTCGGCGGGCTGTTGCTGCTCGTGGATGACGTGCACCACGCGGACGTGGCCTCGCTGGAGCTGTTGGTGGCGCTGGTGAGCGCGCCCGGCTCCCGCGTCGCCTTGATGGCCACGACGGCGCCGGAGGCGTTGCCCGTCGCCATCACGTCGCTTCCCCTCTCGGTGCTGGGAGGCATGCCCAGGCCGGAGCTGCGGACCCTGCTCGCCTCGGCCTTCGGCGCGCCGCCGAGCGCCGAGGTGGAGACGCTCGTCTTCGAGCGTTCGAGTGGCAACCCCTCCTTCGCGCTGGAACTGCTGCGGGCCCTCGTCGAGCGCGGCGCCGTGCAGCGGCTGGGCGGCGCCCTGCAGGCCACCCAGCCGCTGGGCGAGGCGGTGTTGCCCGACAGCCTCGGCCTCGCGCTGGGCGCGCGTCTGGACCTGCTGCCGCCGCCGCTGCAACGCTTCCTGTCCCGCGCGGCCGTCGAGGGGGCCGTCTTCTCCGCCGCGCTCGTGCGCGCCTCGCTGTCGGACGAAGTCGTGGAAGCGGACGTGCCCGAGCTGCTGGTGGTGGATGGGTGGCTCACGGAGGTGAAGGAGCGGCCCGGCTGTCTGCGCTTCACGCAGGAGCTGGCCCGCCAGGCCTTGCTGGAGCGGCTGCCCGTGAGCGCGCTGCGCCGCGCGCACCAGGCGCTGGCGGAGGCGCTGGGCAAGGACGCCTTCGCCGCCGAGCCCGCGCGCGAGGTCCGCGTGGCCGACCACCTGCTCGTCGCGGGCGCACCCGGAGCCTCCGCGGCCTGTGAGCGCGCGGGGGAGCGGCTCTCCGCGCGAGGGGAGTGGCGGGCGGCCTTCGACTACTTCCGACGCGCCATGGGCGACTCCCCTGGCGCCACGCCCGCGGCGCGGCTCTGGCAGTGGGGCATGCTGACGCGCGCGTGCACCTGTCTGACGCAGGTGGACCCCGCCTCCGTGGCGTCCATCGCGGAGCCGTGGCTGGGGAGGCTGCCCGACACCGAGGCGCCCGCCGCCCGCGCGGAGCTGGTGCGCCGCATCGCCGCCGCGGAGCTGAAGCTGGGGCAGGTGGCCGCCGCGGAGGCCCGACTGCTGGCGATTCGCGAGGCCGCCGCCACCGAGTTGGAGGTGGAGGCGTGGGTCCTGGGCGAGCACTCCCGGGCCCGCGAGGCGCGGGGGGACATCACGGGCGCGGTGGAGCTCGTCACCCGGGCCTTCCAGCGGATGGGCGGCAAGCCCGCCCGGGCGCCGGACTTCTACTGGGAGCACCTCAACCTGCTGGGTCGCCTGCAGCTGCGCCTCCAGCAGGCGGAGAAGGCCCGTGTCAGCTTCACCCACGCCGCCGAGCAGGCGCGCGCCACGGGCAGCCTCGTGGGTCAGGCGCGTGCGCTCTCCAACCTCGCGGGTCTGCGGGTCCTCGCCGGAGAACATGCGGCGGCCCTCACGGAACTGGAGCGCGCCCTCTCCCTCGCGGAGCAGGCGGGGGATTCACAGGAGGCGGCCCGAATCCACTACAACGCGGGCCGGTTGCTGGGCGCGGGCGGCCAGCTCGCCGAGGCGCGGGAGCGATTGGAGCGCGCGCGGGAGCGCTCCCGAATCGCGGGCTGGCGCGAGGGGGAGGCCCTGGCCACGCAGGCCCTGGGCGCTCTCGCTCCCCGACCCTGAACGGTCCACCCCACAATCCCTGGCAGGTTTCTGGCTTTGGTGCGGTTCATTGAATTCAATGAATTGCTAGACCATGCCCATGCCCGCCTCTCGAAGTCCGATGGCCGTCCCGACGCCCGGTGGCGCGCCCGTGCTCACCGCGGAGGAAGCCGCGACGGAGGTGGGGCACGCGCTGAACAAGGTGCTGGGCGCGTACCGCTTCTATGCGGAGGGCCACGCCGCGCTGGCGGAGGTCCAGCAGCGGCTGGTCGAGTGTGTGAGCCGCTACCACGCGGTGACGGGGGAGGCGGTGGTGCTGCACATCCGCTCCTCGGCGTTGCTGTTGGGGGACGTGGTGCTGGTGGAGTCGGCGTCGGCGAAGGACTCCGTGACGCGGCCGCTCTTCCTGGAGGGCGTGCAGGAGGTGCTGTGGCAGCCGGGTGTGGAGGCGGAGGAGCTGGGGGCGTTCCTGGCCATGTGGCACCGCGCGCTGCAGCGCACGCTGCCGCCGGAGTACGACTTCTACACGTGGTTCTGGGAGCGGGGGTTCGAGGACATCGAGCTCGTCGTCGCGGAGGTGCCCGCCTCGGCCGAGACGGGCGAGTCGGCGCAGACGGAGGCGCAGCTCGCCGAGCGTGAGGAGCAGCTGTTCGCGGACCTCACGCGGCGCCAGTCCTCGGGTTCGGGCCGGCGTCGCCCGGTGGGGCACGACGAGTGGCTCGCGCGCCTGGAGGCGGAGGTGCTGGCCCCCGTCAGCGCGCAGGACCTGGTGCGCTCGGGGGCGCCGGCGTTCGAGGGCGCCAGCGACGCGGAGGTGGCGGAGCTGCGCGCCCTGCTGGAGCGCGAGCGCGGCGGCGTGGGCGTGCATGAGCGGAGCGTGTGGATGGTGTGGGGCCTGCTCGCGGTGTGCCGCGAGGAGGAGCGCGCGGCGCTGCTGGGCTGGATGGAGGAGCTCCTGTCGGGGTTCGTCTCCCATGGCCGGTGGGCGGAGCTGTCGCAGGTGGTGCAGGGCATGACACGGGATGCGCGCGCATCCGGGGCCCGCGCGCCGGACCTGTACGCCGTCACGCGGCTGTTCTTCCTGGAGGCGCCTCGCTTCGCGCTCGCCCAGGCCACGGCCCAGCCAGGGGTGCTGCTGCGCGTGCTGGAGCTGTTGAGCGCGCTGCCTCGCGACGCGCTCCAGGGCGCCACGGACCTCTTGTTCGAGCTGCCGTCTCCGGAGGCGCGCGGCGCGCTGGCGAAGCTGCTCGTGCGCCGGGGTGTGTCGCTGGGCGTGCTGGTGACGCGCGCCGCGTCGCTGGGGGAGCGGGACCTGGACTGGCTGCAGTTCCTGCGCGAGGCGGGCCCCGAGGCCCAGCCGCTGACGGCGGCCTTGCTCTCGCACCCCAGGCCCCGGGTGCGCGCGGCGCTGCTGTCGCGGCTCAATCCCCGGGATATCGAGCCGCAGCGCTCGGCGCTCCTGCGGCTGCTGGCGGACCCGGAGGCGGAGGTTCGCGGCGCGGCGCTCGTGTTGCTGGTGCGGCACGGGGTGGAGGCGGCGGTGGGGCCGCTGGTGTCGCGCCTGGAGGTGAAGCTGGAGGCGCGTGAGCGGATGGCGGTGCTGCGCGCGCTCGCGGACCTGGGCGGGCCCCTGGCGGGCGCGGCGCTGCGCACGGCCTTCGAGCGGGAGCAGGACGTGGAGCTCAAGGCCCACTGCGCGCGGTGCATCGGCGTGCTCGGAGACCCCAGGGCCCGGCCGCTCCTGGAGGCCGTGGCGAGCAAGCTCTTCGCGCCGCGCGTCCTCAAGCAGGCCTGTCGTGAGGCGCTGGCGCAGCTGGCTCCGGTGGGCTGAGGCGCCTGGGGCGCCAGGTGGGGAACCATGGAGACGGAGTCGAATCGGGACGACGCGGCGCGGGTGGGCCCCAGGTTGATGGGGTTGGTGGTGCGCTGCCTGAACACGGTGTCCCTGCACGACGTGGACAACGCGGGTGTGAAGGAGGGGCTCGAGGAGCTGGGCGCGCTGCTGGACGCGGAGCTGCGAGGGCAGAAGTCGGTGGAGCTGCAGTGCGTGGGCGGCATCCCCTTCCTCAACGGCGCGCGGATGAAGCTGGGCGAGGAGCACCTCGAGATGGCCGTCTCGCTGCGGCGCTACCTGGAGCACCTTCAAGTCCAGGAGATCTCCTTCGGCGCGGGGCTGCGCCGTGAGCACCTGCGAGCCTTCCTGCTCGCGTTCCAGAAGCACCGGCGCGCCCAGAAGCCCCAGGCCATCCTCAACGAGAAGCTGGGCCCCATCCGCCTGCGGGAGGTGCTGTCCTCCCACAACGTGCTCACGCCGCGCGAGGTGATGCTGCGCTACTACGCGCGGCTGGTCGTCCTCCTCAAGCACGTCATCACCAGCCAGTCGCCGGTGCGCGTGGAGCGCTTCCGGCGCGTGCTGTTGCGGCTGGCCGAGGCCTCGGTGGGCCACGAGGCGCTCCTGGTGGGCCTGACGCGCTTCCGGCGCACGGACGTGGACGGGGGTCAGCACGGCGCGGCGGTGGCGGTGCTCTCGCTGTTGATGGCGCGGCGGATGGGGATGTCGCGCGCGCAGCAGCTCGACCTGGCCCTGAGCGGCCTGTTCCATGACCTGGGGCGGGGTGCGTCGACACTGCCTCCCGAGCAGGAGTTCGACCGGGCCTCGCACGAGCTGCTGGCGCGGCGCGGGCCGCTGAAGACGGCGCTGCGGTTGTTGCAGCGCCCGCTGGACACGGGCCGGCTGGAGCGCGTGGTGGCCGCGCACGACTGCCTCCAGCCGGCGTGGAGCGGCCCGGTGCAGCGCCCGGTGGGACTGGCGGGGCGGCTGTTGGCGGTGCCGTGTGCCTTCGACCTGCTGACCTTCCCGGCGCCTCCGCATCCAGGGCTGGCGCCGGACACCGCCCTGCGGCTCATCACCCACCGGGCCGGGACGCGGTTCGATGCGCGCGTGGTGCGCCTGTTCACCTCGGTGGCGGGCTTCTATCCGGTGGGGACGCTGGTGCGCCTCTCGGGCGGGCAGCTCGGCGTGGTGATGGATGTCCCCTCGGACGCGGCCCAGGCGGCCAGGCCCCGCGTGCGGGTCATCCAGGGCGCGGGCCGCACGAAGGCGGACTACGTGGTCGACCTCGCGGAGCCCGGCCAGCGGCTGAACATCGTCGCGTCCCTGGACTCCACCGAGAGTGACTTCAACGTCCCGCACTTCCTCTTCGCCTGAGGGCCGCGGAGCCGCTGGGGGCGGGAGGATACCGCCTGTCTGGACGGACGCTCCCTCGCGACGGGGGCCGGAAGCTGTTCGTGGGTATCACCGGGGCCGGCGAGCGTGGTTAAGATGGCGCTGCTCCCGCCCTCGCTACCGTTGTCGACGCCGCCGTGAAGACGCCGCGCATTCCTTTTCGTTCCGTCCTCCTCGTTGTGCTCCTCGGGCTCCTGAGTGCTTGCGGTCCGACGCCCGGGTCCCTGACCTTCCAGCCGCTGGAGTCCCAGTTCCTGCGCACGCCCGGGCAGAGCGTGAAGCTGGACTACGTCGTCCTCGACACGGAGGGCGAACGCATGCGCGAGCCGAAGCTGCGCTGGACCAGCTCCGCGACGGACGTGGCCCTGGTCCAGGACGGCGTGATGACGGTGCGCAAGTCCGGCAAGACGGTCATCGGCGTGACGGGCGGCAAGGTGCGCGAGGCCCTCAACCTGGACCTGGTCATCCTCAACTCGCTCGACGTGCGCGCCCCGGGCGCGGACTTCCTGGAGGTGGGGCGCACCATCAAGCTGCGCGTGGTGGCTCGCAACGAGCAGGGCGCGTCGCTCCAGAACGTCACGCCGGAGTTCCGCTCGTCCGACGAGTCGGTGGCGAGGGTGGAGGACGGGCAGGTCGTCGCGGTGAAGCCCGGCTCGGCCACGGTGAGCGCGAGCCTGGGACATCTGGCGCGGCACATCGCGGTGCAGGTGGTGCCGGCGGACTTCGCGAGGCTCGGGCTGAACCTGACGCATCACCAGTTCCAGCGGCGCGGGCAGTCGGTGTTGCTGCTCGCGCGGGCCTTCAACCGCAACGGCGTGGTGCTCGACAGCGTGCCGCTGGAGTGGTTCACCTCGGATGCGTCCGTGGTGTCGGTGTCCAAGGATGGCCGCGTGACGGCCGTGGGCCCTGGGCGCGCCGTCGTCTCGGTGGTCGCCGGTCGTCGCCGCTCCGCCGCGGAGTTCGTCGTCCCCTGAGACTGTCGCGGGCGGGCACGGGGAGCGGACTCCCACGTGCCCGCGAGCGGCGACGGCTCGGGCCTACCGCTTCGGCGCGGGAGGCTTGGGGCCCGGCTGCTTCTGCCGGGGGCGCTTGCCCTTCTTGTCCAGGTCATCCGGGCAGGGCGGACGGGGGCCGTCGCTCGGCGGCTGGATGGTGAACTCGACGCGGCGGTTGAGCGCCATGCCCTCCTCGGTCGCGTTGTCGGACAGCGGGCGGCTGCGCCCGAAGCCCTGCGAGCACACGCGCTCGGCCGCCACGCCCGTCTCCACGAGGAAGCGCATCACGCTGGCCGCGCGACGACGTGACAGGTCCAGGTTGTACGCGTCGCTCGCGCGAGCATCCGTGTGGCCTTCCACCAGCACGCGGTCCATCTCCGGGTTCTCGTTCATCACCCGGGCGACCTCCTCGAGGATGGGGAACGACTCCGAGAGGATGACGTCCTGGTCGGTGGCGAAGTTCACCTGCTCCAGGATGACAATCTTGTTCTTCTCCCGGCGGGCCAGGGGGCACCCGTGGCGGCCGCGGCCACCCGCGGGCTCGTCCGGGCACCGGTCGAGTCGGTCCACCACGCCGTCGCTGTCGCGGTCCGTGTCCGGGCAGCCGGCGTTCTCCACCGGGCCGGGCACGTCCGGGCACTTGTCTCCCGCCCCAATCACGGAGTCCCCATCCGGGTCGACCGGGGGCGGGGGCGGGGGGGGCGGCTCGGGCGGCTCCTTGAAGCGCTCCAGCGCCTCCCACTCGCGCGTCTTCGCCGGAATCCAGATGATGGACGTGAAGAAGCTCAGCGTGGGCGAGGCCAGCGAGCACCCGCAGCCCGCGCCACCGCCGAAGGTGAACGTCACGCCGGTGGAGCTGTACCAGCGCAGGCCGATGAGCAGCTCCGCGGGAATCTGCCGCTCCGCGCCGGGGGCCTTCTTCAGGGCCACCGCGCCGTTCACGGCGCCGAGCGCGGTGATTCCGCTGCCGCGCAGGATGGGGACCTCGGCGCCCAGGCCGAAGGGCGCCATGTCCCCGAGCGCCACGCCGTCGAAGACGCGGTCTGGCCGCTTCCAGAAGCCGCCGTTGAGCGCCAGGAGGATGCCGTTGCCGAAGCGGTAGTCGAGCACGAGGCCCGGTGCCCACGTCAGCTCGCCATCCCCCGCGAACGCGTCCTGCGCGCCCGTGGGGAAGCTCACGTTGAGCGTCATCGCGGCGCCCCAGCCCTTGCCCTCGGCGGGGCGGCGCATGCCGGGGATGGCCACCTTGCCGGTGAGGCGCAGGTCGCCGAGCACGAAGCTCTCCACGCTGCCCTCGGTGCCGATGACCTCCAGGTTCTGTCCGCCCTGCGCGAGGATGAGCGGCAGGTCCACGCCGAACTCGCCCCAGTCGAACAGGCCCACCATGGCCATGACGTCCAGTTGGAGGCGGTTGCCGACGAGGCTGATCTTCTCGAGGTCTCCGCCCTCGGGGACGAGGGTGAGGGGGTTGAGCGAGTAGCTGAAGTAGGGCCCCGCGGCCACGGACAGGTGCGACAGCGGACGGGACTGGGTGACGACGACCAGGTCCTGGGGCGCGGCGGACGGGCGGAACAGTTGGACGTCGAAGCGGGCGTCCGGCTGGGCGGAGGCGATGCTGGCCCCTCCCAGCGCCAGGAGGAGGAGGGGCAGATGGAAGGGTTTCATCGGACGCGGCGGTGGGAGCGCAGGAGCAGCAGGCCCGCGGCGAGCAGGAAGAGGATGGTGGCGCTGCCGGCCGGGGTGGCGTCCTCGGTGGTGCCGCAGCAGAAGGCGCCGCCCTGAGGGTCGGTGCCGGGCTTGCGACGGCCTCGCTCGCACTGCTGGGTCTTGGCGGAGCAGTGCTGGACGCCGAGGCAGTCGTTGCTGTCTTCGCAGGACTCGGAGCAGGTCTTGTTCGCGGTGTCGCACGTCCCGCCGCAGGGACAGTGGGCGTCGGCGAAGCACTCCACGCAGGCGGCGCCGTCGCAGACGAGGCCCGCGTCGCACGTCACCGCGCAGGCGCCGGCGTTCTCGCAGGTGCGGGTGGTGGGGTTGCACTGGCCGCTGCCGCAGTCGTCGTTGTTGCGGCAGCCCACGCAGGCGCTGTTCTGGACCGAGCCGTCGGAGAGGCAGAAGGGCGCGTCCACGTCGCAGGCCTCGCAGCGCGAGCCGCAGTGTCTGTCGGTCGTGCAGGAGCTGCATTCACCGCTGAGGCAGAACTGGCCGTCGCCGCACTCGAGGTCGGTGCGGCACTGGACGCAGACCTGGCCGTCGAGACAGAAGGGGCGCTCGCCGGGGCACTTGGCGCAGGCGGGACCGCAGGCCTCGGCGGTGTTGCACTCGGGGATGGCGGCGACGCAGGTGCCGTTGAGCGGGTCGCACTTCTGGCCCTCGGCGCACTGGTCGTCGGTGGTGCACTCCACGCACGAGGGCGAGGCGCCGGGCGTCAGGGCCGCGCACTGGGTGCCGTTGGGGCAGCAGTTGCAGGAGTTGCCGGCGCAGGCGTCGTTGGTGGCGCAGGGGCCGCACTGGTGATTGCCGCAGACCTCTCCGCGAGGGCACTGCGAGTCATTGTTGCACTCGCGGCACTCGTGGATGTCGGTCGCGCAGACCTGACCGTTGGGGCAGTGGGCGTCCTCGGTGCAGGGCACGCAGGTGGCGGTGGGCTCGTCGCAGACGGTGCTCCCCGGGCAGTCGCTGTCATCGTTGCAGCCGGAGCACTGGTTGGTCGCGAGGTCACAGCGGCCGGTGTTCGGGCAGTCCTCGTCGCCGTTGCATCCGCGGCACGTGTTGTCGGTCAGGTCACAGCGGCCGTTCGGGCACTGTGAGTCCTCCGTGCAAGCCACGCACTGGGTGACGCCGTTGAGGTTGGCGCAGTAGGGGGAGGAGGGGCCACAGCGGGTGCAGGACGCGCCGCAGAAGAGGGCGGAGTCGCAGGGTGCGCAGAGCGCAGCGCTGTTGCAGTAGTAGGAGGTGCCGCAGGTGCTGTTGCCCTGGGAGTTCGCGTCAGCGCGGTTGCACTGCTCACAGCGATTGGGGGAGCCGGCGTAAGCGGGGAGGCCGTTCTCCGTCTGGAAGAACTGCGTTGGTTGGAGCAGTTGGAAGCCGCTGTTCTCCAAGCTGACGATCGGTGGTTGATTCGCGGCCCGCTCGAAGTCGGTGAAAGCTCCCTGACGCATCGACAACTCAAGCGCGGCGTGCTCACTGACCTGGGCGTAAACGATTTCCACGGCATAGAGTCCCGGCACCGTGAAGGTGACGGAGTTCGTGGTTCGCCAGGTTGGGAGACCGAGCTGCGGGGGGCGATTGATGACCGTATAGGATTGCGCCCGGTCGTAGATGACGAAGCTGACGGCATCATCCGCGTAAAAGCCAAGGTGCAGTGGCTGCCCGACGGAGTCCTCGCGGATGTTCAGGTAGCCGCGAAACCGCGAGACGAACGGCGTGAAGGCATCGCCATCATTGATGACATTGAAACTGCATCCGCCCGTGGAGCATCCTGCGGAGGGGACCGCGCTCACGAAGTCGCCAAAGCTCAGCGTGCGACCGTCGTTGAGGTTGTTCGACAGGTCGAAAGCAGTCCGCAGTACGGTCGAGACGCGGTTCTGCCTGCTCGCCGGCTCCTCGAAGAACCCGTTGATGACGTCGATGTATGTGCCCCGACTCTGGGGGAACTCATTGACGGCCCTCGTCCACACATTGGACGCGACACACAGGCCCTGTCCGTTCTCGTTCAGTGCGGGGACGATGGGCGGCCCGGAGACGACGACGTCAGGTAGCTTCTGGCCCCAGGCAGGGGAAGCCAGGAGGCACACCGATAGGACGGCGAGCGCGAGCCGCTCGATACTGAACAAGGGGGATTTCAAGGCGGGGCCAGCATGCTGGAACCCTCTGACAAACTCAAATCCCCGGACACACGGGCCATCAAGCGAAGATGTGACGTGGCAGGTCAGGTGTTCCCAAGATGACCTGAGCCTCAACTCCGGCGCGGATGTGTCAGATAACCGGAAGAGTTGGAAAGTCCCGCCTCCTCGCGTGTACGCACGAATCCTACGCGGCGCGGACCTCCCCGCTCCGTCCCGGAGACGTCACGCCCGACGGCAGGCCACATCCCCATCCTGCGAGCGGATGAACGCGGCGGTCAGCTCGGTGCCCACGGCCGCGCCCAGGACCTCATAGGTGCGTCGCCGCGCGCCCCCGACGACGGAGGGCTCATGTGCGAGCGACTCCGGGTGTCGCACGAAGATGTTGTACCCCACGATGCAACCATCGGCGCGCAGCACCGTGATTCCATCCGTGGCCATCATCCCGCGCAGCAACTGCCCCGTGGCACGCACCGCCGTCGCCGCCGAGAACGTGGCGTCCACGTGGTAGCGGTCCAGCAACGCCACCACGTCCAGCGGCCGAGGCAGGATGATGCCATCCACGAACAGCGTGGAGCCCGCGCGCTCGCGAGGCAGCACCGCCACCAGCGTCCCATGGGACGTCTGCATCACCTCGAACAACACCCGTCGGAAGAACCCCCGCGCTCGCTCGCGACTGGCGCTCGCCACGCCCTGGGTGATGGCGTCCGCCAACTCGTCGAGAATCACCGGCGGCGACGCCGACTCCACACGCGCACCGGACAGGTACACGTGCCGGCACAGTCCACCGCCGGCGCGCAGCTCCAGCATGTTGTCCGCCAGCTGGAGCACGCCGACGACCCCCGCCTGCGCCTCTTCGACGCGGCGCAGCCGCTCCAGCGGTGACTCCGCGAGCGGGAACGGGTCCGTGCGGAACACGCCGTACGCGAACCCCTCCGGCACCCGCAGCAGGTACAGCGCCCACCACCGTCCCTGTCCCAACTGCGCGCACTGCTTCAGCGCCCGCTGGATGGTGGCGCGCGTGCGCGGCCCGATGCCGATGGCGAGGGGGTCATGCCCGCCCAGGAGCGTGAGCATCCGCGCCAGGTCATCCCCCACGAAGGCCATGGGGAACAGCGGGGCGCCCTCCTCGCGGTAGCGCGAGAGCGTGACGATGAGCTCGCCGATGGAGTCCGCCGTCTGCGCGCACGTCATCCCGGCTTCGTCCAGGAACGTGCCGACGGCGTCGGTCAGCAGGTGGCGGAAGGAGAGGACCGGAGGTGGGGAGCCCGGTGCGTCGGGGTCCGAGCCATTCATGACGCGCGCAGCATGACGCATTGTCGCCGCACACGCACGGGCGGAATATCGCCCGTCCTGTCCGTCCGTCCCGCCCCTTCCTCAGCGTCTCGGTTTCTCCCAGGCGAAGAGGACGACGGCTCGGTCTCACGCCAGCTCGGTCCGGGTCGCCTCCAGGCGCGTCGCGGTGTGGTGCCACGCCTCCGCCAGCCCGTCGAGGTGCCCGAGCACGCCCGAGAAGAACCGCGCCTCCAGCGCCCGGGCCAGCGTGGCGCCGTGCGCGTCCGCCCACTTGCGGGTGACGCGGGCACGCACCTGCGCGCCCAGGAGGTCCACGAAGCGCTCCATCAGCGGCGTGGACAGGAGCGTCCCCGCCCACACCACCGCGTCATGCCCGAAGCCCCCGGTGGCCACCGTCACCACCGCCGCCGCGCCCGATGGCACCGAGTACACCAGCGTCGTCATCGCCTGGAGCAGCTCCTCGCGCATGCCTCCCTGCAGCTCGGCCGCCACCAGGTCGCGGCAGTACGCGTACAGCGTGGCGCGGTCCGCCGCGTGGGCATGCAAGGCCTCGAAGCCCAGCGGCTCCTCCAGCTTCGCCAGCGTCACCGGCCCGAAGGCCTCCGCCAGCAGCGCGCGCGTCGCCGGGTCCCCGCGCCACGCGGCGACCTCCGGCGCGAAGGCATCCACCAGCCGCCGCACTCCATCCGTCAACGTCGCGTCCACCGTGCGCGTCGGCGTCTCGGCCCCCTCGGGCTCCGGCCCCGTGAAGGACTGCCGCACCTTGCGGCTCACGTACGTCAGCGCCGTGGCCAGCCCCCGGAACGGCAGCCGCACCCACTTGTGGAACTGACTGCGCGCATCCAGCTCGTCGCGGAACGCATCGATGAGCACGTCCGCGGGCACCGCCTTCAGGGCCGCCGCGGCGCCCACGCCCTCGAGCTCGTGACGCAGCCGTTGCCGCAGCCGCTCCGGCTCGCTCGCCGCGCGCCCCGCCGCGAGCGCCACCGCCCCCATCTCCGCGCGCGCATCGGCGAGCGAGGCCTCCAGCGCCCGGGCCTTCAACTCCCGCGCGTGCTCGGCCTCTCCCAACAGGGAGCCCAGCGCGGGCTTCCCATCCAGCGGCACCGTCGCCAGGGGCCGCAGGCCCGCCTCCACCTCCGGCTGGTGCGGCGCCAGGTAGCGCGCGAGCGGCGGATGGCCGACATCCGAGGCCAGCTTGTCCAGGTGCCCGCGCGCCACCTCCTCGCGAGAGGCCTCGTTGTAGACGAGCAGGTACGGCCGCCCATGGCCGACCGCCGCGCGCAGGAAGTCCACCAGCGCGGCGTTCTGGTACGTCTGCCGGCTCACCACGAACACGAGCACGTCCACCGTGACGAGCAGCGCCTCGGCGCGCTCGCGGTTCTCCCGGTACACGCTGTCGAAGTCCGGCGTGTCCATGACGAGCAGCCCGCGCGGCACATCCTCGGCCAGCACCAGGTACAGCCGCCCGGAGGGCCCCGGCTGGTCCACCGGCGCCGACTCGCCCGACGCGACCGGCACCGTGTCGTAGCGGCGGGTGAGGAAGTCCTTCAGCGCGCCCGTCCAGGTCTCCGGGTGGGCCGCCGCCAGACACTGCTTCGTCAGGCCTCCCTCGGGCCTCGCGGGCGACAGCGACGCGCCCACCAGCGCGTTGAACAGCGTGGACTTGCCGACATTGTTGGGGCCGGCGATGGCCACCAGCAGCAGGGGCGCGTCCGCCGAGCCGAGGCGGGGCAGCAAATCCCGCCGCAGCCGCTCCGCCAGCCGGCGGGCCAGGTCCGCGTCGGAGGGGTCCGGGAACCGCTCGGCGGCAGGGAGGGCGTCCAGGGCGGACGCGAGCGCGTCACGCAGGGGGTAGGGGTCTCGCGTCATCGGAGGTCCGCGCACACCAGAGCATGCGAACGGGCAGGTGCCCAGATGCTTGCGCGGTGGATGTCAGTTTCGGAGCAGGCGCGAGCGGCGCCATCCCGGGTGTAGGGTTCGCGCCATGCGCACCCTTGTCGCCAGCCTGCTGCTCTGGGGGCTCGTCGGCTGCACCGCCGCGAACACGAACACGCCCGTGTCCACGGAAGCGGCGCACGCCGGAGCTCCCCTGCCGTTCATCGAGGATGACTACGCCCGAGCCCTCGCGGAAGCGAAGGCGAAGGGGGTTCCCCTCTTCGTCGACGTCTGGGCGCCGTGGTGCCACACCTGTCGCTCCATGAAGGCGTACGTCCTGTCGGACAAGTCGCTGGCGCGCCACGCCGACCGCTTCGTCTGGCTGGAGGTGAACACCGACCTGACCCAGAACGCGGCGTTCCAGGAGAAGTTCCCCATCGAGTTCTGGCCCACGCTGTACGTCATCGACCCGCGCGCGGAGAAGCCGCTCCTGCGCTTCGCGGGCAGCGCCACCGTGTCGCAGCTGGAGAAGCTCTTCGAGGACGGCGAGCGCGCCTACAAGGGCGGCGTCACCGGCGCGGAGGCGCTGCTGGCGCGCGGTGACGCGCTCCATGCCGAGGGCCGCTCCGCCGAAGCGATAGAGACCCTGACGGAGGCCCTGGCCGAGGCGCCCGCCGACTGGTCCCGCCGGGGGCGCGCCCTGGAGTCGCTCATGACGGCCATGTACGGCGCGATGCAGGTGGAGCCGTGCGCGAAGAAGGCGCTCGAGCTGCTTCCGGGCACGCCCCGCTCGCTGTCGTGGGCCAACGCCGCGATGTTCGGCCTGATGTGCGCGGTGTCCATGCCCGAGGACGCGGCCGGGGTGAAGGAGCTGCGAAGCGCGCTGGAGGCCAAGGTGGTGGACGCCATGGGGGCTCCCGTCATCGAGATGTCCGGTGATGACCGCTCGGGGCTGTACGAGGCGCGCCTCATGGCGCGCGAGGTGGCCAAGGACGAGGCCGGCAAGAAGGTCCTCGCCGAGGAGTGGCTGGCCTTCCTGGAGGCCGAGGCCGCCAAGGCCCCCAACCCCGAGGCCCGCGCCGTCTTCGACGCGCACCGCATGGGCGCGGCCATGAAGCTGGGCACGCCCGAGCGCGCCATCCCCGCGCTGGAGCAGAGCGAGAAGGACCTGCCCCAGGACTACAACCCGCCCGCGCGCCTGGCCACGCTGTACCGGACCGTGGGACGGCTGGACGACGCGCTCGCCGCGAGTGACCGCGCGCTGGCCCGGGTGCAGGGCTCGCGTCGGCTCAGCGTGATGTCCGGCCGGGTCGACATCCTCATCGCGCGCAAGGACAACGCCTCCGCGGTGAAGACGCTGGAGGAGGCCCTCGCCTTCGCCAAGACGCTGCCCGCCGTGCAGGCGTCGCCGCGCATGGTGAAGAACCTGGAGAAGAAGCTCGCCGGTCTCCAGGCCGAGGCCCAGCCCGCGCCCAAGTAGCCCGCGGGGCTCAGCGCGCCGTCGTCCGAGCGGCGGCGGCGCGCGTGTCCAGGTCGAACAGCTCGTAGGACTCGACGGGGCAGTGGCTCATGCCTCCGTCGACGAAGACCAGCGCCGCCTGGGTGTCTCGCGGTGGCGGCGGCGCGCCGTGGGCGCAGTCCACCCGGGTCCCGTCCGTCACCAGGTTTCGCACCACGCCGTCGCGCGGCGTCAGGTTCGTGACGCCCATCAGCTCCAGCACCCGCTTGTCGCGCGTGTGGCCCACCACCTGGGTGAGCCCCCTGGGCAGTCGCCTCGGGTCGAAGCGCCGGCGCGGAGTCTGTCGGGTGCGCTCGGCGTCGTCGGGCTTCAGGCTGGGGCGCTGGTAGAAGATGCCCGTGCCCTCGCCCCGCGCGGCGTCGCCCGGCTGGTGCAGGTGGGGCACCTCCAGCGGTCCGCCCTTCCACCGCGCCACCGCGTCATCCACCGCGCCGTTGAGCGCGCGCGCCACCGCGTCCGCGTCCGCGTGCTGCTCGGGGGCGAGCCCCACCAGGTCCAGGTCCTCCCGCGTCACGCCCGCGTGGAGCACGACGAGCCCGGGGCCCGCGGCGTGGGCGGTCCGGAAGCGCCGCGCGCGCAGGAGGAACTCCACCCACGTGCGCTGCGGCTCACGGAAGTTGCCGAAGTCGCGCGCCACCAGCTCCGCGGTGGGCACCTGGGGCCAGCGCTTCAAGAAGGCCTGCTCACCCGCCTCGTCCGTGTGGCCCTTCTGGTAGACGCAGTCCGCCTCCGCCTGCGCGGTGGCGAAGCTCGCCGCGTCGAAGCCCGCGAGCTCGCCCACGCGGCCCAGGTCATGATTGCCGAGCAGCAGGGTGACCTGGTCCGCCGGGTGCGCGGAGAGCCACGCCACCAGGGCCAGCGCGCTGTCCGCGGCGCGCTGACGCTCCTCGGGCGGACCCCAGTCGAAGTGGTCCCCCACGGAGACGAGCTGGACGTCGGGCAGGAGCCAGCCCTCCGCGCTCAACAGCCCGTGGTGGTCGAGGATGCCCAGCACCTTGTCGAAGTCCGCCTGCGGGTCCCCCATCACGAGGCGGCGACGCCGGGGGACGCCCTCGGGCGGGGCGGAGAAGGGGCCCGAGTCCAGCGCGTGTCGGGCGCGGGCGCGGGCGGCCTGGAGTCGGAGGGCTGCGGAGTCGTTCACTCCGCCCATTGTAGACGCGCGGGCCCCGCGGGCGCGCGCGTCATCAGGACGTCTGGAAGAAGCGCGCGATGAGGGCCGAGCGGCTCTCCACGTGGGCCTTGGCGAGCAGGTGCGTGACGTGGACCTCGACGGTGCGCTCGGCGCAGCCCAGCCGGCCGGCGATGGACTTGTTCGTCTCGCCCTGGACGATGTGCGTGAGCACCTCCGACTCGCGCGCGGTGAGCGACCAGCGCGCGGCCAGGGCCTGCACCCGCGCCGCGGCGCTCGAGGCCGTGCCCGTGTCGATGGCCAGGTAGTGCGGAGGCAGCCCGGGAGTACGCAGCGGCGTGAGCGTCAGCGGGCCCGAACAGGGCACCCCCTGCGCGCCCCGGCGCAGCTGCTCCATCAGCTCCGGCTCTCCTCGGTCCAACCACACGCGGCCCGCGCTGTTGGCGTGCACCACGCGGCCGCTGCGGCTGACCACCCAGGCGGCGCGCCCCAGGGCCTCCATCGCCACCTCCAGCGCGGTGGACATCAGCCCCGACTCGCGCAGCCGCGTCTCCATCGTCAACCGCCGCTGCAGCGCGGGCGTCAGCGCCTGGAGCACGCGCTGCTCGCGCTCGGTGAAGGGCTCCTCGCGCATCAATCCCATCCAGCCCAGCAGCGCGGGGCCCTCGCACACCAGCGTGCGCAAAAAGGCCATGCGCTCCATCCCGAGCTGGCGATACACCGCCCCGGAGCGCACGTTGACTCGGTCCCTCTGCGCCTCCAGCTCCGCCTCGCTCAATCCCAGACGCCGCCCCACCTCATACGCGGGCAGGTCATGCAAGGGCATCTGCCGCGCCTCGGACTCCTGGAGCGAGCGGAAGTGCAGCGCCCGGTTGCGCTGGGCGGGCGCGGGACGTGCGGGGTCGTACCAGCCCCAAAGACTCTCCCGGTCCGACAGGAAGGTCTCCAGCGCGTCGAAGACCGCCTCTGTCGGCTGCGGGAAACCCGAGCTGTGGGAGTAGCTGACATGGTAGCGGTCAGGTCCCACATCCACGCCGTAGGCCACCGCGCGCTCCGCCTTGAGCGTGTCGCGCAATGCCTCCAGGACCATGGGCAGGGACTCAGACCCCGGCTCCGCCTCGACGAGCAGGGCCTCCAGGTCCGCCAGGATACGCTGTTCCTCGGAATTCAAACGAATCAAGGTATCCTGAGTATACGATGCCAATGAGTGGCTCCCACTATCCCACCCGGACGTGGAAGTTGTGAGCTGTTGAGCATTGAGCTGCGACATGCCCTGGAGTCTGAGATGTCCGGGTGGAATCCGACATCAGGGGTTCCCCGGATGGTATTCCCATTGCGCTCGAAGAGACAATGAGGGGCAGGCCCACCGGGGGGGAGGGCCTTTCGCGGTAGGTTTCATGTGAGCGCGCGCCGGGGTCGAAAGTCGATGCCCGGCGCGTTGCCCTTGAACCCCGCACCTCCCCGCCGCGTAGCGCCCGACGCACCTCCTGGGATGCCTGCTTCGCGCCTGGAGCCTGTCCTGGCCTCCCAAGGCCGCGAAACATCATGTGTTCCAGGCTCGGCACGTCACTGGCTAATTGATTCATGGAAATGAATTCCTTCCGTGAAATTGCACGGTGTCTCGTCATGCTTTCACGTCGAACGAATGCTCATTCACCAGGGAGGGTGTCTGGAATGACGACCAGGAGCTCGGCGCGTGCGTTGGGAATGGCGGTGTTGTTGGCGGTGACGGGGTGCAGGACACCCGGGGCGATGGGCCATGGCGGGATGAGCGCGTCGGAGGGCTCGTCGGATGGCTCGGGCTCCGGCTCGGGCTCGGGGGACTCGTCGAACGGGTCCGGTGACTCGTCGAATGGTTCGGGCGACTCGTCGAACGGGTCTGGGGACTCGTCGAACGAGTCGGGGGACTCGAGCGAGCGGACCTCGCACAGCTCGGAGGAGGGCGGCTCCAGCGAGTCGCGCTCCAGCGACCGCAGCGAGACGGGGACGAGCGAATCGGAGAGCGGCGGGGAGGGGAAGGAGTCGCGCTCGGAGACGAGCAACAGTGACAACAAGGATGGGCGCGTGGTGTCGGCGACGACGGTGGCGGCCACGGTGATTGGGCTGGGCGTGGTCATCTGGCGCGTCGTGGCGGCGGAGCGACGCAAGGGGCCTCCTCCCGAGGAGGTGGGGCGCGCGGCGCAGGTGTATCTGCAGTCGAGGACGCACCAGCTGCGCGAGGACCTGGCGCTGGGCGCGGGGCCCACGGTGGAGGACCTGGCGGCGGCGGCGAGCATCCGTCGGGAGAACCTGCCGACGTTCGGCCGGCTCCTGCGCGCGAACCGTCGTGAGCTGCTGGCGATGGCGGACACGCGGACGCTCACGGCCGAGCGCGCGCTGGCGTGGCTGGCGCGGGTGGGGGAGCTGGCGCGAACGGACCCGAGGCTCGATGAGGACCGACGCGCGTTCCTCGCGGTGCATGGGGAGGAGGTGGCCGCGGAGGTGGCGCGGTGAGCCGCGGCGTGGTGTGGCTCGTGGTGCTCCTCGCGCTGCCCGTGTGGGCGCGAGCGGCGGGGGTGGTGCGCGAGGGGGACTCGGAGCCGGGGGCCTCCCCGAACGAGGACTCGCTGGCGGCCCGTGTCCACGCCCTGTCCCGCGCGGGACTGGTGCTGCGAGACGCCGCGGCACGCGACGCCGTGCTCGTGCGTGAGGTGGAGCAGGGACTCCAGTCCCTGCCCCCCGCGATGAGGCGCTTCCCGGGCGGCCCGCTGGAGCTGGTGCTCCACGCCGAGTCCTCGCCGTTGGGCCTGGGAGACGGAACGCAGACTCGCCCCGACTGGTCCGAAGGCCACGCGCGCTTCCATCTCTACCGGTACGCACCCTCCCAGGACCGTCGCGCCACGCTGCGCCTCTCCCGGCTGACGGACGAGGACGCCGAGCGGCTGTGGCGACGTCGCGCGGTGGTGCACGCGGTGACGCAGCGGTGGGAGGACGTCTTCGCCTGGAGTCGAGAGACACGGTGGCGCCGGTTGTCCGGCTGGATGAAGCCCTTCGAGCGTCCCCTGGTCTGGAAGGAGCAAGCACGCTTGCACTACGCGGGCGCCTTCAGTCGCGAGCGAGGTCAGCACAGCGCGGCCCTGGACCTGGTGACGTTCGCCGAGGAGCTGTTCGTCCCGGTGGAGTCCCTGCGCGAGGACGCGCTGTCCGTGGACGAGCAGGTGCGCTGCCAGGAGTTCTCCAAGACGCGCGCGCTGACGGAGTTGCTGGAGTCCTCGGGCCTGGGCGCCTGGCCCGTGCGCGCACCCTGTCCCGCCTTCGATGCCTGGGCCGAGCGCGACCTGCTCTCCCACCTCGAGGTGCTCATGGTCGCCGCCACGGGACGACAGCCCGAGTCCCTCTTCGGACATCTCCTCCTGCGTCCGGTGTGGCGCGAGGGCGCCCAGGTGCGCGGCCCCTCCTTCGAGCGTGTGGTGCAGCTCGTGGCCCTCACGGGCATGGAGCCCAAGGGCCTGGGCTACGTGGTGAAGGGGATGACGGGGAGCTACGACACCGTCTTCCTCACCGGCACGCTGGGCGACCTCGCGCACGAGTCGCTCGAGCTCGAGCAGCGCACCATCCGCCGCTTCCGCCTGCGCCTGACGCACGGTGAGGAGACGCGGATGCTCGAGCGCATCTGGGAGCTCGAGCGGCGCGGGTACATGGGCTACTACTTCTTCACCGACAACTGCGCGAGCGCGCTGCTCTTCCTGCTCAACGGTGTCCTGGAGAATGACCGTCAGGTGCGCCCGCCCGGACTCATGTGGGTCCTGCCCTCGGCGACGCTGGATGTGCTCGCGAAGCTGGAGGTGCTCGGCAAGGCGGGGCCCGCGGGCCCGCTGCTGGAGCTCATCCCGGACGCCTTCGAGTCCACGGGAGAGCGCGCCGCGCGAGCGGACAAGACGCGCCGCGAGGCCCTGGAGTCGCTCTCCGGACACGTGGACGCGCGACCCTTGTCACGCCTCCTGTCCCTCCACGCGCAACTGCAATCCCGGGAGCCCGAGGTCCGAGGCGAAGCCTACGCCGCGCTGCCGCGAGTCGTGACGGCGGTGCTCGACACCGCGACCCCCTCCGCGCGCGCCACCGTGCGCCAGACACTCCACGCCTACGTGGCCCACGCGGTGAGGGTCGAGCGCGCGGCGGTGGACCGCATGGACGGCGAGCGGCTGCGAATCGAACGCCAGCGATTGCTGGCCCTGAAGACGCCCGTGGCCGGCTCGGCCGAGGCGGGGATTCGCGAGCGCCAGCGGGTCTTCGAGCGAGAGGACGCGCTCCAGCGCAAGCTCGCGGTGCTGGACCGCACGGCGCTGCTCCAGCAGGCCCTGGCCACCGCGCCCCGTCGTCCACCGACGCCCGAGGAGCTGAAGGTCCTGGTCCGCGCCGAGCGCACCGAGGCCACCTTCATCCTCGCCACCGACGCACAGGGCGCACTCAACGACGGCGTGTTCGCGGACGTGGACGCGGTCGCCTTCCTCGGTGAGGACCGCCGCCGCAAGGTGGCGGACGAGACGCGCTGGGCGGCCTCGGCGCTGCGCGAGTCGGGCGCGGCGCGCACGGTGGTGAGCGTGGGCGTGGGCTTCCCCGACACGGGCGCCGTGCGCCCCCTGGTCAGCGTGCGCACCGCGGCCCTCGCGGAGGCGCTGGGCGATGCGCGCCAGCACGGCTTCCAGGCGAGCAGCGAGCTGCGCGTCCTCGACGGCGAGCTGTCCCTGGAGCCGCGCTGGGGACCGCCGCGCGTGGTGTCCACGGACATGACGCTGGTGGGCTACCGCACCTTGCAACGAGAGCCGCTCGCGCTGCGTGGCTCCGCGTGGGACTCGCTGGGCTGGGGCGCGGAGGCGCGCGTCGCCACGGACACGGCGCGCGCGGAGCCCTACCGCGCCACCGTGCAGGCGGAGGCGCTGGTGGTCATCGACGAGGCCGCTCGCTTCTCGCGCTTCACGGCGGTGGGCGTGGGCGGGCTCGCGAGGATGCACTGGAGCCAGACCTCCCTCGCGCCCGCGGCGGGGCCTCGCTTCTCGCTGACCCACCGCACGGGGCTGCCGGGCTCCGGCGCCAACGCGGTGCGCCTGGAGGCCGCCTACGCACCCACCTGGCGCCTGGGCGACGCGCGCCTCACGCACGAGGCGGGCGCATGGCTCCAGGTGGAGCTGTGGCTGGGGCGCGCGGGGCCCTTCGGCGTGCTGCTCACTCCTCGCGCACAGGCCCGGTGGGAGGGCTCACTCGCTCCACCGTCACGTCGGGATTCACCCGCACCGTCGACGTGGTGGTCCGGTATGTCGGACCGTCGGCTGCTGGTCGGGTTGGAGCTGCGCTGAGGTCCTCGGTGAACAGGGGGCGGCTGGCCGCGCCCGTCACGGCGCCGATGAACGTGCCGATGACATGCAGCGCTATCCAGCCTCCGAAGCCCAGCCCGGAGAAGATGCGCAGCGAGTTGTTGCCGGCGAAGAACGACAGCCCCGCGAGGATGGCGGGCACGGCGATGGAGCTCACCACCGCCGCGGCCAGCGCGCGCTTCAAGGTGCGCGCATGGAAGCCGCCGAACACGCCGCCGATGAGCCCGTTGAAGAGCGGCACGAAGAAGACGACGAGGCTGGTGAGGACCATCGTCACCACGCTCACGTCGAAGCGGTTGTGCTTGAGGTGGATGCCATCGGGCTTCATCCCGATGCCCGGCGGCAGCTCCGCGTAGGAGAACTCCCGGTGTACGTCGTGCACATAGGGCGGAGGCGAGGTGTCCTTGTCGGTGCGGACCATCTCCATGGGGTACGAGCCTTTCGCGGCGGGCGCGGTGCACCCGGCTCCCGTTCAGGTGGGGCTGGCGGCGGGCATCGGGAAGGGCCGCTGACTCCACCGGAGGGCGGGCCGGCTGGGTGGCCCCAGGCTCCTTCCGGGGAACAAACCCGGGAAAACCGCTTCCGTGCCCCGAGGGGCGGACGTGGTGGGGCTTGGCGGCCCGCCGTCTGCGGCTATGCTGCCGCGCCCGGTAGTCCCCTCACGTCCGTACGGAATTCCCATGAGCCTTCGTCGAGCCCTGCTGACCGTCGTCCTCTCCTCCACCGCCCTCCTGTCCGCCTGTGCCCTGCGCCCGACCTACCGGGAGCTGGTGGCGCCGAACGCCGCCGAAGTCACCGCGGGCCAGACGGTGGCGCTGCGCGTGGTGGACGGCGCTGGCAAGCCCGTGCAGGGCGCCAAGGTGCGCGCGGGCGAGCGCCGCACGCGCATGAACCTGGTCAGCGACGCGGACGGCCTGGTGACGCTGGAGACGAACGCCGACCTGCTGAAGGAGAACCCGCTGGTGGAGGTGGTGCTCCCCAAGGGCGTGTCGCAGTACCGCCTGCAGCTCGTTCCCTCGGGTCAGTCCCCCGCGGAGCAGGCGCCCCAGGCCCCTGCCGCCCCGGAGCAGGCGCCTGCCCCCGAGGCCCCGGAGGCCCAGCCGACGACGCCCGCCTCGCCGGAGACCGCGCCCCAGGCTCCCGCCACGCCGGCGACCCCCGGCACCTGAGCCGGGAGTCGTGAGCCCCCTTCGCGCGAGGCTCAGCCGAGCTTCGCGCGGAGGAAGTCCACCGTCCGGGTCCACGCCCGCTGTGCATTGTCCGGCGAGTAGACCTCCGGACGGGTGTCGTTGAAGAAGGCGTGGTTCGCGTCGTAGCGGTGGAGCTCCGCCGGCACGTTCGCCTTCTTCAGCTTCGCCTCCAGCGCGTCCACCCGGTCCGGCGTGCACCAGTCATCCTGCGTCGCGAAGTGCCCGAGGATGGGCGCGCGGATGCGGGTGACGTCCACGCTGTCCGGCGGAATCCCGTAGAAGGGCACCACGGCGTCGAGCCCCGCGTCGTTCGCTCCCGCCAGCAGCGTCAGCGCGCCGCCCATGCAGAAGCCCAGGACGGCGACCTTCGTGCCGGCGCCGCCACGCTGGCGCAGCGCCTCCGTGGCGTCCTTGAGGGCCTGGCTGGCCTTGCCCCAGTCCATCTGGGACAGGAGCTTGTCGGCCTCCTGCGCGTCCTTCGTCGTGCGGCCGCCGTACAAATCGGCGGCGAAGACGGTGAAGCCCTCCTTCGCGAGCCGGTCGGCGATGCCTCGGATGTGCTCGTTGAGGCCCCACCACTCGTGGACGAGGACCACCGCGCCCTTCGCTGGAGTGGCTTCACTCAGATAGCCCGCCAGTTCCTGGCCCTGCTTGCCCGTCAGCCTTGCCTGCCCTGCCATGCGTGCACCCCTTGAGTGATGGACGAGGCGGCGTAGCTTAGTCTCACGGGCGCGAGGTGCCCGGGTCCGAAGTGGACTGTGTCGGAGGTCGGAATGTCGAAGGCGTT
This sequence comes from Myxococcus sp. MH1, assembly GCF_059738865.1. NCBI lineage: Bacteria > Pseudomonadati > Myxococcota > Myxococcia > Myxococcales > Myxococcaceae > Myxococcus > Myxococcus sp. MH1. Next base: position 9,873,833 of record NZ_AP026947.1, on the reverse strand, counting down.
CACGAAGGAGGACTCGGGCGGGGACGAGGTGTTGGTGCCGCCGCGGCCGAAGTCCTCCTCGGGCGACAAGCGCTACATCACGCCGGAGGGCTATCGCGCCCTGCAGGAGGAGTTGGCGGCCACGCAGGGGCCGGACTCCGGGGCCGAGGGGCTGACGCCGCTGGAGGTGGGAGTCCGGCGCCAGGAGCGCGAGCGCCGCGCGCGCCACCTCGCCGCCACGCTGGAGGAGGTGCGCGTGGTGGAGCCGGAGGCGGCGCGGGAGGGCCGTGTCTTCTTCGGCGCGTGGGTGGAGCTGGAGGACGAGGGCGGCGAGCGCACGCGCTATCGCATCGTCGGCCTGGACGAAGCGGACGTGAAGTCGGGCCGGCTCAGCGTGGAGTCTCCGCTGGCGCGGGCACTGCTCGGCAAGGAAGTGGGAGATGCCGTGGTGGTGGAGCGGCCTCGCGGGGCGGTGGAGTACACCGTGGTGTCCGTGGAGTACGCGTCACATTGAGGCGCGGCGTCAGCGCTTCGTCGCGATGACGGTGGCCAGGGGCGTGAAGGGCTCGGGGAGGATGCCGTCGCGGACCTCGACGCTGAAGCCCTGTGCCTCCAGCAGCGCGCGGGCGCGCGGCACCAGGAACGTCAGGTAGTACATGACGAAGGGCGGCTTCCACAGGGCGTTGCGCACGCGCATGGCGGCGTTGAAGCTCCGGGCCACCCAGTAACCGGGGCGCAGCTTCGACGGTGGATGGCCGGTGACGAAGAGGAACCGCCCCCCGGGACGCAGGGCCTGGTGGATGCGCTGAATCAGCCGGGGCTCATCGGCTTCGAGGATGTGGCCGAAGGCGCCGAAGCACGTGGCCACGTCGAACGCGGCGTCGAAGGTCATCTCCAGCGCGTCACCCCGGACGAACTCGAGGGCGGCGGTGCCCGGTGCGCCGGAGAGCCTGCGGTCGGCTTCCTCGAGCATGCCCTGGCTCACGTCGATGCCGGTGACCCGCTCGCGGGCCAGCGGGCGCAGGTGGCGCATGGCGGCGCCGGTTCCACAGCACACGTCCAGCGCGGTGCCGACGGAGCCCGAGGGGCCCAGGGCTTCGATGGCGGCGCGGAGCACGGGGTCCGGTGTGCGGAAGGGCGTGTAGTCGAACTTGGGGGCGAGCAGGTCGTAGCCTTGCTCGACGGAGGAGAGGGCCTGCTCGGCCAGCTCGAGGAGGGTGGGCCCCTGACGGTGGAACATGGTGCCCGAGGATGTAGCGCACCCGGGGCCCGGTCAGGGCGGGTTCTCGGCGGAGATGTGCACCATGAACGCTCGGGGTAGGCTGGGCGGATGCGCCGTGTCGCCGTCGTCGCCTTCCTGGCGCTCCTCTTCGTCGACTGTCGGGATGAGCGATTGGTGCCGTCGCTCCCGCCGGGCTTCCACGTCGATACGTACGCGCAGCGCTCGGCGTCGGCGGTGGATGTGTTGTGGGTGGTGGATGATTCGGCCTCCATGGCGCCTCGCCAGGAGTCGCTCGCGCGCAACTTCCAGGCGTTCATCTCGCTCTTTCGCGAAGGGCGCATCGACTACCGCATGGGCGTGGCGACCACGGACACCTTCGCGCGTCCCGGGGAGCTGGTGGGCACGCCGCGGGTTCTGCGTCCGGACACGCCGGGGCTGGAGCAGGCCTTCGCGGACAGCGTGCGAGTGGGGACGGGAGGGAGCGCGTACGAGAAGGGGCTGGAGGCCGCGCGTCAGGTGCTGGAGCGGCTGGCGCGCGAGAACGCGCCGGTGCTGGAGGCGCGAGCGGCCTGCGTGTCGAGCTGCGCCACGGATGCGTGTCGGGAGGCGTGTCGCGCGACACATGCGGTGGAGTTCCTGCGTCCGGACGCGTGGCTGTATCTGGCGTTCGTGACGGACGAGGACGACCGCTCGCCGCACGACGTGCGCATGTACTGGCGGGAGTTCTCGCGAGCCAAGGGGCTGGGCAATGACGGGACGGTGGTGGCGTCGGCCATCATCGGGGATGTGCCCTCGAATGGCTGTGGCGCGGAGCCGGGGACGCGGTACGCGGAGCTCGTGTCCTGGATGGGCGGAGCGCTGGGGAGCATCTGCGACGAGGACTTCGCCGAGACGCTGCGCACGCTGGCGACGAGCGCGGTGGGGCTGAGGCGCTCGTTCGCGCTCGCGCGTGTACCTCGGGAGGACTCGCTGAGGGTCCGTGTTCGCCACGCCTGTGGGACGCCGGAGTCCTCTCTGAGGGCCTGTGTGTCGGTGGACCGCGCGGCTTGCGAGGGGCGGTCGGCGGAGGCGCTCGAGGTGGTGTGCGTCCCCGAGGCGGGAGGCGAGCACGGGTGGGTGTACCAACCCGAGCGTGGGACGGTGTTCTTCGCGGGGGACTCGGTGCCGGGGCTGGGGTCGCGGGTGGAGTTGGAGTACGTGGAGGAGGGGTCGTGAGGCGCGGGTGGCTCGTGTGCTGGCTGTTGGTGGCGGCCTGTGGGAGGGACGCGCCGCCGTCCTCGGTGGTGCCGCGCTGGGTGGCGCCCGCGTCCACACTGGATTTCGGTGCCGTGCCCGCGCTGAACGAACGCACGGTGTCCCTGCCGTTGGTGAACGTGGGACGCGCGTCGCTGCGAGTGGTGAGCGCGGTGGTGAAGGAGGACGGCAGCCCGTTCCGAATCATCTCCGTTCCCGAGGAGGTGCCCGCGCAGGCAGAGACCTCACTGGTGCTGGCCTTCGTGCCGCCGCGTGAGTCGAGCTACACGGCGACGCTGGTGCTGCGCACGGACGACCCCATTCAAGAGGACGTCGAGGTGTCGCTGCGAGGAGAGGGGCGCACGGCCGCGGCGCTGGAGTTGGAGCCCGCGTTGCTCGACTTCGGGCGGGTCGCCGAGGGACATGTCGTGGTGCGGCCGGTGAGGCTTCGCTCGCGAGGGAGCGCGCCGCTCGTGCTGGAGTCACTGACGCTCGAAGCGCCTGCGTCTCCTGTGTTCCAGCTCGTGGGCTCCACGCGGACGCCCGCGGTGCTGGACCTCGCGAGTGAGGTCGAGGTGTCGGTGCAATACGCGGTGCCGTCCGGTGTCGCCGCCGAGGACGTGAGTGGAGCCCTGGTGCTGCGGACCACGGACCCGGACCAGCGCGAGGCGCGAATGCAGCTGCGAGGCAGCGTGAATCTCGCGCCGGTGCCCGTGGTGAGCGCTCCGGGCGAGAGCGTGCCGGGAGGCGAAGTGGTGCTGGAGGGCACGGCCTCGATGGACCCGGATGGAGACGGTCCGCTCACGTACGCCTGGGAGCTGGTCTCGCTGCCCGTGGGCGCGCGTGCGCAGGTGTTGTCCCCAGGGGCGTCCAGCAGCGTGTTGCGCTTGGATCCGGTGGTGTCGGGTGAGTACGAGGTGGCGCTCACGGTGACGGATGCGGCGGGCGCGCGCAGCCTGCAACCCACGCGTGCGCGAGTCGTGGCGGTTCCCGCCCAACAACTGTGGGTGGACGTGACGTGGAGCCACGCGGAGACGGACCTGGACCTGCACGTGCTGCGAGGCGTGGACGCGGTGCTGGGGTCCGTCGATGACTGTCACTACGCGAACCCGCGTCCCGACTGGGGCGCACCCGGATTCGCTGAGGACCCGGAGCTGTTGAGGGATCGGCTGACGGGCTTCGGTCCGGAGGTCTTCGGCTACGAGCGCCCCGTGTCAGGCCCGTACCGGGTCGCGGTGGTGCTCTCGCGCGAGAACGGCGCCGTGGACCCGCGCAGTGAGGCCACGGTGCGGGTGTATGACCGGGGCGTGCTGAAGGGCGAGTTCCGTCGCACCCTGTCGCGCCAGGGTGAGGTGTGGACGGTGGCGGACGTGCAGTGGCCCTCGGGTGTCGTCACGGAGGCGCCGTGAGGACGGGGTGGTGGCTGTTGGGGCTGTGCTGGCTCTTCGCCTGTTCCTCCACGGAGAAGATGCCACCGGGGCCGGAGGTGGACCCCGGCCCGAAGACCTGTGCACGGCGCGAGGACTGTGATGGAGGGCAGGTCTGCACGCTCGCCGAAGTGTGTGGCGCCTGTGAGTCGAGCGGTCAGTGTCGGCTCCGTGAGCGCTGCGAGGCCGGAGCCTGTGTCGCGCGCGAGGGCTGGGGCGAAGCGTGTGTGGCGCACGCGGACTGCGCCTTGGGACAGTGGTGTCGCCAGGGACTGTGCCGGGCGAGGGCCGACGTGGTGCTGTGCCCGATGGGCACACGTGAGGAATGTCCGACAGGTGAGCGGTGCAACGCGGGCGCGCTCGTGTGCGAGGAGGACCTCGGGTGCATCGAGGACTCGGACTGCGGCGCCGAGGAGCGCTGCAATCCGGGCCTGCATGCCTGTGTGCCACGCTGCACCGAGGCCACCGCGTCGGCGGTCTGCGCGGAAGGGGAGCACTGCTCAAACGAGCGCTGTGTGCGGTGCGAGGAGGACTCGGACTGCGCGGTGGGCTTCACCTGTGACGCCGCGGGCCGCTGCACGGTGACGCCGAGGTGCTACTCGGACCGAGACTGCACGGTGCCCCACGTGTGTCACCTGGCGAGTGGGCAGTGTCTGCCGAGCCTGCCGCCCTGCTCCTCGGACGACGACTGTGAGTCAGACCGGCGCTGTGACCTCGGAAGCAGGGCCTGCATCCCCAGGAGCTGCCAGCCGGACGTGCTGGAGCCCAATGACACCGTGGCCACGGCCCATCCCGTGAGCGCGAGTCGCCATGTGCGGCTCACCCTGTGCCCAGGTGACGTGGACCACTATTCGCTCACGTTGGAGCGGGGTGACCAGCTCGGTGTGAATGTGGAGGCGGAGGTGTTCGCGGAGCCGGTGTTCTCCTCGTCCCTCCAGGATGCGAGTGGAAGGGTGCTGGCGACGGGGCGCTTCCGGTTGTCGCATGTCGTCGCGGAGCGAGGCCTGTACACGGTTCGCATCGCCTCCCGGGACGCGGTGCCGAGAGCCTACGACGTGGGCTTCTTCCTCTCGCGGGGAACACCTTGCGACGATGACGACCACGAGCCGAACGACACGGTCGAGACGGCCACGGCGTTGCCGGAGGACCTGAGGCTGGACGGGATGCTCTGTCCCGGGGATGCGGACCACCTGCGGTTCTCGGTGCCGCCCTCACGTGGCGCACGGGTGTCACTGTCGGGCTACACGGCGGACCGCGGGCTGCTGCGCCTGTGTGTCCTGAAGGGTGGCACCGAGCTGGGGTGCTCAATCGACACGACGGGTGCCACGGTGGAGCTGCCCGCGTCGGCGGTGCAGGGCCAGTCGCTCACGGCCAGGGTCACTGGTGATGATGCGCGCACGACGAACGGCTACACGCTCCAGGCGGAGTGGCTCCCATGAGGACCACGTCATCGCGGGTGTTCATCCTCCTCGCCACGTTGCTCGCGGCATGTGGTGGCTCCCCACGCCCCCCAGGGATTCCGCCAGACGCAGGGAGCGTTCCTGATGCGGGAGCGCAAGACGCGGGGACCCACGCCGATGCGGGCGCACCGAGCGCGCCGGTGATTCAGTCCGCGCTGCCCGCGCGAGGTGGGCGGGGCGGCGGGACCTGGGTGACGCTGAAGGGCCGAGGCTTCGTCGAGGGCGTGGCCCGTACCGCACCCGAAGCAGCAGCGCGCACGACGCTGCGAGTCGGCTCGAATCCCGTCCGTGACTTCCAGCTCATCGACGACTCCACCCTCGACCTGCGCACGCCTCCTGGAGTGGCAGGCACAGTGGACCTCACGCTCCAGAACCCGAACGGCACGGCAGTCTGTGAGTCCTGCTTCACCTACGTCGAGAGCTTCGACGTCCGCGCGCTCTCGGAGGACACGGGGGCGCTCTCCGGAGGAGAGACCGTGTCGCTGCTCGGCGAGGGCTTCCCCGAGGGGCCAGGGCTCCAGGTCCTCTTCGGTGACATGGCGAGTCCCTCGGTCACGCGAGTCTCCTCGTCGGAGCTCTGTGTCCTCGTCCCCAGGGGACGCTTGGCTGGTTCCGTGGACGTGCGAGTCCAGGGCCACGGTGTCGGTGACGTGCTCCGACGCGCGTATCGCTACCTCGAGGACACGCGCGTCACCCAGGTCTCACCGCTCACGGGTCCAAGAGAGGGAGGCACTGTCACCGTCATCACGGGCCAGGGCTTCGAGGGAGCGACTCAAGTCCTCCTCGGAGACACACCCGCCACCGCGCTACGGGTGGAGTCCTCCACGCGAATCGTGGTGACCACTCCACCCGCACCGTCCATCGGAGTCGCGCCCATCCGCATCGTCACGCCGAGAGGCACCTGGACCGTGCGCCAGGGCTTCGCCTACGTGGACGACTCCCCGAGTGCACCGCTCGCCCTGCATGGAGTCTTCCCGAGAGTCGGAGCCCGGGACGATGGCACCGTGACGCTGATGGGGACCTCGCTCGATGCGCCCGACCTGTCCGTCACCTTCGATGCCGTCCAGGCGCAGCTCGTGAGTGCCACCGCGACGACCGCCACGGTCCGGGTCCCTCCCCGGGAGACGCTCCCGCGCACGGTCTCCGTGAGTGTCCAATCCGGCGCCATGAGCGCGAGCCTCACCCAGGGCTACACCTTCCGTCTCGCGCTCGACCAGGTGACGCCGGACCATGGGCCCGCGACAGGCGGAACCCAGGCTCGACTCACAGGAACCGCACTGCCTCCTGACGCCGTGGTGCACGTCGGCGCACTCTCCGCGCCACAAGTCACGGAGTCGAGCGAGACGGAGCTGCGCTTCCTCACACCACCAGGAGGCGCGGGGCCGCACTCGCTCCATGTCTCCTCCGCGAGCGACCCGGAGAACGAAGCGCTGCTTCCAGCGTCCTTCACCTACGAAGCCGCGCTCACCCTGTCCCAGGTCGAGCCCTCCCGTGGTGCCGTCGCTGGGGGCGCCCGGGTCACGGTGAGAGGCGCGGGCTTCGTCGACGGAACGTCCGTCACGTTCGGAGGAGAACCCGCCACCGACGTGCTCATCCACGACGCGCACACGCTGACCTGTCGCATCCCGGCCTCACGAATCCAGGGACCCGTGGAGGTCGCCGTCGTCCATGGCTCACAGCGCTCGGCGCTCCCCGAGTCCTTCCACTACTTCGACCCACGAGGCCCCGGAGGTCTCTCCGGCGAGCCCCTGATGGGCACGTTGAACGTCACGGTGCTCGACACGTCATCGGGGAGCTATGGCCAACCCGTCTCGGGAGCCACGGTGCTGCTGGGCCCGGACCCCACGCCCCTCCTCCATGGCGGCACGGACGCGCGAGGACAGCTCACGCTCTCGGACCCACGCATCGCGGGCGCGCAGGTCATCACGGTCTTCAAGCCGGGCCACGACGCGGTGACGGTGGCGGGCATCCGCTCGGAGAACCTGACGGTGTACCTGCGCCGTCTCGACCGTGAGGGCAACCCCGGCAATCCGCCCGTGCCCGCGACCGCGCGCGTCTCCGGCCGCGTGCGAGGCTTCAAGCCCCCGCGACCTCTTGGCGCCAATGAGGTGCTCGAGGCGCGAGTCTTCGTGGCCCAATCCAGCCCCGCGTCGGGTCCACCGTTCACGGGAACGGGCGACCGTCGCGCGGAGACCTGGCGAATCCGCGAGGACGGAGGCTCCTTCCTCGTCCTGGCCCAGCCCGGGCTGCGCGCCGTGTACGCGGTGCTGGGGGTGCTCAGGGACGGCGTGGACTTCGAGCCCTATCTGCTCGGCATCCGCCGAGGTGTCGCGGCCTCGGGGACGCGGGCGGCGGAGAACCAGGATGTCATCTTCGACATGCACCTGGATGTCACCGCACCGCTCACCGTGGAGGGCCCACTCGTCATCGCGGGAGGCGAGGCACGGCATCAGGTCTACGCCTGGTTGGACCTGGGCGCGGAGGGCCTCGTGCCCCATCCCCACAACTGGGGCACGGGCACGCGCCTCTACACGAGCATCGAAGGACCCGGACCGCGCCTCGCTTTCCCACAACTTCCCCACGTGGACGGCGCGAACCTGCTCTTCCTCGACCTGCTGCGAGGAGCCACCGCGTATCCCCAGAGCCTGCTGTACCACCGTCAGCCGGGAGCCCTGAACGGAGGCGTGACACTCGCGCCGATGTTGCCACTGCCTGTCTTCACCCAGCCGGGTGCTCGCTTCGAGGGCACGGTGTCTTGGACGCCCACGGCCTCCACCGCCACGCCCGAGGTGCAGTTGCTCACCCTGCTCGCGCCCGGAACGGAGGGCGGCGTCCGCTGGACGGCCGTGCTCCCGGGAGGGCAGACGCAGGTGACGCTCCCCGGACCCGCGCTCGCGGCACTCCGCGCAGAACTGCCCGAAGGCGCGCGACTGCGAGCCGACCTCTCCCTCGCGCGAGTCCCCCGCTTCGAGTACTCGCAATGGACCCATGACGCGTTGTCCACGGCGACCTGGACGGCGTATGTCCTCGGGCGCTCGGAGGTCTTCGACCCGTGATGCGCCGTTGGACGTGGCTCGCCGTGCCCCTGTTGCTCCTCCTCGCCGCGTGTCCGAGTGACTCCTCCGTGGACTCGGAGGGCTGTCGGGTGGACGCGGACTGTGGCTCGCCCGCGGAGGCGTGCAACCCCGCGGGCTTCTGCCAGGACCGCGCCGGCTGTGAGTCGAACGCCGACTGCGCCGACGACTCCCTCTTCTGCGACACGAGCACCGGCACCTGTCTGACGCGAGGGCGCTGCGGCTCGGATGTGCACTGCCCGTTGGGCGAAGTCTGCGACGTGTCGCGGACCACCTGTGTCACGGGCTGCCGCTCCTCCGGAGACTGTCCAGGCACCGCCTGTCGCTGCCAGGACGCGCCATGCCTCTGTGACGCCACCACGCCCGAGGGCCGCGCGGCCTGTGCGCTCGGTGTCTGCGACGCGGGCTTCTGCGCGGACGCGAGCGACTGTGCCTTCGGCGAGCGCTGCGGTGCCGCGACATGCTTCAGCGACTTCGACCCCGTGCGCCGTCCCTACTGCGCGAGCTGCACGTACGGCGGCGGTCTCCAGGTCTGCGGCCGTGGCGCCAACTTCTGTCTGCGGGAGACCGCGAGCCCCGGCACCGCCTTCTGCGGCGCGGACTGCTCGGAGGGACAGGGCTGTCCCCACGGCTACCAGTGCGCGGATGTGGTGGTCGTCGCCAGCCGCGCGCGCTGCCGCTCGGATGCGGAGTGCGCGCCCTCGCCGGCTCTGCCGTGCCGCGAGGATTCACACTGCGGACGCGGCGGTCAGTGCGTGAAGACCCAGGGCCAGGAAGTCGGCGCGTGCGCTGGGCGCTGCTCCATCGCGGAGGGCGACGTGGAGGGCTTCTGCACCTGCCAGCAGGACACCGACTGCGTGCAGGACGCGTGCAGCCAGGGCACGTGCACGGTGAGCCGTCGCGCGTGTGGCAGTGACGTCGACTGTCGCCCCATCCGCTGTGTGGACCACCAGGGCGCGGGGGGCTGCCTCGTGGGCCGCAACTGCGCGCCCGAGGAGGGCCTCACCTGTGCCGAGGTCGCTCCTCGCTGACGCCTCCGTGGAGTTCATGTCCTACATCGGCCCCCTATGTCCGAAGGGGGCGGAACTCCTGGTGTTTGAATGTTCCTGGGGGTGCCCCGTCAGAAGGTGCAACACGACGGAGGATGGACGACATGGCTTTCAAGACTGCTCTCGCGACCCTGGCTCTCGGCACCCTGTTCTTCGGTTCCTCGACGGCCCTCGCGGCCGACAGCAGCATGCGCGACTGGGCCACGCAGCAGGCCCGCCGCAACGATGACCGCCGCCACGACGACCGCCATGACGACCGCGGTCCCCGTCCCGACCGCTACGAGGCCCACGTCCACAACGGCCACTGCCACCACGCTCCGGCGCCGCGTCCGCCGCCGCGCTCGCAGGGCCGCTACGAGATGCAGACGGTGAGCCGCTGGGTCGAGGGTCGCTACGACCAGGTGTGGGTGCCGGAAGTCTGCCAGGAGCGCGGCAACCGCCGTCACCGCGTCACCCGCTGCACCGGTGGCTACTACGAGAACCAGTGGGTGCCGGGCCGTTACGTGCAGACCACGGAGTGGGTGTGGGTGTCCTACGACCGTGGCGGTGACTGGCGCTCCAACCGCGTGCACCCGGCCAGCTACGTCCGGTAGCACTCGCTGAAAGACCTCCAAGGGGACGAGGGGCGGTGCCGGGATACGGGGGTATCCGGCATCGCCCTTCGACTTTTCAGCGGGGCCTGTTAGTCAGTGCGCCGCATGGGGACGGCCTTCATCACCGGAGCAGGAATCCGCATCGGTCAAGCGGTGGCGAGGGCGCTGGCCCATGCCGGATATGACGTCGCGCTGCACGCGAACCGCTCGCTGGAGCCGCTGAGCTCGCTGGCGGACGAGCTGCGCGCCCTGGGCCGCCGGGTCACCGTGCACGCCGCCGACCTCAGCCGCCCCGAGGCGGTGGATGCCCTGGGCGCGAGCGTGCGCGAGGCCTGGCCCGCGCTCGACGTCGTCGTCCACAACGCGGGCCTCTACGAGCGTGTGCCCTTCGAGGACATCTCGCGCGAGCAGTACCGCACCATGCTCGGCGTCAACCTGGACGCGCCCTTCTTCCTCACGCAGGCGCTGTTGCCCTCGCTGCTCGCGGGGAAGGACCCCGTGGTGGTCCACATCTGCGACATCGCGGGCGAGCGGCCGGAGAGCCACTTCGCGCACTACTCGGTGAGCAAGGCGGGCCTGCTGATGTTGACGCGCGCGCTGGCGGTGGAGCTGGCCCCGCGCGTGCGGGTCAACGCGGTGTCGCCCGGCGTGGCCGCCTTCCCGGAGAGCTTCGACGCCGTCGCTCGCGAGCAGATTCTGCGCCGCATCCCCATGGGGCGCGAGGGCAGCGTGGAGGACGTGGCGCGCGCCGTCGTCTTCCTCGCGAAGGACGCCCCCTACATCACCGGGCAGGTCATCGCCGTCGACGGTGGCAGGAGCGTGATGCTGTGAGCGCCGAGCTGGCCTTCCATCCTCCCGTGGTGCGCGACAGCCAGGGGCGCTCGCTGGATGTCATCGAGCTGCGCGGCCTCACGGTGGACTGCATCGTGGGCGTGTACAACCGCGAGCGCGTGCTGGCCCAGCCGCTGCGGTTGGACGTGGCCCTGTTCCTGGACACGCGCAACGCCGCCACGGGCGGGCGGCTCGCGCACACCGTCAACTACGGGCGACTGGCGGGCGAGCTGCGCTTCCTGTTGGAGGCGTGTCGGTTCGAGCTGCTGGAATCCGCCGTGGAGGCGGTGAGCCGCTACCTGCTCGTGCCGCCCACCCAGGATGTGCCGCGCGCGCAGGTGCAGGCGGCCACGGTGCGAGTCATCAAGCCCCTGGCGCTCGGTGGGCTCGCGCTGCCATCGCTCCAGGTGCACCGCACGGCCGAGCAGATGAGCTACGCCTCCGAGGAGCGCTCCTTCGGTCACCTGGACGTCATCCACGAGGGCGCGGGTTACGGCGTGCACCGTCTTCGCGTGAAGCCTGGTGGCAGTCTCCCGGCGAGCGAGGATGCGGCGGTGGAGGCGAGCGACCTGGTGCTGGGGCCGGAGCTCCTGATGCAGGGCCACCCCGTGGCGCGAGGCATGGCGTTCCATGATGCCCCGTCCCTGGCGCATCGTTACGACAACCCCTCGACGCAGGAGCAGACGGTGCTGCGGGTGTCTCGGCCCCGCGTCGTGACGTCCGAGGCGCCCCGGGTGCACGAGGCCCTCGGCGGGACTTCCTATTACCCTCTCGACGAGCCCGCGGCGCCGGGCCTGGCCGCCGACACGCTGCCCTGAGGACGACGCGACACCATGCAGCTCGACAGACGGATGCAGCTCTTCGTGGTGCTGGCGGCGGTGTTCGTCACGGCGCTGGTGGTGGGAGACCTCATCGCCGTGAAGCTGTTCGAGGTGCACCTGGGCGGCGTGGTGGCGGTGATGTCCATCGGCATCCTGCCCTTCCCGGTGACGTTCCTGCTGACGGACATCCTCAACGAGTTCTACGGCAAGAGGACGGCCCGCTTCGTCACGTGGGTGGGCTTCTTCATGGCCATCTTCGCCTTCGCGGTGATTGCCATCGCGGTGCAGGTGCCCATCGCGCCGCTGACGCGCGCGCCGGACTACCTGGGCACGGTGGAGAGCGCGTTCAACAACGTCTTCGACGGCTCGCAGCGCATCCTCGTCGCGTCGATGGCGGCCTATCTGGTGGGCCAGTTCACGGACATCGCCCTGTTCAACCTGCTCAAGCGCGTCACGAAGAACCGGCTCCTGTGGCTGCGCGCCACGGGCTCCACGCTGGTGTCACAGCTCATCGACACCGTGGTGATGCAGTTCGTCGCGTGGACGGGCGTGCTGCCCACGAAGGTCATCGTGGGCATCGTGCTCTCGTCCTACGTCGTGAAGGTGCTCGTGGCGGTGGGCCTGACGCCGTTCATCTACCTGGGCCACTCGCTGGTGGAGCGCAAGCTGGGCATCAAGCCCCTGGTGCTGGGCGCGGACGGTGAGCCCGAGCCTGCCGCGGACCTCGCAGCCCCCGCGCAGTCGCGCGCCGCCTGAGGCGGGGGCTCACGGCACCAGGCGCTGGAGGAAGGTGTCGGTGTCGTCGGCGGTGAATGGCTCCTGGGCGCCGAAGGCCCGCGTGCCGGTGAACGAGCCCGCGCTCGCGAGGTCGCCTCCTGGCAGGAAGGTGATGTCCCGCAGCTGGAGCCCCGGCGCGCAGGGCTCGGTGACATAGGGGGCTCTCCACGACAGCGCTCCCCGGGCGCTGAGTCGCGCCAGCTCCGAGCCGCAGCCATGACGGAAGAGCACCGCCGTGCCGCCCTTCACATCCGACGTGAGCCGCGCGCCGCTGGCCTCCGCCGACGCCGTGCCCGTCAGCGCGTGTCCCCACAGGGGGCGTCCCGCCGCATCCGCCGCGAGGATGAACGCGGCGCGCGGACAGCCCCGCGCATCACAGGTGGGCGAGAGCACGGAGCCACCCCAGTGCAGGATGCCCGCGAAGTCGCCGGTGAAGCGCAGCCCGCCGTCCGCGGCGAAGGCGACGTGGGTGAAGTTCGGTGCGTCGGGGCCCACCTCCAGCTCCCAGTACACTTCGCCGACGGGTGACAGCCGGGCGATGAAGCCGATGCTCTCGAAGGGCGCCAGGGGCCGCTGGCCCACGAGCACCGCGCCGCCATCCGGGTCCAACGCCACGGCGGACGCCGAGGACATCGCGGGGAGCTCCTGGGACCACCGGACGGTGCCTCGCGCGTCGTAGCGCGTGACCAGCCGTCCGTGCGCCACCACCACTTCACCCTCGATGTCCGGCGTCAGCGCCTTGAGCGTGCCCGTCGAGCGGGCCCACTGCGGCGAGCCGTCCGCGGCCAGCTTCGCCACGAAGTGGCTGTCGGCGATGAGCGTCTCGCCCAGTCGCAGCCGTCCCTCCACCTTGCCGGCGATGAAGAGCTCCGCCGTGGAGGCGATGCCCAACAGCTGCGCGTGCGCAATGGCGGGGCCTCTCTCCGAGGAGGGCTCGGCCGTGAAGGTCCGCGTCCAGAGCACCTGCCCCGCGCCATCGTGATGCGACAGCACGAGCGACGTGCCGTTCGCCTCCACCGATGTGGGACCGGAGGTGCCCGTGGCCCGCGAGGTGCCCAGGAGCACCAGGCCGCCGAGCCCATCCGAGGCCAGGGCCACGACCTCCTGCTGTCCGGGGAGCCGCGAGTGGACGGTCCACCGCGCGTCACCGGGCTCGAGCTTCGGAGGCTCGGGAGGCTGCGGAGGAGGTTCCTCCTCGCGCGGAGGAGGCTCGATGGGGGCGTCGCTCCCACCACAGCCGAGCACGGTCCACATGCCCAGCATCAGCCCCGCCGTGCTTGCCCGCCACCGTCCCATGTTCATTCCCCGTGAATCCGCTCGTCCTCCGGCCGGTGGCCAAGCTGGGGCCCGATGCTCCCGGAGGCAAGGTGGGCGTTGGGGACTGAACGAAGTCAGGGCAGGGAGGCGCGCGAGCGGGTCAGCTCGCGCCAGCGCGCGAGGGTCAGCGCCGTGTAGGGCCCGCTCTCCAGGCCATAGGCGCCCAGCGAGAAGCCGTCATTCCACTCCACGAGGGCGGTCTCCCCCGAGGAGAGCACGCCGAAGTCCACGGCGTAGCCCGCGGTGGCCTCCCCGGAGGTCTCCAGCAGACGAAGGGCCTCGCGCACGCGCTCCTCGTCGAGCGCGACGGTGGGGTCCCCCGCGTAGTGACGGATGCCCACGGATGTGCCCTGCGCCACGAAGACGCGGTACTCGGTGCGCCACTGCACCACGTCCGAGCAGAGGAGCGGCGTGGCCCGAGACGCCCTCTCGAGGAAGAGCAAATCATCGGCGCTCTGGAAGACGTGCCCCGTGAAGCGCTTCCTGCGTCCCTGGGGCTTGGCGAACACAGGGGGACTGGAGACATCGAGCACCCTCGCGGTGAGCTCGCCCACCGTGCTGCTCCACAACCGGCGGTGGAGGAAGGGCGTGAGGCAGGAGGGATAGTCCCGGGTGGGGGGCGGCTCGATTCCGAGCTGCTTCAAGGCGCCCAGGACCGTGGGCACATAGCCCGCGACGAGCGTGTCCGGGGTCAGTGGGAGCTGTCGCCGCTCCAGGCGCTTGGCGGTGAAGCACTCCGTGGGGATGCCCAGCGCGCGCAGGCCCTCGAGCAGCAGGCGCATCTCCGGCTCCATCCGCCCGTGCGACTCCTCCTCGATGAAGGCCCGCGTCAGTCCGTGCATGCGGTGCCTCAGCCTCCCGCGCGCGCGAGCGGCGTGAGGATGTCGCGCCAGTGCGAGTAGAGGGAGAAGTGCCCTCCGCCCGGCAGGAAGTGGGGCACGGCGGTGGGGATGCGCGAGGCGAGATAGCGCCCCATCTGCGGCGGCACGATGCTGTCGCCGTCCCAGTACCAGAGGTCCACGTCGCGGCGAATCTCCTCGAGCGGGAAGTCCCACGGCGACGCGAGGATGTGGGCCTCACGGCGGATGCCCGCGACACCTTTGCGCGTGGCCTCGCGTCGCCAGCCCTGCACCTGCGCGGCGATGAGCGGGTCGGACAGCACGCGACGGTCATCCGGAGAGGCGTGGGCCATCACCGCGGCGAGCGCGCGGTCGGGGTTCGCGCGCACCTGTCGGTCATGCATCGCGAGCAGCGGGTGCAGCACCCACTCGGGCCAGGCGGCCATGGCGTAGGCGTTGCGGTAGTCGCGATTGACGCCCTCCATGCCCCCGGGGCGCTTGAGCGGCGAGGCGCCGGAGACGATGGCCGCGCGGAGGATGCGGTCGTCCAGGTGCCACGTGGAGACCGCGGCGTAGGGGCCACCCGCGGACACGCCGAAGAGGGAGAAGCGCCCGATGCCCAGCGCGTTGGCGAGCTGCTCCAGGTCGCTCGGGAAGTCGAGCAGCGTGCGGCCGGGTTGATGGTCGGACAGGCCGTAGCCGGGGCGGTCCGGCGTGATGAGGCGCACGCCGAGCCCGTGGGTGATGCGGTCATCCGGGTGGCGCATGTAGCGCGAGCCCGGATTGCCGTGGATGAAGAAGACGGGGACGCCGTCCAGGTCGCCCGACTCCACGTAGGCGAGCCGTCGCCCGTCCTTGAGTCGCAGGGAGCCTTCGCGCACCTGCACGCCGGAGGTCCTGTTCGAGAACGCGGTGTTCATGACTCCATCGCTTTCGAGCGAGCGCCAATCCATTCGGCGATGGAGGGCCACACGTGGGTGGAGCCCTTGCTGGATGCGGACAGGCCGATGTGGCCGACGGGGTAGCGCCGCGTCTCGGCGTCCTTCGTGCCCACCAGCTTCACCAGGGGCTCGCTCATGGCGGGGAAGGCGATGGTGTCCTGCTCGGCGATGACGTTGAGCACGGAGGCCTGGATGCGTCCCAGGTCGATGTTCTCTCCGCCGACCTTCATGCGTCCCTGGTGGAAGAGGTTCTGCTGGTAGCAGTCCTTGATGTACTGGCGATAGACCTCGCCGGGGAAGGGCACGGGGTCGGCGCCCCAGCGCTCCATCGCGAGGAACGTGGTGACGAAGTCCGGGTCGTCGATGCGGCGGCACACCTCCAGCCAGCGGGTGACGCGCTGCACGGGCGCCACCATGAGGAAGCCGCTCTCCAGCACGGGCGTGGGCACGTTGCCGTAGGCGTCCACCAGCGAGTCCACGTCGAAGTGGTTGGCGGAGGTCCACAGTGTGTAGACGCCGCCCTTGCTGAAGTCCACGGGCGTGGCCTGCGCCACCAGGTTGCGGATGCCCTCGGGATACAGCGACGTGTACGCGAGCGCGAGCGTGCCGCCCATGCAGTAGCCGTAGAGCGTCAAATCCCGGCTCTTGCTGACCCGGAGCGTCCAGCGCACGGCGGTCTGGATGAGCCCGCCGAGCAGGTCGGACCAGGTGAGGCGCTCCTCTTCCTGGCCGGGCACGCCCCAGTCGATGGCGTAGACGTCGAAGCCCTCGTTCGTGAGGTGCTCGATGAGGCTGCGGCCCGGCAGGAAGTCGAGGATGTACCAGCGGTTGATGAGCGAATAGACGAAGAGGATGGGCGTGCGGTGGCGTCGGCGGGGCGCGGCGTAGCGGAGCAGCCGCATGCTGCCGCGCGTGTACACCACGGTGTGGGGCGTGGCGCTGACGGGCGGCTCACGGACGCCGGACGCGCGCTCGATGAAGGGCTTGAGGTACGGGTACGGGTTGAAGGGGCGGGCCTTGAGCGCGTGGGCGACGGCGCGGGTGAGCTGGAGCTGGCCCGTGACGAAGGAGCGCAGGCGCTGGGGCGAGGAGGCGGTCATGGCGCGTCACCGGGCTTCTTCGCGGTGTCGGAGGCGGCCTCTTGTTTGTGGAGCAGGTCCACGACGACCTCCAGCTGGGAGCCGAGGGCCTCGACCTGGTCGTTCACGCGGCGGAGCTGGTCGCGGAGGTTCTCGACCTCGGACGTGGTGGGCAGGCGCAGGGTGCGCAGCGCGCCCTCGACGAAGCTGTTGCGGCGGATGCGGGCGTTGAGGCCCTGGCGCATCACGGTGCCGCTGGCGCGCAGATAGGTGGGGCTCTCGGCGACGCGAGAGAGGGCGCGGGTGAGGCCCTGTTCGGCGCGGGTGAACACCTTGCCCGTGCGCGTCTCCGGATGGGTGAGGTGGCCCAGGAGCTTCAGGCTCCGGGCGAGGAGTCCCCGAGGAGGAGGCGGACGTTCCGAGTCGCTCATGGCCTTGAGGCTAGCCCAAGGGTGCGCGGGAGCGCAGGGGTCAGCGCTCGAAAAGTGAACCGAGATTCATGTTTTGGGCGATGAAGGGCTCGGCCCGGATGTTCACGGCGCCGGTGTGCGTGGCGCAGGGCGTCCAACGCCCGGCCTCCAGCCCGTAGACCTCCAGTTGCTGCTGGCGTGGGTCCAACAGCCACAGGTGCTTCACGCCCGCGCGGGCATACAGGTTCATCTTCGCGCCCCGGTCCCGGGAGGCCGTGGAAGGGGAGAGGACCTCACACACCCAATCGGGAGCGGTCGTCATCCCCACGACCTGTGGAAGCTCGGGCATGCGCTCGTGTCGCCATGCGGCCAGGTCCGGCACGAGCACATTGGGCCCCAGATGCAGCTCGGGCTCGGGCAGGAAGACCCAGCCCCCGGGGCCTCGCCTGCGGAGCCCCTGCTCGAACGGACTCAGCACGATTGCCAGCCGGATTGCCGCACGTCCATGGGGAGGCAGCGGACGCGGACTGACGTGCAGCTCACCGTCGATGATCTCTCCCACTACATGCTCGGGAAGCTCTTCGAGCACTCGGTAGAGGCTCCTGTCGATGGGCGACTCGTCACTCATGTCGCCCCCAGGATGAGACTCCACCACCACCCGTGCAACCCGACCCCTGACCTCGTGCTGGATGTCCTCGTTCATCCGTTCAGCATGAATCATACCTCTGACATCCTCAATCAACCTGAGGACTCATTGGGTATGAGACCCGGAGAGCACGAAAACTCCGGGCTGGCCCCAGTCCGCTCAGCCCTGACGCTTCACCGCGAGCGGCCCGAAGGCCTGCGCCACGGGCATCAGCGACATGACGTTGATGTTCACGTGGGCGGGCCGCGTCGCCACCCAGTGCACCGTGTCCGCGATGTCCTCGGGCGTCAGCGGCTGCGTGTTGGCGTACACCGACGCGGCGCGGGCGTCGTCACCGCGGAAGCGGACGTTGGAGAACTCCGTGCCTCCCACGAGCCCCGGCTCGATGTCCGTCACTCGCACCGCCGTGCCCAGCAGGTCCGCGCGCAGGTTCAGGCTGAACTGCTGCACGAACGCCTTGGTGGCCCCGTAGATGTTGCCACCCGGATACGGATAGTCCGCGGCCACCGAGCCCATGTTCACGATGTGCCCCCGGTTGCGCGCCACCATCCCGGGCAGCACCGCGTGCGTGCAGTACATGAGCCCCTTCACGTTCGTGTCGACCATCACCTCCCAGTCCTCGAGCTTCGCCGACTGCGCGGGCTCCAACCCCAACGCCAGCCCCGCGTTGTTCACCAACACGTCCACCTCGGCGAACCCGGCGGGCAGCCCGTCGACCACCCGCTTCACCGCCTCGCGGTCCGTCACGTCGAGCGTCACCGGCAACAGCCGCTCCCCCAGCTCCGCGCGCACCTTCTCCAACAGCTCCGTGCGGCGTCCGGTGGCGATGACCCGCGCGCCCTCCTGGATGAAGCGTCGCGCGATGGCCAGGCCGAACCCGGCCGTGGCTCCCGTAACCAGCACGTTCATGACGTCTCCTTCGGATGTGTTGCCCGCGCGCTAGATGGCACGGCCCACCGGCCCGCGCACGGGGAAAGGCCCCACTCCACGGCTCGTCAGGGCCGGCTTCACGACGCGCCCCCGCTCGCACGCTCCCGTCCGGAGCGGGCTTCTCCCAGAGTGAAGCCTGCGCTCCCGCCCCGGGAATGAATCCGCCTTCATCCGCACACCTGCCGAAATAGCGAGGCGAATCCGAGGCCGTCCGAACATCAGCACGGCTTCTTCGTGCTCCACGCAACCGCCTGGAATCGCGTTTCTCGCCTTCTTCCCCTCCGGCCTGGCGAGCCTGGCTTGCCGTTGCCTCGGGGAATGAACAGGGCGCGAGCCCCGATTGGCGGCCGTCCCCGCGAGCGCCCCACACGCCGCGACCCACACAAGGAGTCCGACCGGATGCGCCAACGCTTACCGCTGATGACGGCTTGCTGCTCCGTGGCCCTGCTTGCCCTCCTCGCCTGCAACGGCAAGAGCGAGCTGACGCAGAACACGGGCTCGAGGCCGTCTCCGGACGGCACACCCTCGACGGGCACCGGGAACCCACCCGCGCCCACCACTCCCACGACGCCGACGAACCCCACCCCCGAACCCTCCTCGCCCGACCCCGAGGAGCCCTCCGAACCCACCCCCACCCCCCAAGAGCCCACGCCGGAGCCAGAGCCGCAGCCGCCCCCCGAGCCGCCGAAGCCCAGCTACACGCGCATCCTCTGGGTGGCGCCCTCCGGCAGCGACAGCGCCTCCGGCACCGAGAACGCGCCCCTGCGCACCGTGACGCGCGCCCTGACGCTCATCGCGCCGGGCGAGGCCATCTATCTGAAGACGGGCAACTACGCCGAGCGCCTCAAGCTGGAGGAGCGAGGAGGCTCGGAGGCGAAGCGGCTCACCGTGAAGGCGGCGCCGGGCCACGCGCCCGTGGTGAAGCCCAGCGGTGAGTCCGCGCTGGTGGACGTGCGCGGCGCGTACTGGAACGTGGAGGGGCTCACGCTGGACGCGGCGGGCAGCTCCACCTTCGCCGTGCTGTGGCGGGGCAGCGCCGCGCACCACGGCGTGCTGCGCGACTGCGTGGCGAAGAACGGCACCGCGGGCGCGGGGCTCAACGTGTCGGAGAAGGCCCACGACATCCTCATCGAGGGCAACACCATCTCCAACTTCAGCCGCGGCAGCAGCGACAGCCACGGCGTCATCGTCCAGACGACGTCCAAGAACGTCGTGGTGCGCGGCAATGACATCCACCACAACTCGGGCGACGCCGTGCAGTGCATCGGCCCCGAGGGCGGCGCCACCGTGTCCGGCACCCCGTTCGACAACCTGCTCGTGGAGGACAACGAGCTGCACGAGAACCGGGAGAACGGCGTGGACGTGAAGACGTGCACCCGCGTCACCCTGCGCAACAACATCATCTGGGGTCACAAGGCCACGTCGTCCTCGCGCGGCGAGGGCATCGTCATCCACCTGTCCGCGTCCGACGTGACGGTGGAGGACAACGTGCTCTACGGCAACGGGCGCGCCATCAACGTCGGCGGCAACCGGGTGAACGGGCCGCCCGCGCGCATCGTCATCCGCCGCAACCTCATCCGCGACGGCCTGGGCGGCGGCGAGGACGGCGGCGGCATCCGTGTGGACACCACCCACGACGTCAAGGTGCAGCACAACACGGTGTGGAACATGCCGGGGCCGTGCCTCACCTTCGGCCACGGCGACACCGGGCCGAGCGCCAGCCTGGACGTGCGCAACAACGTGTTCGCGGGCTGCGCGGTGAATGTGCGCGCGGGCTCGGGGCGCTCGGGCGCGGTGATGGACGGCAACCTCTTCTTCCGCACGTCGGGAGCGGCCGTGTTCAACGTGGATGGCTCGGACACGGGGCTTGCGGACTGGCGCTCTCGCACGGGGCTGGACAAGCGCTCGTTGGAGAAGACCCCGGCCTTCGTCAACATCGACACCGGGGACTTCCGTCTGGGAGCGAACTCGGCGGGTCGCAACGCGGGTCTGGGGTTGGGATTGACCTTCTGTGGCACGGCCCCCGACCTGGGGGCATTCGAGTCGGACTGCCCCTGAGGCATCGGGGCGTGTAGAGTGGGCACCGTCCCCCCTACCGCCCCGACCCTCCACGTGCCGTCTCCGTTGGAATTCGCTCTTGGCATCACGCTGGTGCCTCCGGCCTCGCCCGCGCGGGAGCTCCTGGCCGCGTCCGCCGCGCGCGCCGGCCTGCGCGTGGTGGATGGCATGGAGGGCGCCGCCCTGGTGCTGGTGGACCTCACCGCGCTGGGCGGTGGCCCGGACCTCCAGGCCCTGCTCGACTCACCGCGCGCTTCGCACGTCACCCTGGTGGCCCTGGTGGAGCCCACCGAGCGGGGCTTCGCCGCCGCCGAGCCGCTGCGCCCCGCGGACGTGCTCACGGTGCCGGTGGCCGCGCACGAGCTCATCTTCCGCCTCCAGCGCGCCGCCGGACGACACCTGGAGCGCGAGGCCCAGGAGCGCGGCCAGGAGGACTTGTCGCTCCTGTTGGAGCTGACGGCCGACTACGCCGAGACGTCGGACGTGGAGGCGCTCCTGCACGGCGTCACCCGGCGTCTGGCGGAGAAGCTGGACATCGCGCGCGCCACGCTGGTGATGCTCGGCCGCAACGCGGACGAGGGCGTCATCGTCGCGGCGAGCGATGACCCGGCGCTCAAGGATTTGCGCATCGAGCTGTCGCGCTACCCGGAGATTCGCGAGGTGGTGCGCACCGGTCGCCCGGTGGTGATGGAGGAGGCGCCCACGCATCCGCTGCTCGGCGACGTGGAGCGGCGCGCGGTGGCGGCCCGGGGCATCCACGCCATCGCCGCGCTGCCCCTGCCCATCCGAGGCGAGGTGCGGGGCGTGCTGCTGCTGCGCGCGGCGGGACGGCGGCGGACGTTCACGCCTCGCGAAATCGACTTCCTCACCACGGTGGCGCACGCCACGGCGGTGGCGCTGCGCAACGCGTCGGTGCTCCAGCTGGTGCGCGGGCAGACGGAGGCGGAGAAGACCGCGCGCCTGGCGGCCGAGGAGCAGGCGGCGTCCTTCAAGCCCTACCAGCTCTTCTTCGCGCACGTCAGCGAGGGGGTGGCCATCCTCGACGACAAGGCGAGCGTGCTGTCGCTCAACCCCTCCGGCGCGGCGATGCTGGACTATCCGGCGCCCGAGGCCCGGGGGCGGCACCTGCACCAGGTGACGCAGCCGGTGGACGACGGCGTGCTGATGGAGCTGGTGACGGCGGCGTCGCGCGGCGAGGCGCGCTCGGGCGTGGACGTGGAGGTGTGCACGGCCACGGGGCGCAAGCTGACGCTGTCGATGTCGGCGGCGCCGCTGCGAGACGAGGACGCGGCCACCATCCTGTCGTTCCGCGACGTCACCGACGCGCGGCGGCTGGAGGACGAGCTGCGCCAGACGAAGGACTTCCTGGAGCGGCTCATCGACTCGTCGGTGGACGCCATCATCGCCGCGGACCTGAAGGGGCGCATCATCCTCTTCAACAAGGGCGCGGAGGCGCTGTGCGGCTACACCGCGCAGGAGGCGATGGCGAACCTCACCGTGGAGCAGCTCTATCCGCCCGGCGTGGCGCGGCGAATCATGGCCACGCTCAGGGGGGCGGAGCACGGCGGCAAGGGCCGCATGTCGCTGACGCGCGAGGACCTGGTGCACCGCACCGGTGAGCGGGTGCCGGTGAACATGACGGCGTCCATCGTGTACGAGGGCGGGCGCGAGGCGTTCAGCGTCGGCATCTTCACGGACATGCGCGACCGGATGAAGCTGGAGCGCAAGCTGTCCGACGCGGAGACGCGGCTGGAGGAGAGCGAGAAGAGCGCCGTCATCGTCGCGCTCGCCGGCACCGCGGCGCACGAGCTCAATCAGCCGCTGACCTCGGTCATGGGGTACGCGGAGCTGCTCAAGCGCAAGCTGAAGGAAGAAGACTTCGCCTGGAAGCCGGTGGACATCATCTACCGCGAGGCGGAGCGCATGGCGGAGATCGTCCGGAAGATTGGGAAGATCACCCGCTACGAGACCAAGGCCTACATGGGGGAGCAGCAGATTCTCGACCTGGACAAGGCGACCTCCCATGAAGACTGAGACCCGAGCCATGCGCATCCCCAGCGGCCCAGGGCCCGAGTCCTTCCAGGCGTTCTTCGAGGCGCTCGACGCGCCCGTGGCGCTGTGTGACCCCACGCTGCGGCTCTTGGCGGTCAACGAGGCCTTCCACCGCTTCTGCGCGGACCACCACGTCACGGTGGAGGACGTCGCGCGCACGCTGTCGTCGGTGGGCGTGCCGGTGGACAACTCGAGCTGCGACGTGGAGCTGCCGTTCGCCGGGAAGCCGGGCGCGGTGGTGACGCTGTCCAGGCGGGGTGACGTGGTCGCCGTGCGGGCGAGGAACGACCCGGAGCTGGCGCGCAACCGGCTGGTGGTGGCGGAGCGGGCGCTGCTCGAGCAGGCGCGCACGGAGGGCGTGCTGCTGGACCTGGGCCGCAGCGTGGCGGAGGCGGGAGGCGAGGAGGAGCTGGTGGCCGCGGTGGCGCGCGGGGTGAAGGAGCTGTTCCCCGGGCGCTCGTTCTGCATCCGAATCACCGACTCGCGCACGGGCGGGCTGACGTCGCTCTACGCGGAGGGCCGGCTGAAGGAGGGCGCGCACGAGCCGCTGGTGTTGCTGCAGCGCGCGGTGGAGAAGCTGAACCTGGGGCGCGCGGCGCTGCCGCCGGGGCGGGTGACGGTGCTGGGCGAGGTGCCGCTGCTCTTCGTCGGGAGCACGCACGGCGTGAGCGCGCCGCTGGTGGCGAGCGGGCAGCTCTTCGGCGCCATCAACATGGAGTACCCGGAGGGACTGGACGCGGACGTCCAGCACGACGAGCGCGTGCTGTTGCAGCTGGCCAGCCAGGTGGCGGTGGCGGTGAAGAACGCGAAGCTCATCGACGAGCTGACGTTCGTGCGCAAGTACCTGGAGGACCTGCTGGAGAAGGCGAACGCGCTCATCCTCGTCGCCAACCGGGACAAGCAGGTGGTGGTGTTCAACCAGGCGCTGAGCGCGCTCACGGGCTTCCGGAAGGAAGACGTGCTGGGCAAGGACATCTTCTGGCTGGTGCCGGAGAGCGAGCACCTGCGGCTGTCGCAGGTCATCGCGGCGGCGATTCGCGGCGAGTCGGTGAACAGCTTCGAGACGCGGCTGTTGTCACGCGAGGGCCACGAGGTGCGGGTGTCCTTCGCCACGTCGTCGATGCTGGCGCACCACGGCGAGGTGGAGGGGGTCATCGCCATCGGGCAGGACATCACGGTGGTGAAGGAGCTGGAGAAGCGCATCATCCACGCGGAGAAGCTCGCGTCGATTGGGCAGCTCGCGGCCAGCGTGGTGCATGAAATCAACAACCCGATGACGGCGGTGGCCACGTACGCGGACGCGCTGTTGCAGCGCTCGCGGACGACGCCGGGTGCGAACCCGGCGGACCAGGAGAAGCTGCGGAAGATTTTGGAGAGCAGCCATCGCATCCTGCGCTTCACGCGCGATTTGGTCAGCTATGCGCGGCCGGCGCAGGACCGGCCGGAGCGGGTGCAGCTCAACGCCGTGGTGGACATGGCGGTGGGCTTCTGTGAGCACGTGGTGGGGCAGGCGCGGGTGAGCGTGCACCGGGAGTACTCGGAGCTGCCGCCGCTGTCGGCGGTGCGGGCGAACCTGGTGCAGGTGTTCGTCAACCTCATCACCAACGCGTGTCACGCGATGCCGCCGGGCGGCTCGGTGATGCTCTCGACGCGGCGCGAAGGTCAGGAGGCGGTGGTGTCGGTGCGCGACACGGGCACGGGCATCGACCCGAAGCACCTGCAGCGCATCTTCGAGCCCTTCTTCACGACGAAGCCGGAAGGGAAGGGCACGGGGCTGGGGTTGTCCATCTGCCAGGGCATCGTGGAGAACCACGGTGGCCGGCTCACGGTGGAGAGCACCGTGGGCGCGGGCACGACGTTCTCGGTGCGACTGCCGCTGCCCGTGGAGTGACAGCGGCCGCCTTTGCTCAGTCCCAGCCGCGCAGCTCCACGCGGACCTTGCGCACCAGCAGCTCCCACTCCTGACGCTTCATCGTCGTCAGGATGCGACCGCCGATGAGCGTGAGGCCCGCGAGCGTCATCACCAGGAAGCCGATGCGATGGTCCCTCAGGCCCGCGTCGAGCAGGTTCGCCACCACGTCCAGCGTGAGGAACAGCGTGCCCAGCGCCAGGTACGCACGAATCTGCAGCGCCATGCCCACCACGACGCCCAACAGGCACACGCCTCCGAAGACGAGCGCATACGTCCCGTCCGGCGACTGGCCCACGCTCATCGCCAGCTTCGACGCGGCCGGCACGTACAGGAGCATCCCGCCCAGGATGCGCACCGTGTTGCGCGCCGCGTGCGGCAGGCTCTCCGTGAAGAGCTGCCCCAGCATCAGCAGCAACAACCCCAGCGGCGCCAGGTAGATCTCCAGCCCCTCCAGTCCGAAGGCCAGCGCCGCGATGAGCAGCGCCAGGTTGCACGCCGCCGCCGCGAAGGCACCGAACATCCGACTGCGCTCCACCGCCCCCAGCGCCGCGTACAACAGGCCCGAGCCTCCCGCGAGCAGCGCCGCCTCCCGCGTCGCCTCGCCCGGCAACACCAGCGCCATGCCGATGGGCAAGAGCGCCGCGAACCTGCGCGTCGCCGCCTCCACCGGCTTCACCCCCGCGCGCCGCGCCATCACCGTCACGCCCACCAACACGAAGCCCAGCGCCAGCGCGAAGAGCGCGTCGTGCTCGGCCCGAAGCCCGGAGGCGTACAGCGCCCGCACCATCGCGTACACGCCCACCACCGCGAGCTGCACGAAGTACACGTGCCGCCCCGTGTGCTCCACCCAGGCGCAGTGCAGCGCCACCAGCACCGACAGGCCGATGGCCGCGATGGCCAGCCTCAGCGCCTCGTCGGACGGCTGCCCCACCACGGCGAAGAGCGTGAGCATCAGCCCGCTCGTCACCAGCCACCCGTCGCGCCCCCACGTCATCCCGCCCGCGATGTCCAGCCGCCGCGTCCGCGCCCACCGCTGCGCCGCCTGCATCGCCGCCACCGCTCCCGCGGCCGCGAGCGCCAGCGCCGCGCCATGCGCCGAGAACAGGTCGTCATAGCGAAGCCAGGGGCCCGACAGGCTCGCGCGGATGGTGAAGAACGTCATCACCGAGGCCACCACCGTGGCCCCCATCATCCCCGTCGCCATCGCCGCGACGAGTGACGCGAACGAACCCTTCCAGCGGAGCGCCGCCACCATCACCGCCGCCGAGGACAGCGCCAGCGTCACCGCGAAGGCCGGTGACACCATCCACGTCCCCCCCAGGCCGATGAGCACCTCTCCCAGGAGGTTGAGCGCCGCGAACGTCGGCGACGTGTCACCGTTCACCGCCAGCGCGTACAGCCCACCGGCCGCCAGGTAGACCATCATGGCCTGCTGGATGCGGACTCGTGCCGGTCCCTCGGGCATCCCACGCCGCGCCACCACCCACGGCCCCACCGTCACCACCAGCAGCCCCACCAGCGCGAGCACCGGACCCGGCCACGCCTCGAGGATGGGCACGCGATGCGCCGCGGCGTGCACCAGCAAGAGGACGCTCACTCCCAGGACGCCGCGCCCCTTCGTCCGTGCCCCGCCGACGAACAGCACCACGCCCGTGGCGAAGACCAGCCCCGCCGCCGTCAGCCCGGGCTGGAAGAGCGCCGCCAGACTGACGAGCACCACCGTGGTGACCGCGCGACGGTGCAGCAGGTGCCGGAAGGACTCGGGCAGCCCACGAATCGAGGCCGCGGCGTAGACGAGCCCCACGGCCGCGATGCCCACGAACGCGCGCTGCCACAGCAGGAACAGCGTGTCCCCGGGCGAAAGCCACGCGCCTTCCTGGAGCCAGTGGTAGCCCTCCGCGCCCGCTCGCACCCACTGTCCATCCGGTGGCGCCAGCGACACGAGCGACGGCCCCAGCAGCGACTGCCGTGCCGCCCAGAGCGCAGCCCCTGGAATCCCCAGGTACAGCCCCACGTTCGCCAGCGGCACCGAGCGGAACGAGCGCGCGAGCAACAACATCAGCATCGCCGCGCCCAGCACCATCAGCGGCGGGATGATGCCCAGCGCGCGAGACGGGTCCGGCAGGCCGACGAGCACCGCGCCCTTGAGCAGGACGAACACCAGCGCCAGCACGCCCGCGTGGGGCACCAGATGGTAGTGCGGCCCGTGAGAGGGCTTCTCCAGTCGCGCCGCCACCCACGGCCCGAAGCGCCGCGTCGCCAGCGCAATACCCCACAGCGCGATTCCGACGAGCGGATGGCGCATCGCCACGATGTCCGGAGGCAACGGACGACCCGCGCGGTTGATGATGGCCGTCAGCGCGATGAAGCCACCCATCGCCGCCAGCGCCACCACCGTGCCGCGCAGCTGCCAGTCCACGAACCCACGCGACACGAAGGCCAGCAGCGCCACCGCGGCGAGCATCCCTCCCGCGAGCAGGCACAGCGCGCGCTCCGCGTCGGAGGGCAGCGTCAGCCAGTGGGCCAACGTGAGGGTCGCGATGATGGCCTGGGCCAGCGCCACCGTCGCGAAGCCGTCCGTGTAGAGCGACAGCCCTCGCGCTCCCAGGGGGAGGGGGACCAGGTCGAACACCTTCCGTCCCCAGAAGCCGCGCACGGGCGGCGTCCCGTCGGTCACCACGGGCACGCGAGGACGCAGGGCCGCGAAGACGGCGAAGCCGAACGCCACGGACGCGGCGACGAGCGCCGCCCGCGCCGACTGGAAGTCCCACGTGGTCCCCAGCACCTGCGACACGACGAGCGAGACACCCAGCGCCGCCAGGAGGGTGACCAGCCGGGTTTCATCCCGCCGCGCTCGCAGGAGCAACCACGCGGACGCCCACGCCGTGGGCAGCGCGAGCCACGCCGTGCCAGGCAGTCCCGAGAGCAGCTCGGGGACCACCGGCGAGACGGCGACGGACAGCACCACGCCCGCCGAGGCCAGCACCATCGAGAGGTCATCCAGCGGCAACAACGCGTCGCGCGGAGCCGCCGGCTTCGCCCACGCGAGCTGCACGTGCCCCACGACGCCGTAAAGCGTGGCCAGCAGCGAGAAGACCGCCAGTCGGCTCCACTCTCCCGTCAGCTCCGGGGTTCCATCCACGAAGGCCAGCGCGCCGAAGAGCGCGGCCAGGCCTCCCAGGTAATGCAGTGCGCGCCAGCGCCAGCCGCCCGTGACATGCGCGACCAGGGCGATGCACAGCCCCGTCAGGACGCGCGGCCACGGCGTGCTCTCGCCCTCGAAGCGCGCTACCAGCGGCATCGACGCCACCGTGGCGACCAGGCTCCACGTCAGCAGCTTGATGCTCAGCATCGCCGCCGCGAACCTGCGTGAAGCGAACATCAACCCGGACGCGGCCACGGCGCCGCCGAACACCCACCAGCCCGCATCCGTGGGCGCCACGACACGCGCCACCAGCACACCCGCCAGCAGCGTGGCCATGACCGCGGGATGGACCAGGGCCCGACGTCGCGACTCGAGCAGGAAGAAGACTCCCGCGGCCACCACGGGCGCGAGCGCCGATGCGGCGGCGACCTGAACATCATCTCCGGCGCCCAGGGTGAACGCACCCAGCGCGCCCGCGAGCGCCCCGGCGGACAGCACCGCGTGTGCCACCGTCTCGACCACCGCGCTCAGTCGCGGATGCGTCCCGCGCGCGAACTCCGTGGTCGCGGCCAGCGCGAGCACCGTGGCGAGCCCCTGCGTCCAGAGCGTCATGCCCGCGAACAGCGCGCCGCCCGGCTCCATCGCGTCGAAGCCCGAGGGCGCGCTCGCCACGGCGAACACCGCCAGCCAGAGCGCGCCATAGAGCGCGGCGCAGGCGGACACCAGCACCGTGCTCGCGTCCTTCGCGGCCCGCCCTCGCCACAGCGTGGCACCCAGGGCCACCACACCCACCGACGCGCAGAGCACACGCGCCCACGGCGCATCGTCGAGCCCCATCAACGGCAGTCCCGCGAGCAGCGACGGGAACAGGGCCAGCGCGAGCGCCGACGCGGACGTCCCGTACAGCAACCGGCCCGCGGAGCGCAGCGGCACCAGTCCAATGGCCGTGACTCCGAGCGCCACGGGAATGCCCACCGTCAGCGACAGGCCCACGAGCGAGGACATCGCGATGAAGGCCACGGGCAGCAGCGCGAGCCCGATGCCCGACAGCACGCGGCCCACGGGCAACGAGCGGCGTGACAGGAACACCCCCAGCCCGATGAAGGCCGCGTGGTAGCCCCACAGCGCGCCCGTCACGAGGAGCTGCCGGGGCACGCCGCCCAACGCCTGCCAGGCCTCGCGCACGCCCATGAGCGAGCCGCCCAGCACCAGCACCGCGCCGAGGAACCACCAGATGAAATCATTGAGCCGGGCCGAGCTCGCGGGCTCCGCATCCAGCGCTACCATCGCCTCCAGCCCGCCGCCCAGCGCTCCAGAGGCATCCCGCGCGAAGAGCGACTGTCCCGAGCCCAGCGCGGAGCCCAGGTCGTCCTCGCTCGCGTCGCGGTCCCCGTGCTTGCGGCGAGCGGCCTGCTCACGCTCCTCCTTCGCCGCGTTGTCCAACGAGCGCGCGAGCGCTCCGGCCCATCCCCACGTCCAACCCTCCGCGCCTCGCACCGACGCGGCGACACCGTCCGCCCAGGCCTCCACGCGCGCGGCGGGGTCCAGCGGCGGCGCGACGGGCTCGACGGGGACGACTTCCGGCGCGGTGACGACCGCGGGCTCGGCGATGACCGGCGTCAGCGTTCCTTCGAGCCGCAGCGCGGTCGACTCATCGATGAGCGCGCCGTCGCGCCAGGACGCGATGTGTCGCCACAGCGTCGTCTTGACGAGGGCCTCGAAGTGCGGCTCGGTGACGGGCACGAGGGCGTTGCCACATTCCTGGCATGACTCCCCCGATGCCCCGTCGCGAAGTCGCGCGCAGACTGGGCAGATCATCCACCCAGCATAGCCGCACTCACACCCACCTCGCTTCGCCTGCTCGGCGGGTCATGAAACATCCAGCCTGAGTCGCGAAGTGCTCTCACGCTTTCCCCATCTCTGGGGCGTACGAGCGGCCTCGAGGGCGCGGGGTTTCTCAGTCCCTCATGTAATGGCAGGTGTATCCGCCTGGATTCTTCACCAGGTAGTCCTGGTGGTAGGCCTCGGCGGGGGTGAACTCACCGGCGCGGACGATTTGCGTGACGACGGGGCGCTTCCACTTCCCGGAGGCATCGACGCGGGCCTTCACGGCCTCGGCCACCTGCCACTGCCTGTCGGAGAGCACGAAGAGGGCGGAGCGGTACTGCGTGCCCACGTCATTGCCCTGGCGGTTGAGCGTCGTCGGGTCGTGCATGCGGAAGAACCACTGCTCCAGCAGCGTCTCGTAGCTGAGCACCTTGGGGTCGAACACCACGCGCACCGACTCGGCGTGTCCCGTCCTGCCCGTGCTCACGTCTTGATACGTGGGCCGCTCCAGCGAGCCCCCCGTGTAGCCGACGTCCGTCTGGAGCACGCCCGGAATCTTGCGCAGCAGGTCCTCCATCCCCCAGAAGCAGCCACCCGCGAGCAGCGCCGTCTCGGTGACACCGGACGCGGCCAGCGCCTTGCCCACGTCGACCTTCGGCGACGCGGCGCTCGTGGGCTTGCGACCGAACAGCGCGAGCCACTCGCCGTACCCCTGCTTCTCCAAATCGTTCACGGACACGAAGCGCAGCGACGCGGAGTTGATGCAGTAGCGCTGCCCCGAGGGGCGCGGGCCGTCATCGAACAGGTGTCCCAGGTGCGAGTCGCCGGCCTTCGAGCGGACCTCGACGCGCACCATGCCCAGGCTCTCGTCGCGCTTCTCGACGACGCGGGCGGTGTCCACGGGCTTGGTGAAGCTGGGCCAGCCCGTGCCCGAGTCGAACTTGTCGCGCGAGGAGAACAGCGGCTCTCCGGTGACGACGTCGACGTAGAGCCCCTCTTCGTGGTGGTTCCAGTACGCGTTGCGGAACGGTGGCTCGGTCGCCGACTCCTGCGTCACCTGGTACGCGACAGGGGAGAGCGTGCGGCGCAGCTCCGCATCCGAGGGCTTCTCGTAGCGGCGGGTGTCCTTCGTCACCGCGAGCGTCCCCGACTCGAGCGCGCCGCCTCCCGAGGCCGCGCCGCTCGCCTGGGTGCACGCCGCGAACACCGCGAACGCCATGCATAACCACAGGCTCCGCGAGGCGCTCGCTGAAGCGCGATGCGAGGTGACGACGAAGGTGGACGACATGGCGCAGACCTCTTCCGGTGACGCCGCGACGCGCGGGGGTTCTGTTCCCTTACGCGCGGGCCCCGAAGTCGGTTTCAGCCGCGGTGACACTTGTGTCGCGGGCGCCCCGGACAGCCGGCGGACGACCGAGCCCGCCGCGCCACGCATGCCCGCGAAAGACACGTCGCCAATCCTGCAGGGAGTCGAGGGAGGACCGGCCGTGGCGCCGCGCTTCGAGGCTCACGTGATACCGCAGTCGTTTCGAGCCCGCCGCGCTTCCCGACACGCACGTCGCCCTCGATGCGGGATGTCGGCGTCTCGAGGGCAGCCCCGCGAGGTGCGGATGAGTGCTGTCGCGACACCCGCGCCAGCACCCCGGAACGACGACGAGGCTCAGCCTTCCTGCGGCTTGTCCTCGTCGTCCAGCTCGCGGCTGAACTCCTCGTTCGTGAGCAGGCCCTTGCGCGCCATGATGCGCATCAGCGCCCAGAACTTCCGCTCCAACTCCTCGACGCGGTCCGGGTCCTCGCGCGCCTGGCCGAACAGATAGTCCAGATCATCGAGCACGCCGCCGCCCGAGGCGGGCTTGGGCTTCGCCGCGGACTGCTCGCGCTTCTGCTTGCGCTGCTCCTCTCGCGTGCGGATCAACTCCGCCAGCGACGTGCGCTGCGTCGTCTCACCCGGAGGAAGCTCCTCGCCGACGATGACCTCCTCGTCATCCTCCTCGGGCGCGACCGGCGCGGGCTTCGCGGGCACCGCCGGACGCGGACGCGCCGTGGGGGCGGGCCGGGGCGGGGTCGCCGCCGCCGTGCCGCTCGCGGTCGCCACCGGCACCTTGTGGTAGTAGCGCAGGATGGCGCCACGCACGGCCGACAGCGCCGCCACGCGCACGCTGACCTTCAGTCCCGTGGTGAACTCGATCTCCTCCACCGCCGGCACGTTGAGTGGATCACTCATCGCGACCACGAGCTGACGGCGCCCGCCCACGCTCTCCAACGCGATGGGGAACAGGTCGTGCTGCTCGCAGAACCTGGCGCGCAGCATGTGCACCGCCGCCCACTCGGGAGTCACCGCCGCCAGGTCCACCTGCGGCATCCCCAGGGCCTGGCTCAGCGCCCCCGCGAGCGTCGCCTCGGTGATCGCCCCCTGCGCGATGAGTGTGGCTCCCAACCGCTGGCCCGATTTCCGATGGGCCGAAAGCCCCGCCTCGAGCTGCGCGACGCTGATCGCCCGCTGCTCCAGGAGCAGCTCGCCAATGCGCTTCCTCGCCATGGCGCCGGCATTACCACGCGGCCCCCAGGCGCCCAAGCGCCCGCAGACACAACCGCCCGTTCTTGGGAAGCCCCCGGAAATGGCCCGCATTGCTGCCTGGAGTCCATGCTGGCAAGGGGTACTCCAGCGCAAAATTCCTGTGAGATTTCAGCACTTAACGCCGGGCCCCCTGCCTTGACACCCCAGACAGCCATTCCTAAAGTCGGCACCACCGTTTTCAACATCCATTCCTGCCGCCCAATCACTGGGGCGCACGCCCGGGGGGGCGACAGGTTCTGGAAGGTCCGGAGCGCCGGGCCGAGCCGCCGTGGAGGCAAGACGCGATGAACCTGGGGTTTTTGACGAATCTGGCCGTGCTCGCCAACGCGGGGGGCCCCGAGCGGGGCTTCTTCGAAGAGATTGCCAAGCGCTGGGAGGCCGGTCAGTGGGGTATGTACCCCATCGCCGCGTGTCTCGTGGTGGCGCTGTCCATCATGGTCGAGCGCACCATCGTGCTGTTCGGCAAGGCCTCCATCAACAAGGAAGCCTTCCTGCGCGGCCTCAAGAAGCACATCTACGCGGGTGACCTGGACAAGGCCATCAACTACGTGGCGGGGCAGAAGTCCACGCCGCTGACCAGCGTCATCAAGGCCGGTCTGATGAACGTCCCGAAGGGCCAGGACGAAGTGCAGGCGGCGCTCGACGAGGCCACCCTGCGCGAGACGCCCCGCCTGGAGGCCCGCTCCGGCTACCTCGCGATGCTCGGCAACGCGGCGATGCTCGCCGGTCTGCTCGGCACCGTGTCGGGTCTCATCTCCTGCTTCGAGGCCGTGGCCAACGTGAACCCGGCCGACAAGGCGACCATTCTCGCCAACGGCATCTCCGAGGCCATGAACTGCACGGGCTTCGGGCTGGTGACGGCGATTCCCTGCCTCATCGCCTTCTCCGTGCTGATGGGTCGCACCCAGTCGCTGGTCAACGACATCAACGAGACCAGCGTCTCCGTGCTCAACCTCATCGTGGCGAACAAGGACAAGTTCAAGAACCTGAACGTCCCCGCCGCTCGGGACCACCACGACGACTGAGTCGGGCCTCCCGCTCGGGAACCCGCGACCCGGGCGCGCTGTCCTGTCCCCATGAGTGGGGACGTGCGGCGCGCCCCTTTCAGTCTCTTGCCGCGCCTCACCGCGCGGGGCCTTAGGAGGAGAACGCCATGGCCGGCGGAATGGACACAGGTCAAGGTGGCAAGGGCGGCAAGAAGCCGCTCGATACCGCCATCAACCTGACCGCTTTCATCGATCTGATGGCAGTGACCATCAGCTTCCTCATCATGACGGCCGTCTGGACCCAGATCGGTCGTCTCCAGGTGTCCCAGGCGGGAGGTCCCTCCACGGAGGAGGAGCCGCCCCCGACGGAGACCAAGACGGTTCAGTTGACGCTGCTCATCACCCCGACGGAGCTTCGGCTGTCGGCGGACCAGAGCACGTTCGACCCCATCCCCCTCACCAAGGACGGCAAGGGGAAGACGGACCTGTCCAAGCTGGTGGCGCGCTTCAAGGAGTTGAAGGCGCAGCTGCCGGACCAGACGGCCATCACCCTTCAGCCCGAGGACAAGGTCCGCTACGAGGACCTGGTCCGCATCATCGACGAGTGCATCGGCTCTGGGTTGCCCCAGGTGTCGGTGTCCGCGGCGATGGGCTAGCCGAGCACGGAGCCACACCCAGTCATGGCCATCAAGGTTCCAGGCAAGCGGTACGGCAAGCGCCTCCAGCACTCCAAGGTGTTCGGACACGGCGCGCACGGCAAGCGCAGCGGCTACGCCGACCTCCTCATCACGCCGCTGGTCGACATGTTCGTCATCATCGTGCTCTTCCTCATCGCGAACTTCTCCGCGACGGGTGAGGTGCTGATGATGACCAAGGACATCCAGCTGCCCGAGGCGGTGAACGTCGCCGAGGTGGAGATGCACCCCGTCGTCATGGTCTCCGGCGACCAGGTCAGCGTCTCCGGCACCATCGTCGGACGCGTGGAGGACTTCTCCAAGGACGAGTACCTCAACATCCCCGCGCTGGAGGAGAAGCTGCGGGACATGAAGAAGCAGTTCGAGGACCTGCACGCGATGGCGAACGACGACGCCAACACGTTCAAGGGCGACATCAACATCCAGGCGCACAAGGATGTGGAGTACGCCATCATCAAGCGGGTGATGTTCAGCTGCGCCACGGCGGGCTACAACAACATCAACTTCGCGGTGATGACGGTGGCGCCCTCGGACGGTGGTGCCACCGCGGCGGCCACGCACTAGCGACGCGCATCCTCGAGCGGTCTGCTCGAACGCCCTGGCCCACCGCGGCCGGGGCGTTTTCGTTTTGTCTGGAGACCTCATCCCATGCAGCTTCGTGCCGTCTTCTTCGACCTCGATGGGACCCTGGTGGACTCGCTGGGCGACATCGCCGACGCGATGAACCATGCGCTCGCGCGCCATGGCCTGCCCACGCATCCGGAGGCCGACTACCGCCGCTTCGTCGGCGAGGGGGTGAGGGAGCTGGCGCGCCGGGCGGTGCCCGCGGGCCGCGAGGACCAGGCGGCGCCGGTGCTGGAGACGTATCGGGCGTACTACGACGAGCACCTCTTCGACCGGACCGCGGCCTACCCGGGCATCCCCGCGATGCTGGACGCGCTCGCGCGGGACGGCGTGGTGATGGGCGTGCTGAGCAACAAGTCGGACAGCTTCGTGAAGCGGCTGGTGGAGCGGCTGTTGCCGGGGCTCCCCTTCGCCCGGGTGTATGGCGAGCGGCCCGGCATCCCGCGCAAGCCGGACCCGACGGCGGTGCTGGGGATGGCGACGGAGCTGGGGGTCGAGGCGGGCGTGTGCGGCTTCGTGGGGGACACGGCGGTGGACATGCTGACGGCGCGCGCGGCGGGGATGTACGGCGTGGGCGTCACGTGGGGCTTCCGCGACGTGGCGGAGCTGCACGCGAATGGCGCTCGCGCGGTGGCGACCACGGCGGAGGAGCTGCTCGCGGCGCTTCGCTCGGTGCGCGGCTGACGTCACGCGTTCAGACGGACCGGGTCCTCCTCGCGGCGCCCGGTGTCTGTCCGTAGCGACGGCGGAAGGCGTTGCCCAGGTGGCCCTGGTTGGCGAAGCCCGCCTCCAGCGCCACGTCCGCGAGCGGCAGCCGGGTGTCCAGCAGGAGGGCGAGCGCGTGTCGCAGCCGCACCTCCTGGAGGTGCTGGTGGATGCCGGTCCCCGTCACCTTGCGGAAGACGCGGCAGGCGTGGAACGGGGAGACGCCCGCGCTCGCGGCCAGGGTCTCCACGGAGACCTTCGCGTCGAAGTGGAGCGCGGCCTCGTGCGCGATGGCGTGGGCGATGTCCCGCTCGCGTGGCCTCACGGCGGTGGTGCCTCGCTCGCCGGGCGTCGTGAGGATGAGGCCCAGGGCCTCCTCCACCTGGACGCGCTCCACGGGTTCCTCGCGCGCCACATGGGACAGGAGGGACTGGAGGCGCACATAGGCCTCGGCGCTCACGGCGAGCGTCGACGCGTCCGGGTGCGACCAGCGACGCAGCCACGCTCCTCTCACGGACAGGCAGGCGTCGCCGCCGCCATGGGGATGGCGGATTTCACAGGGCCGCTGGGGACCGAGCCTCAGTCCGACGCCAGGGGACACCACGGCCCGCGTCCGCGAATCGCGGTACTGGAAGCGCCCGTGCAGCGCGAGGACGAGCCGCTCGCTGTCCACGCCTTCCTCCCGGGGCCTGGGGCTGTCGTGTCCGTCGCAGGTGACGCGGGCGAGCTGGAGGTCCGGCGCGCTGTACAGGAGCGAGGCGTGCATGCGCGGCATGTCGTGAACATGGCGCGTCGCCCGAGGCGCGGGCAAGCGGTCCGGTGCGCGTGTGCTCGCGAACAGTGGGAGCAAGGATGTGTAAGACGGCGCCGCCGCTGTTCCCTAGGGTGGTCTCTCTTCCACGGGCTACCCCATGACCTACCTGGACCTTCTCTCGAAGTCCTCGCGCCGCTGCGTCCGTGCCTGGCAATGGACGCGCGAAGACGAGCCCTGCGGCGAATACGCGGAGCTGCACGAGCTCGCTGATGGCTGGGCCCTGGCGGGCTCGGTGGTGCTCTCACGGGAGGGGACGCCCTTCCTCGCGGAGTACTCCGTGGAGAGCGACTCACGGTGGCGGACGCGACAGGTCCACGTCGCGCTGCGAGGGGCGGGTGTCTCGCGGACGCTGGACCTGCGCGTGGATGATGGGCTGCGCTGGTGGCGAGGTCGCGAGGAGGTGGTCCAGTTCGCGGGCTGCACGGATGTGGACCTGGCCTTCTCTCCGTCGACGAACACGCTGCCCATCCGCAGGCTGTCGCTGGAGGTGGGGCAGGGCAGCGACGTGACGGCGGCGTGGGTGCGCATGCCGGACCTGTCGCTCGAGAAGCTGCCGCAGCGCTACACGCGCCTGTCCCCCACGCGCTATCGCTACGAGAGCGGCGGTGGCCGCTTCACCTCGGAGGTGGAGACGGATGAGCTCGGACTGGTGACGCGCTATCCGCCCGCGTGGGTGCGCGTGTCCTCCGCTTCGCGCTGAGTCCATCCCGGACAACGCAGTGCCATTCACAGGGGCGCCGAGCGACTTCGGTGCCTGATGGGAGACGTGCATCATGATGTCGAAGCCCGAGTCACCGCTCTCGCAGCGTGCGCTGGAGCTGCTGCGCGCGGACGGACCCTTGCCCGCGCTGGCGGATTCCCTCGCCTTGTTCGGCCGCTTCATCGGCGCCTGGGACGTGGACGTCGCGTTCTTCGACGCCGCCGGGAGGCAGACCTACCGCCAGCCCGGCGAGTGGTCCTTCTCGTGGGTCCTGGACGGACGCGTCATCCAGGACGTGCTCATCTATCCGAACCCCGAGGGGCTCGATGCGTCCGCGGGAGCGAGGCGCATCGGCACATCGCTGCGGCACTTCATCCCGGAGCAGGGCACCTGGCGTGTCGTGTGGATGGGCGCCACCGCGGGGTACCTCGTCTCGCTCGTTGGTCGCCCCGTCGGCGATGAAATCCACATCGAGGGGAAGGACATGGACGGCAAGCCGCTGCGCTGGATGTTCACCGCCGTCACCGACGGCGCGTTCCTCTGGCGGGGCTTCATGTCGGACGACGGTGGTGCCACCTATCGGCTCACGCAGGAGATGCACGCGCGCCGCCGCGTCCATCGCACCTGAGTCGCAGGGGGCGCCTCACGGCGGGTGGCTTTCGCGGCCCCTCCCCACCCTCTACGATGGGGCCGTGAGGTGCATCGCTTGATGGAGCAGGGCCACGTGCCTGGGGTGAGGGGGCTGGCGGAGCATCGTCTCGGACGCAGGTCCGCGTGGACCGTTGGACGAGGCGTGCTCGCGAGGGTCCGATGCGCCGCGAAGCCGCAGTGCACGAGCCGTCATCTCCGGGAGGGGGTGACGTGAGCACCGCGACGAAGACGGAGGGCGCGCGAGCCGAGGCCACCGAACAGAGCGCCGCTCCCTCCGGCGAAGTGGCGGCGCCATTGAACGAGCTGGTCGCCGTGCAAGCGCCGCCCGGCGACGCTCCGACAGCGACGGCTCCCAAGAGCCCACGTCGAAGCGCGGTGAGCGCGGCCCTCTCGAACCTGTGGCCCGTGCTGCGCGTGACGTTCTCGCTCCTCGGCTCGGGGCTGTGGGGCGCGCTCAAGGGGTTCTTCATCTTCGGTTGCGTCGGCCTCGCGCTGGCCCTCGCCTTCGTGCTGGCGCCGCTCTGGCTCGGGAGCGCGCGAGGGCCTCCCTGGCTGGACATGCTGAGCCTGGTGCTCATGCCCCTGTCGCTCGCGGTGACGGGCGGCTACGCGATGATGCTCCGTGGCGGCGCCTCCCGGCTCGGCGAGGAGGCGGAGAAGCGCGGCTGGCTGGGCTACCTCTACGCGGTCATCAAGCCCGCGGCGCGGCAGCTCGCCGGGCGCCTGCGGAGCAAGGGCACGCTCAGCCGCAAGGAGCTGCTCCGAGCCGTCAAGGAGTCGGTGGCCGAGCGCGCGAGCGGGCCCTCGGCGCCGTCCACCGTCGCCTCGCGACTGGGTGGGCTGGAGCGCTTCTTCATGGAGCAGTCCTACCGGGTGCTGGGCGCCATCGCCGTGCGCGCGGTGGTCGCCTCGCCGGATGGCGCCACGGCGGTGCGGGAGCTGGAGTCGCTGGCCATCGAGCGGCTGCAGGTCGCGCTCGTGGAGCGGCTGGAGGACCTGTTCCTCGTGCAGCAGGTTCTGGCGCTCGGCGTGGGGCTGCTCGTCGGCGCGATTCCGCTGTTCATCCTGCTGCTGCTGTCCTGACGAAAAGAAACGCGGGTCGGCCCTCCCCCTGGACCGACCCGCGCGAGCCCGCATCTCACGCCGTTCAGACGACGGTGACGCGGTACTTCTCCTTGTCCTCCGCGCGGTTGTAGGCCGTGGCCGCGGCGATGATGTGGCACACCCAGCCGAGACATCCGCCGGTGCCAATCCAGAAGCCGGGGGTGATGATGAGCCAGAAGACACCGCGCAGGATGTCCCCGTTGTAGATCTGCCCGACGCCTGGGATGAGGAAGGACAACAGGGCTGCGATTCCGGGACGCGACATCGTCTTGGTACCTCCTTGTTCTTCCCTACGCGCGCCGGCCGGAGCCATTGCATCCGGAGGGGCATCCCACCTATCGGCTCCTGGACGCTTGGCTGCCCTGCGCGGCGAGGGGAAGGTGCAATACCGTTCCCAGCCCGCTACCATGGTCCCACTTTGTGAACCCGTCGGGTCGGCGGACGGGCTTTCCGGGGGGATGGTCATCATCGGGCTGCTTCGAGCCAGCGCGCGCGCGCTTCGCGGGCGGCATCTCGTCGAGATGCTGGTCCTGGCCGGCGTGTACCTCGCCGTCGCTCGGCTGGGCCTCTCCCTGGCCACCGTGGGTGGAAATGTCAGCCCCGTGTGGCCCCCCACCGGTGTCGCGCTGGCCGCACTGGTGCTGCGTGGACCCGTGCTGTGGCCGGGCGTCTTCCTGGGCGCATGTCTGGCGACCCTGTCGACGGGAGCGCCCCCGGCGGTGGTGCTGGGCGTGGCCACGGGCAACACGCTGGCGATGGTGCTCGGCGCGCTCCTGACGCGGCGGCTGCGCATGGACGCGGACCTGTCACGCATCCGCGACGTGGTCGTCCTGTGTGTGGGCGCGGGCGCGGTGTGCACCGGGGTCAGCTCGCTCGTCGGGCCGCTGTGCCTGTTCTGGGGCGGCGTGCTGCCGTGGGAGCAGATGGGCCACGCCGTCTGGGTGTGGTGGGTGGGGGACATGATGGGCGTGCTCGTGGTGGCGCCGCCGCTGCTCGTGCTCAGCCGCCCCGCATGGCCCGCCCGCCTGGGCGAGGCGCTGGCGCTCTCCGGGCTCACGACGGTGCTGGGCGTGGGCATCTTCCTCTTCCGGAACTCGCAGCCGGGGCTCGCGCACGCGGCCAGCTTCCTGCTGTTCCCCATCTCCGCGCTGGCGGCGCTGCGCTTCGGACCGCGCGGCGCGGCGCTGGCGACGCTGGCCATCTCGGCGGTGGCCATCGTCGGCACGGTGCGCGGACAGGGGCCGTTCTCCTCGGGCAACGTGGCGCAGGACCTGCTCGTGCTCCAGCTCTTCATCGTCATCAACGCGGTGACGGGCCAGCTCCTGGCGGCGGCGAGCGAGGAGCGGCGGCGCGCGGTGGAGCGGCTGCAGCTGCTCGCCACCACGGTGCGCGGTGTGCACGAGGGCGTCTTCATCGCGGAGGTGGTGGGGCCCGGCCGGCTGCGCACCGTCTTCGCCAACGAGGCGCTGAGCATGCTCCTGGGCCGGCCTCCCGAGGAGATGGTGGACCAGGACCCGTGCCTGCTCTACGGCGACCAGGACCCCCGGCTCACGCAGCGCGTGCACTCGGCGCTCCAGGCGGGCGAGTCCCTCTGCGTCGAGGTGACGGTGCCGCGCAGGGATGGCCGCATCGTGTCCACGGAGGTGCTGTTGTCGCCGGTGCGCGCGACGGGCGGGGACGTGTCCCACTTCGTGGCCACCCATCGCGACATCACCGCGACCAAGGAGCTGCAGGCGCGGCTGGTGGCGGCCGAGCGCGTGGCCGCGGTGGGGACGCTCGCGGCGGGCGTGGGGCATGAAATCAACAACCCGCTGGCCTACCTGGTGCTGAACCTGGAGTCCGCCTCTCGCGCGCTGTCGGAGAACGGGATGATGGCGATGCGGGACGTGCAGGCCAGCGTGCGCGGCGCGCTGGAGGGCGCCGAGCGCATCCGCCTCATCGTCCGCGACCTCCAGGTGTTCAGCCGGCAGGGGGACCAGGAGCGCTCGCTGGTGGACCTCAACGCGCTGGTGCCTCCGGCGGTGCGCATCATCAGCCATGCGCTGCGCCACCGCGCGCGGCTGGTGGAGGAGTTCGGCCCGGTGCCCAAGGTGCTGGGCAGCGAGGCGCGACTGGGGCAGGTGCTGCTCAACCTGCTGGTCAACGCGATGCAGGCGGTGCCCGAGGGCAACCCGAGCCTCCACGAGGTGCGCGTGCGCACCAGCACGGACGTGACGGGCCGGGCCCGCGTGGACGTGGTGGACACGGGCGTGGGCATCGCCCCGCAGGTGATGTCGCGCATCTTCGAGCCCTTCTTCACCACCAAGCCCTCGGGAGAGGGGACCGGGCTGGGGCTCGCCATCTGCCAGCAGATCGTCCGCACGCACGGGGGCGACCTGGAGGTGCGCAGCGAGGAGGGCAAGGGCAGCGTCTTCACCATGTACCTGCCGGCGGCGCCGGTGCAGGTGGAGGTGCCGCCGCGCCCGGTGCCCCGGAGCAAGGTGCCCATGCCCTCGACGGGCAGGCGGGGGCGGGTGCTGGTGGTGGACGACGAGCCCCGGCTGGCGCAGTCGATGCGGCTGCTGCTGGAGCCCTACCACGACGTCGTCACGGCGACGCGCGGCCAGGATGCGCTCGCGCTGGTGGCGGCGGGGAACCGCTTCGACGTCATCCTGTGTGATTTGCAGATGCCGGAGATCGACGGCGCGGCGCTCTTCCGGCGCCTGGGGGTGATGGCGCCGGAGTTGATTGAGCGCGTGGTGTTCATCTCCGGCGGGGCCTACACCGCGGAGACGCGCGGCTTCATCGAGACGGTGCAGAACCTGGTGCTGGAGAAGCCCGTCCGGCCCGAGGTGCTGATGGCGTCGGTGGACGCCGCGCTGGACGCGCTCGACTCGCGAGACGAGGACGAGCGCGAGCCGGTGGTGGCCCGCGCGGGCGGCGCGCGTCACTGAGGACGGCGCCACCCGGCGGAGTGTGTCACGGCTGACGGGTGCTGATGCGCTGCTGGAAGAGCCAGGTCCAGAGCGCCGGGTCCGCGAAGGCGTTCTGCCACACGGTGTTGGAGTGCCCCACGCCCGGGTAGGTGGTGATGGCGTGCATGGCGCTGGTGGTGCCTCCGCACTGCGTCTCCAGCTTCGTCTTGAGCGCGGTGGATTGGGACGCGGCGCCCATGGTGTCCGAGCCGCCATGGAACGGCCAGATGGGCAGCGTGCGCAGGTTGCAGAGGTTGGTCGTGTTGGCGGAGACAGGATAATTGGTGACGGCGAGGGGGACGAAGGCCGAGACGCGGTCCATGTAGCTGGCGAGCCCGGTGGACTCGTAGAGGACGTTGGCGCCGCCGCTGAAGCCCGCGAAGTAGACGCGGTCCGCGTCGACCAGGAGGTCGCGCTTCAGCTCGCCAAGCAGCGCCATCAGGCTGCTGACGTTGAAGTAGGCGTTCTCTCCACTGACACGGCCGTTGGTCCAATAGTGCATGGACACGGCGATGGCACCGAAGCCCGCGCGGTAGGTGGCGTCGCGCAGGTTCCAGGCGAGCCCTTCCGCGTTCGTATTCACCGCCTGGTGGTCATCGGTGAGCATCACGCCGCCGGTGCCGGGCAGCGAGAAGACGATGGGCCAGCGGGCGTCGCGGTCCGCGTTGTAGCCCGCGGGGAGGAACAGCGCGTAGGCGTAGCGGGCGTCCTTCACGGTGATCTGCTCGCCGGCCGTGCACGTCAGCGGGCCGGTGCTGGGGGTGGTGGGATGGCCCATCACGCGCAGCTCGCGCACGTGGGCGTTGCTGGGGCCCAGGCCGGTGGCCGGGTCTCTGTATTCGAGCCACAGCAGTCGGACCTTGGAGGCGACCACGGGCGTGGTGAAGGTCACCGTCTTCACGGTCGTCGTCTTGGGGTTGTTGCGCACGGAGCCGCCGGGAATGGGCTTCCAGCAGCCGCCGTCCCACGCCAGCAGGTCGAAGTTGACGAGGGCCTCCGGGGAGTCGACGTAGAAGGACGAGTGCAGCTCCACGCCATGGATGAGGAAGCTGCCCTGGAGGTCGATGTCGAGGTGCGTGCCCCGCTTGGTGGTCCAGCCGGACTTCCAGAAGGTGGACAGGTTGTCATCGGTGACGCGAGTGGGGACGTTCGCGCCGTCGGTGGACAGGGCGGTGGCGGGCTTGTTCTTCGCCACGTTCGTCAGCGTGGTGGTGGGGTTCGACACCGTCACGGTGACGTCGTCCGAGTGCGTGGCGCCGTCGTCGTCCGTCACGGTGAGGCGGAAGACGAGCGTGCCGGCCGCGAGCGCGCTGACGGACAGGGACGGCGTGTTGGCGCCGCTCAGCGAAGCGGTGGGGCCGCTCACCTGCGTCCACGCATAGGACGTGATGCTGCCATCCGAGTCGGTGGCGGAGCCCGTCAGCGTGATGCCCGCGTTGGGCAGCACCACCGTGCGGTCCGCGCCCGCGTTGGCCACGGGCGGCTGGTTGGGCGGCGTGTTGGCGACCGTCACCGTGACGTCGTCGGAGTGCGTGGCGCCATCGTCATCCGTCACGGTGAGGCGGAGGACGAGCGTCCCGGCGGAGAGGTTGCTCACGGTGAGCGTCGAGGTGGCCGCGCCCGTCAGGGTGGCCGTCGGGCCGCTGACCTGCGTCCAGGCGTAGGACGCGATGGTCCCGTCCGAGTCCGATGCCGTGCCGGTGAGCGTGAGGCTCGACGTGGGCAGCACCACCGTGCGGTCCACGCCCGCGTTGGCGACGGGGGGCTGGTTCACCGGGGCGCTGGTCACCGTCACGGTGACGTCGTCCGAGTGTGTGGCGCCGTCATCGTCCGCCACGGTGAGCCGGAAGACGAAGGTGCCGGCCGTCAGGCCGCTGAGGGAGAGCGTGGCGGTGTTGGCTCCAGCGAGCGTGACCGCGGGGCCGCTGACCTTCGTCCACGAGTAGAGGGCGATGGTGCCGTCCGCGTCCGTGGCGGAGCCCGTGAGCATGAGGCTGGAGGTGGGCAGCACCACGCTCTGGTCCGTGCCGGCGTTGGCCACAGGCGGCTGATTGGCCCCGGGCGTGGCGGGCGCGCCGAACACCCAGAGCTCCTTCACACGGCAGTTCGAGCCCGCGGGCTCGTTGCACAGGAAGCGGACCTTCTGGCCCCGCACCACCTGCGTGAAGGTCCGGGACACGGCGACGCCCGTGGCCGGGTTGCCCGTCACCGTGGAGCCGGGGATGGGCTGCCAGCTCGTCCCGTCGTGGTACTGGAGCGCGAAGCTCGCGATGGCCCTGTCGCCCTGGTAGCCCGTGTAGACCTCCATCCGGTGGAGGTCGAACGTCCCCTGCAGGTCCACGTCGAGATACCGCTGCGAGGTGAAGTACTCGCCGGTGCACCAGCGCGAGTCATCCGAGGTGATGTTCCCGTCCACCGCGTACTGCGGGAGGAAGACGTAGGGGTCCGTCTGGTATTGCGACGCCGTCGCCGGCTTGTTCAACGTGACGTTGACCAGCGTCTCCAGCGACGCCGAGCGCGTCGACTCCTCGATGGGCGCCTGGGGCGTCGGGTCGCAACCGCTCAGCGCCAGGGCGCCGACACAGCTCCCCAGCAGGATGAAGGACTTGTTCAAGGTTGAATCTCCCGGACAGAACAGCAAAACAAGTTCTAGTCCAGGAGTGCACTCCAAGTACACGGGGAGGCTGGATGCTGAAGTTTCAGCGATACAGAAACAGGCGGGTGTCGATGGTGCGAGGGCTCAAGCGACGCGGATGAGGACCTTGCCGGTCGTCTTCCGGGCGGCCATGGCCTGATGCGCCTGGGCGACGGCCTCGAGCGGGAAGCCCTGCTCGAAGACGGGCTGGAGCAGACGGCGCTCCACCAGGCCGAGGGCCTCGCGAAGCGCCGCCTGACGTTGCTCGAAGGGGAGGGTGAAGGTGGCGAAGCCGACGACGGACTGATTCTGGGCCAGGACGCCCATCATCTGCTCCCGGCTCCACGCGGTGTCGAACATGCTCTCCGCGCCGAAGAGCACCAGTCTCCCCCGGAAGGCGAGGGCCCGCAGGCTCGAGGCGGGGATGGCTCCGCCTCCCGCGACGAAGACGATGTCCGCGCCCTGTCCCGACGTGGCCTCGCGTACGTGCATGGGCCAGTCGTCGCGCGAGGTGTCCACGACGGCGTCCGCGCCCAGGCGGAGGACGAGGGCGCGCTTGTCCTCACTGCTTGTGCCGCCGATGACCTTCGCGGCCCCCAGCCGCTTCGCGAGCTGCACGAGCAGGCTGCCCACGCCTCCCGCCGCGGAAGGGATGTAGACGGATTCCCCCTCGCGCAGCTTCGCGCCTTCGCGCAGACCGAGCAGTGCCGTGGGCGCCTGGGCCGGAAGACAGACGGCCTGCTCGAAGGACACGCCCTCCGGGAGGGGCAGCACGGCCGATACGGGGACCACGGCCTGCTCCGCGAAGCCTCCCTGGCTCGGCAGGAGCGCGACGACGCGGGTGCCGGGCTCGAGCCCGCGCACGTCGGGGCCC
Organism: Myxococcus sp. MH1; assembly: GCF_059738865.1. Lineage (NCBI taxonomy): Bacteria > Pseudomonadati > Myxococcota > Myxococcia > Myxococcales > Myxococcaceae > Myxococcus > Myxococcus sp. MH1. The sequence continues at coordinate 9,828,891 of NZ_AP026947.1, read as the reverse complement.
ACGGCGTCCACGACTCCCGCGACCTCCAGCCCAGGGATGAAGGGGAGGGGCGGTGTGCCCGGGATGCGTCCCTCCCGCTGTCCCAGGTCCGTGAAGTTGAGGCCCGAGACGTGGACCCGGATGCGCACCTCGTCCTTTCCGGGCGTCGGAGTGGGGACCTCGTCGAGACGCAGCCCCTCGGGGCCGCCGAAGGCATGCAGGCGGATGGCTCTCATGCGATGGACCTATAGTCCTGGGTGAAAGGACGAACATGCGCCAGAAGTCCGTTTCTCTCGTCCAACCGTCCGGCAAGCCACCCGGGCTCGATGTCCTCGGGGACGTGCTCCAGGGCGTGAAGCTGCGCAGCCGGGTGAACGCGCGCTACGAGCTGACCGCGCCGTGGGGCATGCGAATCAGTGGCTCCCCGTTCCCGCTGTTCTACGCGGTGATGCGCGGCGGCTGTCTCTTGTCCACCGACGCGCGGGAGCTGGCGCTGGCGAGTGGCGACTTCGTGTTCATCCCCGCCGACGTGAAGTTCACGCTGAAGGACCGACGCTCCACGCGCGCGCTGCCCATCGAGGAGGTCTACGCGACCCGAAAGCCCCTGCGCTGCGGCGGTTTGCTCCAGTACGGCGGCGGAGGCGAGGCGGTGACGTTGATGGTCGGCTCGTTCCTCTTCGAGGGCGAGACGCTCAGCCCGCTGGTGAGGCACCTGCCCTCGCTGCTCCACGTCCGCGCGGACGACCCCAGGTCTCCTAGGTGGCTGGAGTCGACGCTGCGCTTCGTGGCCTCCGAAATCGAGGCTCAACAGCCCGGACACGAAGTGGTCGTCAGCCGGCTCGCGGACGTGCTCTTCGTGCAGGCGCTGCGCGCGCACCTGGAGTCGTCCTCGCGGGAGAACGGCTGGCTGCGAGCCCTGGTGGACCCGCGCATCGGCGCGGTGCTCCAGCAGGTCCACGAGAAGCCCCAGGCGCCGTGGACGCTGGAGGGCCTGGCGAAGCGGGCCGGCATGTCCCGCTCCGTGTTCGCCGAGCGCTTCAAGTCGCTTGTGGGAGAGGCGCCCCTGGCGTACGTGGGGCAGTGGCGCATGCACCGGGCGATGACGCTCTTGAAGGACCGGGACGCGTCGCTGGCCGAGGTCGCTCGCGCCGTGGGCTACGAGACGGAGAGCTCCTTCGGCAAGGCCTTCCGCAAGTGGGTGGGCGTCACGCCCGGCGCGTACCGTCGGACCGGCCTCGGCGAAGGGACCTCCGAGGCCCGGTGACGAGGCCCCTGACTACGGCTTCAGCCCCGCGTAGACGGCGTCACGCACGGCGCCGGGGAACGCGCCCGACATGCCCTCGAACGCGGTGTTGGTCAGCGTCACCACGGTGACGCCGCTGCGCGGGTCCACGAACCAATTGTGTCCGTACGCGCCACCCCACTGCCACGTGCCTTGCGCCTGCTCACCCTGAGCCAGCTCCGCGTCCGCCAGCACCGCGGAGATGAGCCCCCAGCCCCAGCCCGGTCCCTGCGTCTGCGACTCCGGCCCCACGTGCACGGCGCCGAGCTTGTCCACGGTGGCCTTCTTCAGCACCGGCGCGCCGCCCTTGCGCAGCGCCTCCAGGAACTTCACATAGTCCGCCGCCGTCCCCACCATGCCCGCGCCGCCCGAGGCGTACGCCTCCGCGCTCAGCGCCCGTCCCGGTGAGAAGCGGACCTTTCCGCCCCAGAGCGGCACGTCCTGCGTCCTGCCCATGCGCGTCGGCGTGGGCTTGCCGTCCGCGTACGCCGCCACCAGCCGCGAGGCATCGCCCGCCCGGAAGGACGTGTCCTTCAAGCCCAGGGGCCTCGTGACGAGCTTCGCCACGGCCTCCGGCAGCGGCGCCCCCGCGGCGCGAGAGACCACGGCGCCGAGCACGTCCGTCGACAGCGAGTAGTTCCAGCGCTGCCCCGGCTCGGAAGACAGCGGCACCGTCGCGAGCCTGCGCAGGTTCTCCTCCAACGTGAGCCCAGCCACCTCGTCCAGCCCGTCGGAGACGCCCGCCTTCTCATGGGCGGCCTCGTTCTGCGGCTGGAAGCCGTACGTCAGCCCCGAGGTATGCGTCAGCAGGTGCTTCACCGTGATGACCGGCTCGCGGCCATCCGACAGCTTCGGCCGGAAGTCAGGCAGCCACTTCGTGACGGGGTCCTCCAGCGACAGCTTTCCCTGCTCCACCAGCGCCAGCGCCGCCACCGAGACGAGCGGCTTCGTCATGGACGCCAGCCGGAACACGCTGTCCTCGCGCATGGGGTGCTTCGCCTCCCGGTCGGCGAAGCCCGCGGCGCGGCGGTAGACGACCTTTCCATCGCGGAGCACGGTGACCACCGTGCCGACGATGCGCTGCTCGGCCAGGGCCTGGTCGATGACCGCATCCAGGTTGCGGGCCACCGCGGCCGGGCCGGTGGCCGTCGGGGCCGCGGTGGACTTGGGAGGGGACGTGGGAGCAGCGGAGGACACACCAAGGCTGGCAGCCACCAGCAGGCTGGCGATGGCAGGATTCATGGGTCGGGACTCCTTTTTATGTAGCGATTGTTATTTAAATAGGACCCGCCTTTGGGGATTTCAATAGTGAGCGTTATGAAAAAGGACCTGGCCCTCCAGCCCCGACCCCGAGGTCGGCCCCGGGAGTTCGACGAGACGAAGGCCGTGGACCGGGCGCTGGAGGTGTTCTGGCGGCTGGGCTACGAGGGCGCGTCCGTGGCGCAGCTCACCCAGGCCATGGGGCTCACCGCGCCCAGCCTCTACGCCGCGTTCGGCTCCAAGGAGGGCCTGTACCGGCGGGTGCTGGAGCGCTACCAGCAGGGCCCGGGCGCCTACACCTGGAACGTGTTCACCGAGGAGCCCACCGTGAGGGCCGCCGTCGAGCGGCTGCTGCGCGAGACGGCCCATCACTTCACGCGCCGCAAGCAGCCTCCCGGCTGCATGATTTCCACGGCGCTCCTGCGCTGCGCGGAGGAGCACCAGCCGGTGGCGGACTTCGTCGCGAGCCTGCGCACCCGCGCGGTGGGCGTGTTCCGCGAGCACATCCAGCGCGCCATCGCCAAGGGGGAGCTGCCCGCGGGCACGGACGCGGAGGCCATGGCCCGCTACCACGGCGCCATCATCCAGGGCATGTCCGTGCAGGCCCAGGACGGCGCGAGCGAGGCGGAATTGCTCGGGCTGGTGGAGGTGGCGATGCGGGCCTGGAGCCCTCCGGCCAGCCGGCCTCGCGCGCGCTGACCCGGGGGAACACCGCCCTTTCGGGCCGGAAAGTCCCTGCGAATCCGGCCGGTTGCGCCGCTCCTTGTCCCACCTCCCCCATGCCGCGCGGGTTTGCGGTGCGACGGGCGTCCGGGAGGCTTATCAACACGGGTAAGGATGCCCGACATGACCGCCCAAGAACGCGTCGAGACCGCCGCCGCCCGCGCGCTGAAGGTGTTTCCGCTGCCGTCGGCGGTGCTCTTCCCCCACACCCTCATCCCCCTGCACATCTTCGAGCCGCGCTACCGGGACATGGTGCGTGACGCGCTCGCGGGGGACCGCGTGGTGGCGCTGGCCCAGCTGGAGACGGGCTGGGAGGGCAACTACGAGGGGCGTCCCCCCATGCAGCCCATCATGTGCGCGGGCGTCATCGCCTGGGACGAGCAGGTGGAGGAGGGCCGCTACAACATCCTCCTGCAGGGCGTCAGCCGCATCCGGATGATCTCCGAGCTGTCGGGCGACAAGTCCTACCGCGAGGTGCGCGCGCAGGTGCTCGCGGACCACCCCTACCAGGGGCCCGAGGAGGAGCGGCTGCGACAGGCCGTCTTCGAGCTGGCCGGGCGCGTGCCTCCCACCTTCGCGGAGAGCCTGCTGCCGGTGGCGGCGCGCGCGGGCGGAGGGATGCTCGCGGACGTGGTGGCCTCGGCCATCATCCCGGAGGCCGAGCGGCGCCAGCAGCTGCTCGTGGAGCTGGACGTGAAGCGCCGGCTGGAGGCGGTGCTCGCGGACGTGGGTGAGCTCATCGCCCGGCTCCAGCCCGTGCGGCCCTCCGGCCCACTGAACTGAAGCACCCCGGGCCCCCCGTCGCGGGGCTTGCCTTGCGCGTCGCTCCAGGCATTGCTGGGCCCCTCGTCGGGAACGAAAGGGGAGTGGGGAACCATGCGGCTCGTGAAAGTCGGCATCGCCAGCGTCAACACCGTCGTCGGAGCCTTCGTCCGCAACACGGACCGGGCCCTGGCACTGGCGAAGCGGATGGCCGAGGACGGCGTCACCGTGGGCGTCTTCCAGGAGCAGCTCATCGCCGGCTACCCGGCCGAGGACATGGTGCAGTGGCAGGGCTTCATCGACCGGCAGTGGCCGGAGCTGGAGCGCTTCGCGAACCAGACGGCGTCGCTGCCCACGGTGTTCCTGGTGGGCGTGGGCGTGGCGCTGCAGGGCCAGCGGCTCAACTGCGCCGCGGTGGTGGCCGGAGGGCGGGTGCTGGGCCTGGTGCCCAAGGAGAAGCTGCCCACGTACAGCGTCTTCTATGAGGCGCGCACGTTCGGCCGCGGCCAGCCGGGCATGGCGGAGGTGTACCGGGGCGTGCCCCTGGGCGACTACCTGTTCCAGTTCGACTTCGGCCTCATCGCGCCGGAGGTCTGCGAGGACATCTGGAGCGCGGATGGCCCCATGCGCCGGCGCACGTACTCGGGCGCGGAGCTGGTCATCAACCTGTCCGCGTCCCCGTTCCGGCTGGGCTTCGTGGAGACGCGCCGCGAGCTCATCGCCACGCGCGCCGCGGACCACCAGTGCACCATCGCCTACTGCAACGCGGTGGGCAGCAACGACGGGCTCATCTTCGACGGCGGCGGCTTCCTCAACCAGAACGGTCGCCACGTCATGGAGACGCCGCGCTTCCAGGAGGGCTACGCGGCGGCCGTCGTCGACCTGGACCGCACCCTGCGCCTGAGGGGCGAGGCCACCACCTGGCGCGTGGACCGCGAGTCGTGGCTGTCCTCCGGTGGCAAGAGCGTGCCGGTGCTCGACTGCACCAAGACGGTGGCCACGCGGCGCGAGGCGCTCACGTATCCGGTGCCGCCGCACAGGAGCTTCTTCCTGCCCGCCCCCGACAAGCGCCGACCCGCGCGCGAGGCCTTGTGCGAGGACATCCTGGACGCGCTCGCGCTGGGCGTGGGCGACTACTTCGAGAAGACGCGCGCCTTCAAGGTGCTGGGCATCGCGCTGTCGGGCGGACGCGATTCGCTGCTCACGCTGCTCATCGCCCACCGCTACGCGAAGCGCGCGCGGCCGGACAACCCCGGCTCGCTCATCCAGGCGTTCTACATGCCCAGCCGCTTCTCCAGCGACTCCACGCGCGAGGCGGCGGAGACGATTGCGCGCGAGCTGGGCGTGGCCTTCCAGGTCGTCTCCATCGACGAGGCCTTCGAGCGCGAGCGCGCCGTGGCGGAGACGATGCTGGGCGGCGCCCCCGTCACCGCCATCACCGAGCAGAACATCCAGGCCCGCCTGCGCGCCCAGCGCATGTGGAACTGGAGCAACTCCTGCGGCGGCCTGTTCCTGCAGACGGGCAACATGAGCGAGAAGTCCGTGGGCTACACCACCATCGGCGGAGACCTGATGGGCGCGCTCGCCGTCATCTCCAACGTGCCCAAGACGGTGGTGATGTACCTGCTGGACTACCTCCAGGAGACCACCGGCCACGAGGGCATCCGCAAGGTGCTCGCCAAGCCCGCGGGGCCAGAGCTGGCGCACAACCAGGTGGGCGAGGAGGAGCTGATGCCCTTCCCCATCCTGGACGCGTGCTTCTACCTGTTCGCCGCGGAGAAGCTCACGCCCGCGGAGATGCTCCAGGCGCTCACGGCCATGTTCCCGGAGGTGGACGCGACGCGGCTTGCGGGCCACGTGGACAAGTTCGTGCGGCTGTTCAACCAGTCCATCTACAAGTGGGTCCAGTCCCCGCTGTCGCTGCACATCGGCAACCTGGACCTGGACCGCGAGCGCGCGCTGCAGCTGCCCGTCGTCACCGGCTCCGAGTGGCTGCGCGCGAAGTGAGCCACTGAACGCGCCACCGTGTTGCCCGTGCCCCACGTCCGCCCGCTTGCTGGGCGTGGGGGCGCGCTGGGGTGATCTCCACCCTTGTGCTCCTTGCCGGATGTCGCCCCGGAAACAACCTTCATGTCAGCCACTCGACGACGGAGGGTTGGATGAAAGCGAAGATTCTGGCTGGCGCCATCGGGGCGCTCATGTACGGCACCTCGGCCTTGGCTTCGGATGGCGATTGCCCGCCGCCCCAGGCGAGCACGGAGCGCCAGGGGCAAGGCGTGTTGTTGGCCCAGTCGCAGGACACCTCTTCGGGCAGCTCGGACGTGCTGCAGGAGGAAGACATCATCATCGAGACCGAGCCGGTGCCCGACTCCATGGGCGTGGACGACGACTCGGGCATCGGTGGCAGTGGAACGAGCGGGCAGGATGACTCCTCCAGTGGGAGCAGCCAGGCCCTCCCGCCCGCACAGGGCGAGCTGCGCATCAACATGCCGCTGCGCTGTGAGCCCGCGGACTCGCAGCAGCAGGGCACGGGTGGCAGCGGCTTCGACAGCCAGCAGCAGGGCATCCAGAGCGTGCCAGCTCCGGCCCCCGCTCCGTCCGCGCCGCAGCCTCGTCCCGAGGCGGGGGCTCCGGTGGAGCCGCAGTCGGAGTCCTATCCGGCGCCCGAGCAGGACGCCTTCGGTGGGAGCGGCGTCGCGGCGCCTCCTCCGGCGGACTATCGGCCCTCGGCGGAATCGGCCGAGCCCATCGAGCCGCTCGAGGTGAAGAAGAAGGACAAGCACGACATGAAAGGGCTGAGCCTGCTGCTCAACGGCGGTGTGGAGGGCTACACCGGCGCGCTGGCTCCGCAGCTCAACCCGGGCCCCACGGCGGGTGTGACGGCCGCCATCCGGCCCTCGAAGGTGTTCGGCATCGAGCTGGGCTACACCGGCGCGCTCAACAACATCGACTCCAAGCGCGGCGAGGTGGACACGGACGGTCCGGACCTGGTGCGCAACGGCGGTCAGGCGGTGGCGACGCTCGGGCTGACGCCCACGCCGTGGCAGCCGTACGTGCTGGGCGGCATCGGCATCAGCGACTACAACTTCCGGGGCGGCCAGTCGCTGGGCTACAAGGATGACACCGTGGGCAACGTGCCCGCGGGCGTGGGTCTGCGGGGCCACGTGGGCAACTTCACCGTGGACGCGCGCGCCAACTACAACTTCCTCTTCGACAAGGACTTCGCTCCGGGCATCGACTCCGGCGGCGGTGACTTCGACGGGGGCGGCAGCTACCAGGGCACCGTCAGCGTGGGTGGTACCTTCTGAGTGGCGGTCCTGACGCCTTCACACAGGGCGTGGTCAGTGGCGCGGTGCCCGGTAGCCAACGGGCCCGCGCCGCTGTGTTTTCAGGTGCGGCGCGCGGGGCACCCGCGGGTTAAGGTGAAACCTTCCACTGCAACAGGAGAGGGAATGAGCCTGAAGGTCGAGGATTCGAAGGTGGGCACCGGGACGGAGGCCACCGCCGGCAAGTCGGTCACCGTGCACTACGTGGGGACGCTGACGGACGGCAAGAAGTTCGACAGCAGCCGGGACCGGGGCCAGGGCTTCACGTTCCGTCTCGGCGCGGGTCAGGTCATCCAGGGTTGGGACCAGGGCGTTGCGGGCATGAAGGTGGGCGGCGTGCGCAAGCTCACCATCCCCCCGGAGCTGGGCTACGGCTCGCGCGGCGCGGGCGGCGTCATCCCGCCCAACGCCACCCTGGTGTTCGAGGTGGAGCTGCTGGACGTCCGCTGAAGTCATGCCCCGCTGACGGCGGGGAGAAACGAGGGCCGTCATGGCGACGGTGGAAATCACCAAGGACAACTTCAAGGAAACCGTCGGCAAGGACGGTATCGTCATCCTGGACTGGTGGGCGTCGTGGTGCGGCCCGTGCCGCCTCTTCGCGCCCACCTTCGAGACGTCGTCCGGCAAGCACCCGGACATCGTCTTCGGGAAGATAGACACCGAGGCTCAGCCGGAGCTCTCCGGGGCCTTTGAAATCCGCTCCATTCCCACCCTCATGGTGTTCCGTGACGGCATCCTCCTGTTCGAGCAGGCGGGCGCGCTGCCGGCCGCCGCGCTGGAGGACCTGGTCCGTCAGGTGAGGGGCTTGGACATGGCGCAGGTGAAGAAGGAAATCGAGGAGCGCCGGGGCAAGGAAGCGCCCAAGGCCTGAGCGGCCTGGCTTCGCGCGAGCGGATGGAGGTCCGTCCGCTCGCGTGAGGTGGGGCGGCTCACCAGTGGATGAGCAGGGAGAAGTCCTTGTAGGGCGGCTCGCCCGACTCCAGCTCGACGCGGAAGCGGCGCTCGGGGTTGGTCTGCAAGAGGCCGCTGCGCACCAGGCCGCTGCACCACGCGGGGCCGAAGAACTCGTCCTTGAAGCTCAGGCGCGCGGTGGTGTCGGAGACGCGCTCGTACTCGCGCTCGCCGAAGGTGCTGGTGGCGCCCGCCAGGCCCGAGCCCACGGACAGGCCGCGGTGCGGGTCCTCGCCGGTGATGGCCATGACCATCTCGCCCACGGGGGCGGAGAAGACGTGGGAGGCGGCGGTGAAGGACAGCTGCTCCACCGCGGCCGCGTAGTCCTCACCCAGCTTCTCTCCCACGGACAGGGCGCCCTCGTGCAGCAGCGCCAGGTAGTCGCTGGCGGGCCGGTGGGTGGGCGCGCCGCGCGCGGGGACGGCGGGGATGGGCGCTTGGGCGGCGATGGCGAGCGACTGGCCCATCCTCCTGGCGATGCTCTCCCTGAGACAGTGGACGAACAGGTCGAGCACCAGGTGTTCGGGACGGCAGAGAGCCATGCGGGCTTGCAGGTGCGCGGGAGAGTCCATGTCACTTTCCTAGCGGCGCCCGGTGGGCCAAGTCCAGGGGGGCGGGCTCGTCCGCGGGTCGCTCCGTCATTTGGCGACCGTGCAAACCCCTCCGCCGTTGAGGTGGGCCTGGTCGACGATGCTCTGGGTGACGAATTGCTGCAGCGTGCGCACATCGTGGGCGCCGGGCAGATACACCACGGGTTGACCCGCCGCGTCGCGCAGCTCGCCTCCGTCCCGACCTCGCAGGTCGGTGAGCAGCTGGGAGGCGAGTCCCTCCGGAGTGATGAGGTTGCCCTCGGTCGCCGTCGCGGCGATGGCGTCGAAGCGCAGCTGCACGCCCCGGTGGGTCCCGAGCCTGTCGTAGAACATGTGCTCGGCGTGGATGGTGACCTCCACGTCCGCGCGTGAGCCCTCGGGGACGATGATGCCCTGGGTGCCGTCCACCCCGTTGATGCAGTCCACCATGCGCGCGTCGACGGGGAAGCCCATCCGGAATTCGAACACACCCACACCGGACTTCACCGCGCGCCCCTCCACCCAGTAGCTGAAGCCGCGCTCGCGCATCCTGTGCAGGTCGTCGGCGGAGACCTGTCCGTCGGCCAGCTCGGTGCCGTCGTGGGGAGGGCTGACCCGGAAGCCCACGTCCCAGCGGCCCGCGGGCAGGCCCGAAAGCTCCGTGAGCGGGATGTCTCCCTTCTGCACGTCCACCAGCACGTGGCGCGGGCTTTCGCGCACCTCGCCGGACGCGGACGTCAGGCGCACCTCGCCCAGGGACACCAGGTACTTGGTGAACTGCACGGACCAGCCATCCTGGAAGAGGGTGTCCGGCAGGCCGCGCTGGGTGCCGTCCCCACCGCTCATCGTCACGCGCACGTCTCCGGTGGCCACGTTGTCGCAGCCCGCGAACAGCAGGGGGGCGAGCACGCAGAGCAGGAGACCTCTCGGGTTCGTTTTCATGTTCCTGGGATGTATATGCAACCAAGTTGCGATTCAAGCGGGCTCGTTGTATCTGCGAGCGGTCGACGTTCGCGGTGGCGGGTGCCGCCGGTTCCAGGAGTGAGGGCCTCGCCGTGTGGATTGCGATGCTGGTGATGTGTGCGATGGGGGCGCTGGAGGAGGTGCCCATCACACCGCCGGTTCCGGTGGAGGCGGCGCCGCCGTCGATGCCGGTGGATGCGCCGGTGTTGGAGCGGCCGGCGACGGTGGTGTTGCGGCTGACCATCGACGAGGCGGGGGAGGTGTCGCGCGCGGAGGTGCAGGCCTCGGCGGGGCGGGTGTTCGACCGGGCGGCGATGGAGGCGGCGGTGCGGTGGCGCTTCCAGCCGGCGCGACGGGGTGAGGCGCCGCTCGAGGTGCGGGTGGATGTGCCGGTGCACTTCGTCCCGGAGGCGGCGGGTGGCGTGGGGGCGCACCATCATGGTGAGGCGATGGCCGCCACGGCTGTGCCGGCGCGAGGGAGCGAATCGACGGGCGCCCGGTCCACGTCGGATGGTTCGGCGGCTGGCGGTGAATCGCCGAGCGATGAACTCGGCTCCTCGATGGCGTCCCGCTCTTCGCGGGAGGCGTCGGCTCGAAGCACGGCGGCCGGGGCTGAATCGCCGAGCGATGGGCTCGGTTCCGCGGCGGAGTCCCGCTCGTTGCGGGGAGCTTCGGCCCAAGGCGCGGCGGCTGGTAGCGCATCGCCAGGTGAGGCGACGAGCATCGCGTCATCGGCGCAAACAGGCGCTGCTCCGGGCGCTTCAACCTCGGACGACGCAGAGAGTTCGGATTCGTTACGGGAGCAGGGCGTCACAAGGGAGACGAAGTCCTCCGAGCGGGTCCTCTCCACCACCGTCCGCGATGTCGCCGCGGCGCCTCCGCCCGTCGCGGTGGGCGACTTCCACATCGAGGTGGGGCAGCTCGCGGACGTGCCGCGCAACTCCGCCTCCGACCTGATGTTGCTCGCGCCCGGCGTGATGCTCGCGAACCACGGAGGCGAAGGACACGCGGAGACGGTGTTCATCCGGGGCTTCGACGCGGGCGAGGGCAAGGACGTGGAGATGCGCCTCAACGGCGTGCCCCTCAATGAGGTCTCCCACGCGCACGGCCACGGCTACGCGGACACGTACTTCATCATCCCGGAGCTGGTGGACGCGCTTCGAGTGACGGAAGGTCCCTATGACGCGTCCCAGGGAGACTTCGGCGTGGCGGGCACGGTGGAGTACCAGCTCGGGCTGAAGCGCCGGGGGCTCACCACGTCGGTCAGCTACGGCAGCTTCGCCTCGCGTCGGCTCGCGCTGGTGTGGGGCCCGCCCGAGTCCAGCGAGGCCACCTTCGTGGGACTGCTCCTGCGTCAGGGCGACGGCTTCGGGCCGAATCGCTCGTTCGCCAACGCGAGCGCCATGGCGCAGGTGGAACTGCTCCTCGGTGATGACACCCGGCTGCGGTTGCTCGGCACGAGCTATGGCGCGCGCTTCGCCTCCGCGGGGGTGGTGCGCGAGACGGACGTGGTGGACTCGCGGCTGCCCTGCGCGCCGGACGCGGACTCACAGTTCTTCTGCTTCTACGACGAGAACCAGGGCGGCGCGAGCCAGCGCCACATCGTCTCCGCCGAGCTCCAGTCTCGGCTGAAGCGCGGCGGCCGACTGGTGCAGCAGGGGTACGTGGTGCTGCGCCAGACTCGCATCCGCGACAACTTCACCGGTTTCATGCAGGACACCCCGCCCGTTGGTCAGTCCCAGCGAGGCGACACGGCGGAGGGCTTCTATCGCGGCAACACGCTGGGCCTGCGCGGTCGGTACATCCCGGGGCTCACGTTGCTGGGGGAAGCGCGTCCGCTGGAGCTGGGCTACGTGGCCCGCTACGACGACGTGCGCACGCGCTCACGGCGACTGCGGGACAGCGGCGGCGCGCCCTACGCCACGCTCTACGACAACCAGGTGCGCACCACGAACCTGGGTGGCTACGCGTCCCTGCGCGTCTCGCCCCGTCCCTGGCTCACGCTGCGCGCGGGCCTGCGGCTGGACACGTTCCTGTTCGGCGTGGAGGACCTGAACCGTCCCGCGGTGGACCGGGACGGGCCCCGGCTCACGGATGAGTCCGTGGATGCCTATGGCTTCTTCGCCAGTCCCAGGGCCAGCGCGGAGGTGAAGCTGTCCCCCCGGCTCACCTGGATGACGAGCGCGGGGCTCGGCGCGCGCTCCAGTGACGCGGCCGCGCTGTCCGACGCGGAGCTGGCGCCGTATGCGCGGGTGGCCTCGGGAGAGACGGGGCTCGGCTGGCGGCTGGAGGGCGAGGGGCATCCGTACACCCTGGAGGCACGCGGTGCTGTCTTCGCCACCCGTGTGTCGCAGGACTTCGTCTTCGACGAGCGCCTGGGCCGCAATCAACCCATCGGCGCGTCGCAGCGCCTGGGCGCCTTCGCCACGGGCCGCTTCGTGTGGAGCGAGTGGATGGACGTGCAGGCCTCCATCGCCTGGGCGCGCGCCACGCTGCCCACGCCCGGCGCGTCCGCGTGGAAGCTGTGGGATGGCGCGGTGATGCCCTACATCCCGGCGCTGCTGGGTCGACTGGATGCGTCGGTGCGCGGCGACGTCACGCTTGCGGGTGAGCGCGTGGGCTGGAACGTGGCGTTGGGGCACAGCGCGGTGGGGCCTCGGCCGCTCCCTCTCGACCGCTACAGCGCGCCCGTCTTCCTCTTCGACGTGGCCACGCGCGCGCGCTGGAGCTGGGTGGAGTTCGGCGTGTCCGTGGAGAACGCGCTCGATACGCGCTGGCGCGAGACGGAGCTCAACTACGTCTCCAACTTCCGTGGCGCGGATGCGCCCGCCTCGCTGCTCGCCACGCGGCACTTCACCGCCGGGCCTCCGCGCACCTTCCGCGGCACCCTCACGCTGTACCTGGACTTCGAGGAGGACTCTCCATGAGCTCGCCCGTGTTTCCTCGCGGCATGTCCCGCCGTGCCTTCACGCTGGGCCTGGGCGCGGCCCTCGCGGCGGGTGGCTCAGCCTGTGGACTCTCCGGCACCGGTGGTCGCGGCATCGTGTTCCACATGGGCCTGCGCACCGCGCTCGCGCCCGAGGCCACGCAGGTCGGTGAGTTCACCACGGACACGGGCTGGGGCGTGCGGCTCACCTCGGCGCGGATGGTGCTGGGGCCCATCTACCTCTTCGAGAACGCGTCCCCCCTCCAGCAACAGGCGCGCGGGGTCCTCCGCTCGCTGATGGACGTGCTCCTTCCCACGGCCCACGCGCACGACGGAGACTTCTTCTCCGGAGGCACGGTGCTCGGTGAGTGGGACCGCGAGGTGGTGTTCGACCTGCTCGCCCAGGGTGACGCGCGGGTGCTCGGGCGCTCTCCCGGCATCGCGGGTCGTGCGCGCTCGTTCTCCCTGCTGCTCCAGCCGCCCTCTCGGGCACTCGGCGACGAGGGCGCGGCGCTGCAGGGGCACTCCGTGCTGATGGAGGGCACGGCCTTCCGGGGCGAGCAGCGCGTCCCCTTCCGCGTCGCGCTCGACTTCCCTCCGCCCGTGGAACTCCAGCGCGTGGACTTCGTGCCCATCGAGGCGGACCTGGACGACGACGGCCTCTTCGTCGTGGAGGTCCGCCCCCATCAGTGGTTCCAGGGCGCGCACTTCGACCGGCTCCCTCCGTCCACCGAGGGGCTCCCGGTGGACGTGACGGCCGAGACCCAGGTGCACCGCGCGTTGTCCGTCAACGTGCGGCGCTTCACGGCCTTCTCGGGGGCGTGGGAGCCGGGCTTCACGTCATGACGTGCTCGCGCCACCGGGCACGGGAGACGCGCTCCGGCGGGTCGCGCGCGAGATGCTCAGCCACACCAGCGTCACCGCGAGCCAGCCCACGGTGAGCGCCCGCCACGACATGGGCGCGTTCGCCTGGGCGAGCCACAGCGTCACGGCGCCCCCCATGGCGAACACCCGCGCCATCTCCAGCGGCAGGCCCCAGCGCTTGGACTCCATCATCCCGCCCCACGCGGTGGCCATGCCCCAGAAGAAGACGCTGAGCATCAGCTTCTGCCAGCCCGACAGCGGCGAGGCGTGGTGGCTGACCAGCAACATGAAGGGCATCGACGCAATCATCTGGAAGACGAGGTAGCCGCGGATATTGGGCAGCTCGGTGGACTGGAACTTCACCTCGACGCCCGTCTGGTTCCACTTCGTCTCCACGCGGGCCGGCAGGTCCGCGGGGCGCCAGCCGGTGGGCATCACCCACAGCCGCAGCTTGTCCCACCAACTGCGCGTCTTCACCGCGTCGCTGCACAGCTTCGCCCAGAACTGGAAGTTGATGACGGTGGGGTCCCACGTGTTGGGCGGCGTGGTGACGCCGTAGGAGCACTCCTCCGTCTCCTCCCGGTACGTGCCGAACAGCTTGTCCCAGATGATGAGGAAGCCCGCGTAGTTCTTGTCGATGTAGACGTCATTGCGCGCGTGGTGCACGCGGTGGTGCGAGGGCGTGTTGAGCCAGGACTCAATCCACCGGGGCAGCTTGGGGATGACGCGGGTGTGGGGGATGAACTGGAGCACCAGGTGGAAGGCCACCATGGCGAGCACGGCCTCCGGCGAGAAGCCGATGACGACGAGCGGCCAGTAGAACAGGAACGAGAACAGCCGCTGGGTGACGCTGGCGCGCAGGGCCACCGCGTAGTTGAGCTCCTCGGTGGAGTGGTGCGGCGAGTGCGCGGCCCAGCCGATGTTGGTGCGGTGCCCGAAGCGGTGGAACCAGTAGAAGAGGAAGTCGACGCCCAGGAAGAGGCCGACGAGCGCCCACGGCGATGTGCTGTCGATGCGCCACAGGGACAGCTCGCCCAGCAGCGTGAACAGGGGCAGCACCATCAGCGCCACGGCCACGTTGACGCACTGGTTGAGGACCGCGGTGCCCACGCTCGCGATGGAGTCCTGGAAGCTGTAATAGCCGTTGCGCTTCGCCACGCAGTAGATGAACTCGCCCAGCGCCAGCGCGATGACGAAGGGCGTGGCGATGGCGTAGACGTTGATGGACATGCCCTCGGGTGTACGGCGCCCGGCTCGCTGGGCGCCTTAACCTGGGTTAACCTCGTCCCACCTACCCGTGAGATTCCCGACGCTCTACGAGCAGCTCGCCCCGCTCGGCCCCATTCCCCCGGGTGAGTGGGAGCGCGCCGAGTCGTTCGCGAGGGAGCAGGCGGTGGAGCGCAAGGCCCACTTCCTGCGTCCCGGAGACCCGGCGGACCGCTTCGCCGTGGTGCTCCAGGGCGTGTTCCGCCTGGTGCGCGTCTCCGCGCGGGGCGGCGAGTCGGTGAAGGCGTTCCGCGCCGAGGGTGAACTCCTGGGCGCCTACGCGGAGATGTTGCAGCGACAGCCATCGATGACGTCCATCGAGGCGCTGGAGCCCGCACGGGTGCTGGTGTTCCGCACGCAGGACTTCCAGGCGCTGGAGGAGGGCCACCCGTGCTGGATGCGCGTGGCGCGCCGCGTCGCCGAGCGGCACTTCCTGTTGAAGGAGCGCCGCGAGCAGGAGTTCCTGGAGCTGTCCGCGGAGGAGCGGCTGGACACCTTCTGGGCGGAGCACCCGCACCTGCGCGGCCGCGTCCCGCAGCGCGACGTGGCGGCCTACCTGGGCATCACCGAGGTGGCCCTGAGCCGCATCATGTCCAGACGGCGCAAGCGCACCGAGTGAAGCCCGCACCCAGGGCCCACACGGTGCGCTCGGTCCTTCGAGGCGCGCTTCAGTACCGCTCGAAGACGAAGGTGAACTTCTCCAGTGGCGTCGGGCCGTAGGTGAGGCGCAGGAAGCGGTCACCGGCGGGCGCGGTGAACTTCAGCGTGTGGGTGATGGCGGGCAGGCAGACCTGCGGCGCGGGCGTCACGGTGGAGGGGACCACCGTCTCGGCCTCCGTCACGTCGTGCACCACGATGGGCACGTCCTGGTTCAGGTACAGGACGACCGGCCGGTCGCGCTCGTCCGAGACGACCTCCGAGTAGCCGAGGAACGCGCCGCCGTTCGCGGGGAGCGTCAGCTCGTAGAACTCGTGGGGCGCGTCCGTCGCGGGATACATGGCCGTGGGGGATGCGCCCGCCGTGACGGCGACAGGGGCCTCCAGCAGGGCGTGGCCACAGGCGTGCTCGGTGACGCCGTCGCGCTTGCCCGTGGTGAAGTCGAGCCGCCCGTCTCCCAGGTTCGCGTGCGTGGTGTCCAGCGCATGGCCCGCCTCGTTGCGCAGGAGCGTGAGGTCCACCGAGTAACGGCTCTCCTCTTCGAGCGGCGGCAGGTCCGACTCCGGCCGGGGAATCGAGACGGTGAGCGTCAGCGCGTCCTCGGACCAGGTGCCCGTGAGCGAGCGCGGCGCGTTGGCGGGCGCGCTCTCATCCCGCAGCGTCACGCGGCCCTCCGTGACGTCCATCTTCTCGTTGAACGTGACGGTGACGAGCCGCCGCAGCGTCGTGCTCGTGCCGACCTTGTACGTCTGCACCGGCAGCACACCCGTGGCGCCCTCCGCCGGATTCGAGGTCACGACGTGGGGCCGCGCGACGTCCGCGCCCACCTGGAACGAGAAGCTGTACGCCGTCGCCTGTCGGTTGCCGGCGAGGTCCTCGAAGCGCTCCACCGTGACGTCCACCTTCGCGCCAGCGCGAAGGGGTTGCGTGGGGTGCGCGATGAGCGTGCGCCCCTCGTCCTCCCAGTGCCCCGTCTCCAGCGAGAGGATGACGTCGCCATCCGCGGCGCGCACCGTGCCCGAGTCCCGCTGGACGGGCTCGCTGAAGCGCACCGTGATGGCGCTGCCGGGCGCCACGTCCACCGCGTCGGCCGCGGGCGTGGTGCCCGTCACCGTGGGCGGCGCGGTGTCGCCCGCGTCGGGGCCCGCGTCCGTCGTCGAGCCTGCATCCGGAGGCGTGGGCGTGGGGTCGTCATTGTCGCAGCCCGTCAGGGCCAGCAGGGTGCAGGTGGCCAGCAACGTGGCCGCGTTGGAGAAGCGCATCGGGTGTGACCTCGCGAGGGTGAGTCAAAGGACGAGGGCGGAGCACCCCGGATGTCTGGGGTGCCCCGCCGGGAGTCACGCGGACTCCTTGTGACGAATCAGCGACTGTCAGCAGTTGAAGATGGCGGGGTTGGTGTCGTCGCAGTCGAAGCGCGTCTTCGAGTAGCCGCTGTTGACCTCACAGGCGAAGCGGTAGACGGGCGTGTTCACGCCGTAGCCGTCACCGTCCTGGTCCCGGTAGTAGCGGTCGCGGTTGTTGTAGAGGTACTCGGGGACGATGCCCACCTGGTTGCCCGACGCGGTGGCCGAGACGACGATGTACTCGGTGCCCGGCGTGAGGTCGTAGACCTGCGCCTTGATGAGCGAGCAGCCCGTCTCCGCGACGGACTCGTTGATGAGCGGCGACACCGTCGCGCTGGTGGTGGCGTTCACCACGGTGAGGGCCACGTTCTTGTTCACGTAGAACGCGACGGACTCCACGGTGCCGCTCCCGGACACGTTGGTCGGGGTGAACGTCACCGAGCCCTCGGCGCCCGCCGGCAGGGTGAGCGTGTAGTGCTTGTGCTGCGTGCTGATGTCCGGCGCCGTGTCCACGCGCGTGGCGCTGGCCGTCACGTTCACGTTGTCGCCGCTGTTGCTCGCGTGGGTGCACGCGTGCGTCGTCATGAGGGTGTCGTCCACCGACACGCACCCGGCCTCCAGCGGCTGCTCGGCCTGGCCGGTCGACTCCTGCTCCACGTCCTCCGTCGGTCCGCAGGCCGCGAGCGACAGCCCGAGCAACGCACCGCAGAGGGTCTGCTTCAGCATCTTCATGTGGGATTTCCTTTCAAGGCCGGGCGCGACGCGCGGGCACCGGAGCGGCGTCCCGAGACACGCCACGGCGCCGGTATTCATGTCTTAATGGTAACTCAGTTGCAATAACGGCGCGTACGATTTCCAGGAGCCATCGCGTATCGCGTTACTGGAGGTGTTCGATGACCATGCCGAGCTCGGTGTGCGAGGTGGGGCCGAGCGTGAGCGTGTATTGGACGCGGTCGGTCAGCTCGTAGCCGACCATGTGTTTCAAGCCCGAGCAGAAGTCGCCGGTGGGTCGGGTGCCCGCGGGGGGCACGGTCTTCTGGACGGCGGTCTCCACGAGGGTGACGGGGACGTCCGGGGTGCTCAGGTAGACGACAAAGTTGCCGGAGGCGAAGGCCTTGTAGTTGAACGTGCCGGTGTACTGGCCATCCACCTCGCGCAGCTTCACGGTGTAGTAGGTGTGGAAGTCGTCGACGCGAGGGTCGCGGGTGGTGGAGGCGGTGACGGTGACGAAGGGACCGCTTTCGACGTGCCAGCAGGCGTGCTCTCCGTCGTCGCCGAAGTCGAAGCCCTCGCTGGGGACGTAGTCGGGGTCCACGACGCAGGAGAGGCCGTCCTGCGCGGCCAGGTAGCCCTTGTTGCAGTGACACCAGTCACCCTCGGGCTCGCGGTGGATGTGGCCATGGGGCTCGCACGGGTCCGCCGAGGGCTCGGGCTTGGGTTCGGGCGGAGGGGCGTCGCCACCGCAGGCGGAGGTCGCCAGGGCGAGCGTGGCCAGGAGGGCACGGAGTTTCCAACGCATGGGGGAGCGCTCCACGAAGGCTCGAGAGGTGGATGTCATTGAGAGGCGGGCTGGGAAGAAGGTCTTGAACGACGCTGCCTGGGGCGGAAGTGCCCGGAACGGTTCCAGGCACCCGCCGGTGAGGGGTTACTCCTCGTGGTGGTGACCGGCCTCCTCGACGATGAGCGAGAAGGAGGCGTTGCGGCGCAGCACGGAGCGGAACTCCAGGTAGTACTCGGTGTCGGCCTCGAGGTCCGCGAGGATGGTGGTCTTCAGCGCGCCGCAGACCTCGGCGGGGACTTCGTAGCGGCACTCACGCGCCACCTCGGTGCCGGTGGCCGCCTCGTAGATGCGCAGGCCGCGGTTGCGCGACAGCATGAAGGCGAACTCACCGGACTCATCCGGGAGGAACGAGACGCGGCCGGCCCAGCCCCAGGAGTTCGTGCTCCGCGGCAGGCTGATGTTGAACGTGGTGTGGGGCGCGCTGACGTCCACCAGCACGGGGGCGCCGAGAGCCGCGGCGGTGACGGGCTCGAAGGGTCCCATCTCCGCGTGGATGCACGCGTGCTCGATGACCTCGTCGAGCTCCTCCGGCTCGTCGCAGGAGGGCAGGGCGCCGAAGAGCAGCGCGGACTCGCTGGTGGTCAGCGCCTCGGCCTGGACGGCCGGCTCCTCGGCGGTGGTGCCGCAGCCGGTGAGCAGGAGCGCGACGCTGGTGGCGAGCAGGGACTTGTGCAGCAGGGACTGGGGCTTCATCTGGGGACTTCTCCTTGTTGTGGGTACGGCGGGTGTGTCGACTGCGAAGGGCGGTGGCTCAGGGCGTGTCCGGGCGGAGCACGACCCAGGTGGCCAGGACCTGGCCCGAGGCGAGGTGCTCGGCGGGGAGTTGCAGGTGCGCGGCGTTGCCCGGCAGACGCAGCTCGGGCGTGAGGCGGAAGGCCGCGTCGTGCGTGGCCGCGTCCGGGAAGGTGACGCGCGTGACGCAGCCCGCGGCGAAGCAGCGCGGTGGCTCGGCCTCGACGGGCTGGATGCTCGTCGCCATCCGCTGTCGCCACGTGTCCAGCGCTTCTCGGGCCCCGGCGGTCCAGGGCTCCTGGCTCGCGCCCGTGGACTCCAAGGCCGCGAGCACGGCGTCACGGCGCGCCTTGGGGTCGGCGGGGGCCTTGCGCAGGGACTGGACGAGCAGCTTGCGTGACTCGGAGAGGGGACGGCGTGCGCGGACGGAGGGCGCGGGTGGGAGCTGCTCGAGGTCGGGCGACTCGAACTCCAGCGGCTCGGGCTCGTCGGGGAGCGGAGGCTGGGTGGGCGCGGAGGGCGGGGGGCGCGAGGGCGCCATGGGCTGGGGAGCAACCGCGACGGGCTCCTCCCTGCGCGTGGGCTCGACGTGGAAGTCCTGGGGTTCCACGGGCGGCGGCGGGCGGTCGGGGAGCCGCAACAGCGCGGACGCGACGCACGCGAGCGCGAGCCCCGCCACTCCCACGCTCCAGATGATTCGCTTCATCGCTCTGCTCCCGCGCCAGGACCGTGTCGGCGGCCGACGAGGGCGTCAGCCGGTCAGTCCCCGCGAACCCCGCAAATATGCAACTGAGATCTAAAAGTAATCAAGTTGCATTTGCTGGGCATGGCTCCGGCCTGGTCCGAGGGGTGGGCGAGTCGGGACCCGCTGCGGGGGTGTGTTGGGAGGCGCCGCGAACTCCGTGATGGGTGGCGGTGCGCCCCCGCGGCCGGTGGTCTTGCGCGGCCTCGGGGGCTCGCCGCGCCGCGCGTCACGCGCACGACGTGCCCGCGCTGCTCGCGCGAATGCGCGGTGACTTGTTCCGGACGGTGAGGTCACCGTCGGACGCTCGCGGAGGGGCGGCACCTCGGGATGCAGGGCGCACGTGCCCCGGCGGCGATGTTCATGTGGATGTGGGAGGCTGCTCCCTCTGGAGTGGCAACCGTCCAGCGCTCGCGGAGCGAGGGCGTCACATCGGGAGGCCGCGTGGGTCGCCCTGGCCGCGACGCTGCACGAGTGCAGGGGCTGGTCCGTCCGGAGGGCACACGTCGTGCGCGCGAAGAGACGTCATCTCGGGATGCGTGAGCATCGCGCATGCCGTGATGCCCATGTTGGTGAGCGGAGGGCTGGCATCCAGTCGAGGCGCGGGTCCGCTGGGAGCGCTCACCCGTCACCCCGTCGCCGAGGAACACTCAGGTCGACGGGCGTCAGGGAGCCAGGACTTCACCGAGCCTCGCGCTCGGGGACGACAGGAAGGCGCCGGACCCAGGATGGCCGGCGCCCACGAAACTCAGGAACTCAGGCCGCGCTGGCGGTGACGCCTACGTCCTCGACAGCGGCGAGTCGAGGTCGATGCGCCTGGGCCCGGTGGTTGGCCTCGGCCTCTTCGGCGGCCTGCTCCTCGGCGCGGTTCCAGCAACCCAGCGCCTCCACCCAGCCCTCGAGCAAGTCCATCAGCGCGCTGCGCTGCTCGCCCCCCAGCGGCATCAACAGGCGCGCCATGCGCTCCTGCACCACCGAGTCCGCGTTCTCCGCCAGCGCCCGTCCCTGCTCGGTGAGCCGCACGCGCACGCGCCGGCGGTCATGCCGCACCGAGCGCTCGCGCTGCACGAGCTTGGCATCCTCCAGCCGGTCCAGCAGCCGGCTCAGGCGGGGCAGGGCGATGCCGCCCAGGCGGTCGGCGAGCACGTTGACGGGCAGCAGGCTCTCGGCCTTCAGCCACCAGATGGCCTGGACCTCCATGGGGTCCAGCTCATGGTGAGGCAAGGCACCCAGGGGACTGGCGAGCGCGCCACACCGCGCCACATCGATGACCAGGTTGCGTAACCGCGCCACCTGAACACGCACTTCCGCCGAAAGCTCGGTCATCTTCGTGCCTCCGCCTCGCGGACACCGTCTCCCCGAACCGGCCCTTGGGAGTCCGTCGGTCGTCCGCCATGAATGGAGGGCTTTCGCCCCCTGCTTGGGGACGTGAACGTGGCGGCGAAGGAGGCATATCGGACCCGTTGGAATATTTCCGGATCCGCGGGGAAACCCTCACCCCGCCTGCTGGGGGCGCTGGGCCTTGGCCTTGGCGTGGGCCTTGTCGAAGCCCTCGTAGAAGCGCACGGCCTGCTCACCCACGCGCTGGATGTGCTGGTTGTTGAAGTACGCGGTGATGGGGGCGGCGACCAGCGGCATGGCCCGTCCCAGCGTGTGCATCCCGCCCTTCTCCAGCACCATCGCGGCCAGCTTCCCCATCACCTTGGGGCTGGAGCGCTGGACGGGGCCCAGGCCGTTGGCGTAGCCGAACAGGTCCAACATCTCCCCCCGGGCGCGCTCGCTCTTGAGGTTCACCTTGTAGAGCGTGGCCACGTCCGTGAGCAGGATGATCTGCAGATAGGACATGAACAGCAGGTCCGCGGGCAGCGCCACCAGGCCGAAGACGCCGCTGACGCCGCCCACCATGCTGGCCAGGTTCTTCTTGTCGTCCACCAGACGTTGGGCCAGCTCCCGGGTGTCCGCGCGGGGGTAGCGCTTCTCCAGCTCCGCCACCCGCACCCGGGCCCGCTTCGTCTCCTGCAGGACGATGTCCGACAGCCGCGCCGCGCCGAGCTTCTTGAGCTCCGCCGGGGTCAGCTTCTTCATGAAGGCCAGCCGCTCGGCCACGCTGTCGTAGAAGGCCATGAGGTGTGTCTCCCGCCTCGGGTTGTCCCGGGTCCTCTAATAACCCCGCTCGGCGAGGTAGAGGTCCACCAGCGCGCCTTCCTCGTACCAGGCGTGGCGCATCTCCGCGTTGAACCAGCGCGAGTCCGGCTTCGCCCCGCGCACCTCCAGCTTCACCTGGTTGGGCGACGTGTCGATGACGGCCGCGCGCGCCTTGCACGCATAGCCCGGCTCCTCGCCGTAGCCGCCCTCCAGGCAGACCTCGTCACCGACCGACAGGCGCCGCGTGTACTCGGTGGCCAGGTAGAGCGCCTCGTCGCAGTGGCCGCGCACCGAGGACTTCCCGTGGCCGGCGCAGCGCGTCTGGGGCGGCGCCTTGATGACGGGGATGGCCCCGTAGAGAGGGTCTTCGTCGTTGGGGTTGGGCCGGAACGAGCCCACCCCGGAACATCCGGAGAGTCCCAGCGCGAACACGCTGACTCCCGCCCACAGCCGCCTCATCGTGATGGTGCCTCCGGGGCCATGGGCCCCCCTCTAAAAGGTGGGGCGAGCATGGCAAAAGGCGCGCGGAGGCGAAAGCCGACGGCGGGAGGACGCCTGCCCTCAGGCAATGCGGCGAGCGGGCCCCGGAATCTCCTCCGTCTGTCCGGGGACGATGCGGTTGGCCGCGTCGACGAAGACGACCTTGGGCTTCCAGTCGCGGGCCTCGGCGTCCTCGACCTCGGCGAAGGTCGCGATGATGACCAGGTCGCCGGGCTTGTTGAGGTGTGCGGCGGCGCCGTTGATGCAGATGACGCCGCTGCCGGGCTCGCCCTCGAGGGCGTACGTCTCCAGGCGCGTGCCCTGGGTGACGTTCCAGATGGCCACCTTCTCGTTGGCGATGATGTCCGCCGCGCGGAGCAGGTTCAGGTCGATGGTGACCGAACCCTCGTAGTCGAGGTCGGCCTGGGTCACCGTCGCGCGGTGGATCTTGGACTTGAAGAGGATGCGGCGCATGGCGTGTGTCCCACGAAGGGCGCCCAACCGTAACGGCTGTGACGCCCTGGGACAACCTTCAGGTGCGCTCCTGCCCGCCCGGCGCCCGGACGGGCGTCATTTCACGATGTTGACCAGCTGGCTCAGGTTCAGCGGGACGGACTGCGAGTCCGAGGTGAGCTTGCCGTCCAGGCTCAGCTTGGCGTTGCCCCCCGAGCGCAGGGCCACGGCGGCGGAGGCGGCCCGGGCGAAGTTGATGGTGAGCGGCAGCGTCACCTGCTTCGTCCCGCTGCCGTCGAGCATGCCCAGGTTGCCGGTGGACAGCGTACCCACATCCGCGCCGGCGACCTTGAGCGCGCCGGTGATTCCGGCGACGGGCAGGGGGAAGCTGTTGCGGTTGGTGATGGCCAGGGGGAACTCGACGGTGGCGCTGGTCAGCCCGATGTTGGTGATGCGCGGGGGCTGGAAGGCGACCTGGGGAATCTTGGGGACGTCGAACGCGCCCTCCTTCTGGAGGGGGAAGGAGAGCACGCCGATGGGCGTCTGCACGCCGACGCTGCCCTGGGCCTTGTAGGCGGCGCGGTCCTTGTTGAGGAAGGTCTCCACCACGGGGACGATGTCCGCGAAGCGCACGTTGGCGGGGAAGACCAGCTCGCTTCGGCCATTGGCCTTGAGGTTCAGGCCCTTGCGAGGCTTGCCGGCCACCACCTGCTTGCCCTCGACGAAGAACGAGTAGTCCACCGAGGCCAGCTCCAGACCGAAGCCGTTGGGGTTGTTGACCTCGTAGACCAGGTCGACGGTGGCGTCGGAGAGGGACGCGCTGGACAGCCGCGCCGTCTTGAAGGTGAGGGTGGGCTTCTTGAAGGCCTTCTTCAGCGCGCTCTGCAGGCCAGCGCAGCCGGCGAGGGTGGTGAAGCAGAGGGCGAACAGGACGAGGGCGAAGCGTTTCATCGTGGGCATGGGCGTATCACCAGACGGCCGCGCCCGCGTGGGATTCACGCTCGGGCGGTGTCGAGGCAATCACTTGCGGGGGCGGGTGTACTACGAGGCGGCAGGTGTTAAAGGTCGGTGCGCCCGCACCCTACAGGGAGACACACTTGGCCGGGGCCCACACCCACATCCGCTCCATCCTCCGCCGCCTGGCCTGGGTCCTCGGGCTCGTGGCGCTGTCGGCCTGCTCGCGGGGGGGCTCGTCACCCCAGGCGCGCACCTTGAAGCTCGAGCCCTGCCAGTTGGAGGGGCTGGCGCCCCAGGCGCAGTGCGGCGCGCTGGAGGTCTTCGAGAACCGGGAGACGAAGACGGGCCGCAAGCTGTCCCTGCGCGTGGCGGTGGTGCCCGCGCTGGCGGCGCAGCCCCAGCCCGACCCCCTGGTGTTCCTGGCGGGAGGGCCCGGGCAGGCGGCCACCCGACTGGGCGCCGTGCTGCGCGCGGTGGAGCACATCCGCCGCCAGCGCGACATCGTGCTGGTGGACATGCGCGGCACGGGGGACTCGAGCCCGCTGGACTGCGAGTTCCTCCCGAAGGACGCCGGGCTGGCCGACTACTTCAGCGAAGACGACGACCTGGCGCCGCGCATCCGCGCGTGCCGGGAGCGCTGGGACGCGGACGTGCGGCAGTACACCACGCCCATCGCCATGGCGGACCTGGACGAGGTGCGCGCGGCGCTGGGGTACGAGAAGCTCAACCTCTGGGGCGGCTCCTACGGCACGCGCGCGGCGCTGGTGTACATGCGCCAGTATCCGGAGCGGGTGCGCACCGCCATCCTGGACGGCGTGGCGCCCATGAGCCTGTACCTGCCGCTGTACATGCCCCGCGACGCGCAGCGGGCGTTGGACCTGCTGCTGGCCCACTGCGAGAAGGACGCGGCCTGCGAGAAGAACTTCCCTCGGCTGCGCACGCGCACGGAGGCCCTGCTGGAGAAGCTCTCCCAGGAGCCGGCGCGGGTGCGGGTGGCCCATCCGCGCACGGGCGTGCCGGAGGACATCGTGCTGACGCGCCAGGCCTTCGTCGGAGCGCTGTTCGGGCTGCTCTACAGCGCGGAGGACTCGTCGATGGTTCCGCTGATGCTGGACCGGGTGACGCAAGGTGACTGGGCGCCGTTCGTGGCGCTGAACGTGGGGCGCGGCGAGCGGATGGAGAAGGTGATGAGCCGGGGCCTGCAGATGGCCGTCGTCTGCGCGGAGGATGTCCCGTTCCTCGACACGGCCGCGGTGGAGCGCGAGGCGAAGGGGACGTGGTTCGGCGCGAGCATGGGCCTGGAGATGATGAAGGCGTGCGAGGGCTGGCCCAAGGCGACGGTGCCCGCGGGCTTCCGCGACGCGGTGGTGTCGGACGTGCCCACGCTGCTGCTCTCCGGAGAGCTGGACCCGGTGACGCCTCCGGCGTGGGCGGAGGAGGCGAAGCGCACGCTGAAGAACAGCCTGCACGTGCAGGTCCCGGGCGTGGGGCACAACACGCTGGGCGTCGACTGCGTGCGCAAGCTGATGGTGGACCTGGTGGCGGACGGTCGGGTGGACACGCTGAAGCCCTCGTGCGGCGCGGGACTCGCGCGTCCGCCCTTCTTCACGTCCTTCGCCGGACCGGTACCCTGAGGACGCGACGCGGATGATTCGAGCGACGAATCTGCACAAGCGGTTTGGCGCCGTGACGGCGGTGGAGGATGTGTCCTTCACCGCCGAGGACGGGATGATTACCGGGCTGCTCGGCCCCAACGGCGCGGGCAAGACGACGACGCTGCGGATGCTCTACACGCTGGTGCGCCCGGACAAGGGCACCGCGGTGGTGGACGACGTGGACGTGGTGGCGCGTCCCGAGGATGCGCGCCGGGGGCTGGGCGTGCTGCCGGACACGCGGGGCCTGTACCCGCGGCTCACCGCGCGCGAGCACGCGCGCTACTTCGGGGAGCTGCACGGGCTGTCGGGCGCGGCGCTCGACAAGCGCGTGGACGAGCTGGTGGACCTGCTGGACATGAAGGACATCGTCGACCGGCGGGTGGAGGGCTTCAGCCAGGGCGAGCGGGTGAAGGTGGCGCTGGCGCGGGCGCTGGTGCACGGGCCTCGCAACGTGCTGCTGGATGAGCCCACCAACGGCCTGGATGTGATGAGCACGCGCGCGGTGCGCACGCTCCTGCGCCGCCTGCGGGACGAGGGGCGGTGCATCGTCTTCTCCAGCCACGTCATGCAGGAGGTCGCCGCGCTGTGCGAGCGCGTCGTCGTGGTGGCGCATGGCCGGGTGGTGGCGGAAGGGACGCCGGAGGCGCTGCGGCAGGCCACTGGCAAGGACAGCCTGGAAGAGGCCTTCGTGGCGACCATCGGCAGTGAGCAGGGGTTGATGCAATGAAGCGGCTGGTGGGCAGTGTCCTGCGCAAGGAGCTGACGGACCACGTCCGGGACCGACGCACGCTCAGCTCCTCGCTCCTGTGGGCGGTGTTCGGTCCGCTGGTGTTCCTGGCGACCTTCCAGCTCATGTCCAACATGATGCGGGACAAGCCGCTGGAGCTGCCCGTGGTGGGCCGGCAGCACGCGCCCAGCCTGATGGCGTTCCTGGAGCGCCAGGGCGTGACGCTGAAGGAGGCGCCCTCGGACTACGAGGCGCGCGTGCGCACGGGCGTGCTGGACGTGGTGCTGGTGGTGCCGGAGGGCTACGGCCGGGACTTCTCCACCGGGCGCACCGCGGACGTGAGCCTCATCATGGACAGCTCGCGCACGGCGGCCCGCAAGTCGGTGCAGCGCGCGCGGATGATGGTGGAGATCTACTCGCGGCAGGTGGGCGACCAGCGGCTGTACGCGCGCGGCATGGCGCCGGAGCTGGCGATGCCGGTGGACGTGGAGGAGCTGGACCTGTCCACGCCCGAGCGCACCGCGGCCACGCTGTTCAACATGCTGCCGCTGTTCCTGGTGATGGCCACCTTCACGGGCGGCCTGCAGGTGGCGAGCGACACCATGGCGGGTGAGCGCGAGCGTGGCTCGCTGGAGCCGCTGCTGCTCAACCCGGCCCCGCGCGGGGCGCTGGTGGCGGGCAAGTGGCTGGCCACGGTGACGATGGCGGCGAGCACGGTGCTGGTGTCGCTCGTGGGCTTCGTATTGGTGGTGCGCGCGGTGCCGCTGGAGGAACTGGGGCTCAAGGCGCGCATGGACCTGCCCATCGTCCTGGGGATGGTGCTGGCGGTGCTGCCGCTGACGCTGGCGGCCTCGGCGGTGCAGCTGTGGGTGTCCACCTATGCGCGCTCGTTCAAGGAGTCGCAGACGTACCTCAGCCTGCTGACGGTGGTGCCGACGCTGCCGGGCATGTTGCTGGCGATGTCGCCGGTGCAGACGCAGACGTGGATGTTCGCGGTGCCGGTGGCGGGCCAGCAGATGCTCGCGGCCGAGGTGATGCGGGGCGAGGCGCTGGGGCCGCTGCCCTTCCTGCTCGCCGCGGCGTCCAGCGTTCTGCTGGCGCTGGTGGCCCTGCGTGTGACCACGGGGTTGTTGTCGAAGGAGAAAATCGTCTTCGGCCGGGCCTGAGCGGGTGTGGGCAGTGTCGTCGAGGCGTCGGTTGGGGATGCGGGCTGGCCGACGCCGGGTGACATCGGCGGGAGGTTGGCCTCCAATGGGGTGTGATGACACCCGAGAGAGAAGCCCTCCTGCCCCTCGCCCCGGCCTCCGTGGCCACCGCCCAGGGCGAGCCCCGATTCGGCACGTACCAGGGTGAGCTGCCCGAGGTGGACCTGCCCCGGTTGCTGGGTCGCTGGGCGCCCGAGCGCACCACGCGGCTGCTCAAGCGCAAGCGGTGGCACTACACCTTCACGGCGACGCCGGAGGTGGCCGCGCTCTTCGCGGTGGTGGACCTGGGGTACTCGGCGAGCGCGTTCGCGGTGGCGTTGGATTTGCGCGAGCGCAAGCCGCTGTGTGACGTGAGCTTCCTGGGCGTTCCCTGGCCCATGGTGTCCTTGGGGGACAAGCCCGGCGCGGGGCTCGACGCGTCGTTCCGCACGTTGGGTGGGAAGCTGGCCATCCGTCGGGGCGAGGAGGACGAGCGCTACCAGGTGGAGGTGGACGTCAGCCGCGTGCGCACGGGCAGCCTCAACACGTTCCAGTGGAATGGGGAGATGTTGGTGGCGGGCGGGCCTCCCGCGCTGACGGTGATTGCGCCGGTGCAGGGGGACGGGCTCGTCAACGTCACGATGAAGCGCAACGGGCTGTTGTCCTTCGGCGGCATCGAGGCGGGCGGCAAGCGCTTCCGGCTGGATGGGGGCGTGGGCGGTATCGACTACACGCAGGGGTACCTGGCGCGGCACACGGCGTGGCGCTGGGCGTTCGCGGCGGGGCGACTGGCCGATGGGACGCCGGTGGGGCTGAACCTCGTGGAGGGCTTCAACGAGACGGCGACCGAGGCGAACGAGAACGCCTTCTGGCTGGGGGACCGGCTGTATCCGCTGGCGCGCGCGCGGTTCGAGTACGACACGAAGGATTTGCTCGGGCCGTGGCGGATGACGACGGTGGATGGCGCGGTGGACCTGCGCTTCACGCCGTTCTACGTGCACCGCGAGGAGCGCAACCTGCGGCTCATCATCAGCCACTTCGCCCAGCCGGTGGGCTTCTTCGACGGCACGGTGACGGTGGGGGGGCGGACACACCAGCTCTCGCACGTCCCCGGCGTGAGCGAGGACCAGGACATGCTCTGGTGAAGAAGCAGGGCTCGCATCGTGCGTGGAGCCCGGGGCCGGAGGCGCTAGGCTGGGAGGCCCACGCCGTTGGTCCGGAGTGAGCCCATGTCGTCGTGTCCGCACTGCGGTCAGCCGCTTTCCGATGCTCGCGTCTTCGCGTGCCCGTCCTGTGGGCAGAGCGTGGGGGCGTCCGCGCGTGGGACCGAGTTGCCGGACGACGCCGCGGAGTCGGCGCGTCGGGCCGCGGAGGCCACGGGGCGCGCGGTGCGCACGGTGCTCGAGGACCCTCGGCTGCGCGAGCGGCTCCCTGGGGGCTCGTTGCCGTTGCTCGGGTCGGGGCTCGTCGCGGCGGCGGTGCTGCTGCCGGGGCTTCCCTTCATCAGCGGGACGATTGGCATCCCGTGGTCGGTGGTGATGCTGGGCGGGAGCCTCCTGCTGGGGGCTCGGGAGTGGAGCGCGGCGGGGCGGCCGGTTCCTCCGCTCCTGGAGCAGCTCGCGCGGATGGCCGCGTCCGCCACGTTCCTGTTGCTCTACACGTCGCTGGTCATCACCTTCGCGTTCCTCTCGCTCGGGCTCGGGTTGGTGCCGCTGGTCTGGGTCGCGGCCGCGGTGGTGCTCGGGTATGTGCAGTGGCGCGTGTTCCAGGCGTCGGCCGCCGCGATGCCGGAGCTGCGGCCCGCGCCGGGGGCCGCGCGGTTGAAGCGCTGGGTGCTCGGCGGCGCGGCCGTGTGCGCGGTGTCGCTGCTGCTCACGTGGGGCTCGGGGATGCGGACGTGGACGTCGCTGGGTGGCTACGGCTACGACAACAGCCTCGTGCACGAGGTGGACAGCACCGGTCGCTCCACGGGGCACTCGTACATCGAAACCCGTTACGGGTGGCAGCCGGGCATCACCAACACGTTCACCTCGTTCGCGACGTCCGGGCGTGCTCGGCCCGGGGCGCCGCTGGTCGTCATGGCGCTGATGTCGCTCGCCATGCTGGCCGCCGTGCCCCGGCTCCGTGAGGCGATTCCATCCCAGACGCCCTACATCCTGGCGGGCGCCATCACCGTGTGGGGGCTGCTGGGCCTGTCCCTGCGACTGGGGCCGCTGGTCTTCCTCGCGGGGGCATTGGCCATCGACTTCGCGCTGTACCAGGCGCATCGCGCGGCGAACGCGCGGGAGGAGCCTCCGCCCGGGAGCGGCGACTCATCGAGCTCCGGCCCGACGAGCGCCTGAGACACGGGCTCGCTGTCATGGCGAGCCCGTGGGTCTCACCTGCCCGTGCGGCGTGACTCGACGATGGCCTTGAACGAGCGGCTGCGCAGTTCGTCCAGCGTGAGCCCCGTGGCGAGCACTTCTTCCTGACTGAGCGCGCCACAGCTCGAGCCGCGCAGGAAGAAGTTGAGCAGGCCCTGGCCCGTGGCCGCGTCGTCGAACACGTCGCCCACCAGCGTCGCCTGCGCCGCCTTCTCCATGAAGGCCTTGAGCCGCCGCGTGGCCGCGTCCAGCCCTTCGAGGAAGAACGCATACACGGCCGCGTAGCGCACCGGGAGCTGGGCCGGATGCAAGTCCCACCCCTGATACCAGCCGCGCTCCAGCGAGTGCCGGATGTGGCGATACGACATCTGCCACACCCGCTGCACCGCCTCCGCGTTCTCCCGCAACTGCGTGGGCAGGAGCGCCGTGTCCCCCTGCTTGCGATGCGGAGGCACCGGCATGACGTTCGTCGCGCCGTCCGCCATCTGGATGCCCGTGCCCGCGAGCGACACCTGCACCAAATCCCGCAGGAAGTCGCAGGCCGGGTGCAGCATGCTCTGCACATGCGCGCTCACACTGAGCGCCGCCGTGTAGTCATACAGCCCCAGGTGCACGCTGGAGCATCGCCCCGCCCCCGCGGCCACCAGCGCCGACAGGTGCAGCTTCCCCTCCCGGTCGAACAGGGCCTGCGGCGTCTCCACCATCAGCTCCAGCCCCAGCGCCCCCTTCTCCAGGCCGTGCTCCGTCTCCAGCACCTCCAGGATGCGCGCGAGCGCGGCCACCTGCTCGGGCAACGCGACCTTGGGCAGCGTGACGACGAACGACGGCGGCACCTTCCCGCCGCTCTGCTCCAACAACGTCGTGACGAACAAGTCCAACGTGCGCGACGCCCGCTCGAACAGCTCCTCGCTGAACGACTTCACCCGGATTCCGATGAACGGCGGCAACGTCCCCTGCTCGAGCCCCCGCGCCAGCTCCTTCGCGGCGGACACGGCGTGGCCATCCTCCTCCGCGTCGGAGCGGTGGCCGTAGCCGTCCTCGAAGTCGATGCGGTAGTCCTCCACCGGCTCGCGCTGGAGCTTGTCCACCACGCGCTCGTACACGCGCTGGGCGAACCTCCCTCGCTGGGGCAACCCCAGCCCGTGCGCCAGCTCGGCCGAGTCCGGCGCATAGTCCTTCAACGCACCGAGGGCCAGGTCCCCCAGCTTCCGCGCCGCCTCCGCGCGGAAGAGGTGCGCGCCGCCGTACACGACGTGCACCGGCTGGCGACGGGGGGAGTCCCCCGGGTACGTGCGTGAGAACCCGGCGTTGGCTCGCCGGAGGGACTCACGCACGCTGGAGAGGCTGTTGGGTGTCAGGGTGGTCTTCATCGAGTGCCTCTCGAACGGCGGCTCACGCTACGGCTGGCGCTTCAGCCAGGCGCTGACCTCCGGACCGCAGCGCTCCCGCAGCTCCACGTCCTGCGACAGCCGCTCCAGCGTCTGCGCCGTGGCCTGTTGCGCGTCGTTCACCGGCTGCTCCTTGAGCAGCGTCCTCACCGCGTCCAGGTGCTCGCGCGTGAGCAGCATGCCCAGCGACTCCACGATGCGGCGCACCAGCATCGGCGCGCCGCCCGTGCGGGCGACCACGTCCTTCCACTGCTTGCGCATCTGCGCCCACCACGACTCGCGGCCCGTGCGGTTGGCGAGCAGGCCCGTGGCGAAGCTCGCCACGTCCTGCGTCTTGACCGTGTCCGAGAAGAACAATGCGCGCGCACGCTCGGCCAGCGCGGGCTCCTCGAACGCCGTCAGCGCCATCAGGTACCGACGCTGCGTGGCCGGGTCCGGCTCCTTCGGCATCCGCTGCAGGAAGGTGTCGAACAGCTCCGAGTCCCCCGCGCGCGCCGCCATGGACACCGCCGCGTCGAGCAGGTTGGGCTCCAGCGCGTCACGCTCGCCCTTCAGCATCGACGTCACCCGCCGCCGCGCCTCCTCGAGCACCTTCGGCTCACGCGCCAGGCCCCCCATCGCGCGCACCAGCGCCGCGCGCCGCAGCTTCACCCGGTCCGTCTCCCCGGCCAGCGCCTGCCACCCGAGCTTCTCCAGCCCCGGGCCCAACAGCCGCGCCACCCACGCGCGCATCCGCGTCTGGTCCTCGCCCTCCACCAGCCGGCTCTCCACGTACGCCAGCCGCCCCACCAGCTCGTCCAGGACGGAGTCATCCTCCTCGTTCCCGAAGAGCGCGGCCAGGTCCAGCAGCTCCCCCACCGACGCCCGCCCCGAGCGCACCAGCCCCCACTGGTCCGCCAGCAGGGAGATGCGCTCCGACGGCGCCAGCGCGTGCAGGTTCGCCGACAGGCCCGCGAGCGTCGCCTTGTCGTAGGCCACCCGGTAGAAGCCCGTGGAGCCCGCGTTGGCGCACAGCCACTTCACCGCGCCCGAGCCCGCCTCCAGCTTCACCGTGGCCTGCTTGTCGCGCAGCAGCACCCGCTGCTCCTTCACGCCGCTGGCGTCCTCGTACCGGAGCACCATGGGCACCGGCCACTTCTCCGCGCTCGCCACGCCGGGCTCCGAGTAGAAGCGCTCCTGCGACAGCGTCACCTCGCGGCCCTCCACGCGCGCCGTCACCAGGGGGAAGCCGCTCTGGCCCACCCACGCCGTGGCCAGCTCCTCCACCGGCTGCTTCGCCGCCTCACCCAGCGCGTTCCACAAATCCTCCTTCACCGCGTTGGCGCGCGCGTGCCGGCGCATGTACAGCCGGATGCCGTCGCGGAAGGGGCCCTCGCCGAGGAACCCTTCAATCATGCGCAGCACCGCGCCACCCTTCTCGTACGTAATCGCGTCGAAGCTCTCGCCCGCCTCACCCGCGTTGTTCACCTCGCCGTGGATGGGGTGCGTGGACTTGAGCGCGTCCAGGAACAGCGCGCTGGTGCGGTGCGAGTCGAAGTCCAGCCACATCCGCCACTCGGGGCGCCACTGGTCGACGATCTTGAAGGCAATCCACGTGGCGAACGCCTCGTTGAGCCACAGGTCGTCCCACCACACCATGGTGACCCAGTTGCCGAACCACTGGTGCGCCAGTTCGTGCGTCACCACCTCCGCCACGCGCTTCTGCACCGACAGCGGCGCGGTGGCCGGGTCGAGCAGCAGCGCCACCTCGCGGTAGGTAATCAGGCCGGCGTTCTCCATCGCGCCCGCCTCGAAGTCCGGGATGCCCACCTGGTCCACCTTGGTGAAGGCATACGGCAGATCGAAGTATTCTTGGAGTCGCGGCAGCACCGCGAGCGCCACGTCCTGGCCGAAGCGCGTCAGGTGCTTCTTCTCCTCCAGCGCCCAGGTGCGCACGGGCACCGTGCCCACGTGCTCCACGGGCGTGCCCACCAGCGGGCCCACCACGAGCGCGATGAGGTAGCTGCTGAGCACCTCCGTCTCCTGGAACGTCACCTTGGTCAGCGCGCCGTCCTGCTCCTCCTTCACCACCGGGCCGTTGCCCAGCACGGCGAGGCCCTGGGGCACGCGGACGCTCAGCGACCACTTCGCCTTGAAGGCCGGCTCGTCGAACGAGGGGAAGACGCGGCGGGCGTCCGCGGCCTCGAACTGCGTGGCCGCCACCTTGCCCGCCGAGTACAGGCCGCGCAGGCCGTCCGTGAAGGGGCCCGTCCAGGCCACGTCCAGCTGCGCCTCGCCCTGGGGCAGCGGCGCGTCGAACGTCAGCCGCACCGTCTCGCTCACGGCGTTGACCTGGATGGAGGCGGGCTTGTGCGACGCGCCACCCTTCGCGCGGAACGTCACGTCCCCCAGCTTCAGGGAGATGGCGTGGAGGATGATTTCGCGCGTGGGCTCCGCCAGCGTCACGTCCACGGTCTGCTGACCAGAGAAGGTCTTCGCCTCCAGGTCCAGGGTCAGCGTGGCCGCGTAGCGCTGGGGGCGAACGGTGAGGGGAAGGCGGAAGTTCTTGTCTTCGGTCGGATGCGCCATAGGGAGGCGGAATCTAGCCTCGCTCAGGGCGCGCGTTCCCACTTCTGTCACGCCGGTGCAAGAAACCTGTCGCCGGCCGGGTGGGGTGTCGTCCGCCACACCCTTCCCGCGGGCCTATCCCCGAGCCCCCTTCGGGCCGCGCGGGACGGGCTTGGGCACCAGCTGGTGGAAGAGGCTGGATTCGCGCTCGAAGAAGCCCTCGGTGTGGAAGGAGTGGGGCAGCTCCAGGAGCTGGAAGTCCAGGTGGTGACACAGCTCGTGCAGCAGCGTGCGCAGGTACGTGCGGAAGGCCACGACGCGCGCCTGCTTCGCGGTGCGCATCCAGACCTGGAGGCGGGGGAGGCGCCCGGCCTCCCAGGTGTACAGGCCGTGCAGCTCACCCTCCTCGGAGGACGGGCGGACCTCCAGCACCTGGACCCGGACGGTGGCCACGTCCAATCGCTCGCACAGGGCATCCGTCAGGGCCCGGCTCGCGCGCTCCAGCGGGGCCCGGGCTCCGCTGGCCAGCGTCTCACGCACGGCGTCGACGAGCGGCGCCAGCGCCCCGGGGGCCCTCACCCGCAGGGACTTCACCCCGTCGCTCATGCGGTAGCTGCGCTGCTGCTCGGGGTCGAGGTTCTCGTAGTAGGCGAAGGGCACGGGGCGGCCGCGCACTCTAGGCGACCGCCGTGCGGCGTGATGCGTCGAGGTGCCAGGAGGACGACTCACCGGGGCAGGGTGGGAAAGGGATTGCTCAAGGGAGGGGCGTGCGTGGGGTGGGGAGATGTTCGCGAGCGGACGTCGGAGGCGTCGAGGGACAGGGCACGTCCATTGCTGTGGCGTGCGGGTATGCATCGTGGCGTGTGGTTGGGGGCGTTGGTGGGGTTGTGGCTGTGGGGTGGAACGGCCGAGGCCGCGAGGCGGAGCCCTCCGAAGCGGGCCGCGGCCGTGTCCCTGTCGGACCGGGCCGTGTGGCGCGCGAAGGGCTGGGTGGGACTGGGCTCGCTGAAGACGGTGAGCAGCTCGGTCAACGATGACTGTTCGGGCCTGACGCAGCTGGCCTACCGCCGCCCCGGGCTCAGCCTGATGCCGTCGCTCACCCTGCCCGGGGAGAACGGCGTGAAGGCCATCTACCGGAAGGCGGGCTCGCTGGGCGCGCTTCGCCAGACGCCGAAGCCGGGGGACCTGGTGTTCTTCCGCGAGACGCTGGACCGCAACAAGGATGGACGTCGCAACGACGGGCTCACGCACATCGGCATCGTCGAGAAGGTGGGGAAGGACGGCACCGTCACCTTCGTGCATCGCGCGGGCGGTGGGGTGAAGCGCGGCCGCTTCAACCAGGCGCGCCCGGACGTGCACAAGGACGAGAAGGGGCGCGTCGTGAATGACTGGCTGCGCCGCCGCGAGAAGCGCCAGCGGGCCTACCTGGCGGGCGAGCTGGTGGCCGGCTTCGCCTCCGTGGACGACAGCTGGCAGGCGCCCGTCACCGCATCGCGGACGCAGCGCTGAGGGGGAGGTGACGTCCGGGGCGCGAGGCGCTATGCACGGCGCCGATGTCGACCACGGATGGACGACCGGAAGGCTCGCCGGAGGGTCCCGAGGCCACGGCCCGGACGCCTTCGGTGGCGGCTGTGTCCTCGCAGGCCCCCGCGCCTCGTCGCCGTAGGACGTGGCGATTCAAGCTGGTGCTCGGGGCCGTGGCGCTGCTCCTCGGCTTCGGGCTGTACGAGTACGTCACGCTCCCCAAGGCCGCGTCACTCGAGAAGGAGAACCCGAAGTCGACCGCGCTGATGGACCAGCGCGCCGAGGAGGCTCGGGCCGAGGGGAAGAAGGTCCGTCGGCGCCAGCACTGGGTGCCGCTCGCGTCGGTGCCGAAGCACGCGGTGGACTCGGTGCTCATCTCCGAGGACGCGAGCTTCTATCTGCACGAGGGTGTGGACACGACGGAGATGCGCAAGGCGCTGGGGGAAGCGTGGGCGAAGGGGCAGCTGGGGCGCGGGGCGTCGACCATCACCCAGCAGCTCGCGAAGAACCTCTGGCTGTCGACGGACCGCAGCTTGTTCCGCAAGGCGAAGGAGCTGGTGCTCGCTCGGCGATTGGAGGACGCGCTCTCCAAGAAGCGCATCCTCACGCTGTACCTCAACGTCGTCGAGTGGGGGAACGGCGTCTATGGCATCGACGCCGGAGCGCGGGAGCACTTCGGGGTGTCCGCGTCACAGGTCTCCGTGGCCCAGGGGGCCATCCTCGCCGCGATGCTGCCCGCGCCGCGCAAGCGTGGTCCGTCCTCCGGCTCGCGCGCGCTGTGGCGGCGTGCGCACTGGATTGTGGACCGGATGGAGTCCGTGGGGCGCATCTCCGAGGCGCAGGCCACGGATGCGCGTGCAGACATCGACCGGTTGTTGGGGCGCACGCCCGCGGGGAAGAGCGACGATGGAGACGAAGGCGCGGACGACGACGCGTGACCTGCGCGATGGCTCGCGAAGCGCCAGGTGCCATCGTGCGCCTGGTTGATGCCCGTGCCTCTTCGCGCCGTCGCTCCGTGGAGCCTGCTTCACGAGCCTCCAAGGCGGCTCGTGGCCTCAGCTGAGCGGTGGTCGTGCGTTCAGGGCGTGAGCTGGAGGAACAGCAGGTCTCCCGCGCCTCGCGAGGTGTACGACGCGTCTCCGGGCGCCAGGGCTTTCGTGAAGGGAACGCAGAGCCGGGCCTGGCCACCATACGTGACTTGGAGGGCCACGCTGTCCGGCGCGGTGCTCCCCAGCTCCCGGGCGTCGAGGTGCTTCCCCGTGCTGTCGTAGCGCGCGACGAAGTGGAGGACTTCACCCCGTGAGAGCGCCGTGCTCCTGAGCGCGCCGCCTCCGAGGTCCAGCTTCGCGTCCCGCGTCCAGCCAGCGACGACCAGCTCGCCCTTCGAGCTGCGGCCCAGGGACTGGCCGCGCGCGGCTCCCGCGCCGCCCATGACGCGCGCCCAGCCATCCGCCGCCGTCTCATGCAGCGTACCGAGCAGGACGTCCTCGCTCGCCTCGACCTCCTTCCCGTCGAAGGAGAACCGGCCGCTGACGTCACCGACGAAGGCCACGTCCCCACGTGCCATGGGCGTGAGCGCACGGATGCTGCCCTTGGCTCCGTTGAACGCGCGGAACCACTGCGGCGTGCCGTTCGCGGAGAGCTTGCCGAGGAACGGCGTCTCTCCGCCCGTCGCGTTCAGCAGCCACGAGTCCGTGTGCCCGCCGATGTAGATGAAGCCCGCTCCATCCGTGGCGAGTGCCTCCGCGCTCGAGCCCTCGTCCCCACCAGGAAACGCGAGCGACCACTCGTGCGCCCCGCTCGCATGGAACTTCGCGAGGAAGAGGGCGGGCACGGAGTCATCCCGCGTCCGGTTCCCCGGGTCCGCGTAGAGCCTCCCGCGCCCCAGGCCCATCTCGCCCGTGAAGTGGCCCGTGATGATGACGCTCCCTCGCGAGTCGAGCGTCACCGCCTGTGCCCTCGCGAGCCCCGAGCGCGTGTCCGAGATCTCCGCGCGGAAGCCTCGGGACCACAGCGGTGTCCCTTCCGGGGACAGCTTGAGCAGGAAGATGCCGGACGCCACCGACGCCTCCTCGATGTACGTCAGCGCGCCCGTGCCCAGGTCTGGGTCACCCTGATAGGCGCCCACGACCCAGACCTCACCCGAGGTCGCCACCGCGAGCCCCGTGGCCTCCACGCGCTCGCCCACCGCGTAGGCTCGCGACCACTGGTGCGAGCCATCCGCGCCGTAGCGCGCCACGACGAGTCCTCGCTCGCCCTGGAAGATTTCGCCGCCGAAGTCACCGCTGTCCTTGAAGGCGCCCGCGACGAGGAAGTCGAGCCCATCCTCCGCGCTCGCCATCGCCGTGACGCGCTCGTCTCCTGCTCCACCTCGATGCCAGCTCCAATCCGGTGCGGGTGTCCG
This sequence comes from Myxococcus sp. MH1, assembly GCF_059738865.1. Taxonomy (NCBI): domain Bacteria; kingdom Pseudomonadati; phylum Myxococcota; class Myxococcia; order Myxococcales; family Myxococcaceae; genus Myxococcus; species Myxococcus sp. MH1. The sequence continues at coordinate 9,791,158 of NZ_AP026947.1, read as the reverse complement.
AGGAGGCGCCGTCGGCTCCCGTGTCTCCACCACGAGGCGCGGCCGCATCGCCGGGTCCACGTCCTCGCGCGAGGCGAAGTCCGCGCCGTCGATGTCCGTCGAGAAGAGTCCGAAGTCCCGCGTGCCGTTCCCCGTCACCGCGGACGTCACATCCAGCTCCACCCAGCGGCCGGCGCGCACCTCCTTCGCGTCAGACAGCGCGGGGCCCACCGCGGCGGGCTGCCGGTCGAACGTGACGCTGTCCTCCTTCCAGTCAGAGTCCACCAACCGGACGATGGGCCCGTTTCCCGAGCCGTTCGTCACGAACAGCCGCAGCACCGCGCGCTTCACCGGGCCCTTCAGCCCCGACACCTCGAAGCGCAGGAAGGAGCGGTACTCGACGGGGGCGTCGTCCACGTAGAGCTGTGACGCGGCGCCGAAGTTCTTGTCGGGCCTGACGGAGTCGACGTGGGCATCCGCGACGGCGACGAAGGTGCCGCCCCCGGTCGCGAAGTCGCCCTGCTGCTCCAGGGGCGTCACCGCCTCGGGTGACGTGAGGCCACCACAGTGCGGCAGCAACGCCAGGACCGCCATCGCCCCCGCCTCCCGCCATCCCCGCTTCCTGCTTCCGTGCATCGCCCCTCCCCACGCCGCGTGCTCGCGAGGAGGCCGGCTGTGCATCGAGGGTGCCGCGCGCGGACGTGCGGAGCCCGACCCTCGCCTCATCCCGAGGGACGAGGCGAGGGGCAAGGCGCTTCCTCCGAGGAAGAAGGCGGGGGCCCGGAGTGGGGCGCTACAGCCCGCCCGCTTCCAGCGCGCCACCCAACCCCGGGAAGGGCTTGGTCAGCACGGCCTGGAACACGATGTCCTCGAGGACAATCTCGACGGGGAACCGGGGTGTGCCCAGCCCGCTGCGCACGACGGTGTTGCTGACGATGAACCAGACGCGCCGCTTGCCCACGGCGTCCTTCAGCGCGGGATGGTCCAACCGGATGGGTGTGCGGGTCTCCGGGTCGAAGTCCCGCGTGGGGAGGATCTCCGCCGCCTGCGCGTAGTACGCGGGCCGGTTCAGGTCCGAGTAGACGAGGGGCTCGTCCGGTGTGGCCTGCCCGGTGAAGGACAGCCGCATGGACGTGCGCAGCGTCAGCGACGGGGACGGGTTGACGATGGTGAACGTGGAGGAGACCTCCTCCACGACGATGTCCAGGTCCTCGGTGTTGACCGACTCCTCGGGCAGGTCGAGCGCCACCTCGGCGTAGACGGGCTGGAGCACGGAGGTGACGGGCACGCGCACGTCGAAGGGCTCGGTCGCGATGTCGATGCGCGCCGAGCAGCCGGACAACATCAGGACACTGCAGGCGAAGAGGGCGCGCATCATCGGAAGGACCAGGAGACATCGAAGACGGGAAGGACGGGGAGCGTCTCGCCGGGGACGGCCGGGTCGCTCAGGTCGACATACGTGGCGCCCAGGCCCAGGCCGAAGCCCTCGCCGCCATAGCGGATGCCCGCGGCGGCGCGCAGCTTCGCGCCACCCTTCACCCGCACGCCGGCCTCCGCGACCACGGACCAGTGCCCGACGAAGTTGAAGGCCGCGCCGCCGGTGAAGGACAGGTAGTCGGTGGTGTAGCGCGCGTAGCGGGCCTCGCCCTGCACCAGCAGCCGGCCGAGCGACAGGCCGTAGACGGCGTAGAACGAGGGGCCCTGGAGCTCGGGCTCGAAGCGTTGCAGGCCGGTCGTCCGGGACTCGACGATGCCCGAGTAGACGGAGGCGCCGACGAAGTGCGTGTAGCGCGCGCCCAGGACGAAGCGGTGCGGGCCGGACGCGAGCGCCCAGCGCAGGCCCAGGTTGGGTGCGAGCAGCAGGTCCGCGTAGACGGAGGTGTCCAGCGCGAGCCCCGCGAACAACGGCAACGCGGAGCGCTGCAGCCCGAGCACGGGCGCGTCGATGACCTCCGCCGCGTCCGAGCCCATCAGTCGCGCGGTGTTGGTGCGCACGCCCACCGAGGGCTCCGCGGAGGCGGGCAGGGGAGACAGCCAGGCGACGAGGAGACTGCACAGGGCGGCGGTTCCGGTGCCAATGGCTCGCACGCGAGAACGTCTGGAGTGTTTCAAATGGGGTGCTCCTGAAGTGGGCGACGCGGGTCCGGCGTGCGCCTCACGTGCGTCATCCTCGCACTGGGGTCATCTGCTCGCCAACCACCGACGGCCGGCGTCACGCGAAGGGGGGAGGCAGTGCTGACACCGGATGTCGGGTGGCCAGCACCCATGGTCCGGTATGCCATGCTCGTCCAAGGGACGCTTGTCGGGGACATTGCATGCGAATTCGCTGGGCAGTGCCGCTGCTCCTGCTGATGTGCATCACGGGCTGCGCGACGACCCGCACCGTGCGGCTGGAGACCGGGCAGGATTCTTTCGTTGTCACTCCAAGGGAGGAGCCCGACGCGGAACTGGCGTCCGTCGAATTGGATGACGAAGAGTTCGAAGCGGCTCTCACGGTGCTTGCGCGGGACGTTCGCCCGCAGCGCAACCCCATGCGGCAAGCGAGAGACCTCTTCGGTGTTCCGCCCCGAGGTGGCGTGTATGGCTATGAGGACCACCCGCCTCGGCTGACACTCCAGTCTCGAGAAGATGCGGACGGCCTTCGCCTGCTGGAGGCCTACGCCGACGAAGAGCTGACGCGTGCCTATGGCCTGTGGTGCGAGCGCAAGGACCGGCCTGGCGACTGCCTGCGCCTGTTGGAGGAAGGCCCCTTGCTGGCCAGCGACGGCAAGTTCACCTGGGCCTTCGCCATCGCGATGGATTCGGTGTGGGAGGAGACCGCCGAAGCCTTGGAGGACATGGTGGACCCCGTCGCGGTCATGTCCACCATCACCGCCGGCGCGACGATGTATCTCATGCTCTGGGCGCTACCGGAGCCGCTCTCGAAAGGTGTCGCGGCGACCTTCACAGCCCTCGCTATCGCCTACCTGGGCGTGGATACGGTCTGGCGTTTGCTGGACGGCTGGCTGACGTTGGTGCGCGAAGTGGAGCGGGCGACGACCTACGCACAGCTCCATGCGGCGAGTGAAGCGTATGGAGAAGTGTTGGGGGAGAACGCGGCGCGCGTCTTCGTGATGCTGGCGACGGCCGCGGTGGGCAGCACCGCGGGTCTGGCGTCGAAGGCCGTGGGGCTGCCGGGGTCCGCCCAGGCGGCTCTCGCCGTGGAGTCTCAGGCGGGCATTCGTTTTGTCGCTGTCGGAGGCGTGCGGACCGTCGCCGTGACGGCGGAGGGCTTCACCCTGGCGCTCGCTCCCACCGCCATGGCCATGGCGAACCAGGGCATGAGTGGTGGTGAGCGACACCACATCGCCACGAACAAGAACGATGTCTCATCCACGAGAGGTGGACCCTGGTCGCCGCGATTCAGGAAGCTGTTCGCGAGGGCTGGCATGGAGCTCAAGGATCCTGAAAACATCGTCAGGGTCTCTGGTCACAAAGGGCCTCACCCGAAGAAGTACCATGACGCGGTCTTCTTGCGGCTCCAGGATGCATTGGGCCCGTGCCGGACGGTGGAGGCTTGCCGCACGGCCCTCACGCGGGAGCTGCGCAACCTCGCCACAGAAGCGCAGACTCCGGGAACGGTCCTCAACAGGCTTGTGACTCAGGGTAAGTAGGACCCTCGAGCAATCCACCATGCCGAATCCATCGCGATACTTCAGGCTCATGGAGAACGTCCAGGCAGGGAACTGGTACCTGGGCGATCCGCTCACGAAGCAGGGACACGAGCTGGAGGACTTCAGGGAATTCTCATCGGGACGGCCCGCTCACGTCTCCGACCGCCTGACGGTTCCCATCGACGAGCCCGGGAGGCGATTGGATTTCAGCACCGCGGGTGCTGGAGCGACCCCCATCGTGCACGTCAGGGTGGCCACCCTCTTCGCGGAAATGGCCCCGAGCGACGTGCAGTTGATCCCCGTGAGCATCAAGGGCTGCCCCGATGAATACCTCATCCTCGTCGCGACGCGCCTCGTCCGATGTATCGACGATGAAGCCTCTGAAGAGGTGCTGTACTGGAAGCCGGAGGATGAGCGCCCGGACAAGCTCGGCATGTATCGAAGCGTCTTCGGGATGCGGATCGACCCCGCTCAAGTGGGTGACGCCAAGGTGTTCCGTCCCTGGGGATGGTCTGGCGTGCTCATCGTCTCCCAGGACATCAAGGCGGCGCTGGAGCGCGCGAACGTCACGGGCGCGGAGTTCGAGGAGGTCTAGTCAGATGGGCACGCTGTCGCCTGTGGGCTACCCTCGCGAGGAATGAGGAGCATCGAAGCCGTGGACGTCGAGCAAGAGCACGCAGGGGAGGAGCGGGAGCGCGCGCTGGAGCTGCTGCGCCGGTTCGGCTGGAACGCCACGTCCTTCCAGGTGCTGATGCCGGGCTTCCGCTACTGGTTCGACCCTGCGGGTGACGCCTTCGTCGCGTACGTGGACACGGGCGGCGCGTGGGTCGCCGCCGGAGCGCCCATCGCCTCGGAGGCGTCCCTGGCCCGCGCGGCGGAGGGCTTCCGTGCAGCCGCGAGGCGCGAGGGTCGGCGCGTGTGCTTCTTCGCCACCGAGCCGCGCTTCACCGAGGCCGTCCCCATGGAGTCGCTCTCCATCGGCGAGCAGCCGGTGTGGGAACCCTCCCGCTGGGACACCGTGGTGCGCGGCAGCAAGAGCCTGCGTGAGCAGCTGCGCCGCGCGCGCGCTCATGGCGTCGCGGTGCGCGAGCTGCCCTCGCAGGCGCTCGAGGACGCGGAGCACCCCTCGCGGCAGGCGCTGGAGCGGCTCAAGAAGCGGTGGCTCGCGTCGCGGCGCATGGCCCCCATGGGCTTCCTGGTCCAGCTGCGCCCGGACTCCTTCGCGCGCGAGCGACGCGCCTTCGTCGCCGAGTCGAAGGGCGAGCTCATGGGCTTCCTGCTCGTGTCCCCCGTCTACGCGCGCGACGGCTGGTTCCTCCAGGACCTGGTGAGAGATCCGGAGTCCCCCAATGGCACCGCGGAGGCCCTGGTGGACGCGGCCATGCGCACCGCCGCCGCCGAGGACCGCCGCTACGTGACGCTGGGCCTCGCGCCCCTCTCCGGCCCGGTGCGCCCGTGGCTGCGCCTGGCGCGCGCCTGTGGCCGGCCCCTGTTCGACTTCGAGGGCCTGCGCACCTTCAAGGCGAAGTTCCGCCCCGACTCCTGGGTGCCGCTTCACCTCTCGTATCCCGAGCCACGGGCCGGCGTGCTCGCCGTCTACGACGCACTGCGAGCCTTCGCGCGCGGCAGCCTGGTGCGCTTCGGCGTCGCCACGCTGCTCAGGCGCCCCCGCCTGCTGGTGCACGCCCTCGCTGTGCTGCTCGTGCCCTGGACGGCGCTGCTCGCGCTGCCCACCACCACGCGCTGGTTCCCGTCCCTGCGCGTGCAGTGGAGCTGGGTGCTGTTCGACGTGGCGCTGGCCGCGGGCCTCTTCTCGCTGGTGCGCCGCTGGCGCAACGGGCTGGCCACCGCCCTGGTGTGCCTCACCGCCGCGGACGCGTGCCTCACCTTCGTCCAGGCCGCCGTCTACAACGCGCCCCGCGCGCGCGGCCCCGTCGACTGGCTGGTCATCACCGCCGCCATCCTCGCGCCCGCCACCGCCTCCGGCCTGCTCGTGCGCGCTCGCGACTTCCGCCTGCCCGCGCGCTGACGCGCCGCGCTCATTCCCTGGCGGACATCCCGCCCTCGCGGGTTTCCACAGGTCGACACTCCTCCGAAAGTCGCCTGGACCCGAAGGCAGGGAGAATGGTGTTTTCCGGAAAGAGCTGTTCCGGCTTCGGGCGCCGCGACTTTCTCGCGGCGCCGTCCGTCGCCGGTTGGGAGGGGTGACCATGCGAACGCCGTGGGGCGTTGCCCTGTCGCTCGCCGTGTTGCTGTGGGTCCACGAGAGCCACGCCGCGCCCGAAGCCCCGCGCTCGGCTCCGCCACCCTCGCCGTTGCCGCCCGGGGTGTCGGCCGTGCTGTGGAAGCTGTCGGTGCCGGAGAGCGCGGCGCCCACGCCGGAGCGGGTGGCGTTGGGAGAGAAGCTCTACAACGAGAAGCGTCTGTCCCTGGATGACAGCGTGTCGTGCGCCACGTGCCATGACCCGGCCAAGGGCTTCACGGACCACCTGCCGGTGTCGGCGGGCGTGAAGGGCCAGTTCGGCATGCGCAACAGCCCCACGGTGCTCAACGCGCTCTTCAACGCCTCGCAGTTCTGGGACGGGCGCGCGGCGACGCTGGAGGACCAGGCGAAGCTGCCCATCCTCAACCCGGTGGAGATGGCCATGCCGTCCCCCGAGGCCGTGGTGGCCAAGCTCAAGGGCATCCCCGAGTACGTCACCGCCTTCCAGCAGGTCTTCAAGCGCGACATCAACTACGACGACCTGGCCGCGGCCATCGCCGCCTTCGAGCGCACGCAGTTCTCCGGCAGCGCCCGCTTCGACCGCTTCATCCACGGCGAGACGAAGGCGCTCAACGAGTCCGAGCGCCGGGGCTGGGCGCTGTTCAACGGCAAGGCGCGCTGCAACTCGTGCCACGCGGGCAACGCCGTGTCGCCGCTGTTCAGTGACCAGAAGTTCCACAACATCGGCGTGTCCGCCCACAACCAGGACTTCCCGCAGCTGGCCCGCGAGGGCCTGAAAATCGTCCGCCTGGGCGACGAGAAGCAGATCGACGAGCTGGCGCTCCAGACGCGCTTCTCCGAGCTGGGCCGCTTCCTGGTGACCAAGCAGGAGAACGACGTGGGGGCCTTCAAGACGCCCACGCTGCGCAACGTGGGCATCACCGCCCCGTACATGCACGACGGCACGCTCGCGACGCTGTGGGACGTCATGGACCACTACAACAAGGGCGGCGTGGCCAACCCGTTCCTCGATGGGGGGATGCAGCGGCTGGGGCTGACGGAGCCCGAAATTGACGACCTGGTGGCCTTCCTCTTCACGCTCACCGACGAGCGCTTCACGAAGCTCAATGGCCAGGAGCTGGCGAAGCAGCGCGCGCGCAAGAACAAGCGCCCGGAGCGCGACACCGCGGTGGCGATGGGGAAGAAGGGGAACCTGGGAGACCTGGCGCCCAATCCGGACCTGGCGGTGAAGAACCCGGCGGACATCGGCGTGTATGGCACCGAGACCTTGCCCAAACCCGCTTCGACGAAGCAGCCCTGAGGAGGCGCCGTCCATGGGGAACAAGTTCCGCAGCATCGAGACGAAGCACCACGAGGAGCGCGACGCCTTCTTCGAGGGCCTCAAGCGCCTGGACCGCCGGGCCTTCCTGCGCGTGGCGGGCATGTCCGCCGGTATCGTCGCCGGCATGGGCCTGCGCACGCCGCAGAGCTTCCAGCTGGTCAACGTGGCCGAGGCGCAAGGCACCAAGCCGCGCTTCACCTTCGCGTACATCTCCGACACGCACCTGTACGAGCAGAAGCTCAATGACCGCTTCGTGCGCTCCATCCTGAAGGCGGTGGACGACGTCAACGGGCTGGACCCGCAGCCGGACTTCGTCCTCTTCGGCGGGGACCTCGCCCAGCTGGGCGCGCCGGGCGAGCTGAAGCTGGGCGCCCAGATTCTCAAGAGCGTCAAGGCGCCCGTGAAGATGATGGTGGGCGAGCACGACTGGTTCCTCGACATGGGGGACATGTGGAAGGACCTGTTCGGCGCGCCGAACTACTCGTTCGACCACAAGGGCGTGCACTTCGTGGTGCTCAACTCCATCCTGGAGAAGGACTTCTGGACGGAGCGCAAGCTCACGCCCAAGGAGCGGATGCAGATTGTCGCGGGCCTGGACAACGGCATCCAGTCCCGCTTCGAGGTGGGCGAGCCGCAGCGCGCCTGGATGAAGCAAGACCTGGCGAAGGTGGACAAGAAGACCCCGGTCATCGTCTTCAGCCACTCGCCGCTCTACAAGTACTACCGCCCCTGGAACTTCTGGACGGATGACGCGGACGAGGTCCAGGCGCTGCTCAAGCCCTTCGACAAGGTCACCGTCATCCACGGGCACACGCACCAGTTGTTGTCGAACCGCATCGGCAACATCCAGTTCCACGGGATGCTGTCCACCGCGTGGCCGTGGCCGTACGCGCCCGAGGGCCTGCCGCAGCTCACGGTGCAGATGAACCGGCCGGACCCGTTCAGCCAGTTCGACGGGTGCGGAGACGGACGCATGGACGTGCTGGAGTCGGGTCTGGTGGACAAGCTGTACAACCTCTGGGAGCGCAACCCCATCACCGTCCGGGCCAGCTACCTGGGCTCGGGTGGGAAGCAGGACGCGCCGCCCCGGACGAAGCTTCCGAGCTACTGAGCGCGAGGCGACACGATGAACTTCCGGATGAAGCTGTGGGTGGGAACCGGAGCGCTGCTGTCCTTCGCGGGAGGCGTGGCCCTGGCCACCAGCCCCGCCGAGCGCCCCAAGGCGTCCTCGCTGAAGACAGAGCCGCTGCCGCGTCACCAGGTGCCCGTGTCGAAGGACGGCAACCTGGTGGTGGGCATGTGCGACGGCCAGACGTCCCTGGAGGTCAAGGGCATCAAGGAGGGCGAGTCGCTCACGCGCGAGCAGGCCCAGCGCGTGTCCGACGAGCTGATGGCCGCGTGGCACCAGAAGAACCCGGACGCGACGTGGGACCCGCCGCCCGTGCGGCGCGTGGTGGCGCAGGCCCCGCCGCAGAAGCAGCCGCAGCCCAACCCGCCCATGGGCACCAACCAGCCCTCGACGGGCGGCGTGGTGCGCGAGGGCGGCGTCACGGCGGAGAGCGGCGGCCGCGAGGTGCGCAAGGAGGCCGGCGCGAACATCCAGGACGGCCACTCCTACGGCGCCTTCACGCCTCGCGATGAGGCGGTGTGGGCCGCGTCCACGCAGCAGTTCGTGGAGGAGGGCCACCGCGTGTTCCACGACGCGGCGGCGGTGGGCGGCACCATCGCGGTATCCTGTGACATGTGTCACCCGGATGCATCCAACACCCACCCGGAGACGTATCCGAAGTACCAGGTGCAGCTGGGCCGCGTGGCGCTGCTGCGGGACATGATCAACTGGTGCATCGAGAACCCGGTGCGCGGCAAGCCGCTCGCGGATGGAGACCCTCGGATGCGCGCGATGGAGGCGTACATCTACGCGCAGCGCAAGGGCGTGAAGCTGGAGTACGGGAAGAAGTAGCCCGCGCGCGGGCCCGTGCCTCGGGGGAGCGGGGCACGGGTGCACAGTCGAGGCGCCCGCCCACCGGAACAGTCCGGTGTCGGTTGGGGGACCGACGAGCCCGGGGCGCACGCGAGGGTTGACGGCGGTGTCCGGAAGGACGATGTCTGGCCGGCAAGACGCATGAGCTTCTCGCCCCCCATCAGCGCTCCCTCCGAAACCGTCAACGCCCTGAGAGACAGGGGCTACGCCGTGCTGGACCGCGCGGGCCTGTCCGAGCTGGTGGGCATCCCCGCCGCGGAGCTGGATTCATGGCGGCCCACCTGGGACGCGCTGCCGACGGACGGCTACCTGCGGGACGGTGGCCGGTATCGCACGCGCCGCCACTCGTGCTTCGTCGTGGAGGGGGACACCGTCACCCCGGTGCCCCACCGCGCGCACTGGCAGCCCGTCGAGTACAACGCCCTGCACGGCGGCCTGGAGCGCTGGTTCGAGCCGATGACGTCCACCGTCATCGAGCGCCCCGAGTGGCCCCGGCTGCTCAGCCGCCTGGCGGCCTGCGGCTCGGCGCTCAAGGGCGCGCAGCCCTGGTACGTGGAGGCGCACCAGTTCCGCATCGACACCACGGACGGCATCGGCCGGCCGACGCCCGAGGGCGCGCACCGCGACGGCGTGGACTTCGTCGTGGTGTTGCTCGTCGGACGCGACGGCATCAAGGGCGGCGAGACGCGCGTGTTCGAGGCCGCTGGCCCCAACGGCATCCGCTTCACGCTGACGGAGCCCTGGTCGGCGCTGCTGCTCGACGACGAGCGCGTCATCCACGAGAGCACGCCCATCCAGCCGCTGGGGGCCTCAGGACACCGCGACACCCTGGTGCTCACCTTCCGCGCCAAGGGCTTCCAGGGCCCCTGAGCCGACGGGGTGACGGGGCGTGGGTGGTGGGGACCCCGCGCTTCAAGGGAAGCTGCCTGCCGTGTGGGAGGAAGCGGGGCCGTGGCCTGGAATGGGCGCGGCCGAGCCGTGTTGGAGGCCCGCCGCATCCCCACCAGGAGACGAGGACCATGGGCAGGTTGTTTGTCGCGCCGCTGCTGACCGGGCTGTTGACCGCTTCGGCGGCGATGGCGGAGGAGGACCCCTTCCTGTGGCTGGAGGAGGTGCAGGGACAGCGCGCGCTGGAGTGGGTGCGCGCGCAGAACGCGAAGACGGAGGCCGTGCTGGAGAAGGACCCGCGCTTCGAGCCCTTCCAGGCCGAGGCGCTGCGCATCTTCACCGCCACGGACCGCATCCCCGGGCCCTCGTTCCGCGCGGGCGGCGTGGACACCTTCTGGCAGGACGCGGCGAACCCTCGCGGCCAGTGGCGACACACCACCACGGAGGGCTACGCGAGCCCCACCATCCCCTGGCGGACGGTGCTGGACGTGGACGCGCTGTCGAAGACGGAGGGCGCCAACTGGATCTGGAAGGGCAAGGAGTGTCTGCCCCCCGCGGACCAGCGCTGCATCGTGCGCCTGTCCAACGGCGGCAAGGACGCGGTGGAGGCGCGCGAGTTCGACGCGGGCACGAAGCAGTTCGTCGAGAACGGCTTCAAGCTCACCGAGGGCAAGCAGTCCGTGGATTGGCTGGACGCGGACACGCTGCTCGTGGGCCGTGACTGGGGCGGGGACACGCTCACCGAGTCCGGTTACCCGTTCGTGCTCAAGCGCTGGAAGCGCGGCACGCCGGTGGAGCAGGCGACGGAGGTGTTTCGTGGCGAGCGCACGGACGTGTCCGCGTCGCCCATCATCCTGCGGGACGAGGAGGGCGTGCTCCAGGCGGTGTTCGTCAACCGCGGGGTGACGTTCTACGAGTCGGAGCTGTACCTCCTGGGAGACGCGGCGCCCGTGCGGCTGCCGTTCCCGAGGAAGGTGTCCTTCCAGGCCTTCCTCCAGGGCCAGGTGGTCTTCACCATCGAGGAGGACTGGGGCGGCTTCAAGCAGGGCGCGCTGCTGGCCTATCCGCTGGCGGCGCTGAAGGCGGACCCGGCGAAGGCGAAGCCCACGCTCATCCTCCAGCCCGGTCCTCGCCAGGGCATCGAGCGCGTGGCGGCCACGCGCAACCTGCTGCTCGTCAACGTGTACGAGGACGTGAAGGGCGCGCTGGACGTCTACACGCCGGGCAAGAAGCGCTGGACGCGCAAGCGGCTGGCGATGCCGAAGAACGCGTCGGTGGAGATCGTCGACACGTCCTCCTCGCACGACCAGGTGTTCGCGGGCGCGGAGGGCTTCCTGGAGCCTGGGTCGCTGTGGTTCGGCGACGCGGCGGCGGGGAAGGTGAAGCGCATCAAGTCCCTGCCCGCGCGCTTCGATGCGTCCAAGCACCGCGTCGAGCAGTTCTGGGTGAAGTCGAAGGACGGGACGAAGGTGCCGTACTTCCTGGTGCGCCCGGTGAAGCCGAAGGTGGCCGGCGTCACGCCGACGGTGGTGTACGGCTACGGCGGCTTCCAGGTGTCCAAGCCGCCCGTCTACCTGCCGGAGATGGGCAAGCTGTGGCTGGAGCGGGGCGGCGCGTACGTCGTCGCCAACATCCGCGGCGGTGGTGAGTTCGGCCCGAGCTGGCACCAGGCCGCCCTGCGCGAGAAGCGTCAGCGCGCGTTCGATGACTTCGCCGCGGTGCTGGAGGACCTGGTGCGCCGCAAGGTGACGTCGCCGAAGCACATCGGCATCTACGGGCGCTCGAATGGTGGCGTGCTCACCAGCGTGGTGATGACGCAGCGGCCGGAGCTGCTCAACGCGGCGGTCATCGAGAGCCCGCTCATCGACATGATGCGCTACCCGAAGCTGCCCGCGGGCGCGTCCTGGGTGGGCGAGTACGGCGACCCGGCGGTGCCCGAGGACGCGGCGTTCATCTCGAAGTACTCGGCCTACCAGAACCTCAAGCCGGGCGTGCGCTACCCCAAGCCGTACATCACCACGAACACGAAGGACGACCGCGTCCACCCGGGACACGCGCGCAAGTTCGCCGCGAAGCTGGAGTCCATGGGGCTGCCGTATCTGTATTACGAGAACACGGACGGCGGGCACAGCAACGACTCCGACCCGATGCTGAACGCGCGCCGGTGGGCGCTGCACCACGTGTACCTGTCGCAGCAGCTGATGGACGCCGCGGCGCCCTAGCTGACGCTCTCCGCGCTGTAGCGGGCGATGAGGCCCGTGCGCACGGCGTGGCGGAAGACGCGGGTGAAGAAGAAGGCGGCCAGCAGGATGTAGAGGATGGCGAGGCCGCCTCCCAGCGCCACCGTGGACCAGGACACCGAGCCACCGGCGACGATGGCTCGCATGCCCTCGAACACGTACGAGGGTGGCAGCATGCGGCTGATGCCCTGCATCCACGAGGGCAGCGTGGACAGCGGGTAGAAGACGCCGACGAACGGGGACAGGAGCGCGGGGATGGGCCAGATGAACCACTCCGCGGACGGCCCCAGCCGCAGCACCACCGCCGTGCCGATGATGCCCAGCGCGATGCCGAAGAGGAACAGCACCAGCAGGAACGGCACCAGCATGGCGCCATAGACGAGCATCGACAGGCCGAACACCGTGCCCGCGACCACGAGCATGACGACGAGGCCCACCGAGCTGGTCGCGATGCTGGAGAGCACCAGCCCCAGCACGTACTCGCTGATGGACATGGGCGTGGCGAAGACGTTGAGGAAGTTGCGCGACCAGACGTCCTCGAAGAAGGCCATCGTCACGCCCTGCATGACGCGGGTGAGGAAGTCCCAGAGGAGGACGGCGCCCAGCAGCGCGGGCACCAGGTCCATGCCGGGCTCGTGGGTGATGGTGCCCAGGTAGCGGGTGATGAACCCCCACAGGACGATGTCGATGGCCACCCACGCGAAGAGGGGGAAGACGCGCGAGGGGCTGCCCTTGAGCAGGTAGAACTGGCGCAGGACGACGGCGGCGGCGCGGGACAGTCGCATGGCTTCAGTGATTCCCCAGCGCGAGCGGCTCGCGGGCGACGGTGATGAACAGCTCCTCGAGCGTGGCCTTGCCGTGCTCCTGCGGCAGCTTGCGAGGGTCTCCCTGGAGCAGCACCTCGCCGCGCGACATGAAGAGGACGCGGTCGCAGACCTCCTCGACCTCGTACATGTTGTGGGACGTCCACAGCACGCCGCCGGTGCCCTGGGCCGCGAAGTCGCGGATGCGGGCGCGGATGTCCTTCGCGGTGGCCGGGTCCAGGGACGCGGTGGGCTCGTCGAGTAGGAGCAACTGCGGCTGGTTGAGCATGGCCTTGGCGAGCGCCACGCGGGTCTGCTCGCCCGAGGAGAGCACGCCGCTCTTGGTGTCGCGGAAGCGCACCAGGTCGAACTCCTTCAGCAGGGCCTCGATGCGCTCGGAGACGTGCTTCACGCCGTAGATGAGCCCGAAGTAGCGCAGGTTCTGCTCGACGGTGAGGTTGCCGGGCAGGGGCGCGTAGACGGCGGCGAAGTTGGTGCGCTCCAGGGCCTGGGAGCGGTGCTTCGCCAGGTCCACGCCCTGGATGTGGATGGAGCCGGAGGTGGGCTCGAGCACGCCGAGCACCATGTTGATGGTCGTCGTCTTGCCGGCGCCATTGGGGCCGAGCAGCCCGACGATTTCGTTGCGGCCCACCTCGAAGGAGATGCCGTCGACGGCGACCGTGCCCGCGTAGGTCTTGCACAGCTCGCGCACGGCGAGCACGGGGGAGGAGCTGGAGGCGGGCATCAGGTGTGGATCTTCTCGTTCCGGGCGAGCATGTCGACGTACTCGGCGATCTTGCGGGCGCGGGTCTCCGCCTTCTTGACGTTCTGGACGCGGAACAGGATGGCGTAGCGGTTGACGGAGTTGAGTGTCGCGAAGAACGCCTGGGCGCGCGGGTTGGCGGCCAGGGCCTGGGCGAGGTCCTCCGGCACGGTGGCTGTGCGCGCGGAGTCGTAGGCGGCGTCCCAGCGGCCGTTCTTCTTCGCGTTCTCGACTTCGGCCAGCCCCGTGGGGCGCATCTTCCCGGCGTCGATGAGGGCGAGCACCTTCTCGCGGTTGATCTTCGACCAGATGCTGCGCGGGCCGCGTGGGGTGAAGCGCAGCAGGTACGCGGTCTCGTCGAAGCGGCCCTTCTGGCCGTCGATCCAACCCCAGATCAGCGCGACCTCCAGCGCCTCCTGGTAGGTGACCGAGGTGGGGCTGTGGCCCTTCTTCGTGAACTTGAGCCACGCGCCGCGCGTGGTGTGGTGCTTCTCCATCCAGCGGTCGAAGGCGGCGGGGGTCTCGAAGAAGACGATGGGCAGGCCGTCCGTGGGGGCGGGGGCGGACGGCGTCTTGGTCGCGGCGGGCGCGGACTTGGATGGCATGGGCGGGTTTCGAGCGGCGCTGGTGGTGGGCTTCGCGGCCGGGGACTTGTGGGTCGCGGCGCTGGCGAGCGTCTTTCGAGCACCGGCCTTGCGCGGCGCGGTGCTGGCGGTGGGCTTCGTGGCCGAGGACTTGCCGGTCGCCGCGCTGGCCGAGGGCTTCGGGGCGGAGGACTTGCCGCCCCTGGCGCCGCGAGGAGGCGTCTGCGGTGCCACGGACTTCGCGGCGAGGGCGTTCCGGGCGGCCTTCACGGGGGCGGTGGTCTTCCCGCGCTTCGACGCGGGGCGGGAGGACTGCTTCGTCGAGGAGCGGGGCTCGCGGGCAGGGCTCATGGGCCCGGCTTGTAGCACGGGTCCGCGGCGCTATGGCTTCAGCCGGGCGTCATCCGTCGCGGCTGCGCGGAGGGTGCCGGGGATGAAGTCCGGTCCCACCACGGTGCGCAGCCACGCGTCCTTCATCTGTCGCGCGCAGCGGAGGGCGGGCATGCGGCCGACGGCGGTGCCCAGGCCTGGGGTGAGGATGGTGCGGATGGGTGTCTTCGCCGTCTTGTTGTACGCGAGCACGCAGCGCAGCGAGGCGCGCATGGCGAGGTAGGCGTTCACCGTCTCGCTGACATCCGTGGGCACGCGCATGGTGGGCGCGCTGATGCACCAGGGAATCTCCTCGCGGCCGGTGGGGACGAGCACCGCGTTGCCCACGGGCAGCTCGCCGCCCCAGTCCTTCTCGAGCAGCTCGCGCAGGCGGTCCTGGACCTGCTGGCCGAGCTGGTACGTGTACACGGCGTCGATGCCGCCATCCGTGAACCCGAAGCTGTTGGCGGGGCTGATGATGGCGTCGGCGCGGATGTCGATGGGGTCTTTGGGGGACACCTGTCCCTCTCGCTCGGAGAAGATGTCTCCTCGGGAGATGGTGACGCCGTCGAGGCCCGCGAACTCCTGGCGCCAGGCCTCCACCAGGGAGTGGCTGATGTCACGCAGGTGCAGTCGGAGGGGAGGCGTCATGTCCGGGTTATACATCCCGGCCAGGTCCGGCGTAGGTTCCGGGGCCTATGCGCACTCTGTATGGGTTGCGGTACTCGGGTTGGACGGAGAAGGCCCTCTGGGCGTTGGACCACCACGGTGTCGACTACCGCTACCGCGAGCACACGCCGCTGACGGGGGAGCTGGCGCTGCGCTGGCGCACGCCGAAGGGCACGCGTCCCACGGTGCCGTTGCTCGTGGAGCCGGAGGGGGCGACGACGGGTTCGTTCTCGATTGCACGCAGGGCGGAGGCACAGGGGCGCGGTGCGCCGCTGTTTCCCGCGAGTGCGATGGAGACCATCGAGCGCTGGGAGCTGGTGAGCGACGCGGTACTGGGTGTCGCCCGGGCGAACGTGCTGCGCCGGATGCTCGAGAATCCGCGTGCGCAGCGGGAGAGCCTGCCCGCGTACATCCCTGGGTTTCTTCGGGGGCTGTCCGCGCCGGTGGCCCGACTGGGGGTGCGGTTCATCTCGCGCAAGCATCACGCGGTGGCGGACCCCGAGCGGGTGCTGCATGAGAAGGCGGTCCCCGCGTTGGAGCGGCTCCGCGCGGAGCTGAAGGGGCGTCCCTATCTGATGGACGGCTTCACGTACGCGGACATCACGGCGGGGCTGATGCTCCAGTTCGTGCGGCCCGTGGATGACGCGTGGTTGCCGGTGGGGCCGGGGACGCGTGAGGTGTGGCATCACGAGTCGCTGGCCGCGGCGTTCCCGGACCTGCTCGCGTGGAGGGACTCGCTGTATGCGAAGCACCGCCGCCCCGCGTTGTTGGGGGCTGGCGGTGTGGTGGCTCGCGCGAGCTGAAGCGGGCTACTTCGTCTTCGCGGGCGGGGTGCTCTGGGGGGCAGCCATGCGCTGACGAATCATCTCTTGAATCTGCTCGGGGGACTTGCCCTTGAAGTCCTCGGGCTTGAAGGAGCCCATGACGGAGTCGTTGGGGCCGGGGGCGTCGAGTTCCTCGTAGTCAGCGGGGATGGTGAAGAGGGAGGCAGGCTGCTCGCCGACCTTGATGTTGGTGACGTCGATTTCGGCCTGGAGCTTGCCCTTGGTGTCGAAGGTCTGGCTGCGCACGTAGGCGACCTCGGGGAGGTCGGTGGGGCGCCACACCTTCTGACGCTCGACGGCGCCCTCGGCACCGGGAGGGACACCTTCATAGATGACGGTGGGGTGGCCGTTGACCTTCTGGGTGCCGACCTTCTTGAAGCCCTGCTCCTTGAAGCACGCGTCGAAGTCCTGGTTCTTCCCGGAGCAGGCGCCGGGAATCTTCACGGACATGTCGTCGAGGTTGCGGGTGGTGGCGGCCTTGCGCTCGTGGAAGAGGGTGGAGCCGGTGCGCTTCTCCCAGTTGAAGAGGATGGACATTCCGCCGGGGACCTCGGCGGGGGACAGGTCCATGCGCAGCATGCCGGTGCGGCCGTACATCTTGCCCTTGGTCTCGGGGGCGGCCTTCTGGCCGGGCGGGGGCGCGCTCTTCACGCGCAGGTCACCGACCCAGTCCGCGAGCGCGGGCGAGGACACGAGCAGCGTGGCGGCGAGGACCTTCGACAACGTGTGACGAACCGTGGATGTGCTCATGGGCGCACCACAATCCAGGGCCTGTGTGGGTGTCAAACCCGCTCGTGCTCCCTTTCTGGCCCGGGTGAGGGGACGTGTCAGGGCCGCGAGGCATGGTTCGGGCTCCTGACACGGAGGGCCCATGTCGCCACGTTGGTGCGTCGCGCTGCTCATGCTGTTGACGGGAGTTGGGTGCTCCTCGGCCCGGGTCGTTCGTCTCGACACGGGGCGCGAGGTCCTGACCCTGGCGCCCCATGAGGAAGAGGGTGCGGAGCTGGCCGAGGCCCGACTCGAAGATGACGAGTTCGAGGATGCGATGAAGTCCCTGTCGCGTGATGTCGTTCCCTCGAACAACCCGATGAGGCAGGCCCGTGAACTGTTCGGGCTCCCCTCCCGCAGCGGGTTGTACCTCTACGAGCACCGGGCGCACCGGCTCTCGGTCAGAGGCGAGCCCTCGGCTGAGGGGCCTCACCTGCTGGAGACCTATGCGGACGAGGAGATGACCCAGGCCTATGGCCGATGGTGTCGGAACAAGGGCACGCCGGGTGATTGCCTGAGTCTGCTGGAAGAAGGCCCGCTGCTCGGCAGTGATGGCAAGTACGTGCTGGCGATGGCCATCGCCATGGGCTCGGTCTGGGATGAGTCGGCCGAGGCGCTGGAGGACATGACCGACCCCAAGCAAGTCCTCTCGGTGGTGATGGCCTCCGTGACGATGTACATGCTCCTGTGGTCCTTGCCCGAGCCTGTGTCGAAGGGCCTGGCGACGTTGCTGACAGTGACGGCCATCGCCTATCTGGGCGTCGACACGGTGTTGGACATCATCGGGGGATGGTGCGCGCTTGTCCGGGAAGTGGACCGTGCCACCACCTTCGAGCAGCTCGACGAAGCGGGCTCCGCATTTGGAGCGGTGCTGGGGGAGAACGCGGCGCGTGTCTTCGTGATGTTGGCCACCGCCGCTATCGGCAGCACGGCGGGGCTGGCGACGAGGTCAGCGCAGTTGCCGGGCTCCGCACAGGCGGCGCTGGCGGTCGAATCTCAGGCGGGTTTCCAGTTCGCGGCCATGGGGGCGGTGCGCTCGGTCGCGGTGTCGGGCGAGGGATTCACCATCGCTCTGGCACCCAATGCGCTGGCGATGGCTGGCCAGCGAAACGGTACGAGCAAGCCGCATCGCCATCACATCGCCACGGACAAGAACAGCGTCTCCGCTGTCCAGGGGGGACCCTGGACTCCTCAGTTCAGGAGAATCTTCCGCAAGGCGGGAATGAAGCTGAAGGACCCGGAGAACGTCGTGGAAGTGCGAGGCCACAAAGGCCCTCACCCTCAGAAGTACCACGAAGCCATTTACGAGCGGCTCAACAGCGTGACGAGGACGTGTCGCACCGTGGAAGCTTGTCGCAAGGCGCTGACCACCGAACTCCAGGCCCTGTCCGTGGAAGTCAGGACGAAGGGGACGAGGCTCAACGAACTGGTGACGCGAGGAAAGTGAGGTAGAGGGCCAGATATGCCCAAGCGTTACTTCAAGCTCGCGCAGGTGATGGAGTCGGGGAACTGGGACCTGGGAGATCCGTTGGATGAGCGTGGCGTGGAACTGGAGGACCCCTATGTCTTCCGTTCTGGACGAGCGCTTCCACCCCAAGGACGTTTGAGCATCCCCATCGATGAGCCCGGGCGACGCCTGGAGTTCAGCACCGCGGGGCTTGGCATGGCGCCAGTCGTCCATGTCCGTGTCGCCACGCTCTTCATGGAGCTGGCTCCTGACGCAGTGCAGTTCTGCCCCGTCGAAATCCAGGGGTTGCCCGACCAGTACCTCATCCTGGTGGCCACGAAGCTCCTGCGCTGCATCGACGATGAGGCGTCCGAGGAGGTCCTGTACTGGAAGCCCGAAGACGGTCAGCCCGAGCGGGTGGGGGAGTACAGGTCCGTCATCGGCATGCGCATCGACAAGTCGAAGGTCGGTGACGCCAAGGTGTTCCGCACCTGGGGCTGGGACCTGGGCCTCATCGTCTCCGAGGACCTCAAGCTCGCACTGGAGCGCGCTCAAGTCACCGGCGTGAGGTTCACCGAGGTCTGACCTCTGGAAACACGAACGGCGCCGGCCTCCAGGAGGCACGGCGCCGCGGTGCTCACGACAGGGCCGAGGCTCAGCCCGGCTGGCAGACCTGGCGGAGGATGTCGAGCGACTCCAGCGCCTTGCCCGCGCCAATCACCACGGCGGAAAGTGGGTCCTCGGCCAGGAACACCGGCAGGCCCGTCTCCTCACGCAACAGCGTGTCCAGGTTCTTCAGCAGCGCGCCACCACCGGCCAGCACGATGCCCCTGTCGGCGATGTCACCGGCCAGCTCCGGGGGCGTGCGCTCCAGCGTCAGCTTCACCGCCTCGACGATGCCGTTCACCGGCTCGGCGAGCGCGTCACGCACCTCGTCGCTCGACACCGTCAGCGTGCGCGGCACACCCGCCACCAGGTCGCGACCCTTGATCTCCATGGTCATGACCTCGTCCGTCGGATACGCCGTGCCGATGCCCATCTTGATGAGCTCCGCCGTGCGCTCGCCGATGAGCAGGTTGTACTTGCGCTTCACGTACTGGATGATCGCCTCGTCCAGCTTGTCGCCGCCGATGCGCACGCTCTTGGCGAACACGATGCCCGCCAGGCTGATGACCGCGACGTCGGACGTGCCACCGCCGATGTCCACAATCATGTTGCCGCTGGGCTCCGTCACCGGCAGGCCCGCGCCGATGGCCGCCGCCATCGGCTGCTCAATCAGGTAGACCTCGCGCGCGCCCGCGTTCGCCGCCGCCTCGCGCACCGCGCGGCGCTCCACCTCCGTGATTCCAGAGGGGATGCCGATGATGATGCGCGGGTTCACCAGCGTCTTGCGGTTGTGCGCGCTCTGGATGAAGTAGCGCAGCATCGCCGCCGTGATTTCGAAGTCGGCGATGACGCCGTCCTTCATCGGCCGGATGGCGACGATGTTGCCCGGCGTGCGGCCCAACATCTCCTTGGCTTCCTTGCCCACCGCGAGGACCTTCTTGCCCCCGCGCGCGTCCTGCTGGACGGCCACCACCGAGGGCTCGTTGGACACGATGCCCTGACCGCGGATGTAGATGAGCGTGTTCGCCGTGCCGAGGTCGATGGCGAGGTCGCGCGAAAAGAGGGTGTGAAGCCAGTCGAACATACGAGGGCGGAAACTTTCGGAGAGTCGGCGGAATTTCCCGCTGGCGCGTGGGGGAATGCGGCCGCGAAGGTACTACGCGACGCGGCACGGAGGAAGAAAAGCCGGAAGCCCTTTCACAACCGCCTGGGGAGCAGTCGACCAGCGGACTCGGGCGGGGGAAGGGCCACCCCCCACGAACCCCCGCCTCAGGGGGAGACTTCCACCACCTGGGCCCGCTCGAAGCGCGTGGCCACCACACCCGCCTGCTCCGCCTCGCCCTCGGGAAGGCACCCGGCGGGCACCACCCCGGCCTCCTCGGCCTCCCGGTACTCGGGCGTGTGCCGCAAAGCCTCGCTGGTGACGTGGAGCAGCCCGTCGCGGACCGGCTCGAACAGCAGCGCGGTGAGGTACCAGGCGGGCGCGTAGTCCAGGCGGATGAGCCCGTGCACGCTCCAGCGGTGCGGCGTGTAGTCCCACGGGCAGCGGCCGAGCACCTTCTTCAAGAGCCACCCCGTGGCGTACTCCGCCCCGAAGATGAGGGCCGTGTAGGCCAGCGCCCTCACCGGCCGGGGCAGGGGCTTGAGCCTGGCGGAGACCTCCTCCAGCGCCAGCGCCGTCCCCCCGTAGATGGGGTGCATCCAGAGATAGGTCTGCGCCGTGGCGCTCCTGTCCCGGCGCAGGGCCGCGTTCGCCCCCGTGAAGAGGACCTCCAGCACCCAACCCGTGCACCCGTAGAGCAGGAATCGTGAAAGCACATCCTCAACCTAGGGATGCTCCCCCTCGGCGGCACGCCCATGCACGCGCCGCATCGACGCCTGCCATCGCTGTGCACGGGCGGACGTTGTCATCGTCCACGCGCGCCTTCGCGCCCCGTCCCGGTCGACTCATTCGTGGAGAGGAGGACATGGGCCTACAGCCCGGTGACGCACCCGCCTGGAACGGGGTGTCGTCCCCTCGCGTCAGGGCGCGTGGAGCCACGGGCACATGGCCGCGCCGCCGCTCCACGCGCTCGCCACCTCGTCCGCGCGGTGGGGCTTGAGCGGACTGGCGGGCGGGGGACAACCCGCGCTTTACGGGGCCATGTCCGGCGTAGTACCTGAACGGCCGATGCGCTCCCCCGGCCCGACATCGCGAATGCCCGGTTCCGGGGGTGAGCTGCTCCGTGCCGGGCTGCTGGCCCTGGGCATGGCGCTGGTCCTGGTGACCGTCCTGCGCGCCGGGGACGCCGAGTGCCCCACCCGAAGCACCCCCGAGCGCGGCTTCTACGCCGACTCCGGCGTGACGTCGGTGCTCCAGGGCGCCGGGTCCTCCAAGAAGTCCTCGCGGCGCTGGGGCGCGCAGTTCCACATCACGGACCTGGGCGGCTGGGACCTGGGGCTCCATGTGGGCGCGGGGCCCGTCGTCTTCGCGGCCTCCTCGGTGCGGACCCGCACGGGGCTGGAGCCGGACCTGCTGGCCCTGTACCGCTGGGGCCGCGAGCGTCACCACGCCTTCACGCGCGTCACCCTGCGCGAACGTCGTGCCCCGGCGGCGCCCACGTCGAGCGGGGAAGTCGCGGACCGTCCCTCCATCGCCAGTCGGACGCTGCGCGGACCGCCCGAGTTCGGCTGACCCGTGCGCGACGCGGGCCCTCTGCCGGGCCGGGGTCGCGCGTGGAGTCCCGCGGTGGTCCGGGCGAGAAGCCCGGCGTGACGTCGTCTTTTCCTTTCATCCCCGAGGGATGGCCCTTGTCTTTCCGAGTCCTCGGAAAAAAGCGGGGCGCGTCCCGTCCGAGTCTTCCAGATTGAGGTGACCTGATGCACGGAGCCCACGAGGTCCTCCAGGCCATTGCCATTGTCCTGTGCGTCGCCGCGGTGACGACGGTGGTCTTCCAGAAGCTGCGCCAGCCCGTGGTGCTCGGCTACATCCTCGCGGGCCTCGTGGTGGGCCCCTACCTGCCGATTCCGCTGGTCGCCAACCAGGAGGTGGTGACGACGCTGTCGGAGCTGGGCGTCATCCTGCTGATGTTCTCGCTCGGGCTGGAGTTCAGCCTGCGCAAGCTGTTCTCGGTGGGGTTCACCGCCGGGCTCACGGCCGTCATCCAGTGCAGCATCATGGTGTGGCTGGGCTTCGTGGTGGGGCGCGCCTTCGGCTGGACGACGCTGGAGAGCATCTTCACCGGCGCCATCATCGCCGTGTCCAGCACCACCATCATCGCCAAGGTGTTCGACGAGCAGGGCATCCGCGGGAAGCTGCGGGAGCTGGTGGTGGGCGTGCTCATCGTCGAGGACCTCATCGCGGTGCTGCTGATGGCCACGCTGACGGCCATCTCCACGGGCGCGGGCCTGTCGGTGAAGGACCTGACGCTGACCACGGGCAAGCTGGTGGCGTTCCTGGTGGGCCTGGTGGCGGTGGGCCTGTTCATCATCCCCAGGGCCATGCGCGCGGTCATCAAGCTGAACCGGCCGGAGACGACGCTCGTGACGAGCGTGGGCATCTGCTTCGCGGTGGCGCTGCTGGCCCAGTCGTTCGGCTACTCGGTGGCGCTGGGCGCGTTCCTGGCGGGCTCGCTGGTGGCGGAGTCGGGTGAGGAGAAGCTGGTCGAGCACCTGGTGCAGCCGGTGCGCGACATGTTCGCGGCCATCTTCTTCGTGTCGGTGGGCATGCTCATCAGCCCCGCGCTCATCATGGAGCACTGGGCGGCCATCCTGGTGCTCACCGTGGTGGTCATCGTCGGCAAGCTGGTCAGCGTGGCGCTGGGCGCGTTCCTGACGGGCAACAGCACGCGCACCTCCGTGCAGGCGGGCCTGAGCCTGGCGCAGATTGGCGAGTTCTCCTTCATCATCGCCGCGCTGGGCCTGTCGCTGAAGGCCACCGGCTCGTTCATCTACCCGGTGGCGGTGGCCGTGTCGGCCATCACCACGCTCACCACGCCCCTGCTCATCAAGGCCTCGGGGCCGGTGGCGTCGTGGGTGGACCGCAAGCTGCCCAAGCCCCTGCAGACCTTCGTCACGCTGTACGGTACGTGGGTGGAGCGGCTGCGGCAGGCGCCGCGTCGGGAGACGTTGGGCGCGGGCGTGCGGCGCCTCATCCGGCTGTTGGTGCTGGACGCGGTGCTGCTGGTGGTCCTGGTCATCGGCACGGCGCTGATGGCGGACCGCATGGCCCACTTCGTCGAGGTCCAGACGGGCGTGGACGAGGACCTGTCGAAGAACCTCATCCTGGGCGGCGCGGTGCTGCTGGCGGTGCCGTTCATCCTGGGCGTCATCGGCATGGCGCGGCGGCTGGGCTCGATTCTGTCGGAGGCGGCGCTGCCGGCGCGCAAGGACGGCAAGCTGGACCTGGCCGCGGCGCCTCGGCGGGTGCTGCTCGTCACGCTGCAGGTGGGCATCGTCCTGCTGGTGGCCATCCCCGTGGTGGTGGTGACGCAGCCCTTCTTGAAGGGCGTGGCGGGCCCCCTGGTGTTGCTGGTGCTGGTGGGCGCGCTGGGCGTCGCCTTCTGGCGCGGGGCGACCAATCTGCACGGCCACGTGCGCGCCGGCGCGCAGGTGCTGGTGGCGGCGCTGGCGGCGCAGTCGCACTCGAAGGAGCCGGGCGCGGAGGAGCACGCGCTGGACCACGTGCAGGGGCTGTTGCCGGGCCTGGGCGCGCCGGCCTCCGTGCGGCTGGAGGAGTCCAGCCCCGGCGCGGGCAAGACGCTGGCCCAGGTGAACCTGCGCGGCCTCACGGGCGCGACGGTGCTGGCCATCCAGCGTGGCGAGCAGAGCCTGTCGGTGCCCACCGCGCAGGAGGTGCTGCGGGTGGGCGACGTGCTCGCGCTGACGGGGACGAGCGAGGCGGTGGACGCGGCGAAGGCGCTGCTCCTGGGCGCGCCGCCCTCGGTGCCGCCGCCCGAGCCCCCTCCCACGGAGGAGACGCGCGCCCACGGGTAGCCTGTCCGCCTGGGGGGCGGTGAGCCTCACCGCCCCCGTCGCGCGACGCGGCCCCCGCGCCCGTGCGAGCACGCTCCCTTGCCTCACAGTCCACGGAAGGGGCGATGTGTCTGGGCGTCCTGCTCTCCGAGCGACGGCCCGACACCCGCCGCCGTGCCCCTGTCCTTCGTGCGCCTCGTTTTCACATTGAGAGGTCCACAGTGGTGGGGAGCACGACCATGAAAGATTTCCGAAGAGGGTGGTTGATTGGCGCGCTGGTGCCGGCGATGGCGCTGGGCTGGGCCTGTGAGTCCCGGCAGTCCGCGGATTCACGCAACGAGCAGGGCACAGGGGGCTCGGGTCGCACGACGGAGATGACGGGGGGCTCGCAGGACGCCGTCCCGAGTGGCGCCACGCAGGACCACGGCGGTGCGGGCTCGAGCGACGACGGCATCGGGGGCAGCGGCAGCAGCTCCGATGTCCAGGGCTCGGGCGCCCAGCCGGGCAGCACCGGCTCCGGCGTCTACGGCACGGGCGCGGGGGGCAGCAGCACCGGCTCGGATGTCAGCGGCTCGGGCTCGAGCGGCACCGGCTCCGACCTCAACGGCACGGGGGCGGGTGGCAGCGGCACCGGCAGCCAGGGCACTACCGGCTCCGACCTCAACGGCACGGGCTCCGGCGGCAGCGGCGCGAGCGGGACGGACACCACGGATACGTCGGGCACGAGCAGCACGAACGACCCGGCCACCAGCGGCACCAGCCCGGGAGGCACCGGCGGCACGGGCGCGAGCGGCACCAGCACGGGCAACCCGAACACCACGGGCGGCACCGGCGGCTCGGGCGCGGGGCTCGACAACAGCGGCTCCGGCGGCACCACGGGCACCAACGCGGGCCCCTCGGGCGCCAGCGACAGCGGCACCCGGCGCTAGTCGTGAAGGGGCGTGTGTCCGGGCGGACCTCGTGCACGCGAGGCCCGCGCCGGACGACCCGGGATGTCACCGTGTCCCGCGAGGGGACGGGGTCTTCCCGGACGACGCGCGTGACTAGCGCTTCAGCGCGTACTTGCCGATGGCGTAGAGGGCGCGCACGCCGTCCTTCCAGCCAATCTTCTTGCCCTCCTCGTACGTGCGCCCGTGGTAGCTGATGGGCACCTCGTAGATGCGCCAGTTGCCGCGGGCCACCTTGGCGGTGATTTCGGGCTCGAAGCCGAAGCGGTCCTCCTCGACCTCGACGGAGCGCAGCACCTCGGCGCGGAAGGCCTTGTAGCAGGTCTCCATGTCGGT
This sequence comes from Myxococcus sp. MH1, assembly GCF_059738865.1. Lineage (NCBI taxonomy): Bacteria > Pseudomonadati > Myxococcota > Myxococcia > Myxococcales > Myxococcaceae > Myxococcus > Myxococcus sp. MH1. The sequence goes on along the minus strand of NZ_AP026947.1, from coordinate 9,765,803 downwards.
GAGGTTCAGCCCGCTCGTCATGTTGGAGAGCGTGGTCAACAGGTTGTTGATCACCGTGTGCCAGAAGTACAGCACCCGGCGGGGCGTCCCCGTGAAGCGGCTGCCGAAGACGACGTCGGCCTCACCGTCCAGGATGGGCTGAATCACCCGGGGGATGTCGCGCGGGTCGTACTCCAGGTCCGCGTCCTGCACGAGGATGATGTCCCCGGTGGCCTCGGCGAAGCCCCTGCGCAGCGCGGCGCCCTTGCCCTGGTTCTGCTCCTGGAACAGCACCCGGATTTCGTTGCGGTTCTTCGGCGTGCCCCCCAGCAGGCCCACACCCTGCTCGGCGAGCTGCTGCAACAGCTCCCGGCTTCCGTCCCGGGAGCAATCGTCCACGAGGACAAGCTCCTTGGGGAAGTCGACCGCGATGCAGCGGCGCAGCAGCTCCGCCAGGGTGGGAATCTCGTTGTAGACGGGGATGACCAGGGAGACGAGCATGGCGGCTCGGGCTCTATCGCATTTCGACCCGGGGGGCGACTGTCCAGCACCCGGCGCGTGTACCCACGTCTCATGCCCTTTCCCCGCGTCCCGGTGTGAGATGGGGGGTGGCAAGAGTCACCTGTTTTGCATGGAATACTTCCTCCGGGGGGAACAGCCGTGGGGGCCCCCGCCATGCGTGACAGTGGAAGGGAACGCCATGAACGACCAGCTCGGACATGCGGTGCGCGGCGCGGTTTCCCTGGAGCGGTTCTCCCAGCTCACAGAGGGCCTGCGGGACTTCTTCTACGGTGCCTGGAACATGCCACACGGGCACTGCTACCTGTGGAAACAGGACCTGGTGGCGATGCACGTCCTGTCGGACATCCTCATCGGCTCGGCGTACTTCTTCATCTCGCTGACGCTGTACGCGCTGGTGCGGCGGGCGCGGCTGCCCTTCGGCGGGATGATTCTGTCGTTCGGTGTCTTCATCGGCGCGTGTGGGCTGACGCACCTGATGGAGGTGTGGAACGTCTGGTATTCGGCCTACTACCTGGGGGGCGGCATCAAGGTGGTGACGGCGGTGGCGTCGGTGGCCACGGGCATGTACCTGGTGCCGCTGCGCGGGCGGGTGGTGGAGGTGACGGAGGCGGCGCGGCTGTCCGAGGAGCGCCGGGTGCAGTTGGAGAAGAGCTCGCGGGAGCTGGAGACGCTGTACGCGAAGCTGAAGGCCTCCGAGGCGCAGCGCACCGGCTTCTTCGCCAACGTCAGCCATGAGCTGCGCACGCCGCTGACGCTCATCCTGGGGCCGGTGGACCGGCTGCTCCAGCAGGGCACGCTGCCGGACGCGGCGCACCGCGATTTGGAGGTGGTGCGCCGCAACGCGCGGGTGCTGCTCCGGCACGTCAACGCGCTGCTCGACGTGGCCAAGCTGGACGCGGGGCAGATGCGGCTGTCGTACGAGGAGGTGGACCTGGCGCGGCTGGTGCGGCTGGCCGCGGAGAACTTCGAGGGGCTGGTGGCCGAGCGCAAGCTGGACTTCGCGCTGGACTTGCCCGCGATGCTGCCGGCGCAGGTGGACCCGGAGAAGGTGGAGCGCGTGGTGCTCAACCTCCTGTCCAACGCGGCCAAGTTCACGCCCGAGGGCGGGCACATCCGCGTGGCGGTGAGCGCGGAGGCGGGGCAGGGGCGGCTGGTGGTGGAGGACAGCGGGCCGGGCGTGCCCGCCGAGCATCGCGAGAGCATCTTCGAGCGCTTCCGCCAGGGGGACGCGGCCACCACGCGCGACACCGGGGGCACGGGGCTGGGGCTGGCCATCGCCCGGGACTTCGTGGCGCTGCACGAGGGGCGCATCTGGGCGGAGGAGCGCCCGGGTGGCGGCGCGCGCTTCGTGGTGGAGCTGCCGCTGCTCGCGCCCACGGGGGTGAAGCTCGCGGCGCGCGCGGACGCCCCGGCGCACGAGGTGGATGTCGAGGCGGCGCGCGCGGAGCTGGACGTGCTGCGGCCGCCCGAGCGCGAGGTGGCGGTGGCCACGCGGGCGGATGACTCGAGCCGGCCGCGCGTGCTGGTGGTGGAGGACACCCAGGAGATGCGCCGCTACGTGGTGGACACGCTGGCGAAGGACTTCCAGGTGGCCACCGCCGAGGACGGCCTGGAGGGGCTGGCGAAGGCGGAGCGGATGCTGCCGGACGTCATCGTGAGCGACTTGATGATGCCGCGCATGGGCGGAGACCAGCTGGTGCGCGCGGTGCGCACGCGCCCGGGGCTGGAGTCCACGCCCATCCTGCTGCTCACCGCGCGCGCGGATGACGCGCTGAGGGTGGACCTGCTGCGCGGCGGCGCGCAGGACTACGTGGTGAAGCCCTTCGTGTCCGAGGAGCTGGTGGCGCGGGTGACGAACCTGGCCGTGATGAAGCGCACGCGCGAGGTGCTCCAGGGGCTGCTCGCCGCGCGCTCGGTGGACCTGGAGGCGATGGCGCGCGAATTGGGCATGCGCAAGCGGCAGCTGGAGGTGGCGCTGGAGACCACCGAGCGCGCCAGCGCGTCGCGCAGCACGCTGCTGCAACTGGTGTCACACGAGCTGCGCACGCCGCTGTCGGTGTTGCAGCTCACCCAGCACGCGCTGCAGCGGGAGCTGGGAGGGCTGCCGCCCCGGGCGCTGGACATGTTCGACCGGATGCACCGCTCCACGCTGCGGCTGCGCGACATGGTGGAGATGGTGCTCCAGTACAACCAGCTGGAGGAGGGCCGGCTGGTGGTGCGGCGCGAGACGGTGGACCTGGGCGCGGTGGTGGACGAGGTGGTGGAGGAGGCGCGGCTGGAGGCGCGGCGCAAGGGGCTGGCGCTGGAGTGGGACCGGCCCCGGGGGCAGGCAGTGGCGCGCACGGATCCGCGCATCGTGCAGATGGTGCTGCTCAACCTGGTGTCCAACGCGGTGAAGTACACCGAGCAGGGCGGGGTGTCGGTGGCGGTGGAGGCGCGGCCCCAGGGCTGGCGCCTGCGGGTGCGCGACACCGGGCCTGGCATCCCCCGCGCCGAGCAGGCCCACATCTTCGAGCCCTTCTCACACCTGGAGCCCCTGGACCACAAGTCCAAGCCGGGCGTGGGGCTGGGGCTGACGCTGGTGCGGGAGATGGTGTCGGTGCTGGGCGGCGTCGTCTCGGTGGCGTCCGAGCCCGGCGTCGGCAGCGAGTTCACCGTCGAGCTGCCGTCCTGAGCGCCTCCATCAGCGCGTCCAGGTCCGCGTCGGTGGTGAGCGGGTTGATGACGGTGACGCGCAGGAACACGCCCTGGGGCAGCTTCGTCTGCACCAGATAGAAGTCTCCGCGCGTCACCAGCCGCTCGCGCAGGCGCGCCTGCAGCGCGTCCCACGCCTCGGGCGGCACGTGTCCGGGGGTGTGGCGGAAGCAGAGGATGTTGCAGTCGGGCGGGACGGGGACCTGGAAGTCGCCGGCCTGGGAGAGCCGCTCGGCGAAGCGGCGGGTGAGGGCGTAGGACTCCGTCACCGCGTCGGCGAACAGGCGGGTGCCCAGCACGCTCAGGCAGGCGTACAGCTTGAGCGCCATCATCTCCTTGGTGCACTCCATCGTGCGCAGGGCCACGTCGCTCCACGGGCGCTCGGTGTCGCCGAAGAGGTAGCTGGCCTCCTGGGCGAAGGACTCGAAGGAGCGCGCGCCGTCGCGGAAGAGCACCGCCGTCACCAGCGCGGGCATGAGCAGGCCCTTGTGCGCGTCCCAGACGACGGAGTCCGCGCGGGCGATTCCGCGCACCTGGTGGCGATGGGCGGCGCTGAGCGCGGCGGAGGCGCCGTGCGCGGCGTCCACGTGGAACCACAGGCCGTGGTGCTCGCAGAAGTCCGCCACGGGCTCCAGCGGGTCGAACGCGCCGGTGGCGGTGGAGCCCGCGCTGGCGACGACGGCGATGACCTTGCGGCCCTGTCGCGTGGCGGACTCCAGCGCGGGGCCGAGCGCGTCGGGGCGCAGGCGGAAGCGCTCGTCCACGGCGACGGGGATGGCGCCGCCCTGGCCCCAGCCCATGACGCGGATGGCGCGCGACAGGCTGTAGTGGGCGGTGGCGGGCACCAGCACCGCGAGCGGCGGGCCCGCGTGGGCGCCCTCGTTCCACGCGTCGTAGCCGGCCTTCGCCTGGCGGGCGGCGAGCAGGGCGGTGAGGTTGCCCAGGGAGCCGCCGGAGGTGAGCACGCCGTCCGCGGACTCCGGCAGGCCCAGGCGCGCGGCCATCCAGCGCAGCACGTTGCGCTCCATGGCGGTGGAGACGGGGCCCATCTCGTACACGGCCATGCCGTTGTTGAGCAGCGAGGAGACGGCGTCGCACAGCGCGGCCAGCGGCACGGGGGCCGTCACCTGGTGGCCCACGTAGCGCGGGTGGTGCAGGTGGTTGGAGCCGGAGAGCACGCGCGCCACCAGCTCCGCGAAGTCGCCCGTGGGCTCCTCGGGGAAGGCGGCGGGGAAGCGGTCCACGCTCACCGCGGGCGCGGCCCAGGGCAGTACCGGCAGGCCCTCTCCGCGCTCGGCCTGGGCCAGGTAGTCCGCCAGCGTGTCCACCAGCCGCTGGCCCTCGCGGCGGAAGGACTCGACGTCATAGGCGGCGGCGATGCGCTCACGAAAGTCCGTCATGGCGGAGAAGAACCTAGCGCCGCGGACGGCGCGCGTCCTGTCCCCGGCGCCAGGCGTGGGCTGGCTCGCGGGCCGCGAACGCATTATCTCTTCGGGGACGGGGTCGAGCCCCGCGCGAGGAGACACGCCATGGCCGACAAGAAGGTCACGATTACGTACTGCAACTCCTGAGGCTACAAGCCCAGGGCCGCCCGTGCGGCGGCCGCGTTGAAGGACGAGCTGGATGTGGAGGCGGAGCTGAAGCCCGGGCCGTCGGGCAGCTACGAGGTCGCCGTCGACGGCAAGGTGGTCATCCGGAAGGCGTCGCTGGCCTTCCCCACGGACCAGGAGGTGGTGGACGCGGTGGCGCGCGTCCTCGACGCCTGAAGTCGCCTGAGCCTTGGGGGCCGCCTCCGGAGGGACGGTGGCGGCCCCGCATCATGCGGGCGCTTCAGCGCTTGATGAACGTCATGGGCGGGCGGTCGTTCTTGCCCTTGCCCGCGGCCTTGAGCGCCGCCGGGTCCAACCCGGACAGGTGGAGCGCCGTGGCGTACACGTGGCCGGCGTCGGACACGAAGCTGGTGGCGTTCTTGGTCCGCCCCGGCACCAGCAGGCCCGTGTCCGGGTCGTACGCCGGGTCCAGCGTGCCGTTGGGCATCATCGGGATGCCGTCCAGGGACGCGCTGCCCACGCGGCCATACTGCGTGTTGCCGCGCACGGTGCCACCCAGGAAGGCCACGCTGTTGACGCGCCAGTGCTGGCAGCAGTCCTGGAGCATGATCTCCTCGTACTTCTGCGCGTCCGTCACGCCCGCCTTGGCGAGGATGCCCTCCACGTCGCCCTGAATCGTGCGGCCCATCTCCGAGGCGAGGACGATGGTGGTGAAGTCGTAGTAGCTCTTGCCCGTGGTGCCGTAGGGCGTGGACTTGAGCTTCGCCACCAGCGTCCTGAGCGGGTTCCAGAGGTTCTTGCGCATCATGTCGCGCTGCTCCGTCTGGCCCTTGTTGTTCATGATGGAGCGGCGGTCGCGGTGCGTGTCGAACTGGCGCAGGCCGCGGTTCTCGATGAAGAAGCCGATGGACAGCCCCTTCGTCATCATCTCGTACGTCATCAACGCCTGCACGTTGGTGTTGGGCGTCTCCTTGGTGCGCGCGGGGTTGCCGTTGATGGACGACGAGTCCGTGGCCTCGTCCGCCGCGGTGATGCCGAACTCGGCGCGCAGCGTGGTGTGGGTGAACAGCGTGCGAGGGTCCAGGTTGATGCTGCCGCCGGCCGTCAGCGCCCGGTGAATCTGGAGCGCGGAGTTGAAGGCGCGCACCGACTCGCTGTTCTTCTCCGCCAGGAAGCTCGCCTGCAGGTTGTCGGTGAACTGGCGGATGCGCGCGTCGCGCTGGCCCTGCGCCACGTTGCCCAGCGACGCGAGCCGCTCGCGCATCGCCGCGGGCGTCTTGCCGTAGAGCGTGTGCGCGTGCACCGGGCCCAGCTTCTCGTAGTAGCCGGTGCCCTCGGGATAGGACGGGATGGACAGCTCACCGTCGGACAGCCACCGGTGCCACGAGACGTGGGGCAAGAGGAAGCCCGTGCCGTACGCCTCGCAGAACGCCTGCATCACCGTGCGCTCGTCCGCGCCCCGCTTGCCCGACAGCGACGCGCTGTACTTGCCGTAGTGGTACTCCCACCGTCCGCCCGAGTGGAAGGTGTTGCCGTTGTGGCTGGACACCACCGCCAGGTCGGGGAACAGGTCCAGGCCGTCCTGCGCCAGGTAGCCGTACTGGATGTTGCCCTGCGTCTTCGGCGGGTCCGACGGCGTGGCGCCGTAGCCCTTGGGCCGGTAGCGGTGGTTCGTCCACGACGGGGTGGGGCGCAGTTCGCCCGCGGGGATGACGCGGATGGAGTCATTGGGCGTGTGGACGGGGTTGAACATCGAGTACCCGTCCCAGCCTCCCTCCTGGAACCAGTAGATGAGGAAGCGGGGGTTGTCGGCCTCGGCGGCGGCGGCCTCGGCGAAGCCCAGCTCCTTCTTCGTCCCGGGCACTCCGAAGGCGCGGAAGAAGCGGAGCCAGTCCAGGGTGCTGATGGCGGCGCCCGCGGCAGCGCCCGCGAGGAATCGGCGGCGGTTCATGGCGGCGGTCCTTTTGGGCGGCGCTACTGGCGCAGGTATTCGGGAGAGGTGGCGAGGGTCTTGAGCACGGCCTTGAGGTTGCCGTCGTGCTCGTGGCTGACGTCCCACAGGCGCTTGTAGATGGCGCGCTCGTCCTGCTCGTGGCGCATCTCGCGGCCGAACAGCAGGGCGAACTGGGCGTTGAGCGTGCGGCGCACGAAGGCCTCCTTCTTCACCGCCTGCGTGGCGAAGGCCTCCATGCCCTGGCCCTTGAAGGCATAGGTGGCGGCGAGGTTCCTGTCCGTGTCGTCCAGCGTGACGCCCTGCTCGTCCTGGGTGCGGTAGTTGCCCTCGTCGTCCCAGCGCAGGCGCTGGTGCGCCAGCGGGGTGAGCGTCTGGTGGCAGGAGTAGCAGATGCTGCTGGGGTCCACGGTGGAGGACGCGGTGGCCGCGCCGCGCATGTCGAAGACCTCGGCGGGGACCTCGTACAGGGTGCCCATGAAGTCCGTCATCACGCGCGCCGCGTAGTTGTAGTGCGGCAGGCCCGGCTTGTTCTTGATGAAGCCCTTCATCGTGAGCACGCCCGTCTTGCCGTGCTGCGGGGGGCGCGTCACCTGCTGGAAGCTTCCGTCCACCGAGTAGTCGCCGGTGAGCAGCTCCCCGAAGGGCCGCTCCTGCTCGACCAGGAAGGTCCACAGCCGCGCGGGCTCGTCCGTGTCGGGCGTGCCCTCGCTCTCGGTGCGCACGCGCATGCGCTTGAAGTAGTTCGCCCGGAAGTCCGCCGAGGCCAGGTATCCGTCCACCATCGCCTCCCACGACTTCTGCCCGTCCTCCAGCGCGGTGAAGTCCTGCGCGGACGGCGGCCTGCCCAGCAGGTCCATGGCCAGCTTCACCAAGAGCAGCCGCTCGCGCTCCTTGCCGGTGAAGCGCTCGTACGAGGGCGGCAGCGTGAAGAGGAAGTCGGGCGCGCGCATCAGGCCCTCGCACAGGCCGCTCCAGGCCTTGGTGGCGTTGGCCTCGATGCCCAGCAGGTCCGTCACCAGCGCGTAGCCGTTGGCGCGCTCCTCGGGGGAGGAGGCCCGGTACAGCATCCGCCGGTAGAGCGTGTCCACCTTGGCCTTCGCCGCGTCCGCGCGCTGGGTGCCGGTGGCGGCCTCCGTGGGGCCGTACACCACGAGCGCGTCCACGTGCAGGTTGCGGTCGCAGACACCCGTCTCGCCGTAGTCGTTGGTGAAGCCCACCGTGAGGAGGTGGTCCCCGCCGGCGACGGCCTGCGTGTGCACGAAGTCCGCGTAGGCCGTGTTGTTGGCGACGCTCCACTCCTTCACCAGCACGCCGTCCACCTTGAGCTGCATGTTCGGCAGGTCCGGGCCGCACAGGTCCCCCTTGGCCTTCACCGTGAAGCGGTAGGTGGCGGACGCGGGGAAGACGTAGGGCTGCAGCGTGGTGAGGGTGCCGGTGGTGTAGAGGTTCCAGCCCGTGCTGCCGGACTTGCCGCCGGTGCTCGCGAGAATCTGCGTGCCCGCGGGGAGGGTGGTGCCGTCGCGCGCGGCGGCCTCCATCTCGTACGTCTTGGTGGTGGGCGCGGGGATGTCCGTCAGCGGCTGTGCCAGGTCCAGGCCCGAGAAGGGGCCCGTCTTATGGGTGGCGGCCGTGAGGCACACGTCGCGCGACAGGTCATCCAGGCCCAGGAAGAAGTCGGCGGTGGCGACGCGCGCCTCGACGAAGTGGTCCTTGTAGTCCACGCCGCCCAGCAGGCCCACGTTCTGCGCGAAGCGGTCCACCCCGCCGCGCACCCAGTCGTCGTCGAAGACGGCCTTCACCTTGCCCTTGAGCTGCTCGAAGCCCAGGAAGGGATTGTCATACGTGGCGACGGAGGGGCCCCGGTAGGGCTCCAGGAGCGCCGGGGGGAACTCCTCGTCCGGACGCGACGAGGGCTGGCGCGTCTCCACCGCCTTGAGCTGACAGGTGAGCGCGGCCACCGCGGCGATTTCGCGCGCGTTCCACGCCGGCTCGCCGCGCGGCATGCGCGCGCTCTCGTCCGTCGTGACGAGGCGCGACAGCATGGAGCCCGACGCGGGCGTGAGGTAGCCGGCGGCGCGGATGGCGTAGAAGTTCTCCACGCCGTTGAGGCCCACCTTGAAGAGCCGGCCGCTCGTCGTCGCGTGGCAGGAGATGCAGCCGGACACCTCGCGCACCAGGGCCGGGTGCACCTCGCGCTCGAAGTCGGAGGCGATGCTCGCGAGCGTCACGCCCGCCGGCACCCGGTCCAGGTCACAGTCGAGCGTGCCGTCCTGCTGCACCGGCGGGGGCTGGGGGTTGGGGTTGCCGGGGCCCGGCAGACCTTGCATGTCGAGCGCCGCCTCGCCGAGGCATCCGGCGACGAACGACGCGAGCACTGCCACGGCGAGGCTCCACGGGCGCGAGGGGGTAGCGCTCATGTGCCCTCCAGGGGGTGAGGGATGACCCGATGCTGGCACGACCAGGGGTCGATTGACCAGTTGTGGACACTGCTCAACGCGGCAAAACAGAGAGTTATCGGAGCCCTTGGGACTCAAGTTGCCTCAAGCAGGCGAGGAAGCGGGCGCGCGAGGGGTGCTCCTCTGTGGGCAGGAGGAGGTGCACCTTGGGGGCAGGAGGTGGAACGCATGGCCTGGCCCGAGACGGCGTCGCCCTATGAGCGGCGCTCCATCACCCGAGGGATGCGCGTGCGCGACGAGGGCGGCGCGCTGCTGGGATACGTGGCGCTGTTGAGCGACACGCACCTCTACGTGCGTCGCTGGCCCTTCAGTCGGACCTGGGGCGAGGTGCCCATGGCCCGGGTGAGACATGTTTCACGGGGCGCGGTGGAGCTGGAGGGACGCGGGCACACGGAGGTGGCACCCCGGACGTTGCATGGGGAGATCACCACGCAGACGCTGCCCCTGGCGGAGCCCGCGGGCCTGATTGAGCCGGACGCGGGCCAGACGACGGAGCCGGACGCGTCCCACCCCTGAGGGCGGGCAGGTTGGTGCGGCGCGGCGCGCCGAAGTGTGCTTCAAGGTGGCGCCATGTTGCCCATCGAAGAACTGTCCCAGAAGGTCTCGGCCGCGTTCGCGGACCGGACGAAGCTCAAGGATGCGGACTTCGTGTCCGCCGTGCGCGAGACGGTGGCGCGCCTGGACGCGGGCGAGCTGCGCGTGGCGGAGAAGGGCCCGGACGGCTGGAAGGTCCACGCCTGGGTCAAGGAGGCCATCCTCCTGTTCTTCGCCGTGTCGGAGATGAAGGTGATGGAGGTGGGGCCCTTCGAGTTCCACGACAAGGTCCCCCTGAAGAAGAACCTGGACAAGGCGGGCGTGCGGGTCGTCCCGCCGGGCACGGTGCGCTACGGGGCCTTCGTGGAGAAGGGCGCGGTGGTGATGCCCGGCTACGTGAACATCGGCGCGCGCGTGGGCGCGGGCACCATGGTGGACACGTGGGCCACGGTGGGCAGCTGCGCGCAGGTGGGCAGCGACGTGCACCTGTCGGGTGGCGTGGGGCTGGGCGGGGTGCTCGAGCCGCCCACGGCGTCTCCCGTCATCATCGAGGACCGCGCGTTCCTGGGCAGCCGCTGCATCGTGGTGGAGGGCGTGGTGGTGGAGGAGGAGGCGGTGCTGGGCGCCAACGTGGTGCTCACCGCGTCCACTCAAATCATCGACGTCACCGGCCCCGAGGAGCGCGTCTACAAGGGCCGCGTCCCGGCGCGCAGCGTGGTGATTCCGGGCATGCGCGAGAAGCAGTTCCCCGCGGGCAAGTACATGGTGCCGTGCGCGCTCATCATCGGGCAGCGGACACAGTCCACGGACAAGAAGACGAGCCTCAACTCGGCCCTCCGCGACTTCGCGGTGGCGGTGTAGCCCCCAGGGAAATCCACCAGGGCGGCGGCTTCCGTAGTGCCCGTGTGATGGGACGGGATGGGACGCGATGACGGAGCACCTCGACGACATCCTGGCCGAGTGGGCACTGGGGACGCTGGACGCCTCCTCGCGGGAGGCGCTGGAGCGACACCTGGCGGCGTGCGAGCGCTGCCGGGTCGAGGCCGACCGCCTGTCCTCGGTGCGTGAGGGCCTGCTGGCGCTGGAGTCGCCGGTGGAGCCGCCGGCCGGGGTGCTGACCGCGTTGATGGCGCGGATGGAGGGGCCTGGCCGGCTGGAGCGCTTCACGCAGGAGCTGGCGGCCTTCTTCGATGTGACGCGGGAGCGGGCGAGCGCGCTGCTCGAGTCGCTGGAGGATGCGTCGCTGTGGATGCCGGGGCCGGTGGAGGGCTCGGAGTTGTTCCCGGTGGAGACGGGCCCCGCGCGCGAGGGGATGATGGCCGCGGTGCTGCGGCTCAACCCGGGCGTGCGCTATCCGCGTCACACGCACCTGGGGCGCGAGTGGAACCTGGTGCTGGAGGGCGGGCTGCGCGAGGACGGCGGACACGAGGTGTGGCCTGGTGAGACGCTCGACAAGCTGGAGGGCAGCGCGCATGGCTTCACCGCGTTGCAGGGCCCCGCGTGTCTTTGCGCGTCGCTGCTGGAGGGCGCGACGGAGTTCGAGGAAGCGCTCGCACCGGCCGGCTGAGGTCGGTTAGGCTTTCAGTCATCTGGCGCCCCTACTTCGTCCATGAATCTCCGTTGGCTTGCCGACGGGGATGGGGCGCCGACTTTTTCTCCGGTCGGAGGGGACATGCCTCGGGTGCTGCGTGACGTCGTGGGCTCACTGACGCACGAGGGGGCCGCCGCCTTCGACCTGTCGAAGACCGACCCGCTGCCGCACCTGACCTTCACGAAGGGCGCGGCGCTGCTGGAGGAGTCCTTCTACCGGACGCAGGTGGGGGAGATTCGCTCCTACGCGGCGGCGCTGCTGGCGGCGGAGCGGCACGAGCGCGGCTTCGGCTGGAGGTTCGGCGCGTACATGCGAGACCCGGTGAAGGGGAAGGGCAACCGCATCCAGGGGAGCGTGGCGCCGGCCATCCTCGCGGCGGCGGACCCGGAGGGGCCCTTCACGGAGGAGTACACGTTCCGGTGTCTCCAGCACCGCGCGGATGACGTGGTGCTGTTCCTGACGCACTTCGAGAACCTGGGGTTGGGCGAGGTGCCGCCCGCGGCGCGCAAGGGCATGGCCCGGGCGCTGGCGGGGATGGATGTGTATCAATTGCTCAAGTACGCGCGTCGACAGTTCCCGGTGGCGCGGCGTCGGAAGAACGGTCAGCGCGCGAGCCTGCGGCTGGTGGATGCGATGGGCGTGGCGAAGGCGCACCTGGATGAGCGCACGCTGAAGCTCTACCGGTACCTGCATGCGCCCACGCGGGAGCGCGGGCCGTTGGCGGCGGGGCTTGAGCTGCTGGATGCGCGGCGCGCGTTCTTCGGCGGTGACGCGAGCGTGGAGCACTTCGTGAACGGGCGCCTGTCGACGGAGCAGGCGCTGTCCTTCATGGGGTCGACCGAGGAGACGTGGCGGCGCGTGCTGGACGTGCCGGGGCTGCTGCCGGACCTGGCCTTCAAGGGCTACCTGCGGGCCATGCACCTGGCGGGCATCCCGGTGGAGGTGCTCCTGGCGGAGGCGCGGCGACGACGCTTCGCGGGCCTGTGGCCGCATCAGGTGTACATGGGCTGGCTGGCGGCGATGAATGGCAGCGCCCGCGCGAACTACTCGGGCGACACGTTCAAGTTCCACGCGGAGGCGGTGCCCGCGCTCGCGCCCGTGTTCGAGGCGATCCTGGAGCGGGTGTGTGAGGGATTGCTGCCACAGGGGTTGAGCCTGGGGCTCGCGGACATCTCCGGCTCCATGTTCGACGCGGCGCTGGGCGGCGCGAAGAGCACCGCGAAGGTGGGAGACGTGGCGGTGGTGCTGTCGGCGGTGATGGCGCGCGAGCTGGGGTACGCGGCGACGTTCTCCGACGATGTCTTCATCGAGCAGCGTCGGCCCGAGCAGGAGGTGTTCGACCTGGCGACGAAGCTGCGGGAGGGGAAGGGCTGGGGTGGTACGCAGGTGGCGAACTCGGTGGTGAACCTGGTCTCCCAGCTACTGGAGAAGCCGTCCCGACCGAGGCCGCGCACGCTCTACTTCTTCTCCGACATGCAGTTCCATCCGCCGGAGGCGCAGATGATGTCTCCGGCGAAGGTGGCGTGGCTGCGCGAGCATGACGTCGCGTTCGACGCGAGCGTGCCGCCGCTGCAGGCCGCGCTCCAGGCGTGGCACCGCGCGCTGGGGCCGGTGGACGTGGTGCTGTGGAACCTGGCGGCCTATGACGCCTCGCCGCTGCCGTCGCGGGTGCCCAACGTGCTGATGCTGTCGGGCTTCGACGCGAACTCCTTCCGTCACGTGTCCGCGTGGCAGGCGGCGGGGAGCCCGGCGGCGCCCGAGAATCCGGCCTCCGCGGTGACGGACTCCGACGCCGGGAAGAACCCCGGCGTGGAGCTCGACTTCATTCGGACGTTCTGAGATAGGCCGGGCGGGGACCTGTCCTTCTCTGAATCACAGACACTCGGGTGCGTGGTGCTTCGCGCAGACGCTGCAGTAACAGACGTTGCCTTCACCTTCGCTCACCACGATCGACGAGGAGGACACGACATGTTCATGCCTGCTCAGGTGCTCCTGGATGGCCGCCTCATCCATTTCCTGTGCAGTGGGAGCTCCGCAGCCCCATGCAGGAATGAGCAGAGACGCCATCGCCAGCAATCCAAAGAGCTTCTTGGTCATTGTGTGTCCTTTTAGGTGTGCAACGCTGCCATCGCCTGGGTCGATTGACCCAAGCGAGCCCTCATCACCCAGAGTGCCGAGTGAAAGGCCGTGTCATGATGCCTCCTCTCGTGGTTTTGTTTGTGTTTTCTGATGGTGAATATTGCCGATGTGTTGGTTATTGATTGAAGCGTTGGCCGGGAGGGCTGCGAGAATTTCAGTACTCGATGAATGTGTAGTCGCGCAGGGGCGGTCGGGCTACCTGCGCGCGCCGGAGTTCCAGGTCATGGGCGAGTCGGTCGCGGCCCCTACTCGCGGAAGACGGGCAGGCCCTTGCTGATGCGGTGGAAGAGCGCGCCCTTGTCGATGCGGGCCGGCTCGCCGTCCTCTTCGTCCGCCTCCTCGGCGGTCTCGAAGACCTCGTCGACGAAGATGGCCTTCAGCTCCTCCGCCACGCCGTCGCCGTAGCCCTGCGCGTAGGTGTCGATGTCGAAGTGGTGCTGCGCCTCGGTGCGGGCATCGAAGGCGTGGTCATCCTCGATGACGACGCGGGCCCGGATGGTGTTCGCCGAGAGCAGGTGGTCGTTGTAGTAGCCGAGCACCACGTCGCGTGCCTCGATGTCCTTGGCGACGCTGAACTCGCCGCTCGTGTAGAGCCCGTGGCACTTCAGCTTGCCGAGGATGTGCACCAGCGAGTCGTTGCCCGAGTCCCACACCACGCCGTGAACGATGACGTCACCCGTCACCGCGAACGGCCGGCCGATGTCCAGGTCGCCGTCCACCTCCAGGTCGCCGTGGTGGAAGAAGGCGCTCCGGATGTTCAGCGACTCCTTCAGGTGGACCTTCCTGGGCGGCGCGGTGAGCGTGTCCCGCAGCGTCTCCAGCTTGGCGAGAGCCGCGGCCGGGTCCCCGTAGCCGTGCAGCCCCGTGATGGCCTCCTGCGCGGAGGCGATGGCGTGCTTGAACGAGAGCTTCTGCTTCTTCTCCGTCAGGGCCCCGCGGAACGCCGCCTCGTCGACGGGGTAGGGGGCGAAGAGGTCATTGCTCAGGGGAATGGAGACGCTGGCCTTGCCGCCCGCGGCCTCCAGCGCCTGGATGACGGCGTTGAACCCGGCCGTCCGCTTGTTGTGCGCGACCCAGACCTCCTCCTTGGTGCGCAGGGCGATGCCCAACGCCGTGCGGCCCTGGCCGTCGATGGCGTTCACCTCGGCGCCGCGCTCCAGCATCAGCTGGATGACGTCGGGGTCTCCGGAGATCACAGCGCTGTGGAGCGGCGTCCCGCCCCGCTCGTTGCGCGCGTCGAGGCGGGCCCCCGCGTTGAGCACCTCCTTGAGGAGCCTGGCGGTCGTCCAGCGGAACGCGGCGCCGTTCCCGTCCACCACGTCCGAGGGCACCTTCCCTCCGGCGGCCTTCAGCAGGGCGATGAGCTCCAGCGCCAGCGCCTCGTTCTCCGGGGTCTTCTCCGAGGGGAAGGCGCGGGTCAGCGGCGTCTGCTGGTGGTTGTCCCGCGCATTCACATCCGCGCCCGCCTCGATGAGCGCGCGCACCACCGCGACGTCAGGGAGCGGATCCCCCTTCTGGTACTGCCCCTGGACGGCGTGGTGCAGGGCGCTCTGGCCATGGACGTCCCGAGCGTTCACGTCCGCGCCGTCGGCAATCAGCTTCTTCACCGCGTCCACCGTGAGCTCCGTCTTCCACCGGCGCTTGTCGCCGCAGAGGGAGAGCAGGGCCTGGGTCGCTTCGCTGTTCGACGACATTTCATCCTCGGAGGACTGGGGGCGGGGGCAGCTTCGGTGAACGCGCGATCAGTGTCACGCCCTGCCTTGGGGTGAGACGTCGGAATCACCGGGCGTCAATCCGGAGGCTCCGGAGTCCTGGGGAGACCGGTTCGTTGTCGGAGAGTGGGGAGGCCAGCGAAGGGGGAGGGGGTGGGGTTATGGTGGTGTCCGCATGTCCTCTCAAGACCTCGCCACGAGGCTCGCCCGCACGACGCTCGAGCTGTGCCGCATCTCCAGTCCCATCACGCAGGAAGGCCCCATCGCGGATTTCGTCGAGCGCTGGGCGCTCCAGCACTTCCCACCTGGGGAGGTCTTCCGCGTGGGGCACACGTTGTTGCTCGGTCGACTGGAGGACCCTCGTCCCACGGTGGCGCTCATCGGTCACCTGGACACGGTGCCCGCGCACCCGAGTGACCAGGGCCGTGAGCCTCGCATCGAGGGTGAGCGCGTCTTCGGCCTGGGCGCCTCGGACATGAAGGGTGGGCTCGCGGTGATGATGGCGCTGGCGGAGGACCTCCGTCGCGACACGCTGCCGGTCAACCTGGCCTTCCTCTTCTACGAGCGCGAGGAGGGCGCGTATGCGGAGAGCGGCCTCATCCCGCTGTTCGCGGCGCGCCCGGACCTGGCGAAGGTGAAGTTCGGCATCGCGATGGAGCCCACGGACAGCGAGGTGCAGGTGGGCTGTGTCGGCTCCATGCAGGTGACGGTGCGCTTCGGCGGACGCAGCGCGCACTCGGCGCGGCCGTGGCAGGGGGAGAACGCCATCCACAAGGCGGGCCCGTTCCTCACGGAGCTCCTGGCGCGTCAGCGGGTGGAGGTGGATGTGCAGGGCTTCCGCTTCTATGAGGTCATCAACGCCACGCTCGCCAAGGGTGGCCGCGCGCGCAACGTCATCCCCGAGTCGTTCGAGCTGAACCTCAACTACCGCTTCGCGCCGGGAAAGAGCATCGAGCAGGCGAAGGCGGACGTGCACGCGCTCGTCGCGGGACGCGCGGAGGTCATCATCACGGATGCCTCGCCCAGCGGCCCCGTGGTGGCGGGCAATCCGCTGTTCCAGAAGCTGCTCGCCATCACCGGGCTGCCCGCCGCGTCGAAGCAGGCGTGGACGGACGTGGCCCGGTTCGGTGAGTGGGGCGTGGACGCCATCAACTACGGGCCCGGTGAGACGGCGCAGGCGCACCAGGCCAACGAGAGCGCGCCCATTGCTCCGCTCGCGGTGGCGTACGAGAAGCTGGCGGCGTTCCTCAAGGGCTGAAGGGACGGGCTTCGGCAAGGGACGCGTGGACGGACTAGAGTCCACGCCGTCCATCATGTCGACGAGCCCGACCGTGTCATGGAGTCCCGTGTCCGCCGCTGAGTCCTCGTCCACCGGGGCTCGGTGGGGGCTGTCCTCGCGGTGGTTCTGGCCCGCGGTGATTGGGGCCGGGTACACGGTGCTCGCGCTGCTCTACGGGGCGCAGCTCTTCGTGTACCGCGCCTCGCATGGGGAGCCGCCGCGCCTGGGTGAGGCCCTGCTGACGGGGGTGTGTGTCTGGTACGCCTGGGCGGCGCTCACGCCGTTCGTGCTGGCGGTGGCGCGTCGGATTCGCGCGACGGGCCGGCCGTGGTTCGTGCAACTGCTGCTGCACCTGGTGCCCGGCGTGGGCTTCGCGGTGCTGGCGCTGGGGCTGTTCGCGGTGTTGCGCGAGTGGCTGGTGGTGGAGGTCAGCGGTGGCGCGTCCGCGGCGTGGACCTACTTCCTGTTCATCGCGTCGAAGACGACGGACTTCGATTTGCTCATCTACTTCTCCCTGGTGGGCATGGAGGCCGCGGTGGCGTACGCCCGGCGGATGCGCGAGGAGGCCGTGCGCGCGTCCCAACTGGAGGCGCAGCTCGCGCAGGCCCAACTGCAGCTCTTGCGCAGTCAGCTCCAGCCCCACTTCCTGTTCAATACGTTGCACGCCATCTCCGCGCTGATGCACCGGGACGTGGAGTCCGCGGACCGGATGGTGGGACAGCTGAGCGAGCTGCTGCGCGCGAGCCTGGAGCGCGACGGGCGACACGAGGTCCCGTTCTCGGAGGAGCTGGAGCTGCTCTCGCCCTACCTGGACATCGAGCGCACGCGCTTCTCGGACCGGCTCCAGGTGGACGTCGACGTGGCGGAGGACGCGAGGGACGCGCTGGTGCCGTCGTTGTTGCTCCAGCCGCTCGTGGAGAACGCCATCCGACACGGCATCGCGCCGCGCAGGGGGCCTGGGAAGGTCTGGGTCCGGGTCCGGTGTGCTGGGGCGCGGCTGGCGGTGGAGGTGGAGGACGACGGGGTGGGGCCGCCGGCGGGGCGGACGGAGCTGGAGGAGGGAATCGGGCTGGGGGCCACGCGGGCGCGACTGGAGCGACTGCACGGTGCCGAGCAGTCGGTGACGTGGAAGGCGCGTGCGCCGAGCGGGTTCCTCCTCTCGCTCTCGCTGCCCTATCGGAGGACGCGGGCATGACGGTGCGCACGCTCATCGTCGATGACGAGCCGCTGGCGCGCGAGCGGCTGCGGACGTTGCTGGCGTCGGAGACGGACCTGCATCCCGTCGTGGAGTGCGGCGACGGGCAGGAGGCGCTGGAGTTGCTGTCGCACGAGCGGCCGGCGCTGGTGTTCCTGGATGTGGAGATGCCGGAGCGGGACGGGTTCGGTGTGCTGGCGGAGCTGGGGCAGACACCGCCTCCCGTGGTCGTCTTCGTCACGGCGTGGCCGCAGCATGCCTTGCGCGCGTTCGATGCCGCCGCGGTGGACTACCTGCTCAAGCCGTTCACGGTGGAGCGCTTCCGGCGCACGTTGACGCGGGTGCGGGAGCGACTGACGGCGCCTGCGGGGGACTTGAGGCAGCAGCTCCAGCGGATGTTCCAGGAGCTGAGGCCGGAGCCCGCGGAGCGGCTCGTGGTGAAGTCGGCGACGCGGACGCTGCTGGTGCCGGTGGAGGACCTGGACTGGGTGGAGTCCGCGGGGAACTACGTCACGCTGCATGTCGGCACGGAGACACATCTGTTGCGCGAGACGATGGCGGAGCTGGAGGGGCGGCTGCCGGCGCGACGGTTCGCGCGGGTGCATCGCTCGGCGCTCGTGAACGTGGACCGGATTGTCTCCCTGTCCCCCACGCTGTCCGGGGACCATCGACTGGTGCTGAAGGACGGCCAGGAGCTGACGCTGAGCCGCACGTACCGGGCCCGGCTGGAGCAGGTGCTCGGCCATCCGCTGTGAGCCGCGTCAGTCCTCTTCGAGCAGCGCGAGCGCGAGGGGCTTCGTCGTCCGGTTCAGGTTGATGGGCGACACCGCGCGGATGCGCTCCACCGACTCGCGGTCCCCGAGCAGCGCGAGCCCCAGCGAGGCCAGTCCGTATTCGTTGTGGGAGTTCGTCCTGGCGAAGAACGACTCGTCGAACACCCGCCTCAGTGTCGCAATCGCCCCCATGTCCCCCGCGAGCGCCTGACGCGCCGCCACCGCGAGCTTCCGGTAGCCATTGCTGTCGTCCTCGCTCCACCGCATGGGGGACTCCCAGCGGACCACCTGCTCCAACAGGAGCGCCCGCGCTTGCTCCACGAGCTTCTGTCGTTCCTCGGCCGTCATGATGTCGCAGAGGGTAACCCCATCCGAGGCGCCCCCGACAGCGGGACACTCATCCTTCCCCGTCCGCGGCTCGTCCCTCCCATCCGCGTCTCATCCCATCAGCGCCCCACGGCGCGACCCACCCCCTAGCCTCGTCTCCGCGATGGAGGGGCACGACGCCTCTCCCGGAGGACTCGGACATGCGGCAGCTCATCTGTGTGGGATTGGCATCACTCGTCACCGCTTGCGCGACCGGCCGGTCCGCCCAGGCCACCAGCATCGGCACGGCCGCGGAGCAGGGGCGCCCCTTCAGCGAGGCCGCCGTCACCGTGATGCAGGCCTACGATTTGGAGAGCCGCTTCGATGACGCCGTGTCGCTGGGTCAGTTCGCCAGTGAGCGCGCTCGGACCCTGAAGGACCCGGGAGGGGAAGCCCGCATCCTCGCCGAGCAGGGCCGCGTCATGTCCCGCATGCTCCGTCACCAGCCGGGGATGGACACCACCCAGGTGCTCGACGTGCTGCGCCGCGCCCGCCACCTCGCCGACACTTCGGGTGACGCCCGCGCCCGCGTCGCCGCGCTCGACGCCGAGGGCATGTTCCACTACTTCATCGTGCTCCTCACCGGCCAGGGCGAGTGGGCTCCCGTCGTCGCCCTCTTCGAGCAGGCCCGGGACCTCGCCGCGTCCTCCGGTGACACGCGAGGGCACATCGAGGCCCTGTTCCATCTGGGCCTCACCCAACAGTTCCAGGGCCAGGCCGAGGCCGCGAGGTCGACCTACGCGCATGGCCTGTCCCTCGCCCGCGCCTCGAACGACGTCCTGATGGAGTCCTACAACCTTCGCCACCTCGCCTCCCTCGACGAGGACCAGGGCCGGCTCGACTCCGCCATCACCCTGTATGAACAGTCCCTGCGGCTGCGCGAGCAGGTCGGCTTCAACACCGGCCAGATGTTCGCCCTGGTCGCCCTCGCCAACGTGCGCTCGCGCAAGGACCCCAAGGACGCCCAGGCCCTGGCGCTCTCGGAGAAGGCCCTCGCCCTGGCTCGTCGGGTGAAGGACCCCGCTGGCCAGCGCGAGGCCCATACCTCCCTCGGCCGGCTCCACCTGCGTCGGGGCGATGTCCCCGCCGCGCTGCCCCATCTGGAGCAGGCCCTCACCAACGCGGAGTCCCACGAGGACTGGTGGTCCGCCGTCGATGCGTTGCTGGAGCTGGGCCGGGCCCACGCGCTGCTCGGGGAGAAGGCGCGCGTCGAGGAGCGCCTGCGGCGCGCGCGCGCGGTGGCTTCCTCACGAGGACTGAAGGAAGCGCTCGGACAGGTGGAGAAGGCGGAGCGCGAACTCGGCTACGCACCCTGATGGGCGAAGCCCGACGCGCCATTCGTCCGCTGTCGTTCATCTTCGCGAGGGGGAGGGCTCTCATCGCGCGCGCACAGGCGTACGCTGCGTTTCGCATCGCCTGTTGTTCTCGTTCACCGGAGGAGATGGAATGACTCACGAGACCGTCAATTCGCAGATCACCGACAGCCTGGCCCCCTCGGAGATGGCCCTGGCTCCCTCGACGTCCTCGACGCGCAAGTCATCCTCGCGGCGCCGTCGCGCCACGAAGAAGGCGTCGGGCCGCACCGGTGCTCGCGCGAAGAAGACCACCTCGCGCCGCAAGGCCGCGGCGAAGCGCACGACCACGCGCGGAAAGACTGCTCGCAAGAAGACCCCGGCCCGGAGCAAGCGGGGCGGTGCTCGCAAGACGACCGCGCGTCGGACCGGAACGGCGGGTCGCACCGCTCGCAAGAGCCCGGCCCGTGGCCGCACCACCGCGCGCAAGGGGGCGGCTCGCAAGGGCGCGGCCCGGAAGACCTCGCGTCGCACCACGCGCCGCTAGGCGCCTTGTCCACACGCTCCGGTGAGCCGACCGCCTCGGGATGCAGGTGCCTTCCGAGCGGCGGCTGACCGGGGACTTCCGGCGCGAAGGCCACGCGCGCGCCGCGGATGTGTCTGTCTCGAGGCCCGGTGGGCTCAGCCGCCCCGGCGCCGCGCACCCATCACACGAGGGTGGACCCGACACGAGGCTCGACGCCGCTCGTCGCGGCGTGAGCCAAGAAGCCCGTGTCATCCGAGCGGAGGCGAAGGGCCCCGAGTCATGCTCGAGGCCCTCGCGCCGCCTATTGCTTCATGCGCAGCAGGAACAAATCACTGCGCGCCGGCGCGCGCCGGCCCGTGCCGAAGTCCGAGTTGCGGTCCGTGTGGCCGAACAGCAGGACATCGCCGTCCGGGAGCATGCCCACGAAGCGGAGGTCCTCCACGCCGTACAGCTCGCCTCGGGGCTGGGGCGGGTCGGAGATGTACAGCTTCAGCCCGAGCGACGCGCCGTCCGCGCCGTAGCGCAGGGCCACGGGCTGCGCCGAGCCCAGTCCATCCGGCCCCGCCGCGCCGTCCACGATGAGCGAGTACGTGAAGCCGCCCACCACCAGCTCGCCCGAGGGCTTCACCCCGAGCGCTCCGGCCCGCAGTCCATCGCCCAGGTTGCGGCTCCAGCGCTCCTTGCCCGCCGCGTCCGCGGACACGAGGAAGGGGCTCGCCCGGTACGCGTGGCCCTGGAGCTTCGCCGTCCCCCAGGACACCGTGCCCAGGAAGGAGCCGAGCGCCACCACCGTGCCTCGCGCATCCACCCCCACGTCGCTCACCGTGCCCTTCGCCTGCGCGAGCGGCCGCGCCCAGACCAGTGCGCCCGTCGGCAGGTACATGGCGACGAACGCGCTGCCCTCGGAGGCGCCCTCCGAGCGCTGCGTCCCGAAGCGGACCGCGCCCGTGTAGCGCCCGCCCACCACCACGTGCCCGTCCGGCCCCAGGGCCATCGTGGTGATGAGGACGCGCGCGCCCTCGCCCTCCGCGCGTCCGACGTTCAGCGCCTGCTCGGGCTTGCCGTCCACCGAGTACGTCACCACCACCGCGCCGGAGCCGACCACGCCCTCGCCGAAGTCGGTGGAGCCGGAGGTGTTGAACGCGACCATCGGCCGGCCCTGGGCGTCGAGCAGCAGGTCCGCCACCGTCGCGTCGCCCCCGGGGACACGCGCCGTCCAGACCAGGTTGCCCGCCGAATCCAACCGCGCCAGGAACGCGCCGTCCCCCAGCTCCTGGGGTTCGAAGTCCACCAGGCCCCGGGCATCCACGGCCACGAAGAGTCCCCCCTCCGGCGCCGGCGCGACGCGTGCATTCACCTCCGCGCGCAGGGACTCCGGCGTCTGGGCCACGCGCACCGGATAGGCGCGTGTCCACCGCACGTCGCCCGTCTCCGCGCGGCGGGTGAGCACCAGCCGCACGGTGTCGTCCGTGGGCTGACGTTCCTGGAGGTCGTCCAGCTCGTACTGCGCCGCCGTGAGGATGTCGCCGTTGGAGTCGACCGCGGCGCCGAGCGCCAGGTCATCCTGCGCGGTGCCCTCGCGCGCCATCCACAGCGTGCTCCCCGTCGTCGCCGGTGGCGGCGGAGGCGGAGGCTCCAGGGGCGGTGGACCCGCGTCGGGTGTCCCCGCGTCCCCTTCCTGAGGTGGAGTGCCCGCGTCCTCCTCGGGAGGAGGGAGCTCCTGCGCGGGTTCGGGACAGCCCCCTCGTCGTGGTTCGCTCACACAATCGGTTGGCTCCTCCGGGGCCGAGTCCTCACAGCCCGTCAGCCAGCCCGCCCAACCCAGCGCTGTCGCGCACGCGACAGTCCGCAACCACCGCCGCCCTTGATGCATGAAGCCCCCTCCGCACTCGGAGGGTCTCCATGCTGGTAGGTGCCAGCAATACCGTGTGCGATGTCTGCTCGCTCGCCCGCTTCGACGCGCGCGCCAGGTTTCCCACGAGGAGTGGCCGCGCGCCCTGGTCGCGCACCCGGTGTCGCCACGGAGGCCCGCGCGCTACCCACGTGCGGGCGCGCGCCGCGCCTTCAGCGCCAGAAGCCGATGGACAGACCGACGTTGGTGTAGCGGCTCGCCAGGTCGAAGGAGGCGTTGATGGACCAGTCCTCCCAGTAGCGCAGGACGAACACCTCGAAGCCGCCGGTGATGTGCGGCCGCGGCGGCCGGCCATCGAAGGGCGAGGGCTCCGCGTACACGCCCGCGCGCAGGCGAATCATCCCCGGCACGGTGTCGTGCTCCACGCCCAGCCGGGGCGCGAACTCGGAGGTGTGGCCCACGAGCTGCTCCTGGGCCGTGGACGCGAAGGTGCGCAGCGGCACCGCGTTGTCCACGCCGGACAAGAGGTCCACCTGCGCGCTGATGAGCCACCGTCCCGCGGGCGCGTCCCGGGGCTCCTCCTCCGGCACCGGGAGCGCGTCCCCGTCCACGAGCAGCTGCCGCCGCGCCGCGGGGGACAGGCGGTTGTAGCGCTCCGAGCCTTCGCCCAGCCGCCAGCTCGCGCCCAAAGACAGCACCGCGGGCGACACCACCGCGCTGAACAGCGTGCGGTCCGCCAGCACCGGCGCCTGGCCGTCCTTGCGGCGCCAGTCCGCCACCACCTCGGGCCGCACCGTCACGCCCAGCCGCCAGGCGCGACCATGCGGCCGGTACAGCATGTCCACGGCCACGCCCGTGTCGCCGTAGCGCCAGTCCTCACCGCCGGAGGACAGCCGGAAGGTGGCCTGCGCCGCGTAGATGCCCAGCGCGAGGATGAAGTCGTCCTGGCCGAAGGACACCGCGCCCGCCAGCACCGACTGCGTCATGGACACGCGGATGCGCTCGCTGTCCGTCGCGCACGCCACCGTCGCGCAGTAGGTGACGGCGCTGTTGCGCAGCGCGAAGCCGATGCCGAAGCGCTTGTATTGCAGCAGCAGGCCGCCCAGCAGCTGCCGCCGGTCCTGGGACTCGTCCGCGCGGCCGTCGTTGTCCACGTCGCGCGCGCGTCCGCTGGTGAACGGCAGGTCCAGCCAGGACAGGGTGACGCCCAGGTCCCAGTCCTTCTCCAGCGCGGGGCCCCGGTGGGCCAGCGCCGCCAGGTTGCTGGGGAAGCCCGCCGCGCCCTCGGCGATGCCCACGTAGGCGCCCCCCAGCGCGACGACGCGCGCCGAGCCCAACAGCGAACCGGGGTTGAAGTACAGCCGCTCCGGACGCGGCTCCGTGGGCTGCTCGTCCTGCGCGAGCGCGGCGGACGACAGCATCACCACCGCGCACCCGACGAGCGCGCGCAGCCCCGCGAGGGTCCTGGAGGTCATCACGACGAATCCACTCACAGCCGAGGTGCTCACTTCTGGGGCACCACCTCGTCGAAGAGCCGGTCCGCCTCATGGGCGAGGTCGGTGTCCTTGGACGTCAGGCCGTTGGAGTCGTGCGTGACGAGCGCCAGCGTCACCTTGCGCCAGCGGATGTCGATGTCCGGGTGGTGGTCCGCCTTCTCCGCCGCGTGCGCCACGCGCTCCACGAAGGCGATGCCCGCGAGGAAGGACGGGGCCTCGTAGGTGCGGCGAATCATCCCGCCTTCGTGCTTCCACTCGGGATGCTGGGCGAGGAAGGACTGGAGGGCCTCGGGCGCGAGCAGGGGGGCTTTCTGGGACATGGTGCCCTCCTTCATATCCGCTTGGCCGCCCGAGGAAAGCACCCGTCAGGGGGAGGACGTCCACGGATGCACGCGCACCCCCGGCGCGCCGAGACGGTTCACCGTCCAGGTGAAATGGTCCGAGATGCGCGTAATGTGATTCGCGTGTCCGGGGTCGGGTAGCAACGCGAGCACGAGCGCGGTTCGCTCCGCGTTCCATCGGGGCGTGGCGAGGGTTCCGACTCCGCTCGAGGACCTGAGCAGCGGATGGGAGGGCCCGGGCCGCAGCTCCTGCACGAAGCTGGTGATGCTGCTGTCCAGCGAGAGCGCGCCCGCCTCCTGGAGGCCGTGCGCGGCGCTCACTTCATGACGGTGCAGCACGGGGATGAAGCCGGTCGAGGTCTGCACCGTGTCACGGGTCCACACCACGCCCTCGCCATGGCCCACGGGCTCTCCGGCGAGCACCGCACACGCGCGGGTGGTGCTGGGGCGATAGAAGCCCCGCGCGTCCACCTGGAAGGGACAGGCCTGGGTGCGCGGGGTGAAGGTGACGGAGTCCTGCGCGGAGCTCACCAGCCACACGGTGTCCCCGCCGCGCACCAGGATGGCGCGGGTGCTGTCGGTGCCGAAGGTGAGCTGCGGCGTGGTCAGCGAGCTCCAGGGGGTGTTGGAGAAGGCGAGCACCCCTTCACCCTCGCGGAAGATGAAGCGGTGCAGCGTCGTCGCGTCCGCCACCAGGTACTCGTCCTCGGTGGCGAGCCGCGAGTGGGGCGTGCGGTCCGTGTCGTACGAGCCGGGCGGGAGGGGCGCGGCGCCGGTGAGGACGAGGGGCCCCGTGCCCGGGTCGACGTAGCGGCGCACCTCGGTTTCCGTCATCGCCCACACCACGTCTCCGGCCACGGCGGTGGCCGGCTGGCTCTCACGGCCCACGGGCTGGGGCAGGGTCCCCGGCTCGCGCAGGGCCAGGTGGTCGCACAGCCAGGTCCCGCTGCGCGTGCGGTCCACGAAGAGACAGGTGGGGCGCGCGTCGAGCGTCGCCACCGGGGGGAGCGAGCGCTCGTCCTGGGCCACGTGGACGTCGAACTGACGCAGGCTGCCCACGGGCGCGAAGGCGACGATGACGTGGTGGCGGCCCGTGGACTTCGGCGTGAAGCGCACGGTGGCGAACCAGGTGCCCGGCTGCAACTCCACCGTGGCGGGCACGGGCAGGTTGTCGGGGCCGTGGACCTCCACGGTGACGGACTCGGGCGTGTGGGCGTCCTCCGGCGTGTCGCAGACCTGGGGGCTGGTGGCGGGGACGCGCACGCTCGCCGTCTCCCCTTGCGCGATGATGAGCGTGGAGGGCTCCGCCGCGCCGGTGAGGAAACACTCCTCGGGAGGCAGGGCGTCCGGGCAGCCCGTGAGCAAGGCCAGGGCGAGCAGGAGGAGCCGCCGGGACTTCATGCGCGCTCCACCGCGCGCTTCCACTTGGCGAGGTGACGCTCGCGCTCGGGCGGCTTCATCCTCGGCTTGAAGGTCTTGTCAGCCTTCCACGCGCGCTTGATGGCCTCCGGGCTGTCCCAGACGCCCGCGCCCAGGCCGCCCAGGAAGGCCGCGCCCAGGCTGGTGGTCTCCAGGTTCTTCGGACGCACCACGGGCACGCCGAGCAGGTCCGCCTGGTACTGCATGAGCAGGTTGTTGGCCGCGGCGCCGCCGTCCGCCTTGAAGACGGGGATGGTGCGGCCGCTGTCGCGGCGCATCGCCTCGGCCAGGTCGTGAATCTGCAGGGCGATGCCCTCGAGCACCGCGCGCGCCATGTGGGCCACGGTGGTGGAGCGGTCCATGCCGGCGAACAGGCCGCGCGCCTCGGGGCGCCAGTGCGGCGCGCCCAGGCCGGCGAGCGCGGGGACGAAGACGACGTCGCCGGAGTCCTTCACGCTGGCGGCGAGCGCCTCGATGTCGGGGGCGCGCTTGATGGCCTTGAGGCCGTCGCGCATCCACTGCACGGCGGCGCCGGCGATGAAGCTGGAGCCCTCCAGCGCGTACGTGGTGGAGCCGGTGCCGCCCAGCCGCCACGCCACGGTGGTGAGCAGGCCCGCCGACGAGCGCACCGGCTCCGTGCCGGTGTTCATCAGGAGGAACGCGCCGGTGCCGTAGGTGCACTTGGATTCGCCGGGCTCGAAGCAGGCCTGGCCGAAGAGGGCGGCCTGCTGGTCGCCGGCCATGCCCGCCACGGGCACGCCGTCGGGCAGGCTGCGCATGCCGCGCGTGGTGCCGTAGACCTCGGCCGAGCCGCGAATCTGCGGCAGGCACGCGCCGGGCACGTCGAGCAGCGAGCGCATCTCGTCGCTCCACTGCAGGGTGCGCAGGTCCATCAGCAGGGTGCGGCTGGCGTTGGACACGTCGGTGACGTGGGTGGTGCCGCCGGTGAGCTTGTAGACGAGCCACGTGTCGATGGTGCCGAAGCACACGTCGCCGCGCTCGGCCTTGGCGCGCGCGCCCTTCACGTGCTCGAAGAGCCAGGTGAGCTTGGTGCCGGAGAAGTACGGGTCCACCACCAGGCCCGTCGTCTCGCGCACGCGGGGCTCCACGCCGCGCTCCTTGAGCTTGCGGCACAGGTCCGCGGTGCGCCGGTCCTGCCAGACGATGGCGCGGTGCAGGGGCTTGCCGGTGTCGCGGGTCCACAGGCCCGTCGTCTCGCGCTGGTTGGTGATGCCCACCGCGGAGATGTCCCGGCCGGTGAGCCCCGCGCTCTTGAGCGCCCGGGCGATGCACCACTCGCTGGTGGCCCAGATTTCATCCAGGTCGTGCTCCACCCAGGACGGCTTGGGGAAGTGCTGGGTGAACTCCTTGTAGGACTTGCCCACCACCTTGAGCTTCGAGTCGAGGATGGAGACGTGGGTGCCAGTGGTGCCCTGGTCCAGGGCCAGCACGTACTTCGTCTTCGGCATGAGGTGGGTCCTCCCGGGGATGTGGGGGGAACCTACTCCACGTCCCCGGCCGGTGTGGATGCCGTTGGCGGGGCGGTGTGTTGGCGCCCGCACGACTCGGGCCCGCGGGGGGCGTCGGGCCGGATGGCGGGTGGGAGCAAATCGACGGCCGATGCGCGCAAGCAGGCCAGGAGCCGCTGGCGCATCTTCCGCCTCGTTCGCCGGGCCCTCGGGTGGGTCCGGCCTTTCGGCACGAGGTGGATGACGATGCGTGGGTTCGGGATGACGTCGGTGGTGTGGATGTTGGGTGCGCTGTTGGGGATGGGCTGCGCGGGGACGAAGGCGGGGCTGGGGGAGGCGCGGCTCGAGCGCTACACGAGTGACGCGAGCGGGTTCGACACGCACTCGTTCTTCTACGACACGGGCGCGGAGGTGGTGGTGTTCGACGCGCAGTTCACGGAAGGAGAGGCGAACAAGGTGCTGGAGCACATCCGCGCGCGCACCGCGCATCCCATCCGCTACGTGGTCATCACGCATCCGAACCCGGACAAGTTCAACGGCGCGGCGGTGTTCCAGCGTGTGGGGGCGAAGGTGGTGGCGAGCAAGGCCACCGCCGAGGCGATTCCCGCCGTGCACGCGTACAAGAAGTTCTATTGGGTGAACGTGGCGAAGGCCTTCACGGAGGAGACCTATCCCGCCGAGGCCACGGTGGATGTCACCTTCACGGGGAGCTACTCGCTGCGGCTCGAAGGGGGCGCGAAGGTGGAGCTGACGGAGCTGAAGCACTCGGGTGTGACGGTGACGCAGACGGTGGCGTACGTGCCGGGAAGCGAGGCGCTCATCGTCGGGGATTTGGTGCACCACGGCGCGCACGCGTGGCTGGAGGGCGGGGTGCGCGAGGGCAAGGTGGTGCCGGACGTGGCTTCATGGAAGGCGGCGCTGGGGGAGCTGTCCGCGTGGCCTCGGTCCACGGTGCATGGCGGGCGAGGGGACAGCGCGCCGGTGATGGATGTGATTGAAGCGCAGCGGCGCTACCTGGATGGGATGGTGACGCTGGTGGAGGGGTACGCGGCGGAGCTGGGCGAGCGCAAGCCGGAGCTGTGCGGCGAGCAGGCGTCGACGCACTACGGGCAGTTGGAGCAGCGCGCGGTGGCGGCGTTCCCGGAGCTGAAGCTGCCGTACCTGGTGGGCTACGGCGTGTACGGCCTGGTCAACCGCGTCGCCTGCGGCGGGTAGGGGAGGGGAGCGCGGTGGTGCCCTTGGCGATGCGTTGGCGGAAGTCGCGGGGGCGCTCACCGGTGAAGGCGGTGAAGGCGTGGGTGAAGGCGGCGAGGCTCTCGAAGCCCACGGCGTAGGCGGTCTGCGTGACGCGGGCGCCGTCCTCGGCGAGCAGCTCCATGGCGCGCAGCATGCGGGCGTCGTGGAGGAAGCGGCGCCAGGAGGTGCCGGCCTCGTCATCGAAGCGGCGGGCGAGGGTGCGCTGGGAGAGTCCCGCGGCCTTCGCCGCGCCCGCGAGGGTGACGGGGCCTGGGAGGTGGGCCAGGGTGTAGGCCATGGCGCGCTCCAGCTCGGGTGTGCGGGCGCGGGGCAGGCGCCAGTCGCGAGGCTCCGCGCTCCATTCGGACAGCAGGTGCGCGAGGGTGGAGAAGAAGCTCTCGGCGACGGGGTCGCGAGGTGAGCGCTCGGGTCCCCAGCGGGTGGAGTGGAGGAGCATCTCGCGCGCGAGGGGTGGCAGGACGAAGACGCGGCAGTCGCCGGAGGGAGCGGCGGGGACGCGCGAGGGCTTCAGGTAGACGGTGCAGAGGGTGGCGGGCTGGGTGGTGCGGACGCGGTGGCGGGTGCCGGCGGCGAGCCAGGCGGCGCGTTGAGGAGGCAGGAGCCACTGGGCCTCGGCGACCTCGAGGTGGAGGGCGCCGCTGGCGGCGTAGAGGAGCTGGTGGCGACGGTGGGTGTGCCACGGGGAGGTGGAGGGGGACAGGGCGTCGGTGAGGCAGAAGGCGGACGCGGGCGCCGAGTCCACATCGACCAGGGGTCTGGGCACGGCTCCTCCGGGCTCGGGCGCGCGGCGTCACGAGCGGGCACGAGCATACGGTGGGCGGTGCGTCAGCCGGGCTTGGAGTTGGAGTGGTCGGTGGTCTTGCTGACCAGGTAGCCGCCGTGGCTGATGGCGAGCAGGGCGATGAAGCCCTGGGAGAGCGCGGGCAGGCTCGACACGCTGCCGGGCTTGCTGGAGGAGAGGAGGGTGGCGAGGCTGACGAAGTAGCTCACCGCCGCGATGAGGGTGAAGTAGAACATCTGCACCTTGGCGAG
Source organism: Myxococcus sp. MH1 (assembly GCF_059738865.1). Classification (NCBI taxonomy): domain Bacteria; kingdom Pseudomonadati; phylum Myxococcota; class Myxococcia; order Myxococcales; family Myxococcaceae; genus Myxococcus; species Myxococcus sp. MH1. The sequence continues at coordinate 9,736,375 of NZ_AP026947.1, read as the reverse complement.
GTCGAGCTGGGCGGCGGTGTTGTCGACGGCGCGCGGGTTGGGCGTCTTCGAGCGCATGTTGGTGAGCAGCAGGGGCGTGCGCTGGCTGAGGCGTTGCTCAACGCAAATCGCTAAACTAGCGAATGGGAATCGACACGAGGGTCGCAGTCAGCGCCAATTCGATGTTGGCCACGTCAGACGCAGTGGCAGGAGAAACCACGATGTTGAATGTCGACCACCATCCGGGCCGAAGGTCTAAGAAGACAGTCTCGGTCTTCGTTCGTCGAGATGCGGTCCATGTTTCGTATGCCTTCGCATAGTCTTCGGACCCCGTGACTTCTGGAGCAGCGGTCGACCACGTCACGGTGATAGTGGGGTTCTTATATGTTACGCTTTGTGTGTTGGCGACGCGGAATGTCAAGCGCTGCCCATTCGCGTACGGAGCGACCTTGTCGAGCCAAACGAGGAATGTGCCAGTCTTCGACTGGACAAGTTGATATCCAGCAGAGCCAGGAGTGAAGGACGCGGTTTTCGCACTCTCGGCGGCGCGCTCTGCGAATCTCATCTCGGACTGCATTAGAGTGTTCGCCGCCTCAAGCGCATCGATCCGGCTTCGCAGCAGGTCCAAGTCTTTCTTCGCCTGTATCTCCTCTGGAGTGGGCCCTTCCTTGGCGATATGCGATACCCAGGCTGATTTGGCCCCCATGAAGACGAGGTAGCCAATCCCCAGAACCAAGGCCAGCACGGTGATGCAGCCGATGGTGTCGGAGATTGGGGTAGATTTTCCAGTTTGGGTGTTGTCCATGGGCGCACGTGACGTCGCTCTCAAGCCTCCTGCACCCCGCGCGCGCAGGTCAACAGTCAGGCTGGGCAGTGGACAAATGCCCTACCTCGACACGTTGCCCATAGGCTTGGTTGCGAGTGTTTGTCAGGTCAGCCGCATTGGGCTGACTGTACCGCCATGTGAGTCATGGGAGCTGAGCCCGCAGCATCAACCAGTCCTTCAATTCGGGGTGCAGCCGAGTGAGGTCTGGCTCGGCGATTCGAGACAGGATGTTGAGGGCGTTCTTGGTGTCCCGCAGCAGGAGCAGCTTGTCTCCAGGGAGTGCACGGAGGTCTGACGAGGCCAGCAGGGCTTGTGCATCTCGCGGGGACAAGGTGGCCACGCGTTGGAACCACCCCCTCACGATTTCCGGGTCCAGGATGTCGTCCCCTGGTCGTGGACCCAGATCCTCGATGAGGCGTGCGCGCAGGTTCATGGCGGAGAGCCAGAGCGAGTGCGCGGCGCGTGCCTGTGCGCGGTGGGCGAGCGCTTCGTATGTCCGCAGCGCGATGCGAGCCCATGGGAGGCTCTGCTCCTCGCCGGCTCGTGTCGCCATCGTGAAAGCGAAGACCTCCCAGTTGAAGTCCTCCTGGTCGACGGGCTCGCCAATCGTCACGCCTTCGAGCCACGCCGCGACCGCTTGGGCCGGTCTGGCCAGAACAGCATCGAAGAGGTCACGAGGGGTGTTCATGGCTCTCACCATCAAGGGAAGATGATTCCGGCCTCGGCGAAGGCCTGCTTTCCAATCTCCAGTGCTCGGGCGCTCCGAGCCGCGGATGCACCATACAGAAAGTGGCCGCTCTGGGGCGTAATCTCGATGCCCATGCGTGTGGAGCCGTGCACGGCGATGTCCGCCTCGCCTGCGGCCAGGACAGGTCGGCCCTGACTGGCGACCGCATGTGAGATCTCAGTTCTTCGCCAGGTGTGCGGAACGATTCGCAGCGTTCCTTCCTGGGTGACCACCCACTTGATTCGGCCCTCGTTCACATAGCGGAGGAACTCGGGACTCGTGACGCTCGTGGGGTGGATGCCCAGTCGGTTCGCGAGCTCCAACTCGGCGGAGAGGAACTGGGGCTTCTGATTCTCCAGCAGGTCGGGTGACGTGGAGTCGCTGGTCCGAGACCCGCTCCCACCTTCCGGGTTTCGTGCCACCATGGCGACGGCATGAGGGGCCAGCCCCACCGTCATGACCCCCTCGGCAAGGGAGATGGACCGAACACCCCCCGCGAATGAGGCGGAAAGTTGGAAGCCAGCGTTCGTTTCGGCGGCGAGGGTTGCACGCGCGAAGCCGGGCAACAGGGGACCCTTTGAGGCCATGTTCGCTGCGCCACCACCCAAGGCCATCGTCAGCGCCATGATGATGACGCGAGCCCCGTTGTCTCCCATGACTTTGCCGAAGCGGTGTCCGGAGTCCTCCAGTTCCTCGAAGGACATCGCCTGCTCCGACTCCAGGGACAAACGCCGCCATCCATCCACGAGGTCGAAGAACGACTCCAGGCCCAGGTACGCGACGAAGTAGGTGGTCAGTGCGAGCGCCACGAGCTTCGTGACGGGTTCGGGCATGACGACCAACAGCATGTAGGCCGCGAGCGCGGACGTCAGCATTGCCTTGAGGGCCAGTGGGTGAACGACCTCCTTCACGGAGTGCTGAACTCCTTCCCAGACTCCGTCCCAAGCAAAGCTGAGTGCGAGGTCCCGGCGGGCCTGCTTGTCCAGGAGGCTCAAACCTCCGCCGAGGAGCGTCAGGCATTCGTCGGGACTGCCCTGTTGGGAGCACCAGTGCTGATAGTCGCGGTGGGCGTTCTCCGCGCCTGACGCGTCGTGCTCCCAGGAGGCCAATCGGATGCGAGGGTGTTTCACTTCAGCTGTGGCAACGGAGAAGCGCATCTCCAGAATCAGCTCGAGCAGCGCCTTCTCGAAAGCCTGTTCATCGATGGCGATGGGCGTGACGCTCCTCGGTGGAGCGTAGATAATGGGCGCGCCTTCTCCTGTGTCCAGCCGCACCACTCTCGGTGTCGCGCACCCGATGACAAGGTGCCCCACGAGCAGCAGCGCTCCCCACCTTGGCGACATTCAGGCCTCCAGGTTCAAGTGCTCGCCTGCAGGAGCACTCAACGGGGCCTAACACGCAGGTCCGACAGGTCTGCGTGTGTGCCTGTCGTAAGGCGTGCGCCTCAGTTGCCGCCGCGAGTCTCCGGGGTCCCACGGGCCCGGGTCTCCGGTCGCCTCGTGGTGGCGTGTGTGTCCGCGTAGCCCGTCAGCTCCACGTAGCCGCGTCCTCGCACCGGCTGGCCCGCACGATTGCCATCCAGCGCCACCGTGCCCTCCCAGTAGCGCACGCTCACCGGCAGCTCCTGGTCCGCGAGCTTCGGCGTCACCGTCAGCTCCAGCCCGAGCTTCGCCACGCGCAACCTCCATCGCGACGGATACTCCCCACCGCGCGGGCTCTTCCACGTGCTCAGCACCGACAGCTCCACGTCGTCCCGGGTCAGATGCACTGACGCACTGTCCACCGCCCCCACCGGCGGCACCCACGTCCCCGCGCTGAACGGGTCCACCGAGCCGTCCTTCTTCCGCAACTGGTAGTACATCAGCTCGCTGCCATCGGAGAGCTGCAGCGAGAACCAATCCCAGCCCACCTGGTCCGGTCCCAGCGCGCTGGTGCTCCACTCGCGGTCCATCCAGCTCTCCCCCGTCACCGCGTACGTCTGTCCCTCCACCTTCACCGTGCCCCGCGAGGGCATCCGCGTCATCGAGTAGTAGTACGACGCGTTCCCCGGCTCCGCGCTCTTCTGGCTCAACCCCCGCTCACCCTCGAGCACCGGCGGCTTGCCCGGCTCCAACAACAACTCCAACGTCACATCGTCACCTTGCGCGCGCAGCCGCACCGGCCACATCGACTCGCCCGCGGTCGTGGCCTCCCAGCTCTCCAGCCACACCTTGAACGGCTGCGTGCTCGCCCCCGCCAGTCCCAGCGCCGCCCGGCTGTAGCGCTCCGCGACGTGGAACCGTCCCGCCGCCACGTCTGTCACCGTGAAGTGCCCCAGGTACACCTGCCGCGCTCCCCACGCCGAGTCACGCTGTGACTCCGTCGGCGACAGCGCATTGCGGAACAGCGTGAACTGATACCCGAACGCCCGTCCGTCCGCGGTCTCCAGATTTCCCGTCCAGTACCACCACTCCGTGCGGAACTCCGGATGCGGACCGTGGTCCTCGGGGAAGTGGAACTCACGAGGCTCGAAGGCCCGTGCATAGCCCTCCATCCCACCGTCGCTCCCGCCGAGCGCCGACGCCACCGTCAACGTGCCGCCCCGCGCCAGGGGCGGCAGCTCCGTCTCGCGCGTCACGAAGTACGCCGCCACCGCCAGCGCCACCAGCACCACCGCCGTCCCGATGACGAGCCCTCGGCCGTTGCTCATGGCGTCACTCCTCCCTCAACGCGAGCGCGGGATTGGCTCTCGCCATCCGCCACGCCGGGTACAGCCCCGCCAGCGCCGAGGCCACCAGCGCCAGCAACATCGCCTGACCCAACGTCTCCGACGTCACCGCGAGCCGCAGCGTCCACCCGAAGGAGCGCTGGTTGATGACGTGCACCAGGATGTACGCCAGCCCCACGCCCAGCGGCATGGAGAACAATCCCGCCAGCAACCCCAGCAGCCCCGTCTGCAGCGACACCAACCCCCACAGTTGCCCCGGCGTCAGGCCCATCGCGCGCAGCACCGCGAACTCGCGCGAGCGCTCCAATTGCAATGACATCAACGCGCTCAGCACGCCCACGAACGCCACGCCGATGGCCAGCAGCCGCAGCACCTGCGTAATCGTGAATGTGCGGTCGAACACCTCCATCGACGCTTGTCGCAGTGAGCGATTCGGGCGCACCAGCAGCGCCTGTTCATCCCCCGCTTGCGCTCGCACGGTGTTCACCAGCGCGTCCACGTCCTGCCCCGGCGTCGCGTACAGCGCGACGCCGCTGACGCCCCGGTCGTCGAACCAGCGGTCATACGTAGCGCGAGGCATCAGCATCGTCCCCACGTCGGAGCCGTAGTCGAAGTACACCCCGGCCACCTTGAAGTCATGCGGCCCGCGGTCCGTGGAGAGCCGCACCGTGTCGCCCACCTTCACGCGCCGATGGAACGCGAAGGGCTCGGACACGACGAGCGAGTCTTTTGACGCGTCCAGCTCGCGCCACACCGCGGCCTCGTCGCCGCCCTCCTTGAAGCGATAGGGCCGCGCCGGTGATTGGCTGAAGTCGACGGCGATCAGGTCCGTGGGAATCTCATTCGCGCGCACGAGCGCCACGCGCAACGTGCTGCTGCCAGCGATGCCCGGTGTCGCTCGGAGCTTCTCGGCGAGTCCTGGCACCATCGTGGCGCCACCCCGCCGCGCGACCAGTGACGGCGGTGAGATGAACACGTCCGCCTGGAGCGACGTCTCCAGCCAGGACAGCACCGTGCCCCGGAAGCTGGACACCATCAGTCCCACGCCCACCGTCGTCGCCACCGCCACCATCAGCGCCGCCAGCGCCACCGCCGTGCGGCTCAGGCTGGTCCTCACCCCACGCGCGGCCATGCGCCCGAGCAATCCGAACGAGAGCCCCAGCGGCAGCGCCGCGTACAGCGACAGCCGCTCCGTCACCCACGGCACCAACAGCGCCGCGCCAAGCAGCACCGCGAACAGGCCCACGTACGCGGGGAACAGCGCTGGCGTGGACCAGCTCAGGAGCCCCACGCCCACCGCGAGCACGGCGACTCCCAGCACCGCGAGCCGAGGCGCGCGAGTCCTCGACACATCCTCCAGCGTCGAGCGTCGCAGCGTCGTCGCCGGAGCCGAGCGCGCGGCCTCCCAGGCCGGCACCAGCGCCGCGAGCACCGTCGCGCCGAGCCCCAGCGCCAATCCCTTGGCCAACGTGAAGGGCTCCAGCGCCAGCCCGCGCACGCTCACCACGAAGTAGAGGTCATTGATGGTCTGGGTGATGAGCCCCACCAACCCACGACCCAACAGGATGCCGAGCAACAGCCCCGCCACGGTGCCCACGACGCCGAGCACCAGCGCCTCACCGAGCACCAGCGCGAACAGCTCGTTCCGGGTGATTCCCACCGCGCGCAGCCGTCCCAGCAGACCGCGCCGCTGCACCACCGAGAACGTCATCGTGTTGTAGATGAGGAACATCCCCACCACGAGCGCCAGGAGCGACAGCGCGGTGAGGTTGGTGCGGAACGCCCGCGTCATCTGCTCCACCGTGTTCGCCCGCGCCGACGAGCGCACCACCTCCACGCCTTCGGGGAGCGTCGAGCGCAGCGCCTCCGCCTGGTCCTCCGTCAGCCGCAGGTCCACGCGCGTCAGCCGGCCCATGCGGCCCAGCACCTCCTGCGCCGTGGAGATGTCCGTCAGCACCAGGGCCTCCAACGCTCGCGCGGTATCCTCGTCGGCGGGAGCGAGCAGCGCGGCGATACGCAGCGAGACCTCACGTCCCTCCACGCGCACAGGCAACCGCTCTCCGGTGCGGACACCCAGCGCCCGCGCGGCGCGCTCGCTCAGGAGCACCGCGCCCGGCTCGGTGAGCAGCGCGCTCACGTCACCGACCGCTTCGCCTCCCGCATACGCGCGGAAGGGAGACTCCATGAACGGGTCCACGCCCAGCACCGTGAGTGTGCGCCGGTCCCCTACGGCGGCCTGTACGTAGCCCTCGACGACGGGCGCCGCCACGGGCGCGTCCTGTCGCAAGCGCAAGTCGCGATACACGTCCTCCGACAAGCCCGACGTCCCGCCCACGAGCTGATGCGTGGCACGTCCCGCCACCGCGTCCGTGGATCGCTCGAAGGCACGAAGCGCGCTGCCGCTCGCCAGGTCGATGGACACCACCACCGCCACGCCGAGCGCGATGCCGAGGAGCGACAATGCCGTCAACCACGGATGCCGCCCCAGGTGACGCAGGCTGGAGCGCACGAGCAGGTTCCTCACGGGCGCCCCCCGGTCCGGGCTTCATGCGCGCCGCGGCTTCCATCCTCGATGCCCGGACAGCTCGCCCACGCCCAGCCGTCCGTGTGCGCGATGCACCGATTCACGGCCGCTCCTTCCGGTGCGCCTCTCGCTCCACCAGTCTCCCGCCCACCATCTCCAGCACCCGGTCCGCGCGCGCCACCAACCCCGGCTCATGCGTGACGACGAGCGCGCACGCCTGTCCCCGCCGCGTGAGCCCCTCCAGCAAATCCAGCACCTGCCGCCCCGTGGCCTCGTCCAGGTTCCCCGTGGGCTCATCCGCCAACAGCAGCGGCGGCGCATGTGCCAGCGCCCGCGCCACCGCCACGCGCTGCTGCTCTCCGCCCGACAGCCGGTCCGGGAAGCTGCCCCCGCGGTTCGCCAGCCCCACCTGCTCCAACAGCTCGCGCGCCCGCGCGCCCGCCTTCGCCGCGTCGCTCCCGTTCAGCTCCACCGGCAGCCGCACGTTCTCCTCCACCGTCAACGTGGGCAGCAGGTTGAAGGCCTGGAAGATGAACCCCACGCGCTCGCGGCGCAGCAGCGTCCGCTCACGCTCGCTCAGCGCGCCCAGGTTCTTCCCATCGACGTGCACCTCGCCGCGCGTGGGCAGGTCGATGCCGCTGATGAGGTTGAGCAGCGTGGACTTGCCCGAGCCGCTGCGGCCCAGCAGCACCACGAACTCACCGCGCCACAGCGACAGGCTCACCCCGGAGAGCACCTCGCGTGCGGTGTCGCCTTCGACATAGGACTTGGTGACGTCTCTCAGCTCGACGACGGGAGGCGTGTCGGACATGGGTGGGCTCTTGATACACGGGCGCCCGGCTTTTCGCCGCGCCCCGAACCCACCTCATGCGCCCGCGGGTTGTGGCTCCCATTCCCCGAAGTCACGCCACTGCCCCAGGAAGTCCGCCACCTCCCGCGCGAACAGCCGCCCGTCCGTGTCCCGCGGAATCACATGGAAGCCGCGCCGCAGCGACACCACGCGCACACACGGCGACGCCGTGAGCCGCCGCGCCAGCCAACGGCCCCCCTCCGGGTCCACCACGTGGTCCTGCTCGGCCACCGCCACCAACACCGGACAGCGCACCTGCGCCACCCGCCGCGCCGCCTCGTCCTGCAGCGTCACCAAGTCCCTGAGCCGCGCCACCGGGAACGCCGACAGCACCGGCGCCTCCGCCAGCGCCAGCGGGTCCGAGATGTCCGTGCCCGTCTTCTCCACCCACGGCCGCGCCCACTCCAGCAGCGGCGTGCGCGACAACTGTCGGATGAGCATCATCCGAGGCCCCCGGAACCGAATCGCCGGCGCCGCGAGCGCCAACGCCCGCACCGCCTCCGGCCGCTCCGCCGCCAGCCCCAGCGCCAACAACGCCCCCATGGACAGCCCCGCCACGTAGACGCTGGAGTGCCCCCGCAAATCGTCCAGCGCCTCCAGCGCCGCCTCCCGCCAGTCCCGCCAGGTGACGCGCAACAGCGCCTGGGGCGTCGTGCCATGGCCGGGCAAGAGGGGGGCCACCACCCGCATGCCCCGCGCGGCCAGCGCCTCGCCCAGGGGCCTCACATCCCAGGGACTGCCGGTGAAGCCGTGAAGCAAGAGGCACGCCTCCGGGCCTTGCCCCAGGTCGAAGGGCCCCGTCTTCGCCGCGTCCATCGGGAGCAAGGTGTCCATCATGAAGACACGCTGGTCACGCGAGGGCCCAGGCGCTATGCCACATGCCTCATGGCGGACACTCCGAAGCCCCCGGACATGCAGTTGCAGATTCAAATCGACGAGGACGTCGCCAATGGTCAGTACGCCAACATGGCCCTCGTGAACCACACGGACACGGAATTCACCCTGGACTTCATCTACGTCCAGCCGCAGCAGCTGCGGGCCAAGGTGCGCTCGCGCATCATCACCAGCCCCAAGCACATGAAGCGGCTGATGCTGGCCATGCAGGACAACCTCAACCGCTACGAGGCGAAGTACGGCCCCATCGTCCTGCGCGAGGACGACGGGGGCATGCACTGACGCCCGGGCGCGCTCACTCCTCGGTGGGCTCGCTGGGGTCCCTGCCCAGCGCCAGGTAGTGCTGGGCGCGCGTCTCCAGGAACGCGGCGAAGCGCGGCTCCACCCGCTCCAGCACCTCCCACTCGAAGTCCGGCGCCCGGCGCACGACGGGCTTCGACGGTGACAGCGGCTCGCCCAGGACGTACGTGCCCGTGGGCACCTGGGCCAGCTTGGAGTCGCGGTCCCCCGCGCCCAGGCTCGGGTGCGACATGGCCCGGCCGATGGTCGTGTAGGCCATGCGGTAGGCGCGCACCACCGCGCGCCCGTTGGACGTGGGGTGGACCTGGACGAAGATCTTCGACCAGCTCGCCCCGCTGTCCAGGTTGCCCTCGATGCGCCAGGTGGTGTGGACGTAGAGCGGGTCGACGCTCGGGAGCAGCTCGTACTTCTGCTCCGCCAGCAGCTGGCGCGTCGCCTCCAGCAGCGCGTCGGGCGGCAGCTTGTAGACGGCGTTCGCGCTGGTGGTCTCCAGCAATTGCTGTCGAGGGTCCCGGGTGACGGCGCAGCCGCTGGCCCCCACGAGGAGCCAGGCCGTCACCCACGTCGAGAGGCGTGAGCGCATGGAAATATGTCCGGAGGTGGCCCCGTACGTGGAGTGACGTGAAGCACGGTCCGACGCCCGGGGCGATGGCGTGGGCTTCGCGTGCTGGAACGCACGGGGCGTGGTCCCCATATCGCCAGGGCCCGGGAACGGATTTGGCATCCACCCCGCAGGGGCGCAGACTTGGCTCCACCGTGCTCCGATTCCTCGTGCCGTTGTTCGTGCTGCTCCTCGCCCGCGACGCCTTCGCCCAGTGCCTGGGGGACGGCGTGCAGGTCTTCCCCACGCCGGGCGCCATCGTCCCCATCAACAGCCGCTTCCTCCTGGAGGGCGTGGGCACGGCCCGCGAGCCGGTGGTGGCGCTGGTGGGCAAGAAGCTGCGGCTGGTGGCGGACGGCCACGAGGCGGAGGTGAAGGCGCAGCGCGGTTGGGAGAGCAGCCTGGGCCGGGCCACCATCATCCTCAAGGTGGTGGGCAAGCTGGAGGCGGACAAGCGCTACACGCTGCGCATCGACGAGGCGCTGCCCAACGTGGCGCTGCTCAACGGCCGCGGCGGCGCGGTGCTGCCCGAGTGGCACACCGGCAAGGGCGCCGACACCCAGCCGCCGCGCTGGCTCAAGCGCCCCGCCGTCTCCGAGGGTTTCCTGCGTCGCACCGCCCAGGGCACCGCCCGCTTCGTGCGCTTGAACCTGTCCCTGCGCGAGGAGAGCCCCGCCTACCTGGTGGTCAAGCTGGAGCCCCGGCGCCCGGGCCCCAGCGTGCAGCAGTACGTGGTGCCGGTGACGAACAACGCGGCCTTCATCGGCCATGAGGCGTGCAGCGGGACGTTCGCCATGGAGGACGGCCGCAGCTACCGCGCCCGCATCGAGGCGTTCGATGCCGCCGGGCACAACGCGCCCCCCGTTCCTCCTGTGGACTTCGAGGCGCCGGCCGACTACTCCGCGCAGTGAGTGGGCATCGCCGGGAGCCGAGCATGACGAAGGTGGACGTGGAGAGTCTCAAGGAGCGGATGGCCGCCTTCACCCAGTCCCTGCAGGACGAAATCTGTCAGGCGCTGGAGACGCTGGATGGCTCGGCCCGCTTCCGCGAGGACCCGTGGCAGCGCCCCGGCGGCGGCGGCGGGCGCACCCGCGTGCTGGAGGACGGCGCCGTGCTGGAGAAGGCGGGCGTCAACACCTCGGTGGTCTTCGGCGAGCTGGAGGACCAGTTCGCCAAGAAGCTCCAGGGCGAGGGGCGCAGCTTCTGGGCCGGCGGCATCTCCCTGGTGCTCCACCCGCGCAACCCCCACGTGCCCACCGTGCACGCCAACTACCGCTTCATCCACCAGGGCGGCAAGGCGTGGTTCGGCGGCGGCGCGGACCTGACGCCGTACTACCTCTACGAAGAGGACGCGGCGCACTTCCACCGCGTGCACAAGGCCGCGTGCGACAAGCACGACGCCGCCTACTACCCGCGCTTCAAGGCGGCGTGCGACCAGTACTTCTTCCTGCGCCACCGCGACGAGACGCGCGGCGTGGGCGGCGTCTTCTTCGAGAACATGGGGGGCGAGCTGGAGCGCGAGTTCGACTTCGTGCGCGACTGCGGCCGGGCCTTCGTGGACGCGTACCTGCCCATCGCCCAGAAGCGCAAGGACACGCCCTACACCCCCGAGCAGCGCGTCTGGCAGGAGGTGCGGCGCGGCCGGTACGTGGAGTTCAACCTCGTGTACGACCGGGGCACCGTCTTCGGCCTGGAGACGCGCGGGCGCACCGAGTCCATCCTCATGTCCCTGCCGCCCCAGACGCGCTGGCGCTACGACTTCCACCCGGAGCCCGGCACCTGGGAGGCCCGGCTGGTGGACGTGCTGCGCAGCCCGCGCGACTGGGCCGCGTGGACGAAGGAGGGCTGAGCGCCATGGCGAAGACACCCGCACCGAGCGGTATGGGCAGGAAGTGGCCCTTCGCCGTCGTCGGGCTCGTGCTCGCGACCGGGGCCGCCTTCGTGTTCGCGTACCGGCTGTCGCCCGCGCCCGCCGAGCCGCTGACGGACCGCGAGGCGCGCCTCAACGTGCTGGCCTTGTGTGACGCGGTGCAGGCCTACCGCGACGAGCACGGCAACTACCAGCTCGCCGGGCCCACGCCGCGGGAGGTGCCCCGGGGCGGCCGCGCGGTGCCCTTCCCGGAGGACGAGGCCTTCCACCGGCTGGGCTTCGAGCCCCAGGACGGCGTGCGCTTCCAGTACGAGGTGGTGCTGCAGGAGAGCCCCGTGGGCGAGCCGGAGGTGTCGTGCCTGGCGCGCGGCGACTTCGACGCGGACGGGCTCAACTCCGTCTATCGCGTGCGCCTGGACTCCAATGGCATGACGACGCCCATCGAGGTCGAGCGCGAGGGCGAGTAGCCCCCGGGCGCAACCCGCCCCGCTCCTGGCGCGAGAATCCGGGAGATGGGCCACGTCGGAGACATCCGGGCGCCTCGCGAGGGCCCCCGCTCGGGCAGGGGAGGTGGGCGCCCGGGCTCGGGGACACCGCCCGCCGGCCTGCCTGTGCTCCCTGGGGACGGCGTGGCGTACGGCACCGAGCCTGGCCGCCCGCCGCGCGCGTCGGTGGCGGACACTTCGTTCAACCCCCGGAACGGTCCTCCGGAGCGACCCGCGCTAGGCTCCGACCCTCTCGAGCAGCCGCCGTCCCACTCCACGGCCGATGAGGAACCCGCCATGTCTTCTTCCTCGCGCGTCCCCTCTGCCTTCGCCCGGCTGGCCCAGCACATCCTCAAGTCGCCGGCGGGCCCCATCCCCCGCGTGGGCCCCAAGGCGCCGGAGCGCGGCGGCCTCCCGGGGGGCAACAAGGACGGCTTCAAGAGCCAGGTGCCCACCACGGGCCAGCCGACGCTGGGGGGCCAGGAGCGCGCCCCGCTGCGCAAGGTGGCGGAGCTGGTGCCCCCTGGACTGGAGAAGCTGGTGGGCAAGCAGGAGCTGGGCGTGCGCTTCGGCTCGGACGCGGCGCTCCTGTCCGCGCACCTGCAGCCCTCGGGCATGTCCGGCTCCGAGCGCGCCACCCGGCTGTGGGCCTTCTTCGCCGCGTACGCGGAGACGGCCGCCGCCCAGCCGCCCCAGAAGGAGGGCCAGGAGGCCTTCCGGGAGTCGCTGGAGGGCCACGGCTTCGCGGAGCTGCGCGACGCGAACACGGGGAAGGACGGCGTGACGCAGGGGCTGTGGGTGCTGGAGGCCCGCACGCCCGACGAGGCCCGCGAGCGCGTGGCCAGCGTCCGGCTGGAGCCGCCCCCGGAGGTCCGCCACTCGGAGGCCGCGGTGCGCGCCGAGGGGACCGTCGACCCGGGGCTCGCGGCCCAGGGCCGGGGCCCGGACTCGCTGCGAGGCGCGCCCGCGCCCATCGCGATGCGGCCGGCGGAGTCCCAGGAGCGGGACGAGGGCGAGCCGGACGACGAGGGCCTCCCGCGCCGCACGACGAACAAGAAGCTGGGCGCGATGATGCTCTGGAACGTGCTGCACCGCTTCCGCGACGACGCCGAGGACGGCGCGGTGGCGCAGGGGCAGTGGGACCGGGTGGCCTTCGGGGCGGTGCTGGCCCTGGTGGGAATCGCGCTCGTCGTGCTGGCGCTCGTCAGCCTCTAGGGCGGGCGAGGGGGACTCTTCCGGTCCGCGTGCGAAAAGTCTCGGCCCCCGCCGGCTTGTGGTACGTTGCCGCACCCATTGGCAACCGACGACCTCACACTCGTCAAGCGCGTCCGGAGCGGCGACCAACGCGCCTTCAAGCTCCTCGTCGAGCGTTACCAGCGCAAGGTGTACGCAGTCGCGCTCGGCATGCTCAAGGACAAGGAGGAGGCGATGGACGTCTCCCAGGAGGCGTTCGTCAAGGTCTACAAGTACCTGGACCACTTCAAGGGCGACTCGTCCTTCTACACGTGGCTCTACCGCATCACCGTGAACATCTGCATCGACGTGCTGCGAAAGCGCGGCGGTGGAGGCGAGGCGGTGGAGTTCGACGAGAGCCAGGCCATGGACCTGTCCGAGGCGCGCATCGGCGCTTTGGGCAGCCGCCTGGGCACCAACCCCCAGAAGAGCGCGCTGAGGCGGGAGCTGGCGGAGAAGATTCAGGAGGCCCTGAGCACGGTGCCGGAGAAGCACCGCGCCATCCTGCTGCTCCGGGAGATCGAAGGCATGTCCTACGAGGACCTGGCCCGCACGCTCGATATTCCCAAGGGCACCGTGATGAGCCGGCTGTTCCATGCCCGGGCCAAGGTCCAGAAAATCCTGAGTGAATACCTGGAGTTGGACGAAGCGAAGAGCGGCGTGGGGAACGAATGAAGGGCCCTCGAATATCTGAGGGGACCCGGCGTCACAGCCACAGCATTCGCAGGTTCCACCACCGAGCAGGGTGAAGGTTATGGCCGGAAATCCCGCATGTGAGCGTTTCGTCCCCATGCTCTCTCCGTACGTCGACGGAGAGCTGACGCCCGCGGAGCGGGTGAACGTGGAGCGGCATCTCACCGCCTGCCGAGACTGCACCGGGCGCGCGGCGGACCTGCGCGCCGAGTCGGGCCTGCTCCGGGTCGGCCTGGACATGGCGGTGGACGACGTCGACTTCAAGGACTTCGCCCAGAAGGTCATGGCGCGGGTGACGCCGGAGAAGCCGCCCCTGTTGGAGCGGCTGAAGCTGGCCCTGTCGGAGATGTTCCTCTACCAGCGCACGGCGATGGTCTCCTCGCTGGCCACCGCGGCGGTGCTGGTGGCGGTGGGCCTGCCGCTGCTGCTCAGCGACAGGGCCCCGGTGGGCTACGGCGCCGAGCGCATGACGGTGAAGTCCATCCAGCCCTACCAGGACGCGCGCGTGGCGCCCGTGGTGATGGAGACGGACAATGGTGGCACCATCATCTGGCTGGTCGACGAGGAGACGCAGGACGACCCGTCCCAGGAGGATGAGGAGCAGGGCGAGGACATTGGGGGCGGCCTTCGTGGCGGCAAGGGAGTAAAACCCCTGGGCAAGCCGAAGTCGGAAGTGGAGCGGCCCTCGGGAGGTCCCCTGTGATGAGACACATGTCGTCCGGCCGGGTGTTGCTGGCCGTGCTGGGCCTGGGCGTGCTCATGCCGCTGGTGAGCCAGGCCCAGGAGGAGCAGAAGGTCCGCGTCCAGGTGGAGGTGGTGCTCGCCTCCAAGAAGGGCACGGAGGTGGACCCTCCGGAGCTGGCGAAGATGAAGGAGCAGTTCCAGAAGCAGAACTTCAACTTCACCTCCTTCAAGCGGCTGTCCAACGACACGCTGGACGTCACCGCGAAGCAGTCCACCGAGGTGAAGCTGCCCAACGGCAGCAACGCGTCGCTGCAACTGGTGGGCATGAAGGACGGCACCGCCACCGTGCGCGTGGCCATCCCCCGCCAGCCCACGCTGGACGTGGAGCTGGGCCGTCAGGGCGCCGTCTACCAGAAGGCCGGCAAGCACGTGGGCGGAGAGCTCATCCTGGTGCTCTCCCCGCCCTCGAAGTAACCCCGGGCCGGCCGCGTCACGCTTTGGCCGGCCAAGGTCTTCTCGGGACTTCAGGCGGCCCGGTCCACCGCGAGCGCCACGTCGCTGAAGTCCGTCTCGTCCACCTCGAAGGGCTCCTCGACGCGCGAGGGCGCCGGGGCCACCGTCGCCTGGCGGGGCTCGGCCTGGTCGGCGCGCTCGTGCTCCAGGTGGATGCGCAGCCCGTCGAACATGGTGTCGAACGCGCGGTAGACGCGGTCCACCATGGCCAGGGCGTCGCGGCGCACCTCGGGCTCCAGCACCATGGCCTCCAGCTCCGCCGCCAGCTCCTGCTCGAACATGGCGTGCTGCGCCTCGGCCTGCATGTGGTGGTCGGAGAAGTACTTGAGCCGCTCGTCGGCGCCCTGCGCCGCGCTGACGATGGCGGTGCGGCTGAAGAACACGTGGCTGGTGGACTCCAGCGCCCACAAGAGGACGATGCGCAGCCGGTCGTCCACCGGCCGGTACACCTCGCTGATGATGGCGTAGGCGGCGTCGCGCGTCTTCGCGTGCGCCTTGCCGTAGAGCGCGCCGATGCTCAGCGAGCCCCCGGTGAGCTGGGCGATGTCGTCCTCGAACCACTGGTCATGGCCGCCCTCCTCCGCGTGGTGGCGCGTGGCGAGCATCTTGAGATGAGCGTCCTGGATGAAGTGCGCGTTGAGGCGCAGCACGTCCTGGAACGTCATCACCCAGAACGTCAGGCGCGGCGCGAACGCCATCACCTGCTCAATCGGGCGGTCCTGCTTCAGGTCCGAGAAGAAGGGGTGTGAGGCGAACCGCTCCTCGCACACCGCGATGTGTTGGAGCACGGCCTTCATGGATGTCCCTCCCAGATGCGGATGCTTGGACTCCGCTCGGCCCTGGCGGAGTGTCTTGTCGAAGCGCCCAGGCCCACGCAGGGGAGATGTGTGGGCTTGGAGGCCAGCGGTGTGCGCTACCAACTGATGTTGTACGTACAGGCCCCATCTCCCCGGCGACGGCAACTCTTGGGGTCATGTTCAATACGCACCCAAAGAGAATCCTTGGGGCGGAATTTGTCGGTGATTGCCTCCAGGAGGCCGTAGTCCAGGTCGCACGGGTAGGGATTGTCGCAGCGCATCCTCGCGTTGCGCTTGTCCACGGGCTCGAAGTGGTAGCCGCCGATGTTGCCCTTGCCGCGGTGGTTCATGCCGTAGGCCATGTTCACGCCGCGCAGCCCCTTCTCCAGCGTGTCGATGTCCGGCGGGAAGTGCGCGCTGTCCGGAATCTTCCGGCCAATCGTTCGCACCGTGCTGGGGCCAATCTTGTCGAACACCAGGCTGAAGGACTTCAGCAGCGCGGACATCGGGTACCAGGTCTTGGCCTCCAGCGGGGTGATGCCATTCTCCGCGAGGATGCGCAGCGCCCGCGCCTGGGCCAGCTCCATCCCGTTGACGATGGCGAGGATGGACTGACCGATGACCTCGATGCCCTGGTAGGACGCGAAGGCCGGAGGGGTGGGATGGACGGAGGGGGTCTTCAATTCCATACGTGGCTGACCTCGCGATTCGATGCCACGCATTGAACCGGGTTTCGCGGGTATTTTCAAATTGACTGATATGTTCAAACTTTTCCGTTGCTGTGGATGTTTTGGATTGGGGCGGGGCTGACCCATGTCTCACTGTCTCGTGTCTGATTCCAGACAGTCATGTGTGGCGTGGGACGTGGGGGTGGGTGTGCCCATGCGGGGCTGGGAACATTGGGTGCGGAGATCGCCGCACGGACTGAAAAAATGGCAGTCCTTCCAGCCCTCCGGGCGGGGGCGAGTGCCGCAAACCCGCGAGAGGACAGGGGGAGGCGGCTCGGCACGTGGGTTGCTCAAGGGCAGGGGGCAGTCGGGCGGCGGCGGTGGCGGCGGGATTACGCGGTAACCCTCATCCTTGGAGAAGAACCATGGCGAAGACTCAGCGGCGTGGAGCGGTCATCCGGAAGGCTCGGCAGGTCAAGGCGACGACGGCCCG
The DNA here is from genome assembly GCF_059738865.1 of Myxococcus sp. MH1. NCBI lineage: Bacteria > Pseudomonadati > Myxococcota > Myxococcia > Myxococcales > Myxococcaceae > Myxococcus > Myxococcus sp. MH1. The sequence continues at coordinate 9,719,531 of NZ_AP026947.1, read as the reverse complement.
TGCGGTGTCGGGGGCTGGCAAGAGCGCTCGCAAGGTGCAGGTGACGCTGGGGGACCTCATCGCGGCCGCGTTCGACACGGTGGGCGGCGAGGTGAAGAAGGTGAAGCAGGTGATGTCCTCGCAGGACATGGTGCTGGCCACCGGCAAGCACATCGTCTTCGTGGGCTGAGGGCCGGGGCCTTGGCGGTGAGGGCGCCACGAGCGCGTGGCGCCAGGGGAGGGCGGCGAGGGGGTTGGGTGTGTGAAGCGCATCATCATTCCCGGACGCAACTGCTGGACGGTGGAGGAAACGAGCGACGCGGGCGTTCTCGTGGATGGACGCGCCTACTACCGTGAGCTGTACCGGGCCGCGAAGAAGGCCCGGCGCTACATCGCGATGACGGGCTGGCAGTTCGACAGCGACGTGTCGCTCCTGAGAGGCGAGGACCTGGAGGAGGCGCGCGGCGGCGAGGTCCGCCTGCTGCCCATGCTGGACGCGCTGTGTCGGGCCAACCCCGAACTGCACGTGTACATCCTCGCGTGGGACTTCAGCCTGCTGCTCGCGATGGAGCGCGAGTGGATGCAGCACCTGCTGTTCAACTGGACGACGAACGAGCGCGTGCGCTTCCGCTTCGACCCGTCCAGTCCCTTGTATGGCGCGCACCACCAGAAGCTGGTGGTCATCGACGGCGTGCAGGCCTTCAGCGGCGGCATGGATGTCTGTGATTGTCGTTGGGACGACCGCGACCACCGGCTGAGCTCGTCGCTGCGCTGCGACAGCGGCAGGGACCCGCATGGGCCCTACCACGACGTGCAGGCCGTGTTCACCGGACCGGTGGTGGGCCGGCTGACGGAGCTGTTCGAGGCGAGATGGGCGCACTCGGGCGGCGGCGAGCTGCACCTGCCGACGGTGGCGCGCGACGACGTGACGTTCAGCTCGAGCGTGCCGGCGCCGCCGGGGCCGGTGGCCATCAGCCGCACGTTCGGCAAGACGCTGCTGCCGCCCCAGGAGGCCGTGCAGGAGGTGCGCGCGCTGTTCCTGGACGCCATCGAGGCGGCCGACCGGTTCATCTACATCGAGAACCAGTACTTCTCCTCCCGCGCCATCTTCCAGGCGCTGGTGCGCCGCTTCCGCGAGTCCGGGCGTCCACCCATCCAGGTGGTGCTGGTGTTGCCCAAGCAGCCCGAGGCGCTGCGCGAGCAACTGGCCATGGGCATCGCCCAGGTGCGGCTGCTGCGCGCGCTGGAGCGGGTGGCGCGCGAGACGGGCAACACCTTCCGCGTGTACTGCTCGGCGGCGCGCGACGAGCAGACGGGCGAGGACGTCTATACCTACATCCACTCGAAGGTGATGGTGGTGGACGACCGCTTCCTCACGCTGGGCTCGGCCAACACCACCAACCGCAGCCTGGGGTTGGACTCGGAGCTGAACCTGAGCTGGGAGGCGGAGGCCGACGGCGACGCGGTGTCGCGCGCCATCCGCCGCGTGCGGGTGTCGTTGATGGCCGAGCACGCGGGGCTGTCCGGCGCGGAGACGCTGGCGCCGCTGATGCGCGCGGACGCGGGGCTGGTGGACTGGCTGGACGCGGTGGCGAGCGCGGGGCTGCACCGGCTGCGCCCGCACCCCATGGAGACGGTGTTCGACCAGAGCCCGCTGCTCAAGTCGCTGGAGCCCGAGGACCTGGTCATCGACCCGGAGGACTCCGTGCTGGACGAGTCCCTCTTCGAGGCGCTGCGCGGCGGCGAGGACGGGCTGTTCGCCTCCGGCATCCGCCTGCTGTCGCGCTGGCTGGTGGGCGCGGCCGAGGAGCGGCCCCACCGGGCCATCCTCCCCGCGGACGCGGACTCCGAGGGGGGCGGCCACTACGGCGGAGGGTGACGCACCCGTCACTCCCGGGGTGTCACCCGTCGGGTGGGTGTGCCGAGGCTCGGCAGTGTCACCCACACCCGGGCGGCGGCCGGGCGCTTCGCGGGAGGGCGGGGCCGGGTAGACTCGGGAGACGATGACTGGCGCCCCCCTCCTCGTCCTGTTCGCCCTCGTTACCCACCAGAGCTCCACCATCTCCGAGGAGGGGCCCTCGGACGAGAGCTCCATCTCCTCCGGCCAGCAGACGCCCGTGTCCAAGGCGCGCCTGGACGAGCCCGCGCCCCCGGGCAGCCGCAAGGGCGGTGACGGCTTCGGCTTCGGCGGGCAGCTGGAGGTGGGCGGGCTGAGCCTGCCGTCCGGCACACCGGGAGGCGGGCAGGACCTGTTCATCCGCGTCTACCCGTCGCTGGGGCTGACGAAGGGAGACTCCTTCGTGCTGCGGCTGGGGGCGAACCTCCGGATGCGCATGGTGGACGAGGAGCCGAAGCAGGCGGACGGGGACTACGGCGCGCGCCTGCGCCGCGAGGACTGGGACGAGCTGAGCGACATGGGGCAGGTGGTGCGCATGCTGCGCATCGGCCAGGAGGGCCGGCCGTTCTTCCTGCGCGTGGAGCCCTTCGTCGAGGAGTCGCTGGGCCGGGGCTACCTGATGGGCCGCTACAGCAACGTGCTGTCGCCCGACTACCACCCGGCCGGCGGCTCGCTGACGGTGGTGAAGGGGCCGGTGCGCGCGGAGGTCATCGCGAGCGACGTGCTCGCCGCGCGCATCTTCGCCGCGGAGGTGATGTTGGACCTGGGCCGCGCGGCCAGCGACGACGCGAACCGCTTCGACCGCTACCTGCTCCGCCTGTCCGCCGCGCACGACGCGGGCAAGGCCGGCGGCGAGTCCCCCAACATGACGCTCACCTCGCTGGGCGGCGACATCGCGCTGTACAAGGGCGAGCGGCTGCGCGCGTGGGCGCTCCTGGGCGGCGGCGCGCGCTTCGCTGAGTCGCACTCTCCGGCGGTGGGTGGCCTGTTGGGCGTGGCCTTCGAGGGGCAGCTGGCCAGCGGCACGCAGCTGAGCGTGACGGTGCAGGGCCGCCGTCAGGGCGGGCGCTTCCGCTTCGGCATGTTCGGCCCGGACTACGAGCTGGGGCGCTTCTCCGGCACGGGCCTGGCGGAGCAGCCCATCGCGGACGAGGAGCTGCCCACGGGCTTCTCCGGCTACCTGGAGGCCTCCATCGCCAAGGGCAGCGCGGACACCACGCTGCTGCTGGGCAGCGTGGCCGCGCAGTATCACGGCTTCGGCCGCACGGACCTGGACGTGTCCGCGGGCTTCGAGCTGCCCGGCGGGCGCACCCGCGTGCTGGGCCGCGCGGTGCTGACGGCGCTGGGAGACCGGCCGCGCTACTCGGTGAGCGCGGAGGTGCGTCAGCGCCTGGTGAACCACCTGTACGCCTGGGGCTCCGGCGGCACGGTGCACTTCCCGCAGGCGGACAACGTGCTGGTGCGCGGCGTGACGGTGGGCGCGGGCGTGGGCGTGGACTTCCAGCGCTGAAGGCGCGCGCCTCAGGGGGCCAGGGGCAGGGTGAAGTGGAAGGTGGAGCCGTGGCCCACGCGGGTGTCCACCCAGATGTGGCCGCCGTGGCGCTCGATGATGTCGCGGCAGATGTAGAGCCCCAGGCCCAGCCCGCCGAAGCCGGAGATGGGCGCGTTGCGCGCGCGGAAGAAGCGCTGGAACAGGTGCTCGCGCTGGTCCTCGGGGATGCCGATGCCGGAGTCGCGCACGGACACGTGGGCGCAGCTCCCGTCGCGCTCCAGCTTCAGCCGCACGCAGCCCCCGGTGGGGCTGTACTTGAAGGCGTTCTCCAGCAGGTTCGACAGCACCTGCGCGAGCCGCCCGCGGTCCCCCAGCACGACGAGCGGCTCGGGCGGGACCACGCGCTCCAGGGTGTGCTGTCCCGTGAGCGGGCGTGTCTCCGCGAGCACCTCGTCGATGAGCGTCTGGAGCTCCACGGCGCCCCGGTGCAGCTCCAGCCGTCCCGCCTCGATGCGGGTGGCGTCCAGCAGGTCGTGGATGAGCAGCGACAGGCGCGACACCTGGGAGAGCGCCTTGTCCACGTGGTGGGGCTTGGGGGCGTGGCCCTGGGTGGCCTGCTGCTTCATCATCTGCAGGTGCAGCTTGAGCGGCGTCAGCGGCGTCTTCAGCTCGTGGGCGGCGATGGACAGGAAGTCGTCGCGGACGCGGATGGCCTCCTGGGCCTCCTTGAGCAGCCGCTCGCGCTCCTGTCGGGCGCGGTGCTCCTCGGTCACCTCCACGACGACGGCGCCCAGGCCGACGATGCCCGCGCTGGGCGTGCTCACCGGGTAGTAGCTGACGCGCCAGTGGCGCAGCTCCTCCGGCGTCGCGGGCACGTTGCCGGACATCTCCATGTCGCTCATGGGGATGCCCGTCTCCATCACCTGGAGCATCAGCGGCGCGAAGTGCGGCGCCATGAGCGGGTTGGCCTCCCACACGGTCCGCCCCAGCTCCCACTCGCGCGAGTGGCCGTGCAGTGACGCGAGCGCGGTGTTGATGCGCAGGTAGCGCAGCTCCCGGTTGAGGAACGCGAGCCCCACGGGCGCGTGGGCCAGGAAGGTGTCGAGCAGCGCGAAGGACTCCTCGGTCCGCTCGCGCGCGTTCTGCTCCGCGACCAGCAGCCGCTCCCGCTCCACCTTCGCGCGGCGCTCCTGCGTCACATCCCGGTAGCTCCACACCCGGCCGATGATGGCGTCGCCCATCCGCTGTGGCAGCGACGTGCCCTCCAGCACGCGGCCGTCCTTCATCTCGATGACGTCCACGTGGACGGCGTCGGAGGGGATGTACTGCGCCTGGATGCTGGCGAGGAACGCCTCCGGGTCCGCCGTCTGGGGCGCGGCGTGGCGGAGGGCCGCCTCCGCGATGCGTGGGCGCATCAGCGCGTCGCTCAGGTCCCACATGTCCTGGAAGCGCTTGTTGAAGGCGATGATGCGCCGCTCCGCGTCCACCACGATGACGCCGTCCGCGATGGAGTCGAATGTCGCGCGCAGCACGGAGTGGGTGTGCTCCAGGCGCTCGCGCGCGCGGCGCTGCTCGGTGACATCCACCAGCAACCCGCGCAGCCTCACCGGCCGGCCCTCCTCCGCGGTGGCGGTGACCTGCGTCCGCATCCACACGGCCTGGCCGCTGTCGGTCATCATGCGGAACTCCAGCTCGTGGGTGCGCCCCTGGCGCAGCGCGCCCAGGCAGGTGGCCATGACGCGGCTCCAATCCTCCGGATGGACATGGCGCGCCCAGAAGTCGGGCTCGCTCACCCAGCGCCGCGCTTGCAGCCCCAGCAGCCGCTCCGCCTGGTTGCTGACGAAGGTGAAGCGGAACTCCGCGTCCGCCTCCCACACGATGCCGTCGATGCTGTCGATGAGGCTCTCGTAGTGCTCGCGCACGTGCTCCGCGCTCGGGACGGCGTGCGCTGTTCGCGGGGCCTGTCGCGGCTGAAGCCGGGCGCATGCGCCCACGAGCGAGCCGTCGTCCCCGTACACGGGGAGCACCACGGCGAAGAGACGCTGTCCCTGGCCGCTGCCCTCACCCAGCCCCTGCTCGCCCGCCAGCGCGGCCCGCACGGCGGTGAAGAGCCAGGGCAGGCGCGCGAGGACCTCTCGGCAGGAGCGGCCCTGCTCTCCACCGCCCTCCCAGCCGGCCGCCAGCGCGAGCACCAGGTCCATCCAGATGACGCCTCCCTGGGCGTCGACGACGAGCGCGGCGCGCAGGTCGCGGCCCACCTGGAGCAGCCGCTCGTGGGGCGTCACGGGGCGCGAGGCGGCCTGGGCACCCGGGCCCGCCTGCCATCGTCGCATGTCGCCCTTCGCCATGCGCTCCACCTTCCGTGCCCATGTCGCCTGCTCCCGTCCCGGACCTGGGAGGGCGCTGTTTCAAACATGGGACGCGCTCCGGGCCCGCGAAAGGGCGCCGCTCCCCTGGAGCCTCGCGCTTGACTACGTTTGTAGTCACGCGTACCTTCTTCGTGACTACAGTTGTCGTCACGGGATGCGCCATGAAGAAGCCGGTCGGTGAGCAGGAGCTGTCGGTGCTGCGGTACGTGGCCGAGCATGGGCCGGCCACGGTGGGCGAGGTGGCGGAGCGCTTCGGCGAGGCGCAGGGCCTGGCGCGCTCCACCATCCTGACGGTGATGGAGCGGCTGCGGCAGAAGGGGTACCTCACGCGGCGCAAGGTGGACGGCGTGTTCCAGTACGCCTCGCCGGTGCCGGAGGGGGAGCTGCTGCGGGGCGTGGTGGACGACTTCGTGCAGAGGACGTTGTCCGGCTCGCTGTCGCCGTTCGCCGCGTATCTGTCGGAGGCGGAGGATGTCTCCGACGCGGAGCTGGCGCAGCTGCAGGACGTGGTGGCTCGGCTTCGCTCGAAGAAGAAGAAGGACTAGCCCATGCGAACGGAATGGCTCGTGGATGTGGCCGCGTGGCTGTCGTCATGGCCGGAGGGACTGTGGCGCGCGTCGTGGCAGGGCGCGCTGTGCGCGGGGCTGGTGTGGGCGCTGACGCGGCTGTGGGCGCGGATGCCGGCCGCGGTGCGCGCGGGGCTGTGGTGGCTGGTGGCGCTCAAGTTCGTGGTGTCGCTGGTGGGGCCTCATCCGCTGTCGCTGCCGGTGTTGCCCGCGTCGCTCTCGTTCCTGGGCGGCGCGTCGGCGGAGCCGGTGGCCTCGCTGGCGCAGGTCGAGCCCTCGGCGCCGGTGGTGCATGGGGCGTACGTGGAGGCGCCGGTGTACCGCGGGGTGGGCACGCGGGAGGTGCACGTGGAGAAGCGCGAGGTCGCGTCGGAGGGGCTCGTCGTGTCGCCGGTCGCGCCTCGCGGTGAGGTGGCGGGGTGGACGCGGATGCTGGCGTCCCATGGGAAGGCGCTCCTCTTGTGGGCGGTGCTCGCGGCGTGGCTCGGGGGCGTGGTGTGGCGGGTGCGGGCGCAGGCTCGCAACTGGGTGACGATGGCGCGGCTGCGTCGGGATGCGCGGTGCTTGAATCATCCGGACCTGGAGGAGGAGGTCCGCGAGCTGGCCGCCAGCGCGGGGCTGCGGCGCGTGCCGGCGCTGCTCGTGTCGGACCAGGTGACGAGCCCGCTGGCCACGGGGTTGTGGAAGCCCGTGGTGGTGCTGCCGACGAAGGCGGTGCGACGGCTGCCGCTGGCGGGGCTGCGCATGGCGCTGGCGCACGAGGTGGCGCACCTGAAGCGCGGCGACTTGTGGCTCGGCTGGGTGCCGGCGCTCACGGAGGCGCTGCTGTTCTTCCATCCGCTCGCGCGGCGCGCGGTGAAGGAATACGCGCTGGCTCGCGAGGAGGCGTGTGACGCGGAGGCCCTGCGTCTCACCGGCGCGGAGCCCGCGGATTACGGCGAGCTGCTGCTCGCCTTCGGGGTCGCCCGTCCCCATGGAAGCGCCGCGGCGCTCGGCGCCTCGGACCACGTTCACGCGTTGCACAGGAGGTTGAGCATGCTGGAGCACGTCGACATCGGTTCCTCCCATTCCCGTCGCTGGTTGAAGGTGACGCTGTCCGTGCTGGGCCTCGTGGCCCTGGTGCCCTTCCAGGTCGTCGCCCGGCCGGAAGGACAGGACACGTCGAAGGCACCGGCGCCCGCCGCCGCGCCTTCTCCGGCGCCCGCCGCCGAGACGCCGGCCTCGCCGTCCCAGAAGCAGGGCACGACGCGCACCGGCGTGATGCCCGCGCCGACGCCGGCCTCGCCCGCCGCTCCGCGAACGCCGGTGTCGCCCACGGCCCCGGCTGCGGTGACGCCGCCGACGCTCGTGACGCCGCTGACGCCCTCGATGCGCGTGATGCCGCCGACGCCTCCGACGCCGATGATGGGGAGCGCGCCGCGTCCTCCCACGCCGCCGACGCCGATGATGGCCATGGCGGGTGGGCCCCCGGCGCCGAAGCCGCCGCGTCCTCCCGAGCCGCTCGATGACGACTCCGGCTACGTGCTGCTGTCCGGCGACAGCGCGACGATGAACGGCAGCATGGTGGACCTGCAGCTCGCCAAGATGTTCAAGGACAAGAAGGGCGGCGAGCTGCTCTACGTCCGCCGCAAGGGCGAGACCTTCCTCATCCGCGACGCGGCCACGCTGAAGACGGTGCGCGAGGCGCTCAACGACGTGCGGACCGCGGGCGAGGCGCAGGGCAAGGTCGGCGAGCGCCAGGGCGCGCTGGGCCGCGAGCAGGGCGCGCTCGGCATGAAGCAGGGCGCGCTGGGCATCAAGCAGAGCGAGCTCGGCCTGCGGCACGCGGAGCTGGCCCACAAGCGCGCCGGGCTGCGCTTCGAGTCGAACCGCGCGGACGCCCTGCCCGAGGCCGAGCGGGAGCGCCGCCAGGCGGAGCTCGACAAGCAGGAGGCGGAGCTGGACAAGCAGATCGACGCGCTCGACGAGCAGCAGAAAGCGTTGAGCCGTGAGCAGGAGGCGCTCGGCCGCGAGCAGGAGAAGCTCGGCGAGCGTCAGGAAGCGCTCGGTCGCGAACAGGAGAAGGTCAGCGAGAAGGCCGAAGCCCTGCGACGCGAGGCCGAGCGCAAGGTCCAGTCCCTCATCGACGAGGCCCTGAGGAAGGGCCTGGGCCAGCCGCTGCCCACCTGATGACGGTTGCCGGCGGGCACCTGGGACGCGGGGATGAGCGCTCCTCTACCGTGAGAGGAGCCACCCGTCCTCTCACAGGAGGCCCCGTCCGATGAGTCTCGCCGCAAGTCCGCAGGGAACCCCCGCCGGAGCGCTCGAGTCCGCCATCCAGCGCGTGAAGTCGGGCTCGCTCTCCTGGGTGAAGCTCACGCTGCCGGAGCGAATCTCCCTCCTGGAGGAGCTGGGGCGGGGCTATGTCGCCATCGCGGAGCCGAGCGTGCGCGCGGCGTGCGAGGCGAAGGGCATCAAACCCGACAGTCCGCTGGCCGGTGAGGAGTGGCTGTCGGGCCCCATGGTGGTGGTGCGCAACCTGCGCCTGTTGGCCGCCTCGCTCCGGGACATCCAGCACCACGGGGTCCCCCGCATCCCCGCCTCCCGCCTGCGCACGCTCGAGGACGGGAGGCTCGCGGCGCGCATCTTCCCCATGGACTCGCTGGAGGGGATGTTGCTGCCGCGCAACGAGGGCGAGGTCCACTTCCAGCCCGGCGTCACCGCCGCCAACCTGCGCGAGCACCAGGCCGCGTTCTACCGGGAGCCGCACGGCGGCCGGCTGTGCGCGGTGTTGGGCGCGGGCAACGTCAACTCCATCCCCCCGGCGGACTGTCTCTACAAGCTGTTCGTCGAGGGCACCGCCTGCGTGCTCAAGATGAACCCGGTGAACGCCTACCTGGGGCCCTTCCTGGCGCAGGCGTTCGCCCCGCTGGTGCGCCGGGGCTTCTTCGCGGTGGTGTACGGCGGAGCGGCGGAGGGCGCGGCGCTGGTGTCACATCCCGCGGTGGACGAGGTCCACATCACCGGCAGCGACAAGACGCATGACGCGCTGGTGTGGGGACCGCCGGGGCCCGAGTCGGACGCGCGGCGGGCCCGGAACGAGCCGCTCCTGAAGAAGCCCTTCACCAGCGAGCTGGGCAACATCTCCCCGGTGGTGGTGGTGCCGGGGCCGTACTCGGACGGCGAGCTGCGCTTCCAGGCGGACAACATCGCCGGCATGGTGGCCAACAACGCGTCCTTCAACTGCAACTCCGCGAAGCTGCTGGTGCAGCCGAAGTCGTGGAGCGCGCGCTCGCGCGTGGTCGACGCGGTGGAGGCGAGCCTGGGCAAGGCGGCCGTGCGGCGCGCGTACTACCCGGGCGCGGACCAGCGCTGGCGTCAGTTCACCGAAGGCCGCGCGCACCTGCGCCAGGTGGGCCGGGCCGCGGAGGGGGAGCTGCCCTACGCGCTGATTGCCGACGTGGACCCGCTCCAGACGCAGGACCGCGTCTTCCGCCACGAGCCGTGGTGCACGGTGTTGTCGGAGACGGGGCTGGAGGGGACGGACGACCCGGTGGCCTTCCTGGCGCGCGCGGTGGCGTTCCTGAACGAGAAGGTGTGGGGCACGCTGAACGCCACGCTCATCGTGCATCCGGGCTCGCTGAAGGACGCGGAGGTCTGCCGCGCGGTGGAGCAGGCGGTGCGCGAGCTGCGCTACGGCACGGTGGCGGTGAACACGTGGCCCGCGGCGGCGTACGCGCTGGTGTCGCTGCCGTGGGGCGGGCATCCGTCCTCGACGCCGCGAGACATCCAGAGCGGGCTGGGCTGGGTGCACAACACGTTGATGCTGGAGGGGGTGGAGAAGTCGGTCCTCCGCGCGCCGCTGACGAACCTGCCGGCGCCTCCGTGGGTGCCGGGGCACCGTGGGGTGGGTGAGCTGGGACAGCGGCTGGTCCAGTTCGAGAAATCGCCCTCGTGGCTCAAGGTGCCGGGCATCGCGGCGGCGGCCCTGCGTCGCTGAGTGTCACGACCCGCTCTCCCAGCGCAGGGCGGGGGGCCTCGGGGTGTCGGGGCGCCAGCGCCGTGATAAACCCGGCGCATGTCATCGACGCATGCTCGGGAAGGCGGACGGCTGCTCCAGGTGGGGCAGCCGCAGGAGGCGGTGAAGAGTTTCCAGAAGGGGCTCGCCATCGACCCGGACGACGTGGAGTGCCTGCTGGGGCTCGTCCGGACGTACCTGAGCACGGGCGCGGCGGCGGACGCGGAGACGGCGGCGCTGCGGCTGTTGAAGGTGAAGCCGGACCACGCGGAGGGCCAGGCGCACCTGGCCATGCTGCGGGCGCAGGCGGGGAGCGCCGAGGCGCTGGAGGCGCTCAAGGCGTTGGCCTCGGCGCCGACGGCGGGCTACTTCGAGCGCTTCAACCTGGGCGGGCTGCTGCTGGACCGGGGGGATCTGGAGGGCGCGAAGGCCGCGTACGAGTCCGCGCTCCAGGTGGCGCCGGGCAGCGCGCACGTGCACTTCGAGCTGGGCCGCATCGGCCTGGCGCAGGGGCAGGCGGGCGCGGCGGTGACGCACTTCCAGAAGGCGTCCGAGGCCGCGCCGCAGGAGGCGATGCCGCTGCTGATGCTGTCGCGCGCGCACGCGGCGCAGGGCTCGCTGGGGCTGGGCATCCAGGCGGGCACGCAGGCACTGGAGAAGGCGCAGGGCGGGCTGCGGCGCGCGGTGCTGGAGGATTTGTTCAAGCTGTACCTGTCCGGGGGCAGCCCCGAGGGGGCGAAGCGCACCGCGCAGGAGCTGCGCCAGTTCGACCCGTCGCACGTCAACTACGTCTACATGCACGGCCTCGCGATGATGAGCGCGGCGCAGTTCCCGGAGGCGAAGGCGCTCTTCGAGGAGGCGCTGCGGCTGGCGCCGCGAAGCTGGCAGACGCTCCAGGCGCTGGCGCAGATGCATGGCGCGCTGGGTGAGCGCGCGGAGATGCGCCGACGGATGGAGGAGGCGGTGGCGCTGGTCCCCACGGAGCTGGGGCCCGTGAATGACCTGGCGTTGCTGCTGATGCAGGACGACCAGCACGCCGTCGCGAAGCCCCTGCTGGAGCGCGCGCTGGCGGCGCATCCCGAGGATGCGACCACGCACCTGAACATGGCGGTGGCCACGTTCCTGACGGACCGTCAGGCGTGCATCCACCACGCGCAGAAGGCGCTCGCGCTGGGCGAAGGCGTGGTGCGCGAGCAGGCCGAGCGGTTGTTGAAGACGCTCAACGCGGGCTGAGGTGTCCGAGCGACGGGGCGCATCGGTGCCCCGTCCGCTCCGGTCCTCGATTCGTGCGCTCGCGCTGGGTGAGCGCATCGTGCGCGAGCAGAGAAGACGCTGTCCGAGGGGGCGGGGCATCGCAGTGCCTCGTCCGCTCCGGTCCTCGATTCATGCGCGGTGCCCGTGCCGCCCGGAGACGCGAGCCTCGCGATGCCGACGGTTCAGCGCCATCGCCTCGCGCTCAGGTCCGAGCCCTTACCGTCCGAAGAGCCCCCACCGCTTGTGCGCCTTGCCACCCTGGGCCCGTGACAGCCGCTCGCCCAGGATGCGGCTCATCTCCAGCGCCACGCCGGGGTTGGCCATGACGACGCTGCGGAAGTCCTCGCGGCCCACCGCGGCCAGCTCGCACGCCGTCGCCGTCACCGCCGTGGCCGTGCGCGGCTCGCCCGTCAGCAAGGCCAGCTCACCGAAGAAGCCCCCGGGCTTCACCAGGGCCACGGCCTGTCCACCCGTGTCCTTGAGCTGCACCTCGCCGGAGAGCACCACGTAGAAGCTCTCGCCCGCGTCACCCTGGCGGAACAGCTCCGTGCCCGCCGGCCGCTGGAGGTGCTCCGCGCCGCGCGCCACCGTCTCCAGCTCCTCCGGATTCAACGGCGCCAGGAAGTCCACCTTGCGCAGCGTGGCCGCCAGCGCCGCCGCGCCCGTGGTGCCCACCGGCTCCGCCGTGAGGAACGTCACCGCGTCCGCCAGGTGCGCCCGCCGCGCCACGAGGATGATGGTGTGCCCCGCGCGCAGCACGGTGCTCCCGTCCGGCAGCGTCGCCCGCCCCTGCGGGTCCACCATGCCGATGAACACGCACTCGCGCGGGAAGCCCTCCATCGCCCGCACCTGCGCCACCGTCTGCCCCGCCACCCGCGCGCGCAAGGGCAGCTCCAGCTCGAACAGCACCGTGTCGCCGTCACCCAGCGGCAGCGAGCCCGCCACCTGCGGGAAGTCGATGGCCGTGGTCATCTTCGCGACCACCACCTCGGCCTCGGCCACCAGCTCCTTCACGCCCGCGAGCCGGTACGCCTCGCGATAGCTGGTGTCCAGCATGCGCACCATGATGCGCGCCGGCGACATGCTGCGCACCAGCATGGCGAACGCCAGGTTCTCCGGGTCCCGCGCCAGCACCCCCGCGGCCACGTCCGCCGAGGAGATACCCGCCGCCTCCAGCACCTGGGGACTCGTCGCGTCCCCGCACACGGCCACCACGCCCACCTCGTCGAACAGGCGCGCGCAGATGCCCGCGTCCCGCTCGATGACCGTCACCGTGTGCTGCTCGGCCACCAGCCGCGCCGCCAGCACGCTGCCCACCCGGCCCCCTCCCGCGATGATGATTTTCACGACGCCTTCCTCCCGTGCTCCGCCGTCGGCTCCTCGCCGTGCGCGCCGTGCAGCATCTTCTCCAGGTTCAACGTGCGCTCATCCAGCTGCGCCAGCATGTGCTCCGCCGTCGTCTCGGGGATGAGCCCGCTCCTGCGCGCGTTCTGCAACGCCGTGCGCTCCGCGTCGATGAGCCGCCGCCGCATGGCGATGAGGTCCTTCGCGCCCTGCGCCAGATGGTGCTCGTTGAGCCGGCGCAGCTCCCGCTCCGCGCGCGCGATGCTCACCTGGTACTCGCTGCGCAGGTGCTCATACGCCGCCCGGGGCACCAGCCCCTGCTCGTGCAGCGTCGCCAGCTCCTGATGCGCCGCCCGGCTGGCGATGAGCCGGCCGCGCTGCTCGGACATGGACAGCGCCACCTCGTCCTGCTGGAACAAGCCCAACCACTTCAACGCGCGCGTGAGCGCCATGCCCTGTCCCACGAGCGACACCAGCGTCACGCCGAACGCGATGGCCACCAGCTTCTCGCGCCCCGGCGTCGTCGCCGGCAGACCCAGCGCGAGCCCGATGGAGAGCGCGCCCTTGATGTTCCCCACGATGAAGACGTGCTGCCACCGGGGCGGCACCGCCTCCGCCGGACGCGCGAGCTTGAGCAGCAGGAAGGGCAGGTAGATGGCCACCGCGCGCCCGGCGAGCACACAGCCCACCGCGATGAGCGTCTCCGGCACGTAGTCGCGCAGCGTCTGCGGCTTCGTGGTGAGCCCCACCGCGAGGAACAGGAAGGTGTTCACCCCGAAGGTGGCGTACTCCCAGAAGGAGTGGATGGCCACCTGGCTCTGCGGCGACGCCTCCCTGCGCAGGCTGACACCCACGGCGAGCCCCGCGACGACGGCGGCGATGGCGCCCGACAGGTGGAGCTGCTCGGCGACCACGAACGACGCGAGCGCCACGGCCGTCGTCACCATGATTTCGGCGAGCGGGTCCTCGGTGCGACGGATGACGAAGCCGCCGAGCATGCCCACCGCCAGCCCCACCACCGCGCCGCCCGCGGAGGCCAGCAGCACGCGCGCGGCGAGCATGGGGATGGACGGCGCCGCCGCTCCCGCCACCACGCTGGCGATGGCCGCGTAGGCCACCAGCGCGGTGCCGTCGTTGAAGAGGCTCTCCCCCTGGATGATGCCCGACAGCCGCGAGGGTACCGGCGCGCGGCGGAACGCGTAGAGGATGGAGACGGTGTCCGTCACGGCGAGCAGCGCGCCCAGCAGCAGCGCGGGCCAGATGGGCAGGTCCACCAGCACGTGCAGGAGCGAGCCCGTGGCGCCGATGGCCAGCACCATGCCCAACGTGGACAGGATGAGGATGGGCAGGGCATTGGCGCGGATGCCATTGAGGTCCGCGGTAATGCCTCCCTCGAAGAGCAGCGCCGGGAGGCAGACGAGGAACACCACCTCCGGGTTGAGGGGCGGCACGCCGGGGAGCAGGTTGCCCACCGAGATGAGCAGCCCTCCCACCACGAGCGCCACGTTGTAGGGCATGTTCGCCCGTTTGGCCGCGATGGCCAGGACGATGGCTGCCACCATCAATCCAATGACGAGGGGCATCTCCAAGTGCACGGCGCGCAGTCTTCCAGAACGCGCGAGCGCCCGTAAGGCCCCCGTGCGTCAACGCCGCAAGCGCAGGATGAGGTCCTTGCGAGGCCCGCAGTCGCCTCGGCCGTCGCAGTTGCTGGTGGTGACGTACAGGTGGCCGTCCGGCCCCATGCTCACCTCCCGCAGCCGGCCATGCGTGTCGCGCAGGTACACCTCGTGCCGGGCCACCCGGGCGGGGTTGCCCTGGTCGAACTCCACCCGGTGCAGGTGCTTTGAGCCCAACGTTCCGATGAGCAGCGAGCCCGTCCACTCGGGGATGGCGGTGCCGGTGTAGAGCGCGGCGCCGCCGGGAGGCATGGCGTCCGCGAAGGTGAGCGACGGCGTCACCCAGCCTTCGTGCACCTCGCACGAGTAGATGCCGGGCCAGCCCAGGTTGCCGCCGGGGCGCGCGAGGCTGACCTCGTCATGTCCTCGGCGCATCGTCTCGCCGCTCGGGCCGTGGTCGGTGACGTACAGCGTGGTGGCATCCTTCCAGTCCCAGCCCTGGAGGTTGCGCAGGCCGGTGAGGAAGGCAGGCGAGTGGGGGAAGGGGTTGTCCTGGGGCACCTGGCCGTCGGGGGTGAGGCGCAGGAGCTTGCCGGCGGGGTCGTTCACATCCTGGGAGCGGTCGGGTGAGCGGGCGTCGCCGGTGCCCGCGTAGAGCATGCCGTCCGGGCCGAAGCGCAGGCGTCCGCCGTCGTGGTACGTGGCGGAGGGGATGTTTCCGAAGACGACGCGGTCGAAGGTGGCGGTGGTGTGGTCCTCGGAGAGCGTCCACCGCTCGATGCGGTTCTCGTCCTGTCCGCCGGCGTCGGTGGTGACGTAGACGTAGAACTGGCGGTTCGTGGTGAAGTCCGGGTGCGCGGCGATGCCGAGCAGTCCGCCCTCCGCGGCGCGGGTGATGCGCACGGTGGCCACGGGTTGGGGTTGGAGGGCGCCGGCCTTGAGCAGGCGGATGCGGCCGGGGCGCTCGGTGACGAGCGCGTCACCGCCGGGCAGCCAGGCGATGCCCCAGGGCACCTCGAGTCCCTCGGCGACGACGTCCACGGTGATGGGGACGGTGCCATCCGGGCCCCAGTCGTCGGCGACGCGCACGCAGTCCTGGGAGTTGGCGGTGCCCTGGGACTGGCTCTTGCGGCAGGCGGAGGCCGACAGGGCGAGCACGACGAGGCTCGGGGCGAGCAGGCGAGAGACGCGCATGGGGCGATTAATGTCCGGCGGTGAGCGCTCACGCCAGCGCCGAGGGTGCTCGGGTGCGGAGGGGTGGACGGTTCATCGGGTGAGAGGGTCCCTGAGGGCAGGGCGGGCAGGCGGACGGGCTGGGGCTGCGATCACTCCTTTTTCGCGGTGGGGCGCGTGGGCACCTTCAGCGCACGGGACAACCCACCCAGGTGAAGCAAGGAGACGTCCTATGGCGCGCATCGCGTTCATCCTCGCCGACGACTTCGAGGATGCGGAGTTTCGTGTGCCCTACGACCGCGTGAAGCAGGCGGGGCACGAGGCGGTCATCATCGGCCTGGAGGCTGGCGAGCCGGTGAAGGGGAAGAAGGGGGAGGAGGTCATCACGCCGGAGAAGGCCGTGAGGAACGTGTCCTCGCGGGAGTTCGACGCGTTGGTGATTCCTGGCGGTTATTCGCCGGACCACCTGCGCATGGACATCGACATGGTGGGCTTCGTTCGGGACTTCTTCCGGGCGGACAAGCCGCTGGCGGCCATCTGCCATGCGCCGTGGATGTTCGTGGAGGCGGACATCGCGGATGGGCGGACGCTCACCTCGTGGCCGTCGTTGAAGACGGACCTCATCAACGCGGGCGCGCGCTGGGTGGACCGTGAGGTGGTGGAGGACGGCAACGTCATCACCTCGCGCAACCCGGGGGACCTGCTGGCGTTCAGCGAGGCGCTGCTGCGTCAGGTGGACCACGGGATTGCGCGGCGACTGGAGGCGCCGCTCGCCCCCGAGGCCGCGTCGGAGCAGCCTCCGACGATGCACTGAGCCACGGACCTGGGCTCAGAGGCGTTGTGTCTGCATGAACGCGCGCAACGACTCGGCACAGGCCGCGCAGCGCTCGCGGAAGTGGGCGCTGAGCGTGAGTTCCTGGGTGAGTCGCTCCCAGTAGGCGAGGGCCCGACGGGCGGCGTCAGGCCAGACGTCCAGCGTGGTCGCGTTGGGAGGCTGGGGTGTGTACTCGCGCTCGACGAGGTTCGTGCCCACGGGCGCGAACATCATCGGCAGCATGTCGTACGCGGGTGCGAGCCGGAACCGCTTCGGTCCTTCCGTGAAGAAGGCGAGGTTGCCGAAGTGTCGGTCGGTGTTGCCAATGAGTTGGCCGAAGACGTCGAGCCACCGCGCCTGGCGTGCGTCCTCCTCGGAGATGAAGCGGGCCTCGCACAGCTTCAGCGTGGCCTGGGTCCAGGTGCCGCGCACGCCGAGGTACTCATTGTCGATGGCGCCGAGTGAGAGCAGGCCGCGTCTGCCACGGAGGCCGACGCGGTCGAAGCGCTCGACCTCGAGGAAGCGATAGCCCTCCGCATCGAACCAGCGTGTCGACGCCGCCGCGTGCCCCGCGTCACGGATGGCTTCGAGCGCGAGGTGCTCGGTGACGAGCAGGTCCTTCCATCGGGACACTGCCGCGCCTTCGTCATTGCCCGCGAACTTCACGATGACGTGCCGGTCCTTCACGCGCGTCGCGAACTTGAGATGCTCGCCTCCCACGGAGGAGCCAGGATGTCCCTGTCCCGAGGCCCGAGCGAGCCGGGGATAGTCGTCGGGAGTGGCGTGTGTATCGGGCGTCGCGAGATACCGGTCGAGTGATTCATCGCCGAGGATGAAATCTCCGACGCAGTCCTCGCCTCGCAGCGCGAGCGCGACCAGACAGTCATCATCGGTCCAGTCCGTCACACGCTGGGGCAGGGCGAGCTCGGGACATCGCAGGGAGAAGGTCCGACCGATGTAGCCCTGGGGACTCATGTCCGCCGCGAAGGGTGGCAGTCCCTCGAACAGCTCGGATTCTCCCTTCACGCGTTCGAGCCAGTGACGTCCCTCCGCGAGCAGGTGGAGCTCTCCGTCCCGATGGATGGTACCTGTCTCGTCGATGCGATGGAGGCTCAGCCGCGTGCCGAGTGAAGGCAGTGAGCGTGTCCGCGCATAGCGCGTCGCGGGGCCTTTCCCCATGCGGCACAGCCGGTCTCCCGCGGCCGCGAGCAAGCGTGTCACCGTGGGCCGAGAGACCTGGAGCCACGTGGCGAGCTCGCTCGCCTGCGCATCGCCGCGACGGCCGAGCGCCGCGAGAAGCTGTTCCACCGTGGCCATGCCCGTGCCTCCGCATACTCCCGAAGTCCTCCTCCGTGAGCAGAAGAGTGATTCGATTCGTGAGCAGAACACAGGACGCGCGCGCCGCGTTCTGAGGCTTCCATCTCTTTGGAATCACGATGGAAAATGAACGGGCCGGCCCGCGATGGATGCGGAGCCGGCCCGTGGGATGAGTCGATTTTCGTCCGTGGCTCAGTGGTCGCCGTAGCGCTTCTCACCGGCCTCCACGCGCAGGGCCAGGCGGTTGCCGCGCGGGGGCAGGGGGCAGGTGGCGAAGCGGGTGAACGCGCAGGGCGGGTTGTAGGCGCGGTTGAAGTCGAGCACCACCTGGCCGTCCTTCGGCATGTCCGCGTACAGGAAGCGGCCCGCGCCGTACGTCGAATCGCGGTTGGTCTCGTCCGCGAAGATGACGAAGAGCTGGTTGGAGCCGTCCTCCACCGGCGTCAGGCGGTACTCCTTGCCCGCCACCGTGAAGACGAGCGTGCCCGGGGCCTTCATCTCCTCCGTGGTGCCCAGCACGTTGGGGACCTGGAGCATGCGCGGCGTCTCGGCGGGCTCGAAGCGCGCGGTGACGCGCCAGGCGTTGCTCGCGGGGTACGTGGGGATGCCGTGGAACCCCGTGCGCGCGGGCGACTGCGAGTCCTTCACCCGCACGCCCACCTTGTCGCCGCGCTGGATGACGTGGAAGTTGAGGCTGCCGAGCTTCAGCACATCCGGCGAGCCCTGCTCGTCCGTCTTCAACGCGCCGCCGGTGAAGGGCTCACCGTTGCGCGTGAACTGCACGCCCTTCTCGGGCTGGAAGGAGACCTCCTTCCCCTTGCGCGTGAAGGTGCCGAGCTTCGGTGGCGTGCCGTCCGGGAAGTCCAGCTTGTTGTCCGGCGCGGAGCCGGCGGTCTGCGTGCCCTCCTCCAGCCAGAACAGACCCACGAGGGACAGCCAGCCGTCCTCGGACTGGAGTCGTTGGAGGCGCTGCTCGTGCCACGTGCGGGTGGCGGCGGTGAGGTCTTCGGGCGTCGAGGGAGCGGACACGTTCTTGGCGGGGGCGGCGGGTTTCGTCGGGGGCGCGGCCTTGGGGGCCGGCGCGGCGTGAAGGGCGAGGGACAGGGCCAGGGCGATGGGCGTCATGTCGGGGGCCTCGGTGGAGGGCTGGCTGCGGACGACCTGTCTAACAGGGTGCCCTCCGCCGCGCAGGGTGGGGTTGCAGGAGCGTTGGACTCCATGCGAAGCCCGGGCTCTTCGTGGACCTCGACCTGAAGCCGGCGCCACCACCAGGTGCCTTCCGCAAGCTCGCCCTGGGGGCCTGGGGCGCGCCTCGGGACCCGACCTCCTATGCCGCACTCGAGGTGCGCATGGAGCGCGCGCTCGCGTTCCTGGAGGCGTGGCGCGAGCGGACGGGGCAGCGGCTCACCGTGACACACCTGGTGGCCAAGGCCGCCGCGGACGCGCTGCGGCTGTACCCCGAGGCCAACGTGCTCATGCGCTGGGGCAGCCCGTCCCCGCGCGTCGACGTGGGCGTGTGCGTGCTCGTGGTGCAGCCCGAGCCGTCGGGGCGCGTGGACCTGACGACGGCCACGGTGCACCGCGCGGACACGCTGTCGCTCGCGGACTTCGTGCGGGCGATGGAGGGCGTGGTGGGGCGGGTGCGCTCGCGGGAGGACGCGGTCATCGAGCGGGGCAAGCGCCGCTCGTATCGCATCCCGGGGATGTTCATGGGGTGGGCGCTGCGGCTGTTGTCCTTCGTGTGGTTCACGCTGAACGTGGACCTGCGCTGGGTGGGGATGCCGAGGGACCCGTTCGGCTCGGTGGTGGTGACGAGCCTGGGCACGCTGGGGCTCGAACGGGGCTACGTGGCGACCGTGCCGTACACGCGGGTGCCGTTGGTGCTGGCGCCTTGCTCCGTGCGGACCGAGCCGGTGGTGGAGGCGGGGGAGCTGGTGCCGGGGAAGGTGATGACGCTGACGTGTACGTGGGATGCGCGGGCGCTGGATGTGGAGGTGGTGGCGCGGGTGCTCCGGCATGTCGGGGAGGTGCTGGAGTCGCCCGAGGAGACCCTGGGGGCTGCGAGCGGGACGCAGGTGGGGTAGAACGGGGCGTCGTCACCGCTGGAGGTCTGGTCATGCCCGTGGATACGAACCGCCGTGTTGCTTCCGCTCGTCCCGTGGGACGCGCGCTCGGAGGGCAGGACCGCTACGAGAAGGAGGCCCTCGAGGGCCCCGCGGAGGGAGGTCTGGCGATGGCTCGGCGGCAGCGGCTGGCGGGCGGTCCCAACCGGGTAGAGGGGGAGAGCCCCTTCGCCGCGAAGATGCGTCAGCTCGCCGAGGGCAAGTCGTCGAAGGACGGCGGACGCTGACTCGCCTGGGGTGACGCGGTGAGAGTGTATCTGGATGACGAGCGGCCCGCTCCCGAGGGCTGGGTGGCTGTCCGTTGGCCGGAAGAGGCCATCGCGTTGCTCGAGGGAGGACAGGTGGTCGAGCTCAGCCTCGACCATGACCTCGGGGATGACGAGCACGGCACCGGGTATGACGTGCTGCTGTGGCTGGAGGAAGCGGTGGCCACGCGAGGCTTCGTTCCTCCGCGAGTCCGCGTGCACTCGGCGAACAGCTCGGCGCGCCAGAAGATGGAGCTGGCGATTGTGCGCATCGAGCGGTTCGCGCGCGAGCGGTGAAGCTCCTTCGCACATGAGCTGGCGACACGAGGCGCGCAGGCCGCGCGCCGAGGCGCCCGCGCGGGCAGGACGCGGACCCAGCTCATGGTTCGCGCGTGAGCGAGAGGTGCTTGCGCCGGGGCCTGACGTGAGCGCCTCCGCCGGGAATCAGCGCGAGCGCGGTGTCACCTGGATTCGGGTCGCGTCGGAGGTGCCATCCGCGATGAGGTTGTAGGCGGCCTGGACGGCGGTGCCCTGTCGCAGGCCCTGCGTCGAGATGCGCTGACCGTTGCGGACGATGCGGGTGTTCTCTCCGACGCGCAGGTCGTAGAGGTCCCCGGTCTCCGAGTCCTTGATGACAATCCGGTCCTGGGTGGCCGAGGTCACCTGTCCGCGCATGACGACGTTCGCGACGATGGTCTTCTCGGGGTCGGCGTTCACGTCGCCGGTGTCATTGGCGGAGGCGTCCTGTCGAGGCGCGCTCGCTGGGCCCGAGCCTCCCGTGCCGTCCTGCTGCTTCCCCGAGTCATCGTCATTGGCATGTCCGCCTCGGAGCGCGTTGACCTGTCGCTGGAGTCGCAGGACATCGTTGCGAAGCATGGCGACCTCTCGGGTCAGGTCTCTCTGGCTCAGGTCCTCTCCGGACGCGGCTGCCTCCGCGCTGCCGCCTCGTGCATCGCCCGCCGCATCTCGCGGCTCGGTGCCCTGGCGCGTGGGCTCGGGGCGACCGGCGGGCACGGAGTCCTTGTTGCCAGAGCCGCCCGTTCCGCGCGCATCCGACGCATTGTTGCCTGTGTCCGTGCCGCCAGCGTTGGTGTTCGAGGTGTTGCCAGCGCCACCGGTCGCCTGCGTGGTGGTGGTCGTGCTGGAGATGTCTTCAGCGCCCGTGGACCCATAGGGAACGACGGAGAAGGTCCCGGACGGATAGGTGCCAGGTGCCTGGTTGGCGCCGACGCCCGACTGGGATTGAGAGGACGTCCCTGCGCCCGCTCCGCTGCCCGCTGATTGGGCGAGGGCGACAGGAGACAAGAGGAAGCTGAACGTCAGGGCCGCGGTGCAGAGCGCTCGTCGCATGGGTGGGGTCCTTTCCTCGTGCTCAAACTTGAGGCGAGGACGGCCAGCGACAAGCGAGCCTCACGGAGGGCTCGGCCCCGTGGCTACTCGGGGAGCGGCGTGGTGACCCGAGACTCCAGCACGCGTGTCAGCGCGGGTTGTCCACAAGTTCCCCAGTCGATGGGGCGCACCGTGAGGAACAGCGGTGCGCGGAGGGCCGTCGCCAGCGCCGGCTCATCGAGCCCCTCGCGGTCATGCAGCGTCCACAGCAGCGCATCACGGACCGCATGGAGTTGTTCCCGCTCGCACCACGGGTCCACGCGCCAGGAGAGCTGCCCCAGGGCCATGAGCAACGCGAGGTCCTCGACGGGGAGCTGGGTCCAGCTTCGCGCGAGGAACACGGGGACGCCGCGCCTCACGCTCGACGCGTGCCACCGTGACTCGATGGCGGCGACCCGCCAGTCCGCCTCATCCCAGTGGCGCGTGAGCCAGATGGCCAGGGCGACCCGCTCGAGTCCCCGATATCGAACCGAGTCGCGAGCCTTCAACACGCGGAGCCAGCGGTCCGCCGCGTCCCGCGCGTGCTCGAAGCCCTCGGGCATGAGCCCCTCTCCGAGCGAGGGTGGGGAGAGCGCGACGCGAAGCAGCCCCTGCACCACGGTCCAGGACCACACGGGCTGCACGCGCTCCGTGTCAGGAGAGAAATCCCTCCACCACGTCACCCGCTGACGCGCGGAGGGCGTGAGCCCTTGGGTGGGCGAAGGAGGCAGCTCCGGGAGGCGCGTGAGCGCGTACCGATAGACACACTCCACCGTGGCCAGCGGCGCCACGAGGATGAGGCCCAGCAGCCACAGTCGTGCCCGCGCGGGGAGGATGCGACGCATGGCCGGCCCGCTGTGCAACGCGCGGACCAGTCCTGCCCCAATCATCCGTTGCTCCGCATGAAGCAAGCAGGCACCCGAGTCCATTCCGTGATGTGCTGGGATGCACCTCGGGGGGAGTGGCCTGGAGACAGGCCGGGCGCTATGCGTAGGGCCGGGCGGCGCGAGGCAGCGAGGAGTCACCTTGAGCGGACGCGAGAGCGCGGTGACCACGGGAAGGAAGAACGCGCGTGCTCCCGCCAGGAACACCCGCGCGCGCAGCCTCAGGCCCTGGCCCCTCACCCTCGCCTCCGCCGTCTCCCTGGGCCTGCTCCTCTACGTCGCCACCACCAGCCTGCCCTACCTCGTGTCCTCCCCCACGACGGACCCGAACTTCGGCGCCCTCAACCACTGTCTCTTCAAGGCCCACCCCGAGGCCCGGCTCGGCTGGGCCGTCTCGCCCGATGCCTCGCGCGCCGCCGTCTTCGGCGCCCACTCCGTCGCCACCTGCGGCCCCGCCAACGCCACCACGCGCCATGACCTCACCGGCGCGCTCGCCATCGCCTTCGACGCGGACAACCACCTGTGGCTCTCCGCCGGAAACCGCCTCCTGCGCGAGGACGGCGCCACCCTCGTCCCCATGGGCGACTTCCAGCCCATCGCCCTCGCCGGACACGCGCACGGCATGCTCGCCCTCGATGCCTCGGGGCAGCTCGTCTCCGTCTCCTCCAACGGCTCCGTGCTCGCGCAGACCCAGGTCCCCGCCTCCACCGCCCGGCTCTCCGTGGGCGCCGGCGGCGTGCTGGCCGCCGTGCTCTCCGACGGACACCTCCGCGTCTACGACACCCGCTCCCTCTCCCACCGCCCCCTCGATGTCCCCTGTCAGGTGGAAACGATGTGGTGGCTGGACGCACCCGAGCAGTTGATGATCGGCTGTTCCCCGACCGGGGCGCCGTCGTTCTCGCTCGATGTGCGGACGGGGGAGCGGACTCCCGTGCCCGAGGGCCGCGCGTTGGCCCCTGCTCGCCGGCTCTCCGGTCGGCCGCTTTATGTCCAGGGCTGCGACGGTTTTCCCTGCACGGCGCCGCCGCCCTGACATGTTGGACAGAGGCTGTGGGTTCCGCATGTTTCACGCGCGGTATCCATCGCCCGGGCTCGAAGTTCAGTAAGCGACAAATCACCTGGAGGACCGGGGCTTTGATTCGACAAGCCCGCGAACTCACAGGAGATTCGCTCCTGCCCGTCCGCTGCGAGGTCTCGGCTCGCGGCGTTCATCCCGATCAGAAGGGTTCTCCTCGTGGACGACACCAAGGTTCCCAGCTCCAACGGCAATGGCAGGAAGCGCGCCTCGACGCGCAAGCCCCGGAGCGAAGCGGCGTCCAGCCCGCAGCTCGCGGCCAACCGCGTCGAGTCCGAGCGCACGCGCGGCCGTGTCACCGAGGAGGGCGGCAGACAGACGGGCGGCCGAGGCGGCGGCGCGAGGACGCCGGGCGCGCGCATCCGCGGGGATGACCCCATGCAGACGCTGCTCGCCGCGCTGCGGGCCGTGCAAGGCGGCGACTTCTCCGTGCGCCTGCCGGACTTCACCTCCGTGCCGGTGATGGACGACATCTCCCGCGCCTTCAACGCGGTGGTGACCCTCAACTCCGCCATGACGCACGAGATGGTGCGCGTGGCGCGAGTCGTCGGTCGCGAGGGCCGCATGGCCGAGCGCGTGTCCTTGGGCGACGGGCGCGGAGACTGGGCCACGAGCATCAACTCCATCAACGCGCTCATCGGCGACCTGGTGCAGCCGACCACGGAAGTCGCGCGCGTGCTGGTGGCCGTGGCCGAGGGCGACCTCACCCAGAAGATGGCCCTGGAAATCGACGGCCAGCCGGTGAAGGGCGAGTTCCTGCGCATCGGCACCACCGTGAACGCGATGCTCGACCAGCTCAACTCGTTCGCCGCCGAGGTGACGCGCGTCGCGCGCGAGGTCGGCAGCGACGGCAAGCTGGGCGGTCAGGCCGAGGTGAAGGGCGTCTCCGGCGTCTGGAAGGACCTCACCGACAACGTGAACCTGATGGCCAACAACCTCACGGCCCAGGTGCGCAACATCGCCGAGGTGTCCACCGCCGTCGCCAACGGCGACCTGTCGAAGAAGATCACGGTGGACGCGCGCGGCGAGGTGCTCGAGCTCAAGAGCACCATCAACACGATGGTGGACCAGCTCAATGGCTTCGCCTCCGAAGTGACGCGCGTGGCGCGCGAGGTGGGCACGGAAGGAAAGCTGGGCGGTCAGGCCGCGGTGCCCGGTGTCTCCGGCACGTGGAAGGACCTCACCGACAACGTGAACTTCATGGCGTCCAACCTCACGACGCAGGTGCGCGGCATCGTGAAGGTGGTGACGGCGGTCGCCAACGGCGACCTCACCCAGAAGCTGATGGTGCCGTCGCAGGGCGAAATCGCCGCGTTGGGCTCCACGCTCAACAACATGACGGACACGCTCAACGTCTTCGCGCAGCAGGTGACCAGCGTGGCGCGCACGGTGGGCGTCGAGGGCAAGCTGGGCGCCCAGGCCCAGGTGCCCGGCGCCGCCGGCACGTGGAAGGACCTCACCGACAACGTGAACCTGATGGCCAACAACCTCACGGCCCAGGTGCGCAACATCGCCGACGTGACGACGGCCGTCGCCAAGGGTGACCTCTCCAAGAAGATCACCGTGGACGTGAAGGGCGAGGTGATGGAGCTCAAGGACACCATCAACACGATGGTGGACCAGCTCCGCGCCTTCGCCTCCGAGGTGACGCGCGTCGCTCGCGAGGTGGGCACCGACGGCAAGCTGGGCGGTCAGGCCGACGTGAAGGGCGTTGCCGGCGTGTGGAAGGACCTCACCGACAACGTGAACTCGATGGCCTCCAACCTCACCACCCAGGTGCGCAACATCGCCCTGGTGACGACGTCGGTGGCCAACGGCGACCTGTCCAAGAAGATCACCGTGGACGCGCGCGGCGAGATTCTGGAGCTCAAGAACACCATCAACACGATGGTGGACCAGCTCAACTCGTTCGCCTCCGAGGTGACGCGCGTGGCGCGCGAGGTCGGCACCCACGGCAAGCTGGGCGGTCAGGCCGAGGTGAAGGGCGTCTCCGGCACCTGGAAGGACCTCACCGACAACGTGAACGTGATGGCCGTGAACCTCACGACCCAGGTGCGCGGCATCGCCAAGGTCGTGACGGCGGTCGCCAACGGTGACCTCACGCAGCGGCTGAAGATGGAGGCCAAGGGCGAGGTCGCCGAGCTGGCCGACACCATCAACGCGATGACGCAGACGCTGTCCATCTTCGCGCAGCAGGTGACGGACGTCGCGCGCACGGTGGGCGTGGAAGGCAAGCTGGGCGCCCAGGCCGTGGTGCCGGGCGTCGCGGGCACGTGGAAGGACCTCACCAACAACGTGAACCTGCTCGCGAACAACCTCACCGACCAGGTCCGCAACATCGCCGAGGTCACCACGGCCGTCGCCAATGGTGACCTGTCCAAGAAGATCACCGTCGACGCCAAGGGCGAGGTGCTGGAGCTCAAGAGCACCATCAACACGATGGTGGACCAGCTCCGAGGCTTCGCGTCCGAGGTGACCCGCGTCGCCAAGGAGGTCGGCACCGAGGGGAAGCTGGGCGGTCAGGCCGAGGTGCGCGGGGTGTCCGGCGTCTGGAAGGACCTCACGGACAACGTGAACTTCATGGCGTCCAACCTCACCAGCCAGGTGCGCGGCATCGTGCGCGTGGTGACGGCGGTCGCCAACGGGGACCTCACCCAGAAGCTGATGATGGACGCGAAGGGTGAGATCGCCGCGCTCGCGGACACCATCAACGCGATGACGCAGACCCTGTCCATCTTCGCGCAGCAGGTGACGGACGTCGCCCGCACGGTGGGCGTGGAAGGCAAGCTGGGCGCCCAGGCCGAGGTGCCGGGCGTCGCGGGCACGTGGAAGGACCTCACCAACAACGTGAACCTGCTGGCCAACAACCTCACGGCCCAGGTGCGAAACATCGCCGAGGTGACGACGGCGGTCGCCAATGGCGACCTGTCCAAGAAGATCACCGTCGACGCGAAGGGCGAGGTGCTGGAGCTCAAGAGCACCATCAACACGATGGTGGACCAGCTCCGCGCGTTCGCCGCCGAGGTGACTCGCGTCGCCAAGGAGGTCGGCACCGAAGGAAAGCTGGGCGGACAGGCCGACGTGAAGGGCGTGTCCGGCGTGTGGAAGGACCTCACCGACAACGTGAACGTCCTCGCAGGCAACCTCACCGACCAGGTGCGAAACATCGCCAAGGTCACGACGGCCGTCGCCAATGGCGACCTGTCCCAGAAGATCACCGTCTCCGTGAAGGGCGAGGTGCTGGAGCTCAAGAACACCATCAACACGATGGTGGACCAGCTCCGCGGCTTCGCGTCCGAGGTGACTCGCGTCGCCAAGGAGGTCGGCACCGAGGGCAAGCTGGGCGGTCAGGCCGCGGTGCCCGGGGTCGCCGGCGTGTGGAAGGACCTCACCGACAACGTGAACGTGCTGGCCGGCAACCTCACCGACCAGGTGCGAAACATCGCCAAGGTCACGACGGCGGTCGCGAATGGCGACCTGTCGCAGAAGATCTCCGTCGAGGCCCGGGGCGAGATCCTCGAGCTCAAGAGCACCATCAACACGATGGTGGACCAGCTCCGCGCGTTCGCCGCCGAGGTGACCCGCGTCGCCAAGGAGGTCGGCACGGACGGCAAGCTCGGTGGTCAGGCCGCGGTGCCCGGGGTCGCCGGCACGTGGAAGGACCTCACCGACAACGTGAACTCGATGGCCTCCAACCTCACCGCGCAGGTGCGAAACATCGCGCTGGTGACCACCGCGGTGGCCAACGGAGACCTGTCCAAGAAGATCACCGTCGACGCCAAGGGTGAGATCCTCGAGCTGAAGGACACCATCAACATCATGGTGGACCAGCTCAACTCGTTCGCCTCGGAAGTGACGCGCGTCGCGCGCGAGGTCGGCACCGAAGGAAAGCTGGGCGGTCAGGCGGAAGTGCGCGGGGTGTCCGGCGTCTGGAAGGACCTCACGGACAACGTGAACTTCATGGCCCGCAACCTCACCACGCAGGTGCGCGGCATCGTCAAGGTCGTGACGGCCGTCGCCAACGGCGACCTCAAGCAGAAGCTGGTGGTCGAGGCGAAGGGCGAGGTCGCCGCGCTCGCGGAGACCATCAACAACATGACGGACACGCTGGGCACCTTCGCCGAGCAGGTGTCCACCGTGGCCCGCGAAGTGGGTGTCGAGGGGAAGCTGGGCGGCCAGGCCCGCGTGCCCGGTGTGGCCGGCACGTGGAAGGACCTCACGGACAACGTGAACTTCATGGCCTCCAACCTCACCACGCAGGTGCGCGGCATCGTGCGCGTGGTGACGGCGGTCGCCAACGGTGACCTCACCCAGAAGCTCATCGTCGACGCGAAGGGCGAGGTGGCCGCGCTCGCGGACACCATCAACAACATGACGGACACGCTGGGCACCTTCGCCGAGCAGGTGTCCACCGTGGCCCGCGAGGTCGGTATCGAAGGAAAGCTGGGCGGCCAGGCCCGCGTGCCCGGCGCTCGCGGCACGTGGCGGCAGCTGACCGACAACGTGAACCAGCTGGCCGGGACGCTGACCAGCCAGCTGCGCGCCATCTCCGACGTGGCCACCGCGGTGACGAAGGGTGACCTCACCCGCAGCATCACCGTCGTCGCCGAGGGCGAGGTCGCCGCGCTGAAGGACAACATCAACCAGATGATCGTCAACCTGCGTGAGACCACGCAGAAGAACCAGGAGCAGGACTGGCTCAAGACGAACCTGGCGAAGTTCAGCGGCATGATGCAGGGCCAGAAGAGCCTGGACGCCGTCAGTCGCCTCATCATGAGCGAGCTGACGCCGCTGGTCTCCGCCCACCACGGCGCCTTCTTCCTGATGGACACCGACTCCGGGACGCCGGTGCTCAAGCTGACCAGCACCTACGCCTACCGGGAGCGCAAGCACATCGCCAACCGCTTCCGCCTGGGCGAGGGGCTCGTCGGTCAGTGCGCCCTGGAGCGCAAGACCATCCTCCTCACCCACGTCCCGCCGGACTACATCACCATCTCCTCCGGCCTGGGTGAGTCCGCCCCGCTCAACATCATCGTCCTGCCCGTCCTCTTCGAGGGCGAGGTGAAGGCGGTCATCGAGCTGGCCTCGTTCCACACCTTCAGCGCCATCCATCAGATCTTCCTGGACCAGCTCACCGAGAGCATCGGCGTGGTCCTGAACATGATCATGGCGAACATGCGCACCGAGCAGCTCCTGCAGCAGTCGCAGGGGCTCACTCAGGAGCTGCAGAGCCAGTCGCGCGAGCTCACCCAGCAGCAGGACGCGCTCAAGCGCAGCAACAGCGAGCTGGAGGAGAAGGCGAAGCTGCTCGAGGAGCAGAACCGCCGCGTCGAGGAGAAGAACAACGAGGTCGAGCGCGCCCGCGTCAGCCTGGAGGAGAAGGCCGAGCAGCTCACCGTCATCTCCAAGTACAAGAGCGAGTTCCTGGCCAACATGAGCCACGAGCTGCGCACGCCGCTCAACAGCCTGCTCATCCTGGCCAAGCTCCTGTCGGACAACAAGGACGGCAACCTCTCCACCAAGCAGGTGGAGTACGCCAACACCATCTACGCGTCCGGCGGAGACCTGCTCAGCCTCATCAACGAAATCCTCGACCTGTCCAAGGTGGAGGCCGGCAAGATGCAGGTGGAGCCCCGGGACATCGTCCTCACGGAGCTCAACCAGTTCATCGACCGCGGCTTCCGCCCGGTGGCCGAGCAGAAGAACCTGGCCTTCACCGTGGAGGTCGCGCAGGGCACCCCGCGCGCCATCCGCACCGACCCGCAGCGGCTGCAGCAGGTGCTCAAGAACCTGCTCTCCAACGCCTTCAAGTTCACCGACGAAGGCAGCGTGAAGCTGACGGTGAAGCTGGCCGAGCCCGGCGCGCGGCTGGAGCACGAGGTGCTCAAGCGCTCGCGCTACGTCATCGCCTTCGCGGTGACGGACACGGGCATCGGCATCGCCAAGGACAAGCAGCGCCTCATCTTCGAGGCCTTCCAGCAGGCGGATGGTTCCACCGCCCGCAAGTACGGCGGCACCGGCCTGGGCCTGTCCATCAGCCGCGAAATCGCCAAGCTGCTGGGCGGCGAAATCCACGTCAGCAGCGAGCCGCGCAAGGGCAGCACCTTCACGCTGTACCTGCCGCCCGAGTACGTGGGCCCCGACGACGACGGCCTGCCGGCCCTGCCCGCCATGCCCGCGCCGCTCGAGCCCCTGATGCCCCGCGGCAGCAACGTGGTGCCGGAGGCCCCGCTGCCTCCCGCGCCGGCGCCGGTGCCTCCCGCCGTGGCGGAGAGCGGCCACGTGCTGGACGCCGCGCTGCCGCCCCCGGTGGACTCGCTCCTGCCGCCGCTCGCGGTGGAGGATGACCGCGACCACATCCGCGAGGGTGACCGCGTCCTGCTCATCATCGAGGACGACCTGAAGTTCGCCCGCATCATGGTGCAGCTGGCGCGCGAGAAGGGCTTCAAGGCCCTGGTCGCCACCCGCGGCGACACCGGCCTGTCCATGGCCAACGAGTTCCAGCCGCACGCGGTGACGCTCGACATCCAGCTGCCCGTGGTGGACGGCTGGAGCGTGCTCGACAGGCTCAAGCGCAACCCGCGCACGCGCCACATCCCCGTCCACATCATCAGCGTCATGGACAAGCACCTGGGCAACGCCCAGGGCGCGTTCGGCTACCTCACCAAGCCCGTCAGCAAGGAAGGGCTGGAGCGGGTGTTCAACCAGCTGGCGCGCTTCCTGGAGCGCAAGGAGCGCCGCCTGCTGCTCGTCGAGGACGACGACGTGCAGCGCAGCAGCCTGGTCAGCCTGCTCGCCGAGGGCGGTGACGTCGTCGTCACGGCCGTGGCCACCGGCCAGGAGGTCCTCCAGAAGCTGGAGGAGGGTGAGTACGACTGCCTGGTCATCGACCTGCTGCTGCCCGACATGGACGGCATCAAGCTGGTGGAGGAGGTCAAGACCCAGCAGCGCTTCCGGGATTTGCCCATCGTCATCTACACGGGCAAGGAGCTCACGCCCAAGGACGAGGCCCGCCTACGCCGCTACACCGGCAGTGTCATCCTCAAGAGCGGAACGAAGAGTCCCGAACAGTTGCTCAGCGACACCGCGCTGTTCCTGCACCGGCTGGACCAGAATCTGCCTCCCCGGGCGCGGGCGGCGCTGGCCCAGCGCAACGAGGAGGAGTCCGAGCTTGTTGGCAAGAAGGTGCTCGTCGTCGATGACGACATGCGCAACATCTTCGCCCTCACCAGCGTGCTGGAGAACCACGGCATGCAGGTGGTCTTCGCGGAGAACGGGCGGGCGGCCATCGAGACGCTCGAGCAGCACCGCGACGTGGATGTCGTCCTGATGGACGTGATGATGCCGGAGATGGACGGGTACGAGACCATGCGGGCCATCCGCAAGGACCTCCGGTACGCCAGCCTCCCCATCATCGCCGTGACGGCCAAGGCGCTGAAGGACGACCGGGAGAAGTGCATGGCCGCAGGGGCCAGCGACTACCTGCCCAAGCCGGTGGATACGGACAAGCTTCTGGAGCTCATCCGTCTGTGGGTATCGGCATGACGAAGAGAGGGTCCGATTGATGGCTAGCGCACGACTCGTCTTTGCCGGGCTTTTGACCGGCGGAGGCCGCGCCTAGCCTGTCCGGCCAGTAAACGGTCGGGGCATACCTTGCTCCTATTTCAATGACGCCTAGCGAACACATCTCCGCCGAACGCCCGCAGGACAGCAGCACCCGTTCCAGGGCGAGCATCTTGATGGTGGACGACCACCCGTCCAACCTGCTGGCGCTGGAGGCCATCCTCGAGCCGTTGGGGCAGGAGCTCGTCAAGGCGACGAGCGGCGAGGAGGCGCTCAAGTTCCTCCTGCAGCGCGACTTCGCCGTCATCCTGATGGACGTGCAGATGCCGGGGCTGGATGGCTTCCAGACGGCCACGCTCATCAAGCAGCGCGAGCGCACCCGCACCATCCCCATCATCTTCCTCACCGCGCTCAGCCGCGACGCGGCCCACATCTTCAAGGGCTACGCGCACGGCGCGGTGGACTACCTGCTCAAGCCCTTCGACCCGGAAATCCTCCGCTCGAAGGTCAGCGTCTTCGTGGACCTGTTCCTCAAGGAGCAGCAAATCCAGCGGCAGGCGGCCTTGCTGCGTCAGCGCGAGCGCGAGGCGATGGAGCGCCAGAGCGAGCTGCGCTACCGGCGGCTCACCGAGTCGCTGCCGGAGGTGATGTGGGCGGCGCGCGCGGACGGCTCGTTCACGTACGCGAACCGCGCGGGGCGTGACTACACGGGCATCCACGAGGAGCAGCCGCTGTCCTTGAGCACCTTCCTGGAGTTCGTGCACCCGGTGGACCGCGACGAGATGCGGCAGGCGTGGGAGACGGCCATCCGCTCCAGTCAGCGGGTGGAGCGCGAGTTCCGCCTGCGCCGGTTCGACGGGGTGTATCGCTGGCACCTGGCACGCGCGGTGCCGGAGCGGGACGAGACGGGCCACGTGGTGGGATGGATTGCGGTGGCCACGGACATCGACGACAAGCGCCGCGCCGAGGAGGCGCTGGGGCGCTTCAAGATGACGCTGGACGCGACGCTGGACTGCGTCCTGATGTTCTCGCCGGACTCGCTGACGTTGACGTACGCGAACGCGGGCGCGGCGAAGCAGCTGGCGAGCACCACGGATGAGCTGGTGGGGCTGTCGGTGCTGGAGGTGGAGGGGGCGTTCGACGAGGCGGGCTTCCGCAAGCTGCTGGCGCCGCTGGTGAGTGGGACGCTGCCCAGCCAGACGTACTCCACGACGCACCGGCGGCGGGATGGCAGCGAGGTGCCGGTGGAGGTGGTGCTCCAGTTCGTGTCGGCGGCGGAGGGGCCCGGGCGGTTCATCTCCGTGGCGCGCGACATCACCGAGCGGCAGCGCGCGGAGACGGCGCTGCGGCTGGCGAGCGAGGCGAAGGACGCGTTCCTGGCGGCGGCGAGCCACGAGCTGCGCACGCCGCTGGCGGCGGCCAAGGGGCACGCGCACCTGGCGCTCCTGAAGCTGGGGGGCGAGACGGAGGCGGGGCCGGGCAAGTCGCTGAAAATCATCAACCGTCAGATTGACCGGATGGCGAAGCTGGTCGAGGACCTGCTGGACATCAGCCGGCTGCAGGCAGGAAGGCTGTCGCTGGAGCTGGAGCGGTTCGACTTCAGCCAGCTGGTGCACGAGACGCGCGACCGGATGGCGGTGTTGTCGCAGGGGCATGAAATCCAGGTGGAGACGCCGGAGAACCTGGAGGGCATCTGGGACCGCGGGCGGCTGGACCAGGTGCTGACGAACCTCTTGTCCAACGCCATCCGTTACTCGCCGGAGGGCGGGGCGGTGCTGGTGCGGCTGACGGGGGAGGGGAGCGAGGGCGTGCACCTGTCCGTGAAGGACAGCGGCGTGGGGATTCCCAAGGACAAGCAGGCGCTCATCTTCGAGCGCTTCGGCCGCGCGCACGGCAGCAAGTACGGCGGACTGGGCCTGGGGCTCACCATCAGCCAGGGCATCGTCGAGCAGCACGGCGGCCGCATCTGGGTGGAGTCCCCGGGCGTGCCGGGACAGGGCTCCACCTTCAACGTGTGGCTGCCGCGCGAGACGGAAGTGCCGGGCGTGCACCACACGCAGCCGGGCCCGCGCACGGCGAGCTGACGAGGGGCGCGAGGGCGCCCCCTCGCGTCACAGGTTGAAGCCCACGTTGCCCACGGAGATGCTGGGTCCGAAGATGAAGGACCAGCGGCTCGAGTCGACGACGGAGCCGTCCGAGCGGCGGGTGATGTCGTCGCGGAACTCCCGCGCCACCCACGCCTGCGCGCCCACCGCCGCGCCCGGACCGATGGGCACCCGCAAGCTCAGCCCCATCACCACCGCCAACGTCGGCGGGAACTCGATGTCGCCGGACTGGGGAATCAATCCCATGCCCATCAGCCCCATCTCGAAGCCGAGCAGCCGCTCCTGGCCCTCGTCATTCAAGAGCGCCAGGCGCGACACCACGCCGAAGTTGAGGATGAGCTGACCGCTGGGCTCCGTGGCCCGGTAGAGACCCGCCGGAATCGTCGCCGTCGTGTACAGCCGCAGCCGCCCGCCGCTGACGATGGCCGTCCACTGCGCCGACGGCAGCCCCGAGCGGTCCGCCGTGCTCAGCGCATAGCGCGACTCGTCCGCCACCAGCGACACCTGCACGAGAATCCGGTCGAACTGGCCCAGCTGCCCCGGCACCGGAATCGTGCGCGTCTCCCCCTGCGGCCGCAGCAACATGCGCTGCTCCACCTGGCTCTCCCCGCGCGCCGAACCATCCGGCTTGGTGACGCCGATGCGCAGCACCACCTCCTGCGCGCCCTGCTCGGGCTTGAGCCGCTCGCGGTGGATGACCACCCGACAGGAGTTGCGCATGGCGTAGTCGATGCGGTGCGGACGGCTGGGCTCCAGCACCCGGTCCTTGCCGTCCTTGTCCGCGCACACCAGCTCCACCACGCTCTCCACCCGGATGGGCACGCTCGCCTCGCGCACCGAGCGCTGCACCCGCTCCGTGACGACCACCAGGTCCGTGGTGGCCAGCTCCCCCGGCAGCGTGGAGAGCTGATAGCCGAAGCGCAGCGACACGAAGCCGCCCGCGGTGGGCTCGCCCTGCACGTACGTCGTCCCGTCGCGCGTCGTGACGGTGTACGCGCCCGCCACGGGGCGCGGCACGAAGCGGCCCTGCTCGCCGCTGGCCGCCACGTGCAGCTCCGCGGGCCGGTTGATGGGGATGAAGTCGATGGTGCCCTGGTCGCCCAGCTCCAGCGACGCCCTGGGCACCGGCAACGGCTGCGTCCTCGTCGTGTCCGACGCCACCACCGAGCCCTCCACCCGCGACGTCTGCGCGCTCACTGTCACTTGCTGCTCGGACGTGCCGCCGGTGCGCAGGAGCACGTAGGTGCCGTCGGAGGCCTTCACCACGCGCTCCACGCGGGCGCGCTGGTCGTTCATGGCCCAGAGCAGCTTGCGCGGGTCGTGCTGACAGGACACGTCCAGGCGGACCACCATCGCGGAGTTCTCCGCGTCGCGCAGCACCGTGCCGTCCACCGCCGTCAGCGGACACGCGAGCACCGGCAGCGTCTCCACCAGCACCTGGTCCAGCGCCTCGCCGCGCGCGAAGTAGATGCGCGGCGCGAGCCTCAGCCGCAGCGTCACGCTGACGTCCACGCCCGGCACGTTGCGCAAGGACACCGAGCCCTCGTTCACCTCGCAGCGCACCGGACCGCAGTCCACCGACGCCAGCGCCTCCGAGTGGCTCAGCGCCACGAAGCCCGGCCCGCGCGACACGTCCACGCCCGCCGACTGGATGAGCGGCTGGGTGAGCACCACGCGCCCGGGACGCAGGCGGAAGGTCTCCGGGTCCACCACGTTGCCGGACGCATCGAACGTGGTGACGTCCTTGCCCCAGCGCCCATGCGGCGGCGTCCAGTACAGCGCCGCGTCCGTGGGCAGCCCGCGCGCCACCGGCACCGTGCAGTTGCCCGGGCCTCGCTCCACGGAGGGCGTCAGGCACACGTCCTGACCCTCCATCAACGTCGGCTCGGCCACCGTGCGCGGCGTGCCGCTCCAGGCGACGCCCACGTGCGACAGCCCCGTGCCGCGCAGCTCCACCCGGCCCTCGTCGGGGAAGAAGTTGGTGCCCGCCGCGTCCACGCGCGGGAAGGGGCCGGTGGCGATGACGGTGACGCGCTCCTCCGTCGTCTCGCACTGGCCACCCGTGGGCGCGACCTTCAGCTCGAGGATGCGCGCGTCATCCTGCTCCACGCGCGCGGGAGGCTTGAGCGAGCGTCCGTCCGGCGACAGCGTCCAGCCGGCCCTCACGGGGCCACACAGCGTGCCCTTGGCGGTGACGGGGACGCTCGGGCCTCCCTCGGGGACCTGGATGACGGGAGCGGCGGTGGACACGCCCGTCACGAGCAGGCAGGCGAGGCAGAGCGCGCGAAGGGATTCCATCCCTCCGTTAAACAGCCCGAGACACAACCCACGTCAAGCGCCGTCTGGCCTCGTCGGCCCGGGTTGACACCGCACGTGTGTCCCCCCGGGCACGGCGGGTCCGCGAACGTCGTCCCTCAGCGCTTGCGTGTCAGCAGCACCACGGCGCCAAGAATCGCGGCCATGGCCACCCACGCCAGGGGACTCAGGGATTCGCCGGCGAACACCGCGCCCAGCAGCACCGCCACCACCGGGTTGACGTACGCGTAGCTGGTGGCGAGCGAGGGGCTCGCGTGCCGCATCATGTACGCATACGCGCTGTAGCCCACCAGCGAGCCGAACGTCACCAGGTACGCGAAGGCCGCCCACGCGCGCGGCTCCGGCATCACGTCGAACGATTCGCCGCGCAACAGCCCGAAGAGCAGCATCAGCGCGCCGCCGCACAGCATCTGCGCCGCGGGCGCCATCATGCCCGTGGGCATGGGCATGCGCCGGCCCAGCACCGAGCCCAGCGCCCAGCTCGCCGGCGACACCAGCAACACCAGCGTGGGCAGCAGGCTTCCGCCCAGCTCACCTCCCAGGTTGAGCAGCACGATGCCGCCGAAGCCCACCGCCAGCCCCCAGCGCTCCAGCTTCCCGGGCCACTGTCCGAAGAGCCCACCGAACAGCGCCGACCACATGGGCAGGCTGCCCACCACCAGCGCCGCCACGCCCGAGGGCACCCACTGCTGCGCGAAGACGAGCCCGCCGTTGCCCACGCCCAGAAGCAGCGTGCCCACCACCGCGCTCGCGCCCCACTGTCGCCCGGTGGGCACGGGTGTGCCCTTGAGCCACAGCGCCGCGAACATCAGCGTCCCCGCCAGCAGGAACCGCGTCCCCGACGCGAGGAACGGCGGCATGCCTCCCTGGAGCACCCAGCGGATGGCCAGATAGGTGGACCCCCAAACGAGGTACAGCGTCACCAGGCACAAGAGGAGGCGGCCGCGCGGGGCGCTCGGGGTGGGCGTGTCCGCGAGGGAGACGGAGGTGAGGGTGGGGGCGGGAGGCGCGGACAGGGATGACGCGGCGGATGAGGCGGTCACGGTGGCGCGGCTTGTAGCGTCGGCACACCCCGTCGGCCATGTGAGCATTGCCATACCCCACAGTCGGTCGTTCTCCCGGGCGATACAGTGCGAGTGCCCGCCCGCTCGGACGCTGGCGGACGGGGCGCGGTGGGGGCCCGCTGTCGGCCGCTCGGCGGATGGGGCGTGGATTGAACCCGCGGACGCGCTTTCTTACACTTGGGTGTTGGAGCGGTGGCCGCGAGGTGGTGGGCCACGGGCTCCCAAGTGAGAGCGCCTGGATGTCCGAAGAGCTGGGTGAACGCGAGAAGGAAGTCCTGCGAGCCGTGGTGCAGGAGTACATCTCCACGGGCGGGCCGGTGGGCAGCCAGCAGCTCACCCGGCGCCCTGGGTTCGAGGTCTCCTCGGCGACCATGCGCAACGTGCTGGCCGACCTGGAGGAGCTGGGTTTCCTGGAGAAGCCGCACACGTCGGCCGGCCGGGTCCCCACGGATGCGGGCTACCGCTTCTACGTGGACACGCTCGTCAAGCTGAAGGACCCGACGCCCAGGGACCGGGAGCTCATCCACGCGGGCCTGTTCCATGAGGCGAACCTGGAGGAGATGCTGGGCGAGGCGAGCCGCATCCTCCACTCGCTGACGCGGCATGCGGGCGTGGTGGTGACGCCTCGGCCCGACTCGGCGGTGTTCCGGCGCATCGAGTTCGTCCGGCTGCGCGAGGACCGGGTGCTGGCCATCCTCGTCGGGCAGAGCGGGCAGGTGGTCAACAAGGCCATCACGGTGGACTTCCCCATCACCTCGGACGAGCTGATGCGGGCGAGCAACTTCCTGTCGGAGCTGCTGCACGAGGTGCCGCTCGAGGAGGCGCGCGAGCGCATCCGCGCGGAGATGGACCAGGAGCAGGCGCTCTACAACGCGCTGACGGCGAAGGCGCTCAAGCTGGGCGCGGCCGCCACGGACCTGCCGACGACGGAGCGCGTGCTCATCCAGGGCACCGGCTCCTTCCTGGAGCAGCCGGAGTTCGCGGACGTGGAGCGGATGCGCGCGCTGTTCAAGGCGCTCGATGAGAAGCACCGGTTGCTGTCGCTGCTGGACCGGGTGCAGCGCGCGAACGAGATGCAGATCTTCATCGGCGCGGAGAGCGACTTCTCGGCCGCGGGTGACGTGACGGTCATCGCCAGCCCCTACGGGAACCAGGAGCAGGTGCTGGGCACGGTGGGCGTCATCGGCCCGACGCGCATGGACTACCGGCGCGTGATTCCGCTGGTGAACTTCACCGCGCAGGTGCTCTCGCGCGTGCTGGAGAAGGTGTAGCCCGACGCAGGGACGGGCGCGTGCCGCGCGGCCTACTCCGCGCGGGTGGCGAACAGCTCGCGCTCCTGCCCTTCGCGTCGCACCTGGAGCCGCACGGGTGAGCCCGGCGTGCCCCGTGTCCTGGCCTCCGCCTCCGCGCGGTCCCTCACCACGAGGCCATCCACGGAGACCAGCCGGTCTCCCACGACCACGCCCGCGCGCGCGGCGGGCCCGTCCGGCGTCAGCCACGCGACCTCCACCGAGCCGCGCGCCTCGCTGAAGCCCGCCCCCACCGTGCCCGGCTGCGCGCGGCGCGGAGACACCGTCACGTCGCCCACGTCCGTCGTCTCGCCCGGCTTCACCTTCACCGCGCGCGTCTCCACGCGGCCCTCGAACGGCATCAGGCGCACCGTGTGCGGCCCGGGGCGCACGTCCGGGAGCTGGAAGCGTCCGTCCGGGCCGGTGTGCGTGTCGGGCTTCGCGGACACGGGCTGGTCCAGGAACACCGCCACGCCCGCGGCCGGTCCCCCATTGCGCGCCCACACCGCGCGCCCCGCGATTCCCGCGGCGCCCGTCCCCTCGAGCTCCACCTCCACCTCGCTCGCGCCGCCCGGCGTCAGCGCCACCTGCGCGGAGCCCGTGCGCCCGTCTCTCGCGCGCACGTGCACCTTCAGCGCCTGTCCCGGCGCGTCGAGCAGCTCGAACGTGTCACCCGTGAAGTGCCGCGTCGACGGCGCCTCCGCCTCCCAGGGCAGCTCCTCGCCGCTCGCCTCCGTCAGCGTCAACGTGAAGCCATCCGGGGGGGTACCCCCTTTCGCGACCAGTTTCCCGCGCAGGCGCGCCGCCGGCTTCAGCCGCAGCTCCACCAGACCCTGACCCTCGCTCACCGAGGGCACCCTCACCGTGCGTCCCGCGTTGTACGCCGCCAGCTCCGCGAGCGGCGGCGCGCCCTGGGGACGCGTGGGGACCTCGAACGTGCCCTCCTCGTTTGCCTGCACGCGCAGGATGAAGGGCATGTCACCGCCCTGCACCGCCGCGACGATGGCGAAGGGACTGGGGGCGCCCGAGGGCTCGCGCACCGTGCCGGAGATGCCGCGCTCCTCGAGCAGCACCAGGTCCTGCTGCACCGCGCTCCCCGCATGGACCGTGACGCTGGGGTCATCGTCCTGGAAGTAGATGAAGCGCGCGCGCGGCAGCACCGCGGTGAGCTGGTACACGCCCGCGGGCAGCTCCATCGAGTACACGCCCTGCGCGTCCGTCTCCGCGTAGCTGATGTTCGCCGCGCCGCCGCCCGTCGACGTGCGGGCCACGGCGCGCACCAGCGCGGGCTCGGACGGAGGCTTGCCGGACGCCTGCGTCACGCGGCCCTGCACCATGCCGGTGTCCGCCAGCACCAGCGTCGTCCAGACAGACCGCTTCGGCAGCAGCGTCTCCACCTTCTCCGTCCATCCCTGGACGCCCTCGCGCCGCGCGCGCACGTGCACCTGTCCGGGGACCAGCTCCCGGAACGCGAACGCGCCCCTCGCGTCGGTGTGCGTGGTGCGCGCCGCCACACCCGAGCGGCGGCCCGCGTCCAGGCGCACCTCCGCGCCCTCCACGGGCGTGCCGCGCGCGTCCTGGACGATGCCCTGCAGGCTGGCGCTCGCGGGCTCCAGCTCGAAGTCCAGCTGCGTGAAGACGCCGGTGCCGACCTCCACGTTCGCCTTCATGCCTCGCGAGAAGCCCGGCGACTGGACCACCACGTCGTAGCTGCCTGGAGGCAGTCCCAGCCGGTAGATGCCGCCACCGCCGAGCGTCGTGCGCGCGAGCTCCCCCTGGCTGTCCGCGGGGTGCACCACCAGCTCCGCGGAGCGCACCGGGAAGGCGACGTCGGTGGAGCGCACCTCGCCCGTCAGGCCACCCTCGGCGCCCAGCGTGAGGGTGAGGCCGCGCAGCGTCTGGCCGGGGCCCACGAACAACGTCCCGGGCGCGCGACCGACCGCGTCGCCACGCTGCGCGGTCAGCACCCAGTTGCCCATGCCCACTTCCAGCGCGAACCCGCCGCCCTCGCTCGAAGTCGTCTCCAGGGGCGTCAGGCCTCCCGTGGCCCGCACCCGCGCGCCAGGGGCGGGCTGCCCCTTCGCGTCCACGACATACCCCTCCAGCGTGCCCGCGCCCCACAGCCCCACCACCAGCTCCCCCTGCTGGGGGACGTGGAGGAAGAGCAGCTCGCGGCGACTGAAGCCGGGCGCCTGCGCGGTGAGCCGGTAGCGGCCGGGCGCGAGGCCGGACAGCTCGAACTGGCCACGGCCGTCGCTCGTCGCCGTGGCCGCCTCCTCCGCGAGCTCCACGGGCTGGGCCCAGGAGAAGGCCGTGCCCGGGTAGGGATGGAGCGTCACCTCGGCCAGGGGCACCGGCTCACCGCCGCCCTCCTCCACCGTGCGGCCTCGCAACGTCACGCCCTCGGTCAGCGTCAGCTCGACCACCGTCTGGGGCAGGTCCTCCGGGCGGGTGGCCTCGCGGCGCGCGGGGGCGTGGCCCGGGGCTTGCGCCGTGACGAGATAGTCACCGGGGCGCGCGGGGAGCTGGACGGTGCCGTCCGGGCCCGTGGTCCCCTCGCTGGTGAGTCGCCACGTGGGCTCGCGGCGTTCATCGGGAGGCCGGCGGAAGGCGCGCACCTTCGCGCCCGCCAGGGGCCCCTGGGGCCCGGTGACGCGCACGAGGAAGGCGCCCTCGTCGGGCGTCACCGGCGTGTCACGCGGCGTGGCGGGCGCGGAGCTTCCAGGGGCGGGCCGCGTCGTCTCGCCGTTGAGGGGGCGAGGCGGGGTGGGCTCCTTCGCGGGGGCCGCCTCGCCCTGATGCGGGACTCGGAGCCAGAGCAGGAGCACGGCGCAGAGGGCCAGGAAGGCGGCGATGATGAAGGGACGGTGGAAACGCTGTCGCATGGCTCGTCCTCGCGGAGAGGCCAGCGTAAGCCACCCTGAAACAATTCGGAATTCAGGAGGGCGCGGGGGCGTAGACGCGCAGCGCCGCGGGAGCGACCTCGAAGCGCATGGGCGTCATCCCGATGAGCTCCCCGTCCGCGTTGATCTCCTGGGCGGGCGTGGCCTCGACGTAGAGGCGCGCGGCGCGCAGCGAGGTGACGGCGGGGTGGTCCACATGCTCTCCGCTGCGGAGCGACAGGGCCACGCGCGCCAGGGTGGCCAGGTCCTGGAGCTGGCCCAGGCCCGTGCCGTCGCGGCCCGAGCTCGCCGACGGGGCCTCGATGGCGTAGACGTGCAGCCGTCGGTCGTCCAGTCGCGCGTCCGGCGCCACCATGATGCCCGCGCCGTGGTAGCGGCCATTGCCCACCACGAGCTGGAGCACGTCCATCTCCACCTCCTGTTCGTCCGCCTTGAGCCGGATGCGGAAGGGCTTGAGGTCCATCACCTCGGCGGCGGCGGCCACGGGATAGGCGAGCACGCCGGCGCGCTGCTTGAGTCGCTTCGTCAGGCGTTTGGCGATGGCGGTGGCCAGGCCCAGGCTCGCCGCGTTGAGGAAGGGGCGACCGTTGGCGAGGCCCACGTCCACGCGCGCCGCGTAGCCCCGGGCGATGACGTCGCACGCGGCCTCCACGTCGGCGGGGATTCCCAGCGAGCGCGCGAAGTCGTTGCCCGTGCCCAGCGGCAGCACGCCGAGCGTCACGTCGCGACCCAGCAGGTGGCCCACCGCGCCGCTCAGCGTCCCGTCTCCACCTCCGACGAGGATGCGGCGCGTGCCCCGCTCGAGCAGCTGTTCCAGCACGCGGCGCAGTCGTCCGCTTCTGGACAACGCATGGCTCTCCGCCAGCACGACACCCCGGGAGGCGAGGGCGCTCCTGGCGAGCGCATAGGCTTCCCGGCCCGAGCGGGACTGCGTGTTCACGACCAAAGCCGCGGGGCCCTCGTCGAGAGGCAGCCGGCGGGGAGGCTCGATGAGCGCGGGTTCCAGGGACCTTCTCCTTGTCGCGTGGTCGGCAAGATGTGCACGCCCCGTCCGCGAGGCCAGCGGGCCCCGGAGGACGAGGCTCGCGGCGAGCGCGGGGCCGGGAGCCTCCTCCTGGGGCCAGGCCCTCCATCCGGAGGGTGAAGGGCTCGGTGTGGGCCTGCGGGCCCGCCCGACATGACGGAGGACGTCATGGCTCCATGCGTGGGGCCGGGCTCATGGGGATCTCCCGTAGGGAGGAGCCTCGGGTGGACGCAGTGGCTTCGCGTCGGTGGGGCACCACGGGCCTGGCGACCGCAGCGGGTGGACGCAGCGGCTTCGTATCGGTGGGGCACCACGGGCCTGGCGGCCGCAGCGGATGGACGCAGCGGCTTCGTGTCGGTGGAGGCGTTCGAGCGACCCTGTTCGCCGCAGCGGGTGGGCCCCGCAGCTTCGTGCCGGTTCGGTGGCGCGCGGACGCAGCGGCTCAGCGCTCCGCGTCGTGGCCTTCGGTGATGCGCTGCTGAAGGGCTTCTCTCAGCGGTAATGCCTCCGCGGTGCTCAGCACGCCGTCCGCGTCGGTGTCGTACGTGGTGAGCACCTCCGCGCGCCGCTTCCAGGCCGCCTCCACGCGCGCCTTGCGCAGCGTCGCGCGCTCCGATGCATCGAGCACACCATCGCGATTCACATCGTACGTCTCGAGCCACTCCCGTCGCAGGAACTCCCAGCGGGCGCGCCGCGCCTCACGCACGACCCGTCGCTCGGTCTCATCCAGGACGCCATCGCCGTTCGTGTCGTACTGCTCCAGTCGCTGCGCACGCAGGCGCTGGCAACGTGCCTCCATGGCATCCCCCAGCGCGGCGCGCTCCTCGGGCGACAGCGCGCCGTCCGTGTCCTGGTCGAAGACCCAGCGCACACGCCAGAAGGCCTGCGGTCGGACACGCCGGCCCTCGTGCACCCGTCGGGAGTCGAGGCTGTCGCGTCGCTCGCCCAGGTCCACGCGCAGCGCGCGAAGCTCTCGCCGTCCCAGCACACCATCCGCGTTCTCGTCATGGCGGGCCACGACTCGAGCGCGGTGCGCCTCGAAGTCGCACACGTCACCGGTGTCCGTGGGCTCGGTCCGCCCGTCCTCCAATTCCTCCTCCACCATGGCCTCCAGCCGTGGCGTGTCCGCGTCCACCACCGCGTCCTCGCCGAGCCCGCCCTCTTCCTCGGCGAGCGCGAGGTAGGACGCGGCCTCGCGGACATGGGGCGCGGCGGCTTCGTTCGACTCGGGGCCGCAGGCGGTCAGTCCCCACGCGAGGGCGAGGCGCAGCGTGGCGGCGAGGATGCGGGTGCGTCGGTTCATCGGATGCGCTCCGGGTGAGGGGCCGCGGTGTCCGGCCTCGCACGGCTCGAACCTCTTGGGTGGGAAGAAGTTGCCGCGCCCCTTCCCTGTGCATGGGTGGCTGCGCACCTTCCAGGCAAGGCCGGCCCTGTGCCGGTGGAGCACACAGCCCGGAGGGCGACGCATGGCACGAGGAAGCAAGGCGAAGTACACGGCGAAACAGAAGCGGATGGCCGAGCACATCGAGAAGGGCTACGAGGACAAGGGCACTTCGGAGAAGACCGCGGAGGCTCGGGCCTGGGCCACGGTGAACAAGCTCACCGGTGGCGGCATGAAGGGCGGCTCCGGCAGCAAGGCGAAGGCGGCGCGCCGTCGTCCCAAGGCCCGCGCCAACGCGCGCAAGGCCGGAAGCAAGGGAGGCCGCCGCACGGCCACCAAGCGCGCCACGTCCAGCCGGAAGTCCACCGCGCGCAAGCCCACGCGCGCCACGCGCTCCGGCAGCAAGTCCACCGCGCGCCGCACGGCCGCCAGGCGCGCCACGGCCCGTCGCTCATCCACGAGCAGCCGCTCTCGCGGCGGCACGGCGCGCAAGACCACCAGCCGTCGCGGCACCACCGCCCGGCGGACCTCGCGCGGCGGGCGCTCGCGCAAGTAGCAGTCCCCAGGTCAGGCGCCTCCATCTCGAGTGAGGCGGTGCGCCTGGCCTGTCATGCGTTTCGAGCCAGGCTCGACGAGGTGCCTGACGCGCGCCAGCGGGCGAGCAGGACCCGATGCGCCGTCCGGAGTCCGGCGGCGCACGCGGCGCTCAGCGCGGCTCTTCATCCTTGGCGGCGGGCGACGCGCCCGGCCCGTTCCACGGCCACTCCACCGAGGACTCCTCGGCCAGCCGCAGCAGCTCCCCCGCGTCCTTCACCAGCGTGCGGCAGCCCGCCGCGCGCAGGTCCTCGGCCAGGAAGCCCCCGGCCAGCACACCCACCGTGGGCAGGCCCAGCTTGCCGGCGGCGAGCGCGTCGTAGGGCGTGTCCCCCACGACCACCGCGGTGCTCACGTCCGGGCGGCCCAGCCGCGCCAGCGCGCTCTCGAAGATGTCCGGGTGGGGCTTGCTCTTGTCCACCTCGTCCTTGCTGGCCTTGGCCTCGTACAGGCCCTCGATGCCGCACAGCCGCACGTAGTGCTTGAGCTCCTCGTCCTTCGCGCTGGACGCCAGCGCCAGCCGCCGCCCCTGCTGACGCAGCCGCTGGAACAGCTCCCGCACGCGCGGGAAGGGCCGCACCTTGGGCAGGAACTCGTCCAGGAACAGCTTGGAGCGGTACTCCTCGAGCTCCTTGCCGAAGCGCTCCAGCTCCTCGTCGTTGAAGAACACGGGGATGAGCTGGTCGGCGCCCTTGCCAATCTGGCTGCGCACGTGCGCGAAGGGGACATCCCGTCCGAAATGCAGGAACGAGCGTCGCCACGCCTCGGCGTGCTCGTCCACCGAGTCCACCAGCGTTCCATCCACGTCGAAGATGACGTTCTCCACCATCACTCGCCTCCCGGGCGAAAGTGGGGACGCACCTGTCGAGGGTCAACCGCCCGAGGGAGGGTTCTCCTCCGTGGCCTCCACGAGTGTCCGCGTCTTCACATCGTAGCCCTCGGGCGCCACGAGGGTGAAGGCGTCGTTGGGCGGCGGCTTCGTCAGCTCCAGCTGGATGAGCGTCGTCGCGCCCACCTTGCGGCCTCCCAACCAGCGGCTCAGCCGCTTCGGCACGCACAGGCCCAGCTGGGGGTCGCAGTGCTCCTCCTCCATCCGCACCTCCGCCTCCGTCCCGTCCGGCGAGCGCGAGCGCTTGGTCAGGAAGTCGAGCTGCGGCCAGCGCAGCACGTACACCAGCTCCACTCCCTGGGCCTC
The DNA here is from genome assembly GCF_059738865.1 of Myxococcus sp. MH1. NCBI lineage: Bacteria > Pseudomonadati > Myxococcota > Myxococcia > Myxococcales > Myxococcaceae > Myxococcus > Myxococcus sp. MH1. The sequence goes on along the minus strand of NZ_AP026947.1, from coordinate 9,674,584 downwards.
GCCGCCGAGCGACAACGAGAGCTCCACGGCCTCCTCGGCGCGCGCGTGCTTCACCCGGCGCAGCGTGGCCCCGTGCGACACCAGCGGCGCGCGGAAGCCCTCGGGGATGAAGGCGCTGAAGGTCTGCGTGAGGAAGCCCGCGAGCTTCGCCGGAGGCAGCTCCGACTTGAACGTGGTGAAGCGCTTCTCCCCGTCGAGCTGCTCGAACAGGTGCGTGCCGTCCCACGAGAAGATGCGCGCGGGGGGCTCGCCCAGCGTGCCGCGCATGCGGTCCGGCGCGCGGTGCTCGAAGGTGAAGGGCACCGCGTCCTGGCCCTCGTCCTTCACAATCCCGATGATGCCGTAGCCGGACAGCTTCTGGTCACGCTCGACCAGCCGCGTCTTCACCTGCGAGGCCAGCGCCGCGACGTCGTCCGACTTCCGAGAGCAGCCCGCGAGGACGAGCACGACACAGCACACGAAGAGGCGAGGGGACATGGGGCGCGAGTGGGGCAGGAGGAGGGCTGAAAAGCAAGGAGGCCCGCCTGTCGCCAGGGGGCCTCCCGAGGTCGCCGAACCCTGAAGGGCCGGCTGCCTGACTACTTCACCGCCACGCCGGTGGCCGTGGAGGAGGTCACGCCGATGATGGTGCCGAACAGGGCGTAGATGCCGTGGCGGGGCGTGGTGCTGGCCGACTTCAGGTCGACCTTGGAGGCGCCCATGGCCTTCGCCTCGGCGATGAGGAGCTTGTTGACGACGGTGTCCAGGTCGCTCTGGACGATGTCGATGATGTGGAAGATGGCGGTCAGGCCCAGCGCGTTCGTCTGGATGACGGCCACGGCCTCACCGTTGGCGGCGATTTCGGTCCCGGAGACAACGGCGCTCTCGACGCTGGTGCAGCCGATGAGGCTGGACGCGGCAACGGCCGACAGGATGAGCTTCTTCATGGTTTTCCCCTCTAGTGAGTGTCGCTTGTCCGGTGGACGAGCACCCACGAGGGCGCACGTCCGTTTGAAAGTGACCTTCAAGCGGGCGCGGTCGTACCAGATGTCGACCCCATGTCAAGGTCCGTCCGGACACACTGTATGGCCATGGTGGATGCGCGCCCGCGTTGTAATGCGCACCTCGCCTTGCTAGCCCAGAACCCGAGGCTCCCTGAATGGACTCCGTCCCCGTCGCACGTCCCGCGCCCAGGTACTGGCTGCACCTCTTGCTGCTGCTGTTGACGGTGGCGACGACCTTCACGTCCTACCTGCTCTACTTCCACTTCCAGCGGCCGTACTCGCCCGACGAGGTCTCCACCGAGGCCGCCACGCGCGCGCTGTCGTTCAGCCTTTCTCTGCTCGCGATTCTCGGTTCTCACGAGATGGGTCACTACGTGCTGGCGCGCCTGCACCGGGTGGACACGTCGCTGCCGTACTTCATCCCGCTGCCGGTGTTGGGGGTGGGCACGCTGGGCGCGGTCATCCGCATCCGCGACCGAATCCCCCACCGCAACGCGCTGGTGGACATCGGCGCGGCGGGGCCGCTGGCGGGGCTGGTCGTCGCGCTGCCCATCCTGTACTGGGGGCTGTCTCACTCGGCGGTGGTGGACGCGCCGAAGGTCGCCTCGCAGTTCCCCGGCGAGTCCTCGCTGTGGGTGTACGGCAAGGAGCTGTTCACCTGGGTGATGGCGAAGGTGACCCACGCGCCGCCCGCGCCGGAGCAAGCCTTCCATGGCGTGCAGACCCTGTTTGGTGACAGCCTGTTGATGCAGGGGCTGACGTGGCTGGCATTGGGCCCCCTGCCGGAGGGGAAGGACGTGCTGGTGCATCCGGTGGTCATCGCGGGCTGGTTCGGTCTGCTCGTCACGTTGCTCAACCTGATGCCCATGGGGCAGCTGGATGGGGGGCACCTGGCGTTCGCGGTGCTGGGGCGCCACGCGCACTGGGTGGGGCGGCTGATGGCCGCCGTGCTGCTGTTCCTCACGCTCTTCGTCACCGCGTCCTGGGGGCTGTGGCTCCTGGTGACGAGCAAGGTGGTGGGCTTCGGGCATCCGGAGGTCGTGTACCCGCAGGAGCCGCTCAGCCCCACGCGCAAGCTCATCTGCGCGCTGTGCCTGCTGGCCCTCATCGGCTGCGCGATGCCCGTGCCCCTGCGTCAGGTGGTGTCATGAAGTTCCAGTGCGAGGCGTGCGAGCGGCTCATCCCCCTGGAGTCCTACCGGCTGGAGTCCGGAGGGCTGGTGGTGTCGTGTCAGCGGTGCGGCGCGGAGAGTCGCGCCCGGGCCGCGCAGCCGCTGGCGGTGACGCCGTCGGTGGGCGGCGAGCCGCTCGCCAGCGCGAGGCCCGCGGAGGAGCCCGTGTTGGAGTCCGCCGCGCGCGCCGGTGCTCCGGCCCTGCGGGTGGTGCGGGGCGCGGTGGCCGCGGCGCCGCCGCTGGACGACGAAGCGCTCTTCGTGCCGCCGCCCGGTCACTGCCCCAAGTGCGTGTCGACGCGGCGCGAGGTGGACACGTCCTGCTCGCAGTGCGGGTTGGTGTACGCCAACTTCGTGGAGTCGGAGCACCAGCCCTCGGAGGCGCTGCGCGAGGAGTGGCGCCGGCTGGCGGGGGAGTGGGGACAGTGGGAGGCGCATGACCGGCTGCTGACCCTGGCCATGGGGCGCGGGGAGCTGGCGACGGCGGGCCGGCTGTACCGCGTGCGGCTGGCGCGGGCGCCGGACGACGCGGTGGCGCAGCGGGCGCGGGAGGAGATCGTCCGCCGCGCCACGGTGGTGGTGCCCACGGAGGTGGAGGGCGCGGGGGCGTCGCTGCTGTCGCGGCGGATGCGCGGGGTGGCCATCGCGGTGCTCTTCCTGGTGGTGCTGCTGATGTCCGCCTTCATCATCCAGCGCGTCGGCGTGCTCCTGTCCGGCGACGTGCCCTGACGAATCCTCCGGCGCGAAACGCCCCGTCGCCAGGCGGCCGGCCGTGCGGGCCGTGGCGCTCGCGGGTGGTCGGAAACGGGCTCCGGACGCGGGTGGCTGCTATCGTGTCGGGCCGCTTGCGCGAGGCTGGCCACTCCCGATGACGCTCCCCGTCTCTCCCACTCTGTCCGTCGATGGCCTGCTCGGTCCGGGGGGCGCGCTCCAGGTGGCGCTGCCGGCGTACGAGCACCGCCCGGAGCAGCTCCAGATGGCGCGCGCCGTGGAGCGGGCCTTCGCCGAGCGCAGCTACCTGTTGGCGGAGGCCGGCACGGGCACGGGCAAGACGCTCGCCTACCTGGTGCCCGCGCTCTTGTCGGGCCGGCGCGTCGTCGTGTCCACGGCGACGAAGACCTTGCAGGACCAGATCTTCTTCAAGGACCTGCCGCTGTTGCGCGAGAAGATGGGCCTCACCTTCGAGGCGGCCTACCTCAAGGGGCGCAACAACTACCTCTGCCTGCACCGCTACGAGGCGTTCTCCAAGGACCCGCAGTTCGCCACGCGCGAGGAGTCGCGCTACTGGCCCAAGCTGAAGGCCTGGGCGGAGGACACGCAGACGGGCGACCGCGGCGAGTTGGATTTGCCCGAGTCCTTCAGCGCCTGGCCCCGGCTGTCCACCACGTCCGAGACGTGCGTGGGCACGCGCTGCCCGCTGTACGAGACGTGCTTCGTCACGCGCATGCGGAAGCGCGCGGAGGGCGCGGACCTGCTGGTGGTCAACCACCACCTGTTCTTCGCGGACCTGTCCCTGCGCAGCTCCGGCAAGCGCACCGAGGGCGTGCTGCCCTTCTACGAGGCGGTCATCTTCGACGAGGCGCACGCGCTCGAGGACGCGGCGAGCGGGCACTTCGGCGTGGGTGTCTCCAACTACCGGTTGGAGGAGCTGGCGCGCGACGCGGTGGCGGCGCTGAAGGAGGAGGACTCGCGGCACGCGATGCTGCGCGCGCTGGCGGCCCGGCTGCGCACCGGCGCGGACGCCTTCTTCGCGCAGGCACCCCGCGCGCTGGGGCTGTCCGGCCACGAGGCGTCGGTGACGCTCCAGGCGGAGGGCATGGCGAAGCTCACCAGCGCGCTGGGCGGCGTGCGCGAGGGGCTGGGCGCGCTGTCCGCCTTCACCGCGGGCGAGCGCGAGCCGGAGCTGGCGGCCATCACGCGCCGCGCGGACGAACTGGAGGAGCAGCTCACCTTCCTGGAGAAGGCGGAGTCGACGGACCACGTGTACTGGGCGGAGCAGCGCGGCAAGGGCCTGTTCCTGCGCGCCAGTCCCATCGACGTGGCGAAGGAGCTGCGCGAGCGGATGTACGGCGCGCTCGACACCGTGGTGTACACGTCCGCGACGCTGGCGGCGGAGAGCCGCTTCGACTTCTTCGCCCGGCGCATGGGGCTGTACGGCGAGGACGGCCAGACGGTGACGCGCGTGCGGACGCTGGCGGTGCCCAGCCCCTTCGACTATCCGCGCCAGGCCGCGCTGTACCTGCCCACGCACCTGCCGGACCCCACCGCGCCGGGCTTCATCGAGGCGGCGGCGGAAGAAATCATCCGGCTGTGCGAGGTGACGGGCGGGCGCGCCTTCGTGCTCTTCACGTCGCTGCGCAACATGGTGCGCGCGTACGAGCTGACGGCGGGGCGGCTGCCGTATCAAGCCCTGCTGCAGGGCGAGCGTCCCAAGGCGCAGCTCCTGGAGGCGTTCCGCGACACGCCCAGCGTGCTCTTCGCGGCGCACAGCTTCTGGGAGGGCGTGGACGTGCCCGGGGACGCGCTGAGCCTGGTCATCATCGACCGGCTCCCGTTCGCCTCGCCGGGAGACCCGCTGGTGGCCGCGCGCATCAAGCAGCTGCAGTCCCGGGGTGAGGAGCCCTTCGAGCAGTACCAGCTGCCCCAGGCGGCGCTGGCCTTGCGCCAGGGCTTCGGCCGGCTGATTCGCACACAGTCCGACAAGGGCATCGTCACGATGCTGGACCGGCGCATCCGCACCAAGGCGTACGGGCAGGTGTTCCTGGACAGCCTCCCGGACGCGCGCCGGGTGGATGACCTGGTGGAGCTGAGCCGCTGGTTCAACGGCCCGGTGCGCCCCCTGCGCATCCTGCGGCCGGTGGACTGAGCGGCGGATTTTCCGGGCGGAAATGGCCCGGATAAATCGCCCGCTGCGTATGCCCCTGGCGGGGTGTGTCCCCTCCTGTCGTCCCCGCTCCCAGGGTGTTTCGTGGATTGGGCTGTCCTGCTCTGCTCGAGAGTGCTCCTGCTCGCCGCCGTGGCGGGGGTGGTGGCGTGTGAGCCCATCGTCCTGTCGCCCTGGGCCATCGCGAAGCCGCCCGACGCGGGCGCCGTGGATGACGACCCGGATGTCGATGACGCCGGAGCGGACGGCGGCGAGCCCACGCCGGGTGAAGACGCGGGGGAGGACGGCGGCGAGCCCACGCCGGGCGAGGACGGCGGCGCCGATGGCGGCCCCGGTGACGCGGGGGACGCGGGAGGTGGCGTCGGGAACGACGGCCCGGTGCTGGGAGACGGCGGCGTCGACGTGCGGATGAGCGAGTGGAGCCGGTGCGACGCGGGCTGGCAGCAGCGCACCGTGCTGCCCGCGGGCACCAAGGGGTACGGCAGCTTCGCGCTCGACGCGGACGGTGACGCGTACTTCATCGAGCACACCGACGACATCCTGCGCGTGGGGACGACGAAGCCCTGGCGCACGTTCCCGAGGACGGGGTGGTTGGGGCCGCAGCCCTACGTGGTCGGCGTGCGCGTGGGTCCGACGGGAGAGGTCCACGTGGCGTTGAGCCCGCGCTACCTCGAGGGCGACACGGACGTCCCCGTCCACTTCCTGCGCTACACCGCGGGCCGGTGGGTCCACACCGTGAAGCCTGGCGGGTTGCTGTGGGACCTGGAGGTGGACTCGCGCGGACACCTGCACGCGATGTCCACGTGGATCGGCCCGGAGAACCGCCTCCTGTACACACATGGACCGCCGGACGCGCTGGTGGTCGAGGAGTCGGGGCTCGTGCTCGATGACGACATCTACCGGGCGAGCCTCCAGCTGGATGCCCGGGGACACGCGCATGTGGCCTTCATCCCGAGGAAGCCCCGGGGCATCCACTACGCCACGAACGCGTCCGGCGCCTGGGTGGAGGAGCCCGTCTCCTCGCAGGGGGACGATGGCTACCTCGCGCTGTCGCCCTCGGGGGCGCCGTACATCGCCTGGATGGACAGCACCCACATCATGCTGGCCTCGCGGGACGCGCAGACGGGATGGACCGCGGTGTCCGTCGGCGACGAAAGGGCCTCGATGGAGGCGCTGGCCGTGAGCCCGACGGGTGTTGTGCACCTGTTGTTGACGGTGTGGGACGGCTCGCCGCTGCACCTGAGCAACGCGAGTGGTGGCTGGGTGCGGACGAGGCTCGGCCCCGAGCCCCTCGGCTTTCCTCCTTCCGCGACGGGGTCGTCGATGGAGCTGGATTCACAGGGCCGCGCGCACGTGATGCACACGTGGCTGAAGCCCGACGAGGTGAGCGGCAGGCCGCTGCGAACCATGGACTCCTATCGGCAATGTCAGTGAATGGGCCCGCCTGGGCCCCCGCGTGATTTCGGATACAGTTCCCTCTCGCTTCCTTCATCACCGACGTGGCCCTCGGGTCCGTCTCCGCTCCCCAGGTTGCTCGTGGACCGCTCGCCCTCTCTCCGACTGCGTCTCGTCCTGCTGTGTGTCTCGGTGGGGCTGTGCGCGTGTGAGCCCATCATCGACCCCAAGAAGTGGATCGGGCTCCAGGAGGACGCTGGCGGCAAGAGCCGGGACGCGGGGAGGGATGATGGCGGCGAGCCGGAGACGGGCCTCGACGCCGGAGACGACGCGGGACCTCCGCCCATGATGCGGGACGCCGGGCCGGATGCAGGGGAGGATGGCGGGCAGGGGGATGGCGGTGAGCTGCTCCCTCCAGCGGACGGCGGGGTGGATGAGGATGGCGGGACGCCGGACGCGGGAGGGTGGCCGCACAACCCGGATGGCCCCGTGCTGAGTGATGCGGGCGTCGACGCGCGCATGTCGGCCTGGAGCGCGTGCGAGCAGGGCTGGCAGAAGCGCAACCTGCTGCCCGAGGGCACCAAGGGCTACGCGCACTTCGCGCTCGACGCGGACGGTGACGCGTACCTCATCGAGTTCACCGACGACATCGTGCGGGTGCCGACGACGAAGCCCTGGCGTACGTTTCCGAGGACGGGCTTCATGGGGCCGCCGCCCTGGCCGGGTGGCATCCGAGTGGACGCCTCGGGCGAGGTCCACGTGGCCCTGAGTCCGCAGTTCGCGCAGGGCGCCACGGATGTCCCCACGCACTTCTTCCGCTACACGTCGGGCCGCTGGGTCGAGACGCGGATGGCGAGCGGTCTGGTGAAGAGCCTCGAATTGGACGCGCAAGGCCAAATCCATGCGCTGTCCACGTGGATCGGCGCGGAGCACCGCCTCATGTACACGCATGGGCCTCCGGGGGAGCTCGTGGTGGAGGACACGGGCCTGCGGGCCCTGGACCGGTCTGCTTTCACCTCGCTGAAGGTGGACGGGCAAGGCAAGGCCCACCTGGTCTACGAGGGGTATCCGCAGAAGCGCCTCCACTACGCCACGAACGCCTCGGGCACCTGGGTGTCGGAGGTCGTCGCCGAGGTGTGGGGAGACCCGCTCCTCGCGCTGTCCTCCTCCGGTGTCCCGCACGTCGCGTGGAGCTCCTCCGGTGGGACCTGGCTGGCCGTTCGGGATGAGCAGGGGAACTGGAACACGAGCCTCATCGAGCCGGGGGTCCATCCGCTCGAGAGCATGGCGGTGGACAGCTCGGGCGCCGTGCACCTGCTGATGTCGGGGCTCTCGGGGCCGTTGGCCCATTGGGTCCAGACGCAGCAGGGCTGGGTGAAGGCCACGCTGGACGCCAATGTGGGGCCGGACCGACGCGACTACGGAGGGGCCTTCATGGAGCTGGACGCGTGGCAGCGCGTGCACGTGATGCTCACCTCGGTGTTCGTGCCGGAGGTCGGGGCCAGGCCGCTGCGGCGCGTGGACTATTTCCGCCAGTGTCCGTGAGGCTCACGGCGCATCCCTGAGGCGCAGGCCCACGCGCGCGAGCACGGGCGGGCCCAGGGTGTCCACGCCGGCGCGGCCGGCCAGGTACTCGCGGTCGAAGAGGTTCTCCACGGCGGCGAACAGGTCCACCTTCCAGAAGAGCCGTCGACTGACGGCGGCGTCCACCACGAGCGCGCCGCCCATGCCGCGCTCGTTCAGGTCGTCCTCGAACTGGGGGCCGATGACGCGGAGCTGCACGGTGGTGGTGAACAGGCGCGGGTCCTCGAAGGTGAGGCTGGCGGCGCCGCGGTGCCTGGGGTCCTGCGCGAGCTGGCGGCCCACCAGCTCGGGTTGACCGGGGGCCTCGGTGACAGTGGGGTCCACGAAGGTGTACGCGAGCAGCGCGGTCCAGCGGCGTGACAGTCGCCAGTCGACGCTGGCCTCCACGCCGCGCACGCGGGCGCGCCCCAGGTTCTGGCGCTGTCGGCCCGCGTTGCCCGGCAGGGTGACGTTGGTGATGGGGTCCTCGAGCACGTTCCAGAAGCCGGTGACGCGCGCGGTGAGGGCGCGCAGGGGTTCGACCTCGACGCCGGCCTCGGCGCCCCACAGGCGCTCGGCGGAGAGGTCCGCGTTGGCGGCGGTGAGGACGGTGCCGACCTGGAAGGGGCGATAGAGCTCGTTGAGGGTGGGGGCTCGGAACGCGCGATAGCCGGAGGCGCGGAAGGTGACGGGGTCCCACGGGCGCACGCGCAGGCCCAGCCGTGGGCTGAGCTGGTGCTCGGTGCGGTCGTCGTACCGGGTGGTGTCCGTGGCGCCGTTGACGCGCTCCACGCGCTGCTGGCCGCGGGTGTTGCGCCACGCATCCAGGCGGAGCGCGGCGGACAGCTCCACGGCGGGGATGGGGGCGTAGAGGTCCTGCAGGAAGAGGCCGCCGCTCCACTGGGTGCCGCCGGCCTCGCGGGCGACGAGCGCCTCGGGGGCCTGGGTGGCGGGGAAGAGCTGCTCCTGCGAGGTGCCGGCCATGCGGCGGGCGTCGAGCCCCGCGGAGAGTTGATGGGCGCCGCCCGCGCTCCAGTCGGGCGCGGTCCACACGAGGGAGGCGCCCTGGTCGTTGGCGGGGACGTCCTGGGAGGCGGCGCGGACCTCGGTGGCGCGGTCCTGCGCCACGCGGGCGCGGTCCTGTTCGAAGCGGAGCGCGCGGCCGAAGAGGTCGAGGGTGAAGGTGCCGCGGGCCTCGGTCTGGAGGCGCGCGCTCGCGCCGAACTGCGCGAGCTCCACGCGGGCGGTGGTGAAGCGGGTGCCTCCGTTCTGGTTCTCGCGGAAGAGGTTGGCGCGGGCGGAGAGGGTGAGCGTGTCGGTGGGCTGGGCCTCGACGCGGCCGTTGAGCACGACGTGGTTGCTGGGCGTGTCGCCGTCGATGGCGCCGCGCTGGCCGGGGCTGACGATGCGGTAGCCGTCGCTGGTGAGCAGCTCGGTCTCCAGGGCGGCGGCGACGGGGCCCCAGCGCTGGGCGCCGCGCGCTGCGACGAGGCCGGTGCCGCGGTTGCCATAGGAGACGTCGGCGTCGAGGGCGGGGCCGGTGATGGGACGGGAGATGAGCTGCACGACGCCGCCGAGCGCGGAGCTGCCGTAGAGGGCGGAGCCGCCGCCGGGGACGACCTCGATGCGCTCCAGGCCCAGTCGTGGAAGCGAGCGCCAGAAGACCCAGCCTCCGAGCGGGTCATTGACGGGGACACCGTCGAGGAGGACGAGCGTGCGCGCGACGCCGGAGGGCGCCAGGCCGCGCAGGTTGAGTCCCTGCGCGGTGGGGTCGGAGACGAGGCTCGGGGTCCGACGGAAGGTGGCGACGGACGGCAGCGAGCGGACCAGGGTGTCCTGGGTCAGCGTGGGGCTGCGGTCGATCTCCTCGCGAGGCAGCACCACGGTGGTGGCGGGCACGTCGCGGATGGGACGCGGCAGCCGCGTGCCCGTGACGACGGTGCGCGAGGTCGAGTCGGGCTCCGCGGGCTCAGGTGTGTCGTCGACGGGGGGCGGGCTCGTGGACGCGGGTTGCGCGACGACATGGCCAGGGAGGTGAGGACCTTCGTGCGCCGTCGGGGTCGTGCGAGTCGACGCGGCGGTGACAACGTCAAGCGGCGGGGGATTCGTCTCGGGGTCGGCGGACTGGGCCCAGGTCGCGGACGCGAGCAGCGCACCTGGAAGCAGGAGGCACCCACGGAGCTTCGACGAGGTGAGGCGAGACGACCTGCGAGGCATGTTCGGGTGGTCCCTTCCGGTGGGAGGCGAGGTGCCTCAGTATGCGCGGGGCGCGCACCGAGTCATGGCTTGACCATGGCGAGCGGTCCTGGTCCCGTGTGACTTCGTCCGATGGGCGACGCGAGGCGGAGAGAAGCACCCGATGTCCACGTCAGAAGAGACGCAGCGGGGAGGGCACGGCACGGGGGGCGTCCTGCGGATCCTCGAGGTCCGGAGACTCGACGCGCTGGACTGTGCGCTCGTCATCGAAGTGGCGGGGCTCCGCCATGAGCTGCGCGCCGAGCGCGTGGGGCAGAGCCCCTTGCTCGACATGTCGGTGGGTGACTTCTCTCCGTACCGGCTCTTCCGCGAGCTGCCGCTCAGCGCCCACCAGGTGCGGCAATGGGTTCGAGCCGCGGCCCTCGTTCACCGAGGAGAGACCCTGTCGCTGCCCTTGGAAGTCGCGGGCGAGACATCACCCGTCTGATTCACGCGGCGCGAGCCCGCGCACCGTGAGCACCGCCGTGTCCACCTCCGCGAGGATGCGGCGCGCGTGGTGCAGGAAGACCTCGCCAGCCGGCAGCAGGCGCATGCCCTGGCGCGTGCGCTCGAACAGCCGGGTGCCCAGCTCATCCTCCAGCGCGAGGATGTGCCGGCTGAGCGGCGGCTGCGTCAGGTGGAGCCGACGCGCGGCACGGCCCACGTGCTTCTCCTCGGCCACGGCGACGAAGGACTGGAGGTGCGTGATGCTCACGACCCCCACGTTATCGAGACCTCCCCCCGACGTGCACCCCCCATCCCCCGCCCCTGTTCCGAATCCAGCAGGAGGGCGACCGGCCGCCCGCTGATATCCTCGAATCCCTCATGTCGGACGGCAGGAACTGGAGCATGCGCGGGTGGATAGGGGGAACCCTCCTGATTCTGGGCGCGATGGCGCTCCTCTCATGGAAGCTGCTGGGCCCCGAGCAGTCCCAGCCCGAGGGCAACACCCGAACCCGCTCGGGCGGCACGCTCCCTCGCACCGCGCCCCCCAGGCCCCCTGCCGCCGCGGGGCTGCGCATCCAGGGCACCGTCGTGGACGCGTGGGGACAGCCCGTCACCGGCGCCCGGGTCTCCGCCTCCTGGCCCATCGAGGGCGAGACGATTTCAGCGCTGCCGTGCCCCGAGGACACGCCGCCTCCCGGGCCGGGGGACCCGGCTGAAGAGGTGGTGTCCGTCTTCCCGCGCACGAGGAGCCTGCCGTGGTGTCTGCCGTGGACGGAGGACCTCATCGTGCAGCGGCTCCTCGCGCGCGAAGGCGAGGCGCCCGTCTTCGCGCAGGCGGTGTCGACGCGGGACGGCACCTTCGTCCTGGAGGGGCTTCCCGAGGGCCCTCAGTCGCTCTGGGTCCTCTCCGGGAGCGGCGCGACCGTGCACCCGGGCATTCCAGCAGGGAGCCGGGGTGTGCAACTGGTGCTCGAGGCGAGCACGCAGCGACAAGGAAAGGTCACGAGCGAAGGCGCACCGCTGCCCGACGTCTCCATCACCGTGGTGAGCCGCGGGCACACGCGCTTCTTCGACACGCGCACCGACAACGCGGGGCGCTTCCAGCTCGGTCCCCTGCCGCGCGAAGACTATCTCGTGCTCGCGTCGAAAGAGGGTTGGTCCCCGGCGGTGACGACGGGGACCTCGGGATGGGACCTGGAGCTGCGTCCGGTGCGCGCTGTCTCCGGACGCGTGATGTCCCGCGGTGTGCCCGTGAAGGACGTGGAGGTCCGCGCCCTCCGGACCAGCGCCCCCGAGAATCCGAAGGCCACGAAGACAAGGACGGACGCCCGAGGCGCCTTCACCTTCGAGCTCTCGACGGGGCACCACACCCTCACCGCGGAGCACGAAGGTCTCTACGCCCTCACCCGACTGGACCTCGGTGCGTCCTCCCTTCGCGACGTGACGCTGGAGCTGGGCAGCGCGCTCCACGTCGAGGGCACGGTGTTCGACGACGCCTCACAGCCGCTGGAGGGCGTGAGCGTGAAGCTGGCCTCCTCGGCGCAGCAGGGCGAGCCGCTGACGGCCGTCACCGACGCGCAGGGGCGCTATCGCCTGGGCCCCGTGGAACCCGGAGCCTGGGACTTCACCCTCCGGGCGAAGGGCTGGCTCGAGCCGTCAAAGGCCGAGCAGCGCCTCGTGTCCGCGGACACGGGCACGCAGGACTTCACGCTGGCGCGCGCGTACTCCCTCACCGGACGGGTCACGGATGGGGCGGGACATCCCGTCACCCACGTCCCCGTCGGGCTCCGCTGGGTCGGGGAGGGGAGTCGTCCGGAGCAGACCGAGGACGACACCACGGACGCCGAGGGCCGCTTCACGCTGGATGCCTCCGAGCCTGGTGACTACGAGGTCGTCGTCGACACACCGGACTTCCTCGACGCGCCCGTCCTCGTCAAGGTGCCAGCGCGCGACGTGCACATCATCGTGCGCGTCGGTGCGACGGTGGAGGGACACGTGGTGGATGGGCGTGGACATCCGCTCGTCGGGGGCTCCGTGGTGTTGAAGCTCTTCACGGATGAGCTCAGGCTGAACGCGACGAGGACGGATACCCAGGGGCGGTTCACGCGCCGGGGACTCGCTCCGGGACGCTACCGGGTGGTCGTGGAGCGGACGACGGACAGCGTGGACCAGCGGGCCTGGAGCGACGTGGAGGTCGCGGCCGATGCGGTGACGCGCGTGGAGCTGCGCCTCGACGAGGGGCAGACGCGAGAGGGCCTTGTCGTCGACGCCGAGGGAGCCCCCCTCGAAGGGGTCCTCGTCCGCGCCGAACCGCGCGATGCGCTGCCCCCGGGGGGGCCCGCCATCCTCAAGATGGTGGAGCGCTTCGACCGGGGCGTTCCCACCGACGCGAGCGGCCGCTTCGTGCTGCGAGGGCTTGGCCCCAGCGCGCACGCCATCACGGCCTTCAAGCCCGGCTACGCGCTGCGCCTGGATGCCGCCACGCAGGCGGTGCTCCAGACCCACGGCGGTGTCCACCGCAGCCTCATCATCCAGGACACGCTCTACGAGCCCGCGCTCCGTGTGCCCTCCGGCACGACGCCGCTGCGGCTGGTGATGGACCGCCAGGCCCGGGTCCGGGGACGCGTCGTCGGCCCCGACGGAAGTCCCCTTCGTCGCTTCATGGCGGGAGGCGAGCTGGTGGAGTCCGAGGATGGGACGTTCTCGTTCCCCCGGAATCCTCACGTCTCCTCCAGGCGGTACTTCTTCGCGGCCGAGGGACTGCGCTCCGCGGAGCGCCTCATCGACGGGGGCCCGCAGGCGCCGGACCTCGACCTGGGAGACATCAGGCTGGAGCGAGGCCGTCGTCTCCGAGGCCGCGTCGTGGATGCCCTGACGGACCAGCCATTGGCGGGAGTCACCGTCTCCGCGCGCGCGCAGGCCGCGGCTGCGGAGTCGAGGGAGCTGGAGACGCTCTCGGATGCGCAAGGCCTGTTCCTCTTCAAGGAACAGGAGCTGGCGCCGGGGCCGCTCACCCTGACGCTCCGTGAGCCGGCAGGCCACCATGTGCTGCGATTGTCGGTGGGCGAGGGCCAGGAGGAGGTGACGGCGAGACTGGAGCCCACGGCGCTCGTGAGCGTGACGGCGAAGGATGCCCGCGGCCGCCCCCTGGACGGCTACGTGGCGTACTTCAGTGCCCCGGATGGAGACTGGGCCACGAGTCCTCTCGAACGGGGACAGGCCTGGAAGGGTGGGCTGGCCCCGGGCACCTGGGTCGTCTCGGTGCTTCCCGCGCGGTACACGGAGCAGGAGTCCCCCACGTTCCTTCCCCAGCGCGTGGTGGTCCCCGAGCGCGGCCGGGCCTCCGTCTCCTTCCAGGCCCTGACGGCGGGTGCCATCGTGAAGCTGGTGGTGCCCTACCACGAAGACCTCAGCGTCGCGTTGGTGCCGGGGGGCGTCGCGCATCCGACGAAGGAGGAGGAGCTGGGGGCGTGCATGGCCCCGGGCCTGAGCGCGCAGTGGGGGGAGGACGCGCTGTATTTCCGACACGTCCCCGCGGGCCGGGCCACGCTCCTGCTCACGAGCAAGGCGCTGCCACGCTTCCACGTCAGCGACGTGGACGTGCCCAGGGAAGGCACGCTGGTGCTCACGCCTCGACTCGATTGGAAATCGCTCGCCGACGAGGCCGAGTAGGACTCACGCCAGGCCGCTGTCACTGGGCATCCTGGCGTGGGTTTCCACGATGGAGGCCCGGAGGGTCCGCTCGCTAGCCTCGCTCGGATGACACGACACAGCTGGCGTCTGGGGATGTCTCTGTTGCTTCCTCTCGTGGCCGCGTGCAACGGAGGAGACCCGGGTGAGGAGGACTTCGTCCCGGAGACGGCGGGGGCTTCGCAGGCGCTCGCCTGCGGCACCTCGCTGCACGGCACCATGGGGGACGGCTCTGGCTTCTCCTGTGCGGGGGCCTATACCACCGCGCGTATCGAAGCCCGGGTGAAGGCCAATGCCATCTGTCCCCAGGGTTTCTGCAACGTCGTCGAGACCCGGGGTGACTGCCGGGAGATCGACGACAGGGAGTTCTGGGCGGTCTACACCATGCAGTTCAACTGCTACACGCCCTGACGTCCGGGGACGATGCTGAAACAGCATTGGACGCTCCCGGGCGGGACGGTCACCTTGTCCCGCCATGGGAACTCCACTCTTCAAGGACGCGGAGGTCGAGCGTCTGCGGCTGGCGGGCGCGGCGGCCGCCGGCACGCTCGCCTGGGTCGCGCGGCGGCTGGCGCCGGGCATCTCCACCGAGGACATCAACCAGTGGGTGCGCGAGGACACGGCGCGGCGGGGCGGCATCCCCAGCCAGCTGGGCTACCACGGCTTTCCGGCCACGGTCTGCACCAGCCGCAACCACGTCGTCTGTCACGGCGTGCCGGACCCGAACGAGCGGCTGGCGCCTGGTGACATCATCAACGTGGATGTCACCACGAACCTGAATGGCTATCACGGGGACACCTCCGCCACGTTCTGCATCGGCGAGGTGTCCGCGGACGCGAGGCACGTGGTGGACGTGGCCCGCAGGTGTCGGGACATCGGCATCTCCGTGGTGCGCCATGGCGCGAAGCTGGGCGACATCGGCGCGGCCATCCAGGAGCTGGCGGAGAAGGAGGGGTGCAGCATCGTGCGCGAGTTCGGCGGGCACGGCATCGGCCGCTCGATGCACGGGCCTCCTCACGTCGCGCACTTCGGCAAGAAGGGCACGGGCATCACCCTGCGCTCGGGCATGGTCATCACCATCGAGCCGATGGTGAACCTGGGGCGTCCCGACATCCGCATCCTGGAGGACGAGTGGACGGTGGTGACGGTGGACGGCAGCCTCTCCGCGCAGTTCGAGCACACCGTGCTGGTGACGCGCGAGGGCTGCGAGATTCTCACGCCCAATCCGGGCCTCCCGCTCTCAGTGGGTCCGATGCCGGCGTCCGCCGGGGCGCACCCGTGAGCGGGGCTTCGACGCGTCTTCGTTGAGCAGGACGCCTGTCGAGCCCCACCAGCTGAAGGGCCTCGTCGCATGTCTTCGCGCCGGCCTCTTGCGGCTCCAGGGAGGGGAGGTGCCGGAAGGGGGACGTCAAGCTCGCGGACAACAAGCTCCACACGGTAGCGGGTGTCCGTTGAGCGAGAGGGCCGCTCCTGGTCACGGGCGACCGAAGCTTTCCCGCCAGGCGCGTTGAGGTCCCGTCGGCCATGGGGCCGGAGGGCATGTGTCGGGTGAGAGAGGATTCATCCCGTGAGGGCCTGTCCTGGCATGAGCACGGGGTGTTGGAGACCGGGCGGAGGTGGCCCTGCCGCCGCGTGGCCTGGGACGGGTGCTAGCATCAGGCGCGAGGGGGGCGGATGCGCGCACGAGCAGGCTTGAGTGGAGTGATATTGGGCGCGGTGCTCGTCACCCTGGGCATCTGCGTGTCGGTGCCACCCGGGCGGCGTGAGGCGCCAGCCGCAGAGCCTCTTGCGGTGGCCACGTCCCCGTCACCCGCGACGAACGACCCTCCGAAGGCGATGCCGGAGCCCGGGCTCCGTGTGGAGCAGGTGAAGGGCGCGGGTGGAGCGACGGTCCAGGTCGCGGGCCTCGTGCCCCCGGACTCCGCGCTGGCGCGCTTCGCGAAAGACGCGCTGGTGCCGCTGACGGCGGAGGAGCAGGCGCTGCTGCGCGAGGAGTCGGTGGATGACCTGTCCGCGCTCGTGGCGCGCACGGAGCGGGCCTTCATGGACGCCACCCCCGAGACGCGCGCACGGCTGGAGCGGCGCTACCACGCGGCGCTCGACCTGGTCGCGAAGCTCTCCGCCCCTCTCGCGGAGGATGCGCGGGCGCGCGAGGTGGATGCCCGCTACCGGCAGGCGCTCGCGCGGGAGCAGGAGAAGTGGCGGGAGCTCTCGCCCGAGGACCGAGCCCGGGCGCAGGACACGTTCAAGGAATGGTTCTTCCAGGGGGAGCAGACGCGATGAAGGGTTTCATGGGAGCGCTGCGCGCGGTCGTGCTGCTGGCACCGATGTTGGCGTGGGCAGGGCCGCACTACGTGGCCCCGAGGGACTGGGGCAGCTTCATCTGGCTGAGCACCTGGCTGGAGGCCGGACAGAGCTACACGTTCGAGACGCGGGAGCTCTCGGGCTCGGCGCCGGACACGGTGCTGCACGTGCTGCGGGACAGGAGCGGCTGGAGCCAGGTGGCGGTGAGCGATGACTGCCTGGGCGGGACGCGCTCGTGCGTGACCTTCGTGGCGCCGGACACGGGCTACTACCGCGTCTGGGTTCGCGCCTACGCGGACGGGCGCGGCGGCACGGCGAGCGTGTACCGCAACAACGAGCGCATCCTGACGAATCAGCCCTTCGGGGGCGTGCCGGTGCTCTTCGCGTGGAATGCGAAGGACACCTTCCGGGCCTCGGCGGCCACGCCGGGAGGTGGAGACCACCTGCTCTTCCTGCTGCGCTCGAACACCGAGTACCTGCAGCACGATGACGACAGCGGCCCCAAGTACTACCCGCTCGTCACCGCGGCGAGCACGCAGAACGTGGGCACGCAGCGCGTGGTGGTGGGCCGCTTCCCCGGGAGCACGGGCACGGCGAGCTTCATCCACGACGAGGAGCTCTGGTCCACCATCTTCGACGACAATGATGATGACGAGGACGGCCTGTCGGACGCGCTGGAGCCGCTCCTCGGGCTGCAGGTCGACGAGGAGGACTCGGATGGGGACGGCATCCCGGACACGCTGGAGGTGTTCGGCAACGACGGCTTCTCCTTCTCCGAGTGGGGGAGCCCCACGAAGCGGGACATCTTCGTGGAGGTGGACTGGATGCAGCACCCGACGAACCCGTACCTCACCCGGCAGCCCTATGCGGGGCTGGTGGCGGACGCGGCGGCGGTGTTCGCGCAGGACTCGGGTGGGAGCGTGCGGCTGCATGCCTTCATCGACAACCCGCTGCCGTGGAGCGAGGTGGTCTGCTACGGGAGCTGCACGGGCGGCGTGGACTTCTATTCACTGAAGGGCAGCCACTTCTCGTCGACGAACCCGGAGCGCCGGCCGTACTTCCACTATGCGATGTGGGCGTACCGGCACACGAGCCTCAGCACGTGCTCCTCGGGCAAGGCGGAGATGCTGGGCAATGACCTCATCGTCAGCATGGGCTGCTTCAGCAGCCCGAGCATCCAGGAGCAGCGAGGCACCTTCATCCACGAGCTGGGGCACAACCTGGACCTGGACCACAACGGCAACGACGTGGGGGGACAGTACAGCGTGGTGCACGACAGCGTGATGAACTACCGCTACCAGTTCACGGGCGTGAGTCACTCCGGCTGGCATTCGTACTCGTTCGGCGACAACGGCTGCGCGACGTGTGGCTCCTCGCCGAAGTACGAGTGTGTCTCCTGTCGGGACGGGTTCCTCGGATGCAGCTTCCCGGGGTGTGGCTCGTGTGACTGTGACGTGGGTGAGTGGGGCTCGCTGGAGGTCGACTTCACCGACGACGGGGATGCGGATGACGGCGCGGAGCGCGGCGTGAAGCGCTCGCTGCTCACGCGGTACGCGCCGGATGACAAGGGCGGGCCCGCGCGGTTCCAGCCTCGGGTTCCGCACGAGGAGCGCTCGGTGAGCCGCAGGCGTGAGGACGTCCGCCGCAAGCGGGAGCGATTGCTGGCGCGGGGGCGGGTGGAGGGGCGGGACTTCCACGTGTCCGCGGACGGGACGCTGCTGTACGCGGAGTGTCTCTGATGGGCCCGGACCGGAGGCCAGGCGGGACGACGAGACGCGTGCCTCGCGAGGCCTCTCGAAGTGGCCCCGCGCTCATGTTGCGCGTGGAACCGTCCGGGCGATGAAAAGGCATCCGCGATGATGAGGCGAGAGGTCGCATGTGACGGTTGGGGGCGGCCGAGGTGGCGCGCGGCGTCGCGCGTGCTCGTCGCGAGTGGGGGACTGGTGTTGGCGCTCGCCCACACAGCGTGCCTGTCCCGGACAGAGCCCGCGCGGTCGGACGCTGGCGAGTCGTCCACGACAGCGTCAGGTGGGTCCTCTCCTTCTTCGAACGATGGCGGTCGCGCGCCTGTCTCTCGGGAAGCGGGCGCCATGGTCATGGCGTCGCCGGAGGTCCGAACGCCCAGGGCCGCGTCGCCCGCCTGGGGCTCCTCCGCGACGACCGACTCGCATCGGGCCTGTGACGAGCTGTGGCGAGAGGGGAGGGTGGAGGTGGCCTTCAAGGAGGAGCCGGAGACGCTGGCGCTCGAGCGCGAGGGGCCTCGTTTGGAGCGTCAGTTCCAGGTGGCCCGACAGCTGCGAGGCGCCTACCGCCACGCGGACCAGTGGGCTTCGGTCCTCCAGTACGCGAAAGGCGAAGTGCACGGAGGCGTGAGCTACGGGCTCACGGTGCCGGAGGTTTTGGCGGATCTGACCGGGCGCATCTTGACGTGGGCCAGTCATCGCGAGCCCGCGAGCTGTCTGTCCGGTGATGGCGACCAACCTGCGCTCCTCGCGGGTGACACGCTCCGAGACGAGCAGGGGCGCTTGCTGTTGCTCACGGTGCCGAGCGCGCCCACGACGCCGGACGGAGAGGTCCTGTTGCCTCCGGGGCTCGTGCCGGAGCTGAAGGTGCACTGGGAGCTGGCGGGCTGTGAAGCGAAGCCGGGCGAGCGGACCCGTGGCGCGAGGCTGCGCTTCGAGGGACCACGGGGACGCGACTCGGCGCCTGTCACGGTCTCCGTGGGAGAGACGAAGCAGTTGCTGTTGAAGGGCCTCCGCTACGAGGTCCGCGTGGCCAGGGCCCGCGCGGATGCCTCCGACCGCTGCGGCCAGGCCGTGTTCACGCTGTTCCGCGAGGGCCTGCGCGCGCGCCTGTAGAAGAAGGTGCTTCGATGGGACTTCACCCCACCACGTACAGCCGGTGGGGAACGTCTCCCGTCCCGTAGGGGATGATGCGCTCGAAGCGCAGCCCCAGTCGCTCCGCCACGCGGACGGAGGGCACGTTGTCGGGATGGATGATGGCGACCAGCGGAACCTCCGGCAGGTGCAGCCGCGCCTTCTCCAGCGCCACCAGGCTCACCTCGGTCGCGAACCCCGAGCCCCACGTGGACGGGAAGAACCGATAGGCCAGGTTCAACACCGTCCGCCCCTCGAGCGGCTTGTGCCGCACACCCCCGACTCCCACGACGACGCCGGGCGCCTCGCGCCGCTCCACCGCCCAGTACCCCACGCCCCGCTCGGCCCAATCCCCCAGCCACCGCGACAGCAGCTCCCGCGCTTCTTCCCGCGTACTCATCGCGGCGGAGGCATCGACCAGGTTCGTCCTCGGGTCGCTGTGCAGCTCGAACATCGCCTCCACGTCGCTCTCGCGGAAGGCGCGCAGCCGCAGCCGCTCGGTGTCCACCTGCTCCAGACCGTGAATCATGCGCCCATCCTGGTTCAGGGACCTGTCGCCCACCACCGACTTCGCACGCGCACCAGGAGTCTCAGGGCGGCAGGTTCGTCAGCTTGGGGACCGGGAGGCTCCTGAGCGTGGCGTCCAGGTCGAACGTGTGGCGGTGGAAGGCGCGAAGGAAGTCCAGCGCAGGCCCCCGGGTCGACGCGGGTCTTTGAGGCCGGCTCCAGTCTCGGGGTGTGCGCGCGTGGACCTCGATGGCGTCCAGGAAGGGACGCACGTCGTGCACCCCCATCAACAGCCGGAGTGAGTCGTCGCCGTGAAAGACCGTGTGGCGCTGACCATCGTGCCCGAGTCGCTTGCTCCAGCCCTTGGCGGAGGCTCGCTTGAGGTACCCGTTGAAAGCCTTCTGCCCTCCAGCGATGCGCAACAGTCGCCGCAGCAGTTGCGCCATCAACCCCCGTTCAGAGCGCCACCGGTTCTTGCTGACCCATCGCCGCGCTTCCCAGGAGGCCAGGTCCGCGGTGCTCATGAAATGCTCGTCGCCACGCAAATGGTCGAGCGCGTGGGCGCCGATGAGGCCCTCCGGCACGACGCCTCGGATGCGACTCAGGCGGGAGTCCCTCGGCTCCTCGGCGGTGCGGTGCTTCGCCCAGCGGATGAACGGGTTCACCTTGTCGGACCGGCGTCGACGGTGCACCACCCAGCCCATCTTCGACGCGGCATCCTCGTCGAGGTCGGCGCAGTCCTCGAAGAGGTCCGGCTCCAGCGCCAGCCGGGAGACGCGGACCCGGACGGCGCGCCGCGTGCTCCGGCTCTGGCTGGCCCGATACCAACGGGCCTTCTCCCTCCACTGCGAGGGCAACAGGCTGCGCGCCATCTGCAAGGACTTCTCGTCGCCGTAGAGCATGTCGCCCCTCCCGCGGGCGCGAGGGACGAAATGCCACGGCATTCCTGACACGGGCGCTACGCCTTCATCGACTCCGGCAGCACCCAGTCCGGCTTGAGCCGCTGGATGACCTTGGCCAGGTTCTCCTTGTCCTGGGCCTTCTCCAGCGCCGCGTCGGGCGTGATGACGTTGTCGCGCACCAGGCGCTCCAGGTGCATGTCCAGCGTCTGCATGCCCTGGCCCTGGCCCGCCTGCATCTTGGACGCAATCTGGAAGACCTTGCCCTCGCGAATCATCGCCGCGATGGCCGCGCCGCCCACCAGGATTTCCAGCGCCGCCACGCGGCCCTTGCCGTCCGCCGTCTTGATGAGCTGCTGGGCGACGATGCCCGCCAGGCTCTCCGCGAGCATGCCGCGCACCTGCGCCTGCTCGTCCGCGGGGAACGAGTTGATGATGCGGTCGATGGTCGCCGGCGCGCTGTTGGTGTGCACCGTGGCGAACACCAGCACGCCGAAGCTCGCCAGCTGGAGCGCCAGCTTCATCGTCTCGTTGGTGCGCAGCTCGCCGATGAGGATGACGTTGGGGTCCTCGCGGCCCGCCGAGCGGATGGCCGTGGCGAAGCTCGACGCGTGCGGGCCCACCTCGCGGTGCGTCACCTGCGCCTTCGCGGACTCGTGGACGAACTCCACCGGGTCCTCGATGGTGAGGATGTGCGCCGGGCGCGTCTGGTTGATGTGGTTCACCATGCCCGCGAGCGTGGTGGACTTGCCGCTGCCCGTCGGTCCCGTCACCAGCACCAGGCCGCTGCGGCGCTCGGCCAGCTTGCGCACGATGTCGGGCGTCTTCAGGTCGTCGAGCGTGAGCACCTTGCTCGGAATGGTGCGGAACACCGCGCCCAGGCCCGTCTGCTTGTAGAAGTAGTTCGCGCGAAAGCGCGCCTTCGTCCCGTAGCCGTAGGCGAAGTCGAGGTCCAGCTCCTCGACAATCTGTCGCTTCTGCGCCGGGTTGACGATTTCGAAGAGCAGCCCCTCCAGCTCCTGCGTCGTCAGCGCCGCCTCGCGCAGGGGCGTGAGCTCCCCGCGGATGCGGCCCATGGGGGGATAGCCGACGCTCAGGTGCAGGTCGCTGCCCTTCTGCTCCAAGAGGATGTCGAAGAACTGGGCGATGCGTGGCGTGCTCATCTCAGCCCCCCTTCCTTCCCATCAGCGAGCCCATCTTGCTGAGCAGCCGCGCGCTGTCCTGCGGCGTCTCCGGCGCGGCCACCGCCGTGCCCGGCCTGCGTCCCGTCACCACCGCCTCCAGCTCGTCCGGGTTGTCCACGAAGCCCTTGGCCACCTCCAGCTTCACCTTGCCCGCGCGCACCAGGTCCGCCATCGAGTCCTCGAAGCGGACGATGCCCAGGCTCTTGCCGCGCTGCTGCAGCGAGGGAATCTGGTACGTCTTGTTGTCGCGGATGAGGTTGCCCAGCGCGACGGAGCCCGGCAGCACCTCCGCCGCGGCCACCATGCTCTTGCCGTCCGCGCTCGCCATCAGCCGCTGGCTGACGATGAGGCGCAGGCCGCTCGACAGCGACAGGCGCACCTGCTGCTGGTCCGCGGGCGGGAACAGGTCGATGAGCCGGTCGATGGTCTTCGCCGCGCTCGGCGTGTTCATGGTGCTGATGAGCAGGTGGCCCGTCTCCGCGGCCGCCAGCGCCATGCGCACCGTCTCCGTGTCGCGCAGCTCGCCCACGACGATGACGTCCGGGTCCTCGCGGAGGCTGCCCTTGAGCGCGCTGGCGAAGGTGCGCGTGTGCGCGCCCACCTCGCGCTGGCTGATGAGCGCCTTCTTGCGCGGGTGCACGAACTCGACCGGGTCCTCCACGGTGAGGATGTGGTGGGACGTGTGGCTGTTGATGAGGTCCACCAGCGCCGCCAGGGTGCTCGTCTTGCCATGGCCGGAGGGGCCGGTGATGACGATGAGGCCCTGGTGGTGGTGCGTGGCCTTCGCGATGTCCTGGGGCAGGCCGAGCGACTCGAGCGTGGGGATGTCGCGGGCGATGACGCGGAAGGTGCCCTTGAGGCCCGTGCGGTGCCGCGAGACGTTGACGCGGAAGCGCCCCATCTCCGGGGAGTCGAGCGAGAAGTCGCAGCTGCCGTCGCGCTCCAGCACGGCGCGCAGCCGCTCCGGCACCACGGGCAGCAGCATGCCCTCCACGCGCGCGGCGTCGAGCACGCCGCCCTGGGGGACCAGGTCCCCGGCGAGGCGGAAGAGCACGGGGCGCTCGGCCACCACGTGCACGTCGCTGGCGCGCACGCTGCGGCCCTGCTCCAGCACCACCGCCAGGTCCCGGGCCCCACCCGTCAGCCGCGACGCCGCGAGGTTCCGCGCGGCCTCCTGCGTGCCCGCGCTCGAATACCCGCCCTGCGAGGGGGCATACCCGGTCGCGGTGTTCTGCGCCGCCGCACCCTGTGCGCCGTAGCCCGCCGATGCGCCCGGTGACGAGGCCTGTCCCGCGTCGTGTGCGCCGTAGCCCGCCGAAGCGGGCTGCGCGCCGTAACCCGCTGAAGCGCCCGGCGACGTGGCCTGTCCCGTGGTGCCCTGCGCACCGTAACCGGCCGCCGCGCCCGGTGACGCGGCCTGCGCGCCGTGGCCCCCGGTGGCCACGTTCCTCGCAGCCGACTGTGCGCCGTACCCGGCTGCCGCGCTCGTGGCCTGTCCCGCACCTTGTGCGGCGTAGCCCGCCGAAGCGCCTTGTCCGCCGTACCCTGCCGCGCCCTGTCCCGCGCCTTGCGCGGAGGCGCCCGCTGAAGCAGCGGCTTGTCCGCCGTACCCTGCCGCGCCCTGCACGGCCGCGGCGGGAGCTCGCGCGGTCGCCGGAGCCGCCGCGGTCGCCGCCGTCGATGCGGCCGGAGCCGCCGCCGTGGCGCCCGCCTCCGCCGCGCGCGACAGCCTCAGGTGCATGAGGTCGCCCCGGCGCTGGGCGGCGATGGACAGCGCGCCCAACCCGTTGGCGTTGACGGACCACTGCGACGGTGAATCCGACACGGTGGAGGCCCGGGCCACGCCCACCATGGCCTGCAGCGCGCGCACGACGTCCTCCGTCGTCACCGCCGCCGGGTCCACCGGCTCATAGCCACTGCTCCCCCGAATCATCGGCGGTCGGCCCGTGGCCAGGGTCAGCTCCGTCACTCCAGGCCGCGACAGATGGCGCAACAGCTCAGCAAGGGGTCTCATGCGGAAGTCGACTCGGGCTGGGGCGAAGCGCGAAGCGCGGGGGTGGTCCGCAGGATAGTCGACAACGCGTCGAATGCGCCCACCCCCCGGTCCATCCTGGCGCTTCTTCCCCCGCGCCACGCCCGCCTGCCGTCGCCACGCGCAGTGGGCCCCACACCCACCTGTCAGCGGTGGACGGAGTCGATTCGCCAAGGTGGGGGAGGGGGCTCCGGGGCCCCTGAGGGCCCGCTCGGAGCGAGGGCGGGAGGCAAGCGGCCTCCCGCCAGGTGCGCCACGGCGCGGGACTACAGCTCGCGCGACATCAGGAGCCGCAGCTTGCCGGACTTCTTGGACACCACCGTGGCCACGGTGGTGAAGCCCGCCTTGCGGTAGAAGCCCACCGCGGGCGCGTTGGACGGGTCCACGCGCAGGGCAATGGTCTTGCGGTACATGTCCCGCGCGGCCCGGAGCGCCTGCTCCAGCACCACCATCCCCAGACCCTTCTTGCGCAGCTCCGGCTTCACCACGATGTTGCGCAGGTAGGCGGCGCCGGGCACCGGGCCGTCGCGCTCCACCGTGACGTAGCCGACGATCTGGCTCTGCAGCCGGGCCACGTGGATGAAGGGCTTGAGCTGGGTCAGGGCCTTGAGGCTGTCCTCCTGCGTCTCACCCCGGCTCTTCCAGGGTTCGGAGCTGGCGCGCAGGGCCGCCACCGCCGTCATGTCCTCGTCGGTGGGCAGGGTGAACTTCACCGCCGCCATCAGGTCGTTGGGGAGGCCCACCACATCCAGCACCGGGGCTGGGGCCATCTCCACGCCCGGGTCCACCTGCTTCATCGTCATCGCCATCTCCTCCGTCGCGCTGCGATCCTAACCGCACCCCCGCCACCGGTGCACGCGGTGATTCCGCGCACATTGTCTTCTCAAGTGAGGAGTTTGCCTCCCCCTGGCACGAGAGGGTCGGATTCGGGTCAACCCCACCTTCGCCGGCGCCATTCCAGGGCAGAGGCCCCGCTTCCACGGCCGCCATCCGGCCGGCCTTCCGCGAAGCAGGCGTTCCCACTATAAAAACCCTGGTCGTCACCGGAGGGCTGGCCTCTCCTCCCCTCGACTCCGCCTGCCCGAGCACCCCTTGCAACTGAACCACGCCCAGCGCGAGCTGACGCTCAAGATCGTCTACTACGGTCCCGGACTCAGCGGGAAGACGACGAACCTGCGTCAGCTCCACGCCCGCGCGTACCCGGAGGTCCGGGGTCGGTTGCTGACGGTGGACACACACGACGACCGGACGCTGTTCTTCGATCTGCTGCCTGTCTTCTTCTCCACGTCCTCGGGCTTCAAGGTGAAGGTGAAGCTCTTCACGGTGCCCGGGCAGGTCATCCACAACGCGACCCGGCGCATCGTGCTGCAGGGGGCCGACGCGGTGGTGTTCATCGCGGACAGCCGGCACAGCGCGACGGCGGAGAACAACGCCTACTGGCGCAACCTGCAGGACAACATGAAGGAGAACGGGCTGGACCCCGCGCAGGTGCCCGTCGTCATCCAGTTCAACAAGCGGGACCTGCCCGACGCGCGCACGGACGCGGAGCTGGAGGAGGCGCGCAAGCGCGGCGGCGAGGCCGTGGTGGGCGCGGTGGCCCTCAAGGGCGAGGGCGTGCTGGAGACCTTCCACGCCGTGGCGCAGGCGGCCTACCGGCGGCTGGACGCGCGCGCGCACCTGGCGCGCAACGTGGGCCTCACCGAGGCGGAGTTCCTGTCCCAGGTCTTCGGCCGCATGGACCTGTCGGGCACCGCGCTGGCCGGGCGCTACGCCGCCGTCACCCGCGACGAGCAGGTGGGGGGCGGGCGATGAGCGGCTATCAGGGCAGCGTGCCCCCGGAGGGCTCGCGCCGCGAGTCCGTGCTCCAGCGCCGGCTGTCCCTGGGAGAGATGCTGGACCTCCCGTCGTTCTCGGAGGTGGTGAAGAGCTTCAGCGAGCTGTACCGCGTGGGCATCAAGGTGCTCGACGCGCGCGGCACCAAGCTGGCCGACGTGAAGGTGGGCCACGGCGACTTCTGCGCGTACGTCTTCTCCTTCCCGGACGGCCGCTCGCGCTGCACCGCCACCGTGGCGCGCGTGAAGGACGGCCCCGTCGTCCCGCTCAACGGCGCGCGCGTGGCCCAGGGCGACGGCGCGGAGGAGGCGGGCCTCATCGCGCTGCCGTGCTTCACCGGCCTGCGCTACCTGGTGATGCCCGTGCGCTGGGAGGGCGACTTCCTGGGCCGCGTCATCCTGGGGCCCTTCACCCCCGAGGAGCTGGGCGACTTCCCGGACACGCTCACGGACATCCCCGCGCTGGAGCTCACGCGCGCCCAGGAGCTGGTGTCCAAGGTGCGCCGCGCGCCCGAGCGCACCGTGGTGCAGGTGCTGACGCACTTCGGCCAGGTGCTCGCCGCGCTCGTCGCCAGCGGCCACCGCACCTACCTGACGACGCAGCTGCACATCGAGGCGATGCTGGAGACGCACCGCGAGCTGGAGGCGCAGAACACGCGCCTGGCCCAGGTGAACACGCGCCTCAAGGAGCTGGACCGGCTCAAGTCCACCTTCCTGGGCACGGTGAGCCACGAGCTGCGCACGCCCCTGGCGTCCATCATCGGCTACTCGGAGATGCTCGCCGAGGGCCTGGCCGGCGTGCTCAACCCCGAGCAGCTGCTCTACGTGCGCACCATCGTCGAGAAGGGCGAGTCGCTGCTCAACCTCATCTCGTCCATCCTCGACCTGAGCCAGATTGAAGCCGGCAAGCTGCGGCTGTCGGTGGGGCCGGTGGACCTGGCCAGCGTCATCCAGACGGCGGTCTCCAGCGTGCTGCCCCAGGCGCAGAGAAAGGGCGTGGAGCTGGAGGTGCGCCTGCCGCCCGTGCCCAGGCCCCGGCTGGCGGGCGACGCGGACAAGCTGCGCCAGGTGCTGGTGAACCTGCTCGCCAACGCGCTGAAGTTCACGTCGTCCGGAGGGCGGGTGTCGGTGGTGATGTCGGAGGCGGGTGTCCAGGACGCGCTGGGCCTCACCGGCTACCGCGTCTGCGTGGAGGACACCGGCGTGGGCATCCGCGAGGACCAGTTCGAGCGCATCTTCCAGAGCTTCTATCAGGTGGACGGCAGCTCCACGCGCGAGCACGGCGGCGCGGGGCTGGGCCTGGCCATCGTGAAGAGCCTGGTGGAGGGCCACGGCGGCAAGGTGTTCGTGGAGAGCGAGTTCGGGCGCGGCTCGCGCTTCACGGTGGTGCTGCCCATGCAGCCGCCCATCCCCGAGCACGGCCTGCTGGCCGCCCCCGCGCCCGTGCCCGAGCTGCCCCCGGGGCCCGACCGCTTCTGACGCGGGAGGTCGACCGGGACCGTGCCTTCCCGGGCGCGGGATGTGGCGCGTCGTGGACGTGTCACACGCAATCCCCCCGGAAGGCATCGCCCGGGCGTATTGTCCGCGCCCATGCTCACCGGACGTCCTTCCGCCGCTTCCTACGTGCTCATCGATGCGGAGAACATCGACTGGGCCGTCTCCAACGTCGTCGGCCGTAAACCCGAGTCGCAGGACCGCGTGCAGTTCGACCGTCTGGTCGCCTTCTGCGAGACGTACTTCCCCGCGCCCGTGCGCTGCGTGGTGGTGCTCAACGCGCGCGGCGAGCAGCTGCCCGACGTGATGATTGGCTTCATCCGCGCGCTGAAGTCCGCGGGCTGCGAGGTGGCGCTGCTCTACGGACGGCCGGACCAGAAGGTGGTGGACCTGGGCATCCTCAAGCTCCTGGAGACCATCCGCACCCAGCGGCCCAAGGCGGCCGTGGGCCTGGCCAGCCACGACGGCGGTGACTTCGCCGAGGCCCTCAAGCCCATGCTCGAGGAGAAGCGCCAGGTGGCCGTGCTCGGCCTGCGCGAGTACGTCAGCCAGCGCTTCCGGGACCTGGTCCCCGCGGGCCTCAAGATTGTCGACCTGGAGCTCAACGCGAAGGTGTTCCAGCGCCCGCTGCCCCGGCTCCTGCCGGTCAACGTGGACGAGTTCGACCCGATGCTGTTCGTCTAGCGCGCCGCTCCCCGCGCACCGCCGGCCGGAGCCCCACCGAGGGCCCGGCCGACTTTCCACACGCTTCGCGAGCCGCGCCCCTCGCCGTGCGCGTCGCGCTTGCGGATGGTTAACGACGGCGTTAAATATTGCCCCAGAGGTTAACGATTCGTTCGCCAAGGAGACACGCCATGAAGCCGGTTCCCGAGGGGTTCTCACGCATCAGTCCCGGGCTGTTCTACGAGGACGCGCCCAAGGCCATCGACTGGTTGGAGAAGGCCTTCGGCTTCCAGACGCGGCTGAAGGTGGAGGGCGCGCCGGGCGTCATCGTCCACTCGGAGCTCGTGTATGGCGAGGCCGTCATCCTGGTGAACTCGGTCTCCCCCAAGTTCCCGGGCCGCACGACGGGGAGCACGAGCGCGTGCTACCTGATGGTGTACGTGGATGACGTGGACGCGCACTGCGCGCGGGCCAAGGCCGCGGGCGCCCGGATCACCCAGGAGCCGAAGACCACGGACTACGGCGAGGACTACTGGACGGACCGGGGCTACGGCGCCGAGG
This sequence comes from Myxococcus sp. MH1, assembly GCF_059738865.1. Classification (NCBI taxonomy): domain Bacteria; kingdom Pseudomonadati; phylum Myxococcota; class Myxococcia; order Myxococcales; family Myxococcaceae; genus Myxococcus; species Myxococcus sp. MH1. Next base: position 9,645,864 of record NZ_AP026947.1, on the reverse strand, counting down.
ACCTGGAGGGCCACTCCTGGTGGTTCGCCCAGCGGATGTCCTCCAAGGGCTGACGCCATGGGAGCCGCCCGTCGCCTGGATGAGACCTTCGCCGCGCTGGCCGACCCCACCCGTCGAGGGGTCATCGACCTGCTCTGCGAGGAGCCCCGGCGCGCGGGCGAGCTGGCCGCCGCCTTCGACATGTCCGCGCCCGCCATGTCCCGTCACCTGCGCGTGCTGCGCAAGACGGGGCTGGTGGAGGAGGAGGCCCTCGAGGACGACGCCCGGGTGAAGGTGTACCGGCTGCGCCCCGAGCGCTTCGGGGAGCTGCGCGCGTGGCTCGACGAGGTGGAGTCCTTCTGGAGCGACCAGCTCTCCGCCTTCAAGGCCCACGCCGAACGCACCCGCAAGAAGACCTGAGCCTCGAGGCCCCGAGATGACGACGCCGCAGACCGCCCGCGTGACGACCTTCCTCAGACTGGAGCCCCAGGTGGCCTTCGAAGTCTTCACCGAGGAGACCAACCTCTGGTGGCGCAAGGGGCCCCGCTTCCGGGGCTCCCGCTCGCCCGACAGCGTGGTGCGCTTCGAGGGCGGCGCCGGAGGCCGGCTGGTGGAGGAGGACGCCGAGGGCGTCTTCGAGATTGGCCGCGTGCTGGCGTGGGAGCCGGGCCTCCACCTGCGCTTCGAGTGGCGCGGCAGGAACTTCGCGCCCGGCGAGCTCACCGAGGTGGAGGTGCGCTTCGAGTCCGCCGAGGGCGGCACCCGCGTCGTCCTGGAGCACCGCGGCTGGGAGTCGCTGCGCCCCGACCACCCCGTGCGTCATGGCCAGGACGTCGCCGCCTTCCTCGCGATGATGGGCCTGTGGTGGGCGGGCCTCACCACCGCGCTGCGCACCGTGGCCTCCCGCCCGACGCCACGCGTTGAATGACTGTCAGCGATTAGCCCTGTCATAAAATTCCAGATGCCGCCCTCGCGGGCATGTATGCTGTTGGCGTCCGAACGTGTGGCCCCGAGCCCCGTCGCGCGCGCCTGCCCGCGGACAACCCTCTGACACATGTCTCGCGTACTCACCGGACGCGCCCTCGCGTGCGTCCGGGACGCGGGCGCGCGTGTCCGCTCGGGACCCGGCGCGTCCGCTCCTGACGCCGCGTGCGTCCCATTGGGTGCGCCTGCGCGTGCAGTCTTGACGCACCCAGGGTCAAGTCCTCGCATGTCGTGGGAATTCCGTAGAGCACCCGCATGGATGGCTGGGTGGGATTTGTGGTGAATCCGATTCTGTCTTGTAAATATTTGTTGAATGCTTCATAAGGGCGCGCGTTGGACAGACGTGGTGAAACCAGTTGTGTCAATCCGAAGAGGGGGAGCATATGGACAAGCGCATCCGGCGCTCGTGTCTTGCTTTGGCATCGATTCTGGCTCTCGCCGGCTGTAGCACGCAGGAGGACGTGGTGGAGGCCGAGGCCCCACCCGCCGCGCGGCCCGCGCCGTTGCACTCCGAGCGCGGCGGCATCGGCCTCTTGCTCGCCTCCGGCGACAAGTCGGCGATGAACACGGTGACGGTCAACACGTTCCGCTCGCTCATCGTCACCGAGACGGCCATCGTCAACAACTTCTCCCTGCGCGAGGTCATGGACCAGCTCGCCGTGCAGAGCGGCGTGGCGGGGATGACGGGCCTCAAGCTCTACCGCCAGCTCTGGGACACGCAGAACCCGACGCCGGGGCAGATCAACCCGAACCAGCACTGCAACGACCAGATGTCGGGCTCGCAGTCCGTCTTCAACAGCTTCCCGTACCAGTGCCGCAATGCGGAGGGCGCCCAGGCCGGCCAGGACCCGTTCAACGTCGCGACGCAGGGCTACCGGGCGGTGGGCCTGTTCAACCGCTTCGACCTGGCGCCCGCGGACGGCTCCAACTGCGGCGAGTACCGCATCGTCTTCGCGCGCAGGTCCGGAGAGACCAACGCCGGCCAGCGCAACTTCATGATCTTCGAGGCCGTGCTGCCCAACCCCCACCAGGACGAGGGGCTGGACGGGTGCCTGCCGGTGGCGGAGTTCTGGCAGCGGCTGACGACCAACCCGGATGTGGCCTCGCGCACCCAGCAGCTGCGGGCGTTCTATCTGCAGGGCCTGCCGGGCTTCCGGCCGGTGGTGCACATCGACAACTACGGCGCGGACCCGGCGACCGTCGCGGGCCAGATTCGCACCAACCAGTTCATGCAGGCCAACTGGCTCTTGCGTGAGTTCAAGCTGCAGAAGACGTGTCTGGCCGGCACGTGCACGTCGCTGAGGGCCATCCTCTCCACGGACAAGGTGAACCCGTTCGGCCCGCTGTTCAGCCCGACGTCCACGCACGCCCGGGCCGAGGACTTCCGCTTCTTCTTCGCCAGCCAGGTGGAGGCGCTGGCGCGCAACGACGTCAACCTCTTCAACATGGACGTGCAGGACCAGTTCAACGCGGGCCAGTCCGACGCGCAGGGCACGGAGAACAACTACACCTTCCACTTCGGCAACAACGCCTCCGCGCTGCGCACGCTCATCCAGAACGAGCTCACCCGCATCGGCAGCACGCTGACGCCCAACCAGATTGTGTCCCGCGCCAAGGCGCTGTCGTGCGCGGGCTGCCACGACCTGAGCAACGGCAACAACCTGGGCGGCGGCGTGGTGTGGCCCGCCTCGCTGGGCTTCACCCACGTGAGCGAGCTGACGGAGGAGGGGCCCGAGGGCACGCGCTTCCGCATCTCCCCGGCGCTCACCAACGTCTTCCTGCCGCACAGGAAGGCCGTCCTGGAGGAGTACCTGAGCCGCCCGCGCCCGTGCCACAACGTGTGCAATCCGGGCAACCCCATCGCCACTCACTGCTCGCCGTGCGCGGCGGCGGTGTGCGAGGGCGACCCGTTCTGCTGCTCGGGCTCCTGGGACGTCATCTGCGTGGAGGCGGCGCAGGACGTCTGCGGCCTGGCCTGCAACGCGCAGTAGTCAGCGACTCCAGGTGTCCCGGCGGGCGGTCGTCGCACCCCCGCGCCCGTCGGGACGCCTGGCCGTAGCGGTCATGCGCGGGCCTTTCGGCAGACAGGCCCGCCCTGGGGGGCAGCGGTCCACACGCAGGTCTGAGTGTCGTCGGTGTGGTTGTCGTCGTCGGCAGTCCACTGCAGCAGAGGGGGTTACACATGAAGCCGTGCTCGCGTTTCTCGGTGCCTGTTACCGCGGCCCTGCCGCTCGTCGCGCTCGCGACGTCCGCCTGGGCCGGCCCGTTGCGCTCCCCGGACCGGGGGTTGGACGGGGCCACGCTGGTGGAGGACTCGCAGTACATGCGCCGCGTCTTCGAGGAGAAGACCCGGGGCGCCGGTGGCGAGAGCATCGCCATCGACCTGGCCGACCCGGCCCAGTACCGCTTCGTGATGAACCGCCTGCGCGGCTCCGGGAAGACGGTCGCCAATTCGCCCCGGCTCTTCGAGCGGCTGGCGCTGGCGCAGAGGAAGGCCCTGGCGCACCAGGCCGCGGGCACGCAGGCCGCGCCGCTGGCCAACAACTGGGGCTGTGACCACTTCCTCAACCTGACCCGCGGCGTCACCAGCGGCTCGGTGCGCGTCTACGAGAGCAACCCCTGGGCCGCGTGCCTCAACGGCGCCAGCTACGTGTACACGGACATCGTCGCCTTCAACGCGAACAACGCGGAGACGCAGACGACGGTGGTGGACTCGGCCTCCGGCGAGGAGTACGCGGCCGGCCAGAGCTTCGACGACGTCATCGTGCGGCCGGCCATCCCGGTGAACCAGGACCGGCAGGTCATCCTCGACTCGATGATGATCGCCATGAACGAGAACACGGGTGAGGAGGTCGTCACCTTCGTGCGCGGCCAGTCGAGCACGACGACGGGCGGCGCGGACCTGGCGCTCGAGCACCCGCGCCTGTCGGTGCCCAACAGCGGCAAGCTGAACACGGAGCTGTGCCAGATGCGCGGCGGCATCGACTGTGACTACGCCGCGGTGGGCGCCACGCTGGCGCCCTCGGGGGCCAACACCCCGACGAGCATCGCGCTGCGCAACCCCGCCGTGACGGCCTCGTGGGTGGGGGATGCCAGCAACAACTTCCCCCTGACGCGCGCGTGGGACTGGAGCCACGTCTACGTGCCCACCAAGTTCACCTTCAACGCGGGCAGCAAGAACGGCATCGCCTGCGTCATCAAGGAGATCCTCCCGGGCTCGAAGGTGCGCCTGGTCAAGCCCATCACGGGCGGCACCTGCATGAGCCAGGCGGACCTGACGCCCTTCCTCACCAGCTCCATCAACAGCCAGACGGCGAACGTGACGCTGCTGGCGGACCTGACGCGGGAGACGTCCATCGCGGGCACGGGCGTCGAGAACTGCGCGATGCAGACCATCATCAACCAGCCGGTGGAGTACGTCATCACGGTGAGCACCAAGGTGAACTGCGGCACGGCGGCGAACACGCCGGCCTCGGTGACGGTGCGCATGCTGTCCGACTCGCGCTATCGCTATGGTGTGCAGGTGTGGAACTCCTGCATGGCGGAGGGCACGCAGGTGGTGCTGGCCGATGGCAGCGTCGTCCCGGTGGAGTCGGTGAAGCGCGGCCAGCGCATCGTGACGAACGCGAAGGGTGACACGCTCACCGTGCGCGACGTCCAGGTGGGTGGCGAGCGCGACGCGATGGTGAACCTGCGTGACGACAAGGGCCACGCGGTCAGCCTGACCGACAAGCACCCGGTCATCATGGCGGATGGCAGGCCGCTGGCGGCCGGCAAGCTGAAGGTGGCGGACCAGGTCAGCACCCGCGAGGGCGTGGCCACGCTGACCTCCGTCACGCGCGAGAAGTACACGGGCAAGGTCTACAACTTCAGCCTGGGGACGACCGAGGAGCTGGCGCGCGCGGGGAAGCACGCGAACACGATGTTCGCCAACGGCTTCCGCGTGGGTGACAACGCGATGCAGGGCGAGCTGACGGCGCCCGTGGCGGACTCGCGCGAGACGCTCGAGCGTCTGCCGGCCTCGTGGCACAAGGACTACGCCCTGGCCCCCGCGTTCGTGGCGGGTCAGCGCTAGCTCGCGGTTTCGAGGAACGAAGCACCGCCGCCCCACCGACGCGCCTGGCGCCGGTGGGGCGTTCTGTCTGGGTGGGCACGAGAGACAACCTGGTGACGACAGGAGCACGGATGCGGAACACGGTGGTGATGAGCGTGCTGGTGATGGGCTTGCTGGCCTGCGGAGACGCGCCACCCCGGCCACCGCCGCCGGGCTTCTGTCCGGAGCGTCCCGCCGCCGTGGAGCCCGGGAGGCCCGGTCAGGTGCCGCTGCGGGTGCGCCCGCCCGAGCGGCTCGAGGCGTGGAGGGCCCGCGTGGGGCTCGCGCGCACGCCGTCGGCGGTGGGGGCGCGAGCGCCCGAGCGGCTCGAGGCGGGGAGCGCCCGTGCGGGGCTTGCGCGGGTAGGGTCGTCGGGGTCGCCCGAGGCGTGGCGGGCTGGCGAGGGGCGCGCGCGCGCGTTGTCCGTGGAAGCGCCTGAGCACTTCGCTTCGTGGCGAACCCACGCGGAGCTCTCGCGGGCGGGGACTTCCGAGCGGCTCGAGGCGTGGAGTGCTCGTACGGGGCTCTCGTCCGTGGCGCCATCGGCGCAGACCGCGGTGGACCTGACGGGCCGCTCGTGGTGGGCCACGCCGTGTCTCGTGGGGACTCCGGGCCTGGAGGTGGCGACGCCCCGGGTGGCCGTGACGGAGTCCGGCCGCGCGATGGCGGTGTGGACCGAGAGCGACGGACTGGACGCGTGGCTGTGGGCCAGCGAGTACACGCCGACCACGGGATGGTCTTCCGCGCGCAAGGTGGACCTCTTCCGCGAGCTCCCGGACGACGAGCTCCGGGTGCGGCAGCCGCAGGTCGTCGCCGACGGCGAGGGCCGCGTGCTGTTGATGTGGCTCCAGAGCGAGGGCTCGACGGCGACGCAGCTGTGGTCCGCGCGGCACGTGCCGGGCGAGGGATGGAGCAAGGCGGACCGCGTGCTGGCGCATCCCCTGGGAGACGCGACGCACCTGGAGCTCGCGCGCGACGCGGCGGGCGGCTTCACCGTCATCTGGACGCAGTTCGACGGCGACACGTTCAGCGAGAACGTCTGGACCACCCGCGGCTCGCCCGCGACGGGCTGGGAGCCCGCGCGCCGCATCGACACGCCCGCGCCGGGCTTCTCCCTGGCGCCTCGGGTGTCGGTGAGCTCGGACGGCCACGTGCTGGTGGGGTGGGACCGCTTCGACGAGCTGGAGGGCATCCCCGTGGCGTGGTTCAGCCGGTGGACCCCCTCCGAGGGCTGGAGCGCCGCGGAGCGCCTGAGCCCTCCAGGCGTGGACGGCTTCTACGCGGAGCCCGTGGCGGGGCCGGGCGGCACGGCGCTCGCGCTGTGGAGCGGCCTGGGCGCGGTGGAGGTGGAGCTGTGGGCGCGGCGCTTCGTGCCCGGCTCGGGCTGGTCCACGCCCGAGCGCCTGGAGGAGGTCCTCGGCAGCTCCGGCGCGGCCCAGGCCACCGCGGAGCGGGAGGGACGCACCCTGGTGGTCTGGCCCCGCGCGCGCGACGGCGTCACCCGCTTGTCCAGCCGGCCCTTCGACTTCACCCGCGGCTTCCGTCCGCGCGAGGACGTGGCCCCGCCGCCGAAGGGGCTCGTCGCCCTGGACCCGCGGGTGGTGTCGGTGAGCGCGTGGGAGTCGCTCGCCGTCTGGACCCAGGAGGTCGAGGGCGGCCGGCGCATCGCCGCCAGTCGCTACGTCCTCGGCCGAGGCTGGGGACCCGCGACCTGGCTCGACACGGAGACCTCCGCACAGACGGGCTTTGCGCACGTGGCCGTGGGCGCGCGGGGCGACGCCGTGGCCACCTGGCTGCACGGGGGCGAGGTGCCCGGCGTGGGCCTCAGCGTCTTCCAATAGACGCGCCCTTGGTCTTTGCTGTCGGACGATGCCTGGTGAGTTCGACTTCATCCGCCGCTTCCTCGGCCACTTCCCCAAGGCCCGGGTGCCGGTGGGCCCCGGGGACGACTGCGCGGTGCTCGCGCCCTCGCGCGGGGCGCTGTGCGTCACCACCGACGCCGTGGTGGAGGACGTGCACTTCACCCGCGCGTCCTTCTCCCCCGCGGACATCGGCCACAAGGCGCTCGCGGTGAACCTCTCGGACGTGGCCTCCATGGGCGCCACGCCGCGCTGGTTCGTCTGCGCGCTCGCGCTGCCCAGGGACTTCCCTCCCGCGCACCTGTCGGGCATCGCCCGGGGCATGGCGGCGCTCGCCCGCGAGCACCGCGTGGCGCTGGTGGGCGGCAACTTCACCTCCGCGCGCGAGCTGTCCATCACCATCACCGCCACCGGCGAGCTCTCCCGCCCTCCGCTCACCCGCGCGGGGGCCCGGCCCGGTGACTGGCTCTACGTGTCCGGCACGCTCGGCGACGCGAGGCTGGGGCTCGCCCACCTGCGCGCCGGGGTGAAGCGCGGCGCCAGCGTCCAACGCCAACGCCGACCCCGACCTCGCGTCGCCCTGGGCCAGCTCGCCGCGCGCTTCGCATCCGCGGCACTGGATGTTTCCGATGGTCTTGCACAGGACCTGGGTCACCTGTGCACCGCGTCGGGGGTGCGCGCGGTGGTGGAGCTGGCGAAGCTGCCGATGTCGGCCGCGGTGCGGCGGGAGCTGGGCCCCGAGGGGGCGCTGGCGGGCGGGGAGGACTACGAGCTGCTCATGGCCGTCCCCTCGGCGCGGGGGCGTGCCTTCGAGCGGGCGTGTGCTCGGGGCGGCCATCCGGTGACGCGCGTGGGGGCGCTCTCGGAGGGGGTGGGGTGGGTGATCCACGACGAGTCCGGACGCGACGTGCGCCGGCCGGGCGGGTTCGACCACTTCCGACAAGCCTCCCGGGTGGATTGACCCTGCCCGACAGCAAGGCTAAACCCAGGGCGCTTCCGCCCCTCCCCCGAAAGCATCCCGTGCGCCGTCCCCTACGTGACGACACTGCCCCCGGATTGACGCCTCGCCGCGAGCCCCTGCAGCGCCTGGTGCGCGCCGCGGTGGACGGGCGTCGTACGACCAAGGTGGTCTCCCTCCAGTCCAGCATCACCAAGGGTTACGTGGTGCTGGGACTGGCGCTCACCATCTGGATGGTCGCCTCGGAGCCGCTGGCGCAAGGGCTGGTCGAGATGCTGGGCCTGGACCAGGTGGCGGAGTGGAAGGTGGCCATCCGGATGCTCGGGGCCATTGGAATCACCGGTCTTGCCGCCTTCGCGCTGCCGTCGCTGCTGGCGCGCGTCACGCGCGTGAAGGTGCTGAGCAACTCCGCGTACGAGATTTCGCAGGGCGACCTGTCCAAGCCGGTGGCCGCCGAGGGCGGCAGCACGCGCGACGAAATCGACGAGCTGACGGGCGCCATCATCCGCATGCAGGAGAACCTGCGCGAGCTGGTGGGCAAGATCCAAGAGACGGCCAAGAGCGTGGCCGACACGGCCATCGACCTGCAGCGCTCGGCGGAGAACGTCAACGGCTCCACGGAGGAAGTGGGCTCGTCGATGAACATCATCGCGGGCGGCGCGGAGACGCAGTCGCAGCTGGTGTCCAAGGCCTCCAAGGTCATCACGGAGATGGCCAGCAGCATCCAGCGCACGACGGGCAGCGCGGAGGACGCGGCGCGCACGACGGCGGAGACGAGCAGCGCGGCGGAGGATGGCTCCAAGGCGGCGCGGCTGGCCGGCGACAAGGTGAAGAAGGTCTTCAACCGCATCGAGTCCGCCAGCCAGCAGGTGTTCGCCTTCGGCGAGAAGACGCAGGAGATCTCGAAGATCGTCGACGCCATCACCCAGGTGGCGCAGCAGACGAACCTGCTGGCGCTCAACGCGACGATTGAAGCGGCGCGCGCGGGTGAGTACGGCCGAGGCTTCGCGGTGGTGGCCGACGAGGTGCGCAAGCTGGCGGAGAGCGCGGGCCGTTCCGCCGAGCAGATCTCCAAGCTGGCGCGGGACATCTCCGGTCAGTCGACGTCCGTGGTGAGCGCCATGAAGGAGGGCATCGCGGAGCTGGCGGAGGGCCGCGAGGACCTCACCAACATCGTGCGCTCCATGGGCGCCATCACCGACACCATCCGCAAGGGCTCCGAGAAGGTGCACCTCATCTCCGAGAGCACCCGCGAGCAGCACAAGGGCAGCGAGGAGATGGTGAAGGCCATCGAGGAGATCAAGCTGGTGGCGCGCAACAACGCCGCCTCCACCGAGGCCATCCAGTCCGTCATCCAGGAGCAGACGGCCGCCGTGTCGCGGATGACGTCGCTGGCGAGCGAGCTGACCAACCTCTCCGTCGAGCTGCAGAGCGTGGTGCGCAGCTTCCGTCTGGGGCCATGAGCCAGGGCGCCACCGTCGTGTTGGGCGCCGCGGAGGCGCGGCTGCGCGAGGTGATGCTCGCCCTGCCGGACGTCACCGAGGAGTTCCCCTGGGGACACCGCACCGCGAAGGTGCGCGGGAAGATGTTCGCCATCCTCGTGCTCGACGAGGAGGGGCTGCGCGTCACCACCAAGCTGCCCACGTCCAACGAGGCGGCGCTGATGCTCCCGTTCGCCGAGCCCACGGGCTACGGCCTGGGCAAGAGCGGCTGGGTGACGGCGCGCTTCTCCCCCGGACAGGAGGTCCCGGTGGAGCTGATGGCCCTGTGGATCCAGGAGAGCTTCCGCGCCGTGGCGCCCAAGTCCCTGGGGGACGGTGCGTCCGTGGTGAAGAAGTCCGCCGCGAGCAAGACGAAGGCGGTGGGCGCGGAGTCGACGGTGTCGGGCGCGAAGTCGTCGGGCACGAAGGTGAAGCCCGCCGCCGCGAAGCTGACGACGGCGAGCGCGAAGGTGACGGCGACGGACGCGAAGCTGAAGCCCGCCGCCGCGAAGCCGAAGACGGTGAGCGCGAAGGCGAAGTCGACGGGCGCGAAGGTGAAGGCGGTTGGTGCGAAGGCGAAGTCGGCGAGCGCGAAGGTGAAGTCGTCGGACGCGAAGCTGAAGCCAGCCGCCACGAAGCCGAAGACGGTGAGCGCGAACGTGAAGTCGACGGGCGTGGAGGCGAAGGCCGTGGGGGTGAAGGCGGCACCCGCAGGCTCGAAGACCTCGGGCGCGCAGGTGAAGCGTCCTGGCAAGAAGGTGGCTGCGGCGGCAGACAAACCGTCCGCGAGGAAAGTGGCGCCCGGGGGGAAGCGGCCCCGCACGGCGCGACGCGCCACGGCGTCCCGCTCAATGCAAAGCTGATACAACACGACCTCTGTGCGGCACGTCATCTTCCGGGTGGAGAAGGAGCGCTACGGACTGCCCTTGTCGGCGGTGCGGGAGGTCGTCGTGCCTCCGGAGCGCTTCACCCGGGTGCCGCGCGCGCCGGCTGCGATTACCGGGGTGATGAACCTGCGGGGCCGGGTGGTGACGGTGGTGGAGCTGCGCCAGCTGTTGGGGCTCCCGGATGGGGCCTCGCCCCCGTCCCGCGTGGTTCTTCTGGACCGCGGCCGGAGGGATCTGGGACTGTTGGTGACGGATGTGGATGGAATCGAGGCGGTCGAGCGGGTGAGCACGGCGCCGGGGAAGTCGACACCGGCCATCCGTGGCGTCGCCCGGCTGGGTGGGCTGGGAGTGACCGTGCTGGACCCGGAGGGACTGGACGCCGCGGTGGTTGCCTTGTTCACCCATTCCAAGTGAGTAGCCCCCTGGAAAGCGCGGGTGCTAGTGTGCGCGCTCCTCTAGGCTAGGCGATTCGGAGGCGGAGTTCTTCACATGGCTAAGCGGGTCCTGGTCGTCGACGATGCCATCTTCATGCGCAACATGATCAAGGACATCTTCGCGTCTGGAGGGTTCGAGGTCGTCGGCGAAGCGGCCAATGGCCTGGAGGCCGTGGAGAAGTACAAGGAGCTCAAGCCCGACCTCACGACGATGGACATCGTCATGCCGTTCAAGAGCGGCATCGAGGCGACGCGGGAGATCATCAAGCACGACAGCAGCGCGGTGGTCATCATGTGCTCCGCGCTCGGTCAGGAGAGCCTGGTGATGGAGGCCATCGAGGCGGGCGCCTCGGACTTCATCGTCAAGCCGTTCCGCGCCGAGGACGTGCTGGGTGTGGTGAAGAAGGTCCTGGGAGTGGGAGGGGCGTGAGCGACGTCGCCCGCGGGCGGTCACTCGGCGCTTTCTGAACGAGGTCGGGCATGACGATGGACATGTCCCGTTACCTGGGCCTCTTCATCTCGGAGGCCACCGAGCACCTCGAGGCGCTCGGCAGGGACCTGGTACAGCTGGAGCGCGAGGGGTCCTCGAGCGCGGTGGACTCGATGTTCCGCCACGCCCACTCCGTGAAGGGCATGGCGTCGTCGATGGGCTTCGAGCCCATCGCGATTCTGGCGCACCGGGTGGAGGACCTGGTGGACGCCGTGCGGCAGGACCGCAGCCGGCTGGACCGGGACCTGGTGGACCTGCTGCTGAGTGCCTCGGACACGCTGCTGGCGCAGGTGCGCGCCGTGGCCGAGGGACATCCTCCGGATGAAGCCGCCCCGCTCCTGGCGCAGCTCGCCGCCCGCGTCACCACGATGACGGGCCACGCCCCCACCGCCACGCGCGTCGCGAAGGTGACCGTGCTCAAGCCGGAGGGCTCCGACGGCGGAGATTCCTCGGGCGGCTCCGGGGGCGGCACGGGCACGGCGGGTGGTGGCTCTGGCGCGAGTGGTTCGGGCGCGACGGGTGGTGGTTCCGGGACGGGTGGTTCGGGCACGACTGGCGGCTCGGGCGCGACGGGTGGTGGCTCCGGCGCGAGTGGTTCGGGCGCGGGCTCGACGGGTGGCTCCGGCGCGAGTGGTTCGGGCGCGGGCTCGACGGGTGGCTCCGGCGCAGGCGGTGGTGGCGCCTCTGGCGCGGGCTCGACGGGTGGTTCGGGTGCCACGGGTGGTGGTTCCTCCGGCGCGGGCTCGACGGATGGTGGTGCTGGCGGGGGTGGCTCGGGCACGACCGGCGGCCCGGGGGCGGGCAGCAGGGGCGCGACGGGCGCGGCAGGTGGTGCGGGCTCGTCTGGCGGCGCGAGTGACGGTGCAGGCTCGACGAGCGGCGTGAGCTCGACGGGCGGCAACGGTTCACCGGGCGGCACGGCCAGTGGTCCAGCCTCTGCGTCCGGTGCCGCTCCCAGCACGTCCTCCCCATCGAACGGCCCCACGGGCACGAGCGGCGCGGACCTCGGTCCCCAGTCGCCGGTCCCCCCCCGACTGACCTCATTGGACCCGGGGGTCGGCGGTGTGCGCGAGGTGCTCGGCATCGGCGCGCCCGCATCCTCTCCGCACGGCAACGCGTCCACGGGAGCCCCGCTCGGACTCGGTGACGTGGCGTTGAACGACCTGGGCACGGCGCTCAAGGCGGCCTCCACGGCGCCGCTGCCCGGCGAGCGCCCCGAAGGCGGCACGCAGCGCTGGGCGGTGCGGCTGCGCATCTCCCCCACGTGCCAGGTGCCCGGCGTGCGCGCCTTCCTGGTGCACAAGCGGCTCACCACGCTGGGCACGCTGGTGGACCTGCGGCCCGCGCTCGAGGAGCTCAAGGCCGGTCGCATCCCGGACGGCTACATCCAGCTGGAGCTGGAGACGTCCGTGGGCGAGGCGGGCATCCAGCAGTCGCTCAAGAACGTGGCCGAGGTGGACGTCGTCTCGGTGAAGCCCGCCGTGGCGGTCCCCCTCCCCGTGGTCGCCCCGGCGTCGGCGGCGGAGGCGGGGCGCGGCGTGGGCGCGGACTCCTCGTCGCGCACGGTGCGCGTGCGCACGGAGCTGCTCGACTACTTCCTCGACACCGTGGGTGAGCTGATGCTCGCCACGGCGCGCCTGCGCGAGGTGGGCAAGGTGCTGCCGGAGAACGTGCGCCCCGCGCTGGAGGAGGGCGTCTACCGGCTGCACACGCTGGTGAAGGACCTGCACGACAAGGTGATGACGGCGCGCATGACGCCGCTGTCGCTCATCACCGACCGGCTCCCCCGCGCCGCGCGCGACATCGCCCGGCGCAAGGAGCGCGAGGTCGACCTGGTCATCACCGGCGCCGAAATCGAGCTGGACCGCGCCATCCTCGACGAGCTGGCGGACCCGCTGCTGCACCTGCTGCGCAACTGCATCGACCACGGCCTGGAGTCGCCCGAGGAGCGCGTCGCCGCGAAGAAGGGCCCGCGCGGGCGCGTGCTCGTGGCCGTCAAGCGCGCCAGGGACCGCGTCATCATCGAGCTGGAGGACGACGGCCGCGGCATGAACCCCGCGAAGCTGAAGTCCGCCGCGGTGGCGCGCGGGCTGCTCACCCCGGAGGCCGCCGCGCGGATGACGGACCGCGAGGCCTTCATGCTGTCGTGCCTGCCGGGCGTGTCCACGGCCAAGGACGTGACGGACATCTCCGGCCGAGGCGTGGGCATGGACGCCGTCAAGCGCGTGGTGGAGAGCGTGGGTGGCACGCTCGAAATCGACAGCGAGACGGGCCGGGGCACGCGCTTCACGCTGCGGCTGCCGCTGACGGTGGCGGTGGTGCACCTGCTGCTCGTGGAGGTGGGCGAGGAGGTCTTCGGTCTGCCCATCGCCAAGGTGGTGGGCGCCACGGAGGCGGACAGCGACGCGCTCAGCCGCAGCCGCGAGACGGCGCTCCTGCCGCACGGCAACTCGCTGTTGCCCGTGCACGCGCTGGACTCGCTCGTCGGCGTGCCGGCGCCCGGCCTGCGCGGGGTGCGGCCCTTCGTGGTGATGGAGGGGGACTCCGGACGGGTGGCGCTGGGCGTGGACCGGCTGCTCGGCCAGGAGGAAGTGGTGCTCAAGCCGCTGTCGCGCCCGCTGGACCTGTTGCCCGGCCTCTCCGGGGTGACCATCCTCGGCAGCGGCCGTCCGGTCTTCATCCTGGATGTTCCGAGGTTACTGTCCGCGTGAGCCTGCCTCTTCCCAGCGATGCGCAGCTCGATGCCCTGCGCGAGGTGGCCAACATCGGCTGCGGCCATGCGGCCAACGCGCTCTCCCGGCTCATGGGCGGACGTCAGGTGGACCTGTCCGTCCCCCGCGTGGTGCTCACCGGCCCCGAGGACGCCGCGGGGCTGTTGGGCGGCGACGCGTCCGCGGTGGCGGCCTGGCTCGCCATCACCGGGGCCCTGCGGGGCGTGCTGATGCTGGCCCTGCCGGCCTCGGATGCGCAGGCGCTGGAGACGCTGCTGCTGGGCGCGCAGGAGTGCGGGCAGGCCGAGCGCGACAGCGCGGTGTCGGAGGCGGCGAACATCGTCGCGAGCGCGTGCCTGTCCGCCATCGGCAAGCTGACGTCCTGGCGGCTGATGCCGTCGGTGCCCACGCTGCGGCGGGCGAGCGCTCGCGAGCTGGTGGGCGCGGCGGTGGGGCAGGTGGAGGGCGACCCTGGCCGCGTGGTGGTGCTGGAGGCGCGCTTCATGGCGGCGGCCACGCCCCCGGTGAGCGGGCAGCTGTTGCTGGTGCTGGAGCGCGACAGCTCCCGGGCGCTCCTGGCGCGGCTGGGCGTGTAGCCCGTTTCGGGGTACAGGGGCGCCATGGATGAGAAGGCGCTGAAGCAGCTCCTGGGGAGCGTGAAGTCGGGCCGCGTCTCGGTGGATGACGCCGTGGGCAAGCTCAAGGACCTCCCCTTCGCGGAGCTGGGGTACGCGACGCTCGACACCCACCGCAACCTGCGCTTCGGCTTCCCGGAGGTGGTGCTGGGCGAGCCCAAGACGGTGGAGCAGCTGCTGGGCATCGTCGGCGCGCTGGTGGAGCGCAAGCAGACGGTGCTGGTGACGCGGCTGCAGCCGGACAAGGCGGAGGCGCTGGTGGCCCGCTTCCCCAAGGGCCTGTACCACCCGGTGGCGCGCATCTTCCATCTCAAGCAGGGCAAGGTGCGCGCGGGCCGCGTGGCCATCGTCACCGCGGGCACCAGCGACATCCCCGTGGCGGAGGAGGCCGCGGTGACGGCCGAGGCCATGGGCGCGGAGGTGCGCCGCGTCTACGACGTGGGCGTGGCGGGCATCCACCGGCTCTTGCGGCGCCGGGAGGAGATTCAGGAGTGCCACGCCGCGGTGGTGGTGGCGGGCATGGAGGGCGCGCTGGCGAGCGCGTTGGGCGGGCTCGTCGGCATCCCCATCGTCGCGGTGCCCACGTCGGTGGGCTACGGCGCCAACTTCAAGGGCGTGTCCGCGCTGCTGGCGATGGTGAACTCGTGCGCCTCCAACGTGGCGACGGTGAACATCGACAACGGCTTCGGCGGGGGCTTCTACGCCGCGCTCGTCTCGCGCACGAAGGGGCGGCGGTGAGCGGCATGCGGCGCATCCTCTACCTGGAGCCGGTGGGCGGCATCGCCGGGGACATGTTCCTGGCGGCGGGCATCGACCTGGGATTGGAGCCCGCGGCGATTGAGGCGGCGCTGCGGGGGCTGAGCGTCCCGGGCTGGAAGCTGGCGGTGGGCCGCGCGGTGCGCCACGCCATCAGCGGCACGCACCTGGACGTGGTGCTGGACGCGCGCGAGGCCCATCCGCACCGCGCCTACGCGGACATCCGCCGCCTCATCGAGTCCGCGTCCACGCTGCCGCCCCGCGCGAAGGAGCGGGCGCTCGCGGTGTTCCGCGCGATTGGGGAGGCCGAGGCGAAGGTGCACGGCGTCTCCATCGACGACATCCACTTCCACGAGGTGGGCGCGGTGGACTCCATCGTCGACATCTGCGGCGCGGCGGTGGTGCTGGAGCTCTTGGGTGACCCGGAGGTCCACGCGGCGCCGCCCCCCCTGGGCAGCGGCTCCATCCGCGTGGCGCACGGCATGATGCCCATCCCCGTGCCGGCCACGCTGGAGCTCTTGCGCGACGTGCCCGTGCGCTTCGAGGGCGTGGGTGAGCTGACCACGCCCACCGGCGCGGCGCTGCTCAAGGTGCTCGCGAAGATTGGCCACCCGCCCGACTTCATCGTCGAGAAGGTGGGCTACGGCGTGGGCACGAAGGACTTCCGCGACAGGCCCAACGTGCTGCGCGCGTCGCTGGGGCGGCTGGAGGACTCGCGCACCGAGGGCCTGTGGGTGGTGGAGGCGAACCTGGACGACGCCACGCCGCAGCTCTTGGGGCACCTGGTGGAGCGGCTGCTCGCGGTGGGCGCGCTGGATGCGTGGGTGGCGCCCGTCGTGATGAAGAAGGGCCGCCCGGGGCACCTCTTGAGCGCGCTGGTGGAGGGCGGCCTGCGAGACACCACGGTGGACCTGCTCCTGCGCGAGTCCACGTCCCTGGGCGTGCGCTACCACCGCGTCGAGCGTCAGGCCCTGGCGCGCGACTGGGTGGAGGTGCAGACGCCGTGGGGGCGCGTGCGCGTGAAGCGCGGCCTGCGGGACGGCGCCGTCCTCAACGCGCATCCGGAGTTCGAGGACTGCCGCCGCGTCGCCGAGGCCGCCGGGGTCCCCGTGAAGCAGGTGGTGGCCGCCGCCCTGGTGGCGCTCGGCCTCCCCTCCTGACGTGACCAGCCCGCGTCCAGATGACGGATGAACGCCGGGCCCTGGTCATGCGAAAACATTTCGAGTAGAATGTTTTCAGTAGAGGGGGAAATTACATGACTGATGCAATTCGTAGGGGTCTGGGTCCTATCATCCGCACCGTGGCGAACGCCACTGTCCAGCAGGCGGTGCCGCCCGCGATGCAGCCGGCGGCCAAGGCGGTGGTGGACTTCGCGGTGTCCTCGTTCGAGCAGGGCAAGCCCGCCCGGGCTCCGGTGGCCTTGAACGTCCTGCCGCCGCCGACGGTGATTCTCGGCAGCCCCACCGTCATCCCGCCTCCCGCCACCCCCGTCACCGCCGCCCCGGTCTCCGCGAACCAGGGGGATGGGCAGGTGCAGCCGGGGGACAAGCGGACGGTGACCACGGGGGATGACACGCTGAACCTCCGCCCCGAGGCGGGGACGTCCCAGAAGCCCACGGGCAGCTTCCCCTCGGGCGCGCGGCTGGAGGTGGCCACGCCGCCGGATGGCGGGTCGTCGGAGAAGAACGGCTTCATCTACGTGCGCGGGCCCGGCGGGGAGACGGGCTGGGTGAGCGCGGAGTTCACGCGGGAGCTGACGGCGGAGGAGGCCGCGCAGCCCGCCGCCACGGGTGGCATCACCACGCCGGCCGCCGCCGCGTACCAGAGCGTCTTCGTCAACCAGTTCGCCGCCGAGAAGGAGGTGGGCGGCGACGCCAGCAACGCCAACTGCGGACCTTCCTCCACGCTGACGGCGCTGCTCAACGAGGGGCTGGAGATTCCGGCCATCCCAGGCATCGAGCACAACGGCACCACGGGCGCGGACGTGCAGGCGGTGCGCTACTGGGGCAACCAGGCGGACGACACGGACAGCGACGGCGTCTACACGAAGGAGGACGGCACGCTGGCGTACTCGCTGGATGGGACGGGCAACGAGAACTCCACGTTCACCGGCTTCAAGGACGTGGAGAACGCGGTGGCCGCGGCGGGTGGGACGACGTCGAGCGTGGCCGCGAACTCGACGGCCATCATGACGGCCATCGACAACGGCAGCACCGTGGTCATCTCCGGCACCTTCGTGGAGAAGAAGCCGGCCCCGGAGGGGACGCCCGAGGCGCTGGTGAGCCCCGAGGGGAACCTCTACGTCGACAGCGACAATGACGGCGCGCCGGACCTGCGGAATGGCGTGCCCGACGAGTGGCACCAGAAGGCGGACACGTGGAAGGGCCAGCACGGCTCCACCCAGCACCTGGTCGCCGTGGTGGGCAGGACGCCCGAGGGCAACTTCATCGTCTGCGACCCCGCGCACACGAAGCCGACGGCGGCTCCCATCGAGCTGTCTCCCGCGGAGCTGGATGCCTTCATGCGCGGCAACGCCGGCGCCATCGCCGTCAACGGGGCGAGCACCCCGGAGACCGAGACCACCGGCGGGTAGTGCCCGTGTGAGCGCGACCGCTTCCTCGGTGCGAAGGGGGAGCGGTCAGCGCGAGCACCGCGAGGAACCGTGCGCACGCGGTGCCTCGCTGGCTCGACGGAGGCGCCAGCGGCGGCAGCAGTCGCGAGCGCGCTCCTTCTCCGGCTCGAAGAGGGCGGCGGTCAGCGCAGGCGCCAGCGGTGGCGCAACGCCGACCTGGGCACGAACAGCAGCACGAAGACGATGAGCAGCCAGGCGCCCACCACGCGGGTGTTGCCCGTCCCGAAGCGCATCAGGCCCGCGCACACGCCGACGCAGCCCGCCACCGTGAGGCACCGCGTGAGCGTGTTGGGCAGCAGCGCCAGCAGCCCCGTGCCCACGGTGGAGTGCCGCGCGAAGATGCGCCAGCCCCGGTAGGACTGCTCCTCGGCGCGCAGCTTCTCCAGGAGATACGCGTAGCGCTCCGAGTCCGCGCGGCGCTCCTGCTCCAGCCGTTCGAGCGCGCCCTGTCGCTCCTCGCCCAGTTCACGGGCGCGCGCCTCTCGCCGCTCCGCCGCGAGCCTGGCCCGATGCTCCAGTTGCTGCGGTGTCCCCAGGTCCGCGCCGCACTGCTGACAGAGCTTCGCGAAGCGACCGTTGTCGGAGTCGCAGATGGCGCAGCGCGGGAAATCCCAGGCCTCTTCCAGGCTCGCGGCGCGCGGCTCCAGCACCACGGGGGCCTCCGCCTTGAAGCGCTCCAGGTGGGCCTCGGGGACGTCGCCCTGGGGCAGCGCGCCGCGCTCGGCGATGTCCTCGAAGCGGCGGCCACCGTCCTGCAACTGGGAGGGTTGCTCGCGCTTCGAGCGCTCACTCCGGTCCTTCTCCAGGTGCAGGAAGCGCGACAGCTTGGGACTCATGGCGCCCTCTCGACCAGCGCGCCCGAGGACGAGGCCGGACGCGTGCGCCCCTTGGCCCAGTCGCGCAGGCGGCGAATCTCGTCCCGCATCGTCACCGACAGCGGGAAGGTGTCCCGCAGGGTGCGCACCAGGTGCTGCTGCGCCAGCTCGGAGTTCTCCGCGAAGGCTTCATACAGACCGGCCACCACCACCTGCTCGATTTCGGCGCCGCTGAAGCCCTGGGTGAGCGTGGCCAGTTCCGCCACGTCGAAGTCCGAGGGCTCGCGCTTCCGGCGTCGCAGGTGGATGCGGAAGATGTCCTCGCGCTCGGCCTGCTCGGGCAGGTCGATGAAGAAGATCTCGTCGAAGCGGCCCTTGCGCAGCACCTCCGGGGGCAGGCCCTCGATGCGGTTGGCGGTGGCGACGACGAACACGGGCGCCGTCTTCTCCTGGAGCCACGTGAGCAGCGTGCCGAAGACGCGCGCGGACACGCCGCTGTCCGCGGTGCTCGAGGAGGCCACGCCCGACAGCCCCTTCTCGATTTCGTCCACCCACAGCACCACCGGCGCCACGCCCTCGGCCACGCGGATGGCCTTGCGCAGGTTCTCCTCGGACGAGCCGATGAGCCCGCTGAAGATGCGGCCCATGTCCAGGCGCAGGAGCGGCAGGTTCCAGTGCGCGCTGATGGCCTTCGCGGTGAGGCTCTTGCCGCAGCCCTGCACGCCGAGCAGCAGCAGCCCCCGAGGCTCGGGGAGGCCGAATTGTCGGGCCCGCTCGCCGAAGGCCGCGGTGCGCTGGCTCAGCCAGGCCTTGAGGTACTCCAGGCCGCCCACGTTGCCCAGGGACTCCTCGGGCGGGTAGTACTCGAGCAGCCCGCTCTTGCGAATCACCTGGCGCTTCTCGTCCTGGATGCGCTTGATGTCCTCGGGGCCCAGCTTGCCGTCATGGGCGATGGCCTTGGCGAAGGCGTTCTCCGCCTCCGACATCGTCAGCCCGAGCGCGGCCTTGATGAGCTGGTCGGCGTGCTCGCGCGACAGCTCGATGGTCGCCTTGTTCGTGCGGCGCACCACCGCGACGATTTCCCTCAGGAGCTTGAGCAAGTCGTTGTACCCGGGCATGGGCACGTCGATGACGGAGACCTCCTTCTCCAGCTCCACGGGGATGAGCAGCGTGGGCGACAGGAGGATGACGGTGGTGAAGGTGCTCTTGAGGAAGTGCGCCAGCTCCCGCAGGGCGCGCACCACGCCCTTCTCCTCCAGGTAGGGATGGAAGTCCTTGAGGACCACCAGCGCGGGCTCGCCCAGCTTCTCGATGGCGGCCAGCGCGTCGAGGGGGTTGCGCGTGTCGTCGGGCAGCGGCGCGGCGCGCGTGGTGCCGGAGGCGCGCAGGCCCTTGGTGATGGACCACTGGAACAGCGCCTTGCCGTGCGCGCGCGCCAGCTCCGCGAGGATGGCGTCCACGCGGTGCTCCTCCCACGACACCAGGTAGAGCAGCGGGTAGCGGGCCCGCACGAGGATGTCGAGCTCCTCGAGCCACGGCTCGGCGGGACGGTGGGCGTTGGCGCTGCCAGGGGTGGGGGACGACATTCCCCCGCTACTCTAGTGGGCCCCCTCGCCAGACGAAAACGAGGGCCCCCTGCAATGGCTTGCGCCCGACAGGGGAGCGAGCGCGAGGGTGGGGGTCACCCGTGCTTGGAGGTGTGCGTCATGGGGACTCGACGCCCCTCGGAGTCGGAGCGGAGCGCCGCCGCGAGGACCTCCTGGACGAGGGCTCCATCCTCCACGGTGGCGAGCCCATCGCGAGGCGCGTGACCTCGCAGGCCGAGGAACCGGCGCGCGGTCTCCACGTGGGCCTGGGCCCAGGGTTCGAGCTGTCCGGGGTGGGGCTCGGCGCCGGGGGCGACGTCGCTCCAACCGCCGTGCTCGAAGCCTCGGATGGGGGAGATGCACCAGCCCTCACGCGCGGGCACATAGCCCGCGGAGAAGCCCACCTCCCAGTCCTGGCCGAGCAGGCTCCAGCCCCCTTGGATTCCGGGCTCCGCGCAGGCGGCGTGGGTGAGGACGAGGACCGCGCCGTTGGAGAGCCCGACGTGCAGCGCGGCGGTGTGGATGGGGCGCCCGGAGAGCGTGGCCTGTACCCACAGCGGCGTCGCGTCCGTCAGCCACAGCGCGGCATCGAGGACGTGGGACAGGCCACCCCAGTCTCCCGAGGCGTCCTCGACGTTGGATTCATGGCGCGGGACGAAGCCGGTGCGCAGCGTGACGACGAGGTGCTGCACCTTGCGTCCCGAGAGCCAGGACTTCAGCGCGCGTACGGGTGGCAGCATGCGATAGGGGAAGTTGACGGCGCTGGGGCTCGACAGGGCACGGGCGCGGAGGACGACGCGCCGCGCGTCCTCGACGGTGCGCGTGAGGGGCTTCTCGCACAGCACCGCGCGCCCGGCTTCGAGGGCCGTGAGCAGGTGCGTCGCGTGCTGTGCATCGGGGCTCGCGACCACGACAGCGTCCACGGCGGCACACAGCTCATGGACGTCCGTGGTGGCGAGGGGAATGCCCTCATGCTCGGCCACCGCGCGCGTGGACTCCGGGGAGCGGCCGCACAGCGCCACCACCTGCACGCCCGCCGCGCGGAACGCGCCCACGTGCATGAGTCCCCACCGGGTGCCGATGATGCCGATGCGCGTCGTCATGCGGCGCAGCCTGCCAGAGATGACCCGCGTGCGTGCTCGCGCGCGACCCGGCGACGCCCGTTCCATCTCCGTGCCATGCTGCGCGGCGCCCGTCCTCCCCGAGTCCGGACATGACCGAGCAAAGGCCCGCCATGCAGCCCGCAGTCCCGCTCGACGCTCCCGCCGTCGACAGCGTCGCGCCGTTCTATCCGCCCGTGCGAGGGTCCCGTGAGGAGGCGCGCACCCCGCTGCTGCTCGCGGCCGTGCTCGCGCCCATCCTCGTCGCCACGTTCTTCCTCAGCCCCGCCGGCAAGCTCAACTGGTTGCTGGAGGTGGGCCCCGGTCTCGCCGGTATGATTGCGCTGGCCGCCACGTTCCGCCGCTTCCCGATGTCGCGCTGGGTCTACGTCTGCGTCTTCCTGCACATCCTCGTGCTGACCTACGGCGGCTACTACACCTACGCGCTCACGCCCCTGGGCAACTGGGTGCGCGACGCGCTGGAGCTGTCCCGCAATCCCTACGACCGGCTGGGGCACTTCGTGCAGGGCTTCTTCCCCGCGTTCATCATCCGCGAGGTCCTGCTGCGCTCCACGCCGCTGCGTCGGGGCGGGTGGCTCAACTTCCTCACCGGCTCGGTGGCGCTCGCCATCAGCGCCTTCTACGAGCTGCTCGAGTGGTGGGCCGCGCTCGCGCTGGACCCGGCCGGCGGTGACGCGTTCCTCGGCACCCAGGGCGACATCTGGGATGCGCAGTGGGACATGTTCCTCGCCCTCTGCGGCGCCGTGCTGGCCATGCTCCTCTTCGGCCGCGCCCACCTGAGGAGCGTGGAGCGCCTGGTGACCCGCGCCCGCGTCACATCCACTTGAGCGAGTAGCGCTGCATCCCCATGCGAGGCGTCGTCTTCGCCTCGGTGACAATCTTCCCGAAGCCCATCAGGAAGCCCCGGAACGTCCCCAACAGCAGCGGGGCCGGCAGCCGCGAGCCGCTCTCCAGCTCCGCCGCCAGCGGCATGAAGGCCACCGTGCGCGCGCTGTCCGTCGAGGGCAGCCCCTTCACCAGCGAGCGCAGCACCGAGTCGAAGTCTCCGAACACCTTCTCCACCGAGTCGAAGCCCCTGGCCCGCGCCAGCGGCAACGTGCGCATCCCCGAGCGCTGGGCGATGGCCTCCACCGCCCGGTCTCCCAGCGACTTGTGCAGCTCGCGCATGATGTGCACGTAGTCCTCCCACGCGTACCACGTGTCGTCACGCATGCCGTTGATGGTGCGCTGGTGCGTGGGAAAACGCGACGCCGCCGCCGTCATCGAGCCGAGGATGGCCTTGAACCAGGCGCCCTGGATTTCGCCGGACATGGAGTGCTCCCCCTGACGTGGAGACACTCCACCTTCATGCCGCGCCCGGAGCCAGTCTGGGGCCTCCGCCTGCGTGCACGGCTCGACGCTCGCCGCGCGCTTCCGTCACCCGGTGGATGCTCCGCGCGTGCGCCGGATGACAGCCGCCCTCACGCCGGCAGCCGCACCTGCACCCGCGTGTGCCCCGGCGCGGAGAGCACGCGCACGTCCCCGCCATGCCGCTCGATGATGCGCCGGCTGATGTCCAACCCCAGCCCCGCCGCGTTCGGCTTCGTGCTGAAGAAGGGCTCGAAGATGCGCGGCATCAAGTCCTTCGGGATGCCGGGCCCGTCGTCCGCCACCTCCACCACCAGCCCCCGCGCCTCCGTCCACGTGCGCAGCCGCAGCGTGCCGCCCCGCTCCCCCAGCGCCTCCAGCGCGTTGAGCACCAGCTGCGTCCACACCTCGTCGAGCGCGTGGGCCTCCGCCTGGAGCTTCGGCGCGTCCGAGGCGAACTGCCGCTCGATGCGGACGTGGTCTCCCTCCAGCCGGTGACGCAGCGCCGACAGCGCGTTCTCCAGGCCTTCGTGGACGTCCACCTCGGAGGGTTGCGCCCGGTCCATGAAGCTGTAGGCCTTCACGCCCTCCACCAGCGCGTGCACCCGCGCGCTGCCGCGCTCCACCTCCGCCAGCAGCACGTCACCGCTCACCGCGGCCACCAACCAGGACAGCGTGTCGCGCAGCAGCGCCTCACCCACGCGGCGCGCCACCGAGTCCAGCCAGGCCACATCCAGCCCGGAGGCCACCAGCGCGGGCGCCACGTCCCACGCGTCCGTCATCCCGCGAAGCTCCAGCCACGAGCCGATCTCCTCCTCGCGCTGCGTGCGCGCGAGCGGCTCCAGCGCCGGCGTGGCCCGCGCGCGGTCGGCGGCCTCGCGGGGCAGGGCCAAGAGCGCCCCGCGCTGCGCGGAGGACAGCCCATGCTGCCCGAGCGCCATCGCCCGCGCGGACACCAGCCGCAGCGTGTCCCGCAGCCGCGACGCGCTCCGGTTCGCCGACGCCGCGGGGTTGCCCAGCTCCGGCGCGAGCCCCGCCACCATCTGCCCCGGCTTCAACGCCAGCGGCTGCTGCGTGGACACCACCTCCTGCGGCTGGGTGCGCTGGGCCGCGACCTCCATCAGCCCCCGGCTCAAGGACGGCGCCAGTCGCAAGAGCTCCCAGAAGGCGGCGGGCTCCAACCTCAGCAGGCGCACGTCCGTGTGCGCGTGCCCGGTGGTGGGGTAGGGCGAGTTCAGGAAGAGGATGAGCTCCCCGAAGATGTCGCCTGCCTCCAGCGCGCCGGTGGGCGTGTCCTGCTCGCCCACGCGGCGGGCCCACACCGTGCGGCCCTCGAGGATGATGGAGAGCCCGTCCGCCGGGTCGCCCTGCGCGGCGACGCGGGCCCCCGCTGGGAAGTGGAGCTGCCGCCCATGGCTGGCCACCCAGTGCAGTTGCTCGTCGCCCAGCCGGGAGAACAGCGGTACCCGGCGCAGCGCTGTGACGATGTCCTCGCTTCCCATGTCGCCTGGATGCTGCCTGGGTGGACGGAAGGGTGTCCATCTCCACCTGCACCCGAGGCCCGGAATCGTCCGAACGTCCGGTGCGCGCATCGCCCACCCACATCCGGACAGGGCAGGCAGCCGCCGCCCGAGGGCCCCTCCGGGAGGCGGACAGCGGAGCGCGGAGGACGGCGGGCACGGAGGGCGGGGCGCACTGTTCGGGGGAACCCCGTCGAAAAGGAGCCTCCGCATGGAGCCGCATGTCGCTCCCCCGCCACGCCCCGACGCCCCGGGTCCGGTGCCGCGTCCCACCCTGGCGAGCGCGGAGGACGGAGACGCGGCGGAGCGCTTCCTCGCGGAGCTGCGAAGCAGCACCCTCTTCTCGGAAGTGGACGAGGAGGAGGCCGAGCGCCTGCGCGCCGAGTCCACCCACCTGGAGCTCCAACCCCAGGAGTGGCTGGGCCACGAGGGCGAGCCCGCCTCCTTCTACCTCATCCTCGAGGGCGAGATTCGCATCACCAAGACCGTGGGCGGCGTGGAGACGCTCATCTCCGTGTTCCGCGCGGGCGACTTCTTCGGCGAGGTGCCGCTGCTGCTCGGCCAGTGCTTCCTCGCCAGCAGCCGCGCGCTCACGCACTGTCGGCTCCTGCGGCTGTCGCACCCGTCCTTCTGGCGGATGCTCGCGGACTGTCCCACGGCCAATCAGCGCATCCTGAGCAAGATGGCCGAGCGCATGAAGGCGCTCCAGTCCATCTCGCTCCAGCAGGAGAAGCTCGCCTCGCTGGGCACGCTCGCGGCGGGGCTGGCGCATGAGCTGAACAACCCCGTGTCCGCCGTGATGCGCGGTGTGCGCGCGCTGGGCGACCGTCTGCGCGAGCTGCCCTCGCTGGCCCTGTCCCTGGACTGCCGCACGCTGTCCGAGCCCCAGGTGCGCGCGCTGGAGGCCCGCGGCTCGGTGTCACCCGAGACGCTCAACCCGCTGGACAAGGGCGACGCGGAGGACGCGCTCGCGCGCTGGTTGGACGCGCGCGGCGTGGAGGAGGCCTGGGTGATGGCGCCGGACCTGGTGGAGTCGGGGCTGTCGCTCGAGAAGCTGGAGCACGAGCTGGCGTCGCTGTCGGGCGAGGTGCTGAAGGGCACGCTGCGCTGGGTGGCCGCCACGCGGGGCATCTCCGTGCTGCTCGACGAGGTGGGGCAGGCCGGAGGTCGCATCGCCTCGCTGGTGAACGCGGCCCGCGCGTACACGTACCTGGACGAGGCCCCGCTGCAGCGCGTGGACGTCCATGACGGACTGGAGAGCACGCTGGCGGTGCTGGGCCACCGGCTGCGCGGCGTCCAGGTGGTGCGCGAGTACGACCGGAGCCTGCCGCCCATCACCGCGTACGGCACGGAGCTCAACCAGGTGTGGACCAGCCTCATCGAGAACGCGGCTGACGCCATCAAGGAGCACGGCGGCGGCACGCTGCGGCTGCGCACGCACCGGGACACGGACCACGTGGTGGTCGAGGTGGTGGACGACGGGCCCGGCATTCCGCCCGAGGTGCTGCCGCGCATCTTCGACCCGTTCTTCACCACGAAGGGCGTGGGCGAGGGCACGGGCCTGGGGCTGAGCATCACCCACCGCGTGGTGTCGCTGCTCCACCAGGGCGAGGTCATCGTCACCTCGCGCCCCGGCGAGACGTGCTTCCAGGTCCGTCTGCCCTTCGAGCTCGATGGTGCCTTCATCCCCGAGCCCGCGCGTCCGCGCGCGCCCTCGCCGCGTCAGCGTCCGGAGCCCGAGGAGCTGCGCGGCGCGTGAGCCTCACTTCAGGGGCAGGCGTATCTGGAAGGCGGTGCGGCCCGGCCTCGACTCCACGCGAACGTCGCCGTGATGCCGGTCCACGATGACGCGGCGGATGATGTCCAGGCCCAGGCCGGTGCCCTGGCCCATGGGCTTGGTGGTGAAGAAGGGCTCCCAGATGCGCGGCAGCAGCTCGGGCGGAATGCCGGGCCCATCGTCCACCACCTCCACGAGGAGGGAGTCTTCGTCCTTCGCGGTGCGCACCGTGAGGTGGCCCTTGCCGCCCATGGCGTCGATGGCGTTGTCGACCAGGTTGGTCCACACGTGGTTCAGCATCCCGGGCAGCGCCTGCACGCGCGGGAGGCTCCGGTCGTACTCGCGCTTCACCTCGACGCCGTGCTTCAGCTTGTAGTTGAGCAGGAGCAGCGTGTTCTCCAGCCCCTCGTGCACGTCCACGGGCTCGGGCTGCTCCTTGCCCGCGTGGGTATAGGACTTCACCGCGCCCGCCAGCTCCGCCAGCCGCGTGGTGCTCTGCCGCACCTCCGCCAGCAGCGCGCGCGTGCGCACCAGGGCCTCCAGCCACGCGAGCGCGTCCGGCAGCGACTGGGCGGGCAGGGCCTGGGTGAGCGGCTCCAGTTGCGCCTCGCCGATGCCCGCGTCCAGCAACGTGGGGGACAGGTCCCACGCGTTCACCACGCCCTTCGCGTCCATCCACGTGGCCAGCGCATCCTCGGCGTCTCCGCGCGTGAGCGGGTCCATGTCGCGCGTCGCGCCCCGGCCCTGGCTCTGCCGGCAGGTGCGCAGCAGCAACTGGCGTTGGGCCTGCGTCAGGCGCCACTGGTCGAGCGCGACGGACAGGTCCTCCTGCGCGTCCATGGCCTGGGTGAGCTGCTCGGTGGCGCGCCGGCCCGCGGAGGCCGGGTTGTTCATCTCGTGCGCGAGCCCCGCCGCGTGTCGCCCCAGCGCGGCCAGCTTCTCCTGGCGCAGCACGGTGTGCTCCAGGCACCGCAGTCGCTCCTGGGGCTGCTTCGCTTCCACGGACACGTCACACCTCGCTCAGGTACTGGTGGATGAAGGAGATGGCGATGGAGCCCTCGCCCACGCCGGAGGCCACGCGCTTGATGGAGGCGTGGCGCACGTCGCCCGCGGCGAAGATGCCCGGCACGCTCGTCTCCAGGAGGAAGGGCGCCCGCTCCGGCTTCCACCCCTTGGGCCGCTGTCCGGCCGGCATCAGGTCCGGGCCGGTGAGGATGTAGCCGCGCTCGTCGCGCGCCACCAGCCCGTCCAGCCACTCCGTCCGGGGCACCGCGCCAATCATCACGAACAGCGTGCTCGCGGGCACGGTGCGCTCGGGCTGTCCGCGCGTGGCCAGCGTGACGCGCTCCAGATGCGCGCCGCCCTCCACGCGCGTCACCTCCGTGTCGAGCAGCACCGTGACGTTGGCGAGCGAGCGCACCTGCTCGACCAGATAATGGGACATGCCCTTCTCCAGCGAGTCCCCGCGCACCACCAGCGTCACCCGACGGGCGAACTGCGCGAAGTAGAGCGCGGCCTGTCCGGCGGAGTTGGCGCCGCCGATGATGTAGACCTCCTCGTCCTTGCACGACAGCGCCTCCGTGCGCGACGAGCCGTAGTAGACGCCCGCTCCGGTGAGCGCCTCCATGCCGGGCGTGGAGAGCTTCTTCCACTGCACGCCCATGGCGAGCAGCAGCGCGTGGCAGCTGAGCTCCGTGCCATCCGCGAGCGTGACGATGCGGTACGGGTCCTCCACGCGCAGGTGGCTCACCTCCTGCGGCGTCAGTATCTCCACCCCGAACCGCGCCGCCTGCGCCACCGCGCGCCGCGCCAGGTCCGAGCCGCTCAGCCCCGCGGGGAAGCCCAGGTAGTTCTCGATGCGCGAGCTGGTGCCCGCCTGGCCTCCCGGCGCGCTGCGCTCCACCATCACCGTGCCCAGGCCCTCGGACGCGCCGTACACCGCGGCCGCCAGCCCCGCGGGGCCTCCGCCGATGATGACCAAATCGTAGAAGGGCTTGGTCGCGCGCACCTTCAGGCCGATGCGCTCGGCCACCTCCAGCGTGGACGGGCCCATCAGCCGCGTGCCGTCCGGGAAGAGCACCAGCGGCAGCTTCTCCACCGCGGCGCCTCCGGCCTGCGCGAGCAGCAGGCGGCCCTCGTCGCTGCCCTCCACGTCGAGCCACTGGTAGGGCACCTGGTTGCTGCCCAGGAAGTCGCGCAGCGCATGCGAGCGAGGGGCCCAGCGGTTGCCGAGCACGCGGATGCCCTCGAAGGTCGGCGGGTGGTGGGCCCACCACTCCTCCAGCAGGTCCGTCAGCACCGGGTACAGGCGCTCCTCGGGCGGCTCCCAGGGCTTGAGCAGGTAGTGGTCCAGCCGCACCTCGTTGATGGCGTGGATGGCCGCCTGCGTGTCCGCGTACGCGGTGAGCAGCACGCGCCGGGCCTCGTCGTAGAGCGTCTTCGCCTGCTCCAGGAACTCCACGCCGGACATGCCCGGCATGCGCTGGTCCACCAGGAAGAGCGCCACCGGGTCGCCGCGCAGCCGCAGCTGGCGCACCGTCTCCAGCGCGGCCTCTCCCCGGTCCGCGCTGAGCACCCGGTACTCGCGGCCGTACTGGCGCCGCAAGTCGCGCTCCACCGCGCGAAGCACCTCCGTGTCGTCGTCCACCGCGAGGATGACGGGCTTGGCCATGCGCACGCTCCTCCGGGAAGGAGCGCATCGGCGCGGCTTCGTGCCCCAGGCGACGGGACGGGCGGCCCGTGGCGCGCTCGGAGGGCGGGCGTCAGCGGGCGGGGCTCAAGGGGGCGTGCACACCGCCGTCGTGTCGTTGCCGTAGAGGGAGCGCTCGTCCTCGGGGCCGGTGAAGACGGCGTCCGCTCTCGCGGTGACATGGCATTGGGACAGTTGGGGGTTGTCGCGCACCACGAAGGAGCCCCGGACCTGCGTCAGGGCCTGGAGCCCGAACTCGGTGAGGGCCGGGTTCTCGCGCACCGACAGCGTGTCGAGGGTGCGGAGGTTGTGGAGGCCCGCGAGGCTCGGCAGTGCGTGGTTCTCGTTGATTTGCAGGTGGGTCAGCGATTCGAGGGGCTCGAAGGCCATGAGGCTCGTGAGCTTCGGGTTGCCGCCGATGGCGAGCGTGCCGTTCAAGGCGCGCAGCCCTTCGAGCCCCGTGACGAGGTCCAGGTTGTCGTTCAGGACGAGGACGAAGGCGTGCCCCGTGTCCCGCAGGGCGGGGAGCGGGCCGAGGGTGGTCAACGCCGGGTTCTGCGTGATGAACAGGCCCTCGACCCGGGAGAGCCGGGGCAGGCTGACGTGCTTCAGGTTCGCGTTGGTCTCCAGCACGAAGGCTCCGCCCACGGCCTCGAGGCGGGTCAGCGCCGCCACGTCTGCCAGCAGGCCATTCTCCATCACGGAGAAGTCGCCACCGACGCCGCGCAGCAGGTCCAGCCCCTCGAGCGACGTCAGGCTGGGATTGTCCCGGAGGAAGAAGTTCGCGCCGACGTGGGTGAGCTGGGAGAGCTTCAGTTTCCTGAGGAGCCGGTTCCGCTCGATGACCACGTCCCCCGAGAGCGTGTCCACGAAGGGCAGGGGGCCCAGCTCCAGGAGGGAGAAGTTGTCCGTCACCCGCAGACCTTTGCGCGGCGCGACCGAGGACAGACCGGCCCAGGGCAGCTGGAGGTTCCGCTCCACCCGCAGGGAGCCGCCCACATACACGGGTTGCGGCACGGGAGCGTTGGTGGGACCGAGCGACACCAGCCGCAGGACGTCGTGGTCGGAGAACGACAGGTCCTCGCGCACGAAGCGAAGGGAGGTCAGGACCACGCGGGAGAGCTGTGGGTTCGACTGGATGCGCAGGCTTCCGTCCACGGCTTCCAGGCCTGGCAGCGCGAGCTCGAGGAGGCTGGGAGAGGAGACGACGAGGTCGCCCCGGATGCGGGAGATGCCCTGGAGGGCCGCGACGTCCGCTTCCGTCGTCACGACATAGTCGCCGTCGTAGGTCGCGGAGGGATGGCAGACATATGCGACGTCGAGGACCTCGCTCTGTTGGAGCACACCGTCCTGGTCGAGGTCATTGCCCGCCGCCACCACGACGCCGCCAGAGACGCAGTTCATCCCCGCGGGCTCGTCGGCATGGCGCCACGACAGCGTGTTCATCGTCGAGGCGCAGAGCTGACTGACGGCCCGCACCTCGTCGTCGTCGAGCGCGCCGTCGCCGTCGTGGTCCGGTCCCGACTCCACCGCGTACCTGGACTGGGTGCCGCATGCACCGCCCACGCCCAGGGCCTCGAGCCGCGAGAGGACCCGCGCGGGCTCCATGCAGCCCACGACCTCACGGGAGATTTCACCGGCCTGGAGCAGTCCGTCCCCGTTCGCGTCGAGCCCCGCCTGGGTGACCTGTCCTCCAAGCGGGCAGGTCTCACCCATGGGCTCGCGCCGCAGGTGCACCAGCACGCCGGGGAGGGGGGTGGCGCAGAAGTAGTCGACGTCGTCCACCTCGTCGTCCTCGAGCGTGCCGTTCGCGTTGGTGTCCACGCCCGTCTCCACCGCGAGGCCACCATGCTCGCAGTGCTCGCCTGCGGGCTCGCCGCGGGTGCGCAGCCTCGCCTGGGGCGGCGCGGGCGTGCACAGGTACTCCGCGCGGGTGACCTCGTCGTCGGCGAGCAGGCCGTCGCCGTTGAGGTCCTCGCCCGCGTACGCCACCTGCCCGCCGTGCGCGCAGTGCTCGCCGGGTGGCACCCCCTCCTTGCGGCTCAACGTCGGGCGCGACTCGAGGAAGCTGCCCAGTCGGATGTCATCACAGCCGCACAGCCAGGCCAGCGGCACCAGCCAGTACCACCGCATGGGAGCCCCCTTTCTTCCCGGGCACGGAGGCCCGGCTCGCACGACGTTTCGCCTTCAGGGACAGGTGGCCGCGTCGTCGTTGCCCGCCACCAGGTAGACGTTCCCCGGACCGGTGTAGACGCGCTCGCCGAAGGCCCTCACCCGGCACGTGGGGAGCTGGGGATTGCGCTGGATGGAGAAGTACCGCGACACCTGCTGCACCGCGGGCAGCCCCAGCTCCGTCAGGACGGGGTTGTCCAGCAGCATCAGCGACTCCAGGGTGCGCAGGCCCTTGAGGTCCGCGAGGCTGGTCAGCGCGCCGTTCTGCTCCGAGGCCAGCCCCGTCAGCCGCTCCACGCCCGCAAGCCCCGTCAGCGTCGTCAGCGCGGGGTTGTTGTAGAGGCTCAGCCACGACAGCATCCGCAGCGACTCCATGCCGCGCACCTCCACCAGGCGCGCGTGGGCCTCCAGCGAGAGGGTGCCTCGCATGCCCTGCAGCCGGGGCATGTTCCCCCACCACGCCAGCGCGTCGTTGCGCGAGAAGAAGATGCTCTCCACCTGCGCGAGCGAGCCCAGCCCGTGGCTGTCGACGAGCGCCGCGTTGAGCCGGACCTCCAGCGTCACCCCGATGGTGTGCAGCGCCCCCAGCCCCGTCAGCGTGCGCAGCGCGGGGTTGTTCGTCACCTCCAGGTTCTTGCCGATGTGCTCCAGCCGCGTGCCCTCCAGGGTCGTCAGGCGCGCGTTGTTCTCGATGAGCACGCTCTGCGCCACGCTCGTCAGGTTGGGCAGCGGCAGGAGCTCCAGCGCGGGGTTGTCCTTGATGCGCAGCGAGCCCGTCAGCGTCTGGATGGCGCGCAGTCCCAGGCCCTCCGACGAGTGGGTGAGCCGCGCGTTGTCCTCGATGAGCACGCCGCCCCGCGGCACCACCGACTGGAGCCCGTCCAGGCTCTGGAGCCGGGGGTTGTGCGCCACCTCCAGATGGGTGCCCACCCAGGAGGTCTGTCCCGTCGCGCCGCCCACCGTCACCGTCTCCAGCGCGGCGTTGTTCAGCACGCTCAGCCCCTGGCCGATGAAGCGCAGCCCGGGGAGCTCCAGCCGCGTGAGGGACGCGTTGTCCTGCACGTACAGCGTGCCGTCGACGACCTCCAGCGCGGTGAGCTGGATTTCGGCGACCGGGGTGTTGCCCGTCCTCACCTCCAGGTTGCCCCGGATGCGGGAGATGCCCTTCAGCACGGCCACGTCCACCGGCCCCCGGATGACGAAGGTGCCGTCGAACGTGTTCAGGTCCTCGCAGATGGGATTCGAGGCGAGCACCTCCTCGTCGTCGAGCACCCCGTCCGCGTCCAGGTCCATGCCCGCGCTGACGCGGGTGCCCCCGGCCGCGCACGTCGGCTCCCAGGCGCGCGTGATGAGCAGGCGGGAGGTCTCCACGCAGACCTCCAGGCGGGTGCGCACCTCGTCGTCGCCGAGCACCTCGTCGCCGTCCTCGTCGTGGCCCGCCTCGACGACGGTGAGCGTGGTGGGCTCCAGGCAGACGCGGGAGGAGGGCGTGGCCGCTCGCGTGCGCGTGAGCAGCTGGGCCTCGGCGATGTCGCGGCACGAATACACCTCGCGGGCGACCTCCTCCATGTCCAGCACGCCGTCCTGATTGAAGTCGTGGCCGGCGCGGGTGACCCACCCCCCGCCCGGACACCGCTCGCCCGGGGGCACCGGCTGCTGCTCCACCCGCATCTGCGTCTCGGCGATGGCGCAGACGAGCGTCGAGCCCGTGACCTCCTCGTCGTCGAGCACGCCGTTGCGGTTGTCGTCCGTGCCCACCAGCACGTCGCGGCCTCCCAGCTCACACCTCTCGCCGGGCAGCTCCACCACCTCCCGGCTGAGCGCTGTCGGGTGGTCCATCAGGTCGCGGATGCGCAGGGAGTCACACCCCGCCGCGAGCGGCAGCAGGGCCAGCCAGGTCCATCTCATGGTGCGTCTTCTCCAGCGGCGGCCCCGCGGGCCGCGACCGGCTCTCCGGGGAGGAGCAGGGGCGAGGAGCAGGGCGTCTGCTCGTCGTTGTCCTGGACCGTGCGCGTCCCGCCCCGGAGGGCGCGGTCCGCCAGCTGGTTCGCCAGACATGACGGCAGCGACGGGTTGCGCTGGATGGTCAGCGTGGCGCCGACCTCCGTCAGCCCGTCCAGGTCCAACGTCAGCAGCCGGGGGTTGTCCTGGATGGTCAGGTCCGACACGGACAGGAGCTTGCGCAGGCCCGCCAGGCCTTGCAGGGAGGCGTTGTCCCGCACCACGAGCGAGCGCAGGCTCCGGACGCGGTCCAGGCCCGAGACATCCCACAGCAAGGCGTTGTCCAGGAGCTCCAGGCCGGCGACCGACTCCAGGCGCGGGAAGGCGCCCAGGCTCGACAGCTTCGGGCAGTAGGCCACCACGAGCTGGCCGCGGATGGACTGGAGGTTCGTGAAGTCGAACGCCTCCAGCCGAGGGCTGTTCATCAGCATCAGCGAGCCCACGTGGTTGAGCCCCGGCATCGCGTCGATGGAGTGCAGGGACTCGTTGTTGCTCACCATGAAGACGTCATGGACCGCGCGCAGGGACGACAGCCCCGACAAGCGGCTGAGCGAGGCGTTGTTGCCGATGTCGATGGACTGCCCCACCTCCAGCAGGTCGGGGAAGCTCATCGTGGTCAACACCGGGTTGTTGTGGATGGCGAGCGAGCCCCCCACCGTCCGGAGGTTCTGGAACGGCAGGCGGCTGAGGCTCTTGTGGTCGGCGACGGAGAGCGTCCCCCCCAGGTCCGTGAGGTCCCACGACACCAGGCTCTGCGCCGAGTCGTTGTAGGCGAGGAAGAGGTCCTGACGGACGCGCACGCTGCGCAGCCCGTCCAGGCTCTCCAGCCGGGGGTTGTTCCAGACCGAGAGGTTGTTCTCCAGCCACACCGGCTGGGGCTGCGTCGCCGCGCCGAAGCGCAGCACCGTGAGCTCCAGGTTGACGAAGATCTGCACCTCGTTGCCCACGAAGCGCAGCGCGTCCAGCTCCAGGCGCGTCAGCGTGGCGTTCTCCGACACGATCAACCCGCCGGAGATCTCCGCCAATCGCGGCAGCACGAGCTGCTCCAGCGGCGTGCGGAAGAGCACGAGCGAGCCCTCGATGCGGACGAGCGTCTTGAGCAGCGCGAAGTCCTCCGCGGTGGTCGCGAAGAGGTCTCCGTCGAGGATGGGCGCTCCCTGGCACACCCGCCTGCGCTGGGTGACCTCCTGCTCCTGGAGGACGCCGTCGGCGTTCTGGTCCGCTCCGGAGTCCACCCGGTGGCCGCCCATCGCGCAGCGCGCCCCGACGGGCTCGCTCTCCAGCCGCGCCAGGATTCGCGAGGGGGCTTCGCCACAGTGCACCGCCAGGGACCTCCGCTCGATGGCCCCGAGCTGGCCGTCGCCATCCAGGTCGGGCCCCGCTTCCACCAGCGCGCCTTCTCCTTCGCACGCGGGATATCCCTCCGCGACGCCCCGCACCCGGACGTTCACCGGATACACGCCCGTGCAGTCGAGCCGCTCGTGGGTGACCTCCGCGTCGCTCAGCTCGCCGTCGCGGTTCTGGTCCAGTCCGGAGCGCGTGCTCACGCCGCCCAGGGGGCACGAATCGGTGGGCTCCACGGGGCGCGCCTGCGTCACCCAGTCCAGCGGCTGGCCGTCGCAGTCGTAGTGCTCCGACATGACCTCGGTGCCGGTCAGCAGCCCGTCCTCGTTCTGGTCGATGCCGGTGAGCACCCGGTCCCCACCGAACGGGCACCGGCCTCCGGGAGGCTCGACCTCGAAGCGGGTCAGCGGCGGGTAGCGCCAGGTGAGCTGCGACAGGTTGATTCCGTCGCAGCCGGCGAGCAGCAGGCCCAGCAGCGTCACTCCCAGACGTCGCATCATGAGGCCCCCTGAGGCCGCTCGGCGCTTCAGCGTCGGAACGCGAGCTCGAGACCGAACATCGTGTCCCACGCGTCATCGCCATCCAGCGTGACGCGGTCCGCGGAGGCCGTGGCGGCCAGCCGCAGGTGCATGCCCAGGAGCCGTCCCGACGCCCCCGCCGCGAGGTGGCCCGTGGAGACGGTGAGGTCCCCCATGCGCTTGTTCGGCGACGACACCCCGAGCATGCCCCAGCCCGCTCCGGCCTCCACGAACAGCGGGGTGCGCCGCACGTCCCGGGTGCCCACCAGCGCCAGCACCGTGGCGCGGTGCGTGCGCACGTTCTCGAACCGCTTGGGCATCACCGTGTAGCTGGCGCGCCCGCCGTAATAGAAGTTCGAGTCGCCCTGGCTGCGCCACGACAGGCTGGGGCCGGTGGCGTACGCGTCGAGCCCCAGCGGCGCCTGCTGGCCCACCAGCCCCACCTCCAGGCCGGAGAAGAACGGGTGGGGGGCCGTCAACACGAGCGAGCGGGGCACGAAGCCGCCGCCCTCGGCCGGCGGGAAGGCGCGGGAGAAGTCCACGGGCACCAGGCCCGCAGCGGCCACGTACTGGTCATAGAAGTTCTTGTCGAGCGGCACCGCGAACAGGCCCCGGCGCAGCGCCTCCTCGGCGGGGCCACGCTCCTGGAGCTCGCGTGGCTTCAAGTCCAGCACCCCCTGGCTCAGCTCCGCCAGGGTGATGCGCGCCTCGCTGGTGGGGGTGCGCAGCCAGTACACGTCGCGCTCGGGCAGCCGCAGCATCACGTACTGGTCCTCCGCGCGCCGCACGTCCGCGAGCCGCCGGCCCTCCGCGTCCTCCACGGACACGCGCGACTGGCCGAAGTTCGAGCTCAGCACCAGGCTGGGGCCCGCGGGCGCGGCGCCGACGAGCGGCCGGCGCGGCTCGCCGGTGGGCGCGAAGGCGTGGATGCTCAGCCGCGCGGGCAGGCCCTTGACGCCCTGCAGTGACGCGGACACGAAGGCGCCCAGCTCGCTGTACTCCACCTGCCCGTCGCCGTTGATGTCGGCGGCGCCCAAGAGGCCCGAGCGCGCCACGTGGCTGAAGACGCCGGCGCGGATGCGCGACCACTCGTGCGTCTCGCCGTCGTCGCTCTCCGCGAACACGGCGCCCACCATGGGGCGCGTGGCCAGCTGCTCGCGCGCGAGCATGCCGCGCAGCTCCGCCAGCACCGCCGCCTCCGTCTGCCCGCCGCGGCTGCCGACGACACCCGAGGCGCGGCACGCGTCCACGATGAGGTGCACGTAGTCGGCGGCGAGCGGGTCCACCACGTCCGCGTAGAGGCTCGACTTGTCCAGCCGGCCCCCGGCCAGCGTGAAGTAGGCGCGGCCCGCCTCGTCCGTGTTGCCGTGGCCCACGTACACCACGAGCACGTCCGTGGCGCGGCCCGCCTCGTCATCGGCCAGGCTGGCGGCGCGCAGCCGGGCCACCTCGCGCTTCACTTCTTCCGGCGTGGGCGGCCGCGCGCCCGCGAGCACGGGCCGTCCCCCCGCGCGCGTCGCCGCGTCGGGGTCCACCAGCAGCGTCGTCTCCACGCCCAGCCGTTGCAGCGTCTCCGCCCACAGCACGCCGTCATCGTCGGCGAAGCGCAGCGCGGGCAGCGACGGGTCGTCGCTCCCGTTGTGGGCAATCACGAGGGCACGTCGGACCAGGGCATCCGCCGAGGCGTCGCGGGCTGCGAAGAGCGCGGCGACCCCGAGGAGCACTCCCAGCTTGTTCATGGACCTTCCTCTACCCTCAGTGTCTGCTTGAGCACCACTGCCCCCCCCTGCTCCTCGCCGCGCAAGGCCGCCAGGGCCGCGGACGGGCTGCCGGCGAACGCGGCGGTCACCTCCGCCTCACCCACCGTCTCCGGCAGGGGCACCGTCAGCTCCAGCGGTGCCTCCTGACCCGGGGTGCCCGTCAGCACGAAGGGCCCGGCCATCAGCTCCGCCCGCTGGGTGCCGCGGACCTGGAGGGCCACGTGGGTGTAGGGCGCCTGTCCTCCGGCGGCGAAGGCGAGCATGGCGCCGGCGGGGCAGGCCTCGCTCGCGTGGAGCTCCTTGAGCGGCTGGCCGGGCGTGGCGCAGAAGATGCGCAGCGCGACGCCGGGTGGGGGCGTGCCCAGGCCCCGCGAGCGGAACTCGTCCCGGGGCAGCGACGTGAGCACCACCGCGAGCACCACCGCCGCCAGCGCGCCGCCCAGGGCCGTCAGCGAGGGCCAGCGCGCGGGCGCCTCCAGGGGCGCGGCCGCCGCGAGCGCGGCCTCCAGGCCGCCTTCCGTCAGCGCGTGCCGCTCCACGGAGGAGGGCGCCTCCAGCGAGCCTTCCAGGGCGCGCTGCGCCCGGGCCCAGCGTTCATAGAGCGGGCCACATCGGTGACACAGATGCGCATGGCGCAGCAGGCGGGCGGCCTGGGGCGAGGGCAGCTCACCCTGGGCCTGTCGCGTCAGTCCCGCGTCGATGTGTCGCTCGTACCACCTCATGATGGGATGCTCCCTATGGCGCACAGGGCGAGGGTCGCCAGGAGCACACCCAGCTCCATGCGCCCGGGCTCCGCCGCCGTCTCCAACCAGCCGGAGGTCTTCAGGTACTCGGTGAACTGCGTGCGCAGCCGCCGCTCGCGCACCCGGACCTCTCCGCGGGTGAGCTGCAGCTGCTCGGCGGCGCTCTCCTGGGACAGCCCGTCCACGAAGCGCAGCTGGGCGAGCGCGCGGGCCTCCTCGGGCTGGGACTCCAGGAAGCGGCGCACCAGCTCGCGCACCTCGGTGCCCAGCGCCTCCTCCTCCGGGCTGCGTCCCTCGTTGGGGAGCTGACCGAGCTCCGGCGCCTCGTCCAGGGACACCGCTTCCCGGGACACCCGCCCCGATGCGCGCATCAGGTCGATGGCCGTGGAGCGCGCCACCGTCAGCAGGAAGCCCAGGTAGGGGCGGACCCCGTCGTAGGCCTGTCGCATGTTGGGGCGGAACGCGCGCACGAATGTCTCCTGGTGGGCCGCGTCCAGGTCCAGCGCGGACAGGGAGATGGTGCGGCTGGCTCCTCCCTCCGCGCCCACCGCGAACCGTCGTGAGAGGTAGCGCAGTACCTCCGGCGAATAGGCGCGGTACACCTGGGTGAGGACGGTGGTGTCCCCACGACGGAAGGACTCCAGGACGGAGCGGTCATTGCCTGGCAGCACGGTGTCTCCGACCCACGCGAGCCGAGTCCGAGCCCAATGCCCGGCCAGCCGTCATCCTCGAAAAAGGATACGGAGCGTGCCCTCGAAATGGGTCGTCCACCTCAACGAAGAGGGGTCGATTTCCTTGCGTGGCGGGTCGGAAATAGTTGCCGGGAGGGGGCTTTCCCTCCCGGCGGCACTTCAGGCTGGACGGGCCCGGGCCCTTGGCTTCAGCGCGCCGGGCGGGCCACGGTGTGCGGGTCGCCGGCGGGGACCCAGGGGATGGCGGGGCCCTGGTAGTCCGGGCCGAACCAGGCCTCGAGGAAGCGGATGGGGCCCACGAGGTGGGCGTTGAACTCCGCGAGCTCCTCGGCGGGGACCCACAGCTCCTGGTGGAGCCTGGCCCCCACGGTGCGGACGGGGTAGCGGGCGAGGAAGGGGGCCTGCACGTCGAAGGCGGTGACGAAGCCCACGTGGCCACTGCCCGCGTCCGGCGCGTTCCAGTCCCGGGCAATCTGCCGGGCGTAGTCCACGTTCATCACGGGGTAGAAGAAGGGCTGGTCCGGCAGCCGGGGAGGGAAGCCTCGGCCGTCGACCTCCCGGACGAGCTGCGCCTCCTTCAGCCCCACCGGGCGGTACAGCGTGAGCGTCTCCACCATGGGCGTCTCCTCGAGGAAGGGCGGGGCCATGCCGGGACAGGCATGGCGTGCCGTCGACGCGGGCTGGCGTGACGCCCTGACCGCTTCCGAGGGCTACGACTCCTGGCGGTAGTACACCCACGCCCGGTCCTTGGGAATCAGGGCCGGGGGGTCCAGGCGGATCAACTCGTGGGAGATCTCGTGGTCGTCGGGAAAGTCCGCGATGAGCTCGGTCTCCACCTCGGACATCGTCTCGCGGTCCTCGTCGCGAATCGCGCCGTCGAAGAACGCCTCGAAGTGCAGCCTGGTGTCATCGAAGCGGACGGTGACGGCGCGCAGCCGGGAGGGGATGGCTCCCAGCAGCGCCCGCTGCAGCGACAGGTGGACCAGGCTGCTTCGGTTGGGGGTGCTCATGGATTGGCGGGGACGATATGCGCGCCCTGACTCGAGTAGTGGATGATTCCGCGCGTCGTCGGCTGGCCGTTGACCTGACCGATGACCTCACCGAAGTCCACCCGCTCCCGGAAGCCCGGCTGACCGCGCGCGACGCTGCCCACGGGCTGGCCCTGGCCGGAGAAGCGGTCCAGCAGGCCCTGCGGGTTGGGGTGCGTGAAGGGGCTGCGGCCCGGGATGTAGTTCTGGTGCCCGACGATGTGCTTGCCCTGCTTGGCCTCCTCCAGCAGCACCCTCGCCGCGGCGGGCGCGGCCACACCCTCCACACCCGCGGCCGCCGCCGCTCCACCCACGCGGGGGGCGATGGCACCCGCCGTGGCGCGGGCCGCCCCGACGCCTCCCAGCAGCATCGAGGAGAGGCTCACGGCGTTCTGCGCGGCGGCCTCCGCCTGCGAGCGGGGCTGGATGGCCAGGTCGGTGCGGAAGCGGAAGTCGATGCCGGCGGCCCCCAGGCCCCGGTTGACGCCGGCGTTCACCAGGCTGGCCGAGTCCAGCACGAGGTTCGCGGCGCCCGTGGCGTAGCCCCGCGCCGTGTCCGCCGCCCAACTGCCCACCCTCTGGGCCCAGCTCGCGCGCGGCGCCTCGGCGGGAGCGCTCGGCGCGGCGCCCGTCACCGCCTGCGCGACCTGTCGACGCTCTCCCGCCGGAGCGGGGTCGAAGCTGGAGACGCCGCGGAACTCCGCCGGAGGCTGCGCCCGAGGCGCAATCGCTGGCGCGGTGGGCTCCGTCCGGGGCACCTCACGCGGGGCCTCCTCTCGCGAGGTGACAGGCGTGGGGGGACGACGCGTGGACAAGGGAGGGAGGGACATCGGTCTTCTCCGGCTCGACTGGCTTTGAGGAGATTATCCCTCACACCTGACCTTGAGTTGCGTTTGGGGAAAGGCCAGTTGATTCAGGGGTTTGCCCTGATTCCTTTCAAAGACTTCCATCGTGGGATGGGAAGACCCGCCTGGGTCGATGTTGAAGCGGGAGCGCTCCGACCCACCCCGCGCCAATGGGGCGCGGGCGAGGTCGAAGGCTCCCGCCGTCGATGCTGGGCGTCCGGGCTTGCGAGAGCCCGTCGCCCGTGTGGCCTTCAGCGCGGCTCAGAAGGCCGAGCCGTCCACGCGGCGCCCCGGGGACGCGAGCGAGGAGGACAGCGAATCGTGGCGCACCCATTCGCCCGCGCCCGTGCCGTCCGGGTTGCGGTTGAAGGAGACGCCCAGCGTGGTGCTGCCGTAGGAGGCGTGGTCCTGCTCGGAGCCGTCCGGACGGACCAGGTAGGCGGAGTCGTTCGAGCGGTTGAAGCGAAGTCCGTCGCCACCGTTGGCGCCCGCGGTGTTGGGCACGCCCATGGGCACGGCCGAGGCGTCGCCATACACGGTGTAGACGGCGCCCGGCTGCAGCATCGTCCCCGCGGGGAAGACGTGGCGCGCGGGCTTGTCGCCGCGCCGGGACTCGTCGTCATGCAGCGAGTAGCCGCCCAGGTTCACCGCGGCAGTGCCGGTGTTGCGCACCTCCACGAACATCTTGTCGTAGTCCGGCGTGGTGCTCCCGCTCGGCGGCAGCGGCTGGGGCAGGTACTCGTTGATGAACAGCGTGGGCACGGGCCGGTTGAGCGTGAAGGGGGCATCGCTGATGTCCGCCAGGGTGGAGTCCGCCGCGTCGTTGATGCGCACCCGCGCGGTGGAGGAGCCCTCCGAGGGCACCGTCCACGTGAAGCTGCCCGAGGCCGCGGGCACGGAGGTGGCGATGTCGCTCCACACCACGCCGTTGTCGAGCGAGTACTGCAGCCGCACGTTCTGCACGCCGGAGGCCGTCCAGGTGATGTCGAACGTGCTGCCCGCGGCGAGCACCTCGCCCCCGTTGGGCGCGGTGACCTTCAGCGTGCGCGCCGTCACCTGCCCGAAGTTGTAGCGGCTGATGATGGGGTAGTGGTCGGACGTGGTGGTGCCATAGCGGGTGATGCTCGGGCGCAGCACCGCGGCGGACCCCGGGACGTAGGACTCCAGCATCTCGTTGCTGACCAGCTGGTGGTCGATGAACGTGTTGCGGCTCACCGTGGAGCCGATGCCCGACACGGACATCTCCTGGGTGACGAAGCGGTAGTTGTCGGCGTCGTCCACGAAGTTCCGATAGGGCGTGTCGCGGTTGTTGACGGTGGAGACGTCCACGTCATCGTTCCAGTCGCCCACCACCATCACCCGCTGCGTGGGCATGCTGCTGTCCAGGTAGCCCTTGAGCAGCTGCCCCGCCTCGAGCCGCCGCTCGTAGTCCGCCGACTCGGTGCCGTTGCTCGTGGCCTTCATGTGCAGCATCAGCACGGACAGGTCCACG
The DNA here is from genome assembly GCF_059738865.1 of Myxococcus sp. MH1. Taxonomy (NCBI): domain Bacteria; kingdom Pseudomonadati; phylum Myxococcota; class Myxococcia; order Myxococcales; family Myxococcaceae; genus Myxococcus; species Myxococcus sp. MH1. Next base: position 9,604,515 of record NZ_AP026947.1, on the reverse strand, counting down.
TTCGTGCCGGACCGGGTGACGCGCAGGTCCACCCGCAGCGGCGGCCGGCCCGCGAAGTAGTAGTCGCTCGAACCCAGCACGATGCGCGCCTCGCGCACCTGCACCAGGCCCTTCTTGTAGAGGATGCCCAGCTTCTGCTCGTCCGCGTCGTAATAGAAGGAGCCGGACGACACGAGCGGGTCGCTGGCCAGGAAGCCGTCGTACTCGGGCAGCTGGGCCTTGAGCGCCTCGAAGTGCGCCGCGTCGACCACCTCCGCCAGGCCCCAGACGTCCACGCCCGCGCCGGCAATCACCGTCTTCACGTTGGCCAGCTGGAGCGCCTCATCCGACGGCCCCTGTCCCGTGTGGCCGAACCACTCGATGTTCCAGTTGCCCACCGACAGGGGGAAGCTCGTCGAGGGGCCGCCATCCGTCCCGCCTCCGTCCGGCGTGCCCGTGCCCGGCTTCACCTCCAGCGAGTAGCGCGCCTGCGCGGCGATGCCGCTGGCGTCCTCCACCTTCACCGTGAAGCTGGTCGTGCCCGCGAGCGTCGCGACGCCGGTCACCTCGCCGTCCTGCGACAGCGACAGGCCCTCCGGCAGCGCGCCCTCCACCACGGAGAACGTCACCGGGGGCCGCCCGCCCACGCCACCGAAGGTGTACGTGTAGCCATTGCCCGCCACGGCCGCCGTGAGCGTCGCGCCCACGAGCGCCGGCGCCGGCCACACCTTGAGGGTGTACGTCCGCGAGTCCTCGCTCTTCTCCACGTCCACCACGCCGACCTGGAGGGAGTAGTCCCCCGCGGCGCTCGCCGGGCCCGTCAGCCGCCCGTCCGTCGAGTAGAACGAGAAGCCCGGGGGCACCTCCGACTTCAGCGTGTAGCGCAGGGGCGCCGTCCCCCCCGTGGCGGTGATCCGCGTGTCGTAGGGCGCGCCCACCGTGGTGTCGGTCAGCGCGGAGATGTTGGGCAGCTTCGGGCCGCTGCCGGGGTTCGGGTCGTCCCCGCCGGAGCAGGCGCCCAGGAAGGTCAGGATGAGCAGCATCCCGACCGCGCGTTGGATGGACATGAAGGTGGTCTCCCCGAGAAGCGGTGGGGGCTCGGCCGTTCCCCCTATATGGAATCAGACACTCTAGCCGTATCCCGTGGGGGGATGCTCGCGGGACGTGTCCCCTCGGGGAACTGCAATGGCGCCGGGGGATGTCCGTGACATATTCGAGGGCCGCGAAACCCACGGGGGGCGCCGCCGCCCGGACGAGAGGACCTGCGCAATGGCCGAGAAGTGGGACAAGCACCTGATGGAGTTCCTCAAGCGCACCGGCGACGAGCTCAAGCGCACCACCGATGACCTGCGCGGCGAGGCCCAGCGCCTCCTCAAGGAAGTGAAGGACCCGGACAAGCAGGCCAAGGTGAAGGAGGGCCTGGTGCAGCTGCGCACCTGGGCCGCCAGCACCACCAAGGTCGCCGCGGAGAAGATTGAAACCGCCGTGCGCCAGGTCGAGGGCGCCGTGGAGCGCGCCTTCCGTCCCGAGGAGGGCGAGGCGGGCGCGCCGGGCACCACGAAGTCCGAGGCCGCCGACGCCGAGGCCCCCCGGGCCCCGCGCCCCAAGCCCGAACCCAAGGCCGCGAAGAAGGCCGCCCCCGGCACCAAGTCCATCGGCCGCAAGAAGGCCAGCGGCCGCCCGGCCGCCAAGAAGGCCGCCCCAACTTCCAAGAAGACCGTCGGTCGCGCGAAGAAGCCCACCGCCGGAGCGTGAAGTTCCGCCCGGCCTTGAATCAGACAGGTCCGGACTTCCGGTTCCGGTTCCGTCAGTCATTGCCGCCAGTTGGAACGGTGTGCGGCGCGTGAGATAGTGCGCGCCGTGGCCGGCTCCAGTGAAAAGGACAGCATCCAGGCGGAAATCGGGCAGGACGTCATCGACGCGGCGGTCCGCAGCGTCGAGCGTCGCATGGAGGATGAAGAGGTGACCGTCATCGAGGTGGAGGCCCCCCAGGCCGCTGCTTCCGAGGACGCGGCCGCCTCCGTCGCCCCCGAGGATTCCGTGCCTCCCCAGGACTCCCCAGCGCCCTCCGCGACCGCGGAAGAGGTCGCCCAGCTCCGTCAGGAGGTGGAGTCGCTCAAGGCGCAGGTCGAGTTCAGCCAGGCCAAGGGTCGCGAGACCATGGAGCGGCTGCGCGAGGCGCACGAGCGCGCCAAGGAGGCGCAGGACCGCATGGTCCGCGCCGCCGCGGACCTGGAGAACTACCGCAAGCGCGCGCAGAAGGAGAAGGAGGAGGTCCAGCGCTTCGGCTCGGAGAAGCTGCTCAAGGACCTGCTCCCGGTGATGGACAACCTGGACCGCGCGCTCGAGGCCGCGACCAAGTCGCCCGACATCGAGAGCTTCCAGAAGGGCGTGGCCATGACGCGCAAGTCCTTCGAGGACGCGCTCGGCCGCCACGGCGTGAAGTCCTTCAGCGCCAAGGGCCAGCCGTTCGACCCGCGCATGCACGAGGCCATCCAGCAGGTGGAGACGGCCGACACGCCCGCGGGCCACGTGGTCTACGAGGTGGTGCGCGGCTTCTTCCTCAACGAGCGCCTGGTGCGCCCGGCCATGGTCGTCGTCGCGCGCGCGCCCGAGGCCGTCGCCGCGCCCGTCGTGGACGCCGCCGCCTCATCCACCCCCGCGCCCGCCGAGGACTCACCTCCGGCGGAAGCCGAGCCGCGGGCCGAAGCACCCGAGCAGCACACGGACAGCACTTCCGGGGGGAGCCAGTAAGCATCATGGGCAAGGTGATTGGAATCGACCTGGGGACCACCAACTCCTGCGTCGCCGTCATGGAAGGCGGCGAGCCGGTGGTCATCCCCAACAGCGAGGGCAGCCGCACCACGCCTTCCATGGTGGGCTTCACGGACTCCGGTGAGCGGCTGGTGGGCCAGATTGCCAAGCGGCAGGCCATCACCAACCCGGAGAACACCGTGTTCGCCGTGAAGCGGCTCATCGGTCGGAAGTTCGACTCGCCGGAGGCCAAGAAGGCCATCGGCGTGAGCGCCTTCAAGGTGGCCGCGAGCCCCAACGGCGACGCCTGGGTGGAGATCCGCGGCAAGGGCCACAGCCCGCCGGAGGTCTCCGCCATCGTCCTGATGAAGATGAAGCAGACGGCGGAGGACTACCTCGGCGAGCCCGTCACCGAGGCGGTCATCACCGTCCCCGCGTACTTCAACGACAGCCAGCGTCAGGCCACCAAGGACGCCGGCCGCATCGCGGGCCTCAACGTCCTGCGCATCATCAACGAGCCCACCGCCGCGGCGCTCGCGTACGGCCTGGACAAGGTCAAGGACGGCGGCACCGAGCGCGTGGCCGTGTACGATTTGGGCGGCGGCACGTTCGATATCTCCATCCTGGAGCTGACCGCCGGCGTCTTCGAGGTGAAGAGCACCAACGGCGACACGTTCCTGGGCGGCGAGGACTTCGACCAGCGGCTCATCGACTACCTGGCCAAGCGCTTCGCCGAGCAGAACAACGGCCTGGACCTGCGCCGCGACCGCATGGCGCTGCAGCGCCTGAAGGAGGCCGCCGAGCGCGCCAAGCACGAGCTGTCCAGCGCGCCCGAGACGGAGGTGAACCTGCCGTTCATCACCGCGGATGCCTCCGGCCCCAAGCACCTGACGGAGACGGTGGACCGCTCCACCTTCGAGGCGCTGGTGGCGGACCTCATCGACCGCACCATCGAGCCCTGCAAGATCGCCTTGAAGGACGCGGGCCTGACCGCGCAGCACGTCAACCAGGTGCTCCTGGTGGGCGGCATGACGCGCATGCCCCGCGTGCAGCAGAAGGTGCGCGAGTTCTTCGGCAAGGAGCCGCACAAGGGCATCAACCCGGATGAGGTCGTCGCCGTGGGCGCGGCCATCCAGGGCGGCGTGCTCAAGGGCGAGGTGAAGGACGTCCTCCTGCTGGACGTGACGCCGCTGTCCCTGGGCGTCGAGACGGCCGGCGGCGTCTTCACGAAGATCATCGACAAGAACACCACCATCCCCTGCAAGAAGAGCCAGGTGTTCTCCACCGCGGTGGACAACCAGCCGCTGGTGAGTGTGCACGTGCTCCAGGGCGAGCGCGAGATGGCGGCGGACAACAAGACGCTGGCCCGCTTCGAGCTGGTGGGCATCCCGCCGGCGCCGCGTGGCGTGCCGCAGATTGAGGTGTCGTTCGACATCGACGCCAACGGCATCGTGCACGTCAGCGCCAAGGACCTGGGCACCGGCAAGGTCCAGCAGGTGCGCGTGGTGAGCAACTCCGGCCTGTCGGAGGCCGAAATCCAGGCGATGATCAACGACGCCCAGTCGCACGCCGCCGACGACAAGAAGAAGAAGGAGCTGGCGGAGCTGCGCAACAACGCGGACGGCCTCATCTACACCACCGAGAAGAGCCTGGAGGAGTACGCCAGCCTCCTGTCGGAGAAGGACCGCGAGGAGATCAAGTCGGACCTGGAGCGGCTCAAGGGCCTGCTCAACACCTCCGACCCGGTCGCCCTCAAGGAGGCCTTCCAGCGCCTGGAGGGCAGCGCCTACCGCATCGCCGACGCCATCTACACGGGCCAGGCGAGCTGAAGCACCCGCCTCACGGGCGGGGGGATGCAATCGCCGGAACCCTTCCGGCGTAGAGTCAGTCACCCCCTGTCCGTTCCGAGGTCTCAGTCATGGATCCAGTCGAAGGCGTCGTCATGGTGCTCGTGGTGGCGATGACGTGCGGCATCCCCCTGTTGGGGTTGACGCTGCGCTTCTCGCTCAAGCCCGTGCTGGAGGCCTTCATCCGCCTGCGCGAGGCCCAGCTGGGCTCCCACCCGGAGAACGCCCTGCTGCGCGAGCGCGTGGCCTACCTGGAGCGCGTGCTGGAGGCCCACGGCCTCATCGAGGACCGCCGCGTGGTTCTCCCCACCAGCCCCTCCGAGCGCCTGCCGCCCGGCGCCACGGCCCTGAAGGACCGCGAGCGCGTCTAGCCCACGCGGTGTCGTTGACCCACGCACGCTGTTCTTGGTCCCTGGCTTCCCGGGGAATCCCTCCCAGGTTGTAATAGGGGGGTGGAATTCCCTTCCTTGGAGACAGAGGTCGCGTTCCTGCGTGGGCTGGTGGCCGTGCAGCGGATGGCGGACGACATCCTGGAGGACTGCCTCCAGCGCGGCCTGACGCTGGACGCGGGCCTGGACGTCTTCCTCACGCAGTGCGCGCGCATGGTGCATGCGCCCGCGGGCTTCGTCTCCCTGCGCGGCACCCGGGGGCCCGTGCTGACGCGGGTGCTGGGCGAATTGGGCGCGGACGTGTTCGAGGCGGCGCTCTGGCGCGGCCCCAAGCGGCTGCCCAACGGGCGGATGCTCTTCTGCACCCGGCTGAAGCTGGGCACGCTGGAGCTGGGCGGGATGGGGCTCGCGGTGGAGGGCGCCTTCCCGGACGGCGGCGGGCTGGTGATGAAGCTGGTGGAGGCCATCGGCGAGCAGCTCGACACGTCGGTGCTGGCCTTCCTGGCGCTGACGGACGGGCAGGGCCCGCTGGAGCGGCTGGACGACCTGGCCATGGACGACACGCCGGTGCCGCGCGGGCGCATCGGCAAGTACGAGGTCCTCACGCCCCTGGGCACCGGCGGCATGGCCCAGGTGCTGGTGGCGCGGGCCCGGGGCCCCGAGGGGCTGGGCCGGCTGGTGGCCCTCAAGCGCATCCTCCCGCACCTGACGGCGGACCCGGCCATCGTCCAGCAGTTCCTGGACGAGGCGCGCATCGGCCTGCGGCTGGCGCACCCCAACCTGGTGCACGTGTACGACTTCGGCGAGGCGCAGGGGGCGTACTTCATCGCCATGGAGCTGGTGCGGGGCGTGGACCTGGACCGGCTCCTGCGCGCGCGCCGGGGGCCCCTGATGCCCGAGCAGGCGGTGGCGGTGGTGGTGCAGGCGCTGCACGGCCTGCAGGCGGCGCACTCGCTCAAGGGCGAGGACGGCAAGCCGCTGCACCTGGTGCACCGCGACCTGTCCCCGCACAACCTGATGGTGGGCTTCGACGGGCGGGTGAAGATTCTCGACTTCGGGGTGGCCAAGGCGCGCGCCCAGCGGACCATAACGCTGCCGGGCATCGTGAAGGGCAAGCCCCTGTACATGTCCCCGGAGCAGGCGCGGGGGCAGCGGCTGGACGCGCGCAGTGATTTGTTCGCGATGGGGCTCATCCTCTACGAGGCGCTCACCGGCAAGCGGGCGTTCGACCGGGGCGACGAGCTGCGCTCCATGCAGGCCATCTGCGACGAGCGGCTGACGCGCCCGGACTCCATCTCCCAGCCGCTGTGGGACGTGCTGGAGATGGCCCTGGCCAAGTCGCCCACGGCGCGCTTCTCCGACGCCCTGGAGATGGCGGAGCGGCTGCAGGACGCCCTCACGCCGGTGAAGGACGCGGAGCTGGCGCGGCTGATGGCCCGGCACTTCCCGGACCGGCTGCGCGAGCTGCAGCAGCTGGACCGCACCGAGGCGCAGGGCCGCCTGGGCGTGTCCCCGCCCGCGGTGGAGCAGGACATCGAGGACGTGGACACCGAGCCGCGCCCGCGTCCCTCGCCCCAGCCCCAGAAGAAGGCCGCGCGCTGACCCCGGCACCGCCCCCGTGCTGTCGGGGAGCGGTGGCCGGGTGCCATGCCTTCACTTCACGCGACCGATGCCTCAGGAGCGGCGCAGCGACGGGTCGTCGGACGTCGCGTTGAGGGTGCGCGGCGCGTCGACCTCGCCCTCGGTGCGGATGTCCACGTTCTCGTGGCGCACCCGCTCGGTGAAGCGGCGCTCCTCCTCGACGACGTCCTTGTGGATGACGACCTCCTCGTCGAGCACCTGGCGCTTGATGACCTCCGCCTCCTCGGCGTGCAGGGGGACGACGATGGTCTCGTCCTTGAACGCGCCCGTCACCGGCGTGTCCGACGTCACCGCCCGCCGCTCCACGCGGACCCGCTCGTGGCGCAGGGGGACCTTCACCACCTCCTCCTCCTCCACGATCTCCTTGTGCACGCGCAGCTCTCCGGCCTGCATGTCGTGCTTCTCCACGCTCAGCCGCTCCCGGTGGACGGGGATGGAGATGTCACGGTTGTCGTTCCACTCCGTCTTGGCGCGCCGCAGCTCCGTGTCCGCCTTCATGTTGGCCTGGTAGCCGACGTCCTCCTTCAAGCCCGTGGTGGGCAGCGGCGTCACCGAGGCCCGGCCCGCGTTCAGGTCCGTCTCCCGCACGCGCGTCTCCGTCACCGTGCGCTCGGACGCCAGCCCCATGGCGCCGGCGGTGCCCAGGTCCGCGCCGCTCCGGGTGCGCTCCGCCTCGGAGACCTGCTGCAGGGCCTCCTTGCCGCGGTTGAGGATGACCTCCCCGTTGCGAATCTCGCTCACCTCGGTGAAGGAGACCCGGTAGTCCTTGGGGAAGAACAGGCCTCTCTCGATGTGGAACGCGTCGTCGCCGATGGCGAAGACCTTGCCGAGCTTCTCGTCGTCGATGCTGCGGACAACCATCCCTTCGCGTACGTCCTTCTTGTTCTTGAGCATGGCTGGCTCCTCCTGAATGCCTCCTGCTGCATCACCGGGAAGGTGGGAGCGGGTCCGCGGATGAACAGTGTCTCGCCAACATGCGTGCTCAGGGCTCGCCCCCGTGGTCGCCGTCGCGCCCCATGCCCGCCCGCCCGCGCGAACTCCGGCCCTGTCCACTTTCCGGGCACCCCCGGCGAAGCGGGTGGGATGACGCGGGAGCCTGGGATTCGAGCGCTCCGCCCTCGACGGGGGCTCGCGTGACGCGCCGCACGGAGGGTACGTGGGGGGAGGGCCTGTCTGGCAGCGCGCTTGACCCATGGAGAGGGCTCCCCTAGAAAACCGGGGCTTTGACTCGCAGCACCCCCTGTTGAGGAGGATTGCTCCGCATGCGACGCCTTGCCCCGATGCTGCTCGCCGCGCTCGCCGTCTTGGCGGCCGCCTGCGAGAAGAAGACGCAGCCCACCCCTTCTGGTGAGGCCGGCACGCAGGCCGCGCAGGGACAGGCCCCAAGCCCCGGCGGCGGCACGCCCGCGGGCGCGGACACCATCCTGCTGGGCCAGGTGGGCGCGCTCACCGGCGGCCAGGCGACGTTCGGCATCTCCACGCGCAACGGCATCGAGCTGGCGCTCAAGGAGGCCAACGCCGCCGGCGGCGTGAACGGCAAGAAGCTGGCGATCCGCGTCTACGACAACCAGAGCAAGCCGGAGGAGGCCGCGCAGGCCACCACCCGTCTCATCACCCAGGACAAGGTGGTGCTCATCCTGGGCGACGTGGCCTCGTCCAACTCGCTGGCCATGGCGGAGAAGGCGCAGGCGGCGGGCGTGCCCATGATTACCCCTTCGTCCACCAACACCACGGTGACGGAGAAGGGCGACTACATCTTCCGCGTGTGCTTCATCGACCCGTTCCAGGGCTTCGTGATGGCGAAGTTCGCCCGCGAGGACCTGAAGCTCGGCAAGGTGGCGGTGCTGCAGGACAACAAGAGCGCCTACTCCATCGACCTGTCGGGCGTGTTCACGCGCAAGTTCACGGAGATGGGCGGGAAGATCGCCACCACGGAGAGCTACAGCCAGGGCGACACCGACTACCGCGCGCAGCTGACGGCCATCAAGAAGACGCAGCCGGATGGCATCTACGTGCCGGGCTACTACAGCGAGGTGGGCGTCGTCGCCCGCCAGGCGCGCGAGGTGGGCCTCAAGGTGCCGCTGATGGGCGGCGACGGCTGGGACTCCGAGAAGCTCTTCGAGCTGGGTGGCAGCGCCATCACCGGCAGCTACTTCTCCAACCACTACTCGCCGGACAACCCGGACCCCCGCGTGCAGAAGTTCATCGCGGACTACAAGGCGGCCTACGGCGGCGTCCCGGACGCGCTCGCGGCGCTGGGCTACGACGCGGCCCGCGTGGCGATTGAAGCGCTCAAGCGCGCCAAGGATTTGAGCGGCCCGTCCGTGCGCGACGCGATTGCCCAGACCAAGGACTTCCCGGGCGTGGCGGGCACCGTCACCCTGGATGAGAAGCGCAACGCCGTGAAGTCCGCCGTCGTCCTCAAGGTCGGGGATGGCAAGACGCAGTACGTGACGACCATCAATCCCTAAATGGCGCAGCTCCTCCAGCACCTCATCAACGGCCTGGCCGCCGGCACCATCTACGCGCTCGTCGCGCTCGGCTACACGATGGTGTACGGCGTCCTCAAGCTCATCAACTTCGCCCACGGCGACGTCATGATGGTCGGCGTCTACATGGGCTACGCCACCGCGTTCGCGATTGGACGCGAGGCGCGCGGCTCGTTCCTGGGCATTGCCGCCGTCTTCGCGGTGGCCATGCTGGGCTGCGCGCTCATGGGCTTCCTCATCGAGCGCTTCGCCTACCGTCCCCTGCGCGAGAAGCCCCGGCTGACAGCGCTCATCACCGCCATCGGCATCTCCTTCGCCCTGTCCTACGGCTTCCAGCTGGACATCGGCTTCCTGCCGGGCGCCAGCCCCCGCGCGTTCCCCGAAATCATCGAGCCCACCGAGTGGCTCATCATCGGGGACCGCGACGTCGTCGTGTGGAACTGGCAGGTCATCAGCTTCCTCATCGCCGTGGGGTTGATGGTGGGCCTGCAGTACCTGGTGTTCGGCACGCGCTTCGGCCGGGCCATGCGCGCGGTGTCCTGGGACCACCGGGTGGCGGCGCTGATGGGCATTCCCACCGACCGGGTCATCGCGCTGACGTTCATGCTCAGCAGCGGCCTGGCCGCGGGCGCGGGCCTGCTCTACGCCATCAAGGACACGTCGGTGAGCCCGCTGATGGGCCTGTACGTGGGCCTCAAGGCCTTCGTCGCGGCGGTGATTGGCGGCATCGGCCACGTGCCGGGCGCGGTGGTGGGCGCGCTGGTGCTGGGGCTGGTGGAGGAGTTCGTCGTCGGCTACGCGGCCAGCACCTGGCGCGACGCGGTGGCCTTCGGCTTCCTCATCCTGGTGCTGCTCGTGAAGCCCGGTGGCCTGTTCGGCCGGGTCGCCGCGGAGAAGGTCTGATGGAGACCCCCGCGCTTCCCATCCCCGAGGCCCGCACGCTCGTGCCGCCCTCGCTGCGTGGCGTGCTGCCGGTCCTCGTCGCCATCCCCACGCTGGTGCTGTTCCAGTGGGCGCTGAGCGGCTCCGACTTCGCCACGTACCTGTTGTCCGTCGTCGGCGTGAACATCATCCTCGCGGTGAGCCTCAACATCGTGAACGGGATGACGGGGCAGTTCTCCATCGGCCACGCGGGCTTCATGGCCGTGGGCGCGTACATCGCCGGGTACTGCTCGCTGCAGCTCAAGGAGGTGGCGCTGTCCTTCCTCCCCGTGGCGGCCAGCGACCAGGTGCTCTTCACCGTGGCGCTGCTCGCGGGCGGCGTCGCGGCGGCGGCGTGCGGCTTCCTGGTGGGCCTGCCGTCCCTGCGCCTGCGCGGTGACTACCTGGCCATCGTCACGCTGGGTTTCGGCGAAATCATCCGCGTCGTGGTTCAGAACACGGACGCGTTCGGCCGCGCGCTGGGCCTGTCGGGCATCCCCCAGTACTCGAGCCCCGGCATGGTGTTCTTCTGGGTGTTCCTGGTGGTGCTGGCCGCGCGCCGCATCGCCGGCTCCAGCCACGGCCGCAGCCTGTGGGCCATCCGCGAGGACGAGGTGGCCGCCGAGGCCATGGGCGTGGACACCACCGGCTACAAGGTGCGCGCGTTCGTCTTCTCGTCGTTCTTCGCGGGCATCGCCGGCGGCCTGTTCGCCCACTTCGTGCCCATCATCAACCCCGGCTCCTTCACCTTCGTGCGCTCGATGGAAATCGTCGTCATGGTGGTGCTGGGCGGCCTGGGCTCCACCACGGGCGCCTTCGTCGCGGCCATCTTCCTGACGCTGCTGCCCGAAGGCATGCGCTCCCTGTTCGGCGCGCTGGGCACCGAGGGCAGCCTGGCGCAGCGGGTGGACCAGATTCGCATGCCCATCTACGGCCTGTTGCTCGTCGTCTTGATGCTCGCCAGGCCCCAGGGCCTGTTCGGCACGAAGGAGATCTGGGACGTGCTGCCACGGTGGCTGCCCCGCAAGCGCCGGGGGCTGGCGTGAGCGCGAACGTGACGGCCCTCTCCTCCACGTCCCCCGAGCCCGTGCTGGTGGCGGACGGCGTGAGCATCCAGTTCGGCGGCCTCAAGGCGCTCACCGACTTCCACCTGTCCATCCGGCAGGGGGACTTGCTGGGCCTCATCGGCCCCAACGGCGCGGGCAAGTCCACCGCGTTCAACGTGCTGACGGGCGTCTACCAGCCCACCCAGGGCGTGGTGCGCGTGAGCGGCACGCAGGTCAACGGGCGCAAGCCGCATCAAATCAACCTGCTGGGCGTGGCGCGCACCTTCCAGAACATCCGCCTGTTCCGCGCGCTCTCCGCGCTGGACAACGTGAAGGTGGCCTGCCGTGCTCAGACGGCGCTGCACCAGTCCAGCCTCAGCGTGGGCTCCAAGCTGCGCAACGCGGCCCACAACTACGCGGACTGGTGGCGCTCGCTCCTGCTCACCCCGGGCTTCCAGCGCGAGGAGCGGCGGCTGACCGAGCAGGCCGAGCACCTGCTGGAGGTCATGGGCCTGTCGCACCGCCGCGACGAGGAGGCGCGAAACCTCCCCTACGGTGAGCAGCGCCGGCTGGAGATTGCCCGCGCCCTGGGCAGCCAGCCCCGGGTGCTGCTGCTCGACGAGCCCGCCGCCGGCATGAACACGCGCGAGAAGGCGGACCTGATGGTGCTCATCCGCAAGCTGCGCGACGACTTCAAGCTGGGTGTGCTGGTCATCGAGCACGACATGAAGCTGGTGATGGGCATCTGCGAGCGCATCACCGTGCTGGACCACGGCGAGACCATCGCGCGCGGGGCGCCCGCCGAGGTGCGCAGCGACCGCAAGGTCATCGAGGCGTACCTGGGCGACAGCTACCTGGAGAGTCACGGAGGCGCGGCGTGAGCGAGGCGCAGGTGAAGACGCTGGGTGAGCGCCAGGCCTTCGCGCCGCTCCTGACGGTGGAGGGCATCAAGGTCCACTACGGCGCCATCCAGGCCCTGAAGGGCGTGTCGCTGACGGTGGGCAAGGGTGAAGTCGTCGCCCTCATCGGCGCCAACGGCGCGGGCAAGACGAGCACCCTGCGCGCGGTGAGCGGCATGCTCAAGGCCAGCGCCGGGAAGATTCGCTTCGGCGGCCAGGACACCACCCACCTCAAGGCGCACCAGCTGGTGCCCCGGGGCATGGCGCACGCGCCGGAGGGGCGGGGCATCTTCCCCAACATGTCCGTGCTGGAGAACCTGGAGCTGGGCGCCTACCTGCGCCGCGACACCGCGGAGGTGAAGGCGGACATGGAGAAGAGCTTCACGCTCTTCCCCGTGCTCAAGGAGCGGCGCACCCAGATGGCGGGCACGCTGTCCGGCGGCGAGCAGCAGATGCTGGCCATCGCCCGCGCGCTGCTCAGCCGGCCCCAGCTGCTCTTGTTGGACGAGCCCTCGCTGGGCCTCGCCCCGCAGGTGACGGAGACCATCTTCCGCACCCTGCGCGAGGTGAACCAGACGGGTGTCAGCGTGCTGCTGGTGGAGCAGAACGCCCACCTGGCGCTCAACTGCGCCCACTACGGCTACGTGCTGGAGACGGGCGAGGTGGCGATGGCGGGCCCCGGCAAGGCGCTCCTGGAGAGCGCGGAGGTGCGCCGGGCCTACCTGGGTGAATAGCTTCCGGAGGCCGATTTTCAGCCTCCGAAGCGCCCGCTTCCGTCCGGCCGCGGACGCTTCTGGGGTGTGCGTGACACCTGGAAACTGGCGGCTGTCCCAATCTCGGGTAGTCAGAAGTCGAGCAGTTCTATTAGCGTCGTCCGACGCACCGCGTTCATCTCCCACACCAAATTTCAGGAAGCGCGCCCATGCCTTCGTTGTCTCGCCTCCTTGCCGCCCTTGCCACCCTGTCGCTGATTTCACTCGCGTGCGTCAGCGCCCAGAAGACCGACCCCAACCAGCAGGCGACCTCCACCGTCGAGGAGCTGCCGAACGAGGGCGGTGAGTCGGGGGGCCAGCCGGCCGCCGCCGCGGGCCCGCAGCTGACCGAGGTGACGGCCGAAGAGGGCTTCACCGTGAAGATGCCGGGCCAGCCCCAGGTCCAGCGCCAGAAGGTGAACATCCCCGCGGGCGAGGTCTCCACGGCGGCGTACTCGCTGCAGACCGCCGAGGGCGTCATCTACTCCATCAGCACCGCGGACTACCCGGAGAAGGTCGTCGCGAGCCGTCCTCCCGAGGCGTTCCTCAACGAGGGCCGCGACGGCCTCACCAACCAGCTCAAGGGCACCGTCAGCAACGAGCAGGAGCTCACGCTGGATGGCTACCCCGGCAAGTCCTACACGGTGTCCTCGCCCAACGGCGAGGTGCGCGCGCGCAACTACCTGGTGGGCCCGCGCCTCTACACCATGCTGGTCCTCTACAACCCGAGCATCGGCGCGCCGGGCGCGGAGGACTTCCTGGGCTCGCTGGGGCTGGTGAATCCTCCTCCGGCCATTCCGCGCGCGGGCGCGGCGGGCGCGGATGGTGGCGTGGGTGACGGTGGCACGGACCCGGACGCAGGCGCTGTCGAGGCCACCGCTCCGGACGCCGGTGCCCCGGATGCGGGCGCTCCCGCCCCCGCGAAGCGTCGTCGCGCCAAGTAGTCGGAGGGCTCGCCCCGGGCCGCGCTCCCTTCGCTGGGGAGCGTGCAGCCGGCGACACGGGCCCCGTTGCTGTTCAACGGATGGGGGCCCGCACGCTGCGGGGTGACTTCCCTCGGTAGGTGCTCGCCCACATTCTCTCCTCGGATGTCCGGGGAGGGGATTCATGACAGGGCTTGCAGGGGCCTTGCTCGCCGCGGTGCTCGCGGCGGGTGGGACGGCGTTGGTACCGGTGAGCGGGGGCAATGCCCTCACGCTCCCGGCGCAGCGCCACATCGTTCGAGTCGAGACAGGCAGTGGTCGTCCCGCGAGCCTGCTGGTGGCCATCCAGCACGGCAACGTGGAGTCCAAGGGGCTGGTGCTCTACCGCTCCGAGGACGCGCTGCGCACGGTGCGGCGGGTGGGCGACATCCAGTCGGATGCCACGCACGCGGACCGGGCGGAGCTGCTCGCGGTGGGGCGGGACGTGGCGCTCGTGTATTCCTACGAGGGGCCACAGCTGGAGCCCTCCAGCCGGCATGACGTCTGGTTCCAGTGGTGGCGCTACCAGTCCGGCGCGGACACGTGGACGCCGGAGCCGGCGGTGCGGGTGATGAACGCGGACGCGAGCACGGGCTACTCGCGGGCGCTGCTCGCGCGGGACTCGAAGGGGCGGCTGTGGGTGCAGGCCTTCCGGCTGGAGTCCGACGGCGGCTCCACGGCGGTGGTGGCGGTGTCCACGGACGGGGGGCAGAGCTTCGGTGGGCACCAGGCGCTGGACAAGGTGAGAAGGCGCGGCGGAGGACGGCTGCTGAGCGTGGGGACGCGGCTGGTCTTCGTCTACGCCATGCATGACGGCTTCGTGCCCACGCGGATGCGCGTGCGTGACGACGAGGACCCGACGGGCACCTGGGCGCCCGTGCGCGAGGCGTTCTCCGACGGCATCTACCATGGCGCGGCGCTGAGCGCGGTGGCGGACGGCCGGGGCGGCATGCACCTGGTCTACAAGGACGAGCAGGAGCGGCTGTACTACCGGCGCTTCGACGGGACGTCCTTCGGGCCGCGCACGCTGGTGGAGGGCACGTCGGACTGGGCCATCCAGGCCGCCGTCACCCGCGTGGGGGACTCGCTCTACATCTTCTACAACCGCATGCGCGTGCTCAACGCGCACTACGAGCTGCGCGCGAGGGTGCTCGCGCCGGACGGCACGCTGGGCAGCGCGGTGACGCTGGATGGGGACGCGACGTTCAAGGGCTATCCCAACGCGGTGGACGTGCTGCCCTCGGACAGCGCGGAGGTGCCGTGCCTGTATGGCGAGGCGCCGGACGCGAGCTCGCGGGGCACGGTGTCGCGGGTGGCGTGGGTGCGGGACGAGGAGCCGCAGGGGGAGGGGCCGTTCTCGCTCGACGTGGTGCGCTCCTCCTCCAGTCACGAGCTGCTCGCGGTGGATGGGGCCGGCACGCTGTACGGGCTCGCGGTGGGGGGCGAGCGCTCGCGGCTGATGGCGAGCACGGATGGGGGCGTGAGCTTCTCCGCGCGGAGCCAGGACAGCGGCAACCTGTGGACGATGGCGGCGATGTCGAACGGGACGCTGCTGGCGGTGGTGAGTCACAGCGGCGCGTACTTCCTGAAGCGCTCGACGGACGGCGGGCGCACGTGGCGGGACGAGGTGAGCCTGGGCAGCTACCGGGCGATGGGGCCGCGCAGCTTCGCGCAGCTCGGGAACACCTGGTTCTTCCTCGAGTACCAGACGTTCACCTCGTCCGCGGTGCCGGTGCGGCTGTGGGCGAGCACGGACAGCGGGGCGAGCTGGAGTGTGCGCTCCACGCTGACGGCGCACCGGCATGGCCATGCGCTGGTGGCGGACCCGGCGACGGGCGCGCTGTGGGCGATGATGGGCAGCAACAAGACGCAGGCGGCGGTGCTGCGCTCGACGGATGGCGGGCGGACGTGGACGTCGATGCTGCAGGGCTACGCGGCCAACGGCGTGGCGGGCGGGGTGCTGGCGGACGGCACGCTGCTGCTCGGCCAGTCGACGCTCTTCGAGCCCGAGCATCCGAAGCTGCTGCGGGTGTCGCGCACGGGGCAGGTGAGCACGGTGTTCGAGCTGCCGGGGCCGGCGTACTCGCTGGCGGCGGCGCCCGGCGGTGGCTGGGTGCTGGGCACGGCGTGGTCCAGCGCCGGGGACGTGCACGCGGCGGGGGATGTCTTCGTGCGGCTGTTCACCAGCGGCGATGGGGCGACGTGGAGCGAGGCGCGGCGGTATGAGCGGCTGGGTGGCGCGGACCTGGCGCGCGCCGACGTGTGGGGCGTGCTGCCCTCCGGGGACCTGGTGGTGCGGATGGAGAACGTGAGCGGCTTCGGGAGCGCGGGGACGGGCTTCCAGGTGCTGCGCATCCGACGCTGAGCGTGAGGCGTGAGGTGGGGCCCGAGTGCTCCACCTCACGGTGCACGTCGGTGTGCGAGCACGGGCCCACGTCGTGGGTTACATCCTCCGGTGCGCGACGTGGGCGCGTCACCGGGAGGACAGGCATGTGGGACCCGACGCAGTACACGCGCTTCCGTGACGAGCGGAAGCGCCCGTTCTTCGAGCTGCTGTCGCGCGTGGACGCGCAGTCCCCCTCGCACGTGGCGGACCTGGGCTGCGGGACGGGGGACCTCACGCGCGTGCTGTCCGAGCGCTGGCCCCGGGCCCGGGTGGTGGGCGTGGACTCCTCGGTGGAGATGGTCGAGGAGGCGCGCCGCCGTCCGGGCTCGGCCACCGTGCGCTTCAAGGTGGGGGATCTGGCGGACTGGAGTCCGGAGCAGCCGCTGGACGTGCTCGTGTCGAACGCGGCGCTGCACTGGCTGCCGGACCACGCGACGTTGATGGGGCGCCTGGTGGCGAAGCTGGCCCCGAGCGCCGTGCTGGCCTTCCAGGTCCCCGCCAACTTCGAGGCGCCCTCACATCGGCTCGTCGACGAGGTGCGCGGCCTGCCGCGCTTCGCCGCGAAGCTCGCGCCCGTGCGACGCAGGCCCGTGGAGACGCTGGAGCGCTATGAGTCCCTGCTCTCCGACCTGGGCCTGTCCGTGGACGCGTGGGAGACCACGTACCTGCACCTGCTGCCGGGCGAGGACGCGGTGCTCCAGTGGCTGCTGGGCACGACGCTGCGCCCCGTGCTGGCGGCGCTGGGGGGCGAGGAGGGCCAGGCCTTCGTGGAGGAGCTGCGGCCCCGGCTGCGTCAGGCGTACCCCGCGCATGCGCGGGGCACTCCGTTCCTTTTCACCCGCCGCTTCGTGGTGGCGCGACGGGGCGGGTGACTCGAGCGGCTACGGCCACGCCGGCCAGCGGACGATGCGCCCGTCGTTGCCGACCACCCACAGGTCATCGGGACCCGTTCCGGTGATGTCGTTGTAGCGCCTGTCTCCCGAGTAGACATTCGTCCACGACTGCCCGTCGTACCGGTAGATGTGCTGGTTGGCGCAGGTGGCGTACGCCGAGCCAGCGCCGAAGGCGATGACAGACGTCAGTTGATGGTTGTTGGGGAAGGTCTGCCGGGTCCACGTCGTGCCGTTGACCTTCCTCAACACCGTTCCACCGTCGCCCACGGCGAAGGCCACCCGCTCGTTGACCACCCAGACGCCTCGCAGGCGCTGGGCTCCAATCGTGTCCTGCTCGGCGTTCTCCGACTCCCAGCGGCTGTTGCCCGGGTTGAACCGGAAGACCCGCGGGCCCCCCGACTGCCCGCCCACCAGCAGCAGGTGCGCATGGGAGATGCCATGCACGTCCTCGACCTTGGGGAGCGGGTTGTTGGCGGCATTGTAGTCGAGCGTGCCGCCGCCATCCCATGCGAAAGCCTGGCCCGTCGTCGCTGAGTCGGTGTCATTGGGCGACGCGGCGCCGTGAATCGTGAGCACCCCGCCGTTCCTCACGCCCGTCAGGCCGAAGATCCACTTGTCATCGTCCGACACCTGGGTGCAACCCGAGGCGTTGACGTCCTGGTGCGCCTTCTTGCCGCCCTCTGAGCCGAGCCACACCCGGCCATTGTTGCCAGGGTCGGCCCAGACGGCGCGCCACTGCGTGTCGGACGCGCCGCAGCCCGTGTCCGAGGTGACGGAGAAGTTGGTGGCGCTCGGCACCAGCTTCGCGAGCCGGTCGTCGTGGCCGCCCACCCACACGCCGCCCTTCGTCCACGAGGAGGCGGAGTACCAGTGCTTCTGTCCTCCACTGGTGACGGTCCGGCTGCTCCATGCCGGAGCCGCGCCACCCGGGCACACCGCCTGCGCGTTCTCGGGCTGATCATCGCAGTCGTTGTCCAGCCCGTCGCAAATCTCCGGAGCGCCCGGATACGTGCGCGCGTTGCCGTCGTTGCAGTCCGTGTTGTTGGTGACCCAGACGCCCGCGGGCTTCACGCAGGAGCGCACCTCTCCGGAGGCCGCGCCGAAGCCATCGCCGTCCTCGTCCGGGTACCAGGCCGTCGGCGTCACCGTGGACACACAGGTGACCCCCAGCTTGTCCTCCGCGCAGGCATGCGCGCCCGCGCACTGGAACGCGTCCGTGCACGCCTGGGTGAGCTGAGGGAAGTCCTCGTCCAGCCGGCCGTCGCAGTTGGTGTCCTCGCCGTCGCAGCGGTCCTGGCTGCCCGGGTGCACGCTGAAGGCGTTGTCGTTGCAGTCGTCCGGCGGCCCCGACGTGTAGCCCTCGGGCGTGGCGTTGCAGACGAGGAGCGGCTCGGAGCCCAGCTGTCCGTGACCGTCCCTGTCGTTGTCCGGATACACGCTGCGGCTCGGTGGCGTCTCACAGTACTGGACGAAGTCCGTCAGGTCGCAGCGGTAGACACCGTGACAGTCATCCGACGTCGAGCAGCTCGCGCCCAGCTGGAAGTGCTCCGCGTCACCGACGCCGTCGCAGTTGTCGTCCCGGTCGTTGCACCGCTCCTCGACGCCCGGGTTGATGTCGGCCACGTCGTCCCGACAGTCGGTGCCGTTGCTGCTCACGTCGACATAGCCGTCCTGGTCCGCGTCCACCGCCTGCAACGTCAGCGTGGTGTCCTGGATGGCATCCATCACCAGCGTCACGCGCTGCGAGTCGGTGACCACGCCGTCACCCACGCAGGCCTGCTCGAAGGCCGTGGCGCGCACCTCCACCGTCTTTCCCCAGTCCGTCGGAGGCGCCACGCCCACCGTCATCGTGCCGCCCTGGGCCCGCGTCCCGCGCACCTCCGTCACGTCCTGGGTGAGCTCCTTGCCGCTCTCCACGTCGCGCGCTTGCACGCGCAGGCAGCCGGGCAGGAAACGGGTGTAGTTCACCGTGACCTTCACCGCGCCCTGGGTGACGTCCTTCTTGCAGCCGACGATGAGGACCAAGGGGAGTACGAGCAGGAGGCGTCTCATGAGACGGAGTCTACCTGCTCCGGGCCCTGTCTCACGCGTTCGCGTGACGGGGTTGAATACACCCCGGATATGCGGAAGGCCCTGCTACGGCACTTCCGGAAAATCCGAGTGAACCACAGACAGGCGGGTATCCCGGGCCAGGCTCGCCGGCGTTATCAGGGTCAGCTCGAGGGGCACCTTGGCGCCGTAGCGCTCACGCATCTGTTTGCGCAGGCCCTCGACATCGAGCGAGCCCAGCGTCTCCAGCTCGCCGTACTCCACGCCCGCGCCCTGGGCGTACGCCTTGCGCACCAGCTCCGAGCAGTACATCGCGTCGTCGCCCCACTCGAAGCGCCAGTCGTACGGCTTGCCCAGATGGGCCTTGGCCGCCGCGAGCACGCGCTGCTTCGTCTTCGCGTCGACGTCCTCCGCGCGCAGCACCAGGATGCGGTCCTTCACGCCGCGCGCCTTCCACTTCGCGAAGGGGACGCGCTGCACGGGCTGCACGGCCTCCACCACGAAGGCGCCCTTTTCGGTGACCTCCACCAGGCCCACGTGGGACAGCGGGCTGTGCGTGGCCACCTGGATGGCCTGCGACTGCCGCGAGCGCGAGGTGTGCAGGACGATGTCCCCCGTCCGCAGCTTCGCCTCCAGCGCATCGCGTGGCGCCGCGACCGCGCTGAGTCCCCACAGCCACAGCGCCCACCCCATCATCCACCGCATGTGCCCGTCCTTTCCGGCGCTTGCGTGCGCTCGGCTGGGTGGATTGCAGGGGTGGTGCCAGCGCGCGTCCGGGGGAGGTCGTCCTGACACCGTGGGAGTCTGCCCTCGCCGTGGCTCGGACGAGTGGGCGCCGCGTCGGCGCGGTGCGTGGGCTCGGACGAGTGGGCGCAGCGTCGGCGCGGTGCGTGGGCTCGTCTGGGGCACGCGCCATCAGTCCGCGCGTGAGCGGGTGAGCTGGCACCGCGTTGGCGCGGTGTGTGGGCTCGTTTGTGGCACACGCCATCAGTCCGCGCGTGAGCGGGTGAGCTGGCACCGCGTTGGAGCGGGGCGCGACCACGCGCCATCAGCTCGCGCGCGTGAGCGGCACCTCCACCACGGGGACGTAGTCGGGCCCTCGGCTCTCGAACAACACGAGCCGGTCCACGCGCCCCTCGCCCAGCTCGACGCTCGCCAGGGCCTGCGCGCACGCGAGCAGCGCGGGGTCGCCCCTGGGCGCCTTGGCCCGGGCCAGCGTCAGGTGGGGCGCGTAGTCGCGGTGCTCGGGCTCGAAGCCGAGCGGGAGCAGCTGCGCGGCCGTGTCCGCCTGCAGCGCCTCGAGCGCCTCGACGTCTCCGCGCACGTGGGACCAGAGCACGCGCGGATGTGACGGCGTGCCGAACGTGCCGCCGCCTCCCACGGACAAGGTGAACGGCGCGTGGCGCGGGCCCACCGACGCGAGGGCCTCACGGATGGCGGGCAGCCGCGAGGACTCCACCTCCCCCAGGAACACCAACGTGAGGTGCACCCCCTCGGCGCGCACGAAGCGGGCCGTGGGCGCCAGCGCGCGCAGTCGCGACAGCTCCCCGGCGGCGCGCGCCTCGATGACATCGCCCAGCGTGACGGCGGTGAACAGTCGCATGGCTCAGCTCCTCCTCGCGGACCGGCGCGGCCAGAGCGCATAGGCCCAGAGGGGGATGAACGCGAGCAGCTCCGCGCCGACGACGTACATCCCTCGCGGCGACAGCATGCCCGCGCCGATGGGGGACACGGGCAGCGGACGCACGGGCGCGAACATGCGCGCGTTGGAGAAGGGCCACAGGAGCGCCGCGCCCAGCCCGCCGTCGGTGAGCGCGTCCAGGAGCCCGTGGCTCGCCACCGCGAGGAACGCGAGCCCTCCCCATCTCGTGGCGGAGGCGCCTCGCCACCTCGCCACCAGGGCCACCAGCAGCGCGATGCCCGCGGCGAAGGCGAACGAGTGCGACGCGCCGCGGTGTCCCCAGGGCGCCGAGTAGGGGATGCGGAACACGAAGGCCACCACGTCCGCGTCGGGCAAGAGCGCCAGCGCGGAGAACAGCGCCATGGAGGCGAGCAGCCGCCTCGTCGCCCTGCCGTTCGCTTCGTACCTCCCCAACGCCAGCCCCACCGCCACGTGACCGATGCTCGCCATGGATGTCTCCGGCCCGCGAGGATAGCCGTCCGCGAGGACCCAGGCTCGTGTCTCGGACCTCCCTGGAGGGGCGAGGGGAGGGTGGGCTAGCGTGACAGGGGCATGCGGAGGCTCTCCCAGGTCGAGGATACGCTGCGGCGGAGGTTGGCCGGGTGGCGCGCGCAGGTCGGCGAGTGGCTCAACCGTGTCCGCGCCGTCGGCGTGGTGTGCTGGCTGGGGATGGCGCTCCAGCTCGAGTGGCGCGTGCCGCCCTCCGTGCTCGTCGCCTACCTGGTGCTGGCCGTGGCGCTGTGGGCCGGCGCGCGCAGGTGGCCCTCGCTGGGACGCCGTCCGGCGCTCGGGCTCGCGTTCCTGGACATGCCCGCCATCTTCGTCCTCCAGTCGCTTGCCATCGGCGCGGTGGACAACGACAACGCGGTGCCGATTTCACTGCTGACGTTGGGCGTGTACATCGTGCTGGTGGTGCTCGTGTCGCTGGTGACGCTCTCGCCCGTCATCGTCGTGCTGGCCACCGCGCTCGCCATCGGCCTGGAGGCCGCGCTGGTGTTCCAGGCGGGCCTCGCGTGGGAGGCGTTCCTGCCGGGGCTGGTGCTGGTGCTGTCCTTGGGCGCGGCGGCCGCGTCCTTCATCGGCCGGCAGGTGCTGGGGCTGGTGACGCAGGTGGCGCGCGAGGAGATGCGCCTGGAGCGGCTGGGGCGCTACTTCTCGCCGGAGGTCGCGCGGCAGATTGCCCAGCACGGCTCCGAGGCCGGGGGCGGTGAGCACCGCGAGGTGACGCTGCTGTTCTCCGACATCCGCGGCTTCACCTCCATGTCCGAGCGCATGGAGAGCCCCCAGGTGGTGGCGCTGCTCAACGAGTACCTGTCGCGCATGGTGGACGTGGTGTTCCGCCACGGCGGGACGCTCGACAAGTTCATCGGCGACGGCATCCTCGCGTACTTCGGCGCGCCGCTGGATTTGCCCGGGCACCCGCGCTCCGCGGTGGCGTGTGGACTGGCGATGCTGGAGGCGCTGGAGACGCTCAACGCCGAGCGCGTGGCGCGCGGAGAGGAGCCGCTGCGCATCGGCATCGGCATCCACACCGGGCGCGTGGTGGTGGGGGACGTGGGCAGCGCGCAGCGGCGCGAGTACACGGTGATTGGCGACGCGGTGAACCTGGCCAGCCGCATCGAGGGCCTGACGAAGAAGGTCGGCGTGCCCATGCTGGTGTCGGAGGCCACGTGCCGCGCGAGCGAGGCGGACCCCTCGCTGTCGTTCGAGCCGGCCACGACGCTGCCCGTCGCGGGCAAGACGGAGCCGGTGGCGACGTTCGTCCCGGGACGGCGGGCGCTGCGCGAGGTGGGCTGAGAAAGCGCGAGGGCCGCGAGGGGAGCGACACGGCTCCTCCCACGGCCCTCGGTGTCTACAAGGGACGGCTCAGTACGCCTTGGAGAACACGATGCGGCCCGGCGAGTCCTCACCGGTGACGATGCACTTGCCCGGCTCCTGCTTGAGGGCGAAGGGCCGGTTGCGCGTGGTCAGGCCGGTCTCCTCCTTGATGCGCGCCTCCACCTTGGGGTCCAGGTTCCAGTGGGCGAGCAGGAAGCCCGCGTCCGCCTTCTCCTTCATCTCCTCGTAGGAGTTGACCTCGAAGGTGTGCGCCTCGCGGAAGTCCTTGGCCTTCTGGAACAGGTCCTTCTGCATGCTGTCCAGCATGGACTGGGCCTTGGCGGCGGCCTCGCCGAGCGGGATGAACTCCTTCACCTTCAGGTCGCGGCGCACCATGACGCAGGTGCCCTTGGCCAGGTCCTTGGGCCCGATTTCGATGCGCACGCAGGTGCCGGTGAGCTCGTGCTCGAAGTACTTGAAGCCCGGGCCCTTGCTGTCGTCGTCGTCCACCACGACGCCCAGGCCCGCCTTGCGCAGGTCGGCGGCGAGTCCGTGGCTCTTCTCCAGGACCTGGGCCTTCTCCGCGTCGGTGGCCTTGCCGAAGATGGGGATGATGACGACGTGGTTGGAGGCGAGCTTCGGCGGGACGATGAGACCCGAGTCATCCGAGTGGGTCATGATGAGGCCGCCGATGAGGCGCGTGGAGACGCCCCAGGACGTCTGCCAGACGAAGTGCTCGCGGCCGTCGCGGCCCTGGAACTTGGTCTCGAAGGCCTTGGCGAAGTTCTGGCCCAGGTTGTGGCTGGTGCCGGCCTGCAGGGCCTTCTTGTCCTGCATCATGGCTTCGATGCTGTAGGTGCGCAGGGCGCCGGCGAAGCGCTCGGACTCGGACTTGCGGCCCGTCATGACGGGCATGGCCATGTAGTCCTCGGCGAAGGTCCGGTAGACCTCCAGCATCTGGAGGGTCTCCTTCTCCGCGTCCTCCTCGGTCTCATGACAGGTGTGGCCTTCCTGCCAGAGGAACTCGGTGGTGCGCAGGAACAGGCGGGTGCGCATCTCCCAGCGCATGACGTTGGCCCACTGGTTGAGCAGCAGGGGGAGGTCGCGGTAGCTCTGGATCCACTTGGCGAAGCTGCGGTTGATGATGGTCTCGGAGGTGGGCCGGATGACGTAGGGCTCCTCGAGCTTGGCGCCGCCCGCGTGGGTGACGACGGCGAGCTGGGGGTTGAAGCCCTCGACGTGCTCGGCCTCCTTCTTGAGGTAGCTCTCGGGGATGAGCAGCGGGAAGTAGGCGTTCTTGTGGCCCAGGTCCTTGAACATCTTGTCCAGGACGCGCTGCATGTTCTCCCAGATGGCGTAGCCGTTGGGCCGGATGACCATGCAGCCCTTCACGTCCGAGTAGTCGGCGAGCTTCGCCTTCTGGACCACGTCGACGTACCACTCGGAAAAGCCCTTCTCGCGGGGCGTGAGCTTCTCGGCCATGTGCGGAGCACCCTTCTAAAGTCGTGGAAAGAGGACGGTTGCCTACGATGGGGCCACCCAGAAATCAACGGCCCCGTCGCTCCGGACCTCCCCCGTGTGTCACCCTGACGGGCACGCGGGGCACGTCCGCTGGGTGCGAGGAGGGCGGTGAGTCCATCACCCGCGGCCTCGCGAACCCCTCGTGAGACATGTGTTCGAGCCGCCTCTTGCCAGTGGCTTGCGCACCCTTACGAGGTGTCGGCCGGGACCTCTGATACCGAGTGACTGGAGTCCTCGCGCGGGAGCGAAACCCTCGACGAAACCGTCACGTGGGCCCTCCCGGGCGAGTGCTGGGAAGCGTTGCCGCGTCGCGGTATGAAGGTCTCCCCCTTCCTTCTCGGGTTCCTCAACCTGGAGGCTTCATGCAGTCGTTCCTTCCGTCCCTCAAGGTCGCCGCCGCCCTGGCCGCGTGCCTCGTCTCCGGCTCCGCCTTCGCCTACGCCACCGGCCAGAGCAACTACAGCGGCAAGAGCGGGCAGACCTGCTCCTCCGGCTGCCACTCGCGCTCGGGCACCGCGCCCACGGTGACCATCGAGGGCCCCGCCACGCTCAACCCCGGCCAGACGGGCAGCTACACCCTGGTCATCACCGGCGGCCCCGGCGTGCGCGGTGGCTACAACGTCGCCGTGGACGGCGAGGCCACCCTCACCGCCGGCGGCTCCGACTCCAAGAAGCTCTCCGGCGAGCTCACCCACTCCCAGCCGAAGCCCTTCACCGACGGCTCCGTGCGCTTCGCCTTCAGCGTCGTCGCCCCGTCCACCGGCACCACCCTCACCCTCTTCGGCGCCGGCAACTCCACCAACGGCAACGGCGAGGACACCGGTGACGCGTCCGCGGGCACCCAGCTCAAGGTGAAGGTCGGTGATGGTGGCGGCGACGGCGGCGGCGATGATGACAGCGGTGGCTGCTCCGCCGCCGGCGGCGCGCCCCTGCTCGGCGCGGCGCTGATGCTGCTCGGCGCGCGCCTGCGCCGCCGCGACGAGTAGCCCGCCCGCCTGCCCATCGGACAGGCCCCGGAGGGCGGGGCGACAACGGACGACGGCGCGACGTAGCATCGCGCCTTCGCCCCATGCACCTCCGCCTCCTCCCCATGCTGCTCATGCTGGGGCCGCTCGCGTGTGCGACCGGCCCCGGTCTCCTCCCGCCCGAAGTCCCCGTGGCCGCCGTGCACCGCGAGCCCGGGACGCTGCGGGTGATGACCTTCAACATCCAGTCCGGTGCCCGCGGCCTCGACGGCGTGGCCCGCGTCATCCGCGCCTCCGTGCCAGATGTCGTCGCGCTCCAGGAGGTCGACGTCGGCTCGGCCCGCGCTGGCGGCGTGGACCAGGTGGAGGCCCTCGCGCGCCTCACCGGCCTGCCCCACCGCGCGCACTTCCGCACCACGGACCTCCACGGCGGCGCGTACGGCATCGCGCTGTTGTCCCGCTTCCCGCTCGAGGCGCTCGCGCAATACCCGCTGCCCAACCCCCAGGGCGCCGAGCCGCGCACGCTCGCCCACGCGGTGATGGACGTGGATGGCCGCGAGGTGAGCGTCTACCTCACGCACCTCATCCGCCGACCCTTCAACGCCCGCGCGCGCCTGCGCCAGAGCGCGTTCGTGGCGAACCTGCTCGCCAAGGACACGAGGCCCCACCTGCTCATGGGCGACCTCAACGACGACCCGGACTCGAACCCGCTGCGCCTGCTGCGCCGGCAGATGAAGGACGTCGTCGCCGCCACGGGCGGAGCACGGGGCACCTACCCCATGCCCCTGTTCCTGCCCACGCTGCGCATCGACTACGTGCTGGCGTGTGACGCCTTCACGCCCGTGGCCAGCCGCGTGCTGCGCGTGGACGCGTCCGACCACTACCCGGTGGTGGCGGACCTGCGCCTGGACGTGTCCGCGTCCACCGCCGCGCTCAGCTCACGTTGAAGCGGTAGAGCACGTCCGGGTCCTTGCGCGTGAAGCCCTTGAGCACCTCGTGCTTCAGGTTCTTCGCGCCCAGGAACGTCAGGCCGCCCGCCGCGAAGCCCATCACCGACAGCTCGAAGTACACGTGCGGCTTGGGCACCTTGAAGATGTGCAGGTCCGTGTAGCCCTGACCCGGCAGCACCTCCATCTCGCCCTCGGTGAAGTAGCCCTTCCAGATGCCGGGCGTGAAGAAGAGGAAGCGGCGGAAGTCACCGGGGCTGAACATCGCCTTGAGCTGCCCCTGTCCCAGCGCGTACTCGGCGGACTTCACGCCGAACTGCCACCACACGCCCTGGTCCCCGCCATAGAAGCGCTGGAGCAGCTCCTCGTTGAACCGGAGGAACGCATCCACCGGGATGCGCGTCACCGGGAGGATGGGCAGGGAGAAGACGGGCTCGCGTTTCTTGATGTCCGCCAGGAAGTCCCGCCACGCCTGCTCACCGTGCGCCTGCACCGTCATCTGCTGCCGTGCCAGGAACGCCACGCCTTTGACTTCCATCCGTGTGCCTCCACTGCTGCCCCGCGCGGGGCCGCGCTCGGGGAGTCCGTCCCGGGTGTCTCCCGGGAAGGTTAGGGTGCTCGGGCTCGCGCCGCAGGCGCCGCCCGGTCGCTACTCGAGCTGAAGACCACAGTCGGCGCACGCCCCCTCCACCAGGGGCGCGACGGTGCCGCAGGCGGGGCAGGGGGGCTCGCCCTCCTCGGACGCGGGCAGCACGAAGGGCGCGGCGCCCTGTGCCAGCACGCCCTCGCGCTGGATGCTGTCCATCCAGCGCTGCTGGAGCAGCGTGGCCACGCGCACGCCGTCCTCGGGGCGCACCAGCACCTGGAACTTCGGGCTGCAGCCTGGCTTCGCGCACGCCTCGCGGTGCACCAGCGCCGGGACGTCCGCTTCGAGACATGCGTCCACCAGACGTCGCGCGTCCGCCAGCGCCATCTCCGCGCACGGCACCAGCTCCACGTCCGAGAGCGCCTTCGCCACTTCATCCTGGGTCATCACCCGGTGGATTGGAGCCCACGCGCGGGCCCCGCGTCCAGATGCGGCTGGTCATCTCGCACCCGGGGGCCCCTCGACCGGACAGCCGCCGGTCCCCACCCTGCCCGACGCTTCCTCGGAATTTCATGGGCCTGCGCAGGTGGTTTGGGGGCACGACGCGATGCTTCATGGCGGACGGGGCTGGAGGGTGGGCTGGGGGGTGGTGGTGCTCGCCCTGGCCTGTGAGCGGCACGAGCTCCCGGCTCCGGAGAAGGACTCGAGCGTCGAGCGTGTCACCCGGGGCCCGCGTTCGACGGGCGCGACGCGGTGGGTGCGGCCGTTGACGGGGCCGGGGCGCGAATCGGCCGCGGGGCTCGCGCACGACGCGCGGGGCGAGGTGGTGGTGGCGCTCAACTCGGACGCCGCGGTGGCGGACTTCTTCGGTCCGCTGCTCAACCCTCGCACGGGGCCGGTGACACCGGAGACCTTCGCGGTGGCGCGCTACGGCACGGGGGGTGAGCGACAGTGGTCGCTGTCGTTGCCCGGGTTCGCGGAGGTGCTCGCGGTGAGCGCTCGCGGGCGCGTCTTCGTGGTGGGGCGCAACGTGGCGGGGGCGGACCTGGGAGGCGGGCCGTTGCCGGCGGGTCGGTTCCTGTTGGAGCTGGGACGTGACGGTGTGTTCATCCGGGCGCGGAGCCTGGAGGCGCTCGGGGTGCCGGACACGCTGGTTCCTCGGCATGCGGACGTGGATGGGTTGGGCAACCTGGTGCTGGTGGGCTCTGTGTTTGATGCGAAGCGGGGTCGGGTTCCCGCCGCGGTGAAGCTGGACGCGAAGGGCGCGCTGCTCTGGACGTATGTGCACGAAGGGCAGGGCGAGGCGGTGTCAGCGGCGGTGGACGCGGAGGGGCAGGTCTACGTCGCGGGGGCGCTCCAGGCTTCGCGTGTGCGTGGGGCCCTGGACTCGCAGCCGTTCCTGGTGAAGCTGGATGCGCGAGGGCGGGCGCGGTGGGAGCGGCGGCTCGACACGCGCTCGGGCCGGGCCACGGGCGTGGCGGTGCGGGGGCAGCGGGTGCTGGTGACGGGAGGCTTCACCGCGCCGCTCACGTTTTTGGAGCGGACCTGCGCGGTGGAGCCTGGAGGCGGCAGGGGTTTCGTGGCGGCGTTCGACCCGGAGGGTGCGCCTCGCTGGCTGCGTGACTTCGGTTTCATGGGGACGGGGCTCGCGTTGGACGAGCAGGAGGGGGCGCTCGTCGTCGGCCGATACGAGGAGGGCGATGACCTGGGCACGGGCCCCATGGCGGGGGTGGCGGAGAGCCGCATGAACCTGTTCCTGGTGAAGCTGGACCGCGTGGATGGGGTGGTGCAGTGGGCGCGAGGCTTTCCCCGGGAGGCGCTCGGTGACGCGGACGCGGTGAGGGACTTCGTGTCGCTGTCGACGAAGGGGCCGGGCGCGGTGTTGGGCACGCAGCTGGGGCCGGTGGACCTGGGCACGGGTCGGCTGGCGGGCGCGTGGGAGTTGTTCCTCGGTGGCTTCGAGCCCTGAGGTAAACGCGTCGTCTCGCGGATAGTGTGGGGTGCGTGCCTCCCGCTTCGCTGCGCTCCCGTCCTGGTCGTCTCCGCCGACTCATCGTCGTGTCCGTTGGCGTGGCGACGTGTGGTGTGTTCGGCCTCGCGTTCTGGGTGGACCGCTTCGGTCAGCGCGAGCGCGCCGAGTCCTCGGATGCGGTGGTGGTGCTGGGCGCGCGGGTGCTGGCGGGCGGTGTCCCTTCCGGTGCGCTGAGAGCACGCACGGAGCAGGCCGTGGCGCTGTACCAGCGCGGCGTGGCGTCGAGGCTCGTGTTCTCCGGAGGCGTGGGCGTGCATCCTCCCTCGGAGGCACGCGCGATGCTGGCGCTGGCGACCCGACTGGGCGTGCCCCCGGAGGCGTGCGTGCTGGAGGAGGAGAGTCACTCCACCGACGACAACGCGCGCCTGACGTCGGCCCTGCTGCGAGAGCTGGGGGCGCGGCGCGTGGTGGTGGTGTCGGACCCGTATCACCTGCTGCGCGCGCGGCAGTACTTCCGACTCAACGGCTTCGAGGTGCTCACCAGCCCCGCGCTCCAGACGGAGCGCAACCTGAGCTGGGTGGACCGCTGCTACTGGACGATGCGCGAGGCCCTCGCCCTGCTGCTGCACCCACGCGTGCTGCTCGCGCGAGCGCCCGCGGACGTCACGACTCCGGCGCCTTGAGCGCGCGCAGCACGCGGTCGCCGCCAGGCATCGCCACGCGCAGCAGCACGGACTCACCGGGCTCGGCCTCGCGCAGGGCCTGCGCCAGATCCGAGGCGCGGCGCACGGCCCGACCCGACGCCTCCACCACCACCATGCCGGGCACCAGTCCCGCGCGCTCGGCGCTGGAGCCCGGGACGACGTCCGTCACCAGCGCGCCCGCGCGAGGCAGCTCCTGCGCCCGCGCCAGCCTCGGGTCCATGTCCGACAGCGTGAGCCCCACGCGTTGATGCGCCGGTGCCTCGGGCTCCTCGGCGGGACGTCGCGCGGCCACGCCCTCCAGGTCCGGTCGGGTGCCCAGCGTCACGTTCACCTCGGTCTTCTTCCCATCGCGATACACGGTGAGCGGCAGCGTGCTGCCCGGCGCCTTCAGCGCCACGGTGCGCGTGAGCGCGCGTCCCGAGGCGATGGGCCGTCCCCCCGCCTCGATGATGAGGTCATCCGGACGCAGCCCCGCCTCAGCCGCCGGAGTGCCCTGGGTCACATCGGTGACGAGCGCGCCATCGCGCACCGGCACCCCCAGCGCGGCGCCCAGATCCGGCGTCACGTCCTGAACCGCCACGCCCAGCCATCCCCGGGTGACGGTGCCCTCCTTCTCCAACTGGGGCAGCAGCTGCTTCACCAGCGTGCTGGGCACGGCGAAGCCGATGCCGGAGCCCTGGCCCGCGATGGCGGTGTTGATGCCCACCACCTCGCCCTGGAGGTTGAACAGCGGCCCGCCGGAGTTGCCCGGGTTGATGGCGGCGTCCGTCTGGAGGAAGTCGTCGAAGGGGCCTGCCTGGATGTCGCGCGCCTTGGCGGAGACGATGCCCAGGCTGACGCTCGAGTCCAGGCCGAAGGGATTACCGATGGCCACCACCCAGTCACCCACGCGCAGCGCGTCCGAGTCGCCCAGCTTCACCACGGGCAGCTTCTCCACCTTCCCCTGGAGCTGGAGCACCGCCACGTCCGTGAGCGGGTCCGTGCCCACGACCTTCGCGTCCTGCTGTCGCCCGTCGGAGAAGTGCACCTGGATGGACCTGGCGCCCTGCACCACATGATTGTTGGTGAGCACCAGCCCACGCGCGTCCACCACGAAGCCGGAGCCGAGCCCCTGGCGTGGCCCCTCTTCACGAGGGTCCTCGAAGGGCGAGCCGAACGGGAGCGCGCCGCCGAACGTCCCACCTCGACCCTCGTCACCCCACGGCGAGCCCGGACGCGAGCGCCGGGTGGGCGCCGCGTCCCGCACCTCCACCTTGACGACCGCGGGCTGCACCGACGCGACCAGCGGCGCGACGGACGCGAGCGCCGCGTTCATGTCCGGCGGCATGACCTGCTTCGCGGGCGCGGACTCAGCGCTCGGGGACCCGGTGGAGGCAGGCGGAGGAGCGGGCGCCTCCTCCTGGCCGCGTCGGCAGGCCGACAGCATCAGGACCAGGGCCAGGACTCCCGTGCTTCTGCATCCCTTCATCACGTTCCTCCCTCGGGCCCACGCGACGTCACGGGAGTGAGTTGGGGCGCCTCGCTGCTGGCGGCACGCAAGAGCGGGCGTGGCTCGCCCGCTCGGGGGACATCAGGCCGAGCGCTCGCGGGAGGGCGTGGCCGCGGCCGCGCCCAGCGTGTCCATGCGGCGCAGGAGCTTCTCCAGGATGCGGAAGAGCGCCTTGCGGTCGCCCGCGTCGAGGATGTGGAGCAACTGCCCCATGCCCTGCATCACGAAGCGCTCGAGCCGCTGGTAGGTCTGCAGGCCATCGGTGGTGAGCCGACAGCGCACGACGCGGCGGTCCTCGGCGGTGCGCTCGCGCACCAGGTGTCCCTCGCGCTCCAGCCGGTCGACGAGCCCCGTGACGGTCTTCTCGGTGACCCCCAGCCGGCGGGCGAGCTCACCCATCGTGAGCGCGCCGTCCTGGCCGAGCCACAGCAGCGCATGGACCTGGGGCGCGGTGAACTGGAGCTGCTCGCACGTGGCGGCGATGGGGTCGCGGAGCGAACGGCGCCGGCCCATGGCGAGCAGCAGGTGCTGGAGCCTCAGCACGTCCGCCGACAGGTCCTCATCCTCTTTAGAATGGATATTCCGGGACACGGAGTATGGCTTAGCGGGCATGGCCCCACGGGTCAACCCGTTGTCACGGCGTGGGCTGCCGTGCGGACAATGCGCTCCTTCGCCGACGGTGGTGAGAGGAGCGTGCAGGAGTGCGTACCATGTTTCGGCTGTACGTGACGTCCCTGTTCCTCGTGTCCTTGTTGGCGCGAGCGGAGGAGGGGCTCGTCTTCGCGGCGGCCAGCACCACGGACGTGCTCGAGGAGCTGCGGCCGGCCTTCACGAAGGCCACGGGCCACACGGTGGTGGTGGCGCTGGGCTCGTCGGGGGACCTGGCCCGCCAGGCGATGGCGGGCGCGCCGGCGGATGCGTTCCTGTCGGCGGACGTGGCTCGGATGGAGGCCGTGCAGGCGGCGGGCCTGGTGCGGCGTGGTACGCGGGTGGAGCTGCTGTCGAACCGGCTGGTGGTGGTGGTGCCGGTGGGCGCGAAGGTGGCGCCGGGCAGGGCGGAGGACCTGAAGGGGCTGAAGCGGCTGGTGCTGGCGGACCCGGGCATCGTGCCCGCGGGGGTGTACGCGAAGGCGTGGTTGGAGAAGGTCGGGGCGTGGAAGGACGTGGAGGGGAAGGTGGTGCCGGCGTTGGACGTGCGGGGGGCGCTGGCGGCGGTGGAGGCGGGGCGGGTGGACGCGGGGGTGGTGTACGCGACGGACGCGGCGCAGTCGAAGAAGGTGCGGGTGGCGTTCGAGGTGCCGTCGGCGGATGCGCCGCGCATCGTCTACCCGGTGGCGGCGCTGGTGAAGGGCAAGGCGCCGGAGGTCGGCGTCGCCTTCGTGAAGTTCCTCCAGACGGAGCCCGCGCGAGCGGCCTTCCAGCGCCATGGCTTCGTCGTGCTCCCGGCCGACGCGGGGACGAAGGCGCGGTGACGGCCGACACGGTGGGGTTGGTGGGGTTCACGGTGACGGTGGCGGCGGTGGCCACGCTGGTCATCCTTCCGCCCGGGGTCGCGGTGGCCTACGCGTTGTCGCGCTGGCGAGGGCCGGGGCGGGGCGTGGTGGACACGGTGCTGGCGCTGCCGCTGGTGTTGCCGCCGACGGCGGTGGGGTTGGTGTTGTTGGAGTTGCTCGGGCGCGAGGGGCCGCTGGGGCGTGTGTTGGATGCGATGGGCGTGGAGGTGGTGTTCACGCCGGGGGCGGTGGTGCTGGCGAGCGCGGTGATGGCGTTCCCGCTGCTCGTGCGCTCGGCGCGCTCGGGGTTCGAGGAGGTGGACCCCCGGTTGGTGGCGGTGGCGCGCACGTTGGGGGATTCGCGGGCGCGAGCGTTCTTCCGGGTGACGTTGCCGCTGGCGTGGCGCGGGGTGGTGGTGGGCGCGCTGCTGGCGTTCTCGCGAGCGCTCGGTGAGTTCGGCGCGACGGTGCTGGTGGCGGGGAACATCCCGGGGCGCACGCAGACGTTGTCGCTGGCCATCTTCCAGTACACGCAGCTGGGGCAGGACGCGGAAGCTCTGCGACTGGCGGGCATCGCGGCGCTGCTGGCGTTCGTCGCGGTGTACGCCACGGAAGGGCTGACGCGGTGGCGGGGACGGCGGGTGCGCGCGTGAGCCTGGACCTCTCGGTTCGATTGCCGCTGGCGCGCTTCGTGTTGGAGGTGGACGCGCGGCTGGAGGGCGCGTCGGTGGCGGTGCTGGGGCGCTCGGGTTCGGGGAAGACGTCGTTGTTGGAGGTGCTGGCGGGGCTGCGGTCCGGTGCGCGAGGGCGCGTCGTCGTGGGTGGGCGCGTGCTGTTGGACAGTGGGGCGCGCGTGGAGGTGCCGCCGGAGGCGCGGCGCATGGGCTACGTGCCGCAGGACGCGCTGTTGTTCCCGCACCTCACGGCGGAAGAGAACGTGCGTTACGGCGCGCGGAAGGGGAGGCCGTCGCGCTTCGACGAGGCGGTGGGGTTGCTCGAGCTGGGGCCGTTGCTGCATCGCTATCCGGCGACGCTGTCGGGAGGCGAGAAGCAACGCGTGGCCTTGGCGCGAGCGTTGGCGACGGACCCGGCGTTGTTGCTGCTCGATGAGCCGTTGGCCGCGCTGGACGTGACGCTGAAGGAGCGGGTGCTGCCGTATCTGCTGCGCGTTCGCGACGAGGCGCGGGTGCCGATGTTGTACGTGACGCACCAACTGGGTGAGGCGCGGGTATTGGCGAAGGAGGCGGTGCTCCTGGACGAAGGGCGCGTGCGTGCGGCGGGGCCGGCGTCCCAGGTGTTGGGAGCGTCGGCGCGGGGGCTGCTGGCGTCGGAGGCGGAGGGTGAGGAGAACATCCTCGAGGGCGTGTTGGAGCGTCCCGACGAGGGCGGCACGCGCCTGCGGGTGACGCAGGGCTTGGGGCTCTGGGTGCCGGACGCGCCGGAGCTGGCGGTGGGCGCGCGAGCGGCCTACGCGGTGCCGGCGAGCGACATCCTGCTCTCCATGGGCGTGCTGTCCGGAGTGTCCGCTCGCAACGTGCTCGCGGGCACGGTGGTGGGTGTGGAGAGCGCGGGAGCAGGAGAGGCCGCGGCCACCGTGGACGTCGAAGGCGTGCGCTGGGTGGTGCGGCTCACCGAGGCCTCCGTGCGCGAGCTGGGCGTGAGCACGGGCGCCCGTGTGTACCTCGCGGTGAAGACCGCGGCGTGCCGCCGTCTGCGGTGAGCCGCTCGCTCTTCACCTCCGGCCCCAGCAGTCCCAGGGGCCGGAGGCAATCCACGGACGCCGCCTACTCGAAGACGGCCGAGACCAGGGAGTTGATGCCCGCGCCCGTGTCCCGCCGCGTCCAGATGACGGCCGCGCCTCCGAGTGGACTGGTGGCCACCTCGAGAGAGCCGAGGTAGCCCTTCACGGTGGCGAAATCGAGCCGCTGGGGGGCGGTCCAGCCCGTACCCGGCACGAAGCGTCGAGCCCAGACGGCCGTGGCCGCTCCCTCGTCGACGCCATAGACGACCATGGCCGAGCCCGAGGGGGAGACGTGGAGGTCATTGCCCCCGCCGTAGTCCGATGCGAGCAGTTGGGCCGGCTGCCAGCCAGAGCCCTTCACGTAACGAGCACACCACAGCCCCGCGTCGGAGTTGGCGTCCGACTGACTCCAGACGACGAATGTATTGCCGGCCGCATCCGCGGCCACCGTTGGCTCTCCAAGGGACGTTCCCTGCGTGTGGAGGGTTACCGACTGGTCGTCGAAGCCGGAGTTGACATGGAAGGAGTTCGCGTACAGCTGGTTCACGCCGAGGTACGTGCGAATCCAGACGGCGAAGCCCGTCCCATCCGCGCTCAGGGCGATTTGCGGATAGCGGCCTCCGATGCTTGCGCCACGCGTCGGCGCGCTCCAGCTCCAGAAGCCCTGGCGCGAGTACTGGAGCGGGCCGGTGGGCTCGGACCAGACCAGCACCCCGTTGCCACGCGAGTCCACTCCGACATCATGTCCGTCCCACAGATAGGACCAGGTCGCGTTGTCCATGGTGCGCACGAGGACTGGCGTTCCCCAGCCCGAGCTCCCGGCGTACGGCTGTACCCACAGGAAGGTCTGCGTGGAGCTCTCCTCGACCCAGGAGGCGAGGGCCGCCTGGTTGGGCGCCGCCACCAGGCGGGTGGCCACCGCATTGCGCCCCGTGTTCTCGCCGAGCACCTGCGGCACGCTCCAGCTCTGGACGCTGCTGTCGGCGCCCGAGGCGAGGACACTGTAGGCCCTGCGGATGCTGGAGCTCCCCTCCGGCCACGCCTCCACGACGGCGAGCGGGGTGCCGTCGGACAGGGTCGTGAGCGCGGCCGGGTTGGGAAGTGACGTGGAGAGGCTCCCCGCGCCCACGGCCTGGTCCGTCTCCCAGGCCGCGCCTGGCTTGTGTCGTCGCGCGCGGAGCCCGTCGTTGACGTACAGGGACGTCGCCACACCAGAGGCGTCCATCGTGAGCACCGCGGCGGTCGCGTGGTCGCTCGGGTTGCTCGAGAGGACCTGGGGGGCGCTCCACTGGGCCGCGCGGACCGAGTAGCCCCAGCTGTGTGAAGAGGTCATCGCGTTGCCAGCGAGGTCCTTCACCCCGTCGAGGACCACGCCCACCTGCGCGCCGAACGCCGGCCCCGGCTTCAGCGTGAGCGTGCACTTGCCCGCCGCGCAGGTCACCGCGCTTCCGGTCAACGCCTTGCCGTCCGCCGTGAGCTGGAACGAGGCCGGTGTCACGCTGGTGGTGTCGAGCGTCGTCTCGCTGAACGACACCTCGATGACGGTCCAGGGAGCGGCCGTGGCCGAGGACGCGGCGGGCGTGGCGGACACCACGCGCGGCGGCGTGACGTCCACGATGAACCCATCCGACCTCTTCCAGCCCGACGTGTTCCCGGCCGCGTCCACCGCGCGCACGCAGCTGTAATAGCGCTGCTCGGCCAGGGTGAGCACCGTGAGCTCCGCGGACGACGTGGCGCCGACATCCTGGATGCTGCTCGCGTTGCCGGGGCACGCCGGGGTGGACGTCACGGCGAGCTCGTAGCGCTGGATGCCCACCGCGTCGCTGAAGCCGGACCAGCGCGCCGCCGCGCGCGTGGTGCTGTTCTGATAGGCGAGCTCCGGTCCGGTGAGACCATCCATCACCGTGGCGGCCAGCTCCGAGGGTGCCGTGCTGTCCTCCACGAAGGTCAGCGCCGCGGAGCAGGCCGAGACGTTCCCGACCGAGTCCGTCGCCTGGGCCACGTAGCTCGACGTGCTGTTGTCGCCCACGGCGAGTGGCAGGGTGGCCAGACCCTGATGGTCGGCGGTCCGAGAGGCGAGCGCTCCTCCCACACACGTCGCGCCCGCGAAGACGCGCACCTGGGCTCCCGGCTCGGTGGTGACGTGGAGGACTGGCGCGTTGTGGTTGGCGGGGCTGACGGGGGTGGTGGCGAGGGCTGGCGTCGCGGGCGGCGTGCTGTCCTCGCGATATACGGGGCCCACGGTGCAGGCCGAGGTGTTGCCCGCCGCATCGGTGGTGGACACGTACGTGCCCGTGACGCTGTCGTCCGTGACGGACATGCGCAGGGAGAACGTGCCGGCTGCGTCCGCCACCTGGGTGTCGACCGGTGTCCCGGAGCAGGTCTCGTCCAGGTAGAGCCGGGCGGTGGCCGCCGACTCCGTGCTGCCGATGAGGCGCGGGGCGTTGTCGTTGGCGACCGCCGAGGGCGACAGCCGGAGGTTCGAGAGTGTCGGCGGCGTGCTGTCCTCGCGGTAGTTCACTCCCTGGGACGAGCACGCGGAGACGTTCCCGGCCAGGTCGATGGCCAGCGCATGGAAGGAGACCCACGCGTCGTCGGACACCGTCACGGGGATGGAGACCTGTCCCGTGGCGTCCGAGGTGCCCTCGCCGGCGATGGCGCCGGAGCAGCCCGCGACGGTGTAGAGGCGCACGCGCGCGCCGGGCTCGGTCCTGGCCAGGATGCGAGGAGCGTTGTCATTGGCGGGGGAGCCGGGCGTGGTCCCCAGGAGCGTCGGCGCGTCGGGAGGCGTGGTGTCCTCCGGAGTCCCAGCATCCGGGGTCCCCGCGTCGGGTGTCCCCGAGTCGGGTGTCCCCGAGTCGGGTGTCCCCGCGTCGGGTGTCCCCGCGTCCGCGAGGCCCGCGTCGGGTGCGCCCGCGTCCGGAGTGCCCGAGTCTGGCACCGGCGTACCGGAATCCGTCCCGGAGTCCGGCTGCGTCGAGCCATCAGGTGTTCCGTTCCCACTTCCCCCACAAGCAGCCAGCAGCCAACCACTCACGACTGCGACCACGAGCCCCCTCGGCATCGCTCTGCTTTTCATACGCCCCTTTGTCTGGCGAGACGCCTTCTCGCAGGCGCCATCTAACACGAGGCGTGGTGGCGCGGAGCAAGCGGGTCGAGGGAGAGCTCCCGCGAAGCCAGACCGCCCGCATGGGCGCGGTTGCACGCGGAGGCGGAGCCGAGACCCAGGCTCCGCCCCCCCGTGCTTCACCGGTTTCAGCGCAGTCGCTGGTACAGCGTGTCGAGCAGCGTGCCGTCGTCGCCGCTCAGCTCCCAGAACATCGCGCCGCCCAGGTTCTTGTTCAGGATGTAGTCCGACTTCGCGTTCAGCGTGGACGGGTCGTCGTACGCAATCCACACCTTCGTCGTCGGGCTGTAGACGTAGGCCTCCTTCGCCTCGGGGTGGGTGAACTTGGTGTAGCCCGAGCCCGCGCGCTCGTAGTTGGCCTTGATGTCCTTGTAGTCGAACACGCCCGTCAGGCCCGACTGGCCGTCATCCCACGTGCCCTTGGTGGGCACGCCGCTCTGGAACAGGCCGTTGTTCACGTTCGGCACGCCGCCCCAGCCTCGGCCGTAGAACGGGACGCCCACGACAATCTTGTCCGGCGCCACGCCCAGCTCGAGCATCTTCGCCACCGAGCCGTCCGTGTAGAAGCCCGTCCCCGCCGCCGGGTCGCCCGTCACGCGGTAGAGCGCCGAGTGGAAGTTCACCGTGCTCTCGAATGAGCCGTGGTAGTCGTAGCTCATCACGTTGATCCAATCGAGGATGTTGGACAGGTTCTTCGTCTCCTGCTTGTTCGTCAGCAGGTCCGGCGACGCGCCCGTGGCGATGGTGAGCAGGTACGGCTTGCCCGTCTGCGCCGTCACCGCGTTGAGCTGGTTGCGGAACTCGGCCATCAGCAGCGTGTAGTTCTGCTTGTCCGCGGGGCTGTTGGTGTTGCCCGGCAGGCCGCCACCCACCGGGTACTCCCAGTCGATGTCGATGCCGTCGAACACACCCACGCCGTTCGCCGGGTCCACGCCGGGGTACTGGCCCTTGATGAACAGGTCGATGCAGGACTTCACGAACGCGGCCCGCGAGGCCTGCGTCGCCGCCACCTGCGAGAAGTACGTCGACCACGTCCAGCCGCCCACCGAGATGAGCACCTTCAGGTGCGACTGCGTCTTCTTCAGCTCCTGGAACGCGCGGAAGTTGCCGCGCAGCGCACCCGGGTTCCACTCGCCCGGCCAGCCGCCGCCCTTGTCGATGTCCGCGAACGAGTCACCGAGGACGCACCGCCCGTCCGCCGAGATGTTCGAGAAGGCGTAGTTGATGTGCGTCAGCTTCGCCGCGGGGATGTTCGCGACCTGGTAATTGCGCGAGTAGATGCCCCACTGGGTGAAGTAGCCCACGATGCGCTTGCCGCCACCCGGCTGTCCCGGAATCGCGACCTGCACGGTGACCTGCTTCGTGCCCACGTTGCCGGCCTGGTCGTACGCCCGCAGCGTGTACGAGTACGAGCCGTTCTGCGCCGGGCCGGAGAAGGTCCGCGAGTAGCTCAGCGCCGTGGACACCACGGCGCCGTTCTCCAAAATCTCCACCCGGTCCACGCCCACGTTGTCCGTCGCGGTGGCGCTGAGGGTCAGCGTCCCCGCCGCGGTGATGTTCGTCGAGCTGGCGTTCAGCGTGACGGTGGGCGCGGTGGTGTCACCGGGGACGGAGATGGCCACCTGCACGGTGACCTGCCGCGTGCCCACGTTGCCGGCCTGGTCGAAGGCGCGGAAGGTGTACGTGTACGAGCCGTTCTGCGCGGAGCCGGAGAAGTTGCGCGAGTAGCTCAGGCTCGTGGAGACCACGGTGCCGTTCTCGAGAATCTCCACGCGGTCCACGCCCACGTTGTCCGTCGCCGTGGCGGTGAGGGTCAGCGTCCCCGGCGCGGTGACGTTCGTCGAGCTGGCGTTCAGCGTGACGGTGGGCGCGGTGGTGTCCCCGCCGCCCGCGGGTCCCAAATCCAGCCACAGCGCGGCCACCGCCACGGGCGTCCAGTCCGCCTGCGAGGTGTGCGCCTGACGGCATTGATAGAGCCGTCCACCGTAGGTGACCTGCGCGCCCGTCGCGTAGGCGACGCCCGCCGCCCACTCGGCGACGAGCGGCGCGCGCATCACACTGCCCTGGCCCTCGCCGTGTGACGGGGAGACCTCTCCGCACCCGCTCGCGGACAGGGCCGAGACCATCAGTCCAATGAACCACTTGCTGCGACGCATGCTTGCTCTCCTCGCTTCGTTGGACGCGAGTCCGGAACCGCTCGGGAACTCGTTTCCAGGAAGGAGGCGTGGACCGGATTTTCCGGGTCAAAGCCTCACGCAATGAATGGTGTGAGTGGAAGAACACGCAGCCACCGGAAGTGACGCGAGCGTCACCTGCTCAGTGCCACTGTTCGTTTCCATCCACCCAGGTGGCGAGCACGCTGACGTCGTCACGCAGCAGCGCGAGGTTCGCGCGTTGGCCAGGCGCGAGCCCGCCCAGCTGCGACTCCAGACCGAGCAACCGGGCGGGGTAGAGCGAGGCCATGCGCAGCGCCTCCTCGAGAGGCACGCCCAGGAGTCGAACGGTGTTGCGCACCGTCGACGCCAGGTCGATGTCCGCGCCGGCCAGCGTGCCGTCCTCGGTCACCAGTCGTCCATCGCGCCGCAGGATGGTGTGTCCATACAGCGTGAAGGTCGTCTCCTGCGTGCCCACGGGAGGCATCGCGTCCGTGACGAGGAAGACCTTGCCGCGAGGCTTGGCCTTCAGGAGCTGGCGCAGGTTCGCCGGGTGCACGTGGACGCCGTCCACGATGACGCCGCACCACGCGTCATCGGACTCGAAGCCCGCGACCACGGGGCCGGGCTGTCGCCCCTGCACCGGAGGCATCGCGTTGAACAGGTGCGTGAAGCCGCGCACACCCGACGCAAGTGATTGCACGGTCCGCTCGTAGCTCGCCGCCGTGTGGCCCGCGAACAACACCGCGCCCGAGGCGCTGAGCTTCTGGAGGAACAGGTCCTCCACGCGCTCCGGCGCGAGCGTCATCAACAACCTGCCCCCAGCCCGAACCAGTCGCCCGCTGAGCGCGACGAGGGACACGAGGTCCTCGGCTCCGGGCTGACGGATGTGGTGCGGCTCATGGACACCCGGGCGCTCGGGGCTGATGAACGGGCCTTCCAGGTGGACGCCGAGCACGCCGCTCCCGGGCTGCTCCAGCGCGCGCGCCGCGGCGTCACAGGCGAGCCGGGTGCGCTCGGGTGCATCGGTGATGAACGTGGGCAGCAGGCTCGTGGTGCCCGAGCGGCGCAGCGTGGACGCGATGGTGAGCGCCGCGTCGACCGTGGGTGAGTCGTTGAACAGCACCCCGCCCGCGCCGTTCACCTGGAGGTCGATGAAGCCGGGGGCGAGCAGGGTGTCTGCGGGCAGCTCGCGGGTGGAGAGCCCCACGGGCGCCTCGTGGCGCGGCACCACGGCGGCGACGCGTCCGGCGTCGAGCACCACCGAGTGGCCCTCGAGGATGCGCTCGCCGGTGAACACGCGCGAGCCCGTGAGGATGTGTCTGGTCACACCGTCTCCGTCACCTTGCGAAGGTTCGCGGGGGCATCCGGGTCCATTCCACGCGCCGTGGCGAGCCGGTGGACCGCCAGGTAGAAGCTCTGCACCTGGCACAGTGGCGCAATCGCCAGGGGAACACCAGGAACGGTGGGCAGCGTCGCGGCGCCGGGGACGGGGAGCACCGTGCGCACCTCCGCGCCCAGCTCCATCATCCGGCGCACCACCGCGCGCGTGCCCTCGGCGGAGCCGTCCTCCTGTCCCAGCGCGATGACGGGGAAGCCCGGCTGCACCAGGCCGAGCGGGCCGTGGGCCACCTCGGCCGCGCTGAAGGCTTCGGCGTGCAGGCGGCAGGTCTCCTTGAGCTTCAGCGCCAGCTCGAGCGCCGCCCCC
Source organism: Myxococcus sp. MH1 (assembly GCF_059738865.1). NCBI lineage: Bacteria > Pseudomonadati > Myxococcota > Myxococcia > Myxococcales > Myxococcaceae > Myxococcus > Myxococcus sp. MH1. Next base: position 9,563,603 of record NZ_AP026947.1, on the reverse strand, counting down.
AGGCCGCTGCCCCGGCCGACGACATACAGACTCTGTGCATCCACGAGCGTCTCCAGCGCGGGCCACCAATCGAGCGCGCACGCCGACGCGAGGGCGTCTGGGAGCGCGGCGACGGCCTCGTGCAGCTCGGGGCTTGCGGACCAGTGCGCCGCCAGCCGCAGGAACGCGAGGCCGGAGAGCAGATACGACTTGGTCGCGGCGACGGCGCGCTCGGGGCCCGCGTCCAGGGGGATGCTCACGTCACACAAGGCGCCGAGCGGCGCGGAGGCGTCATTGACGAACCCCACGACGAGCGCGCCCGAGGCCTTCGCCGCCTCCGTCAGCCGCAGCAGGTCGGGGCTCTGCCCGGACTGCGAGACGGCGATGAAGAGCGAGTCGCGCAGGTCCAGCGCGTGCGCGCCGTAGATGGACGCCACGCTGGGGCCCACCGAGGCCACCGCGCGGCCGAGCGTCGTCTCGATGAGGTACTTCCCGTAGACCGCCGCGTGGTCCGAGCTACCCCGCGCGCAGGTGACGACGAAGCGAGGAGGCTGGCGCCGCAGCCGCTCCCCCAGCGCCACGAACATGTCCTCGCTCCGTGCCAGCTGGAGCCGGGCGACCCCGGGAGCCTCCGCGGCCTCGCGCGCCATGATGGGCAATCGACTCGACTCCTGACTCCATGTCCCGCTCACGCTCGACTCCACGAAGACACCTGGGCCTCGCTCAAGAGATAGGGCGCGACGCGGACCTGCTCCACTTCCTCGTGGCCGGCTGCTCGACAGTGAGCCATCCGCCTTGGACCGAGTGTCCGTCGATGGACGGCCCTCCAGGCGTCGCTCCAGGCGGGAGTCCGGCCCCGTTGACGCACGCGGACATCCCGAGCCCGCGCGCCGCGAAAACGGACAACCTCCCTGGGCCCCCTATACTACGGCGCCAGGGAGGCAACACCTCGACATGGGCACGCGAATCCTGGGCATGGTGCTGGCCGGAGGCCAGGGAACCCGGCTGGCGCCGCTGACGCTGCGACGCTCGAAGCCGGCGGTGCCCTTCGGCTCGAAGTTCCGCATCATCGACTTCGCGCTCAACAACTTCATCAACTCCGGCATCTACTCCATCTACGTCCTGACGCAGTTCAAGGCGCAGTCGTTGACGGAGCACATCCAGCGCGGCTGGCGCTTCGGCTCGGTGTTGTTGTCGGACTACTTCATCACCCTGGTCCCCGCGCAGATGTACCTGTACGAGGAGCTGGGGCCCGTCTGGTACCGGGGCACCGCGGACGCCATCTACCAGAACATGCACCTGGTGGAGAACCACCGCCCCGAGCACCTGGCCATCTTCTCCGGCGACCACATCTACAAGATGAACGTGGCGCACATGCTGGAGCAGCACGAGGCCCAGCGCGCCGACATCACCATCGCCGCGTACCCCACGCCGCTCGCCGACGCGCACCGCTTCGGCGTCATGCAGGTGGACGAGCGCGGCCGCGTGACGGAGTTCCAGGAGAAGCCCAAGAACCCCAAGCCCATCCCCGGCCGGCCCGACACCGCGCTCGCCAGCATGGGCAACTACATCTTCCGCAGCAAGGTGCTCGCGGAGTTGCTGGAGATCGACGCGAAGTCGGAGGGCTCGCAGCACGACTTCGGCAAGGACGTGCTGCCGCGCGCGCTCAAGGACGGCTATCACATCCACGCGTACGACTTCGCCAGGAACCCCATCCCCGGCCAGACGGGGCCCAACACCTACTGGCGCGACGTGGGCACGCTGGACGCGTACCACGAGGCGTCCATGGACCTGGTGTCGGTGAACCCGGAGTTTGACATCTTCAACGCCGAGTGGCCGCTGCGCACCGCCAGCGAGTACAGCCCGCCCGCCAAGTTCGTCCACGAATCCGGTGACCGCGTGGGCCGCGCGCTCAACTCCATGGTGGCCGGCGGCTGCATCATCTCCGGCGGCGTGGTGCGCGAGAGCATCCTCTTCCGCCGCGCGCGCGTGAACAGCTACGCCAGCGTGCAGCGCTCCGTCATCTTCGACGAGGTCGACATCGGCCGGCATGCCCAGGTGAAGAACGCCATCATCGACAAGGGCGTGCGCGTGCCGCCCAACGCGAAGGTGGGCTACGACCTGGACGCCGACCGCGCCCGGGGCTTCACCGTCACCGAGAGCGGCATCGTCGTGGTGCCCAAGGGCTACCGCTTCGAGTAGCCCCCGCCGCCTCCGCTCCCCGTCCTCCCAGGAGGCCTCCCGAGGCCTTCGCGGGGCTTGTCCTGTCTTCATCCGGGTTTCCGGGGTCCAAAATCCAATATTGAATATGAGAATCGTTATCAAGTAGGGTGCCGCCCTGTCGAGTGAGGTGGAGCCCTCGGGGCGTGCGGTGTGCGCGCGCGTGAAGGGGGGCCCTCGACGAGGAAGGCCGGGGCCCCCGCTCCGGTGGGCACGTCACGCAGTCCGTTCAGGGAAGAGGGATACGAAGATGAGTCATACCGAGCAGGCGTTGCCGAGGCGCGCCGGACAGCAGGGCCTGTGGGTCCTGGTCGCCGTGGTCATGTCGTTGGCGTTGCTGGCGAGCTGCGGAGATGACGACAAGGACCCCACGCCCAACCCCACGCCGGACGCGGGCCAGCAGGACGACGCGGGCACGCCGGACTCGGGCACGCCGGATTCAGGGACGCCGGACGCGGGGCCGCAGGTGTGTGGCCCGACGACGGTGAACTGCGCCGAGCAGACCATCGACACGCTGTCGCTGCGCACGGTGGTGAACACGGGCGTGGTGCGTGAGGAGGGGACGACGTCGGGCGAGTTCCTGACGTTCGTGGACTCCACCGCGGGCGGTCTCAACCCGACGATGTCCTATACGTACCTGCGGTTCACGGCGACGGGCGCCGAGCAGGTCCAGATTCACGACCACCAGGCGCTGGTGTCGCAGGACTGGGACATCGCGGTGCGTCGCTACACGATGCGCGTCAACAGCGGCACGTCGGGGCCGTCGTGCGTGTCGGTGGCGAAGGTCGCCGAGGGCACCACGTTCGCGCAGGTGGCGGCGGTGGATTCCTCCTGGACGTTCGAGACGGAGAAGTGGTGGGACGACTCCTCGGGCACCTGCACGCTCATCCCGGATGACTCGGGCCTGAACGGTCCGAAGACGGCGCTGGGCGCGTTCTGGGAGTACCCGGTGCGCTGCGTGCAGATGACGGGGCAGGTGTTCGCGGTGCGCCTGGCGGATGGTCGTCACGTGAAGCTGGAGGTGATGGGCTACTACGAGCCCGCCGCGCAGCAGACGTGCAACGAGACGGGCGCGGCGCCGACGCCGAGCGGCTCGGGTTCCATCCGCATCAAGTGGGCGTTCCTGCCGTGAGGCTCGGGGCGTGGCTTCTGCTGCTTGCCCTGGGATGTGGCCCCGTGGAGTCGACGCGGGCGCCGCACGAGCGTCCGGAGACGTTGACCGCGGGGCGACAGGGGCAGCAGGCGGGAGCGCGCCCCACCTCGCCCCTGGCGGTGCCGCCGAGCTTCGGCGCGGGTGAGCAGGTGGAGTCGGTGGTGTCCCCGAAGGGGCGCTTCCGCATCCACTTCTCCCGCGTCGGGCTCAACGCGGTGCCGGCGGGGGACGCCGATGGCAGTGGCGTGCCCGACGCCGTCGAGGTCGTCGGGCGCGCGTATGAGCGCGTCGCGGACTTCTACGTGAGCCTGGGCTTCGTGTTGCCGGGCAGCGACGCGGCGGTGGCGGACAACGGCGGGGACGGCCTGTTCGACGTGTACCTGGTGGACTTCGCCGGCGTCGCGGACGGGGCGTTCCGGCTGGACGACTGCGAGACGGAGTCGGGCCTGCGGTGCGTGGGGCACATGCTCCAGGAGAACGACTTCGCGGGGTACGACTACCCCTCGTACGAGACGGCGGTGGACATCCTCGCCAGCCACGAGTTCTTCCATGCGGTGCAGTCCGCGTACAGGACGGGCATGGGCGGCGTGGTGACGGAGGGCACGGCGGTGTGGGCGAGCGAGCGGTTCGACGCGTCGCTGGAGGACCTGGAGCACTTCTCCGCGTCGTACCTGTCGCGCACGGACTCCAGCCTGGTGCAGGACCCCACGGGGCCGGCGGCGTCCTTCAGCTATGGCGCGAGCCTGTTCTTCCAGTACCTGGGCGAGCGCGTGGGTGACGCGGCCATCCTGCGCTTGTGGGAGGAGAGCGTCACGTCGCCGGAGGCGCGCTGGCCGGTGGTGGTGGACCGCCTCCTGGGGCGCGACTGGAGCTTGAGCTTCGACGCTGCGTTCACGGAGTTCTCGACGTGGAACCTGTCCACGGGCGCGCGGGCGAATGCGTCACAGGGCTACGCGCGGGGCGGGGGGTATGTCGGGCTCAAGCCCATGGCCAAGACGCTGCCCTATCAGGAGGAGGGCGTCCGGCTGACGACGGCGTCGGCGCGCTACTTCGAGGTGCCGGGTGGCTCGGAGCGGGTGTGGGCTCGGTATGTGCCTCGGGACGTCGCGAACTCGTCGCAGCAGCACCTGCTGGTGGCGGCGGTGACGGACACCGCGGTCCTGCGGGTGACGCGCGTGGATGGGCCGGGGCCGCTGACCGCGAACGTGACGGCGTCAGATGCGAGCCGGGTCATCATCGCGGTGGTGGACGGTCGCCACGAGGGCACGGGCCGCTACGGCACGCTGTGCCTCACGGGTGAGACGTCCGGCGCGCCGTGTGTCGAGGTGACACCGGAGCCCGAGCCTGAGCCCGAGGTGCCCCAGACTCCCGACGATGACGACGACAGTGGCTGTGCGGCCGCGCCCGGTGCGCTGGGCTGGGCGGCGCTGGTGTTCGTAGGGGTGGGACGGCGACGGCGGTCGTAGCGGCGGTGAGGCGCCTCCTCGTGGGGCGCCTCTCGAATGCGATGGGCGGCCGCGTCAGTGGCTCGCGGGCGTGGGTGCGGTCTCGCACTGGCGCTGGTAGTCGGTGAGCACGCGCTGGAAGCGCTCCTGCTCCTCGCGAGGCCACTTGGCGGGCAGCTTCGCGACGGCCTGCTGCTGCTCCTGGACGGCCTGCTGGCAGCGGCCCTGGTGGAAGGCGACGAGGGCGCTCGTCTCCAGCGCGTAGGGATTGTGGGACGACATCTTCCGACCCACGCGCGCCAGCGGCGCGGCCTCGTCGTAACGGCCCGCGCGCGCATGCAACCACGCGAGCTCCGTCGCGGCCCACCAGTAATTGGGGGCCAGGACGGTGAGCTTCCTCAAGGCGCGCTCGTATTGCGGGTCCTCGGGCAGGTCGCGTGCGTAGGCGCGCGCCACATGTGCCCAGGCCGCCGGGCTGGTCGGGAAGTGCGCCGCCCGCGTGCGCCCCCATTCCAGCTCCTCCTGGGGCGTGAGCTTCGCCCCGGGGAACCGCGTGTTCATCTGGAGTTGATACGGAATCTCGATGGGATGCCCCGCCAGCATCGCGGGCTGGAACCGCATCCCCTTCACCGACGTCAGCATCGCCTCGGTGAGCCCATACGGCGCCGACTCCAGCACCTGCACATGGCGGGGGAGGCCGTCCACGCCCAGCTGGAAGGTGACAATGACCACCGCCATGGCCCGCTCCCGCATCGCCTCCTCGGGGAACCCTGGCGGCTCACCCGCGATTCGCCTGGGCGGCTGGAAGTTCGTGCGCAGGTAGTCACACGCTTGTGTCAGCGCCGCGTCGCACGCAGCGGACAGGTCCGCGGAGGCCTGCCGCACATGCTCCTCCGTGGGCTTGCCCGAAAGCACCTGCATGGCCTCGGCGAAGATGGCCGGTGCCTCGGCGGGCTCCACCACGACGCTCGTCTCGACGCTGTGCGAGGGAACCCCCAGCGCGGCCTGGACCTCCAGGCCTTCCGTCTTCGGATCCAGGTACTGGGCCATGGTCCGGGACAGATGGCCGTGGCTCGCGGGCAGAGTGGGACCCAGCCGGGAGTGACTGCACGCGCAGAGCCCCGACAGCACGGCGCCCAGGACGACGGTTGCGAATCTCATCGCGCCGCACGCTAGCGTGTCCCGCCCTCACGCAGGAAGGTGTGCCCAAGGCGTGTCGAAGGTCGTCCCGGCACACGCGGTCCGCTGTCCTCCGCGAGACACGGGGAGCCCGGTGCCTTCACGCGCGCGAGCCCGCCGTCTACCGTGTGACACTGAAAGGCGCCGCGGCGTCGGGACTCGTTCAGTCGGGGGGACAGGTGTCGCGTCCTCCACGCGTTTCCGACTAAGCGTACCCCTGAGCGCCGCACGGACCCGAGACCTTCATGCACAGCGCAACCGGCCAGGACAGCAGCTCGCCCTTCATCCGCTCCGTGGGAAGAGCACTTCCGCCTCACTACGCCTCGCAGGAACAGCTCATCGCCGCCTTCCGCGAGCTGTGGGCCACGCGCCACTTCAACCTGGAGCGCCTGGAGGACCTGCACCGCGCCGTCCAGGTCGGAGGCCGCTACCTGGCGCTCCCCATCGACGCGTACCGCGAGCTCGTCACCTTCCAGCAACGCAACGACGCCTGGATTCGCGAGGCCACCGCCCTCAGCGAGTCGGTGGTGCGCAAGACACTCGAGCAGGCGGAGCTGACGCCCACGGACGTGGACCACGTCTTCTTCGTCACCGTGACGGGCATCTCCACCCCCAGCGTCGAGGCGCGGCTCGCCAACCGGCTGCGCTTCCGCGAGGACTTCAAGCGCACGCCCATCTTCGGGCTCGGCTGCGTCGCGGGCGCGGCCGGCATGGCACGCGCCGCCGACTACCTGCGCGCCTTCCCCACGCACACCGCCCTGCTGGTGTCCGCGGAGCTGTGCTCGCTGACGCTGCAGCGCGAGGACCTGTCCATCCCCAACATCATCGCCTCCGGCCTCTTCGGCGACGGCGCCGCGTGCGCGGTGCTCCGGGGTGCCCAGGCCCCCGGCGCCCGAGGTCCCCGCGTGGTGGCCTCGCGCTCCGTCTTCTACCCGGACACCGAGCGCACCATGGGCTGGGACGTGGTGGACTCGGGCTTCAAGGTCGTGCTGTCCGCGAAGGTGCCCCACCTGGTCAAGGACCACATCCGCGGCAACGTGGACGCCTTCCTCGCGAGCCACGGCTTGAAGCGCGATGACATCCGTCACTGGGTGGCGCATACCGGCGGGCCCAAGGTGCTCGAGTCCTTCGAGCAGGCGCTGGAGCTGCCGCAGGAGGCGCTCACGCGCTCGTGGGCGTCGCTGCGCGAGGTGGGCAACCTGTCCTCCTCGTCGGTGCTCTTCGTGCTGGGTGAGACGCTGGAGAAGGCGGACGCGAAGCCGGGGGACTGGGGCCTGATGATGGCGATGGGGCCGGGCTTCTGCGCGGAGATGGTGCTCTTGCGATGGTGACGCTCACGCAAGGGGTGTTCTTGGGGTACATGGGCGCGCTCGTGCTGGAGCGGCTCGTGGAGCTGGTGCTCTCCAAGCGCAACGCGGCGTGGGCCTTCGCGCGGGGAGGGGTGGAGACGGGGCAGCGTCACTACCGCTTCATGGTGGTGTTCCACACGCTGTTCCTCGTCGCGTGCGTGGCGGAGGTGTTCCTCCTGCACCGGTCCTTCCCGGGCGTGCTGGGCTGGGCGGCGCTCGGCGGCGCGCTCGTGGCGCAGGGGCTTCGCTACTGGGCCATCTCCACGCTGGGCTCGCGGTGGAACTCGCGCATCATCGTCGTGCCGGGCCTGCCCCCCGTGGAGGGGGGGCCGTACCGCTTCCTGCGCCACCCCAACTACGTCGCGGTGGTGCTGGAGCTGGCGTGTGTGCCGCTCATCCATGGCGCGTGGTGGACGGCCGTGTGCTTCTCGGTGGGGAACCTGGGGTTGCTCTTCGTGCGCATCCGCGCGGAGGAGGCGGCCCTGGGGGACGTGTACGCGAAGGCGTTCTCCCATCGTCCCCGTTTCCTTCCGGAGGTGCCCCGTGGCTGAGCTCGAACTGGAGGTCCTGGCGGAGATTCGTCGCATCGCCGCCGAGGAGCTGGAGTGGAAGGGCGAGGTGGAGCCCGGGCTCGACCTCCTCAAGGACCTGCAGCTCGACAGCCTGGGGCTGACGGTGCTGGCGGTGGGGCTGGAGAACCGCTTCCGCATCCGCTTGTCGGAGGAGGACGCGCAGGGGGTACGCACGGTGGGAGACCTGACGAAGCTGGTGGAGCGGCGCGTGCTGTCCACCGCGCGCGTGGCGACGGAGGTCCGTTCGTGAGGGGACCCACGCTGCCCGCGGTGCGGTTCCCCACGGTGAACGCGATGCTCGCGTCGACGGCCGAAACGGACTTCCGGCTGACGTTCGTGGACGCGGCCGAGAAGGAGACCTCGCTGTCCTGGGCGGAGGTGTACCGACGCGCGCGGCGCACGGCGGCGGGGCTGTCGCGCCTGGGCGTGCGCGAGGGCGAGCGGGTGGCGCTGCTCTTGCCCACCTCGCCGGCCTTCATGGATGCCTACTTCGGCGCGTTGCTCGCGGGCGCGGTGCCGGTGCCCCTGTATCCGCCGGTGCGGCTGGGGCGACTGGAGGAGTACCACCGGACGACGGCGCGGATGCTCCAGGTGACGGAGGCGTGCCTGGTGCTGACGGACTCGCGGGTGCGGCTGCTGTTGGGCCCGAGCGTGGAGAAGTCCCGTCCCCGCCTGGGCTGCCACACGGTGGAGGACGTCTCGCGCGACGACGAGGGGCGCGAGGTGGAGGTGGGCGCCAACGCGCTGGGCCTCGTCCAGTTCTCCTCCGGCTCCACGGTGGACCCCAAGCCGGTGGCGCTGACGCATGGGGCGCTGCTGGCGCAGCTGAGGGCGCTGGAGGTGGCGATGCCGGTGCCGCCCGACAGTCCCCGGGTGGGCGTGAGCTGGCTGCCGCTGTACCACGACATGGGGCTCATCGGCTGTCTGCTCTCGGCGCTGCACTATCCGGGGAACCTGGTGCTGATTCCGCCCGAGGCCTTCCTGGCGCGCCCCGCGCTGTGGCTTCGCGCGGTGTCCAGGCACCGGGGCTTCATCTCGCCGGCGCCGAACTTCGCGTATGGCCTGTGTTTGAAGCGGGTGAAGGACGCGGAGCTGGAGGGCGTGGACCTGTCGTCGTGGAAGCACGCGCTCAACGGCGCGGAGCCGGTGTCCGCGGAGACGCTGCAGCGCTTCGTGGAGCGCTTCGAGCGGTGGGGCTTCTCCGCGCGCGCGCTGCGCCCGGTGTACGGACTGTCCGAGGCGTCGCTGGCAGTGACGTTCCCTCCGGAGGGCCGGGGTCCCCGTTCGCTGGGCGTGGACCCGGGGCTGCTCGCGAGCGAGGGCCGGGTGGAGGAGGGGGCGCGGAGGCTGGTGAGCGTGGGCTCGCCGGTGGCGGGCTTCGAGGTGGAGGTTCGCGACGAGCAGGGCGGGGTGTTGCCGGACAAGCGCGTGGGGAAGGTCTTCACGCGTGGGCCGTCGCTGATGAGCAGCTACTTCGGGGATGCGCTGTCCACGCGGCGCGCGCTGACGCTGGACGGGTGGCTGGACACGGGAGACCTGGGCTTCATCGCGGAGGGGGAGCTGTACCTGACGGGGCGCGCGAAGGACGTGGTCATCATCCGCGGGGCGAACCACGCGCCGCAGTCCTTCGAGGAGCCGCTCCAGTCGGTGGAGGGCGTGCGCACGGGGTGCGCGGTGGCGCTCGGCTTCACGCCCGAGGGTGGACAGGACGAGGCGCTGCTCATCCTCGCGGAGCGGGGTGGGACGGACGCCGACGAGGCCGTGGAGGAGCGCATCCGCGCGGCGGTGGTGGAGGCCACGGGCGTGCGTCCTCACACGGTGAAGCTGCTGGAGCCGGGGACGCTGCCGCGCACGTCGAGCGGGAAGCTGCGTCGGATGGAGGCGCTGCGGCGGCACCTCTCCGGAGAGCTGTCGCCGCCGAAGAAGGTGGGCATGGTGGGCATGGCGGTGGAGATGGCGCGCAGCGCGCTCGCCATGGCGCGGGCGGAGCACGACACGTGAGCCGTCGACTCTCCGGAGCGCCGTCGCCGCCGAGGCAGGCGGGAATTGCGGCGGAGATGGCGCACGGCGTGCTCGCCATGGCGCGGGTGGAGCACGACACGTGAGCCGTCGACACTCCGGAGAGGGTGGGCAAGGAGCTTCGTTCGTGAGACGCCGCGCCGCGCGGGTCCTGGCGGGAGACGTCCCCTGCGCGACAGGTGGCGAGGGGCCGAGCGCCACGCGGGGCCGAGCACCGCGCGGCTCCCGGATGTGGCGCCATTGCGCGGAGGCGAGGTCTCTGGCGGAGTCCGCGCCATGAGTCGGTATGACGTCGCGGTGGTGGGAGGAGGCCCGGCCGGGCTCGCCGTGGCCATCCACGCCGCGACGCGGGGGCTGAACACCGTGGTGCTGGAGCGCGCCTCCTTCCCGGCCGACAAGGCCTGCGGCGAGGGGCTCATGCCCGCGGGGCTCGCGGCCCTGGAGCGGCTGGGCGCGCTCACGCACCTGGACCGCTCGCAGAGCGCGCCGTTCGTGGGCATCCGCTACGTGCAGGAGGATGGCAGCACGGCGGAGGGGCTCCTCCCCGCGCCAGGAGGGCTCGGCGTGCGTCGGGTGGCGCTCGCCGAGGCGCTCGTCACCCGCGCGCGCGAAGCGGGCGCCGAGCTCCGCGAGCGCACCCACGTGGTGTCGCATCGCCGCGTCGGCGACGGCGTGACGCTGGAGCTGGTCGACGGAGAGGTCCAGGCGCGGATGCTGGTGGCCGCGGACGGGCTCGCCTCACCCCTGCGGCGCGCGGAGGGACTCGAGCTGGACGCGGAGGGGCCTCGGCGCTTCGGCCTGCGCCGCCACTTCCAGCTCGAACCCTGGACTCCCTACGTCGAGGTGCACTTCGCGAACGGCGTGGAGGCCTACGTCACGCCCGCGGGCGCCCGGCGCGTGGGGCTCGCCTTCCTCTGGGAGGACGGAGGCGTGGAGGGGCGCGTGGGCTTCGAGACGCTGCTGTCGCGCTTCCCGAAGCTCGAGGCGAGACTGTCCACCGCGACACCGGACTCGCAGGTGCGAGGCGCGGGTCCGCTGGCGCGCGTGGCCCGCGTGCGCGTGGCGGACCGCTTCGCCCTGGTGGGCGACGCCGCGGGCTACGTGGACGCGCTCACCGGAGAAGGACTCTCCCTCGCCTTCTCCTGCGCGGAGTCACTGGGCGAGCTCCTGCCGGACGCGCTCGCGAGGGGAGCGACGCGCGACGTGCTCCAGCCCTACGAGGCGCGCTTCCAGCAGGTGTTCCGCAAGTACGCCTGGGCCACGCGCTCACTCCTGATGCTGGCGCGCCGTCCCTGGCTGCGACGCCCCATCGTCCGGATGCTCGGCCACAGCCCGTGGCTCTTCGAGCGCATCCTCCACTCCGTCGTCGGGTGAGCCGAGCCTCACGGCCCCTTGCCCACCACCCATCCGACGAACATCTCCGACGAGCGCTCCAGCAGCGGCTCGATGGAGTCACTCTGGCTCTTCTTGCGCAGCGGCCCCTCGTTCCACAGCGCCGCGAGCCCGTGCACCCAGGACCAGATGGTGAAGGCCAGGATGTCCATCTCCACCTTGCCCCCCGAGGCCACGCGGACCTCCTGCGCCAGCTCCTGCAGCCGCGCGTAGGCGCGCATGCCTTCGGTGTGGATGCCCGCGTACTTCTCCACGTCGCTCCACTCCTGCCGGAACATCACCCGGTAGTGCGCCGGGTGCTCCACCGCGAAGCGCACGTAGCACCGCGCGAGCGCCTTGAGCTGGCCGTCGATGCGCGGCGCCCGGGCCTTCGTCATCGCCTCGTCCATCCGCGCGTTGAGCGCCCGATACCCCTCCTCCGCCACCGCCGCCAGCAGCGCGTCCTTGTCCCGGAAGTGGTGATACGGCGCCGCCGCCGTGACGCCCGCGCGCCGCGCCACCTCCCGCAGCGACACCGCGCCCACGTCCTCCGTCGCGATGAGCTTCAACGTCGCGTCCACCAGCGCCTGCCGCAAATCCCCGTGGTGGTACGTGCGCCGCTTGGGCGCCGCCGCCTTCTTCGTCCGGGTCGTCATCGCCCCAGCCTCCTTGCCCGCCCGTTCATCTTGACAGTGTTCAGACCGGCCTTTATTTGAACATCGTTCACATTAACGGGGAGCCGCTGGATGCGCGCATTCGTCACGGGCAGCACGGGGCTGTTGGGCAACAACGTGGTGCGGGCGTTGGTGGCGGGGGGGCACACGGTGCGGGCGCTGGCGCGCTCGCCGGCGAAGGCGCGCCAGGTGCTCGGTGGGCTGTCCGGTGTGGAGGTGGTGGAAGGGGACATGTTGGACGTGAAGGGCTTCGCGGCCGCGCTGGAGGGTTGTGACGTGGTCATCCACACGGCGGCGTACTTCCGCGAATACTACGCGGCGGGAGACCACTGGCCGAAGCTGTATGCCATCAACGTGACGGCCACGGTGGCGCTGGCGGAGGAGGCCCAGCAGCGCGGGGTGAAGCGCTTCGTGGACATCAGCTCCTCGGGCACGGTGGGCGCCAAGGCGGACGGCTCGCCCGGGGACGAGTCGACGCCGCCCGCGGCGCTGCTCGCCGGCAACCTCTACTTCAAGAGCAAGGTGGAGTCGGAGCGGGAGCTCAACGCCTTCAGCGCGCGCACGGGCATGGACGTGGTCTACATCCTGCCGGGGTGGATGTTCGGTCCCGGGGACGCGGGGCCCACCGCCGCGGGGCAGCTCATCCTGGACCTGGCCGCGGGGAAGATGCCGGCCCTGCTCGAGGGGGGCTCGTGCCTGGTGGACGCGCGCGACGTGGCCGAGGCCACCGTGGTGGCGGCCCAGAAGGGACGCTCGGGGGAGCGCTACCTGGTGGGCGGCGAGTTCGTGGACCTGGGCACGCTGACACGGACGATTGAGGCGGTGTCGGGCATCCCCGCGCCGCGCAGGGTGCTGCCCCACGCGCTGGCGCTGATGTTGGGCGCGCTGGGGCAGACGTGGGCCCGGCTGACGGGGGGCGAGACGGCGCTGACGGTGGAGGGGGTGCGCGTCATGCGCGCGAAGCTGCGGGTGGACTCGTCCAAGGCGAAGCGGGAGCTGGGGGTGCGCTTCCGCCCGCTGGAGCAGACGCTGCGCGACACGGTGGACTGGCTGCGTGAGCACAAGCCCCAGATGGCGTCCGCCGCGAAGCGTCCTCGGGTGGCCACGTCCTCCTGAAGAGTCCTGCGCGGCCGCGTGCCCGCCATTACGATGGAGACCCGCCCTCGCCCTGACCGGAGGGCGTGGCCGTTGGCTTCGATGGAGCGTCGCCCCCATGCCCCAGGCGTCCCTGGCCCGTTGGTTTCCCTCGTCGACCGCCCTGTGGGGCCTGCTCGCCTGCGCGCCGCTCGTGGGCGGCTGCCTCTTCGCGGGCCCCAGCCACCGGGGGCCGCCGATGGCGCATTTCGACGGGGAGAAGTTCCAGAACATCGGTGACGCGCCGATGCTGTCGGCGTCCGAGCTGATTGGCGCGGCGCTGAAGGAGCCTCGCGGCGCGTGGCGCGAGTACGAGGACCTTCCCCCCGGCAGGCCCCCGCCCGAGCGCGTGGGCCCGGGCAAGCTCAAGGTCACGCTCATCAACCACGCCACCGTGCTCATCCAGGCGGACGGGGTGAATGTGCTGACGGACCCCATCTACTCGGAGCGGCCCAGCCCGGTGCCGTGGGTGGGGCCCAAGCGGGTGCACCCGCCGGGCATCCGCTTCGAGGACCTGCCGCCCATCGACGTGGTGGTGGTGAGCCACAACCACTACGACCACATGGACCTGCCCACGCTGCGCAGGCTGGAGGCGGCGCACCAGCCGCGCTTCATCGTCGGGCTGGGCAACAAGGCGCTCCTGGATGACGAGGGGTTCCGGCACGTGGAGGAGCTGGACTGGTGGCAGGCCACGCGGGTGACGCCGGAGGTGTCGGTGACGGCGGTGCCCGCGCAGCACCGCTCGAACCGGGGGCTCACGGACCAGGCGGAGACGCTGTGGGCCGGGTACGTGGTGTCGACCACGGGCGGGCCGGCGTTCTTCGCGGGGGACACGGGCTTCGGTCCGCACTTCGCGATGATGGCCGCGCGCTTCGGGCCCATGCGGCTGTCGGTGTTGCCGATCGGGGCCTACCGGCCGCGCGTGCTCCACACGGTGCACATGGGGCCGCGCGAGGCGCTGGATGCGCACAAGGTGCTCGGCTCCTCCACGTCCGTGGCCATGCACCACAACACCTTCCCCATGGCCTTCGACGGGCAGGACGAGGCGAAGTTCCTGCTGTTGCGGCTGCTCGCGCGCGAGGAGGTGCGCCCGCGCTTCTGGGCGCTGGGCTTCGGCGAGGGGCGCTTCGTGGAGCCCCTGCCCCGGACGCCCGCCGCGGTGGCGAGCGTGTGCCCGGCGGAGCGGTAGGCGTCAGCGGTTGTAGGGCTTCTCCTGCACCCAGTGGAAGCCGCGTCCGCGCAGCTCGAAGTTCGAGATGTCCACCTGCTTGAGTCGAACGTGGACCTTCGCGCCGTCGACCTCGCCCTCGAGCACGAAGTGCTCCGCATCCGGCGTCTCGCGCTGGAGGGTGGCCACGGGCTTGGCGTCGTCGCCCCGTCCCGACATGAGGAGGATGGACTTGCCGGCCTCGCCCTCCTTCACGGGGAAGTAGCGGCGCACGTCATTCATCAGCCGGGCGGCCACCACATTGCGGCCGACGGACACGGCGCGCCAGCGATGCGGGTCCGTCAGCAGGGGCGGGAGCTCCTGGCCGTCCCGGGTGAAGGACTCGACCTTGTAGAGGCCTCCGAAGGGTGGCGGGGGCGCGCCGTCACCCCACTGGGTGTAGCGCTCGTGGCCCCTGGTGATGTTGTTGTGGAGCAGCCAGCCGATGAAGAGGACCTTCACGGCTCGGGAGGCCCAGAGGACGCGCGGGGAGAGGGTGAAGGGGAGCTCGAGGGACGCGGGCTGGGTGGCGCGGTTGAGGACGAAGACGTTGGCGAGCCGGCGCAGGTCCGGCAGCGTGAGGAAGACGGCGAAGAGCAGGAGCTGGGTGGAGTAGAGCTTGACGGGGACGTCGTAGAAGAAGTTCAGCGCGACGACGTTGGACATGACGCCGATGACCACCAGCGCTCCGAGCGTGGTGGTGCGACGGGCGAGCAGCAGCAGGCCGCCCAGCACCTCGGCGCCTCCGGTGAAGAGGTTGTAGCCGGGGGAGTGGCCCATGAAGGTCCACAACAGGCCCATGGGGGAGAAGTCGCCGAGGGACTGGGTGAGCCGCTCGACGGACGCCATGGGGAACTGCGACTTGAAGACCTTGGAGAAGCCGTAGCCCAGCATGGGGACGGCCAGCAGGTAGCGCACGTAGAGGTGCAGCAGGGCGTGGGCCTTCTCGTAGCGCGGACGCCGCCGGTCGACGAGGGACCACACGCCGGTCGCGACGAGGGCGAGCGCGAGGAAGACGGCGGTCTGGGCATAGTCGATGGCCTTGTCGCCGCTGCCCGTCTGCGCGAGAGAGAGCTCGCCCTGGTAGCCGGCCACGTTGCGGGTGACCCAGGGGACCACGAGGTTCCAGAAGTCGGAGATGGCCTCGGAGATGGGCTCGCCGATGACGGGGACGACGTACACCGGGAAGGGGAAGGCGTAGAGGAGGACGTAGGCGCAGACGAAGCGGAAGCCGAGCCGCTTCGCCAGGCTCCACGGAGGAAGGGACGGCTCGGGCGCGACGGTGGGCGTCACGGGCGCGACGGGCTCGGGCGCGGAAGGGACGGGGGCGGCGGTGGTCATGGCGGCCTCGGGCCGCCGAGCGTAGCCAGGGGCGTCGCGCGGACTCAAAAGGTGGTTGTCCGGTGGGGTGACGCGACGCGTGGTGAACGAGCGGTTGCGGGGGCTGGGGCGTCGGCGGTCACGTGGGTTCGGAGTGGTGGAGGACGTCGGCGCTCACGAGGGGTTGCATCGACGGTGTGGCATCGACGCGGCTTGTCCGAGGTGCCTTGTGAACCCCGCGCGTGAGGCTTCGTCGTCGAGAGCGAGCGGTGCGTTGGCGCGATGCGGCGGGGCGTCTCGCCAGAGACCGCCGTCCCTGCTCGGTCGGACCCCTTCAGCGAGCGGAGCGTCGTGTGGGGCGGCGACGCGGCTGGCTTCGAGGCGCGGCGGTCAGGGGCTTCTCGCCCTCGGTGCGCAGGGCGTCGATGAGCCGGAGCGCCGAGGGGTTCTCGGGCGCGTTCGCCCGTTGCACGGAGTAGATGAGGTTGGTGACCTGCTTGCGGCCGGGCGCGGGGGCGATGACGACAGTGCCCTGGCGCGCGGCCTGGGCGACGCAGTGGTCGGGGAGGATGGACCAGCCGTGGCCGGCGGCCACCGTGCCCACCACCTCCTCCAGCTCCTCGAAGTGGTACGTGCCGCGCATCGAGCGGGGCTGTCGTCCGTAGTGTCCCTCGAACCACTTGCCGAAGACGTACTCGCACTCGTCATAGGTGACGAAGGTCAGGTCCTCGAAGGCCTCGAGCCGCGGGAAGGTCTTCCCCTTGGCGCCAGGGGGCCCGACGAGCACGAGCTGTTCTCGCCACACGGGCGCGGTGAGCAGGCGGCTGGACACATGGGGCAGGTAGACGAAACCCACGTCACAGGCGCCGTCCTCCAGGGACTCGAAGACCTGTTCGGCCGTGGGGAAGCGCAGGGAGTATGGGGCCGCGAGTCGCTGACGGGCGAGCAGGGGATAGAGCACGTAGCGACCGAAGCCGCTCACGGAGGCGATGCGCAGGGGCTCGGCGGGTACGTCACCGGTCCGCAGTCCGCGCGCGAGTCGGCCGAACTCGTCGAAGAAGCGCTCGCACAGGGCATGCAGCTTCGCGCCCGCGTCGGTGAGGGTGAGCGTGCGCGTGGTGCGGTCGAAGAGCACGGTGCCGAGCTGCTCCTCGAGCTGACGCACCTGGTAGCTCACCGCGGGCTGGGTACGGTGGAGCACAGTCGCCGCGCGACTGAAGCCGCGCTCCCGGCTCACGACGAAGAAGGTCTGGAGATAGCGAGGGTCCAGGTCCATCCAACCATTCTATGGGATTCATCCAGTCTATCCATTGGATGGATGAGGGCCGTGGCTCGCAGGATGCCTTCCACGCCGCGGTGCTCGCGGTGGTGGAGGCGGAACCATGGCGGCTTCGTTGAGTCGGGTGCTCATGTCGGTCGGCTGTCTGCTGGGGGCGCTGGGCTCCGGAGCGGGGCAGGCGCGGGAGTCGGAGCTGTCCTCGGGCAGGGTGGGGAGGCGGCAGGTGGCGCCGCCGCGGGGTGGCTCGCGGCCGGTGGTGTCGCCGGGCGAGGAGGTGGGGGCGAGGCCGTCGCTGGTGGTGTTCCTGGTGTTCGATGGACTTCGCTACGACGACCTGGAGCGCTGGCGTCACCGCATGGGGCCGGGCGGTTTCCGTCGGCTCCTGGAGGGTGGCACCGTCTTCGATGCCGCGCGCTATCCGTACGCGACGACGAAGACGTGTCCGGGGCACGCGACGCTCGCGACAGGGGCGCTCCCCGGAGCGCACGGCATCATCTCGAACGAGTGGTACGAGCGGGAGACGGGCGCGGACGTGAGCTGTGTTCGGGACCCGGCCAGCCCGCCGCTCGATGACCCGAAGGGGAAGGGGGTGTCGCCCTGGCGGCTGCGGGTGGCGACGTTGGGAGACCGCTTGCTGGAGACGCACGGTGGCTCCTCGCGCGTGGTGTCGGTGTCACTGAAGGACCGCGCGGCCATCATGCTGGGCGGGCAGCGCGGGCAGGCGTACTGGTGGGGCGCGAAGGGCTTCACCACGAGCCGTCACCATGCGCGCGAGCTGCCGACCTGGGTGTCCGAGTTCAATCAGGCCCTGGGCTCGCGGAGGGGAGGCGCGTGGGCACGGAGTGCGGAGGCGTCCGTGTATGGCTCGCTGGGCCCGGATGATGACGCGCGCGAGCGCCCGCCCGAGGGACTGGGGCGGACGTTCCCCCATCCGCTGACCACGGAGGAGGCGTTCCTGTACACGCCGCGGGGGGCGGAGACGTTGTTCGAGCTCGCGCTCGCGGGAGTGAAGGCGGAGCAGCTGGGCAAGCGCCCCGGTGCGAGGGACTTGCTGGCCATCGGCATGTCGAGCGTGGACGTGGTGAGCCACAGCTTCGGGCCGGAGAGCCACGAGACGGTGGACATGCTCCTTCGGTTGGACCGGGCGCTGGCCGTGTTCCTGGAGGCGATGGACCGCGAGGTGGGGTTGTCGAAGGTGTTGGTCGCGATGAGCGCGGACCACGGGATGGCACCCGCGCCGGCGCGAGCCGAGCAGCGGTTGCCGGCGGAGACGGTGACGCGCGCGGTGGACGCGGCGATGGATGGGGCCTTCGGCGCGGAGGACTGGGTGGAGGCGTTCATCGCGCCGCACCTGTATCTGCGACAGGCGCGGTTGAAGGCGCGGGGTGTGTCGCTGGAGCAGGCGGTCGAGGTGGCGAAGACGGCGGCGCGGGCCGTGCCGGGAATCGCGGAGGTGGTGTCCGCCGCGGAGGTGAGCGCGGACCGGGCGGAGGGTTTTGCCCGGAGGGTGCGGCAGGAGTACGTGCCCGCGCGCTCGGGAGAGCTGGTGCTCATCGCGGACCCGCATGTGCTGCTCGCGCCGGATGACGACCATGCGAGCACGCACGGGACGCCCTACGAGTACGACACGCACGTGCCGCTCATCCTCTACGGCCAGGGGCTGCCCGCCGTGCGACATGGGCGCGCCGTGACGCCACTGGACCTGGCGCCCACGCTGGCCTCCTGGCTGGGCGTGACGCTGCCGGAGGCCTCGGGGCTGCCGCTCTGTGAGGCGCTGCCCCCACGCGCAGGCACGCCCGCTTCGTGCTCGGAGCCTGCGGCTACACGGTGATGCGAGGGGCTCGCGGCTCCGTGAGGTGCTGCCCTATGAACAGGCACGCACGCCTCGTGCTCGGAGCGCGCAGCTTCACGGTGATGCGAGGGGCTCGCGGTGATGCTGAAGCCACCGTGAGGCGCTGCCCCCACGAATCGGCACGCCTGCTTCATGTTCGTAGCGCGCGGCCATACCGTGATGCGGGGAGTGTTCGCGGCAGTGCTCCAGGCCCTGTGACCCCGCAGTCCTGCTCTCCCGCTGATGCTCCGCGCAAGTGAAGGAAAGAGGGCGTGCGGTGGTGCGCGAGGGGCAGTGACTTCGCGGGTCCGCTCGGTGGCCCGACCTCCCTGCGAGGCGATGGCTCGCTGGGGCGTGGACCCCGTCGTCCGGGCGGCGCTGTCATCCGCGCGTCCTCGGCAGTGGGGGAGGCGGACGAGGCGCCTGCTCGTCCGTCCGCCCTCGTTTCGTCGGGGTATCACCCGAGCGGCGTCTTCGTCGGACCGCCCTGATAGATAGGGCGGCGTGGAAGACGACCGAACCGGACAGGACAGCAGGCCCCCGAGGAAGCAGAAGCGACCCCGGAAGGTGTCCGCTCGCTACCTGGAGAACGCGGCGCTGCACTACTTGAAGCGCTACGCCTCCACGGTGAGCCAGCTCAAGCGCGTGCTGGTGCGCCGCGTGGACCGCTCGGTGAAGGAGCACGGCGGGGACCGCGCGGAGGCGCTCGGGTGGATTGACGCGCTCACGCAGAAGCTCATCCGCAACGGCCTCATCAACGATGATGCCTACGCGGGCATGAAGGCGCAGTCGCTGCGCGCGGCCGGGCGCAGCACGCGGGTGATTGCGCAGAAGCTGCGGATGAAGGGCGTGGCCGCGGACCTGGTGCAGCGCAAGCTGGCGCAGGCCACCGCGGAGGTCTCCGACGAGGACGCCGCGCGCATCTGGGCCCGGAAGAAGCGCCTGGGCCCCTTTCGCAAGAACCTGGCGACGCGCGAGGAGAACCGTCAGAGGGATTTGGCCTCCCTGGCGCGCGCGGGCTTCTCGTTCGGGATTGCGAAGAAGATCATCGACGGGTCGCTCGACTGAGCATGGCCGTGCGCGGCCCGTGATGCCGTGAAGCAGTTTTGCGCGAAAGAACGAAGCTATCAAGTCGCGCCGCGTTCCCGTACGTCCCCGCGCGACCGGAATGTCTCCGGTCACGCACGGGGGCATGGGATGAACGCGACGCGAGAGACGCGCACAGTCACGCTGGAGGACCTGCGGCTGCACTGCACGCTGCTGGGCGAGGGGCCTCCGTTGCTCCTCCTTCACGGCTTCACCGGTGCGGGCGAGGACTGGGGCCACGTGTTCGACCTGGACGCGCTGGCCCGTGAGTACCGGCTCGTCATCCCCGACCTGCGAGGCCACGGCCGGAGCCACAATCCCTCGGAGGACTTCACCACGCGCCAGTGCGCGACGGATGTCCTCGCGCTCCTGGACGCGCTGGGCATCGAGCGGTGCCGAGCCATCGGGATGAGCCTGGGTGGCAACACGCTGCTTCACGTCGCCACGCGAGCACCCGCGCGCGTGGAGCGGATGGTGCTGGTCTCCAGCACGCCGTACTACCCCGCGTCGGCCCGCCGCATCATGGCGACCTACACGGAGGCGTCGCGCTCGGAGGCGGAGTGGGCGGACCTGCGCTCGAAGCACGTACACGGAGACGCGCAGATTCGAGCCCTGTGGCGACATGTCCGAGGCTTCGCGGACAGCTTCGATGACATGAGCTTCACGCCGCCGCACCTGGGAACGGTGCGCGCGCCGACGCTGCTCGTCCAGGGAGACCAGGACCCGCTCTATCCGGTGGAGCTGACGGTGGAGCTGCACCGCTCCATTCCGGAGTCCCGCTTGTGGGTCGTCCCCGGTGAAGGCCATGTCCCGCTCTTCGGGGCGTGGCGTGAGGTCTTCGTCCGCACGGCGCTGGCGTTCCTTTCGGGGCCGACGCCCACGGGGTGAGCCTCAGGCGCGTGTGGGCGTGGGAAGCATCTTCCGCGCGAGCGCGACGAAGGCCTTCAGCGCGGGTGAGGCGCGAGCCCGGTGGGGGTAGTACAGGAAGAGGCCCGGGACGGAGGGTGCCCAGTCTTCCAGCACGGCCCGCAGCGTCCCCTCGCGCAACGCCGGGGTGAGCTCCGGCTCGGCGAGGTACGCCAGGCCCACGCCCGCCACGGCCATGCGCCGCGTGAACTGCGAGTCGTCCGTGACGAGCGGCCCCTTCACCGCGATGCGCAGCTGCTTGCGCCCGCGCTCCAGCTCCCAGTGGTACGGCAGGCCCGTGGTGGGGGCGCGGTAGCCGATGCACTCGTGCTGCGCCAGGTCCGCGGGGCGCGTCGGCGTCCCATGCTTCTTCAGGTAGGCCGGCGAGCCGACGATGAGGAAGCGGAAGGAGGGCGACAGGCGCAGCTGCACCATGTCGCGCTCCACGGACTCCGTCAGCCGCAGTCCCGCGTCGAGCCCCTCCGTCACGATGTTCACGAACCGGTCCGTGACCCGGACGTCGACGCGGACATGGGGGTGCTCCTGGATGAAGCGGGGGATGACAGGCTCGATGACGGTGGCGAGCCCCATCACGGGCACCGTGAGCCGGAGCGTGCCGCTGATTTCGGACACGTCCGCGGACAGGTGCTCCAGCGCGCCCAGCGCCGACTCCAGTCCTGGCCCCGCGCGCTCCAGCAGGCGCTGCCCCATGTCCGTGAGCGACACGCTGCGCGTGGTGCGGGAGAGCAGGGCGCCGCCCACGCGCTCCTCCAGCATGCGCACCGTCTGGCTCACCGCGGACGTGGAGACGCGAAGCTCCTTGCCCGCGCGCGTGAAGCTCTTGTGCCGGGCGACGGCGACGAACACGGCGAGCTCGTTCAGGGGTGTCAGGGCCATTGTGAAGCCATCCTAAACAGTGTTTGCGATTCCAGTCTCTTCTCGAAAAAGCCCGTGGGCGGCAGTTTGAGGTCAGCCACGGAGGCACGCATGACGACGACGAACCGCATCGACACGCTGTCGAGGTACCACCTGCTGGGCCGCTCGGGCCTGCGGGTGAGCCCGCTCGCGCTGGGGGCCATGACATTCGGCACGGAGTGGGGTTGGGGCAGCCCCAAGGACACGGCGCACCGGCTGCTGGCCCGCTACCTGGAGGCGGGCGGCAACTTCATCGACACGGCGGATGGGTACACGGGCGGCACGAGCGAGGCGTTCATCGGGGACTACTTCGCGGAGCACGGCGGACGGGACAGCGCCGTCATCGCGACGAAGTTCACGGTGAACACGATTCCCGGGGACCCGAACGCGGGCGGCAATGGGCGCAAGAACCTCCGGCGCTCGCTGGAGGCGTCGCTGCGTCGGTTGAAGACGGACTACGTGGACCTGTACTGGCTGCACGCGTGGGACGGAATCACGCCGCTCGAGGAGGTGATGTCCACGATGACGGACCTCGTGCGCTCGGGGAAGGTCCGCTACATCGGGCTCTCGGACGTGCCGGCCTGGTACTTCGCGCGGGCGCAGACGCTGGCGGAGAAGGAGGGGTGGGAGCGGGTGGCCGCGTTGCAGCTCGAGTACTCGCTGGTGGAGCGCAACATCGAGCGCGAGCACATCCCGGCCGCGTTGCAGCTGGGCGCGAGCATCACGCCGTGGAGTCCGCTGGCCTCGGGGTTGTTGTCGGGCAAGTACACGCGGGAGCGCGGCGTGGTGAAGGGGGATGGGCGCGTGGCGGCCATCCAGGGGGGAGGGAACCCGGGCTTCGAGAAGCTCTTCACGGAGCGCAACTGGGGCATCGTGGAGGCGCTGCTGGAGGTGGCGCGGGAGCTGGACAGGCCGCCGGCGCAGGTGGCGCTGGCGTGGGTGACGCGGCGGCCGGGCGTGGCGTCGACCATCATCGGGGCGACGAAGCCGGAGCAGCTGGAGGCGAACCTGCGCGCGCTGGACGTGGTGATTCCGGAGGCGCAGGCGGCGAAGCTGGAGGCGGCGAGCCGTCCGGAGCTCGTCCACCCGTACCACTTCTTCGAGAACGAGTTCTTCACCAGCGGCATGTTCACGGGAGGCACGTCCGTGCGAGCGGAGCCCACGTGGTTCCGCCCGGCGGCGCGCTGAGCCTCAAGGCATGGGACGCTGGAGCGAGCGCCACAGCCAGCTCCAGCGCAGCGGCAGGTCCTCGAAGGGCGGGACGCGGATGAGGTCCTCGTGCTCGTGATGGACGGCCACCTCGCTCCAGTGGCCCTCGCGCAGCTCGCTCACGGTGAGCGTGCGCGCCTCCAGGTCGATGAGCCACAGGTGGCGGATTCCGAGCCTCGCGTAGAACGGACGCTTGATGCGCACGTCGTACGAGCGGGTGGACAGCGACAGGATTTCACAGACCCAGTCGGGCACGGTGGTCCACTGTCGCTCGGGGAGCGTGGGGACGCGCTCGCGTCGCCAGCCGGCGAGGTCGGGGATGAACTCGGGAGAGCCCTCGGCCTGGATGCCGGGCTCGACCATGAGCCACCAGCCGCCCGGGCCGGGATTGCCGAGCTGGAAGGGACCATCCAGCTCGCCGAAGAGTCTCAAGCCCAGATACACATGTCCGCCCCCGGGGCGGGCATGCGTGTACAGCGCACCATCGATGATCTCGCCCACGACGCCCTCGGGCAGAGCCTCAATGTCGGCGAGGGTCGCGACCCCCTCTGTTTCGCGTTTGCCGTAGGCCATGCCCCGAGTGTGGAGATAGCAGAGTCGTCTGACAAGCCGACGTGGGAGGCTATGTCCCGGAGGTGGGCTCCAGGAGCGGCCAGAGCTCGCCGAGCCTCAACTCGAGGTCCTCGAACGGAGGCACTCGGATGACGTCCTCATCGCAGTAGGTCCCGACCTCCACCCACTGTCCCTCGCGCAGCTCGCTCACCAGCAAGGTGCGTGCGTCCAGGTCGATGAACCACAGATGCTTGATGCCTATCCGCGCGTAGAAGGGGCGCTTGATGCGCAGGTCGTAGGCGCGCGTCGATGGCGACAGGACTTCACAGGCCCAGTCGGGCGCGACGAGCCACGAGCCCGTCGGAATCCTCGCCACCCGGTCCTTCCTCCACCCCGCGACATCCGGAATGAACTCAGGAGAGCCCTCCAGTCGGATACCGGGCTCCACTTGAATCCACCAACCTCCAGGCCCACCTCGCCCCTGCTGGAAGGGCCCTCGGAGTGCGGCAAACAGGCCGCCCAGCGTGTCCATATGCCCAGCACGCGGCTGGGCATGCACATACAACGTTCCCTCGATGATCTCGCCCACGACGCCCTCGGGCAGAGCCTCGATGTCGGCGAGGGTCGCGACACCCTCTGTTTCGCGTTTGCCGTAGGCCATGCCCCGAGTGTGGAGATAGCAAAGCCGTCTGACAAGCAGCGCCGCTCCCGGCGTCCGTTTACAGCTAGAGCTTCAACTTCTTGAACACGGATTCCGGGATGCTCTTGATGATGAGCATGATGAGCGCCCAGATGCCGGGGACGTAGACCTCGTTCTTGCGCCCGTCCGCCGCGCTCAGGAGTCCGCGCGCCACCTTCTCCGGCGAGGCGAACAGCTTGTTCTTCGGGATGTGCGCCGTCATCGGCGTGTCCACGAAGCCGGGCTTCACCGTCACCACCGCCACGTTGGACTTCGCCAGCCGGTTGCGCAGGCCCTGGAGGAACACGTTCAGCGCGCCCTTCGACGCGCCGTACACGTAGTTGCTCTGCCGGCCGCGGTCTCCCGCCACCGACGAAATCACCACCAGCGTGCCCGCCTTCTGCGCCTCGAAGCGGTTCGCCAGCGCCGTCAGGAGCGACACCGCGCTCAGGAAGTTGGTGCGCAGCACCGCCTCCGTCGCCGCCCACGAGCGCTGCGCCTCCGTCTGGTCTCCCAGCACCCCGTGCGCCAGCACCACGCCGTCCAGCCCGCCCAGCGCCTGGAACGCCCCGTCCACCAGCGCCTCGTGCGCGCTGAAGTCATTCAGGTCGAGCGCCTTCGACTCCACCTTCGCGGCGCCCCGCGTGGCGGCATCCTTCGCCACCGCGTCCAGGTTCTCCACGTTGCGGCCCACCAGGTACAGCGAGGCACCGCGCGCGGCGAGCAGTCTCACCGTCGCCTGGGCAATGGCGCTGGTGGCGCCGAGGACGAGCACTTTCTTCATGGGGCTTGGAATCTCGAAGAGGGGTCAGCGAAGCGCAAGCAGGGATTGCGGCGCGGCGGCTCCGCCCTTCCGCTCCGACTCCAGCGAGAAGGGCAGGGCCACCGGGTTCATCCGCCGCCAGAAGGACGAGGAGAAGGCCGGGTCGATGTAGCCCGCGAACTGCGCGCGGAGCGGGAAGTACGCCGCGAAGCTCTCCGGGCTCATCCGCGCGTCCTTCGCCGGATACACCGCGCCGCCCGCCTCGCGCGTGAGCTTGTCCAGGTCCTCCACCAACCGGTACGTCTTCTCCCCCCGGTTGGCGAAGTCCATGGCCAGCGTCACGCCCTGGCGCGGGAAGGACAGCCACCCTGGAGAGGGGATGTCACCGAAGGTCTTCAACACCGACAGGAAGCTGGGCAGCGCGCCGCGCGAGCTGCGCTCCAGGATTTCCTTCAGCGCGTCGCGCGCCGTCGCGTACGGCACCACGCACTGGAACTGGAGGAAGCCACGCCGGCCGTAGATGCGGTTCCAGCCATAGATGGCATCCAGCGGATAGAAGAACGGGTCGTAGTGCGTCAGCCGCTGCTTCGGCTTGCCGTTCTGCCGGTGGAAGTACAGCCAGTTGAACGCCGACACCGACAGCCGGTTGAGGCAGAACGCCGGCATGTCCATGGGCACCGCCAGCCCCATGCCGTGCGACAGGTGGCTCTTCGCCAACGGCAGCCGGTCGAACTGCGGCGGCGCGAAGTTGCCCCGGTAGAGCAGCCCGCGCCCCAGCTTCCGGCCCCGCGCCAGGCAGTCCACCCACGCCATGGTGAACTCGTGGTCCGCCTCGGACTCGCGCGCCACGACCAGGAACTCATCCAGGTTCCCGAAGGGCACCGTCTCCTGCAACACGAACGGGTTGCTGATGGGCTTGAGCTGCACCTCCGCCCACGTGACGAGCCCGGTGAGCCCCAGGCCCCCAATCGTCGCCCCGTACCAATCCGGGTTCTCGTCCGGCGCGCACACCCGGCGGCTGCCATCCGAGCGCAAGAGCTCGAAGCGGCGCACGTACCGGCCGAACGTCCCGCCACGGTGGTGGTTCTTGCCGTGCACGTCGTTGGCGATGGCGCCGCCCACCGTCACGTACTTGGTGCCCGGCGTCACCGGCAGGAACCAGCCGCGCGGCACCGCCAGACGCAACAGCGTGTCCAGCGACACGCCCGCCTCGCAGCGCACCACGCCCGTCGCCGCGTCGAACGCGATGAGCCGGTCCAGCCCGGAGGTGAGCAGCAGCGTGCCGCCCCCGTTCAGACACGAGTCGCCATAGCTGCGCCCCAGCCCGTGCGGCAGCACCGCGCCGGACACCTCGGGCAGCGCGTCCGAGCGCCACGTCAGCGCGTGCGTGCGCTGCTCGACTCGGGGATAGCGTCCCCAGGACTCCAGTGCCTTCATCGCGCAAGCCCTCTCACGTGGCCGCCCACAGCACCAGGGCCGCGACCAGCCCCACCGCGTAGCTCACCCGGTCCCTCAGCGCGAAGACGAGCGGGTCCTCGTTCACCTGCCCGCGATGCGCCAGCACCCAGATGCGGCCCACCCAGTACAGCATCACCGGGCACAAGAGCCACAGCCGCTCGGGGTGGTCGTAGTACACCGTCACCTCCTTCGAGGTGATGTACAGCGCCAGCACCAGCACCGACACCTGGCCCGCCGCCGCGCCCAGGCTGGCCAGCTGCTCGTAGTCCTGCGCCAGGTAGCCTCGCCCGTGCGCGGAGGTCTCGTTGGACAGCCGGAGCCTGCGCACCTCGGAAAGCCGCTTCACCAGCGCCAGCGACAGGAACAGGAACATGCTGAACATCAACAGCCAGCTCGACGTGGGCACGCCCACCGCCAGCGAGCCGCCGAAGATGCGCACCGTGTACAGGCCCGCCAGCACCAGCACGTCCAGCATCACCACCTGCTTGAGCCTCAGCGAGTACGCCAGGGTCAGCGCGTAGTACGTCGCCAGGAGCGCCGCGAAGGCGGGCGGCAACAACAGACACACCGCCGCGCCCGCCAGCAGCAGGAGGGGCGCCATCACCACCCCCACGCTCACCGGCAGCGTGCACGCCGCGAACGGACGGTTCTTCTTCGTCGGGTGCCGCCGGTCGGAGTCCAGGTCCAACAGGTCATTGAGCACGTACACGCTGGACGCGCACAGGCTGAACGCCACGAAACCCAACACCGCCTTGAGCAGCAGGTCCGGCGACGCGGCCTTGTGCGCGGCGAGCAGCGGCACGAACACCAGCGCGTTCTTCGCCCACTGGTGCACGCGCAGCGCCTTCACCCAGACGCGGGGGCTTGTCCTCGGCTTCTCGAAGACGCGGTGCACCGCGCGCCCCAGCCCGTGCGCCTGCTTCAGCACGCCCGAGGGCGCGTGCACCACCACCACCTGCCGCGACTCGCGCCACAAGGGCACGTCCACCGCGTCGTTGCCCGCGTAGTCGAACGTGCCGAGCGACGCCTTCAGCTTCGCGAGCTTGCGCGCCCCGGACAGGTTCTCCCGGCCGTCGCTCGCGTGCACCTCGGCGAACAGCCCCAGGTGCGAGGCCACGGCCTGCGCGATGCGCTGGTCCGCCGCGGTGGCGAGCACCAGCCTGCGCCCTTTCGCCTTCTCCTCCTGGAGGAAGCCGAGCAGCTCCTCGTTATAGGGCAGCAGCGAGGCGTCCAGCGCGGCGCGCCGGGCCACCTCCGCCTTGAAGTACGCCTTGCCCTTGAGGACCCACAGGGGAAGGAGCAGCACCAGCCAGGGCGCGCGCTTGAAGAGGACGAGCAGGTTCTCGTGCAGCGTGTCGGTACGCACCAGCGTCCCGTCGAGGTCGACGGCGAGCGCCACGTCTGGCGAATCAGCGGAGAGGGGAGTCTCGGGAACCATGGGCAACGGGAGGCGCAGGGTAGCCCATCGGCGCCGTCTCCAGGGGGCGGAAGGACGTGCCCGCCCGGACGAGACTCAGTCGAGCCGCGCCACGTGCAGCGTCTGCAGGGGCAGGTGGCGGATGGGCCGGCTGCTCTCGATGCGATAGCCCGCGTCGTCCAGGAAGCCCTCCACCTCGGCGGGCGTGTACGCCGCCGCGCCCGACGTCACGAAGTAGTGCAGGCCGATGAGCGGCGCGGAGCTGGAGGGGTCCTGGATGTCCTCGCGCAGGTACTCGAGCACCGCCAGCGTCCCCTTCGGCGCCAGCGCCCCCCGGATGCGGCGCAGGAGCGCCACGTTCTGCGCGGGCGTCAGGTGGTGCATCACCTGGAACAGCAGCACCCCGTCATACGGGCCGCCCAGGTCCGCGGTGAGGATGTCCCCGGCCTGGTGGGTGACCAGGTGGCTCAGCCCCGCGCAGGCGATGATGTCCCGCCCCACGCGCACGCTGCCCTCCAGGTCCAGCACCGTCGCCTTCAGGCCCCGGTTGCGCCGGCACATCTCCGCCGCGAACCAGCCGTGCGCCCCGCCCAAATCCAAGAGCGTCTTCGCGCCCCGGGGCAGGGGGATGGCGCTCGTCACCTCGGGGGCCGCCAGCCGGGCGAGCTGGTGCATGGCGTGGATGTAGTCACGCCAGCGCGGGTCCTCGGGGGCGAAGCCGTGGATGTCCACCGCCTCGCCCGTGCGCACCACGCCCTCCACCTGGCTCCACCAGTCCCACTGCGCGTAGTTGAACTCCAGGAACGCCCCCACGTACTGGGGCGAGCGCGGGTCCAGCCACCGCTTCGAGCGGGGCGCCAGCCGGTAGCGGCCGTCGCGCTGCCGCTCCACCGCCTCACAGGCGATGAGGGCCTCCAGCAGCGAGCGCATCCCCTCGGGGGACAGCTTCAGCCGGGCGGCCAGCGCCTCGGAGGTCGCCGCGCCGTCCGCCAGCGCGCCGTACACCCCCAGCCGCACCCCCGCCATCAGCGTGCGCGAGGCCATCATCCCGAAGAAGGCATGGGCCAGGGGCTTGGGGGCCAGGTTGAGCCAGTCCGCCACGCGCTCCAGCAGGTTGTCCGCCTTGAGGCCCAGCCGCATGCACGCGTCCCCTATCCTCGGTTGCGCCGGGGCCGGGCCAGTCCGACCAGACCCACCAGCACCAGCGCACCCTCCGCGCCCATCAGACAGCCTACCTGCTCCGCCTTGCGCACACCCGTGTAACGGCACTTCCCGTCATCACAGGTGAAGCGCGCCGAACAGTCGCCGCTGTGGCGGCAGACGGTGTTCACCCGCCCGGTGCCGTCCTCGCCCTCCGGGTTGTCGCGGTCCGGCCCGCCCTCGCCGGAGGAGGCGTCCGGCAGGGGGATGATGATGCCCCCGTCGGCGCCCGCGTCGTCGGCGGACCAGGCCCACGCGAGCGCGGGGGACACGAGGGACAGGCACGCCAGCAGACCGAGGGTCCGGGCACGGAACAGGTGACGGAGAGAGGCCATGACGGGGTCGTCACCCTAACCGCCCGGCGGCACAGATGCATCCACCGTGGAAAGGGGAGGCCGGGGGTAGATTGTCCCACCCCCTGGCTGGCATCTGGTAGCGTACGGCCCGCGATGGCCGCCCCCAGAATCCTCGTCGTCGATGACAACCCGGAGCTTCTCTCCCTCCTCACGCAGCTCTTCGAGGACGCGGGCTACGAGGTCGTCGGCGCCAGCCGCGGCAAGCAGGCCATCGAGGTGGCCAAGGCGAATCCCCCCGGCGCGGCCGTCTTGGACATCCTGCTGCCGGACATGATGGGCTATCCGCTGGCGGACGCGCTGCGCAAGGACAACCCGCAGCTGCCGCTGCTCTTCATCACCGGCGTCTTCAAGGGCGGCAAGCACGCGCTGGAGGCGCGCCAGAAGTACCAGGCGGCCGGCTACTTCGAGAAACCCTTCGAGGCGCAGAAGCTCCTGGAGGCCGTCACCAAGGTCCTCGCCCCCGAGAAGAAGGCCCCACCCGCGGGCTCGCTCCAGGACGCCTTCGAGGTGGAGCTGGACATCGACGTGGAGGAGGAGGGCCCCCAGGACGTCATGGAGCTGACGGGCCGCATCAAGGTGACGGGCGGCGGCAACATCACCGCGGAGATTCGCGGCGCCAACCTCACCGCCAGCCCCATGCAGAAGGTGCCGGCCACCCAGGTGCGGCCGCCCACGCCGGGCCGTCCCCCGGACCAGCCGCCCCCGGGCTCGGGCGCGCCGGGCAGCCGCCGGGGCGAGCTGAAGGACAACCTGCCCTCGCTGCTCACCGCCTACTACCTGTCCCGGGAGACGGGCGAGCTGGGCATCCAGAAGGGCAAGGTGAAGAAGGTCGTCTACTTCGAGAAGGGCATGCCCGTGTTCGCCCTCTCCAACCTGCTCGCGGACCGCTTCGGCCAGTTCCTGGTCCGCGTGGGGAAGATCAAGCCCGAGCAGCTCCAGGACGCCTCCGCCGTGGCGGGACAGACCAACCGCCGCACAGGCGACGTGCTGGTGGAGCGCGGGCTGCTCAAGGACACCGAGCGGCTGTACTACGTGGGCCAGCAGGTGAAGGCGGTCATCTACTCGCTCTTCGCCTGGGATGAAGCCACGTACGTGATGAGCTTCCGGGAGAAGGCCAGCGCGGAGTCCATCAAGCTGGACGTGCACCCCGGCAACCTCATCGTCCGCGGCATCAAGAAGCTCTACAAGCCGGAGCGCCTGCGTCGGCTGTTGCAGCCCGAGGACCGGCTCATCCCGGCGGTGGCTCCCTCGTACCAGTTCAACGAGGTGGAGCTGGAGCGGTGGGAGGCGGAGCTGCTGCCGAAGATCGACGGCATCCGCACGGTGGCGGAGCTGCTCGCGTTCGCCAACCGCCCCGAGCACGTCGTCTACGGGTTCCTGGTGGCGATGATGTCGCTGGGCATCCTGGAGAAGCGCTCGTAGGCCTCGTGGGCCCGGGCGTCGTCCTCGACGAGAGGGGACGCCCGTGGAGCCCCGAGGGAGTTTCGGGAGGTGCTCAGCCGCCCGTCAGGCGGGAGCCGATCCAGAACAGGCCGAGCGCGCCGGAGGCCAGCGCCACCGCGCGCTGGACCCAGGCGGTGATGCGCGCGTTGAGGCGGGTGAGGCCCTCGGCGAAGAGCAGGCCCACCGCGCCCATGCCGATGAGGATGCCCAGGGCGAAGCCGGGCAGGTAGGTCCACGCGGCCAGGCTCATGCTGCCGCCGACGAGCAGCGGGGGCAGGGCGAGCAGCAGCGAGCGCACGCCGCTGACGGCCATCAGCGCGCCGGCGGCGGTGCTGACGGTGTGCACGTGCTGGTGGGGCTCCTTCGCGTGGCCGGGCAGGTGGGGGTGGCCGTGGTCCAGGCTGTTGGGGAAGAGCAGGGCGGTGACGGCGAGCGCCACCAGCACGGCGCCGCCGAAGATTTCGGCCCAGCGCTCGAAGGTCTCCGAAAGGCCCACGCCGGCCAGCAGGCACACCGCGGCGATGCCGCCCAGCATGGCCGCGTGCCCCAGCGCGAAGCGGAAGGCGGTGATGATGGCCGCCTTGCGCCGGCCGCCGTTCAGGGTTCCGAGCGTCGCCACGGCGGCGCAATGGTCCGGCCCCACGGCATGGAGCAGGCCCTGGAACAGACCGAGCAGGAAGGCGAGGAGGATGGGCGGCACGGCCCGTCACCCTAGCCGCGCTTCCCTCCAGAGGCCAGCAGGAGGTACCTACGCAGCATGTGGACTGCCTTCCAGCGGCCTGCCGCCGCGCTCTCAATCCTGCTGTGCCTGGTGTTCTCCACCGGGTGTGACTCCGGCCCCGAGAAGCTGCGCGAGGCCGACGTGAAGTACCAGGCCCTGGTGGACCAGGGCGTGCGTCCCACGGACCCGGCCTGGGACGAGGTCGTCGCGGCGCTGGAGGCGGTGCCCAAGGACTCGCGCTCCCGTCCGGAAGCCGACAAGCGGCTGGCGGCCATCCGGGGCCTGCGGGGCAAGCTGCCCCCGCGTCCGCTGGCGACCCCGGGCGCGACGGGCCCCGGCACCGACGACTCCGACGCCAAGCGCGCCGCGTGCGAGGCGCTGGCGAAGAAGCTGGGCGTGGCGGATGACGCCGCGCGCGAGCCGCTGCAGGCGGCGTTGACGCAGTGTCAGAAGGAGCTGGTGCGCATCGAGTCGCACAGCCACCCGCCGGGGGAGCATGGCCACGAGCACGGCCATGAGGCGCCCGCGACGAAGTAGCGCGCGTGGGGGAGATTGAGAACGTGCCCTGTTTGTGGCTATGGAACGCGCATGCCCATGCCCCAAGCAGGTGACGCGGCTCCCGACTTCCAGCTGCAGGACCAGGACGGCAACACCGTGACGCTCTCGCGGTTCGCGGGGAAGAACGTCGTCCTCTATTTCTATCCGAAGGATGACACTCCCGGGTGCACCGTGGAGGCGTGCAGCTTCCGCGACGAGCACTCGACGCTGGAGGCCGCGGGCGCCGTGGTGCTCGGCGTGTCCGCGGACAGCACCGCGAGCCACCGGAAGTTCGCGACCAAGTTCAGCCTGCCCTTCCCGCTGCTGGCGGACACCGAGCACCAGATGTCGGAGGCGTACGGCGTCTGGGGAGAGAAGTCGCTGTACGGGCGCAAGTTCCTGGGCATCACCCGCGCGACGTTCCTCATCGGGCCGGATGGCAAGGTGAAGCAGGTGTGGCCGAAGGTGAAGGTGACCGGGCACGTGGTGGAGGTGCTCGCCGCGCTGGGCGCGAAGCCCACGAGCCTTCCCACGGGGGAGTTACCGGCGCCGGGCTCGAGCCCGAGCGTGGAGGAGTCGAGCGCGGGTGACGAGGACGCGCGCGAGGCTCCGGTCGCGAGCGCTCCGGTGCCCGCTCCGGCGCGAGTGCCGGTGACGCGGTTCGATGCGCCGAAGCGCAAGGCGCCGCGTGACACGGGGACGGGTGCCACGGCCCAGGTGGAGGCTCCCGAGGCTCGCCCGGCGAAGGCCGCGCCCGTGACGAAGGCCGCGCCCGCGAAGAAGGCGGCTCCGGCGAAGAAGTCGGCCGCGCCCGTGAAGAAGAGTGCCGCGAAGAAGGCGGCTCCGGCGAAGAAGACCGCGCCCGTGAAGAAGGGGGCTCCGGCGAAGAAGTCGGCCGCGAAGAAGGCCGTGCCCGCCAAGAAGGGTGCCGCGAAGAAGTCGGCTCCGGTGAAGAAGGGGGCTGCGAAGAAGAGCGCTCCCGCGAAGAAGGCAGCTCGCGCGAAGAAGAAGTGAAGTCGCTTCGCTGAGTGGCGGGCTCGTCGATCCACGCAAATCTTGCGTGCTCCGGGCCCGCCCTCGCAAACCCTTCGCATCCGCCCGAATACACCTTCTGTCAGGAAGAAGCGTGGATGGTCACGCGGACCTCCTCGCCTGACGAAGTCATGAAGAGGACTGTTCGCACGCGCTCACGAGGGTTTAATTGAGCAAGCGGCCGAGGGCCGCCATGTACCTGTTTCGTGGGTGGACGCCGTCGAGTGTCCACCTTCGATGAACGGGAACCTCAAAGGGAGTGGACATGCGCGAGCTGAATCTTCGACGGTGGACCCAGGTGGCGGCGCTGACGATGGGCGCGCTGTGGACCGTGGGTTGTGGTGCGCTTCCCGAGACGGGAGGCAAGCAGCCGGACGAGCCGCGAGGCGGCGCGTTCGCGCAGCGTGGCATCCAGCCGAGCGCCCTGCTGGACATGGAGGGCAACGTGCATCCCGAGAAGTCTCCGCCGTGGTTGATGACCGCGGACCGGGGCCACAACGGCACCATCAAGGAGATTGGCTCCAGCATCGACCCGCGCACGCCCAAGCTCGACGGTCAGCAGAACAAGTCCCTCTGGGATGACTCGGGCAAGATGATGCAGGACCGCTACGGCAGCGCCACCTACTCCCCCACGGCGCAGGGCCTGGGCGGCGAGGACGGCGCCATGACGGGGACCGTCACGGACCACCACCGCTCCTGGGGCTACCGCCCGCTCGGCTGGCAGGACCGCAACGCCCACTCGCGCCGCTAGGCGCCCGGCGTGCCCTCGCCCATCCCCCCGCCGCCGTGGGCTGGGGGATGCGTATCCATCCCTCTGGAGCCTCGGGATGGCTCGCCGGAGGGATTGCACATGAACCACCGAACCGCGCGCCGTTGGCTCCTGCCTGGGGCCCTGGTCGTCATCACCTCGCTGGGCACCGCCTGCGGGGATTGGGGTGGCTCCTGGTACCAGGGCAACTCCAACGAGGCCCAGCCCTTGAGCAGCTTCGGTCCCGGTACGGGGGGCTCGGGCCCGAACATCGCCCCGGTGCAGGACCGCGTGGGCGAGAATCTTCCGCCCACCGCCGTGAACAACGTGCCGCCTCGCGTGCAGCCCGGAATCGCCCAAGGCGACCCGGACGCCATCCGCCGTGAGGAGGAGAAGGAGGCCCGGCAGGACCGCGAGGAGGCGAAGGACTCCGCTCCGGCGCGAGCGCCCGCCCAGACTCCACCTCCTGACAACACACACTGAGCCGCTGCCTCCAGGCCCGGGCGCCCCCTGGATCCGGGAGCAGGGTCCACCCCCGGTCGCCGCCCTGCGCGAGCAGGGTCGCATCACTCCGCCCGTGAGCATTCATCCGAAGGACAGCGCCCCTCGGGCGTGGCCTCGCAAGAAGGCTTCGTCCGCGAGCGCCCTGGGCGAAATGGCCGCACGAGCTGGACGTGGCCTCACGGGGCTTCCCCGTGCGCCCTCGTCGGCACGTGCGTGGCGCGACGGCCCGCGGGGGCGAGCCGAGCGGGCTCCACCCGCGAGCCCTCAGCGCGACGCGAGCATGACCTCGGTCGGGTCCTTGCCCGCGAAGGCGCTGTCGAGCCCCTGGGCGAGCGCCAGATGCTCGGCCCCGCCGAGCGTGGCGAGCCGGTCCTCCGCCGGGTGTGCGAAGCGCGCGGCGAGCACATCCAGCCGGCGATGCGCCTCGGTGATGCGCTCGCGCGGAATCCGTCCGGACTCCACCGCCTTCACCACCGCCTCGATGGCGCGCCGCTGCACGTCCACCTGATGGCACACGAGGAACAGGTCCACCCCCGCGAGCGTGCCGCGCACGGCGGCCTCCTCCACGGAGTAGTGCGCCGCGATGGCCTTCATCTCCAAATCGTCGCTGACGAGCACCCCGTCGAACCCCAGCTCCTGGCGCAGCACGCCCGTCAGCACGCGCTCGCTCATCGTCGCGGGCATCTCCTTGTCCAGCGCGTCGAACATGACATGCGCCGTCATCAACGACGCCAGCCGCGCCTGCGCGAAGGCCCGGAAGGGCACCAGCTCCACGCGCCGCAGCCGCTCCAGATCATGCGGCAGCCGGGGCAGCGTCAGGTGGCTGTCCGTCATCGTGTCGCCGTGCCCGGGGAAGTGCTTGCCGCAGGACGCGACGCCGCCCGCCTCGAGCCCGCGCGCGAGCGCCACGCCCAGCCGCCCCACCGCCTCCGCATCCCGGCTGAAGCTCCGGTCGCCGATGACGGGGTTGGCCGGGTTGGTGTCCACGTCCAGCACCGGCGCGAAGTCCCAGTCGAAGCCCACCGCGCGCAGCTCGTGGGCGAGCAGCCGTCCCACGCGCTCCACGACGTCCGCGTCCCCGCGCTGGCCCAGCTCCCGCATCGGGGGCAGGGTGGTGAACGGCGCGCCGCGCAGCCGGGCCACGCGTCCCCCCTCCTGGTCCACCGAGAGGATGAACGGCCGGCCCGCGCGCACCTTGAGCGCGTGGCACAGCGCCGCCGTCTCCTGGGCCGTGCCCACGTTGCGCTTGAACAGGATGGCGCCGTAGATGCCGTCATCCATCAGCGACGCCAGGTCGGCGTCGACGCGGGTTCCAGGAAAGCCCACCATGAACAGGCGGGCACAGTCGCGGTAGAGGGCGGAGACAGTCACCCGCGCAGTGTCGCACTACCCGGGGAGGGCTGGGGGAGCGGAATGCGACGCGCCGCCCCGGGCGTCGTCTGCTCGTCAACTCCCGAGGCGTTCGAGGCCAGCACCTCCCCGCCGCCCGCCGACTCAGCTGTCGGGGAAGAGGTCGTCGAGGGCCTGTTGGGCCAGCGCGTCCTCCTGGGCCACGGCGTTCACGAAGGCCGAGGCCTTGTAGACGAACCGCGAGGAGATGTTCTGCTCGAAGCTGCGCTGCTTGAGCAACGCCACGCGACGGCGCTCCCTCGCCTGCAGGTCCAGGATGCCCGAGACCTCGTCGTCGACGAGCTCCTTGACGACCTGGAGCGTGCCGACGTCCGACAGGAACACCCAGGGGAGCTGCTCGGGCGTCAGCGGCACCAACGCGAGCTGGGGGTCCACGACGAAGGCCACCAGCGCTCCGGCCAGGACGACGCCCTGGCTCTGGAAGTACACCAGCGTGTCGTGGAGCGACTTCTTGTCGGGGCGATAGTGGCCGCTGTGGTTGGTGAGCATCTGCAACCGGCCGTTGAGGACGCGAATCTCCCCGGCGGACCGTGTCGGCGCGCCGCGAACGAAGGTCGAGTGGGCGATACGGTCCTCCTTGTCGAGGTGGTTGAAGACATACAGCCGCTGCTCCAGGTCCAGCACATATCCGCCGAAGCACGCCTTGCCATGGGATTCCATGCGGGACGTGTCGAAGAGGGACAGCTTCCCGCTGGAGTGACGTCGATAGAAGAGCCCTCCGCGGATGAACACCTGGAAGGGGCGCGCCTGCCACTCGGCGAACATCCGCGTGCGCTGGCGGCTCGGCCCCAGCCCGTTGTCGATATCCCGCGAGGGCTGGTTCACCGTCAGCATCTTCCGGAACGGGCCCGCCTTCGTCCGCATCGTCTGGCAGATGCTGCGCACGCTCCGGTCATTCAGCAGCCGGGCGAGGATGTTCAGGTAGCGCCCACGCCAATCCGTCAGCGTATCGGCCTCCCCCTCATCGAGTTGGTCCGGTGTCGCCAGGGCCGCCTTCGCTCCCGAGTAGATCTCCCAGGCCAGGGGTACCTGCTCGGACTCCTCGTCGACGAGTTGGTAGAGGCTGTGCACGCTCTGAATCTTCTCGAAGGTCTCGGACATGGATGTGGGGAGCCAAGGGGAAGGTCTCGGAGGTGTGCGGGTCGGAAGGTGGAGCCGTGGCCTGTCCGGACGGCAGAGCAAGCGACGAGCCAGGGCTTGCCCGGCTCGTGTGCCACGGTGTCCGCACCGCGAGCCGGTGTCTGGCGCGTTCTCCGGGGACGCGCGTGCGTTCGGGGCCACGGCCATGACATGGGACGTCATGCCCTGGGCGAGCCGCCAGGGCTTCCGCTACCGGTCCGCGCACGGGCTCTCCACCTTGCCCGAAGAGGCCCGTGAGACAGGGCCACCCATCGACCCAGGGGGCAGGCAGGCCATGATTCAGCTCGCGCGCGTGTATCACCATCTGGAGCCCGGGGACTCGGACGGCGCTCGCTTCCTCGTGGAGCGGCTGTGGCCCCGGGGCATCAAGAAGACCCGGCTCGAGCTCGACGGCTGGCTCAAGGACGTGGCGCCGAGCACGGAGCTGCGCAAGTGGTATGGCCATGAGCCGGCGCGCTGGAAGGAGTTCCAGCGCCGCTATGCCCGGGAGCTCTCCTCTCACGACGAGGCGCTCGCGCCCCTCCTCGAGGCGGCCCGCCAGGGCGACGTGACGCTGCTGTACAGCGCGCGCGACGAGGACCACAACAGCGCCGTCGTCCTGAAGGACTACCTGGAGAAGCAACGGCGGCGTCCGGCCAGGCGGCGCCCACGCCGTCGTCCCACGGTGCACTGACGCGGGGGGCTTGTTCCACCCCGGGCGACTGCTACAAGGGCGCGCTGATGCTCCGAGGCACCTTCCGCGCCTCCGTTCAATCGAGGCCCTGATGGATTTCGCCACGCTCGCGCTGTCTCCTCCGCTGCTCCAGGTCCTGGGGGAGCTCGGCTTCCAGTCCGCCACGCCCATCCAGGCGCAGAGCATCCCCGTGCTGCTCCAGGGCAAGGACCTGGTCGGCCAGGCCCGCACGGGCAGCGGCAAGACCGCCGCCTTCGCGCTGCCCCTCTTGCGTCAGGTGCGGCTCCAGGACCGTCGGGTCCAGTCGCTGGTGCTGTGCCCCACGCGCGAGCTGTGCGCGCAGGTGGCGGGCGAAATCCGCAAGCTGGGCCGCAGGCTCCCGGGGCTCCAGGTGCTGGTGCTCGCGGGTGGCCAGCCCATCCGCCCGCAGCTGGAGGCGCTGGAGAAGGGCGCTCACATCGCGGTGGGCACCCCTGGCCGAATCATCGACGTGCTGGACCGCGACGCGCTGGACACCCGTGGGGTGGCCACGGTGGTGCTGGACGAGGCGGACCGGATGCTCGACATGGGCTTCCGCGAGGACATGGAGCGCATCCTCGGCGCCATGCCGTCGCGCCGGCAGACGGTGCTCTTCTCCGCGACCTTCCCGCCGGACATCGCGGCCCTGAGCCGCGCGTTCCAGAAGGAGCCGGTGCGCGTGACGGTGGAGGACACCGAGGCCGCGCCGCCCATCCGCCAGCTTCGCTACAACTCCGCGCCGGAGGACAAGCCGGCGATGCTGCTCAAGGTCCTCCACCGCCACATGCCGGCGTCCGCCATCGTCTTCTGCAACCACAAGGCGACGGTGGTGGAGCTGACGAAGTCGCTCTCCGACGCGGGCGTCAGCGTGGACGGGCTGCAGGGCGACCTGGAGCAGTTCGAGAGAGACCGCGTCATGGCGAAGTTCCGCAACCTCAGCACGCGCGTGCTGGTGGCCACGGACGTGGCGGGGCGAGGCATCGACGTGGAGGCGCTCGACGCCGTCGTCAACTTCGACATGCCCTTCCAGCCCGAGCCGTACGTGCACCGCATCGGCCGCACCGGACGCGCGGGCCGCACGGGCCTCGCCATCGCGCTGGTGACGCCGCGCGACGAGCGCAAGGTGGAGGAGATCGAACAGGCCCTCGGCGTGAAGCTGGAGACGGGCGACCAGGCCGCGCTGGAGGAGACCTTCATGAAGCCCGGCGCGCTCGGCTCCGAGTGGGAGACGCTCTACATCTCTGCCGGTCGCAAGGACAAGATGCGGCCGGGCGACATCCTCGGCGCGCTGACGGGCGAGGCGGGCGGGTTCGCCGCGACGGACGTGGGCAAGATTGAGATCCAGGACCACATCGCCTACGTCGCCGTCGCCCGGCGCGTGTCCCGCATCGCCTTCCAGCGCTTGAGCGAGGGCCGCATCAAGGGCCGCAAGCACAAGATTGAGCGCGTGAAGTAACGGCGCTCAAGCCGGAGGCGGCGGGAGCCTGCGCACCTCGAAGTCGAACTCGCGCAGCTGTCCCCGCAGGAAGTCCGCGATGTACACCAGGTACGCGGGGAAGGGCGCCGAGTCCAGGAGCGCGAGGGCCTCGTCCCGCTTCTCCAGCTCGCGAAAGGCCTCCACCCGCAGCAGCCGATTCTCGTCCGAGTCCGAGGTCACGAGGTGGGCCAGTACATGCAGGTTGCTGAGCACCGCCCGCGTGCGCCTCCAGGGGCTTCGCCAGGATGCGCCCTGGTGATGGGGCGCGTTGCTCATCCACCACAGGTGCTGGCGCGCCTCCCACTCCCACGCGGGGGGCCGCAGCAGGTTCTCCCGCAGGACGAACTGGAGCTCCGCCTCGGACGGGTGCTCCAACCTGGGCGCCTCCTTCCACTCGCGCGGGAGCAACGAGCGCGTCGACTGCGCTGTCGTGGACTCCAGCGAGACGCGCGCGCCCAGCTCCACCAGGCGCCTGGCCAGTCGTCCCGCCACGTCCTCAGCCCACGCCCCCAGCGGCGCTGGGAGCTTGTCGAGCATCCGCCGGGCCTCGGTCGGAGACTTGCCCAGCTCACGACTCAAGAGGTGCATCGCCTCGGCGCGGCGCCCGCCCGCGTGGGCGAGCGTGACGCGGGTGACGGGCTCCTCGTGAGGCACGGTGCGCTCCGTGAGCTCTCC
The DNA here is from genome assembly GCF_059738865.1 of Myxococcus sp. MH1. NCBI lineage: Bacteria > Pseudomonadati > Myxococcota > Myxococcia > Myxococcales > Myxococcaceae > Myxococcus > Myxococcus sp. MH1. The sequence continues at coordinate 9,523,952 of NZ_AP026947.1, read as the reverse complement.
CAGTCGACGTGACCCGGCGGCCCGGAACAGCGCGTGACACGAAGCACAGCGGGAGAAGACCGGGGGGCGCAGCGCCATCGGCGGCTCCTCGCACCAGCCATCCGTCCAGCCCGCGATGCCCAGCGTGTTGCCGGTGGCGAGTGAGCGGAGCAGGTGCGGCGCTCCACAGTGAGGACAGGCGATGACGACGTCGGGGCCGGGCATCATGGCCCCGAAGTCTATTTGCGCAGCAGCGTGCCCTCGAAGAAGAACGCCACGCACGCGGCCAGGATGAGCCACGTCCACAGCGGCACCGAAGGTCGGTCCTCGTCGCCGCTGGACGCCTTCACCGTCTCCTCGCCGAAGTACGCGGTGAGCGTCTCCTGCGGCACGCGCGTCAAGTCGCTCTCGGCCGGGTCCAGCGTCGCCGCGAAGGACAGCGCGGGCACCATCTTCCCCTCCGCGCCCAGCACCGAGTACGCCCCCGGCTCCAGCACCGGCCCCGCCACGACGGAGCCCTCCGTCTGCTCCTTCAGCGGCAGCTCCGAGCCGTCCGGCGCCTTCACCGCCGTCACCTTCTGCGAGCCCTCCGGACGCAAGCTCGCCAGCTCACCCACGCGTACGCGCACCTCCTCGCGCTCCTCCAGCGAGCCGGTGAGGTACGCCGCGAAGCGCTGCATCAGCGGCAGGAAGCTGGTGCGGATGGCGAAGTCGCTCCAGTCGCGGTCCACCGTGCTGGTGAACAGCGCCACGCGGCCCTTGCCCTTGCGCATCACCGCGACCGCGGGAGCTCCGTCCTCGTACGTGGCCAGCACCTGGCTCGCACCAGGAGACGTGGGGTTGTCCGCCTCCAGCAGCATGTAGCGGTAGAAACGTGCGCCCACGAGGCCCTCCTCGGCGCGCCCGGTGAAGGGCGAGAAGAGCACGTGCTCCTGGTTCACCTGCGCCAGCCGCGCCGCCTTCGTCTCCGCCTCCGGGTCCGTGTCGCGCTCCGCGCTGGTGCGCAGCACGCGCAGCGGCCGGGGCAGCACCGCGCCCAGCTTCTGGTTGTAGTCCTCCGTGTTCACCCGGTCGCCCATGCTGACGAACAGGCCGCCGCCGTTCTCCACGAAGGTGGACAGCCGCGCCGCCTCCTCCGCGTTCGGCGCCGCCACGTTGAGCAGCAGCACCAGGTCGTACGTGGAGAAGTCCTCGCGCAGCCCCACCTCCGCGTCGCGCACGGCCACCTCCACCGGAGAGCCCGGCGCCGTCAGCGCCGCGTCCACGAAGAAGGCTTCGTCCCGGTAGCGCGTCGCGTGCGGCGCGCCGTTCACCACCAGCGCCTTGAGCGCGCGGGGCACCGGCAGCACGAACGCCCGTCGGTCATCCTCCGCCAGCGCGTCCGGCGCGAGCGTCACCTGGCCCACCACCGTGCCGCCCTGCGGGAAGCGCACCGTGAGCGCCTTCTGCGTGGTGCCACCGGCGGGCACGTCGACGAAGCCCTTGGCCAGCGTCGTCTCGCCCGTGCGCACCGCGGCCTCCAAATCCTTGACTGCCTCCGTCCCGAAGTTGCGCACCGTGAAGGTGAACTGGAACGCGCGCGGGCCGGCCTGCAGCGCGGGCTCCACCTTGAGGTCGACGATGGCGTGGTTGGCGAGCGTCTCCTTGCCCTCGGCCACGTCGCGCAGCACCACCTCCGGCTTCACCGGCGCGCCCGTGGGCCCCTTCACCGTGGGCGGCGGGGCCTCCAGCCGGAACGCCGTGGCCGCCATGTCGGAGACCACCACCAGCCGCTTGGCCGGCATCGGGTTCTCTTCCAGCGAGCGCGCCGCCAGGTCCATGCAGCGCGACAGGTCCGCCCCGCCGTACGTCGGCTTCGCCTCGTCCACGAGCGCGCGCAGCCGGGCCCGGTCGAACCCCGGAGGCGGCGGCGGCGCGGGCGAGCCCGTGCACACCACCACCGTGGCGGGCTCCTCGGGCAGCAGGTCCCTCAGCGCGTCGCGCGCCTCGTCCCGGCCCCGCTCGAAGAGCGACGTGCCGTCCGACCAGCGCATGGACAGGGACGCGTCCAGGATGATGGCCGTCGCGGCCGGGCCCTTCACCACCTGCGCGGCCTGCGCGTCGCGCGTCAGCTCCGGCCTGGCGAGCGCGATGGGGATGGCCAGCAGGATGAGCGTGCGCAGCACGTACAGGAGCAGGCGCTTCAACTTGAGGCGGCTGGCGGTGCGCTTCTGGCTTCTCAACACGAAGGCCAGCGGACCGAACGGATGGGGACGCGGCCTGCGTCGGTCGAACAGGTGCACCAGCAGGGGGATGAGGGCGCCCAGCGCGCCCAGCAGCATCCACGGATTGCCGAACGTCACCCGCGCCTCCCGCGCCGCGCCAGGTACCGCAGCAGCACGTCGTCCAGCTTCTCGTCCGTGCGCACCAGCTCGTAGTCCACGTCCGCCTCCGCGCACGACGCCTTCACGTTCGCCAGGAAGGCGTGGAACTCCTCCAGGTAGCTCTCCTTGATTTCACGCGGGTTCACCTCGATGCGGCCCTCGCCCTCCATGTCCATGAAGAGCGTGGGGTCATCGAAGGGGAACGTCAGCTCCGCCGGGTCCACGACGTGGAACAGCGACACGTCGTTCTTGCGCTGCCTGAGCGCCAGCACCCGCTTGAGCGCGTCCTGCTTCTCGTCGAGCAAATCCGACAGGACGATGACGGTGGAGCGCCGGGGCAGCACCTCCGCCAGGTGGTCCGCCGCGCTGCCCAGATCCGTGGTGCCGCCGGCCGCCGTCGCATCCAGCGTGTCGAGCAGCACGTTCAGGTGGCCCGCGGACGCGCGCGGGGGCACGTCCTTCCACTTGCCGCCGGTGAGCAGCGCCAGGCCCGCCGCGTCCTGCTGACGCACCAGCAGGTACGACAGCGCGCCCGCGAGCGTCGTCGCCACCTCCAGCTTGGACAGGGCGCCGCTCTGGTAGCCCATGGAGGCGGACGCATCCACCACCATCACCGCGCGCAGGTTCGTCTCGTGCTCGAAGCGCTTGACGTAGTACTTGTCGAACTTGCCGTACGCCTTCCAATCCAGGTGGCGCAGCTCGTCGCCGGGCGCGTACTCCTTGTGCTCGGCGAACTCCACGCTCTGCCCCTGATGGGGGCTCTTGTGGAGGCCGGACAGCACCCCCTCCATCACCGCGCGGGCACGCAGCTTCACGCCCTTGAGGCGGGCCAGCGTCTGGGCATCGAGCAGCACGCGGCGCTAGCCCTTCACCACCGTGAGGAGCTGGTCCACGAGCTTCACGGACGTGATTCCCTCGCTCTCCGCGGTGAAGTTGGGCAGCACGCGGTGGCGCAGCACGGGACGCGCCAGCGCGCGCACGTCCTCCACCGTCGCCACGAAGCGCCCGTGGAGAATCGCGCGCGCCTTGGCCGCGAGCACCAGGTACTGGCTGGCGCGAGGGCCCGCGCCCCACGACACGTTCTTCGCCACGAAGTCCGGCACGCCTGCTTCCTTGGGCCGGGTGTTGCGCACCAGCTCCACCGCGAAGCGCACCACGTGGTCCGGCACCGGCACGCGCCGCACCAGGTCCTGGAGCGCGACGATGCGCTCGGGCGACAGAATCTTCTCGAGCGTCGGCTGCTCGCCGCCGGTGGTGCTCTTGACGATTTGAATCTCCTCCTCGGCGGTGGGGTAGCCCACGTCCACCAGGAACATGAACCGATCCAGCTGCGCCTCGGGCAGGGGGTAGGTGCCCTCCTGCTCGATGGGGTTCTGCGTGGCGAAGACGAGGAAGGGCGGGGCCAGCGGATACGTGCGGCCGCCGGCGGTGATGCGGTACTCCTGCATGGCCTGCAGCAGCGCGGCCTGCGTCTTGGGCGGCGTGCGGTTCACCTCGTCGGCCAGGATGATGTTGGCGAACAGGGGGCCCTGCACGAAGCGGAAGTTGCGCCGGCCGGTGGTGCGGTCCTCCTCCAGGATGTCCGTGCCGGTGATGTCCGAGGGCATCAGGTCCGGGGTGAACTGGATGCGGTTGAAGGACAGGTTCAGCACGTCCGCCAGGGTGGAGATGAGCAGCGTCTTGGCCAGGCCCGGCACGCCGACGAACAGGCAGTGGCCCCGGCTGAAGAGCGAGATGAGCAGGTGCTCCACCACCTCGCGCTGCCCGACGACGCGCTTCTCGATTTGAGCGACGATGGCGTTACGGGCCTGGGCAAGCTCCTCGACTGCGCGGAGGTCGTCGCTCGAGGCATCGGGCACGGGACGTGGGGCGGGGGCGGCGCTTTCCATGGAAGGAGTCTCTTAATTCGCGGGCGGCGCCCGGACCAACGGTTTCCTCCTTCCGAGCGGCCGAGTCGTGCGGTGGCAACCGTTGGAGTGGGGGCCTATTCCGCTGTCACACACTCGGGGGACGGGGCCCCGAGGCCCCCAGTCGCCTGCACGCCCCCCGGGCGGGTGTCTCCCCCCGAGGGGCAGGGGGAATGCCACGTCCCGGACACGCTGCTTACCGTCTCCGGAGAGCCGGCTCGCGAAGGACGGCGGCGGCTCGGGGAGCACGCATGCGGTCAGAGCGAGCGGGGCGTTGGTTCCAGGGCTGGAGGTGGCTCGCGCCGCTGGCCCTCCTGTGGGGCGTGGGGCTGGCGTGTGGCTCGGAGCCGGGCAGCCCGGAGCCCCCCGGGGAGGAGGCCGCGCCCGGCACGGACGGGGACAACTCGGGCTCGGGCACGCCGCCGAAGTCGGGCACCCGGCCGCCCTCCGAGGGCGAGGGCGCGCAGGTGCCCTGGGAGGCCCGGGTGGGTGGGCCCCAGGACGACTCGGGGACCGGCGTCGCCGTGGGGCGCGACGGGGACGTGGTGCTGGTGGTGTCGCAGACGCCCCGGCAGGACGCGGACCGCGAGCCGGTGGCCGGGGAGCGGCTGGGGGTGGTGCTGGGGCGGTACGCGGCGGATGGGACGCCGCGCTGGACGCGGGAGTTCCCCCGCGAGCGCCTGTCGGATTTGCGCGTGGCGGCGTCACCGGGGCCGGACGGCGCGGTGTTCCTCACGGGCAACGCGTTCCTGTACCCGGCGAACTTCGGGCTGGGCCCGGCGCAGGACGGCTTCCTGGTGCGCTTCTCCGAGGACGGCGAGCCGACGTGGCAGCAGCGCGTGGGGCAGAAGGCCCAGTCGGTGGTGGCGGACGCGGACGGCGGCGTGGTGGTGGCGGGTGAGGAGTGGGTGGGGGCGCTGAAGGACCCGGTGCTGACGCACTACGCGGCGGACGGCTCGGTGCGCTGGACGCGGCGCTTCACCGGGACGGGCGAGGAGACGGCGCTGCACGCGGTGGCGCTGGCGCCGTCGGGGCGCGTGGTGCTCGCCGGGCAGCTCGAGGACACGCTGGAGGTGGACGGCGAGTCCTTCGGCGCGAAGGGCCGTCGCGGCTTCGTGGTGCTGGAGTTCGATGAGGCGGGGAAGCTGGTGTGGGGTCGAGAGCTGCCAGGGGCCAAGGGCCGGGTGACGGCGGTGGCGGTGGGGCCGCAGGGCGGCGTCTCGGTGGCGGGCGACTTCGCGGGGCTGCTCGTGTGGGGCGGCACGTCGCTGGGGACGCAGGGGCCGTTCGTGCTCGCCGTGGGCGCGGAGGGCGAGGTTCGCTGGCTGAAGCAGCCCGAGTGCGGCGAGGAGGCCCAGGAGGGCGTGGCCGCGGCGGTGGACGAGACGGGCGCCGTCTCCGTGGCCTGTGGCGACGTGCTCACGCGCTATCCCATGGACGGCTCGGACCAGGCGCGGCGCGTGCTGCGGGCGCGCGAGTGTCCGAGCGGCCAGTGCACGCTCGCGGTGACGGGGCTCGCGGCGATGCCGGGACAGGGGCTGGTCGCCTCGGGCTGGCTGCGCGAGGGTGAAGGGGAGACGTGGAACCAGGAGGCGCTCCTGTGGCGAATCGCGCCCTGGTGACCTGAGCCGACGCACGTCGGGCCTGCGAGGGCGATGTGTCGGAAGAAGTTGACGCGTCGGAAGTTTCCGACGTATTGCTTCGCGCATGCAGAAGGTCGATGTCTTCTCCGCGCTCGCCAATCCGGTGAGGCGCGAGATTCTGGTGCAGCTGCGCAAGGGGCCTCGCAAGGTGGGGGACCTGGCGAGTCACTTCGACGTGGGGCGGCCGGCGGTCTCGGAGCACCTTCAGGTCTTGCGCAAGGCGAGCCTCGTGCGTGAGGAGCCTCGGGGGCGCGAGCGCTTCTACCACCTGGACCCGCGTCCGCTGTCCGAGGTCGGCGGCTGGCTGGAGACGTTCGAGCGCTACTGGAAGCAGCGGCTCGGCGACCTGGAACAGCTTCTCGACGAGGAGGACGCTTCATGAAGGACGCCGGAGTGATTCGGGTCAGCCATGTCTATTCGCAGCCACCGGCGAAGGTGTGGCGCGCGCTCACCGAGCCCGCGCTCGTGGCGCGCTGGTGGGCCCCGGGAGACATCCGCGCCGAGGTGGGCCACCGCTTCGAGATGGACATGGGACAGTGGGGCAAGCAGCGCTGCGAGGTGCTCGCCGTGGAGCCCGAGCGGCTGTTCCGCATCCAGTTCGCGCTGAACACCACCATCACCTGGACGCTGGTGTCGGAGGGCACGGGGACGCGGCTGGAGCTGACGCACGAGGGCTTCGACCTGGACTCGCCGATGGGACGGCGCGCCTTCGAGGGGATGAAGCCCGGCTGGCCGGGTGTGCTCGCGCGCATCGCCCCGGTGGCCGAGGAACTCTGACGCGCATGCGCCCCGCCCGGCGTGTGTCGTCGGACGGGGCGCGGTGTTGTGTCGGGGGCTACTGGCGCACGAGCTTGAAGGCGGTGCTGGTGCCGTTGAAGCGGCCGAAGCCGACGATGTCGCCGCGGGTGTTGATGCCCTCGGCGGACAGGAGCGTCCAGCCGCTGTCCGCGGGAATCAGCGTGTTGAGGTCGTGGATGCGCTCGTCGACCCAGAGCACGGCGGCGGCGGTGCCCAGCGACGCGTTGCCGTGGTACTGGCCCACGTAGCCGACAATCCAGCCCGACGCGTTGATGGCCTTCGCCTCGCTGTGGATGGCGGTGGGCTGGCTCGACAGGGTGCCCAGGCTCCGGACGGTGCCGTCGCTCCAGGTGAAGGCGTTGTAGATGGGCGAGCCGCCCGACGTGGCGCCGATGACGGCGGAGCCCACCACCTGCCGAGACTCGTTCACCGCGTAGGCCTGGCTCGCGAGGCTCACGTCCAGCGCGCCGACGTTGACCAGCTGGCCCTGGGCCGTCCAGAGCGTGGCGCGCGTGACGCCCTGCGCGTTCTTCGAGGACCCCACCACGTCACCCGCGTTGTTGATGTCCCACGCGCGGGCCAGCGTGTTGCCCTGGCCATCCAGCGAGCCCAGCTCCGTCATCGTCCCGTCCACCCAGCGGAACGCGCGGCTGGTGGTGCCGTTGGACGCGCCGCCGACGATGACGCCGCTGTCGTTGATGCCGGTCGCCACCGCGGACGCGCCGCCGAGCGTGCCCAGGTCGGTCATCACGCCGTTCTCCCAGCGGAAGGCGCGGGGCGTGTTGTTGTCGCTCTCGCCCACCACCACGCCGCTCGCGTTGAGGCCGTACGCACGGCTGAAGTTGTTGCTGCCCGGGAGGATGCCGAGCTCGGTGATGCTCTCCTCGCTCCAGCGGTAGGCGATGAGCGGCGGCGGCGTGCCGGTGATGACCGTCGAGCGCACGTTGCCCACCACCTGCCCCGCGTCGTTCAGCTCCAGCGCGAAGCTGCCGCTGCCCGAGGGGTACATGATGGGGACGATGGTGTACGTGGGCAGCACGGGGTTCGGCTGCTCGGGGACACAGGTGCCGTTCACCTCCACGTAGCCCGCGTCACAGTGGCAGTGGTCGCCGTGGCTGTGGCCGTGCTCGCCGCAGTCGAGCACTGGCTCCGTCTGGGGCACGCAGGTGCCTTCCTTCTCCTCGTAGCCTTCGTCGCAGTGGCAGTGGTCGCCGTGCGCGTGGCCGTGCTCGCCACAGTCCGGCCCCGTCACGGGGGCCGCGACACACGTGCCCTCCTGCTCGACGTAGCCTTCGTCACAGTGGCAGTGGTCCCCGTGTGCATGGCCGTGCTCGCCGCAGTCGAGGCCCGGCTCGGGGGCGACGACGCAGGTGCCGTTCTGCTCGGTGTAACCTTCGTCGCAGTGGCAGTGGTCGCCGTGCAGATGGCCGTGGCCTCCGCACTCGATGACGGGCTCCCCGGCGACGACACACGTGAGGCCGTCCGCGACGTAGCCCTCGTCGCAGTGACAGTGGTCGCCGTGCAGGTGGCCGTGGCCGCTGCACTCAGCGGTCTCGTCGGGCCCGGGCTCGTCCGAGGAGCCGCAGCTCACCATGAGGACGGCCGTGACGGCCAGGAATGCCAGATGGAGGGGTCTTGGATGCATGACTGTTCCCGGGGAGGTGCGAAGGGCGGAGCGCTCACGCGCCTTCGAGGTACGGGCGTTATGTCATGTGAGGATTGTTGATGCAACCGTGTTGCGTCTATGTCTCGTGTCCGGTTTTGGCCTGTTTGCCATCGATGTTTGGATTGACCAGGAATCAAGTCATTGCCTGGGTCAATCGGGTCGAAGAGGCTTTCGAGGAGCAGCGAGTCGTGTTCCTTCGAGAGGAGACATCATGGGTTCATGGAGAGTCGTGGGGTCCTTGGCGCTGGTGGCGGGGCTGTGGGCGTGTGGTGGTGGCGCGCCCGTGGAGCCCGCCGGGACAGCGTCCAGCGAGGCGGCGCTCGACTGCGCCGCGCTGGGTTCGCCCGTGTATCACCGCATCCGGCCGAGCAATGGCGACAGCCTCTACACGCTGAACGCCAATGAGGCGACGAACGCGGGAACGACGTACGGCTACACGGAGGACCGGGGCGTGGCGTTCCGGGCCTCGGGAATCACGGGGACGGGGCTGTCGCCCGTGTATCGCATCTACAGCCCGAGTCGGACCGAGCACTTCTGGACCATCGACGCGGCGGAGAAGCAGCAGCTGGTGACGCAGGGCGGCTTCACCACCGACGAGGGCGTGGGCTTCTTCGCGTCGGCGACGGCCTCGCCGTGCCTGGTGCCCGTCTACCGCTACGCGAACGACACGCTGAGGAAGCACCGCTTCGCCATCACCGCCCAGGAGCGCGCGGCGCTCAGCGCGGCGGGCTGGGTGGACCAGGGCATCCGCTTCCACGTGGCCCCCGCGACGCCGCAGCCGGTGGACACGAAGTTCACGCTGGTCATCGTCCCGGATACCCAGAACGAGGTCGTCTCCAGCTCCACGCTCATCGACCACCGCATGCAGTGGCTCGCGGACAACAAGGCCGCGCTGGACATCCGCTTCGTGGGCCACACGGGCGACATGGCCAACTGGGACACGCCGGACCACATCCAGTACGTCCGCGCGGGCAACGCCTTCCAGAAGCTGGACGCGGCGGGGATTCCCTACGCCATCGCCATCGGCAACCACGACACCGCGGCCACCTGCCCGGGCGGCAGCGCGTGCCCCGGCAACGTGAACGCCAACCTGCGCAACACCACCACGTTCAACACCTACTTCCCGCCGTCGCGCTTCACCCGGCTGGGCGGCGTGTTCGAGGCGGGCAAGAGCGACAATTCCTTCCACACCTTCTCGGCGGGCGGGCTGAACTGGCTGGTGCTCAGCCTGGAGCTGTGGGCGCGCACGGACGCGGTGACGTGGGCCCGGAACGTGCTCGCGCAGCACCCGAACCACAACGTCATCGTGCTGACGCACTCCCACCAGAACAGCGGCGGCGCCATCGAACAGGGCAACGGCGGCTACGGCAACAACAGCCCCCAGTACGTGTTCGACAACGCGCTCAAGCTGTACCCCAACGTGCGGTTCATCTTCTCCGGGCACGTGGGCACGCACGCCTACCGCGCGGTGACGGGCACGCAGGGCAACACCATCCATCAGATGCTGACCACCTACCACGACGGGTCCTCGAACCCGACGCGGCTCATCGAAATCGACACCGCCGCGAACACCTTCTCGTCGCGCGTGTACCTGCCCTACACGAACGTCGAGAAGACGGACGGCTCGAAGTTCACCGTCACCAACGTGTCCTGGGTGCGCTGAGGCACTTCACGCCACCGCTTCCGAGGAATGAGTGCCTCGGAAGCGGCGGCGTCGGGACTCAGAACAGCTCGAGCTGGCAGTACGCGCTGCAGCCGTCCTGGCTGTTCAGGTTGCCGTCGTCGCACTGCTCTCCCGAGGAGAGCTGCACGACGCCGTCCCCGCAGCGAGGCCCGAAGATGCAGCCCGCGGCGCACTGGCCATAGCCGCCGTCGTTGACGCCGTCGTCGCACTGCTCACCCGGGTCCACCGTGCCGTTGCCGCACAGGAGCTGGGGGTGGGGGATGCACGCGGTGTACTGGCGGGGGTAGTGGAAGTTCTGGAGGCCCAGCCGGTAGGAGGAGCCGGTGGTGTGACGCTCCGCCTGGAACACGGCGAGCTGGTAGACGCCGCCCACGTTCAATCCCAGCGGGGTGGCGAGCGCGGCCAGGCTGACGCTGCCCGTCTCGGGGCCATGGATGCCGCCCAGGTCCAGCGCGAGCCGGCCGTTGACGAACACCCAGACGTCGTCATCTCCCCGGAAGCGGATGACCTCGGTGCCGTTGTACTGGAACCAGTGGCGCGTCTCGCTGGTGAAGCTGAAGTTGCGCGGCCGCGCGGGGGCGCCGTAGTCGTTGCGCAGGGGCTCCTGGCCCGCCGCGACCCACCCCGCGTTGTCGAGCGGGAAGAAGAACGCGTTGTCGTAGAGGTACTCGTTGTCAGGCGTCCGCGTGAGCTGCAGGTTGCCGACGAGCGGCAGGTTGACGTTGGGCACGTCACGGAACCACTGGTCGAACGCGTACTGGCCATGCGTCGTCAGCGAGCTCACCCCGACCTTCGCGTAGACGGGCTTGTTGTCGGGGCCCAGGGTGGAGGCCACGATGCCCCGCTCACTGCCGTTCTTGTTCTGGAAGTCGATGTGGCCGCGCGGCAGGCCGCCCGTGGCGGGCAGGTCGTAGCCGCGGAAGTCACGGTAGACGATGGGAAGCTCCAGCGCGGAAGGGGGCGGCGCCTCGAGGACCTGGCAGAGGAAGCCCGGCTCGAGCTGGCACGTCGGCGAGCACCCGTCGTGGGCCACGGTGTTGCCGTCGTCACAGGCCTCGGAGGCGTTGGGCTCGAGCCGGCCGTCGCCGCAGCGGGCCTCGCAGCTGCCGTTGAGGCAGCGGGGCTCGCGCTTGCACAGGGGCGTGCAGCCATCGCCCAGGTTGTAGTTGCCGTCGTCGCACTCCTCGGAGGGGTGCTTGATGGCGTCGCCACAGAGGGCGGAGCCGGCGTCGGGTTCAGGAGGTCCGGCGTCGGGCTCGGAGGGGCCGGCGTCGGTGGCGGGGCCGGCGTCGGTCTCTCCACAGCCGGGCTCCAGCTCCATCCCGGGGGACTGCCACGGGTCCTTCACCGGAGCGAGGCCGGCGTCATCTTCGCGGCCGCAGGCGAACAGCGTGACGACGAGGGAGGCGAGCAACACGCTCGCCAGTCGGGGGGACTGAGGAAGTGTCTGCATTGTCGATGGGATTCCAGGTGGGTGAGGCGTGAGCCGGGGCGCATCCTGCTCCCGCCGTCTGACATTCCGTGGAACGCACCATCAGTTGGCTTGCTTTGGTTTCTGGATTACATGTGTCTCCCGGTGCGGGAGTGTGGTCGCCGGGCGTCGGGTAGATCCGGGCGTCGGGACTGCCCGTGGGGAGGTCGGAAGCCAGGGTGCCACGACAGGGTTTCAACCCGGCGGCACCGGAGGCCGGGGACTTCGTGCGGCAGCGGAAAGGGCGCCGTCCAGCTTCAGGTCCTGGTTCAGCCCCGCATCCTTGCTCACCCGCCAGATGCGCTGGTCCAGGTAGTAGTGGTGCAGGGCGAAGCCCCAGATGAAGCCGGCCATGAAGTCCCGCAGCGTCAGCCCCGTGCCCAGCGCGAGCTTCGCGTCGAACACGCCGCAGCCCGGATGCGCGCCGAAGCCACACCCCAGGCCCCGGTACACCAGGGTGAAGGCGATGCCGCACACCGCATAGAAGATGAACCGCTGGCTCACCTTCGGCGCCCAGCCGAAGGACGCCGGGTCCACCCCCGCCGAGTGATAGCGATTGCGGTGATAGAACCAGACGATGCCGTGGTACTGCACGTTGTGGAACGCCGTCACCGCCACCGCGAACATGATGAAGTCCATCCGCGCGGACACCGACGGCCAGAACACCACCGCCGACAGCCCCACCGCGGCCCCCATCATCAACAACTTGGGCCCGTTCACCGGCTGCCCCTTCCGCCAGCGCCACGCCTGACGCCCCGCGCTCAAGAGCACCACCGCCGCCACCAGGGTGAAGCACGCCGCGGCGACCACCGGCTCCCAGCTCGGCGTGCCCGTCAGCCCCAATTGCTTGCGCGCCCCCGGATGCGTCACCGCGAACGCCACGAACGGCGCGACGAGCCCCACGTAGAGCGTCACGCTGTCCAGCCGCTGGTCCACCCGCGACGTCTCCCCCGACTTGCGCTGGTACAACCGCATCAGCCCGTAGTGCTGCCGCACCACGTGCCAGTACGCCCACAGCGCGGCGAAGGTGAGGAACAACACGAACGGCAGCTTGCTGCCGACGAGCAACGACACCCCGAAGCACACCGGCCCCAGCGCGAACCAGCCCAGGCTCCCCAGCAGCAGCCGCCTGCGCGTCTTCCACTCGCGCGCGTCCAGGTACGTGCGCGACACCGTCGCGAACAGGTGCGGCCCATCCAGCACCAACACCCACGCCCACCACAACGCCAGGCTGCTCACCCCCGCCCCGGCATGAAGTCCGACAAGGATGAGGCTCGCGCAGGCGCCGCCCACCGTGGAAATCAAGTCGTGGCGTCGGTCGACCAGCCAGCCGGTGCGCGGCGCCACCGCGACGGTGAGAGGGATGGTGCTCATGGACGCCTCCTCGCGGCGCACGACATTACAGGAAGGTGCAGGTAGGCCGCAGGCCCACCTGTCCTGGTTCCTCGGCCTGCCAACCAACCGAGGCCCCAAAACCCTCTTGAGAAGGGGGCGGTGTACCGCGATGGTGGTGCGTTATGGATCAAGGCAGGCGCACCACGGACCGGAAGGCAGTCGGTCTGTTGGTGAAGCTCAAGCATGAAAGCGTGGGGAGCTTCGCGGAGGAGTTCGCCACCAACCTGAGCCCGGGCGGGATGTTCATCCGCTCGCGCACCCCGCAGCCCGTGGGGACACCCGTCAAGTTCGAGGTGCAGATCGCCGGAGGCGTGCGCGTGCTGCGCGGCACCGCCGACGTGCGCTGGGTCCGTGAAGTGGGAGACCCCGCGGGGCCTCCCGGCATGGGGCTCCAGTTCCACGAGCTGGACCCGGCCAGCCGCGCGCTGGTGGACATGATGCTCCTGCAGCGCAAGCCGGAGGCCCCCGCGGCCGTCGTCTCGCCGCTGCCCGCCATCGCCCCGTCCGTCGCGCCGCTGGCCCCCTCCATCGCGCCGGCTGTCGCGCCCGTGCAGGCCCGGCCCGCACCCGCGCCCGTGGCGAAGCCCGCCGCGGCGCCTCGTGGGCCCGCGCTGGACTCGCTGTTCGATGACCTGGATGCGCCGGCGTCTCCGGGGCTCGACGAGCCCTTCGACTTCTCCCCGCCGCCCGCCGCGCCCGCTGATGACGTGGACATCCCGCTCGAGGAGCTCATCGCGAGCACGCCGCCCCCGCCCGCCGCGCCGCTGATGGACGAGCCGCTGCCCGGGTTCGAGCTGTCGCTCGACGAGGCGCCGCTCGCGCAGGGCGAGATGCTCGATGAGGCGCCCATCGAGGTCGGCCTCTCCGTGGAGGACGAGTCGTCCTCGTCGGCGCGCCCCAGCGGCCCGATGGAGTTCGACCTCGACATGTCCGAGGCCACCGGGGCTCCGGCGCCTTCCGCCGCGAAGCCCAAGGGGGGCGCACCCGAGTTCGACCTGGACTTCGGTGACGCGGTGGAAGAGACGCCCGCGCGTCCCACCGCCGCCGCGAAGCCCGCGGGTGGCGCGTTCGAGTTCGACTTCAGTGACGTGGTGGAGGAGGCGCCCGCGCCGCCGCCTCCGCGCCCCAGTGCGCCGCCTCCGCCCGCCGCCGCGAAGCCCGCGGGTGGCGCGTTCGAGTTCGACCTCGATTTCAGTGATGCGATGGAGGAGACGCCCGCGCCGCCGCCTCCGCGCCCCAGTGCGCCGCCTCCGCCCGCCGCCGCGAAGCCCGCGGGAGGTGCGTTCGAGTTCGACATGGACCTGAGCGACGCGATGGAGGAGGCCCCCGTCGCGCCGCCGCCTCTTCGTGCCAGCGCGCCGCCTCCGGCTCGTCCCGCCGCCGCAGCGAAGCCCGCGGGGGGCGCGTTCGAGTTCGACCTGGACCTGAGCGATGCGGTGGAAGAGGCCCCGGTCTCTCCGCCTCCGCCTCCTCGTCCCAGCGCTCCGCCTCCCGCCGCCGCGAAGCCCGCCGGAGGTGCGCTCGAGTTCGACCTGGACCTGAGCGACGCGGTGGAGGAGGCCCCGGCCGCGCCGCCCCCGCGCCCCGTCGCGCCGCCTCCTCCTCCCGCCGCCGCCGCCGCGAAGCCTCGCGGTGGTGGCAGCCTGGAGTTCGACCTGGACTTCAGTGACGCGGTGGAGGAGCTGCCTCCCGCCGCGCCGCCTCCGACGCGCACCTCACCGCCGCCGCCTCCCTCCTCGGCTCGCCCGGCGGGCGGCGTCGAGTTCGACCTGGACCTGTCGGGCATGGGCGGCAGCGCGCCTCCGGGCGTGGCTGCTCCCCGCGCGCCCGTGGCCCAGGCCCGGCCTCCGCCGCCCCCGCCTCCGGCCGCGTTCCAGCCGCCTCCCGCGCCCGCGGCTCCGTCACTGCCCAACGTGCGCCGCGAGGCCCCCAGGGCTCCCGAGCCGGTGGGGACTCCCACGGTGCTGACGCCGGCCGCCCCCAAGGCCGCGCCCGTCGCGCCCGCGCTCGACGAGCGGGGTCTGCCCAGGACGGTCTTCCTCCCGCCGCCTCCGCAGATCGCCGGCACGGGCCCCGTCATCGGCATCGACCTGGGCACCACCAACTCGTGCGTGGCGCTCCTGTCCAACGGCCGCCCGGTCGTGCTGCGCTCGCGCGAGGGCTACAACACGATTCCGTCGGTCATCTCGCTCAACGCGCAGAACAAGCTGCTCGTCAGCCACCGCGCGAAGAACCAGCTGGTGCTGCGCCCCCAGCACACCATCTACGGCGCGAAGCGACTGGTGGGCCGGCCCTACGACAGCGCCGTGGTGAACCAGGTCCGCGAGCGCTTCCACTACGACATCGTCCCGGACGCGGCGGGCCGCGCCGCCGTGCGGCTGATGGACAGCGTGCTCTCGCTCGAGGAGGTGCAGGCCATCATCCTCCGCGAGTGCAAGGAGATGGCGGAGGCCCACCTCAACCAGAAGGTGGAGCGCGCGGTGGTGACGGTGCCCGCGTACTACTCCGAGCCGCAGCGTGAGGCCGTGCGCAAGTCCGGCATCCTCGCGGGCCTCAAGGTGGAGCGCATCCTCAACGAGCCCACCTCCGCGGCGCTCGCCTACGGCCTCAACCGCGAGCTCAACAAGCGCGTCCTCGTCTACGACCTGGGCGGCGGTACCTTCGACGCCACCATCCTCAAGATTGAGAAGAACGTCTTCGAGGTGCTCGGCACCGGCGGCGACATCTTCCTGGGCGGTATCGACTTCGACAACCTCATCGTCGACTTCCTGCTCAAGCGCTTCCAGGAGAAGGAGGGCCTGGCGTTCAACGGCGACGGCATCGCGCTGTCCCGCGTGAGCGACGCCGCCGAGCGCGCGAAGATGGCCCTCTCCGAGCGCGCCAGCTTCGAGGTCCACATCCCGATGTTGATGATGGACGACTCGGGGCGGCCTCGGGATTTGCGCGTGGTGATGACGCGGCAGGAGCTGGAGAAGATCTGCGACCCGCTGCTCAGCCGCACCGTGGACGTGGTGCGCGACGTGCTCCTGGACGCGAAGCTGAAGGCGGCCGAGGTGGACGACATCATCCTCGTGGGCGGCATGAGCCGCATGCCGCTGGTGCGCGACAAGCTCAAGGGCCTGTTCGGCAAGGGGCCGCAGGCGAGCGTCAACGCGGACGAGGCCGTGGCGCTGGGCGCGGCGCTGTACTCGGGCTCGGTGGACAAGGTGAGCAGCGTGGTGCTCATCGACGTGCTGCCCATGACGGTGGGCATCGCGATGCCCGGTGGCGCCTTCAAGCGCGTCATCGAGCGCAACAGCCCGCTGCCCGCGCAGCGCTCGTTCGCGCTGAGCACGTCGAAGGACAACGAGGAGGTCCTCGAGCTGTCCATCTTCCAGGGCGAGGACAACCACATCTCCGCCAACGAGTACCTGGGCACCGTGCGCATCGAGGGCCTGCCCCGAGGGCCGAAGGGCTCGGTGCGCGTGGCCGTCACCATCAAGCTCGATTCGGAGTGCGTGCTGCACGTCGAGGCGCGCGAGTACTCCACGCGCAAGGAAGTGAAGGCCACGCTGGCCACGCGCTACTCGCCGGAGGAGCTGCAGAAGCAGCTGCAGGTGAGCAAGGAGTCGGTGAAGGCCGCCGAGGAGCGCCGTGGCGCGGACCTGAAGGAGCGCGCTGGCGGATTCTGGGGCTTCGTGAAGAAGGCGCTGGGCCGGAAGTAGCCTGTGAGGAATGGGGAGATGAAAGGACCGTACGTCTCGAATCAGCCCACGCCGGCCCGGCGGCGCTGCTCGTTCTGCGGCGCCCTGGCGCATCAGGTGGGGCGGCTGCAGGCGGGCATGGGGAGCGCCGCCATCTGTGATGCGTGTGTGGTGCGGCTGTTCGCGACGCTGGACCGCGAGGCCTTCTCCGTGACCGCGCCGCCCGTGTCGGGTGACGCGGTGGTGGTGGGGCTGCGGGGCGGCTCGGACGACGCCTGAGCTCGAAAGGTCCATGTCCGCCACGGCTCCCCGGTATCTGACGCGCTTCCAGTGTCTGGCGGACACGTGTGAGGACACGTGCTGCGCGGGGCTCGTGGTGCCGGTGAGCGACGCGCGGTGGAAGGTGCTGCGCGACGCGGTGGCGGGAGGACCGGACGCGGCGCGGGTCGCGGCGCTCGTGCTGCCCGACCCGGGCAGCGGCGTGGGCGCGGAGGCCGCGTACATCGCGAAGCGCGAGGACGGGCTGTGCTCGTTCCTCGATGCCCGGAGGTTGTGCTCGTTGCATCGCGCGTATGGCGAGGCGGTGTTGCCGGATGCGTGCGCGGTGTTCCCTCGCGTGGCCACGCGCAGGGCAGGGCGGTTGGAGGTGACGGGCTCGTTCGGTTGCCCGGAGGTCGTGCGCCTGTGCCTGCTCGCGGAGGACGCGCTGGAGCCCGTGCCGGTGGACGCGTCGCTGGCGGCACGGCCCGAGCTGGCGCGAGCGCTGGGCGGAGAGGACGCGGCCGACGCGTGGACGTGGCATGCGGCGCGGGTGCGTGAGGTGGCGCTACGCATCCTGGAGCGACGCGAGTACCCGTATGCCTCGCGGCTGTTCATGCTGGGGGAGCTGGCCCGGCGGCTCGGGGCCTTCTACTTCCGGGGGACGGAGGCGTTTCGAGACGAAGCACTGCTCCTCTCGACGCTCTCTGACTTCGAGGCACCGTCGACGCTGGACGCGCTGCACGCGATGGTGTCCTCGGTGCGACTGCCCGGCGGCCCGTGGGCCGGCATCTGCGGCGCGGTGCTGCGCGCGCGCATCGACGGCGTCCGGGGCGCGCGGTTCCAGGCGTGGGCCCGCGCCATCCAGGCGTCCTACGGTGGTCCGAGCGCCGCGCCGGACGACGTCTGGGCCCAGTACTCCGAGCGACGCGCCCGACTGGAGCCCGTGCTCGGCGAGCGCATCGAGCAGTACTTCCGTCACCACGCGGTGAACCACTGGCTGCGCAACCCGTTCACCGACAGCCCCTCGGTGATGGACTCCGTCTTCAAGCTGACCCTGCGCGCCGCGATGCTGCGCTGGGCGCTGTTCGGACATCCCGAGGTCGTGGCGCTGTGTGAAGACCCCACACCGAGCGATGCCCGTGCGCGCCTCGACGCCGCGGCCGTGGAGTGCTTCCAGCTCAGCGCGAAGCACCTGGAACAATCACCCGAGCTGCACGACCTCGCGCAGGGGCTCTCCGGTGGCGCGGGACCCGACTCGCTCCCGCGCATGCTCGTGCTGCTCCAGGGCATGTAGCGAGCGCGAGTCGCCCCGCGCCCACCTCACGTCGTCGCGCGAGGCTTCGCGCCCAGCCGCTCCATCGCCTGCTTGAACACGGCGTAGTCCTGCGCGCCCTGGATGCCGAAGCGCTCACCCAGCACGAACGTGGGCACCGCGCTGACGCCCATCTCCTGCGCCGCGCGCACCGCGTCCTCCACCACCTTCGCGAACTCGCCGCCCTCCACCGCGCGCTGGAGCGCGTCCGCGTCCAGCCCCACCTCCTCGGCCGCGCCCCGGAGCGTCTCCCACTGCCAGAGGTCCTGACCCTCGCTCCAGTACCGACGCAGGATGGCCGCGTGGTACGGCTCCAGCTTGCCCTGCGTCCTCGCGTACTCCGTGGCCTGGTGCGCCCGCCGCGTGGAAGGAATCACGTCCCGGTCCACCATCTTCAGCCCCGCCTGCGCCGCGCGGACCTTGAGGGGGTTGTTCGGGTCCTTCATCTTCTCTCGGATGTGCGCGGGCAGGGGCAGCCCCTCCGGCGGCGTCTCCGGGCGCAGGAAGAAGGGCTGCCAGTCCACCTGGATATCGAACTCCTGCTGGAGCTTCTTGACCTCCTGGAGACCGACGTAGCACCAGGGACACACGAAGTCGGACCAGACACGCACGCTGACGGGTGGGCTCATGCCCCTCTCACTAACCGGACTGGCGCGTCACGTCATGGCTTCCGCTCCCGGGAAGTCCCGACCCCACTTTCCATGACGCGCCGGGCATACGGGCGCCCCTCGCATGTTCCGACGCCCCAAGGTGGACAGCGCCCGGAGGAGCGGGCACGGTCCACCCCCGAAAACCCCGCCCGAGCGCTCGCCTGGATGGACGCGCGCGGGCCCACCCCAGGAGGACACCTTGCCGCTGTCGCTTGTCGCGGCCCTGGCCCTCGCCGCCACCCCGGCGCCGGCCAAGACCCAGCCGTTCAACCACCACGACATGATTTCGATGCGCCGGCTGAGCAACCCGCGCGTCTCTCCCGACGGGACCCAGGTCGCCTACGTCCTGCGCTCCACGGATTTGGAGGCCAACCGCGGCCGCACGGACTTGTGGCTCGTCGGCGTCGACGGGAGCGCCCCGCGCCAGCTCACCTCGCACCCGGACGCGGACTCGGACCCCACCTGGGCCCCGGACGGCAAGAGCCTCTTCTTCCTGTCCTCGCGCGGCGGCTCCTCCCAGGTGTGGCGCCTGCCCATCGACGGCGGCGAGCCCACCCAGGTGACGAAGCTCCCCCTGGACGTCGGCACCTTCCGCCTGTCCCCGGACGGCGCGCGGCTGGCCGTGTCCATGGAGGTGTTCCCCGACTGCGCTGGTCTCGACTGCAACACCCAGCGCGAGGCGGAGCGCTCCAAGCGCAAGGCCACCGGCCGCACCTACGACAAGCTCTTCGCGCGTCACTGGGACACGTGGAAGGACGGCCGCCGCTCGCACATCTTCGTCGTCCCCGTGGCCGGCGGCACGCCCGTGGACCTGATGAAGGGCATGGACGCGGACGGCCCCACCAAGCCCTTCGGCGGACCGGAGGAGTACACCTTCACGCCCGACGGCAAGAGCGTCGTCTTCACCGCGCGCGACGTGGGCCGCACCGAGTCCTGGTCCACGGATTTGGACCTCTTCGTCTCCCCCATCGACGGGAAGGCCAGGCCGCGCAAGCTCACCGAGAAGAACCGCGCCACCGACACCAGCCCCGTCTTCAGCCCGGACGGCAAGTCGCTCGCGTACCTGGCCATGTCCCGCCCCGGCTACGAGGCGGACCGCTACCGCGTCATCGTGCGCGCGTGGCCCGGCGGCCAGGAGCGCGTGCTCGCCGAGGATTGGGACCGCTCCGCCGGCGGCCTCGCCTGGAGCCCCGACAGCAAGACGCTGTTCGCCACCGCGGGCCACATCGGCCAGCAGCCCCTGTTCGCGCTCGACGTGGCCTCGGGCAAGGTGCGGCAGATTACGAAGGACGGCACGGACGACTCGCCGCAGCCGGCCGCCGGCAACCGCCTGGTCTACGTGCACGATGACCTGGACTCGCCCGCGGACCTGTTCGTCATCAACCAGGACGGTACGGGTACCAAGCAGCTCACCCAGGTGAACCAGGACACGCTCGCGCGCGTGCGCTTCGGCGGCTTCGAGCAGTTCGAGTTCCCGGGCTGGAACAACGAGACGGTGCGCGCCTACGTGGTGAAGCCGGTCGACTTCGACCCGAAGCGCCAGTACCCGCTGGCCTTCCTCATCCACGGCGGACCGCAGGGCTCGTTCGGCAATCACTTCCACTACCGATGGAACCCGCAGGTGTACGCGGGCCGCGGCTACGTGGCGGTCATGGTCGACTTCCACGGCTCCACCGGCTACGGGCAGGCCTTCACCGACGCCATCCGCGACGACTGGGGCGGCAAGCCGCTCGAGGATTTGCAGAAGGGCCTGGCCGCCGCGCTGCAGCGCTACCCGTTCATCTCCAAGGAGAAGAAGTGCGCGCTGGGCGCCAGCTACGGCGGGTACATGATCAACTGGATTGCCGGCAACTGGGCGGACGGCTTCAAGTGCCTGGTCAACCACGACGGCATCCTGGATGAGCGCATGGGCTACTTCGACACCGAGGAGCTGTGGTTCCCGGAGTGGGAGCACAAGGGCACGCCCTGGGAGAACCCCGAGGGCTACCGCAAGCACAGCCCCATCGAGCACGTGGGCAAGTGGAAGACGCCGATGATGGTGATTCACGGCGGCCAGGACTTCCGCGTGGTGGAGACGCAGGGCCTGGGCACCTTCACCGCGCTCCAGCGCCGCGGCATCCCCTCCAAGCTGCTCTACTTCCCGGAGGAGAACCACTGGGTGCTGCGCCCCGCCAACAGCCTGCAGTGGCACGACGAGGTGCTCGGCTGGCTGGACCAGTGGACGCGCAACTAGGGCGTGTTCGCCAATAGGGTGATGCTGCCCGGCTCCGAGGAGGCATGAGCCGGGGAGAATTCACCGACACGCAATGGGAGAGACTGGTCGGCCTGCTGCCACCGCAGCGGCCGGCCAGGGCGACCGAAGAAAGACCCTCGGCTTGTGCTCGACGGGATGCAGGAGCCGCTGACGCTCAGCAAGGCCTGACGTCATCACAGCCCATTCTTCGCGGCATTGGCTGCCTTGCGCAGTCCCTCCAGTATTGGCTCGCTGACGTCGCTTGGGAAGTCGCGAGGAAGCGAAGTGAGCACCTCGTCGATGACTCGAGGGGTTCTCTCGAGGGTCTCAGCAAAGAGCTGGCGAGCGGAGGTTCCAAGTCCACACTGGCGCGCGGTGTCGAGCCAATGGGTCATACGAATCTCCTTCCATTTGTAGTGCCGATTGGTTCCGAAGACAGCCATCGCCATCTTCACCTTATGTGGCGAGAGCTGATTCTGTTTCCGCCCAAGGAGTGGGTAGGCGGAGAGAACATCGTACCTTGGCGTCAACCGGAAGCGGCCCTCTGCCTCAATGAAGACGCTGAAGTTCTTGGCGTGACCATCGATGGCGCACAGCAACCAGAAGAGGAACTGCGTCCGGAGGAATTCGTCGCGATCCTCAAGGGCCGTGCTTGACCCAAGGAGTACTTTGAGGATCTCGCGGATGCCAGGCCCCCCATGTTGTTCGTACTTCTTTCCGGGAGGGGTTCCCGTCACCTGACAGAAGTCTTCTTGCGGCAGGCGCATGATCCAGGAGCTATCTCGTGCCAGACGACGATCAAAGCGCTCCACGACGAGGACTCGCTGCCCGGCGAAGGTCTTGATTTCGCACGGAGCGCAAGGCAGGCCATAGTGACGTAGGAACTGCGCGCAGAGCCATTCGTTCTCTACCGAGGCGGAGAGATCAATCCCGGAAGAATCGAGTGAGGCCATCGGGAGTTTGAAGATGTGCGTGGTGGGGGTAGTGCCCTCTGGTACCCACCATTTATTGTCGTGCCAGAGGAGCGCGGTCTTCTCCTGGGCACCGGCCAGGGAGATTCGGAAGTCGTCATCGTCCTGTGCGCCCATCGTGGGCGTGCGCACTCGGGCGAGAATCTGTCCGACCTCTGCTTCGTTGATCGGACGACCTTGGATGAGACGGACGTCTGGAGGTGATGCGTCCGGTCGAAGGAGTTGGACCGCTCCAACACAGTCACGGCCTACCTCTTCGAGCAAGTCGAAGGACGACGTCGACGAAACGCCGAAGCGGCTCATCATCCGCCTTCGGATTTCGTCGCTGTCCGGCAACAGGTTGTCGAAGAAGGGTTGTACGACCTTCGTCCTGTAGGGCTCGCCCGCGGGGCGCAGCGGCATCGATAGCGACAACGGACGGGCGTTGGGCGATTGGCTCCAATCGTCAAGGTAGTCGAAGCGATGCTCGCCCTGTTCGACCGTCCATCTGCCCACGCACTCGCCATTCATCCACACGTCAAGGGCACGCGTCTTCGAAGGTCGTGCCATGCCCTACCACTCCGACGGCGTCTTCTGGGGAGCCCTGTCGCGGAGTGCGAACTCGACATTCAGACCCGCGAGGATCTGGAAGAGGCGATCGACTCCCATCCGCTCCGGGGACGTCTCCGCGTGCGAAATCGCCTTCTGGGTGAGCCCCAGGCGGGACGCCAACTGGTCCTGCGTCAGCCCGCGCATCCGACGATAGCCACGCAGGACGGCGCCCAACTGGGCGGGGGTTTGAGCAGAAAAGGTAATCATGATTCCTCCACGCGGATAACCGAAAAATATGCCGCATCGGGGATATTGCCAGAATATCCCCTCCAAGGGATATGACCTCATTATCCCACGAAGGGGATAATCGACGGCCCCAATAAACCGGTTTGCAGGAGGGGGAAACACGCCCCGAATCAGTGCGTAAGAGGTAGGGGCGCCCTGTCGAGGGGAAGTGGGGCTGAGGAGGACCGCCCAAGCAAAGCTCCCGGCCGGTGGACAGGTCGCTTGGACCCTTGGGCTCACGCCTGCCAGGCCGCGCTCCCACATGTGCGCGACGGGCGCCGGGTTGAAGGCGGTGCGCGAGCTGCTTCCCTCACTGACGATGTCCGATTCGACGGTGGGCAACTCCACTCGGTGGAGGCCCTCCGGAACAGGACTTGCGCCTGGGCGCCCGACGCCAACCGCCACCTCGTACCCATTCGCTGGGCCTTCACCCGGGTGTCGCCGAGGAGCGCGCTACATCCCGAGGTTGCGCTTGTCGGTACCGCTGTCGAAGTCGCCCTTCTGCTCGATGAGCGACTTGTAATAGTCGTACTTCTGCGCCTCGGTCATCGGGCCTGTGGGGCCGATTGCCCCGGTCGGCTCGGATCTGATGTTCGTCGGCGTCTTCGGCTTCTGGGATTCGAAGCTGCTTGAGGAGTCGCCCAGCGTCTGCATGGGAGAAGGCCGCGACGCGTCCGGCTCGCAATGCGGCGTGGGCAACTTCTCCTCGGTCTTGGGCTGCTGGACGAACCGCTTGAGGGAGGCAGCGCTTCGGATGCTCATGGTGGAGTCGCCCTGCAGGCTTCAGGGGACGACGAAGCACTCGTCGATGCAGTGCTCCAGGTACTCCGAACAGCTCCGGTCCGAGATGCAGTCGGCACACTCGGCCACGCGCTCGCGCCGCTCGTCGGAGTCGCGGTCGTCGACCCAGTCGTTGATGCGGTCCGCGCACTTGCCCGTGTCGTCGCTGCCCGGGAAGCACTCCTTGCGGAGGTCACAGATGGTGTCGGCGTTGCTGGAGCAGCCGGTGAGCACCGCTCCGAGCGCCACCAGGGTCGTCACTGCGAGGGTTCGGATGGACATGACGTGGTGTCCTACCGCACCCAGTGACGTCCTGGAATAGCCCTCGGAGCGGCGTGCGGGACTAGTTCTTCTTCGTCCCCATGTCGCCGTGGCCCGCGTGGTCCTTGTTGCCAGCCGGAGCGGGCGAGGCGCCGGAGCCGCCCACGGCCATGCCGTCATCCAGCTTGCCCAGAATCTGCCAGGCCTGCTCGCGGTGGGCGGGGACCTTCTGGGTGAGCTCGGTGAACATCGCCGTCAGCTCGGGGCTGGCCGAGGGCATGCCCTGCCGCGCGGCGAGCACCTTGCCGAGCACGGCGTCATGGTCGCCCACCTGGGTCGCCATGTAACAGGAGTCGAAGGGCGCGCCCTGGAGGACGGTGAGCTCCTCCATCGTGGCCTTGTCCTGGGCCATCATCTTCTTCTCCACGTCGTTCATGGCCTTGGGCATGTCCGAGAGCTTCAGGCCCTTGCTCTTCGCATAGGCCATGAGCTTCTCGTCCATGGCGGTGTGGTCCTTGACCATCATCTCGCCAAAGGAGCGCACCTCGGCGTTCTGGGAGTTCTTCTGCGCGAGCTGGCCCGCCTGGATTTCCTGCTGGTTGGCGTAGTGCAGCCGCTCCAGCAGGGCCTTCTCATCGGTGGGGGCCATGAAGCCGCGGTACTCGGCCATGCCCTTCTGCGTCGTCGAGGGCTTCATGGCGGGCGCCGCCGACGCGCCGCTCTGCGCGAGCGCCGCGCCACCGGTGAACAGGGAGACCGCGAGGGCAAGGCCAGAAAGGGTGCGCTTCATGTGGACTGCTCCTTTCACGTCGGGAATCCAGCACTGTCGGGCCGCGGGCACGCACCTTGGGCCAACGCGTGGTCCGCGGTGCGCAGCGCGGCGCGGGTCCGTGCGACAGCGCACGAACGCCGATGAGGACGTGGGGCAGTCAACGCTGGGACTGTACGGGTGTCGGACCAGAGGTGTCGGGTGCCTCACTTCCCCGGCGTGAAGCTAGGCACCCCCTGACAGGTCGGCTGCGCGCGCACAGGCCCGCTCGCTCCCCGGCCCGACGGGCGCGAGGGGCGTGCGGGGTGGCCCGCGTTCGCGGGCGACAGGCTCCTTCGACAACGGCCTGCGTCGAGGGCGGGCCGCCTTCAGCGGTTGGCGTCGGAAGCGCTCGAGGGCAAGAGCGCCTTCAGCAGCCGGCGTCGGGCGCGCTCGAACGCAGAGCGCCTTCAGCGGCCGGCGTCGGGTGTGCTCGCGGCGGGAGCGGCGGGCGCCTTGGGCTTGTCGCCGCCGGAGGCGGGCACGCTGGTGCCGGACAGCTCCGCCTCCTCCTGGAGGAACCTGCGCGCCAGCTCGTCCACCTCTTCGGGCTTCAATCCCGTGAGCACCGCCGTCGCCGTCTTCGCGCGGCCCGCCAGCTCCGCCTCGCCGAGCGCGCCGTGGATGCGCGTGAGCGCCACGTGGATCTCCGGGTCGAACGGGTCCGACGCGAGCGCCTCCAGGTACGCCGTCTTCGACTTCGGGTAGTCCTTGCGGTGCAGGAGGATGCGGCCCAGGTGCACGTTGGTGGCGGGCGCGCCGGGGTGCACGCGCAGGCTGCCGCGCAGCACGCTCTCCGCCTCGTCCAGGCGCTTGAGCTCCAGGAGCGTCAGCGCGTACTTGTTGGAGACGGACTCGTACTTGTCGCCCACCAGCTTGTGCGCCTTGGCGTACTCCTCGGCGGCGGCCTTCACCCGGTTGCGCTCGCGCAACAGCTCCCCCAGGTGCGCGAACTTGCGCGCGGGGACCTCCTGCACCTCGTTGAAGTCACCGAAGGAGATTTCACGGCCCTTCTTCTCGCCGTCCTCCTTCACCTTGCCCTTGGCGTCCTCCTTCAGCACCACGCGGTCGTCGCGCGGCACCAGCTCCATGGGGAAGGGCTGCTTCTTGATGTGGGAGAGCCAGGCCTTCTCGAACAGGCCGAACGGCATGCCCATGGCCGTCTCCACCGCCTTCTTGTCGGACTGGCCGGCCTTGAGCCCCTGCACCACGGCGCGCAGGCCCGCGGCGCCCTTGGACTGGTGCACGTAGTCGATGGCGTAGAACACCTCGGCGAACGCGGTGGCCGCGTCCTCCGCGGTGGGCAAGAGCGCGATGGACGGGTGCATCTTCTCGAACGGGATGAGCTTGTCCGCCTTCACGCGCTTGCCGAGCAGCGCCTGCGTGGAGGGCGTCATCGCCAGGCCCGCCTTGCCGCGCCAGCGCGACTCCAGGAACTTGGCCAGGCCCTCGTGCAACCAGATGGGCACCGTGTTGCGGCTCATCTGGCTGACGACGAGGTGGATGTACTCGTGCGCCAGCGTGTCCTGCCAGTCGTAGCCCTGCGCCACCGCCTTGGGGCTGGTCACCATCAGCTTGTTGAACTTGCAGATGGCGATGGTGCCCGTGGTGCGGATCTGCTTCTCGGTGAGCGTGCTGACCTTGGCCAGCTCGCGCGCGTTGTTCACCACCTCCACGCGAATCTTGCCGCCCGGAGGCGTCCAGCCCAGGTCCTCCGCCATGGCGCGGTGGATGGCCTCCAGCGTCTCCAGCGCGTACGGCACCAGCACCGCCTCCTTCCCCTTGGGGTAGAGGAAGATGAAGTGCTCGCTCTCCGCGCGCTGGTGGTTCTTGACGATGTCGCGCGTGTCCTTGGCCAGCCGCAGGTAGCTGCCCGGCTTGTCCTCGATGTTGGCGCCCTGCAGCAGGCCCACCGCGTCGTCGTAGCGGCCCTCCTCGAAGGCCACGCGGCCCTGGTAGTACTTCAGGGGCTCCACGTCGGCGGGAATCAGCGCCTCCACCTCGGACAGCTCGCGCCGGGCGCCCGGCACGTCCCAGTCATCCAGCGCCGACTCCACCTGGCCCAGGCGCGTCTTCACCTCGTCCTTGAGCGAGGACTCCTGCGCGAAGGCGGGCATGGCCGCGCACAGGCCCAGCGCCAGCACCAGCGCTCCCCAGTGATTCATCCGGGCGTCCCTCACTTCACCAGCTCCTCGTAGTAGCGCTTCACCTGCTCGCGGTACTTCTCCGGCGCGCCCTGCTTCATCGCGTCCAGCAGGTCCTTGCGGAACTCCTTGGGCGCCTGGAAGGCGTCCTCGTCGGGCAGTTCCACCTGGTCCTTGGGGTCTCGTCCGGACTGGCCCTGCTTGCGCCCGCTCATGCCGCCCGGCAGCGGCAGCCCGCCCTTCCTGCCCTTCTGGCCCTGCTGCATCTGCTGCTGGAACTGCTTCAGGCCCTCGAGCGCCGCCTGCTGCTCGCCGTAGCCCCGGCCCGGGTCCTTGCCCTGCATGCGCTGGGCGGCCTCGCCCATGCGCTGGCCCACGCCCTCCATCTGCTGCGCGGCCTCCTCGCCGAACAGGGGCGCGGTCTGCTCCATCTCCTCCATCTGCTGGCGCAGCCCCTGCGCGCGCTGCTCCAACTGCTGCTGCTGCTGGGCGAGCTGCTGCAGCTGCTGCTTCTCCTGCTGGGACAGCTGCGAGCCGGGAGGCGGGAAGAGGTTCTGGAGCTGGCGATTGACGTCCTGCACGTTGCGCGCATCGCGGTCCAGGCGCTGGGCCAGCTCAGAGGACTGCTGGCGCACCTCGGGCGGGTTGCCGAACATCTCGTCGAGCTGCTTCTGCTGCTCGCCCATGCCGGCCAGCTGTCGGGCGGCGTCCTCGGCGCGGGCGGCGGCCTCGGCGGCCAGGTCGAAGTCGTTCACCTTCAGCGCGTTCTCCACGTTGGACAGCTCCGACTGGGCCTCCTCCAGCGGGCGCGCGGCGCGGCTGTTGAGGTGCTCCGGGTTGAGCTTGTCGTAGCTCTGCTGGGCCTGCTGCACCTTGCGCAAGAGCTCGTCCTTGATGGCCTCGCCGCGCTGGGAGAGCTTCTCCTTGTTCTGCGCCCGGGCCTGGTCGCGCAGCTGGCGCGTCTGCTCCGCCACGCGCTGCTGCTCGTCGACGGTGCCCTTGAGCTCCTCCATGAACTTGCCGAACTTCTCGGCCAGCTCCGGGTACTGCTCGCCGCCGAACTCCTCGTTGGCGTCGTCCAGGCCCTTGAGCATCTCGTCCATCTGCATGCCCAGCTCCTGCAGCTTCGCGAGCGCCTCGTCCGTCTTGCCCTCGCGCATCAGCTTCTCGACGTCGTCCAGGGCGGACTGCAGGTCCTGCTCCTTCATCATCTCCGACAGGGCCTCGGCGTTGAGGTGCTCGTCGCGGATGCCCTTGCGCATCTCCGCCATGCGCTGCATCAGCTCCTGGATGCGCGCCTTGAGCTGTTGAATCTGCTCCATCACCGCCTGGCGCGCGGCCTCGTCCGGGTTGGCCTTGAAGTCCTCGATGAGGCGCGACAGCTCGCGGCGCTCGCCGGCCAGCTGCCTGGCCATCTCCTGCAGCGCCTCCAGCTTCTGCCGGTCCAGCAGCGCCTCCAGGTAGAGGATGTCCTTCTCCAGCTCGGTAATCTCCTCCGTCACCACGGCGGTGAGGCGGTTGCCGGTGCCCCAGTCCTCGCCGCGCGAGCGCTGGGTGCGCAGGAACAGGCGGCGGAAGTCCGCGGTGCCGTTGATGTGGCTGCCCAGCGACTCGGAGATGTTGGCCAGCGCGGAGACCAGCTCGGTGGGGACATCGCGCTCGCGCGACAGCGTCTGCGCCAGGGTGCGCATGTCGGTGATGAGCTGCTGGCCGCTGGTGTCCACCGCGCCCGCGGCGGCGATGGCCTGCGCGTCCTTCTGCTTCGCGCGGTCAGGCCCCTCCAGGCGGTCCGCCAGGTGGTCCACCATGCGGCCCCAGAGCTGCTCGGCCTTCTCCAGCGCGGCGCGGTGGTGCTCGGCGGCGGAGTAGATGCGCAGCACGTGCGTGCGGCTGACGCCCTTCTTGGGGCCCTCCACCGCGTCGTTGTCCTGCGCCTCCACGAAGTACGTAATCCGGTCACCCGCGTCGACCTTGAGCGAGCCCAGGTCCCACGTGTACGTGTCGCGGCTCCGCCGGCCGTCCTCGCGTCGGAGCGGCACGCGCGTGTCCTGCTGCGCGCCGGGCGTGCGGAAGACGAGCGACAGGCCGGACAGGCCGTAGTCGTCGGTGGCCTCGTACTTGAGCGTCACCTTCTGGCCGGGGTCCACCTCCAGCTCCGCGGCGGGCGTCAGGAGCGACACCTGCGGCGCCTTGTCCGCCTCCACGGTGAGGGGGATGTCGGGGCCCACGGCGATGGGCTTCTCGCGCGTGCCGTAGAAGGCGAAGCGGTAGTGGCCGCCCTGCTTCGCGACGAAGGTGCCCGTCAAATCCCGGTTGCCCGTCACCTGGAGGGGCAGCGCCTCGCCGTTGATGACCAGCTCCGCGCGCTCCACGGGGCGGTCCGAGCGCGTCTTGATTTGAATCTCCGTGCCGGCCGGGGCGCTCACCGCGCCGTCGGTGCCGGGGACGGTGCGCTGGGACAGGCCGGTGTACGCGGGGTAGCGGTACGTCAGCTCGATGTCGCCGGTAATCGGCTCCACCTGGGCCTTGGCCTCGGGCGTCTTCGCCGTGTCGAGCACGCGCTTGACGCCCGCGGCCCACTTCTCGCCGAACAGGCCCATCACCAGCGCGAGCAGCAGCAGCACGCCGCAGGCGGCCAGGGCGGTGCGCTGCGCGGGGCGCGAGTCGACGACGGAGCGCGCGTCCACGGTGCGCACGCGCGTGTCCATCTGCTGGAGGAAGGCCTGGGCCAGCTCGGGCGAGCCGTTGGCGTGCGCGCCGTCCTCGCGCATCAGCTCCACGGCGGCGAGCACGTCCAGGGACAGCTCCGGGCGGCGCTCACCGACGAGCCGCGCGGTGAGCGTGTCATCCCCCACGCGGCGGCGCGCGAGCCACAGCCCGAAGACACACGCCAGCGCCACGCCCACCGGCAGCGCCAGGCCCAGCAGGCTGCCGCCCAGGCGCGGCGCCCACAGGCCCAGCAGGCCTCCGCCCACCCACAAGACGCACGCGGCCAGGAACCCCAGCGCGGTGCCCTGCAGCCACAGGTAGCGCCGCTGGCGCTGGCGCACGGAGGCCAGGAGCGCCCGGACCCCTTCGCCTCGCGAGCGCCGGCCCCTCGACGCGGGGGCGGACGGAGGGGGAGGTGGCGGGGGCGGCAGCTCGGGGCCTGGGCTCTGCGGGGTGTCGAGATTCACGCTGTCCTGTCCGCTCGTTCGCGAGGCAACCCCCGACAGGGGTGCCTATTTCCCGATTCTCTAGCAACGTCCGACGCGCCGCGAGGAGCTTGGACACGTCGATTTCGCTCGGGACGCGGCGAGGGTGTCCGACGCACGAAGGACGCGGCCGACGGAGGGTCCGGGAGGCAACGCGCGAGGGCCGTGCCCTTCGTCCCGACGGGGCGCGCCAAGTGCCCGTCATGACTCGGAAGCGGGCCAGGGCTCGGGGCTCGGATGCGCCCTGGGGCACGGGATGGCGAGCACCTCGTCTGGCGGGCAGGCGGGGGAGCGGCCCACGCACGAACGGGAAGGGACGGAGGCGCCTCGCCGCGCTCGAGCCACGCGGGGGCCATTCACTCCGGAGGGGCGGCGCCGAGGTTCTCGGCCCGCGAGGGGGGCGGGCCGTGACGCTGCTCGGCGACGGACTACTTGCGGACCTCTTCCTTGCGCGCCTCGTCCGCGCCCATCTCCACCTCGGACGGCTGCAGCCCACCCAGCTCCTGCGCGAGCGCGGTGAGCACGTCCTGGGTGGCGAGGATGCGCGAGCGCGACAGCCGCCCGAGCACGCGCTGCACGGCGGACTCGACGGTGCCCTCGGAGGGGATGTCGAGCGAGCGCCCCGCCTCGGTCAGCGCGAACAGCGCCTTGCGCCCGTCGAGCGGATCCGACTTGCGCTCCAGCAGGGCGCGCTTCTCCAGCCGCTTGAGGACACCCGTCAGCGTGCTGGGGTGGACGTGGAGGATCTGCGCGAGCGTCCCCGCGGTGATGCCGGGGAAGCGGCCCACCAGCCGGATGACCAGCCGCTGCGGACCCGTCAGGCCCAGCGTCGACTCCATCCGCTTCGAGGTGGACTGGAGCCCGTGGTCCACGGCCCACAACAGCCGCATGAACTCGAGCACTTCGCCGAGGGGCGGCCCCTTGAGCCGCTCGCCTTCGTGAGGTTCCGGTTCCCCGGTGGCCGCGTCCTTCATGCCTTCATCTTCCTTCACCTGCCGTCTCCCTGTCTCTGCCATGTCCATGGAGCCGCGGGAGGTGTCCAATCCTCAGGGTCCCCCGCCGCCAGATGGCGTTGTCTATCAGTCACTGAGGACAGAAGGGTGGGGCTTTCGTGCCCCGGCCCCGCAGGACCCCTCAGGGGAGCGCCCGGCCGCCCACCCCGCCAGGTGGGAGCCGGAGCGCCGGATTCCTCGGCGGGCACTCCGGAACATGGGAGGCCCGAGGCCCTCCCCGGGAGGGGAGGGTGGGGCGCTCAGGGCGCGGGCGCCACGGTGGGCTTGGGGGCGGCCGGGGCGGGGGGCGCCTTGTTGGCGGGCGCGGGGGGAGAAGCGGGCTTGGGCTCCTCGGGCTCGGGCGGCATCTGGATGCTCTTGCCGCGCTCCTGCGCGATGCGCCGGTACCAGCTGTCCGGGTACTTGGGGTGGTTCACCTTGCCCTGCTCGTCGCGGACGTTGCCGTCGATGTACTTCACGAGCAGCGTCTCGCCGAGCTTCCTCCAGCGCGTGTGGACCTTCTCGCCCTGGCTGAGCGAGTACTCGGTGAGGTAGCGCCGGGCCTCCTCGGGGCTGCGCTTGTAGTGCTCCAGCGCGGTGCGCTCGATGTCGGCCTGGTCCGCGAGGAACTGGCCCTCCAGCGCGCCCTGCTCCTTGTGCACGTCCACGGACATGTCGCTCCAGCGCGCGTAGGCCTGGTTGGACACCCAGTTGAACACCCAGAAGGACGAGTCCCAGGAGAAGCTGCCCCGGCTGGCCACGCCCTGGGCGAAGTTGCGCGGCACCTCGCGGATGCCCGCGTACATGGGCGTGTAGACCGTCATGGACGTGTCATCCACGCCGAACCAGAGCACGCCGCCGATGGGGGCGGGCATGGAGGCGCGCATCTGGGCGACGAAGGAGAAGCCCGTCTGCTGCGTGGAGATGGCGCGCTCGTGCACGTACTTCTTGCCATCCACCTCCCACGTCATCGGCCGCCACCGGTACGGCAGGGCGTAGGGGCCCGCGCCCACGTCCTTCGTCATGTCGAGCGGCGTGCCGTCGAAGTGGTCGCGCATCAGCGACATCACGTCCTGCACGGACAACTTCTTGTCGGGCTTCACCCACAGGGGCAGCCGCTTGTTGGGGGCCGAGCCGTCCGCGTACTCCGGCCCGAAGTTCTTCGACGGGGCCGCGCGCCGGAAGATGCTCCACACGCGCGCCTCGGAGAAGCGCTGCCCGCCGAAGTCGAGCGGGTTGTACGTCTGGGCGAAGCTGAA
Organism: Myxococcus sp. MH1; assembly: GCF_059738865.1. Lineage (NCBI taxonomy): Bacteria > Pseudomonadati > Myxococcota > Myxococcia > Myxococcales > Myxococcaceae > Myxococcus > Myxococcus sp. MH1. The sequence goes on along the minus strand of NZ_AP026947.1, from coordinate 9,491,682 downwards.
GTCCTTGTCCGCGCCCTTGAACCAGCCCTTCTCGCGCGCGAAGGAGATGACGTCCTTGGAGAAGAGCACGTTCTCCGGGTCGTTCATCGGGAACTGCTCGATGCGCGCCTGGTTGGCGTGCGCGGTGATGTGGCCCTCGGGCAGCTTGCGCGCCACCCACACGGCGCCCTTCTGGCCCGCGCCCTTGCCAATCATCTCCAGCAGCCACGCCTCCTTGGGGTCGGCGATGGAGAAGGACTCGCCGCCGGACGCGTAGCCGTGCTCGGCCACCAGCGTGGTCATGACCTGGATGGCCTCGCGCGCCGTCTTCGCGCGCTCCAGCGCGATGTAGATGAGCGAGCCGTAGTCGACGATGCCGGCGGGGCCCTCCAGCTCCTTGCGGCCACCGAAGGTGGACTCGCCGATGGACAGCTGGTGCTCGTTCATGTTGCCCACGACGGAGTACGTCACCGGGGCCTCGGGGATGCGCCCCAGGTGCTTGCCGGTGTCCCACTCGATGATGTCGCGCTGGGCGCCCGCGGCGTGGCGGCGGGCGGGCGTGTAGTACAGCTCGCCGTAGAGCTCGTGGGCGTCCGCGGCGTACGTCATCAGGGTGGCGCCGTCCGCCGTGGCCCCCTTGTTGACCAGCATGCTGGTACACGCGAGCACGGGCGGAGCGACCAGCGCGGCCGACACGGGCAGCGCGGTGAGCAGTCGGGGCAGTCGTCGGTTCATGGCGGCGGATGCTCTACCAGCCAGGGCCCGGATACAAACGTCCGTTGCGATGCGCCGGGTCGTCCCCGGGCTTGCCCCCTCACCCAGCAGTCGCCGCCCGGGCCACGAAGGGAGAAAACCCGGGCGGCGACCTTTCCCGAAAGAATGGACTCGTTGCGTCAGTTGTTCGTGGCGACCACCTCCTTTCCGTCCGCCGGCATGAGGACCTGCTCCACCCGCAGGGTGGTGGGGCCGTCGAGCGCGAGGTGGGGCTTGAGCTTGAGGAACTTCTTCTTGCCGAAGCCCTTCACCCGCACGAGCTCCTCCACGCGCTGGAAGCGGCGCTTCTCCCGATGCTGGATGATGCGCTGCGCCGCCTTCTCACCGATGCCCGGGAGCAGGTCGAGCTGTGAGGCCGAGGCCTCGTTGAGGTTCACCACGCCCGTGAACTGGTGGCGTGGCCTGGCCGCCTCCGCTGCGTCGGGCCACCCCACCCAGAGGCCCACGAGCAGCGCCGCCCACACGGCCCTCACGAGTGGCCACCCACGGGCGCGGCGTCCAGGCCCACCTCGCCCGCGTAGCGCCCGCCCATGCCCGGGGTCTCGCGCTTCTCCGCCGCCTCCCGCACGTGCAGCTTGCCGTCCAGCGGCAGCACATCCAGCAGCACGTTGAGCGAGCCGTCCTTGTTCACGAACGCGCTGCCCGCCCTCACCCAGATGCTCCCGCCCTTGCCCTCACGAATGGAGAACACCGCCAGTCGCTTCCCCGCCATCAGCATCATCCACCTCCACACTCGACACCGCGCCACCACGGCGCGGACCGCCTCATTCGTTCGACCGCCTGAGGTCGACTCCGGCATGAGCAGCCGTCGTGCCAGCGCGTGCTCCCTCTGGAGAGGTGGTCGCGCCACCGTGCGTGTGCGCGCGAGCCGTCCCACCGCGAGGACGGGCGACGGGACTCCAGCGGCTTCTCGCGAGGCGAGAGCGTCACGGTGGACGTGGGGATGAACCGTGTCGGGGCTCGGGAATGAAATCGCGGGGCGTTTGCTAAGACGCGCCGTGCCGCGTCACCCGCCGTCTGGAGGTTCCATGAAGGCCGTCGCCGCCGTGCTCGTCCTGTTGCCGTGTCTCGCGCTCTCGCAGGAGCGCGACTTTTCCCAGGTGGAGGTGCGCGCGACGCCGGTGGCGGGCAACATCCACCTGCTCCAGGGCGCGGGTGGCAACATCGCCGTCTCCGTGGGGCCGGACGGCCAGCTCATGGTGGACACCGAGTTCGCGCCCCTCGCCGACAAGCTGCGCGCGGCCCTCAAGAAGCTCGGCAGGCAGCGGCTGGCCTATGTGGTCAACACGCACGTGCACAGCGACCACACCGGAGGCAACGCCGCCTTCGGACGCGAGGCGACGCTCATCGCCCACGCCGCCGTTCGCGAGCGCATGTCCAAGCCGAGGACGCGCCGCGGGGAGACACTTCCTCCCGCGCCGGAGCACGCGCGCCCCGTCGTCACCTTTCAACAAGGCCTGAGCCTCTGGTTCAACGGCGAGGAGGTGCGCCTGACGCACCTGCCCGCGGGCCACACGGACGGCGACAGCGTGGTGCTCTTCGTCGGCAGCAACGTCCTGCACACCGGCGACCTCTTCTTCGCGGACCGCTTCCCCGTCATCGACCTGGAGGCGGGCGGCAACGTGGAGGGCTACGTGCGCAACGCGGAGGCGCTGCTCGCGGGCCTGCCTCCCGGCGTGCGCATCATCCCGGGCCACGGACCGCTCAGCGGCCGCGAGGCGCTGGAGCGCTTCGTCGCCATGTTGCGCGAGACGACGACGCTCGTGCGGCGCAAGAAGGTCGCGGGCAAGACGCTGGAGCAGGTGAAGGCCGAGGGCCTGCCGGAGAAGTTCAAGGGCTTCGGCGAGGGGCACGTCAAGACGGACCGCTGGCTGGAGACCGTCTACACGGGCCTGGGCGTGGCGGCGCCGGGCGCGCGTCCCTGAGGGGCCCTTCATCCCCCTCGCCGCTGCCTCGCGAGCAGCCCGGCCCGTCAGGCAGGCCCACGTGGCGCCGGCTGGGGGAGCCAGGCCCGCGCCAGGACTGCTTGGACATTCGAGAGGGCCATGTCACACGGGGCACCGGCTGCGTCGTCCTGGGGCTGGAAGGGCACTTCGCCCCCAGAACGAGGAGCCGCACATGAAGCCCAGGATGAATGCCTTCGCGGTCGCGCCCGACGCCCTCAACCTCATGGTGGATTTCAGCAAGAAGGTGGAGGCCCTGGGCCTGGAGCCGAGCCTCCGCGAGCTCGTGAAGATCCGCTCGTCCCAGATCAATGGCTGCGCCTTCTGCATCCACCTGCACACCCGCGCCGCCCGCGCCCAGGGGGAGACCGAGGAGCGCATCTTCCTGCTGAACGGCTGGCGCGAGTCGCCGCTGTACACCGAGCGTGAGCGCGCGGCCCTGGGCTGGACCGAGGCCCTGACGCTCCTGTCCACGACCCACGCTCCGGATGAGGACTACGCCGCGCTCGAACCCCACTTCACCCCGGAAGAAATCGTGAAGCTGACCCTCCTGATTGGCCTCATCAACACCGCGAACCGGCTCGTGCTCGGCTTCCGCATGGTCCACCCGGTGAGCCCGCGCAGTGAAGCCGCCTGACTCGACGCCCGCGGACGTCTTCGACCCGCTCCGCCCCCGGCTGCTCCGCATCGCCTACCGGATGCTGGGCATCGTCGCGGAGGCGGAGGACGTGGTGCAGGAGGCGTATCTGCGCTGGCATCAGACGGACCGCGAGGCCGTGCGGGACGCCGAGGCCGTGCTCGTCCGCACGGTGACGCGCCTGTGCCTGGATGTCCTGAAGTCCGCGCGCGTCCGGCGCGAGGAGTACGTGGGGACCTGGCTGCCGGAGCCCATCATCGAAACAGTGGAGGGCGATGATTTGACGCTGACCTTGATGATGGCCCTGGAGCGCCTGTCACCCCTGGAGCGCGCCGCGTTCCTGTTGCACGACGTGTTCGGCATGGACTTCGAGCAGGTGGCGAAGGCCCTCGACCGCGCTCCCGCGGCGTGCCGCCAGCTCGCCAGCCGGGCGCGAGCGCATGTGCGGGAGGCCCGGCCCCGCTTCCCCGTGACGGAGGCGAAGGGCCATGAGCTGGCACGGGCGTTCCATGCCGCGTCCCAGAGCGGTGACATGCAGGCGCTCCAGACCCTGCTGGCCCAGGACGCCGTCCTGTATGCCGACGGCGGTGGCAAGGCGAGGGCGATTCCCAATCCCGTCTACGGTCAGGAGAAGCTGCTGCGCTTCTTCCAGGGGGTGTGGCGCGCTCCCGCCGTGAGCTCGGCGCAGCTGGTTCACGAGGGCACCATCGACGGCCTGCCCGCGTACGTCACGGTGGATGCGGAGGGGGTGTTGCAGACCACGGCGTTCGGCATCGAGGACGGCCGCATCGTCGCCATCTATGTCATGCGCAATCCCGACAAGCTGAAGGGCATCCGGCACAGGGTGGTGGGCGAGTCGCCGTAGTGGGGCTCTGACGCGACGAAGGACGCTCCACCGCTCCGTCCTCGTCGTCCTGGGAACCACCCCATCGCTCGCCGCCGAGCCCGCGCGCTCGGGGCCTTTCGCCCGTGGCGGCGCACGCAGGCGCCCCCGGCTCCATCACAGCTCGTGGTAGGGCTTCTTCGTGGACAGGGGGTTGGACCGGCTCACGCCCGACAGGTTCCCCACGCTGTTGCTCCGTCGCAGCATGGGGCTGGGCGCGCCCACGTGCTGCGAGAGGTCATCGGGCGCCTGGGGCAGGTCCATCGCCTTGGCCTCCGCAATCACGGTCATGTGGGCCACCCGCAGGTCCATCGCCGCGGTCCGCGGGTTGTCGGGGGGCGCGGGCAGCGCGCCGTCATGCTCGACCAGGTACACCGCCAGCTGGACGGCCCACGCGCCACAGCTGTCCTGGGCGAGCGCTTCGTTCCCGTCGCGGTCGTCCTGGTAGCGGACGGTGCAGCTCTCCGCCTCGATGCCAGGGAATGGCAGGTTGAGCAGCTGGAGGTCCTCCACCGGCACGTCGTCGGGGCTGAGCGGGTCGATGTAGAGCAGCTTCGCCTTGCGACGTCCCAGGAGGTTCGGCGCCCCGAGCGTGATGTAGAGCAGCGCCCAGTGGTTGCGGTGGCGGTGGAGCGGCTGGATGATGACGGTCGTCGCCGTGGTGATGGCCCCATGGACGGCGGTGCTGTACGCGGAGCGGTTCATCTCCCGCCACTGGACGCGGCTGATGCCGGGGAGGACCGCGACGTGCGGGTGGCCCTGGAGGTAGTAGCGCTGGAGGCAGTAGATGTCGTCCTCCTCGTAGTAGGTCCCCTCGTCGTCGAGCTTCGGGAGGGCGCTGGGGTCGCTGAAGTGTCCCAGGGCCTCGTACTCCTTGCGCTTCGACTCCAGGTCCTCGGCCTCCTTCTCCCCGTCCCGCGGCGAGCCCGACTCCTGGCTCCCGGAGACCTGGGACTTCTTCTTGCGAGGCAAGTCGATGACCCGAGGGGAGGGCTCCGCCAGCACCCGCCGCTTCACCTTGCCCAGGTTGTGAGGGCTCAGCAGGGGGAAGTCATGGACGCGGGGCCGGACGGGCACGACGACGTCCTGGCTCGGGGGTTGGATGACCACGAGGGGGCTCCCCAGCGACAGGCTCCCGGGGAGCTTGAGGTTCGGGCGGTCGAAGTCGATGCCCGTGTTGAAGAGGTCCAGGTTGCGCATCAGCAGGCGCTGCTCGAGCATCATCCTGCGGAAGTTCGTCTCCACGGAGGAGAGGACGTTCAGCTCCCGGGCCGTCTTCCCCTCCTTGGACTTGAGCTTGAGCTGGTGCTTGAGCAGCCCATCGAAGAAGGTCTGGACCGACAGGGGGGTGCCACAGACACGCATGATGCCGTGGACGAGGTCTCCTCCCGTCGGGTGCTTGCTCGCGCTCTCGACCAGGATCAGCAACCCGCCTGCTCGCGACGTCTTCGACGTGGCCAGGAAGCCCTGGAAGAAGGCCAGGTACTCGGCCCGCTCCAGGGTGGTGTTGTTGGTCGTGTCGATGATGATGGCCCCGAGCTCTCGCGCGGACACGAAGGGCTTGTTGTCGATGTTGATGGGATTGGGCGCGCCGTCGAAGACCAGGACGCGGGTGCCGACCTTGCTGTCCAGTGACGCGTAGAGCTCGTCATGGTCGAGCTCGAAGTAGGGCGCCCAGGACTGGATGGGCAGGGGCTCGCCCTGGGAGTCCAGCTTGGCGCCGCCCTTCGAGGAGAACAGCCAGTTCGAATACAGCATCCCGAACATCGTCGCCGACCGGAGCGCGGCCATGCCCGACACCAGCGAGGCCTTCTTGAGGACGAGCCTGTCGTTCACCTCGACCGGCGCGTCTCCGTCTCCCTTGGTGGGCTTCCTCGACGGCAGCAGGTCCGAGTCGTCATCCTCGTACTCGGACTCCGACCCGTAGCCTGAGTCATCGGGCTCGGGCTTGCGCTTCTTCTTGGGACCCTGGACGCGTGGGAGGACGCCCGCGAGGGTGTAGGAGACCTGGTTGTTCTCGAAGGCCCAGGAGCACGCCACCTCGCTGCCGTTGAAGTTGCCGATGAGCTCCGCGTAGTTCGCCGCCGTGGCCTTGGGGGAGTTGTTCGTCAGGGCGTGCAAGGCCGACATCAGGCGGTCGAGCGCGGCGAGCTGGTCATCCCCATAGCCCTCCAGGGACGTGATGAGCTTGATGACCGGCGGCACCTTCGAGGGCACCACCTTGGGCATCACCTTGAGCATCGCGGTGATGAACTCGCCGGTGAAGTCGAGCGCCTCGATGATGGCCTCGGCCCCGGCGGCAGGAGGCAAGAGCCCCGGGTCCAGCCGGATGCCGTTGGGGATGTCCGCGAGCGTGGGGAAGACCGAGCCGAAGCCCTCGCGTGAGACGACCTCGATGCCAATGCCGCGGGCGCGCAGCGCGCGCGTGAGCCTGGCCCCGAAGACGCACTGGATGATTCGCCACTGGCCCTGGTTGTTCAGCTTCGAGGGGAAGGCCTGCGCCTCGTTTCCGAGGATGCACAGCATCGGATAGCCGTGAATCTGCCAGCCCGGGCCTCGCTCCATCGCGAGCCGCGTGCCCCCCTCGACGTGGAAGCTCTTGCCCTTCTGCACGAAGCCGGCGAGCACCGCCTGGCACACCGCCCGCTTGGACAGGATGGCGATGTCGCTGAGCGGCACGGCCAGCCCAGCGCAACCCTCCTCGAACAGGGAGAGCAGCGAGTACATGCCGCCCCCGTTGCTGAGCGGCTGACGTCCGCCTCCCTTCGACGAGGTGTCGAGCGGCTTGCCCCGGCCCAGCACGAAGCCCGGGCTGTACGAGCGGGGATAGGACCGCGTCCCCAGGTTCGCGCCCGTCGAGAACCTCGTGAAGGGCACCATCGAGTTCGCGGACGCGAGCATGACCTGGTGCAGCCACTCGAGGTCGTAGGTGATGCGGATGCTGCCCGCTTCTTGAGCTGCCTCGACTTGCCACACCATCGACCGGCTCCTTGGTTCCCCATCGGACGAGCCCGGGTGCGCATCGGGGGACGCGCGGCGTCGGGAGGGACCTGGCCGGAGGTTTTGCATGCGTCGCGCCAGGGTGGACTTCACTCGGGAGCGCGCGGGATGGGGCCCCTGGCGCACCGTTCCCGGGGCGCTTGCGTCGTGCCTGGACGCACGTTCGTCCCGAGGGGACGCGGCTTCAACCCATCCCCTCTCCGTGAAAGAGTGCGCCCACCCGTCCCGCCGTCCCGAGGTGCCTTGCGTGAACCGCTCCGTCCTCGCCGCCCTGGTCGTCCTGGGAACCGCCCCGTCGCTCGCCGCGGCGCCCGCGCCCGTCTCCGCCAAGGCCCGCGCCATCCATGACTCGGCGCTCATCATCGACACCCACGTGGACACGCCCCTGCGCATGCTCAACGAGGGCTTCGACGTGGGCTCCAAGCCGCCCAATGGCCAGGGGCACCTGGACCTGACGCGCGCGCGGGAGGGCAACCTGGGCGCGGCCTTCTTCTCCATCTGGGTGGAGCCCAAGGAGTACGCCGGCCGCTACACCCACCAGGCGCTGCGCATCATCGACTCGGTGCACACCGCGGTGGAGCGGCACCCCGACCAGATGGTGCTCGCGCTGTCCTCGAAGGACATCGTCGCCGCGCGCTCCGGCAAGCAGAAGAGGCTGGCCACGCTGCTGGGCGTCGAGGGCGGCCACGCCATCCAGAACGATTTGGGCGTGCTGCGCGACTTCTACCGCCTGGGCGTGCGCTACATGACGCTCACCTGGTCCAACACGAACGAGTGGGCCGACTCGTCGGGCGACCTCACCGACACCACCGTGAAGCACCACGACGGCCTCACCGACTTCGGCCGCGACGTGGTGCGGGAGATGAACCGGCTGGGCATGCTCGTGGACGTCTCGCACGTGTCCGACAAGACCTTCTTCGACACGCTGAAGGTGACGCGCGCGCCGGTGATTGCCTCGCACTCGTCCGCTCGCGCGCTCACGGACCACCCGCGCAACATGACGGACGAGATGCTCAAGGCCGTGGCCGCCAACCGCGGCGTCGTCATGGTGAACTTCTTCTCCGCCTTCGTCGACGACGACTACCGCAAGGCCTACGCCGCCATGTCCCAGGAGCGCGCCGCCGCCCTGGCCGCGGTGGAGGCGAAGCACCAGGACTCCGACCCCGTCACGCGCTTCCGAGCCCAGTCCCAGGCCGGCTGGGAGTGGGCCGCCAAGGTGCCGCGTCCTCCGCTCAAGGCCGTCATCGACCACATCGACCACATCGCGAAGGTGGCCGGCGTGGACCACGTGGGCCTGGGCTCGGACTTCGACGGCATCAACTCCGCGCCCGAGGGACTCGACTCGGTCGCGGACCTGCCGCGAATCACCGAGGCGCTGCTCGCCCGGGGCTACACGCGGGAGCAGCTGCACAAGATCCTGGGCGGCAACCTCCTACGGGTCTTCCGCGATGCGGAGGCCGTCAGCCGCGAGCTGCGCTCACCCCCCAGCGTCCGGCGCTGATTCCAGTCCCGCGAGGGCAGGCGGCGGCACGAGGGAACGTGACGCCTGTCCGCCCGGGATTGCAGGCGCGGCGCGTCTTTTCCGATGCACCTGCTGTACAGCGGGTCCGGGGAACCCGGGGGCTTCCTTCGGCCACACGCGAAAGCTAGCCTCGCGTTCATGGCATCGGGCGTCGTGTTGATTCGGCTGGGGCTCGTCGCCGCCCTGTGCCTGGGCGTGGAGGCTCGCGCGGAGGACGGCGGCGGCGCATGGCTGGCCGTGGCGCGCATCGCCTCCGCGGAGGACGGCGCCCTGCTCGAGCGCGTGCGCGGACAGAGCAGCGACCTGCCCGTGGAGCTGCGCGCCATGCCGGGCCCCTCCCTGGAGGGCCCGCCCCAGGCCCAGTGGCGCTCCGCCGTCGAGCTCGCGGACGCGCACCAGGCCCGCGCGGTGCTCTGGTTCCAGCGCTCCGGCTCCGAGCTGCGCGTCCACTTCGCCGAGCCCGGCAGCCGGCACCTCTTCGTCCGCACCGCGAAGCTGGAGGGACAACCCGGCGCGCTCGAGTGGTCCGCGGGCGCCGAGGCCGTGGCGCTCGTGGTGCGCTCCGCCCTGCGCGCGGTGGAGGCGGGCACGCCCCTGGGCGAGGTGGTGGAGGCCGCCGCGCCCCCCGTGCCCGTGCTCGAACCCGAGGCCGGCCCCGTCGTCGTGCCCCCGGAGCTGTGGACCTATCCGCCGGCCTCGAAGGACGCGCGCTCCCTGCGGTGGCAGGTGATGGTGGGCGGGCTCGCCGCGCTGGATGGGTACACGGACTCCGGCCAACAGGGGTTCCTGATTGGCTCCGGGTGGGAGTTCCCCTCGGCGCGGCTGCGGCTGCTGCTCTCGCTGAGCCTGGCGCGCATGCTCCCGGATGGGCGCACCGACGTGAAGCTGGAGCAGTACTCGGGCGGGCTGTGGCTGGACTTCCCGCTGCTGGAGACGGGCGCCCTGCGCTGGGGCCTGGGCGCGGGGGCGGGCCTGCTGCTCTTCGGCCGCAGCACGGAGTCGTACTTCCCGGGCATCCAGGCCGCCAAGCCGCGCTTCATCCCCGCGCTGCTGGTGGGGCCCGACACGTCCCTGCGGTGGAGCTTCTCGCGGCTGCTCGCCGTGGAGCTGTCCGTGGCCGCCGACGCGGCGGTGGGGCGGCCGGAGCTGGGTTACTCCGAGAACGGAAACTTCGTGCCGCGCAATCAGGGCTGGGCCATCCGGCCCAGGGCGTCCCTGGCGCTGGTGCTGCTGCCATGAGCGGTGATGACCCGTTTTCGCCTCGGCCTCCCTCCATGGGGTCGATGACGAGCACGGGTCCGGAGGCCATCGGCAGGGCAAGACCTGGAGTGGACCCGCGCATCCAGGCGGCCATCCAGGGGCGCAAGGAGGCCGCCGAGTCCCTGCTGCTGGAGCTCCTGCCCCGGGTGCGCAACCTGGTGCGCTACCTGGTGCACGGCGACGGGGACGTGGAGGACATCGCCCAGGAGGCGCTCATCGCGCTGCTCCGGGGGCTGCCCTCGTACCGGGGAGAGGGGCAGTTCCACTCGTGGGCGGACCGGGTGGTCGCGAGGACCACCTTCGCGTGGCTGCGGCGCGCCCGGGGCACCGAGGCGCGCAGGGGCGAGGAGCCGGCCGAGTTGACGGCGGTGCCGTCCGAGGACGCGCCGCCGGACGAGTACGTCCACCGCCGTCGCATGGTGATGCTGCTGGACCGTATCCCCGACGAGCAGCGGCATGCGATGGTGCTGCACCATGTGCTCGGCATGAGCGTGCCGGAGGTGTCGGACGAGCTGGGGATTCCCTTCGAGACGATTCGCAGCCGCCTGCGGCTGGGGCGCACGGCGCTGCGCGCGCTGGCCACGGATGCGGGTGGCGCTCCGGAGGGAGGTGCGGCATGAGTCGGCTCGTGGATGAGGACGGGCCGAACGAGCTGCTCACGCCGTTGGATGACGGCTCCGGACCCGCGCGCCGGCTGTCGCGGCAGAAGTCCGCAGCGCTGGTGCAGGCCGCGCTCCTGGCCGCGATGGACGCGCCGTCGCCGCCGCCGCGTCGGCGACACCGGCCGCATTGGTGGATGGGCGGGGCCCTGCTCGTGGTCGGCGCCGCGGCGGTCGCGACCTGGCAGCTCTGGCGTCGCCAGGAGCCTCCTGCTCCGGAGGACACGGCGGTCATCGCTCCCTCCGCGCCGCTGATGCCCCGCGCCGAGCCCGTCGTGCCCGTGCCCGAGGCGCTCGCGCCGGAGCCGCCCGTGCCGTCGATGCCCGGTGCGGCCGCGCGAGCGCAGTCCGTGCCTCCAGGGCCGGAGGGGGTCGCTCCGCAGGTGCCCGATGCGGTCGCTCTGGAGTCCATCACTCCGGTGAAGCCCCGGATGAGCGCGCCGTCCGCCGCGCCCGCGCCGGAGGACCTGCTGCGCCGGGCCAACGCGCATCGGGCCACCGGACAGTGGAAGGCGGCCGAGGCGCTCTACCTGCGCGTCATCCGGGCCGAGCCCCAGGGCATGTCCGCGTACGTCGCGCGCGTGGCCTCGGGCGCGCTGAGGCTGGAGCACCTGGGCGATGCGCGCGGGGCGCTGCGCCAGTACCAGGAGGCCCTGAAGGGCTGGCCCGGGGGCTTGTTGGAAGAAGAGGCGAGCCACGGTGTCACCGAGGCGCTGCGCGCGCTGGGGGACCGGGACGGCGAGGTGCGCGCGTTGGAGGACTTCCTCGCGCGTCACCCCGATTCGCCCCATGCCGTGGCGGCCCGGAAGCGGCTGAAGGAGGTCTCAGGTCGATGAGTCGCGCCAACGTGACGAAGGTCCTCTGCGTGCTGGGGCTGGTGGGCGCCTGGAGCGCGTGCGAGGTGAAGGACCCGGTGGCCTTCATCGAGACGCCCCGCAACGACGCGGGGCCGGTGGCCTCGTCGGACGCCGGGCCAACGACGGGCGAGGGCGAGGAGCCCGCCGATGACCACACCGCCTTCTGCGCGTCCACGGGGCCGCTGCTCCTGGTGGGCGACAGCCTCACGGGCGCGAAGGTGTGCAGCGGGCACCTGGCCGAGCGGGCCTTCCGCTACGCGCTGTGCTCGTGCGAGCGGCTGGCCTTCAGCGCGTCGCTCACCACGGATGCGTTCAAGAGCTCGCTGGGCAAGTACGTGCCGGGCGGCAAGGGCGGCGCGGTGGCGACGAACGGCGGCGTCGCGGCCAACGACACGCTGACGATTGGCGGCGGGCTGAGCGCGGGCGGCGCGGACGGCATCCTGCTGGGGCGCGGCCTGTCGGTGGGCGGCGGGCTGTACAGCGGCGGTCCGCTCAGCGGCAACGTGTCCGCGCAGGTGACGGGGGACGCGTGGGTGCGCGGCGACGTGGGGCTCGCGTCGCTGAGCGTGGCGGGCAAGCTGGCGGTGCCCGCGGAGCGCAGCATGTCCGGCACGGTGACGGCCGCCGAGGTGCTGCGCGAGCCGGTGGACTCGGTGTCGCCGTGCGCGTGCGGGGACACCGCGTCGGTGGTGGACATCCAGGGGCTCATCGCCAACCACGCTCGCGAGAACCACAACGACGTCATCGACCTGGAGCCCTCGGCGCTGCAGGGCTTCACCGGCGAGCGCACGCTGGAGCTGCCGTGCGGGCGCTTCTTCCTGACGGGCATCGAGGGCCAGGGCCGGCTGAACCTCGTGGTGCGCGAGCGCACCGCGCTCTTCGTGCGGGACAGCGTCGTCATCGGCGAGCGGCTCTCGGTGGAGGTGGTGCCGCCGGGGGAGCTGGACTTGTTCGTGGGCGGCGACATGACGGTGGCCGGCCAGCTCCTGCTGGGGTCCGTGGACGCGCCGGCGAAGGTGCGCGTGTACGCCGCGGGGACGGGGACGCTGGGCATCTCCGCGGGCAGTGTGCTCGCGGGAAACCTCTACGCGCCCGGCGCCACGCTGACGCTTAGCGGCAACGCGGAGGTGTTCGGCTCCGTCTTCGTGCGCCACATCGAGTCGTCCGGCACGCTGGCGTTGCACTACGACGCCGACATCCTCTCGCTGGCGAGCGCCTGCGGAACCGTGGAGTGACGCAAGGGGGGTGGACAGGGCGAGGGGGCGTGCACAGGTTTGCGTGCACACCTTCCCGGCCTGGAGGGCTCGTCGTGCTCCACCGTCTGTCCACGCTGATGTCCCGGCTCCAGGAGGACCGCGAAGCCCTGCTGCGGGAGGTCGGGTGGCCCGTTCTGGTGTGGGACTCCATGCCGAGCCGTCCGCGCTCCGTGGCGCAGGCGGAGCCGCCGACGCTGAAGGTGCCGATTCCATCGCGAGTCGTGGAGCCCGTGGTGTTCGAGCTGTGTCCGCGCTTCCCTGGCCGAGGGCCGGAGGTGATGGTGGGCCGCAGCCCCGAGTGCGACATCGTCCTGCCCGAGCCCACCGTGTCGCGACAGCACGCGCGCTTCCGTCCGGAACCGCACACCGAGGTGTGGAGCGTGACGGACCTGGAGAGCCACGGCGGCACCTTCGTGGAGGGGGTGCTGATTGTACCGGGGCGCTCGACGCCGCTGTTCAGCCAGGCCTCGCTGCGACTGGGGGGCGCGCAGGTGGTGTTCCTGCAGGCGAGCGCCTTCGAGTCCTACGCGCGCGCGTGCGAGGTGTCGTCCCGGGTGCGCTTGACGCGCTGGTAGTCAGCTCCTAGAAGGGGTGCGCCCTTGGGTGCCCATGTCGGGCTTTCAAGAGGGAAGCCGGTGCGATTCCGGCGCGGTCCCGCCACTGTGAATGGGCCGCCCTGAGGTCAGGGCCGGGGACTTCGGTTGTCGCCACTCCGGCGGTGTCCAGGCGGACGCTCCGGGGGAAGGCGGAAGCCCCCTTCCAGCCAGACGCGTCGTGCGCCTGGAGCTGGAGTCCATCAGCCAGGAGACCTGCCCGAGGGTGCGGACGTGTCGCGTGGCGGCACGGGCGGATGGCCTTCTCTCTTCGATGGAGAGAGCGGAAGGCGGAGCATGCGGCGCACCTTCCTCGCCGGGCACCTGGTGTGCCTGGCGCTCAGCCTGCCTTCCGGAGCGCGCGCGCAGGCGACGGACGACGTCGTCGTGCCCGCGACGGTGGTGCGAGGCAAGGCGCCGCCGCCTCCCGACGCCCCCGAGCGCCGCGACCCCACGGGCGCCATCACCGTCATCGACGCGAGCGAGCATGCGGGCGAGGCGCGGGACACGGCGGAGCTGCTCGTGGGCTCGGTGGGGCTCGCGGTGCAGGACTCGGGTGGCTACGGGCAGAGCAAGAGCCTGGTGGTGCGCGGCGCGGCGTCGAACGGGGTGTTGGTGTTCCTGGATGGCATCCCGCTCAACGGCGCGGGCGGCATGGCGGACCTGTCGCAGGTGCCGGCCGCATTGGTGGAGCGACTGGAGGTGCTGCGCGGGGGCGCGGGGGCTCGCTATGGCTCGGGAGGGCTCGGCGGCGCGGTGAACATCGTCACGCGCGCGCCGTCGTCGCACGTGCGGGCCAGTGGAGAGGTGGTCTACGGGAGCTGGAACACGGCGCTGGGGCACGTGGCCATCACCGGGCCTTTGTTGGACGGGAACGCTTTGGTGCTGCTGCACGCGGGGCGCTCCGATGGGGACTTCGCGTACGAGCTGGATGAGCTGCCCGCGGTGCCGGACAACCCCGTCACGGCGGAGGCGCGCGCGCGCAACGACGCGAAGGGGGGAGGCGTGCTGCTGCGGTATCGGCGGCGGCTCCCGGGGGGCTCGCGGCTGGATGTGCTGTCCGAGCTGTCGCTGGAGGACCGCGCGATTCCGGGCACGGTGCAGAACCCCCAGTCCGCGGGGCGACAGGACCTGGACCGGCTGTCATTGGGCGTGCGGTGGTCGGGGACGCAGGCGAGTGTGAGGGGCTTCTTCCGTCGCGATGGCCTGGAGGTGACGGGGGGGCTGCTGGGGGCGGGAGGTCCGCAGCGGCATGTCGTGGGTGGGGTGGAGGTGGAGGGGCGGACGCTGCTCGGGGGCGGGCATGCGCTGACGGCCACGGTGGCGTCGTCGGGTGAGCAGGTCACCCAGGCGAGGGGCGCGCAGTCCGCGAGCTGGTGGCGCGGCAGTGTCATGGTGATGGACGAGTGGGCGCTGGTGGCTGACGTGTTGAGCGTCGTGCCGTCGCTGCGGTTCGAGCGGGTGGGGCCCTACTGGTTGTTCTCGCCGAAGGTCGGCGCGTGGCTGTCGTTGGGCGGAGGCGTGGGGCTTCGGGCGAACGCGGGACAGTCGCATCGCGCGCCGTCGTTCCTGGAGCTGTACATCCGTCAGGGGACGTTGTTGCCCAATCCGGGGCTGAGGCCCGAGCGGGCGCTCTACGCGGACGCGGCGGTGGTCTGGGACTCCCAGGCGACGGTGGCGGGGGCTCCTCGGTGGAGTGTGACGGCGGGCGGCTTCGCGGCGCTTTACGAGGACCTCATCGCGTACGAGCTGTACCCGCCGATGATGGCGCGGCCGTACAACTTCGACGCCGCGCGGGTGTGGGGCACGGAGCTGGAGGCGGAGGCGCGGCTGTTCTCGTGGCTGTCGGCGAGCGGTGGCTACACGTGGCTGCGCACGCAGAACCGGTTTGGAGACCCGCGCTACTTCAACCAGGACCTGTCCAATCGCCCGCGACACAAGTGGGTGGGGCGCCTGCGCGCGGGGCCGGAGTGGCTCAACGCGCGCACCGAGGTGCTGTATCAGGCGTCGCAGTTCGTCAACCGCACGGGCACGCGCTCTCTG
Source organism: Myxococcus sp. MH1 (assembly GCF_059738865.1). Classification (NCBI taxonomy): domain Bacteria; kingdom Pseudomonadati; phylum Myxococcota; class Myxococcia; order Myxococcales; family Myxococcaceae; genus Myxococcus; species Myxococcus sp. MH1. The sequence goes on along the minus strand of NZ_AP026947.1, from coordinate 9,476,276 downwards.
CCCTCGCGCACGCTGTGGAGCGTGGGGGCCTCCAGCACCTTCCTGCACCGGCCCGAGGTGACGCTGTCGGTCGAGGTGAAGAACCTGCTCGACGCGCGGGTACAGGACTTCACCGGCTTCCCGCTGCCAGGGCGCGCGGCGTACGCGACGCTCGCGGTGTCGCTCGAGCCGGCTCCTTCTGCTCCCGAGGGCTCGAATGCGCCGCGCGCTCCGTGAGCCCGGACGCCGGAGTTGTTCCGGAGCGCGTGGCGTGCGAGGTGACACCGCGCCGTCGCCAGTCGGTGTGCGGTCCTCTCAGCCGCCCGCGCAACTCTCGCTGGGCCGCTCGGCTCATGAGCTGCGCGCCCTGCGCGCTCGCGTGCCCATGCCGGTCGTTCACGGCACCCGTTGCAGCGCCGTCCTCTCGCAGGGGGCATCTCGCACGCACGCTCCTCGCGTCCGGTTCGTCCGTGGGGCCCGCTCGCGAGGTGCGCGTCGCATGTGTTCGCTCTCCCTGGCACCGGTCGTTCGCGGTGATGCCGCGCCTGCCTTCCCCTTCCTGAGGACTCGATGCTTCCTGTTCCTTCCTTCGTAGCGCCCAGGTTGCTCGTCCTGTCGCTGCTCTGTGTCTCGGCGCTCGTGCTCACGGGCTGTCCGGATGAGGGCGTGGTCTGCACCTCCGGCCTCGTCGTCTGTGACGGCGCCTGCGTGGACACGCGGAGCGACACCGCGCACTGCGGCGCCTGTGGCACCACGTGCTCCTCGGGGGAGGTCTGTCAGGACGGCGCCTGTGGTTGCCGCGCGGGCACCGAGTCCTGCAACGGCGCCTGCGTGGACACCGCGACGGATGTCGCCCACTGCGGCGCGTGTGGCTCGGCCTGTGCCGCCGGGCAGGTCTGCGAGTCCGGCACCTGTCGCGAGGGCTGCTCCGAAGGGCTGCTGCGCTGCTCCGGCGCGTGCGTGGACGGCCAGTCGGATGCGCTCCACTGCGGCGCCTGCGGCAACGTGTGCCCCGATGCGCAGTCCTGCCGCGCGGGACGTTGCACCTACGACGTCGTGGCCGCGTGCTTCACCAACGGGCAGCTCGTGGGCCTCCAGGCGGGGACGGACCAGCTCGGACCTCGCCGAGAGTTCGGCGCTGGCATCCAGGCGCTCGCGTCCTGGGACGGCTTCGTGCTCGGCGCGGACATGACCAACGGCAAGCTGCTCCAGGCTCCTGGAGGCAACCTGGGCGCGCTCGTCGAGGAGGACTCGCTGGGCGTCGTGTCCGGCTCCCCCAATGACATCCTCGTGGACCCGCCCCACGTGTACGTCATCGACTCGGTGAACAACACGCTCCAGGTGCTCCGCCGTGACGGCCCGTCCCACGGCAACGGCCTGGGCCTGCGCACCGTGGGGCAGTTGAACCTCGGCCCGAACACCAGCCCTCAGGCGCTCGCGCGCTTCGGCGACCTGCTCTACATCCCGCTCTTCGGCACCGGCAGCTCCAACTTCCAGCACGGCAACGCCGTGGCGCGCGTGGACATCTCCGACCCCACGCAGCCGCGCAAGGTGGACACGCTGTCGCTCACCGGCCTGGACCTGAAGCCCTTCGACGGTACGGGCTCCATGCCCCTGCCGTTCTCGGTGACGGCGACGCGCACCCACGTGTACGTGGCGCTCACCAACCTCAACCCCGCCAACGACTACCGCCCCAACGGGCCGGGCATGCTCGCGCGCATCGACCCCGCCACCGGCGCCGTCAGCGCCATCGACCTGGGCCAGGAGCGCTGCCTCAACGCGGGCTACGTGGAAGCCGTCGGTGACCAGCTCGTGGTCGCCTGCATCGGTGAGGCCATCTACGACACGGCCAACGGCTACATCGCCACGTCGGTTCGCTCCACGGGGCTGGTGCTGGTGAAGAACGATGTCCCCGTGGCCTCCTACGCGCTGAATCCCGGCTGTCAGCCCGGCGCACCGGGTTGCCTGTTGTCGGTGGCCAGCCGCTTCGCCGTGTCCCGAGGCGCGGTGTACCTGGCGGACACCAACGCGGGCCGCGTCTTCGTCGTGGAGGTCGGTGATGGCACCCTCACCGAGCGCAGGGGCTCCTCCACGCCCACCGCGAAGGGCCCCGCGCTGGAGGCGTGCCCGGTGGACCCTCGACGCCCCGTGTCCAACGCCATCGACGTCACCGCGCTCCATTGACAATGCCTGTCGCCCGCCATATCCCGGCCGCGTCCTCGGTGCCGTCGTGCGAACCACGGCGGCTCTAGGGAACCCGGTGCGAATCCGGGACTGCCCCGCAGCGGTGTGCAGGAACGACCGCCGTCATTGAAGCACTGGTCCCTCACGGGACTGGGAAGCGACGGCCACTAGGTGGGCGCCCTCCGGGGCTCCCGCGCCTGCGAGTCCGAAAACCTGCCGTGGACCCGTGCCCCTTGGGCACGGACATCACCGAGGCCTCCGAGGGGAGGCGGCGGAGGCGTCAGCCCATTCACCGCGCACCGTGGGGTGCTCGGGTGCCCGCCTTCGACCGCGTCCTCCTGGAAGCCCACCCGCCCGTGGGGGCGGAGAGGGACGAGGACGCAGATGAAGACGGCTGAATCGAAGCGCGCGAAACCTTGGATGAAGTCCGCATCACTGGCCGTGGCCTCCTTCGCCGTGGCCCTGCTCGGCACCGGTTGCAACCCGGAGTGTGTCGACCCGTTCGACTGCCGCGCCGACAATGGCGAGGCCCCCGCGGGACAGCAGTGGGTCTGCGTCGACGAGCGGTGCGAGACCGAGCCCCTCCCCACCACCCCGACGCCCGATGCGGGGACGCCGGATTCGGGCACGCCCGACGCGGGCCCGCCGGACTCCGGGACGCCGGATTCTGGTACGCCGGACTCCGGCACGCCCGACGCGGGTCAGCCGGACTCGGGCACGCCCGACGCGGGTGAGCCGGATGCAGGTGCGCCGGACGCGGGTGAGCCGGATGCCGGCCCCGTGGTGGTCGACTGCGCGACGGTGCCGCTGGACCCGAAGCTGGGCACGCTCGTGCTCCAGCCGGGCTTCGTCGCCGCCGAGTCCGTGGCGCTGTCGCCGGACATCCTCGCGCTCGGTGCCTCTCCGGGTCCCACGTATGCGTTCTACGGCATCCAGGGACGGGGCAAGGACGCCGCGCTGTACTCGCTGGGCACCTGGCCCGACCTGCTGCCGGGCACCACGAAGCTCTTCGACATCATCACCCCCGCGGACCGCGAGGGCGGCGCCACGGTGTACCCGAACGGCTACGTCATCAACGACGGCCTGCGCGTCTTCACCGGCTACACGCTGGGCGCCACGGGCTCGCCGGGCAACGTCGCCGCGTATGACCTGGCCACGCCGGCCAACTCGAGCTTCGTCGTCGCGCCCAAGAACTTCTCCGCGGCGGCCTTCACGTCCGGGGAGCTGAGCGCGGTGCTCGTCAACGGCGGCGGTCTGGGCTCGGCCTCCGACCTGGCTGTCTATGGTCTCGTGACGTCCACGGACCCCATGGGCACGGTGCGCGCGGTCAACTTCCCGCAGGGTGACGTGGTGGGCAGCGGCTTCACCGCCGTGACGGACACGGGCGTCGCCGCGCTGGGCTACTTCGACCAGAACTTCGTCAACGTCCTCCACGGCGTGGCGCCCACGACGCTCGCCACCGCCATCACCAGCGGCACGCCGCTGGACCTGGGCACCCAGGCGAAGGTCGACGTGGGCAGCGACTTCAACGACGTCGCGGCCTTCGGCGGTGGCGTGGTGCTCAACCGCGGCGCCTACGCTCCCCCGGACTACGACTTCGTCGCCACCGACGTGTCCCGCTACGCGCTGTCGGTCGGCGCGAATGACGCCGTGACGGTGGGCGCGCGCGTGCCCGTGCTCACCTACGTCAACCAGTGCACCACGGTGCGGATGCTCAAGGCGCTCGGCTCCGACGTGCTCGTCGGCGTGTCCGACCGCAACGGCCGGCGCCTGGTGCGCCTCCAGGTGGCGCCGTGAGCACGCGCGCCTCCTCGTGGTTCGGTCGCGGCACCGTGCTCGCCCTGGCGCTGAGCCTGTCCGCGTGCGGTGGGGACGAGGCTCCCGTCACGGACGACGACGCGGGGCCCGGTGACTCGGGGACCGACGCGAGCCCCTCGCGGCCCGCGGACCCGTACGCCGACGAGGTGGTCGAGTACCTGCCCGGCCCCGGCGCGGGCTTCGGACAGGACCGCTTCCCGTCCATCGTCCTGGGCGCGCCGGTGGGCGCGGGGCTGGACAGCGGCTCGCTGGATGTCCTCTCGCTGGGGCAGGGTGGCTCCATCACCCTGCGCTTCACGGACCTCGCGGTGGTGGATGGCCCGGGCGTGGACCTGCTCGTCTTCGAGAACGGCTTCCTCATCGCCGGAGGCCCGCGCGCCTTCACCGAGCGGGGCCGCGTCTCGGTGAGCGACGACGGCGTGCAGTGGCACGAGTTCCCCTGCGCCCCCTCGGACGCGACGAACAACTACCCGGGCTGCGCGGGCGTGCGTCCCGTGACGGCCAACCCCGCCGCTGGCATCAGCGCCACGGACCCCGCCGTGGCCGGCGGTGACGGGTTCGACCTGGCCACCGTGGGCCTCGCCCGGGCGCGCTACGTGCGCATCGTCGACGCGGGCACCAACGGCTCGGCGGGCACCTCCGCGGGGTTCGACCTGGACGCCGTCGCCGTGGTGAACGGCGTGTCGCTGACCGCCGCGCCATGACGGACCTGGACCGCCGCGCCGCGCTCCTCACGTTGGCCCGGGGCGGCTGTGCCCTGGCCACGCTGGGCGCGGGGTGCGGCGGCGAGTGGCGGGAGGCCATCGTCCTGGACCCTCCGCCCGAGGGCGCCTCCTGCCCCGACCTCCCCCAGCCCGGCACCGCCGCCGAGGGCTGGGTGGAGGTGCGGCTCGAAGCGCATCCGGGCCTCGAGTCCCCCGGAGGCCACGCCCGGGTGCACGCGCCCGAGGCCCTGCTGGACGTGCTGCTCGTCCACACGACGCCCGGGTGCTTCGTGGCGCTGTGGCGCATCTGCACGCACGGCGACTGCGGCGTGGACTGGCGGCCCGGGGAGGGCGTGGTGGAGTGCCCCTGTCACGGCTCGCGCTTCGCCCTGGACGGCGCCGTCCTCCAGGGCCCGGCCCGGCGGCCGCTGGCGGCGTTCACCGCGGTGCGGCAAGGCGCGTCCGTCTTCATCCACCGGCCGCGCTGAGCCCCGCACCCGAGGGAGCGGCCCGGCGCACTGTCAGTCCTGACCCGGCGACGGGCCTTTGCGCCGGGAGTCCGGGTCAGCCCCGTCCCCCTCCGGGGCACAGGTCTCCCTCTCTTACGTTGAGAGAGAGTCGTGTAATGTCGGGGATTCGATGTGGCAGATCATCATCAACGGGCCCGGCTACTTCGACACGTCCTATGACTTGCCCGAGGGCGTGACGAGCCTGGGCCGCGCCGACGAGAACGACATCGTGCTGGGCGGAGACCTGGTCTCGCGCCGGCACGCGCGCCTCTACGTGGAGGCGGACATCCTGCGCATCGAGGACCTGGGCAGCCGCAACGGCAGCCGCGTCAACGGCGCGCCCCTGCAGGGCTCCCGGCAGCTGTCCCCCGGCGACTCCGTGGCGCTGGGCGAGAACACGCTCGCGGTGCGCCAGCCCAACACCGTGGAGAACGCCGCCACGGAGATGGTGGACCTGGGCGCCGGCGGCGTCGTGCGCTTCGGCCACGGACAGGACGTGGGGCCCTCGGTCCTGCTCGCCAAGAGCGTGCGCGACGCGGACGTGCTGCGCCTGCTCGACAACGTGGGGCCGGTGCCCTTCGAGGACTTCAACCAGCAGGCCTCGTTCGTCCCCCCGGCCAGCCCCCGCGTGGCGCAGGAGACGCTGGTGCTGATGTTCCGCACCGCGGAGGCGCTCTCCACCGCCACCACGCTGTCCACCTTCCTGGACCTGACGATGGACCGGCTGCTGGAGCGCACCGACGCCACCACGGCGGTGGTGCTGCTCAAGCACCCCACGGGCGCGCTCGTCCCCGCGGCGGTGCGCCACCGGGGACGGCTGGCCAAGGGCGAGGTGCCGGTGTCCGACGCCATCGTCGACGAGGCGCTGCGCCAGGGCCGCGCGCTCGCGGTGGGCGACGTGCGCGACGACCGCCGCTTCGCCGCGCGCGAGAGCGTCATCCTCTACGGCGTGGCCAGCGTGCTGTGCATCCCCATCGGCTCCGAGGCCCCGTACCAGGGCGTGCTCTACGTCAACACCTCCGCCAAGGGCGACGGGCTGGAGCCCATGCTGGACGCGTGCTCGGCGGTGGCTCACCTGGTGGCCACCGGCGTGCAGAAGTTCTCCCCGCGCGACGGCGGCGCCACGCAGGAGCGACTGCGCCGCTCGCTGGAGCGCTTCCACCCGCCCGACGTCGCCGAGCGCCGCGCCACCGAGGCCCAGCGCCAGGGCGGCCGCCTGCCGGGCCTGGAGGAGCGCACCCTCACCGTGCTGCACGTGGAGCTGGTGGGCTTCCCCGCGCTGGCGTCGCGCATCGGCGGGGCCAAGGCGACCAGCCTGCTGAGCGACTTCCACTCGCGCGCCACCGGCATCGTGTTCAGCTTCGAGGCCACCGTGGAGTCCTTCATCGGTGAGTCCATGCGGGCCCTGTTCGGCGTGCCGTACGTGAAGGGCGAGGACTCCGTGCGGGCGGTGCGGGCGGCCTTGGCCCTGCGCTCGGACTGGGAGCGGGCGATGAGCCGCCGTCCCCTGGACGAGCGCTGCTCGCTCCGGATGGCCCTGCACACCACGCGCGCCCTGGTGGGGATGATCGGCAACGAGGTCCGCCCCGACTACACCGCCGTGGGCGAGGGCATGTCCGTGGCCACCTGGCTGGCGGCGACGGGCAACCCCGGGCAGGTGTTGATTTCCGGTAAGGTGCTGGCGGCCGTGGCGGCCCGCTTCGACGTGATGCCCCTGGGGGAGCGGCTGGTGCGCCCCCCCAAGGAGAAGGTGGCCGCCTTCGAGGTCCTCGACGAGGACGTCGGGGTGTTGACCAACCCCGGCCTGCGGTGAAACCCCCTGCGGCAGGTTGACGGGTTGATGGACCAGGGCAAGCCAGGGTTCAATGGGCGCCCGAGTGGTGGACCCCCGCCCCCATGAACGCTCATAACCCCTCCGCCCGGCTGCGCCCGTTCCGGCCCCAGCCCTTTGGCCGGTACACCCTCCTGTCCCATCTGGCGACGGGCGGCATGGGTGAAATCTATCTCGCGAGGCTGGAGGGCGCGCAGGGCTTCGAGAAGCTCTGCGTCATCAAGAAGATCCTCCCGCAGCTCGCCGAGGACACCGACTTCGTCGAGCGCTTCGTGGGTGAGGCGCGCACGCTCGTCCGCCTGAGCCACGGCTCCATCGCCCAGGTGCTGGACATGGGGCTGCACGAGGGCGAGGCCTACATGGCCCTCGAGCACGTGGACGGCAAGGACCTGCGCAAGGTGGCCGCCCGGGTGGGGGACAGGCAGGTTCCGCTGCCGCTGACGTTCATCCTCTACGTCATGGGCCGGGTGCTGGACGCGCTGGCGTACGCGCACCGCAAGAAGGACGACGACGGGGAGGACCTGAAGCTGGTCCACCGGGACATCTCGCCGCAGAACATCCTCATCTCCTACGAGGGGGAGGTGAAGGTCATCGACTTCGGGCTGGCCAAGAGCCGGCTGTCGGCGGCGAAGACGAACCCGAGCATCATCCTGGGCAAGTTCCTCTACATGTCCCCGGAGCAGGCCCGGCACCAGCCGGTGGACCGGCGCGCGGACCTGTACGCGGTGGGCCTGACGCTCTACGAGCTCATCTGTGGGAAGAACCCCTTCGACGGCATCCACCCCGGCGAGCTGATGTCCGTGGTGGCCAACCCGAAGGTGGCGCCGCTGGACGAGGTGGAGCCGCTCACGCCGCGCTCGGTGACGGCGCTGGTGGCCAAGGCGCTGGAGGTGGACCCGGCGCAGCGCTTCCAGACGGCGGAGGAGTTCCGCGGCCGGCTGCAGGCGTGCCTGATGGAGATCGACCCCAGCGCGGGGCCGGAGAGCGTCAGCCGCTTCATGCGCGAGCTGTTCACCGCGGACTTCCAGTCCGAGCGCCGGCTGCTCGCGAGCCTCAAGGACGTGCCGCGCGGTGGCTACGCCGAGGCGCGCGCCGCGGCTCCGGAGCCCTCGGAGGAGGGGGCCGCGCCGCGTCCGTCGCCGCCCGCGGGGGCGATGTTGCCGGCGAAGACCATCCGCCTGGATGGGCCGGTGGAGGCGCTGTCCTTCCATCCGACGCGGCGCAGTCGCGATGGTGGGCCCGTGGATGACGGGGAGACGCGTCCGGGCATCCCGATGGACGAGTCCACCCGGCCCGCCTTCCCGCTGGAGGCGCTGGAGGAGGAGGCTCGGGTGCGGGCGGCCCGGCTGAATCCGGACACGTCGCCCTCCCTGTCCGTGGAGGTGGCGCCCGAGGTGGCCGCCCGCCCGCCCTCGCCGCCGCCCGCCGTCGCGCCCGCGCCTCGGCCGCCGTCGCAGACGCGCGAGGTCCCGCTCACGACCATGCCCGCGGAGGCGATTCCTCCCGCGCCGCCACCGCCACCTTCGCGCCCGGACACGCGGCCCACGGAGCTGGAGCTGCTGCCCGTGGGCGCGGTCGTCGGCCCCGCGGACGGGCAGGGGAGCCCCTACGACGCCACCGACCCCCGCGCGGAGCCGCTGCGTCCCTTCGGGGAGGACCCGCGTGGCGCGGCGTCCCGGCCCCCCACGTTCAGCGGCGGGAACCCGCGTCCTCCTCCGCCTCCCGTCACACCGCCTCCCGCGGCGGTGATGCCCCAGCGGCAGGCGCTCGTGCCTCCTGGCGCGCCGGCACCGGCGTCTCCGGCGCGCTCCGGGGTGATGGTGATGCCCGCTGTCAGCGTGCCTTCCGAGGCGCCGGCTTCGGGTGTGACGACGCGGCCTGGACCTGGGGCCTCGATGCCGTTCGCGGGCGAGCAGCCCGCGTCCGGTGTGACGACGCGGCCTGGACCTGGGGCCTCGATGCCGTTCGCGGGTGAGCAGCCCGCATCCGGTGTGACGACGCGGCCTGGACCTGGGGCCTCGATGCCCTTCGCGGGTGAGCAGCCCGCGTCCGCTGCGACGACGCGCTCCGGACCTGGGGCCGCGATGCCCTCGGCTGGCGAAGTGCCCGCGTCCGGTGTGACGACGCGGCCAGGACCGGGGGCCTCGGTGCCCTTCGCGGGCGAGCAGCCCGCGTCCGGCGTGACGACGCGACCTGGACCTGGGGCCGCGCCGCCCCCTGGGTCTCCGTCGCGCTCGGGCGCGATGACCATGCCCCCGGCCGCCGCGTCCGCGCGCGGCGGCTCCCTGACGTCGAACCCGGGTGTCCCCTCACGCTCGGGTGCGATGTCGATGCCCGACGCGGCGTTGACGTCGAACCCCGGCGTGCCGTCGCGCTCGGGAGTGATGACGGGGCAGGGCTCCGCGTTGACGTCGAACCCGGGTGTCCCCTCCCGCTCGGGAGCGCTGCCAGGGCAGGGCTCCGCGTTGACGTCGAACCCAGGGGTTCCGTCGCGCTCGGGCGCGTTGCAGGTGCAGGGCGCCGCGTTGACCTCGAACCCAGGCGTGCCGTCGCGCTCGGGAGCGAAGGTGGGCGAGCCGGGCGTGGTGGTCTCCGACCTGGAATCTTTGGTTGGTGACGCGGACGGCGAGCTGCCGGTGCTCACGCCCGAGCAGATGGGACACGGCGAGCCGTCGGAGCGCCTGGAGGAGATGGACACGAACCCCCGGGCGTCGCGGCCCGGGCGAGCGGAGCGCTACGAGGACACGCACCCGCGCGCGCCTCGGGACGCGGACACGGACCCTCGGGGTCCACGCGTGGCGGACATGCAGGCCCGCGCCGCCGTCCACGAGGACACCCAGCCTCGCGTCGTCCTGGACGAGAGCCTCCTGCGTGACGCGGAGGGCGTCGCGCGCGACGACGAGGAGCGCTCGGGTGTCTCGCGTCCGAAGACGGGCTCGCGCCGTGTGAGGCCGTCCTCTCCGGGCATGGCGCCCGCGCCGGGGCGACGCACGGGTGTCAGCCGTCCCGTGGTCGTCGCCGTGCCCGAGGAGGAGGAAGAGGACGCGGACGTGCGCGTGTCCATGGCCTCGCACGAGGAGACGCGGCGCACGTCGGTGCCCTCGCGGCCCAACGTCCCCGTCCGTCGCCCGTCGGAGGACACGCGCAAGACCACCGTGCCCAAGCGCGGCAAGCGCAGCTCCGCGCTGACGTGGGTGGTGGTGCTGGGCGGCTTGGGTGCGCTGACGGCGGGAGCGGCGTTCCTCCTGTCGGACCCCCAGGTCCGGGGAATGGTGATGAACCAGCTCGGGCAGCTCGGCCTCGTCGCCAAGGGGCCCGAGGGAGCTCCGGCTCCGAGCCCCGTGGCTCCAGGCGCGAAGGCCTCGAAGGCCCCTGGGGACGGCGCCGCGGAGCCCAAGCCGGGCGCCGTGGTGGCGGAGCAGGCCCCCGTGGAGGCGGCGGCCCCTGGCGAGCAGGCCCCGGCTGACAATCCCGCGGCGGTGGACAGCCCGCCGTCCGCGCCTCCCGAGGCCGAGGCGGCCACCGCGCCGAAGAGCGCCGAGGACGATGACGGCTCGTTGCTGGCGCCCCTGGGGAAGCCGGCTCCGAAGGCCCCCGCGCCGAAGCGCGCCAACACCAATCGCGTGCGCATCATCAAGGGCGCGGGCCCGCAGACCGAGCTGGCACGCGAGTGGAAGGCGGCGAACGCCGAGTTCAAGAAGCTCGAGGCCCTCCGGTCCTGCGACAACCTGGGGTTCCTCTGCCAGAAGCGGGACGACCTGGATGAAGAAGTCGCCGCCGCCCAAGGGGAGTCCAACCCCGAGCTCTTGAAGACGGTGAGGAACTTCAGGAAGCAGGTCCAAGGCAAGCTGGCGTCAGGCGACCCGTGACGCCGTTGCCGTCGTCCTCGGACTTCCAGGAGCCAGGGTGTTGACCGGAAGTCCGGGTCGGGAAAGCCTCGCGGCATGAGCCTCCCCCTGATTGCTGGAGTGTTCCTGGTGGTGCTGGCGCTGGGCTATCGCTTCTACGGAGGCTTCATCGCCCGGCAGTTCCGCCTGGATTCTGGAGCGGTGACGCCCGCGCACGCGAAGAGCGACGGCGTGGACTTCGTTCCGACCAGGCCCTTCTACCTGTTGGGCCAGCACTTCAGCGCGATTGCCGCGGCCGGGCCCATCGCCGGGCCCATCCTGGCGGCGCAGCAGTTCGGTTGGTTGCCGGCGCTCTTGTGGATTGCGGTGGGCTCGGTGTTCATCGGGGCGATGCATGACTTCGCCACGCTGGTGGCGAGCATCCGCCACGGCGCGGTCTCCATCGCGGAGGTGGTGCGCAGCCACCTGGGGCCCACCGCGGGGCTGGCGATGCTGGCCTTCATCTGGGTGGCGCTCGTCTACGTCATCGTCGCCTTCACGGACGCGACGGCGGCCACGTTCGTCAGCGGCGACGCGGAGCTGGAGGGGCTCACCTTCCGCTTCAACCCGGGCGGCGCGGTGGCGTTCGCGTCCATCGCGTACCTGCTGCTGGCGGTGGTGATGGGGCTGGTGGACCGCTGGCTCAAGCCGCCCCTGTGGCTGCAGACGCTCATCTTCGTGCCGGCGACGCTGGGCGTGGTGTACCTGGGCACGCGCATGTCCACGCTGCTGGTGCTGGATGCGCGAGGCTGGTCCGCGCTCATCCTGGCGTACTGCTTCGTCGCGTCGCTCACGCCCGTCTGGGTGCTGCTGCAGCCGCGCGGCTACCTGGGCGGCTTCGTGCTGTACGCCGCGCTGGCGGTGGGCGTGGTGGGCATCTTCTACGGCGGGCTGAGCGGAGAGCTGTCCATCCAGCAGCCCGCCTTCTCGGGCTTCAACGTCCCGGGGCCCGGCGGCGCGCTGTTCCCGTTCCTCTTCGTCACCATCGCGTGCGGCGCGTGCTCGGGGTTCCACGGGCTGGTGTGTTCGGGCACCACGTCGAAGCAGATCGACAAGGAGCCGCACTGCAAGCCGGTGGGCTACGGGGCGATGTTGCTGGAGGGCTTCGTGGCGGTCATCGCGCTGGCGACGGTGATGGTCGCCACCAAGGCGGAGCTGACGGGCAAGGCGCCGGGCGCGGTGTATGGCGCGGGGCTGGGGCGCTTCATCGTCACGGTGCTGGGCAAGGAGTACCTCGTCATCGCGACGACCTTCGGGGCCATGGCCTTCTCCACCTTCGTGTTCGACACGCTGGACGTGTCCACGCGGCTGGGGCGCTACATCCTCCAGGAGTTGTCGGGGAAGAAGGGCAAGGGCGCGGCGATGGTGGCCACCGCGGTGACGTGTGGAGTGCCGCTGGCCTTCGTGCTGCTGGCGGGCTCGGGAGCGTGGCGCTCGTTCTGGACGTTGTTCGGTACGTCGAACCAACTGCTCGCGTCGCTGTCGCTGCTCGGGGTCTGCGTGTGGCTCAAGAGCACGGGCCGGCCCTATGTGTATGCGCTGGTGCCCATGATGTTCGTGGGGGCCGTCACGCTCACCAGCCTGGTGCTCCTGGTGCGCGAGGCGCTGTCGCCGGCGAGCTCGGCGGCGTCGCGGGTGAACGGGGTGGTGGCGGTGGTGTTGCTCGCGTTGGCGCTGTCCCTCTTCGCCGCTGGGTCGCGCGCGCTGCGCTCCCGGCGCCATCCTCCCGCCGCGGCGCCGGCTGTCTGACGTACGCCTCCCAGGGTCTCCATGCTTCGATACTCCGTCGCCATCTTCACGAGCGCCTTCCTGTTGTTCGGGGTGCAGCCCCTGGCGGGGCGCTATGCGCTGCCCTGGTACGGCGGGACGCCCGGTGTGTGGACGGCGTGCATGCTCTTCTTCCAGGCGGCGCTCCTGGGCGGCTATGCGTACTCGCACGGGCTGGCCTCCCGGCTGACGCCGCGCCTGCAGGCGAAGGTGCACCTGGGTGTGCTGGCGTTGGCGGTGGCCGTGTTGGGGGTGAGGGCGCTGTGGGTGGGCTCGCCGGTGGCGCCGGGGCCCGAGTGGCGTCCGGTGGGCACGGACCTGGCGGTGCCGCGACTGCTGGCGATGCTGGCGGTCACCATCGGCCTGCCGTTCTTCGTGCTGAGCACCACGGGGCCGCTGCTCCAGTCCTGGTTCGCGAGGGCGCGGCCGGGGCGTTCGCCGTACGTGCTGTATGCGCTGTCGAACGTGGGCTCGCTGCTCGCGCTGCTGGGCTATCCGTTCCTGGTGGAGCCCTGGGTGGGGCGGGGCGCGCAGGCGTGGGGCTGGGGCGTGGGCTTCGTCCTCTTCGCGGTGGCCTGCGCGGTGTGCGCGGTGGATGTGCTGCGCCATGAGCGCTCGGCGGCGGCTCCCGTCGAGGGACAACTCGGCGTCACGGTGACGCACGTGGCGGCGGACGCGGCGTCACGGCTCGCGGTGGGTGCTGGCGCAGCAGGCGGCTTGGGCTCCGATGCGAATGCCGCGCTCATGGGAGGCTCGCGCGAAGCCGAGCCACACGTCGCGGCGGGCGCTGGCAGAGTGGTCTCGGGCGTCGATGCGAAGGCCTCGCCCGTGGCGGGCGCGGAGCCGCGAGCGACGGTAGGGGTTGGCGGAACGGTTTCGGGCGTCGATGCGAAGGCCTCGCCCGTGGCGGGCGCGGAGCCGCGAGCGACGGGAACGGTTTCGGGCGTCGATGCGAGCGAGGCTCTCGCCGGAGGCGCTTCGCGCGGGGGGACCGCCGGGCACGCCACGGACGCCGAGGCCGCGCACGCGGCCGCCTTCGCGGCGATGAAGCAGGAGGCGCGAGGTGGCGCGCTAGACGTCCCCGCGACGGAGCACCCGTCGAAGCCCGGCCTGAGGAACACGCTGGAGTGGCTGGGGCTGTCCACCTGCGCCTCCGTGCTGCTGCTCGCCACGACGAACCAGCTCTCGCAGGACGTAGCCGCGGGCCCGTTCCTCTGGGTGCTGCCGCTCGCCGTCTACCTGCTCACCTTCATCCTCGCCTTCTCGCGCGAGTCCTTCTACTCGCGCACGCTGTACTCGGTGCTGCTCATCGCCTCGGGCGCCGCGGCGGCGCACGCGCACGCGGCGGGTCCACACTTCCCGCTGCCGCTGCTGCTGCTGGCCTACGCCGCGTCACTCTTCGCCGGCTGCATGGTGTGCCACGGCGAGCTGTTCCGGCTGCGCCCCGCGCCTCGGCACCTGAGCGCCTTCTACCTGTGGGTCTCCGCGGGCGGTGTGCTGGGCGCGCTGTTCGTCAGCGGCGTGGCCACGAACTTCTTCCGCGCCTACTGGGAGTATCCGCTCTCGCTGGGCGGCTGCTGCCTCGTGGCGCTGTTGGGCCTGGCGAAGGCGCCCCCGGACGAGGCGCGCGGCCGGCGCGTGAGCCGGATGCTGCGCGGCGCGATGCTCATGATGGTGACGACGAACCTGTTCCTCTCGATGAGCCAGGACCTGGAGCGGGCCCGGTTCAGCGAGCGCAACTTCTTCGGCGTGGTGCGGGTGATGGAGCAGAACGCGGAGGACCCGGCGCTCCACCTCTTCGGCCTGCGCCACGGCGCCGTCACCCACGGCTGGCAGCTCGCCTCACCGGAGAACCGCTCGCGGCCCACGACCTATTACACGCGCGAGGCCGGACTGGGCCTGGCCATCGCCGAGCAGCGTCGACTGCGCCAGGCGGTGGGACTACCCCCTGGCCTGCACGTGGGGGTGCTCGGCCTGGGCGTGGGCACCAGCGCGGCGCTGCTCGAGAAGGGCGACCGGGGCCGCTACTACGAAATCAACCCGGCGGTCATCGAGCTGGCCCAGGGCAAGGGCGGCTTCTTCAGCTTCCTCGCGGACTCACCGGCCACCGCGACGATGGTGGAGGGCGACGCGAGAATCTCCCTGGAGCAGGAGCTGGAGCGCGGCGAGCCGCAGGGCTTCGACGTGCTGTCCCTGGACGTCTTCTCCTCGGACGCGGTGCCCGTGCACCTGCTCACCGAGGAGGCGGTGGCCCTCTACAAGCAGCACCTGGCCCCCCACGGCGTGCTGGCGATGCACATCAGCAACGTGCACCTGGACCTGGTGCCGGTGGCGCTGGCGCACGCGCGCAAGCTGGGCATGCACGCGACGTTCGTCTTCCACGAGACGAAGGACGACGCCCTGCGCAGCAACTGGATGCTGCTGAGCCCGGACCGCGAGTTCTCCTGGGGCCCCACCTTCACCCGCGCCACCGCGCGCGTGCGGCGCCTGGGTCTGCGCGGCGAGCCGGACTTCACCTGGACCGATGACCGCAGCAGCGTGCTGCGCGTGCTGCGCCAGGGCGGCCCCGACTCGCGCGTCCTGGACGTGGAGGCCTCCTCGGGCCCGCCGCCCACCCAGCCCCTGGCCCAGCCCGCGTCCCCGTGAGGTCACGCCCGTGACGTGGAGCCTCGCGGCGCCCCGCGCGCCGCGGCCGGGCTCAAGTCCAGCCCGATGAGCAGCAGCAGCACCACACACGGCAGCCCCAGCGCCGCGGGCCCGTGGCGCAGGTAGAGCAACGGCCCGCCGGTGCACCCCAGCAGGAACGACAACCCCAGTCCCAGGTGCAGCCGCGTGCGCTCGAACTCGATGGCCGAGGGCAGGGCGCGCAGGCGCCTGAGCACCCCCGTCACCCCCTGGCCGCGCGAGCCATCCCGCACCCACGCGAACATCTGCACCAGCTGGATGCCGATGTCCGTGAGGATGCCGGTGACATGCGTCGTGCGCACCACCGCGCCGGACACGCGCGTGACGAGCGCGTTCTGCAGCCCCATCGCGAACGCCAGCGCCCACAGCAGCACCGGCGCACGCGCACCCGGCGCCGCGTCGAGCGCCACGCCGATGCCCGCCAGCGTCACCACCTCCACCGCGAGCGCGGCCACGTGCCGACCCCGCTCGCGCCGCCGGGACGCATCCAGCAGCGCCGCCGCGCACACCGCGCCGACCACGAAGGCCAGCAGCACCTGGGCGGCCCGGAACGCCAGCGCGCCGTCCCCCAGCGCGAGCGACTCGCCCAGGGACGCCATGTTCCCGGACATGTGGGACGTGTGCACGCCGAGCGCCACGAAGCCCGTCGCGTTCACCGTGCCCGCCACCGCCGCGAGCAGCAGGGCCAGCACCGTGTAGGCACGACGATTCGCGGGAGTCGATTCCGTGGAGAAGGGCATCGCCGGCGCACCCCTCGCGCCTCACGGGACAGACACTAGCAACCGGTGGGCCCCACCGCTTCGCCTCACCCCGGAGGCCAGGTGAGCGAGCGGCCAGCCAGGAGGTGCAGGTGGATGTGGAACACCGTCTGCCCCGCATCGCCGTTCGTGTTCATCACCACCCGGTAGCCGTTGGCGTCGTGGCCCAGCTCCTTGACCAGCTTCGCCGCCGCGGTGAAGAGGTGGCCCACCGTGGCCTCGTCCTCCGCCGCGATGTCGTTCACCGTCGGGATGTGCTTGTGGGGGATGAACAGGACGTGCGTGGGCGCCTGAGGGTTGATGTCCTTGAACGCCAGGCAGACGTCGTCCTTGTAGACCACTTTGGCCGGGATGAGGCCGTCTCGAATCTTGCAGAAGAGGCAGTCGGACATGGCCGGGGCTTACCAACCCGCCGGACGCCGGGAAATGGCCATGGCGCGCATTGTTGAGGCGCCAATCGGTGGCCCGGGCGCCCGAGGCCGGCGGGCCGGTGGTCGGGTGGGCAATCGGCGGTAGAGGTAGGGGATGCCATGCCCCGTGGGCACTTCGACTCAAAAGGTCCCACCGGTGATATTCCAGGCCCCGACGATGAAATCCATCCGCATCTCCCAGCTCATCGAGGACCACGACTACGACCTGCGGCTGACGCTCGTCGCGGGCGCGGCGGGCCTGACGAGGACGGTGGACTCGCCGCGCATCCAGAAGCCGGGGCTGGCGCTGGCGGGGTTCACCGAGCACCTCCACCCCCGCCGCGTCCAGGTGTTCGGCAACACCGAGATTTCCTACCTGGCCACCCTCCCCGAGTCGCGGCAGCGCGAGGCCCTGTCCAAGCTCTTCGAGGAGGAGGACCTGGCCTGCGTCGTCGTCACCAAGGAGCTGGAGATTCCCCCCGTGCTGGTCACCGCCTGCGAGGCGGAGGGCCTGGCCCTGATGAAGACGCCGCTGCTCTCCAGCGACTTCATCACCCGCGTCCAGTCCTTCCTGGAGGAGGCCCTCACCGAGTCCAGCAGCCTGCACGGCGTGCTGATGGACGTCTTCGGCGTGGGCATCCTGCTCCTGGGCAAGAGTGGCATCGGCAAGAGCGAGATTGCCCTGGACCTGGTGATGCGCGCCCACCGCCTGGTGGCCGACGACATCGTCGACGTCACCCGCCGCAAGGGCGCCGTCTACGGGGCCGGTAATCCGGTCATCAAGCACCACATGGAAATCCGGGGCTTGGGCATCATCAACATCAAGGACCTGTTCGGCGTGGCGGCGGTCCGCGAGCAGAAGAAGATTGAGCTCGTCATCGAGTTGCAGGAGTGGGACCCCCATCAGGAGTACGACCGGCTGGGGGTGGAGGACAAGCACCTGCAGATTGTGGGTGTGGACATCCCGCTGTCGGTGGTACCCGTGCGTCCTGGCCGTAACATGGCGACCATCATCGAGGTGGCCGCCCGCAACCAGTTGTTGAAGCATCAGGGCCACCACTCGGCGCGGGAGTTCGCCGAGCGGCTCAACCGGGCCATCGCCGAAGGGGCGATGCGCCGCACCCTGGGAGAAGAGGTCGAGTGACCGCGCCCGCGAAACAGTTGGTCGTCATCACCGGCATGTCCGGCTCCGGCAAGTCCACCGCCATCCGGGCGTTGGAGGACGCGGGGTTCTTCTGCATCGACAACCTGCCGGTGGTGCTGTTGCCCAAGCTCACGGAGCTGGCGGGCGGTGGCAACATCGAGCGCATGGCGCTGGTGGTGGACGTGCGCGAGGGCGTCTTCCTCAAGGAGGCCCCGCGCATGCTCGACGAGGTGCGTCGCGCCGGCCACCACGTGGAGGTGCTCTTCCTCGACTCGAGCGACGACAGCCTCATCCGTCGCTTCAGCGAGACGCGCCGCCGCCATCCTCTCGCCCCCAACGGCACCGTCGCCGACGGCATCAAGGCGGAGCGCGAGGCGCTGAGGGATTTGCGCGAAATCGCGGACCAGGTCATCGACTCGTCGGTGCTCAACGTCCACGACCTGAAGCGCATGGTGCAGGCGCGCTTCAGCCCGGAGCCCGCCGCGGGCCCCAGCCTGTCGGTGATGTCGTTCGGCTACCGCTACGGCGTGCCGCCGCAGGCGGACCTGGTGCTGGACGTGCGCTTCTTGCCCAACCCGTACTTCGTCCCGGAGATGAAGGGGCTGACGGGCAAGGTGCCGAAGGTGGCCGCGTACGTGCTGGACCGCGACGAGGCGCAGCAGTTCCTCGAGAAGGTGGTGGACCTCTGCCGCTTCCTGTTCCCCCGCTACCAGAAGGAGGGGAAGGCGTACCTCACGGTGGCCCTGGGGTGCACGGGCGGCAAGCACCGCTCGGTGGCCATCGCGGCGGAGCTCACCCGCCGGCTGACCGATGAGAACACCCGCGTCCAGCTATGGGACCGGGACATCGAGAAGGAATAGCCGGAGATGACCCTGTTCCTGCTCGCGCTCGGGGTGGCGATGGACGCCACCGCCGTCTCCGGAGGCATGGCCATCCGCGGGGCGCGTCCGCCAGACATCCTGAAGCTGGCGGTGACGTTCGGCCTGTTCCAGTTCGGCATGTCCCTGGCCGGCGCGCTCGGGGGCAAGGTCATCCTCACGCGCTTCGCGGCGGTGGACCACTGGATTGCCTTCGGGCTGCTCGCCCTGGTGGGCGGGCACATGATCTACGAGGCGTTCTCCCACGACGAGGAGGAGCGCGCCGCGTCGACGGGCATCAAGCTGCCCATGCTGATGACGCTGGGCGTGGCCACCAGCATCGACGCGCTCGCCGTCGGCGTGACGCTGCCCGCGCTGGAGCTGGGGGTCATCCTCTCCACCGGCCTCATCGGCGTGCTCACCTTCGTGCTGTCCGTCCTGGGCGCGTGGGCGGGCAAGCGGCTGGGTGAGCGCTTCGGCACCAGCATCGAGCTGCTCGGAGGCGTGGTGCTCATCGGCATCGGCCTCAAGACGCTCGTCGAGCACCTGAACCACTGACGTCCCCACTGGCGGGCCCTCGCGAGCGACGGCCTTGTCAGAAATGAGTCAAGGTTGCGAAGTGACTCATGACGCGCCATGGTAGGAATCCGTGGCGCGGGCGGGGTAGGCGACGGGCGGGTTTCCTGGAGCGGAGGTAGGAGATGTCCCTGGCTCGGGTCCGGCACTTCCACGTGGCCATCGCCGGCAGCGGCTTTGGTGGCCTGGGCATGGCCATCCGTCTGAAGCAGGAGGGGATGGAGGACTTCGTCATCCTGGAGCGGGCGGGGGACGTGGGCGGTGTCTGGCGGGACAACGTGTACCCTGGCTGCGCGTGTGACGTGCCCTCGCACCTGTACTCGTTCTCCTTCGCGCCCAACCCGCGTTGGTCGCGGGCGTACTCATCGCAGCCGGAGATTCACGCGTACCTGCGTGACTGCGCGGGGCGCTTCGGGGTGCTGCCGCACGTGCGCTTCCACCACACCGTGGAGGAGGCCTCCTGGGACGAGGCCGCGCAGCACTGGCGCCTCCAGACGTCCCAGGGGCTGTTCACCGCGGACGTGTTCATCTTCGCGGCGGGCGCGTTCAGCGAGCCCGTGGTGCCCACGCTGCCGGGGTTGGAGCGCTTCCAGGGCAAGGTGATGCACTCGGCCCGGTGGGATTCGAGCTACGCGCTGGAGGGGCGCCGGGTGGCGGTGGTGGGCACGGGCGCGTCCGCCATCCAGTTCGTGCCGGTCATCCAGCCGAAGGTGTCGCGGCTGGTCCTGTTCCAGCGCACGCCGCCGTGGATTCTGCCGCGCGAGGACCGTCCCATCGCCGCATGGAGACAGTGGCTGTATGCGCGAGTTCCTGGGGCGCGGTGGCTGACGCGCCTGGGCATCTACGCGGTGAAGGAGCTGTCCGCGCTGGCCTTCATGCACCCGTGGATCATCCGGCTTGCCCAGCGAGGGGCGAAGCGGCACCTGCGCGACTCGGTGAAGGACCCGGTGCTGCGCGCGAAGCTCACGCCCGGCTACACGATGGGCTGCAAGCGCGTGCTCGTCTCGGACGACTACCTGCCGGCGCTGACCCGGGACAATGTCGAGGTCGTCACGGAGGGCCTCCAGGAGGTGCGCGAGCACTCCGTCGTCACCACGACGGGCGCGGAGCACCCGGTGGACGCGCTCATCTTCGGCACGGGCTTCCAAATCACGGAGCCGGCCTTCGCGCGACACATCCGGGGACGGGATGGGCGCTCGCTGACCCAGACGTGGGCGGGGAGCATGAAGGCGCACCTGGGCACGTCGGTGAGCGGCTTCCCCAACTTCTTCATGCTGCTGGGACCCAACACGGGATTGGGGCACACGTCCGTCATCCTGATGATGGAGGCCCAGTTCGCGCATGTGCTCAGCGCGCTGCGCTACCTGGAGGGGCGAGGGCTCGCGGCGGTGGAGCCCACGTCCGACGCGCAGGAGGCGTTCATCCAGGACGTCGACACGCGGATGGCGCGGACGGTCTGGCTCACGGGCGGGTGCGTGAGCTGGTATCTGGACGCCACCGGGCGCAACTCCACGCTGTGGCCCGGCTTCACGTTCTCCTACCACCATCGAGTCTCCGCCTTCGAGCCGTCGGAGTACGTGGCCATCGCCCGGCACGGGCGCTCGAGCGCGACGACGGGGACTCGTCACCGGAAGCTGGCACATGGCTGATGACACGAAGCTCACCCTCCTGGAGCGCCTGGAGTTCAAGGTCGCGAGCGCGCTGTTCCGCCTGCCGCCGCCGATGCTGGTGCGCTTGTCCGGCAAGCCGCCGGTGGTGATTGACGGGCTGCGCCTGCACCCCGAGGTGCAGCTGCTGCTCTCGCTGCGGGAGCGCAAGGGCGTGCCCCGGAAGTCGGAGCTGCCTCTCGCCGAGTCGCGGAACCGGCTGCGGCGCGAGGCGCTGATGCACTCGGGGGCGCTGGAGCCGGTGGCGTCGGTCACGTCGCGGGTGCTCGAGACGAAGCAGGGCCCGCTGCGGGCGCGGCACTATGTCCCGCCCGGGGACTCACGGGGGCGGCCGCTGCTGGTGTTCTTCCATGGCGGTGGGTTCGTGATGGGGGATTTGGACACGCATGACTCGCCGTGCCGGCGGCTGTGTCACCACGCGGGCGTGCACGTGCTCTCCATCGACTACCGGCTGGCGCCCGAGCACCCGTTCCCCTCGGCGGTGGAGGACGCGATTGCCGCGTTCGAGTGGGCGCTGGAGCACGCGGAGGCGCTGGGCGCGGACCCGGAGCGGGTGGCGGTGGGAGGTGACAGCGCGGGTGGGAACCTGGCGGCCGTCGTCGCGCAGCACACGGTGCGCGAGGGCACGCGCAAGCCGGCGCTCCAGTTCCTGTTGTACCCGACGATGGACCGCACCCGGGACTGGGGCTCGCTGTCGCACTTCGCGGAGGGGTTCTTCCTCACGCGCGTGGATGTCGAGTGGTACCAGGAGCAGTACATGATGGGCAGCACGACGCCGCTGGCGGACCCCCGGGTCTCTCCGCGTCAGGAGAAGTCGCTAGCGGGGGCGCCACCGGCGCTCATCGTCACGGCGGGGTTCGACCCGCTGCGGGACGAGGCGGAGGCGTACGCGACGGCGCTGCGGGAGGCGGGGACGCCGACGACGCTGCGCCGCTTCGACTCGCTGGTGCATGCGTTCGCGAACATGTCGGGGCTGAGTCGGGCCTGTCGGGAGGCGACGGTGGAGGTCGCGCGGTTGCTGCGCCGGATGCTCGACGAGGTGGAGCCGAGCCGGGCGCGAAACGGAGCCAGCACATGAAGACGGTGAAGGACAAGGTCGCGGCAATCACGGGCGCGGGCTCGGGCATTGGCCGGGCCACGGCGGTGTTGCTGGCGAAGCGGGGCTGTCACCTGGCGCTGTCGGACGTGAATCCGCAGGGCCTGGCGGAGACGGAGGCGAAGTGCCGGGAGCACGGGGTGCGCGTGCGGGTGGACCGGGTGGACGTGGCGAAGCGCGAAGAGGTGCACGCGTGGGCGGACGAGGTGGCGCGGGAGTTCGGCGCGGTGCACATCGTCATCAACAACGCGGGGGTGGCGTTGGGGGCGACCATCGAGGACACGCGGTACGAGGACTTCGAGTGGTTGATGAACATCAACTTCTGGGGCGTGGTGTACGGCACGAAGGCGTTCCTGCCGCACCTGAAGGCGGTGGACGCGGGGCACATCGTCAACGTGTCGAGTGTGTTCGGGCTCATCGGGGTGCCGACGCAGGCGGCGTACAACGCGGCGAAGTTCGCGGTGAAGGGGTTCACGGAGGCGCTGCGGCAGGAACTGGAGGTGGAGGGGGGGAGCATCGGCGTCACGTGTGTGCACCCTGGGGGCATCAAGACGAACATCGCGCGCAACGCGAGGGTGACGGTGCGGCGGGGGTGGACGGATGAGCGCTCGTCGAGTGACTTCGAGAAGGCGTTCGCCACGACGCCGGAGCGCGCGGCGGAGGACATCGTCACGGCCATCCACAAGAACCGGCGTCGTCAGCTCATCGGCGGGGACGCGGTGCTCATCGACTTCATGCAGCGGCTGTTGCCCACGCTGTACCAGCGCGTGTTGGTGGCGGGGATGAAGCGGCGGCGCCGGAAGATGCTGAGCGCGGCGACATGAAGCGGACGGGGGCGAAGCCCGTGCGGCGGAGCGCGAAGGGGGCGCCGTCGAGGACGACGCGTCCGGCCTCGCGCGAAAAGGCGCGGGTGCGGGTGACGCCGTTGTCGAAGCGGTTGGAGGCGCCATCGAGGGCGACGCCGAGGGATTTGTTCGCGTTGGCGATGCGGTGGTGGAGCGAGGGGGAGCGGTTCGACATCGGCAGGATGGCGCAGGAGCTGGGCGTCAGTCGGGCGACGGTGTTCCGGTGGGCGGGGACGCGCGAGCTGCTCTACGGGGAGGTGCTCTCGGCCCGGTTCGACGCGGCGTTGACGGCGGCGAGGGGCGAGTTCCAGGGCGAGGGCGCGGCGTACCTGGCGAACGTCACCGAGCGGCTCATCCAGCTGATTGTGGAGGACGCGCCGCTCAGGCGCTTCATCCAGCAGGACTCCGAGTACGCGATGCGCGTGCTGATGTCGAAGAGCAGCCGCGTGGAGGAGCGCTGCGCGGCGAGCATCCGCAGGGCGTTGGAGGAGGGCGTGAGGGACAAGCTCATCCGACCGGCGATGAACCTGGATGCGCTGTCGAACGTCATCGTCCGGGTGGGACAGTTCTTCCTGTACCGGGACGCGCTGACGGGAGACCCACCGGACGTGGAGTCCGCGATTACGGCGACGCTCATCCTGCTCACCGCGGAGGCGGGCGACGCGCGGTGGCGCAGGCGGTGAGACTCAGGGGGGGCCGCTGAGTGGCTTCAGCAGCCCTGCCTGGTCCAACAGCGCTCGCACTTGCTCCGCCAGGGCCACGTGTTCCGGGTTGCTCACCGTGAAGCGTTCGGGGGTGAGGATGATGAGCGTGCCCTTGTCGCCCACGGCTTCGACGCGCACCGGTGCGGGAAGGGACGGCACCGTGCCCCGATGCCGTGCGAGATAGGTGACCCAGCCCACGTAAGGAGTCCCCTTGGGACGGTGTGGCTTCTGCAGGTCTCGGTGTTGCTCCGAAATCGCCACGCCCCAATCCGGCTCCCAGGCGTCAGCTGTATGTCGCAGGAGCGCTGAGAGCGCGGGTTCCGACAGGAGCCGCTCCAAGCTCGGGCCCCTACTGGGCAGCGTGTAGACACACCGGTTTCCGACCCATTCAGAGGAGCCGCCACATGCGATGAGGAAGCTGGTGGTCTCGACATCAACACTGGCGCCATTCCACCCCGCGATGCTGAATCCCAGCTCGTCGACGACCCGGTCCTTGCTCCGGCGGACGAAAGGCTCCAGCTCCGCCAACTGAGGAAGCAGTGGGCGCTTCAGTGCTTCGGCGCGTGACTTGCCCTGTTGGAACCAGTGCGCGAGCGAGGAGTCTACGGCTGGAAGCCGGTCGAGAAGGACTTGGAGTCGAAGCGCGCACTCCTCCGCCGACTCCTTCCTGGCTCCCCAATAGACTCCTGCGTAGTAGCTCTCGGTCACGGCTCAAGGTTCCTCAGGGAAGAGGAGGCGTGAAGATGACTTCGATTCCCTCGACATCGTTGGCATCGAACAACTTCCGGATGGCCTCGGTGGTTCTCTCCTCCGCGATGTGCCATCGAATGGGCGCCCCTCTCGCGACGGCGCGCTGACGATTCGCCTGGTCGACGAGCGCCTTGGCGCCCGACCCTTCGAACCAGACCTTCGGCTTGAGGTCGTCGAGGAACTTGTTCGCATAGCCCGGTCCCTTCGCCTCCAGCAACACGCCCTGCTCGAAGCCATCGAACTTCACGCCACCGACCCAGTATGCCTCGTCCGCCGAGTGACCGGAGATCTGTTCCTGGTAGCGGCGAGCGCGGGGGGACATGGACTCCTTCGCGGGGCCCCACTGTCCCGGTCCAGGACCACCCGACGGTTGCATGGTCGCGGAGTTGACCCGATGAAGCACGATGGCCGCGCCAGGCCCGCCGCCTACAACGGTGGCTGCACGGCCGATGGGCACCGCGAGACGCTCCACTCGGAGCGCCCCCTGCGCTGACAGGGACAGCACCGGAGCGTGTGCTTCGGCGCCCGCCAGGGCTCCCGTCACCGAGCGAGTCGTGGCCGAGGCCGTCCCCGCCGTGACGAGGAGGTTGGTCGCCAGCTCAGCGGCGGCGCGGACCTGCTCTCCGCGAGTCATGTGCCGGAAGCGCTCGAAGTAGGCGGGAGACGCGGTGATGAGCGCGGCCACTCCGGAGGGCAGGTTCTTCAGCTCGGCGAGGCTGTCGAGCGGATGGGTGAGCAACTGCCCCACCGAGAGCGCCAGCTTCAGGAACGCGGACTCCGCTCCATCCAGCGCGCGACCGAGATAGTCCGCGTCGTCGTACACCTCGACGAACACGGCGCTGTCGATGGGCTCCAGTCGCTCGTCCGCGAGCCGGAAGACGAAGCCGTTGCTGACATAGAAGCGTCCCAGTTCGAAGTGATGCGCCCGGAACGCCCCATCTTCCCATGCGACCTCACCGATGCGTTGTTGCGCCCGCCCTGTGAGCGCCCACGCCAGGCATCCATCCGGACGGAGCACCGCTATCTGACGGAAGCGTCCAACGCGCCGCTGTAACTCGGCGGGCGCCACCGGCCCTCGCTCGATAACTTCACGCAGCAGGTGGCCCACCACCATTCGCGAAGGAAAGGTCCCAAGAGTGACAGGCTTGCGCAGAAGCGTCGCGAGCAGCCGCGCCGCCTGCGCTGGCGTGAGAGTGTTGCCGGGGATGGGCCGGTCGTCCTGCTCCTCGAGCCCGGCGTTCCTCAGCAGCGCCTCGAACGTGTCGACGCGCTCTCCTGGCGCGCTCCGGATTCCGGCCGACGAAGACGCGCGCGCGGTTTCGGTATCGTCGCGAAGAACCTCCCCTGACCGAGCATCGTGCTGTCGAAGCACGGAGGTACGACGTCGACCTGCTGACGACTCGACTCCCGAACAACCCATCAGAAGGATGGCAAGGCACAGCAGCCAGAGACCGGCACGCATGCTTCACCTCAGTCCATCATGGGCAGCGTCCATGTCGGCGGATGCTGGCATCCCTGTCTGACAGAGGGCATTGTCAGACAGTCGTCTGCCGCACGACGACAGGGCAGTACCCTGTCGCCGTGAAGACCGAGGGCACATGGAAGACGCCCTCACGCGCCCGATGCGTTACTGCCAGGTGCCGTTGCAGCACTCGGCGCCGCACTGTCCGCTGGACACGCAGGCCCGGCCAGCGAAGGGGCCACCCAGACACCGGCCGTTGAGCTTCGCGGAGCAGCCAATGGTGATGGAAGACGGGACACGCTGTCCGTCGTTGTAGGTCACCCCGCCGAACGAGCACGTCCGACAAGCCTGGGTGACGCCATCACAAGTGGCGAAGCCCGTGGGTCCATTCGCCGCAGAACACGTGGCCGTCCCCGTGCAATTCAGCGTGGTGCAGGTGCCGCAGACCGCCGTGGCGGTACATGCGACGAGGCTCGGGTCCTGCTCGGCCGTGTCCTGCTCGGCCGTGTCCTGCTCGGCCGTGTCCTGCTCGGCCGTGTCCTGGGACAGCGCGCTCTCGGAGGCCATCGCCTCCGTGCCCCCCTCACCCGGCTGCGGCTCGGGGCTGCATGCGCCCAGGAACATCGACAGCAGGGCGGCGGTGACGAGGGAGAGTCTGGTTCGAGTCATGACGAGGCAACTCCTACGGCCCGGGGGAGGCCGTCGATGGGGTGTCACTGCGGACATGACGGCCCTGCGCCTGCTGTCGCGCGCGAGTCACCCCATCGGTCGGTCGCGGCCCGTCGGCGGTCATGCTGCGCGGCCGAGACGGAGGATGCAATTTCGAGTCGAAGTTGCCGACCGAGCGGCAATGACTGCCAGACCGAACCTGGGTGGCGATGGACTCGGAATTGCAAATGTGCAATCATTGCAATTGCGCGCGCCGCCGCCACCCAGGCCCACCGGCTAGTTCGTGAAGTACAGATTGTCGAGCAAGAGCGTATTACCCGAGGGCCCCGCGCCGGACAGCAGCACGAACGGCGCCTGCACCGCCGCCAGGTTCACGCCCCCCGCCGCGAAGTCCGCCAGGGGGATGGCCAGGTGGTGCCACTGTCCATCATTCGCATACCCATACTTCGTCGCGTCGACCTGGAAGCCCTCCGTGTCGTTCATCCCAATCTTCACCGCGGCGAACCCCGGGTCCGACGACTGCAAGCTCACGTGCAGCGTCTTCCATCCATCCAGGCTGTGCGGCGTGTCCCAGTGGATGCCGAAGCCGAGCCACGCCTTGCCCGCGTGGACCACCCGGTCCGACAGCTTCCCCTCCACGCGCGTCGTCGACGAAGCAATCGAGACCGTGCCCTCGTACAGGTAGATGTGCGAGTCCACGTCGTTGATGATGATCTCCTCCGAGCGTCCTCCCTCGTAGAAGCCCACGAACAGCCGCCGCTGGCCCTGCTGGTAGGGGAACGGACCCGGCAGGAACTCCTCCTCCGGATTCGGTCCCGCGTCCCCCTGCACCGACGGCTGATGGTTCTCGTAGTCGGACTCGCCCGGGTCCGGCCGGCAGGCCCCCAGCATCAGCAGCACCACGCCCAAGGTCCGCTTCATGGCCGCACCGCCTTGTCCGCGCCGCTCGAGGTCCGCACCAGCACCCACCCGCCCGTCACCGTCCCACCCATCTCCACGATGGCCTTGTACGCCGGCGTCACCAGCTCGTACTGAATCGTCCCCGTGGCGTCGTACGTCACCGCGTCCGGGAAGTTGTCGAGCACCGACTGGTACGCCTTGATGGCCAGCTCGCGCACCACCGGCAGGTCCTGCTGCGACGCGAGCCCGTTCTGGTACACGCCCAGCAGGTTCAACCCCACGTAGTACTGCGCCTCGCCATACGGTCCGCGCGCCAGCAGGGTGGCCCACGCGTAGAACGAGGCCACCGGCCCCGCGTTGGCCTGGATGAGCCACTTCGTCTCCGCCCCCGGCGTCGAGTCCACGAAGGGGTTGTTCGGGTCGTCCAGGATGGTGGTGCTCGGGTACACGCCCATCGTCGCGTCGTGGACCTGGAGCGTCAGGTCCTCCATCGACTCGCCATAGACATAGCTCGCGCGGTCGTAGCACCCGGAGGCGGCCAGCGCCGCGAGGAGCACAAGACACGTCTTCATCCGTCGTCCCTCAGAGCGAAAGGATTGCATACGCACCCACCTCGTATTCGCGGCCCTCGAGCCCCTCGGCGATGGCCGTCGTGCTCAGGCCCTCCGAGTACTCGTTCAGCATGCGCACCAGCCCTCGCAGACCGAAGCGCGTGGACACCGCCCCCAGCACCGGACGCTTCAAGCCGTAGGACAAGTCGCCTCCGACCTGCAGCGGATAGGTGAGGTTGAAGATGCGGTGATAGTCGTACGGCCCCCAGTCGTTGAAGCGCACCTGCGCCGCCAGGAGCAGCGTGTCGTACAGCGCGTTGGCATCCAGTCCGAAGCGGCGCACCTGCCGCGCGTCCTCGCCACCCGACTGGTTGCTGCCCACGAACGCCGTGCCGTACAGCTTCAGCCGCTGCGACGGGTTGCCCACCATGCGCAGCGACGCCTCCCACTCGTCCCGGGCGGGCGGAGCGCCGGCGAACGGCACCGCGCTGCCATCCGCGAGGATGGCGATGCTCGCGTCACGCGACGTCGGCTGGTGGCGGTACACTAGGTCCAGGCCCGCGGCGAATGGCGCGTCCTCGCGCATCTCCCGGTCCCACTGCCAGAACCACGTCCCGGGCGTCGGGTCGAAGGTGATGAGCAGCTCCGCGCCCAGCGTCTCGCGGTTGTCGAGCACCGTGAACGCGTCCTGCAACACGTTGCGCGCGCGCACCGCCGGGAAGTACGTGCCCGTCTCCCGGTCGAACGTGTCGGGGATGTTCGGGTTCGGTCCGATGAGCGGCTTCTGGTACAACAGATTGGGCGCCACCTCGATGGTGCCCAGCTGGAACGCCGCGCCCGCCTGCGCGCCGAAGTGATTGCCGCGCCCGCTCTCCCGCAGGCTCCAGCCCGTGAGCACGATGCTCGGCTCCGGACCGCCGTCCGCCACGAGTCCCCGGAACGAGCCCTGCGCGAACACGCGCGCCCCGCCGAAGTCATACGTGGCCCGCGCCTTGGCGCCGAGCGTGTCCAGGAACTGCACCTTGTCGCGCAGCACCTCCTGGCCCGTACCCTGGTAGCCGGGGCCGTTCGTCTCGCGCGTCCAGGTGAACTCCTCGCCGATGCGCTGCGGCGCCGCGAGGATACCGCCCACGTCCACGGACAGCGGCCCCTGGTTCCACTCGAACGTCAGCGCCGTGCGGCGCGCCACGCGCTCACGGATGACGGAGGCCGTCTGCTGCGTGCCTCCGCGCGCGATGTCCTCCTGGTGCACCAGCGTCAGCGCCGCGTTGCCGAAGCCCTTGCGGTACTTGGCGACGATGGAGGGGTTGGCGCCCCAGTACAGCTCCGGGCCGATGGCGAGCTTGAAGCCCTCGTACGCGCGCTTGCCGCTGAGCACCACGCCGAAGGGCGCGTTGCCGTGGTAGATGTCGATGTTCGGCCCGTAGTTGGCCTCGCGGTACAGGCCGAAGAAGTCGCCCTCCTCGCCCCAGTGGTAGTGGCCGACGCGGTAGAAGCCCTCGAGCGCGAAGTCCGTGCGGTCCAGCTTGAACTCCGCCTGGTACAGCGCGAACCGGTCGAACCCCGACACACCCGGCTGCGCCACGCCCGGCGTCGGAGAGACACCCGGCGTGGGCGTCGTCGGCGCGGGCGTGTTGCCCCGGTTCTCGTAGAACAGGTTGTTGAGGCGGTTGGTGGCCACGTTGCCCACCACGTTGAACGACGCGCGCCCGTACACGCCGGTGGCGGGCTGGAGCGCCAGGTCGAAGAAGATGGACTCCGTGTGGTCGGAGGCCGTCTGGTTCGGCCGCGTCGTCGCGATGCTCCCGCGCGACAGCGAGCTGTCCATCACCAGCCGCAGGTTGGACACGCGCACCGCGCTGAGCTCATCCGCCTTCGCCAGGGCGATGGAGGACTCGTACCCCTTCGACAGCTCCGAGGGCCGCAGCGCCCCGAAGTGCGCGTGGATGCGGTCCAGGTCCGTCTCCTCCGCGTACGGGTCCAGCCGGAAGGCCGCCTGCAAGAGGTAGTAGGCCGTGCGCGGCTGGATGCGGGAGATGCCCGCGTCATCCGGCGTGCCGAGCGCGCAGATGCCGAACCACTCCTCGTTCATGTTGTTCTGGCCCGGCACGAAGTCCGCCGCGTAGCCGCCGTTGGGCCACGACGCCGTGGTGTCGTGCAGGGAGAGGTTGGTCTCCTGGCCCACCTTCCACCAGCCATCCACCCACTGGAACACGAAGCCGCCCAGCGCGTTGCCCACGCGGCCCTGGCCGTACGTCTGGGTGTAGATCTCCTCCCACTGCTGGCGCAGGTACTCGGCCTGAGCCAGGTGGTCCTCGCGGCCCTCCTTCGCGTTGTACGCGTCCGCGCCGAACTCGGAGAAGAGCACCGGCTTGTCCACCTTGCGCAGCACCTCCTCGTACAAGTCACGGACGCTCGGGCCGCGGTAGACGTTGGCGCCGAAGATGTCGATGTCCGCGGCGTGCTGTGCGACCAGGTCGATGTACTGGAGGTCGCCGTTCGCCAGGGCCACCGGGTGGTTCACGTCGCGCGCCTTGATGGTCCGCGCCGCTTCCCCCATCAGCGTGTAGAGGTGCACCGCGCGCGCGGCGTCCTCCTGGCCGGGCAGCGCCTCGATTTCATACGAGGTCCAGTGCAGGCCGTAGTTGTTCTCGTTGCCGAGCAGCCACAGCAGCACGCCGGGGACGCCCCGGTAGACCTCCACCTTCTTCGCCAGCTCCGCGAGCAGCGCCTCGCGGTACGTCTTGTTGGAGTAGTCGATGTTCGGCACGAAGGCGCCGTTGACGGTGGCGCCGTAGCGGCCCATCAGCGGGTTCACCACGGTGGTGATGCCGTAGTTCTTGAAGATGAACTCCACCCAGCGCGGCGGGATGTCGTCGAACTGGCGGATGGAGTTGACGCCCATGTCGCGCAGCAGCGTCATCTCGCGCGCCAGCACCGCGCGCACGAAGTCGTCGGGCTGGTTCCAGAGCGAGTAGCGGTAGTTCTCGCCGATGGGCGTGTAGCCCCAGTTCATGCCGCGCATGAGGAAGTCGCGGCCGTCCACCTTCAGCTTGAAGCCCCGCTCGTCGCGGTACAGCTTGACGACGGTGGCCTTCTCCGCGCCCGCCGTGACGTCCACGGTGGGCAGGGCGATGGGCTGGGGGGACGGCGCGGGGCTCGGAGGTCCCTCGGGCAGCGTGGACGTGGTGGGCGGAGGCGCGCCGCCGGGCTGCGCGGCGGCGGGCGGCGCGTTCTCCACGGGCGCCGCGGGAGGCTGCGCCGCGCCGGGTTGGACGGGAGGCGCCTGGACCTCCTGGGCGAGGCCCGAGGGCGCGTGCAGGGCGAGGGTCAGCAGGGGGGCGAGGAACAGGGCTCTCATGCGGCCAGCTCCACATCCAGCCCGTTCTGGGCCACCACGGCGCGGTACAGGTGCGCGCTGTCCTTGGGGATGCGCTTCTGGGTGGCGTAGTCGACGTAGACCATGCCGAAGCGCTTCTGGTAGCCGTAGGCCCACTCGAAGTTGTCCAGCAGGGACCAGGCGAAGTAGCCCTGGAGGGGCACGCCCTGGCGGATGGCCTCGAGCGAGGCCTCCAGGTGCAGCCGCAGGTACTGCACGCGCTTGGTGTCGCGCACGCGGCCGTCCGCGTCGGGGCCCGTGCCGTACGCGGCGCCGTTCTCCGTCACGTAGAGGCGGCCCGGGTTGTAGTCCTGGTGCAGCCGCACGAGCAGCTGGGTGAGGCCGTGGGGGCTCACCTCCCAGTCCATCTCCGTCTTCTCGCTGCTGACGTGGACGGTGCGCGGCGCGTTCTGCGACTCGGGGATGCGGTCGCTGCGCAGGACGGCGCGGTTGTAGTAGTTGACCCCGAGGAAATCGATGGGCGTGGAGATGTCCTCCAGGTCTCCGGCGCGCAGGAAGGGCAGGGTGTCCGACTTCAGATGGCCCGCGGCGACATGGTCCTGGATGACGTCACGCGGGTAGCCGCGTCCGTAGAGCGGGTCCAGGTACCAGCGGTTGAAGCCACCGTCGAAGGAGCGGCAGGCCTCCAGGTCCTCGGCGCTGGGCGACGCGGGCTCGGCGGGCACCAGGTTGAGGGTGATGCCCACGTCCGCCTGGGACACGTTGGAGCGCAGCACGGGCACCGCCTGTCCGTGGGACAGGAGCACGTGGTGGGCCGTGGCCAGGGCCTGGCCCCAGTCCTTGATGCCGGGCGCGTGCTCACCGTTGGCGTAGCCCAGCACGCTGATGCACCAGGGCTCGTTGTGCGTAATCCAGCGCTTCGCGCGGTCGCCGAGCTTCTGGCTCACGACGTCCGCGTACTCGACGAAGGCGCTCACCGTGTCGCGCGAGGCCCAGCCGCCCTGGTCCTGGAGCGCCTGGGGGAGGTCCCAGTGGTACAGGGTGACGCAGGGCTCGATGCCGGCCTCCAGCAGCCCGTCGACCAGCCGTGAGTAGAAGTCCAGGCCCGCCTGGCTCACCTTGCCGCGACCGGTGGGGAGGATGCGGGGCCACGCGATGGAGAAGCGATAGGACTTCAGTCCCATCCAGCGCATCAGCTCCACGTCCTCGCGCCACCGATGGTAGTGGTCGCAGGCGACGTTGCCGTTGGTGCCGTCCTGAATCTTCCCAGGCGTGGCGGAGAAACGGTCCCAGATGGATTCACCGCGCCCGTCAACATCGGTGGCGCCTTCAATCTGGTACGAGGAGGTGGCGACACCCCACACGAAGTCACGAGGAAACTGCCGCATCGTCAGGGACTCCTTTCGAGGACTCGAGGTGGCAGCGGACGTGGTGCTCCGCCGCGGGAAGGTGGAAGGGGGGAAACGACTCGTGACAGCGCACGTCCGCGTGCGGACAGCGCGGGGCGAAGGCGCAGCCCAATGGCGGCGCGGGCCCGGCGGGAGTGCGAGCGGGCAGCGGCGTGCGCAGGAAGTCCACGCCGTCCGGCACCGCGGAGAGCAGCAGGCGCGTGTACGGGTGGCGAGGTGCCTGGAGCACCTCGCGGGTGTGGCCCGTCTCCACGACGCTGCCCGCGTAGAGCACCAGCACGCGGTCCGCGAGGTGTCGCGCGCTCGCCAGGTCGTGGGTGATGAAGAGGATGCCGATGCCGCGCTCGCGCGTCAGGCCCTTGAGGAGCTGGAGCACGCCCCGGCGCGTGGAGACGTCGAGCATCGACGTGGGCTCGTCCGCGATGATGACGTCGGGTTCGACGGCCAGCGCCCGGGCCACCGCGACGCGCTGCCGCTGGCCTCCGGACAGCTCGTGCGGATAGCGCTGGGCGAACTGCTCCACGGGCGTCAGGCCCACGGACTCCAGCAGCGCGTGCACGCGGCGCTTGAGCTCCACGCCCTGGGCCTTGCCGTGGCGCAGGAGCGAGCGCTCCAGGTGATAGGCCACGGTGTGCACGGGGTTGAGCGAGGCGAACGGGTCCTGGAACACCATCTGCACGCGGGCGCGGTAGGACAGCGACGCGGCGCGGCCGTCGTGCGCGAGGACGTTCTCTCCGTGCAGACGCAGCTCGCCGCCGTCCGGGGTGTCCAGCCGCGCGAGCAGGCGCGCCAGGGTGCTCTTGCCGCTGCCGGACTCACCGACGAGCGCGAGGATTTCGCCGCGCTCCAGTGAGAAGGAGACGTCCTGCAACACCTTGCGCCGGGAGCGCGAGAGGAAGCCGCCCAGCGGGAAGCTCTTCGACAAGCGCGTGGCCTCCAGGAGCGGCGGGCTCATCGGCGACCTCCGGGCAGCGCGGCCTGTGCGGTTTTGAGTGAGGCGTGCTCCAGGACATCCGGTGGCGGCGGCGCCACATCGGACGCGCCGAGGTGCGGGAAGGACGAGAGCAAGAGCCGCGTGTACGGATGCTTCGCGTCCGTGCGCAGCCGCTCCGCCGTGTCCACCTCCACCAGCTTGCCGGCCTGGAGGATGCCCACCCGGTCCGCGAGCGCCAGCAACAGCGGCAGGTCATGCGTGATGAACAGGACGGCGAAGCCCAGCCGGTCCTTCAGCTCCACCACCCGCTGCAGCAGCTCCTTCTGCACCACCACATCGAGCGCCGTCGTGGGCTCGTCCATCACCACCAGCTTCGGCTCCAGCGCCAACGCCAGCGCGATGCCCACCCGCTGCCGCATGCCGCCCGACAGCTGGTGCGGCCACGCGTGCACCAGCTCCGGCTTCAGCCCCACCATCGCGAGCATCTCGCGCGCCCGCGCATGGGACGCCGCGCGGGAGCTCCCCCCGTGCGCCGCCAGCGTGTCGTGGAACTGCTCGCCCAACGAGAGCACCGGATTGAGCGCGCTCATCGCGCTCTGGAACACCATGGACACCCGGCTCCAGCGGAACTCGCGCATCGCCTCGGGCGACAGCGCGGTGACGTCCGTGCCATCGAACAGGATGCGGCCCTGGGTAATCGCCGCCGACGGAGGCAGCAGTCTCAACAGCGCGTAGCCCAGCGTCGACTTGCCGCTCCCCGACTCACCCGCGAGCCCGAACACCTCGCCCGGCGCGATGTCGAGCGACACCTGGTCCACCACCCGCGAAGGCCCCGAGGCCGTCATGTACTCGATGGACACCCCACGCACGCTCAGGAGCGCGCCGGGCGTGGGCGCCTCGGAGGACGCCTCGACCGCCTTCGCGGGCACCGGCGCCGAAGGGGGCGCCCGCAGCGCGGGGTTGGTCACCTCGTCGATGGCGGAGCTCAGCAGCGTGAGCGAGAAGCCCACCAGCGCGATGCACAGGCCCGTGGGGACGAAGATCCACCACGAGCGCGTCAGGAGCGCCGCGTCGTTGCCGGCCCAGTACAGGTTGGTGCCCCACGTCACCGCGCCCACGTCGCCCAGGCCCAGGAACTCCAGCCCCACCTGCGCGCCCACCGCGTACAGCGTGTTCCCGATGAACGACGACGCCACCAGCGACGCCATGTTGGGCAAGAGCTCCCGGGTGATGATGCGCGCGTGGCTCTCGCCGGCCACCACCGCCGCCGCCACGAAGTCCCGACCGCGCAAGGCCAGCGCCTCCGCCCGGAACACCCGCGCGTTCCACGCCCAGCCCGCGAACGTGAGCACCACCACCATGCGCATCGGCCCCGAGGGCAGGTATGCCCCCAGCACGATGGCCAACGGCAGACCCGGGATGACCAGGAACACGTTGGTGGTGAGCGTCAGCGCGTCGTCCACACGCCGGCCCAGGTAGCCCGCCGTGATTCCCACCAGCGCGCCCACCAGCGTCACCAGCGCGCCCACCGCGAAGCCGATGGCCAGGGTCTCCCGCGCGCCGACCACCGTCTGCGCGAGCACGTCCTGTCCCTGGCCCGTGGTGCCGAACCAGTGCGCGCGCGAGGGCGGCTGGTGCGGCTGGCCCACCAGCTCCGTGGGGTCCATCACCAGCCACGGGCCCACCAGCGCGAGCACGAGGAAGCCCAGCAGGATGCTGCCTCCCACCGCCGCCTTGCGCTGGCGGAGCAGGCGTCGAAGGGTCTCACGCATGGGCGCGGGTCCTCGGGTCCAGCCAGAGGCAGAGCAGGTCCACCGCGAAGTTCGCGGCGAGCACCGCCAGCGTGATGACCAGGAAGAGCCCCTGCATCAGCGGGTAGTCCTGGTTGCGCACCGCGAGGATGAGCAGGTAGCCCGTCCCCGGATACGAGAAGACAATCTCCGTCAGCAGCGAGCCGCTGAGCACGAACCCCAGCGCCATCCCGAAGCCCGTCACGTTGGGCAGCAGCGCGTTGCGCGCCGCGTACCGCAGCATCACCTGCCGGGGCGGCAGCCCCTTCGCGTGCGCCAGCCGCAGCGTGTCCGTGCCCAGCACGGCCACCATGGTGTTGCGCATGCTCAGCATCCACCCGCCCAGCGTGGCCACCACGATGGACGTCGCCGGCAGCACCGCGTGCCGCCCCACGTCCGCGATGAACGAGAGCGTCAGCCCCGGCTCCACGTCGTGCGAGTACGCGTGCCGCAGCGGGAACCACCCCAGCCCGAAGCCGAAGAGGTACAGCGCCAGCATGGCCAGCCAGAAGTAGGGGAAGGCCCCCAGGAACGCGAGCGCCGGCGCCAGCGCGGAGTCCATCCATCCGCCCCGGTTCCACGCCGCCAGCACGCCCAGCATCGTCCCCACCGCGAAGCTGATGACCACCGCGCACCCGGCCAGCCCCACCGTCCACAAGAGCCCCGTGCCGATGACCTCCGACACGCGCGACGGGTAGTACGCGTAGGACAGCCCCAGGTCGCCCGAGAGCAGGTGCTTCAGGTACGTGACGTACTGCACGTGCCACGGTGCGTCCGTGAAGCCGAAGGCCGTCTTCAGCGCCACCAGCGCCTCCGGCGAGATGCGCCCCTCGAAGCGCGCGAACATCGCCGTGGCCGGATCTCCAGGCGCGAGCCTCGGGATGACGAAGTTCATCGTCAGCGAGGCCCACGCCGCGAGCAGATAGAAGCCGAGCCTGCGAAGCACGTAGGACATGGTCAGGGCTCCCTCGGCGTGAGGGTCGTCAGCACCAGCAGGCTGTCCGGCTCGGCGTGCGGGGACAGCCGCGCGTACGGGTTCGCCTCGGAGGGAAAGCCCGTGAAGCGCTTGGAGTTGGCCTCACCCCAGGACGGGTTCGGGAACAGCGGAATCGCGGGCGCCGTCTCCGAGAAGCGCCGCTGCACCTGCGCCATCAGCGCCTGCTGCTCGTCGCGCGAGTCGGTGCCCTCGAAGCGCTCCAGCAGCGCGTCCGTCTGCGCGTCGCCGTAGCGCTGCCAGTTCGCCGCGGCCACCTCGCCCACCGGCCGCACCGTCGCCGACGACAGCATCCACTTGTAGAAGGTGTACGGCGTGGGCCCGTCCAGTGACCACGAGATGGCCAGCTGGAACTCGCCCTTCTGCAGCCGCGCCTGCCACGCGCCGAACTCGTACGTGCGCAGCTGCGCCTGCAGCCCCAGCTTGCGCAAGTCGCGCGCGACCACCTGTCCCGCGCGCACCCAGTCGGACCAGCCGCCCACCACCTCGATGTCCAGCGTCAGCGGCAGGCCGTCCTTGCCACGCCGCAGTCCGTCCTCGCCCGCGATGAGGCCCGCCTCGTCCAAGAGCCGCGCGGCCTCCTTCGCGTCGTGGCGCACCCACGCGTCGTCCGCGACGTCCGCGTCCCGCCAGCCCGCGTACGCGTCATTGAGGCCCGTGGCGTCCGCCGGCCGCGTGTAGCCGTACATCGCGATCTCGACCAGCCGCTCGCGGTCCAGCGCCATGCTCAGCGCCTTGCGCACGCGCACGTCGTCCAGCGGCGGCCGCGTGGTGTTCGGGTAGAGGAAGACGGTGCTGCCGTAGAGCGGGAACCAGCGCGCGTGGTGCTTCGGGTCCTTGGACACGAAGGTGCGGTCCACGGCGGGGACGAAGTTGCCCGCCCAGTCCACCTCGCCCTCCACCAGCGCCAGGTTCGCCTGGTCATTGGTTGGGAACGCCAGGAAGCGCAGCGCGCGCACCGCGGGCTTGCCGGGCTGCCAGTAGTACGGGTTGCGGCCCAGCTCGTACACCTGGTTGCGGAACAGGCTCACCTGCGTGAAGGGGCCGGTGGCCACCGGGCTCGGGTTGGTGAAGGTCACCGGGTCCGCCACCCGCTCCCAGATGTGCTTGGGGACGATGGGCTGCGCGGCCAGGTCTCCGAAGCCCGGGATGAACAGGCGCGAGAACTGGAACGCCACCGTGTGCGGCCCCTCGGCGCGCACGTCCGACAGGAAGCGCCACACGCCGCCCGCGTCCAGCGCCGCGTGCTTGCGCAACAGCTGGAACGTGTACGCCACGTCCTCCGCGCTGAAGGCCCTGCCGTCGGACCAGCGCACGCCCTCGCGCAAGGTGAAGCGCAGCGTGCGGCGGTCCTCGGACCACGCATGCCCGGTGGCGAGCCACGGCGTGAAGCCGCCGGTGGACGGCGTGTAGAGCTCCAGGCACTCGTAGATGCCCGCGCGCGTGGGCCACCTGGAGCCCGCGCCGGGGAACAGCGGGTTGAAGTTGCGCACCCACGCGCTCTGCTGCTCCACGGAGACGAACAGCGTCCCGGGCGGACGGGGCCTGGGCTCGTTCGAGCACGCGGCCAACGTCAGCAGGAGGAGGGGGAGCAGTGAGGCCGCGGGCCTCATTCCGCCCTCGCGTAGACGCGCACGTAGTCCACGCGCATCGTCTGGGGGAACTGGGTGGTCCCGTCGATGGGCCCCACGTAGTTGCCGCCCACCGCGATATTCAGGATGAGGAAGTGGGGATGGTCGAACACCCAGCGCCGGTTGGCCGGCAAATCCCTGGGCGTCACCTCGAGGAACGCGACGTCGTCGACGAACCAGCGGATGCGGTCGGGGTCCCACTCCACCGCGTAGAGGTGGAAGTCCTCGTACAGCTTGCCCCCGCTGACCACGTGCTCGCCGCCGACGTTCTCCCCGCCCGAGTAGCCCGGGCCGTGCAGCGAGCCCCGGACGATGGCGGGCAGCTGGCCCCGGTGCTCCATGATGTCGATTTCGCCGCACTCGGGCCAACCGACCTGCGGGAAGTTGGCGCCCAGCATCCAGAACGCCGGCCAGATGCCCTTGCCGGTGGGCAGCTGGATGCGCGCCTCGAAGCGGCCGTACGCGCGCTCGAACTTGCCGCGCGTGTTCAGGCGCGCGGAGGTGTAGTCGTTGCCCTGGTAGCGCTCCTTGCGCGCGGTGATGACCAGGTGGCCCTCGCCATCCAGTGACGCGTTCTCCGTGCGCGCGGTGTTGTGCTCGTACTGGGCGTTGCCCCAGCCGTCTCCTCCGACGTCCGCGTTCCACCGCTCAGGGGAGGGCGGGGTGCCCGGTGCGCCGTCGAACTCGTCCTGCCAGACCAGCCGCCAATCCTGATGCGAGGGCTGGTGGATGGTGGGAGGGGGCTCGATGCTCTTGGAGCGGGCCGGGTCACAGGCCACGCTCCCCAGGAGCAGGCACCACGCGAGGAGTCGGCTGGAGGTCATGCGATTCTTCCGACGTGTTGGAGTGGGAACAGCGTGCGGTCCCGGAGGGCCGCCTGGAGCACGAGCGTCGCCGCGCCCACCGCGATGGACTTGTCGCCCAGCGCGGAGGTGACGATGCGCGTCTCCGCCATGGACGTGGACAGCGCGCGCTTGCGCACCGAGGTCCGCAAGGGGTCCAGCAGCAGGTCCCCCACGGAGGAGATTTCTCCGCCGAGCACGACGATGGCGGGGTTGAGCAGGTTGAGCAGGCCCGCCACCGCGATGCCCAGGTACTGGCCCAGCCCGTCGATGATCTGCCGCGCCGCCGCGTCTCCGGCGCGCGCGCCCTCGACGATTTCGCGGATGGTCGGCGCCTTGCGGCCCTTGGTGCCCATCAGCTCCCGCGCGCGCTCCACCAACGCGCCGGACCCGATGAGGGTGACCAGGCAGCCGCGCAGTCCGCACAGGCA
Source organism: Myxococcus sp. MH1 (assembly GCF_059738865.1). Lineage (NCBI taxonomy): Bacteria > Pseudomonadati > Myxococcota > Myxococcia > Myxococcales > Myxococcaceae > Myxococcus > Myxococcus sp. MH1. Next base: position 9,437,152 of record NZ_AP026947.1, on the reverse strand, counting down.
CGGCGGCCCCGCGGAGTCCACGGCGATGTGGCCAATCTCTCCGGCCGTCCCTCCGGCGCCGCGGTACACGTCGCCGTGGATGATGTGGCCCGAGCCGATGCCCGTGGCCAGCTTGATGTACGTCAGGTCCTCCCCGTTGATGCCCGCGCCCCAGTAGCACTCCGCCAGCGCGCCCAGGTTCGCGTCGTTGTCCACCAGCACCGGCAGGTCGAACGTGCTGCCCAGCGCCTCGCGCACGTCGTAGCCGCGCCAGGCCGGCAGGATGAGCGGCGAGAGCTTCCCCGGCGCGGACGGGTGCACCGGGCTGGGCGCGGCCACGCCCAGGCCCACTACGGACTTGCGGGGCACGCGCTCGGCGTCCAGGCACTCCTGCACCAGCGCCCGGATGGACTTGAGCGTGCCTTCGGGGTCGTTGCGCACCTGCTGCGCGCTGTTGCGGTGCGTGCGCACGCGGCCTCGCAGGTCCGTGAGCACGACGGTGACGTGGGTGGCGCCCATCTCCACGCCGAGGATGCTGAAGGCGTCATCCCGGAAGCCGATGAGCGTGGGCCGGCGGCCACCCCGGGACACGCCGGCGCCGATGCTGCGCACCAGCCCGGAGTGCTCCAGGTCCGCGACGATGGCCGACACGGTGGACGGGCTGAGCTCCGTCCTCCGGGCAATCTCCGCCCGGGAAATCTGGCGCTCGCGCCAGATCATGTTCAGCAGCAGGCTGCTGTTCTGCGCCCGCATGCCCGCCGCGTCGACCGTCCGTGCCGCCGTTCCCACTTTCATCGTCCCCTTACGCTCCGTTCCACCGCGTGGAGGATGGTGGGGGTCACCGCCACTGGATGTCGTCGATGAAGAAGACGACCGGAGAGGGCTTGCCTCCCGCGACCCAGCCAAAACCACCCACCACCTTCCGGTATCGGACGCGGCTGACGTCGATTGTGTACTCAGTTGGCGTCGTCGTGAGCGTCACGTCGCCGGTATCCAGCGTGAATCCGTCCGCCTTGGTGCTCAGGCCGGCCAGGAACTTGACGACCTCGCCGCCCGAGGCTCCCCAGGCGTAGAAGGAGAGCACGGAGGCGCCGTCCGGGATTTCGAAGCCGGGCAGGTCGCCCCAGTTGCTCTCCGGGTACTGCCACCACACGCCGCCCCAGTTGTTGCCGCCCACCGTATAGGTGAACTTGTGGCAGGTGCCCTTGCCCGTGCCGGGCCGAGGCGAGGCGCACTCGGACGCATAGGTGATGGTGCCCTGCTCGCCGTCGCCCATGTAGCCGCTGGCCGCCCAGTGGCTGTCCACCGCCAGGGGCAGCGTCACCGTGGGGCCCGCGTCCGGCGTGCCCGCGTCCGGAGGAGGCTCGCCCGCGTCCGGCGTCCCTGAATCAGGAGTCCCCGAGTCGGGCGCACCGGCGTCCGGCGTGCCCGAGTCCTGCGGCGTCCCGGAGTCGGGCTTCGTCCCCGCGTCGGCCTGCGGGTCCGGCGTCTTGTCGTCCTCTTCCGGGTCACACGCGCCGAGCAGACTCATGGCGGCGAGCATCCCCGCCGCGGCACACGTCCAGGCGAAACGCTTGTGCTGCATGGGCTTCCCCTCCCTGCTGGAAAACTTCGTTCTTGCTGCGAAGAAACCAGTCGACGCACACAGGTGGCGCTCGCACGGTGCGATGCGTCATGAAAAGCGCTCTGCTTCAGAGGAGCGTGCGGTGAATCACGCCGTGCCCATCGCCCGCACCCCCGGGGCCCACCGTCACTCCGTGACGAACCGGCGCCGCATTCGTTCGAGTGGCGAAGAAAGTACCAGTGACGTCTGGCGGATTGCAAGTTCGCGCACGTCTGCGTTTGCGGCGCGCGCAGGGCACAATGCCTGACGCGACGCGGCGGTGGCGCTGGTGAGAGTCATTGTCCACGCGGGCGCGAAGTCGTGAAGGCTGGCGCGCGGCGGGGGCGGAAAACTTCATTCGTCGAGCGAATGAAGTGGGGGCGGGACGGGGTGCTGCTCACGTCCGGTGTCGGGAGGAACGACGAGGCCGGCGGACACGATAGCGGGTGTCCGCCGGCCAGGACAAATCGAGGCGGTGTGCGAATGCAGCGCGGTTACGGGCTGGCGGTGAGCAGGTTCGTCATGGAGACGACGAAGGTGTAGTAGCCGCCGCCGTGGGTGGGCGGGGGCGGGTTCTGGCGCATCCACGCGGCGAGCTGCTCGGGGGTGCCGTTGGGGAGGGCGGTCCGGGCCTCTTCGAAGTAGTTGAGGAAGGTGCGCACGCCGGAGTTCGCGGGGGTCGTCTGTCCCTCGGGCGCGATGAGCCCCATCATCTGGTCGATTTCGGAGGGCTCCAGGTCGAAGGCCTGGGCCACCTCCCGCAGGCCGGCGGTGTCGGTGAGGCGGCGCGTCACCAAATCCCTCATGCGTGGGAAGTCGAGGCCGAGCGCCGCCAGGTCGCGGGCCTGGCTGGGGTAGGTGGACACGAACTCCACGCGGGCCGCGGCGTCGGGGATGCCGAACGCGGTGGCGCGCTCGGTGACGGCGCGGCGCACCTCCTCGTCGCGCAGGTAGCTCTCCCGGGCCTGGCCAATCTGGTTGAGGACGAAGAGGGTGGCGGCCACGGCGAAGCCCGGGGCGCCGGTGAGGATGCCCGCGAAGGACAGGGCGCCCGTGACGACGCTCGCGGCCTGCACGGCCACCTGGATGTGGGTGCCCTGGTTCTGCTCCTGGCGCGAGAGCAGCTCCACCACGTTGAGGCTCGCGGCCACCATGCCCAGGATGTTGCTGGCCTTGCCCACCAGCTTCGCCAGGGCGGGGGCATTCGCCGCCAGGTTCGCCGTGTGCTGGGCCGCTCCCTCGAGGACGGGGAACCTGCCGGCGGCGGAGGAGGTGACGCGGTGGAGCACCGACGCCACGGTGCCCAGGCTGAGGCTGACGGCCGCGGCGCCCATGCCCACCTTGCTCAAGGGGCCGGTGATTCCCAGCAGGACGTTGGGCTCGGAGAACACCTCGGGCCGCGTGAACATGGCCACCGAGAGCGCGGAGGTGACCAGCGACATGGCGCCGGCGCCGCCCTGCGTGGCCGCGTGGGTGGACAGCGCGGTGAGGGCGGCCACGTCGCCGGTGACGGCGCGCGACAGCGTGTCCAGCGTCGCCTGGGGGTTGGGGCCCAGGATGCTGGCCTGGACGCTCGCGGGCATCGCGTCGATGAGCGCGCGGCTGGCGGCCACGGCCTGCTCGGGCGTCTGTCCCTTCGCGAGCGCGTCCGCCATGGTGGCGTTGAGCGCGGGGCCGTAGACCTGGGCCTCCAGGTTGACGCCCGCGCCGCTGGCGAGGGTGGTCATCAGCGGGGCGTTGTTGGCCAGGAAGTCCACCGCGGCGCCCGCCTGGGGCGAGTCGGCGACCAGGGCCAGGCCCTCGAACAGCGCGGCCGCGGCGGTGGGCGTGGTGTAGGGCGAACCCGCGTGGTGCTCGGCGAGGTAGCTCGTGAGCGCGTCGCCGTTGGCTTCGAGGTGGGCGGCGAAGTCGGCCACGGCCGCGTCGCGCGCCGCGTAGACGCCGGCGTTCTGCTCGCGGTAGCCGGCGATGTACGCGTCGCGCTCCTCGGTGGTCAGCGTGGGGCCGAGCAGCGCCAGGTCGTTGGCGAGCTGCACCTCCGTCGCGTCGACCGCCTGCTGCGCCGCGGTGGCGGAGGCGGACAGCGTCTGCATCCGCGCGTACGCATCCGCGCCCGTCAGGCCCGGCGCGACCTGGGCGCGAGAGGTCGCCGTCGTGCCCTCGGTCCCACCCCCGCGCGAGACGAGGCCGCCGTTGCCCGTGCCTCCGAGCAGGTTGCCTCGTCCTCCGTTCAGGAGGCTCGCGCTGGCCCCGGAGCCATTGAGCAGGGCCATGCCGCCGTTCATCAACATCCCCGCGGTGACTGTGCCGCCGCTGCCCTGGCCCCCGTGCTGCGTCGGCACATGAGGCCCGGGCTTGCCCGCGCCGGCCGTGTCGCCGTTCTTCGCGGCCCACTTGCGGAGGTCCGACTTGCGCGTGTCCTCGGCCTCGAAGCCGCTGTCCTGCTTCTGGTAGCGCGGCGTGGGCGGAGGAGGCGGCGGTGGCGGAGCCGGCCGGGCGGCCTCGGCCTCGGGCGGCGGCGTGGGAACGAACGACGGGGATGGGCTGGACGGAATCCGGGACATGTCGCGCGACCTCGCGTTGAAAACTTTCAACGGAAGTGTCGCGGCCCGCGCGTCGTCGGATGAATTAAACCGAGTTAAATCCGCGCCGCCTCGAGTGTCTTCGGCACGGGGCCCGGCGGCTGGGAATCGAGGCCCCGCTCCTCCGTTGTGGAGGTCCATGCGAGCGATGAAGCGACGAGAGGTCCTGGTGGGGTTGGGCGCCTGCGCGGCCGGCGCGGTGGTGGGGGCCTGCGCGGAGGCGGGTGGGGCGGTGCCCCGGGCGCGGCCGGACCTCTACGCGTGCGAGGGCTGTGAAGCGGTGGCCGAGCGCGCGCCGGAATCGATGACGTCCCGCGTCCAGCTCGCCTCGTCGACGGAGCCGGGCGAGCGGATGGTGCTGACGGGGCGGGTGCTGAGCCCTGGCACGCGAGCCCCCGTGGCGGGTGTCATCGTCTATGCCCACCACACCAACGCGCAGGGGCTGTATGCGAACGGGGGCAAGGAGACGACGTGGAGCCGGCGTCACGGCCGGCTGCGAGGGTGGGCACGGACGGGGAAGGACGGTGTCTACACGTTCGACACCATCAAGCCCGCGCCCTATCCGGACGGTTCGATGCCCGCCCACGTGCACCTGTTCCTCGGCGAGCCCGGCCGCGCTCCGTACCACGTCGATGACGCCGTGTTCGACGGCGAGTACGGCGTGACGGCGGAGTACCGCGCGAAGCAGGAGCTGCGCGGCGGCAGCGGCATCCTCAAGCTGTCACGCTCGCCCGCGGGCGTGTGGCTGGCGACGCGGGACATCGTGCTGGAGCTGCATCCCTAGTCACGGCTCGCTCAGCGCCGGGTCGAACAGGTAGCTCAGGCGGACGAGGAACTCGCGCGAGAACACGGGCAGCGGCGCATGGCCGCCGTTGTACGGCTGGGCGATGCGGAAGTTCGTCCCGAGGATGTTGTAGACGCCCGCGCCCACCTCCAGCCCTGGCGTGAGCACATCCCGCGCGCGCACGTAGAGGTTGAGCAGCAGCTGCGTCGGCAGCTCCTCCACGGCCGAGCGGCCCTGGTCATCCGGCACGTCCACCGCGAAGCGCCGCCCCACCAGCACCGCCGTCGGGTTCACCGACAGCCACGGCTTGAGCTTCAGGCTGCCGGACAGCGAGGCCTTGTGCGTGGGCATCCCGGTGAACGCGTTGGAGTGTCCGGGCACCTGGTAGTCGGCCACGTCGTTGCGGCCCGAGGGCGCGTAGAACGAGTAGCTCAGCGCCACCCGTCCCCAGCTCCCCTTCAGGTGGTAGTCCAGCTCCACGCCCCGGCTGCCGAGCCGCCCCAGGTTGCGGTACGCCTCCTCGTTCGTCACCGCGTCGTACGAGTAGATGATGGGGTCGGAGACGCCCACGTCGAAGGCGTTGGCGCTCAGCGCGTGGCCCTCGCCCAGGCGCAGCGTGCCCTCCAGCTCGTACACGGTGGTGCGCTCGGGCTTCACGTCCGCGCCCAGGCTGATGTTCTCGATGCCCGGCGCGCGGAAGGCGCGGCTGAACAGCGCCTTGCCGCTGAACGGACCGAAGGCGCGCAGGAGCACCAGCCGCGGCACGAAGGAGCTGCCGAAGGCGCTGTGGTTCTCGTACCGCGCGCCCGCGACCACGGTGGCGATGGGGTTCTCCGAGAACGCCTCCACGAAGCCCGCGACGTTCAGATAGGAGACGCTCGTCGCGCCGTCCGCGCCGAAGGCCGTCTGCAGTCCCACGTCCGCGGGCCCCTCCAGCCGCCCCTGGTCCGACGCCACGTCCACGCCGCCGGTGAGCTGCAGGTAGTCCAGCGCCGCCCAGCGCGCCATCGTCCGGCCGCGCAGCCGCATCACCCGCTTCTCGTAATAGAACTCCGAGCCCTGGTCCGTGTCGCGGAACGGCTCGGCGAGCGTCAGGTTGAAGCGGGGGATGATTTCAACCCGCTCGCTCGGACGGAAGCGGTTGCTCAGCTCCGCGTGGAAGGACTCGAAGTCGGTGGCCGCGGGCGCGTCCAGCACCTCGTCGAAGGCGACGATGGCCGACGTGGCGAAGCGCTGGTACAGCACGCTCAATTGCAGGTCCCGGTAACCCACGCCCGCCTGCACCGTCGTCGGGTCCAGCTTCGTGTTGCCGCCCAGCTGCGCGGTGTTGCCGAAGAAGTCCTCGAAGCGCCCGTCGCTGCGCTGCCCTTGCCCCAGCGACGCGGAGGCGAAGACGCTCAGGCCCGGCGCGGACTCGAACACCTTGCGGCCCGACAGCGTGAGGCTGCGCCGCCCGTTGACCGACTCCAGCTGGCCATAGGTGCCCGACACCATCAGGTCCGAGCTGCCCTGCACGCCGCGGGTGATGACGTTGATGACGGCCAGCTCCGCGTTGCCGCCGTAGATGACCGAGCCGGGGCCGCGCACCACCTCGATGCGTTCGATGAGCTCCACCGGCAGCTCGTTGCCCAGCTGCATCGTCGAGTAGAGCTGCTCGTTGAGCTCCTTGCCGTCGACGACGAGCAGCACCTTGCCCTCGTAACCCCACAGGCCGCGGAAGCCCGGCCCCACCGTGCCCTGCGTGTCCACGCCGAAGAAGAAGCCCGGCACCTGGAGCAGCACGTCCATCAGGTCGCGCGCGCCCGAGTCGCGAATCTCCTCCGCCGTCAGCGACGTCACCACCGCGGGCGAGTCACGCAGCCGGGTGATGGCGAACGAGGCCACCTGGCTGTGCACGTCCGACTCCCCATCCAGCGGCAGCTCCTCCCGCGCGCGGGCCTCGGGCGCGGGCTCGGGCGGGGGCTCGGGCTCCTCCCACTGGGCGAGGGCGGGAGACGCGCACAAGAGCAGCGAGAGCAGACCGGGGCGGAGCCGATGACGGCGGACCATGGTGACCTCCAGGCAATGACGGGGCGTGGGCGTCCAAGGCCCTCGCGGAGATTCGGAATGGAGCGGTGCGGGGAACGAGAGGCTTTCAGCGCACCCGGACGGCGACACGACGGCCTGCTTCGACCTCGACGCTCATGCGACGCTTCACCTCGCCGTTGACGCGGACCTCCACGCGGGCGGGGCCGGCGGGGAGGTTCTGGGCGACGAGGGGTGGAAAGCCATAAGGGCGGTTGTTGACCCAGACCTCGCCGTAGAGCGACGGGGAGCTGATGTCGAGCTCCCCTCGCCCCGTCGCCTCGGCCTTCACCGCCACGGGCGCGGCGGCGGCGACGGGGGGCGTGGGCTGCGGCTCGGTGGGCGCGGTGGTGGCCACGGGGCGCGGAGGGGCGGGCGGCGCCAGCTGCTCGCTCACGTCCCGGTTGAGGGAGTGCACGCCGTCCTCCTCCAGCACCACCGTCTCCTCCATCAACCGGCGCTCCCCCTGCGCGAGCGCCACCCGGTAGGTGCCCGGCCGCAGCGGCAGCCGCGCGGGCGTCATGTCCACCGCCTTGCCGTCCACCTGCACCACGAGCCCCGGAGGCGTGGAGGTCACCAGCAACAGCCCGTTGCGCGGCTCCTCGACCACCGGGGGCGGCTCCTCCTTGGTGTGCTGCGGACTCGCTCGGGACGGACTCGAGCGCGAGGGCTTCGCGCGCGGCGGCGTCCGCGTGACGGCGGGCTCCCGCGCCGGCCTGGCGGGCTCCACGCGCGTCCGGTCGCGCTCGCGGGACTGGAGGTCCGTGGCGATGCGCAGGAGCTCGACCAGGTCTCCGCCCGGCGTCCTTCGCAGGCTCAGGGCCTCGGTGAACTCGCGGACGGCGATGTCGTAGTCGCGGTCCTCCAAGGCGGCGAGCCCCGCGGCGCGGCGGGCGCGGGACAGCCCCTCGTTCGCGTCCTCCGACGGCGGCGCGGGGGCGGTGACGGGCGGCGTGGGGGTGGCCGAGACGGGAGGGGGAGGAGGCACGTCCGACGCGCGGCGCTTGCGCACGACCACGTACGCCATGGCGTTGATGGCGAGCGTTCCGACGACGATGACGGCAATCCAGGTCTTCTGTTTCATCCGCTTCTCGGTCTCACCGCCGCGTCCACCCCGGCGCGAAGGCCGTCACCCTCAGGCGACGAAGTACCAGAACAGGGCACTGGCACAGATGGCGGCTCCGGCCGTCAGGACGACGGGCCAGGGAAAGGGAGGCTCGCCCACGGGCAGGGGCCCGGGAGGCGGGCTGTGCACCGTGGCCGACGTGCGCTCCTCCACCGGAGGCCCGGGCCGCGCGCCCGGCACGTCGTCCAGGGGGGACATATGCCCGGAGGACATGCCGCTGCCAGAGGCCCCGCTGAAGGCGGCCAGCGCCGCGCCCGTGCTCCCGGGTCGGTCCGCGGGGAACAGCGACGTCACCAGCGACGCCAGCTCGCGCCCGCCCGACGTCCAGTGCTGCGACGCGCGGAAGCGCTCCAGGTCCATCGCCAACTCGCGAGCGCTCTGGTAGCGCGCGTCCGGCTCCTTCTCCAGCAGCCGCAGGATGATGCGCTCCAGCTCCGGCGCGAAGCCCGGTGACACCTGTGACGGAGGCGTCACCTGCACCTGGGTGGCGGCGACGATGGTCTGCTCCACCGTCTCGCGCTTGAACAGGCGTTTGCCGGTGGAGGCCTCGTAGAGGACGATGCCCAGCGAGAACAGGTCCGAGCGGTGGTCCAGCTCCCGGTTCGTTATCTGCTCCGGGGACATGTACGCGTACTTGCCCTTCACCACCCCGACGCTCGTGCGCTCCACGTTGACCGCGCTCTTGACGATGCCGAAGTCGGCCAGCTTGACGATGCCGTCACGCGACACCAGCACGTTGCCCGGCGTCACGTCCCGGTGCACCAGCTTCAGCGGCGTGCCGTCCGGCAGCGTCTTCGAGTGCGCGTACGCCAGCGCGTCCGCCACCGCGATGCCCACGTCCACCGCCACCCGCTGTCCCAGGGGGAACGCTGACTTCCACGCGTGCCGCAGCACCCGGTCCAGCGACTGGCCCTGGATCCACTCCATGGCCAGGTAGTACTGGCCATCAATCTTCCCGAAGTCGAAGACCTGCACGATGTTCGGATGCGTCAGCAGCGCGGCCACCTTCGCCTCGTCCGCGAACATCCGGCTGAACGCCTCCAGGTTGGCGTACTCCGGCAGCACCCGCTTGATGACACACGGCTTGGAGAAGCCGTCCGGACCGTCGATGGAGGCCAGGAAGATGTGCGCCATCCCCCCCGCGGCCAGCCGCTGGAGGATTCTGTACTTCCCGAAGAAGGCCTCTTCCACGGGGGCCGGCACCGGCACGTCGAGCCTGTCCAACGGTCGCCTCGGTAAAAACCTGTAAGGCGAGAAAGATACATTCCGTCTGACTACCCCTCAAGTTCGTGACTCTCGGAGTATCAGCCAGGCGGGCGTCTCGAGCGTCGGGGGCCGGTGGGTCATTCGCCGCGCGGTTTGCGCCGGCTCTTGCGGCGGGGTTTGCGTCGGGCGGGGGGCGGCCTGGTCACCTCGGCGAAGCGCACGCCGCTGACGCCCGCGTGCTCCAGGGCCTCTTTGATGCCCTCGGAGACGATGAGGCTGACGGGCCAGCCCCAGGTGCGCAGGACGCGGGCGCCGCCGGTCTTCTCCGGGTCGATGCGCAGGCCCTTCACGGTGCGGTAGTGGCCCACGCGCTCGGGAGGGGCGTCCTGGGCGGTGTAGTGGGCGACCTCCGCGCAGGCGCGCTCGTCGATACAGCGCATCAGCCGGGTGGCGACGAGGATGAAGTACGGCTCGCTCTCGCCCTCCACCTCCACGGGCAGCAGCTGCACGTCATCCGGGGCCAGCTCCCGGAAGACGGAGGCCACGGTGGCGTGGACCACGGGGGTGAGCCCCGCACCGGCCAGCGAGAAGTCCAGGGGGCGGCCCGGGGGCTCGACGGTGAGCTTCAGCCGCCCCCGCTGGAGCACCGGGGCGCCCGAGGTGAAGAACCAGACGGAGTTGAGCTTCCGCCCCTCCACGGACACCGGGTCGCTCAGCTCCCGGCGGGCCGGGTGGCGGAAGTCGTCGTGCAGGTCGAAGTAGCGGGCGGCACGGGCCGTCCTCGGGGGAGCTCGCCGCGCGGCGGACGCACGGCGGGGCCTGTCCGGAGTCTCCTCGGAAGGTGCCGCGCCCATGCGTGGAGTCCCTTCGGAGGAGGCCGGACCCGGAATGCGCCGCGCGAGCAGCCGGAGCGCCTGGGTGAGCCGCCTGAACATCCGCCGATGTTACTTCGCACCTCCCGGGTGGGGGCGAGCGGAACGTGAGGGCGCCCGCTCGCGCGCCTCCCTGGCCAGGCGGCCTACCAGGAGGTGTGCAGCGCGTAGCGGCCCGCGCGGGTGTCCAGGCTGAGGAAGGAGAACTGCCCCTCCGAGCAGGTGCCGCTGTTGAGGAACAGCCGGCTGCCGTGCTCCACCTTCATGCCCAGGTGGGTGTGGCCGGTGACGACGACGTCCGCCTGCTGCTCGTGGGCCCGCGCCAGGGCCCAGCGCTGGAAGGTGCAGCGCTCCGGGTCCGGCGTCGCGTGCGTCAGCCGGACATCCAGCGCCTGGAACATGCGGAACATCGCGTGCAGCCGCATGCGCCTGAGCCACGCGCCCGTCCACACCGCGGCCTCCGACAGCCAGCGCGCCTTGCGGATGACCCAGTCGTGGTGGTGACCGTGGGTGAAGAGCATCCGCACCCCGTCCGCCTCCAGGACCAGCTGCTCGGGCGCCCCCAGCACCGTGCCCGCCACCAGGTCGTGGTTGCCGTGGATGTAGTGGTACTGGGGCTGGGAGAAGCGTCTGACCAGCTCCGGGTGGGCGGCGCGAGCGGCCGCCAGCTCGGCCGCCTGGCGTCCCGGGGTCCTGGAGGTGAGCGTCTCGAAGATGTCCCCCAACAGGACGATGCGCTCGAAGTTGCCCTCCAGCCCCCGCAGGAAGCGCAGGAAGGCCGTGTCCTCGTGGCCGAAGTGGTCCGCCACGTCGCGTCTGCCCAGGTGCAGGTCCGAAATCACCGCGATGCGCATGGCGTGCCCTGTTCCTCACCCGGTTTGCCCCGCAAGGCTGCGCACGCCCCCCGCGTCGCGCCACGAAATCCGCGGGCCCTGTCGCCGCGCGGATGTTCCCCACCTCCGGGACTCTTCCACCGGCGGTCACACTTCGGGTTGCCTTCGTGTCGGTTGGACACTAATAATGGTGTCGAAATAACACGAAGTGGCGAAGCATCGAGGGGTGGACCCCATGGTCATCGGCTACATGAAGGCGGCACCGACGTCGTACGTGATGCAGTTCGAGGGGGGACGGATGGTGCGGGAGGGGGCGGGGCTGTCGTTCTTCTACTGGAAGCCGTCCGCGACGCTGGTGAGCGTGCCCCTGTCGAGCGCGGACGTGCCCTTCGTGTTCAACGAGGTGACGCGGGACTTCCAGGCGGTGACGCTGCAGGGGCAGCTGACGTACCGGGTGGCGGACGCGCGCAAGCTTGCGGGGTTGTTGGACTACTCGCTGTCGGCGTCGGGACGCTACCGCTCGGAGGACCCGGAGAAGCTGCCGGAGCGGCTGGTGCAGGTGGCCCAGGTGCGGGCGCGCACGGTGGTGCAGGGGCTGACCCTGCGCGAGGTGCTGGTGAGCGCTCAGACGATTGAAGACCAGGTGCTCGCGTCGCTCGCCTCGGCCGAGCCCATCCGCGCGCTGGGGGTGGAGGTGATGGCGTTCTCGCTGCTCTCCGCCAAGCCGACGCCGGAGATGGCGCGGGCCCTGGAGGCGGAGGCGCGCGAGGGGCTGCAGCGCCAGGCGGACGAGGCCATCTACGCGCGCCGCAACGCCGCGGTGGAGCAGGAGCGGCGCATCAAGGAGAGCGAGCTGGCCACGGAGCTGGCCGTGCAGGAGCGCCAGCGGCAGCTGCGTGAGGCGAAGATGGCGGCGGACATCGCGGTGGAGGAGCAGCGCGCGGCCCTGATGGAGCGGTGGACCCAGAACGAGAAGCAGGCCGCGGACGCGCGCGCCTACGCGCTGGAGAAGACGCTGGCGCCCGTGCGCGGCGTGGACTGGAAGACGCTGATGGCCACCTCGGCGAGCGGCGGGGACCCCGCGCTCAACATCGCGCTCGCCTTCCGGGAGATGGCGGAGAACGCGCAGCGCATCGGCGAGCTGAACGTGTCGCCGGACCTGCTCCACTCGCTGATGAGCGCTGGTGTGGGGAGCAAGCCGCCGCAGGTCTCCGCGCCGCGCGCGCCGTCGCCCGGCCGCGAGCGCTGAAGCCACGAGAGGGGAGGGCACGCCATGTTCGAGAAGATTCTCCTGGTCACCCGGCGCACGCGGCTGGCGGGGCTGGTGGAGCGCTTCAACACGAAGAAGCAGGCCAAGTTCTACGTGGAGAACGCGGGGCAGGACTTCGACGAGTTCGAGCGCGAGGACCAGGCCTATGCGCGCGCGGTGGACCGGCTGCGCGACTCGCTGGACGTGGGGCTGCCGGTGCAGCAGGTGGACCGCGGCCTGGTGCCCACCTTCCTCTTCACCGGGAAGGAGGTGGTCGTCGTCGCCGGGCAGGACGGGCTGGTGGCGAACGTGGCCAAGTACGTGGGGGAGCAGCCGCTGGTGGGCGTGAACCCGGACCCGGACCGCTTCGACGGCGTGCTGTTGCCCTATGAAGTCCCGCAGGCCCGGGCCGCGGTGCGCAAGGTGCTGGAGGGCAAGGCGCGCACGCGCGGCGTCACGCTGGCGGAGGCGCGGCTGGAGGACGGGCAGCGGCTGCTCGCGTTCAACGACCTGTTCATCGGCGCCCGCACGCACGTGTCGGCGCGCTACCGGCTGAGCCACGGGGGACAGGAGGAGGCGCAGTCGTCCAGCGGGGTGCTGGTGTCCACCGGCGCGGGCTCCAGCGGGTGGCTGTCCTCCGTCTTCACGCTGGCGCGGGCGCTCACCGCGCGCACGGGCGGGGTGCCGGGCGGGGAGTGGCGGCTGTCGTGGGAGGAGCCCCGGCTGGCCTTCGTGGTGCGCGAGCCCTTCGTCAGCCGCAACTCGAGCGCGGAGCTGGTGGGCGGCTTCGTGACGCCCGAGCAGGAACTGGTGCTGGAGTCGCGGATGCCGTCGGGGGGCGTCATCTTCAGCGACGGGATGGAGGAGGACTTCCTCGCGTTCGGCGCGGGGGCCCGCGCCCACATCCGTCCAGCGAAGCAGCGCGCGCGGCTGGTGATGGCCTGAGGGCCGCGCGCGCCCGGCTCCGGGTCAGGTCACCGTCACTTCGATGTCGGGGCAGTCCACCGCGGTGTCGTGGAACTCGCCGTTGAGGGCGGGCACCTTCGCCGCGTCCGTGGTGACGTCCATCAGCGGGCCCTCGAAGTGGATGCGGTAGGTGCCCGGCGTCTGGACGCCGTACACCTGCGCCACGTCGACGCTGCGCTCCTCCGACGCGCCCGGGGCGAGCGTGGCGTAGGAGGACGCGTCCGGCGGCCCGCGCTTGACCATGGGGCCCAGGTAGGGCTGCTCCGTGGCGGAGCCCGCGAGCGTCACCTTGAAGAAGTTGTTGCGGACGCCCTCCAGCGGCGTGTGCCACTTGAGCACGTACACCGGCTGCTCGGAGGTGTTGGTGAGCTTGAAGCGCACCTCCACCGGCTCGCCCGCCTTCACCTGGGCGGGCGCGCTCAGCGAGCACTCCAGCGTCTTCTTCGCCATGGCTGCCGTCTCCTCGGGCCGCGCGTCGACTGGCGGCGGCGCCTCTTCCTTGCGGGCCGCGCAGCCCGCCACGGCGATGGCCGCGGTCAAGAGCGCGATGCGACCTGCGTGTGCGTGCTTCATGTGTTGGACCCTCCGCCCTTCGCTCCGGGAGCGCGAGAGGCGCGCCCCTCGACAAAAAAGAAAGCGGGGACGCCCGGCCGCGCCCCCGCTTCCCCTTCACATCATGTCAACGGCGCGCTGTCACGGCAGCGCGGGCGTGTTCTCCGCGAAGTACTCGTGGCTGTCCGCGTTGTCGCGGGCGCGCGCGGAGTTGGACGTGGCCAGGCTGCGGCAGGCGCTCTGGCCGTAGGCGTGGTCATCCGTGTCCGCCACCACGGTGAAGTGGCTCATCTCGTGGACCAGCGTGCCGCCCTTGGAGTCGGTGCCGGACATGGGCGCGCTCCAGAAGGCGTTGCACACGTAGATGCGGTAGTGCCCGTTCTTGTAGACGTACGCGTAGGCGCTGTCCGTGCAAGCGCAGTCGACGACGACGTTCTTCGTGTCGAACGCGTTCTTGATGGCCGCGAAGTGCGACCGGATGGTGGCCACGTTCGTCGCGGTGTTCGTGCCGAACCATGTGGTGTAGCGCTGGCCGATGGTGCCGTTCAGGTAGTTGACGGCGCCGTTCGTCATCGACTGCGCGGTGGTGAACGCCGTCGACACCGTGGAGGCCGGGCGCGAGCCCGTGCAGCTCGACGTGGACAGCGCCTGCGCGGAGACGGTGTCGTTGCCCCAGGCGACGGGCGGCTGGAACTGACGGCCCTCCACGAACACGCTCAGGCTGTCGGAGGCCAGCTGGGACAGGCCCTGGTGGCCCTCGTCCGAGTGGTGGCCCTCCGAGTCGTAGCGGATGCTGTAGCTGCCCGTCTTCGCGAAGTCGTAGACGGTGGCCAGGTCCACCGTGTAGGAGACGCTCTCTCCCGCCGCCAGGCGCAGGAAGTCCGTCGTCGCCGGCGTGGCCCACTTGTAGTGACGGCCGTTGTACTCCGCCTTCTGCCCGTCCACCGTCACCTGGAACAGGTCCTCCTTGATGCCGTCCGTCGGCGTGTGCCACTTGAGCACCCGCACCGTGTCCCGCGACACGTTGGTGAGCGTCACCTGCACGTTGACGCCCTCGCGCGCCGCGTAGGACTGGCTCGGCACCGACAGCTTCACCGCCACATCGCCCGCGACCGCGTCACGCGCGCTCTCGCCGGCGGTGGGCGTTTCTCCCGCACGCTCGTCCGGCGCACCACACGCCGCCAACAGCGACACGCTGACAACGGCACCCATCCACCCATTGAGGCGACCACCTGAGCTGAAGCTCATGTCGGGGACTTCCTTTCGGGGATTGCTTTGGGGAGTGACTTCGCGGAGCGCGCGGCGGTCCTCATTCGGAGAATGCGGTCCTGTCGCGCTATACAGCTTATAGCTCCGTTCACTCCACCCCGTCCAGGCCCGACATGTCGGGTGGCTACGGGCGCGCGTAGGCGACGAGCAGCGCCACCATGCCGACGGCGTACCCGAGCACCACGGGGCCGAGCGCGAAGAGGACGGCGTCGTAGAGGCTTTCAGTCTGGGTGTTCATGGCCTGGGTTCCTTGCGTGGCGCCGCGCGTCCATCGCGTGGCACCCGGACCCATGAGCAAGGCGTGGGCCATGACCCGTCCGGGCGGGAAACCCCATGCACTTCGCGCGGTTGAAGCGGGCCCGGGGGGGCGCGCGCCATCAGGGCCCGCGCAAGGTGTTCGCGCCTGGGACGCGCGCGTGCGGCCGCGGTATCGGCCCTCACGCGCGCGTGCAGGGGTTGCGTCGTGGCTCAGGGAGAAGCGGCGCTCTTGGAGGCGAGCGAGCGGACGAGCTCCAGCGCGCGGCGCACATGCTCGCCCACGCGAAGCTGGGATTCGAAGCTGTCCTGGACGATGCCCTGGCGGTCCACCACGAAGGTGACGCGGCCGGGCAGCATGCCGAGGAACGACGCGCCCACGCCGAAGGCCTCGCGCGCCTGACCCTTCTCGTCGCTCAGCAGCACGAAGGGCAGGCGGTGCTTGGCGGCGAAGCCCTGGTGGGACGCCACCGAGTCGCCGCTGATGCCCACCACCTCCGCGCCCGCCGCGACGAAGTCCTCGTACTGATCTCTCAACCCGCAGGCCTGCACGGTACAACCCGGTGAGTCGTCGCGCGGGTAGAAGTAGACGACGAGCACCTTCTGCCCCACCAGGTCCTTGAGGCGCACCGGCTGGTTGCCCGCGCCCGTCAGCGTCACGTCCGGCAGCACATCGCCCTGCTTCAGCAGCTTGTTCTTCGCCACGCTTGGCTCCTCCCGCACGCACCCGGTGCTACAGCCTCGTGCCGTCGACGCGTCAGTCAACCATGCCCCCGAGGGAGGGGCGAGCTTGCGGACGAGCGCCAACACGCACGGGGTGCACAGCCTGTCCCCTCGCTTTCCGAGAGAGCGCGTGGGCGCGGTGTCACGCGCAACCGCGCCGCACGCATCCGCGATACTTCCACCGCATCTGAATCAGCGTGGGGGCGGCGCGTGTTGCTCCCACGTCCGGCAGGCGACAGCCCTGCGCGCGGCCGGACCCGAAATTTCGGGCACGGGAAGCAATGGCGTCTTACCTTTCGAGACAAGACGTGAGAGCTTAGCTACGGGTACAGGGCGGAAACTTTCGCCGAGGTTGCGCAAGATGCCGTTCAGGCGTAGGACGCAGCCTCGGGGGGTTGGTCAGGAGTGAACATGGTCGGCCTCGTCGTCGCATCGCACGGGCGTTTGGCGGAGGAGCTGGTCTCCACCGCGGAACAGATCGTGGGGAAGCTCCCCGCGGTGGCAACCTGCAACATCGAGCCGGGGACTCCCGTCGAGGACCTCCGCGCGAAGATGAAGCAGGCGGTGTCGCGCGTGGACACGGGTGATGGCGTCATCATCCTCGCGGACCTGTTCGGAGGTACGCCCTGCAAGGAGTCGCTGATGATGTGTCAGCGCATGAACCTGGAGGTCCTGGCGGGCGTCAACCTGCCCATGCTCCTCAAGGCCAACTCGCTTCGCTCCGAGCAGATGACCCTCCCGGAGATGGCCAACCAGCTCGCGTCCTATGGTCAGCGCAACATCACCTGTGCATCCGCCCTGCTTCGCGAGGCCCAGCAGCAGCCGCGAACTTGACCAAGTGGCGCGGGTCGGCGATTCGAGACGGCTGTGATCACCCTGGTCCGCGTCGACAACCGCCTCATCCACGGCCAGGTCGTCGAGGCCTGGCTGCCGCACCTCAAGGTCTCCCGCGTCGTCGTCGCGGATGACGAGGCTGCCTCCAGCCCGCTCATCCGCGCCGCCATGGCGCTCGCGGTGCAGAGCGCCATCGAGGTGCAGATCCTCCCCCTGTCCCAGGTGGACTTCGCCGCCCTGTCCAAGGACGGGGTGCGCACGCTGGTGCTCCTGCGCGACGTGGCCTCGGTGCCCTTCGCGTACGCGCACGGGCTCTCCCTGGGCGAGCTCAACCTGGGCAACGTGCACTTCGGCACGGGGCGCCGGCAGGTGTCCCCCTCCGTGTTCCTGGCCGAGGCGGAGCTGCGCACGCTGCAGCAGCTGGCCGAGCAGGGCGTGCGCGTGGAGGCCCGAGCCGTCCCCGCGGAGAAGCCCGTGGAGCTGCCGGACCTCTCCGAGCGGTGGGTGAAGGCCGGGTGAACACGTGAGCGTCCTCTGGACCCAGGTGGCGCTCGCGGGGTTGTGGGGCGGACTGGTGGCCGTGGAGCGCAAGGCGTTCCTGCAGGCCATGCTGTCGCGCCCATTGGTGGCCTCCACCGTGATGGGGCTCTTGCTCAACGACGTGCCCTCGGGCCTGGGCGTGGGGCTGCTCCTGGAGCTGTTCTTCCTGGGCACCGCCAACCTGGGCGCGTCCCTGCCGGAGAACGACACGCTGGCGGCCACCGCCACCAGCGCGGCGGCGTGCACGATTACGCTCGCCTCGGGCGCGGGCTCCACGCCGGCCATCTGGTCGCTCGCGGTGCTGCTGTTCATCGGCATGGGCCGGGTGGGGCGGCGCGCGGACCGGCTGTTGGAGGGCTACTCGGCCCGGCTGGCGCGCGTGGCGCTCGCCTCCGCGGAGGCCGGCAACCTCACGCGCGCCATGCGGCAGAACCTGTGGGGCATGTGGCCGCACTTCGTGGTGTACGGCGTGCTGACGGCCCTGTGCGCGCTCGCGGGCTTCTTCGTGGAGCCGGCGCTGCAGTCGCTGCCGCCCATGCTGGTGCGGGGGCTGGCGTGGGCGTGGCCGGCCATGGCCTCGGTGGCGGCGGCCATCGCGGCGCAGGGCAGCCACGCCCGGAAGGCGCCCCTGTACGCGGCCCTGGGCGCGGCGGCGGTGACGGTGGCGGTGGTGCTGTACGTGCTCCAGGGGCATGACGCGTGAGCGCTCCGGACACCACGCTTCCCTGGGGAGTGCTGCTGCGCGTCTTCATGCGCTCGCTCTTCCTGCAGGCGTCGTGGAACCCCAAGGGCATGCAGAACCTGGGGCTGGCCTACGCGGTGTTCCCCGCGCTCGAGTGGCTGTACGCGGCGGGCGCCGCGCGCGAGGAGGCGGTGCGCCGGCACCTGGTCTTCTTCAACACGCACCCCTACGTCGCCGCGGCGATTGTCGGCGGCGTCGTCTTCCACGAGGAGCGCATCTGTCGGGGGGAGGAGACCCCGGACAAGGTGGTGGCCTTCAAGGCGGCGCTGATGGGGCCGCTGGCGGCGCTGGGGGACGGGTTCTTCTGGCTGTCGCTCAAGCCCGCGGCGGGCGCGGTGGGGGCGGCGCTGGTGCCGCTCCTGGGCCTGTGGGCGGTGCCCGTCTTCCTGGTGCTCTACAACCTGGTGCACCTGCTGCTCCGGGTGAGGCTGTACTGGCTGGGGCTCACCCTGGGGGACCGGCTGGTGGAGGCGGTGGCGAAGGCCAACCTGCCGGCCCGGGGGGCGCGGCTGCGGACGGTGGCGGCGCTGTGCGCCGGCGGGCTGGCGGCGTGGCTGGCGGTGTCCTTCGGGGCGAACGCGGGCGGGGCGCACGCGCCCTTCCTGGCGGCCGGGTGTCTGGCCCTGGGGGTTGCATCCTACGTGCTGGTCAGCCGTCGGGTGCCCAACTACGTGGTGCTCTACCTCGCGGCGACGCTGGCCTGCGCGGCGGGTGCCTTCCTTTAAGACGAGAGGTAGGAGTCGCGAATGGCAACGGTGGCCGAGGGAACATACGAGATCATCAACGAGCTGGGGCTGCACGCCCGGGCCGCGGCGCAGATGGTCAAGGTGGCCAACCGCTTCAAGAGCGACGTGCTCATCGAGGCGCAGGGACAGCGGGCCAACGCCAAGTCCATCATGGGGGTGCTGATGCTGGCGGCCGCCCAGGGGGTGCAGGTGAAGCTGACCTGTAAGGGAGATGACGCCGACGCGTGTCTCCAGGAGCTGGCAAAGCTCATCGCCGACCGTTTTGGCGAGTCCAAGTGACGGATGACAATGCAAATGCGGTAGGACGGGGAGGGAACAAAGACACGTGAGCAGCCAGGCCACTCCCACACTGAGGTTGATGGGCATCGGCGCCTCACCCGGCGTGGCGGTCGGCCACGCCTTCATCCTGGACAGGAAGCGCATCCGCACGCCCAAGCTGCGGCTGGCGGAGGCGGAGGTCGAGCCCGAGCGGATGCGGATGAAGACGGCGGTGGACCTGTCGGACCGCCAGCTCGCCGAGCTCAAGGAACAGATTACGCGCACCGAGGGCAGCGACCACGCGCTCATCCTCGAGGCGCACCGGCTGATGCTCCACGACCCGATGCTGGTGGACGCCGTCAACCAGCTCATCGTCGAGGACCGCATCAACGCCGAGTGGGCCGTCCGGCGGGTGGCCCGCAAGATAAAGCACCTGTTCGACAACATCCCGGACGAGTACTTCCGCGAGCGCCGCTCGGACGTGGACTACGTGGCGGACCGCATCATCCGCAACCTGATGGGCCAGGTGGTGGACGAGGAGGTGGAGGTCCCCGCAGAGGCCATCGTCGTCGCGCATGATTTGCCGCCCGCGGACGCGTCGCTGATGGCGCGCAGCGGCCGCGTGGCGGGCTTCGTGACGGACCTGGGCGGCCAGACGAGCCACACCGCCATCGTCGCCCGCGCGCGGGAGACGCCCGCGGTGGTGGGCGCCGGCCGCGCCAGCGAGCAGATCTCCCCCGGGGACCTGGTGGCCATGGACGGCACCCGGGGCATCATCCTGGTGAACCCCACGGAGGAGCAGCTCCAGAGCTTCCGCGAGGAGCAGCGCCGCCACCAGGAGGCCGAGCAGCTGGCGCTGGCCACCAAGGACCTGGAGGCGGTGAGCACCGACGGCTTCCGCATCCGGCTCAACGGCAACATGGAGTTCCTGGAGGAGATTCCGTCCCTCCTGGCGCACGGCGCGGAGGGCATCGGCCTGTACCGCACCGAGTTCATGTTCCTGGACCGCAAGACGGCGCCCACGGAGGAGGAGCACTACCGCGCCTACCGGCAGGTGCTGGAGGCCATGGGCGGCAAGCCCGTCACCATCCGCACGCTCGATTTGGGCGGCGACAAGGTGCCGGGCAAGACGAAGCACGAGAAGGAGCCCAACCCGGCGATGGGCCTGAGGGCCATCCGCTACTGCCTGTCCAACCGGGAGCTGTTCCGCGTCCAGCTGCGCGCGCTCCTGCGCGCCAGCGTGCACGGCAACCTGCGGCTGATGTTCCCCCTCATCTGCGGGGTGAGCGAGCTGCGCGAGGCCCGCAGCGAGCTGGAGGCGTGCCGCACCGAGCTGGGCCGCGCGGGCGTGCCCGTGGGCAAGCGCTTCCCGGTGGGCATCATGGTGGAGACGCCCAGCGCGGCGATGATCGCCGACCGGCTGGCGCAGGAGGCGGACTTCTTCTCGGTGGGGACCAACGACCTCATCCAGTACTCGCTGGCCATCGACCGCCAGAACCGCGAGGTGGCCTACCTCTACCGTCCGCTGCACCTGTCGGTGCTGCGCATGCTGGAGACCATCGTCCACGCGGCCAAGGCGGCCAACATCCCCGTGTCCATGTGCGGGGAGATGGCGGGAGACCCGCTCTACACGCTGGTGCTGCTGGCGCTCGGGTTCGACGAGCTGTCCATGACGTCCGGGCAGATTCCGGCCGTCAAACGCTTCCTGCGCCGGGTGGGCCGCAAGGACGCGACGGAACTCCTGCGCGAGGCGATGGAGCTGACCACCGCCGAGGAGATCGAGCGCTTCATGCGCACGGAGATGGACCGGCGCTTCGTCGACACGCCGGAGCCCGCGGCCGCCCACGAGTCCCCCGGCGACACGCCGTCCGGACGCACCACGGGCTGAAGCCCGCCTCGCACTCCCTGGAGCGCGAGGCGAGGGCCCGGCTGCCCGCCCGCCGGGCAGGGGCCCCGTGCCGTAGGAGGGCGGGCATGCCCAACTTCCAGGTCGGCACCGGACTTCGGGAGGCGGGTGTGTTCAATCCAGCGGACATCCAGAAGGGCATGACGGCCAGGGACAGGGACGGGGAGAACCTGGGCCTCATCACCGCCGTGGACGCGGCGGGGTTCCTCATCGAGAAGGGCAGCTACTTCCCGCGCGACTACCGCATGGCCTTCTCCGACGTGACGGACATCGACCGCGACGACGTGTACCTGCGCGAGGACCTGGCCAGCCTGCCCGGCGTCAGGCCGGACGTGCTGGCGGCGCGCGGCGAGGTGGCCCGGCGGCTGCCGCTCCAGCACGACGCCACGGGCGCGCTCGGCGCGGCCCCCGCGGACTGGGACCGGTAGGGCGCGGCCCGCTCACTCCGGGCTCTCGTCCTCCGGGTGCTCGGGGACGCGGCCCTCCACCTTCAGACCCCGGCGGGCGCGGTGCCGGCGGATGGCCTTCTCCAGGGGGCGCAGACCCGCCAGCGCCACCAGGGCGATGACCACCGTGGTGATGGCCGCCCAGTGGAAGCCCATGCCCACCGCCAGCCCCACGGACGCGGTGAGCCACAGGTTGGCCGCCGTCGTCAGCCCCTTCACCTGGCCCTGGTCGCGGATGATGGCGCCCGCGCCCAGGAAGCCGATGCCCACCACCACCTGGCTGGCGATGCGGCTGACGTCCGCGCGCGAGCCCTCCGGCGCGCCCCCTGCCAGGGCCCCCTCCACGAAGACGCTGGAGAGCGTGAAGAGGCACGCCCCCAGCGACACGATGATGTGGGTCCGGAGCCCCGCCGACTGGCCGCGCAGCTCGCGCTCCAGGCCGAGCACGGCGCCCAAGAGCGCCGCGACCCCGAGCCTCATGACGATGAGCTTCTCCTCCACGATGGGAGGAGCCTACTCACCCAGCTCGATTTTCTCGTCCTTGTCCGCTTCCGTCAGTTCGGGATTGGGCAGCGTGTCGAGCGTGGCGGCGAGCAGCTTGGTGGTGGGCACGACGTACGGCGCCACCTCCTCGCCCAGCTCCTGGCTGAACTTCTGCACCCGCGCCGCGTAGTCCTCGTCGCGTGAGCCCCAGCTCCCCGCGGCCTGGGCCGCCCAGACCTCCTCGCCATCACTGCAGCGGAGCAGCTGCGCCTTCACCTCGGCCTCCGCGCCGTCGCCCTTCAACTGGATGGTGGGGTCCAGCCAGAGCACGCCCTCCACGCCCTCGGTGCACAGCTCCTTGAAGGTGGTGTCCGTGGGGCGGCCGGGCAGCGCGACGTTGTCCTTCACGATGAAGTCGCGGTTCTGGTTCACCCACTGGCGGGCGATGAGGCTCCACAGCTCCCCCACCGCGGGCTTCTCGTCCGGCAGGGGCTGCGCCACCACCACCAGCCGCTTGGTCTGCTTGCGGTCCACCTGCGCGTAGTCCGGCCGCACGCGGTGGCTCTTCACCGCCGAACAGCCCGCGAGCAACCCCAGCCCGAGCACGGGCGCCCATCGCATCAGCCTCATGATGTCTCCCTCTCCCGGCCCCCTTTCCTCACGAAGGAGAAGGGGGCCTCGTTACCGCGCGGTTGTGTGACGTCGCTGCCCGCCGCTCAGGCCGCCCGCGTCGAGCCATCCTCGCCGCCGGAGGCGCTGCCCGTGCCGTCGCCCGGCGAGGACTCGCGCTTGCGGCGGTCATGCATGAGCTGCATCACCGCGGCCAGCACGGTGAAGGACACCACCAGCGTGGTGATGAGGCCGATGCAGGCCACCATGCCCATGGAGCGCAGGCCGTTGTGCGCCGCGGCCAAGAGCGCCGCGAAGCCCGCCACGGCCGTCAGCGTGGAGGACGCCACCGCCGCGCCCACGCTCCTGAGCGCCACGAGCGGGGAGGTGCCCTCCAGGAAGCGGTGCAGCAGGTACAGGCCGTGGCTCACCCCGAAGCCCAGGAGGATGGGCAGGATGATGATGTTCATGAAGTTCAGCCGCAGGCCGACGAGCGACATGATGCCCAGCATCATCGCCACGCCCACCCCCAGCGGAATCACGGACGCCAGCGCCAGCTTCGCGTTGCGGAAGTCCAGGAAGTGCATCGCGAGAATCCACAGCGCGGTGAGCACCACCGTGACCTTGCCGTCCCAGAGGACGATGCGCGCCAGCTTCGCGTACAGCTGCGTGGCGCCCGCGGCGCGGAACTCCTTCTGCGCCGTCTGCGTCTTCGGGTCGAAGTCATCCTTGTCGAAGCGGCCCGGGTAGTAGGTGGCGGGGATGGCGCGCGTCTCGTCGGCGAACTGCATCATCTTCTGGCCGTCGAACAGGTCCACGCTCGAGTAGATGAACGTCAGCCAGCCGCGGTTCTCCGGCTGCGCGCTGGGCAGGTTCTGGAACTGGCTCTTGTAGTTGGCCGGCACGCCGTGCACGTCGAAGGGCTTCGCGTCGAGCACCTTCATGAAGAAGGCGGCGTTCTCCTGCATCTCCGGCGGCAGCGCGGCGATGGAGAACCCGCGCGCCTCCAGGTTCGCCATGTCCTGCTTCCACTCCTGCAGCACCTTCTCGTTGGCCTTGGCCGTGGCTTCCGGCGGCACGAAGGTGAAGACGCTCACCACCTGGTCGATGGACGGGTACTTCTCCGGGTGGTCGGTCAGCTCGCGGTAGATGCCCTCCGCCTCGTCCAGGTCCTTGGTGTAGATGGCCATGGGGTCGCTGGAGATGTTGAAGCGGGCGTTGATCTCGTCCTGCAGCAACACCGACGACATGCCGTCCGGGATGAGCGCGCGGGTGTTGTAGTTGAAGCCCACGCCGTGCTTCACGCGCTCGAAGAAGCCCAGGTTGCCCTCGGGGGGCTCGCCCGTGCCGGCCCAGGGCACGGCCGCCGCGCAGATGAGCGCGACGAGCGCGGTGCTCACGCCCAGCACCAGCCCGGGGCGGGGGATGCGCAGCTCCTGGCCGCTGGAGGAGTTGGTCGGCGGCGGCTTCATCTCGCCGATGAGCTTCTTGGGCCACGCCGGGTTGATGCGGCCGAACAGCGCCAGGAGCGCCGCGCTCCACACGAACAGCGTCAGGCCCAGGATGAGCGTGCCGCAGCCGGCCAGGAAGCCGAACTGGGAGAAGCCGCGGAACTCGCTCACCATCAGCACGAAGAACGAGCCACCCGTCACCACCGCGGCCACCGCCGCCGGCCGGCCCGCGTTGACGAAGGCGTCCACGATGGCCTCGTCGTACGGCTTGCCCGCGCCCAGCTCCAGCCGCGTGCGGAAGGTGAAGTGGATGCCGTAGTCGATGCCAAAGCCCATCAGGATGCCGCCCAGGATGGACGTGATCATGTTGAGCTCACCAATCGTCGCGTAGGTGAAGCCCAGCGTGTAGATGGTGCCAATCACCGTGCCGCTCACCACGATGAACGTGGGCGCCAGCTTCCGGAAGAAGACGATGGTGATGAGGAAGATGGTGACCAGCGCGATGATGGTGACGGGCTCGAGCGACTCCTCGATCGCGAACGAGTCATCCACCGTCGTCTTGTACGAGCCGGTGTAGCCGTAGGCGATGGTCTTCGCGTCGCCCATCCGCTTGTAGTCCTCGACGAGCTTCGGCTTGCCGTCCTGCGCGGAGTACGCGGCCAGGTCCTTGTTGAGCTTGTCGAGGTAGTCCTTCGTCTTGCCAATCTCCGTGGTGTCCCACATCGGCTTGATGAGGATGAGCACCATCTTCTTGTCGGCGGAGATGTTGTAGTCGTCGCGGATGCTCTTCTTGCCGACGGACGAGTACTTGTCGACCAGGTCCTGGAGGTTCAGCTCCACGGGCTTGGTGGCGCCCATGTCGATGTAGAAGGGGTTGCTGCGGCGCAGCTTGTCCTCGAGGAAGGCCATGATGCGGCGCTTGCCCTCCACCAGGTCCTCCGTCTTCACGAAGAGGACCATGTTCTGCTGGATGAACTCGACCGGCAGCTTGTAGCTGACGGTGCGCACGTGCTCCTTGTCCGCCTGGAGCATGCCGGCGATGTCGTCCGCCGTGCGCTTCATGGCGGCCTCGTCCGTCGAGCGCAGGGCCAGCATCAGGAAGCCGCTGCCGCCCACCATGTCGATGACCTGCTTGACGTCCTTCACCTCCTGGAGGTCCTGGGAGATGAGGTCGAGCTGGTTCGAGTTGATGCGCAGCTGCAGCGTGGCCCAGGTGGACACGGCCAGCAGCGTCAGCAGCACGGCCAGGACGGTGCCGGGCCGGCGGACCAGGAGCCTCGCGAAGCTGTAGGCGAAGCGAGAATGGGAGTTCGGGTTTCGAGGAGCGCCGCTCATTCGCGGCGACCCTAGCGGCAAACGCCCGGCCCCGGAAGCGCGGCATGACCTGCCCGGCCGGCTCCCGGGCCGCGAGGAAGGGCCGCTCGGACCCTGGGAATAAACGCCCCGTCAGGAGCCGCCGTGCTCCAGGGCGGGGGCCGCCGGGGGCTCCCCGGGGGGCAGGAAGAAGGAGCGGGGGGCCGAGAGGAAGCGGGCGCCGACCGCCCGCAGGAACGGCAGGGCCTCCGCGGTGGGCACGTCGCGCGCGCGAACGGCCACCCCCAGCGCCAGGCTGAACGACACCGCGAAGTTGATGACCCCGATGAGCCCCACGCCCACGAGCGCCCACAGGAAGTCCGGCTGGAGCACCCCGTGCGGGCCCAGCGCCGCGCCCGCCATGGCCAGGCCGCCGAGCGCGAAGGTGACGTGGCGGATGTCCAGGGGCAGCCCCACGAAGCGCCCCAGTATCGTCATCAGCGCCAGGAGGAAGCCCAGCGTCACGTTGGCGCCCAGACCCGACGCCGCGTGCGCCAGCCCCTCCGCGAGCCGGTGCGCGCCCCGCTCCCCGAGCAGCCTGCGCGTCAGTCGGTGGTGCGCGAGCGCCTCCGGCAGCCGCCGGTACACCACGAAGTTCTCCAGCCACCCGCCCGCCACGCTGGACAGCCACAGCAGCACGCCGGTGAGGGCCGCGTACAACAGCGCGCCGCTCTTCCACGGGTGCACGGAGGCCACCGTGGCCTGGGCCTTGGCGGGGCTCAAGAACGGCTGCCCCGTGGCCACCTGCCACAGCAGGGCCAGCACCACGGCCGCGGGCAGCACGCAGCCCAGGTTGCCCGCGAAGGCGGCCAACTGGGAGCGGGTGATGCGCGGGATGATGTCCACCAGGCTGGAGAGCCGGTCCCCCCGCGCGCCCTCTCCGATGGCGCCCGCCAGCGTGGCCGCCGTGACGGAGGGCTGCTTGGTGGCCAGCGTGAAGCCCAGCGCCTGGATGAGCAGGAACGCGACCGCGTAGTTGAGGCCCACGCCCAGGAACGCGAAGAGCGGGGCCAGCGGCAGCGTGGCGAGCAGGAACTTGCTGGCCACCGCGACGGCCGTCACCAGTCCGCCGCCCGCCGCCGAGTGCACCATGGCGTGGAACTCCGGGCGCGTGGTGGTGATGTAGTGCTCTCCCGAGTGGCCCGCGCGCTCGATGATCTTGCGCGCCAGCATCCGCACATTGCGCCGCGCCAGCTCCACCACGGAGCGGTCCGCGTGCGCCCGCCGCAGCAGGTCCGACAGCAGGCCCAGCGCCTCACGCCAGCGCGGCTCGCCCCGGGGCGCGCCCAGCACCCGCGCGATGGCCTCCATGCGCTCCAGGCTCCGGCGGATGCGCTCCAGCCGGTACACCAGGTCCACGCTGACGCCCGCCTCCTCCAGGTGCCGCGACACGCTGCCCACCACCCGTCGGCAGTCGTCCACGCACGTGCTCAGGTCCCGCAGGGTGTCCTGGGCCGCGTCGCGCGCCAGCACCGCGTCGCACACCAGCCGCAGCCGCAGGAAGGGCGAGGCGCGCAGCGAGGTCTCCGGCGTGCGGTCCCTCACGTCCTCGGTGGTGCCCAGCGCCGCCGTCTGCAGGGCCAGGAGCAACAGCGCGTCCATCAGGTCCGCGCGCACGCGGGCGCCCGGCTGGGGCATGGGGGGGCGCGGCTCGCCCACCAGCGCGGACAGCTTCGCGAGCAGGGCGGGCGACAGGTGCGAGAGCCACACCGCGTCCTCGGGCACGGGGAACAGCCGCAGGAGCAGCTCCGACAGCTTGCCGGGCTCGGGCGGCGCGGGCAGCACCGCCCGGGCCAGCCGGTCGGACGCCTCCGCGAAGAAGCCCTGGCCCGCGGGCAGGCCCACCTGGGCGAAGAGCTTCAGGCCCCGGCTGCCGTCGCACACGCCGGACACCAGGAGGGTGAGGCTCGCGCGCATGGCGGGCTCGCCCTCCAGCACGCGCACCATCAGCGCGAGCCTCGCGTCGGCGGGGGGCTGCTGCGGCTCGGTGTCGTCCACCAGGGCGTGCGCGGGGAGGCGCTCGCGCAGCCACGCCATCCACCGCTCCACCCAGGTGAGCCGTGCCTCCAGGCCCTCCTCGGGGACGTCGCGCAAGAGCCGGTACAGGTCGCGCACGGCGGGGTGGCCCGGCGCGCGGGGCGCGTACTGCATGCAGAACGCGTCCACCTCCCGCTCGGAGGGGCCGTGCTGGGAGCGGCTCGGAGGTGCAACGGAGTGGGAGGCGGTCATCAACCAGGCCAGAGGGGGAGGGACAGACTACGCCAGCCCGGCATCCCCTCGGAACCCCTCCGGCGACCAGGAGCCTGGTGGCCTGGTCGCCGGGAGTGGGCGCGGCGGCTACTTCTTCGCCAGCTCCTGGCGCATGCGGCCCAGCAGCAGGTCCCACCCGCCCTGCTTGAGCAGCGGCTGCACCTGGGTGTCGCGGATGTCCTGGAGCATGGAGGAGCCGAGCACCGTCACGTCGACCACCTTCCACGCGGCCGCGTCCTTCACCAGGCGGTACTTCAGCTTCATCTCCTGCGTCTTCAGCGGGTGCTTGATGAAGACGACCGAGTCCACCGTGGCCTCGCCGCCGTTCACCTCGGCGGGCGAGTAGACGATGTCCTCCAGCGACTTGAAGTTCTCGCGCACGCGCGGGAAGGCAATCTTCGCGAACAGGCCGTGGAAGAGGCTGACGAACTCCTTGCGCTGCTCGTCGGTCCCCTTGGACCACTCGTCGCCGAGCAGGTACTTGCCCTGCTCCTCACCGCCGAAGAGCTTGAGCGCGGCGGCGTCCCGCTCGTAGCGCACGGACGACACCACCGTCTTCACGGGCTTGACGACCGGGTCGTCCTTCTTCGGCGCCGCGGCGGCCGCGGGCAGTGCGAAGGCGAAGGCGACCAGGAGGGAGAGGGTACGGAAGCGGGTGTTCATGTCGGGCGAGTCCTCCAACGGGATTGCTCGGCGTTCTGTTAGCCCAGGAGAACGTCGGGCGCCTCGCGAAATTCATCCCCCTGCGGGCCGAGGGCTTCTGGCCATGCCCGTTTGCCCAGGGGGCGCCCGCGAATGTGCGGGCATTGATGGCTGTTTGACTCCCCCAGGACCACACTTTAGTGTCCTGCCCTTCGCGCGTCGTCTGCGCCTCCTTCTCTCTACAGAGCCGACATGCCTACCGACTTCCTCTTCACGTCTGAATCCGTCACCGAGGGCCACCCGGACAAGATCGCCGACCAGATCTCCGACGGTGTCCTGGATGCCATCATCGCCAAGGACCCCCAGGCCCGCGTCGCGGTGGAGACGCTGGTCAAGACGGGCCTGGCCATCGTCGCGGGTGAGGTGACGACGAACACCTACGTGGACATCCCGCGCATCGTGCGCAGCACCATCTGCAAGATCGGCTACACCGACAGCTCGATGGGCTACGACGGCAACACCTGCGGCGTGATGGTGGCCATCGAGGGCCAGAGCCAGGACATCGCGCGCGGCGTGGACAACAAGAAGGACCAGGGCGCTGGTGACCAGGGCATGATGTTCGGCTTCGCGTGCGACGAGACGCCGGAGCTGATGCCCGCCCCGCTGCACTACGCGCACGCGCTCACGCGCAAGCTCGCCGACGTGCGCCGCAAGCAGCACGACTGGCTGCGCCCGGACGGCAAGAGCCAGGTGACGGTGGAGTACCGCGAGGGCCGCCCGGTGCGCATCGACGCGGTGGTGGTGTCCACGCAGCACTCGGAGGAGATCTCCAACAAGCGCATCCAGGAGGCCATCCGCGAGGACGTCATCGCGAAGGCGCTCCCCAAGAAGCTCATCGACAACAAGACGAAGTTCTTCATCAACCCCACGGGTCGGTTCGTGGTGGGTGGCCCCATGGGCGACTCGGGCCTGACGGGCCGGAAGATCATCGTCGACACCTACGGCGGCATGGGCCGTCACGGCGGCGGCGCGTTCAGCGGCAAGGACCCGTCCAAGGTGGACCGCTCTGCGGCGTACATGGGCCGCTACATCGCGAAGAACGTCGTGGCCGCGGGCCTGGCGCGTCGTTGCGAGGTGCAGGTGTCCTACGCCATCGGCGTGGCCGAGCCGGTCAGCGTGATGGTGGAGACGTTCGGCACCGCCACCGTCCCGGAGGAGCGCATCGCCAAGGCCATCCGCCAGACGTTCGGCCTGCGTCCGCGCGAAATCACCGAGGGCCTGGACCTGCTGCGGCCCATCTACCAGAAGACCGCCGCGTACGGTCACTTCGGCCGCTCCGAGAAGGAGTTCACCTGGGAGCGCACCGACCGCAAGGACGCCCTGCGCGACGCCGCCAACAGCACCAGCTCCCGCCGCCTGAAGGCGGTCTGAGGTCGCTGACACACCCGGCCGTCACGGTCGGGGCTCGACGCGGGCCGCTTCCCGGATGTGGGGGCGGCCCGTCGTCTTTTCCAGGCGTCGTGTCAGAGCAGCCCTTGCGCCTGGAGCGCATCGATGGCGGCGGGGAGCGCGAGGTTCTTCGACGGGGACTTGCTGCCCGGCGCCTGCTTCACGGCGCTGACGAAGACGTGGCGTCCCTTGGGGGAGGACACGTGCCCCACCAGCCACATCACGTCCCCGTCCTTGGCGTCCTGGTGCCAGCCCGTCTTCGCGCTGAGGGTGGCGTGGTCCTTCCAGGGGCCTCCCAGGTTGAGGCCGTCACGCACGCTGGCGACGGTGTCGGGGCCGTGGACCAGCGTGGCCTGGACGGCCTCGAGGACGCGGGGGCTGACGAGGAGCTGGCCCCGGTACATGCGCGCGAGGAAGTCGAGCTGCGCGTCGGGGGAGATGCGCAGCGGGCCGCCGAGCCAGAAGCGGGTGATGTCGCCGGAGGCCTTGCGGTTGCCGTAGTCCAGGCGCATGAGCCATTGCTCCAGGCGCTCGCGGCCAATCTGCTTCGCGGTGCCCTGGAAGACCCACAGCGCCGAGCGGCGCATCGCGGTGTCGAGCGTCTGGTCCTGGTTCCACATGGCGATGGCGTGCTGGGTGCCGTCCCACTTGCGCACCTCGTCCGTGCTCGACACCACGCCGGTCTCCAGGGCGATGAGCGCGTGGGGCACCTTGAAGGTGGAGGCCGGGACGAGCGGCGTGGCGCACAGCTTCGCGCCGTTGCGTGTGACTTCGCCGGAGTCCAGGTCCATCACGAGGAAGCAGCCGGGGTGCTTGGGCGTCTTGGGCGGTGCCGCGAGCGCGCTGGTGGTGACGAGGAGGAAGACGAGCACTGCGCGGAGGGAGCGGCGGCGGGACATGGGACTCCTGGGCGATGGGGGCGCTGCTGTGTCGGGCGTGCGCTTGGAGCAAGGTGTGGGCCAGGAGGACCCGCCTGGGACGGAGTCGTGCGCGTGGTTGGAGGACCACACGGGTGCGGTGATTCGTCCGCACCGCCGTGGTTCGAAGCGGCGTAGCGTGTGACGGGAAGATTCTGGCGACCCGTCGTTGAGCGGGCATGGGCTGCCAGGGCACATACGCGGGGAGTTCGCCGGTGGATGCAGGGTCCGGGTCCTGGATTCCGAGGCCGAAGTCGGCCGTTCTCGTGGCGTTGGTGGTGGTGGTGGGAGGCGCGGCACTCATGGCGGGCTTGCGCTCGCGCCGCGTTGCTCCCGTGTCGCCCGAGCTGTTCCTCACCAGCGCCCCCGTGCGCATGCTCGAGGCCCGGGTCAGCTATCCGGGCGCGGACGTGTATCGGCCCTATGGACCGTTGCGCTCGGCGGCGGACGCGGGCCGCGCGGCTCCGGCGCCCCTGAGCGAGCTGGCGCGACTGGAGTCCGAGGGTGACATGCACGGTCTCGCGGCGGCCTATCTGGTGCGCCGCAACGCGGAGATGGCCGCGCCCTATCTCGCGAAGGCAGGCACCTCGCCGGACGTCGCGAGCGACCAGGCCATCATGGCGCTGGACCGCGGTGACTCGGCCTCCGCGCTCGCGCTGCTGGAGGGGGTGCTCGCCTCGCGGCCCACGCATGCACAGGCCCTGTGGAACCGCGCGCTGGTGCTGCGGGACCTGGAACTCTGGGCGCTGGCCGCGCAGTCATTCGACGCGGTGGCCGCGCTGGGCGAGTCCGGCTGGGCCCAGGAGGCGACCTCTCGCGCCCAGGCCGCGCGCGGTCGGCTGCGAGGCACCGAGGACTGGCGAAAGACGTCGACGTGGGGCCAGTCCCTCGTCGTGGAGGGCGCGCGTGTGCCCGATGACGTGCTCCGCGCACAGCCCGGCATCTTCCGCATGTACTTCTACGAGGCCCTGCGCGCGGCCCCCACCGTGGAGCGCGTGCGCGCCCTGGAGCCGATGGCCGCGACGCTGGACGCGCACTCGGGCGGCACCGCCCTGCGCGCGGCCCTCCAGTGGACCCTGACGCGGGACTTCCAGCTCCGCGCGCCTCTGGCCCGTCGCTATCTGGAGCTGTACCGCACCCATCAGGTCGAGGGTGGCTTCGCCGCGTTCCTCGAGGACGTGCGTCGCGCCGAAGAGCAGGACCTGTTCCTGGGCGCGCTCGTTCGTGAGAGCAAGGTGGCCGACCACCTGGACGAGGTCTCCCGGCTCGTCGCGAAGCTCCAGGACCCGTGGTTCACGCTGCTCCTGGAGCACGAGCGCGCACTGCAGGCCATCTCCCGAGGCGAGCTGCTCCAGGCCGAGCAGCTCCTGCTGAGCGCGGCGGCGCGGTGCCAGCAACACCCGCTGGGCTATCGCTGCATCCCCATCGAGTCCGACCTGGGCGACCTCTATCGTCAGCTCCACCGGTTGGCCGAGGCCCAGCGTCACCTGCTGGCCGCGCGCGCGCTGTACCGCGCGGACCCGCGCTGGGGAGAGGCGCAGCTCCTGCTCCAGCTCGGACAGCTCGCGCGCTACCAGGGCGATGCGGCGCTGGCCCGCGGCTACCTGGATGAAGCGCTGGCCCAGCGTCCCGACGACTGCACCATCCGTCACTTCGTCCGCGCCAACGATGCACTCGCCTTGCTGGAAGCGTTCTCCGTGGAGAGCGCGCAGGCCCGCATGCGCGAGGCGCTCGCGTGCAAGACGCCCCTGCTGTTGTCGGGCGCGAAGACGCTGGCGGACCTGGCCCGGCTCCAGCCGGACTCCGCGCTGGACGCGCGCCTCGTGCAGGGCCTGGCGGAGCGACGCCAGAAGGGGAACCTCACGCCGGGCGAGTCCGCGCTGCTGACGCACATCGAGGGCCGCTATGTCGTGGAGCGCGACCGGCCGCGCGGCGAGGCCCTGCTGCGCCAGTCCATCGCCGAGGCCGCGAAGCTGCCCGTCACCAGCGTGGATGCCCGCAAGGCCCGCGCGTACAGCTACACGTCGCTGCTCTTCTCCTCCGCCAAGGCGGGCGAGTACGAGCAGGCGTGGCGCCTCTTCGGTGAAGAGGTGGGCGGACAGCTCCCCGGGCGCTGTGTCCTGGCCGTCACCACGGACGTCGAGCGCACCTTCGTGCTGGTGCGAGGCCCGGAAGGTCAGCTCGTCGGTCACCACGACGCGAGCCGCAGGGCCCCGCTGCACGACGAGCTCCAGGGGCTCATCCCCGATGCGATGACGGACCTGCTGCGCGCCTGTCCGGCGGTGGAGGTGGTGGCGCGCCCGCCGCTCCATGGTCGCGCGGGGCTGCTGCCGGAGGACCTCGCCTGGGCGTACCACTCGGTGCGCGCGTCGCCCGTCGCGTCCGGTACGCGGACGCCTCGCCGCCTCGTCGTCGCCGACGTGCAGGCGCCCGAGGCGCTGGGCCTGCCGATGCTCGGAGGCTGGGCGGGGCTGCCCGGAGACGAGGCCACGATGCTGCTCGGACGCCAGGCCACGCCGTCCCGCGTGCTGGAGGCGATGACGGACGCGACGCAGATCGAGGTCCACGCCCATGGGCTGATGAATCCGGACGTGTCCGAGGCCTCGTTGCTGGTCCTGTCGCCGGAGCCGAGCGGCCGCTACGCGCTCACCGCCGGCGAGGTGCGCGGGGCGAAGCTGCGCGGCCAGCCGCTGGTCATCCTCGGCGCATGTCGGGCCGCGCATGGCGCCGCGTGGACGTACGAGCGCTTCAGCCTGCCGGTGGCCTTCCTGGACGCGGGCGCGAGCACGGTGCTCGCGGCGACGGTGGATGTGCCGGACGCGGAAGCAGGACCTTTCTTCAATGCCGTGAGGGAGCGGATTCAGCACGGCGAGCGCGCGGCCAACGCGCTGAGGGACGTGCGGATGGCCTGGATGAAGCGAGACCCACGCAGCTGGGTGCGCTCCGTCCTGGTCTTCGATTGACGGCGGGATGGGCCCGCCTGGATGGACTGGAGGGGGAACGACGAGATGAAGACCTCGAAGAAGCTGATGATGTGTGTGCTGTTCGTGGGCGCCTTGACGGGATGCCGCACGCTGGGCTCGCGGCCGACGCCGAGCCCCTCGTGCCCGGAGGTGGCGCCGCTGCCGAAGGTGCCGACCATCCAGGCCCTGCCTCCCAACGCGGAGCTGCCCGAGGGCGCCACGCAGGTGGTCGTCGGACTGTGCCGCAGGACGGGCCAGTACCTCGCGCTGGGCGTCGCTCCCGAGCAGGGGCGCTTCGCGTACGCGGTGGCGGGCAGCCGGGGGACCAGCGATGCGTTCTTCGCGCGCGTCCAGCGGCTCGGCCTGCCGATGACGGTGTTCAGCGCGCCGGTGAAGCTGCGCAAGGGCGGCTCGGTGGGCAGCTCGGCGGTGGACACGAGCTCCGACCCGCAGCAGGGCAACCCCCAGGAGGACAAGGATCCGACGGAGGGGCCGACGTACGACCCCTGCATCAATCAGCAGGACGAGATTGGCGACAAGCCGCCGCCGGACCCGACGGACGAGGGCGGCGCCGCGCCCACGGTCCCCAACTCGTTCGCGAGCCTGGCCTGGCAGACGGCCAGTGCCATCGACGCGGCCTCGGACCCCGCGCCGGAGAAGCCGGACACCACGTCGCCCACGGGCTCGACGGTGCCTCGGTAGTCAGGTGAGTCGAGGCGAGGAGCCCGGACCGTGCACCGGGCTCCTCGTGGCGGAGGGACGAGCCGTGTCCCGTCCCTCACTCCGCGAGCACGCCATCGAGCTCGCCGACCCGTCGCAAGACCTCGTGCCTCGCCGCCGTGCGGAGCCGATGGTCCAGGATGAGCTTCGAGCGCTTGAAGGGTTCGAGCCGGTCGATT
Organism: Myxococcus sp. MH1; assembly: GCF_059738865.1. Lineage (NCBI taxonomy): Bacteria > Pseudomonadati > Myxococcota > Myxococcia > Myxococcales > Myxococcaceae > Myxococcus > Myxococcus sp. MH1. The sequence goes on along the minus strand of NZ_AP026947.1, from coordinate 9,402,601 downwards.
CGCTCGAGCCCCGCCAGGAGGTCATCGCGCACGAGCTCCTCGTGGGGCTCGTTCATCGCGGTGGTGAAGAGGTGGACCTCGTGCCTCCCATCGGGTCCACGCACGAAGCGGAAGCCGCAGCTCCAGTCCTTGGAGTCGTTGCGTACCAGCCGGAGCGTGAGGTCCGGGACCTTCAGCCTCGGGACGAGCGGGATGAGGGCCAGCGCCTCCGCGGCGGAGGGGCCACTGACGTAGACGCGGAGCTGGAGGCGCTCCAGCCTGGACACGAGTGGTGACTCCAGGAATCGAGCGGCCCACCAGTGAAAGGCGAAGATGTCCAGGTGGCGCAGCGAGGGGAACGCGCTGGGGTCCTGGGCCAGCTCCACCCATTGGTCGAGCGCGCCACGCATCGCGAGGGACTCGAGCCCGGGCCGCTTCGCCAGGTCCTGCGTCCTCACGTCGCTGTTCACGAGCGAGCGCAGCGACTTCATCACCGGGTCCGTGGTGACGTCGTAGTCCCCGCGACCTTCCAGGTGCTCCACCGTGGCCCAGAGCGGATGACCCGCCGTCTTCTGGATGGCGCTCCGCAGGGCGCTCGAGTTGCCCTGCTTCAGCGCGGCGTGGGACAGGAAGCCCCGCGTGAAGACGCAGTCGGGCTTGAGCACCTCGTCGAGCGGACCGAGCAGCTCCTTGCGCGCGTTCTTGAGAAGCTCCCGCTCGCGTTTGCGCTCGGCGGTGGTGAGCGACCGACGCGTGGCCTCGAGCTGCAGGGCGATGAGCTCGCCGCGCGGATGGCCTTGCTCCAGCAGCACATCCGCCAGCACCGCGCGCGCCTCGTTGTCTCCTGGCTCCTCCAACACCCGCGCGAGCAGCGCCTCCGCGTCCCCGCCCTTCCTTGGCGCGACAGGCTCCGCCCCCCGCGGCTCCGCGTCGACAGGGAGGACGGCCCCGTGGGCCGCGTTGGAGTGTTCGCCCACGGCCCAGGCCTTCCGAGGCGCGACGGGCTCGGCCTCCCGCATCTCCGCGTCGATAGGGAGGCTGGCCCCGTGGGCCGCGTTGGAGTGTTCGCCCACGGCCCAGGCCTTCCGAGGCGCGACGGGCTCGGCCTCCCGCATCTCCGCGTCGACGTGGATGATGGCCTGGTGGTCCGCGGCGGAGAGCTCACCTTCGCGGGCCGCGGCGTCGAGCTGGGCGCGAATCCGGTCGACGTGGCTCGCGAAGAAGGCCTCGGCGTCGTCCTCCACGTCGTAGCCCTTGCGCGCCTTCAGCACCGTGCTCGCGGCACGAGCATCCCGGATGCGGCGCGCCAGGGGCGCAAGCCTCGTCCAGAAGGGACGCGCGCCAGTGCTGGTGAAGGGAGGCTCCGCGAACTGGCTCGCGACCCAGCGGTCGATGCGCGGGTCCTCGGGCCAATCCGCGAGCGTCTCCAGTCGGGGCCTCGCCTTCACCGAGCCCTTGTCGAGCAGCGCCGCGAGCAGCGTCGTGAGCGTCGCGGAATCCCGCCTCCCGGCGAGCGCGTCCCAGTCCTTGGGTGCGGGCAGGTCCCTCGCGAGCTTGTTGCCCAGGCCGACGATGCGCTCGGCCAGCACCGTGTGGGGCGCGGCGCGCCAGCGGGTGAGCAGGTGCTCCAGGACACCCGCCCAGTCCCCCTGCTTCGTGGCCTCCTCCAGCGTGGGCGACTTCTTCTTCGGCGCGGAGGGCATCGAAGACCTCCCCTACCGGGGGAACGTCGCGAGGGTGAGGGACTCGGGCGGCACGGTCAGCTCGCGGAGCATGAGCGTGTGCCCGGACAGGTAGCGCCAGCCGACCCCGTCATGGCGGAAGTCCGAGGCCTCGACGAAGGAGCGCTCCTTGCCCTTCTCGAACACCTTGGCGAAGAAGAGCACCTGGGCGTTGCCCTGGGCGTCCGGCGCCTGTCGGTCCATCACCACCAGCTTGGGGAACTGGTGCCCCTGGGCGAAGACGCGCAGCTCCCGCACCACGTCGGCCTCGGGCCGGGCGCGGTCCGGGTGCTGGGGGTGGAGTGTCTTCCACAGGTAGGCGGCCTCACGCTGGGCGAAGGCGCTGTAGCGGCTGCGCATCAGCCGCTCGGCGTCGGGGGCTTCCGCCTCGCCCTTGTGGAAGGGGGCGCAGCACTCGCGGTAGCGCAGGCCGGAGGAGCAGGGGCAGGGTGGGGCAGGGGGCATGTCTCGGGAGGGGAGCCTACCTGGACCGGTGTGGGGGCGGGAGCACCGCATGCTCTGCGAGCCACACACGCACAGGAACGCCCTTGCTGGCGGCGGTGTCCGGGCATACATCCCGGGACCGCGCCTATGAGCCTGATAGAAGCCATCGTCCTGGGACTGGTCCAGGGTCTCACGGAGTTCCTGCCCATCAGCTCCACCGCCCACCTGCGCATCGCGCCGGAGCTGTTCGGCTGGAAGGACCCGGGGGCCGCGTACTCGGCCGTCATCCAACTGGGCACGGTGGCCGCCGTGCTCATCTACTTCCGCAAGGACATCGTCTCCCTCGTCACCGCCTTCTTCAAGGGCCTGGCGAAGCGCGAGCCCTTCGGCACCGTGGAGTCGCGCCTGGCGTGGTTCGTCCTGGTGGGCACGCTGCCCATCGGCCTGTGCGGCCTCGCCTTCAAGAAGGCCATCGAGACGCAGTTCCGCTCGCTCTACGTCATCTCCGGCAGCCTCATCATCCTGGCCATCATCCTCTTCGTGGTGGAGAAGCGCGCCTCCCACAAGCGGACGCTGGCGGACATGACGTGGAAGGACGGCATCCTCATCGGCCTGTGGCAGGCGCTGGCGCTCATCCCGGGCTCGTCGCGCTCGGGCACCACGCTGACGGGCGGCCTGTCGCTCGGCCTCAAGCGCGAGGACGCCGCGCGCTACTCGTTCCTCTTGTCCATCCCCGCCACCACGCTGGCGGGCATCTTCGAGCTCAAGCACCTGTTGGAGGCCACCGAGCGGCCCAGCGCCGTGTCGCTCTGGGTGGGCACGCTGGTGGCGTTCGCCTCGGGCATGGCGGCCATCGCGTGGTTGTTGAACTACCTGCGCTCGCGCACCACGCTGGTGTTCGTGGTGTACCGCGTGGCGCTGGGCGTGCTGCTGCTGGTGCTGCTCCAGATGAACGTGCTCAAGCCGCTGTCGGGCGTGGAGAACGTGGACGTGCCGCCCGAGCCGGGCAAGCAGCAGCTCGAGAAGCAGATCACCGACTGAGTCGCGGAGGCGTGGCGTCGTGAGCGTGGAGTCGTTGTTCCAGGCGGTGGAGGCGCGGCTGTCCACGCGCCCCGCGCGCGGCGTGGACCTGCCGGGGCTGGTGCTGCGCGAGGCCTCCGTGCTGGTGCCGCTGTTCGAGCGCGACGGCGTGCCCCACATGGTGTTCACCCGCCGCCCGGCCACGCTGCGCACCCACGCCAACCAGTACAGCTACCCCGGCGGAGGCCGCGACGCGGAGGACCTGACGCCGCTGCACACCGCGCTGCGCGAGACGGAAGAGGAGCTGGGCATCGACCGGCGCGGCGTGCGCGTGCTGGGCATGCTGGACGAGGTGCCCACCATCTCGCAGTACCGCGTGCGGCCCTTCGTGGGCGTGATTCCAGGGGACGGCCGCTACACGCCGAGCCCGGAGGAGGTCGCCTTCATCCTCGAGGTGCCGCTGGCGCGCCTGCTGGACCCGGCCATCCTGCGCGTGGAGCGCAAGGAGGTCTTCGGCGCGGAGCGGGACCTGTACTTCTACACGTACGAGTCCCACGTCATCTGGGGCGCCACGGCGCGCATCCTCCGCGACTTCCTCACGCAGCTGTCGCAGGTGCCGGACTTCGAGTCGTTCCTCGGCGCGCGCGGCTAGAACTGCAGGTAGACGTACGGCCGCGCCTCCACGGACGCCAGGTGGCGGATGCCCAGGCCGAGCACCACGAGCGCCATCGCGCGCACGGGCACCGGCATCCGGACGAACGCCTCCGAGGCCACCGTGTACAGCTTCATCGGCACCGCGTGGAAGAACACCGCCGCGGCCAGCATGCCCCACACCAGCGGGCTGACGTTGGCGATGCCCGGCACGCCCGCCATCATCCGCGCGTAGAATTCGCCCGCGTCCGTCATGGAGTGCGCGCGGAACACCACGCGCGTGAGCACCACCAGCGTGAAGGTGGCCAGCATGCCCGCCGCGATGCGGGGGACGCCCGGGTTCTCCGGCTTGCCCACCGACCACTCCCAGCAGCGCGTCAGCCCCAGCGCCACGCCGTGCACCGCGCCCCAGACGGCGAAGCGCCAGTCCGCCCCGTGCCACAGGCCGCCCAGCACCATCACCGTCATCAGGTTGAAGAGCACGCGCGGCTTGGACACGCGGTTGCCACCCAGCGGGCGGTACAGGTAGTCCCGGAGCCACGTGGACAGGCTCATGTGCCACCGGTTCCAGAACTCGCCCACGTTCTTCGCCAGGTACGGCCGGTTGAAGTTCTCCGGGAACTTGAAGCCGAACAGCGCCGCCACACCCAGCGCGATGTCCGAGTAGCCCGAGAAGTCGTAGTAGAGCTCGAAGGTGTAGGCCACCGCGGCGACGATGCACTCGGCGGAGGCGTACTTCTCCGGCGCGGCGAACACCGGGTCCACGATTCCGCTGCCCAGCACGTCCGCGATGACCAGCTTCTTCACCAGGCCCACGGCAATCCGGAACATCGCCCGGCCGCCGTCCTCGGGCGTCAGCGTGGGCACGTCGCGGAAGCGCTCGAGCAGCTCCGACGCGCGGATGATGGGGCCGCTCACCACGCGCGGGAAGAACAGCATGTAGAGCAGGTGCTCGAGGAACGAGTGCTCGGAGCTGGCCTTCCCCCGGTACACGTCCACCGTGTAGCTGATGGCCTGGAAGACGTAGAACGACAGGCCCAGCGGCAGAATCAAATCGAACGGCGTCTCGCGGACGTGGATGCCCCACGAGGCGGGAATCAGCGAGAGCGCCGTCTGACGGAGCAGCTCCAGGTACTTGAAGCCCGCGAGCAGCCCCAGGTTCGACACCACCGACAGCGTGACGAGCAGCTTGCGCACGCCGGGCGACTGCGCGCGGCCCATGCCCTTGACGAGCACGTGGTCCACCGTGACGCCCGCCAGGAAGATGAGCAGCGGGAAGGGCGTGAAGGCCGTGTAGAAGAAGACGCTGGCGCCCAGCAGCACCAGCATGCGCGGCCAGTAGTGACGGTGCACCGCCCAGTAGAGCGCGAACACCGCGATGACGAACACGAGATACTGGAGGCTGTGCGACAGCACGTCAGTTCCCCTCCATGCGCGCGGTGGGCTCGCCCTTCTTGCGCGCCTCGTAGGCCGACAGGAAGTCCCGGGCGAAGCTCGCCGCCAGCCGCTCGTAGCCCTCGGGCGTCAGGTGCACACCGTCCGCGTGCCCGTACACCGGCCGCGAGCGCTGCCAGCGCAGCATGGCCCGCTCACCGCCCATGGCCGCGCGAGCAGACCAGTACGCGCACCCCGCGTCCCGCGCGACGCGAGGCAGCGTGCCCAGCACCGTCGCCAGCGAGGGCGCCTCCGTCCAGTGTCCGCTCGCGTCCTTGGCCAGCCGGTCCGTGGGGCCCAGCACCAGGCACTCCGCGTTGCCCGTGGCCTTGCGCAGCCGCGAGATGAGCGCCGTGTAGTCGCCCGACAGGCCTTGCGCGTCCAGACCGACGAGGTTCGCCTCGTTGGTGCCGTACCAGAACACGAGCAGGTCCGGCCGCCGCGACGCGAGCTGCGCGTCCACCGCCGCCGCGTCCATGTCCCGCAGGGTGAAGGACGTGGAGCCGGGGAGCCCCAGCGCGTCCAGCACCACGCCCGGCGTGTCGTACTCCAGCGCCGCGCCCAGCACGGTGACCTGGCTGTTGGGCGCCGCCGCGACCTCCACCTCGTGCGAGGTGCCGGTGACGGGGAAGGAGCGGATGCGCACGGTGGGCGCGGTGAGCGGCTCGGGCGGAGGCGCGTCCGGGGGGATGTCCTCGCCGTCCACGCGGATGTCCGGCGACGCCACGTCCGGCACGTCCAGCGCGTACAGGTCCAACCGGCCCGTGCGCGACTTCTCCTCGGGGCAGCCCTTGCAGAACTGGATGCGCAGCTTCGAGCCGGGCGCGCCCACGGCGCGGATGCCCGTCAGGCCCCACAGGCCGCCCGGCGTCGAGTCCAGCGCGTCCTCCACCTTCCACTCCCCCGTCAGCTCGCGCGCCACGCGCGCCTTGTCCAGGCGAGGCGAGGACTTGCCCGCGGCGATGAAGCCCCGGCCCGCGTCGCCGAAGCGCTTGGAGAGCACGTCGCGCACCGCGTCCGTGAAGTAGTGCGACGCGGTATGCGACGCGCCCAACTGGGCGATGCCCACGCGCAGCGCCTCGCCGGACTCGCGGCGGCGCAGCTTGTCGAAGGTCCGCGCCAGCGCGATGTCCGCGTCCTGCAGCCCCGGCGTGTCCGCCACCGGCACCAGCGCGGTGTGCGCCTTGGCGAAGCTGCGCTGGAGCGCCAGGTCGAAGAGGTGGCCCAACAGGTCGGAGCCCTTGGCGCGCGGGTGCACCAGGTCCTCCAGCATCAGCCCCGCCTCCAGCCACCGCAGCGCCGCGCCCTCGCCGCCCATGGCGTTGTAGGCGTCCCAGAACGCGCAGCCGCCCAGGCGCGCCTCCTCGCGGAAGATGTCGGAGACCTCCTTGGACCCTCGGCGCGGCACCGGCTCGCCGCCCATGGTCCGCACGCCCGCGTCGATGGGGGACATCACCAGGCACGCCGCGTCCGGCACGTTGGTGCGCACGCGGGAGACCAGCTCCTTCATCTGCGCGCGCACCTCCTCCAAGGTGGTGCGCTCGCGCGAGTAGAAGAACGCCTCGTTGCCGCCCACCATCAGCACCACCATGGACGGCTTGCGCTGGCGCAGCTGCGCACGGAAGGCCGCGGGCTGGGCTCGCAGGTACACCTCCGCCATGCCGCCCAGCAGGCCCACCGTGTCGTAGATGACGCCCGGCGTGCCCGTCTCCAGCGTCACGCCGTGCAGCTCCACCCGGCCGGACGTGGTGAGCGTCAGCGTCCTGGCGCCCTCGGGCAGGTTCACCCGGGCGAAGGCCGCCTCCGACTTCGTCTTGGAGAAGCCGCGCGTCTGGATGCGCTGCAGCGGACGGCCGTCCACCGACAGCTGCACGGAGCCGCTGGAGGGCTGGGCCAGGAAGAACAGCTCCGCGACCCTGGCTCCTTCCGCGTCGTACTTCGTGTTCTGCGAGCCGCCCGCCGCGGTGAAGGCCACACCCGTCCAGCCCACCCTGTCTCGGGGCCACTTGGTGTCCACCAGCCGCTCGATGGTCCACCCGTCCGAGCCCCGTCCGGAGCGCGTCCACCGGCCCGCGCTCGCGGGGCGGGTGATGAAGAGGAAGCCCTTGCCGCCCGAGCCGAAGCGCTCCTGGAGCCTGTCGCGCACCACGTCGGTGATGTAGTCGGACGCCACCAGCGAGTCGCCCAGGTGCACCACGCGCACGGGCGTGCGTCGGGTGTCCGCGCGCAGCTCGCCCAGCGCCTTGTGGAACGGGGCGAGCCCGTCCTCCTCGCACGTGCCATCCGAGCGCGCCTTGCGGCAGTTGAGCTCGATGTCCACGTGCTGGGCGCTCATCTTCTCGCGCAGCGCCTCCAGCTCCACGGCGCGGGCCAGGGAAGGCGCGCTCAGCTCCTCCAGGCCGATGCCCGGCACGGTGGGCACCACGGGCTGGTCCGGGGGGAGCGCGGCGACGTCGGTGCCCGCGTCCTCGCCCGCCTCGTCCTCGGGGGGCGCGGTGGGCTTCGTCGGCTGGCCGGCGGCCACCTCCGTCTCCGGCGCGGGCACGGGCTGGCCCCCCAGGAACCTCGCCGGGACGGTCAGCGCGACCAGCTTCTCCTGCAAGGGACCGCGCTGGAGGGAGGGCAGGGGGCGCCACGCCTCCGGAATCGGGGCGAGCGAAAGCCCCAACGTCAGCGCGATGGTGAGGAGGAGCGTCAGCCCGGTGGATCTGGCCTTGAGGAAGTCCAACAGCGCGGCATGAGACTGGCTTTTCGGGGGCGGGTCAAAACTCCCGCCACTTCCGGCCGCTTCGCCGTCCGGAGGGCGTCCGGCCGGGCGGGGTGGGCGGGCAGGTGGGAGTCGCAACGGCTGGCGAGGGGCTGGCTTCGTCACGGCTGCCCTCTTTCCCGGAAAGGCCGAAACGGTATGGTGCGCCGCCAGTCACGCCAGGGGGAAGACCCTGGCGCTTCTCGCTGGCTCCGAGCCGGCACTCGCAGGAGTCGTACCCCGCATGGCCCTCTACCCCGTCATCATGGCCGGTGGCTCCGGCACGCGTTTCTGGCCGCTGTCCCGGCAGGCGCGCCCCAAGCAGTTCCTGCCGCTCGCCTCGAAGCTGCCGCTCATCACCGACACCGCCCAGCGCCTCAAGGGCCTGGCCACGGTGAAGAACACCTTCATCGTGTGCGGCCCGCTGCACGCGAAGGCCGCCGCGAAGCTGGTGAAGGGCCTTCCCAAGCCCAACCTCCTGGTGGAGCCCGTGGCCCGCAACACCGCGCCCGCCATCGCGCTCGCCGCGGTGCAGGTGGCCGCCCGCGACCCGAAGGGCGTCATGGTGGTGCTGCCCTCCGACCACCACGTGGCCGACGTGCCGGGTTTCAAGCGCGTGCTGGAGCAGGCCGCGCGCATCGCCGAGGGGGGCCACATCGTCACCCTGGGCATCCAGCCCCACCGCCCGGAGACGGGCTACGGCTACATCCAGGTGGGTGACGCGCTGGAGGGCGGCGGCCGCGCGGTGAAGGCGTTCAAGGAGAAGCCCGACCCCCAGACGGCGCAGGCGTACGTGTCCTCCGGTGAGTACCTGTGGAACGGCGGCATCTTCGTCTTCCGCGCGGACGTCATCCTGGCCGCCTTCGAGCAGCACATGCCGGAGATGAAGAAGGGCCTGAAGGCCCTGCGCGAGGCCGCCGGCAAGCGCACCTTCGGCGCGGTGCTCAAGAAGGTGTTCCCCAAGCTGCCGTCCATCTCCATCGACTACGGCGTGATGGAGAAGGCCAGCAACATCGCGGTGCTGCCGGGTGACTTCGGCTGGTCGGACGTCGGCTCCTTCGCGGCCATCCCCGAGGTGCGCCCCGCGGACGCGCACGGCAACGTCATCTCCGGCGACCTGGCCGTCGTGGTGGACTGCAAGGGCTGCATCGTGCTCGCCGACAAGCGCCCGCTGTCCGTCGTGGGCCTCACCGACGTGGTGGTGGTGGACTCCGGCGACGCGGTGCTGGTGGTGCCCCGCGAGAAGAGCCAGGACGTGCGCAAGGTGGTCGAGGCCCTCAAGGCCCGCAAGCTGCAGAAGTACCTGTAGGTGCAGGCGCCCAGTGTGCGCTGGAGAAACTTCCGACCCCGGGGCTGAAAGAACTTCCGCTCCGTGGGTAACGGGGTTCTCCGCTTTCTCGTCCCGGCGGGAGGTTGTCGTGTCCAGTCGCTGACGAAGTCGGGGGTGCACGCCGGTTGCAGGGCCGTCGCCGCCCGCCCCATCCCGGGGCGGACGGGGCGGAGCTCGAACATGGCTTGCAATCACTGCGCGGTGGAGCATCCGGTGGGGTCGGTGTGTCCTCGGGCGCCGTCCCTGGAGGGGCAGCGGCATGGCCCGCTGGTGCTGGGCGCGGCGTTGGGCTCGGGGGCGTTGGGCACGGTGTACCTGGCGGAGCACACGCCCACGGGGCACCGCTTCGCGGTGAAGGTGATGCACCCGCACCTGGCGGCCCAGCCGGTGGTGCGCTCGCGCTTCCTCATGGAGGGCCGCGCGCTGCGCTCGCTCAAGCACCGCCATGTCGCGCGGGTGCTGGACGCGCGCATCGGCCCCGCGGGGCTGCCGTGCCTGCTGATGGAGCACGCGGAGGGTGAGCCCTTCTCGAAGCTGCCCATGCCGCTGGCTCCGGCGGAGGTGGTGCTGGTGCTGGCCCAGGCGCTGTGCGCGCTGGAGGTCGCCCACGCGCAGGGCCGCGTGCACGGGGGACTGAGCGCGGACAGCCTGGTGCTGACGTGGGATTCGCGGGGCGAGCGGCGGGTGAAGGTGCTGGGCTTCGGCTCTCGCGAGGTGCTCACCGCCAGCCTGTCCCGCGAGGAGCGCGCGTGCGGCATGGTGGTGGGCTCGCCCGCGTTCCTCGCGCCGGAGCAGTGGGCGCAGGACTCGGTGGACGGGCGCACGGACATCTACGCGCTGGGCGTGGTGGGCTACCTGCTGGCCACGGGCCGGCTGCCCTTCGGCTTCGGGCGCGTGGGGGCGCTGTCGCCCGCGGCGCCGCACGAGCTCAACCCTCGCGTGCCGCGCGCGCTCTCGGACGTGCTGCTGCGCGCGCTGTCCCAGAGCCCCGGGGAGCGGTTTCCGGACGCCGTCTCCTTCCGCGAGGCGCTGCTCGACAGCCAGGGCATCGGCCGGGTGCGGCCCGCGCCCCCGCAGCGCACGCGCACGTCGCGCGGGAGCATCTCCATCTTCGGCCACATCCTCCCGGAGGACGACGCCACGCCGCTGCACCGCGCGCTGCGCGAGGTCGCCTACGAGCAGGTTCCGACGGCCGAGCTGACGCCGCCGAAGATGGAGTCGCCCCGGGGGCTGCTCGTGCGGCTGGGGCTGGCCACGGACGCGGAGCTGGTGCCGGTGCGCCTGGGGGACGTGACGGTGGACGGCTTCTTCGCCACGTGGGCGGGGGTGCTGCCTCCGCTCGCCTCGCAGCTCCCGGTGGAGCTGACGTTCAAGGGCCGCAAGGTGGCGTGCGACTGCGACGTGGTCCGCCATGTCACGCGCGAGGAGGCGCGGGCGTGGAATGGTGAGTCGGGGCTGCACGTGCAGTTCGCGGGCGAGGCGGCGCGGGAGCTCCTGGCGCACGCGCTGGGGCTGGGCTCGGGGCCGCGCGCGCTGGAGGCGGAGCCGGTGCCGGACGCGGAGCTGGCCCGGGTGCTGTCGCGCGCGGCGGTGGTGGAGAAGGACCCGTACGCGCTGCTCGGCGCGCTGCCGCACGAGGACTTCGAGGCGGTGCGCCGTCGCGCGACCTCGGCGCTGCGCAGGCTGAACCTCTTCCGTCAGCGCACCCTGCCCCTGGGGCAGCGTCAGGCGCTGGAGGCGCTGCTGCGCCGGGTGGAGGCGGCGGGCCGCATGCTGGGCGACGCGGTGTCACGCGCCGGCTACGACGCCACGCGGGGGAACCTCGCGGGGGTCGCCCGCTGCCTCGACGCGGGGCTGGCGGATGAGCAGGCGGAGGTGATGCGCGGTGCCTTCCTCGCGGCGCGTCCGCTGGCGGAGTCGCGGGCCCGGGCGCTCTTCACGCAGGGCCACGCGCTGGAGGTTCGGGGGCAGCACGACGCGGCTCTCGAGCGCTACGCGGAGGCGCTGGCGTTGGATCCGCTCAACGCCTCCTGGCTGCGCCACTACCAGGTCCTGCGCGGGCAGCCGCGCCCTGAGGTGCCGCTCTCCATCGAGAGCGCCGGCGTGGAGGTCACCGCGCACTGAAGGCGCGCGCATTCCGAAGGGGCGCTTCCAGCGGAGCGAGGGTGCGGAGGTCACCGCGCACTGAAGGCGCGCGTGTTCCGGAGGGACGCTTCAAGCGGAGCGTGGGTGTGGAGGTCACCGCGCACTGAAGGCGCGCGTGTTCCGGAGGGACGCTCCCAGCGGAGCGAGGGTGCGGAGGTCACCGCGTACCGAAGGCGCGCGTGTTCCGGAGGGGCGCTCCCAGCGGAGCGCGGGTGCGGAGGTCACCGCGTACCGAAGGCACGCGTGTTCCGGAGGGGTGCCCCCAGCGGAGCGTGAGCGCCGTGGACTCAGGTCCGGCCTCTACCGAGGCCGTGCTCGTGACCCTGGCGATACGGCGAGCACGCACTCGGGCCTCTACCGAGGCCGCCCTCGTGACCCTGGCGATACGGTGAGCACGCACTCGGGCCTCACCGAGGCAGCGCTCGTGGCCTGGGAGAGGTCGCTGGCACGCGCTCGGCGGCCGCGCCGTCGAGGCGGGGCCCACCCGAACTTCTCCGACCCATGAGGGCTCGCCTGGAGGGCGTTCGCCCCAGGAGGCCGGCCCGACCGGAGCACACGCCCCACCCTCGACAGAGGGAGCCCGGAGCCCCGGTCGCCCCACAGCCGGGCGGGTGTGGGGGTTGATTGGCACCCCAGGGATTCACAGGGGCGCCGAGGGAGCATCGTTCAGCAGCCCGCGCAGGCCCCCTGTCGGGTGCCGGGAACCGTTGCGCTCGTGTAGAGTCCGCCGCCCTCTGTCATGCCCTCCGGTTCCAGGAGGAGGGCGGGGACACCTTCATGAACGCGCATATCTTCCGCGAGTACGACATCCGGGGTCTGGTGGACAAGGACCTCACGGCCGAAGTGGTGGAGCTGCTGGGCAAGGGCCTGGGCACCATCATCCGCCGCAACGGCGGCCGCTTCATCGCCGTGGGCCGCGACTGCCGCGAGTCCTCCACCCGCTTCCGTGACTCGCTCTGTGCCGGCCTGACGTCCACGGGCCTCAACGTCTTCGACGTGGGCGTGGTGCCCACGCCGCTGACCTACTTCGCCGCCAACACCCTGCCGGTGGATGGCCTGGCCATGATTACCGGCAGCCACAACCCGCCCGAGTACAACGGCTTCAAGATTGGCGCGGGCAAGACGACCTTCCACAGCCACGAAATCCAGGCGCTGCGCCGCCTCATCGAGGCGCGGGACTTCGAGGTCTCGAAGACGCCCGGCACCGTGACGCCGTACGACATCATCACCCCCTACAACCACTTCGTCCGCCAGACGGTGAAGGTGGGCCGCAAGGGGATGAAGATCGTCATCGACGCGGGCAACGGCACCGGCGGCGCCATCGCCGTCCCCCTGTTCGAGTCCATGGGCTTCGACGTGGTGCCCCTGTTCTGCGAGATGGACGCGACGTTCCCCAACCACCACCCGGACCCCACCGTGGTGGAGAACCTCCAGGACCTCATCGCCGCGGTGAAGCGCGAGAAGGCCGAGGTGGGCATCGCCTACGATGGTGACAGCGACCGCATCGGCGTCATCGACGACCAGGGCAACATCCTCTGGGGCGACCAGCTCATGGTCCTCTTCAGCCGCTACGTCCTCAAGGACAGCCCGGGCGCGGCCATCGTCGGTGAGGTGAAGTGCAGCTACACGCTGTACGACGACATCGCCAAGCGCGGCGGCAAGCCCGTGATGTGGAAGGCGGGCCACTCGCTCATCAAGGCGAAGATGAAGGAGGAGCACGCGGAGCTGGCCGGCGAGATGAGCGGCCACATCTTCTTCAAGAACCGCTACTTCGGCTTCGACGACGCGGTGTACTCGTCCGCGCGCCTGCTCGAAATCCTCACCCACGAGAAGCAGAAGATGTCGGAGCTGCTCGCGGACGTGCCGAAGACCTACGCCAGTCCCGAGCTGCGCTTCGACACGAAGGAGGAGAAGAAGTTCGAGATGGTCAAGCGCGCCACGGAGACGCTGCGCGCGGCGGGCCACGACATCATCGACGTGGACGGCGTGCGCGTGACGTTCCCCGACGGCTGGGGCCTCATCCGCGCCTCCAACACCCAGCCCATCCTGGTGCTGCGCTTCGAGGCCAACACGCCCGAGCGCCTCAAGGAGATCCAGGCCCTCATCGAGGGCACCGTGGCCCAGGTGCAGCGTGAGGTGGGAGGGTGAGCGCGCCTCGAATCCTGGCCATCGCGGGCAGCCTGCGCACCGGCGGCTTCAACCAGAAGCTCCTGGCGCTGGCCGTCGAGAAGGCCCGCGCGCTCGGCGCGGACGTGGACGTGGTGGACCTCAAGACGGTGGGCGTGCCGCTCTACGACGGTGACGTGGAGGCCCAGGGCCTGCCCCCGAGTGTCGTCGCCCTGCGAGAGCGGGTGGCGAAGGCCCAGGGCCTCCTCATCTCGAGCCCCGAGTACAACTCGTCGATTCCGGGCGGCCTGAAGAACGCCATCGACTGGGCGTCGCGTGCGCCCGGCCGGCTGTTCCAGGGCAAGTGGACCGCCATCATGGGCGCAAGCCCCGGCAACTTCGGCACCGCGCGCATGCAGCCGCACCTGCGGCAGGTGATGTCGTCGGTGGGCGCGCTGGTGCTGCCCACGCAGGTGCACCTGGCGCGGGCCGCGGAGGCCTTCACGCCGGAGGGCCGGTTCAAGGACGACGCGCGGCAGCAGGAAGTCGAGGCGCTGGTGACCGAGCTGGTCCAGCGCGTGAAAGGCTAGAGGGGAACACCGCCATGCCGACGCTGGGAATCGACCTGGGGGGGACGTTCGCTCGAGCCGCCGTGGTGGACGATGCGGGGAAGATGCTCGCGTCGACCAAGGTGGCGCTCGCCGAGCGCAGCCCGTCCGGGGTGGTGGAGACCATCGCCCAGGCCGCCTCCGAAGCGGTGCGGTCCGCGGGTGTGCCGGTGGACGCCTGCGGCGTGGGCGCGGCCGCGCAGATCCACAAGGACTCCGGGGTGCTGTCGGTGGCCCCCAACCTGGGCTGGCGCAACGTGCCCCTGGGCAAGATGCTCACGGACCGGCTGAAGCAGCCGGTGAAGGTGGTGAACGACCTGTCCGCCGCCGCGTGGGGTGAGCTGCACGCGGGCGCGGGCCGTGGCGCGCAGGACCTGCTGGTGGTGTTCGTCGGCTCGGGCGTGGGCAGCGCCATCATCGCCGGCGGGCGCCTCCTGGAAGGCGCGGGCGGGGTGGCGGCCGAGCTGGGCCACATCAAGGTCGTCCCCGACGGGCGGCGCTGCGGCTGCGGCGAGCAGGGCTGCCTGGAGGCGTATACCGGGGGCCACAACCTCATCGCCCAGTCGAAGGAGCTGCTCGCCGCGGGCCGTGCTCCGCTGCTCGCGAAGCTCGTGGAGAACGACGCCTCCCGGCTGACGCCGGTGTCGCTGGAAGAGGCGGCGGAAGCAGGCGACGAGGCCGCTCGGGAGGTGTATGAGCGGGCCTCGCGTTTCCTGGCGCTGGCGGTGGCCAACCAGGTGACGGTGTTGAACCCGGCCAGGCTCATTCTCGGGGGTGGGGTGTTGAACCACTGCCCTGGGATGCGGCGCCGGGTGTTGGACGGTGTGAGGGCGTGGGCGTCCCAGACGTCCCGCGAGGGGTTGCTCATCGCCGACGCGGAGCTCGGCGACGACAGCGGCCTCATTGGTGCGGCACTGCTGGCCGCGTGACGTGAGAGGAGTGCAGTGATGGCCGAGTTCAAGGACCAGGTCACCTACCGCGGCAAGCCGGTGACGCTGGAGGGCGACGGGCAGGTGCAGGTGGGCGACCTCGCGCCCGACTTCACCGTGTACAAGGGCTTCTACGAGTCCCACCGCCTGTCGGAGCTCAAGGGGCAGGTGGTGGTGTTGAGCGTGGCGCCGAGCGTGGACACCAAGGTCTGCGCCATCCAGCTGCGCATGTTCAACCAGCAGGCGACGCAGCTGGGGCCGGACGTGAAGGTCTGGTACCTGAGCCTGGATTTGCCCTTCGCCCTCAACCGCTTCAGCGCGGCCGAGGGCATCCAGAACGTGGCGGTGCTCTCGGACTACAAGGACCGGGACTTCGCGCGGAAGTACGGGCTGTACATGAAGGAGCTGGGCCTCCTGGCGCGCAGCACCTTCGTGGTGGACCGCGAGGGCCGGGTGGTGTTCCGCGAAATCGTCCCGGAGATGATGCACGAGCCGGACTACGACGCCGCGCTGGAGGCGGTGCGCAAGGCGCTCTGAGGCACGCCTCGCGCCGCGCTCGACGCACGCTCAGGCGGGCACCATGCGGGCCTGCTTGAGGGCCATCAGCTCCAGGCCGCTGAAGGCGGCCACGGCCACGGCCTGCACCACGGTGAAGGCCACGCCCCAGACGGTGGGCTGCACCCAGCCCGTGGCGAGCAGCGCCAGGCTGTCCACCGTCCACAGCACGTTGGCGCCGATGATGGCCCAGACGAGCCCCCGGGGGACGAGGGGCCGGTTGGCCAGGAACACGAGCAGCGCGGCGAAGGGCAGCAGGCTGAAGCCCGCCGAGCGCAGCAGCGTGACGGGCAGGCCGAGCAGCTCGCTCAGGGGCTGGGCGGCGAAGAACATCAGGGCCCCGGTGGCGCCGCTGATGAGGCCGTCGGCGAGCAGGATGTGGCCCAGGAAGGTACGCGACGCGGGAATGGCGCTCATGGCTGTGTCCTTGGAATGCGGCGCCGGGGAAATCCCGCCGCCGTCTGGGGACACACATTGCGCGTGGGCGGTGCGCGGGTCGATTACGCGGGAGGTAATGGGCAGGCTTCCCCGTTGTTCCTAGGGTCAGGGGCATGATGATGCCGAGCCGTCCGGTGGGAGAGTTGCTGCGCGAGTGGCGTCAGCGCCGCAGCCTGAGTCAGTTGGACCTGGCGTGCCGCGCGGAGGTGTCCGCCCGCCACGTGAGCTTCCTGGAGACGGGGCGCTCCACGCCGAGCCGGGACATGCTGCTGCACCTGGCCGAGGAGCTGGACGTGCCGCTGCGCGAGCGCAACACGCTGCTCGTGGCGGCGGGCTTCGCGCCCGTCTACTCGGAGAACGAGCTGGACGGGCCGCGCATGACGGCGGCGCGCGAGGCGGTGGAGCTGGTGCTCTCTGGACACGAGCCGTACCCGGCGCTCGCGGTGGACCGGCACTGGCACCTCGTCACGGCCAACCGCGCGGTGGGTGTGCTCCTGGAGGGCATCCCCGGCGAGCTGCTCCAGCCGCCCATCAACGTGCTCCGCCTGAGCCTGCACCCGGACGGCCTGGGCCGGCGCATCCTCAACCTGGAGCAGTGGCGCGCGCACGTGCTGGCCAGGCTGCAGCGGCAGGTGTCGGCCACCGCGGACGCGACGCTGGCGGCGCTGCTCGACGAGCTGCGAGGGATGGGGCCGGTGCCGAGCCACGCGGCCGAGCCGGACTCCGCGGGCGTGGTGGTGCCGCTTCGCATCATGACGCCCCGGGGCGTGCTGGCCTTCATCGGCACGACGACGGTGTTCGGCACGCCGGTGGACGTCACCCTGGCGGAGCTGGCGATTGAGTCCTTCTTCCCCGCGGACGCGGCGACGGGGGAAACCCTGCGCCGGGCCGCCGCCGAGGCCCCGCGGCGCTCCGACGCGTGAAACAAGGACGCCCCGCCTCGGCCATAGGGAAACCGGAGCGGGGCGCGGGTTTGGGGACTGCGACTACAGCGTGGGCGTACCCACGCGATTGCTGCAATACGCACTGGAGCCGCACGTGGTGCCGACGCTGGTGTACCAGGCCGTCTTGCGGGTGCCGTACTGGCGGTTGTCCGCGTGCACGTGCGCGCCGGTGGAGTTGCCCGTGGAGCCCACCAGGCCCAGCGCGCAGCGGTCGCACGTCTTGGAGCCGGAGGACACGTTGGAGTTCAGGTGGAGCTGGCGGAAGTCCCAGCCGCTGCCGCCGGTGACGACGTAGTAGTTGCCCGCGCCGCCGTTGCAGCTGGTGCCGCCGCTGCAGTTGTTCGCACAGCCGCCGTAGTAGGCGTAGTAGCGGCTGACGTTGATCATCCCGCGGTGGTTCCACACGCTGCACGTGCCATTGCTCATGTCGAGCGCGTTGTGGCTGCTGCCCGAGCACGAGTAGTACGTCGTGGAGCCCACGCGCGCGGCCGTGTCACAGATGGGACCGACGGCCGTCGCCGACGACGCGCTCGTGGACCACCCCGTCACGGCCAAGGCCACCGTGGCCAACATCCACTTCAATGCCTTCATGGAACTGCCTCCTCTGGTTGTTTCGCTGCGGCACTGCCCGGTGATGCAGGGGTCACCTCCTCAGCCGCTGCTTCTCGCGCAGCAGCAGGTGCCACTCCTGGAGGTTGAGCTTCAGCGCGGACAGCCACGCGTCGATTTCAGGGTCCATGCGCGGGTCCACGCCGCGCAGCGACTCCAGCAGGGGCCGCGCGGAGGCCTGGCCCAGCCGGGCGATGCCCTCGAGCGCCGCCTTGCGCACCGCCGGATTCGGGTCCCCGCGGAAGGCCTCCACCAGCGCGCGCCGCGCCCCCGCTGACTCCGCTCCCGGCGCGCCTCCCAGCGCCGTCGCCGCCGCCGCGCGCAGCTCCGGGGACTCGGCCTTCAGGTGCCGGGTGACGCGCTCCACCGTCTCGTGGCCCACGGCCTCCATGGACACCTCGCCCAAGAGCCTCGCCGCCACCGCGGGGTCCTCGGCCGCCGACGCCACCGCCACCGTCGTCTCCGACACCGTGCGGTCATGGCCCGAGTACACCTGTGCGCTCTCCGCCAGCAGGTTGTCGGCCACCGCCTGGCGCACCTCCGGGGAGCTGTCGCGCACCAGCTGCTCGTACGTCACCACGCCGCCGTTCTTCGCCATGAACTCCACGGAGGGTGTGGCCCTGAGGGCCCGCACCGCCGCCGCGCGCGCCGCCGGGTCCGCGTCTCCCGCGGCCCGGGCCAGCAGCGGCTGCACCAGTCCGGGCGACTCCGCGTGGCTCGCCTTCGTGGCCAGCGCCGCGCCCAGGGCCTCCAGCACCTCCGGCTGGTGCTCGCGCTCCAGCGCGGCCTGCAACTCCCCGGCGGGCATGGCCAGCGCCGCCTCCCGCAGCCGCGCCTTCACGTAGTGCTTCAGCGCGGGCGAGCCGTCCTTCATCGCCGCGCGCACGTCGCGCAGCATCGTCTCCACCGAGCAAGTCTCGGGCGTCAAGAGCGGCGCGGCCGCGCTCGCGGGCCACGCACCCAGGAGGAACGACACCAGGAGCCCGCGCCCCCATCGCCTGTTCATGAGGGCATGCATCAGTGCGGCGCTCCTTCCTCGACGAGGCACGCGTGGTGCTCGCCCTTGCCCAGCCAGATGCGGGCGAAGTCCACGGTGCCGGAGGCGTACAGCTGCTGGAACTCGGTGTAGTCGCGCTGGAAGCGCGGGTCCTTCGCGGCGAGCCGCGCCAGCATCGGCAGCGCTCCCTCTCCCGCGGCGCGCACGGCGAAGCGGAAGATGGCCCAGCGCACGCAGACGTCGTGCTCCTTGTCGAACGCCGCCTCGTAGATTTTCAGCGCCTGCTCGGGCTCGCGCGTGACGCCCAGCCGGAAGGCGGCCATCTCCCGCACGTCGCGCTCGCGGTCCGTGGTGAGGATGTGCTCCAGCTCGTCGAAGGACTCCGGGCCGATGAGCGGGTCGGAGTACGACGGCATCTCCAGCGCGAGCAACCGCACCGCCATGTCGTCCGAGGTGCCGGCGATGGAGAGCAGCTCCTTCCAGTACGGCGCATGGGTGCCCGTGCGCTCGAAGTCCTCCTTCATCACCCGGCCCATCGTGCGCGTGGCCACCCACGCGGTGGAGTCCGCCGTCTCGTCCAGGGCCACCGCCTTGAGCCGCGCCAGGTCCCCGGGCGACAGCCGCCGCTGGGTCTCCAGGGCGTCCAGCGCCGCCGAGCGGTTCTGGGTCGGCAGGCTCTTGTCCTCGCCCATCCCCAGGAGCGCCGCCGACACCTTCGCGTCGTGCACGGCTGGCGCCGCCTTCACGGCCTCCAGGTAGAGCCCCAGCTCCGGAGGGCTGGCCTGCTTCGCCCACTCGATGACCTGCAGCGCGCGCCCCGCGTCCTGCCCCACGAGCTCCGTCAGGCGCTCCTGGAGGTAGGTCGCCAGCAGGTTGTCGCGGTGCCCCACCGCCACCCCCAGCGCCGCGCGCAGCGCGTCCAGCGAGGTCGCCTTGTCCAGCTCCCGCAGGCCATCCCAGCACCCGGGCATCGGCAGCTGCTCCACCGCGGGCGTCGGCTCCGAGGCCGGCGGCACCCCCGAGGGCGTGCCCACCATGACGCCGCTGGAGGTGGGCGGCCTCGCGGCGCTCGCGGCGGGGGCGGATTCATTCGAGGAGGCAGACAGGCCTCGGGTCAGCAGCGCGACGACCGAGGCCACCAGCACCACCCCCAACAGGACCACACCGGACTTTTTGGAGTTCATCAGGACGAAGTCGAGAAGCTCGTGATTCCTTTAATTCTTGATTACTTGGAAATCGCGAGCCAGGCAACGGCTTTGTCACGGCCGCGACGCGTCGCCTGCCTCCTGCGAGGGCGGGCGTGGGGCGCGGGCCTGGGGCGGACATAGCTTGAGGGGAGAGAGCTGGTTGCTGACTGGGGGAGTCGAATGCGCGAGCCGCCACCCGCCGCGTCCGGCGTCGAGGACGCACGTGAGCCCGCTTCGGGAGCGGTGCCCTGGCATGCCCTGCCGGTCGAGCGGGCCTTCGAGCGGCTGGAGAGCGGACCGTCAGGGCTGACGGACGAGCAGGCGCGCGAGCGGCTCTCCCGTCATGGGCCCAACGTCCTGGAGCGACAGAAGGGCGAGGGGCCGCTGAAGCTGTTGTGGCGACAGGTGAACAGTCCGTTCATCTGGGTGCTCATCGTGTCGGCGGTGCTGGCGGTGGTGATGGGCAAGGTGACGGACGGGCTGGTGGTGGCCGCCGTGGTGGTGCTCAACACGCTCATCGGCTTCGTGCAGGAGTTCCGCGCGGGCAAGGCCATCGAGGCGCTCAGCCGGATGGTGCCGCAGAACGCGACGGTGGTGCGCGCGGGCCACAAGCGCGCGGTGCCCGCCGCGGAGCTGGTGCCCGGGGATGTGGTGGAGATTGCCGCCGGGGACAAGGTGCCCGCGGACATGCGGCTGGTGGGCTCGCGCAACCTCCAGGTGGAGGAGGCCGCGCTCACGGGCGAGTCCGTGCCGGCGTCGAAGCAGCCCTCGGTGGTGGCCAAGGACGCGGAGCTGGGGGACAGGACGAGCGTCGTCTTCGGCGGCACGCTGGTGACCTCGGGCGTGGGGCAGGCGGTGGTCATCGCGACGGGAGGCGCCACGGAGCTGGGGCGCATCTCGGAGATGTTGAGCGAAGCGACGGATTTGCAGACGCCGCTGACGAAGGCGCTCGCGAGCATCGCCAAGGTCATCACCGTGGCCATCCTCGTCGTATCGGTGCTGCTGCTCGGGGTGGGGCTGTGGCGCGGGTATGACATGAGCGAGGCGGTGGTGGTGGCCATCACCCTGGCGGTGGCGGCGATTCCGGAGGGCCTGCCCGCCATCGTCACCATCGCCCTGGCCATCGGCGTGCAGCGCATGGCGGCCCGGCGTGCGGTCATCCGCAAGCTGCCCGCGGTGGAGACGCTGGGCAGCACCACCGTCATCTGCTCGGACAAGACGGGCACGCTCACGCGCAACGAGATGACGGTGCAGGCCCTGTGGACGCCGACGGGGCGCTACACCGTCACCGGCGTGGGGTACGCGCCCCGGGGCGAGCTGCGCCGCGACGGCCCGGCGCTCAGCGAGTCGCTCCTGCCCGACGACGCGAAGGAGCTGCTGCTCGCGGGCGCGCTGTGCAACGACGCGGCGCTGGAGGGCGGTGATGGCAACTGGCGCATGACGGGCGACCCGACCGAGGGCGCGCTGGTGGTGGCGGCGGAGAAGGCGGGCCTGCGCGTGGAGGAGTCCCGCTCGCGCTTCACCCGCGTGGACGCCATCCCGTTCGAGTCGGAGAACCAGTTCATGGCCACGCTGCACGACGATGGCCGCGAGGGCCGCGTGGTGCTCCTCAAGGGTGCGCCCGAGGTCGTCCTGGCGCGCTGCGAGCTGGACGGCGCCGTGTCACGCGAGGCGGTGCTGGAGGAGGTGGAGCGGCTGGCGCGGCGGGGCATGCGCGTGCTCGCGGTGGCGTCGCGGCAGGTGCCCGAGGCGAAGGACGACCTGGCGCTCGAAGACGTCGAGGGTGGGCTGGAGCTCCTGGGCCTGCAGGGGATGATGGACCCTCCGCGCGAGGAGGCCATCGAGGCGGTGCGCGCCTGTCACGAGGCGGGCATCGTCGTGAAGATGATCACGGGCGACCACCTGGCGACGGCGGAGGCCATCGGCGCGAAGCTGGGTCTTCAAGAGGCGGGGATGCCGGGCGTCGCGGGCGCGAAGCTGGGGGCGCTGGACGACGCGCAGCTGGCGCACGTGGCCGAGAGCACGAACGTCTTCGCGCGCGTGGCGCCGGAGCACAAGCTGCGCCTGGTGCGCGCGCTCCAGGGCCGAAGGCACGTGGTGGCGATGACGGGCGACGGGGTGAACGACGCGCCCGCGCTCAAGCAGGCCAACATCGGCGTGGCGATGGGAATCACCGGCACGGCGGTGTCCAAGGAGGCGGCGGACATCGTCCTGACGGATGACAACTTCGCCTCCATCGCGGCGGCGGTGGAGGAGGGGCGGCGCGTCTACGACAACCTCATCAAGTCGCTCGCCTTCGTGCTGCCCACCAACCTGGGGCTCGCGCTCATCCTGCTGTGCGGCGTGGCGTTCTTCCCCATCCAGGACATCGGCGGGAGGGCGGTGCCGCTGATGGCGATGCTGCCCACGCAGCTGTTGTGGATCAACCTGGTGGCCACGGTGTCGCTCGCGCTGCCGCTGGCGTTCGAGGCGCGCGAGTCGGACGTGATGCGCCGCAGGCCGCGCCGTCCGGACGCGCCGGTGCTCAGCCACTTCGTGGTGATGCGCACGGGGCTGGTCGCGCTGCTCATGGCGGCGGGGGCCATCGGCCTGTTCCTCTGGGAGTACTCGCGCGAGCTGCCGGCGGTGGGGCACGCGCGGGCGCTGGCCGAGGCGCAGACGATGGCGGTGAACACCGTCATCAGCTTCCAGATTTTCTACATGGTGATGTGCCGCACGCTCACGGGCTCGGTGCGCAAGGTGGGCCTGTTCAGCAACCCCACGGTGTTCATGGGCATCGGCGCGCTGGTGCTGCTGCAGCTCGCGTTCATGTACGTGCCCTTCATGCGGAGCATCTTCGGAACGGCGCCCCTGTCGCTGGAGGCCATCGGCCTGTCCGTGCTGGTGGGCGCGGTGGTGCTGCCCGCCGTCGGCCTGGAGAAGTGGCTGCGAGGGCGCAAGGACGGTGGCCCCGTGCAGCGGCCCCGCGCCCGGGAGCGGGGGGACGAGGACCACACGCCGCCGCCCGGCAGACGCGAGCGGCTGCCCGCGTAGGCGTCAGCGCTCCGAGCGGACCTCGCGCGCCGCCGCATCCGGGAGCGCGGGGTCCTCCGGCTCGTACACGATGTGGCAGCGGTCCAGCTTCGGCCCGCAGGCGTGGTCCAGGTCCGCGCGCGTGTCGCAGCCGGGACGCTCCTCGCAGGTGTCCGGCAGGAACGCCCAGACGAACTGGAGCACGTTGCCCCGGCGCCCCTCGGGCAGCGCGGCGAGGAAGTCCTCGCGCCAGGTCTCGAACAGCTTCGCCAGGTACACCGTGTCGCGGTCCAGGCGCACGTGGCGCTTGTCGCCCACGAACCGGCGGCTGGCCTCGTTGAGCTGCGCGTCGAGGAACTCGGGCTGGAAGTGGGTGCTGTCCATGCGAGGCCCGCCGCGCGTGGCCTGGAACAGCGCCAGGTGGATGCGCGGGTCGGCGTACTCCCGGGCGAGGATGCGGTGGTGCAGCGACCACAGCGTCATGCGCTTGCCGCCCACCGGCCACGAGCGCCCCCAATAGAAGCGCCCGAGCAGCGGCCCGTGCACGCTCTCCAGATAGGGATACCCATCCACCACCTGCTGGAGCACCAGCGCGTGGTAGGCATTGAGCCAGAAGGCCAGCGCGTCCTCCGACGTCGGGAAGACGTCCGGACGGTTGTGCGGCGAGAACGACGCCAGCGATTCGACGAACCGGTCCAGCTCCGCGCGCTCGCGGCCGATGGAGGAGAAGTCCACATCCCCATCCGCGCGCACGTGCCGGAGCACCTTCTCGTAGCCCTGATAGTGGAAGGGCTCCGACGCGGACGGGACGGAGGCCGGCAGCAGGCCCTGCACATACAGCGCGGCCAGGGCGACCAGCATGCTCGCGACGGCGAACACCACGGCGGGCACCAGGAGGCGGCGGCGGGAGGGCAGGGGAGCGTCCACGGGAGCGCGCAGCATAGACCAGTGCCGCGCCGTCCCGCGTCCGTCCGCCGCTCCGTCGCCCAGGCCGCGGGCGAGGCAGCGGCCCCTGTCGTGCCGAGGACGGTGGCCGCCCTCCAGCCCCACGCGGGCTCCGGATGGGCCCGTCCCCGCCCAGCCCGGTGACGCACCCCGGCGTGCCTACTGTTTAATTGGGGATTGTTGCTTTCTCGCGTCTTGAGACAGAGTGCCCTCCGGAATCAAAGGGAGGGAGTCAGCTTTGTCCATACGTGTGGGTCTCGCCCGCGGGGTGTGTCTCGCGGTCCTGCTCTGTGGCGCCGGAGCGTTCGCTCAAGGCGTCTCGGTCATCACCGGCACCATCACCAGCGCGGAGGACAAGAAGGCGCTGGGGGACGCGGTGGTGACGGCCACCTCGCCGAAGCTGCAGGGTGAGCGGGTGGTGGTCTCGGATGCGAGCGGCCTGTATCGCATCCCGCAGCTGCCGCCGGGCACGTACACGCTGCGCGTGGAGCGCGAGGGCTTCGAGCCCTTCGTGCGTCCGGACATCGTGCTGCGGCTGGACCGCACCATCCGGGTGAACATCCAGTTGTTGCCCTCGGCGTTCGGCGAGGAGATCTCCATCAGCGCGGCGCCCACGCTGGACGTGGGCTCGAGCACGCAGGGCATGAGCGTGGACGCGGACTTCCTGCGCAACGTGGCCGTCATCCGGCCGGGCAGCAAGGGCTCCGCGTCGCGCTCGTTCGAGTCGCTGGCGGAGCTGGCGCCGGGCGCGGTGGAGGACCGCTACGGCGTGAGCGTCAGCGGCAGCAGCTCCCCGGAGAGCCAGTACGTGGTGGATGGCCTGTCGGTGAACGACCCGGGCGTGGGCACGCTGGGCACGCCGCTGTCGGTGGAGTTCGTCCAGGAGGTCAACGTCATCACCGGCGGCTACATGCCCGAGTACGGCCGCTCCACGGGCGGCGTGCTCAACGTCGTCACCAAGTCGGGCTCCAACGAGTTCCACGGCTCGGTGTTCGCGAACATGGCGCCGGGGGCGCTGCAACGCGACGGCCCCTGGGTGCGACAGGAGGGCTCCGTCATCTCCGCGCAAGGCCAGCCCTGGAACCAGGGCGACTTCGGCTTCGATTTCGGCGGCCCCATCCTCAAGGACAGGCTCTGGTTCTACGCGGGCGTGGCGCCGTCGTTCAATCGCATCCGCGTGGACCGGCAGCTCAGCCGGCTGGAGTACTGTGGTCCCGACAATCCGAGCTGCGGCGGACCGAACGATCGCGACAAGGACCCGGAGACGGGCTTCGGGCTGGTGACGCCCATCGAGGGCACTCGCACCACGCGCTTCGCGGACGAGCGCTCGCTCCAGTACATGACCAAGCTGACGTACCTCTTCAATCCGGACCACAACTTGTCGGTGTCGGTGTTCGGCACGCCGCGCTCCTCGGGAGGCGCGGGCAAGTTCTCCTATAGCGATGACGGTGACCCGGAGGTGTGCACGGGCCTTGCCTGCACCGGCTTCGTGCAGGGGTCCTACGAATCCATCGCCACGCGGCGCAGCAACGGCGTGATGGACATCGTCGCCAAGCAGTCCTCGTCCTTCTTCGGCAAGACGCTCCTGGTCGACGCGACGGCCGGTTGGCACCACCAGGCGGACAGCATCCTGCCGTCGGATGGCTCGGGCCTCTTGTCCCCCACGGGCCTGGCCGCGGAGCCGAACGTCTCCTGGCGCCGTACGAGCAATCCCGGCCCGCGCTCCATCACCGACTTCGAGACGCTGCCGGACCCGTCTGTCTGTGGCACCACGCCGGAGGAACAGCGGCTCTACTGTCCCGTCAGGACCTACTCCACCGGGGGGCCTGGCACCATCAGCGAGCAGGAACTGGACCGCTTCCAGGGCAAGGTGATGGGCACCCTCCTGGTCCAGGCACTCGGCCACCACATCATCAAGGCGGGCTTCGACGCGGAGCGGATGAGCTTCTACAACCACCGCGCGCGCACGGGCGGCGCCCCCTGGCAGGAGTGCGCCAACGGCCGCTGCTTCTTCACGCTCAACCAGTACGGCTATCTCGAGGGGCCGGACCAGCCGGTGTTCCTGGCGAGCAAGGAGGGCACGTCCACGTCGGTGACGATGGGCGGCTTCATCCAGGACAGTTGGTCCATCCTGGACAAGGTGACGCTCAACGCGGGCCTGCGCTACGACGTGCAGACCATCCGGGGGCTGGACGACAAGGTGGGCCTGCACCTGCCCAACCAGTGGTCGCCGCGCGTGGGGCTCATCTACGACTTCACCCAGCAGGGCCGCTCGAAGCTGTTCGTCAACTTCGCGCGCTTCTTCGAGAACGTGCCGTTGGATTTGGCGGACCTGTCCTTCCCGCAGCAGCAGCTCCTGTCCGCCACGTACGGTGCGGAGAACTGCATGCCGAGCGACCGGGAGTCACGGCTCACGGGCTGCATGGCGCCGGGCAACCGTCAGACCATCGGCAGCCGGGAGGGGCCGAACCAGCGCTGGGACGCGCAGGGTGGAGACCGCGTGCCGGTGGACCCGAACATCCGCGCGCAGTCCGCGGACGAAATCATGGTGGGTGGTGAGTACGAGGTGCTGCTCGGCCGCTTCGGCCTGACGTACACGCGGCGCGTGCTCAACGACGTCATCGAGGACATGAGCCGCGATGACGGCAACACCTTCTTCCTGGGCAACCCGGGCAAGGGGTTCTCGACGGACTTCCCCGAGGCGAAGCGCCACTACGACGCGGTGAACCTGTACTACCAGAAGGCGTTCACCGACGGCTGGCTGGCCCAGGCCAGCTACACGTGGTCCAAGCTGCGCGGCAACTACTCGGGTCTGTTCCGCGCGGACACCGGCCAGTTGTCGCCCAACCTCACGCGCGACTTCGACCTGGTGTCGCTGACCACCAACCGCGACGGTCCGCTGCCCGGGGACCGCACGCACTCGTTCAAGGCGTTCGGTGCGCGGGAGTTCAACCTGACGCGCACGACGAGCCTGAACGTGGGTGGTGGCTATCGGAGCCGCTCGGGCACGCCGCTCAACTACCTGGGCGCGCATCCTCGGCGCAGCGGCTCGGAGACGTTCATCCTGCCGCGAGGCAGCGCGGGTCGGCTGCCGTGGGTGCACAACATCGATACCCGCGTGAGCGTGAACCAGAAGCTGAGTGGCGACTACGTGCTGAGCATGTCGCTGGACGTGTTCAACGTCTTCAACTTCCAGCAGTACACGGCGGTGGACCAGACGCTGACGAATACGCGGGTCTACGCCATCGAGCAGGGGGGCAAGCCCGCGGACCTGTCGGCGTGCCTCGTCGCCAACAACCCGGACTGCAAGGTCATCTCGACGGCGACGAACCTGCCCATCGTCCCCGCGGACATCAACCCCAACTTCAAGCGTCCCACGGCCTACCAGGCGCCGCGCTCCGTGCGGCTGGGCGCGAAGCTGACCTTCTAGGCGCTCGCCATGAAAGGACATCTGCCAATGATTCGTGGAATGGGATGGAGCGCGCTGGCGGCGCTGGTGCTCGCGGGCTGTGGGGTGGAGGACCCGGAGGCGCAGTGTGTGGTGGCCCGGGCCGTGACGGATGGTTCCATCGGCTCGTTCGCCACGGTGTACACGCTGCTGCCGGGACAGAACCCCGACCTGCAGTGCGCGCGGTTGGCGCCGGAGGCGGTGGGGATGCAGAAGTACTTCAGCCAGGACCCCAAGGCGCCGGACACGGTGGCGCTGCGCAGCGCGCGGATGGGGAAGCTGCTGGTGGACTTCAAGGACCGGCCGGACCTGGATGCGTCGCACACGCCGTACTCGGTGGGGCCGTTGGCCAGCGAGGGGCCGGGGGCGGACAATTTCTGCGACGTGCCGCAGTTGTCGACGACGCGTCTGGAGGTGCCGGCGACGGACACGCTGCCCGCGCAGAGCTTCGCGTACGAGTGGTCCAACCTGCGCATCTACAACACGCCGGGCATTCCGGGGACGCAGTTCAAGGCGGACCTGCGCTACTCGGAGAACGGGTGCACGGCGACGTATCAGGCCAAGGGCATCTGGCCGGTGGTGAGCTGCGCCACCGCGGGCAAGCCGGACGACGTGAAGTGCGACCCGTACCCGGACTTCGAGGCGGGCCGCCTGCGTGGCTCGGGTATCAATCCCGTGTTCCCGGTGAAGTGTGACCCCGTCGCGCTCATCTGCGTGCTCACGGGGGAAGTGCCGTCCGACGAGACGCCCTGAGCGAGCGTCGAGCCCCTTCCCGCTTCTGTGGATTGAAGCGGGGAGGGGGCGTGGCTCCTTGCGCGGCGGCCTGCGCGGAAGGGGCGCTGGTGAGTGAGTGTCAGGCGAGCTGACGCCGCGTGCGTCGAGTCCGTCCTGCTCCGTGCGTTGGCGCGAGCTGCAAGAGCCTCTCCGCGAGAAGACGCCCCGAGGGCCGAGTCCCTTCCTGCGCTGTACGTCGCTGCAAGCGGAAGGGGCGCGCCGGTGAGCGGCCTTCAGGCGAGAGATGCCGGGCTCGGTCTCGCCGAGTCCAGGCTCGCTCGGGACAGTCGAACGGGTGGGACTTCCCCCTGCTCCTACTGGAGTGGGGTGGACTTCTGGTCCACGCCCGACACGCGGCGCCACTGCGCGAGGCTGCGGGTCTCCTCGGGGTCGGCCTTGAAGGTGCCCTCGGCGGCGTACTGGTTGCCGTCCATCTTCAGGCCGGGGCGGTGCTTGCCCAGTCGCACCAGGTGCCGACCCTGGATGGAGTTGCCGCGCACGGTGAGGTTCTCGCTGGGCGCGCCGTTGGAGCCCAGCCCGAGCATCATCCCGAAGCCCTCCGTGTCGGAGATGGTGTTGCCCACCACCGTCACGTCGCGCGAGTTCTCCACGCGGATGCCCGCGCCGTCGCTGCCGCCGCTCTGGGTGATGCCCTTGATGGTGTTGCCGCGCACCACGACGTTGGCGGGGCTGGGCTGGTTCCCCTCGCGCGAGCCGCCCACCGCGATGCCGCGTCCCGCGTCGGAGATGCGGTTGCCCTCGATGCGCACGTTCCGCGCGGAGAAGTGGACGACGACGGCCTCGCCCGCCGACGTGGGAGACTTGCGGAAGCCGTACATCGTGTTGTCACGGATGACGACGTCGTGGCACGTCTTGATGTCCACGGCGTTCTCGTCGTTGTCGTGGAGTTGGTTGCCCTCGATGACCACGTTGCGCGCGGGCGCCTGACCCTTGCGGTCCGGCAGCAGGCACTGCACCGAGTCGCCCGAGTTCCCGTGGATGTCATTGCCGCGCACGGTGATGTTCCGCGACGTGGCCTGGATGACCACGCCGTGCGAGTCGCCCTTGGGCGCCCGGCGGAAATCGTGGATGTGGTTGTTCTCGATGAGCACGTCGCGCGCGCCACCGTGCGTCGCGACGCCGGCGCCCAGCGTGCCGTGGTGGATGTGGCAGCCGGTGAGCACCGCGCCGGTGGTGTCGCCCTCGAAGAGGACGGCGAAGCGCGGCTGCCCGCGCACGTCGATCTCGAAGCCCTCGATGACCCAGTGGGGCTTTCGCACCTGCACCAGCGTGCCGCCACGCGCCGTCGGAATGATGCGGGGCTTGCCCTCGCCCAGCAGCGTGATGGGCGCGTTCGGCTTGCCGGCCTTCACGGCGGGGCCATCGATGAAGACGCCCTCGGCGTACTCACCTGCCTGGACGCGGATGACCTCGCCGGGACCCGCGTTGCGCACCGCGCGGCCGATGGTCCGGAACGGGGCGCGCTTCGTCCCCGCGGCCATGTCGTTGCCCGAGGGGCTCACGTACCACTCGCGGGTGAAGCGGCGGGGACGCGGGGAGGAGGCCTTCGCGACGCTCTCCTGGCTGCCCTGCTCCCGGGCACTCGGGGGCTCTGCCGCCCATGCGGGCGTCGTGGCCCACATGGCGCAGGCAAGGCCCCATCCCAGTGTTCGCTGGCCGACCCTCATCCCCATCCCCTTCCGCACGAGACCGTCCCCAAGGTGCGCACGATGGCGCCCTGGGGAAGCGGGGCGAGGTGGGAGTTGTGCGCCCTGGCGAGCGAGGCGCCGGGACGGAGGACTCCAGGAGCGACGAACGGTCCTCGGAGCCCTCCGCCAGGGGGCTCAGGGAGGCGCGGGCGTCTTGAACTCGGGGATGAGCTCGCCGGTGAGGCGGATGCTCTTGAGCACAGCCTCGTGGGTGAGGGCGCCCACCTGGTGGAAGGACATCAGCGCGTCGATGCCCAGGGCCTCGTAGCGCTTGAGGCCCTGGCGCACCTGGTCCTTCGTCCCGACGATGAGCGAGTCCTGGGCGCTCAGCACCTCCCAGACCTGCTCATCGGGCACGGCCTCGCCGGACATGATGCGGCCGAGGATGCGCTGGGCCTGGGACTGGGGTGCGTTGGGGTCCTTGCGTCGCAGGTACTGGCCCGTGAGCCCGCCGCCAGCGGGGTCCTTGGCGAGCGCCTCCAGCTCCGCGGCGGATTTGACGAAGTGGTCCTTGGCCTCGAAGAACGTGAAGGAGCCGCTGGTGTACCAGGCGGCGGCCTTCGCGGCGCCGTTCTGCATCGCCTCGCGCTCGGTGTCAGCGCAGTGCACGAAGGTGAAGAAGGCCACCTGGTCGTTCACGAAGTCGCCGACGGGCTCACAGCGGGTCCGCAGCGCTTCGCGGTAGAGGTGGATCATCTCCGCGACTTCTTCGGGGGAGGCCCACAGCGTCACGCCGAGCGCGCCGACGCCGTTGCGTCCGGCCTGCTCGAAGGACGCGGGGCTGGAGCACGCCTGCCACAGCGGCGGGTGCGGCTTGCGGAAGGGCTTGGGGATGACGTTGATGTCCTTGACGCGGAAGTCCGGTGAGTCCCAG
Organism: Myxococcus sp. MH1; assembly: GCF_059738865.1. Lineage (NCBI taxonomy): Bacteria > Pseudomonadati > Myxococcota > Myxococcia > Myxococcales > Myxococcaceae > Myxococcus > Myxococcus sp. MH1. The sequence goes on along the minus strand of NZ_AP026947.1, from coordinate 9,371,996 downwards.
GAGAACTTCTCCTGGGTCCACAGCTTCGGAATCATCTGGAAGGCCTGCTGCATCTGCGAGCGGGTGGCGTCGGGCTCGATGTTGAAGACGCGCCACTCGGGGATGGTGCTGCGGGCCATGCCGAGCTGGAAGCGGCCGCCGCTCAGGTGGTCGAGGAACGCGGAGCGCTCGGCGATGCGGATGGGGTGGTTGAAGCGCGCGGGCGCGAGCGCCGCCGAGTGGCCCACATGGATGTTCTGGGTGCCCATCGCGATGGCGGTGAGCATGACCTCGGGTGCGGAGCTGTAGCTGAACTCCACCGCGGTGTGGTGCTCCACCTGCCACCAGACGCCGTAGCCCATCTCGTCCGCGAGCCGAGCCTGCTCCAGCGTCTCACGGATGATTTGATGCTCGTGGTCCGCGCCAGTCCACCGCTCCTTCGGGTGCTGCATCTCCGAGAAGATGTCGAGTCTCATGTCGGGTCCTCCCCCTGTAGACCTCGGGTTGCGGAAGACTGTAGCACCGTGGGTGAAGCAATCCGTTCCCCTGGCCCAATCCTTGTCAGGGGGAGGGCCTGGGTTGACATCCATTGTTTGTTTCGGCGGAGGGGCCCGCAAGCGCCGGTTCCTCGTGATGGACGTGCGGGCACCCGGAGCCGAGGAGTCAAGACGCCGCGCGGCCACCGATTTCCGGGAAGCGCGCATAGGCGCGCTGGAGCGCGTCCAGATGAGCGGGGTCGTCCAGGTCGAGCGGCGCCTCCGTGAGCTGTACGACCCAGCCCCCTGTCGCCGTGCGTCGAGCCCGTGAGAGCAGCTCCGCGTCACGGGCGGGGTCCGGGAACCCGATGGCCTGTGCGGCGGCGGAGGACCAATAGTTCAGCCACCCGAGGTGACGTGGCGTCTCAGGTGAATGGATGTCCCATGGCATCTTCAACGCGGGCAGTCCGAGTGGCGGCTTGCTGGGGCCGTATCTCTTCGGGCCGGTCTGGTCCGCGATGACCTCCATGATGGCCCCCGGTGCCACGAGGCCCCACAGCGCCCGGATGCCCTCTGCCACTTGCTCCAACACATCCGCAGCTGCCGCGAGAGCGACCGTGTCCTGCGGTAGCTTCGCATGAACCTGAAGCTGGGGCTGGCCTCCTGGACTCTCACTGGCGAGTTGTTGCCGCCCTACAACCGTCACCGGGTAGCGCTCGTCCCCGTTGCAAACAAGAGGAAACTCTCCGCGTGCGGCTGCCTCGGCGAGCCATGCGTCGCGCTTGGGTATCGCGATGAGCTGACCTTTATTTGAAACCTGCCACGTCATGCTCAGGCCGGGGAACGCCCGCTCCAAGCCGTGGACGGCAGCGAGCGGACGGCCATCGTTCTCACTGAGCGCAGATGCATAGAGGTTCAGAATGAGGCGGTTTCGAGTGCTCATCGCGTGCACCCCGTCACGACAATGTCAAAGGTGTCGTCTGCCATCTTCAGTTCAGCTTTGTGCGTAACGGTGCTGACGCCAATGACGAAGTCATAGCCACAAGTCCGTGCGATACTCCGCGCATCCTTGAACTCTCTTATCTGGTCTTCGATGACCCGTTCCCGGAGGAAGTCACTGTACGTGTCGAACTGGTAGGTCTTGATTTCCCATAGGACACGCGCACCGACTTGAAGCGCATCGAAGCGCTTGCCACCCACCAGCACGTCCATTCCAGGATATCGGTTGGGCGGAAACCTATCGGCGCACTCGTCATGGGCGGCATCCTCGCCCGCGTGCGGCACCGGGACGGGCTTGCAGTCCGGGCGGCGCTCACTCGCCACTGGCTCGGTCGGTCCTGGAGGAAACCAGTCCTGCCCTGATGGCTTGGGCTTTCGGTCTGCCGCAGGCTTCTTGATGGGCTGCGTCTGGACCTCTGGCCGCGCGCTCGCACGGGATGCCCGCCGATACGCAGCCAACTCCTCGCTGATGGCGGCTGCCACCACGACCGCACCTGCGACAATCACGGCCCCGACGATGATTTCGGGCGCAATCAGAACGCAGACGCCCAAGCCAAGTGCGGCGGCTCCCGCGGAGGCGACCGAGCATCGTCCCGTGACATCACGAAACTCGAGCCGGTCATGGTCGAGCGAATGGAAGCACCGCTCCACCAGCACGGCCCATTCGTTGGAGGCCTCCCGCACCACACAGCGCCCGTCATCCACCCACGGCAGAGTCGCCGCTCTCTGGAGGTTGGCGACCCTGGAGTCTTGGGCCGCTGAGCCTCGTGTGTTCGACTCTGTCGTCGCGCAGGCCGAGAGTAGCAGCAGAAGTGCGGCGCAGGCGCGGAGTCGCATGGTCACGTCCGTTCAATCAGGCCGGGCTGTCGCGGGTCAAGAAGGGCCAACCGCGTCCGAGCGGGGACAGCGCCGCGCGGCCACTTCAGGCATTCTCCCGCGCATGGCGCAGCCACCTCCCTTCCGGACCTACGCGAAGATGCCCGCGGCGGGCGAGCCGAAGTCGGTCCCCAGTCCCGGCGGCCCGTGGATCGCACTGGAGAAGGTCCATGGCGCGCAGCTCGTCATCGCCGTGCGTGAGGGACAGGCGTGGTTCGGCAAACGCAAGGCGTGGCTGACCGAGGAGGAGTCCTTCTTCGGATGGCAGCTCGTCCGAGCACAGCTGGGCCACGCCGCCGAGCAGATGGCCCAGGCGCTGGGGGCGGCCACCAGCACGTTGTACTTCTACGGAGAGCTCTTCGGCGGGCACTATCCGCATCCCCAGGTGCCACCCGTGCCGGGCCTGTCCGCCGTGCAGACGGGCATCTGGTATGCGCCAGACCTTCGCTGGTCTCCGTTCGACGTCCTGCTCGCGCGAGATGATGAAGACGAGGGCGTCTTGCTGGCCCACCCGGAGCTGGAGGCCGCGGCGAGGGACGCGGGGCTCATGACGCCTCCCGTGCTTCGCAGGGGAACCCGCGGCGACATGGACAGCGTCCCCACCCGGTTTCCGACGCGGGTCCCCGGCCTGTTGGGGTTGCCGACGCTCGCCGACAACGTGGCGGAGGGGCTGGTCATCAAGAGCGAACTGCGCGTCTCCCCGAGCGCGCGTGCCTCCGTCAAACGGAAGATCGACGAGTTCAGCGAGGGCCGCTTCGACGAGAGCGAGGCGTGGAGTCCGCACCAGCCCCTCTCTGTGGAGACGCTCGTGGACTGGTCCTTGAGATTGGTCAACCCCGCGCGAATCGCCAGCGCCATCTCCAAGTGTGGACGCGACCACGTCGACGCCCTGCTCGACGAAGTGGTCCTCGACGTGCGCGTGGACCTGGAGCTGGCGTTCCCGCTTGCCTATCGCTCGCTCGATGTCGCGGCGGAGGAACTCCTCTCGTCTCGGATTCGCGAGCGAGCCCGTGTGCTCATCCAAGCTGCGCTGGTGCCTCACGGTGTGTGACGACAAATGGACAGCATCCCGCCATCTTCAATCGGCCTCCCATTTTCTTCTGTCGCCGTGAATACACACAGTCTTCAATTTTGCGTGGGCAAGTAATTATTGATTTCCAGGCAACTCGTTCCTGAGCGGCAGGAAAACCCATTCGTCACACATCACCGAATGGGTTTCCCCTCACCCCTGGAGCGACATGAGAAGACAATTCCTGGCACTCACCGTGCTGACGCTGGCTGCGACCAGCGCCGCCGCGGCGGACCGCATGAATCCGACGGACCTGCGCCGCGTGACGAAGGCGCGTGAGCACCTCGTCCCCGCCGTCGCGAAGGAGTTCGGACCCAAGGCCCGGTTCGTCCACCTCTTCGGGCAGGGCAAGGGAGTGCTGGCCGGCGTCGTCGCGGAGATTCCCGCCGACGCCCTGGGCACGGACGAGCTGCCGCTGCTGGCCATCGTCCAGTATGACGAAACCACGGGCGCGGTGCGCGTGGTGGGCCGTGAGTTCAAGTACCGCGAGGCCCGCACGGTAGGCCCCGAGGTGGCGCTGCTGGATGGCGAGGGCAATCTGCACCTGCGCGACGCCAACGGCCGCGAGCGTCTGCTGGCGCAAGGCGTGGGCGGGGACCTGTTCCCCACGGCGAAGGGCGACGCCCTGGTGGCCACACTGGCGATGTCCCGTGGGCGCAAGCACGAGACCTCCGTGGGCCTCATCGACCTGAAGGGCCGCGTGAAGGTGCTGGCGGATGGGCCCGGCGTGGACGCGACGCCCAGCATCTCTCCGGATGGACGGACCGTGGTCTTCGTCTCCGGCCGCACCACCGTCGCATCGTTCTACGTGACGGACGTGGACGGCGCGGCGCCCAGGCAGCTCACCAACCTCGGGATGGACAGCACGATGCTGTATGGCGGCCCGCCCAAGGGCTTCGTGCCACCGCCCGTCTCCAGTCATCACATGACGTGGTTGAGCGACGACGTGCTCCGCTACAACGCGGGTGGCGGCGAGTTCTGGAAGCTGAACGTGCGGACGGGCGAGGCCTCCGCGGACCTGGGCGGTGAGAAATGAGTCGCGCGATTCGGCAACTGCTCATGCTGGCGCTGTGTGTCCTTCCAGCCCTGGCCTCCGCGCAGACGATGTTCCGCTTCCCCGCGTCGCAGCTCGCGGACCAGTGCGGCAACGGCGGCTGTACCGTGAGCGCGTACAAGGATTACGGCGGTCGGGACTACGCCTGTGGGGGTGTGCGCTACAGCGGCCACACGGGCACGGACTACGCGCTGGTCGGCGGGTTCAGCAAGATGGACTACGGCGTCTGGGCGATGAATGCCGCGCGGGGCTACATCGAGTCCAACGTGGATGGGTATTACGACCGGTGCAACTACTGGAACCAGTCCAACCCCTACGCCGCCTGTGGCCTCTACACGGCCAACTACATCATCATGCGGCACCCGGATAACACCCAGACCTGGTACTGGCACCTGAAGGCCTATACGCAGCAGTTCGCCCGGGGCACGTCGCTCGACTGCGCCTACTGGATTGCGCGGGTGGGCTCGTCCGGGGCCTCCACGGGGCCGCACCTGCACTTCGAATACTGGGTGCCGGGCTACGGCACGGATGACCCGTATGCGGGTTCCTGCGGCACTCCATACACGCGTTGGACCTCACAGGGCGCGTACCGGGGCCTGCCGGGAATCGCCTGTCAGTAGCTCACGCTTCCATCGCCGGCGTGGTGGGTTGGGATTGCCCGCCACGCCTGGCGTAGGATGAGGCGTGCACTCTCCAAGATGGCTCCTCCTGGTTGCCCTGACGTTCGCCTGCGTCGCCTCCGCGGCAAGCCCCGCTCCCAGCTACCGGACCCGGGCCATCGAGGGCTGGACGGTTCGCATCGATGACCGCCTGCTGTCAGCGGCGAACAAGCCCCTGACGGACAAGGCCCTGGTGCTCCTGGGGGCGCAGCTCAAGGAGGTCGTCCGGCTCATCCCCGCGGGGCCCGTGGCGCAGCTCCGCAAGGTGACGCTGTGGCTGTCGCCGCCCTATCCCGACGCGCCGGATGCGGCCCGGTACCATGCTGGCAGGGTCTGGCTGGGCCAGCCCGGTCGCAACATGGCGATGCTGAAGGGCATCGAGTTCTCGAACGTCCTCATCTTCGAGAAGGAAACCAGGCGGATGCCGCTCTTCGTGCTCCACGAGCTCGCCCACGCCTATTACGACCAGGTGCTCCACCAGCACGCCGACATCCGGGCCGCCTATGCGCGCGCGGTGGCAAGCAAGAACTACGAATGCGTGGAGCGTCGGCGTGCGTCCGACAAGCCCATCACGTTCGAGCGTGCGTATGCCATCCTCGACGACTGGGAGTACTTCTCGGAGACCTCGGAGGCGTTCTTCGGCCGCAACGACTACTTCCCATTCACGCGTGAAGAGCTGGCCAGTCACGACCCGGGCATGCTCATGCTGCTCGAGCGGATGTGGCAGATGCCCACGACCACGGCCACGCCTCCCGCCACGCCACCTCCGTCCGCCGACTTCGATGCGCGTTGCTACTACCGGCTGACGACCCTGTGGCAGGGCGAGGGCATGTCGCTGGACATCCTCGGGGATGGCAAGGACGACAACGTGCCCATCCTCGCCAGGTCGGCGGAGCTCACGGGTCAGAAGTGGAAGGTGACGCCGGAGGCCAACGGCTACTACCGGTTGACGACCCAGTGGCGTGGGGCCGACCTGTCCCTTGCCAGCACCGCCGACAATCGCCCCCTGCTCGTCAAGACCGCGGATGTTCCGGAGCAGCGGTGGAAGTTGATTCCGGAGCCCAACGGCATCTATCGGCTGACCACCCAGGCGCAGGGTGATGCGCAGTCCCTGGGCATCCTCAATGACAGCAAGGAGAACAACATCTCCGTCCTCTCCAAGACGACCTGCAATGACTCGGCACAGTTGTGGAAGGTGACCTCCGAGTGGCCCGTGAAAGAGGCGCTGTGAGCGACGCCCCGATGGGCGTGCTGGCCACTCGTTCGGGTCAAGGCGACTCCAGGGCGAGGCCGTCCGCTCCCATGGGTCCGTCCCTGTCACGCGAGGGTCTGGGCTGACATCCATTGTTTGTTTGAAGTGAGGGTGTTTCCCGGGCGCGAGGGAATGGTCTACTTCGCGGGCTCGCACGCGCTGGTTCCCTCAAGGCGCGTGTGAGCGTTTCCCCACGGCCCGCGACCCTCCGCTCACCTTGCATCCACCTCCTTCGTCGGAGGGCGAGGCCGTTTCCTGCTCGTGCTGGAAAGGAACGCCCGAATGAGGATGCAAGCCAGGCAGCGCTGGAGTCAGTTGTGTTGGGTCATCGCGATGGTGTTCACCGTCTGGGGCTGTGGCTCCTCCGTTGAGCAGGAGCAGACGGGCTCCGTGGAGTTCATGAGCGCGGTGTCCGACGCGCTCGCGGGAGAGGACGTCACCCGCGTCACGGTGACGCTGACGGCCACGGGCGTGCCCGCGTCGACGGTGGTGTTGACGCAGGAGGCCGGGGCGTGGCGCGGCACGTTCCACCAGGTGCCCGTGGGCAGCGCGCGGACCTTCACGGCGGAGGCGTTCGATTCACAGGGCGCGCTGCGCTATCGCGGCGTGGCGGAGGGCGTCACCATCGTCGCGGGCGAGACAGCGGTGGTGGCGATCACGCTCCAGTCGCTCTCCAGTGGTACCCCGTTCGAGAACACGGTGCCGTGCATCGACTCGCTCATCGCGTCGGCGAGCGTGGTGATGCCGGGTGGGAGCATCGTCCTTCGCGCCACGGCGCACGACAAGGACACCCAGGACACGATTTCGTACGCGTGGAGCGCGACCGGTGGCTCCTTCACCACGACGGGCACGGCGACCACCACGTGGACCGCGCCGCAGGTGGCGGGTGAGTTCGCGCTGACGCTCACGGTGACGGACTCGCGTGGCGCGGCGACGAGCCTGCGCATCGACGTGCGGACGCTGTCGACGGATGGCGGGGCGGGGATGGGCAGCGCGAACGTGACGGTGTCCTTCAACATGGCACCCACGGTGCGCGGAATCACGGTCACCCGTTCTCCGGTGCCGGTGGGGCAGGGGACCACTGTCACCGTGGACGCGGTGGACGCGGATGGGGATGCGCTGAGCTACCAGTGGTCCACGACGTGCGCGGGTGCGTGGACGCAGGCGACGTCCGCCGCCGCGACCTTCACGCCGAGCGCCGTGCCGGCCGGTGACCCGTGTGGCAACTGCGCGCTCAACGTCAGCGTGTCGGACGCGCACGGTGGACGGACGCAGGGCACGCTGCGCATCTGCGTGGGCCCTGGCACCGGTCCGAGCATCCCTCCGCGCATCGTGCAGGCGTACCAGTCCGCGACCACGGTGGCGGGCGGTGAGTCGGTGACGCTGCGGGTGCTGGCGGAGGACGGAGATGGCGGGGCGCTCGGCTTCGGCTGGGCGGCGAGCGTCGGCACGCTGGGCACGGCGACGAGCGGCTTCACCTCCAGCGAGGTGCGATGGACGGCGCCGGCCTGTGTCGCGCAGGGCAGCGCGCCGACGGTGACGGCCACCGTCACGAATGCTCGCGGCTTCTCCGCGTCACACACGTTCAACGTGAGCGTGGTGAACGGGACGAACTGTGGCAGTGGCTCCGCCGCGAAGTGGGATGCGACAGGGAGCTTGCAGGTGGCACGCGCCCGCCATGAGTCGGTCCTGCTGCCGTCCGGCAAGGTGCTGGTGGCGGGAGGCTACAGCAACACGTCGACCTTCGCCTCGGCCGAGCTCTACTCGCCGGACACTGGGACGTGGACCGCGGCAGGTAACATGCGCCGAGGGCGCATCAACCACACGCTGACGTTGCTGCCTTCGGGCAAGGTCCTGGCGATTGGCGGGGTGACGACCGTGAGCGCGGGGAGTGAGACGCAAGAGGTGGATGTGTATGACCCCCAGACGAATACCTGGTCTGCAGGGCCCTCGATGACGTTCGCTCGGGAGATGCACACCGCGACGCTGCTCGCATCCGGCAAGGTGCTCGTCATTGGTGGGGCGAGTTCGGCCAGCGGTGGAGGTCGCATCCCGGAACTCTATGACCCAGAGACGAACGCCTGGACGCCCGTGGCGAGCATGAGCGCCGCGAGTCGTCTGGGCCACGTCGCGCTCCAGTTGCCCTCGGGCAAGGTGCTGGTGGCCGGCGCTGGCGGCGTGGCCGAACTCTACGACGTGGCGACCGACACGTGGGCCCCCGCCACGGGGCTGACGGGAACGAATTGGACGCGCGCCTTCCTATTGCCCTCGGGGCGCGTGCTGCTGCACGGCGGCACCAGCTTGTTGGAGTATGACCCGGCACTCAACCTGCAGCGGACCGTCGGCTCCTGGATGCATGGCCGGAGCTGGTCGTTCCTGCTCATGCTGCCCTCCGGACAACTGCTGCACACGGGCGGGACGGACGCGATCTCCGCCACGGGCGAGCTGTTCGACCCCGCGACAGGGACCACCCGCTACACCGTGAGCATGCCGGGCGCTCGCGGCGGGGGACGCCCCATCCTGTTGTCCTCAGGCAAGGTGCTCGTGGAGGGCGGCTTCATCTTCGGCTCCTCGAGTACGACCTTCCTCAACACCGCGGCCCTCTACACGCCGTAGGCCGCATCACCCCGCCACCCTCGCGTGACACGGCGCGAGGGTGACGGTCCCTCTCCGGGCACCTGTGCGCTCACAGGCTCGGGTGCCCATCCCCCACGGCTCCAAACACGTGCCCCCAACCCCCGAACCACGTATGCAGGAGCGCATGAGCCGCGCTGACTCCCGTGGAATCCTCTTCGACCTCGACGGCACGCTGGTGGACTCGCTGCCGGACATCATCGACAGCTTCCTGTACGCCTTCCCCGCGAATGGCCTCCAGGCTCCCACCTACGCCCAGGTGCGCGCCCTCATCGGCCTGCCGCTCGACATCATGTACGCGGAGTTCGCGCCCCAGCACGTGCCCGCGCTGTGCGCCTCCTACCGCGAGCACTACCCGCTCAACTTCCACCGCAACTCCCGCCCGTACCCCGGCGTCCTCGAGCTCCTCCACACCCTGCGCGAGCGCGGCTACCTGCTGGCCGTCGCCACCACCAAGAAGAGCCCCATGGCCCGCCGCTTCGTCGACGCCATGGGCCTGGGTGACGTCCTCCACCACGTCCAGGGCACCGACGACTTCCCCCACAAGCCCGCGCCGGACGTCCTCCACCGCGCCCTCGCCGCGCTCGGCACGCAGGGCCTGTGGATGGTCGGGGACACCTCCCTGGACCTCCGCGCCGGCAAGGCCGCCGGCCTGCGCACCTACGGTGTCACCTGGGGCACTCACCCCGTGGAGGAGCTCGCCCGTGAAACGCCGGATGAGCTCCAGCCAGACCTGAAAAGACTGCTGGAGCGCCTTCCTCCCCTGTCCTGAGTGGCCCGCTATACTTGGAAAGTATGGAGCCACTGCCCGACGTCCTTCGTCACTTCCACCCCGTGCTCCCTTCCGAGTCGCTTCGCCGAGAGCCCGTGCGCGTGGAGGTGGCCGGTCGCGCCTACGCGCTGTTCCGGGACGAGAAGGGGAGCCCCGCGGCGCTCGCGGACACGTGTCCCCACCGCTTCGCGCCCCTGTCCAAGGGCAAGGTGCGCCCGGACGGCCGGCTCCAGTGCCCGTACCACGGCTGGCGCTTCGACTCGCAGGGCCGGGGCTCCAATCCCAGCCAACCCGAGCTCAAGCACTGCGACGTGAAGAGCTTCCAGGTCGTGGAGCACCACGGCTACCTGTGGCTGGCCCACCGGGAGACGCCGCGCTCGGCCCTGCCCGAGCTGCCCCTGAACGACGGCTACGTCTTCGGCGGCAGCTTCTCGGTGCCCTTCGAGGCGCCGCTGCACGTCTCGCTCGACAACTTCAGCGAGGACGAGCACACGCCCTACGTGCACACCCGCCTGGGCTGGGACGACCCGCACGCGGGCCAGGTCGAGTTCGACGCGAAGAACCACGACGACCACACGGAGGTCCATTACCGCGCCCCCCAGCGCCCCGCGCTCCTGATGAAGCTGCTCGGCGTGCGCGACGGCGACTTCTTCCACAATGACTGGCTGACGCGCTTCGACCCCGTGCAGAGCGAGTACGTCGTGAGCTGGGTGTCGCCCACGGGGGAGAAGCGGCCGTTCATCACCCGCGCCAACATCTTCTTCGTGCCGGAGACGGCCAGGCGCACGCGCCTGCATGTCTTCTCCTTCCTGCGCTGCGTGCACCCGTGGCTCACCCCCTTCCTGCCGGTGGCGGCGAAGGTGGCGCGCGAGCTCACCCGCTGGGAGATCGTCGACGACGCGCGCTTCATCCCCACCGTCGCGGACACGCCCTACAGCCACAAGGGCATGCGGCTGGACCGCTACGACAAGCCGCTCGTCCACCAGCGCCGGCTGATGGAGCGCATCTATTTCCGTCAACCCCGCGCCGTCACCGAGGACGAGGTGCCCGCGCGCGAGGCGGTAGGCTGAAGGGCGCATGAGCCTGGATGAACGCGTCCTCGAAACCCTCGTGGCCCAGCGAAGGCGCTTCCTCGCCTTCCTGGCCCCGCGTGTCGGCAGCCCCGAGGAGGCCGAGGAGGTCCTCCAACTCGCCCTGGTGAAGGGCCTGGAGAAGGGCGAGGCCCTGCGCGACGAGGAGAGCGCGGTGGCCTGGTTCTACCGCCTCCTGCGCAACGTGCTGGTGGACCGCCACCGCCGCGCGCGGCGCGAGTCCCAGGCCCTGGCCCTCGAGGAGGCCGAGGTGCCTCGCTCCACCGAGGACACCGCCGCGCTCGAGTCCACCGTGTGCGCGTGCGTGGCGGGGCTCGCCGACACCCTCAAGCCCGAGTACGCCCAGGCCATCCGCCGCGTGGACCTGGAGGGCACGCCCGTCTCCACCTTCGCGGGGGAAGAGGGGCTCACCGCCAACAACGCCGCCGTGCGCCTGCACCGCGCCCGGCAGGCCCTGGGCCGCAGGCTCATCGAGCTGTGCGGGACGTGCTGCACCCACGGCTGCGTGGACTGCGTCTGCGAGCCGGACCGTCCCCGCGTGGGTGACGCGCCTTCATCCTGAGGTGGGGTGGAGCCGCGGTGCCTGCATCCGCGCACGCAAGGCGCGAGGGCTCGACGCGGTGGGGATTCCCGAGGGCCGTCTTGCTTCGTGGAGTCATGTGCTCCACGAAGGCTCGACGGATTCCCGCTGGACGGGCGTCAGTGCGCCGGTTGAGCGGGTTCCTGTTGCGGCTGCGAGCCAACCCCGACCCGGGCCTCGTACGCGTTGCAACCGCTCGCGCCGGAGACCTTCAGGTCGAACTTCCGCAGACTCGCCTGCATGCAGCGCTGCGTCTCGTTGTCACTGGGGTTGGGCTTGTCGCTGGCGAAGTAGCGACAACCCTTACAGTTGCCCCACGTTCCTTCCGCCATGTTGACCTCCTCGGTGAAAAGGGTGCTTCGACTTCTCTCCGAGGGTGGGGCCGGTGGTGGGCTCCCACAAGAGCCCCGCCCACCCGCCCCGGGAAGCGGTCGCCCCGGTGCCTGGCGTCGAGCGTCCAGGCCACCGGAAGGCGCTTGAAGCCTACTGCTGCTCGGGTGCCGGCTGCTCCGTCTGCACCGGCGCGTCCTGCGGCGCGGTCTGCTGCTGCAGCTGGGTGGCGTCGCCGGGCAGCGGCTGCACCACGGGCGGCGCGGCGCTCTCGTCCTTCAGGTCCGAGTCGAGGCTGCGCGCCTCGAACGCACCCACCGAGCGCAACAGCTTCAGCGCCGCGACGGAGGCCTGGAGCCGCTCGGCCACCAGGCCAATCTCCGCCTGCGTCAGCGCCGTGTTCGCGTCCGCGACCTCCAGGTACGTGGCGACGCCCGCCTTGAAGGAGACGTCCGTCAGCCGCTGGCCCTCACGCGCCAGCTCCACCGTCTGCTCCGCCTTGAGGCGGTTGGCCAGCGCGCTCTCCAGGTCCAGCTGCGCCGTCTTCACTTCCTGCCGCGCCGTCAGCTCCGCCTTGCGCTGCGTGGCCAGCGACTCGGCGATGCGGGCGGAAGCCTCGGAGAGGTTCGCCTCGCGAAGCCCGCCATCCCACAGCGTCCAGTTGGCGCCGAAGGTGATGAGCCACACGTCCGAGCGGCCCTGGAAGCCCGCCGCGTTCGCCACGCGGAACTGCCCGGTGACGCCCAGCGTGGGCAGGTAGCTGAACCACACGCCGCGCTTGTTGATGCGCGCCAGCTCCGTCGTCTCACGGGCCGCGGCCACGTCCGCGCGCTGCTCCAGCGACTTCTGCACCAGCACCTCCGCCTCCGTCTTCACCGGCACCTGCGGCTCGGGAGGAGGCGCCACCTCGAAGTCCGGGCTGTCCAACGCCAGGAGCGTCGCCAGCACCAGCTTCGCGGACGCCAGCGCGTTCTTCGCGCGGATGAGGTCCTGCTCGGCGCGCGACAGGTCCTGCTCGGCGCGCAAGAGCGCCACGCGCGTCACCGTGCCGGCGTCGAAGCGGATCTTCGTGTCCTTGGCGCGGGCGCCGTTGAGCTCCACCAGCCGCTCCTGCACCGTCACCGCCTGGGCCTGCGCCGCGGCGCCGTAGTACGCCTGCGCCACGCCGAAGAGGATTTCGCGCCGGGCCTGCTCCACGTTGAGCTCCGCGACGCGCTCGCTCTTGTACGCGGCCTGGATGCCCGCCCACAGCTGCGGGGCGATGATGGCCTGACGCACCTCCGCCTGGAACTGGCGCTGCACCAGGGGCTGGATGACCACCGGCTCGGGACCCAGCGGGCCGGGGGGGATGATGGCCGCGTTGGAGTTGCGGATGATGGCCGCGCCCACGGTGACGGTGGGCAGGTAGCCCGCCCACGCCTTGCGCGACGCCGTGTCCGCCTGCCGCAGCCGGGCCTGGGCCGCCTTCAGGTCCAGGTTCTCCTTGCGCGCCTGATTGAGCGCGTCCTCCAGTGTCAGCACGGGGGGCGGTGCCGCGGCCAGGGTGGCCGCCAGGGTCAACGCCAGAAGTGAGCTCATAACCGCCTCTGCCTCCTCGTGGAGCCCCGCGCCGGCGCGGTGTGCCCCATTTGCGTCCTCGAAGGACTTGCTACGGGTTGTGTCTTGGGTGCGTGCGCCCGGGCGTCTTGCCCGGGTGCGTCATGCTCTGTGGGAATTCAGCGCGAAGTGCCGAACCGGCTCTTATGAAGGTCGTCCGCCGCCGCATCGCTTCTTCCGCCGTCCTGTTCCGGGTCCGGCCCCACATAGGCCATGTCGTTCTATTTTGGAAGCTCCGGAATGTAGTAACCCTCAATAGTTGATGAAGTCAATTGTTTAGGTGGGCGGGGTGAATTACCATGAGGGGCATGAGCGGAAGCAGCGAGAGTCTGGAGCGACGCGGCAGGTCACCGGACGCCGGGCAGCAGGCCCCTGAGGAGGCGGGGCTGCCCAGGCAGGCGTGGACGCTGCTGTTCGAGCTGATGCACGCGCACATGCGCAACTTCCCCGCGCTGGCGGCGGAGTTCGAGCTGTCCCCGGTGCAGGCGCACGTGGTGCGTCAGCTGGGCGAGGGCCCGCTGGCGATGAGCACGCTGGCCAACTACCTGTCCTGTGACGCGTCCAACGTGACGGGCCTGGTGGACCGCATGGAGGCGCGGGGCCTCGTCGAGCGGCGCAGCAGCGAGCAGGACCGGCGCGTGAAGATGCTGGTGCTGACGGAGGCGGGCGTGGCCCTGCGCGAGCGGCTGCTCGAGCGGCTGGCGGAGCCGCCCGAGCCCATCGCCGCGCTGTCGGACGAGGACCTGCGCGCGCTGCGCGACATCATGCGCCGGGCGCTGCGCTCGCAGTGACGGCGCGCCCCGGCGCCTTCAGTCCAGCAGGAACGTGTACGAGTACTTCATCTCCGTGGAGACCGCCTCACCGCCCTTGATGGCGGGCTTGAAGCGGAAGCGCTTGATGGCGTCGCGGGCCGCCTCGTTGAGGCCGTAGCCCGGGCCGGAGAGCACCTTGGCGGAGACGACGCGGCCCTCGTTGTCGATGGTGATGGACAGCGTCACCGTGCCCTCGATGCCGGCGCGGCGCGCCTCCTCCGGGTAGGGGACCTTCACCTCGGAGGCCACGGTGGGCTCGGAGTCCACCTGGTAGATGGGCGTGTACTTGGGCGCCGAGTACCCCTTCACGTCCTTGGGGTCCTTCGCGGTGCTGTCCACCTTGCCGTAGGACGTGTTGCCCACGGGCGCGGCGAACGAGCCGGCGCTGGTGGTGGACGACATCGTCATGCCCACCACGAGCGGCGGCGGCTTGGCCTGGGGCGTGGGCGGCGGCGGCTCGTTGGGCGGCGGCGGGGCCTGCTCGGGCGGCGGCGGCTGGGGCTTGGTCTGCGCGACCTTGATGGGCGGCGGCTTGACCGGCTTGGGTTTGGGCGGAGGCGGCTTGGGCTCCTCCTTCTTCTCCTCGGGAGGCGGCGGCGGAGGGGGCTTCTGTACCTCCACCATGACCAGCTCCACGGGGCGCTGCACCACCGGCCGGGGCCGGTCCGCCATGTGGCTCAGGTACCAGAAGCCCACGCCGTGCAGCACCAGCGACACGAGCAGGAAGGCGCCCACGAACACGAGCGAGCGCTCGCGGCGGGGAAAGGAGTTGTCTTGGAGGACCGCCTGGCTCATGTGCTGGGTCGTGCCGTCAGGGAGTGGCGGGCGCGGCCGCGGGGGCCACGTCCTTCTCGATGTTGAGGGCGAACTTCGCGATGCCCTGGCCCTTCACCGTGTCGATGAGGCGCATCACCTGACCGTAGGCGATGGTCTGGTCGGCGCTGATGATGGCGCGCGTGTCCTTGTCCTTGGCCACCGCCTCCGCGACCTTGGTGGTCAGCTCCGGCTCCGTCACCTGCGCGCCGTCGAAGTAGAGCTTGCCCTCCTTGTCGAGCACCACGTTGACCAGGCCCTGCACCGTCTCGCCGCCGTTGGCCGCGCGGGGCAGGTCCACCTCCACCGTCTCGCGGACGATGAAGTTCGCCGTCACCATGAAGATGATGAGCAGCACCAGCACCACGTCCACCAGCGGCGTGACGTTGATGCCGGTGATCTCCTCTTCGTTGTCCTGCGCGCCGCCCGCCATGGCCTAGCGGACCTCCGCGGCCCGGGCGGCCGTGTCCGGCGTGCGACCCGAGGCGCGCATGCTGCCGACGAGCGCGTGGCCCAGGGCGTTGGTGCGGCTGGTGACCGTCTTCAACTGACGGTTGAAGATGTTGAAGGCGACGACGGCGGGAATCGCGACGGCCAGGCCCACCGCCGTGGCGACGAGCGCCTCGGAGATGCCGGCCATGACGGTCTGCTGGATGGCCGCGCCCTTCACGTTGCTGGCGCCCAAATCATTGAACGCCTTGATGATGCCGAGCACGGTGCCGAACAGACCGATGAACGGCGCGTTGTTGCCCAGCGTGCCCAGGAAGGACAGGAAGCGCTCGTACTGGGGACGCTCGCGCGCGACGGTGGAGGCGATGACCTGCTCCACGGTGTCGGCGCCCTGCGCGCTGGCGGCGAGCGCCTCGCGGATGACGGCGGCCTCCATGCCCGTCTTGCCCTCGATGGCCTTGCGCCCCGCATCGAAGTCGCCCTTCGCCAGCCGCACCGCGAGCGCCTCCGAGTCCGGCAGCCGGTGGCGGGCGAAGTACACCGCGCGCTCCAGCATGATGGCGATGGAGAGCACCGAGAGGACGACGAGAATCCAGAGGACCCACTCGGCGGACGTGAGCGTGACGCCGAGCAGCTTGCTGCTGAGCCAGCCGAGCTCGGAATGCCCTGACTGGGCCAGGAGGATGGGGGGGAGCGTCATGCGCCCATCTGTTTCTCCGTCCGCCCTGAAAGTCAAATGGATCAGCCGGTTTGTCCGCTTCCCGGGCCCTCGGGCCACGACTGGAAACACATTTGTTGCCCGGCCGTCCGCCCCTTTTCAGGCCCGTCTCCCCACGCGGACTCGGAGTGCTGGTCCGCGTGGGTCCGGCACCTTCATTGGGGTGTCATCTTGAGCAGGCGGCCGTTCGGGTCGTCGGTGAGCAGGTACAGCGCGCCCTCCGGGCCCTGGACCACCTCGCGCACCCGCGCGTTGTTGGCGGGCTTGAGCCGCTCCTCGCCCACCACCCGGTCATCCTGGAGGACGAGCCGGATGAGCGCGTGCCCCGACAGCGCCCCGATGAAGATGTTGCCCTGCCACTCAGGGAACAGGCTCCCCGAGTAGATGGTCATCCCGGATGGAGATACCACCGGGTTCCAGAAGTAAACGGGTTGCTCCATGCCCGGGCCCTGGCCGGACTGGTGGATGGGGGCTCCGGAGTACTCGGTGCCGTAGCCGATGGTGGGCCAGCCGTAGTCCTTGCCGCGCTCCACCAGGTTGAGCTCGTCGCCGCCCAACGGGCCCATCTCCGCCTCCCAGAGCCGGCCGCGTGAGTCGAGCGCGGCGGCCAGGATGTTGCGGTGGCCCAGGGAGAAGATCTCCGAGCGGGCGCCGACCTGGTTGTAGAAGGGGTTGTTCGAGGGGACGGTGCCGTCGGGGAAGATGCGGACGATCTTGCCGAAGTGGCTGTTGAGCTGTCGGGCCTGGACGCGGCCGGGGAGGATGGAGCGCTCGCCCAGCGTGACGAACAGGGTGCCGTCCGGGTGGAACACGATGCGCCCGCCCGCGTGCAGCGTCGAGTCCAGCGTGGGCTTCATTCGGAAGATGATTTGCAGGGCCTCGATGCGCGGCTGGGGGCCGTCCACCAGCTTGCCTCGCGCGACGGCCAGGCCGTTGCCCGCGGTGGGCCGGCCGTTGCCCGCCTCGCGCGGCTCGTAATAGCTCCAATAGATGTAGCGGCTCTGCGCGTAGTCGGGGCCCACCTCCACGTCCATCAGGCCTCCCTGGCCCCGGCCGTCCACGGGCGGCAGGCCCGCCACGGGCGCGGACTTCGCGCCCTGCTGTGTGACGATGTAGAGCTTCCCGGTGGGCTTCTCCGTCACCAGCATCCGCCCGTCCGGGAGGAAAGCGATGGCCCAGGGGTAGTTGAAGCCACTTGCAATGGTGGTGACTTTGTAACGCGTCTGCGAAACGACGACGGGGCCGTTGGTCTGGCCGGGGAAGGCGGGAGGGAAGGGGGACGCCAGGGCCGCGGCGCCCTGTGGGGCCTGGGGCGGCTCGACGGGTTTCGCCGTCTCCGGGGGTGGGGGTGCGGCGCTCTGGGCGTGGGCGGTTCCCGTGAGGGACAGGAAGAGGGCGCAGGCGAGGCTCGACAAAGACAGACACAAGCGCATGGGGCTCCTCGGCGGGTGGTGGGTGGTCGAAGGGCAGCTAACCATCGCGTGCGCGGGCCGAGGCCCGAGGCTCGGGGGGCTGTGGCCGGTTGGACAGGTGAAGGGTTCGGCGTCTGTCCTTGCAAGGACTCGCACGTCCCCGGAGGGCAGGAGGAGCGTCGCGGCGACGACAGACTTCCCCGACGGCGGGGACTTGAGGGACAGTCGGGAGCCTTCCTCCTGGAGGACTCCCGCATGTCGAACAAGCCGCCCGATGACGATTCCTGGCGCTCCGTCCCGCCGCCGCCCCGGCCGCCGCACATGCCTCCGGAGCCCGATGTGTCGACGCGCGACCCGCGGATTCCCGAGGGCAGCGCGGACTACTCCGCGGCGTTGGCGGACTCGGCGGCGTACAAGCGCGGGGACATCGCCTTCGAGGAGCTCCAGCGGCGCGTGCTCGCGCGGGCGCTCCCGCCGCACCCCCTGGGGGACGCGTATCTCATGATGACGCCCC
Organism: Myxococcus sp. MH1; assembly: GCF_059738865.1. Classification (NCBI taxonomy): domain Bacteria; kingdom Pseudomonadati; phylum Myxococcota; class Myxococcia; order Myxococcales; family Myxococcaceae; genus Myxococcus; species Myxococcus sp. MH1. The sequence continues at coordinate 9,353,910 of NZ_AP026947.1, read as the reverse complement.
CTCCTCCGCCCCCCGGCATGCTCTCGAGCTTCAATCCGTTGCGGATGCCAGGCGACTGGCGCGGGACGTGGGGCGAAGTCGCGATGACGCTCTTCGCGGGCGACATCACCCATGCGGAGTACGAGCGCCTCCACGCGGCGGCGCATCCAGACTGCCGGCGCTGAGCGCCTGGCGTCACTCGGGATAGGACGACTTCGCGCTCGGCTTCGGTGCGTCGCGCTGGCGCCGGTACTCCTCCAGGTTCCGGCGGTACGCGGCCTCGCTCTTGAGTTCCTGGCGCAGCTTGTCCGGGTACTCGGCGGCGATGATGGGGGCGAAGGTCTCCAGGGCCTCCTTGAGCGCGGGGAAGGGCACCTCATCCTTGTCGACGAGGATCTCCCAGGGCTCCGACGTCGAACCCCGCTGCATGGTGAAGCCGACGCCCTGCTCCAGCCAGGTCTGGGGCACCTCGATGCGCAGGATGCCGTGGGTGTTGCTGTCGCAGTCCTGCATGGAGACGGCTTTGGGGTACCTGTTGCGGCCCTTGGCGTCCCACCGCTTGTATTCGATGCCGCAGGCCTCGAGCGGTCGGAGCTGCTCCTGGACGGACGCGAGCTCGGCCAGGTCTCCCACGTCCGAGGTCCGCAGGAAGCCCTCCTTCTGCAGGCCGATGGCCACCGCGGCCAGTCCCCCGCCGGCCGCGAGGATGAAGCACAGCATGACGAGCACCCACCAACTGGAGGGCTGCTTGCGGGGGCCGGGGAGCGCGGGGAGGGGCGCGGGCTCGTGGACGTCGATGTTCTCGAGGGCGGCGCGTCCGAACAGCGGCGCCGCGTGGTAGCCGCAGAAGAAGGCGGCGAGCCAGGAGAGGGCGCGCACCCAGTTGGCGGTGGGCGTGACGGGCAGGAAGGTCAGACCCTGGAGCCACACGAGCGTCTTCGCCGCGAGCATGCCCGTGGTGAGCACCATGGCCGTGGCGAACAGGGTGACGTTCACGAGCGTCATGAAGGTCGACGAGCGCGAGCGGGCGAGGGGCAGGACGGCGGGGAGCAGGCGCAGCAACTTCGGGTACACCCACCGGCCCACGAAGAATCCCGCGAGCAGCGGAATCCAGAGCAGCAGCATGCCGAAGGCCTGGGCCTTGAAGAGTGGATCCATGCAGTGAAGATGCTCCGAGTGGCTCGCCCCTTGAAAGCCCCTTCGCGCAGCCGAAAGGCAAAAGAAACCCAGGGGCGAAAAGCGCCCCCGGGTCGAGGGCCTACTTGCAGATCTCCTTGGTCAGCTTGTCGCGCTGGGCCTGCTCGGAGGTGGCGCGCTTGACGGCGTCTTCCATGGCGTCGTCGGCCTTCTCCAGCGCGTCGAGCGCGCGGCTGTGGGCGCGGCCCTTCTTGGCGGCGACGAGCACCTCGCGCATGTCCTTGCGAGCCTGCTTCAGGGTGGTGAGCTGACCCTCGCGCTCGACGTACTCCTTCTTCGCCGCCTTGCACTCGGGCGTCTGCGCGGACGCGCTCGACGCGAACAGGATTGCGGAGATTACGAACCAACGCACACGCCACCTCCAGGAGAAGGACCTGGGCGCGAGTATAGGGCGGCGCGGCGACGGGGTGCAGCGGCGCGAGCACGCCGGGCTCACGTGGAGACCCGGCGCGTCGCGTGGGGCTTCAAATCTTGCGGTCCGGCACGTCGGTGAGGGCGGGGTTGCGCTCGATGACGGGGCCGAGCACGTCGTCGATGCGGCGCATCAGCTCGGGCTCCAGCTTCACGCCGGCGGCCTTCACGGTGTCGTGGACCTGCTCGGGGCGGGAGGCGCCGATGATGGCGGAGGAGACGCCCTTGTTCTGGAGCACCCAGGCGACGGCGAGCTGGGCCATGGTGAGGCCGGCCTCTTGCGCGAGCGGCTTGAGGTTCTGCACGCGGGTGAGCACGTCCTCCTTGAGGAAGCGCGCGATGAAGCGCGAGCCGGTGGGGTCGGTGGCGCGGCTGCCCGCGGGCGGCGGCTTGCCGGGGAGGTACTTGCCGGTGAGCACGCCCATGGCCATGGGGGACCAGACAATCTGACCGAGGCCCTCGTCGAGGGACGCGGGGATGACGTCTGCCTCGATGACGCGCCAGAGCATGGAGTACTGGGGCTGGCTGGAGACGAAGGGAATCTTCAGCTCGCGGGCGAGCTTCGCGCCCTGGCGGATCTGCTCGCCGGTCCACTCGGAGACGCCGATGTAGAGGGCCTTGCCCTGACGGACGATGTCGGCGAAGGCGAGCATCGTCTCCTCGAGCGGCGTGGCGGTGTCGAAGCGGTGGGCCTGATAGAGGTCCACGTAGTCCGTCTGGAGGCGGGTGAGCGAGCCGTGGATGGACTCCATGATGTGCTTGCGCGACAGGCCCCAGTCGTTCTTCCCGGGGCCGGTGGGCCAGTAGACCTTGGTGAACAGCTCGTAGCTGGCGCGGCGCTGGCCCTTGAGGGCTCGGCCGAGGACGGACTCGGCGCGGGTGCTCGCGTAGACGTCGGCGGTGTCGAACGTGGTGATGCCCACGTCCTGCGCGGCCTTCACGCACGCGAGCGCGGCCTCTTCTTCCACCTGGGAGCCGTGCGTGAGCCAGTTGCCGAAGGAGATTTCACTGACGGCCAGACCGCTGCGACCAAGATGACGGAAGTTCATGGGGTGGCGAGCCTAACCAGCCATGGCGCGCCTCGCACGGCTTTGGGAGGGCAACAGTCCACCGGCCCACGCCACCCAGGCGATGTAGACGAGCTGGAAGGGGAGGCGCAGCCAGAAGTACCAGTCCGGGAAGGGCAGCACGTGTGAGGCGGAGTTGGCCGAGGCCTCGTGGAGGTTCGCGGGGAGGATGGCGACGAGCAGCGCGATGAGGCCGAGTGCCGCGAGCTTTCGGGTGCGCGGGAGGAGGAGGCCCACGCCGCCTGCGACTTCGAGCACGCCGGACAGGAGCGTCCAGAAGCGGGGTGAGGGGAGCTGCGGCGGAATCATCGCGTCGTAGCGCGCGGGCATGAGGAAGTGCATGACGCCGGCGCCGATGAAGAAGAGGCCCGCGGCCACGGCGGCGCGGCTCGCGGGGGTGGAGAGCGCGGGCAGCCTGCGCAGCGGGGGCAGGTGGAAGAGGGCGAAGAACGAGAGCAGCACGAGGGCGAAGGACACGGCGAGGCTCCTGGCGCGGAAGGTCGGGAGGGGTCCCGGCCTGACGCTGCTCAAGATGCGTCGGGGGCCCTGGCCTGGGCTTGAACGAACTGGCTGCGACGTTGGAGGAAGGAGGGCGTGGTGCCGAACATGCGCCGGAAGGTGCGCGTCAGGTGGGCGGAGTCGGAGAAGCCGGCGGCGTGCGCGGCCTCTCCGGCGGTGCGTCCGGAGGCGATGGCGCCGGCGGCGCGCTGGAGTCGGAGCCAGAGGAGATAGGGGCGCAGGGGCACGCCGGTGGACTCGGTGAAGGCGTGCATCAGGCGGCCGGAGGACAGGCCGGCGACCTCGGCGAGCGCTTCGAGGGAGGTGTCCTCGGGAGCGGGGTCGGCGCGCAGGTGGCGCAGGAGCTTGCGCACGCGAGGGTGCATGCGCGGGGCGGCGGTGGTGCTGGGGCCGGCGAGGGCTTCCAGCGTGGACTCCATCCACGGGCCGATGTCCGCGTGGGGAATGGGCCCCGCGCGCGGCAGACTGGCGAGCAGGGCGTCGCGCGCGGCCTCGTCGAAGAGTCGGACGGATTCGGTGAGGGACGCGCGGAGGCGCAGACCGTCATGGCTCTCGGGCTCGACGAAGAGGAGGACGACCTCCGTGCCTCGGGCATCGAGCGCGTGTGGGACATCGGGCCCCACGAGGACTCCGGCCGCGCGCGTGTCCTTCCTGGCCGAGTCCACTCGGATGGAGAGCGTGCCCGTGCGGCACAGCATGAGGTGCATCGCGTGGTGGGCGTGCTTCGACGACATGTCCCCGGGGCCCCACATGGCGAGCGCGGCCGGCCACACCACCAGGGGCATGTCCGGCCACGGAGCGCGAGGCGCGAGGTCAGGAGGTCGGGCGAGCAGCATCCGCCCGCAGGCTACCAGCGGTCCCTGGAGAGAATCACCGCGCTGTACGCGCCCAGGGACACAGCTCCGCGCGCGGGCATTCCATCCCGCGCTCCCCACGTGCTCCAGAAGTCGTGCACGTGCGTGCCACCGAAGTCCGGTGAGTAGCCCTGCCAGTCGCTGTTGAACCGCACCCGCCACAGTCCATCCGAGGGCAGGCCCAGCTCGTACCCGCTGAACGTCCGGTGCCCCAGGTTCACGATGACCACCACGTCGTCACCCGCTCCCCCGTGCTGCCACCGGTGGAACGCGAGCACCTTGTCGTCGTGGTTCAGGTGGAAGACGTTGACGCCCTCGCCCCGCAGCCCCGCGCTCGTGTCGTGCCAGTTGCGCCGCAGGCGGATGAGGTCCCGATGCGCCTGGAGGATTCCCCCGAACCAGTCCGACTTGTTCCAGTCCAGCGGGTCCCCATCATCGAAGTGCCCGTCCTCCAGGAACTCCTGCCCCATGAACAACATCGGAATCCCCGGCGCCGTCAGCGTCAGCGCCGCGCCCAGCAACGCCTTCTTCTTCGCCAGCACGTCCCCGGGGTTGTACGGCGACACCTCCGTGGGCAACCGGCTGCGGCCGTTCGCCACCTCGTCGTGGCTCTCCGTGAAGATGACCCGCTGCATCGACTGGCCGTTGTAGCGGAAGTACAGCGCGTCCCGGACCGCGCTCAAGTCCCGCCACTCGTCGAACGGCGCCGTGAGCGCGGCGCGCACCGGGTGCACGAAGGCCGCGTCCCACTGCGCGTCGAACCCCGCCCCCTGCGGATGCGTCACCGCCGGGTCCGCCGCCATGTCCTCCGCGATGAGCAGCTTCCACGGGAACTCGCGCTTCACCGCCTCAGTAATCGAGCGCAGCAGGTCCCAGCCCGCCGGATTGTCCACGCCGCTCGTGGTGCGAATCTCCTTCGTCGCGTCCACGCGCAAGCCATCCATGTGGTACTCGCGCAGCCACATCAGCGCGTTGTCACGCAGATAGTCGCGCACCTCGTGACGCCCGTAGTCCGGACGCGTGTCTCCCCACGGCGTGCTCGCGCGCCAGTCCGCGTAGAAGTACACGCCCCCTCGGCCGAACGTCTCTCCATCGAAGTCCCAGTGCGGCAAGTCACTGGGCCCCAGGTGGTTGTAGACCACGTCCATGATGACGCCGATGCCGCGCCGGTGCGCCTCGTCCACGAAGCGCTTCAGGTCGTTCGGCGCGCCATACGTGCTCTCCGGCGCGAACGGGAACGTCGGGTTGTAGCCCCACGAGAAGTCCCCCGCGAACTCCGCCGAGGGCATCAGCTCCACCAGGTTCACGCCCAAATCCCTCAGGTAGTCGAGCTTGTCGATGGCGCTCAACCAGTGCCCCGGCCCCCAGCCCGGTGAGTCGTGGAACGTGCCGATGTGCAGCTCGTAGATGACCGCCTCGTGCCGCGCGGGCATCTGGAAGTGCCCGTCGTACCGCCACACGAAGTCACGGTGGTCCAGGATGACGCTGTTGCCCGTGGAGTTCGTGACGTCCGCGGCCCTCGGGTCGTTGCGCCAGCGCCAGTCGCCGTAACGGCCCTGCACGATGTACTGGTACTGCTGTCCGTTGTACGCCCCCTGGATGTCCCGGGAGAAGTTGCCCGAGGGCTCGCGCGCCAGCTCCACCGCGTGCCAGTGACTGAAGTCCCCCACCACCTGTACGCGCTGCGCATGCGGCGCCCACACCCGGAACGTCGCGCCGCCGTCGTACGGAATCACGCCCATGCCCGGACGCCATGACGGCTCCGGCTGTGGCTCCACCGGAACGAAGGCCGTGAGCGCGCCCGGCACCTGGAGCTGCTCCGCCGGTCCGAACAACTCCGGCGCCGAGCGCGAGCGCGCGGTGCGCCGAGCCACCTCGTTGCCTCGGGCCCTGCACGCCGTCTCGCTGAAGTCCTTGCGCGGCTGGCGCACCTCGTTCGATTTCGCCTCTCGCGTCGACATGGATTCCCCCCGGAAAGCGGATGCTTCGCGATGCGCGCCATTCCGACAGCGCGCCGCATCCAGGGCAAAGCCCACCTTGTCGCCCCCCGTTCAGTTCAGGGCAGTGCCCGGGTGTTTTCCCGTCCTTCGAGAGCAGGCGACCGTTCAGGTCGACACGAACGCCGCCCACCTGCCCCCGCCGACGCTCGACACCGAGCGGCTTGTCCGGGCACCCCGAGTGTCCGACACTGGTCCTTCCTCATGGCCGCCAGCGAAGAACGCCGCCTCCAGGCTCTGGTGCTTGCTCCGGTGCGCCGCGTCCAGCGACGCCTCAATGCCCTCGCGTGGGCGGAGGCCGGCCTCGCTCCCCTCTGGGCCACCAGCACCGCCTGCGTGCTGGCCCGGCTCCTGTTGCGCCAGCAGTGCGTCTGGGCCCTGCCGCCGCTCGTGCTCGCGGGTCTCGCATGGTGGTGGCGACGTGCCCGCGCGCGCCATGTCTCGCTCGAGCATGCGGCCGTGCTCGCGGACCGCTCGGCCGACGCGGGCGGGTTGCTGCTCACCCGGCTGGAGCGCCCCGTGGGGGAGTGGGAGCTCTCCGTCAATCAGCTCGCCCGCGAGGTGAAGCCTCCGCGGCTGAAGTGGCGGCGCCCCGTGGCGGCGCTCGCCGGCGCGCTGGTGTTCGCCCTCATCGGCTTCCTGATGCCGTTGCCCGCACCGCGCGCGTCCCGGGGTGTCCATGCCGCCGCCGCGGCGAAGGTGGACGCGGTGAAGGCACAGGCCGAGGCCCTGGCCCGCGAGGAGCCCCTGGGCGAGGCCGTGGAGGACGAGCTGCGTCGCCTGTCCGAGGAGGTCGCTTCGGGTCGCTTCGACTCGGGTGACTGGGAGGCCGCCGACTCGATGGAGCGTCGACTCGCCGAGCGCGCCGCCGAGGCCGCCGCCGAGCTGGCCCAGGCCTCCGAGGCCGCGCGTGAGCTGGAGGATGCGCTCGGCGCCGCGGGGGGCGCGGAGTCCGCGTCCCGTGAGCGCGAGGCCCTCGAGCGCGCGCTCATGGCGCTCCAGTCCGCGGGCGCGGAGGGCTCGGCGCAAGAGGGCTCCGAGAACGGGCAGCAGGGCTCGGAGCAGGGCGCCTCGAACTCGGGGCAACAGGGCGGTGAGCAGGGCCAGGCGAACGCGGGACAACAGGGCGGCGAGCAGGGCGCACCGAACTCCGGGCAACAGGGCGGCGAGCAGGGCCAGGCGAACGCGGGACAGCAAGGCGGCAATCCGAGCGAAGGTCAGCAGGGCGCTTCGCGACAGGAGCAGGCGCGCGCCCAGTCCTCCGGTTCGGTGGACCAGATCTCGGAACTGCGCCAGTCGCTGGAGCGTCGAAGGCAGTCGCTCGCCCAGCGCTTCGAGCCGCGTGAGGGGCAGGACGCGCAGGCCCGCAATCAACGCTCGCGTCCTCGACAAGGCTCGAGCGGGCGGCAGGAAGGCAGTCGCCAGCAAGCGGGCCAGGGACAAGGTGGCGAGGGGCAAGAAGGCGGTGAAGGGCAGGAAGGCGGCGAGGGGCAGGAGGGTGGCGAAGGCCAGGGCGGCGGGCGCGGCAACAGCCAGGGCCACGCGAGCCGCTCGGTGCGCCAGGGCGCGGGCTCGGGCGCTCCTTCCGAAGGGGGCGGCTCGAATCCGCTCGTCTTCGGGGGCGCGGCGGAGATGGACCCGGACCGGCTCGCGTTCGAGCCGCTTCCGGAGGGACACGGCGGCGAGGCCGGTGAGCTGTGGGGGCTCGAGGCGGCGGACCCTCGGCGAGGCACGGGGGCCCGGGGCGCGGCGCGCGGTCAGGGGACGAGCGCTCAGGGCGACGCGGCGGCGGGGACCGGCGGACAGCCGCTGTTGCCGCGCAACCGCGACCTCGTGAAGCGGTACTTTGGTGGAGAGTAGTCCGGAAGGGGAGAACACACGTGGCAGCGGAACTTCTCAGTCCCGCCGAGGCGCAGGGGGCGGCGGAGGTGGCGAACCAGCTCAAGGCCCGGCTCGACACCGTCATGCTGGACCAGCAGACCGTCGTCGAGCAGGTCGTCATGGCGGTGCTCGCGCGCGGACACGTGCTGCTCGAGGGCCTGCCCGGCCTGGGCAAGACGGAGCTGTGCAAGTCGCTGGCGAAGCTGCTCGCGCTGCCCTTCCGCCGCATCCAGTTCACCCCGGACCTCCTGCCCGGCGACATCACCGGCACCTACGTGCTGGAGGGCGAGGGCCGCCGCGACTTCGTCTTCCGCGAGGGTCCGCTGTTCGCCAGCCTCGTGCTCGCGGATGAAATCAACCGCTCCAGCCCGAAGACGCAGGCCGCGCTGCTGGAGGCCATGCAGGAGCGCCGCGTGACGGTGCTCGGCCAGACGCGCGCGCTGCCGGACCCGTTCTTCGTGCTCGCCACGCAGAACCCCATCGAGCTGGAGGGCACCTATCCCCTGCCCGAGGCCCAGCTCGACCGCTTCCTCTTCCGCATCCAGGTGCCCCCCGTGGGCGCCAAGACGCTGCGCGCGCTGCTCACCACGCGCGTGCGCGGCGCGCCGCCGGAGCTGTCCCCCGTGCTCGACGCGGACGGGCTCGCGCGCCTGTTCGCCGCCGTGGACCGCGTCCACCTGCCCGGCCCGGTGGCGGACTTCATCGGGCGGCTGGTGGAGGCGAGCGACCCGCGCCAGGCCTCCGCGCCCGAGGCCGTCCGCCGCTTCGTGCGTTATGGCGCGAGCCCCCGCGCCGCGCTCGCGCTCGCGGCGGCCGGACGCGCGCGGGCCTTGATGCGCGGCCGGCCCAACGTCGGCTTCGACGACGTGGTGGCCGCCGCCCCCGCCGCGCTCAACCACCGGCTGGTGCTCGCGTACGAGGCCTCGCTGGAGAAGGTGTCCGCGTCGGACGTGGTGGGCGCGCTGCTGCAGGCCGTGCCCGAGGTGCCGCGTGACTAGCGTCGTGGTGCTGTCGGTGTGGCTGCTCCTGGGGACCCCGCCGCCGGTCGTCGAGGCGGCCGCTCCCGTGGACGTCGCCACCGCCGCCACGGCCGTGAAGGCGCCTACCGGCTACCGCGATGCGAGCGGCTCGGTGGACTCGCTCGCCCAGGACTACCTGCGCGTCACGGTGCGCCGGGGCTCGCTCAAGCCCCAGCGCGGCTACTGGGCGGCGGAGGTGACCCTCCACAACGGCGACGCCCAGCCGCACCCGGTGCACCTGTCCTTCCGACCCTCCTACGGCGACGTCACGCACGCCGTCGAGCGCACCGTGGAGCTGGCGCCTCGCCAGCGGCTCGTCACCTGGTTGATGGCGCCCGTGGCCTGGCACTCCGGCGCGCTGACCGTCGAGGTCCCCGGCCTGCCGCCCATCACCGAGCACCTGTTCCCCGACAACGACCGCTTCGAGCCCGTGCTGGTGGTGGGCAACAGCGAGTCCTTCGAGGCCGTCACGGGCCTGACCAAGACGCCGGAGCAGGAGGACCCGCTGTTCTCCGTGCGCTTCATCGACGCGCAAGAGGCGCCGCGCGAGCTGGCGGCCTACGCGGGCTTCGAGATGGTGGTCCTCACCGAGACGGCGACGAAGGTCCCCGCGGACGTGTGGGCCGTGCTGGAGTCCTATGCGCTGTCGGGAGGCCGGCTCGTCGTCGCCAACCCTCCGAGGGACTTGCGCGAGCGGCTGCAGCTGCTCCAGTCCGTCCCGCTCCAGGACGGGCCCTACGCCTTCGGCGGCGTGTGGACCTGCGACAACTCCGCGGCCACGTGTCGGCACAAGATTCAGTCGGAGCTGTCGACCCTCACGGATGACAACCGGGGCAAGACGCGCCCGCAGGGGCTGCGCTCGCGGTGGGCGTCGAAGGTGTCGTTCGGTGACGACGAGGCGCCGCTGCTGGGCACCGCCCGCGCGCCGGTGGGGCCGTTCCTGCTCCTGATGACGGCGTTCGCGCTGCTGGTGGGGCCCGGGGCCTGGTGGCTGACGAAGCGCCGGGGCCCGGTGGCGGTGCTCATCGCGGTGCCCGCCGTGTCGCTGGTGACGTGCCTGGTGCTCATCGCCTGGTCCGTGCTGGTGGACGGCTTCGCGGTGCACACGGCACGCTACAGCCTGACGTACCTGGATGGCGCCCGGGCCCGCGCGGTGACGGTGGGGTTGTCGGGCTGGTACGCGAACCTGTCACCCGAGCCGCTGCGTCTGCCCTCGTCGAGCGTGCTCATCGCTCCGCACGACACGGAGGACCTGATGGCCGACCTGGACTGGACGGGCGGGCTCACCGTGGGAGATGGCTTCCTGCCACCGCGCACCTATCGCGAGTGGGGAGAGCTCGCGGTGGTCCCCTCGCGCGCCCGACTGGTGCTGGTGGAGACGGGCGGAGAACCCAAGGTCCAGAACGCGCTGGGCGTCGTCGTGGAGGAAGGCGTCCTGCGCTGGAACGGTCAGGTGCGCCGGCTGCCCCGGCTGGCGGATGGCGAGGAGGGCGCGCTGGGGGCCGCGGAGCCGGACCCGGGGCCCTCGCAGGCCAACGCGGCGGACACCCTGGTGGAGGTGGGCATGCCCTCCTCGGCCCAGTACCGCCTGCAGGCCGCGCTGCCGCTCTTCCGCAGGGAGCTGAAGGACAAGGAGTTCGTCGTGCGCACGAGTGGCCCGGGCCCGTTGCCCACCAGCGCCTTGAGCGCGGAGGTGGAGGCGAGCGTGCATCTGATTCGGGGCGAGGTGAGGCCATGAGCGCGTTGCTGGAGGTGAAGGGCCTCAGGCGCGACTACGGCGCCCTGCGGGCGGTGGACGACGTGTCCTTCCAACTGGAGGCGGGCAGCATCCTGGGGTTCATCGGTCCGAACGGCGCGGGCAAGAGCACCACGCTGCGCATCCTGGCGACGCTGGACGCACCCACGTCCGGCGAGGTGCTGCTCGGGGGCCACTCACTGGTGGACACGCCGGACAAGGTGCGGCCGCTCATCGGCTACATGCCGGACCGGTATGGCACCTATGACGACGTCACCGTCTTCGAGTTCCTGGACTTCTTCGCGCGCGCCTATGGGCTGACGGGCGCGAAGCGGCGCCAGCGCGTGGAGTCGGTGATGGGCTTCACGGGGCTGGGGCCGCTCGCGGACAAGCTCACCACCGCGCTGTCCAAGGGAATGCGGCAGCGCGTGGCGTTGGGGCGCACGCTGTTGCACGACCCGCGGCTGCTCTTGTTGGACGAGCCGGCGGATGGCCTGGACCCCCGGGCGCGCATCGAGCTGCGCGAGCTGCTGCGGGCGCTGGCGGACCAGGGCAAGGCGGTCATCATCTCCAGCCACATCCTCACGGAGCTGGCTGAGATCTGCGACACGTGCGCCATCATCGAGCAGGGGCGCCTGCTGGCCACGGGCAAGGTGGAGGACCTGCTCCAGCAGGACACGAACCTCGCCTCGGTGGAGCTGACGGTGCGCCTGGCGACGGGGCCGGAGTCGGAAGGTGCGTGGGCGCGCGCGGAGCGGCTCCTGCTGGAGCAGCCCCGGGTGTCGCGGGTGTCGAAGGAGGGCGAGTCCCTGCGGGTGAGTCTGGAGCTGGAGCCCGGCACGGGCGCGGACGTGGCGTCGGCGGCGCTCCTGGCGGTGCTGGTGACGGCGGGCCTGCCGGTGTGCGCGTTCGGCATGCGTGAGCGCAACCTCGAGGATGCCTTCATGACGGTGACGAAGGGGAGGCTCGCGTGAGCGCGCCCATGGAGACGACCTCGGGGGCGCCCGTGGCGGAGCCGGCCGGTGGCGCGGTGTCCGCGAGCGGCGGCGGCTTCCAGGCGCGGTGGGGGGACCGGCTCAACCCGCTGGTGGTGAAGGAGGTCCGTCAGGGCTTCCGCACGCGCATCTTCTGGGCGTGCTTCGGGTTGATGCTGCTGTCGTGCGTGGTGCTGGCGCTGGTGGCCTTCGTGCAGACGCGGGACGCGGCGTTCTCCCAGTTCGGGCAGACGTACTTCTTCGCGTTCTTCGTGTGCCTGGCGGTGGTGCACTTCTTCGTGATTCCGTACAGCGCGTACCGCTCGCTGGCGCGGGAGCGCGAGGACGACACGTGGGTGCTGCTGGTGCTCACGGGGCTGGGGCCTCGGAGGATTCTACGGGGCAAGGTGCTGTCGTTCCTGGTGCAGGCGGCGCTGTATGCCTCGGCGGTGGGGCCCTTCCTGCTCTTCAGCTACTACCTCAACGGCATCGCGCTGCCGACCATCCTGGTGGTGTTGGGGTTGAGCGCGGCGTGGCTCGTGTTCCTCACGGTGGTGGCGGTGTGCGCGGCGACGCTGGCGGACAGCCGGATGGGGCGGGGCCTGGTGCACTTCGTGGTGCTGGGCGCGTTGGGCCTCGCGTTCGCGATGGCGCTCGGCATCGCCAGCGCGCTGACGGACGCGGCGGACCGGCTGCTGCACACGGACGGGGTGTTGCTCGCGATGAGCATCTGTCTGGGGTTGATGCTCCTGGACGGGTGGCTGTTGTTCGAGGTGGCCGCGTCGCGGCTGTCCTTGTCCACGGAGGACTACACGCGCGGCCCGCGTCGGGCGGTGGCGGCGCAGATGGGGGTGGCCCTGCTCGCGGGCCTGGTGCTCTGGTGGGTGGATGACAAGAAGCACGTGGTGACGGAGGTGTTCGCCACGCTGGGGACGGTGCACCTGACGCTGGTGAGCCTGTTCATGGCCTCGGACGTGGATGGACAGGCGCGCGCGCTGCGAGCGGACACGGGCCCCTGGTCGCTGATGCGGCCGGGGGCGCTGCGGGGCTTCCGGCTGGCGGTGTTGCTGTTGGTGGGCTGGAACGTCGCGTGGTTCCTGGCGGCGCTCTTCTCCGAGCACACCTCGTCGCGCAGCGAGCCGTTCCGCATGGTGATGGCGGTGATGCCGGCGTACTCGGTCCTCTACCTGTCGCTGGCGTTGCTGTTGGGGCGGATGTCGAAGGCGGACCGGTTCTCCTCGCCCGCGGCGGTGCGGCTGCTCTTCGTGGCGACGGTGGGTATGGCCGCGGGCCTGCCGCCGCTCTTCGCGGAGGTGGTGGGGCTGGAGGCGGGCGATTCGTTGATCAACCTCCTGAACCCGGTGGTGGGGGTGGCCAACTTCTCGTCGCATGACTACTCCACGGGGCTGCCCGAGATGTCCTGGGCCATGGTGGGCTTCCTGGGAGGGCTGGCGCTGCTGTGCGCGTTCCTGGCCGACCGGGTGCTGACCGAGCGTGAGAAGCGGGCCCATCGGCTGTGAGCGGGCCCGCTCCCATGGACGAAGCGGCGGTGGGGCGGCTGGCCCCGGGGCTCGCGCTGGCGCTGCCGCGAGGGCCGCACCGGGGCCGGGTGGGCGAGGTGCGCGCGTCGTCGATGGGCAGCTCGTTGGAGCTGCATGACTTCCGGGCGTATCAGCCGGGAGATGACCTGCGGCAGCTCGACTGGAACGCGGTGGCGCGGACCGATGAGCTCATCCTCCGGGTGCGGCAGGACGAGGTGTCGCCTCGGGTGGAGGTGGTGGTGGATGGCTCTCGCTCCATGGCGCTGTCGCCGCGCAAGGCCGCGTGCGCGAGGGAGCTGGCGCTGCTGGTGTGCGAGGTGGCGGCGCGGCAGGGGTTGAGCCCGACGCTGCTGACCACGGCGGTCCGCGCGGAGCGGATGCAGGGGGCGGGGTGTCGGGCGGTGCTGCGGGCGCTCGAGTTCGACGCGCGGGATGACCTGGCGACGGCGCTGGGGCGACTGCCTCCGCCCCGGCCCTGTGGGCTGCGCGTGGTGGTGAGTGACTTCCTGTTCGAGGCGGACCTGCCCGCGCTGGTGTCCCGGCTGACGCGTGGGGCGGCGGGGTGCTTCCTGGTGCAGGTGTTGGATGAGGAGGACCTTTCGCCTTCGGGAGGTGAGGGCGCCAGGTTGGTGGACTCGGAGAGCGGCGCGGCGTTGGAGGAGCTGCTGACGGAGGACGTGCTGGCGGCATATGCGCGGCGCTTCGAGGAGCATCAGAGATTGCTGCGGGGCGCGGCGCTGCGTGCGCGTGGGCTGTTGGTGACGGCGCCTGCCACGGAGTCGCTGGCCGCGCTGGTGGCGGGGCCGCTGCATCCGCTCTTCGTGGCGGGAGGTGGCGCGTGAGCTTCGGCTTCCCGTGGGGCTTGCTGGCCCTGGGCGCGCTGGTGCCGTTGGTGGCGGCGTACTTCCTGCGGCGGCGGCAGAAGCCGGTGGTGGTGAGCGCGCTGTTCCTGTGGCGTACGCCGAGCCCTCGCGCCGAGGCGGGGCCTCGCTGGGAGCGCTTCACGCGGGAGGTGTCGCTGCTGCTGGAGGTGCTCGCGGTCATCGCCGCGGCGCTGTATCTGGCGGACGTGCGACTGGGTGAGTCGGCTCGGAGCCGACACCTGGTGCTCGTGGTGGATGGGAGCCTGTCCATGTCCGCGCGGGGGCCGGACAACGTGACGGTGCTGGAGTTGGTGCGCCGCGAGGCCGCGCGTCGGGTGGAGACCGCGAAGGCCACGCGGGTGACAGTGCTGGCGACGGGCATGACGCCCCGAGTGCTCGCGGGGCCGGAGGCGGAGCCTTCGCGGGCGTTGGCCGCGCTGGAGTCCTTCAATGCGCTGGGCGCGGACCATGACCCCATCCCCACGTTGTTGTGGGCACAGGAACTCGCGGGGCCGGGCAAGCACGTGGACTTCTTCACCGATGCGCCGCCGGCCGAGGGGCTCGTGGTGCCCGCGCCGGTGCGGTGGACAGCGCTGGGCACGGCGCGCGACAACGTGGCGCTCGTCTCCGCGCAGCGGAAGGACGAAGGCGGTACGTCGACGGTGACGCTGCGGGTGGCGCGCTTCGGTGTGGGGCCGGACTCGGTGTCGGTGCGGATGACCGCGCAGCCTGGGGCGGGCGCGAAGCAGGGGACGTCGCGCGCGGAGACGGTGTCGTTCAAGGATGGGGAGACGGCCACGGTGCGCGTCACGTTCCAGGACGCGGGCGAGGTGAGCGTCTTCATCGCTCCGGACGCACTGCCGGAGGACAACCGGGCGAAGCTGCCCGTGTCGTCGGCGCGGCCGCTCGCGGTGCGCCTGGCGCAGGGGCTGGGGCCGCTGGAGCGGGGCGCGCTGGAGCGCTTCGTCTCGGCCATCCCGGACCTGTCGCGCGAGGCCGCGGCGGAGGACGTGTTGCTCATCGGTCCGCAAGGCACGGATGCACGGGTGACCGTGGGGGCGACGGGTAAGCCCCGGACCTTCGTGGGTCCGTTCTTCTCCGAGAAGGGGCACCCCTTGCTCGACGACGTGCAGCTCGCGGGTGTGCGTTGGTCCGCGGGGGAGAACCCGCCCGGGCGTCCGCTCATCACCGCGGGGGAAGCGGTGCTGGTGTCCGAGGGCGAGGATGGTCGTGTGCACCTCAACATCGACCTGGCTCGCTCAAATGTGCAGCGTGTGTCCGCGTGGCCGGTGTTGCTGGGCAACGTGGTGCGCGAGGCGCGTCGCTCACGAGAGGGCTTCGCGCGAAGGCAGCTCTCGCTGGGCGAGCCGCTCCAGGTGGTGACGCTGCCCGGCGAGCGCTACACGCTGGTGGGGCCGGAGGGGGAGAAGCCCGTGTTCGGCGCGGGCGCGGTGAGCCTGCCTCCGCCTTCCTCGCCTGGACGCTACGAACTGGAGCGCGACGGTGAGGTCGTCGACGCCGCGGTGGTGCTGACGATGGATGCGCGCGAGTCGGACCTGCGCGGGCGCGGCAGCGTGGACATCCCCCCGCGTGAGTCCGGTGAGGACGAGGATGCAGCGGGGGCCTCCGAGCGGATGCGCTGGCCGCTGGTGCTGCTCCTGCTCGCGCTGATGGGCGACTTCTACGTCACGAGGCGGGTGTCATGACCTTCGCGCTCCCGCAGGCGTGGATGCTGCTCATCCCGCTCGGCCTCTTCCTGTGGAAGTACGGCCGCAGGCCCGGTCCGCCGATGTGGCTGCGCGCCACGCTGCTCGTGCTGGTGGTCGGCGCGCTGTCCGGCCCGAGCTGCCGTCGCGAGGACGCGGGCAGTGACGTGGTCGTCATCGTGGACCGCTCCGCCTCCATGCCTCGCGACGTGGACCGCACGGCCCAGGAGCTTGTCTCGCACCTGGAATCCCAGCGGCGTCCGGGCGACCGCGTGGGCGTCATCACCTTCGGCCGCGAGGCCCGGGTGGAACAGCCCCTGTCTTCGGTCGGCGCTTTCGGTGGCTTCAGCCGACCGTTGGACGCCGAGGCGTCGGACCTGTCCGCCGCGCTCGACGCCGCCAATGTCCTCATCCCGCAGGAGCGCACCGGCCGCGTGCTCGTCCTCTCCGACGGCCGCGCCACCGGCACGGATGCACGAGGCGCGGCGCGCAGGCTCGCGGCCCGAGGCATCGCCGTGGACTGGCGACAGCTCGCCCGGCCCGAGCCCGCGCTGGACGTCGCCGTCGTCTCGCTCGACGTGCCCACCTCCGTGGCCACTCGCGAGCCCTTCCAGTTCTCCGCCCAGGTATTCGCCTCGGCGGCCGTCACCGGCACCGTGCGCCTGGAGCGCAACGGCCGCGTGCTCGTGAAAGGTCCCTTCGACTTCCTGCCCGGCCCCAACGTGCTGCCGCTCAGGGACCTCATCGAGGAGCCCGGCCTCGCGCGCTACCAGCTCACCGTGGAGGTCCCCGGCGACGGCGTGGTGGAGAACGACAAGGGCCTCGCGGTGCTGCGCGTCGAGGGCCCGGGCCGCGTGCTGCTGCTCACCCACCAACCCAAGGGCACGCTCGCGCAGGCGCTCCAGGCCACGGGCCTGCTCGTCGATGCCCGCGCCCCCTTCCGCCTGTCCCTCGATGACCTGGACGGCGTGGGCAGCGTGGTGCTCGAGAACGTGGACGCGAACCTGCTCGGCGAACCGGGCCTCAACGCGCTCGCGTCCTACGTGGAGCAGGCCGGCGGCGGGCTCGTGATGACCGGCGGACGCGAGAGCTTCGGCGAGGGCGGCTACCGTCGCTCGCCCATCGAGCCCCTGCTCCCCGTATCGCTGGAGATGCGCGAGGAGGTCCGCCGCGCCTCCATCGCCATCAGCATCCTGATGGACTGCTCGTGCTCCATGGGCGTCACCGTGCCCGACGGGCGCACCAAGATGGAGGTCGCCGCCGAGGGCGTCGTCGCCGCGCTCTCACTGCTCAACCCCCAGGACGAGGCCTCCGTGCACATGATCGACACGGAGACGCACGAAATCTTCCCGCTGCGCTCGGTCCAGGCGGGCCTGCCCTTCGACAAGGTCGCCCAGGGCTTCAGCGGAGGCGGCGGCATCTACGTGGGCGAGGCGCTGCGCTCCGGCCGCAAGCAAATCCTCCAGAGCGACAAGGCCACGCGCCACGTGCTGCTTTTCTCTGACGCGGCCGACTCCGAGGAGCCCGACGACTTCCGGCGCACGCTCGAGGAGCTCCAATCCAAGTCGGTGACGGTGTCGGTCATCGGCCTGGGCACACCGAAGGACTCCGACGCCAAGCTCCTCATGGAAGTCGCCCAGCGCGGCGGCGGGCGCATCTACTTCGCCGAGGACGCGATGAGCCTGCCGCGCATCTTCAGCCAGGAGACGCTCGCGGTCGCCCGGGCCACCTTCATCGACGAGCCCGTGTCGATGGAGGCCGCGCCCGACCTGCCGCTCCTGGGCCGGCTCCCCTCCGAGGGCCTGCCCCAGGTGGGCGGCTACAACCTCACGTACCTGCGCCCTCAAGCCAACGTGGCGCTGCGCACGCTCGACACCCACGCGGCCCCGGTCCTCGCGATGTGGCCCCGAGGCGCGGGCCGCACCGTGGCCTTCACCGCCGAGGTCGACGGCCCGTTCACCGGAGAGCTGCGCCAGTGGGCCTCGCTGCGCGCGACGCTGGAGGCGATGGTGCGCTGGACGCTGGCGGGCTCGTCTCCGCTGGGCGAGGCGGTGGTGCGCTCCGAGCGCCGCGGACACCTCCTGCGGGTGACGCTGGACCTGCCTCCCGAGGCGCCGCTGCCCGGCACGCTGCCCTCGATGATGTTGCTCGCGGGCGATGGCAGGTCGGAGCCGGTGGAGGTGCCCATGCGCTGGGAGGACGACGACCGGCTGGTGGCGGAGCTCCCACTGGAAGGCAGCGGCACATGGCACCCGGTGGTCCGCGTGGGCACGCGCGCCTTGAGGGCACCGCCCGTCGCGCTGCCGTACGCTCCGGAGTTCGAGCCAGGAAGTCCGAAGGAGGGTCTGGCGCTGCTGCGCGCCCTCGCCGCCGTGGGAGGCGGCGTGGAGCGACTGTCCATGACGGGCCTCTTCGCCGAGGCCCCCGAGTCCGAGGGCCAGCTCGCGCTGGCGCCGTGGTTGGTGTCGCTCGCGATGCTGGTGTTGCTCGCCGAGGTGGCCGTGAGGCGCTTGCTCTCCGCGCCCCGGCAGCGCGTGGCCACCGCGGCTTCACGGGGCACCGCCACGCCGAGAGGGGCCGCTCCCGGCGTGACGATGCCCGCACCCGACAGCACACGGGGCGCCTTGGAGTCGCCCACGTCCACTTCGAGCACCCCGGAGCCGAAGACAGACACCTCCGGGGCGAAACCATCAGGGGAGGGCGGCGTGGACTCGGCGCTGGAGGCCGCGCGCGCCCGCTCCCGTCGTCGCCTGGACCGGTGAGCGGCGAGACGCGCCGCCCGGCTCGGGCCGGGTTCACAGATACGGCGTGGTGCTCACCGGATTGCCGAGTTCGCTCTGGAGCGTGTTGCGCACGGACATGCTCACGGGCCACCGCCAGGCGGTCTCGAACACGTCGGCCAGGTTGACGTTGGCCGCGCGGCTGGCGGCGAGCACGAAGTTGTCCGCCGAGGTGTAGGGGCTCGTCGCCGTGCCGGAGATGGCGCCCACCTTGCGCCAGAGCTGGAAGATGAAGGGCCAGCCATGGACGTGCTTGAGGCGGAGCACGAAGGAGGCGAACAGGTCCGTCGTGTCCAGGCCGCCGACGCCCTGCTTCACGAGCAGCGTATTCGCCCAGTCATGCTGGTAGCACGTCGTGCTGCCCGGCGAGACGCGCGTGCCGGAGACGCCCGGCGTCGTGCACGGCGCCGTGGCGATGCGGTACGTGTTCACCAGGCTCTTCACGTTGTTGTAGAGGCTCGCGTGCCCCGTGGAGACAGGCAGCGCGTAATAGTCCATGGACAGGAAGCGCATCAGCACCGCGTAGCCCGTCACCATGGCGTGGGCGTAGTTGCCGTTGGTGGACGCGAGCTGGTTCTCGTAGAACCAGAAGTTGCGGCCCAGCTCGTAGAATCCCGTGTTGTTGAGCGTCGCCACCGTGGCGAGGGCTTCCGCGCAGATGTCCGTCTGGTACAGGTTGTAGCGGAACTCGATGCCCGTCCGGCCGCGCTCACCGCAGGCCGGGTCCGTGGAGCTGCCGCAGCCCGTCGCGTACCCCGAGGGCAGCACGGCCATGCTGTTCAAGCCGTAGTAGTTGCGGAAGAGCGAGGGCTGAGCGCCCGTGACGTCCTTGTAGAAGGTGTAGCCCCGGTCGAACCCATCCACCAGCAGGGCCATCTGCGCGGTGATTTCCTTCGTCGAGCTCGCGCAGGTGGTGATGTCCGGCGTGCGCAGGGCGACGTACTGCCCCTTCCAGACATAGAGCGAGTGCGTCAGCCCCTGCTGCGACGTGTAGTTCGCGCGGAGCTGGCAGTACCAGGAATAGGCGTCGTTGAAGTTGCGGTACGCGGCCTGGAAGCCATTCGTGTGCTGCGTCTGGCACGCCTGGTTGAGGTCCATTCCCAGGTACTGGCCATTCTTGTAGCAGGACCAGCCATACGCATTGTTCGCGGTCAGCGTGGCGAAGGCTCCCGAGCCGTAGCGCTGCACGCAGTGCGCGGTGAGGTCCAGCCCGGGCAGTTGGAGGGCGGCCTGCGCGCTCCCCGGCGCGACGGCTCCCCAGACCAACGCCACGGCTCCAACGGCCCCAAGACATGAACGAGCAATCGCGGAGCGCCTGGCGCCCCACGGCTGGTGCTGAGACATGTGGTGATTCCCCCTCTGCGAAATGACGCGGGCCGCCCCGACCTGGAGGTGTCGTCACGGGATGAGGGGGCGGCCCGCTCCCCTTGAAGCTCACAGGGTAAAGACGAGATACACGGAAAGAGCGGGATGCACAACTGGGTCAAAATAGTTCCCTACTATCAAAAGTTGATGCTCGGTTCATGCGGTCAGGACCACCCCAGGAGGTGGGAGGGATTCGGGGTAAGAGGGCGGCCGATGACGGACGCACGGTGGACGCGCGTGGGACTTGGGCTGGGACTCCTGGGGTTGGGGGGGCTGGCCGCGCGGCTGGCCTTGCACAAGGCCTTCAGCATCGACGAGTTCCAGTATGCCCATGCGGCGTGGCTCGTCTCGAAGGGGCAGGTGCCCTACCGGGACTTCTTCGAGGTGCACTTCCCGCTCGTGTACCAGGCGCTGGCGCCGCTGTTCTGGCTGCTGGGGGACTCGCCCAGGGGCGTGCTCGCGTTGCGCGCGGCCATGCTGGTGCCGCTGTTGGGGAGCTGTGTCGCGGTGGCGGTGCTGAACCGGCGCGAGGGCCCGGTCGTGCGCTGGCTGGGGCCGCTGCTGCTGCTCTCGTGCGTGCCCTTCACGCGCTTCGCCACGGAGATTCGTCCGGATGCGCTATCCACGGCGCTGTTCCTGGGCGCGCTCGCGGCGCTGTCGGTGCGGCCGGGGACGCGGTGGCCAGGCTTCGTGGCGGGGCTGGCGTACGTGGCCGCGCTGTGGGCCTCGCAGAAGGTGCTGTTCTTCGGCGGGGTGGTGGGCGCGGCGCTCGCGGTGGACCTGATGGTTCGGCGCGGACGTGCACCCGCGCTGGTGACGCAGCCGGGGATGTTCCTGGCGGGCGCGGGCGTGGGGCTCGCGGCGGTGGCGGCGTACCTCACGGCGACGGCGTCGTGGAGCGCGTGGTGGCAATGGTGCTTCGTGTGGGCCGCCGAGCACCAGCGTCACTATCCCGGCTTCTCGCCGTGGGACTACCTGGGGCCGGTCTTGCGTGAGCAGCCGTGGCTCTTCGGCCTGGCGGGGCTGGGCGTGGCGGCGACGGTGAGGCGGTGGTGGAGCACCGGCCCCGAGCGCTGGGCGGACGCGGACCTGCCGTTGCTGCTCGCGGTGGTGGCGACGTTCGGCTCGTACGCGCTCCAGCGCGCGCCCTTCCCGTACAGCCTGCTGCCCTGGCTGGGCGTGCTCGCGCCGTTCATGGCGCGTGGGGTGGGCTTCCTCGTCGAGCACGTGCGCGCGAGGGTGGCGCTGGGTGTGGCATTGGGAGCGCTGGTCTGCCTGCAGGTGTGGCGACTGGAGTCCCTGCTCGACGGGGACGGCAATGCCAGACAGCGGGAGGTGCTGGGGCGCATCGCCACGCTCACGGGGCCCGAGGACGTGGCCTACGACAACTCCGGTGGCTACGTGAGCCGGCCACACGCGCACTTCTACTTCTACACGGACGCGTACCTGCGCGGCGCCATCCCGGACCAGCTGGCGCGCGAGGTGCCCGAGGCGCTGATGGAGAAGGGCTGCGTGCTGCGCGTGGATGACCTGCGGACGTCCGGGTTGCCGCCCGGGCTGCGCGGGTTCCTCGACACGCACTACCAGCCGTACGACGGGGACCTGTTCCTCTGGGGCCAGCGGTACGACGTGAAGAACGGGGACAGGCTGGAGGACCGCTTCCTCGCCGTGCGTCAGGGTCGCTACTTCGTCGAGCCCGCGTCCGTGCTCGAGACGGGCGCGCTGTTCATCGACGGCCAGCGGGTGACGCAGGCGGAGCTTGTGCTCGAGCGCGGCGAGCACCCGGTGCGCTACGAAGGGCCCGCGGAGCGCTTCCACCTGCTCTGGCTTCCTCGCGACGGCCGGCGATGGACGCCGCGGCCGGACGCGAGGCCCACCTACTCACGCCTGTTCTGAGCGGGACCGCGAGTCACCGCGGTCCCGCCTCCGTCCGGACGGCTACTTCACGCAAGGCACCTGTCCACCGGCCTGCTTGTACGCGCGGACGCGGCTGGCCAGGTTTCCGTTGTCGGTCTCCGGCGACGTCTGTCGGCCCTCACCCGCGCCGAAGGAGAAGCCCACGGAGTGCGCGGCGGCCAGCTCCGCGGTGTGCGAGAAGAAGTAGTCCACGCGGTTGTCCTTCCAGCGCGTGTTGCTGTTCGGCAGGCTCATGTTGCCCACCGGCAGCTGCCACCAGAAGTTCGGCTTGCCCAGCCGCTCGGAGATGGCGGCGGCCCAGGTGAAGGCCTGACGGAAGTGGGGCAGCTTGCGGTTGTCCACGTCCCACCACGTCTCCTCGCCGATGCTGTCGTAGAAGCCCGCGTCGCGGTCCGACGCCTCCACGACGATGAAGTCCGTGTCCGCCGCGCCCAGCTTCGACAGGAAGTCGGCCACCTTGCGCGCCTCGCCCGCGATGTCGAAGGACGCGTTGGTGTTGAGGTACACGTCGACGCGCGTCGACCAGGGGCTCGCGTGCAGGCTCACCTTCGCGTTCGGCGCGTACTTGCGCGCCATCGCAATCATGCAGCGGCTCAGGCCCGACGCGGTGTTCGCCATGCCTCCGCAGTCCGTGTTGTTCGCGCTCGCCACCTGCGCGGGCACCGAGTCCGGATTGCCGTTGGAGAAGAACTGGAGATAGCCCCACAGGTCCGGCTCCAGGTGGAGCAGGGCGCGCGCGCTGCCCACCTGCTGCAGCGTGAAGCGATAGTCCGCGAAGTAGCGCCGCATCACCGCCGCGTCGTTGAGCGCCGTGAGCTGCTGCTCGCCCTCACCCGAGGGCCCCACGCTGCCCAGCAGCTGCTGGTAGTACGTGATGAACGGGAGCTGCTGCCGCCCCGCCGCCCGCGACACGAAGCCGCGGATGTAGTCCCCCGGCGGCTGCGACAGGTCCTGCCAGCAGCCCCACCACGCGCACGCGCCATTCGCGCAGGATGTTCCCCCCGCGTTGCAGCCCGACGTGCACGACGTGCACACGTTGTTCGAGTCCACCAGCCCGCTGGCGATGTACAGGTAGTGCACGTCGAACGGCGCGCTGGCCGCGGTGTCGTCCTCCATCTGCGCGCCCACCAGCAGCCGGTCCTCGCCCAGCGACTCCAGGAACGTCTCTCCCAGGCAGTCACCGCTGGCGGTGCCTCCGCCGTCCGGAGTGTTCGTCCCGCCATCCGCCGCGGGTGTCTTGCCGTCGTCGTCCGAGCTGGAGCAACCGCCCAGCACCGCGAGGGACACGCTGACCACCACCAGACGCTTCAGCCACATCGAGCAGGGCATGTGCATACGCCTAGGACGCTAGCCCGACGCGCCGCGTGAGCCTCAAGTCCCCTGGACTCCAGGACAGCACCCGCGCTCCGGGCGCCCATCCAGCTCGGCGCCAATAATCTGTCATTCCTTCAATTCAAGAAATTCTTGAGACATGAGGCAGGGGCCGGGTAGACGAGAAGGCTCCCCCCCCTGCCGGGCCCGCTGGGAGGCGAGCGCTTCACTCGCGGGCACGGCGCATCTCCCCTCGAGGCCGTGATGAAGACGCGACTGTGGTGGCTCATGGTGCCCGCGCTGTTGGCGGTTGGCTGTGGCCCTGTCGAAGAGGAGCAGGACGAGTTCGTCGACGAGCTGACCGGACAGGTGTTGCAGCGAGCCACGGTGAAGTACGACATGCACCGGCTGCTGGAGGACGACAACCTCCTGGGCCACCAGTGGATTACGACCGAGCAGGTGCAGGCCTTCCTGACGCAGCAGGGCTCGTACCTGGCCACCTATCGGGACCCGGCCTTCAGCAACAAGACGGCGGCGGCGCTCATCGTCGAGCGCTCCAAGGCGTTCGGCATCAGCCCGCTGTACATGCTCGCGCGCATCCAGGTGGAGTCCAGCCTGGTGCAGAGCGGCACCTCCAACAACCTGAGCAAGGCGACCGGCTGTGGTTGTCCCGACAGCAGCGGGTGTGACGCGCAATACGTGGGCTTCGGCAAGCAGATTGATTGCTCGGCGAAGAAGCTGCGCGGCTACTTCACGGACCTGGACGCGGGGCGGGCCACCGTGTCCGGCTGGAAGGTGGGCACGACGAAGGCGACGTTGGACCCGTGCTCGGTGAAGCCGACCAACAAGGCCACCGCGGCGCTCTACACGTACACGCCCTGGGTGGGCGCGTACGCGACGCAGTGTGGCCGCACGACGGTGGGCGGCTCGTCGTTGGTGTCGGTCATCTACCACCGGTACGCAGATGGCGGCTTCAACTGGGGGGCCCCGACGTCCACGGGCTGCGTGTCGGAGACGGCGGGCACGACGGTGCCGGAGCTCGGCTGCGTGCAGAGCTCGTCCGATGCGATGTGGCGCCAGTGCGTCTCCGGCGTCTTCACCGCGGGCAGCACCACGCGCCCCACCAACTGCACCCAGGCGTGGCCGTGGTGCTCGTCCGCCACGCTGGGCCGCTCGGTTCCCGCGCGCACCTGCGTGCAGTCCTCGTCGAACCAGCAGTGGAGCCAGTGCGGCGTGGGCGGCGCGTGGGTGAGCTCGCCCATGGCGCCCGACAGCGGCGCGGGCCCGGTGGGCGCGTGCTTCGAGATGTACTGGCTGTAGCCCCCTCGCGCTTGGAGGGCGGCCCTCAGTACTCGTTGGTCCAGATGAGGTCGAGGCCGCCCGAGCGGGCGTCGCCGTACTGTCCTTCCAGGCTCCAGCGCGGTCCGAACTGGTACTCGAAGCGGACCGCGTTGGAGTTCTCTCCCTGCTGGATGTTGGCGCCCACGCGTCCGGTGTAGCCGACGTAGATTTTGTCGGTGACGTAGGTGCCCACCTCCAGCTTGGTGCCGGCGATGCCCGCGCCGCCGGCTTCAATCGACAGCACGTCCAGCGGCAGCTTCGCGGCCAGCGCCTTGCGCGCCTCGTTGGCGACGAGCGAGCCCACCACGGAGGCCGCCTGCGCGCTGGCCGTCATGGACGCGCCGGAGCCTCGCTCCAGCGTGCGCCGGCCGGTGGCGAGCAGCGTGTAGATTTCGGACTCGGGCAGGGGCGGCTCGCTCGTGGGCTTCAGGGTGATGTCGCGGCCCTGGCCCCGGATGGTGACGTACACCGTGATGTTGGAGCTCTCGGCGCGGTGCTCCGCGGTGACGTTGATGTACGGGACGGTGGGCGGGCCGGTGAAGCTCACCAGGCTGTCGCGCTGCACGTCGAAGCGGCGGCCCAGCACGTCCACGCGGCCGCGCAGCACGCGCACCTGTCCGAAGAGGCGCGCCACGTCGGTGTACTCGACGCGGAAGTCCTCCGACAGACCCAGCTCCACGTTGAGGTCGCTGCCCTTCACCCAGATGTTTCGCGGCGCGTTCACGTTCACCCAGTACGCGCGCTGGGGCTTCGGCTCGTCGCCCGTCTCCAGGTCCTCCTCCGCGTCGGCGGGCGTCGGAGGCTCCGTGGACGGACCCGCGGCGACCTCGGGCTCGGGGTCTCCGGGCGAGGGCTGCTGGGGCTGCTTGCGCTTGCGCCGCTCGATGGGCTGACCGTTGCGCACGAGCACCACGTCGCCGGGGCGCTCCAGGTCCTGGAGGTCCTTGCGCTTGGCCTCGGGCAGCTCGACGGTGGCCTCCGGCACGGAGACGTTGCGCAGGTTGACCAGCCGCTCGGAGAGGGTGCCCTCCACCTTCGCGCGCAGGCTCAGCACCGCCATCAGCTGGTCGTCGAAGACGATGGGGAAGTCGCGGGCGCGCAGCGGGTAGGGGTTGTCCTGGGGGCTGGTCAGCTCGTACTCGCCCCGGGGGTTGCGCGTGGCCGTCAGCGGCGCGTCCAGCCAGACGGTGCCGCCGCCGGCCTTCATGGACAGCGTGTTGATGGCCAGGCGCTCCTGGCTGGCCTCCAGCGCCAGCTGGATGTCGCGGTACTCGCCCAGCCCCATCAGCGCGAGCTTGCCGTCCTTCCACTTCATCGACCCCTGGAAGGTGGGCACCGCGAGCGTGCCCGCGAGCTTCGCGTCCGCTTGAATCAAGCCGCCGATGCTGCGCAGCATCTCCGCCGCGCCGGACAGGAACGACGGGTCGAAGTCCTTCGCCTGCAGCGTCACCTCCATGGGCGCGCGCGAGGTGTCCAGGCCGCGGCGAATCGCGGGCAGCGACACGTCCAGCTCCAGGCCGCCGTCCACCATCATGGTGCCGCCCGACGGCGCGGTGAGCAGCACGTCGAACTTGGAGCGCGCGTCCTGGTAGCCGTACTGCAACCGCGCCTGCCCCAGCGCCAGCGCGCCCATGCCCAGCTTCTGCACGCCGGCGGTCAGCTCCATGCGCGGCGCGTCCAGCGTGCCTCGCGCGGCCAGCTCCACCGCCAGCTCGCCCTGCAGGCCCTTCTGGGACGACGGCGCGCCCGTCCGCTGCGCGCGCTCACCCGTGGCGCGCGCCTTGGCCACGCCGGGTAGCTGCTGCAGCGACACCGGGCCCAGCCGGCCCTTGAGCTGGAAGGGGATGTGTCCGTAGACCTCCTGGTCCTGCAGCGCGCCCAGCGGCGCGTCCAGCGTGAGGTCCAGCTGCGCCAGGGGCCCGTCCTCGCGCTGCGCGGCCAGCGTCACGCGCACGTCCTGGTCGTCACCCACCACGCCCAGCTGGCTGTTCATCGGCGGCAGCCCGTACGCGGTGAGCCCCACGCCCAGCACGCTCAGGCGCGCCTGGGGCACCAGCGCGGAGCCGGTGAGGTTGAGCTGCACCGACACGTTGCCGCCGGGCTTCTGCAGTCCGCCCACGCCCTCGAACTGGGCCAGGGGCAGCTCCGCCACGCGGGCCTCCAGGTCCACCGACGCGGAGAGGAGGTCCTCGGCTTGCGGCGGCCGCGCCATCATCCCGCCCACCGTGAAGGGCGTGCGCAGCACCACGTAGGTCTGCTGGGTGCCCAGGCCGCGCACGTCCAGGCGCGCGTCCAGCGTGCCGTCCTCCTTGTCGGAGGCCGCGCGCAGCTCGAAGTCCAGCGGGGCCTTCAGGGCGAAGCCCGGGGGCGGCGCGCTGTAGTTCACCTGCTGGCCGAGCAACACGAAGTCCAGGCGCGGGTCCTTCGCGGTGCCGTCCACCACGAGCTGGGCGGACACGGTGCCGCTCACCGGCTCCGGACGCTCGAGCAGCTTCATCACCCCGGCCAGGTCCACGCCCTCGAGGTTCGCCTTGAGCGACAGCGTGTCCTTGCGCCGCTTCAGCACGCCCTGCACCGGCACGTCGAAGTTCGCGGTGAGCTTCGCCACCGGCAGGCCCGCGGAGAGTGTGCCCTGCGCGCGGTCCTTCACGTACGTCGCGTCCAGCGCGAGCTGCAGGTCCTCGTAGCCCTGCGCGCGTCCGTCGCTCCAGCTCAGCTTCACCTGCGCGTCCGGACGCGGCATCCGGCCCTGCGCGGTGACGAAGCCCGACACCGTGCCGCCCAGCCCCAGCGACTCCGGCACCGCGACGCGCGGCAGCAGCGACAGGTCCACCGCTTCCAGGTCCACGCGCGCCGTCAGCCGCTCGTTGACCAGCAGGGCGCGCACGCCCAGCGCCTGTCCGCCCGAGCCGAGCCGCAGCGCGGGCTCCACCTCCACCTTGCCCCCGCCGAAGCCCACGTGCGTGGGGCCTTGCAGCTTCCACGTTGCCTCCGGCCACGACAAGGTCAGCGCCTCCAGCGCCAGCCCCATGCCGTCGTCGTCCACCAGCCCCGCGAGCGTCAGCCCCAGCGCCGTGTCGCCCATGACGCGCACGCTGGCCTCCAGGCGGCGCTCCTCGGTGGCGATGCCCACGGACACGTCGCGGAACATCCGCTCGCCCACCTTCAGCACGCCCACCACCAGCGTCGCGTCGGTCGTCAGCGGGCGGGTGGCGTCCGGCACCTCCGCGTTCAGCGTGAGGTTGCGAATCGCGTAGTCGCCGTAGGTCAGCGACGTGAAGTTGCCCTGCGCCACCACGCCGGGCGCGCGCACGGGGCCCTCCACCTTGAACTCCAGCGTGCCGCTGCCGGAGATGGGCGGCACCGCGCCGGGCAGCAGCTTCGTCAGCGAGTCGGACAGCAGGGCCAGGTTGCCCGCCGTCAGCCCGCCGTCGATGCGCACCGCCTGCGCCGTGCCCTGGCCCTTGGCCTGGAGCGAGGCGCCCGGCACCAGCACCAGGAGCCGCGACAGCGTGTACTGGCCGTCCTTCGCCTTCGCGTGCAGCTCCACGGGCCCCAGCGGCTGGCCCTTGAAGCGCGACGGCGACACGGTGAGGTCCACCTCGCCGTCGAGCGTCTCCAGGCTGGTGCCGCCGCCCTTCGCGCTCAGGTCCGCGGACAGGCTCGTCTTCGGCCCCTCGGCCACGAGCGCGGACAGGTCCACGCCTCGCACCTTCACGGTGACGCCGCGGGTGCGCAGGCGCTCCAGGTCCACGTCGCCCTTCAGCTCGAGCGTCGCGTCCGCCGCCTTGCCGGACAGCTGGGCCTGGGCCAGGTCACCCTCGATGCCCGCCGTGCCCTCCACGTGCACGGGCACCAGCAGGGGCCACGAGGGCACGAAGCCGCGCGGCAGCTCCGGCGGCACGGTGAGCTTGCGCACCACCAGGTCCGCCTTCAGGGCGCCAGGAGGCTGGCCGGGCGGCGTCTCGGCGGGGAGCTTCGCGTTGGCGCTCGCGTCGAGCAGGAGCCCCGCGAGCTCCAGCTTCACGTCCGCGTCGAGCGCGCCCTCCTCGCCGCCGCCCTTGAGGCTCAGCTTCACGGGGCCCTTCGTCGGCTGCGTCAGGGCCGCGGTGGCCTCCAGCGTGGCGCCGAAGCCCTGCGTCGCCGCGGCGAAGTGTCCGGAGGCCGTGGCGTCCAGGTCCTCCAGCCGCGCGTGCCGCTCGCCGCCGTCCTCCAGCTCCTGCCGGAAGTCGACGTAGCCGTCCTGGAGCACCAGCGCGTCCAGGTCCACGCGCAGCTTGCCGCGCGGACCGGGCGGCTCCTCGGGCTTGGGCACGCGGGGCGCAATCGCGCGCGACAGGTTCAACCCGCGCTCGTCCTGCGCGAGGTAGAGGCGGGGCGCCTCGATGCGGGCCTCCGTCAATCGGACCTGTTGCTGGAGGAGTCCGCCCAGCCGCACGCGGGCCTCGACGCGGGCAATCTCCGCGACCAGCTCTCCCTCCGGGTCATACAGCTTCACCCCGGTGAGCACCGCGCCCGGCGGCGCCAGGTCCAGGCCCCCGACTTCGAGCCTGCCGGAGAACTGCTCGTTGGCGAGCTGCAGCCCCTTGCCCACCAGGAACCGCTCGCCCGGCGCGGACGTCGCCCAGACGAGCACGCCCACCACGGCGAGCACGATGAAGGCCAGGCCGCCCAGCAGCCCCCACAGCAGTCGTCGCCCCCAGCGTCGCCGGCTCAAAACGCCTCTCCAATCGACAGGTGCAGCGCGCACTGTCCGTCAGGGGCCCCCGCGAAGGTCGCCTGCCGGGAGGTGGGTCCATCCGGCTTCCACTTGCTGCCAATGCCGAAGCATCCACCGGAGGACGGATAGATGTACCCCGGCGTGGCCACGGGCAATCCCTGGCCCAGGTTCAGCCGCCGCGCGATGTCCAGGCGGATGGGGCCCACCACCGTCAGGTAGCGCAGCCCCAGGCCCACCGCGTGGTAGTGCTCGGGACCGAACAGCCGCGGCGCGCGCGGCGAGTCGAAGCCCTCCACCCCCACCAGGCCCGAGTCCCAGAACGTCGCCAGCATGATGCTCTCGGTGATCTGGTAGCGCAGCTCCAGCGAGGTCTCTATCAGGCTGTTGCCGCCCACCGGCACCGTCTCCCACTCCTCGTTCTGCACCGGGGTGTCCGGCTCGCCGTCCCCGTTGGTGTCCTCCTGCTTCTCCAGCGCGGCCAGGGGCGACAGGCGCTGGCCGTTGAAGCCGCGCATGGACGTGGCGCCGCCGGAGAAGAAGCGCGTGACGATGGAGCTCTGCGAGTTTCCCGCCGGGTTGAGCGTCCCCATCCGCAGCTTGCCCGCCAGCACCACGCGCTTCTCCTCGCCGAAGGAGCGGTAGAAGCGCAGGTCCGGCAGCAGCCGCACGTAGTTGAAGTCACCCTGCAGGAAGCCGCCGCCCTTCTGCACGGACATGCTCACGTAGTAGCCGTCGCGCGGCTCCACCGGGTCGTCGCGCCGGTCCCACGCGAACGCGACCTCCAGGAAGGAGAGCGACACGTCACAGCGCGTCTGCCCCTCGCCGCAGCCCAGGATCACGGGCGGCACGCGCGAGTCCGCGCTCACCCGACCCGACAGCCGGTACACCTGGAGGTTGTAGGACGGGAAGACGGAGAAGTTGCGGTGCGGCTGCCAGATGACGCCCGTCTGCAACCGGCCGCCGTAGAAGTCGTAGGCCTGCTCCAGGCCCTTCTCCAGCGTGAGCGAGGTCTGCTGGCGCAGGTCCCGGAAGAGGAAGCGCGGCTGCTCGTACTCGCCCGTCACCTCGAACACGGGGCCCTGCTTCGACGTGCTCAGGATGTTGGGGATGAAGGCGTAACCGGCGCGCCCCCGCACCGTCACCCGGCGCAGGCCGCCCAGGAAGTTGCGGTGCGTCCACTCACCCAGCGCGCGGACCTCCTGGCGCGCGGCGTCCACGCCGATACCACCACCCAGCCGCACCGAGCGGAACGGCGCCTCGCGCACGTCCACCACGACGGGCACCGTGGCGGACTCGCGGTCCGGCGCGCCCCGGTTCACCTTCACCGCGCCGAACACGCCCATGCGGAACACGCGCGCCTGCGCCTCCGCGAGCGCCGTCTCGCTGTACCAGTCCCCCTTGCGCAGCGCGCCCTGCACCTGCTCGATGATGCGGCGCGGAGGCACCTCGGGGTTGGCGTCCGTGGCCACGAAGGTGTTGCCGAAGCGGTAGCGAAGCCCCGGCTTCACGTCGAGCCGCACCCGGGCCAGCTTCGTGTCCACGTCCACCTGGACCTCGCCCGACACCTCGGCCTCCGCGTAGCCCTGCTCGCGCAGCTGCTCCTGCATCGCGCCCTTGGACTCCTCCCACGGCCCCTCGCGGAAGATGTCGCCCTTCTTGAAGGGCAGCTTCGACTCGAGCCGCTCGCGGTGCTTGCCGCGCTCCTCCTCCGGCAGCGCCTGCAGCCCCTCGATGGTGATGTCGCCGATGCGCGTGGGCTCGCCCTCGTTCACCTCCACGAAGAGCTCCACCGCGTCGCCCTTGGGCTTCACCTCGCTGTCCACCACCTCCGCCTGGTAGTAGCCCTGGGCCTGGTAGTAGCGCTCGATGCGGCGCAGGTCCGCCTGCCACGCGTTGGGGTCGAAGTAGTTGGGCCCGCCGAACGGCCAGAACGCCCACCACGGCGTCTGCGACGTGAGGATGCGGTCCTTGATGTCGCCCTCGCTCACCTGCTTCGTGCCCTCGATGTCGAGCTTGGCGACCTTGGGTCCCGGGGGCGGCGTGGACGTGGTGGCACAACCCGCCATGCTCAGGAGCAGGGCGACGGTGGCGATGCGGAGGAGTCGGAGCAGGTCAACGGCCACGGACTGTTCATACCCGGAAGGCAAGAGGGGCAGCGCGTCTTGTGGAGGACGACCTCCTCCCTTTGTCGCATTCCAACGTCTCTTCATCCCGGCCTCTGTCGGCAAGTCCTTGCTCGAAACACCTCGACACGTGCAAGCCGCGCCAAGGTGCGCCAGATTGGGGGCCATGCTCCTGTCCCGCCGAATCAGAGTCCTGGTGTTCTGCGTGGTGTCGGCGCTCGCCTCCGCCTGCGGCGTGGATGACGACGAGGTCGTCAAACTCCGAGAAGGTGAGAGCCTCGCGGACGCCGAGTACTGCGGCTCCTTCGGCTGCGAGCAGATCTACGAGTTCTGCGCCGAGGTATTCCTGGAATTCGGCCGCTCTCCGCCCATCTGCGTCACCGAGGACGTCTGCGACAGGCTCGAGTGCGCGAACTCCAACCGCCGCTGCGCCATCTTCGATGGCTTCCCCGGTCAGGTGAAGTGCATCGACTGAGGTGAGGGCCACGCCACCGCGCCCGGGTGCGAATCACCCCGGGCACGGCGGTGGGAAGGCGTCCTTCAGCGGCGCGCGGAGGCGGTGAGCCAGGCCAGCTTCTCGGCGGCCTCGCGCGTCGTGGCGTCGTTGAGCAGCGAGCCCACGTCCTGGGCGATGCGGTAGGCCCAGTTCGAGTCGCTCATGGAGCCCGGCAGGTTGATGCGGTCCCGGGTGCCGAGCACGTCCTGCCAGGGCAGCACGCACAAATCACTGCCCGAGTTGAGCGCCGCGGCCAGCAGGGCCCGGTGCACCTCCGGGGTGAACTCGCGCGACACCGGCACGCCGTGGAACTCCGGCCACGCGCGGGCGGCGGCCTGGCGCTCGTCGTCGCGGGCGCCCTCCCACCACTCCACCATGGTGTCGGTGTCGTGGGTGCCCGTCGTCACCAGGGAGATTGCGGGGAACTGGTGGGGGTTGCGGTACGTGTTGTCGTCGCGCTCCCAGCGCATCACGCGGTAGCCGGGCAGCTTGAGCTCCGCGAGGATGTGGCGCACGAAGGGCGGAATCACGCCCAGGTCCTCGGCGACGATGCCCGCGCCCTCGGAGAGCAGCTCGAAGTGCTTGCGGCCCAGCCGCTTGTGGCTCTCCTCGTCCGGCGGGATGAAGCGCCCGGTGGGCGTCTGCTCGTCGCGAATCCACTGACGGAAGTAGCCCACCGCGTGGTCCACGCGGCGCAGGTCATAGTAGCTGGCGGCCTTCTTCGCGCGCGCCTTGAGCCAGGCGTAGTCGTCCTCCTGCATGGCGACGAAGTCGAAGTAGGGCAGGCCCCAGTCCTGGCCGGTGGCGGAGAAGTCATCCGGCGGCACGCCCAGCCGCGCGTCGCGGCGCAGGATGGTGGGGTTGGCCCAGCAGTCCGCGCTGTCCTGGCCGATGATGAACGGCTCGTCGCCGCACAGGAGCACGTCCTGGGCGCGGGCCTTGGCGCGCGCGGCGTTCCACTGCTCCTCGGCCACCCACTGCAGCCACGCGTGGTAGCGCACCCGGCGCTCCAATTCCTTCCCCTTGGCGGCGAGCGCCTCCGGCTGACGGGTGCGCAGGCCCTCCGGCCACTCCCACCACGCGCGGCGGTCCTCCTGCTCGCTGATGGCGGTGAACAGGGCGTAGGTCTCCAGCCAGCCAGCCTGGGCGTCGCGCCACCGGGCGAAGGCGCGGGCGCGCTCGGACTGGGTGGCCCAGTGCTGCGCCTCGAAGGTGTCGAACGCGCGCGCCAGGGCGGCGTCCTTCAGGGGGAAGACCAGGTCGTAGCGGATGCGCGGGGCGCTCCGGGCCTCGGCGAGCTGCCGGCGCTGCTCGTCGGAGAGCGCGGCCTCGCCGCCCGAGGCGGTGAACTCCGGCAGCGCGTGCAGGTCGATGAAGAGCGGGTTGAGGCCGAACGCCGAGCGGGTGGCGTAGGGGCTGGAGTCACCCGGCGCGGTGGGCAGCAGCGGCAACAGCATCAGCAGGCGCTGACGCCCGAGCTTCATCCAGGAGAACAGGCCGTCGAGCGCGCCGAAGTCACCGATGCCGAAATCCGTCGGGGAGCGCAGGGAGAAGAGCGGAAGCAGGAGACCGGAGAGCCGGCCGGGGGTGGACATGGTGCGGCGCAATCTGCACCAGCCCCGCGCTGGAGTGAACTGGTCCGGCGACAGGAAGTGCAGGGCCGTTTTCCGCTGGTGGACGGTTGTCCATTCCAAGGCGCAAGTCGGCCCTGAGCGGTACACTGCTGGACGTGAGCGTGTTGCCTTCGTCCTTCTACGCGCGCCCGGCCCTCGTCGTGGCGCGGGAGCTGCTCGGTACGCTGCTCGTCGTGCAGGCGTCCGACGGCGCCCGGCGGGTGGGGCGAATCGTCGAGACCGAGGCCTATATCGGCGAGCACGACCTGGCCTGCCACGCCGCCAAGGGGCTCACCCCTCGCACCGAGGTCATGTTCGGCCCGCCGGGAAAGGCCTACATGTATCTCATCTATGGGATGCACCACTGCTTCAACGTGGTGACGGACGCGCCCGGGGTGGGGGCGGCGGTGCTGGTGCGCGCGGTGGAGCCGGTGGAGGGGCTGGACGCAGGCGCGCGCACGGACGGGCCCGGCAAGCTGTGCAAGGCGATGGGGCTGACGCTCGCGCACAACCGGGTGGACCTGGCCTCACCGGGGCTGCACCTGCTCCCGGGTGTGCCGGTGGAGGAGGGGCGGGTGGAGAAGGGCCCCCGCATCGGCGTGGAGTACGCGGGGGCGTGGGCGGACGAGCCCTTCCGGCTGTGGGTCCGGGACAGTCAACATGTCAGCAAGCGGCCTGGGACGAGGCGTCGCAACCGCGCTTGACGAAGGCGCTTCCGGCTGGTTGGGTGCGCCCCGCCATGTCCGACGAGGTCGCCACGGAAGATGATCGCCAGCTCCTCGCCCGCGCGCAGGACGGGGACATGTCCGCCTTCGAGGCCCTGGTGGGAGCCCACCAGGACAAGGTGTACGGTCTGGCGCTGCGGATGACGCGCTCGGAGGCGGACGCCGCCGAAATCACCCAGGACACCTTCCTGTCGGCCTACCAACATCTCAAGGATTTCCGCGGGGATGCGGCCTTCGGCTCGTGGGTGCACCGCATCGCGGCCAACCATGCGCTCATGCGCCTGCGCCACCGGCGGGTGGCCCAGGCGGCCGAGGCGGAGCTTCAGGGGCCGGAGTTCACCCCCCGGGGTACGCTGGCGGACTACCCCCAGACGGACTGGAGTCGGGACGCCGAGGAGAAGGCCCTGGACGCGGAGCTGGGCCAGGCCATCCGGCAGGCGGCGGACCGCCTGCCCGAGGGGTATCGTGAGGTCTTCCTCTTGAAAGACGTGGACGGCCTCAGTTACGAACAGATTGCGGAAGTGACGGGGGATTCCATCCCCGCCATCAAGAGCCGCCTGCACCGGGCTCGTCTCGCGCTCCGGGAAGCCATCGACGCCTTCTACAACCGCGACAATCCCGGGCCGTGAAACGCGAACGGGGGGCTCCGCATCTTCCGAAGCGAGGACGAGGGCGCGCCGCAGCCAGCCGAGGTTCGGATGTACACCTGTAAAGACTCCATCAACCTCCTGCTGGAATACCTCGAGGGCGAGATGTCGCCCGAGGATTCGCGCCATCTCCAGGAGCACCTGTCCGGGTGCAGCCCCTGTGAGGAGTTCCTCCGCACGTACCGGGCGACGCCCAGTCTGTGCAAGCGCGCGCTGGCGGCGAGGATGCCGAAGGAGGTCAGCACCAAGCTGACGGACTTCCTTCGCTCCAAAATCAAGTCCGCCTCGTGAACCTGAAGCAACTCTCGCTCCCGGAGCTGGAGGCGGCGCTCGCGCCGCTGTCCCCGTCGCCCACCGCCGTGCGCAAGGTGTTCGCGGCCGTCTTCGCCCACGGCCGCAAGTCCGTGACGGAGGTGGCGCGCTCGCCGCAGGTGCCCCGCCGGGTGACGGACTACCTGGAAGCCCACGCCGAGATGCCGAGCCTCCAAATCGTGGAGCGCCGCAAGGCGGACGACGGCTTCGTGAAGTACCTCTTCGACTCCCCGCTGGGCGGGCGGATTGAAGCGGTCCGCATCCCCATCTTCGACGAGAAGTACGTCATCTGCGTGTCCAGCCAGGTCGGCTGCGCGCTGGCGTGCGACTTCTGCATGACGGGGAAGTTGGGCTTCAAACGGAACCTGTATACCTGGGAGATATTGGACCAGGTGCTGCAGGTGAGGGCGGAGGCGGACCGGCCGGTGCGGGGTGTGGTGTTCATGGGGATGGGCGAGCCGCTGCTGAACTACAAGGAGACGCTGCGGGCGGCGGGCATCCTGTCGAACCCGGCGGGGTTCTCGATTGCGGGCACGGCGATTACGTTCTCCACGGCGGGGCATGTGCCGGCGATTCGGCGCTACACGCGGGAGGGGCATCCGTACCGGCTGGCGTTCTCGGTGACGAGCGCGATGTCGGAGAAGCGGGCGAAGGTGCTCCCGATTGAGAAGACGCATCCGTTGCCGGAGCTGATTGAGGCCATCCGCGAGTACAGCCAGGTACGGCGTGAGCGGGCGATGATTGCCTATGTCGCCATCTCCGGCTTCAACCTGGAGCGCGAGGACGCGGAGGCGCTGAAGGTGGCGTTCGAGGGGATTCCCATCAAGGTGGACCTCATCGACGTGACGGACCCGACGGGGAAGTACCTGCCGCCGTCGGCGGAGGAGCTGAGCGCGTTCCGGGACTACTTGCAGATCCTGAAGGCGCCGGTGGCGCGGCGGTACTCAGGGGGCAAGGAGATTGGGGCGGCGTGCGGGACGCTGGCGGCGACGCAGTACGGCGGCACGGTGATGCCGGTGCCTGGGGTTGTGACCACGACTCCGTGACGGTGGGCGCGGGCTCACTGCGTTGGCGGCGTCAGGTCTTCGCGGAGGATTCGTTCTCGCCAGAGCCGTGAGCGCTCGGCGAACAGCTTCTCGTTCTCCTCCAGGCTCAGGCCTTTGGGCATCGAGGCATCGAGCCGCAGCGCATCGTCGTAGATGTGCAGGAAGCGCGCTCGATGTTCCCAGCCGTCGAAACAGGGGGCGTGGAAGGACGCGTCCTGATACCCCCAGAGTGAATGCCCCTTGGGGATGAAAGCGGGGAACATCACCGGGGCGTCGTCGATGACCTGTTTGCAGAGGATGCATCGACTGAGGCCGGGGAAGAATTGCGCCATGGAGAAGTCCGTTGGAGAGCGCTCGACTACTGAGTGGGGTCTTGGGTTGAGGCGTCGCTCTTGAGGAACAGCTTCGCTCCACTGTGGGCAAGCCGTTCTCGGAGCAGCTCCATCTCGACACGTGTTCCCTCCGCCAATTGACGTGGCAGGGACTTACACAGTTCGCCCGTGTCCTGGATGCTCATGCCCATGACGTCGCGGACTGCGTGGAGAAGCTGGCCTCTTCGTGGGCCTGGTTCTTCGAGACGCAGCGTCCATTTCCCGTGCGTTTCGTAGAAGAGATGGCGGAGGTCTTCCGGGATGCGGGAGTCGTCGCTCTCGAAGGTGTCTCCGCATTCGAGGCAGTGGAACGAGCTGGCGAAGCCCAGCCCCTTGCTCCTTGCCGTCGCCGTGTGGGTGCACTGTTGGAGTGTTCCGCACTGACGACACGACATGCTCGTGGTGATTGTCTCGCGAACCATCTCGTCGTCCTGAGCCCTGCGAGCCCCTCTCGCTGTTAGCGAGGCGTGTTCGCATCCTCTTCGTTGTGCAGGTCGTAGACGGTGCGCGTGCCGTGCTTTTCCTCGAGAAGATTGAAGGCCTCTTCGCCGTCTACCGCCATCACGGTCACCGGTGTTCCAGGCCAAATGAGGTCAGGGGTCCAGATGAACGCTTTGTACTCTTTCAATCTCTTCTTCGTCATGATTGTGCCGTTTTGATGAGTGAGAGGCAGGCCCCCACAAGGGCAAGAGACTTCGATGATGGTCCCCTGTTATTGGAGGGTTTCGTTGATTTGGGCGATGGTCGGTACGGCGTGAAAGGGGAAAGGCAAGATGCGCTGGTTTCCATGTCGAAGACATGGCCCGCAGCCCCTGGAGAGATGCTGCGTGCACTTCTCCAGGAACACGGAAGAGAGTTTTCGATGTTGCATGTGTGTTCATGGAGAAGTGAGCTGGCTGCTGTCGGTGCACCTATTGCTTGACGAAATAGCCAGCCTTGTCTGGGTCCGCCGAGATGGCTACACGGCCGCCTTGTTCTTCTATGTAGGGGATCCATTTCGTCTGTCCCCGATCCATCCAGTCGGGCGTGAACCCATCGAAAACGATAGCCGTTCCCGATGTGTCGGTAATGGCTGTCCAATGCCCCTCTTCCCGTTGTGGCTGATTATTTTGAGTGAATGTATGAAGATAGGTTCCATCTTCCCTGAGGACGATGGTTCCATTGATTTCTCGCG
Organism: Myxococcus sp. MH1; assembly: GCF_059738865.1. NCBI lineage: Bacteria > Pseudomonadati > Myxococcota > Myxococcia > Myxococcales > Myxococcaceae > Myxococcus > Myxococcus sp. MH1. The sequence goes on along the minus strand of NZ_AP026947.1, from coordinate 9,316,226 downwards.
AGTTGGCAGTATATGTGCCAACGAGTGATGCGGCCGAGTGCCGGGATTTCGAGCGTTCTTGGGGGCACGCGAAACTGAATGCGAGGAGGAGTGAGAGCGGGAGAAAGCGAAGGTTCATGGCGGCTTGCGACACAGGGCATGGTCTATGGTTCCGACTCCGGCATATTCTGGTCCTTCGGAGGTATCCCTGGCAAGGGCTCTCTCCAGGTGAAGGTCTGGTAGGTGTTGCCAAAGGGGAGTCCCCAATTGGGGAATTCAATTCTGGCGCGTACTGCGAGCGTGTACAGAAAGATTCTCAGTATTGGATTCTTCGCGTCCAGAATTGGCCACCGTTCCCAACTCGGAGTGGTGTTCGCGGCGCCGGTGTCCATGTTGTTGCGTCGGGCGGATGTGAGCGACGTGGTGTTAAATAGGGTGACTGTCATTGATTTCTGATCTGGATGCGGTTTGAAGCTGGCTCCGTGGGTGCCAATCCAGAATGGGTAGTGCATTTCGTCGGGGTTGCTGATTCGAAGGATGGCGTCTTCGTATTTGCCGCTGAGTATGCTTGCTTTTTCGTATCGTTCACGTGCGGTTCGATAGTCGGCTGTATCCCTCATGAGCCTTGCAGGAAGGGATCCGTCTTCGTAGTTTGTGTTGACCGGCCCGATACCTGTTGCCCAGGTAAGAATGAGTTTGGCTGCGAAGATTGTGCCGATTGGTTTGAGGGCGGCAGGGACGTCATAGCCTGCCATGATTGAGGTAAGTGTGGATTTGTGTGTCCGCTCGTCCTCTTTTGAAAATGATGCCAAGGGGGATACTTGGCCGCGAGCGCTGGGGCCGGAACTCTGCCCGATGTCGTTTGTGTGATGCGCGTCAGGCTGCGCCTTGGCATCGTCGAGCGCTTGAACGCTAGGAACCTTGCTATTGGCGCTGGGCAGGTACAAGGATGGGCCCGGCATGGACAGGTGTCGCTCCAGCGCGCTCGTGATAATACTCTGGTGTGACTGAGGCGCCCCGGTCCAACCTCCTCCCCAACTGCTGACCAGCTCCCCGCCATACGGCGTGAAGCCGCTGGGGTCCGTGTAGCGCAGGGGGTTGTTGAGGACGTACGAGTACGCGTTGTAGGCCTGAGCGGAGCCCGGCTCGGCGATGACCGGGTCCACGCTGAGGAACTTCATCATCCGCGGGTCGTAGATGCGCCCGCGCATGTTGATGAGGCCCAGCTCGTCGTCCTGCTCGTGCCCGGTGAACCCTCGGCGCGCTCCCGTGTGGCTCGTCGTGGACGCCTGCGCCAGGTTCGCCGCCTGACGCTTGCCACCGAAGGGCTCGTACTTGATGCGCTCGAGCACTGCGCCCGAGGCATCCGTCACCGTGTCGGGGCTGCCCTGCGGGTCGTTGAGGAAGTAGCGAGTGGACTCCGACGTCGAGCCCTCCTGCCAGGACACCTCGGCGACGACGCCCTCGGGGCTGGGGATGCTGACGATGTGGGTGACCGTCGAGCCCTGCTTGCGGCGCTGGTAGAGGCCACCGACGTAGACGGTCTCATCCTGCCCATTGTCGGAGTACTTGCGGACGCGGGTGCCCGAGGCGTCGTAGTCGAAGCGGACGGTGCCGCTCGACGAGGTGATGCTCTCGGGCAGGTTGGCCGGGGTGTACTGGACCGAGCGCACCAGCGCGCCCTGGGCATCGCGCATCGCGAGCTGGTTGCCGCGGTGGTCGTACTCGTAGGTGAAGGACTCGGCGCCCAGCTGGGCCTGCTTGACGGCGTGGGGGCCGCCCGAGGTGCCGCCAGTGTACTGGAAGCTCGCGGAGGGCTCTGTGCCGGTGACAGGCGAGCGGCTGAGCATGTTGCCGAGCTTGTCGTACTGGAACTGGACATCGAGCGTCTGGCAGTTCTGCTGGACCTTCCAGCGCTCGAGCCGGTCCAGCGCGTCGTAGGTGTACTTCTGCGTGACGCCGACCATGAGGTCGTGACGCGCGGAGAGGTTGTCGTTGTAGGTATAGTCGTAGGCGAGGCTCTGGATTTTGTTTCCGCCGTGGCGAGCCTCCTGAAAGCGCAGCCGCCCTTGGCTGTCGTACTGAAAGCTCCTGGCAACGCCATTGCCGTAATGGGCCGTCTTGAGTCGACCCATGCTGTCTCTTGCGTACGCTCGCCAGTAGATGGCAAACGGGCTTGAAATGCTAGTCGAGTAGATGGTCGCGAGACTCCCTTGATTCATGAAGGAGTACTCCAATGTCATGGGCACTCCATTGCGCGCGACCGGGTAGGTGAGCCGCTTCACTCGCCCGAAGTCATCGTATTCGCGACTCATCACCAGTGTCTCGCCGCCTACTCTCAACGCAGTATCCGTCTCGCGCCCGAACGGGTCGTACACATGGTCCTTGATGACGACGCCATCGGAGTCGCCAACAGGCGTACGGGTCGTGCGTGACAGGCGTCGCATCGCACCCGGACCACTGTCATAGACGTAATCCAGACGCTCCTTTTCGTTGGTCGCCGAAAGAACCCGCCCCAGGAGATCGCGCTGATACGTGGTCGTCAACCGGCCCGTCGTCCCAGAGGGCGCGTCAGACTGACTCTTGAGCTCACCAAAGGCGTTGTAGAGGAACAGTCTTGTCCCCGCGCTGGGGTCGACCGTGCGCTCCAATCGTCCAGACGCATCGTAGAAGTGGGAACTCCGGTTCCCAGCAGGGTCGTCAACATGTTCCAGTCGCCCGAAGGGACCGTAGGTGTAGGCCATGGTTGCTTCCAGGGCTGTTCCGGGTGCCTCGGTTGTCCGGGTCATCAGCCCGCGGAAGTCGACGAGCGTCCGCTTCATCTGTCCGGCCGCGTCGAACGAGACCGCCTGCGAAATGTAGGGCGCAGTCGCTGCGTACAAACGTGTCTCGACGAGCATGCCGCGAGGCCCGGTGGTCGAGTCGCCAACGCGGCGTGCCGTGACTCGCCCAAGCGGGTCGTACTCGAATGCCTCCCAGGACGACATCTCCGTACTCAGTCGAGGGGCTTCCTGCTTCACCACGCGACCCAGGTCGTCATAATCGATGGTGGAGAGCACGGTCTGTCCATCGAATCGCGGCGCGCGGTGCGACACCGGGCGGCCGAGGGCGTCGAACGAGGTCGTGGCCTCAGTCACCCCTGCCGCGCCAGTATTCGTGTCTGCCTGGACGCGGAGCTGGGGCGTCGAGCCCTGCCACTCGTAGAAGCTGCGCACGATGGACTTGTTCGCAGGTGCAGACGATGGCCCTTGATAAAGCGGAGTCGCGATTCGCTCACGACCGAAGCCATCATATTGAACGCGCGTATGGACCCCGTTGGGGTCTTCCGTCTGCGCAAGAACGCCGAGACCTGGATGGAAGAGGTAGCGCCAGGTCGCGCCTCCTGCATCCGTCGTTGACGCAAGCTGCGTCTGGTCGAGGCTGTCGTATGTCACGGACCCGGTGCGCACTTCACCACTGCCGTGCTGGGAGACTCGCACGACGAGGCCTCTGTCGTTGCGGGTGAAGAAGGTCTTGAGGTGTGCTTCGGAGGTTGTAGGCGTCACGGACTCCCCAGAAAGGGAAGGCTCGGTCTCAGTGCTCGCAACCTCGCCAAGAGCACCATAGGTCATCCGCTGAGTATGGATATTCGTGGACTCGGGTTGCCCGGAGCAGCCAAGCGAGATGGCTCTGGCGCAGGACATCCATGACGTCGCAACAGTCCAGTCGCCTGCGGGGAGCCAGGTCGCTGCGTCGAAGGTGCCGGGCGTCGTCAGGGTCTTGACCTGTTCGGTCTTGTCTGCTCCATGGGTCAGTACCGTGTGCGAAATCGGTGTTCCATGGGCATCGAGCTCAACGATCGTCTCCGTCTCGGAAACGACTGTGGAGAGGGTTCCCTTGACCTCGCGTACAACCTCTACGAAACGACGTGCATACTGCTGATAGGTAAGAGCATAGGCGTGCTGGATGCGGGCATACGTCCAGGTTCGCTGCGTCTGGAGGGCCGTGTTCAAATCCACTTGGATCTCGACGTTCTCCTCGACAGGAAGATGTGCCTGGAGGGACGAACTCCTCTGATCAGCTCCTGGCACCATGGAGACGTTGTCGTAGCGTGTCGTGGTGCGAGCGCCTGTCACTTCGTCGACGACGACGCGTTGACCAAACCCCAGCCATCCCAGGCCGCGCATGTCGGAGAGTCCATCTCGATAGAGATAGTGCCAGCGGCGGGTACGCCGCCCATCCATCATGAGGGAGAGGCGTGCGACAACGCGCGTCGTCTCCGGTACTGCTCGAAGCCACCACTGCTCCGTGATATTGGATTTCGAGTAGAACGGCTCTGTGGCAACACCTACGCCGGTTGGGTTGGCTTGGGACAAGGGCGCATAGTCGAACGTGTAGTTCGCATTCTGGTTGAAATTGACGGACTTGAGGACATCGGTCGCGCGGGTACGAAACGCTACGCGCAGTTGATTGCCCTGCCGGAAGGTGAAGTCCAACAACCCGTCATTGTTGACGTCGACGACCTGTGCCCATTCCAGGTTGTCGCCGCTGAGGACGGAACTCAGCTTCTCCGTTCGTGCAAAATCGCCTCGGGTTCCCGCGAGCCAGAGTTGCACTGGCTCACCCTTCTTGAAAATCGCCAGGTCGATCCGGCCATCTCCGTCGAAGTCCCCATGCTCCGTCTTGGCTCCAAGGAGCATCTGCGAAAGATCGCTTGGAAGCACGACCTTGGTGGATTCGAGAAATCCGTTGCCGGAGTTGTGCTGCACCCATCGCTCGGGCGCAGGGTCCAGGAAGTACATCTGCCCGAGTGTGACAGCATCTCGCAGTCCATCGCCGTTGACGTCGATGAAGTCAAAAGTGAATGAGTAAGGGTTGTTGAGGAACGGGTTCCATTCGGGAGGTGTCCGGACCGTTGTCAGAGCGGGTTCAAGCGATGCGATGTCCGGGTTGTTTGGTGCGTGCTCTCGATAGGAAAGTGCGGCGAGAAAGGTGTTGGTGTCGGGGCCAACTCCAAGCAGGTTCATCTTGCCCGTGCCATCAAGGTCCGCTACGCGAACTCCGACGCGGGAGGGCTGGAAATAGCCCAGCGGGGACGCTTTAGTAGTTCGCCCTGTCGCGGGCTCTACGACAACGACACGTTGATTGGGGACGATGGAGTCTCCTGCTCCCCTGAGGTCAATGATATGTCGACCCATCCACACCCGCTCGTTCCGTCCATCGCCGTCCACGTCGAGCCAGTATTGTGAATTCGGTTCCGAGCCTGCTATCTTGGCTTTTCCGTATCCGCGGGGAATGTGTCCATATGCGGGGGCAAGCCTGCCTTCGGGATTGGAGAGAGGATTCTCCACAAAGACATCCCAGAAACATGAGAGCGGAGTGACAGAGGACCGGCCCATCCCGTTCCAGTCTGTGACCATGGGATACAGTCCTCGCTCATTGCGCTTCCCGCAGAAATATCCGGGGTCGTTACTCCCAAAGACGCTGTCCCAGATGTCCTCGAGCCACCCGGTTCCTTGAATGTTGAACCAGGGATGCCAGAGCGCGAATCCGGTCTCTTCCGCGAGAATGGGAGAGGTGGATGTTGCGTCTGGGTACTCAAGCAGTCGCATGACATCCCGCCAGTTTTGCTGCGTGAAGTCCGTGACCTGGCCATTGGTCGAATGGAAATCCAAGTCGTCCTCTCGAGTTTTCTCGGAGCGTACGTAGTACGCGAGGCCTTGTCGTCCTGCGCCCAGGCCGAATGCGTGGAGGCCTGCACCTGCGGCCGCTTCGCTCACGTTCACTGGCGGAGCAAGAGTGAACTCCCAGGAGCCCTGCTCCCAATCGAAAAACAAAGGCTTCTTGCAGATGCCCCCACCATCGCACTCGCCGACTTGTGTCAACAAACTGCGCTTACTGATCGCTCCCTCGGTGTACTTGAGTTCGTAGTAGCGCAGGAGGGTCATGGAAAGTGATGTCGAGCCGGGTGAAATGCCTGGGCCCCGCATGTTGATGCGGCGCAACCGAAAGTCACGGCTGACCTTCACCCCGGAAAAGTATCCAAGAAAAGTGTCAGGTCGAGTCTCATAGTCGAAAGTGACTTCTCGCTGGCCAGGCTCGAATCCGCCAGATGCTGATTTGAATTGGGTGTAGGCGATACGCGATGGCCGATGCCAGGCCCCTGTCTCAGTTCCAGGTGATGCCTGCTCGTAGAACACCTCCATGCGATTGCCGAAGCGATCTTCTATAGATGCGAGTGCCCAGGCGAGGGTCACGACATCATCGTGGTGCTCTTGAATCGCCCCGTCGTGTGGTGTGTATGCGAAATGCTGGCCCCGAAGGAGAGCGTCCTTCCGATTTCCAGCGGCCTTGCCATAAGTCCGGACGAGGCCGTCTCGTCCTAGGACTTCGAAGGTGTTTGGGTCCGCGGTGCTGTCGCCGGCGGGAATGCGAATGGAGGCGTATGAGTCGCGTTCCGTCTTGAACTCTCTCAATCCAGAGCGTACGAGTCGCATGCCGTCGAGGCAATAGGTCTTCGTGTAGCGATTGCTGTCGCTGGGATTCGCGTAGTTCGTCAGGTCGATCGCGTGGAGCTTGTTGTCTCGGGCAATGGTGTTGGGACAAAGAGTGATCTGCGACAGCCCCGCGAGGTTGAAGCCCGGGCCGAGAATGCCGTCGCTCCCCTGGCTGTCGTAGACGATGGAGAGAGAGGGCTGGATTCCCGCTCGACCGGGAGGAACCCAGAGGGGAATGGACACCGCGGCTGACCCGCTGGCCGTGACGTCGGCCGAGAACGGGATGGCCCCTGGCGTCGACTGCCCCGCCGGCCCCGTGGCGAGAATCGTGTCCTGTCTCAGTTCAAAAGGAATGTTCTGCGACGCCCCCAGTGCCTTGGCGTGCTGCGCGCTGCGCTCTTCCTCCTGCTCCCGAGGACTGGATGGCGCGCAGCTGACGAGCTGGGTTCCGTAGAGAAAAAGCATGACGTGCGCGGCGACAAACCTGCGCAACGAGGAATGATGATGGGATTTTTCCGGACTCATGAGGGCAATGGACTCCGAGCAGGACGGAGGGCTTCCGCCTGGGGATGCAGTCAATGGACTCGTGTCACTGGCACTGCGACTGTTCGCAGATGCCCGCTTCGTCGATGTTCGCGTTGCAGTTGTTGTCGATGCCGTCACAGACTTCCGCGGCGCCGGGCCTCACGGTGGACCGGGTGTCATCACAGTCTCCGCCAACTCGAGTCGTGCCCTCGGGCTGGCGGCACGCTCGTGTGCTCACCCAGGTGGCGCCATATCCGTCTTGATCCCGGTCGGCGTAGAAGTCGAGCCATGCATTCGAGTGGGTCGAGTCGTCAGCCAGCCCATTGCAGTCTTCGTCGATGCCGTTGGCGCAGACTTCCGGGGCTGGGGCTCCGGGAACGCACATGCCGTAGTCTCCCCACTCGCACACTTCTCGTGGAGGCTTGCCGTCACGACTCGGCTCCATCCAGCATGCCGTGGTGCAGGCGGGGACACTTCGCGCGCACGCTCCTACGCCACAGGTCTTCGGAGGGACATCGTCCACCTGCCCATTGCAGTTGTTGTCGATCTGGTCGCAGATCTCCCCGGAGGGAGGCAGCGGCGTGCAGGACTGCTCGACTCCGTTGCGACATGCGGGAACGCTGTTCGCGCATGCACCGACGCCGCAGGTCTTCTGGGCCGAGGGATGAACCGCGGCGTTCTTGTCGTTGCAGTCCAGGCTGTTCAGGGACGCCCCAGGAGGGACGCTGCAGCCACTTCCGATGGGGGCACTTGCCGCACCGAATCCGTCGCCATCCTCATCGCGGTAGAACGTCAGTTGCACGCCCTCGTCCGTCATCCCATTGCAGTTGTCGTCGACCCCATTGCAGACCTCTGCGGGCATGGGGGTGCCGGGGACGCAGAAGTTGGATCTCCAGGTGCAGACCTCGACGGGCGGCTTCCCGTCATGGCGCTCTTCCAGTTCGCAGATATTGGCGCACGCGGGCACCGTGCGCTGGCAGGTGCCAACACCGCAGGTGACCGGAGGGAGGTCATCCACCTGGCCATTGCAGTTGTTGTCGATCTGGTCGCAGACCTCCTCGGTGGGAAGCCGGGGCGTACAGACCTGCTCGACTCCATTGATGCAGGCCTGGATGCTGGTCGCGCAGGCTCCGATGCCACAGGACTTCACGACGCCCGGCTTGACGGCGGACGAGGTGTCATTGCAGTCGGTCGCGTCCGTCACGTAGCCGGAGGGCTGGCCACATGAGTCCTTCCAGGTCGCCGGCGATCCGAAGCCATCGCCATCCGCATCGCGGTAGTATCTCCGCCACTGCCAGATGGAGGCGTTGTTGTCGTTGCAGTCGCTGTTGTTGCTGACCCAGCCGGGCTGGGCACAGGCTGCCTTCCCGACGCCCGCGCCCTTCCCGTCTCCGTCCGCGTCACGGTAGAGGGTGAGAATCAGTCCTTCGTCGATGAGCCCGTCACAGTCGTTGTCGACGCCGTCACAGACCTCCGGAGTGCATTCGGGGTCGGGGTCGGGGAACGGCTCGCAACCGTTGCAGGCCATGGGGGCAGCCATGGGGCCCGCGTCAGCCTGGGACATCGGCAGCGTGGGCTCCGAGGCGAGGACCGGTGGTGTGACGAGAAGGACGAGGAGTGCCGTGAGATGCAATGCCTGGAGCGCAAGGCGGGGTGGCGGGCGACGCGCTTGAGTCATGGTGAGCCTTCGGTCGAGCGACGAGGGTCTCGCGATGCCCTGGCTTGCGTCGGGATGGCCGTGTTCGGCCGTGCCGTCCAAGTGGACTCGCGTGGTCCGCTGTTGTGCAACGGACGCGCCGGAGACCTTCCTCGACGGAGGGCTGCGCGGGGCTCGGCACGAGTCCGCAACACGGGACTCGAGTCCAACGCCGATGATGCACAGCTAGAAGCTTGCTGCTGGAGGGGACCAGGAAGTGGGTCGATCCAGCCTCTGCTCAGGCGATCGAACTCTCACTCTGGAATGGGTGCGCCCTGGGCGGGCCCGTGCGCCAGTGCGGCGTCCGGGCCCCGAGAGCGTCAAGCGCGTGGCTCCTTCATCAGGTCCACCGCACGGGACTCAGCCCTGGGACGCAGTCCTGGACTGGGTGAGGAACACCTTGAACTGGAGCGAGACGAAGAGCGGCTTGGGCGTCGTGAAGCCCGCCTGCTCGAGCATTCCGGCCAGGACCGCGTCGGACTCGATGGGCGTCACCTTGGCGTCGAAGAGCTTGCGACGATGGTCCAGCTCCTCCTTGGGGATTCCATGGGCCCGCAGGCGGCGGAACTCCACATCCGTCAGCACCGGGTCCTTTCCGACGCGGCAGCCGATGACCAGGGGCGCTCCGGGCTTGAGCCGACGAGCCACCTCGCGCAGCAGCTCCAGGCGGGCCGCGTCCCCCTCGACATGGTGCAGGATGCCCATCATCTGCGCGCCGTCGAACGGAGGGCCCTCCGGAAGGCTCTTCAGCTCCCCCACGTGGATGTGCGTGCGAGAGAGCAACCCCTCGGTCTCCAGGCGTTTCCGGGCCACGTCGAGCATGGCTGAGGAAGGGTCGATGCCCGTGAAGCGCCAACCCGGGACATCGAAGCGCAGGTAGGGCACCAGCTCCATCCCCGTGCCCAGACCCACGGCGAGCAGGGAGGCGTCCTGCTGGCCATCGAGCCGGGACGTCATCGCGCTGGCCACCAGCTCGTACATGGCCTGGACGCCCGCGAGGCTGAGCGCGGCCTGGGCATCGTAATGAGCGGCGCGGTCCGCGCCGAAGCCTGGAACGATGTGGTGGACGGAATGTGCGGAGTGGTCGTGGGCCATGACGTGTCCTCGAAGGTCGGGTGAGTCTTTCGAGGATGCGCGCCGGGCCGTCAGTCCGGTAGAGCGCGGATTCAGGCCACATCGGCGGATTGTCGGGCCTGCGTCCCTCCCACGAAGAAGGGCCCGCGACCCGTGAGTCGCGAGCCCTTCCTCAGCTACCTCGAGCTGGCGCCTGCGCCAGCCCGGTCAGCGAATCGTGTTCGCTTCCTCTTCGTTGTGCAGGTCGTGGACGGTGCCCTTGCCATGCTTCTCCTCCAGCATGTCGAAGGCTTCTTCGGGGTCCGTCGCCATCACGCTCACTCGCAGGCCCGGCCGAGTGAGGTCCCGAGTCCAGATGAACCCTTTGTACTCTTTCAACTTCTTCTGGGTCATGTCGTGCCTACCTGAAGGGCGCGAGGCAGCGGTCACTGTAGCAGAAGGCCCCGAAGATGCTCCCCTCGCTTCGGAGGATGTTCGTGATCTCCTCGGGCGAAAGCTTGTTGATGTCGTGGACGGTCACGTTGGGCGCGTTTCGCCAGCGAAGCCTGTCTTCCTTGTGGAGTCTCATGTCCTGAAGCAGCCTGCCATTCGCCTGCCCATGGGTTCCTGAGAGAATCTGCACATTGCCCTTGAGGCGGGCTTCATCCACGAGGTGCGCGAAGTCCATCTGGATGATCTCCCCGTTGGAGGTCCAGACCTCTCCGCCCGCCGCGTTCTTGCTCATGGAGAAGGTGCCACGAGGTGGGAGCGTTCGACCCCTGAGCGAGCGGGTCACCTGGTTCATCGCGCTGCGCGCGCTCGAGACCGGAGCCTTGAGGACCCCTGCCACACCAGCGCCCGATTCGATGAGGGACAAGAGGCTGGCGCCAGAGGCCAGCGTGTAGAACGTGGTCTTGCCCGCGCCCACGGCGCAACCGCCCGCGTCTCCCTTGCTACAGGCCGACTTGGTCTCGAGATAGCTCTCACCCGCGGACACGAACGGGATGAACTCGTTGATGGCGAAGCTGGCCGCGGCGAGCTTGCTGACCGGCGCATAGCGGTCATAGAGCGTCGACGCGTTGAGCATGCTCTCGAGCTGCGACCTCGTCATCGCCCGGCTCAGATGGCAGCCCACCATCGGACCGCACGGGACCTTGTCGGCGACCGCGTTGAACGTGCTCGACGCCGTCGTGAGCAGGGACGTCAACCCGGACCTGGACGACCCCGAGCTCTGTCCGATGTCGTTCGTGTGACGCGCATCGGGCTGGGTCCTCGTGTCATCCAGCGACTGGATGCTGGGCACCTTGAAGTCGACGCTGGGCAGGTACAGGGACGGGCCCGGCATGGACAGGTGGCGCTCCAGTGCGCCCATGATTCGGCTCTGGTGCGACTGCGGCGCTCCCGTCCAGCCACCCCCCCAACTGCTGACCAGCTCCCCGCCATACGGCGTGAAGCCGCTGGGGTCCGTATAACGGGTGGGGTTGTTGAGGACGTACGAGTACGCGTTGTAGGCCTGAGCGGAGCCCGGCTCGGCGATGACCGGGTCCACGCTGAGGAACTTCATCACCCGCGGGTCGTAGATGCGCCCGCGCATGTTGATGAGCCCCAGCTCATCGTCCTGCTCATGCCCGGTGAACCCCCGGCGCGCGCCGGAGTGGTTCGTCGCGGAGGCCTGCGCCAGGTTCGTCGCCTGACGCTTGCCGCCGAAGGGCTCGTACTTGATGCGCTCGAGCACCGCGCCCGAGGCATCCGTCACCGTGTCGGGGCTGCCCTGCGGGTCGTTGAGGAAGTAGCGCGTGGACTCCGACGTCGAGCCCTCCTGCCACGACAGCTCGGCGACGACGCCCTCGGGGCTGGGGATGCTGACGATGTGGGTGACCGTCGAGCCCTGCTTGCGGCGCTGGTAGAGGCCACCGACGTAGACGGTCTCATCATCCTGCCCGTTGTCGGCGTACTTACGGACGCGGGTGCCGGAGGCGTCGTAGTCGAAGCGGACGGTGCTGCTCGGCGCCGTGCCGCTCGACGAGGTGATGCTCTCGGGCAGGTTGGCCGGGGTGTATTGCACCGAGCGCACCAGCGCGCCCTGGGCATCGCGCATCGCGAGCTGGTTGCCGCGATGGTCGTACTCGTAGGTGAAGGACTCGGCGCCCAGCTGCGCCTGCTTGACGGCGTGGGGGCCGCCCGAGCTGCCGCCGGTGTACTGGAGGCTCGCGGAGGGCTCCCAGCCGGAGACAGGCGAGCGGCTGAGCAGGTTACCGACCGGGTCGTACTGGAACTGCACGTCGAGCGTCTGGCAGTTCTGCTGGACCTTCCAGCGCTCGAGCCGGTCCAGCGCGTCGTAGGTGTACTTCTGCGTGACGCCGACCATGAGGTCGTGGCGCGCGGAGAGGTTGTCGTTGGCCGTGTACTCGTAGGCCAGGCGCTGGACGTCGGTGAGGTGCTTCTTGGCCTCGGTGAAGCGCAGCCGTCCCTGCGTGTCGTAGCGGAAGACGCGCGAGACACCGTTGCCGTAGTGGGCCGTCTTGAGCCGGCCCATGCTGTCGCGCTCGTAGGCCCGCCAGTAGGTCGTGATGCTGTTGGAGCGGTAGACGCTCGAGAGCTCACCCCGGTCGGTGTACGAGTAGTTGATCGAGAAGGGCTGACCGTTGAGCTGCGCCGGATAGGTGAGGCGACCGACGCGACCGTAGTCGTCGTACTCACGACCCAGGCTGCGCGTGGTGCCGGCCACCTTCTGGGAGAGGCCCGTCTCCCGGCCGTACACGTCGTAGAGATAGGCGGTGTCGACGGCCTCCACCGAGGTCCCCACGGGCGTGCGGCTCGCGCGGGTCAGCCGCCCCTTTCCTCCCGGCCCCTCGTCGTACCAGTACTGGAGGGACTCCTTCGGATTGGTCGCCGTGAGGACTCGGCCGAGCAAGTCCCGCTCGTACGTGGTGGTGATGCGGCCGGCCGCTCCCTCCGGCGCGTCGGAGTGGCTCTTGAGTTCACCGAAGGCGTTGTAGACGAACAGCCGCGTCCCGGAGTTGGGGTCGACCGTGCGCTCCAGCCGCCCCACGGCGTCATAGAAGCGCGAGCTGCGATGGTTGGCCGGGTCATCCGTGTGCTCCAGTCGGCCGAATGGGCCGTAGGAGTACTTCATGGTGGCGGCCTTCACCGTGCCCCAAGCCTCGGTCGCTTCGACCATCAGCCCGCGGAAGTCGGTGAGCGACTTCTTCACCTGTCCGAGCGCATCCGTCGACGTCGCCTGGGCCGAGTAGGGCTGGGGCGCCGAGTAGGCGATGCCCTCGAGGAGCCTCCCGTTGGGTCCCGTGCTCCCATCCGCGAAGCGGCGCGCCGTGACGCGGCCGAGCGCGTCGTACTCGTGCAGCTCCCACGTGGGCGGCTCGGTGCTGGTCCTGGGCAGCTCCGTCTTCACCACGCGCCCGAGCACGTCGTAGGTGAGCGTGGTGGTCACCGGCTGACCATCGAAGCGCGGGGACTGGGTCGTCACCGGTCGGCCCATCGTGTCGAACCGGATGACGGTCTCGTCGAACACGCCGTTGCCCGTGGCGACCCGCGTCCGGTGCTGCGGCAGCGTGCCGTTCCACTCGTAGAACGTCTCGACGACGGACCTGTTCGCCGGCGCCGCCGAGGGGCCCTGGTACAGCGGCGTCACGATGCGCTGGCGGCCGAAGCCGTCGTACTGGAGGCGCACGTGGGCGTCGTTCGGGTCCTTCGTCTGGGCGAGCACGCCCAGGCCCGGATGGAAGAGATACCTCCAGGTGAGCCCTTCCGCGTCCGTGGTGCTCGCCAACTGGGTCTGGTCGACGCCGTCGTACGTCACCGTCTCGGAGCGGGTGACGCCGTTCGCGCCCTGCTGGGAGACCTGCTCGACCAGTCCCTTGGCGTTCCTCGCGAAGGTGGTCTTGAGATAGGTCTCGGACGTCGTCGCCGTCGAGGACTCGTTGACGAGCGACGGCTCGTTCTCGGTGGACGACACCTGTCCCTGGGCGTCGTGGGTCACCTTCATCGTCCGGACGTTGGCGGCAGCGGGTTGACCCGCGCAGCCCGTGCTGTTCGGGAGCAGTCTGTCGCAGGACATCCACGAGGTCGTGACGGTCCAGGTGCCTCGGGGCAGCCAGGTGGCGGCGTCGAAGTCCGGCGTCGTGACGACCTGCTCCTGCTCGGTCGTCAAGGCGCCGTGGGTGAGCACGGTCCGCGACACCGGCGTGCCGTAGGCATCCAGCGTGGTGAGCGTCTCCTTCTCGGACACGGGCGTCACCGCGCCGCCCCGCCGCTCGCTGACGGTCTCCGAGATGCGCGTGGCGTACTGCTGATAGGTCGCGGCATACGGCTGCGCCATCGTGCGCGCGTACGTCCACTGGCGCTTCGTCTCGAGCCGGGTGTTGGTGTCGAGCGGGACTTCGGTCAGCTCCTCCACCGGGAGGTGGGCCAGCGGCGCGATGGCCTTGCGCTCGGTGCCCTCCTTCGCCGAGACGTTGTCGTAGGTCGTCGTGGTGCGAGCCCCCGTCACCTCGTCGATGACGATGCGCTGGCCGAAGCCCTTCCAGCCCAGGCCGCGCGTATCGGAGAGCCCGGTGCGGTACAGGTGCCGCCAGCTCTGGATGCGCTGCTCGTTGGAGTTGACGGACAGGCGCGAGACGACGCGCATCGACTCCGGCGCCAGGCGCAGCCACGGGGTCGTGGTCGTCTCCGTGTAGTTCCGCAGGTAGAAGGGCTCGCTCGGCGTGACGGCGCCGTGCGGGTTGGCCTGGGAGAGCGGCGCGTACTCGAACGAGTAGCTCAGGCCGGAGTAGCCCTGGTACGTGGCGAGCTGCACGTTGCCGTGCACCCGCTTGAGCTCGTCCACCGGCTTCTGGCGCCGGGCGATGCGCAGCTCGTTGCCCACGCGATAGGTGAGGTCCAAGAGGCCGTCGTTGTTGACGTCGATGACCTGCGACCAGTCCTTGCTGTCGCCGCTGGAAGGAATCGACAGGTTCAACAGCTGGGTGAACTCACCCCGCGGGCCCGCCAGCAGCACCTGGACGGGGTGGCCCGGACGGAAGACCGCCAGGTCCACGCGACCGTCCCCGTCGAAGTCGCCGTGCTCGGTCTTCGCGCCCAGGAGCGCGGTCTTGAAGCTCTCCGGGAGCTCCGTCTCACGCATCTCCGTGAAGCCCTTGCCCGTGTTGAACTGGACCCGGAGCTTGAGCTGGGTGTCGGTCGCCTGCAGCTGTCCCAGCGTCACCGCGTCCTGGAGGCCGTCGCCGTTGACGTCGATGAAGTCGAAGGTGAAGGCGTAGAGGCTCGGGAAGAAGAACGGCAGGCCGGGCGGCCGGCGCAGCGTGGTCGGCACGATGTTCAGCTGGCCCGCGGTGGTGCTGCCCGAGGTCACCTCCCGGAAGCTGACCGCATCCAGGAAGCTGCTCGCGTCCGGGTGCGAGCCCAGGCCCACCAGGCTCAGCTTGCCGGTGCCGTCCAGGTCCGCCACGCGCACGCCCGCGCGTGTGCTCTGGGCGTAGAGCGCCGGTGACATGGTGTTCGCCCGGGTGGCGGGCACCATGGGCGGACGCATCGTGGAGGGGACGGGCTGGGTGATGACGACCCGCCGCACGATTTGACTGTTCGGGTTGCTCGTATCCTCGAGGTCGACCTGGTGCCGGCCCACCCAGACGCGCTCGTTGCGCCGGTCACCATCCACGTCCAGCCAGTACTGGGGATTCAGCTCGGAGCCGACCCAGTGGATTTCATTGACCGTCCGCGAGACCTGATGCGCATAGGCGGGCGTGAGGTAGGGGCTGCCCGGGAACACGTTCCAGGCGCACGAGAGGCCCACCACCGAGGAGCGGCCCGAGCCGTCCCAGTCCGTGACCAGGGGGAAGAGGTTGCGCTCCGCGCGATTGCCGCAGAAGCGGTTGGAGTCTCCGCCGCCGAAGGGGCCGCCATCCGCGTCGAGATAGGGATACCAGAGGACCAGGCCGCTGGCCTCTGACGAGTCGAGCGTGGTGGAGGCGGCGTCCGGGTACTGCAACAGCCGCATCCGGTCCTCCCAGTTCTGGATGGTGACGTCCGTGACGTACTCGGGGGGGCCCAGGTCGCGCTCCTGCATGAGGACGGAGCCGGTGAAGTACGCGAGGCCCTGACGGCCCGCGCCCAGCCCGAAGGCGCTGAGCCCCGCGCCCGCCTTCGCGTTGCTCACGTTGACCGTGGGCAGGTAGTCGAAGTCCCAGGAGCCCTGCTCCCAGTCGAAGCGGACGGGCGTCTTGCAGACGTCGGCGCCATCGCACTCGCGCAGCTCCGTCAGCAGGCTGCGCTGGCTGACGGTGCCCTGGTAGTACTTGAGCTTGTACGAGCGCAGCGGGACCTTGGAGAGCGTGCTCGCGCCGGGCGCCAGGCCCGGGCCCTTCATGTTGATGCGTGACAGCCGGAAGTCGCGTCCGACCTTCACCCCGGAGAGGTATCCGGTGAAGGTGTCCGGCCGGGACTCGTACTCGAAGGTGACCTCGCGCTGGCCCTCCTCGACGGTGACCTGCGTCGAGCCGGTCTCCGGGTTGACGACTTCGCGGCGGAAGCCGGTGTAGGTGATGCGCGACGGGCGGTGCCAGGCGACGGACGAGGCGTCGGTGGCGGGGGCCTGGTCGTAATGCACATCCATCCGGTTGCCGAACCGGTCCCGGACGGAGGCGAGCGCCCAGGTGAGGGTCACCGCCTGGTTGTCCTCCGACGTGATGGTGTTGTTGGCGCCGCGGATGGGCGTCGAGTGGAAGCCCCGGACGAGCGCGTCGTCCCGCTGCGCCCCGGAGACGGTGGTCGTCCTGCCGTAGGTCCGGATGAGCCCGTCGCGCCCCCGCACCTCGAAGGTCAACGCCTCCAGGTGGTTGCCGCCGGTGATGGTGATGGCGGTGGAGGGGTCCGCCTCCGTCGTGAACCTGTCCCAGGTGGAGCCCACCAGCCGCGAGCCATCCAGACAGTAGACGCGGGTGTAGTCCTGGACTCCTCCGGAGAGCATCCAGTGTCGCGTGTCCGCGGCCAGGAGCTTCCCGTCGCGCGCGAACGAGTTGGGGCAGAGCGTGATTTGCGACAGGCCCGCCAGGTTGAAGCCCGGGCCGAGCAGGCCGTCACTGCCCTGGCTGTCGTAGACGATGGAGAGCGAGGGCTGGATGCCCGCGCGTCCCGGTGGAGTCCAGAGCGGAATGGAGACGTTGGCCGAGCCGCCCGGCGACACGTCCGCGGTGAACGGGGTGATGCCCGGGGCCTCGGGGGTGGCGGACGTGGTGGGGAGGATGGTGTCGGAGCGCAGCTCGAACGGGACGTTGTCGAGCGCGGCCCGGGCCCGCGCGACTTCGCCGGCGCCGCCAGGCTCGTCGGAGGGTGAGCCCGCGGGCACGCAGCCACTCAACAGCTGCGTGCCATAGAAGAACAGCATCGCGTTCGCCGCGAAGCGCTTGAGGCGCCCCGGGGGTCGCGGAGGTCGTGAGTCGTGTCTCATTGGGGAAGGACCGTGATGAGTCGGAAGGGGGTTACTGGCAGAGGGACTGGTCGCAGACATTTCCTTCGTCCAGCGTCCCCGAGCAGTTGTTGTCGATGCCGTCGCAGACCTCGGCGGCGCCTGGCTTCATGTCGGCGCGGGTGTCGTCGCAATCCCCGCCCGTGCGGACCGTGCCCATGGGCTGGTAGCAGGCCCGCGTCGAGTTCCAATCCGCGCCGTAACCGTCATGGTCCTGGTCCGGATAGAAGGTCAGCCACGCGGCGCTGTTGCTCGAGTCATCGGTGATGCCGTTGCAGTCCTCGTCGATGTCGTTCGCGCACACCTCCGCGGAGGGCGCGCCGGGCGTGCACAGGCCGTACTCGCCCCACTCGCAGACCTCCTTGGGCGGCTTGTCGGGCTGGGTCTCCACCATCTCGCAGAGCTCACCGCAGGCCGGGGCGGTGCGACGGCACGCGCCCGTGCCGCAGGCGATGGTGATGTCGTCCACCGCGCCGTTGCAGTCGTTGTCCGCCTTGTCGCAAATCTCGACGCCGGGGGGACGCGGGGTGCAGGTCTGCTCGACGCCGTTGACGCAGGCCTGGACGCTGACGCGGCACTCGCCCACGCCACACTGCTTCACGGCGCCGGGCTTCACGTTGAAGTCGTGGTCGTTGCAGTCCGAGGCATTGGGCGCGGCTCCGCCCGGGACGGTGCAGGCCATGCCGATGGGCGCGCCCGCGCCGTACCCGTCACCGTCGTTGTCGCGGTAGTAGGTCCTCATGACACCGTCGTCGATGGTGCCGTTGCAGTTGTCGTCGATGTTGTTGCAGGTCTCGGCCCTGGCCGGGCCCGGGGTGCAGCTGTTCGCCATCCACTCGCAGACCTCGACGGGCGGCTTGTTGGGGTTCGTCTCCACCAGCTCGCAGACGTCGGCGCAGGCGGCCACCGTGCGCTGGCAGTAGCCCGTGCCACAGGTGATGGGCGGCAGGTCGTCCGCCACGCCGTTGCAGTTGTTGTCCAGCTTGTCGCAAACCTCGGCGGTCGCGGGCTTGGGGACGCAGGCCTGCTCCACGCCGTTGACGCAGGCCTGGACCGTGCGCGCGCACTCGCCGACGCCGCAGGACTTGATGACCCCCGGCTTCACGCCGGCGTTGGCGTCGTTGCAGTCCGTGGCGTCCGCGACGTAGCCCGCGGGGATGCCACAGGAGTCCTGCCACTGGTTGGGATTGCCGTAGCCATCTCCATCCGCGTCCCGGTAGAAGCGGCCGGCCTGCCAGACGGACGCGTTGGAGTCGTTGCAGTCCGTGTTGTTGGTGACCCAGCCGTAGTCGACGCAGCCCTGGACCGCGGCGCCCGCGCCCTTCCCGTCACCGTCCGCGTCGCGGTAGACGGTGCGCTTGACGCCCTCGTCAATCTGCCCGTCGCAGTCGTTGTCGACGCCGTCGCAGATCTCCGGGTCGCAGATGGGCTCGGGCTCGCAGTCGGGACAGCCCGGGGGCGGCAGCATTTGCGCTCCCGACTTCGCGCTGGGGCTCGAGGTGGATCTGGAGGGCGTGCTCGCCGGGGCCGCGAGGACCAGGCTGGAGGCAAGCAATGGGAGTAGTGCCAAGACATACGAAGGGAGTCGCCACACACGCGTGTGGGACCCAGGTGGTCGTTTCATGAGGTGCTTTCGTGGTGAACGAGCGGGGCGCTCGCGAGGCGCGAACGGGCGGCCATGGCGCACTGCTCGCCGTCAGACGGTGAATCCTGGCGAGTGTGCACGCGTGGGCCCGGTGCTGCGTGGACGCGCGCTTCCCTCATAAAAGAGGAATCACTCAAAAATCAAGCAGGCCACCCCATACCCAGAGAGCGCGCTCGGCCAGGAATTGCAGAGGGGCCGGGTATACGTATCGACGAATTGTCTTGGGTTGCCGGGGCTGAAAATCAGCCCGCTTTCCACGTGCTACGTCGGGATTCTTCCGGACATTGGAGCTGCAATCGGTGCATGCCGCTCAGGGCTCGGGTTTCGCGGGTGTCGGCCGGCCGGTCCGGGAGCCCGAGCCGGCTCCAGGATGCGAGGCCCTGGGGGGCGGCTGGCGCCAGCCGGGCTTGCGCAGGGCGTAGAACACGAAGGGCACGGCGGCCAGGGAGAGGACGAGCCCAGCCAGCCGCGCCACGTAGGCCGCGGCGTTCTGCACGCCCAGCTGCTTGGGGGGCACGAAGCCGACGAGGAAGGCGAGGACACAGGCCACCAGTCCGACTCCCGCGAGCACGGGCAGCATGGGCGCCCGGTAGCCCCGCGGCAGGTCGGGCTGCGTGCGGCGCAGGCGCAGCGCGGAGAGGAACAGCAGCCCATACATGGGGATGTAGAGCTGCGTCGTCATCGCGTCGAGCGCCCAGTAGACCTGGTTGACATCCCGGGCGAAGAAGAACAGCAGCGCCAGCAGGGCCACCAGCACCGCCTGCGTGGCGAGCAGGCCCGTGGGCGTGCCGTGTGTGTTGGTGCGCTGGAAGAAGGGTGGGAGCAATCCCTTTCGCCCCACGAGCAGCAGGCTGTGATTGGGGCCGAGTATCCACGTGAGCACCGTGCCCAGCGTGGCCACCAGGAACAGCACCGCGATGAGCGGCGCCACGCGCCTCATCCCGAACGTGGACAGGTAGGTCTCGAATGCCTGGATGAGCCCCGCGCTCAGGTCCACACGGGTGCGCGGCACCGCCACCGCGACGCCCAGCGTGGCGAGCACGAAGATGCTGGTGGCGAGCAGCGCCATCACCACCATCGCCTTCGGATAACCGTGCCGCGCGTCGCGCATCTCCCGCACGTGCACCGCGCTCACCTCCACGCCGCCGAAGGCCAGGAAGTTGCCCACCACCAGCACGAGCCCGCCGATGCCGGACCACGGCGGCACCCAGTCGCGCGCGCCCAACGGGGCCGCCGAGCCGTGCCCACCGACGAGATAGACCACCGCCAGCAACGACAGCAGCGCCGTGGGCAGGACGATGCCCAGAAGCACGCTCCACACCGAGAACAGCGAGGCGTGTCTCACACCGTGCATCGCCACCGCCGCGCACAGCCCGAAGCCCACCAGCACGAAGGCGCCGTTGAACGGTCCGCTGCGCGCGAGGTCCGGCGACACCACGAAGGCCAGGTTCCCCGCCGCGAACGACAGGAGCAGCGGATAGAAGATGACGTTCTGCACCCACTGCTGCCACGCCGCGCAGAACGCCCACTTCTCCCCGAAGGCCTCGTGCACCCACGTGAAGACGCCGCCCGGCCAGGTGCTGCCCAGCTCCGCCGCGACGAAGGCCGCGGGCAGCAGGAAGACCAGCGCCGGGATGAGGTACAGCACCACCGAGCCCAGGCCGTACTCGGACATCGCCGCCACGTTCGTCAGGTTGATGACCGCCGAGGCCGACAGGAGTCCCATCGCGGGCCAGCGCATGCCGTGGCCCGGTTGCTTCGCGGACAGATGGGGGGACGGTCCTGACATGGTGGTGCTCCTCTTGGCTCAGGGAGTTCCCAATGCCACCTCGCCTCGTCAAGGTGCGCCCCGGTGGGGAACGTGCTCGAGCGGAAGCGCCGCGGCCGAGATGTGGCGTTTCGCGTGCTCGCCCGAGCCCCGCGTCCCGGTCGACAGAGCTGGGTACGGCTGGAGTGACGCAGCGACGGCGCGTTTGGGGTTGTCGGGCCGTAAATCCAGTCAGGCTTCAACGACTCCTCGCCAGGGGTTCGTGTTGCCCCTGGGATTCGTTTCAGGAGGGCGCCGTGGCACAGGGGCTCGGTGTTCCGAGGGAGAGAGGGCGGGATGCCACCGGACCCCAGTTCCCTTGTAGGCTCGCATTCCATGGTGCGTCCTGAAGGACGAGAAAGAGGAGCACGTCCATGCTCCACCAGACCTGCGGGTGAGAGTCCCGTCCGGGTAGACACCGGAGTGCCCGGTAGCAGGCCCCAGCCGGTCGCCGAGAGGCGGCAGGCCACAGCGGGGCGTCAAAAGCCTCCGACAGGGAGGGAGCAAGAGCACGGGCCGCAACATGAAGTGAAGCCTGCCGCCTCGACAGAGACACAATGGGAGAGCCGAGCCGAGCATGTCACGGTGAAGGCCAGGTCCGCTGCGGACGAGTCCGGGTGTGAAGCAGCGGAACTCCCCGGGGTATGGGGCGCGGCACGTGTTCAAGGAGTGGTGGGGAACAGGAGAGACCCGACTGCGCAGCCGTCGTCGCGGCAGGGCCCCGCGTATAAGCCGAAGGCGAAAGCGAGGGGAGTGCAGCGGGAGTCCGAGGGGGCCGTAGTACCGATGAGGGGCGTGCAGGACAACGCGCCCGGAGGGAAGGGCCCCTGCTTGAGTGGTGCTTGGGTGGGAGGTAAGAGCGAGGGCATGAGCCGCCACGGCGGCTCCAATCTCCCCGGTGGACCAGAGTCCACCGACAAAGTTCGACGACTCCAGCGCAAGCTCTTCGTGGCAGCCAAGCGGTGCAAGGAGCGCCGTTTCCATGCGCTGTATGACCGAGTCCACCGGAGTGACGTCCTGTGGGAAGCGTGGGAGCGGGTTCGACGCAACAAGGGCGCGGCTGGCGTGGATGGAGTCACGCTGGCGGCGGTGGAGCGGTACGGCGCGCAGCGGCTGGTAGAGGAGCTGGGCGAGGTGCTGCGAGCAGGAGCGTACAGGCCGCCCGCGGTACTGAGGCGGTACATCCCCAAGGCGGACGGGAAGCGAAGGCCGCTGGGCATTCCGACGGTGAAGGACCGCATCGTGCAGATGGCGGTGAAGTTGGTGCTGGAGCCGGTATTCGAGGCGGACTTCCTGCCGTCCTCGTATGGCTTCCGGCCTCGCCGAAGCGCGTTGCAGGCCCTGGAGCGCATCCGGGAGGTAGTCAATGCCGGATGTCGCCACGTGCTCGACGCGGATATCCGCGATTACTTCGGCAGCATCGAGCATGAGCTGCTGATGGAGCGGGTGGAGCGACGGGTGTCGGACCGCAGGGTGCTCAAGCTGCTGAGGCAGTGGCTGAGTGCGGGAGTGGTAGAAGAGGGCCGGTACTCCGAGACGGTCTCGGGGACGCCGCAGGGCGGAGTGGTTTCTCCGTTGCTCTCCAACATCTACCTGCACGTCTTCGACAGCGTGTGGCAGCGGCAGTGCGCGCGGGTAGGCGAGCTGGTGCGCTACGCGGATGACTTCGTGGTGCTGTGCAAAAGCCGCGAAGCTGTCGAGGAGGCTGAACGAAGAGTGCGAATCATCTTCGAGAGGCTGAAGCTACGACTGCATCCGGAGAAGACGCGGCGAGTGGAACTCACCGAGGGCAAGGAAGGCTTCGACTTCCTGGGCTGTCACCTGCATCAACGCATGTCGGGCAAGCTGCTGGAGGAGCGTGGCCTCAAGCGCTACTACCTGCACAGATGGCCGTCAGCGCGGAGCATGAAGCGGGTGAGGGCCCGGGTGAAGGAGCTGACGAGTCGTCAGCGGTACGGGGTGAAGGACGTGCGAGTCATCATCGCCGACCTGAATCCGGTGCTGCGAGGGTGGGGCAACTACTTCCGCAGCGGGAATGCAGCCCGGAAGTTCAATCAGCTCGACTCCTACGTGTGCAGGCGGCTGCACCAGTTCATGGTGAAGCGCAGGGGAAGGAACCTGCGAGCCGGACAGGCTCACGAGTGGAATCGGGAATGGTTCTGGGGACAGGGGCTCCACCGATTGCGTGGGACGATTCGTTACCCGAAACCGTGCATGCTGCACGACAACACTCTCGTTAAGCCGTATGCGGGAAAACCGCACGTACGGTTTGAAAGGAGGCGGGTGGAAACGGGCCGCTGACCGGTACCGCGCCACCCATCTACCAATGAGTTCGACGGTGAGCGCGTTCCTCGACGACATCTCTACCCGCGACGGGCTGAAGGCGGCGCGGGCGCGAATCGACCAGCTGGGAGAAGCGCGGGCCTACCCGGCGCTGGTGGCGGTCGCGGCGGAGCTGGAGGCGCGGCTGGCCTCGACGCCCGCGGAGGGCCGGGAGCGGCTGCACGCCCTCTCGGACCACCTGGAGGAGGTGCTGGCCAAGGGCCAGGACGTGGACAGCGCCCTGACCCTCCTGGAGGTCGCCCGTCAGCCGCGTGACGCGCGCTACCAGGGACGTCTCTCCGCCGCGCGACGGGAGCAGGAGCTGGCGGCGCTGCTGGGGACCCATCGCAACGCGGCGAGCTTCGTGGAGCTCTGCTCCCACCGGCAAGGCCCCGAGGACCTGCTGGAGCTGTTCGCGTGTGGCGTCCACGAGTTCGTGCTGCGCGGCGCGGACCTGTCCTCGGTGCCCGGTGTCCTGGCGCTCCAGGAGGAGCTGTCGCGGCGCGGTCATCCGCTGGCGGCGCTGCCCCTCCAGCGTCGACGCTGGGAGTCCTCGTTCGGACGCATCATGGGGACGGAGGAGATCGACCCGTACGACACGCTCGGGGAGCGGCTGTCCGCGGCGTCACGGGAGGACGAAGAGGACGAGTACACCGCGCCCGACATCCGGCTGGCGACGCAGGACGAGCCCGTGCCTCCGGGGCTCGCGGCCATCCTGGTCGCGGAGGATGGGGAGGGGACTCACGAGGCCATCGAGCAGCGGGTGCTCAAGCTGCGTCCCGCGCTGCCCAAGGCGCCCTCGGACACGATGACCTCGCTGCTCATCGACCTGGGCCTGCCGCTCATGAAGGACGCGGCCTTCGTGGTGTGCGAGCGGGACACGCTGTCGCACGTGGCCGACTTCTTCTTCTCCCGGGTGGCGTCACGCGCTCGCGGGTGGTTGGGCGCGGCGTATGGACGTCTGGCGTTGTGGCGCACGCTCGAGGCGCTCGGTGGCATCGAGGTCTCCTGGGCCAGCGATGCCCCCGAGAAGCGCTGGAACGCCTGCACCTGGTACCAGTTCAAGGGCTCCTGGCAGGACGCGCGTCCCCCTGTCATGGGGGTCGTCTGTCTTCGCCCCGGTGGGACATCGCTCGCGCTCGTCGCGGTCCACGAGCGGGCGTCATACTTCTAGGGACCTGCGCTTCCACAGGCGGAAGGCCCGCTTCGCGCCGTGGCCATCGGGGTCGCGAGGCTGGTTGAACTCCAGGAGCCGCTCGTTCTTCAGCTCGTTGGCGATGAAGCCCACCGCGCCGCCGCTCTCGTAGCCGCGCCACGTCTGGCTGCGCTGGATGGCGCCCTCGAAGAACCGCTGGCCCTCGGGCGTGTCCTCGACGAGCCCCTGGTAGACGAGGAACCGCCAGGCCTCCTCGGCATTCCCCTGGAGGTCGACGACGTGCAGCGAGGTGGTCAGCCTGTCCCAGTAGCGCGGAAGAATCATGGCGGCGACTCCGACTCCCGAGTTCGAGCGGAGCATAGCCGACGTCCCGGGCACGGTGCTGTCGTTGCACTGTTCACCAACGGCCACTCACGCTTTCCCCTCCGCGAGGGCTGCCTTATGACGGGTGCCTGGCACCTGGAGGAGGTCGTTCGCGCGGATGGTGGAATACATCGACCAGCTCATCGGGGCGCTCGGTCCCCTGGGGCTCCTGGTGTTGGGCGTGGCGGCGGCGCTGGAGTACGTGGTGCCCCCCTTCCCGGGGGACACCATCACCCTGCTGGGTGGCGTGTACGCGGTGCGCGGTGAGCAGTCGATGGTGCTCGTGTTCCT
Source organism: Myxococcus sp. MH1 (assembly GCF_059738865.1). Classification (NCBI taxonomy): domain Bacteria; kingdom Pseudomonadati; phylum Myxococcota; class Myxococcia; order Myxococcales; family Myxococcaceae; genus Myxococcus; species Myxococcus sp. MH1. The sequence goes on along the minus strand of NZ_AP026947.1, from coordinate 9,291,430 downwards.
CGTGGTGACGGCGGGCAGCGTGGTGGGCGCGGCCATCAACTACGCGGTGGGCCACTGGCTGGCGGGGCGCTTCGACGCGAACCCGGGGCGCAGCTACCTGGGCATCAGCCACGCGCGGCTCTCCGAGGTGCAGTCCCGGATGCGGCGCAACGGGCCCTGGCTGCTGCTGGCCAATCGCTTCCTGCCCGGCATCCGCGGGCTCATCTTCGTCGCGGCGGGTGCCTCGCGCGTGCCGCGCATCAACGCGCTGGGGCTGGGGGCGCTGTCCGCCATGGCGCACACGGGGCTGGTGCTCGCGCTGGGGGCCGCGGTGGGCGGAAATCTGGAGCGGCTGTCGGCGCTGATGAGCCGCTACCAGTACGCCGTGGTGGGGCTGGTGGCGGTGGGCGCGGTGGCGGTGTTGGTGCGCATGTTCGCCCGGCGACGGGCTCCGGCCCCCGGGCCTTGAGTCCTCGGGACGACGGCATTCCACGGCGACGTTGCATGGGGCGGCCCGGGCGCGCTTGAGTCGAGGGATGGCCTCGCGCACCTCTTCGTGGACGCTCCTGCTCGTCGCGCTCGCGCTGTCGCTGACGGGCTGTCGCTGTGGGGATGACTCGGGCACGGGCGACGCGCGCCAGGGCTTCCGTCCCCAGGAGACGGAGGTCGACTTCGGTCGCGCCCTGGAGGGCAGCCTCACGCGCAGGCAGGTGACGCTGCTGGCCACCGGACGCGCGAGCCTCACCGTGACGGCGTCCGTGGGCGCGCCCTTCAGCGTGGCGAGCGCGGAGGTCACCGTGCCGGGCAGCGGGACGACGGTGGTGGAGGTGGACTTCCTCGCGGCCAACGGGCCCGCGGAGGGGACGCTGACGCTGACGGGCGCGGGGCGCACGGAGACGGTGCGCCTCACGGGCCTGGGGGTGCGGCCGCTCACGTGTGTGCCATCGAGCCCCTGTCACGAGTCGAGCTTCGACCTGGCCACGGGCACCTGCATCGAGCGGGCGCTGGAGGATGGCGCCACCTGCATCCCCACCAGTCGCTGCGTGGTGAACGGGCGCTGCGAGTCGGGTGCGTGCGTGGGCTCTCCTCGCACGTGTGATGACGACAACCCGTGCACGGTGGACGCGTGCTCGCCCTCGCAGGGCTGCGTGACGGCGCCGGTGGTGTGTCCGACGCCGAGCAACCGGTGCAAGGTGGGCGTGTGCGACCGGGACGAGGGTTGCCAGGAGGTGGACGCCGAGGACTTCATCCCGTGTGGGCCAGGGGACTGCAAGTCGGCGCGGCTGTGCTTCAACGGCTCGTGTGACGAGTTCGCCACGCCGGATGGCATCGTCTGCGCTCCCGCCACCGCGTGCCGGGGCGAGGGCACCTGTCAGGATGGTGAGTGCGAGCGGCCCGACGCGGGGGAGCTGGAGGCGGAGTTCAGCCAGCAACTCGGCGGTGAGCCCGTGGGGGCTCCCGCGCTGCTGGTGCAGGACGGTGCGTTGTTCTCTTCCGTGTGTGACGAGGATGCGGGCTGCCGGCTCGTGTCCTTCACCCAGAGCGGGCTGCTGCGCTTCGAGTCGCCCTATCCGGATGGGGGCGCACGCACGCTGCTGGCCGCGTCCGATGCGGGGGTGGTGGTGGCTGCGCCGGAGGGGCTGGAGTCGTATGCCCCGCGCACTCCGGGCGCGCGACAGTGGGAGGCGTCGTGGACGTCGCTCGGTGCTCCTTCGGATGCGGGGCCGTGGCTGGGGCACGTGGAGGCGGGGCAGGTCGCGCTGACGGCGGCGGGGGATGTAGTGGCGCATGTGGCGTGGGGCCCGGTGCCGGAGGATGGTGGCGCGGTGGCGGTGCCCGAGAGCACGCGGTGGGTCTGGCTCGCGGGAGGTGAGGATGCGGGCACGGTGCTGCGCGCGGGGCCCGTGGAGGCGTGGCGCGGTGAGGCGCGGCTCGCGCTCGATGCGGAGGAGGCGGCGTTCCGGTACACGGTGGATGGGCGGCTGGAGCGCGCGGACTTCGAGCCGGATGGAGGCTCGCTGCTCATCTCGGAGCTGGCGGACGGTGGTGTCCCGGGTGGGAGTGCGTCGCTCGCGGTGGCGGGGGGCACGTTGTTCGTGGGGACCCGGGCCTTCGTGTCCACGGATGGCGGCGCTCCCGTGACGGTGGACTGGGACGCGGGCTCTCGGACGCTGACGCCGTTGGCCGAGCCCGCGCTGCTGTCCTCCGCGGGGAACCCTGGCTACGTGTTCGCGCGCTCCTGCTCGCGCACGGATGGCCTGCCGTGTGCGCCCGACGAGGAGCGCACGGTGCTGCGCGCGGTGGACTCCACCACGGGGTTGGTGGCGTGGGAGGTGGACGCGCTGCCCTTCGAGGAGGTGCCGGGCTCGTTCCACGACGCGACGCTCATCGAAGGTGACGCGGTGGGCGTGCTCGCCGACGCCGAACGCACGGACGGGAGGCAGGTGTGGCTCCAGTTCTTCGCGCGGGGGAAGAAGGTAGAGATGTGCGCGCTCCCCGGACGACCGACGCGCGTTGCGGGCAGCACGTTCTCCGGCGGCCGGCTGCTCGTCGTGTTGGAGCGTGATGGCGTCTGGCGCGTGGAGGCCTACGGGATGGGTGGCATCCAGGCGTCGCCCTTCGGCTGGCCCCAACGACACGGGAGTTCGTCGGGCGTGAGGCGCGAGGCGCGCTGAAAGACATCGCCGCGCTCAGGTCCACCCAAGGCGCTCGACGTGAGTCTCGCGCCGACCTCAGCGACGCGACCGCGTGGCGGGTTCACCCCGAGGGGGGCGATGTGTGCGGAGGCTGCTCGAAAGTCTCGACGCGGACCTCGGTTCGGCCCCAGCGGCTCGAGGCGCGCCGAGTCACTCCGTCGTGTTCGTATCCACCCAGAGGGTCTCGAAGCGGACCTGGGGCGGCGTCTGGTGCAGCCGCAGTCCCTGCACGGCCGCCGAGGCCGCCGCGTGCACGCGCTCGTGGTACAGCGGGATGAGCGGGCAGTCGTCGCGGAACAGGTGCTCGGCGCGCACGTAGAGCTGCTGGCGCAGCTCCGGGTCGATGGACACGCGCGCCTCGGAGGTGATGCGGTCCAGCTCCGGGTTGCGGTAGCCCACCGGGTACACCGTCTGCGCGCTGGAGTTCAGCAGGAAGTAGAGGAACGTGTCCGGGTCCGGGAAGTCCGCCAGCCACAGCGTGCGGAAGGCCGACATCTTCCCGTCGCGCAGCCGCGTCAGGTACTCCTCCGGCGCCAGCTCCACGTGCTCCAACTGCAACAGCCCCGCCTGCATCAGCGGACGGAACAACACCGCGTCCTCGGTGGACGTGTCGCGCCCCACCGGGTGGTGCAGCGTGAGCTTCAGCCGGCGCAGTCCCGCGTCGCGCAACAACTGCTCCGCCAGCGCCACGTCGGGCGCCGGCAGGGGCGCCATCTCGGAGCCCGCCAGCAGCTCCGGCGGCGTCAGCGTGCGCGCCACCCGCGCACCCGGGTGGAACTGCTCCACCAGTCCGATGATGTCCATGCCCGCGCGCAGCGCCCGCCGCACCCGCACGTCGTCATAGGGCGGCTCACGCAGGTTGAGCGCCACGAAGGCCGTGGAGGGCGTGGTGCTCGCCAGCACCTGGAGCGACTCCAGGCCCGGCACCTCCACGTGCTCCGCCGAGAGGAACGACACCAGGTCCGCCGTGCCCGTGCGCAGCCTCGACACCGCCTCCTGCCGCGAGTCGACGAGCTGGAACTCCAGCCGGTCCAAGAGCGGCGTCCCCGAGCGCCAGTAGGACGGATTGCGCTCCATCACCACGCGCTCCGGCTCCAGTGACATGACGCGGAAGGGGCCCGTGCCCACCAGCCGCCCGCTCCCGTCCATCCTCGCCACCGACGTGGCCGTGAGCGCCATCAGGTGCAGGAAGAACGCCTTCGGCTCGCGCAGCCGTATCTCCAGCGTGGCGTCGTCCAGCACCTCGATGCCCGTCACCTCGCGCGCCAGGCCCGACGAGAACTCGGGCGCGCCCTCCACGTCCTCGAGCAGGCTGCGGTCCGGCGAGCGCACCGCCGGGTCCAACAGGCGCTCCAGGTGTCGCTTCACATCGCCCGCCGTCAAGAGCGAGCCGTCGTGGAACGTGACGCCCTTGCGCAGATAGAAGCGATAGCGGCGCGCGGACGGGTCCGCGTCCCAGCGCTCGGCCAGGTCCGGCTCCAGGCCGCCGTCCTCCAGTCGCACGAGCCCGGAGAACGAACACGCGGTGAGCTCGGAGAGCTGGTTCTCCACGCTGAACAGCGGGTCCACCGCCTGGCGGTTGCGCAGCGAGGCGGACTGGTGCAGCACCACGCGCAGCGTGCCGCCCGTGCGAGGCTGGGGCAGGCGGAAGCGGAACACCTCCGTCTCCAGTCCCACCGCCTCGTGGCCCAGCTGGTCCACCGTGCGCGTCAGCCCGTCGCCGATGCGGATGACCCGGCGCGCGTCCTCGCGCACCTGCGCCACCTCCTCGCGGATGGACGCGTCCGCGCGGGTGAGCACCACGTTGGCGGTGCGCAGCTCTTCAATCGCCGCGCTCAGGCGCACCACGGACTCGGACAGGTCCCGTCCCGTGCGCGCCTGGTCCTCGGCCTTCTGCGAGGCGCCGTGGCCCACGCGGGCCATCTCCTGCGTCTGGCGCACCAGCTCGCGCGCGTGGCCGGCCTGTTCAATCGCCATGCGCGTGACGTCCTCCACGCGCCGGGCCACGCGGCGGCTCGCCTCGACGACGGTGGCGCCCTGGGCCTCCAGCCGCTGCGTCTCCGTCACCGTGGCCTCCACGGCGCTGAAGGTGCGCTGGGTGATGGTGCGAATCTCCACCAGCGCCTCGGACGCGCGGTCACCCAGCGCGACGCCGGTGGTGGCCTGCTCGCGGCCCTCGTGCACCAGCGTCACCGCGGTCATCACCGCGTCGCGGATGCCGGACACCATGGCGGCGATTTCGCGCGTGGAGCGCGTGGTGCGCTCGGCCAGGTTGCGAATCTCGTTGGCCACCACGCCGAAGGGGCGGCCGTGCTCGCCAGCCTGCGCGGCGATGATGGCGGCGTTGAGGGCGAGCAGGTTCGTCTGGTCGGCGATCTCCTGGATGACGTCGACGATGCGGCCAATCTCCGCGGAGCGCGAGCCCAGCGTGCCCATCAGCTCCGCGGCCTTCCGGACGGTCTCCTCCACCCGGTACATGCCCTTGACGCTGTCGCCCACCAGCACCTCGCCGCGCTCGGCGGTCGCCGTCACGGCCAGGGCCAGCTGGTTCGTCTCGCTGGCGCGCCTGCGCACGGAGTCGATGCCACCCTCGACCAGCGCCACGAAGTTCTCCGCCTCCGCGGCGAAGCGCGCCAGCTCGTCACCCGAGGACGCGATGTTGGCCAGCCGCTCGCTCATCGCCTGCATCAGCGAGGTGGTGTGGTTGGCGAAGTCGTTCACCTGCGACAGCGACTCCACCACCTGCTCCAGCCGCTCCGTCATCTCCAGCAGCGCGCCGGTGGTGTCCACCGCGAACACCTCCAGCTGGTGCACGCGCTTGCCCACCACCTGGAGGCTGCCGCCCATGCCGCTGACGGAGTGCAGCGTGCGCTCCACCGCGCCACCCTGGCGCCGCGCGGCCTCCAGCAGGCTCAGGGCCTGCTCGCTCACCTCGTTGCTGGTGCGGTGCAGGTTCGCCGTCACCCGCTGCACCTGCGACAGCGCGCGGCGCAGCGACAGGATGAGCCGGCGGACGTCCTCATGCCCCTCGTAGCGGAAGCCGCCCGTGGTGGTGAGGTCGCCCTCGGCCAGCTGGGCCATGACGCGCCGCCGGGCCAGCCTGCGCAGCGCCGCCCAGCGGAACCACGACAGGTAGCCGCCCACGATGTAGAGCGTGGGCGTGGCGAAGAGCAGCGCCGTCCACGCGGACACGTCCAGCCGCTGGCCGGTGAGCTGGAGCACGCCCCCCAGCACGAGCGCGGAGAGCAGACCGGCCGCCAGGCCGAACGCGAAGAGGTACCGTTTGGCGCCCATGGACCCGGGGAAGGGTACTCCGCCTTCTCGCGCCGGTCCTCAAAACGCCGCAGACTCGTCCCCCTCGTGCCCATCCTGCTCGCCCTCCTGGCCCTGGCCCTCCCCGCGAACCCCGTCAGTCCGGGCTCGGCGCGGGCCCACCCGCCCGAGGAGACGGCCCGCTACGTCTTCGCCTGGCGCGGGGTGCCCGTGGGGACCGTGACGCTGACGCGGGAGGCGGCGGCCTTCCGGTACGACAGCCATCACCTGCACACGCGAGGGGAGGACTCGGGCGCGCGTCGACGCACGGCGTTGCTGGAGGTGGACGCCGAGGGGCGCCTCGTCGGCCGCCCGGTGGTGCCCCAGGCGCTGTGGCTGTGGCGCGGGCCTCCCACCCCGGGCTGCGTCACGGGGCGCGAGGAGCTCTCCGGCCGCGAGGGCCCGCACTGCGTCACCGGTGGGACGGCCCCCTGGGTGGAGGGCACGCTCCTGGGGACACCCTTCCGGGCCCGCTACGACGCGCGTGGCCTCATGGATGTGCTGGAGGTGGGCGAGTCCCGCTTCACCGTGGCGTCGCCGGACACGCGGCTGGTGGCGCCTCCGGACTTCTTCGCCCAGGGGCTGCCGGTGCAGGGCGAGCGTGGGGCGCTGACCCTGGTGCCCGCGCTGGAGGTGCCCGCGAGGCTTCCGGGCATGACACCCTGGACGGCCCGGGCCGCGAGGGCGCTGGCGGCGCGGGTGCACGCGGCCTTCATCGAGAAGGGACCGAGCGCGGCGGACTGGCGCGAGGACGGCGAGGGCGAGGCGGGTGGGTGCCTCGCGCACGCGCTGCGCTTCGCGGCCGGAGCCCGCAAGCGGGGCGTGAAGGTGGCCCTGGTGCACGGGCTGTTGGTGGTGGACGGCGGGCCCGCGCGGCCGCACGCGTGGGTGCGCGTGGCGCTGGAGGACGGGGGCACGCTGGAGCTGGACCCCACGTCGATGGACCCGGTGCGCGAGGACACGCACCTGCCCGTGGCGCTGGCGGATGCACAGGGCCCGGCGCTGGAGGCTGGGGCCCGGTGGCTCGCGCTGCTGCGTGGAGACCACCGCGTCGTCCGACGTCCGTGAGTGCGCTGCCCATGGCGCTGGCGGATGCTCGGGGCCCGGCGCTAGAGGCCAGCGTGCGCTGGCCCTCCAGGGCAAAGACCACTGCGTGGTCCGACGTCCGTGAGTGCTACTCGAACGGGATGACGGACAGCTTCGCGCCGGCGCTCGCGCCCAGAATCTCCTTGGCGCGCGCGGGCAGGTAGGCCACCTGGTTGTCCAGCCGGGCGTGGCAGCGCACCGAGCGGAAGCGGTTGCGGCCCGACTCGCGCTCGAAGGCGACCAGGACGTCATCCCCCTCCAGCTCGAAGTCCTCGGCTGCCAGCTTCACCGTGCGGTACTTGCGCACCAGCGTCACGTCGCCCGTGTTCGCCTCGAAGTGGGGCCCGCCGTCGAACGGGTCGATGCGCTCCACGTACCGGAAGCCCACGCGCTCCAGCATGCGCTGCACGCCGCGCGTCTGCGGCCCCACCTCGCCGAGCACCTTCTGCACCCGGTCCGGGAAGAGCGACGCGTAGATGTCCGACGCGGGGAACAGCTCCTTGATGAACTCCTTGTTCTGCCGGCTGAGGCGGTCCGCCTCCAGGTACGTCAGGCCGGTGAACTTCTTGCCGCACGCCTCCCACAGCAGGCTGCGTCCATCCGGCAACAGCGGCGGGAGCAGCTCCGCCAGCACCCGGGGACGGAACAGCCGCCGGTGCATGGCGATGAACAGGAAGCGCACGTAGGACAGCTGCTTGCCGGGCTTGTCCGGCGTGGCGCGGTAGGGCGGGTCCACCACCAGCCCGCCGATTTCGGTGGGGCCCTCGTAGTTGTAGGCGATGGACAGCACCTTGTGCCGCAGGTGGCGCTCCAGGGACGCGGAGTAGTGCTCCCGCTCGCTCACCTCGTAGTAGATGTGCGGCGCCTCGTACGTGCCGTGCTGGGCGATGATCATCGACGTGCCGATGATGAGCCCGTTGCGCATGTCCTCCAGCACGAAGAGGTACTCGCGCTCGAAGGGGTTCTTCACCTTCCCGGCGAAGCTCTTCACCGACTTGTCGATGATGCTCTCGAGCGTCTCCTCGTTGTTCGGCAGGTTCACCGTGTTGAGCACGGCGGCGAGCCGCTTGAGGCCGGCCAGGTCGGTCTTCTGGACGTCACGCAGGACAAGCATGGTTGCACCCGGGACGCTGCCGGAACGGAGCGCCGGAAGGGGTGGGGACCATACACCACACCACCTCCGAACGGTCAGCCCATGGCTCCCTTGTTTCCTTGCGTGACGCACTGAGTCATAAGCTGAACTCACCGATTCGGGCGGGAGGTGCGCGCCCGTTCCACTCACCGAAACATTTATCAGACATCCATCCCCCTGCCCGGATGCTCGCTCTGTTGTCAGGCAAGAGGGAAGAATTTGCCGGGGGAATGAAACACGGAATCGTTTCGGCTACGGTCTGTCGAAGGTTGGCTTTCAAACCTTCGCAAGGACATGTGCCATTGAGAGTCTTTGTCCCTGGATTGCTGGCGATGTTCCTGCTCCCTGGCCTGGCGTCGGGGGAGGTCCTCTGGCGCGGTGACTTCGAGACGGGCAACCGCTCGCAGTACACGCGCGAGCAGATGGTCAGCTCGGACCGTCTGTTGGTGGTGAGCAACCCCGTGGCCGAAGGGAAGTACGCGCTCAAGGTCACCGTGAAGCAGGGCGATGATCCCATCAACTCCAGTGGCAACCGCAACGAGCTGGTGTACCTGGGCAAGGAGAAGGAGGGCTCGGAGTACTACTACCGTTGGAAGGTGATGTTCGCGCCGGACTTCCCCAGCGTGGACACGTGGCAGCTCTTCACGCAGTGGCACCATGACGGCTGCTGCGGCTCGCCTCCGCTGGAGTTCTACGTGCGCGGCGAGGAGATGCGCATGGCGCTCAACTCCGACTCCACGATTCCGTGGCGCGGCAAGCTCGTGCGAGGCGTCTGGCACGAGTTCATCCTGCACGTGAAGTGGTCCGCGAAGGCGAGCACGGGCTTCGTGGAGCTGTGGCACAACAAGGAGAAGGTGCTCGCGAAGCGCGCCGCCGCGACGATGTACGCGGGGCAGAACAACTACCTGAAGCTGGGCCTGTACCGCAGCGATACCGTGAAGCCGGTGGGCGTGCTGTACCACGATGGTTTCATCCAGGCGACGACGCTCGCGGACGTGCTGCCCACGACGCCCACCCCCACGCCTGACGCGGGCACGCCCGTGGACGCGGGCACGCCCGTGGTGGACGCGGGGACGGCGGATGCCGGGACGCCCGAGGTGGACGCGGGGACGCCCGTCGCAGATGCGGGGACGCCCGTCGCGGATGCGGGCTCCCGGCCGGACGAGTCACCGGGCGGCGTGATTCCTCCCGGCGGTCTGTCCCCGAGCGAGGACGACGAGGAGGCCGTGGGCTGCAACAGCTCCGGCGGTCCGCTCGCGGGGATGGCGCTGTTGGGGTTGATGGGGCTCATCGGCGCGCGTCGGCGTCGGCGCTCCTGAGCCTGCGTGGAGGGCTCGGGAGCGGCGTTCCCGAGTCCCCCGCTCACAGCTCCTGGGCCTGCTCGCGCTTCTTCTCCAGGGCCTCCAGCTCGGTGGAGCGCTTGCCCAGGTGGGGCTCCAGGAAGCGGCTCACGTAGTCGAGCGTGAGCCTGCGGGTGTCGGGCTGCTGCCAGCCGGTGAGCTGGAGCTTCGTCTCCGTGTCCTTCCACGACTTCTCCACGACGTAGTCGGACTGCGCCGCGAGCGCCTCGACGCGGACCTTGTTCTCGTAGGCGAGGTCGTCCGCGGTGGTGCGGGAGCGTCGGGTGCCTTCACCCAGGCTGCGGTTGTAGGACTCCGCGCTGCGCACGCGCGCCTCCGCCTCCTCGGCCGTGTCCCGCCGCGAGGTGGGCTCGCCGTACTTCATGGACAAGAGCTCCGAGAGCGCGTCGAAGTCCTCGCGCAGGGGCGCGCCGGTGTCGAAGCGCAGCGACACGACGGCCAGCTTGTTCAGCGTGAACTGGAAGTCCACCGTCGCCGGGCGGTCCGTGACGCGCAGGGCGACGCGCAGGTCACCTTCGGACGACGTCGTCCGGGCCTCGGGGTAGAGCGCGCGGACCTCGTCGGGAGACATGCCCCACCGGGTCTCCTGGAACCCGCTCTTGCCTCGGTGGTTCGCCAGCTCCTCGGCGGCGAAGGCGCTGTTGGACTCGCGGATGGACTCCCGGCGCTCGAGCAGCGCTTGCTGTCGGGCGGAGCTTCCACAGGCGGCGGCCAGCAGGCACAGGGGGAGAAGTCCGGCGAGGGGGCGAAGCATCTCAGGCTCCTGGGGGCGGGGATTCAGCGCCCTGGACGACCGGAGACTCCGGAAATTCATGCGAACCGGGGTGGCGGCGCTTTTGACAGGGCACTGTCAATCAGCCAGCCTGTGGGCATGGCGAAATACACGACGGCCGGGTCGACCTTCACGGACCTGGTGCTCGAAATCTTCCAGAACAACGGCCTCTTGCTGGCGGCGGGGGACCGGTTGGCGGCGCCGTCGGGGCTGACGAGCGCGCGGTGGCAGGTGTTGGGGGTGGTGGACCACGAGCCCGCGCCGGTGGCGAACGTGGCGCGGTCCATCGGGTTGACGCGGCAGAGCGTGCAGCAGACGGCGGACGCGCTGGAGGCGGAGGGGTTCATCGAGTACGAGGAGAACCCGCACCACCGTCGGGCCAAGTTGATGCGATTGACGCCGAAGGGGCGCGAGCGGCTGCGCGAGGTGGAGGCCCGGCAGCTCGCGTGGGCCAACAAGCTGGGCGGCAAGCTGACCGCGGCGTCCTTGAAGACGGTGGTGGGCACGCTGCGCGAGGTGCGCGAGGCGCTGGAGCAGGACGCGTCCACGAACGCGTGAGTGGGGATGCGCACGCAGCGTGAATAGGGCGTGTCGGCGTGCGTCATCAGGCGCATGCACGACATCTTGCGCCGCACGGTGCTCACCGCACTGTTGGCCACGTCCGCGACGGCGTGGGCCGAATCCTCTCAGTCCCCCGACGTCACGGTCTCCCCGGTGCCGTTGATTGCCCTGGCTCCTGGCCGGGTTGTCTACGCCGACTCGCAGGGCTCGCGGAATCTCGCCGAGTGCGAGTACGTGGAGGAGCGCAAGTGGCTGGCGGGACCCGAGAAGGGGACGCGGTTCCAGGAGACGGAGCCGTGCTCGCTCTGGTTCCTGGCGGTGCATCCGTCCACGGGCCGTTGGGCGATGTCGCTCTCCGTGGGTGGGGACGAGGGGCACGAGCGCCTGGTGAGCGTGACGCTCGCGGGGCGGAAGCTCGAGGTGCCCCGGAGCAAGTCGGGGCGCGCGAAGCAGGGCTCCTTCCTCGTGATGGGGGACCTGAACGGGGTCGTGGGGGTGACGCCCGGCGTTGCTTCGCAGTGGACCGAGAACAACGTCCACCACTCGCAGATGCCGATGATGTTCACGGAGGATGGCGCTCGGGTGCTCGTCACCAATGGAACGGTGACGACCACGGATTGGTGGAGCTGGAGCTTTGGTCCGAAGCCCGAGGGCATTCGCGTGTTGCCGGTGCACCAGACGGACAAGGCGGGCAATGAGGTGCTGCCAGGCGAGTCGCGCACGGTGCTGCGTCATGACAAGGGGGGTGTCCGCATCGCCACGATGGACCCCACTGGGACGAAGCCGTGGAAGGTGGGGCCGCCGCTGAAGCTGAGGCGCAAGGGGATGCTGTCGCCCATGGTGATAGGGGACACGATGGTCTTCTATCGCGAGGGGACGCAGGACGAGGGCGGCAACTGCGAGGGCGCGGACTCGGCCACCTATCGGCGCCTGGACCTGCGCACCGGTCAGGAGCGGGTCTGGAAGACCCATGACACCTACTGCAGCAGCTACGAGCTCACGGCGGGGAGCCCGCGGCGCAAGTCGGTGTTCTTCATCGAGAGCAACTACTACGAGCGGAAGCTCTCCCAGTTGTACGAGTACTCGGTCGAGCGGGACGAGGTCCGGGTGACGAAGGCCGAGGGCTTCGAGGGCGCGCACGACATCAGCGAGGATGGGCGGACGCTGCTGCTCTTCGACCCGGGACGCTCGGTCGCCGTGTTCGATGCGGATACGGATGAGTACGTGTGGCTCAAGGGCTTTGGGCGAATCACCGACGCGGGGCTGTTGGACCTGCGCTGAGGGTCGTCAGGGCTCGCTCTTGGCGGAAGTCGAGCAGGCCCTGGTCGGTTCGCGGTGAGCCTACCAGCCCTGGTGGTCGAGCCAGCTTCGGAGTGCCTTGGTGATGTCCTCGGGCACGTCCTCCGGCGCGTGGTGGCCCGCCGGGCCGAGGGGGACGATTTCGAGGCGAGGGAACTGGGTGCGGGCCCACTCGATGGTCTTGGGCGCGCTGAGGCTGCCGCCATCGAACGTCAACAGGAGCGCGGGCTTCCCGGTGGGCTGGGCGAGCCAGGCGTCGTAGCGCTCGATGACGGCGGCGACATCGGCGGGGCTGCCGTCGATGGGAATCTCCCGGGGCCACTGGAGCATGGGGCGCCGTGACGCGGCGTCGGGGTAGGGCGCGTAGTAGGCCGCCCGGGCGCTGTCGTTGAGGCCCGTCTTGACGCCGTTGCTGAGCGAGCGCTCCAGGAACTCGTTCTGCTCGAGCACCATCTGCTCGCCGACGCCGGGTGTGCGCAGTGCGCGGAACAGCTTCTCTCCCTGGGGCGGCCATTCGCTCCAGTGCATGGGGCGCAGGAAGGTCTCGAAGACGACGACGCCGCGCACGCGGTCCGGGTGCCGAGCGGCCCAGTCGAGGGCGAGCACGCCGCCCCAGTCGTAGCCGACGAGCACGACGTCGCGCAGACCGAGCGCGTCGAACCAGGCGTCGAGGTATCGCGCATGGTCGGCGTACCGGTAGGCGATGTCGGGCTTTCCGGAGCTCCCCATGCCGATGAGGTCGGGTGCGAGGCATCGACCCTTGTCCGCGAGCCGGGGCGTCACGTTGCGCCAGACGTACGAGGAGGTGGGGTTGCCGTGGAGGAACACGATGGGTGAGCCGGTGCCCTCCTCACGGTAGGAGAGGAAGGAGTCGAGGACGGGGAGTTGGTGGGTGGTGGGCATGGGCGTGGGGTGGGGGATGACGGGTGCGGATGCGTGGCACGCGATGAGCGCGCCGGTGGCGAGCCAGCCGAGCAGTCTGTGCATGCCCCAATATGTGCCCGGAGCGTCCTCGCTGGCCGTGATGGTTCGTGAGCAGTAACCTCACGGAAAATGAGCATTCAAATCGGGGCCATCGACCTCAACCTGCTCCTGGTGCTCCACACCGTGCTCGTCGAGCGCAGCGTGGTCCGAGCGTCGGAGCGGCTCCACGTCACGCCGTCGGCCATCAGCAACAGCCTGGCGCGGCTGCGTGCGCTGCTCGGAGACCCGCTGGTGACGCGCAAGGGGCGGGGAATCGTCCCGACGCCCAGGGCGCTCGCGTTGGCGCCGGCGATTGGTCGCGGGCTGCGGGAGATGGAGCTGGCGCTCCATGAGGTTCCGTTCGAGCCGGGGCGCTGCACGCAGACCTTCACGTTGGCGGTCGCGGATGCGGGGCAGCTGACGTGGGTGCCGCGCATCGCGGCGCTGATGCGTCGGGAGATGCCGGATGCGCGGCTCTCCGTGGTGGGCATCGACTCGCTCGTGTCGCTGGGGGATTTGGGGTCGGGGCAGGTGGACCTGCACCTGGGGCTCGCGGGGAAGGGGACGGGGCTGCACCTCGAACCGTTGCTGACGGAGCGCACGCTGCTGGTGGCGCGCCGAGGGCATCCGGTGCTGGGCAAAAGGCTGTCCGTGCGGGCGCTGGGTGGGCTCCAGCATGTCCGGGTGGAGATGGTGCCGGGGAAGAGCTTTCGTGACGCGGTGGGGGCGGCGTACGCGCGGGCGGGGATTGCTCGGGAGGTGGTGATGGCGGTGCCGTCGTTCACGGCGGCGGCGGCGGTGGTCGCCACGACGGACCTGGTCGCGACGTTGCCGGAGTCACTGGTCAGCGAGAAGGGGGCGAGGTTCGCGGTGCAGGCGGTCGATGCGCCGATTCCTCCGCACACGGTGCGAATCTCGATGTGCTGGCACGAGCGCACCCACGTGGACCCGGCGGCCCGCTACTTCCGCGAGCTGGTGCGGCGCGGTGTCCTGGCGTCCTGAAGTGGTCCGGGCCGACCCTTCGGCGTGTCTTCGGCGGGCATGATAGAGAATGGGGATGGAGTCGTTGGCGGCGACGTGTCCTCTTCATCCCGAGCGCCTCGCGGACGGGGCATGCAGTCGATGTGGCACCTTCGTGTGTGAGGGCTGCCGCAGGTGGCAGGTGGGGAGGATGCTGTGCCTTCGCTGCCACAAGGTGGCGCTGGGGGAGAAGCCATCCAGGAGGGCGACGCTCGCGGTCGTCTTCGCCACGTTGGGGTTCTGCGGATTCGTCCCGGGGCTCGTCGGACTGGTGCTGGGCTACCAGGAGCTGGCGGCCATCCGCGCGGGCACGTCGCCCGGGTCGGGCGAGGGCTGGGCGGTGCTGGCGCGCAATGTGGGGTGGTTCCATCTGGTGGTGCTGGTTGTCATTGGCGTCGGGTTGATGCTCCAGGTTTGAGGGATTCTGTCGGGTTGCGTGTACGCTTCGCGGTCAGGCCGATGGACTCCCTGGAGTCCGAGGGTCGACGTCTTCTGACGCATCAAGTGGGGGCATGAATGGCTACGAGGAAGTTTGCTCTGGAGGCAGGTGGTCCTCTGCGTCTCGAGTTTGTGTGGGGGATGTTCTGGAGGAACTTCACGGTGGTCCTCGACGGCCAGGTCGTGGGGACGTCTGAAGGCGGAGCCTCCGCGCTGAAGAAGGGGGTGCGGTTCACGCTGCCGGACCGGACCGTGCTGGACGTGCAGCTCCAGTCCGGCGTGCTCAGCGCGGAGCTGGCGGTGAAGCGCAATGGACTCCCGTTGCCCGGGTCGTCGACGGACCCCGAGCAGCAGATCAAGACCGCGGCCTACATGCTGTATGTCCTGGCGGGCCTGAACACGCTGCTGGGCGTCATCGGCATGCTGACGGCGAGCGAGGAGATGGAGGCGCTCGGGCTGGGCATCGGCTCCATCGTCTTCGGCGCGCTGGTGGCCGTGTTCGGCTTCTTCACCTATCGGGCCACGAGGTTCGGGCCCATCCTCGCGGTCCTGCTGTACATCGGCGACACCGTGGTGACGTTGATGGATTCGATTGATGCCGGTGGCAAGCCGAACATCTTCGGGTTCGTCGTCCGCGTGTACATCATCGTCACGCTGGTCAAGGCCGCGCAGGCGGCGGGTGAGCTGAAGCGGCGGGAGCAGGAGAACGCCGGCGTGTCACTCCAGCCCTGAGGCTCCAGGCGCGAGTCGTCGGATGGATGTGACGACTCGCGCCGTGGGACTCAGCGCTGTCCCGACTCCAGGCCCGGGCGGTCGTCGAAGAGCTGGACCCAACGGCCGTCGAAGCCGCCGTTCGCGGGCAGGTACCAGGCCCCTGGCAACCAGAAGCCCTGCTCCACGCCGTCCGTCGAGTCCGTGAAGCCCGCGTGCACGAAGTAGTCGTGCTGCCACCAGAACGAGGACGGCGACGTCGTGTAGCCGCTCGCGCTCGCCCGCGTCTGGCCCCGTGAGTCCACCGCCGTGCTCGCGTAGGCGTTGTCGTGGAAGGCGTTGGAGCCGCCCCCTCCGAAGTCGGAGGCGCTGTCGTTCATCTCGTACGTCCCGACGAACCACTTCTTCGCGATGTACCCCTCGCGGTCATCGTCGTTCTCCACGTCCCGCGTCTTGGGGAAGAAGCGCTGCATGCCCGCGCTCACCTCCGTGGCGCCGCCCTCGTTCACCAGCGCGCTCTCCAGGTAGAAGTCGATGGGCCCTGTGTCCAACCAGTGCGTCGCGTAGCCGCCGTGCTGCCAGTGCGTGGGCAGGATGTCCGCCAGGTCCTGGAGCTCATACGTGACGCGCTTCACGTTGGGCCAGGTGATGGTCTTCCCGTTGTCGTAGCGGCTCGCCAGCGCGTCCGCCGTCGCGTACGTGAGCGCCCGCGCTCCGAACGCCGCCACCGCGTCCGCCGAGCCCTCCGGCACGAAGGCGTAGTGCACGTTCTTCCGCCCGCCATCGTTGTTCACCCCCGCCTCCGCCTTGCCCGCGCTCGCCATCCTCCCCGCGAAGAACGCATACGGGTCCGTCACGAAGCGCAGCTCCTGCCCATGCGCCGCCGCGAGCTTGTCCGACCACTCCGCCTGCCAGATGAGCAGGTGCTTGCCCGTGGCCGTCTGCATGAAGTTCAGGTCCACGTGTCCCGCGCGGCGCACCACGTTGCGCTTGTGCTGCGTCACCACCGCGTACGCCACGGACTCGCCACTGCCCGGTGCGCCCACCACGTTCGTCACCAGCATCTCCACCCGCTCCCAGTCGTGGAGCTGGTAGTCCCCGGCCGCGTTCTTATCGAGCGCGTGATACACGTGGTAGATGAGCTTCAGGTTCTTGCTCCCATCCATGAACTCGATGAGCGACGTGTAGAGCGTCGGACGGATGCGCCAGGCGTCATACGCGCTCGGCCCCGCCCGCGAGGCGTCCACGTACTGGGGGATGCGCTTCCAGTTCAGCTTGTTGTTGGAGAAGTTCCCGTCCCGGTCGAAGTCGAAGCTCGTCACCCAGTCATAGCCGTGCCGCCCGTCGTTCCCGTTGCCCCGCTTGAGCAGCACGGGCGCGTAGTACTGGAGGAACGCCTGCCGCTGCTCCGTGGTCAGTGTCCACGCCTGCGCGTAGGCGCTCGTGGGCCAGCTCAGCGCCGCGAAGGTCAGGGCCAGCACGCCGTACAGGCCAAGCCGTGAGTACCGGGGAGCACGTCTCGTGATGTCTGGGGTCATGCCCCCAGCAAACCACGGCCTTCCCTCTCAAGATGAGCAAAGCGAGAATAAGTCACTTTCTCGAAAGGGCGCTCATCGGGGTGTGCGAGGAGGGGACCTTCGTGGCTGTCTGGCCTGGATGAGCGCGCCCAGCCCATCGAGGACGCGCTGGAGGCCGAAGCCGAAGGCATGGTCCGGACTGTAGGCGGCCCCGTGGGCTGCTCCCGCCGCGGCCCCCACACGTGAGGCCAGGGGATAGCGGGCCGGGTCCATGACGCGGGCCAGCAGCGGCTCGTTCGCCTTCCACCAGGCCTCCTCGGTCTTCGCCGTCTCGACGGAGGCCGCGCGTGCTCGGCTCGTGCTCCTCGCGGAGGATTCGACGAAGCCCAGCACGAAGGTCAGCGCCGCATCCATCTCGACATCGTCCAGGCCGAGCCCTTCCAGCGCGCCGAGCTCGTGCTCGTACTTCGCCATCAACCCAGGGCCCAGGGGCGGGCGACTGGTGGCGATGTCGCTCATCCAGGGGTGCCGCTCGTACAGCGCATGGTTGTCGCGGGCCACCGCCTCGAGCCGGGCGCGCCAGCCCGTGTCCTCGGGCTCGCGACGCGGCATGTCCGCGTAGAGCTGGTCGAGCATCAGGTCCACCAGCTCCGCCTTGCCCGGGACATACGTGTAGAGCGTCATCGGGCCCACCGAGAGCCGCTCGGCCAGCTTGCGCATGGTCAGCGCTTCCAGGCCCTCCAGGTCCGCCAGCTCCACCGCCGAGGCGATGATGCCGTCGACGCTCAGCGTCGGCTTGGGCCCCCGCTGCCCCGCCGAGGGGACGTCCTTCCTCCAGAGCAGCTCCAGCGTCCGGGCGGGGTCCCCCGCGCCGCTGCGATGTGTCGCCATGCGCTCTCCAGTGCCAGAGCCCGCCTTGACTGGCTACTCCGTACATTGTACGTAGATTCTCGTCCACATCGAGACGGAGGCCTGTCCGCATGCGCATCACCGCATCCGCCATCTCGCTGAATGTCGAAGATGTGTCCGCGTCCGCGGCGTTCATGAAGCGCCACTTCGGGTTCACGGAGGACATGTCCGCGGACGGGTTCGTGTCCCTGTCGCGCAAGGACGCGGGGTTCAACCTCATCTTCCTGCGCACGGGGCTCGAGTCGCTCAAGCCCGAGTCGCTCAAGCACCGCAAGGCGGAGGGCATCCTCGTCGCGTTCGTCGTCGACGACATCGACGCCGAGTACCGACGGCTGCAGGACGAGGGCGTCCGAATCCTCACGCCCATCGAGACCGAGCCCTGGGGCGAGCGCTTCTTCCAGGTCGCGGATGACAATGGCGTCATCCTCCAGCTGGTCCAATGGATGCACCCGCCTCCGGAAGGCGTGGTGAGTTGAGGCCGCGCGGCGACCTGCTTGAAGCGACCCGAGGCTCGTGCGAGGTGTCGGCCATGCGCGACGAATCGAACCGTGGTGATGGCGGCGTGCCCCATCTGAGCCCCGAGGAGTTTCGTGAGCTGGGCCACCGGCTGGTGGACTGGGTCGCCGACTATCAGCAGCGGCTGGAGTCCTTCCCCGTGCGCTCGCAGGTGGCGCCGGGGGAGGTCGCCTCGAAGCTGCCCCTGCGTCCTCCGGAGGAGGGGCTCGACGGGGTGAAGGGCTGGGATGCGGTCCTCAAGGATTTGGAGGACGTCATCCTGCCGGGCGTGACGCATTGGCAGTCGCCGTCGTTCTTCGCGTACTTCCCCGCGAATGCCTCGGGGCCGGCGGTGCTCGGGGAGCTGTTGTCGGCGGGCCTGGGGGTGCAGGGCATGCTCTGGTCCACCAGCCCCGCGGCGACGGAGCTGGAGACGCGCGTGGTGGACTGGCTCGTGGACCTGCTGGGCTTGCCCGAGGACTTCCGCTCCACCTCCGCGCGAGGTGGTGGTGTCATCCAGGGCACCGCGAGCGAGGCCACGCTCGTGGCCATGGTGGCGGCTCGGGAGCGCGTGCGTCGTTACGGCGCCCCCGCGAACTCCGAGTGGGTGGCCTACGCCTCCACCCAGGCCCACTCGTCCGTGCTCAAGGCCGCCATGCTGTGCGGCGTGGCGCACGGCGCGGAGGACACGACGCATGTGCGGCTCATCGAGACGAACGACCGCTATGGGATGCGGGCCGAGCTGCTGGAGCGCGCCATCCTGGAGGACCTCGGCGCGGGGCGCGTGCCCTTCTTCGTCTGCGCCACCGTGGGCAGCACGTCGTCCGGCGCGGTGGACCCGGTCCGAGCCATCGGTGAGGTGATGGCTCGCACGCCGGTGCGCTCCACCGGTGGTTGGCTGCACATCGACGCGGCGTGGGCGGGCTCGGCGCTGGTGTGTCCCGAGCACCGGGGGTTGCTCGACAGCATGAACCGGGTGGACTCGTTCGCCTTCAACCCGCACAAGTGGCTGCTCACCAACTTCGACTGCAATGCCTTCTTCACGCGCGACCGGAAGGCGCTGCTCGAAGCGCTCAGCGTGACGCCGGAGTACCTGCGCAACGCCGCGAGCGCGAGCGGCGCGGTCATCGACTACCGCGACTGGCAGGTGCCACTGGGTCGCCGCTTCCGTGCGCTCAAGCTGTGGTTCGTGCTGCGTCACTACGGCGCGAAGGGGCTGCGCGCGCACATCCGTGAGCATGTGCGCCTGGCGCAGTGCTTCGAGTCCTGGGTGAAGGAGGATTCGCGCTTCGAGCTGGTCGTGCCCCGCTCGCTGTCGCTGGTGTGCTTCCGCTTGAAGCCGCTTCCGGGTGAGGCAGTGAAGGACACGGATGCGAGGAACCGCGAGCTGCTGGAGCGCGTGAATGCCTCCGGCAAGGTGTTCCTCACGCACACGGTGTTGCCCTCGGTGGAAGGAGCGCCCGCACGGTACGTGTTGCGGATGGCCATCGGCGCGGCGACGACGGAGGAGCGACATGTGCGTGCCGCCTGGGAGTTGCTCGTCGCCTCTGTCCGCTGACACCGCGTGCGAGGGAATACACGCGCGAAGGGCGTGCCCTTCGGCCGACGGCGCGCCCGCGCGAACGCAGATGAGGCTGGAGGGCTCTTCTCCCGTCCGCTGACACCGCGTCCGTGTGGCACGTGGGCTTCCACGTGCGCCTTTACATGGCGAAATGAAATGAGTCTCGGTGGCGGGCGTTCACACCCGGCCTGCGTCATGGGCCCTGCCGTGCACCACACCCCTACCCGGAGTCATCTCTTGTCGCGACGCGTCCTGTTCCTGCCGCTCTGCGCGCTTTTGGCCTGTGCTCACGCCTCTCCCGCGGATACAGCTTCGCGTGCTCCTTCCCAGACCCTCAGCTCCGGGCGGATTGCGCCTGAGGCCACGAGCGCCATGACCCGCTCCTGGATGGCCCAGCGTGAGGGAGACCTGCCCAAGGCCCAGGACGAGCTCCGTCGCGCGTGGGACGCGGGGCACCATGCTCCCGAGCTGGCTCGGGTCGCGGCGAACGTGGCCGCGGAGGCGAAGGACACAGCGGCCGCCTTCACCTGGCTGGAGCGCGCCCTGGACGTGGGCTACGCCGACCCGGGTGGACTGCTCCACGCCAAGGCCCTGGCTCCCGTGCGCGAGCTGCCGGGCTACGACGCCCTGGTGGAGCGCGCGCGGAAGAACGCTCGCGAGGCTCGCAGCACCTGGGGCGTGGGCTCCGGACTGGAGAAGACCACCCCGAGCGAGGCCGGCCTGTCCGAGCCCGCGCTCGCCGCGCTGCTGAAGGCCGCCGAGGACTCAGGCTCCGCGGGCCTCGTGCTGCTGCGCCACGGCAAGCTCGTGGGCGAGTGGTACTTCGGCGGCGACACGCACCGCATCGAGGCCATGTCCGCCACCAAGGGCATGGTGGCGCTGGCCATCGGCCTGCTCATCGACGAGGGGAAGATTCCCTCCCTGGACACGCCCGTGTCCGCCTTCTTCCCTGAGTGGAAGGACGGCCTCAAGGGACAGGTGACGGTGCGACACCTGCTCAACCACACCTCGGGACTGGCCGCGAACAGGGGGACCCTGGACATCTACGCGTCGAACGACTTCGTGCGCTATGCGCTCGACTCGGAGGTGACGGACACGCCGGGCAGCAAGCACGCGTACAACAACAAGGCCACGAACCTGGTGGCCGGCATCGTCGAGCGCGCGTCGGGCGAGAAGATGGATGTGTACCTGGCTCGACGGCTGTTCGCGCCGCTCGGCATCCGAGACTTCCGCTGGGACACGGACCCGTCGGGCAATCCGGTGGGCATGGCGGGCCTGCAGCTCCACCCGCTGGACTTCGCCAAGGTGGGGCAGATGCTCCTCCAGGGAGGGATGTGGCAGGGCCAACGCATCCTGAGCACGGAGTGGATTCACGCGATGGGCGGCGCACCCTCGCAGCCGCACATGCCCACGGGCGGCCTCCTGTGGTGGCTCCTCTACGAGGATGGGATGAGCGTCACGCTGGGCTCGGACATGCTGGAGCAGGCGCTCCGTAATGGCTTCCCCGAGGCGTCGCTCGCGCCGCTGCGGGAGATCGCGGACCGGCCTCTGCCCCAGAAGGACTTCTACCCGGCGTTCATGGCGAAGCTGGGAGGAGACTCGAACCGGGCCCGGGACTTCATGATGAAGTCCGCGCCCTTCAACCTGAAGCAGGCCGTGGAGGGGGCTCCGAGCGGCTTCGCGGCGGTGGGCCAGGGCGGAAACCGGGTGCTCGTCCTGCCCAAGTATGACCTCGTGGCCGTGCGCATGTCGGACCCCGATGAGCGCGTCTCCGACGAGGTCCTCGAGTTCACCGCGTTCGCCGAACTGGTGCTCCGCCTGGTCCGCCCCGAGCCCACCGCCCGCTGACCCGCCTGCTCGCACCGAGGCCCTCGCCTCCGGGGCCGTGTGGCATCATGCCGTCCGCTCATGGTGCCGCACCGTCCCGTCTCGCTCGTCCTCAGCTATCAGTACCCAGGCAAGTACGCCTTCACCGTGCTGGCGGGCGCCGTCGAGTCGGACCCGGCGCTCGCGGACGTGAAGCTGTTCTTTCCCCGCGACCGCGAGACGCTGCTCGCCACGCTCAAGGAGCGCCATGACGCAGGCGACACCGTGGTCGCCGCGTGGTCCTTCTACTCGGCCAGCTTCGCGGCCTCCGCGGAGGAGCTGGCCTGGGTGCGCGAGCGGCTGGAGGGGCGCTTTGTCCTCTGCATCGCCGGCGGCGTGCACGCGACGGCCGAGCCGCTGCAGACACTCCAGGCCGGCTTCGACCTCATCGCCATCGGCGAGGGCGAGCACTCCCTGCGCGAGCTGCTCGGCCGCGTCCAGCGCGGGGAGGAGCCCCGGGACACGCACGGCGTGGCCCACCTGAAGGACGGCAAGCTGGTGCAGCACGGGCGAGGGGAGGGCGTGAAGCTGGATGACTTCCCGCCGTTCGCCGCGCGCAACGCGATGTTCGGTGCCATCGAAATCACGCGCGGCTGCATCTACGCGTGCCGCTTCTGCCAGACGCCCTTCATGAGCAAGGCGCGCTTCCGCCACCGCTCCGTGGCCAATGTGGCGCACTGGGCGCGCGAGCTGCGCCGCTCGGGCCGCCGCGACATCCGCTTCATCACGCCGACGTCCATGTCCTACGGCACCGGCGACGAGACGATGAACCTGGCCGCGGTGGAGGAGCTGCTCGCGGCGGTGCGCGAGGCCATGGCCCCCGACGGGCGCATCTACTACGGCACCTTCCCCTCGGAGGTCCGCCCCGAGCACGTCACGCCCGAGGCGCTCGCCGTCCTCAAGCGCTACGTCCACAACGACAACCTCATCATCGGCGGCCAGTCCGGCTCCGAGCGCATCCTCCAGAGCACCCGCCGGGGCCACGACGTGGAGACGGTGGTGCGGGCCACCCGGCTCGCGGTGGAGGGCGGCTTCGTGCCCAACGTGGACTTCATCCTCGGGCTTCCGGGCGAAGAGGCCGACGACGTCGCCGCCACCGTCGCCCTCATGGAGCGACTGGCGGAGCTGGGCGCGCGTGTGCACGGCCACACCTTCATGCCGCTGCCCGGAACGCCTTTTCGAGATGCGCCCCCAGGACGCGTGGACGCCGAGACGCAGACGAAGCTGGACCGGCTCGCGTCCCAGGGGCGGCTGTACGGCCACTGGAAGCAGCAGGTCGCCCTCGCGGAGGGCATCGCCCAGCGGCGCCGGCCCCGAGCGGGCTAGCGTCCCCCGTCACTTCGTCGGGCCCCCCGGCGGCGAGGCGCTTAGGATGGGAGCGCGATGTCCTCCGACGAGACTCCCTACTGGCTGCTCATCTCCGTCCTCTTCAGCTCCCAGCCGCTGACGCCCTCGCTCGCCATGACGCTGCACCAGACGGCGTACGAGCTGCACGAGCGGGGTGAAGGGGTGAAGGAGGTCGCCGGCGACATGCTCAGCGGCAAGGTGCACAACCTGCGCAAGAACGTCGCCCTGGGTGGCATCGCGGGCCCCGCCTTCGAGGCGGAGATCGAGACCGAGCGCGGCTCCGGCGTGGTGCGCTTCATCCTCACGCGCCAGGGACTGGAGATGATGCGTCAGCAGCCCGCGACGCCGCCCCGTCCGAAGTACCTCAACTGAGGCCACGGGCTCCCGGTCGCCTGCTCCCTGTGCTGCGTGCGGTGCCCGGTGTCTCCATCTTCGAGGCACGGGCTCACCTCAGCACCCTCGAAGGAGCGACAGCCATGGACCCGAAGGACTATCTCAAGAAGCCGCTCGGCATCCCCCTGGACCCCGCGAAGCAGAAGGACCCGGAGGAGGATGGAGACCGCGTGCCCGCGGAGGGCCGCTCCGAGTTCCTCAATGACGTGACGGAGCAGGACGGCGGCCAGCGCACCGACGTGGGGCCACCGTACGACGGCTCGGGAGACTTGCAGCAGGGCCAGCGCGCCGAGTACCTCCAGCGCGCCGAGCGCAAGGAACCGAAGAAGGACTGACTGGCGACGCGCGGGGCTACTCGCGGTCCAGCGACACCTTGTTGCGATTGCCCATGTGGAAGATGGAGTTGTTCAGCGTCGCCGCGGACAGCTCGGCCAGCTCCATCATCACCTTCTGCTCCTCGGCCTCCTTGGAGCCCGCGGCGGCGGTCGGCGACTGCGCCTTGCCCTGCCCGGAGGCGCCGTCCTGGATGGGAGGACGGCCCACGGCGGCGAGGTAGGAGTTCATGATGCCGCTGTGCGGCGCGCTGCCCACCGAGTTGAGCGCCGACTGCACCACCAGCCCGCCGGTGGACATCAGCGGATCACCCGGCCGGTTCGCGGGGGACATCGCCGCGCGCTGGTTCTGCTGGATGAGCGAGCCGAACCCGACGTTCGCCGACTGCACGCCGGCCTGGGGACGGGGGACCTGGACCTGGGGACCCGTGAACGAGTTGATGCGGCTCATGGCTGGCTCCGTGGCGGTCCGAGGGCGCAATTGGCGCGGATCTCGGAGGTCTGCCCACATTATCGGGCAACCCCGGGAGAAGTTGCGTCCGGGGGCCTCACGCCTGCTCGGAGGGCGGAAAAACGACCAGAGGCCGCGGGGTTAGGACCCCACGGCCTCCGGTGTCAGGCGTCTTCAGGCGCCGCCAGGGCGATTAGAACTGGTGGGCCTCGGTGGACTCGTGGAGCGCCAGGGTGCTGGCGGAGCCGCCGGAGATGACCTCGGCGACCTGGTCGAAGTAGCCGGTGCCGACCTCGCGCTGGTGACGCGTGGCGGTGTAGCCGTCCTTCTCGGAGCCGAACTCGCCCTGCTGGAACTCGCTGTAGGCCGCCATGCCGCGGTCCTTGTACTTGCGCGCCAGCTCGTACATCGAGTGGTTCAGCGCGTGGAAGCCGGCCAGGGTGACGAACTGGAACTTGTAGCCCATGGCGCCCAGCTCGCGCTGGAACTTGGCGATGGTGGCGTCGTCCAGGTTCTTCTTCCAGTTGAAGGACGGCGAGCAGTTGTACGCGAGCAGCTTGTTGGGGAACTTCTCGCGGATGGACTCGGCGAACTTCTTGGCCTGGGCGAGGTCCGGGGTGCTGGTCTCGCACCAGACGAGGTCCGCGTACGGCGCGTAGGCCAGGCCGCGGGAGATGGCGCAGTCGAGGCCGCCGTTGATGCGGTAGAAGCCCTCGGAGGTGCGGCCGTTCTTGCGGTCGATGAAGGCGTGGTCGTACTCGTCCGCGTCGGACATGAGCAGCTTGGCGCTGTCCGCGTCCGTGCGAGCGACGAGCAGCGTGGGCACGCCCATCACGTCGGCGGCGAGGCGCGCGGCGGTGAGGGTGCGGATGAAGTGGCTGGTGGGCACCAGCACCTTGCCGCCCATGTGGCCGCACTTCTTCTCGCTGGCCAGCTGGTCCTCGAAGTGGACGCCCGCGGCGCCGGCTTCAATCATGCCCTTCATCAGCTCATAGGCGTTGAGCGGGCCGCCGAAGCCGGCCTCGGCGTCCGCCATGATGGGCGCGAACCAGTAGCGGTCGCTCTTGCCCTCGGCGTGGTCGATCTGGTCCGCGCGGCGCAGGGCGTTGTTGATCTTGCGCACCACGGTGGGGACGGAGTCGACCGGGTAGAGGCTCTGGTCGGGGTACATCTGCCCGGCGGAGTTGGCGTCGGCGGCGACCTGCCAGCCGGAGAGGTAGATGGCCTTGAGGCCCGCGCGGACCATCTGCACGGCCTGGTTGCCGGTGAGGGCGCCGAGCGCGTTGATGTAGTCCTCGGTGTGGAGCAGCTCCCACAGCCGCTTGGCGCCGACCTCGGCCAGCGTGTAGCTGATGGGCAGCGTGCCGCGCAGCTTCAGGACGTCCTTGTCGGTGTAGTTGCGCTTGATGCCCTCGAAGCGGCGGGCGTGGAGCTTGGCGTGAGGGGAGGCGTCCGGGGTGGTCGTGGTGGCGTCGTACATCGCAGGCTCCTCGGTGAGGCGTTGAAGGGTTGGAAAGGGTTCAGCGGTTGGCGTCGAGCGCCGCGTAGGCGGGCAGGGTGAGGAAGTCCTCGAAGGCGGGCGCGGTGGACAGGCGCTCGAAGAGCTCGCGGGCGCGGGTGACGTGCTCGCGGCCATACTTCTCGTGGACGCCCTCCTTCTCGAGGTGGGCCATCTCCTCGGAGAGCAGCGTCTGGAACAGCTCGGGCGTGACCTTGCGGCCGTCGTCGAGCGAGGCGCCGTGGTGCAGCCACTGCCACACCTGGGCGCGGGAGATTTCGGCGGTGGCCGCGTCCTCCATGAGGTTGTAGAGGGGCACGCAGCCCAGGCCGCCGAGCCACGCGGCGGTGTACTGGATGCCCACGCGCAGGTTGTGGCGCAGGCCCTCCTCGGTGCGGGTGCCGGAGGGGACCTTGAGCAGGTCGGCCTCGATGACGCGCACGTCCTCGCGCTTGTTGGCGAGCTGGTTGGGCCCCTTCATGTTCGCGTCGAAGATGTCGCGGGCGATGGAGACCAGGCCCGGGTGGGCGACCCACGTGCCGTCGTGGCCGTTCTTCACCTCGCGCAGCTTGTCGGCGCGGACCTTCTCCAGGACGGCCTCGTTGGCGGCGGCGTCCCCCTTGATGGGGATGAAGGCCGCCATGCCGCCCATGGCGTGCACGCCGCGGCGGTGGCAGGTCTGGATGAGCAGCTGCGAGTAGGCGTTGAGGAACGCCTTGTCCATGGTGACCTGGCCGCGGTCGGGCAGCACGACGCTGGTGTCGGACTGGAGCGTCTTGATGAAGCTGAAGATGTAGTCCCAGCGGCCGCAGTTGAGGCCGGCGGAGTGCTCGCGCAGTTCGTACAGGATTTCGTCCATCTCGAAGGCCGCGGGGAGCGTCTCGATGAGGACGGTGGCCTTGATGGTGCCGCGGGGGATGCCGAGCGTGTCCTGGGCCATGAGGAACACGTCGTTCCAGAGGCGGGCCTCCAGGTGGCTCTGCATCTTGGGCAGGTAGAAGTAGGGGCCGGTGCCGCGGGCGAGCTGCTCGCGGACGTTGTGGAAGAAGAAGAGGCCGAAGTCGAAGAGGGAGCCGGAGATGGGCTTGCCGTCGACTTCGACGTGGCGCTCGGGCAGGTGCCAGCCGCGAGGGCGCACGAAGAGGACGGCGGGCTTGTCGACCAGGGCGTAGTGCTTGCCGTTGTCGCCGGTGAAGGAGATGGAGCGGCGCACGGCGTCGCGCAGGTTGACTTGCCCGCGCACGACGTTGTCCCAGGTGGGGCTGTTGGCGTCCTCGAAGTCCGCCATGAAGACGTTGGCCCCCGAGTTGAGGGCGTTGATGATCATCTTCCGGTCCACCGGGCCGGTGATTTCCACGCGGCGGTCCTGGAGGTCCGGAGGCAGCGGGGCGACCGTCCACTGGGCGTCCCGGACGGACTTCGTCTCCGGGAGGAAGTGGGGGCGCTCACCCTTGCGCCAGGCGGCCTGGACCTGCTTGCGGCGTTCCAGGAGGCCCTCGCGGCGCTCCCCGAAGGCGCGCACCAGCTTCGCCACGAAGTCCAGGGCGGCCGGGGTGAGCACCTCGGCGTAGTCGGGGTGCCACGGCCCCTTCACCTCTACGCCAGCGCTGAAGGCCGGGCTCTTCGAAGAGGGGACTTCCGTGGGCATCTCGGCTCCTTGGCTTGGTGCGTTGTAAATCTACGGCAACGGGTCGGAAAATGAATCTTCCGAGGGCGAAATGGAAGTGCGCGTCAATTTCTGCCTGCTTGCCTGTAATGCTGTCAACAGCCGGCGGATTAAATCTGTAAATCAACAGACGTGACGCGGGGTTGCGAGCAGGGGGGCGCCGGGTGCCGGGGACGCAATCAGCGACGGCGAGGTGCGTAGGTAGGGTCGAGGGTGCTCGCCGCCAAGGGGTCCCCTCACGGGAGACACGTCATGGACGCGATGAAGCGGTGCTCGGGGTGCGCGGAGGAGATTCGGATGGAGGCCTCGCGCTGCGCCCGGTGTGGAATCCGGGTGGAGCGGCTGCACCGCGGCGTCGAGGGCCGCGCCGTGGCCGGCGTCTGCGCGATGCTCGCTCGCGAGCTGGGAATCGACGTGGCCCTGGTGCGCGTGGCCGTCGTCGTGGCCACCTTGTTCTCCGGCGGCACGCTTCCGCTCGTCTACGTCCTGCTCTGGGCGTTCACCCCGACCTCCGCGTTGGGGCGGGCTCCCCTGCAGCGCACGCTGAACTGGTTGTCGCGCTTCGGGGAGTCGGAGACGCCTCGCTTGGAGCGGCGGGTCTAGGCACACGGCCAGGGGGCACGGCTCGCGGGCCCCTCGGCTCGCCGTGGGTCCCCCCGCCAGCGGGCGGGGCCCCCCACGCCGGCCGTCCCGCTCCTCTGTGTCACGCGTTCGCGGTGTCCTGCTTATCGGCGCGTTCTGCTCACGGCTCGACGGTTCTCCTCGTCTCCCGGTGACCCGTTGACCGGCCTGTTATGCGTGGGCTCCAGGATTCTCTCCTCCAGGAGCCCGCCCTTGAGCACTCGCGACGTCCGCATCGAGAAGGACACCTTCGGCCCCATCGAGGTCCCCGCCGACCGCCTCTGGGGCGCCCAGACGCAGCGCAGCCTCCAGAACTTCGACATCTCCACCGAGCGCATGCCTCCCGCGCTCATCCGCGCGCTCGTGCTCGTCAAGAAGGCCGCCGCCCTCGTCAACGTCGAGAACGGCTCGCTCTCCCACGAGAAGGGCGACGCCATCGTCCGCGCCTCCGACGAGGTCCTCGCCGGCAAGCATGACGCGGAGTTCCCGCTCAGCATCTGGCAGACCGGCAGCGGCACCCAGACGAACATGAACACCAACGAGGTGCTCGCCAACCGCGCCTCGGAGCTGCTCGGCGGCGAACGCGGTGAGCAGCGCCGCGTCCACGCCAACGACGACGTCAACAAGGGGCAGAGCTCCAACGACGTCTTCCCCACCGCGATGAGCGTCGCCGCCGCCACCGCCATCGCCGAGCGGGTGCTCCCCGAGCTCGACGCGCTTCGCGACGTGCTCGCCGACAAGTCCCGCGCCTTCATGGACGTGGTGAAGATTGGCCGCACCCACCTCCAGGACGCCACGCCCCTCACCCTGGGCCAGGAGCTGAGCGGCTATGTCGCGCAGCTCGCCCATGCTCGCGCGCACCTGGAGCGCGTGCTTCCCCACCTGCACGAGCTGGCCCTGGGGGGGACGGCTGTCGGCACGGGGCTCAATGCCCCCAAGGGGTACGCCGAGCGCGTCGCCCAGGAGATTGCCCGCCTCACCGGCCTGCCCTTCGTCACCGCCCCCAACAAGTTCGAGGCCCTGGCCGCCAACGACGCCCTGGTCCACGCGCATGGCGCCCTCAAGGGCCTGGCCTGCGCGCTCTTCAAGATCGCCAACGACATCCGCTGGCTGTCCTCCGGCCCCCGCTCCGGCCTGGGTGAAATCACCATCCCGGAGAACGAGCCCGGCAGCTCCATCATGCCCGGCAAGGTCAACCCCACCCAGAGCGAGGCCCTCACCATGCTCTGCGCCCAGGTCATGGGCAACGACGTCGCCGTCAGCGTGGGCGGCGCCTCCGGCAACTTCGAGCTCAACGTCTTCAAGCCCCTCATCATCCACAACGTCCTGCAGAGCTGCCGGCTGCTCGCCGACGGCATGCGCAGCTTCCGCCTCCACTGCGCCGTGGGCATCGAGCCCAACCGCGCCCGCATCCAGGAGAACCTGGAGCGCAGCCTGATGCTCGTCACCGCCCTCAACCCGCACATCGGCTACGACAACGCCGCGAAGATCGCCAAGAAGGCCCACAAGGACGGCAAGACGCTCAAGGAGGTCGCCGTCGAGCTGGGCCTCGTCACCCCCGAACAGTTCGACCAGTGGGTCCGCCCGGAGAAGATGACCGGCCTGTAGGCGCTGGGTGTCCTACACGCCTCCGTCCCTCCTCCGGACGCCCCTTTCGAGGGCCCGCCGGGGGAGGGGACGGGCAGAACCGTGGGCCAGCGCACGCTGAGGGAAGAAGGGGCGGGCGCGCGCGCGGCAGGACGATTAGGGTAGGGGAGCCATGAACGTCCCCTTCGTCATCGAGACCACGCACCGCGGCGAGCGGGCGTACGACCTGTACAGCCGGCTCCTCAAGGACCGCATCATCATGCTGGGCACGCCCGTCAACGATGACGTGGCCAACATCATCGTCGCCCAGCTGCTCTTCCTCGAGTCCGAGGACCCCGACAAGGGCATCAACCTCTACATCAACTCGCCCGGTGGCTCCGTCACCGCGGGCCTGGCCATCTACGACACCATGCAGTACGTGAAGTGTCCGGTGTCCACCATCTGCGTGGGACAGGCCGCCTCCATGGGCGCGCTGCTCCTGCTCGCCGGCGCCAAGGGCAAGCGCTACGCCCTGCCCAACAGCCGCATCATGATTCACCAGCCGCTCGGCGGCGCCCAGGGCCAGGCCACCGACATCGACATCCAGGCCAAGGAAATCCTCCGCCTGCGCAGCTACATCAACGGCCTCATCGTCAAGCACACCGGCCACACCGTCGAGCGCATCGAGAAGGACACCGAGCGCGACTACTTCATGAGCGCCGAGGACGCGCGCCAGTACGGCCTCATCGACGAGGTCGTGGAGAAGCAGCGCCTCATCTCCCCGACGCCGTCGAACAAGTAGCGCAAGTCCTCGCGACCCCCGCTCCTCATGGCGGAGCGGGGGCGCCTGGAGACCCTCCGCCGGATTCCCGACGCCTCCTGGGCGCAGGTTCCGCGCTGGAGCTCCGAGCAGGCGCAAGACTCGCGCGCCTCTAAAGATGCTCTCCAGGGATGCGGGTGGCATGTCCCATGCTCAACTTGTGGACATGTCCAGGCTCAGCTCGCGCCCTCTCCCTCGACTCCTGCTGACCGCCGCCTTCCTGGCCGGCGCGGGCTGTGTCGGGCCCACCGGCCGACCGCCCCAGCCTCCCAGCTCGGCCTCCGTGCAAGCGGAGCTGGGCGAGCGTGACGTCATCCAGGCCGGCGAGGAATACGCCCGCAACAACAGCCTGGTGCTCTCCGAGGCCGGTGAGGCCGTGGAGATCCGCCCCAACTTCTGGCGCATCCGCTTCGGCCTGAAGGACCAGCCGGGACGCGGCATCGAGCTGGAGTTCGACGAGGTGGCCCGGCGCGTGACGCGCACCCAGGAGATTGAAATCCTCCCGGGCTCCACCGTGTCCCCCGACAACGTCCCCGGCCGCGGCGGCGACGTGCCCTCCGGCGGTCAGGGACGCGGGCCCGTGCCTTGAGGGCTAGGGCCAATGCCGATCAGTTAGGTCGCCCTTGCCTGGGGCGCCCAGGTGGTTGAGGGTGTGGCGCTCTCGTTCTTGGTAACTCCTGGCCGCGCCCCGTCTGGTGCGGCAAGGAAATTCGTGAAAGGGGCGGCGCGGGAATCAGCGGCGTGGGGCGCGAGCTTCTGCCCAAAGGGAGACGTCACCGTTCGCCGTCTGGCGGAGCTCCCAGGCGCCGATGCCACGCAAGTCACGGGCGAAGAGCTGGCGCTTGCGGGCCACGAGCATGTCGATGGTAGCGCGCACGGTGGAGCGGCCCGGTTCTGGTAGCGCGTCGAGCCGGCGGTAGAGGTCCGGCAGCAAGTCTTCCCCGCCCCAGGCCGCGGTGACAACGGCATTCCAGACGGTGATGGCCACCTGGAGGATGCTGCGACGTTGCGCGGAGTTACATCGGTCTCGTTGAGTCCCGGCGACTTGGTGGGTCAAGCCGCAGTTAGGTACCTCTTCTCATAGTTAGCAGGAGACTGGTAGCTGAGGGCGGAGTGCATCCGGCGCAGGTTGTACCAGCCCTCGATGTACTGGAAGACAGCCATCCTGGCCTCTGCGTGAGTGCGGAAGGCCCGTCGGTCGAGCAGCTCGCACTCGAGGCTCGCGAAGAAGGATTCGCACAGCGCGTTGTCGTACGCGTCGCCGACGCTCCCCATGGAAGGACAAACTCCTGCCTGCCTGCACCTCTGCCCGAAGCTCAGCGAGGTATATTGGGCGGATTCAAGCGGTCGTCGCAACGCCTCCTGGTTGAAATGAACATAGATGAGTGTTCAGCGCGGCGATGACCAACTCCGACTTCAGGTGGGTGGCGATGGCCCAGCCCACCACCATGCGACTCCACACGTCGATGACGACAGCCAGGTAGAGAGAGCCCGCCCACGTCGGGATGTAGGTGATGCCGGCAACCCATAACTCGGTTGGCCTTCGGGCCTCGAATCGGCGCCCCACCAGGTTCGCAGCAGATTGTGCCGCGTCATCTCGCTTCGTCGTCACGCAGTATCCCCTCCGACTGACTCCCGCCAACCGGGCCTCTCTCATCAGGCTGGCGACGCGCCGCCGTCCCACCTGGAGGCCGTGCGTGTCGACCAGCTCCGCCCGGGCGCGAGGTGCGCCATAGGTGCCGTCCGACATTTGGTGGATGGCGTGGATGTGCTTGGAGAGGTGGGTATCCTCCTCGGCCCGCTTTGAGGCGGGCCTGCCCCTCCAGGCGTAGTAGCCGGCCTCGGTGACGCCCAGCGCCCGGCACATCGTCGACACTGCATGCTCAGCCTGGTTCTCGCTCACGAATCGGAACGCTTCTTGGGCGTCCCGACGCCTTCCTGTGCGAACCAGGCCGCGGCTTTTGAGAGGATGTCACGCTCCTCGCGCAGCACCTTCACCTCGCGCCTCAAGCGGCCCAGTTCCTGCTTCTCGTCCGACGTCAGCCCATCCTGTCGCGTGCCCTCGTCCAGTTCGCTCTGGCGTACCCAGTTGCGCACCGTCGTGTCAGTGACGTGGAACTCCTCGGCCAAGCTGCTCGTCGTCCGTCCCGCCTTCGCCAACTCGACGATTCGTGCTCGGAACTCCGGCGGGTATGGGGGCTTCGGTTTCGGCATCGTTGGGTCCTTCTCCCACAGTTGAACGGACTCAACGAACCCGACGCAACTCCAGACTACGCCGGAGTCGTCCTGGTGGATGGGTACGCGGCATACCAGACGGCGACGAAGTCCGGCCCGGACGGGCCCTCCCCAGCGATGCTGGCCTTCTGCTGGGCGCACGTGCGCCGTAAATTCTTCGAGGCGAAGCAATTCGCGCCAGCGTGCGAAGAAGTGCTGCGGCTCATTGCGGAGATGTATGCCATTGAGGCGGACCTACCCGGCTGGTACGCCCTGACGGCAGAGGAGCGCCAGACTGCGCTCGCGCAGCGGCTCGCGGTACGCCAGCAGCGCTCCGCGCCAGTCGTCGCGAGCATCCGGCAGTGGGCACTGGCCCAGCGAGCCGCCCCGGGCAGCGCGTTCCGCAAGGCGCTGGAGTACATGCTGAAGCTGTGGGACGGGCTGACCGTCTTCTTGGGCAATCCCGTGGTGCCCATCGACAACAACCACGTCGAGCGGCAGATGCGCGACATGGTGATGGGCCGCAAGAACCACTACGGCAGCAAGTCGAAGCGAGGCACCGAGGTGGCCGCTCTCTTCTACTCGCTCATCGAGACGGCTCGCCTGCGCGGAGAGGACCCGGGACGCTATCTGCAGCGCGCTGCGCTCGCCTCCATCGAGAATCCGGGCTCTGCCACGCTCCCCAAGGGCCAGGCCTGGCGACCTCTCCTGTCGGTCCTCTCTACGGGGCAACTCCACACCTGGACGGGGCACGGCGAACAGTTACGGGCACTCGGCCATCGCTTCGCCACACCCGACGACAAGCATTTGCGGCGTAAAGCCGCGCTGCTCGCCCAGCGCCACCAGATGTACCAGCGCGCCCGGCGCCGTCATCCCGATCGCTGGAGTCGCAGCACGCGCGACTGGACTCCAGCAGGTCCCGTGCGCCTCAACCCCGCTCCCTGCCTCACCCCACTTCTGAAGGAAGGGCGGCACGCCGGCTGAAACCTCTCACGCGACAACTACCTTGACGCCCACCGGGTCCTCCGCCTGCGCTTCCGGCTCCCCTCCCGGACAAAGGAGCCCAATGCGGTGCGGGGTAAGCTCTCCTGACCAGCCGGGGCGCTTTGCCCCAATGCCCGCACTTGTCTTGCGCACCTTTACGGAGGCCCCGCGGTGCGCCAGACAGGTCCGGCGCCCCCTGCGGCTGCGCCCCAGGGGCTGCAATGCGCCTCCCGCGCCGTCTTCGAAGACGCAGCCGTCCGCGATCGAGGAGGTACTCTCGTGAGGATGGACCGACCTGGGGGGGCAGTACAGCGCCTAGGAACAACCCGGCGCCATGTATGTCGTCTGTCATGCGCGCCGGCACTCTCACAAGAGCGCTCCCCTATGGGAGCACCTTTCCAGTCCCATCCGCCTGGTTTGTCACGGCCCGCAGAGCAACCAACGCATCAGGTTATGCTTGCGTCGATCCGGACACAACCAACCAAGCCAGCCCCATAACTAAGAACAAAGCCAACCAGACAGGTAATGCAAGCATGAACTTGAAAGCCATTCGAATCCCTGCTATACCCGCCCAACTGACGACTTGCGTCTGGTCGGGGGGCATCGCGGCGCACTGGACACTAAACTCAAAGGCTGCACATGGCACATCTCTTTGCGCACTGACGCAGTCCCAAGAGCTTTGCCGAAAATCCGCGACTGGCAAATCCTTGAGCCCACCGCTAGAGGTGGCGTCACTCCCATACGCAAAACGGTCGCGTCCCATTCACACAACCGCGCGTGAACATAAAGGGGGGCAGGTCAATCATGCGTTGCACCATTCAAGAGAGCGTATCGCGAAAGGAACTGGAGCGGACTATCCATAGGCTACCGGAGGATGGCGGCTCTGCGACGATGAACCGCAACCTGGAGCTAATCGCCAGACTAGGGCGTCCGGACTTGATAATCCCCCTTCTCCGTCAGATCCTCGACGACCCCGCGTTGATCGAGGAGGTGGCGAGCCTGTCGTATCGGCACGTCAACCATTTCGACAAGATCGTCCTTGTGGACTCCGCGGCGCAGACGGGCTATCGGCTCACGCTGCACCTGTGGAAACCACCGTACTCCGACAAAGAGTTCCACGACGAACTAATCCACGACCACCGCTTCAACTTCTGGTCCACCATCCTCACGGGGAAGCTCGTCACCGAGAACCTCCAGCGGGCAGCGGGTGGCATGACGTTCCGCCAATATCAATACATCCCCGAG
Source organism: Myxococcus sp. MH1 (assembly GCF_059738865.1). Taxonomy (NCBI): domain Bacteria; kingdom Pseudomonadati; phylum Myxococcota; class Myxococcia; order Myxococcales; family Myxococcaceae; genus Myxococcus; species Myxococcus sp. MH1. Next base: position 9,256,615 of record NZ_AP026947.1, on the reverse strand, counting down.
AACCGCGGCGCCTCGAAGTTTTACACGTTCATGGGGGAGGAGTCATTGATAAAGGTCACGCCCTCCGCGAAGCACGCTGGGCAGTCCTACTTCCTCCGGTACGAAAGTATCCACCGAGTGGTGCTGCCCCGCGAGGAGATGGCGTGTACCCTTGTGTTGCGAGGCCCGCGGCAACGGCAATTCTCAAACATATACAACACCGCGTATCCTAGCAGCGACCTGCAGGTGGTCCACCCCATGTTCACGCCCTGCGAGGTGCGGGGTCGGCTCGAGGCGTTGATCGCCGCCGTGGCCCGTCGCCCGGACTACACGGAGTTCGGTCGCTGACCGTCTCCTCACTCCTTTCCTTCGCCAGTTTTCAACCCAGGAGCGTTTCCCATGACCAGTTTGCGCGTACCCGTCGAGGAGAGTGTCTATTCGAAGCAGGCGAGCCTCGTCATCTTCAACCAGCTCGCACTCAAGATTGAGATGGATCGCGTCTCGAATGAGGCCTACTACGGCTGGCTCGATCACATGATTGCCACCATCGGCCAGAAGGTGCGTGGCGCGAAAATCGTCGAGAAGGAGAACGCGCGCGTCGCACCTCCGCTGAACACTGCCATCTACTATGACACGGCAGGCCACCATATCCTGCGCACAGGTGCGCTACTGCGCACCTCGTGCAACAAGATCACTCACGCCTTCTGCGCTTTCAAGATGGCGGAGGACGCGCATGCGGTGCGCAAGGACCACCGCTACGTCTTCGCGGATGACGAGAAGCGGACCATCCAGAATGCTCCCTCTTCATCGGAGGCGGTGGCCATCGTGAAGCGGCTCTTGGCGCGTAAGGACATCGAGCACCCAGGGACGTTCTTGGAGCGGTACTACGGCATCCGGGGCGAGGAGCTGTCGCCCGCAATCATGCTGGACGACTACCGCTACACGTTTTTTGCTTGGCTGGACAATAAGGATGCGCTGCGGTGCAGCATCGACCGCGCCTTCGTGTCTGACCTGCGGCTCCCTGAGCACGAGCGCGAGCGCAAGCCAGTCTCCGAGGTGGAACTGGCCATATATCCGCGCATCACGCCGGAAGTAGCGAAGGATCAGCGTGTGGTGGAGCTCATCAACACCCTTGCCACCTCACTCACGGACGCATTCAATGTCCGCATCACGAAGGACATAAAGTACCAGCGCTCGGCTAAGGCGCTGGACATCCTGCGGAGCTGATGGCCGGAAATACCGCGACAGGGCAGGCGTGAGGCGCTCATGAGAATCTATCTCGCACGGCATGGCCAGTCTACCTGGCAGGTTGCGCCGAGCACCGACTGGGACACGGGGCTGACGGATCTAGGCAACGAGCAGTCGCGGCGCCTGGCGCAGTGGCTCGCGAGCCGGCCTGTGGTGGCAGAGGGGACACGGCTAGAGGTGTGCTCAGTGTGGGGCAGCCCGCTCATCCGGGCGCAGAGGACGGCGGCCCTCGTTGCCGAGGCCCTCCACCTTCCGCTGGTGACCAGCCCCCACTTGCGCGAGGCGGCGTTCCACGTCGCCTCGCAGCTGCCCCACCGTGAGACGCCGCACGAGCCCTTCCCCTCCTTCGAGGCGCCTACGGAGTACGCAGTCTTCCGTCAGCAGGCTCGGATGATATTGAAGGAACTGGTGGAGCACTCGGAAATCACGGGCGGGGCGGTGCTCGCGGTGTCCCATGGTGGGCTCATCAAGACAATGCTGCGAGGGGCCACAGGCAGCGAGCACGTCTGCTTCAACCTCTATAACACGGCGGTGACTGTACTCGAATGGCGAAGGGGTCGCTGGCACTTGGCTCACATCAACCTCTGGGACCACCTGCCCCCGGAGCTGCGCACCATCTGAGCCAAACACCTTTGTGGAGCATGTCCCCGCCCACCCTGCTGCTCCGTCCGTCCCCTAACCGAAGTCCCGCCCCTGGAGCCTCGTCTTGTCTGGTTTGACAGCGAACCCGCCATCCCAGCCTGGGCCCCCCGGCTACATCGAGCTACTCAGAACTAACGTCAGCTTCAGGAACATGTGGCTCGGTGAAATCGTTAGCATGTTCGGAGACTGGTTCAACCTCATCGCCTCCGCCTCGCTAATCGGGTTGCTCACGACGTCCGGGACCGCCGTAGGCGCGGTGTTCGTCGTACGGATGCTCGCGCCGTTCCTCGTCAGCCCCATCGCGGGGGTGATCGCGGACCGATACAGTCGCAAGCACATCATGATTGTGATAGACCTGTGTCGAGCCATGGTGGTGCTAGGATTCCTGCAGGTGAGGGACCCGGGCGACGTGTGGCTGTTCTACACGCTCACAGTCATCCAACTCGGGTTGAGTGGCTTCTTCGTCCCTGCGCGCAATGCCATCCTACCGGAGCTGGTGCCACCGGCCCACCTGGGGGTCGCCAGCTCGCTCAGCTCCGCAACGTACGCGGTGATGCAGTCGATCGGGGCGGCTCTCGGAGGGGTTGTGGCTGGCGCGTGGGGCACCCAGGTGACGTTCCTCATCGACGCGCTGAGCTTCCTCGTGTCAGCCACCCTGTGCTCGCGAATCATCATCTTCCATGCGGAGCCGATCCTGGACGCTTCCGAGCGCCCCCTGGCCACAGCTCTGAGGCAGTACGCAGACGGGCTGATCTACCTGCGGCAGCACCTGGACGTGCTCTTCATCGCGCTGCACAAGGGGGTGAACGCCCTCTTCATCACCGGCGGGCTCAACGTGCTGCAGGTCATCATCGCCAGCCAGTACTTCCCGCTGGGCCAGGCCGGTGGCATCAGCATCGGGCTCATCTTCGGAGCCACAGGCGTCGGGACGGCCATCGGGCCCCTCGTCGCGCGCTGGCTGACGGGCGATGACGAGCGAGCCCTGAGGAGGAGCCTGGTCGTTTGCTACCTAGTCAGCGCGGTAGGGCTGGGTGTCACCGCGCTTATGCCCAACCTCGGAGTGGTGCTGCTGGGCATGTTCATTCGTGGGATCGGCGGCGGCATTATGTGGGTCTCCTCCACGCAGTTGCTGATGCAGCAGATTCCTAATCAGGTCCGTGGGCGGGTCTTCAGCACCGAGTACGCGATGCGAACGCTGATGAATGCCCTCGGAACCATTGCCTTCAGCCTGGTCGCCGGGCGTCTCTTGCACGTGTCCAACATGATGTGGGTGACCGCCGGTTTGGCTCTTATTCCCGCCGCGCTATGGGCGTTCTGGATGCTGGCGCACCGGGAGCGCGCGGAAGTGGTCGGCGGTTCGCGGACGAAAGTGTAGTGCTGGAGGGTAGTGTAGTGCTGGAGGGTGACCCGGCAAGGAGTCCGCGACGGGCCCGCCGGGATTGACAGGCACCGGAGCGGCCACGTCTTCAGGGCTGGGCTCCGGCGTGAAGACCTGTGTTTGTCTTTCTTCAGCCTCTCCAGGAGGAACGGGAGAGGTGTGCCCGGAATGTAAAATGGAACGGCCATGGAACTCTTTGTGGGTATCATCTTGGTCCTCGGGATTGCCACCCTGCTCATGGCGGTCGCCGTTAGAGTAGGTCTGCCGGACCTCATTGGTGCCATCCTCGCGGGCGTGCTGCTGGGGCCATCCGTGCTGGGGCTCATCGGCTCTGAGGAAGGCGCGCCCCTGCCACAGGCCTTCACTGCGCTGGCGTCCGCAGGCTTGGTGGCGCTCATGGCGTCGGCGGGGCTCGGCATCAACCGGGCGGGGACAGAAGGCCCCGGGCGACTGATCCCCGTGCTCATCATAGGCACGCTGCTGAGTCTGCTGCCCGCCTTCGCTTCTGCGCCGCTCATCAGCGCCATCGCGCCCGACCCGCAGGTGGGGGCGGAGGCGGGAAGCGCCGCCGCCTACCAAGGCTTACTCGCCCTAGCGGCCATCGTGACGTCGGTGCCGTTCCTGACGAAGATCTACTTCAACACGGGCCTTACCAGCACATCCTTCGCCCGGGGCACGCTGGAGTTCGCATGCCTGATTGACTTGGTGGTCTGGAGTCTGTTCGGCGCGGTCCAAGCCCTGAAGTCGGGCGGCGCGCAGAGCGCGATGCCACTACTGCTCTCGTTCTCGGGCACGCTCGTATTCGCGGTCGGATGCATACTGCTGGTGAAGCTGTGCGCGAGTGGAGTGGAGACCTGGCTCGCCGGATGGCCGGCGTTGGCGCGCGAGGCACTGCTCGTAGCCATGGTGGGGTGCCTTGCGGCGCTGCTTGGCAGGGCGCTTGGCGTCCACCTGATGCTCGCCGCGCTCGTCCTGGGATTCAGCCTGCAACTCCACGCGGGAGGAGTGAAGGCGCTGCGCCGCTGGACGGACCCCGTGGCGTCCCGGCTACTCACCCCTCTCTACTTCGCAGTCGCCGGGCTCTCTCTTGATATGCGCAGGGACTTCGACCTGCGCCTCATCCTCGCCTTCCTGGCGTGGTCCTCGACCATCAAGATGGGCTGCACCTTCACGATCGTCTATTGGATGCGCCGGAGCCGGCGGGTCGCCCTGACGTATGCGCTGGTGCTGAACACACGTGGAGGGCCCGGCATCGCGCTCGCTAGCCTCGGGCTTAGCTCCGGCTTGATTGGTGAATCCACGTTCATTGCGCTTGTGTTCGCCTCCATTGTGACGGCTATTGCCTCCGAGGCTTGGCTCAAGCGAATCAAGCCGGCACTCCTCCTCGACGAGGCCCTCCCTCTATCTTCCGGAGGCCCAGCGCCCCGCGTCGGGCCGGACGCGCCAGCCCCCAGCTAGCGAGACATCCTCCCGCTTCAATCTGCCCTAGTAAACCCGCATGACACGACACGAGGCTTTCGTGACCTGGAACAACAGCCCGAAGAAAACACTTTCGAAGCGTGAGACCCCGCTCGCCGTATGGGGGCTCGTGGCCATGTGCCTAGTGGCTGCGTCTGCCAGCGCGGCGGAATCACGTGAGTGGATAGCCTATCATCCCGAGGTCGACATGACCGCGGTTCCATACGCGCGGCCTGCGATGGACCGCATCCAGAACGAGCTGGAATCGGTCGCAGCCGGACTCGAGGACCGAGGCGTCCGGCTCCGGTCTTCGGGAGCCTACGGCTCGGGCTTCAAAAGGTATGTGTCCGTGGGGCGGGACCTCGACTTCTTCGCCATCTTCGACCTTGGGACCGTGCCGGCTAGTCTCGCGGGCGCCGAGCTCGTGATGACGCGGATGGAGGCGGTGATGGGCGACTTCACGGCTCGATTGCCGCAACAGCGCGACGTGAGTCTCGTGCCGCTGGAGGTCGTTGGTCTCTCGGCCAACGGGCAGATTCAGAATCGCGCGAAAGTGGCGGTGAGCCTGGCGTCCGCATTGCTGAACAAGCCTTCCTCGGCTCCACTGGACGCCACTTTCGAGAACAAGCGAGGCCAGCGCGTCCCCTCCGTCTTCTCAGAGGGCGAGTTCCCCTTACCCGCGAGGTTCCGGTCGCTCTACAACTCCACGCTCATCAAGTACCGTCGGGAGATGTTTCCCGGAGTGCGTGAGGCCTCCATCGAGATCTTCTTCTCCGTCGGCATCACAGATGCACAGGGCGGGACGACGCGAAAGCTGCTCTTCGTACCCATCCATGGTGGCTCGGGGGTGCCCATCCGGCCCCGGGACCTGCTGTTCGTCGCTGCCTTTTCCTCGAAGCAGTCGCTGAATGGGTTGCTAGAGCTGGTGCCGGCCTCCGCTGACCTGGTTCGCATGCGGCTCGACCTCGCTTTGCTGTTGCTGGGAGTGGCCGAGGACAATCTCCGCACGGGCGAACTGCACAAAGGCGTCAAGCGCATTCACCAGGTTGTGGACCTGCTCGGCGCTGCTATGCCGGCGAATGAGCGCGCAGCGGTGAGTCTTGCGCTGCCGAGGTGGTTGGCGGCCCCCGCAGCGACCGTGGCCGACGACCTCGAGAAGGCGGCTTCCGTGCTTAAGGAGTCCGAGCGGTTCTTCCATCTCTCCGGTGATGCGGAGCGCGTCCTGCGCTACTACCGCCAGCGCTGCGCCGCTCTGGTCCGTTCCCGACAGGCGGGAAACTGGTCGGCCCTGGTGAAGCAACTCGACGCACTCGCCGGCCCGGCGAAGCAAGACCGTGCTGAGCAATGGGCAAGCCTCGAAAAGCTCGCGGCCCGGGTCGCGAGCGAAGAGGGGCCTCGCATGGCCGACGTCCGTCATCACGTCGAGGTACTGCGCGGGTGGCTGGCGCAGGCTGGCTTTCGACAGCTCCCTTTGGCAGGGGCCCTGGAAAATGAGGTCTTCGTCTTGGCGGAGGACTTGAAGGGAGCAGGGATAAGTCCAGAAGAGTTCGAGCGGCTTTCATACGGCGGGTTCCTGCTACGAATCCTCCCTGAGGCCGACGCGAAGTATCTGCTTGGCAGGGAGCCAAAACCGCCGGTGCATCGAGCCTACATGCTCGTGACTGGTGATGTGTCCCAGAACCAAGCATTCGAGGAGTTGCACCGGCAGCTTCAGGCTTCGGTCCCGCAACGCTGAGCCACGACGCCTCTCCACTCCATTCTCTCTTGAGTTTTCCATGTCACTTCTCATTGTCGGTTCCGTTGCGTTCGACTCCGTGGAAACGCCCTTCGGTCAGAGGGAGGACGTGCTTGGCGGCTCGGCAACCTACTTCTCCACCTCGGCATCCTTCTTCACGCCGGTGCAGGTGGTGGCGGTGGTGGGCGAGGATTTCCCCGAGCAGCACCTCGACTTCCTCCGGAGTCGGGGTATCGACCTGAAGGGGCTCACCCGCGAGCCGGGCCGCACCTTCCGCTGGAAGGGGCGCTACGACTGGGAACTGAACGAGGCGGAGACGCTGGGCACCCAGCTCAACGTCTTCCAGGCCTTCTCCCCGAAGCTGCCTACAGCCTATCGGGACACGCCCTACGTATTCCTCGGCAATATCCAACCGGAGCTACAGTCGCAGGTGCTAGACCAAGTAACGGCGCCGAAGCTGGTGGCCGCCGACACAATGAACTTCTGGATCCAGGGCAGCCGGGCGGTGCTGCTCAACACCCTCAAACGCGTCAACCTGCTTTTCGTCAACGACGCAGAGGCGCGGCAGTTGGCCGGGGAGCACAACGTGGTGAAGGCCGCCCGGGCCATTCTCGCAATGGGCCCGCAGCGGGTGGTTGTCAAGCGCGGTGAGTACGGTGCGCTCCTCTTCGATCAGGAGCACATCTTTGCCTGTCCGGCTTTCCCTCTGTCCGAGGTGTTCGACCCCACTGGCGCCGGGGACACCTTCGCTGGCGGCTTCATGGGCACCCTGGCCACCTCCACCGGCTCCCTGAACGGCGCCCTGCTGCACCGTGCGATGGTGATGGGCAGCGTCATGGCCTCCTTCACCGTGGAGAAGTTCGGCTTGGAGCGGCTACAGGCCGTTACCCGCCCAGAGATCCACGCCCGCTTCACAGAACTCCAGCACTTGATGCGTGCACCGGGGCAAGGTGAGCACCGATTCTAGGCCATGCCGAGCAGCGATTCCGGAGCAAGGTGAGCAGCAGTTCCGGGGATGCCGAGCAGGCATTCCTGCCATGTCGAGCACCGATTCCGGAGATGCCGAGCAGGCGTTCCAGTGAAGCCGAGCACCACTCCAGGTGAGGAGTGGGTGGTGTTGACAGGTGCGTTGACGGCGCCGGGCAGCAGCAGCCACTGCGACCTCCGATTTGGAGGTGGAGATTGCGGCACAGAGGCTGTCCATGAGGAAGTTGAGAGAGCTGTTCCGGTTGCGGTTCGAGGCGAAGCTGACGACGCGGGCGATTGCGACGAGCCTGAGCGTCGGCAACGGCACGGTATGCGACTACCTGGGACGGGCACGGGTTGCGAAGCTGCCGTGGCCGCTGCCAGCGGAGCTGGACGATGATGTGGCGCTGACGGCGCTACTGTTCCCTGAGGACGCGAAGGCGCAGGCGGAGCGTCCGGAGCCGGACTGGGCGCGGGTGCATGCGGAGCTGAAGAAGAAGGGCGTCACCAAGCTGCTGCTGTGGCAGGAGTACCTGGAGGCAGCGCCGGGCGGCTACCAGTACAGCCGCTTCTGCGAGAGGTACCGGCGGTGGCTGACGGCCTCCAGCACCACCCTGCGCCAGGAGCATCGCGCCGGAGAGAAGTGCTTCGTGGACTTCAGCGGAGATGGGGTGCGGGTGGTGGACGCAGCCACGAACGAGGTGCGGGTGGCGAAGCTCTTCGTGGCGGTGCTGGGAGCCAGCAACCTGACGTACGTGGAGCCCGTCTTGTGTCACCCCTTGCGCTTGCCGGCCCCTCACGTACTCCACCGCCTGCGTGCGGAAGGCCTCGTCGAACCGCAGCTTCACTCCCACTCCCGCTCGCGCCTTCACCTGCGCTCGCAACGTCTCCCTCATCTGCTCCAAGTCCATTCACTTGCTCCTCTGCCGGGGAGCGACAACCTCCTCACCTCATGCCTCGCTTGTCACGACGGGCTCCGGCGAGGAGTTACGGTAGGCCTCCAGGGCGTCGCTGTCGATGGCGCCGCCCAGGCGGTTCGTCCCCTGCGTGAGCACCGCGAAGCCGTCCCCGCCGCCCGCGAGGAAGTTGTTCACCGTCACGCGGTAGGTCGCCGCCGCATCCAACGGCGCGCCGTCGAGGCGGATGGACGCCGGGTCGATGCGGCTGCCGATGGGCGCCGACGCGCTGAACGCGTACGTGAAGCCCGCCGACGGATGGAGGATGCGGGTGACGACGTTGGGGCCCACCTGCTGCCACTGTCGCTCCAGCAGCTCCTCGATTTGCGCGCCCGTCAGCGTCAGGGTGACCAGGCTGTTGCCGAACGGCTGCGTGGTGAAGGCCTCACCGAAGGTGACCTCGCCCTTGTCCGCGGGGTTGTTCGAATCACGGCTGATGTCCGCGCGCACGCCGCCCGGGTTCATGAAGGCCACCCGCGCTCCGCCCAGGTTCGCCGCCCGCGTCGCCGCGAGCTGCGAGTCCGCGATGACGAAGCCCAGCGTGGATTGTCCCGCCGGGTCCGCCTGGGTGAAGGGCGTCTTGAGCGTCTGGGCCACCCAGCCGATGACCCGGTTGGCCAGGGGTGTGGCGAGCCGCTGGTAGCGCGTCACCAGCTCCTTCACCGGCCCGTCCTCCGTCACGTCCCTCGTGACGATGAGGTTGTTCGCCTTCGCCTCCACCACGTCGCCGGTCGCCTTGCTCAAGGTCAGGTCGATGTCGGTGACGAGCCGCCCCGCCGACGCGGCGCTCGTGACGACCTTGCCGTCGATGACGCAGTTGTAGGCCTGGTGCGTGTGGCCGGTGACGATGACGTCCACCGCGTCGTCGATTCCCTTCGCGATGGCCACGATGGGGCCGGAGATTCCGCCGCCCTCGCCCGTGCCCCGGCACTCGTTGATGAGCGAGCCCGGCGCGGGCACGCCGCCCTCGTGCACCACGACGATGATGGCCTCCACGCCCTGCTGGCGCAGCTGGGGCACCAGCGCGTTCACCGTCTCCACCTCGTCCAGGAAGACGAGGCCCGCGACGCCCGTGGGGGTGACGATCTCCGGGGTGCCCTCCAGCGTCATGCCGATGAAGGCGACCTTCACGCCCTCGAACTCGCGCACGTCGTAGCGGGGGAACAGCGTGCGGTCCACGCCCGTGGCCACGTTGGCCGCCAGGAACTTGAAGCGCGCGCCCCCGAAGGCGTCCCCGTCCTGACAGCCGTCCCGCGGGTGGCAGCCGCCGGACTGCATGCGCAGCAGCTCCGTGCTGCCCTCGTCGAACTCGTGGTTGCCCACCGCGACCAGGTCCAGGCCGATGAGGTTCATCGCCTCGATGGTGGGCTCGTCGTGGAAGAGCCCCGACAGCAGCGGGGAGGCGCCGATGAGATCTCCCGCCGCCACCACCACCGTGTTCGGATTGGTGGCCCGCATGGCCGCGATGTGCCGGGCGAAGTACGTCACGCCGCCCGCGCTCACTCGCACCGGACCGCCGTCGGGGGCCACGCCGGTTTGAATCTGTCCGGTGCTGCCCCCGGGCGGCTCGAGCTGCCCGTGGAAGTCGTTGAACGCGAGGAGCTGCACGCTCACCGTCTCGGAGCCCGCGTCCGCCGTGGGACGCTGGGCGCGCGCTGCGCCTTGGCAGCCGCCGTGGGCGAACAGGAGCACGCCGGTGAGGAAGGCTCCGGCCAGGAGGAAGACGCCGGGGAGCGCGCCCAGGCGCGGGGTGGACCGTGACATGAGGAGGGGGCTCTCGAGGGTCAGGACAGGGGCGGGAACCTACTCCGCCCGGCGCACCCTGGCGCGTCTTCGTGGAGGCCGCTCGAGGCCCGTGGCGCGCGGGGGACAGGGACACGGCCCCGTCCCCCGGAGCGACGCTACGGCAGCCGGGTGACGCGATTGAGCGCCGGGGCGGGGAGCGGGTTCGCCGCGCTGCTGCGCGCCTTCAGGTAGGTCTCCATCGCGTCGACGTCCATGGCGCCAGTCAGCCGGTTCGTCCCCTCGGTGAACACCGAGAAGCCATCACTCCCACTCGCGATGTAGTTGTTCGCGGTGACGCGGTAGTTCGCCGCCGGGTCCACCGTCACGCCGTTGATCCGGATGGACGCCGGGTCGACGCGGCTCCCGACGGGCGCCGACGCGCTGAACGAATAGGTGAAGCCCGCCGACGGAAGCAGCATGAGGGTGGCTCCCGACGGCCGCCACTGTTGCTCCAACACCCCATCGATTTGCGCGCCCGTCAGCGTCATGGTGACCAGGCTGTTGCCGAACGGCTGCGCGGTGAAGGCCTCGCCGTAGGTGACCTCGCCCTGGACGATGTCCGCGCGCACGCCGCCCGGGTTCATGAAGGCCACGTGCGCCCCACCCAGGTTCGCGGGCTTCGTCGCCTCCAGCTGCGAGTCCGCGATGACGAGGCCCAGGGTGGACTGGCCCAAGGAGTCCGACTGGTTCCTGAGCGTCTGCGCCACCCAGCCGATGACCCGGTTGGCCAGGGGCGTGGCGAGCTCCTGGTACTTCGTCACCAGCTCCTTCACCGCGCCGACCTCCTGCACGTCGCGCGTGACGATGACGTTGTTCGCTCGCGCCGCCACGACGTCGCCCGTCGCCTTGCTCAACGTCAGGTCGATGTCCGTGACGAGCTGCCCCATCGACGAGGCGCTCGTGACGACCTTGCCATCGATGACGCAGTTGTAGGCCTGGTGCGTGTGGCCGCTGACGACGACATCCACCGCGTCGTTGAGCCCCTTGACCAGGCCCACGATGGCACCTGAGATGAGGCCGTCCGCACCCGCGCCCTTGCAATCGTTCACCAGGGAGCCCGGGGTCGCGACGCCGCCCTGGTGCACCACCACGATGATGGCTTCGATGCCCTGCTGCCGCAGCTCCGGCACCAGCGCGTTCACCGTCTGCACTTCGTCCTTGAAGGTGAGCCCCTCCACGCCCGAGGCAATGACGCTTGCCGGCGTTTCCTCCAACGTCATGCCGATGAAGGCGACCTTCACGCCCTCGAACTCGCGGATGTCGTAGCGGGGGAACAGCGTGCGGTCCACGCCCGTGGCCACGTTGGCCGCCAGGAACTTGAACTTCGCGCCCGCGAAGCCATCCCCGTCCAGGCAGCCATCCACCGGGTGGCAGCCGCCCGCCTGCATGCGCAAAAGCTCCGTGCTGCCCTCGTCGAACTCGTGGTTGCCCACCGCGACCAGGTCCAGGCCGATGAGGTTCATCGCCTCGATGGTGGGCTCGTCGTGGAAGAGCCCCGACAGCAGCGGGGAGGCGCCGATGAGGTCTCCTGCCGCCACCACCACCGTGTTGGGGTTGGTGGCCCGCAGGGCCGCGATGTGCCGGGCGAAGTACGTCACGCCGCCCGCGTTCACCCGCACCGGTCCACCGTCGGGGGCCACGCCCGCCAGAACCTGGCCCGAGGGCTGCTCGAGCTGCCCGTGGAAGTCATTGAAGGCCAGGATCTGCATGCTCACCGTGGTGGGGCCTGAGTCCGGCGCCCCCGCGTCGGGCCTCCCCGCGTCGGGGCTCCCCGCGTCAGGCGTTCCCGCGTCGGGAGCCCCCGCGTCGGGCGTCCCCGCGTCCGTGCCCGCATCCGGGGGCGGCTGCTGGACGGGGTGCTGCACGCAGCGCTGTTCCTCGCAGGCCCACTCCTTGCCCTCGTCCGGTGCGCCGTTGTCGTAGCGGCAGTCGGTGGCGTTCCGGCAATCGCGCTCATCACCTCCGCAGCCGCCATGGACGAAGAGGAGCATGCCGGTGAGGAACGCTCCGGCGAGCAGGAAGGGGCTGGGGCGCGCTCCCAGAAGGGACGAGCGCGGTGTGGCTTGAGGCATCGAGAGAACTCCAACGCACGGGGGCGGTGAAACCTACCCCGGTTCGTGGATGGATGGCTCGACTTCACGGCGGAACGGTGGAACCCGTGTCTCGACACGGGGTTGCTGCTGTGGCCCTGCTTCAAGGAACGGGCGGCGGCGCTTCGCAGCCGCACAGCAGCAGCTCCGCGGGGCCTCCGGTGCGCCCCACCAGGATGGCCACCTGGCCATGGGCGCGACCGAAGCGCTCCGCCTCCGAGCGAGGCAGGCCCGGGACGAAGAGGCTCTGCTCGGACCAGCTCCCGTCCTCGGCCTCGCCGATGGCGGGGGCGATGACGAAGCCGCCCGCGACCAGCTGGGAAGTCAGTCGTTCCTGGGCTCGCTGGTTCTCGTCCTTGCCGCGAGGCCTTGAGCCTGGATTCCACGCGGTCAGGAACGCCCATTCGCGGTGGCCGCGCGCGGTCAGCTCCGCGTCGAGCGCGGGGTGGAGCCGGCCGACTCGCAGCACCTGCTCCACGCCTCCGGTGGAGGCATGAGGACGGATGACGTAGCGCGTGGCCCGGTATGCCCCCAACAGCCGCTCCTGGTCGAGCTGTCTCATTCCCGCATTCTCGCGTCGGCGCCGCCTCCGTGTCAGCCCCCCGGGCCTCATCAACGTGAGCCGCGGTGTGTCACATGTCTTCCCCGACACGTGTCTTGAATCACGCAGTGGGCGGAGCGCTCCTGGGGACGCGCGCCGCGAGGGCGGGGGCCAGGTCCGGTCGGGGCGACGCTCCGGGAGCGCGGGCGGCCCGGTCCGCCTTCCGCTAACGTGCGGTGCGTCAGACGCGTGGAGCGCTCCGACGGGAGGCACGAAGATGGATTCGCTGGATGCTCGGTTGGAGCGACTGGAGCGCCGCTGCCGGCGGCTGCAGGGGCTGACCTTCTCGGCGCTCGCGGTGGCGGGGCTCGGGCTGGGCGTGGCCGCGCTGAAGCCCGCGCCGACGCTGGGAGGCGGAGAGCTGGTGGCCTCGCGTCTGGTGCTCAACGATGCGCACGGACAGCGGCGCGCGTCGCTCGGACTGGATGACGCCGGCACCACGGGCCTGGTGCTGCATGACCAGGCGGGGCGTCCGCGCGCGCTCCTCGGCGTGGCCCAGGACGGCTCGCCCCGGCTGCGCTTCTCCACCGCGGAGGGCGAGTCCCTCGCCGAGCTCACCGTCTACTCGGACGAGGCCCCGCGCCTCACCCTGTCCAAGCCAGGGGGCGTGGACCTGTTCGCGGTGGGCCTCCAGGTGGATGGCTCCTCGCGCCTGGAACTGGCGGACGCGGATGGCCGACCCCGCGCGATTCTCGGCGCGGATGAGCACGGCTCCCCGGGCCTGCTGCTGGTGGACCGCCGGGGCCAGCCGCGCGTGGAGCTGCGCGTGAGCCCCTCCGAGGGCGCCAGCCTCCGCGTGGAGGGCCGCGACGGCGAGGTCTTCCAGGCGCCCGCCGTCCTTCAGTGAGTCGCCGCCCCGCTACGGCTGGGGCGGGACGACGCGGTAGCCGCGCTGGAGCAGGGGCGTGAGTCGGTCGGAGATGTCCCACGACTCGACCACCTTCCCGTCGCGCATCCGGTACAGCGAGTGCCCGGCGAGCGCGAGCGGCCGGGGCTTGCCCGCGTCGTCCAGGTTCAGCGGGTCCGTGCCGGCGGCCTTCCAGTGCACCAGCACCAGGTCCTGGTCCGCCACCACGTGGAGGATGTCGAAGCGCAGGTCCGGGAACGTCTGGAAGGTGGCCTCGGCCTGCTGGAGCACCACGGCCGGGCCCACCACGTCCTTGGGCGCGCCCTGCGAGTGGTCCACGTAGTCCTCGGCGAACAGCTCCGGGACGCGGTCCAGCTTGCGCAGGTTGTAGAGCTCCTCGGTGAGCAGCCGGGCCCGTTGACGGTTCTGCTCCTCCTGCTGTGCGGCGCGCTCCACCGGAGACACGGACGCACACGCGGACAACATTCCAAGAACGCAGAGCCACAGCGTCGTGGTGGTTTTCATGGCCCGGGAAGCTGGGCAGCCTCGCCCAGCCCGTCAGCCCCCCAGGGCCCCCAATTGTTCAGCGGGCGTCACGCCGACAGATGCCCCAGTCCGATGGGCGCCGCGATGCACGTGTCCGGAATCCCGAAGGCATCCACCAGCGCCACCGCGTCCGGCCGCAGCTCCGTGCACAGCTTCACGATTTCCTTGCGGATGGCCAGCGCCTTGCCGCCCTCCATGAGGCTGTTCTCCTGGAACCAGCCGCTCGCGGCCTCCAGGCAGGACAGGCCGTAGAGGTCGCACAGCCGCCCGAGCACCACCTTGAGGCCCGGGTCCTGGACCGTGTTCACCCCGTGGATGAACTGCTCGAGCACCACGCGCTCGATGTGCGCGTGCGCCAGGGCGACCAGGTGCGCCTGGACCTGGTTGAAGGCGGCGAAGGCCTCCACACCCGCCGTCAGCCGCTTGCGGATGCGCCGCGCCACCGAGGCGAGCAGGTCCTCCTCGCGGTAGCGCAGGAAGCGCAGCTGGAAGTCGTCGTCGCGCAGGTGCTCGCTGCCCGTGCGCCGCACGGCGATGGGGTTCTTGTCCGCCATGGCCGTGGCCTTGTCCGCGATGAGCTTGAGCACCGCGTAGACCCGGTCGTCCTCGAAGCGCTGGCGGTAGTCCGTCAGCAGGCTCTTGGCGACCAGCTGCATCAGCACCGTGTTGTCGCCCTCGAAGGTGGTGAAGATGTCCGTGTCGTCCTTCAGCGCCGACAGCCGGTTGGCCTCCAGGTAGCCCTGGCCGCCGCACGCCTCGCGCGCCTCCTGGAGCACCGCCGTGCAGTTCCAGGAAGCATACGCCTTGAGGCCCGCCGCCAGCGCCTCCACCTCCATGGAGTCCTCCTCGGTGCGCTTCACGTAGCGCTCCACCAGGTGCTCCAGCGCGAAGTCGAGCGCGTACGTCTTCGCCAGCGGCTTGAGCAGCCGCAGCTGGTGCGTCTGGTGGTCGAGCAGCCGCACCTCGGGCGCGCCCGGCGGGCCGAACTGGCGGCGCAGGTCCCCGTAGCGCACCGCGATGGTCAGCCCGCTCTTGGCCGCGCTCAAGGACGCGCACGCCACGCTCACCCGGCCCGCCACCAGCGTGCCCAGCATGGTGAAGAACCTGCGCCCGTCGCTGGAGATGGAGCTGGTGTACTCGCCCTCGGCACTGACCTGTCCGAAGCGGTCCAGCAGGTTCTCCCGGGGCACGCGCACGTGGTCGAACCAGATGCGGCCGTTGTCCACGCCGTTGAGGCCCATCTTCCGGCCGCAGTCCTCGATGCGCACGCCGGGCAGCACCTGGCCGCGCTCGTCGCGCAGCGGCACCAGCAGCGCGTGCACGCCCAGCCCCTTGCCGCCGACCTCCAGCTGCGCGAACACCGTGGCGATGCGCCCGTGGCGCGCGGCGTTGCCGATCCACTCCTTGCGCGCGCCCTCGGACGGGGTGTGCACGATGAAGTCGCCGGCCTCCGCGTCGTAGCGCGCCACCGTCTCCACGTCGCGCACGTTGGAGCCGTGGCCCAGCTCGCTCATGGCGAAGCAGCCGGGCAATTCCAGCGTGGCGACCTTGGGCAGGTACTCGCGGTGGTGCTTCTGGGTGCCGAGGAAGAGGATGCTCGCGCCGAACAGGCCGAAGTGCACGCCCGCCTTCACCACGAGGCTCAGGTCGAAGAGGGCGAGCGTCTCGAACGAGGCGATGAAGGCGCCCAGGTCCGCGCCGGCCTCGTCGCCCTCCGGGAACGCGATGCGGCCCAGGCCCTGGTCCGCCAGCTGCTTGAGCCAGGCGAAGACCTGCTCGCGCTGCTTGTCCGTGTCGAGCGTGCGCTGATAGCGGAAGGTCGGGTCCTCCAGCCACTTGCGCACCTGGGAGCGGATCTCCGGGTACTTGCGGTCCAGCACCGCGCGCAGCGCCTCGGGGGCGAAGGAGGTGGGCTCGGTGGGGCCGATGCGGCGCGGCTCGTGCGCGGCGGAGGGCACCAGGGCGCGGACGGCCTCGCGTCCGGAGACGCCCAGCACGGCCTCCAGCGAGGCCAAGGCGCGCACCAGCTCCGGCATGCTCGAGGGCAGCTCCTTCGAGTCCGCGACGAGCTCTGTCAGCTTCGCGCCCAGCTCGGAGAGGCTCTCCTGGGGGCTGAGCCTCAGGCGCTCGGCGGAGGCGCGGATGTGCTCGCGCACCAGGGCCAGCTCGTTGGAGCTGGGTGGCATCAGCGGATCCAACCAGCGGGCGAGCACGGTGTTGGAGCGCAGGTCCAACCACGGCTGGGCGCGCGCGGCGGTGCCCAGCATCCGAATCTCCGCGGGCGTCAGCTCACCGTCCGTCCAGGCCACGTACAGCATGGGGACCAGGGGGGCCAGGCGGGGCAGCGACAGCAGCTCCTTCGCGGTTGGACGAATCTCTTCCACCATCAGTCGGCTCTCCAGCAAGCGAGGCAAGAGGCCCAGTGTGGCCAGCCCGGTGCCGGGCGGCAATGGGAGAGAGCACCTGCCTGTCGGGCAGGCGGCCAGGCCCTGCATGCCGGGGCTGGACAGTGTCCCTAGCTTGCCACGTCATGGACGAGCCCCAGGACCTCTCGGAGACGGAGATTCTTCCCCAGCCCGGCGCCCACGGCTTCGATGCGGGGAGCGAGCGCGGCAAGCACGAGATGAAGGGGCCCTTCGAGCTGCCTCCAGGGCCTCAGGGCTTCTCGTTCTCTCTTTATCAGTCCACCGGCGCGGCGCTCATGACGGGCCACCGCCTGGAGCTCCTGGACAACGGCGCGGTGTTCGACCGCATGGTGGAGGACATCCGCGCGGCCCGGGAGAGCGTCCACATCCTGGTCTACATCTGGCGGCCCTGCGACGTGTCGGACCGCATCATCGACGCGCTGGTGGACCGCGCCCACGCGGGCGTGGCGTGCCGCGTGGTGGTGGACCCGGTGGGCAGCGAGGAGCTGAGCGGGGACAAGGACTTCGACCAGAAGGTGGAGAAGGTGCTCTCGGCCGCGGGCGTGGAGGTGCACTACTACCGGCTGCTCGCGGGCAAGGTGATGGGGCGGCTGCTGGGGCGCTCGCACCAGAAGCTGGTCATCATCGACGGGCGCATCGCGTACACGGGTGGCTTCGGCTTCTGGAAGGTGTGGGAGGGAGACGGGCTGTCGCCGGAGGAGTGGCGCGACACCAGCGTGCGCGTCGAGGGGCCGGCCGCGCGCGACATGCAGCTCTCCTTCTCGCGCTACTGGCAGGAGTCGGGCGGTGGGCTGCTGCCACCGGACACCTTCCCGGAGCCGATGCTGGTGGGGGACGCCGAGGCGTGCTTCGTGGAGAGCGCGGGCAAGCTGGGCATCACCGACGCGGAGCGGATGGTGCGCATGGTCATCGCCGCCGCGCGCGAGCGCCTGTGGATCGCCAACGCGTACTTCTCACCGCCCAACGAAATCCTGGAGCAGCTGGAGGAGAAGTGTCGCCAGGGCGTGGAGATTCGCGTGCTGGGGCCCGGGCCCGTGCATGACGTGAAGATCATCCGCGCCTCGCAGCGCTCCACCTATGAGCGACTGCTCGACGCGGGGGTGCGCATCTACGAGTACCAGCCGTCGATGATGCACGCGAAGACGATGATCGTGGACGACTGGCTCGCGGTGGTGGGCTCGACGAACATGGACTCGCTGTCGCTCAACAAGCTGGGCGAGGGCTCGCTCATCATCCACGACAAGGAGTTCGTCCGGAAGATGGAGCGGTGCTGGGCCAAGGACCTGCGCGTGTCCAAGGAGATCTCGCTGGAGAACGGCGGTCGCACCAACCCGTGGCGGCGACTGGCTCGCCGGGCCACGCAGCTGGTGGGGCACGACCGGTAATCGTCAGCGAGGGTTCGTCACGCCGACCTGCCGGCAGGCGCTGAGCACCGGGCACGTGGAGCACCTGGGGCGCGAGCCCGTGCACACGTGCTTGCCGAAGGGTACCAGCAGGCGGTTGAGCTCCACCCAGTACCTGCGCGGGAGCTGGGTCTCGAGCGCGGTCATGGTCGCCTCGGGCGTGGTGGCCTTCACGTAGCCCCAGCGGTTCGTCACACGGTGCACGTGGATGTCCACGCTGATGGCCTCGTGCCCGCAGGCGATGCCGAGCGCCAGGTGCGCGCACTTGGGGCCCACGCCCTTGAAGGACTGGAGGACCCGGGCATCGCAGGGCAGGGTGCCCGCGAACTCGTCCCGCGTGCGCACGGCGATGGCGTGGAGTTGATGGGCCTTGGCTTCGTGGAAGGTGACGGGGCGGATGAGTGCGTCGATGGCGGCGGTGCCCAGGCGCGCGAGGGCCTTGGGTGTGGAGGCGCGCTCGAGCAGCCGGAGCGCCGCGGGCAGGCTGACTTCATCCAGGGTGCGGATGGAGAGGATGCAGGCGACGAGCTGCTCGAAGAGGCTGTCGTGGCCCCGGGCGGACAGCGCGAACATCGCCGCGTCCGCGAAGTCGCGCACCGTGTGACGTACGCGCGCGAGCACGTCGTCGATGTCGAAGGGGACCTTGTCCGAGCGGGGCGCGGGCTCGGAGACCACGGCTGCTTCGGGCCGTGCCCTCGCGGTCCTCGCGCTCGTCGGTGACGGTGCCCTGCGGCGTCCGGGAGGCGTGGGTCCTCTTCCCGCCATTCAGTCCCCCTCCTTGTCCGAGAAGATGGGGACAGGGAGGAGCACGGACCCGAAGGGGCTCAGGGGACGGTGGCAGGGCAGGGGGGCGGGGGCGCTTCAGCTCGCGGGCTTCGTGAGGTCCAGCGCGTACCAGTGGTCGCAGCCGAAGTGGCCCGTGCTTCCCAGGGGGGCGCAGAGTGGCTCGAAGCCGAGGCGGCGGTAGAGCTTCTGCGCCTGTGTCATGGAGGCGAGCGTCTCCAGGTAGCAGCGCTGGAAGCCCGCCTCGCGCGCGAAGTCGAGACAGCGGCGCAGCATGCGCTCGCCCGCTCCCAGGCCACGCGCCTCGGGGAGGAAGTACATCTTGCGCAGCTCGCACACGCCCGGGTCTCCGCCCTCCAGCGGGGCGATGCCGCCGCCACCGATGACGCGGCCCGCGCGCTCCACCACGAAGTACGCGTGGCGCGGGCGCGCGTAGGCGGCGCTCATGGTGTCGACCTCGGGGTCGTGGATGGCGAAGCCGGGACCATCGGCTCCGAACTCGGGCATCACCGCGCGGATGACGCCCGCCACGGCGGCATCATCCGTGGGTCGGATGGGACGCAGGGTCAGCTCGTCGTTGCTCATGGGGGCGGACGCTCCCACGGAATGCGAGGTGGGGCCAGGGGGACTCCGGGCGTGACGGGTGCGTCGGAGTGCGTGCACCCGTTGTGCACCTGCCTGCACAGGTGCCACCCGGACGACGCACCTGGAATGAGGGGGCGGCTTTCCACGCGCTGGATATCCCAGGCATTCTGGGTGGCATGTCCGTTGTAGAGGGGGAGCTTCATGTACTGCCCTGATTGCCGACAGGAGCGCCTGGGTCAGTTCCACCAGTGCGCACTCTGTGGCACGGCGATGACCTCGCGGCCTCGTTCCGAGCTGGACGCGGAGCTCGCTCACGTCCACTTCCTCCTGTCCGAGCTGGCGCGCTGGGATGCCACCGAGGTTCCCCCCAACGTCCGTCGCTTCCTGTCCGAGCGCTACGAGCGTCAGGCCCGAATCCTCCTCTCCGTGCTCGCCGAGTCGCCGGCGCCGGTGACGGCGAGTCGGGCGGCGCCGCCGCGCACGGAGGACGGCGCCGCGGCGGCTGGCGGCAAAGCGCCTTCGCGCCCCGGTGAGTGGCCCGCGGTGGTTCCCGATGTGGATGGGGTGCACGCGGGGGCCACGGTGCTGCCCGTGACGGGCTTCGTGCAGGGAGCGGAGACGGTTGCCGCGGAGGCCGCGTGGCGGTCGAGCGAGGCCGTGACGCGCGATGCCGCGGAGCCGTTCGTGCGGGGCGCGGGAGATTCCGCGGCGAGCGGCGCTTCGGTGATTCGAGAGGCGGGCGGAGCGTGGGGCGCGGAGGCGTCCTCGCAGCGCTCGGGCGAGGCGGTGATTCGGGAGGCGGGCGGAGCGTGGGGCGCGGAGGCGTCCTCGCAGCGCTCGGGCGAAGCGGTGACTCGGGAGGCGGACGGAGCTT
The DNA here is from genome assembly GCF_059738865.1 of Myxococcus sp. MH1. NCBI lineage: Bacteria > Pseudomonadati > Myxococcota > Myxococcia > Myxococcales > Myxococcaceae > Myxococcus > Myxococcus sp. MH1. Next base: position 9,236,313 of record NZ_AP026947.1, on the reverse strand, counting down.
GGGGCGCGGAGGCGTCCGTGGCGAGTGGCGCCTCGGTGCTTCAGGATGCCCACGGCGCAAGGGGTGTCACGTCTGGCGCTGATGTGGCCGCGGAGCATCCTCAGGCGGGTCTGTCGTGGCGCGAGGGTGATTCTGTTCCTGGCGCGGACGCGTCGGTGGCGAGTGGTGCCTCGGTGGGGCGCGACGCTCACGGTGTGAGCGAGGTCACGCCGGGCTCGGAGCGTCCGAAGACGGGCCTGCCGTGGGGCGAGGGTGAGTACGTACCTCGTCCGGATGCCTCCGTGACGCGAGATGCGAGCGGCACGTGGAGCTCGGGTGAATCCGCGTCGCGTGCCGATGATGGGCACGCGTCGAGCACATCGGCGGCGTTGCGTACGGAAGGTGCTTCCTCTGCTTCGAGAGACGAGGCGAAGCGTGAGGCCGAGCGCGCCGCGAGGGCGGCATCGACGCGACGTCCAGGCGCTCGCGCGTCGCCGCATGCTCGCGTGTCCGGAGCGGGCGCCGAGGCGCATCCGCTCCCCGAGGACGCTTCCGCGCCGTCGTTCGAGGCGCCGCAGCCTGGGGGCCCGACGGCCCGGTTCGTCGAGCAGGCCTCGTCGTGGAATCGCGTGTGGAAGCCGTTCCTCTACGAAAGCATCATGTGGTTCGTCGGGGCCTTCCTCGTCCTCTCGGGCCTGCTCTACTTCGTGTTCGAGCGTTGGGCCGGGATGAGCTCCGTCAGTCGCTCGGTGGCCATCTTCCTGGCCACGGCGGGGGCCTCCGCGTTCTTCTCCATCATGGGCGCGGTCCTCGGGCGGCGCGAGGCCCTGCGCGGTCCGGGGCGCATCCTCGGGGTCATCGGCTCGGCGGCGGCTCCCCTCGCGGGCATTGCCTTGTCGCCCACCGGGTTCGGCGACGGCAACCTGGGGCCGTGGTGGCTCACTCCGGCGCTGCTGGTCTGGGCGGGAGTCTCGGCCTGGTTCGTGCGCAAGCCCGCGGAGGCCTTCGATGCCCCCTCGCGTCCCTTCGTCCAGGCCTCGCTCGTCGCCAGCATCTTGATGATGGGACTGGCTCCGCTGGCCGCGAGGCTCGGGGGCGCCGCGCTGTGGCTCAACCTCCTGCCGTGCGTGCTCTTCTTCCTGCTGTCCTCGCGCACCCCTTCGAGTCCTCGAGAAGGGAGCGCGCTGGCCTTCGCGCTCGCCGCGCCGCTGTACCTGCTCATCGCCTACGCGGTGCGCCTGCACCTGGCGCTCGTCCACGCGGGGGCTCCGCCCGACGCGGGCCTCTATGCGCCCTTCGTCGCGTTCCTGCTCGCCTCCGCCCATCGCTTCCGTGCCCTGCCCGCCGAGCGCGCGACGGACACGCTGTCGCTGGGCGTGGTCTCCCTCCAGGCGATGTGCCTGGTCGCCGCCATCGGTGCCCCGCCGCCCACGTTCTTCGTCACCGCCGCCGTCATCACCTGGACGCTGCTGTCGCTGGCGAGCGGCGCCCTCCATCGCCTGCCATGGGTGTATCCCGCCTATGCCGCGCTCTACTTCTCGTATGCCACCAGCGGCCAGCTGGTGCCGGGGCCGCTGAAGCGGCTGCTCGACACGCTCAAGGCCTCGCTCGGCTATCCCGTCGCGGAGCGGCTGCCCGTGCAGTACGGCGCGCTGACGGCGCTGCCCTTCGTGCTCGCGGGCGTGGTGCTCGCGGTGTCGCGGCTGTGGCGCGGTGAGCGCACCGGACAGGCGCGCGACGTCGCCTTCGCGGAGGTGCTGCTGCGCTGCACGGCCGTGGCCGGCGTCCTCTTCTCCTTCCACGGAATCGCCGGTCCCGACGCGCGCCCGGCCCTCTGGAGCGTGCTCGGCATGTCGGTGGTGTGTCTGGGCACCGGCCTGCTCGTGGACCGCTTCTACCTGAAGGTCGTCGGCGCGCTGCTGATGCTGGTGGTGCCGCCGCTGGCCATCCAGGTCCTCTCGGTCGAGGCCGCGTCCGTGGTGGCCGGATTGCTGGCGCTCGGACTGTCGGGCGTGTCCCTGGTGTGCACCGCGCGCACGCGGACACTGGTGGCCCCCGTGGGGGGATTGCTGGCCACGGCCGGCTTCCTGATGGGGCTGTTCAGCGACTTCGGCTTCACGCCGATGGCGGGCGCGGTGCTGTGTGGCGCGAGCATGCTCGTCATCGCGTGGAGCCTGCGCAACGCGTACGTCGTGGCCTACGCCGTCCTGCTGGCGGCCGCCCTGGTGCCGAAGCTCGCGCTCCAGGTGTCCGTCACGGCGATGGCCTTCTCGCTGGTCTTCGTCGCGCTGGCGCTCGCCGTCGTCGCCGAGCGGGGCCGGCTGCTGCGGCAGCTGAGCGGGGTGGCGGTCTTCTACGCGCTCTTCGGCTTCCTGGCGGGAATCATCGGCACCGTGAGTGGCCTGGGCGTGGTGATGCTCCTGTCGGCCGGAGCCATCGCCGTGGTGTCTCGCACGCTCCCCCTCGCGCGGCCCCTGGCGGTGTTCATCGCGGCCTTCGCGCTGCTGCCGGACCTGGGGCGCTCGTTCTCACCCTGGGGCGGGCTGATGACGCCGGCGATGTCCATGGGGGCGTTCATCCTCTGGGCCCTGGGGTCTTCACTGAGCGCGGCGCGCTGGGGGCGCAGCCCGAGCACCACTGTCGCGGCGCTCGTGGCGTGGACCTTCCCCTTCCTCGCGGTCGCGGAGGCGAAGTCCTGGCAGGAGAACACCTTCATCCTCGCCACGGCCTTCGCCGCGCTGCTCACCGCGAGGGCCATGCCCGCCGCGCTCAGCGTCGGCGTGGCCGCGCTGTATGCCGCCATCGGCCTGTACGCCACGGGGCCCATGGCGCTGCTGGGCCTGGCCACGGTGCTCGCCGTCCTCGCGGTGCTCGAGGAGGTCCCCGCGGTGCTGCGGGTGGGCGCGGGGGGCCGCCGCTTCGCGATGGTGGCGACGGTGGCCTCCGCGCTGGTGATGGTCCCCACGGTGGTGCGCTGGGACGATGCGCCCCCCGCCTGGATGGTCCTGGGCGCCATGGCGCTGCCGCTATTGTGGACGCGCGCCACGCGTCAGCCCTTCTTCGCGTGCCTCGGTGTGCCCTTCGCCTTCGTGGGCTTCCTGGCGATGGGTGGGGATACGCCCACGTGGGCCTTTGCGCTGCCGCTCTTGTCGCTGGCCGTGACGCGGGCGGTGGAGCATGTGCCCGGCTTCAGCACCCTGTTGCTGCGCTCGAACGAGGTGGCGGTCCGCAACCGGCTGTCGCTGGGCATGCAGGTCAGCCTCGCGCTGCTCACGCCGATGGTGCTGCTGACGTCGTGGATGGGGCCGCTGCCGGTGTACTTCCTCACGGCCTCGCTGGCGCTGATGCCCGGGCCCATGCCGTTCCTGCGCGTGTGCGGCGCCTCGCTGCTGCTCATCACCGTTCCCGAGGCGCGGCCCATCGTCACGGTCCTCCTGCTGGCGCTCGCGCTGGCCGAGCACCACGTGGCGCCGAGGCTCTGGGCCTTCTTCCGCAGTCCGCCGGACGCGCAGCTGCGTCAGGTCTCCGTCATCACCGCGCTGGTCATCGCTGCGCTGCCCGTGCTGGAGGACCCGTCACCGTCGAGGCTCGCGGGCCTCGCGGGTGTGGTGGCCGCGTCCGCGTTCCTCCTGTCCCTGCGCTGGCTGTTGGTGCCGGCGCTCCTGGGACTCGCGCTCGCGTGCGTGGGGCAGACGGAGACACGCCACTTCCTGGAGTGGCGGCCCGAGGCGGGGCTGCCCATCGTCGCGCTGGCGCTGGGCGCCGCCGTGCTGTCCGCCTTCTGTCAGTCGGGGAGCGTGCAGCGCTCGCTCAACAAGGGGGTGGGGCGGTTGATGCCCGGCCTGGGCGGCACGTGGAGCGAGCCCCTGTGGGCGGGGAGCACGGGCGTGTTGGGGCTGCTGCTCCTGGCGAGGCTCGCGGCCACGGGGCCTGGAGCGCTCGCGCCGCACGTGGCGCTGGGGGCCGGAGTGACGTCGCTGGTGTTGATGGCGACGCGCGAGCGGTGGATGGCGAATGTGGCCACGGTGCTGCTCGGGTTGTCGCTGGTGGCGGCGGTGCCCTTCGTGTGGGTGCCCGCCGCTGTCAGTGGCGCGGGGCTGGCGCTGTGCGTGGCGGGCATGTTCCTGGATGCGCGAGGGGTGCGCGTGGGCGCGGCCCTGCACCATGGCGGTTGGGTGCTGGCGCTGATGTCGTTGTCGGCGCTGCGCGACCTGCGGCACATCGGGACGCCGCTGTGCTTCGTGTTCGGTCTGGGGGCGGCGTGGGCGGTGGTGTGGCGCCGGAGCGAGCGCGAGGCGGCGGGCTGGCTGGCGTCGCTCGTGGCGGCGCATGGCGTGATGATGCACCTGGGCGCGGTGTTCTCCACGGGGCGTGGCTCGGAGTTCATCCTCCCGTACCTGGGCGCGCTCAGCGGGCTGCTCGCCGCGCTCGCCCTGTTCGTGGCGGGCCGGGAGGTGCGTCGGGGCGTGGGGCTGGGCTTCACCGTCGTGGCGCTGATGGAGGTGATGTTCGGCCTGGGGTTGCTGGGGCCGCAAGGGGACGCGCTGCGCGAGGCGCTCGTCGCGTGCGGAGCGCTGGCGGTGCTGCTCGTCGCGCTGGTGCGCCATGCCTCCAGGGAGGAGGACGAGCCCGCCGCGTTCCTGGCGCAGGCGGTGCTCGCGCTGGGGTACCTGTCCATGCGGATGCTCGGCATGGGAGCGCAGCCGAACTCCGGAGACAGCCTGGCGGCGCTGGTGGGCGGCGCGCTCTTCACGGGCCTGTACTTCTTCGTGCAGCGCGAGGGCTCGGGGCTCACGGTCTTCCGGAGGCCCGCCTTGTGGGGCGCGTACCTGTTCCCGATGGCGGGCCTGCTCTCCGCGCCGTGGGGCGAGCCGCTCCAGGTGGCCGCGCTGCTGGTGGGACACGCCGCGCACTTCGCCGCGCTGGCCTCGCATCCGACGCGCAGGGGCTCGGCCTCGCTCGCGTCGGTGGTGGCCTTCAACGTCGCGCTCTTCCTGGTGTGGCAGGGCACGGGGCACGGCGAGCCGCAGTTCTACGTCATCCCCGCGGGCCTCTCGCTGCTCGCGCTGCTGCGCGTGTTCCGGGGCGCCATCGAGCAGGACACGTATGCGCGGCTGCGCGCGGTGGCCGTCACCGTCATCTACGTGGCCGGCGCGTGGAAGCCGCTGATGTTCGACGACGGTGGGGCGATGCTCCTGTGCGTGTTCCTCTGCGTGGTGGGCGTGGGCTTCGGCATCGCGTTGCGCATCCGCTCCTACGTGTACCTGGGCACCGCGTTCCTGGTGACGTGTGTGGCGGCGAACCTGGTGCGCTTCGGCATGAGGGACCACCGCGTCGCGGCCGCCTCGCTGTTCATCATGGGCCTGTTCGTCATCGGCTCCATGGTGATGCTCAGCGCCCACCGTGCCGCACTCCTCCAGAGGTACACGCGGGTCCGCGCACTGCTGTCCACCTGGGAGGGGTGACACTTCGAGTTCTTGGCGACGGGCCCCACCTGTGGGATTGAATGCGGCCGCCTTTGTTGGAGGGTCGTCGGTTGTCCAGTCCTCGCCTGCTCGCCATCGTTCCGCTGTGTGCCCTCATCGGCTGCGCCACCGTGAAGTCCCGCGACGTCGGGACCGCTCCGGAGGTGGTGCCTTCTTCAGTGCCGGAGTCCACCGGGGAGGGCACCCAGGTGCCCGCGTCCGACACGACTCCGGCAGTGGCCCCCGAGGCTGCGTCCGCGAGCGAGATGGTGGCACCGGTGGTCGCGGAGGCACCTCGCGGCGAGCGTGCGCCGGCCGTCGTCGCCACCGTGATGTCCGAGGAGAAGGCCCGGCCGCTGGTGACGGGGGTCATCTCCGCCGCGCTGGAGGCCGTCGCGCTGGTCACGAGTCCGGCGACGGACTCCGCGGGGTTCTGGGAGGCGTACCGCACGCCGATGCAGCTGGCGCGGCTCATCGTGTCGCGCTCGATGCAGCTCGTCGGTGAGCGCAACCTGGGGCGCGTGAGCCGGGGGATGCCGAACGACTGCTCGGGCTTCGTGCGGCTGGCGTATCTCTCCGCGGGCATTGATTTGGTGGCGCACGGCTTCCTCGCCGGGGAGAACGCCGTCTCGGCCATCTTCCGCCGCGCGACGCAGGGGGGCCGGCTGCACCAGCACGCGCCGCGTCCGGGCGACCTCGTCTTCTTCCGCGAGACGTATGACCGCAACCGCGATGGTCGCCGCAATGATGGGATGACCCACATCGGCGTGGTGGAGGCGATTGGAGAAGACGGCACCGTCACCTTCATCCACCGAGGCAGCAAGGGCGTGGCCCGCAGCCGCATGAACCTGGCTCATCCGGAGAAGCACCAGCTCTCCCAGGGGGGCCCCGTGGTGAACGACTTCCTGCGCCCGGCGAGCAAGGGCTCTCGCGCCTATGTCACGGGGGAGCTCTTCGTCTCCTACGCGTCTCCCGAGGGGCTGTAGATTTCCGGTGGTGGCTACTCCGGGTCCAGCGCCCAGGTTCCGTTCTCCCAGTGTTTCAGGGTCATGATGGCGTCGAGGGCACCGACGCCTCCTTCCTTCGCCGCCGCCTCCAACACGGCCTTGGCTTCTTCCGTCCGGTAGCGGAGCAGAAAGCCCGCCGCCATGGCGCGAACGTCCGTGCGGGGATGCGTCAGCAGGACTGTGAGGGCTTCTCGACCTGCGTTCCCCTGGGCTCGGAGTTGCTGAAGCGCCGCGATGTACTGCTTGGCGTGGCGGTTGCCCGTCCTGGCATCTCCTCGCCGGATGGCATCGGTCTGGGCCGCGACGTTCTTCGCGATTCGCTCGACCAGTTCCTCCAGCGTCATCACCAGAGCCCCTTGCTCACGTTCTCGATGGCCAGCAGTCCGAACTCGCGCTGCGCCTCATACGACTGCGTGCTCAGCCACTGCCTCACGGTCTGTGTATACGACTGCGTGATGGGATGGCGAATCGATGAGTAGAGGGCGCTGACCTCCGTGTGCAGGTCCTTGTTCAAGGGGATGATGTTCTCGGTGTTGTGGAGGGACTGGGGGCCGAAGCGCGTCACATTGCCCGGGGTCTGCTCGACGATGTGGTGCCACTGCTTGTCCTGGCCCGCCGGGCCCATTGCCTTCTTGAATCCACTGAACGAGCCCCAGGCCTTGTAGCCCGTAGGACGCGTCTTCGCGGAGGCTCCGCCTCCCTTGCCGCCGGCCGCCATGGCCACCGCGTTGGGCGCGAGGGCGATGGTGACGGTCTCCGCACTCACCGCCACCGTGCCGACGTCCGCGACCGCCGCGAGCCTGATGCCCAGCTGGGCTTCGGCCTGCACCGCCGCCTGCGAGGCGCCGGGAAACTTTGGCACCTTCGCCCCCAGGCCCGCCGCCGTGTTTCCAATGGCGGCGGTGGCCAGCATGGCGAACGCTCGCGCCGCGTTGCGGCCCATGACCTGGCCGTAGCGCTCTCCCGCCTCGCGTAGCTCGTCGAACGTGGTGGCCTGCTCTGCCTCCTCCACCAATCGCTTGAAGCCCACGATGAGGCTCCAGAAGGTATCGACCCCGACATAGGCGATGAGCGAGGCGGTCATCACCGCGGCCACGCCCTTCGAGAGAGGCTCGGGCACCGCGAGCAGGATGCAGTACGTGGTCCACGTCCAGAGAACCGCCGCCATCACGGCCTGTGGGTCGGCCAGGTCCTTGAAGGCATCCATCATCTCTTCCCACACGACGCCCTGTGCCAAGGCCATGGCCAGGGCGTAACGGCCATCGCCGGTGACAGTGGAGGTCTCCACCAGGATGCGCAGACAATCGCCGGGCTTGTTCGAGCGTTCGCACCAGCGCAGGTAGGCACGCGTCAGTTCCACCTCGGTCGTGGGTGGTTCGCCCTCCAGGTGGGCGCCCGGTCCCAGCGGGATGACACGATGAACGCGTGGCTCGTACAGGTACGCACCGCTGCGCGAACCCACCTCGAACAACCGCCGGGCTGCATCCTGGGGATGGGGGGATGGCCGCACGCTCTGGGTTAGCGCTTCCACGGCTTCAACGAAGTCGTCTTCGTCCAACTCCACTGGCGCGCCATCGCCGCTGGTAGGGGTGAGGATGGTGGGCTCGCCGTGGCCCGTGTGCAGGCGCACGGACTTCGTGGTGCCGCTGCATCCGGCCAGCATCACGAGCAGTAGAGGAAGCGCCCATCGTGGCGGCATGCGGAGCCCTCGCGCTGGCTTCCGTCCGCGGAAGCCCATCGTCGACCTGTGGTCGTGGAATATTAGTTGGACCAACTCCTACGCGTCTCCCGAGGGGCTGTAGATTTCCAGTCGACATCCCGCACCCCGCGTGGCTTTGAAGCTCCGCGAGGTTGTTGCGTCATGTCGGGCATGAGAATCGCCCTGCTTGTCGGTGGTCTGTTGCTCGCCTCGGGCTGTGTCGTGCACTCGCGCTCCGAGCCGCGCCCCGGTCCCTCGCGGCCTCCGCCCCGCCCGTCCTCCATGTCCTACAAGGAGGCCGTGGACCGGGGCTTCGGGGAGTGTCGCTCGCGCCGCTATGACTGCCGCCTCAAGGAGGCGCACCGCACCGGACGCGATGTCTGGAAGGTGAAGTTCGAGGCCTCGGCGCCGGGCGCCCGGGGCCACCTGCACCTCGAATACGACGCCTTCTCCCGCAACCTGCTCAGGGTGGACGAGAAGGTGAAGGCACGCCGGGACAGGGACGACGATTGGGATGACGACGACCACCACCATCACGGTCGCGGCAAGGGCAAGAAGAAGGGGCACGCCCACCGCGACGACTGACGCGCGCCGCGCCGCGCCCGGGACGGGATTCCCGGGCCTTCAGCCGCCCTTCTTGTTCAGCCGCTGCAGGGCCCGGTTCGCCTCGGCCTGACCGCAGTCTCCGCTCTTGCCGACCTCCAGCTCCGCGAGGCGGACGAGGGCGGGGACGGCGTCCATGTTGCCCAGCACGCCCAGCCTCCGCGCGGCGAGCCGGCGCAGCTCACACTCCTTGGCCTCCAGCGCCTTGGCGTAGCCCTCGACCAGGTCGAACCCGTCCGTCTCCTTCGCGGCGTCCAGGTAGCGCACCGCGCCCCACTGCTTGAGCGAGAAGTCGCTCTCCACCAGGTCGATGAAGTACGGACGCACCCGCTCCCGGGGGATGTTGCTCAAGAGCTTGCGCAACTCGTCGGAGTCCTTGCGGCCGTAGTCCTCCGCGAGCCCGTCCAGAATCGAGTCCTCCACGCCGGCGCGCCCCTCGTCGTCCAACGTGGCGAGCAGCACCCGCTCCTTGTCGTGATTGCCCAGCGCGTGGTGCGTCGCCGCGAGCGCGCGTCGCACCGAGGCCTGCTTCTGCTCCTCGTTCGACGTCGCGTTCAACAGCGCGAGCGCCTCCTCCGTCCTGCCGTCCTCCAACAGCGACAGGGCCCTCACCGCGGGGCGATTCAAGTGCCACACCCACGCGGCGACGAGCAGCAGGAGCACCCCCCCCAACGCGCCCGTGTGCTTCGGCTTCGCTCGCGCCAGGGCCACGGTGGCCTGGGCGCGTGCCTTCAACTTCGCGGGCGTCAGCTCCTCGCGCAGCCACGGACCCGCCGCGCGCAGCGACTGTCGGGGCGAGAAGCCGCGCACGCGCTGGAGGCGCTCACGGGCCCGCTGGGTCATCGAGGCCCAGGCCACGCCCGTCCTGCGCAGCGCCGGAGCGATGTGCACCGCGAGCGCGCTCTGCTTCTCGAAGCGGCCACCGAAGGGCGGCCCCTCGGCCATCCGCAGGCAACGGTACAGCTGGAGCTGCTCCTCGCGGCCGGGCAGGGTGATGGAGCCACACGGCTCCACCTCCGCCTCGGCGCGGTTGCGCGCCAGGTTCACCGCCTCCGTGAAGGTGACCTCACCCGCGGCGGCGACGTGCTCCACCGTCTCCACCACCTCCATGGGCTCGCCCAGCACGGTGTCGGCGGTGAGCAGCACCTCGCCCGCGTGCAGACACACGCGCACGTTCAGCCGCTCCCCGTCGGGCAGCGACTGGTTGTGGCGCCACAGCTTGTCCTGCATCGCCATGCCGCACAGCACCGCCGCGGTGGGCGAGCGGAACACCACCAGGAGCGCGTCGCCGCGCTTCTGCACCAGCCGTCCGTCGTGCTCCTTCACCAGCGGAATCAGCAGGCGGTCATGCGTCTCCAGCATCCGCGCGTTCTCTTCGTGCGTCTGCCGGCTGGTGCGCTCGGTGAAGCCCTGGATGTCGGTGAGCATCACCGTCAGGTTCTGCGGCTTCACCACCGAGTTGCTGCCGGACAAGGACGGGCCCGCGCCCGACGGCCGCGTGCCGAAGGCCGCCGTGCCCGTGCGCACCATGCCCGGCGGAAGACTGTGCGCGCCCGAGGTGGCCACCGCGCCGTACGCGGCCGTCCCCTGACTGATGCGCTGGGACGTGGCGGGCACCGGAGCGTCCGCGCCGCCGAACACGGAGGTCCCGGTGGGACCGGGCGTGGCCACCACGGGCGTCTCGCCCGTGCCGAAGACGGACGTGCCCGAGGGTGAGGTGACGGTGGCGGGCATCCCGACGTAGGCGGGCGTGCCCAGCCCCGGCGTCAGCGAGGAGAGCGAGGCGTGGGCCGCGGCGAGGGCATCCGCCAGCTCGTGCGCGCTCTGCGTGCGCTTGGCCGGGTTCTTCTCCAAGAGCTTCATCACCAGCGACAGCAGGCCGATGTAGCGCGACAGCGACGGGGCGGCCCGGTCCAACGGCAGCGGCGCGTGCGAGGCGTGCTGCGCGAGGAAGTGCCGCGCCTGGGGCCCGTCGAACGGCAGGCGCCCGGAGAGCACCCGGTAGATGAGCACGCCGAAGGTGTACAGGTCGCTGCGCGTGTCCACCTTCGCGCCCACCGCCTGCTCCGGCGACAGGTACTCGGGGGTGCCGAGCACCACGCCCACCTGGCTGACGTTGCTCTGCGCGTCTGGCTCCACGAGCCGCGCGATGCCGAAGTCGAGCAGCCGCGCCTGCTCACCGCGCGCGCCGGGGGAGATGAAGACGTTCTCCGGCTTCAGGTCGCGGTGGATGATGCCCTTGTCGTGGATGGCGGCCAGGCCCTCCGCGAGCTGGTGGAGCAGCGGCAGCGCGCGCCCCGGCGGCATGGGCCCCCGGGTGAGCACGTCGTAGAGGCTCTCGCCCTCCACGAACTCCATCACCAGGCAGGCGTGATCTCCCGACTCGCCGAAGTCGACGATGTGGACGACGGCGGGGTGCTCGACGGCGGAGAGGAGGCGGGCCTCGCGCTTGAAGCGCTCGGCCATGCCGGGCTGGGCGTTGAGGTCATGGTGAAGGACCTTGATGGCCACCTTGCGGCCCAAGGAGACCTGTTCACCCAGGTACACTTCCCCCATGCCGCCCGAGCCCAACGGACGGAGGACTCGGAAGCGACCGTCGAGGACGAGAGAGTCGGGAGCCAGCACGCCGGGCGCATCTTGTCCGACTTCGCGCTCGCGCGCATGACGAACCGCACGGGGGCGGCCCTGGGGCCGCTCTGCCCCTCCGGCTGCCCCCCGGGCGGGGGATTGCCATAAATTTCGGGGGCTTGGGCACCGTGGTAGCGTCCAGGCTCCCGCGATGGCCAACGAGAGCGACTCCCCCAAGCCCACCGCGGCGCCCGATGCGCGCGCCGCCGCACCCGAGCTGCGCCTGCTGGACCGCAGGGCCTTCGTGGGCTTCCCCGCGCTCGAAGTCACGCCCGGGCTGCGCATCTCCGACTTCGCCCTCCAGATTCCGGACGTCAGCTTCCCCTTCAACGTCAGCGCCGGGGCCACGCGTTATCAGCGCAAGAAGCTGAGCTTCGGCTTCCTGGAGCTGAGCGTCGACGCGGACCTCGTCACGCGGCGGGTGGCGGAGCTGGCCGGGAAGCTGGCGGGCATCGAGGAGCTGCGGCTGCACTTCCGTCCCGGCTACCTGGAGGGCCAGGGGCGGCTGCCCGCGCCGGAGCGCACGCCGTTCACGTTCAAGGTCGCCTTCGACGCGGATGGCGAGAAGCTCGCCATCTACCTGTACGACGTGCGGCTGTACGGCTTCTCGTCGACGCCGTCGGTGCAGGTGCCGGGGCTGTTGTCCGCGGCGGTGGGCGCGCTGGCGCTGGTGCCCGACGTGGAGGTGCGCGGGGCCTCGGGGTTCTCCACGCGCGTGCTGCCCGCGCTGTGTCAGCTGGCGGCGGTGAGTCGTGGCTACAAGATGCCGTCCCTGGACACGGCGCGGCTGTCCGCCGCCGAGGTGTCGAGCACGGGCCTGCGGCTGCGCTTCGCGGCGGGGGGCCTGCCGCCGCCGTCCGCGCCGGACGAGGAGCTGCTGCTCACGCTCGAGGGCGCGCGGGCGTTCGCGGACGCGGAGGGGCTGGTCGCCCAGGGCCGTCTGGCCGAGGCGCGGCAGGTGTATCTGCAGGCCGGGGACGCGCAGGACGCGCACCCGTTCGCGGCGGAGCGGCTGTTGTCGCTGCTGGTCGCGGACCCCCAGGCGCACGAGCTGGCCCTGGACGTGGCGGCCACGCTCCAGCGCAGGCGGGACCGGAGCCCCGCGGCGCTGTGGGGCGAGGCGGTGGTGCGCGAGCGCCAGGGCGAGGGGGCTCGCGCGGCCGAGCGCTATCTGGCGCTGTGCGCGCTGGCCCGGCGCACGTCCGAGGAGGCCGCGGCCTTCTTCTCCGCCGAGGCCGCCGCGCGCTGCTCTCGCGACACCGCGCCCCAGGTCGCGGTGAAGGCGCTGCACGAGCTGCTGGGGCTCAAGCCGGACCACCTGCCGTCGCTCAAGGCGCTGGCGCGCGCGTCGGACCAGGCGCGCGACAGGGCCGGCGCGGTGCGGGCCTATCGCCGGCTGGCGGCGCTCGCTCGCGACCCGCACGAGGCCGCCGACGCGCACGTGCACCTGGCCCGGCTGTGCGCGCAGACGGAGGACGACATCGCCGGCGCGCGCCTGCACTGCGAGGCCGCGCTGCGACTGGCGCCGGACCAGGCCGATGCGCTGCTGCTGCTCGGTGAGCTGTGTCACCGCGGCGGCGAGCATCTGCGCGCGCTGAAGGCGTTGGACCGCCTGCGCGAGGTGTCCATGGCCCGGCACGAGCTGGACCGGGTGGGCCACGCCGACCTGATGGCCGGCCGCGTGTGGGAAGAGGGCCTGAAGCAGCCGGAGAACGCGCTGCTGCGCTACCGCGAGGCGGTGTCGCTGCTGCCCGGCGAGCCCGAGCCGCTGTTCGCCGCCGCGCGCGTGGCGGAGGGCTTGGGCCGGCTGCAGGAGGCGCTCGCGGGCTACCAGCAGGCGCTGGAGCTGGCGGGGCCGGCGCCGCGCTCGGAGGGCATCCGCCACGCGGCGCATGCCAGCCACCACGCGTTGGCCAGGCTGTACCGCTCGCGGCTGGGAGACCCGGCGCGCTCGCGCGAGCATCTGGAGTCCGCGCTCGCGCTGGACCCTCGCGACGCGCTGGCGCTCGAGGAGCTGATTCCGTACTTCCGCATCACCGGCAAGTCGCTGGAGCTGGCCGACGCGCTGGAGAAGTCCGCCGCGCTCCAGGACGAGCCTGGCAAGCGCGCCGCGGCCTGGGCGGAGGCGGGCGAGCTGTACCGCGGGCGACTGCAGCAGCCGGAGAAGGCGGAGCGGCTGCTGCTGCTCGCGCTGGAGGCGGACGCCGACCACCGGCCGTCGCTGGAGTCGCTGCTGGCGCTGGCCGAGGCGCGCCGCGACGGTCCGCTGCTCACGCGGTGCTTGTCCGCGCTGGCGCGGCTGTCCACCGACGTGAAGGAGCGCGCGCAGAAGTACCGGCGCCTCGCGGTGGCCGCGCGCGACCTGGCGTTCGACCTGGACCTGGCGGTGCACTCGCTGCAGGAGGTGCTCCGCGCGGAGCCGGATGACCTGCCGGCGCTGGGTGAGCTGTGCGCCCTGCAGCGCAAGCGCGCGGACATGGCCGGGCTGGCCGTGGCGCTGGAGGAGCGCGCGCGGGTGGCCGAGGCACAGGGCGACAAGCGTCTGGCGGCGGCCGCGCTGCGAGAGCTGGCCGGAGTGCTGGAGGCCCGGCTGGGGCGCGTGGGCGATGCGCTGGTGGCGCTGGAGAAGGCGGCGCGGCTCGCGCCCGACTCCGCGGTGCTGCTGGACCTGGCGGACCTGTCCCTGCGCTGCGACCGCCCCGAGCATGCGCGGCGCGCGCTGGAGTCGCTCTTGTCCACGCTGCCTCGCACGGCGGCGCCGGAGAAGCTGGCGGACGTGCGGGCCCGACTGGGACGCGCGTGCGAGATGCTCGGCGACCGCGAGGGCGCCATCGCCGCGTACGCGCAGGCGTTGCCCTTGCGCCGGCTGGACGACGCGCTGGCCGCGCGGCTGGAGGCCCTCTACACGGAGGCCGGCGAGACGCAGGCGCTGGCCGAGCTGTGGGCGGGCCGCGCGCAGGCCCTGATGGGCGCCGAGCGCGCCGAGGAGGCCGCGCCGCTGTTCCTGCAGAGCGCTCGCGCGCTGCTGGAGCGGGGCGAGAAGTCCGCGGCGCTGCTGCGCCTGTCCGCCGCGCTGGAGGCGAGCCCCGAGGGCCCGCTGGCGGCCGAGGTGCTGGAGTCGCTGGCCGAGCTGGAGCTGGAGCGGGGCGAGAAGCTGGAGGCCGCGCGCCTGTACGCGCGCCGCGCCGTGCTGGTGCCCGAGGACCGCGCGGGTGCGCGGCTCCTGTTCCGCGCGTCGCTCCTGGCGGCGGGGACCAGCCGCGAGGAGGCGTTCCTCGCCGAGGCGCTGGAGCGCGATGCGTCCTTCGCTCCCGCGCGGCAGCGGCGGGGTGAGCTGAAGCTGCCCACCGATGCGCGGGCCGCGCTGGACGACTTCGAGGCGGTGCTGGCGCTGCCTCCCGTGGACGCCGACGCGCCTCGCGAGGCGGAGCGCGTGTCCCTCACGCGCAAGGCCGCGGGCGCCGCCGTGCGCGCGGGCCGGACCGACTCCGCGCGCCGCCTGTTGGCCGAGTACTGCATCCGCGCGCCGGAGGACCTGGACGCGCGCGTGGAGCTGGCCAGCCTGCACCGCAAGGCGGGCGCCCGCGAGGCGCTGGCGGACCTGCTGGTGGAGCTGTGGCCGCGCCTGTCCGGCGAGCCTCGCCGCGCGGCCCGTCGCGAGCTGGCGGAGCTGTCGCTGTCGCTGGGGCGCGCGGGCGCGGCGATGGACTCGCTGCGCAGCCTGCGCCTCGAGGAGCCGCACGACACGTGGGCGGCGCAGGCGCTGCTCGACTTGCTGCCCCCGCCGGGCACGGGCTCCGTGGAGGAGGAGGCCGAGCGTCTGGAGCTGTTGGGCGCCCTGGTGACCTCGTCGTCGGGAGAGGAGCGCGCGGAGTTGCTCGCGCGCCGCGCCGTGCTGCACCGCGCGGCCCACCGGGTGTCCGCCGCGCGAGAGGACTTCTCCGAGGCCGCCACGCTGTCTCGCCGCCCCGCGCCGCTGCTGCTGGCGCTGGCGGAGCTGGCGCGTGAGTCCGAGGACGAGGCGGGTGAGCTGGAGGTGTGGCGTCGCGCGGTGGTCGCCGATGCCCAGCTCGGCGCGCGCGCCCGCGAGCGACTGCTCGCCCTGGGGACGACGCTGGCGGAGAAGGACGTCCGGCCGCTGGCGCGCGAGGCGCTGCTCGCCGCCGTCGCCCTGTCGCCCTCGGAGGCGGAGCGCTGCGACGCCTGGTTCACCCTGGCCGACCTGGCCCGCCGTGACGAGCGTCCGGACGAGGAGGCCACCGCGCTGGCCGAGGCCGCGAGGCAGGGCCCCACGCCCCGCCGCGTCGAGGCGCACCTGGCCCGCGCCGCGCTGCTCGAGTCGCGCGGAGCGCTGGCCGATGCGCGCGAGAGCCTGCGGGCGGCGCTGGCGCTGGCGCCCCGACACGCGGGCGCCACGGCGTCGCTGCTGCGCGTGCTGCGCACCCTGGGAGACTGGGCCGCGCTGGCCGAGGTGCTCGCGGCCGAGGCGCCCCACGCTGGCGCGGGCGAGGCCGCGACGATGTACTCGGAGCTGGCGTCGCTCTACCTGGAGCGACTGGACCAGCCGGGCCCCGCCGAGGCGGCGCTGCGCCACGCGCTGCGGCTGACCCCGGACGACGCGAACGCGCGGCGCCAGCTGGTGTCCCTGGTCGCGGGCCGGGGCGAGCTGCGCGAGGCCGCGGCGCTGCTGGAGACCGCCGCCGAGAGCGCGAGCGCGACGGAGGCCGCCACGCTGCTGCGCGAGGGCGCCGCCTACGCGCGCGACGCGGAGGACCTGGAGCGCGCGCTGAAGCTGTCGCGCAAGGCGCACGCCCTGGTGCCCGCGCGCGGCGCGGAGCTGGCCTCGCTGGCGGAGCTGCTCTACCTGCGCGGCGCGGTGGTGGAGGCGCTGCCGCTCCAGGAGACGCTGGCGCTCGCGGTGGACTTCTCGGGCGACGCCGCGTCCGTCGACGCCGCCGAGGCCACCTGGCTGCGGCTGGGCGAGCTGGCGGAGAGCGCGGGCGAGACGAAGCGCGCGGTGGGCGCGTACCGGAAGCTGCTCGCCGAGCGGCCCCTGTGCGAGGCCGCGGTGCAGCGGCTCTCCGCGCTCCTGGAGAAGGACGACCCGCGCGGCGCCTTCGAGGTGCTCGTCACCCACGCGCGCTCGCTGGCGCCGTCCGAGGACACGGTGCGGCGGCTCGTGGTGCTGGCGGACAGGGCGCGCGCGTCGCTCGCGGACGCGGGCGTCGCGGCGTCGCTCTTGTCGCACGCGGCGCAGATGGCCCAGACGCCGCTGCCCCTGCGGCTGCGGCTCGCCGCGCTGTACCGCGAGACGGGTCGCTCGCTGGAGCTGCTCACGGAGCTGCGTCAGGTGGCCGCGCTCAGCCTCCAGGTGGGCGACGTGGCGGCGACGCTCGCGGCCTACGACGAAGAGGCCCGGCTCGCCGAGTCCACCGGCCGCGCGGACGACGCGCTGCGCGCGCTCGCGGATGCACGCGACCTGCTGGCGTCGCGTGGCCGTCCCGCCGAGGCCGCCGTGTCCGAGCGCCGCCGCGCGGAGCTCTTGCGCGACGTGAAGCTGGACCTCTCGGCCGCGGAGGGCGCGCTGGACCGGGCCTTCTCGCTGTCGGAGGACCTGGGCACCGCCCGACTGGGCGCCGCGCTGGCCGAGCGCCGCGACGACGCCGAGGCCGAGGCCCTGTGGCTGGAGCGCGCGCTGCCGCTGCTGGACGACGCCAGGCAGGCCGCGGCGCTGCGGCTGCGGCTGGCGAAGCTGCACCTGGGCGTGCTCGCGGACGCGGAGGAGGCGGAGCGCTTCCTGCGCGAGGCGCTGCGCGAGGACCGCTCGCTCGAGGAGGCCGAGTCGCTGCTGGCCCGGCTGCTGGAGCGCGACGGCCGCATGGCGGAGCTGGCCGCCTGGTACGAGGAGTGCGCCGAGGGCGAGCCGGACGCGGAGCGCCGCGCAGAGCTGCTCCAGCGCGCCGCCGTGCTTTACCGCGACAGGGCGGGGCGCCCCGACGCGGCCGCCGCGGCCTTCATCGCCGCGCGCTCGGCGCGCCCGGACGACCTGGACCTCACCGCGCAGGCCGCGGAGCTGTTGCACGAGGTGAAGCGGCACGCGGACGCCGCCGAGTTCGACGCGGTGCTGCTGGAGGCCGACCCGTTCCGCGAGCCCGTCTTCACCCGGCACCGGGCCTTCCTGGAGGAGTCCGAGGACAACCAGTCGCTCGCGGAGTTGATGTTGCGGCGCGCCCAGCGTCAGTCCGACGTGGACGCCGCGGCCAGCTACCTGGCGGCGGCCCGGGCCTTCCGCGCGGGAGGCGCCCGCGAGCGCGCGCTCCTGTGCGAGGACCGCGCCTTCGAGCTGGACCCCGCGAGCGTCGAGGCCTTCGAGCAGGTGCGCGAGCGCGCGGCCACGGACGTGCGCCGGTTGTCGGAGCTGCTCGCCCAGCGCGCGCGAGCCCTGCCTCGCGAGCAGTCGCTGCCCCTCCTGCGCGAGCGCGCCACGCGCCTGCTGGACGCGGGAGAGGCGCTGCTGGCCGCCGAGGCCTTCGACGTGTACCTGGCGAGCGCGGGCGACGATGTGGAAGCGCTGTCCGCCCGCGCGGAGCTGGCGGCTCGCAGTGGTGGCCCCGCCGCCGCGCGGCCGTATGACCGGCGGCTCCTGGACGCGGGGGGAGACGCGCTGCCGGTGCCGGTGCGCGCGCGGACCTGGCTGCGGCTGGGCCACGCGTCGCTGGGGGCGAACGCGTACCACGACGCGGCGGATGCCTTCGAGTCGGTGGTGTCGCTGGAGCCCGACGGCGAGCGCGGCCGCGAGGCGCTGTCGCTGCTGGCGGAGGTGCACTCGCGCACGGGCAACGCGCCGGGCCTGTACCGCGCCTCGCTGCAGCTGGCCCGGCGCGCGGAGGACACGGCGACGGCGGAGGTGCTGTACCGCCGCGCGGCGGACCTGTTCGAGGACCCGAGGGAGGCCATCGACGCGCTGCTGCCCCTGGCGCGGCTGCGTCCCGCGGACGCCTCCGTCATCGACCGGGCCGTCGCGGGCCTGCGCGCGATGGGCCGCCACGGCGACCTCTTGGCGGTATACGAGTCCGGCGCCGAGGCCGCGGGAGGCGCACGCGCCGCCGAGCTGCTCCTGGCCGCCGCCACCGTGGCCGCCGAGTCGCTCGCGGACGCGGACGCGGCGTGGGAGCTCACCCAGCGCGCCGCCGAGGCCGCGCCCGAGGACGTCACCGCGCTGCGCGCCCTGGTGACGGGCCTGCGCGAGCGGCGCGAGACGGCCCGGCTGCGTCAGGCCCTGGAGCGGCTGGTGCCGCGCCTGGAGGAGGCGGACGAGGCGGCCCTGCTGCGGCTGGAGCTGGCCGCGCTGCTGGAGGCCGAGGGCGAGACGTCCACGGCCCGCGAGGCGCTGGAGGCGGTGGTGGAGCGCGGCGCCGCGGGCGCGGGCTACGCCGTCGCGCTGGAGGAGCTGGAGAAGCTGCTGACGGACGCGCCCGGGCGCCGGGCCGAGGTCCAGGTGGCCCGCGCCGAGCTGACGTCGGGGCGCGAGCGTCGCTCGCTGATGCTCGCGGCGGCCCGTGCCTTCGAGAGCGCGGGGCGGCTGCCGTACGCGCTGAAGGCGGCCAAGGCCGCGGCGGCCGTCGAGCCGGACGTGGACGCGACGCTGCGGGTCGCCCACCTGTACCGGGCCTCAGGCGAGGCGCCCAAGGCCGCGACGGCGCTGCTGCAGGCGGCCCGGCTCGCGTCTCCGGACGAGCGTCCGCCGCTGCTGCTGGAGGCCGCGGACCTCTGGGAGAAGGCGGGCGAGCACGGCGAGGCGCTGGAGGTCATCGAGCGCATCGCCACCGAGGCGCCGGACATGCTCGCGCCGTCGGAGCTGGCGGAGCGCTTCGGCCGGCTGGGCGCCTTCGCCCGCGCGCTCGAGGTCGGCTTCGCGCCCGCGATGCTGGCCGGCGAGCTGACGGACGCGCTGGCCATGGCCGCGCAGGCCGGCGACGCGGCCCGCACGCGCGAGGCGCTGTGGGCCCTGGTCGCGCAGGCGGACGCGGACCCCGCCCACGCGTCCGCGCTCGCGGACGGGCTGCGCGCGGAGCACGACGCGGAGGGGCTGCTGGAGCTGGCGGCCCTGTCCGTGTCCAGGGACGCCGCCTTCGCCGTGGCCCTGCGCGACGAGGTGCTGCGCGACCCGGACGCGCCCGAGCTTCAGCGCCTGCGCGCGCTGGAGGAGCTGTCGACCGACGCGGGCTTCGCGGCCCGGCTCACGCTGCTGTTGCCCGGCCTGGAGAAGCACCCGGAGGTGTTCTCGGAGGCGGTGCTGAACCGGGTGCGCGCGCTGCCGGACGCGTCGCGTGTGGAAGCGCTCGCCATGGCGGCGGAGGGCTGGACGTCCCGCCGCAAGTCGCTGCTGCTCGAGCGCCACATGCTGGAGTTCAGCCTGGGCCGCTTCGACGCCGCCGCGCGCACGCTGGGCCAGCTCATCGAGGTGGAGGAGGACGCGCGCGCACGCGCCACCCTGCACCTGGAGCAGGGCGAGCTGTTGCTCAGCCCGCTGGAGCGGACCGACGAGGCCCGCGCGGCCTTCGAGCGCGCGCTGGAGGACGACGCCACCTGCGTGACGGCGCTGCACAACCTGCTCGCGCTGGTGGACGAGGCCGAGGACCCGGCCGTCTTCGTGTCCCTGGCCGAGCGCCTGGTGGCGACCGAAGGGCCCGCCGCCGCGACGCAGCACCGCGAGCGCTGGGCGGACGCGTACGAGATGCTGGGCCAGGTGGCCGAGGCCGCCGCCCAGCTGGAGGCGCTGCCGGAGACCGAGGAGCGCCTGGCCCGCCGCGCGAGGCTCGCGGAGGAGCGGGGTCTGACGGGCGAGGCGCTGCGGCTTCGCGAGCGGCTCACCGACGAGCCAGGGATGCTGGAGTCCATCCTGCGCGGCTACCTGGACGCGCAGCTGGTGGCGCCCGCGGCCCGGCTCGCCGAGCGCCTCTTCGACGGCGCCGGCCTGTCGCCGGAAGTCCTCCGCCTGGCCTGTGAGCGGCTGTCGCCCGTGTCCGAGGGCGCCGTGTTCGCCACGCGCGTGTGGCCGGGGCTGTTGCGCGCATCCCCGCTGGACGTGGATGGCTGGACGCTCTACGCCGAGGCCCTGCGGCTCGTCGGACGTCAGGACGCGGCCGAGCGCGCGGATGGCATCGGCGCGGCGCTGTCCTCCAGCACGGCGCTGGTGACGCGCGTGCCGGTGTCGCCGCTGCCTTTGCCCTCGGGTTTCCAGCACGCGCCGCCCGCCCGGGTGCTGCCGGTGACGACCGAGAGCTTCCCGCGCCTGTTCGCCGCGCTGCGGCCCGCGCTGACGTCCCTGGGCGCCGGGGCGCTGTCGGTGGGCGTGGACCCCATCGGCGGGGTGGAGGCGTACCTCACCGCGCCGGACGCCCTCGTGCTGGGCGCGGGCGCGCTCGCGTGCTTCGACGCGGTGGAGCTGGGCTATCTGTGCGCGCTGGCCCTGGCGCTCGGAGAGGCGGGCGTGAAGCTTTCCCGCCCGGGCGAAGTCCCCGGCTTCGACGAAGCGGCCGTGGCGGCCTTCCGCGCGGTGCCCTCGTCGCTCGCGGCGGGGCGCGTGCTGGCCCGGCTGGATGGCAAGGTGCGCGGGGGTGACCCGGCGCGGGTGGATGTGGGCGCGGTGCTCGCACAGGGGGAGACCTTCCGGGCGGTGGCCCTTTGCGTGCTCGACCTCGGGTAGCCGTGTAGCCTGCCCGGCCGTATGCGCCTGAAGCCCCTGCTGCTCTCCGTCCTCCCCGCCGCCGCCGTCGTCGCGGCCATGGCCTGCAACACGGACCCGGTGTACCCAGGCAACCAGTTCCTGGGCACCTTCCAGTTCGAGGCCCGACTGGACCCGGCGAACACCACCTGCGACGCCTCCATGCCGGAGTTCGCGCAGGTGGACGACGCGGGCGTGTTCCGCTTCGAGGGCACGTTCTCCCGCAACGAGGACGGCGGCCCGGGGTGGTTCACCGTGCAGGGCTTCAACCGCGACGCGAAGTTCGAGGGGCAGCAGGTCGACTCCATGCTCCGCGCGACGTCGCTGCGCGCGTCCTGTGGCAGCACCTGCAAGGACTCCCAGATTGAGGAGTCACTGAAGGTGACGCTCTTCAGCGACAGCCAGGCGCGGCTGCTCAACCGCGACTGCAACGGCTTCGACGGCGGCATCCCCGACGCCAGCCCGCCGGCCCCCACGGAGAGTGGCTACGACGTGGCGCTCGCGTGTGGCGCGCTGACGGACGTCTTCCTGCCGGGCTCGTGTACGTGTAATCCGACGACGTGCAGGACTGCGTACAAGGTGCAGGGAGTGCGGAGGGACTGATGACGAAGCGTGCGGTGGTGCTGACCTCGGGGGGCCTGGACTCGACGACGTGCGTGGCCATGGCGAAGGCGAAGGGCTTCGAGCCGGTGTGCCTGGCGGTGGCGTATGGCCAGCGGCACGCGGTGGAGCTCGAGCGGGCGCGCGAGGTGGCGACGGCCCTGGGCGTGAAGGACTTCCGGGTGGTGGGCATCGACCTGCGCCAGGTGGGCGGCTCCGCGCTGACTGCGGACATCGACGTGCCCAAGGACCGGCCCGCGGACGAGATGAGCCACGGCGTCCCGGTGACGTACGTGCCCGCGCGCAACGCGCTGTTCCTCTCGCTGGCGCTGGGACTGGCCGAGGTGGTGGGCGCCACCGACATCTACATCGGCGTCAACGCGGTGGACTACAGCGGCTACCCCGACTGCCGGCCGGAGTTCATCCGCTCCTTCGAGGCGATGGCCAACCTGGCGACGAAGGCGGGCGTCGAGGGCGCGCGCTTCACGGTGCACGCGCCGCTGTCCGGCCTGACGAAGGCGGACATCATCCGCGAGGGCGTCCGCCTGGGCGTGGACTACGGCATCACCCACTCCTGCTACGACCCGGACGCGCAGGGCCGCGCCTGCGGGCGCTGTGACAGCTGCCTGCTGCGCAAGAAGGGCTTCGAGGAGGCCGGCGTGCCGGACCCGACGCGCTACACGGTGGAGGCCGGAGCATGAGGACGTGGGTACTCGTGGCGGCGCTGGGCCTGTCGACTCCGGTGCTCGCGGAGGATGCGGGGAAGAAGAAGGCCAGGCCCGCGAGCACCTCGCCGCTGGTGGACGCCTCCACGGTGGTGGAGGACCTGGCGCTGGACCTGCGCTATGCGACGGAGGACAACTTCCTGAAGAAGAAGGTGTACCCGGACACGGCGCGCTGTCTGCTGCTGCCGGAGTCCGCGCGCAAGCTGAAGGCGGCCGCGGACGTGCTCCGGCCCAAGGGCTACCGGCTCAAGGTCTACGACTGCTACCGGCCCCGCGCGGTGCAGTGGGAGATGTGGAAGATCATGCCCGTGCCCGGCTACGTGGCGGACCCGCGCAAGGGCTCCAACCACAACCGGGGCGGCGCGGTGGACCTGACGCTGGTGACGCTGGACGGGCAGGAGGTGGAGATGCCCACCGCCTTCGACACCTTCACGCCCGCCGCGCACCACGGCTACGCGGGAGGCACCGAGGCGTCGCGCCGTCATCGCGAGGTGCTGCGCGAGGCGATGCTGGGCGCGGGCTTCACGCCCAACCGCATGGAGTGGTGGCACTACGACTTGCCGGACGCGAAGTCGCGGCCGGTGCTGGATGTGCCCTTCACGTCGGAGAAGCAGGGCGGGCAGGCGGGCTGACGGCGCCATGATGGAACCGTGATGATGCCGGCGGGCCGCCTGCGGCAGGCTTCGCACCATCCCAAGGAAGGCCGTGCCCGGTGTCCGCGTGAAGCCCTCGACGAAGAGCGCCCTGCTTCGCTCCCTCTGCGGAGTCCTCCTGTGCCTCGCCGCTCCGGCGTGGGCCCAGGTGGGCGAGGTGACGGGCGTGGTCTCCGAGGCCAAGGACGCGCGTCCCCTGGCGGGCGTGAAGGTCCACGCCACGTCCCCCGCGCTGCCCTCGCCGCGCACCGTGACGACGGATGAGTGGGGCCAGTATCGGCTCGCGTCCCTGCCGGTGGGGCTCTACACGCTGCGCTTCGAGAGGGAGTCCTTCCAGCCCGTCACCCGCGAGGGCGTGCGCGTGGAGGCGGGACGGACGCTCGGCGTGGCGGTGGCGCTCCAGGCGCTGCCCGTGTCGCATCATCCCTTCGCGTCCCTGACGCCGTTCGCGCCGCCGCTGCGACTGGAGTCGGACGGAGTCGCCTGGATGGCGGTGCCCCGCGAGGGAGACATCCGGGACCGCGCGCCGCCGTGGGCGCTGCCCCAGGTGTCGCTGCTCGCCGCCGAGGGCTCCGGTGAGCGCCGCTATGTGCCGGGCAGCAAGTTCCTGCGCGACTCGGACCTGCGGGGCCATGGCGTCAACCCCACCATCGACACCGAGGAGGAGAACGCCTCCACGTACCCGCTGCGGGTGAGCACGGCCTCGTACGCGCTGACGCGGGGCCACCTGGAGCGCGACTCGCTCCCGGCCGAGGAGGCGGTGCGGGTGGAGGACTTCGTCAACAGCTTCTCTCCCAAGGAGGGCGGCGAGAACGCGGGTCCGTTCATCGTCGACGTGGAGGGGTTCCCCTCGCCCAGCCGCAAGGGCTACCACGTGGTGCGCGTGACGCTGCGCACGCGCGCGGCCTTCAGCGACGTGGGCGTGCAGCTCGAGTTCGACAAGCGCGCGGTGGCCCGCTATCGCCTGGTGGGCTACGAGAATCCGTCCGCGACCCCTCCGGAGCCGCTCGGCGACGACGTGACGCCGGACCCCGTGCCCCTGGCCGCGGGCGCGTCCGTCACCGCCATCTACGAGGTGAAGCTGATTGCTCCGGCCATCGCCTTCGGTGTCCTGCGCATCCTCTACGAGGAGGGCGAGGACACCATGTGGCGCCGCGCGCACAAGCTGTTGCCCTCCAGCGCCCTGCGCTCGTCCATGGCGCGTGCCTCGCCCGACACGAGGCTCACCTACGTGGCCGCCGCCTTCGCGGAGAAGCTGCGCGGCTCGCCCTGGACGCGCTCGCTCGACTGGGCGCGGCTGCACGCGCTCTGGCAGGACCTCGGTGAGCCGCTGGTGAGCCGGCCGGACGTGGCGAACCTGGGCGCGCTCATCAAGCAGGCGGGCTCGCTCGACGCGCGCAAGGAGCGCCCCGGCTTGGACGGCGCGAGCCTGGACCCCGACCTGCTCCCGAGCTCCGGGAGGTAGCCGCGACGATGCTCCGCCGGCTGCTGCCCATGCTCGTCGCGCTGGTGCTCGGCCTCCTCGGGCTCGCCTGGGGACTGGGCTCCCTGCACCGCATCTTCGCCGAGGAGCGCGAGGACGCCCGGCGCTCGCTCGACTCGCGGCGCGAGGCCCTGGAGCAGTACGCCCGCGCGTCCCTGACGCAGACGCTGAGGGACCGTCTGGAGGCGGCGAGGCCCGCGCTGGAGGCCGCGGTGACGGACCCGCTGGCGCCCGCCACGGGACTCTACCTGCGCGAGCGCGGCACCCAGGTGCTGCCCCGGCTGGCGCTCCACGACACCGGCGAAGACGCCCCCGCGAGCGAGCGGTACGCGCGGCTGCGCGCGGGCACCGAGGTGGCGGAGGACAAGGACGACCCGTGGGCGGAGCGGCTCGCGAGGACCCGCGCGGTGGAGACGGCGCTCGCCCGAGGCGACCGTCGAGCCTCCACGGTGGCGTTGATGGCGCTGCTCCAGCACCGCTCGCAATACGTGCTCGCCTCGACCCGGGATGTGCCCGGTCTGCTCGTGGTGCTGGAGGCCCTGGCGGAGAAGGGCGACCCGGTGCCGCAGCTCATGCAGGCGCTGGTGCGCGAGGGGCTGTCGGACGGCCGCGGGGGGCGGTTGGACGGCTTGCAGCGCCTGCTGTTGTCGCGCCGCTCGCGCTTCACGCCCACGGACTTCCAGTTCCTGCTCACGCGCGTGGCGGCGCTCTCGTCGAAGGTGGGCGCGCCCGTGGAGGACTTGCGGGCCCGCGCGAGCGAGCTCGTGAAGAGCCCCTTGCCGCTGCCGGACTCGCTCCCCGGCCCGGCCCTGGTGCGCGCGGGGTGGTACCTGGAGCCGCGCGGAGGCAACCAGGTGCGCGGCGTGGCGGTGGACGCGGGTGTGCTGCTCGCGTCGCTCACGCGGGAGATGCGCGAGCGCGGGCTCCTGGACGTCGAAGGAACGGTGAAGCTGCTCGGTGACGCGCCCGTGGTGGCCGTGGACGCGCTGCCCTTGTCGGTGGTGACGCCCGAGTGGGGCCGCGCCGAGACGGCGCTGGAGCGGCGCTACCGGCTGAAGACGGGCATGGTGCTGTTGTGCGCGGGGCTGGCGGTGGGCATCGCCGCGCTGGCCTTCCTCGCGCAGCACCGCAAGTACCGCTTCCTGGAGCTGAAGAGCGACTTCGTGGCCACGGTGTCCCACGAGCTGCGCACGCCGCTGGCCTCCATCCGCCTGCTCGCGGAGACGCTCGAGTGGCGGCTGGCCGAGGGCGCCGAGGCGCGTGACTACCCGGGCCGAATCGTCCGCGAGGCGGACGGCCTGGGCTTCCTGGTGGAGAACCTGCTGTCCTTCAATCGCATCGACAAGGGCCGCTGGGTGGCGCGGCTGGAGCCGGTGCGCCTGGAGGAGCTGGTGGCGCTGATGCGTTGTGACTTGGAGGCCTGGTCCAAGGTGCCGGTGGAACTGGAGGCGCACGTGGGCGAGCTGTCCCTGCGCGCCGACTCCCAGCTGCTGCGCCTGCTGCTCTCCAACCTCGCGCGCAACGCGTGCGCCTACAACACCCGGCAGCCGGTGCGCCTGCGCGTGGAGGCGCTGCCCGGCGGGCGCGTGCGCTTCTCCGACAACGGCGTGGGCATTCCGCCCCAGGACTGGGAGCGCGTCTTCGGCGAGTTCGTCCGCCTGCCCGGCCAGGGCCGCGAGGTGCCCGGCAGCGGCCTGGGCCTGGCGCTGTGCCGGCGCATCATGCGTCTTCACGGAGGCACCCTGCGCGTGGTGGCCTCCAGTCCTGAAGGCACCACCTTCGAGCTCTCGTTTCCTCCGACTGCGACGATATGAACCCCACCCAGCCCACCATCCTCCTCGTGGAGGACGATCCGAACCTGCGGCTCGCGCTGCGTGACAGCCTGGAGCACCAGGGCGGCTACGCCGTGGAGGAGGCCTCCTCCGTGCGCGAGGCCCGCGAACACCTCTCCCGCGGCGCCTTCCAGCTCATCCTCCTGGACGTCATGCTGCCGGACGGCGACGGCTACTCGCTGTGCCGCGCGCTGCGCGAGGAGGGCGTCGGCACGCCGGTGTTGATGCTCACCGCGCGCACGCTGGAGGACGACGTGGTGCGCGGCTTCGAGGCGGGCGCGCAGGACTACCTGGGCAAGCCCTACCGGCTGCGGGAGCTGCTCGCGCGAGTGGGCGCGCTGGTGCGCCGCGCGGGAGGCGCCGCGCCCGCCAAGCAGGTGCGCTTCGGCGGCTACCGGATGGACCTGGACCGCCGCAAGGTGGAGAACCCCGACGGCGCGAGCGTGGAGCTGACGCGCACGGAGTTCGACCTGCTGGCCTTCCTGGTGAAGGAGCGCGAGCGGGTGCTGCGCCGGGACGACATCCTGGACGCGGTGTGGGGGCGCGACGTCGTCGTGGACCCGCACACCGTGGACAACTTCGTCTCCAGCTTGAAGAAGAAGCTGGGGTGGAACAGCGCCTCGCGCTTCGCCATCCAGACGGTGCGCGGGGTGGGCTACCGCATGGAAATCGAGGCGCCCTGATGTCCCTCAGCGCAGCGGGTTGTTGACCACCTGCCGCTCCAGGGACTCCAGGCCCGCGCGCTGCGCATCCGGCGTCCGCGTCCGGGCTGTCTGGACGAGCGTGAGCGTCTCCGGCGCGTCCACGCGCAGCACCGCCTGGGTGAGGGCGCGCTGGGTGTCTCCCGAGTAGTCCGTCCACGCGTGGACCAGGGCCTCCGCGGCCATGCGGCGCACGGCGCCTTCCTCCTCGCGGTGCTTCACCTGCGGCGTCTTCCAGGCCCACGCGGAGCCGATGTCACCGAGTGCCTGCGCGACGCGGCGGGCGACCTCCGGCTCGGGCCGTGCCGCGAGCGCCTCCGCCAGCCGCTGCGCCACCGTCAGCCTGCGGCAGGACCCCATGGCGCGCAGCACCGTGAGCCCGCGAGTGCCCGACTCGCCAGACAGCGTGATGAGCAGCGTCGCGGCCTCGTCCGACTCCAGCTTCGCCAGCGCGGTCGCCGCCGCACGGCGCGCGGGACGTCGGGTCTCCGGACCTTCGAGCAGGTGCTTCCACAGGGGCAACAGCCGCGCGTCCCGCAGCTCGCCGGTGGCTTCAATCATCCCCACTTGAAGGGCCAGCTTCGCGGAGTCGCGCTCGGGCTGGGATGCCTGCCCCGTGTCGAACGCGAGCCGATCCACCATGGGCCACAGCCCCTGGGGACCGAGCTGACGGAACAGCGGCGCGACGGCGGCAAGGGTCCCGCGCTTGCGCGCATCCCAGACGCCCACCTGGGCGACGGCCGCCTCCAGGCGCGTGAAGGCCTCGGGCGTCTGCTGCCGCGCCTTCGCCACCTCCTCGCGCAGCGCGCCCAGGCCGTCCGTCTGTGCGAGGGCGGGCAGGGTGAGCAGCATCAACAGCAACGACACGGCGGCGCGCGGGCCGCGTGACAGCGAGGCGCTCATCGACCGCCCTCCCACCACTTCACGGGGGACGGGACGCGCGCGGCGTTCGTCGCGCAATGCACCTCACCACCCCCCACGTGGTAGAGGTCCCAGGTGTCGGACCAGTGCACGCGGATGCCGTGCGGTGCCAGGGCCTGCTCCAGTTGCGCCTTGAAGAGGTCCTTCCCGTCGATGACGGGGCCATGCGGGTCCGGCGCGATGACGAGCGAGCGGGACACCGACAGCAGGTTCACGGTGCCAGGCTGCAGCGCCGTCGCGCCGTGGGTCGAACCCTGGAACAGGAAGGGCACGCGGACGACCTCCGCGTCGGTGATTCCCGTCTCCTCGCGGAGCACGGCCAGCTGCTCCTCGATTTCGAGCGCGGCCATCGCGTTGGTGTCCATCACCCCGGCGTGGTCCAGCAGCGTCGACACCGTCATCTCCGCGGGCTGCTCCATCACCCAGCGCTTGCCCTCGAAGAGCTTCGCCTCGCCATGTCCGCGCGCCCGCGCGTCCATCAACATGCGCCGCGCCAGGGCGGGGTCGGCCACCAGGGCAATCCACCCGCGCGGCGAGTCCACCGGCAGGAAACTCACCGTCTCATCCACGTGCGCCACGGCGAGCCACGACGTGTCCAGGTACACCACCGGCTGGACGGCCTGCGCGTCGAGCATCCGCGTGAAGCTCGGGTCCAGCTGGAAGTCCGGCTCGGAGTCGGGGCCCCGGCCGCGCAGCAGCCGGCCCAGCGGATACTTCACGCCGTCCTTCTCGTAGGGCGGGATGACCTCCGTGTTGCCCATGGAGTTGAGGGTCTGCGATTCGGGCGACAGGCCCGACTGGTACTGTTGCACCGCCGCCTGGTCCCGGCCGCGCAGCCAGTAGACGATGCGCCCGGCCTCGCGCAGCGGCACCGGGCGCTCGTTCGTGTTGACGTTGGCCGAGCGGAGGTTGACCTGGATGACATGCTGTCCGCCGCCCTCGGTGGGCAGCGCCATGTACGCGGGCTCGAAGTAGTCCTGGGCCCACAGGTCATCCACCGCGAACTCGGAGAAGAGCGTGGGCTCCCGCGAGCTGACGAGCGCGCCGCCCAGGTCCTCGCGGAAGAGCGCAGACGCCTCGGTGTCCAGGCGCGACACGTAGACGTTGCGCACCGGCGTCAGGTGATGGAACAGCACCACGGGCGCCACGCGCATCATCACCGTGTCCCGGAACAGCTCCTGCGGCCGGTCCACGTGGTAGATGGTCAGCGTCACCTCCACGCGGCCATCCCACACCGCGGCGTCCCGGACAATGTCGTTCGCTTCGATGGCCAGGTCCACGCCCTCGCGCAAGTCCCGGGCCGACAGCGGCAGCACGTTGGCGATGCGGAACGACAGGAACTCCCCATCCATGCGCTTGAACAGACGCACCTTGTCCGAGCCCGCGCCCGTCACGGACACGCTGCCCACCGCGTAGCTCGGCGCTCCGGGCCACGGCGCGACACGCAGCCGCGCGAGGTCCTTCAAGTCCTCCTCGCCGTTGACCTCGGTGTCCTGGGAGTCGTTGCAGCCGGCGAGCTGCTCGTCGCTGAGCTGGGTGAAGGACGGACTGAAGGGACAGGCCTTCTGGTCGTCGTCGATGTTGGCCAGGAAGATGGCGCCACGCTCGGCGCTCCAGGTCTCCTCGCCGGCTTCGTCCCGCTCGTCGACCACGCCGTCGCGGTTGACGTCCGCGAGCAGGTCCACGTGCGGCTCGAACGGCGCGGTGAGCCGGTCCGAGTTGCTGCCGGTATCACCACCGGAATCGAAGAGGGCGGAGCACCCGCCGAGCATCACCAGCGAGAGCAGCCACCCCAGGGGCGCGGGGGTCTTCATCGTTGGCCTCCATACGAAAAGCAGCGGGGCTCGGGTACAAGCAACGGTTGGTGCGAGCCAGCAGGTGTTCAGGAGGCAAGGGATGTTTGACAGGGTGGGCGAGCAGGCATCTCGGAGCGCGGGTCGTAACCTCGCGCGTGCTCGTGGGTTCTCGGAGGCAGCCATGCGCCTCGTGTCCCTCGGTTTCCTGTCGGCCTTGCTGCTCTCATGTGCGAGCACCTCACACCCGGCGCGGAGTGAGGCGCCTGTCGAGGACTTCGGACCGGGCGCGGAGGTGCACCTGCTGCAGCGATGGGCCTTCGGTCCGTCGGCGCGGGAGCTGGCGGAGGTGCGTCGCCTGGGCGTGCGCGGTTGGGTGGAGGCGCGGCTCGTGCGTCGGGACGCGCCGATGTCGCCGGCGCTGGCCGGGAAGCTCCAGGCCCTGCCCACGTTGGAGATGTCGATGCCCCAGCTGCTCGACGCGTACCCGAACCGGAAGGAGCGGGAGCAGGCGCTCCTGGCTGGCCGCGAGCTGGAGCGCCCGGCGCGAATCGGTGCGGAGCTCTCCGCGGCGAAGCTGCTGCGCGCCGTCGAGGGACCGAATCCGCTCGAGGAGGTGCTGGTGGACTTCTGGTTCAACCACTTCAACGTCTCCGCGGACAAGGGCGTGGTGCGGTGGATGGTGACGTCGTACGAGCGCGACGCCATCCGTCCGCATGTCTTCGGGCGCTTCCGGACGTTGCTCGGCGCCACGGCGCGCCACCCGGCGATGCTCGTCTATCTGGACAACTGGAGGAGCACGCGTGACGGCATGCCGGAGCGGGGCCGCGCGCGGAGGGACGTGGAGGACGAGGGCGAGGCGGAGATGGACGCCGAGCCCAGACCGGGGCTCAACGAGAACTACGCGCGGGAGCTGCTGGAGCTGCACACGTTGGGCGTGGAGGGCGGCTACTCGCAGACGGACGTGCGCGAGGTGGCGCGGTGCTTCACGGGGTGGAGCGTGAAGAAGCCGCGCGAGGCGCCCCAGTTCGTCTTCCGTCGTCGGGCGCATGACCCGGGGGCGAAGCGTGTGCTGGGGCAGGAGTTCGCGGCGGGAGGTGGGGAGGCGGATGGGGAGCGGGTGTTGGACGTGCTCGCGCGGCATCCGTCCACGGCGCGGCATCTGGCGACGAAGCTGGCGCGGCGCTTCGTGTCGGACTCGCCGCCGCCGGCGCTGGTGGACCGGTTGGCGAAGGTGTTCCTCGACACGGACGGGGATTTGTCGTCGGTGTATCGCGCGCTGTTGGATGCGCCGGAGTTCTGGGCGCCCGAGGCGCGTGGGGCGAAGGTGAAGACACCCTTCGAGTTCGTGGTGTCCGCGTTGCGTGCGACGGGGGCGGAGGTGCAGGTGCAGCCCCGGCTGGTGCAGGCGGTGGCGAAGATGGGGGAGCCCCTGTACCGGGCGCCTGCGCCCACGGGCTTCCCCGAGGTGGCGGCGCCGTGGGTGAACAGCGGCTCGCTGGTGGCGCGGCTGAACTTCGGGTTGGACCTGGTGTCCGGCAGGATGCCTGGAGCGCGCGTGGTGATGGAGACCGTCGCGTGGCCCGCCGCGCCCACGGCGGAGGCGTGGCTGGAGGCGCTCGGGCTCGCGCTCCTGGGCACACCGCCGTCGGAGGCGACGAAGGCGACGGTGCTCGACGCGCTCTCCCGCCGGAAGGAATCGGCGAGCGCCGAGGCGGAGCGAGGGCCCGTCGACGTGGCCCTCATCGCCGGCCTGCTGCTGGGCTCACCGGAGTTCCAGCGGCAGTAGGGGCCGTCACTCCGCGGACGCGCCTTGCTGGAACCCCTCGCCTCGGGACTTGAAGGGCGTGGCGCCACCCACGAGTTCATTCCGGGGCGGAGGGGTGTTCGTGGGGCACTCGACGCCGGAGAGGTAGTCGAGCCCGTGGAGGTCGTGGTTCTGGAGGAAGCGGCGGATGAGGTCGGCCATCTCCTCGGGACGCTCCATCAGGACCAGGTGGTCGGCTTCCCGGATGGTGGTGAACAGCGCGCCGGGAATCGTCGCGGCCAGGTTGCGCACATGGGCTGGCGGAGTGAGCGGGTCGAACTCGCCGGTGAAGGCGAGGACGGGGCGCTTCAGGATGCGCAGGCTCGGGTCCCGGGCCTCGGCGATCAACCGGTTCTGCACGTCGGCGTAGCGAAGCGCCTCGCGCGGTGTGACGGCATGGAAGGCCTTCTCCACCAGCACCCGCGTGGCCTCCGCTTCACGCACGTGGTTGCGCGGGTCCTGGTTCATGGTCGCCTCCACCAGGCCCTGGACGAACGTGTCGAGCTCTCCCTCCAGGATCTGCTCGGCGCGGATGTCGATGCGCACGGCGGACTGGTCGGGAAGCTCCGTCGCCGCCCCCACCAGGATGAGGCGGTCGATGCTGTCCGGATATCGGTGCGCGAACTCGTAGGCCGTCGAACCGCCGTAGGAGATACCGATGACGTTGATGCGCGGATGGCCCAGGTGCGCGCGCAGGTGCTCCAGACAATCCGCGAGGAAGTCGAAGCCGAACTCCGGCGCCAGGTCGTCCGCCACGCCCGTGCCGGGCAGGTCCGCCATGATGAGCGTGCCGAGCGGATGCAACAGGTGCTCGAGCTTCGGCAGCGCATACATGTCCTGGAAGGCGCCGCTGATGATGAGCAGCGGCGACTCGATGAGCGGCTTCTCGGGACCCGGCACCACGCGGTAGGCGTAGCGCAGCCCCCGGAAGCTCACGAACTGCGTCTCGGACGTCGAGTCCCCCGCGAGCAGCGCCGCGAGCGCGTTGACCGTGCGGCAGCGCAGCACCTCCGCCCACCGGACCTCGCGCTCGAAGGCCGTCTCCAGTGCCCGGTGCAGTTGCGCCAGTTGGATGGAGTTGCCGCCCACATCGAAGAAGTCGTCGTCGACGCCGACGTCGGGCTGTCCGAGCGCGTCGGCGAAGAGGCGGCGAATCTTCCGCGTCGAGTCCGTCGCTTCCACCACCGGCTGGATGGCCTCGGTGGCCTCGGCCGCAGAGATGGAGACCGGAACCCCCGCCGCGTCCACGATGCGAATCGGCGCGAGGGAGATCTTCGCCAGCTCGACATGGCGCGAGGCGCCCCGAGCGACGATGCGGCGCAGCGCGCGCGGACGGCCGTCCAACCTCGCGCGGAAGTGATGTCCTCCCGAAAGGAACCCGACCCAGCTGACGGTGTGCGGCGCGGCGGCGGCGATGGCCAGCGACTCCAAAGCCTGCGCGGGCTCCATGATGGCGTGGCCCCGCGCCGCGGCCTGCCCCGTCACCTCCAGGTCCGCGGTGCGCTCATCGCGCCAGTAGCTCCAGCCGATGCTCTGGCAGACGGGCGCATCCGTCGCGCCACGGCCCTGGGCGTGGCACTGCTCGGCGAAGGCATCGAGCGTGGCGTTGCTGGCGGCATGCGCGCCCTGGAGCGCCCCGCCCACGGCGCCGACGACGGAGGAGAACAGGATGAGGCGACAACCAGGACGGTGCTTCGCGACGCGCCACAGACTCCATGCACCCGCGAGCTTCGGGTCCAGCGCGGCGGCCAGGTCTCCGGGCGCGAGCTGGAGCAGGGTCTTCTCCGCGTAGTGCCCCGCCAGGTGCAGCATCCTGTCGACCGGCCGCGACCAGTGCGCCTCCGCCTGCTCGATGGCGGCGCGCACGGCGTCCGCGTCTCCGACGTCGACGGCGCGATACAGCACCTCGCCTCGACTCCGCAGCGCCGCCAGGGCCGCGCGTGACACCTCGGGCAGGCCCGCCTCGGGCGTACGGCCGAGCAGCAGCACCCGGGCCTGGTACCGGGTGACGAGCCACTCGGTGAGGACCCGACCCACGTGACCCAGCCCCCCGGTGATGACGAACAGGCTGTTCGGCTCGAAGCCGGGCACGTCGATGAGCGAGCCCTCCGCGTGCGTGGGCACCATCCTCGCCACGTGGCGACCCTCCGCCCTCCAGGCGACGAGGGGCTCGACGCTGAGCGCATCGACCTCGGCCAGGATGCGGCGCGCGTTGCCCTCCGAATCTCCAGCGGGCAGGTCCACGTGGCTCGTGCGAAGCCAGGGCAGCTCGAGCTGCGCGGTCGCCAGCAGGCCGCGCAGGGGCGCGTGATGCACGGCGACCTGGTCGTCCTCCCCGACGCGCAGGCTGTGGCTGGCGATGACCTTCAACAGCACCTGCTCGGGCCGCTGCGCATCGAGCGCACCGAGCAGCGGGACGAGCCAGCCACACGCCCGCAGGCAGGCCTCACGCTGCGCCTCGAAGGACTCGGGGACGCCCATCGCGGAGGGCGCGGAGAGGTGGAGGATGTGTCGGGGCAGCAGCCCCTCCTCGCGCAGCTGCTTGAAGAGCTGGAGGTGGTGGACCGGGTTCTCCACATCCAGGCGATAACGGCGCGGTCCCTCTTGGATGAGCCCGGGCGTCGAGGCCGGGATGAGGGTGACATGCGGCTGGTCGCGACGCTCCAGCTCCTGGCGGAGGGCATCACCCAGTCGCGCGTCATCCTCGATGAGGAGCGCCACGGAGGTCCGCTCCGCGCCATGCACGTCGGTGTCCAGCGGCGCCGCGGGCCAGGTGGTCCGGTAGAACCACGCGGGCAGCCGCTCGTGCGTGTCCGCGCGAGGCTTCGCCGCCTCCAGCTTCGCCGCGTAGCGACTGGCGAGCTGCGTGCGCTGAATCTTGCCCAGGTCCGTCTTGGGGATGTCCGCGCGCTCGACGGGGACGAGGTGGTGGGGCTGGACGCCATGGTTCCTGGCCACCGCGGCGCGGATGCTGCGCAAGGCCTCCTGCTCGTTCGTGCCCGGCAGCAGGTGGAAGAAGAGCGCGAGCTGGTCCGTCGACGCTCCACTCAAGCGGAGCGCACACGCGGCGGTGAACGAGCGGTCGATGAACGGCAGCTCCTCCACGGTGGCTTCAATCTCGTGGCCGAAGTGGTTGGCGCCGTTGATGATGATGGTGTCGCGCGAGCGGCCGGTCAGCGTCAGGCGCCCGTCGCGCAGGAAGGCGCGGTCCCCGGTGCGGAACCAACCATCCTGCGTGAAGGACTCGCGGTTGACGGCGTCGTTGTCGACATAGCCGCGCAGCACCGACGGCCCCTGAATCTGCAGGGCGCCAATCTCTCCCTCGGGCAGCACCTGGTCCTCGTCGTCCACGATGCGCAGTCGCACGCCCGGGATGGGCGGCCCGAGCGCGACGACGGAGTCCTCATCCGACGACGTGGAGAGGTTGAAGTCGGAGTGGTAGGTGACGCCCGACGAAGTCTCCGACATCCCCCATGCCGGCCATATGGCGGAGTCGCGCAGGCCGTGGGACGAAAGGGCCCGCAGGAACTCCCGCGCCGTCCTGGAGACGATGGCCTCGCCCCCGTTGACCAGGATGCGGACCCGGGAGAGGTCCCACCGCTGCGCCGACGGCTTGCGGCCCAGCTCACCGACAATCAACCCGAAGGCGAAGTGGGGCGCCCAGCTCAGCGTGGCGCCGTGGCGCTCCATCCAATCGAGCCAGCGCAGGGGCTCGCCGAGGATGAGCTGCGTGGGGACATGCACCTCGGCGCAGGAGGAGAGGATGTCCCGGGTGTGGACCATCGCCAGGCTGCCGCCGTGCTCCAGCGGCATCCAGTGGAAGGACACGTCCTGGGGGCCCGTGTTCATCACCCGCGCGGTGCCACGAGCCTCGGTGAGGATGGCCTTGTGGCTCAGGGGCACTGTCTTGGGCGTGCCCGTGCTGCCGGAGGTGAACAGGAGCAGCGTGATGTCGTCGGGCGTCGCGTCCAGGTGCGGCTTCGCCGGCTCATGGCGGGCGAGCTCCTCGACGGTGGCCGTCCTCACCGTGTGGCCGTGGCTCGTGGCGAACGCCTGGAGTGAGGCCTGTTGCGAGGCGTCGATGAGGACGAGGGGCTCGCGCAGCGCCTTCCAGGCCGCCAGCAGCTTGCTCACCCCGGGAATCCCCTCGGCGTACTCGGCGGGAGTCGCGATGGGCGCGGGCACCAGGCCCGCGAGGATGCAGCCCCAGAACGCGGTGATGAAGTCGCGCGTCCCCGGCAACTGGAACATCACCCGCTGGCCCGCCGTGAGCCCCTCACTCCGCAGCCCTCCGGCGACTCGCAGGGCCCTCGACAGCAGCTCGCGGTAGGTGTCGGTCCGCTCCACGCCCTCCGCCTCGACGTGGACGATTCTCTGCTCCGGCGTCCGCGCCACCGCCGCGAGCAGGACCTCGGTCAACGTCCGCTCCGCGCCAGAAAGGGCCGGGCCACCGTCGGCGAGCGCTTCCCGGACCGAGTGTCCG
Organism: Myxococcus sp. MH1; assembly: GCF_059738865.1. Taxonomy (NCBI): domain Bacteria; kingdom Pseudomonadati; phylum Myxococcota; class Myxococcia; order Myxococcales; family Myxococcaceae; genus Myxococcus; species Myxococcus sp. MH1. The sequence goes on along the minus strand of NZ_AP026947.1, from coordinate 9,200,207 downwards.
GCAGTGCTCGTCGCGATGGCCGGAAGGTTGCTCCGGTCAACCATGGAGGAGGAGTCCGGTGCGCGTCGGAGCCTCAAGGCTCCGGGCGTGGAGTCCGCGTCGCCGACGGACACCTGGAAGTGTCCGGAGCCCAGCAGGGCGTCGACGACGCGTTGGCAGTGCATGACGAGTGTCTCGTCGAGCACCGCGAGGCCCAGGTCCTCCAGGTCACCTGGACGTCGCGAGGGCGGCAGGGCATGGACGAGGACGATGTCCAGGGGCCCGAGCTGTCGAGGACAGTGGGCGCGCAGGTGCTCGAGGACGGCTTGCTCGGTCAGGGGGCCTCGGGTGGCCACGTGGACCCGGAACCCCTCCTGGGCCGTCCCCGAGCTGGCGGTGCGAGGGGTGACGACACAATCCGCGACGGTCCTCATCTTCAAGACTGCGGCGCGAACGACGGCCTGCGTTTCGGGGTCCTGGTTCGACGACAACCGCATGGGCGCTCCCCCTCGAAGAATTTTGAGGGGGGATGGATAGGCAAGGCCTTGGGCACCGCCTACCGGTCCTGGCGTACGAGGCGGGTATCCGTGATTCCTTTCCAGACACGGCCGCTCCGCGCCCCGTCGGAGATTCGACGCTCCGGTGGGCCGTGACAGAACCCTTCATGCACGCTGGACACGTCTGTCTTTCGCAAGGAGCCAGTCGCGGACCGCGAGGAATCGCGCGGTGGGCGCGGCGGCCTTGCGCCAGGCCACCCAGAGGGTCCCTGAGGGACGACGCGCTGCGCGTCGCGGTGCCTCGAGCGCTGCGACTCGGCCCTCGCGCAGTGCCGGCTGGACCAGGTAGTCGGGCAGCACCGCCAACCCCACGCCCGCCTCCGCCAGCGCGAGCATCTCGTCGAGGTTGGCGATGCGGCAGACCACCTGCGTCGGCAGCGGCTCCTTCGCGCCGAAGGCCGCGCGCCACCAGGGCAGGAGCATGGCCAGGTCCGCGTCGAAGGCGACGAAGCGATGCGCGGCGAAGTCGCGGGCGCTCCTCGGTGTCCCCCAGCGCTTCAGGTAGCCGGGGGAGGCCACGGCGACGAACTGCTCCTGGGCCACCGGGTGCAGCTCCAGGCCCGGGGCCTCGGGCAGCAAGCCGACGATGCCCAGGTCCAGCTCGCCGTCGAGGAGCCTGCGCGCGACGCGGCTGGGGACATCGAAGCGGACGTCCAGTCGCAGCTCGGGATGCGCCGCCAGGAGGGACGGCAGCCGCGGGCGCAGCCAGTAGCGGAAGAAGGGCCAGGGGCCGCCCAGCGCCACCTCGCCGCGCACCACGCGATGCGTCTCGGAGGCCTCCTCCACGGCGGCGTCCAGCGCGGGCAGGTGCTCTCCCAGTCGAGCGACGAGCGCCGCTCCGGCGGAGGTGAGTCGGGCCCTGCGCCCCACGCGCTCGAACAGCGCGACACCCGTGTGTCGCTCGAGCGCCTTGAGCTGCTGTCCCACGGCGGACGCGGTGATGCCCAGTCGCGCCGCGGCGGCGGCGTGGGTCCCCGCGCGGCTGACTTCCCACAGCGTCCAGAGGGCTTCACGATTGCCAAGCATGGCTTGAGCTTATGTGAAGAAGCCCTCGGTTTTCTGGGCGGACCTCCAGGCGTATCCCTTTCGCCGTGGGGCCCCTCCTCGTGGGCCCGCGAGGGAGCCGTGTCATGGAAGAGATGCTGACCGCCGTGAAGATTTTGCTGATTGTCACCAGCCACTCGCAGTTCGGGGACACGGGAGAGAAGACCGGCTTCTGGCTGGAGGAGCTGGCCGCGCCCTACGAGGCGTTCGTCGACGCGGGGGCGCAGGTGGACATCGCCTCGCCGGAGGGCGGGGCCGCGCCGGTGGACCCTCGCAGCGAGAAGGAGCAGACCGAGTCCACGAAGGCGTTCCTGTCGGATGCGCGGGCGAAGAAGAAGCTGGCGAACACGCTCGAGCTCGCGAAGGTGAAGGACTCGTACGACGCGTACTTCGTCGTGGGCGGGCACGGCGTGATGTGGGACCTGTCGAAGCACGCGCCCACGCACAAGCTGTTGTCCGCCGGGTACGCGCGGGGCGCGGTGGTGGCGGCGGTCTGCCACGGGCCCGCGGCGCTGGTGGGGGTGAAGGGGCCGGACGGGCAGCCGCTGGTGAAGGGCAAGCGCGTGGCGGGCTTCAGCAACGCGGAGGAGAAGGCGGCGAAGTTCGACGCCATCGTCCCGTTCGCGCTGGAGACGCGGCTGAAGGAACAGGGAGCCCGCTACGAGTCGGGCCCGCTGTGGGAGAGCTTCGTCGTGGCCGACGGCCGGCTCGTCACCGGGCAGAACCCGGCGTCGTCCGCCGCCACCGCGCGCGAGGTGCTCCACCAACTGCGCGAGAAGAAGCAGCCCTGACGGAGGCTCGAGGCGGCGCCACCTGAACGATGTGCCCTCATGGGGGCGGAGGTGCGCTCGTAACTTCCGGACCGGACGGGTGTTGAATGGGCGGACCTCGCCGCCTCGCGGGGCCGACCACCCTGGAGTCCCAGCCGCATGCCCCAGTCCCTCTCTCGACGCCGCCTGCTGCACGCGCTGGGTCTGTCCGGAGTGGGGCTCCTGTTCACGCCAGGTCTCCTGCGTGGCGTCCAGGCGGCCACACCTCCTTCCAGGCGCACGTTGGTGACGGTGTTCCTCCGGGGCGGAGTGGACGGACTCTCGCTCGTCCCGCCCGTCGAGGACGGGGCCTACCACCGCGCGCGCCCCTCGCTCGCGCTGAAGCCCACGGGCGAGGGCGCCGCGCTGCCCCTGTCCTCACCCTTCGGCCTGCACCCACGTTTGGAGCCCCTGCTCCCGCTGTGGAAGGAAGGACAGCTCGCGGTGCTGCACGGTGTGGGACTGCCCACCCCGGTCCGCTCGCACTTCGATGCCCAGGACTTCGTGGAGTCCGGAACGCCGGGCCGCAAGTCGACGCCGGATGGTTGGCTCAACCGCGCGCTGGGCTCCGAGGCGCAGGTCCCCTCCGCGCCGCTGCGCGCCGTGGCGCTGCAGTCCACGCTGCCCCGAGCACTCTTTGGTGACGCGGGCGCGCTGGCCATGGGGCGACTGGAGGAGTTCCGGCTGCGCGTGGGCAACCGAGGAGCACGGGCCACTCGCGGCTTCGAGGCGCTCTATGCCGGCGCCGTGGACGACGCGCTGCGGACCACGGGGCAGGGCGCCTTCGAGGCCCTCTCGCACCTGGACGAAGAGCAGCTCGCCCGGCTGCCGCCCACCTCCGGCGCCGAGTACCCACGCGCGCCCCTGGGCCAGCGACTGGCGGACATCGCCCGGCTCATCAAGGGCGACGTGGGCCTGGAGGTCGCCGCCACGGAGATGGGCGGCTGGGACACCCACGCGGCGCAGGGCGCGGCCACGGGCACCTTCGCCAATCGCTGCGCGGAGCTGTCCGGCGCGCTGTCCGCCTTCGCGCGCGACCTGGGTCCACGGCTCGAGCACGTGACGGTGGTGGTCCTGACGGAGTTCGGCCGCACCGTGCGGGAGAACGGCAGCCGAGGCACGGACCACGGCGTCGGGAGCGCGATGCTCGTGCTCGGCGGCGGTGTGCGCGGAGGTCGGGTGTACGGCCGCTTCGAGCCCCTCACCGCGGACCGGCTCCAGGACGGCCGGGACGTGCCCGCGTGGACCGACGTGCGCGCCCCGCTGTCGGAGGCCCTGCGCGCCTGCCGCCCTGGCGTGGACCTGACCCGGGTGTTCCCGGGGTACTCCCCCGGCACCGCGCTGGGCCTGTTCACATAGCGCGGTCCGGAATCGGGCAGACTGGGCGGGGCCATGGTCCGCCTCCGCCGCATGCTCACCCTCCTCCTCTCCGTCCTCGCGGTCCTCTACGTCGCGCTGTGCGTCGCGGCCTTCGTCTTCCAGCGCTCGCTGCTCTTCCCCGCGCCGAAGGCCGCCACCCTGCTCCCCGCGGCGCACGGCTTCAGCCGTCTGCCGTTGAGCGCAGGGGCCTACGTGGACCTGCTCCAGTTGCCAGGGCCCGAGGGCGCGCCGACCGTGGTGCACTTCCACGGCAACGGGGAGCAGCTCCTCGACCAGCTCGACCTGGGCCTGTTCCTCCAGGCGAACGGCCTGGGCTTCCTGGCCGTCGAGTACCCGGGCTACGGCGCCTCCCCCGGAGCGCCCTCCGAGCAGGGCATCTACGCGGCGGCGGAGGCCGCGCTCGCGCTGCTGCGCACCCAGGGGGTCCCGCCGGAGCGCACGGTGCTCAGCGGCCGCAGCCTGGGCACGGGCGTCGCGGTGGAGATGGCGCGCCGGGGCCATGGCGCGCGCATCATGCTGGTGGCGCCCTACACCTCCATCCCCGACATGGCGGCGACGATGCTGCCCTTCCTCCCCACCTCGCTGCTCGTGAGGGACCGCTTCGACACCCTGTCGAAGGCGCGGGGGCTCGACCTGCCGGTGCTCATCATCCACGGTGAGCAGGACACCCTCATCCCGGTGGAGATGGGGCGCCAGCTGGGCACCCGCTTCCCTCGCGCCACGGTGGTGACGGTGCCGGACGCGGGGCACAACGACGTGCTGGAGCGCTCGGGGCCGGACCGCGTGCAACGCATGGCCGCGTTCGCGCTCGGCGGCGACTGAGGCTCCAGCGCACGCCGTCGTCAGTGCACCTGCGACGCGGACTGCGTGTCGATGGAGACCTCGCGCATCAGCTCGGCGGTCTCCTCCGCGCCCAGACGCTTCACCAGGTCCGCCTGCGCCACCATGCCGCAGACGGTGTTGTCGTCGTCGAGCACCACCATTCGCCGCACCTGGTTCTGCTCCATCAACGCCAGGCAGTCCTCCAAGGGGGTGTCGCGGTACACGGTGGCCGCGGGCGCGCTCATCGCCGCCGTCACGTCCAGCATGTAGGGGTCCTTCCCCTTGGCGATGATGCGGCAGGTGATGTCCCGGTCCGTGATGATGCCCAGCGGCCGGTTGTCGGCGTCGATGACGGGCAGGGCCCCGCAGTCACACTCGACCATCCATCGCGCCGCCTGTTCGATGCCCGTGTCGGGCAGACAGGTGACGGGATTGGCGGTCATGGCTTCTCCGACCTTCATGGCGACCTCCCAGGGAGAATGAGTCTCCCCAGGAAGGTGCGCCTCGAGGTCTCGAGCCGCGGCGGGCAACAAGGCGAGGGCCCGTCACGCGCCGAGGACTTCAATCCCGAGGGAAGCGCTCCTCGTACTCGGCCTCCAGGCGTGCGTGGGTGGACCAGAAGCCGCGAGGCGTCTGTCCGCGCAGCTGGTCCTCGAGGATGCCCAGGTGGGTGTCCCAGCCGCTCGCGACGCTGACGCGGTCCTCGCGCGTGACGAGGCGCCGGTGCGTGACGACGAGCAGCACGTCCGAGCCCCGAGCGCTCAGCTCGAAGGTGACCTCGGAGGGGGCGCCCGTCTGCTCGGCCCAGGTGTAGCTCAGCACGTGTGGCGGCTCGCAGCGGAGCACGCGCCCCGTGTGGCGATGGCCATCGCGCATCACCTGATAGCGCTGGGGCACCGGCTCGTGGGAGAGGTGGGCGTGCTGGAAGCGCAGCTCGACGCTTCCACCTTCGCGCAGCTCCATGTCCCCGGCGGCGAGCCACTTCCCGCGCAGCTCCGGGGCCGTGAGGAACGCCCACACGCGCTCCAGCGGACCCGGCAGCACGCGCTCCAGGCGCACCGTCTGGGGCTCGGTGACGACGCCGTGTTCAGCCATGGCGCGGGGTCTCCACGGCCAGCTCGCGCGCCAGGGTGGTGAGCATGGTGGCCCAGCCCGCCTGCGTGCGGTCCGCATACTCCGCCCACGTGTCCGACATGACGTGCGTCAACGTCAGCTCACAGCCCGCGTCCCTCGGCCGGAAGTCCAGGGTGACGCGGCTGATGTTCTCCTCGCTCATCGGCTCCTCGCGGATGGCCCACGTGAAGACCAGTCGCTGGGGACGGGCTATCTCCAGATAGGTCCCGATGTGGTCGATGTCCTGACCCTTCCTGCGCACGAGGAAGGAGAAGCCGCCGCCCACGCGCGCGTCGAGCCGCAGGTGCACCACCTCCTCGTCGCGCACACCCGGGCCCCACATCCACCGGCCGAGCGTCTCGGGGCTCAGCCACGCGTCGAAGACGCGCTCGGCGCTGGCGGGGAAGAAGCGGGTGAGCTGGACCTGGACCGTCTTCGAGGCATTCACCGGGTGCGTCCTTTCTTGGGGGAAGGGGGCGTGGGAGCCTCGCCGCGCAGCAGGCTCTCCAGCATGTCGAGCCGCTCGCTCCAGAAGCGCTCGTAGTAGCGAATCCAGTCCTGCGCGTCCGACAGTGGCCGGGCGTTGAGCCGGCAGACGTGCGTGCGGCCCTTCACCTCGCGGTGCACCAGCCCCGCACGCTCCAGCACCTTGATGTGCTTGGACGCCGCGGCCAGGGACATCTGGAAGGGCGCCGCCAGCTCTCCGACGCTGCGCTCGTGCACCGACAGGTTGCGCAGCATCGCCCGACGTGTCGGGTCGGACAGCGCATGGAACGTGTGGTCGAGCTGGCTCGCGTGTTGTTCAACCATGAGGTTGAATATAGAGTCGCGCGTGACGCTGTCAACCCACGTGGGCCGCGAGGAGGCTGCTACGCTGGCGGCGCCCCTCGACCCCGGAGAAGACCCATGTCCCGAGCCCCCGCGCCCGTCATCGGCATCATCGGTGGCAGTGGCCTGTACCAGATGGATGGCCTGAAGGACGTCGCGTGGAGGAAGGTGTCGTCGCCCTTCGGCCAGCCCTCCGACGAGCTGTGCTTCGGCACGCTCGAGGGCACGCAAGTGGTGTTCCTGCCCCGCCATGGTCGCGGGCACCGCATCGCCCCGAGCGACATCGACTTCCGGGCGAACATCGACGCGCTCAAGCGCAGCGGGGTGACGGACCTCTTGTCGCTGTCCGCGGTGGGCAGCCTGCGCGAGGACCTGCCGCCGGGCACCTTCGTGGTGGTGGACCAGTTCGTGGACCGCACCTTCGCGCGGGAGAAGAGCTTCTTCGGCACGGGGCTGGTGGCGCACGTGTCCATGGCGAAGCCCACGTGCTCGCGCTTGGGGGAGGCGGTGGTGGCCGCGTGCGAAGCGCTGGGCGTGGCCGCGCACCGGGGCGGCACCTATCTGGCGATGGAGGGGCCGCAGTTCTCCTCGCTCGCGGAGAGCCGGCTGTACCGGACGTGGGGCTGTGACGTCATCGGCATGACGAACATGCCGGAGGCCAAGCTCGCCCGAGAGGCGGAGCTCTGTTACGCGACGGTGGCCATGGTGACGGACTTCGACTGCTGGCACCCCGAGCACGACGCCGTCACGGTGGACCAGGTCGTCTCGGTGCTCGTGGGCAACGCGGGCAAGGCGCGCTCGCTGGTGAAGCAGGTGGTGCCGCTGCTCGGAGGACACGAGGGGCCCTGTCGGCAGGGGTGTCAGCGCGCGCTGGAGCACGCGCTCATCACCGCGCCGGACGCCCGCGACGCGGCGATGGTGGAGAAGCTGTCCGCGGTGGCCGGACGGGTGCTCGGGCGATGAAGGTCCACGGCAAGCCCACCCGCGCCGTCTGGCTGGAGCCGGATGCCCGCGCGGTGGGCATCATCGACCAGACGCGGCTGCCCCACGCCTTCGTCACCGCGCGACTGGAGACGCTGGACGAGGCCGCGCACGCCATCCGCGCGATGCGGGTGCGGGGCGCTCCGCTCATCGGCGCGACGGCCGCCTACGGGGTCTGGCTGGCCTTGCGCGCGGATGCCTCCGACGCGGCGCTGACGCGGGCCCTCGCGGTGCTGGGTGAGACGCGGCCCACCGCCGTGAACCTGCACTGGGCGCTGGAGGAGATGCGCCGTGTGCTGACCCCGCTGCCGCCCGCCGAGCGCGTGGAGGCGGCGAAGCGGCGCGCGGCCGAGCTGTGCGACGAGGACGTGGCCATCAACCGGGCGCTGGGCGAGCACGGCCTGAGGCTCCTGGAGGCCGCGTGGGAGAAGAAGGGGAGGAAGGGCCGGCTGGAGGTGCTCACCCACTGCAACGCGGGGTGGCTCGCGACGGTGGACTTCGGCACGGCGCTCTCGCCCATCTACCTGGCGCACGACGCGGGCCTGCCCGTGCATGTCTGGGTGGACGAGACGCGCCCGCGCAACCAGGGCTCGCAGCTGACGGCGTGGGAGCTGGGGCAGCATGGTGTCCCGCACACCGTCATCGCCGACAACGTGGGCGGCCACCTCATGCAGCACGGGCAGGTGGACCTGTGCATCGTCGGCACGGACCGCACCACGGCCCACGGTGATGTGGCGAACAAGATTGGCACCTACCTCAAGGCGCTCGCGGCGAAGGACAACGGCGTGCCTTTCTATGTGGCCCTGCCCTCGCCCACCATCGACTGGAGTCTGCGCGACGGCGTGCGGGAGATTCCCATCGAGCAGCGCGATGGCTCCGAATTGAGCGACGTCACGGGCCGGCTCGCCTCGGGGGAGGTGGCCACGGTGCGGGTGACACCGGAGGGCAGCCCCTCCGCCAACTACGCCTTCGACGTGACGCCCGCGCGATTGGTGACAGCGCTCATCACCGAGCGGGGCGTGTGTCCGGCGAGTGAGGCGGGCCTGCGCTCGCTGTTCCCGGAGCGCGCGAGGATGGGCTCATGAAGGACGAGCGCGTCGTGCGAGAGGCGATGATCGCCACCTGCCGCAAGATGAACGCGGCGGGGCTCAACCAGGGCACGAGCGGCAACTTGAGCGTGCGCGTGGACGGGGGCTTCCTGCTGACGCCCACCGGCATGGACTACGAAGTGCTGGTGCCCGAGGACATGGTCCTCATGCGCATGGATGGAAGCCACGAGGGCCCCCGGCGTCCGTCGTCCGAGTGGCAGCTCCACCGGGACATCCTGGAGGCCCGTCCGGAGGTGGGCGCGGTGCTGCACGCGCACTCCATGTTCAGCACCACGCTGGCGTGTCTGCGCCGGGGCATCCCGGCCTTCCACTACATGGTCTGCGCGGCGGGCGGCGTCGACGTGCGGTGCGCGCCGTACGCCACCTTCGGCACCGCGGAGCTGGCGCGAAACGTCCTGGACGCGCTGGAGGGCCGCAAGGCGTGCCTGATGGCGAACCACGGCATGCTGGCGCTGGGGCGGGACCTGCCCTCGGCCTTCAAGCTGGCGGTGGAGGTGGAGACGCTCGCGGCCATGTACTGGCGAGCGCTCCAGGTGGGCGAGCCCGTGCTGCTCGACGACGCGGAGATGGCGCGCGTGCTGGAGAAGTTCAAGACCTACGGCCAGCAGTCCGCGCTCACGCCGAGCGGAGCGTGAGCACCGTCACCTCGGGCGGGACGCCCAGGCGGAAGGGCAGCCAGTGTCCGGTGCCGCCGGACACGTAGAGCTGGTGGTCGCCCCGGCGGTAGCGGCCGAGCATGTACTGGAAGGCGAAGAAGAAGAACGGCATCCCGAAGAAGGCCACCTGGCCACCGTGGGTGTGGCCCGCCAGCGTCAGCCGCGCGCCGCGCTCGGCGGCGTGGTCGAAGAAGTCCGGGTGGTGCGTGAGGCACAGCACCACCTCGTCGGGAGAGACGCCCTGGAAGGCCTGCTCGGCGGACTGCTTCATGCGCGCGGCCTTCACGCGGTGGCTGCGGCCGGACATGGGGTAGTCCACGCCCACCACGCGCACGCGCTGGCCGCCGTGCTCGAAGGTGTGGGACTCGTCCACGAGCAGGCGCACCGGGCTGCCCCGCGACTGGGACTTCGCGTAGGCCTCCACGACCTCGTCCAGCCCGCGCCAGTGCTCATGGTTGCCGAGCACCGCCAGCATTCCGTGAGGCGCGCGGCACTCCTCCAGCGCGGCCATGGTGGCGTCGAGCTGGTCCAGGTCATCGATGAGGTCCCCCGTCATCACCTGGAGGTCCACCTTGGCCTCGTTCATCGCGGCCACCGTGTCGCGCAGGTACTGGGTGTCGATGAAGGTGCCCACGTGCACGTCGGTGATCTGGCCGATGCGGAAGCCATCCAGCGCGGCGGGCAGGCCCGGCAGGCGCACCTCCACCGACTCCACCTTGAAGCCCATGGAGCCGCTGGCCAGGCCCGCCGTGCTCGTCCCCACCGCGAGCAGCGGCACCGCGCGCCCCGCGTTCGTCAGGAGGTTGCGCCGGCTCATCCTCGCGGACGTCAGCGACTCCAGGGCGCTGGCCTGCGTGGAGTGGGTGGCGGGGGTTCCGCTGGGGACGGACTCGGGGGCCTCGGGGACCGGGGCCTGGGTCGTCATGACGTCAGGGGAGGCCTTCGCCCGGGCGCGGCGGTCCATCCACCGGCGCAGCAGGGCCAGGGGGCCGCCGACGAGGAAGATGATGATGGCGGAGATGGACCAGCCCGTGGCGAGGATGCGCAGCAGGGCGGGGACCTCGGAGGTGCGTCCGGCGATGGCGGGCACCAGCCAGACGGCCAGGGACAGCGCCGAGCCGCCGAGCAACACCCACCGGCGCCACCCTCGCGCCATCGCGGGCCAGAACGACTTCAGGACGGTCCAGGCGACCACGTAGACCAGGAGGAGAAGCAACGGCCTGACCATCAACACGCTCCCAAGCGCACGAGAACCGCAGTCATAGCGCCGGGCCGCATGCCCCGCCGCACGAAGTGGCTGAATGTAGGTGATGCCCCTGTCACCGAGGCTCGCCTGGGCGCCAGGGCGTCCTCCCTACGTCCGCGCGGCCCGGGACATTCCCCAGGGCGTGTGGGCATCAGCCCCGGGCGCCGGGGCTGGCCATGCGCAGGTGCGCGTGCAGCGTCTCGGTGCGCAGGTAGAGGAACTGGGCATCGCCGAAACCCAGCGCGTCGCCATCCGTGAGCAGCACGTCCTGCTCGGGCGTCAGCGCGGCGGTGTTGACCCACGTCCCGTTCATCGAGCCCACGTCCCGGACCGAGCAGTCCCCCGCCGAGGCGTGCCACTTGAGCGTGGCGTGGTGCTTGGACACGGACGGGTCCGGGACGATGAGCGTGCAGCCCTCCATCCGTCCCACGGTGAGCTCCTGCCCGTCCGCGGCCGGACGCAGGAAGTGGACCTCCAGCGCGTCGAAGCCGCGCAGCATGACGAAGAGCCGGTCCACCAGCCGGGTGCGGTGCGCCATGCCCACGGTGCGCGCCTCGCCCAGCCGCATCGCCACCTGTTGGAAGACGGGCTCGGGCGGCTGTTGGACGAGGACCACGGGCCCGGAGGCGTCGAGGAAGGCTTCCAGGGTTGCCAGGGCGAACGGGCGCAGTTGCTTCACGGACGGCATGGTGGCCACAACCTACCCCGAAGCCGCGGGCCCTGGCGCGCACCCGCACGCACCAGGCCGCCGCCGTCCACCAGCGAACGCTCCCACGTGAGCACATGGAGCGGATTTGGTCCGGGTTCTTCGGAAGGTTTCATGGAGGCACGCGCGAGGCTCAATCCATGCGCAGTGATTGCGAGTGGCTGTAATCCCAGACCCGAGACGAGGCTGGAAACATTTCAGCTAGTGGCTATCAACGATGGAGAAGGCTCGACAATCATTGCATATCCGCCCACGGAGCTCGGGTCGGTGGGCTCCATCACCAGGAGAAGCGCATGAAGGCACTGTCATTCGTGATGGTCGCGGCTGTTTCCATGGGCGTGCTCGCCGGTTGCGGCGAGGGCACCACGCCGGAGGCGACAGTCGACGACAAGGGGCCCCGGTACGAGGCCACGCTGAACGATGGGAGGTCCGTGATCGTGCGGGACGCCTCGGGCGAGAACAACGTGAGCGCCCAGGCCATCGAAGGTGAGCGCACCGTCACCCAGGCCGCGTGTTGGGTGACGTTGCAGTGGTGCAGCGAGCCGGGCACCGGCGACATCGTCTGCACCCAGAACGGCGGCTGCACGACGGCGCAGTTCATCGCCGCGTGCATCTCGCTCGCCGAGGATATCTGCGGAATCTGATACATCCGTGGAAGCTCAGCGTCAGCCCCAGGTGAGGGCTGACGCTGCATGGTGGTGCGTGGCGCGGTGTGTCGTGAGATGAGGCTTTGCGCTCGCGGCGTGTCCGGTGACACTCGTGTGACACAGACATTTGTGTTCGCGCGAGGAGCGTCCAAGCCATGTGGGAGCGAATGAGGAAGCACGGCGCCTGGGTGTTGGCGGCGTCGTTGTTGGCGTTGAGCGGGTGCTCGGACCCGGACGATGACCAGCCGACGCCGGACGCCGGGGCGCAGCCCGACTCGGGGACACCGGATGCGGGGGCCCCGGACTCGGGCTCGGAGCTGCCGCCGCTGCAGGTGCCGGAGGGCTGCAACCCGCTGGCGTCCGAGCATGACTGCCTGTTGCCGTATCCCTCGGACTACTTCCTGAAGGAGGACGCGGCGCTGCCTTCGGGACATCGGGTGACGCTGAGCGCGGCCGCGAAGCTGAAGACGCGGGATGGGACGCCGTTCGACTTCACGGACCTGCATCCGGCGGATGGGTATTCGCATGGCACGCAGATGCTGGCGCTGTTCCCGGGCGGGGTGGATGACACGGGGCTGCCCTCGGTGACGCGGCCCACGGCGGCGACGTCGGGGAGCACGGTGTTGCTGGAGGCGGAAGCCGGCACGGGCGTGCTGCACTTCGCGGAGCTGGACCCTCGGGCGGCGGCGGACGCGCGGCGGGCGCTGCTGGTGCGGCCGGCGGTGCGGCTGAAGGGTGGGACGCGCTACATCGTGGCGCTGCGCGGGCTGAAGGCGAAGGACGGCGCGCCGGTGCCGGTGCCGGAGGGCTTCCGCCGCATCCGGGATGGACAGACGGCGGGGGACGCGCTGCTGGCGCCGCTGGCCCGGCGCTACGAGGCGGACATCTTCCCGGCGTTGGAGGCGGCGGGGGTGCCGCGCGCGGAGCTGCAGCTCGCGTGGGACTTCACGACGGAGACCGAGGAGAACGTCACGCGGGACATGTTGGATGTGCGTCGGCTGGCGATGGAGGCGATGGAGGCCACGCCGCCGGTGGTGACGGTGACGGAGGTGACGAACGACGTGGACGCGAACATCGCGCGTCGCATCAAGGGGACGCTGCGGGTGCCGCTGTTCATGGAGACGGCGCAGCCCGGAGCGCTGCTGGCGCGGGATGCGCAGGGGCGGGTGCGGCGCAATGGCGAGGCGGAGGTGCCCTTCACGCTGCAGATTCCCCGGAGTGTCTGGGGGCAGGGCGTGGCGCCGGTGCGGCTGCTCCAGTACGGGCACGGCTTCTTCGGCGGGCAGGGGGAGGCGGACGGCTCGTTCGTGCGGCCGTTCGTGCAGGCGACGCGGATGGTGGTGATGACGGTGGACTGGTGGGGCATGTCGCAGGCGGACGCGCCGGGGGTGGTGGGGGCGATGGCGCAGCAGCCGGGGCAGACGATGCGCTTCTCGGACCGGGTGCATCAGGGGATGGTGAACCAGATGGCGGTGACGTACGCGGCGCGCACGACGCTCCGGGACGTGCCGGAGCTGAGCGACAACGGGGTGCTCGTGTACGAGCCGGGGCAGACGTACTTCTACGGCATCAGCCAGGGGCACATCCTGGGCGGGACGTACGTGGCGCTCTCGCCGCATCTCGAGCGCGCGGTGTTCAGCGTGGGTGGGGCGGACTTCTCGCTGATGATGTTCCGGGCGAAGCCCTTCGCGCCGTTCCTGCAGGCGATCGCCGCGGCGGTGCCGGACGCGCTGGACCAGCAGAAGTTCGCTGCGATGACGCAGACGGGGTTCGACCGCATCGACCCGCTGACGTACGCGCCGCACGTGTTGAAGACGCCGTACGAAGGTGGCCCCGCGTCGCGCAAGGTGTTGGTGCAGTACGGCCTGGGCGATGCGCAGGTGCCCAACGTGGCGACGGAGCTGCATGCGCGGGCGATGGGGCTGACGCAGCAGCTGCCGGCGACGTGGCGCGTGCCGGAGCTGCCGGCGGTGGAGGGGGTCCTCGACGGCGCGGCGCTGGTGCAGTTCGACTTCGGGTTGCCCTCGCCGCTGCCGGGCACGGTGGCGAACCTGCCGGCGGACGACAACCCGGTGCATGAAGGGGTGCGTCGCAACACGAAGGGCCGTGAGCAGGTGGACCTGTTCCTCAGGCCCGACGGCAAGGTGGAGGCCACCTGCGGCGGCGTCTGCCTCGGCGCGAACTGACGCGGTGGGCTGAACGTGTAAGCCGTAGTTACAAGTTCGTGGATGGCTCCGCGTTGGTTCGGAAATCGTGCGCCGTGAGGCGTGTGGCTTGCAGCGGAGACGGTCCGCGCTCGTGAAGGGGCGCGGACCGTCCAACCTGTGAGACTGCATGCATCGTCTGAGTGAATCGCCGGGCCATACGGCCCCTGTCGTGATGGGGCCGCGAAGGAGGGTAGGGGGTAGACAGCACGACCTGGTGGGTGAGACACCCGGGATGGACCTCGCGCCCCTTCGGGCCGAAGTCTGTCGAGGCGAGAGTGCTCGGGCTCGACAGGGAGGGCTCATGACGCGGTACTGGCTTTCGTTCGACTTGGGGCTCCGGGGCAACTACGACGACCTCTACCGGTGGTTGGCGAAGCTGGACGCGCGCGAGTGTGGTGACGGCATGGCGACGTTCACCACGGAGCAGACGCCCGTGCAGCTCAAGCGGGCCCTCAAGCCCATCGTGGGCAAGAAGGGGCGGGCTTACCTGATTGGCTCCGACAAGGAAGGGAAGTGGAGCGGCAAGTGGCTCTTCGGCAACCGGCGTCCCGCCCCGTGGGTCGGCTACGTCGAGCTCGCCAGTGAGGAGCAGGACGACGCATGAATGTCTGTGTCGATGCCTGCTTCCTGCTCGCGCTCTATGATCCGAGGGATGGTCTCCACGGCGTCGCCAAGGCGCTGTTCGAGAAGCTGTTCGACTCGACTGCCCACGAACTGGTGGTGCCCTGGCCCATCCTCTAAGAGACGGTGTCGACGCGCATGGCTCGCAGGAGCGCGTCGATGGGGCTGCTGGAGCGGGACTTGAAGCGCCTGCGGCAGCGCAACCGGCTGTCGATGTTGTTCGACCGGAAGATGCGCGAGCAGGCGCTCGCGGAGTGCTTCGAGGAGCTGACGAAGGACGGTGGTTACCGCGCCCTGAGTCTGGTGGACCGGGTGGTGCGGCTGATGCTGCTCAGTCGGAGCCACCGGCTCCACGCCCTCGTCACCTTCAACCGGGGCGACTTCGAGGACGTGTGCCGGCAGCGGAAGATCCAGCTCATCGACCAGCAGGGCTGACGAGCTTGGGGCCCACCGTCCTTCCACGGACGGCGGGCCCACCGTGCCTCACCCCGCGGCGGTGCTCGGGTTCTTGATGAGGTGGTCGCCGTAGTCCTCACGGAGCTTCGTCTTGAGGAACTTCCCGGTGGACGTGCGCGGAATCTGCTCGATGAAGAGGTAGTCGTCCGGCAGCCAGAACTTGGCGAACTGCTTCGCCAGGTGCTCCGTCAGCGCCTCCTTGCTCACCGCCTGCCCCGGCTTGAGCACCACCGCCGCCAGCGGGCGCTCGTCCCACCGCGCATGCCGCCCGGCGAACACCGCCGCCTCCAGCACCGCCGGGTGGCTCATCAGCGCGTTCTCCAGCGCCACCGACGAAATCCACTCTCCGCCCGACTTGATGACGTCCTTGCTCCGGTCGCAGATGCGCACATACCCATCCGCGTCCAACGTGACGACATCCCCCGTCCTGAACCAGCCATCCGCCGTGAACCGGTCCGCCCCCTCGCCGCCGTAGTACGAGCCCGCCACCCACGGCCCGCGCACCTCCAGCTCACCCATCGTCGCGCCGTCCCAAGGCAACGCCTTCCCGTCCTCCCCCATCACCCGCGTCTCCACGAACGGCAGCGCGAAGCCCTGCGAGCTCTGCGCCCCCAGCTGCGCCTTCGCGTCCGCGTGGCGAAGCGCCTGCTTCACCTTCGCCATCGTCCCCACCGGGTTCATCTCCGTCATGCCCCAGGCGTGCGTCACCTCCAGCCCGTGCCGCTGCCGGAAGCCGTCAATCATCGCCGGCGGCGCCGCCGAGCCTCCAATCAACATCGTCCGCATCGCGCTCAGGTCCCACTTCTTCGGGTCCTGGTCCAACAACGCGAGGATGCCCAGCCAGATGGTCGGCACTCCGCCCGCCACCGTCACCTTCTCCGCCGACATCAACTCCAGGAGCGACGGCGGGTCCAGGTGCGGCCCCGGCATCACCATCCGCGCCCCCGTGAGCAGCGCGTCGAACGGCAACCCCCACGCCGCCGCGTGGAACATGGGCACCACCGGCAACACCGAGTCCGCCTCGCCGATGCCCGTCAAATCCTTCATGCAGCACACCAGCGTGTGCAACGTGATGGACCGATGGCTGAACAGCACCCCCTTGGGGTTGCCCGTCGTGCCCGACGTGTAGCAGAGCATCGCCGCGCTGTTCTCCTCCAGCGTGGGGAAGTCGAACGTCTCCGGCTCCGCCGCGAGCAGCTGCTCGTAGTCCAGCGTCCCCTCCGGCGCGGGCCCCGCGTCCGGGATGACGATGACATGGCGGATGCTCGGCACCTGCGCCGCGAACTTCTCGAACAGGGGCCACAGCGAGCGGTCCACCAGCACCACCGTGTCCTCGGCGTGCCGGGCGATGTAGGCCAAATCATTCGGATGCAGTCGCAGGTTGAGCGTGTGCACCACCGCGCCCATCGCCGGAATCCCGAAGTACGCCTCCAGGTGCCGGTAGTGGTTCCAGCTCAGCGTCGCCACCCTGTCGCCGGCCTTCACCCCCAGCCGCTTCAGCGCGTTCATCAGCCGGCACGTGCGCTTGTAGAAGTCCGCGTACGTGTAGCGGTGCATCGACTTGTCCGGATTGCGGCTGACGATTTCGGAGCGCGGGTAGTACGTCCGCGCGCGCTCCAGGAAGTGCGTCAACGTCAGCGGGAAGTCCATCATGCGGCCTGGCAGCATCGGCACGTCCCTTCGAGGCGAGGGTGGGGCGCCGATGCTACCGGATGCGCGCTCGGGCCAGCGTCCCGCGTCACTCGCGGCCCGAGTGTTGCTGCGTTGCGTCAGCCGAAGAACACCTGGGCGACCTCGAAGAACTCCGTCGGGACGCGCTTGAGCTCCTTGGTGGCGGCGGCCAGCTCCACGCTGACGATTTCGTTGCCCTTGAGCGCGGCCATCTTCCCGAACTCGCCCCGGGCGACCATGTCGCACGCGTGCACGCCGTAGCGCGTGGCCAGCACGCGGTCATGCGCGGTGGGCGCGCCGCCGCGCTGGATGTGGCCCAGCACGGACACGCGCGTCTCGAAGCCCGTGCGGCGCTCGATTTCCTGCGCGACGATGTTGCCCACGCCGCCCAGCCGGGGCCGGCCCGCCTCGTCCAGCGCGCCGCTCGTCACCAGCTGCTCGCCCTGGTCCGCGGACAGCTTGATGCGCGTGCCCTCGGCCACCACGACGATGGAGAAGCTGCGCCCGCCCGCGTGGCGGCTGCGGATGTGCTCGGCCACGCGCTCCAGGTCCGCGGGAATCTCCGGCACCAGGATGACGTCCGCGCCGCCGGCGATGCCCGCGTAGGTGGCAATCCAGCCCACGTGCCGGCCCATCACCTCGCAGACGATGACGCGCTTGTGCGACTCGGCCGTCGAGTGCAGCCGGTCCACCGCCTCCGTCGCAATCGCCACCGCGGTGTCGAAGCCGAAGGTGAAGTCGGTGCCGTTCAGGTCGTTGTCGATGGTCTTCGGCACGCCCACGATTCGCAGCCCCTCCTGGGACATGCGCGTGGCGGCGGACAGCGTGCCCTCGCCGCCGATGGCGATGACGGCGTGGATGCCGTTGCGCTCGATGGCGCGCTTCACCTTCTCCAGGCCGTTCTCCACCTTGAACGGGTTGACGCGCGAGGTGCCCAGGATGGTGCCGCCCCGGTGGAGGATGCCGGAGGTCGTCTCGCGGGTGAGGCGGAAGTGGTTGTCCTCGAGCAGGCCCTTCCACCCGTCGCGGAGGCCCATCATCTCGAAACCGTGGGCGGAGGCGCGGCGGACGAGGGCGCGGATGACGGCGTTCAGGCCGGGGCAGTCACCCCCGCCGGTAAGCACGGCGACTTTCATGAAGAATGTTTTATCGCGCCTTGCACCCGACGTGCTGATGAAGTTTGCCCGAGCGCCCTGCGACGGGAGGAGCGGCCCCTAGCCGAACACCGACGGCCGCCGGTGCGTCCACGGGTGCGCGGCCTCCAGCTGCGACGCCAGCCGCAAGAGCGTGGCTTCATCCCCGAAGCGGGCGATGAACTGCACGCCCACCGGCAGTCCCTCGGGACTCCAGTGGAGGGGCACGCTCATCGCCGGGTTGCCCGCCATGTTGGCCATGGGGCAGTAGGGCGTGAAGCCCGCCGCGCGGAACAGGGGAGCGAGCGGCGCGTCGGGCAGGGACGCGAACGTCCCCAGCACGGGCGCGGGCTCGGTGACGGTGGGCAAGAGCCACACGTCCACGTCCTCGAAGTGCCGGGCGAAGACGCGGCCGAAGCGCAGGATTTCCGTCTGCGCGTGCAGGTAGGCCGACAGGCCCTGGCTCAGCCCGTGTTGATACAGCGCCCAGGTGAAGGGCTCGAAGTCCTCGGCTGAGGGCGCGCGGCCCAGGCGGCGCGAGAGCCCCTCCACGGTGTTCACCACGCCACAGGCCCAGGCCGTCATGAAGTGCTGGCCGAGCGTGTCGTCGCCGGGAATCTGGAGGTTGCCCTCGAGGACGGAGTGGCCCAGGCCCTCGAGCCGCTTCGCGGTGGCGACGACGGCGCTGAGGCACTCGGGGTGGACGGGGGCGCCCACCGCGTTGCGCAGCGTCAGGCCGATGCGCAGCCGACCCGGGGGTGCGCCGACCTCCAGGCCGTAGGGACGGGCCTTGGGCGGGGCGTGGTAGGGCGCGCCGAGGTCGGGCCCCTCGGTGGCGTCGAGCAGCGCCGCGCTGTCTCTCACCGTGCGGGTGAGGGCATGCTCGCCTATCAGCCAGTGGACACTGTCGGCCAGCTCCGGCCCGGTGGGGTTCCTGCCCCGGCTGGGCTTGAGGCCGAACAGGCCACACGCGGACGCGGGGATGCGGATGGAGCCGCCGCCGTCGGAGGCGTGCGCGAAGGGCACCATGCCGCTGGCCACCGCCGCCGCCGCGCCGCCGCTGGAGCCTCCCGGCGTGCGCGTCACGTCCCACGGGTTGCGACACGGTCCGTGCAGCGAGCCCTCCGTCGTGGGGAGCAGCCCCAGCTCCGACGTGTTGGTCTTTCCCAGGACCACGAGCCCCGCGCGCAGGTAGCGCTTCACCAGCTCGCTGTCATGGCCCGGCGCGAAGTCCTTCGCGAAGCGCGAGCCGAAGGTGAGCGGGTAGCCCTCCTGCGCGGCGAGCAAATCCTTGAGCAGGAAGGGCACGCCGGTGAAGGGGCCTTCGGGCAGCGGAGCCTTCGCCCTGAGGCGCGCGGTCTCGAACTGCGTCTGCACCACGGCGTTGAGCCGGGGGTTGCAGCGCTCGATGCGGGAGATGGCCGCGTCCACGAGCTCCAGCGGAGTCACCTCCCGGCGCCGCACGAGCTCGGCCTGGGCGGTGGCGTCGAGGCTGATGAAGGGGTCCATGGGCGGGCACTCTACCCGTGCGTGCGCCACGCGCGGTATGACGCGTCGCGTCCGCGCGGTGTCGGCGATGACGGCAGTTGCTGCAACAGTCACGGACATGCCTCTGGGTGAACGGCTTCGTGACTCCCGGGTGGTGTTGAGGGGCCCAAGAACATGTTCGTGTGCGCGGCTCTTTTCGAGCGAGGAGCCTCCATGAACATCCGGGTCTTCGAGTCCGAGCAGGAAGCGGCCGCCGCGTGCGCCGCGCGCATCGCCGAGGCGGTGACGGCGCACCCGTCGTTGGTGTTGGGGTTGCCCACGGGGCGCACGCCGCTGAATGTCTACCGGGAGCTGGTGTCGCTGCAGGCCCGGCGGCGGCTGGACTGGTCGATGGCGCGGACGTTCAACCTGGAGGAGTGGGTGGGGTTGTCGCCGGAGGAGGGCGGCAGCTTCCACGCGTACATGGAGCGGCACCTGTTCCGACATGTGAACCTGTCGAAGGAGCGCATCCACTTCCTCGACGGCGCGGCGCCGGACCTCGCCCAGGAGTGCGAGCGCTACGAGGCGGAGCTGATGGCGGAGGGAGGGCTGGGATTGGTGTTGGTGGGCGTGGGCGCGGACGGGCACCTGGCGTTCAACGCGCCGTCGGACAGCCTGCGCGCGCGCTGTCACCGGGCGAAGCTGAGCCGGGGGGCGCGCGAGGCGAACGCGATGTTCTTCGGGGATGACGCGAGCCGCGTGCCGCTGGAGGTGCTGACGCTGGGCATGGGCGCGCTCATCCAGTCGCGCCGGGCGATGCTGCTGGCGTTCGGCGCGCAGAAGGCGGAGGCGGTGAAGGCGCTGGTGGAGGGGCCGCTGACGCCTTCGTGTCCCGCGTCGTTCCTGCAACTGCACCGCGACGTGGAGGTGTGGCTGGACGTGCCCGCCGCGAGCGCGCTGGCGGGCCGCGTCCAGTAGGGCCTCAGCGCGAGCTGCTGGCGAGGCGCGGGGCGAGAAGCTGGCGCAGCTTGCCGAGCAGCGTGAGGAACTCCACGCGGTCCTCCTGCCCGTGGGTGGCGTCCGCCGCGAGCGAGTGGATGCGCGAGAAGTTGCGCTCGTCGGTGGTCAGGGTGCCGCGCAGCAGGTCCGCGGTGCTGGCGACCGCCGCGGCGAAGCGCAGGTCCTCCGAGGCGCGGTCCAGCGACGCCTTCACCTCGTTGCGGTTCAGCACGAAGCGCTGCTCGGCGGCCTCGGAGTCACCCGGCTTCTTGGCGCGCACGCGCACGGTGGCCACCGTGTCCCCCTTGCCCGTCAGGTCCAGCTCGTAGAGCGCGGTGACGGTGTGGCCCGCGCCCACCTCGCCCGCGTCGACGTCGTCCTTGCGGAAGTCCGCGTCGGCGATGGCGCGGTTCTCGTAGCCGAGCAGCCGGTACGCGCGCACCGCCGCGCGGTCGAACTCGACCTGGATCTTCACGTCCTGGGCGATGACCTCCAGCGTGCCACCCAGCTGGTCGCGGAACACGCGCTGCGCCTCGCGCTCCGAGTCGATGTAGTAGCAGTTGCCGTTGCCCTGGTTGGCCAGCTTCTCCATCAGCTCGTCACGGTAGTTGCCCATGCCGAAGCCAATGGTGGACAGGGTGACGCCCTCCTTCACGTACCGACGGATGCTGCCGAGCATCGTCTCCACCGTCTGGTTGCGGCCCAGGTTGGTGTCGCCGTCCGTCAGCACGATGACGCGCGAGACGCGCTGTGAGCCCGCCATGCGCACCGCCTGACGGTAGGCGAGCTCCAGGCCATCCCCCATGGCGGTGCCACCGCCCGCGGAGAGCGCGTCGATGGCGGCGTTGATGCGCTTGCGCTCCTTGGCGGGCGTGGGCTCGAGCACGGTGGACACGCCGCCGGCGTAGGTGGTGATGGCCACGGTGTCGTGAGGGTTGAGCCCCTCCACCGCGAGCTTCACCGACTTCTGGACGAGCGCCAGCCGGTCGGGCCCCTGCATGGAGCCGCTGGTGTCCACGAGGAAGACCAGGTGCGTGGGCTTGCGCTCGGCCCTGGGGACGTGGCGTCCCTGGAGGCTCACCTTGAGCAGGTGCTGGCGCTCCGCGAAGGGCGAGGGCGCGGCCTCGAGCGCGACGTGGAACGGGCCCTGCCCCGGGGGTGGCGCGGGGATGGCGTAGCGGAAGTAGTTGACCCACTCCTCCACGCGCACGTTGGACGGGTGGGGGAGCTGGTGCTCCGTCACCGAGCGGCGGAACTGGGTGTAGGAGGCGGTGTCCACGTCCACCGCGAAGGTGGAGAGGGCGTCCTCGCGCACGTCGGTGCGCGGATTGATGGCCTGGGGCGCGCCGCTGGGGGCCGGGGCCTGTGCGACGGGGACGCTGGCCCGCTGCCCGGTGTCGGAGTCGCCATAGGCGTCGTTGTTGCCGAAGGTCCTCATGCTCTTGCGCTGGAGGCCCTCCGAGCCCGAGGCGACGGCCTCATGGTTCCCCGTGAGCGACGAGGCGCTGGCGCCGAAGAGCTTGCGGATGTTGTCGCCGTACAGCGTGACGCCGCCGCCGAGCAGCGCGAGCGTGACGAACAGCGTGACGAGGATGCGGGTGAAGCGCTTGCTCATGGGGCCTCGGGGTGTGGCGGAAGAAGGCATTGCGTGGAGGGACTCGTCTCATGGGCGCCTCACCGCGCGCGTCCGTCATCCGCCCGAGGTCGGTCATTGGGAGGAGGTCGGTCATCCGACCGATGCCCTCGTGCGGGAGGAGCCGGAGGCGGGACGCCTCGGATTGGATGTCTGGGATTGCCCCAGCTCCGTCGGAAAGTGGACAGCCATGGAAAGAGGGCTTGTTGACGGTCTGCCAATAGGAGGGCATCCTTTCTGGCGAAGCAGTCACGAGTGGCCCCCATGCGCTCCTTCCCCTGGTCCTCGATTGCCGAGCAGGTCTCGCTCCTCGCGCGCTCGAGTGGAGTGACGACCGTGCGTGGGACGAGGGCTGTCGGGTGCGCTCGGCGAGGCGCCCGACGATGTCCCCTCCGCGCGCACTTCCGCCTCGCTGTCAGGGATGCCCGCCCTGGAGTCCGCCGTGGTGGCGGCGCTCTGGACGGGCCTGGCCTGCTCCCCTCCGTGTCTTGGCGGCCGGGAAGCGGGAACACGCAGCGAAGGAGCGTTTCATGCGCGTCGTCAGGAAGTCACTCACAGGAAGCCGTTACGCCGTGTCATTCATTCGCACGTGGGTTGCCGTGGCGACGCTGGCGGTCCCCGGCGTCGGCGCCGCGAATGACTTGTTGAAGAGCAGTCGAGGCGGTTCGGTGCAGTGGGACTTCTGCTACGGCAAGGCGGACAGCACGCTGTTGCCCGTGGACCCGCGCACGCTGGTGCAGCCGGGCATCAGCAACGGCAAGGCGGTGCACTTCAACGCCTATTGGAAGAACTGCCACGTCGACCCGGTGGCGGTGAAGGAGGTCGGCGCGGCGAAGACGTGCGGCGAGCTGCGCGCGCGCTTCGACCACGGCGAGGGCCTGCTGACCAACGGCCACCCCGGCGTGGGCGCGCTGTTCACCGGCACCGACTACACCGTGCCCGAGGCCGCGTTCGGCATCGCGACGTTCTCCGCCGCGCAGTACAACGAGCTGTGGCGGGTCTGGGGCTTTCCCTTCCGTCCCGACAACTTCGACACCCTGGTCTCGCAACGCTACGGCTCGGGGTTGAGTCCCAAGCGCAACCCCTATCCGCTGCCGGGGCAGTTCCCCAACCTCTCCAACGGCGGCAGCGGGCAGCTGCCGGAGATGCTCACGCAGCTGCGCAATCCGGATGGCAGCTGGAGCGGGCGCATCGGCGTCACCTGCCACGCCTGCCACAGCGGCATGGTGGGAAAGCCCTCGGATGGTCCGGGGATGGGTGTCCAGGTGGGCGGTGGCAGCAGCCTGGCGGACCTGGACCTGTTCCTGAGTGACTTGCTGCCACTGGGGTATCCCGCGTCGCTGGCCACGTTCCTGAACCTCAACCGCACGCGTGGCACGAACAACGCCAGTGACATCAACCTGGCCTTCCTGTTCCCAGACGAGAAGCTGCTGCGTCCCTCGGAGGTGATTGGGCTCATCAACTCCGGCTCCACCGCCGGCATGGACACGCCGGCGTGGTGGAACATGGGGCACCGTCCGGTGAAGTTCGTCGACGGGGTGTTCCCGATGGATGCGCCGCGCGTGGACATGGTGTTCTACACGCCGTTCATCGGTCTGTTCGGAAGTGCCGGCGGGCCGCTGAGCGAGGCGGGACAGGACTGGATGCGGGAGAACGGCCCGTCGCTCAACACCTGGGTGGACGCACTGAAGTCCCCGCCGTATCCGCTGCCCATCAACAAGACGTTGGCGGAGCAGGGGGCGGTGCTGTTCCACACGCTCGACATGTGGGCGCCCTCGCGCAACAACACGGTGCCCCGGCCGCAGGGCAACGGCTCGTGCGCCAGCTGCCACGGCGCGTACGCGCCCCGGTACGTCAATGACCCGTCCTTCCTCGCGTCCCCGACGCTGGAGGGCATGGCGAGCTACATCGTCCCGTTGGACATCATCGGCACGGACCCCGTCCGCGTGAACACGAACAACGCGGCGGTGCAGTCGGCGGGGGCGAAGAACTTCTTCGGCTATCCGACGACGGCGGGGACGGACCAGGACTGCGGTCCGCAGAACCAGCCGCACATCCGGGGCAACCGCCCGCTGGGCTATCTGGCGCCGCCGCTCTACGGCGTCTGGGCCACGGCGCCGTACTTCCACAACGGCTCGGTGCCGAACGTGTGGGAGGTGCTCAAGCCGTCGGACCGCAAGCCCATCTGGCGCCGGGTCTCCACGCCGCCGCGGTGGGACCAGCCGCTGGTGGTGATGGGGTTCGACACGGACCTGCAGCGCGCGTTCGACTCGACGAAGCTGGGGTGGAAGTACGACACGATTGCCTGCAAGTGGCGCGGGCCGTTGAACCCGGCGGTGTCGCCGTACATCAACTGCCAGCCAGGGGATGAGTTCACCACGCCGCTGGCTCAGGAGCTGATGAACGTGCTGTTCAGCAACCTGATTGTCTCCTGGAACATCCTCTTCCCGCCCACGCGCACGCGGCAGCAGTTGGAGGACCGGAAAATCTACAACACGAACGCCTTCGGCCAGGACAACGGCGGGCACGAGTTCAACTCCGTGCTCACCGACCCGGAGCGTCTGGCGCTCATCGAGTACATGAAGACGCTGTAGGCGGCAGGTCGAGCGCTGATGGCATGCGGGCCCGCTGCTTCCTCTCGGGAGGTGGCGGTGTCCCGCGTGCGCACCGAACGCCTCCTCCGGGTCCTCTGCAACTGAGGGCATCCACCCTCGCTGGATGACCTCCGCATGGGTGCCGCGGCGCTCAGTCGGAGTGTCGCGCTTCTCCGCGCGCCCGGCCCCTGTATGGCAGCACGAACAGGTACAGGCCGGTGAGCAGGAGCAGGAGGAGGGGAGGCAGTGCCAGATACGCGACCCAGATGGGCGGCGATTCCTGGCCCATGACGACGATGTTGGCGATGACCGCCACCGTGAAGGCCACGGACAGCCAACGGTGGGTCTGACGGATTCCTCGGCTCCAGCTCATGGGTTGCTCCTGGGATGAATCCCCACTGTGGAGTCGCGTGCGGGGGAGTGCTTCTCGAAACCTGCTCGATCGGCTGCGCTACGTGCCGGCGGACAGGGTGGAACCAAGGGCTACACGACCGTCAGCGGTGCGGTGTCCACGAAGACACAGGCCGCGAACACGGGGGCTCGCGGATCCGGTCCTCTTCCGAGAAGCCCTGCCTGGGACGTACTGTCTTCATCCCAGGCCTGGCGCACGGATAGGGTCGCGTCCGTGCCACGGGGCAGTCTGGGGTTGCGCCGTGTGCTAGCTTCGGGCCTCGACTCCAACGCCTGCTCAACGGAAGAGACGAGACCCTCATGTGCTACAGCGGCTGCCCGTTCGAACCCGGAGAGTTCGCCGAAGGCCTCATCCGGAATGAAGGCTATCCCGTGCTGGAGTTGTGCGCGAAGTGCCGCAAGATGTTGCCCCAGGCGCGTGGATACTGTTCGGGCTGTGGTGAGACCATCGAGTCTTCCACGGAAGAGGGCGGGACGCTGGTGAAGTGTTGTAGCGCCGAGATGATGCGAAAGGTCCGCGAAGGGAACCTCTTCGCTCAGACGTGGAATGCCGAGCCGATGAAAGGCTCGACGCTCGGGGCGTATGTCAACATGAGCATCCAGTTGGCCAGGCTGTCGCACGAGCACGACATCGGCTTGATGTTGTACCTGGGCGAGAGCCTGACGCTGGTGAAGCGCTGCATGGGATGGTTCGTGAACGAGCGCCTGGAGGAGACGGGCGTCCTGCGCAAGCTGCCCGGCGTGAAGGTGACCGGCTCGCTCACGACCGGAGGGGAAAGCGCCATGCCCTCCTTGTCCTGGCAGGAGTACTTCGCCCAGAAGCTGGCGAAGGGCGTCGAGCTGGCCAGGACCTGGAACCCTTCCGGGCCGACGAACCTGACGGTAGGGATTGCGGACTATGGCGTCAGTGGCGGGAGCTTCAAGGCGCTCTGCAAGTACCTGAGCACCCGCACCTTCCCGGGCGTGGAGAAGTTCCAGGTCGTGATGTTCTGCTCCGAGTCCTCACGGGAGAAGCTCCTGACCGCCGTCCAGGCCTACAACAACCAGGGCAAGTTCGCCGAGGCCCTGGTCCTCCCCTTCGAGGCCTTCCTCCCGAACCCCAAGCTCGGAGGAGACACGCCGAAGAACTTCCAGGGGCGCGGCTCCATCAAGCGCGCCTGGGATGACTTTGGTGAGAAGCGCCGGTACCGCGACCTCGAGGACTCGGGAGTCGTCTCCGAGGAGGACGCCTACTTCGAGCGGATGAAGACGGAGATCCACGACCTGCTGAGGTCGGGCAACTTCGACCGCGGATGAGGGCCGTGGCGGACCGGCTCCCTCGGTTCGCGCGGCTCAGCCCTGGCGCGTGCCGGGCGTCACAGCGGGCTTCGCCTGTGTCGCGCGGGTCGAGGCCTTCGCGGGCGCGCCCTGTGGCTTCGCCGGAGTCCTGGCCGAGGGCGTGGGCCTCGCCGCGACAGGCTTCGCGGCCTGCGGCTTCGGTCGAGGCGCCGTGGCTCCCGTCTTCACGGCCGCCGTCGAAGAGGGGCGCCCGGGTTCCGCCTTCGCCGCCGCGGGAGGAGAGGACGCCACCTTCGCCCCCTTCGTCGTCGCGGGCTGGGGCCGCGCGGGCGCGACGGCCTTGCGCGCCCCCGTCTGCGCCGGCCTCACCGCCGGAGCCGGTTTCACCACCGCCGCGCGCACCGGCGTCTCCACCGCCACCACGGGCACGGGCCGCGCACGCGCCGCCACCACGGGCCGCGCAGGCGGCTCCGGCCGCGTCCGAGCCCACGCCGTGAGCACCTTCGGCACGTAGTACTCCGTCTCCCCGTTCCTCGGCACGCGCCCGTTCACCGCGCCGGGCCCCGCGTTGTACGCGGCCACCGCGAGCCGCACGTCACGGAAGCGCCGCAGCTGCTCGGCCAGGTACCGCGCGCTCCCGTCCAGCGCCGGCTCCGGGTCGAACGGGTCCTCCACGCCGAGCATCTTCGCCGTCGTCGGCATCAGCTGCCCCGGGCCCATCGCACCCGCCGGGGAGATGCGGTGCACCCGCCCCTCCGACTCCACCAGCACCAGCGCGTGCAGCAGCCCCTCGGGCAGCCCGTGCCGCCGCTCCGCCCGCGCGATGAGCGGCTCCAGCGGCTCATGCCCATCCCACAGACAGGAGGGCCGGTGCGCCGCGTACGAGCGCAGCGCGTTCACCTTCATCTCCAGGAACGAGGGCGACAGGGGCGAGATGTGCGTGTCCCCCAGCCACGCGACGGCCGTGTTGATGAGCACCAGCGGCGCCGCCGCCGCCAGCCCCACCCACGCCCACCACGGAATGCTGAAGCCACCCAGGGCCCGCTTGCGTCCCACCTCCCCACCCTTAAGGGCGCTTTCCCCCTCCGTCCAACTTCCGGCGCCCCCCACGTCCACCCGGCGGCACCCTCAGTCCATCCAGCACCAACGTGGTGAGCGCGTCCGGCAGCTCCAGCGGGTTGCCGATGTCCTCCTCGCTCAACACCGCGAGCAACAGCCGCTCCACCGCCCCCACCACCGCGAGCCCGCTCACCGCCGGGCGGATGGGCCGCAAGAGCCCGTGCGTGTGCGCCTTCTGGGTGATGGCCACCGCGTGCCGGGACACCTCGCGCGACAGCTGCGCCACCTTCGTGCGCGCCCCCACCGCGGGGCCCCGGCTCTCCTGCAGGTACAGCCGCACCACGCCCGGGTACTGCAAGAGCGCGCTGGCGATGACCGCCGCCATCGCCCGGTACGCCTCGAACATCGCCTCCACATCGCGCGCCCCCGCGAGCGCCCGTCCACACGCCTCCAGCCCCGACAACAGCTCCGCGCGCACGGGCGAAAGCAGCGCCTCCACCAGCGCCGGCTTGTCGGCGAAGTACCGGTAGAACGTCCCCTTGGCCACCCCCGCCGCCTGGGTGATGTCATCGATGGTGACCGCGTCCAGCCCCCGCTCCACGAAGAGCGTCAGCGCCGCGTCCTCCAGCGCCTTCGTCCGCTCCCGCCGCGCCGTCTCCCGCACGCCCCCCGGACGCCCCGGACGCTTGTCCGCCTCCCTGGCCCCTCGCTTCGGACTCACCATCGTGCGCTCCGACGCATCGCGTGATACATAAAGAGTGACCAAATAGTCATGATATCGAGGGCGGGGCGTCGACCGGGCGCTCCGTGGGAGAGCGACGATGATTGGCATCCCTCTGGGCTGGGCGTACTCCAATTTCGGTGAATGGGCGCTGCACAAGTACGTGCTGCACGGCCTGGGGCGCCGCCGCGGGAGCTTCTGGGGCTTCCACTGGCACGAGCACCACCAGGCCTCGCGCCGGCACGACATGCTGGACGACCAGTACCTGCGCTCCTTGTGGACGTGGTCCGCGCAGACCAAGGAGCTCTTGGGGCTGGCGCTGCTGGCGCTCGCGCACGCGCCCCTGTTGCCGGTGGCGCCGTTCTTCGTGGGCACCGTCTGGGCCTGCGCGGCCAACTACTACCGCGTCCACCGCCGCGCCCACCTGGACCCGAAGTGGGCCCGGGAGCACCTGCCGTGGCACTGCGACCACCACCTGGGCACGGACCAGAACGCCAACTGGTGCGTCACCCATCCGTTCTTCGACAACGTCCTGGGCACCCGCCGCGAGTACCTGGGCGTGCAGCCCGTGCACGCGGGAGAGCGCCATTCCGTGGCCTCTCCCGCGCACCCGTGAGGCGGACCTAGAACACCAGGTCGAAGTAGTTCGCCTTGGCGCGCACGCCCGCGCACGCCTCCAGCCGGGCGCTCCAGTCGCGCGTGGGCAGCGAGCCGCGCGCGGTGAAGACCAGCTGCAGCGAGTCCTCGCGCGCCATGTCCAGCAGGTTCACGGCGCCGCTGCCCGTCAGCCGGATGGACTGGGTGGGCGTGGTGCTGGCGCGGCGGTACTCACCGATGAGGATGCTCTCGGAGGTGCCAGGCTTCACCACGGACACGCTGGCGCGCTCGATGCCGCTCAGGTCCGTGCTGGACGTCACCTCGAAGCCGCGGAGCCTGAGCTCCGTCTCCACGTCGGTGTCCTCGGGGAGCACGTCGTCGAAGTCGCCCAGCGGGAAGTCGAGCGCGTACTCGATGTCGGCGGAGCCGGGGAAGGCGGCGGGGAAGTCCACGTTCGGCTCGGCCTTGCAGATCTCCTCGGCCTCCGCCTCGATGAAGAACAATGAGTCGCAACCGGTGGCGACGAGCGCGCAGGTGGAGAGCACCAGGGCGCGGAAGGAAGTCGTTCGCATGGTGGGGGCTCCTGGCCTTAGAAGAAGTAGAAGAGGAACCCCACCTTGACGGAGGGGATGGTGGCGCGAACGGTGAGGTTGCGGGCGGTGATGTCCGACTCGTCGGTGGCGTCCTCGATGAGGGCGGTGGCGTCCTTCACCCCCATCCGCACGTAGCTCAGGCCCAGGTGCAGGAAGAAGTTGAAGCGGCTGGCCGCGCCAATCTCCAGGCCCACGCTGCCGGCCACGTAGTTGTAGCTGATGTCCTGGATGGCGGACGTCGCCCGCGAGGGCTCGGCGCCCAGCCAGTCCACCACGTCGTTGTAGTCCGAGCCGAAGTAGTACCCGGCCTCGGCGTTGATGGACGGCGCGATGAAGGTCTGCAGGGGCAGGATGCTCAACCCGCCGCGCAGGCCCAGGCTCAGCGTGTTGGTGGTGGGCCCCGCCTGCAGCCGCAGCCAGGGCACCGGCTTGAGCACCGCGGACAGGCCGATGCCGTGCGGCGCGCCCGCGTCCACCAGCAGGCCGAAGCGGTAGGGTGAGTCGCCCTCCTGGGCGTGGGCGGCGGCGCCAGTGGCCAGCGCCGTGAGGCAGGCCAGCGCCGTGCCGTGTCGTCGTAGGAATGCCGCGCGTCGTCTCGTCGAGGGTGTCGCCGTCGTCATGTGCTGTTCCACGAAGGGAAGTCCCGGCCCGGGCGAGCATCATTCGGCGCCACGCTCCGAAACGGAAGTCGCGCGCTCGAAAATGATGCCGGCGGCCGCCTCAAGGCACGGAAAGCCCCGGGTTCCCGGCGCCGGCCCCGAGGAGGGGAGGCCCGCTGCCCGGTGTACACCAGGCAACGAAACCTCCCACACGCCTCGGGCCCTGCAGGCGACGTCAGCCCTGGAGCGCCTCGGTGCGGCCCTGGCGCGCGTTGACGGCCTCGATGACCTGCGCGGGCGCAATCACACCCTGGCGGCCGAGGATGACGGCGGTGGACTCACCCTCCGCCACCACCTTGCCGTTCGAGATGAACTGGTGCGTGGCGTAGAAGTACTTCTCGTCCCAGCGCGAAATCGTCATCGACACCGTGTACTTGCGGAACGGCGGCAGCGCCTTTTTGTAGTCCATGGTGTGGCGCACGATGATGGGCGCCCACTTGTTCTTCATCATCAGCGCCGCCAGCCCCGTGCGCACGAACAGGTCCACCCGGTTCAAGTCACACACCGTGAGGAACCGCCCGTTGTTCATGTGCAGGTTCAGGTCCAAATCATTGGGCAGCACGCGCTGCTGGAGGGTGCTGGTCAGCGCGTCCACCTTCATCTGCGGCTTCCACAGCGAGGACACGAGCACCCACAACATCCGGAGATAGAGATTCATGTGCTTCGCGCTGCTCCTGCAGGAAGAACGAGATGAGGCGGGACGGCGGATAGTAGCCAAAGCCGGAAGCGTGGCGGTACATGAAACCCAGATGGCCCCCGTGCGGTGTGAGCTCCAGTTGCACGTGGGAGCGCAGCTCGCCCGGTGAGGGCAGCGTGTCGGGCGCCACCAGCGGGTCGTCTCCGGCGTTGAGGATGAGGAAGGGCGTCTGGATGTCGCCCAGGAACTGCCGGCTGCTGCAGCGGCGGTAGTAGTCCTGGGCGTCGCTGAAGCCATGCAGCGGCGCGGTGAACACCTCGTCGAAGTCGCGGATGCCGCGCAGGCCCGACAGCGCGCCCAGCCGCGAGGCGTACTCGGGCAGGTGTGCCTTGAGCCGCGCCACGCGCTGGTAGGAGCGCAGCACGCGCAGCTGGTAGAGCTGGTTGATGCCCTCGTACGCGCGGGCGGCGGTGCTGGCCAGGTCGAACGTCAGCGACACGGCGGCCGCGGCGCGCAGGTGGCTGTGGTGGCCCGTCTGCGCGAGGTAGCGGATGACCATGCTGCCGCCCAGCGAGAAGCCCACCGCGTACAGCGGCGTGGTGGGCTCCTGCTCGCGCACGGTGGCGACGAGCCAGCCCAGGTGCTCGGTGAAGCCCGCGTGGTAGAAGGGCGCCAGCCGGTTGGGCACCGCGCCGCCCCGGTGGCAGAGCACCGCCGCGCGCAGGCCGCGCCGGGACAGCTCTCCCAACAGCGCGCGGATGTACGTGGAGTCGGGCGTGCCCTGCATCCCGGGCAGCAGGATGAACAGGGGCCCTGAGCCCTCGCGGTTCAGCCAGTGCACGTCCACGAAGTCGCCGTCGGGCAGCTCGTGCCGGCGCTGCTCGATGGCCACGTCGAAGCGCCGCGGGTCCAGGTGCGGCGCCACCGTCTGCACGTGCGAGTGCCTGAGCCACCACGGGGCCTGGAAGCCGGAGGCAAGCTCACCCACGGACGGCCTCGACGGGCGGCGTGGCCGTGTCCTCGGGCAGCGGCATGCCGATGCGCGCCATGACCTCCAAATCCTTGGGCGTGTAGGGCCGCGTGCGGCGGCGCACGTAGTCCGCGCCCAGCACCAGGTTGAAGTTGGACACGCCGCCGTAGCGGTGGTGCAGGAAGTGGTTGCGGTAGATGGCGCGGCCGTAGCGCGTGCGCAGGAACCACGCGAGCCACCGGGGCGCGGTGCGCTGCCCCTCCTCGAACGGGCGGTGCAGGTACGGGTGCACGAAGTGGCTCATGAACGGCGGCAGGAGCAGCGTCACGCACCCGGCCAGGAAGGCGATGGGCTTGAGCGTGAAGTAGAAGAGCGGGAAGAAGATGACCAGCGGCGAGACGAAGACGAACGCGCCCTCGCCGTGCAGCTTCGTGGCGAACGCGCCCTTGATGATGGTGACGCCGTGCTTGCCGCGCTGGAGCAGCTCCTCGGTGAGCTTCGTCTTCTCCTCCTCGTCGCGGAACTGGGTGACGTGGTCCCCGCGGAAGGTGCGCACGTGGTGGATGGTGTGGTGGGAGAAGTGCGTGTTGATGAGCGGCCGGAACAGCCACGGCGCGCGCTGCCAGAAGCGCACGGCCTTGGGGCGCGCGTCGGACACGTACTCGTGCATGAAGGACTCGATGTACGAGGCGATGACGTAGCCGAGCACGAGCCCGAGGAGGACATGGATGAGGTCGGACATGGGAGTCAGTGCTCCTCTCCGGAGAGGGTGAGCAGGCGGTCCAGCCGACCGGGTGAGGGGGCCGGAGCCGCCAGGAGCGCGGGTGCGCCCCGGGGTGGGGTGGGGGGAAAGCCCGTCATGCGGCCTTGCGACGCGTCGTAGACCTTGAGGCGGAAGGCCTTCAGCGACTCGAACAGGCCCAGGCGCACGCCGTGGCCCTCCAAGTCATGCTGCTGCATGTAGTCGCGCAGCAGGTAGCCAGGCACCTGCGGCTTGAGGTGGTGCACGTGGTGCAGGTTGATGGCGCCGAAGGTCCACTCGAGCACGCGCGGCAGCACCAGGAAGCTGCTGCCCTTGAGCGCGGAGTCCTTGAGCGTCCAGCGCGCGTGCGGCACCCAGTACGGCTCCTCCACCTGGTGCTGCACGAAGAACAGCCAGATGCCCAGGCCCGCGGCCACCTGGGTGATGAGCAGGTGCATCAGGAAGAAGCGCGGCCAGTCACCGAAGGCGAGGAAGGCCGCGTGGACCGCGACGAGCGCCAGGTTCGTCACCCAGATGGAGCGGCGCTCCGGCACGCGCGAGCGCGCCACCAGCGTGGGCAGGCGGAAGCGGAACATGAACTGGAACACCGGGCCGATGCCGAGCAGCACCGCGGGGTGGCGGTAGAGCCGGTAGCGCAGCCGCTCGACGGGGCGGAGCGCCTGGTACTCGTCCGCCGTCATCGTCACGATGTCGCCCGTGCCCCGGCGCTCCAGGTCGCCGCTGGTGCTGTGATGCACCAGGTGCATGGCGCGCCAGTACGCGTGCGGCGCCAGCGTGAGCAGCCCGAGCCACGTGCCCACCCGGTCATTCATCGACGGGCGCGCGAAGAGCGAGCGGTGTGAGCAGTCGTGCTGGAGGATGAAGACCCGCACCAGGGTGATTCCCGCGAGCACCGCGAGCCCCAGGCCCAGGGCCATGGAGTGCGCGAGGGCCACGTAGCTGGCGGCGGTGAGCAGCAGATAGGCGCCCGCCGTGCCCACCACGTGGAGCAGGCTTCGGGTGGTGCGGGGTTGCCAGCGGGCTGTCGGTGCGGGGTGTGGGGTGTGGGGTGTGGGATGAGCTGTCATGGTTGTCTCGACGCTGCGGGCCGGCCCCCCGGAACCATTGATTTCTCCATCAATGGACATAACCGCCGTGACGCGTCGCGACAAGGACTTCGCAGGTTTTGCGATGATTTGGTAGTTTTCTTGGTTGGTTGTGCGTCTGGGACTGTCAGGGGCGCAACAGTCGATGGAGGCTCACCTCGAGCTGGCTGCGGATGAGGGCCAGCAGGCTCTCCAGTTCGGCGGGGGCCAGCTGGAGCCGGCGGACGAGCGCGTCGCGGGTGCGCTCGACGAGCTGCTCACGGGCCTGCGCAATCCAGCGCGCGGCGGTGGAGCGGGAGGTCTGGTACATGAGGCCCACGGAGTCCACCGAGAGGTTGTCGACATGGTGCAGGCGCAGCAGGCCGCGCTCCCGGGGGGAGAGCGTGGCGAGGGCCTCCTGGAGACACTCCCGGAAGTCCTCCTGATGCCGCGCCCGGATGAAGCTCAGCTCCGCGTCCCCTCCCACCAGCGCGTCCGCGTCCGAGGGCAGCGCGTCCAGCGCCACGTGACGGGGCACCTCCGCGTGCAGGTCCGCGAGCAGCCGCGTGGCCACCGCGCGCACCCAGCGCTCCAGGGGGCCTCGGCCCGTGTACGTGGCGATGCGCGGCAGGGGCGCGCCCTCGGCGACAAGGAGCCGGTGGCGCAGGCGCTGCTTCAGCTCGGCGACGCGCTCGGCGTCCTCGGCGGGGAACCACGCGCCCACGCGGGCGAACACGCTCGTGTCCAGCAGGGCCAGGGCGGTGGTGTCCGCGTGCGCGCACGCGTAGGTCAAGAGCAGCTCGCCCGCGTGCACCTGCTCCAACAGCGCGCACGGGTCCTTCGACGCGGGCATGCGCGCGGCCAGGTGGCGCACGAAGTCCTCGGGCTGGAAGCACAGCGTGGGTTGCTCGTGTCGGGCGCGGGCGAGGAGGGCCTGCAGCCGCGCCTCCAGCGTTCCAAGGTCTTCTTCCGACGACGTCTTCACGGGTGTCACGGCGACGAAGGTCCGACTCAGCCCCAATGCATCCCCCATGGCGGGGGAGTCTATCCGGGGATGGGTGAAGGGGGGACGGCATGGGTGAGGGCACCTGTCCGGATGAGGCGGAGCTGGCCGACCTGGTGCAAGGGTTGGTGTCGGGGGACGCGCTGGCTTCGCTGGAGCGTCACCTGGATGGGTGCGGGCTGTGTCGGCGCGTGGTGGTGGTGCTCGCGGGAGGCGAGGCGCGCGCGGAGTCGGTGGCCGCCTCGGCGGATGCGGGCGTGCCCCGGTTGGAGCGCGGCGCCCGGGTGGGGCACTACGAGGTGCTGGAGCACGTGGGCCTGGGCGCCATGGGCGTGGTGTTCGCCGCGAACGACCCGAGGCTGCACCGCAAGGTGGCCCTGAAGTTGTTGCGCTCGGACTGGGTGAAGGAGGGCGGCGCGGAGGACGCGCGCGAGCGCTTGTGGCGCGAGGCGCGGGCGCTGGCCCGGCTGTCCCATCCGCACGTCGTCGCGGTGCATGACGTGGGGGTGCATGGGGAGAGCCTCTTCATCGCCATGGACTTCGTGGAGGGGACCACGCTGCGGCGCTGGCTGCGGGCGGAGCCTCGGCGGTGGACGGAGGTGCTGGGCCGCTTCCTCCAGGCGGGCGAGGGCCTGGCGGCGGCGCATGCGCGGGGGCTGGTGCACCGCGACTTCAAGCCGGACAACGTGCTGGTGGGCGTGGATGGGCGCGTGCGGGTGACGGACTTCGGGCTCGCCCGGCTGACGCAGACCTCGCTGCCGGGGGGCGTGGAGTCCGCCGTGCTCGACGGGGCCTCCTCCGGGGACGCGGGGACGGTGACGCAGCCGGGGGCGCTGCTGGGGACGCCCGCGTACATGGCGCCCGAGCAGTTGGAGGGACGGCCCGCGGACGCGCGCAGCGACCAGTTCAGCTTCTGCGTGGCGTTGCACGAGGGGCTGTATGGCCGGCGTCCGTTCGAGGCGAGCTCGCGCGCGGCGCTCGTGCAGGCCATCCGCGCGGGGCCTCCGGTGTCGTCGGGGGAGGCGCGGGTGCCGGCGAGGATTCGCCGCGCGGTGCTGCGGGGCTTGAGCGCGGACCCGACGGCGCGGCATCCCTCGATGGAGGCGTTGCTCGCGGCGCTCACGCATCGGCCCCGGTGGGAGCGCTGGCGGATGGCGGCGGTGTGGGCGGGGGCGGCGACGCTCGCGGGGGTGGGGGCGGGGTTCTGGCTCCGGGAGACCACGCGGTGCGCGGGCGCGGACGGGCACCTGGTGGGTGTCTGGGATTCGGCGCTGCGAGGCCAGCTGGAGGCGGTCTTCGCCGCGTCGGGTCTGCCATTGGCCCAGGAGGGCTTCGGCGCGACGGCGCGGCGGCTGGATGCGTATGCGGAGGCGATTGCCCGGATGGAGCGGGACTCGTGCGAGGCCACTCACGTGCGTGGTGAGCAGTCCGGGCGGATGTTGGATTTGCGGGGCATGTGTCTGGACCGGCGGCGCGAGGCGCTGCGCGCGTCGGTGACGCTGATGCTGCAAGGGGACGCGGCGGTGCTGGAGCGCGCGCCCCAGGCGGCGCACGCGCTGCCGGACCTGCTGCCCTGCGCGGACCGGGAGGCGCTGGCCAGCGTGGTGCCGCTGCCCGAGGACCCGGTGGTGCGTCAGCGATTGCAGGGTTTGCAGGCGCGGCTCGCGGAGGGCATGGCGTTGCAGGAGGCGGGGCAGCACGCGCGGGCGCGGCAGGTGGCGGAGGAGGTGCTCCAGGCCGTGCGGCAGACGGGGTATCGGCCGATGGAGGCGTCGGCGTTGTTCCTGCTGGGGTTGGTGGAGAAGGCGCATGCGCGCTTCACCGAGGCCGCGGAGGTCTTCGACGCGGCGCAGCTGGCGGCCCTGGCCGGACGGGACGATGACCTGATGGTCCGCGCGCTCATGGGGCTGGCGGACTCGGAGCTCCAGGGGCATGCGCGCTACGCGGAGGCGGAGCGGGCCGTGCGGCTGGCGGAGGCGACGCTGGAGCGGCTGGACATCCGGCAGGCGCCCGGGGCGGCCGGAGAGCTGCATTTGTTCCGGGGGCACCTGTTCCATCGCAAGGGCGAGGCTGTCCGCGCGCAGGAGGACTTCCGCCGCGCGCTGGAGCTGTTCGAGCAGGCGCATGGGCCCGAGTCCCCGCGGCTGGACGCGCCGCTCACGGCGCTGGGGCTGATTCTCAACCTCCAGGGGCACTACGAGGAGGCGCGCGGTTACTACGAGCGCGCGCTGGAGCTGCAGCAGCGCGCGTATGGCCGCGAGCATCCGGTGTGTGTCAGCCACCTCAACAACGTGGCCACGGCGCTGCGGCTGCAGGGGCGGGTGGAGGAGGCGGTGGCGCGCTACGAGGAGGCGTTGTCGCTGGGGGAGCGGCGCCTGGGGGCGGCGCATTCGTCGACGAACATGGTGCGCGTCAACCTGGGGGACGCGCTCCAGCTCCAGGGCAGGCTCACGGAGGCGCTGGCGCGCTACGAGGAGGCGATGCCCGCGTTGCTGGCGGTGCACGGGGACACGCACCCGCGGGTGGCCTCGGTGCTCACGAGCATGGGCACCGCGTACGCGGACCTGGGCGAGTCGCGGCTGGCGCAGAAGTCCTATGGGGAGGCGCTGGCGGTGCAACGCCGGCTGCTGGGGCCGGAGCACCCCGACCTGGCGCTCACGTACAACAACCTGGCCTCGGTGATGTTGGACCTGGGGGAGCCTGGGAAGGCGCGGCCGCTGCTGCAGCTGGCGCGTGGGCTGTGGGAGAAGTCGCTGGGGCCGGAGCATCCGCGGGTCGCCTCGGTGTTGCAGAACCTGGCGAAGGCGGACCTGGCGGAGGGGCGGCTGGGCGCGGCGCACGCGGGGTTCGAGCGGGCGCTCGCGATGCGGCGCAAGGGCCTTGGGCCCGAGCACCCCAAGCTGGTGTCGACGCTGACGCTGCTGGCGGAGGCGAAGCGCAGGCTGGAGGGGCCGCGCGCGGCGCTCGCGACGCTCCAGGAGGCGGTGCTCCTGGCGGGCAAGGCGCAGGTGACTCCGGCGGACCGGGCCAAGGCGCTGTTCTGGCTGGCCCGGGCGACGTGGGATTCGGACGGCTCGCGCGAGCAGGCGAGGACGCTCGCGAGGCAGGCCGAGGAGGCGCTGCGCAAGGCGCCCCGGACGACGGAGGCGCTGGCGCGCGAGGTGCGGCAGTGGCGGGCGCGGCATGACGCGTCGACGTCCCAGCGGGCCACGGGAGAGGCGAGGCGGCCGTGAGCCCCCGAGGGCTCAGGGCGCGGGCTGCCTCCACACGGGCAGGGTGAGCCGGCTCCCGGGCAGCCAGGTGATTTCGAGGGGCGTCTTCGCGTCCGCGAGGCGCTCGTCGCTGACGTCCTTGCCCGTGCCCAGGTTGAGCTGGGATTGCGCGTGCTTGTTGATGGCGACCACCGCGACCACCTGGCTCCCCACCTCGAGCCTGCGGCTGGTCATCCGTCCGCTCTGGAAGGTCAGGCGCTGGCGCTTGCCCGGAACGAGCAGCCGCCGCTGCTCGCGCTCCGCCACGTGGCTGGCGCGCTGGAGCACGTAGGACAGGTACACGTACTCCCCCTTCGCCGTGCGCTCGTAGAGCACCACGTAGAAGTCGAAGTCCTTCTTGTTGGTGATGAAGTCGAGCCGCCCGGCGAACAGCCCGCTCACCTCCAGGGCTTGCGTGAGCGGCTCGCCGACGTAGACGAAGCCGTCGCGCGGCGCCTCGAGCGTCGTGGACACGATGTCCGACGGCTCGTAGTGCGGCCCAGGCGAGCGGTCCTTGAAGTCCACGCGCAGCCGCTGCCGGGTCCCCGCCACGGGCGCCACTGTCGTCAGCCGGTGCGGAGCGCCCGTGGCCGAGGGCGCGAGGAACAGCTCCACCGCGCCGTTGCTCACACGCGCCAGGTCCGGCGCGTGCTTCCACGTGTTCGCCCCCATCACCTGGTAGTTGACGCGGTCCTTCAGCAACGCGGGCAGCGGCGCCTGTCGCAGCACGTGCTCCAGCCATTGGTAGCGCAGCGCATGCACGTCCAGTCGGGCCACGGGGTCGATGCGATAGCCCATCAGCTCGTCGCTCGACGCGTGCTGCCCGCCCATGTGGTCATACGGCCCGATGACGAAGTAGTGACGGGCGTCCGGCGCGTGCCTCAGGTGCTCGGTGAGGTAGTACATCGCGCTCAACGAACAGCCGTCGTAGTAGCCCGTCGTGGTGAGCACGGGGATGCGGATGCGCGCGAACTCCTGACGGTACGGAATCATCTTCCGCCAGTACGCGTCGTACGTCGGGTGCTCCAGCCAGCGCTGGAAGAAGGGATTGGGACGCCCGTCCAGCCGCTCCAGCGCGCGATAGGGCTCGCCGCTCGTGTACCAGCGCTCGTGGAGCGCATCCCACCGCGCCAGGTCGAAGTAGTCCGCGTCCGCCAGGCCCTTGTCGAGCGTGACGTAGCGCGGCCAGCGGTAGAAGAATCCCTGGAAGACGTTGCCCTGCATCGGCACGTCGATGCCCGGCGCCACCGGCACCGACGGCATGATGGCCTTGAGCGCCGGGTGCCCTCGCTTCGCCGCGGACCACTGCGTGAAGCCCTCGTAGCTCCCCCCGAACATCCCCACCTGCCCATCGCTCCACGGCTGGCGGCTCACCCAGTCGATGACGGCGACGGCGTCGTCCCCGTCATGCTCGAAGGGCACCGGAGCATCGGGGCTGTTGCGCTTGCCTCGCGTGAGCGCCGTCACCCCCGCGAAGCCATGCGCCGCCGAGCGCACCGCCTCCTGCTTGTTGAAGCCGTTGGCGTAGATGGTGAACGACATCGCCGTGGACAGCGGCGCCTGGGTCTTCCGGGGACGCGCGACGGTCACGGACACCCGTGCCCCGTCGGGCGTGGGCACCAGGACGTCCTCCTCGATGACGTAGCGGCGCGCCTCGTCCCGGACCCACAGGGGCTCGCTCGCGGGCAAGAGCTCCTGGAACACCTGATGGACCTGGTAGTGACGCACCAGCTCCACCGCCTGGGCTCGTGTCAGCCGCCCCGCCTTGCGCGCCTCGGCGAGTCGGGTGTCCAGCTCCCGTCGCGCCCGCTCCAGGTCGAAGCGGAACATCCCCCGCGCATCGAGCGCGACCCGGTCCTCCAGCGCGCCGAAGGTCCGGTCGAACGCCCCGCGCAGCGCGTCGGCGTACGGCGTCCCGCGCTCGGCCTGGGCCTGCTTCGCCAGCGCGTGGGCCTCGTACTGCAGGAAGGTGATGCCCTGCGTCGCTGTGTTCGCCTCCAACAGGGGCCGGAGCTCGCGGATGGACGCGACCGCGCCCGCGAAGTCACCTGACACCAGCTGGAACCGGAAGCGCTGGCCCAGTCGGGTGGCCAGGTCCTCGTCCGGAGGGTCCTTCAGCAGGGCCCTGGCGAGCACGGGCATCGCCTTCGCGAGCGCCTCGGGGGATTCGGACGTGGGGGACGCGAAATCGGCGGGTGTGGCTTTCGCGAGCGTGGCGAGCAGCAGGGTCAGCAGGAGGGCGCGCGGCATGAGTTCTTTCGAGGAGGTCCACGATAGGACGCGATGCCCGCGCATCCATGGACACCTGGTGCGGCCCAGGCGTCGAAGGTGCGCCCCGGGCCTACTTGTCGTGGGTTCATTCGTGTGCATCGCGCGTGTGCTCCGCCGGACGAAGCGGGTGTCGTGGCTGGGGGCCTGTTGGGCTCGCGACGTCGGCGCTGTCCCCGGGAGCACTTCCGGTGCCCCTCGGTCGGTGCGACCTTGCGAGCCCGGATATCACGGAGCTCACAGGCTCCGTGGAGGCCGGCCCAGGACCTGGGGGGACCGGATGATCGACGAAGTCGATCAACGCTTGAAGGCATGGGTGAGCCGCGTCGCCGGCGAAGCGCCCGTGTACCTCGGCGTCCCGGACCGGGAGGCCATCGAGCGCGGAGTGTGTCTGTACCTGCTGGAGCTGGGGCCCGCGCCTCCCGCGCGAGGTGGACGCCGGGGGCCGCTGCAGTTCTCGGTCTGCTACCTGGTCACCGCCGGCGCGGAGGCTCCCGAACAGGCGCACCGGCTGCTCGGCGAGCTGGTCTTCTCCGCGATGGA
Organism: Myxococcus sp. MH1; assembly: GCF_059738865.1. NCBI lineage: Bacteria > Pseudomonadati > Myxococcota > Myxococcia > Myxococcales > Myxococcaceae > Myxococcus > Myxococcus sp. MH1. The sequence continues at coordinate 9,159,732 of NZ_AP026947.1, read as the reverse complement.
GGAGGCGGAGTTCGAGGTGGACCTGACGCCCGTGCCCGCCACGCTCTGGGCGGGGCTGCGCGTGCCGCCGCGCCCCGGCTTCCGGCTGCGCCTGCCGGTCCGACGCGAGCGGCCCGCGTCCGTGGTTCACCGCGTGCGCTTCCCGGTCATCACCCAACTGGTGCCCGCGGAGGCGCCGGCCGCCGAGCCCCAACCGCTGCCCATCCACTTGCCGCTGAAGGAGGACTGACGTGCCGAGCTCCCTCGCCGAAGTGGAGGAGGTGACCCATGACTGACGCCAAGGCGCCCGAGGTGGCCCCATCGCAGCAGGGGATGGGCACGCGCGTGGACCCCTTCCGCGCGTACAACTTCAAGCTGCTCATCGACGGGGTGAGCGAGGGGCACTTCACCCAGTGCACCGACCTGGAGGTGGAGGTCATCACGCCGCATCCCCGTGAGCGGCTCGCGGGGCCCGTGATGCACGGGGATTTGACGCTGCGCTACGGCGTCACGCAGTCCCCGGAGCTGTGGAACTGGTTCCTCGCGTCGATGAACGGGGGACCGTCGCGCAAGAACGTCTCCGTGCTGTTGTTTGACGGGGATGGGATGACGCAGAAGCTGCGGTGGGACCTCAACGAGGCCTGGCCGAAGAAGTGGCGGGCGGCTCCGCTGGACGTGCTCGGACAGCAGATCGCCGTCGACTCACTCACCCTCGTCTTCGAGTCCATCACCCGTGGTTGAGCGCGCGAGAGGACAGGTGCCCGGTGGGTGGCTGCGCTCCGTCGCCCGGCGGATGAAGGACTGGGCGCGGGCGGTGCTCTCCGAGGAGGAGGCGGACTTCGCCGCGGCGCTCTCCCAGGCGCGGTTGACTCCGGAGCGCGCGTGTCCCGCGACCCGCGGGCCGCCCATCACCGCGCCCCGGGGGCCACCGATGCCCCTGGCTTCCATCACGATGGTGACGGCGCCCGCGGTGAGCGTGGGGCCGCCGGAGCACTGGGTGCGGGACGTCCAGGCTCGGCGCGCCATGGGGCCTCCGGCGGACTGGGTGGCGCGGGTGCGCAAGGTCGCGCCCCATCTGGTCGAGGGGATGACGGACGAGGTGCCCACGCCGCCCTTGAGTGACGCGCATCTGTCCGCTCGCGCGCGCATGATGCTCTCGGGCAACGCGACGGACCCGGAGCCTCGGCGTCCCCTTCCACCTCCCGCGATGTCGCCCTCCATCCGCACGCGGCCTCCTGCTCCGCGTCTGTCCCGTCGGGTCGAGTCCCTCGCCACGACAGAGAACCCCGCGCCGATGTGGCGTGAGGGAGGGGCTTCTCCGCCGCCCGTGAGTACCTCGCCCACGCGGGACTCCACCGAGGTGGCGGCTCCGGGGGTGGCCGGGGCGCAAGGGGCCTGGGCTCATCCCTTCGCGTCGCCGCCGCACGCGCCCATTGAAGCGGAGCCCGCGCCGCTGCCCGTGGAGGGGCCCACGACGCCTGTCCCGCTGATGCTGCGGGGCGCGCCGTTCCCCAATCCGGTGCGCGTCGAGTCCACGCCGGTGTCTCCCTCGGAGGTGTGTGTGCCGCCGCTGGGGGAGCTGGACAACGATGATGGGCTCAGCTCGTCGGGACTGCCGCAGGGCATCTCCGCGTCCCAGGCCTCCAGCGTCCAGGGCCCCGTGGCCGTGCCTCGTGCCCGCTCCACCGCGGAGCTGTGGATTCCGCGCCGGCCCGGTGCCGAGGCCGCGCCCGTGCATGCGGAGCCGGCGCCTCGCGAGCCGCACGTCGCGAGCGGGCCTCGGACGACTCCCGGGAGGACGGAGACGTGGCCGGACGAGAACGGTCAGGAAGAGCCGAGGCAGGCGGCGCATCCCGTCCAGGAAGAAGCGGGGTACCCCACCGCTTCGTCGCGGGACACCGACGACGAGGACGCCGCGCGCGAGCTGCGGCTGTGGGCGCAGATGCGCCGGCTCGAGCGGGAGCAGCGAGGTGAGTGATGGCCCGAGGGGCCTGCCCCATTTCGCATGAGGGTGCGCGAAGCGGTTGAGCGTTCGATGCCCGAGCCGTGCGTCGTGGGGGGCGCCTCGGGCCCGGCGTGCACCGGGTGGTCCGCCGCTCCAGGGGATTCGTGCCGTCACGAACCCGCGTCATCTCCTGGCTCGGCGGGCAGGGTGTCCCACCAGCGTGGCTCGTCCGGACTCTCCTCGAGCGCAGGGAAGTAGAAGGGGCTGCCCCAGCGCTCCTGGGCCCGCTGGCCCACTTCAATGGCGAGCACACGCGCGTCGCCCATCGTCTGGCCACTGGGGCGCATCGTCACCAGCGGGACGCAGGTGAAGCGAGGATGCGCGGTGGATGCACCCGGCAGGATGGCGAAGACATCGAGAGACCATCCGAACGAGTCGCCATCCCATTGCACCTCGATGGCCACGGGAGGATGGGGGAGCGCATCGAGCGCTTCACGTGCCCGCGCTCGCCACGCCTCGGGAGCGCTCTCCCTCCACCGGCGCGCCGCCTCCGCCTCGCCGAACGCGGGATGGAGCGTCTCCAGCTCCTGGGAGCGCCAGGTGAGCTGCTCGACCGCCGTGGCGAGCGGACAGCCCGTCCGCTTCCGCAGCATGGAGATGGCCGCGAAGAGCTCACGGGAGAGCAGGAGCGGGTCGACCTCGACGAGGACCTCGGGTGGGATGGACGGGCTCATGTTCCTGGGTGGGTCGCCGGGGAAGCGCTGCACGCGCCGGGACGCGGCGCGCAAGGACGAAGCGCTGCGCGGCCCCTGACCTGGGCGCTGCTCCCGTCCCCCTGCCTCGCCGGCTATGCTGTGCGCGCAATGTCCGAACGCACCCGAACCGGCGCCGCCCTGTCGGAGTCACGGGCGTCGGAGGGGGACCTGCGCCGCCGCCTGGAAGGGCGGGTGGAGCTCATCGAGTCAGCCCTCCGACGCTACCGCCTGCTCGCCGAGCAGCTCGAGTCCCGTCGCTGGCGACGCCAGGTGTGCGCCGCGCCGAGCCTGCTTCGTGAGGTCAGGGAGCTGGAGGGCTCGCTGACCGAGGCCCTGGAGCGCACGGAGCGCCGATGCGAGCTGGAGGGCTGGCCCGCCGACGCCCGGATTCCCACGTCGGCGCGGCGCATGCGCGACCTCCAGGCGCGAGTCTCCACCCTGGTCGACCGGCGGCTGGATGAGCTGCTCCGCCGCCCCGAGTCGCTGCCGCTGCGGGATGCCCTCGTGAAGCTCGAGGAGGTTTGTCTCCAGGATGTCTCGCTCGTGCGGACACCGGGGGAGCCCTTCTCGCTGCGCATCGGCTCGGCGAGAGGAGGGATGCAGTACGTGCTCGCAGCGCAGTTCGTCCTGGGCTTGTTCCTGGGCACGGTGCTGTTCGATGGACTGGGCAATTCGTTCAATTGGGGGATGGCGCTCGTGGTCACCGCGGTCGCGCTGTGGCTGCTGCTGCTCCTCACCGCGAGCCTGTTGCGACGTCGTACACCCGGCGTCCTCTGGCTGACGCCGGAGCGGCTGGTGTGGCTGGCGCCGGGAGGCGATCCGCCGGTGGTCGTGCGGTTGGACTCACTGGGGGACGGCGCCGTCGAACCAGAGGGGCCTTGGGGCACGTTGGCGGTGCGCGGTGACCGGTATCTCCACCTGCCTCGCTTCGGGCGCGAGAAGGTGGAGCGGCTGCGCGTGTTTCTCGAGTTGTTCCGCGTGCCCCAGGTCCGTGCCAACGCCTCGCGCGCCGAGCGGCCCGTGACGCTCGTGAGCTATCCCGCGCAGCTTCGTCGCAACAACCTCTGGACGCCGGGGCAGCTCGTGCTGTCGCACCGGGGCGTCTACTTCATTCCGGGCCTGGACTCGGACCCAGGTGCGGCCTTGTTGAAGGCCGCGACGGGGCGGAGGCTCGACTCACGCGTCGAGCTGACGTGGGTGCTGGAGGCGCTTCGCTGGCAGCCCGAGTCGGAGCTGGATGCGTTGCTGGCGCGGGCCATCGCGCAGACCCAGGGCGCCGCCTGGGCCTCCGTGGACGTGCGCGTGTCTCCCGACGTGGAGGAGGAGCAGGACGTCCACTTGTCGCGAGGGAAGGAAGTCCTCGTGGGCAAGCCGGCCTCGGACGACCGAGGCACGGTCCTCCAACTGCTCCACGGCTGGGGGGTCGGAGGGTAACGGTCGCTCCCAACCCGAGCGCCTGGCTGTCTATCCTGTGAGCGCGATGTCCGAACGCGTCCGAGCCGCCAGCGTCGGAAGAGGACCTGCGTCTCCGCCTGGAAGGCCGGGTGGAGTTCATCGAGGTGGCCCTCTATCGCTACACGCCGCTCGTGGATGCGCTCGCATCACGCCACTGGCTGCGCCACCTGCGCGAGAAGCCGGACCTGTTGCGCAAGGTCCGCGAGCTGGAGGGTTTGTTGCCCGAGGTGATGGAGCACCTGGAGCGCCGGGGCAAGGCGGAGGGCTGGCCCCGGGGCTCACGGATTCCGCGCAGGTTGCGTCGGCTGCGTGTGGTCCGGGAGCGGGTCTTCAAGCTGCTCCATCGCAAGGTAGGCCTGCTGTTGCTGCTGACGGAGGACACGCCCCCGCGTGAGGCGCTCACGAGGCTGGAGGACTACTGTCTCGAGGATGCCCCCGTCGCGCCGACACCGGACACCGCCTTCGCGATGCACGTCGGCACCACGTCCCAGGTGATGCGCTACCTCAGGCCCTTGCTCATCCTCGCGGGGGGCTTGCTGGGGGCGGTGATGCTCCTGGGGCTGGCGCTCTCGTTCGACGCGTTCCTGGTGTTTGGCTTCGTCCTGTCCTGCCTGTGGCCCATCGCCGCCATCGCCATGGCCCTGCTGACCCTCCAGACCCCCGGCTCCGCCTGGCTGACGCCGGAGCGACTCGTGTGGTTGGCCCCGAGTGGGGAGCCGTCCGTGTCCGTGCGACTGGACTCGCTGGGTGATGGCGGCGTCCAACTGGAGCACGCTCGAAGGGGCACGCTGCGGCTGCGAGGCAATCGCGGTGTCCGCCTGCCCCGGCTCGGTCGCGAGAAGGCCGCGAGGCTGCGCGTGCTGCTCGAGTTGTTCCGCGCGCCCCAGGTCCGGGCCAACGCCGAGCGGCCGGTGGAACTGGTGACCTGGCCCGCGCGGCTTCGTCGCGGCGGGGTGTGGACCTCGGGCCAGCTCGTGATGTCGCCTGGGGGCGTGTCCTTCCTTCCCGACCCCGAGGTCGGCGCCGCGCTGTTGAAGGCCGCGACGGGGCGCACGCTGGACGGGCGCGTGGAGCTGGCCTGGGTGCTGGAGGGGCTTCGCTGGCAGCCCGAGTCGGAGTTGGAGGCCGTGCTGTCACGCGCGGTCGCGGCGACCGGTGGCACGGCCTGGTCTTCCGCGGACGTGCGGGTGGTTCCAGGCCTCGAAGGCGCACGGGAGGTCCACCTGGTGCGTGGCGAAGAGGCGCTCGTGGGCACGCCCGGCGTGAAGGAGCGGAGCGCCGTCCTCGCGCGCCTCCACGCCTGGGCATCCCGCGCGCCGACCCGGTAACCTCCCCCGAAGCCATGTCCCGACAAGACCTCGCCAAGCGGGCGCCTCGCGAAGGCCCCACCTCCGAGGACGTGCGCCTCCAACTGGAGGGTCGCGCCGAGGTGCTGGAGTCCGCGCACGCGCACATCGCCGCGCTGGAGTCCGCGCTGCGCAGTCGCGCCTGGAAGCGCAAGCTGCGCGCGAAGCCCACGCTCGTCGAGGAGTGGCTGGAGCAGCAACCCCGCGTCGCGGAGGCCCTGGAGCACGCGAAGCGCCGCGCCGAGCGCGAGGCCTGGCCCGAGTCGCTTCCCCTGATGCGCGTGCTGCGCGAGCTGGACGCGCGCTCGAGGCGGCTGGCACCGCTGGTGCGTCGGCGGCTGTCCCGCCACGCGTTCGTGTCCGGCCCCATCGCGCTGGCAACGGAGCTGCGTCGGCTGGACACGCTGGCGAAGCAGCAGGTGTCCCAGAACCTCCAGGAGGGCGAGGTGCTGCTCTTCCAGACGCAGCGCTCCGGCTCCGTGCCTGTCCGTCAGACACCGCTGCGCGGGTCCTCACTGGCGCTGGCGCTGCTGGGCGTGTCCGCGCTCATCTTCTTCCTGCCGGTGGATGGGCGCCCGGTGGGAGGCTGGTTGTTGATGGCGCTCCTCGTCGTCCCGATGGTCATGATGCTGCTGCGCTCCGGCTGGCTCACGATGACGAACGAGCGGCTCATGTGGACGCCGGTGTTCGGCGAGGCCGTGTCGGTGCCCCTGTCCTCCATCGCGCCGGGCGGAATCCAGGTGGGCAGGTTGTTCTCCTTGAGGGTGGATGGGACGCCGGGCGTCACGGTGCCCTACCTGATGGAGGCCAATCTGGTCGCCACGCTGCTCGAGCTGCACACGCAGGCTCCGCTGCGAGGGCTGGCGCGCTCCGGAGTGCGGCTGGAGAACGCGGTCCTCTATCCGGCGACGCTGCGAGAGGATGGGCAGGGGCGCTCGGGCTGGGCGGTGCTGCGGCCGAGCGGCGTGTCCTTCGTCCCCAATGGCCAGGGCCCCCAGGCGCTCGCCACGGTGCTGGGGCGGCCGAGCGCCATCCAGGCCGAGGTGAACTGGGTGTTGGACTCACTGCGCTGGCTGCCCGACTCGGAGCTCGACGGGGTGCTGGCGCGCGTGGTGGAGGCCACCGGGGGCGTGAGCTGGTCGGCCTGGGAGACCTCTCGACGCGGCGATGTGCCGCTGTGGAAGCGACTGACGCTCTCCCACGGACATCGGGTGCTCAGCGGACAGGTGGAGTGGTCCTCGCTGGGCGCGACGGAGAAGGTGCTGGGCTTCTGGCCGGAGGGCGGAGGCCACCCGAAGTGAGCATGCCCACCTCGGGTGCCTCCCGTGGGTCACTCGCTCAGCGCTGGACGTCGTACCGCAGCAGCACCACGCCGTTCTGGTAGACCTTGGTCGAGCGCAGCGCCAGCTCGAGGTGCCTGTCCAGCCTGGACACCAGCGGGATGCCCGAGCCGAGCAGCCGCGGGTTGAGCTTGACGAGCACCTCGTCCACCAGGCCCGCGGCGAAGAGCTGCGTGGCCAGGGCGCCACCGCCGGACAGGTAGATGCCCTTGCCCTCCTTCGCCTTCAGCGCGCGCACCGCGCCGACGACGTCGTCCGAGATGAGCTTCACCCGGGGATTCGGCGCCTCCTTCATGCTGCGCGAGACGACGAACGTCTCCAGGTACGGGTAGGGGTCGGTGACCTTGAACTTCAGGCCGACGTCATACGTCCGGCGGCCCATCAGCACCGTGTCGTAGTCGTGCCGCAGCGTGGCCATGTACTCGGTGGCGTGGTCGCCTTCGAAGACGAAGCAGTCGAAGGAGTCGTCCTCGCGGGCGATGTAGCCGTCGAGGGTGGTGGCGACGTGGTACGTGAGCTTGCGCGTCTGGGATTGCATACGGAGACCTCGGGAGTGGCTGGGTCCCGCCGCGCGCACGGGTGGCGCTCCGCGCCGGAAGGCCGCGGTGGGACAGGGAAGGGACGCGTCACGGGCCGTGAGGGCTCGTGGCGCACGCTCTGGATGCCTGGGGAACAACTCCGCTGTCCGCGTGGACTCACGCCGAGCACGTTCGACGCCCGCACGGACTCAAGACAGAGCCGAGGGCGAGGTGCGCTTCGAGGAGCGGAGGTGTCAGTTGGAGGAGGTCATGGACAGCGCGGTTGCCCGCGCCGTCAAACACAATGGACCCGCCCTCGCATGAATGCAAGGGCTTGATTGTCGCTGTGTCCCGCTCCGGCACCGGACGAGCGTTCGTCTGATGTCACACGAGGGAATGTTCTTCAGAAGTCGAGGATGAAGGTCTCGAGCGCCTCGTGCTCGGGGTCCGTCATCGTCGACGGGTCATGGTCGTTCGGGTCGTCGCCGAAGATGGACATGCCCGGAGGCACGGTGGTGCCGATGCACAGGATGCGTCGGGGCTCGGTGCCCACGCCGTCGCCGTCGTTGTCCGGGTACAGCACGGCCCAGCGGATGAGCGCCGTGTTCGCGTCATCGCAGTCATTGCCCGTGGCCTGGATGAAGTAGGGCGCGGGGAGCGTGGCGGCGGCGCAGCGCGTGCCGGACTCGGGCGTGGTGAAGCCGTCCCCGTCGCGGTCCACGTGCCGATACGAATGGCTCATCCAGCGACTTGAGTCGTCGTCCGCGCAGTCGCTCCCCAGCAGCGACCTGTTCGCGGGCGTCTGCCCGTTCGTGCACTGGTCCTCCGCGACGCCCGCGCCCACGCCGTCCCCATCCAGGTCCGGCCACGTGCGCAGCGTCTTGTGCACCGACGCGTTCATGTCGTCGCAGTCCGGGCCCACGGAGAGGTTGAGATAGCCGGCGGGCAGCGCCTCGCCCGCGCAGAGCTGGCCCGGGGCGGCCACGGTGTACCTGTCACCATCCACGTCCCGATAGGCATAGGACAGCCATTGCCACCGCGCGGCGTCGTCGTCCGCGCAGTCCTCGCCCGTCGTCGCGTAGCCCGAGGGCCGTGTGGTGCCCGCGCACACGGGGACCCTGGGGCCCACGCCCACGCCGTCTCCATCCGCGTCCCGGTAGAGGTCCCAGCGCACGCGCACCGTGGCGTCCCGGTCATCGCAGTCCTCCCCTCGCGCGGTGGTGAGGTGGCCCGGCGGAAGCTCCGTGCCGGCGCAGACGTTGCCGGGCGACCACACCGTGTCTCCGTCGCCATCCGCGTCGCGGTAGGAGTAGTCGAGCAGCCGCCAGCGGGTGGCGTCCTCCGGCGCGCAGTCTCCACCAAAATAGACGTAGCCCGCGGGCGGCGTGTCGCCGATGCACAGGGCCAGCATGTCGCCGTCGCCAGCCCCGTCCCCGTCCTTGTCCGTGTAGACGCCGCGTACCTGGAACCGCGTCGCATCCGCTTCGTCGCAGTCCTTCGACAGCCAGTGGTCGACGTACCCCGGTGGCAGGGGCGCGCCCTGGGGCAGGCAGAGGCTGCCGGGCGACTCCCGGCCATACCCGTCCAGGTCCTCATCCCGGTACAGGTAGTCGCGAGTCTGGCTGCGCGTCGGGTCTGTGGGGTCGCAATCGCCTGAGTGGGCCGCGTAGCCCGCGGGGAGGGGGTCCTGGGCGCAGATGGAGAAGGTTTCGATGCCATCTCCCACGCCATCCCCGTCCGCGTCGGGGTAGACCCAGGTGGACGCTTGGTAGCGCCTGTCCTCGTCATCGCAGTCCAGCGGTCCCGGCTGCTCGCGGTAGGGAAGCACGTGCTCTCCCACGCAGGCCCTCACGAGGTTGGGACCCGTGGCCCCGTCCCCGTCGCGGTCCGGATACAGCCCTGGGACTTCCCGCCAGGTGCCAGGGTCCGTCGGGTTGCAGTCTCCCTCCACGGCGGACCAGCCCGGGGGCAGGTCGTGGGCGCCACACACCTTCTCCCGGAGGCCATGCCCCCGGCCGTCCCCATCGGTGTCCGCGTACCCCCAAAGCTCGCGCCAGCGCTGGCCGTCCGTCGGAGCGCAGTCCTGCGCGTCCAGGACGCCATCGCCGTCCGAGTCCGGTCGTGTCTCCTCGCCGCCCTTCTCGAGCCCGCTGCCACAGCCGACCTGGAGTGTCGTCAGGGCCAGCGCGAGCGGCAGCCAACTGCCTCGCATCGTGCGCATGGATGTGCCCCTCATCCTTGCCGTCAGGGCGCGGGCTGCGCCGTACGACGCGTGAGGCGACAGGACGGCTGTCCGCCAATCCATCGCTGGACCTTCAGCTCAAGCAGGTAGCGCCCCGGACGCGTCATGGCCAACAGCGCCATCCGGTCGCACCGCGAGCCATGCTGGCTGGCGTCGTAGTACGCGGGGTTCGAGTAGAACTCGAACTCGAAGGTCCGCGGGGCGCTCTCGCCCTGGAGCACGCCCCGTATCTCGATGACGTTGGCCTCCGTGATGGCGTAGCTGTCCACCGTCTCGAAGACGTAGGGCACGTCCACCTGGGGCGTCTCGCTCCAGGCCAGCGTCGAGGGCAGCAGCGCGGCCGCGGTCGACAGCACGAGGTTTCGGAGGACTCGACTCGGGGACATGTGGGGCAACCTGGGACGGGGGTGGGCAGGGCACACGAGGCCCCGCCGCATATACACCTCGAGGGGATTTTCCTGGCCTTTCCCCGGGATTTCCCGCCGGTCATCCAGGCGACCGGAGGCCCACGGCGCGCCTTGTCATACGCGGGCGCCTGCAATACGCCTGAGGGCCATGTCCGACGCCGCGCTCCCCGCCGACTTCCTCGCCGCCCTCGCCGAGGGCTTCCCCCAGGACTTTCTCACCCGGGAGCCCGAGGAGCTGAAGGAGTACGGCCGCGACTGGACGCGCGTGTACACCCCGGCCCCCAGCGCGGTGGCGCTGCCCCGCACCACGGACGAGGTCGCCCGGCTGCTCGCCCTCTGCCACCGGCACGGCGTGGCGGTGGTGCCCTCCGGCGGGCGCACGGGCCTAGCGGGCGGCGCGGTGGCGGCCAGGGGAGAGCTGGTGCTGTCGCTGCGGCGCATGGCGCGCATGGGGCCGGTGGACCTGCTCGGCAACACGGTGCGCGTGCAGGCGGGCGCGGTGACGGAGGCGGTGCACCGCCACTGCGCCGAGCACGGCCTGACGTGGCCGGTGGACTTCGCCTCCAAGGGCTCCAGCACCGTGGGCGGCAACATCGCCACCAACGCGGGCGGGGTGAAGGTCATCCGCTACGGCCTCACCCGCAACTGGGTGCTGGGCCTGCAGGTCGTCACGGCGGAGGGCCGCGTGCTGGAGCTCAACGGCGCGCTGGAGAAGAACAACACCGGCCTGGACTTGCGCCAGCTCTTCATCGGCAGCGAGGGCACGCTGGGCGTCATCACCGAGGCCACGCTCAAGCTGACGCAGGTCCCCGGCAAGCAGGATGTCTTCCTCTTCGCCGTGCCGGACGTGGCCGCGGTGCTGCGGCTGTTCCGCGACGCACGCGAGCAGACGGCCTTCGTCATCTCCGCCTACGAGTTCTTCACGGACCGCTGCCTTTCCCGCGTGCAGCGCCACCGCAAGCTGCGCTCACCGTTCGAGGCCGACAGCGGCTGCTACGTGCTGCTGGAGGCCGAGTCGCGTGACGCCTCCGCGGTGGAGGCCTGGCTGGGCTCGCTGTTCGAGCGGGGGCTGGTGACGGACGGCACCCAGGCGCAGGGCGCCGCGCAGGCCCAGGAGCTGTGGGCGCTGCGCGAGGGCATCAGCGAGAGCCTGTCCGCCACGGGTCTGCCCCACAAGAACGACATCTCGCTGCCCGTGGCCGGCCTGGAGGCCTTCTGCGCGGAGCTGGAGGCCGTGTTCCAGGCGCGCTACCCGGGGTGGGAGATCTGCCTCTTCGGCCACATCGGCGACGGCAACCTGCACGTCAACGTGATGAAGCCGGACGCCATGGACAAGGCGGAGTTCCTCGCCCACACGAAGCAGGCGGACCCCACCATGTTCGAGCTGGTGAGGAAGCACGCGGGCAGCATCTCCGCGGAGCACGGCATCGGCCTGTTGAAGAAGGACTACCTGGGCTACTCGCGCTCGGAGGAGGAGCTGGTGCTCTTGCGCGCGCTCAAGCGGACCCTGGACCCCCGGGGACTGCTCAACCCGGGGAAGGTGCTGGACGCCTGAGCGCGGCGCGGCGCGCGGTCAGGAGACGATGCGCGTCTTGATGTCGGTGGTGAGGCCCGCGATGGCGTCACACACCGGGCGCGACACGTCCTGGTCCAGGTCCATCACCAGGTAGCCGATGTTGGCGTCGGTGCTGAGGACCTGGGCGTGGATGTTGGCGTTCAGGTCGGAGACGATGCGGTTGATGTCGCGCAGCACGCCCGGGATGTTGCGGTGCACGTTGAGGATGCGGTGCGTGCCGGGGATGAGCGGCGCCTCCACCATGGGGAAGTTCACCGCACCCGTCGTCGCGCCCGTGCGGAAGAACTTGGAGAGGCTGACGGCCACCTCCTTGCCGATGGACGCCTGCGCCTCCTCGGTGGAGCCGCCGATGTGCGGCGTGAGCACCACGTTGGGCAGGTTCTGCAGCTCCGTCACGAAGCCGTCCGAGTTGCCCTCCGGCTCCTCCGGGTATACGTCCACCGCCGCGCCGCCCAGATGCTTGGACTTGAGCGCCGCCGCCAGCGCGGCGATGTCCACCACCGTGCCCCGGCTGGCGTTGATGAGGCTCGCGCCCCGCTTCATCTTCGCGAACTGCTCGGCGCCCATCATCATGTGCGTGGACGTCAGCGCCGGCACGTGCAGCGTCACGAAGTCCGACTCGGCGAGCAGCTCGTCCAGCGTCGCCACCGAGCGCGAGTTGCCCAACGGCAGCTTCGTCATCACGTCGAAGTACACCACCCGCATGCCCAGGGACTCGGCGAGCACGCCCAGCTGCGAGCCGATGTGGCCGTAGCCGACGATGCCCAGCGTCTTGCCGCGCACCTCGTGGCTGCCGGTGGCCACCTTGCGCCACTGGCCGGTGTGCACCTCGCGGCTGCGGTCGAAGAGCTGGCGGGTGAGGACGATGATTTCCGCGATGACCATCTCCGCCACGCTGCGCGTGTTGCTGAAGGGCGCGTTGAAGACGGGGATGCCGTGCGTGTTGGCGGCCGTCAGGTCCACCTGGTTGGTGCCGATGCAGAAGGCACCGATGGCGAGCAGCTCCTCCGCATGCACCAGTGCCTCGGAGGGCACCGTGGTCTTGCTCCGGATGCCCAGCAGGTGCACGCCCTTGAGCCGCTCGGCCAGCTCCAGCGGCTTGAGCGCGGAGCTGACGCGCTCCACCTGGAAGCCCTCGGCGGCCAGCAGCTCCTCCGCGGACGGGTGGATGTTCTCCAGCAGCAGGGCGCGGAACGGACCCTCGTTGAGAATCGGGCGCGTCGGGGACGGCGGGAACCGGGCAGTGCTCATGTCGCCGTGCGTTATTCCCGGGCCCCCGGTGTGTCAAGCGCGGCTTGAGCAGGCGGGAGAGGCCGGTGTCTCGGGCAGGCAGGCCGCTGGCCCGGCGTGCGTGGAGGAAGTGGCCCCGAAGACAGAAGCGGGCGGCCCGTCTTCCACGGACCGCCCGCCTCGGTGAGTCAGGTGACTTGCATCAGCGGGGACTACCGGAGCGTCCAGGCCACCGTGCCGGAGCAGGTGGTGGCGCCGTAGCAGCCGGCGCGAATCTGGTACGTCCCGCCCGCGCCCGCGGGCACGGTGTAGGTGGCGTGGGACAGCGAGCCGCAGGCGTCGTCGTTGCTCGTCACCTGCTGGCCCGCGCTGTTGTACAGGCGCAGGAAGGTGTCGCCGGTGCCGGAGGCGCCCGTCATCGAGCAGGTGCCGAAGGACAGCGACTGGCCGGCGGTGAGGGTGACGTCCTGGTTCGTGGTCCCCGTGCGCGCGCTGTTGGTGGCGGTGGCGGAGAAGTCGAACGTGCCGCTGGTGGGCGCGGGGGTGGAGCCGCCACCCTCGAGCTTCCAGGCCACGGTGCCCGAGCAGGTGGTGGTGTCGTAGCAGCCCGCGCGGACCTCGTAGGTGCCCGCCGCCGTCGCGGTGAAGCTCAGCTGGGAGCCCCGGCCGTTGCACGCGTCGTCGTTCTCCGCGACCTGCAGGCCGCTCGGGCCGAACAGGCGCAGGTACGAGTCACCGACGACGGTCGCGTCCGGCACGCCGCAGGTGCCCACGGTGATTTTCTGCCCCGCCGTCAGCGCCACCGTCTTGTGGGTGGTGTTGACCGTGGCGCTGTAGGTGTTCTGGGCGGAGAAGGTGAAGGTGGAGCCGCCCGTCGGAGGCTGCGTGGTGCCGCACAGGCGCTGGCTGGTGGCCACCTTGCAGAACGCGGTGATGGCGGGCTGGACGTAGGTGATCTCCTCGCCCCCGCAGCCCGTCTCCGGGCAGTTGTTGACGACGTAGCAGCTCCCGCTGCGCACGTAGTCCTCGTCGCCGCGGACCAGGATGCCGGCCAGCGTGTGGTTGGCGGTCTCGTAGACGCCCGAGCCGGAGTTGCCCGCGAAGGTGTCCGTGGTGGCGACGAAGTAGTCCAGGGTGCTGGCGCGCGCGGTGCGCACCTTGCCGCCCGAATCAATCTTGAAGGGGATGCCGCTGCCCGAGCCGATGACGGCCACGCCCTCGCCCGCCGTCAGCGCGGTGTTGCCCGAGCGCACGGGCGCGGGGGTGAAGCGCGGCGCGGCGGAGCGGTCCAGCCGGATGATGGCGTAGTCGAGGTTCGTGCTGCCGCTGCCGGAGTCCAGCCGCCGCGTGACGATGGCCTTGCAGGAGAAGATGTCCGCCGTCGTCACCTTCTGCAGGGTGTCGGCGCCCGTGTTGTAGTAGTTGAAGACGAAGCGCGTGTCGGCGCAGTCGGCCGCGTTCTCCACGCAGTGGCCCGCCGTCAGCACCAGGTCATCGTCGATGAGCGTGCCCGAGCACCACGCGGCCGCCGGGTCGTTCCAGAAGCGCTGGTTGTTGCACAGGTTCTCGTACTCGCCCAGCGTGTAGGCGTAGAAGCCGACGTCGTCCGGGTTGGACGTGTCGAGCATGTCCGGGGACATCAGCGCCACGGTGGACTGCTCGGCGCGCTGGCGCAGCGTGGCGTTGGCGTGCGCGTACACGTCGAAGCGGTCATCCGTGCCGTACACCACGGGGCTCTCGCCGGAGCCCGTCTCCTCCGGCACCTCCGGCTCACCCGTGGGGGACTCGGGGCCCGGCTGACAGGCGGTGACGGCGACAGAACACAGGAGCGCGCCCAAGAGCTGCCGGGCGGCGCCATTCCGGATGTGGTGCATGAAGAGACGACTCCTGAAGTGGAACGGGCCCGCCCGCAAGGCCGGGCGGGGCTCACACTCTACCGGAGACGCCGGGGCCGCGCAGGGCGGGGTGCTTCAGTCCGCCTCGGGGTTGCGCAGCCACTCCAGGGCTTCCGGCTTCGTCTCGAACGTGCGGGTGGGGATGGTGAGCATGGCCCGCTTCGTCATCCGCCACGCCTGCAGGCCGGAGGGGGCGTCACTGACGACCCGCGCCGAGCGCTTCATCCCGTGCAACTGCGCGTACGCGTTGAGCGCCGCCATGGAGGCCACCACGTCGGTGGGCATCACCCGCAGCTGGGACTGGTCCACCAGCGCGGACCACTCCCCCGCGAAGCCGACAATCGCCTTCTTCACCTCCGTGAGGTACTCGGTGAGGTCCGCCGAGGTGACCTGCGGGGGATAGACGACCTCGAGGATTCGGTCCTGCGCGTGAACGGTGATCTGGAATGGCATGGGCGGTGACGGCTCCGAAGGCGTGCCATCCTAGCCTCAGCCGGTGACACTCCGATACCCGACGCTTCACCTGCCCCCGAAGACGGGTGGCAAAGGCCACCCTGTCCAGAAGCGCCGGGAATGTCAGACCCCCCGGCTAGTGACGTCCCTGCCGCCGAACCGGTACTGGCCTGCGTCGTAGGGCGTGGCCGGCGGTTCGAGCCGGCAAGGGGGTTACATGAACAGGAAGCTGTATGTCCTGGGCGCGGTGCTGGGCACCGTGCCGGGGCTGCTGCCGGGAGCCTGTCCGCCGGGGGATTTGCCCGCCGGAGAGGCACGACGGGAAGCCCAGGCGCCGGTGTCGGCGCATGGCAAGGGCAGGACGGAGCGCCGGGCCGTGGTGGCTCCGCCCGAGGCTCCCAAGGCCGTCCGGAGCGAGGACGCACGGGCGATAGGCGCGCGGGAGACGGAAGCACCCCGTCACCCGTGCGAGCTGATGACGGTGGTGAAGGTCCCCTGCGATGAGCGCCTGGAGACCTGTGAGTACACGTATTGGGAGTGCCCGGCGGCGGTGAACCCGCTCCGGGCCTGAAGCAAGTCGAAGAGCGAGGCCCCTCATGATGCGCACCGACCGACAGGCAAGCCCCAGCACCCCCACGGCCTGGGGCGCGGACCCGCTCGTCGGGCAGGTGTTGCAGGGCCGTTTCCAGGTGGTGGCGCCGCTGGAGGGTCCGGGCACGCAGCGGGTGTACCGGGCCCTCCAGCTCCCGCTGGAGCGCACCGTGGCGCTGCGCGTGCTGGGCGCGCCCTTCGAGGACCTGGAGGCCCCGCGCCGCTTCTTCCAGGAGGCCCGCGCCGCGGCCAGGCTCGCCCATCCCCACACCGTCACCGTGCTGGACGCGGGGCGGCTGGAGGACGGGACGCTGTTCGTGGCCACGGAGTGGCTGGAGGGGCGCACGCTGCAGGAGGTGCTCGCCTCGGGGCCGCTGCCGTGGGCGCGGGCGGTGGCGTGGGCCCGGGCGCTGGGGCGCTCCCTGCGTCAGGCGCACCAGCGGGGCGTGGTGCACGGGGACGTGTCCCCGGGCAACGTCGTGCTGGTGGAGGAGGCGGGGGCGCACGTGAAGCTGCGCGGCTTCGGGCGCACGCGGCCCGTGATGTCGGAGTCGGCCCGGCTGTCGGTGCGGGAGCTGACCGAAGGCGACGCGGGGCTCGGCGCGCCCGCGTACATGGCGCCGGAGCGGGCGCGGCACGTGGCGGACGCGCGCGGGGACATCTACTCGCTGGGCGGGGTGCTCTTCCACATGCTGATGGGGCGGGTGCCGTTCGAGTCGGATGACCTGCTCGAACTCGTCTTCGCCCACCACAAGGAAATGCCTCCGCGCTTCTCGGAGCTGCGGCCCGACCTGGCCGTGCCGGAAGCGGTGGAGGCGGTGGTGCGGCGGTGTCTGGAGAAGCGCCCCGAGCAGCGCTTCGCGTCCATGGAGGCCCTGCTGGAGGCGCTCGGGGACGCAGCGTCGCGCGAGGTGGAGCCCGAGCAGGCGCCGGTGCGCGCGGCTTCGGACGCGCACCGGACGCGGGGGCCTAGTTGGTGGGGCCGTTGGCGGGCTTCTTGAGGTACTGGTCGAGGAACGCGCGGGTGCGGGAGTAGGCCTCCTCCTCGTTCTTCTTCTTGGTGAAGCCGTGGCCCTCGTCGGGGAAGAGCACGTACTCGACGGGGACCTTGCTCTTGCGCACCGCCTGGACGATTTCGTCCGACTCCGCCTGCAGCACGCGCGGGTCGTTGGCGCCCTGGATGACGAGCAGCGGCTGGCGAATCTTCTCCGCGTGGAACAGGGGGGAGATTTCGCGCAGCATCGCCTCCTGCGTCTCGGGGTTGCCCACCTCCTGGTAGAGCGCCTGGCGCCGTGACTCCCAGTGGGCGGGCATGCTCTTGAGGGTGCGCAGCCAGTTGGACACGCCGAAGATGTCCACGCCCACGTTGAAGACGCCCGGGTGGTACGTCAGCGCGGCCAGCGTCATGTAGCCGCCGTAGCTGCCGCCGATGATGCCCACGCGCTCGCCGTCCACGTACGGCAGGCTGGCCAGGTACTTCTTCGCCTCCACGCAGTCGAGCAGCGGCTCCTTGCCGTGCTTCTGGTCATCCGCCGTGTAGAACGTCTTGCCATAGCCGGAGCTGCCCCGGTTGTTGATGGCCAGCACCACGTAGCCGTGGTTGACCAGGTACTGAATCATCGGGCTGTAGCCCTTGCGGGACTGGCCACCGGGGCCGCCGTGCACCCAGATGAGCGCGGGCGCCCGCGTCTGGGCGGTGGCCTGGTGCGGCTTGAAGAGGATGTTGGGAATCACCATCCCGTCGAACGACTTGAAGCGCACCACCTCCGCGTCGACCAGGTCCTTGGCGTCGATTTCGGTGGTGAGGTTGTCCGTCAGGCGCGTGGCCTTCTTCGTCGTGAGGTCGAAGACGTAGAGGTTGTTGGGCGAGCGGTCCCCGCGGTGGTGGAAGGCCAGGCGCTTCTCACCGCGGCCGATGGACACGCTGGTGATGTCACCCTCGGGCAGCCTGGGCAGCTCCAGCTGCTTGCCCGTCTTCGTGTCCTGCACGCGGATGACGGTGCTGGCGTCCGCGTTGATGCCGGTGACGCGCAGCGCGCCGTTGCGGGAGAAGTACGTGTACATCACGTCCCAGTCCGTCTTCTCCACCTCCTCCATCTTCCCGGTGGCGAGCACGTAGCGCACCACGCGGGTGAACTCGGAGCCCTCGTCGGTGATGAGGTAGAGCGCGGTGGAGGTGGTGTCGAACTCGGCGGGGCTCCAGGTGGCGGTGCCCTGGTGCTGGCTGATGTGCTTGCGCTCCTTCGTGGCGAGGTTCAGCAGGTACACGTCGCTGTCGGCCGTGGTGTTGGTCTTCTCCAGGGCGAGCCACTGCTCGTCCGCGGACACGGCGCCCACGTCCAGGCCGTCCTCGTTCTGGTACAGCCGCGTGCGCTCGAACGTCTTCGCGTCGTAGCGGTACAGGTCCATGAAGCGCTCGTCGCGCTCGTTGGTGAGGACGTAGAAGCCCGCCTCGTCCTGGCTCCAGCCGAAGAAGACGGCGCGGTGCTTGTCGCCCGGGGTGAGGTCCTTCTCCTTCCCGTCGGGCGTGCGCACGTAGAGGTGGTGCTGCTCGTTGCCGCCCTGGTCGCGCGTGAAGATGATGCGGTCGTCCTTCGGGAAGTAGCTCACCGCGAAGGTGCTGTCCGTGGTGGAGCGGGTGAGCTGGGTGGGCTTGCCGCCCTTCACCGGCGCGGAGAAGACGTTGTAGATGCCCGTCTGGTTCGACGAGTACAGCACCCGCTGCTCGTCGGAGGAGAAGGACGCGCCCCGAATCAGGGTCGTCTTCATGAACTGCTCGATGGTGTAGTGCTTCGAGGGGCGCGTGGACGCGCGCTCGACCTTGGCCTTGCCGGACGCGGCGGCCTTGGGCGCGGCGGGATTGGCCAGCGCGAGGGAGGGGACGAGGGTCGCGAGGGCCATGGCCCGCGACACGGTGAACCAGGACGGCATGGTGGACTCCAGTGGGGGTGTGGAACCCGGAAGCGGCGTCGCCGCCCGGTGTCCCGCCTTGTACACGAACGACGTCGGGCGGGATTGCATGCGCTCGCGAGCCCGCTTCAAGGAGCGAGCGGGCGAGGGTTTTTCGCGGGAAGAGGAGCCGGGGCCCTCCGGGGTTGTGTTGGACGATGCAAGACCCCCAGAGGCCCCTGGTCCGACGCGCGCTCGAGCCTGTCCGTCACCGCGAGCGCAACCAACTCGTCCTGCCCGTCCCGGAGCGTCCAGCCGAGGAGGCTCTCGCGGAGGCTCGCGTGTGGCTCGACGGCATCCACGCGCGGATGCTGGAGGCCGACGATGACGTGCTGCACCAGGACATGCACTCGCTGCACCTGGGGCTGCTCACGCTGCGGCGCCGCTGGAGCCCGGAGGACTGGAAGGCCTTCTGTCAGGACACCGCGCGCAAGCACCCGCTGCGCTCGTTCCTGCACCAGTGTCCCTTCACCCGCCGCGCCTTCGAGCGGCCCCGGGGGTACGCGGGCGACGCGGCGCTCATCGACTACCTCTACCTGGACCACGCCGCGGATGAGCTCCACGCGGGCCGGGAAATCTATCGGTACATGCACCAGCAGCCCAGCGCGGTGAGCGTGCGCGAGCGGCGGGACCTGCTCGCGCGCGAGCTGGACGCCACGGCCGAGCGGGTGCCGGGCGAGGCGCGCATCCTCTCCGTGGCGTGTGGCCACCTGCGCGAGGCGGAGGCCTCGGCGGCGGTGCGGGAGCGGCGCGTGCGGGAGCTCATCGCGTTCGACCAGGATGCGCTGAGCCTGGCGGAGATCTCCCACCACCAGCCGCTCGACGTGGTGAAGCCGCACTGCGGCTCGGTGCGCGCGCTGCTCGCGGGCAAGGAGTCCTTCGCGGACCTGGACTTCATCTACTCTGCGGGCCTGTACGACTACCTGTCCGACTCCGTCGCCACGCGGCTGACGGGGCTGCTCTTCAACATGCTGCGCGCGCGGGGGCGGCTGTTGGTGGCCAACTTCGCGCGCTTCCCGCCGGAGACCGGCTACATGGAGGCCTTCATGGACTGGTGGCTCCTGTACCGCGAGGAGGATGAGCTGCGCGGCTTCCTCGGCGAGGTGCCGCTGGAGCGGCTCGACTCCGTGCGGCTGTTCCGGGACGGCCAGGACAACGTCATCTACCTGGAGCTCGTGCGCCGCTGACGAACTCAGTGCACCGGAGGGCCCGGGGACTCCTGCGGTGAGGAGGCAGGCCCGGCGCGGGGCAGGGTGACGGTGAAGGTGGAGCCTTCGCCCGGCGTGCTCTCCACGGCGATGGCGCCGCCCAGGGCCTGGACGATTTCGCGGACAATCCACAGGCCCAGCCCGAAGCCGCCGTAGTGGCGCACCGACACCGCGCGCTCGAAGCGGCCGAAGATGCGCGCGCGGTCCTCGTCGGCGATGCCGATGCCGGAGTCGCGCACCCGCAGCAGCGCCTGTCCGCCCTTCTCCTCGCCCAGGGTGATTTCAATCGGCTTGCCGGCGCCGTACTTCATCGCGTTGGAGAGGAGGTTGCCCACCACCTGCTCCAGCCGCATCGCGTCCCAGGAGCCGGTGAGCCGGGGGACGCGCGCGTCGAGCCGCACCGGGCACTCCGCGCGCACGAGCGCCTCGCGGCTGCGCTCCAGCTGCCCCTGGACGAGCGCCACCAGGTCCACCTCGGAGAGCTTGATGTGCAGCTGCCCCTGGGCGAGCCGGGAGATGTCCAGCAGGTCGTTCACCAGCCGCCCCAACCGCTGCGTCTGGGCGGAGGCGGACTCCAGCTTGGTGGAGAGCTTGCGGGGGGACAGCCCCGCGTCTCCGCTGGCGCGGACCTGGGCCTGGAGCCCCTGGATGTGGAGCTGCAGCGAGGTGAGCGGCGTCTTCAGCTCGTGGGCGGCGATGGAGAGGAAGTCGTCTCTGCGGCGCACCGCCTCCTGCTCGGCCTCGAAGTTCTCCGCGTTCTCCAGGGCGGTGCCCGCGAGCACGGTGACGAACTCCGTCAGGCGCTCCTCCACCTCGCCGAACAGCGCGCCCACCTGACGGTGCGTGGCCAGGACGCAGGCCACCGTCTTGCCCCGGACCTGGAGCGGCGCGCACAAGAGCGAGCGCACCCCGGCGAGCTCCATGCTCTCGCTCGCCCCGCCCGGAAGGCCCTGGCCCATCACGGTGATGCGGCCCGTCTCCATCGCGCGGGCGATGGCGGTGCGGCTGGGGCCCTCGGTGTCCTCGTCCTCGGTGAGCACGCGCGGGTCCACGATGGCGCAGTGCTCGGCGCGCAGCAGCTCCAGCATGGACTGGCGCACGGCCTCGAACACCGCCTCGCGCGACAGGGCCGAAGCAAGCCGCCTCCCCGCCTCCAGCACGCGCGGGAAGCGGTCCACCAGCGAGAGCGCGCGGGTGCCACCCGGCTCCGCGACCTCGGGCGAGAGGCGCTCCTCCATCTCCGCCAGCTCGCGCGTGGCCACGGACAGGTCCGCCTCCGCGTCGGGCCAGCCGAGGGCGCGCCCCAGCTCTCCTCGCGCCTTCAGGCTCCGGGCGTGCTCGTGGCGCATCTTCAGGTCGCGCGCGGCCTGGAGGGACTGCTCGAGCCATTGACGGGCCCGGCGCTCCTGGCCCCGCAGCGCGGCGACCAGGGCCCGCTCCCGCAGGGCGTGGGGGAGGTTGTTGCGGTAGGTGCGCGCCAGGGCATGCGCGGCCTTCGCCGTCTTCTCGGCGCGCTCCAGCAGGGCGCGGCGCCTTCCGGCGGCCAGGGGTGAGGTGGCCTCCGCGAGCTGGCGCAGCGCGGTGGCGAGCAGCGGGGTGATGGGGGCCACGTACTCCTGACGCAGGTGGGCCTCGTCGACGAGCCGCGCGGCGCGCTCCAGCACCGCCACCGCGCCCGCCGCGTCGCCCTGGCGCATCCGGTGGAGGGCGTCCGCCTGGAGCACGCCCGCGAAGCTCTGCGGGTCCGGCTGGTCCGGGTTGGTCAGCTCTCCTTCCAGCAGCGCGCCCGGCAGCCTCCCGTCGGACGCCTTCGCCCAGGCCTCCAGGCCCAGCCGCACCGAGTAGCGGTCCCCCAGCGCGAGCGCGGCCGCGTGCAGCCGCTGGCTCGTCTCCAGCGACTCGCGCAGCCGGCCCAGGCGGTAGAGGGCCATGGCCACCTGGAACGTGGCGTTGTTCACCTCCCACGGGTCTCCGGTGCGCTCGAGCAGCCGGATGGCCTGGGTGCACTTCTCGATGCAGTCCTCGAAGCGCGAGGACGCGTAGCAGGCGAGCCCGTAGAAGTGCAGCGTCTGGCCCTGGCCCCAGACGTCGTTCTGCTCCTGGCGCAGGGTCAGCGACTTCTCCGCGTACGCGTAGGCCCGCTCGAACCAGGGCAGGGTGGTCAGCGCGGGCGAGTGCTCCGAGTACGCCTGCGCCAGCTCGGGCGTGGGCGGATAGCGCTCCGCGAGGTTCAGGTCCCTCAGGTGCGCCCACAGCACCGCCGCGCGGCCACGTCGGTACCAGTAGCCGTACGCGAGCCGGCTGTAGAGCCGCACGGCCTGGAGGTCCTCGGTGCCGCCCTCGATGGGACGCCGCGCGAGGAACCAGCGCGGCGCCGCCGTGTGCGCGGCCTGCGCGAGGATCTCCCACGCCGCGCTCGCGCCGGTGAGCACGCCCCGGGGCGGCACCCAGCGTCCCATCAGCTTCAGGCCCTGCTCCAGCGCGACCGTGGCCTCGCCGAAGTCGCCGCGCTTGAAGGCGAGCTCACCCAGCTGGCCGAGGATGCGCGCCTGCTCCTGCTTCTCCCGCGCCAGCGACTGCGCGCGCTCCAACTGCTGACGGGACTCCTCGTAGCGGCCGCGCAGCATGAGGACGTTGCCCAGGCCCGCCGCCACGCGGAAGCGGGTGCCCGCGTCCGCGCCCGCCGCGCCGCGCTCGGCGATGCGGTAGTTGAGCTCCGCGGACTCCAGCGCGAACCGCCCGCGCGCCAGCTCCGCCGCGACGAGCGCGTGGGGCAGCGCCTGTGTGTACTCACCCGCGGCGTCGAAGTGGTAGGCCAGCTCGAACGAGTCCTTCGTCGGCTGGGCCGCCGCCGAGCGCGCCGCCTGCCGGTGCAGCTCCCGCCGTCGCTGCGGCGTCAGCATGTCCAGCAGCACCTCGCGCAGCTTGTCGTGCACGAAGGTGTAGCGCGTGCCCTCCTCCCACAGCATGTGACGGCGACGCGGCTCCTCCAGCGCGGCGCTCAGGTCCTCGCGGGACACGCCCGACAGCGCCTCCAGGCGCGACAGCTCGAAGGACTTGCCCAGCACCGCGCCCACCGACAAGAGGCGCCGCGAGGCCAGGGGCAACAGACGCAGACGCCGCACCAGGAACCCCGCGGCCTGTCGGGACGAGCGCGCGTGCGCCATCGCCGCCGGCTCCACGCTCCAGCCGGAGGGCCCCGGCACCAGCACGCCGTCCTCCACCAGCCCGTGCAGCACCGCGCTCGCCATGAAGGGGTTGCCCTCGGACAGCCGCGTCACCAGCTCCGTGGCCTCGCGGGGCAGCGTGCCCGCCATGGACTCCGTCAGGCGCGTCACCTCCGCCGCGCCCAGCGCGGACAAGCGCAGGTGCACCGTGGGCGCCAGCTTGCGCAGCACGTGCGTGGGGCCGATGTCCTCGCCACGGAAGGCGACGATGACGAGCACCCGTCCCTGTCCCTGTCGCCTCGCCTGGGACCAACCCTCCAGGGCCCGCAGGGTCAGCTCATCCGCCCACTGACAGTCGTCGAGCACCACCACGGCGGGTTCGTCCCGCGTGCCCAGCGCGCCGAGCAGCGCGGTGAGTGCCTGGATGCCACGGCTCTCACCCAGGGACTCGGGCCCCAGCGCCCGCGCGGAGGCGTGCGGCGCGGGACACAGGAGCGGCTCCAACTGCGGCAGCACCATGCACAGCCCCGCCTCCTGTCCGACGAGCCGCCCCCGCAGCGCCTCGGCCAGCGCGGGCCGCGCCGCGAGCGCCTGGGTGATGGCCGAGGCCACGCCGGTGAACAGCTGGAAGGGCCGCCGCGCCGCCTGGTCCTGCGCCTGTCCTTGCAGCACCCACGCGTGGTGTCTTGGAGCGCGGGCGGAGAGCTCCTCGAGCAGCCGGCTCTTGCCGCCGCCGGACTCGGCCTCCACCACCACCAGTCGCCCCGGGTCCGTCAGCGTGTGCTCGAGCTCGCGCTCCAGCGTGGCGACCTCCTCGTGGCGGCCGACGAAGGAGGGCTCGGTGAGGCTGCGCCGGGCGTCCCTCGCGCCGATGATGAGCTCCGGCTCCGCGTGGCCCTGGGAGAGCGCGTCCTCCAGCTCCAGCAGGTCCGCCAGCGCGGAGGCGGCCGACTGGTAGCGGTCCGAGGGGTCCGTCTGCAGCAGGCGCGAGACCAGCTCCTCCAAGGCGCGCGGCGCGTCCACGCCCACCGCGCGCAGCCGGGGCCGCGCGGACAGGTGCTGCCGGAGGACCTCGCCCACCGAGTCGCCCGTGAAGACGGGGACCCCGGCCAGCGACTCGAAGAGGACGACGCCCGTGGAGTACAGGTCCGAGGTGGCCTCCACGGGGCGGTGCAGCAGGCCCGCCTGCTCCGGGGAGAGGTAGCGCGCGGTGCCCACCGGCAGGTCGCGCAGGGACGCATCCAGGCGCTCGCTGCGGGCGAGCCCGAAATCAATCAGGGTGGCGCGCGACAGCGGCTCGCCGGACACGATGAGGTTGGCGGGCTTCACGTCGCGGTGCAGCACGCCGTGGTGGTGGGCCTCGGCCAGCGCGGACAGCAGGCCCCGGCCCAGCGCGAGCGCCTCGGGGACGCTCAGCACGCCGCGCTCCAGGCGCGCCTCCAGGGACTCTCCCGTCAGCCAGGGGGTGACCAGGTACAGCCAGTCCTCCGAGGTGCCGATGTGGCGCACGGAGACGATGAAGGGGCTGTCGAGCCGCGCGAGCGTGGCGGCCTCGTGCTCCATGCGGTGACGCGCGGCGGGGACGAGCGCCGTGGTGGAGGTCACCTTGATGGCCACGCGCTCCCCGGTGCGCACGTCCACACCGGCCCACGTGGAGATTCCCCGACCGACCTTCAGACGCTGGACGAGCTCGAACCGGTGGCCCAGTCGGCGGCCCGGCCGCGGCTCTCCTGGAACGGCGCTGGCGGATTGGATGCCTTCAGCCATTCAGTGCCCTCGCGCTCCACTCCATGACGCAAAGGCGCCGTGGTTGGCCGCGCGTCCCGTCCTTTCCGGCAACGTTGGGTGTCGGACGGGCGCCGCCAAGGGAGTGGCCGGAGCACGCTTCCCGTGCGCCGACTCAGCCTTCAACAGCCGCACGCGCTCCGCTTCCCTCCTGCTTCTCGGCCATGCGGGCAGGCTGCTCGGACAGCGGGGGGGCGGGCGCGTCTGACTCGGGTGTGCCCGCACGTCGTCCGGCGGGCGACGGGGCAGGGGGCCGACCTTCCGGCAGGTGGGTGGCACATGCTACGCCGGTGCGTGAAGTCGCCGCTCCTTCCCTCCCCCTGAGGACCTGCTCCATGACGAAGTTCTCGCAGACGTTGCTGGCCGCGCTCGCGCTGTCCCTGCTGCTCCCCTTCGCCTCCGCGCGCGCCTCTGACTATCCGCCCGACTACCCCATCTGCAGCGTCTACGACTCCGTGACGACGGGGCCCTTCGAGGTCATCCGCCACACGCGCCGGCTGCCCGGCCGGCTGGCCACGCTCACCGTCAGCTACCGGGGCTTCCTGCGGGGCCTGTACCCGGACCATCAGATCTCCATCTACGTCAGCCTCAACGGCCGTCAGCAGACGCTGGCCGCGAGCGCGGGCGCGAACAACGACGCCTATGTCTTCCTGAACGCGGGGCCGCGCGCGTGCACCAAGTGCATGCGGTACATGAACACGCCGCTGTGCAACGCGCACTTCGCGGCCGGAGGCCAGGAGGGCGTCTGGGTGTGCGAGCAGCCCTCGGCGGTGGAGAACGACTTGTTCTTCTATGCCTTCGACCAGAACGGCAACCAGAACGCGTGGGACATC
Organism: Myxococcus sp. MH1; assembly: GCF_059738865.1. Classification (NCBI taxonomy): domain Bacteria; kingdom Pseudomonadati; phylum Myxococcota; class Myxococcia; order Myxococcales; family Myxococcaceae; genus Myxococcus; species Myxococcus sp. MH1. The sequence continues at coordinate 9,134,058 of NZ_AP026947.1, read as the reverse complement.
CACGTGGCCGCGACGGCCGGCGGCCAGTGGGACAGCAATCTGGGCAACAACTACTTCGCGCGACTGCCGGCGCGGTCGAGCTGCTGGTAGTTTTCCGCCGAGAGCGTTCGCGGGCTGCACCCGAAGCTTGACTCCCCGAGAGCCCCGGCGGAAAAGCCGGGCTCATGAGGCGGCCCCCGCTGTATCCACCGGGCCGCGGGGAGCCCGGGATTGAAGCTCGCGACGCTCAAGGATGGAACCCGTGACGGGCGGCTCATCGTCGTCAAGCGGGACAACTCGGCCTATGCGCTGGCCACCAACGTGGCGCTGACGCTGCAAGCGGCGCTGGATGACTGGGACACGAAGGAGCCGCAGCTGCGCGCGCTCGCCCAGCAGCTGGAGACGGACAGTGTGCAGAGCCGTCCGCTGGACGTGAAGGCGCTGCATGCGCCGCTGCCGCGCGCGTACGAGTGGATTGACGGCAGCGCGTACATCAACCACGTCATCCTGGTGCGCAAGGCGCGCAACGCCGAGCCGCCGGCCACGCTGAAGACGGACCCGCTGGTGTACCAGGGTGGCTCGGGTGACTTCCTGGCGCCCACCGCGGACATCCCGCTGGCGGACGAGGCGTGGGGCATGGACTTCGAGAGCGAGGTCTGCGTCATCCTCGGCGACACGCCGCAGGGGACGAAGGCGGAGGACGCGGGCAAGCACGTGAAGCTGCTGATGCTGGCCAACGACGTCTCGCTGCGCAACCTCATCCCGGAGGAGCTGGCGAAGGGCTTCGGCTTCTTCCAGAGCAAGCCGGCCACGGCGTTCAGTCCGTTCGCGGTGACGCCGGACGAGCTGGGCTCGGCGTGGCGCGAGGGGCGGGTGCACCTGCGCATGCGCTCGGTGCTCAACGGCGTGCAGGTGGGCGACACGGACGCGGGACCGGAGATGCACTTCTCCTTCTTCGACCTCATCCAGCACCTGTGCAAGACGCGCAGCTACACGGCGGGCACCATCCTGGGCAGCGGCACGGTGTCCAACGCGGACCGCGCGCGGGGCATCTCGTGCCTGGCCGAGCAGCGGATGATCGAGACGATCGAGGAGGGCAAGCCGAGGACGCCCTTCATGAAGCCCGGGGACACCATCGACATCGAGATGTCGGGTGAGGACGGGCAGAGCGTGTTCGGGCGAATCTCGCAGAAGGTGGTGAAGGTCCCATGAAGGGCCTTCGGCTGCACAACTACTGGCGCAGCTCCGCGTCGTGGCGGGTGCGCCTGACGTTGCACCTCAAGGGCCTGCCGTTCGAGTACGTGGCGGTGCACCTGCTGAAGGACGGTGGGCAGCAGAACTCGGACGCGTACCGGGCGGTCAATCCGATGCGCACGGTGCCCACGCTGGAGTGGACGGAGGCGGACGGCACGGAGCGCAGGTTGTCGCAGTCGCTCGCCATCGTGGAGTTGCTGCAGGAGCGCTTCCCCACGCCGCCGCTGTTCCCGGAGGACAGCTACCTGCGGGCGCGGACGCGGATGATGGCGGAGTACGTGAACTCTGGCATGCAGCCGCTGCAGAACCTGGCGGTGTTGCAGCGCATCAAGAGCGAGCTGAAGGGCGACGACAAGGCGTGGGGCGCGTACTGGAACGCCCGGGGCCTGGAGGCGCTGGAGACGATGGTGCAGCCCACGGCGGGACGCTTCTGCGTGGGGGACACCGTGTCACTGGCGGACGTGTGCCTGGTGCCGCAGCTGTATGGCGCGCGCCGGTTCGCGTTGGACTTGTCGCCGTACCCGACGCTGCTGCGCATCGAGGCCGCGTGCGCGGAGCATCCCGCCTTCCATGCGGCGCACCCGGACCGTCAGCCGGACGCGGCGCCGGCCTGAGGCGTGGTCGAGGAGCGCCCCGCCATGGATGGGGCGCTCCGAGCATTCAGGGTGTCGGCGCGAAGGTCGTGTCGATGCGCAGCGCGCGAGAGAGCGTGAGCGTCACAGGCGTCTTCGCGGCGATTTCGAGCAGGCGCGCCTTCTGCTCCTCGGTGATGGCGGGGCCAACCGAGAGCACTCGCTCCACGCGCTCCACGTCGTTCTCGCGCAGCAGCTTGAGCTTCACGGTGAAGGGGCTCAGCTCCCAGCCCTTGCGCGACGCGTACATCTTCAACGTGATGGCGGTGCACGCGCCCAGTGAGCCCACCAGCAACTGGTAGGGCGCGGGGCCCTGGTCCGCGCCGCCCAGCGCCGCGGGCTCGTCCGCCTGGAAGTGGTGCTTGCCGGTGCGAATCGACTGCGTGTAGCCGGCCTGGCTCTCGACGACGGCCGCCGCGAGCAGCGTGGAGTCATGGGTGGTCATGAGGGCCATGAATCCAGGGCGCGGCCCGGGTGACAAGCGTCCACCCGTCCCACATGCGTCGAGCCACACGGATGTTTCGAGCCACCCTCCCTCTTCCGGGGGTAGCGTCCTCGGTGGATGTCACCCCTGGAGCCCCAGAGCCCCTCCGTGCCGGACCGCGCCGCCGCGCTGCGCGAGCTGGCGTTGCTCTTCCTTCGCCTGGGCACCACGGCCTTCGGTGGCCCCGCCGCGCACATCGCCCTGATGGAGGACGAGGTCGTTCGCCGTCGGCGCTGGCTCACGCGCGAGGAGTTCGTGGACCTGCTCGGCGCGGCCAACCTCATCCCCGGCCCCAACTCCACCGAGCTGGCCATCCACATCGGCCACCGTCGCGCCGGCTGGCCCGGCCTGCTGGTCGCGGGCACGTGCTTCATCCTCCCCGCGTTCCTCATCGTTCTCGGCGTCGCGTGGGGCTACGCACGCTTCGGCGCGCTGCCGGACGTGGGCGCGCTGCTCTACGGCGTCAAGGCGGTCATCATCGCCGTGGTCGCTCAGGCCCTGTGGGGACTCACGCGCACCGTGGTGAAGGGCCCACTCGCGGCCGTCGTGGGAATCGCCGCCGCCACCGCGGCCTTCCTCGGCGTCGATGAGCTGCTCCTGTTGCTGCTGTCGGGACTGGCCGTGTTCGGCTGGCGCGCGGCGACACGTCGCGGAGGAGCCTCGGGGCCTTCGGCTGGAATGCTCGTCGCACCATGGAGCGCGGTGCTCCCGCTGGGCGCCGCGTCGGCGGCAGTGCCCTTCACGCAACAGGGCCTGTTCCTCTTCTTCCTGAAGGTCGGCTCGGTGCTCTACGGCAGCGGCTATGTGCTGCTGGCGTTCCTGCGCTCGGACCTGGTGCAGCGGCTGGGCTGGCTGACCGAGGCGCAGTTGCTCGACGCGGTGGCGGTGGGACAGGTGACGCCCGGCCCCGTGTTCACCACGGCCACGTTCATCGGCTACGTGCTCGGCGGGCCCGTGGGCGCCACCGTGGCCACGGTGGGCATCTTCCTGCCCGCCTTCGTCTTCGTCGCGCTCAGCGGCCCGCTGGTGCCCCGACTGCGCGAGTCCTGGGTGGCGGGGGCCTTCCTGGATGGCGTCAACGTGGCGTCCCTCGCGCTGATGGCCGTGGTGACGTGGCAGCTCGGCCGCGCGGCCCTGGTCGACGTGTGGACCGTGGGGCTCGCCGTCGTGTCGGCCGTGCTGCTCATCCGCTTCCGCGTCAACTCCGCCTGGCTGGTGCTCGGCGGAGGCGCGGTGGGGTGGCTCGTCCGAAGTGCTAGCGGGGCGTGAGCTTCGCCTCGCAGCGGAAGACCTCGACACCGGACAGGTCTGAGCGCCGGTCGATGCATGTCAGCCTCAGGTGCTCTGCCTCGCGCGTCGCCTCGCAGTGACGGTTGCCGTCCACCGCCGTCCCACCCGCGTCGGGCCGCACCACGCCGCCATCCGCGTCCACGTGGAGGGTGTGCGCCCGGTCATGCAACGACCAGTCACCCCGCTTCAAATCCACCTTGGCGCTGGCGCCACCGTACTCGGGGAAGCCCAGGGGCTCGTTTCCCACGGCCGTCAGGTCGCACGAATCCTCGGGGACCCTCAACTGGAAGGAGCCGTTGCCGCCGCAGGTGTTCTCGGTCACGTCGAAGGTGACCTCCTGCGCGTCCTTCTCACAGTCGGGCGCGGAGTCCGCGATGAGCAGGACACCGGTGGCGGCGAGCACGGCGACGGAGGCGAGGTTCCTCAGCAACGGCATCATGATGGAACTCCTGGGGATGAGAGGGGCACGGCCCGCGCCTGGGACAGCAGCGAGGCGCGGCCGTACAGCACGGCGAGGACGACGAAGGGCAGGGTGAGCAGGTCCGAGACATCCGCCACCGCGCGGAAGCCACTGAGCCCCAACGGCGCGCCGATGGGACGCAGCCACTTACAGAACAAGTCCGCGAACGGCTGGGACACCTTGAGCGCGGTGAACAGCCCCGTCGTCACCAGCGCGCCCACGCCCAGCCTCACGCGCAGACTCCAGCGCGTGACGAGCACCAGCAGCGCGGACACATAGAGCGGCAGGAAGAAGCAGATGGCCACGTCCGACAACTTCCCGGTGAGCGTGTTGTGGAAGGTCGGCTTGAGGACGCGGTCGTTCACCGCCATCAGCACCACGGCGGCCAGCGGCATGGGCGCGAGGAACTCCGACATCGACGGCAGGGGCTTCGTCCCCCACGCGCGCCAGCTCACCGCAGCGCCTCCGAGCCCATCAGCGCCTTGAGGAGGATGGCGTCGGTCAGCATCTCCACCGGCGCGCGGTCATCCGTGAGCGGCTGCGCCGAGGCCACCGGCTGCAGCTCCCCCACCACGCGCGTCGCCAGGGGCCGCAGCGACAGCGGCAGCGAGGATGTCCGCGAGCTCAACCGCTCCCCCATGCCCTCCGGGCCCGCGAACAACAGCGTGTTGCTGTGGTTGCGCGCATCCGCCGCGAGCACCTGCGGGAACACCGTCGCCAGCGTCCCACCCACCGCGCGCACCACCGCGCGCTCATCGCGGAAGCGGCCCACGTTGAAGCAGGCCACGCCGCCCGGCTCCAGGTGCGCGGCCACTTCTTGAGCGAACTCGCGCGTCGTCAGGTGGAAGGGCACGTACGGGAAGCGGAACGCGTCCACGATGATGGCGTCGTAGCGCCGCGTGTCCCGGCGCAGGAACGTGCGCGCGTCCGCGATGTGCACCTCCACCTCCGTCCCCAGGCCGAAGTGCTGACGCGCCAGCTTCACCACCATCGCGTCCAGCTCCACGCCCACCACGTAGGCCCCCGGATACGTCTCCCGCAGCCCGCGCGCGCTCGTGCCCGCGCCCAGCCCCAACACCAGCACGCGCGGCGTCCGAGGCTCCTCGCGCGCCATCGCCGGCGTCAGCAGGTAGTGCGCGAACACCTCGTCGCGCACCGGCTGGCCTGGCACCCACGTGCTCTGCACCGCGAAGCCCTCGTCGAAGACCAGGCTGCGCGTGCCGCTCGGGGACTCCAGCACCTGGAGGAAGGCGTGCGGCGACTCGGCCACCTCGAGCGCCTGCGGATGTCGGGGCAGCGCGTGCGCCCCCAGCACCAGCGCCGCCGCGGGCACCCCCACCGCCAGCGCGCGCCACCGCCACCCCAGCCCCCACGTCGCCGTCAGCCCGAGCATCCCCGCGAAGCACGCCATGGCCCGCGCCGTCCCCAGCCACGGCAGCACCACGAAGGCCGCCAGCAGCGTCCCGACGATGCTCCCCAGCGTGGACGCCGACGACAGCCTCCCCGCGTGCGCCCCCGCCGACGTCACGCCCCCCAACCCCACGCGCACCAGGAACGGCCCCACCGCGCCCAGCGCGAGCAGCGGGGGAATCGCCACCAGCACCACCAGCGCCACCCGCCCCATGGCCTCCAGCGGCCTGCCCGTCATCACCGCCGTCGTGGCCCCCGGCAGCAGCACCCTCGCGAGGAAGGGCAGCGCCGTGAGCATCAGCGCCGCCACGCCGAGCGCCACCCGGAGCGGCTCCAGCCTCGCGGCCCGGTCCGCCACCCTGCCCCCCAGGTGCGCCCCCAGCGCCAGCCCGCCCAGCACCAGGGAGATGAGCGCCGCCCACACCGGGGTGCTGCTCCCGAAGTAGGGCGCCACCAGTCGCGAGGCCGCCATCTCCGACGCCATCACCGTGGCGCCAGAGAGGAAGGACAACCAGGTCAGCGAGGAGGGCTTCATGGGCGGGGGCGCCAACAGCAAGCCCCGTTCCATATTCAACAGCCCGTAAGTCCGGGCCCCACGGGCAGACACACCGCGAGGCCCGCGACACCCCCGTCAGCGAGCCGTGGCCCGACTGACAGGATTGTCGTGCTCACCCCTTGAAGGGCAGGGCGGCCACCTTCACCGTCGCGGGGCCCTGAGCCAGGGTCAGCTCGGTGCCGGGCTCCAGCGAGTCGCGGTGCACGTACCCCAGGGCCACCCGCTGCCCACCCTGCGCGGGCGAGCGCACCACGCTGGTGAGCCAGCCCACCTTCTTCTCACCGCGGCGCAGCTCCGTGCCCGGCGCCGCCTCCACGTCGCCCAGCAAGAGCCCCGTCAGCTTGCGGTTCATGTGCCCGCGGAAGGTGGCCCGGGCGATGACCTCCTGCCCGATGTAGCACCCCTTGTTGTAGGAGATGGCGGACGGGCCCAGGTCCGCCTCCAGGGGGATGGTGGTGTCCACCATGTCCTGCCCGTAACGGGGCACCCCGGCCTCCACCCTCAAGAGCTCCAGCGTCTCGAAGCCCAGGGGCTTGAGGCCCAGGTCGGCGCCCGCCTGGCTCAAGGCCCGCCACACCGCCTCCAGGCCCGCGCGTGGCACCCACACGTCCACCCCGTGCGGCTCCAGCCGGGTGTTGCCCACCAGCAGGACGTCCTGCCCGGCCAGCGTCCCCGGGCGGGTGGCGTGGTGGGGCAGGGGGGCGAAGTCGGTGCCCAGTACGGCCGTGAGGAGCGCGCCCGTCCGGGGCCCGAGCAGCCGCAAGAGCCCGTGGTCGGCCGTGGCCTCATGCAGCTCGGCGTCCTCGGAGATGAGGTATTTCTCCAGGAACTCCCGGACCTTGGCGCCGGTGCCGGGCTCCACGTCCACGAGCAGGTCCGCCTCCCGCTTGAGGATGCGGGCGTCCGCCACCATGGCCCCCTTCACGTTCACCAGGGCGGCGTAGGCTGCGGTCCCGACGGGGAGGTTGTTCACCTCCTGTGTCACCATTCCATGTAGGAAGGTGACCCGGTCCTCCCCGGTGATTCGGAGGACCTCACGATAGGAGGCATCGTGCAGGGCCACGGCCTCACGGGCGGCCTGGTAGGCGTCCTCGGCGTTCCCGTAGTCGGCCACGACCTCCCGGCCGCCGACCTCGATGAAGCGGCCCCGCGCTTCTTCGTGAAGAAAATGCAGCGACAGCGGTTCCATGTCCGTCGCTATATAGAGGCGAAGGAGCGAATGCCACGATGGATGTGAAGCACCTGTCGTCCTTCCAGGACTTCTCCCCGGAGAAGCTCCGGAAGCACAACGTCTTTCAATCCGAGCGCTTCTTCCTGGATGTCTACTGCCTGGCGCCCGGGCAGGCCCAGAAGCCGCACCACCATGTGACCTCCGACAAGGTCTACGTCGTCCTCGAGGGCACCTGCCGCTTCCGCGTGGGTGCCGAGGAGGAGGTCCACACCGTGGGCGCGGCCGTGTTCGCCCCCGCGGGCGCCGAGCATGGGGTCACCAACGAAGGCCCCGCTCCCGCCCGACTGCTCGTCCTGATGACCCCGCCCCCGGAGCATGCATGAGTTCGAAGTCCTCCTCCCCCAAGGCCCCCGCCACCCCCGCGCCCTCCAAGGCCGCCGTGGCGCTGCTGGTGCTGGGCGTGGCCGCGAGTGCCCTGTCCATCTTCCAGTGGAGCCAGCTGCTCACGCTGCGCGCCGGCGGCGCCACCGTGTGCGGCGTGTCCGACACGGTGAACTGCGAGACGGTGTGGAACTCGCCTTTCGCCACCCGGTTGCATGAGCTGTTCGGCATCCCCGTCGCCGGCCTGGGGCTGGTGTGGGGGCTGACGGTGGTGGCGCTGTCGGCGGTGTTCCTGGCGCGCGAGCGCTCGGGCAAGTCGGTGGCCCCGGCGTCGCAGGGGCTGAAGCTGACGGCGCTGGCGGGCGTGGCGTCGGTGTTCGTGTTCGCCTTCGCCAGCTACCAGACGGGCGTGGTGTGCCCCACGTGCCTGGGCACGTACGCGCTGGTGGCGCTCATCGCGGGCGTGGCCTTCAAGGGCCTGCCGAGCGTGGCGGGCGAGTGGGGCCCGGCGCTGGGCTGGACGGTGGGCGCCACGGTGCTGGTGTTCGTGGCGGTGGCCCTGCCGGGTCGCTCGCTGTCGACGCCCGCGCCCAAGGCGGGGGCGCTGTTGCCTCCCGCGCCCACGGAGGCGTCGGTGAACGCCACGACGGGGGCGGCGAGCGCGAACAGCTCGCCCGCGTCGCTGGAGGCGTACCTGAAGGGGCTGCCGATGGACCAGCAGCAGTTCATCTCCAACGCGCTGGCGATGTACCGCCGGGACACGCCGAAGCCCGCCGCGGCGCCGGCGCGGCGCCTGTATGGCCCGGCCACCGCGCCGGTGAAGATCGTCGAGTGGACCGACAGCAAGTGCCCCCACTGCAAGTCGTTGGTGGAGGAGCTGGCGGTGCTCAAGAAGCGCGTGCCGGAGGGCAAGCTGTCCCTGGAGGCGCGGCAGTTCCCGCTGGACGGCGCGTGCAACCCGGCGATGCAGCGGCGCGGGCCGGACGCCCCCACGGTTCGGTGCGTGGCGGCGAAGGCGCAGATCTGCCTGGAGGGCGCGTCGGACTTCTGGGAGCTGCGCGAGAAGCTCTTCGCGGCGCAGGCGATGCTGGACACGGAGCGGGTGATGGAGATCGCCTCGTCCGGTTCGATGTCCCGCTCTCAGCTGGAGTCGTGCCTGGCGAGCGCGGACACGGCGGCGAAGCTGCAGGAGGACACGTCGTACGCGCTGCGCTACCACTTCACCGGCACGCCGCTGGTGGTGGTGAACGGCCGTCAGGCGATGCCGTCGGCGCCGTTCCTGTACGCGCTGGTGATGGCGGAGGGCAACCCGAGCGCGCCCGCGTTCGACGTGCTGCCGCCGCCGCGCGCCATGCCGATGGACGACCACGCGGGCCACAACCACTGAGTCCCGGACGCCATGGGCAAGCGTGACAAGAAGGACGCGCCCGCCGCGCCCCCGGCTCCGTTCCACAACCCCTTCGCCGCGCTGGCGGCGAAGCGGGAGGAGCTGCCGGTGGGGACGGTGGCGCCCGTGGCCGCGCCCCCGAGCAAGTCCGAGCCGAAGGGCCCGGCGCGCGCGGTGGTGCGCATGGAGCGCAAGGGCCGCGGTGGGAAGGAGGTCACCGTGGTGGAGCACCTGGAGCTGCCCGCGCCCCAGCGCGAGGTGTGGCTCAAGGCGCTGAAGAACTCGCTGGGCTGCGGCGGCGTGGTGGAGGACGACACGCTGGTGCTCCAGGGCGACCAGCGCGAGCGGCTCCCCGCGCTGCTTGAGGCGCGCGGCGTGCGCAAGGTGACGGTGGGCTGACGAGGCGGGCCCTTCGCTTCGCGGCTCGGTGGACGTCGTCCCCTGGCCACGAAAAAGCCCGGGCGCCTTCGACAGGCGGCCCGGGCTCGGGGTGCCACGGCTTCGTGACGACTACAGCGCGGCGATGATGGCGTCGGTGAACTCGCGCGTGGTGGCGCCGCCGCCCAAATCACCCGTGCGGACCTTGGCCTCGGTGTAGACCTTGTGGATGGCGTTCTCCATCCGGCGGGCCTCGTCGCGCATGTCCAGGTAGTCCAGCATCATCACGGCGGACATCATCAGCGCCGTGGGGTTCGCGATGCCCTTGCCCGCGATGTCCGGGGCCGTGCCGTGCACCGCCTCGAAGACCGCCGTGCGCTCGCCGATGTTCGCGCCGGGCACCACGCCCAGGCCGCCCACCAGACCCGCGCACAGGTCGCTCACGATGTCGCCGTACAGGTTCTCCAGCACCATCACGTCGAAGCGCGTCGGGTCCTTCACCAACTGCATGCAGAGGTTGTCGATGATGACTTCCTCGTAGTGGATCTCCGGGAACTCACGGCCCACCTTGCGGCAGCAGTCCAGGAACAGGCCGTCCGACAGCTTCATGATGTTGGCCTTGTGGACGGCCGTCACCTTCTTGCGGCCGTGCTTGCGCGCGTACTCGAACGCGAACTTCGCGATGCGCGTGGAGGCCTTCTCGGTGATGATCTTCAGCGCCTCGACGACGCCCGGGACGATGATGTGCTCCAGGCCCGAGTAGAGGCTCTCCGTGTTCTCGCGCACCACCACCAGGTCCACGTTCTCGTAGCGCGTCTTCACGTTCGGCACGCTCTTGACGGGCCGCAGCGACGAGTACAGGTCCAGGCGCTTGCGCAGGCCGACGTTCGCGGAGGGAAGTCCGCCGCCCACCACCGTGCCCGTGGGGCCCTTGAGCGCCACGCCGCTGCGCAGCACCGCCTCCACCGACTCGTGGGGCAGGTTGGTGCCGTACTTCGCCACCACCTCCGTGCCCGCGTCCTTGTACTCGAACTCGAGGGGAACCTTGAGCGCCTCGAGGACGCGAATGGTGGCCGCCATCACCTCGGGGCCGATGCCGTCGCCATTGAGGACCGTAACAGTGCGCGTGTTCGCCATGGGTGCGGATTCACAGCACAAATCCCCCGCTCCCGGAAGAACGAAAACTTCCAGCCGGACAGGTCGGCACATGGGGGCCATGAGCATGCCGAACCCTTCGGGGCCACCCGGCCTGCGAGCGAGGGCCGGGGCCTCAGTGCTCGGACGCCGCGTCCGGGCGACGGGGGGCCCTGCGGGTCGGCCGGTGCCGGCGGCGGATGGCGTAGGGCCGGTAGAAGGACTCCCACAGCGCGGCGCGTCGTCCCCGGGGCCGGGTGCGCAGCTCGCCCAGGGGCGCCCGGATGAAGAACGAGGAGATGAACAGGTAGGCGGCGCCGATGGTGATGAGCGCCAGCACCGCCATGACCAGGAACCCGGGTATCCACGCCACGTGGGCCCGGGCGACGAACTCGCCGAAGTCCTCGGGCGGCTTCGGGTGGCTGTAGACCTTGAAGAACCAGGTCATGAGCAGGACCAGCAGGATGGGCCCGTAGGTGCGGTTGAGCCGCGTGGAGATGGCCGACATCAGCGACAGCTGGATTTGCGGCCGGGACATCTCCACCGCCAGCTCGCGCAGGGCGTCCGGGTCCACCGGCTCGCGGCGCAACATGGGGGCCCACCAGCCGTCCTCCAACAGGCGCACCCGCCGGTTCCACAGGTCGTAGTAGCGGTAGCGGCGCGCCTCGACGAGCAGGAAGGACACCACCATCCAGATGCCGACGAGGAAGGTAACGTGGGAGCTCTGCGGCGTGGCGAAGCCGAGCGAGATGACGGCGGCCGTCGTCGTCAGCGCCCAGTTGGTGGTGGTGTCCAGGCGCGTGCGCCAGGTGTCGGAGCGGCTCAGCTCGCCCCGGAAGAGCTGCGCCATGGCCTGCTGCGACAGCCATGGCGACTCCAGGAGGTCGTTCTTGATGGGCTCGTTGAGGGGCATCCGTTCCTGGAAGGTGGGCTGACGCGCCAGCGGGTGCAACGGCTCGCCCGGACGCCAGGGGGCGATCCGCGCGCCTTCCGCGAACGGCCCGTCGAGGGGCAGCCGACCGGACGTGTCTGGACGGCGTCGGGGACGGGCAGGCGGGCGGGCGCCTGGGTGGCCATGGCGGGCGGCCATGCACACCTTGGCTTTTCAACGTGGCCCGTCTCGACCCCATCGAAGCCTTGTCGGAGCTGCTCCAGGGAGAGCAGGAGCGTGTGACGCGCCTGTGGGCGAAGCGTCTGCGCGCGGAGGTGTACGAGGTGGAGATTCCGGGCCGCGACTTGCGCGCTCCCCTGCGGCGACTGGTGGGGGAGATGGCGCGGCTGCTCAAGGACCGGGGCGAGGACGCGGTGCGGCTGTGGCCGGAGGTGGCGCGCTCGCACGGCGCGGACCGGTACACGCAGAACTTCGAGTCCGAGGACCTCACCCGCGAGTTCAAGTCGCTGGAGGAGGTGCTGCTGCACGTCTACGCGCGCCACCACGGTGGGCTGATTGAGCCCGAGGTGGCGGGCCTCATCGCGGAGCTGGTGTGGGAGGGGGACGCGGCGGCGCAGGCGTCGTACGCGCGGATTCTAAAGACGGAGGAGGTGCGCTTCCGGGAAGCGGCGGTGATGGAGTCGGTGCTCAACCACGTGGACGTGGGCATCCTCCTGGCGGAGGTGGACGGCACGGTGTCCTTCGCCACGCCTCCGGTGAGCCGGCTGATGGGCGTGCCGATGCGCGCGGTGGTGGGCGGGCGCGCGGTGAACACGCTCGCGCCGGTGCTGACGCAGGTGAACGCGCGGCACGCCTCGGGTGAGCCCTTCAAGGTCGCGGACATGCCCTTCGTGCGCGCGCTGAAGGAGCAGGGCCCGGTGCGCGGGGTGATGATGGTGGTGGAGCGCCCCGGCGGCGGCGAGGTGACGCTGGAGATGAGCGCCACGCCCGTGTGGGAGGAGGAGGGCGAACTCGCGGGCGCCATCCAGACCTTCACGGACCGCACGGAGTCGGCGAACAAGACCAAGGCGCTGGAGAGCGCGTACGGGGAGCTTCGCCGGCTGCAGGGGCGGCTGTTGCAGCGCACGCGTCAGCAGGCGCTGGGGCAGCTGGCGGGTGGCGCGGCGCACGCGCTCAACAACTTCCTCAACGTGCTGCGGCTGCGAATCACGCTGTTGCAGCGCGAGTACAAGCCCGAGCACCTGGACGCGCTCGACAAGACGGTGCAGCAGATTGGCGAGCTGGTGGCGCGGCTGCAGGAGTTCAACGTCCAGCGCACCGAGGAGCGTCCCGTCGACGTGAAGGTGGACCAGACGGTGCGCGAGTCGCTGGAGCTGGCGCGCGGCGAGCTGGAGCAGCGCGAGCACCCGGTGTACGTGGAGCTGGACCTTCACGACCCGGGGGCGGTGCGCGCGGACGCGGCCTTCTTCCGCGAGCTGGTGGTGAACCTGCTGCTCGCGGCGCGGGACAGGATGGAGGAGGGCGGGCACCTGAAGGTGACGACGCGCGAGGAGGGCCCCGCGTGGCTCTCGCTGCGCATCCAGGACCAGGGCCCGTCGTATGCGTCGGAGGAGCTGTCGCACCTGTTCGACCCGCTGCGCAGGGACCCGGGGGCGCCGCAGCTGTCCTTGTACCTGGCCGTGGCGCGGGCGCAGGTGCAGCGCTGGGGCGGCGAGCTGACGGCGGAGAACGTGTCTTCGGGGAGCGGCGCGACGTTCGTGGTGCGGCTGCCCCGGGTGCGTGTGCAGTCGCCCAGTGAGCCCACACCGCCTCCGGAGAGCGTGACGCGGCCCCCGGTGTCGGCGCCCCGGCGCTTCCAGAAGACGCGGCGCGTGCTGGTGGTGGACGATGACCTGGACAACGCGCGGATGATGGCCGAGGTCCTGGGCGAAGAGGGCTACGAGGTGCAGGTGGCGCATGACCCGACGGTGGCGTTGGGCATGTGGGACCGGCGCCGCTACGACGCGGCCCTGCTGGACGCGGTGATGCCGGAGATGAGCGGCTGGGAGCTGGCGCGCGAGCTGCGGGAGAAGTCACCCCAGGCGCTGCTCGCCATCGTCACCGGCATGGACGTGCGCGGACAGAACCGGGCCAACCTGGCCCTGGTGGACGCGGTGTTCCGCAAGCCCATCGACGTGGGCGCGCTGGATGACTTCCTCGCGCAGACGGACAGTGGGGAGGATGAGGACACGTCGTCGGACGAGGAGGCCCCCGCCAGCCCGGGGCCTGACTCCCAGCACTGATCTGCTTCAGGGTGATCACGTAAGGCTCATGCGTGGCATCGCTGCTTGAAAGCAGAGGTGGGCATATGTGGAGGTGTCAGCGCATGTAGAGGCTCGAACAGGTGGATCTCATGCGCAGCGTTTTCAAGGTGGACTTCTTCTGCTGTGCTGAGGGTAGGGGCAGGCTCATGGGTACTGGCGAACCTGAGGCATGGAGTGGCCATCTACTGCATCCTCAACCTCTAGGTAGCTGAAGGCGCTTGATACTCCTGTACTGCTAGTACCGGAGCACTGCCCACCGCAGGCTCCCTCTGCGCGTAGCCGCTCCACTTCGGCTGCGTCAGCCCTTTATGGTGCGAGCCCCTTCTGGGGCCTTCCTGGCGAGCAAGGTGGACGTCCGGCAATCCATGTAGTGCGGACTGCGAATAAAGCCAGAAGGCTGCTCCTGCTTCCTGTGCGCCCCACGCCCTTCACGTAGCAACCGTGGCCCCTATTCCACCTACCTGTACGCACCATTCCACAATTCTCGATACTGCCCTTTGTCGCCCATGCCCCGGCCCTCCACAGGGACGTGCTCGGCGGAGGAGAGCGGCACGATCAGGGTGCATTGACATAGTGTTATTTTGACACTATTATTGCAGGGCAAAAAACTAAGCAGTTACTCGGAAAGAGACATCGCAAATGCCTATGAACTGTCGCTGCGGAAGCGGACGTCGCAGAGAGCGCTGCCATGGAGATACCCCCGACGCAGAACTCCGCCGAGTCTTGCTCGACAAGTACGTTACGAATGCCACTGAGAAGCGCTTGGAGACATACCGGCACTTCACCTCGGAGACCTACCCTCAGCGGAAGGCGCAGCTCAGGGCACGTATTCTCATCGCAACGACGCCCGCTGGAGTCATTCACTATCCCGTGGGGCTCATTCATGAGGGGCGGTTTCTGCGCCCCATGTCGATTGATGGAGTCTCGTACAATGAGGGATGGGTGTCTGTGGAGATGATGCTGACGCCAACCATCCGAGCTTTCATCTACTTTCGAGACAAAAAGGATCCGAATGGGCTCTGGACGCTGGGGGCTTATGAACTTGAGGTGGAAGCGTTCTTGGACGGAGACCCGTTCGGCTCCTTGTTCGCATTGCCGACTGAGGGAACGAAGGTGTGCTTCTTCCATCATACGACCCAGACTGGTGCTAAGGGCATCGATGGCACACTTCGCTTTCTTCCAAGCAAGTGGAACTTCCAGGGGATGACTGAGCTTGTTTCACCCCACCACGCGTATTTCACGAGTGTCGCGAAGCTGATTGGGCCGAGTGACATGCTGGAAGTTGGCATGGCTCCCGAGGGAACCATTGCCGGGTTGATCACGGACGATGGTCACGTTTTTAAGCATGAGGTCTATCGCCTCTCGCCGAAGGATCGCGCCTATACCATCAAGGTGTTGGTCGACTGGTCCCTCATTGCGCCCAATCCTCTTGTCTTGCACGATCCGCGCTCAAACGTCGTGGCCGGTGCAGGCGGTCCGTTCTCGTGGTGGGAGGTGTTCCACCCGGCGATCTTTCGTGTTCCCATCCGTCCTGGTGGGTCGCTGAAGCTCACGCGGCGCGGAAAGCGGCAGTACGAGCTCAAGCGAACGCCGGACTTCATCGAACCCTCCGGATTCTACGCTGCACTCGGGACGGACATTCCACGTATGTACCGCATGTGGACCGAAACGTCTCCAACGGAGGAGGAGGCAAATCGGCCTTCGGATGTGGGGCTGCCTGATTCGGAATGGAAGAAAGTTGCTGCGATGAGTCTCTCGCACTTGGTGGGCCGTAAGATGATGGCTGCCCTCGATGGGTCTTAGCAAAAGCGGGACTGAAGAAAGAGCAGATGCCACTCGCTAGCCACCTATCCGCCAGGGTGGCGCCACGATCCTTGGCACGTCTACGGAGTTGCTGTGGACTCAACCCGGCTCTCGCTCTTCGGCGGCCACTCCATGGCTGGACGGTCTCTCCCTAATTGCGGCACACCTCGGTCCCTTACCCGCAAGGAGGTGTCCTGTTGTTACTGTTCCGCGGTGGAGCACCGACAGGGGCCGCCGTCGGCCCTCCACCGCGGCCTTCACATCGCGCCGTCATGCGCCAAGCCAGGACCGGCATGGTGCCCGCAGGACCTTCCACCCACCATCCAACATCAGGGCATGTGAGTGTTTCCTGGTGGGTTGTTTGTCCATTCAGCCGGTGGACATTCCCTGGCATCGCGGAGTGTGTGTCTGGCGTTGGGTCGCGGGCGCGGTGCGGGGTGGTTCTTGAATCGGGCCTGGGCGTCTAGAGTCGCGGACGTGAGCTTCTTGCTGGAAGTGGAGCGCATCCGCCGCAAGGTGGAGGCGGGCGAGGTCCTGAGTGACGCGGAGATGGAGGTGCTGCGCGCGCGGGTGAGGGACGAGGACGGGCCGACGCCGCGCCTGGCGGTGGCGCACGCCCTCATCAACGCGGGCGCGGAGCGTGAGGCCCTGCCGCTCCTGGAGGCCCTGCGGCGGGACTTTCCCCAGCACGTCCCGGTGCAACTGGGGCTCGCCCGGGCGCTCCTGGGGTTGGAGCGGCACGGGGACGCGGAGGCGCTGCTCCGACAGGTGCGCGCGCGGGAGCCGGACGACCCGGAGGTCCTCAAGGTGCTGGCCGTGCTGGCCCTGCGCAGGGGCGAGATGGACAAGGTCCAGGCCTACGTGAAGGACGCGCTGGCGAGGGATCCGTTCGACGCGGAGGCGCGGCTGTTGAAGGAGGAACTGGAGGCCGCGGACCTACCTCCGCCGCCGGTGCCCCAGGAGCAGGTGCTCCGGCCGGAGTTCACCGCCGCGCTGGCGGGGGCGCTCACCCGGGCGCGCGTGGCGTTCCGTCGACAGGGCAAGGACCTGCTGGTGAAGCTGGCCTCGGGCGGAGTGGGGCGCGTGGACCTGGGCTCGCTGTACGCGGCCTATCAGGAGGCGCCGGGCACGCAGGGGCTGGCGGCCTATGTCGAGGCGCTGGCGGCGCGGCTGGGCGGACTGGACTCGGGGCTCGGGGCGTCGGATGCGGCGTCGCTGGAGGCGAGGCTTCGGCCCGTGCTTCGTCCGGCGGACTTCGCGGCGAAGGCGGTGGGGGCGCTGCACCGTGAGGGGCCCGCGGGGCTCTCGGTCTTCTATGTGCTGGAGGACGCGGACTTCGTGCGCTACCTGCCGGAGTCGGCGCTGAAGGACTCGGGCCTGACGGTGGAGGCGGTGGACGCGGCGGCGTGGAGGAACCTGGAGCCCGCGCCCGTGAAGCCCGTCATCATCGACCGGGGCGAGGTGCGGCTGGCGGAGGGCTTCTCCGGCCTGTGGGCGGTGGCTGGCGGGGATGGGCTGGACGGCGCGCGGATGCTCACGGCGGGGCAGCGACGGCTGCTCACGGACCAGGTGGGCGAAGGCGCGCTGTACGTGTCCCTGGTGCGGCGCGAGATGACGCTCGTCGCCAGGGCCTCGGATGCTTCGGCCCGAGGTGTGCTCGCGGAGCTCTTGCCGACCTCCGAGGGAATCGCGGGGCTGTTCCTGCTGACCGAGGAAGGGCTCTCCGCTGCTCCTGGACTCGAGGAGGGGCGTTCATGAGTGCGCCCTCCCCGGAGTGGGTCTCCGCCCTGCGGACGATGCGGAGGCTGTTCGAGCATGAGCCCACGGACAAGAAGAGCCTTGGACCCTGGGAGGACGAGGCCATCGCCCTGATGAAGCGACTGCGCTCCGTCCAGGCCTCCTTCGACCTGGAGGAGATTGTCTGGCACTACCTCATCGACGCGGACATCCGTGTGAAGGACGAAGGGTACGCGCGAGTTCAACGAAAAGGATTCGAGAGCTGGCTGAAGGACGCTGAGCGCGACCTGCCGCCAGAGTGACCCGAGCGCGAAGCCTCAAGGCTCGGAAGTCCGTCGTTCGGTGAATGGCGTGGGTGGGGCGAAGTGCCAGCCGCCTCACCCCGCGGTGGCGGACATCGGCAACCGCTCCACGAACAACACCTCGCGATAGCCCACGGTGACGAGCAGCGCGCGCAGCGCCCGCTCGGCGGAGTCACGCGCCCGCTGCTGCAGTCGCGTGTCCGCGCGCACCTCCCGCTCGAACGCGAGCCGCGCCTTCTCCAGCAACTGCGCCGTCTGATCGCTGTCCAGGTTGGAGTCGATGACCTCCGTCTCCCCCGGCCGCAGCGCCACCCGCACATCGATGGGCGGCATCACCACGTACACCTTCGTCCCCGCCACGTGCAGGTTCGACGGACCGAACCGCTGGAAGTCGAACCCCAGGTACGCATCCGCGAACACGATGGCGCGGCCGTGCGGATTCTGGATGGCGTGCCGCGCCCAGTTCATCACGTCCTTCCACAGCGCATCCGTCACCTGCGGCTCGGGCGTGAAGGACACCTTCTTGTAGAGCGCGACCTCCAGCGTCTCCAGCCGCGCCACCTCGCGCATCTGGCTCACCACGGACGCGGTGTCCGGCGGAGCGGGGATGCGGGGCCTGAGCAGCCAGCCGGCCCCCAGGGCTCCGGCCGCGATGCCCAGCAGGACGGCGAGGATTCGCGTGAGGTGCGTCATCATGGCCCCCGAGTTTATCCCCTTCCGCGCCGCCCGCGTCTGGGGCACCGTGCGCCCAGGTGGAGTCGGCACGCTGCTGGAAGGAGCACGTGTGGAGTTGTCGGTCCAGGAAGTGGAGGCGCTGGGCGCGCGGGGGTATTTCACGCGCCCGGCTTTCCTCGGGGATGAAGCAGCCCTCGCGGCGCGGGCAGAAGCGCTGGCGAGGGCGGAATCCGGAGTACTTCATGCCGCGGGCATCCGGAGAGGCGCGGACCGGACGCTCGACACCCGCGTGAGGGGAGACCTCATCGGCTGGGTGACGCCTGAGCCCGACTCGGCGCTCGGCGCCCTCTGGCGGCAGTTCGAGCAGCTCGGCCAGGCGCTCTCGGCGGGCGCGTACCTGGGCCTGGGACGCTTCGACCTCCAGCTCGCCTGCTATCCCGGCGGCGGAGCGCACTACTCACGCCACTTCGACGCCTTCCCCGGCAAGTCCAACCGCAGGGCCACGGCCATCTGGTACGCCAACCCGGACTGGCGCGCCGAGCACGGAGGCCTGCTCCGCCTGCACCCCGAGGGAGAATCCCCCGTGGACGTGCCGCCGAGGCTCGACACCCTGGTCGTCTTCCTGAGCGAGCGCATCGAGCACGAGGTGCTACCCACCCACGCCCACCGCCTGGCGCTCACCGCCTGGTTCTACGGTCGCGACGCGGGCTGACTCACAACGGCGGCGCGAGCAGCACGACGGAGTAGCCCACCGCCGTGCGTGTGCCCGGGTTCTCGTACGAGTGCTTCTGGTCTCCCCGGAAGACGACCACGTCCCCGGGCTTGAGCAGGAAGCGCTCGCCGCTGGCCACCAGCACCAGCTCGCCCGACTCACAGGCCAGGTACTCCCGGGTGCCCGGCGTGTGGGGCACGCCCGTGATTCGCACGCCCGAGGGCAGCTCCACCCGGTCGAACTCCATGCCCGGCAGCGGGTCCGGCAGCAGCTTGCGAAGCTGCCCCGCGCCCCGCACCCGCGTCGTCAGGCTGTCGCGCGGATAGTGCCGCGCGCTGGCCCGAGGCTTGGCCACCAACTCCTCCAGGGACACCTGGAGCGCGGAGGCCACGCGGTGCAGCACGGACAGGGTGGGGTTGGACGTCCCTGATTCCAGATTCGCCCACGTGGCCCGGGGCACTCCGGCGAGCTTCGACAGCTGGGCCTGCGTGGCGCCTCGCGTCTCGCGCAGCGTCCGGATGTTGCGGGCGAGCCGGCTCGGCAGGTCCTCTTCTTCCAGGGGCATGGGATGGCAATCTGCCAAAGGATTGGCGTGGACGCCATTTCATCAACGTCCCTTGGCTATCCCTCCCGGCAAGGAGGACATCCGAATGGACTTGAAGGGAAAGGCAGTCCTGGTGACGGGCGCGAGCCAGGGGCTGGGCAAGGCCCTGATGGGCCACTTCGCGCGTCGGGGCGCGCGGGTGGTGGGCGTGGCCCGGCACGCGCAACCGATGGAGGCCGTGGCCGAGGCCCTGCGCGCAGAGGGACTTGAGGCGCACGGGCTCGCCTACGACGTGGGCGACAAGGAGTCCATCTACCGGCTGGTGGGCGTGGCGGCGTCGCTGGTGGGGCCCGTGGACGTGCTGGTGCACAACGCGAGCACGCTGGGGCCCACGCCGCTGCCGCTGCTGCTCGACACCGCGTGCGAGGACCTGCAGCGCGTGCTCGAGGTCAACCTGGTGGGACCCTTCCGGCTCTCCAAGGCGGTGGTGGGCAACATGGTGGTGCGCGGGGGCGGGCTGGTGGTGACCATCACCTCCGACGCGGCGGTGGCGTCCTATCCGCGCTGGGGCGCCTACAGCGTCTCCAAGAGCGCGCTGGAGCACCTGGGCCGCATCTGGGCCGCGGAGCTGGAGGGCACAGGGGTGCACTTCCTCAGCGTGGACCCGGGCGAGATGGACACGCGCATGCACGCCGACGCGATACCGGACGCGGACCGCTCCACGCTCGCCCGGCCCGAGGACGTGGCCGCCCGAATCGTCACGCTCGTGGAGCGCCCGCTTCCCCCCAGCGGCTCCCGACTGGAAGCCGCGCGCCTGGAGGCCGCATGAAGCCCGCGCGCTGGCCTGGAGACCACCCGGAGGAAGGGCGGCTGTTGCACGTGGAGCCCCGAGCTCGCCGCTTCCAGGACGCCCACCTGAGGGAGCTGCCCTCGCTCCTGCGCGACAAGGACCTGCTGGTGGTGAACGACGCGGCCACGTTCCCCGCCTCGCTGCAGGGGCGCACGGCGGCCGCGGAGCGCATCGAGCTGCGCCTGCTGTCGCACGAACCGGACGGCACGTGGCTCGCCGTGCTCTTCGGCGCGGGGGATTGGCGCAAGCGCACCGAGGACCGCCCCTCGCCGCCCGTGCTCGAAGCCGGGGCGCGCTTCACCGTCGTGGGCCTTTCCGCGCGGGTGGTGGAGGTGCTGCCGCCCTCGCCGCGCCTGTTGCGCGTGGCCTTCGAGGACGACGGCGCCGAGCTCTGGTCCGCGCTCTACCAGGGTGGCCGCCCCGTGCAGTACGCGCACACCCTGGCGCCCCTGTCCCTGTGGCACGTGCAGACGGGCTACGGCGCCAGGCCCTGGGCCGTGGAGGCGCCCTCGGCGGGACTGCCCCTCACCTGGAACCTGCTGCTCGCCCTGCGCCGTCGCGGCGTGCGGCTCGCGTCACTCACCCACGCGGCGGGCCTGTCCTCCACCGGGGACGCGGTGCTGGACGCGGCGCTGCCCCGGCCCGAGCGCTCGGACATCCCCGCCGTCACCGTGGCCCAGGTGGAGGCCACGCGCGCGGAGGGAGGACGCGTCGTCGCGGTGGGCACCACGGTGGTGCGCGCGCTGGAGGGCAGGGCGGCGATGAATGGCGGAAGGCTCGTGGCGGGAGAGTCGGTGACGGACCTCCTCCTGGGGCCGGGCTTCGTGCCGCGCGTGGTGGACGGCCTGCTCACGGGCATGCACGAGCCGGGCACCAGCCACCACGCGCTGCTCCAGGCCTTCGCTCCACTGTCCCTGCTCGGAGACGTGGCCGCGCACGCGGAGGCGAAGGGCTACCTGGGGCACGAGTTCGGGGACTCGTGCCTCATCCTGGACACGTGAGGGCCCACGGCTCACTGGAGCTGCGAGGGCTCCAGCTCCACCTTCACCCAGCCGGGCTTGCGCAGGTCGAAGTTGCGGTAGGCGTCCAGCGCGCTGGCCATGGGCTCCACGTGCGAGAGGATGGCCGTGGGGTCCACCTCGCCGGTGCGCACCAGCTCCAGCAGCCGGGGGATGTACTTGCGGTGGTTGCAGTTGCCCATGCGCAGGGTGAGGTTCTTGTTCATCGCCGCGCCGATGGGGAACGTGCGCACCTGCTGCGGGTAGACGCCGATGATGGACAGGGTGCCCGCCTTGGCCAGGCCCTCCACTGCCCACTGGAGCACCTGCGCGGGCGCGTCGCCGGGCACCCAGTTGTCGCCGTCCGGGTTCGTCTTGGGCGCGGCCTCCTTCACCTCGCGCTTGTGCTCCGCCTTCTGCGCGTGGGCCTCCTTCGCCGCGGGGCCCGCGTGCGCGTGCACCGCGTCCACGCCCACCGCGTCGATGGCCCGGTCCACGCCGATGCCGTTCGTCAGGCGCAAGAGCGTCGCCACCGGCTCCTCTTCATCGAAGTTGATGACCTCCGCGCCCTGCGCCCGCGCCAGGTCCAGCCGGTCCTCGTGGCAGTCGATGGCGAAGACGCGGCCGGCGCCGAGGAGCTTCGCGCTGACGATGGCGAACAACCCCACCGGGCCGCAGCCGAACACCGCCACGGTGTCGCCCGGCTTGATTTCCGCCAGCTCCGCGCCGAAGTAGCCCGTCGGGAAGATGTCGGAGACGAGGATGGCCTGCTCGTCGGTGACGCCGTCCGGAATCCGCACCAGCCCCGCGTTGGCGAAGGGCACGCGCACCTTCTCCGCCTGCATGCCGTGGAAGGGGCCCGTCGGCGCGGGGCCTCCGAAGAAGGCCGTGCCCGCGGCGGCGCCGTTGGGGTTCGCGTCGTTGCACTGCGAATGGTAGCCCGCGCGGCAGTACACGCAGTTGCCGCAGGCGATGGTGGACGGGATGACCACGCGGTCGCCCACGTTGAAGTTGCGCACGTCGTCGCCGAGCGCCTCGATGTAGCCCACGCCCTCGTGGCCCAGGATGGTGCCCGGCTTCATCCCCGGCATCGTCCCGCGAATCATGTGCAGGTCCGTGCCACAGATGGCGCTCGCCGACAGCTTGACGATGGCGTCCGTGGGCTTCTCCAGCCGGGGCTCCTCCACGTCGTCGAGCCGGATGTCCCCAATCCCATGGAATACGATGGCCTTCATCGGACTGCTCCTTCCCCCGCCGGGGGCCCGTGTCTGGAAAGACGAAAGGGCCCGCCCGCGGACGGACCCACACGCCTTGCAGCGTGGGCATCCGTCCGGGTGGGAGCAAAGCGCGCACAGCCTCCTCTTCCGGCCAGCAGCCGGGGGGCCGTGCGTCAGCGTCCCGCGGTGTGGTGCACGTGGAAGGTGAGCTTGCGGCCGAAGACGCGGCGGAAGGGCACCACCTCGCGCTCCGCGTTCCACAGCTCCAGGTCCACCGGCTGACGCGCGTGCAGGTGCAGCGCCACGCCGTCACGGCCGTTGGTGGCGCGGAAGTCCTTGATGGGCTGGTGGTGGCTGTGGTCCAGCGAGTTGGCCACGCGCAGCAGGGTGGCGAGCTTGCGCACGGTGCGGGCCTCGGTGGGCGTCAGCCCCGCCATGCCCGAGTGCGCCAGCTCCGGAGGGCTCCTGCGGTGGTAGCGCGCCACACGGGCCACCAGCTCCCGCTCGCGGTCCGACAGGCCCGGGATGTCCGCGTGCCGGATGAGGTAGTACGTGTGCTTGTGGTGCCGCTCGTAGTTCACCGCGTGGCCGATGTCGTGCAGCAGCGCGGCCGTCTCCAGATACGGGCGCACCGACAGCGGCAGCTGGTGCAGGGCGGCCAGGTCATCGAAGAGCCGCAGCGCCAGCCGCGTCACCTGCTTGGCGTGCTTCTCGTCGAAGAAGAAGCGCTGGCCCATGGCGATGGCCGCGTCGGACAGGCTGTGGTCGTCCGGTGGGTGGTGCGCCTCCTGGCGGTAGAGCAGGTCCACCAGGATGCCGTCGCGCAGGCCTCGGTTGACGACGCTGACCGACTCCACGCCCAGGTACTTCGCCACGCCCTCGAGGATGACGGCGCCGGAGACGATGATGTCCGCGCGCTTGGGGTCGAAGCGCTTCCTGCGCCGCTCCACCGGCATCTGCGCCAGCGCCTCCACCGTCTGCGTGAGCTGGCGCACGGTGGCGTTGCCGCTGTTCTCCGCCGCGGCGAAGGACACCACCGCGTTGATGGTGCCCGACGAGCCGAGCGCCACCCGGGGCAGGTGCGGCAGCTTGGGCGGCAGCGTCTTGCCCAGCACCTCCGACACGAAGCCGCGCATCAGCCGCAGCTGCTTCGTCGTCACCGTGCGCGACGCGTCGAACACCTCCGTGAGCCGCACCGAGCCCAGCCCCAGGCTCCACAGGTTGTCGGGCCGCTCGCCCACGGCGGTGGCCACCTCCGTGCTGCCCCCGCCGATGTCGATGAGCAGCGAGCGGGTGCCCGGCGGCTTGCGGTGCAGCACGCCCAGGCAGATGAGGCGCGCCTCCTCCTTGCCGCTGACGACCTCCAGGTTGAGGCCCGACTCCTCGCGCACGCGGCGGACGATGTCCGGGGCGTTGCGCGCCTCGCGCAGGGCGCTGGTGGCCACCGCGCGCACCTGCGCCTTGTGACGGCGGCACAGCGCTGAGTACCGGCGCAGCGTGGAGAGCAGCCGCTGGGCGGTGGCCTCCGGCATGGTGCCCGTGGCGAAGACGCCCTCACCGGGACGGATGGGGTCTCGCTCCTGGTGCAGCGTCTCGAGCGCCCCGTCGGCATCCGGCCGGGCGAGCTCCAAGCGGACGGCGTTCGTCCCCACGTCGATGGCGGCGAGTACGGGCTGGAGGGGGTGGCGTCTTGGCATGGTCGGGCGTCAGCGCAGTGTAGAGCCCCCGGACGCCCCGCGCAGCACGTCATCGACGGGAGCGACCACTCGGCGGAGCGCTCCCCACTGCCCGTGTGACGTCCACGTGACGCCAGGGGGCTTCAGCGCTTGCGACGCCGGCCGATGAAGCTGGCGAAGCGCTCCGCGAAGCGCGCCACCGCCAGGCCCACGACGTCCAGCAGCCACCGCTGCAGCCCCGAGCGGCCGCATTGCTCGAGCAGCACGTGCCGGGACATCGCCACGTGCTTCTCCAGCCACAGCGCCGCCTGCGCCGCCACGCCGGGCTCCTCGGCCTCCACCAGCGTCTCCAGATTCACGAGCGAGAGCGGGTCCAGGTTGAAGCTGCCCACGAGCAGCGTCTGCCCATCCACCACCGCCGCCTTGGCGTGCAGCGTGGACGCGGTCCACTCGTGGATGCTCACGCCCGCGCGCAGGAAGGTGCCGTACAGCCGCATGGTGGCGGCCCTGGCGAAGATGACGTCGCTGCGGCCCGCGAGCAGCAGCGACACCCGCACGCCCCGGCGCGCCGCGCGCGTCAGCGCCCGCACGAAGGCCGCGTCGGGCAGGAAGTACGCGTGGGCGAGCAGCACCTCGTGCTTCGCGCCGTCGATGGCGGACAGGTAGCGCCTCCTCAGCCGGTGGCCTCCCGCGAAGCCGGACAGGAACAGGCGCACCTGGCCGGACGTCAGCGCCGCCGCGCCCGCGGTGAGCTTCTCGCCGAGCTGCCGGCAGATGTCGCCTCGCAGCTCCACCGCCAGGTCCGCCCACCCGGGCACGTCCCCCTTCGCCGCATACGCATCCCCGATGTTGATGCCACCCAGGAACGCCACCGTGTCGTCGACGAGCAATATCTTGCGGTGGTTGCGCCACGAGCGCCCCAGGCACAGCGACGTGAGCGGGTTGTACACCCGCACCTTCGCGCCCGCGGCCCGCAGCGTCTGGGTGAGGTACGCGCTGTTGCCGATGCTGCCCCAGCCGTCCACCACCACCTTCACCGACACGCCCCGCTTCGCCGCGGCGACGAGCGCGTCCACGAAGAGCGCGCCCACGCCCTCGCGCTCGAAGGTGTAGACCTCCAGGTGGATGCGATGCCGGGCGAAGGAGATGGCCTCCAGCATCCGGGGATACGCCTCCGTCCCGCCGTCCAGCAGCGTGCACCGCTCATCCTCCCGCTCCGGAGCGAGCGCTCCGGGGACGGGGGCGGGGACGGGCGACGGGAGGACGGCGGCTTCGGGACGCATCACCTGGCCACCCTACAACTCTCCCGGGCGGAGGGGGACGGGCCCCGGGTGGAAGCGGGGGACTTCACCCGTCGTGCTTGCGTGCTCCCTTGCCCTTGCCCTTGTGACGGCACTCGTCGCCGTCCCAGTACTGGCTCGGGTGGCACTGCTTGCTGTTGTGTTTGGACTTCTTCGACTTGGACGGACGGTGGTCGTGGTGCACGTCCCGGTGGACGATGCAGCCACCGAACATGCAGAGGGCGAGGAGGGGGGCGAGCAGACGAAGTGTCATGGTGTCGAGGGGGAAAGCGGGGGCCTGTGGACCTGGACCCGGCGGGTGTCGAAGCGGCCACGTGAGACATCGACGGTGCGCGTCCACTTCTGTACCCTTCGCACGTGCCTGCCGCGGAAAGAAGCGTGCGTCATCGCAAGATTGGCGCGTATCGAGTGCTCGGAGAGCTGGGCCGAGGTGGGATGGCCGTCGTGTATCGCGGCCTCCACGAGATGATTCAGCGCGAGGTGGCCATCAAGGAATTGCTGCCCGAGGGCAAGCGAGACCGCGAGACCCTGTCCCGCTTCCGTCGGGAGTCGCTCGCGCTGGCCGCCTTCCGTCACCAGAACATCGTCACGCTCTACGACCTGGTGGAGAAGAACGACAGCCTGTTCATGGTGATGGAGCTGGTGGACGGGCCCACCCTGCACACGCTCATCAAGGAAGGGCCGCTGCCCCCGGACGTCACGGGCGTCATCGCCGCGCGCATCGCCAGCGCGCTGGACCACGCGCACTTCCGGCACATCATCCACCGCGACCTGAAGCCCGCCAACGTCATGCTCACCAAGTCCGGCGACGTGAAGCTGATGGACTTCGGCATCGCCAAGGACGTGGGCCTGGAGGCCCTCACCCAGGCGGGCATGGCCGTGGGCACCCCGTCGTACATGTCCCCGGAGCAGGTGACGGGCGCGCCCCTGGATGGCCGCACCGACATCTTCTCGCTGGGCGTGCTGCTCTACGAGGCCCTCTCCGGCGCCCGGCCCTTCCACGGCAAGACGGCGGGCGAGGTCTTCGCGCGCATCCGCGACGGCAAGTACACGCCGCTGAACAAGGTGGCCCCCAACGTGCCCACGCCCCTGGTGCGCATCATCCAGCGCGCCATGGAGGTGAAGCCCGAGGACCGCTTCCCGGACGCCGCCGCCATGCGCCGCGAGCTGGACGTGTTCCTCGCCCAGGAGGTCCAGGTGTCGCACGCGGGGCTGCTCGTCGCCTTCCTGCGCCACCGCCAGAAGCTCACCGAGACGGAGGCGCAGCAGCTCTTGCGGCCCCAGGAGCTGGATGCGGCGGCGGAGGTCTTCGACACCTCGCGCTCGCGCTCCGGCGGCAAGCTCAAGTGGGCGCTGGCCGCGCTGGCGCTGGCGTCCGCCGCGGGCACCGGGCTCTACTTCACCCAGGCGCAGTGGGCGCCGCTCGTCCAGCAGCTCACGCGCTGACGAGGACAGGAGGCAGTCATGGGACGCATCGTCACCTTCGTGCTGGGCTTTGGAGTCCTCGTCGCCGCCGCGTGGTACGTCCTGCAGCGGCCCGCACGGACGGACCCCGAGGCCGCCGCCGCGCGGCGCCTGGAGAACGTGCACAAGGCCGCTGATCGCGTGGAGACGGACCTCAACAAGAAGGCCGACGCCATCTTCGACAAGGTGGAGTAGGCCCCACGCGTCCGGAGGGACGGCGCCTCGGGGCGACCGTCCACCCCGCCGGGTGCTTACGCCTTCTTCTTCTCGTGCGTGACGGTGACGATGGTGCCGATGCCACCGCGCACGAACCAGTCACCGACCACCGTCAGCTTGCGCGGCTGGATGGCCTTGATGATGTCCTCGGCGATGGTGTTGGTGACCTTCTCGTGGAAGGCCCCCTCGTTGCGGTACGCCCACATGTAGAGCTTCAGGCTCTTGAGCTCGATGCAGCTCTGGTCGGGGACGTACGTGATCTTGAACCGGGCGAAGTCCGGCTGCCCCGTGAGCGGGCAGAGGCAGGTGAACTCCGGGACGTCGAACGCGATTTCGTAGTCGCGCTCGGGCGCCGGGTTGGGGAAGGTCTGAAGGTCCTTGGTCGGCTGCGAAGGCATGGCGCTGTCGTCTAGCACACCATCGCTACGTGTCATCCACGACGTGGAGTGGGGCCTTTCGGGAGGCCCGCCGGGGGTTCTGTCGAGCCCTCAACGCGGCACCCGTCCACCAACGGGGAAAGCGGGGGGGCCCTCGGTTGCGCCTTCGCCGCGGGGTTCATAATCCCGGGAAGGCCCCCGCCACCTTCCCGAGCACATGACGCTTCCCCCTGACGTCGAAGAAGCCTTCTCGTGTCTCCCCCAGGCCCTGGTGCGCGTCGGTCCCGACCTGTGCGTCCAGTGGTGTGAGGCGAGCTTCGCCCGCAAGACGGGCCTGGCGCTGAGTCCCGGCCACAGCCTCCTGTCCGCGCTGGAGCAGGGCCGGAGCCTGGAGGCCATCGAGCTGGCCGTGCGCGAGGGCCGCGCCCACACCGGCCATGTCATCACCCGCGAGCTGCACCAGGTGCGCGTGCAGGTGAAGCCGGGCCGCGAGGAGGAGGTGCCCGGCGCCTGGCTGGTGGTGGAGCCCTCCGGCGTGGATGACGACGGGGCCTTCTCGCTGGCGGTGCGCGAGATTGCCCGCGCCGTGGGCGAGTCGCTGGAGGTGGACAGCGTCTGCGCGGCCGCGGTGGTGGCGCTGGTGAGGTGTGCCCAGGTGCGCCGCGCGGAGGTGTACCTCTGCGAGGAGGACGGCACGGAGCTGCGCCGCTCGGCGGTGTCGGACCTGGCGGGGACGGAGTCGCCGGAGGACTCGTTCGACCCGTCGGAGGACCCGTTCCACCAGGCGCTGACCCTGCGCCAGGCGCAGCTGGGCATCCAGCGCGGGTATGGGGACTCCTTGGGCTCCATCTTCGCGGCGGTGCCGCTGTGCGCGCCCCGGCGGACGGTGGGGCTCCTGCTGCTCTACAAGGAGCAGGGCACGTCCTTCTCCGCGAGGGAGCTGGAGCTGTGGACGGCGGCGGCCAACCAGCTCGCGGTGGCGGTGGAGAACGCGCGGCTCCTGAGGGAGGCGAAGGCGGCGCTCCAGGTGCGCGAGGAGTTCATGTCCATCGCGAGCCACGAGCTGAAGACGCCGCTCACGCCGCTGAAGCTGGGCCTGTACACGATGGAGCGAAGGCTCACGCTGGGGCAGCCGTTGGAGCTGTCCACGGTGCTGAAGTCCAAGCGCCAGGTCGAGCGGCTGGTGGGCCTGGTGGACGACCTGCTGGACGCGTCGAGGCTGGACGCGGGTCGGCTGGCCCTGGATTTGGCCCCGCTGGAGCTGGGGCAGCTGGTGGCGGAGGTGGTGGACCACTTCCGCGCGGCCTTCGAGCGCCCGTTCGCCGTGGAGGTGCCTCGCGAGCGGGTGTGGGTGCGAGGCGACAGGGACAGGCTGGAGCAGGTGTTGGTGAACCTGCTGGAGAACGCGCACAAGTACAGCCCGCCCGGGGAGCCGATTGTGGTGCGGGTGGAGAAGCTGGCGAGCGAGTCGCGCATCCACGTGCAGGACCACGGCATCGGGATTCCGGGCGCGGACCAGTCGCAGGTGTTCCAGCGCTTCTACCGGGCGCGCAACGTGTCGCACCGCAACTTCGGGGGCCTGGGGCTGGGGCTGTTCATCAGCCACTCCATCGCGAGGCTGCACGGGGGCGCGCTGACGCTGGCGAGCGCCGAGGGGCATGGGAGCACCTTCACCGTGAGCCTGCCGCGCATGCCGGCGCACGAGGTGAAGATGTTGCCCCGGCGGGTGCTGCTCCTGGACGAGGACTCGGCGCAGGAGGCGATGGCCGAGCGCGTGCTGTGCGCGGAGGGCTTCGAGGTGCTCACGGCGAGGGACGGGGCGGAGGCGCTCCGGCGGGCCACGCACCTGCCGGTGGACCTCATCGTGCTGTCCACCTCCGCGACGCATGGCCAGGCGGGGGTGTTCCTGGAGACGTTCGCCACGCTGCCGCGCGCGCGTCCGGTGCCGATTCTGCTGGCCGGGGATGCCCGGCCGTGGTGGGCGCAGGAGGAGACGTCCCTGTGCACGCGTCCGTACGTCGCCGATGAGCTGGTGGCGCGCGTGCGCAACGTGCTGACGCAGGAGCGGCGCAGGACGGCGACCGCGCCCCACGTCGTCGAGGAAGTGGCCCAGGTGGGCCTGCTGACCCGGGCCTGAGCCCGCTGAGGGGCCGCGTGGCCTCGCGGCACCCGCGCGCCGGAGCTCTATCTCGCGGCCCCAGCGCTCGAGTGGCGAGGGGGCCGCCCCCGCAAGGCCTCAGTTCGCGGGAGCGAGCACGCCGAAGTCCACCGGCGTGAGCCCAAGCCGCGACAGGGCCTCCTTCGCCTTGGGGTCCACGAACGTGGCCAGCTCCACCTCGCGCTGCGCGGCGTAGCTGCTCTTCACCTTCTCGGGGCGGTAGCCCGGGTGGCACATCAGCTCGATGACGCCCTCGGAGGGCAGCGCCACCAGCTCCGCCTCCAGCCGCTCCAGCGTCCAGTACGGGTCATCGCTCGTGTCCCCGACGAAGTGCGTGTTCGTGGGCACGCCCAGCTTCTTCAGCGCGTGGCGCATGATGGAGTCGAGCGCGCGCACCGGCACCTTCGCGTCCCTGGCGGCCTTGGCCACGCCCTCCAGCACATTGGCGTGCAGGTGCAGGTGCCGGTGCACGTCGATGTGCTTCGGCGCGCGTCCGGTGAGCTGGGTGAAGCGCTCCAACTGGGCGCGGGTCTCCGCCTCCACCACCTCCGCGGACAGCCCGGCGGCGCGGCCCTCGGTGAACTGCCCCTGGGCGCCCAGCGACTCGCGGGGGAACTCGCTCCACACGGGCTGGCCCCGGGCCAGGTCCAGGTGCAGCCCCAGTGACAGGCCCCCCGACTCCTGGGCCGCGGCCTCGGAGTAGGGCGTGTTCACCATGAGGGAGGCCGAGGAGACGACCCCCTCTCGCATGGCCTTGAGGATGCCTCGGGTGATGGCGGGGTCGTGCCCCAGGTCGTCGGCGTTGATGACGAGCGTGCGTGTGCTCACGAAGAAGTCTCCTGTGCGTCAGGGGCGCGGCCGGCCCTGGAAGAAGCGCCAGGCCTCGAGCGAGGCGTCCAGGTCGCGTGTGGGGTTGCCCGAGCTGACGGGGCTGCCGGGCCACGTGTGGTTTCCACCCTGCACGGTGCACAGCGACGCGGTGGCGCTCTCCGGAGCACATCCGGTGAACGCCACGCAGGTGCTGTTGCCCCGCTGATACGTCTGCTGCTCCGGCCCACCGCAGCCGTTGCGCTCCGCCTGGCCGCGCACCGAGTCCCGCGCGGAGGGGTAGGGGCGACCGAAGGGGATGTTGCTGCCCCCCTCGTAGAGGATGACGGTGTCCTCCGTGCCGTGGATGTGCAGCACCGGCACGGGCCGGGACGGCGCGCACCCGCTCGAGGGCGCCATGCCGGACACGGGGGCGACGGCGGCGAAGCGTCCCGCGCGCTCACAGGCCAGCCGGTACGAGAAGAAGCCCCCGTTGGAGAAACCCGTGGCGAACGTGCGCCGGGGGTCCACGCACACGTGCGTGTCCAGGTCCGCCATCATCGCGTCCACGAAGCCCACGTCGTCCACCTGGGATAGCTGGGACGAGCCGCAGCACGCGCCCCCGTTCCAACCCCGGGTGTTGTCCTGCGGCGGAGGCGGCGGGCCGCCGTTGAGCTCCTGGGCGCTGAGCCCGCGCGGGTACACGACGAGGAAGCCCTCGGTGTCGGCGAGCGTGGACAGCCCCGTCTGCCGCTCCAGCTGCTCCGGGTGGGAGCCATAGCCGTGGAAGGCGACCACGGTGGGCGTGGGGCGGGTGGCGTCGTAACCCGGGGGCACGTGCACCCGATAGGCGCGCTCCCGTCCGTCGTGGGTCACTGTCCAGTCGTGGGTACCGGGGCCCGCGGACAGTCCCTGGCAGGCTGCGCGGTCCGGCACCTGGGGCTCCGGCATGGGCGTGCCCGCGTCCGGCGGCGCCTGGGGCTCCGGCAAGGTGTCGGGGGACGAGGAACAGCCGGGAGCCGTCAGGAAGAGCAGTGCCAGGAAGGGGCCGCGGTGCATGGAGGGGAAGCTAATTCCCCGCCTGGCACTCCGCCGCGAGCCGCGTCGCGCGGTCGGGGAATCGTTCCTCCAGCGTACGCTTCACCTCGGCCACCGCCACCGCGTTGCCACCGTGAGCGTGGAGCTGACAACGTGCGGCCAGGGCCCGAGGGTCCTCCGGCGCCAGCTTGTCCGCCTCCCGATAGGCGCGCTCGGCCCCCGCGCTGTCGCCCTGTCGGAAGAGGACGGCCCCCAGGTAGTAGTGCGCCACGGCCAGCCGGCCGTCCTTGCGCAGCGCGCGCCTGAGCAGCGCCGCGGCCTCGTCCACGCGCTCCTGCCGGAAGCGCACGAAGCCCAGCTCCGCCAGGCTGACCGCGTCGTCCCGCTCGCGGGTCCAGGCCGACAGCACCGAGGCCGCCTCGTCCAGCCGTCCGCTCTGCGACAGCATCCGCCCGAAGCGGGGCGCCACCTTCGGCGAGCCCGGCTTCAGCACGTACGCCTTCGCCAGCGCCGCCACCGCGCCCGGCAGGTCGCCCTGTCGCTCGCGCAGGTCCGCCAGCATCAGCGCGGGGCGCAAATCCTTGGGCGCCAGCGCGAGCGCCTCATCCAACGCGCGCTCGGCCCGCTTGCCGCGGTTGAGCTCCGTCGCCGCGCGGGCCGCGAGCAGGTGCGCCTCCAGCTCCTTGGGGAAGCGCGTGGTGAAGGACTCCGCCAGCTCGGCCACCTCGGGGAAGGCCCCCGCGTCGACGAGCAGCGCGCCCGCCTGGGCCAGCTCCTCTGCCGTGGCGCGCACGTCGGTGCCCAGCCCGGAGAGCAGCGCCTTCTTCTCGGCCGCCGTGTCCGCGGCCGTCGCCTTCGCCAGCCGCTCCTGGGGCGCCGCCTCTGCGCGCTTCAGGTACCAGACACCTCCGCCCCCGAGCGCCGCCAGCCCGAGCGCCCCGGCCAGGATGGCCGCCACGCGCGAGCCCCCACGGCGCGAGGGTCCGCCCTCGCCGATGCCGGAAGGCGTGCCGCGCGTGGGCGGCGTCGAGTCCGTCGGAGAGGGGACGCGCGCGGGCTTCACGACCTGCGGAGCGACGGGCTCGACGGTCGCCGTGCGCGCGGGCTCGGGGAAGGTCTCGTCGTGGACCGTGGCGCCCACGTCCGGCAGCACGGGCCAGCCGGTGGGCACCGTCATGGCGGCGTGGGGGGCCACGTGGGGCTCGTAGCGGCGCGGGCCCGGAGGCGTGCCTCCGTGGGACGGGTCCGCCATGCGCGCGCGTCGGAGGGCCTGGCGCTTGGGGTCCTTCTCCGGCGGGAAGAGGGTGTCGACGTAGGCGGCGACCTCCTCCGCGGAGGCGACCTCGGCGGGGCCGCCGATGGCCTCGATGGCGTCGATGAAGGACTCGAGGCTGTCGAACCGCGCGGCCGGGTCCCTCTGGAGCGCGGTGAGGCACACCAGCTCCAGCGCGCCGGGGACGGACGGGTCGAAGCCGGTGGGCGGACGGACGCGGCCCTCGGCGATGCGGCCCAGGACCTCCTCGGCCGTCATGCCGGTGAAGGGCCTGCGGCCACACAGCTGCTCGTACAACATGACGCCCGCGGCGAAGAGGTCCGCGCGGTGGTCCACGGGCTTGCCGGAAATCATCTCCGGCGACATGTAGAAGAACTTGCCCTTGAGCACGCCGGGCTCGGTGCCCGCGCCGAGCGCGTCCGCCTTGGCGATGCCGAAGTCGATGACCTTCACCGCGCCGTTGACGCCGACGTGGATGTTGTCCGGCGTGAAGTCGCGGTGGACGATGCGCAGGGGCCGGCCCGCCTCGTCCACGGCCCGGTGCGCGGCGTCCAGGCCGCGGCAGGCCTCCACGAGCACGCGCAGGGTGATGCCCAGGGGGACGCGCTGGCCGCGCTCGGCGGCCTCCTGGCGCAGCTCCGCGAACGAGCGTCCCTCGAGCAGCTCCATCGCGATGAAGGGCTCGGTGCCCTCCATGCCCAATTCGAGGATGGCGACGACGTTGGGGTGGCGCACCTGCGCGGTGATGCGCGCCTCGTTGAGGAACATCTGCACCACGCGCCGGTCCGAGGCGAGGTGGGGCATCAGCCGCTTCACCGCGACGGCGGGCCCGCGCTGCCCGTCATCCTCGAAGCGCCGCCCCAGGTAGACCTCCGCCATGCCGCCCGTCGCGATGCGCGCGGACAGACGGTAGCGACCGACCCAATAGGTGTTCGGACCCGACTCCAAGATGGCGCCAGTCTATGTGGAGAGCCTGTCTTCGTGCCCCCTCAGAAGTTCGAGGGGGCATGCCCGCTCGGTCTCGTCCGGGCCCGCTCGCCCGGCGCTCCCGTCCTCACGGCCTGCGTGGGAGCACGGGGTTTCCACGTGGCGAGGGCCGCGCGGGACACGTCCTCTCCACGACGTTCGTGCGCGTCGGCACGGTGTCCGTCGGAGACCTGGGCTCGGGCCTCGTGGGCGCCTGGGCGGCGATCTGCCGACACGTGCCAGTCCAGGGCCCCGCCTCGTCGCATGGGAGCGCTCGTTCTTCCGGGCGAGGCTGGCCCGCAGGGCCTGGGCGGAGCTCGCTGTCGGAGGAGGCGCTCCGCGGGGGCCCACCTCGTCGGAGAGGCATGCCCCGCCGAGAAGCGCTCATCACTTGGGGGCTCGCCACCGGAGCGCCGATGGGTGGGTGAGGCTCGAACGAGGTGGGCGATGCGACGCTCGACAGGGGCCCCGTCTCGTCAGGACGAAGCTCGACCAAGCCTGGAGGGCGCGATGCCCGGCGGCGCGAACCATGTGCCCTGGTGTGTTCGTGCGATGCGCCTTCATCTCCGCTCCCACCTCGAGGTGTGCGCCGGGGTGTGACGGACCCCGAGATCAATGAGGGCCACCACGTCCGACGTCGCGGGTGGTGCGGTGTGCCTTACGCGGGGTGTGGGCGCCCCATCTGCTCGCTCGCGCGATGAGGGAGTGAGAGTGCTAACGTCCGGGCCCGCTGCCGCGCTTCGTTCTTCGTTCGGAGGGATGTTGGGAACCGTCCTCAAGGGTGGTTACGTCGTCGAGTTGGAGCCCGCGGTGGTGGAGCGCGTGGACCTGCGCATCGAGGGCGAGCGCATCGTCGCGCGAGGGCCGGACCTGGCGTCCCAGCCGGACGACGAGGTGGTGGCCCTCTCCGGCAAGCTCGTCTTCCCGGGCCTGGTGAGCGCGCACCACCGGCTGCACGCCGTGCTCGGACGGGGCATGCCGCGCAAGGCGATGGAGACGTACCAGGACAGCCTGGAGAAGGTGCTCTGGCCCTACGAGGACGCGCTGGACCTGGACGCCGTCCAGGTCGCCGCCTGCGCGGGCGGCCTGGAGGCGCTCCAGTGCGGCACCACCACGGTGGTCAACCTCCACTCCTCCCCGAGCGCGGTCTCCGGCTCGCTGGTGCGCCTGGCGCGCGGACTCCACGAGGTCGGTGTGCGCGGCGTGCTGGCCTACGCCGTGTCGGACCGCAACGGCGCGGTGGGCCGCGAGGAGGGCCTGGAGGAGACGGTGGGCTTCGCGCAGAAGGCGCAGGGTCGCTTCCGCGGACAGGTGGGCGCGGGCCCCTGCTTCACGCTGGGCCCCGACGCGCTCCAGGGACTGACCGAGGCTGTGAAGACCGCCAACACCGGCCTGCACCTCCCCCTGGCCGAGGACCCGCTCGACGAGCGACTGTCCAACGAGCGACACGGTGACTCGCCGGTGCCCCGGCTCCTGGCCGCGGGGCTGTTGTCGCCGCGCAGCCAGCTGGCGCACGTGGGGCACCTGGCGTGGGCGGACCTGGCGCAGGTGATTGCGACGGGCGCGTGGATGGTGCACACGCCGCGCGCCAACCAGGGCCTGGAGGTGGGCTACGCGCCGGCGCTGAAGTTCGGCGCGCGCGCCACGCTGGGCGCGGATGGCGTGTCCGCGGACCTCTTCGCGGAGGCCCAGGCGGCGTACCTGCGCTCGCGCGAGGCGGGGCAGGTCATCGACGTGCTGCGCTACCTGGCCAACGGCCACCGGCTGGCGTCCGCGCACTTCGGCGTGCCCATGGGCTCCATGCGCGAGGGCGCGCTCGCGGACCTGCTGGTGCTCGACTACCTGCCCGCCACGCCGCTGACGGCGGAGAACCTGGCGTGGCACGTGGTGTTCGGCCTGGGCAGCCGCCACGTGGAGGCGGTGATGGTGGACGGGGTGTGGCGCATGTGGGCGCGCCGGCCCTTGTCGGTGAACCCCTCGGTGGTGGCGGAGCAGGCGCGCGAGGCCGCGGCGGCGGTGTGGGCCCGGATGGGTGAGACGACGTAGGCCCTCGGGGTCGCTTGCCCGGGAGTGACGGGTCCGCTCTTATCCGAGGCATGCTCGCTCCCGTACTGCTCGCAGGACTGCTCAGCGCCGCCATCCCCGCCGTGGGGGACACCGCCCCGGACTTCACGGTGAAGGACACCGACGGCAAGGTCTACATCCTGTCGGAGATGGTGAAGCAGGGCCCCGTCATCGTCGCCTTCTTCCCCAAGGCCTTCACGGGCGGGTGCACCAAGCAGCTCAAGGCCTTCACCGCCCGGCACGCCGAAATCGAGAAGCTGCAGGGGCGCGTGCTCGCCTTCAGCACGGACGACGCGGAGACGCTCAAGCGCTTCAAGGCGGAGCTCGCGGCGCCGTTCCCCTTCATCCCCGACCCGGAGGGCAAGGTCGTCGAGTCCTACGACGTGAAGATGCCCCTGGTGACGGTGTCCAAGCGCTACACCTTCGTCGTGGGCGAGGGGCGCAAGGTGCTCAAGGTGGACGCGGGCGGCGACGCCATCGACCCGTCGGGCGCCATCACCTCCTGCTCCCAGGCCCAGCCCGCCGCGAAGGAGCCCGCTCCCGCCACGCCGGCGCCCGAGGCGAAGCCCAGGCCGTAGCGCCCGCGCTTCAGCGTCCGGAGCGCGGCGGCAGCTCGCGGTTGTCGAACATCTGCGCGGGCGAGTCGTCCACGAAGGTGTCCTCGAACCGCCCCTGCGTGTACTCGCGGATGACCTTGCGCCAGAAGGACGTGGCCGCGTGGTTGGCGGGCAGCTGGGACACCTCCCACAGCCCGCGGAAGCGCTCGAACACGGCGACGGCGGCGCGCCGGCCCAGGCCGTAGCCCCGCTCGCCGCGCAGGATGAAGAACTCGCTCATCCGGAAGTCGCGCCCCGGCGTCATGTACGGGAAGGGCGCCTGGGCCACGAATGCGAAGCCCACCGTGCGGCCCTCCCAGCGCAGGAGCAGCGGGTGGACCTCCGACGACGGCGCCAGCCACGTCGGCAGGTAGTTGGGTGCCCAGTGGCCCTGCTCGTCCAGGCGGTAGCCGACCCCGAACTCGCTCAAGTCGTGCAGATAGAGCGGGTACAGGTTGCGCAGCAGCGGATGCTCGGCTGGGGTCGCGCGGCGTAGCTCCAAGGACGCCTCCGGGAGGGGCGCAGCATGTCCCATCCCCCGCGTGGCGACCACCCTCGCCACGCGGGCTCTTTCGTGGGGTGACACTGACCCCCGGCTCGGGGTCAGCGTCAGTGCGTGACTTCGGACGCGCCGACGGGCGCGTCACCGCGCGCGTGGTGCCGGGCGTGCTGGGCGAAGAGGAAGCGACGCACCGCCGCGCGGGTGAGCAGCCCCCGGGTGGCGATGCCCGTGGGCGCCGCGACGGGCAGCGCGTCCACGTCCTCCTGGTCCATCAGCTGCAGCGCTTGCGCCAGGTCCGTCTCCGGCGTGAGCACCGGCAGCTTGCGCGACAAGTCACTGGCCACCAGCAGCGGGTAGACGGACTCGTCGCGCCACACCTCGCGCAGCTGCTCCACCTGGACGATGCCGTACACCTCGCCCGCCGTGTCCAACACCGGCAGCGCGCCCGTCTCGGACGTGAGCAGCAGGTCCGCCAGCGGACGCACCGGCAGCCCCGCGGGCACGGGGGCCACGTGCTCCATCAGCGTCTGCACGTGGGTGCTCTCCAAG
Source organism: Myxococcus sp. MH1 (assembly GCF_059738865.1). Taxonomy (NCBI): domain Bacteria; kingdom Pseudomonadati; phylum Myxococcota; class Myxococcia; order Myxococcales; family Myxococcaceae; genus Myxococcus; species Myxococcus sp. MH1. The sequence goes on along the minus strand of NZ_AP026947.1, from coordinate 9,096,522 downwards.
AGGTCCGCGTCGCTCAGGACCTTCGCCGCCTTGCGCTCGATGAGGTAGTGGCACAGCGCGGAGGCGATGGTGCACGTCACCATCAGCGGGAGGATGATGTCGTGGTTCCCGCTCAGCTCGTACAGCATCATCATCCCGGTGAGCGGGCCGCGGTTGAGCGCCGCCACCGCGCCGCCCATGCCCACCAGCGCGTACGCCCCGCTGGGGCCGGTGCTGGCCGGGAAGAAGTAGTGCACCAGCGTGCCGAAGGCCCCGCCCGCCATGGCGCCGATGACGGCCGCCGGGAAGAAGGTGCCGCCCGAGCCGCCCGAGCCGATGGTGACCGCGGTGGCCACGAGCTTGAGCAGGCACGCCGTCACGAGGAAGAAGAAGGGCAGCTTCCCCACCGCCGCCAGGTTGATGTAGTCGTGCCCGCTGCCCCACACCGTGGGGCTGATGAACGCGAGCACGCCCGCGCACAGCCCGCCCAGGCCCGCGCGGAACGGCAGCGACTTGCTGCCCAGCCACGGCGACAGGGTGCCCGGCATCCGTCCATGGAAGAAGTGCTCCACCCCGTGCAGGAGCCGCACGAAGGCGAAGGCCAACAGGCCACAGCCGATGCCCAGCGCCGCGTACGCCAGCACCTCCGAGCCGCTCACCAGCTCGTACGGCACCTGCCGCAGCATGGGCGCCTCGCCCAGCACGCCCTGGCTCACCAGGGTGCCCGCCACGCTGGCCAGGATGATGGGCGAGAAGACGCGCAGCTCGAACTCGCGGAGGATGATCTCCATCGCGAACACCGCGCCGGCGATGGGCGCGTTGAAGGACGCGGAGATGCCCGCGCCCGCGCCGCAGGCCAGCAGGATGGACAGCTCCCGCCGGCTGAAGCCCAGGACGCGCCCCACGCTGGAGGCGAACGCCGCGCCGCCGTACACGATGGGCCCCTCGCGTCCGGCCGAGCCACCCGAGCCGATGGTGATGGCGGACGCCACCAGCTTCAAGAGGCCCCGGTCCGCCGGCACCACGTTGGCGCCGCTCTTCACCGCGCGCACCACCTCCGGCACGCCGTGGCCATGTGTCTCCGGCCTGTCGCGCAGCAGCCGTCCCACCGCCATGCCGCCCAGCGTGGGCGCCAGCAGCATCAGCCACCAGGGCAGGTGCGGAATCGCGTCCGCCAGCGAGTGCGAGTGGCCGAAGACGCTGTTGAGCGCGGCCAGCGCCACCAGCGGGTAGTAGAGCGACAGCGCGCCCAACGTCAGCAGGGCGAGCAGCCGCAGCCGTCGCTTCACCTCGTCGCGAGGGCCCCCCGGCTCGATGACCCGCGCGAGCAGCAGCCCGCCCAGCGCCAGCGGCGCTCCGACGATGGCGTACTCCGGATGCCACCGCGCGGAGGCGAACGCCTCCCACAGCGTCAAGAGCTGGCTGCGGCGCAGCGTGTGCGCCAGCTCGGCCGTGCCGAACGTCAGGCCCGTCACCAGGCCGATGAGGTTGGCGAAGATTCCAGCGGCCAGTCCGCTGTAGAGGCCCACCACCGCGCCCGCCACCGGCAGCACCGAGGGGCCGGGCAGGCGCAGGCGGTTGGAGGCCTGCAAGGTCGCGTGTATCAGACGGCTCAGGTGTGCTCGCGCCCGCGCCCACAACGCGCGCTGGGAGGACGTCCCGGGCGGAGGTTCATCGGCATTCATTGGTCCTCCCACTAACCCATCGCGAACGCGGATGCTTCAACGTTCGTGAAGGGCCTGTCGGAACCTGGGCACGGCTCCGAGCGAGGGAGGAGCAGGCGGCCTAGGGCGCGTGGCTGCGGGTGGGCAGCAGGGCGCGCAGCAACAGGGTGATGCCCCCGAGCGCCAGCCAGGGGACCACGTGCCCGGCGAGCAGGTGAGGCGTCGTCCCGTCGGCGCAGTGCAGGTGGAGCACCAGCAGGCTGACCCCTCCGGCCGACAGTCCGGCGGCGAGCGCGCGCACCGGGTGGTACGCGGAGCGACACAGCAGCACCAGCGTGAAGGCGAGCGGCACGGCGGTCACCGCCAGCTCGGTACCCGCGCAGCCGAGGATGCCCGCCATGAGCGGAGCCGTCCGCACCCCGGAGCCCGACAGCACCACGGTGGCGCCCACCGAGAGCATCACCGCGATGACGCCACCCCAGGGCACCGTCCTGCGATGAGGCGCCAGGGCGACATAGGCCCCGGAGGACAGGAGCGCGGTGAGCAGCAGCCCCACGCCCACGATGACGGGCACGTCGGCCCGGTTCGCCACCCAGGCCCCGTGGGCCAGCACGGCCAACGCCGTCATCGCGATGGCGCCGTGCACCCCCAGGAGCAGCAGCAGCTCGTGCCACCAGGGCCGGGCCCGGGGCCGCCGGGCCAGCGCCTCGTACGCGAAGCTGTGGGCCGCATCCAGGGACGCGCCCTCGCTCGCGAGCCGCTCGGTGGACGGCGCCAGCACCTCTCGCGCGAGGGGGTGGGAAAGCTTGCCAGGCGCCCCCATCAGGTCGAAGCCCCCCGTCATCGCCCGGCAGTCCGCGCAGGTCGCCACGTGGGACTCCAGCTCCGGGGGCAGCATCTCGCCCAGGCGGTCCATCACCCGAGAACACTCCGGCGTCATTCCATCGTCTCCGTGCGCAGGGCCGTGAGCAGCTCGCGCAGCCGCGCATAGCCCCGGTGGGCCCGCACCTTCACCGCGCTCTCGGTGAGGCCCAGGGTGTCGGCGATTTCGGCGAAGCCCATCCCCTCGAAGCGGTGCAGCAGGATGGGGATGCGCTGTCCTTCGGGGAGCTGGTCCAGCGCCTGCCGCACGGCCCGCTCCAGGCCCACGTCGCGCGGGCCGGTGCGCTCGTCGGCGACCACGGGCAGCTCGCCCTCGGGCGTCAGCTCCTCGGGCCGGCGTCCCCGGCGCTGGAAGTCCCGCGCGGCGTTGGTGGCGATGGCGTACAGCCACGGCTTGAAGCGCGAGCCCGGCTGGAAGCGCCCTCGCGAGCGCACCAGGGACATGAAGGTGTGCTGCACCAGGTCCTCGGCCGTGGCCTCGCTGCCCGTCAGGCGGGTGAGGTAGCCGCGCACCGGCCCCGCGTGGCGCTGGAAGAGCGCGTCGAACGCCGGGGGATGTCCCTCGCAGAACCGCGCCATCAGCACCTCGTCGGGATCGGCGGCGACACAGGCGCGCACCGGGTCCTCTCCGGTACGCGCGGGCGCTGAGGCGGGTTTCATCGGCGGAGGCGGAGGCGGAGCCACGGACCGGCGCACTCTATCCCGTCGCGGTGGACCCGCGAGGAACGCGCGCCGCCCGACGTCCTCACGGCTTGAGCAGCGGCTCGGGTGTGGGTGCGGAGGAGGGCAGGTGGTCCGCGGCGGCGGCCAGCGCCTCGCGCACCTTGCCCTCGGCGGCCGCCCTCGCGGCGATGAGCTGCGCCTCGGCGGCCGTCTTCGCGGCGACCAGCTGCGCCTCCGCGGCGGACTTCGCGGCGACCAGCTGCGCGCGAGCCCCACCCGCGCCGAAGAAGCTGGTGGGCGCGGCCAGCTCGGCGCGCTCCTCGGCCGTGTACTTGAGGTACGAGTACTTCGTCGCCTCCGACGGCAGCCGCAGGCCCTCCACCACCTTGAACCAGGAGAGCACCTTCAGCGAGTAGTAGCTGAGGTCCACCTCCCACCAGAACCAGCCCTGGTTGGCCGTGTTCTGGTGGTAGTGGTGGTTGTTGTGCCAGCCCTCGCCCAGGGTGACGAGCGCGAGCAGCCAGTTGTTCCGGCTGGTGTCCGTCGTCTTGTACCGGCGCTTGCCGAAGATGTGGCTCAGGGAGTTGATGGTGAACGTCCCGTGCCACAAGAGGGTGGTGCTCACGAAGTAGCCCCACACCAGCATGGAGAACCCGCCGATGAAGTAGAGCGCCACGGCCAGGGCCACCGACGGCACCAGGTGGAAGCGGTTGAGCCACACCAGCTCCGGGAAGCGCGCGAAGTCCTTGATGCCCTCCATGCGCGTCTTGCCGTACTTGTCGCAGAGAATCCAACCCACGTGGCTGAACCAGAAGCCCTTCTGCACGGGCGAGTGGATGTCCTCCCCCTGGTCCGAGTACCGGTGGTGGTGGCGGTGGTTGGCCGCCCACCAGAGGACACCCTTCTGCGTGGACGTGCTGCCCACCAGCGCCAGGATGAACTGGAAGACACGCCCCGTCTTGAAGGCCCGGTGGGAGAAGTAGCGGTGGTAGCCCGCGGTGATTCCCCACATGCGGACGATGTACAGCCCCACACACACCGCCAGGTCTACCGGCTTCGCCCCCACGACGAAGGCGAACAGGCACATGACGTGGACGCCGAAGAACGGGATGGACGACAGCCAGTTCAGTCGCTCGTCGTCCACGGGAGCCGCGGCAGGAGAGGATGTCTGCAAGGGAGCCTCGTGAGCGGAAGGAAGGCGCGGACCCGAAGGTGCGCAGCCTCATCCCGCATCAACACCCCCTCCTGTCATGCCTCTGTCAGGAGGCGACGGATTGCTTCAGCTCCGTCAACCACTCCTCGAAAGCGGGCTGGCCGTGCAGCGCCGTCAGGTCCGAATCGGACGCCGCATACGCCGCGTCCCGGAAGCCCAGCTCGCTGGCGCGCCGCAGCATCCTCATCGCGTCCGTGACGTTGCGCGCCCGGGCATGGGCGCACGCGGCGTCGTACGCGATGCTCGCGCTCGGCGCGTGCTCCAGCGCCGCCTCGCCCACCGCCGCGGCCTCCGAGTACGCGCCCCGGATGAACAGCACGCGCTCGGCGCAGGAGTACGCCGCCGCGGGCTCCACGCCCGGCAGCTTGAGGGCCTCCGGCGCGCGGCCCAGGCGGATCAACGTCCCGGCGTACTCGTGCATCACCGTGCGGTCCGACGACGTCTGCCAGGCCTGCTTCCACCAGTCCAGGGCGCGGGCGTCATCCCCCACCAGGGAGAAGGACGCCGCCACCGCGTGCGGCTCCACTTGCAGCCCCTGCACCTGGGAGAAGTGGTCCAGCGCCTGCCGCCCCTGGCCCTCCTTCAGCGCCACCCAGCCGAGCAGGTGGTGGGCATGGCTCGCCAGCTCCGGCGTCAGCGCGTCGCCACCCTCCAGCACCTGCGCCCCCAGCCGCCGCGCGTCGTCCATCCGCCCCGCGTCCAGGGCGAACTTGCCCTCGCGCAACTTCTGCGCGAGCGGGTTCTCCAGCGCGCCGCTGCTCAGCGTGCCCGAGGAGCCGGAGCCCAGCGCCTCGGTCAGCATCCGGAACGCCTGGTAGCCGTACATGGCGAAGAAGATGCCGGCGAAGAGCCAGCCGGTGCTCAGGCTGTAGCCCACCACCGCCACGCACACGAGCAGGGCCAGCCCCTGGGACACCACCATGCCCCGGCGCGGCCCGAAGATGCGCGTGGACAGGGTGTTCACCAGCCGCCCGCCGTCCAGCGGCAGCACGGGCAGCATGTTGAAGATGGCCCAGATGAAGTTGGCCCCCGCGAAGGTGCGCAGGAAGAAGTCCAGCGCGGGTGAGCCCCCGCTCAGGAACAGGTACCCCACCAGGCACACCACGCCGAGCATCAGCCCGAACAGCGGGCCCGCCACGGTGATGACCACGTCCCGCTTCCAAGGAAGGGGGCCGGGGGTGTCGGTGGGCAGGGTGTGGCCGCCCAACCAGACGAGCGCGATGCTCGGCCGATAGCCGAAGAGGCGGCTGGCCAGGGCGTGCCCCAGCTCGTGGACCAGCACGGACACGAAGACGATGAGCATCCAGGAGAGGACGAACACCCCCATCGCGCTGGCCTGCCCCAGCGCGGGAGCCCCCGCGACCTGGGCGAAGGGCCAGCCGTTCTGGGCCGCTCTCATCGACGTGTACGCGATGATGGCGGAGACCAGCAGATGGCTGGGATGGACCTCGACGGGAATGCTCCCGAGACGAAAGCGGAACATGGAGACGGACCTTAACCGTTGAAGGGCGGTTGCGCAGTCCGGAGCGCACATCCCGCGACCGGTTCTTTCGATTCCGCTAGGTTCCTCAGGCCCCATGCTGCGACTCGGCCCCTTCACGCTCGCGAACCCCTACGTCCTCGCCCCCATGGCCGGCGTGTCCGAGATGCCCTACCGGGTGCTCGCCTTCCGCATGGGCGCCGCCCTGTGCCCCACCGAGCTCGTCAGCTCCCAGGGCCTGATGCGGGCCAACCAGCGCACCTTGATGTACCTGCGCTTCGACGCCCAGGTGGAGAAGCCCTACTCGCTCCAGCTCTATGGAGGAGACCCGGAGGCCATGGGGCTCGCCGCCAGCGTCGGCAGGTCCCACGGCGCCCAGCTGCTCGACATCAACATGGGCTGCCCCGTGAAGAAGGTGACCAGGAACGGCGCGGGCAGCGCGCTGCTCTCCGACCCGCCCCGCGCCGCCGCCATCGTCCGCGCCATGCGCGAGGCCTCGGGCCTGCCCGTCACCTGCAAGATTCGCTCGGGCTGGGACGCCCGCTCCCGCAACTACCTCCAGATGGCGGAGGCCCTCCAGGAGGCGGGCTGCGCGGGGCTGGCCATCCATCCTCGCACCCGCGAGCAGGGCTACTCGGGCAGCGCCGACTGGAGCGTCATCGCCGACGTGAAGCGCCACTTCCCCGAGCTGCCCCTGTTCGGCAACGGCGACGTGAAGAGCTGCGAGGACGCGCGCCGGATGCTGGAGACCACCGGGTGCGACTTCGTGATGATTGGCCGCGCGGCCCTGGGCAACCCTTGGATTTTTCGCGAGCTGAATGGAGGCGAGCCGCCCACCCCCGAGGAGCGCTGCGCGCTGGTGCTGGAGCACTTCCACGCGCACCTGGCCTTCGTGGGGGACCCGCTCGGCGCGGTGCGCTCGTTCCGCCGGCACCTGGGCTGGTACGCCCATGGCCTGGTGGGCGCGGCGGTCTTCCGGGCCCGGGTGAACACCCTGGACGCACCGGAGGCCGTCGCCGACGCGGTGCGCGCCTTCTTCGCCACCGCGGACCGCGCCTCGAACTCGGGCGCGGCCTCCGAGGAGGAGCAGGACGTCGACTACCGGGCCGCGCTCGGCTGAGCGGCCCGGAACTTCTTACAGCGGGGCCACGAGCTTCCGCCCGGTGGCCACCCGCCGGAAGTAGTCGCACGCGGGCGTGGGCCTGCGCTCCAGCGTGTCGAAGTCGACGTGGTAGAGGCCGAAGCGCGGGCCCCAGCCCTCCAGCCACTCGAAGTTGTCGAGCAGGCTCCAATAGAGGTAGCCCTGCACGTCCACGCCCTCGGCCCGCGCGGCGAGCACCTGTCCCAGGTGGGTGTGCAGGTACTGGGGCCTGCGCGTCCCGCTCCGGTCGTCGATGCCGTTCTCCGTAATCCACACCGGCTTGCCGTAGCGCTTCACGTCGCGCAGCGTCTGGAGGAAGCCCTCGGGCCAGTCCTCCCAGCCGATGTCCGTCAGGCCCCGCCCCTGGGTGTCGCGGTACTTGAACTCGATGAACGGCGGCCGGGGCACGAAGCGCAGGTGCGCGCGGCTGTAGTAGTTCACCCCCACGAACTCCGCCGAGTCGCGCGCCTCCGGGATGTCCACGCGGGTGGTGGCCACCCCCGGCATGTTCACCCGCAGCTTCCCGGTGGACAGCGCCTCATGGAAGGCGTGGTTGTAGGCCTGGCCCCCCAGCCGCACCAGCGCGCGGTCCAGCGGGTTCCACCAGCGGTCCGGCGCGAAGGCCAGCATGTTCTGGGAGATGCCCGTCTCCACCCGGCCCAGCCTCTCGCCCACTTCCCGCCGGGCCACCACGTGCGCGCGCACCAGGTTCTCCAGCGCCTTCATGGTGAGCGCCCCGTCGGCGATTCCCGGGGGGATGGCGCCCTGCAGGTAGCCGCCCAACAGGAGCACCATGGGCTCGTTGAAGGTGATGACCCGCGCGTCCAGCCCCTCGAGCAGCGCCGCGCACCGGCGGGAATAACGGCGGAAGACCTCCACGCTCTCGGGCTGGTGCCACGGCGTCTCGCGGTGGAACCAGGTGGGGTGGGTGAAGTGGTGCAGCGTCACCACCGGCGTGAGGCCGTGGGCCTTCATCTTGAGGAGCCGCTCCCGGTACCCCTCGAGCGCCGCCTCGTCGAAGCGCCCGCGCTCGGGCTCGATTCGCGCCCACTCCAGGGAGATGCGGAACGCGGTGGCCCCCACCGCCGTCGCCAGCCGGTAGTCCTCCTCGTAGCGGTTCCAGTGGTCCACCGCCCGCCCGCAGCGCGCGTGGGGCTCCTTCAATCTTCCAGCGCGCTCCCACTCGGCCCAGTCGTTCTCGATGCCGCCCTCCACCTGGTACGCCGACGTCGCGACGCCGAAGGTGAAGTCCGCGGGGAAGGTGCGCTCGGGGGTCCTCATCGTGGCCGCGCACCGTAGACGCCGACCTCCCTCGCGAAAAGCGCCGCGTGCCGCTCGGGCCTTTGCGCGGCAGCCGACAGTGCGTCCGCGCGAGCGCGGAAGCGAAGGCCTCCGTCGCGTCCGGAGCCGGAAAATCGGCCTCGCGCGCGATTCGGCGACGCGCCTCCGAAGTGTCCGCGAACCTCCGTTCGAGGCCCTCGGCACCGCTCGATGCCGAAAAATCGGCCTCGCCGCGCGATGCAATACATCACCATGCGTTGACACACTGGTGTGTCGCCCGTACCATTCACTTCAAGCACTCACTTTCATCAGGAAGAGTGCAGGGCCCCGGTTGACTGGGGCCAAATCACATGGAGGGTTCTGATGGCCGCCAAGAAGAAGACCGCGAAGAAGACCAGCGCGAAGGCTAAGAAGACGACCACCCGCAAGACGGCTGGCAAGACCGCGACCAAGAAGGCCGCGGCCAAGAAGGGCGGCGCCCGTAAGACGGCGGCTCGCGCCAAGAAGGCCCCCGCCCGTAAGAAGGCGGCCCGGGCGAAGAAGACCAGCGCGACGGCGGCCCCGGTTACGCCGGAGTCCTGAGCAGCAGGTCGTCATTCGCGGACGTCGGTTGACGTCCGGTGAACGGCTCGGCGAAACCCGCCGGGCCGTTTTTCTTTTGTCCGGACAGGAGGTTGCCCGTGTCGCTGCGTCCCGTGGAGCTCTCACAGGTGGTGGCGGAGGTGGGCAGTCAGCTGACGGGTGCGGTGGCCCAGAAGGCCTGGTGCCCCCTGCCGAGGCTGGCCTACCTGGAGCTGCGGGTCCCCGGACGCTCCATCCTCCTGTGCCTGTGCGCGGAGGGAGACCTGGCCCGCGTCTCCGCCGCCACCTCCCGCTTCCCCACGCCGGGCGAGCCCGCCCCCTTCCAGCGCTGGCTCCGCCACGAGCTGACCGGCGCGAAGCTCACCGGCGCCCGCTTCATGGAGGCCGAACGCGTGGTGCGGCTCGACTTCGAGCGCGAGGAGGTGCGCCGTCACCTCGTGATGGAGCTGGGCTCTCCGGGGGGACTCCTCCTCTCGAGCGAGCAGAACCGGGTGCTGATGCTCTCGGGCGAGGGCTTCGGACCCCGCCGCAATCTGTACCCAGGCGCTGCGTGGACACCGCCGGAGCCCATGCCCGCCGAGGCGCTGGAGAAGGCGCTCAAGGTCGCCTCCCGCCTGGTGCCAACAGCGGGAGAGGTGCTCCCTTATTCCCACGCGGCCGAGCGGCTGCTCGGGGCCCGCGACCAGCAGAGCCGCGCCGAGTCCATCCGCCGCCGTCTCGCGCAGCCGTACCGCGCCCGCCTCAAGCGCTCCTCGCGCACCCTGGAGAAGGTGAGGGCGGAGGCCGCGCGCGGGCCGGAGGCGGAGAAGCACCGCCGGCTGGGAGAGCTGCTCGCGCAGAACCTCTTCCGCCTCAAGCGCGGCGCCACCGAGGTGACGCTCACCGAGTACACGGAGGAGGGCGCCCAGGAGGTCCGGGTGCCGCTGGACCCGAAGCGCACGCCCAAGGAGGAGGCGGACTGGCACTTCCACCAGTACCGGCGCCTCCTGCGCGGCGTGGAGCAGGCGCGCCACCGCGAGGCGGAGCTGGCGCGCGAGGTCGCCCACGCCCAGGCCGCGCTGGAGCAGGTGGAGCGCATGGACGAGGCGATGTTGTTGGCCCAGGTGGAGGTGCTGCACGTCTCCGCGGGCGGCGAGGCGACGCCGGAGGGCCGGCCCTTCAAGGAGTACGTGGGCCACGCGGGCGCGCGCATCTGGGTGGGCCGGGGCTCGGAGGACAACGACACGCTCACCTTCAAGCTCGCCCGGCCCTGGCACCTGTGGCTGCACGCGCGCGGCGTGCCGGGCAGCCACGTGGTGCTGCCCCTGGAGAAGGGACAGGAGCCCGCGCAGGAGGCGCTGCTCGACGCGGCGCACCTGGCGCTGCACCACTCGGGGGCGAAGGGCGAGCCGCGGGGCGAGGTGAGCTACGTGCCGGTGAAGTTCGTGCGCAAGGTGAAGGGCGGCGCGCACGGGCAGGTGACGTACACGCGCGAGAAGACCTTCGTGGTGCGCATGGAGCCCGAGCGGCTGGAGCGACTGCTCAAGTCCCGTCACACCGAGGTGCCCGCTCCGTGACGGATGCCGCCCCCGGAGTGTGAATCACCCGGGGACTCGGGGCGGACGCGGTTGACGGGCTGACGGAGGGCAGGCGGGCAGGGGCCTGCGGCCTTGAGTCCGGAGCCTTGGCGGGTACGATGCGCGCCGAGTGACCTCCGAGTTTTTCCGTCAGATGTCCCTGTTCCCACGCGGCCTCTCCGCGGCCAGTCGGGCCACGGCGGCGGCCGCGGAGCCGCGTGCCCCGGACGTCGTCGCGGAGCTCGAGGCGCAGCTGGCGCCCCCGGCGCCCCGTCCTCCTCCGCCCCGCAACCGGGTGCCCGAGGAAGCGCCGCGCATGCTCAACGTCTCCTCCACGCGCGAGGACATGTGGAACCGCGCGGAGTCGCTCGCGTGGCGGCTGAGCGCGGAGCTGGGGATGCCGGTGAAGCTGGCGGTGACGGACAACCGCTCCACCATGGTGTCCTTCCGTCGGGGAGGCAACGCGCTGCAGCTGCGCCTGCACCACATGTTCCTGGACGCGCCGGAGACGGTGGTGCGCGCGGTGGCGGACTACGCGGGCCGGGGCCACCGCACCGCGGGCGTGCTGCTGGACGAGTACATCCGGGGACAGCAGCCGCGCATCCGTCAGGTGCGGCGCGAATCCGACGCGGACCTGAACCCGCTGGGTCGCTGTTTCGACCTGCAGGCGCTTTACAACGGGGTCAACGCGACATTTTTCGACAACGTCATCCAGGCGCGCATCGGCTGGGGGCGCATGCCGCCCCGGCGGCGTCGGAAGTCCATCCGCCTGGGCGTGTACGACCATCAGACGCGGGAGATTCGCATCCATCCCGCGCTGGACAGGCCCGAGGTGCCGGCCTTCTTCGTGGAGTTCATCGTCTACCACGAGATGCTCCATCAGCTCTTCCCGAGCACGGGGCGGGGCGGGCGCCGCGTCCACCATCCGCGCGCCTTCCGGGAGCGCGAGCGCACGTACCCGCACTACACGGCGGCGCTGCGCTGGGAGCGGGAGAACCTGGGCGTGTTGTTGCGCGGTTGATGGCTCTTCTGCTCGCTGGCTCATTTACCGGTTTACCGAGCGAAGCGACCCGTGGTGCGTGCTTGACGCCTCCATGAGGTCCACCCATCCTCCCGAGCCATATGCGACGAGCGAAGATTGTCTGCACCCTCGGGCCCGCGAGTCAGAGCCAGGAGATGTTGGAGGCGCTGCTGGAGAACGGCATGGACGTGGCGAGGTTGAACTTCTCCCACGGCAGCCACGAGCAGCACGCGGAGAACATCGCCAAGCTGCGCGCGGCCTCGCTGAAGGTGCGCAAGGCGGTGGGCATCCTGGGTGATTTGCAGGGCCCGAAGATTCGCACGGGCCGCTTCACCCAGGGCAGCACGGAGCTGAAGGAGGGGGGCACCTTCCACATCACCACGGACGAGACGGTGCCGGGCACGGACGACATCGTGTCGACGACGTACCCGTTCCTGGCGGCGGACGTGAATCCGGGGGACCGCATCCTGTTGGATGACGGCCTGTTGGAGCTGAAGGTGCTCCACACGGACAAGCAGAAGCTCATCAAGACGGAGGTCATCCACGGCGGCACGCTGAAGAACAACAAGGGCATCAACCTGCCCGGCGTGGCGGTGCGCGCGGAGGCGCTGACACCGAAGGACCGTGAGGACCTGGTCTTCGGCATCAAGGCGGGCGTGGACTACATCGCGCTGTCGTTCGTGCGGCAGCCCTCCGACCTGGACACGGCCCGTCAGGCGATGGCCGAGGTGGGCCGCACGGTGCCCATCATCGCCAAGCTGGAGAAGCCGGAGGCGATTGCGCGGCTGGACGCCATCCTGGACAAGACGGACGGGGTGATGGTGGCGCGCGGCGACCTGGGCGTGGAGATTCCGCCCGAGGAGGTGCCGGCGGTCCAGAAGGACATCATCCGGCGTTCCAACCTGCGCGGCCTGCCGGTCATCGTGGCGACGCAGATGTTGAACTCGATGATCGACAACCCGCGTCCCACGCGCGCCGAGGCGAGCGACGTGGCGAACGCGGTGTTCGACGGCGCGGACGCGGTGATGCTGTCGGGCGAGACGGCGAGCGGCAAGTTCCCGATTGAGTCCGTGCAGATGATGGAGCGCATCATCCTGGCGGCGGAGTCCTCGTCGCGGGTGCAGGGGCTGTCGCCGCGCATCGACGCGCCGCTGGGCGTGCCCTCGCACTTCCCGGACGTCATCGCGCGCGTGGCGTGCGAGGCGGCGAAGGCGAGCAACGCGTCGCTGATTGCCGCCTTCACGCTGTCGGGTGTGACGGCGCGGCTGTTGTCGCACTACCGGCCGACGGTGCCGATTGTGGCCTTCAGCCCGAACCAGGAGGTCCGTCGGCGACTGGCGCTCCTGTGGGGCGTGGTGCCGCGGGTGCTCGAGCCCATCCAGGACACGGAGGCGATGGTGCGCCGCGTGGAGGAGGAGCTGCTCGCGCGAGGACTGGGCCGCAAGGGTGACCGCATCGTCATCGTCTACGGCGCGCCCGTGGGCCAGCCGGGGAAGATCAACAGCCTGCGGCTGCACACCATCGGCTGAAGCCTGACGCCGTGAGGACCTGGGGCTCGCTGCTTCGCGCGGCGGGCCCCGTTTGGTTTCCGCGAGGTCCGCTACTTCGGCGCGTGCTTCAGTGCACGGCGGGGGATCTCGGCCTCGACGAAGATCTTGAACAGCTCGGGGTCGAGCTGCCCGTTCTGCGTCTCCTTCTTGAGGATGTCGAGCGCGAGCGTGTGCGGCACGGCCTTCTTGTAGGGACGGTCGCTGGCGGTGAGGGCGTCGTAGATGTCGGAGATGGACATCATGCGCGACTGGACGGGGATGGTGCGGTCGGGGATGGCGCGGGGGTAGCCGGTGCCGTCGAGCTTCTCGTGGTGCGCGTACGCGATTTCGGGCACGCGGCGCAGGGCGCGCGTCCACGGAATCTGGGTGAGGAAGCGGTAGGTGTGCTCGACGTGGCTCTCGATTTCGCGGCGCTCGTCGGCGGAGAGGGTTCCGCGGGGGATGGAGAGCGACTGGATTTCGCGCGGCAGGAGCAGCGGCTGCGTCTGGCCCGCGTCGTCCTGGAAGTTCAGGTGGCCCAGCTCCGTGAGCCGCTCGAAGCCGCCCTGCGCCAGCACCGTGGGCCGGTTGCAGGTGAGGACGAACTCGAACACCTCGTGCAGGTGCTTGAGCTCCGTGTCGAGCCGCTCGGTCTCCTCGGCTTCAATCTCCGCGAGCGCCGAGTCCCCGCGCTTCTTCACCGCCTCGAACCGCCGCCGGTAGCTCTGCAGCTGCAAATCCTTGCGGGCGAGCTGGAAGCGGGCGCGCAGCACCTCGAGCTCATGCGGATAGAGCTTCTCCGCCTTGACGAGGACGTTCTCCCGCACGCCGACCTTGCCGAAGTCGTGCAGGAGCGACGCGTAGCGTAGCTCCTGAATCTCGGTGGCGGAGAAGCGCACCTGGGTATACGGGCCGGTGGACTGGTGCTCCAGCGCCTGGGCCAGGGACACGGTGAGGTCGGCGACGCGGCCCGAGTGACCCGCCGTGGTCGGGTCCCGCTGCTCGATGGCGACGACGGACGCGGAGACGAACCCCTCGAACAGGCGGTTGATCTCCTCGTGGAGCAGGGCGTTCTCGATGGCTCCCGCGGCCTGCGCGCCCAGCGCGAGCAGCAGCTCCTCGTCCTCGGCGTTGAAGGCCAGGTCATCGAGCTTGTTGAGGGCCTGGATGACGCCGGTGACGTCGCCATTCGCGTCGCGCATGGGGACGCAGAGGATGGTCTTCGTCTGGTATCCGCTGGAGACGTCGAACGAGCGATTGAAGCGGGTGTCCGCGTAGGCGTCGGGGATGTTGATGATGGTGCCGGTGTGGGCGACCTGTCCGGCGATGCCGCTGCCCACGGGGAGCCGGATTTCGTTCTTCGAGCCCTGGGCCACCTTGCTCCACAGCTCGTTGCGCTCGCGGTCCAGGATGAAGAGCGAGCACCGGTCCGCCTCCACCACCTTGGTGGCCTCGTAGAGGATGAGCGGCAGCAGCAGGTCCAAGTCCCGCTCGGCGCTCATGGCCTTGGCCACGTCGAGGATGGACGTGAGCTTCGCCAGGCGGCGGGTGAGGTCGGGCTGCGGCGGAGTCGGCTGCTGCGCGAGGGCGGAAGAGGGCACCGGGTGGCTCCGGGCGAGGTGTGTCCTGCGGTTGTGCAGGATTCCAAGGTTGTAACACGCCCGGGCAGGTGGTCGCCCTGGGGCCCGACCTGCTTGGTTTTCTGCTTTAGAGCGGACGTCGGGGAATTCCTTCGCTGTCGGGGTGGAAGGGAGCGGGGTATGTAGCGCCCCCATGAGCCGCCGCCCTGTCCGAATCTCGCCCTCGCTGTTGTCTTCAGACTTCGGTCGCCTGGCCGAGGAGGTCCGCGACATCGAAGCCGCGGGCGCCGATTGGATTCACGTCGACGTGATGGATGGGCGCTTCGTGCCGAACCTCACGATTGGCCCCGTGGTGGTGGAGGCCATCAAGCGTGCGGCGACGAAGCCGTTGGACGTGCACCTGATGATTGTGGAGCCGGAGAAGTACGTGGAGGCCTTCGCGAAGGCGGGGGCGGACGTGCTGACGGTGCACGTGGAGGCGAGCCCGCACCTGCACCGCACGCTGCAGCAGATTCGTCATGCGGGGGCGAAGCCGGCGGTGGTGTTGAACCCGAGCACGCCGTTGTCGGCCATCGAGGAGGTGCTGGGGGACGTGGAGATGGTGTTGTTGATGAGCGTGAACCCCGGGTTCGGGGGGCAGGGGTTCATCGAGTCCACGGTGGACAAGGTGCGCCGGCTGCGCGCGATGTTGGACGCGCGGGGGCTGGACACGGACATCGAGGTGGACGGGGGCATCAACGCCGAGACGGCGAAGAAGGTGGTGGAGGCGGGGGCGACGGTGCTGGTGGCGGGCAGCTACGTCTTCGGGGCGAAGGACCGGGCGGCGGCCATCCGTTCGCTCCGGGGGTGACGGCGGGTCAAGCCCGGGTGCGAGCCACGGTGGTGGCGAGGCGGGCGACGCGGGTCATGAAGGTGGGGTCGAAGGGCTTCACCTCGTAGTCGTCGGCGCCGAGCTCGAAGCAGACGTGTCGGGTGAACTGGTCCTCGACGCCGCTGAGGATGATGACCTTGCACTCGCGGGTGGCGGGGTCCTGCTTGAGCTGGGCGAGCAAATCCCGCCCGTCCTGGTGCTGGTTGATGTCCAGGATGATGACGGCGGGCCGGTGGAGGCGGGCCAGCTCGAGGACGCGCTCCGACGTCGTGTCCGAGATGCACGTCAGGCCGGACCGCTTCGCCTCCCGGGCGAGGGCCGACACGATGAGCGGTTCATCATCGGAGATGAGGACGACGGGGGGCATGTTCGTATGGAGCTGCACGGCCAGCTGCCTTCTCGGCCCAGAGGGGACTGGTGAATATATCCGGAACTACCGGAATGTCAGGACAATTGTTAGAGGGGGCAAGGGGCGAGGGGAGGAGCGAGGGTCTTTTCGGACCGCAGGAGGGTGGGGAGGTGGGGAGGGGGAAAGAAAAGGTGATCCGAGGACGTTGACTCAGCCGTGAGGCTCGGGTACTACCGCCGCACTTTCGCCGGTCCCGAGGAGTACCCGCCGGCGGACGGACATATCGGGGAGTGGCTCAGCCTGGTAGAGCACTTGGTTCGGGACCAAGGGGTCGCAGGTTCAAATCCTGTCTCCCCGACCATGACTTGACGGGCTGGAGATCCTTCGGGGTCTCCAGCCCGTTGCCGTTTAGGGGCCCGACGGTTGCTCGACCCGAGGCTGCTGTGGGCGGGTTTGTGTCAAGGACCGGGGTCATGGACCGCGGGAGGGTCGGCCAAGCGGATCGGGTTGCTGAGCTCGTCAGGGAGCCGCTGCTCAAGTTCGCGGCGTTGACGAGGTCGGGGTCGGCCAAGCGGATCCACGCCGTGGCTAGCGCGCTTCCGCAGCGGCGGCCTTTCGGCGCCGGACGGGAGGCGGATTGCGGTAGCTGTCGCCTTCGATGACCAGGACATGCGAGTGGTGCAGCAGCCTATCCATGGCGGCGCTGGCCATCAGCGGGTCCCCGAAGAGCGGAGGCCACTCTTCGATTGCGCGATTGGAGGTGATGACAGTGCTCTTGCGCTCGTTCCTCTGTCGGACGACTTCGTAGAGGTCCACCGGCTCGTCCTGTGTCAGCCCGCGCAGGCCGAGGTCATCGATGATGAGCAGGTCCGGCGAGGTGAAGCGCAAGAGGCGCTTGTCGTAGGAGCCGTCGCCCCGGGCGGAGCGCAACTGCATGAGCAGTTCGTGGGTGCCGACGTATAGGGTGCTGAAGCCAGCACGGCACGCGCGGTGGCCGAGAGCCTGCGCCAGGTGGGACTTGCCCACGCCGGTGGGGCCGACGATGAGCACGTTGTCGTGGCGCTCGAGGAAGCCGCAGGTGCCCAGCTCCAGCACTTTGGCCTTGGGCACGCTGGGGTTGAAGTGGAAGTCGAAGTCCTCCAGCGACCTGGCGTGCTCGAAGGAGGCGCGACGCACGCGCTGGGAGAGTTGCTTGGAGTCGCGGCGCTCCACCTCGTCTCCCAGCAGCCGGTAGAGGAATTCGGAGTGGGAGAGGTTGTCGTCCACCGCCTGCTGACGTCGAGAAACCCAAACTGCATCATCAGGGATGGAAGACCAAGTGCCAGGAACTTATCGCACGCTTTTCGAAGCAAGCGTAGGCGGAGTTTCCAGTTGGCATTTCCCTTGAGAAGAGCTCGCTGATGGCAACACCTTCCGGTCGCATGCGCACTTTGTGCTGCGGGAAGGAAAGATGCTGCCTCCCCGCTACTGCGAGTAGTTCCTTGTGAAGGCGATGTCGAGAGCCCCGCTATGCACTGCCCTTGATCTATTTATGTATCCGGAGTCTTTCTGCTCAGGGAACGCATCAGATGTTCATTGCGCAGGTCGAAGCGACAGTGATAGCGGTTGCTCAGTAGCCTTTTTTGAAGGTCTTCGAGTTCATATTCGCTCAGATGGGCACGCTCGGCCGCCTCAAGTAGCACATCCTCAATGCTCTGCCATTCAACGAGCGGGGTTGTGTTGGCAGACATCCAGTTGCGACATTTCCAGTCATCACACAGTACGCCACCACCTTCTCGTCCTGCGATGATTGCACAGGCCAATTCGCCGAGGCCTGCCTTTCTTGGGGCGTTCAGTTGTGCAATTCGATCAAGATCGCCAAGAGTCAAGTTCCTTAATGTGATTTGACCAGAAGTGACGACCGCTCTTGCTATCTCCTGGGTTTCAGGGTGGGCTCGTTCACCCAGCAACTCAACCTTGAACACATACTCAGGGAAAGCTATGGGATTTCTCAGAGTTACGACCAGTCGTGTTTGCTCGATAATAAGGGAATGGATAAAGGTCGAGCTATCTAGCATCCAAAGGCCGACCTTGCCTTGAGCGAGCGTCATAGAGCGATTCCCGTTTCCACAGCAAAGGATGCCGCCTGCCGAGGAGTCATGTCTAGCATTTCTGTAAACCGTCCCATGGTAATCAAATTGCTAGACACGGCACGGCGAAGGAGCTCCAGGTAATAGGAACTCGTGCCATATTCTGTGGCAACTTGACGGCGCTCATACTGTTGCTGAGTTAGACCAAGAGGAACTTCCGGGTCGCGCTTCTCGCTCCGCGGGATTCGCTTGGGCATAACTTTCTTGAAGGACTCCAATGTTCTCTGGGAGATCCAGCCCTTGTCCTTCAATCGGATCGCAACCGTCACGGTGTTAATACGGTAGTCTCTTCCAATTCTGAGGGTAAGTTCGGCCACATCATCCGTCGTCTGGGGCTTGGGATAACGGTCTAGAGCGCTCAGGGGGAGAAGAAACTCTGAGGCAAAATTATTCGCTCTCAGCTCTATCCAATGGCTTTCTCGTTCAGACTGGGGTGTTTGTGTGCTGTCTCTCCGGCCTAATTCCCTATTGTTGTAGTACGAAACGATACAGCTTTCTCGATCAAGAACGCCTCGTTCAAAGAGGACATGGCAATACTCGTGCGCGGCTGAGAAAAATTGCCGAAACAAATCGTCATCGTAATTGATGAGGGCGCAAACCCCAGCCCGTGGATGGAGAAGCGTAACGCCTGAGAGATTTCCGTCTTCTAGGCGCTGACGCATCAGGCCGATTCCCTGCCGACGCATCAAATCGAAGATGTTCGAAATGGGCTCGTTTCCTAAGCCTAAGCGCTTTCTTTCGGCTTGTGCGGCCTGCTTTCCTTGATCCTTGTGTAGGATGTTTTTTTCGAATCGGTACACAGGAGGCGGAGACGGCTTGGGACACCCGAGCAGTATCTCTAGATCATGCTCTGCGGCTGCAAACGACATGAAGCGCCGAAGAGCTAAGAAATCTTTGGGATTAGGGGCTGCGAGCGCCCTAAATAGCTTCTTGATCCCCGTCTCAACGTCATCGAGACTTCGCGAGATAAAATAGCGAAAGTCTGTCTTGAGTGCCTGGGCGAGAATCAGAATGTAGTCTCCAGGCACAGGAGACAAGATGCCAGACTCAAGCTGTTCAATCACTATGGGTTGGACACCGAGAATCGCAGCCAACTGAGCCGGAGAAAAGCCAACCTCAATCCGTACTTCCTTGATTCTCCGTCCGATCTCTTCTGGGGGTAATGGCATTGCTCCTCATGCGTGAGCATTCTCAGCGGAAGATTTGCCTCAAGATATGCCAACAGGGTTCGAGTGTGCCACTGACATGTAGGAGCAAGGGGAACCCTGCTAGGGGAAGTAGACTGGCGTAAGAGTCTACGGAGGAAATTGTAGGAGAGAGTATGTCGGTGACGACATGCTCTGTCTCCCACTTTGTCCTACGTCGGTGGTCGCATTCGCACTGCCACCATGTGGGGCTCGGTGGACTTGGCGCGCATTGTCGGCCAGTCGCTGCGTAACCGTCCGGCGAGCGACGTGGCGGGAGGCATTGCCGGGGTATCAGTCGTGGTGGACCCTGGCCGGAATGTCGAAGCCGGCTGAGAAGCAGGAGTGGTTCCAGGTCGCCGAGGCCTTCGAGGCGAGCGGCCTGACGCAGAAGGAGTTCTCCGCACAGCGAGGGTTGAGGCTGAGCACGCTGCAGTCGTGGGTATACCGGCGCCGACGTCAGCGCCCCCGGAAGGCGCAGGAGGTGCGCCTGCTGCCGGTGGAGGTATCGGCCGTCGCGCAGGTGAGTCCTGTGCTGCTCGAGGTGGCGCTGGCCAGCGGAGCCAGGTTGCGGTTCCCCGCGGGCGCCGACGTCGATTACGTCGCCCGGCTCGTCACCGCGCTGGGCGGGTGAGCGCGTGTTCACGCTTCCGGCGTCCGTGCGCGTGGTGCTGGCCACCGAGGCGGTGGACATGCGCAAGTCGATTGACGGCCTCATGGCGCTGGTGAAGTCCGCCTGGGGCGAGGACGTCTACTCCGGCCACCTCTTCGCCTTCGTCTCGAGGCGGGGCGACCGCATCAAGGTGCTGACGTGGAGTCGGGGAGGCTTCGTGCTGCTGTACAAGCGACTGGAGACGGGCCGCTTCCGGCTGCCGAAGGTGGACGCGGACGCGAGCGCGGTGCACCTGGACGCGACGCAGTTGGCGATGCTGCTGGGCGGCATGGATGTCACCGACGTCAAACGCTCGCCCGTCTGGACGCCACCCGGGCGCACGTCCTCGTAGCGCGAGGACAGGCCGTGGCGCCGCGAGGTGTTGGTACCAGGTGCCCCGCGAGCTGCCCCAAGACCACTTCTGTCCCTGGCGCGAGGAAGCCGAAGAGCTTCGCGAACGGATGACGTCGCTGGAGGCGAAGATGGCGGCGCTGGAGCGGCGCGTCTTCGGCCGCAAGACGGAAAAGCTGCCTCCGGTGGCAAAGGAACTGAAGCCGTCGTCCACCAGCCCGGAGGACGAGGCGGCCCGGGCCGCGAGCGCACTGCAGACGCGACGCGAGCGCGCGGCCCGTAAGGCCGCCGGGGCCGTGGAGCGCGAAGTCCCGCACGAGGTGCCCGCCGAGGAGCGGCGCTGCCCAGCGTGCGGCAGCGAGGCCCTCAAGCCCCTGGGAGAGGGGCGCCGGACGGTGGTGTACGAGTACGTGCCGGCCTTCTTCGAGAAGCAGGTGCACGAGCAAGAGGTCCTGGCGTGCGCCTGCGGCCGAGGTGTCGTCACCGCGCCCGCGCCGCCCAAGGTGGTGGACAAGGGCGAGTACGGGCCGGGTCTCCTGGCCCACGTCGTCGTCTCCAAGTGCGCGGACGCCATGCCCCTGCACCGGCTGGCTCAGCGGATGGAGCGCGGCGGGGTCCCCATGAGCCGCAGCACGCTGACGGACCTCTTCCACCAGTCCGCCGAGGTGCTGCTACCGTTGTCCTCGCACCTGCTGCAGTGCATCGCCTCTGCGGAGGTGGTGTGGGCCGACGAGACGCCACTGCGCGTGCTGGACGTGAAGAAGACGCGCCGGGGCTACCTGTGGACATTCCTCACCCAGACGCCCCAGGGAGAGTGGCTCATCGGCTACCGCTTCAGCCTGGGGCGCGCGGGCAAGACGCCCAAGGACGTGCTGGGAGGCACCACGGGCGCGCTCGTGGTGGACGGGTACACTGGCTACAACGCGGTGACGCTGCCGGAGGGCCGCACGCGCGTCGGCTGCTAGGCCCACCTGCGTCGTCGCTTCTTCGAGGCGCTGTCCACCGCGCCTGAAGCCCGGGAGGCGATGGACCTCATCCTCGAGCTCTACCGCGTGGAAGCGCAGGCGCGGGACGCGGACCTCGTGGGTACCGCCGCGCACCGCGCGCTGCGCCAGGAGTCCAGCACTCGCA
This sequence comes from Myxococcus sp. MH1, assembly GCF_059738865.1. Classification (NCBI taxonomy): domain Bacteria; kingdom Pseudomonadati; phylum Myxococcota; class Myxococcia; order Myxococcales; family Myxococcaceae; genus Myxococcus; species Myxococcus sp. MH1. Next base: position 9,075,284 of record NZ_AP026947.1, on the reverse strand, counting down.
TTCTCGCGCGTCTGTCGACGTGGCTCGCAGTCCAGACGCCGCTCCACCCGCCGAAGAGTCCCATGGGGCAGGCCCTCTCCTACGCGACGAAGCAATGGGACGCGCTGACGCGCTTCCTCGACGACGCGCGACTGCCTTTGGACAACAGCCGCTCCGAGGCGGCTCTGAGAAAAGCGGCAACGCCCCGTTCATTCTGCCGTAAGCATCGCGGAAGTTGCCCAGGTCCAATACCAATGGCACCCCTTGGTGGGCCCAGCAGGTTCCAGTCCTGTACCGAGAACATCGCAAAGGAGAGCAAGTCGCTATTTGCGAACTGCTTGATGGCTCGCGAGCGGTTGTCCCCGCCTGGATGCTGGAGCGGGCGGCTTGCGCGACGCTGACTTTCGGCATTCCGCGGGTTTCGTTGGAGGCACTTCGCGATTTGCGCCGGTTGCTCGACGCGCAGGCATCCGAGCACGCGTCGGCAACCACCTCAGGCTTGAGGGTGGAGGTCGCGCATGGCCAACCACCAGGAAAGGAAGCCGAAACAGCTCTCGCTCCCGCTCGGAAGGGCGCCGAGTCCCCGGGTCACCGAAGAGCAGCACCACCAAGTGGTACTGCTGCTCGCGCAGCTCCTGCTGCGCACGGTGCCTCCGCCAAGCCGCGGCGCCGGCGCCGCGACGGAGGCCGGCGATGAACCGTACTGAGTTGCCGGAGACGGTCCTGCAGCGGCGCGCCATCGTCTACGTCCGTCAATCCACCGTCGCGCAGGTTCAGGACAACGTGGAGAGTCAGCGCCGCCAGTATGCGCTCGCTGACCTGGCGCGCGCCTACGGATTCCGTGACGTCGTCACCATCGATGAAGACCTTGGCCGCTCGGCCAGCGGGACGATCGCCCGTCCGGGCTTCGAGGCGCTGGTAGCACAACTTTGCCAGGGCCGCGTCGGAGCCGGCTTCTGCCTGGAGGCTTCCCGGCTGGCGCGCAACGGTCGTGAGTGGCACCACCTCCTGGAGTTGTGTGGCCTTGTGGATGCTCGCGTGGTCGACGGCGACGGTGCCTATGACCCGAGCGTGCCGAATGACCGGCTACTCCTCGGACTGAAGGGGACCATCAGTGAATTCGAGCTGACCCTGATGCGCCGCCGGCTCATCGACGGAGCGCAGGCCAAGGCACGGCGCGGGGAACTCCATATTCCCGTGCCGGTCGGTTACCTGTGGGCCCAGGGGCCTGCCTTGGAAATAGACCCGGACCGGCGCGTGCAGGAAGCCATCCGTACGGTGTTCCGACTCTTCGCGCGCCTGGAGAGCGCACGGCAGGTGCATCTGTCCATGTGCCGTGAGCGCCACCTGTTCCCACGGCCGAGCGATGGCAAGCGGTGGGGGGCACCCAGGTGCTGGACGCCACCGACCTACCGCAACATCATCAGCGTGTTACAGAATCCTGTCTACGCAGGCGTGTATGCGTATGGGAAGTCGACCCAGCGCACCCAGCTTGTCGAGGGGCGCCTTACGAAGAGCTACGGGCACCCCCGTCCCATGCACCTATGGACGGTGCTGCTGAGAGACCATCATGCAGGCTACATTTGCTGGGAAGAGTTCGAGCGCAACCAGGAACGCCTGCGGCGCAACGCGCACCGCCGCCCTGCTGGCAGCGCGAAGTCGGCAAGAGGCGGAGGAGCCCTGCTCTCGGGCCTGCTGCGTTGCCGCTGTGGGCGCATGCTCCTCGTGGCGTACACCGGGCGTCCGCCGCGCCGCGCGCGCTACCTCTGTCACCGGGGCCGGGAGGCCCACGGCACCGCGCCCTGCATCTCCTTCGGCTCCTCTCGGCCGGACGACCTCGTTGCGGCCGAGGTGCTGCGAGCCGTCGCTCCCGTCGCCGTGGAAGCAGCAATAGCCGCCATGGACCTTGCCCAGCAGCAACACGCCGAGCGGCGGCGCGCCCTCGAACTCGAGAAGGAGCAGGCGAACTACGAGGTGCGTCTCGCACAGCGTCGCTACGAAGCCGTCGACCCGGACAATCGACTCGTCGCCGCCGAGTTGGAAGCGCGATGGAATGCGGCACTCACGCAACTGCGTGCATGCGAGCAGCGCGTCAGTGAGCGGGAGCCTTCGTCTGCCTCCGTCCCGGACCGCGAAGCGCTGTTACGTTTGGCAGGCGACCTGCGCACAGCATGGGACGCCCCAGGGGCGGATGCCGCCTTGAAGCAGCGACTGGTGCGTACCCTGATTGAGGAGGTAGTCGTCGACATCGACGATGCTCGCCGAGAGCTGGTGCTCATCATTCACTGGCGGGGTGGGCAGCACTCAGAGGTGCGAGCACGCAAGCCCGCCACGGGAGAGCACCGCAAGCGTGCCTCCGCCGACGCCGATGCGATGATTCGTGCGATGGCTGGCGAGCAGTCGGACGCGGCCATGGCGGTACGTCTCAACCAGGCGGGCCACCGAACTGGCCACGGCCTTGCGTGGACCCATAGGCGCGTCGCTGCGTACCGACGGACGGCACGAATTCCAGCCTACGCCTCTGGCCGGCAGGACAGCGGCTGGCTCACCATGCGGGATGCTGCCGCAGCCCTCGGCGTGCCGAACCAAGCCATTCGAAAACTCATCCAGTGTGGGCTTCTCCCCGCCAAGCAGGTGATGCCGGATGCTCCGTGGCAGATTCGAGCGGAGGACCTGCGAGCGACACACGTGCTTGAGACCGTCCACAAGCGACGTAGGAGCCCTCGCGGCGCGAGCAAGCCCCGCCGTCGCGTGAAGCGGTCGACAACGCCCCGAAGAGGTGACGCACAATGAAACTCCCATTGCGGCCTTTCTCAGAGCCGCCTCGGAGCGGCTGTTGTCCAAAGGCAGTCGCGCGTCGTCGAGGAAGCGCGTCAGCGCGTCCCATTGCTTCGTCGCGTAGGAGAGGGCCTGCCCCATGGGACTCTTCGGCGGGTGGAGCGGCGTCTGGACTGCGAGCCACGTCGACAGACGCGCGAGAATGCGAGTGCTGGACTCCTGGCGCAGCGCGCGGTGCGCGGCGGTACCCACGAGGTCCGCGTCCCGCGCCTGCGCTTCCACGCGGTAGAGCTCGAGGATGAGGTCCATCGCCTCCCGGGCTTCAGGCGCGGTGGACAGCGCCTCGAAGAAGCGACGACGCAGGTGGGCCTAGCAGCCGACGCGCGTGCGGCCCTCCGGCAGCGTCACCGCGTTGTAGCCAGTGTACCCGTCCACCACGAGCGCGCCCGTGGTGCCTCCCAGCACGTCCTTGGGCGTCTTGCCCGCGCGCCCCAGGCTGAAGCGGTAGCCGATGAGCCACTCTCCCTGGGGCGTCTGGGTGAGGAATGTCCACAGGTAGCCCCGGCGCGTCTTCTTCACGTCCAGCACGCGCAGTGGCGTCTCGTCGGCCCACACCACCTCCGCAGAGGCGATGCACTGCAGCAGGTGCGAGGACAACGGTAGCAGCACCTCGGCGGACTGGTGGAAGAGGTCCGTCAGCGTGCTGCGGCTCATGGGGACCCCGCCGCGCTCCATCCGCTGAGCCAGCCGGTGCAGGGGCATGGCGTCCGCGCACTTGGAGACGACGACGTGGGCCAGGAGACCCGGCCCGTACTCGCCCTTGTCCACCACCTTGGGCGGCGCGGGCGCGGTGACGACACCTCGGCCGCAGGCGCACGCCAGGACCTCTTGCTCGTGCACCTGCTTCTCGAAGAAGGCCGGCACGTACTCGTACACCACCGTCCGGCGCCCCTCTCCCAGGGGCTTGAGGGCCTCGCTGCCGCACGCTGGGCAGCGCCGCTCCTCGGCGGGCACCTCGTGCGGGACTTCGCGCTCCACGGCCCCGGCGGCCTTACGGGCCGCGCGCTCGCGTCGCGTCTGCAGTGCGCTCGCGGCCCGGGCCGCCTCGTCCTCCGGGCTGGTGGACGACGGCTTCAGTTCCTTTGCCACCGGAGGCAGCTTTTCCGTCTTGCGGCCGAAGACGCGCCGCTCCAGCGCCGCCATCTTCGCCTCCAGCGACGTCATCCGTTCGCGAAGCTCTTCGGCTTCCTCGCGCCAGGGACAGAAGTGGTCTTGGGGCAGCTCGCGGGGCACCTGGTACCAACACCTCGCGGCGCCACGGCCTGTCCTCGCGCTACGAGGACGTGCGCCCGGGTGGCGTCCAGACGGGCGAGCGTTTGACGTCGGTGACATCCATGCCGCCCAGCAGCATCGCCAACTGCGTCGCGTCCAGGTGCACCGCGCTCGCGTCCGCGTCCACCTTCGGCAGCCGGAAGCGGCCCGTCTCCAGTCGCTTGTACAGCAGCACGAAGCCTCCCCGACTCCACGTCAGCACCTTGATGCGGTCGCCCCGCCTCGAGACGAAGGCGAAGAGGTGGCCGGAGTAGACGTCCTCGCCCCAGGCGGACTTCACCAGCGCCATGAGGCCGTCAATCGACTTGCGCATGTCCACCGCCTCGGTGGCCAGCACCACGCGCACGGACGCCGGAAGCGTGAACACGCGCTCACCCGCCCAGCGCGGTGACGAGCCGGGCGACGTAATCGACGTCGGCGCCCGCGGGGAACCGCAACCTGGCTCCGCTGGCCAGCGCCACCTCGAGCAGCACAGGACTCACCTGCGCGACGGCCGATACCTCCACCGGCAGCAGGCGCACCTCCTGCGCCTTCCGGGGGCGCTGACGTCGGCGCCGGTATACCCACGACTGCAGCGTGCTCAGCCTCAACCCTCGCTGTGCGGAGAACTCCTTCTGCGTCAGGCCGCTCGCCTCGAAGGCCTCGGCGACCTGGAACCACTCCTGCTTCTCAGCCGGCTTCGACATTCCGGCCAGGGTCCACCACGACTGATACCCCGGCAATGCCTCCCGCCACGTCGCTCGCCGGACGGTTACGCAGCGACTGCGCGTCCTCGCCCTTCAGTCGGGCATTCTCGAGGGCGAGGGCTTCGAGACGCTGGCCCCCTGTGTCAGGGAGTTTGACGGGCACTCCGGTCATGGCCTCAACCGTGGAAGTCGAAGATGTCGACGGCTTCCTTGAGGACGTTGAGCGCGGCATCTCGCTGCGATGACGTGGTCTCGGCGGGCAGGACGATGTTCATTCGCAAGGGAATGCCCTCCGCCGTGAAGGAGCCATCGAGCACCAGGGGAATGATGTTCCCCGGGTCCTGGCTACCCTGTGGCAGGTGCCTGGCGATGTTGTCCAGCCGCAGCAGAGTGGGGCGTGAAGCCTTTGCATTCCGGTCCTTGGTGACGCGCTCCAGCCGGTAGACGAAGGGGAACAGGTTCCGGATGCGGCTGTCGAACTCCTCCAGTTTCGACATGACGAGGTGCCCCCGCTCGTCCACGCCCACCTTCATCGGCTCCTGCTTCTTCGCCTCAGGCAGCGTCTGGAGCTTGCCCGTCTTCCTGCGCGCCTCCGTGAGGGCCTTGAGTTCCTCGTCGTAGTCTGCGCGCGGTTGTTGCCCCAGCCGGCGGACGCGCTGAAGCCACAGTTCCGCGGTGAGCGGCTGCTGGAGCCGGACCCGAGAATGCCGGGCACAGCGCACCCCGAAGTCCTCCAGCAACACCACGTCGAGGTGGTTCTCCGAATAGTAGCGGGCTAGGGCCTCGAAGGTCGCAGTGGCGGCATCCGCCTCGCGGAACAGGTCCTCCCGGGCCACCTCTCGCAGCAACGGCACCAGCGCGGGACTCGCCGGCGGCTGGGCCAGGGCCGAGGCCAACTGGCGAATCAGGCGAGCCCCCTCCTGGGGGAACTTCACCCGGTACTCCTTCAAGACGGCCGGAATCTGCTGCGCCCCCTTGCCCAGCTCCGGCGTCGTCCTCATGAGGACGACCCACTTGTCCAACCACTGGGTGTCCCAGGGAACTGGCTGATTGGCCTGCGCCAGGGCATCCGCAGCATCCCCCAGCAGCGTCACGTAGTCCGCGCCCTTGCGCTCCCCGGCCGGGATGGACGACAGGGTCTGCCCGAAGAGGCGAATCGCGTCATCCTCCCGGTTGTCTAGGAAGGCGTCTCCCGCCTTCTCCCGAAGCTCCTTCCAGGTGTGCGGCTCAAGCACCGTTTCCAAGCTGCCCCTTACCTCCGAGGCGGATGGACGCTGCTCAGGGTCGCGAGAGAGCATCAGCAGAAGCAGGCTGGCTAGCCGAGTGGGCATGCGTGCTTCTTCCAGCAGGCGCTCCAGCCGCTCCGGTGTGCTGAACGCCTCACGCGGCTCGCACCCCGTCAGCACCCGGAGGAACAACGCCCCCAGCGAGTAGATGTCCGCGGGAGGGGTACGCCGGCCGCCCAGCGCCTTTTCCGGCGCGATGTAGCCGGGTGTGCCGAGGGCAGTCGTGCCGTCCTGGACGGGCTGCGTGTCGAACCCGGCGATGCCGAAGTCGATGAGGGTGGGTTCCCAGACCCCCATCTGCTGCGCCACCATGATGTTCCTGGGAGACAGGTCCTTGTGGACGATGTTCTCGGCGTGGCAGGCGCCAACGGCGTCGACAATCTTTTTCAGCAGGTGGACCTGGGCGACCACGTCGCCGCCAGGAAGAATCGTCTGCGCCGACGCGGGCTTCGTTCCCAGGACGGACTCCAGCGTCTCGCCATTGATGTAGTTGAGGACCACGACTCCACCGTGGCGATCGTCGATGCTGGCCCCCAGGAAGCCGACGACGTTCGGGTGGCGGATGCGGGACAGCACCTTCTTCTCCCGCTCGATGCGCTCGTGCAGCCCCACCGTGCCCTCAGGGTAGATGCGAAGCACGACGTCGTGCCCGCCTTCCTGCACGTTCTCCGCGAGCCAGATTTCCGCCTCTCCGCCCTTGTCCAGGAACTTGCGCTTCCGGTACCGCCCCAGCACCAAGTCCGGGTCCGGGCGAGAGGTGACGGGCTGGAGCTTCACCTTCTCCGGATCCAGCGCGGCGAGCTGCCGGCACAGCCACTCCCCACGAAGGTAGTGGCGCCCCCCTTCACGGGTCTGGATGAGGCCCATCTGGGCCAGCTCATCCAACTGGCGCTGAGGCTCTCCCGGCTCGAACTCCACGCTGTTGCGCTGGAGCCACGCATCCACGTCCGTGATGCGGACGTAGCCATCGAAGTCGCCCCGCTCATTCAGGGTCGAGGCCACCGCGCGCAGCACGGTGAGCTGGCGCAGCGTCGCTGCACCATCGTCCTCGTCCTCGTGGAGCATGTACTTGACGAACTCGGCGAGCCGCCCCGTCTGGGCATCGTCGTCCAGCAGGAGCGCGTCCGCATCCGCCACCGTGCACCAGCTCCGCTGCTGGTGCCGCAACATCTCCACCAGGAGGCCGCCCAGTCGATTCAGCACATAAGGATTGCCGCCGCTCAGGCTGATGAGCCGCCGGCGCGTGCGCCCGTCCAACTCCAGGGGAACCCGCTCGCGCAGGTAGCGGTCCGCCTCCTCGTTGGTCAGTTCCTTGACCTCGAAGGACTCCACGGCATTCGCCAAGTCGGTGGACTCCTGGACGAGCCCCTTGAGGCTCTGCAGGCCGCTCAGGACGAAGGCGACCTCTAGCTTGCCGCTGCGCTCATTGAAGTGCCGCAAGGCCGCCAGCAGCGCTAGGCGCTCCTGCTTGGAGCCCAGACCGGCAATCCACTTCTGGAACTCGTCGAGCAGCAGCAGGACCCGCGTCTTCTCCTTGAGCGACTCCGAGAGCCGGTCGAACCAGTGCAGGAAGCGCTGGGACATCTCGTCCGCCCGGCTCAGGTCCGTCACGTTCATCGCGGCCGCGTCCACCCCGCTGCGGGCCAGCGCCTCCACCAGCAGCTCGGACAGCGTCGAGAACGCGGTGGCGGCCGTGGTCATCCGTGGTCCGTTCCACACGTGGCGGCGAACGGAGAACAGCTTCTGTATCTCCCGGTCTCCCTCCAGCGAGGCGCAGATGGAGCTCTTTCCGCGCCGCCGCCGGCCGAAGATGACCGCGCGCACGGCCCGGCCCTGGCGCAGCCGCCCCCGCAATTTCTTGAAGCACGTCTGCACGGACGAGGACGACAGCCGGAAGGTCTTCTCGTCGTTGAGGTCGACGGGCTCGCCGTTGAAGCCCGTGATTTCCGCCTCCGCGAGCGCCCGCTCCTCGAACCGCAGCGGCAGCACGTAGCTCTCATCCTGCCCGCCGCCGAACCACGAGGAGCGAAGGGACAGCCGCAGCTCGCTGAACTGCTCCGCCTTGTCCGGGTCCAGCTCGAGCCGGCAGGCGATGACCACCGAGGACGTGTCCTCCAGGTTCTGGTCGCTCAGCCACGAGACGTGGAGCTCGGTAGGGGCGGAGCTGATGGGCGAGTCGCCCTTGGCGGGCCGACTCACCAGGATGCTGATGCCCCCCACGGCGGCGTCGCCGCCATTGCGCACGCGGATGGGGACTTCCACGAACCTAGCGCCGGGAGTGAGGGACAGGCCCTTCTCCGCGGCCTTGGGCAGCGCGATACCGGGCTTGGGGGCTGCATTGCTCCCGCGGCCCCGCTCCCAGAGCCTGCTGCCCATCGCCGCGACGAAGTCCGTGACGAGCGGCTGGAGGGACTTCAGCTTGGGCACGTCCGGCCGGGCCCCGCGCCGGGACTGCCGCTCTGCGTCGTCGAGGAAGTCCTCAATCGTTTCGGAGTCTTGGGGCTCGGCCCCGAGCGCCTGGAGGACGGCGTTGCGGCACTCAAGGCTCTTGTCGCGGCCGACGAGCGCCGCAGCGATGCCAATGCCGTCCAGCAGCCGGCGGGCCACGGCGGCCGAGGTCCGCGCTAGGGCGCCCACCGCCTGCGCCAGGGGCAGGTGAAGCCCTGGCGCCACCAGTTCCGCGCAGGCGCGCGCCAGGGCAGGGGACTTGCTCGCGGCCTCCGCGCACTCCAGCAGCCCTCGCTCCAGCTCTGCGGGAGTTCTGGAGGAGAGAACTCCCGCCAGCCGCCTGCGGCCCCGGCCGTCCAGCCGGTCCAGGGCCGCGCAATGAAGAGCCATGGCCGCCACGGCGACGTCGAAGTGCGGGGCCATGGGGTCCTTGCGAACCACCTCCTGGAGCTTCGCCGCCTCTCCCAGGAACTCGAGACATTGCGCCAGGGGCCGTATGGGCGTGTCCGCCCTGGCCACCGAGCCCCACAGGACCAGCAGGTTGCGGGCCGCGGCATTCACGGCGGCGGCGTCGGAGGCCGACGCGGGCACCTGGACGAGCACCGGCTCGTTGGCCCGGCCATCGACGGGCAGGAACGAGGGGACCTCTCCCGTCACTTCGTGGCGTGCTTCCTCGCGCAGACGCCCCAGCAGGCCCGCCGACATGAGCGCCGGGACAGCTCCTGTCACCCGGAAGCGCAGCTCGATGTCGCGCTCCTTGCTCCTAGGCGCGGGCGCCTCCTCGCGCACTCCCGGGGCCTCCACCCTGGAGCCGTTCGCGCGTGCCTTGAGCGTGGTGGCCACGTTCCGGTCGAACTGCTGGATCCTTTCGAGCAGGCCTTGCGCCCCCGCCGACGCGTCAGGCGGGGGGAGCAGCTCGATGGAGCCATCCAGGGAGGCCTCACCGAGCCGCTGGAACAGCGCCTCGACCTGCTTTTCGCACCGGGCGACCTCGGCCTCCAGCGCGGCTGGCAGCTTCGCCAGCCCCATGAGGGTGCAATCGAACGGAGCCACCGTCCCGAGCGACTTGCCCACCGCACTGGCGAGCTGATGGGCTTCCTGCTCCACGGAGGCGGACGCATCCGAGAGGTGCTGGATGCTCTCGGCAATCCGGCTGCCTAGGGTCTGCAACTGCCTGCCCAGGTCCAGCGCGGACCCGAAGGACTCGAGGGAGATGGATGCCAGGGAGCCGGTAGCGTCTTGCAGCCGCGTATTGGCCAGAGCGAGCCGCTCTCTCGTCGGCAGTTTCTCAATGGACGCCCTCAACCCCGCGCAGAGCGCCTGGACACAGGCGCGGTATTCGGCCAGCCGCGCACGGTGGCTCTCCTCGCTGGCGGGCGGAGGGGCCGCGGGGGCCGGGGCCTCTTCCGGCGGCTTGTGCCGCGTGCCAGAAGCGCCCACCGGGCGGCTGGGAGGCTGGAGCGGCCCCGACGGGAGTGCCAGGGGCGACTCCAGGGCGTGGAGGATGCGCTGGATGTCTCCCGAGAGGAACGCGATGAGGACGTTGATGAGGTCCAGCAACTCGTGCGGCGTCTCGTCGCGAATCTTCCTCAGGCTCTCGGCGGAGCGCTTGAGCTGCTCCCATTCGCCGGTTTCGAAGGCTTGGCGCACCCGGCTGAATGCGTTGTGGGCGCGATGGTCCAGGGTCGGGTCCTGCGAGGCGGTCAGGGCGATGCGCTGCAGGGTGCGCACGGCACTAGCCTGTCGCCCCCGGTCGTCGAGCGCCTCCGCCAAGAGTTTCGTGAGTTGGTCCGCGTCCGCGACGAGCCGCTTAAGGGTGGCGCCGTCGGCGCGCTTGGCCTCTTTCCCCAGCAGCCCCGCCTCCTTCGCGACCTGCCGCAGCAGGCTAATACCCAACTGGGCATTCACCTTGCGGAGCACGTCCTTGAGCGTCGTGCGCTCCTGCGCGGACAGGCTCTTGAGCGCGGTGGCGGACTGCATGCTGACCTCCAGGGTACTGGCGGGCACGGAGACCTCTTTACGGGCAGGAGCCGGTGCCGGCTTCGCGGGCAGGGGAGTGGAGTACGCACGCACGGCCCATTCCGGTCCCCGCTCCCTATGTTGGGCGTGGATGAGAGGATAGCGTGCCGCGAACCCGTAAACCCAGCTAGCGCCAGAGGATGCTGTGGGTTGGATTAGACTCACGGCGGTTCCGCCTGTCCTCCTGATGTCCAGGCAGACTGCCGGGTCAAGTCCCGAATCGTGTGTAGTTGTTCGGAGGGGGGTTCGGGGGAGGAATGCTCTTTGGCGGTGTCAAGCAGCGGCAGTGTCTGGGGTTGAGTTGAGCAGGGCCATGTCGAGGTAGCGGCGGTCGTCCCAGATACCAGTCACTTCGAGGGCGACGGCGGTGATGAGACGCAGCGCGCTGGCACGGTCCGGGAAGGCGCCCACGGAGCGGATGCGGCGCTTCACTTCGCCGTGCAGACGCTCCAGGCCGTTGGTGCTGCGCAGGCGCTTCCAGTGGGCCTTGGGGAAGGAGAAGAAGCAGGTGGCGGCGGCGAAGCCCTCGCGCAGGCACTCCATGGCCTCGGGGACCTGGCGGCCCAGTCCGGACTGGAGCGCCTCCAGACGCTTCCTGGCGTCCAGGAGAGAGGGGGCCTCGAAGACGGCCGAGGTCTCCTTGCCGAGGCGTCCTCGCAGGCGCCAGGGAGTTTTGGCGAGGACGTTCCGGGTGAGGTGCACCGTGCAGCGCTGGAGCTGGGCCTCGGGCAGTGCCTGCCGGGCCGCGGCGGCCAGTCCCGCGTGCCCGTCGGCGATGACCAGGCGCACGCCCCTCAACCCTCGCTCGAGCAGTTGGCGCAGCAACTCCAGCCAGGAGTCCTGCGACTCGCTGCCCCCCAGAGTCACGGCCAACAGGTGCCGGTGCCCATCCTCTCCCACGCCGTAGGCCACCAGGGCCGAGACGTTCTGCACCGTGCGCGCCCACCGGGCGTCCAGGAAGGTGGCATCCAGGTACAGGTAGGGGAAGGCCTGGGTGAGAGGCTGGGTGCGAAGGCCCTCCACCTTCTCTTCGAGGGACTTCGTCACTCGGCTCACCGTCGAACGCGAAACCTCCTCCCCCATGAGCGCTCGCGTCACCCGGCCCATCTTCCGCGTGGAGACGCCCTGCACGTATGCGCTGGTAATCGCCTCGTCGAGCTCTTCGCTGCGCCGCTTGTAGCGACCCAGGACGGCCTCCGCCGAGCCGCTGGCCCGCGTCCGGGGCACGGCCACCTCCAGGTGCCCCATGGACGTCAGCAGGCCTCGCAGGTAGCTGCCGTTGCGCTGGTCCTTCCGCCCTGCCACCTGCTGCCAGCGCCCGGCCCCCACCAGCCCTCGAATCTCCTCCTCCAGCAGCATCTCCAGCGTCATGCGGATGGCTCCCAGGAACAGGCCTCGCACGTCGGTGCGCACCTCCTCGTGCGAGGGCGCGGCAAACTCGGTATCGTCCACTTCAGGGAACTCCTCGGCTCCCCTGCCAGGGGGAGACCGTCTCGGTTGGTTTCACCGAGGAGCTTCCCTCTTTCCCGCTCGTCCCTGCTCGCCGACTACACACTTATAGGGACACGACCCTCAGGTTCCTGGACGGGGTCTATCTGGATCCGGTTGATATCTCGGAGCCCCCATCCAACTCCTCGTTGCCGGGCATCATCGAGAACGATGGCATCTATGTGCTGGCGGCCAATGACTACATCGACCAGCGGGCATACACCATGAAGCGCGTGAGAATCGCCACCAAGCCCGACGGGACTTGGAACTGCGAAATCCATGCGGACAACCCAGAGACGCTCTGGGGCCATCGAGGCCGTTTCAACATCGTGAAGACGGACCGGGTTCACTTCGCCGCGCAGGTGATTGGGCTGGTTCGTGGTGCGGCCCCGGAACCCGAGCCTTCGGTACGTTGAACTTCGGCTCCATGCCCACGCGACGGGTACAATCCCCCGGGTTTGCTGCCTGTCGTAGAGGCCGGATTGGGAGTACGCGGTGCCGCATTGGCGGGAGTTGCTTCCTGATAGACGAGGCAGCCTCCCCCTGGGTGGAGACCTCGTACGCACGGACGCGTCGGGCCCGGCGGACGCCGCGGTCGCCATTCTTGGCGTGTACCCCGCCGCGACGAAGCTCTCCAGGTGGGAACATGATGGGCTGGTGTGCAACCTTCCGACTCAGGTCGAGCGGACCTCTTTCGAGCCTGTCTCTCGCTCCGGAAGGGACCTGGATGCGCGCTACCTCGCGCCGCTCGGTCTCAATCGGAGCTCCGTCCTCATCACGGACCTCTGGCCCTACTACCTGTCCACCACGGTGACTGGGAAGCGCGGCCGCTCGATGGCGGACAACGTCGCGCGCTACGAGGCAGAGACAGGGAGGCGGACTGCCGTGGAGCCACGGCCTGCGCCAGATGAGCTCCTGGCGCGCTCCCGGGAGCTACCGGGTAATCTCGACCGACTCGCAGAGGTTCTCGGGAACCCAGCGCTGAGGCTCTTGCTGACGCTCGGCACCGAGGCAGCCGCGTTCGTTCGAGGACTGACGTCGATACGAGATGCTCAGAAGCTTCTCTATGGGGCGGCCGTTGAGCTGGAGCCATGGGGGCGGCCGCTCTCGATCGTGCATCTGACGCATCCAGGAAATCTGATGCGCAAGCACTCGGGATGGCAGCGGCGCCACGAAGACTGGTGCTCCGCTCTCGGGCACACGCTTGTCGCTCAGGCGCGTCGACGTTGAACTTGCGCTGGATATTGCCCCGCCAGGTCGGAACTCACGAGGGCATCCAGCCTGAGTGCCTGGCGGGGTGGAGACGGTCCAGTTCCGCGTGCCAGTGGGTGACCTGGTCCGAAGACACATCGAGGCGCGCGAGCCATGCCTGGAAGTAGCGCTCCAATTCGACGGACCGGGGATGTACTCCCCGGTGATGTCGAAGGAAGTCCTTGTAGTTCTGGACCTTGTCGGCGCGGAGCATGTCGTTGACCTCGGGCTCCGTGCTGAGCGCGATGTCTTCGGGCCCCATCAAGTCCGGTCGAGGGGACAGGGCCGCGTTGGCCGTCTCCCGGTAGTCCAGCGCGAGCGCGAGGACTCGCGGGTCGTCACTCACGCCATCGACCGGCGGCAAGGAGAGGTCCGCTCCTGTGGCGAGCGCTCGGGCCCAGGCTGCTGCGCGTTCGTCATCGTCCTGCACCAGGGGATGCAGGCAGTACGCGCGTTGAGCCCGGTCGCTCGCGCCCAGGGCACGTAGCACCCACAGCCCTTCGTCGATGTGGTGCATGTACGGTACGCCGGAGCGTCGAGCGCGACGCTGTCCGTAGAACGTCTGAATCGCGAGATACTCGCGGGCACTCGCGTCCATCCCGTGAAGATGTCAGTCGGCGGCGATGGGCGCCATCTTCAAGCGCCACGGTGTCGTGGGGCATGGCGCGACCGGTGCCGGATGCGTACCGTCCAGGGCACTCCGAACTCCATGCCGACCGTCCTGGCGCTACTTCACATCCTGGGCTGCGTGCTGCTCGCCGCCGTCTTCTTCGCTCCCGCCGGAGTGCCCACGCTCGTCCATCTGCTCAAGGGCATCTTGCGCGAGTACAGCCTGGTGATGCTGGTCCCCGCGCTCCTCACCGCGCTGGTGGCCGTCTGGTGCGCTCACGTGGACGTGTGGAAGTGGCTGCGCTGGGCGACCCCCACGTCCGCGCTGCTCGTCGGAGTCCTCGCGGCATGGCCCGCTGTCTCCGCCTGGCGGATGGCCCGTGCGAACGACCTCCCGCTCGACCTCCGCGCGTATCTCCGTCCTCTCGTCGCTGCTCGCCCCCTCCCGAGTCAGACGGTTCGCTTCGCCGAAGCCGCGGGGCGCGAACTGCACGCCGACATCTTCCTTCCCCCAGGCGCTCCATCCACTCCACGCACGGCGGTGCTCTACTTCCACGGTGGCGGTTGGCGCGGCGGCGAGCGCGCGTATGCCCGCGCCTGGGCCGACTTCTTCACCGCGAAGGGCTACGTCCTCATCGCCCTCGACTACCGGCTCTTCCCTCCCGCCACCGGCATGACCGCTCCGGGAGACGTCAAGTGCGGCATCCGCTGGGTCAAGGACCACGCGGAGACCTACGGCATCGACCCGTCCCGGCTCGTCCTGTTCGGTGAGTCCGCGGGTGGGCACCTCGCGATGCTGGCGGGGTACTCCGCGGGCGATTCCCGCCTCCCGTCCTCCTGTGGCTCCACTGGAGATACGTCCGTCGCGGCCATCATCAGCTTCTACGCGCCGGGTGACCTGGTGGCTCACGCAGCCATCAACGCCGACACGCTCGAGGGCTTCACCGGTGCACCGCTGGACGGACACCGCGAGCTGTACGAGCTGCTCTCTCCCATCCACCACATCGGTCCACGCGCTCCTCCCACGCTCCTGCTCCACGGTGGTGCCGACAGCGTCGTGCCGCCCGAGGCCTCCCAGGCGATGGCCGTCCGGCTCGCGCAGTACGCAGTGCCCCACGAGCTCTTCACGCTCCCGTATGCGGAGCACGGCTTCGACATCTGGGACGGCGGCTTCGGCCGACAGCTCGCCCGGGGACGGGTGGGATATTTCCTCCAGAAGTACGTGCCCGTCGAGTGACGCGGGCCGGGCGTGAATGAAATCCCCGGCCCCCCGTCATGAAGAGCACACGGTGAGCGGGACAGCGAGAGCGGCCCCGCCGCGGTGATTCCAGACAAGGAGAGGTCCCATGTTGGCGGTTCGCGGTGGCTCCGAGGGTGTTCGTGCGCGTGAAAACCGGTCGTCCGCGAAGGGCAGGGGATGGATGGCGCTCGCGCTGCTGCTCCTGCCCATGACGGCGGCGGCGGGTCCCGGGCCGGATTACCGCTGGGACGAGTCTCGCAACCGCCCCGGTCCCAACCGCTGCCACAGCTCCTCGGAGTGCGACGGCGCGCGCACCTGCAGCCCCGCCGGTTGGTGCCAGGGCGAGGCCCGCCCGACTCCTCCGCCCCCGCCGCCGGGCCGGGGCCATGGTCACGGCCGCGATGAGCCGCGCCACCAGCGCACCTCCTTCATCCGCAGCAAGCTCGCGGGGCTCGTGCTCGACATCGAGGGCAACAACCGCTCGCTCGGCGCCGGACTCATCGCCCACCCCGCGAAGTCCCACCGCGAGGGCAACGACAACCAGCAGTGGGAGCTGGTGCCGACCCGCGGCGGCTACCTCATCCGCAGCAAGCTCAACGGACTCGTGCTCGACATCGATGGCGCGAACAAGGCGCCGGGAACCCGGGTCATCATGTGGGAAGCCCACGGCAGCCCCAACCAGGTGTGGAAGCTCGTGCCCGGTCGCGCCCGCGGCACCTACTACATCCAGAGCGCCCTCAATGGCTTCGTGCTGGATATCGAGGGCGCCAGGAAGGATGGCGCGGGTCGGCTCATCGTCTACCCGATGCATCGCAAGGCGGCCGACAACCAGCTGTGGCGCGTGGACCTCTGAGTCGCCCACCTGAATCCGTGGGACCGTGGCGGCACTGCTCGAACAGGGTGCCGCCTTCGCCGTTGCTGGAGCCGCCTCGATGCACGTGGCCCGCGAGGGCAGGCGCGTGTCGGCTGGTTCACGACGGCGGCTCGCGACTCGCAGTGCTCCCGCCCGAGGCCCCGTGTCGGGCTTGTGAGCCGTTGGCTCGCTCTTCGAGACTGGACGCCCACGCCGACACCTTCGTCCAGCTCCCGCGCGCGCGGCACTCTCCTGGGAGTCGTCATGCCTGTCTCGCGCAGGTGCGCTGTGTCCCTCGTGTCCCTGGCCGTCCTCGTCTTCGCGTGCTCTCGCGGGTCGCCCCAGCCGCAGCAGGACGAGCTCCCTCCGTTCTACCGCACGCCTGACTCGCTCCCGACCTCCTCTCAGGGCGATGTCCTCCGGCACGAGCCGCTCACGGGCTTCGCCGCGTTGGAGCAGGCGGGGAGCAACGTGCGCGTGCTGTACCGCTCGGATGCGGTGAAGGGGGACCGGCCCATCGCCGTGTCCGGAATCATCGCGCTCCCAAAGGGAGAACCGCCGGAAGGTGGCTGGCCGGTGATTGCCTGGGCACACGGGACGGTGGGCGTGGCCGACAAGTGCGCGCCATCGCGCGATGTGCTGGGCTCGAGCGCCCATTGGTACAATCAGGCGCCGCAGCGGTTGCTGAACTACTTCCTGGGCGAGATGAAGTGGGCCGTGGTGATGACCGACTACGAGGGGCTCGGCACGGAGGGGCGGCACCCGTACCTGCTGGGACGCTCGCAGGCACGAGGCGTGCTCGACAGCGTGGTGGCGGCGCACAAGCTGTACCCGGGCAAGCTGTCGAAGAAGTACGCCATCGTGGGCCATTCCCAGGGAGGACAGGCCGCGCTGTTCTCCGCGGCCGAGGCCCCGGAGCGGCTGCGAGGCAAGGACCTGGAGCTGGTGGGCGCGCTGGCCTATGCGCCAGGGTCCGCGATGCACCTGACGTTCCCGCTCGCGGTGCAGGTCGCGGAGGCCTCGCCGGACGCCGCGTTCATTCCACTCTTCCTCACCGGGGCCGCGGAGGGAGACCCCGACGGAGTGAAGCTGGAGCAGCTGCTCAAGCCGCAGGCCCTGAAGCTGTACGCGGAGGTCGACACGAAGTGCCGCACCGAGCTGAGCCTGACGGACTCCTGGGGGAGCTTCATCCCCAAGGGCAATGTGATGAGCGAGACCGCGAACTGGCCGCCGTTGCTCGCGCAGCTGCGCGCGATGCACCCGGGATATCTGAGCATCGGAGTCCCGGTGCGCCTGGTGCAGGGGCGCCTGGATGCGCGCGTGAATCCGGCGCAGACGTGGGTCGTCCGCAACGAGCTCATCGCGCGTCAGGCCTCGGTGGAGTACGTGGGGTGCCCGGTGGCGGACCACTTCGGCGTGTTGGGCGATGACATCCCTGGCACCGTGGCCTGGCTGACCCAGCGCTTCGGAGGAAGCGCTCCTCCCGATGTCCTGAGCTCGTGCCAGGTCCTCACCGAGCTGTCATCCGTGACGCCCTAAACCGAAGTTCGTGATTCTCGATCAGGCTGAAGGGCGGGCAGGCGGGAAGTGCGCGGGAAGAGGGAGCAGGGGCACTTCTCGTTCGGCTCTGTGTGCGCAGAAGACCTGAGAGCGAGAAGGCCCTGCCCGAGGGCAAAGGTAGGCAGTGGCTGAAGAGGAAGCAGCGGCAGGCGCTGCTGAGGTGGGGTGAGCGGAGTGGCTGCCCGCTCACCATGCGGCGGTGCATGGCCGTGGCGGCTGTGGGGCGGGGAGCCTCATGCAACGCGGCAGCCCGGGAGTTGGGCTGTGCAACCTCCACCGTCGTCAGCGCAGTGCGCCGCTACCGGGAGGACGGACGCGGAGCGCTACGAGACAGGAGGGAGGGCAACGGCCAGCGCAAGGTAGACGAGCGATTCCGAGAGAGGCTGGCGCGGGTGCTGGTGGGAACGCCCGAGGACTGGGGCTGGTGCCGGCCCACCTGGACACGGGAGTTGCTGTGCCTGGAGCTTGAGCGCCGCGGGCTGCCCCAGGTCTCCGTGGCGACCATGGGCCGCGCGCTCACCTGGCTCGGCGCGCGGCGCAAGGCCGCCAGGCCCATCGTCAAGTGTCCCTGGCCCGCGTGGAAGCGTCGGCGCCGGCTCTACGAGTTGAAGTGCCTGCATGCACACAAGCCCCCCGAAGAGCCCGTGCTCCACGTAGATGAGGTGGACATCCATCTCAACCCCAAGGTCGGACACGACTGGTGTCTTCCGGGGCAGCGTCGGGTGGTGGTGACCCCGGGCAACAACCAGAAGCGCTTCCTGGCTGGAGCGTTGAATGTCCGGACGGGAAAGCTGACGTGGGTGGAGGGCAAATCCAAGGCCAGCGACCTCTTCATCCAGTTGCTCTGGCGGCTGGCGGGGGAATACCGGCGCGCTCGTCGCATCCACCTCGTGCTGGACAATGCAGCGGTCCACACCAGTCAGAAGACTCGCAAGGCGCTGGTCCAACTCAAAGAGCGCATCGTGCTCCACTTCCTGCCGCCCTACTGCCCCCAGGGCAACCGCATCGAGCGCGTGTGGCTCGACCTGCACGCAAACGTCACGCGAAACCACCGCTGCCGCACCATGGCCCAGCTCATGGTGCGGGTACATGCCTACCTCGACGCGCGGAATGCACAGCGCTCTGCCTGTCCATCCCTGCGCCGAGCCGCCCTCAGGCGCGCCTCCTGACGTCGTGCGAGAATCGAGATCGTTGGTTTAGCAGGAACCCACGCGCACACACCACGCCCTCAAGACCCTCCTCGGGACTCACCCCACGTCGGCTGAATCCAGAGCGCTTCGCGTGGAGGTCGGGGCGCGACCTGCCGCGGACAGACGCGCCTCGTGGGCTCCAGAGGAGGTGCCTCTGTGGGGATGCGCCTCGCCGCAGGGTGGATTTTTCTGACGGCGGTGGTCGCATCATGTGTGTGTTTGACTTGGGTGGCTGAAAGGAAGACGCTGCTTGGACTCATGGCTGTCCATGAGTCCACGAGGAGAGGTGACCATGCGAGGCTTCATGGCTTTGGCTGCGTTCCTGACCCTGTCTGGCTGGACCGGGCGCACGGAGGCGCCGGCGGCATCCCCCGAGGAGTCGACCTCCGCGGAAATCATCTGTGCGAACATCACGAGCGAGTCCCTCTGCCGCATCAAGGGATGCGTCTGGGATTCGGAGTTCGGCACCTGCGGCGATTGAGCCGAGCCCCTCGGTCCAGGCCCTCGGGCGGGTGAGTCAACCGGGCCATTGACATGCGGCCCGGTCTTCCCTGCACTGTCGTCATGGCAGCGCCTCGCGAGGTCCCCATCATCCTCGGCGTCTTCGTCGCCCTGGCCGCGATGATGGCTCACGTCATCGCGACCCGGCTGGATGTGTCCTCGCCTCGACCCGAGGGCCCGCGTGTCGCGCCGCTCGCCCCCGAGGCTCGGGCCCCGTCGTCCCAGGACTGGGGTGTCATCGTGGGCGTCGGCGCCCTGGGGCTCGTGGCGCTCGGCGCGCAGGTCCACTCCCGACGCTCGCGGTTGCTCCAGGAGGCCGCGATGCCCCCGCCCTCGGCGGAGGAGGCTGCGTCTCCAGGCCCGTCCGTCGCGCAGGCGCGGGCCTTCCTGGCGTGGCGCGGAGCGCGGAGGGTGCTGGCGCGACGCACGGGCCTCGTCCTGGCGGAGTGGAGCGCGTTCACGGCGCTGTCGCTGTGGCTCATGCTCCGCGCGCCTTCCGGGGACTGGCTGTCGTTCGCCCTGCCGTGCCTCCTGCTGGTGTTCCCCGGGCGCGTGTACGTGCGCTATCGGGAGGGGGAATCCCTCTGGGTGCCATGGATGCTGGGCCTGTCGGTGGTGGTGCTCGCCGCGACGCGCGAGCCTCGGTGCACGTGGGGGCTGCTGCTCATCGCCGGCGTGTGCCAGGTCTGCGTGTGGCGGCAGGAGCGGGGCACGTCGTCCGGGTGACGCCCTCGGCTCAGGCTCCGGAAATCACGGCGATGGCGGTCTCGGGTGTCATGCCCTCGGCCACCAGGGAGAGCAGCAGCGACTGTCTGAACTCCTGGGTGCGCAGAATCCAGCCGGGGATGATGTCCGGGAGCGAGGCGCTGACCATGCTCGCCGGTCCCAGGAGCGTGCGTCCCCATCGCTCGATGATGGTGCGGGCGAAGGCATCACTCTCGGGCGTGCGTCGCGCCGTGCTCCCCGTCCTGGGACGACGGGCTGGCGTGGACGTGGCCTCGGGCTCGGGCGCCAGCAGGCCGGTGAACACCCGCATCAGCGTGGAGGTGACCACGCCCACGCCGCCGCCGAACGCGGACAGGCCGCCCTGCAGGAGCGTGCCGCCGATGATGCGGGCCATGCCGCCCTCGACGAAGCGCAGGCCGGCGTTGCCCGCCATGTGCTCGAGCAGGGTGATGGGGAGCAGCCGCGCCGCGGCCCCACCCGAGGGCAGGAGCCTCGCGAGCGTCTGCGCCGGGAGCCCCGTGGCCTCCAGGATCGCGCCCTGCATGATGCCGCAACTCGTGGGCGTGCCGCGCAGCCAGCGAAGGATGGCATTGCCTCCACGCTGGGCGACGGCGACCGCCTGCTCGATGGTGACGGCGGCCTCCGCGGCCTCGATGACCACGTAGGCGTTGGCTCTCCGCGCGACGCTCTCCGCCAGCTGGGGCGTCAGGGCCTGGGGCACCTCCTGGAAGAGCACGCGCAGCGGACCGCCGTGGAGCTTCATGATCTGCCCCGCGGCGTTGCGGGCGTAGATGACGGCGTGATTCAGCCCGCCTTCCGTCACCGCGACCATGGCGCCGCGTCCCAGGGCTCGCTCCAGTTCGGTGGCCGCGGCCGCCCGCGTGGCGAAGACCGCGCCGCCCTCGCGACCGAAGGCCGCCGCTGTCTCGCGCGCCATCGCCTCCGTGAGGATTTCGCCTCCCTCGCGAACGACCAGCTCGCCCGCGGCGCGCCGGGCCACGGCGGTGCGGTAGACAGAGACGGGGACGCGGATGAGCGCCCGGCCCGCGACGCCCGCGGCGCCCAGCGTGGCGAAGTCGACCATCAGGAAGCCGGTGCCCAGGGCGCGCTGGAAGAACGACTCCGCCTCGCGAATCTGCTGGACCGAGCCGTAGACGGGCACGAGCGCCCAGAGGCTCCTGGAGGGGTCCGGGGCGCCCTCCGCGTGGCGCCGCTGGTTCTCCTCGGTGCTGTCGGAGGTGGCCCACGTGACGACGCCCGCCACCAATCCGATGCCCGCCAGCACGAGCCACGGCGCGATGCGGTGCAGGTCCTCTCCGGCGCCCTCGGTCAGCTCGTAGGGTGACTGGATGAGGGCCGCGCGGGTGGCGCGCTCGGCCTCGCGCTCGGAGGGCCAGGAGGGCTCGCTGATGCGGCCCCGGCCACCCCCGAGCCGCGCCTGGACGGTGTGCGCCAGCTCGTGCCCCAGGATGTGTCGCCCCGCGCCGCTCGCGACGTCGACGTCGCCTCCCAGGACGATGTGGTCGCCCAGCGTGAAGGCCGCGGCGCCCACGGACCTGGCCGCTTGTCTCGCGCCGGGGCCGGTGTGCAGGCGGACCGGTGACAGGTCGTAGCCGTAGGACTGCTCGAACGGCGCCCGGAGCCAGGCGGGGACAGGGTTGCCACCCGCGAGTCGGGACAGGGAGGGGGAGGCGTCGCCCACGGGCGCGCGGGGCGTCAGCGCGGCGCGGAGCAGGTTCGTTCCGAACGTGCCCACCGTGGCCGCGACGGAGGTCGGGATGGCGCCCAGCGCCGGCCCCGGGCTGACGGGAGCGCTGGGGGCCTGCACCCTCCCCAGCGGCCGGGTCGTCGCGCCGCCGGGCATGGGACGCAAGGCGCGGGCGGGCGGGTACAGCGCGACGGTGCCGATGTCGAAGCGAGGAGCCCTGTCGGCGGACTCACCCGGGGAGACGTCCGAGGTGGGCGCGGCGGAGGGCTGTGCGGCCACCGTCCGGGTCACACGTGGAGGCGTGGCCTTCGGCGCCGGTGCGGGCGTGGCTGCGCGAGTCGCGGAGTGCAACGAGCCCATGGACGTCCCCCTCGTCGGACCTGCGGGGACATTGTACCCGAAAGGGGGGCGGAGGGCTGCCCGCCCCACCTCGGCGCGACGTTCCGGCTCAGCGCGCCTGGGAGATGCGGTTGTTGGTGCCGGTGTTGCTGATGCGCGGCTTCTTGCCCTTCTGCGGGCCCTGCTTCCAGACGACGTTGTTGTCGCTGCCCGTCGTCTCGATGCGGCGCACGGTGTGGGCGCTGACCTTGTTCTCGCTGCCCGTCACCTCGATGTACTCGCAGGTCCCGGTCAGGATGACCTGGTTGCTGGAGCCGACGATCTCCACCTTGCCGCCTTCGCCGCAGTCGTGCTTCACGGTGCGGTCGGAGTCGACCAGCTCGAGCGAGCCCTCGCTCTGGGACGTCGTCTCCGCCGCGTCGTCGTCGTCACGCGCCGCGGCGCCGTTGGCCTGGATGTCGACGCCCCCGCCGCGCACCCGGGCCGAGCCGTCGCGAGTCTCGATGGTGGCGCCTGGCGCCTTCACCCGGACGTTGCCGTCCTTGCCGACCTTGACCGACGCGGCCTCGTCGTCGTCCTGGGCGCTGGCGGACATCGACCCGAGCACACATGCGATGACGATGAAGGCCTTCGACTTGAATGGGTTGCGCATTGCGGTGGACCTCTTGTGTGGATGCACGCGCAATGTACGCACCGGCGGCGCGGAGATTCAAAATCCGCGCGATTCCTCGGGCGCCAGCCCCTGGATTGCAGTGGCCCTTCAGCTGGGCACCCGCAGCGGCAGGGGGCATGGCGGCGGTGTCCGAATCGTGCTTTCACGGGCGCCCATGACGGATGCGGACACCCCAGGTCGGTGGCTCGTCGAGCAGTCGGTCCGGCGACTCGTGGCGGAGTGGTCGTCCCGTGACGAGCAGCGTCGTCCTCGGGGAGCCTGGGTGGTGCTGTGGGGGGCCATCGCGCGCGACGAGGACCTCGAAGGGGCCACGGTGACGGTGCCGCTGCTCGCGGCCTGGTTCCTGACCGACGCCGGCTTCGTGCGGCGGGACGTGTGGAGCTACCTGCGCCACCGCGCGCTGCGGTGCTCGTCCGTGTTCTCTCCGCTGGCGACCGAGGTGGGCGTGCTCGAGGTCGCGCTGTATCGCGGTGGGACCCAGGTGTACGCGGCGAGCCACCTGGGTCCTCGGGACGCCTGCGGCGTGCGCCTGGAGCGGGGTCCGGATGGTGAGTTGATGGAGCAGCGCGTCTGGGTCTCGTGACGGTGCGCCGGGGGCAGATGTTGGATGTCAAAGGGGCCGAGGAGAATCGGCTCAGTGCGTGCCGGGACTCTCCTCCGCGGACTTCAGGAACGTGTTCCACGCGGTGAAGAAGCTCGCATTGAAGAGCCTTGCTCTGCCATCCGAGACATGCACGCCGACGAGGTAGTGCTTGCCTTCGCGTGTCACCCAGACAGGGCCTCCGCTGTTCCCGGTGGCCGTTTCGATGTCGTACGTCATGAGGTTGTTGTCGATGCCGACGACGACTCCGCTGCCCAGGTGGAGCGTGTGCGCATCGGAGATGTCGCCGCCGGGATACCCTCCGAGGAAGAGCGCTTCGCCGACGCGGGGCACGACCTGCGGGTCCACCAGGAACGGGTCATCACTCACGACGCTCGTCCCCAGGTCGATGAACGCGAAGTCGAACTCGAACTTTCGCTCCGAGCCATGCAGGCGCCATGCGTAGCCTGGCGCGGAGACCCGCTGCTGGATGTGTTCCCGATTCAAGCTCGCGATGACCGTCTGCGCCGTGGCCGTCTTCTGGTTGCAGCTGACGTCCACGTGGTCGAGCCACCCCAGGGGATAGTCGTAGACGTTGTGCGCCGCCGTGATGAGGTATCGACCCTGGGCCAGCGCGGCGCTCCCATTCGAGTAGACGTCGCCGATCCACAGCTTCTTGATGCTCCGCCGCCGGGTCGTCAGATGACACACGGCTTCCAGGGGTCTGGAGAGCTGTGTCACCGGCGACTGCTGCTGCCTGGCGGAGGAGGGCGTGGTTGGATGCGATTCATCCGGATACGGGTACGCGCCGAGGATGGAACAGCCAGCGGTCGATGCGGCGAGCACTGCCCAGAGCGCGGGATGTTTGCGGAGCATTGTTCCTGGAAGGGGCTGTGGGAGGGGAGCGGCGTGCGACAACGGCGTGGCCTGGGGTGTGTGGGGCGTCACACCCGCAGCGTACCTGCCTCGACGCCCCTGGCTCGTGCCTTCCATCGCATCTTGAACCGAGAGAATTCTCGGATTGCGATGGTGTCGAGACCCGGTGCGATTTTCGCGCCGGCTCCTCGGGTGCGTGGCAGTTTTCGGGACCATGTCGCGTGCCCGGGAACCGAAGAAGGTGGATGTCGCTGCGCTGATGAAGAAAGCGGATGCGCTGCTGGACGAGATGCCGCCGCAGCTCGACCAGGCGGTGGTCCTGCTGCGTCAGGTGGTGGCGGAGGACCCCGAGCATCTGCTGGCGCTCCACTCCTTGAGCTGGTCGCTGGACGCGACCCGGCGCATGGAGCCCCATCGCTGGGCGCTCGAGGTGAAGGCCGAGCACTGGGCACTGCGGGACCGCATCCTCGCGCTGACCCGGGGCACGAAGCCCGGTGGCAAGCTGACGCTCGCGCAGAAGGCCCGCGCGTTGGCCCTGAGTCAGTGGGCCGAGGACGTGGTGCGAGGCACTCCGACTGTCGCCCAGCTTGACGAGGTGGAGGCCGCGCTCGACGAATCCGAGCGCCTGCGGCCCCTGCCGGACCAGCAGCGCGGACGCCGTGGGCTCCAGGCCTGGCGCGCGCTCACCCAGGGCAAGAAGGAGCAGGGCTACCGCGAGCTGCTCTCCCTGCTGGAGGAGAACCCCGGCATGTCCGCCCAGGGCGTGACGGACGACGACGACCCGCTCAACTTCCAGGGCCTGGAGGGCGCCTTCTCCGACGAGGGCTTCCACACGTGGCTGCGCAAGCAGAAGCCCGCGAAGAAGAAGGGCAAGGCGCTCGACAAGGGACTGCTGCTCGCGGCGGGGCTCGATGCCCAGCCGTTCTTCGGCCCGGGCTTCGTGGGCAACAGTCGCACGGGCCGGGTGCTGGGGCTGCTCGCATTGGGCGCGGACCTGGAGGCGAAGGACTCCCGCAAGCAGGGCGTGCTGCACCTCGCCGCGATGGTGGATGACGCCGGGCTGGTGAAGGAGCTGCTGCGCCTGGGGGCCTCCACGGATGCTGTCGATGGAGACAAGTCCACGCCCCTCCATGCCGCCGCCGAGCACGGCAGCGTGGCCTGCATCGGCCCGCTCGCGAAGGGAGGCGTGCCCGTGGATGCGCTCGACGGCTCGGGGCGCACCGCGCTCTTCGAGGCCCGGACGGCGCAGGTGGCGAAGGCGCTCATCGACGCCGGGGCCAATCCCAACGCGGGCAAGGGCTGGACGCCGCTGCATCAGCACGCGCGCTTCAAGGAGCGTGGGCCCGTCATCGAGGTCCTGCTCGCGGCCGGCGCGGACGTCACGCTGAAGAACTCCAGCGGACAGACGCCGGTGCAGGAGGCGCTGGAGCACAAGCACGCGGCCCTCGCACAATTGCTGGGCGCCAAGGCGCCCAAGGGCAAGAAGGGCGCCCTGGATGTGCGCCCCCTGCTGGAGGCGCTGGAGCGTCGGCGCAAGGCGGTGCTCACGTCCTGGTACTACGAGGGCGAGGACGTGGACGCCATCGAGCAGGTCCTGAAGGGGCTGGAGCTGCAGGGTGCCACGTCGTGGGATGAGCTCGCGGCCGCGCTCCGGGGCGAGTTCCCCTGGACGGTCATGGCCCTGGTGGAGCTCGCGCGGGACGTGCTCCCCGCCGAGGAGAAGACGCCTGGCTTCATCCAGGCGCCGCGCTTCGTCCGGGGGAACCTGGTGGTGAAGGGCGACGTGCACCTGGACGCGCCCCTGCTGGTGACGGGGGACCTGACGGTGAACGGGGTGCTGCGCAACGCGGGCCTGGAGGGACTGCTCGCGGTGGGAGGCACGCTGCGCGTCAGCGGGTTGGACACGGACGGCGAGGTCATCGTCGGCAAGGACGTGGAGGCCCAGGTCGTCTGGGGTCACGGCAACGACACCTCGCTCCGGGTCGGCGGCGTGGTGAAGGCCGAGGTGGTCATCGCGGATGACCACGACGTGCAGGCGAAGGTGAAGGCGGAGCACCACTACGCGAATGGTGGGTTCGACGCCTCGGACGCGGCGCTCAAGAAGGTGTTCGTCCCGAAGGCCTTCAAGAGCAGGACGCTGGACCGGGAGAAGCTGTTCGACCTGCTGAGCAAGACCGGTGTCGTCCGGCTGTAGTCGGGCGTGTGCGGGGGCGCCACCGAGGCGCTCGAAGCGAGGGGCCTTGTCCTGTCAGACAATGGTCCGACCCACTGTTCTCGCGCTACTTCCCCAGTGGCACACGTTGGGGGAGGTCGCCATGTATCAACGTCCACGGAATGTCGTGAAGGCCGTCGCGATGACCGCTGCCTGGCTCGTCGGCTGCGGAGGAACCGTCGAAACGGAGGCAGAGCCGGGTCAGTCTCGGACGGAGCAGCCCCTGGTGACCCTGGTCACATGCGTCGGCTCGGTGTCGAGCAACTACTCGCCGCCGCTCACGAACACGCCGCAGGACGTGAATGTCGTCGGTTCCGCCGTCTACTCCAACTGCCTGGGGGGAGGCGTGCTGACCGCCAGCAGCCCCACCGGCGGCTCGTTTCCGGACTACTCCTGCCAGGGGTTGCTGCAGATGGGGTCATCCCCCGCGGTGCTGACGTGGAACACGGGGGAGACCTCCACGCTGGTCCAGACCCGGGTGGTGGTCCAGGGGGCAGGGACCTCGGTTACCGTGCTCCTTTTAGGCTCCGTGACCTCGGGCAAGTTCGCTGGCGCGACGTCGGTCCGGGCCTTCGAGTTCCTCAACACGGACCTGGACGCCTGCTACACCCCAGAGGGGCTCTCCCGTCTGAGTGGGCCCAGCACGCTGACCCTGACCGGGCTGCTCTGAGGGTTCGAGGCCGCGGGCCTCGTCCTGACCCGCGGCCTCCAGGACATCAGCGCACCTGGCTCACCAGCCACGTCTGGGCATCCGGGCGGCTCCAGAACTCATCCCAGCCGCTGTGGGTGGTGCCCGGCGTCACCGTGACCTGAATCTCCCCGGTGTAGTTCGGGCACTGGCGCAGCTGCGTCAGCACGCCGTCGGTGGGGTTGGTCCACTTCCACGCGTTGAACGTCCCGTCACCCGAGTTGCCCGCGGCCCACAGCGGGAAGTCCGCGATGCTGCACAGCGGATTGGCCACGGGCGACGTGTACGCCAGCGGCATCCCGCCCGCATAGGTGCTGCGGTACTTGAGCAGCTGGTCGTTCACCCCCGCGCCGCCGAAGGACAGGCCCGTCATCGTCACGCGGTCCGGGTCGATGTTGAAGCGGGTGATGGCCTCGAGCACCAGCGCGTGCGTGAGGTCCACGTTCCAGTACGTGTCGTACGGCGGCGTCGCGCCGATGCGCGGCGCGTGCGGCGCGATGACCACCGCCGGGTACGTGGTGACAATCGCCTTGCCCGGGATGAGCTGCCGGATGAACCCCTCCGGATTCGAGAGCACCGTCGTGTGGTCCGAGCTGAGCGTCGTGCCGCCCCGGCCATGCAGCGACAGGACCAGCGGGTACTTCTTCAGCGGGTCCGCGCCGTACTCGATGGGCAGGAACACCGCCGTGTCATATGTCCCGCCGCGCGACCACACGTGAATCTTCCCCGCGCGCGCGTCCGCGGCCTGCGTGCCCGCGTGCACCTTGACGCTCACCGTGTCCGACACCGCGGCCCCGCCGTTGTCCGTGGCGGTGAACCGGAAGATGTACGAGCCCGGCGTCAGGTTGCTCGCCGTCACCGTCCGCGTCGTCGCCCCCGTCAGCGTGGCCGGCGTCGGGCCGAAGGCCTGCTGCCACTGATAGGTGGCGATGGTGCCGTCCGTGTCGCTCGCCGTGCCCTGGAGCTGGACCGAGCTGGCCGGCTGCACGATGGCCGTGTCGTTCCCCGCGAAGGCCGTGGGAGGCTGGTTGGCCAGTCGCGCGCCGCGCAATTCCAGCTCCCGCACCCGGCACAGGCCGTCGGCGGAGGCGCGCTTGCACGACAGGCGCACGTAGCGGGTCTCCAGCGGCTGCGCCAACGCGAGCGTCCAGGTGGGCTGCGCGTTGTTCGTGACGGCGCCACCGGGCATGGGCTCGAAGCTGGCCGTGGTCGCCAGCCGGTGGTGGAAGTCGAAGTCGAGCATCTGCTGGCCCACGGTGTTGTCGCGGCCCGAGTACAGCGTGATGCCCTCGATGCGGTGGACGGCCTGCAGGTCCACCTCAATCCACTCGGGCGTCGTCGCCGAGGGCACCGAGGCTCCGGCCCACCGGTCCTCCGTGTTCAGGATGCCGTTGAAGGCCTTCGCGTTCGCGAACTGCGTCGGATACCCGTTGGGGTGGATGGAGGATGCCGTCGAGGGCTTGTTGAGCGCGACGTTCGTCGTCTGCGCCCAGGCGGGGAGGGCGACCAGCGAGAGGACCGCGGCGAGGAGGCTCGGGGGATGCCAGCGCATGAGGGGGACCTTTCAGCAGGGGGAGGTGACGAATCGTCACCGTGTTGCAAACGCACCGGCGCGGCGGAAGTCGCAAGGACGGGGTGCCGCCGCCCTGTCCCCGGCACGGTGGATGCCGGGGACAGGGGGAGACGCGCCTACTGTCCCAGCACGACGCGGAAGATGCGCTCGTTGCTGTTGTTCGGGATGCTGTCCTTGTCACCCTGGTTGGTGGTGGTCAGCCAGAGGTTTCCGTCCAGCGTCGGCTCCACGGTGCGCAGCCGGCCGTAGGTGCCGACGAAGAACTGCTGCACGTTCGTCAGCTCCGTGCCGCTGATGACCTCGCGGTAGAGGCGGGTGCCCCGGGCGCAGGCCACGTAGAGGACGTCGCGCACCACGGCGATGCCCGAGCACGAGCCCGCCGCGGTGGTGTAGGTCTGCTTCGGCGCGATGTAGCCGGGCGTCGCGCAGCCCGAGCCCCCCTGGGACACGGTGCCCTCGCAGTTGGGCCAGCCGTAGTTGCCGCCGCGCTGGATGAGGTTCGTCTCGTCCATCACCGAGTTGCCGAACTCCTGCTCCCACAGCCGCCCCTGCGAGTCGAACGCCAGCCCCTGGGGATTGCGGTGGCCGTAGCTCCACACGTAGTTGCCGAAGGGGTTGTCGGACGGGACGGTGCCGTCCGCGTTGAGCCGCAGCACCTTGCCCGCCAGGTTGTTGAGGTCCTGCGCGTAGGCCGCGTTCTGCGCGTCACCCGTGGCCGCGTAGAGCTTGCCGTCCGGTCCGAAGCGCAGCCGCCCGCCGTTGTGGAACTTGTTGCGGCCGATGCCCTGCAGCAGCACCTGGAGCGACGCCGTGTTCAGCGCCCCGTTCTCGTACCGCAGCCGGACGATGCGGTTGTCCGTGGGCGAGGTGTGCATGACGTACAGCCAGCGGTCCGTGGCGAAGGTGGGCGAGAGCACGATGCCCATCAGCCCGCCCTCACCGTCGGTGCTCTGCACGTTGGGCACCGTCCCCACCGACGTCTTCTGTCCCGTCACCGGGTCCAGCCGGATGATGTCCTGCGCGTCCCGGCGTCCGTAGAGCACCGCGCCGTCCGGCAGGCTGACCAGGCCCCACGGGATGTCCGTGTCCGTGGCCACCTGGGTGACGGAGCAGACGGGGTTGGTGCAGGCCTGGCCCGTTGTCACGCTCGCCGTGGTGCTCTGTGCGGACGCGTTGCCCTGCGCGTCCCGGGCGAGCACGCTGTAGACATGGGCGGTGTTCGCGGCCAGGCCGCTGTCGACGAAGGTCGTCGCGGGCGGGGCGCCGGGCACCGTGGCCACCTGCACGCCGCCCCGGAACACGACATACGCGCTCACGCCCACGTTGTCCGTGGACGCCGTCCAGTTGAGCGTGACGCTGGTGCCCGTGGCGGTGGCGGTGAGGCCCGTGGGGATGCTCGGGGCCTGGGTGTCCACCTGGCACGGCGGCGGGGTGATGCTCAGCGTGGCGCTGCCCTGCGACACGTTGCCCGCGGCGTCGCGCGCATTCACATACAGGCCCCACGTGGCGCCGGGGACCACCGTCAGCCCGGTGGAGAGGACGGCGCCGGAGACGGACTTCATGAGCTGACCGTCGTGGTAGACGTCGTAGAAGGCGACGCCCTGGTTGTCCGTGGACTCGGCCCACGACAGCGTGGCCGTGTTGCACGTCAGGTTCGTCACCACCAGCCCCGTGGGCACGGTGGGCGGCTGGGTGTCCGCCGGCAGGTTCCACTGCTGGTTCGTCTGACCGTTGCAATCCCAGACGATGACCGGCGAGCTGTTCGCGGTGGCCCCGCCGGACACGTCCAGGCACAGCGAGGACGCGGTGTGGACCACCGTGCCGTTGGCGTTGCGCACCCAGCGCTGGGCGGCCGCGCCCGTGCAGGCGCTGATGACCGCGCGCGCTCCGGCGGTGGCGGTGGCTGGCTGCACGCACCAGGCGCCGTCGAACACGCGCAGCTCGCCCTCGGGCGTGAAGAGGAACCGCTGGTTCCCCTGCCCGTGGCAGTCGTAGATGTTGAGGCCCTGGCCCGACGTCTGGCTGTTCTGCGACACGTCCAGGCAGCGGCCGGACTGCGCGCTGATGAGCCGCGTGCCCGCCGTCACCGCGGCGGACTGCGACCCGAGCTCCTCGCCGCCTGGCTCCGGCGTGGCTTCACAGGCGGCGAGGGTGGTGAGACATGCGGCGAGGATGATGCGGCTTGCTGCGACGGGCGGCGGACGACGAGTCATTGCCACGCTCCTTGTTTTCCGTCTTTTCACGGTATCCAGGTGCGGGCTCAAGCAATCTTCGGGTGTCGTGCGCCGCGGATGTTGAACTCCAGGCACGAGCGGCGCGCCCCTGTCGCACCTCGACGGGGGTTTTCGCAATCCGATGACATCTTTGCGGCGGGAGCGGAAGCTCGCGCGAGGGCTCGGCGCTGAACCCAGACGGGCCCGAGGGCCTCGTCGCACCGTCCTCGCCGCGCAGGATTTGCGCGCCTTTTCGGTGAGCGCGCATTCCTTTCGCCTCGGGTGTGGCCGTCAGCCGGGGCCGGGGTTTTTGTCCAAGTCTTGTTCAAGTTCTACTTCCGCATCGCATGGGCATTGCTAGGTTGCGCGGCGTGCTCTGCGCGCCCCGCACCGTCCTGGCCGTGAGTCTCGGCATCGCGCTCGGCGTCGCGGTGGGCCTGGGAGGCTTTACCTTCGTCTACGCGAAGGGCGCGTCGTATCTGCGGGACGACCCGGCCGCGTGCGCCAACTGCCACATCATGAATGAGCAGTACGACGGCTGGCGCAAGAGCAGCCACCACGCGGTGGCCACCTGCAACGACTGTCACACGCCGGCGGGCTTGATTCCCAAGTACTACACGAAGGCGAGCAACGGCTTCTGGCACTCGTACTACTTCACCACCGGCACCTTCCCGGACCCCATCCGGCTGCGTCCGGGCAACCGGGTGGTGACGGAGAGCGCGTGCCGCAAGTGCCACGCCTCGATTGTCGAGGCCATCGAGACGCCCCCCGCGGGCCACGCGCAGGTGGCCCCTGGTGAGCAGCTCCAGTGCCTCACCTGTCACAACTCGGTGGGCCACCCCGAAGGCTCGGGCAACCCCGAGCTCATCCGTCAGGAGATTGCACGATGACCGAGCCCCAGAAGGCTCCTGGGAAGCGGCGCTGGTTGAGCGGCGTCCGGCTGGTGGTGGCGGTGGCCGTGGCGGCCGCGCTGGCCTCGGCGGGCGTCACCGCGCTCCTGGTCAACATCATGGAGCGCAAGCAGGAGGCGCGAAATCCGTTCTACCGGGTGGTGGAGCTGGACGACACCATCACCGACCCCGCCGTGTGGGGGAAGAACTTCCCGCTCCAGTACGACAGCTACAAGCGCACCGTGGACCAGCAGCGCACCCGCTACGGCGGCAGCGAGGCGGTGGCGCGCACGCCCACGAAGGCGGACCCGCGCTCGGTGGTGGCGCAGAGCCGGCTGGAGGAGGACCCGCGCCTCGTCACGATGTGGAGCGGTTACGCCTTCGCCACCGACTTCCGCGAGGAGCGCGGACACGCGCACATGCTCGAGGACCAGGTCTTCACCGAGCGGCAGCACGTGACGGCGCAGCCGGGCACCTGCATCCACTGCCACGGCAGCGTGTACGTGCCCTACAAGAAGCTGGGCGACGGGGACCTCATCAAGGGCTTCGAGAAGATGAACCAGCTGCCCTTCGCCGAGGCCCGGAAGCTCGTGGACCACCCGGTGTCCTGCATCGACTGCCATGACCCCACGACGATGCAGCTGCGCGTCACGCGCCCCGGCTTCATCGAGGGCATCGCCGCGCTCAAGGCCAGCCAGGGCGTGCCCGACTTCAAGGTGAACGAGCACGCCACCCGCCAGGAGATGCGCACGTACGTCTGCGGGCAGTGCCACGTCGAGTACTACTTCAAGGGCAAGCAGAAGCGCCTGACGTACCCGTGGGCCAAGGGCATCCACATCGAGCAGATCATGGCCTACTACGACGAGGACGGGCACACCGACTGGACGCACAAGCTCACGGGCGCGAAGGTCCTCAAGGCGCAGCACCCCGAGTTCGAGATGTACAACCAGGGCATCCACGCCAGGAGCGGCGTGGCCTGCGCGGACTGCCACATGCCCTATCAGCGCGAGGGCGCCATGAAGGTCAGCGACCACCACGTGCGCAGCCCGCTGCTCAACATCAACCGGGCCTGCCAGACGTGTCACAAGTGGAGCGAGGCGGAGTTGCTCAGCCGCGCGGAGGCCATCCAGACGCGCACCTTCGAGACGCGAAACATCGCCATGGACGCGCTGGTGGACCTCATCCACGACCTGCAGAACGCCCAGAAGGCGGGCGTGTCCGACGAGGCGCTGGCCAAGGCGCGGGACTACCAGAAGCGCGCCCAGTTCTACCTGGACTTCGTGGAGGCGGAGAACTCGATGGGCTTCCACGCGGACCAGGAGGCGGTGCGCATCCTGGGCAACTCCATCAACTTCTCGCGCCTGGGACAGAACGCGCTGCGCCCCGAGGGCGGGGCCTCCACCTCGCCGGACACGCGGCCCCAGGGTGCGCCGAAGCCGGTGCCCGCGGCCGCGGAAGGGACGCAGCAGGGCTCGCGGTGACGCGTCGGTGAGACACGGGGCGGACGGGCTTCCCGCCCCGTGCTTCACGTCGCGCGAGACGACTCAGGGACAGAAGCAGGCGCCCCGGCAGTCGAAGTCGCGATAACAGATGTTGGTGCCACACGCGGCGGTGCAGGTCTCCAGCGTGCCGTAGTAGTTGCTCGTGGAGTTGCACGTCCACTTCTGCGGGCAGATGGCCATCGCCGAGACTTCACCCTCGGAAGAAGGCGCCTCGCTGGAGATGGCCTCGGGCGCCTGCTCGGGCTCGCTCGGCGCGCCACCACCACAGCCGGTGATGGAGAGCGTCAGGGCGGCGACGGCCGCGATGAGCGACGAGGTGATTCGCATGGGAGACTCCTGGAGTGCTCTGTGGGGGCCAGCGGGGGGATTGCTGGCTTTTGCAGGCTATTCCATGAATTCTTGCCCCCGCAACCCTGCGGTCATCCGGTTGCAAGAGGCGCGTCGTCAGTCCAGCAAGGACGGGATGGGGATGAGGGCGTCGAGCGGCTGGCCTCGGCCGAGCTGCCCGTCGGAGTTGCTGCCCCAGGACCAGACGGTGCCATCCGGCTGGACGACCAGCATGTGCTCGCCGCCCACCGCGAGAGACGTCACGCCGCTGGTGATGCCGGACACCTGGACGGGGGCCGCGCCGCCACTCCAGGCGCCGTTGCCGGCCTGACCCCAGGGCGTGTTTCCGCCCGTCCACAGCTCGCCGGTGAGGGTGATGGCCGCGGACGCGTCCTCGCTGGTGACCACCTCGAGCATCCCCGGGATGACCATGGGACGCGGGCTGTAGTTGCTGGGGCTGCCGAGTCCCATGCCGGCACGGGAGGCGCCATGGCCCCAGCTCATCCCGCTCCCATCCGCCAGCAGCGCCATGCCGTGGTGGGTGCCGCCGCCGATGGCGAGGACATTGCTCAGCCCCGGAATCAGGACGGGCGTGAGCCGCTGGGTGGTCGTGGTGTCGGCGAGCTGGCCATAATCATTGCGTCCCCAGGCCCAGGCGGACCCGTCGTAGCGGATGGCGTAGGACGTGTGAGGTCCCGCGACGACCTTCATCACGTCGCTCAGGTTGGAGACCTGGACGGGCGTGGTCCGGGAGACGAGCGTTCCATCCCCCAGGGCGCCGTGGGTGTTGTCGCCCCAGGCAAAGATTGTCGAGTCGTCGCGCAGGGCGAGGCGGTGGGTGGCGCTGGTCGAGATGGCGATGATGTTCTGGAGTCCCGGCACCTGCGTGGGCGTCAGCGTGCCGCCGCCCCAGGCCCAGACCGTGTTGTCGTCGCGCAGGGCCAGGGACGTCCGGCCCGCCGCCGCGATGGCGATGACGTTCTGGAGTCCCGCGACAGGCGCTGGGAGGACGCGGCGCGAGGTGGTCCCATCGCCCAGCTGCCCCGCCTCATTGGAGCCCCAGGACCAGACGGTGCCCTGGGCGCTCAGCAGCAGGGAGTGCGCGGCGCCGGCCGCGACGGCGAGGGCGGGCTCGGTGAGCGGGATGAGTCCGGGGAGCGGATACAAGGTGACGGCGCCGTCACCGCGCTCGCCCTCATGGCTGGTTCCCCAGGTCCAGAGGGTGCCATCGCTGCGCAGCGCCAGGGCATGCGTCTCGCCTCCGGCGACCACCGAGACGCCCGTCAGCCCCGACACCTGGACCGGGGTGGCGCGGCGCTGCTTGGTGCCGTCTCCGAGCTGGCCCTGGGTGTTCTCGCCCCAGCTCCACACCGTGCCGTTGGACTTGAGGGCGAAGGAGGTGTCGAGGCCCGCCGAGACGTCGGTGACACCCGTGAGCCCGGCCACCTGGACGGGGGAGAGGTGGAACGTATAGGTCGTCGGGTCCTGCATCCCCCAGCTCCACACGGTGCCGTCCGACTTCGCGGCCAGCGTGTGCCTGGGGCCGATGCTCACGGCCACGACGTTCGTCAGGCCGGGCACCTGCACGGGGACCATGCTGTTGCCCTGGGTGCTGCCGATGCCCATCATCCCGAACTGGTTGCTCCCCCAGCACCAGAGCGTGCTGTCCGAGCGGATGGCACAGGAGGTCATGTACCGGGCGAACACGGCGACGACGTTCGTCAGCCCGGGGACGGGCGCGGGGGCGTAGCGGGTGCTGTCGACTCCTCCGTCGCCGAGCTGGCCTTCACCGTTGTAGCCCCAGGCCCACACCGTGCCATCGCCCTTCACCGCGAGGGTGTGCATGTCTCCGGCGGCCACCGCCACGACGCCTGTCAGGTTCGGGACCTGGACGGGCGTGGGGCGAAAGCCGACGGGGCCGTAGGGAAAGTCAGGGGTGCCCAGCTGTCCATGGGAGCCATCGCCCCAGGTCCAGACGGTGCCGCCCGAGCGGAGCGCCACGGAGTGGTAGTCGCCCGTGGCCACGGAGGTGATGGACGTCAGGCCGGGGACCTGCACCGGCGTGGCGGTGCTGGCCGTGCCGGGCTGGCCGAGCTGGCCTCGGAGGTTCTGCCCGGCGGCCCACACCGTTCCATCCGAGCGGATGGCGAGCGAGTGGCGGCGATTCGCGGCGAGCTTGACCCGGGGCCGCGTGCGGGAGATGGCGGCCTCATGTCTGCCTTCAGCCGGATGGTCGACGCCCGCCTCCTGCTGACCACAGCCCACGGACAGCAGGAGTCCCAGCGTGATACCCAATACACCGCGCAACCGTGACGACGACGGATGTGACATTCGACCCTCGTGTGAGATTGAAGCGGCGTCGAGACGAGGGCTGGGATTTCTTATTTAATGGGATAATCCGAAAGAGGCGTGGTCGTGCTTCCGCCGTGAAGACTTCGCCCCTCAGGGCGGCGCGTTCGTCACGGGCCCGGGCGGTTTCGCCACATCCCTCGCATCGCGTTCGTCAGCGCCCGGTACGAAACGCTCCTCCAGCGCCACCGGTGTCCTCCGGCGGCCCGTAGCGAGGAGCGTGTGCATGCGTCGCCCGATGTCCCTCAACGTCCTCTTCCTGGCGAGCGCCCTCACCCTGGCCTTCGTGCCCGGGTGTCAGGACGCCCCGCCCATCGACTCCACTCCCGAGCCGCTCGGCACCGTCTCGCAAGGGCTCACCTGCGGCGGCAGCCTCATCCCCGTGATGTCGGCCCGCGACAACCCCGTCAGCGGCCTCGTCATCGCCTCCAGCGAGTTCAACGCGTCCAACCCCGCCTGGCACGCGGTCGACGGCAGCGACAGCACCATGTGGCTCACCGCGAGCGGCCAATCCACCGCCTGGCTCACCTACGAGTTCTTCGACGGCGCGCGCACGCTCTCCCACTACGCCATCAAGTTCTCCAATGGCTCACTCAACAACCGCGCGCCGCGCGACTGGACGCTCCAGGGGTGGTCCGGCAGCGCGTGGAACACGCTGGACACCCGCACGCAGCAGACGAACTGGGGCGGCGCCGAGGAGCGTGAGTTCTCCATCACCACCCCCGGCGCCTACAGCAAGTACCGTCTGATGGTGACCGAGGACAACACCGCCGGCACGGGCGTGGATGTCCTCTCCATCGGCCGGCTGTCCTTCTACAACTGCGCCTGTGCCACCATCGTCAACCAGGTGCCCGCCATGACGAGCGCCACCGCGCCCTCGGGCACCGTCACGGGCTCCGGCTTCCTCCAGGCGGGCAATGAGCCGTGGAAGGCCTTCGACAACGTCGACACCTCCGCGTCCATGTGGCTCTCCTCCAAGGCGACGCCCTCCTGGCTCTCCTACGAGTGGCCTGGCGCCTCGCGCATGCTCACCCGCTACGCCCTCAAGTTCCCCAACGGCGAGGCAGCCACCCGCGCTCCGAAGAGCTGGACCCTCCAGGCCTGGAACGGCACCGCCTGGGTGGTCGTCGACAGGCGCGTGGACGAGTTCAACTGGGCGAGCGCGGAGCGGCGCGAGTACCCGCTCAGCCTCCCCAGGGCCTTCAACCGCTTCAAGCTCGACATCACGGATGACAATGACCCACGCGCCGGCGTGGAGACCGTCGCCCTCGCGCGCGTGGAGTTTCTCGGCTGCGAGCGCGACACCACGCCGCCCATCGTCCCCTCGTTCTCCGCCTTCACCCCGCCGTCGCCCGGCAACCAGACGGCCATCACCCTCAACGGCGTCACCGAGGGGAACGCCACCGTGCGCCTCTTCTCCGGCGGCACCTGCGCGGGCTCGCCCATCGCGACGCTCACGGCCACGGGCTCGGGCGCCTTCTCCCGCGCGCTCACCGTGGCGACCAACACCACCACCACGTTCTCCGCGAAGGCCGAGGACCTGGTCGGCAATGTCTCCGCGTGCTCGGCTCCCGTCAGCTACACGCACGACAACGTCGCGCCCGTCACCCCCTTCCAGCTCGCCTTCGTCCCCAGCGACACGGGCTCCGAGCTGAACCCGCAGCTCGAGGGCCGCACCGAGGCCGGCGCGGTCGTGCTCGTCTTCCGGAGCGCCAACTGCTCGGGGTCCGTGCCGACCACCGCCACGGCGCACGCCACCACCGGCGTCTTCAGCACCAACCGGGCGGTGTTCGCGAACACGGTGACGACCTTCTCCGTGCGCGCCGTGGACGCCGCGGGGAACCTGTCGGGCTGCACGTCCGTGGCGTACACGCATGACTCCGTCGCGCCGGCCGCGCCGACCTTCACGACGGGGCTGGTGCCCCTGTCCCAGGGCTCCATCGTCGCCGGCATGCGCGTCCAGGCCGAGCCCCGCTCGCGCCTCTTCCTCTTCTGGGGGAATGACTGCGCCAACCCGACGAGCACCGATGTCGCGGTGGACAGCGGCGGCAGCGCGCTGGTGCCCCTGGTCGCGAGCCAGGTCGGCGTCCCGATGTCCCTTCGCCTCCGGGACATGGCGGGCAACCTGTCGCCGTGCGTGGCCGTCGAGGAGACCTGCTTCGCGGGTTTCCGCGACTGCGACGGTGACCCGGTCAACGGCTGTGAGACCTCGGTGATGGAGGACGCGGCGAACTGCGGCGCGTGCGGCACCGTGTGCGCCGGCGCGCCTTCCGCCAGCGGGGTCTGCGGCGCGGGCACCTGCGGCCTCGCCTGCGCGGTGGGCACCTTCGACTGCGATGGCAGCCCCCTCAACGGCTGCGAGTCCAGCACGGCCTGCGCGCCCGGCGTGTGTCAGGTGTCGCCGGAGAACGAGCTGCTCATCACGGCGCTGCCCGTGGTGGAGGACCCGGTGCGGACCGTCAACGGCGGCGCCTGGACGTTCGGCACGCTGATGCGGCGCATGAACGGCGGCCAGAATCCGTCCGAGATGATTCGCACCTGGCTCAAGACATGGGAGACGAACCAGGTCATCGCGGGCCTGCCCGTCGCCGGACGTCCGAGCATCCTCCCCGACGTGCTCACGCCCTGGGAGACGCGCAGCGGCGGCCCGTCCGCGCCGCTCGACTTCAACACCGCGCCCTTCCGGCTGCTCGCCATCGTCAACCGCATCGACCTGCGCAGCGAGGGCACGCACTCGGGTGAGGGGCGCTTCGTCTTCGGTGTCACCACGCCCGCGGGGCTCGACCTGCCCTTCACCGTCATCCTCGAGTACATGCTGCCCGGCGACGGCCCGGAGGACATCCAGCGCTGGGCGCGGGACTGGCACGAGCTGGGCTCGCTGCCGCTCGGCAGCCCTCTCTACAACGCGAAGCTCCAGGCCCTCACCGACCGCTTCACCGAGCCCTTCGTCGCGCAGGGCCGCTTCATGGGCAGCGCCATCCACCAGGTGCGCACCAACGAGAACGCGCTGAACCCGCTGTGGGAGCTGCGCGAGTTCCACTTCGGTCCGAACGGGCTCGTCCCTTCCCCCGTGGCCCTCACGCCGGAGCTGAGCCTCAACAACTCGCCCCGGCTCGCGAGCTTCGTGCAGGAGAACGCCGTGGCCATCCTGGCCGGCACGCACGAGGTGCCCTCGCTGTACCAGGGACAGGCCTTCGTCGCCGGCTCGGCGCTGACGCCCTTCGGCCTGACGTGGTCCGTCCCCGGCGCGGACCCGGAGGTCCGGCATCGCTTCTCGCTCAACACCTGCAATGGCTGCCACGCGGGTGAGACGCAGACGCCGTTCCTCCACGTCTTCCCGCGCTCCGCGGGAGCACCCTCGTTCCTGTCGCCCTTCCTCGTCAGCGCGCAGCCCGTGCCGGACCCGCTCACGGGCACGCCGCGCGTCTTCAACGACCTGGGACGACGGGATGACGATTTGGAGACGCTGGTGTGCGGCGCTCCGCAGGCACTGGCGCCGAGCCTGGGCTCGGTGGGGGAGGGGCTGCTCGCGCCTCGCTCGCTGAGTGGCTCGTCGGCGCCGAAGCAGGACGCGGTGCCGGGCTTCCCGCCGCGCTCGAACCTGCCCCCGGGCCGCGTGCACTGACGCGCGGACGTCGTCACCGGAAATGAACGGGCCGGGCTCCATGTCACGTGCATGGAGTCCGGCCCGAGTGTTTTCGCGAAGTGGGTCCGGCTACTTCTTGGAGCTGCGCAGGTAGCGATAGAACTCCGAGTCGCTCCCGAGGAAGAGCGAGGTGGAGCGGTCCATCACCTGGGGGTAGGCCTCCAGGGTGCGCATGAACTGGTAGAACTCCGCGTCGCGACCGAAGGCGTCGGCGTAGATGCGCGTCGCCTCGGCGTCGGCCTTGCCGGTGATTTCCTGCGCCTTGCGGTAGGCCTCGGAGCGGATCTCCTTCAGGTCGCGCTCGCGCTGACCGCGAATCTCCGCGGCGCGGCCCATGCCCTCCGAGCGTGAGCGCTCCGCGGTGCGCCGCCGCTCGGAAATCATGCGCTCGAAGACCTTCACCTGGACCTCGTCGACGTAGTTGATGCGACGAATCTGCACGTCGACCAGCTCCACGCCGAACTCCTTCACGATTTCGGCCGCGCGCAGGCGGATCTGCCGGGTGAGCTTGTCGCGGCCCTGGGCCACCTGCTCCAGCGACTCGCCGCGCTCCTCCTCGGTGGTGTACTCGTCGTCCTCGAACGGGCGGTTGGTGGAGCGCACCGCCTCAATCAACGCGAAGGACGCGATGGTGTTGCGTGTCTCGCCGTCGATGATGTCGTCCAGCCGGGACTGCGCGTTGCGCTCGTCGCGCAGGCGCTGGAAGAAGCGCAGCGGGTCGACGATGCGCCAGCGGCCGAAGGTGTCCACCCAGATGTACTTCTTGTCCTTGGTGGGAATCTGGTTCGGGTCGCCGCGCCAGTCGAGCCAGCGCTTGTCGAAGCGGTTCACCGTGTCGACGAAGGGCTGCTTGAAGTGCAGGCCCGGCTCGGTGATGGACTGGCCGCGGGGCTGGCCGAAGCGGGTGATGACGGCCTGCTCGTGCTCGCTCAGGGTGTACGTGCTGGAGAAGCCCAGCACGATGGCGAGCACCGCGACGCCGAGGACAATCGTTGCCACGCGGCTCATCGCTGGGCCTCCGTCGTGTGCGCCGCGCCGGCGGCCGCGGAGTCCGGGCCGTCCATGCGCAACATGGGCGTGAGGCCCTTGAGGTTCTCGTCCATGACGACCTTCTGGCCGGTGCTGGTGAGCACCTGGCTCACGGTCTCCAGGTACATGCGGCGGCGGGTGACCTCGGGCGCCTTGCGGTACTCCTCGTAGACGCGGGTGAAGCGCTCGGCCTCGCCCTTGGCGCGGTTGACGCGCTCGATGGCGTAGCCCTCCGCGGAGCGCAGCGCCTCCTCGGCCTCGCCCTTGGCGCGCGGGATGGCGCGGTTGAGCTCGGCGAAGGCCTCGTTGATGGCGCGCTCCTTCTCCTGGATGGCCTGGTTGACCTCGTTGAAGGATGGCTTCACGGGGTCGGGCGGGTTGACGTCCTGGAGGACCACCTGCTGGATGTCCACGCCCGTCTCGTAGCGGTCCGCCAGGTCCTGGAGGAGCAGCTTGGACTGGGTGGCCACCGTCTGGCGGCCGGTGGTGAGGACCTCGTTGACGGAGTGGTCACCCACGACGGCGCGCATCGACGCCTCGGAGATGTCTCGCAGCATCCCCTCCACGTTCTTCACCTTGAAGAGGTACTTGTACGGGTCCTTGATCTTGTACTGGACGATCCACTCGACCACGGCGACGTTGAGGTCGCCGGTGAGCATCAGGGACTCGCGCTTCATGTCGGAGCCGCTGGCGGCGTAGGACGTGTTGCGCGCGCCCACGGACTCGGTGCGGAAGCCGAACTCCGCCTTGAGCTGGCGCTGCACCGGCACCTTGACGATGCGGTCGATGCCGTACGGCAGCCGGAAGTGCGGACCCGGCTCCACCGTGTCCACGAAACGCCCGAGCCGCAGGATGACGCCGACCTCGTCGGGCTCTACCTGCGCGTAGCTGGTGAACAGGCCCACCAGCAGGGCCAGACCGACGCCACCGAAGAGCAGCCGGCGGCCCAAGCCTCGTTTGAGCTGCCTGCGCAGCTCATCCAGCACATCACCAGGATCCCGGCCATTCGGCTCGGGCTTCAATACGCGGGGGTCCCATGCCATCCTTCAGTCTTTGGACTACATAACATCCAGATGCAAGCGGGAACCCGGTCGCCGAGTGAAACAAGGGGCCACCTGGTTCCCTGGTGGCCCTCGTGAGATGGCGAGCACTCGGGGCCGGTCGTCCGGCTCACCGCGCGAGGCGAAGGCGCAGGGAGGGGGCGAGCTTGAGGGAGAAGACGCCGAGCACGCTCACGGCCTGGCTCGCGAGCATCACGAAGCCCAGGGTCGACAAGGTGGCGGAGTGGACGAGCATGAGGGCCACGCTCCCCAGGACCCAGGTGCCGTCCACCAGCAGGTGCACCAGGAGCATGCTCGTGGCGACGGGCGATTGGGTGGAGGCCCAGACGTTGATGCCGGCCCATGGCACCAGGAACACGCCCAGGCCGAAGAGGAAGGACGGCGGCAGCGTCCATCCCGCGAGCGTGGTGAGCGGGGTGGCGACGAACAGCAAGGTGACGCCCATGCTGAAGGCGGCGAAGGCATCCAGGCGATAGACGAGGCGGTCGTTCATGGGGAATCCTCGGGTGATGGGATGCCTCGAAGACTCGGTGTTGCCTCGACTGCCCCGCAATGACCTGGGAGGGAAGTGTGTGGCCGCCTCGCGTGTGGGCGCGCGATGAAGCGGACCGCGCTCCGGGAGGTCGAGGTGTCGACCCGGCGTCCGCGCAAGGGTGTCCCGAAGCCCCGGAGCGAGCTGGGGGCGTTGCTCAAGGACTGGCGCGCGTCGCGGGGCAAGAGCCAGCTGGCGCTGTCGTTCGACGCGGAGGTGTCGCCCCGGCATCTGGCCTTCATCGAGTCGGGCCGGACGGAGCCCAGTCAGGACATGGTCCTGCGATTGGCGGAGGCCTTGGGCCTGGGCTTGCGTGAGCGCAACGCGCTGCTGGTCGCGGCGGGGTATGCGCCCCAGTTCGGTGAGAGTGATTGGAACAGTGAGGAGATGCGCGAGCTGAGGCAGGCGGCGGCGCTGATTCTCGGCGCGCACGAGCCGCATCCGGCGCTGGCGCTGGACGCGGCGTCGACGGTGCTGGATGCGAACGCGGGGGCGCTGGCGATGATGGGGCTGGGGCGCGACGCGCTGGGGCGCACCAACCTGATGGACCTGGTCTTCGCGCCCGGGCGGGTCCGCTCCGCGATTGGGAACTGGCAGGACATCGCGGGTTACCTGCTCGCGCGGTTGAAGGAGAACGCACGTCTGCGAGGGCCCGGGTCCGAGGTCGCGAACGTGCTGGCGCGAGTGCTCACGTACCCGGACGCGCGAGAGCTCCCCGCG
The DNA here is from genome assembly GCF_059738865.1 of Myxococcus sp. MH1. Classification (NCBI taxonomy): domain Bacteria; kingdom Pseudomonadati; phylum Myxococcota; class Myxococcia; order Myxococcales; family Myxococcaceae; genus Myxococcus; species Myxococcus sp. MH1. The sequence goes on along the minus strand of NZ_AP026947.1, from coordinate 9,032,420 downwards.
AGGATGCCTGGCCGCTCCGCGGGCGTCCTGGTTCCGCTGACGTTCGTGGTCGATGGCGTCGCCACGCACTGGTTCACGACCGTGACGACCTTCGGGGCCCCGCTGCATGCCCTGGCGGAGGAGGTCACCATCGAGCAGTTCTACCCCCGCTGAGGTTCGGGGTGGGCGTGAGGGGTTGCGAGGTCTGCCTTCTGTCCTGGCGGCATTCTTCCAGTTGGGTGCTCTCGCGTGAGGGATTGGGCTTCTGTCCTCTCCAGGCAATGGCATAGGGTTGTCGCCAAACCCTGCTCGTGCAATCGGGAGGTACTGTCATGGACAGCGTGAAGTCCTACTCAGACTTCGAGAAGGAAGTGGACCCCCACGGGGATGCGCGGGCCGAACCGCTCATCATCCAGTTCGGCTTCCCGGGCAGCGGCTCCACGTTCGTCTGGCAGGTGCTCAACTCCATCCTGGGCAACGTGAAGAAGACCCACAAGTGTCCCCAGTTCCGGCCGGAGGACCGCGTGGTGGTCACGGTGCGGGACTTCCGAGACATCCTCTGTACCTACTTCAAGCGCGCCAACCTGCCTGTCACCAAGGCGAGCATCGACTTCCTGGTGAAGGAGCACGCGGAGGACAACTCCTCGTTCAGCGATTTGTACCGCGTCAGCGAGACGTGGGGTGACCGGAAGAACGTGCTCTGGCTGCGGTACGAGGACTTCTTCGGCAACTTCGATTACCTGTTCGGGCAGATCGAGCGGTTCTTCGGGATGAAGCTCACGGACGAGCAGAAGGAGCGGGCCCGCTCGAGCTACTCGTTGGAGGCGAACAAGGCGCGCTCGGAGCGCGTCGCCGTGGTCTGCCGGCAGGAGGGCGGGGCGGGGTGGATCGACGAGAAGTGGCAGGCCTACACCATCGACGGCATCAACGGGCTGCACGTCACGGGTGATGGCTCGGTGGGCAAGTGGCGGCAGATCATCCCGAAGGAGTGGCACGGCTACGTCAACGAGCTCCTCGCGGAGCCCCTGAAGCGCTACGGCTATCCGCTGGAGTCCTGAGGAGGTGCCCCTCGCATGAAGCTATCGGCTCGTGGTGAAGAGGTCCTGGCCGCCATCAACGACTCGGGCCTGAGCGTCGAGGAGAAGGCCGTGCTCGCGCGCGCGCTCCAGAAGAGCGTGGCGCGGGCGGGGCTTCTCCTCGGTCATCTCTCCTTCGGCGTGCGGGACATCGCGCGCGCCATCGCGTTCTACGACGCAGCGCTGGCGCCGCTGGGCTACACGCGGGTGTGGAGCTCGGAGCGCTCGGCGGGTTACGGCCCGGAGGGAGAGGGGGACACGCTGGCGCTGTTCCTGCGGCCGGAGGCCACGCCGCCCGGTGACGGCTTCCATCTGGCCTTCAATGCGCCGAGCCGGGAGGCCGTCGACGCCTTCCACGCCGCGTGCTTGAAGCACGGGGGCAAGGACCAGGGGGCTCCTGGCCTGCGTCCTCACTACAGCGACACGTATTACGCGGGCTTCGTGACGGACCCGGATGGGCACAAGCTGGAGGCCGTCCATCAGCTGGGATGAGCTTTCCGACGCGTGCGCGCTCGAGCGCCTCTTTGATGTCCTCGGACACGATGAGCGCGATGGTCCATCCCCATGTCCGGAACACCTTGGCGTCGCCCACTCTCGTGGGGTCGATTCGCATGCCCGCGACGCCCCGGCCAGCAGGACGACGCGGTACGCGCGCGTGCCGGACGCGGAGACGAAGAATCCCATCCATTAGGAACGACGCGTTCAGCAGGGCTTGCCCGAGGAGGGAAGGTGGAAGGCCGGCGCAGGATGCGCGCGGCCCTCCGGCGCGAGAAGGACCCGTTACCCGGGAGTGACGGGTCCACTTCGCGCTCCGCCTCACGGACGCTGCTGCGCGAGCATCCAGCTCAGCACCTTCGGCTCCTGGTAGACGCGGTCCCAGATGGAGTGGCCGCCATCATGGAAGAGGGTGAAGAGCACCGGCTTCGCGGGAGCATTGCCGCTGGCATCCTGCGCCGTCTGTCCGTCGACCCACTCCCACCGCGCCGGGCCCTGACGGAAGAACGCCGTCTGCGCGCGGCTGGGGTACGTGTACGTGTCCATGACCGTCCCCGTGGCGCCCATGGCCTGTCCCAGTCGCGTGAACCAGTCCCGCGTGCCCGTGTACGAGGCGGGGTCGTTGATGGCGTGCGAACCCCAGACCGGCAGGTTGGCGTTCACCATGGCCTGCGCGCGGGCGACGGAGGAGCCGTAGCCGCCGTTGCAGACCGGAATCGCGGCCGCCAGCTTCGCGGGGAAGGTGGACGCATACGAGAATGTGCCCGCGCCGCCCATGCTCAGGCCCGTCAGGTACACGCGCTTCCTGTCCACCTTGTACGTCGACAGCATTCGCTCGATGAAGGGGTCCAGGCTGTCGAGCGCCTCCTGGTCGTTCCAGAAGTTGGAGGTGCTCGTCTGGGGCGACACGAGGATGAAGGGATAGTCCTTCCCGTTCCTGTCGATGTACGACTGGAGCCCCATGTTGCGGACCCGGCCGAGCTGGGTCGGCCCGCCGTCTCCCCGCTCACCCGCGCCGTGCAGGAAGATGACGATGGGCCAGTTCGTGCCCGCGTCGTAGCCCGGCGGCAGGTACACGACGTGACCGTAGTTGCCCTGGAACACCCTCGTGGTGTCCTTGTAGATCTCCACGGTGGTCCCGCGTCCGTTCAGGGCGGGCTCCACCCGGACCTTCGTGCGGGAGCTCGCCGAGGCGCCCTGGTCATCCGTCACGCTCAGCTCGAACTCGTAGAGCCCCATCACCAGGCCGGAGGCCGTGGCGGACAGCGTGGTGGCGCCCGTCAGCGTCGCGGTGTTGGGACCGGAGACCTGTGTCCACTGCCGTGACACCACCGTCCCGTCCGGGTCGCTCGCCGTGCCCGTCAGCTGCGCCGACGACGTGGGCAGGATGAGCGTCTGGTCCAGGCCCGCGGAGGCGGTGGGCGGCACGTTGGCCGTCGTGCCCGCCGGGGTGCCGTAGACGACGATTTCGTTCGACGCGCCGTACATGCTGCGCGCGAAGTGGAGGTAACGCGTGCGCTGGCCCACCGTCAGCCACTTCCACTGCTCCCACCCGTTGGTGGTGAGGGAGAGGGGCGTGGACCAGGCCCCCGGCGCCCCGACGCTGAAGAAGACGGTGCCGGAGTCATACGTGTCGAACACGCCGACCTCCGTCACGTCGTACAGCTGCCCCAGGTCGATGACGAAACCCATGGGGTACTGGTTCTCGTTGTAGACGACGTTGCCCCAGGTTGTCGCGGGCTTGAACGTCGAGCCCGCGCGCGGGTCCCCTATCAGGGCCTGCTCGTCATACAGGTTCTGATAGACGCCCAGCGTCGGACGGACGCCGTCGGGTTGGACGTTGGCGGGGTCGATGACCAGCTTCTGCCCCACCAGCGGCGACGTCACCGTGGAGAGGGATTGTTCGACGCCGTCCCCCTCCTGTTGTGCACCACAGCCGACCAGCATGCCCAGCGAGGCGAAACCACACAGCCATGCTTCACGAAGCCGCGAACGAATCACGAAGGCCTCCTCATTCAGGATGGTGAGGAGGCCAAGGACAATCCAGATTAAACAGTGAAGTCCAGATTAATCATTTTCTGATGTTCCTGGGATGGGGTTGCCGTTGCAACCCGACTTCATTCCCGGGCTTCAGTCGTCGTCGTGGTCGTCGTCCTCGTCACCGTCCAGGTCGTCGTCGTCGAAGGCGTCGATGGAGCGGCGCAGGTTGTTCTCGATGGTGGAGCGGGCGGACGCGTCGCGCGGGTCCAGCCGCTGTCCGTTGCCATCGACGAACCAGCCGGTCGGGTCGATGTTGAGCGTGATGTTGGGCTCCTGGCCCTCCTTCACCTCGAAGCGCGCCTCGCGCTCCTGCTCCAGGCGGACGCTGGAGACGAAGCTGAAGGGCTGCCCGTCGATGTGGCCATCGATGATGACCGAGGCGCCGAGCTCGGCGAGCTCCCGCAGGGGCGCGTCCTGGCCCGCCTGGGCGACGGTGACCTTGCCGATGTCGAACTCGATTTCATCGAAGATGCCGGGCGTCACCCGCAGGTTGCCCACGGGGACGATGCGGCCATTCAGGTCCTCCGCGGACAGGTCGATGAGGACGGGCCCCAGCCGCTGCTCGTCGTCATCGCGCGGGCGCAGCTGGTCATCGTCGTCGTCGTCCCGGTCATCGTCGCGATCATCGCCCTCGTACTCCAGCTCCAGCTCGCGGACGGACAGGCGCACCCGGTCCAGCGTGATGCCGGCGGCGGGCTCCTCTTGCTGAGCGCTCTTGCCGACGGCCTGGGCGCCACGCGCCGCACCCACCCGGGTGCTCAGTCCGACCTTGACGCTGTCCTCATTGCCGCAAGCCGCGAGCAGCATGGCGGACACGCACAATCCGATGAATCGCATACCTTCCATCTCCTGGTATCGAGGGACCTGGCGAGCGGCGTCTCCGGCCTGCCGCCGCCCGAAAATCCCGGTCTGGAAATGAAGGAGCCTTGAGGCCCGAATCGGCCACATCACCTCGCCTGCATGAAGGGCGGCGTGGCCGAAACGGGGCCCGTGACTCCTTCCCATGAGACAGGTACTGACTGGGGAGACATGGTTTGTGCGCGTGCCTCGAGATGGGAGTGCCTCCGGTGGTCCGGAGCCCTCTTCGTGTGCTCCCAGGTGGACGCACGTGGGGATGCGTGGGGGATGGGCGGGGGAGAGCGGGCGTGACGGAGGAGGAGGTCGCCACCTGCATCCGGCGGGCAGCCGAGGGGGCTCAGGACGCGCACCGCGAGCTGTACCAGCGCTTCCATGGGGCCGTGCGCCGCGTGGCGCTGGGCTACTCGGCGCTGGGGCCCGCGGAGGTGGAGGACGTGGTCCAGGAGACCTTCGTCCGGGCCTTCCGCGAGCTGCCCCGGCTCCAGCACCCCCGCGCCTTCGGGAGCTGGTTGGTGACGATTGCCCGCCACCACGCGCAGTCGCTCAGCCGGGGCGCCCAGCTGCGAGGTCGCGCGGCGGAGGACCTGGCGCTGGAGCTGGAGTCGACCACGCCCGCGATTCCTCCGGCGCTGGAGTTGGAGCGGCGCGTGGCGGTGGTGCGCGAGTTGATTGAAGCGCTGCCCGAGGGCCCCGAGAAGGAGACGGTGCGCCTGTTCTATCTGGAGGGTGAGCTGAGCGCGCGGGAGATCGCCGAGCGCCTGGGGCTGGGCAAGAGCGCGGTGACAATGCGCCTGGAGCGCTTCCGCGCGCGGGTGAAGCGCCAGTTGCTGTCGCGGCTGTTGGCCGCGGGAGTGGGATGAGCCATGGGTGACGCGAGCAGGCACCTGGATGCGCACAGCTGGCGGGCGCTGCGGGACAAGGCGCCCGACGCGGTGGCGTACTTCGCCGACCACCTGTCGCGGCCCTGCGAGGAGTGCGAGGCGTTCCTCGAGAAGAACGACGACGCGTTCGGCCTGGAGGCGATGACGGACGAGGCGCTCGGGAGCCTGGCTCCTGTTCGCGAGGACGCGGTGGGCTGGGCCCGCTTGCGCAAGCGGCTCGGTCCGTCTCGGCGCCTGTGGCTCTCCGGCGCGGTGGCGGTGGCTGTCGCCGCCATGGTCACCTTCGCGTTCCATCCCGCGATGCTGACGGGCGGGCAGCCGGGCACCTCGGTGCGACTGAAGGGCGGCGCCGCGCTGTCGCTGGAGCTGACGGCGCTCGCCCGGATGCCGGATGGGAACCTGCGCCCGCTGACGGATGGAGCGCAGCTTCCTCCCGAGGCCGTGGTGCTGGTGCGCTATCGCGCGAGCGAGCTGGCGGACGCGCTGCTCGCGCTGGAGTCGCCCGACGGCTCCTTGCAGATGCTGGGCGCCTACACGCTGGAGGCGGGGACGCATGACCTGCGCGAGGACGGTGAGCTGGCGGGCGTGTCCCTGGAGGGCGAGCAGGGCCCGAGGACCCTCGTGCTGGCCGCGTGGCCCCGGGGGGAGGGCTCCCGGGAGGCTCGTGACGCGGCGCTCGCGCGAGGACGGGTGCCGGAAGAGGCGACGCTGGCCCGGCTCGGGTTGCGGGTGACTCCGGAGGGCGCTCGCTGAGCGTGGGCCCTTGATTCGCTTCCGGCTCCAGTTCGTCTTCTGTCTCGTGCTCGTGGCGCTCTCGGCCTGCGGTGGCGCGCGGGACAAGGGGAAGGCGGTGAAGGTGCGCCTGGACCCGGCGCGCCTCGCCTCGGCGCACGAGGGGGAGCGCCACGCGCTGCTCATCGGCATCGACCAGTACGACGACGACTCCTGGAACGACCTGCGCTATCCGGGCAAGGACGCGGAGGACCTGGGGCGCGTGCTGGCGGACCCGAGGCGTGGAGGTTTCGCCTCGGTGACGGTGCTCAACCGTCCGGAGCAGACGACGCGCGCGGGAGTGCTGGATGCGCTGCGGACGCTCCAGGCGCGCGCGTGGAATCCGAGGGACGTGGTGGTCGTCTACGTCTCCGGCCACGGCACGCTCGCGCGCGACACGCGGGGCGAGCTCCAGCGCTACCTGGTGATGCGCGACACGCGCTTCCGGGACGTGCAGGGCACGGGGCTGGAGATGGTGGTGCTGGAGCAGGCGCTGGAGCGGCTGGGCTCGCTGCGCCGGGTGCTGGTGCTGGCCACGTGCCACAGCGGCACGGGCAAGTCGCTGCTGCCGGAGTCGGTGCGCTCGGAGCTGGAGCGCACCAAGGCCGCGTTCCTCCCTCGCCCGTTGGAGGAGGACAGCCGCGCGTCGCTCGTCCTCTCCGCCAGTGATTGGGGCGAGGCGGCGCGCGAGGACGACGCGCTCGGCAATGACATCTACACCCACTTCTTCGTCCAGGCGCTCGACGGGCGCGCGGACCGCAACCGCGACGGCGCGGTGAGCGCCACCGAGGCGCACGACTGGGCGCGCCGCCACACGTGGACGTATACGCAGGGGCGCCAGCGCCCGAGCGTGCGGATGACGGAAGTGGGCGCGGACCCGGTGTTGCTCTCCGGCGCCCTGTCCCAGCCCGGCCAGCCGGAGGTGTTCTCCTACAGTCCTCGCCTGGAGGGCTTCACGCTCAAGGTGGATGGCGTGGACGCGGGGGAGCTGCCCGGCGGTGTGGCGCTCCCGGAGGGAAACCGCCGGCTGGGGCTGCACAAGGGCGGCGCGGTGTTGTGGGAGGACACGGTGGTGCTGCGTCCCGGGGAGCGTCGGGCGCTGGACTCGATGCTGCGCGAGCAGGCGGAGGGGCCTCGGCGCACCGTCTCGCTCGACATGGGCGTGCTGGGCTTCCTGGATGCCCGCAGCCGGCGCGAGGTCCTCCCGCGCACGTTGATGGCGGGCGCGGGCCTGCGGTGGCATGGGCTGCTGCTCGAGGAGCGGTTGGATGTGGGCGTGGACCTGGCCGTGGGGCAGGGGCGTCAGGCGCTCCAGTTGGAGCTGGGTGGGGCGGTGCCGGTGCGACACCGGGCGGTGATGTTGGGGCTGACGGTGGGGCCGTCGTGGGAGTGGGGGCGGCTGGGCGTGTCCACGGGGCCTCGTGTGGCCGCTCTGTGGATGGAGCGCTCCTTCCAGTTGGACCTGTTGAAACAGGATGAGCGCTACTTCACGGTATGGCCTGGCTGGATGGCGGGAGTGTCATGGAAGCTGGGGGCGCGGTGGGTGCTGGAGGCCAAGGGGCAGCTGCTCTGGGCCTATGTGCCCGTGGACGGACGCACTCGCGCGGTGGGCTTCGGTGGCTTGTGGCTGAGCGGAGGGTATCGCTTCTGATGCGTGCGCCTGGACAGCCGTGGCTCCTGTCGATGCTCGTCCTCCTGGGGGCCTGCGGCGGCTTCAACAATGGTCAGCTGGGGGAGGGCACCGTGCGCGGGCGCATCCTCGGCGCCGATGCCGACGTGGCGTGGGTGAGCGTGTTCGGCGAGTCCGAGCTGATGACCGGTGTGTCCTCGGACGGCCGCTTCGAGCTGGAGGGCGTGCCCGCCAGGACGGTGGAACTGTTCGTGCTGGCGTCGCGCACGCACGCGGCCCGGGTGCGGGTGGTGCCGCAGGGGGCTCGCATCATCGACGTGGGAGACATCGACGCGCCGCCGGGCGCCTTCATCACCGTGCGGCTGCGGGGGCCTGACGGCAACGTGCCCGAGGAGGGGGAGGTGGAGGTGGATGGCACGCCCTTCGATGACCTGCCGGTGGACCCGTCGACGGGCGAGCTGCGCGTGGGGCCCCTGCCCGAGGGGTGCTACGAGCTGGAGGTCGACGCGAAGGAGCACGCGAAGAAGGAGGAGCAGGTCTGCGTCCGCGAGGGCGAGGAGCGCCTGCACGACGTCGTCCTGGAGAAGGCCGACGACGATGACGAGGAGGACGACGACTAGCGGACTTCAGACGCCGGTGACGCCCCGGATGAAGGCGAGCATCTGGTCGCACGTCGCATGCAGGTCCATCCGCTCCTCGGCCATGCGGCGGGCCTCGTGTCCCATGGTGCGCAAGGTGTCGGGGCTCGACACCAGCGAGTCGAGGGCCCTCGCGAGCGCCGGGTAGTCGCCCGGGATGACGAGCCGCCCGTCCACGCCGTCCCGCACCAGCTCGCCCACGCCGCCCACGGGTGTGGCCACCACCGCGAGGCCCGCGGCCTTCGCCTCCGCGATGGCCCACGAGGACATGTCCGCCATCGTCGGCAGCACGAACAGGTCCGCCGCCTGCGCCAGCCCAATCAGCTCGGGCGAGTTGGGCCGGACGCCGGTGTGGACGCGGACGCCGGGCGGCGCCTCGAAGGTGTCGGATGTCACCAGGTCCAGCCGCCAGTTCCTCAGTCGCGTCTCCCGGGCCCAGCGCAGGAGCAGGTGCCCGCCCTTGCGGCCCAGGTCCCCTCCGACGAAGAGCAGCCGCACCACGCCGTCCCGTGCCTTGCGCTCGGGGGCCGGACGCCACAGCCGCGTGTCCACGCTCGGCCAGACCACGTGCACGCGGGCGCGCGGAACGCCGTACTCCTCCACCAGCGAGCGCTTGGTGAACTCCGAGAAGGACAACATGCCCTTCGCGATGGAGTAGGTGCGGCGGTGCAGCGCGTTCTTCGCCTTGCCCACCCAGCCGGCGTGCTGCGAGCGCAGGCCGTAGTAGCGGAGATAGTCCTCCAGGCCGCTCGGCGTGGCGTCCGTGGAGACCACGCTGGGCACGCGCCCCATGAAGTCGTGCGCCAGGTGCGCCATGCGCTGCGTGTGGACCACGGCGGCCTGCACCGGGGCCCGCGCGAGCGCCTGATTCAACGCCGAGCGTGTCCTCAGCCCTCCGCGAAGCGACAGGCGCGAGCGCACCAGGGGCAGGCCCTCCCAGAGGTCGTCCGCGTGCTCGTCGATGGGCAGCCACACCGGCGTGATGTCGGTGCGCGCGGCCATGGCGCTCTTGAGGTTCTGCAGGAAGACGGCGTTGCCGAGCGTCGTCTCGATGGCGAAGGCAATGCGTGGAGGCGCCGACATCGCTTGCACGTCCGTCCGTCGCGGCTGGCGGCGACATGCCGCGCACGGCACCCACCTAACTTCAGTCCGTGGGCCTTGTTAAGGCCCATGAGCCGCCACGGCGCGGTTCTCAACGTGCGAGAAGATGCATGGTGGATGTGCCGACATCGTCACACCAACCTGAACCGTCCTTCAGTTATCGCCAGGCGCACGGCGGCCACCGTGGCGGCGGCATCCTGCTCGCCCGTGTCGAGCACATGACCCTCCGGGAGGGAGGCGTCACGGAAGCCGCGCCAGATGCCACGCAGCACGGCGGCGTCCGTCAGTGCGTCCGACGTGGTGCGCGCCTGGGCTCGCGCCACCGTCCGGGCCTCGTCCGGCAGGAGGATGACCAGCCGGAGGTCGAGTGGGTGTGTGCGCGCGGCGGCCAGCCAGGGCGCGAAGAACCAGGGGCCGATGACCCCATCGACCACCACCTCGTACCCGCCCGCGGCATAGGCCGTGGCGCTCGCGACCAGCGCGTTCATCACCGTGGTGTTCTGGCCATGGGCCTCGGTGCGCCAGGGTTCGAGGTAGCCCTGGCGCACGTAGGCATAGAAGTCATCCGACGGCAGGTGGACCGAGCGGGCCTCGGGTGACTGCTCCGTCAGCCTCCGTGCCACGGTGGACTTTCCGACACCCGAAGGACCGGAGACGAGGATGACGCGCGGTGCGCTCATGTTGCCCAGCGTACCCCAGGGCCCCGGGCGAGGTGCTCCGGCTCACAACAACGGCGCGATGGTCAGCGTGGCGGGGCCGTCCAGGCGCGTCAGGCCGGACGGCGAATTGCAGCCGTTCTCCAGGTCCTCGTTGAGGTAGGTGATGGTCTGGACGGCGCGGTTGCCGGCGAACTTGCCGGCGGTCACCGTGCCCGTCTGGACGAAGGCGAAGGTGGTGCTCTGCAGCGAGACCTTCACGGTGGTGAAGAGGACGGTGGAGGTCTCTCCGGTGTCCCACTGCAACGTGAGGGTGCTGCGGTAGGTGGAGAGGAAGTTGTCGCACGAGTTGCCGGGGAACAGGACCGGCCCCACGGACCAGGTCGCGGTGGTCACACGGGGGCCGAGCACGGTGGCGCACAGGCTGTAGGTCGTCTCTCCGGTGATGAGGACGTCCTGGGGCTCGTTCGTGAGCCCGGGGTTGAAGGTCACCGAGTTGGTCCCCGAGGGACAGCTCACCACCGCCGCTTGCGCGAAGGCTTGATGGGCGGGGAGCGCCGCCACCAGCAGTCCCAGCAGCCGCGCGAGCGCGCCCCATCGGTTCCAGGAAGATTCACGAGCAGGTCCGGACATGGCTCCTCCGACTTCCGCCGCCGACGTGGCGGCGATGGCGCGTACGGTGACCCGGATGCGGGGCGTCCTGGAACTGTACCCGGGTCCACGTCTGTCCTGGGATGTATGCGCAATGCCTCACGGGGAGCCCGTCGCCGCCCATGACGCAACCATGACTGACTCATGGAAAGGCAAACGCCCTGCCTCCGTCCGCGCCGCGTACCTTGCTTCGCGAGTGCTCGAGTCGTCGTTCCCCCAGTGGCTCCGTCGCGGGGCCAACGCGCGAGGAGGCGCGTTTCGAATCACCATGAACTTCACCCTCATTGGCTTGTGGGGCCACATGGGCCCCTTCGCGAAGCTCATCGTCATCGTGATGGGCGTGATGTCCGTGTTGTCATTGCTCATCCTCGTCGAGCGCGCGCTCGTCTTCCGGACCGCGCGCCGCAACTCGCGCAGGTTCGCCTCGGAGCTGGCCACGCTGCTCGCCAACGGGGACTTCGACACCGCCGCCCACGTCAAGCTGGGGCCCGACGTGGGCTACCTCGGCCGCACCATCCGCGCCGGCCTGACGGCCTATCGCACCGCCTCCGATGACGACCGCAACGAGGTCATGGAGTCGGTCGCCCGGAACCTGGAGCGACAGGCGCAGCGCGAGGTGCAGGGCATGAAGCGCGGCCTGGGACAATTGGCGACGGTGGCCTCCACCGCGCCCTTCGTGGGGTTGCTCGGGACGACGATGGGCATCGTCACCGCGTTCCAGCAGATGGGCGAGGCGGGCGCGGGCGGCATCGGGAACATCTCCACCGGCATCTCCGAGGCGCTGGTGACGACGGCCTTCGGCCTGCTCGTCGCCATCCCCGCGGTCATGGGCTACAACTCCCTGCAGGGCTGGGTGGACGCGCGCGCCGTGGACCTCGCCGAGGCGAGCAACGAGTTCCTCGACGTCGTGGCCCGGGTCCTCAAGCGCTCCCGCGTCGCGGCGGGCTGAGCCGGGCGCCGCGCGCGGCCTTCCGAATCCTCCTGGAAAATACGGCCGGGAATATCCGGACCCAGGCTCGTTCAGGTGCCGAGGCCGGGAAGCAGAAGCGCGACGCGCTCCTTCCCGTCTCCGGCGTGCCATGCGGGCACGCCCTCCTTCGAGGGGGACCTGGACCATGAAGATTCGGACTCAAAAGAAGCAGTGGCTGGCAGGCGCGCTCGCGGGCGCCCTGCTCGTGCCGGCGGCGGCGCTGGCGAACGAGACGCATGCCTACGGCATCGCCAACTTCGGCGGCTCCGGGCAGTGCTCGGGCTCGTCGCACTCGGTGCACACCCAGACGGCGTCGGCGTTCGCCAGCTACTTCACGTCGCTGCGCAACTCCGGCCTCTGGTCCGACGTGCGCACGCTCTCCAACATGAACGTGACGCGGGACCTGTGGACGGACCCGGCCAAGGGCGCGGTGGGCGAGTCCAACGACGCCGCCCTCAACGCGGGCGTGGACGACGCGGACGTCATCTTCATCCACACGCACGGCGGCCACGAGGTGTCCACGCCGCGCAGCTCGCTGGTCATGGGCAGCAACAGCCCCTCCTGCTCGGCGCTCACGGACAGCCACATGCGGCTGGGCAACGGCAAGCTGGACATCGCCGTCATCAAGGCCTGCCGGTCCGGCAACATCGAGGTCTGGGAGCGGGGTGGCTACCGCCAGCAACTGGTGACGGCCACCAGCGGCTTCAGCGTCTGGAATGCCTTCCACGGCGACTCGTCGTGCGGCGGCTTCGTGAAGGACTACCTCGAGGACTACCTGGAGGACTCCCGCAACGACGGCGTCGGTGAGAACTGGATTGATGAGGCCTACGACTGGGGCGTCATCTACGACGACTGCCCGGTCTCCATCGTCTTCGGAGACTCGAAGGCGAAGCGCAAGAGCATGTACGAGGCGGGTGGGTGGAGGGACCGCAAGAACACCGGCAGCAAGACGGGCTCCTCCTACTTCTACGTGAGCGGCTGCAACCCGGACAACGGTCGCAAGCTGCCCTGAGCCTTCCTCTCTCCACCCATCCATTCTTTTCGGACTTTGAAACCATGAAGACCCAACTCATCCGATTCCTGACCGCATTGCCTCTCACCGCGCTGCTCGGCTGCGACACCGCGGCGCCCCTGGCGGAGGAGGGCCAGGACACGGCGCCCGCGCAGGTGGCCCAGGCGGCGACCACCGTCAGCTTCGCCTTCGACTCCAGCGGCATCGCCGCGCTGCCCTCGGGCGCGCTTCCCACGCAGTTGCTGCCGGCCTCGGCCTTCAACGAGGCGATGGTCCAGCGCGGGCTCATCGGCACCTCCGAGTCCTTCACCGTCGCGGAGGAGCTGGGCACGCGCCGCGACCTGGAGTCGCCGTCCTGGCGGTTCGAGCGGGACATCTCGTCCGGCCGCGTGCTGGTGCTGAACAAGGTGGAGAGCGGCCCCGCGACGCCGCAGGAGCCCGGGGTGTTGCAGCGCAACGCCGTGGCGCGACTGCAGCGCTGGGGCATCCCCTCCGGGGAGATTGGCGAGATTCGCCAGGTGCAGTCCTTCCTGCAGAACGAGGAGGTGGGCGAGGTCTCGCCCGCGGAACTGCACCGTCACAAGACGTTCGTGCTGCGCGCCATCAATGGCATCCGCGTGCAGGGGCACCGCGCGGTGGTGACGCACGGCGTGGACGGTGGCTTCCAGCGAGCGCTCATCCGGTGGCCGGCGCTGGCGCGTGAGGGGCACCTGCTGCGCACCCGCCTGAGCACGGCGGAGATCGAGCGCAAGGCGACCGAGGCGCTCGTGGCCGAGGGCCTGACGACGGGCCGCGTGCGGCTCAGCTGGAAGTACGTGCCGCGCCAGCTCACCGACGGCACCTGGGCGCTGACGCTGCAGGTCAACGCCTCGCTGCCCTCCGTCAACACGGACACCCACACCGAGGAGCCTCGGGTGATTGACGTGGATGTGAACGCCGTCCCGTAGTCGCGCTGTGTCACCTGCTCGCCCAGGCCTCTGGTGGACGGGGAGGGTGGCAGGGTGGCGGCTTCGATTCCCGCCGCCTCCAGTTGAAAGGGCTCGTCATCCTCAGGGGGGCGAGCCTCTTCGCTCACGCCGAGTTGGTGGAAGCGCTTCGTGCTCACGCCGTGGCGAGTGGCCCGGCCGGTCTGCTCCCTGCGGGTCTTGCAGGTTTTGAGTTGCAGTAGGGCGCTACACGGAGGCCCAGCTTCCAGACGGCTGGACTATTCCAGCGTGCGTTCTCCTTGCCGATAGTGATTCGAGCATTTTGGACCTGTCACGTCGTTCAGATGTGGAAGGACTGGTAGTACCTTGAGTCTGCCTTTGCGCGACCCCTGTTGCGCTGGCACTCGGAGCGTCCTGCCCATGTCCAATCCGTCTGACTCTCGGCCTGCCGGGAGCGCTGTCCCATGTCGCCCGAGCATCGCGCGCGTCCATGGCCTCTTCGAGTCGGAGATGGGCCTGCGTGTGACGATGGAGAGCGTCGCAGGGTTGCCGCTCAACACCCTGCTGTCCGTTGCCCAGGCGCGTGACCGCGGCTTCTCCGAGGCGCTCATCCTCTACGGGAGCGCGGAGGTCGCGGTGGCCTTGGCCTGCGTGCATGCGCGCATGGACGACGCGAGCTTCGCAATCGGCATTGTCAACCCGGTGGCAACGGAGCCCGGTGCAGCTCCGCGCCGTCGCACGTTGACGAAGCCGCTGACCGCGTAGCGGCGGCACCCCGTTCCCTTCACCACCACGGAGCCACCATCGGCGCGGCGCGACTCGCTCCAGCCGACCGGGAGGCGTGTGTTCTTCGTGCCTCATCCCGGGGCACGCACAGGAGGCGTGTATGCACAGGAAGCGAAGCTGTCTGGCCGCCGCGCTGCTGCTGTTGCCGGCGACAGGAGGGGCCTCGGAGCCTTCGGCCCCGGAGGAAGAAGCCTCCACCGCTTCGGCCGCACCACCCGCGCGCAAGTGGCACTACCTGACGCGCGTGGAAACCACGTCGTTCGCGTTGCTGCCTCGCGCTGGCACGGGGGATGACGAGGGCTTCGTGCAGGTGGCGCCCACGTTCATCCTCGACGGTGGTCCAGAGTTCGGCGTCAACGTGGGAGCGCCCGTGCGCTTTCGCCTGTGGGGCGGGAACGACGGCGGGACCCTCGTGCGTCGCGAGGACTGGGACACGCTCTCGGACTGGGGGCAGCTCGTTCGCGGCCTCAAGTTGGGTTCCGACGACGCGCCCCTTGGCGTCTGGTTCGGCGCGCTGGAGGAATACCGCCTCCTGTCCGGCCATCTCGTCCGCCGCTACTCCAATCGCACGAATCCCGACTACCACCCGGCTGGGGGCATCTTCACGGGCACGTTGGGTCCGCTCTACACAGAAGCGTTCGCCTCGGATGTGCTCGGCGCGCGGCTGGTGGGCGCGGAGTTCTCCCTGGACCTGGAGCACATCCTCTTCGGGCAACCCGAGCAGCGGGGCCGGTACACGCTGGCCCTGTCCTCCGCCCATGACTGGGGGAGAGCGGGAGGAGCAGCGCCCTCGATGACGCTGGCCCACCTGGATGCCATGGCGGTGATGGTGGTGCGGCCCGGCATGGAGGCCTACGTGAACGCGGGGTGGGGCGGGCAGCCGGGAGAGGGCGGTGCTTGGGGCGCTGTCATGGGAGGCGGGGTGGACTCCCTCTCCGAGAGGTTCAACCTGCGCCTTAGGCTGGAGGCGAGGCGCCAGCATGGTGGCTTCCGGCAAGGTTTCTTCGGCGCGGACTACGAACTGGCGCGCTTCCAGGCGGCGGGCCCTGACGGCGTGCCGCTCGCGGAGGCGCACTTCCCGGGCGGCTACTCCGCATTCGGAGAAGCCCTCGTGGAGTGGGATGCAGTCAGTTACGGAGGGCCC
The DNA here is from genome assembly GCF_059738865.1 of Myxococcus sp. MH1. Classification (NCBI taxonomy): domain Bacteria; kingdom Pseudomonadati; phylum Myxococcota; class Myxococcia; order Myxococcales; family Myxococcaceae; genus Myxococcus; species Myxococcus sp. MH1. The sequence goes on along the minus strand of NZ_AP026947.1, from coordinate 9,016,806 downwards.
TACAAGCACCTGAGCCTCTCGGTGGGCGCGGAAGCCTTCTCGTGGGGGCGCGTCGACGTGGACGGTCGCGTGGCGGTGCAGCTCTTCGAGCGCGCCTTGGAAGTCGCGTTGAAGGGGCTCGCGGTTGGAGCTTGGAAGCCCGGGGCTCGCTACCTGGGCGCGGCGGAGGTCCGCTGGAGGTTCCTCGGCGGGAAGCTCTACGCGATGGGGACGGCCGGCACGCTGCTGTTCCCCACGGCGGAAGGGACGCTGCGGCCGGGGGCCTTCGCCTCGGCGGGCGTGGGGGTGGACAATGCGCGCTGAAGCCCTGCTCCTGGTCGTGGTGCTGGCCACGGGATGCGCGTCGGTGCCGCATGCTCCCGTGCGTGGCGGAACGCTGAACTACACGCCTCGCGGGACGACCTCTCCCGAGCGGGTGGACGTGCTGAGTGACGAAGGTCCTCATGCCTCCGGCTCCCCTCCGTACTCCCTCGCGGGCTCTGGGGCTGGGCAGCGCCTCTTCCGTCATGTCGGGCCACGAGGTGAGGGAACGAAGGCAGCACCTGGCACCGCATCTGGAGCTGTCGGAGGCAGAGGCCCGCAAGCCGCCTCGGCGCGGCAAGCCTTCCTTGACTCCCTCGACGAGGTGAAGGACTCGCTGAAGGAGTCCGAAGCCATGTTCTCCAAACTCGCGAAGAGCGCTCCCGTGTTCAGTGGCAGGGCTCTCAGTGGGGGAGCGTTCACGCGCTATCTCGACCAGGGCGCCCATGAAGTGGCGTGGATTCGCGGCGCCCTCGGAAGCGCGACGATGCTGGCGGGGGGCGCGTCGGAGGTGGGGGACTCGGAGCTGGAGTTGGCACTCCTTCGCATGGCGGGTCCACGGCTCCAGTCCGCGATGTTCGGTGCCCTGCTGTTCGCCACCTGGGTGGACTTCCTCCAGCTCTCCGACGTCCTGCTGCGCGAGTGCCCGATGTGCGGCGACGAGAAGCTGTTCGTGGACCTCCACCGCGTTCAGGGCTTGATGGAGCCCACGCTCGCGGACCTCGCCTCTCGCGACCCCGAGCGAGTGGAGGCGGCGGCACTCGCGATGCCCGAGCTGATGGGGAAGCTGACTCATGAGTTCGACGTGATTCAGCGAGACGCGCGCCTGGCCATGGAGCAGGGCGGCAAGGTCATGGTCGCGGTGCAGGTGATGGAGATGCTGGCCCTGATTTCCACGCTGAAGATGTCACTCCCCAGGCCGCCACCCTCCTCGCCCGCGATGCTCGGCGTGGGGCTCGTGATGAGTTCGGGCGGCGTCATGGCGGGCTCGCGACTGGTCGTCTCCGCCGAGTGGGTGGAGATGATGCGAAGGCTGGTGCAAGCGGGCGTCATCTCGCTTCCCGTCGTGAGCGCGGCGGTCCGTATTCACGGTGGGCAGGTGATGATGGCCCAGGCGAACCAGGACTTGCCCAAGGGCGTGAAGGACGCGCTGGGGGACAGTCCGGAGGTGCGCGGTATGCGGGTGACGGGTAGAGCTGGGGCGGGCATGTCCGAGGTGCCAAGGCACCATGTCATGCCGAAGGAGCACCGCGAGTGGTTCGAGCAGCGCGGCTTCAAGGGCGACATGGACATCGACCAGTTCTGTGTCCGCCTGGAGCAGGCCCATCACGAGGCGATTCACGGAGGGGGGAACTGGAGGCTGGGACGCACATGGCCCGGGGAGTGGAACCGGATGATCATGAAGGTGCTGCGGGAGGCTGAAGCAGAAAACGGCCAGAGGTTGACGGGTCAAGTCCCGAATCGTGTGTAGTTGTTCGGAGGGGGGTTCGGGGGAGGAATGCTCCTTGGCGGGGTCAAGCAGCGGCAGTGTCTGGGGTTGAGTTGAGCAGGGTCATGTCGAGGTAGCGGCGGTCGTCCCAGATACCAGTCACTTCGAGGGCGACGGCGGTGATGAGACGCAGCGCGCTGGCACGGTCCGGGAAGGCGCCCACGGAGCGGATGCGGCGCTTCACTTCGCCGTGCAGACGCTCCAGGCCGTTGGTGCTGCGCAGGCGCTTCCAGTGGGCCTTGGGGAAGGAGAAGAAGCAGGTGGCGGCGGCGAAGCCCTCGCGCAGGCACTCCATGGCCTCGGGGATCTGGCGGCCCAGTCCGGACTGGAGCGCCTCCAGACGCTTCCTGGCGTCCAGGAGAGAGGGGGCCTCGAAGACGGCCGAGGTCTCCTTGCCGAGGCGTCCGCGCAGGCGCCAGGGCGCCTTGGCGAGGACGTTCCGGGTGAGGTGCACCGTGCAGCGCTGGAGCTGGGCCTCGGGCAGTGCCTGCCGGGCCGCGGCGGCCAGTCCCGCGTGCCCGTCGGCGATGACCAGGCGCACGCCCCTCAACCCTCGCTCGAGCAGTTGGCGCAGCAGCTCCAGCCAGGAGTCCTGCGACTCGCTGCCCCCCAGAGTCACGGCCAACAGGTGCCGGTGCCCATCCTCTCCCACGCCGTAGGCCACCAGGGCCGAGACGTTCTGCACCGTGCGCGCCCACCGGGCGTCCAGGAAGGTGGCATCCAGGTACAGGTAGGGGAAGGCCTGGGTGAGAGGCTGGGTGCGAAGGCCCTCCACCTTCTCTTCCAGGGACTTCGTCACTCGGCTCACCGTCGAACGCGAAACCTCCGCCCCCATGAGCGCTCGCGTCACCCGGCCCATCTTCCGCGTGGAGACGCCCTGCACGTACGCGCTGGTAATCGCCTCGTCGAGTTCCTCGCTGCGCCGTTTGTAGCGGCCCAGGACGGCCTCCGCCGAGCCGCTGGCCCGCGTCCGGGGCACGGCCACCTCCAGGTGCCCCATGGACGTCAGCAGGCCTCGCAGGTAGCTGCCGTTGCGCTGGTCCTTCCGCCCTGCCACCTGCTGCCAGCGCCCGGCCCCCACCAGCCCTCGAATCTCCTCCTCCAGCAGCATCTCCAGCGTCATGCGGATGGCTCCCAGGAACAGGCCTCGCACGTCGGTGCGCACCTCCTCGTGCGAGGGCGCGGCAAACTCGGTATCGTCCACTTCAGGGAACTCCTCGGCTCCCCTGCCAGGGGGAGACCGTCTCGGTTGGTTTCACCGAGGAGCTTCCCTCTTTCCCGCTCGTCCCTGCTCGCCGACTACACACTTATAGGGACACGACCGGTTGACGCGGAACGAGATCTTGAGGCTCATCGCGGGATACTTGAAGGAGTACGACATCCCGATGAAGTTCATGAAGGGGACGAGCCGATGACCGACGGGCGTTCGTGGCAGGGGAACTGGAAGGCCCGTCTGTATGAGCGCGTCCGAGCGCGCGGCTACGATTCGCTGACCGCATTTGCCGAGGCACGCCCGACTGCTTCGCTCGCGGCACTGGCCGAGGAACTGGGGCCTGACGATGTTGCCGGAGTGCAGGTGTTCAGCGGGCTCGTGGCTGAAGCGGAGCGAAGCCATCAGGTCACTCGTTTGGTGCGTGGGCAGTTCGTGCGTGAACTGCATGCGAGCCTTCCTACTGGGTGGCCCTCTGTACGGGATGACACAAACCGATTCGATGTTGCCCAAGCCCTCGCTCGCTGGAGTAGCTACACCCCGGAGACGCATGAGGCGCGCGTGAAGCACGCCAGAGCTGCGCTTCGCACAAACCCGCCGCCGCCCGGTTGGCGTCCGATGGGCCCCGACGATGAGCTGCTCCGCATTCTCCTACCCGACGACGAAGCCTGAGCCGGAGATGGTGGCCCCGCCAGTGGGTGAGGCGGGGCACCACGTTGTAGCGCCGCCACGAGTCAATCTGGACGTCATGCAGAGGAGAAGGCGATGAGCGACGGAGCAGCTTGGCAGGGCAACATCAAGGCTCGCCTGTACGAACGGGTCCGCGAGCGAGGCTACGACTCGGTCACTGCCTTTGCCGAGGACCGCCCCACCGCATCCCTCATCGAGCTTGCAGAGGAGCTTGGCCCGGATGACGTTGCGGGCGTTCAGGTTTTCAAGGGACTGGTCGCCGAGGCTGAGCGCAACAAGAGGCTCACTCGATTGGTGCGCGGGCAACTCGTGAGGGAGTTGTACGAACATCTCCCTGGTGGCTGGCCTGTCGCACTGGAGGGAGAGGCACGAACGGATGTTGCGATAGCGCTCGGACAGTGGTTCGCCTACACCCCGGAAACACACCAAGAGCGTGTTGACCGCGCGAGTGACGCTCTCTTCGCCAATCCCCCGCCCGTTGGCTGGCGCCCGCTCGGTCCTGATGTCGAGTTGCTTCGCACGCTCCTGCCGGACGACGAAGCCTGAACGAAGTGGGTAGCCCCTCGTGGCCGGAAGCGGCGGGAACTGGCGGCGGGGGGCGGGTTCGACTAATGCTGCGGGGAATCAGGTGGGGGGAACGCTCGTGAACCTGCAAACCGAGTTCGCCGCGGCGGTTCGACGTCAAGACATCCACTTTGCTGTCCGCAGCCTGCTGGAGCCCGTCACCCAGCCGCAGTTGGCTACGCTGGATTCACGGCTGCTCGCGTCCCTGCTTGAGCTCTACTGTCAGCCGCTGCTTGTCGACATCGCGGACCGCCACGGCCTGCGCGTCGTCGATGCACCTCCCGAGGTGTATCCCCACTTCACCCTGCTGAAGGACGACTCGGACCGGGCCAAGGTCGCCGTCGACATCGAGGTGCGCTGGTCCACCGGGATGTCCGGGGGCGTGGTGATTCGCGAGCCGCTGGTGCAGAGCCGCTTCCCGCTCGACGAGTACACCGCGCACTGGGTCATCTGTTTCTCGTTGGACGTGCGCGCCCCATCCGAGCGCATCGAGTGGCGCGCCGAGAAGCGCCAGCCCGGCCAGCGCTCCTCCCTGAATGGCTGGCACCCGGAAGCGCCGCCCGTGCCGGAGCTGGTGCCCCGACTCCGGTAGCTACGGCGCGGACCTGGGCGTCGTCGCCGCCCCACTGGCCGCTGGCGTGGGAACCTGGGGCTTCGCGGGCTCGGCGGCGGGCGCCTCCGGTTCATGTCCTCGCAAGGCGATGGCGGGCAGCGACACAGTCAGCGCCCCCACGTCCAGGAAGCCATGGAACCCCTCCGAGTGCACCTTGGGGAGCATCCGGATACCCACGGGCGTCTGGGGACGAATCTCCACCACCGGGCCTGGGGTGATGCCCATCACGTTGCACGTGATGTCCCCGTTCAGCTCCACGTCACAACCCCAGCGGCGGCCCTGCGCGTAGCCCACCTCCAGCACCTTCACGTCCGGGTGCTTCTCCACCACGTGCCGCGACAGGGGCACGAAGTCATCGTTCCAGTCCGCGTCCCCGAGCCGCGTGTGCGCATTGCCCGCCAGCACCAGGAACACGTCCTGGGGCCGCGCGGCGCGAGGCTTCAACACCTTGCCCGCCATGTGCGCGTCACGCGCCTTCCCCTGGCTCATGTCCGTGTCCATCGCGACCACGGAAATCGCACGGCCCTGCGCCTTCAGCGCCCGCGCCCGGTCCAGCAAGTCCATCATCGCGCGGCTGCCTCGGCCGTCCTGCTGCACCTTGCGCCAGAAGTGGCCCCCGAGCAGCGCGTCCTGGTCCGCCGGCTTGCCCGCGCTCGCCAGGTACGCATCGATACGCGCCTGCTCCTTGTCGGGCACGGTGAGCGCGAGCGTGACGGCATGGCCCGCCTGCGAGGCCTCGCACATCAAATCTCCCACGCTCGCCGGCACCTCCCGCGTGCCCAACTGCTCACCGATGAGCACCGTGAGCCCCGCCTTCAGCAGCGGCTGGAACCCAGGGACCTTGCGCTCACAGGGCTCCTGCACCGGCTCCTTCCACCGCCGCAGATAGAAGGTCGGATCCCGCGCGAACGAGTCATCCCGCGACAGCTTCAGCGAGCCGGTGAGCGTCTCCAGCGAGGGGCGCGACTCCAGAATCAGGGTGAGCTGCCGCTCCAGCTCCAAGTCCCGCGTCCCCTGCGTGGCGCCGTCCAGCTCCACCCACGCCGCGGTGTCCCGCTCGCGCTGCGCCAGCTCCACCGGCGCGCCCCGGGCGCGGAACTCGTCCTCGAAGCGCTTCATGCCCACGAAGCGGTTGTGGATGGCGCCGCTCGCCTCGGGCTTGATTTCGACGTCGTTGCTGAAGGCGACGCGCTTCATCCGGAAGATGCGGATGATGCACTCGCGCTCGGAGAGGGACTCGCTGGACACCAGGTAGCGCGTGTGGTCGCCGTCGCTCTGGTAGCCCCAGGACTTCGTGCCGATCTGCGCCGCGCGCCACTCGGTCAGCAGCAGCCGGGGGTCCTCCATGGGCTGGAGCACCCAACCTTCGTTCTTCAAGAGCTTCGCGGCCTCGGCGAGCGCCCGCTCCGGCGGCATCAGGAAGATGTGCTCGTACTTCGGCTGCTCCGGTTCCACGGGCGGCGGGGCGGGCTGGGTGGCCTCGGCCTGCTCGGGGGGACGGACGTTCCTCGCACAACCCGCGAGCAGCAACACCAGACCAGCCAGGGCTCGGTGCATCGATGGCCTCCCTTGTCGCGTCGGAGAACTCAGTGGCGGGGCTGGAACGCTCGGGGTCGAAAAGGATATCGGGGAGCCGCAAGCCCCCAGGGCGACGCACCACGTCGAGCACGCCCGCTCCCCGGCTGGAGGGCCCGGGGGGACGCAGGCCCCGTCGCCCGTCATCGCGGCGAGCAGGCGTCCTCCAGGGGCGTTATCCACGCGCCCTACCTTCAGAGAAGGAGGAAGCGTTCCATGAGCGGCACCTCGTCACGACCTGTCGAAAAGAGCGGCGTCTTCAAGCTGGGCGGAGTGCTGCCCATCCATCGCCTGGGCTATGGCGCCATGCAGCTGACCGGCCCCGGCATCTGGGGCCCGCCGAAGGACCGGGCGGAGGCGGTGCGCGTGCTGCGCCGCGCGGTGGAGCTGGGGGTGGACTTCATCGACACCGCCGACTCCTACGGCCCCTATGTCAGCGAGGAGCTCATCGCCGAGGCCCTGCACCCGTACGCGAAGGGGCTGGTCATCGCGACCAAGGCGGGCCTGGTGCGCACCGGCCCCAATCAGTGGCACCCGGTGGGCGCGCCCAAGTACCTCCGCCAGGAGGTGGAGATGTCCCTGCGCCGCCTGAAGCTGGAGCGCATCGACCTGTTCCAACTGCACCGCATCGACCCGAGGGTCCCCGTCGAGGAGTCGCTGGGCGAGCTCAAGGCGCTCCAGCAGGAGGGCAAGCTCGGCCACATCGGCCTGTCGGAGGTCTCCGTCGAGGACATCCAGCGCGCGCGCAAGGTGGTGGACGTGGTGTCGGTGCAGAACCGCTACAACCTCACGGACCGCGTGCACGAGAAGGTGCTGGCGTACTGCGAGCAGGAGCAGCTGGGCTTCATCCCCTGGTTCCCGCTGGCCACCGGCGGGCTGGCGAAGCCGGGCGGCGCGCTCGACGCGGCGGCGCGCAAGCACCAGGCGAGCCCCGCGCAGATTGCCCTCGCGTGGCTCTTGGCCCGCTCGCCGGTGATGCTGCCCATCCCGGGCACCTCCTCGGTGAAGCACCTGGAGGAGAACCTCGCGGGCGCCGAGCTCTCACTGAGCAAGGACGAGCTGGCCGCGGTGGACGCCCAGGCCTCGGGCCGCTGAAGACGACGGCGCCCCGGCGGGGGCCGGCCCAGGTGCTCGGGCTGGCCTCCGGGGCGCCATCACTCCGCTTCGGGACTCAGGGGTTGGTCCAGATGCCCCAGTTCAGGAAGAAGTTCCGGATGGAGTTGCGCAGGCTGGTGGTCTGCGGCGTGCCCTGCGACGTACCGTAGGTCCACACGGCGGCGTGGCCATAGGGCCCGTTCGGGCAGGAGGACTGACCGTGGATGGCGATGGAGTGGCCATTCGAGATGGACGCCGACGCGAAGTAGGGGAAGGTCGGGGAGTAGGCATACACGTAGCCGTAGGAGTCCACGCGGCCGATGGTGCCGACGTTGGAGAACAGGGACACGCCACTGAGCTGGTTGAAGAACCCGCCGTTGCTGGCGCTCGTGTTCAACAGATACGTGCCGTCCACGCGATAGGAGCCCTGCTCGTACGCGGTGGCCGCGCCGGGGCTGGTATAGGCCGCGAAGGTGGAGCCGCTGATGCGGCCCTGGTGGTCGAAGCGCACCCGGCAGGTCGAGGTGCACGCGGCGATGCTCAGGCGGGGAACGAGGATGGGGAAGCGCGGGCCACCCGGCCAGGTGACGATCCACTCGATGTAATAGGTGATGATCCACCGCGAGCAGTTGAGCCGGAGGTTGACCTGGCTGATGCCGGAGAACCCGTAGGAGATGCCATTGCGCCCCAGGGCGGTGAGCGCGTGCTTGGCGCCGGGGCCGTTCGTGCCGCTGACGATGCCTCCGCTGTTGTTGATGTAGACGCTGTAACCGGAGCCCGAGGGGCTCTGGCCATAAACGGCCTGCCACACGCAGGTGCAGGGGCCCTGGACCTGGAGCTTCGAGAGCGCCAGTGAGTAGGCCACCGCCTGGCCGCGCAGGGCGGGATTGATGGCGACGACCTCGTCCAGCAGGTCGACCTCCTTGCCCTCACCGGCCTTCGCGGCGACCTCGGCGAGCGCCGCGTCCAGCTCCTCGCTCACGTGCAGCACGTCGCCGCTCGTCCCCGCGCCCGGCGCCACGGTGAGCTGGCACTCCTTGTCGTCAGGGCAGTCGAGGTTGAGGTTGTAGGGCTGCGTGAGGAGGGTCTCCTTGCCCTCCCTGTCCTCGAGCACCAGCCGCTGGGACCAGCCCGTCTCCCAGAACTCCTTGATGGCGCCATCCAGGGAGATCTCCGTCTCCTTGCCGGGCTCCGGCTGCACCTCCACGCTCGCCGTCCCCTCGTCCTTGCCGTTGTAGGACGTGAGCACGAGGCCGGAGGGGAGCTCCTGGTTGTCGGCCCACTGGATGCGGACCTTCAGTCCGCCTTCGCCCACCAGGGAGAGCCCGGTGATGGTCGCCGCGGCGCCCTTCTCCGCCTGGGGGTCGGGGTCGGCGGCGCGGGCCATCGGGGCCAGCAGCAGGCCTCCGAGCGCGAGCACGGACAGGGGCAGCGAGCGCAGCGGTTGCAGCACGAGGTCCAGAAGACCCCGCGTGGGACGGTATGACATGGGGAAACCCCTTATGAGACAGGAGGCACGGCCGACAGGGATTGCCGGGCGTGGTGTCTGTCAAAGCAGGTCTCGTGCCCGTGACATGGATTGTTTGTTTTTCCTGAGACAGCCCCCGGACCTCCCCGACCCGAGGGGAGGTGGGAGTGTCGACCGGTGGACGAAAGGGCGTAACCCATTCCGCCACGAATCCGTCCGACGCGTGGCGAGGAGCGCTACAGCCGCGTGAAGGTTTGATTGGCAAACGGGTGGTGAGGTCTGACTCATCCCGCGATACGGCGTTGGATGAGCAGTCATTGCCCCGGGCCCGCCGGTGAGGCGCGGGCCCGGGTGCGACAGGCTCAAGGCGCGCCGAACGCCTGGGTCCAGTAGTGCTTGTAGGTGCTGGAGGGCGCGTTGTAGTAGCCGACGCCGATGTGCACGAGCTGCGCGTTCATGATGTTCACGCAGTGGCCGCTGCTGGCCATCCAGCCGTTCACCACGGCCGTGGGCGTGGCGTAGCCCGCCGCGACGTTCTCCGCGGCGCGCCGGTAGGAGTAGCCCGCCGCCGTCATGCGCTGCCAGGGCGTGGAGCCGTCCGAGCCGGTGTGGCTCATGAAGTTGTTGACGCCCATGTCCTTGGAGTGTCGCCGCGCCGCGCACCGCAGCTGGTCGTTCATGGTGAGCGCGGGCGCCGGGGGATAGGCCGTGCCGCCGCAGGTCGCCCCGGCCGCGCGCTTCTGGTTGACGAGCACGAGGACCTGCTCCTCGAACGCGGCCCAGGCCGGGTCCCACGTCGCCACGTCGCTACAGATGGCGCTGGCGGTGACGGAGCCGGTGCCGGAGGGCGCGCCTCCCGTCTCCACGTGCATGGGAGGAATCAGGGTGCCTTCCTCCGGGGCGCCACCGGGGCCACCTGCGGACGGCGTCTCGGGCCCACCACAGCCGCCCATCAGCGCGGCGCCCATCAGGAACAGGGGGACGGAGCTCCATCGCATCGCGAATCCTTTCGAGTCAGAGGTGTGGCCATCTCCGGACGAGATGGTCTCCTCATCCTGGCGAGGACCGACGGGATGTCGAGAGGGAACCCGGCGCCCGGCTGCTCGGGCGAGGGGCCATGCGCTCAATGCGATGCAAATCTTACCAGGACATCGTGGCGCTCCTGGCCCCCTTCCTCACACGTGGCTTGTCTTCCTTTGCCGGCCGGAATGTTCCATCACCCCTGTCCGCGTCACTTCGTGGGAATGAAGCGCGCTACCGGGGCCCCTCGCGGAAGATGGCGCCGGCCAGGGTGGCCACGCTCGTCACGGCCGCGAAGGCGACGAGGGCGGCGGAGACGAGCGCGAAGAGGGTGGGCAGGCCCGCGCCGAAGTGGGAGACGGCGAGCCAGCCCAGGCCCGCGGCGATGAGCATGCGCGCGGTGCCTCCGACGACGGGCCAGAAGACCCGCGCCACGCCCTGGGAGGCGAACCCGAGCACGAAGCCCAGGCCCAGCAGGCCATAGAACGGCGCGACGATGCGCAGGTACAGCGCCCCGGGCGCGAGCACCGCAGGGTCCTGGCTGAACAGGTGCAGCCAGAGGCCGGGCGCCACCGCCACGACGAGTCCGATGGCCGACGTCACCCCGAAGCCCAGCCAGGCGCCCACCCACGCGGTGCGCCGCGCCCGCTCCAGCTGCCCCGCGCCCGCGTTGGTGCCCACCATCGTCAGCACCGCCGTCCCCAGCCCGAACAGCAGCGGCACCAGCAGGTAGTCCAGCCGGGAGGCGATGCCGTAGCCGGCGAGCGCCTCGACGCCGAACAGGCCCACCGCGCCGGTGACGACGATGACCGTGAGGTTCGGCTGCACCGCGCTGAACGCCGTGGGCAGCCCCACGCGCAGGATGTCTCGGACCAGCCGCCCCTCCAGGCGCGAGGGCGCGAGCCGCAGCGAGGTGCGCCCCGACGCCAGGTGCTTGAGGAGCCAGAGCGCGGCGCCCAGGTAGAACAGGTCCATGGCCAGCCCCGCGCCCGCGATGCCCAGCGCCGGCAGCGGCCCCACGCCGAAGATGAGCGCCGGGGAGATGACGACGAGGACCCCCGCGCCCGCCAGCGTCACCTTCGCCGGCAGCTTCACGTTGCCCGCGCCTCGCAGCGCTGCCGCCAGGAGATTCACCACCCAGAACGGGATGGCCCCCAGGAACAGGTAGTTCGAGTACTCCACCGCCGCGTCCAGCGCCCCCGCCTCGCCGCCCAGCGCGCGGTAGAGCGCGGGGCCTCCCAGCCACGCGAGCAGCGTGGAGACGAGCCCCAGGCCCACGCCCATCACCACCGCGTGCCACACCAGCGCGTCCGCGTCCTGGTTGCGGTGCGCGCCCACCGCCCGCGCCACCGCGGAGGCCACCCCGCTGCCGATGCCCCCGTTGGACATCATCGTCATCAACATGAAGATGGGGAACACCAGCGACACGCCCGCCAGCGCGTCGGTGCCCAGGAAGCTCACGTACCAGGTCTCCGCCACGCCGACGAAGGACTGCGCCACCAGCACCACCGTGGTGGGCACCGCCAGCTTCAAGAGCGTGGGGAGGATGGGCCCGTGCAGCAGCGCCTGCCGGATGTCCGCGCCCGCCTTCTGCTCGCCGCTGGCCTCGGCCTCCGAGGAGAGTGCGCTCTTCACCTGCATGGTTCCCGCTCCCGCGTGACGTATGATGAGCGTAATATGGTGTCGCGCGGGAGACACCGGAAAAAACCGGTGGGGCCTCAGGTGAGCAGGAAGCTGTCGTCGGGCCGTGTGGGTGGAGGGAGGGGCTCGCCGGCCAGCTCCAGCACGGCGCGCTCGATGTTCCGCGTCAGGGCGTCGAGCGGCAAGTCGTTGGGCTCGGTGCCGAAGGGGTCCTCCAGCTCGGAGGTCACCATGTCGAGCGCGATGAACGTGTACGTGACGAAGACGGAGACCAGGGGCGTGGACCAGCCCAGGCTGCCGGCCAGGGCGAAGGGCAGGAGCAGGCTGTAGATGTAGACGGTGCGGTGGAGCATCACGCTGTAGACGTAGGGGATGGGGGTGCTGGCGATGCGCTCGCAGCCGCCGAGCACCTCCGAGAAGCGGTCCAGGTTGGCCTCGAGCGGGGCGACGAGCAGCTCGCCCAGCCGTCCCTCCCGCCGCATCCGGGCCACCCAGTCCGCCAGCGCCAGGATGACGCGGGGGGCGCGCTGCCCGGTCTGCTCCACGCACGCGCGCACGCCCGGGGGCAGGGTGTCGAGCGCCACGGGGGTGCCACGCAGCTGGTGGTTGAGCGTGAGGGCGAGCGCGCGGAGCAGGTCCGTCACCTCGCGGCGCTCCTCGGTGGAGAGGGCGGGGGTGGGCAGCGAGAGGGCCTGGCGCATGAAGGAGCGCGAGACGATTTGCAGCGAGCCCCACAGCTTGCGCGCCTCCCAGAAGCGGTCGTAGGCGGTGCTGTTGCGAAACCCCAGGAAGATGGCGAGCGCCACGCCCAACAGGCCGAGCGGACCTTCCCGGAGGTTGAACTTCAGGTCGAAGGGCAGCGGCTGCAGGACGACGGCCAGGCACGCCAGCGCGAGGAAGAAGCCGAGCCGGGGGAAGATGCGTGGCATGACCGAGCCACGCCAGACGAAGAGCATGCGAAGCCAGTGCATTCGCGGGCGGACAATCATGCCGCCCCTGTAACACGCGAGGCCGGGGCAGGGTGGGGACGCCCCGGCCTCGTTGAAGGCGGACTCATCGGGGGCATCCGCGCGGACGAGCCCCCGCCCGTCGGCTCAGCGCACCTCGGGGCAGTCCCTGGCGTGCCTCCAAGGGCTCACAACAGCCTGGTCAGGACGAACGTCACGGACCCGTTGAGCGTGGCGAGCCCTTCTGGCGACGCGCACTTGTTGCCGAGCAGGTCGTTCGCGTAGGTGCTGACCCGCACCATGGTCGCGCCCGCGAACCTCCCCGACCTCACCGTGCCCGTGTCGGTGATGGTCGTCGCCACGTCTCCCACCCCGATGACGGTGGCGGAGAAGAGGACCTCGGACTCTCCCGGGGCTGGGTTTCCCGGCTCACTCCAGATGAGCCGCAGCGTGCCGTAGCTGGAGTGCAGGAGGTCCAGGCACGACGCGGCCTTGATGGGGCCCGTCCGAGGCACGAAGGTGGCGGTCAGTCCCGAGAGCAGGCAGTTGGACAGCACGCCTCCCGCCGAGGCCACCACGTCCTGCGGTTCGTTCTTCAGGGGCGGGTCGAAGGTGGAGATGACCGTGCCTCCGCAGGTCACCAGCGTCAGCAGTCCCTGCTCGGCGGCGCCGACCTCTGCCGGGCTCGTCGAGGCTCCTGGCTCCGGCTCCAGCGCTTCCGGTCCGACACCACACCCCGCGATGACGAGAAGCCCCGCGACGAAGCCCGACACGTGACAACGCATGAATGCCCCTTGGGTTGATGGGCATACACCATACGGATACGTGCCCTGGCGCCGTGGGGACCGACACCTGGGGGCAAGGAGGCTGTCGGGCTCCTGGCGTGACAAGCATTGACCAGACGGCACTTGGACCTGGGGCCACATCGAGGAGGGGTCAGGTCTGTCTTTGCGCGCGGCGGGTGGGCCTTTCGTGGCGATGTGGGTCCAGGGGCACCTCGCGCAGCCGCGTGCCCACCCGGACGATGGCGTGGAGCACCGGCACCAGCTCCTCTCCGAGCGGGGACAGCGCGTACTCCACCGAGGGCGGAGACGTGGGCCGCACCTCGCGCGTCACCGCGCCCTTCGCCGTCAGCTCCTTCAGCCGCGTGGTGAGCACCTTGGGTGAGATGCCGGGGATGTCGTGCAACAGCTCGCCGAAGCGCCGCGGGCCGCCGGACAGCTGCCAGACGACATGGGTGGTCCACGCTCCACCCAGGAGCGACATGCAGGCATGGATGGGACAGCCGGGCGGTGGCGGTGGGGCCTTGCTCTTGCGCAGCTTCAGGGACATGGGGACTTACCGCCAGGTGAGTGGAGTTACCGCGGGGTGAGTGGAAAGTGCGCTCACCTTATCCGCGCTACTTTCCAGAAGTAACCCGGCCCCGTTACTCATGCGCCGTCGTTCCCACCCACCAGGAGGAAGCCGATGAAGCTCTATTTCGCGCCGGGCGCCTGCTCGCTGTCCCCCCACATCGTCGCGCACGAGGCGGGCCTCACGCTGCAGCTCGAGAAGGTCGACACCCAGACGAAGGTCATGCAGTCGGGCGGTGACTTCTGGAAGGTCAACCCCAAGGGCTATGTGCCGGCGCTGGAGCTGGAGCCGGGCGACGTCCTCACCGAGGGCCCCGCGCTGGTGCAGTACCTGGCGGACCTGCGGCCCGAGGCGGGGCTGGTGCCTCCGGCGGGCAGCCTGGAGCGCTACCGCGTGCAGGAGATGCTCGGCTACATCAACTCCGAGCTGCACAAGACCTACGCTCCGCTCTTCCGCCCCAACACGTCGGCCGAGGTGCGCGAGGAGCGCACGGCCTACCTGTTCAAGCGCTACCAGCTGCTCGAGGAGCGCCTGGCCACGCGTCCCTATCTCTTCGGGGACACCTTCGGCATCGCCGACGCGTACCTCTACACCGTCACCCGCTGGGCGAAGTACGTGAAGGTGGACATGTCCGGCTTCCCGAACCTGCTCGCGTTCATGGAGCGCGTCACCGCGCGTCCCGCGGTGCGCAAGGCGCTCGAGGCCGAGGGGCTGCCCGTCTGACGTCCCGGCCTCACATCCGGGCCAGGATTTCAGTCCGCTTCGACTCGTACTCGCCGGGGGGATGTGTCCCGCGTCGACCAGTCGGCGCAGGTCCTCCATCGCCTTCACGGGGTCGTTCTTCCGCTGGAGGCGGATGGCGGTGTGCCACTGCTCCAGGAGGGGGGCTCGGACCCGGAGGCCCCTCCGTCAGGCGCGGGCCTGCCCCACGAGGACTCCCCCTGCAATCACCAGGGCGACGCCGATGAAGACGAGCACCAGCTCCTTGCGCGTCTTGTGCTCGCCGAGCAGGAAGACGCCGCCGAGCGTGGAGATGATGACGCCCATCTGCGACACGGTGAAGCCGGTGGTGACGCCCACGCGCTCGTCGGCCAGCAGCAGCGCCAGGTTGCCCGTCGCCCAGATGAGGCCGGGGAGGATGTTGAGCCAGGTCTTCTTCACGAAGGGCCGACCCTCGCCACGCAGTGACAGCAGAAAGGCCGTCGTCAACAGGCCCACCGACTGGGGGAGGATGGCGTCCCACCCGTTGACGCCGAACCACTTGGGGATGATGACGTAGGCGACCAGCCCCGCGCCGCAGAGCAGCAGCGCCATCAGGCCCGCCCTCCGCTCGGACCGGCTCTTGATGTCGTGGTACTCCTTGTAGGACGTCATCGCGACGCCCAGCATCACGACGACGAGCCCCGTCGTCCCCAGCGCCACCTTCGCGGTGGTGGGCCATTCGTGGAACACCAGGACACCTATCAGCGAGGTGCCGAGCAGTTGGAGGCAGACGATGGCGGGCATCGCCGTCGACACGCCGAGCAGCGCGAACGAGCGGAACTGGTTCGTCTGGCCCACCGCGCAGCAGGCGCCGGAGGCGAAGCCAGCCAGCACCACCGTGCGCGACAGGTGCGGTGAGACGACGTTGAGCGCGAACAGGGCCAGCGCCAGCGCGCCCAGCGTGCTGCCCAGGACCTGCTGCTTGGGAAGACCGCCCACCTTCGCGACGAGCAGCGGCTGGATGCCCCAGCACAGGGGCGGGATGAGCACGACCAGGTTCTCCAGGCTCATCCCCATGCTCCCCGCCTACGGCCCCCCGGAATCTAGGGCTGGAGGACGTGGCGGGAATCGGCCCCGTGGGCAGCGCCATGTGGGGCGGGGGACAGTGACGGCGTTGTCCCTCCGCCCGAGGGCCGGCTACGGGCGGTGGCTGCGGCGCTGCTGGAGCAGCCAGTCGTAGAGCTCGAGCGTGGCGTAGGCGGTGTCCCACGTCGAGCCGTCGTGGCGTCCACCCGGGATGACGGTGAAGCGCATCGCGCTGGAGCCCGCGCCGCAGCGGGTGTCCAGCCAGTTCTTGAGGTTGCTCGGGCGGCTCGGCGTGTCGAACTCGCCCTGGAAGGACCAGATGGGCAGGGCCTTCAGGTTGCAGACGTTCGCGTCGTTGGTGGGCGTGGACGTGAAGGCGATGGGGACGATGGCCGCGAGCGGCCCGTTGTCCGTGATGCCCTGCTCGAGGCTCCGGTTGGCGCCGCCGCTCAGGCCGGTGAAGTAGATGCGGTCCGTGTCCACGCGGTAGTCCTTCTTGGCGTCCTCGACCAGGGCCAGCAGCGCGTCGTTGTTGAACCAGCCCGTGCCCGAATTGGTGAAGGGCAGCCGCTGGTTCGGGGAGATGACGATGGCCTTCATCGCCGCGCGGAAGCTGGCGGAGTTGAACTGCCGCGCCAGGCCCTCGGGGTTGGCGAGCACGCCCGAGCGGTCCGTGGCCAGCGTGGCGCCGCCCAGGCCGTGCAGCGCGATGATGAGCGGCCAGCGGGTGGTGCGGTCCGCGTTGTACTGCTGGGGCAGGAACAGGGCGTAGTCGTAGCGGACGTTGCGCACCAGCGTCTGCTGTCCGGCGGCGCACGTGGTGGGCGCCGTCGACGCGACCCCGGGTCGGCCCGACAGCTCCAGCTCGCGCAGTCGGCAGTAGGGCTGGTCCTTGCACACCACCCGGACCTTCGTGGTGGTGACGGGCGCGGTGAAGGTGAGCGAGCGCTGCGTGGTGTTGGTCGGGTTGCCCTCCACCACGGAGCCCGGAATCGTCTTCCAGCAGCCGCCGTCCCAGCTCTGCAGCTCGAACGCGGTCATCGCGTAGGACGACGTCGCGCTGGTGGACAGGTGCAGCGTCGCGCCGTGCACCTCGTGGGCGCTCCCGAGGTCGACGTCGAAATAATTGTGCGTCTGGAAGTGGTAGCCGGACTCCCAGCGCGTGGTGAGGTTCCCGTCCACGGCGTTGGAGGGCGGCAGGGTGGCGTTGCTGCTGCCGGCGGAGACCGGCTTGCCGAGCGCCACGTTGGTGAGCGCCTGGGGCGCGGGGGCCACCGTCACGCTGACCTCGTCCGTCCCGGTGGCGCCGTCGTCATCGGTGGCGGTGAGCCGGAAGACGGCGGTGCCGGCCGTCAGCCCCGTGGCGCTCAGCGTGGCGGTGGTGGTGCCCGAGAGCGTCGCGGTGGGGCCGCTCACCTGCGTCCACGACAGCGAGACGACCGTGCCGTCCGCGTCGGTGGCGCCGCCGCTCAGGGTGACGCTGTTCGTGGGCAGCGTGATGGACCGGTCCGGACCGGCGTCGACCACGGGCGGGATGTTCACCTCGGTGGCGTGCGGGGTTCCGAAGACCCACAGCTCCTTCACCCGGCAGTTGTCCGCGAGCGGGTCCTTGCAGGAGAAGCGCACCTTCTTCGCCGTCACCGGCTGGGTGAACGTCGTCGACACCGCGATGCTGGTGTTGTTCGTCTGGCTCGCGCCGGGGAGGGGCTTCCATCCCGTGCCGTCGTCGTAGAACAGCTCGTAGCTCTTGATGGGGCGGTCGGCGCGGAAGCCCGTGTAGAGCTCCATGCGGACCAGGTCGAACGTCCCCTGCAGGTCGATGTCCAGCAGGCGCGTCTCGTTGTAGACGCCGGGGCACCAGCGCGAGTCATCGCTGGTGATGTCCCCATCCACCGCGTACTCCGGGAGGAAGCTGCCCTGCGTGGAGCTCGCGGTGGCGGGCTTGTGGAGCGTGACGTTGATGGGCTCCGCGAGGGCCATGGCCTGTCGCGAGAGGCCCGCTTCATCGGGGGCGCCACAACCCAGCAGCACGCCCATCACCAGGGTGCACAGTCGAGACGGAATCCTTCGCATGGTGTCCTCCTCCTCAGGCTCTTGGAGGAGAACGGGGCCGCTCGCGGCAAGTCTCATGGCCTCCGTGTTTTGCGCGGGTGTACCGTCCCGTCGGGTACCGAGAGGTGGGGAACATGCGCGTCGCAGTCGCTCCTGGATGGCTCGTGGTGTTGCTGGTGTCCTCGTGTGCCCACCACGCCTCGGGGCGGACGGCGTCCACGGGCTGCTCGGCGCCGGGGACGCTGTGCTGGGACTTCGAGGAGGGGCGACTCCCGGAGGGCTGGACACCGTTCCGTGACGAGTTCAGCGGACAGCTCCTCGTGGATGACACACGGGCCCGGGGCGGCCGGTATGCGCTGCACGCGAGCCAGCTCGCCGGAGGCCGCGAGGGCGAGCAGGGGGGGCCGAAGAAGACGGTGCGCTTCCAGCTCCCGAAGGACTTCGGCCCCGTGCTCTGGGGGCGTGTCCACGTCTACGTGACACCCGCGCGGCCGGCCTCACACGCGGGGCTCTTCAACGCGCGGTATCCGCGCCCGGGGAGCCAGGACACCGCGTTCGAGGCGCTCGACTGGTACGAGGTGGCGACGTACCAGGAGAAGTACATGGCCATCTGGCATCCCCCGGAGCCGCCCGGCTTCCCGGAGTGGGTGCAGGTCTCCGACACGCCGCTCGTGCTGGACCGGTGGACGTGCGTGGAGTGGCTCTTCGATGGCGCGAACGGTGACGCGCCCCAGGCCGCCGAGCCTCGCGTGTGGCTCGACGGCGTGGAGCTTCAGTGGCCTCGCAGGTTCGTCTTCGCCGACCCGCCCACCCAGACACCGCCGACGCGCGAGAAGGCTCGCGACTTCACGGTGCTGGAGGCGGGCGTGTTCCTCTACCAGGGCCTCTCGACGCCCACGGACTGGTGGCTGGATGACCTGGCCGTGGGACCTCGGCGCGTGGGCTGCGGGTGATGACGGGCTTCAGGCTCCGCCCGTGGGGCCGTGGAGCTTGAGCACGTAGAGGAAGTCCGGGACGGTGAGGCCGCGCGCCACGACGAGTCCGTCGCGCAGGATGAGCGTCTCCTCCAGCGAGTCGTGGAAGTGCGCCAGGGGCGTGGTGTCCATGCGACGGTGGAACGCGACGGGCGCGTCGCCGAGCACCTCCCAGTACGCGCGGCGGGTCACTTCCTCCGGCGGCGCGTTGCCGTCGAGCACCTCCCGGGGCGCGCCCGTGGCGAGGTCGAAGAAGCGCGTCTTCTGGTCATCCGCGCGGGTGACCAGCACGTCCCCCTCCATCGCCACCTCGAACGGCAGCGCGGGGTGCGGCACCTCGTACACCAACCGCCCCGTGTCCGCTTCGTACAGGCGCACCCGGTCGTCCAGCGTGCACACCGCCACCCGCGAGCCATCCGCGGAGAACCGCGCGGCGATGACCGGCTCCTCGGAGACGTGGAGTACGCGCCGGAAGCCCGCGGGCAGGTCGAGCAGCTCCAGCTCACCCGTGGCCCGGCCCACCGCGATGCGCGGCACCCGCTCGGCCGCCGTGTACGCCACCGCGGGCTTCATCAACGCATGGGTGTCGAGCACGAGCCGCCCCGTCTTCACGTCGTGCACCTGGAGCCGCGAGAGGGCTTCGTAGCCCGACACGATGCAGGCGCCGTCCGGGGTGAACTCCACCATCGTGACGGCGGCATCGGGTCCCTTCAGTGTGTGGAGCAGACGCCCGTCGGCCACGCGCCACACGCGCACCACGCCCAGCTCGAACGTGCCCGCGAGCAGCGTCGAGTCCGGGGAGAAGGTCATCACCTGCTCCATCGTCATCTTCTTGGATGCATCCCGCCCCTCCAGCGGCTTGTCGGTCAGCTCCGTCGTCGGCGCCATACGCGCCACGTCGAACAGCTGGATGCCCCGCCGCCACCCGTCGTCCAGGTAGCGTGTGACGGGATAGGCGGCCCACGCTTCGTTCGGGCTCAAGCGCCAGGGATGCAGGCCGGAGTCGTGGGCTTCACGAGGCGGCTCGCACACCTGCCCCTGGGCGTCGACGACGAGCATGCCGTCCATCCGCTTCGCGACGGCGAGGCCGCCCTCGGCCCGTCCCCACAGGTGCTTCACGCGGTGCTGCTCGGACAGGAGCATGGGCGGAGTGGGCGCGTCGAGCCTGCTGAGCAGCACGCCGCCATCGACGGCCGTCAGCGCGAAGTGCTTCAGGTCCGGCGAAAAGGCCGCGCCGCGCTCATGCCCATCCGAGGAATAGGGACGCGACCACACCGTGGCGCCGTCCTTCACGTCCAGCACCTCCAGCCGGTCGTACCCCAACAAGCCCAGCCGCGAGGTCCCCAGCCACTGCACGTGGGAGTAGCGCGATTGGCCCTGCAGGCCGCGCACCCGCTGCCACGTCTTCGTCTCCGCCACGCCCACGTCGTCGAGGTCCGCCCACGCGAGCCACTCGCCGTCCGGACTGAAGGCCACCGTGCTCACGGAGCGCTGCGTGTCCAGCCGTGCCACCTGCTCGCCCGTGGCCACGTTCCACACGCGAACCGTGTTGTCCGACGCGCCTGACGCGAGCCAGCGGCCCGAGGGATGGAACGCCACGCTCAGCACCGACTGCTGGTGCCCCTTGAGCGTGCGGACCTTCTCACCTGTGTCCAGGTCATACAGGTGGATGAGCCAGCCGAGGTTGGCCACCGCCAGCAGCGTGATGTCCGGGCTGAAGGCCACCGACGTCACCTGTCCCTCCTGCCGGCGGAACAGGTGGAGGTGCTCTCCGGTCTCCACGTCCCAGACGCGCGCCTCATGGGCCCTGGAGGCCGAGGCCAGTTGCTTGCCATCCGGGCTCCACGCAACCGCTCGCACCTCCGCCTCGTGGCCCTCCATCACCCGCAGTTGCTTGCCCGTCGCCACGTCCCAGATGTGGACGTTGTTTCCGTCGGCGCGCGAGCCGTCGGTGTGCGAGCCGGTGGCCAGCTTCGTCCCCGTCGCATCGAACGCCGCGCACAGGACGTGGGCCTCGTGCCAGAGGTACACGTCCGCGCCATCCAGTGCGCCACGCAGCGGCAGCAGGGACTCCACCCAGGCCGCGCCGCCAGAGGCCTCGCGCTGCCTGCGCCACCACGCCGCCAGCTGGTACAGGTGCGCCTCCGGGTCGTCCCAGGGGGCCTGCCCCGTCGTGGCGTAGTGCGGCGCGGCGTCCGGCGCGTCGTACCAGCGCAGCCGGTTGTAGAGGCACTGGAAGAGGGCCTCGGGGTGCTCGCGCAGGAAGTCCGCGTCGAGCGCGACGGCCTTGCGCAGCACGCCGAGCGTCCGGGGACCCACGGTGGGGCCGTCCTCGTGCAGCACGCGCGTGTCCGCGGGTGTCCGGGCGAGCACGTCGTCGAGCGCGGCGAGCAGTCCGTCCACCCCTTCGGCGGCGAGGAGGGATTCGAGGGTGGAGAGCTCGGTGAGGGAGGCGAGGTCGTGGGGCATGGAGGGCCGCATTCTCGCGGCGACCCTCCATCGGGTTCAATGGGTGCGGCGGGCCTTCGCCGTGCCGGTGGTGCGCGAGCCCTCGGGGGCCGAGGTGTCGCGCAGGGCGTGGACGGCCTCGACGATGTGCGCCGCGTCGATGCCCGCCGCGCCGAGCAGCTCCTCGGGCTTGCCGGAGCCGGGCAGCTTGCGCACCGCGAGCCGCTTCACCCGCGGCAAGGGCTCGGTGCCGTCCGAGAAGGCCTCCAGCACCGCGTCCGCGAGCCCACCCTCCGCCCAGTGGTCCTCGACGACCAGGAGCCGGCCCTGGGTCTCCTTCGCGGCCTGCCGCAGCGTCTTCACGTCCACGGGCTTCACCGAGTACAGGTCGATGACGCGCACGGCCACGCCCGAATCCTGGAGACGCGCGTGGGCCTCCAGCGCCTCGTGCAGCGTAATCCCGGCGGCGACGATGGTGACGACGTCCCGGTCCGAGCGCCGCAGCACCTTGCTGCCGCCGATGGGGAACTCCTCGGTGGGCGCGTAGAGCACGGGCGTCTTGGCGCGCGTGGTGCGCAGGTAGCTGATGCCGCGCAGGTCCACCAGGGCGGCCATCAATCGGGCGGTCTGGTTGGCGTCGCTCGGGTAGAGCACGGTGCTGCCGGCGACGGCGCGCATCATCGCCAGGTCCTCCAGCCCCATCTGCGAAGGGCCGTCCTCGCCGATGGACACGCCCGCGTGGCTGCCGCACACGTGCAGCGTCGCATTGGACACGGCCGCCATGCGCAGCTGGTCATACGCGCGCGACAGGAAGGCGGCGAAGGTGCTGACGAAGACGCGCTTGCCCAGCACCGCCATGCCCACGCCGCTGGACACCATGTTCTGCTCGGCGATGTACATCTCGAAGTACCGGTCCGGGTGCGCCTTGCGCAGCTCCTCCGAGTACGTGGAGTTGGACACCTCCGCGTCCAGCGCGACCAGGTCCGGGTAGGCATCCCCCAGCGCCGCGAGCGCGTCGCCGTACACCTTGCGCGTGGCGACCTTCTCGTCCGTGGCGTAGGTGGGCAGCTTCAGCGGTCCGGCTGCGGGCTTCGCGGTGGGCTTCGTCACCTCCGGCTTCCTCACCTCGAAGCGCAGGTTCCGCTCACCGCCGAGCTCCTGGATGGCCTCGCGCGCCTTGTCCTCGGGCAGGGGCTTGCCGTGCCAGCCGTCCTTGTTCGCGATGAGCGAGTAGCCGTGGCCCTTCTCCGTCTTGAAGACGAGGCACGTGGGCTTGCCCTTCGTGACCTGGGCCTCGGCCAGCGCGCGGTCGATGGCGCCCAGGTCATGTCCGTCCACGGCCAGCGCATGCCAGCCGAAGGCCCGCGCGCGGGCGACGTAGGCCTCGCCGTTCCAGCCCAGCTCCGTCTGGCCGCTCTGGCCCAGCCGGTTCATGTCGATGAGCGCGCACAGGGTGTCGAGCTTGTAGTGCGAGGCCTTGTCGAACGCCTCCCAGACCGAGCCCTCCGCCGTCTCGCTGTCGCCCATCATCACGTACGTGCGGAAGCGGCGCTGGTCCAGGCGCGCGGTGAGCGCCATGCCCACGCCGATGGCCAGCCCCTGGCCGAGCGAGCCGGTGGCCACGTCCACCAGCGGCAGCACGTGCGGGTTGGGGTGTCCCTCCAGGCGGCTGCCGAACCTGCGCAAGGACAACAGCTCCGCGTCGTCGATGGCGCCCGCCGCCTTGAACGCGGCGTAGAGGACCGGGCACGCGTGGCCCTTGGAGAGCACGAAGCGGTCATTGTCCGGCGCGTGCGGGTGCTGGAAGTCGAAGCGCAGGTACTTCTGGAACAGCACCGCGACGATGTCCGCCGCGGACATGGATGAGCTCGGATGTCCGGAGCCCGCCGCCGTCGTCGCGCGGATGCTGTCGACCCGCAGCTGCGCCGCGAGCTCTGCCAGGGTGTCTGCCATCGTCTCTCTCCAGGCTGGGGGACCTCCGTAGGGTGTTGATGGCCGGGCCCCGGGTGAAGCGGCGTGGAGGCACGAGGTGAGACGGCGGCCGAGCGCCCCTCTTCGCAGGGCAACCCGACGAGGGGGCTCCCGTGCGCAGGCCCGCTCACGCTCCGGCGCGCATGGGCAGATTCAAGGCAGGGGTGTGAACCGCCATGAATCCACTGCGTCAGCTCGAGGAATTCGGCCAGGCCGTCTGGGTGGACAACCTCCAGCGGAGCTACATCACCCAGGGGACGCTCCAGAAGCTCATCACCGAGGATGGGCTCAAGGGGCTGACCTCCAACCCCACCATCTTCCAGAAGGCGGTGTCGGGCAGCGAGGACTACGAGGACCTCTTCCGGGCCGCGCGGGGCCAGGGGCGCTCGGCGGGCGACGTCTACGAGCAGCTCGCCGTGCGCGACGTGCAGGGCGCCGCGGACATCCTTCGCTCGGTCTACGACGCGCTGAAGGGGCGGGATGGCTTCGCGTCGCTGGAGGTCTCGCCTCGGCTCGCGAACGACACGAAGGCCACGCTCGACGAGGCGCGCAGGCTCTGGAAGATGCTGGACCGGCCCAACGTGATGGTGAAGGTCCCCGGGACGGAAGCCGGGGTGCCCGCCATCGAGCAGCTCACCGCGGAGGGGCTGAACATCAACGTGACGCTCCTGTTCAGCCAGGAGCGCTACCGGCAGGTGACGCACGCGTACCTGACGGGCCTGGAGCGCTTCGCCAAGGCGGGCGGAGACTTGAGCAAGGTGTCCAGCGTGGCCTCGTTCTTCGTCAGCCGCATCGACGTGGCGGTGGACAAGGAGATCGAGCAGCGCCTGAACGCGGGCGTCACCGCGGAGCAGCGCAAGGTGCTGGAGTCGCTGCACGGCAAGGTGGCCATCGCCAACGCGAAGCTCGCCTATCGCATCTACCAGGAGGTCTTCAGCAGTCCGCGCTGGAAGGCGCTCTCGGCGAAGGGCGCCAAGGTGCAGCGGGTGTTGTGGGCGAGCACCAGCACGAAGGACCCGAAGCTGCGGGACGTGCTCTACATCGAGGAGCTGATTGGCCCCGACACCGTGAACACGATGCCGCCGGCGACCATCGATGCGTTCCGGGACCATGGCAAGGTGCGCACCACGCTGCTGGAGGACCTGGCGGGCGCGAAGGAGACGATGCGCCAGCTGGAGGCCGGTGGGGTGTCGATGAAGAGCGTCACCGAGCGGCTGGCCGTGGACGGCGTGCGGCTCTTCGAGGAGTCTTTCGACGCGCTCCTGAAGGCGGTGGAGGCGCAGTTGAAGAAATCATAGGCGCCAGGGCCTCGAGGGACTTCCGATGGGGCGTCTCCCGGAGGTAGTCCCAGGCCTCGGTGTCCTCGAGCCGCGTCTCCGTCTGGGACAGGAGCTCCAGCAGGAGCTTCACGAGCGAGCCCTCGTCGCGAGGCGCGGCGTGGGGGCTCTTGCGCAAGGCACGCTGGATAGCGACGGAGACCTGACGGGCGTGGTGCTCGGACGCGCTGGCCACCCGCGCGAGCGTCGTGGCCCAGCGCTTGAGCTTCACGAGGCCGGTGGTGCGCAGCTCGCCCATCGTCGCGCCCAGCTCCTGTGCCGAGAGTCGCCCGGTCTCGAGGGCGGCGATGGCCGCGTCCACGCTCACGCCGGACTCCCCGGGCTTCTTCGCCGCGAGCCCGAGCGCGAGGACCAGTCGCCCCATGGGGCCCAGGTGCAGCCAGGGATGGAGCAGCTGCTCGTAGCACGCGGCGTTGCCCCAGCTCGCCTCGAACCAGTCGAGGTTCCCGGCCAGCTCCTCCGCGCGGCTGGCGAAATAGGCCTCCATCCCCGAGGGCCAGAGCGTCGCCGCCCAGCGCGCGTAGGGCTTGTCCACGCCGCCGTACTTCGCCGAGAGCACCTGGCTCGGGAGGTCTCCGCGCGTCGCCTTGGGCTTGGGCTTCGTCGACACGTGCAGGTCGTGGAACGTGTACTCACCGGAGCGCCGGGCCTTCACGGTGAAGGTGTGGACGCTGGGGGCGGTGTCTCCCCGGTGCCTGCGGCCCATGGCCAGGAGCGCCTCGGGGCCGCGAGGCTCGGTGCGTCCGCGCCCCGAGGCCCAGTCGATGAGCTTCAACGTCTCCACGTGGGGCTGGCCCTTGCGTGACGGAGCCGGGGCCGTGCGTGATTCTTCCGCGGGCGCGAGCCGGGACAGGGCGAGACACAGGTCCGTGGGCGAGGGCTCGGTGGCACTCGCGAGCACGCGCTCCACCAGTGGCTCCGGCGCAATCCAGCCGCCCGCGTGCGTGGGGAACGACAACAGCCCGTCGGTGTGCCCCTTGTCGAGCGCGCGAGCGATGTCCAGGAGGCGCGCGTCCAGCAACGGGAGGAAGACCTTGTGCGCGGGCGAGAGCGGGGTCTTGGGAAGCTCGCGCAGCGCGGTCACGGCCTGTCCGTGAGGCGCGAGCCACGCGAGGGCGAGGCTGGCGAGGCGGAAGGCCATGGGCTCCTGGTAGGGATTCGCGCACGACTTCTTCGCCCGCTTGCCCAGCGCGGAGGTCTTTCGCGCGAAGTCCTCGGGGCGCTGTCCTCCGAGTCGGGCCACGCCGTCCAGGAGGCGCTCGACCTCCATCGGGTCGCTCGCGTCCTCGAGGCCCGCGGAGAAGGCCGCGATGAGCGAGTCGAGGTCCTCGATGGGGGCCACGGCGAAGCGGGGCTCGCACGGCGACACCGGTCCGTGGTGGGGCGGCGGTTCGATGGGGGTTGCCTTCGGCGGGGTGTCGCGGACGGCGCCGAGCCACGCCTGGACCTGCTTGCGCAGCGACGCGGCGACGCCCTCCATGCGCTCCTCGACGGCGGCGCGCAGGGCGGCCTCGGGGACGCTCGCCAGGGACGTCAGGGCCTTGAACACCGCCTTCTGGACGTCCACCTCCTCGTGCGCGAGGCCCGTGCATAGCGAGAGCAGGACACGCTGACGGGCGTCCGTGGTCTCCCGCTCGGCCAGGGCCAGCAGCCGCTTCGTCGCCTGTTGCGCGGCGGCCTTGTGGCGGGCGAGGAGTACGGGCTCCAGCGCGGGCCGCAAGGTGGACTCGGGGAAGGGATGGCGCCCGTCCAGCGTGCCCACCACGTCGAGCGCGAGGCTGACCGTCGCCGGGAGGGTGCTGCCCAGCAGGCGCAGATAGCGCTCGCGGTGTCGCTCCAGCTCCTCGTGCGTCGGCTCCAGTGATTGATGGAAGCGTGAGAACCAGCCCGCGCGGAAGGCCGCGAAGTCGCGCTCCAGGGCGCCCAGCGTGGCGTCCAGCAACCGCGCGCGGTCCAGGGTCCCCTGGCGCATGTGTCTCAGGAACGTCTGCATCCAGGTCTTGGCGTCGGGCGTGTACTTGTCCCTCGCGGCGAGGCTCAGCTCTCCGCCGCCTTCGACCTCGAAGAGGTGCCACACCTCGTCCTCGCGCACGCGCGGGTCGGCGTCGAGCGGGTTCGGGACGAAGCGCACGTCCACGCTCAGCAGGCTCAGGATGTAGTTGTCGTGGGTGGGGCGCCGCGACACGCCCGCGCGCACCAGCTTGCGGGCCACGGCGCCGAAGACGGCGTCGAGCGCGACCAGCCGCTCGGCCGCGTCCTCGAGCCCGGGAGCCTTCAGCTTCACGGCGACCTGGGCGGTCTCTTCGGGCAGCGCGGACAGGTGCATCCGCTTCCACTCGGAGGGAGGGACGCAGAAGAAGGACAGCAGGGCCAGCGCTTGGATTCGCGGCGGGAGCGTCTGGGTATAGGGCTCGTCCCGGAGCGCCTTGATGCGGTCTGGCAGCTCGGCGCCGAGCTGCCTGCGCTCGGCCTGGGTCAGGCGCTCCAGCAGGGCGGTGCTGGCTTCGAGGCTCGGCGCGGCGAGGAGGGAGTCGAGGAGGAGGGCGCTCATCGGGAATCGTCGTCCTCGGCGCGATGGACGTGCAGCCGCGCCGCGAGAAGGTGTTTGCACGGCCCGCGGTCCAGCGCGTGCTTTGAGAACCAGGGACAGCCACAGCGCAGGGGCTCACCCTCGCCATCCAGCAGCACGTGGTACGTGACGTCCGAGCCGCGCACCCAGAACGCTCCGGGCGCCTTCGCGTCGGCTTCCACCGCGCCCGCCGCGAGCAGGGCCCGGGCATCGGCGAGTCGCGGCGCGAGGGCCTCGACCTGCGCGAAGTCGAAGGGCAGCTCACGGTGGAAGAAGGCGGCCGTCTGGGAGTCGAACCCCACCAGCCCTCGCACGCCGAGCACCTGGAGGCCCTGCCGCACGAGCTCCTCGGGGGCGCCCAGCTTGCGCGCCAGCGCCCGCGGCTCCAGCACGGCCTCCCAGCGGAGCTCCGCGCGCAGCGTGCTCAGCACCTGCTCCACCTGGCCCTGCTGCGCCAGGGCCGTCAACGCCTGGCCCTCGCCGGAGAAGCCGCGCCAGACCTCGCTCGAGAGCGCCAGCGTGAAGCGTGGCGCGCCCAGGTCGAGCACGAAGGCGCTGGCCTGTCCCCGAGGGTCCGCGTGCAGGACGAGCCGCCTCGCGAAGGGGACCAGGTCCTCGAGCACCCGGAGCCGCTCCAGGCCGGTGATGCGCATCGCGCCCTTCGCTTCGGTGGAGCTCAGGCGGACGGTGCGCCCCTGGGGCACCAGGTAGTGGATGCTCTTGTCGGCGCGGGTCCGGGGGAGTCCTCGCAGCAAGCGCAGGGCCTCCGTCGCGGACAGCTCGGCGAAGGGCGTGAGGCGCGACAGGTAGGCCTGCACCTCGGCGAAGCCCTTGAGCCAGCGCAGGGGCAGGGGGACCTTGCGCTCCACCACGCGTGTGTCGCCTCGCTGGAGCGCCACCTCCGCGTGGCCGACGGACAGTGAGAGGGGTTCGTCCTCTCGCACGGTGGACAGGGCCGCGCGCATGGCGGCGTTGAAGTCCACGTTCGTCGTGCCGAAGGACGCGACGTCTCCCTCGTAGGCGGCGGGGGGGAGGTCCACGCGGGCGTAGGTGCTGGCGCAGCCCGAGAACCCCTCGAAGCGCAGCATGCCTCGCCCGCACGTCACCACCGGGTCGGCCTCGCGCAGGATGCGGTTCAACATGGCGGGCGGGATGAAGAAGCGCGAGCCCACCACGCGCGAGAGGGCTCGCAGCGACAGCGCCGTCAAGCGGGGTTGGAGCAGGCGCCCCTCGAAGAAATACGGCTGGGGTGCGCCGCCGCCCGACGTCATGAGCCGCAGCGCGTGCCCCTTCTCCACGGGGACGAGCTCCGAGGGGCCCGCGTACAGATAGGTGTGGTTCAGCGCTGTCATGGTGGCCGGTCGCCCAGGCTATCGCGGTGGGGCGACTCGACCAACCGCGTGGCGCTGACCCACACATCCAGAGCGGGCTTCTGGCATGGTGCTGCGGACATGCGACGACTCCTCCTGGCCTGGTTGTGCTGCTGCGTCCCGTCCCTCGTCCTCGCGCAGTCGGTGGTGAAGGAGGAGTGGGTCGTCACCACGGACATGTGGGGCAACGCCCTGCACCAGGGGCTCACGCTGGAGCGCTCGGGGAAGAAGCTGTCCGGCACGTTCGACGGTGACGCGCTGGAGGGCGAGCGCACGGGCAACGAGGTCCGCTTCACCGTCACCGACTCGCGTCAGGCGCGCTACGTCTACACGGGGAAGGTTCGGGGTGACCGGCTGGAGGGCACGGCGGACGTGCCGGACACGAACGACAAGAAGGCGCGGGTGAAGCGGGCCTTCACGGCGCGCCGGATTCCGGAGCGACCCGCGGGCCCGCCGCGTCGGCATGAGTTCACCCCGACGTCGTGGTCGAACGAGTTCTCCGCGGACCGGGCGCCGGTGCTGACGGTGTGGTCCGGGGACACGGTGAAGACGACGACGCTCGACTCCGGTGGCATGGATGAGCGCGGTGTGTCGCGCGCGCTGTATGGCAATCCGCAGACGGGGCCGTTCTTCATCGGGGATGCGCGGCCCGGGGACATGCTGGCGGTCCACTTGAAGCGCCTGCGATTGAACCGGAGGAGCGCGGACAGCCTGGACAGCATCGTCGGGCGGGCGATGACGCCGCTGTTGGCGTCGAAGGCGACGGAGCTGGGCAAGCCGGTGCGCTGGACGTTGGACTGGGAGAAGGGCGTGGCGCGGCCGGAGACGCCCACGGAGAAGCTGAAGGCCTTCACGGTGCCGCTGCGGCCGATGCTGGGCGGGCTGGCGGTGGCGCCGGGCTTCGGGTCGCCGCCGGTCTCCACGGGGGATACGGGGCGCTTTGGCGGCAACATGGACTTCAACGAGGTGGTGGAGGGCAACACCGTGTATCTGCCCGTGTTCCAGCCGGGGGCGCTGCTCTACGTGGGGGATGCGCACGCGGGGCAGGGGGATGGTGAGACGTCGCAGTTCGCGCTGGAGACGTCGATGGAGGTGGAGCTGACGGTGGAAGTCATCCGCGGCAAGGCGCCGTCGATGCCGCGCGTGGAGTCCCCCACGCACCTGATGGTGCTGGGACAGGCGGGCTCGCTCGACGATGCCCTGCGCCAGGCGACGAGCGGGCTGACGCAGTGGCTGGCGCAGGACTACGGGCTGTCGCTCTCGGAGAGCGCGCAGGTGATGGGCACGAGCGTGCAGTACGTCGTCGCCAACCTCGCGGGCCGCAGCGTCGGTGTCGCGGCGAAGCTGGACAAGGCGCGGTTGGCGCCGCTGCGGCCGGCGGGGAAATAGCTCTCGCGGGCAGGTTTCCCGTCTACTTCGGGGCCGGTTCGACGATTTCTAGATCGGAGCCACTCCAGCCCCAGACCTTGATGCCGTCGGGAGTCATCTGCACTTCGACGAGTCCTCCATCGGGCGCCTCGTCTGGACCGGGGCCCTGGGCCTGGATATTGACATGCGCTTTGGGGGCGAGTTCCTTGACCTCTCCCCACGGCTCGACGGTCAGCCAGGTTGCTCGCTCGAGTTGATTCTTGACGCGGATGACCAGACGGATTGGCATTCCCGTGACTTAACTCCGGACCTCCTCTCCATTCCATTCGATGCGCGGCATCGTGTCGGACTGGGCTGAGAACCTCTGCCCTTCTCCATCCCCAGACGGGGGCTTTCGAGGAGGCGTCGATGTTCTCGCATCGGAGCTGGGCCGTCGTGTTGCCGCTGCTTCTTCCTGGTGTGGGAAGGGCGGAGGAGCCCATTGTCCCTCCTCTCTGGGAGGAGGCAGAAGCCGTCATTCGCGAGCTGGAGGCGGCCTCTCCTCCTGTCGAATCCGACGCGACGTCGTCCTGGACGAACGTCCTGCGGCTGGAGAGCATGACGTGGACGTTGTTGCCCCGAAGTGGGGCGGGAGGGGCCGAGGGCTTCGTGCAGGTGGAGCCCATGGTGGCGTTGGACCAGGGCGAGTGGATCCGCCTCAACGTCGGGGCCCCCCTGCGGCTGCGGTTGTGGGGCGACAGCGCGGGGGCTGGCCTCGTGAGGAAGGAGGACTGGGACACGCTGTCCGATTGGGGGCAGGTCATGCGCCTCTTCTCCGTGGGCGTCGATGCGTCCAACGCGGTGTGGGCGGGGCGGATGGAGGGCTACTCCCTGCTGTCCGGGCACCTGGTGCGGCGCTACAGCAACCAACTGAACCCGGACTACCACCCGGCGGGTCTGGGGGCCTCGGGGACGCTGGGGCCGGTGTACGCGGAGGCTTTCGTCTCGGACCTGTTGGGCGCTCGCCTCACCGGCGCGGAGGTCGCGCTGGATGTGCAGCATGTCCTCTTCGGACGTCCCGCTGTGCCCGGGCGCTACACGCTGGCGTTCTCAGCGGTCCACGACTGGGGAAGGGCGGGCGGTGTATCGGCGCCGATGACGCTGGCGCATGTGGATGGCACCGCCGTGGTGCTGAGGCGTCGGAGTCGGGACACGGGCCTCGAGGTCCACGTGTTGGGAGGATGGGGCGGACGTCCTGGCGAGGGCGGCGCGTGGGGCGCGGTGGCGGGCCTGGGGTTGGAGGCCGTGTCGTCGACGGTGGATTTGCGCGCGCGACTGGAGGGGCGGCTGCAGCGAGGCGGCTTTCGACAGGGCGCCTTCGGTCCGGACTACGAGCTGGCGCGCTTCCAGGTGGCGGGCTCGTCCCCGGCGCCGCTGGCGGAGTCGTCCTTCCCTCGCGGCGGCTCGGCCTACGGCGAGGTGATTCTCGGCTGGGATGCAGTGCGCCTGAGCGGCATGCGACAGCGCCACGTCTTCGTCTCCCTGGGCGTTGAAGCCTTCACGTGGGGCCGGGTGGACGTGGATGGGCGCATGGAGGCGCAGCTCTTCCATCGTGACTTGAGCCTGGGTGTGAGCGGGCTGGCGATGGGGATGGGCCAGTCGAGGGCGCGCTACCTCGTGTCGGCGGAGGCGCGGTGGCGCTTCCTCGGCGGGCGGCTGTTCGCCGTGGGGCAGGGCGGCACGTTGCTGTTTCCCACGCCGGAGCGCGCGTTGCGGCCTGGGGCGTTCGTTGGCGTCGGGCTGGGGGTGGACAATGTGCGTTGATCGCTCGCCGCGTGGCGGAGTCCTCCTCTCATGGGTCCTGGCGCTCCTCACGGCGGGATGTGCCGCGCGGGCTGGCTCGGATGTCGCCCTGGTTTCGTTCGCGAGCCGAACGCCGATGTCCGCGCTGGAGCGCGGCGCCGTCGCGAGCCTTCCCACGGGTGACGCGCCAGACGACGAGGCGGAAGTGGGCCCCTTGCTGCACCGTCGTCGTGCTCCGCAGCTGCTTCCTGGGCCGGGCGTCCGCAGTGAGACCGCGCCTCTTCCGGTCGCCGATATCCAGGCCAGCGCTTGCGGTGAAGCGCCTCCGGGATGGCCACGCCTGTCCACGGACGAGGAGGTGCTGGCGCCCTTCCTGGGATGCACCACGCCAGCGGCCTTCCTGGCCCTGCAGCGCACGGTGGACATGCCTCGGCTGGTGCAGTCCCTCTCAGACTGGAATGCCGTCCGGCTGGGCGCTCTGGGTCCACTGGAAGCAGCGGCCGCCACCGTCCTGCTCAAGAAGCGCGTCGCGTTCCTGGCCACCGTCGCCGAGAAGCATGGCCCGGGGCAGGCGGAAGTCCTCGTCCTCTTCGTCCTGCACACGGCCTTCGACGACGAGGTGCGGGAGATGCTGCGTCTGCTGGCCGAGGACAAGCTGCTGAGTCGGGCCCTGGGGGGCATGGAGGTCGTCTCCGAGGAGCTGCGTCAGCGCGGCATGGCGCTGGTCGACTTCCCGGAGAGGGACTTCCGCGCGAGAGATATCGCGCGAGGACTGGGAAGAGCGGCGGACGACGTCGCGTCCTCCATTCCGCTCGTCGCTGGAAGCCGGAGCGTGGAGGCGTCCTCGCTGCCCGCGCAGCTTCCACCGGTCTACCGGACCGCGTACCAGGAGGTGGAGAAGGCGCGGTACCTGGGAGCCTTCGCGCCCGGCAACGTGGCTCTGGCTTCTTTCGACCACCTCAGCTTCGGTGTGCCACTGGGGTTCTACTCGCTGGCCGCCGGAACGGCGCAAGGCGGAGCGTCTCTCGCGAAGGGAGAGTACGAGGAGGCCACGCGACAGCTGGCGCCCGCGGCGCTCCTGGTGGGCCTCTACGTGGGAGGAACAGGGGCGCGTTCCTTTCGCGACATGGGCCAGACCAGGCGGGAAGGAACACCGCTGCAGGTGACGGTGCCTCGCGTCGAGGCGCTGAAGGCCGTGCTGGAGCGGTTGAAGTCGCGGACGGAGACGAACTCCGTGGGCGACTTGGCTCGCCACCTCCAGGAGCGTCGGGAAGCGGCCGTCCTGGTTGCGGAGTGGGGGGAGGCCGGGGCGCTGGCCCTCCATGAAGCGGGCGGTCACCCGGCTCGAGCGCAAGCCTTGTTGGCGGTGAGGCACGGCGAGTCCGCGAGGCCGCCGCCGAAGGGTGGCGGTGGGAGGGGCAGGTCCTCGTCAATGCTCGATTCGGCAGGCCTCCCCGCCGAAGTGGCGGAGGCGAAGTTCCGGCAGGTGGAGGCCGAGGTCGGAGGGGCCCGGCTATCGATGGACGTTGTTGCCCTGAGGGCACATCGCGATGCGCTCATGAAGGCCGCGCCTCGTGGTGCGGAGGTGCATCCCCTCTGGTCGGATTACCTGGCGTATCTGGAGAAGCGGGCCGCTGAAATCCAGCAGGGCCTGGCGTCGAAGGGGCCGCTACCGTGGGCCGGTTACCAACTGGTGCGCGAGCGATACGCACGAGGTCTGGCCTTCGAGAGGGAGATGGTCGGCATCCTGGAGGCGGACGCGGCCTTGCCGAGAGCGCAGCGGCGATGGCTGCGGGACTTCGAGCTGCCGCGCATCGAAACGCACGTGGGGGTGTTGAAGGCGGACCTCCGCTTCGCGGACGTGCTGGTCATCGAAACACGGCCAGCTCCCGGGCAGGCTCCGCGTGTGGAGACCTTCAGCTTCAAGAGTCGGGACTTCTCTCGGACCGAAGTCGGTGCGCTCAAGAGGCAGATGAACGAGGACGCAGGCATGGCCATGCGGTACTACGGTGAGACCTTGAGCATCCGCCGTCCTGGAATCGAGCAGTTGGCGCAAGTCCAGAGGGTCCGCGTCGTTTATGATGGCGGTAGTCTCAGGCCTGCAAACCCCAAGGCAGAGAGAGCAGCCGTGCGAGAAACCGAGCACGAAGTCGAGGGAGTCGAGGTGTTGTTCCGATGAAGGTCTCAGCAGCGCGAAAATACGATGCTGAGGACCACCTCACTCTCTCCTTCGAGGCGACGTACGACCCCACCGCCGACCTGAAGTCAGAACTGGCTCCGCTTCTGGAGGCGCTCGAGGCGCGAGCAGGTGCGTGGATGCCGGACTTCGTCGAAGGCTCACGCCCGTATCCCTACTCACGAAGTGCCGTCCTGACCGCACTGGAGGAGAATCGTCGACGGAGGAGCACCTCTGTCAGCCTTTCTCAAACGTCGGGGCACCTGGCGGACATGTCCGTTGGGCTCTGGCTGCCGCCGTCCGGGAAGAGGATTCATGTTTATATTTCGGTCCAGCCGATTGCGCTCTTCGGCGACGCCGCGCTTTGCCAGGGGTTCATGGACATGGTGCGAGCCTGGGCTTCTCATTACCCGGTGACTCTCGCCACTGCGAACAGTGTCGCGGAGGAGCAGTTGGTCGATGCCGCCAATCAAACGCGCGATGCGGTGGCCTCGGAGACGCTGGACGCCGACGGGATTCATGAAGTGGCCTGGCTGAATATCTTCGGTCCCAAGCAAGTGGCATCCGTGGGCCGCGAGCGGGTGCTCTCGACGCCTGCATATCGGGTCGAGGAGTTTCCCAGTGGCGCGGTGCTCGTGGTGCTTCGACCCACCGCCGCCGACTTCGCCAGTGACGAGGCGCGGGTGGTTCAGGCCCGTGCCCTGGTCCATTTGAGGCCCGACCTGGATTTCGACGCGGTGCTCCGCGCGCTGCGGGCGCGCAGTGCCGCGCTTGCTCCCGTGGAGCCTCGCTTCCACCCGGACCTTGCTCCTCTTCTCTCGCGCCTGATACCCGAGCTCAGGCTCAGCGAGCGCCAGAGGAAGATCGCCGAGCTCAACGCCTGGCGCCCACCGGAGCCAGAAGAGTGGCTCCCTGCCGCCCTCCCTGCGGACGTCGAGGACCCGGAGCGCGCCCTCGCCCACTTCGACGAACTGTCCGAGAGCCTCGTGGCGGCATTGCACGTCAACATCCCGAGCCTCTTCGATGCGACGCCCGAGTCGCTCACGGACCTCGACCTCCATTTCTTGAAGGAGCGCTTCCCGGAGCGGTACCTGAGGGACTTCATCGACGAGCACACCGTGCCGGCCCTGGGGGCCTACCTGGGCAACGTGCTGGTGCGGCGGCTCAATGGAACCTGGGTACCTCGGCGGAAGCTGGAGGAGTCCCAGGTCCGTGTTGGCAATCGCGTCTGGTTGCCCTTCCTCCGCGCGCGCCGGTGCATGCAGTCCAGCCAATCACTGCTGGACTGCTCGCTGACGCAGTTCTTCCTCGAGGCGACGCGGCGCCGTTCCTGACGGACGCGGCCCTTACTCCCAACTGCTCCCGTTCCACGTCCGGGTGACATTCACCGTGGACGCCCCCGTGGTCTCCACCCACCTGAGCACGGGGCGCTCCTGCACATCCCAGCTCAGCACGGGCTGGGACGCGACGGAGTCCTGCGCGTCATTCACGTTGAGCACCCCACCCAGCGGATGCCACGCCTGCCCATCCCAGCGCGCCGCGCGCAGCTCCACGTTGCTGAAGTGGGGCGACGCCTTCTTCAGCCAGGCGACGGTGGGAAAGCCCCGCTCGTCCAGCGCCAGCGTGAACGTGTTGACCGCGCTCCCCGGCGGCCCACCCAGCCGCAGGTCCACCGGACCGACTCCGTCCCCGAGCTTGCGGTACACCGTGTTGTTGAGCACCGGCCCCGAGCGCTTCACATACACGCGGTAGACATCCTCCGCGTAGTTCGTGTTCACCTCCAGCGTCTCACCCGTGTCCCCAATCCACGCCACGACGCACCCGTCGAACCCCTGGTCCGAGTAGTACGCCTGGAGCACCTGCGGCGTCAGGTAGTCCTTGTAGAGGTCGCAGTAGGGGAGGTTCGACCCCGCGTCCCGGATGGCCTGCAACGTCAGCCCCACGCGGGGCGGCAACGCGGTGAGCGCCTGTGACGACGAAGCCGCGTCACCCGACGGTGACACGGCGCCCCCTTCCGCGCAGCCCGCGAACAACCCCGCGCACGCCACCACCGTCAACAAACCCCGAGCCTTCCTGCCTGGGACGAATCGCATGTGAGCCACTCCTGTGGGAGGTGAAGCGGCCCAAAGCTAGGCATGCGAGTCTTTCACGGCCGTCGAGTCCGCCATGTCTGTTCAACGGCGGACCCGACTCATGTCAGGGAAAGAAGAACGAACGGTCGCAGGCGAGACTGCCTCCCGCGCGATACAGCATGTCTTG
The DNA here is from genome assembly GCF_059738865.1 of Myxococcus sp. MH1. NCBI lineage: Bacteria > Pseudomonadati > Myxococcota > Myxococcia > Myxococcales > Myxococcaceae > Myxococcus > Myxococcus sp. MH1. The sequence continues at coordinate 8,980,747 of NZ_AP026947.1, read as the reverse complement.
GTAGACGATGGTGTTGTTGATGGAAAACGCGCTCGTCACCGACGCCACGGTGACGCCGCCTCGCACCAGCCGGAAGCGCGGCGTGCCCTGCTGCAGCGGCACCCGGAACGATTGGATGCCCGCCGCCACGTCCCTGCGCTGAACGACGCCCGCGAACTCGATTTCGAGCGTCCCGGGCGCGGTGAGGAAGGCGAGCAGCTCGACCTCGTTCGCGGCCGCAGCCCCGCCCCGCAGCTCGTAGGGCGCGCGCTGCTGCGTCAGGTCCGGCGCGGCGCTCGTCGAGTGCACGCGGTGGAAGTAGTAGAGCGCGTCCCGGGCGATGGTCGGCTGGACGCCCGTCTTGAACCAGGCGGTGTAATACGCCGTCAAATCGAACGCCGCCCACTGCGTGCCGGACGAGGGCGAAATCTCCGTCGCCTCCGAGTAGTCGTTCCAGGTGATGAGCTGCACCCAGTCCGCGCCGCCCTGGATGGCCGCGTCCCACAGCGCCCGGTACGCCTGGGAGTTGTTCGCCTCCGTGTAGACGAGGTCCTTGGGCCGCGAGTCCTGCACGGCCACGGGCGCCATCCACTGGAGCCCCATCCCGTGCGCGGTGCCCACGTTGGTGCGCTGTCCCGCCGCGCTACCGAGCGTTCGGTTCCCCCACGTGGACGTCCCATGCAGCGGCACCACCGCCTGGAGCGTGTTCGTCGCCGCCACCCAGGGGCGCACGTACACGGGCCACAGCGCGGAGGGGATGCCCCGCGCCTGGAGCGCCTGCAGCACCGACGCCCACCACTGCGGCGTGCGGTTGTCCGCCATGTACGGCGAGAGCAAAAGCCGCCCGTCCGGCAGGTGATACACCGCCGGGTGCGAGGCCACCGAGCCGATGGAGCTCACGAACGCCGACAGCGCCTCCGCGTCCGTGCCCGAGTACGTGGAGCTCATGTCCGGCATGAGCACGATTCGAAAGCCGCTGTCCACGTTGCTCGCCGCCTGGAGCAGCTTCAGCAGCCGGTTCCAGTGCGTGCCGGTGTGGTTGAGGATGTCATACGTGAAGCCATCCAGCCCCAGCGCCGCCGCGCGCCGCACCTCCACCTCGAAGTTCGCCAGCTCGTAGTCCACGCCCGAGGCGCGCGGGGCCTGGGGCAGGGGGCGCTGCTTGAGCAGCCCGCCGCAGTACGCGAACTTGGAGTTCTCCCCGGTGGGCTGCAGGTAGTTGCGCGCGTAGTAGTCGACCGAGGGCTCCCGGTTGTCGAGCGAGAGCGGGTAGGGCGAGAAGTAGTGCGCGAACACCTTCTTCGGCGACGCGCGCAGCGTGCTCAGCGCCGGCAGGTTCAGCGCGAAGCACGGCGTGGCCGGGGCGTCCTCCACCTCGGCCGTGAGCGACGCATCGAAGCTCAGGTCCGACGAGTTCAGCGTGGACTGGTGCACCTCCACCGCCACCACGTTGGTGCCCGCCACCAGCGCGGTGCTGGGGATGCTCGTGGTGTGCCACGCCTGCTCGGCGCTGTCGGCGATGACGGTGCTCGCCAGGGTCGACGCCGTCACCGTGCCCGAGGGCAGGTTGCTGCGCAGCACCTCCTGGCCATTCAGGTAGACGATGGCGCCGTCATCGCGCAGCAGCCGCAGCACCACGTTGCTCACCCGCGCCGGGTCCGCGACGGTGAAGGCCCGGCGGAACCACGTCGTCACGTGGCGCGAGCTGGTGCTCGGGCCGTAGGCGACGACGGTGGCCTCGTCCCCGTCGCCGTACCCCAGCTGCGCGGGCCCCTGGGCCCACGACGTGTCCGCGTAGCCCACCGACGTCCAGCCCGCGCCCGGGTCCACGCCCGTGTCGCGGTAGCGCCACGTACTCCCCGCGGCGATGAAGGTGACGGCCTGGAGCGCCCGCGCCTCGGCCGTGTCGCCAGGGGGCTCCGAGACAGGCTCGGAGGTGGTGGGGCCACAGGCGCTCAGCCAGGGAACGAGCACGGCGAGCCAGCGCGCTCGGCGGGAGGGAATCCGATTCATGGGGGCGTCTTCCGAGGGGGTGAGGGAAAGACAGGCAGACAGCCCGTCCTCTTGTAACACGCGACAGGCGGTGAATCCGAGACAAACTCGGCGATGGCTGTGTATTGCGCCGTTGTCGCCAAATTCCACCCGCCAGCCGGCGTATCAGCACATCCCATTTTCGGGCACCCTTCCCCCGGATGTGGGAAGGCGGAGGTGTGTCCCACGGGGTGCTCCCCAGTGGAGGGCCCGTGGCACCCGCCTTGCTGTCGGGACCGAGTCGCTGGTTCAGCTTGGGAGATTGGCATGACGGGCCTGGTCCAGGAGTTCCGCCTCGCGCTGCGCAGGTTGCGCGGCTCGCCGGGGTTCACGCTGGTGGCGGTGTTGACGCTGGCGCTCGGCATCGGCGCCAACAGCGCCATCTTCAGCGTGGTGGACGCGGTGCTGCTGCGGCCCCTGCCCATGGCGGAGTCCGAGCGGCTCGTGCGGCTGTACAGCTCGGACGGCTCGCCGGGTGACTCGCCGTCGTCGGGGCCGGACTTCGTGGACTTCCGCGAGCGCACCCGCTCCTTCTCCGGGATGACGGCGGTGCGCAGCGGCGAGCAGAGCCTGGCCAGCGACGGCGCGGCGCCGGAGCGGCTGCGCGGCACCACCAGCACCGCGGACTTCTTCGACGTGCTGGGCGCGCGGGTGGCGCTGGGCCGGGCCTTCCGTCCGGAGGACGAGCAGCCGGGGCAGGAGCGGGTGGTGGTGCTCGGCCATGCGCTGTGGAAGCGCCGCTTCAACGCGGACCCGGAGGTGCTGGGCCGCTCGCTGTGGCTGGGCGGTGAGCGGCACACGGTGGTGGGTGTGGCGAGCGAGGGCTTCAGCTTCCCGCTGGAGACGCAGCTGTGGGTGCCCTTCGTGTGGGACGAGTCGCTCACCGGGGCCACGATGCGCGCCACCCACAGCCTGCGCGTCTACGCGCGGCTCAAGCCGGGCGTCACGCTGGAGGCGGCCCGCGCGGACGTGGCCGCGGTGGCCCAGGCGCTCGCGGTGGCCTACCCGGATTCGAACGGCGGGTACCGCGCCACGCTGGTACCGCTGCGCGAGGCGCTGCTGGGCAATGTCCGTCCCGCGCTCCTGTTCCTGCTGGGCGCGGTGGGGCTGGTGCTGCTCATCGCGTGCGCCAACCTCGCCAACCTGCTGCTCGCCCGCGCGGTGAGTCGTCGGGGGGAGCTGTCCGTGCGCATGGCGCTGGGGGCCAGCCGGGGCCGCATCCTGCGCCAGTTGCTGGTGGAGAGCGGCGTGCTGGCGGCGATGGGGGCGGGGCTCGGGGTGCTCCTGGCCGGGTGGCTCCTGGATGTCCTGGTGAGCCTGTCCCCGCAGGACATCCCCGGGCTGGCCCAGGTGGCCATCGACGCGCGTGTCGTCGCCTTCACGTGCGGACTGGGGCTCGTCACCGCGCTGCTGTTCGGCCTGTTGCCCGCGCTCCAGGCCTCCCGCGAGAGTCCGGCGGTGAGCCTGCGCGAGGTGGGCGCCAAGGGCGGCACGCGCGGTGGTGCTCGCGCGCGTCACCTGCTCATCGTCGGCGAGACGGCGCTGGCGGTGGTGCTGCTCGTGTGTGGAGGGCTGCTGCTCAAGGGCTTCCACCGCCTCTCCGACGTGGACCCCGGCTTCCGTCCGGACGGGGTGCTCAGCTTCGAGCTGGACCTGCCGGAGAGCGCCTACGGCTGGGCGTCGACGCGGAACCAGCGCTTCTACGACGCGCTGCTGGAGCGGCTGCGCGCGCTGCCGGGCGTGCAGGCCGCGGGGGCCGCGCTGGGCGTGCCGCTGGACGGCCGCTACATGGTGACGGGGATGTGGGACTCGGCGCGGCCGGAGCCCGGGCCGGGACAGAGCTGGGGCGTGCAGGTGGGCGTCATCACCCCCGGCTACGCGGAGGCGCTCGGCCTGCGGCTGGTGTCGGGCCGGTGGCTGACGTCCGCGGATGGCCTGGGCGAGGGGCAGCGCGCGCTGCTCATCAGCGAGGAGGCCGCGCGGCGCTACTGGCCCGGGGAGAGCCCGCTGGGGCGCACGGTGGAGATGGGCATCAACTTCGGCCTGGGCCGCTTCGGCGGACAGGTGGTGGGCGTGGTGGGGGACACGCGCAACAACGGGCTGGAGAAGGCCTCCTTCCCCCAGGTGTACGTGCCCTTCTCCCAGGCGCTGTACGGGAAGATGACGGTGGTGGTGCGCACGAAGGACGCGCCGCTCTCGCTGATGGCCCAGGTGCGCGAGGAGGTGCGCGCCCTGGACGCGAGCCTGCCGCTGGGCAGCGTGCGCACCCTCGAGGACCTGATGGGCGAGGCGCTGTCACGGCCGCGCTTCTACATGCTGGTGACGACGGGCTTCGCGCTCCTCGCGCTGCTGCTCGCGGCGGTGGGCCTGTCGGGTGTCATCGCCCACGCGGTGAGCCACCGCACGCGGGAGTTCGGCATCCGCATGGCGCTGGGCGCGCGCGGCGTGGAGCTCATGCGGCTGGTGCTGGGACAGTACCTGCGGCTGACGCTGGTGGGGCTCGGCGTGGGGCTCGGGCTGGCGCTCGTCGTCAGCCGGCTGTTGGAGGGGCTGGTGTACGGCGTCGCCCCGTGGGACCCCGTGACGTATGGCGCGGTGGCGGTGCTGCTCGTCGGCGTGGCGCTGCTGGCCAGCTGGGTGCCCGCGCGGCGCGCCACGCGGGTGGACCCCATCATCGCGCTCCGTCAGGAGTGAGCGCCCGCCCGGCCGCCTGCCTTGGGGCGGGCCGGCCGACACGGGCCTGTGTCCCGGGTTGTCCTCTCCGGAACAGTCTCCAGCTTTCAGGGAACCATCCTTCCCAAGGAGACTTCCATGAAGCTTCCACTGATGGCGGCCGTGGCCGCACTGACGTTCTGGGGTTGTTCCAGCCACTCGGCGAGCACGCGGGCGGACAGCCCCTCGGGCTCCAGCGTCCCGAGCGCCACGGGTGGTTCGGGCTCGGTGGACGCGGCCGAGCAGGAGCGTCAGGCGCGCGAGGATGAGCGCGACGCGAACGAGAGCCCGGGTGAGGCCGCGGACGTGGTGGACAACGAGCGCCGGGACCGGGGCGGGGCGCCGACCATCTACGACAACGAGGCCACGGGTGGCTCCGGTACGGGCACCCAGGTGACGACGCCGGACGGCGAGAAGTGGGACGTCATGGAGGAGCCGGGTGGCTCCGAGCCGCGTGACTCGACCGAGGGCACGGGTGGCTCGGGCGTGGACGCGGCGGACGGCACGGACGGCAGCCTCGATGACGACCCGGCTCCCACGGGCGCCGAGGAGAGCCAGTAGTCCCTCGAAGGTGGCCTGAGGCCTTCCGCGTCGGTGCGCCCCGGCGCGGAAGCGCGGTCTCCCTTTAGAAGATGGAGTCCTTGTCGGTGAGGTTGTAGACCTCCTGCACGCCGCGCAGCAGCTGGGGGAAGTCCAGCTCCAGGTCCCTCAGCAGGCCGGTGCGCATGTCGAACACCCAGCCGTGCACGGTGGGGAAGCCCTTCTCCACGTACGAGCGCTGCACCGCGGCCGTCTTGATGACGCTGATGCACTGCTCGGTGACGTTGAGCTCCACCAGCCGTGCATAGCGCGCCTCGACGTCCTCGAGCGCGTCCAGCTCCGCCTTGTGCAGGCGGTAGACGTCGCGCACGTTGCGCAGCCACGGGTTGAGGATGCCCAGGTCCTTGGGCTGCATGGCGGCCCGCACGCCCCCGCAGCCGTAGTGGCCGCAGACGATGATGCGCTTCACCGACAGCTGGCGCACGGCGTAGTTGATGACCGACATCACGTTCAGGTCGACGTTGTTGATGAGGTTCGCGACGTTGCGATGGACGAAGACGTCCCCGGGCTCCACGCCCATGATTTCATTGGCGGGCACCCGGCTGTCGGAGCAGCCGATGTAGAGGTACTCGGGGCTCTGTTCCGCGGACAGTCGTTCGAAGTACTGCGGGTCGTCCTTCGTCTTGGCGGCGGACCAGCGGCGGTTGTTCTCGAAAAGCTGTTCGTAGGAGGGCACGAATCGGTGGCATCCCTCCATGGGCTCCCCCGCGTCAACGGGGAAGTGCGCTCGGAGGGTGACAGCGTCAGCGGGCGAGCTGAATGGGCCGGGAGGTGGAGGTCCGGAGCTGACGCATGTCGACCAGGATGTCGTAGGCCCGCGCCTTGGGGAGTACCGGCCCCGCGTCGAAGCGGTAGCTGGCGCGCACGTCGGGGAAGCGCTCCCGGGCCGCCAGGGCGAAGAGCTCCTTGGCCACCCACTCCGTGTCGACGGACACCGAGCCGAACTCGTCCAGGTAGCGCTGGGGCGCGGAGGAGTCCGTCTGTCGGGCGGTGAGCACGAAGACGCGCGGCGTGCGCTCGGGGACGAGCGCGGCGGCCCCCTGGCGCATCAGCTCCAGCTCCCGCAGCTGGGGCCAGGCGAACAGCTCCAGCGACTGTTGATGCGCGAGCAGTCCGCTCACCGCGACGAGCAGCGCCAGCGCCGCGCCGGCCACGCGCGGCCCGTGTCGGGGCCAGTGCTCGCCCAGCTTCACCACGCCCGCGAAGAAGAACACGCTCCACACCCCCGCGAGCGCGAAGAGCGTGCGGTAGGTGGGCCAGCGCTCACCCGCGAGCAGGCTGGCGCAGTACGCGACGCCGGACAGCCCCACCAGCGCCAGGAGCCACGCGGCCACGCCCGTGCGCCCCGCGCGCCGCCACTCGACGACGAGCGTCAGCAGGAGCAGGCCCAGCGTCACGCCCACCATGGGCCAGTAGCCCCACGCGGGCGTTGTGTCCGTGTCGTCGATGGCCGTCAGCGCCAGGGCGTTGGGCAGCACCTGGGTGACGAACCACGCCGCCTTGTCCAGCAGGTGTCGCTCCAGCGCCATGCGCGGCGAGGGGGTGAACAGCCCCACCGCGAAGCTCACGCGCGTGACGACGTACGCCAGCCCCAGCCCCACGCCCAGCACGGACACGTGGCCCAGGAGCCAGCGGGCCGGAGCGCGCACGTCCTCGTGTCGCCGCGTCACCAGCACCGCCGCGAGCAGCACCGCGTAGAACGGACCACTGGCCTGGTAGATGAGCGTCGACGCCGCCAGCGCCAGCGCGCCGCCCACCAGGAGCAGCCGTCCGCGGACGCCGCCGAGCCACGCGCCAGCTGGCCCGATGGCCTGTCTCGTCAGCGCGAAGGCCCCCGCGCTCGCGAGCAGGGCCACGGCCTGCGGCCAGCAGATGCTCCAGTTGGCGACGACCTGCGCGGACGGAATCAGCGGGATGAACGCGGCCAGCAGCGCGGCGGGGACCTGCTTCCAGCCCTCGGCGCGCAAGAGCAGGTAGAGCACCACGGCGAGCAGTCCCAGTCCGAGCACCGCCAGGGCCCGCAGGCCGCGCAGCCCGTCCAGGTCCTCGGCCGCGCGCGTGGTGCGCTCCAGCATCCAGCCATACAGCGGACGGCCCATGGCGCCGCAGACGCGCAGAATCTTCCCGGGCTCCTCGCGCGCCTCGCGCAGGATGGCGTAGTCGTCCCTCAGGCCGTAGCGCAGCGAGACGGCGCTTCCGTAGACGACCCAGGGAAGCAGCAAGAGCAGGGCGGCCGTACCCCAAGCCCGGAAGAAACCTATCGTGAAGCGTGTCCGCAGGGGAGAACCTCTGAAGGCCGACACCCTAGCAGAGTCGTATGACGCGTCTCGGTATGCGTGGAAACGAGGCTGTCCACGCCCAGGCCACATGGCCATCCGGACGCACGAGCAGTCCGTCCACGCCCCGCAGCGCGCCTGTGTCGGCGGAAGTCTCCAGCGCCAGGGCATTGACGCGGGGGCGCCAGCCAGGTGCGGGCTCCCAGTCCGAGGACGGCGCGGCGGCGGGTGTCGCGTGCAGCCACAGCCAGTGGCCGTCATGGAGGCCGGAGTAGAGCGAGCGCTGGCCTCCGTCGGCGAGTCGCAGCGTCCAGTCCGGGAGCCTGCGTCCCGTCCAGCCCGGCAGGGTGCTCGGTGAAGGCGCGGGGATGGGTGCACCAGCGAAGGCAACGTCCAGTCCGCCGAGCTGTTCGGCGAGCCGCTGGTTGATGGCGGGCAGGCGCAAGAGGCCGTTCATCAGCTCGCGCAGCGCGAGGACCTCCGGGGTGAAGCCCATGAGCGCGGACTGGGCCTGGGTGTTGCTCAGGAGCGACTGCCCCACCGGATGTCTCTCCTGGTGGTAGCTGTCCAGCAGCGTGGGCGGCGCGCCCTCGCGCAGCACGGCGGCCAGCTTCCAGCCCAGGTTCATCGCGTCCTGCAGGCCCACGTTGAGCCCCTGTCCACCGGCCGGGTAGTGCATGTGCGCCGCGTCTCCGGCGAGCAGCACGCGGCCTCGCCGGTAGTGCTCCGCCAGCCGCGTCTCGTCGCCGAAGCGCGACAGCCACCGGGGCTCCTTCATGCCGAAGTCGGAGCCGGCCACGCGCGTGAGGCTCTCACGCAGCTCCTCCAGGGACAGCGGCTCGCGTGGCGAGGTGCGCTCGCGCCGGGCGTCGGTGACGATGGCGCGGTACTGGCCCTGGCCCAGGGGCACGATGACGGCGTTGCCGCGCGCGTTGGTGAGCGCGAGGAACGGCGTGGAGGGAGGGTGCTCCAGCGTGACGTCGCCCAGCATCGACGTGCGCGTGGAGTCCGTCCCCGGAAAGCCGATGCCCGCGAGCTGTCGCACGACGCTGCGCGCGCCGTCCGCCCCCACGGCGTAGCGGGCGCGGCAGCGGAACGCCGTCCCCTGGACGCTCCCCGCGAGCACCACGCCCTCCTCGTCCTCGTGCAAGGACTCCACGACGTGGCCTCGGCGGATGTCCACCCCCAGCCCGCGCGCGTGCTCCGCCAGCAGGGCCTCGGTGAGCGCCTGGGGCAGGAACAGCGTGTAGCGGAACGTCGTGTCGAGCCCGGAGAAGTCCAGCCGCGTGTCCAGCAGGCCGAAGTGCCCGGTGGGCAGGGGACGCCCGCGCTCCAGGAAGGGCGCCTCCAGCCCCCGCAGCGCCAGCACCTCCAGGGAGCGCGGATGCATCGTCAGGGCGCGTGACTCCCGCACCGGCGCCTCCCTTCGCTCCAGGACGCACACCTCCACGCCCGCGAGCGCCAGCTCGGCCGCCAGCATCAACCCGGTGGGGCCGCCTCCGACGATGGCCACCTCGACGTCCAGCTCCATGACCTGCCTCCTCATCACGAATCTAACGTTGTTAGTTTTCATCTAACGGCGTTAGATTGGGCCGTCAACACGAGGTGGCACGGGCGCATGCGCATCCAGAAGGAGCAGGTGGTCCAGGCGGCGTGGGCGCTGGTGGATGAGGTGGGTGTGGAGGGGCTGACGATGCGCTCGTTGGCGCAGGCGCTCTCCATCCAGGCGCCGTCGCTCTATTGGCATTTCCCCAGCAAGCAGTCGCTGCTGGAGACGATGGCGGACGCGCTGCTGGCGGACGTGGCGGTGGTGCGCCCGACGGGGAGGAGCTGGGAGGTGGTGGTGAAGGCCGTCGCGGGGGAGCTGCGGCGCGCGTTCCTGAGCCACCGGGACGCGGCCCGGGTGTTCGCGGGCACCGTCGTCGCGACGGAGAACACCTTCCGCGTCAGCGAGTGGCTGATGGAGGCGCTGACGCAGGCGGGGCTGTCCTCCAAGGAGGCGGGGTGGACCACCTTCACGCTGCTCGACTACGTCCTCGGGTTCACCATCGAGGAGCAGTCGTTGGGCACGCGCGACGCCCAGGCGCCCCCGGTGGCCGAGCAGATGCGGGCCCTGGCCACGCCGCGCTTCCCCCACGTGGCCCGGGCGGTGGAGGCCCTGGTGGACCCCGACTTCGACGCGCGCTTCACGTTCGGCCTGGAGCTGCTCCTGGCCGGCGTGCGTGCTCGTAGACCCGCGCGCGCGCGGTGACCAGGCGACAGCAACCCTGCCCTGGGGGCGCGCCTCGCGGTGCGCCGCGTCTGCTCTTGCACGACCGGATGTCAGACTATTGGAAGCGCTCCTTGACGTCGCCCCTCCACGCATCCACCTCAGCCCTGGTGGCCGTGCGTGCGCGACGAGAAGGATGTGGTGAAGCTCCGAGCCGATGACCGAGAGGTGTCCTGGGAGCGCCCGTCGCGGCCGGGGTTGTCCGCGTCACGGCTGCCTGCTCACAATGTGACCATCGAGGGTTGGGTGGTGGAGTGGCTCGCCCTGCACTGGCAGATGCCCACGGCCTCCATCGACACCCGGCGCCCCCTGGTGGAGCAGGGCCTCGACTCGATGGGGGCGATGCGGCTCACGTACGACCTGGAGCAGTGGCTGGGGTTGCCCCTCACCCTGTCGTTCCTCTGGGAGCAGCGCACCATCGAGTCGCTGGCGCGCGCCCTGGCCTCGCCGGACACGCTGTTCTCCCTGTCGCCCGTGAGTGATGCGGGCGACGCGGCGGGGGGGCTGGCGTCGGACACCGCGCCCGCGTCCTCGGGGCAGCGGCGCCTGTGGCGGCTGATGCGTCCTGTGCCCGACAGCCCGCGCTTCCACGTCCATTTCGGGCTGCGGTTCGACGGGCCGCTGGATGTCGACTCGCTGAAGCTCGGCCTCGAGGAGCTGGTGCGTCGGCACGAGGCTCTCCGGACGACGTTCCGCGAGGGCGACGGCGCGTTGACCCAGGTCGTCTCGCCCGCGGCGCGACTGGAGCTGCCGGTCGTCGACCTGCGGGGCGGAGGTGGGGGCGCGCCGGAGGAGGCGCTGGACTCGTCCTCGTTCCGCGCGATGAACGATGCCCAGGCGCGCGCGCCCTTCGACGTGGCGTCCGGTCCGCTGATGCGCGCCGCGCTGGTCATCCTGGCGGAGCAGACCCACGTCCTGCTGGTGACGCAGCATCAGCTCATCACGGACGGGCCGTCGCTCGGGGTCTTCGGGCGGGAGCTGGCCTCGCTGTACCGCGTCTTCCAGGCCGGGGTGCCCTCGCCGCTGGCGCCTCCCGCGCGTCAGCCCGTGGACGTGGCGCGCTGGCAACATCGCTGGTCGACGAGTGACGCGGCCCGCCTGCAGCGCGAGTACTGGCGCGCGCGGCTGGAGGGCGCCCCGCCGCTCTCGCTGACGTCGCGATGGACTCGCGAGGAGGCCGCGGGAGGGCAGGGCGGGCTGGTGCGCTTCGAGGTGCCCGTGGCGCTGACGGCCGCCTGGAAGTCGCTGGCGAGCACGGAGGGCGCCACGTTGTTCACGGCCCTGTCCGCGGTGTTCGCCGCGCTCTTGCGCCAGGTGTCCGGCCAGGAGGACGTGCTCGTGGGCACGGTGGTGGCCAACCGGGGACGCCGCGAGCTGCGCGACGTGGTGGGCCTGCTCTCCAACACCGTGGCGCTGCGCTGCGACCTGACGGGCAACCCGTCCTTCCGCGAGCTGCTCCGGCGCCACCGCCTGCGCACCACGGAGGACCTGGGCCACCAGGAGCTGCCCTTCGACGAGGTGGCCGCGAGCCTCCCGCACGGGCTGCAGGCCGCGTGCGTGTTCGAGAGCGCGACGGGGGTGGACCTGTCCATCCCCGGCCTGTCCTGCACGCTGCTGTCGGACACGCCGGACGCATCCGTGCCGGGGTTCGCCCGCCATGCGCTGACGCTGCTGCTGCGCGAGGACCTGGCGGGGCTTCGCGGCGCCTTCGAGTACGCCTCCGCCGTCTTCCATCCCGCGGAGGTGGAGCAGCTGGCCCGGGCCTTCCGTCACCTGCTGGGGCGCATCGTCGAGGCGCCGGACGCGCGGCTGGACGAGCTGGCCCTGTCCGACGAAGCGCCGCGTCAGGCGCCGGACGGCGGGCCCGCGAGGACCTCCGGCACGGCGGACTCCAGCGCCTGACGGGCCTCTTCGAAGTCCCGTCGCGCCAGGTCCACCCACTCCCGGAGCAGCTCCAGCGGCTCGTGCGGCGCGCGCGTCTCCAGCGCCTCGCACCGGCGCGACAGCCGGGCCGCGCCGAACAGGGCCGCGCTGGAGCGCAGGCTGTGCGCGTGGCGGGTGAGCGCCGCCGCGTCGGAGGTCTCCAGGGCCTGCTGGAACGAGGACAGGTGCTTGTCGGCGTTGCGCAGGAAGTCGCGCACCAGCGTGGCCAGCTCGCCCCGGTCCGGGCCGGTGAGCAGCTCCAGCTTCTGCACCGCGGAGGCGTCGAACCCGGGCGCCTCGGGCGGCGGCGCCAGCGGGAGGTCGGGCAGCCGCGCCGCGCTCTCCAGCGCCGCCATGAGCAGCGTGGCGTCCACCGGCTTCGTCACGAAGTCGTTCATCCCCGCCTGGAGACACAGGTCCTTGTCTCCCTGGATGACGCTCGCGGTCATCGCGATGATGCGGGGGCTGCCATACCGGGGAGCGTCCGCGCGGATGCGGCGCGTGGCCTCCAGGCCGTCCATCTGCGGCATGTGCACGTCCATGAAGACGACGTCGTAGCGCTCGCGCTCCAGGGCGCCCAGCGACTCCACGCCGTTGCCCGCCACGTCCGCGTCGTAGCCCAGCTTCTTGAACAGGCGCAGGCCGACCTTCTGGTTGATGGGGTTGTCCTCCACCAGGAGGATGCGCAGGGGCAGCCGCTGGCCCAGCGTGGCGTCCAGCTCCGCGGAGGCGCGGGTGGCCACCTCCTCGCCCTCGCGCAGGACGACCTCCACGCTGAAGGTGGAGCCCAGGCCCACGGTGCTGTGCACGCGGATGGTGCCGCCCATCAGCTCCGCCAGCCGCAGGCTGATGGCGAGCCCCAGGCCCGTGCCGCCGTAGTGGCGGCTGGTGGACGCGTCCACCTGGCTGAACGAGCGGAACAGCCGGTTCATCCGCTCCGCGGGGATGCCGATGCCGGTGTCCTGGATGTCGAAGCGCAGGGGCCAGCTGTCGGGCTCGAGCCCCGGCTTCAGCTCCCCGCGCGACACGCGCACGCTGACGCCGCCCTCGTGCGTGAACTTGAGCGCGTTGCCCACCAGGTTGACCAGCACCTGCCGCAGCCGCGTCTTGTCGCCCCACAGCGCGTCGCGCACGTCCGCGTCCACCGTGTGCTTCAGGTACAGACCGCGCGAGGCCGCCTGCGGCCCCAACAGGCCCAGGCATTCCTTGAGGCTCTGGCGCAGCGAGAAGGACTGTCCGTCGAGCTCGAACGCGCCCGCTTCTATCTTGGAGAAGTCGAGCAGATCATTGATGAGCCGCAGCAGCGCCTCGCCGCTCGTGTGGATGACGTCCACGCTCTCGCGCTGCTCCTCGGTGAGCGACGTCTCACGCAAGAGCTGCGCCATGCCCAGCACGCCGTTCATGGGTGTGCGGATCTCGTGGCTCATGTTGGCCAGGAAGCTGGACTTGGCGGTGTTGGCGGCGTCCGCCTCCGCGCGCGCGGCGTCCAGCGCCAGGTTCTTCTCCCCCATGCTGGAGAGGGCGTCCTGGGCCTCGGTGACGTCCAGCAGCGCCCACAGCCTGCCGCGCGCGGAGCCCCGGCGCGCGGGCACGCAGGAGACGGACAACGTCTGGTGTGGTGACTCGAAGCGCCAGAGCATGTCGCGCAGCTCCGGCTGGCTGCCATCGAACAGCCTCGCCATCCGCTCCTCGATTTGCGCGCGGTTGGTCGCGCGCTCTCGCAGCGAGGCCATGGCGCGCGACATCTGGTGGGCGGGCACCTGCCCCTCGGGCAGCCCGAGCATGACGGCGCCCGGCTTGTTCACCCACGTCTCGACGCGGTTGTGCTCCAGGAACACCAGCGCGCAGGGCACCGCGTCGGTGATGGCGTCCACACGGGCGCGCAAGGTCTCCGTGGCGCTCTCCAGGTCGCTCTCCCGCGCGCAGGTGAGCAGGAGCCCCGTCAGGGCCTGGAGGCAGGCGCGCTCGGCGGGGGAGAAGCCCGTGGGGCCCTGGCGCACCAGCACGAGGCCGCCCTTGCGGTCGTCAACGGAGTGCCACGGCAGCACGGCCATGGCGCCGCGCAGCGACTCGGGGACGCCGCTCTCCAGGGGACGGGGTTCATGGAAGCGCCACGCCGAGTCCTCCGCCAGGGGGCCGCGGAAGAGCGCCTCGCCCAGGTGCGCCAGCCGAGGGCGCTGCGCGGGCGTGCCGGCCAGCTCGAACACGGTGAGCGGGTCGATGCGGCGCAGGCTGACGGCCACGTCCGCGCGGCAGGCCTGACGCACCACCTCCAGCAGCCGGGTGAGCTGGCCGCCGTCGCGCGTGCCCAGCGCTCGCACCGCGGCCACCATCAGCTCCGCCAGCGCGGGGTCCACGGTCAGGGAACCGGGAGGGGGCCCCGGTTCCGTCACTTCCGTCGAGGAAGCGCTCACGCCGCCGCGAGGGCGCTTGCCGCGAGGGCGTCCGAGATGAGCGTGTTGACCTCGTTGGGCGCGCTCAGGTGCGGCAGGTGTCCCTGGTTGGGGACGTAGCGGATGTTGCCGCTCGGCAGGCTCCTGGCCAGGTACTCGCCCACCGCGGTGGGGACGGCGAAGTCGTTGAGCGGCTGGACGACCCAGGTGGGCACCTTCAGCCGGGTCACCTGCTCGCGGTAGTCCGACTCGAAGATGATGCGAATCACGCCGACGGCGATGTCGGGGCGCAGCGCCAGCAGCGAGTCGGCAAAGCCCTTGACCATCTCCGGCGTGGCGGCGGGACCCATGGCCGCCTGCGCGAAGCCGCTGGCCCAGGCCTCGAAGTGCTGCTCGATGGTCTTGTACAGCTCGTCGACGGCCTGGCGGTCGAACCCGCCCTTGAAGTCAGGCGAGTTGAGGTAGCGGGGCGAGGCGCCGATGAAGAGCATGCCCCGGAAGAACTCGGGTCGGACCAGCCCCGCGAGCACGCCAATCATGCCGCTCATCGAGTGGCCCACGTAGAACACGTTGCGCGCCTTGACCGACTCGAGCACCTCCAGCAGGTCCAGCGAGTAGCTCTCCAGGGCCGCGTAGCGATGCGGGCTGTAGTCCTCCAGGTCCGTGCCGTGCGTGCCCACGTGGTCGAACAGGACGATGCGGTGCGTGTCCTCGAAGGCGCGCACCTGGTGGTGCCACGCGCTCTGGTTGGTGCCGAAGCCGTGGGCGAAGACAATCACATCGTCGCCTCGGCCAATGACCTGCACATTGTTTCGAGTGGTGACTGACTTGGTCATGGCGCGAGTCTAGATGATGCGGGGCGCACGGGACGATGCAGCCCGCATGCTCGCAAGTCGACCACCCGACGGAACGTCACGACTCGCGCAGGCGCGCTCACGTTGCCGCACAAGGCGGCAGTGTACCGAGGGCCAGTTGACCCGCGGGAACCCCGTAGTCGCGCGGGACATGCAGGCGGGTCATGACGGACAGTCGCCGCGTCGGCCCCGGCACATCGCGTGCGAAGTCTGTCCGGGGGCGCCCACTCGCGGGCCCGGAGGGTTGAGGCGCGCGAGGCGTGCGGGGACAACGGCGCGTGGGGAGGAGCGCGCATGGGACTGTCGATGTTCCTGACGATGTGGGTGGGGCTGATGTCTGTCGCTCCAGCGGGCAGCGAGGCCCGGCTGCCCGGCAGCACGGAGTGGGCGCTCAGCCAACCGGCGACGGGCGCGCAATTGGAGGGCTACGCCAGCGCGACGAGCGTGCAGCGGGGCCAGTCCATCGACATCCACGTGCGGACCGACAGCCCGCATGCGGTGCGCTGGGAGCTGTACCGCATGGGCCACTACGGCGGCGCGGGCTCGCGGCGCATGGCGTCCGGAGGTCCCGTCACCCTCGGCCCGCAGCCCACGCCGGCGGCGGACAGGACGACGGGGCTGGTCGAGTGTCGCTGGCCGGTGAGCTTCACCGTGGCGACCCAGGCCTCGTGGCCCAGCGGGGTGTACCTGCTCAAGCTGGTGCGTGACGACGGGCCGCAGTCCTACGTCATCTTCGTGGTGCGCGCCGACGAGCGGAAGAACACGGGCGTCGTCCTGATTCCGTTCACCACGTTCCAGGCCTACAACGCCTGGGGCGGAGAGAGCCTCTACGCCACCTCCCTGGGACTGTCCGGAGGCCACGCGAAGGTCGCCTCGTTCGACCGGCCGTACCTGGATGGAAATGGGGCGGGCGAGTACTTCCATGCCTCGCACCACTTCGTGCTGTGGGCCGAGTCCAAGGGCTACGAGCTCAACTACGTCACCAACGTGGACCTGGACCGGGACCCCTCGCTGTTGCTGGGACAGAAGCTGTTCATCTCGGTGGGGCATGACGAGTACTGGTCGCGTCCGCTCAAGCAGGCGGTGGACGCGGCGCTGGCGTCGGGGGTGAACCTGGCGTTCCTGGGCAGCGACACCAGCTGCTGGCTCATCCGCCTGGAGGCGGGGCCCACGGGCACGTCCAGGCGCAGGCAGGTCTGTTACAAGGACGAGGCGCCCCAGGAGGACCCGAAGGCTGGCACGAACCTCATGACGGTGCGCTGGCGCAACGCGCGCCTGGGCGAGCCGGAGAACGGCCTGGTGGGCGTGATGTCCGACGCGTGGGGCCTCATCCCGCAGCCCTACGTGGTGCGCACGCCGGGCGCCTGGCCCTTCGCCGGCACGGGGCTCGCGCAGGGCGACTCCCTCCTCTCCGTGGTGGGCTACGAAATCGACCGCGCGTGGAGCAACGGGGCCTCGCCGCCGGGGCTCGTCGCCCTCGCCGAGTCGCCGGCCATCAGCAGCAGGGGCGAGCCCAACCGGCACACCTCCACCCTCTACACCGCGCCCTCGGGCGCATTCGTCTTCGCCAGCGGCGGCATCTCCTGGTCCCACGGCCTGTCGCATCCACACTTCGCGGACCTGCGCGTGCAGCGCATCACCGACAACGTGCTGCGCAGGGCGGGCCTCGTGCCGCCGCTGGCGGGCGACACCTTCGGCGCGGACGACCCCAGGCCCGTGGACCGCACCGGACAGTCCGCGGGCGTGTCCACCTTCGCGGGGGCCGCGTTCCAGGAGGGGTTCGTCAACGGCCCTGCGGCGCAGGCGCGCTTGCGTCGGCCCGTGGGCGTGGCGGTGGACGCGCAGGGCAACGTGTTCGTCGCGGACACCGGCAACCACGCGGTGCGGCGCATCGCCAACGACGCGGCGCGCACCGTCACCACCATCGCGGGCACGGGCACGCCGGGGGTGGGCGAGGGGGCCGGCGCGACGACGGCGCTGCGCTCGCCGCAGTCCATCGCCATCGCCACCGACGGCACGCTCTACGTGGCGGACACGGGCAACCACCGCGTCGTCCGCATCGCCCGGGACGAGCGCTGGACGGTGAGCACCTTCGCGGGCTCGAGGGACGGACGGCAGGGCAAGGTGGACGGCGTGGGCACCGCCGCGCGCTTCCAGACACCCTCCAGCGTGACGTTCGCCGGGACGGACCTGTATGTGGCGGACACCTTCAACCACCGGCTCGCGCGCATCTCCCCGGACGGGCGGGTGAGCACGCTGATTGGCGCGCGCGGCTCGGGCAGCACCAACGGGCCCGCCAGCCAGGCGAAGCTCCACCGGCCCACGGGCGTGGCCTTCGGCGGCGGCGCGCTGTGGGTGGTGGACACGGGCAACCGCCTCATCCGCCGCGTGGCGCTGGACGCTTCCTTCACCACCTCCACCGCCGCGGGCGCCGTCACCGGTGGCTTCTCGGACGGGGCGGGCAGCGCGGCGCTGTTCCTGCCGATGCTCGGCGCGGCCTACGTCCAGGACCGGCTGCTGGTGACGGACACGGGCAACGAGCGCATCCGCGCCGTCGCCTCCGGCCGGGCGAGGACGTACGCGGGCACGGGCGCGCATGGCGCTCGGGATGGCGCGGCGGAGCAGGCCACCTTCAGCCTGCCCGCGGGCATCGCGGGCCTGCCCAACGGGGACGTGCTGGTGGTGGACCAGGGCGCGTCCACGGTGCGCAAGCTGCTCGCGCCCGCCTCGGGGGGAGGCTCGCGTCCCGTGCCGCGCATCACCGGTGGACCCTTCTCCGGGACGAGCGCGCCCTTGAACGTGTTCCTCGACGCGACGACGAGCACCGCGACGGGCGCGGGCCGCTGGATTCAGCGCTTCCGGTGGGAGCTGGGGGACGGCACCACGTCCGACGCGGCGTACCTGGAGCACCGCTACACGGGCGTGGGCCGCTACACCGTCACGCTCACCGCCACGGACGACCTGGGGGCGAGCGCCTTCGCCACGCAGGTCATCCAGGTGGGCCCGCCCTGACGACGGGCCCGTTCAGGCTCAGGACTTCAGGAAGGCGAGCAGGTCCGCGTGGAACTGCTCGCGGTGCGTCACCGTCAGGCCGTGCGGAGCGCCGGCGTAGACCTTGAGCGTGGAGCCCTTCACCAGCCGGGCCGCCGCGCGCGCCGCGCCCTCGATGGGGACGATCTGGTCGTCATCGCCGTGGATGATGAGCGTGGGGACGTCGAACTTCTTCAGGTCCTCGGTCTGGTCCGTCTCCGAGAACGCCTTGACGCAGTCGTAGGCGGGCTTGAGGCCGCACTGCATGCCGGCCAGCCAGAACGCGTCGCGCGCGCCCTGGGAGACCTTGGCGCCGGGGCGGTTGGCGCCGAAGAAGGGCGTGGTGAGGTCCTGGAAGAACTGGGAGCGGTCGGCGAGGACGCCCGCGCGGATGTTGTCGAACACCTCGATGGGCAGGCCGCCCGGGTTGCTGGCCGTCTTCGCCATGAGCGGAGGCACCGCGCCCACGAGCACCGCCTTGGCCACGCGCCGGGTGCCATGCCGGGCGATGTAGCGCGCCACCTCGCCGCCGCCGGTGGAGAAGCCCACGAGCACCGCGTTCTTGACGTCGAGCGCGTCGAGCACCGCGGCCAGGTCGTCGGCGTAGGTGTCCATGTCGTGACCGGACCACGTCTGGGTGGAGCGGCCATGGCCCCGGCGGTCGTGCGCGATGGCGCGGTAGCCGTTCGAGGCGACGAACTGGAGCTGCTCGTCCCAGCTGTCCGAGTTCAGCGGCCAGCCATGGCTGAAGACGACGGGCTGACCCGTGCCCCAGTCCTTGTAGAAGATGCGCGCTCCATCCTTCGTCGTGACGATGCTCATCGTGCCGGCTCCTTCGGGAAGTGACTTCCGCGAGAGCCACCGTAGCCAGGTGCACGGTCGCGCCCCACCCCAAGCCGAGGCGCGCCCGACTCCCCCGGATGGGGGAGGGTGTCTCAGAGCGGCGTGGGCTCCAGCCTCGCGACGAAGTGCGACAGCCCCGGCACGGGCGAGTCCTGGACCAGCTTCAGGCCGTGGCGGATGGAGGCGCGGCGCTGATGCACGGCGGCCACGCACTTCGCCACGTAGGCCATGTGGTGGTTCGTATAGGCCCGCCTCGGGATGGCGAGCCGGAACAGCTCCAGGCGCGGGAGCTTCTTCCTGCCTGTGACGGGGTCGGTGTCCTCGAACGCCAGCGCGCCGAGCCCCACGCCACGGATGGCGCCCTCGCGATACAGCTCCACGCTGAGCACGTCCGCCGGGTAGCACCGCTGGGGGATGTGCGGCAGGAACGCGCCGGCGTCGATGAAGACCGCGTGTCCGCCCACCGGGCGCAGGATGGGCACCCCCGCCTCGGTGAGCAGGTCCCCCAGGTAGCGCACCTGGGAGACGCGGTGGGCCAGGTACTCCTCGTCGACCATCTCGCGCAGCCCTATCGCCAGGGCCTCCAAATCCCTCCCCGCGAGCCCGCCATAGCTGAGGTAGCCCTCGTGCAGGATGGTCCGGGGCGCCAGCTGGTAGTAGAGGGCCTCGGTGCGCATGGCCACCAGGCCGCCGATGTTCACCAGCGGGTCCTTCTTGCAGCTCACGGTGATGGCGTCCGCGCAGTCCATCATCCGGCGGAGGATTTGCGCGCACGTGAGGTTCCGACAGGACGCCTCGCGCTGCTGGATGAAGTACGCGTTCTCCGCCATGCGCGCGGCGTCCAGGAACAGGGGGATGCCGCGTGCGCGGGTCAGCCGCGCGCAGGCCCGCAGGTTCTCCAGGCTGACGGGCTGGCCACCGCCGGAGTTGTTGGTGACCGTCACCATGACGAGCGGAATGCGCCGCGAGTGCGGATGCTGCGCGAGGGCCGCCTCCAGCTTGCTCAGGTCGACGTTGCCCTTGAAGGGGGCGTCCACCTCCGGCTGGTAGGCCTCTTCCACCACG
Organism: Myxococcus sp. MH1; assembly: GCF_059738865.1. Lineage (NCBI taxonomy): Bacteria > Pseudomonadati > Myxococcota > Myxococcia > Myxococcales > Myxococcaceae > Myxococcus > Myxococcus sp. MH1. The sequence goes on along the minus strand of NZ_AP026947.1, from coordinate 8,960,772 downwards.
CAGCTGAGCGGCTGGGCCCGGGCCTGGAAGATGTGGGCCCGCGTGGTGTCGAACGGCATGTTCATGGGGATGAGGTCCCCTTCGCGGGCCAGCGAGCTGAAGACCACGTGCTCCGCGGCGCGCCCCTGGTGCATGGGCAGGAAGTGGTCGAAGCCGAGCAGCTCCTGGAGGGTCTTCTTCAACGTGTAGAAGCTGTCCGCGCCCGCGTAGGACTCGTCGCCGTTCATCAGCGCGGCCCACTGCGCCTTGCTCATGGCGCCGGTGCCGGAGTCCGTCAGCAGGTCCAGATACACGTCCCGGCTCTTGAGCTGGAACATGTTGTAGTGGCTGGCGCGCAGGGCCGTCTCGCGGGTGTCGCGCGAGGGCAGGGCGAGCGGCTCGACCATCTTGATGCGGAAGGGCTCGGGCAGGACCTGGGGCTTCGTCATCGGCGACGCTCCTCATCGAGGGGGCTGGGGACGACGAACTTGCGGCGCCGAGGTTCCGTTGCCCATTGAACCGACGGACAGTCCTCGAGGGCGATGCCCCGCAGGGCGAGCTGCTTGCGGGCCCCGGACAGAGCGCCTCCGCGCATGTCTGGAATCGAAAGGCCCCGAGCGCGCCCCTGGAGCCTCCGGGCTTCGTCGGTTATGCGCCACTGCGTCCACCAAGCGTCCGATGACGAACGTGACGAGGGACTCCGTCCGCCGCATGCGGGGTGGCTGGCCTAGGGTCCGACGCGTGGACCCCGTGGATACTGGAGACGCGCGCGCGAGCGCGGAGGAGGGCCGGAGTCGGACGCCTCGGCTGGACGTGGGGGCCTGGAAGAGCGCGGTGGCGCGCGTGGTCTTCCTGGCGCTGACGTGGTGGGCGCTGTGTGACGGCGACCCGAGCAGCCTGACGTTCGGCCTGGTGGTGGTGGGCGTCGTGTCCGGGGTGAGCTTCGTGTTGAGTCCGCCGCGTCGCCACGCGTGGACGCTCCTGGGCGTGGCGGGCTTCGCGCTCTTCTTCCTGAAGGGCTCGGTGCACGGCGGCTTCGACGTGGCGAAGCGAGCCCTCTCGCCCAGCCTGCCCATCTCCCCCGTCTTCGTCCGCTACCCGATGCGCCTGCCCGAGGGCGCGCCCCAGACGCTGTTCCGCATCACCCTCAGCCTGATGCCCGGCACGCTGAACGCGGACGTGGAGGGCGAGGAGCTGGTGGTGCACGCGCTCGTGGACCGGGGGCAGGGCATCCATGAGGAGCTGGAGGACCTGGAGCGCCGCGTGCGCCGCCTGTTCGGCCTGGACGCGTCCGCTCCGCCGCGGGAGGGCGCCCATGCATGAGTTGCGCACGGGCCTGGCCCTCTTCCTGCTCCTGAACATCCTGGCCGGCATGGTGCGCGTCGTTCGTGGGCCCACGCTGACGGACCGCTTCATCGTGGCGCAGCTTTTCGGCACCACGGGCGTGGGCGTGCTGGTGCTGCTCGCCGGGAACGAGGGGAGCGCTCCCCTGCGGGACGTGGCCCTCATCTTCGCGTTGCTCGCGCCCGTCACGGTGGTGGCCTTCGTGCGCTTCGCGGTGGGCAGCGACGCGGAGGACGCGCGCGCTCGCGGCGAGGAGCCGCGCCGATGACCCTCCTCGACGGTGTCTCTTCGGCGTTCATGCTCGCGGGCGCGGGCTTCTGTCTGGCGGGCACGGTGGGCGTGCTGCGCTTCCCGGACGTGTACTGCCGGCTGCACGCGCTCACCAAGGTGGACAACCTGGGGCTGGGCCTGGTGGTGGTGGGCCTGGCGCTCCAGTCGGGCTCGTGGGCCACGGCGCTCAAGCTGTTCCTGGTCTGGCTGTTCGTCCTCGTCGCCAGCGCCTTCACGTGTCAGCTCATCGCCCGCGCGGCGCTGCGGCGGGGCACGCCCGCCTGGACTGGACGGCGGGAGTCATGATGGACGGGCTGCTCGACGCGAGCCTCGCCATCTGTCTGCCCCTCCTGGCCTGGCTGGTGCTGAGGACGGAAGCGCTGTCGCAGGCGGTGGTGCTCTTCGTGGCCTTCGGCCTGTTCTCCGCGCTGGGCTGGGCGCGGCTGGACGCTCCGGACATCGCGCTGGTGGAGGCCGCGGTGGGCACGGGCCTGACGGGCGCGCTGCTGATGCACACGCTGAGCTGGACGGAGGAGGACTCCTCGGACGTGCGCGCCCGCGCGCGGCGCAGGCCCTGGGCGCTGTTGTGCACGGTGGCGCTGGCGGCGCCGCTGGGCTGGGCGGTGCTCGCGCTGCCCGCCGACAGCCGGGGCCTGGGGCCGCTCATCGCCGCGCGCCAGGGGGACAGCGGCGTGGAGCACCCCGTCACCGCGGTGCTCTTGAACTTCCGGGGCTACGACACGCTGCTGGAAATCGCGGTGCTGCTGGTGGCCGCGCTGGGCGCGCGCGCGGTGAACCCGCGCAGCGAGCGGCCGGACAAGGAGGCGATGGAGGACCCGCTGACGGGGGAGCTGTTCCGGATGATGACGCCCGCGCTGCTGCTGGTGGCGGGCTACCTGGTCTGGGTGGGCGACCACGGTCCGGGCGGAGCCTTCCAGGCGGGCGCCATCCTCGCGGGCGGCGGGGTGGTGGCCATCCTCACCGCGCGCATGGGCACGCCGCGCATGTCGTCCCCCCGGGTGCGCTGGGCGCTGCTCACCGGGCCGTTGATGTTCATCCTGGTGGCGGTGGCGCCGCTCGTCTCCGGAGGGCGGCTGCTCGAGTACCCCCAGAAGTACGCGGGCACGCTCATCTTCGTCGTGGAGGCGGCGCTGACGGTCTCCATCGCCATGGTGCTGTTGATGTTCTTCCCCGGGACGCGGCCGCCCCGGGCGCTGCCGGAGGAGACGCCGTGAGCCCGTGGGCCGTCTATGCGCTTTCGGGCGTGGCGATGTTCAGCGTGGGGTTGGTGGGGCTCTTCTCCCATCAGCACGTGGTGAAGCGCATCCTCGCGGCGAACATCGCGGGCTCCGGCGTGCTGCTGGTGCTGGTGGCGCTCGCGCGGCGGGTGCCCACGGGCGTGCCGGACCCGGTGCCGCACGCGCTGGTGCTCACGGGCATCGTGGTGTCGGTGAGCGCCACGGCGCTCGCGGTGGCGCTGGCGCGGCGCATGGCGCGGCTGCAGGCCGAGCAGTCCCACACCCCGGAGCGGGAGCCCGTCTCCGATGGGGAGCTCTCATGACGGGAGCCTCGGCCTTGATGGCGTGGCCCGTCGTCATCCCTCTGCTGGGCGCGGTGCTGGCGCTGCTGGTGGGACGGCCCGCGGTGCGCCTCATCTCGGGCGTGACGTCGGTGGCCACGCTCAGCGCGTCCGCCGTGCTGGCGTGGGAGGTGGCGCACCGGGGTGTGCTGCGCCAGAGCATCGGCGGCTGGGGCGTGCCGCTGGGCATCGAGTGGCGGGCGGACGGGCTCGCCGTGCTGATGCTGCTCACCATCGCCCTGGTGGGCTCGCTCACCAGCGTCCACGCGCTGGACCACCTGCCGGACCGGGAGGACCGGGAGTTCCTGCCGCTGTGGCTGCTGGTCTGGTGCGCGCTCAACGCGCTGGTGCTGTCGGCGGACGCCTTCAACCTCTACGTCACGCTGGAGCTGACCACGCTGGGCGCCGTGGCGCTCATCGCGGTGCGGAGGGATTCGCCGGGGCTGGACGGAGGGCTGCGCTACCTGCTCTTCGCGCTGCCGGGCTCGCTCTGCTACCTGTTGGGCATCGCGCTGCTGTATGGGGCCTATGCGGCGCTGGACGTGGGGCTGCTCGCCGAGCGCGTCCAGCCCGGGCCGGTGACGTGGGTGGCGGCGGCGCTGGTCACGGTGGGGCTGTGCCTCAAGACGCCGCTGTTCCCGCTGCACGTGTGGCTGCCGCCGACGTACGCGGGCGCGCCCACGCCGGTGACGGCGCTGTTGTCCGCGCTCATCTCCAAGGGCTCCTACTACGTGCTGTTCCGGCTGTGGATGGAGGTCTTCGCGCCGGTGATGGACGCGCAGGTGGCGCAGCTGCTCGGGCTGTTGGGCGCGGCCGCCGTCATCTGGGGCTCGTTGCTGGCGCTGCTCCAGTCGCAGCTCAAGCGCGTGGTCGCGTACTCGAGCGTCGCGCAGATCGGCTACCTGTTCCTGGTCTTCCCCATGGCGACGGAGGACGCGAGGGCGGGGGCCATCTACCTGGTCGTCTCGCACGCGGCGGCCAAGGCCTCCATGTTCGTGGCGGTGGGCAACATCCACCAGGCGGTGGGCATCACCACGCTGGGCGGAGTGCAGGGCCTGGCGGGGCGGATGCCGTTCACCTTCCTGGCGCTCGGCCTGGGAGGCATCAGCCTGATTGGCATTCCCCCGAGCGGGGGCTTCATCGCGAAGTGGCTGCTGCTCAACGCGTCCATCTCCACGGGCCAGTGGTGGTGGGGCGTGGTGCTGCTGGTGGGCAGCCTCCAGGCGGCGGCGTACGTCTTCCGCATCCTCCGGGGCTCGTTCCTGCCGCTGCCCGAGGGCGTCACGGTGCGCGCCATCCCGCTGGGCAACGAGCTGGCGCCGTTCGCGCTGGCGCTCATCGCGCTGGTGCTGGGGCTGGTGCCCTGGTTCCCGTTGGGGCTGCTGGCGGTGGGGGCGGCGCGATGAACACCTGGCTGCCCATGTGCGTGCTCTTGAGCTCGCTGTTGCCGGGGCTCATCATCTTCCTGCTCTCCGAGGAGGCGCGGCGCACGCGCACGGTGCTCAACCTGACGGCCGCGGCGACGAAGCTGCTGCTCACGGCGGCCATGGCCTGGGGCGTGTTCCAGGGGCGTCAGTACGAGTCGCGCGTGACCTTCTTCCCCAACGCGGACCTGGTGCTCAGGGCGGACTCGTTCAGCCTGCTCTTCATCACGCTGTCCGCGGTGCTGTGGTTCGTGACCACCATCTACGCGGTGGGCTACCTGGAGGGCACCGGGCACCGCAGCCGCTTCTTCGGCTTCTTCTCGCTGTGCGTCGCCTCGACCATGGGCATCGCCCTGGCGGGCAACCTCCTGACGTTCTTCCTCTTCTACGAGATGCTCACGCTGTCCACGTATCCGCTGGTCATCCACCGCGGGACGAAGGAGGCGCTGCGCGCGGGCAACGTGTACCTGCGCTACACGCTCAGCGGCGCCACGCTGCTCCTGGCGGGCGTGGTGCTGCTCTACACGCTGGCGGGCTCGGTGGAGTTCACCGAGCGGGGGGCGCTGTCGGCCGTGGCGGGCCACCGCGCGGAATTGACGGTGGCCTTCGCGCTGCTCATCGGCGGGCTCGCGGTGAAGGCGGCGCTGGTGCCGTTCCATGGCTGGCTGCCGGTGGCGATGGTGGCGCCCGCCCCGGTGAGCGCGCTGCTCCACGCTGTCGCGGTGGTGAAGGCGGGGGCGTTCGGCATCACCCGCGTCATCTACGACGTGTATGGCGTCTACCTGGTGCACGACCTGGGGGTGACCCGTCCGTTGGCCGTCGTCGCGGCCATCACCATCCTCTACGGTTCGCTGAAGGCGCTCCAGCAGGGGGACTTGAAGAAGCGGCTGGCCTACTCGACGGTGAGCCAGGTGGCGTACATCGTGGCGGGCATCTCCATCTTCGGCACGGTGTCGACGATTGGAGGGCTGGTGCACCTGGTGCATCAGGGGGTGATGAAAATCACCCTGTTCTTCTGCGCGGGGAACTACGCGGAGGAGCTGCACCTGCACCGGGTGAAGGAGCTGCGTGGGGTGGGGCGGCGGATGCCGCTGACGACGGCGGCCTTCACCATCGCCGCGCTGGGGATGATTGGGATTCCGCCCGTCGCGGGCTTCATCACCAAGTGGTACCTGGGCATCGGCGCGCTGGAGGCGGACGAGTCGTGGCTGGTGGTGGTGCTGCTCTTGAGCAGCCTGCTCAACGCGGGCTACTTCCTGCCCATCGTCTACTCGGCGTGGTTCCAGGCGCCGCGTGAGGACTGGACGCCGAGCCCGCGTCCCCACGGGTGGGAGATTGGCTGGGCGCTGCTGTTCCCGACGGTGGTGACGGCGGCGCTGTCGGTGGCCGCCGGGCTGTTCGCGGGCGCGGAGCTCAGTCCCCTGGGCTGGACGCGGCTCATCACGGACCGGGAGTTCCGGCCATGAGCGGCTGGGAGGAGGTGCCCTCGCTGCTGGTCATGGCGACGTTGGGCGTGCCGCTCTTGCTCACGGTGGCGGTGCTGCTGCCGGCGACGCGCAAGGGGGGCGTCCTGCTGGCGCCGTGGGCGGCGCTGCCGACGGTGGTGCTGGGCTTGAGCGCCGGGGCGACGGTGTATTGGCCGCACGTGCTGTTGGGCATGCGGCTGTACGCGCCGGACGAGGTGACGCGGACGTACCTGCTCTTCACCGGCGTGTTGTGGCTGTTCTCCGGGCTCTTCGCGCGAGGGTATCTGCGCGAGGACGGGCGGAAGGCCTCGTTCTGGGGCTTCTACCTGGCGACGCTGGTGGGGAACGTGGGCGCGGTGCTCGCGCGGGACATGGCGAGCTTCTACCTGTTCTTCGCGATGATGACCTTCTGCGCGTATGGGCTCGTGGTCCATTCGCGGGACGAGCGCGCGGCGCGGGCGGGGCGCGTGTACATCATCATGGCGTTGGTGGGCGAGGTGCTGCTGCTCGCGGCCTTCTTCCTCATCGCGGGCACGCGCATCAACCTGACGTTCGACGAGGTGCCGCGCGTGGTGGCGCAGTCGCCCGAGCGCGCGCTCATCTGCGTCCTGATTCTCGCGGGCTTCGGCGTGAAGGTGGGCGTGCTGCTCTTGCACATGTGGCTGCCCCTGGCGCATCCGGTGGCGCCCGCGCCGGGCAGCGCGGTGCTCAGCGGCACCATCATCAAGGTGGGCGTGCTGGGCTGGCTGCGCTTCCTGCCGCTGGGCGAGGCGAGCGTGCCCCAGGTGGGCCAGGTGCTCGTGGTCCTGGGCCTGGCGGCGAGCTTCTACGGCGTGCTGGTGGGGCTGACGCAGAGGGAGGCGAAGACGGTGCTCGCCTATTCGAGCATCAGCCAGATGGGGTTCTTGACGCTCGCGGTGGGGCTGGCGTTGGGCGCACCGGAGGCGGCGCCGGTGTTGGTGGGCGCGGTGCTCGTGTATGCGACGCACCACTCCCTGGCGAAGGGGTTGTTGTTCCTGGGCGCGGGGCTGGTGCACGAGACGGGGCGCCGGGGCTGGCGCGCGGTGGTGGTGTGGGTGGGGCTGGTGTGGGCCGGGCTGGAGATCGCCGGAGCGCCGCTGACGAGCGGGGCGTTGGCGAAGTTGTCGTTGAAGTCGGCGGAGGCGGTGGCGCACGCGCCGGAGGTGGTGCCGACGCTGTTGTCGCTGGCGGCGGTGGGCAGCACGCTCATCATGGCGCGCTTCCTGGTGACGGTGCTCCCCGATGCGCCCGAGCAGGGGACTCGCGCCACCGGAGGGATGTGGTTGTCGTGGGTGCTGCTGCTCGTCGTGGACACGGTGCTGCTGGTAGGGCCGCCGGTGGGCTCGGAGTTCCTGCCCAAGCTCCTGGAGCCGAAGAATCTGCTGTCCGCGGCCTGGCCCGTGGCGCTGGGTGTGGCCGTGAGCGTCGTGGCGTGGCGCATGGGCCGGAGCGTGCCGGAGATACCGGCGGGGGACGTGCTGTGGCCCTTGTCGCGGCGGGTGCTCCCCGGGTGGCGACTCTTGACGCGAGGGGCGGAGCGCGAGGACTCGAAGCCGAGTGAGTTGACGGTGCGCACGCTGCGCGGGTTCGAGCGGGTGCGGGACCTCTTCCTCCGCGCGGTGGGTCGCGGGGAGGAGGGGCTGAGCCGGCTGAGCCACGTGGGCTTCCTGCTGCTGGTGTTCCTGGGCGTCTTCCTGTTCCTGCTGGTGCGCTGAGGCTGCGCGGGCTCGCGAGGACGTCGCCGGTTCACAAGGGCTTCGCGCCGGTGTCGACCTTGCTCTCGCGCCGCGATGAGGGGCCGGCGGAGCCATGCGCGCTTCGCGCGGATGTTGCTCCTGCCCTCGCGCCAGGGCCTGGTGTCGCTGAGCCCGCGAGCTTCGTGAGGGTGGGCCCGGGGCGTGCCTGGCGCCCGCGCGCTCGCGCGAAATAGCGCACCCCGGGGCGCGGCCCGCGTGTCGAGCACGCGGGCCGGTGAGGCTCAGCCGCGCTGGACGCGCAGGCGGGCCGGCAGGCCGTTGAGGCTGACCTCCTCCTCCTGCCCGGTGAAGCCCTCGGGCCCCACGTGGATGGCGGAGGCGAGCGTCTCCCGCGCAATCAACGCGCGGCCCTCGTCCGTCACGCGCTTCACGCGCGCATCACCGTCCACCCAGAGCTGGATGGTGTCCGTGTAGCCCAGCTCCAAATCCTTGCGAGCCCCCTGCACCCGCGCGAGCAGCTCGCGCACGAGCCCCTCGTCGACGAGCGCCTCGGTGAGCTGCGTGTGGAGCACCACCACGCCCGCGCCGGTGCCCGCCGCCGCGAAGCCGGGGTTGGCCTCCACGAGCGTCTCCAGCTCCTCGCCGGTGAACACCAGCTTCTCGCCGCCCAGCTCCAGCGCCACCTGCCCCGTCTGGAGCAGCTCGCGGTGCAGCGCGCGCCCGTCGCCCGTGTCGAAAGCCTTGCGCACCGGCGCCAGCTTGGGCCCGAGCCGCCCGCCCACCGCGCGCAGGTTCGGCCGCACCCGGAAGCGCACCACGTCCGCGTCCGGGCTGCCCGGCTCCACGAAGCGCACCTCGTGCACGTTCAGCTCGTCCGCGAGCAAATCCTTGTACGCGGCCAGCCGCTGCGTCAGCTCCTTGCGCGCGAGGATGATGTCCGCGCGCGCCAGCGGCTGGCGCACCTTGAGCTTGTTGTCCGTGCGCACCTTGAGGCCCGGCGACACCAGCTCGCGCACCGCCGCCATGTCCGCGGCCAGCTCCGCGTCGATGAGGCTCGCGTCCGCCTTGGGGAAGTCCGCCAGGTGCACGCTCTCCGGCTGCGTCGCGGGCCAGGGCTTGCGCACCAGGTTGCCCCACATCTCGTCGGCGAAGAACGGGATGAACGGCGCGGAGATGGCGGCGATGGTGGTCAGCGCCTCGTACAGCGTGAAGTAAGCGTCCTGCTTGTCCTGCTCCAGGCCGGCCGTCCAGTACCGGTCCCGGCTGCGGCGCAGGAACCAGTTGGACAGGCCGTCCACCAGCGCCACCAGCCGCTGGGCCGCGTCGTACACCTGATAGGTGTCCAGCGCCTTCTCCACGTCGCGCAGCGCCAGCTGCACCTCGGAGAGGATCCACCGGTCCAGGAGCGGGCGCTGCTTCACCTCGCGCCAGCCCTGGCTCTGCTTCACCGCCTCCCACGGCGCCGCCTTGGCGTCCGGGTTGCCCTTCGCCGGGTTGAAGCCGTCGATGTTCGAGTAGATGGTGAAGAACGAGTAGACGTTTCGCAGCTTGATTTGAAAGTCCTTCTGCAACAGCCGCACGTTCGCCAGCGAGTGGCGCGTGTTGGACCACGTGGGGCTCGCCGCGTAGAAGAACCAGCGGAACGCGTCCGCGCCGGGGGCCTTGGCGTTGGGGTCCTTCACGGTGACGCGCTCGGAGGCCGCGAGCCTCGGCACCTCCACCGGCATCACGCCCGCGCCCTTGGCGGACGGCGCCACGCCCAGCTTCTCGTGCTCCGCGGGCCCGAGCAGCACCACGCGGCGCTTGAGCTTCTTGTGCGCCTTCACCGTCACGGTGACAAAGACGTCCGGCCGGTCCGGGCGGAACACCTGCACCTTGGCGCCCTCCACCAGGTCCAGGCCCTCCAGGTCCTCGCGCGCGATGAGCGCCACGCCCGGCTCACCCGGCATGCCCGCCTCGGCGGCGGTGAGCACCGCGAAGTCCATGCGCACTTCGTCGAGGATGATTTCGGGCGGCGTGTAGTTGCCCTTGGACTTGGACTCCTTGCGGCCCTCCTTGTCGGAGACGTGGCCCAGCACGATGCAGCTCTTGTACGGGTGCGGCCACTCCCGCTGGGGCACGAGGCCCAGGCGCGCCTGCGTCTCCTCGTCGAAGACCAGCGTGCTCACCATGAGCAGGGAGTAGAACCACCCGCGCGTCTGGTCGATGGCCTCGGAGATGAAGTCCGCCGGGAAGGCGCGGTTGAAGATGGCGTGCGAGCCCTCCGCATGCGGGAAGCCCCACTGCGCGAAGGGCATGCAGCCCGAGTCGAACCACACGTCCACCACCTCGGGCACGCGCACGAAGCGGCCCGGGGTGCCCGGCTTCTCGTACGTCACCTTGTCAATCCAGGGCTTGTGGACGATGAGGTGGCGCGCGTTGGCCTCGTGCGGCTTGCCCTTGAGGAACGCGGCGAGCTCCGACTCCACGGCGCCCAGGTTGCTGCCGGGCTTCTGGCGCAGCGCCTCGAGCGAGGGCACCGCCTCCACCTCGCCCGTCTCCGAGTGGACCCACAAAGGCAGCGGCGTGCCCCAGTAGCGCTCGCGCGACAGGGCCCAGTCGACGTTGTTGGCCAGGAAGTCGCCGAAGCGGCCTTCCTTGATGTGCTCGGGCACCCAGTTGACGGCGCGGTTGTTGGCGATGGCGCGGTCCTTCACCGCCGTGGTGCGGATGTACCAGGCGGGGCGGGCGAACTGGATGAGCGGGTCGTCATCCGCGCGCCAGCAGAACGGGTACTCGTGCTTGTACTGCTCGGTGACGAGCAGCAGGCCCCGCTCCTTGAGGTTGCGCTGGATGTCCTTGTCCGCGTCCTTCACGAACTTGCCGGTGACGAGCGGCACGTCCTCGGAGAAGGTGCCGTCCGGCTTCACCGCGCAGAACAGCTCCATCGCGTGCGGCTGGGCGAAGCGCTCGCGGTCCTTGCGGAAGGCGTCGTAGTCGTCCTCGCCGAAGGCCGGGGCGATGTGGACGATGCCCGTGCCGCTCGACAGCGTGACGAAGTCGGCGGCCAGCACGCGCCAGGCGCGCACGTCGTCGCCGCCGTCTCGCAGCGCCAGCCGCGTGTCCCCCTCCTTGGAGAAGTACACGTCGAAGGGCGGCAGGTAGCGCTGGCCCACCAGCGCGCGGCCCGGCTGCGTGTCGAGGACAGGCAGGTCCTTCTTGAGCTTCTTGGCCAGCTCCTCGCGCAGCGCGGCGGCGACGATGAGCTTGCGGTCGCCCGCGTCCACGGTGACGTAGTCGACGCCCGCGTTGACGGCCGCGTACATGTTGGACGGCAGCGTCCAGGGCGTGGTCGTCCAGACGAGCAGCGAGGTGTCCGGCGCGTCGCGCAGCGGGAAGGCGACGTAGACGCTCGGGTCGTCCACCGTCTTGTAGCCCAGGCCCACCTCGGCCGAGCTCAGCGCGGTGCCGCCCTGCGGCCACCACCAGACCACCTTGTGGCCCTGGTACAACAGGCCCTTCTGGTGCAGCTCCGCCAGCGCCCACCAGACGCTCTCCACGAAGGGGCGGTGGTAGGTGACATAGGCCTGGTTCAGGTCCACCCAGAAGCCGATGCGCTCGGTGAGCCGCTCCCACTCGGAGGTGTAGCGGAAGACGGACTCGATGCAGCGCTCGGTGAAGGGCTCCACGCCATAGCGCTCGATTTCCGCCTTGCCGTGGATGCGCAGCTCCTTCTCCACCTCCACCTCCACGGGCAGGCCGTGGGTGTCCCAGCCCGCCTTGCGAGGCACGTAGTGGCCGCGCATCGTCTGGTAGCGGGGGAACAAATCCTTGATGACGCGGGTGAGGACGTGGCCGTTGTGGGGCAGGCCGTTGGCGGTGGGCGGGCCCTCGTAGAAGACGAAGCTCTTGGCCCCTTCGCGCGCCTCGAGCGAGCGCTCGAAGATGCGACGGTCCTTCCAGAAGGCGAGGATGCGGCGTTCCTCGGCCGGGAAGTCCATCTCCGCGGGTACGGCGTCGAACAGGGCGGGGGGCGCTGACTCAGGCATGGTGGGTGCTTGATAGCACCCGGAGCGAGGGAGGGAAGGGGGCCCGAGGAGGGATGCGCTCCTAGTTCCAGGGATAGGACGGCTCGTAGGTGCTCGTGCCGCCCAGGAGGAAGGGGAGCTTGCCTGTCAGGACGAGTCCCACCTCGCGGCCCTGTCGGACGCGGCCGGGGACGCCGTCCGGGCCGAGCGCGCCGCCCTTGTCGCTCAGGGGCAGGCTGATGCGCACGCCCAGCGAGCCGTAGATGCCCGTGAGGAAGGGGGTGAGCTGCAGGCCCGTGGTGGGCAGGTGGTCCTCGGTTCCGGTGAGGTGGTAGGCGCCCAGCTCCAGGCCCGCGAAGAGCAGGGTGCCCTGGATGCCGCCGGCGAGGCGGGCCTCCCCCTGGGTCATCCACTGGGCCTGGGCGAAGGCGCCCAGGCTCTGGACTTCATGGACCCAGTTGAGGGTGGTTTCCAGCCCCAGCCCGTAGCGGGGCTTGCCCGTGAGGTCGTCGATGCTGACGAGGGGGCCGACGGTGAGCCAGGTCTCGTTCTTGGGGAAGGAGACCTGGGCCTGCGACGCGAAGGGGAGGAGGACGAGGAGGGCGCAGAGGAGGCGTGGGTTCATGGCGTGCTGGAGTTGCAACGCACGGACCTGGAGGAAGTTGCAGCGGAGGCAGGGGGTGGGACGTGTGCAGGGGACTGCACGGTGCGCAGCGGCTGGCGCACGCTCATGAAGTCGAGCGCGGGGCGCGGACGAAGAGCCGGCGCGCGGTGCGCAGCAGCAGGTCCTTGTAGCGAGGCTGGGAGTAGCCGCGCTCCAGGGTGAGGTGTTCCCAGTTGCGCACGGACAGGAGCGTCCAGAGCAGGTCGGTGGCCTCGCGGGCCGTGTAGTCGGGGGAGAGGGTGCCATCGGCGCGCAGGGCCTCGATGGCGGCGGCGCAGCCTTCGCGCATGTCCTCCATGCGCTTCTTCCAGGCCTCGGCGGCCTCTTCGTCGGTGTCGGCCATGGCCATCAGCGCCTTGGCCACGCCGCGAATCTCCGGGATGTAGTCGGCCCAGGCGCCGACGTATGCGTCCAGCCGCTCCGAGCCGCTCTTCGCGGTGCGGCTGGGGACCAGGCGCGTGCGCACGTCCTTGAGCTCGTCCAGGTAGAGCGTGGTGGCGATGAGCAGGGCGGCCCGGGTGTTGAAGTGCAGATAGACGGCCTGACGGCTGACGCCGGCCTTCTTCGCGATGTCGCTCATCCGGACGGCCTGCCCCTGGCGCGTCTCCAACAGGTGCAGCGCGGCCGCGAGGATGCGGGTCCGGGTCTCCGGCGGTTCACTTGACATGATGTAAAGTCGCGAATATCTCTCGCGGAGTCAATTGACACGGTGTCAAGCGAGGGACGGCGATGCGAAACCGGATGACGAAGGGGGTGTTGCTGGTCGTGGGCGCAATCGGGGGGGCGATTGGCGCGGCGTTGTTGTTCACGCCGCAGGCGTTCCACGGGTGGAGTGGAATCGACCATGGAGGGCAGGTGAGTCTGTTGAGCGAGGTGCGCGCGCCGGGAGGGGCGTTGCTGGCGTGTGGGCTGCTCATCATGGCCGGCGGAATCTGGAGCCGGCTGACGTTCACGTCGCTGGCGGTGTCGACGACGCTGTACCTGTCTTACGGCATGTCGCGGCTGTTGAGCCTGGCCGTGGACGGCACGCCCGCGCCGGAGCTGGTCGCGGCGATGGTGGCGGAGTTGGTGATTGGCGCGCTCTGCGCGGTGCTGTGGTCGAGGAGCGCGCAGATGCTGGTGCGCGCGGAGGCGCTGCCGTGGACTTGATGGGTGCTACGTACTTGCAGCCTTCTGCTCAAAGCCCATGACGAAACGGTTCTTCGAGCTTGCTCCCGACATGTCGCTCCCTGGGCGATGTTCTCTCGGAATCCCCACGGACATGAGTGGCCGCGAGGTCGAGGACCCCTGGCTGTTCAAGAAGGGGCGTCGCATCGAGAACCCGGGTCGATTGAGGATTCCCGTGGACGTCCCGGGCAGGACTTTCGATTTCACCCTCGCGGGGATTTCGACACCCGTCGTCCACGTCCGAGTGGCGACGCTGCTCACGGAACTGGCACCCGAGGATGTGCAGGTCATCCCGGTGGAGATTCCGGAGTACCCCGAGCAGTACAGCATCCTCGTGGCGACGAAACTCATCGAGTGCATCGACGACGCGGCGTCCCGGGAGGTGGAGCGGTGGACCGCCGAGGACGGCCGGCCCGAGAAGGTGGGCCAGTACCGGGACGTGGACGGGCTGAGAATCGACCCCTCGAAGGTGGGTGAGGCAAAGCTCTTCCGGACGTGGGGCTGGTCCGTGGCGCTCATCATCTCCGAGGACCTCAAGCTCGCGCTGGAGGCGCTCGGTATCACGGGGATGCGCTTCACTGAGGTCTGAGGTCCACCGTATGGTGGCGCATGGGAACGAAGGAACAGGACGCCCGGGAGCGCATCCTCCGGGCGACCATCATCTGCATCGAGCGCGACGGGCTGGATGCCACCGGCATCCGCGAGATTGCCCGCGAGGCGCAGGTGAACAGCGCCGCCATCAGCTACTACTTCCGCAGCAAGGAGAAGCTCATCACCCAGGCCCTGGACTCCACCCTGGACCAGGCCTTCACCCACGTCCTCCTCGACTTCGACAGGCTCCTCGATGAGGGCCTCTCCGTCCGCGAGGCCTTCGAGACCCTCCTCGAGGACGTCGTCGGCAACGTCGGCCGCTACCCCCGCATCGCCCACGCCCACCTGCACGACGCGCTCGTGCACCAACGCTACGACGGCGCCGCCGTCCAACGCCTCAACACCTTCCTCGAAGCGCTGTCCCGAAAGCTCGCCCCCGCCACACCCCACCTGAAGGAAGCACGCCGCCGACTCGCGCTCACCCAGGTCTGGTCCTCCATCCTCCTCGTGTCCATGCTCCCCCGCGTCTTCGACCAGGTCCTCCTGCTCGACTTCCGCACCCTCGACACCCGCCGCGCCTGGGTGAAGCAATACACGCGGCTGCTCTTCCCCTCCTGAGCCCCCGCCTCCGGCGCGAAGCGTCAACTCCAGTGCAACGGCTGCTTTCCCGCCGTCTTGAACACGTGAGACTTGAAGTCCTTGTGAGTGTTCACTCCTTGGCCGTCTAGCTCCGCGTCGCCAGAGGGCTTTCCGCAAGTCCGACAGTTCCTGAAAGTAGCGATTTTCACGCCCCGCAGATGCGGGCTCGACTGGACGCGTGCTCCCAGGGGGGAGTGTCTGTCTTTCGCGTTTCGCGGGAGGACCGCATGCGTCAATCGTCGAAGTGGGTCGCCTGTCTCGTGCTGTGTTGCAGCGCGCTGGCGTGGGCACTCCAGCCCTCACAACCGAGCCCGTTGGCGAGCCAGGCGTTCTTCAAGCCGGAGCTGTACCTGCCCGTCTCCAACGTGTCCCTGGATGAAGCCCGCTCGAAGCTGAAGGGCGCGGCGCCCGGCGCGTGGGACGACTTCTTCGCCCGCAACGGGCGCGACTTCCACGTGTACCTGGACCCGCTGACGGGCATGCCCTCCGCCGTCCAGGGCGCCATCCCCCTCATCCCCGGCAAGGGCGTGGGCAACACCGTGACGCTCGGCTCGCTCCAGCAGCAGCTGGGCCGCTCCACCGGCGAGGTCGACGAGGCCGTCGTCGCCGACGCACTCTTCAAGTTCCTGAGCGACAACGAGGCCGCGCTCGGCGTGGACCTGCGCCAGCTGGGCCAGCCCCGCGTGAAGCAAGTCACCGACGTGCTGTGGCACGTGCTCATCCCGCAGGAGGTCGACGGCATCCCCGTGCGCCACGGCAAGCTCGTCGCCACGCTCAGCCACGGCAACATGGTGCTCCTGGGGACGGAGGCGTGGAGCAACGTCACCGCGGCCACGAAGCCCACGCTGAGCCCCGAGCAGGCCCTGACGCTCGGCGGTGAGCGCTTTGGCCTCCTGGAGACACCGAGCACGCTGTGGCAGGAGCCCACGTTGGAGCTCGCCCCCCTGGCGCGCGCCGACGCGGCCTTCGGCGAGGGCTACCGTCACCAGCTCGTCTGGACGTATGGCTTCCAGAACCCCGGTGAGGTGGAGCGCTGGAAGGTGACGGTGGACGCGCACTCCGGCGAGGTGCTCGCGCTCGAGGACGACAACCACTACCTGGACGCCACCATCAAGGGCGGCATCTATCCGTTGAGCAGCACCGGCATCTGCCCCGACAACACGACCTGCGGCACCATGCAGCTGGACACGCCCATGCCCTGGGCGAACACGGGCCTGGCCTCGCCCAACAACTTCACCGACGGCGCCGGCGTCTTCAACTACTCCTCCGGCAACGTCACCACCACGCTGGCCGGCCGCTACGTGCGAGTGAGCGACACGTGCGGCTCGCCCAGCACCAGCTCGGCCACCGGCAACCTCAACCTGGGCGGCGCCAACAACCAGCACGACTGCACCACGGGCGGCGGTGGCGCGGGCAACACGCCGGCCTCCCGCTCCGCCTTCTACGAGCTCAACCGCATCGCCGAGCTGGGCCGCGGCTGGCTGCCCAACAACACGTGGCTGCAGAACCAGCTCACCGCCAACGTGAACATCAACAGCACGTGCAACGCCTTCTGGAACGGCTCCACCGTCAACTTCTACCGCAGCGGCGGTGGTTGCCGGAACACGGGCGAAATCGCGGCCGTGTTCGACCACGAGTGGGGCCACGGCATGGATGACTTCGACTCCGGCGGCGCGCTGAGCAACTCCAGCGAGGCGTACGCGGACATCGCGTCCATCTACCGGTTGCAGGCCTCGTGCGTGGGCTATGGCTTCTTCGCCACGACGAACCTGGGCTGCGGCATGACGCCGGACGGCACGGGCTACAACCAGAACGAGGCGCAGGCGGGCGGGACGTGGTGCAACACCCGCTGCTCCGGCGTGCGCGACGCGGACTACCTGGCGCACGCGAACCAGACGCCGGCCACGCCGCAGAACTTCGTGTGCTCGCGCTGCTCCTCCGGCACCGGCCCCTGCGGCCGTCAGGTGCACTGCGCCGCGGCGCCCGTGCGTCAGGCCGCGTGGGACCTGGTCGCTCGTGACTTGCAGGCCGCGCCGTTCAACTACGACTCCAACACGGCGTTCATCATCGGCAACAAGGTCTTCTACCAGGGCAGCGGCAACGTGGGCTCGTGGCACGCCTGCAACTGCTCGGCGGGCACGTCCGATGGCTGCGGCGCGAGCCACGGCTACATGCAGTGGCTGGCCGCGGACGACGACAACGGCAACCTCAACGACGGCACGCCGCACATGACGGCCATCCACGCGGCGTTCAACCGCCACGGCATCGCCTGCTCCACGCCCGCGCCCGCCAACTCCGGCTGCGCCACGGGCCCGAAGACGGCGCCCACCGCCACCGCCACGCCGAGCGACGGCCAGGTGGCGCTCGGCTGGAACAGCGTGCCCGGCGCCAGCGAGTACTGGGTGATGAAGACGGAGGGCTACGCGGGCTGTGACTTCGGCAAGGTGCGCGTCGCCACCGTCACCGGCACCACGTACACGGATGGTGAGGTCGCCAATGGCCGGCAGTACTGCTACTCCGTCGTGCCGGCCAGCTCCAGCGCCTGCTACGGCCCCGCCGCCGCGTGCACCTGCGCGACGGCCGGCGGTCCGTGCACGCCCCCGGGTGTCGCCACCCTCTCCACCCCGGCGGACGGGGCGGCCAACGTGGCGCTGTCGCCCGTGCTCGACTGGGCGGACGTGGCGGGCGCGACGTCGTACGAGGTGCAGGTGGCCACCGACGCGGCCTTCGGCACCGTGGTGCGCTCGGCGACGGCGCTCTCCAACAGCACCTGGAGCGTGACGCCCGCGCTGACGGCCAATACGCAGTACTTCTGGCGCGTGCGAGCGGTGAGCGGCTGCGGCGCCGGCAACTACAGCGCGGCCTTCCGCTTCACCACCGCGGACACCACCTGTCAGCCCGCGGCGGCCCCGGTGCTCGCCACGCCGTCCAATGGCGCGACGGGCGTCGCGCTGTCCCCCGTGCTCGACTGGGGGGATGTGACGGGCGCGACGTCCTACGAGGTGCAGGTGGCCACCGACGCGGGCTTCTCCAGCGTGGTGCGCTCGGCCTCGACGCTCCCCACCAGCACCTGGAGCGTGACGCCCGCGCTGACGGCCGGCACGCAGTACTTCTGGCGGGCGCGCGCGGTGGATGCGTGCGGCGCGGGCAACTACAGCGCGGGCTTCAGCTTCACCACCCAGACGGGCGGAGGCGGGACGTGCACGACGCCGCCCGTGGCCACGTATGACGCCACGCTCGGCACGCCGGTCTGCGGCAACGGCTGCGGCTGCGACACCGGAACGCTGGTCAACAGCCGTGGCAGCCAGTTCCTCGCGGCGGAGCCGAACGAGCCCAACACGCTGGATGGCTGCCCGGATGGTCCGTTCGGCTTCTACCACCTGGACGAGAGCATCGACCGCGTCGTGCTGCGCAGCGTGGACGGCGGGCCGATTACGCCGGGCAAGCAGGTCAAGGTGGACGTGACGGTTTGGTGCTACGACGCCACGGACAAGCTCAACCTCTACTACGCCCCCGTGTCCGGCTTCCCGCTCTGGTCCACGCTCGTCACCGGCCTGCAGTGCACGGGCAGCGGCGCTAAGACCTTCAGCCACACCTTCACCGTGGGCAGCAGCGTGGGCCAGCACGTCCTGCGGGCCCAGTTCGTGGAGGCGTCCAGCCCGCAGCTGAGCTGCACCTTCGGCTTCTACGATGACAACGACGACGTCGTGTTCGGAGTCTCCGCCGCCGTCGCGTCCAGCCCCACCCGGCCCCAGGCCGTGCAGGGCCGCGCGAAGGTGACTCGCTGAGCTTGCTCCGGTGCCGCCAGCCCGCTCGTGTCAGGGGCTGGCGGTGCGCCAGGCGCGCCTCTTGGTGGAGTATCGCGAGACTCAGTCCACGCGGCGGCCGGTGAAGCTCACCACGTAGTTGCACGTGGGCGTGTCGAAGTTGGCATCCATGAGCTGGGTCCTGAGGTCGATGAATCCCTCGACGCGGTCTGCCTCGAGCGAATCGCTTTCGATGACGAAGCGCTGCACCACCGTCCCACTGCCGGTGTCGTCCTCGATGAAGGTCTCGAGGCCCACGAACTGGAACGGGCCTCGTTCGACCGAGGTTCCGTTGACGATGAAGGGCGTCTCATCCAGGGGGACCTTGTGGAGCTGGGTCCGGAAGTAGCCAGGGACCTCGATGCGCGTGTCGCCATGCTCTCCCGCGGTGATGGTCCATCGCTGCTTCGTAGAGACCTCCCAGGCAGCCGAGAAGCCCTTCCGGCCGTTGTCGCAGACGTAGGGCACGGCGCTCAGCTCGGCCTCGTTCAGCTCGATGTCGTAAACGCTCTTCTCGAAGCCGCACCCCGTCGACAGCATCACCACGGTGCCGATGGCTCCCAATCTCGCGAACGTCGCCTTCCGCATCCGATGCCTCCTCCGTTGGGGCCGTGAATCACCACCGCGTGCCCTGATGCAATGAGACCTCCTCCGAGGAGACAGGTTCAAGGAGGTGTCTGGATGCCACTCATCCGGCAACCATCTGCCTCCCACGGGGCGTCTCGCGTCTTCAGCACGCTCCGTGCGGCGCTGGGGCGACGGTGAAGTCGAAGCCCTCGGTGGGAAGGGTGTCCGGGAGCCGTTCCACCGGATGGAATCGCAGCCGGGCGCACGCACTGAGCCTCGTGTCAGTGAGGCACGGGCAGGGCTTCATGCTCCCGACACAACAACTGGCTGTCCTCGCGAGACAGCGGCTCGCGCGTCAGTCCGCAGCGGAAGCGCCCCGAGCCTTCGCGCTGGAAGTGCTTGCAGGTGGCGCAGGCGCCGAAGCTGCGCTGGGCGTTCGCCGCCTGCAGCGCGCTCAAGAGTCCGGTGAGCGCCTCCTCGAGTCCCTCGCCATCGCCGGGCAGCCGCGCCAGGGCCCGTTTGAAGAGCTCCGGTGGCAGGGCCGCCCTCAGCACGGCGCGGCCCTCGTCCGTCAGCAGCAGGTGGACGACGCGCCGGTCCTCCGTGTCCGCCTCCTTTCGGAGCAGCCCCTTCTCCTCCAGCAGCAGCAGCGTCTGGGACACGGTGCCCTTGGTGAGCCCCAGGTACTCCGTCAGCGCCGCGGGGGTGTTGCTGTAGCGATTGCACGCCTGCAGGTAGCGCAGCGCCTGCAGGTGCACCGGCTGCAACCCATGGGGCAGCCCCGCCGCCCGCTCCTCCGTTCGGAGCAGGTTCCCGAGTCGCTCGAGCAGCGCGTAGAGGCGGTCGCCGGCCATGGGTCAAAAGGTATCGTGTCGATACTGAGTTGACAAGCGAAGGGGACGGGCGCATTTAGTATCGAGTCGATACTAATCGACCCGCTGAACCACCCGCAGTCCCTGGGAGCACCCCATGACGACGCCCCTGATTGCCCCTGTTGGCCCCTCGAACACGCCCGCGGCCTCCGAGCCCACGCTCGCCGCCCTGAAGACGAAGTTCGGGGGTGTGCCGAAGATGTTCTCCACCTTTGCGCACTCGCCCGCGGCGCTGGAGGCCGTGGCGGGCTACTTCAACGCCATGGGCGGCGCGAAGCTGTCCGCGCGCACGCAGGAGGCCATCGCCATCGCGGTGGCGGAGCTGAACCGCTGCACCTACTGCCTCTCCGCGCACACGGCGCTGGCGAAGGGGCAGGGGGTGAAGGCGGATGAGCTCACGGGGTTCCGCTCGGGGCGCTCGGCGGACCCGCGCGAGCAGGCCATCCTGGACCTGGCCGTGGCCATCGCCCGGACGCGGGCGGCGGACGTGGGCCCGCAGCTGGCGCAGGCGCGCAAGGTGGGGCTGAGCGACGCGGAGCTGGTGGAGGTGGTGGCCGCCGTCGCGCAGAACGTGCTCACCAACTACCTCAACGTCGTGGCGGGCACCGAGGTGGACTTCCCTCGCGTCGCTTGAGTCCTCGCGGAGGTCCGTGGCGTGTTCGCACCGTGTGAGGCCGAGCGGGAGGTCCCCGCCCGGCCCCGCGCGATAGTCGTCATCGCGCGTGCGGCGGCGCCGCGCACGGTGGACGTCGGCCCTCGGGATACCCATCCACGAGGTCATCGCACTCGCAGCCGCGACGGCCGTCCGGGCCCAGGCTCCACACCTCCACGGCGTCTGCCTCGACCGAGTAGCCATAGGGCCGCTCCCAGGGGTCGAGCGGCACGGCCCCGATGATGAGCCCGCTCGTCACCAGGGCCTGGAGTCCTTCTTCTCGCGTCGGGTATCGCCCTGTCTTCATCCGGTAGCCGACCAGCATGCGCCGGAGGTTCTTCAGGTCGTACTGGGCCCGGTCCAGCTGCGCCGCCTTGTAATTGGGGAGGATGACCGCGAACACATTGAAGCCACAGCAGGACAGCAGGCTGAGCGCCACCACCCAGGGCCACACCTTTCGTGGGCGCGGGCGGGAGTCCGGGAGGGGCGGTGGGGCGTCGGTGTCATTCATGGGCGCGGTGGCATTTCAAACCCCATGCCCGCATGACCTCCCCGTGCGCCAAGGTCTGCTCCTGACTCCAGGCGCGTCATCCCGTCAGGGTGGTGCCCCGGGGGCGCGCCGTATTGGCAGACAGGTGCTCGCCGATGGAGGCACCACGCGGCCCCGAGTCCCTCGCGGCGTCTGTGATTGGGTGAGACGGCCCGGAGCATTCTCCTCCGGGCCGCCCGTTGCCGCGAGGAGGACTACGGGCTCAGGGAGATGCTCCCCGCCCAGGAGCCGTAGGAGGACGAGGTGACGCCGTAGCGGCTGGTGCTCGTGTAGCTGCTCTGGCCCGGCTGGATGGTGACCGTGACATCTCCACCGGAGGCGGGAATCGCGCCCGCGTGCACGGCGGCCGCGCAAACATCCGAGTCATCGGTGTACAGGTCCGTGCCCCAGATCGACGCGCCCAGGCTCACCGTCGGGCAGCCGCAGCGGATGGCCCTCCCGGTCTGCCCGCGATAGGACGTCAAGTTGTAGGTCGAGCAGAGCGGCGTCGTCTGGGGCTGTGGAATCTGCGCCCCGATGAAGCGGTAGCTCCCGCCCCAGTAGCCGTAGGAGGACGAGGTGACGCCGTTGCGGGTGGTTCCGATGAACGTGCTCTGGGCCGGCTGCACCTCGACGGTCACCTTCCCCCCGCTGGGGGGCATCACCCCCGCGTGCACCGCGGCGCGACAGATGTCCGAGTCATCGGTGTAGTTGTTCGTCCCCCAGACCGAGCCCGAGCCCCCCGAGGAGCAGGCGCAGCGAAGCTGCTTCCCTGTCTGTCCGCGATACTCCGCGACGTTGACGCTCCCGCAGGGCTTTCCATAGAGCGCGAACAGCGCGTCGGCGTCCGAGCTGGTGAACTCGCCGCTGCTGTTGACGTGAGGGCAGGTGTTCATGACGGAGCCGTCCCACGTGGCGGCCTCCGGCGTCCCCGAGATGGGGATGGCGCCCACGCCCATGTCGCCCTCGTTGTGGCCGTAGTACTGCAGGCAGCTGATGTAGATGTTGTAGTAGTCCGAGTGGCGCAGGCCGAGCGCGTGGCCAATCTCGTGGGTGATGGTGTGCTCGGTGACGTCGAGGGAGAACTCGCCCAGCTGGGTCGTCATCGTGATGTTCGCGTAGGGCAGCCCGAGATCAGGGAAGCCCGCCCTGCTCACGTTCTCGGAGGTGGGCGCGATGGTGATGTTCGCGGTGCAGCCGTCGGTCGGACCGCGCGCGAGGGTGAAGCGCAGCCCCAGCGCGTTGTAGTTCTCGATGGCCAGGTCGAGCCCCTGGCGCAGGAAGATGTAGTCGTCGTACCCAGGCGCGGGGTTGATGCAGATCTTCGTCACGTGGGCGCCGACGAGGTTGGTCGTGCGGAACTGCTCCTGGCTCCCCTCGGTCGCCTGAAGCATCTCGCGGGACGCCTGGAGCGTCACGTGCGCGTCGCCGCCCACGAACACCGCCTCGTCGATGACCTGGATGTCCCGGGCCGGGTAGCCCGCCTCGATGAGGTTGGCGATGATCTCCTCCTGCTCCATCTGAGGCTCGACACCGCCACAACCGGCCAGCCATGCGACACCGGTCGCGGCGAGGACTGCTGCCTGCTTGAACATGGATGCTCGTCTATCTGACAACGGGGAATGCGCCGCCCGGCGTGGGCTTCGCGCCAGGTCTCATAGCGTGCCCCCACCCCAAGTCCTCAGTGACATGTCTGGATGATAAATCCCTCTCGAACCCCGAGATTCGAGACAGCTGAGCGCTGTCAGAGCTTGCTGCTGAAATGGTCTCGCACGCTGGCGAAGACCTGGTCCGCGCGCGGCGCCGGTGGCGCTGGCCGCATGGGACGTCAGGACGACCTTCCCACAGGCCGCGAGGGTGGGAGGGACGTCCGGCGCGTGCTCGAAGACACCCTGGCTGGCGTCGGCGATGCGCCCTCCTGGAGCGCGCGGATGAGCGCCGCCTCGTCGACGATGGACCCTCGCGCGATGTGGCTCAAGAACCCCCGGGGTCCCCATGCGTCCAGCGCCTGTGCTGCCATCAGGCCACGAGTGCCCGCGCCCTCCTGGCAATACCAGCGCCGTCCCGCGCGGGGCGCTCCGGGAGCCACCTTGGCGAAGGGGCCGGCGGGACGCATGAAAGGGCGCCCCGGGCCGGGCACCTCGGCGCCCCCGGTGTTGGAATGGCCCCTCCCCGCGGGGCTGGCGACAACCCCTTAGTCAACGCTCCGTGACGGAGTGCGCCATGTCAGTCATTGTCATGGGATACAGCATCTGTGTTCATTTGAAGGCAGGGCGGTATGCGGGAGTGTCTGGGTCGTTCCCGGGTCCAGGTAGAATTTCAGCTTGCAGGCAATTGAAGGCCTGCCGACCAGGAGCGCACATGCAACGACTTCCCGCCCCAGCGTTCATCTTCAACCTCACCACGTCGTATCTGGCCCCGCGGTGTCTGTATGCGGTTGCACAGCTCGGCGTGGCGGACGTGCTGGGGACGACGCCGATGAGCACGGAGGAGCTGGCGAAGGCGACGGGGGCGCACGCGGACTCGCTGCACCGGATGCTGCGCCTGCTGTCGGCGCAGGGGGTGTTCGAGCGGCGCGCGCAGGGCTGGGCGCACACGGACTACTCCGAGCACCTCAAGGCCAACCACCCGCACTCGCTCAAGGCGCTGGTCATGATGTTCAACGACGACATCAACTGGCGCAGCGCCCAGGCGCTGACGGTGTCCGCGCGCACGGGGCAGACGGCGTGCGACACGGTGACGCCCGGCGGCCTGTGGCCGTATCTCCAGTCCCACCCGGAGGACGCGCGCATCTTCGACGCGGCGATGACGGGCAAGTCGCACATGGCCATCGCGGCCATGCTCCAGGCGATGGAGTTCCACCGCTACGAGCACATCGCGGACATCGCGGGTGGCCGCGGCCACGTGCTGTCGGCGGTGCTCGACGCGACGCCCCGCTCGCGCGGCACGCTGTTCGACCTGCCCCACGTCGTGGAGCACGCGCAGGCGCATGCCCGCATGCAGAAGCAGGGCGGTGACTTCTTCGTCGGGCCGCTGCCGCGCGCGGACGCGTACATCGTCAGCAACATCCTCCACGACTGGGCGGACCCGCAGGCCATCTCCATCCTGCGCAACATCCGCCAGGCGGCGCCGGCCCACGCGGAGCTGCTCGTGCTGGAGATGATGCTGCCGGAGGGGCCGGAGCTGCACCCCGCGCTGGTGATGGACATCGTCATGCTGTCGCTGGCGGGCGGACGCGAGCGCACCCAGGTCCAGTACGACGTGCTCTTCGCCGAGGGCGGCTTCAAGCTGGACCGCGTCGTCCCCACCCAGGGCCCGTACTCCATCATCGTGGGCAAGGTGGCGTGAGCCGTCCGCCCGACGCGGGAGGAGGTAAACCCTCCATTTCGTTGAAGATGTCACTGTGTGACAAGAACTGACCCGCGGGTCCGCGTGCAGGTCGCGCGGACTCCGCGTGGAGTCGGGCTAGGCTGGTGGCCTCCTTTCCCCTCAGGAGCCACCTCATGATTCGGAGTCTCTGGGCGCTGTGTCTCGTCGTCTGCCTCACGTCGGCCTGCTCCTCGGAGGACCCGCCCGATGAGGGCCCCGACTCGCTGGGGGACGCGGGGACGGCGGATGGTGGGCTGACGCCGGACGGTGGCAACCCTCCCGCGGACGGCGGTGCGGGCAACCCGGATGGTGGCGGCGTCACCGAGGCCGCGTGCGAGCCGTTCGGCCGCTTCGGCCCGCCGGGCAACACCCTCACGCTGCCGGGGCCCAACGCCACCAACGGGGAGATGTACATCCCCAACGTGCAGACGCGTTACCCCGACGTGGACTGGAGCACGCTGGACCGGCTCTACATCCCCGCGGGCAACTACACGCTCATCAACCTGGGCAACCTGCCGCAGCGCCCGGCGAGCCGGCCGCTGGTCATCACCAACAAGGGCGGCCAGGTGGTCATCCGTCCCAAGGCGGGCAGCACGCAGGGCTACATCTGGTCCATGGGCGGCGGCTCGAACTGGGTGCTCACCGGCCGGTATGACCCGGACTCGGGCACCGGCCACGCGGACTTCCCGGGCCACCGCTGCGGCCAGTACGCCACGTCGCGCAACCGCTACGGCATCCTGAGCGATGGCATCTTCCTGAGTGAAGGCCACATGGGTGTGGGCATCGGGGACGCGCACAGCTTCGAGCTGGAGTACCTGGAAATCACCCGCTCGGGCTTCGCCGGCGTGCGCATCAACCGCGCGGCGAGCGGGGGCGTGGCGCCGCCGCTCAACGACATCAAGCTGCACGACCTCTACATCCACGACACCGCGAGCGAGGCCATCTACTTCGGCTCCACGCAGGGCGCGCCCACGCCGCTCGCCACGAACCTCAAGGTCTACAACAACCGGCTGGTGCGCACCGGCAGCGAGGCGCTCCAGGTCCAGAGCCTGGGCGACGGGGCGGAGGTGCACCACAACGTCTTCGCCTTCGGGGCCATCGACTGGCGCGCCGTCTTCCAGCAGTACCAGGACAACAACTCCCAGGCCACGGTGCGCTCGGGCCGCATCCGCTTCCACCACA
Organism: Myxococcus sp. MH1; assembly: GCF_059738865.1. Classification (NCBI taxonomy): domain Bacteria; kingdom Pseudomonadati; phylum Myxococcota; class Myxococcia; order Myxococcales; family Myxococcaceae; genus Myxococcus; species Myxococcus sp. MH1. The sequence goes on along the minus strand of NZ_AP026947.1, from coordinate 8,934,947 downwards.
ACGTCTTCGTGGGAGGCGCGGGCGCGCTGCTCAACTTCTTCGCCCAGCCCGAGTCGGGCGACGGGCCGCTCGACGTGGACTTCACCGACAACTACTTCGCGGACACGCTGTCTTTGGGCATCTGGTTCGGTGGCACCGTGGGGACGGGCTCGAGGTTCCTCTGGGAGCGCAACGCCTTCCGCGGGCTGGAGTTCGGCTACCAGAGCGTCTATCCGACCTCCTCGGACCCGGGCGTGGTGCTCAGCAAGGCGAACACCGTCACCTCGCCCATCACCTTCAAGGACAACCGCTGGGAGGGCGGTCGCCGGCTCATCGCGGGGCTCACGGGCGGCACCGGCACCGTGGGCACCGTGACGGCCACCGGCAACGTGAACGGCGCCGTCCCCGCGCTCACCTTCGTGAACACCGGCCTGCCGGCGGGGACCGCGACGCGCGCGCTGGAGATGTGGACGGACCGCGCCATCCGTGCCCCCAACTCACCGGAGGTGACGTACGCCGCGGGCGCGCTGGTGATGCACGACGGCCAGCTCTACCGGGCGCGCGCGCAGAACACCAACAAGGTGCCGCCCCAGAACGCCGCCCTCTGGGAGCTGCTGCCGCCCCCCGCCGATGACCTGCGCACCGCCCCCGGCACCGAGTGGCACACGAAGGGCGTGGGGCTCCTCGACGTCGCGCCGTGAGCAGGCCGTGAGCCTTCCAGACGGTGTCTCCGGGCGCGGCCTTCGAGACGGCCTTCGCGGCCACCCCGTTGCCCTCACGGACACGGTGGAGGGTCAGGGCGAGGCCCTCGAGTACGCGCCGAACGGCTCGGGCTGCTTCACCATGAGCGAGTCGGGGACGCCGTTCCGGCTCGAGCGCGTCGCCCGTCAGTCGCGGGAGGGGTGCTCCCGGGCGCCGCCACGGGCTCCCGGGAGCACTCCGGTGGGTCAGGTGCTGGAGCCGTCACAGCCCCAGGCGGCGCCGTCGCAGCGAATCCAGTTGCTCCCGTAGTCGCACTCCCAGGTGCCGTTGCACCGGAGCACCGAGCCGTTCTCGCAGATGAGCTCCAGGAAGCACGGGCCGGGATAGGCCGAGGGGTCCTTCTGCTCGTGCTCCTGCTCCGAGGCGCCCGCGACGGCCGCCGGAGGAACCACCGCCGCCGCGAGTCCGACCACTGCGCCCAACGTCACCGCGAGCCACGTCTTCATGGGGACCGCCTTTTCGTGAAGGGAAGCCCAAAGACTAACATCATCCGGTGACATGGGTTTCAGGGTGGCGGCTGTTCCAGCCTTGTCGACAGGCGATGGCTGGGGACACGGATGTTTTCATTCGGGTAAGAATCATGGGGTCCCCGGGACTCCCTCCCTGGACACTTCGAGGACGACGTCATGGACCAGCTCACCGCGATGCGGGTGTTCGCCCGGGTGGTCGAGGCCGGCACCTTCACCCGGGCCGCGGACACCTTGAAGATGCCCAAGCCCTCCGTGACGAAGCTGGTGCAGGGGTTGGAGGCGCACCTTCAAGTGAAGCTGCTCCAGCGCACCACGCGGCGGGTGACGGTGACGCCGGAGGGCGCGGCCTACTACGCGCGGACGTCCCGGCTGCTGGCGGACCTGGAGGACATCGAGGCGGACGTGTCGAGCGCGCGGACCCGGCCCCGGGGACGTCTGCGGGTGGATGCGGGCTCGTCGGTGTCCAACTTCCTGCTCATCCCCGCGCTGCCGTCGTTCCGGGAGAAGTTCCCGGACATCCAGCTGGAGCTGGGGGTGGGGGACCGCTCGGTGGACCTGGTGGGGGATGGCGTGGACTGCGTGATTCGCGGCGGCGTGTTGCCGGACCCGGCCCTGGTCGGTCGGCGCATCGGTGAGCTGGAGTTCGTGTCCTGCGCCACGCCGGGCTACCTGAAGCGAAGGGGCACTCCGGCGCAGCCCACCGACTTGCAGGATGGCCACGACATCGTGAGCTACTTCTCCACGCGGACGGGGCGGGTGATTCCGTTGTCGTTCCTCCAGGGCGAGGAGCGGCTGGAGGTGCTGGGGCGCGCCAGCGTGGCGGTGAACGAGAGCACGGCGCATCTGACGGCGGTGCTTGCGGGGCTGGGCGTGACGCAGCTGCCGGAGTTCGTCGTGCGCCCGCATCTGGCGAGCGGCGCGCTGGTGCGGCTGATGCCCGAGTGGCGATGCGAGCCGTTCCCGGTCTTCATCGTGTATCCGCAGAACCGGCACATGAACGCCAAGCTGCGCGCCTTCGTGGACTGGGCGGTGGAGCTGTTCGCGCCGTTCCGCGCGCGCGGTGAGGTCCGTCAGGCGGCCTCGGGACGGTGAGCGGGTGGCGTGAGGCGTAGCGGTCCGTCAGCGCGCGGCGTGGGCGAGGGCGGAGGCGTCCTCCAGGAGCTGCTCCAGCCCCTGGGGGTCCTCCGTCACGCGGTAGTAGCCGCGGAGCCGGCCCGCGGCGTCCACGAGGACGAAGTGCTCGCCGTGGAAGAGGGAGAGGAAGTCGTCCTCGTCGGCTTCCTCGGCACGGCCCATCATGACGCGGAAGCCCTTCAGGACGGTGGTCTCCACCTGTTCCAGGGGGCCCGTGACGAGGCTCCAGTTGGCGGTGTCGAGGGCGTGGTCCCGGGCGTAGGCAGCGAGCCGTTCGGGCGTGTCGTAGCGTGGGTCCACGCTGAAGGACACGAAGTGCACCGGGACGTCCTGCTCGCGGGCGCGTCGCTGGAGCCGGGCCATGCGCTCGGTGAGCAGGGGGCAGACGGTGGGGCAGCGGGTGAAGAAGAAGTCCGCGACGACGACGCGGCGCTCCAGCTGGGCCTGGGTGAAGGCGCGGGCCTCCTGGTCCCGCAGCTCGAAGTGGGGCAGGGGACCGAAGTCGGGAAGGCTTCGGGCTTTCGCCTCGAGGGTCCGTGATTGGAGCCAGGGCCACGCGCCCACGACGAGCAGGCTGAGGCTCGCACCAATGGCGAGCACGGGGAGGAGGCGACGGCGGGGCCTGGTGTTCATGGGCGGGGTGCTCAGTGCTGGAGCCCGCAGGTGTCGAGGCATCGAGCGTCCTCTTCCACCTGACGAGCGGTTTCGGGGTGGGTGAGGGCGTTCGTGTAGATGCCGCGCACGGAGCCCAGGGGGTCGACCAGGAGCAGCAGTGACGTGGCGTCCTCGGCGGGATGTCCCCGCGTCACCGCGCGCATCGCCTGCTCCAGGGCGTCTCCCCGCCACAGCCTGCGCCAGCCGCGGGGCAGGGGACTGGGGATGGGGACGGGTGGTTCGTCCCGTGTGACGAGGAGGACGTCCACGCCGAGCCCGGAGGCCTCCAGGCTCGTGTGCACCGCGAGCAGGCCAGCGGGCTGGAGTTCGGACTCGGAGAGGAAGTGGAGCAGGGTGACGCGGCCTCGGAGGTGTTTGTTCTCGAGCGGGCGGCCCGCGTCGTCGCTCAGTGAGAAGGCGGGCAGGGGGCCGTAGTCGGGGAGGACCGTGGGATGGGTCGTCGCTGGACGTCCTTCGTGCAGCGTCTTCCCGATGACGCCGACGAGCGCGGCGCACGTCAGCACGAAGAGGAGGATGCCCAGCCACTCCAGCAGCGTGAGGAACCAGAGCATCGCCGAGGACGGGCGACGATGCGTCGGCGGATGAGCGGGCGCGGACATCGTGCTGACGACATTGACTCAAGCTCTGTCGTGGCGAACGCGGTGAATTGTCGCAGGGCGCGGGACGCATGCCTGGTTGCGGCAACATGTCGCAAGGGGACGGAGGATTTGTCTGGCTACAGTCACCGTGGGGCGTGATGAAGACACGCGTCCATGGAGCGTCGACGTGAGGACATGGGTCGTGTGGATGATGTTGTCGGGAGCGCCGGCGTTCGCGACGCCGCGCGCGCAGGCCGAGGCGAGCACCGCGGAGTCCGTGGTGGGGATGACGCAGAGTGCCTCGGGACGGTGGCACGTGAAGGTGCTGTCCACGGCGACGCCGCTCAAACGCGGGCCACAGCGCTTCACCGTTCGCGTCTCGGATGCGGCGAACGGGAAGCTCGCTCAGGGACTGGAGTTGCGCGTGCAGCCGTGGATGCCGTCCATGGGACATGGCATCGATGAGGCCCCGCGCGTCACGTCGCGCTCGGATGGCGTGTTCGAGGTGTCGGAGCTCGACCTGTTCATGCCGGGGACGTGGGAGCTGCGCTTCACGCTCGCGGGGCGGGAGCAGGACACCGCGAGCGTGACGCTCAAGCTGGGCAGATGAGGTGCGCGTGAGGACCGTGCCCGGGTCGGGCGAGGACTGAGACGTCCGCGAGGGAAGCGGCTCAGGTGCTCGCCTTCTTCTTCGCCGGGGTCTTCCTGGCGCCTGCCTTCTGTTTCGAGGTCGCCTTGGTGCCGGTCTTCTTCGACGCCACTTTGCGCGCGCTGGCCTTCTTCGCCGGGGCCTTCCTGACGCCTGTCTTCTGCTTCGAGGCCGCCTTGGCGCCAGTCTTCTTCGCCGCCGACTTCTTCGCGGGCGTCGTCTCCAGGCCGCTCAGCGCCTTCTTCCACTGTTGGATGTACTCGGCGCGCGACGCCGCGTCGGGGAGCCCTTCCATGTGCAACGCGACGGTGTGCCCTCGCGCGGCCGGGAGGACGCGGAGCTGCGCGGTCCTCGGTCGCGGCCAGTCCGCGCGCGTCAGGCGGATGCGCAGCAGGGCCGGCGCACGCACCCGGACCGCCAGGACCTCCGTCCCATCCTTCAGCGTCGTCCGCTCACCCTCCTTCAACGCCGCGCGCGGCGAGGAGAGCCACCGCCCCAGGCCCGAGCCCTCGGCCCAGTTCCTCCAAGCGTCCTCGGCGCTCATGTCCATCGTGTGGCGAGCCCCTGCCGCATACGTTCCATCCGCCGCGAGACCTGCGAGCATTCTCCATCTCCTTTGCCGCCCACGATGGACAGGCGCGCACGTCCGGGCAACCGGGAAGTGACGCTGCGGACCCCCGCGGCCTTGGTGTAGAGGAGCCTGGTGACCCCACCCCCGTCCATCGCCGTCGACTTCATCGAGGAGGAGACCCGCCGCTATGTGCGGAGCTACCGCTCGGCATCGCTGTGCGCCGGCGTCACCTGGCGCGGTGAGTGGCATGTCCAGACCTACCGGAAGCAGGGCAACGCTCCCGCCTACGAGGCGGTCTTCGGCCTGGGCGGCCTCACGCAGGTCTTCACCGGCGCGCTGCTCGCCCTGCTCGTGGACAAGGGCCAGGCGCGGCTGGACATGACGCTCGGCGAGGTGATTCCCCGCGCGCTGCTTCCCGACGCCGACGCGGGGCGCATCACCCTGGAGCAACTGGCCACCCACACCGCCGGGATGCCCCACCTGCCGCCCAACCTGGACGCGCCCGAGTCGCGACCGGAGGACCCGTTCGGTCACTACTCCGCCCAGCGCTTCGGCGACTTCCTGCGCGGCTACCACCCGACCTCTCCACCCCCGCGCCCCTTCTCCGAGTCCCTGCTCGGCATGGGCGTGCTGGGACATGCGCTCTCACGCCGCGCGGGCGTCAACTACGGGCACGCGCTCCGCGACTGGCTCTTCAAGCCGCTGAAGATGAACGACACCTCGACGCGCGTGACGGAGGAGCTGGCGCCCAGGCTCCTGCCGGGCCACACCGCGCGAGGCCGCCCCGTGCCCGGATGGACCTTCCCCGCGCTCCCCGGCGCCGGCGCGCTCCACTCCACGACGCTCGACCTGCTGAAGTTTCTCGACGCGTGCCTCGGCCGCGAGGACGCGGGCCTGGCGCGTGCGCTCTCGATGACCTGGGTTCCCCGCGCGGAAGCGGGCAAGGTGCGCATGGGGCTGGGCTGGTCGCTCTCCCAGGTGAGGGGCCACACCGTGGCGTGGTGCTCGTCGGTCATGGGGGGCTATGTGGGCTTCATCGGCCTGGCGCCCACGGCGGATACGGGCGTGGTGCTGCTGGCGGACCACGGGTGGTCGCTGTTCGCCGCACTCCGGGGGCGCGTGCCCCTGGAGGGGCCGGGGTTCGCGCTCCTCTCCCGCCTCATCGCACAGCCGCCGGAGTAGTTGGCGCGACACCCCTTCCGAAAAAGGTTGCGGCCTCATGACGAGGGCGTGGCAGGTTACGCCCACCGACACCATGGTTGAGTACGACCCGCATCGTTGGTGGAGTTACTTCCACTACCTCAAGGGCTCGATGGTCCGCGAAATCGTGGCCCGAGTCATGGTCTGCGTCCTGTGGTCCCTGGGCGTCGCCCTCTTCCACACCCACGTCCGCTCGGTGGCCATCCCCGCCACGGTGCACACCCTGGCCGGAATCTCGCTGAGCCTCCTGCTCGTCTTCCGCACCAACTCCTCCTACGACCGCTTCTGGGAGGGCCGGAAGCTCTGGGGCGGCATCGTCAACGAGACGCGCAACCTGGCGCGCGCCTCGGGCGTCTTCCTCCAGTCCCAGCCCACCCTCTACACCGCGATTCTGAGGTGGACCGCGGCCTTCCCCTTCGCCTCCGCGTCGTCGCTGCGAGGCAAGGCGTCGCTGGGCCCGCTGGCGCAGGAGCTGCCCGCGGACGAGGTGGCCCAGGTGATGGGCGCCCAGCACGTGCCCTTCGCGGTGACACGCAAGCTGAGCTCGCTGCTCGACGCCGGCCGCCGCGAGGGACGCTATTCCGAGTACGTGCAGATGCAGCTGGACCAGAACGTCCAGCTCCTCCTCGACTACCTCGGCGGCTGTGAGCGCATCCGCAAGACGCCCATCCCCTTCGCGTACGTCATGCACCTGCGCCGCGCGCTGCTCGTGTATTGCTACACGCTGCCCTTCGCCTTGCTGGACGCGCTGGGCGGGCTGACGGTGCTGGCCACGTTCTGCGTCGCGTACGTGTTCTTCGGCATCGAGGAGATTGGCGTCGAGATCGAGGACCCCTTCGGCCACGACGACAACGACCTGCCGCTGGACCTCATCTGCTCCACCATCTACGCCAACCTGACGGCCATCATCCCCGCGCAGCCGCAGCCGACGCAGCCGCCCCCGACGACGTGAGCCCTCAGCGGCCCGTCACGGGCGCCGCGTCCGAGGGCATGTCGCGGACACACAGCCAGAGGCCATCCTCGGGCGTGCAGCGTGTGCCCGGGATTTGCTGGAGCTGGGCCACGCGCGCGGGGATGGACAGGTAGACGGTGCGCGAGTCCAACCGGCCCGCCGCGATGTCCGCGTCCAGTCCCAGGCAGTACTCCTGGGCGCGAGCGTCGTCGAGCCGTGTCACGTAGCCGCTGTTGAAGGTGAGGCCCAGCAGGTACGCGCGGTAGGCCCAGCGGTGGTAGTCCATGGGGCCCGCGCGGCAGCCACGGCCGGAGCTGTCATGCATCTGCGGTGGGTAGAGGACCAGGTGCTCGCGTCCCTTCGACGCCGCGGTGAGCTCGGGAGAGGGGGGCGTGCCCCAGCGGCCCGCGCCCTGGTTCGCCTGTCGCCCGTCGCCCAGGTTGAGGTCCATCACCTGGAGGCCGAGCAGCAGGCCCGCGAGCAGGGTGGCGCGCGCGGGGCTCAGCCTCCTGGCGAGGACCAGCGCTCCGCCCAGGAGCACCAGGTAGTAGAGCGGCCAGATGAAGCGCCCCGAGGAGCGGAACGCCTCGACCCACGGCAGCACGGGCCGATAGAGCGCGGACAGGTCGGCGACGTCCTTGCCCAGGAAGGTCACCCGCGAGGACAGGGCGAAGAAGGCGAGCCCCACGGACAAGACGCTCACGGGGAGCCAGCGTCGCCACAGCGCGAGGTGCGGCGTGGGCTGGCGCGCGAGCAGGACGGCCGCGAGCAGGGCCCCGAGCAGCCCTCCGGCGCCGAGGTAGCCGAACCCCTCGTACTGTCCCCCGAGCCGAGGCAACAAGGGCAGCAGGCGCGACCAGTTGTAGTGGTGGCCGTGCGGGTTGAAGAGCGTGTTGAGGTCCGCGGAGAACTCACCGAAGCCGCCCGCGCCCACGGGAGTTCGGGTGCCCAGGTAGCCGAACACGAAGAAGAGCCCCAGCATGGCCGCGACACACGCCACGGCCGCGAGCAGCGGCACCTTCACGGGCAGCTGTCGCTCCAGCGCGGTGCGCACGCAGAGGGAGATGGCGAGCGGCAGCGTCATCACCGCGATGACGGGGTGGATGCCCGCGGTGAACACGCAGAGCGCCAGCGCGAGCCAGAGGGCCTGGCGTGCCGCGCGCGCGTCTGGCTGGGGGATGAGGTGCAACCCCACGAGCAGGACCAGGGGCCAGTGGGTGCAGAGCGCGACGTGCGACAGGGCCATCCGCGACAGCAGCGTGGGGGACAGCACCAGCAGCGCGCCGACACACGCCTGCTGTTGCTTGGAGGCGCCCAGGCGCTGGGCGACCCAGGCCGCGGCCGCGCCCTGCAGCATGAGACACAGGCACAGCCACGGGCCGACGTACTGGAAGGTCGTGGGCAGCAGCGGGGAGAGGGGCCGCAGCAGCAGGCCCACCCAGGGTATCGAGTCCGTGTACCCGAGTGAGGTCCCCAGCGGATGGATGTAATGGGGGGTCGACCCCAGCGGGAAGCCCAGCGGGGCCTGCCGGAAGTAGAGCCACCCCATCAGGTGCTGGCTGAAGTCGTCGCGGATGAGCCAGCCGATTTTCCCAGGCTGGAGCGCTCCGGCGCCGAGGGTCGCCAGGAACGTGAGCAGCCCCGCGAGCGCTGCCAGGAGTGGTCCCTGCTGCTCGTCGCACCACCGGACGAAGGGGGGTCGGCGCGACGTCTCCGGGGACGGGGACGCAGGGGCGGCGGGGGACAGGGCGGTGCTGGAGTCACTCGCGTCCGACATGGGCGGTGCTTGAGCACGGGACTTCCCGCCCCGTCAAGGCGGGGCGGGCAGCGGAGCGCTCCACCTCGGGCGCTGTCGTCGTGACGAGGCTTGACGGCCCGTCGTCCGGCGCGGGTGACGGAGGCGTGAGCGCCCGGCCTCTACAGTCCCGCGAGCCGTCCCAGCACACGCGTGGTGTCCTTCTCGAGGAAGTCGACCAGCGCCGCCGCGCGCGTGTGCCGGATGAGGGGCGCGTTCTGTCCCGCCCACAGCGACAGCAGGTCCTCGCGTCCTTGCCGGGCCGCCGCCTGGCGCAGCGGCTGGGTGAGCCAGTTCTGGATGGGGTAGGGCGGCACCTCCCGCTCGTGCGGCGTCATCTCCCGCAGGAAGCGGTTCTTGATGCCGCGCGCGTAGCGTCCGGAGAACACGCGCGTGAGCACCGTGCCCCGAGCGGACTCCTGGCGCAGCGCCTGCCGGTAGACGTCGCTCGCGTTGGACTCCTCGCACGCGAGGAAGGCCGTGCCCACCTGCACGCCCTCGGCCCCCAGCGCCAGCGCCGTGGCCACCGTGCGCCCATCCGCGATGCCACCCGAGGCGATGAGCGGCGTCTTCACCCGGTCCGCCAGCTGGGGCACCAGCGCCGTCGTCGCCGGGGACTCCTCCGCCGGCCGGAGGAACGAGGCCCGGTGGCCTCCCGCCTCACTGCCCGAGGCGACGATGAGGTCCACCCCCGCGGCCTCCAGCGCCAGCCCCTCGTCCACGTTCGTCGCCGTGCCCGCCGTGAGGATGCCCGCCGCCCGGCACGCCTCCAGCACCCGCGCCGAGGGGATGCCGAAGATGAAGCTGAACACCGGCGGCTTGAGCGCGAGCACCGCCTCCACCTGCGCCTCGTAGTCCTGGGAGAACGCGCTCGGGTACGTGGGCTGCGCCAGCCCCAGCTCGTCGTACCAGGGCTTCAGCCGGTCGACGGCCGCCTGGAACTCCGCGGGCGTCGGGCGCAGCGCCTTCTCACCCTCCAGCGGCACCCACAGGTTGATGGCGAACGGGCGCGAGGTGAGCCCCCGCAGCTCGCGGACGGTGGCCTCGATGTTCTCGGCGCTCAGGTGATGGGCACCGAACGAGCCGAGCCCCCCCGCCTCGGACACGGCCGCCGCCAGCCGCGTCGAGGACATCCCTCCGCCAAACGGCCCCTGCACCAGGGGGAGCCGGGTCCCCAGCTTCCGTGCCACGCGCGTGTCGGTCCACATGGAAAAGCCCTCGTCGTCGTTCCAGGTGCCCTGTCGTAGCGAGGCGCCCCCGCCCTGTCCGGGTAGACGGCCCGCCATGCCCCCTTTCCAATAAAGGCGCGAAGAAGCCCGCCTTGTGGGAGCAGGCCGCCACGGCGCTTGCCCCGGTGGGGGGCGGGTGCCACCCTCCCGCGCCTTGGCTCTTCGCGAGGGACACCATGCAAGCACCCGGACCGAGGATTGAAACCGCGCGCCTCATCCTGCGCCCCACGGCGCTCGAGGACTTCGAGGGCTTCGTCGCCCTGATGTCCGACCCGGACTCGGCGCGGCACATCGGCGGGGTGCAGCCGCGCTCCGTCGTCTGGCGCGGCATGTGCGGGATGGCCGGAGGCTGGGCCCTCCAGGGCTTCTCCATGTTCTCCGTCCTGGAGCGCTCCACGGGCCGGTGGATTGGCCGGGTGGGGCCCTGGTGCCCGGAGGGCTGGCCCGGCACCGAGGTCGGCTGGTCCCTGCTGAAGGAGACGTGGGGCCGTGGCTACGCCACCGAGGCCGCCAGCGCCGCCATGGACTGGGCGGTGGACCACCTGGGCTGGACGGACATCATCCACTCCATCGCCCCGGAGAACGCCCCCTCCCAGCAGGTGGCGCTCCGGCTGGGCTCGCGCCTGAGGGGGCCCGGCAGACTCCCCGCCCCCTTCGAGGCCGCCACGGTGGAGCTGTGGGGGCAGACCCGCGAGGAGTGGCGGGCCCGCCGCGCGGCTCCGTCCATTGGCTGACCCCACGCGTGGGATTCCAGGGCACGACGGGGGCCCTGGTGTTATGTCCGCCGGTGGGCTAGTCCTCGCCCCGGGGGCGTGTTCACCCCGCCAGCTCCCTTTCTCACCGGGCAAGGGAGCGATTAGATTCGAGGTTCGGTTCACCCGAGCCATGCCGTAACTTCGCGACCTGCCACACCCTTGGGTAGCAGGTCCTACACCCCTTCGAAGGAGCGCAACATTCTTCGTGATCAGAGAAGCAGCCGCGGCCAGAGCCGCGACCAGAGGACCAACCGCCGCATCCGCGCCCGCGAAGTCCGCGTCATCGGCTCGGGCGGCGAGCAGCTCGGCGTCATGCCGCTCGAGGCCGCGCTCGAGAAGTCGCGCTCCGAGGGGCTGGACCTCGTCGAGATCAGCCCGATGGCTTCGCCGCCAGTCTGCAAGATCATGGACTACGGCAAGTTCAAGTACGAGGAGAAGAAGAAGGCCTCGGAAGCCAAGCGCGCCCAGGTCGTGGTCCACCTGAAGGAAGTGAAGCTCCGTCCGAAGACGGAGGACCACGACTACGACTTCAAGGTCCGCAACACGCGCCGCTTCATCGAAGAGGGCGACAAGGCGAAGGTCGTCATCCAGTTCCGCGGGCGTGAAATCACGCACAAGGAGCAGGGCACCGCCATCCTCGACGACGTGGCGAAGGACCTGAAGGATGTCGCCGTGGTGGAGCAGCCGCCGCGGATGGAAGGGCGCTTGATGTTCATGATTCTGGCGCCCAACCCGAAGGTGGCCCAGCGCGCCCGCGAGCAGGTCCGCGCCGCCGCGGCCGAGGCCAAGCGCGGCCCGCCGCCCGGCGAGAAGGCCGCCGCGGAGAAGCCTTCCGCCGAGAAGCCCGCCGCCGAGACGCCCGCCGCGCCCGCCGCGGCGAGCACCAGCACCACCACCGAGGAGAACGCGTCCGCACCCGCGTCCACCCCGGCGGGCACCACCCCCTGAAGAAGACGCCCCGCACGCGGTGGATGACCTCCACCGCGTAGGGGAGACGCTCCCGGGCCGCGCCGGTCCTCTTCCAGTCTCCCTGGAATGAGGTGGCGCGGCGGGAGGCATGAGGCGGACAGGCGCAGGGTTGTCCGGTGAAAGCGGTCCAGGCGAACAACCCCTGTCGAGCCGGTGTAGGCTGATAGGTTGGAAGCGCCTGTAAACCGAACTCAGCCCCATGCAGCAGAAGCTCGCCGCCGACATGTCGACGACCGCCGTGCAGACGAAAGGCCCACCCGCGACGGCCCCGCGGAGTGTGCCAGCGCTGACTGTCGTGTCTCATCCCCACCCCCAGCGCATCGGAGAGCAGCTCCTCTTGGAGGTGCTCGCCAGCGTGGGCCGGACGGCGGCCTTGTCGCGCAACGCCCCGGACTTCTCGCGGCCCGGGGGGCTGCTGGCGCTGCCGTTGGGAGACCCCTTCCTCAGCCGGACGCCGGTGCTCTTCGAGCCCGCGGCTCAGGGGGGGCTGCGCCTGCGGGTGCCGGAGGATGGCACCCAGGTGTGCGTGGCCGGCGAGTCGGTGGCCGGGGGCCGGGAGTTCACCCAGGAGGAGCTGGTGGCCGGGGTGCCGCTGGTGCTCGCCGAGCGCGTGGTGCTGCTGCTGCACCTGGCGTCCACGGCCGCCCCGTCGGTCCACCGGGATTTGGGGCTGGTGGGGCAGAGCCAGTCCATCCAGCAGCTTCGCGACGACATCCTGCGGGTGGCGGACCTGGCGGTGCCGGTGCTCATCCGCGGCGAGACGGGCACGGGCAAGGAGCTGGTGGCGCGCGCCATCCACGAGCAGGGGCCGCGCCGCTCGGGGCCGTTCGTCAGCGTGAACCTGGGCGCGCTCTCCAAGGAGCTGGTGGCCGCGGAGCTGTTCGGCGCGCAGCGCGGCGCGTACACGGGCGCCAGCCGCGACCGGGACGGCTTCTTCCGCGCGGCGCATGGCGGCACGCTGTTCCTGGACGAGGTGGGCGAGGCGCCCGCCGAGGTGCAGGCCGCGCTCCTGCGCGTGCTGGAGACGGGCGAGGTGTACCCGGTGGGCGGGCACACGCCGGTGCCGGTGGACGTGCGGCTGGTGGCCGCCACGGACTCCAACCTGGAGGCGCGCATCGAGGAGCGCCTGTTCAAGGCGCCGCTGCTCCACCGGCTGGCGGGCTTCGAGCTGCGCGTGCCTGCCCTGCGCGAGCGGCGCGAGGACATCGGCCCGCTGTTCCTCCACTTCGCCCGGCAGGAGCTGGAGACGACGGGCGAGGGCTGGCGGCTGTCGCCCACGGACCCGCGCGCGGCGCCCTGGCTGCCCGCGTCCGTCGCGGTGCGGCTCTTGCGCTACGCGTGGCCCGGCAACGTGCGGCAATTGCGCAACATCACCCGGCAGCTCGTCATCGGCAGCCGCGGCCTGCCCGGCCTGCGCGTGGACTCGCGGCTGGAGCAGACGCTGGACGCCGAGTCGCTGCCGGTGCCCGGGCGGGTGCTGGCCCCGGCCGGCGCGGGTGTCCCCGAGCCGGCGGGGGAGGCGAAGTCCTCGCGCCGCAAGCCCTCGGAGGTGGGGGAGGACGAGCTGCTCGAGGCGCTGCGCGCGTGCTCGTGGGACCTCAAGGCCACCGCGGACTTCCTCGGCATCCCCCGTCCGTCTGTCTACGTGCTCATCGACAAGAGCTCGCTCATCCGCACCGCGCGGGACTTGAGCCCGGAGGAGATCACCCGCTGCTTCCAGGAGTGCGCGGGAGACCTGGACAAGATGGTGCAGCGGCTGGAGGTCTCCCGCCGCGCGCTCCAGCGCCGCGTGCGCGAGCTGGGCCTGTCGGACGCGTGAGCGCGCCGGACACGTCAGTCCCCGGGGGTGACACGTCGTTGACGTGTCCGCGTGCGCGCGCCGTGCGCGGGTGAAGCACCCGCTCCGAGGGTCGGACACGTCGGTCGCCTCTGGTACGGTGCCTGCAACCCACACCGCGCATCTGCGGTTCCAACCCGGAAGGAGTCACGGCCCATGACTGTCACCGTCACCATCACGTCCGACGACATCATCTACAGCCCTTCGAACATCGTGAAGCACGGCGAGGAGGTGGAGTTCAAGCTGCAAGGCATCTCCTCCGCCCTGGTGGTCTTCAAGGACGGGACCACCTGCCTCTCGGGGCCGGGCTCCTTCACCCTGGACACGTCCAATCCGCTGGCGCAGGAGAGCGACCAGCAGGTGACGCAGACGTGCCTCAAGCGCCTCTACCCGTTCGACGTCGTGGTTCCCGCGCCCCCGCCGTCCCAGGCCGCGAGCTTCATCGGCTCCAACGCGGAGACGAAGAAGGGCGGCCTGGACGTGACGACGGACCCGCCCGAGGACCCGAAGAAGTAATCGGGCGTGGGTCTCAGGGCGCGGCGGGCCGGACGGAGAGCTCCAGGTCCGGTGCCAGCCGCGCCTTCCACGTCGAGGCCAGGTGCGGGTTGCTCGCCAGCGCCTGCTCCGCGTCCTCGCGGGCGCGCGCCGTCCACGCCTGACGCTGCTCCGGGACGGCGGTGCCCTCCGCCAGCGCCCACAGGAGCCCGGCGCGCAGCAGCCGTGCCCGGGCCCACTTCGGCCGGGCGGCGAGGATTCGCTCGACGCCCTCCAGGGCGCGCGTCAGCTTCCCGGTTGCGTTCCCGCCCTGGCGCGACTTCCAGCGCCCCCAGGCCAGCGCCAGCTCGCTCGACGCCAGCACGTACTCCTGGCGCCGGGGGGACAGCTCCACCGCCTGGGCGAGCGCGTCCTCGGTCCGTCGGAAGTCCTCCTCCTTCGCGGTGCCCAGGCGCACCCGCTCGCGCGCGTGCACGTCGAGGAGGGCGCCCTGGTAGCGCCACGCGTAGCCCAGGCGCGGGTTGAGCTGCCGGGCGCGGTCCAGCGCCTCCTGCGCGCGGGTGAGCCGGGGCGCCACGTCGCGCCGCTCCTGCAGCGCGTGCGTGGCCGCGAGCACGTGCACGCGGGCCAGGTTGGTCCAGATGTCCGCGTCGCCGGGCATCATCTCCAGCGTCTTGCGGTAGGCGGCCTCCGCCGTCTTCAGGCCGAAGGACGGGTCCTGCCCGCGCGCCAGGAGGAAGCCCGCGCGCACCGCCTCCACCTCGCCCAGGTTGTTGTAGGCGTAGCTCTGCTGGGGGGCCGCCTCGCGCGCCTGCTCGAAGGCCTCGCGCGCCTCCGTCAGGAGCGCCTCCACGTCCTCGCCCTCCTCCCAGCGCTGCTCGGCCCACCACAGCAGGGCCGCGCCCAGGCCGTTGGCGAGCTGGGGCAGCTTGGGGTTGATGTCGCGGCCCTGACGGTAGAGCGCGAGCGCCCGCTCCAGGTCGGGCCTCGGGTCCTGGCCGTGCTCCTGGCGCCAGCGCGCCAGCTGCTCGGACACGTCCGCGCCCTGGTAGCAGGCGATGACGTTGCGCGGGTTGAGGGCGAGCGCGCGCTGGATGGCCTCCAGCGCGCGGGTGAGGTCCCCCTGCGCGTCCGGCGCCCGGGTGAGGCCCGCCCTCGCGCGGTAGGCGTTGCCCAGGTTGATCCACGCGTCGGCCTGGGTGTCGCGCAGGCGGATGGCGGCCAGGTAGGCGTCGATGGCCTTGCCCTGGTGCTCCAGCGAGTCCAGCCCGAGCCCGCTCTCGTAGTCGGCCCACACCTGATGCGTCACGCCCAGGTTGGCGTGGAAGGCGTAGTCGCGCTCCTCGGGCCCCAGCTGCTCGAAGGCCTCGATGGAGTGGCCCAGCTGCTCGCGCGGGTCCTGGGAGAGCCGCTGCAGGTGGCGCGCCCACAGCCGGTGGATGATGGCCAGGTCCAGCGTGACGCGCTCGGCGGGGGGCGCGAGCTTCAGCGCGGCCCTGGCCGCGTCGATGGCCTTGCCGAAGAGCGCCTCCACGTCCGTCGCGTTCTGGTTGGCGTGCTGCTCTCCCAGCCGGCGGTGCAGCCGCGACAGCACGATGAGCGAGCGGTGGTGTCCGGGCGCGGCCTGGAGCGCGCGTCCCAGGGCGGCGAGGCCCCGCTCGTACGGGGGCTGCACCTCGCCGGAGCCGTACAGCTCCATCACGAGCGCCGCCAGCTCCAGGCGCCCCAGGGCGTAGTGCGTGTCCGGCTGGCTCTCCGCGGTGGAGATGGCCTGGGCATACGCGCGCCGCCCCGCCTCCAGGTCCGCCTGGGAGCCCGCGCTGTCGCCCTGGTGCCAGCGCGCGGTGGCGCGGGCCAGGTGCACGTCGCCGCGCAACAGGGGCGCCTCGTAGAACCAGGGCCAGGTGTTGCCCATGGCGTCCAGGTGCGCCAGGGCCTCCTCGTGACGGCCTTCATGGAAGGCGAACAGGGCCTTCACGTACAAGGGCGGCGCGGGCACGTCCGGCCCCTCGGCCTGGCGCAGGTAGGCCAGCGCCGGGTCGCGGTAGCGCTGCTCCAGCTCGCGCCGGCGCGCCTCGCGCTGCTCCTGGCTCCTCCGCTCGACGTCCAACAGCAGCTTCTCCCGGTACTGGTCTCCCAGCACCAGCGCCAGCGCCCAGGCCGCGCGGGGCTCGCGGTAGCCGTGGCGCCACGCCGACTCCAGCCGCGCCCGGGCGCCCTCCACGTCGCCCAGGGCCAGGAGCGCGCGGCCCAGCGCGTAGTGCCCGGGGCCCACCGCGTGCTCGCCCGCCTCGCGCACCTCGACCTCCAGCGCGTCCATGCTGGCGCGCAGGGCCTGCTGGTCCTCGCGCGTGTCGTGCAGGCGCGACAGGAAGGAGTAGCGCGCGGCCGCCTCGATGCGCTCCACCCGCTCGGTGAAGCTGCGCGTGAGCCGCTCGCGCTCGGCCACCTCCTTGCGCGCCACCACCGCCTGCCCCAGCGCCAGCGCCACCACCGTCAGCGCCGCCACCACCAGGCTCAAGGCCACGCGGTGCTTGCGCGCCTTCTTGCGCAGCCGGTAGCCCACGCCCCGCCGCGCCTGCACCGGCTCCCCGCCCAGGAAGCGCTCCAGGTCGTCCGCCAGCGCGCGCGCCGAGTCGTACCGGGCCGAGCGCTCCTTCTCCAGGCACTTGAGGACCACCGCCTCCAGGTCCTCGGGGATGTCCCGGTCCACCGCGCGCGGCGGCAGCGGCTCCTGCGTCTGCAGGCGGGTGATGACGTCCTGTCCGCTCCCCGCGAAGGGCGTCTGGCCGGTGAGCAGCACGTACAGCGTGGCGCCCAGCCCGTAGACGTCCACGCGCCGGTCCAGCCGGGACGTATCCCCGCGGGCCTGCTCGGGGGCCATGTAGTGCGGCGTGCCCATCACCACGCCGCTCTGGCCCGCCTCCTCGCGCCAGTCGCGCGCCAGGCCGAAGTCCATGACGAAGGGCGCGTAACCCCCGTCCTCGGTGCGCTCCACCAGGATGTTGCCGGGCTTGATGTCCCGGTGCACCAGGCCCGCGCGGTGGGCGGCGTGCACGCCCTCGGCGGCCTGCCGCAGCACGAGCACCTTCTGCTCCGGCGTGAGCGTGGCGGCGAGCTGCCCGAGCGGCTGGCCGTCCACGTAGCGCATGGCGATGTAGCCGCGCCCCTGCACCTCGCCGACCTCGTACACCTCGCACACCCGCTCGTGGCGCACCCGGGCCTGGGCCCGCGCCTCCGACAGGAAGCGCCTGGCCAGCTCCGGGTCTCCGCCCTTCACGAACTTGAGCGCGACGTTGCGGCGCAACAGCGGGTCATACGCCAGGAACACCTGCCCCATGCCTCCCTGACCCAGGAAGCGCACCGGCTGGTAGCGGTTCCAGTCCGGCACCGGGAAGACGGGGGCCTCGCTCGCGTCATCCTCCAGGGCGGCGACGGGGGGCGCCACCGGGGGCGTGCGCGGGTCCAGCGTGGTGGCCTCCAGCGGGGCGCCCCCACTGGCCGTGTCCTCCAACGGGGGGCCCAGCTCCTCGCGCAGGGTGCTCAGCGTGTGCTCGCTCACCCCGCCGCGAGCGCGCAGCAGCTCCAGCGGGCTTCTGCCCAGGCCGAGCGCCTCCTCGCGCAGGGCGGTCGCCTCCTGGGCGGAGACGAGCCCGTAGTCCAGCGCGAGGAGCAGCTCCTCCTCGTACCTCTCCTGCGTCTTCCCCGCCTTGTCCACGGCCCCCAGCATACGGGGTTGCGCGACGAGGCGGGGAGACCCGCCGGGAGGTCCACGAGTCCCCGGGGCAGGGGACTGGGGGAAGGGATGTGGACCCCCCGGCGGTGGAAGACGGACTACCGACGCGCCTTGCGGCGGCGCAGGCCCAGCAGGGCCAGCAGGGCCAGGCCCGCCGACGAGGCCGGCGCCGCGCTGCAACCGCCGCCCGCGAAGGCGCGCGAGTTGAGCACCGTCCACCGGTGCTCGGCGGGCGTCGGGTCCACGTTGCCCGCGCTGTCGATGGCGCGCACGCGCAGGACGTGCTCACCCTCGCGGACGTCGTAGGTGTCCTGGCAGGCGACGTAGGGCCCGTTGTCCAGGCTGCACTCGAACGTCACGCCCTCCTCGTTGGAGGCGTAGGCGAACGGGGACTCGGTGTTCCCGGAGCTTGCGCCCGGCGTGCGGCTGAAGGACGTGTCCGGCGCCTGCGTGTCGATGCGGAACGTGTCGACGTTGGAGGGCCCGCTCTCGTTGCCCGAGGTCGGGTCCGTGGCCGTGGCGGTGACGGCGTGCGAGCCATCCGCCAGCGGCGTCGTCGGCGTGCAGCTCCAGTTGCCGCTGGCGTCGGCGGTGGCCGTGCACACCACGGTGGTGCCCTCGCGCACCGTCACCGTGGCGCCCGGCGTGGCGGTGCCGGAGATGGCGGGCGTGGCGTCGGCCAGCACCGAGCCGTTGGCGGGCCCCGTGATGACGGGCGCGCCGGGCACGGTGGTGCTGACGGTGAAAGTCACCGGCGCCGAGGGCGGGCTGGTGTTGCCCGCGCCGTCGGTGGCCGTGGCGGTGAGGGTGTGCGGACCCTCGGACAGCGGCGTCGTCGGCGTGCAGCTCCAGTTGCCGCTGGCGTCGGCGGTGGCCGTGCACACCACGGTGCCACCCTCGCGCACCGTCACCGTGGCGCCGGGCTCCGAGGTGCCGCTGATGGGCGGCGTGCCGGTGGACACCGTGGAGCCACCCGCGGGGCCCGAGATGACCGGCGCGCCCGGGGCGGTGGTGTCCACGATGAACGTCGTCGGAGCGGAGGTCTCGCTGGGGCTGCCCTCCGGGGTGACGGCCGTAGCGGTGAGGGTGTGCGAGCCGTCCGGCAGCGGCGTCGTCGGCGTGCAGCTCCAGTTGCCGCTGGCGTCGGTGGTGGCCGTGCACACCACGGTGCTGCCCTCGCGCACCGTGACGGTGGTGCCCGGGTCGGACGTGCCGCTGATGGGCGGCGTGCCGGTGGACACCGTGGAGCCATTGGCCGGACCCGTGATGACGGGCGTCGTCGGCGGGGTCAGCTCGACGATGATGGTGGCCGGCGGAGCCGTCTCCGTGGCGCCCACCTCCGTGGAGGTGAGGACCACCGAGTGCGTGCCCTCGGGGATGTTGCCCAGATCGCACGTCCAGCGGCCGGCGGCGTCCACCACCACGGTGCACACCGGCGTGGTGCCACCGTCGACGTAGACGTCGATGGTGGAGCCCGGCGAGCCGGTGCCGCCGATGACCGGGTCCGTCACACCGCCCGGCGCCGGGTCCGTCAGCACGGGGATGAGCTGGCAGATGGACAGCGAGTCCACCCGGTAGGCCACCTGCGTCTCCGTGTTGTTGTTGTCGGCGCAGTCGGTGTCGACGAGCGCCAGGCGCACCTCGCCCGAGAGCGCGTCGAAGTCCTGGTGATGCCCGAAGCCCAGGCCCATCGCCGCGTCGCGGGTGGCGGAGGCCGGGCCCGACAGCGGCAGGCGGCCCAGCGTGAAGCGCTGGGTCCCCGCGCCCGTGACGTGGTTGAAGCCGAACAGGCCCGGGTACCAGTTGTCGGTGCCCGAGTAGCTCACCGCGCCGGAGACATAGGCCGCGCGGTAGCGGCCCGGCACGGTGAGCGCCGCCTCGGCGGCGAGCGCCGCCAGGTCCGGCTGGGCGATGTCCGACACGTTGGTGCACTGCGAGCGACCCAGCCGCGTGTAGAGGGCGTGCACGTCGGTGTTCTTGCAGCCGTGGCCCGCCTCGATGGTGCAGGTGGCCGAGCAGCCGTCGCCCGCGGTGGTGTTGCCGTCGTCGCACGCCTCGGCGGCGGCCTTGATGCCGTCGCCGCACGTCACCGCGCACGCGGAGGGCTGGCCCGCGCAGCTGTAGCCCGTCTCGACGGTGCACGTGGCCGAGCAGCCGTCGTTGGCGGTGGTGTCACCGTCGTCGCACTGCTCACCCTCGTCCAACAGCCCGTTGCCGCAGACGTTGGCGCTGATGCAGACGTTCGAGTAGGGGTTGCACAGGCCGCTGTCGCAGACGCCGGACGCGGCGCAGGGCTGGCCGTTGGACCACAGGCAGCGCGGCGAGCAGGTGTCACCGGACTCCAGATTGCCGTCGTCGCACACCTCGCCGCCGGCCACCGTGCCGTCGCCGCAGGTGGTGGCGCAGGTGCTGGGCTGACCGCTGCACGTGTAGCCCGGCTCCTGGGCGCACGTGTTGGAGCAGCCGTCGCCGGAGGTGGTGTTGTTGTCGTCGCACGTCTCGCCGGGGTTCACGACGCCGTTGCCGCACGTCTGGCTGCACACGTTGCCCGGGGGCGGGCAGCTGTAGCCCGGCTCCACGGCGCAGGTGGCCGAGCAGCCGTCACCCGCGACGGTGTTGCCGTCATCGCACGTCTCCGCGCCGGCGCGGATGCCGTCGCCGCAGACGGTGGTGCACGTGGAGGGCGCGCCGGAGCACTGGTAGCCCGACTCCACCGCGCAGCCCTGGCTGCAGCCGTCGCCGTTGGAGGTGTTGTTGTCGTCGCACTCCTCGTTGGCGTCCACCGCGCCGTTGCCGCAGGTGGCGACACAGACGGACGGGCCGCTCGCGGGGCGGCTGCACGAGTAGCCCGGCTCCGGCTTGCACTCGGTGGCGCAGCCGTCACCCGGGTTCAGGTTGCCGTCGTCGCACGTCTCGCCCGGGTCCACGGTGCCGTTGCCGCACGTCTTCACGCACGGCTGGCCCACGGTGGGGCAGGTGTAGCCCAGCTCCAGGGTGCAGGCGTTGGAGCAGCCGTCGCCCAGGTTCGTGTTGCCGTCGTCGCACAGCTCGCCCGGGTTGAGCACGCCGTTGCCGCACGTGGGCGCGCAGTTGGAGGGCGCGCCCGAGCACTCGTAGCCGTTCTCGACGCGGCACGCGTTGGAGCAGCCGTCGCCGGACATGTTGTTGCCGTCGTCGCACAGCTCGCCCGGGTCCACCGCGCCGTTGCCGCACGTGGCGACGCAGGCCTGGCCGGGGGTGGGGCACGCGTAGCCGGACTCCACGCGGCAGGACGCGTTGCAGCCGTCGTTCGGCGTGAGGTTGCCGTCGTCGCACTGCTCGCCGGAGTTGAGCAGGCCGTTGCCGCACGTGGCCGCGCAGGAGCTGGGCTGGCCGCTGCAGCCGTAGCCGGGCTCGATGCCGCACGTGGCGCTGCAGCCGTCGCCGCTGGACGTGTCGCCGTCGTCGCACTCCTCGCGGGGGGACACCACGCCGTCGCCGCAGCGGTCGTCGTAGGCGTCCACGAAGAGGTAGCGGAAGGCGTTGGGGGGCGACGCCTCGTTCTCGTTGCACAGCTCCAGCCGGTTGAGGCCCGTCTTCCAGGCCGCCGTGGTGCCGAACTCACGGATGATGCTCTTCTGCCACGGCGAGCCCGGGGGCTCGCTCACGGTGACGGGCGTGAAGGGCTGCCCGTTGACGGTGGCGCCGTCGAACGAGTTGTCGTTGAACGTGGCGATGCGCATGCGGAACTGCGCGACGTTCGTCGTCGAGGGGATGATGAAGTCCTGGTAGACGCACGTGGGGGCACCCAGCGGGGCCACCATGAAGGTGGCGGTCTGGATCTCCTGCGGCCAGTCCTCGGCGCTGCGCGCGCCGACGGCCGCGCCCGTCGTGGTGCCGGAGTAGAACCAGTGCGGGTCCGCGCCGGATTCCAGGCGGCGGTTGTTCTGGTCCACGCCCGTGTTGAAGAAGGCGATGCCCGCCCTCACGCAGCGGCTGGGCGTGCCGGAGCAGGCGAAGCCGGGCTCCACCTCGCACATCCGGTTGCAGCCGTCGCCCTCGGTGCGGTTGCCGTCGTCGCAGACCTCCTGGTCGAAGTTGGGCCACTGGCGGTTGTTGAACGCGCCGTTGCCGCACAGGGACAAATCACACGTCGTCGAGCAGCCGTTGCCCTCCTGCGTCGTGTTGCCGTCGTCGCAGGCCTCGCCCGGGTTGACCTCGTTGTTGCCGCACAGCGACGCGAGCGAACAGGCCCGTCCGGGGACGTGACACAGGTAGCCTGCCTCGATGGTGCCGGTGGCGGAACAGCCGTCGCCGCTCACCGTGTTGCCGTCGTCGCACTCCTCTCCGGGCTGGATGCGCCCGTCACCCACGACGGGGGCGGCCAGCTCGGAGCGCTGCGCGCCGGGCGCCTCGGTCGAGACGAGCGCGGTGGGCTGCTGCTCCTGGCAGCCGGTGAGGGTGGTGATGAGCGCCAGGGCGAGCGCGGCCACGGACGGGCCCGTCCGGGCCCGCTTCATGGCGATGGGATGCGTGTCTGATGATGGCATGGAAGGTCTTTCCTCACTTCTCGAGGGTGTCGGTGGGCTCGCCGCTCTTCGTCTCGACGCCATCGGCGTCACCGACGATGCGGAACTCCACGCGGCGGTTCTTGGCGCGGCCGGCCTTGGTGGTGTTCTCCGCGATGGGCTTCTGGGGACCGAAGCCGCGCGGCTCCAGCCGCTCGCGCTTGACGCCCTTGCCCTCCAGGTACTTCACCACCGCCTCGGCGCGGCGCTGCGACAGGTCCAGGTTGTAGTCGGCCTTGCCAGTGTTGTCGGTGTGGCCCTCGACGCGCACCTTCTCGATTTCGGGGTGCGACACGAGGATGGCGGCCACGCCGTCGAGCAGCTTGAAGCTGCGCGGGCTGATGAGGTCCTTGTTGTTCTCGAAGAAGACGGCCTCGAGGATGCGAATCTGGCCCTCGCCAATCTGCGCGAGCTGCTTCTGCTTGCAGCCGTGGTTCTTCACCGGTCCCGGCTCGTCCGGGCAGTTGTCCAGCCGGTCCACCAGACCGTCGTTGTCGCGGTCCTTGTCCGGGCAGCCGCGGTTCTCCTTCGGGCCCGCCTCGTTCATGCAGGCGTCCTTGGCGTCGAGCACGCCGTCGTTGTCGTTGTCCGGGTCCGGGCAGCCGTCCTCGTCCTGGAAGCCGTCCTTGTCCTCGGGCTCCTTCGGGCACGCGTCCTTGGAGTCGGTGACGCCGTCGTTGTCGGAGTCCGGGTCATCCGGGCAGCCGTCCTCGTCCTGGAAGCCGTTGATGTTCTCCGGCTGGGCGGGGCACTTGTCGGCCAGGTTGGGGATGCCGTCCTTGTCGTCGTCCCCGTCCGGGCAGCCGTTGAGCTCGGCGAGGCCGGGCGTGGTGGGGCAGCGGTCCTGCGCGTTCGTCACGCCGTCGCCGTCCGCGTCCAGGTTGGGACAGCGCGCGGGCTCGTGGGGCTGGCCCGCGACACATGCGGGCGCATCGTCGCGGGGGCCGAAGTTGACGCCCGCCAGCACGCGGAACTCGGGCGTGCCGGGCGTCCGGCCGAAGCCCGGGCCGCCCATGACGTAGAACTCGGTGCCCGCCTTGACCG
Source organism: Myxococcus sp. MH1 (assembly GCF_059738865.1). Lineage (NCBI taxonomy): Bacteria > Pseudomonadati > Myxococcota > Myxococcia > Myxococcales > Myxococcaceae > Myxococcus > Myxococcus sp. MH1. Next base: position 8,911,570 of record NZ_AP026947.1, on the reverse strand, counting down.
GCGAGCGCAGGCCCAGCAGCACCTCCATCGACTCGGGCGCGTCCGCGAACGGCAGGGTGCCGCGCACCACCAGCTCCTCGCGCAGGCCGAACAGGTGGGCCGTCACGTTGACGCCGCCGTTCATCTCCACGCCCAGCTCGTCCTGCAGCGGGTCCGCGTTGGGCGTCAGCGCGTACTTCTTGGTGCGCACCAGCGCGCCCACGTCCGCGCCCACGCGCCAGCCGTCGCCCACCTTCTTGCCCAGGCCCAGGCGGGGGGTGAAGACGAAGCCCTGGTCCCGCGTGAGCGTGTCCTTGCTGCCCAAAGGCAGCGCCGCGCCCAGGTGCAGGCCCACGTCCAGCGGGCCACCGCGCGCCTCGGACAACAGCCCCGCGCGCGCCTGCGCCCACGGCGTGCCCAGCGCGAGCGTGGACGGCGTCTGGAAGCCGAGCGCCGTCGTGTCCGGGCCCCACTGCGAGACGATGGGAACTTGAAGACCCAACTCCAACCAGTCCGTCACGGCGTAGGCGCCGCTCAGGTGCACCGTCACGCGGTCCGAGATGATGGTGCCCACTTCATCGTCGTTGCGCAGCAGCACCAGCGGCTTGCGCTCGTAGTGGGCCGTGAGCCCCAGCCGGAAGGTGCCGTCCGGGAGCAAGTCACCGGTGGACAGCACCAGGCTGTCCTTGGCGCCGGGGTTGAGCTGCAACCGCTCCAGCTCCAGGTTGGGAATCCGCTGGACCTGCGCTTGAGCGGAGAGGGCCCAGAGAACGGCCAGCCCTCCGAGCAGGGAATGATGACTTCGAGAATTCAAGGGTTCCTCCACGTCCGGGCGTCGCACTGAGCGCGCGCACGGCCTTCTGCCACGACTGTGTGGGTATGGACAGCTGCATGGCACGGGCCATCGCGTCACCGAATGGGACGTGAGGACCTGCGAGGCTTTGCTGACGTGTCAGGAGGTCCATTGGCCCGCACCGACGCGCCATTGACGTGTCAGCGAAAGGGGGCGGGTGCTGGCATACCCTCCCGGAGTCTCCCCCTCCGAGAGGGTGGGAACACCTCACGCTAGCGCAGCGGCAAATCCAACCAGGAGGGTCCGCCCACGGTCAGCGTGGCGTTGAGGGTGTTGGCGCCGAGGTAGAGCGGGTCCTCGGTGTCGACCACGAGCGCGAGCTGATGCCAGGCCGGGACGTCATACGCGGTGGCGGGGAACACCAGGTCCAGGTCGAGCGGCGTGCCTGGCGTGGCGCCGTGCCAGCTCAGCGGCACGTGGGTGACGAGGCCGCCGAAGTCCCCCACGGCGTCATAGAGATAGGCGACCACGGTACCGGAGGCCGTCGTCGGGGTGATGCGCAGCCGCAGCGTGGCGGTGCCGCGCAGGGACAGCTCGCGCGAGGACGGCGGCGAGGTCCACACGCCCGCGCGCAGCCGGTTGACGCCCGGCAGCCACACGATGGGAGGGATTCCCGTCAGCGCCTGCAGACCGTTGGTCAGCAGCGGCACCCCCGCGTCGGCGATGGTATCGACGCCGCCCCAGAGGGTCCGCGCGCCGCTCGTGGATGGGGCGCCTCCGAGCGTGCCGGTGCCATCGAGCAGCCGGATGGCGCCCAGGCCGAGGCGCTGGGTGCTGGAGGAGACAGCGGCCCAGGTGGAATAACCCTCCACGTCGCCGTCGTAGGTGCGCAGGACGAGCGGCGGCTCGTTGGCGATGCCCGTGTCGATGCCGGCGACGTGCTGGTCCAGCCACCGCGTCACGCTGGTCCACACGGGGTTGGGCAGGCCGACCAGGCCCGTGGCCTCGACGACGGCGTGGTCCCCGGGCGCGAGCTCCAATCGCTTGGGGCCGGTGAGCTGGCTGAAGAAGGAGACGAGCTGGTTGGGAGGGAACATGCTGTCGCCGTACGCGTTGGCGATGAGGATGGCGGGCGCGTTGGCGTTGATGCGGTCCACGTAGGTGGAGGCGGAGCGGAGGCGCCCCCACTGCTTGAGGCCCTCGATGTCCCGGTTGGCGAAGTAGTCGTCGATGCGGGTCCGCAGCTCGGGGCTGGGACGGCCGAGGAAGCGCGCGGCCAGGTCCAGCAGCGCCACCGCCTGGGGCCTGCGCGTGTCACCGCCGTACAGCGACGCCACCAGGTCCGTCCATCCGGAGAGCGCGGCCACGGCCTTCACGCGCGAGTCGAAGCCGGAGGCGATGAGGGAGATGCCCGCGCCGTACGACACGCCCGCGAGGCCGATGCGCGCCGCGTTCGTCGGCGTGTTCGCCACCAGCCAGTCGAGCACGCGCGAGGTGTCCGCGATGTCCGCCGGGCCCGCCGTGTCGATTCCACCCCCCGACGCCCAGAAGCCCCGAGGCGTGTACGACAGCACCACGTAGCCCCGCTCGGCCAGCGCCTTGGCCTGGGCCAGGTACTCCAGGTCGTTGAGTCCCCAACTGGAGATGAACACGACGGCCGGGTGGGGACCGGGCGTCGTCGGGGCGATGTGGTTGGCCTTGAGCACCACCCCGTCGCCCACCGGGATGTCCACGAACTTGAAGCCCGTCGTCGCCGCGGCCGTGAGCACGCCGTGGGCAACCGGGAGCGGCGAGGGCACCGCCGCCGTCGCGAGGACGGGTATCAACAATGCGACGAACAGGGACGAACGGGGGAACCACCGCGAGAGCAGACGCTGCGCCATGGAGCACCTCACCGGACTGCGAGGGGTCGGTCACGGTAGAGAGGGATTGATTCGTCAATCAAGGTTCCCTGACACGGCGTGTTGAGCAGGTTTCATCGCGAGGGGAGGGTGTAGCGGCCTTCCTTGTGGAGCTCGCGGTGGATGCCGTGGAGGAGGTCCGCGGCGCGCAGCTGTTGGGGCATGCGGATGACGGCTTTGAGACACGCGTGGCGGAGCACGTTGATGATGGCGCCGCCGGACAGCTCGTGCTCGCGGGCGAGCTTCGCGAGGTCCACGTCGGGGGCCAGCGGGAAGGGCTTGTCCTTGAAGCACGCCTCCCACAGCCGCAGGCGCTGCGCGGGGCCGGGCATGGGGAAGTGGATCATCGACTGGAAGCGGCGGGCGAAGGCCTCGTCGAAGTGCGCGCGCTGGTTGCTGGCGAGGATGGCGATGCCAGGGAAGTCCTCGATGCGCTGGAGCAGGTAGGAGATTTGTTGATTGGCCGCGTGGTCATTGGCGTTGCGTGACTCGGTGCGCTTGCCGAAGAGGGCGTCGGCCTCGTCGAAGAAGAGGATCCAACGTTGGAGCTGCGCGTGGTCGAAGAGGCTGGCGAGGTTCTTCTCCGTCTCGCCGATGTACTTGGACACCACCTTGGACAGGTCGACGCGGTAGACGGGCAGGCCGGTGGCCTTGCCGAGCAGGGTCGCGGTGAGGGTCTTGCCGGTGCCGGGAGGGCCGTGGAAGAGCGTGCGGTAGCCGGGCTTGAGCTGCTTCTTCAGGCCCCAGTCCTCCAGGAGCGTCCCCTGGTGGCGGGCCCAGGTGATGATGTCCTCGACGTCGTCGCGCAGGGGCGCGTCGAGCACCAGGTCCTCCCAGCCCTGCATCGTGGTGATGCGCTGCGCGGGGAACTCCGGGCCGAAGGGCGGCTGGTAGTGGGCGCCGGTGGTGAGGCGCTCGAGGGCCTCGGGGGTGAGCTGGAGCGCGGCGGACAGCGGGGGCTCCTCCGGGTGACGGCGCTCCAGTCGCAGCACGCGGCGCGCGAACAGCGGGTGGTCGGGGTGGAAGAGGGGCAGGTGCGTCAGTCGCGCCTGGAGGTCGTCTCCGGCGAGGAGGAACAGCGCAGTCTCGCCGGTGGGGAGGATGCCGCCGTGGGACTGGCCCACGACGCCGCCGAACTCGGTGAAGCGGCGGTCCAGGGCCTGGTTGCGCAGGAAGAGCGGGTCCAGCGCGGCGGGCTGGAGGTGGGGCAGGGCGGCGAGGATGAGGAGCAGTCGCTCGGCGGGGGTGCAGTGGAGTTCGCGGAGCAGCTCGGCGTAGGGGGCCTCGAGGGTGGGGAGGGGTGGCGGCGGGAGGGTGTCGAGGAGCGGCGCGGGGAGGGTGCTCCCGGCGTGTTGTTGGAGTCGGAGGTCCAGCCACTGGGTGAGCCAGGCGACCTCGGCCCGGAGGCACTCGGCGTTGGTGGAGGGCGAGCGGAGGTCCATGGCGCTACCAGGAGACGTAGAGGGGTTGGGGCATCCAGGGGTGGGTGAGGATGGAGAGGCTCCAGGGGACCTGGTCGACGAGCACGTCGAGCGTCTTGCGTTGCACCTGGAGCTTCCAGCGGTCCTCGAGTTGTTCGAGGCGTCCTTCGCGTTGGAGGAAGGTCTCTCGCAGGCCCGCGACGGACGTGCCGGAGAGGATGGTCCAGTTCGCGATGAGGGCCTTGAGGAGCCGGTCGCAGAGGGACTGTTCCTGTGGGGTCATCTCGATGCCGCTGGGGATGGGGGTGGGGACGGAGAGGCCGCAGAGAATCTTGTTGAGGACGAGCAGGGGCTCGGGGGCGCTGGTGCGGCCGTCGACGAGGTACTGGAGCAGGTGCACGGCGCGCGTGGCGGGCTCGGGGTCCAGGCGTGTCTTGCCCTGGTCATCCACGTGCGTGAGGCCCAGCTCGCGGAAGAGGTGGGGCAGGAAGGGGCTGGTGAGGATGAGGCCCGCGTTCTCGATGTAGATGGGGTTGCCGTCGTTGGCGCCGTGCTCGTCCGCGCCGAGTTGGAAGGAGGTGCGCTGACGCGAGGGTTTCGTGGCGCGCGCGGGCGGGCGGGGTGGTGTGGTCCAGGCGGCGAGGAAGGTGGAGCGCCGCTGGTGGAGCACGGAGGCCAGGCGGGGGAGGGACTCGTGGTGGGCCAGTTCGATGGCGCGCTCCAGGAGTCGCTCGGCGACGCCGCGTGAGTCCCGGTGCGTGGGGTGGGCGCCGCGCAGGCGGGTGGAGAAGTGCTCGAGGAACGCGGCGATGAGCTGCTCGAGTCCGAGGCTTGCTCCGGGGCGTTTGCCGAGCAACTCCAGGACGAAGCGCCAGAACGCGGAGCGCTCCGTGAGGGAGGGCACGTCGGAGGGCGCCACGTCCTGCCATGCGGCGATGAGGATTTCGACGGTGGACAGGAGCGCGGTGTGGAGGCGGGGCGCGAGCACCGCGGAGAAGCGCGCGAGGAGCGGGTCAGGGAGGATGCGCGCCCAGTGTTCCTGGAGGTGGCGGCGGTGCACGTGACGGCGGATGAAGCCGTGGAGCACGTCCGGGGATTCGTCGAGGAGTGACTGGAGCAGGCGGAGCAGGGCGTCGTCGGAGAGTCCCGCGTAGCGGTCCGCGCTCTCGGCGAGCAGGAAGGCGAAGAGGGCTGCGCGTGCTTCCGGACTGTCGTGCGTGCCAGGGCGTGGAGGCAGTGGGGCGGACTCGGAGGGGCTCAGCGGCGCATCGAGCGGGTGGGCGACTCGCGCGGTGGATGGCCGATGACCGCTTGCTGGCGATGCGGTGGGGCGATGGAGGGGGGCTGACTCCGCGCGCGAGGAGGTGTCACCGGGTTGAAGAGGTGTGGCCCGCGCCCGTGGGGCTGTGTCGGAGGGCTGTGTGTCTCTTGCGTGGAGGTCGCCACGTTCGTGATGGACGTGCTTCACGGTCGCGGTGAGCGAGTCCGTGTGGCCATGCGCGAAGTGCTCTGTGGGGAGTGATGCGTGTGCCGCGGGAGGTGGTGCATCCGTGTGGTGCACCGTTGGACGTGTCGCAGGCCCGGAATGCGCGGCACCTCCCGTGTCGACGTTGGGAGGCGCTGAGTCGCTCACGCGCGCATCGAGGGCACTGAGGCTGGAGGGGACTTCGCTTTGTGCGTGCCGACTTGCGCCGTCGTTGCTGAAAGGTGCCGAGTCCCGCGCCGGTGGGACCGAGTCGCTGTGAACGGCGAGCGCATCGGTCCGCGCACGTGCGGACGCCTCGCTGCGACGGAGGAGTTCCTGGGTTCGTTCGTGCGAACTGGGGTCGTCGTGGCCGAAAGGTGCCTCGTCGTGAGCATGCGGAGCTGAGTCGCTGCGACTGAGGAGTTCCTGGGTTTGTTCGTGCGAGCGGACGCTGTCATCGCCAGGAGCGGGCGCGACTTGGGCACGGGAAACCGAGTCGGTGCGACTGAGGGATGCCCCGGCCCGTCCGCCCGAGTCTGCGCCCTCGAAGCGGAGGGGCACCCCGCTTGGTGCTTGCGAAGCTGCGTCGGTGTGACTGAGGGGTGTTCCGGCCCGTCCGCCTGGGGCAGCGCCCTCGAAGTGGAGGGGCACCCCGCTTGGTGCTCGCGAAGCCGCGTCGGTGTGACTGGGAAGGGGGCCAGCCCGTCCGCCTGGGGCAGCGCCCTCGAAGTGGAGGGGCACCCCGCTTGGTGCTCGCGAAGCTGCGTCGGTGTGACTGGGAAGGGGGCCAGCTCGTCCGCCCGAGTCTGCACCCTCGAAGTGGAGGGGTACCCCGCTTGGTGCTCGCGAAGCCGCGTCGGTGTGACTGGGAAGGGGGCCAGCTCGTCCGCCCGAGTCTGCACCCTCGAAGTGGAGGGGTACCCCGCTTGGTGCTCGCGAAGCCGCGTCGGTGTGGCTGAGAAGAGGGCCGGCTCGTCCGCCCGAGTCTGCACCCTCGACGTGGAGGGGTACCTCGCTTGGCACGCGCGAAGCTGCGTCGGTGTAGCTGGGGGATGTCCCGGCGAGTCCACGAGAGTCTGAGCTGTCATGACTGAGTGATGCCTCGTCCCGAGCGAGCGAATCGGCGTCGCTGCAGCTGAGATAAGCACGTGAGCCTGATACGTCGTGGCCGGGGGATGCCGCGTCGCTCAAGAGCGAAGGTGCGTCGTTGCGGCTACGAGAACGTCCGGTTCGTTCATACGAGTCGGACTCGTGGCCGAGGGATGCCTCGTCTCCAGCGAGCGAAGGTGTATCGCCAGATGCCCCTGTTCGTTCGTGCGATTCGGATTCGTGGCCGATAGCTGCCGCGTCGCCTGGACGCGAAGGTGCGTCGCTGCGGCTGTCAGAACTCCCTGCTCGTTCATGAGAGTCGGACTCGTGGCCGATAGGTACCTTGCCGTGCTCGCGTGAAGCGGAGTCGCCGTGGTCGAGACCTTCCTCCGCCTGCTCGTTTGCGGCTGGAGCTCCTTGGGCAACGGATTCTCTGTCCTGTCTGCGCGAGGCCGCATGGCCGAGGCCCAGAGGAACGGTGTCTTCTTCGCGTGATGTGGGGCCGCCTTGGTTGAAGGCTGCTTCGTCTTGTCCATGCGGAGCGTGGTGGACGGAGACACTGCTCTTTCCGAGCGAGGATGCGTCGCCGCGGTCGAAGGATGCCGCGTCTCGCCAGAGAGCGACCGAGTGGCTGTGGGTGCCGGATTCAACAATCTGCACGCGAGGGGCCGAGTCTCCGTGGTCGGTACGGATGCCGTCCGGCGTGCGCGAACTCGTGTCCGCATGAACGTGCGGAGCTCGTTCGCCCGCGTGCCACCGTACGTCGCCATCCTCGTCGCGAGGAGCCCCCCTGCGCGGACCATCAACGTCTCCGGAAGGTGACGTGCCACCTCGCTCACGAAGGTGTTCGAGCGCCGCACCGAAGACCTCCGCATGTTTCTGGAGCACTCCTCCCGATGCGCCCCAGTCCGCGATGACGCGCGACAAGAACCCCTGGGCTTCCAGGGGCATCTCCGCCCCGAACACTCTCCGCAGCAGTCGGCTCACGGTGCTCCGGGAAAGCGGAGCCGTCTCTCCCAGCAACAGCAGCTCATGGAACACCGTCTTCCGCGCACCCTCGATGCCGCCCGGCAGCACCCGCTCCGGAAGCTCGCTCATCGCCCGGAGCAACGCCCGCATCGACCGGGACTCGCGCGGACGCAGCAAGTCCATCGCCCTGCCGAGAACATCCTCCCCACTCCGGTCGACGAGCACCGTCCGCAAGTCCTCCGTGTCCCGCAGCGCCAGGAGGAAGTGCCGACTGTCCTCGGGAAACGACGTCAGCAGCGCGCCGAGCAACTCCTCCACCGTCGGCCCTGCCTTCGTCCCGAAGCGAAGTCGGCTCACCAGCGCGGACTTGAGCGCATGTGCCTCCCACCGCGACAGGTCCGCGTCACGAACTCCCCAGTCCTCCGTGCCTCCCGGAACCCGCGTCGCCGAGAGCTCCTCCAGAACCACCGGCTTCCCATCCAGCAGCGCCGCGAGCAGGCGCGCGAAGAACAACGGCTTGTCCTCGGCGCGCGCCGCGAACACGGGCAGCGCCGAGCGCAGCGGACTCCCTTCATCTCCGGGGCGCGGCATCAGCCGCACCAGCAGCTTCGACAGCACCTCCTCGGGAATCCGCCGCACCGCCCGGACCAGCCGCGCCAACGAGCCACCCGATTGCTCCCAACCGAGCACCCGCCGTTGCAGCGAGCGAGGCAGCTCCGGCAGCGTCGCGACGACCCGCTCCGCCGTCAGCTCCGGCATGCGCACGAGCGTGGCCCACGGCAGCTCCCCATGGCGGAGGTAATACCGAAGCGCCTCCGCCAGCTCATACCGCGCCGACGCCGACTCCGTGGTCGCCAGCTCCTCATCGAGCACCGGAGTCTCCACCTCCTCGACCTCGGGGAGCGGAAGCTCGCGCACCAGCTCCCCGATGACGGACGACAGCGACGCCAGCACCGGGTGCCGCTTCCGCACCTGCTCCAACCCGGAGTCCAGCGTCGTCAGCAGCTCCGGATAGTCCAGGCCCTGGCTCTCCGAGACCCCCTCGAGCAGGAGCTTCAACGCGCTCTTGCGGTTGAACTGCGAGCCCGCGTCCTTCACCAGGTACGTCAGCGTCAGCGACCAGAGCAGCCGTGACAGCGCCCGGTCACTCAGCGGCAACACCGGCTCGATGCGATGGAGCGCCTGGAGGCTGACGATGTAGTCGATGAGCAGCGCCGCGTGCTTCGGCTCCAGGAGCATCACGAGCTGCTCCAACTGCCGCTGGTCGAGCTGCAACACCAACCGGTCCAACACCCGCCCGAGCGTGGCGTGCTTGCCCACCAGCCGCACCAGCGAGGCCGGAGAGCTCCGGGCAAGCTCGGCGAAGAGCGCGCCGAACGAGAACGCCACGCCATGCGGTGCCCAGAAGGGCAGGGTGCCATGCAGCAGGTAATGCTCCAGCAACTCCAGCCGAAGCTCCTCCTCGGTCCGAGGCCGGTCCTCCGCCCGTGTCGACGAGCGCCGCTCCCGCACCGCCTGCTCCACGGCCTCCTGGAGTCGCAGGGAGAGCCGCTCCTCCACCACCTGCTCGAAGTCGTCGAACGGCACCGTCCCCAAATCCACATCGAGTCGGTCGAGGCGCAGGTGCAGCCCGGGGACATCCACCGCGTCGAACACCTTCTCGATGATGGCGAGCAGCCGACGCCGGTTGAAGTCACTCAGCCGGGGCTGGAGCGCCAGCGCCTGCTCCTCCGACGCCAAGGTCACCCGCAGCGTCTGCTTGCGGAGATGATGCCGCGAGCCCGTCATGCGGTGTCCGCCCCGGACTCACGGGCCGCCGCTTCCAGGAAGTCCCTCAGCCGCGCCGAGGCCAGCGAGAGCCCGGGCTCATCTGCCTGCCGGAGCGCATTCCTCCAGGCCCAGTAGAGCCGCTCGAAGGCCGCCATGCGCGAGGACCCGAGGAACAGACACTCCGCGACCATCAGCGCGGGCGCGTTGCTCCGGATGACCTCGCGCGCGAACGACTGGAACTCCGGCTCACGCCACTCGCCCGTCGCCGTGGAGATGACCGCCGTCACCGTGAAGCTGTAGGGGAAGGCGTCCTCGCCCTCGCGCCGGGCGGACCGCAGCAGCAGGTGCTCCACGATGTAGAGCTGCGAGCGTTGCCGGTTGAGCTGGCGCGCCTGCTCCACGAGCGCATGCGCCCGCGCCACCGCGCTCTCCACAGTCGGAAACTTCCCCGCCAGGTGCCAGCCCGCCTCGGAAGGCGCCTTGCACACCAGGGACAACGAGGACTCCCCCGGCAGCGTCCCCACGCGGAAGTGCTCCACCGCGCCCGCCGCGCTCAGGAACTCGCCCCCCAGCATCTGGGAGCGCAGGGGCGGCGCGGGAGGACTCTCCGGCGCGGGCAGCGAGGCGACGGGCGTGAAGCGCTCCTCGAGCATGTCCTCATATCGAGCCAGCGCGCGGCTCTCCGGCGCCGTGCTCGCCGAGTCCGAGAGATTCAACCCATGCTCATCCAGCCCATCGATGAGCGTGCGCGAGTCCGCGACGGGCATCCCCAGCTGGATGCGGCTCTTGATGGCCATGCCCGCGACGTTCCGCGGCCCGGGGCGCTCCAGCGCGTCGATACCGCGTCCACGCGAATGCGTGCTCTCGACCAGGTGCTCGAACAGCGCGAGCTTCGCGCGCAGCACCCGCTCGGCCTGGAGCGCGTCCGGAGTGCCGTCCCACGACGTGCCCGCGACGGAGTCCTCGTCCAGTTGCTCCCCGCAGAGCGCCAGCAGCACATCGAGGAACCGGTTGCGGCGCGCGGTGACGGGGTCCTGGCTTGCGACCAGCTCCTCCAGTCCGAGCGCATAGCCCGGCGAGTCCCCTCCCTCCGAAGGCTCCGCGAGCAACGGCTCCACATCCGGAACCGCGTCGGTGAGCAGCTGGAAGAAGTACGTCCGCTGCAGGTCCGGGTCGCCGGAGAACAGGTCCCGCACGTGCGCGAGCTGCGCGAAGAAGTCCGTGAGGAGCTGCTCGAACACGAGCAGGTAGCCCTTGAGCTGGCGCGCCTGGGCCTGACGCAGCGGCGGTGCGCCCTCGGGGAGGCCCGCGGACCCGATGCCGTAGACCATGGGGTACTGCGTCTGGATGGAGGTGTACGCGCGGAAGTCCTGGCGCTGACCTCGGGGCATGCCGAGGTACTCCTCGTATTGGCTCCCCAGCGGATAGGTGCGGCGCTGCTCGGCCCACAGGCGCTCCAGCTCACGGCGCACGCGCGCGGGATGGGGCTTCACCTCCACGCCGTTGCGCAAGAGCCGAATCGAAAACCCGCCCCGCTTCGCGTCCGTGCGCGTGTCGAGCCGCAGCACCTGCTCCGGCGCCACCGGCAGCGCGCCGTCAGGTCCGGTGGCGACCTGGCCACCCGCGCGCAGGCTCACCCCTCGGACACTGGAGACGCCGGGCGTCTGCGCCATGACGCGGATGAGGTCCTGGAGCGCGATGGACGCCGCCTTGGGCTGCAGCTGCGCGTCCGCGATGAAGCCGTTGCGCAGCAGCGGCCCCTCCAGGATTTCATCCGGGGTCCGGCCCGCGTCGAGCAGGGACTTGAGTGACTCGCGACGCGGCTCGGGCGCGAGGAGGTTGCCGACGCGGAAGAACAGCGCGGCGAGGATGTCCTCGGGCGTCCGACGCTCGTCGATGCTGGCCTCGGCGGTGACGACGGCGTCGAGCGGCTCCAGGAGCGAGACGTCGCGGAGGTCCTCGCACAGGGCGCGGTGCCGGCTGTAGACGCGGCGGACGGCGTCGATGATGGCGTCGGGGGAGCGCTCGTCGGTGGCGCAGTCGTCGCGCCCCGGCGCGAGAATCCTCACGTCGTAGAGCCCCTGGACCTCTCCGGTGGTGACGGGGGTGAGCCAGACATTGGCGACCTGGGGAACGCGGTCGATGAGCAGCTTGCGGTAGTCGCGCTCCGTCACCGGGTCGCACGGGAGGATGTCGAGCGCGGGGAAGAGCCCCTGTCGCGCGGGCTCGATGACGCCCGTGACGGGGTCCACCAGCAGGTCGGCGAGCGGGAACGTCGCGCGGTAGGACAGCTCCGTGAGCGCATAGCAGAGCTGCTGCAGCGTGGTGACGCCGGAGTCACTCGCGTTGTAGTCCGTCCATATCTTCCCCGAGAGCTCCTGGAGGAGCGCGGTGCCCGCCTTCTCGAGCGCGGCGTAGTCCAGGCCCACGTTCGTGGGCGGCGTGGCGGTGACGGTGACGGGCTCTGCCATGGTGTGCTCCGAAAGGGCTCAGTAGCCATCCGCGGCCAGCAGGGCGGCGGGCGCGTCCGCGGCGCTCAGCGCGTGCCGGGTCTCCGAGGTGAGGAAGTACCAGTCGGACTCCAGCGTCTCGGGACGCGGCGAGTGCTCCAGCTCCAGCGAGAGCAGCTCCTCGACATAGGGGCGCGTCTGGATGAAGTCGGAGACGTCCGCGCTCGAGCCGTACTCGCCCTGCCGTGTCGCGCGGGACGCATCGAAGTACCAGGGGGACAGGTACTCCACGAGCTCGCGGTCGAGCCGCTCCAGGCTCGCGCCCGTCTCCTCTCCGGCGCGGAAGCGCACCGCCGCGTCCACCTTCACGCGGACGTAGAGGGGATTGACGGCGCGGACCTGCGCGAAGCCGCTGGCGCGCTCCGCGAGGAACTGCTCGACCTGCTCGAGCAGCTCGGACGTGGCCTGGGGCACCGTCGGGTCCGCCGACGCCGACGCGTCGCGCCCGGGCACCACCACCACGAGCACCGCGCCCGGCACGCCGGACTGACGGGGCGCGTGCGCGGGCAGGGCCTTCACCTTCCAGAGGGACGGGAAGCGCTCCAGGGCCAGCCGCTCGTAGTCCCACGCCAGCACCGCGCGCTCCTTGTGGCGCAGGCGCTCCGAGGCGCGGACCTCGAACGTGTGCGCCGTCTCCGGCGGACGTCCTCCGAACGACGCCATCGGCTGGGAGATGCCGCCGATGTCGGGCAGCGCCTGCACGGACTGGGTGATGCTCCCGGCGGGCACGGGCGTGTCCACATCGACGCCGGGCGCGCTGCGCGTCGCCGTCACCGCGTGCGGCGTGAGCGCGAGCGTCCGGGGGAAATCGTCCGCCTCCTGTGGGACGGAGGCGCGCAGCCACTGGTAGTCGCCCTCGTCGGCGACCTTCGGCATCAGCGTGCTGCCTCGCGAGGTGAAGGTGGGCAGGCCCAGGGTGAGGATGCCCGTGCCCTGCAGTCCCCGCGTCGAGTCCGAGAGGACCTGGTCCGGAGGCAGCTGGTTCCATCGTGTCGCCGTGAGCCACTCCCACTGCACGGTGGGGACCTCGCCCGTCCCGGTGAAGGTGCCGCTCAGCTGGAACAGCATCGTGAGGCCCTGGGCTTCGTCCAGGCCGGTGAAGCCGAGGTACAGGTTCGCGGGCGCCTTGAAGTGGGGGAGCAGCGCGACGGGCCGCTGGGCGTCGGCGGTCACCTGCTTGAAGCCCTCGAAGGGCAGCAGGTGGAAGAAGCGCGCCTCGTCGAGCAGGCAGTGCGCGGAGTAGTGCACGGCCAGCGTCCGCACCTGGGGCAGCCAGGGGGGATTCGGGTACTTGATGTCCTTGAGGAGCCGCGACTCCCGCGAGGAGGTCTGCGAGCCGTCGGGCAGCTCCGCCAGCACCGCGTTCAGCACGTTGACGGTGTAGAGCGAGTCACCGAAGGCATACGACGGGGTGGCCAGCCGCAGCTCGAGCGCGCTCGTCGCCGGGTCGTAGTAGTCGGGTGGAGTGCCGGGGGCCACGTCGAACTGCTTCAGCACGGTGCCCTGGCACAGCGTGCCGCGCGGCTCGGGCGGGGGCGTGTCGCAGTCCGGCTTCGTGCGGAAGAGGCAGCAGCGCACGCCCTCCCGGGGGGCGTCCTCGCTCGGGGGAGAGCCGGGGCACCGCGGCGCGTCGGGCAGCACGAGGGGCTGGAGCGTCCAGGCGCCGGGGCGGAGCACGCGCAGGTCCGCGCTGAAGCTCGTGTTGTCGAAGAGGTCCTCCGTCGGCAGCCCGTCCGGCCCCACGCGATAGTCGCGGTAGTAGCCCGCGAAGCCCTCCGTGTCCGAGGGGATGTTGAACCAGTCGAGCGCGAGCGAGAGCGTGTCGAGGCGTTTGACGAACAGCTCGGTGTGACGCAGGCGCGCGTACGAGCCCACCACGGGCGACGCACCGAAGAGGGCCCACGGGGTGCTCGGGTCCACCTCGCCCTGGGTGTTCTCGATGCTCACGCCCGTCAGCTCGCGCACGTGGACCTGCAGCTCCAGGTTCTGGAAGGCCACCGCGTCGAGCAGCGACACGGGATGGACCTCGACGCCGTTTCGCAGGGCGACGGGCTCGGGGTTCAGCAAGGCGCGCAGCATGGGCAGGTCCGGCGCGGGCGCGGCGCCGTTGGGCACCACGGCGGGCGCGGACGGGGGCAGCTCGAACCAGAGCCCGAAGAACGTGACCACGGGCACCACGCCCACGGGCCCGAGATTCGCAGGGAGGATGGGCTCGTAGCGCTCCACCGTCAGCCAGCCCTCCTCGATGGAGACCTGGAGGGTGAACGACTCGCGCAGCACCTGCAGGAACACGGTGCTCGCATCGAGGCCGGTGGCCTCGGCGAGCGCCTCCAGTCGGGAGCTCAGGAGGCGAGCGGACTCGGGCGAGAGGGGCACGTTCAACGTCACCACGCGGCTGCCGCCCGTCAGGCTCAGGTAGCCGGATGCGAGCGCGAAGCCGAGCGTCGCGGGGCCGGTGACGGTGGTGGCGGTGACGCCCTCCCGCACGGCGCCGAACGTCGCCCAGCCGGCAAGGGGCTCCACCGCCGGGTCCGGCGTTGCATCCGGCTCGAGCGGCATCTCCGAGACGAGCACCTGCTTGACGACGGTGAGTGGCGTCGCGCCCTCGACGGGCGCCGCGACTTCCGGAACCAGCGGTCCGCTCAGCACCCGCAGCGCGAGGCGTCGGGCCACGGTGGCGCGCGAGACGCCCACCGCGGTGTCCGAGGCGAAGAGGATGTCCTGGCCATCCGGACGCTTCCCCGCGGGGAACAGGGTGCCTCGGGGAACGACCTCACTTCGCACCGCCTCGTCATCGGCGAGCGTGAAGGTGAGGTACGTGCTGTCCGGCAGCGCGCCGCGAGGTCGCAGGCGCAGCACGTCGCGGTAATAGAACGACGCATACCGCCCCGACACCGAGTTGACGGTGTCCTGCGCGGTGCGGAAGAGCCGCACGAACGCCATGTAGAGCGCCAGGTGCGGAGGATGGTCTCCATTCGCCAGCACCGAGGGCAGCACCTGCCGCGCGAGCCCCTGGAGCTGCGAGAGCGAATCCAGGAAGGCCCCCAGCAGCGGCTCCAGCTTCGCCATCGCCGAGCGCGCCCGCGCCTCCTTCGTCGCGCCGCGATACGCCGAGCCATCCGCCGGCAGGTCCTCCAGCCCCCAGAGCGGCGACATCCCAGCGACGTCCAAGCGGATGAGCCGCCCCAAGGCCTGCGGCCCGGCCGCGCCCTTCGCCAGGCTCACCAGCGAGCGCAGCGCCCCCGACAGCGGCCCCTCGACGGCCTTCACCAGGTCCTGCCCCAGGAGCCGCGCCGCCTCGCCCTGCGCGCCCAGCCCCGCGCCGCGCAGCCAGAGGTCGAACCGACGCGCGAGCCCGAGGATGAGCTCGAAGCCCTCCGAGAGCGTCTGGAAGGCGCGCTCCGGCGTCCGCGACAGGTCCACCTCCCGCGTCGTGCGCAGGAACTGCTCCTCCACCGAGCCCGTGTCCAGCGCGTCGATGGACGCGAGCACCATCACCGGGTCCGCGAGGAAGAACTCCGACCAGTTCCCGTCGCGCTGGTTCTTCAAGTCATAGAAGTAGACGAGCGCCCCGAAGCGCGGCGCGAAGTCGAGCAGCTCCGAGCGCGTGCGCCCGTCCACCGGCGCATACCCGTCCTCCAGCGCGCGCAGCCACCGCGTGAGCTGACTGGGCGCGTCGTTGAGGGCGACCTTGTTGTCGAGCGGAGCCATGGTCTAGGGCCCCGTGACCGGGATGCTCCCCTCCTGCAGATAGAAGGGATAGACGAGGTTGCTGCGCGAGTTCGTCTGCGTGACGACATAGGACACGGTGATGGAGAGCAGCCCGTCCACCGAGGCGTCCTTCTGCACCGTCACCGCGTCCACGACGATGCGCGGCTCCCAGTAGAGGATGGCCTGCTGGACGTAGTCCTGTATCTGCCGCGTCAGCGTGGTGTTCACGCCGCGGAACACCATCTGCCGCAGCTCACAGCCGTAGTTGGGCAGCATGGTGCGCTCGCCCAGCGACGTGGACAGGAGCACCCAGAGGCTCTCGCGGATGTCCAGCTCGCCGCTGGCCATCATCACGCCGCCGGTGCTCCGGGAGAACGTGGGCGGGAAGCTCCAGCCGGTGCCGAGGAACGAAGGGGCCTTGGTCTCCATGGCGCCTCACCCTCCAATCATCACCGTGGGCAGGCCCACGAGCACGGTGCCGCCATGGGCCGTCTTGTCCCCCAGCCGCGCCGCGGGCAGCCCCATCACCTTCACCGTCATGGAGCCCTTCACGATGGCGTCCGGAGGCCCCACGCAGATGGCGATGTCGCCCACCTTCGCCGCGGGCAGCCCGCCGATGAGCACGGTGACGGCGCCAGGGCCCGCGATGGGGCCCCCGACGTGCGGCACCTGCACGGGCCCCACGGGCGTCGTCATGGGGCACTGATGGAAGTCGGTGAGTCGGGCTGCGGGAGGCATGAGGCACTCCTTTCAGGCACGGCACTCAGTTGATTTTGACCAGCGTGCCGCGCACCGTGAGGACGCCGCTGGACGTCACCTCGGCCTGCGCGTTGCCGCTGGCCGCGAACTTCATCGAGGCCTTGTTCGTCACCTGCGCGCCGCTCACGGAGACATTCCCCGTGGCCTCGAGCGTCAGGTTCCCACCCGCCTTCACCGCCACGTTGCGCTTCGCCGTAATCTTCACGTCGGACGCGCTGTCCAGCGCGATGCCCCCCTTGGACAGCGACACGGTGTTGCCGTTGCTGTCCTGGAGCGAGAGGGCCCCGGACGTGTCGTCCAGCTTCACCGTGTGGCCGCCGGGCGTCTTGATGAGGATGACCTTCTTCTCGTCGTCGAACGACAGCTCCAGCTTGGAGCGCGTCACCACGGCCTTCTTCGTGTTCTGCTCGTCCGGCGCCGTCGCGGGCGCGCGCTGCTTGCTGTACACGGAGCCCAGGATGATGGGGTCTCTCGGGTCCTCGTTCATGAAGCCCACCACCACCTCGTCGCCGACCTCCGGATAGAACAGCGCGCCCACGCCCTTGGACGCGTAGAACATCCCCAGCCGCGCCCACACGCCCTGGCTCGGGTCCTGGAAGAGCGGCAGCCCCACCAGCACGCGCAGCTCCCCGCCGGGGTCCTTGGCCACCTGCTTCACCACGCCCGTCTGCAGCCCCTTGACCGGAGGAAGCTGCCCGGACGCCCCGGGCGCCGCGATGTCCGGGGCCTCCGACGTGAACCAGCGCGAGGACAGCCCGAAGTCCACCGTCGTCAGCCACCGCCCGTCCTCGATGTGGTGCTGCACGCCGCTGATGAAGGCCGTGCCGTTGAAGCGCGGCCCCAGCCCGCCCAGCTCCAGCGTCTTGCCCACCTTGGCGAGCGCGCTGCCCTGGAAGCGCGCCGTGCCGCGAATCTTCGACAGCTTCGACAGGAGCAGCTCCGCCGAGGCCCAGTCCTGGAGGTCCGTGGACGTCAGCTCCGCGCCCGTCTGCACCACCACCTTCTTCGCGCCGAAGACCTTGGCCAGCTCCGCCGAGGAGACGTTGCCCTGCTCCTTCACCGACACCGCGCGAGGCCCCGACTCGATGAGCTTCTGCGCGCCCGCGTCCCAGGTGTAGCCCTTGATGGAGGACGCATCGAACTGCGTCGTCGCGTCCAGCTCCGCCTGCAGGTCCAGCAGCGTGGTGCCGTACGCCACCGCGAGCACCGGCGCCTGGCGCGTGTCCGGCTCCGCCACCGTCACCTTCCCGCCGTCCGCCATGACGACCAGGCCGTTGAGCTGCGCCCGCGTCACCATCAGGTCCCAGTCCGTGGCGTAGTACTGGACGATTTCGTCGTGCACGCCGGTGGTGGCCTCCACGCTCCCGGACAGCCCGTTGCGCGACAGCAGCGTCTGGATGAGCGCGCTGTCCTTCACCTTCTCGAAGAAGCCGCTCTTGCGCTCCAGCGTCATCTTCAGCGCCTCGTCGCTCAGCTCCACCACCAGCTTCGAGCCCGACGCCGCGTCGATGTCCAGCCCCTGCCGGCACACCACGCCCTCGAAGATGCGCGTGTTGTCCCCGTCGTAGCCCGCGGAGATGGTGACGCGCGCGCCGGGCAGGAAGGTGGACGTCGCGCTGATGGGGAAGGTGCCCGTGGACGCATCCCCGTCGAACAGCACCAGCTTCGCGCGCGGCAGCTTGTTGACCCCCAGCCACGTGTCCACAGAGACGACGCGGAACGTGGAGGGGATGAGCGCCCCGTTCGCCTGGATGGCGAACGTCGTCAGGGCGCCCGCGTCCTTCGCCGGAGTGGGCGTGCTCATGTCTGGCCTTCCTTCAGCGGCGGGAAGATGAGCTGCGAGCCCACCGTGAGCCGCCGGAAGTCGACCAGGCCGTTGACCCGGGCCACCTCCAGGTAGAGCGTGCTGGTGCCGTAGATGCGGAAGCACATCAACGGCAGCGTGTCCCCCGCCTTCACCGTGCGCACGTGGGTCAGGTCCGGAGAGCTCATCCGGGCCTGGAGCGCCAGCTCCACCTCGTCGTTGTAGCCGAGGAACGTCCCCTTGGCCCGGGCGCGCAGCGGCGTGCCGTCCGGCTTGAACAGCGTGTACGTCATGCTCAGCTTCGACAGCCGGCACTTGAACAGGAACGTGCCCCACGACAGCTTCAGGTAGTTGGGGCTGTGGATGTTCCCGTTGTAGGTGAAGACCAGGTTCTTGAACTTCGACACCTGCTCGGAGATGCCGTCGTCGGTGAAGGGCATCAGCCCCGGCAGCGGGCTGGGCACCACGCCCGTGCCGTCGAACACCAGCTCCAGCTCCACCGTGTCGGAGGGAATCCGGTTGAACTCCGGCGAGCCCCCGCTGCTGCCCTGCGGCTGCACGTCGTTGTACTTGACGCAGTACGTGTGCGAGTACGACGCCGGGTTGATGTACACGGTGTAGCGGCCCACCTCCGACGTGAAGTCGGACTTCTGGTAGGCGAAGACCATCATCTTCTCGAGGCTGCCGGAGAACCCCATGGTCAACGCTCCCGCTGGGCCTTGAGCACCTGGAGCACGCGCCGCACGCACTCCTCCATCATCCGCTCCTTCTCCGCCTTCTCCTCCGCGTGGTTGCAGTCCGCCACCGGCGTGCTGGACACCTCCAGGCCGTCCTCGCCCGAGCCGCCCTTCACGCTGACCTGGATGCCCACCTCGTTGACCTCGAGCGGCATGCGCGCCTCACATCAACCGAGAGGTGAGCTGGGCCAGCTTGATGGCCACGGAGGCCGGGCTGCCCAGGTTCACCCGCTCGAAGTAGTTGTAGGACAGCTCCAAGGACTCGGTGAGGATGCGGTTCTCCTGCGAGCTCATGGGGGAGACCTGCCAGCGCAGCGGCCACGCGTTGACGAAGCCCCACGCCACCAGCGGCAGGCCTTCCTCGTTGAGCAGCAGCACCAGGATGTTCTGCGGGAGCAGGGGCAGGGACAGCCCCGAGCCCACGCTCTGTCCGAACCACTCCGCCAGGAACGAGTCCCGCGTCACCACGCCCCGCTTGAGCACCAGGTTGGAGTACCGGGCCGCCTTGGGCAGCTTGTGGATGAAGCGGTTCTCGCCGCCCTCGGTGACGTCCTCGGTGTCCCAGCGCGCCTCGATGCCGGAGATCTCCTGGAACGACGCGTCCAGATCGCTCGCCGCCGCGAGCAGCGTCGCGGAGCCGAGCACGGAGACGCTGAAGTAGAACGCGCCTGGCGGATAGTAGGGTTCGGACATGGCGATGAGAGGGGATTAAGGCGCGGCGACGACCAGCGTCTCGAAGGCGAGCTCGAGCGTCTCCACGGCCACCTCGTTGCCCTCGGACTTGAGGTCCGTGCCGGAGAGCTTCGTGGGCCACGCGTTGTTCAGCGTCCACGTCATCTTCGGCGCGCCCTGCTCATCCAGCAGACTGATGATGACCGTCCGCCGGGCAATCGTGTTCATCTTGATTTCGTTGTACCAGTCCCAGAAGCGGGCATCGTTCACGAAGATGCCCTTGCGCATCCTCACGTTCCCCACCTTGGCCAGGCCGGGCATCTTGATGGGATAGAAGCTGGGGTTGTTGCCGTGCCGGTACTCGATGACCTGCGTCTCCGTCTCCAGGCCATCCACTTCCTGGAAGCTCACGGAGGTGTCGTCCCCGAGCTGCACGGAGAAATAGAATTTCGGCAACGGCCAGATGTCGTTCTGAACTTCTCCTGCCATGGCGGCTCCTCGTTCGGCTTGAATCGGGTGGAATCAGTCGTGGAACGGCACGAAGGCGCTACGCGCTGGCGCCTTCCATCTTCTGCTTGAAGGTCAGCTCGATGAACTCCGCCGGGCGGATCATCTGCAGGGTGACCTGCACGACCATGTAGCCCTCGAGCACGTCCTGGGCCGTCATGGTGCTGCCCAGACCGCACTCCACGCTGAAGGCATCCGACGCGGTGGCGCCGAGCAGGCCGCCCTGCGACCAGAGCCCCTGCAGGAAGCTGGACACCATGGACGTCACCGACGCCCAGGTGCTGCCGTCGTTGGCGGAGAAGACGAAGCGGTCCAGCGAGCTCTTGATGGACTGCTCCACGTAGACGAGCGTGCGGCGCACCTGGATGTAGCGCCAGTCGTTGCTGTTGCCGTCCAGCGTGCGCGCGCCCCACACCACGGAGCCTCGGCCCACGAACTCGCGCACGGCGTTGATGGCCTTGCCGTCCACCGGGACGTTGAGGTCCGCCTGCTGGTCGTTGTTGAGCTTGAAGGTGGTGCTGGTGACGGACGTCAGGCTGACGTTGGCCGGCGCGTTCCACACGCCCCGGTTGGTGTCGTTCCACGTGTAGATGCCCGCCATGGCGCCGCTGGACGGCAGCACGTCGTCCTTGCCGGTGATGACGCGCAGCATGTCCGTGAGCAGGGGCAGCGCGGCAGTGAGGTTCTGGTTGAGCGCCAGCACCTCCTCCTCGAGCGTGACGGTGCCAATCTTGTCGATGTCCGCGTCCACCGCCGTCTTGCGCGTGGGGTTGGTGGCGTAGAGGTTGGCGCTCTCCAGCTTGAGGATGTCCTTGAGCGTCGCCTCCAGGGTGATGTTCCGGTAGTCGAAGTCGCTCACCTCCTGCACGGAGGTGTGCAGGAAGGGGAAGTACGCCATGCCGTAGTTGAGGAACTTGTCCCCGAGGATGCCGCGGTAGTCGGTGATGACCTGCGTGAGGGTGTCCTTGGTGACGGTGGCGGAGCCCCACACGTCCAGGAGCGCCACGCGGTCCTTGAGCTGCCCGCACTGGTCGAGCATCTTCGAGGAGACCTTCTGGTAGTCGGCCAGGGTGGTGAGGTTCACCGCGTCCGGGACGACGAGCATCGTCGGGCCCACCTGCTCGGCGATGACGTCCAGGCCGCCCTTGAGCGCGTCGGCGCCCAGCGTGGCCGTGTAGTCGCCCACGGAGACGATGTACGCGGTGCCGCCGCCGTTCGCGTAGAACAGCCGCAGGCTGTTGAAGAGGTTGAACTGGGTGCCGGTGGAGTTGACCAGGTTGTAGTACTTCCAGGTGGGCGTGGCCGCGTCGTACACCTTGAAGTCGTAGTCACCGGCCTTCTGCTTGGCGGTGTCGGTGACCTCCTCCAGCCGGAAGAGCGGGTCCGGCGCGCCGCCGAACACCTGCTGGTAGTCCGCCAGCGAGTTGATGAGGATGGGCTTGTTGAGCACGGGCTTGCCGCTCAGCTGGGCCGTCTGGGTGTAGCCGATGAAGGCGGGCACCGCCGTCTGGATGCCGACGACGGAGGGTGGGAAGGCGTCCAGCTCGGTGACATAGACGCCGGGAGTCTTGCGTGCGGGTCGGGTGGCCATCGGGTCCTCGTTTCGTGGGTGGCGCTGCTGCTGCTCTGGGGTTTCAGAGGTTCAGGAAGATGTCCGAGTAGTCGCGCGTTGCTTCCGGCGCGGCCCGCGAGTCACCGGAGCGCCGGGTGGGGCGCGTGCTCCGGGGCCTGCCGGGCGCAGGTCCGCTCCGGGGCAGCACCAGCGCGGGCGTGGCGACGGGCACGCGCGACATCAGCGTGTTCTCGAAGAGGCCCTGGGTCCTCAGCCCCTTGAGCTCGAAGATGAAGCTGGAGAGCTCCTGCAGCGGCAGGTCCTGGTCCGCGATGAAGCACTGGGTCACCCCCGCGCCCGGGACGGGGACGGGGACGGGGCCGGAGAAGGTGACGGGCTGGGACGTGTCCGTGTCGACCAGGCGCAGCTGCTCGTAGGTGACACCCTTGGGCGGGACGACGAAGTAGCACCAGCGCGTGCTGCGCCGCTCGAAGCGCAGCTGCAGCTCCAGCGGGACCACGCGCGCGCCCTCTCCCTGCGGAGGCACGTCGCACAGGGGATACAGCCCCGTGTCCTGCGGCGAGGGCTTCGCCAGCACCAGGTCGATGAAGCCCAGCGGCGCGGGGTACGCCTGCGTGTAGAGGACGACCTCCTGGTCCAGCACCTGTCCGTCGGCGGCGAGCTGCCGCAGGGTGTAGAGCCCCTCTGGTACGGCGACCAGGTCCAGGTAGAGGACCGAGCCCACGCGCTGCTCCTCCCCCGGCCCCTTCGCGCGCGCCTGCGCCACCTGCGCGCAGGTGATGAGGTAGGGCGTTCGCTGGGCCAGCAGGGACCTGGGGATGCTGCACGGCTTGCAGAGGACCTGCTCCCCGGACACGTCCATCACCACGACGCGGTCCACCGCGTCGCTCACCAGCACCACCTGCACCTGGGTGCCCACCACGCGCTGCCGGCTGTCGGCGGTGACGTGCTCACCGGGGTTGAGCAGGATGGGCGGGGTGAGGGCGCCCTCGCAGTGGAGCGGCTGGTCCGTGGGGGACGGGGGGCTGCCCACGAAGTGCGCGCCCAGGTTGTTGAAGTAGAGGTTGTAGAGGTTGGGCTGGAAGTCGCTGGGCAGGTCGGTGAAGTTGACGAAGTAGGGCGTGTCGGAGACGAGCACGAAGGACAGCCACGTCCACTGGCCCTGCTGGCTCCTGCGCTCCACCGCGGAGAAGAAGGCGTCCAGGCGGTTGGAGTCGAAGAGCACGGAGAAGTCCGTGCCCTCGTCGAGGAAGAGCAGGCCCCAGTCGCGCATCCTCACCCGCGTGTCGGGCGTGGGCTGGCAGCGCAGCACGGGGCAGCGGTCATCCGAGCCGTTGAAGTAGGTGTGGCGCAGGTCCACCGTCACCAGCCGCTCGTAGGCGTAGCGGCGGGCGGGCCCGTCGTTGCCGTGGGGCGCGGGGCCGGGCTGTTGCCGGGGGCCGGGCCTCAGCCGCGAGGGGCCGTCCAGGGCGCGCTCGTAGGCGCGGCGGGCGCGGCTCATGGCTCCTGCTCCCGGGGCTGCCCTGGCGCCTCGACACCCTTGGCCGCCGGCACCTGGGCCTGCATGGCCGTGCCCCGGTAGGGAATCATCCGGACCTTGTAGAAGACGGACGGCAGGTACTTCACCCCCGCCAGCCCCATCAGGTGGTTGAGGCCCAGGAGGTCCAGGTTGACGAACTCGAAGGTGAGCTTGTCGATGTCCGGGTCCAGCCCGGGCAGGCTCTGCTGGGTGAACCAGGGCGTCTGCTGGAAGTAGCTGATGACCTGCGAGATGGCCTCCAGGCCCACCGCGTACGCCTGGTCCTCGAAGTTGGCGTACAGGAGGACGAAGAGGTCGATGTAGAGCGGCGGAGAGACGATGCCGTACGTGTCCTGCGACACGGGGGCGTTGCGGTTGTACGTGCTGATGATGGTCTCGTGCTGGAGGTTGGCCAGGTACATCACCACCGCGTCACGTGCGGGCGCGGCCGGACGGCCCTCGGGGTCCGTCAGGTTGGAGAGCACCACCCAGGGCTCCTGCCGGGGTGCGAGCTCCGCGTTGCGGATGAACTCATCCAGCCGCGCGCGGATGAGCTCCAAGGTGCCTCCAATCTTGCCCAAGACATACCTCTCTCAGCGCGCCCCCGGGGCACGTCTGTCTTCAAAGGTGGAGTGAGACCCGGAGGGCCGCCGGGCTTCTTCACGAGGGCGCACCGGAAGAGGGCGCGACGTCGTTGCCGCTGAATGCGCTCACGCGAGGGTTCTGCTCGCGGAGTGAAGTCACAGTAACAGGTAAAACCTGTGTGTCAAACGAGGGGGATTGGGCAGACGTGGCGGGGAGGATGTCTGTTGAAACCCGTCGTGTCTGTCTTTGATGGCTGGGGAAGGAGGCCGCGCGGGGAGGGTTGGGGCGGCGCGGTGATTCCGACGCGCGGCATTCCCATGCCCGAGGGACGGGCGGGGCCAACGGCCCGTCAGCCGGGGCGCACCTGGAGGGTCCGGGCGGCGGGGGCTCCCGGACAGCGCGGGTCGGGTGGGGCGGCCCGGGCGTCGACGGGGGAGGGTGAGTCAGCGCCGCCCGGGCCGGATTGTCGGCCTCGCGCGCGTTCGGGCGGGGGTGGGACGGAGGTAGGGCCCCACAAACGAATGAGTCCGTCCTTCTTTCGAAGGACGGACTCGGTGTGGTTCAGCGTCCCCGGTGAAGGGGCCGATGGGAAGGACTCAGGCGAGCGACGCGGCGTCCAGGCCGGCGTCGGCCATGAGCAGCGCCAGCTCCGCCTTGAGCTTGTCCTTGGCGCGAATCTCCAGCTGGCGGGCGCGCTCGCGGGAGAAGCCGAAGTGCTCGCCCAGCTCGCTGAGCGTCATCTCGGAGTCGCCCATCACCCGGTTCTCGATGATGAAGCGCTCGCGCGGGTCCAGGCGGCGCAGGGCGCGCTGCACCAGCTCCCGGGTGAGGCCCGCCTGCTGGCGGTCGGCCACCTCGTCCTCGTGCGAGGCGGTGGCGGACTCGACGAAGTCCAGGTGCGTGGCGTCGCCGTCCTCGCCCACGGGGGCGTCGAGCGACAGGTCCCGGCCGCCCATGCGCTGCTCCATCTCGCGCACCTCGGAGGCCTTCACGTTCAGCTTGCGGGCGATCTCCTCCGCGTTGACGATGTTCGCGTCGCCGGCGCCCATGCGCTCCAGCTCGCGGCGGGTGCGCGCCAGGCTGAAGAAGAGGCGGCGCTGCGCCTGCGTGGTGCCCAGCTTCACCAGGCTCCAGTTGCGCAGGATGCAGTTCTGGATGTACGCGCGAATCCACCACACCGCGTAGGAGATGAGGCGGATGCCCTTGTCCGGGTCGAACTTCTGCACGGCCTTCATCAGGCCGATGTTCGCCTCCTGGATGAGGTCCGACATCTTCAGGCCGTAGGAGCGGTACTCGTAGGCCACCTTCACCACGAAGCGCAGGTTGCTGGTGACCAGCTGGTGGCCCGCCATCAGGTCGCCCTTGCGGAAGCGCCGCGACAGCTCCTGCTCCTGGGGCTGCGTCAGCAGCGGGTACTGGTTGATCTCCGAGAGGTACGTGGAGAGGGAGTCCGGGGAGGAGAAGTGGGAAGAATCCTGCATGGCGTCTCTCGGGGAAGGGGGCCGTTGGGAGCCGCGCCTCGGCGGCACGGGTGGGGTCCTTCGCAATGCGCATGCCACGGGCCACTTGCGCCATTTCCCAAGGAGTCCAGGGGTTTGCATCGAGGCCCAGGGGTGCTTAAGGGCGGACCTCTTTCGTTTTTACAGGGGGCTGATCCGAAGACTCTTCCGATTGTCTTCCAGTCGACGAAGCCTGGGAGTCGGTGTCGGGAGGAGCGCGGGCGAGCAGGGGGGCGACTGTGCGCGGGGGGGCTGGGGCGGGGTGGATCGTCGCCACCTTGAGGGCATGGTGGACCTGTTCCAGCTCTTCGCGGTGTCGGCGGTGGTGATGGGGGTGTCGCAGACCATCGCGCGCGAGCGCATCTTCGCGCCGCTCCGGGCGCGGCTGGGGGGCAAGGAGACGTGGTGGGGGTATCTGGTGTCGTGTCCCTACTGCGTGTCGCACTACGTGGCCTTCGTGCTGGTGCCGTTGACGGGGACGTACGCCATCGACGTGGTGGTGGGTGGCTGGGTGGGGTGGGGCTTGAGGTGGTTTCTCTCCGCGTTGCTCGTCACCGTCATCGCGGCCTTCTACCGGGTGCTCTTCTGGTTCGTGGACGAGAGCCAGGGACTGGTGCGCCGGCGTCAGCGCACCGAGGACGAGGAGACGGCGACGAAGCGGCTGGTGCGAAGACAGGTGGAGCAGAAGGTCTCGGGTGAACCCCCAGAGCCGCTGCCTCCATCACCGCACTGAGGCGCGGGGCTACCCGTGGCCCGGGCGTCATGAGAAGAAGGAGCCCGTCTGGCGTCCGGAGGACGACTTGAAGCCAGGGGCTCGATGACGGACGAATCGAAGCAGGCGGCCGTCCCGAGCGGGCGCGCCTGGGTGGTGTTCGCGGGGATGGTGGTGGTGGCGCTGGGGTTCTTCGCCCGGGCCGCCTTCTCGAGCGACGTCTTCATCGCGGGCGACACGCTGCGCGCCTTCTATCCGATGCGGGCCTTCTGGGCCGAGCGCGTGTCCACGTTCGACCTGCCCGAGTGGTACGCGTACGACGGCTTCGGGCAGTCCTTCCTGGGCATCTTCCTGTCGGGCGCATTCCACCCCACGTCGCTCTTCCACCTGGTGCTGCCCCTGGGCGCGGCGGTGAAGCTCACCGTGTTGTCCTGCTACCCGGTGGCCATGCTCGGGGTCTGGGCGCTCCTGCGCGAGTACGGCGTGCCGCGACCGGGCGCGCTCTTCGGCGCGTGCTGCTTCGCCTTCAGTGGCTACCTGGTGTGCATCACCAACAACCCCACCTATCTGCTGGCGGCGAGCACCGTGCCCGCGGCGCTCTGGGGCGCGGTCCGGTTCCTGCGCGCGCCCTCGGCGCGGCGGCTGGCGGTGGGGGCGGGGCTGTTGGCGCTGGTGGCCTTCGCGGGGGACGCGCAGGGCTTCGCGATGACGAACGCGCTCGTCGTGCTGGTGGCGCTGGTGGACCCCGAGGCGGGCGGCTGGCGGCGTCGGGTGACGACGTGTGCGGCGCTGGTGGTGACGGGCGCGCTGCTGTCCGCGCCGCAGCTGTTCCCGGCCGCGGGGCTCGTGTTGTCCGGCGAGCCGGGGGCGCGCTCGGTGGTGGAGGCCCAGCGCTTCTCGCTCCACCCCTTGCGGCTGGGGGAGCTGTTGATGGGGCCGTACCTGGCGGACAAGCACGGGCTGCGCGGCGTCCCGGACGTCGTCGTCTGGAACCTCGTTCCCTCGGGAGGCTTCGGCCGGGTCTGGGTGGATTCCATCTACGTGGGCACGCCCGCGTGTGTGCTGGCGCTGGCGGGGCTCTGGGCCTGTGCGCGGCGGCCGAGGGCGTGGGTGCTCGCGGGGGCGTGGGTGCTCCTGCTCGCGCTCTGCCTGGGAGACTCGCTCCCTCTCTATGGCTGGGTCTACCAGGTGCTGCCCTTGTGGCGCCCCTTCCGCTACCCGGAGAAGCTGGTGCCGCTCGTCACGCTGGGTCTGGCGGTGGCGGCGGGGCTCGGCTGGAAGCACTGCCTGGTGGAGGACGGCACGCGCCGCGCCGTCGTGGGCGCGGGGCTGGTGCTGGGCGCGCTGGGGGGCGTGGTGGCATTGGGGGAGGCGGCGGGCGGGTGGTGGACGCGCGGCGTGCTGACGCCTCGCTGGCCGGAGGTTCCCCCGGTCGTCGTGGGGGGGCTGTCGGGCAACGTCGTGTGGGCGGGCGCGGTGACGGCGGTGCTCGCGCTGGCGTGCGCGGCCCTGGCCTGGCCGTGGGGGGCGGCCAGGCTGCGAGCCGGGCTCTTCGTGGCGCTGGAGCTGGGCGCGTTGGTGTGGGCGCACGAGCCGCTGTACGTGCTCGCGCCGGCGGAGTTGCTGGAGTTGTCGCCGCCCTTCGCGGACCGGATTCGTGAGCGGGTGCCCGCTGGCGAGCCGGTGCGGGTGGGGTCGTCGGTCCGCGCCATCGGCAACGCGAGGGCGGTTCCGGGGCTCGACCATCATGGCCGGCTGAGCCTCGGCTTCACGACGGGGCTGCTCCCGGACACGGCGACGCTCTGGGGATTGGAGAGCGCCAATGGCTACATGCCCGGGGAGAGCGTGCGGGTGCGCGGGCTGAGGCGGGATGTGTCGCGCTGGTACGGGGAGCTCGCGCCCAGATTGGGCACGCCCTTCTCGGTGCACAGCACGCGCGCGGGCTCCGGCGTGGTGTTGCCCCCCACGGTCCGGGTGCTCGCCGAGGACCCCTTGTTCGAGACAAAGCTGGTGGAGCATCCGGAGGCGCTGGCGAGGGTGCTGCTCGCCCGGCCCCGATGTGTCGCGGGGAAGGATGAGGCGCTGGGTCTCCTGCTGACGGGGCCGCTTCCGCCTCGCGATGTCGCCGTCGTGGAGTGCGCCGGCGGCCCCCTGCCCGAGGCCTCCGAGCGGCTGACGGGCACCGTGCGCGTGGAGCGTCCCTCACCCGAGCACCTGCTCGCCGAAGTAGAGGCCTCCGAGCCCGCGGTGCTCGTCATCAATGATGCCTGGCAGCCCGGATGGACGGCGTGGGTGGATGGACGGGAGACGGCCATCCTCCCCGCCAATGTCGCGGTCCGCGCGGTGGCGGTCCCCGCCGGCCAGCACCAGGTGGAGCTGCGCTACAGGACACCCGGGCTGCGCCTGGGGCTCCTCGTCGCCCTGGGCACGCTGCTCGCGTGGGTCCTGCTGGAGCGCATGGGCAGACACGCGACGGGCAAGGCGACGACATAGCCCGCGGACGCGTCGGCTCCGCGGCGCCCCAGGGGGCTCACTTCGCCGGCGCGGCGTTGCTCGCGCGGACCCGCTGGAGCGCGTGCTCGAGGGCCCTTCGCTGCAGATGCTCCCGGGGCATGCCGGGGGTGCTGTCCAGCTCCTCCAGGGCCTCGGTGAGCAGCCGCTCCGCGCGGGCTCCCTCTCCCCGGGCCAGGAGGATGCGCGCGTGCCCTGCGAGCACGGTGCCCCGCGCGATTCGCGGCGCCAGCGCGAGGGCCCGCTCGCTCGCGGCCAGCGCCTCGTCATGGCGTCCGGCCATCGCGTACAACGTCGCCAGCCGGGCCGGCGGGTTGTAGTCCCCGGGGAGCTCCCGCGCGCTGCGCTCCAGCAGCGCCAGCGCCTCGTCGGGCCTGTCCCTCAACGCCGCCGCCATCACCCGATGCGAGTCGAGCGCGGCGCGCTCCTCGGCGTTCCTCGCGTGCCGGGCTTGGGCCCCCAGGAACGTCCACCACCGCTCCGTCATCCCCCGCAGGCCCGCCGTGTCCCCGGCCAGCTCGTACGCCTCACAGGCCAGCTCGAAGAGCGACGAGCGCTGCAGCGGGCTCAACGCGTCCTCGGGCGCGTCGAGGCCCCACCGGGCCTCCTCGGCGAAGCGGTCTCGCGCCGCTCGCGCCTCCTCGGTGTCGGCATCCAGCGCGCAGCCCATGCCCACGTACAACAGCCGCGTGCGGTCATCCGCGCGCGCAAGTCCCGGCAGCTCCCTCCCCGCCACCCGCACGCACTCCTCGGCCGACCCCGAGGCCGACAGGGACTTGAGCCACGACACCACCGTGCCCGCCCGCCGCGCGTCCTCCGCCGCCAGCCCCGTCAGCGCCTTCCCATAGCCCTGGGCCGCCTCGGCGTGCCGACCCTGGAGCGCGAGCTCATCCGCCCGCGCCAGCAGCTCCGTGCCCCCATGGCCGCGCTGGAAGGTCCGCTCGGCCTGGGCCAGCAGGCCCAGCAACTGGGGCTCGGACACCGCGCCCAGCGAGCGGGTGATGACCGCGCCATGCTCCGGCTCCAGCACCAACAGGGTCGGCCACGTGTCCACCGGGTAGCGCTGGAGGAAGGGCAGGCTGCTCTGCGCATCCGTGTTCATCGTCAGCCACACGAAGCGCTCCGCCCACGCGCCCAGCGCGGGGGCCGTCAGCACCGTCGCGCGCAGGGAGCGACACGACTGACACCAGGGCGCCCACGCCTCCACGAAGAGCGGCCGCCCGCCCTCCTTCGCCTCGCGCAGCGCCCCCTCCCAGTCGTCCTCCAGGAAGACGGGCGGTGCAGGAGGGAGCGTGGCGCGCTGCGTCGTGGTCGAGGACGTCGCGCACCCCCAGAGCAGCAGCAGGGCGCCGACGGCGGGTCGCATCGTCATGGATTCTCCAGGGTTGGCCAGGCTCGATGCCGTCCCCGGACACCCTGGGTGCTGGCGCGGTTCCCAGCAGGTGGGGCCCCGACGCAACTTCCCGATGCCCGTGTGAGAAAATGGTGGGAACGCCCAGCACCCCCATGGGCCGGAGCCCTTCATGAGCCCCATCGACCGCAACCGCCCCGTCTCCACGCCCGTCGCCCCGTCGCAGACCCAGCGCGCGTCGCTGAAGAACCCGCTGGGCGGACTGGTGGAGGCCGCGAAGAACGGGCTGAAGGAGGTCCCGCGCTTCCTGGAGCAGGGCAAGGATGTCTTCGAGGCCACGCACCTGAGCGAGGTCAAGCGCCTGTTCGGCGGCGACGCCAGGCCGGACAAGACGCTGGACGGCAAGCTGATGGGCGCCAAGGGACAGACGTTCCCGCCCGGCACGCCGCTCAAGGACATCCCCGGCGTCACGCCGCAGAACAACCCGAACCCCGACAAGACGGTCCTCTACATCAACGGCATCCTCACGCCGGCCGCCAACCAGCTCAGCGAGATGCGGGCCATCGCGGAGAAGACCGACGCGCGCGTCATCGGCATCCACAACGCCACCGAGGGCTTCGTCGCGGACCTGGCCCAGTGCGTGGGCGACAAGCTGGACAAGGGCAAGAACCCCGCCGTGGACACCCTGGCGGACACCGTCTACGGCGAGCTGAAGGCGGGCCGCGAGGTCCACCTCATGGGCTACAGCCAGGGCGGCCTCATCACCGCGCGCGCCCTGTTCGACGTGGAGCGCCGGCTGCGCATCGAGGACGGCATGTCCTCCGCGCAGGTCGAGAAGCTGATGGGCAAGCTGAGCGTGGAGACCTTCGGCGCGGCGTCCACCCGCTACCCGGACGGCCCCCAGTACGTGCACTACATCAACAACGCGGATGCCGTCCCCACCCTCACCGGCCTGGGCGGCAGCTTCGACCCCATCGCCTTCGCCAAGGACGCGGGCAAGGGCGCCGTGGTGCACCGCTTCACCGACGGCAACCTGAACCTCATCGGCAACCACATGATGGACACGATGTACGTCAAGCACCGCGTGCCCTTCGAGCAGGCGCGCGCCGGCCAGTTCTGACGCGCACCCCCGCACGCAGGTGAAGTCCACGAGGGCTCGTGCACACGCACGGGCCCTTCGTCGTTGTGCGCCCAGCATGGGCGTGGGTTGGAGGTGAAAGTCCTCTGGGCGAACTGGTCGCAGCGAGCCCGAGCGAACCGCAAGGGGCCGACCGCGAGGGAGGTTCTGGAGGAAGCGGGGAGCGAAAGCGCGAGCCGACGCACAGGAAACGGATACGAGGCGCTGCGAGTCAGGGCGAGCGGGCAATGCACCGCGAAGCTCTCGCGACCAAGGACGGACGGCGTAAATCCGACGGCTGCGCGTGGAAACCCACGACTCTTACCTGGGGAGACCTCGCCTCATGCCTGAAAGGGCGACGGCCGCTGAGAAGCAGGCCGGAGCGAGGAGTCAGCAGAAGCCGTAGTAGTGGCACTCAGCGTCGGCAGGGATGGCGTGGCAGCCTCACCGAGCCGGGACGAGCCAGAGTGGCCGCGAAGGGCCGAACGGAAGGAAGGGTGAAACGACGGTGAGTCTCGAAGGCACCGGGCGTCAGAAGTCCGCGCAAGCGGAGCTCCCGCTTCAGGGTAGGGGTGAAGCCCCGAGGGTAGAGCGGAGTGACGAAATGCCGACGGTGGCGAGCCGAAACGCGCATCTGGGAAACGACGCCCGGCTGATGGAGCGGGCGCTCGAAGCTGGCAACGTCAAGGCGGCGTTGCGACGGGTGAAGCAGAATGGGGGCAGTCCCGGCATCGACGGGATGACGGTGGAAGAGTTGCCCATGTGGCTGGTGACCGGATGGGGCGACGTCCGCGAGCTGTTGCTCTCGGGCAGCTACCGTCCCAAGCCGGTCCGCGAGCAGCAGATTCCCAAGAGCGGCGGCGGGGTGCGAAAGCTGGGCATTCCGACGGTGCTCGACCGGCTCATCCAGCAGTGCCTGTTGCAAGTGTTGCAACCCGGTTTCGACGCGAGCTTCTCGCAGCACAGCTATGGCTTCCGGCCCGGAAGGAGCGCGCACGACGCGGTATGCGCCGCGCAGCGCTACATCCAGGAGGGGCGCCGAGTGGTGGTGGACGTGGACCTGGAGAAGTTCTTCGACCGGGTGCACCACGACGTGCTGATGGGAAGAATGGCGAAGCGACTCGGAGACAAGCGGGTGCTGGGGCTGATTCGCCGCTACCTCGAAGCCGGCGTCATGGTGAACGGGGTGGTAGTGGAGCGGTACGAGGGGACGCCGCAGGGCGGTCCCTTGTCACCGCTGCTGGCCAACGTGCTGCTCGACGAAGTGGATAAGCAGTTGGAGAAGCGGGGCCTGTGCTTCGTGCGGTACGCCGACGACTGCAACGTGTACGTGCGTTCCAAACGGGCCGGGCAGCGAGTGCTCCAGACGCTGCGCGAGCTGTACGCGCGGCTGCGGCTGCGAATCAACGAGGAGAAGAGCGCGGTGGACCGGCCGTGGAACCGGAAGTTTCTGGGCTACAGCTTCTGGGTGGCTCCGGGACGTCAGGTGAAACGCCGAGTGGCCCCCAAGGCGCTGGAGGCGATGAAAGCGCGGGTGCGAGAGATAACGGCCCGAAACGCAGGCCGAAGCATGGCCGCCGTGATGAGGGAGCTAAAGGAGTACCTCACCGGCTGGAAGCAGTACTTCCGGCGGGCGGAGACTCCAGGCATCTTCGAGACGCTGGACCAGTGGGTCCGTCGCCGCCTGCGCCAGGTGCAACTCAAGCAATGGAAGCGAGGCACGACCATCTATCGGGAGCTGCGGCGCCGAGGTGCGCCGGAGGACGTCGCCCGACAGGTGGCCGCCATCTCCCGCTGCTGGTGGAAGAACGCGGGCGGGAAGGTGCAACTGGCTCTGCCGACCCGCTACTACGACGACCTGGGAGTCCCCCGACTTGCCAGCTAACCTCAACCGACCGAACCGCCGGATGCGGACCCGCATGTCCGGTGGTGTGGCAGGGGAGCAGGCGGACTGAACCTCCTGCCCCCTATGCCGATTCAGGCGAGCGTCCAGCCTCGGACGTCGTGGCGAAGCATGACCTTCGCGGGCTCCGCCTCGACGCCGCGAGTGGCCAGGGACCTCAGCCGCAGCTTGTCCTTCTTGCTCAGGTCCCTCCAGGGCAGGAAAAGGGGTGATCTCCGTGCGCGCCAGAGCACCACGCCCCTCCAGCCGCCCTTCATCGCCTGCTCGTGAAGGAAGGCATCGAGCTTCTGGGTGAGCGACACGGGCTTCAGCTCGGGGCTGAGCAGGAAGTCGAGCACCGCCAGCTGTCTGGCTTCGACGGCCCTGACCACGGCGCTCGCGACGACCACCGAGCGCAGGTTCGGGAAGGCCTGCTTCGAGAGGATGGCCTGGACCTCGCCCACGGCCCCCTCGTCGACGGCGCGGTAGAGCGGCTGGGTCTGGCGCTTCTCGCGAGAGACGGAGAAGCGCCAGAGCAGGACCAGCGCCGTGAACGGCAGGACCGCCAGGCCCCACTCCTTCAGGCCCCACTCCTTTAGCGTCGTCATGCGTCTGTCATAGCATCGGGTCCTGGCTTGCAGGTGTGTCCCGGGTGGCTTCGAGGATGCCGGCCGAGGGCGTCGCGACCCGTGCGTGGCGTCCCTCGGACAGCCGACGTCACGGGGGGCGGGGGCCTTCGAGGCTGGAGGTCGTCAACGCGGCGGCCCGGACGAAGGTCTCGAGGAGCTCGGGGCCAAAATACTGAAGCTGGCTCTCACCGCTCTGATTCCGGACGTGCTCGGGCGAATCCAGATAGCCGATGTAATCCCCGGTGAGCGAGATGACGCGGGTTGCGCCGCCCGCGTCCTCGATCAGGCGACCCGCTGGAAGCGTCACTTCGGCGGGCATGAACAGCAGGCTCGCGGACCCCAGGCTCAGTCGAGATGCCTCGGCTTGGCGAGGACCCAGGTGGCACAGGGCGTTCTCGGTGATGCCGTGCAGGCCAACGGGCACCAGTCGGCTGGCATCGGGACGCGGGAGCTTCACCTGGACTCGCGTGTAGGCCAGTCCCTCCGCCGGGACAGGCGTGGGATGGATGCCGCGAGCCGCGTGCGTCAGGAGCGTTGCGAAGAGCGCATCCCGGGAGGAAGCGTCGCCCTCCCGTGGGGGAAGGGCTGCTCGAGCATTCCCGACCATGCCCTGGAGGAAGAGAACCACCCCACCTTCCTCCTCCATCGTGCGGCTGTACCGCCCTGGATAGTCTCCCGAGAGGGTCCGGGACTTGTGGGGCGCGAGCGTCGGATGCGCCGAGAAGATGGAGAGTTCCGCGACCTTCCGCTGCTCGTGTCGGAAGACCAGACGTGTCAACCGGGCATCGGCCTGGGGTTCGTCGCGACCGCGAGAGACGATGAGGTCGGGGACGCTGCCCTCACCCAGCTCGACGGAGACCGGGGTGAGGGCTTCCACCGCTCGCCGCAAGGCGCTGCTTGTCGCCGCGATGACGGCCTGACTCGCGGCCGGGCGGAACCGCCCGACTCCACCGAGCTGGAAGAGAGAGGACGGTTCGTAGCTCCCCATCGAGGAATGGGTGTGGGTGGCCGTCACCAACAGCTCGGTGACCTTCAACTCCTGGAGGAGGCCCGCCAGAGAGCGTCGCATCGCGGACGGGGGGGTCAACAGCTCCGCCGAGACGATGGCCACCCGGACGTCGCCTGACTGGAGCACCAGGGCCCTGATGGCCAGTGGAGTGGTTGCTTCCGTGGCCGAGGGGCGCAAGGGGCCATAGCCGGCGGAGGCGACGGGCAATGGAACGATGATGTCCTCCACTCCCGCGCCAGCCTGGAGCGGCCCCTTGAACGCGGCGGCGGCCACGACGCGTGGGCTCTCGGACGAGGGCGCCGGGCACCACCAGTCCATGGCTGCGATGGCGTGGAGGACGAGGATGAAGAGGAGCAGCGCACCCAGTTTCTTGAGCCATGGCCGGAGGCGGTGTTGTGGGCTCGGGGACATGCGCCGGAGTGAGCGGGTGGAGTGCGCCCGGCAATAGCAACCTCGAATGGGTGCGTCAATCCAGCGGGGCGCCCCTCGGAGGGGCATGCCGTGGCATGCTCGCCCCGAGAGGCAGGAGCCAGACGCCTCGTTCAACCGGCGTGGGACTCGGGCGGCTCAGTAGAAGCAGTCACCATTGCACGCGTAGACCCAGCCAGTGCCGCACCCCGTGGGGGTGTAGCTACAGGCCGTTCCGGTCGTGCAGAACGTCAGGATGGGGCAATAGTCCGAGGCCGTGCTGCAGCTGCAGTTGGCTTTGTTGCCGGCGGCGCTGGCCTGCTCTTGCGGCCCGAGGGTGGCGAGGAGCAGCGTCGCCTCGGTCTGGCCAAACAGAGACGTGGCCTGCTCCTTGATTCGGGCAAGGTCCGCGCCCACCGTGCTCACGCTGGAGCCCTGCGCGAAGAGGGACGGAGTGAAGACGCCCAGGAGCTTCTGGATGAACTCGACCTGGGCCTTGTCCAGGTTGGGATGCGTCTCGAGGTACTGCTGATAGTGCTGCTTCCAGAGATTGCTCTGGGCCTCGGGAGAGAGCTTCGCGAAGATGGCCTTGCGGTAGGCCAACGAGAAGCGGGCGAACTCGTCATACTGCGTGGGCAGTTGCTTCGCATGGGCCTCCACCCACGCCTGGGCTTCGATGCACTCCTGGGCCTTGGCCTGGGTGGGAAGGAGCAGGGCGATGCCGCTGAGTGTGAATGCAAGTGCAACCACGAGTGAATTCAATCGCATGGTGTGCCTCTCCTGTTGGAGGTGACGTCGCCGCAGGGTGTTTGCCCTTGTGGCGACGTCTGTTGTTTGGACTTGAATGGGGTGTGAGGTCAAGTTCCAAGTTTGCCATTCATTGATTCTGCGGGGGGTGGCTTTGTCCTGGCGGGCTGGAAATCCAGGCAAGGTGCTGGTTTGCAATCGCCCTGCGAGGAGGCGCGTGGCCTCGCGGGGTGGGCATCGAGGCGGTCAGGTCGCACAAAAGAAAACTGGCGCGAGCCCGGTGGACTCGCGCCAGTTCTTTTTCCAACGGTCCGTCTGGTTCAGCGTCCCGGCGGCTTCAGGTCCGCGGGCAGTCCCCCCGACGTCGGCGGGCGCTCCAGCGCGGAGGGCGTGAGCCCCTGGGTGGAGAGGGGGCCCGCGTCCTGCTGCGAGGGCTTCTTGTCATCGTCCGAGCACGCGCCGAGCACGGCGCACGCGGCGATGACGGCGCATAGATGGCGAGTCATCGTTCCTCCTCCCCGTCTCAGTACTTGACCCAGATTTCCGTGCCGGGATGAATCTCCGTCAGCGGCGTCGTGTCCGGCTCGGAGGCGATGAGCTCCTTCGTCACCGGGTTGGCGCTGTACGCGCTCTTGCCCGACCAGACGATGAGCGCGTCCTTGAACACGCTCAGGTCATGCACGTGCTCCTGCACGGTGTAATTGTTCCAGCCCGGCGTGCGCGCGGGGTAGATGAAGACGGCGGGCGCGGGCTCGGCCTGCGGCTCGCTGCCGGCGTCCGTGGCGCCGTGCTGGTGGTCCCCGGACGTGCCCACCCACTCCACCGTCGTCTCCTGGCCCTGGGCGTCGCGGCAGGTCTGCGTGGTGGGGAAGTACACGTTCGCGAACGGCGTGTTCGGCATGCGCGCGCGCAAGGAGACGCGGTGCGCATGCGTGTCCGCGGCCAGCACCTCGGATGCGGAGGCGCGTGTCCAGGTGATGGACTTCACGTTGCCGCTCGCGTCCTTCTCCACCACCGCCTTGCCGAACTGCGAGTCCAGCGGCCGCACGGAGGTGACACCCTCGGGGATGCGAATCTGGAGCCGCCAGGTGTCCGCGCCGCTGCAGCCGTGGCCGACGGTGAACTGCACCTCATAGGACGTGCCTTCGATGGCGGGGCCGGCGCCGGAGGTGCCGATGTGCGCCTGGGCGGCCGTGCCGACCAGCAGGCCCGCGGACGCGAGCAGGAGTGGGAGTGAGGTCTTCAAGCAGGGCCTCCAGTGGAAGGGATTGCGCTGGAGACCCGGGTTAACAGACGGCCCGCGCGCCACCGATGTGGCCTTTTGCCGCAGCCCCGGGGGCACCCCAATCACTTGCCAGCGACAATCATCCGGAGACCGGAGGGTGCCGCGACAATTCGCCGCACCTGTCCATGAATGACCTGGGGCTCACCACACGCCCTGCTCTCGCAGCAGGGTCCCCAGGGGCCGCGCGCCGCCGCGGTGGGACTCGAAGAGGCTCGCGGCGAGCTGCCGGGTGGGGTGGGCCCAGCCGATGCGCTGCTGCCCCTCGTGAGCCACCGGGCCGCAGTGGATGAGGGAGGCGCGCAGTTCCTCGTCGGAAGTGAACACCGCGTGCTCCAGGGGCAGCGGGCTCTGACTGGCGAGGAACACCTGCCGCCCGCCCAGCTCCCCGAGCGCGGCCTCCACCCAGCGCGGGTGCAGTCCATTGGCGGGCTCGTCCAGGATGGCGAAGTCCTCGTTGACGTCCAGGTAGTACAGGAGCGACAGCAGCCGCTTCTGGCCGAAGCCCAGCTCCGCCTGAGACACCTCGCCCCCGTCGCGGCGGACGAAGTGGAAGGTGAAGCCGCCGAAGCCCACGCGCCCGCCGTTGTCGTACGAGCGCTTCTCCAGCACCTCCACGCGCAGCCGTCCGGAGGCCATCCCCGCCATCTCCACGAAGCGCGCGAGGAACGAGCGCTCCAGCGCGTCATGGCGCAGCTCCAGCGCGTCCACCAGGGGCTCCAGCTCCACGCGCTCCTTGAGCCACCCCGGCATCCAGGACGGCAGCGCCATCAACCCCAGCGGGAAGATTTCGCCGTCGTGCGCCTCCATCGCGTAGCGGATGGCGCCCAGCCGCTCGTACATCCCGAGCGCCTCGTCGAAGCGCTGCGGCGCGAGCAGGAAGGTGCGGCGCAGCAGCGTCTTGAGCCGCTCCTTGAGCCCCGCGTCGATGTACTGCGCCGTCATGAACAGCAGCGTCCACACCGAGCGGTCCAAGAGCGACCAGTGCATGGTGCGAGACCACGCGCTCTCCCCATCCACCTTGCAGTCGAGCCCCTCCGAGTCCGCGCGCAGCACCAGCCGCGTCGACGGCGACGTCAGCAAGAGCTCCACCTCGATGAGCGGCTGCAGCCCCGACTCGTGCGTGGGCACGCGCAGCGGCAACAGCCCCGCGCCCTGCCGGGGCGTCGCGTCCGCGCGCTCGGGCACCCGCGTGTCGTTGCGCGCGAAGACGTGCAGCTTCATGCCCGGGAAGGCCAGCTCGTACTCCAGCGCGAAGCGCTCGTGGATGAGGCCGGAGAAGTCCGAGCCGAGCACGGTGGACAGCAGCTCCAGCAGCGTGGTGCGGCCGGTGCCGTTCTCACCCAGGATGAGGTTGAGCGTGGGCCCGGGGGTCAGCTCGGTGCCGGGGGCGACGCCGCGGTAGTGGTGGACGGTGAGCCGGGTGAGCTTCATGCGAGGTCCTCACCCGGCAGCTTCGTGCTCCCGGGGTC
This sequence comes from Myxococcus sp. MH1, assembly GCF_059738865.1. NCBI lineage: Bacteria > Pseudomonadati > Myxococcota > Myxococcia > Myxococcales > Myxococcaceae > Myxococcus > Myxococcus sp. MH1. Next base: position 8,873,187 of record NZ_AP026947.1, on the reverse strand, counting down.
CGACGGGAATACTCCACCCACCGGAGTGTCTGGTGTGCCGCCCGGAGCATGACGCGTCCGGGCATGCGCGAAGCGTTTGGTGGGCTCCGGACTCGTCTATACACTCCGCGCGCTTTCGCACCCCTCAAGAACCCTGGATGCAGAATCCAGAAAGGATGAAGTGAGGACGATGAAGAACGTTGCCCTCGGTTGTCTGTTCTCTGCGCTGGTGGCCCTCGTCGCGGCCCCCGCCTCCGCCCAGCTGGAGCTGCCCGCGGCCAGCCCCTCCGCCAAGGTGACGCAGGAGGTGGGCGTCACGTCCATCTCCGTCGACTATTCCAGCCCGGCGGTGAAGGGCCGCAAGGTCTGGGGTGACCTGGTGCCCTGGGACAAGCCGTGGCGCTCGGGTGCGAACGCGGCCACCAAGATTACCTTCAGCCACGACGTCACCTTCGGTGGCAAGGCCGTGCCCGCGGGCACGTACTCCATCGTCACGCTGCCCTCGCAGAAGGGCTGGAAGGTGATGCTGAACAAGGAGCTGGGCCTGTTCTCCACGCCCGCCCAGTACTCGCCCGCCAACGACATCGTCACCGTCGCCGGCACCACGGCGGCGATTCCCAGCCGCGAGCGCCTGACGTACGTGTTCAGCAACACCACCGAGGACACCACGTCGCTGGACCTGGAGTGGGAGAAGCTGCGCGTCTCCGTCCCCATCAAGGCGGACACCGCGACGCTGGCCAAGGCGAACATCGAGAAGGCGGTGGCGCAGAGCGCCAGTGAGCACGCGCAGGCGGCCCGCTACGTGGCGGAGTCCACCAAGGACTACGCGGCGGCGCTGAAGCTGGCGGACGCGTCCGTGGCCATCGACTCCAACTGGTACAACCAGTGGATTCGCGCGGACATCCTGGCCAAGAGCGGCAAGTACGCGGAGGCCCGCAAGGCCGCGCAGATTTCGTGGGACCTGGGCCAGAAGGCCCCGAACTTCTTCTACAAGGACCAGGTCTCCAAGGCCCTGGCGGACTGGAAGAACAAGTAGTCCTCCGTCCTGGTGGAGCCCTCCTTCAGCGTCGGGGGGCTCCGCCCGCGAGTCGCCGGTAGAGCGACTCGTACCGGTCGATGGCCGGCGCCTGCCTGAAGCGCTCGACGACGTCGGCGCGCGCCCGGAGGGAGAAGGCCCGCCACCTCGCCGTGTCACGCAAGAGGCCCAGCACGTGGCCCGCCATGGCGCGCACGTCCCCCAGCGGCGCCAGCAGGCCCGTCTCGCCGTGGCGCACCACCTCCGGGATGCCGCCCACGTCGCTGGCCACCACGGGCACCCCGCAGCTGAGCGCCTCCAGCGCCGCGAGCCCGAAGCTCTCCTGCTCACTGGGCAGCAGGAACACGTCGGACGCGGCGAGCACCCGCACGAAGCGCTCCTGCTTGCCGGGGAAGGCCACGCGGTGGGCGAGCCCCAGCTCGCGCAGCATCCGCTCCGCGGGCTCGCGCTCCGGCCCGTCGCCCACCATCACCAGCCGGCACGGCCGCTCTCGGTGCACCTGGGCGAAGACGGCCACCACGTCGGTGATGCGCTTGACGGGGCGGAAGTTGGAGACGTGCACGAGCACGGGCTCGTCGTCGCCCAGGTCCGGGAAGAGGGCCTTGAGCTGTGCGCGCTCGCGCGCGGGGGCGTACGCCTCCGTGTCCACGAAGTTGGCGATGACCTCGATGGGGAAGCTGTCGGGGATGCCGAAGCCGCTCCACGTCGCGTCGCGCAGGAAGGCGGACGGCGTCGTCACCGCGTCGCTCTTCAGGATGGAGAAGCGCGTCATCGGCAGGTAGCTGGGGTGCACGCCGACGAGCGTCGTGTCCGTGCCGTGCAGCGTGGTGACGACGCGCGGCGCCTGGTCACCCAACACCTCGCGCGCCATCCACGCCGCCGTGGCGTGGGGCACCGCGTAGTGCACGTGCAGCACATCCAGGTGCGCCTGGGTGGCGACTTCAATCATCTTGGACGCCAGCGCAATCGGGTACGTACCGGAGCGCTGGAGCGCGGGGTAGTCGCTCTCCTTCACCTCGTGGAACGACACGCCCCTGGGCAGGGCGGCCAGCCGCACCGGCGGCTCGCGCGCGATGAAGTGGACCTGGTGGCCCCGCTCGGCCATGGCCAGGCCGATGCCGGTGGCGACCATGCCGCTGCCACCGAATGTCGAGAAGCAGGTGATGGCGATGCGGAGGGGAGGGCTCATCGGCGGTGAGGGAAGAACAGGGGCTTCTCGAAGCTATTCCGGCGGAAGTGCTCCACCGGGTCGACGAGCCCCAGCGTCTCCCGCACCACGTACGGCTCGCCGTGGGCCACGCCGACCTGGGCGCCGTAGAAGCGGTCCCTCGCCTCCAGGGAGGAGAGCGACAGCGGGGAGCCCACCAGCGTCGCGGGCGCGCCCGGGCGGGGTTCCACCTGACTCGCGTAGCAGCGCACGGCCGCCGTCTTGGTCTCGTAGACGGAGGACACGTCCACCACGAAGCTCGGCTCGGCCAGGTGGCGCAGCGGATAGTAGAGGACCTGTCGGGGCGTGAAGGCCGCGCCGGGGGGCTCGGTCTCGAACTTGCGCACGCCGGAGAAGAACAGCGCGCGTGTCACCAGGGCGCTCGCGGCCTCGTGGTCCGGGTGGCGCTCCTCCTCCCACGGCACGATGACCAGCTCCGGGCGCAGCCTGCGCAGCACCTCCACCACGCGCGCGACGGCGGACGCGCGCACGCGCTCGGCCTCGGGCGCCTCGAAGCCGGCCCACGGGCTGAGCCAGCCGTCGGGCAGCTCCAGGTTCTCGCGCACGGCCAGGCCCAGCACCCGCGAGGCGGCCTGGGTCTCCTCCGCGCGCGACTCGAGCGTGCCGCGCGAGCTCTTCTCCCCTCGCGACAGGTCGATGATGCCCGTGCGGTGGCCCTGGCTCGCGAGCCGCGCCATCAGCCCGCCGCAGAACAGCTCCACGTCGTCCGGGTGGGGACCGAAGGCCAGCGCCTCCAGCCCGTACGTCGCGCCGCTCGCGCTCATGGCGTCAGGTCCTGGAGGTCGCCGGAGAAGGGGATGCAGGCGTCGAGCACCTGGCGGGTGAAGGCCCGCGTGCCGAAGCGACACGCGTGGTAGGCCATGCCGTGGATGCGCTCCTGCGGCGCGCCCTCCGGCAGCAGCATGGCGCGCAGCCGGTCCACGCGCTCGGTGGTGACCTCGTCGCGCAGCGCGAGCGCCCGGCCGTAGCGGGCCGACAAGCGTGACACCGCCGCGCGCACGGTGCCGCGCGTGCGCTTGAGCGCGTCCAACAGCCGCGGGTCCAGCTTCAGCATCGACTCGCCCAGCGTGTCCAGCTCGGCGGAGAACGCGCCGAACAGCCGCGCCTCCACGGCGCCCGCGGGCTCGTAGGGCTCGGCCGCGTCGCGCGTGGCCAGCTTCGTCAGGAGCGCTTCACGCGGCTGGCTCGCCTCGTCCGCGGTGAGGCCCAGCTTGTGGAGCAGCCTGCGCGCGCGGTCATCGAGCACCCGGAAGCGCGCGCGCGGCACCACGAGCGGCATGGGCAGGCCCGCGTGCGCGTAGAGCGGCGCCAGCTGCGCGAAGTAGGAGACCTCGCCCGGGCCGCCGACGTACGCGGCGGTGGGCAGCCACGTGTCCTGGAGCAGCGGGCGCAGGAGCGCGGAGGTGGTGAAGCGCAAAGGCTCCTGCTCCAGCGCGCGCAGCAGCTCCTCTGTGGTGACGGTGGCGCCGCGCGGGTGGCCCACGAGGCTCCACGTCTGGGGCCCCGCGGGGTCCAGCCGGTAGCGCGCGCCGTCGACCTCGTCCGGGGAGAAGAAGCCCAGCGGCGAGCCAGGGCGGATGTAGACCTGCTCGGAGAAGCCCGCGCGGGTCAGCTCCTCCACGCGCTGGGTGAGCGCGGTGGAGAGGGTGGCCGCGTGCTCGAGCGAGAGCCGGTGGATGGGCGCGGCCAGCGGCGCGAGGCGCGCGTCCCTCGGGTCGAGGAACACCAACCCCTCTTCGGCGAAGAGGGTGGAGAGCACCTCGGTGAAGGCCTCCGCGAGCGTCGCTTCGGGGCGGTAGGCCCACTCGAGCAGGGAGAGGTGCTCCTCGGCCTGGGGCTCCGCGCCCAGCTCCGCGCGCAGCGCCTCCAGGGCCTTGAGGACCCCGGGGCCCAGCTTCTGGTGGGCGATGGGCGCGCGAGAGAGGGCCGCGTCGGGGAGGTCGAGCGACACGCGACAGCGCGCGCCCCTCGGGCTCGCGACGAAACAGTGGTCGACCTCCGGCAGGTCATGGTCCTCGGTCTGGAGCCAGAAGACGGGAACACAGGGGCGGCCGGTTTCTTCCCGGAGTTTTCGCGCGGCGACGATGGCGGCGGCGGCCTTGTAGAGCGTGAAGAGCGGGCCGAGGAACAGCCCCATCTGTTGTCCCGTCACCACGACGATGGTGCCGGGCTGGGCGAGCTCCTCCAGATGCCGGGTCCTGGCGGGGCTCGGTGCCAGCCGGGCGTTCTGGGCTCGCAGCACCTCGAGCAGCGCGGGCGGGACGGAGCGGGTGGAGGCAGCGGCCGCGGCCTCCGCGCGAGCGGCGCGGTGGCGGAAGCGGTCGGGCAGGAAGGCGAGCGCGCGTGGGTCTCCCTGGAGCCACGCGGTGGGAAACGAGGGCGTCACGGTGCGCGGTGATAACAGGTCGCCTTTGCTCCGGCACGCAGAAGGACCGTGGCGCACACTCGACGTGCCAGCGTGGCTGGCCGCGTCATCGCGGATGAAGGCCGCGCGCGCGTGAGGCGGGTCCTTGTTGTAGGGTCCGCGGCGGATGCGAACCCTGCTCACCTTCGGCATGACGCTGGCCATGAGCCTTGGAATCGGGACCACGGCCTTCGCGCAGACACCTCGACAACCGCACGCGGGAGAAATCGCGGCGGGCCTGCGGCGCCTCGGCGTGACGGGCAGCGTGCTCTACGTGGCGGCCCACCCGGACGACGAGAACACGCGCTTGCTCGCCTGGCTCGTCGGAGAGCGCGGCCTGCGCGCGGGCTATCTCTCGCTCACGCGCGGCGATGGCGGACAGAACCTCATCGGCACCGAGCAGGACGAACTCCTCGGGCTCATCCGCACCTATGAGCTGCTCGCCGCGCGCCGCGTGGACGGCGCCGAGCAGTACTTCACCCGCGCGCGGGACTTCGGCTACACGAAGTCCGCCGACGAGGCGCTGCGCATCTGGGGCCATGACGCGGTGCTGGCGGACGTGGTGCTCGCCATCCGCCGCTTCCAGCCGGACGTCATCGTCACGCGCTTCAACACGAAGCCGCCCAACCACGGACACCACACCGCGTCCGCGCTGCTCGCCGCCGAGGCCTTCGCGGCCGCCGCGGACCCGTCGCGCTTCCCGGAGCAGCTGTCGCTGGTGAAGCCGTGGAAGGCGGACCGGCTGCTGCACAACGTCTCCACGTGGAGCCTGAAGCCGGACGCGGACATGTCCGCCTATCTCAAGGTGGACGTGGGCGGGTACGACGCGCTGCTCGGGCGCTCGTGGGGAGAGATTTCGGCGGAGAGCCGAAGCCAGCACAAGAGCCAGGGCTTCGGGGTCCCCACCGAGCGCGGTCCGCTGCTCGAGTACTTCCAGCCGCTGGACGGCACGCGCCCCAAGGCCGACGTCTTCGAGGGGCTGGAGCTGTCCTGGCGCCGCTGGAAGGGCACGGAGAGCGTGGCCCGCGCGGTGGAGGAAGCGCAGAGGGGCTTCGACGCGCGCGCGCCGTATCGCTCGGTGCCCGCGCTGCTGAAGGTGCACGAGGCGCTGTCCTCGCTGCCGGACGAGCACCCGTGGAAGGCCGTGAAGCTGCGCGAGACGGAGGCGCTGGTGGCCGCGTGCGCGGGACTGTTCCTGGAGGCGCGGGCCGCCGAGGCCACGGGCACGCCGGGCACGTCGGTGGCGGTGACGCTGCACGCGCTGAACCGCTCGCCCGCGGCGCTGAAGCTGGTGAGCGTGACGCTGCCGGGTGGGGAGCGCGTGGCGGTGGACTCGGTGCTCGCGGAGCACGCGCCGCTCAAGCTGGAGAAGAAGCTGGCCCTGCCACAGGACGCGGCCGTCACCACGCCGTACTGGCTGCGCAAGCCCGCCTCTGGCGGCCTGTTCGCGCTGGACGACTCGGACCGCGCGCTGACGGGGCTGCCCGAGGCGGGGCCGGCGTTGTCGGTGTCGTTCGTGTACGAGGCCGCGGGGCGTCGCCTCACGGTGACGCGGCCGGTGGTGCACGTGTGGACGGACCCGGTGCGCGGGGAGCTGTACCGCGCGTTCGAGGTCGTCCCCGCCGTCACCGCGACGCTGGAGCGGGACCGGGTGATGTTCCCCAACGGCGCGGCGCAGTCGGTGGCCGTGGTCCTGGGCGCGGGGCGTGGGGACGTGAGCGGCAAGGCACGGCTGGAGCTGCCGAAGGGCTGGCGCTCGGAGCCCGCGGAGCATGCGTTCCAGTTCGCCACGCGCGGTGATGCGCGCACCGTGCACTTCAAGGTGACGCCGCCCAAGGGCGCGACGGAGAAGGGGCGCCTGCGCGTCGTCGTCGACGTGGGCGGGCGCGCCGAGTCGTGGCGGGTGCGGACCGTGTCGTACGAGCACCTGCCTCCCCTGGCGGTGCGGCAGGACTCGGAGGCCACGCTGGTTCCCTTCTCGCTGGCGACGAAGGTGAAGCGGCTGGGCTACATCCCCGGCCCCGGGGACAAGGTGGCCGAGAGCCTGGCGGCGGTGGGCTACGAGGTGACGGTGCTGCCCGAGGAGCGGCTGGACGCGGAGAAGCTGGAGCGCTTCGACGCCATCCTCGTCGGCGTGCGGGCCTTCAACGCGAACCCGCGCCTCGCGGTGCACCGCGAGCGACTGCTCGACTACGTGAAGCAGGGTGGGCACCTGGTGGTGCAGTACAACACCAACAGCCGCGTGGGACCGCTGTCGGCGTTCGTCGGGCCGTACCCGCTGGAGATTGGCCGCGAGCGTGTGACGGACGAGACGGCGGTGATGACGCCGGTGTCGGCGGACGAGCCGCTCTTGCGCGCGCCCAACCGGCTGACGTCCGCGGACTTCGACGGCTGGGTGCAGGAGCGCGGGCTGTACTTCGCGTCGAAGTGGGACGACAAGTACCGCCCGGTGTTTGCGATGAACGACGCGGGCGAGGAGCCGCTGAAGGGCTCGTTGCTCGTCGCGCGTCATGGCAAGGGCGTGTTCGTCTACACGGGCCTGGCCTTCTTCCGTCAGCTTCCCGCCGGGGTCCCCGGCGCCTACCGCCTCCTGGCGAACGTCCTCGCGCAATGAGCCCTCCCGTGAATCCCTCCTCGTCTCCCGCGCCCGTCGAGAAGCGGCCGGAGCTGGATGACGCGCCGCCGCTGCTCGGCTCGTGGCGCAACATCTACCTGCTGGTGGTCGGCTCCTTCGTCCTCTTCGTCGTCCTGTCGGCGGCGCTCACCTGGGTGTACTCGTGACCTTGCTCGACTGGGGGGTGTTGGTCGGGACGATTGTGTTCATCGTCTCGTGGGGGTTGTGGAAGTCGCGGGGCTCGAAGAGCACGGAGGAGTACCTGCGGGGGACTCGTGAGCTGAAGTGGCCCACCATCGGCCTGGCGGTGATGGCCACGCAGGCCAGCGCCATCACGTTCCTCTCCGTTCCGGGACAGGCCTACGAAGACGGCATGCGCTTCGTGCAGTTCTACTTCGGGCTGCCGTTCGCGATGATTCTCATCAGCGCGGTCTTCGTCCCCATCTACTACCGGCTGAACGTCATCACGGCGTACCAGTACCTGGAGTCGCGCTTCGACCTGAAGACGCGCCTGTTCGGCGCCTTCCTGTTCCTGGTGCAGCGGGGGCTGGCGGCGGGCATCACCATCTACGCGCCGTCCATCATCCTCTCCACGATTCTGGGCTGGGCGCTGGAGCCCACGGTGGTGGCGATGGGGGCGCTGGTCATCCTCTACACGGTGACGGGCGGCTCCACCGCCGTCAGCCAGACGCAGAAGCAGCAGATGGTGGTGATGATGGGCGGCATGGTGGTGGCCGCGCTGGTCATCCTCTGGCGGCTGCCCTCGCACGTGTCGTTCGGTGACGCGGTGGACGTGGCGGGCGCGTTCGGTCGGATGAACGTGGTGAGCTTCGACTTCAACGTGCAGGACCGTTACAACTTCTGGTCCGGACTCACGGGCGGCTTCTTCCTGGCGCTGTCGTACTTCGGCACGGACCAGTCTCAGGTGGGCCGCTATCTCACGGGGCGCTCCATCACGGAGAGCCGGCTGGGGTTGTTGTTCAACGGCGTGCTGAAGATTCCGATGCAGTTCCTGATTCTCTTCGTCGGAATCCTCGTCTTCGTCTTCTACCAGTTCAGCACGCCGCCCCTGCTGTTCAACGAGACGCTGGGCGAGCGGATGCGAGGCTCCGGGCAGGCGGCGGAGTACGCGGCGCTGGAGACGAAGTGGGAAGAGGTGCAGTCGAGCAAGCGCGCGCAGGTGGAGCGGTACCTGTCGGCGGAGGACGAGGCTTCGCGCACGGGTGTGCGTGAGGCGCTGCGTGCCGCGGCGGGAGAGGCGAGCCAGGTCCGCAAGGACGCCAAGGCGCTGGTGACGCGGGCGCTGCCGGGGGCGGAGACGAAGGACTCTGACTACATCTTCATCAGCTTCGTGAAGCGGTGGCTGCCCAGCGGGCTGTTCGGTCTGCTCATCGCGGTCATCCTGTCCGCGGCGATGAGCTCCATCGCGAGTGAGCTCACCGCGCTGGGGGCGACGACGACGGTGGACTTCTACCGGCGGGTGTTCCGTCCGGAGGCGTCGGACCGGCACGTGCTCATCGCGTCGAAGTTGTTCACGGTGTTCTGGGGATTGGTGGCGGTGGGGTTCGCGACCTTCGCGTCGCTGCTCGACAACCTCATCCAGGCGGTGAACATCCTGGGCTCGATTTTCTATGGGACGGTGCTGGGCATCTTCCTGGTCGCGTTCTTCCTCAAGTTCGTGCGAGGGCATGCGGTGTTCACCGCGGCGGTCATCTCGCAGGCGACAGTGATTGGGCTCTTCATGCTCAGTGACATCGGCTACCTCTGGTACAACGTCATTGGCTGCGCGCTCGTCGTGGCGCTGAGTCTGGTGGCGCAGTCGGTGCTGCCGCGTGGACCGGAGGCCGCTCCGGCTCCGGGGGCCTGAGCAGGGCGCGGGCTACGGCGCGTCGCCGAGCGCGGCCCGGGTTGCCTCGATTTCCGCGAGGGACGTACCTCCATCGCGGAGCCAGCGGCCTCCGCCCGGGCCCTTGCATCTGCTGGCGCAGAAGGCGTCCTTGTCGTCGAGCGGGAGTCGCAGGCCATCCGAGAAGGTTCCGTCGTGACAGGCGCACACGGTGCCGATGTCCGCGAAGCCGACGTAGGCCACTCCGAAGACCGCGCTGCTCAGGATGGCGATGAGAAGCCAAGGCCGTTGGCTCATGGGTGGACCTGTGTGGACCGGGGCATGGCGTGAGCCTATCCGGATGGATGCATTCGAGCGCAACGGGCTTTCAATAGAAGACATCCCCTGGAACTGGACGGCCTCGCGTTCCGCGAGCTGCGCACTCGCTGAGCCGTCGCGGTCCGCGGAGTCGGCTCAAGCCGCCACGGCCTCCGTGATGCTCATCGCCGTCGGCGTGGCCAGGATGCGCGAGAGCTTCAAGTCCGCCTGGGCGAAGAGCTCGCGGAAGTCCTCTTCCGTCCGCTCGCGCCCCGGAAGCGAGGCCAGCATCATCACGTCCAGCACCTTGCCCCCGTGCGGCCCATTGCCCGGAGGAATGACGGTGTCCACCACGAGCACGCGTCCACCCTCCGCCATCGCCGCCCGGCAGTGGCGCAGCAGCGTGACGCACGTCTCGTCGTTCCAGTCGTGGAGGATGCGCTTGAGCACGTACGCATCCGCCCCCGCGGGCACGGACTGGAAGAAGTCCCCCTCCACCAACTCGCACCGCTCCGCGAGCCCCGCCCGCGCGACTCGCGATCCCGAGAGCACGTGCGCATGGTCGAAGAGCACACCTCGCACCTGGGGCGCCGCCTGGAGCACCTCGATGAGGAATCCGCCGTGCCCACCGCCCACGTCGACCACGCGCCGCAGCGGCGTGAAGTCGTAGCTGCCCGCGATGGCCTTGTTCTCCATGTCGGAGAGGCTGGACATGCCCTGGTGGAAGATGTCGCCCTGGACCGGGTCGCTCGTCAGGTAGTCGAAGAAGGGCTTGCCGAAGATACGGTCGAACGGCGTCTGCCCCGTGCGCACCGTCTGCGTCAGCTCGCCGGTGGGGGCCCAGAAGATTCTCTGCGTCAGCATGCGCACCGCGCTGTGCAGGGAGCCGGGCGCATCCGTGCGCAGGTACTCCGCGGCGGGCGTCAGCGAGAAGCGTCCTGCTTCATCCTCGGCGAAGACCTCCACGCTCGCGAGCAGCCGGAGGACCCGATAGAGCGACTGCGCATGCACGCCCAGCTCCTCCGCGAGCGATGCCGCGCTCCGAGGCCCCTGGACCAGGCGGTCCGCGACGCCCAGCTCCGCCGCCGTGGACAGCGCGCCGGAGAGGATGAAGCCAAAACCCAGGTCGACGATTCGCTGCGCGGGATGCACGGTAGGTGGAGTCATGGCGACATCTTCACGCAGTCCTCCGACAGGACGCCAATGGCCTGACACACCCGCAGTCCCAGGTGGATTGGCGTGCCGCGTCAGCGCGACGTCAGAGCAACGTCTCGATTTCGGTCGTCAACGCCTCCACGGAGGGCACGTCGTCCTCCTCGAGCGGCGCGCTGACGTGGAGGGTGCCGCCTTCGAGCCCCAGGCGCCTGGCCCCTCCCTCGATGATGACGCGCTGGATGCCCGCCTTCACTGTCTCGCGGCCGAGCTCGGCCTGCGCTGTCGCCTTGAGCGCCCCAGCCACGGCATTGGCGAGCAAGACCAGCCCCCGGAGCGGCTCACCGTCCGCGGTCTTGTCGATGGCGGGCTCCCAGCTCAGCTCGCCGCCCAACAGGGCCACCAGCTCCTTGCGCTGGGCCTCCATCAATCGGCGCGCTCCAAGGCGCGTGGGTGCGGGCTCGGCGAGCGGGGACAGGCCCTCGGGCGCCAGCGTCCCGACGAAGCCCGCGGCGTCATGCACGGTGAGCGCCTCGATGGACCCCAGCGCGACGTACGTCGCATCCGTGCCCGCGTCATTCCGCGACGGTGCGCCGCCGCGAACGAGGACGAACACCTCCTGGCGCAGCTGCGCGAGCGCCAGGATGGTGCCGCTCAGCTCCCGCCCGCTGCGCAGATGCAGGGTGACGCGGGGCAGCCGGACCTGCTCCCCGCGCAGCTCGCGCTTCTGGAGCGCCGCGAGGTCATCCAGCACCTCCGCGAGCGGCCGCGCCGACAGCGCACGCAGCTTTCGTTCGTCCTCGGTCATGGGCGGGGCCTAGAGAATCGCCTCGATGGCGCCGCGCAGGTCGTCCTCTCCGTAGAGCTTGTCCGAGTAGCCGTAGAAGCTCTCGCGCACGAAGAGGGTGTTGTCCTTGATCTCCACGCTCTTGTCGCCCGGGTTCTCCGCGCTCTTGGCGACGTTCTGGAAGACGATCTTGCTGAACTTCGCCTTCGCGGCCTCCTTCCCGAGGTCATCCGCGCAGATGCTCTTCATCACGGTGACGACGAGGCCCGGGCCGTACGACTCGTAATAGTAGTCGTAGCAATCGAGGATGATCTTGTCCTCGGGGAAGCTGGCGGTGTCGATCTCGAATGGCATCTCGAAGCCGATGGCGGCATTGAGCTCCGACTGGAAGCGCGGGGAATGAGAATCCCGGATGGCCACGATGCGACGACGCTCTGCGAGACCCATGGTGTGTTCCTGTCTCTGAAGGGTGTGGGACGAAAGCACGCAGTGTCCCCACCCCGGTCTCCCACGTCAACCGGATGTGGCCTCCCAGGGACGCCAATGGCATGACATCCCGGGCGTCCCGGGCGGTTTGTCCTCCTGCCGCCGGCTGGACAATCTGTGTCGCAACACCTCGCACCCAACTGTGCAGGTCAGCCATGGCGCGAGTGTGAAACATGGTCGCGCGCACGCGAATGCGTTAGGTCTGCGCTCCCACCGCCGTCGCACGCGCTGCCCGCGCGCAGGGAGGCACGTTTCCCATGTTGGACTCCGCCGTACCGTCCTCTTCCGCTGTCTTCGAAGTGAAGGGCGAGGATGGCCATGTCATCTCCGACGACTTCTCCCGCCTCGACCTGGATCTGGTGCACGGCTTCCTGACGAAGACGTACTGGAGCCCGGAGATTCCCCGGGAGACGGTGGAGCGGGCCTGGCGTCACTCGCTGGCCTTCGGTCTGTACGCGGCGGATGGCGCGCAGGTGGGCGGCTGCCGCGTGGTGACGGACCGGGCGACCTTTGCCTACCTGGCCGACGTGTTCGTCCTGGAGTCACAGCGTGGCAAGGGCTTGAGCAAGTGGCTGATGCGGGTCGTCTTCTCCCACCCGGACCTCCAGGGGCTGCGCCGTTTCATGCTGGCGACGAGAGATGCACATGGGCTGTACGCGCAATACGGTTTCACGGCGCTGACGGCACCGGAGCGAATCATGGAGCGCGTGGACCCGGACGTGTATCGACGAAAGAAGCAGGACGCGCGCTGACGCAAGCGGCCCCGGCCGGGCTATCTTCGCCCGGACGAGGAGCGGCCCATGGCGAATGGACAGAGGCGGGGCGCGGGGCCCGGCCGGAACGAGGAGCCCCGCATCGCGCCCGAGGACGAGGACGCGACGCGCGACATCCCGATGTCCTACGCCCCGGAGGAGACCCGCGTGGCGCCTCCGGATCCGCCCGCTTCCGAGACTCGAATCGGTCCCCAGGACCTGGTCGACGAGCAGGAGGACATCGTCACCGAGGCGCGCAAGGGGCAGAGCGTACCGCCGCCGCGAGGTGTCGCCGGTCGAGGCCCCGAGGCCCGTGGCGCGGCCCGGGGCCAGGAGGTCATCGTCACCGAGGCCCGCTCCCCTCGGAGCCCCTCCACGGGCGATGCACGCGCGGGCCGGGGCCAGGAGGCCATCGTCACCGAGGCCCGGCCCAGCCGACCTCCCGCGCGAGGAGGCGCGGAGAGTGACCTGCCACCGAAGGGACGCACCGCTGGCCGCGCCCCACCGGAGGACCCCAGGGGCCGCGCTGGTGCACGCGGCGCCCAGGAGCGCATCCAGGAGTTGGACCTGGATGAGGACGAGGACACCAACGCGTCCGCCGCTCACGCCGGAGGTGACGACGAGGAGTTCCAGCTCTTCACCAGCGGCGGTGTCGAGGACGAGCACCTGCCCTTCGCCACGGAGCTTCGAGGCGGAGGCTCGGCCCCGGCGGCGGGGATGCGAGGAGGCTCGGCGACGGAAGTGCGAGATGGCGCGGCCCCGGCGGTGCGAGGTGGCTCGGCTCCCGCGGGGATGCGCGGAAGCTCGACGGGGGAGGGGCGAGGTGGCTCGGCGCCAGCGACGGAAGTGCGCGGAGGCTCGGCACCCGCGACGGAGGTGCGCGGAGGTCCAGCCCCCGCGACAGAGGTGCCTGGTGGCCCGCCCCGCGTGGAGCGGGTGAAGGTCCCCGCGAGCAACTGGCTGTCACGCGGGAGCGAGAAGCCGCAGGCCTCCGGCGGGCTCGCGGCGGGCGTCGTACGTCTCAGTCCCCTGGAGCCCGCGGCGGGCAAGGTGGCCGCGGCGGCCGAGGAGGGCCCCGCGCTGCGGACGATGTTCGCCAACCACTCCGCGCTGCTCGCAGAGCAGCTGCGCGAGGCCCTGTCCAAGAAGATGTACGGGCGCGGACCGCACCGCGTGCTGCGCATCGACGAGCCCGAGGGCCCCAGCACCGCGGGCGGCAAGCTGGCCCGGCAGAACATCTCCCTGGTGCCGCGCAAGGGCTCCGGCCCGTCCCTGGTCTGCGGCTGGGTGGACGTCTCCAAGCGCGAGGCCCAGCTGCGCAACCACGACGCCGTGGCGAAGCGCTACGAGTCCCACCACGGCGAGCCGCTGGAGCTGGTGGCCGAGGAGTACGAGCGCTTCCTCAACGACGTCGAGGAGGTGCTCGCCAAGGCCGTCATCAAGGTCCGCCTCATCGTCCCCGAGGAGCAGGCCGGAGCCCGGATGGTGGCTCCGGCCGTCCAGGCCCGCGCGAAGGGCGGCGTCCCCATGGTGCTGGTGCTCGTGCTCATGGGGCTCGCCTTCGCGCTCGGCCTGTTCGTCGGGAAGACGCCGGGCTGAAGCCCGCGTCAGGCCGGCGGCGGCGCCTCGCGCGCCCAGTGGCGGTGCGCGGCGATGGCCTTGGCGAACATCTGCCCGAAGCCCCGCGTCTCGTTCTTCGCGCTGCGGATGACGCCCAGCGCGTCATCCAGCCCCTTCGCCATCGGCGTGGAGAACCCCGCGGCGTCCAGCATGGAGGTGGCCGCGCCCGACAGCGCCAGCGCCTTGCAGTGCACGTACGCCTCGCGCACGAAGTCCACCGCGAGCGGCACCTTCTTCAGCGTGGCCACGCTGCGCTCGCCGCCGGGCACGTAGACGGCGTCGTACAGCACGGAGGACGCCGTCAGGTACGTCTTCACCGGCTTCTCCTCGCCGCCGTCCGCGCTGGCGACGGGGCCGAGCGTGGGGCCCACCACCTCCACGATGGCGCCCAGCCCCTCGAGCGTCTTGCGCACCTGCGACAGCTCCCGTCCGGCGAACCCGTCCGCGACGAGCACCGCCACCTTGCGCGTCATGATGGAGTCATGCGGCGTGTTCAGCTGGCTCAACGCCGGTGACGCCGTCAGCTTGGAGACGGGCTTGCTCTCCGGCTGCTTGCCGAGCTTGGGCGGCGCGACGCCCACCGCGTTCGCCACGCGCACGGCCATGTCCCGGTCGATGTTCACCAGGACCTTGTTCACCACGCGCTCGCGAATCTCCTCGCGCTCCACCTTGCCAAGCTCGAACTCGAGCGCGGCCACCAGGTGCTCGCGCTCGGGCTTGGACAGGCTGTTGTAGAAGAGCGTGGCCTGGCTGAAGTGGTCCGCGAAGCTGCCGCTGCGCGCGCGAATCTTGTGCCCCTCCACGCGCTCCTGGCGGTGGACGAAGGCGGACTTGGGGTTGGCCAGCATGGGGCAGCCGCCGCCCAGCGAGTTGGGGTGGTAGTTCGCGCGGCTGGTGTTGATGCTCTGGCGCCCGAAGCCGTCCTGCTGGTGGTTGTTCACCGGGCAGACGGGCTTGTTGATGGGCAGCTCCGCGAAGTTGGGTCCACCCAGGCGTGTCAGCTGCGTGTCCAGGTACGAGAAGATGCGCGCCTGCAGCAGCGGGTCATTGGTGAAGTCGATGCCCGGCACGACGTTGGACACGCAGAAGGCCACCTGCTCCGTCTCGGCGAAGAAGTTGTCCGGGTTGCGGTCCAGCACCAGCTTGCCGACCTTCTGCACCGGCACCAGCTCCTCGGGCAGCAGCTTCGTCGCGTCCAGCAGGTCGAAGCCGTACTTCAGCTCGTCGCCCTCGGGGATGAGCTGCAGGCCCAGCTCGTACTCGGGGAAGTTCCCGGACTCGATGGTGTCCCACAAGTCACGCCGGTGGAAGTCCGGGTCCTTGCCGGACACCTTCTGCGCCTCGTCCCAGACGAGCGAGTGCGTCCCCAGCACCGGCTTCCAATGGAACTTCACCAGCGTCGCCTTCCCCTTGGCGTTGACCAGCCGGTAGGTGTGGACGCCGAAGCCCTCCATGTGTCGGAAGGAGCGGGGGATGGCCCGGTCCGACATCAGCCACATCACCATGTGCGCCGTCTCCGGGACGAGCGACACGAAGTCCCACAGCGAGTCATGCGCCGAGGACGCCTGCGGAATCTCGTTGTGCGGCTCGGGCTTCACCGAGTGGACGAAGTCGGGGAACTTGATGCCGTCCTGGATGAAGAAGACGGGCATGTTGTTGCCGACCAGGTCGTAGTTCCCCTCGGGCGTGTAGAACTTGGTGGCGAAGCCGCGCACGTCGCGCACGGTGTCCGCCGAGCCGCGCGAGCCGCCCACGGTGGAGAAGCGCACGAAGACGGGCGTCTTGAGGCTGGGGTCCGTGAGGAAGCGCGCCTGGGTGTAGCGCTCCAGGGACTCATAGACCTGGAAGTAGCCATGCGCGCCGGCGCCCCGGGCATGCACGGCGCGCTCGGGGATGCGCTCGTGGTCGAAGCGCATCATCTTCTCGCGGAAGTGGAAGTCCTCCAGGAGCGTGGGGCCGCGCAGGCCCGCCTTCAGCGAGTTGTCCGTCTCCGAGATGGGGATGCCCTGGTCCGTCGTCAGCACCGTGTCCTCCTGGTGCATGCGGTAGGGCTCCAACTGCTCGTTCTTGCTGGGAGGCGGCGGTTTCGGCTTCGACGGAGTCTTTCGCGGCGGCATGAGAACTCCCGGACGGCGAGGAACGCGCCGGCACCTGGCGCGCTCGCGGTCTACGCCTCGCGCCGCATGAGAGGGGAACGGCGCGTGCCCCGTGGCACGCGAGCGTTCACCACCCGCCATGTCTGCCTTCAGGAGGGCCGAGAGGTCGACACTCCGGACGCCAGACGCGACGACGCCCCCGCGATGGGGGCACGGAGGCGTCGGGAGTCAGCGTGGCCGAGGCGCGCTCGGCCCTCGCCGTTCACGGTGTGGGCTGGGCGACGACCGGCGCGGCGGCAGCGGCCTCGGCGGCGGCCTTCTCCTCGGCGGCCTTCACGGCGGCCACGCGCGCGGTCTCGGCCTCGGCGCGCTTCTTCACCTCCGCCTCCACGACGCCCTTCAGGTTGGCGAGCCCCTTCTCGAAGTCCTTCCCCACCATCGCATCCATGTCCATGAGCAGGCCGAAGGCCTTGCCCATGAAGTCGTTGGTGCCGCTCATGGCCCAGGTGACCTCGGTGCCGCCGGCCACCGGCTTGAAGTGGAAGTCCGTGAGGTTCGTGGCCGCCCAGGGCTTGATGAACTCCAGCTTGACGCGCACGTGCTCGGGGGCGCGGCTCTGCTCGATGGTCATCCGGCCCTCGCCCACCTGCTCGTTGCCGGTCCACGCGTAGCCCGCGCCGACGCCGCTCTGGGGGCCGGAGTAGGTGGTCTTCATGTTCGGGTCCAGCGCCGCCCAGGGCGACCACGCGTTCCACTGGTGGAAGTCGTTCACCTGCGCGAAGGCCACGTCCGAGGGGCCGGGCAGCGTCGCGGTGCGCTGGATGGTGAACTCGGCGGGGCGGGAGGCGATGACGCCCACCAGGATGAGGATGGTGGCGGCGAGGCCGACGAGCAGCTTCTTGAGCATGGGGTGTGCGGTCCTTGTGTCCGGGCGGCCGCCAGCAGGGCGCCGACCCGGGGCGCGTCATAGAGGCTCCCCGCCGGCCGGCACAAGGCACCCCGTGTCGAACGCAGGGCTTCTCTGGGGTGGAAACGAAGCGGGGCCCGACCCGGACGTGCCGTGTCGAGCCCCGCATGCCCCGGGCGCCTTGGAGGGCGCGAAGGGCTAGTTGTAGGTGGCCGTGTACGTGCCGGCGGGAGCGGCGTCGATGAACGCGAAGCTCACGCCCTTGATGGTGCGAATCACGGTGGTGACGGGGGCGCCGGCGCGGGTGACGGACGTCAGGTTGCGGCCGTTGGCGGCGCGCGTGGGCACCATCAGCGACAGGTTGCGCGCCGGGTTGATGACGTTGAACGTCAGCTGCGTCCCGGTGAAGGCCAGCGACGACACCTGCGTCGCCTCGCGCGCGTCGACCCAGTCGAGCAGCTGGCGCGCGGTGATGACGGGCACGCCGTCACGCTTGGCGGCGGCGATGATGGTCGCCGAGCCGGAGGCCCCCGCCGACGAGTGCGAGTCCACGTGCATGTTGGCGTTGATGGCGGCGTAGTAGCCCTTGGTGCCGAGCGCGTTGGCCAGCAGCGTGTCGATGTGCGTGGAGAGCGTCTGCCCGGACTCATCCGTCAGCTGCGTGGCGAGCTGGTAGACGTCCAGCGGCGTGCCGTCCAGGTCCGCGAAGCGCATGGGCAGACCGGTGCCGGTGAAGAGGCCCGGCCGGTCGAGCACCCACTCGTGGGGCCAGTAGTAGTAGTTCGTGTCCAGGCGGATGCCGTGCAGGCGCGACACCTTGGGCTGGGTGGACCAGTCGCTGAACGCGATGCAGTGCGTGCGATTGGTGGTGGGCGCGGGCACCAGCGGATAGGCCTGCGAGAAGCCCTGGAGCTGCGGGGTGAAGAAGGCCGGGTCCAGCGTGTTGGCCGTGTAGTCCGCGCAGCCGGTGTTCACATGCAGGGCGTACTCGAAGCCCTGGGCCACGTAGCTGTTGGCCTGGGTGGCCGTCAGCCCGCCGACGTAGTCGTAGACGGTGCCGCGGATGCACTCCCAATCCGCCACGCTGCAGCCCGGGGCGCTGTCGGTCAGGTACTGGTTCCACCGCGTGGTGGTGAGGCCGCTGGGGTGTCCGTCGCCCGTCATCACCACCACGGCCTTGTGCGAGCGAGGGAAGTACCACAGGCGCGGCAGCGGCACGGAGCTCGTCTGATGCAGCACGTTGGCCAACAGGCGCTGCTGCTCGTCCGCCTGGGGAATCTGGACCTTGTCCATGTTCACCCAGTCCGGCTGCGGGTCGAACGCCGCGTTGCCGTAGAACATGTCGTTGGCGCGAGCGCCCGGGCCGATGGTGGAGCCGTCCCGGTTCTGCCCCTGCCACGCCGGGTTGCCCTGGCGGGTGAGGACCACGGACTTCGCCAGGTCGTACATGAAGGCGGTGGCGGTGCCGCTGCCCACGGTGCGCTGGCTGATGGCGGTGTACGTCGTCGGGGTGGCGGCGTCCGAGTAGAGCGTGGCCACGGTGCGCGTGCCGGTGGTGACGGTGCGGCGGTCCGCGGGGCCGTGGTACTGCATCGTCTCCGCGGTGATGCCCGTGCCCGGCGCCTGGGTGGCGTTCACCAGGAGGTAGCCATTGCTCAGCGTGCCCTGCGAGGCATTGAGCCCGAGCAGCGACTGGAGGTTGGCGGCGGGGCGCAGCGCGATGAGGCTGCCGCCCGCGTTCACCCAGTTCGTGATGAGCGTCACCTGGGCGGCGCCCAGCGTCTGCTCGCCGAGGATGAGGACCTTGTAGTCATTGAGCGACACGCTGACGCCCAGGTTGCCCGCGTCGGTGGTGGCGAAGGACGCGATGCCCTCGGCCTCCAGGATTTCGCGCAGGTAGTCCGTGAAGGGATTGCCCGGCGCGGTGGCCACGAGCACGGGGCCGGCGCCCTGGACGCCCGGACGGGGCGGCGGGCCGTAGGACTCGAAGATGACGTCCACCCAGTAGTTGGTGTTCTGGTGGCTGCCGCTGGGGAAGGTGGACGCGGAGGCGTAGGTGTAGACGCCGTTGCCGCCGGAGGTGGTGGCGCCGGGCAGGGCGTGCAGGGGAGGCGCGTCCACACCGTTGGCCAGGCCGTTGTTGTTGAACGAGTAGCCGCCGAGCGGCGCGAAGTACGACGCCACATAGGTGGTGCCGGCGGTGATGGCCACGGGCGAGGCGAACGTCACCTCCTGCCAGCCCACCGCCGTCTCGTTGGTGAAGGTGGCGGTGGCCAGGTTCAGGCCGGTGGCGCTCCACAGGTTGCCCACGTGGGTGCCGTTGTTGCCGGCGCCCTTGTAGAAGCGCACGCCCTTGACCTGTCCATCCACGTCCGAGCGGAACTTCACGCCCAGCTCCACGGGCAGCGTCTCGGTGGAGGTGGCGTTGGCGGGCAGCGCGTTGGGCGGGAAGATGCGGTAGGCGTCGTCCTGCGGCTGCGTCGGGGGCGGCGCGCCGGTGGCCTGGAAGACCACGTCCACCCAGTAGTTCGAGTTCTCGAAGCTGTTGACGGGGAAGGTGCCCGCGGCGCCGTAGGCGAAGATGCCGTTGCCGCCGCTGGTGGCGCCCGGCAGGGCGAACAGGGGCGGGGTGTCCTGCCCGGTGGAGAGGCCGCCCTGCTCGAAGGCGTAGGCGCCCACGGGCGCGTGGTAGGACGCGATGTACGTCGTGTCCGCGGCGATGGTGACCGGCGTGGAGAAGAGGACCTGCTGCCAGCCGGTGGCCGTCTCACCGGTGAAGGTGGCGAACGCCAGGCGCTGGCCATTGACGCTCCACAGGCTGCCCACGTGGGTGCCGGTGTTGCCCGCGCCCTTGTAGAAGCGCACACCCAGCACGTCGCCGGTGATGTTCGTCTTGAACTTCACGCCCAGCTCCACCGGGGCGGAGTCATTGGTGACGGAGGCGACGGGAGGCGTGGGGTTGGAGGGCCAGAGCGTGACGGGCTCGGCCGGGCGGAAGACCACGTCCACCCAGTAGTTGGAGTTGCCGAACGCGGTGGCGGGGAAGGAGCCCGCGGCGCCGTAGGTGAACACGCCGTTGCCGCCGTTCGCGGGGCCGGCGAGCGCGTGCAGCGGCGGGGCGTCGTGGCCCGCGGCCAGGCCGCCGTTGTTGAACGCGTAGGCGCCGTTGGGCGCGTGGTACGAGGCCACGTACGTCGTGTTGGCGCTGATGCGCACCGGCGTGGAGAAGAGCACCTGCTGCCAGCCGGTGGCCGTCTCACCCGTGAAGGTGGCGAAGGCCAGGCGCTGACCGGTGGCGCTCCACAGGCTGCCCACGTGGGTGCCGGTGTTGGTGGTGCCCTTGAAGAAGCGGATGCCCAGGATGTCTCCCTCGACATCCGAGCGGAACTTCACGCCGAGCTCCACGGCGGAGAAGTCATTGGTGACGGACGCGACGGCGGGGGTGGAGCCGGGCGTGAACAGGGTGAAGGTCGGCTGGGCTCGGGCGGCGGCGGGCAGCACGAGCAGCACCGCGGCCAGGAGCGCCAGCGTGGGGACACGCGGCACGCTCGCGACCCGCGCGGGTCGTGACTTCGGGGGTGTCATTCGGACTTCTCCTTGGGGGGATGGCACGACAGGGCAAGGCAGGCACGGCGGCGCCATGTCTAACCCAGACATCGTGCTCATTTCCAATCGAAGTCGCTGACTGAACGTTCGCGATTCATTGCCATCTCGCGCGATTTTTCGTCTGTATCGAGCGCGCGCTGAGATGGGAAACCACGTCGGACAATGGAGGTGCGGGGTGCTCCAGGTGGGTGTCTCAGGGCATGTCAGACGCTTGCTGTAGAACGAGCGGCCCCGAGCCGTGTCTCAACCTGGTGACGAGCGACCCGTGTGTCTCGGGTCGCTCGGGGAGCCGCGTGGAATCAGGCCGGCAGCGAGCCCTCGCCGGTGGAGAGGATGTTCATGAAGTCCTTCACCTTGCGCACGTAGGTGGCGTCACCGGTGCCGGCGGGGATTGCATCCGGGTTGCTCTTGTCCACGCCGTTGGGGCCGGAGTTGTAGGCGCGCAGCGCCAGGTCCCAGCCGCCGAACTGCTCCTTCATGTCCTTCATGTAGCAGGCGCCCGCGAGGATGTTGGTGGCGGGGTCGGACAGGTCCTTGCCGGCCAGCTCCGGGTGCTTCGCCTGCAGCTCCTTGAAGGTGTTGGGGTTGACCTGCATCAGGCCGGTGTCCGTCAGCCCGTTGCCGCCGTTGGTGGTGACGGCGGCGAGGTCACCGCGCGACTCCTGCCAGATCTGCGCGGCGAGCATCTCCGCGGGCACGCCCGTCTTGGCGGCGGCGGACTCGATGGCGCTCCGGAACTTCTCCAGGCCCGGGGGCAGGTTGCCGCCGAGCTTGCCCGAGCCCTCGGTGGGCACCGAATCCGTGCTGGTGGGCGGCGTCAGCGGGGAAGTGCCGAAGCTGGAGGGCGGCGTGGAGGCGTCGCCGATGCTGGGGGGAGGCGGCGGGAGGCACGGCGCGCCCGTCGGCGTGGGGTTGAGGTCCAGCGGGGGACGGCCGCTCGACGCGGGCGCGGCGGAGAAGCCGCTGGTGTCGAACGGGGACGTGCCGGGCTTGGTGCCTTGCAGTCCCCCCTGGAGTCCCTGCGCGCCGCCCTGGGCGGACAGCTGGGAGACGACCTGGACCAGCGTGTTCATCACCGAGAGGGTGCTCTCGAGCAGCTTGCCCAGGTGGGCCTTGTTGGGGGAGCCCAGGTCGAAGCCGTCCTGCTGGAGCCCGGGGCCGCCCGTGCCGCACCGCTGGGGCGTGGTGGGGCGGATGCAGCCGCCAGTCTCCGCGCCGCGCAGCGCGGAGGTCTGGGGGGCGGACACGGCGGTCTTCTGCAGGGGCGCGATGCTCATGGCGGAGGCCTCGGGGGAATGAGTGTGGCGACCCGGGAGGCCATAGCAGCGCGTGTGCCAGCGCCTCCGGGGAGGAGGGCGGCGGGCAAACCCTGGATGTTGCTGGGAGGCGCGAGCGCGGGCGGCTCACGCCCTGGTGACGGCAGACATCAGGCCGATGTTCGGCCTCACCAGGGGGCGTGGATCAGCACTCGGGGAGGCCGACGCTGAGGTTGGCCACCTCGAGCACGTTGACGGCGAGGCCGCCGCGGGCGGTCTCCTTGTACTTGTCCTTCATGTCGCGGCCGGTGTCGCGCATGGTCTTGATGACCTTGTCCAGGCTGACGAAGTGGCGGCCGTCGCCGGAGAGGGCCATGCGGGCGGCGTTGATGGCCTTCACGGAGGCCATGGCGTTGCGCTCGATGCAGGGCACCTGGACGAGCCCGCCGATGGGGTCGCACGTGAGGCCCAGGTTGTGCTCCATGGCGATCTCGGCGGCGTTCTCGACCTGGAGCGGGGTGCCGCCGAGCACCTCGGTGAGGGCGCCGGCGGCCATGGAGCAGGCGCTGCCGACCTCGCCCTGGCAGCCGACCTCAGCGCCGCTGATGGAGGCGTTCTCCTTGTAGAGCACGCCGATGGCGCCGGCGGTGAGGAGGAAGCGCACGACGCCGTCCTCGTTCGCGCCGGGGGAGAAGCGCCAGTAGTAGTGGAGCACGGCGGGGATGATGCCGGCGGCGCCGTTGGTGGGGGCGGTGACGACGCGGCCTCCGGCGGCGTTCTCCTCGTTGACGGCGAGCGCGTAGAGGTTGACCCAGTCGAGCACGGTGAGCGGGTTGGTGAGGCCGGCCTCGGGGCGGCTGAGCAGGCGCTGGTACATGGAGCCCGCGCGGCGCTCGACCTTGAGTCCCCCGGGGAGGATGCCGGTGGACGCGCAGCCGCGGCGCACGCAGGCCTGCATGACCTCCCAGATGCGCAGGAGGCCCGAGCGGATGTCCGCCTCGGAGCGCCAGGTCTTCTCGTTGGCCATCATGAGGGCGCTGATGGGCATGCGCTCGCGCTCGCACAGCTCCAGCAGGGTGGCGGCGGACTGGAAGGGAAAGGGCAGCGGGGTGGCGTCCGGGCGGAGGGGGTCCTGTCCGGAGGTGGCGGTCTCGTCGACGACGAAGCCGCCGCCGACGGAGTAGTAGACGCGCGAGGCCAGCTCCACTCCGTCGGCGCCGAACGCGGAGAAGCGCATGCCGTTGGGGTGGAAGGGCAGGGTGCGGCGGCGGTGCATGACCAGGTGTTCGCCGTCGCGGAAGGTGATGTCGCGCTGGCCGAGCACGCTGATGCGGCCCTCGGTGCGCCAGCGGGCGACGATGGCGGGAATGCCCTCGACGTCGACGGCCTCGGGGGTGTCACCGCGGAGGCCGAGCACCACGGCCTTGTCGCTGCCGTGGCCCTTGCCGGTGGCGCCGAGCGAGCCGAACAGCTCGACCTTCAGGCGGGTGAGTTTTTCCAGATGCCCCCCTTCCGCCAGGCGCACGACGAACGAGCGCGCCGCGCGCATGGGCCCCACCGTGTGGGAGCTCGAGGGACCGATACCAATCTTGAAGAGGTCGAAGACGCTGACAGCCATCGCGGGCGCAACATGCCACGTTTCCACTTCCGTCCCACCGTGACGTCGCGGTTCCCTGTGAGGCGCGTGACTTCTTGGCGTGCCAAGGAGAACAGGGTTGTCGGGACACCGAGCAGGCATGCGCGGTGGAATGACGCGCGTCACCGTGGAGGACGCACTGCGTCGCGACTGCGGGCTGTGCGGCGGCTGTGGTGGACGGAGTGTTCCTGGGGGACTGGAACCCGCGTGTCGGGCGTCAGGCGACGGAGCGTTCGGGGAGGGCGATGACGGTGGCTTCACCGCCGCGCTCCTCTTCGTTCATGGCGAGTGACTTGCGGTACTCGGCGGCCTCTGCGAGTCGGGTCAGCTCGAAGTCGCCGTGGTGCTTGCGCACGGCCTGGGCGATTTCGTCGAGGGTGGCGCGGAAGAACTCCTTGCGCTCGTTGACGCGGTTGACGCGGCGTTGGGCGAAGGTCTTGTGCAGGGCGGCTTCGAGCGAGGGCGCATCCGCGGTGCGGATGATGGCGTGGACGTCGAACTCGAAGGGGACGGAGGCGTCGCCGAGCTCGTCGATGCGGTCCTGGGGGACGAGCCGTCGAGTCATGCCGACCTTGTAGATGTTTTCGCCGAAGGAGCCGATGTTGGAGATGACGTAGACGTGGCCGGTGCGGGTGAGCTGGGCCTGGGAGATGGCGCGCTGGCGCTCCTGGTCCTCGACGACGCGCCGCTCCAGCTCGGCGATGCGCTCCAGGAGCTTCGCTTGCGCCGAGCCCTGGCTCTTCTCCAGCTCCTCGCGGGCCTTGCGCAGGGCCTCTTCGTCGCGCTGGGCCTCGCGTTCCGCCTCCAGCTTTTCGCGCTCCAGCTCTCGCTGGGCGGCCTCCTCCTCGCGCATCTGCTCGCGGATGCGGCGCTGCTCCTCCTTCTCCTCCTGGCGCTTCTCCTCGTACTCGTGGGCGAGGCGGAGCTCCGCGAGCTTCAGCTTCACGTAGGGCTCGGCGATGGAGCACTGCTGAATCTCGGTGAGGGCGTTGATGGCCTCTGCGGACTTCTGGATGCGGGCCTCCATGGCCTTGATGTTCTTGTAGGTGACCTTGGCGACACAGGCGTCGGCCTCGCCGTTGAAGGCTCGCAGGATGAGCCTGAGGGTGCGGTCCGTCTGTTTCTTGCCTTCGGCCTTGCTGCCATTGACCTCCCATTGGATGCGACAGGACGCGGCCTGTTTGTTCTTGAGCAGGGCTTTCTGTTCCTCGCGGAGGCGGTCGAGTCGCTGCTCGTACTTCTCCGAGGAGGAGAGGTTGTAGATGGGCTTGTAGAGGCCGTAGGAGCGCAGGACAGCTTCTTCCTCGAGCGGTTGCAGCTCGGCCCGTAGCGTGACGATGAGGGTCTCCAGGCGTGCCTTCTCCTCGCGGACCTGGGTGACCTCGGCATCGAGGCGCGTGCGCTCCAGCCGGATGGCGTGGTTCGTGGAGGAGTTGATGCGCTCCACCTCCTCCCTGGCGTCACGGATGGCGGTGTCCGCGAGCTCTCGCTCCCGGGCCAGCTCCGCCGCCACGCGGGTCCGCTCGGTGGCGAGCATGTGCTCGGACTCGGCCTGGGTGCGCTCCAGCGCGGAGAGGACACGCTGGCGCTCGGCCTCCACGTCGAGAATGGGCTTGAAGCGCGCCTGGAGGGCACGCAGGCGCAGCGCGGTGCGAACCAGGAGCCCCAGGGACAACAGGCTCGAGAGTGCCAGGACCCAGACGACAGGCTGCATACAGGTATCCCCCGTGAAGTCCCCGCGTCCAAGGTCCGCGGAGGTGACCCACTGTGCGCCTGTGGGACGACCAGGGGAATCACACCCGGGTGGTATTCCCCAATGCCACCGTGGAAGCCCGCTTCCGTCATGCTCCCCAGATCCGAGTCTTCGAGCGAGGGACCGACCTGCTCACGGATGTGGAGCCGACGATTCTCTCCGCCCAGTACAACACCCTCAGTCCCGTTGCCGAGGAGGTCTACGTCCGCGCGGTTCCCGACCCGGCTGCGTTTCGAGAGCTCTGTGATGCGCACTGCTCGCGGGAGGCCATCCTCCAGGCCCTGCAGTCCTGAGTGGGAAGGATGCGGGTCCCTCGTAGGGGCCTATGAATCCCGTCCACCATGAGCATCGAACTGTATGCGTCCCCACCCCTGGGGGGATGAGGCGGGAGGCCCCATCCGTCCAGGAGCCTTGGTTCGAAGTCTCTCGCGGTAGACGGCTGTCCATGCTGCGGGACACCGATTCGGTGGCTGCTCACTCTGGCGATTGAGCGCGTGCGGAGCTGGACCGGGCCTCTCGGCAGCAAGGGGCAAGACCCCTATCTTGTGTGTGGGATTGGAGGCGACATGCCTCTGCTTCCCTGGAAAGCCAATTGCAAGGGGGGCGTCAGCTTGGGAGTGCTCCGCACTTCTCTGCGCCTTCGCGAATTGATGACCCAGGACAGGGCCTCTATCGGTGTGTGTGCGGAATGGCCCGCCTGGACCTGGTGTGTGAAATCTAGACGTCAGTGATTGGGGTGGACATTGGGACCGAGAGATAGGCAGGGGGGCTCGATGATGTCGGGTCTCTGGGTACTTGTAGCGTTGGTGCTCCTTGGGGGAATGACCGCACGCGCCGAGCAGAGGGCTCCGACGTGGGTGAAGACCTATCCGCCGGTCGCAGAGGACGCGCCGTTCGAGCTTTCCAGTCCGCTTCTGCGGTCCGAAGCGAGGGAGTTGGGGGAAGACGGGACGCGAGCCTATGAAGATGCTCGTGCGGTATGGGAGTCGCAGCGAGACGTTGCTCAATCCGAACTCTCCGAAGCATTGACCAGGTCCCATGACGCCCTTGGCGAACGGGCTCCTTGGTGGACGCGATTCTGGCACTCTCCATGGCCGTCGGACTCCGAGAGGAGTGCGCTCGAGAAGTCGCGCGAAGTGTTGCAGGAGGTCCTGCAGCAGCTCCATTCCAAGCGCGACGGAGATGCGGCCACGCGTGCCTATCGCGCGGACGTTCAAGCGTCGATCGAGCGGCGGCTCCACGACCTCGAGAAGCGCATGCAAGGCGGCTACGCACGTGCATGGCTCCTGCTGCGGGACGGAGATCCGCATGATGGAGTTCTTGAGTTGAGGTCGAAGTCCTTGGCCTGGGAGACCCAACTCACTGTCGATGATGTGAGCCAGGTCGCTCGCATCGAGAAGCTCTCCGCCACCGACTTTCAGGAAGGTGTTGTCGGTCAGCCACTTCCGCAGCCCGTCACTGTGCGCGTGACGACCGCCAACGGAGAGCCGGTGTTGGGGGCTCCGGTGACGTTCAAGGGGGGCGCTCCTTCGGTGCCAGGGTTCCTCTCGGTGTCGGGGGGAACGACCCCTGCCACGCAACTCACGGTCCTCACCGATGAGAACGGCCTGGCATCGGTCCGGGTCCTCCCGGATACGAACATCGCCCGGTACCACATTCGTCGACAGGGTACGCCCCACATGCAGCGGCTTGGGTACACCCTGGTGACGGCGGAGACCACGAACGGCACCGAGACCTTCGCTCTGTCAACCCCCTTCGGTCATGTCGGTCGGCCCGACGTTCCGGCGGTCATCGATCGCCTGGCGAACCTCAATGACCTGCATGAAACCGCGATTCAGCTTTGGACGCCGCTCTTCGCGCGCATCCTCGATCGCTACGGAAATCCCTGCACGAATCAGAAGGTGTCCTGGACCCAATCGATGACGACGGGGCGCTTCTTCCGGTTTCAGGGGGTGATGAGCCCCCAGATGCTGGATACCACCAGCCCGCTACAGCTCATGGCGATGGATGACTGGGCAGACATCGATGGTTTGGCGGGGCCCGGCTACATCCCAGGGCCCACCCGGGGGATCTACTACGTCACCGCGGCCGTGGGCACCCTCAGCAAGACCATCTCGATCAACGTCAATAGCACTGCGACGTATACATACCGGGTCACGAGCAACCACCACTTCAACGGAGCCTACGAAACGACTTCTCCTCTGAAGATGGTCAGTCAGATCCTGCGGAGGCCCTTGAATACTCCTGACTGGGTCCCTGTGACCGGCAATGAGCCCGACCTGCTCGGTGTCATGGTTCGCATCCAGACCTTGGACGAACTGGGCAGTGTCCAGGTGGCATCGGTTGACGTGCCGCCCAGTCAGGTCGGTTCGGATCCATTGGATGACGACAAGACGGTGGTCTTTCGTCAGCGCTACCTGCTGCCTGAGGGTTGGCAGCGGGTCATCTCGTATGGGTTCGTCTACGAGCGTCGTGCCAACAATCAGGTTGAGCAGGTGTGCTGCAACCGTCCGCTCTATGGCGTCAACTCGTCCACGACTCCCTCGCTCGCATCGCGTCGCGTCCTTCCTGGCGGCCAGATTGTTCCGACGGGGGGACTGTCGCTGACCTCGGACTCGGGTTTGGGGGCGTTGGTAGTGAATCGCACCTCCGACCGAGTCTATGTCCGAGTTTCGGTGCAGCCTCATGCTGCTGGAGACGCTGTGTTGGCTGTCGGGAGTTATGAGCGAGATGCCGACAACGACATCGTGCTGCCCGAGGCGAGCAATTTTCAGTTCATTCTTCCAATCTTGACCGGAACTCAAGGTGGACGGGTTCGCTTCGAGGTCTTCGCGAAGGACTACGTCGGAGCTCAACCCGTGAAGGTTCTGCAGTCCAGCGAGGAGGTCGAAGTCCATCGGCCCGACTCCGACCTCATTGTCGCGGGCCTTCCGCTGGCGGCGAAATGGATGTTGCCCGCCTGGGATTTCGTCTCGGCCCAGAAGCCCGCGCCGGGTCAGCCTCCCGATGAGGATGCACAGTCCCCCATGGCCTTCCCCGCGAAACTGGGGGTGAAGGTCTACATCGATGGGCGCCTCGTGGTTTCTCGGATGGGGACGGAACTGGCCTCGGCGAGGGTGCGCACGAATTTCTCGGGCATCACCGAGGTGATTCCCCTGAGCGGTTCTGTGACCCAGGGGCTCGATGGCTTCGCATGGGTGGATGTGCCTCCGGGCTCGGTGGGGACCGAGGACGTGGACGTCACACTGGCTCCGGAGAATCCGAATCAGGAGCCCCTCCACAAAGCCGTGCCGCTGACGACGCTCGTGGGGAGCATGGGCAAGCTTCCCGTCTCCCATACCTTCGTCAAGGGCGTCAGTGTCGTGGATGGGCATCTGGTGCGACAGGCAACGGATGTCGAGTCCCCAAGCCGAGGTGTCGGGCTGGCGTGGACGCGAACGTACTCCTCGGGTGTGGCCGAGGAGGGGCTGCTGGGGCCGGGCTGGTCTCACGGCTACGAGGGCGCCGTGCTGCCCGTGGGGGGCGGATTCCGCTACGTGGTCGTGGGAGGTGAAGGCAGCGGTCAAACGTTCAACTGCACGGGGGAGGGCGTGGGGTGTGTGCCCCAGCGCGGCTTCCACGGAACCTTGCGTGTCGAGGGGATGGGGGCTGGTCGCGAGTTCATCTTCCGCTCGAAGACGGGCGTGGAGTATCGGCATGGCTACTTCGACACCTCGGTGTTCCCGGCCAGGTACCGGCTGACGTCCATCGTCGCTCCGACGGGACACAAGGTCTCGTTGCGCTACGGCGATGCTTCCGTGGACAGGGCGCTGACTCGCATCTACGACGAGTCGAGTGGCCGCTTGCTCCAGTTGAGCCATCAGCGGCAGTCGGGCCGCATTCAGCTCCATCGCGTGCAGTTGCATCACGCGACCAGCGTGGACGCCACGGCGCTGACCTCGTTGAATGTCTGTGTCCAGTACAAATACGACGACCAGCAGCGGCTGACTGAGGTGGCGCGCTACGACGAGGGCTGTGGGGCTTTCTCGCCGGCCAGGGTGGAGTCATATGCCTACGAGACCGGCGTTTCCGAGGTGGGGCGGACGCGGATGTCTCAATACACGGGGCCGGATGGTCAGGTGGTTCGCTACACCTACCATGATGCCAGCGCCCCGATGGCGGGTGAGAGCGACTACCTGTTCCTGACGAACAAGGACACGCGGGTGAGGGCCGTGCAGGAGACGCTCTCAACGCAGCCGCCGCAGGAGGCCACGACCCTGTTCACGTACAGCATCGCGCCCGAGTCGCGAACCGTGCTGGGGCAGTCGCTCACCACCTTCGCCACCGAGGTGAAGGGGCCTCGACCGGAGGTGCCCGCGACGCGATATCGGATGATTGCCACGGGTGGTGTCGCGGAGCTGGAGCGGCCGGTGTCCGACGGCGTGGTGGCCACGACGGCTTCGCTGTGGGACCGCCAGCATCGGACGCGAGAAGTGGAGCAAGACGCTCGGGGGCGGGTGACGCGCTTTGCTTATGACGAGAAGGGCAACCTGATTGCCCGTCGTATCGAGGGGAGTGCTCTCGCGTCTTCTGCCGGTGTGGCGGCCACGGCGGGCGTGAAGGATGCACAGGGGCAGGTGGTCTCCGAAGTGGTGGAGAAGTGGGGCTATGAAGCGAGCTTCAATGTGCTCGTCTGTCATGTGGATCCAGAGGGGTATGCGACGGTGTCTCGCGTCGACTCCACAGGGGATGCACCCGAGGACCTCCTGCCGTTCGGCACGGGGCGAATCCTGGAGACGCGTCGCTATGTGAATCGGGTTTCGCGCCAGGTCCTGTCCTCCGTGGGGACGTGTGCGGACGCGGTGTCCTCGCTGTCGGAGTCTCCTCAGGATGTGGTGTTGCGGTGGAAGTATTGCGGTGTCGAGAACGCGTCGTGTCCGACACGCGCGCTCACGGGTGACTGGGTCGAATCGGTTGGCGCGGATGGACACGTGGAGCGCGCAACCGCCTACGACGTCTATGGGCAGGTGCAGTCGAAGACGCTCCAGGTGAATGGCGCCTCCACGGTGTCGGTGGAGTATTCGCACGACGCCCGGGGGCGCTTGCTGGCGGAGTGGGACGGACTGGGGCGCCATCGGACCCAGGAATGGGATGGGCTTGACCGCGTGGTGCGGGAGGAGCAGCTCAACACCCAGGGACCGGGGACGGTTCGCGCGATGTCGTTCACTCCGGGGGGCGTGCTCTGGCGGGAGGAGATTGGAGAAGACTTTGTCCGGACGCACGATCTGGATGCGGCAGGTCGACGGGTGGTCACGCGGGAGTCCGGTGGTGGGCTGACGGCTCCACTGGAGACCTGGTTCGCCTACGACGAGGCGGGAAATCGCACGTCGGTGACGGACAGACGAGGTGTCCAGACGTCCACGGAGTACGACTTCGCAGACCGTCCGGTGAGGGTCAGGGTGTCGGTCGAGGATGCGCCTCGATTTCTCGCCAATCGAGGGAGTGCCGACGAGGTGGGGCGTACGCGGACGGTGGCTCGGTTCGCTTACGACGCCGTGGGCAACAAGGTGTGGGAGTCGGACCTGTCTGGCCATGACCGGACGTACCTGCTGGACTCGCTCTATCGGGTCATCGAGGAGAAGACGCCCGAGGTGCCGGGGGCGGCGGAGTCCTCGGGGGCGGTGCGGTATACGCTGACGTCCGCGTATGACCTGAAGGGCCAGCGGGTTCGGCAGGCGGATGGGAACGGGCACGCGAGCACGGTCGACTACGACCTGTTGGGGCGTGCCACGGTCCTGACGGATGCGGCCGGGCGCGTGGAGCGCCGGCGCCATGACGGGCGGGGCAATGTGACGGAGGTGCGGTGGGAGGCCGGTGGCGTCCAGCACCGCATGCGAAGCGCGACGTATGATGGTCTGGGCCGCGTGCTCTCGACGGTGGAGACGGTGGCGAAGGAGTCGGGCCAGCACGTCTACACGACCCAGACGGTCCACGACGACGGCGCGCATGTCGAGTGGACGCGCAATGCTCGAGGCTTCCTTCAGGCCAGGTACTTCGATGGATTGGGCCGAGTCATCCAGACGGTGGTGGACGCGAGCGGCGGTCCGTTGTCTCGCCAGCCTGACGTGACTGGGATTGGGCCCGCGCTCAATCTAACGAGCACGGTGGAGTACGACTCCTACGGGCGTGTGGCGGCGCAGGTCGACGCGCTCGGGCGCCGTACAGAGACGGTTCATGATGCCCTGGGGCGTCGGACGATGGTGCTTCGCCCGATGGATGTGTCGGAGTCCCAGACCTTCGACGGCGAAGGAAACGTCATTGGCTCGTCGGACCCGCGCGGTCTGGAGCGGCGCTTCAACTTTGATGCGCTGGGACGTGTGCGGACCGAGGAGATCAAGGAGAAGTTCTCCAAACAGAGCATTTGGCTCACTTGGAGTCAGCGGGCCTACCAGGATGTCCCAGGGCTCGACGGTCTTGTCCAAGAGGAGGTGTTGGATGCGCGGAACAATCTGACCGTGCTTCACCGGGATGGACTCAAGCGAGAGGTTCGCCGAATCGACGCGGGAGGGTACGCCTGGGAGACGCGCTTCGACGCGCTCTACAAGCGACAGGAGAAGGACGCGAAGGGGCAGGTGACGCGGTTCTCGTACGATGCTGTGGGGCGATTGGTGAGCCAAACCGATCACGAGTCCGTCGGACAGTCCGCGGCCTACAGCCAGTCCTGGAGCTACAGCGACGCGGAGCGCAAGCAGACGTATGTGAATCGTCGGAACGTGCCCACGGTGAGTCATTCCGATGGCCTTGGTCGCAAGGTTCGCGTGGTCCGAGGGCAAGGGGACGCGGTTGCCGAGGAGTCCTGGAACTATGACGCGGGGAGCAATGTCGTGCGCTCCGTGGATGCGAACGGATACGCGACGGAGCGCCTCCATGACGGCGCGGGGCGTGTGCTCGCTGAGACGACAGGCGCGGGGACTGCGGATTCGGCGACGTCGACATTCCAGTATGACGCTGCTGGGCAGTTGATTGAGAAGAAGGGCCCCCGTGTGATCGGGTTCGCCTTCGATATGCGTTACTCCTACGATGACCTGGGTCGTCGGGTTCGTGAGGAGAATGCGCTCAACGAAGTCACCATCCGTACCTTCGATGGGATGGGCAACCTGGAATGCGAGGTGAAGCCTAATGCTCAGCCCACGCTGCCTCATGGTGGCGCAGCAGGCATGAGTATTGACTCGCTGTTCGAGGAATGCCGATCGAGCGTGCCGTCTGCTCTTTTCTCGAGCGACGAGTTCGGAAAGAGGCTGACGGTCTACGACGAGAACTCGCTTGTCCATATTTTCATGTATGATCCCGCGCGAAATCTCATAGCGAAGCAAGATGCCAACGGGCATCTCACGACCTACGAGTATGATGCGCGGAATCTCCGTACGGCAGAGCATCAGCATCTCGACCTCCACAGGCCCATCACGGGTGGGCGCCAGAACGTCATTCCTCTGTTCGAGGCCGGAGCCGCGCCCTTCAGCAATGTGGGAACCCTCACCTGGCGGTACACGTACGATGCGAACGGGAACCTGGCGTCAACGGTTGACCCTAAGGGGCAGCGGACAGTCTACACGCATGGGTTGCTGAATCGGCTGACAGAAAAGGCCTACTCGCAGCATACGTTGCCTCGAGAACTACCCTCGTTGGAGGCCGAGAGCTTCCTGTACGACGGCGAGGGCAATACGACGCAGGTGAATCAGCTCAAGAAGACGTCGAATGGTGACGTCAGTGAAGTGACGACGTTTACGTTCGATGCGCTTGACCGGGTCAAGACACGGCTGCGCCAGTTCGACGGGAAGCAGGTTGCGTATGAGTACGACGCCATGGGGCACCGCACACGTGTGGTGGACCCGGATGGAGTCGCTACGGTGTACGAGTACGACGCTCTGGGGCGGTTGACGAGCGCGGGGCTCCCTTCGAGCGGAGGTGTGTACTACTACTACTGGCCCGACTCCTTGTTGAAGAGGACTGAATGGTCCAGTGGTGTGACCGAACACCGCTGCTATGACGTGGCTGGGCGGCTCACCCAGATGTCGGTGGTGCGTGGCTTTGGTAGCGGGGACTGCTCGTCGGGAACGATCAGTCACTATGCGTATACGTATGACGCGAATGGGAACCGCATTACACAGGCCGAGTCGCGCCGGTCGCTTCAAACGAACACGAGCGGTCCTGTTGAGTTGACGTCCTATGGCTATGACGTCTTGAACCGCCTCACGGGGGTTGCAGGGCCAGACGGGAAGACCACGCTCTATCAGTTGGATTTCGTGGGAAACCGCACGGGCGAGCGCGAGGCTCCGACGTCGGCAGTGGTGAGCCTCGGACTTGGGCCCGATGCATTCGAGTCGGTGCCGGAATCGGTGCTGACTCGGAATGTAGCCACAACGTTCAATCGGGTCGACTGGCCACGCTGGTCCGTGGACTTGAAGAACTCCGCGCTGGATGTCCTGCACGAGTACGACCTGGCGGGCAACCTGGCGAAAATGACAACGCGTCCCGCTGAGGGGCAGATTCCGGACAATGAGCGCACCTTCGCGTGGGACGTCCGGAACACGTTGACGGCGGTGTTCGACAATGGGGTGGAACTCGGACGGTACGACTACGACAGCGACCTTCAGCGCATCAGGCGGAAGACGGCTTCCGAGAATGTCTCATACGTCCTGGATGACGGGTTCGTTTTGCAGGAGGTCGATGGGAGCCAGAGCCCGTGGGTGCCGCAGCGCCGTTATCACTATGCAAAGGGGCCGCTGGCGGTCAAAGACAGTGATACTTCGAATGGGATCCCGACCTTCTTGCTCTCAGATGTTCTGGGCAGCGTGACAGATGGCGTCTCTGCCAGGCCGGGGGGCTTTGTTACCGCAGTCCGACGGTACGACGCATGGGGCAATTACCGAGCAGACTCGACGCCCATTGCCGGTGAGTTCAAGCTTGGCTTCACGGGGCATCAGTACGACGTGGAGACGGGGCTTACCTATGCGCGGGCCCGGTACTACAACGGCAAGGTGGGGAGGTTCATCAGTCGAGATAACTTTGAGGGTGATGTGAGCGATGCTCCAAGTCTGCATCGAAACGTGTACGCTCGCGCAAATCCTCTGGGTTATGTCGATCTGAATGGATATGAGGCAGTCGAGCTGACGGACTTCGGAAAGCAATCTCAGGGACAGTTCTATAGTGCCGAACTTGCTCAACTCAGCGACGAACAGCTCGCTGGCGTTCTTCATGAGAGTGCTTATCAGTACAGGGGTGAGTCAGCTGCGTCGAAACTGCAGGGGCTCATGCAGGATCGCGGGCAACTGGAGTCGACTGTCTGCGGTTATCTGGCCTGCAATACGAGCGCGACGGAGTGGCGTGTTGAGCAGGTGAGACGCGCTCTTGGCGTTGCTGGAGGGCGGACGAGTGAATACCTGTCTGGGCTACCAGTCGTCCGAAAGCTAAGGTCTGCTGGAAACCAAGTGGAAGAGGTCGTTGAATCCTTCAAGCAGAGCGCCGGTGAGACTGCCAAGTTTGCTGTTACTGACGCCATTGCCTCAAAGCAGGCCTCTCGCATTGGAGATAGGTTCGCGAGCGCAATGGGGGAGGCGGCGGAGGTCGAGACCCGCCTCGCATTGAATGCTGGAGAAGGGTATCTGAAGGGCAAAGCTATAGAGGGGGTGTTGGCCATAAGTGGGGCCACTGCCGGAAAAGTCGCTGCTCTAAAAACATCCTCCAAGACAGGAGAGGGGTATCGGCTTGCGCTGGGATTGGGGCAGCATCCGGACCACCTTCGCGATGGGTTGGTTCAGCGTTTTGCGAAGCACGTAAAGGGGAAAAC
Source organism: Myxococcus sp. MH1 (assembly GCF_059738865.1). NCBI lineage: Bacteria > Pseudomonadati > Myxococcota > Myxococcia > Myxococcales > Myxococcaceae > Myxococcus > Myxococcus sp. MH1. Next base: position 8,837,906 of record NZ_AP026947.1, on the reverse strand, counting down.
GTATTGGGATTTTTATCCAGAGGATCCTGATAATTTTACGGAACTGGGCGTCCGGTTGGGGAACCTCATGAAGGACTCGAAGGAGATTCACTTCAATCTCGATGGCATGATGCTCGGGAGGACAACGCTCCGGGATGTTTATGCGGCAGGCCGGGATGGTATTGGATCGAAGAATATTACCAATTGGGAGTTTTATCAGGCCGCGACGTATTTCCAAGATAAGTCGAGCTTCTACCTTAGAGGCAAGAAGGTCGACTTGTCCGCCATGGGACTTGAAGTAGATTGAGTGTATTGGAGGGAGTCGCGAGGTCTTTGCTTTTTATGGGATTGGAGGTGTTTATGGATTTGGATGAAGTGGTGCAGGTTTTGACTGAGCGGGGTTTGCATGCGCGGCCTACTCCTTTTGACTACGAGACGGCTGTTTTTGTGAGTAGGCAGGATCTTCGCTTTGAGAGAGGTGATGGGGTGCGTGGGTGGAGAGAGTCTTTTGTGCTGCGCCATCTCGATGGCCGCTGGATGATTCTCAGTGGGAGTCATGGATTGGGGCAGGATGAGGTGGCTTTCTCGGACTTGAATGAAGTGGTTCGATATGCTCATTCGCTTTTCGATCGGGTCTTGTCTGCTCGTGAAGTGTGACTCGGGAGGTCTGGCGCTCTGGATATAATTCCAGTGCGCTTCTTGATGGTATCCGGCCGAGGGCCGGCGTGCTGGGCAGAGGCGGGCACGCCGGTTCTCTTCAGGATGCGACGGCGCCAGAGGGCACGTGCGAGTGGAGTGTTGGGCGCACGTGTGCCGCAAATTCTTCGACGCGCTTTCCACTGCGCCCGAGTCCAAGACGGCGCTCGACTTCATCCTAGCGTTGTGCCGCGTCGAGCATACCACCCAGGACTCCTGGACGCGTGGTACTCCGGAACATCTCCGCGCTCGTCGCACCGCAAGCTCAACTGTCCTCGACGGATGGTTCGTCGACCTTTGTTGGGCCAATCGTTGCCTTGGGTGTGCGTAAAGGAGTTGGCCGGGTTCATTATGCCGGGGGGGGCTCCGATTCCGCTTGGGGAAACGGGATAGCGTTGGCCTGAATGTTTTGGAGGTACTGAATATGGCTGTTTTGTTGACTGGCGAGGATGGGGGTTCTGCGTGGTTCTGGGACATCCTCCGGCGCGCCAATGGTCAGGCGAGCGCGTTGCGAGAGATTCTCTGGGAGATGGGTAAATCGGATGTTGCTCGATTCCATGAGGAGTTCGTCAGGACCTCCTCTGTGCTCCGCGGAGAGCCGTTCGACCAGATACTGGGACAGGAGGTCTCAGAGGATGGCTTGATGGACATCGCGTACTGGGTGGTTGCCCAGGGGCGGGACTTCTACGCGAGTGTCCTCGAGCAGCCTGAAACGATTCCTCGAGGTGTCGAGCTTGGAGACCCCGCGGTCATGCATCACGTGACCGTTGAGGTCTTCGACGAGAAGTTTGGCAAGGCTCTGGATTTCTTCTGATGCTGCCTCCGGCGCTTCAACGGGGCGCCGGCTCGATTCCCATCGAGGGCAGGGGCGTGGAGCCCAGGATCTTGGGGCGAACGGCGAGCAGCCTGAGGCCGTTCGCCACGACGAGCAGGGTGCTGCCTTCGTGCAGGACCACCGCGGAGCTGATGCTCGTCAGTCCGAAGATCGAGGCGACGATGAGCACCGCGCTGATACCCAGTGAGATGACCAGGTTCTGCTTCATCACCGAGGTCGCCTGACGGGCGAGGCTCAGCGCGAAGGGCAGGCGAGACAGGTCGTCGCTCATCAGCACCACGTCCGCCGTCTCCAGTGCCGCGTCGGAGCCTGCTCCGCCCATCGCCACGCCCACCGATGCCGCTGCCAGCGCGGGCGCATCGTTGACACCGTCGCCCACCATCGCCACGGAGCCCGTGCGCCCCATCTCTCGGACCGCTGTCACCTTGTCTGCCGGCATCAGTGGCGCCCGCGCCTCGTCGAGCCCCACTTGCTCCGCGATGGACTTCGCCACCCTCGCGTTGTCTCCCGACAGCATCACCGTGCGATTGATGCCCTGCTGCTTGAGCGTGGAGATGACGTGCCGTGCTCCGGCGCGCACCGTATCCGCCACCCCGAGCACGCCGAGGTATCGGCTCGCCTTGCGCACCACCATCGTCGTCTGGCCCGCCTCCTCCAGTCGGTTCACCCATGTCTGGATTTCGGCCGGCACGGCGTCTCCCGCGAAGAGCGCGAGGCTACCCACGTCTACCCAATCAGTGCCAATCCGGGCACGCAATCCCTTGCCGTGGATGGCCTCCATGTCACTGCCGGCCGGTGGCTTGATGTTTCGGGAAGCCGCCGCTTCCACCACCGCGTGCGCCAGGGGATGTGCTGAGAGGGCTTCCACCGCCGCCGCCGTGCCGAGCAGTTCTTCCTCCGTCACTCCGGCCACGGGCGCCGTGCTCAGCAGCTTTGGTTTGCCCATCGTCAGCGTGCCCGTCTTGTCGAAGGCGATGGCGTTCACCTTGCCGAGCAGCTCCAGGTAGATGCCTCCCTTGATGAGCACACCGCCTCGCGCCGCGGCCGCCACTGCGGACAGCACCGCCGACGGTGTCGAGATGGCCAAGGCACACGGCGATGCGGCGACCAGCAGGGACACCGCGCGGAGGATGGCTTCCTTCAGCGGTGTGCCCATCAACACCAGCACCACCGGGAACACCACCGCGCCAATCATCACCAGCGGCGCGACGGTGCGCTCCAGTCGCTGCGCGAAGCGCTGGTTCGGCCCTTTCTGCGCCTCGGCCTCCGCCACCATGTCCACCACTCGCGCGAGCACGGACTCCGACGACAACCGGGTGACCTCTACCTCCAGCAAGGCCTCGCAGTTCACCGTGCCTGAGAACACCTCGTCCCCTGGCACCTTGGCGACTGGCATCGACTCGCCTGTGATGGCCGCCTGCTCCAGTGAGCTCTTTCCTTCCCGAATGATGCCGTCCAGTGGCACCCGGTCTCCCGGGCGCACCACGACGCGGTCTCCTCGCTGCACCTGCGCCACGGGGACCTCGACCAGCTCCGCGCCTCGGCGTACTCGCGCCACTTCGGGACGCAGGGCCCCGAGTGACTCGATGGAGCGTCGCGCCCGGTCCATCGCCCGGTGCTCCAGTGCATGGCCCGCGCTGAAGAGGAAGAGCAGGAACGCTCCCTCGAACCAGGAGCCCAACACCGCAGCTCCCAGCGCCGCCACCACCATCATCGTCTCGATGTCGATGCGCAGTTGGAGCAGCGACTTCACCGAGCCTTTGATGGCGAAGAACCCGCCACTCAGGATGGACAGTGCCCACAGCACCGTCGGCACCACCTCGTGCACAGGGGCGAAGCGCCCGAGCAACCAGCCCGCGACCAGCAGCACTCCCGAGGCCACCACCAGCGGCATCTCCAGGAGTGGCGCCAGTCCACCTCCGTGCGCGTGGTGTGAGCACGCGTGCCCGTGACTCGGGACCTCCAGCGTGTATCCCAGTGACTTCGCGCGGGACTCGATGTCCCTCAGCGAGACCTCTTCGCTGTCGTACTCGACGACGAGCCGCTCACTCGCGTACGCCACGTTCGCGGACAGCACACCCTTCACCTTGGTGAGCCCGTGCTCGATGGCCGTGGCCGAGTCCGCCGAGCTCATCCCTCTCACAAACCATGTGTGGTCCTTGTACCGCCGCGCCACCTGCGCGCTCGTGCGCTGCGCCGTCGCGAGCAGCGCCGCTGAGTTCACCAGCTTCGGGTTGTAGTGGAGGCAGACCTCCGCGTAGCCCTGGTCGCGACGGATGTGCACGTCGAGGACGCCGTGGTGGGCCTCCAGCGCCTCCTCCAACTTCTGGAAGCGGCCGTGGTCGTTCGTCTCTCCCGGCAGCGCTCCCTCCAGGTCGAGCTGGAGCGCGACGCCACCACCCTCCGCCGCGCGATAGCCCGGCGGGCGGATCTTCTTCGGCTTCGGGTGGTGGTGATGATGCCCGTCACCGTGGTCGTGGTCGCACGCGGCGCCGTCTGAATGCGCGTGGCTGCCGCCATGCGCGTGGCCGTCCCCGCCGTGCGCGTGGTCGCAGCCCGGGCCGTGTTGATGCTTGTCCCCGTGCGTGTGCGCAGGGCCGTCGCTGTGCTGGCTGCTCGCTCCCTGCTGGTGGCCGTGGTCATGCGTGCAACCTGCTCCATGCTCGTGCCCGCCTTGCGCGGAGCCATGGTCATGCGCGCCACCAGTGCCGTGCTCATGGACAGGGGCGTGTGCACTCTCGTGTGCATGTCCTTCTTGTGCGTGCCCGTGGTCATGCGTGCATCCAGGACCATGCTCATGGGTGGGAGCGTGGTCATGCGCACACCCGGGCCCGTGGACGTGCTTGCCCGGGTCCTTCGTCCCCACGAGCTTCAGCGACTTGAACACGGGCTTCGCGGCGGGCTTGCCCACCGCGCGGGACGGTGCGTCGCCATGTCCGGCGTCGTGCTCGCAGCCCGGACCGTGGACGTGCTCGCGTGGCTCACCGCTCTTCTTCTGCTCGGACATGGCGTGTTCTTCCTGAACCGTGAAACCTGAAACCTGAAACTCGAAACCCTAGTGACGATGACCACCGTGCTTGCGCCGGGGAGCCGGCTCGGGCGCGCGTACCGGCTCGGGCGCCTCGTCTTCGTGGTGCTCCTCGTCCCCGTGCTCCTCCGGAATCGGCTGCGTGAAGCGCTGCCCCGCGACCTCCAGGGTGAACGCCTTGCACTCCGCTGGCACCTCGAACTCGAGCACCGCCGGCAGCCGTCCCTCGTACGACTTCAGCGTGCGGCCCTGCTCGTCGTACACCGTGCCGCCCGCGGCCACCGTCATCGTCTCGTCCACCAGCACCGCCACCAGCTCCGCCATCTCCTCCATGCGGTCCGCGATGCGGTGACACCACAGATGGCCCACGCCCGGGTACGTCTCGTGGGAGATCTCCTCCATCTGCTCCTCGTCCACCTGGTCGCCCACTCCCACGAAGACGAAGCTCATCCTCGGCAGGCGACCCGCGGCAATTTCCTTCGCCACCTGCGTCGCATACGCCCGCACGTCGTCCCCGTCCGAGAGCTGCGAGTCCGTGATGATGACCGCCAGCCCCCGCCGCGCCCCCTTCGCCACCTGCTGCTTCATGTGCGCGACGAAGTCCCGCAGCACCGGCAGCATCACCGTCGCCTTGCCGTAGGCGCGCGGCCCCGGGAAGCGGAAGTCCTTCGCCTGCACCGCCGACAACAGCCCCACCTCCTCCAACTGGCTGCCGTCCCCCGTGGCCCAGTACGCCACGCGCACCTGCCCGTCCCGGTCCTTGCTCGCCAGGTACTCCAGCATCCACCGCATCTGCGGCTCGACCAGGTTCTTCACCGGCGCCAGCTTCGCCAGCACACCCCGAGGACCGTACTCGTCCTCCATGCTGGCCGAGCCATCCATGTAGAGGGCGACGTCCAGCCCCTCCACCGTCGGGTCATGCAGCAGCGTGGCCACCACCTTGTTCCCCATCCGATGCACGTCCGAGAACGGACGCACCACCACCTCGTGCCCGGCCATCAGTGGTGGTCCTCGTCCTCGTGGTGGTCCTCGTCCGGCAACGGCTGCGTGAAGCGCTGGCCATTCACCTCCAGCGTGAAGCTCTCCGCGCCCTCCGGCACGTCGAACTCCAGCACCGCCGGCAGCCGGCCCTCGTACGTCTTCAGCACCCGGCCCTGGTCGTCGTACACCGTGCCGCCCGCGGCCACCGTCATGTTCTCGTCCACCAGCACCGCGACCAGCTCGGCGACCTGGCCAATCTCCTCGGCGATGCGGTGGCACCACAGGTGCCCCACGCCCGGGTACTCCAGATGGGCAATCCGCTCGAGCTGCTCCTCGTCCACGCCGTCCCCCACGCCCACCAGCACGAAGTTCATCCGGGGCAGTCGCCCCGCGACGATGTCCTTCGCCACCTGCGCGGAGAAGCGCTCCACTTCCTCCGCGTCATGCAGCTTGCCGTCCGTGACGATGACCGCACAGCCGCGCCGCGCCCCGTGCTGCACCTGCTCGCGCAAATAGCGCACGTAGTCCTTCAGCGCCGGCGTCATGAAGGTGTGCCCACCGGGCTTCTTCGCGCCCGGGAACCGGTACTGCTGGACGTCCACGCCCTTGAGCTCGCCCACCACCTCCACGTCCTTGCCCGACGCGCCCGCCGCCCAGTACGCGACGCGCAAGAGGCCGTTGCGGTCCTTCGTGGCCAGGTACTCCAGCATCCACCGGACCTGCGGCTCCACCTGGTTGGCCGGGTCCTTCAGCGGCGCGTCTTGCAGCCACTCCAGGAAGGAGCGCCTGGGGCGCTCGTACTTGTACTCCTCCTCCATGCTGCCGGACGCGTCCATGTAGATGGCGACGTCCAGACCCTCCACCGTCGGGTCATGCAGCAACACCGCGCGGACCTTCCCCTCTTCGACGTGGAGATCCGAAAACGGCTCGACCGGCTTCTCGTGACCCATCGTTCCCCCTGCTGGATGCGCCGAACGCTATCACCTTCCAAAGGGCCGGAAGGTCCAGCGCAAGCGGGGGCTCAGTCCTCGAAGTCGGTCATCCAGTCGGGCTTCTTCGCCGTCGCGGAGGGCTCGCCCGGCTCACGCAAACCTTGCGCGGCGGACGGCGCCGAAGCAGCTCCGAAGTCCTCCATCCAGGCAGGCGTCCCAGCCCGCGCGGGCGGCGGCGCCACGGGCCGGGTCCTCGTCAGCCGAGGCTTCGCCGCCTGGGGCTTCTGCGCGGCATGCGCGGACAGGAAGTCCCGCATCCACTCATCCGGGCGCGCGGGCGGCGACGGAGCCCGAGGGGGCAGGGGACGTGAGGGCACCGGAGCCACCGGCACCGGCGCGGAGACCGGGGGCAGCCGGTCCCCCGCGCCGACCTGTGAGCGCAGCACTCGCTCCGTCTTCGTGGGCCAGCCGGGAAGCACCGCCAGCGCCTGGCTCGCCAGCTCCAGGAACTCGGGCGCGCCCGCCTCGGGAGGAATCCGCACCTTCTCCGCGCGCAGCCACTCGGCCATGCGCGTGAGCACTCCCGGGTGCTGACGGCGCAGCACCGCCACGTCGCCCTTCACCTCGTAGCCGCGCAGCTCCAGCTCCGCGACGGCCATGGCCCGACTCGGCACCGGCAGCTCCAGCTTCGCCAGCGCCGCGGGCCCTCCGTTCGCCTCCGCGTCCTCCTTCAGCTGCGTGAGCACGTCATGGAGGATGCGCGCCACCATCGGCCCGTTGGAGGCGTTGCCCACCTGCAGCTCCGGCGGCACCACGGGCCACGCGAGCACCGCTCCGCCGCCCTCCTCGAGCTCCTCAGGACGGTCTCCCGGCAACAGCGCGTGATAGCCACGCGGCGCTGCGGGGCTCTCCGGCGTCTGCGCGTACTCGAAGGCGTACGGGGCCTGCCGCGTCAGCCCTGCGAGCACATCCCCGCGCGTCACGGTGAGCTGCCCCGGCACGCGCTTGGGCGACGTGTTCGGCCAGGGACCGGACAGGTGTCCATACAGGTACACCGGGTCGTTGAACCCCTCCGCGTCGGCGGGGTGTTCGACGAGCTCCACCTCGAAGAAGTACACCGTCGACGCCGCGATGCTGTGGGGCGTGCGACCGGTGGCGACCTCATGGTGCGCGAGCTGCGCGAGCGCCGAGGCGGGCAGCCGGCTCCGCTCGCTCGCGGGGATGAAGTGCACCGCCCCCAACGCGTCGAGTCCGACGACCCACTCCGACCGCGCCATGTGGTGGAAGTCCAACAGGAACGTGTCCACCACGTGGACCACCGAGGCCGCGTCCGACAGGACTGGCACCGGCGGCGTGGTGGCATGGGGAACGAAGTAGCGGGGCAGTATCACGAGGGTGGCGTGAGGCTCGCGCAAACCCCACGAGCCACGCAAGCGCCCCGGCTCAGCGCCAGAAGGCCGTGTGCACGTCGCGAGCCTCCTGCAGGGGGATGGGACCCTCCACCTGCGTGGGGCTGCTGCCGCGCTCGAACACCTCGCGGCACGACATGGCCAGCCCTCCCCGGGCCGTGCCCACCAGCTGCGCGAACTCCGCCGACGACAGCGAGAACACCACCCGCCGCACGCCGCCCCAGAAGATGGCGCCCGCGCACATCGCGCATGGCTCCGTGCTCGCGTACATCGTGCAGCCCGCGAGCACCTCCGGCGTGAAGCGCTTCGTCGCGTCCCGCATCAGGTTCGACTCCGCGTGCCCCGTGCAGTCGCGCTGCGTCACCACGGTGTTCTCACCCTCGAGCAGCACCTGGCCCTGGGCATCCACCAGCACCGCTCCGAACGGCTGGTCACCCCGGCTGCTCGCGCGACGCGCGGCCTCGATGGACTGCTGAAGGAATCGAATCTCATCCGGACGCATGGGCGGCCTCCTGTTCGGGGCCGGCAACCTAACGACGCGTCACGTGGGGCGCCACGGTTCCTCGGGGATGGCGGGATGTCCGCCGCTCGACCCGGGGTGCTGCCGGGGCCTGGGCTCCGAACGAGTCCAGGCCCCGAAGGCACGACTACTGGTCGTCGCAGGGCGTGCCCAGGCGGATGCCCTCGTACACACCCAGGTCGTTGTAGATGAGCGGCAGGTTCTCCTCGACGGGCACCTGGCGCAGCTCCAGCGACTTCTTCTTGTTCTCGATCCACACCGAGCTCTTCGCCTTGTCCAACACCAGGCGGAGGTCGCCCTTCTTGGTGGAGAAGATCTCGCCCTCGGAGTCGGCGATGACGTTGGTCATCTTCTGCGCCTTCAGGCCGCCGCGAGGACCGATGAAGACGCGGTAGTTCTTCTGCTCCGGCGTCTTGATGCCCTTGTCGACGAAGTAGTAGTTGCCCTTGGTGTCGCGCAGGAGCGCGTACGGGGCGAACTCCTGCGGGTTGGGGGCGTAGCTGGCCTTGCGCAGGATGTCCGCGCCCTGGGCCGTCTCCACCACGGTGAGCGGGATGTTCTTCTCACCACACCGCATGGTGCACTTCTTCTCCTTGCGGTCGAACTCCACCTCCGACACCACGCGCCAGTCCTGGCCGCGGAAGTTCGGGTTGGCGGACTTGTTGAAGAAGCGCGGGTCCACGAAGCTGGTGCCGGAGGTCCAGGGCATGGACGGGACCTGCACGAACTGCTTGCCGTCGCCGTAGAAGAGCTGGTCTCCGCCGCGCTCCTCCTCGGGGGTGACGACGACGTAGTGGCCCTTGCCGTCGGTGCAGACGGCGGTGGACTCCATGACCATCTTCTGGCCCAGGTTCTCCTCCTTGCCCCAGGGGGGCTGGATGCTCTCGGAGGCCAGGGACGCGCTACAGGCGAAGGACACCGCCACGGCGGCGATACGCTGGAAGTTCATCTCAAATCTCATGGACTAAAGGTTCGTCTTGAAGAACTTCGTGGCGAATTCCTGCTGATTCGACGCGTCGCGGGAGGTGGTCCAGATGAGCTTGTCGCCCTCCACCTTCGGCTCCAGGGCATCGCCGAAGCGGCAGCTGACCTGCTTGAGCTTCTCCTTGACGGTCTGCTTCGCGACGTTGGAGACGGTGCACAGCTGCTTGAGCGACGCGAGCGGCGCCTCACAGTAGCTGCTGATGCTCAGCTCCTTGAGCTGCTCGTCGTTGATGGACGTCCAGTCGATGGCGGCGGAGAGCGACGTGCCGCACGCGGTGTTCGCGTCCTGCACGTGGGTGACGTAGTCCTTCTCCTGCTTGGCGATCTCCCCCTTGCGGTCGAACGCCATCAGCTTCGCGACGGTGCCGTCCTTCTTCTGCTTCTGGTGCAGGTCATAGACGTCCTCGGCGTCGAGCGCCTTGCTGCGCTTCTCGTCGAAGGTGACGCGAATCTCCTTGGAGCGGCCCGGGACGTAGAGCTCGTACTTGGAGTTGCGCATGTACAGCACCGTGTAGCCACGGCCGCGCCACTGGGTCTTGTAGCTGTGCTGCTCGCTGCTCATGGAGCTGCTGTCGTTCAGCTCGAACGGCAGCACCTTGCCGTCAATCTCGGAGCCGGTGCCCTGCACGCGCAGCAGGTACTTCTTGTTCGAGCGCGGGGCGAGGGGAACGACGGCGACCTCCTCGCCCTCGGGGCCGACGAACACCTTGCCGGCCTCCACGGGGGACGCCGCGAGGCTGGCGGTGGACCCCAGCACGAGCGTGGTGACGAATACCGCGACCAGGTTTCTCAAGAAATTCACCTCGGGAATCAAGGGGCCGTCTCCTGGACGGCGCCGTGTGTCAGAGCTCGATGTCGTGCTGCTTGCAGAACTTCCGGACCCGGGCCTGCTCCGCCCGGGAGACCTTCGGCCACTGGGCCTTGGCGTTGCTGAGGTCTCCCTGACGGCAGAAGGCCCGGGTGAGCAGCGAGTAGGACGCCAGTGGGATGACCTTGGGTTCCCGCCGCTGGCTGCTCCGAGCCAGACGGATGGCCTCCGCGGTGTCTCCCCCGTTTAAAGCACGCTCCGCGTCCGCCAAAAGCTGGCGAAGCTCGTCCGACAGCTTTTCGGGAGTCTCGGGTCGGGTGGAAGGACGTGTGGAGGGGGGCGGGTTCTTCGTCGCCACCCCCGTGGGGTCGTCCGGAGGCGGGTCCACCGGCGTCGGGGTGGTGCCCGTCGGCACGGGAGTCGTCCCGGTGGGCGTGTCGGTGCCCTGGGCTAGCGTGCCGGTGTTGGGCGGAGGTGTCGGGGTGGTGCCCTGCGTGCCCGTGTTCGGGGACGTCGGGGTGGTGCCCTGCGCGCCGGTGTTCGCCGTCGGCGTGACGGCCTGCGTGCCCGTGGCGACGGGCGGCGTGGGCTGAGGGCCGTCCTTGGGGCGGGTCACCCACCAGCCGCCCGCGATGACGACGACGAGCGCCGCCACGGCGATGGCGGCCAGGGGCGCGCGACTCTTCGCGGGCTGGCTCGCAGTGCTCGGGGCCACAGCGGAGGGCACCGGCGCGGGGGCGACCAGGCTCTGACCCGCGACGGGCGGAGGGAGCGACGGGGCCTGCTGGGAGATGAGCGTGGGGTCCAGGCCCGGCGGGTCCATCAGCGGGACCTTGGGCGTGGCGGCCTGCGCCTGGGCGACGCCCATCTGTCCGGTGCCACCCGCCGCGAAGCCTCCAGAGGGAGCCTGCGCCTGGGCGACGCCCATCTGTCCGGTGCCGCCCGCCGCGAAGCCTCCAGCGGGAGCCTGCGCCTGGGCGACGCCCACCTGCCCGGTGCCGCCGCTGGCGAAGCCGGCCTGCGCCTGGGCGACGCCCATCTGGCCGGTGCCTCCGGACGCGAAGCCGCGCACGGGCTGCACCACGCCCTGGTTCCCCGAGGAGCCCGGGGCCAGGGTGTCGTCGAAGGCGAGGCGGCCCGTATCGGGGCCCTTCTGGAGGCTGCCCGGCGGCAGGGTGTTGGACAGCGACGGCGGCCCCTCCGAGGGCAGCGCGACGCCGGAGGGCGTGCCGGAGGGACGCGGCAGCGCGGCGTGGGAGCCGGTGGCGGAGGAGAGCGTGTGCAGCGGGCTGCCGGTGAGCGCCTCCACGAAGGACGCGACGTCCTGGAAGCGGTCCTGGGCGCGCTTGGCCAGGGCCTTGTCCACCGCGGCGATGGCGTGGGGCGGGGCCTCCGGACACAGCGGAGCGAGCGGCGGGGGCGGCTCGTAGACGACGCGGAAGATCATCTGCGCGATGCCCCCCGCGCCGAAGGCGGGGGTGCCCGTCATCATCTCGTAGACGATGGCGCCCAGCGCGAAGATGTCCGTGCGCGCGTCGATCTCACTGTTGCGCCCCTGGGCCTGTTCCGGCGACATGTACTGCGGCGTGCCGATGAGCATCGCCTCCTGGGTCTGCACCGTGCCGGAGTCGAGGACCTTGGAGATGCCGAAGTCGAGCAGCTTGAGCCGCTCGCCCACCACGCCGCCCGAGTCGGTGGGGACCAGGAAGACGTTGGCGGGCTTCAGGTCGCGGTGGACGATGCCCGCGCCGTGCGCGGCCTGGAGCGCCGAGCCCATCTGCCGCGTGAACGAGTAGACGTCCGACAACGGCAGCCGCCCCCGCTCCAGTCGGGCCTGGAGGCTCTCGCCGCGCAGGAACTCGAGCACCAGGAACGGGGTGTCGTCCTCCAGCGTGTCGTAGTCGAGCACCTCGACGATGTTGGGGTGACCCAGCCGGGAGGCGATTTCGGCCTCGCGGCGGAAGCGCGCGAAGATCTCCGGGGTCAGGTGGTCTCCGCCGCGCAGCACCTTCACCGCGACCTGCTTGCCGGGCAGTCGCAGGTGTTGGGCCAGGTACACCGAGCCCATTCCGCCGCGTCCGAGGATGGAGACGACCTTGTAGGTGTTGCGCAGGACCGTATCGATGGACAGGTCACCGTCGGACGGTCGGTTCATGGGGTTGTGGCTCGCACGGGATTCAATGGGGAGTTTCCACCCCATTCCATCCTCCCACCCCACCGCGAGGCAACCCTCCCGGGGCGTGATTCCGGACGGAGGGCCTCTCGGCCCATGAGAAGCACTGGTGGCTTTCCGCCAGCCTGCTAAGGAAGCAGCCTGTATGACGAAAGTCGCGCCCCAGCAGTCGCTCGAGGTCCGGGTCCGCCGCATCCACCGCCGTGACCTCAACCGGACCTGGGAGTTCCTCAAGCTCGTCTTCCGCGACGTCAATCGCGAGACGGTGGAGTACCAGCGTCCCCGCTCCAAGCGCCGCTTCATGGAGGTCTACACCTCCGAGTGGATCGAACAGCTCCTCTATGAGGTGGACGGCGAGATTGTCGGCTACTCCGAGTGCGCCTTCGAGGCCACCGGCGACGACAACTGGGTGAACCCGCGCTGGTTCGAGAAGCGCGGCATGCGGCCGCTCTTCGTGGAGGAGCTCGCGGTGCACCCGGACTACCAGGGCCGCGGCGTGGGCAGCTTCATGTTGGATCAACTCCAGCACCTGGCGCGCACGCGGGGCTGCACGCACCTGGTGCTGGAGGTGGCGGAGAACAACGAGTCCGCGCTGGCGTGGTACCGGGCGAGGACGTTCTACAAGCTGGATGCCGCCATCTTCCTCGCGCAGAAGGTGCCGGGAGAGCCGGACCTCTTGCCTCCTCGCCGACTCAAGCGCCGCGTGAAGGCGGCGGAGGGCGAGGAGCCGACCTCTCCCACGACCGGCCCCGCGCCCGCGGCCACGTCGGCGCGTGGGGGTGGTGCGCGCAAGGGCCGCGCCGCCGCGAAGAAGGGCTGAGCCCCGCTGGATGACAGGTGCGTGGGACCCGGGGGCCATGGGCCCGGGCCCACGTGGACCGCATGCTCGCGGGCCGTGTCTCCCCTTCGCGGGAGCGGACCTCGGGGCTTGCTCGGATGAAGACGCGATGGCGTGGGGGATGGCTGCTCATCGCCTTCCTCCTCGCGAGCCCTGTGTGGGCGCAGGACGCGCACTACTGGACGCGGCAGTTCGGCAACCGCGCGTGGCTGCTCGGCGGCGCGCTGCTGGGTGACCCCGCGGACATCAGCGCCGTCTACTACAACCCCGGCGCGCTGGTGCTCGTCAGCAACCTGGAGCTGGAGCTGACGGGGAACGTCTTCGAGTACTCGCGCCTGGCGCTGGTCAACGGCCTGGGGCCCGGCCGTGATTTGACGACGTCGCGCTTCGACGCGCTGCCTGCCTTCATCGCGGGCCCCCTGCGCTTCAAGTGGCTGGGCCGCGCGCGCATGGGCTACGCGCTGCTGACGCGCCAGGGCTTCGAGACGCTGCTCACGCGTCGTGACGACTTCTCCGGGAGCAACCTGCTGGGCGTCCAGGGGCTGGAGCAGCTGTCCTCCGACGTGCGGCTGGAGCACGGCGTGAAGGAGCTGTGGGCCGGCGTGAGCTGGGCCTATCCGTTGAGCAAGACGCTGGGCGTGGGAATCACCCCGTTCCTCGCCGGGCGTCAGCAGCATGGGGACTTCCTGGCCATCTCCCAGGGCAGCGGCGCGGACGGTGGCTCCGTGCTCGCCGCGGTGAACCGCGACTATCGCGTCCAGCACCTGCGCCTGCTCGCCAAGGTGGGCGTGTGCTACCAGCGTGAGCGCTGGGCCCTGGGCCTGACGGTGACGACGCCAGGGCTGGGCCTATTGGGCAAGGGCGAGGTGGGGCTGGAGCGCGCGCTGAGCCAGCAGGGGCTCCCCATCCAGGGACCCGCGCGCATCTCCGACTTCCAGTCGAGCGTCCGCGCGCGCTTCCAGAGCCCGCTGTCGGTGGGCCTGGGCGGCAACGTCCTGCTCGGCGGCACCACGCTGCACGCGGCGGTGGAGGTGTTCGCGCGCGTGCCGGTGTTCCGCCTGCTCGACAGCGACCCCATCCCCGTGGAGGGACCGGAGCGTGTGCTCGACAGCGACATCTTCTACGGCTCCGAGCCGGTGGTGAACACGGCGCTGGGCGTCGAGCACCGCGTGGGGGACCGGCTGCGCATCTTCCTGAGCGTCCACACCGACTTCAGCGCCGCCATCAAGCTGCCCAACACCAGCACGTTGCTTGCGACCAGTGACCTGTACCACGTGGCCACCGGCCTGCATTTCCCCGTGCGAACCACGCGCGTCACCGTGGGCACCGACCTGGGGTGGGGCCGTCAGTCCACGCAGCGCTTCTCGGAGTTGCTGGCGCTGACGGGGCTGCCCCCTCCGAGCGAGACGCAGCGACTGCACGTCTTCCACGCCACCCTCATCGTCGGAATCACGCTGGGCCTCGGGCGGAACACCGAGGACACCTCCACGCGTTCCGATGCGGAGGCCGAGCTCCCCTAGTCGCGCGCGGCGCTCAGAAGCTCAGCGTGCCGAGCAGCTCGAAGGTGTTGCGCAGCACGTGCACGGGCTCGTTCAGGGGGCCTGCGAGCGCGACGGGGGGCGCGAGGTCCCGGATGCCCAGCTCGTGGCGCGACAGCACGTAGCCCGCGCGGATGCCACCGTCCAGGCCTCGCAGCCCGGGGAAGAAGCCTCGCACCAGGATGATGTCCAGGCCCGCGCCCAGGTGGAACGTGTTGGGCCACAGGTTGCGGAAGAAGCCGGGCAGGCGGACCCAATAGGAGTTGGGGTTGGCCATCCGCTCGCCGTTGATGGCGCCGTCCTCGAGCCGGTACCACGTCAACCCGTAGCCCAGCTTGACGTACGGCTGGAAGCCGCCGGGCAGGATGTTGTAGCGGATGCTGCCCGCGTACTCCCACATGTTCAGCTTGGAGCGCAGCTGGAAGAGGGTCTGCCGGTCCGCCAGCGGGACGTCGAGTCCCACCGTGCTGCGCGAGTGCAGCAGCGTGTTCTCCGACGTGAAGCGGTCGCCCAGATAGAAGCTCACCTTCAGCGTGGCGGACACGGCCGTGTCCACCACCGGCTGGATGAAGTCGGACGAGGCGTTCTCGATGCTCGGGTCCAGGGCGAGCAGCTGCGGGGCCCACTCGGCGAGCTGGCGGTCATTGAGGAGCAGGCCCGCGAAGTCCTTGTCGAGCAGGCCCACGCTGACGCCGGCCTCCACGCTCGCGCGCCGCCGGGGCAGCTTCGCCTGGGGCGTGTAGACGGGCTCGTGCTTCTCCACCACCGCGCGCACGGGCAACCCCAGCACGCGGTAGACGAAGTCGAACGGCGGCAGGCTGATGAGCACGGCCACCGGCCCGTTGAGGAAGCCCAGGTTGTTGGAGAAGTTGTCCTGCACGTCGAGCGGGAAGAACCAGGGCAGCTCTCCGGGCGCGTAGCCGATGAAGCCCGCGTTGGGCGCGGGCCGGTTCCAGCCCTCGCTGAAGGCCGGGCCGGTGATGGACAGGTTGCCCATGTCCGAGTGCGAGACGATTCCCGCCAGCGGCGACTTCGCGGACGGGTAGCCCCAGCGCAGCGGGAGGATGAGCCAGGACCACTCGCGGCGCACGGACGGGTCCTCGATGGCCAGGTCGTAGACGCGCTCCCAGTCGGGCACCAGGTCGATGCGCTCGGCCATGTCGTAGCGCACCACGCCCTCGGGGAGCGGCCGCTTCGGGTCGCCGAGGTACTCCTGGTGGTCGAAGCGCTTGGGCACCGCCTCCGTGGAGCCCGCGGGCCCCACGCCCTTGAACACGCCGGGCAAGGGATAGGTGGCGTGAGACTCGCGCGCATGCGGGCCGGGCGAGGCGAGCAGCTGCTCCAGGCCCTTCGAGTCCGCGCCGATGTAGCCGATGGGGTGCGTGTTGATGCGCGTCTCCGCCTCGTCCGCCCAGACGTAGCTGCGCACCCGCGCCAGCAGCTTCTTCTCGCCGGGCCGGTCCTCGCCGCGCAGCTCCATCAGCTCCTCCCAGCGCTTTCGGGGCAGGTAGGCGTTGGGGCGGGCGAAGTCGAAGACCATCGCGTTGTGGTGGAAGAAGTACTCGGTGCGCTTGAGCACCAGCGGGTCCGCGCCGTCGGCCGGCCAGCCTCCCGAGAGGATGCGCTGCAGCTCCTCCTCGGTGAGCACGCGCTCCACGGCGGACAGCGGCGTGACGACGGCGCTCACGTGCTCCCAGTCGCCCTCGTGGTTGTTGCCGCCCGCGTTGAATGGGTAGAAGAACCAGTACTGGATGAACAGCTCGTAGCCGAGCAGGCCGCGCTCCGCGTCGCGGACCTCCGCGAGGAACGGGTGGGCGTAGACCTTCTCCGTGCCCAGGTAGCGCCGTGCCATCTGTCCCGGCTGCGGGCTCGCGTAGGCCTCGTGCCACGTGTCCGGGTCATACCCGGGGAAGTCCAGGTACATGACGGTGAAGGGCGCCTGCTCGGCGGCCACCGCGTCCTGGCGCAGTCGGGGGATGGTGGGGTGGTCCGGGTGGAACTCCTTCAGGAGCGCGATGAGGCGGCAGTCGTCGCGCGCGTCACGGCCGGACGACTCGGTCCTCAACAGGCTCTCCGGCGCGCCGTCCTCGGGACACGGGTGGCCGAGCGTGGAGAAGTTGATGGAGTCGCTGCGCATCAGCACCGAGCCGGGCTTGGCGAGGTCCCACGTGTCCAGGCTCAGCAGGAGGCCCCCCGGCAGGTCCCGGAACACCTTGTGGTCCATGGGGAAGGTGTACGTGTTCTTCACCAGGATGGGCGCGAAGCGCACCGCCAGCGCTTGCAGCACCCGGAAGCGCTCGTCGTCGATGCCGTCGCGCGGCGCCTCGTCGCGGTAGCCCGGGTCCGCCGGGTCACCGTAGAGCGCGAGCGCCTGGCTCGCGCTCGTCTGGCGGACGATGCGCGGGTAGGAGAGCGGGACGAAGCGGAAGTACTCCTCGCGCGTCGGCGGGCCGGAGGCGCTCGCGCCCGAGGGACCCGTGACGAGTCCCACGAGCAGTAGCACTCGAGCGGCGTGGACCGCGATACCTCGGCGCATGGTGTCCCCCCGGGACTGGCGGCTCCCGACTCACGAGGGGCGCGCGCGAACGGCGGGGAGACTAGGAGCCGCGCTCGGGCCACATCGCGAGGCGGGCGTGGGGAGCGTCGGACAGCGTACGGATGCGTGGTCGGCGGTGGACACCCGCGTGCCGGCGCAGCCGGTGGTCAACAATCCCGTCGGGCACCAGGCGCGAAGACCCGGTGCCCCGGTGGGGCCGTCAGGCGGGCAGCGGCTGTGTCGAGTCCGGGGTCGTCGGCGCGGGCTCCACGACGGCCGGCGTGCTCGGGGGGGCGGCGTGCGGCGCGGCGAAGCCGGTGGACTCGCCCATCGTCTCGCCGTGCTGGCTCAGGTCCAGGCCCAGCTCCTCGTGCTCACGGGGGACCCGCAGAGGGACGATGCGGTCCACCAGCTTGTAGAGCACGTACGAGCCGACGAAGGAGAAGACGGACACCAGCACCAGCGCGGCCAGGTGCTTGAGGAACGTCGTCGTCTCGCCGTGCACCAGGCCCACGTCCTTGGCCAGCACGCCCGTGAGCACCATGCCTACCACGCCGCCCAGCCCGTGGCAGGGGAAGACGTCCAGCGTGTCATCGAGCGAGGTGCGGTTCTTGACGTGCACCGCCCAGTTGCTCACGAAACTGGAGACCAGGCCCACCATGATGCTCTGGCCCACGGTGATGAAGCCCGCCGCGGGCGTCACCGCCACCAGGCCCACCACCGCGCCCACGCACGCGCCCAGGGCGCTGGGCTTCCGGCCGCGCAGCCAATCGAACGCAATCCACCCAAGCATCGCCGCCGCGGACGCCGTGTTGGTGGTGGCGAAGGCCAGCGTGGCGAGCGACGAGGCCGACAGCGCCGAGCCCGCGTTGAAGCCGAACCAGCCGAACCACAGCATGCCCGTGCCCAGCATCACGAAGGGCAGGTTGGCCGGCGTGTGCGCGGCGTTCTCCAGGTGCGTGTGCCGGCGGCCCAGCACCAGCGCGCCCGCCAGCGCCGCGAAGCCCGCGGACATGTGCACCACCGTGCCGCCCGCGAAGTCCAGCACCCCCCACGTGCGCAGGAAGCCCTCCGGATGCCACGTCCAGTGCGCCAGCGGCGCGTAGATGAAGAGCGTGAAGAGCACCATGAAGAGCACGTACGCCTTGAAGCGCACCCGCTCCGCGAAGGCGCCCGTGATGAGCGCCGGGGTGATGATGGCGAACTTGAGCTGGAACAGCGCGAACAGCAGCAGGGGGATGGTGGGCGCCAGGTCCGGATGCGTCTCGCCCCCCACGCCGCTGAACATGAAGAAGGTGCGCGGGTCGCCGATGAGGCCGTGGAAGCTGTCACCGAAGCAGAGGCTGAAGCCCACCACCACCCAGAGCAGGCTGATGACCGCCATCGCGATGTAGCTCTGCAGGAGCGTGGACACGACGTTCTTCAGCCGCACCATGCCGCCGTAGAAGAACGACAACCCCGGCGTCATCAGCAGCACCAGCGCCGTGGCGGTGAGGATCCACGCCGTGTCCGCCGGGTTGATGGGCCCCCCTTGCCGGGTCTGCGCCGCCGGCGTCACCAGCATGCCCGCCACGCCCACACCCACCAGCAGGGCCACTGCCAACCACTTCTTCATCGCGCCTCCCCAGCAAGGACTGACGCGATGCAGTATGGGTAGGGCGGTCGCTGATTTCAATTCCCCATGGATTAATTGTGGGTTCTGGAGGATAAATATGCGGATGTTTAAGCTAAAACTATGGAACTTGGGCCTCCGAGACAGGCCTGGCTACTTCACGACGATGCCGCCGTCCTTGATTTCCAGGTCCTCGCCGCCCTTGAGGACGACCTTGCCCTTGTCCGTCTGGACGGTGCAGGGGCCGGAGCCCGGGATGGTGAGGGAGGCCGTCTGGTTCTTGCCGAAGGACACGTGGGTCTTCACGCCGCTGCACACCGCGCTCCACGTGTAGTCGCGCGAGTCGCGGTTGGAGTAGCGCACGGTGATGGCCGCCGAGGCGGTGGACGACACCAGCAAGCCGGCCACGAGGGTGGCAATCGAGAGTCGGGCCTTCATGAGTCCCCCAAGGGGTGTGGAGTGGCGCAGTCATAGCCGCTGGGACTGACGCGCGCTCGTGACGTGTGAACGCCACACCCGGGATGGCGGTGCTCACCCTCCCGCGGGTGGAGTCCTACGGGGACATACGAACCGACGTGGCGCGATGGGCGGTGCTCAGGCCCCAGGCGCGGCGCCGTGCTCCAACTCCTCGGGGTGCAGGTGGAACCAGCGCGCGATGAGCATCACCTCCTGCGCCTCGTGGGCCTTGAGGCCGAGCGTCTCGGGCTCGGGGCGCTCGAAGACCTCCCGCGCGCGCGCGGCGAGCGCTTCGTGTTCCTGGGGTGTGCGGGGCGCGGGGCGCTCATCGCGCACGCTGCCTCGTCGCAGGATGTAGACGCGGTCCTCTCCGGCGTAGCCGGGCACGGTGTACACGAAGGACAGGCGCTTCATCGTCCGTCCCAGGGAGACCATCCACCCGCGCAGCGCCTCGAGCCGCTCCGCGCGGTCCCTCAGCTCCGCGGCGTACTCGAACTGGAGGCGGCGCGCGGCCAGTGCCATGCGCTCGCGCAGGAGCACGAGCGGCGCGTCGGACGTCCCCTCCAGGAAGGCCCGGGCCTGGGTGACGCGCGCGTGGTACTCCGCATGCGTGCAGCCCGCGGCGCAGGGAGACAGGCACCGCGAGAGCTGACCGCGCATGCACAAGGGCTCCAGCTTCACCGGGAAGAGCTGCCCCTGGTCCGCCAGCCGCATCGGCGTGTCCGCCGCGCAGTCGCGCAGCTCGAGCAGGTCGTTCACCGCGCGGACCACCTCGGACACCGCGCCCGGGCCGTGGAAGGGGCCGTAGTAGTCGCCGCTGGCGCCGTTGACGCGCCCCACCACGTGCAGGCGCGGGACGGCCTCCTTCGTGAGGTGCAGGAAGCAGTGTCCCCGGTCCCGCTTGTGCTCCACGTTGTAGAGGGGGCGGTGCTGCTTGATGAGGCGCAGCTCGCGCAAGAGCGCGGCGAACTCGCTGGGCGTGTGCTCCCACTCGACGTGGTGAGCGTGGCCGATGATGTCCGCGGCCTTCTCGCCCGGCTCCGCGCGGAAGTAGGAGAGCAGCCGCGAGCGCACGCGCACCGACTTGCCCACGTACAGCACCTCGCTCGACGGGCCCAGCATCCGGTAGACGCCGGGCCGGTTCTCGGCGTGCGCGCGGACGTGGTCGAGGAGCGTGGCGATGCGGGAAGACATGGTGCGGAGGCGCACGGCGCCACGGGCGCCGGACGGGACACCGTACACCTCGCTGGAGGCGGTGGGGGAATGGCCGCGCCGGCCGCGTCATGCCTGGGTGTGGGGCGAGCCGCCCGGCACCACCCTGGCGAGTGGGCGAGCGGCGCCGTGCAACCAGGCTCCGTTTCGGAACGTGTGTCCCTGGGTTTGTGAAGTTTTGTCAGGCAACTTGTCTCGATGGGTTAACGACGTTAAGTGAGTGGCCGATGTAAACCCGCGCCCACGAGAGGGCCGGGCCTTGGCCCGCCCGAGCCGGTGCGGGCGGGAGTCGCGTCATGATGCGTGCCCCGTCGTTGAGCCTGTGCGCCGCGTGGGTGAGCGGTTTCGCCGTCCTCCTGTTGGGTCTGCAGTCGGTGGCGGGGTGCTCTGCTCCCGCCACCGCGGCGTCGGAGCGCGCCTCCCGTGAAGAGGCTCCGGTGCGGGTCCGCTCGGCGGTGGTGATGGAGGAGGAGGTCGCCCAGCCCGTGCGGGCCAGCGGCGCGCTGGCCGCGAAGCAGGAGTCGCGGCTGTCCTTCAAGCTGGGCGGCATCGTCCGGCAGGTCTCCGTCGAGGAGGGCCGCGCGGTGACGCGCGGGCAGGTGCTGGCGGCGCTGGACCCCTCGGAGGTGGGCCCGCAGGTGGCGCAGGCGCGCGAGGCTCGGGACAAGGCCGCGCGGGACTTGGAGCGGGCCCGGAGTCTGTTCGAGGCCCAGGTCGCCACCCGCGTGCAGCTCCAGGACGCCACCACCGCGTTCGAGGTCGCGGAGGCGGGCCTGAAGGTCGCCACCTTCCAGCAGCGTCAGACGAGCCTCGTCGCGCCCGCCGCCGGCCGCATCCTCCGGCGGATGGTGGAGCCCGGCGAGGTGGTGGCGCCCGGACAGGCGCTCTTCCTGTTCGCCAGCGAGGAGGACGGCTGGGTCGTCCGCGTGGAGCTCGCGGACCGTGACGTGGTGCGCGTGAGGGAAGGGGACTCCGCGGAGGTGTTCCTGGATGCCTATCCGGGGCGGACCTTCCAGGCGCGGGTGCGGGAGATCGCCAGCGCCGCCACGCAGGGACTCGGCACGGCCGAGGTGGAGCTGGAGCTGCTCATGTCCCCGTCGGACGCCGCGCCGAGGTTGTTGTCCGGGCTCTCCGCCAAGGCGCGCGTCTTCCCCTCGGAGCGGCGGGCGCTGCGCTTCGTCCCCGTGGAGGCGCTGCTGGAGGGGGACGGCGACACGGCCAGCGTCTTCGTCCTGGCCCAGGACGGCCAGCGCGCGACGCGGCGGCGGGTGCGCGTGGCGTTCCTCTCCTCCGAAACCGGCCGCGCGGCGTTGTCCGAGGGCGTCGAGGCGGGCGCCCAGGTCGTCACCGATGGAGTGTCCTTCCTGCGCGAGGGCCAGCCGGTGGCGGTGGTGGAGGCGCGATGAGGCTGTCCACGGCGGCGGTGAAGAATCCCCAGCTCACCCTGGTGGTGTTCGCCATGTTGGTGGCGCTGGGCGTCTCCAGCGCGCTCTCCATTCCTCGCGCGGAAGACCCCGTCTTCCCGATGGCGAGCTTCACGGTCGTCGCCGTCTACCCCGGCGCGAGCCCCTCGGACCTCGAGCAACTGGTGGTGGACCCACTGGAGGACGCGTTCGAGGAGCTCGACGACGTGAAGGAGGTGTCCAGCCAGATGGAGGACGGGCTGGCGCAGGTGGAGATTGAATTCGAGTCGTCCTCCGACGTGGACGACAAGCACGCGGAGGTGCTGCGGCAGGTCACCGCCACCCGGCCCAGGCTCCCGTCGGGGCTGGTGCGCCTGGAGGTCATCCGCCACAGCGCGTCGAACGTGAGCGTGGTGCAGCTGGCGTTGGTGGGGCCGCACGTCCCGGCGCGCGAGCTGGAGCGGCGCGCGGATGACCTCTCGGACCGGCTGGGGCGCGTGGCGGGCGTGAAGAAGGCGGAGGTCTTCGCGGCGGCGAAGCAGGAGGTGCGCGTGTCCCTGGACCCCGAGCGCCTGGCGCGCGTGGGCGTGTCCCTGGACCAGGTGCTCCAGGCGCTCACGGGCGCCAACCTCAACATCCCCGCGGGCAGCGTGGACGTGGGCACGCGCCGCTTCAACGTGAAGACAGGCAGCGAGTTCACCTCGCTCGAGCAGGTGCGCGCCACGGTGGTGGCCGGCGGTGCGTCCGGCGTGGTCCGGGTGTCGGACGTGGCCGAGGTGTCCTTCCGCGACCAGGACGCCGTGCACCTGGGCCGCTACAACGGGGAGCGCGCGGCCTTCGTGGGCGTCACGCAGAAGGACGGAGGCAACGTCTTCGCGGTGCGCGACGCGGTGCTGGAGGTGGCCCGGGCCTGGGCGGAGGAGCTGCCGTCGGGGATGCGCCTGGAGACGGGCTTCGACCAGTCGCTCCAGGTGAAGAGGCGGCTGGGCGGCTTCGCGGTGGACTTCGCGCTGGCGTTGGCGCTGGTGCTGGTGACGCTCCTGCCGCTGGGCTTCCGGGCGAGCCTCGTCGTGATGGTCTCGATTCCATTGTCCCTGGCCCTGGGGCTGGCCGCGCTGCACCACGCGGGCTTCACGCTCAACCAGCTCTCCATCGTCGGCTTCGTCATCGCGCTGGGCCTGCTGGTGGATGACAGCATCGTGGTGGTGGAGAACATCGCGCGCTTCCTGCGCATGGGGCGCACCCGGGTCCAGGCCGCCATCGAGGGGACGTCCCAGATTGGCCTGGCCGTGCTCGGCTGCACCGCCACGCTGGTGCTGGCCTTCGTGCCGCTGGTGTTCCTGCCCGGCACCTCCGGCCAGTTCATCCGGGGCCTGCCCATGGCGGTGGTGTTCACCATCCTCGCGTCGCTGCTGGTGTCGCTCACCGTGATTCCGCTGCTGTCGAGCCTGGTCCTCTCGAAGGACGAGCACCCGGAGGGCAACCGGGTGCTGCGCTGGCTCCACCACGGCATCGAGCGGGTGTACCGGCCCGTGCTGCACCGCGCGCTGGCGCGTCCCGTGCTGACGCTGGGGGTGGCGGCGGGGCTCTTCGCGGGCAGCCTCGCGCTGGTGCCTGTGGTGGGCTTCAGCCTCTTCCCCAAGGCCGGCGCGCCCATGTTCTACGTCCAGGTGGAGACGCCCGAGGGCACCAGCCTCACGGAGACCGACCGCGCGGTGCGCTTCGTGGAGGACGTGCTGCGCCGCCGTCCGGAGGTCCGCTCCGTGTCCGCCAACGCGGGCCGGGGGCAGCCCTCCGTCTACTACAACGTGCAGCCCAGCCCCGAGCGCCCCAACGTGGGCGAGGTCTTCGCGCAGCTGGAGTCGTATGACGCGCGCCAGACCCCCGCGCTGCTCGACCTGCTGCGCGCGGAGCTGTCCACGTACCCGGGCGCGCGCATCGAGGTGCGCGAGTTCGAGCAGGGGCCGCCCATCGAGGCGCCGGTGGCGGTGCGGCTGGTGGGGCCGGAGCTGGAGCCGCTGCGCGAGCTGGCGGACCGGACGCAGCGCGTATTGGAGAGCACCCCGGGCACCCTCTACGTGAAGAACCCGGTGCAGACGCGCCGCACGGACCTGCAGGTGGAGGTGGATCGGGAGAAGGCGGGCCGGCTGGGCGTGCCCGCGGCGGAGGTGGCGCGCGCGGTGCGCTTCGGGCTCGCGGGGCTGCCCGCGGGCTCCTTCCGGGACGAGGAGGGCGACGACCACCCCATCCTGGTGCGGCTGCCCCTGGAGTCGGGCGCGTGGCCCGCGCTCGGCGCGCTGGAGCGGCTGCACGTGGCGAGCGTCACCGGCGCCCAGGTGCCGCTCGGACAGGTGACGCGGGTGCGACTGGAGGCGGGCCCCAATCGCATCACCCATCACGAGGGCGAGCGCTCCGTCACCGTCTCCGCGAGCGTGGCCACCGGCTTCATCAACGACAACGTCATCCAGGAGGCGATGCGCCGGTTGGACGCGGAGGTGAAGCCGCCCGCGGGCTATCGCCTGGAGATGGCGGGAGAGCTGAAGAGTCGTCAGGAGAGCTTCGACGGCGTGTCCGCCGCCGGCATCATCGCGGCGTTCGGCGTGCTGGCGGTGCTGGTGCTGGAGTTCCGCACGTTCCGGGGCGCGCTCATCGTGGCGTCGGTGATTCCGCTGGGCCTGGTGGGCGGCATCGCCGCGCTGTGGCTCACCGGCAACACGCTGTCCTTCACCGCGTCCATCGGCTTCATCGCGCTGGTGGGCATCGAGGTGAAGAACAGCATCCTGCTGGTGGACTTCACGAACCAGCTGAGGGCCCGGGGTCTGTCGGTGGACGCGGCCATCGAGCAGGCGGGCGAGACGCGCTTCTTGCCCATCCTGCTCACCACCCTCACGGCGCTCGGCGGCCTGTTGCCCCTGGCGCTGGAGAACAGCAGCCTCTACTCACCCCTGGCGTGGGTCATCATCGGCGGGTTGATTTCCTCCACCGTGCTCACCCGCGTGGTGACGCCCGTGGTGTACAAGCTGCTGGCCCCGGAGGTGGAGCCCGAAGCCGAGGCTCGCGAGCCGGCCGTGTCCGGCGGTAGCGTCCTGTCCCCCGGAGGCGCGGTGTAGCGGCACGAGCGAGGCATCATGGGCATCAAGGAGCGGCGAGAGCGGGAGAAGCAGGCGACGCGGCAGCGCATCCTGGACGCGGCGCGCGAGCTCTATGGCCAGGAGGGCTACGAGGCGATGACCATGCGCCGGGTCGCCGAGCGCATCGAGTACAGCCCCACCGCCATCTACGTCCACTTCAAGGACAAGGCCGCGCTCGTGCGGGAGCTGTGCACGCACGACTTCCTGCGCTTCGCGGAAGTGCTCAACAAGGTCGCCCGGGTGAAGGACCCGCTGGAGCGGCTCAGGAAGATGGGGCGCGCGTACGTCGACTTCGCCCGCGAGCACCCCACCACCTACCGGCTGCTCTTCATGGACCGCCTCCCCGCCGAGGTGGGGTCCAAGTCGGAGGAGTCCCTCGAGCAGGACAACCCGGAGCAGGACGCCTATGCCTTCCTGCGCAAGACGGTGCAGGAGGCGAAGGACGCGGGCTGCTTCAAGCCCGAGCACCAGGACGTGGAGCTGGTGAGCCAGGTGGTGTGGGGCGGGGTGCATGGGCTGGTGGCCCTGCATCTGGTCAAGACCCAGGAGGACCCGTGGGTGGACCTGCGCCCGCTGCCGCGCGCGGCGGAGCTGATGGTGGAGCTGCTGCTGGAGGGCCTCGCGAAGAAGCCCTCCAGCCCGGCGGGGCTCAAGCGGGCTCGATGAAGTTGAGCCGGTAGCCATCCGGGTCGGTGACGACGACCTCCCGGGTGTGCCAGGGCTGCACGGCGGGACCTTCCACCGGGGCCCCCTGGGCCTGGGCGCGCAGGAGCAGCTCGTCCAGTCCGCTGGGGCCCTCGACACGGATGCCCACGAGCACGCCCAGCCCCCGCCGTCCTTCCAGCTGGAGCTGCGCCGGAGGGGCGACGAGGTAGACGTCCACCGCGCCCGCCCACTGGAGGCGGACGAAGGGCGGCTCGGACTGGGTGCGCTCGAAGCCGAGCGCCTCGTAGAACGCGAGCGAGCGCGGCAGGTCCGTGACGAGCAGCTTGACGAACGCCGTGCTCACTTCTTGAGGCCTTCGGCCACCAGGGCCGCCTGCACATGGGGACGCTCGGCGACGCGGGCCTGGAAGGCGCGCACGGCCGGGAACGGCTCCAGGTCCACCTTCATGGGCGCCGCCCAGTTCAGCACGGTGAACAGGTACGCATCCGCGACGGTGAACTGCTCACCCATCAGGAACGACTGCTTCGCCAGCACGCCGTCCAGCGTCTTCAGGCGCTGCGCGATGCGCTCCTTGTAGATGGCCTTGCCGTCCTCGGGGAACGCCGGGTTGAACAGGGGGCTGAAGGCCTTGTGCAGCTCGGTGGAGATGAAGTTGAGCGTCTCCTGGAGCTGGTAGCGCGGCAGCGTGCCGTTGGCCGGGGCCAGCTTGGACTGGGGCGCCTGGTCCGCGATGTACTGGACGATGGCGGGGCCCTCGGTCAGCACGTTGCCGTCGTCGAGCACGAGCGCGGGGACATAGCCCTTGGGGTTGACCGCGAGGAAGTCCGCGCCCGTCTCCGTCTTCTTGGAGCGCAGGTCGACCTTCTCGACGTCGAACTTCAGGCCCGCCTCACGCAGGACGATGTGCGGGGACAGGGAACAGGCGCCATTCGTGTAGTAGAGCTTCATGGTGCAAGACCTCGCGTGTGGGATTCGCGGCGCGCAGTTGTGCACCTTCCCGAGGTGGGATGCCACCGTTTCCGTGGTGCTCCCACGGCCTGCCTCGTCGGTCGGACGGGTGTCGCTCGGGTGACGACGTGGGCTCCTGGGTCCACCGGGCCCCGCTGCCCGGGGGGCGCGCGCGGTGGTAGTTCTCTGCCTCCCTGACCCCCGAGCAAGCCGCGGCCTCGCGTGCGCTCCATCAGGCAGACATGGCCGGCGTCCACCCCGGCCTGGAAGGACCCTATGCGCTTCAAAGCCACTCTGTTGCTGCCCCTCGCCCTCCTGGCGTTGGGTGCGATGCCGGCGTGCTCCGGCGACTCCGACGACGACAAGAAGCCCGACGCTGGCGGTTCACCAGACTCCGGCACTCCCGACTCCGGCACCCCCGACTCCGGTACGCCCGACTCCGGCACGCCGGGTGGCGGTGATGGCGGCACGGGCACCGCGTCGTGTCCGTCCCATGCGCTGTTCTGTGAGACGTTCGAGAGCGGCCAGGGCAGCTGGGATGAGCAGAAGACGCACGCCACCATCACCGCGGATGGCACGAAGCCACATACCGGCTCGCGCTCGCTGCACGTGGTGACGGAGGACGGCATCGACGAGAAGCAGGGCGAGGGCGAGGCCATCGCCCGGTGGATCCGCTCGTTGAGCCCCACGTTCAGCACGCAGTTGTTCGTGCGCGCGCACGTGTTCATGACCTCGCTGCCGGGAGACTTCGGGCAGATGGGGACCTTCTTCGTCCTCTTCTCGGACGCGGGCAATGACTTCGGCGGCTTCGAGCTGCAGGTCATCCAGGACACGGGCTTCGCGCTGGATGACTGGTCCGCGCGCAACGGACAGGGCTGGAACCGCCAGGGGCCGCCGGTCAACCTGGGCATGTCCACCGGCCGCTGGGTGTGTCTGGAGTGGGAGGTCCGCCGCCCCACCGCGTCCAGCACGCACGGCACCACCACGGTGTACGTGGATGGCGCGAAGGCGCACGAGTTCACCGAGATTGGCATGCGCTCGTTCAACACCTTCATGGTGGGCTACGGCTTCGTCCATCCGCAGGGGCCGTCCGCCTCCGAGACGTGGATCGACAACGTCGCGGTGAGCAGCACCCAGCGCATCGGCTGCGAGTAGCGCCCCCGCGCCTCCGGGCCCCCTCCCGCTCCGGGGCCCGGGGCCTTCGCTTTGTCAGGATGGAGGCCGCTGCTTCGTGTTTGTGTGACACGAAGCTTCGTGCTCACCACGGGGCTGGCATCGAAAGGCAGCGGGTCATGTCGTTGAAGGAGCTTGCGCGCCAGACGGTGCGCATCACGGAGCAAGGACAGTACGTGGCGCCCTCGGGCCGGGTGGTCCAGGTGGGCGACCTGGTGGAGCGAGCGGTGCGGGGGACGGTGCTCTACCGCCCCGAGGACTTCTCGGGACTGACGCCTCGGGGGCTGGCGGCCGGCACGGCGCCGCGCATCGAGGTGACGGGCGAGAAGACGGGGCAGGCGGCACGCAGGCTGGTGGAGGAGGAGGGGCTGACGCGTGTCGCGGCGCTCAACTTCGCCTCCGCGAGGAACCCGGGCGGCGGCTTCCTGGGCGGCGCCAAGGCGCAGGAGGAGGACCTGGCGCGCTGCTCGGCGCTCTATCCCTGCCTGCTCACGCAGCGCGAGTACTACGACGCCAACCGCGAGGAGCGCTCGGCGCTCTACACGGACCACCTCATCTATTCGCCGGACGTGCCGTTCTTCCGCGACGACTCGCTGGAGCTGTTGGAGCGGCCCTTCCTCCTCTCGATGCTCACCGCGCCCGGGCCCAACGCGGGGGTGGTGCTGCGAGAGGACCCGCGTCAGCGACGTCAGCTCCACGCGGTGCTGCGGGCGCGCGCCTTGAAGGTGCTCCAGGTCGCCGCGCATCAGGGGCATGAGGTCCTGGTGCTGGGGGCGTGGGGCTGCGGCGTCTTCCGAAACGAGCCGGCGGAGGTGGCGCAGGCGTTCTCGAGCGCGCTGACGCAACTGTACGGAGCCTTCTCGCGCGTGGTCTTCGCCGTGTACGAGCGGGGCGGGGACGGGCCGAACCTGCGCGCCTTCCAGGCGCACTTCGGCGACGGAGGGGCGCGGATTTAACTCCGTTTAATCCCACGCCCGTCCCGATTTGGACGACAACTCCCTGGAGCAGCCGCTCGAGGGGGAAGCCGATGCATGGGGACTGGCGCAGTGTTGGGGGCTCGCGGGAAGAGACGTCACTCGTGTTCCGGCGGCTGGATGCTCGCACCGTTCGCGTCCTCGGCGGCCCCCGGGAGATGTTGACGGTGCTGGAGGACTTCGCGCGCGGCGTGGGGGGCGCCGCGGCGGAGGTGCTCGAGCCCGGCGTCTGCGCGAGCTGGCGAGGCTGGCGGCTGGATGTCGATGCCACCGAGGCACTGGGGCGCGCGTCGTACGCGCAGCTCATGGGCCGGGGCGGCCTCCAGCCCATGCGCGTGGCCACGGGCCTGGCAGGGCGGGGCCGGGAGCTGAGCGTCTTCACCCAGGATGCTCGCACGGGCCGGGAGGACTTCCACTACACGCTGCTGCTCGGCGACGTCGTGCTGGGCATCCGGGGCGAGGTGGACGCGCCCGAGCGCCACGTCTACGACGTCACGCTCCGGGGCGTGGCTCAGCTGCTCGTGCGTGCGCTGCGGCGGGTGCATGCGCGGTGCGCGGCGCACGGTGACACGGCGGTGCTCGTCTTCACGGCGGAGGAGGCGGAGCAGCTTCGCCAGGGCGCGCGGGACTGGTGCGCGGCCACCGGGGACGAGGGGTGCCCGGAGTGGGTGTCTCACGTGGCCGACGCTGAGTCCGCGGAGGAGGCCCTCCGGGGGCTCGTCACCTCCACCGACGACGCGGCCCGCATCGCCGAGCATCTCTTGGAGCTGGGGGCCTTCCTGCTGGAGTCCGAGGCGGCGAATGCCCGGGACGGGGCCGGGGTGGAGTTGCCCGCGTGGCGTCAGGAGTAGCGCGCGAAGGCGGACGCGGCCATGGGCACCGGCTCCGAGGAGAGCTCCGGCTCCGTGGAGGTCAGCGGCGGGTAGGCATCCACCGGTGACGCGCGTCCCACGACGAACTCCGCGGCGCTTCGCAGCTTCTCCAGCGCGCGCTCGGTGCAGTGCAGGGTGATGAGCGGCAGGAAGCCCGGCTCGCTCATCCACTTCACCGCGCCCAGCAGGTGGTTCGCGCTCAGGAACCGCATCACGTCATCCCGCAAGGCACGGCTCTCCTCGCCTGCTGCGACGAGGGCGGCGCGCCTGTCTCGGGGAGGCGGAGCCGGACGTGGCTCGCGCTCCTCCCGGGGCATGATGATGGTCTCGATCCACATCGGAGCGCCCTCCGGACGTAAGACCTGGGGGCTCGCTGACCGGGTACGGCTGCTTGCTCCCTGGCCCTCAGGTAACCGGGGAATGATGCGCGATTTCACTTCCGGTTGTTTTCGTCCGGGCGCCAATTCCTTCTCGACGGGCGACAAAATGTGAAAAATCGGAGTGATATTGGAACCCACGATGTCGGGTGGGGACTCACCGGGTAGGTGCGGCTCGCGTGGGGCGCACACCCCAGGTGTCCAAGGGGGGACATACGAATGGGACAGGAGGGTGTGTCAGGCTGGGGCACATGAGACCTGGCCGCGCGCTGGAGTTCGAGACGTTGTTCCCGCCGTCCCTCACACAGGGTGAGGGGAGGCGAGCGTCCCGGGCCGGTGACCCGCGTCAGGTCGTGACGAGGTGAGCATGCGCGCCGGCACGACGCCTCCTCCCCGTGGTCGTCGACGTGCCCAGGGCACGGCCTCGCGAGGGAAGCGGGAGCCTCGCGAGGCGGTGGCGCGGACATCCACGCCGCGAGGGGTGGGGCCGCCCGCGGTCTTCGTCGGACGCAAGCAGGAGCTCCAGCGGCTGAGCGGCCTGCTGCGCCGCGTGCGCACCGGCGTGGTGTACGGCCTGCCCGGGGTGGGCAAGTCCGCGCTGGTGGCCGCGGTGGCGGCGCGCCATCGGGGGCCGGTGGTCCACCGGCGCATCGCTCCGGGGGACGCGCTGGACTCGGTGGTGGACGACGCGCGCCGGCTCTTGCGCGAGGCGCCCGTGGCGCAGGCGTTGTCGGACGACGCGCGCCTGGAGGACCTGGCCCGGGAGCTGGATGCTCGCGGGGCGCTGTTCGTGGTGGATGACCTGCACGTGCTCGCGCGCGAGGAGCGCGTGGCGTTGGTGGAGGGGCTCGGCGGGCGGCTGCGAAAGGGCGCGCTCCTGGCCACCTCGCGCGAGGAGCTCCCGCGCCTGGCGACGAGCCCGGACCGCATCGAGCTGCGACTGGATGGGCTGCCGGAGTCCGCCGCGAAGCTGCTGTGGCGTCAGCTGGACGCGCTGTATGGCGCGCGCGAGGGCTTCGCCGCGGCCTGGGCCCGCTCCCGGGGTGTGCCGTTCCTCCTTCGCCGCGCGCACGCGAACGACGCGGACGTGGAGGAGCCGGTGCGCGCGGCGCTCTCGTCGCTGCCGCCGGATGAGCGGCGCGTGGCCGCGGTGCTCGCGCTGTCGGAGCTGCCGCTGCCCGCCTCCGCGCTCGCCGACGTGCTGCCGGACGGTGGCGCCGGCGAGGCGCTGCGAAGGCTGTCGGCCCGGCTCCTCGTGGAGACGGACGCGCGCGGCCGCCATGGCGTGCACGACCTGGTGCGCGAGGCGTTCCAGTCGCTGCTCGGCGCCGAGGAGTCGCGGGCCGCACACGAGGCGCTGCTCGCGCTGCTGTCACGCGAGCCGCTGCCAGAAGTGGTGCGGGTGCGTGCGATGTCCCGACACCTGCAGGCCCTGGGGCGGCACGAGGAGCGTCGGGCCTTCATCGTCGGGGAGGCGGAGGCGCTCGTGCGCCAGGGCGCGGCCGGGGAGCTGCTCACGCTCCTGGGCTCGCTGCCGCCCGCGCTGTGCACGCCCGACGTGGGGCTGGCGCGGGCCCGTGCCCAGGTGCGCCTGTTGGACCTGCGCCGTGCCTACGAGGAGCTCTCGGCGCTGCGCGCGTCGCTCGGTGAGGACGGGGACGCGGACCTGCGCGAGCAGGTGGGCACGGTGCTGGTGCGCGTGGCGCTCTTCTCGCTGCAACTGGACGCGTGTGAGCGGACGCTGCAGTCGATGCCCATGCCGCGCGACGCGGAGGTGTTCCTCCAGCAGCTCCTGGCGTGGGCCGCGCTGCGCTTCTTCCAGGGGCGACTGGATGAGTCCCTGGAGATGCTGGACGCGGCGTGCTCCGCGTCCGAGGACCGGCGCGTGCTCGGCTGGGGGGCCTATGCCCGCGCGCTGATGTGTTGGATTGAAGGCCGGGACGACGGGCTGGAGGAGCCGCTCAACCAGTGTCTGTCCTTGCTGGAGGACGCGCCGCTCAACTCGCGCGGGCCGCTGGTGGCCGCCATGTCCGCGGGCATCCTCAGCAGGCTCGGCCGCTTCGCTCAAGCAGAGGCCGCGCTCGCGGGCGCGCGGGAGAAGCTGGGCCAGCTGGGCGCGCCCAGGCTGGCGCTGGAGCTCGACTGCATCGCCGCCCTCGTCCGGGGCGAGCGCGGAGAGCGCGGGGCCTCGCTCGCGGGCCTGCGGGAGACGTCGGCCCGCGCGCAGCAGGGCGGCTATCTCTTCATCCACCACCTCTCGCGCGTCAGCGCCGGGCGCATGCTGCTGGAGCTGGGGCGGCGCGCGGAGGGGCTCGCGCTGCTCGACGAGGCCGCGGCGGACGCGAGGGCCCGAGGCGCCGAGGGACTGGCCCGCGCCGCCGAGTCCGCCCGTTCCGCCGACGTGCTGAGACAGGTGGAGCGCCCGTCGGTGGTGGAGCCTCGCGAGGTGCGTCCGGGCATGGCGGCGCGGCAGCGGGCGCTGGCGGCGCTGGCCTCGGCGACGGCGGGGGACAGCGTGCGCGCCGAGGGACTCCTGGCCTCGCTGGAGCCGCTGGCGCGCGGCGAGGACTTCGCCCTGGAGCGCGCGCTGGCGCACCTGGCGCGGGCGCTGCTGCACCGGCTGGCCGAGCGCGCGGCGGAGTCGCGTGCCTCGCTGGAGGCCGCGGCGCGCTCCGCGGCGGAGGGCGAGGCGGACCCGGAGCTGATTCCCGAGCTGGCGCGCACGCTCGCCTCGCTGCGGGTGGTGACCTCCACCGGCGCGCGCCTGGCCGTCGAGGCGCCCGTCGCCGCGTCGGACGCGGTGGTGCTCGACGCGCGCCACCACGCGCTGCGCGCGGGGGCTCGCTCCGTCTCACTCGCCAAACGCGTGCTCCCGCGAAGGCTGCTCTACGCGCTGGCCCGACGTCCGGGCCGCACGCTGCCGAAGGAGGACTGTGTGCGGGCCATGTGGGAGGCGGCCTATGACCCGAGGCTGCACGACAACGCGCTGCGCGTGCACGTGCGTCACCTGCGGGAGATGCTGGAGGGCACCGGCGCGCGGCTGGTGTTCGAGGACCCGGGCTATCGCCTCGACGTGCCACCGGGCTTCGCCTTCGTCCGCGATGAGCCCGGCGCGTCCTAAGTAGGTCGCCAAATGTTCCTGAGCGAATCCGAGGCGGAGCGGGAACGGGCAAGGTCCCTGCATTTGTCTCGGAACTTGTGGCGACCTACTTAGAGCGGCAGCTCCACCGCGAAGGTGGCGCCGCCGCCGGGCGTGTCCTCCACGTGGATGTGGCCGCCGTGCGCCTCGACAATCTGCCGGACGATGTAGAGGCCCAGGCCCATCCCGCCCTGTCGCCGCGCGTTGTCGCCCTGGGTGAAGCGCTCGAAGATGCGCTCGCGGTCCTTCACGGGCACGCCCGGGCCGCTGTCGCACACCGTCAGCTTCGCCTTGTCGCCGTGCCGCGTGAGCGACAGTGACACGGGGTTGCCCGCGCCGTAGCGCAGGGCATTGGACAGCAGGTTGCTCACCACCTGCTCCAGGCGCAGCCGGTCGAAGCGGCCTTCCATCGGCCCGTCCACCTTCGCGCTCAGCGGCACGCCGGTGTGCCGGGCCTCGTCGCCGAAGCGCGCCACCAGGTCCGCCACGACGGCGGCCAGGTCTCCATCGGCGAAGTGGAAGTCCAGCTTGCCCGTGCGGATGCGGCTGACGTCGAGCAGGTTGTCCACGAGCGCGCCCAGCCTGCGCAGCTGGCGCTCGGTGGTGTCCAGCTTCCCCTGGACCTTGGGTGAGCCGAGCGTCTCCTGCGGTTGGCCCTCGGCGAGCCTCCGCAGCAGCTGGGCCTGCAGGCGCAGGGACGTCAGCGGCGTGCGCAGCTCGTGGCTCGCCAGCGAGAGGAAGTCGTCGCGCGTGCGCACCGCCTCCTGCAGCGCGAACTCCGTCTCCTTCAGCGCGGTGATGTCCAGCAGCGCGCCTCGCACCACCATCACCTTGCCCGTCGCGTCGCGCAGCACCCGCGCGCGGCTGGTGAGCCAGTGCCAGGAGCCATCCGGCCAGTGGGTCCTGAAGGTGGAGACGTATGAGTCCGTCTTGCCCGCGGCGATGTCATTCAGCTGCGTCTGCACGGCCGGGCGGTCGTCGGGGTGGAGCGACTCGATGAACCGCTCGTGCGTCCACTCCGCCAGCGGATGGGGATAGCCGTAGAGGCGGTCATGTCCCTCCGAGCGGAACACCTGACCGGTGGCGACGTTGGTCTCCCAGACGGCCATCTGCGCGGAGTCCAGCGCCACCTGGAAGCGCTCGCCGAGCTGACGGAAGCGCTCCTCGGTCCTGGCCACCTCGCTCTCCGCGCGCTGCCTCCGGGTGATGTCCGCGGCGAGCACCCACGTCTCCTCGCCCACCACGCGGACATTGACGTCCAGCCAGACACGCGAGGGCAGCTCCGCCAGGAAGCGTCCGCCCTCGCGAGTGGAGAGCGCGGCCATCAAGCGCTCGTGCAGTACGGTGCCCGCGAGCGCGGGCTCGGCTGTCCAGGGCTCCTGCCCCTGCAGCTCCTGGGCGGGCACGCCGAGCAGCGCGGCGGCGCGGCCATTCACCTCGCGGATGCGCCCCTGGGCATCCAGGCAGAGGAACGCCTCGCTCATCATCTCCCGCAACACACACAGGCGGGCCTCGGCGGAGAGCGCAGCTTCGTCGGCGGGCGCGGCGGGCATGGCTCCCGTGGGGATGACAGGGGTGTCCGTGGGAGGGAAGGACACGGTGGACGGCGAGGGGCTCATGTAGACCTGAACCGTCCCCTGGCCCTCCAAATGCGTCAAGTCATCCGCTCCGCCTGGGGAATCACGCTGCGGCGCGGCGTCCGCACGACGGGACATCCACCAGCCCCGACCTCGGCCCCTCCACAGGCCGGCCCCGCGTCGAGGGCGGGACATGCGACTCAGGACCCGCCCGTCGGCGCGGTCGGGTCCACGATGGGTTCCGGCATGACCCACGTCCCGGTGGGGTCCAGGTACGCCTGGTCGAAGGCGTAGAGGATGCCGTTCCAGCGGTCCCAGAAGTCGGCCCAGTTGTACTCGGTGGGCGGCGACGTCAACGGGTTGCCGTCGCGGTCCGGCTGGCTGTTCGCATAGTCGGCGTAGTTCCAGATGACCGTGCCGAACTCGGTGCGCAGCAGCGGGGTGAGGGCCCGCAGCAGCGCGACGCGGGACACCTCGTCCGAGCGGGGTGAGGCGGGCGAGAAGACGGGCTGCGCCATGTCGTGCTGCTCGCGCCAGGCGATGTAGTTGTTGGCCACGGCGATGAGCGCGTCGCGGGTGGCGGGGCTCGTGGACAGGCGGGCCTGCTCGTAGAGTGCGAAGGCCGCGACCAGCAGGCTCTTGTAGTGCATGTCCGGGAAGAGCTGGTCGAACTGATAGGGGCGCGGCGTGTCGAACGTGTGCGCCAGCGCGTAGTCGTAGGCCTGCACGGCCTGGGCGGGCACTGCGTCCACCAGCGTGAACTCCGTGAGCACGCGCTCGGGCGTCACCGCGCCGACGGCGCTCCGGCGCCACGCCAGGTAGAGCTGCCCCGAGCCGCCGATGTCCGAGAAGATGGCGAGGTTGCCCTCGTGCAGGGTGCGCTCCAGCGTCAGCACCAGGTTCTCGACCTTGTCGAGCGGCCAGAAGCCCGGCGAGGACTGGTAGAGCGCGGCGAAGCGCGCGGCGGTGATGCTCAGCGTGCGCGCGTCCAGGAGCGCCGCGGTGTTGAGCGAGGTGATGAGCGCGCCGAGCGAGGCCGCCGCGTCCGTGGGCACTCCGCGCAGCACCAGCTCCAGGCCCAGCTTCTCCGGCGTGGCGAGCAGCTGGAGGTCGAGCCCCACGCGCTGGAGCGCATGGAGCACCGACAGCGAGGGCTGTCCCCGCGCGGCGGCGATGATGCGCCTGGCGATGGCGGTGCCGAGCATGCCCTCGCCACCGGTGCGCGAGGCATTGGGCGCGAAGGTGAACCAGGTGGGGCGCACGGCGCTGACGCCACCGGGTTGCAGGGCTGGGTCCAGCACCGCGCCCAGCTCGTAGGCGATGGCGATGTAGCCCTCGGTGATGCGCTGGTTGTCCTCCAGCGGAGTCGCCGTGGGCTGGGCGCTCGCGGAGGCGCCAAGGAAGGCCACGGCGAGCGCGAGCCCTCGAAGGGCGTGAGAGGAACGGAGTGCAGGGAGTCGTCGCATGGGGAGTCCGCCGGGAAGACGTGGGGTCCTGGGGAGGTAGTCACCGCCCAGGCTCTTCCAAAGGCGTGGCGGCCCCGCGCTATTGCGGCGCTGTCGGGTATCCGACGGATGGAGGGGCTTGGGAGCCCATGTGCTCCATGAGGCGTGCTGCTGGCGCGGCGCGCTCAGAGGTGGCGGACGGCGTGCTCCTCCCACAGCGAGCCCGGCGCGGTGAACACGTCGGCGGGCTGGCCTTCGAGGACCCACCAGGCGCCTCGGGCCACCTCCTCCTCGAGCTGTCCGGGGGACCATGCGGAGATGCCCTCGAAGGTGAGGGATTCACCGACGGGCAGGTGCGCCTCGCGGCGTCCTTCGTACCAGGCGATGCCCTCGAGGAGGGGCTGTGCTCCCTCGGGGGCCGGGCGGCGCAGCGTGAGGGTGATGTGGAGCGCGGGGTTCACCGGCCCGCCCCAGCGGTCCACGCCCTCGGGGAGGCGCTCGCCCTGACGGGTGCGCACGCGATTGAGCACCACGCCCCACGTCCTGCGCTGGGCGCCCGCGTCGAGGAGCAGCACCACGGTCTCGTCGAAGTTCTCGGAGACGCGGCCAGGGCGCGCGACGAGCAGCGAGCCCGCACGGAGCGGCGCCGCGGGCAGCTGCTCCAGGGACTTGAGCGCGTCGATGGCGCGCGGGAAGAGCACGAGCAGCGCGGCCGCGACGAGCAGCAGCACCCAGCCGAGGTGCCAGCGCGAACGGCGCATCATGAAGCGGGGACCGGATGTGGGCGGGCTCCGGCCGGGTGGAGGAAGGGCGCGCTCACGGCTTGCGGTGGGGCCGCGCGGGAGGCGGGGCCTCCGACATGTGTTCGGCCTTGAAGCGGGCCAGGGCCTGCGCGGGGTCGATCTCCTGGAGCTGCTCGGCCCGGGTCTTCTGGGGCGATGTGTACGGCGTGAGCTCCGAGGAGGCCTGCTGCTTCGAGCCGCGCAGCCAGCGCCGTGTCAGCGAGAAGAGGACGTAGATGCCGAGCGCCAGCATGCTGTACTTGAGCAGCCACTTCGCCACGCCGATGAAGAGGCCGACCACGGCGATGGCGACGAGCAGGCCGAGGCCGCCGATGACGAGGACCTCGGCGGTGCTCCACGAGGACTCGCGCTCGTCCGAGCCTGTCGTGTCAGGGGACGCCTGCTCCTTCTGGATGAGGGTGGGCTGCTGAGACTCCATGAGAATCCCCCGACCTGGGCCTGACTGACGCGACCGCGTGTGACTCAGCATAGGAGGGATGCCGTTCGACGGACAGTACGGACAAGCGCGAGCGGCGGTGTCCCGGGCTCATACCGGTTACAGGCGTCGCCAGGGATTCATACCGGTTACAGGGCCTGGGCGAGCCCATCCCGGTGACGCGGGCAATCCGATGCGCTGTCCGCTCATGGGACGAGCATCGAGATGCAATGGGGTTACACGGGCCGCCGAGGGTCGAGCCGGTCCAGGTCCGCGGGTGTGTCCACGTCCTCGCCGCCTCCGGGGAGCGGCACGATGGCGACGCGGGTCGGCTCGCGGGCAATCACCCCACGTGCGCCCTGGGCGGGAGACAGGGCCTCCAGCTCCGGGAACACGGCGCGGGAGAACAGCGCGGGGACGCCGTGCGTGCCGTCGTATCCAGAGGCCACGATGGGCGCACCGGTGGTCCGCCAGGTGTCCACGAGGGCTCGGAGATGTGATGCCGTGACGCGGACCTGGTCACAGAGCATGAAGAGCACCGCGTCCACGTCGGGGGTACCCGAGGACATCGCCGAGAGCCCCCTCGTCAGGGAGCCGCCGGGACCGCGCGCCCAGTCGGGATGCTCGATGATTCGCAGGGGGAGGTCGACGAGCTCGGGGGCGATGATGTCCCGATGGGCGCCGAGGACCACGAGCACGGGACCTTCGCCGAGGGACAGGGCCGCTTCGGCGGCGCGTCGGATGAGCGTCTTCCCCTCGTGGACGACGAGCTGCTTGGGATGTCCGAGCCGAGACGAGCCTCCCGCCGCGAGCAACACCACGCCTGCTCGCGCACGGCCCGCCCTCACGCGAGCTTCCGTACGGGGGGCGGCGCCACCGTGTGGATGGGCGCGCGGCGCTCGCGCAGCTTGCCGCCCTCCCGCTCCGACACCACGGCCTGCAGCTCGGCGACGATGGACAGGGCAATCTCCTCCGCGCCCTCCGCGCCAAGGTCCAGCCCCACCGGGGCATGCAGCTTCTCCAGCATCGTCGCGCTCGGCGCGGTGGCGAGCCCCGCGAGCAGCCGCTCCGTGCGGGAGCGCGGACCCAACACGCCCAGATACCGCAGCGGACGCGGGAGCAATCCCGCGAGCAGCTCCTGGTCCTGCGGCAGGCTGTGCGTCATCAACACCACCAGCGAGCGAGGTGACACCGGAACCGACGTCGCCGCCTCACCCGTCTTCGCCGAGACCACCGCGTGCGCGAGGGGGAACCTCCGTCGCAGCGTCTGCGCGGGGCGGTCCGCGACCACCGTGACACGCCAGCCCAGGCTCGCGGCCTGCGTCACCACGGGCGCGACGTCGAAGCCGCTGCCGAACAACACCAGCTCATGGGGTGGCTCCACCACCTCCACCAGCACGTCCGCGCCGCCACACGGCCCGCTCCACGTGCGGCCCTGCTCCATCGCCTCGCGGGCCGCGACGCGGACGGCATCGCCCAGTGCGCCCGCGATGTGTCCCGCCTCCACGCCATCGTCACGCACCATCCACCGCGTCCCCACGGCCTGCGCGGGGCCCTGGTACACGGTGGCGATGACGGCGCGACGTCCCAGGTTCCGGGCCTCGTCCGCGAAGACCAGGGCATCGGCCGGGCCGGGCTCGCAGCGCTCCAGCAGCACGTCCACGACACCATTGCAGCCGAGCGCGAAGGACAGGCTCCCCTCGTCCTCGATGCCCTCTCCCGTGGAGTCGTAGCGGAGCACGCGAGGCCCGGTGCTCGTCCAGAAGAACGCCTTGCGGACGATGTCGGCC
Source organism: Myxococcus sp. MH1 (assembly GCF_059738865.1). Taxonomy (NCBI): domain Bacteria; kingdom Pseudomonadati; phylum Myxococcota; class Myxococcia; order Myxococcales; family Myxococcaceae; genus Myxococcus; species Myxococcus sp. MH1. Next base: position 8,798,656 of record NZ_AP026947.1, on the reverse strand, counting down.
TCCAGGCACCCGCCGCTCACGCCTCCGGCGAGCCAGCCGTCCTCACCCATCAACATCCGGGCACCCGGCTTGCGGTACGATGAACCCGACACGGCGACCACCGTGGCCAGTACCCAGGGCCCACGGGAGCGCGCGCGAGCGCGGAGGATGGCGTCCAGGTCCTTCATGTTGGCCCCGAGCCTAGCAGACGGCCGCTGACGTCACCGCGCCACCGAGCCGTCACCCGGCCCGGGGGAGACCGCGTGTGTTGGAGACCGGGCAGGGACTCGCGCGGCGAGTCGCGCGGCCTGGGCGCAGAGGAACACGAGCAACACCGGCTCGATGAAGTACTTGAACCGCATGTTCTCGCCCTTCTCGAAGAGCACGCTCACCGAGACGACGAACATCACCGGCAACACCAGCCCTGCTACCTGGAGCCAGTCCACACGACGCTTCAGCTCCCGCGCGGCCCGCGCTCCCGCGAGGAGCACCAGCACCCAGAGCACGGGCGACGAGAAGACGAAGTCGAGCGGCGCTCGCCACGGCAGCCGGTCCACCAGGACGTTGGGCTGGTAGCGGCTGGACGGCACGCCATACATCACCGCGTTCTCCGCGAACGAAGCGAGCGTCGCGGAGAGGGGCCGCTCGAAGAGGGCCCGACGGCACACGTACTTCAGCCCCACCGAGTACCGCAGGGCATCCAGGTGGTTGTAGTTGTAGTAGCCCCCGAGCTTTTCGTCCGTGCGCAGCACCGCGGCGCTGGACGGTGGCGGCAGGGACCTGGGCAGCACGTTGTCGGGCAGCCGCACCGCGCCGAGGTCCGGCTCGCCCAGGCCGATGGCCCGACAGAAGTTGAGCCCGTCGAAGCTGGACGTCATGGACGTGTTGAACAGGGCGAGCTGCTTGGCGACGTAGGGGCCCGCGAAGAGCGCGACGACGACGAGATAGCGACCCACGCTCCGGGCCGAGGCCCCCCGGAGCGCGAGACACAGGGCCACCAGTGGGAAGAACGGCCACTGGAAGATGGAGCGCAGGAAGAAGAGGACGAGCGACGCGGCGGCGAGCCGGGCGATGGAGCCGTCCTCACGTGGGGGGCGCCACAGCTCGAAGCAGAACCACAGGAAGGCGAGGGCGCTGGCGGCGGTGCTGTCCAGGAGGGTCGCGAAGGCGAGGGTCCCCGGATGCAGCGCCATCAGCACCGCGGCGACGCGGGCGAAACGCCGCCCCGCCACCTGGAAGACCCAGGCATGCACGAGCGTCACCGTGCCAGCGAACACGAGCGCCCAGACGACATAGGTCCAGCGGTCCACGGCGTCGACCAGGGCCAGGTCCTCGAGCGGGCCCTGGAACAAGGCCAGCGCGGCGCGGAGCACGTCCAGCAGGGGCGGCTGGATGTGCAGATACCAGAGGGAGCGCAGCGGCTCGTCGCGCAGCTCGCGCAGTGACAGCGTCTGCATCATCCGCTCGGAGCTCCACGCCTGGAAGCGCAGCCCGTCTTGGGTGAAGCGGCGCAGCCCCGCCTCCAGCACGAGCAGGAACAGGAAGGACGCGGCGAAGACGACACCCCGCTCGCGTCGGCTCGCGACACGGGCGTCGGGCATCGCGGGCGCGTCCGAGGCGAGGGGAGGGGATTCGGCCACCAGGGGCGAGTCTCGCAGCCTCCCGGGGTCCTCGTACAGTTCACGGAGTGTGACCCGGTCCTCCGGGCGGACGCGGGGAATCACCCGGGGGACTGGATGATTCCCCTGTCTCAGGCTGTACTTGGCTTTCGCATGCCCATCCTGCGTCAGGCCCACGCGCTCCAAGCCCTCCGCGAGCTCGGTCGACTGGCTCCAGACCTCGCCCGCGTCCGCGCCAACCGCTCGTTGGAGGACAGCCTGCGCAGCCTGAGCGAGGCCTGTCAGACGACGCTCGGCATGGAGCTGGAGACGCTCATCCTGTTCGACGCGCGCTCCGTCGTGCGGTTGTTCGGGCACGCCGAGCAGGCGCGCATCCTCGCCCACCTGATGGACGAGCGGGCACGCACGCTCGCCGAGCACGGCGACTTCGTGGGCGCCCTCTCGGACACCGTCTACGCGGGGCAGTTGCTCATGTGCTCGCGCCAGCGCTTCGGTGTCCACAAGGACGCTGGCGCCGCCGCCGCGCTGGAGCGCGAGCTGCCCAAGCCTGCGCCCTGATTCGACTCAGGAGGCGCGACCCGTGACGCGCGCCCGGGGCCTGCGCACCCTCTCGGCGCCGCACGCGGCCGCATGACGCGCGAGCGCCTCGTCGAGCGCGGCGTCGTCCAGCTTCACGCCCTTCTGCCGCCACAGGTTGTCCACCTGGAGCACGCCCTCGCGCACGCGCGCCTCCAGCCGTCCCACCAGCTTCCCTCGATGGAGCAGCGGACAGACGTACCACCCCCACTCACGCTGCGCGGCGGGCTTGTAGACCTCCCACGTGTAGTCGAAGCCGAACGCCACGCGCACCAGCTCCCGGTCCCACAGCACCGGGTCCAGGGGCCCGAGGATGCGCATCCTCGCGTCGGGCTCCGGCTGCTCCCGCTCCCGGAAGCCCACGGGCGCCAGGTAGCGCCGGGGCGAGCCGGGAATGCTGACCGCCTCCAGCACGCCCTCGTCGACCAGCGTGTCGGGGAGCGAGGAGGTGCGCACCTCGGTCAGCGTGGACCAGTGGGGACCGCTCGCGCGGCTGAGCAGGCCCGCGGCCTCCACACGCTCGGTCAGCCCCCAGCGCTCGAACGTCTGCGTCACCCGCGCCTCGGCCATCCGGGGCAGGGCGCGATGCGGGACGTCGTACAGCTTGCCGCCCGGGCCTCGGCCACACACCACCACCTGACAGCGCGTCCACAGGATTTCCAGCGCCATCGCCGTGGCGCGGGCCGTGCCCTTCCAACCACTCCAGTCGATGGGCACCACCGCGCCATGGTCCTTCAGCTCGCGCGACGAGGAGCGACCGCGCGCCGTCACCTCCTCGAGCACCGCGTGCAGCACCGCCTCCGGCACCCGCTTGAGTCGCTCCTCCAGTCGCCACCAGGGCGCCTGGGCCGCGCGCTCGCGGTAGTAGGGGAACGCGCTGGCGGGCAGCAGGCAGCGCTCCTTGGCGAAGTGCTCGAAGGCGTGCCCCGGCAGCAGGTGTCGGTACACGTCGCCGCGCGCCAGCCCGTCCACGCGCGCGAGCGCCACCAGGTCCGCGTTGGTGCCGATGACATCCAGCGGGTCCAACTGGATGCAGCGCAGGCGCTTCAGGAGCGCGCGCGCACCCCGGGCCCCCTGCAGCGGGAAGGGGCGCGCGAGCCCGAGGTGCGCGACGAGGAAGCGTCGGGCCTCGTCTGGCGGAAGCACGGTGGCGGGAGGATGCGAGGGCACGGTGTGGACTCTAACGTCGCCACGGCCGCTTGCCGGGGCCATGTGGGCTCAGGGGCCGGATTTCTCGGCGACGCGCTCCACGATGTCCCTGGGCAGTCGGAGGGCCCGCTCGAACTCCAGGCGCACCGGAGCAGGCACGGGAGGCGAGCGCGCGTCGAGCTGCGCGAGCAGCCGCTCCCCCAGCGCGAGGAACTCGAGCCCCTGTCGCGCGAGGCTCCGGGAGAACGGGCGGAGCTCCACCTCGACGCGTGGGGTGATGGGCGTGCCGCTCGCGCTCCGGTCCTCCAGGACCAGCGTGTCCCCGTGGCGCCAGAGCTTCATGGCGGACTCCTCCCAAGGGGCGGCCCGTGCCTCGTCGGCACCGTCGAGGAGCTTGTCCAACGCGAAGAACCAGCTCCACGTCATCCAGAGCTCGTCGACCGAGTCCTCGTCGCTGAAGGCCACGCCGCCCACGTCGATGAAGAAGCCTCCGACGAAGCTGCAGCAGCTCACGCGGGGACGACGGAGCACCTCGTCGAGGTACTCCCGCTCCAGGCCCTGGAGGTCCGCGAGCCCCACCCACCGCTGCTCGACGAACACCCGGAGGTCGGCACGGAAGGACGGAGCGGACATGGCCCCGAATGTACCGTGCAACCTCCTTGCTCGTGTAACCCCATGGCTCGGAGGTGGGCCACGGGGACCGCGTCAGTCGCGCTCGCGCGCGTCGGGGTCCTCGGGCTCCGGCTCCAGGCGCGCCTGCCGCTGGCTGGCCTCCCACGACGCCTCCGCGTCGTTCGCATGGACGATGGCGGCCTCCGCGTCATCCTGGGCGCTGGCCCAGGTGGTGTGCCCGCCGGCGTAACCCTCCAGGGGCCGCGGCCCGCGATGGGCCTCCACCTCCAGGTCCCGCTGCTCCTGCTCGCGGAGCCGTTGTCGCTCCTGCTCCCGCTCCCGTTGATGCTGTCGCTCGAGGATGGAGTCATCCGCCATGGCGCCGTCACCTCCTGGCTCCAAACCTGCGGACGAGGGATGAGCGCCGCAGCGAAGCGACGCCAGGGCCCGGTGGGTCGCATGCTCGGAGGGCGGCCGGAGTGCACCGTCACCCTCCGAGACGTCAGCCTTCGCGCACGCGCAGGACGACCTTGCCGGTCGCGCGCCGGGCGTCCAGCTCGCGCAGCGCCTGCGCGCCCTGCTCCAGGGGGAAGACGGGCCCGACGACGGGCTCGAGCACCCCCTGGTCCGCCATCGCCTCCAGGTCCTTGGCGATGGTGGGTGTCAGCGAAGGCTCGTGGATGAGGAAGCCGCCCCACGCCACGCCCACGACGTCGATGTTGCGCAGCAGCAGCTTGTTCACCGCCACCTCGGGGATGCGGCCTCCGGCGAAGCCCACCACCAGCAGCCGTCCCTCCGGCGCCAGCGCCTTGAGGCTCTTGTCGAAGATGTCCCCACCCACCGGGTCCAACACCACGTTGGCGCCCAGGCCGTCCGTCAGCTCCTTGAGCTGCGTGAGCCAGGGGCCCGAGGACAGCAGCACCTCGTGCGCACCCGCCTTGCGGGCCACCTCCGCCTTGCGCTCGTCGCTCACCACCGCCACCACGCGCGCGCCCGCGCCTCGCGCCACCTGGATGGACGCCGTGCCCACGCCGCCCGCGGCGCCGTGCACCACCACCGTCTCTCCCGCCTTCAGCCGGCCCCGGCGGTGCAGCGCGAAGTGCGCCGTGTGGTAGTTCATCACCACGCCCGCGGCGGCCTCGAAGCTCCAGCGCCGGGGGATGCGGAACACCATCTCCGCGGGAATCGCCGCCACCTCCGCGAAGCCTCCCAGCCCGAAGCTGAAGGCCATCACCCGGTCTCCCGCCTTCACCGACGCGCCCTCGGGCGCCGAGCGCACCACGCCCGCCACCTCCACGCCCGGCACGAAGGGCAAGGGCGGCTTCAACTGGTACTGCCCCTTCGTCAGCAGCAAGTCGGGGAAGCTCACCCCCGCCGCCACCACGTCGATGAGCACCGCGTCCTGCGCCTCGGGCTCGGCAAGCTCCACCAACGCCAGCCCGTCGGGTCCGTCCAGTCGCTGCAGCTGAAGTGCGCGCATGTGCCTTCCTCCCGGGACGCAAGCCTCGCGCACCCGTCCGCTTCCGCAAAGCAACTCCACGCGCGCGCCGCTGTCAGCTTCGCCCTGAAGGGCGCGTCCACCGTGAGGATTTCCGGCGTCCGTCCGGTGTGGCCCGACACGCACTTGGGTGCTTGGGGGCGCTGGTTCGACTCCAGCTCTCCCGACTTCAATCGGGAGATAGCTCAGCGGTAGAGCACGAGCCTGAAAACCATGGCCGCGCCACTCGGACGCCGGATTTCCTTCCTCCCAAAATTCCCCGAAAATGCCGCGAGAAATGCGGTCCGCGCGCGGACCCCGTGAAGGCCCTTTCGGCCACGCATTTTCGCGAAATTCTGTTCACACCAGGGTTACCCACTACGTCGGGCGACTCGGCGGAAGCGGCGGGTAGGGCTCCGATAAGTTGCTGAAATAGTTGGGGCTTCTGGCTGAAACTCGCAATGTGAGAATAAGCTACTTAGTAAAATTATCGCGCAACCTTGAAATGCACAACCATCCTGTGACACTGTGCTTTCTAATCTTTCCGTTTAGGAGGATTACATGGTGAATCAGCGAGTACGCGGTGTTCTTGGTGTAGCGGCGCTGTCCTTCCTCGTTGGTTGCAACGAGTCCACCCCTGCTCCCGAGGCCAAGCCCCAGGACACCGCGACGAAGAGCGCGGCGGCCCTGCAGCTGACCGGGAAGAAGGTTGTTGCTACGGATTCCTCCGGTGTCGCCAAGTTCATCACCGGCGACCTCGGCCCCGCACCGCAGGCGGCCGCGGGCTTCTCGGCCCTGGGCCAGGCGGACCTGGCTCCGGTGGCGGCGCTCATCGCGCCCCAGCTGAACCTGAACCCGGCGGACCTGGTCCTGAAGAAGACGTTCACGGACCGCCAGGGCGACGGCCACGTCGTCTACGGCGTGAAGGTCAACAACATCCCCGTGCTGTACGGCCAGCTGCGTCTGACGACCCGCGGTGGCAAGGTCATCGCGGCGTCCACCAACACCCGCAGCGACCTGAAGGCCACGGCCAAGGCGAGCGTGGACGTGTCGGTGGCGAAGGACGCCCTGCAGGCGGACCGCTCCACGTTCGACGGCCTGAAGATCGAGGACGGCCACGAGCTGGTCTATTTCCGTGACGGCGACGAGCTGGTGCTCGTCTACAAGCTCATCCAGTCGGGTGAGCGCCGCGACGGGACGCCCGTGCGCGATGTCGTCCTGGTCAACGCGACCAACGGCGACGTGATTGCCCGCCACCCGCAGATCAAGGAGGGCCTGGCCCGCCGGATGCACAACGGCAACAACACCACGACGCTCCCTGGCGCGGTGGTTCGCACCGAGGGGCAGCCCGAGGTCGCCGACCCGGTCGTCAACACGAACTACGACCACCTGGGCACGGTGTACGACTGCTACAGCGAGCTGTTCGGTCGTGACTCGTACGACAACGCCGGCGCCACGCTGGTCAGCACGGTCCACCACCGCGTTGCGTACGTGAACGCCTTCTGGAACGGCACCCAGATGGTGTACGGCGATGGCGACGGCGTGAACGCCAGCAACCTGGCCAACTCCCTGGACGTGACGGCGCACGAGCTGACGCACGCCGTGACGGAGTTCTCCTCCGACCTCATCTACGACAACCAGTCGGGTGGTCTGAACGAGTCCTTCTCCGACATCTTCGGCGCGGTGTGCGAGTGGTACGGCGACGGCAACGTCGTCAGCGCGCGCACGTGGCTGGTCGGCGACGACGTGTGGACGCCGAACATCCCGAACGACGCCCTGCGCTACATGGCGAACCCCACGCAGGACGGGGACTCGCTCGACTACTTCCACGACTACGACGACAGCGTGGACGTGCACTACAGCTCGGGTATCTCCAACCTGGCGTTCTACCTGCTGTCGCAGGGCGGCACGCACCCGACGGGCAAGACCACCATCTCGGTCACCGGCATCGGCATCGAGAAGGCCGCGCAGATCTTCTACCGCGCGAACAACACCATCCTCGAGTCGGACGCCACGTTCGAGGACGCGAAGGTCGCCACCGAGCAGGCCGCCGCGCTGCTGGGCTACACCGCGGATGAGATTGCCTCGGTGACCAACGCCTGGAAGGCCGTGGGCGTGGGCGTGCCCATCATCGTGGACACGACCCCCATCCAGAAGGACGTGCCCATCACCGGCATCGGCTCCACCAGCGGCCAGAAGAAGTACTACGAGTTCAACCTGCCCGAGGGCGCGTACGACCTGAACGTCTCCATCGCCGGCGGCACGGGCGACGCGGACCTGTACGTTCGCTACAACAACGTCCCCACCACCAGCCTGTACGACTGCCGTCCGTACCGCGCGGGCAACGCCGAGTCCTGCGCGTTCGCGACGCCGAGCCAGGGCCGCTGGGTCGTCATGCTCAACGCCTACAGCACCTTCTCCGGCGTGACGCTGACGGTGACCTGGAAGGGTGGCTACATCCCCGTGCAGTCCGGCATCGCGCTGAAGAACCTCTCCGGCGCGGCGGGCTCCTCGAACGTGTACACCATCGAGGTTCCGGAGCGTAAGCCCGGCACCGGCATCAACAGCCTGTACATCCAGACGGGCGAGGGTGAGGGCAACCCGGACATCTACGTGAAGCGCGGCTCGGCGCCGACGAAGTTCGACTACGACTGCCGCAGCGTGAAGGAGCACCAGTCCGAGGTGTGCAACCTCATCAACGTGCCGGCCGGCAAGTACTACATCGAGATCTACGGCGCGAAGGGTGGCTACGAGGGCATCGCGTTCATCGCGTCGCACAAGTAATCACCTGATGTAGACGGCGCGGCCCCGAGGCCGCGCCGCTCCAAGGCCCCGGTCGTCCGTTTCCTCACGGACGTCCGGGGCCGATTCATTTCCAGCGGCGCGAAGCCCTCAGAGCGGGCGGGTGGCGGGGCCGGGGAGGATTTCGCGCAGGCACCGCTCGATTCCGCCCCGGTGCTTCCACTGCATGGGGTAGCCCAGCGACACCTCCTCGAAGCGCACCCCGTCGCGCCACTGCGTGAGCGGGATGTGCAGGTGGCCCGTCACCACGACCTCGGCGCGGTAGCGCGTGTGCCAGTCCTCGGTGCGCCTGGTGCCGCACCAGATGGAGAAGCGGGGGATGCGCGGCAGCCGCACGTGCTCGTGCCGGAGCGGGTAGTGGTTGACGAGGATGGTGCTGCAGCCCGGTGGCAGGGCGTCCAGCCGGGCCCGGGTGGACTCCACGCGCGCGGCGCACCACGCGGAGCGGCTGGGGTACGGGTCCGGATGCAGGAGCACCTCGTCGGTGCACAAGAGGTCGTCCTCGAACGCCCACTCCAGCGCCTTGTCCTCCGGCACGTGGTCCGGGCGGAACGAGTAGTCGTAGCCCAGGAACATGGGGACGATGACGCGGTGGGGGCCCTCGCCGGGCCAGCGCGGGTAGGGGTCCTCCGGCGTGAGCGCGCCGTGGCCGCGGCACAGCGCCACCAGTCGCTGGTAGCGCGCGTCGCCGCGCAGGGAGGGTTGCTCGGAGGGCATGGTCCACAGCTCGTGGTTGCCCGGCACCCAGATGACCTGGCGGAAGCGCGCCGTCAGCGTGCGCAGCATGAAGTCCATCTCGGACAGCGTCTCGCCCACGTCGCCGGCGACGATGAGCCAGTCGTCCGGGAAGGCGGGCAGGGTCTGCAGGGCCTGCTTGTTGTCGGCGTGGCGCAGGTGCAAGTCGCTGATGGCGTAGAGCTTCATGGGGGCGTGCGTCACCTTAACGTGCCCGGGGGGCATGCGCCGCCACGGCTCAGGCCCAGGGGTGGGTGGTGGCCTGTCCCAGGGCACGGAGCCGCGAGTGGAGCTCCCGGGGATGCGCGGCGCGGTCCACCCAGGTGATTTCGCGCGGACACGACCTGGGAGGTGGGCGCACCGCGTGGAGCGCGCAGGCGGTGTGCGGGTGACGCGCGCGCACCGCCTGGAGCAGGTGCAGCCCGTCTCCATCCGGCAGCAGGTCTCCGCAGACGACCACGCGCGGCGGCTGCTCGTGCACGAGCGCGAGGGCCTCCGCCATGTCGCGCGCGAAGCGCTTGGCGCCGGGGAGGTCCCGGACGAGCCGACGCCACGCCGACAGCGCGAGGGGGTCTTCATCCACGAACAGGAAGGTGACGAAGGGCTGCGTGCTCATGGCTTCGACGTGGCGCGGGTGAGGTGACGCATCAGGTCTGCTTCCCATAAGACTACCTGGGAAGTTCTTGGATGCCAACCTCTCAAGTCATATCGACATGGACGAACCCGTTAGGTTAACGAACATGGAAAAGACCCTCGCATCCCGCCTCGGAGGAGCTGCGCGCCTGGCCCGCACCCGGCTGAACCTGACGCAGGCCGACGTCGCGGAGCGCATCGGTATCGCGAGCGAAGTCTACGGGCGGCTGGAGCGCGGCCACATGTTGCCGAGCATCCAGACCTTCCGGCGGCTGTGCGTGGTGCTCTCCATCTCCGCGGACGAGGCGCTGGGGCTCAAGCCCTCGCAGGAGGTGAAGTGGGCCGCTGAGCCTCCCAGCGAGTATGGCGAGTCGGGTGAGCTGCGCCGGCTGTTGCGCCGGGCCAAGCAGCTGGACCGCGGCGCCATCCGCCTGTTGAGCGTGCTGGCCGCGCAGTTCAAGCCCAAGGGCACCTGAGCCGCGGCCCGCCCCGCTACTTCTTGGGGCTCGTCGTGGAGAGCTTCGACAGCCGGTCCTTGAGCTTCTTCGCGGAGGGGAAGCCGTGGAAGAGCACGACCTGGGGATGGCCCTCCAGCGTCTCGCGCTCCGAGGGTTCCTTCGCGAGCAGGGCCCGGTCGACGCCCAGGAGCAGGCCCGCGTCGGGTCGGGTGCGCAGCTCCGCGAGGCGGCGGGTGAGGGCGCTCGCGTGCCAGGCGTGGAACAGCTCCAGGGCGACCTCCTGACGCGAGCCGCGGTGGCGGAAGGTGAGGTCCGGCACGCAGAGGCTGGCGGCGCCCACATGGCGGGGCAGCGGCGTCAGGTCCAGCTCCCACGCGTCATCCTCGAAGCTGGAGGACAGGGAGGCGACCTCCTCGGGGACATGACCCAACGCGGCGGGTAGGGGAGAGACGAGCGGGTCCTTGTCGCTCAACATCAGCGTGGCCTGGCGGCGCGAGGGCTCCACCGTGGCCTTGAGCTCCCAGCGCTCCAGCACCGGCACCACGGACAGGAACGAGGCGAGCTGCAGGCCGTACTTCTTCTGCAGGGCGAGCATGGCGCCGGGGCCTTCGACCTCCAGCTCCCAGTCCGGGCCATCGCGTCGGACCTCGGCGACGAGCCGGCAGAACTTCAGCCAGCGCAGCACCTTGCGCACGCGCAAGAGCTCCGGTGCGCGAGCCCGCAGCGTCAGCCGCCGCGCGGACAGCAGCGGCCCCTGGGCGAGGGCGAGGTTGTAGCGGTCCACCAGCGCCTGCGCCGTGGGTGCCTCGCCGTCCCAGCCGAGCAGCTTCCGGTTTCCGGGCAGGTCCGCGTAGAGTGCCGCGCGCGCATCCTGGAGCGGTGTGGAGAGGGCCTGCTCGAGGCGGGCCTCGTAGGCTTCCACCGTGGTGTCGGGCGTGAGGGCGCGGAGCACCTGGGCGGCGGTCTTCAGCCGGGCCCAGCGGGTCTCGGAGACATCGGGCGCGGGCTCCTCGAACGTGAGCCGGTCCACGAGCAGCTTCACGAGACCGCGCGCGATCTTCGGACGCGACCAGGCGCCCGCGAGCAGGCCGAGGCCTTCCTCCACATCGTCACAGATGGCGCCTCGCGAGGCCTCGACGGAGGCGAGCAGCTCGGCCGCGAGTGCGAGGAGCGCCGGGTCATCGCGCTTCACGAAGGCGGGACGGAGGATGCCCTTCTGCGTGCGGTACGCGAGCAGCTCCCGCGTCAGCATGGCGCGCCTCCCGTGGAGAGCGCGGGGGCGTCACGCTTCACGAACGCGAGCCGGAGGATGCCCTTCTGCACGCGGTACGCGAGCCGGGGCGGCATGGCGCACTTCCCGTGGAGGGCGCGGGGGGCGTCATGCCTCACGAAGGCCAGACGGCGGATGCCCTCCTGCGTGCGGCACGTGAGCCGGGTCTGCACGGCGCGCCTCCCCTGGAGCGCGCGAGGGACGCGGGGACGTCGCGCTTCACGAACGCAGGACGGAGGATGCGCTTCTGCGCGCGGTATGCGAGCAACTCCCGGGGCGGCACGGCGCGCCCTGCGAAGAGCGCCTGGGGAAATGGAGGCCCATCGACGAACGGGACGGCGGTGGCTCGCATGTCGCGGGACTCCACAGGTGAAGGCCCAGGGACGCGCGTCACCACCCGGGAGTCCGGGCATGGTGGCTGGGTGCATGCTGCCGGAGCGCTGACGTCGCATCTAGCCCTCCTCCAGGTAGGCGTCGTGCTGCCTGCGCCGCTCGCTGATGCCGCTCTCCGCCGTCTGCGCGGAGCAGACCTCGTACAACATCGCCCTCTTCCCGGGGCGCTTGCGCAGGATGCGCCCCAGCCGCTGCACATGCTCGCGCACGCTCCCGCTGCCACTGAGCACCACGCCCACACGCGCCTCCGGGACGTCGACGCCCTCGTTCAACACGCGTGAGGTGAGCAGCACCGGCAGCTCCCCCGAGGCGAACGCCGCGAGCAGCGCCTTGCGCTCCGGTATCGGCGTGTGGTGCGTGAGCGCGGGCAGCAGCAGCCGTCGCGCCAGCGTGTACACCGTCTCGTTGTCGTCCGTGAAGACGAGCACCCGGTCCTCGCGGTGCTCCAGCAGGATTCGCCACAGCACCTCCTGCTTGCCGCTGGAGGTGAGCGCGATGCGGCGCTGCTCGCGATACGCCCGGTACGCCGCGCGTCCCTCGTCGCTGCGCTGACTCTGCGCCAGGAAGCGCGCCCAGCCCTCGGGCGCCGACAGCCGCACGCCCAGCTTCCGCACGAAGCCCAGATACAACGCCCGGGCCTCGTCGTAGCGCGCCTTCTCCTCCGCCGTCAGCGGCACCTCCACCCGCTTCACTTCGTAGGGCGCCAGGTACTCCCCCTGGAGCTCGCGGATGTCGGTGCGGTGCACCAGCGGCCCCAGCAGTTCCTCGACCACCCGCTCTCCGCCGTCCGTGCGCTCCAGCGTCGCGGTGAGCCCCAGCCGGTACGGCGCCAGCGAGCCCTCCGCGATGAACCGATAGCTGGGCGCCGGCAGATGGTGACACTCGTCACACACGAGCAGCCCGAAGCGGTTGCCGTGGAACTCCGTCTGCATCGCCGCCGAGTCGTATGTCGTCACCGTCAACGCCTGCCGGTCGTTCACCCCGCCCCCCAGCATCCCCACCGGGAGCGAGAAGTGGCGCGCCAGCACTCCCTGCCACTGCGTCATCAGGTCCAGCGTGGGCACCACCACCAACGTGGGCCGCCTCACGTGCGCGATGGCCAGCACCGCGAGCAGCGTCTTGCCCGCGCCTGTCGGCAGCTCCACCAGCCCCTTGCCCCCCGCGCGCGTCCAGGCATCGAGCGCCGCGCGCTGGTGGGGGAACGGCTGGATGGGCACCGTCAGCTCCGCCTCGAGCGGTTCGAAGCGCTTCGCGCGGTCCTCGTACGCCACCCCCAGCTCGCGCAACCGCAGCACCACCTCGCGGTAGTGCCGGGCGGCGGCGCGGTACACCCCCGTGCGCCCGTCCTTCTGGAAGAGGGCGCCCAGTCGTACGTCGTCCGGCAGCGTGGGTGCCACCAGCGTGCCGCAGTCGAAGTGGAGCTCGAGGGGGGCGTCCATGGCGCGAGCGTTGGACGTAGCCGGTCGATTCCCCTTTCGCCAGCCTCTTGAGAAGTCGAGAGCCCCCGCGAGTCCGAGCGTGCCACCTTGCGGCCGGCCCGGCGTTCGGGGTACCCACCCGCGCCCATGCGTTTTGTCTCGCTCGTTCCCCTGCTGTGTGGGCTGGCGGTCGTCGCCCAAGGTGGTCTCAACAAGCGCTTCGCCGGCCAGTGGGGCCTGCTGAGCGCGGTCCTCATGAACATGGTGGTGGCGACGGTGGCCACCTTCGCCGTGTACGCGGTGGCGCGCACCGTGCCCGGGCTCTGGCCCGAGGCCGCCGCCGCCGAGGGGCGCTTCTCCGGCTTCACCCCCTGGCACCTGCTGCCCGGCCTGTGCGGCGTGGTCATCGTCGTGGGCATGCCGTGGGCCATCGGCCGGCTGGGCGCGGTGCAGTCCGTGCTGCTGCTCATGGCCGCCCAACTCGTCACCAGCCTCATCTGGGATGCGATGGTGGAAGGGCGCCCGGCGACGGCCGCCCGGGTGTTGGGCTCGGCGGTCGCCTTCGCGGGTGCGGCCATCGCGGTCTGGAAGGGTTAGCTTCCCAGGCAGATGCGTCGCGTCCTCATCGCCAGTCCCCATGCCGCGTCGCGGGAGCTGCTCCGCCGCGTGCTCGCCGTCGGCGACGAGAGCCTGTCCATCTCCGCCACCGGCGACACGGACGACGCGCTCGCCGCCATCGCGTCCTCGCAGCCCGCGCTCGTGGTGGTGGACCTGCGCCGGCAGGACGAGGACCACCCGCTCTTCCTGGGGCTGTTGCGCAAGCGCTACCCCACGCTGCCCGTCATCGCCCTGGTGCCCGGACGGATGAGAATCTTCGATGGCGTCCGCGAGCGCGTCGTGGACGCGCCCGGTGAGTCCGCCGAGTCCCTCCACCAGCTCCTGGAGTCGCTGCGTACGGCGGTGCGCGAGCTGGTCGCGCAGGATTTGCTGCGCGTCCTGCGCACGCCGGTGGGGCGGGCCTGAGCGCCCGTCACAGGCGCAGCCGGTAGCCCAGTCCGCCCGCGAGGACGCCGCCGACATTCACGTCGCCCGTGGTGACGAAGTCGAGCGGCGCCAGGTGGTAGTGCGCCTCCAGGAAGAGGCCCCCTGGACCCAGCGGCAGCTCCACGCCGAGCAGGGCCTGGAGCCCCAGTCCGCCGCCGCTCTCCGACGCCGTGGCGCCGAACAGGTCCGACGTGGCGCGGTGCAGGTACAGCCCGGGGCCTCCGCCCACGTACGGCGTCAGCGAGCCGAAGGCCCGCTCGAAGCGATAGACGGCCGACAGCAGGAAGGCCACCTCGCGCACCGCGAGCGTGTAGCGGCCATCCGGCGGCGGCGCGCCGAAGCCTCCGAGCTGCGGGTCCGTGAGGACGCCGGACGTCTGCGGGCGGTGGTAGCCCACCTCCAGCGTCACGGCCAACCGTCGCTCGAGCCAGGGCGTGACGTAGCCCAGCTCCAGCCCCAGGTAGAGGTCTCCGCCCAGCGACGTGGTGGACTTGAAGAAGCCCACCTTGGGCGCGAGCAGCACGTTGCCTCCCTCCGTGGGGGCGGGCTTCGCGCCGGAGGTGAGCGCCGCGAGCGCGACGAGCACGAGGGCATTCATGGCTGCACGGCTCCAGGGACGTCGAGGGGCGCGGCCTGCTCCGAGGTGAAGCCAGGTCCGCCCACCACCGTGAAGCCCTCCGTCGCGGGCACCTCGCCCAGCGCGCCCGCGGGGTCCAGGACCTCCAGCGCATAGGGGCCGCCCACGACGATGCCGCCAGGGCAGGTGGGGTCACCTCCGGGCTCGTCGAACCCCGAGCACGTGGGCACCACCGCGCGCAGCTCCTGCGGCGACACCAGCTCCACCGAGCGCAGGGGGATTCGCTGCGTCTGGGACGGCGCCGACTTCACCGGGGCCACGATGTAGACCTCGGGCACGGCGCTGAACGCGCGCTGGGCGCCGGTGGGTGTGTTGCGGATGAGGACGGTGGTGTCGCCACGCTCCGCGCCGGAGCGCGGTGACACGGTGAGGGTGCCCAGGCGAGGGTAGCGCACGTCGAGGGCGCCCGTCGCCACGGCCTCACACCCGTCTCCATGCGCGACCACCAGGCTGTAGACACCCTCGGGCGTGCCCGGCGGCAGCTCGGACTCCACGCGCGTGGGCGAGACGACGGTGACGAAGAAGAGCGGTTGATCCTCCACGCCCTCGCGGCGCAGGGAGAGCAGCGGGCTGGTGCCCGGCTGGAAGCCCTGGCCCTCGATGACGATGGGGTTGGAGTCCGCGGCCGAGTAGCCATCCGCGGGCGGCATCACCCGCGCCACCGAGGGCGGCTCCACCACCAGCAGCGCGTCCGGCAGCCGGCCCGTGCCGCCCAGGGGATTGGCCACCTCCACCGCGTAGCTGCCCGGGGAGAGCTCCACCGGCGGCGAGCTGTCGCGCGTGGGCACGTCGAGCAGCAGCAGCTCCGGCCGCACATAGAAGACCTGCTCGCGCGTCAGCGTGTACGTGGACGGGCCGCGCAGGGTGACCTCCGGCAGCTCCACCGTGGGCGCGTCGGTGAGCACCTCGCCCGGCACGGGGGAGAAGCGCCGGCCCTGGAGCTCCAGCCTCCAGCCCGTGGCCCCTCCCTGGGCGTTGCAGAGTCGGGTGAGCTCGCCCACGCGGGCTCGCGGATTGACCACCCGCTCCACGGCGGGCGTGGGTCCCTCCGTCGTTCGCGAGCACCCACCGAGCACGAGCACGGCGGTGGCGATGGCTGTCAGGCGCAAGGCGCTCCCTCCCCTTCGGCTGCGAAGTCGCGCACGTTAGGACGCCCTCCCCGGAGGTCCGGAGATTTTTCCGGTTTCGGTCCCCCAGGCCATCCCGCGGGACGGGGGCTCCTTCGCAACCCCTCGAAGTCATTGGTTTCGAGCGGCGTCCGAGGGACGGCACGGCGGATGCTATGGCCACGCGCCGCGGGGGATGACGCGGGTCGGTGGGGGCGATGGGGGCGGGTCGGTGGGGGGCGCTGGGGGGGACGCGAGCGCGTCGTCGCGAGGGGAAGGGCGGGGACGAGTCGGTGCCTGGAGTGGGGAGGCAGGGCTTGTCGGTGGGACGAGGGATGGGGGCCGGTCGGGGGGAGCAGGACGTCAAGCGCGGCGGAGCTTCGGGCGACGCGAGCGGCGTGGCGGGTGGAGGGGGAAGGGCGGGGGGCGAGGAGGCGGGCTCCGGTGGAACGAAGCAGGCATCCGCCGGAGCCTGGTCCACCTCGTTGAAGGGTGGCGAGGCCATGCGCACCGTTGGTCGGCGGGGGTGGGTTGCCCCGATGACGACGGTTGGCAAGGTCAGGGGCCGCGGAGCGTCGCGGCGGCTTGGGGTGGGGATTCGACGCATGGGGACGCGGTCCACGCTGCTCGCGTTGGTGGTGCTGCTCGTGGCACCGATGGCGAGCGCATTCGAGGCAGGGGATATTCGCCGTCGGGCGACACAGGACCCCGAGCGGGTCGCGCCCTTCGGGTTGATGCTGGACGCGGGGGTGACGGAAGGCGCGGGGTTGTCCATCTCGTTCCGTCCCGCGCGGGTGGTGCGGCTGCATCTGGGCGCCACGCACAACGGAGTTCGCGCCGGCGCGCGGGCGGGGCTCACGCTGTTGCCGCTGCGAAGCCGGGTGTCGCCCGCCTTCAGCGTGGAGATTGGCCACGCGCAGCCCGCGGACGTGCGCGCCCTGGAGCGCAGGCTGGCGGACCTGTCACTGCCGCCGCTGCCGTCGCTCGAGCGCGTGGGCTACACGTACGCGAGCGGACTGGTGGGCTTCGAGGTCAGCATGCCCCGGAGCATCACCTTCTTCGTGCGCGGCGGGGTGAGCTTCATGGAGCTGTATGGCCCCAGCTTGAAGGACCTGGACGAGCCGCTCCGGGGCACCGTCGGGCCCGCGGAGGACCGGTCGTGGATGCTGCGCACCGTGCGCCCCACGGCGAAGCTCGGCTTCATCCTGAACTTCGGCTAGCGGAAGGTGTCGAAGAAGGCCAGCGCCTGGTCTTCCGCCCAGAAGCGGGGACGGTGCAGCTTGCCGGCGACGAAGCCCACGTGTCCGCCGTGCGGGGTCAACACCACGCTCAGGTGCGGGTTGTCCTTCGCGTCCGGCGGGATGACGGGCGCCTGCAGCATCGGGTCATCCTCGGCGCTGATGAGCAGCGTGGGCTTGCGGATGGCGTGCAGCCTGGGGCCCGACGAGGACTCGGCGTAGTAATGCTCCGCGCTGTTGAAGCCGTGCAGGGGCGCGGTGACGGCGTGGTCGAACTGGCGCACCGTGCGCGCCGCCTCCATGGCCCGGCCGTCGAAGGCGTTGGGGAAGCGCTTGAGCTTCGCTCGCGCCTTGCTCTTGAGCGTGCGCAGGAAGCGCTCGCGGTAGATGCGGTGGAACGGGCCGGGACCATCCAGCTTGGCGCAGCACGCGTCCAGGTCGTACGGCGCGCTGATGGACGCGGCGGCGCGGACGGGGGCCTCCTCGCCCTGGTCCTCGAGCAGTCGGCAGAGCACGTTGGCGCCCAGGGAGAAGCCCACGGCGAAGAGTGGCCCGGTGACGCGGGCGCGCAAGTCCCGGAGCAGCCCGAGCGCGTCGTCGATGTGGCCCGAGTGGTACGTGCGCGCCAGCCGGTTGGGCTCGCCGCTGCAGGAGCGGAAGTTGAGCGCGGTGGCGCCCCAGCCGCGCTGGGCCGCGCCCCGGAGGATGGCGGTGATGTAGCCCGCCTGGGAGGAGCTCTCCAGCCCATGCAGGGCCACCACGTGCGGCGCGCCGCTGGGGCCGTCGAAGGTGTCCAGATCGACGAAGTCGCCGTCGGGCAGCTCGCGCCGCTGGCGCTTCAGCGGAGGGGCGTGACGGGGACGCACGAAGTTCGCGTAGATGGTCTGCGCGTGTTCGTTCGTCAGGCCCGGCGCGGCGACGAAGGGCTCGGTCGGCTGGAAGCTCACGGCCGGGGGATAGCGCCCCGGCTCGCGGGGGACAAGGGGCCGTGTCAGGCCGGCTCGTCCGGGCGTTCTCCACCGGGCGCTCCGGCCTGAAGCCTGGCGGCGGCCTGCCGGGCGCGCTTCATGGAGGGGCAGCCCTGCTCCTTCACGGCGCGGGCCTCCTCCGTCAAATCGAAGAGGGCCAGGTACTTGTGCACGCGCTCGTCCAGGGTGGGCGCCTCGATGAGGCGGCACACCTCGTCGGCCTGGTAGTCGCGGCAGATGCTCGGCCGCTGCTCGTAGATGGCGCAGAGGTTGTCGGGCAGCAGGTGCGGGCACCTGAGCCCGAGCGGCTTGTCGAGCGCCGCGATGTCCGGCGCCACGCAGCAGGCGCCACAGAGGGTGCATTCCATGGGGGCCTCAGCCTCGTGGGCTCAACGTGGGACGGCCTTCTTCACTTCCCCGCCGTTCGTCACCGTGAGGACCACGCCCTGGCCCTTCTTCCACGACAGGAACTCGGCCTCCGTCTTCGGCTCCAGCACCTGCTCCTTCACCCCGTCGTCCTCGTAGCGCACGTTCACCACGTACGCCTCCTCGCGCCGCTGACGGTCCTGCGGTCCCACCTGGAGCGTGGGCCAGCGCGGGGCGCCGTCCTGGCCGGAGGCCTCGCGCCGGTCCACCTTGCGCCACTCGTGCGTGTCATAGGTGCACCGCCGCGCGTAGACGGGCTCGTTGCGGTAGCGCGTCTGGTTCTGACAGTCCTCGTAGGACTCGTTGCAGTACTTCGTCACGTCCTCGCAGACCTCCTCCGCGAAGCCGTTGCCCTTGTCGCGTCGGCGGCACTTCTCCTCGGTGCCACACGCCACCTTGCGCGTCTTGGAGCGGCACACGCGCTCGGTGCCGTCCGCCACCTTGCGCGTGCCGCGCTGGCGCTCCACGCAGCCGCGCACGTTCTCCACGCCGGCGATTTCTCCCGCGCCGTTGACGGGCATGCGCGCGCTCGCCTGGCGCAGCTCGTCCGCCCAGCCCTCCTTCTCCACGCGGGTGAAGCGCTCCTGCACCACCGCCACCTTCCACGACGTGCCCGTCACTTCACCCGGGTAGTCGTGCGTCTGGTTCGACCAGCCCGAGTACACACAGGTCCCGAAGCAGCACGACAGCAGCGCGCCCAGCAACAGCCACAACCCCAGCCGGGGCTTCTTCTTCGGGGGAGGGGCGGGAGCGGGCGCGGGACCGGACAAATCCTTCCGGGGCCCCACCTTCGAGTCCGACTCGCGCTCGGCGTTGCAGTGCTTGCAGCGGGGATGGTCACCCCGGTTGGCGGCGCCGCAGAAGGCGCAGAACCAGTCCTCGCCCGCGTTCGCCATCTCCACGGCCTTCTCGTCCGTCACGCCCTCGCGCAGGGACCTGCCGCTCGCCGCGTCCACGTCGCCGAAGTCGAAGTCCGACTCGTCGCCCGACAGCTCCCGCGGGTTGTTGCAGGTGGGGCAGCGCTTGTGCCGCGCGAGGATGTCCTTGGCGTCGCACGAGGTGCAGTTCCAGGTGCCTTCGATGATGCGCGTGCGCTTGGCCATGTCGGGACATCCTAGCCGCGCGTCACACCCAGAGGGCGCGCGAGAAGGTCACCCGCTCGGCGGGCGGCAGCCCGTCCCTCAGCGGACGCAGCATGGGCAGCGAGCCCTCCCGGGCCACGCGCGTGGCGCCCGGAATGCGCGCCAGCCAGGGCAGGGTGCCCGGCTCCTCCCAGACGACCACGCGGGACAGGCCCGCCCGGTGCGCCACGCCCCGCGCGGCCTCCATCAGGGCCATGGAGTCCTCGAGCGACTCCGCGTCGAACAGCAGCACCACCAGCTCGCCGTAGCGGGCCATCATCGCCCACAGCGCGAACGAGCGGCCCACCACCGCGCCGCAGGCCTCCGGCCGGGGGCGACGCAAGAGCTCCGCGTAGACCCGCTCCCGCTCCAGGTGCCAGTCCACCTGCGCCGGGCTCGGCCACAGCAGGAAGGGCACGTCCGGACGCGGCAGGCGCCCCATCACCTCCGGCACGTCCCCGTCGCACAGGAGCGCGTCCACCGCGTGCGTGGACAGGCCACCCATGGCGGGCAGGTTCCAGTCCCACGCGGGCGCCTCGCGATAGCCCGAGCGCCGGTAGAGCGGCGCGCCCACGTCCGAGAAGAGCAGGGCCGCGTGCCGGTCCGGGCCCTCCTGGGCGACGTGCTCGGCGACCTGGTCCATCAGCCGCGTGGCGTGTCCGTGGCCGCGCAGCTCGGGCACCGTGAAGACGCTGGCGATGGCCTCGCTGACGCCGGGCGTGGCCACGCCGTCCGGGCCGCGCAGGTGGCTGTCGGTGCGGAACGTCTCGCACGAGGCCAGCACCTGTCCGCCGTCGTCGACGAGCAGCCAGGTGCGCATGCCCTCGCGGCACCAGGGATGCGCGCGCAGCCGCACCTCGCGCTGGTGGAACTGCTCCACGGTGAGGGGCGAGCCCCAGGCGGCATGGGTGACGCGGTCGCGCTCGGCTTTCTGGGCGTCGGTGGCGAGGACCAAGGGCATGTCACGCCAGGGTATCGCCACCCGGCCATCCCGTGCATCACCCGGTTCCCGCGAGGCCGTCCGTCCGCCTCACAGGCGCGTGCTGTACGGGAAGCGCACGTGGAACTGGAGGTAGGCCTGGCCCACGTGGAAGATGCCGTCGCGCACCCGGTCCGGCAGCCCCAGCCCGCCCAGCTCCTGCGGCACGTAGAGCGCGGACTCCCAGCCCAGGCTGATGAGGAAGCTCTTGGAGAGCTGCAGCTCCAGGTCCACGCCCAGCTCCGCGCCCGGCCTCACGAAGTGCGTGTCCGCCAGCGTGTCCGAGTGCAGGTACGCATACGTCAAGAGCACCCCGCCACCCACCGCCAGCCGCACCGGGCCGGACGTCAACGGCAGCCCCAGCCCCAGGGGCTTCCAGGTGATGCCATACATGCCGGTGTCGCGCACCTTGGGGGAGATGATGAGGGCGTCGGGGATGAAGATGGACGGGGAGATGCGCACCTCGTCCACGCTCTTGGCGTACTTGCGGTAGCGGGACGGGATGGCGCGCTGGTTCTTCTTCAGCCAGTCCTTGTCCAGCACCGCCTCGACGGAGAGCTTCAGCCCGGTGTGGATGGGCTGGTCGTCGAAGACAGGCCCGAAGAACAGGAACGCGGCGGGCCCCACGCCCACGTCCACGGGCACCGTGACGTTCCGCGCGGCGGCCACCACGGGGGACAAGAGCAGGCACAGCGACGCGATGCGGGCGAGGTGCATGGTGGGAGTCCTCCTGGGTGAAGCCAGCCCCGCCCCGGAATTAAGCACAACCCGCGAATCAACCATTGCCGCACCGAGCGTGTTTGGAGCAGGAAGGAGGCGCGCCGGCCCGGGGGGAGCCGAGGACGTCTCGCGTCGCCCCGAATCCAGGTCCGGCGGCACCGAGACGACTGGAGAACCGATGCTTTCCGCCGCCCTTCTGATTGCCACCTCCCTGCAGGCCCAGACGCCTGCGCCCACGCCCGCCGCGCAGGAGCCCGCCGCCCCCGTCGCGGCCGCGCAGGCCACCACGCCCGAGGAGCGCGCCGCCGTCGCCGCCGAGCGCGCCGCCGCCGCCGCCGAGCGCGCCGCGGAGGCCAGCGTCCGCGCCGCCGAGGCCGCCGAGCGCGCCGCGGGGGTCATCGCCGGCACCCCGGCCGCCCCGGGCGCCGCCGCCCCCGCGGACGACAAGAAGAAGGAGGAGTGGGACATCACCCTGGGCCTGGGCCTCATCTCGCTGACGGGCAACGCCTCCACGCTCACCTTCAGCGGCCTGGCCAGCGCGCAGCGCACGACGGAGCACTGGATTGTCGGCATCCGGGGCTACGGCAACTACGGCCGCAGCCGCCCGCCCGAGGTGGCCGGGGAGGAGCAGGAGTCGCAGCTCGTCGCCCTCAACGCGGGCCTGGAGCTGCGCGGAGACCGCCGCTTCACGCAGATGCTCAGCGGCTACCTGCTGACGGGCGCCGAGACGGACCACGTCAAGAGCGTGGAGTCGCGGACCATCGGCGAAGGCGGTCTGGGCGTGCTGTGGTGGGACGAGAAGAAGAAGGACGAGCGCGAGTCCTACCTGCGCACGGACCTGGCCTTCCGCTACGCGCGCGAGACGCGCTTCCAGTACTACCCCTCGCGCCTGGACCTGCCGGACGTGGACATCGGCGGCCCCCGCTTCGGTGTCGCCTTCCGCTACGGCATCACCAAGGACGTGCTCTTCAAGGAGGACGCGGAGGTGCTCCTGAGCGTCATCGGCGACTCGCGCGTGCTGGTGAACAGCCAGACGCAGCTGGCGGTGAACCTGACGGAGGCGCTCTCCTTGGGCGTCAGCTTCCTGGTGAAGCACGACAGCAAGCCGCCCGAGGGCAAGGTGCCCACCGACACCGCGCTGGCCTTCAACGTCCAGGTCGCGCTGTAGCCCGCAAAAGCAACGCGGCGCCGGGGAGGGTCCTCGGCGCCGCGGCTTGATACGAGGGGCTGCTGCTGCCCCCGGTGGTTCTCAGTGGCTCGGCGCCGGAGGCGGCGAGTCCTTCACGTCCGTCGAGCGGATGCCGCCGCCGAAGCGGCCGCGCTGCTCACCCGTGCCGATGTCCGGCGGCTGCAGGTCGCTGTACTGCGAGCCCGGCGGGTTGGCGCCGCGGAAGCGCGTGCCCAGGTCCGCCATGGGGATGACGAGCGCGAGAATCACGAAGACGATGGACACGGCGAAGATGAGCCGGTTGACGCCCTGGTGCTCCGCGAGGTGCATGAAGTACAGCGTCACCAGCGTGCCCTTCACCGTCGCGATGACGATGGCGAGCAGCAGGCCGAACGACGGCAGGTGCATGCGGCCGGTGACGACGGTGACGACCGTCAGCACCAGGAGGACACCCCAGATGAGCCAGTAGCGGCCCGCTCCGTGGTGCTCCGTCATGTTCTTCTCTTCCTGATGGGATTCGTTGGCGATGGCCATGGTGGTGTCGCCCTCAGACCAGGTACAGCATGGGGAACAGGAAGATCCACACCAGGTCGACGAGGTGCCAGTACATGCTGCCCAGCTCGACCATCGTGTAGTTCTTCGGACCGAAGTCGCCCTTCTTGAAGGCGCGAATCATCGCCACCGTCAGCACGCCCATTCCGATGAGGACGTGCAGGCCGTGCAGCGCCGTCGAGCAGAAGTAGACCGTGAAGTACAGCGAGATGCCCGGCAGCTGGATGTCCGGGTAGCTGTAGTAGCGGCCCGGCAGCGTCCCGACGTGGAACTTGTGGCTGTACTCGAAGTACTTGATGACGAGGAAGGCGACGGCCATCAGGAGGGTGAGCGCCAGCATCACGCCCACCTTCTTGTTCTCGCCGTGCTTCGCATGATGCACCGCGAGCGCCGCCGTCAGCGAGGACGTGATGAGGACCACGGTGTTCACCGTGCCCATCGTCAGGTCCAGGCTGCGGCTGCCCGCCGCCCACGCCTCCGGGAAGAGGAAGCGGTAGCAGCCGTAGCAGACGAAGAGGCCGGCGAAGAGCAGGATTTCCGTCGCCAGGAACAGCCACATCCCCAGACGGGCGGCGTGGTTCTGCACCTCGAGCGACGCGAAGTGCATCGCCAGGCGCGGCGTGTTGGCCGCGCCGTCGGCGGTGTGAGCGCTAGACTGCATCGGGAACCTCGGCCTTCTTCGGGTCGACGTAGAAGTGGGGCTCCTCGGGGAACGTCGGCTGAGGACCCACGAAGTTGTGCGTCGGCGGAGGAGACTCGCTCAGCCACTCGTAGCCCTTGCTGCGCCACGGGTTCTTGCCAGCGGCCTTGCCGTACACCAGCGCGTACGCCAGGTACATGGCGATGATGATGAACCCGAAGGCCAAGAGCGTCGCGCCCGCGGTGGAGGCGACGTTCAGCGCCTGGAAGCGCTCCGGGTAGTCATAGTACCGGCGCGGCATGCCGTTGTTGCCCAAGAGGAACTGGGGGATGAACGTGGCGTTGAACCCCAGGATGATGAGCGCCGCGGACACCAGGCCCCATCCCTCGTGGTACGTGCGCCCGAACATCTTCGGGAACCAGTAGTGCAGGGCGGCCAGGAAGGCCATGATGGTCGCGCCCACCATGATGAAGTGGAAGTGCGCCACGACGAAGTACGTGTCGTGCCACGCCACGTCCAGCGACACCGTGCCCAGCGCGATGCCCGTCATGCCACCGAACACGGTGAAGAACAGGAAGCCGCAGAAGTAGGCGAAGGGCGTCTTGAAGTCGACCGCGCCCTTGTAGACGGTGCCCACCCAGTTGAAGACCTTGATGGCGGTGAACACACCCACCAGCATGGTCAGCACGCCGAACACGCCGGCGTCGAAGGTGGACTGGCCGGACACGAACATGTGGTGGCCCCAGGCGAAGAAGCCCACGAAGGCGATGCCCAGGGACGAGTACGCCACCGCGCGGTAGCCGAAGATGTTCTTGCGGCTGTACGTGCTGACGATCTCGCTCATCACGCCGAAGGCCGGCAGCACCATGATGTACACGGCCGGGTGGCTGTAGAACCAGAACAGGTGCTGGAAGAGCACCGGGTCGCCGCCGCGCGCCGGGTCGAACATGCCGAAGCTGAACAGGTTCTCCACCGTCACCAGGACCAGCAACAGGCCGATGACCGGCGTCGCGAGCACCTGGATGCAGCTCGTCGCGTAGATGGCCCACACGAACAGCGGCATCTTGAACCAGGTGATGCCCGGCGCCCGCATGGTGTGGCAGGTGACGATGAAGTTGATGCCCGTGGCGATGGAGCTGAAGCCGATGATGAACGCGCCGAACAGCACGGGCGCCACCGTCGTCGTCGTGTGCGTGCTGTACGGCGTGTAGAACGTCCAGCCCGTGTCCAGGCCGCCGTTGAGCATGCCCCACAGCGCCAGCACCGCGCCCGCCAGGTAGATGTAGAGCGAGGCCAGGTTCAGTCGCGGGAAGGCCACGTCCTTGGCGCCCAGCATCAGCGGCAGCATGAAGTTGCCGAAGACGGCCGGAATCGCCGGAATCATGAACAGGAAGATCATGACCAGGCCGTGGAGCGTGAACGTACGGTTGTACGTCATCGCGTCCATGATGGTCGGGCCCGGGGTGAGCAGCTCCACCCGGATGAGCAGCGCGAAGATGCCGCCCACGAGGAAGAAGAGCAGGACCCAGAACAGGAACATCAGGCCGATGCGCTTGTGGTCCACCGTCAAGAGCCAGCTCTTGATGGTGGTGCCGTCCACCAGATAGCTCGGGTGGTGGTCGTGGTGCTCGTCGTGCGGGGCGGCCCCCGCCGTGTCGATGCTACTGGATGGGGTCATAGGCGGGTCCCTCGGAGGCGCCCTCGCGGACGTTCGGAGTGCGAAGCGACTTGATGTATTCGACGATGGCGGCCGTCTCGGGGCCCTGCAGCTTGCCCTGGTACGTCGGCATCACGTTCTGGTAGCCCGCCACCAGGTGGGCTCCCGGGTCCATCATCGACTGGGTGATGTAGGCCTCGTCCACCCGGATGTCCTGACCGTCGTCGAGCTTCTCCACGCGGTCATACATGCCGAGGAAGGTGGGGCCGATGTGCGCCGAGCCGTCCACCGAGTGGCACTTGAGGCAGCCCTGCGTACCGGCCAGGATCTGCCCCTGCTCGACCATCCGGGCGACCGGCGGCACCAGCGAGGTGTCCGCGAGCGCGTCCTGACGGTCCTGCAGCCGGCCGCGGCGCTGCTCCTTGATCCAGTCCTCGTACTCCTCCTCGGGGAGCACGACGACCTCGGCCAGCATCTTCGAGTGCGACAGGCCGCAGTACTCGGTGCAGAGCACCTGGTACGTGCCGGGCTTGGTCGCCTCGAACCAGATCTGCGTGTAGCGACCCGGCAGCGCGTCCATCTTGATGCGGAACGCCGGCACGTAGAACGAGTGCAGCACGTCACGGGACGTGATGAGCAGGCGCACGGGACGGTTGGCGGGGACGTGCATCACGTTCACGCCGTTGGGGCCCTCCGGGTAGGAGAACTTCCACATCCACTGCTTGCCCATGACGTAGACGTCCATCGCGTCCTTGGGCGGGGTGGTGACCCAGGTGAAGTCCCGGAAGCCGATACCGAACCAGGCCAGGAAGAACACCAGCGGCACGGAGACGAAGAGGAACTCCGTCTTCAGCGTGGGGACGACGTACTCCGTCGCCTGGGCGGGGAGCCGCCGGCGGTACCGGAAGAACATGAACAGCGCCGCGAGGCCGACACCCGTGGACATCACCATCGTCGTTCCCACGACGAAGTGGTGCAGCAGGTCGACCCGTTCCGCGAACGTGGACGCGCTCTCCGGGAGGAACAGAAGGTTGTTGAGAAGCTCGCTCATGCCGCCGCGCCTTTCTTCAGCTCGCGCCTCCAGAAATAGATCAGCATCGTCGCCAGGGCGAAGAAGACGGCCAGTGCGCCCAGGCGGATGAACCCGAAGATGTAGAAGCCATACCGCCGGGTGGCGGTGTCATACTTGAAGCAGGACATCACCACGCGGTCGAAGCTGGTACCCACGCGGCCGCCGGCCGCCTCCAGCAACGCCAGCTTCATGTCCTTGGGAGGGAAGTCCGTCCCGTACAGGTACCGCGACAGCGTCCCTTCCGGCGTGAGCACCATCACCACCGCGGGGTGGGCGTACTGCCTGGTGCTCTCGTCGTACGTGTACTTGAAGCCCACCGCGTCCGCGAGGCGGCGGATCTCCGCGTCCGTCCCGGTGAGGAAGTGCCAGGGCGCGCTCTCGGGCTTGCCCATGGACTGAAGGTGCTTGCGCCGGCGCTCGCTGCTCATCGCCGGGGTGTCCTCGGGGTCCACGCTGATGGTGACCGCCTCGTAGTCGCGGCCCAGCTCCAGACCCAGCTCCCGCATCGTCTTCACCTGGGCGTTGAGCACCAGGTTACAGAGCATGGGGCAGTTGTAATAGACGAGCGTCAGCAGCGTGGGCAGCGTCTTGGGCAGCACCGTCCCCAGCGTCACCTCCTGGCCATTGGAGTCCAGGAAGCGGGTGAGGGGAGGAACCGGGTCACCCAGGTGCTCCTCCACGTCCACGCCCTTCAACTGGGGCGGGGCGTCCTGCTGGGCCTCGACGATGGAGCGGGGCGTCTTGCCACCGCCGGGCATCGCCGGGGCCGGGGTCGCCGTGCCCAGCACCAGGGCCACCGCGACGAGCATCCCCAGGCGGGGGGCGCACTGGGGGATGTGGGAGAAGAGGGACATCATCGCGAGCGGCTCTTACGTGATGCTGGCGGCGGAAGCTACTGCCGAGGAGCCGGGGTCGGCTCCTGGGGCTGCTCGGGGGCCGGCGCCGGGGCGGGCGGAGGCGGGGCGTTCTGCTTCGTGATGACCGTCTTCATGGCCTCGTCCAGGGACGGATGGGCCTTGACACCCGGCTGGTCACCCCAGCCGGCCTTGAGCGCCTGCTGCTGGCCGCCGATCTTCTCCTCGGCGTGCCAGTCCTGCTCGAACAGGCGCTGGTTGACGATGCCCACCTCGTACTGCCCCATGGCCGCGGGAATCGGAGGAGGACCGTCCGGCTGGGCCTCCTTCATGGTGCGCACCTGGATGGCGTAGGCCCAGACGATGCCCACCGCGAAGATGACGAGCGAGCCGACACCGATGCCCACCACCTTGCTCATGACGATGTGGTCTTCCTCGGCGGCCACACCGTGGGCGCCGACGATGACACGCGACTCGAGCTCAACCTGGGTCTTCTTCATGGCTGCACGTACCTCAGGGACTCCGCGATGTAGGGGTCCTTCACCGGCATCGTGTAGCTGTTGCTCGCGTTCTTCAGCGCGAACCCCACCGCGATGCCACCCACGCCCACGAACGAGGTGACGAGCGTGATGATGCTGAGCGGGTTGGCCAGCAGCTGAGGCCCGGCATTGCCCGTCAGCGCCGGCCAGATGAGCCAGTACAGGTCGAACGCGTGGACCGCCAGCAGGTAGAAGGCCACCAGCGACAGCTTGCGGGGCTGCAGCTTCAGATTTCGCGACAGCAGCGTGAAGAACGGCAGCACGAAGTGCAGGAAGAACAGGGCGATGGAGGCCGGCTTCCACGCTCCGAAGATGCGCAGGCCGTACCAGGGCGCCTCTTCCGGGATGTTGGCGATCCACACCAGCATGAACTGGGAGAAGGCGATGTAGGCCCAGAACGCCGTGAAGGCCAGCATCAGCTTGCCCAGGTTGTGGAAGTGGGCCGTCGTCACCAGGTTGCCGAACAGGCCCTGGCCCCGGGCGTACGTCGCGACGATGGTCAGGATGCAGAACGCCGACAGGAAGCTGCCCGCGAAGTAGTACACGCCGAAGATGGTGGACTGCCACAGCGGCGTCAGGCTCATCAGCCAGTCGAAGGACGCGAAGGTGATGGTCAGCGCCAGGGGAGGGAGCATGCCCGGGGAGAAGCGGCGCAGCCGCCGGGTGAAGTCCAGGCCACCCTCGGTGTCCTGCTGCACGCTCAGCTTGCGCAGCTTCCACGCGGCGAAGATCCACACCGCGAAGTAGATGACGTGACGGATGCCCATGAAGTCCGGGCGCAGGTACCAGTGGATCTTGTGCGACAGGTGCTCGGCTTCCAGGCCGGTGATGCTCGCGGCCAGCGGCGAGCCCGGCCACCAGGGGTACAGGTAGCCCGCCATGAAGACCAGCGGGATGATGAGCGCCACGAAGACGGGGATGGTGGACGCACCCGTCTCCATCGTGCGGCGCAGCAGGATGAGCCACTTGGCCTTGGCCGTGTGGAAGATGGCGATCATGATGATGAACGCCACGCTGATGCCCACCCAGTAGGTGAACGCGAGCAGGTAGCTGTGGGCGGCGATGCCCTTCGCGTCGGTGGCGAAGAAGATGGCCAGGGTGGCCAGGATGCCCAGGACGCCCACGCCGAACGCCGGCACCATGTACTTCGGCGTGCCGGTGTAACGCTCGAGGGGAACGGAGGCTTCGGCTGCGGGGCTCATCGGTTCTCCTGCGGGACGGGCTGCTGACCGGCCGTCCGGATGTTTCGGGCTTCCTGGAGGGCTCGCACGTAGGCGACCACGGCCCAGCGCTCGCGCACGTCGAGCTCGCCGGAGAAGGACGGCATCACGCCGTAGCCCTCGTTGATGGCCGTGTAGAAGTGACCCGCCGGCTTGGTCTCCAGCTCCAGCAGCGACGGAGGCAGGCGCAGGGCCATGTTCTCCGCCACCACGCTGTTGCCGTCGCCGAGCACGCCGTGGCACTGCGAGCAGACGATGTTGTACTTGCGCTGGCCCAGCGTCAGCAGCGCCTGATCCACCGTCACGGGGATGGTGGCCGTGGGCTGGCCGTTGGCGCGGCCGGTGACGGCCGTCTGGCGGGCGATGGGGTCCTTGATTTCGGACACGCTCGCGAAGCGCTCACGCGGAATGGTGTTCGCCGGGGGCTGGCGCATGGCGCGGCCATCCGCCCAGAAGTCCGAGGCCTCGTAGTACTCGTACTTGGCCTGGTGCTCCATGCGCTGCAGGAACTCCGAGGGGACGTCGCAGCCCGACAGCGCGACGAGTCCGGCGGCGGGGATGAGCCACCTCATTCCTTCTCTCCCGTGACGACGGTCACCTGGGTGGCACCCAGGGCCTTGAGCTGGTCGATGACGGCGGTGGAGTCCTGGCCCGTCGCGTGCGGCACGCTCAGCCAGTAGCCGTGCGTGGACGCCGTGCGGAACTCCTCGGACTCGAAGACGGGGTGGTACGGCTGCGGCAGCCGGCTCAGCCCCAACAGGCCGAAGAAGATGCCGAACGCCGCGAACAGCACCGACAGCTCGAAGGTGATGGGCACCCACGCCGGCAGCGACAGCAGCGGGCGACCGCCGATGTTCAGCTTGTAGTCGATGGTGTTCATCCACGTCTGCATGGAGAGCGCCGTCACCAGGCCCGTCAGGCCGCCGCACAGGGCGATGAAGGGCACGCGGGACGGCGGGAGGCCCAGGGCCTCCGAGCCGCCGTGCAACGGATAGGGGGAGTACGTATCCATCCCCTGGAAGCCCTTCTCCCGCATCTGGCGGGTGGCATCCACGAGGATGTCTGGCGTCGCGAACTCGGCCAGCACCCAGGAATCGAGGACCTTGGCTTCCATGACTCTAGTGCGCTCCGTGGCTGTTGTGGTGGGCGGCGTGCTTGAGCTCGAGCTGGAGCTCCTTCACCTCGCTGATGGCCACCGCGGGCACGAACTTCAGGAACAGCAGGAACAGGGTGCCGAACAGGCCCAGCGTCCCCACGTAGATGCTCCAGTCCACCCACGTCGGCGAGTAGATGCCCCAGGACGACGGCAGGAAGTCCTGGCTCAGCGACGTGACGATGATGATGAAGCGCTCGCACCACATGCCGATGTTCACGGCGATGGAGGCGACCCACATGATGGGGATGCTGGTCCGGCACTTCTTGAACCAGAAGATGTTCGGCGTGATGACGTTGCAGGCGATCATCAGCCAGTACACGCCGGCGTAGGGGCCCGTCGCGCGGTTCACGTAGAACGTCCAGAACTCGTACTGGTTCTGCGAGTACCACGCGATGAAGTGCTCCATCAGGTACCCGTAGGAGACGAGCAGGCCCGTCGCCAGGATGACCTTGTTCATGTTCTCCAGGTGCCGGTCCGTGATCACGTCCCGCAGGCCCAGGTACTTGCGCGCCGGGACGATGAGCGTGATGACCATCGCGAAGCCGCTGAACACGGCGCCGGCCACGAAGTAGGGCGGGAAGATGGTCGCGTGCCAGCCGGGCAGCAGGGAGACGGCGAAGTCGAACGAAACGATGGTGTGCACCGACACGACCAGCGGCGTGGAGAGGCCGGCCAGGAGCAGGTACGCAATCTTGTAGTTGTGCCAGTGACGACCGGAGCCGCGCCAGCCGAGCGCGAACAGGCCGTAGATGGTCCGCTGCAGCTTCGTCTTGGACGAGTCACGCAGCGCGGCCAGGTCCGGGATGAGGCCCACGAACCAGAACAGCGCGGACACCGTGAGGTACGTGGAGATGGCGAACACGTCCCACACCAGCGGCGAGCGGAACTGCGGCCACGCGCCCAGGGTGCTGGGGTACGGGAACAGCCAGAAGGCGAACCAGGGACGGCCCGTGTGGAGCAGCGGGAACAGACCCGCGCACATGACGGCGAACAGCGTCATGGCTTCGGCGAAGCGGTTGATGCTCGTGCGCCACTTCTGCTGGAAGAGCAGGAGGATGGCGGAGATGAGCGTACCGGCGTGGCCGATACCGACCCACCAGACGAAGTTGATGATGTCGAACGCCCAGCCGACCGGCTGGTTGTTGCCCCACACGCCGATACCGCGGGCCAGCGTGTAGGTGACACCGATGACGAGCAGACCCAGCGCGCTGAGCGACAGGCCGAAGAGCATGAACCAGCCCTTGCCCGGCTTGCGCCAGACATGGTCCAGCAGCGTCTCGTTGAGTGACTTGTCGTCGTGGTGCGGCGCGACGAGGTCCCGTGGCTCGAGCGGGTCGAGCGGGTGGTGGGCAGCGGTCTCGGCCATGGCTTAGTGGCTCCCTTCCTGCGGCGCGGCCTTGGCCGGCTCGAGGGCGGTATTCGGGTTGCGCACGCGGATGAGGTGCGCGGTGCGCGGACGGGTGCCCAGCTCGTGGAGGAGCTTGTAGGCGCGCACGTCCTCATGGAGCTGCGAGACGAGCTGCTTCTCGTCGTGGAGGGAGCCGAAGACGATGGCCTGGGCGGCGCACGTCTGCTGGCAGGCCGTCTTGAGGTCGGCCTCCTTGATGAGCTCCTTCTTGACGCGCGCGTCGATGCGAACGCGCTCGATGCGCTGGACGCAGTACGTGCACTTCTCCATGACGCCGCGGTTGCGCACCGTGACGTCCGGGTTCATCAGCATCTTCTCGGTGGCCGTCTTGTCCGCGGTGTAGTGCAGGTAGTTGAAGCGGCGGACCTTGTAGGGGCAGTTGTTGGAGCAGTACCGCGTGCCGACGCAGCGGTTGTACACCATGTCGTTCAGGCCCTCGTCCGAGTGCACCGTGGCGTTCACCGGGCACACGTACTCGCAAGGCGCCTTCTCGCAGTGCACGCACGCGACGGGCTGCATGACCATCTTCGGGTCGTTCTCCGGACCCTCGAAGTACCGGTCGATGCGCAGCCAGTTCATCTCGCGGCTGACGGCCACCTGGGCCTTGCCCACCACGGGGATGTTGTTCTCGGCCTGGCAGGCGATGACACAGGCGCTGCAGCCCGTGCAGCGCGACAGGTCGATGGCCATCGCCCACTTGTAGCCGTTGTACTCGAAGGGCTCGAGGTTGTCCTGGATGCCCAGCTTCAGCTCACCCTTCACGCGGTGCAGGGTGTGCTGGGTGGCGACCGAGGGGTTCTCCAGCTCGGACAGCGGCATGTCCAGCGCGATGGGGCGGTTCTCCATGCGCCAGTGCGTCTGGGTCAGGCTGAACTTGTGGGTGCCTCGCACCTTGGTGAGCGTGGCGCCGCCGTCGAACCAGGGGTTCTTGCTGGTGCGAATCAGGTTGGCGTTGAAGCCCACGCCCTTGGCGACCTGCTCGTGCAGGCCGTCGCGGCCGTAGCCCAGCGCCACCGTGACGGTGTCGTCCTCGTGACCGGGGACCACCCACACCGGGACCGTCAGCTTCTGGCCGGCGTAGGACAGCTCCGCCAGGTCGCCAGGGGACAGGCTCAGCTTCTTGGCCGTGTCGGGGCCGACGAGCGCGGCGTTGTCCCAGGTCATCTTGGTGATGGGCTCGGGCAGCTCCTGCAGCCAGGAGTTGTTGCCGAAGCGGCCATCGTAGACCTTGTAGTCCGTGATGAAGTTCAGCTCGAGGTCACCGGTGGCCGGGGGCGTGTAGCCCGCGACCAGCGAGGCCGCGGCGCCGAAGTCCGGGGCGGTGGCCACGGCGGCGGACGCGGTGTTCTCGATGAAGCCCTGGGACACCCACGTCTCCCAGCGCGCCTCGAAGTCCGCCGCGTTGGCGGACTGGCCGCGCCAGTAGTCGCGCAAGAGCTGGTAGGCGGGGCGGAAGGGCTCGTCCAGGAACATGGCGAGCAGCTCCGCCTCCGGCACGCCCGCGAAGAGCGGCTGGATGAGCGGCTGCGCGATGGAGACGGTGCCGTCCACCGAGCGGCCGTCGCTCCACGTCTCCAGCGGGTGCGCCGCGGGGATGAACCAGTCGACGTGCGCGCTGGTCTCGTCCTCGTAGAGGCCCGTGTAGATGACGTTCAGCTTGGCGCGGTTGGGGTGGTCCTTGCTGAGCACCTTGGCCAGGCCCACGTCCGCGGGGAGCGTGTAGACGGGGTTGTAGGCGGTGATGACCAGCGTGTCGACGCGGCCCGCCTCGATGTCCTCGACCAGGGCGCGCGCCTGCGACAGGCCGGTGGCCTCCGCGATGGACGCCTGGACGTAGCGGACGGTCTTGTTGGCGTTGCCGAGCGCGTCGTTGATGGCGTGGGCCAGCGCGTGCACGGCGGCCGGCTGACGCTCACCCGCGATGACGAGCGAGCGGCCCGGACCGGCGGCGCGCAGGTCGGCGGCGACCGCCTGCACCCAGTTGCCCATGTCCCCGCGCAGCTCCGACTTGGCGGCGGCGGGACCGGCGAGCGACGCGGCGCTGCCACCCACGGCCTGGGCCACGGCGGCGGCCAGTCCCAGGATCTCGCGGGACTTCAGGCGCTTGCGGTGGTCGGCCATGCCGCCGGTGATGGAGAAGCGGGCCTCCGCCATGTAGAGGCGGTTGAGCTTGCCCTTGCGCGGGTCGCGGCGGTCCGCGAACTCGCGGATGTGGCGCAGGTTGCCCGGGCAGCTCTCCAGGAAGTCCGCGTCCAGCGACAGCACGACGTCCGCGTTGGCGAAGTCGTACAGCGCGGTGACGTGCTGGCCGCCGAACAGCGTGCGCAGGGCGTCCGCGCTGTTGTCCTGGTTGGAGGACGCGCTGAAGAAGCGCGCGTTGGGCAGCTTCTTCAGGATGCGGTTGCGCAGGTCACCCGTCAGCGGGGAGCCCACGGCCTCCGTGAGGAAGCGCACGCGCGAGCCGCCGTTGGCCGCCTTGGTCGAGAGCCCGGCCAGGGTCTCGTTGAGCACGCGCAGGGCGCGGGGGCTCTTGCCCTGGCGCAGCACGCGGGCGCGGCTGGGGTCGTACAGGGACAACAGCCACGCCTGCTCGAAGGTGCAGGCGGCGCCCTGGTTGATGGGGTGGTCCGGGTTGCCCTCGATCTTCACGGGGCGACCCTCGCGGGCGGTGATGAGCAGGCCGGACGTGTGGCCCGACAGCGTCATCGCGGACGCGTAGTGCAGCGGGTTGCCGGGGGTGACCTCCGGCGGCGTCTTCGTGTACGGCAGCAGCTTCTCGTCCTGGGGACGGGTGCTGCAGGCCGTGGCGCCGGCCAGCGCGAGCGACGCGCCGAGCAGCTGCATGAACTCGCGGCGGACGAAGCCGGAGGGGGGCAGGTCCGCGCCCGCGGGGAACTCGGGGCGGGTCTCCTCCATGTACTCGGAGGTGCCCAGCTTCTCCTCGAGGCTGCGCCAGTACGTCTGGCCGTAGCCGTGCTCGGAGGAGTTCGCGTGCCGGGCGGCGTGGTCCAGCGCCTCACCCACGGCGTCGGGCGCCGGGGCAGGCCGGTCCGAGACGACCGGGAGCGCGAAGGAAGAGGACTCCTGCGACGGGGCGCCGTCGCGCTTCGTGTTCATCGGTGGCATGTGGAGCAGCTCTCGCGCGAGTGGACGTCGTACTCTTCCTTCAGCTTCTTGCCGAGCGCGGCGGCCTCGGCCTTGTCCTTGGGCGGAGTCCACGTCATCGACGTGATGAACTCCGCGGGCCGCAGGTTCGGCTCGGGGTTGCGGTGACACTCGAGGCACCAGGCCATGGTCAGCGGCGCGGCCTGCTCGATGGCGCCCATCTGGTCCACGCGGCCGTGGCACGTGGCGCAACCGACGCCCTTGTTCACGTGGATGGCGTGGTTGAAGTAGACGAAGTCGGGCAGGTTGTGGACGCGCACCCACTGGATGGGCATGTCCGCGAAGAATGCCTTGCGCACCTCGGTCAGGTACGGGCTCTTGTTCCAGACCTGTGCGTGGCAGGACATGCACACGGTGGTGGACGGGATGCCCGCGGAGGGCGCCTTGTCCACGGACCAGTGGCAGTACTGACAGTCGATCTTCTCGTCACCCGCGTGGTGGCGGTGGTCGAATTCGATCGGCTGTTCGACGGGCATCTGCTGGTTCGTGACGTACGGAGACCGTACGTACGCCATGAGGCCGCCGATGCCGATGGCGGGCACGGCAAGAAGCGCCGCGGCGGAGAGCCGAGACACCGTGTTCGTCCAGCGTGGAAACAGAGGGCCGCTCATACCAGGACCATGGGCAAGGGGGCTTCAACGACTACGGTGAACGAGGAGGAGGAAGAGGCCAACGCGTGACTCGACGCGAACAGCGGCGGAACGATCCCGGCCCCGTGGGGGCGGGGGGGCGGCTCCTGGCGCGCGGAAGACGAAGCAGTCACGTCCAACGAAACCTCTATGGATGTTGCCGCGGGCGGGTCCCTCCTCCTGTCCAACCCAGCGCGGCGCGGGACCATTGACCATCGACACCGCAGTGTCAACCATTCTGATGTTGTGGCCGTGGGATACCATTTCCTCGCGCGGAGGCGGGAAATCGCGGTCCGGAAGCGATGAATCTCTCTTCTGGCGGGCGGAAGCGACGTTGAGTCGTTTCCGTCTGAGACGGATCAACTCCCCTGTTTCAGCCGCCCCCGGATGCGCGTGTCGGCCCTCACAGACAGGTCGTGTCGCGCGGGTGCGTGGGCTGGCTCACTCCGGGTCGGAGTCCTCGTCGCCCCCATCCGGTGCGCGCCAGCGTTCGCGGCGGCGGGCGAGCAGCTTCTCGACCAGCTCCCGGGCGCGGGCATCGCGGTGGTAGTGGGGGTCGTGGCGGGTGCCCTTGCCCTGGTTGCAGCGGGCGCACGCCAGGGCCAGGTTCTCCAGGGTGTCGGTGCCGCCGGCGGTCCGCGGGACGATGTGCTCGATGGTGGCCCGGCTGATGGGCTCCCCATCCAGGCCCACCAACAGGTGGGCGTTGCAGTGCAGGCACTTGCCCAGCCAGGCCTCGCGTCCCCGGTGTTCGGTGCGCTCGAAGGTGAGGTCCGTGGCGATGATGCCCAGGATCCTGCGGCGCTTGGCGGTACTCATCCTACACCTCGACCACGGAAGGGCCGGCGAGGGCGAAGACACGCTCGCCGGGGCGGCGGGTCATGTCGAAGCCGCCGGTGAAGGCGCTGAAGGCCGGGAGGACTCCCACATCCCGACCCAGGTGGAAGCATGGGAGACGCAGCCTGTCCCGGCCAGCCGACAGCCGCACCGTGGGGTGCAAATGCCCCGCCCACACGTAGCGACCTGTCTCGGGGGTGGGGTGATGGGCGAAGCGGAAGGGCCCCTCATCCAGGTGGGACTCGTGGACGTCCAGGCGCCACGCGTCCGGCGGCGGGCCGGCCCTGAGGTCATGGTTGCCCCGGATGAGGACCATCGTCACGTCGGCGTGGGACTCACGCCAGGCGGCGAGTCTTTGGACGAGGGCGGGGGTGAGGCCCTCGCGGGCGTGGACCAGGTCGCCCAGGACGAGCAGCCGGCGCGCTTCGGTGGAGCTGAGCGCGGAGGACAGTCGGGCCAGGTCCTCGTCGAGCACGCCCAGGGGGAGGGGGATGCCGTGGCGCTGGAAGCTCTCCGTCTTGCCCCAGTGGAGGTCGGCCACGGCGAGCGTGCGGGCTTCGGGCCAGAAGAGGGCCCGCTCCGGGAGGAGCTCCAACGGGGTGCCGCCTACGCGGACCTGGCATCGTCGCGGGTCCATCGCTCCTTCATTCGCTCCACGCGCTCCAGCAGGGATTCATTGGAGACGCTGGCGCTGATGCGCTCGACGACCAGGGGGAAGGCCAGGGGCGTGGGCCTGCGGACATGGACCTGCTCCACGGGGCCCGCCTCCAGTCGCTCCAGGGCGTGCTCCAGGCGGCCCTGCTCGAATTGCTGTTCGAGCACCTCGCGTCGGGCCTGGAGCAGCAGCAGGTGTCCGGGGTCATGGCGGGCGAAGACGTCGTGGAGGAGGGCGGCGCTCGTCTGGACCTGGCGCGTGGACTTGCGGGCTCCGGGGAGGCCCGGGAGCACCAACCCGGCGACGCGGGCGATGTCGCGGAACTGGCGCTTCGTCAGCTCACCCACGTTGACGCTCTCCAGCACGTCCTCCTCCAGATGCTCGCGCGTGAAGAGCGCGGGGCGCAGCGCCTCCTCGAAGGGGAAGGGCGCGGGGGTGACGAGCTCCAGGCCGTAGTCGTTCACCGACACGCTGAAGGTGGCCTTCTGCAGCCGCGTCAGTCTCAGGGCGAGCAGGGCGGCCAGGCCCTCGTGCACCCGTCGGCCCTCGAAGGGATAGAGGAAGAGGTGGTGGCCGTCGCGCGTGTGACACAGCTCCGCGAGCACCGCGTTCGCCGCGGGGATGCGGGACAGCTTCTCCTGGGTCTCCAGCACGGGCCACGCGGCGGCCAGCTCATCGGAGGTGACGTCGCCGTGGCGCGCGGCATCGAGCGTGCGGCGCACCGCGGCCGCCAGGCAGGTGGACAGCGGCAGTCGGCTCCCGCCCCAGCGCGGCGTTCGCGTCACCTTCGCCTTCGCGGGGCGCACATAGGCGGTGAGCCCCTGGAGTCGGTTGAACTCGAGCTTCTTGCCGCCGAACTGGAAGGTGTCTCCCGGGCGCAGGCGGCTGACATAGGACTCCTCCACGCTGCCCAGGCGGCCCCCGGTCCAGTAGCGAAGCTCCACCATGGCGTCCGAGGCGATGGTGCCGATGTTGAGCCGGTGCAGCCGCGCGACGCGTGGGTCCTTCACGACGAAGCGGCCGTCGTGCTCCTCCACGCGGCGGAACTCGGGGTAGGCGCTCAGCGT
Source organism: Myxococcus sp. MH1 (assembly GCF_059738865.1). NCBI lineage: Bacteria > Pseudomonadati > Myxococcota > Myxococcia > Myxococcales > Myxococcaceae > Myxococcus > Myxococcus sp. MH1. The sequence goes on along the minus strand of NZ_AP026947.1, from coordinate 8,760,677 downwards.
GGGGCCGCCCTCGCGCACCAGCGTGAGCGTCCAGTCGAACTCCTCGTCGGTGAGGCTGGCGTAGGTGGTGGCGCTCCGGACTTCCTCTCGGAGGGCCTCGCGGGTGAAGCCGCCGCCGAGCGCGCACGTGACGAGGTGCTGCGCGAGCACGTCCAGGGGCTTGCGGGGCGGAAGGCGTGGCTCGACCTCCTTGCGCGCGAGGGCGTCCCTGGCAGCGGCCATCTCCACCAGCTCCAGCGCGTGCGTGGGCACGAAGAGGATGTTGCAGGTGGCGCCAGGACGGTGGGCTCCGCGTCCCGCGCGCTGGAGCGTCCTGCCGATGCCCTTGGGGCTTCCGACCTGGACCACGCGCTCCACGGGGCCGAAGTCCACGCCGAGGTCCAGGGAGGAGGTGCACACCACGAAGCGCAGCGTGCCGTCCTTGAGGCCGCGCTCCACGCGCTCGCGCTCCTCCTTGTCGATGGAGCCGTGGTGCAGCGCGAGCAGGTGCTCCCACTCGGGACGGGCGAAGCGGAGGCCCTCGTACCAGCGCTCCGCTTGTGAGCGCGTGTTGGTGAAGATGAGCGTGGACTGCTTCGGGTCCAGCCTCGCCGCCACGCCGGCCAGCATGGTGAAGCCCAGGTGCCCCGCCCAGGGGAAGCTGTCGACCGTCTCCGGGAGGAGCGTCTCCACTTCCACGGGTCGCTCCATGTTCGCGCTGATGAGCGTGGGGGGGGGCCCGGTGCCGACGACATGGCGCGCGGCCTCGTCCAGGTTGGCCAGCGTCGCGGACAGGGCCCAGGTGCGAAGTCTCGGCGCGAAGTGCCGAAGCCGCGCCAGGGCAAGCTCCGTCTGTGTTCCCCGCTTGGAGCCGAGCAGCTCGTGCCACTCGTCGACGATGACGGCGCGCAGGGAGGAGAACAGCTCCGGTGCCCGCTCGTTCGACAGCATCACGGAGAGGGACTCCGGGGTGGTGATGAGCACCTCGGGGAGCCGCTCGCGCTGGCGCTGACGCACGGATGACGAGGTGTCACCGGTACGGCTCTCCACGTCCAGGTCCGTGTCCAGCACGCTCAAGGGTTCGAGGAGCGCCCGCTCCACGTCTCGCGACACCGCGCGCAGCGGCGTCACGTAGAGAATCTGAAGCCCCGTTTCGCCATGCTCCACCACGTCCGCGAGCGGGCCGAGATACGCGGCATAGGTCTTCCCCGCGCCGGTGGGGACGTGGATGAGCCCGCTGTCGCCTCTCGCGTACGCGGCCCAGGACTCCTCCTGGAACGCATGGGGCGTCCAACCCTTCGACGAGAACCAGGCGCGCAGCCGCTCCATCGGCGGCGGGCCTCCGGTGACTCGCTCACGTGGGGTCGTCCGCTTGCGGCGCTTCGGAGGGGAGGGTGTCTCGGTTTCGCCTCGGAGCGCCTTGCGTCGGGCCTGGAGCTGCGCCTTCAGCGAAGGCGACCTACGCGCCGGCATGGAGCAGCTCCTTGAGCGAGTCCAGTGAGTCGGCGTCCTGGGGCTTCTTGTCCGTGCGCCACCGGGCGATGCGTGGGAAGCGCAGCGCGACGCCGGACTTGTGACGCGGTGAAGACTGGATGCCCTCGAAGTGCAGCTCGAAGACCTGCTCGGGCTCCACCGAGCGCACCGGTCCGAACTTCTCCCGCGTGTGCGAGCGAATCCACCGGTCCAGCCTGCCAATCTCCTCGTCCGTCAGCCCCGAGTACGCCTTCGTCACCGGCAGCAGGTCCGTCCCGTTCCACACCGCGAAGGTGTAGTCCGTGTACAGCGACGAGCGTCGCCCGTGTCCCGGATGCGCGTAGAGCAGCACCGCGTCCACGGTGAACGGGTCGATCTTCCACTTCCACCAGTCGCCCCGCTTGCGGCCCGTGAGGTATGCGGAGCTCTTGCGCTTGAGCATGAAGCCCTCGACGTTGCGCTCGCGGGCCTCGCTTCGCGTGTGCGCCAGCGCCTCCCACGACTCCGCCTCCACCGAGGGCGAGATGGGGAAGCGGGGATGTGTCTTCAGCAAGGTCTCGAGTCGCCCGCGGCGCTCCTGCAGCGGCAACGAGCGGATGTCCTGTCCTTCGTGCTCCAGCAGGTCGTAGACGATGAAGGCCGCGGGGGCCTCCGCGAGCACCTTGGCCGTCAGCTTCTGTCTGCCGATGCGACGCTGGAGCCGCGCGAACGGCAGGGGCTTGCCGTCCTCGTACGCGAGCACCTCGCCGTCCAGCACCGTGCCTTCCGGCAGGGCCTTCGCGGCCTCGGTGATTTCGGGGAAGCGCTCGGTGAGCAACTCCTCGCCCCGGCTCCACAGGTACACGTCTCCGTGGCGGTGGATGAGCTGGCCCCGGATGCCGTCCCACTTCCACTCGACCAACCAGTCCGAGAGTTCACCCAACGCGTCGGGCGGCTGCTCCAGGGGAGAGGCCAGATAGAACGGATACGGCCTGGAGCTCTCCGCGTCGGAGACATCCGGCGAGATGAGCTGCTGGAAGAACTCGCGCGACGGCGTCCAGGTGCCCATCAGTCGATGCGCGACGTCTGGCGCGGGCAGCCCCGCGACCTTCGCCACCGCGCGCACCACCAACGTGGAGGACACGCCCACGCGCAGCTCGCCCGTGAGCATCTTGTTCAAGAGGAACACCTCGCGCCGGGGCATCGAGCGCCACCAGGACACGACCTGTTCGCGCTGCTCGGCCACGTCCAACTCGCGCAAGGGCAACAGTCGCTGGGTGAGCCACACCGAGAGCGGCAGCTCCTCCGGCTCGGCGGGCCGCTCCAGGTTGTCCAGCAACAGCGCGATGACCTCGGCCAGATCCCCGACGGACGCGTACACCTCCGCGAAGAGCCAGTCGGGGATGCCCGTCAGCTCCTGCGTCCATCCGACGAGCAGCTTCGTGGTGAGCAGCCGCTTCAGCTTCTGTCCCGTGAGGAAGTACAGCGCCCACGCGGCGTCCTCCGGGGGCGCCTCCGTGAAGTAGCGCGTGAGCGCGTCCACCTTCGCGTTGGTGGACATGGTCTGGTCCAGCCGCTCGTACAGGTCCGCGAGTCTTCGCACGCGTCAGTCCTCCGCCTCGCCCTCGAAGGGCGTGGCCAGCGGGGAGGCATCCACACCCTTCTCTCGGAGGTATCGCGCCAACGGTTCCGCGGAGCCGTGCGTGGTCAGTACGCGCTGCGCTCCAGTGTCTTCCACCGTGCGCAGCAGGTCCGGCCAGTCCGCGTGGTCCGACAACACGAAACCCCGGTCGAAGCCGCGCCTGCGCCGGTTGCCCCGCACCCGCATCCACCCCGAAGCGAAGCCCGTCTCCATCTCCCCGAAGCGGCGCATCCACGTGGATCCGCCCGCGCTCGGTGGCGCCAGCACCAGCGCCCCCGCGAAGGACGTGCCCTTCTCCACCTCCGACACGAGCTGCGTGGGAATCATCTTCACCCCCGCTTCCCGGTACGCATCCACGAGGCCGTGCATCGCCCCGTGGATGAAGGCGGGGCGGTCGGTCAGTCGCGCCAGCTCCGCGAGGATCCGCTGCGCCTTGCCCAGCGCGTAGCAGAACAACACCACCGAGCGCCCCACCGCGCGGTTGGCGTCCCACCACCGCAGGATGTCCTCCGCCACCAGCCGCGCGTCGTCCCAGCGGAAGATGGGCAGGCCGAACGTCGCCTCGGTGATGAACGTGTGGCAGCGCACCACCTCGAACGGCGCACACGTCGGGTCCGCCGCGCGCTTGTAGTCGCCCGAGACGACCCACACCTCGCCCCGGTGCTCCATGCGGAGCTGCGCGCTGCCCAGCACATGGCCCGCGGGATGGAAGCTGACGGTGACGTCGCCAATCTTCAGCGGCTCGCCATAGTCCAGGGTGTCGATGGCGGAAGTGGCCCCCACGCGACGCCGCAGCAGGGACTCGCCTGCTCGGGCGCCCAGGTAGCGCTGATGACCGGAGCGCGCGTGGTCGCCATGGGCATGGGTGATGAGGGCCCGCTCCACCGGCTGCCAGGGGTCGATGTGGAAGCCCCCGGGCTCACAGAAGAGGCCCTGGGGCGTCACCGTGACGAGCGGCCTTCGAGGATTGAAGGAGACGGAGGCGTCCACAGTCCTTCTGAAATAACGAGGGCTTCCAGGGGTGACCACCCAGGGTGCGCGTGCCTCTCACCTGGGTCGCTCGCCGGCATGCTCGCCAGGCGCTCATCGCCCGAGCCGGCTTGCCGCGCACGGAAACATCCCGTCGTCGTGAAAGGGCGCGATGTCCCTCGCCCGGGGCGGGGCTCCGCGCTACACCGGTGGGGCCGTCGCGAACCGTGGTTTCTGCTCGCGAGGAGTGAGGCGCGGGCGCGGCTCCCCGTCGCTGTCCGGGACGGGTGATACTGGTCGCGGGGGAAAGGTCATGACGATGGATGCACAGGAGCGGAAGGCGGCGTATCGCCAACGCGCGGAGCAGGGCGAGTCGGTGCCGGTGTCGGTGGAGTTGCCGGCGGACCTCGACACGCCGCTGTCGGCGTATCTGAAGCTGGGCGGAGGCTCGCGCGGCTTCATCCTCGAGTCGTGCTACGGCGGCGAGCGCTTCGGGCGCTACAGCCACGTGGGCACCCACGCCGCGGGGCGTGTGCGGCTGGACGCGCGGGGGGCCACGTTGTGGCGTGGCTCGCGCGAGGAGCGCCGCGAGGGCAAGCCGCTGGACGTCCTGCGCACGTTGTGGCGAGAGCTCGCCGTGGCGCGACTGCCGGGCGAGGCCCCGTTCCTGGGCGGGCTCGTGGGGTACATGGGCTACAACTGCATCTCGTGGATGGAGCCCACCGTCCCGGACCGGCACCCGCGCGACACCTCGTTCCCGGACTCCGAGTGGCTCATCTGCGAGGACTTCGTCACCCACGACTCGCGCACCGGGACGCTCAAGGTCACCGCGATTGCGCGGCCGTCGCTCCATGGCAGCGTGGCCCACGCCCTGAAGGACGCGGAGGAGCGCGCGCAGGCCATGGCGGAGAAGCTGCTCAAGCCGCTGCCTCCGGAGGCCTACGTGCCGTCGCCTCGCATGAAGGGGGACTCGGCGCCCATCGCCTGTTGGGACCGCGCCGGTTACGAGGCCGCGGTGGAGCGCTCCAAGGAGTACATCCGCGCGGGTGACATCTTCCAGGTGGTGCTCGCCCGGCGCTTCGAGGCTCGCGGCGCGCCTCCGCCGCTGTCGCTCTACCGCGCGCTGCGACGGGTGAATCCCTCGCCGTACCTGTTCCTGGTGGAGATGGGCGAGGCGCGCGCGCTGGTGGGCGCCTCCCCGGAGCTGCTGGTGCAGGTGCGAGATGGGGATGTGGTGGTGCGGCCCATCGCGGGGACGCGTCGACGCGGGGCCTCCGAGGCGGAGGACCTGGCGCTGGAGAAGGAGCTGCTCGCGGACGAGAAGGAGCGCGCCGAGCACATCATGCTGGTGGACCTGGGCCGCAACGATGTCGGCCGCGTGGCGGCGCCCGGCTCGGTGCGCGTCGAGGACCTGATGGTCATCGAGCGCTACAGCCACGTGATGCACATCGTCTCGCAGGTGCGCGGCAAGCTGGACTCGAAGTTCGACGCGCTCGACGCGCTGGCCAGCACGTTCCCCGCGGGCACCGTGTCCGGGGCTCCGAAGATTCGCGCGATGCAGATCATCGACGAGCTGGAGGTGCAGCGACGCGGGCCGTACTCGGGCGCGGTGGGCTACCTGTCCTTCTGCGGCACGCTGGACGTGGCCATCGCGCTGCGCACCTTCTTCGTCGACGGTGACAAGACGTTCTGGACCGCGGGCGCGGGGCTGGTCGCGGACTCGGTGCCGTCGAAGGAAGCCGATGAGACGGAGGCCAAGGCCGGCGCCATGGCCGCCGCGCTCCGGCTGGCTCGCGAGGGAGGTGGGCGATGATTCTCGTCATCGACAACTACGACTCGTTCACCTTCAACCTCGTCCAGCTCCTCTACACGCTGGGCGCCGAGGTGAAGGTGGTGCGCAACGACGCGCTCACGGTGGAGGCCATCGCCGCCGAGGGCGCGTCGCACCTGGTGATTTCCCCGGGGCCTTGCACGCCGCACGAGGCCGGGGTCAGCGTGGCCGCCATCGCGCAATCGAAGGTGCCGGTGCTCGGCGTGTGTCTGGGGCACCAGTCCATCGGCGCGGCCTTCGGCGGCAACGTCATCCGGGCGCCCGAGCCCGTGCATGGCAAGTCCGCGCGCATCCGGCACGAGGGCTCGGGCGTGTTCACCGGCGCGAGCCAGGGCTTCCTGGCCGCGCGCTACCACTCGCTGGTGGTGGAGGCGTCCTCGTTGCCCGCATCACTGGAGGCCACGGCGTGGAGTCAGGACGGGCTCATCATGGCGCTGCGCCACCGCGAGCGGCCCGTCGTGGGCTTCCAGTTCCACCCCGAGAGCGTGCTCACCCCCGAGGGCCCCACCCTGGTCCGCAACTTCCTGGAGGGGCGTCTCTGAGAGGGGACATCGCCCTGGGGTACGAGGGGATTGTCGGGCTGACGACACTGTCTGGAGCCTGACAATTCCGACGTTCTTGACGGAAAAACCACACGCATAGCGTGGGCCCTTCCGGCGACCGAGGCTCCATCCAGGAGTCGGCGCCGGGAGGAGCCCACGATGAACGTGCGAAGTGCGATGTCTCGCGGTCTGGTCGCGATGTTCGGCGCGCTGGTGCTGGGCGCGTGTGGTGGGGAGCCGTCCGCCGAGGCCGGCGCGGGCGTCCCGATGGACGAGGCGGAGCTGACCACGGTGGACTCGTCGCTGGGCCAGTGCCCGGGCTACGACTCCTGCGCGAACTGGTCCCCCTGGTACGCGGTGGGTGGCAGCTACTGCGGCGCCAACGCCAGCACCTGCGGCTCGACCTGGGTCTGCGAGGAGGACCCCTGGGGCTGTCCGAACGGCGTGGCTCCCGAGGCGACCGTGTCCAAGGATGGCCAGGAGCTGCTGCCCCCGTGTTGCGGCATCCTCTATCGCGAGCCCAACCCGGCGCTCATCGGTACGCAGGAGCGCTACCGCGTCTGCTTCAATCCGGCGGGTGCGTCGTGCACCGACTACGAGCAGACCAGCGGCGGGGTGTTGAGCTGCGGCTGCTGAGCCTCATGGCTTGAGATGGGTGGTGTCGTTCCAGCCGGCGAGCGCCGGCTGGGCGGCATCCGGCCCGTCCGCGCCGAGCACGCTGATGGAGCCGGTGCTCAAGAGGAACAGGCGCCCCTCGGAGGGCGCGAGCCCCAGCCACCGCGCCGCGAGCACTCGCAGGAAGTGGCCGTGGGAGAAGATGAGGATGTCGCCGGTCTGCTGGCGCAGGTCGGAGATGACGCGGTCCGCGCGAGCGCCCACCTGCTGTGCCGTCTCGCCGTTGGGGACGCCGTCCTTCCACACCGTCCAGCCGGGATGCTCCACGCGAATCTCCGCGCCGGTGCGGCCCTCGTGGTCGCCGTAGTCCCACTCCATCAAGTCGTCGCGGCGCACGGCCCCTTCGCCGTAGCCCGCGAGCGCGCAGGTCTCGAACGCGCGACTCAAGGGGCTGGTCCACACCTGGGCGAAGTCCCACGCGCGCAGGGGCTCGCCGAGCTTCGCCGCCATCGTCCGGCCGGCCTCGAGCAGCGGGACATCGGTGCGTCCCGTGTGCTGCCCACCCCGGCTCCATGCCGTCTCTCCGTGACGAACGAGCACCACCTGGGGACCGCGCGTTTTCATAGGGGCCGGATTGTGCCACCCGGAGAGGGCAGGGCGCGCGTTTCATGAAACACGCGGTGGCGATCGGACAGTAGCCTCGCGGCCATGCACTCCCTTCGTTCGATTCCCCATGTGTCGTTCGTCCTCGCGTCGTTCCTGGCGCTGACGCTGGCCCTGCCCGGACACGCGCAGTCCGCCGCGGCGAAGGGTGGCGGTACGGACGGCACGATGTTGCTGACCATCTTCATGAAGCACGACCAGGGCAAGACGCTGGAGGAGATCAACGCGCACCTGGACCGCACGGGCTTTCGCAAGAGCTTCCCGCCCGCGGGCGTGGAGGTGGTGTCCTGGTACGTGATGATGGGCGTGGGGCAGGTCGTCACGGTGCGCCTGCCTCCCGAGAAGCTGCGCGAGGTGAACCTCGCGTTCGAGAAGGGCGCGTGGGGCGCGTTCCGCACGGAGTTCTACCCGACGTACGATTACCGGCCCATCTGGGAGAAGACGCGCTCCGCCACGCCGTGAGCGGGGTTGGGTATGCTCGTGGCTCGCGTGTCTTCTCCAGAGCCTCCTGCCCCCGCCCTGCCTCCGAGTGTTCCGCCGCGTGACGCGCGGGTGTCCCAGTGCTTGTTGCTGGTGACCTGTGCGTTGGCGCTGACGGCGCTCTACTTCTCCCGGGTGTTCGCCACCGGCGAGATGTTCAGCGCGCGCGACTCACTGTACGTCTACCTGCCGGCGTTCCATTACTGGCGCGAGGCGGTGCTGGGCGGGCGGATTCCGGAGTGGCTGACGCTGGATGGCTTCGGTCAGCCCTTCGCGGGCACGCTGGTCGTCGCGCCCTTCCATCCGAGCAAGCTGCTGTACCTGCTGCTCTCGCTGAACCACGCCTTCAACGCGAACATCCTGCTGTGCTTCCCGGTCGCGCTGCTGGGGATGTATGCGTTGACGCGGTTGTGGGAGGTGCCTCGCGCGGGGACGTTCCTCGCGGGGATGGCGTATGCCTTCAGCGGCTACCTGGTCTGCATCACCAACAACCTCTGCTACCTGATGGCCGCGGCCACGGTGCCGTGGGCGCTGTGGGCGACGGAGCGTCAGCTTCGCGCGCCGGGGGCGGGGAGGTTGTTGCTCGCGGGGCTGGTGCTGGCGCTGGTGCTGCTCGCGGGGGACGTGCAGGCGTTCTGCGTGACGTATGGGTTGGTGGTGTTGCTGGCGCTCTCGTCGCCTGTGGAGTCGCGGCGGGCCCGGCTCGTGTCCGTGTTGGGAGTGCTGGGGGTGGCGACGCTGCTGGCCTCGCCGCAGTTGTTCTCGTCCGCGGCGTTGATGGGGACGGCTCAGGCGGGAGGCAGGACGCTCGACATCGCGCAGGAGTACGCGGTGCATCCGCTTCGACTGCTCGAGCCGTTGCTGGGGGCCTACCTGGAGCTTCCGGACGAGCGGCCGGACGTGACGCTGGCCATCGTCACCAAGCTTGCGCCCTCGGGATACGCGAGCTTCTGGGTTGGCTCTCTGTATCTGGGTGTGCCCGTGCTGCTGCTCGCGGGGGTGGCGGCATGGTTGAATCGCCGCTCCCGGATGTTGTGGTTTTGGGGCGGCGTGTGGCTGTTCGTCTTGGGGCTGTCGCTGGGGCCCGCGCTGCCGCTCTACGAGGCCCTGTACACGTGGGTGCCTCCGTGGCGTGTGTTTCGCTATCCGACCAAGCTCGTTCCGTTCCTCGGGCTGGGGGTCTGCTTCCTGGCGGCCCTGGGGTGGAAGCACGTGTTCGAGGGGGAGGGCCGGCGGGTGTTCCTCCGGCTCGCGGCGGCGGTGGGCGTGGGGTGTCTGGTGCTCATCGTGGGCGAGTCCCTGGGGCGGGGGTTCACGGCGTTGCTGCTGGTGCCTCGCTGGCCGGAGATGCCCGGGGAGCTGCGCGAGTTGTTGTCGCGGCAGTTCGTGCTCGTCAGTGGAGTGGCGCTGGTGAGCGCGGTGCTCTGTGTGGGTGGGGTGCTGTGGACGCGTGGGAGCGCCGGGGTGTTGTTGGTGACGCAGTTCGTGTCGGGCTTCGTGGTGGGGTTCGGGAGCTACGAGCTGCTCACGCCGGAGGTGTTGTCCACGCCGCCTCCGTTCGCCGAGCACATCCTCTCGCAGCCTCGCGAGGATTCACGGGTGCCCATCCGGGTGGCCTCGCACTACGACGTCGCTGGCGTGACGTCGCTCATCCCGGGGATGGATGCTCGGCAGTGGCGCACGCTCGTCGCGGCGCAGACGCTCATGCCGGACACACCGGGGCTGTGGGGCATGGAGAGCGCGGATGGGACCCTGCCCGCCACGAGTCGACGGGTGCGTGCGGTCGTCTGGGATGTGACGCCGTGGTTCCTGGAGCGCGCGCCGCTGTTCTCCGTCGCGTACTCGGTGCATCCGCTCGTGGAGTGGCAGGCGCTGGAGGCGGCTGGGAAGAAGAACGCCGTCACGGACCGGTCCATCAAGGCGGTGTTGGTGGAGCACCCGGGGGTGCTGCCTCGGGTGTTCCTGGCGAATGCGCGCTGTGTCGCGTCGTACGAGGCCGCGATGCCGGGGCTGGCGGATCCGCTCGTTCGTGCCGGACAGGTGGCGTTGGTCGAGTGTGGCGAGGGTGGGGCCGGGCTTGCCTCTGGAGACACGTCTCCCGTGGGGGGACAGGTGAAGGTGGAGCGCTACGAGGCGGAGACCTTGGATTTCGAGGTGGAGAGTCCTCGCGACGCGGTGCTCATCGTGAACGACGCGTGGTTCCCCGGGTGGACGGCGATGGTGGATGGCGTGGAGACGCCGATTCTCCCGGCCAACGTCGCGGTGCGCGCGGTGCCCGTGAAGGCTGGGCGACATCGGGTGACATTGACCTATCGGGATGTTGCCGCGCGGTGGGGACTGGGCGTCTCCGCGATGACGTTCCTGGGACTGCTCGGGTTCGCGGTGGTGCGTCGACCGCGTGAAGCTTCGTGAGAAGGGCCACGGAGCACGGAGTGGTGCTTCCGTGCCCGTGTCCCGTCGACGTCAGCGCTTCAATCCGCGCTTGATGTCCGCGCACAGCGCCTTGACGGCCTGCGGTCCATCCGAGTGTGCGGCCCGGACGAGCGCGCTCCCCACCACCACCCCATCCGCGTGCGCCGACAGCGTCCGCGCCTGCTCCGCGCTGGAGATGCCGAAGCCCGCCACCACCGGCACCGGTGACGCCTTGCGCACCAGGTCCAGCCGCTGCGACAGGTCCGGAGGCAGCTCCGCGCGCATGCCCGTCACTCCCGCTACCGACACGCAGTACACGAAGCCGCGCCCATCCTTCGCGATGGCCTCGGCTCGCGCACGCGGGGTCGTCGGCGCGCACAGCGGAATCAGGTCCACGCCCGCCGCGTCGAACGTGGCGCGCAAGGCCCCGCTCTCCTCGGGCGGCAGGTCCGGCAGGATGGCTCCCGACACGCCGCGCTCCCGCGCCAGCTTCGCGAACCGCTCCTCGCCCATCGCCATGATGACATTCACATACGTCATGATGACCAGCGGCGTCTCCGGGCAGCGCCGATGCACCTCCGGCACCACCTCGTCGAGCACCCGCTTGAGCGTGGAGCCCGCCTTCAACGCGCGCTCCGATGCACCCTGGATGACCGGCCCGTCCGCGATGGGGTCGCTGAACGCCACGCCCACCTCGAGGATGTCCGCGCCTCCCTCCACCATCGCCGTGAAGACCTCCACCGAGCGCGCCAGGTCCGGGTCTCCCGCCATCCCGTACGCCACCAGCGCGCCCTCGCCCCGAGCCTTCGCCCGCGCGAACGCCTTCGCGATTTCGCCGCTCACGCCTTCACCCCCACCGCCGGCGGAACCCCGCGTGCCGAAATCGTCGCGACGTCCTTGTCCCCTCGACCCGAGCAGTTGATGACCAGGTACTTGCCCGCGCCCAGCTCCCGCGCCAGCTCCCTGCCTCGCGCGAACGCATGCGACGTCTCCAGCGCCGGGAGGATGCCCTCCATGCGCGCCACCTCGTAGAACGACGCCAACGCCTCGTCGTCCGTCGCCGTGCGCACCTCCATCCGCCCAATCTTCGCCAGGTGCGCCAGCTCCGGCCCCACGCCTGGATAGTCCAGACCCGCGCTGATGCTGTGCGCCTCCTGAATCTGTCCATCCGCGTCCTGGAGCACCAGCGAGCGCGAGCCGTGCAACACGCCCTCCGTCCCCAGCGTCAACGACGCCCCGTGCTGGCCCGAGTCCAGCCCGTGCCCACCCGCCTCCACGCCGATGAGCCGCACGCTCGCATCGCCGATGAACGGATGCAGCACGCCAATCGCATTCGAGCCGCCCCCCACGCACGCGACAATCGCATCCGGCAGCTGCCCGAACGCCGCCATCGCCTGCGTGCGCAGCTCCTTCCCGATGATGGACTGGAAGTCGCGCACCACCGACGGATACGGGTGCGGCCCCGCCGCGCTGCCGATGACGTAGTGCGTGTCCGAGACCTGCGACACCCACGTGCGCATCGCCTCGTTCATCGCGTCCTTCAGCGTCCGCGAGCCCGACTCCACCGGCCGCACCACCGCGCCGAGCGCCCGCATCCGGAAGACGTTGAGCGCCTGCCGCTCCACGTCCAGCGCGCCCATGTACACCTCGCACGGCAGCCCGAAGAGCGCACACGCGGTGGCCGTCGCGACGCCGTGCTGGCCCGCGCCCGTCTCCGCGATGATGCGCTTCTTGCCCATCCGCTTCGCGAGCAGCACCTGACCCACGGTGTTGTTGATTTTGTGCGCGCCCGTGTGCGCCAGGTCCTCGCGCTTGAGCCACACGTTCGCGCCGCCCCACGCCTCGGTGAGCCTGCGCGCCGGCGTCAGCGTCGTGGGACGACCCACGAACTCACGCAGCACCCGCGCCACCTCGGCGTCGAACGTCGGGTCCGCCCTGGCGGCCGTATACGCCTCTTCCAACTCCATCAGCGCCGGGACGAGCGTCTCCGGCACGTAGCGCCCACCGAAGCGGCCGAAGCGGCCGGTGGAAGTCTCCGTGTTCATCCCTGTCACTCCCAGAGGTTGATGGACTTCGCGGCCCGCACGAAGGCGCGCACCGCGTCCATGTCCTTGATGCCCGGGGCCGACTCCACCCCACTGGCCACATCCACTCCGTAAGGCCGCGTCGCGCGCACCGCCTCCGCCACGTTGGAGGGCTTCAGCCCTCCCGCCACCAACACCGGCACGCCGCTGCCCGACACTCCCGCCACCAGCGACCAGTCGAACCCCACGCCCCCACCGCCATACCCAGGCGCCGCCCCGTCCAGCAGCAACCCCGTCACGTCGCCCACTCCCACGTACGCCCGCGTCCGCGCCACGTCATCCGCGCCGCGCACCCGCAGCGCCTTGATGACCGGCACCCCGAACCCCGAGCAGGCCTCCGGTGGCTCGTCCCCATGGAGCTGCACGGCCGTGAGGCCACACTCCGTCACCGCCCGCCGGATGTCCTCCGCCGCCGCGTTGACGAACACCCCAATCAGCGCGCCCAGGGGCGGCCGCGTGCGCGCGAGCTTCGCCGCCGTGGCCAGGTCCAGATATCGAGGGGAGGGCGGATAGAAGTTGAGCCCCAGCGCGTCCACCCCCGCGTCCCACGCGGCCCGAGCATCCTCGAGCCGCGTCACCCCACACACCTTCACCCGGACACTCACGGCGGCGTGCCTTCCTGTCCGAGCAGCCGCGTGAGCGCCCGTCCCGGCTCCGCGTCGCGCAGGAGCGACTCGCCCACCAGCACCGCGTCGGCGCCGGCCTCTCGCGCGGCGACCAGCTCCGTCACCGACTTGAGCCCGCTCTCCGCCACGAGCACGCGGGCCCGCGAGCGCAGCCTGGGCATCACCCGCAGCGCCGTGCCCACGTCCGTCTTCAACGTGGCCAGGTCCCGGTTGTTGATGCCCACCAGCTCCGCGCCCGCCGCCAGCGCCCGCTCGGCGTGCGCCTCCGTGTGCGCCTCCACCAGCGCGGCGACGTTCACCGCGCGCGCCGTGGCCAGCATCTCGCGCAGCTCTCCGTCCTCCAGCGCATCCGCGATGAGCAGCACCGCGTCCGCGCCCCACAGCGCGCTCTCCTCGACCTCGCGTGCCGCGACGAGGAAGTCCTTGCGCAGCACCGGCACCGACACCGCGGCTCGCACCGCGACGAGGTCCTCCAGCGCGCCACCGAAGTCCGGCCCGTCCGTCAGCACGCTGATGGCGCTGGCGCCTGCGGCCTCGTAGGCCCTCGCCACTGCCACCACGTCCGCGTGTGGAAACGCTCCGCCGGACGGACTCTTGCGCTTCACCTCCGCGATGACGCTCACCGGGCGCCCCGGTGCTCGTCGCAGCAGGCCGCCCGCGAAGTCACGCGGCTCGGGACGGGGGCGCGGCGACAGGGGAGGCCGCTCCGCCAGCTCCCGTCGCTTGCGCGCCATGATGAGGTCCAGCGTCCCCGGCGCGACCGGAGACGACGTGCTACCGTGCTGGCCCCCGCTCACGACACGGCCCCATGGATGAGCGAGGCGAGCTTGCGCGACGCCGCGCCCGAGTCGATGGCGTGCTCCGCCTTCTTCACGCCCTCGCGCAAGTCGTTCGCTTGCCCGACCACGACGAGCGCCGCCGCCGCGTTGAGCAGCACCGCCGTGCGCAGTCCGGAGCGCTCACCGTCGAGCAATGAGCGCAGCCGCTTCGCGTTCTCGTCCGCGTCACCGCCAGCGATGGCCTCGCGCGGCACCACTTCGAGCCCCGCGTCCTCGGGCCGCACCGTGAAGCAGTGCACGGTGCCGTCCTCGCGTAGCTCCGCCACCTCGGTGGGCGCGCAGGGCGAGATTTCGTCCAGCCCGTCGTGGCCATGCACCACCCACGCGCGCCGACTGCCCAATCGCCCCAGCACTCGCGCCGTCTGCTCCACGCGCTTGCCGTCGAAGGTGCCCAGCAGCTGATAGCGCGCGCCGGCCGGGTTGGTCAGCGGTCCCAGCAGGTTGAACATGCTGTGGAAGCCCATGTCCCGCCGCGCCTGCGCCACGTGCTTGAGCGCGCTGTGATGCGAGGGCGCGAAGAGGAACCCCACGCCGTATTCGTCGATGTCGAGCGCGACGCGCTCATGCGGCCGCTCCATGGACACACCCAGCGCGGCGAGCACGTCCGCGCTGCCGCACCGACTGGAGACCGCGCGGTTGCCGTGCTTGGCCACCGTCACCCCCGCCCCGGCGGCCACGAAGGCCACCGCGGTGGAGATGTTGAAGGTGTGCGCGCCGTCCCCGCCCGTGCCGCAGGTGTCGAGCACCACCTGCGCGCGCGGAGACAGCTTCGCCGCGCAGGCCCGCATGGCCTCCGCGGCGCCGAGGATTTCGTCCTCGGTCTCACCCTTCATCTTGAGCGCCGTCGCCAGCGCCCCCACTTGAGCAGGCGAAGCCTCGCCCGCGAGCATCAGGCCCATGACCCGGGCCATCTCCTCGCGGGTGAGGTCGCGCCGGCCCACCACCTTGCCCAGCGCTTCCTTGAGGGTCATCGCGCGCTATCCCAACCGCACGACTTCACGGCCCATGGCCTGTGCAATCGCCCGTACTTCGTTCATGGACTTGTCGAACTCGGAGAAGTCCAACGACTGGGCGCCGTCCGACTTCGCGCGCGGCGGGTCGGGGTGCACTTCCACGATGATGCCGTCGGCGCCCACCGCCACCGCCGCCCGCATCATCGCCGGCACCGCCTTGCGCACGCCGATGCCGTGCGAGGGGTCCACGAAGACAGGCAGGTGCGACAGCTGCTTGAGCATGGGCACGGCGTTCAGGTCCAGCGTGTTGCGCGTCATCGTCTCGAACGTGCGGATGCCGCGCTCGCAGAGGATGACCTGGGTGTTGCCGCGCGCGACGATGTACTCGGCCGCCATCAACAGCTCCTTGATGGTCGCGCTCATGCCGCGCTTGAGCAGCACGGGCTTGCGCCGCTCGCCCACCGCCTCCAGCAGGCTGAAGTTCTGCATGTTGCGCGCGCCAATCTGGAGGATGTCCGTGGCGTCCGCCACCGCGTCCAGCGTCGCGGTGTCCTTCACCTCGGTGGTGACGAGCAGGCCCGTCTCCTGGCGCGCCTCGGCCAAGAGCGCGAGGCCGTCACCCTTGAGGCCCTGGAACTCGTAGGGGCTGGTGCGCGGCTTGAACGCGCCGCCGCGCAGCATGGTGGCGCCCGACTTCTTCACCGCGTGGGCGGTGGACAGAATCTGCTCGCGCGACTCCACCGAGCACGGCCCGGCGATGACGTGGAAGGACGCGCCGCCGATGGTGAGGTTGCCCACGCGCAGCTGCGTGTCGTCCGGCTTCACCTCACGGCTGACGAGCTTGAACGGCTGGGAGATGGAGACCGCGTCCGCGACGCCGGGCAGCACTCGGAAGGGTTCGGGCTCCACCGCGCCGGGGTTGCCGGTGATGCCGATGGCCGTGCGAGTGCCCCCTGGAATCGCGTGCGGTTGCCAGCCACGGCGGCGGATCTCGTCGTTCACACGCTCGATGTCCTGGGCCGTCGCGTCTGGTCGCATCACGATCAACATGGGGTAACCCGCCTTCTCTCCACTCAGGTGACGCCGGGAAGCCCGGCGTTTCGAGGCTCTTGCATGTGGCGCCTCGCCTCCCAGTTCTGCACAAGTGTTCGCTCCCGAGCAACCCGGACGACGGTACGGGTTGCGGCCCGCGCGCTCGCCGCACCAGCATGGAGGGGAGCCAGCGTGGATGTGGGAGAGCGCGTGTCGAACCCGGACGTCATCGTCGTGGGCGCGGGTCTCGCGGGGCTGGCGTGCGCGCGAGCGCTCGTCCAATCCCGCTTGAAAGTGGTGGTCCTGGAAGCCGGGGATGCTCCCGGGGGCCGCGTCCGCACGGATGCTCATGAGGGCTTCCTGCTGGACCGTGGGTTCCAGGTGTACCTGACGGCCTACCCGGAGGGGCGGAAGCTGCTCGACCTGGAGGCGCTGCGGCTGCGGCGCTTCATGCCGGGCGCGAAGGTGTGGCGACAGGGGAGGCTGTGCACGGTGGCGGACCCGCTGCGTCAGCCGGTGACGGCGCTCTCGCACCTGCTCGACGTGCCCGGGACGTTCGGCGACAAGCTGCGTGTGCTGGAGCTGCGGCAGCTCTCGCGCTCGGGCGAGGACGAGGACGTGTGGCTGCGTCCCCAGCGCACCTCGCGGCGCTACCTGGAGGAGCTGGGCTTCACGGAGGAGATGGTGGAGGGCTTCCTGCGGCCCTTCCTCGCGGGCGTCTTCCTGGACCGCTCGCTGAACACGTCCAGTCGCTTCCTCGAGTTCGTCTTCCGGATGTTCGCCTCGGGCGAGGCCGGGGTGCCGGAGCAGGGGATGGGGGTGATTGCGGAGCAGCTCGCCGCGAAGCTGCCTCCTGTCGCGCTGCGCAGGCATGCACCCGTGGCCGATGTGTGGGGCCACCGGGTGCGACTGGAGGACGGGGAGATGCTGGGCGCGAAGGCGGTGGTGGTGGCCACGGACCCGTTGGCCGCGGCGCGGCTGCTCCCCGGGATGCCGGTGCCGATGATGAACGCGGTGACGTGTCTGTACTTCGCCGCGCCGGAGCCGCCGGTGGAGGGGCCGTGGCTGCTGCTCAATGGTGACGGGAAGGGCGTGGTGAACAACGTCGCGGTGATGAGCGAGGTGTCGCCCGCATATGCGCCCCCGGGACAGGCGCTCGTGTCCGTGTCGGTGCTGGGCGTGCACTCGGATGAGGCCGCGTTGCGCGAGCAGGTGTGCGTGGAGCTGGCGGAGTGGTTCGGCGCCGCGGTGGCGGACTGGCGGCACCTGCGCACGTACTCGCTGCCGTTCGCGCTGCCGGCGCAGACGATGGCCGCGCTGGAGCCGCCGCATCGGCCGGTGCGACTGTCACCGGGGCTCTACGTGTGTGGTGACCACCGGGACAGCGCGTCCATCCATGGCGCGCTCGGCTCGGGGCGGCGCGCGGCGGAGGCGGTGCTGCTCGACATGGGGTTGTGATGGGGTGGGCTCGCGCGGCGAAGCATCCCTGCGCGATGCGCCGCGAATGGTGCGAGTGAACGCGAAGGTGCCGCGCGGAGAGCACACCATGGAGGCGCGCCCGGCTCTCCAGCGCATGAAGCCACCGTCGGTTGTGAAGCAAGCCGCCGCGCACGTCAGCCGCGCGCGGCGTCACAGACCTCGCTTCAGCGAGCGCCCTTCTTGCCCTTGCGCTTCGTCGCCGCGCGAGCGGTCTTGGTCTTCGCCTTGGCCGCCTTGGGCTTGCCGGACGTGGAGCGCTTCGCGCTGACCGCGGTGCCCCGGCGCTTGCCACCGGTCCGCTTGCTCGTCGCGGTGGGACGCCGACGCTTCGCGGCCTCCTCCGTGCGCTCCGTCCGGGCCACCTTGGCGGCCTGCTTCCCACGCGCCTTGCCGCCCGCGGCCTTCTTCGCCCGCGCGGTGCCAGCCTTGCGCGCGCCCTTGCGACGCGCACCCTTGCGTCCGCCGCTCGTGGCCTCGGTGGCCTCCGTCGCGGGGGCCTCGCTCACCACGGGCGCGGGCGCCACCTCGACCGCGCTCACCACCACCTCGGCCTGCACGGGCGCCGCGCTGATGACGGGCGCTGCCGCGCGGGCCCTCCGAGTCACGCTCCGACGAGGACCGGGAGTCGCCACGCGCCGGGCCCGCGCCGACGCGCCCAGGAGGCTCTGCGCCTCACCGGCCTCGTCCGCCCACTGCAGCGGGAAGTCGTCCGCGGTGAGCGGGCCCGAGGCGAGCAGCAGCGGCGCCGCCAGCTCGTCCGCGCCCGAGGCCACGGCGGCCATCGCGGTGACCAGGCTCAGCGTCGTGGGCGTCGCCCCACCCAACGGATAGAGCGCCACCGAGCCCATGTCGTTCCAGCCGACGACCAGGTAGCGGAAGGACTCCGGGTAGCGCGCGCGCAGCGTGCTCAGCACCAGCACGAAGGCATTGAAGCCACCGTCGTCGAAGCGCACCAGCCACTGGTTGCCGAGCGGCTGACGCACGCGACGGTGGGGCTTGCTGAGCTCCGCGCGGACCACTCCCTGGATGGCGGAGCGGACAGAGGCGTCCGCCGTCGGGAGGATGTCGCAAGTGAAGACGGCGAAGGAGGTCTGGGACATCCAGCCATCATTCCCTATCGCTCACAAGGCTGTCTAATTGTGCGCCGGCGAATCGCGCGAAAGGCGGCGAAAGGCCCCTCCCGCGCCCGGTGCACGAGGACCTCCACCCCTCGCGAGTGGAGGCCCTTTCACCCCAGTACCGTGCCCTAGCTCGCGGCCTGCGCCGGGGCCTCCGGCTTCGGCGCGTCGGACACCGGCGCCTTCACCGCCTGCCCCGCCACCTGCGTGAGCAGCGTCGTCAGCCGGCGCGCGAAGCGGTTCGGGTCGGAGATGGTGCTGCCCTCGGTGAGCAGCGCCTGGTCATGCAAGAGCTCAATCCACTCGGCCACCTGCGCCTGGGCCGGGTCCTGGGCGTGGAGCGTCTTCAGGTGCTCGATGACCGGATGCTTGGGATTGACCTCGAGGATGCGCTTCACCCTCGGCATTCCCTTACCCCGCTGCTGCAGCAGCCGCTCCAGGTACGCGGGCGAGCCGCCCTCGGGGACGACCAGGCACACCGGCGAGTCCGTGAGCCGGTCCGACACGCGCACCTCGCGCACCGAGTCCTGCAGCACGTCCTTCATCCGCGACGTGAGCCCCTTGAGCCCCTCGCTCTTCTCCTCGTGCTCCTTCTTCTGCTCGTCCGTGGACTGCAGCTTCAGGTCCGCCTGGAGCGCGGACACCAGCGGCTTGCCCTGGAACTCGCGCAGGCCCTGCGCCGCCCACTCGTCCACCGGGTCCGTCATGAAGAGGACCTCGTAGCCGCGCTGCTTGAGCGCCTCCAGGTGCGGGCTGTCCTCCACCGCCTTCCGGGACTCGCCGTAGATGTAATAGAGCGCCTCCTGGCCCTCCTTCATCCGCGACACGTAGTCCGCCAGGGACGTGAGCCCCTCGTCGCGCGAGCTCTCGTATCGCAAGAGGCCGCCCACCTTGTCCTTGTGCTCGGCCTCGGTGGCCAGCGCCTCCTTGAGCACCGTGCCGAAGGCCTTCCAGAACGTCGTGTAGTCCTCGGGCTTGTCCTTGGCGAGCTTCTCGAGCAGGTCCAGCGACTTCTTCACCACGTGCTTGCGGATGGCGCGCACCACCTGCGAGTCCTGCAGCAGCTCGCGCGACACGTTGAGCGGCAGGTCATCCGAGTCGATGACGCCGCGCACGAAGCGCAGCCACTGCGGCACCAGCTCCTCGCAGCGGTCCATGATGAACACTCGCTTGACGAACAGCCGCACCCCGCGCTGCTGCTGCGCGTTCAGGTCGAACGGCGGGTTCTTCGGCAGGAAGAGCAGCCCGGTGAACTGCTGGTTGCCGTCCGCCTTGAAGTGCGTCCACGCGAGCGGCTTCTCCCAGTCGTGCGTCAGGTGCTTGTAGAACTCCTGGTACTGCTCGTCGGTGATGTCCGACCTGGCGCGCTGCCACAGGGCGCTCGCCTTGTTCACCACCTCCAGCGAGCTCTCCGTCTTCGCGTCGTCCCCCGTGCCCGTCGTCTTGGTCACCTGGAGCTTGATGGGGTGGCCGACGTAGTCGGAGTACTGGGTAATCAGCGAGCGCACGCGCCACTCGTCCAGGAACTCCTTCTGGTCCTCCTTGAGGTGGAGGATGACGGAGGTGCCCCGGGCCGCGCGCTCGGCGGGCTCCACGGTGAAGGTGCCGTGCGCCTCGGACGTCCACTTCCACGCCTGGCTGTCCTTGCCGGCGGCGCGGCTGATGACCTCCACGCGGTCGGCGACGAGGTACGCGCTGTAGAAGCCCACGCCGAACTGGCCGATGAGCTGCATGTCCTTCTGGCCGCGCTGGGTCATCGCCTGGATGAACTCGCGCGAACCGGAGTGGGCGATGGTGCCCAGGTTCTTCACCAGCTCGTCGTGCGACATGCCGACGCCGGTGTCCTCGATGGTGAGGGTGTTCTTCTGGGCGTCAGGGATGATGCGCAGCTCCAGCTCCGGCGCGTCCGCGAGCAGCTCCGGCTCCGTAATCGCGCGGAAGCGCAGCCTGTCGAGCGCGTCCGAGGCGTTGGAGACCAGCTCCCGGAGGAAGATCTCCTTGTGGCTGTAGAGCGAGTTGATGACCAGGCTGAGGAGCTGGTTGATCTCCGCCTGGAAGGCGTGGGTTTCCCGCTGGGGGGAAGCGTCGACGGTCATGGGTTCAAGGCCTCCGGGGCGCCCCGTGTGGGCGCGAAGCGTCGTCTCCCCATAACCATGCAAACCGGCCTGTCGAGGGCCGTCGCCCGAATGCCCCCCGGCGGGCCCGGCGCTGGACGGCCAGGCCCCCGGGTCGGCCCTCGGGAGGGCTAGAGGGGAGGGTAGATGGGCGGGTAGTTGTAGCCGAAGTTGTTGTCCCAGTACGTCTGCCCGTTCACCTCGTACCGGATGTAGTACAGCGGCGTGCCGGACACGGCCGGGATGCGCGCCTGCCAGCGCTCCACGCCGTACGCGTTGGGGCTGGAGATGTACGCGTAGCCCACCGAGTAGCCGGGGACGAAGGACGCGGCGACCTCGTGGGACGTGGCCCAGTTGTCCGTCGTGTACACCACCGTGACGCTCTTGGTGTAGGCGAGGTTCTTCACGTCGATGCCGATGTCCACCTCACCCGTGGGCTGCCAGTAGCTGCTGCCCACCAGCACGTTGGCCCGCGGGAGCAGCGGCCCGTTGGTGCGCACCAGCTGGTAGTTGGCCCCGCCGTTGTTGTCCCAGTACGTCTGGCCATTCACCGTGTACTTCGCCACGAACTCCAGATCGCGCGTGGGCTGCGGGGACGTGCCCCAGCTCTGGTACTGCCGCGTCACCTTCCACAGCTCGTGGCCCGCGCCCGCGTCGCCCGCGTAGCTGGCCTCCAAATCGAGCCACGTCCCGTCCGGCTGCTTGTCATGGATGGCGACCTGCTTCTCGTAGGCCAGGTTCTTCACCACCAGGAGGTAGGTGACGTCCTGCCACGTCTGCCCATAGCGGCTGCTCACGGTGCTCACCGCCTTGAGCAGGCGCACCTCGTCCGCCGCCAGCGCGGAGGAGGAGAACAGCCCCACGCACAGGGCCACCAGCAGCCCCGGCAGCGCGCCCCGGCGGGCCAAGGGGTCGGTTCGAGTCGTCGTCATGAGAAGTCCTCGCGTGCCCGGGTTGAAGGGCACCTGGGTTGCCCGGGAAATCCAGGCTTGCGCATGTTGTCAGCCGGCTCCGACGCGCGCCGCCAAACCGTCCTGGCTGGAATGTTCCGATGCGTACAGGAGCACGGGAGCGCTGGGAGGGGGCGCGACGTTGGGGTAGGGAAGGGCCATGAACCGAACCCTCCTGTCCGTGCTCGGTGCGGCGATGCTGTCCGGCTCCGCCCTCGCCGCCGAGCACGCCGCCGCCCCCGTCGCCCTGCCCGACGCCGCCGAATTGCAGCGCCTCACCGCGCGCTTCGCTCCGGTGGAGCTGAAGGTGGACTTGAAGGCGCTGCCCGCCAACGAGCGGCAGGCGCTCGCGCGCATCGTCCAGGCCTCGCAGTTGATGGACGCGCTCTTCCTGCGCCAGCGCTGGGCGGGCAGCGAGACGGTGCTGCTGGGGCTCACGCGGGACGACTCGCCGCTGGGCCGCGCGCGTCTGCACGCGTTCGTGTTGGACAAGGGCCCGTGGAACAGCCTGGACGAGGGGCGGCCGTTCCTGCCGGGTGTGCCCGCGAAGCCGGAGGCCGGCAACTTCTATCCGGCTGGCGCCACCAAGGAGCAGGTGGAGGCGTGGGTGAAGTCGCTGCCGGAGGCCCAGCAGAAGGAGGCCACGGGCTTCTACACCACCATCCGCCGGGGCACCGACGGCAAGTTCGTCTCCGTGCCGTACAGCATCGAGTACCAGGGGGAGCTGGCCGAGGCCGCGCGCCTGTTCCGCGAGGCCGCGCAGCTGACCAAGCAGCCCACGCTCAAGGCGTTCCTGGAGTCGCGCGCGGACGCGTTCGGCTCGAACGACTACTACGCGAGCGAAGTCGCGTGGATGAAGCTGGACGCGAGCATCGAGCCCACCGTGGGGCCCTACGAGGTCTACGAGGACGGCTGGTTCAACTACAAGGCCGCGTTCGAGGCCTTCGTCGGCCTGCGCGACGACGCGGAGACGCAGAAGCTCGCGAAGTTCAGCGACCACCTGCAGGACCTGGAGAACCACCTGCCCATCGACGCGAAGCTGCGCAACCCGAAGCTGGGCGCGCTGGCCCCCATCCGCGTCGTCAACAGCCTGTTCTCCGCCGGTGACGCCAACCGGGGCGTGCAGACGGCCGCGTACAACCTGCCCAACGACGAGCGCGTCACGGAGGCCATGGGCTCCAAGCGCGTGATGCTCAAGAACGTGCAGGAGGCCAAGTTCCAGCGCGTGCTGGTGCCCATCGCCAAGGTGGCGCTGTCCGCCAGGGACCAGCAGGACGTGGCCTTCGACGCGTTCTTCACGCACATCCTGATGCACGAGCTGATGCACGGGCTGGGGCCGCACAACATCACCGTGAGCGGCAAGGCGACGACGGTGCGCCAGGCGCTCCAGGTGTCCTCCAGCGCGCTCGAGGAGGCCAAGGCGGACGTCTCCGGCCTGTGGGCGCTGCAGCGACTGATGGACACGGGCGTCATCGACAAGGCGATGGGCCGCACCATGTACACGACGTTCCTGGCCTCCGCGTTCCGCTCCATCCGCTTCGGCATCGACGAGGCGCACGGCAAGGGCGTGGCGCTGCAGCTCAACTACTTCCTGGACTCCGGCGCCGTGAAGGTCGCCGCCGACGGCACCTTCTCCGTCGTGCCGGAGACGATGAAGAAGTCCGTCACCGCGCTGACGAAGCAGCTGATGGAGATTCAGGCCAGGGGTGACCGCAAGGCGGCCGAGGCGCTCCTGGCGAAGATGGGCGTGATTCGTCCGCCGGTGCGCAAGGTGCTCGAGCGGCTCAAGGACGTGCCGGTGGACATCGAGCCGCGCTACGTCACCGCGGAGGAGCTGGTGCGCGAGGCCTCCGCCCCCGCGGCCGACGCCGGCGTGCGGAAGTAGCCACGGCCGACGGCCCGCTCGCCGCGCCGGGGTGCTTTCCCGTGCGCGGCGGCGCCGTCATCCCCATGAGTCAGGTGAGATGGAGACCACGGCCCGTCATCGCGCACCACCGCTCGGCCCCTGGGGCGTCGTCATCGCGCTCGTCATCATCGGCGCGTGGGGCGCGCACCTGACGTGGATGCTGATGTCCCCGGGGTGGCTGCCCCTGGACTCGCCCCTCACGTGGATGCACGTCGCCTTCCAGGCGTGGCTGTGCACGGGGCTGTTCATCACCGGCCATGACGCCATGCACGGCACGGTGGCCCGGCAGGGCTGGGTGAACGAGACGGTGGGGACGCTCGCCTGCTTCCTGTTCGCCGGGCTGTCCTACCGGCGACTGGTGCTGAACCACCACGCGCACCACCAGAACCCCACGGGCGACGACGACCCCGACTTCTCCACCCGTACCCAGTCCTTCTGGCCGTGGCTGGGGACGTTCATGGTTCGTTACACCACGCTGCCGCAGCTGGGGGTGATGGCGGCCAAGTTCAACGTCCTCGTCTTCCTGGGCGTGTCCCAGCCGCGCGTGCTGGTGTTCTGGGTGGTGCCGGCCGTGCTGGGGACGTTGCAGCTCTTCTACTTCGGCACCTACCTGCCGCACCGGCGCCCGGACACGCCGGACATGGCGCCGCACCACGCGCGCACGCTGCCGCGCAACCACGCGTGGGCCATGCTGTCCTGCTACTTCTTCGGCTACCACTGGGAGCACCACCAGTCCCCCGGCACGCCCTGGTGGCGACTGTGGCGCGTCAAGGATGCTCGCGCCGTGCCGCAGCGGGCGGGCGATGTAACGGCCGGGGACGCTGGGCCGTTATAAAGGGTCATGAGCGACAAGCCGCCCGTGGAGCCGCCCGGCTCCGAAATCACCTCCGAACGGCTCTACCTGCGCCGCCGGGACTTCCTGCGCAACGCGGGCCTGTTCACGGGCACGGCCGCCGCCGTGGCGGGGGGCCTGTACCTGCTCACCCGCAAGCAGCGCCGCTTCATGGACGCGTATGTCCCGGACGCGGGCGCCGTCACCGGGCCCGTGGTGAAGGCGAAGGGCGCGTTCGACACGGACGAGCCGCGCACCCCGTACGAGGACGTCACCACGTACAACAACTTCTACGAGCTGGGCCTGGACAAGAACGACCCGGCCCGGCTCGCGCACTCCTTGAAGCCCCGGCCGTGGACCGTCACCGTGGACGGGGAGGTGCACGAGCCGAAGACGGTGGACATCGACCAGCTGTTGTCCTGGTTCACCATGGAGGAGCGCGTCTACCGGATGCGCTGCGTGGAGGCCTGGTCCATGGTGATTCCGTGGCTGGGCTTTCCGCTGGCCGCGCTGCTCTCCCGGGTGAAGCCCACCAGCCACGCGCGCTACGTGACGTTCACCACGCTGATGGACCCGGAGCAGCTGCCCGGACAGAAGCGGCCGGTGCTGGACTGGCCCTACCTGGAGGGGCTGCGGCTGGACGAGGCGATGCATCCGCTGACGTTCATGGCCATGGGGTTGTACGGCAAGCAGCTGCCGGCGCAGAACGGCGCGCCGCTGCGGCTGGTGGTGCCGTGGAAGTATGGGTTCAAGGGGGGCAAGTCCATCGTGCGCATCTCGCTCACGCGCACCATGCCGATGACCACCTGGAACATGGCGGCGCCGCACGAGTATGGCTTCTACGCCAACGTGAACCCCGCGGTGTCCCATCCGCGCTGGAGCCAGGCCTCCGAGCGGCGCATCGGCGACTTCGAGCGCCGGCCCACGCTGCCCTTCAACGGCTACGGCGAGCAGGTGGCGCACCTCTACGCGGGCATGGACCTGCGCGAGAACTTCTGACGCCATGGCCTCGTCTCCCCATCCGTGGCTGAACCCCGCGCTCACCGTGGGCGGGCTGCTGCCCCTGGCGCTCCTGGCCGTGCAGGGGCCGCTGGGACAACTGGGCCCCAACGCCATCGAGGCGGCGCTCAACCAGACGGGGCTGCTCGCGCTGGTGATGTTGCTGGCGTCGCTGGCGTGTACGCCCGTGCGGCTGCTCACGCGGTGGACGTGGCCCGCGCGCGTGCGCCGCACGCTGGGGCTTTTGGCCTTCACGTACGCGTGCGCGCACCTGCTCACCTACGCGGTGCTGGACCAGGGGCTGGCGTGGCGGGCGCTGGGGGAGGACGTGGTGAAGCGGCCCTTCATCACCGTGGGCTTCACCGCGTGGGTGCTGCTGGTGCCGCTGGCCGTCACGTCCACGAACCGCTGGGTGAGGAGGCTCGGCTTCCCGCGCTGGCAGCGCTTGCACCGGCTGGCCTACGTGGCCGCGGTGCTGGGCGTGGTGCACTTCGTGTGGCGGGTGAAGCAGGACGTCACCGAGCCGCTCATCTACGGCGCGGTGCTCGCGCTGCTCTTCGCGGTGCGCGTGGGTGAGGCGATGCGAAAACGCCGGGCCCGCGCCGCTGCGGCGGCCCGTACCCCGGCGTGAGGTGAGGGCGGCTCGCCCGTCGTGCTGCTCGCGAGGTCTCGGGAGGAAGGCCTCCACCCGCTGAAGGGTTCGCGCTGCTTCAGTGGCGCGGAGCCTGACGCAAGGGCGGCTCGCCCGTCGTGCTGCTCGCGAGGCCTCGCGAGGAAGGCCTCCACCCGCTGAAGGGTTCGCGCTGCATCAGTGGCTCGGAGCCTGACGCAAGGGCGGCTCGCCCGTCGTGCTGCTCGCGAGGTCTCGGGAGGAAGGCATCCACCCGCTGAAGGATTCGCGCTGCTTCCGTGGCTCGGAGCCTGACGCAAGGTCGGCTCGCCCGGTGTGCTGCTCGCGAGGTCTCGGGAGGAAGGCGCCCACCCGCCGAGGGGCTCGCGCTGCTTCTGCGGCTCGGGCTCCGTCGTGAGGACGGGGCCCCAGGTGCTACTTGCGCGGCAGCGGGAGGATGGTGTCCACCAGCGTCATGAGCTGTGCGCAGCTCACCGGCTTGCGGACGAAGGCGCTGATGCCGGCCTTCTGACCCAGCGCGCGCACCTCGGCGACGTTCGGGTCACCCGTCATCATCAGGATGGGGACCTTGGCCAGCCGGGGGTTGGCGTTGGCGCGAATCTGCGCCGCGAAGTCGGCGCCGTTCATCCCGTCCATGTGGAAGTCGGTGAGGATGAGGTCGATGCCCTCCGCCTCGGCGACCTTCAGTCCCTCTTCGGCGGACTCCGCCTCCAGGAACTCGAAGTTGCGCGCCATGAGGTAGATCTTCAGCAGCGTCCGGATGGAGCGGCTGTCGTCCACCAGCAGCACGCGCTGCGGCGCGCCGCCCGTCGCGGTCCGGCTTCCACCAGGGCGCGCCGGGTCCGTCGTGGTGCGGTTGGGAACGGGCTCTGGGGAGGGAAGGGTACCGGCCTTCATCGGATCACGACCTCAGGTGGGGCTGTCCCCCTGCAGACCCAAGCATGTTGACGGAAGGACATGGCGAAGTCAAAGCACCGTCCTTCCTCTCTTTTTTCCCGATGTGGGGCGCCGCACACCCTTACTCGCCACGAGGTGGGGCTCAGGGGACCTCAAGCACGAAGGCCTGACTTTCGACGCCCGGAATCCCGATGCTCGCCGCCAGCGGCGGGGCGAGCTCGTTGGGGACCCGCCACGTCTGCCCCGTGGATTGGATCAGCACCACGGAGTAGCGACCCTTCGGCAGCCCGTCCAGACGGGCCGGGGCGGCCGCGTCGCTGGCATCCAGGGCGATGGGCTGCACGGCCACCTGGAGCTCCGCCAGGGGGACGGGCGTCATCCGGGGCTGACCGTTCTCATCCGTCAGCGCCGCGATGATGGGGTCCATCACCAGCCCCGCCGCGAGCACCACCAGGTCCGGCCTGCCGTCACGGGTGCCGTCGGCGCGCAGGTAGTCGATGCCGTCCGCGTCGAGGACGCTGTCGCGGTCCTTGTCGTTGTCCTCGAGCAGGCCCGGCTCATCCGCCAGCTTGCGCACCACGACGCGCGGCCAGACATCCGGCACCCCGTCGCGGTTGGCGTCGTCCGGCACGCCGTCGCGGTTGGCGTCCACGTAGCTGACGAGGAAGGCCTTGGGCCGCTGCGTCACCGGGCTGGCCTCCACCACCTGCGGCGTCAGCCGCAGCACCTTCATGGGCCCGCCCGCCGCCAGGGTGTTGTCTCCGCCGCCGGCGACGGTGACCTGGAAGGCGGGCCGGTCCACCGGCACCTGCGCGGTGGCCTGCGAGAAGCTCACCGTGACGTTGGTGAGCGGCTGCGGATGGCCCTCCTCGTCCTTGGTGACCTCCAGGACCAGCGGCTGGCCGTTGGTCAGGTCCACCGCGGCGCCGCCGATGTCGCCCGTGTTGGGCTCGCTGGTGACGCCGTACCAGGGGTTGAAGTCGGGGACGTGGCAGGGCGTGACGCCCGTCGCGCAGGTGTCCACGTCGATGAAGCCGCGCAGCATGTACTTGCCCGCGCCCACCAGGCTGAACGCGAAGGGCGCGGTGAAGGGGCCGGGCGAGTGGGTGCCGAGCGCCGGGCCGAACAGCTGCGCCGCGGGGATGACGGTGAAGGCCACCGGACGACCGCTGCCCTGGGGCGGCGGCAGCGGGCGCTTCTCCACGTCGTAGAGGAACACCACCGCGTTGCCCCGGAGGGCCGACTGCACGACGAGGCTGCCCTCGATGCGGGCGGTGTGCAGGGCCTGCTGGCCGTCCGCCGTGGGGACCACGGACGGGGACTCACAGCCCAGCACGAGCAGGGACGAGGCGAGCGCGACGAGCGCGGAGTGCTTGAACGAGGAGGTGCGGCTCATGGAGTCACCGTCAGCGTCGCGTAGACGCGCCGCTCGATGCGGTTGCCGAAGGGGTGTTGGGAGTGCGCGGCGCCCAGCTGGCTGCCGATGAGCGCCACGTCCACCAGGTTCTTCACCGCCGTGTAGCCCACGCGCGCGTTGATGATGGTGTGGGCGCCCAGCGGGTTGGAGGCCAGCTCGATGCGGGTCGGGTCCGCCGCCGCGGGCTCGCGCTCAATCCAGGTCGTGGACGAGGTGTAGGCCAGGTCCACGCCGAACTCGAGGTCCGCCTGGGTGCGGTAGGTGACGCCGCCGTACAGCTTGAGCTGCGGCACCTGGCTGCACGGGCCGCACTCCGCCTTGTCCTCCAGGTCCGAGGAGACCGTCTGGAAGGCGGCGCTCGCCTTGAGGCCCAGGCCGTCGATGAGGGCCAGCGTGAGGCCGGCTTCCGCGCCGCGCGCGGTGTAGATGGAGTCCTCGTTGACGAAGCGCGAGCGGCCGATGAGGTAGTTGCCCGTGGCCGCGTCGTAGGACTCGCCCACCGGCAGCCGCTCGAAGTTGGACAGGCCGATGAGGTCCTTCACCCGGTTCTGGTACAGGGCCACGTCCCAGTCCATGCCCAGCTCCGCGGACTCGCCGCGCCAGCCCAGCTCGAAGGCGGTGAGGCGCTCGGGGCGCAAGGCCGTGTTGCCCGTCGTCAGCGCGCTGGCGCCGTTGACGCCCTGCACGGGGACCAGCAGCCGCGTGTAGCTCTCCAGGAACGTGGGCTCGCGGAAGGCGGACGCCGCGCTGATGCGGAACGCGTGGCCCTCCACGGGCATGAACAGCGCGGACACGCGAGGCGAGTGCGCCAGGCCCGGCGAGCCCCCGTCGAGCAGCGGGTGGCGGTCCACGCGGTAGCTGGCGATGAGGCGCAGCGGGTCCGCCAGCCGCCACTCGTCCTGCACGAAGGCGGCGGCGTGGACCTCCTCACGCAAGGGGCCCAGGTAGTCCCAGCCCACGCGCTTGAGGCGGCCCTCCACGCCGACGTTGAGCTGGTGCTCGCCGCCCAGGTGGAAGGCGCGCGCGAAGAGCAGCTCCGCGTTGAACAGGTTGGAGCTGACCTCCGTGCCCAGCGAGCGCTGACCGATGGGCTCGTACTGGGGACCGGCGCTGCCGGAGATGTGGTTCCAGAACGTCTTGAGCTTCAGCGGCCCCAGCTCCACGTCGCCCTTGGCGTACGCGTTGAGGCCGTCCATGAAGTAGTTGCGCAGAAGGCCCAGCGGGTAGATTTCCGTCGCGTAGCGGTGCACGCCGCCGGACAGGCCCACCGTGCGGCCCTCCGCGAAGCTGTACACCGTGGACAGCGTGGCCCGGGCCCCGCGCATGCCGATGTCCGGGTCCGGGTCCCTGAGCACGATGTCCGGCCGGTCGCTGGCGTAGTCGCGGCTCCACTTGTCCGCCTGCGAGTACGCCACCGACGCGCGGTAGCGCAGCGCCCCGGAGCTGCCGTGGCTCAGGAACGAGCCCGCCACGCTGTGGCCGGTGCCGCCCGTCACGGTGAAGCGCGCGCGGGGGCCGGAGCCGGGGGCCTGGGTGATGATGTTGATGACGCCCAACATGGCGTTGGCGCCGTAGAGCGCGCTGCCCGGGCCGCGGATGACCTCGATGCGCTCGATTTCATCCAGGCCGATGGGGATGGACGACCAGAGCGTCAGGCCGAGGAAGTCCTGGTACTCGGTGCGGCCGTCGACGAGCACGAGCACCTTGTTGGCGATGCGCTGGTTGAAGCCGCGCATGGACACGTTGGCGCTGCCGATGCCCAGCGACATCACGTCCGCGCCCGGCACGCGCCGCAGGAGCTCCGGCAGGCTGGTGGCGCCCGACAGGCGGATGTCCTCCGCGGTGATGACGGTGGTGGCGTTGGGCGCCTCCAGCGAGGACTGGGCGCGGCGGCTGGCCGTCACCACGCGCTCCTCGTAGGGCACCGCGCCGTCGTCGCCCGTGGCCGCCTCGGACACGCCGGGCAGCACGGAGGGCACGTACGTGGAGGGCGCGGGCGTCGCGGGGCCCGAGGGCATGGACTCCGCGCGCTCGATGGCCTTCTCCAGCCGCTCCAGGAGCCCCGCCAGCTGCTGCTGGGACTGGACGCTCGCGGGGGGCGGCGGCATGGGCAGCGCGGAGTTGTCCGTCGCGCCGGCGGCGGCCTCCGCCTCGCGCTGCTTCGCCTCCAGCGCCGCGACGGTGGTCTCCACCGTGGCCGCGTCGGGCGGGTTGCTCGCCAGGTAGCGCCGGTAGGTCTCCAGCGCCTCCGCGGAGCGGCCCGCGTCCTGGTACGCGCGCGCGATGTTGAAGAGGACGTTGGGGTGCGGCTTGATGGCGTACGCCTGCTCCAGCTCGGCGATGCCCTGGTCGTACTCCTTCCGGGCGATGAGGCTCATGCCGGTGCGGAAGTGGCGACGGGCTTCCAGGCGTGCGTCCGCCAGGGCCTGCGACGCGCAAAGACACAGCGCCACGAGGCCCACTCGACGAAGGGATTTGAAGTGTTTCACTAGTAGGGGTTGTCCTTGAAATTGTCGCGCGACTCAGCGGGCCGTTGGGGGCGGGCCGGCGCAGTCGGCTTCTTCTTGAGCCTGTGGCGGATGGTCTGTTCGGTGCCGGTGCCCTCGGCCTTCACCGTGAGGGGCTGGTAGCCCTCCAGCGTGAAGGTCAGCTCCGCGCTCGCAAGGCCCTCACCGTCCTGCCGGACCTTGTACTTCACGGGGGTGACACCCAGGTCCTTGTTCCCCGCGCGCACCCGGGCGCCCATGGGCTCGCTCTCGATGGTGAAGACCACGGAGGGCACGTTGCCGGGCACCAGCGGCGCCAGCGCCAGCTCGTCGTCCACGGCGATGGCCGCCGGGCCCGGGGCCGTCTTCGCGGGCGCGGCGGGCGCCTTGGGCAGGGCGGCCTGGGTGGCGGCGTAGTCGGGCGGCAGCGGCTTGAGCTTGGGCTCGCGCATCATCATGGCCACCGCGAAGAGTCCGCCGCCAATCACGATGGCGCCGCCGAGGATGGCCAGGGGCAGCAGCAGGCCCTTGCCGGACTTCGCGGCCGGCTCCTCCACGGCGATGTCCAGCGCCATGGTGCTGGGGCCGGAGCCGGCGGCGTTCACCGGCCCGCTGATGGGGCCGCTGCGAGGACCGCTGCCGGTGCCCGTCAGGCGCGGGCCGCTGAAGACGCCGCTGACGCCCACCACGTGCGACAGGCGGCGCATGGCCTCCAGCACCTCGTCCATGGACTGGTAGCGCTCGGAGGGAATCTTGGCGAGGCACTTCATGACGAGCGCCTCCACCTCCGCGGGCACGCCATGGCTGGCCCAGACGGCGCCGAAGGCGGGAGGGGGCTCGTTGATGTGCTTGACGATGACGTCGATGCTCTGCGCGGCCAGGAAGGGCGGCTGGCCCATCAGCATCTGATAGAGCACCACGCCCATGCTGTACACGTCGCTGCGCGGGTCGGCGACGTTGCGCGCCTGCTCCGGCGCCATGTACTGCGGCGAGCCCAGGATGATGCCCGCCTGGGTGAGCGACGTGTCCTGCGGCACGTCCGCGTCGCCGATGAAGGACTTCACCAGGCCGAAGTCGAGCACCTTGACGATGTCGTGGTCCGTCTCCTGGTTGAGGACCATCACGTTGGCGGGCTTCAGGTCGCGGTGGATGAGGCCGACCTTGTGCGCCTCGCGCAGCGAGCGGGCGATCTGCTGCGTGATGTTGAGCGCGCGCGCCCACGGCAGCGGGCCCACCTGCGTGAGCAGCTGGCCGAGCGTGAGCCCGTCCAGGTACTCCATCGCGATGTAGTAGATGCCGTCGTCCGTCTTGCCGTAGTCGATGACGGTGACGGTGTTGGGGTGGCGCAGCTTCGCGGTGACGCTGGCCTCCAGGAAGAAGCGCTTCTGGAAGCCCGGGTCCTTGCCCTCGTCGTTGTAGTGGGGATTGAGGACCTTCAGCGCGACCAGCCGGTCCAGCGGCGCCTGCACCGCCTTGTAGACGCGGCCCATGCCTCCGGCGCCCAGGGTCTCCAGGATGCGGAAGCGCTCGTTGAGGACGCGCCCCAGCAGCGGATCCACCATGTCGGGCGGCGCGCCATTCGTCGGGGCGTTGTTTTCAATCATGTCTGCCCCCACCGACCGGGAAGGCACACGACGCTCCGGTCGAACATGCGTGCGGATGCTAACACCGCAATCGTCCACTGCCCAAGCGACCTGCCAGGTTGGCGCAGTGCATCAACGGCCGAGAAACCGGCCCGGGCGCCGCAACGTCCGGCACCGGACACGCGGCCGGTGGATCAGCCGGCAGACGCGGACTGGGGGGCGGGAGCGTGAGCGACTCGGAGTGTGGAACAAGGTTTTCGGGATTTCATGAAGCCTCCGCGAAGAGGGTGCGCGCGGTTAGGGTGGCGGGATGAGCGTCCACCTGACCGAGTTGCTTTCCAGCGCGCCCGCCTACCCCCGGCGGGTGGTGTGCATGACGGAGGAGACGACGGAGGTGCTCTACCGCATCGGCGCGGGGGAGCTGGTGGTGGGGGTGTCTGGCTTCACGGTGCGGCCGCCGGAGGCGCGCAAGAAGCCCCGGGTGTCGTCGTTCCTGGACGCCAACTTCGAGCGCATCTTGGAGCTCAAACCGGACCTGGTGTTGGGCTTCTCCGACTTGCAGGCGGACCTGGGCCGCGAGCTGTGCAAGCGGGGCGTGCCCGTGTACCTGTTCAACCAGCGCTCGGTGGCGGAGATCCTCCAGTCGGTGCGGCTGACGGGCGCGCTGGTGGGGCGCGCGGAGGCGGCGGAGAAGCTGGCGGAGGAGCTGACGGCGAACCTCACGCGCCACGCGGACGCGGCGGAAGCGCTGCCGCGCCGGCCGCGCATCTTCTTCGAGGAGTGGCACGAGCCGCTCATCTCCGGCATCCGCTGGTGCTCGGAGCTGGTGGAGCTGGTGGGCGGCGAGGACGTGTGCCGCGAGTCGCGCGCGTCGCAGGGCGCGAAGGGGCGCATCTTCGAGCCCGAGGAGGTGGCGCGCAGGAACCCCGACGGCGTCATCGCCAGCTGGTGTGGCCGCAAGGCGAAGCGGGACAAGATTGCCGCGCGTCCGGGCTGGGAGAAGGTGACGGCGGTGGTGGAAGACCAGCTCTACGAGGTGAAGAGCAGCCTCATCCTGCAGCCGGGCCCCGCGGCGTTGTCGGACGGCGTGGAGAAGCTCGCGCGCATCGTCTCGGCGATTGCGCGCGGGGAGAAGCTGCCCGTGCCGAAGGGCGCGGACCTGCGCGGCGGATGACGGAAGTCCGGACGCCGCGTAGGGGACGGGCTCCCTCGATGGAGTGAGCCGGTGCGACAGTCGAGCCGGAACGACGCGGGGCTCCTATGCTCGGGCCCGAGGACACACGCAACGCAAGGAGGCAGGACGTGGAAGGATTTCCGCTGAGGCTCACGTGGAAGGGCTCCACCGCGAGCGAGTACAGCCGCAACGCGGTGGCTGGCACGGATGGCAAGCCGGACATCCTGGTGAGCGCGGGGACGGGGTATGGCGGTGAGGACTCGCGCTGGAATCCGGAGGACCTGCTAGGGGCCTCGGTGGCGCAGTGCCACCTGCTCACGTTCCTGGCGCTGGCGAAGAAGCTGCGGCTGGATGTGCGCTCGTACGAGGACCAGGTGACGGTGTTCCTCGACACGGTGGAGAAGGTGAAGCGGGTGAACAAGGTCCGCCTCGCGCCGCTCATCCGCGTGGCGCCGGGCACGGACGTGGAGAAGGTGCGCGAGATGTTCGTGAAGGCGCACAAGTACTGCTTCATCGGCCAGAGCATCACCGCCGAGGTGGTGATGGAGCCGACCATCGAGGTGCAGTCCGAGGCGTAGCGCTCAGCGCTTCCTGCGCGGCTTCTGCTCGGACACCTTCTTCACGACGGCGTCCGAGCACGCCAGGGGCCGGCCGTCCTCGGCGCGCAGCTCCAGGGGGCGCACCGGCCTGCCGTGCTCCGTGTCGACCAGTCGGGAGCGGGGCTCGTCGGGTTGGAAGCAGTGGTGCTCGCCCCACTGCCGCAGGGCCACGATGACCTGGAACAGGTCCTTGCCCTTGGGCGTCAGCGCGTACTCGTGGAACGCGCTCCCGTCGGACGCGGCCACCGTCTCCAGGATGCCGTGCGCGACCAGGTTGCGCAGGCGGCCGGAGAGGATGTTGCGCGCCACGCCCAGGTTCTTCTGGAGCTCTCCGAAGCGGCGCAGGCCGTCGAACACGTCCCGGAGGATGAGCAGGGACCACTCGTCACCGAGGATGTCCACGGTCCGCTCGACGGGGCACTCGGCCTGGCTGTGGGGTTTTCGCTGCGCCATTCGGAAACGGAGGTTGCCACATCCCCTCCGGCCCGTTAACTCCCCGCTGGTTTCATTTTGAAACCAGATGCGGGCAGGTGGTGGATGCGACGGGAGTCCAAGGTGGTGGAGCCTGCGGGCAGGGGGGCGCCCGGGCTGTCGGGCGCGGTGACGGGGTTGTTGGCGGTGGCCTGCGGGCTGGCCGTCGCCAACGTCTATTACGCGCAGCCGTTGTTGGATGCGATGGCGCGGGAGCTGGGGTTGCAACCCGCGACGGTGGGCGTGGTCGTCACTGTCACGCAGGTGGGGTACGGGTTGGGGCTGTTGCTCCTGGTGCCGCTGGGAGACCTGGTGGAGCGGCGTCGGCTGGTCGCCCTGCAGATGCTGCTGTCGGTGGCGGCGTTGACGCTGGCGGGGCTGGCGCCCTCGGGCGCGGTGTTGCTCGGCGCGCTGGCGGTGGTGGGGCTGCTCGCGGTCGTCACGCAGGTGTTGGTGGCGTTCTCCGCGTCGCTCGCGTCGCCTGCCGAGCGGGGCCGCGTGGTGGGGCTGGTGACGAGCGGGGTGGTGATAGGCATCCTGATGGCGCGCACCGTGGCGGGCTTCCTGTCCGATGTCGCCGGGTGGCGCTCCGTCTATCTCGTGTCGGCGGGCGCGACGTTGCTCGTGGCGCTGGCGCTGCTGCGGGTGCTGCCTCGCGAGCGTGCGCGCACGCGGCTGTCCTATCCGGAGCTGCTGCGCTCGGTGCTCACGCTGTTCGTGGAGGAGCCCGTGCTGCGGGTCCGCGCGGTGCTCGCGCTGTTGGGCTTCGCCGCGTTCAGCACCTTGTGGACGCCGATGGTGCTGCTGCTGGCGGCGCCGCCGTTCTCGCTCTCGCACACGCAGGTGGGCCTGTTCGGCCTCGCGGGGGTCGCGGGCGCGCTGGGGGCGTCGAGGGCGGGGCGGCTGGCGGACCGGGGCTTCGGGAATCGGACGACGCTGTTCGCGCTCGGGCTGCTGCTGGTGTCGTGGGTTCCCATCGTGCTGACGCAGACGCACCAGTCGCTGTGGGCGCTGGGGTTGGGAATCATCGGTCTGGACCTGGCCATCCAGGCGTTGCATGTGACGAACCAAAGCGAGCTGTACGCGGTTCGCCCGGAGGCGCGCAGCCGGTTGGTGGCGGGCTACATGGTCTTCTATTCCATCGGCAGTGGCGCGGGCTCGCTCGCGTCCACGGTGGTGTTCGCGCACGCGGGTTGGGTGGGCGTGTGCGTGCAGGGGGCGACCATCGCCGCCGTGGCGCTGGGGTTCTGGGGCGTCACGCGACTGGCGGCGCGGGAGCGGGGATTCGCGAGGGTTCGCCGCGTCTCGTCATGACGTGGGTGCTCGATTCGTGAGACGCCTGCCCTCCGGTCCCGGGGGTGATTCGTGGAGCAGGTGGTGCGCAGGTCGCCGCTGTACACATTCGTCATCTGTCCGAACAACAGCGGCAGCACGTTGCTGGTGCGGCTGCTGGCCACGTCGGACCAGGTCTCCGTCTTCGACTCGATGAACCACGAGGGACAGTGGCTGGTGCACCGGGATGACCCGGAGGCGATGCCCATCCCCGACACCGAGTCGGACGAGCTTCGCAACTGGACGACGAACGAGGCGAAGTTCGCGGACCCCCAGCGCTACCACTGGGAGCGCATCAAGGCCGTCTGGCATCGCGCGTGGGATTTGGGCAAGGCGGTGCTCGTGGAGAAGAGCCCGCCCATGGTGATGGCCGCGCCGCTGTTGCAGGAGCAGTTCGCGCCCGCGCGGTTCATCGTCTCGGTGCGCAGTCCGTATGCCTTCGCCGAGGGCGTGCGGCGCAAGCGCGGCTATCCGCTGTCCGTCGCGACGGCGCATTGGGTGCGCTCCAGCCGGCTGCAGCTCCGCAACCGGGCCGTGCTGCGAGGCTCGCTCTTCTTCCGGTACGAGGACCTCTGTCAGTCCCCGGAGACCATCGCCGCGAGAATCCTCGAGTACATCCCGGAGCTGGGGCGGCTGGATGTCGGCCGCGCGTTCGACATCATGGGCGAGCGCAGCACCATCCGTGACTTCAACGGGGACTCGCTCGGACGCATGAGCGCCGCGGACCTGGAGGAGATCAACACGGCGCTCGCGGGTCATGAGGACGTGCTGGAGGCGCTGGGCTACGAGCGCCTCGTCCGGGCTTGAGCGGGTGGGGATGACCGCAGTTGCTGGCGAAGCCGTGCATAGGAGGGGATTCCGAGTGGCACCTCGATGTCCGCGCGCCAGGTCGCGGCGAGCGCGTCGTGCACCGCCGCGGACAGCTCCGAGGAGTCTCCCACGCGGCCGGCTCGGACCTTGGTGGTCTGGACCTCGGGTGGGAGCGCGGTGAGTCGATTGACGGCCTCGGTCGTCGGGTGGTCGTCGAACTGGGACTCGTGCGCGTGCATGAACTCGAAGGTGGACTGCTTCGTCACGAGAGCGACGAGCGCGTCGTCCAGGGGGATGCCCATGAAGGCGCCGATGCGTCGGACCGCGGACGCTAGGTCCTCCTTCATGTCCTCGTAGGCGAGCAGCAGCACGTCGTCGCGCTCGCGGACGCTCCACCAGGCGCGCAGGTGTTCCCAATAGCGGCCGAAGCGCGCGTCCTTCAGGAAGATGCCGAAGCAGAACTCCTCCACGCTGACGGAGTCGGGCTCGAACATCCAGCCGTTCACGTAGTGGTAGAAGGACGTGAGCGTGTCCGCCGGGTCTCGCATCACGTGGATGTAGCGCCCGCCCTTCGGCACCCGCTCCCAATGCAGGTGCGTCTTGAACGCGCGGGGGCGGGCGACCTGGGGCCCCGCGAGGTCGACGCCCGGGAGGGGTGGGCTCTCCAGCCACGGGACGACGAGGGAGATCTCCTCGAAGCCCATGTCGCCGCGCGTGCGCAGGCCGTGGACGATTTGCTGCGTCCACGTGGTTCCGCACTTGGGATAGGTGGCGACGAAGATGTCTGTCGGCTCCACGTGGAAGTGCGCGGGGCCGGAGATGGGCTCGCGCCATGCGCGCAGGGCCTGCAGCTCCGGAAGCGATTTCGGCAGGCGAGATGATGGCTGACGGTGCGCGGCGTCCGACGTGGTCATGCGGCGTGCCCCCCAGGTGGAGTGACTCCACCCGCGCGGGAGCCTAGCGTCAGTCCGTGCCCGCATCGCGTGCCGCGTTCGTCACGGGCCTTGGTCGAAGGCCGTTCGACGCGGGATGTCACTTCGACGCGGGGAGTTATCGCGCGGTCAGGATGGCGCGGAGGTCCTCGGGGATGTCCATGGGTGTGAAGATGCCCACGTTGGCGCCGCCCGTGTTGCCCAGCGGCGCGCGACCGAGCCACGAGCCCGGCGCGGCCAGGATGAGTCGCGGCAACTGTCCGAGCAGCTCCCGCCAGTCTCCGTGTCGAACGGCCCAACGGAACATGGCGCCGTGGACGCGCAGGTGGGGCCACGCATGGGCC
The DNA here is from genome assembly GCF_059738865.1 of Myxococcus sp. MH1. NCBI lineage: Bacteria > Pseudomonadati > Myxococcota > Myxococcia > Myxococcales > Myxococcaceae > Myxococcus > Myxococcus sp. MH1. The sequence goes on along the minus strand of NZ_AP026947.1, from coordinate 8,722,484 downwards.
TGACTCAGGATGTGGGCGCGCTCCAGGAAGCGCCAGGCGTCTTGATGGGCACCGCGTGCATGGGCTTGCTCGGCGCGGCGCAGCTCGAGGTCGAAGTGGGTTCGCAGGGTCGGGGTCATCGGAGGTCTCGGCGGGGCGCTGGCGAGGGGGGCATCTTCAGGGCGAGGGACTCGAGGTCGGCGGCGGGGCCGGACTCGCACGGTGCCGTCAGGCGCATGCGGCGTGGCGGGTGTCACCAGGGGCGCAGGGGTGGCAGGTCGCGGCGAGCGCGGGTTCGAGTTGGAGTGTGACGTGCTCGATGCCGAACGTGTCGTGCAGCCGGGCCTTCAGCGAGGGGGCGAGCGCCTCGTCACCGGACGGCGCATCCACCACGAGGTGGGCGGTGAGGGCCGACTCGGTGGTGCTCAAGGCCCAGACGTGGAGGTCGTGCACGCCGGTGACGCCGGGCGCCTGCGTCATGAGGCTTCGCACCGCGCCCAGGTCGATGTTCGCGGGAACGGCCTGCAGCGCGAGGTTGAAGGAGTCCACCAGCAGCCTCCACGTGCTGACGAGGATGAGCAGCGCGATGCCGAGCGTCACCACCGGGTCCAGCCACGCCTGCCCCGTGAAGTAGATGAGCGCGCCGCTGAGCACCACGGCGAGCGACACGCCCGCGTCGGCCGCCATGTGCAGGAACGCGCCCCGCACGTTGAGGTCGTTCCTGCGCCCCTTCCAGAACAGCAGGGCCGTGGCGGTGTTGATGACGACGCCGATGCCCGCGACGCTCATGACGGTGAGGCTGGCGACGGGCGCTGGCTCGCCGAAGCGGCGGAGGGCTTCCCAGCCGATGGCGCCGACAGCGACCAGCAGGATGAGCGCGTTGAAGAGGGCCGCGAGGATGGAGGCACCGCGCAGGCCGTAGCTGCGCCGCTCGGTGGGCTGGCGTCGGGCGAGGATGCTGGCGCCCCAGGCGAGCACGAGCCCCAGCACGTCGCTCAGGTTGTGGCCCGCGTCCGCGAGCAGCGCCAGCGAGCCGGAGAGGAAGCCGTACAGCGCCTCGATGGCCACGAAGGCCAGGTTGAGCGTGACGCCGAGCGCGAAGGCTCGGCCGTGTGACGTGGGCGCGTGGCTGTGTGAACCCGACATGGGGAAAGGGACCTCCAGGAATAGATGGCTCCGGGGGCGAGCGCTCGAGGACCCACGAGCCGCGACCCACCGTTCATCGAGGAAGACGCCACCTTTCGCGCGGTATTACAGCGGCATTTCCCGAGGGTTTTCGACGGCGAGCGTGCTGCCAGCGGGCCCGTTGCTCGGGAGGCTCCGCGCGGCGGATTCGGTTCCGACACAGGGCCCTGGTCGTCCTGCGACTCGGGCGACAGCCACCACCGAGAGGCCCGCGCCAGGAGCCGCACCGAAGGCGGTGCTCCGTGCACGTGGTGGTGCTGTCTGGGGTCCTTGGACCTGGGCGGTTCTCGCCCGAGCGATAGCCCGGACATCACGGAGGGGGCCGACGTCGACGAACCGCGCCATCCGAGCTTCCCGCGATGAAGATGCTCGCCAGGAATGCGGCGCATGCCAGGATGGTGGGGTGGCGCTACCACTGGTTGCCCTCATCGTCGTTCCTCTTGCCCTGACTCCACTCCAGGCGGAGCCTGTCGTCGCGTTGCTGTCACCTGCCGCGCTTGTCGCGACGCCACAGGGCGTGCAGGCGGCCCCCAGCCCCGAGAAGCGGGCGCCTGTCGTTGCGTCTCCGCCACGGGTCGCGCTCGTCGCGACGCAGCAAAGCGAACTGGCGGAGCCCGTCTCGGAGACCCCGACTCCCGCCGTTGCGTCGCCGCTACTGGGCGTGACGCAGCAAAGCGAACTGGCGGAGCCCGTCTCCGAGACACCGGCTCCCGTCGTCGCGACTCCGCCGCCGGACGCGCCCGTCGCGACACAGCAGGGTGAGCAGCCCGAGGGCGCCACGGTGGAGCCTCCACCCGCGCGCGCACCCGGGCTGACGCAGGAGAACTACGAGGAGGCCCTCGTCGTCGAGTCGCTCGTCCGGCATGGCCGCCAGGTGGCCCCCTCCCCGGAAGGAAAGCCGCTCTCGGATGTGCTCGTGGACACCGAGGAGGTGGTGGCCGAGAGCGACCCGTATCCTGACTTCCTCAACATCTTCCACGTGCGCACGCGCGACGAGGTCGTCCGGCGCGAGGTGCTGCTGCCGCTCGGTCAGCCCTACTCCACGCGCCTCGCGGAGGAGACGGCGCGCAACCTGCGCGCACTGCGCCTGTTCTCCGTGGTGCGAGTCGTCCCGCTCGTCGGCAAGACGCCCGGCACGGTGTCGCTGCTCGTCGTCACCAAGGACATCTGGTCGCTACGACTCAACAGCGACTTCTCCGCGGTCGGCTCGCTGCTCCAGTACCTGCGGCTGCAGGGCACGGAGCAGAACTTCCTGGGCCGGGGCAAGAAGCTCGCGGTGGACTTCATCCTGCGCCTGGACACGCTCAGCCTCGGACAGAGCTACACCGACCCGCGCGTGCTGGGCAGTCGCTGGTCGTTCACCGAGTCCGCCGCCATCATCATCGGACGCGAGAGCGGCCAGGCCGAGGGCTCGCGGGGCAGCGTCTCCGTGAGCCGGCCCCTCTACTCGCTGTCGACGCCGTGGAGCGTCAGCTCATCCGTGGCGTGGAACGTGGAGACCAATCGCGTCTACCGGGGCGCGGACATCTGGCAGCTCCCGTTCCCCGGTGGCCCGACGGTGCCCTACGTGTACCGGACGGAGGAGGTCGCGGGCGCGGCCTCGTACACGCGCTCCTTCGGCCTGCGCTACAAGCTCAACCTGAGCGGCTCCGTGGGCGCGTACCACTACGCCTACGACCCGCCGAGGTCGTCGATGTTGACCGAGGACCAGTCCGCCTGGTTCCGGCGCAACTACCTGCCGCGCGCCGAGGACGCGGGCTACGTGTCCATGTCCCTGCGCGCCTTCGAGGCCCGCTACGAAGTCCTCCGCGACGTGGACTCCTATGTCCTCTCCGAGGACTACCAGATGGGGCACTGGCTCTCCGCGACGCTGCGCTACGCGCCGCCCGTCTTCGGTGACGACACGCACTTCACGGAGGCAGGGCTGGCCGCGCGCTACCGCCTGCGCTGGGGCGAGGCGCTCACCACTGTCGCCGCCTCCGGCTCCATCCGTCGACAGATGGGCGACGCGGCGACCTGGAACAACCGCCACTGGGCCGCGGAGCTGACGCAGGTGTCGCCCAAGGTGCTCGGAGGACGCTTCGTCGCGCGCGGCCTGCTGGACGTCAACATCGACGACCTGTTCGACCGGGTGACGCTCCTCGGTGGAGGCAACGGCCTTCGCGGCGCGTCCGCGGACGAGTACTCCGGCAAGCGGATGTTGCTCGTGAACGTGGAGTACCGCACCGCGCCGCTGGTCATCAAGACCGTGCACGTGGGCGGCGTGCTCTTCCTCGACTCGGGCAGCGCGTTCAACGACAGGCCGGACATGGTGACGTCCGTGGGCGTGGGCCTGCGGCTGCTCTTCCCTCAGTTCAACGTCAACCCGTTCCGAATCGACTTCGGCTACGTGCTCAACGGCGACCGGCCTCCCATCGGCAGCCGCTTCACGTTCGCCGGCGGCCAGGTGACGGACCTGCGCCCCAGCTTCCTCGACTCACCGCTGTAGCCGCTCACGGCGGCTCGACGCGCAAGAGCTCCCGGAACAACACCTCGGCGACATCCCGGAACAGCTCCCCGGACGCGAGCAGTCCGCCGCAGTGGTGCGGCTCCCTCGCGAGCGTCAGCGCCACCGCGCGCTGGAGCACCGCGTCCCAGAAGGGCTCGGAGCCGTCGGGCAGGAGGAACTCTCGGATGATGGCGCGCGGCCAGGGCAGCACCGTCGTCGGGTCCGCGTCGCTCAGCGAGGTGAAGCAGTCCAGGTCCACGTCCAGCAGCACCCGCTCCGCGTCCTCCAGCACGTCCCGCACCGCGTCACCCGGAGCAGGGTGGCTCCACGCCTCGGACGCGCGGTCCACCGTGGGCACCACCACCAGTCGGTGCGAGCGGCCTCGCGTGTCCACGTAGGTGTCCCCCGCGAAGGCGCCCCGGGGCCGCGTCCGGGCGATGAACAACGCATCCGCCACCAGCCCCGCCTCCATCGCCGCGAGGATGTGGTCGTAGTTGCGCACGTCCAACTCCCACCGGGCGTGCTCATCCAGCGCTCGCAGGCCCGCCGAGCGGTCCGGCACCGCCTCCGGCCTCCGGGGCACCACCACGTCCAGGTGACGGTCCAGCGTGACGAGCAGCGCGGCGGGCCCGGTGTCCCCCAGGGCCATGGCCCAGGAGGGCAGGGCGAGCCGGTGGGGGTCGAAGACGTACGCGTCCGTCGGCCCCCGGCCGCCTCCCAGCCCCAGCCGGATGATGCCCGCCAGGCGCAGGTGGAGCAGGGCGTCGTCGTCGGTCTTCATGCCTCGGGAATCCTCGCGTCCGTCGCGGGTTTGCTCAGCTTGCGCGGCGGCCGAGTGTAGGCTTCCCCGCACCTTTCCGTGAAAGGAGCCCCGCCGCTGGCGGGAGTTCGACTACGCATGCGCCAGGTCCTCGCCGCAGCGCTCATTTTCGTGAGCGCGCCCGTATACGCCCAGGAGATGAAGCCCCTCACCATGCCCCAGACGGCGCACTCGCAAGACCCCTTCTTGAGGCAGCTGTCGGAGACCCGCAACTTCTCCAGCGGCCGCCCGGTGAGCGTACGGGTCACCCCGGACGAGAAGCAGGTCCTCTTCCTGCGCACCCAGGACACCTCCAACGTCCAGACGCTCTATGCGTTCGACGTGGCGACCGGGGAGGTGAAGGAGGTGCTCACCCCCGAGGCGCTGCTCAAGGGCACCGAGGAGACGCTCACCCCCGAGGAGAAGGCCCGCCGTGAGCGCATGCGCGTCAGCGCCCGGGGCTTCACCTCGTACCAGATCTCCGACGACGGCACGCGCCTGCTCGTCCCGCTCTCCGGCCGGCTCTATGTCGTCGAGCGCGCGAGCGGCAAGGTGACCGAGCTCAAGACGGGCCCCGGCGTGCTGGACCCGCGCTTCTCCCAGGACGGCAAGCAGGTGGCCTACGTCCGCGAGAACGACGTCTACCGAATCGACATCGCGGCGAACAAGGAGCAGCGCGTGACGAAGGGAGGCACCGCCGAGAAGACGCACGGCGTGGCCGAGTTCGTCGCCCAGGAGGAGATGAGCCGCTTCTCCGGCTACTGGTGGAGCCCCGACGCCAGGCGCGTCGCCTACACCGAATCCGACACCTCGGAGGTGGAGAAGCTCACCATCGTCGACGTGATGCACCCCGAGCGCGGCGGCGAAATCTTCGCGTACCCGCGCCCCGGCAAGCCCAACGCCAAGGTGCGCCTGGGCGTCACGGCCGTCACCGGTGGCAAGACGACGTGGGTGCAGTGGGACGCGGCGAAGTACCCGTACCTGGCCACCGTGGTGTGGCCCAAGGGCGGCCCGCTCACCATCCTGGTGCAGAACCGCGTCCAGACGGAGCAGCAGCTGCTCGCCGTCGACCCGGCCACGGGCAAGACGCGGGAGCTGCTGGTGGAGAAGGATTCGGCCTGGCTCAACCTGGACCAGGACTTCCCGCTGTGGCTGGACGATGGCTCGGGCTTCCTCTGGTACACCGAGCGCAACGGCGGCCCGGAGGTGGAGCTGCGAAAGGCGGACGGCTCGCTCGACAAGAGCTTCGTCAAGCCGGACGCGGGCTTCCGGGGCATGACGCGCTTCGTGCAGAAGGACCGCACGCTGTTCTTCAACGGCGGCCCCAACCCCACGCAGAGCGTGTTCTGGCGCGTGAAGGACGGCGGGGTGCCCGAGCGCGTGACGAAGAACGGCGAGGGCATCGAGGGTGGCTCCGCCTCGCGCGACGGCGGGGTGTTCGTCGTCAACACGTCCAGTCTCAAGAGCATGAGCCGCACGGAGGTGCTGCGCGCGGACGGCACGCGCGTGGGCCAGCTGCCGGAGGTGGCGCAGGAGCCGCCCTTCGTCCCCAACACGGAGCTCAGGCAGGTGGGCCCCAAGCGCTACTGGGCGTCCATCACCCGCCCGCGCGACTTCAAGCCCGGCAAGAAGCTGCCCGTCATCGTCGACATCTACGGCGGCCCCACCACCACCGTGGTGCACCACAGCATGGCCGCGCACCTGATGTCCCAGTGGATGGCGGACCAGGGCTTCCTCGTCGTGAAGTTCGACGTGCGCGGCACCCCCCTGCGCGGCGCCGCCTGGGAGCGGGAGGTGAAGTACGACTTCGCCACCGTCACCCTGGATGACCAGGTGGACGCGCTCCAGGCGCTGGCCAAGGAACTGCCCGAGCTGGACCTCAAGCGCGTGGGCATCCAGGGCTGGAGCTTCGGCGGCTACATGGCCGCGCTGGCCGCCCTCAAGCGCCCGGACGTCTTCAAGGCCGCGGTGTCCGGCGCCCCCGTGGTGGACTGGCTCGACTACGACACGCACTACACCGAGCGCTACCTGGGCCTGCCCCAGGAGCACCCCGAGGCGTACGAGAAGAGCTCGCTGCTCACCTACGCCAAGGCGGACAAGCCCATCGGCAAGCTCTTGCTCATCCACGGCACCGCGGATGACAACGTCTACTTCTTCCACACGCTGAAGCTGAGCGACGCCCTGTTCCGCGCCGGCAAGCCGCACGAGCTGCTCCCGCTGAGCGGCCTGACGCACATGGTGCCCGACCCGCTGGTGAAGCAGCGCCAGTGGGAGCGCGTGATGGAGCACTTCAAGAAGAACCTGTGACGGGCGCGGGCCCGGGCGCGTCCGCGCGCCCGGGGGACGCTCCGGAAAGCAAGAGGCCCGGTTCCCTGGGGACAGGGGCCGGGCCTCCGTTCGTGAGCCCCTCGCGGGGAAGGGCTCATCGCAACGACGTCTCAGGCGGCGCGAACGTTCTGCGCCTGCAGGCCCTTGGGGCCACGCGTCACTTCGAACTCCACCTTCTGACCCTCGGCGAGGGTGCGGAAGCCGTCCATGTTGATGGCGGTGTGGTGGCAGAACACGTCCTCACCACCGCCGTCCTGGGTGATGAAGCCGAAGCCCTTCGCGTCGTTGAACCACTTCACGGTACCGGTTGCCATTGCACTTCCTTCAGTCTCGCGGGGCGACGCGTGAGAGTCGCCCGTTCTTCCCGCCCCCCGACGACCGGGAGACATGTCCGGTTTTAGTGAAACGCCTGCCTGGAAGTCCAGCCAGCGACCTGAAATGCCCGGTTTGCATTGAGGCCGGGCATCTCAGTCAATACTGACGCGTCGCGTTGGCGGCCTCAGACGTCGAGCAGGAGCCGCTCGGGGTCCTCGATGCACTCCTTCACGCGCACGAGGAACTGGACGGCCTCGCGGCCGTCGATGAGGCGGTGGTCGTAGGTGAGGGCCACGTACATGATGGGCCGGATGACCACCTGGCCGTCGCGGGCGACGGGGCGCTCGACGATGTTGTGCATGCCCAGGATGCCCGTCTGCGGCGGGTTGATGATGGGCGTGGACAGCATGGAGCCGAAGATGCCGCCGTTGGTAATCGTGAAGGTGCCGCCCTGCAGCTCCGGCAGGGTGAGCTTGTCGTTGCGCGCCCGGGTGCCCAGGTCGCCCACGCCCTTCTCCAGCTCCGCCAGGGACAGCTTGTCCGCGTTGCGGATGACCGGCACGACCAGGCCGCGGCTGCCGCTCACCGCCACGCCGATGTCGTAGTAGTGCTTGAAGATGACGTCTTCGCCGTCGATCTCCGCGTTGACCTGGGGGAAGGCCTTGAGGGCCTCGATGGACGCGCGGACGAAGAAGCTCATGAAGCCGAGCTTCACGCCGTGCCTGGCCTGGAACTTGTCGTTGTACTTCTTGCGCAGCGCCATCACCTCGCCCATGTCCACCTCGTTGAAGGTGGTGAGCAGGGCGGCGTTGGACTGGGCCTGGACCAGGCGCTCGGCGACGCGCTTGCGAAGCGGCGTCATGCGCACGCGCTCCTCGCGCGCGGCGTTGGGGCGGGGGCCCGCGGGCTGGGCCGGGGCGGCGGGCTGGGAGGGCGCGGCCGGGCGGTTGAGCTGACCGAGCACGTCCTCCTTGGTGATGCGGCCGCCGGCGCCGCTGCCCTTCAGCTGGCTGACGTCGACCTTGTTCTCCTCCGCCATCTTCCTGGCGGTGGGGGTGATGCGCGCGTCGGACGCAGCGTCCTGCGCGGGCGCGGCGGCGACGGGCGCGGCCGCCGGAGCGGCGGGAGCGGCGGCCGCCGCGGGCTTGGCGGCGGCGCCGGCACCGGCCTCGATGAGGCCGAGCACGTCGCCCACGCGCACCTTGTCACCTTCCTTGAAGGCGACGGACGCCAGGGAACCGGCCGCGGGCGCGGGCACGTCGATGGTGACCTTGTCGGTCTCCAGGACGACGAGCGGCTCGTCCGCGGACACCGCGTCACCCGGCTTCTTGTTCCACTTGCCGACGACGGCCTCGGTGATGGACTCGCCCAGGGGGGGTACTTTCAGTTCAACGGCCATTCTTGGTCCCTCGGAAGATGGCTTCCTCGATGATGAGCTGCTGCTCGATTTCGTGAGTCTTCGGGAAGCCGGTTGCGGGGCTGGCGGCCTCCGCGCGCCCGATGTAGCCCAACTTCACGGGTTGCTGCGAGCGCGACGACACCAGGTCATGCAGGCGCGGGAACATGAAGTGCCACGCGCCCGCGTTGCGGGGCTCCTCCTGCACCCAGTAGACCTCCGCGAGCCTGGGCAGCTTCGCCACCAGGTTCGCCAGCTCGTCCGCCGGGAACGGGTAGAGCTGCTCCACCCGGACGATGGCGATGCTGTCGTCCTTGCGCTCGTTCCGCGCCTTCACCAGGTCGTAGTACACCTTGCCGCTGCACAAGAGCAGCCGCGTCACGCCCGCGGGCGCCACGCTGTCCAGGATGACCTCCTGGAAGCCGCCCGTGGCCAGCTCGTCCACCTTGCTGGTGGCCTCCGGCCGGCGCAGCAGGCTCTTGGGCGACATGATGACCAGGGGCTTGCGCACCGGGCGCACCACCTGACGGCGCAGGAGGTGGAAGATCTGCGCGGGCGTCGTGGGGTAGCAGACCTGGATGTTGTCCTCGGCGGACAGGTCCAGGAAGCGCTCCAGGCGCGCGCTGGAGTGCTCGGGGCCCTGGCCCTCGTAGCTGTGTGGCAACAGCAGCGTGATTCCGCTCAGCCGGCGCCACTTGCTCTCGGCGGCGGCGATGAACTGGTCGATGATGATTTGAGCGCCGTTGGCGAAGTCGCCGAACTGGGCCTCCCAGAGGGTGAGGCCGTCCGGGACGTCCAGGCTGTAGCCGTACTCGAAGCCGAGCACGCCCATCTCCGACAGGGCGCTGTTGACGACCTGGAAGCTGGCGCGGCCGGTGGAGAACTGCTGCAGGGGCGTGTACTTGGCGCCCGTCTGCACGTCGTGCAGCACCGCGTGGCGGTGGCTGAACGTGCCGCGCTCGCAGTCCTGGCCGGACAGGCGCACCGGGTGGCCCTCGGAGAGCAGCGTGGCGTACGCCAGCGACTCGCCCTCGCTCCACTGCAGCTCCTCGCTGTCGAGCATGCCCAGGCGCTTCTTGATGACGGTGCGCTCCACGTCGCGGTGCACGTGGAAGCCCTCGGGCACCGTGCACAGCCGCTGGAGCGCGTCGCGCAGCTTCGCCTTGTCCACGGCGGTGGACACCTGGGGCGCGTTCTTCACCGAGCCGCCCTGGTAGGCCTTCCACAGGCCCTCCAGCGCGCTGGGCTCCTTGAACTCGCTCTCCTGGCGCGCGCGGGTCAGCGCCGCGTCGAACTCCGCCAGGCAGCGCTGCTTGATGGCCTCCGACTCCTCCGCGCTGATGCGGTTGGCGTCCGCCAGCGCCTTCGCGTAGCGCGTGCGCACCGTCGGGTGCTTGCGGATGATGTCGTACATCGCCGGCTGGGTGAACGAGGGGTCGTCGCCCTCGTTGTGGCCGTAGCGGCGGTAGCAGATGAGGTCGATGACCACGTCGCTGTGGAACGTCTGGCGGTACTCCGCCGCCAGCCGCGCCACGTGCACGCAGGCCTCCGGGTCATCGCCGTTCACGTGGAACACGGGGATGTCCAGCATCTGCGCGATGGCGGTGGCGTAGATGGAGGAGCGCGAGTCGTGGGGGTCGGTGGTGAAGCCGACCTGGTTGTTGATGACGACGTGGAGCGTGCCGCCCGTCGTGTAGCCCTTGAGGCCCGACAGGTTGAGCGTCTCCGCGACGACGCCCTGGCCCATGAAGGCCGCGTCGCCGTGGATGAGCAGGGGCATCACGCCCACGCGCTCGGTGTCGCCGAAGCGCTCCTGCTTGGCGCGCACGCGGCCCTCGACCACCGGGTTGACGGCCTCCAGGTGGCTGGGATTGAACGCGAGCGACAGGTGCACGTTCTTGCCCTGGCGCGTGGTGTGGTCCGACGAGAAGCCCATGTGGTACTTCACGTCGCCGCGGCCCAGGTACGCCCGGGGGTCCTTGGGGCCGTCGAACTCGCTGAAGATCTGTCCCGGCTGCTTGCCCAGGATGTTCGTCAGCACGTTGAGGCGGCCGCGGTGGGCCATGCCGATGACGACCTCCTTCAGCCCCAGGCCGCTGCCCACCTCGGCGATGGCGTCCAGCATGGGGATGAGGGCCTCGCCGCCGTCCAGGCTGAAGCGCTTGGCGCCCACGTACTTGGTGTGCAGGAAGTTCTCGAAGCCCTCCGCGTAGGACAGCTTGGTGAGGATGTGCCGCTGGTCCTCCACGGAGAACGCCGTGCGGTTCTCGCTGTGCTCCATCCGCTGCATCAGCCAGCGGCGGCGCTCGCTGTCGAGGATCTGCATGAACTCCACGCCGACGCTGCCCGTGTACGTGCGGTGCAGGCGCGCGAGCAGCTCGTCCAGCTTCACCTTCTGCTGCGGGAAGACGTTGTGCGTCTCCACTTCCTGCTCGCGCTCCTTGGGCGAGAAGTGGCCGTCATCCACCATGCTCACGTCCGCCACGTGGGCGAGCGCGGGACGCGGACGGTTCAGCGGATCCAGGTCGGCGCGCAGGTGGCCGCGCAGCCGGAACGCGAAGAGCGCCTGGTCCACCTTGGACTGCAGCTCCAGCGCCTGGGCCTGGGCGGTGCTCTGGGCGGCGACGGGGGCCGCGGCCGGCGCGGCGGCGGGGGCCTGGGCGGCACCCGCGGCCTTGCCGTTGCCCTTGCCGGGCGCGACGGCCGCCGCGGGCACCTCCAAGAGCTTCGTGCTGAAGATGGGACGGCCGGCGCCATCGTTTCGCTCGAAGATCTCTCGCCAGCTTGCATCCACGCTGGCGGGGTCCTCGAGGTAGCGGGCGTAGAGCCCCTCGATGAAGTCGATGTTGGCGCCGGAAAGGAACGAGTCCTGGAAGTTCGCCATGGCGGTGTCGTCTTTTACTGGATGACCGCCCCGTTGGGGGTTTTTCGAGGCGTCTTTGTTGGGCCCTGGCGGCACCCCAGGGGAGGGGCCTGTTCAGGGGAGCAGGCCAAGTCATGCCGCTGTTGAGCCCAGCTTCACCTGGGAACACCCCGACACCCGGGGACTCCCAGCACCCGTTTCGTCCCGTTTCGGTCGAAAGGAGTGCTAGACAGCCCGCTCCCCCAACCCCTTCTCCCTCCCAAGAGGCCGCCTCACATGCTGCTCCAGGGCAAGAAGCTGCTCATCACCGGGGTGCTCACCCCCCAGTCCCTCGCCTATGGCATCGCCGAGCACGCGCTCCAGCAGGGCGCGGACATCCTCCTGACGGGCTTCGGTCGGGCCAAGTCCCTCACCGAGCGCAGCGCCAAGCGCCTCAAGCCGGGGCTCGAGGTGCTGGAGCTGGACGTCACGAACCCCGAGCACTTCAAGGCGCTCACCGAGTCGCTCAAGCAGCGCTGGGACCGCGTGGACGGCGTGCTCCACGGCATCGCCTACGCCCCGGACGACGCCCTGGGCGGCAACTTCCTCAACACGCCCTGGGAGAGTGTCCAGACGGCGTTCCGCATCTCCGCGTTCTCCCTCAAGGAGCTCGCGGTGGCGTGCGTGCCGCTGATGCCGCCGGGCGGCTCCATCGTGACGCTGGACTTCGACAACCGCGTCGCGTGGCCCATCTACGACTGGATGGGCGTGTGCAAGGCCGCGCTGGAGTCCACCGTCCGCTACCTGGCCAGGGACCTGGGCCCCAAGGGCATCCGGGTCAACGCGCTGGCGGCGGGTCCCTTGTCCACCATGGCCGCCAAGGGCATCCCGGGCTTCAAGGCGCTGGAGGCGGGGTGGGGTACCCAGGCCCCACTGGGCTGGAGCGCCAAGGACAGCCACGACATGGTGTCCAGGACGGCGTGTGCCCTGCTGTCGGACTGGCTGCCCTCCACCACGGGCGAAATGATCCACGTGGACGGTGGTTATCACGCCGTGGGTGCGCCACCGGTGCCCCCGGAGTCCGTGGCGGGAGCCCAGCCCGCAGGCACCAAGCCTCCGAGCGAGTAGGCGCCACCCGCTCCCGGCGTCGAGGTCATCCGACACCTGCCCGCCCGCCGTGAATGCGGACAGGTCCCCCCGCTTTCTCCCGTGAGAGCGCTCACGGTAGAGTCCTCCCACGTTTCGCAGGGGACGGCCGCATTGGCCCAACCCCTGCGCAGGAGCCGTGGCACCGTGAGCACCAACAGCACCAACATCTTGCTGGTGGACGACAGCCCGACCGTTCGGAACATCGTCAAGATCTACCTCATGAACCTCAAGGTAGGGACGGTGGAGGCGGAAGATGCATCTCGTGCGCTGCAACTCCTCAAACTCGTCCCGGTGAATCTGGTCATCGCGGACATCAACATGCCCGGGATGGACGGCATCACCTTCGTCAAGGAGGTCCGGGCCAGCAAGAACGCGCAGCTGCGCACCGTGCCCATCCTGCTGCTGACGGCGGAGAAGGACGTTGCCCTGCGCCAGCGGGGCACGGAGGCGGGCGCCAACGCGTTCATCCAGAAGCCGGTCTCCCACCACGAGCTGACGGAGACCGTCCGTCAGTTCTTGACCAAGGCTTGATGCCGTGAGCCTGCCGTCCCTGCTGCTCGTCGACGACAGCGACGCCATCCTGGCGCTCGAGCGCGCCATCCTCTCCGGCCACTACACCATCCACACCGCGAGCAACGGCCGCGAGGCGCTGGAGAAGGTCTCCCGCCTCAGGCCCGCCGCGGTGCTGCTGGACCTGTCGATGCCGGAGATGGACGGCGACGAGGTCCTCCAGCGGATGAAGGCGGACCCGGCCACGTCGGACATCCCGGTCATCATCATCTCCTCGGAGAAGTCGCGCGCGGAGGCGTGTCTGGGGTTGGGCGCGGAGACGTTCCTGGCCAAGCCCTTCCGCGCGGATGAGCTCTTGCACGCGGTGGGGGAGGCGCTGGCCAACTCGCGCCGCCGCGCGCGCACCGGCTCGCTCCTGGTGTTGCGGGTGACGGTGGGCACGCTGGAGTTCGCGGTGCCGCTGGACGCGGTGCGCGAGGTGCTGCTGCATCCGGCGACGCGGCCGTTGCCCACGGCGCCCTCGTACCTGCGCGAATACGTGGAGGTGCGCGGCGAGGCGCTGTGCGTGCTGGACGTGGCGCGCCGCCTGAGCGTGGAGCACTCGCTGCCGCGCGTGGAGCGGATGCTGGTGGTCATCCAGGTGGACGGGGTGGCGCTGGCGCTCGCGGTGGACACGGTGAAGGACCCGGAGGAGTACGCGGCGGCGGACATCGACCGGCGCGAGCGCGTGGGCGGCACGGACCATGGTCCGCTGCGCGAGGGGCTCATCGGGATGTTGCGCGCCGGGGGGCACCTATTGCCCATCCTGGACCCGCGGGTGTTCGTGGCGCGGGGCCTGTTGCAGGACCTGCCCAAGATGGTGGAGGCCGCGGAGGCCAGGCGGAGCGCATGAGCGCAGAGCTCGACCCGCGGCTTCTGACCCGAGCGCGGGAAGTGGTGTCCTCCATCACCGGCTTCCGCGACGACGCCATCGCCTCCGAGGCCATGGAGCGCGTGGTGCGCCAGGAACTCGCGCGCGGACGCTCGTCGGCGGACCTCCTGGGGGAGATGCTCTTCCCCCAGTCGCCCCTGTCCGGGACGCTGGTGCGCGCGGCGCTGGTGGGGGAGACGTACTTCTTCCGGCAGCCCGAGCACTTCCGCTTCATCTCGCAGGTGGGCGTGCCGGCGGCGCTGCGCAAGGGCGCGCTCGCGCTGCGCGGCTGGAGCGCGGGCTGCGCCACGGGCGAGGAGGCCTACTCGCTGGCGGCGGCGCTGCTGGCGTCGGTGCCGCACGGCTTCCCGGTGGAGGTGCTGGGCACGGACCTGCACGAGGCCAGCCTGGAGACGGCGCGGCGCGCGTCCTACGGCACCTGGTCCCGGCGCGAGTCGGCGCCGCGGCTGTTCCCGCTCTACCTGGATGCGCCGGAGCGGCAGGTCACCATCCTCCCCGTGGTGCGCCGCATCACCACCTTCGCGCAGGGGAACCTGCTGGCACCCTTGCCCGAGCGCTTCGGCCGCTTCGACTTCATCCTCTGCCGCAACGTGCTCACGTACTTCTCCCCGGCCGCGCGCGAGCAGGCCATCTCGCTCTTGACGCGGGCGCTCAACCCGGGCGGCTTCCTGTTCCTGGGCGCCGTGGAGGCGGACCGGGTGCCGCCCGGCATGGTGCGCGAGGGCCCGCCGGAGCTGCAGACCTTCCGCATGCTGGCGCCCGGTGAGCTGACCACGCCCGCGCCCGCGTCGCGCCCGGTGGAGCGCGCCGAGCCGCCCGCGCCGTTGTTCCGCAAGCCCAAGGCCACGCCCGTGCCGGTGGTGCCCGCGCGGGTGACGCCGCCGCCCCCGCCGTCCCGGCTGCACCTGGAGGCGCTGGAGCGCATCGAGGAGGGCGACGTGGAGGGCGCGGCGGCGGTGCTGGAGTCGCTGGTGCGTCAGGCTCCCGACTACCTGCCGGGGCTGCTCGAGCTCGCGCTGCTTCGGGAGCGCACCGGGGCGCGCGAGGCGGCGGTGCCGCTGATGCGCGCGCTGCAGGTTCGCGCGGAGCGGCTGGCGCCGGACCACCTCGTGGACGGGCCCGAGGCCCTGCCGGCGCGGTTCTATCAGGCGTCCGCTGACGCCTACCTCAATCAAGGGGCCCTCGAATGAAAATCCTTCCCAGAAGCATGGAGGAGGCCCAGGAGCAGGAGGCCGTCGAGCTGCTCGAGCGGCGCGCCTCGCGTCTGCGCGAGCAGGCCGAGACGACGGTGGAGGAGGCGGTCCACTGGATTGCCGAGTTCCCGCTGGGCGAGGAGCGCTACGCGCTGTCGCTGGAGATGCTCCGCGCGGCGCTGCCCCTGCGGATGGTGACGCCGGTGCCGCTGTCCTCGCCGCATGTGGTGGGCGTGCTGCGCTTCCAGGGCCAGGTGCTCTCCGCGCTGAGCCTGGCGTCCATGCTGGGCGGGCACGGCTGGCGGCAGGACCCGGCGGTGCTGCTGGTGGTGGACCGCGGCGACGGCGAGCTGTGCGCGCTGGACTGCGAGGCCATTCCGCGCCCCACCACGCTGCCGGCGAGCGCGGTGGAGGCCGCGCGCGTGCGGGCCGAGGGGCCGGTGATGGAGGTCTTCACCCAGGACCGGCAGCTCATCCACCTCATCGACCTCAAGCGCCTGTTCACCACCCGCTCGACGGGAGGACGCAATGCCCGTTGACCCGATGCTGCAGGGACTCGTCACGGGGTTCGCCGTCGAGGCCCAGGAGGTCATCCAGAAGGTCACCATGGACCTGCTGGAGCTGGAGCGCGAGGGCCTGGACTCGGGCGCGCTCGCGAAGCTCTACGTCCGGCTGGGCCGGCACCTGCACACCCTCAAGGGCAGCGCGTCCAGCCTGGGGCTGCAGGACCTGGGCGACATCGCCCACAAGCTGGAGGACGCGCTCGCGCCGCTGAAGGCCACCACGCAGAAGATGCCCCGGTCCGTGGTGGACGTGCTGCTGCACGGCCTGGACCTGTTCATGCTGCGCGCCCAGGCGCACGCGGATGGACGCGGGGACTCGCTGCCGGACCCGGCCGCCGCGCTGGCGCAGCTGGTGGCGGACGGCCCCGCGCCGGAGTCGGTGGGCGCGCAGGCGGCCGCGGGCTCGAACGGCGCCGCGGAGCCAGAGACGAACGGCGCCTCGGAGGACGCCGGGTCCCTGGAGCTGTCGGCCCAGCTGGACCCGCAGGCGGAGTCCGCGGACACGGGCTGGCGCGTCAGCGTGCGGCAGGTGACGGCGCTGATGCGCGAGGTGGAGCGGCTGCGCGAGGTGCGGCTGCGCGTGGAGGAGCGCGGCCGCGAGCTGGACCGCGTGGTGACGGTGCTGGCCAAGCAGGGCCTGCTGGCGGAGACGGCCGAGGCGCGCACGCTGCTGTCCGGCACGTCGCGCTCGCTGCGCACCGATGGCGAGGAGACGAGCGACATCGTCGACGCGCTGGAGGAGGGCCTCAAGGCCATCACCACGCGCCCGGTGCGCACCATCCTGGACCCGCTGCAGCGCATGGTGCGTGACTTGTCGCGCCAGCTGGGCAAGGAGGCGCGGCTGTCGGTGGTGGGCTCGGAGCTGTCCTTGGACCGGCGCCTGTTGGAGAAGCTCCAGGGCGCGCTGGTGCACCTGCTCCGCAACGCCGTGGACCACGGCCTGGAGCTGCCGTCCGAGCGCGAGAAGGCGGGCAAGCACCACGAGGGCGCGCTCACGCTGCGCGTGGAGCAGCAGGGCAACCTGCTCTTCCTCGAGTGCGCGGACGACGGCTCGGGCATCGACGTGACGCGGGTGCGCAAGGTGGCCGAGTCGCGCGGCGTCATCGCCTCCGACGAGGCGGAGCGGCTCAACGAGAACCAGCTGCGCGACCTCATCTTCCGGCCGGGTTTCAGCACGCGCTCGGACGTGACGGACACGTCGGGCCGGGGCGTGGGCCTGGACGCGGTGCGCGCGTCGGTGGAGGGCCTGCAGGGCCGCATCGAGGTGAACAGCACGCCGGGCCAGGGCACGCGGTTCGTGATGACGCTGCCGGTGGACCTGGGCAGCTCGCCCGTGCTGGTGGTGCGCGCGCTGGAGCAGCTGGTGGGCCTGCCGATGCTGGCGGTGGAGGCCACGCAGCTGGCGCGCGCGGACTCGCTGCGGCTGGGCAAGCGCAAGGCGCATCTGGAGTACCAGGGGCAGCTGTTGCCGGTGGTGGACCTGGGCGCCAGGCTGGGCCTGCGCGCGCTGGCGCCGCCCGCGGAAGGCCAGCCGCTGCTCATCGTGCAGAGCGGAGGCAAGCGCGTGGCGCTGGGCGTGGACGCGGTGGTGGGGGACCGCGACCTGGTCATCCGGCCGTTGCCCTCCGAGGTCCGCGACGTGCCGGCGTGGCAGGGCGCGGCGACGCTGAGCCGAGGCGAGCTCTTGCTCATCTGCCGGCCGGACTGGCTGGTGACGGAGTCGGGCCAGACGCAGGTGACGGCGCAGCGCCGGGCGCTGGTGGTGGACGACTCGCTCACCGCGCGCGCGCTGCACCGGGCCATGCTGGAGGCGGGCGGCTTCAGCGTGCACCTGGCGGCCAGCGGCGCCCGCGCGCTGGACCGGCTGGCGACGGACACCTACGACGTCGTCATCTGCGATCTGGACATGGAGGAGATGGACGGCACCCAGCTCATCGCCCGCCTGCGGGAGAAACGGGAGACGGCGTCGCTGCCGGTCATCCTCGTCTCCGCGCATGACAGCGCGGCGGCGCGGGAGCGGGGCCTGGCGGCGGGAGCGGATGGCTACCTGAGCAAGCGCGAGTGCGCCGCGGGCCGCCTGCTCGCCGAGGTGCTCGACGTCATGAGCCGCAGGGGAGCGCGCGCGTGAACAATCGACGCCCCATCCGGGTGCTCGTGGTGGACGACTCGCCCACCATGGCGAACACACTGACGGCCCTGCTCACCGAGGACCCTCGCATCGAGGTCGTCGGCCGCGCCGGGGACGGCAACCGCGCCGTGCAACTGGCGCGCCTGCTGCGCCCGGACGTCATCACCATGGACCTGCTCTTGCCGGGCCTGGACGGCCCCAGCGCGATTACGGCCATCATGTCCCAGGCCCCCGCGCGGGTGCTGGTGGTGAGCGCGGTGGCCGAGCAGCGCGGCGTGGACCTGGGCTTCCAGGCGATGAGCGCCGGCGCGCTGGAGCTCATCGGCAAGCCCAACGTCACCAACGTGGAGGAGCTGCGCCGGTGGGGGCGCGACCTGGCCCACTCGGTGTGCCTGATGGCGGAGGTGCCGGTCATCTCCCGGCGCCAGCGCGCCAACGTGGTGACGCCGCCGCCCATCGGCGCGCGCGTGGACGTCTTCGGCGTGGTGGCCTCCACCGGTGGCCCGCCCGCCCTGGCGGAGCTGCTCTCCAAGCTGCCCAAGGACCTGCCCGTCCCGCTGCTCATCGCGCAGCACATCACCGTGGGCTTCACGCAGGGCATGGTGCGCTGGCTGTCGCAGGTGACGCCGCTGACGGTGGACGTGGCGCGGGACGGCGAGCGGCTGGAGCCCGGCCGCGTGTACTTCCCGCTGGACGGGCACGACCTGCTGGTGGACCCGGCGGGGCTGGCGCGGCTGCAGCGCAGCAAGGGCGGTCCGTGCCCCAACGGGGACGTGCTGCTGTCGTCGCTCGCGGCGTCGTTCGGCCGGCGCAGCGGCGGGGTGGTGCTCACCGGCATGGGCGAGGACGGCGCGCGCGGGCTGCTCGCCATCCGCAAGGCCGGCGGTGTCACCTTCTCCCAGGACGAGGCCACCTCCGTGGTCTACGGCATGCCCCGCGCGGCGCTGGAGATCCACGCCACGGACCAGGGCGTGCCCCTGTCCTCGGTGCCGGAGCTCATCCTCCAGAGCTGCATCCCCCCCAACTTCCGGGCCGGTGGGCGCGGAGAGGGTGGGGTGGGACGATGAGCCCGTCAGTGCCCCCTGTTCGTCGCAGGCCGCTTGCTGGTAGTCCCGAGTCGTTTGTATTCACCCCGCGCCCTCGCGGGTGTCGTCCCGACGTCTTCCGGGTGGTGATGCCGTGAGCACCGAACAGACCTCGTTCACCACGCAGCTCGGCCAGCAGTTCCGTCAGTCGCTCGGACTGGCGCCGAAGCTCGTCCTCGTCACCACGCTCGTCAGCGCGACGGTGGCCGCCATCCTCACCGGTATCGCCACGCGGCGGCTGGAGGCGGACCTCGTCTCCAGCCACATGGGCGAGGGCCAGCTGCTCGCCCGCAGCCTCGCGGTGGCCGCGGAGCAGGGCGCGAAGATGGGCCTCACCACGCTCCAGCCCCTGCTGGACGTCTCGCGCACCAGCGAGGACGTCGCCTACGTCTTCGTCTCGGACGCGGGCGGCAACGTGGTGGCGCACAGCCTGACGGGCGCCTTCCCCGAAGCGCTGAAGGCGTCCGCGGTGGCGCAGGGCGAGGTGAGTGAGGAGAACGGCTGGGGCGAGGTGCTCGAGTTCGAGACCGAGGGCCGCACGCTGCACGCCTCGAACGTGGCGGCGCCCGTGGCCGGTGGCCGGCTGGGCACGGTGCACGTGGGCATCTCCCGCGACCACATCGACGACCTGGTGTCCGCGCTGCGCTGGCGGATGATGGGCTTCGCGCTGTTGCTGGTGGCGCTGGGCGTGGCGGTGGCGGCGGCCTTCGGGCGCAGCATCGTGCGCCCCATGCGCGAGCTGACGGAGGTCGCCGGCCACATCGTCGAGTCCGGTGACCTGACGCGCCCCATCCACGCCAAGAGCGGCGACGAGGTGGGCCGGCTGGCCAACTCCTTCGCGCAGATGGTGGCCCGGCTGCGCGAGGTGACGCTCAACCTCCAGCAGGCCGCGCAGGCGCTGACGCAGTCCACCGAGCACCTCAACACGTCCTCCACGGACCAGGCGCAGACCATCTCCCGGCAGGCCGCCGCGCTCCAGGAGACGCAGGTCACCGCCCAGGAAATCAAGCAGACCTCCATGCTCGCCGCGCAGAAGGCGGAGAGCGTGCTGTCGGTGGCCGAGCGCGCGGACGCGCTGGCCCGCGCGGGCGAGGCCTCCATCGAGCAGACGATGGCGGGCCTCAACGACATCCGCGTCCAGGTGGGTGAGATTGCCCAGAAGATTCTCGAGCTGGGCGAGCGCACGCAGCAGATTGGCGGCATCACCCAGACGGTGAAGGACCTGGCCGACCAGTCCAACATGCTCGCGCTCAACGCGGCGATTGAATCGGTGCGCTCGGGCGAGCACGGCAAGGGCTTCGGCGTGGTGGCGCGCGAGATTCGCGCGCTGGCGGACCAGTCCATCCAGGCGACGACGCGGGTGCGGGAGCTGCTCGACGACATCGCCAACTCGGTGACGGCCGCGGTGCGAATCACCGAGCGCGGCGCCGAGCGCATGGAGGCGGGCCTGGCCCAGGTGCGCACCAGCGGGCAGAACCTGCGCGAGCTGTCCTCCATCGTCCAGGACAACGCCGCCGCCGTCCGTCAGATTGCCGCCGCGGTGTCCCAGCAGAACGTGGGCATCAACCAAATCACCCTGGCGGTGAACGACCTCTCCAAGATGATGGACGAGACGGTGGCCCGCATCGGCTCCACCGGCGAGGCCGCCACCACGCTGCAAATCATCTCCGAGCAGCTCTCCAGCGCGGTGAAGATCTACCGCGTCGAGTAGCGCGGCTGCTGGAAACGTCAGAGGCCCCGACTCCCACGGTGGGAATCGGGGCCTCGTTCGTTTCGAGGGCCTTGCTCGCGCGGCGCTACGCCGGCACGGGCTCGGCGGGGGCGGCGGTCGTCTGGAGGTCCAGCTTGTCGCCGCCCTTGTCCACGTCGTAGCGGGCGGTGCCGCCGTTCTTCAGCTCACCGAAGAGCAGCGCCTCGGCGAGCGGCTTCTTGAGCGAGTTGTCCACGAGGCGGGCCATGGGCCGGGCACCGAAGGCCGGGTCATACCCACGCTCGGCCAGCCACGCGCGCGCGGCGGGCGTCAGCTCCAGCTTCACCTTGCGCTCCTCGAGCATCTTCTGGAGGAGGCGGACTTCCTTGTCCACGACCTTGAGGATGATTTCCGGCGGCAGGCCGGAGAACAGGATCCACCCGTCCAGCCGGTTGCGGAACTCCGGCGTGAAGGTGCGCTCAATCGCCTTCTTCGCGCGCGTCGCGTCCGCGGGCTTCGCGAGGTCGCCGAAGCCGATGGACTTGGTGCTCATCTCCTGGGCACCCGCGTTGGTGGTGAGGATGAGGACGATGTTGCGGAAGTCGGCCTTGCGGCCGTTGTTGTCCGTCAGCGTCGCGTGGTCCATCACCTGGAGCAGGATGTTGAAGAGGTCCGGGTGGGCCTTCTCGATTTCATCCAGCACCACCACGGCGTACGGGTGCTTGCGCACCGCGTCCGTGAGCAGGCCGCCCTGGTCGAAGCCGACGTAGCCCGGCGGCGCGCCGATGAGCCGGCTCACCGTGTGCTTCTCCGAGTACTCGCTCATGTCGTAGCGCAGGAACTCCACGCCCAACGTCTGCGCCAGCTGCTTGGCCAGCTCCGTCTTGCCCACGCCCGTGGGGCCCGAGAAGAGGAACGAGCCGATGGGCTTCTCCGGCGCGCGCAGCCCCGAGCGCGCCAGCTTGATGGCGCTGACCAGGTCCTTGATGGCCCCGTCCTGCCCGAAGATGACCGCCTGCAGCTCCTTCTCCAGGTTCTGGAGCTGGACGCCCTCGCTCGCGGACACGCTCTTGGCGGGAATCTTCGCCATCTTGGCGACGACGGCCTCCACGTCCGCGCCGGTGACGGTGTTGGTGCGCGCACCCTCCGGCTTGAGCTTCTCCGCCGCGCCCGTCTCGTCGATGACGTCGATGGCCTTGTCCGGCAGGAACCGGTCGTTGATGTGCTTGGCCGCCAGCTCCGCCGCCGCGCGAATCGCCTCGGGCGTGTACTTCACGCCGTGGTGCTCCTCGTAGCGGCTCTTGAGCCCCTCCAGGATGAGGACGGTGTCCTCGACGGAGGGCTCGGCGACTTCAATCTTCTGGAAGCGCCGCGACAGCGCGCGGTCCTTCTCGAAGGAGGACTTGAACTCCTGATACGTCGTCGACCCGATGCAGCGCAGCTTCCCGCTGGCGAGCGCCGGCTTGAGGATGTTGGACGCATCCATGGAGCCGCCGCTGGTGGCGCCCGCGCCGACAATCGTGTGGATCTCGTCGATGAAGAGGATGGCCTCCGGCTGCTCCTGGAGCGCCTTGAGCACGCCCTTGAGCCGCTCCTCGAACTGACCGCGGAACTTGGTGCCCGCGAGCAAGGAGCCCATGTCCAGCGAGTAGACGATGGCGTTCTTCAAGGGCTCGGGGACGCGGCCCTCGTGGATGTAGAGCGCCAGGCCCTCGGCGATGGCCGTCTTGCCCACGCCGGCCTCACCCACGTAGAGCGGGTTGTTCTTGCGGCGGCGGCAGAGCACCTGGATGGTGCGCTCCAGCTCCTTGTCGCGGCCGATGAGCGGGTCGATGCGCCCCTCCTTGGCCTCGATGTTGAGCTGCGTGGTGTACGTCTCCAGCGGGCTCTTGCGCGGCGACTCGCCCTCCTCGTCGTCATCCCCCGCGGGCGCGTGCCCGTTGCCGGCGCCGCCCTCCTCGCCCTCGCCCGCCTCATCCTTGGAGATGCCGTGGGAGATGTAGTTGAGCAAATCCAACCGGGTGACGCCCTCCTGCTGGAGCAGGTAGAGCGCGTGGCTCTCCTCCTCGCGGAAGAGGGCCACCAGCACGTCGCCGCCGTCGATGAGCTTCTGCTCGGCGGACAGGGCGTGCATGGCGGCGCGGTGGAGCACCCGCTCCACGCCGATGGTCTGCTGGGGGTCGGCCTCCGCGTCCTCGGGCAGCCGTTCGACCGTCTCCTCCAGGAAGGAGACGAGCCTCTCTTGGAGGCGCTTGACGTTGGCCCCACACGCCTTGAGGACCTCGCGGGTGCGCGAGTCCTTGGTGAGCGCCAGGAGCAGGTGCTCCAGCGTCAGGTACTCGTGGCCCATCTTCCGCGCCTCCTCCAGGGCGGTGCGGAAGCTGGCCTGCAATTCTTTGGCAATCAGCGGTCCTGCCACGGTTCAACCTTCCTCGGGTTCCATGGACAACCGCAGCGGGAACCCATTGTCCTGGGCCGCGGCCTCCACCGTCTTGAGCTTCGTCTCGGCGACCTCGAACGTATAGACGCCGGCCACTCCGACTCCGTTGTAATGGACGTGCAGCATGATCTGCACGGCATCCGACTCCGACTTGTGGAAGACCTCCTTGAGGACGGCCACCACGAACTCACGCGTCGTGTAGTTGTCGTTGTGCAGAAGCACCTTGTAGAGGGTCGGCTTCTTGAGCTTCTGCTTGGGGGCGGTCTCCGTGGCGACGGAGCCGTCGTTGTCATGCTTCTGCGCCATATTCCTGTCCGACTCCCTCTGATGACCTGGGAAGCGCGCCGTTTCAGGCCACTCCCTTGAAACCTGTCTCCGCCCGCCACTGCGGCAGTCCGCCCTGGACGGCTGCCCGCTCGTGCTCCAGGAAGCCGCGCACCGCCCGGTCCAGCCCCGGGTGGAGCAAGAGGTGGGCACTGTACGTGAGGCGCGGCTCGAAGCCCCGCGTGAGCTTGTGCTCGCCGCCCGCGCCCGGCTCGAAGCGTGTCAGCCCCTGGGCGATGGCCTCGGCCACCGGGTGGTAGAGGCACACGTTGAAGTGCAGGAAGGGGTGCTCCTCGAAACACCCCCAATAACGCCCGTACAGGACCTGGGGCGCCCTGAAGTTGAACGCGCCCGCCACCAGCCGGCCTTCCCGCCGGGCCTCCACCAGCTCGCAGCGGTGACGGAAGCCGGAGAGCATCCGCGCGAAGAAGTCGCGGGTGAGCAGGCGCGCGCCCCACGGATACTTGTCCACCGTGGAGGCGTACAGCCGGTGGAGCGTGTCCACGTCCACCTCGCACAGCGCGTCGCCGCGCAGCGTCTTCAGCTCGAGGCCCTGCTCGGCGGGCGCGCGCAGCTCCCGGCGCACCTGGTTGCGGCGCTTGGAGTGGAAGCGGGCGAGGAAGTCCTCCATCGTCCGGTAGCCCGCGTTGTCCCACTGGTACTGCACGCCCAGCCGCAGCGCGTAGCCCTGGGCCTCCAGCGTTGGCAGCTCCTCCTGGGTGGGGAACAGGACGTGGACGCCGGAGAGCTGCTCGGCGCGCGCGAACTCCAGCGCGCCCTGGTACAGCTCCGCCTCGCGTGCGGCGCGGTCCTCGCCGGGGGCCACCAGGACGCGCCGGCCGGTGGCGGGCGTGAAGGGCACGGTGAGCACCAGCTTCGGGTAGTAGCGCAGGCCCGCGCGCTCGGAGGCGGTGGCCCACGGCGCGTCGAAGATGAACTCGCCCTGGCTGTCGTCCTTGAGATAGGCGGGCGCGGCGGCCACCAATCGGGAGCCGCGCCACAACGTCAGGTGGCGGGGGTGCCAGCCGCGCTCGGGCACCGCGCTGCCGCTGTCCTCGAGCGCCGCGAGGAACGTCCACTCCAGGAAGGGCAGGGCCGCCTCGTCCACGAGCCCGTCCCAGAGGGAGGCGGGGACCTCGTGGATGGAGGGCAGGATGCGCAGGGTGGTGGGCAGCGGGGTGGACATCGGCGGCGCACGGTGGAGCGTGGGGCCAGCCTATAACGACGCGGGGCCCCTCATGCCACGGCCGGCCGGCCCCTACTTGCCGCGTGTCAATTCGGCGGCAAGGAAGCGGCCCGCCTCGGCCATGCCCTCGTCGCCCCGTCGACGTCCCTCCTCGGTCTCCATCACCCGGCGGGCCGCGTCGCTGGCGGTGCCCGCCTCCAGGTCCGTCAGCACCAGGAAGGCGCTCCAGGCGGGCGTCACCTCCGCCACGCGGCCCGGGCGCAGCGGGCGCTCCGACAACGTACCGGCGACCTTCTCCAACAGCCCGTCATCCGTGAGCCGCTTCGTCTTGCCGCGCATCGCGGTCCACGCCGCGTCCAGCAGCGCCGCGAGCATCCGCCCGGACATCGCGGACGTCAGCCGCTGCGCGGCCTCCTCCTCGTCGAGTCGGTGCGCCTGGGCGTAGGTGGGCACCAGCTTCGCGACCACGACGGCGCGGGTGGCGAGGTGGGCGAGTCGGGGAGGGTAGGACATGAACTCTCCTGGGCCCGTGCGGGCCCGGGTTACCAGCGGACGAGCAGACGGTAGCCCTCGACGTTGCGCTCCTCCACGGTGATTCGCGGCTGGGCGTTGGCCAGCTCCATCATCCGCTCCAGGCCGCCGGCCATCAGGTCCGGGCGGTTGTAGCGGTCCGTGAACACGATGCGCCGGCCCCGCTCACCCACGGGCGTCTGGGTGACGTCGATGTCCGTGCGCCCCATCAGCGCCAGGTAGCGCGGGATGCGCTCCGCCGCGCGCGCGGGGCCAATCATTGGCAGGGCCACCGCCGCCACCCGGCCGACCAGCGTGGAGGCGAAGCCGTCCACCAGCGTGCGGCCCAACCGACGGTAGGCCTCCTCGTCCGTCAGCGCGCCGAAGACCTCCCGCCTCGCCAGCAGCACCGCGCGCTGGAAGACCTCCACCGGATAGTCCACCTCCGGCCGCTTGATGTCGTAGCCCAGCGCCTCCAACTCCTCCACCAGCCGCCCGGAGACCTTCAGCCCCCGGACGAACAACCCCTCCAGCACGCTCGTGGGGATGCGTGGAGCCGCGGGCGCGGTTGACTCGACGGAGCGACGCAGCGGACTCGAGGCCATGTACGGCTCACCGGGGTGCAGAGGTCCTCCCACCATAGATTGTTTCAGGTTCCACCGCGAATTCAGGCTGTTCTTTTATTCCCGGTTGAGAAGGCGAGGGACCTGGTGGGCGGGGCCCGAGCGGACGTTTGATTCCCCGAGGGTCGGGTTGCTATGGGGTCCCGAGCGCCTTAGAGGAGTGGCCGAGGAGAACTGCATGTCGGTGAACATCCAGCTTGAGTGGACCCCCAACCCCAGCACGCTGAAGTACGTGGTGGATCGGCGCCTGTTGGCGGGTGGCGCGGTGAGTATCACGAATCGTGAGGACGCCCAGGCGAAGTCGCCGCTGGCGCACAAGCTGATGGACGTGCGCGGGGTGACGGCGGTGATGATCGGCTCGAACTTCGTGACGGTGACGAAGGGCGAGGACGGTGAGTGGGACGAGCTGAACGACCAGGTGATGGAGACCCTGGACACGCACCTGACGGCGAACGAGCCGGTGGTGGACGAGGCGGCGGTGGCGGCGGCGCGTCAGGTGTCCTCGGAGGGAGGTGGCTCGGTGGAGTCACGCATCCGAGAGGTGCTGGACGCGGAGATTCGTCCCGCGGTGGCGATGGACGGCGGTGACATCACGCTGGACCGCTTCGAGGACGGCATCGTGTACCTGCACATGAAGGGCTCGTGCGCGGGGTGTCCGTCGTCGACGGCGACGTTGAAGATGGGCATCGAGGGGCGTCTGCGGGAGATCATCCCCGAGGTGCTCGAAGTGGTGTCCGTCTGAGGCGCAACGTCAAGGCGTCGCAGGTCCGGCGGGAGCTCCTGCCGGACCAGTCGAAGGCGCTGTTGCGCGAGCTGCACCTGCTCACGCGAGAGGGGCACCTCAACGCGGACGCGCTACGCAAGCTCAAGCAGGTCAACCACCTGATGGGGCTGATGCGTCCGGCGGTGGAGGACGTGAAGGCGCGCCATCCGGAGTCCGCGGTGTTCGTGGACGCGGGCAGCGGCAATGCGTACCTGGGGTTCGTGCTCTACGAGCTGTTCCTGAAGGACGCGGCCGGGGGCACGCTGTTGTCGGTGGAGGGGCGGCCGGAGCTGACGGAGCGCGCGAAGGGGCGCGCGGAGCGGCTGGGCTTCTCGCGGATGACGTTCCAGACGGCGCACATCGACCAGGCGGCGTATCCGGAGCGCATCCACCTGCTGATGGCGCTGCACGCGTGTGACACGGCCACGGACGACGCGCTCATCGCGGCGATTCGTCACGGGGCGGACCACGTGGCGGTGGTGCCGTGCTGTCAGGCCGAGGTGGCGGCGCAGCTCAAGGAGCAGCGGGCGGCGGGGAAGGGGAGCATGGGGCTGTTGTATGCGCACCCGTGGCACCGTCGCGAGTTCGGCTCGCATCTGACGAACGTGGTCCGCGCGCTGACGTTGGAGGCGTTCGGGTACCAGGTGACGGTGACGGAGCTGACGGGGTGGGAGCACTCGTTGAAGAACGAGCTCATCCTCGGACGGCGCGTGCACCGGGACAATCGCCGGGCGCGGGTGCAGTTGGAGCGGCTGCTGGCGGAGACGGGTGTGAACCCGAAGCTGACGCGGGAGCTGGGCGTGAAGCCCGCGGCGTCGGGTGCGACGGAGCTGCCCGCGGAGCCCGTGGCGGAGGCTCCCGTCGAGGAGGCTCCGGTGCCGTCCGAAGGGTGAGGCGCCGAGGCCGCGAGTGCTGCTCGCGGCGTGGGCCTCGCGATGAGCTGAGGCGTCCGAAAGGCGAGGCCGTCGGGCGCCGCTCGCGGTGTTGGCCCGCGATGCGTTGAGCCAAGGAGTCCGACAAGAGAGGCCGTCGGGCGCCGCTCGCGGTGTTGGCCCGCGATGCGTTGAGCCAAGGAGTCCGAAAAGCGAGGCCATCGGGCACCGCTCCTGCGGCGGAGACACCGAGGCCGCGAGTGCTGCTCGGCGCGCTGGGGCGTAGTCATCTCGGCGAGCGAGGAGCGAGGAGCGCTCGGTGTCGGTGATGCGCCGCCTTGGTCAGAAGGGCGCGGGGCAGTCGAAAGTCACGCGCTCACCGGTCCCTGGATGCAGGAGGGTGAGTGACTCCGCGTGGAGCATGAGCCGCTCGCCGTCGCGGCCGTAGAGCCGGTCGCCGACGATGGGCGCGCCGAGGCCGAGCGGATGCGCGGCGTGGACGCGGAGTTGGTGCGTCCTGCCCGTGAGTGGGAAGAGGGCCACGCGCGTCCGACCGCCGCGACGCTCCAGCACACGCCACTCCGTCACGGCGGGCTTGCCGTGGATGGGGTCGTGAATCTGTCGGGGCCTGTCGTCGAGGTCGACGCGCATCGGGAAGTCGATGCGACCCTCTTCCCCGGTGACGATGCCGTCGACCCAGGCCACGTAGCGCTTGTGCACCTCGCGGTGGACGAACTGGCGTTGCAGCGCCGAGTGCGTGCGCGCATCGAGCGCGGCGACGAGCAGCCCGGAGGTGTCCAGGTCCAGCCGGTGCACGAGCAGGGGACCGGTGGCGTCGGGATGGCGTGCCCGCAGTCGCGTGAGGACCGAGTCGCTCAGCGAGGCCTCGCGCCCGGGAACGGAGAGCAGCCCATGGGGCTTGGCGATGACCACGAGCCAGCGGTCCTCGAACAGGATGCTCAGTGCGCCTGGAGTGGTGGACGGAGGCGTGAAGGTCCTTGGTGGCGCGACGTGGAGTCCCTCCAGCATGAAGGGCAACAGGGGGCCGCACTTGTCGCGACAGGCCGCGTAGTACGCGCCGGTGACTCGTCCTCCGGAGGGAGGCGGCGCGCCCCACCAGAACTCCGCGAGCGCGACGGGACGCAGCCCGTGAGCCCGTGCATATGCGAGCAGCTTGGGCGCGGCGCAGTCGGCGGCGCCCGAGGGCGGCTGGGCTCGCTCGTAGAGGCCGCGCAGGAGGCGGCGCTCTCCACGCGCATTGGTGATGACGTAGGTGTCGTGGATGCGCCGCATGACGGCGCGGCTCACCATGTGGCGCAGCCGGTCTAGTGCGCGAAGCCGACGCTCCAGACGCAGCAGCTTCGGCTCGAGGCTGCTTCGCTCTGAAGCATGGGTGGTCTCCAGGCGTCGTCGCTCGGCCTTGTCGCCACGGCTCTCCTGGTCGAGCGCGTGAAGACTGGTGCGCAGCGCCGCTGCCTGGGTGGCACCCTCGCCATGACTCTCGGCCGGGCGCGAGGCGGGTGACTCCACCGTTCCACCCGGACGAACCACCCATGCCGGCGCGGCTCCATCGTCACGGCTTGATGCGCTGGGCACCTGTTGTGGACGCTTCGAGGACGCCCCGGTCAGCTCCGCCCTGCGTGCATGCCGCTGCTTTCGTCGGACCTCGTGCCGCTCACGCAGCGCCGCGAGCTCCGCCGCGTGTCTCGCGGATTGCTCCGCATGTGCTGCCCGCAGGGTCAGCAGCTCGGGAGAGGCCCGCATGGCCTCCGCGCGGGCGAGGAGCGCCTTCACGGTGGCCTCGCCCTGGGGCTCAAGGCTCGCTCGCGCCGCACGGTCGAACAGCGGAGGCACATACCCCTCCACGTCCCAGTGTCCAGCGAGCATCCCCGAGAAGGCCCGGAGGAACCCCAGACGCCCGTCGGACAGGCGCACCACCAGGACGCCTAACATCTTCCCGCCCTCGCGGCCCTCCAGCGGCGACGTGGGGACGCCCGGAGCCACCCACCCCTCACGAAGCTCGCGCTGCAACACCTCCGCCGCCTGCCTCGCCAGCAGCGAGGGGCCCAGCTCATCGAACGGGCTCGGCAGGCCGCCCCCATCGAGAGGCGCCTCCCATCCTGGGTCGAGCAAGGTGATGCGCGCGTCGTCCACGTCGCCACCGCTAACACGAAACCCAGGCCCACGGGGAATGGGCCTGGGCACCCGGCGACGGACCTACTCGAGCGCGACCTTCTCCGCGGGCCGTCGCTGGAAGCGATACAGCACGAAGCCGACCCCGAGCGCGATGGCCCCCGCGATGAGGTTCTTCTTCTCCGCGCTCAGCGCGAACACGACACACAGCGACGCCGCCGCGATGGGAATCACCGGCCCGCCGGGGATGCGGAACGCGTTGGCCGGCTGCTGGAGCTTGCGGCGCAGCACCGGGACGGCCACCGCCGTGCCGAAGTACGTGGCCAGCCGGGCCACCACGGACAACGTGGCGAGCACCTCGAACGAGCCCGAGAACGCCAACGGCAACGCGATGCCCGTCTGCACCAGGATGGCCGCCGTGGGCGTGCGGAAGCGCGGGTGCAGCGTGGCGAGCACCGCGGGCCCGAAGCCATCCCGCGCGAGCGCATACAGATACCGAGGCCCCGCGAGCACCGTGTTGCTGTTGGTGCCCAGGATGGACAGCGCGCCGCCCACCGTCATCATCAGGCCGCCCCAGCCCCCGAGGAACCTCGCGGCGGCGTCGGCCAGCGGCGTCTTCGCGTCCACCACCCCGGGCAACGTCCCCAGCGCCACCCACTGCACCGCGGTGTAGATGAGCGTGACGACGCCAATCTGCACGATGAGCGCGAAGGGCACGTCGCGGCGCGGGTTCTTGAACTCCCCCGCGGGCGCGGCCGTGTTCTCGAAGCCCGCATACGCGAACAGGAGCAGCAACACCGCGGCGCCCAGGCTGCCGGTGCTCTTGGGCTCCACGGAGGTCGCCAGCGGCGCCGACACGAAGAAGATGCCCACGCCGATGAAGACCAGCAGCGGCACCGTCTTGGTGATGGCCAGGAAGACCGCGGTGCGAGCGCCGCTCTTCACCCCGACGACGTTGATGGCAGTGAGCGCGAGCAGCGGAATCGCGATGGCCAGGCTCTGACCGAAGCCCGCATTGGCGCCGGGCCACAGGTAGCCGAGCGCCCGGGAGAAGCCGACCGACAGCGAGGCCACCGAGGCGACGCGGGCCAGCCACGTCATCCACCCGACCTGGAAGCCCACCAGCTCGCCGAAGGCCTCGCGCGTGTAGAGGTACGCGCTGCCGGGCTTGTCGAAGTAGCTGGCGGCCTCCGCGAAGCAGAGCACGAGCAGCAGCACGGCCAGCCCGGCGAGCACCACGGCGCCGGTGCTCGCGGAGCCCAGGTTCGCCGCGGCCGCCGCGGGCAGCAGGTACACCCCGCTGCCGATGACGTCATTGATGGAGAAGCCCACCAGCTCCCAGCGGGAGACGGCGCGCCGCATGCCAACGTCTTGGGGACTCGAATCGCTTCCAGTCGTCATGGTGGGGTGGGGCGCCCGGGGGTGCTGACAGGGTGGGAGCAGGAAGCATACGTGCGTCGCCGCCTGTTTCGTCGAGTCCTTGGCGAAGGTCTCGCGGACTGCCCGTTCACGCGTTGCTGCACGACTCGAACACGAGGGGGAAAGAATGTCCTCGAATTGGTGGGGCGCAGTGCTTGCGGGTGTCGTGGTGTTGTCCTCCACGTCAGCCCGCGCGGATGTCCGTATCTACAATCAGGATGCCGAAGTTCCCATCTGGGTGAACTGGGACAGCTTCGAGGCGCAAGGGATTCCGGCCAGTTGGCGTGACCCCTTCATGTCCTGTCTCTACAACGCCATCGTGAAGTGGCGCACCATCGGCGCCTTCCGACTCAAGCCCGCCGTCTATGGCTACACGACGCGCACGGTGGCGTCGTCGGGCGAAATCATCGTGCAGATGAACGAGAAGCACGGCGATGGCTCCCGGGTGGCCTCCACCTTCGGGACGGGCAGCGCCATCACCATCATCTTCCACCGCAAGAGCTCCAACGGGACGCCCTGGACCTTCACGCCGCACCGCAACACCACGGGCGCCATCGACATGCAGGGCGTGGCCATCCACGAGTTCGGGCATGCGTTCGGCCTGGACCACGAGGACGGCATCACCACGGCGGTGATGTTCCCCTCGGTGCATGCGGGCATGCGCCATGGCCCGACGACGAAGGACTACACGGACGTGCGCGCGCTCTACGGTGCGCGGGATTACGACCGCGTCTACATGAAGCGCTCCACGGACAACGGCGTCTCCTGGAGCGCGTTCCCCACGAACCTCTCCGGCATCGGCGTGACGACGTCCATCGACCCGACGGCGCTGCGGGACACCAGCCAGACGGTGTTCTTCTACACGGGCGCGGGGAAGAACCCGCAGTGGATTCGCGGCAACTCGGACGGCTCCGCCTATGACACCAGCAAGTGGTTCGTCTTCGGCGGCGAGCGCAGCATCTACGGCACCACCGGCCATGGCTGGAACAATGACTACATCATGGCGTGGGTGGACCCGCTCAACGACGCCATGCAGATCCGCATGGTCAAGTCCACCGACGGAGGCGTCAGCTGGTTCGGTGTGGGCAACGTCGCCGGCGCCACCACCATCGGCACGCCGGCGGTGCACAAGCTGACCGACACCGTGTGGATTCTCGCGTACGCGAAGCTCGACCGCGCCAATCCCAACAATGACGGTCAGGTGGTGACGCGCGTCTCCACCAACGGCGGCTGGAACTGGGGGCCGGAGGTCGTGGTGCCGGTGCCTGCCTACTACCGGGCGCTCGCGGGGGTCTCCATCACCAGCTCCGGCAACAGCTTCATCCGGATCGGGTTCAGCTGGTCCGATGACATCCTGCACTCGAAGTACCTGGTGCGGACGCTGAAGCTGCACTGGGACGGGGCGGGCCTGGTCTACGACGGGATGCTGTACGGCACGGATGAGACGCGCACCCAGCCGTCGCTGGCGAAGAGCCTCAGTGGCATGCATCAGGCCGTCCGGGGCACCAACTTCGCGGGGGTGCTGTACTCGCGGACGTCGCCGAACGATGGCTCCGCGTGGGGCACGGCGGGGCCGGAGATTGCGCCGGGCTCGCTCGTCACGCCCTCGTTGTCCGCGCACAGGGACTACAGCTTCGTCTTCGCGCACTACCTGCAGTGAGTTCCTCCGGGGCGCCCCATCCCGTCTCCGCCTGGGGCGGGGTGGGGGCCTCGTTCCTTCGTCGTGCGAAGCGAGGAGTGATTGACATGCATGGGACCACGCTCACGCGGCTTGGGCTGATGGTGCTGTTCGCGGTTTCGGTGTCGGCGAGGGCTTCGTCCTCCATGGGGCCGATTCCGCCCGAGGACATCGTGCGGCAGGGCACGTCGGTGGTGGTGGGCCGCTTCCTGGAGGGGGCGTCGGTCCACTGGCGCGAGCTGGGCGGACAGTTCGATGACCAGGGACGCCCCATCACGGTGCGCGAGGTGTACACGCTGCGCGACTTCGAGGTCCTCGAGGTCGTCGATGGCGCGCCACCGCCGGCGCGGCTGCGCATCCTGACCGTGGGCGGCACGGTGGAGGGGCTTCACACGCCGGAGAGCTTCAACGCGCCGCCGCCTGGAGTCGCGGTGGGGTTGGCGTTGCTGCCCGTGGAGGGGCAGGGCGAGACCTTCCTCATCGTACACGTCCGCTCGTTCGAGGCGGACTCGCCCGCGAAGCTCGCGTCGTTCAGGGGCTTCGTGCGTGAGGCCCGCAAGCCCGTTCCGGAGTCGCCCGAGGACGCGCTGGCTCGTGACCTCGAGCGGCAGCAGCCCCCGCCTCCGGACCCGGCGCTGCAGGTGACGGACGAAGCGACAGGGCCCAAGGTGCCAGAGGAGCCTCCCGTCGAGGAGGCGGGGCCCGGGACCCGAGCGGCGCCTGAAGATGCTCGCGGGACGCCGGATGTCGTTGCTCCGCGGGGCGCGCCCACGCCCGCCCAGGACAGGGCACCATCGGAGCGAGAAGTGGATGCCGAGTCAGCGCGTCAGGTGCCCCCTTCTCCCGCGGAGGCCGCGACGAAGGCCGTCGAGGATTCGGACACCTCGGCGATTCATGTTGGCTGGGCGGGCTCACTCTTCGCCATCGTCGTCGCGGTGGCCATCGTCGCCCGGGTGACCTTTCGTCGCCGCGATTGAGCCGAGGTGCCGAACCTCCGTGGTGGCTCGCGGAGGTGAAGACCGCGTCACGGGTCGAGACCGTTGCTCCAGTCGGCAGGGGCGTGGCCTCGATGGACGGAGCGCTGGCGGCGCTCTCCGCGAGGGCCACACTTCCCGGGACACGTGCGTGGTTGTTCAGCGGCGCGGCGAGAGCGCCTCCGTGAGGAGCAGCTTGCAGCGCAGGCCGCCGTTGCGCACGGGCAGGCTCCGCGCCTCCGGCAGGTTCAGCGCCTTCACGAGCCCCGTGTCCTCGGGGACCAGCAGCGCCGCGCGCCAGCCGGTGAAGCCCTTGCGGAGCGTCTCGCCCATCGCCCGATAGAGCCCGGGCAGGTCCTCGCCCTCGCCCACGCGCTTGCCGTAGGGCGGGTTCGCCACCAACAGCCCGGGGCCTCCGGGGGGAGTCGTCAGCGTCTTCACGTCCTTGCGCTCCAGCGCGAGCGTCACGCCCGCGCGGCGCGCGTTCCTTCGGGCGGTTCCCAGCGAGCCCGCGTTGATGTCGAAGCCGTGCAGGGCCCCCCGTGGCGCGGCCAGCGCTTCCGACTCCGCCCGCGCCTTGCGCTCCGCCCAGCCATTCGCATCGAAGCCCGGAAACGATTCGAACGCGAAGCCATGCATCAAGCCTGGCGCTCGCTTCATCGACATCCACGCGCCTTCCACCAGGAAGGTCCCCGAGCCGCACATCGGGTCCACGAGCGGCTCCGCGCCGTCGTAGCCCGCCAGCGTCAGGATGCCCGCCGCGAGCGTCTCCCGCAGGGGCGCGCGGCTGATCTCCTGTCGATAGCCGCGGCGATGCAGCGGCTCGCCGCTGGTGTCGGCGCTCACCGTGAAGACATCGCCCTCCACGCGGACGAGCAACGTGAGCCCGGGACCGCCCTCCTCGTCGAGCGGCCCCGCGCGGGCTACCGACTCCACGCCCCACGCCTCCGCCGCCGCGTCCATCACCACGTCCGCGCCCGGGACTCCCGAGCGCTTCAGCGTCACCGACATCCGAGGTGGCGAGCGACGGTCCCAGATGCGCGACAGCTCCAGTCCGCGCAGGCCCCGGACCAGCACGTCCTCGTCGTTCGCCCGGAAGACGCCCAGTCGCAGCAGCACACGGCTGGCGGTGCGCAGGCGCAGGTTCGCCTCCTGATGCAGCCCGGTGGGCCCCTCCAGCTCCACACCGCCCTCGGCGCGGCGAGGCTTCCATCCGAGCGCGGCGCACTCCGACTCCAGCGCGGGCTCCAGTCCAGGAAGGGTGGAGACATAGACATGCTCGGAGGCGCGGGCGTTCGTCACGGGAGGCCCATTGTCCGTGCTCCCGTGCGGACCGCAACGACTCATTGCGGCCTCGCTCCCCGAGGCCGAGCGCTTCGTGGCGAACCGAAGTGACTGAGCGCGGGGGCGCCCGAGGACACCTTCCGTGGCGGGGGCATCACTCTCGCCTCGCGTCCTCCATTCCAAGGCGCGGGATGCGGGCCCGCGGTCCTGCCCGGTGGAGCTCCCGTGCAGGGCCCCATGGGCCCCGACACGCAAGCCCTCACGGGGCTGGCGCGGAGGGCGGCTCGTGCAGCCGTGTCACGGACAGCGGGGTCGGGGGATTCGCGTAGACGCCCTGGTACTCGGGAGGCAGCAGCCGCGCCACCCGGCGCATCATCGCGTCCGCCAGCGCCTGCCTCGCGTCCTCCGCGCCGACGGTCTCGGGCTCCAGGTCCTCCATGCGGAACGCCGGCCCCACCCGCACCCGGACCTGCGCGTGGTACAGCCGCTCACCCCCCATGTCCGAGTCGTTGATGGGCATCAGCTTCTCGGTCCCCATCAGCGCCACCGGCACCACGGGCACCCCCGCGCGCTTCGCGATGAGCGCCACGCCCTTCTTCGCCTGGAGCAGCTCGTGGGTCCGGCTCCGCGCGCCCTCGGGGAAGATGAGCACCGAGCTGCCGCCCTTGAGCGTCTCCACCGCGCGCCGCATCGCCTCGATGTCCGGCGAGTTGGGCTTGATGGCAATCGTCTCCATCACCTCCGAGGCCAGCCGCGTCATCACCGTGCCCTGCAGCTTCACGCCCGCCAGGAACACCAGCTTCCGGGGACGGAAGGCGCGGTCCAGCGTGAAGCCGTCCGCGTTCGACAGGTGGTTGCAGATGTAGAGACAGGGCACGTCCGGGAGGTTGCCGCGGCCCTCCACCACCTCGTCGGCCAGGGCATCCCACACCCCGTCCATCAGGGTACGCACCACGTGGCGCCGGACTCCCTCCGGCAGCCGTGCCATCAGCGAAAAGAGAATGCGGAGCACGCGTCGGTCGCCTCCACCTCGGGACGGCTTGAGAGCATGGACAAGTCGGCGCCCAGGCGTCCGACCTCTTTCACCCATCCTTCAGCCCCACCACTGGCCACCAGAAGATGTAGTCCCAGCCTCCTTCCCGGTCAGCGCCCACGCCGCGCCAGCCCCCTGCCCGCATGCCGTCCCGTCGTGCAGCCAACGCTCCGGACCGACTCCGGGACGGGCCACTCGGGGCCCCTGTCACGGACCGGTATCCCACGCAGTCCGCGTCAACCCCATCGGCGAGCACCCCGGGTTTGGGCTAAGGGAGGGGCCATGAGCGCCGCCGAAGCGAGTCCCTCGCGCAGCAGGAAGCCCGTGGAGTACGAGGTCACCGTCGACCATGTGCGGATGGACACGCACGACACGGCCACCCTCTTCCTCGACTTCGGGGACGTCCGGCCCGACTACAAGGCCGGCCAGTTCATCAACATCGACCCGCACCAGTTCCCCGCGCTCGGGCGCTTGTCCGCCTACCTGCAGGAGCAGAAGGGGCGCAAGGAGCCCCAGCGCTCCTACTCCCTGGCCTCCGCCCCCCACGAGCGCCACGTGGCCATCACCGTGAAGGACGAGGAGTTCATCCCCGGCCTCACCCGCTACCCGCCGCTGCTCTCGCCCTTCCTCGTCCACGGCCGGCTCACCGGCGCGCGCCTCAAGGTGCTCGGCTTCATGGGCCCCTACGTGCTGCCCGACGACGTGGAGACGCGCACGGGCCACGTCGTCCACCTGGTGGCCGGCTCGGGCGCGGTGCCCAACTTCGCCATCCTCAAGGACGCGCTGCACCGCGGCCTGAAGACGCGCCACACCGTCCTCATGTCCAACAAGACGTGGAGCGACATCCTCTACCGCGACGAGCTGGAGGCCCTGGCCCGGCGGCACGCGGACCGCGTCCGGCTGGTGCACACCCTCACGCGCGAGCTGGACGAGTCGCGCTTCGGCGGCGACGTGCGCAAGGGCCGCGTCCACCAGGCGCTCCTCGAGGAGCTCATCCCGGACCGCGACACGTGCCTGGTCTACGCGTGCGGCCCCGCGATTACTCCGTGGGACCGACGCAAGGCGCTGGAGACGCGCACGCCCGCGACGCCGCGCTTCATGGAGACGGTGCTCGGCCACCTCCACGCGCTCGGCATCGACGACAAGCGCATCAGGCGGGAGACCTACGGGTAGGCTCCAGCGGGAGCACCACCTCGAAGCGCGCGCCCCGCTTCGGCCGACCACTGGCGCGCACCTGCCCGCCATGCGCCAGCACCACGCGCTTGACGATGGCCAGCCCCAGCCCGCGTCCGTTGGCGCGCGTGAGGAAGAAGGGCTCGAAGACGCGGCGCGGGTCCACGTCGGGGATGCCCGGGCCCTCGTCCTCCACCGTCAGCCGCACGCCCTCGTCCCCGGGCTCCACGCTCAGCTTCACGCGCCCGCCCGGAGGCGAGGCCTGCACCGCGTTGCGCACCAGGTGCGTCACCGCGAGCTGGAGCAGCGTCTCGTCGCCCATCAGCTCCGGCGTGTCGGGAGCCTCGTCCACGGTGAAGCGCAGCGTGGGCGCGTCCGGAGGGCCGTGCATCTGCCCCAGCGCGCGCCGCACCAGCTCGCCCAGGTGGACCCTCCGGGGCCTGGGCTCCAGCGGACGCACCACGTCCAGCAGGTCGCGGACGATGTCCTCCAGCCGGATGGCCTCCTCCTCCAGCATGCCCACCGCGGCCTGCCCCGTGGGGCCCAGGTGCGCCTCGCGCCGCAGCACCGCCACCGCGTTGAGGATGGCGCCCAGGGGGTTGCGCACCTCGTGCGCGACCACGCCCGCGGCCTCGCCCAGCACCATCAGCCGCTCCTGCGCCACCAACTCGTCCTGCAGCCGTGACACCTCCTCCAACCGCTGTGAGGCGACGCGGTGGTGGCGCACGTTCTCCAGCACGCCGCCCACCATCTGCGCGAACAGCTCCAGCGTGCTCGCGGCGGCGGGCGTGAGGTTCAAGCCCTGCGCGGAGAGGATGCCGAAGGGCTGGCCCTCCACGAAGATGGGCGCGTCCAGCGCGCGGATGCCGGGAGGGTAGGCCCGCTGGATGTCCTCGAAGACCTCGCTGCTGTGGATGCGGTGGGCCGCGCCGAGCGCGTCCTGATGGAAGGCCGCCTTGCGCCGCGAGAGCACCTCCGCCAGATGGGGGAGGGTGGTGAGCGGCAGCCGCACCTGGGTGACGGGCATGCCGTACTTGCGCTCGGCCAGCGCGACGATTTCGGGCTCCTGCCGCATGGGCCCGTGCCGGAAGGTGTCGCCCTCCACCAGGAGGATGGCCGCGTAGAAGCCCTGGCGGTGCACGGCCTCCACCGCCGTCTCCAGCACCTCGTGCTCGTCCCGGGCGTGGAGCAGCTCCGTGGCGGCGGCGCCCAGGGCCTCGGTGAGCCGGCGCGCGGTGTCCTCGCCTCCCGCGTCGTGCAGCAGCACCACCGTCTCGTCCGGCGACGCGCCGGGCGCGTACGTGGCCGTCAGCGTGCGCTCCTGTCCATCCGCGCGGCGCATGCGCAGCCAGAGGGGATGCTCGGGACGGTTGCCGTCGCGCACGAGCGCCTCGTGGAAGGCCTCCACCCAGCCGCGCTCGGCGGAGATGAAGCGCGCGATGTGGGCGGAGACGGGCGTGGCCTTCAGCTCCTCGAGGGAGATTCCCAGCAGCGAGGCCATGGCCTGGTTGGCCACCAGGACCTGCTCTCCCCGGATGACGGACGCGGCGGTGGGCAGCCCGTCGAGCAGCCAGTAGTCAGGAGGCGTGGCGGGGGCGTCGGGAGGCACGGAGGTCATCCTGGAGGGCGTCGGGAGGGGGGATGCAATCGTCGGCGCGGTGTCCCGTAGGAAAGGGGGAGGGGGCAACACGAGGGACGGAGGACACCATGAACAACTTCATGAATGTGATGGGCCGCGATGACCTGGAGCTCAAGGCGGTGATGGCGGTGATGGCGACCTTCGTGATGACGGGCGCGGTGCTGCTCGGACAGCTGCTCTAGGCGTCCTGTCCGAGCGGCCCCTACCGCTCGGGCCTACTTCGGGGGCTTGCGGCTGACGAACTGCTGGATGAACTCGCGCTCCTCCTTGCGGAGGCTGCTGAGCCGCAAGCCGTAGCCGCGAGGGTTCTTCCCGTCGTCCAGCGAGTTCTCCCAGATGACCGAGCTGCGCAGCGTCATCACGCGCGACGGGTCATCGAAGCGCAACGTCAGCTCCACCAGCGTGCCCAGCCGCAGCGGCTTGTCCGTCGCGATGAACAGGCCGCCGGAGGACAGGTTGATGATGCGGTGGTCCGTGAAGATGCCGGTGTTCTGCATCGACACCTTCACGTCCGCGTGGATGCGATCATCCTGGCGGCGCTCCAACCCCACGAACTCAGCGCTGGAATAGGTGGGCGCGGCGGCGGCCCGCCTCAGGGGCACGGCCGGGGGCGGCGGCGCGGGCTGCGGCGGCAGGGTGTGCGTGCGCTGCACCGGCGGCGCGGCGGGCACCCGGGCCGCCACCGGCGCCGAGGGCTGCATCACCGGCGGCGGAGGACGCGGCGGCGGCGCGGGCTGCGGCGGCGGCTGGGGCCTGGCGGCGACCGCCACGGGCGGCGACGCGTACGCGGGGGCGGCCACGGGCGGCGGCGCATGGACGGGCGCGGCCACCGGCGGCGGCGCGTACGCGGGGGCGATCGAGGGCGGAGGCGCGGGCGGCAGGGGCCCGTTCATGTCCAGCCGGGGCGGCACCGGGCGGGCCTGCTGGTAGGCGCCTTGCGAGTAGAGGACCTCCACCTCGCGCATGCAGCGCGACAGGAAGTCGAAGATCTCCGCGGACACCTTGCGCAGCTCCGGATGCGTCTCCGGGGCCAGGTGCTCGGGTGCGAAGCGCTTGGCCATGCGGAAGAAGGCCAGGCGCACCTCGTCGAGCGAGGACGAGGGCTTGGCGCCGAAGACCTCGTGTGGAGGCAGGTTCTGCAGCCCCTTGAGCTGGGTGCGCAGGCGCTCGGCCTGCTGCTGCTCCACCGACTGTGACGGGCGCGCGGCGGTGAACAGGTCCGCCAGCTCCGGCAGCTCCTGGAGGGCCACCCATTGGGTGCCATCGCGCGACGCGCGCACGGCGGCCTTCATCCGACCGGAGGCGATGAGCTCGCGCAGGGCCTGGAGGGCGATGGGCCCCAGTACGCGGCCGAGATTGTCCGCTACCCAGTAACCGACAGCAGGAGACGACACGCAGACACCTCTGAAGTCAGTGAGCCAACGCCTGGCGCACGGCCGAGGCGATTTCCAGCGGATGGAAGGGCTTACCCACGAAGCCCACCGCGCCAGCGGCCATGGCCTGCTCCACCACGGGCTCCGCGTCCATGCTGCTGATGACGAGCACTCGCGTTCCAGGCGACACCTGCTTGATGGCGCCGAGCACCTCCAGGCCGCTCTTCTTCGGCATGAACAGGTCCAGGAACATCACCGCGGGCTTCTCGCGTGCGGCCACCGCGAGGCCCTCTTCTCCGTCGGCGGCCTCGAGCAGTCGCAGCTCGATGCCCGTGTCGGCGATGACGTCCTTGAGGATGCGGCGCACGAAGCTGTCGTCGTCGACGAGCAGCAGTGTCGGGGTGTCGGACATGGCGCCGCATGATACTTGGACCGCGCAACATCCGCGCGAGGGTCTGCGTCGCCTGCCTGCCTTTTTGGGTTAAGGGGTGAGCATGTCCATTGACCAGGCCCTCTCTCACTTCGAGTCCCAGAAGAACGCCTACCTCGAGGACCT
This sequence comes from Myxococcus sp. MH1, assembly GCF_059738865.1. Taxonomy (NCBI): domain Bacteria; kingdom Pseudomonadati; phylum Myxococcota; class Myxococcia; order Myxococcales; family Myxococcaceae; genus Myxococcus; species Myxococcus sp. MH1. The sequence goes on along the minus strand of NZ_AP026947.1, from coordinate 8,681,923 downwards.
CATGGCCCTCGTGCGCATACCCAGCGTCTCGTTCCCCGGCTTCGACGCCGCCCGTGTCCGGCAGAGCGCCGAGGCGACTTCTCGACTCTTGAGGGACCGTGGGTTTGAAAACATCCAGCTACTCGAAATCGGGGATGCCCATCCCTATGTGTATGGGGAGGTCCTGCGGGCGCCAGGTGCACCGACGTTGCTGTTGTATGCCCATCACGACGTGCAGCCGGCGGGGGATGAGTCGCTCTGGAAGAGTCCTCCGTTCGAGCCCACGTTGCGCGACGGGCGGCTGTACGGGCGGGGCACCGCGGACGACAAGGCGGGCATCGTGGTGCACACGTCGGCGGTGGACGCGTGGTTGAGGGGCGCGGGGAAGCTGCCGCTCAACGTGAAGGTGCTCATCGAGGGGGAGGAGGAGATTGGCAGCGGGCACCTGTCGGAGTTCCTGCGTCGGCACGCGGCGCTGTTGCAGGCGGACGCGATTGTGCTGACGGACACGTCGAACTTCGACACGGGGCTGCCGTCCATCACCACGGCGCTGCGGGGGCTGGTCACGGTGGACGTGGAGGTGCGGGGGCTCAAGCAGGCGGTGCACTCGGGGATGTGGGGTGGGCCGGTGCCGGACCCGGTGATGGCGCTGTGCCGGATGCTGGCGACGCTGACGCACGCGGACGGCTCCATCGCGATTGAAGGGTTGGGTGAGAAGGTGAAGCCGCTGACGGCGGGGGAGCGCGCGAGCATCCAGTCGTTGCCGGGGGACGAGGCGACGTTCCGCGAGCAGGTGGGGTTGTTGCCGGGGGTGGAGGTGCTGGGCGGGCGGCACCCGTACGAGACGAACTGGCGTCAGCCGAGCATCGCCATCAACGCCATCCAGGCCAGCAGTCGGAAGGACGCGCGCAACATCATCTGCGACGCGGCGTGGGCGCGCGTGGGCATCCGCATCGTTCCGGACCTGGACCCGGCGGACGTGGAGCGGCGGTTGAAGGAGCACCTGCGCAAGGTGTGCCCGTGGGGGCTGGAGGTGGAGTTCCAGACCGAGGGCGCGTCGGGGTGGTGGTACACGGACCCGTCGCATCCGGCGTTCCAGGCGGCGTTCCGCGCGCTGGAGAAGGGGTACGGGACGAAGGCGGTGGCCATCGGCTGTGGCGCGTCCATTCCGTTCGTGGAGCCGTTCGCGCGGGAGCTGGGCGGTGTGCCCGCGCTGCTCATCGGCGTGGAGGACCCGTACACGTACGCCCACTCGGAGAACGAGAGCCTCCACGTGGGCGACTGGGAGAAGTCCATCCGCAGCGCCATCCACATCTACGAGGAGCTGGCGCGGGCGCTCACCACGCGGTGACTACTTCCTGAACCCCAGGTGCGCGAGCGCCGCCTTCACCCAGTCCTTGATGGACACGGTCTCGAAGGGCACGGCCTCGCGGCCGGGGTACTTCTTCTCGAAGTACGTCACCGCCGCCACGCCCATCGCGAACGCGGTGCCGCCGCTGGCCGCGCCCTTCAGCAACCAGCCGGCGACCGGAATCCAGCCCACCGTCTCGCCCACGATGGAGCTGGCCGCCTTGCGCGCCACGATGCCCGCGCCCAACGTGGGAATCAGCCCGAGCGACTCACCCAGGCTGAGCTTCTCTCCGTAGATGCCCGCCACGTGAAAAATCATGTACGCCTCGATGGCGGACGTGAGCGCCGTGTGCGCGCCCGGCACCGGGATGGGCAGCGCGGCGGCCCCCGCGGCCCTCAACGCACTCTCCTCCACCCAGCTTCGCGCGGCCTTCTCTGCTGACATGTGCTCGTCTCCCGAGGACTGGCTCCTCCCCACCTTAGGGACTCCCCAGGCCGCGCGAAAGCACGCGGCATCCCTCACCCTGGACGGAAGCGGTCCGTGGCCTCCAGCAGCGCCGCCGTCGTCCCCGGCTCGTTCGCCGAGTGCCCCGCGTCCGGCACCATCACGAACCGCGCCTCCGGCCACGCGCGATGCAGCGCCCACGCGCTCTCCGGCGGACACACCACGTCGTATCGCCCCTGCACGATGACCGCCGGGATGTGACGGATGCGCGGCACGTCCTCCAACAACTGCGTGTCCGAGCGCAGGAACCCGCGATGGAAGAAGTAGTGGCACTCGATGCGCGCGAACGCCAACGCGAAGTCCCCCGTGCTGTTTCGCGCCACCAGCTCCGGGTTGGGATGCAGGTAGCTGGTGTGCGCCTCCCACACGCTCCACGCCTGCGCGGCCTCCAGCCGGACCGCCATGTCCGCGCTCGTCAGGCGGCGGTGGTACGCGCCCAGCAAGTCATGCCGCTCCTCGATGGGGATGGGCGCGAGGTACTCCTCCCAGGCCTCCGGGAACAGCGCGCTCGCGCCCCGCTGGTAGAACCAGTCCAGCTCCTGCTTGCGCAACAGGAAGATGCCTCGCAGCACCAGCTCCGTGACGCGCTCCGGATGCGCCTGCGCGTAGGCGAGCGACAACGTGCTGCCCCACGAGCCCCCGAAGAGCATCCACCGCTCGACGCCCAGGTGCTCGCGCAGCCGCTCCAGGTCCGCCACCAGGTCCCACGTGGTGTTCTCCTCGAGGCTCGCGTGCGGCGTGCTGCGGCCACAGCCCCGCTGGTCGAACAGGATGATGCGGTATGCGGCCGGGTCGAAGAAGCGCCGCTGCCGCGCATCCGTGCCGCCACCCGGGCCCCCATGGACGAACACCACGGGCTTGCCCTGGGGATTGCCGCTCTCCTCGAAGTACAGCTCGTGGAGCGGGGACACCCGCAGGCGGCCCATGCGGTAGGGCTCCACGGGCGGGTACAGCGTCCGCGACGACCGGGACGGGACGGACATGCGCCTTCCGGGACTGCGAGAGAGCCCGAACGCTAGCGGATGCGCGCGGCTCCCGCGACGCCACGCCCCCGGCCCGCATGCGCGGGTGTTCGCGTGTCCTCTCGCTCGGCGTGGAGACTGTCAGGCAGGGCACAGCCCCCAGGCTCCGGGGCACGCCAGGCGCGATGTGACGGCGAAGTTGCCCGCGTGCGACGTGGTGTTTGCGGGGGTGGTGGATGCTGCGCGCAACTCCACACCCCGGAGCGTTCCATGAACATCGCTTCCCTGATGAACCCCCCTCGGAAGAATGCGCAGGACACGTCGACCCACCTCACCACCCTGGTCCGCGTCCAGGCCACCGTCCTCGCCCAGGGCGCGCTCACCGTCGCCAAGGACCAGGTGAAGTCCTTCCGCCACATGCTCGACGTGCTCACCGGCGCCTACGCGCAGGCCCATCCGTAGCACCGCGACCGCGCAGGCGGCCATCCCTCGCGGGCATGACGACGCGCGAGCGGCGTGAGTGCTCGAGAGGGGAGGTCAGTGCCTCCCACCGGAGGCTGAACCCCTTCGACGTGCCCCAGAGGCGACTCCGGGGCGCGTCAGCGTGAAGCCGACGTCGACGTGCTCGCGGGGCGTGTCGGTCCCCGAGGGGCACGTGGACGTCTCAGGAGGGCGCGCCGGGGCTCGGGCTGGTTCCCGGGCTCGAAGGCGCGTCCTCCTTCGGAGGCGGGGGAGGCACGCCCTTGCCCGCGGGCGCCACCATCCGCACCTCCGACGTCTCCCCGAGCGCCAGGCCGTCGCCCTTGGGCTCCGTCTCCGTCACCGCGATGACGTCACCCCGGTGCAACTGGAGGAAGCGCTCGTTCTTCTCGTTGCGGTGGCGCTCCTGCATCGCCAGGCCCACGCGGCCCTCGGGCCCGCAGCCGATGTAGCGGTGGCGCCCCTTGCCCTCCAGCGGCTCGGAGACGATGCGGAACAGCCGCCCCGGCGGCGTCTGGGGCCACTCCTCGCCCTTGGGCGCCAGCATCAGGTAGCTCATCTTCAGCGCTTCCTTGTGCAGGCTCGCCGCGCGCGCCAGCTCCTCCACGACGCGAGGCATGGGCCACGGCCGCTCCGCGTGGCACCAGTCGGTCTCCTTCACCAGCGCCGGACACGGCCCCCGGTACATGCACGGCGCGCGCACCGCGTAGCCCCGCGACACCAGCGCGTCGCGCACGTGCAACAGGCCCCGGCTCGTCTCGCGCAGCGCCGGCTCCATCACCAGCAGGCTGCCGCCCTTCTTCACCTTCGCCAGCACCGCCTCCAGCAGCGCCGCGCGCGGGTTCGTCGCCGCGTCGCCCGTGCCGTACAGCTCGTTGATGACGTGCCCCATCGTGATGAGGTCGAACTGTCCCTCCGGCAGCGCCGCGGCCTTCTTCGTCGGGTCCCACTCGCGCGTGGCCAGCGCCTCGCCGGCCTCCGTCGCCAGCGCGCGCGCCAGGTTCAGCGCCGGCTTGCTGCGGTCCGCCGCCGTCACCTCCTTGGCTCCCGAGTCCATCGCCGCGAAGGCCACCGGCCCCGGGCCACTGCCCAAATCCAGCACCTGCCGGGGCCGGTTCGGCAGCTCGCCCAGCACCTGCCGCGCCTGCGCGTAGGACACCGGCCAGTAGAAGAGGAGATAGGCGCCCAGGAGCTTCGGGTCGTCCATGTAGCGCGCGCCCGCGAGCTGCCGCTCCCGCGTCAGGCCCATGGACAGCTGCCGCACGCCGGCGCCCACCTCCTTGACCTCCTGCGGCGTCAGCTTCGTCTCCGGCCCGTCCCCCCGGCCGCGCGACTGGCGCCACACGGCGATGAGCCGCGGCATCCACCGCTCCAGGTCCTTGCTGTATGCGTTGCTCATCCCGCCAAGCCTTCGACCGAGGGGCCGCTCCCGGCAGCGGCCCGTGTCAACCCGTTGTCACCGCGCCACTTGCTCAACTCCACGGTCGCCACCCGGGGGCGTCCGCGTTAAACCCTTGTCGCACATGATCTCCGTCCAAGGGCTGCGCAAGCACTACAAAGTCCACAAGCGCCCGCCTGGCCTCAAGGCGGCCCTCCGCTCGCTCTTCCACCGCACCTACACCTCCGTGAAGGCCGTGGATGGCATCTCCTTCGACATCCGCCCCGGCGAGCGCGTGGGCTTCCTGGGCCCCAACGGCGCCGGGAAGACCACGACGCTCAAGGTCCTCTCCGGCCTCTTGCACCCGTCCGAGGGCGAGGTCCGGGTGGACGGCCACGTGCCGCGCCTGCGCGAGGAGGCGTTCCTCAAGAAAATCATGCTCGTCATGGGGCAGAAGCAGCAGCTCTTGTGGGACCTACCACCGGCGGAGACCTTCGAGCTCAACCGCGCCATCTACGACGTGCCCGCGGCCCAATACAAGCAGACGTTGGACGAGCTGGTGGGCCTCTTGGAGATTGGCGACCTCATCGGCAAGCCCACCCGGCAGCTGTCCCTGGGCGAGCGCATGAAGTGCGAGCTGGCCGCGGCCCTCATCCACCGCCCCCGCGTGCTGTTCCTGGACGAGCCCACCATCGGCCTGGACGTGTCCATGCAGGCCACCATGCGGACCTTCATCAAGGACTACAACGAGAAGTACGGCGCCACGCTCATCCTCACCAGCCACTACATGGACGACGTGGCCGCCCTGTGTCCGCGCGTCATCGTCATCGACAAGGGGCTGCTCTCCTACGACGGCAGCCTGGACGCGCTGGTGCAGCGCGTGCGCCCGGAGAAGCGCGTGGTGCTGCGCCTGTCCGAGCAGGTGGAGGCGGGCCGGCTGGAGCCTTTGGGCAAGCTGGTGACGCACGAGGCGGGGATGGCGGTGCTCCAGGTGCGCCAGGACGCGGTCAACGCCACCATCTCCCGCGCCCTGTCGGGCCTGCCGGTGACGGACCTCACGGTGGAGAACGCGCCGCTCGAGGAGGTCATGAGCGAGCTGTTCGCGGAGAACAAGGCGCGCCGCGAGTCGACGGCTCAGGTGGTGCCGGCGTGAGCGCCCGAGGCGTGCTGCGCGCCCTGCCCACCATGCTGCGCGTGGGCTTCGCCGAGTCGATTGCCTACCGCGCGGAGATGTTCGTCTGGGTGCTGTCCACCACCATGCCGCTGGTCAACATGGTGCTGTGGATGGCGGTGTCCAAGGACGCGCCCGTGGGCAACTACGGCCAGGTCGACTTCGTCAGCTACTTCCTGGCCACCTTCGCGGTGCGCCAGCTCACCAGCGCCTGGGCCGCGTGGCTCATCAACTGGGAGGTGAAGCAGGGCACGCTGGCCATGCGCCTGTTGCGTCCCGTGTCGCCCCTGTGGGCCTACGCGTCGGAGAACGTCGCGGGCTTCCCCATGCGCGTCGTGGTCGCGGTGCCGGTGGTGCTGGTGAGCGTGGCGCTGGTGGGCGCCGACAAGGCGGTGCCCCAGCACGCGTGGGGCTGGGCCCTGTTCATCATCGCGGTGCTGGGCGGCTGGGCGATCACGTTCCTGGCCAACGTGGCCATCGGCGCGCTGAGCCTCTTCATGGACAGCAGCCAGAAGATGATGGAGGTCTGGATGGTCCTCTTCTTCGTCTGCTCCGGCTACATGTACCCGGTGGAGCTGCTGCCCGAGGGGCTGCGCACGCTCATCGACTGGCTGCCGTTCCGCTACCAGATGGGCCTGCCGGTGGAGCTGATGACGAGCGCGCATGATGTGCCCACGGCGCTGGGGCTGCTCGCGCGGCAGTGGGCGTGGGTGCTGGGGATGGGCGTCCTGGCGGTGACGCTCTGGAAGCAGGGCGTGAAGCGCTTCGCGGCGTTCGGAGGGTAGGGGCATGGTGCGGCGTTATCTGCGACTGCTCGGCGTACAGCTCAAGGCCTCCGGGCTCCAGGCGCTCCAGTACCGGGCGGACTTCCTCACCGAGGGCTTCACGTCCCTGTGCTGGGTCTTCACCGCGCTGGCGCCGCTGTTCGTCGTCTACGGGCGACGGCCGGCGGTGGAGGGGTGGACCTTCGGCGAGTCGCTGCTCGTGGTGGGCTGGTTCACCCTGCTGCAAGGCGTGCTCGAGGGGGCCATCAACCCCAGCCTCACGGGCGTGGTGGAGCACATCCGCAAGGGCACGCTGGACTTCGTGCTGCTCAAGCCCGCGGACGCGCAGTTCCTCGTGTCGACGCAGCGCTTCCTGCCGTGGCGCGCCTTCAACGTACTCACCGGCCTGGGCCTGTTCGTCTACGCCTTCATGCTGCTGGGCCGCGGGCCGTCACCCCTGGGGCTCCTCGCGTCCGTGCTGCTGCTGGGCACCAGCACGCTGCTGTTGTACTCGCTGTGGATATTGACGGTGAGCGCCGCGTTCTTCGTCGTCCGGGTGGACAACCTCACCTTCCTCTTCTCGTCCATCTTCGACTTCGCGCGGTGGCCCTCGTCGGTGTTCAAGGGCGTGGCGCGCGGCGCGTTGACGCTCGTCTTCACCTACGTGATTCCCCTCGCCCTGATGACCACCTTCCCGGCCGAAGCCATGTTGGGCCGGCTGCCGACGGTGTCCCTCGTTGGCGCGGTGGTGGGCTCGGCGCTCTTCGCGTGGGTGGCGCGGCGCGTCTGGATTCGCTCCATCGGCCATTACACCTCGGCCAGCAGCTAATCCCTTTCATCTCGCCCGGTTCCGCCGGGCGGACGGGCGCTTGTCGACTCGGCGGTGGGGTGTATCAACCCCACCTGTCGCAGGGGTGGAGCGTGTTTTTTCAGAGGCGGGATTGGCCTCGCTCCCAGGGATTGGGTTAAGCGCCGCCCTGTGCGGGCCATCGGGCCCCACATCCCCCTCGGGAAAGGACCTCCCTCCATGAAACGATGTATCAGGCTCGGCCACCTGGCCGCGCTGGTGACGGCGCTTGTCCTCACGGGATGCTCACACGAAGAATTTGCAGAGCCGTCGGAAGCCAGGGGGGCGGGTGCGGGGCTGACCGCCGCGCCCGTGCCGGAGCTGGGCTGGTCGTTGACGGCGAGCATGACGTTGCAGCGGGTGGACCACACGGCGACGGTGCTGCGCTCCGGCAACGTGCTGGTGGTGGGGGGGCAGTCTTCCACGAGCGCGGAGCTGTATGACGTGAGGGGCGCGCGCTGGCTCACAGGCGGCACGCTGAACGCGGCGCGGCGGCGACACACGGCGACGTTGCTCGGCAACGGCAAGGTGCTGGTGGTGGGGGGCGACTCGGCGGCGTCGGCCACGGGCACCGCGGAGCTGTATGAGCCGTCGCTGGGCTCGTGGGCGCCGACGGGCAGCCTGGACTCGCTGCGCTCGGGCCACACGGCGACGTTGCTCGGCAACGGCAAGGTGCTGGTGGTGGGCGGGGAGAACGGCGCGGGCGCGGGGCTCGCGAGCGCGCAGCTCTATGACTCGGCCACGGGCACGTGGTCCCAGACGGGGGCGCTGCGCAGGCCGCGCGTGGGCCACACGGCGACGCTGCTGCCCAACGGGCGGGTGCTGGTGGTGGGCGGACGACAGGGGCCTCGGGGCGCGTTCCTGCGCGACGCGGAGCTGTACGAGCCGTCCACCGGGACGTGGAGCGTCGCGGCGAGTCTGCTCGTGGCGCGCGCGGGCCACACGGCGACGCTGCTGTTGTCCGGCAAGGTGCTGGTGGTGGGCGGCTTCGTGGACGAGTTCACCGCGACGCGCGGCGTGGAGGTGTTCGACCCGGGCATGGGGAGCTGGAGCCCCGTCACGCAGGCCTTGCCGGCGGAGCGCGCGCAGCACACGGCCACGCTCCTGCACTCGGGTGAGGTGCTCGTCACCGGAGGCTCGGACGGCAACGAGCCCTACCTGGAGACGGCGCTGCTGTATGACCCGGCGCAGGGGCGCTGGACGCAGGTGGCGTCCATGAGCACGAGCAGGCTGGGCCACACGGCGACGTTGCTGGTCCAGGGCGACGTGCTCGTCACGGGCGGAAGCCCCGACAGCGTGCAGCGCTCCGCCACGGCCGAGCGGTACTCGGTGCCCACGCCGCCGTGGCGCCTCACCACGAGCATGGCGACGACGCGCTATCAGCACACGGCGTCGCTCCTGGGGTCGGGCAAGGTGCTGGTGGCGGGCGGCACGATGGGCGGCGCGGGCCTGGGCGGCGCGGAGCTGTATGACGAGGCCCAAGCCACGTGGACGGCGACGGGCAGCCTCGTCACCCCGCGCTTCCTGCACACCGGGACGGTGCTGCCCTCGGGCAGGGTGCTGGTGGCGGGAGGTCAGGCCTCCGGGTCGTCCTACCTGTCCTCCGCCGAGGTGTACAACCCGGACACCGGCCTCTGGAGCACCACCGGCGCGCTCGCGGGGACGCGCTCGCGGCACACCGCGACGTTGCTGCTCTCCGGGCAGGTGCTGGTGACGGGAGGGCGGTCTTCGTCGAGCTTCAGCAGCATCCAGGCCACGGCGGAGCTGTATGACCCGCCGTCGGGCACCTGGCGCGCCACGGGCTCGATGAGCGTGAAGCGCATCAACCACACCGCCACGATGTTGTTGTCGGGACACGTGCTGGTGGCCGGTGGCACCACGCCCACGGGGGACACGGCCACCGCGGAGCTCTACGACATGAACACCGGGGTGTGGTCTCCCGCGGGCTCCATGTCGGGCACGCGCTATGGCCACGTCGCGGTGTCGCTGCCGGGAGGCCGGGTGCTGGTGGCGGGCGGCTGGGGGCAGGGGGGCGCGTTGGCCTCGGCCGAAATCTACGAGCCCGCGCTGGGCCTGTGGATGCCGGTGGCGCCCATGTCGAGCAGCCGCTACGGGGCGATGGCGTCGGTGCTGCCGTCGGGCCGGGTGCTGGTCATGGGCGGGGACGCGGGCGCCGCCACGGGGCTGTTGCCCACCTCCGAGGTGTATGACCCGGCCACGGGCCTGTGGACGTCCGCGGGCGCGCTGTCCAATCCGCTGTCGAGCGCGGCGGTGTCGCGCCTGGCGGGCTCGGACCGGTTGCTCGTCACTGGCGGGCTGGGCTCGAGCGGCGCGGTCTCCACCGTGGAGCTCTACTTCCCGGCGCCCTGAGACGCGGTGTCATGTCCCGCGCGTGCGGGATGCCGCGGGCGGGACGTGGCGTGGAGGGCCGCGCTCACGCGCCGGGAGGCGGCGCCTCCGTCTCCTCGGACTCCACGCCGTAGTAGGCCAGACACTCCACCTCGCGGCCCCGCACGACGCGCCGTCCATCCAGCGGCCCGCCGTGCGCGGTGACGACGGTGCACTGGCCCTCGTCGCCGTCCTTGTCGAAGTAGAGCACCACCCACTCGCGCGTCGCGTCCTGCTGGTGCGCGAGCGCCGTGTTGGAGAACAGCGCGCGCACGCTCCACCCGTCCACTTTGCGCCGCAGCACCGGCAGCCACGCCTCGCCCGTGGGGTTGAAGCGCCGGGGCGCGATGGTGCGCAGCTCGCCGGCCTCCGCGCGCCGGCGGTACTCCTCGTCCACCTGGAGCAGCAGCCCGACGTCCGGCTGGGGACCGCCTTCCTCCCGTTGCTCCTGCTTGCGCGCCAGCCCGCGCCGGTTGCGGCCCAGCCGCGCCGCCAGCAGGTCGCGCACCTGCTGCCCGCGACGAGGACCGAAGCCCTCCACCGCCTCCAGGTGTCCGTCGTGCGCCGCCTGCTCCAGTTCCTCGAGCGAGCGCACCCCCAGCTCCTCATGGATGCGCCGCGCGAGCTCCGGCCCGATGCCCGGCACGCTGGCGAGCAGCTGCTCGGGAGAGGACTCGTCCTCCAGGCGCTGCAACAGCCCCAGGTGCCCGGTGCGCACCAGCTCCGCGATGGAGGCCGCGATGCTCTTGCCCACCCCGGGCAGCTCCCTGAGCCCCGCCTCGCCCTTGGACGCGAGCAGCTCCGCCACGGAGTCCGGCCACTTCCCCACCGTCGCCGCCGCCTTGCGGTAGGCCGATACCCGGAAGGGCATGGCGTCCTGCTGCTCGAGCAGGTCCGCCACGCGCTCCAGCGCGTCCGCGAGGCTGATGTTGTCCTTCCATTCGACGCCCATGGCTCCCTCCAACTTGGAGCGTCGCGTCCCAGGCGGCCACCCCGACCTGGGACACCGGGCGGGCAGGGGAGCGCCCGCTCCTCAGGGCGTCGGAGCCGGCGCGTCCGCCACGATGGCGTCCGCTTCAATCTCCACCAGCATCGCCGGGTCGATGAGCTTGCTCACCTCCACCATCGACGTGGCGGGGCGGATGGCGGCGAAGAACTCCCCGTGGGCGCGGCCCACCTCCTCCCAGCGGGAGATGTCCGTGACGTACATGCGCGTGCGCACCACGTCCTTCAGGCTGGCGCCCACGGCCTTCAGCGCGGCCTCGATGTTGCGCAGGGTCTGCGTGGCCTGGAGGTAGGCGTCCCCGGGGCCCACCACCTGGCCCTGGGCGTCCGTGGCGGTGGTGCCGGAGACGGAGACGAAGGGGCCCACGCGCACCGCGCGCGAGTAGCCCACGCGGGGCTCCCAGGGAGTACCTGTCGAGTGGTGGGTCCGCTGCATGGCCGCCTCCAGGGGCGAGAAAGGGTGGGCGGACCCTCCCACGGGCGTCGGGCGGACCGCCAGGGGCTCCTTGCTGGCTGCAAGGAAACACGGCCCGTGGTAGTTGGCCTCGGGTCATGACGAACGAGCTCGACAGGGAGGTCGCCCGGCGGCGCACCTTCGCGATCATCTCCCACCCCGACGCGGGCAAGACCACGCTCACCGAGAAGCTCTTGCTCTACGGCGGCGCCATCCACCTGGCCGGCAGCGTCAAGGCCAAGCGCGCGCGGCGCCACGCCACCAGCGACTGGATGGAGCTGGAGAAGGAGCGCGGCATCTCCGTCACCTCGTCCGTCCTCCAGTTCTCCTACCGGGACCACGCGGTCAACCTGCTGGACACCCCGGGCCACCAGGACTTCTCCGAGGACACCTACCGCACGCTGGCCGCGGCGGACTCGGCGGTGATGCTCATCGACGCCGCCAAGGGCGTCGAGCCGCAGACCAAGAAGCTCTTCAAGGTCTGCCGCATGCGCGGCATCCCCATCTTCACCTTCGTCAACAAGCTGGACCGCTACGGCCGCGAGCCGCTCGAGCTGATGAACGAGCTGGAGCAGGTGCTCGGCATCCGCTCGTACCCGATGAACTGGCCCATCGGCATGGGGCCGGAGTTCCGCGGCGTCTACGACCGGCAGGCCCGCGTGGTCCACGTCTTCTCCGCGGAGGGCTCCCACGGCGAGTCGGAGGTCGCCGAGCGCTCGGTCTCCATCGACTCGGATGAAATCAAGACGGTGCTCACCGAGGCGGAGCTGGCGAAGCTGCACGAGGACATCGAGCTGCTCGACATCGGCGGGGACGAGTTCACCCGCGAGAAGAGCGACGCGGGGCAGTTGACGCCCATGTTCTTCGGCAGCGCGATGACGAACTTCGGCGTGCGCCCGTTCCTCGACGCGTTCCTGGACCTGGCGCCCGCGCCCACCTCGCGCCCGACGACGAGCGGCCCGCGCGAGCCGAACAACCCCAGGTTCGCGGGCTTCGTCTTCAAGATTCAGGCGAACATGGACCCCGCGCACCGCGACCGCATCGCCTTCATGCGCGTGGTGAGCGGCCGCTACGTCAAGGGCATGAACGCGTACCACTCGCGCCTGGGCAAGGAGGTGCGCCTGGCCAAGCCCAGCCAGTTCATGGCCGCCGAGCGCACCGCGATTGAAGACGCGTGGCCCGGGGACGTCATCGGCCTGTTCGACCCGGGGCAGTACCGCATCGGCGACACGCTCGCCGAGGGCACGGACGTGGAGTTCGAGGGCGTGCCGCGCTTCAGCCCCGAGTACTTCGCCGTGGTGCGCTCCAAGGACCCGCTGCGCCGCAAGCAGATGGAGAAGGGCCTGGAGCAGCTGTCGGAAGAGGGCACGGTGCAGATCTTCCAGCAGCTGGCCATGGGCATGAAGGACCCGATTGTCGGCGTGGTCGGCGCGCTCCAGTTCGAGGTCCTCCAGTACCGGCTGGAGCACGAGTACGGGGCGAAGATCGCCCTGGACCGGCTGCCCTTCAGCCACGCGCGCTGGGTGGTGGGGCCCAACTTCGACCCCAAGTCCTTCGACTGGGAGGGCAACCGTCAGACGGTGCAGGACCGCGACGGGCTGCCGCTGGTCCTCTTCCGCGACGACTGGGCGCTCCAGCACGCCGAGGACAAGCACCCGGACCTGAAGTTCCTCAACGAGGCCCCGCAGCTGCGCAAGGCGCTGGCGCTCAACACGGGGAGCTGAGGCTCCCCGCGCGGCGGGCGGCTACTTGTAGACGTTGACCGTGCCGCCGCGGAACTGGGAGTCGCGAAGGACCAGGCCCTCCTTGTAGAGGCGGGCCGCCTTGGGGCCGACGAAGAAGTCCTTCGGCTGGCCCCGGCGGTACGTCTTCTTCACGTGCTCCTCGATTTCGAGGAACAGGCCCCGGAAGCGGTCCGGCGCCGCGTTCTTGCGGCCCGTCTGCGCGGTGATGTCCAGCTCCGCCCAGAGCTTGCCGGAGACCAGCTCGCCCTCCTCGTTGGTGCGGCAGCGCTCCATGAAGATGACGGGGGAGCGCACCTCGTCCACGCGCCAGCTGCCCTTGTCCGGGCCGCGCTTCACCTTGTCGACGATGGCGGGGCCAATCTCGCTGGCCACCAGGTACAGGTCCTCCTGGGGCAGCCGGTCCATGTGGTCCTGGTGGGCGCGGAACGTCACCCAGTCCTCCGGGACGCGGCGGGGGTACACCTCCAGCACGAAGCGCTCCAGGTAGCGGAAGAAGGCGAGCTCGTCGTCGGGGGTCATGAAGAACTGGAGGACATTGGCCATTGCCGGGCCCTCATACCCTTGTGTCCTCCGGGGCGGAAGTCCGGGGTGAGGCGCGCTATAGAGTCCCCATGGATACCTGGCTGCTCTCCCGGATGCAGGAGCTGAAGGACCTCCAGGGGCTCATCGGCCTCGCCACGTGGGACCAGGAGACGTACCTGCCCTCCAAGGCGGGTCCGGCCCGCGCCCAGCAGCTCTCCACCCTCCAGGGGCTCCACCACGAGCGCCTGGTGGACCCGAGGCTGGGAGAGGCCCTCTCCAAGGCCTCCGTGGACCCTGGGCTGACCGGGGACGAGCAGGCCATGGTGGCCGTGCTCCAGCGGGAACGGGAGCGCGAGGTGCGCGTGCCCGCCGCCCTGGTGCGTGCCCTGGCCGAGGCCCAGAGCCATGGCCTCCACGCCTGGCGGGAGGCCCGCAAGGAGCGCCGCTTCGCCCGGTTCCAGCCCGCGCTCCAGCGGCTGTTGTCCCTGCGCCGCGAGCAGGCGGACGCCTACGGGCATGACGGTGAGCGTTACGACGCCCTGCTGGAGGGGTACGAGCCGGGCATGCGGGTCTCCCGACTGACGCCGGTGCTCACGGCGCTGCGCGAGCAGCTGGTGCCCATGGTGGGCAAGCTCACGGGGACGGGGACGCGTCCTCGGCCCGTGTTCGACGGGCGCCGCTTCGACAAGGACGCGCAGTGGCGCTTCACGTTGAAGCTGCTCGAGGGCATCGGCTTCGACCTGGAGGCGGGGCGGCAGGACTTGAGCATCCACCCGTTCACCGGGGGCACGCATGCGCTCGACGTGCGGCTCACCACGCACGTGGACGAGTCGAATCCGCTGTCGGCCATCTTCAGCACCATCCATGAAGCGGGGCACGGGCTGTTCGAGCAGGGCTTCGCGCCGGAGCTGCACCGCACGCCGCTGGCGGCGTCTCCCTCGATGGGGCTGCACGAGTCGCAGTCGCGGCTGTGGGAGAACCAGGTGGGCCGGGGCCGGCCGTTCTGGGAGCACTACTTCCCGCTGCTGCGTGACAGCTTCCCGGAGGCGCTGAAGGGCGTGGACCTGGAGGACTTCCTCGCGGCGGTGAACGAGGTGCGGCCGTCGCTCATCCGCACCGAGTCCGACGAGGTGACGTACAACCTGCACATCGCCGTGCGCTACGAGCTGGAGCTGTTGCTCCTGCGTGACGCGCTCCCGCTGGACGACGTGCCCGCGGCGTGGAACGAGCGCATGGAGCGCTACCTCGGCGTGACGCCGCCGGATGACACGCAGGGCGTGTTGCAGGACATCCACTGGGCCTGGGGCGAGCTGGGGTACTTCCCGACGTACTCGCTGGGCAACCTCTACGCGGCGTCGCTCTACCGCGTCGCGGGGCGGGAGCTGCCGGACCTGGACGCGCAGCTTCGCCAGGGGAAGATGCTGCCCCTGCGCGACTGGCTGCGCGACCGCGTGCACCAGCATGGCTTCCGTTTGCCCGCGGAGGAGCGGGTGCGCGTGGTGACGGGGCAGGGGCTCACCGACGCGGACTTCCTCACGCACCTGCGCTCGAAGTACGGCGCGCTCTACGGCATCACGCTCTGAGTCGAGGCGCGCTCACTTCCCGGAGCGCACCGCGGCCATGATGAACTTGGGCAGCAGCTCCTCACGGAACTTCCGCCAGAGCGCGACGTGGTTGTAGTTGCCCGCGGTGAACATCACGACGAGGTCCAGCTCGGGGACGACCATCACGAGCTGTCCGCCGTTGCCGCAGGCCTCGTACTCGGAGAACACGCGCTCTCCGACCTTCAGCTCGTGACGCCACCACGTGTAGCCGTAGGTCTGCTTCTCGTTCATCGTCGCGTGCTTCGCGATGGACTGCTCCACCCATCGCTTGCTCACCACGCGCCGGCCGTTCCACGTCCCTCCCGAGAGGTACAGCTGCCCGAGCTTCAGCGCGTCGCGCGGGCGCATGTAGATGCCGCCGCCCAGGTACTGCTCGCCGTCCGGCATCAGGTCCAGGTGGTAGTCGCGCATCTGGAGCGGCGTGGCGAGGTGCTCGGTGAAGAACTCCGGAATCCACCGCTTCGTGGTGTTGCGCAGCACGCCGCCCACCAAATTGATGTTCGCCGAGCAGTACACGCCCTTCGTCCCCGGCTCGGACACCATGGGCAAATCCAACGTGTACTTGTACCAATCCGGGACGGAGTCCTCGAGCCGGTCCTCGTTGCCCGGTGACTCCGCGTCATCGTCGTCACACGCCAGCCCCGTGGACATCGACATCAGGTGCGCCACGTCGAGCCTGCGCTTGCGCTCATCCAGGTGCGCCACCTTGCCCTGGTACTCGGGGAGCAGCGAGAGGACGGGTGTGTCGACGGTGAAGGGCGCGCCCTGGTCCAGCGCGATGCCCACCAGCACGGAGGCGTACGTCTTCGCCGCCGAGCGCAGGTCATGCGGACGCTCCTTGTCGAAGCCCTGGAAGTACTCCTCGACCACCAGCTTCCCGCGTCGCGCCACCAGCAGGCCCTGGATGGCCGGCGCCGAATCGGGGCTCGGCTCCTGGTCGAGAATCTGCTGCACCAGCTCGCGCAGCGGCTGCGCGTCCATGCCCACGTCCGCGAGTGACGCCGTCTTCCAGCCGTCATCCTCGGCGACAGGAGGCCGGTAGACGTAGGGGCCCGGCGCGGGCGTGCGCGCGTACAGGCCCACCGCCTGCGAGCGCTCCCGCCGTGTGAAGTCGAACGTCGTCTCGAAGGGCGGGTAGTGCAGCGACAGCCGCTCCGAGTCCGCGTCGAACGTCCCCTGGTACGTGGCCCCGCCCTTCGTCGGCGTCAGTCGCACGGTGTTGCCCTCGACGCTCACGCGGAACAGCACCCGGTTGCCCACGTTGCGCTCGGGGTTGCGCAGGAACGCCGTCACGGTGCCGTCGGTCTCCTTGCGCACCACCAGGTACAGCGAGAACCGGTCCTCCAGCGGCGCCACCTGTCCACGCCACACGTCCGCGCGCAGCGCACGCAGCTCCACCGGCGAGGCGAACTTCATGCCGCTCATCTGGACTCGCGGCTGAATCCAGTGGCCCCGGATGCGCTTGCCGTCCTTCGAGCGCGTGGCGCGCAGCTCGCCCTGTCCGCCCGGCAGGACGACGGAGACCTGGGTGCCCTCCACGCGCGCCGGAGCCTCGAAGCCGGCGATGCGCGCGCGCCACGTGTCTGCCTCGCGCGTCAGCGTCAATTCACCCCGGACCTGGGGACCGAGGACCCGCTCAGTGCCCCAGGTGCCCACCAGCCGCTCGGCGGACACCGGGGGCGCGGCGGCGGTCTGGCCACGCGCGGGGAGGGCGGAGAACACCAGCCCGAGGATGAGGAGGAAGTTGATGGTCGGGTTGTAGATGCAATTCATCTGACGCCGAGCCTAGCGCGGGCTCCGGCGGATGTATCGCGGCTCAGAACGAGAACAGCAGCGGGCGGCACGAGCGGGCGAGCCGCAGCGCGTCCCGGGCGAGCGAGTACGAACTGGCGTCATCCGCGTCCAGCCAGGCCGCGCGGGCCACCTGGTTGCTCAGCTCGAAGCACAGGTTGGTGGTGTGCCGCGCCAGCCGGCTCTCCTTGCGCAGCGCGCGCACGTTGAGCTCGCACAGCTCCGCGCACTGCCGCAGCGCGCGCACGGAGGCGCTGCTCAGCGTCTGGCCCTGGGCCAGCAGGCGCGCCATGCCCGCCTCGCACGACGCCTGACACTGGAGGCTCGCATCGATGCAGCGCGACACGTCCGCGCGAGCACCGCCCAGTCTCGCTCCCGTCATCGCAGGCACCTCCGTTGCGCCCACCAGGGTATGCACGCCGAGCGGCGGAGCAACTGGAAGTGGGCCATGGGATGCCCGATGTTAAACGTTCACCATGCCGAAGCTCACGCTCGTCCCGAATGAAATCGAGGAGTACGCCCGCGCGCACACCGCGGCACCCGCGCCACTGTTCGAGGAACTCAAGGACATCACCCAGTCGCGCACGACCTCTCCCGGAATGCAGGTGGGCCCGGTCGAGGGCGCCTTCCTGAAAATGCTCGTCTCGCTCACGAGTGCGAGGCGCGTCCTGGAAATCGGGACCTTCACGGGATACTCCGCTCTGATGATGGCGGAGGGGCTCCCGGGCGACGGTGAGCTCATCACCTGCGACATCAATCCCGAGACGGCGGAAATCGCGCGCGCCTTCTTCGCCAGGAGTCCGCAGGGTCGGAAAATCCAGCTTCGACTCGGGCCTGCCCTGGAAACCCTGAAGACGCTGCGGGGTCCTTTCGACCTCGTCTTCATCGACGCGGACAAGGGGAACTACGGCGCCTATTGGGACGCGGCGGTGCCGCTGGTGCGTCCGGGCGGGCTCCTGGTCGCGGACAACGTGCTGTGGTCCGGGCGCGTGCTCAGCCCGGAGTCGGAGTCGGACCACGCGATGGTGGCCTTCAACGCGAAGGTCGTGGCGGACGCGCGCGTGGAGCCGGTGCTGCTGACGGTGCGTGACGGGATGATGCTCGCGCGCAAGCGCTGACGTCAGTAGCGCGCGAGGAAGCGCGTGAGGCCGGGGCGCAGGGCCTCGCGCTGCGCGATGCACTGGTCCACGCGCTCCAGCGACTGGGCCAGCACGCGCTCGCCGCCCTCGACGTCGCGGGCGCGCGGGCCGAACACCCGGGCCACCTCGTCGCGGTGCGCGGCGTCGCAGAAGAACCCGCCGCCGCCGAGCAGCCACGTGGTGAGGTCGCGGGGCAGCCGCTCGCGCAGGGCGTCGAAGTGCTCGTGCAGGAAGGTGAAGGCCACCTCGCGCGTGGGCGCCTCCGACAGGAGTCCGAAGAGGATGGCCAGCGCCTCGCGCGTGTCCACCTTCGCGTCCAGCAGCAGCTCCAGGCTCTTCTTCGCGAGCGTCACGTCGCGGAAGCCGCCGAGCGTGGCGAGCAGCAGCCGGCGCTCCTCGTCGGTGGCGGTGCGCGCGGCCGCGCGCAGGCGCTCGTGCAGCTCGGCGTCACCCGCCGCAGCGGCCGCGTTGAGGACGGTGGCCCGGTCCTCGGGCGCGAGCGTGCTCCGGTCCTGGAGCCAGCGCAGCGTGAGTCGTCGCGCCTCGGCGCGCAGCCTCGGGTCCTCGCCCTCGGTCGTCGCCATCGAGAGCAGGGAAGGGCGCATCAGCCGCGTCTCTTCACTCTCCCCGGGGCGCGACACGAAGCCCACCGCGCGCGCGCGTCCGCCGAAGAGCCCGCGCACGAAGCGCGCCCGGTGCGAGCGCAGCGAGTCCGGCACCAGGTCCCGATGCACGCTGTCCACCACCTCCGCCGCGCTGCTGACCAGCTCCGCGTCGCCCTCGCCCAGCCGCGCCACCAGCGTGAGCGCCTGGCCGACGTCCAGCTCGCCGCTGCCGACGAGCGCCCGCGCGTCCGCCATCAGCACCAGCCGCTCGGGGACGGTGAGGCGCGCGCCGCCGCGTCGCGCGAGCTTCTCCAGCCCGTCCCCCCGCAGGAGCGCGTGGTAGTAGCCGCGCGCGTCCGCGTTGGGGTGCACCCAGTCCGGGCAGCCCTTCGCCTCGGGCAGCGCCAGGGTGTCACGGGCGCCGGTGAGCACCGTGCATGCGCGGCCCTCCTTCTGGCCCACCGCGTAGCGCACGCACAGCGGCACGCGCCAATCCCGCGTCCCGGAGGTGTCCTTCGCGCCGAGGGGCAGGTAGCGCTTCTGCTCCAGCGCGAGCCGGGGCGCGCCGTCCTTGGGGCACTGGAGCGTCATCGCCACCAGGGGCACGCCGGGCTGGTCCAGGAAGGTGGAGAACGCGGGCGCCACGTCCTGCCCGGCCTCGAGCGACAGCGCGTGGAAGAAGTCCTCCGTGGTGGCGGTGCCGCGCGCGTGGGCGCGCAGGTAGTGACGCACGCCGCGCTGGAACGCGTCCTGTCCCACCCACGACTCGAACATCGCGAGCACCGCGGCGCCCTTGCCGTAGGTGATGCCGTCGAACGCGCCGTGGATGTCGCCGGGTGACTCAATCGGCTGGCGGATGCTGCGCGCGGTGACGAGCCAGTCCTCCTGCATCGCCTGCCCGCGCGCCTCCACGCGGCGCACGTCCGCGCGCCACCCGGGCTGCCAGCGCTTCACCATCTTGAAGGCGAGCCAGTCCGCGAAGGACTCGTTGAGCCACAGGTCGTCCCACCACGCGGGCGTGACCAGGTTGCCGAACCACTGGTGCGCCAGTTCGTGCGCCTGCGTCTCGGCGAAGCCGCGCTGTCGCCACAGCGTGTCCGTCTCCGGCGTGCGGAGCATCAGCGGCGCGCCGAAGGTGATGAGGCCCGGGTGCTCCATGGCGCCGCCCACGAGCCCCGGCACCGCGAGCACATCCAGCTTCGAGTACGGGTAGGGCGAGCCGAACCACTCCTCCAGATGGGCGAGCAGCGGCGCGGTCACGGACGCGGCGTACGCGGCCTCCGCTCCCCGCCCACGGGGCACCAGCATGCGCACCGGCACCTTCGCCTCGCCCGCCGTGCCCGCGTCCACCGCGTCGAAGGGCCCCACCGCGAAGGCCACCAGGTACGTGGGCAATGGCGGCGTCGTCTGGAAGCGCACCGTCTTCCAGCCCTCGGCCCCCAACTCCTCGGCACGCACGGGCATGTTGGAGAAGGCGGCGTCCTCCGCGCGCACGCGCAGGGTGAGCGACCAGGGAATCTTGAAGCCGGGCTCGTCGAAGGAGGGGAAGGCGCGCCGCGCGTACAGCGGCTGGAACTGCGTCATCGCGTACCAGCGGCCCTCCTCCTCTTCACGGAAGACGCCGCTGTCCTCCTTGTCGTACGCGCGGCCCGAGTACTCGACGTGCAGCGTGACGGTGCCCGGCGGAAGCGGCGCCTGGGCGACGAAGGCGAGCAGGTCCTCGCCCACCGGCATCGCCTCCACCGGCACGCGCGAGTCCGCCGTCTGGACGTGCGCGCGCCGCAGCGCCAGCTCGGTGCCGTGCAGCCAGAGCACGCGCGTGGGCTCCGACAGGGACAGCTCCACGTCCACCTCGCCGCGGAACGTCTCCTGACGCGGGTCCAGCTCCAACGTCACCGACTGCCGCGTGGGACGCACGCCGGCCTCCAGGCGCAGCCCGGGTGGCACGAGCGCTTGGGGCGTCTCCACGGGCGCGGGCACGACGCGAGGGCGAGGCATCGGCGTGGGCGCCGCGTCGCGTGAGCGCCCCAGGCACCCCACGTGGAGGAGCGTCAGCCAGAGTCCGAGGATGGCGCCAAGGTGTCCCAACCGCATCGAGGAGCTCCGTCCCGTCCGACACATGCGACGCGTGATGGTGTCCATTCCATCACCGCCGCGACAGGGACGGTAGCGCCTCGATGGGGGTCGCGGGTGACGCGCCCCTCGGAGCGAACGCGCGGTGCGTCAGCCGCCCTGCACGGGGAAGGCGGCGAGCAGCTCGATGAGGGCGGGGCCGTACAGCTTCAGCCGCTTCTCGCCGAGGTAGGGCACCCGGGCGAGCTCCTCCAGGTTCGTGGGAGGCTGGCTGAGCAGCGCATCCATCAGCGGGTTGGTGAGCACCACGCTCGGCGTCACCTTGCGCTCGGTGGCCTTCTCCACGCGGAACGCCTTGAGCGCGTCCTCGCGCTTGCGGCGGTTGGAGTCCTTGGGGCCCTTGTTCTCGCGCTCCGGCGCCAGCTCGCCCTTCTGCGACTTCTCGCGCTGCTCGCGGACGATGGCGAGCACCTCGTCGCCATGGGCCCGCACGAAGACGCCCCGCACGCCGGCCGCGCGCGCCAGGTCCTTGGGCGTGGAGGGCAGCCGCGTGGCGATGTCCGCCAGCGCCATGTTGGAGAGCATGCGCCCCATGGGCACGTTCTCCTGCTCCGCCCACTCCAGCCGCTTCTTGTGCAGCGCGTGCGCAATCGCGTTCGCCAGGGTGAACTGCGCGGGGGACAGCCCGGTGCGCGGCAGCTTGGGCTTGAAGTCCGCGCCCACGTCGGGCCGGGCGACGGCCTCGTCACACAGCCGCTCGCAGTCGAGCGTCACCTCTTCCAGGATGTCCGCGTCGATGCACGCCTGCCGCACCTGCCGGCCCAATTCGCACAGGTAGCGCACGTCGTTGGCGATGTAGGTATGCATGCCCGGGGGCAGCGGGCGCAGCGAGAAGTCCGACTGCTGGTGCTCCTTGGGAAGCTCCACGCCCAGCTTCTCGCGGGCCACGTCCGCCAGGCCCACCTTGGGCCAGCCCAGCAGCGTCGCGGCGCGGTGCGTGTCGAACAGGCCCCGCACGCGCACGCCCGCCTCCGCGAGGAACTGCAGGTCGCCCTGCGCCGCGTGGAAGTACTTGGTGCGCTCCGGGTCGGCCAGCAGCGGGGCGAGCAGCCGGGCCTCCACGTCGGGCTGGAGCGTGTCGAAGAGGAAGACGTCCAGGTCCGTGGCCACCTGGAGGAAGCACAGCCGGGCGCGGAAGGCGTGCATGGAGTCGGCCTCCAGGTCCACGGCCAGCTCACGCGCCGCCTCCAGCTTCTGGAGGGCGCTCCGGGCCCCTGCGGCATCCACCACGTCCACGTCACCCTGCGGGTAGGTAGGCATCGAGCTGAGCAGGCTAGCGGACCGGACCGCCTGAATGACGTGTTTTTTCCCGGGCCGCCGCTAGGATGGCCACGCCGATGAATGACGTCCAGCGCCTGGAGAAGAGTCTGCTTGGCCACATGGGCCGAGCCATCGCGGACCACCGCCTCATCGAGGACGGGGACCGCATCATGGTGGGTGTGTCCGGAGGCAAGGACTCCTACACCATGCTCTACCTGCTCCGGGAGCTGCAGCGCCGCGCGCCGGTGAAGTTCGACCTGCTCGCGGTGAACCTGGACCAAGGACACCCGGGATTCCCCGGCCACGTCCTGGAGGAGTACTTCCAGCGAGAGGGCTACGCGTACAAGCTCCTCAAGGAGGACACGTACAGCATCGTCCTGGAGAAGACCCCGCCGGGGAAGACGCAGTGCGCGGTCTGCTCGCGCATGCGCCGGGGCATCCTCTACACGGCGGCGGTGGAGCTCGGGTACAACAAGATTGCCCTGGGCCACCACCGCGACGACCTCATCCACACGCTCCTGCTGAACCTGTTCTTCGCCGGCTCCATCAAGGCGATGCCGCCGCTGCTCAAGAGCGATGACGGGCGCAACGTGGTCATCCGGCCGCTGTGCTACGCGCCGGAGAAGGACATCGCGAGGTTCGCGGAGCTGAAGGCCTTCCCCATCATCCCGTGCGACTTGTGCGGCACGCAGGAGAACCTGCAGCGCAAGCGGATGCAGAAGCTGATGGAGGAGCTGGGCAAGGAGATTCCCAACGTCCGTCAGAGCGTGCTGAACGCGATGGCCAACGTGCGGCCGTCGCACCTGATGGACCGGACGCTCAACCCGGACCCGCTCAACGCCGGCGGGGCCGAGTCGGCAGCGCCCACTCAAGACACGCAGGACACGCAAGGGGGAGCCAGCCCATGGCTCGAGAGCAGGCAGTGAGCGCGCGCAAGGAACGCAACGCCGCGCTGGTGGAGGTGATGTTGCTGGCGGCGATGGCGGACGGCCGTGTCTCTCAGCGGGAGATGCAGACGTTGATCAGCCGCGTGCTGGAGCGGCCGGAGTTCGAGGGCACACGTCCGGAGGAGCTCAACGCGCTGGTGGAGTCCAGCGCGGCCCGGCTGTCGGAGGCGCGGGATTTGGAGGACGTGCTGGCGTCGTTGCGGCGGCGGCTGCCGGACCACAAGAACCGGATGCTGGCGTTCGGGCTGGCGGCGGCGGTGGCGCTGGCGGACCAGCGGGCCACGCGCACGGAGCTGGGGCTCTTGAAGACGTTCCAGGCCGCGCTGGGCATCTCCGAGGACGAGGTGGCGCAGATCATCGACGTCATCGAGAACGGCGGCAGCCTGGCGGAGGCGCTGGGCGAGCCGCTGGAGCGGCTGTTCGCGGAGGTGATGGTGCTGGTGAGCGCGGCGGACGGGCGGCTGAAGGAGGCCGAGGCCCGGGCGCTGGTGGAGAGCTTCGCGGCGGACCCCCTGTTCGAGAACGTCAGCCCGGAGCGCGCGCAGAGCTTCGTGAGCGAGGCGGTGTCGGCCCTGTCCGCGGAGGGGCTGCCCCAGCGGCTCCAGGTGCTGGCCCACGGCCTGACGACGCACACCCAGCGGCTGAAGGCCTTCCGGCTGGCCACGAAGATTGCCCACGCGGGTGGGGAGCCCAGCCTGCCGGAGCAGCGAATCCTGGACCTGCTCCAGGCGACGTTCGGTCTGGCTGACGACGAAGTGGCGCGACTGGGCAGGGAGGGGTAATCAGGGGGCGGTCATGACCCTTCAAGTCCCTTCCGCGACCCGACACTCGTTCCGCTTCGGACTGCCGCCGTCATTGGGCAGTGAAACGGCGCGGGAGCGCGCGGACCGGCTGGCGGCCTTCCTCCAGCGGGCCATGGGCAAGCTGGTGGAGGTGAGCGTCGCGTCCAGCTATGAGACGCTCGCCAAGGACCTGCTCTCCGGGCGCGCGGACGCGGCGTGGGCGCCTCCCTTCGTGTGCGCGCGGATGGAGGCCATGGGGGTGCGGGTGGTGGTGCGCGGGGTGCGCCGGGGCATGTCGTCCTACCGCTCGGCGCTGGTGTGTCGGGCGGGGGCGGGGCTGTCGGTGGACCGGCTGAAGGGCGCCACGGCGGCGTGGGTGGACCGGGATTCGGTGGCGGGGTTCCTGCTCCCCACCGCGTACCTGAAGGCGCAGGGCCTGGAGCCGGCGCGGGCCTTCTTCGCGCAGCACTTCACGGGCTCGTACCGGGGCGCGCTGGAGTCGGTGCTGGACGGCAAGGCGGACGTGACGAGCGTGTTCTGTCCGCCGGCCTCCACGGGGCTGACGTACACGACGGGCGTGGAGGATGTGCTGGGGGCGGGCGCGGGGCGCCGCTTCGAGCTCATCGCGTACACGGACGAGGCGCCCAACGACGGCGTGCCGGTGGCCATGGGGCTGCAGCCGCAACTGGTGACGGCGCTGGAGACCACGCTGCAGGGCCTGCAGTCGTCGCCCGAAGGCGTGGCGCTGCTCAAGGACATCTTCAACGCGGAGCGCTTCGAGCCCGCGCCGCGCATGGGCTACCGCGCGCTGTACCGCGTGGCGCTCGCGAGCCTGTAGCGCCTGGCGTGGGGTGGGCCGCATGCCGCGACGCGGCGCGCGTTTTCGCGTGGACGTCCGGGCGAGCGCATGCAGGATGCCGCGCATGAGCGAGCTCAAGAGCTACGAGGGCGGCTGTCACTGCGGGCAGGTGCGCTACGAGGTGAAGCTGGACCTGTCCCAGCCGGCCATCCAGTGCAACTGTTCCATCTGTCAGAAGACGGGGACGATGCTGAGCTTCACGCCGGTGTCGCAGTTCACGCTGCGCTCGGGCGAGAGCGTCCTGACGGACTACCAGTTCAACCAGAACATCATCCACCACCTGTTCTGCTCGAAGTGCGGCGTGCGCTCCTTCGCGCGCGGCAAGGGCCCGGACGGCTCCGAGATGGCGGCCATCAACGTGCGCTGCCTGGACGGCGTCGACCTGAACACGGTGAAGACGTTCCAGTACGACGGCCGCAGCAAGTGAGTCACCGCGCCTCCGGGACACGGCCTCGGCTGTGTCCTGGCGCGGGACGCTAAGGCTCCTCGGGTTCCTCGGGCGGCTCGGGAGTCCGCGTGGGCACGCGTTTGGGCGCCGAGCCCGTCGTCCTGCCCGGAGGCGGTGAGGGCGCCTTGCCGGAGCCGGTGCCTCCCTTGGCGGGCATCGGCGCGGCGGACGAGGTCGAGCCACCGCTTCGTCCGGGCGCCGCCGAGCCACCGCTCGTCCCGCTTCGTCCGGCCACCGGCGCCGTCGCCGCCGAGGACCCCGTGGGCGCACGCCGGGCGGGCGGCATGGGCGAGGTGGACGACGCGGACACACCGCCCGGGTCCTTCACCATCGCTGGCGCCGAGGCCGAGGAGCCTCCAGGCTTGCGCGCCGGAGTCCCCGCGGGCGTCGGACGCGCCGTGGGCCGCTGACCGGAGCC
This sequence comes from Myxococcus sp. MH1, assembly GCF_059738865.1. Classification (NCBI taxonomy): domain Bacteria; kingdom Pseudomonadati; phylum Myxococcota; class Myxococcia; order Myxococcales; family Myxococcaceae; genus Myxococcus; species Myxococcus sp. MH1. The sequence continues at coordinate 8,656,387 of NZ_AP026947.1, read as the reverse complement.
CGCCGTGTCACCCGCGGCCGCTGCGGCCGCGGCCGCCTGCTGACGGGCCGCGAGCCTCGGGTCGTAGTGGATGACGGTGGGCTCGGCCGCGAGCCGCTCCTCCTCCAGCTCCTCCGAATACGTGTCCTGCATGAACGCCGCGAGGTGCGCGGGCGTCGCGTGCAGCTTCTGCTGCACCAGGAACTCATCCAGCGCGAGCTGCACCTCGCCCGCCGACGCGAAGCGCTCCTCGCGCTTGCGCGCCAGCGCCTTGAGCACGATGGCGTCCAGCGCCTTCGGGATGTCCGGCATCACCTCGGACGGCGGGACAATCTTGGTCCCCACCACCGCCTTGAGCGTGGCGATCTCCGTGTCGCGCTTGAACAGCCGCTGGTGCGTCAGCAGCTCGTAGAACACCGTCCCCAGTCCGAAGATGTCGGAGCGGTGGTCCAACGGCTCGCCCCGCGCCTGCTCCGGGGACATGTACGCGTGCTTACCCTTGATGGTGCCCACCACCGTCTGGGAGAACTTCCCCGACGCCTTCGCCACCCCGAAGTCGATGAGCTTGACCCCGCCGTTGTAGCCGACGAGCACGTTCTGCGGCGACACGTCCCGGTGGATCAACGCCAGCTTGCGCCCCGACGGGCTGCGCGCGTTGTGCGCCGCATCCAGCCCCGCCGCCGCGTCCGCGATGATGCGGCACTTGAGCCCCAGGGGAATCGTCAGCTTGCGCTGCTGCGCCCTGAGTCCCAGCGGCCCCACCGCCTCGCCGTGCACGTACTCCATGGCGATGAAGTACTGCCCGTCCACATCGCCCAGGTCGTAGATCTGCGCGATGTTCGGGTGGTTCAGGTGCGCGGCGATGCGCCCCTCGTCCAGGAACATCTCGATGAACTCATCGTCCTCGGACAGGTGGGGCAGCAGCCGCTTCACCACCAGCAGCTTCTGGAAGCCCACCGGCCCCTTCTGCCGGGCCAGATAGACGGCGCCCATGCCGCCGATGGCGATCTTCCGGAGCAGCTCGTAGCGGCCGAATGTCTCCACGTCGACGCCACGATAGCCGCGCCGGGGCCAACTGAGGAAGCCCGCGGCGCGTCATTTCCCCGCCACGCGAAAGGCCCCACCTCCCGGAGGACGTGGGGCCCCCCTTACTCAGGGGCTCGAGGTGGGCGGCGCCTTGCACACGCTGCGGTAGCGCACCTCCACCGCCTGCCCGGGACGAGGCACCGCCGCGCCGCCGAAGACGATGGAGTTGGTCGCCCCGTCGTACGACCACTGGCTCTCCGGCACCTGCTGGCCCTGCACGTACACGGACATCTCCGCCTGGCCCGTGGGTGTGGTCGTCAGCGGGAAGTCCGCCTGCAAATCGCCAGCGCGCTGGATGACCGAGTCGAGCAGCGGCCGGTAGTTGCCCTCGCAGATGGACTCCGCCCGGCCACCCGTGCCGCGCGCCACCTCCACGAAGCGGTCCGCGTCGCTGCCCGCCGTGGTGCAGCGGTTGTCGGTGGGCACCAGCGCGTACAGCTGGCTGCGGTGCGACATGCCCGTGCCCTTCAGCGTCTGGAGGAACTGGATGTAGCTGTCCGGCGCGAAGCCCGAGTTGTCGTCCTCGTCCGCCAGCACCACCACCGCCATGCGCGCCGCCGGCCGCGTGAAGCCCCAGTTGCCGTCGTTGGGCTGCGGGGTGCGCGGGTCATCCGTCTGCTCGGACAGGGGCGCCGACAGGGCCTGCCGCATCGTCTCCAGGCCCTGCACCAGGTTGTGGCACAGGCCCACGTCGATGTTCGCCTGCAGGCCCGCCGCCGCGTTGGGGCTGGAGCTGGACAGCACGCGTGCCCGGTTGCCGTCCACCGGGAACAGGCGCCCGGCCTCGCCGCCGTTGGCCCCGCCGCCGCACTGCGGCCCGCGCTGCACCAGGCCCGTGCTGGTGACGCCCATGCGCACGTCCACGTTCTGCTGCCGCGCGTAGTCCAGCCAGCCCGGAATCGCCGCCTTCAGGCGCTCCTGGTAGGGGTCCATCGTCGTCGTGTTGGAGACCACGAAGAGCACGTCCAGCTGGCTGTCGGTGCCCTGCGTGTAGCGGTCCACCTGGATGCCCTCGTGGTTGGTCTCGCCGAGCAGCGGCACCAGGAAGGGCGTCGGGTCCGTCGCCGTGCGCAGGTACAGGGGCGAGTAGTGCTGGCCCAGCACGGTGCGCGAGTAGTCCACCTCCAGCTCGAAGCCCTCGCCCGCCTGCAGCGTGCGCGGCTGGGGGATGGGCGTCAGCAGCGAGAACTGCGTGCTCGTCCCCTGGCCGATGTCCGCGCCCGTCACCGTGAGCGGCTCGCTGCACCGGTTGGAGATGTACGTCTTGCGAGGCGCCGCGGCGCAGTCGTAGCGGATGGGGCCGAAGTCCACGTAGGACGGCGTGGCCACCAGGCAGCTCTGGCGCGACACCCCCTTGAGCGGCAGCGTCACCGTGGGCGCCGCGGGGTTGTTCACCGTGAGCTTGAGCTCACCCGTGTACTCGCCCTCCGTCTGCGGCCGGAAGGCCACCATGGCGCTGAAGGCCGTGTCGTAGAGCACCACGCCGCCCGTCAGCCGGCCGCCCGGCATGAAGAACGCGCCGCCCGCGTCGTTGGACAGGTGCACGTCCTTCACCGCGCACTCGGCCCGGCCGGGGTTCTTGAAGCGGAAGCCCAGCACCGCGCCGCGGCCCGGCACCACGTTGCCGAAGTCCATCATCGGCTGCGGCGACAGCTCGTACACGCACGGGCCGCTGGTGCGCGAGCGACCGGTGAGGATGATTTCGCGCTCCGCGTTGAACAGGTCATCCGAGCGCACGCGCAGCCGGGCCCGGAAGCTGCCCTCCACCGTCGGCTCGAAGTAGACCTTCAGCTCCAGCGCGTCGTTGCCCGGGGCAATCTCCAGCCCGCCCGACTCCAGCGTGGGCCACGCGCCCGACGCCCACGGCAGCCGCTGCGTGCCGCGCGTGGGCACGTCCACGTTGAACTGGTTGCTGTCCCCGTCGGACGCCACGCCCATGAAGCGCAGCGAGCCGTTGGTGCCCGCGTTGGTGATGCGGATGACCTGCTCCACCTTGCCGCCCACCGGCAGCTCGCCGAAGTCCAGCGCCACGGGCGTCACCGCCAGCGTGGGCCGGCCGCCTCGCGCGTCCAGGATGACCTCCGACTGGCGCGGCTTGTCGGACGCGTACTGCACCTTGAGGTCACCCACGTTGGGGCCGGAGAAGCGCGCCGCGAACTCCATGGGCAGCTCCACCACCTCGCCCGGCGCCACCGTGGAGCCCTCCGGCTTGGAGAGCGGCACGAAGGCGTGGTCGCTGGTGATGAGCTGCGAAATCGTCACCGGCCGCCAGGTGATGTTGCGCGCGCGGGTGAACGACTGGGTGCGCTCGTGCACCGGAATCAGGTCGAACGGCACGGGCGCGGGGTCGAAGACGAAGGCGCTCGCCACCGAGTTGCCCTTGAGCTCCACCACCGACGGCGTGCACGCCTCGCACGAGCGGACCTCCAGCCTCGCGTCCATGCTGCCCAGCGCGCGCGGCAGGTACTGCGTGCCCACCTCCACGGTGGAGTTGGGCGGAATGGTAATCGTGTCGGGCGTGAAGGGGTCCGGCCAGTCGCCGCGCACCGCGAGCGTCAGCGGCAGGTCCACCGGGTTGTTGATGGTGACCGTCAGCTTGCGCTCGCTGTCCACCTCCAGCGTCTCGTAGTCGAGCACCGGCGGGAACAGGCCAATCTGCGTCGGCGTGCCCAGGCCGGTGACGCGCACCTGCGCCTGCGCGCCCTGGTTGGCGTCCGTGGAGACGAACACCGTCTCCTCCGTCACGCCCTCGGCCAGCGGATGGAAGCGCACCTTCACCAGGTGCGACTCACCGGGCATCACCCGGCCGCCACCGTCCGTCAGCTCCACCTCGTATGAGGGGTTGCCGATGATGGCCAGTGCCTCGATGGCGAAGAAGGGCACATAGCCGACATTGCGGATGCGCACTTCGCGCTCCCGCCACTCGCCCACCGGCACCTCGCCGAAGTCGAGCACGTCCATGTCCACCACCGCGGTGGCCTGCACCGAGCGGGTTTCATTCCCCTCGTGACACGCCATCGTGGTGGTGACGAGCACCGCCAACGCGAGGACTCGCCCCCTCAACCCCATCCCCATTGTCCGCTCCCTCACCCTTCTCCCCACACGCCCCCGGATGGGTCCGGTGCGTGATCCGCCGAGGCGCGGTAATCCAAATCGCATACCAACCGAAAGGACGAGGACGCTGTCCTGAATTCAAGGGGTTGGGATGCGCAGTGGCGGTAAGGAGCCTGGGGTGGAACCGACTTGCCCACGCCTGGGAAAGAGTTTTCCGGGCGTTCTGACCGGGTGACAGCCCTTCAGCGGATGAAGTCCGCGAGCGCGCGGGCGACATCCTGGGCACGCTCCATGTGGACGTGATGCCCACCCGGGAGCACGAGCGGAGGGCCCGAAAGTGTACGCAGCGCCGCGAGCCGCCGGTCCAGCTTCGCCGCGTCCGGCCACAGCCCGTCCTGGCCCCGGACGAGGAGCACCGGGCAGCGCACCTGCTCCTGCAGCGCCAGCCACTGCGCCTCGTCGTGTCCGTGCGCGAACCTCCGGCGGTGTCGTGGATCAAACGTGAAGACCACGCCTCCTTTCTCATGGGGCCGGGTGCCGTGCCGGGCCAGGTGCAAGGCGGCGGCCGGGGGCAGGGTGGGGTTGTTCTCCCTCAAGCGCGCGGCGGCGGCCTCCACGTCCGGATAGGGCTTGGAGTTCGGCGGCCGGCGCGCGTCGTTCATGAAGGCGCGCAGCCGCTCCACCGCGTACTCGGGCGGGCCGCCGGTGGGGCCCAGGCTCTCGATGAGCGCCACGTCCAGCACGCGCTCGGGCCGCACCGCGGCGTACGTCAGCGCGATGATGCCGCCGAGCGAGTGGCCGACCAGGTGGGCCTGCTCGAAGCCCAGCCCGTCCAGCGCGGCCTCCACGTCCAGGAGGTGGTCTCCCGCCTGGTAGTTCGCCTCGGGCGGGGCGTGGGCGCTCCGGCCCATGCCTCGGAAGTCGAGCAGCGCCACGCGCCAGTCGGCGGGCACGTGCTCGAGCACGGCGTCGAAGCTGTGGGAGTGGTCCAGCCAACCGTGGAGGAACAGGACGGCGGGCCGGGTGGGGGCGCCTGGACGCACGCGCACGTGCAGGCGCAGGCCCTGGGCGTCGACGAAGCGGGATTCGAGAGAGAGGGACACGGGCGGCTCCTGACCCGTGCCTTATCTCATGGTCCGCCTAGCGGACCGGCGACGGCGGACGCGGCGGCCCACCCGTGTCCGGCTTGGACATCACCATGGCCAGCTGCCGGGCCTGGTTCTCCGTGGCGCACCGGTACTCCTGCACCTTGCCGTTCTCCTTCTCGATACGGAGAACCCAGACGTCGTTTTCCTTCGTCACGTTCGGACGTTGAGACATGTGGCGGTTCCTCCCCGCCACGGCGGTAAGCATGTCTCATGCCCGACAACGGGGCTTGAGCCAAATACCTGATATCCGGATGCGCTCCCCCGCACAGGTGGGTGGAGGTGACAAATTTGGTTCGCCGTTGCGACAATTTTTGGAGGCTGACCCCGACAGTCCTTGCGTAGTACCCCAGGGCTGGGTCGGCGTGGACCTGCCGATGTGAGGCATTGCGCTCAGGGGGCGTCGGGCCACTCCCAGGCGGAGCGGTAGCCGGCGCTCGTTTGAGTTCCTTCGATGAAGCGGGCGTAGAAGGGGTGGCCGCTGAGGGTGGCGGAGTCGCCCACGACGAAGAGGTGGCGGCGCGCGCGGGTGAGGGCGACGTTCATGCGGCGCAAATCGTTGAGGAAGCCCACCTGGCCCTCGCTGTTGGAGCGGGTGAGGGAGACGAGGATGGCGTCCTTCTCGCGGCCCTGGAAGGCGTCCACGGTGTCGACCTCCACGTCGGGGGCGAAGGGCTCCAGCCGCTCGCGCAGGCGGTGGGCCTGGGCGCTGTAGGGCGTAATCACGGCGAGCTCGCGCGGGTCCAGGCCGTGGCCGAGCAGCGCGCGCACCCGGGCCTCGATGAGGCCCGCCTCGCCGGTGTTGAAGAGGCTGTGGGTGGTGGGCTCGACTTCCTCATCGAAGCCCTTGCCGGCGGTGTCGAGGAAGAGGACGGGCGGGGCGTCGACCTCGGTGCCCGGGGGCAGCACGTCCTGGAGCGTGTGGTCCGCGACGGAGGGGTGCGCGCGCAGCTGGCCCGCGTACATCTCGCGCGAGGGGAAGTCCATGATGCGCGCGTTCATCCGATACTGCTCGCGCAGCATGCGCTTGACGCCGTCGCCATGGTCCTCGAGCAGGCGCTCGAAGAGGCTCACCGCCAGGCCCGCGCGCGCGGCTTCCTGTGAGAGCACGGTGGGCGGCAGCTGCTGCGGGTCTCCGGCGAGGATGACGATGGGGGCGCGCAGGAAGCCCAGGAGCGCGAGCGGCTCGGTGGCCTGGGTGGCCTCGTCGAGCAGGGCCAGGTCGAACTTCTCGCCGGCGAGCACGCTGGACTCCAGGCTCGCGAGCGTGACGCAGACGACGTCCGCGTTGGCGAGCACGGAGCGCACGGCCTTCTTCTCCAGCGCGCGGGCCTCGTCGAGCATGGCCTTGGCTTCCGTGGTGGAGGCGCGGGCGTTGGAGAAGCGCTCGCGGCTGCGGCCCTGGGTGCGCTGGCGCCGGGCGTAGCCGAGCAGGGAGAACGCCTCGTCGAAGAGGTCTCGGGAGATGACGCGGTCGGGGTGCTCCTCCACGACGATGTCCAGGGTGTGCTCCTGGAGTCGGGCCGCGACGCGGGCGGGGTGGCCCACGCGGATGGCGCGCAGGCCCTTGGCGAGGCACAGGTCCAACAGGTGGTCCACGGCGGCGTTGCTGGCGGCGGTGCACAAGAGGCGCTGGCCTTTGGCCACGGCCTGGGCGGCGACCTCCGCGAGCACGGTGGACTTGCCGGTGCCCGGGGGGCCGTGGACCAGGAAGAAGTCCTCGGCGGCGAGCGCGCGCTTCACGGCGTCGAGCTGCTCGGGGTTGAGGGGGCGGCTCGGCTCGAAGTCCCTGGGGGTGTCGGAGCGCGGGGGCTCGTTGCCCAGCAGGACCTCGCGCTTGCGGCGCTCCAGGCCCTTGTCCATGGCCTTCACGCGCTGCAGGCCCGCGCGCATGCGCTCGTAGGTGATGTCGTTGGGGACGACGTCCAGGCGCAGGAGGCCCTCGTGGACGTAGGGCGGCGGGGAGCGGTCGAAGGCGAGCTGCAGGCGCGTGGCGCTGGCGCGGGAGACGAGGGCGCGCGCGGGCTCGCTCACCTCGGCGCGGCGGGGGAGCACGGCGACCAGGTCTCCGTTGTGGAGCCGGGCGGGCAGGCGCGCGCGGTCGGCGCGGGCGAGCGTCAACAGGACGCGGCCTCCCAGGCCGACCGCCTCCTCCACCGTCTCCAGGTCGAGGACGGACAGGCCCTGCTCCTCGCGCTCGTGGAGGGACAGGCCCTGGGCGAGGGTGGCCAGGCGGGCTTTCTCGGCCTCGCGCTCCTTGGCGAGGAGGGAGCCGAGCTGGTCGAAGAAGGAGACGTCACGGGCCATGGCGCCGAGTCATGCCACGCGGGCGAGTCGGGCGGCCAGTGTCTTGGGTGCGCCCGTGTCGCCCGGAGGGCGGAGCGGTGTTCCCGTGCACGTCGCGATGGTCAGCGCCGAGGCCAGGCCAGCGGACTTTCGCGCGGCGAGGACGCGAAGGACGGCCGCTGGCGGCGCTCCGTGAACGATGGATGCGGACGTCCGAGGCACGCCGCCGGACTCGAGGCGCTTCGGGTGCGCCGCTCGTCAATGTGGGGGCGACCTCGGTCCATCCGCGCGAGGCGGGAGGGCGCCTCGGGGGGGCGATGCACCACCGGGGCCGACGGGCCGACCCCGGTGGTGTCCCGTGAGCCATGCGCTCACGGACGATGTGTTCGGGCACGCGCGCCGAGGCCCGCTTCCCGGTCCCGGCGCGAAGGCGCTACGGGACGATGAGGCCGCCGCTCACCACCAGCGCGTACTTCGCGTCGATGACGCGCGTGGAGAGGTCGGCGTCCTGGACGATTTCGTCGCCCAGCACCTCCACCTTCCAGCTGCCCGCCTCGGGCGAGACGAGGAAGACGTTCTCGACGGTGTCGACCTTGTTGGACACGCCGCCCGCCGTGGAGACGTTGCCCGCGGACAGGCCGTTGTTGCCCCAGTAGACGACGCCCGAGGGCGACGTCACGCGCAGCGACAGGTCATTGATGCGCGCCTGGGCCGCGCCCACCGTGCCGGCCGGGTCCGTGTAGACGAGCGTGACGTTGAACTCCTTCTCGGTGCCCGTCACGGAGACCTTGTACTCGTTGACGCCCAGGGGCAGCAGGGTGTCCGTCTCGTTGATGATGCTGGTGGAGCCGGAGCGGTCATGCAGCCGCTTCAGGTCCGCGGTCCCCCAGCCCTGGCGCACGCGCGTCAGGTCCGCGTTGTTGCCGGTGACGTTCCAGTTGTAGCGGTGCGCCAGGTTGATCATCAGCGCCTTCGCGGTGGCCATCTGCGGGCGGCTGTCGAACACGTCCGCGCCGCCGCCGAAGCCCGCCCACACCCCCTCGTGCCACATCTGGAACAGGAGGCCGAAGTGGCCCGCCGTCTGCGGCGTGGCCGCGCTGGTGCCGCTGAAGTTGTAGTACGACGTGTTGCTCGAGTTGTTGGCCGAGCGGACCGCGTCGTAGAAGAACGACAGGTCCGGCTTGATGCGCCCGTCGGCCGCGGGGCCGATGCTCGCGCCGCCGTTCCAGCGGTCATCGTCGCGGTTGGCGTTGTCGTAGTGGTAGAAGCCGCCCACCGACACGATGTTCTTCGCCCACGCCTGGGGCCGCGAGTTGCGCGTGCCGGAGTTGCTCTGCGACTGGGTGCTCAGGATGGGGTGCTTGAACAGGTAGTCGTCCACCTCGGCGGAGATGGTGGTGTACGCGGTGCCCAGCGTGCTGCCCACGCTGGAGGTCTGGAACACGGCGCGGTAGGGGCCGGCCGGGTCCGTCAGCTCGCGGTTGATGTCGTAGCGCGACTTGGTGCCGCCGAACTGACTGGACTGGCTGTAGAGGAAGAAGATGCCCTGGCCGTCCGGCAGGAGCCCCTTCGCGGTGGCGTCCACGCCCCTGGCGAAGTTGATGCTGTAGCAGCTCGTCCCGTGCGCGCTGCCCGCGCTGGACGTGCTGTGGATGAGCGGCGGCGTCGCCCACTCCTGGTGCGTCGTGCGCAGCTCGGTGTCGAAGATTTCGCCGCGCACGCCCTGGCCCGTGAAGCCCTCGGCCGTCTGGATGTAGTTGGCGCCGCCGACCTCGCGCACGTTGTTCATGTCCACTTCACCCGGCCCGCCCCACCGGTCGATGTACTGGACGGCGTTGGAGCGCGCGAGCCGCTCCAGCTGGTCCTGCGTGAGCGTGGCCTCCACGCGCAGCCCGCCGGCCTCCACCAGCTCCACCGTGCCGCCCAGCTTGCGCACCGCCTCGGCGACCTCGTCCTGACGCGCACTGCCGCGCTCGCCCACCATGATGGAGTAGCGCTGCGGCTCCATCTTCGCCGCGCGCCCCGTCAGCGACTCGCGCAGCACGTCCTCCACGCGGTACTCGGGATGGTACGGCCCCACCCAGCGCACGAAGGGCAGCTCCGCCACGCGCTTGCGAGCGTCCGCGTCCAGCTCCACCAGGTACGTGTGGTCCGTGAGGAAGCGCAGCACCTTGCCACCCTCGCGCTCCAGCGCCTCGCGCAGCTCCGGCAGCGGCGTGGCCTGCAGCTGCACCAGCGAGAGCGTGTTCCCCGTGTCCGCGGCCAGCGTGTCGGCCACCAGCGGCGCGCCCTGGCGCACCGGGTCGAAGCTCACGTGCGCCAGTCGCACCTGGTACGAGGTGGGCTGCGCGCGCCCGAGCAGCTCCGTGCCGCCGCGGCTGTAGGCGAAGAAGTCCTGGCGCTTGCCGTCCGCGCCCGTCTCCTCCCAGACGTGCAGCTGCAGCGTCGTCTTGGGGACGGACAGCGTCCTCAGCGACTGGATGGTGTTGTCCGTGCGGTGCAGCACGCGACCCGCGCCCGTGACGAGCGCGTGACGTCCGCCCGCCGTCGCCACCAGGCCCGTGGCCTGCTTCGCCGAGCCCAACGCCGCCGCGTCCACCACCCGCGCGGGGAGCAGCGACGCGCGCTCCACGCGCGAGGGGGACTTCGAGGCCGCGAGGACCGGAACGGGGGCCACCATGCCCAGGCCCAGGGCCATGACGGAGAGCCGACGCCAACGTAACGCATACGACGAGAGTGAGGTCTTCATGGGTGTCTCCTGCTCGGGTTGCGCTTCGTGCTGCGGCCGCCTCTTCCGGACTTCAGTCCGGACGGCGGATTACGACAACTCTTGAAATCAATTAATTCGAGACTTAATTGTTAATCGAGCAAAGCCAGTCGAATCAACACATTCGCCGCGAAAGGTGCGCGAGCTGTGCAGCGGCGTACAGCACGAGCGAATCCGGGTAGACGCGAGGCTCCAAGCCCGCGCGACGTGGTGAGTGGCGCGTGGGTATCCCGCGAGCGGTGCGCATGCGCGGCGCGGGGTCGAGCGTCAGCCGGTCTGTCGGCGCCGCGTCCGGAGGGCTTCCGCCATGGAACTCATCCTCTTCATCGGGTTGCAGGCCTCCGGCAAGAGCCGCTTCTTCCGCGAGCGCTTCGCGGACACGCACGTGCTGGTGAGCAAGGACCTGTGGCCGCACGCGCGTCGCAAGGAGGCGCGTCAGCGTCGGCTCGTCACCGAGGCGCTGGTGGCCGGTCGCTCAGTGGTGGTGGACAACACGCACCCCGACTGTGAGCAGCGCTCCCCGCTCATCGCCCTGGGGCATGGGCTGGGCGCGCGGGTGGTGGGCTTCTATTTCGAGTCGCGCCTGGAGGACTGCCTCGCCCGGAACGCCCGGCGCGAGGGTCGGGCGCGGGTGCCGGAGGTGGCGCTGTACGCCACGGTGAAGCGGCTGTGCCGGCCGCGCCGCGAAGAGGGCTTCGATTCGCTGTACCACGTGCGCTGGGCCGCCGAGGGCGGCTTCATCGTCGAGGACTGGAAGGAGGACACGGATGCTGGACGCTGACGAGCTGGCCGGACGCATGCGACAGGGGGAGTGTTTCCACGCGCTGCGCCTCCTGCCGGGCGCCTGGGCGGTGCTGCGCGTGGACGGGCGGGGCTTCTCGCGCTTCACGCAGGAGCGCTTCGAGAAGCCCTTCGACCCGCTCTTCCACCGGTGGATGGTCCGCACCGCGAGCACGCTGCTGGAGGAACTCCAGGGCGTGTACGCGTACACGCAGAGCGACGAAATCTCCGTGCTGCTGCGGCCGGACGCATCGCTGTTCGACCGCGCGGTGGAGAAGCTGGTGTCGCTGTCGGCGGGCCTCGCCAGCGCCACCTTCACGCACGCGGCGGGCGTGCCGGCGGTGTTCGACGGGCGCGTGTGGCTGGGCGCGGACGAGCGCGCGGTGCTGGACTACTTCACGTGGCGGCAGGCGGACGGCAGCCGGTGCGCGTTGCAGGGCTGGTGCTACTGGACCTTGCGCAAGGAGGGCTTGAGCGCGGCGCAGGCCACGCGCGAGCTGGACGGCAAGCCGGTCGCCTTCAAGAACGAGCTGCTCTTCCAGCGCGGCATCCACTTCAACGAGCTGCCCTTGTGGCAGCGCCGGGGCTCCGCCATCTTCTGGGAGCGCTACGTGAAGGAGGGCGTGGACCCGCGCGATGGCTCCAGGCACCAGACGACGCGCCGCCGGCTGGGCGTGGACTCGGAGCTGCCGATGAAGGAGGCCTACGAGCGCTACCTGCGAGGCGTGCTTGCCGGGTCCACGCCGGAGCCGCGCTAGCCGGAGGTGACGGCGTCCAGCGGCATCACCCGCCACAGCCGGGGCTTGTCGTACTTGGGCGGAATCATGCCCGGTGGCCAGCCCTCGGCGGTGACCTCGGCGTACTGGTAGCTGCGCCCGCCGTGTCGCAGGCGGGTGCCCGTGCCCGGCAGGCCCACGCCCACCGCCGCGTGGGCCAGCGGGTCCGAGTAGAGCATCACCGCCTCGATTCCCACCTGCCGCAGGAGCATCACCGCGAGCAGCGCCTTGGAGTCGCAGTCCCCCCGGTTCCTCGCCGGCACCAGCGCCGGGGGGATGATGCCGAAGGGCTCATCGGTGGGCACCTCGTACTGGATGCGCTGCACGAAGCCGAGGATGAGCCGCGCGGCCTGCTGTGAGTCCAGCCCGCGCTCGCGGATGGTGACCATGAAGCGCTCGCCCAGCGCCTCCACGGGCCCCGCGTTGCCGCGCATCAGCTCCTCGTAGATGCAGCGCATGTCCGCGGAGCAGCCGCTCGGGGGCTGGTAGGTGAAGCGCTCTTGGCCCAGCGAGCGGTAGCGCAGCCTGCGCCCGAGCACCTTGTGCTGGTCCTCCAGCCACGCGTCCAAGAGCTCACCCAGGCCGTACCCCAGCCGGCTGCCCGGCGGCCGCAGCCCCTCCGTGTTCCAGTCGTACGTGCGCGCGCGCGAGGGCGACGTGTCGGCCGGGATGAGCACCAGGCCCAGGTCCACCACGTCCGCGCTCGGAGGCAGCCCCGGCTCCACGGCCGGCGCCTTCGTGTCCACCAGGTGCCCCACCATGCCCACGCCCAGGCAGCACAGCACGCTGGTCAGCGTGAACCCGGCGAGCAGCAGCTTCAGGGCCGTCTTCAGTCCGGCGCTCGTGGACATGGCCTCGTCCGTCGCCTCCCGTGTCAGGCCGGCGCCACCAGCGTCCCCTCGGGGAGCTGGGGGAAGGGGATGAGCCCGTTGAGGGCCGCCTGGAGCCCGGGCGCCGTCAAGAGCGCGAGCACCAGGAGGATGGCGGAGAGGATGAGCCCCGCGGCGACGTTGCCCTTGCGCACCTCCGCCAGCTCGTCGATGCCGGGCGTCATCCGGTCGAACAGGAGGATGCCCAGCGCCAGCACGGTGACGCCGACGATGAGCGACAGGCCCACGTGCAGCGCGGCCACGGCGACGAGCCCCGGCACCATGGACCATTGCAAGTGAGGGGCGCGCACGGCCAGGTCCACCGCGTCCGACGTGGCCTGCACCGCGTGCTGCACCAGCAGCCCCAGCGACACCAGGCTGGAGGCGTGCACCAGGCCCGCCGCCACGTTGCCCTGGCGCAGCTCCTCCTCCGGCCGCGAGCCGAGGATGCGGCTGAGCCCGCGCAACGCCAGCCAGATGCCCAGCGCGGCCACGAGGCCGCCCAGCACCACCTTGATGAGCCCGACGACGAAGAGGGTGAAGTCCATGGGGAGCGCGAGCGACGCGTCACCCGCGCCGCCACGTCAGGACTCTACACCCTGTGGGGCGTCAGCGGCTCACCCGTACTTGAGGCCCGGGATGAGCGCACCGGCCGTCCAGCCGCGGTTGTGGGCGCTGAAGATGTTCACCCCGTACGCGGAGCCGCGCGCCTCGATGGTGCGCCCGTCGCCCAGGCTGATGGCCACGTGGCCGGGGCGGTACAGGAGCGCGCCGCGCGTGCGCAGGGCCTCGTCCACGGAGATGGTGGTGCCCTTCTGCTTGAAGTACGGCAGCTGGTTCATCGTGCCGTCGGGCACCTTGACGCCCGCCTGGTGGGCCGCCCACTCGACCAGCTCCGAGCAGTCCCACTTCGACGGGTTCTTGTCGCTCATCTTCGTCTCCGCGCCGAAGACGTAGCGGTCCCCGCGCTGCGCGAGCGCCTTCTGCACGAAGGTCTCCGCGCTGCCCTTCGTGCCCGGCTGCTGCGCGGGCGGCCTGGCTCCGCCCGTCTTGTTCAGCGCGCCCCACGTCTTCGGGCCCACGATTCCGTCCTGCACCAGGCCCTTCGCCTTCTGGAAGGACAACACCGCCGCGTGCGTCTTCGGCCCGAAGATGCCGTCCACGGGGCCCGGGCTGAAGCCCGCGGCGGCCAGCTTCTTCTGCAGCGTCGTCACTGTCGGGCCCTTCGAGCCCTTCTTCACGGTGGGGGGCGTGGCGGCGGCCGCGGTGGCGGAGGTGGAGACTCGACGCGAACCCGCAGAGGAGACAGTCGACATGGGGGGACCTCCGTTTAATTGGCAAAAACGGTTTCCCTTGTTGTCGGTGAGAGGCTTTGAAAGTTGTCATGCCCTCCCGGGCACGTCAGGGTCTGGCATTGCGGACCCACCACACCCGGAAGAAATGCAGACGACGTCCCTGGAAAGTTCCAACCAGCTCGACGTGCTCGTCCATGATTTCGAAGCGGTCCGTGAGGGCGGCGGGAGCGAACGGGCCATCCTCTTCCACCCAGAGCACATCTTTCCCAGGCGGGATGGGGGGCTCTCCCCAGACGTCATATTGGCTGAAGCGGACGGGGCCGGCGGTGCCCACGGGGACGCGGGCGTAGTGTGCGATTTGTGACGCCAGCTGATAGTTGCCGGCGAACACCGCGACGACGCTGTCTGGCTTCATCCCCGGGAAGAGCTTCTCGGGCGTGGACAGCTGGCTGAGCACGTCCCAGCCGTGGGTGCGCCACAGGGCTGTATCGCGTTTGAAGTTCAGCACCGGGAAGAACAGGTGCAGCGTCACCGCGAGCACCACCGCGAGCCCCGAGGAGGCCGCCGCGATTTGCCAGGGCCTGCGCATGCCCGCGACGCCCACGCAGACGCTGACATAGGCCATGGTGGTCCAGTTGACCTCGCCGCGCGCGCGCGACGCCGCGTAGCCGAAGAACAGCAGCGGCACGAGCGCGGCCATGCGCAGGAGGAACTGCTCGCGCGGGCCCTTGAACGCATAGACGAACGCGAGGGGCAGAATCACCAGCCCACCGAAGGCGAGCTGCCCCGCGATGAACTCACCGAGCGTGCCCCAGCCGCCCTTGCCCTCGAGGCCGTGACGCAACTGGAACGCGATGCCCACCCAGTCATGGCGCGCGTTCCACAGCAGCACCGGGAGGAGGCACAGCGCCGCCAGCGCGCCCGTGCCCCACGCGCCCTTCGGCAGGCGGCGCACCCTCACCGCGGTGATGAGGAAGGCGACGCCCAGGAGCACCGCCGGGAACTTGGCGAGCAGCGCGAGCCCCGACGCCACGCCGGCCCACACCCAGCGCTCGCGCCACAGGGCCCACAGGGCCAGCGTCCAGAACAGGAGCAGCGGGGAGTCCGGCGTGGCCCAGACGCCGGCCACCATGCCGCCGGGCACCACGCTCCACAGGGCCGCGGCGCTCCAGGCGGCCTGACGGCTCTGGTACACGTCGCGCGCCAGGCCCCACACCGCGGCGATGGTGCCCGCGCCGCACACGAGCGCGGTGGCGTGGATGCCGAGCAGGGCGATGAGCCACGCGACGAGCGGAGGGTGGTCGTAGTAGCCCCAGTCGAGCCGCCGCGACCATTGCCAGTAGTAGGCGGTGTCGAAGTAGACGTCGGTGCCGAACGCCAGCATGAGCCTCACGATGAGCGCCACGCCCACCAGGGCGATGCACGTCTTCAGTCCGAGGCCGACGGGGTTGGGCGGGGCGGGGGCGAGGGAAACCATGCTCACGTCTTGTCGACAGCGTACCCTGCTCGCGTTCGACAGTGGAGGGTCGCGCCATTGGGACTTGCTCCGGATGGCGGGGCTCCATATGCCCTGGGTCCGGCAGTTCCCGCCCGGAGACCCCATGGCCACCCACCCTCCGTCGTCCGGCTCCACCAACCGTCTGGCCCAGGAGCCCTCGCCGTACCTGCGCCAGCACGCCGACAATCCGGTGGACTGGTTCGCCTGGGGCGATGAGGCGCTCGCTCGCGCCCGCGCCGAGGACAAGCCCATCCTGCTCTCGGTGGGCTACTCCGCGTGCCATTGGTGTCACGTGATGGCCCACGAGTCCTTCGAGTCGCCCGACACCGCGCGGCTGATGAACGAGGGCTTCATCAACATCAAGGTCGACCGCGAGGAGCGGCCGGACCTGGACCAGATCTACCAGGGCGTGGTGCAGCTGATGGGGCAGGGCGGCGGGTGGCCGCTGACGGTGTTCCTCACGCCGGACCTGAAGCCCTTCTTCGGCGGCACGTACTTCCCGCCGGAGGACCGCTATGGCCGGCCGGGCTTCCCCCGGCTGTTGATGGCGCTGCGGGACGCGTGGGCGAACAAGCGCGAGGAGGTGCTGCGGCAGTCCGAGCAGTTCGCCGAAGGCCTGGGGGAATTGGCCGCGTATGGGCTGGACGCGGCGCCCGGCGTGCTGTCCGCGGAGGACGTGGTGACGATGGGCAAGCGCATGGTCCAGCAGGTGGACCCGGTGCACGGCGGCTTCGGTGGCGCGCCCAAGTTCCCCAACCCGATGAACTTCTCGCTGCTCTTGCGCGCGTGGCGGCGGGGCGGTGGCGCGCCGCTCAAGGACGCGGTGCTGCTCACGCTGGAGCGCATGGCGCTGGGGGGCATCTACGACCAGCTGGGCGGAGGCTTCCATCGCTACTCGGTGGATGCGCGCTGGTTGGTGCCGCACTTCGAGAAGATGCTCTACGACAACGCGCAGCTCGTGCACCTGTACGCGGAGGCCGAGCAGGTGGAGTCGCGTCCGCTGTGGCGCAAGGTGGTGGAGGAGACGGTGGAGTACGTGCGCCGCGAGATGACGGACGCGGGCGGCGGCTTCTTTGCGGCGCAGGACGCGGACAGCGAGGGCGAGGAGGGGAAGTTCTTCGTGTGGCGTCCGGACGAGCTCCACGGGTTGTTGTCGCCCGAGCGCGCGGAGCTGGTGATGCGGCACTTCCACGTCACGCCGCAGGGGAACTTCGAGCACGGGGCCACGGTGCTGGAGGTGGTGGTGCCCGCCGATACGCTCGCGCGGGAGCGAGGGCTCCCGGTGGCGGAGGTGGAGCGCGAGCTCGTCGAGGCGCGGCGCGTGTTGTTCGAGGCGCGTGAGCAGCGGGTGAAGCCGGGGCGGGACGACAAGATTCTGGCGGGGTGGAACGGGCTGATGATTCGCGGGCTGGCGCTGGCGTCGCGGGTCTTCGAACGGCCGGACTGGGCGCGGCTCGCGGTGGCGGCGGCGGACTTCGTGCTGGCGAAGCTGTGGGACGGGACTCGGCTTGCGCGCTCGTACCAGGAGGGGCAGGCGCGCATCGACGGGTTCCTGGAGGACTATGGAGACCTCGCCTCGGGGCTGACGGCGCTGTACCAGGCGACGTTCGACGTGAAGTACCTGGAGGCGGCCGAGGCGCTGGTGAAGCGCGCGGTGGAGCTGTTCTGGGATGAGGAGAAGCGGGCGTACTTCACGGCGCCGCGCGGTCAGAAGGACCTGGTGGTGGCGACGTATGGCCTGTTCGACAACGCGTTCCCTTCGGGCGCGTCCACGCTGACGGAGGCGCAGGTGGCGCTCGCGGCGCTCACGGGCCACGAGCACCACCTGGAGCTGCCGACGAAGTATGTGGGGAAGATGCGCGAGGGGCTGGTGGCCAATGCGATGGGCTACGGCTACCTGGGGCTCGCGGCGGACGCGCTGCTGGAGGGCGCGGCGGGGGTGACGTTCAGCGGCTCGCGCGAGGCGGTGGCGCCGCTGTTGAGCGCGGCGAACCGCGTCTACGCGCCGACGTTCGCGTTCGGCTGGAAGGAGGAGGGGAGGCCCGTGCCCGCGCTCCTGAAGGAGCTGTTCGAGGGACGCGAGCCGGTGGGCGGCAAGGGCGCCGCGTACCTGTGCCGGGGCTTCGCGTGCGAGGTGCCTCGCACGGACGCGAAGGAGCTCGTCGAGCGACTGGCGCTGGCGCCCCGGGGGGCGTGAGCACGTCCCCCGGAGGTTCGCCGCGTTACTTCACCTCGACGACCTTCAGCGTGCCGATGAGGGGCGTGATTTCGGCGTTGCCCTCGTAGCCGAACGCGAAGTGCGTGGCGTCCGCGACGGGCTGGTTGAACGTGGGGTCCATCTGGGTCCACTCCCCCACGAACGCCTCCACCCACTCGTGCCAGTACAGCGCGGGCACGCCGTCCTGGTTCACCATGTAGATGACACCGTCCACGCGCCGCGCCGGGATTCCCGCCGCGCGCAGCAGCGCCACGCTCAGCAGCGAGTGCTCCGTGCAGTCACCGCGCTTCTGGCGCAGCACATCCGTCGCCCGGTCCGCGCTGGCGCCGTAGTCCTTCTCCAGGTGGGTGGCCACCCACGTGTTCACCTTCTGCGCGGCGCGGTACGCGTCCTTCTCGTCCCCGATGATTTTCTTGGACTGCTCGCGGATGGCCGGCGCGTCGCTCTCCACCATGAGCGTGGACTTGAGGTTCTCCCCGCCGTCCGGGTCCGTCAGCGGCCGGGGCTTGCGGTTCGCCGTCGCGGGCGCCGCAGCCAGGAGCGTCACGTCCACGCCGCCATCCGGCCGGGCCGTGAACTTCTGCCGGTACGTCTCCACGCGGAACTTCTCCGGCAGCCCCTGCACCACCAGCTTCACGTTGCCGGGCACCGCGCGCGCCGCCTCGGGCAGCGGCTTGGGCAGCACCACGCGCGTGAGGCCGAACACCTCCACCAGGTCCATCCGCTTGGCGACCGCCTCCGTCTCCTTGCGCGCCTGCATCGTCTTGCCGAAGTCCACCAGCACCATCTCCCCACGCTGCGTCACGTAGGAGTCCACCGGCACCTTCTCCTTCTGCGACAGGCTGCTGGCCTTGCCCAGCTTCACCTTCACCCCGTTGAGCGTGCGCTGCTCCGGGGCCTCCACCGTCGTCGACAGGCCGTAGGTCTCCAGGTCCATCCCGTCGAGCGAGAAGCCCTCCACCTTCGCCTTGCGAAAGAGCGCCACGCGCGCCTGGTCCGCGTCCTCCACGTGCTCCTTCGGCGCGGGCAACAGCGGCAGCACCTCGTCCGCGTAGCCCACGCGCTTGCGCACCACGCGCAGCTTCCCGTCGGGCGTCGTCGTGCCCTCCAGCGTCTGGTCGCCACCATCCCCGCGCTGCGTCACCGTGAAGGACAACAGCCGTCCGCCGGCCTTCGCCTCGTAGACGCGCTCCTCGCGGTGGTTGCGCTCCGACAGGCGGGTGCCGACCAGCGCCTTGAACACGAGCTGGTTGACGCTCTTCACCTGGGGCACCGCCCCGGGCACCAGCACCAGGTCCGTGAACAGCCAGCCCACCTTCTTGTCCATGAGGTACAGGCCGAAGAACTCGCCGCCCTGGGGGCGCGGCGCCTTCAGCACGTCGGACGCGTCTGCGGGGAGGGAGGCGGCCTTCGCGGGCGCCGCGGCCTTGGCGGGCGCGGCGGCCTTCGCGGAGGGCGCGCCCGTCAAGAGGGCGCACAAGGCCACGAGGGCCAGGGACATCGGTCGGAGCGTGCGGGTCATCACGCCCCTTCTAACGGGGGAGGCGGGCAAAGTCTTCACCCGCCCCACACCCCGTGCGGTGGACTACAGCCGCTTGGTGAGGATGATGAGGTCGTCGCCCACCTTGTAGAAGTCGCGGATGCGCGCCTCCTCGCCGTACTTCATGGACGCGTAGAAGCCGCGCGTGGGGCCGTAGGCCTCCGTGGCGCTCGTCTCCACGCGGATGAGCCGGCCGTTGCGACGGCGCAAATCGCCCTCCATTCCGGACACCAGCGCCGCGCCCACGCCCTGGCCACGCACCTCCGTGGCGGACGCAATCCAGTACAGGTCGTACGTGTCCTCCGTCATCGGCGTGGGGCCGTAACAGACATAGCCCACCAGCTGACCGGCCCGGTCCGCGACGATGATGGCGTAGTCCGTGTTGCCCGACTTCAGGGCCTCGCCCACCAGCTCGATGGCGACCTCAACCTCCTGCGGCGAGAAGGTTTCGATCTTTCGAATCAGCGCGGCGAGGGGCTCCCGGTCCTTTTCTTCGATGGGACGGATGTCCATGGGCTCTTTCGGTAGCGACCTCCACCAGCCGGGCGGCCAGCGCGGCGTAGTCCAGGCCCGCGGAGGCCGCGGCCCTGGCGAACCCGGCTCCCGGATGGAGGTCGCAGTTGGGGTTGATATCGATGACGTAGGGCACGCCCTCCGGAGACACCCGGAGATCGACCCGGCCATAGTCCTGACAATCGAGTGCTGCGAAGGCTTCCAGCGCGACCTGCACACAACGAGCTTCCAGCGCCGCATCCACCTGGCACGGCCCGGCGGGCGTATCCCGGTACTCGTCGGAGCCCGCCTCCCACTTGGCGCTGTACGACACGATGTTCGGCCGGTCCTCGAAGGTCCGTCCGAAGTGGATTTCCGTCAACGGCAGCGCGCGGCGCGGCTGGTTGCCGAGCAGCGGCACGTAGATTTCGCGGCCGGCGATGAACTGCTCCACCAGCGCGGGCTGATGGAACTCGCGCAGCACCCGCTCGCAGGCGCGCACCAGCGCCGCCCGCTCGTGCACCACCGAGTCCCCGCTGATGCCCATGCTGGCGTCCTCGCGCGCGGGCTTCACGATGAGGGGCCAGGACAGGTCCACCGCCAGCGCATCCTCCAGCCGCTCCACCACCCGGAAGCCCGGGGTGGACACGCCGCGCGCACAGAGCAGCTCCTTCGCCTTGGGCTTGTGCAGCGCGAGGCCCAGCGAGAGGGCGGACGAGCCCGTATAGGCCAGGCCCAGCGCGTCCAGCAGGCACGGGACGGCCATCTCCCCGCGGCTGTCGGCGGCGAGCGACTCGCAGAGGTTGATGACCAGGTCCGGCTGCCGCCGCCGCAGCGTGTCCACGAAGTCCAGCCGGTCGCCCTCGATGGCGAGCGGCTCGGCGAGGGTGTCGCCCTTCGTGAGGGCCTCGGCGAGCGCCGCGGCGACCCGCACCACGTCCTCGCGGGCTTCCCGGCCCGGGTCATCCTGGAGGAGCTCGTGGTCGCGGTTGTGCAGCAGAATGATGTGCATTCGGAGGTGGCCGAGGGTTAGCACGTCCCTCGGTCCTCGCCCAGTCCGCAGGTGACGGTTGGTTACCTCCTGGGCTACCTCCCGCCAGGGCTTGAAGTACGGTGGAATACCTCCGGTGGGGGTATCCAGGAGTATGGAAAGGGCATCATGCGCATCCGCGACCCCATCCACGGCACCATCCCGGTGAGCGACGCCGAGAAGGCGGTCATCGACAGCCGGCACTACCAGCGGCTTCGCTATGTGCGGCAGCTCGGCTTCGGCGACCTGGCCTTCCCCGGGGCCACGCACACCCGGCACATCCATTCGTTGGGCGCCATGCACGTGGCCGCGCGGGTGTTCGCCGCGGTGGCCTCGCGCTCCACGCTGCCCGACGACGTGCGCGAGCGCTTCTCCACCGCGGTGCGTCTGGCCGTGCTGTGTCATGACCTGGGGCACATGCCGCTGTCGCACGCCTCCGAGCGCATCGCCCCGAAGCGCTCGCTCCTGCGGCTGCCCGGCTGGCTGGACTCGGCGGCCGAGGGCGAGCAGGCCACCCACGAGGACTACACGGCGAAGATCCTCCTCGACAGCTCGCTGACGCCCATCATCGAGCGCGAGTTCGGGCGGCTCGGCATCACCCCCATGGCGGCGGTGGCGTTGATCACCGGCGCGCGTCCGCCCAAGGACCCGGGCTTCACCTGGCAGGGCGTGGACTGGGCGCCCCTGCTGCGCGCCATCGTCTCCGGCGAGCTGGACGCGGACCGCATGGACTACCTGCTGCGTGACTCCTTCTACACGGGGGTGAACTACGGCCGGTACGACATGGATTGGATCATCAACAACCTCAATCCGGCGGTGAAGGACGGGCGCGCCTATCTGGCGTTGAGCCGGGCGGCGGCGTTCGCCTTCGAGGACTTCCTGCTCAGCCGCTACCACATGTTCGTGTCGGTCTATCTGCACCACACGTCGGTGAGCTTCGACTACATGCTGCGGCGCTACTACGAGGAGTCGCCGGGCGAGTTCGAGATTCCCTCGGACCCGGAGGCGTTCCTGCTCTGTGACGACTCGGCGCTCTGGTACACGCTGCGCCGCTCGCGCAACCGGTGGGCCCAGCGCATCATCACGCGGCAGGGCTTCAAGCTGCTGGCGCAGTTCACCGAGCGCGACGCCGGGTATGACCTGGACGTGCTGCGCAGCGCACTCGTCTCGTCGGGCTTCGAGCACTACGTCGTCGAGTCGGTGAATGTGCTCAGCAAGTACGCCTCGGGGCCCTCGAGCACGGGGCCGAGCCTCTTCATCGTCGACGCCTCGACGGGTCGGCTGACGGAGGTGGCGCGCTACACGCCGCTGTATCAGCGCTACAGTGGCGCGGTGCGCCTCACCCGGCTTTATGTGAGGCCGGACCAGTCGGCCGCGGCGCACGAGCTGATGGGCCAGCTGTTGGGCCAGACGGTGCGAACATGAGCGAGCGACTCCCCGGTCTGGGCCTCGGCCTGGACCTGCAGCATGTCCCCAGTGAGCCCAGGGGCTCGGCCGTGGCGTTGTTGTACCGCCGCGTGGGCGCGGGCGTGGAGGTGTACTGGGTGAAGCGCGGCAAGGCGCTGGCCTTCGCCGGCGGCTTCTATGCGTTCCCCGGTGGGAAGCTGGACGCGGCGGACGCGCAGGTGCCGGTGCGGGGTGTCACGGGCGAGGAGGCCGCGCTGCGCTCGGCGGCGGCGCGCGAGCTGTTCGAGGAGGCGGGCGTGCTGGTGGCCGAGGGCGCCGAGGCGCTCTCGCAGGAGAAGCTGGACGCCCTGCGCAAGGCGTTGCTCGCGGGGAAGCTCGGGTGGGGTGAGTTGCTGCACGCGGAGGGACTGGCGCTGCGCGCGGACGACTTCCGGGGCGCGGGGCGGTGGATCACGCCGCCGTCGGTGCCGGTGCGCTTCGACACGCACTTCTACCTGGTGGAGCTGCCGCCCAAGGCGCGCGCGGAGCTGTGGCCGGGCGAGCTGTCGGAGGGGGCGTGGATTGCGCCCGAGGCGGCGCTGGCGCGGTGGAACGACGGCACGGCGCTGCTGCATCCTCCGGCGGTGCATGCGCTCCAGGTGCTGGGCTCGTTCAAGGACGAGGCGGATGCGCGGGCGCGGCTGCTGACGCCGCCGTACTGCCCTGGGTACATCTCGCAGCGCATCGAGTTCCAGAAGGGTGTGCGCGTGGTGGCGCTGGAGACGGCCACGCTGCCTCCGGCGACGCACACGAACGCGTACGTGCTGGGCAACGGCGAGCTGTTGCTGGTGGACCCGGGCTCCGGGGACGTGAAGCAGTACGCGAAGCTGTTGTCGCTGGTGTCGAGCCTGAAGGCGGAGGGGTGCAAGCCGGTGGCGGTGGTGCTGACGCATCACCACGGTGACCACGTGGGCGGGGCGCGCGCGGTGAAGGAGCGACTGGGGATTCCGCTCTGGTGCCATGCGAAGACGGCGGAGTGGCTCGACTTCCCCGTCGAGCGGCTGCTGGAGGATGGCGAGGTGCTGGAGCTGGCCGGGGATGTGCCGCAGCGCTGGCGCGTGTTGCACACGCCGGGGCATGCGCGGGGACACCTGTGCCTGGTGGACGAGCGCAGTCGCTCGGCGGTGGTGGGGGACATGGTGGCCGGCGTGGGCTCCATCGTCATCGACCCGCCCGAGGGCAACATGCGCGACTACCTGGCGCAGCTCGCGCGGCTGCGCGACTGGCCCGTCACGACGCTGTACCCGGCGCATGGGCAGCCGCTGCCGGATGGTCCCTCGAAGCTCCAGGAGTACCTGAACCACCGCGCGCAGCGTGAGGCGCTCATCTTCGACGCGGTGCCCGCGGACGGCGTCTCGTTGGCCGAGGTGGTGGAGCGCGCGTACGCGGACACGCCGCCGGTGATGCACCCGGTGGCGGAGCGCAGCGCGCTGGCCACGCTGGAGAAGCTGGTGGCCGAGGGCCGCGTGCGCGAGGAGTCGGCTCGCTACTTCCGACAGGGGAGCTAGGCGCGAGGCATCGTCGGGCACTCACCGCGGGCCGTGGTGAGGCTCGTTTGGAAGGGGGCCTCTGGAGGCGTGCTTCGAGTTCGGCGGGACGTGCCCGAAGGTGCTGCTAGATGCGCCCGAGGAGACCGAAGCGGGTCCGTGCTCGGTCATTCTCGCCGGTCGAGGTTGATGCATCCCCAGTGCATCTGCTTCGGGGCTCGCCGCCCGTCTCAGGTGCGCGGTTGCTCTCGGCGGCGCATCGGGTGCGGTTCGTGTGGAGGTCGCGCCTGGATGCGCGCATCCATCCTGCTCGAGCAGCCCCCTGGGCGTGGTTCGTGTGAGGGGTTTCTAGAAACGCCCGATGAGACCGAAGCGGGGCCCGTGCTCGGTCATCCCGGCCACGGGCATCAGCCGCACGCCGGTGTCCGCGCGCGTGGGCGCCACGGGCTTCACGGCCGAGTGCGACTGGTGCGACAGCTCGTAGCCCGTGGTGGCGCCGATGACGGGCAGGAAGAGCAGCAGCGCGGAGACGGCCTTGTCGTCGTCGGCCCCGAGCACGAGCGATCCCAGCAGCGCACCACCCCAGCCCACGAGGCTCCCTCCGACAGTGGCGAGGATGGTGCCCTTGCCGTCCATCAGCCGTCCGCCCGCCCACGTCCCCGCGGGCACGCCGATGACGACGCCGGTGAGCCCGCCCACCAGCGAGACGACGTTGCACTCGTCACAGCCCACGGTGGGCGCGCCCAGCAGGTAGCCGACCACGAGCCCCACCGCGCCGCCCGCGATGCCTCCCGCGGTGCCTCCCACGAACTCCACCGCGATGCGCGGGACCGGGTCCTCCACGGCCGCCTTGCGGCTGGGCCGGGCCTCCTCCGCCACCTGCGTCCCCGAGTCGTCCGGGGGCGTGTCCTGCGTCCGTCCGCTCGAGCCCTCGTCGTCGTCCTCGTCCGAGTCGGTCCTGTCGCCAGGGGACACGGGGACGAGTGGAGGAGGCGTCAGCTCGGGCGCGGGGCGCTTCGCGGGCTCGTCCTCGGAGACGTGCTGACCCCACGCGGGGCCCGTGCTCAGAAGGAGCAGGCCCACCAGGAGGACAGGATGCGCGCGCGAAAGCCTCACCCGCACACGCTACCGCAAGGCTGGGGTACTCGTCGCGTCAACTGGCGGACACCTCGGTGACGCGCTCGGGACGGGCCCGCCGACGCAGCAGCACCAGGGCCAGCGGCGCGGCGGCCAGGAGCACCTGGGGCACGAGCGAGAGCAGGTCCGGATAGATGCCCAACAGGTCGATGGTGACGAAGCTCACCGGATAGAGCGGCAGCGCGCCCACCTCCTGCAGCGAGTGCAGGCCCTTGCCCAGCAGCATCACCGCGGTGACGACGAGCACCACCGTGGAGATGTTGAAGAGCGTCTTCATGGGCAACCGGAAGCCGAGCCGGTTGATGAAGAGCACCAGGATGACCAGCGCCACCGAGCCCACCAGCGCGCCCCACGCCACGCCTGCGGGCGAGTCCAGCGCCAGGCCCTGCAGGAAGATGGCGGTCTCGAAGCTCTCGCGCAGCACGGCGGTGAAGGCGATGAGGAACAGGCCGAACAGGCTGCCTCGCCCCAGCGCACCCTTCATCTTCTCGCGCAGCTCCCCCATGAACTGGCTCATGTTGGAGCGCGCGTTGAGCCACAGCGCCGCGTACAGCAGCATGCCCACGGCCACGAGCGCGGCCACGCCCTCCATCCACTCGCGCTCGGCGCCAGCCAGCAGGTGGCGGCCCAGCACGTAGGCGATGGCGCCCACCACCAGCGCGGACATCCAGCCGGCGTGCACCACGCGCACGTGCTCGGTGGCCTTCATCTTCTTCAGGGCCGCCAGCAGCGCGGCGACGATGATGGCCGCCTCGAAGCCCTCGCGCAGCAGGATGAACACGGTGAGCCACAGCGTGGACACCAGGTCCGCCGCGCTGCCGCTGTCCCGGCGCGCCTGGTCGAGCAGCGCAATCAGCTCGCGCCCCTCGTCCTGCAACCTGGGGCTGCTGGTCTCCGCCGCCAGTCGCGCCTTGAGGAAGCCCTGCTCCAGCTTGAGCACCAGCGCGGAGTCGCGCGAGGTCAGCTTGGGCTCCACCGGCTCCAGCCCGTTGAGGTACGCATCCAGGAGCGCGGCCTTCGCGGCGGACGGGTTGCCCGCGGCGCCCTGGCGCATGGCCTCCTGCACGCCGTCGCGCGCCGCCATCAGCGAGCGCTCCTCGTCCACCTGGGGCAGCTTCCGACGCAGGCACGCGAGCTTGTCGGCGCCGAAGTCCTTCACCAGCTCGTCGTCGGTGGCGTTCGCCAGCCGCTCCAGCGACGCGCGCGGAGGCGTCCCCTCGCACGGGGGCAGGCGCAGGGTGAAGGCGAAGAACGCGAGCGACCAGCGCTCGTCCTCGGTGAGCGTGGGGAAGGCGGGCATGGCGGTGCCCGGCACGCCGAAGCTGGTGGTGTTGAACGCCTTGTAGGGCGTGAGGCCGCCCATCAGCTCCGCGTCCTGGAAGTTGGCGGGCGCGGGCTCCATCGTCGCGGCGATGGGCAGGTTGGCGCTGCCGTCCGCGGCGTGGCAGGCCGCGCAGTTCGTCTGGAAGAGCTCGGCGCCGCGCTGGAGGTCCGGCGGGTGACGGGGGCTGCGCGCGAGTCCACCGACGAGCACCAGGTCCTGCACCAGCGCGCCGCAGTCGCGGCTGACGCCCTCCGGGTCCTGCGACTGGTCCACGCGCGCCTGGATGGCCTTCACGCGGGGGACGAAGACCGAGGCCTGCGCACCCAGCTCCCGCGCCGCGGACACCGCCTCCGCCGCGAAGCTCTTCTGCTCCTCCAGCTCGAACGCGGACTGGGACTCGATGGCGGCCGGGTAGTCCGCCTCCAGGTACTGGAGGATTCCCACCAGCCGATGCCAGGTCCGCTCCTCCGCGCCGCTCTCGGCGGCGAAGGCCGACCCGGGCACCATGAAGAGCAGGACGAGGACGACGCGGACCACATGATTCATGCGTCCCGTCTACCAGCGGGGCCCGGTCGTTTCAATTCTGCGACTCAATCTCAAGATGGGGACTTCAGGCGGGAGTCGGAAGGCCCGGAATGGGGGCGGGGTTGCCCAGGGCTGTCCACCGTTCGACCTCCAGCGAGTGGATGCGGAGCCGGGCGATGCGCCAGTCGCCGCCGCGCAGGTGGCCGAGGGCGAGCGAGGCCACGGTGAGCGCGCCGATGGAGACGGCGCCGATGGCGAGCGCGCCCAGGCCGGTGGCGCCGATGGCGGTGGCTCCGACGGCGAGCGCGCGCAGGGCGCGTGGGCGGAAGCGGCGCTGACGTTGCTGGGCCTCGAGCTGACGCGAGAGGCGAGCGAGCGTGGTGGTGTTGGCGAGGGTGAGCGTGGCGCCGAGCAGGGAAGCGGCGCGCCAGGGCAGGCGCGGCGCGGGGAGCCAGGGGCTGAGCGTGAGTCGAGGGCCGAGGGAGGTGCGCATGCCGTTCCAGGTGCGCACGGCGCGGGAGCGAGACAAAGCCGACGTGGAACGCCGCGCTGCTCGACGAGGGAGCAGCGGCGTCAGCGCTCGTAGGTGAGGAACGCGTACGGAGGCTCGGACTCCGGATGCGGGTCCTCTTCGATGAGCCGCCAGCCGGACAGGTCCACCTCGGGGAAGAATGTGTCACCCGGGTAGTCGCGCGCGATTCGCGTGAGGTAGAGCCGCTGGATGCGGTCCATCGTCTGCGCGTACAGGTCCGCGCCCCCCGCGATGAAGACCTCGTCGTCGCCTCGGGCCTCGGCCTGTTGGAGCGCCTCCTCCACCGAGTGCGCCACCGTGACCCCCGATGGCGCGAAGTCCTTCTGCCGCGTGACGACGATGAACGTACGCCCCGGCAGCGGACGGCCGATGGAGTCGTACGTCTTGCGGCCCATCACGAGCGTGTGGCCCATGGTGAGCCGCTTGAATCGCGCCAGGTCCGCGGGCAGTCGCCACGGCAGTTGGTTGTTCGCGCCGATGACCCGGTTCGACGCCAGCGCGACGATGGCCGACAGCTTCATACGGCCACGGGCGCCTTGATGGCGGGGTGGGGCTCGTAGCCCTCGAGCGTGAAGTCCTCGTACCGGAATGCGAAGAGGTCCTTCACCTCGGGGTTGAGCTTCAATCGCGGCAGCGCACGCGGCGCGCGCGAGAGCTGCTCGCGGGCCTGCTCCACGTGGTTGAGGTACAGGTGCGCGTCGCCAATCGTGTGGATGAACTCGTGCGCGACCAGGCCCGTCGCCTGCGCCACCATCATCGTCAGCGCCGAGTACGAGGCGATGTTGAAGGGCAGCCCGAGGAACAGGTCCGCGCTGCGCTGGTAGAGCTGGCAGGACAGCTTCCCGTCGGCCACGTAGAACTGGAAGAGCACGTGGCACGGCGGCAGCTTCATGCCCGGCAGGTCCGCCACGTTCCACGCGCTGACGATGTGTCGGCGCGAGTCCGGGTTCTTCTTCAGCCCGTCGACCAGCGCCTTCATCTGGTCGATGTGGCCCCCGTCCGGCGCGCTCCACGAGCGCCACTGGTGTCCATACACGGGGCCGAGCTTCCCCTCGGCGTCAGCCCACTCATCCCAGATGGTGACGCCCTGCGCCTGCAGCGTGCGCACGTTGGTGTCACCCGCGAGAATCCACAGCAGCTCGTGAAGGATGGACTTCACGTGCAGCTTCTTCGTGGTGACGAGCGGAAACCCCTGCGTCAAATCGAACCGCAGCTGGGGGCCGAAGACACTCAGCGTGCCCGTGCCGGTGCGGTCGCCCTTCTTCGTCCCGTGCTTCAGGACGTGGTCCAGCAGGTTCAGGTAGGGCTGCATGGGGCCCAGCCGTCTAGGCGTCGTTGCCCCCAGTGGCAAGCACGAAGAAACGCAGTGCCCGCAACCCTGCAATCTCACTTGGGTCCACACACGTCCTTCGGATTGGACGCGCGGCGCATCCCGCCGGTAGAAGCCCGGACATGAAAATCTACACGAAGCGCGGAGACGCCGGAGATACCGGTCTATTCGGGGGCGGCCGGGTCCCGAAGGATGACGTGCGCGTGGATGCCTACGGCGAGGTGGACGAGCTGAACGCGACGCTGGGCCTGGTGCGCGGCTTCTCCCCGCCGCCGGAGCTGGACGCGATGCTCCACCGGCTGCAGGACCAGCTCTTCACCGTGGGCGCGGTGATGGCGACGCCCATGGACGCGAAGGCCGCCTCGCACCTGCCTCCGCTGAAGGAGAGCTGGGTGACGGACATGGAGAACGCCATGGACCGGTTCGACAGCGAGCTGCCGAAGATGACGCACTTCATCCTGCCCGGAGGCACGCAGGCGGCGGCCGCGCTGCACCTGGCTCGCACGGTGTGCCGTCGCGCCGAGCGCCGCGCCGTCCCGCTGCTGCGCGAGGGGACGATTCCCAAGGACGTGGTCATCTTCCTCAACCGGCTCTCCGACCTGCTCTTCGTCATGGCGCGCGTGGCGAACCACCGCGCGAATGTGCAGGACGTGAAGTGGATTCCGGAGAAGCCGTCCGAGTCCTAGTCTCTTCAAGGCGTCTTCTTGCTCCCCACCGCTCCGCTTCGTGACCTCGCCCGCTCGGTGGGCTTCGACCTGGTGGGCTTCGCCCGCGCGGAGCCCATCGAGCCGCGCTTCCTCCTGAGCTGGCTGGAGGCGGGCTACGCGGCGGACATGGACTGGATGGGCGAGCGGGCGGAGGAACGCCTGGACGTCGGCCGTCTCCTGCCGGGCGCGAAGACGGTCATCTCCTTCGTCAACAACTACTACCGCGACGAGGAGCCGTCGAAGGGCTCGCCCATCGCCCGGTACGCGCGGGGGCGCGACTACCACTCCACGCTGCGCGACCGGATGAAGGCGTTCCGCAAGGCCATCATCCAGATGGCCCCGGGGCTGGGCACGTACGGGAGCGTGGACAGCGGCCCGCTGATGGAGAAGGTGTGGGCCGCGCGCGCGGGCCTGGGCTACGTGGGCAAGAACGGGTGCTTCATCACCGAGCCCTTCGGCTCGTGGGTGCTGCTGGCCACGCTCGTCATCGATGCGGAGGTGGACGAATACGCGGACGGCCCCACGGCGGACCGGTGCGGCGCGTGTCGTCGGTGTCTCGTGTCGTGTCCCACGGGCGCGCTGGTGGGCAACAGCCAGGTGAACGCGGGAGCGTGTCTTTCCTACCAGACCATCGAGAACCGCGAGCGCGAGGTGCCCGAGCCATTTCGTTTCAAGTTCAACAACCTCATCTTCGGGTGCGACATCTGTCAGCAGGTGTGTCCGTTGAACCGCAAGCCTGTGTTCGCGGAGCACCCACGCTTCGCGCCTCGCGCGGTGGCGGAGCTGGGCACGCTGGAGCTGGCGGGGCTGACGACGGAGCAGTACGAGCAGCTCATCCCGGGGACGGCGCTGGCGCGCGCACGCTACGACGTGCTGCGCCGCAACGCCGTGTACGCGCTGGGGGTGGCCAGACAGGCGGACGCGCGGCACCTGCTCGAAAAGCTCAGCGACGATTCGAGCGAATTGGTACGTAGCGCGGCGCAATGGGCACTGCGCCAGCTGGTCCCCTGAACTCCTCCACGCCTTCGCTGCGCGGCGTCTACGCCGCCCTCCTCATCCAGGTGCTCATCAGCGCGGGGACGTACCTCGCCGCGAAGCGCGCCATGGCGGAGCTGCCGCCGCTCACGGTGGTGTTCTGGCGCTTCATGCTCAGCGGGCTCGTGTTCGTCGCGCTGCTGGCGCTGGTGCCCGGGCCCAAGCTTCCTCCGCGAAACGCTTGGGGCCGCATCCTGTTCCTCGGGCTGATGGCGGGCCCGGTGAACCAGCTGTTCTTCTTCACGGGGCTGTCGCGCTCCACCGCCGCGCACGGCGCGCTCTTGTATTCGCTCATGCCGCTGGGCGTGTACGTGCTCAGCCTCGCGCGAGGACAGGAGCGTGCCTCGACGCGGACGCTCGCGGGCATCGCCGTGGCCTTCGTGGGCGTGGTGGTGCTGCTGCTCGGCCGAGGGCTCGCGGAGGCGCGCGGCTCGCTGACGGGCGACCTGCTCATCCTCTGCGCGGTGATGGCGTGGGTGGTCTACACGACGGAGGGCAAGCCCTTCGTCGCCATCCATGGGCCGCTGCGCGCCACCGCGTGGTGCATGACGATGGCCACGGTGATGATGCTGCCGTTCGCGCCGTTCGTCGCGAACCCGGAGGCGCTCGTGGCCACGAGCACGCTCGCGAAGGGCTGCATCGTGTACCTGGGCCTGCTGACGTCGGTGGTCGCGTACGTGCTCTGGTACTACGCGCTGTCGAAGGTGTCGGCGTCGAAGGTGGCCATCTTCTCCAACCTCCAGCCCGCCGCCACGGCGCTGGCCGCGTGGGCGCTGCTGGATGAGGCCCTGCACTGGGAGATCGCCGTGGGCGGCGTGCTGGTGCTCGCGGGCGTGCGGCTCACCCAGACGGCCGTGACGAAGCCGCCGGTCCTCGCTCCCACGACGGACCGTCCCGCGACCTGAGGACCTTTTTCTTTCGTGCCTCGCTTTCGCGGTGCCGACGGGGCCTTTGGAGGGATGTTAGGCATTCTTGACATAGAGTCTTGAATGCTTAACATTGTGCGGTACGTGAAGGGAGCGGTTCATGGAGACGCAGATGTCGTCCCGGGAGCGGTTCGCGTGGGTGTTCCTGGTGTTGCTCGTCGTCAGCTACGGGACGTACTTCACCGCGGTCGCGGTGCTGGACGCGCGGGGTGAGCTCACGTTCTGGTCGCAGATCATCATGCTGACCGCGTCGGCGGTGTTCCAGGGCGTGGTGCTCGGTGTCTCGGCGATTGTCGGCCGGATGCGTCGGGCACCGGGCGAGAGGACCGGGCCCGACGAGCGCGACCGGGCCATCGCGCATCGCTCCGCGTCCGTCGCGTACTACGTGTTGATGGGCGGGATGATTCTCGTCGGCTGCATCATGCCGTTCGGCGCCAGTGGCTGGAAGGTGGCGAACGCGGCGATTCTCGCCATCGTCATCGCGGAGCTGGTGCACACGGGCCTGACGGTGTCGGGCTACCGCAGGGGCTTGCGTGCCTGAGCCTCGG
Organism: Myxococcus sp. MH1; assembly: GCF_059738865.1. NCBI lineage: Bacteria > Pseudomonadati > Myxococcota > Myxococcia > Myxococcales > Myxococcaceae > Myxococcus > Myxococcus sp. MH1. The sequence continues at coordinate 8,624,575 of NZ_AP026947.1, read as the reverse complement.
CTGACCAACGAAATCCGCACGCTGCGCTTCCTCGCGGGCGAGATGACGCAGGCCGCGCTGGGCGAGAAGGTGGGCCTCACGCGTCAGACGATTGCCGCGATTGAGGCGGGCAAGTACTCGCCCAGCCTGGAGACGGCGTTCCGCATCGCGGAGGTCTTCGGCAAGCCGCTCGAGGCGGTGTTCCGCTGGGAGCGCTGAAGCACGACACCGCGCCTCGTGGGCACTTCCCGAGGCGCGGTGTTCCCACGGGGGGTGACTACTGCGGGTCCCATCCCGCGTTCACCGTCACGCGGTCCAGCGCGCGCACGGTGACGTAGGGCACGAAGCCCGCGGCGCGCGAGCGGGTGTACGCATCCGCGACATGGGCGGACTGCGTGGCGTAGTCGGTGGACAGCACCAGCTTGCCCGCGGCGCGCACGCGAGCGGCGTTGGTGCGGTTCTCCTCGCACCAGCCCTCGTCGCAGGCCACGTCGTCGGACCAGTACATGTCCTCCATGCCCAGCCCGTCGATGGCGGGCAGGTAGGCCGGGTCGTCGACGAGCTCCGGCGAGTTCTGCGGCACCACCTTGAAGTCCGGGTTGCGCGCCTTCGCGTACGTGTTGATGCGCGCGATGAGGGCCACCATCTTCCGCGCGAGGTCGGCGCGGTTGGTGCCGGCGGAGTTGGCGGGAATCTCCTCGTACGTGACGACCATGTCGAGGTAGCAGCCGTTGAAGCCCGCGGCGAGCGCGCGGTCGATGCGGCCCTGGACGATGGGCCACCAGCGCTCGTCCCAGTACTTCACGTACTGCTCGTCGGGCCAGCCGGACACGGGGCCGAGCTTCAGGTCCGCGGGCACCTGGCTCCACTCGGGGCGGTACTCCTCGATGGCGCCAATCTCGAAGTAGGCGAGCACCTGCTTGCCCCGGGCCTTGAGCGCCGAAATCTCCGCGGCGGTGAAGTAGCCGCTGGAGCCGTCGCGCACGAGCTCGACGATGGCCAGGTCGAACTTCGACGCGGCAATCGCGTCGAGCTTGCCCTGCGGATAGTTGGTGAGCTGGTACGTGAAGCTCTTCACGTTCGACCAGGGCACCTGCGTGCCCGCGTCCGTCGGAGTCCCCGCGTCGGTGGGCGTGCCCGCGTCCGTCGGAGTCCCCGCGTCGGTGGGCGTGCCCGCGTCGCTCGCCGCCACCTGCACGCGCACGACGAGCAGGTCCAGCAGCGACGCATCCGCGGTGGAGTCCGTGCGGTAGCGCAGCTTCACCGGGCCGCCGGACAGGAAGCGCGCGGGCGTGGGCAGGGCCAGCGACGTGGCCGTCCAGCGCCACGACTGCGCGAAGGTGTTGTCACCCACCAGGGCCCAGCTGTTCGTCGAGTAGTCCCAGGCCTCGATGACCCAGCGCATCTGCGCCTTCGCGGGGCCCCGGTAGTTCACGCCGACCTCGGCCGCGACGACGCTGTCCGCGCTCACGCCCGTGGGCAGCGGATAGGTGCACGTGGCGGAGCTGTTCGGCGCGAACTCGACGTACTCGGCCCAGCGGTCCTGCGTTCCGGACAAGGTCTGGGTGTTGAGCCCCTGGCCGCTCTGTCCCGAGGGGAGGGCGCCGCGCTCGAACTGGAGCGTGGCGCAGGGCAGGGTCCGCGCGTCGGGCAGGATGGCGTCCTGTCCGGTGTCGAAATCATCGTGCGGGGCCTTGTCGCCACACGCGGCCAGCAGGGCCAGCCAGCTCCAAGCCAACAACCACTTCATCGCGACTCGCATGCAACGGCTCCTCAGGGGTGTGGAGTAGCGAGCCGGCCTTAACGCCGCGCGACGTGTGCGAGCAACGTGAAGTCTGTGCGCACGTCGTCGCTGCGCACGGACTCCCCTTCATCGCTGGAACATTCGTCCGAGCCTGGACGCGGACACGAACCTCGCCGTCCGAATCAGTCCCCGTTCGGGTCCCACTCGGAGATGTCGTACTTGGGGTCCGGCGGCGGCTTGGGGCGCGGAGGCGCCGCGGGTGCGGCAGGCGGCGCCTTCTTCGCGGTGGGCGCGGGCGCCGGCGCGGGCTCGTCGTCGAGCAGCGGGTCTTTCTTCTCCTCGGTCCGCGGGGCGGCCGGGGCCTCGGTCCGGGCGGGCTCCGAGCGCGGCGACGGCCTGGTCGCGGCGGTGGGCGTGGGCGCGGGCGGCGCGTCCAGCGGCTCCAGGTCATCGGAGATGTCCGCCGAGGGCTCCGGTGTGGGCTTCGGCTCGGAGTCCGACGCGCGATAGACGCCCTGCCGAGACACCGGCGGCGGAGGCGGCGACGTGTCGAGCGGCGCGGGCGTCGGCTCCTTGGGCGGGCTCGTGTCCTCGGCGGGAATCTCGTCGGGCGAGCGGTACGCACCTCGCGGCCCGGGCGGACGCTCCGGACGCGCGTCGCCGAACGGGTCCTCCTCGCGGTTGGTGGTGCGCCGGGGCTCCGAGCTGGAGTTGGCGTCACCGAACGGGTCCTCCTCTCGGTTCACCGGCTTGCCCGGACGGCGCGACGGGCGACGCGGCTCGTCCGCCACCACGCCCGACGGCAGCCCTCGAATCGCCGAGTGCCGGTCGCTGCACTCCTCGCGGTTCTCCGTGCAGATGGAGAGGCACTGGGTGAGCTTCTTGAGCGTGCGGCCGCTGCCGCCGTACTCGATGGAACAGTCCTCCTTGCAGGTGGCGTAGTCCTCCTGACAGCCGGAGGGGACGGTGCCGCGCTGGGCGCTGACGGGGCTGGCGGCGAGCACCAGGAGCAGGACGGGAAGGGAACGCATGGCAATTGCGAAAACTACCAGTCTTCGTGCCTCCCGGCGCCAGGGGGGCGCGGTATGGTCCGGGGAGCGCGGCCGGAGCGCCCAAGGAGGAACATGGCTGTCAGGGTGGGCATCATCGGGAGCCATGGTCTGGAACACCTCCTGGGGTTCAATGGTCGTCTGGAGACCCACACCCTCGAAACGCCCTTCGGTCCCCATGCGGGGCCGCTGTTCTCCGGGGAGTTGGACGGCGTCTCCGTCGTCTACGTTCCACGCCACGGCCAGGGCCACCTCTTCAACGCCACCCGCGCCCCCTACCGCGCCAACCTGTTCGCGCTGAAGCAGCTGGGCGTCACGCACGTGCTCTCCACCAGCACCGTGGGCAGCCTCCAGGAGCACCTGCCGCCGATGCAGCTCGTCGTGCCGGACCAGGTCATCGACCGGACCTACCGGCGCCCCTGCACCTTCTACGACGACGTGGCCGTGCACGTGGAGCTGGGGCAGCCCTTCTGCGCGACGCTGCGCAAGGCGCTGTCCAACGCCGCCCTCGCCTCCAACGCCGTGGTGGCCACCCAGGCCACGTATGTCTGCATCGAGGGCCCCGCGCTCAGCACCCGCGCGGAGAGCCTGCTGTACCGCACCTGGGGCGGGGACCTGGTGGGCATGACGGCCATGCCCGAGGCGCGGCTGGCCCGGGAGGCGGAGCTGCACTACGCCCTGGTGGCGCTGCCCACCGACTACGACTCCTGGCAGTCGCCTCCTGAGGGCCAGGAGCACGAGGCCCTCCTGGCGCGGCTGTCGCACAACGTGCAGGCCGTCACCTCCAAGGGCGCCGCCCTCATCCGCCGCGCGCTCTCGCGCATCGCCGAGACGCCCGTCACCTGCCGGTGTGACTCCGCGCTGGCCATGGCGCTGTGGACCGAGCGCTCCCGCATCCCCGACGAGGTCCGCGCGCGGCTTCGTCCACTGTTGGGCAGATACCTCCCGCCGAACGTCGTCTAGCAGGGCGAGGGCTCGGCCGGCCGCCTGCTGCCGAAAGGCGTCACGCACCCCACCTTCCGTTACCCGAGAGTGGGGAGCGAGGAGGGAAGGATGCGGCTGCCACGGCTCAAGTACCTCACGTGGCGCGAGTTCGCGCGGCGCTTCGTGAAGGAGTTCCAGGAAGACACCGTCACGGACATCGCGGCGCAGCTCTCCTACTACCTGCTGTTCTCGCTGTTCCCCTTCCTGTTCTTCCTCGTCACGCTGGTGGCGTACCTGCCGTTCGCGCCCGGCGCGGTGGACGCGATGCTGGAGCGCCTCCGCCCGCTGGTGCCCGGCGACGCCCTGGGCCTTGTGACGCAGCACCTGACGGCGCTGGTGGACCAGCCCCGGCCCCGGCTGCTCACCGTGGGTCTCGTGCTCGCCCTGTGGTCGGCGTCACGCGGCGCGGACGCCCTGCGCAAGGCGCTCAACCTGGCCTACGACGTGCCCGAGTCGAGGCCCGTGTGGAAGACGCAGGGCCTGGCGGTGGTGGTGACGCTGGTGGGCACGCTGCTGATTCCGCTGTCCTTCGCGGTGTTCCTCCTGGGCGGGCGGCTGGGGGCGTGGCTCGCGACGCGGCTGCAGGTGGAGGAGGCGTTCTACCTGGTGTGGTCCTGGGCGCGCTGGCCCTTCACCGCGGGCCTGGTGATGCTGGTGGTGTCGCTCTGCTACTACCTGCTGCCGGACGTGAAGCAGCGCTTCAAGTACATCACCCCCGGCTCCATCCTGGGCACGCTGGCGTGGATGGGGAGCACGTGGGGCTTCACGCAGTACGTGGAGCACTTCGGCAAGTACAACGTCACCTACGGCTCCATCGGTGGCGTGGTGGTGCTGCTCTTGTGGCTCTACATCTCCGGGCTGGTGTTCATCCTGGGCGGGGAGATCAACGCCATCCTCGAGCACGCCTCCGCGGAGGGGAAGGAGAAGGGCGCGCGCGACTTCGACGAGCCCGCGCCCGCCGAGCCGCCCCTCAAGACGCCGGGGGCCGCCAAGAGCGCCGCCAGCGCGAAGCGCTCGAAGATGGCCTTCTGGCGCTGGCGTCGGCGCGTGGCCCGGGGGAAGTCCCCCGAGCCCTCCGCGGCGGAGCAGCAGCCTCCGCCCTCCACGCTGCACTGACGACGCCCGGGGCTAGCGCGCGCCCAGCTTCTGCTTGATGGCGGGCAGCTGGCCCGGGCTGTTGTTGGTGCCGCGCAGGTTCTTCTCCTTGATATACTTCTCCAGGTCGCCGATGCGCTGCCGGTTGGTGGGGTGGGTGCTCAGCCACTTCATGACGCCCGGCGTGTCACCGCCCTGCGCCTGGAGCTTCTGGAAGAAGGTGATGAGGCCCTTGGGGTCGAAGCCTGCGCCGGACGAGTAGCGCGCGCCGAACTCGTCCGCCTCCAGCTCCTCGCTGCGGCTGTGCGCGAGCAGCGCGCCGCCGCCCACCAGCTGCGCGGCCACCTGCGCGGCGGCGCCGGGGTTCTGCCCCAGGGCGAGCTGGGTGACGGTCTGGATGCCCATCTGGTTGACCATGGCGCGCGCCGAGTGGCGGCCGACCACGTGGCCCGCCTCGTGGGCCATGACGCCCGCCAGCTCCGCCTCCGTGTCCGAGGCGAGGATGAGGCCCGTGTAGACGTAGAGGTAGCCGCCGGGCGTCGCGAAGGCGTTGACGGTCTTCGGGTCGTCGATGACGTTGATCTTCCACTTCACCCCAGGCCGGTCCTTGGTGGCCTGCTTGAGGATGGGCGCGGACAGGCCCCGCACGTACTCGACGATGGTCGGGTCCTCGACGTATTTGATCTTCTCCTTCTGCTCGAGCTCCTTCTTCACCTGCTGACCGATCTCCTCCTCCTGCTCATCCGAGATGAAGGTCTTCGCGAGAGCCTTCTCCGCCTGGACGCGCTGCGTGGTGCAGCCCGTCGTCACGCCCATGACGAGGGCGAGGCTCCATACCGCCGAGAGAATCCGCTGCATGACCGAATGCGCCTTTCTTGACCGGTTGATGCGTTGAGAGAGCGACTGACTGCCCGGACTCTTGGGCAGCGTCCGCCTCCACGGCAAGCCCCTCGTGACGCTTCCGACCGACAACGGACCCGCGTCGCTCGGGCGTCGCGCGGCTCGCGTGCCCTCCGGTGGTGCGTGCGAGCCTTGCGGCGGTGTCGGAGGCCATCGACGTTTGATGCGTGGGGTGTCGGTCGTGGGTGACACCGCGAGGAGGTCGACATGGCTCGTCCGGTCTGGGTGGGCTCGCTGAGCTTCGGGCTGGTGACGCTCCCGGTACGGCTGCACGGCGCCGTCTCTTCCCGGCAGGCCCGCTTCCACCTGATTCACGACGCGGACGGCGCCCGCATCCAGAACAAGCGGGTGTGCTCCGCCGATGGCGAGGAGGTGCCGCTCGAGCACGTGGTGCGGGGGTACACGCTGGAGGACGGCCGGCAGGTCACCGTGACGAGCGGTGAGCTGGACGCGCTGGACCCGGTGTCGAGCCGGGTCATCGCGCTGGAGGAGTTCGTGGACCCGGTGGAGGTGGACCCCTTGCTGCTGGACACCTCGTACCACCTGGTGCCGGCGCGCGGCGTGGAGCAGGCGTATGCGTTGATGACGGAGGCGCTGCGCGTGTCGGGACGCGTGGGCGTGGGGCGGGTGGTGCTGTATCAGAAGGGCCACCTGTGTCTGGTGCGGCCCCACGCTCGGGGGCTCGTGCTGTCCACCCTGCACGCCGTGGACGAGGTGGTCTCACAGGAGCAGCTCTCCGAGCTGGAGCTGACGGGCGCGAGCGTGGCACCGGCCGAGCTGGATGCCGCGCTCAAGCTCATCGAGTCCCGCTCCACCACGTTCGACCCCCGGCGTCATCCGGATGAGCACCGCGAGCGGGTGATGGCCTTCCTGGAGCGACGGGCTCGCGCGCAGGCGAGGTCGAGGCGTGTGCCCCGGGCGGCGCCGGAGGTGGGTGCTCCAGCAGGCGCCAAGGTACGAGGTCCGGAGGTGACGCCGGTGGAAGGGGCGCTACGGCTGCGTCCACGGCTGGCGGCGCGGGAGGTTCGGGAGGACTCGGGAGGGCTCGGCTCGAAGCCGTTCCGGGTGGAGCCAGGGGTGGGGGGGGCGCCGGATGATCCACGGGAGGCCTCGACGCCCGGGTCGACGACTCCGGAGGGCAGTGGCGGCCTGGGGGCGCCGGATCCGAAGAAGCCTCGCGGCTGAGCGCGTCCGGGGCCCTCCGCAATTAATGCGTGGGCCGGGCTTGGGGCCGGTGCTATGTGCCCGGGCGGATGCCCGAGTTACCCGAAGTGGAGATCGCCCGGCGCAATCTGGTGCGCTGGTTCACGGGCCGTCGACTCGTGCGCGCGGAGGCGGATGACACCCGCGTCTTCCGCGGCGCCGACCGTGCGCGCTTCGCTCAGCTGCAGGGGCGGCTGGAGTCGCTCGTGCGCCGGGGCAAGTACCTGCTCTTCTCCTTCGAGGAAGGCCGGGGCCTGTTGGGCCACCTGGGCATGACGGGCAAGTTCGTGCGCCGCGCCCCCACCGACGTCGTCCCCTACAGCCGCGCCCGCTTCCACCTCGACGACGGCCAGGTGCTGCACTTCGCCGACGCGCGCATGTTCGGGCGCATGGAGCCGACCCCCGCCGCGGGCCTGCGCTCGCTCGACGTGGTGAAGGCACTGGGGAGGGACCCGCTGGCGGACGGCCTCACCGCCGGCCAGCTGGAGCAGGCCGTAGCGTCCTCGAAGCAGGACCTGAAGGTGGCGCTGATGGACCAGGGGCGCATCGCCGGCCTGGGCAACATCCACGCCGCGGAGGCCCTGTTCCGAGCGGGCCTGCACCCCGCGCGCAAGCCCTCCACCCTCACCCCGGAGGACTGGAAGCGCCTGGTCCAGGCCATCCGGGAGAGCATCGACTTCGGCCTCGAGGAGCAGCAGGGCGAGGAGCCCGTGTACCTGGAGGAGGGTGGCTCGGAGAACCCGTTCCTGGTGTACGGCCGCGGTGAGGGCCCGTGCTCCAGGTGCGGCTCGCCGGTGGAGTCCTTCACCCAGGCGGGACGCACCACCTACGCCTGTCCGAAGTGCCAACCCCGGGGGAGGGCAGGGAAATGACCCCGGGCGTCCTGTCGTCAACGGCGCGAACCGACGTCCCGGTTGGCGTTGACACCCCCCTGTCCCATGGCTTGAATCGCCCGCCTTTCCGACCCGGCCGCCCCGAGCGGCCCTGGAGATCGTTGCCCATGTCTCACGTCCTGCTGGCGGCGCTGCTCGTCGCTTCCTCCACGGCCACCGCCCAGGTGCCCGCCGGGGGCACGCCTCCGCCCGCGCCCGCGGAGGCCGCGCCCGCCCCCGCCCCCGAGGCTCCGGCCACCGCCCCCGAGCAGCCCGCCGCCGCGCAGCCCGCCGCCACCACCGTGCCCGCGGCCGAGGCGGTCACCCAGGACGACCTGGAGGCCACCAAGCAGGAGCTGCGCGGAGAGATTCGCGCCGAGGCCGCCAAGCAGTCCCTCAACGGCGAGGAGTGGAGCGAGGAGTACCCCGAGGAGAAGCGCAAGCTGGAGGTCTTCCAGCTCGACGGCTACTTCCGCCTGCGCCCCACGCTCTTCTACAAGTTCGACCTGGGCCGCGTCCCGGCCACCATCGCGGGCCAGGACCTCTTCCCGCGCTCCTCGCGCACGTCGGCGAACACCCAGTCGTTCGCCACCATGCGCCTGCGCCTGGACCCCACGTTCAACATCTCCGAGCAGGTGAAGATCAAGCTCCAGGTGGACGGCCTGGACAACCTGGTGCTGGGCTCCACGCCGGACACGCTCTACCCGGGTGACGCGCGCAACGTCTTCACCATCTTCTCCGAGGACCAGGAGTCGCTGGGCAACACGCTGTCGGACTCCATCAAGCTGCGCCGCGCCTACGGCGAGGTGAACACGCCGGTGGGCATCCTGCGCTTCGGCCGCATGGGCAGCCACTGGGGCCTGGGCATGCTGCGCAACGACGGCAACTGCTTCGACTGCGACTTCGGCGACACCGTGGACCGCATCCAGTTCGTCACCGAGCCGTTCGCCGGCTGGTACGTCACGCCGATGCTGGACTTCAACTCCGAGGGCTCGGTGTACCGCACGGGCGCCCAGGGCGAGCCGGTGGACCTGACCCAGGCCGATGACGCCCACAGCTGGGTGATTGCCATCGCCCGCCGGGACACGGACGCGCAGATCCGCTCCAAGCTCGACAACAACCAGGGCGTGCTCCAGTACGGCCTGCACTTCACCTACCGCACGCAGAACTACCAGGACATCACCAACGACACGACGGGGCAGGTGAGCTTCATCCCCCGCGACGCCAAGCTGTACGTCCCGGACTTCTGGCTGCGCTACGAGGAGCGCTCCTGGCGCATCGAGATGGAGCTGGCGGCGGTGCTCGGCAGCATCAACAGCCGCGGCCTCAGCCTGAACGAGGCGATGGCGGACCCCAGCCTGCGCGTGGCCCAGTTCGGTGGCGTGCTCCAGGGTGAGGTGAAGGCGGCGGAGAACAAGCTGACCGTGGGCCTGGAGCTGGGCTTCGCCTCCGGTGACAAGGCGCCGGGCTTCGGCAACTACCCGGGCCGCACCGGCTCCGGCAACCCGAACGGCCCCAACAACTACACCCAGCCGGGCGACGTGGAAGGCCCCCAGTACCGCTGCGACGCGGGCGGCTGCGCGGATGACGCCATCCGCAACTTCCGCTTCAACCGCGACTACCGCGTGGACCTCATCCTGTGGCGCCAGCTCATCGGCGGCATCACCGACGCGTTCTACATCCGCCCGTCCGTGAAGTACGCGGTGGCGCCGGGCATCGACGTGTACGGCCGCCTCATCTACTCGCAGGCGCTCTACGCCGAGTCGACGCCGTCGTTCACCAGCAAGTCGCTGGGCATCGAGCTGAACGCGGGCGTGGACTACACCACCGAGGACGGCTTCATCGCGGGCCTGGCCTACGGCATCCTCTTCCCGATGAGCGGCCTGCAGCAGTACCAGGAGGTGCTGCGTCGGGACCTGGAGACGCCGCACACCATCCGCGGCTGGCTGGGCGTGAAGTTCTAGTCATGAAGCGCGCCCTCTCTTCGCTGAGCATCGCCGCCCTCCTCGTGCTGGGGGTGGTGGCGTGTGGCATCAAGGGCGCGCCCAAGCCGCCGCTGGCGCCGAGCGCGCCCGCGACGGAGACGCCTCCTCCGCCGTCGGACACCGCGCCGACGACGGTGGCGCCCACCGGGCCCTCCGTGTCTCCGACGACGGATGGTGGCGTGGTGACGCCGACCACCACCACCGACGCGGACGCCGGAGTCCCGTGAGCTTCTTCACCTATCGAAAGGGCGTGCTGCACGCGGAAGGCGTGCCGCTGCCCGCCATCGCGGACGCGGTGGGCACGCCCGCCTACGTCTATTCCTCCGCGGCGCTCACCGGCCACTTCAGCGCCGTCGTCGACGCCTTCGGCGAGGCCCGGCCCCTCATCTGCTACTCGGTGAAGGCCAACTCGAACCTCTCCATCCTGCGGCTGTTCGCGGGGCTGGGCGGGGGCTTCGACATCGTCTCCGGCGGGGAGCTGGCCCGCGTGCGGCAGGCGGGCGGCGAGGCCGCGAAGACGGTGTTCGCGGGCGTGGGCAAGACGCCGGAGGAGATGGCGGCCGCGCTGGACGCGGGCCTGCTCCTGTTCAACGTGGAGAGCGCCGAGGAGCTGGAGGCGCTGGACGCGGTGGGCCGGCGGCTCGGGAAGAAGGCGCCGTTCGCCCTGCGCGTGAACCCGGAGGTGGACGCGCGCACGCACCGCTACATCGCCACCGGGCTGAAGACGTCCAAGTTCGGCGTGCCCTTCGAGGAGGCGGTGGCGCTGTACGAGCGCTCCAGGAAGATGCGGGGCCTCAAGGCCTTCGGCCTGGACTGTCACATCGGCTCGCAGCTCACGCAGAGCTCGCCGGTGCGCGCGGCGCTCACCAAGGTGGCGGGCCTGTACCGCGAGCTCAAGGCGCGCAAGCACCCGCTGGAGTACCTGGACGTGGGCGGTGGGCTGGGCATCACGTACACGGACGAGACGCCGCCGTCGGTGGCGGAGTACGCGCGCGTGGTGCTCGCGGCCACGAAGGACACGGGCGCGCGGCTGGTGCTGGAGCCCGGGCGCTCGCTGGTGGGCAACGCGGGCGTGCTGCTCACGCGCGTGCTGTACCGCAAGCAGACCCCGGCCAAGCGCTTCGCCATCGTCGATGCGGGCATGAATGACTTGCTGCGCCCGGCCCTCTACGAGGCCCACCACGGCTTCGTCCCGCTGGTGAAGCGGCGGGGCAAGGAAGTGGAGGTGGATGTGGTGGGGCCGGTGTGTGAGTCCACCGACGTGCTGGCCCAGGCGCGCTCCCTGGTCCTCCCCCAGCCGGGCGAGCTGTATGCCTTCCTCAGCGCCGGGGCTTACGGCATGAGCATGGCTTCCAACTACAACTCCCGCCCCCGTCCGGCGGAGGTGCTGGTGGCCGAGGGGGCCTGGCGGGTGGTGCGGGAGCGCGAGCGCACCGAGGATCTCTGGCGCGGCGAGCGGGCCTGAACATATAAGCGCCGGCATGAAGACCTTCGAAGGCTCCATGACGGCGTTGGCCACCCCGTTCCGCAACGGCGCGCTCGACGAGTCGGCCTACCGGGCGCTGGTGCGGCAGCAGCTCGAGGGCGGCACCAGCGTGCTCATCCCCATGGGCACCACGGGTGAGTCGGTCACCATGTCCGCGGACGAGCGCGCCCGCGCGGTGCGCGTGGTGGTGGAGGAGTCGAAGGGCCGGGCCCTGGTGGTCGGCGGCGCGGGCTCCAACAACACCGCCGAGGTCATCGAGGGCGTGGCGCGCGTGCGGGACGCGGGCGCGGACGGCACGCTCATCGTCACGCCGTACTACAACAAGCCCACGCAGGCGGGCCTGGTGGAGCACTTCCGCGCGGTGGCCAGGGCGCACCCGGGCTTCCCCATCATCGCGTACAACGTCCCCGGCCGCACCGGCGTGGACCTGCTGCCGGAGACGGTGCAGCGGCTGTGCGACTTCCCGGAGGTGGTGGCCATCAAGGAGGCCACCGGCAACATGGCCCGGGCGGTGGACATCCTGGAGAAGTGCGGCGAGCGGCTGACGCTCCTGTCCGGTGACGACTTCACGGTGCTGCCCTTCATCGCCTGCGGCGGCAAGGGCGTCATCTCCGTGTCGTCCAACGTGGCGCCCCGGATGATGGCGGACCTGGTGGCGTCCGCGCGGGCCGGCGACATCGCCCGCGCGCGCGAGCTCCAGGTGAAGCTCAACCCCCTCCACCGGCTGCTCTTCGTGGAGTCCAGCCCCATCCCCGTGAAGTGGGGCCTGCACCTGCTGGGCCTCTTCGGGCCGGAGGTGCGGCTGCCGCTGGTGCCCATGACGGAGCCCAACGCGACGAAGCTCGCCGAGGAGCTGCGTCAGCTGGGCCTGCTGAAGCACTGAAGCCGCTCTGCCGAGCGCCACACGCCACGACACGCCAGGAGCGCGGCCCACCATGATTCGCACCGTCATCACCGGCATCACCGGACGCATGGGCAGCACGCTCCTGCGCCTGTCGCGCGACGCGGAGGACCTCCAGGTCGTCGGCGCCACGGAGCGGCCCGGCAGCGCCTCGGTGGGCCTGGACGCGGGGCTTGCGGCGCGCATCGGCGCGCTCGAGGTGCAGGTGTCCGACGACCTGGGCCGCGCGCTGGATGCGGCCAAGGCGGACGTGGTCATCGACTTCACCAGCGCGGAGGTCAGCGTGGCCCACGCGAAGGCGTGCGCCGAGCGCGGCGTGGCCTTCGTGTGCGGCTCCACCGGCTTCTCTCCGGAGGCGTCGCAGGCGCTGGCCGAGAGCGCGAAGCAGGTGCCCATCGTCGCCGCGCCGAACATGTCGGTGGGCGTCAACCTGGTCATCCGCGTGGCCGCGGAGCTGGCGCGTGTCCTGGGCCCGGGCTTCGACGTGGAGGTGCTGGAGGCGCACCACCGGATGAAGAAGGACGCGCCCAGCGGCACGGCGCTGCGGCTGGCGGAGGTGCTCGCCTCCGCGCTGGGCCGCACGCAGGACGACCTGACGTTCGCGCGCCACGGGCAGACGGGCGCGCGCCCCGCGAAGGAGATTGGCGTGCAGACGCTGCGCGGGGGGGATGTGGTGGGCGAGCACACCGTGTACTTCTTCGGCGAGGGCGAGCGCATCGAGCTGACGCACCGGGCGACCAGCCGCGACCAGTTCGGGCTGGGGGCGCTGCGCGCGGCGCGCTGGGTGGTGGGCCGCCCGCCGGGGCTGTATGACATGGCCGACGTGCTCGGCTTCCAGAGGACTTCATGACGACCGCCCGCTACTGCCGCTTCCTCTACGAGGGCCGCGCGCACCACGGCCGCGTCGAGGGCACCGAGGTGGTGGTGCTCTCCTCGGCGCCCTGGCTGACCGGCGTCAAGGACACGGGCATCCGCCGCTCGCTGTCCGCGGTGACGCTGCTGGTGCCCGCGGACGCGTCGAAGGTCGTCTGCATCGGCCAGAACTACCGCAAGCACGCGGAGGAGATGGGCAAGCCCGTGCCCGTCGAGCCGCTCATCTTCACCAAGCCCTCCACCGCGCTCAACGGCCCCCGCTCCCCCATCCGCATCCCCAAGGCGAGCCAGGAGGTGCACTTCGAGGCGGAGCTGGCGCTCGTCATCGGCGAGAAGCTCAAGAACGCCGACGAGATGACCGCCGCGCGCGCCATCTGGGGCCTGACGTGCTTCAACGACGTCACCGCGCGAGACATCCAGAAGCGCGAGACGCAGCACACGCGCGCCAAGGGCTACGACACCTTCGCGTGTGCGGGGCCGTGGGCGGTGACGGGCCTGTCGCCCGCCGACCTCCAGATTTCCTGCCGGGTGAACGGGCAGGTGCGCCAGGACAGCCGCACCTCCGACATGGTGTTCAGCCCCGCTCGCCTGGTGTCGTTCATCTCCCACATCATGACGCTGCTCCCAGGGGACATGATTTCCACCGGCACGCCCTCGGGAGTGGGGAAGCTTGCGGCCGGTGACTCGGTTGAAGTGGAAATCGAGGGAATCGGGACGCTGCTCAATCCAGTTGAGCTGGAGCCGTGAGCACCATCGTCTACGTCGGGTTGGGCTCGAACGAGGGGGACCGCGAGTCCCACCTGGTCGCCGCCCTCACCGCGCTGTCCCGCATCGATGCGGTGGCGGTGCTTCGTTGTTCCTCTCTTTTCGACAGCGCCCCCGTCGGGCCGCCGCAGCCGCGCTATCTCAACGCGGTGGTGGCCCTGGACTGCGCGCTGTCCCCGCAGCGCCTGTTGGTCATCCTCCAGCAGATTGAAAAGGACCTGGGCCGGCGCCGCGAGCAGCACTGGGGCCCGCGCACCATCGACCTGGACATCCTCTTCTGGGAGGGCCAGGTGGTGGCGGACCCGCACCTCCAGGTGCCGCACCTTGAATTGCACAAGCGTCGCTTCGCGCTGGAGCCGTTGGCGGAGCTGGCGCCGGACCTGCTGCACCCCGTGTTGGGGACGACGGTGAAGGAGCTCCTCGGGAAACTCGCCCCGCAGGATGTCCGCAGGAGTGAAGCCACCTGGTGGCCCGAAGCGAGCCTGCCGAGCAACGAGACATGAACCTCTCCCTGGCCCTGGCCACCGCGGCGCTGCTCGCCGCCGAGCCCTCTTCTCTGCCCCCTGGTCACCCGCCCGTCCCCCCGGGGACGCAGGCGTCCCCCACCGCGCCGTCCATGGGCGCGGGGGGCGCGCTGCCGCAAGGGCATCCTCCGCTCGAAGGGCAGACGCCGACGTCTCCGGACGCGCTGCCCTCGGGGCACCCGCCGCTGTCGGGCACGGGCAAGGCGCCTCCGTCCGCGGACGAGCTGCTGCGTCAGCTCGACTCCACGGAGGGGCTGAAGGGGCGCGAGAAGACGTTCGAGATCGCCGCGTCGCTGGGCCGGCTGTACTACGTGAACGGCCGCAACGTGGACGCGGACACGTACCTGCAGCAGGCCGAGGAGCGAGCGAAGCCGGTGCGCGACCTGTTCCTGGCGCAGAAGAAGAAGCTGGGCAAGACGCCGGTGCCGACGGCGGAGGCCGCGAAGTGTGGCTTCACGCCGGGCCAGCCGCTGGAGGCGATGGGGCAGGTGGCGAGCGAGCGCGCGAAGAAGGGTGACGCGGCGGGCGCGGCGGCCTGTGCTCGCGCGGCGCTGGAGCCCGTGCTGGAGACGGGGGTCATGCGCGCCAACGCGCTGTACCTGGGCGGAGATTCGGCGGCGGCGCTGGCGGCGTACGGCGCGGTGCTGGAGGTGGAGCCCCGGCACGAGGAGGCGCTCTACGGGCGCGCCTCGGTGTTGTTCGAGACGAAGGGCGAGGACCTGGCGGCGCTGAAGCAGGCGCACGAGGGCTTCGAGGCGGTGCAGGCCCTCAACCCCAACTCCGCGCGCGCGGCCACGGCGAAGCGGATGTCGGCGCTGGTGGACGAGACGGTGAAGGCGGGTGGGCGCGCGAAGCTGCTCGCGGCGCGCGCCGAGGACCGCCGCATCCGGTTGTCGCAGGCGCTGGCCGCCGCTCCCGCGCAGGACGCGCCGCGTCCGCTGACGCCGGAGATGGTGGACGCGGTGAAGAACACCGAGCGCACGCCGGAGCTGGAGCAGGGCCTGACGAAGCTGGTGGAGGAGGGTGAGGAGCACCTGGCGAAGGGGCGCTTCCAGGAGGCGCTCGGCAACTACACGCGTGTGGTGCCCTTCCAGCCGGAGAACGGCCGCGCGAAGGCGGGCATGGCGTGGGCGCTGGTGGGCCTGGGGCGGCCCATGGCCGCGCGCGTGTGGGGCGTGGCGGTGCAGTCGGACCCGGCGTCGGTGGAGAAGCTGGGCGACATGCTGCTCGAGAAGGGTGACGCCAAGGGCGCCAAGGCGCTCTGGGAGAAGCTGTCCTCGGACGCGCCCGACTACAACAAGGCCGGCCTCCAGGCGAAGCTGTCGCGGTAGGTGTCAGCTGGGCCCGCACCGCCAAGAGGCGGTGCA
Source organism: Myxococcus sp. MH1 (assembly GCF_059738865.1). Classification (NCBI taxonomy): domain Bacteria; kingdom Pseudomonadati; phylum Myxococcota; class Myxococcia; order Myxococcales; family Myxococcaceae; genus Myxococcus; species Myxococcus sp. MH1. Next base: position 8,608,848 of record NZ_AP026947.1, on the reverse strand, counting down.
ATGGGCTCGTGGCATCGCGGGGAATCCCGCCCGTCGCGAGATACCAGGATGTGCACCGTGTGGTCCGCACTGCGTCGGCGGTGCGTTGACGCTGGTGGTGGAGGTCCGTCCGTCCAGGCGAGCGAGATCGATGCTGACGCGGGCGCTGCCTGGGGGCGCTGGCCCTGGCGAACGCAGGGGCGTCCGTACCGTTCAGGGATGCCGGTGCTTGCGCGGGCGCGGCACCACCGAGTTGATGCGATGGCGCCGTGCTTTGAGTCCACACGCGGCGAGGTGCTCCTTGAGGCGCGCGTGGGTGGCACGAACCCACGGACCCCTCCGGTGGGCACGTCGGCGAGCGCCCGCGCGTCGCGGCCCGTCAGACGAACTTCGCGGCGAGCAGGTCCTGCACGTCGAGCAGGCCCACGGCGCGGCCCTCGACGTCCACCACGGGCAGCTGGTCCACCTTCAGCTCGCGCATCTGCGCGGTGGCCGAGAGCGCCAGCGTCTCCGGCGTCACGCAGCGCGGCTGCTTGCCCATCACGTCGCGCACCTGGATCTTGAAGTCGGTGAGCCCCTGCTCCACGCGGCGGCGCAGGTCGCCGTCCGTGAAGATGCCCACCAGCCGCCCCGTGCGGTCCACCACGCAGGCCGCGCCCGGCCGGCCCGGTGTCTTCGTCATCACCCCCACCACCTCCGACAGCGTGGCGGTGTCGCGCACCAGCGGGTTGGCGGGCCCCGTGCGCATCAGCTCGAACACGCGCTGCACCGAGCGGCCCAGCTTCCCACCCGGGTGGAGCAGCGCGTAGTCATCCGTCCCGAACGGCCGCGAGCGCAGCACCGCCATCGTGAGCGCGTCGCCCAGCGCGTGCAGCGCCGCCGTGGACGCCGTGGGGACCAGCCCCATCGGACACGCCTCCTCGATGTGGCCAATCTCCAGCACCACGTCCGAGCCACGCGCCAGCGCGCTCTGCGTGTCCGCCGTCAACGCGATGACCGGCGTGGCCATGCGCTTGAACGACGGGAGCAGCCGCACCAGCTCCTCCGTGGAGCCGCTGTTCGACAACGCCAGGATGACATCCCCGCGCGCCACCCGGCCCAGGTCCCCGTGCACCGCCTCCGCGGGGTGCAGGAACACCGAGCGGACACCCGTGGACGCGAGCGTGGCGGAGAGCTTCTGGCCGATGTGGCCCGCCTTCCCCATGCCCGTCACGATGACCTGTCCCTGACACTCGCGCACCAGCCGCACCGCGCGCACGAAGGGCGCGCCCAGCCGCGCCGTCACGCCGAGGATGGCGCGCGACTCCGCCTCCAGCACGTCGCGCGCGCACGCGAGCAGGGCCTCGTCGTCCAGCTCGGACGTGGGGGCCGGGGTGGAGCGGCCGGGGAGGGCGCGCAGACGGGGCTTCTTGGCGGCGGAGCGTGGGGAGCGGGCCATGGCGACGGCTTCGCCTTCTACCTCCCACTCCCGCCTGGGGCCACCCTTGACGCGTGGGGGGGCATCGGTTACGCGCCTGCTCGCCCGGCTCCCTCGGAGCCGACCCCATCCCTCGCCCTCATTCGCGGGCCCATCCAGGAGAGTGAACAGATGAAGTTCTTCATCGACAGCGCGGACGTGGAGGAGATTCGCAAGGCCCACGCGATGGGCTGCGTGGACGGCGTGACGACGAACCCCTCGCTCCTGGCCAAGGTCGGCCGCGGCCTCGAGGAGACCATCCGGGAGATCTGCTCCATCGTCGACGGCCCCATCAGCGCCGAGGCCGTCTCCCTGGACGCCGAAGGCCTCATCGCCGAGGGCCGCACCCTGGCGAAGATCCACGACAACGTCGTGGTGAAGATTCCCATGGGCGTCGAGGGCGTGAAGGCCGTCAAGGCGCTCACCGCCGAGGGCATCCGCACCAACGTCACCCTCATCTTCTCCGCCAACCAGGCCCTGCTGTGCGCCAAGGCCGGCGCCACCTACGTGTCGCCCTTCGTCGGCCGGCTGGACGACATCTCCCAGGACGGCATGGAGCTCATCTCCAACATCCTGGAGATCTATCAGAACTATGACTTCGACACGCAGGTGCTCGTCGCCAGCGTGCGCAACCCCGTCCATGTGCTCCAGTCCGCTCGCATGGGCGCCCACGTCGCCACGCTGCCGTACAACGTCATCACCCAGCTGGCCAACCACCCGCTGACCGACGCGGGCATCAAGAAGTTCCTCGCGGATTGGGAAAAGGTCCCCAAGGCCGCGAAGTAATCACGTGCCTCGTCCCCGGGTGCCAGAGGACAGGCCCCCGGGGCGTCGGCCGACCCCCCGCGCACCACTCACTTCCCAGGCGGGTTGGGCTGGAGATTTCTCGTGACGGCATGTATTCGTTGACTCCCGAGTCAACACGTCGACCCCATCACGAGGAATCTCATGGAATTCGAGCTCTCCGAGGACCAGCGCGCGCTGCAGCAGACGGCGCGGAAGTACGCCCGCGAGGTCGTCCGCCCCAAGGCGGCGCACTACGATGAGACGGCGACGTTCCCTCGGGACCTGCTGGCCACCGCGTTCGAGCTGGGCCTGCTGAACATGGCCATCCCGTCCGAGTACGGCGGGGTGGGCCTGTCGCACCTGGACCAGACCATCGTCGCGGAGGAGCTCAGCTGGGGCTGCGCGGGGGTGGCCACGTCCATCATCGCCAACGACCTGGCCAACCTGCCCATCATCCTCGCCGCCACCGAGGAGCAGAAGAAGCGCCTGCTCGGCCACTTCGCCGAGAAGCTGAAGTTCTCCTCGTTCTGCCTCACCGAGCCCGAGGCCGGCAGTGACGTGGCCAACATGCAGACCACGGCGCGCCGCGAGGGTGACGAGTACGTCATCAACGGCGCGAAGTGCTTCATCACCAACGGCGGTCACGCCGAGCAGTACACGGTGTTCGCCACCGTGGACAAGGCGAAGAAGCACAAGGGCATCACCTGCTTCGTCGTCGAGGGCCGCCCCAAGGGGCTGTCCGTCAGCAAGCACGAGAACAAGATGGGCCAGCGCGCCAGCGACACCGTGTCGCTCACGTTCGAGGACGTGCGCGTGCCGGTGGCAAACCGCATCGGCGAGGAGGGCCAGGGCTTCGCCATCGCCATGGCCACGCTGGACAACAGCCGCCCGCTGACCGCCATGTTCTCCGTGGGCATCGCCCGCGCCGCGCTCGAGCACTCCATGGAGTACGCCTCGCAGCGCAAGACGTTCGGCAAGCCCATCATCGAGCACCAGGCCATCCAGTTCATGATTGCCGACATGGCCATGAACACCCACGCGGCCCGCATGCTCACCTACGAGAGCGCGTGGCTGTTGGACCAGGGCAAGCGCAGCACCCTCCAGTCCAGCTACGCCAAGTCCTTCGCCGCCGACATGGCCATGAAGGTCGCCACCGACGCGGTCCAGGTCTACGGCGGCTACGGGTACATCAAGGAGTACCCCGTGGAGAAGCTGATGCGCGACGCGAAGCTCATCCAGGTGTACGAGGGGACCAGCCAGGTCCAGCGCCTCGTCATCGCTCGAGAACTGTTCAAGTAGAAAAGCAGAACTGGGCCCGGCGGCCGTTTCCCGTTGCCGCCGTGGTGCCCGGATGCCTATTAACCCAGGCCGTTCGCGCGTCGCGTCAATCCAAGCGCGCCGGACTGTTTTCCAGCCTTCTAAAACGCCTCCCGCAAGGAGAAGCCGCCGTGAAGATCCTCGTCACCGCCAAGCGCGTGGAAGACCCCGAGTCGAAAATCAAGGTGAAGCCCGATGGCTCGGGCATCGTCCAGGAGGGGCTCAAGTACAAGATCAACCCCTTCGATGAGATTGGCGTGGAGGAAGGCCTCCGGCTCGTCGCCAAGCACCAGGGTGAAGTGGTGGTGGTGTCCATCGGCGGCAAGGAGGTGCAGGAGCAGCTGCGCCACGCGCTGGCCATGGGCGCGCACCGCGCCGTGTGGGTGAACCACACGGGCCCGTTGGATCAGCTGGGCATCGCCGGCCTGCTCCAGAAGGTGACCGAGAAGGAGAAGCCGGACCTGGTCATCCTGGGCAAGCAGTCCATCGACGACGACCAGAACCAGGTGGGCCAGTACCTGGCCGAGTTCCTGGGCTGGGGCCAGGCCACGTTCGCCTCCAAGGTGGAGTCGCTGGAGAGCGCCGAGGAGAAGAACAAGGAGCCGGCCGTCAAGCTCACCGCGGACAAGAAGGCCGTCCAGGTGGTGCGCGAGGTCGACAACGGGCTCGCGACGCTGGAGTGCCAGCTGCCCGCCGTCGTCACCACGGACCTGCGCCTGAACCAGCCGCGCTACGCGAGCCTGCCGGGCATCATGAAGGCCAAGAGCAAGCCCATCGAGGAGCTGACGCCGGCGGGGCTTGGCGTGGACGTGGCCCCGAAGATCCAGGTGCTGAAGCTGGCGTCTCCGCCCGCGCGCAAGGCCGGCATCAAGGTGCCGGACGTGGCCACGCTGGTGGACAAGCTGCGCAACGAGGCGAAGGTCGTCTAACCCTCTCGGAAGATACGGAGACACTCCAATGCCAATCGTTCTCATCGTCGCCGAGCAGCAGCCGGACGGGAACCTCCGCAAGGCCTCCCTGAACGCCATCACCGCGGGCAAGCAGCTCGCGGACAAGGCCGGGGCGGAGTTGCACATCGCCATCCTCGGCAAGGACCCGGCCAAGGTGGCCGAGGAGCTCAAGGGCACCGGCGCCAAGGCCGTGCACGTGGGCGCCGCCGCGGAGCTGGAGCACTACCTGGCGGAGACGTACGCCCCCGCGCTCGCCGCGCTCGCCACCGAGCTCAAGGCGGACTTCGTGGGCATGGCGTCCACCGCGCAGGGCAAGGACCTGATGCCCCGCCTCGCCGCGCGTCTGAAGGCCGCCATGGCCACGGACATCACGGGCCTGGGTGGCTCGGGCGCGGACATCACCTTCCACCGCCCGATGTGGGCCGGCAACGTGTTCGCCGAGGTGAAGCTCACCACGCCGGTCAAGGTGTTCACCGTGCGCGCCACGGAGTTCACCGCGGCCGCCGGTGGCCAGGGCGCCGCCGAGGTGAAGACCTTCGCGCCGAAGATCGAGGCCTCCAAGACGAAGTTCGTCGAGTTCAAGGAAGTGAAGAGCGCTCGCCCGGAGCTGACCGAGGCGCGCGTCGTCGTCTCCGGTGGCCGTGGCACCAAGGGCGACTTCAAGGAGATCGAGGCGCTGGCCGATGACCTGGGCGCCGCGGTGGGCGCGTCCCGCGCGGTGTGCGACGCGGGTTGGGTTCCCAACGACCTGCAGGTCGGTCAGACGGGCAAGGTCGTGGCGCCGGCGCTGTACATCGCCGCGGGCATCAGCGGCGCCATCCAGCACCTGGCGGGCATGAAGAGCTCGAAGACCATCGTCGCCATCAACAAGGACGCCGAGGCCCCCATCTTCCAGGTGGCGGACTACGGCATCGTCGCGGACCTGTTCAAGGTCCTCCCCGAGCTGCGCTCGGAGCTGCAGAAGCTGAAGTAGCGCTTCGGGCCCGTTCGGGCTGACGAGGGGCGGGAGTGGGGACCTCAGGGCTCCCACGCTCGCCCCTTCGTCGTTTCCGGGGGCACACCCGACGGCGGGCGAGCACGCCCCCGTGGGCTTGCAGGGGCGCAGGGCGGGCGAGGCCCATGGTCGCGAGGCACTCGCCCCACGCCCCGTGGGCTTCCACGGGTATGGCGCGGGCGGGGCGCATGGCCGCGCAGTGCCCGCGCGCCTTGTCGTGTCGCTACAGCTCGATGTCGCTGTCGCGGCCACCGCGGGCCGGGACGTTCTCGTCGGCGCCGGGGGGCTCCGGGGGTGGCGGCAGCGGCTCGTCGTCCTCGGGCGTCTCCTCGCTGGGGAACGCGTCGGGGGCATCGGGCGCGTCGTCACGCAGGTCGATGCGGCTGCCGTCCTCCAGCTCCACGGCGAGCGTGTCGTAGCGCCACTCGTCCTCGCCCTGCTTCGTCGCGTCGATGAAGAGCGTGCCGTCGGCCTGCGGGCCATCCAGGGGGATGGTGAACTTCGCGTGCGTCTGGCCGTTGATGGACTGGACCGCCGACTGCTTCGGCAGGCCCGTCTGGATGGGAGTGCCGAGCGCGCGTCGCACCTGCGCGTCGGACTGGGCGATGGCCACCGCGTCCGTGTACGCGCCCATGTTGCTCAGCGACTTCATGCCGAGCCCCACCATCGCGAAGCCCAGGCAGCCGCACGAGGCCAGCAGGCCCAGGCAGCCCACGGGCACCACCCACTTCCAGTTCCGACTCCACCAACCCCGCTGCGGCACCAGCGAGCCCTCGGGCGTCGCGTCCATGACCTCACTCCTCCTTGCGCCGCCCTCCGGCCGGTGGGTGGCGTCCTCCTCTTAGCGGGACCCAGGGGCGGTTGATAGGGCCGGGTCCGGGTCGGTTGGTGTGGGAGAGCGAAGGGGCTACATTCCGGCGGACGAGGGGAAGGCACGAGCAGGGCCGGACTTCCCCGGAGGTGGCGTGTGCCGCCGCGGAAGACGCCTTCCACCGAGGTGCTGCTGGACGTGCTGAGGGCGCTGCCACCCGGGCAGAAGCTCTGGGTGCGCGGTGTGGGCGGGGGCCTGTTCCCGCTGCTACGCGCCGGTGACTCGGTGCGGGTGCTGCGCTGCGGGCCGGACGAGACGGCGCGTGGTGACGTGGTGCTGGTGCGCCAGGGGCGGATGCTGACGGCCCAGGTGGTGGTGGCCACCCAGCCGTGGAGCACGGCGCCGCTGCTGGGCGCCGAGGAGCGGTCGGACGGGGAGCTGCTGGGGCGCGCCGTCGCGCTGCGGCGTGGAAGGTGGCTGCTCCCGCTGCCCCGGCCCTTGGGTCCGGCGCTGTGGGTGACGCAGTGGACGCTGGCGACCGCGTGGGCACAGCCCCGGACCCGGCTAGTCTATCGGGGCGTGCGGGACTTCTTCTTCTCCAACTGGTCCAGGCCCCTGCGGCGCCACCTGGTGGGGCCGCTGGAGATACGCCTGCTGCGGGCCGAGGATTTGGACGCGCTCGTCACCTTCGCGAGCGAGCGCCTGGTGGTCTCCGCGAGCTTCCTGCGCCGGCAGCTGCGCGAGCGCTGGGGGCTGGAGCCGACCGAGCGTCGGGGCGCGGCGGCGGGCGCGCTGGACTCGAAGGGGCGGCTGCACGGCTTCGCGTGGGTGGACTCGTATCGCCAGGAGGGGTTGCCCCTGGACGGCGTCTGGGTGCGCTCGCTGGTGGTGGCGCCGCAGGCCCGGCGGATGGGTGTGGCGACGCAGCTGCTGGAGTGCCTGCTGGAGGAGTCCCACCGACAGGGCGAGCCGAGCGTGCAGGCGGACGTGGACGAGGACAACGCCGCGTCGCTGAAGACCTTCGAGGGCCTGGGCTTCCGCCTCGCCACGGAGGCGCTGACCCGGCGCACGAACGAGGCGTGGGACGCGGCGGGTCGCTCCAAGCGCCTGGTCGTCCTGGAGCGGGCCTCCGCGCCCTGACGCGACGGGGGTTGCGCGGCACCTCGGGGTAGGCGAAACGTCGTGCCCTCCGTGAGCGCCTCCACTCCCGACAGCCTGGGCCGTGAGCCGTCCTTCCTGGGGAGACTCCGCGGTCTCCAGGCGGACGGCGCGCTCGTCTTCATCACCCTCATCTGGGGCGTCACCTTCGTGGTGGTGAAGGACGCGCTGAGCTACGCGGACCCGTTCACCTTCCTGTCGCTGCGCTTCGGGGTGGGCGCGGTGGCGCTGAGCGCGCTCGCGGGCCGGCAGGTGCTGAACCCGAGGAACCTGCGTCACGGTGCGCTGCTGGCGACGTTCTTGTTCCTGGGCTTCGCGCTCCAGACGTGGGGGCTGACGTTCACCACGCCGTCGCGCTCGGCGTTCATCACCGGGATGTGCGTGCTGTTCGTCCCGCTGCTGACGCTGCTGGTGTTCCGGCGGGCGCCGAAGCCCGCGGCGCTGGTGGGCGTGGCGCTGTCGGCGGCGGGGCTCTACCTGCTCACCAGGCCCGCGCCGGGGGAGGGCGGCGGGTGGTTGAACCTGGGGGAGATGTTGTCGCTCGGCTGCGCGGTGGCGTACGCGGCGCACATCACCTTCACGGAGCGGTACGCGTCGAAGGAGGGCGTGCTGGGGATGGTGGCGGTGCAGCTGTGGGGCGTGGCGCTGATGTCCGCGGCGTGCCTGCCCTTCGTCACGCGCAGGGTGGAGTGGCAGCCCTCGCTGGTGATGGCGGTGCTGGTGTGTGGGCTGTTGCCCAGCGCGTTCGCCATCAGCGTGCAGACGTGGGCGCAGGCGCGCACGTCCGCGGTGCGCGCGGCGGTCATCTACGCGCTGGAGCCGGTGTTCGCGTCCATCTACTCGGTGGTGCTGGGCTACGAGCGGCTGGGCACGCCGGAGGCGATGGGCGGCGGGCTCATCCTCCTGGGGGTGCTGGTGGCGGAGCTGGGCTCACCGGCCTGGGCGTGGTGGAAGTCACGCACAGTCCAGGGGCCGGGCTGACGCCCCCCGAGCGGCCATGCGGCGGGCCGAAGAGAAGCGGCGCCGGGCCCGTGACGCGCTATATCCGCGAGCCTTCCCATGAGTGTGGAGCTGCGTCGAAACGGGATGCACCTGACGGGCACCCTCCTGTCGCTGGACGCGAAGCGCAAGTCGCCGTTGTGCTTCGTGAGCCATGGGCATTCGGACCACATCGCCCGGCATGAGCGCACCATCGCCACGGCGGCGACGCTGCGCTTCATGGAGCACCGGCTGGGGCCGGTGAGCGCGCCCCTGGCCGCGCCGTACCGTCGGCCGTTCGAGCTGGGGCCGTTGGTGTTGGAGCTGCTGCCAGCGGGGCACATCCTGGGCAGCGCGCAGCTGCGGGTCATCCGCTCGGATGGTCGGCGCGTGGTCTACACGGGGGACTTGAACGTGGTGCCGTCGCTGACGGCCGAGGCGACGGAGGTGGCCGAGTGCGACACGCTGGTCATCGAGTCGACCTTCGGGCATCCGCGCTATCGCTTCCCGCCGCGTGACGAGGTGATGGGGCAGGTGGAGGCGTGGGTGCGTCGGCAGCTCGAGCGGGGCGCGGTGCCGGTGGTGCTCGGGTATCCGCTGGGCAAGAGCCAGGAGTCGATGAAGTTCCTCGCGGGCCGGGGGTTCTCGCTGGTGGCGCACCCGTCCATCTACGAGGTGGCCCGGCTCTACGGAGAGCTGGGGGTGCCGATTGAAAACCTGCGCTGCTACACGGGGACGGTGGAGCCGGGCGAGGTGCTGTTCTTCCCGCCGCACCAGGCGCGAGGTGGGGCGCTGGCGCACCTGTGGCCTCGGGGGACAGCGGTGTTGACGGGGTGGGCGATGGACCCGGGGGCGGCGCGGCGCTACGGCGCGGACGTGGCGTTCCCGGTGTCGGACCACGCGGACTTCCCGTCGTTGAAGGCGTACGTGAAGGCGACGGGGGCGAGCGAGGTGATTACGTGCTTCGGCTTCGCGGAGGAGCTGGCGCAGGCGCTGCGGGACGACGGGGTGGATGCCCGGCCACTCGGGGGCAAGCCGCAGCAGCTCGCGTTGCTGTGAAGCGGTAGGGGAGCGGAGTAGAAGAGGGGCATGCCTCCGTCTCCGCAGCTCTTCGGCCGCGCGGTCCGAGTCCTGGTGTGCACCGAGAAGAAGACCTTCGTCACGCGCGAGCTGGCGGAAGTGCGCGTGACGTTCGAGGGCATCGACGGGGACAGGCACGCGGGACACACGCGGCCGGCGGACGTGCGTACGCCGTGGTACCCGAAGGGGACGCCCATCCGGAACACGCGGCAGCTGTCGCTGGTGTCGACGGAGGAGCTGGCGGTGGTGGCCCAGACGCTCGGCATCCCGAAGGTCCTGGCGTCATGGCTGGGAGCCAACCTGGAGCTGGTGGGCATCCCCCAGCTGACGTTCCTGCCGCCGGGCTCGCGCATCTTCTTCCCCGAGGACGCGGTGCTGGCGGTGGAGGGGGAGAACGAGCCCTGTATCGGGCCGGGCAAGGTGATTGGCGAGCACCATCCAGACAAGGAGAAGCTCGCGAGCCGCTTCGTGAAGGCCGCGTGGGAGAAGCGGGGGCTCGTGGCCTGGGTGGACCGGCCCGGCGTCATCCGCGCGGGGGATGAAGTCCGTGTGATGCTGCCGAAGCCGGTGACGTACGTGTTGCCCGAGCGATAAGCGCTACGAACGCGCTCTGATTCTTGTCGTATCGCCCGGAGTGGAGTTCGGGCGTGATGCGATGCGGTGCCCGTCATTTCATGGAGAGGAAATGCTCGATTCGCCGCGACGCGGGGTGGCAGTCGTTCGGGTAGGCGGCATGTGGCTGCTGCTCGCCATCGCTCTTTCGGTAGCGGGTTGTGCGACGACCTCCGCGGGTTCTGGCGGAGGTGTCTGGCTGGGACCTGGCGCCCTCTCGCCAGAGGACGAGACCGCGATGCGGCGGGCCTCCGAGGCAGAGGTCTCTCGGGTTGTCGAACAGGTGGGAGCGGCTGTTGCCGACATCGGCTCGGTAGGGGCCCATCTGACGCTGACGTTCTGGTTGGAGCGAGGTGCTCTGACCTGGACGAGTTATGAGTCGCGCGAGCGAACCGGGCTCCGTGGACGTCCGGTTTCCTTGGCGGACACGAAAGCTGTGCTGAGAGACGTGCTTGCTGGCTACGGCATGGAGCGCACGGGTCAGGTGGTGTTGTCGCTGCATCGGGACGAGGCCGAGTGGCGGGTGGACTATGCGTTCCATCGACACGCGGAGCGACCGCCCGAGGCCAGGACGCTCCCAGTGCATTGGGGAGACGATGCTGAACGCGATGCTGTTCCAGAGGAACTGGCGCGCCTTCTGGCCGGGGTGGGGGCTCCCCGGAGTGGTGAGGCCTGGCTGGAGGCTGACGCGGCGCTAGAAGACGGTCGCCTGGCGCAGTGGGAGTTGCACCGCTTCCATGTGACTCGGAGTGGAGCAGGCAGCTCCTCAGGGGTACCGCCTCGGCTTGCTCATGAAGTGGGGCGGCTGGCTCGAGCGTTTCAGGAGGGCCTGGGGGAGCGCACCGTCCGGTTTGGAATCCGGTTGGCGCAAGGGGACGGCGGAGGGTGGGTGGAGTCCGCGCGAGTCGTCGATTTCACGCCGCCGCAGGGACTCGAGCCAGAGGTCGCGGCCGAATACCGTGCGATGCACGAAGACATCTTGCGACGGTGGCGCCAAGGCGTCTCGGATGGTTTCACCTGGTTGGCGCAGCGGGGCGTGCAGGAACTGGCGCTCTGGTACGTGGGCGCCATCGCCATCAAGGGAGCTGGCATCCTCGCCGTGCGTGGCGGTGGTGTCGTTCGCAAGGCGCTCCAGCAAGGCAAAGAGGCTGCGAGCGGCTGGCTGCGGACGATGTTGTCCCGTGTTCCCCAGAGCGAGGGCCGTGCTTTCGAGCGATTGTGGGCGAAGGTCCAACTCGAAGGGGAGCGGGCTCTCACCACCAGCGAACGCAGTGAGCTGCGCGCGCTTATGGCCCGCATCGAGAAGCTGGCGTCTACGCCGCTCGACCTGGGCGAGAAGCACGGACTGCGAAAGGCCGCGCGAGCCGCCTACAAGAAGGTCCACCCCGACCTGGCCGCCACCATGGATGCATTCCCCGAGCGCTACCCGGTCCATCATCGGCGCCCCCTGGAATACGCACATTTGTTCCCTGCCGAGGACATCAATGCATCGAGTCGGCTCGCCGTGGTCCAGGACTTCATTCACGAGCGGGTCAGCCGACTCTGGACGAAGTTTCGGACAGCGCATCGCACCGCGACGCGTGACGAGGTCGAAGCGGCGACGAGGGTCATCGACTCGCATTTCGAGTCCTGGTACCACCGTGTCGATGTCCCCCGAGGAGAGCAGGTCCTCATCGAACGGGCGGAGCAGGCGGCGCTCGAAGCGCTGAGGGCTCGCTTCCCGATGGTGAACTGAGTGGGAGCTAGACGATGACGCAGCCCGCACTGCCTGGATTCGACCGGTTGCTCGCCGTGTGCAGACAGGCATCGCTCGAGATGCTGCTGACGCCTCCCGCCCGGCATCCACTCCGGGAGGGACACCGTGTCGCCGGACATGTCCTGGACCCGCTGCTGGCGGCCTTCTATGCGCGGTCTGGCAGCGCGAGGTTCGCGGAGGACGTCTATCTGCTCCGCGTCAACGACGAGGAGAACCAGCTCGAGGAAAAGAACCAGTGGTGGCGCGAGAGTTGGCAGGAGCGACTGGGTTTGTCGGTCTGCGTCTTCGGTGGTGAAGCCTCTCTGGCGTACTACTTCGCGACAGTTCCTGGTCTCGCGGACGCGCAGGGATGTCAGCCTGTCGTCGAGGTGAGCAACTACGAACTTGATGGGCCGGTCGTCATGCCGCTCGCCTCGACAGTGGATCGCTTCTTCGACCTGTACGCGCGCTACCTGGAGGCGCTCCTCTCACACGAGGACTACGCGGAGCGGGGTTATGCAGCGCTCGGGTTTCCCTGGCAGGTTCCGCACCTGGTTGCACGCGATGAGCACCTCGTTCGCCTCATCGAAGAAGGTCGCTTCGATTTCCCGCAGGCAGGTCACGAAGCACGTGCCTGGGCGCTCCGGGTCATCGAGGCCCATCGACGCATCATGTGAGGTTGGGGCCGCTGCTGCTCAGGTGACCCAGGTCGTGCTCGCCGCGTGGGACAGATGCACGCGCTGGAGGAAGCGCCGCATGTGGAAGGCGATTTCGTTCAGGTGCGTCTCCAGCGCCCAGTGTCCCGCGTCGAGCATGTGCAGCTCCGCGTCCGGCACGTCGCGCAGGTAAGCGTGGCCCGCGCCCTCGGGCATGTAGCCGTCGTGCGGTCCCCACAGGACCAGCGTGGGCGGGAGGTGCTCACGCAGGTACGCCTGATAGCGCGGCATCCACGCGAGCGTCGTACGTTGGTCCTCCAGCAGGTGGACCAGGTTCATGCGCCGGTCGAAGCGCTGCACCAGCGCCCAGTGGAGCGTCCACAGGTCCGGGCTGATGCGGTCGACGAGGTGCTCGGGAATCTCGCCGATGAACTCGTCCTTGAAGCCCTCCTCGCTCACCGCGGCCACCAGCTTCCTGCGGCCCTCCGGTGTGGGGTTCGCCCACTGCTCCTTCAGCATCCGGTACTTGGGGCCGAACTGGTCCTCGTAGATGTCGCCGTTCTGGATGATGAGCGCGGCGACACGCTCCGGTGCGCGCAGCGCGAGGCGGAAGCCGAACTGTGAGCCGTAGTCATGCAGGTACAGCGCGTAGCGCGTGAGCCCCAGTGTCTCCACAAAGCGCTCGAGGAAGCGTGCGTACCCATCGAACGTGTAGCTGAACCGCCGGGGTGACGGCGTCGCGCTGTAGCCGAAGCCCGGAGCGTCCGGCGCAATCAATCGCCACGAATCCGAGAGCTCGGGCAGCAGGTTGCGGAACTGGAAGGACGAGCACGGATAGCCATGGGGCAGCAGCACCACGGGCGCGTCCTCGGGGCCCGCCTCACGGTAGAAAATCTCGAGGCCATCCACGTCCACCGTCTTGTGCTGGACCGCCAGCATGCTGGTGCCTCCCCCGGATGTCATGGACAAGCTGGGCATCACATCGCTTGCTCGTGACCACCTCGCGGAGAGCTTCCGCCTGGTCGCCTGCGGACCCTTCGGACGGGCGTGGGCGGCGGCTCGCTCAGTCCATGCTTGCAGCAGCGCGAGCCCCAGGTGCGTGTGCCGCTTTCTCCAGGCGAGGATTGCGAACAGCATCGAGAGGAATGGAACCCAGGACCCAATCGCGATGAGCCACCATCGCACGGGGAACATCGGGTCCTCCCTGTGCGGAGCCTTGTAGGGCCCGTCGACGTAGATGCGCTCGAAGGGCACCATCGACATCGCGTAGGGCACGGCTGCGAACAGGACGACGGCGAGCAGCAACTGCGCCATCAGTCCCCACTTGGACCATCCATCCAGCGGCACCGCCGACACCCGAGCGTCGTCGACCATCCCCCGAGCGTGTGCGAGCCGCGCGCGCACCGTCAACCGTGCGCCACAAACACCGCGGGGCCGCCAGGTCCCGAAAAGGGAACCCCAGCGGCCCCGAGGGCTCACACCGTGCAACGCGCCGTCACTCCTCCGGCGATTGGACGATGAGCTTCTCCTTGCCACACACGTCACAGCGCAGGTGGATGAACAGGTCCCCGTCGCTCTCCTCGGGCACCTCGCCCTCGGGCACGCCGAGCTCCGCCTTCGCCAGCGCCGCCACCTTGGTCGGGATGTCCTCCGCCCTCAGCGACTGCACGTACGTCATCTCCCGGTTGTCGCACTCGCGCGTCTCCGGGCCGTTCAGCCACGACGGCTCCATCCCCTCCGGCAGCCGGCTCACCAGCTCCAGGTTGGTCACCGACTCGGCCAGGTACGCCAGCCGGCGCAGCCGCGCCTCCTCGGGCAGCGCCGAGAAGACCTGGAAGCCCTCGAACAGCGCGTCACGGTCCTCGCCCGTCGCCTCACGCGCCAGCTGCATCGAGAACTCGCTCGACTCCAGCGCCTCGTCCCAGTTGTTCTCCGGGTTGAAGCCCGCCTCCAGGAGCGCCGTGTACAGCTGCGTCGCCGCCAGCCGCTGCCGCGCCACCGGCAGGTGCTCCACCACCTCGTGCGTCAGCCGCAGCTCCAGGAGCGCGCCTGTCGTCCGCGGGTCGATGGAGCCCGTCAGGTCATCCACCTCCACCTCCTCGCGCAGCGCCTTCTTCAGCACCTGCGCCGCGGAGAAGCGGAACAGCGGCACCACGCCCACCTCGCGCAGGTACATGGCGCCCACCGCCGCGTCCTTCGCGCCCAGGTGCAGCGCCTTCTGCGCCTTCTCCACCACCGAGCTGTCCGCCAGCGGCTTCTTGTTCTCCAGCCGCGTCTTCACCGCCTCGCGGTAGAGCGTCTCCAGTGAGCTGCCCGGCGGCATCCGCTGCGGCACCAGCGGCCTCAGCCCCGGCACGTCCAACACCCACAACGGCGGCATCGCCAGGCGCTTCAGGCCCCGGAAGAACAACGAGCCGGGCGGGTCCTGCGGCTTGAACGGCGGCAGCTCCTCCTGCGCGGGCTCACCCTGCAGCAGCGCCGAGGCCTGCACCCCGAGCGCCTTCTCCCGCTGTTCGCGGGTGAACGCCGTGATTCCCTGGGCCGGCGGAGGCGGCGGAGGCGGGGCCTCCTCACCGTCCAGACCGACGACGCGGTCCATGTCCACGTCGTCCATCTCCAGGTCATCCAGACCCTTGGCGCCCGTGAAGTCGCAGCGCAAGAGCTTCAGCTTCTCGAAGGTCGCGCCCTCGAGGTTCGCACCCCGGAAGTCACAGTCCTGCAGCCGTCCGCCGTGGAAATAGGCGTTCGACAGGTCCGAGTCCCGGAAGTTGATTTTGGACAGATCGCACCGCTCCCACTCGGAGCCCACGAGCCCGAGGCCCGACAGGTCCGCGTTCGCGGAGAAAAGTTGCGTGAAGGTGGCGCCAGTGTGCTCGGTCGGGACCTGACCGCCCTTGCGCAGTCGGTTCCACTCGGCCGACCCGTTCTGGAGGAGCTTCTCGATACTGGGGGCTTTCGGCATGGACCGGGGATTATTCGTATGGTCTGGTCCGCGCGCCAGCACAAATGATCGAGTACCGAATCGAGACCGACACCGCCGGGATGCGCCTGGACAAGCACCTGCGCAAGCGCCTTCCCACCGTTCCCGTCAGCCACCTGTTCAAGATGATTCGCACCAAGAAGGTGCGGGTGAACGGGAAGCGCGCCCAGCCCGAGCAGTTGCTCGCCGAAGGAGACGTGCTCACCATCCGGGGCGACGAGCAGACGCTCAAGGGGGAGGACCGTCCGAAAGTGGACCGTCCGCCCCCGCCGGTGGACCCCAGCCGGCTGGTGATTCTCAGAGAGGACGATTGGCTGATGGCGGTGGACAAGCCCAGCGGGATGGCCGTCCATACCGGCTCCGGAATCACCGGGGGCACGCTGGTGGACTACGTGCGCGCCTACCTGGGGCCCAAGGCCGTCCGCAACGACTTCACCGCGTCCCCCGCCCACCGGCTGGACCGGGAGACCTCCGGCGTCATCCTCGTCGCCAAGCGGCGCCCGGCGATGGTGCACTTCACGGAGGTCTTCACCCACGGGCTCTCCAAGAAGCGCTACCTCACCCTGGTGAAGGGGAAGATGCCCAAGGAGTCCGGCGTCATCGACCTGCCCCTGTCGGAGCACCAGCAGACGGCCGAGTCCAAGGCCCGCCGCGGGGTGAACATGCAGGAGGCCCTCACCCGGTGGAAGGTCGTCAAGCAGTCTGGCGAGGTGGCGCTCCTGTCCTGCGCCATCGAGACCGGGCGCACCCATCAGATAAGAAGGCACCTGGCGGCCATCGGACACCCGGTGGTCGGCGACAAGAAATACGGTGACTTCGCCTTCAACCGCGACGTGCAGGCGCGCTGGGGGCTCAAGCGGTTGTTCCTGCACGCCGAGCGCATCGAATTCCCCCACCCGGAGGGCGGTGGCAAGGTGGCCGTGGAGGCCCCCCTCCCACCCGAGCTCCGAGACGTGCTCAAGCGGGCCGCACTGCTGCCCTGAGGCATTGGAAGCCCGCGAGGTTTCGAAACACGTATGTCCGACTCCAAGACGACTGACCGCAGCCGCTCGAAGCTGGTGCTGAAGGGGGTCCCCCCGGGCCGCTGGTGGAAGGTGCTGCTGAAGCTGGGTGGGTGGCTGGCGCTGACGGGCGCGACGGCGGGCGCGGTGGGCCTGGTCGCCATCTACTACGTGTACGCGGACGGGCTGCCCGCCATCCCCAAGGTGGACGAGTACTGGCCGCCCATCGTCACGGAGGTCTACACCGACGACGCGGTGCTGGCCGGCGAGTTCTACAACGAGCGGCGCAAGGTGGTGCCCTACGAGCGCATCCCGAAGCGCCTGGTCCAGGCCTTCATCGCCAGCGAGGACTCCAGCTTCTTCGACCACTTCGGCGTGGACGTGCTGGGCACCTCGCGCGCGGCGTTCAAGACCATCGGCTCCAAGCTGGGCCTGCGCTCCGGCGGCATCCAGGGTGGCTCCACCCTGACGCAGCAGACCGCGAAGGCGGTGCTCATCTCCGCCGAGGGCTACAAGTCCGCCACGGCCAAGACGCTCACCCGCAAGATTCGCGAGGCCATCCTCGCGCTCCGGCTGGAGCAGTCGCTGACCAAGGAGGAGATCCTCTACCTCTACCTGAACAACGTCTTCCTCGGGCACCACAGCTACGGCGTGCAGAGCGCGGCGGAGAACTACTACCGCAAGGACGTGCGGGATTTGACGCTCGGGGAGATGACGCTCATCGCGGGCCTGCCCCAGGCGCCCAGCCGCTACTCGCCGTTCCTGCGTCCGGAGGCGGCCAGGAAGCGCCGCGCCTACGTGCTGCGCCGCATGCTGAACGAGGGGATGATCTCCCAGGCCGAGCACGACACGGCCAACGCGGAGGCGGTCAAGGTGTTCCCCGTGGAGGACGTCTTCCACGAGTTCGCCCCGTACTTCGTCGAGCAGGTCCGCAAGGACGTGGTGGACCGCTACGGCAACCCGGTGCTCCTCAAGGAGGGCCTGAAGATCTTCACCACCATGGACAGCGAGCGTCAGCGCGCCGCCCAGGACGCGGTGATGGAGGGCCTGTTGTCCGTGGACAAGCGCCAGGGCTGGCGCGGGCCGGTGAAGCAGCTGACGGCCGACGAGCTCAAGGTCTTCCTCGACAAGTCGCGCAAGGCCATGGGCCAGGACGAGCTCGTGGAGGGGCGGCTGTACGTGGCGGCCGTCACGAAGATTGATGACGACGGCAAGGGCGCGGACATCCAGGTGGGGCCGCACACGGCGCGGCTGCCGCTCCTGGGCATGCGCTGGGCGCGCAAGGTGAACCCGGAGGGCTACTACCCGGCGATGATGATTTCGTCGGTGAAGAAGGCCATCGCGGTGGGCGACCTCGTGGTGGTGCGCCACGTGACGAAGAAGGACCTCACCGACGACAAGGAGCAGTGGGACAAGAAGCTGGCCGAGGACATCCCCGCCGAGGGCGTGAAGCTCTTCCGGCTGGAGCAGACGCCCGAGGCCCAGAGCGCGCTCGTGTCCGTGGACCCCCACCGCCAGTACCTCACGGCGATGGTGGGCGGCTACGACTTCGACGACAACGAGTTCAACCGCGCCTTCCAGGCGTGCCGTCAGCCGGGCTCCTCGTTCAAGCCGTTCGTGTACTCGGCGGCGCTCGAGCAGCTCAACTGGACGGAGGCCACCGTCATCGTCGACTCGCCCATCGTCGAGCACGACCCGGACAACAAGGTGTCCTGGAAGCCGGCCAACTACAGCGAGGAGTTCGTGGGGGACGTGCTCTTGCGCACGGCGCTGGTGAACTCGATGAACATCCCCGCGGTGAAGACCTTCGGCGCGGTGGGCGTGAAGAACATGGCGGCGTGGAGCACGAAGCTCGGCATCACCACGCCCATGAACATGGACTTCTCCGCGGCGCTCGGCTCGTCGTGCGTGTATCCGGTGGACCTGGCCAACGCGTACGCGACGTTCAACCGCTACGGCCGCAAGAAGCCCACGTACTTCGTGCGCAAGGTGGAGGACCGCTGGGGCCGCACGCTGGAGGACCACACCGCGTTCGACGACGCGTGGGCGCCCCTGCAGGACCGCGTGGCCGCCGGCTACGCGCGCTTGTTCGAGCCCGGTGAGCAGGTGATGAGCCCGGAGGTGGGCTTCATCCTCACGCACCTCCTGCGCGGCGTGGTGCTCCAGGGCACCGGTGGCCCGGCGACGCGGCTGGGCAAGCCCGCGGCCGGCAAGACGGGCACGACGAACGACTCGTTCGACGCGTGGTTCGCGGCGTACACCCGCGACCTCGTGACGGTGGCGTGGGTGGGCTACGACCTGAACCCGCATCCGCTCGGCCGCTACGAGACGGGTGGCCGCGCGGCGCTGCCCATCTGGCTCAACTACATGAAGCGCGCGCTGGAGGGCCGGCCGCAGTCGGAGTTCTACCCGTGGCAGTCCATGGACCTGGTCCGGCTGCACATCGACAAGAAGACGGGGAAGATCGCTCCGGCGGGCTCGAAGAACTCCGAGCTGATGTTCTTCAAGAAGGGCACCGAGCCGAAGGACGCCGTGCCCGACAAGAACACCGTCGACGTGGACCAGTTCATGATGGGCGCGCAGTAGCGCCCGTCCCCGCCGCGCGAGTCTTTGGGCCCCGTGCGCCTCCTCCGGGAGGACGCGGGGCCCGAGTCGTTTCAGGCGCCCTGGCGGAAGCGGCGCGCGGGCTCCACGTGGCGGAGAATCGCGGCGCGCAGCGCACCGACCTCCGGCCCCGCCTCGAGCACCGAGCGCGTGGCGGTGGGGATGACCTGCGCCTCGCGACCCGCGAACAGCCGCTTCAGGTCGTCGAAGCCCGCGCCCTGCGCGCCGATGCCCGGCGTCAACAGGAGCGCGCCGCCCAGCCGCTCGATGACGCCCCGGTCCGAGTCCGGCAGCGTGGCGCCCATCACCGCGCCCGCGGGCAGCACGCCCGGGCCCGCCTTCTCGTTCAGCTCGCGCAGGCCGTCCGCCAGCGCCTCGGCCACCGTGCGTCCATCCTCGCCCTTCGACTTCTGGAGCGAGGTGCCCTCCGGGTTCGACGAGCGCACGACGAGGAACGCGCAGGCGCCGGACGCCCGCGCCCGCTCAATCGTCTTCACCAGCGCGCCCAGCCCCAGGTACGCGGTGAACGTCGCCGCGTCCGCCTGGTAGGCGCTGTCCGGGCCGAACACCGACTCGGCATACGCATCCATCGTGGAGCCGATGTCGCCGCGCTTCACGTCCAGCAGCGCGAGCGAGCCCGCGGCCTGGAAGCGCTTCATCAGCTTCTGGAGCACCTGGAGGCCCGCGGGGCCGTGGCGCTCGAAGAAGGCGCTCTGCGGCTTCACCACCGCGACGCTGTCACCGGCGGCCTCCGCGATGCGCTCGCAGAAGTCGGACAGCCCCTGCGCGGTGTCGGGCAGTCCCCAGCGGTTGAGCAGGTCCCGCGACGGGTCGACCCCGAGGCAGAACGGCGAGCGCTCGTCGGCGAGCCGGGCGAAGCGCTGGGCGAAGGACGGAGGAGTCGTCGAGGACATGGGACCTCAGCGCAGCCGGCGGGCGGCCGCGTCGAAGAGGGGGTTGGGCAGCACCTTCGCCAGCCTGGACGGGATGGCCAGCTGCCACGGGAAGGAGACCTCCGTCTCACCGCGGAGGATGGCCGAGCCCATCAGCTCCACGGCCGCGTCCGTCTCCATCAGGAAGGGCATGGGGAAGTGGTTGGCGGCGGTCATCTCGCTCTTCACGAAGCCCGGGAAGATGCAGGTGACGCACACGCCGGTGCCCGCCAGGTCCACGCGCAGGCTCTCCATGAACGTGGCGAGGAACGCCTTCGACGCCGAGTAGGCCGCGTGTCCCGCCAGCCCCCGGTGCGCCGCGAGGCTGGAGATGCCCACCACGTGACCGCGCCGGCGCTCCACCATGCTCGGCAACACCGCTGTCAGCGTGGCGACCGCACCGGTGACGTTGGTGTCGATGATGGAGCGGACCTTGTCCCACTCCAGCCGCTTGCCGTGCGTGACGCCGCCGACGCCCGCGTTGGCGATGACCAGGTCCAGCCCGCCGCACTCCGAGTCGAGCTCGCGCAGCTTCTCCATGAGCAGCTCCGCGCGCGAGACGTCCAGCTCCACGGGCTCCACCGTGGCGCCCGCGGCCTGGGCCTCGGCGGCCAGGGCCTGCAACTGGGGGACGCGCCGGCCCGCCGCGAAGACGCGCAGGCCCCGCCGGGCCAGCCAGAGCGCCAGTCCGCGTCCCAATCCGCTCGAGGCGCCCGTCACCAGCGCCGTCCGGTAGCTCATCTCCGCCATGGTGTCTCCTCGTGAGGTGGCCGCGAGGGTGCTTCTCGCATGGTTGAAGAGGAAGGGGGGACACAAATCCAAGTCGCCCGGCGGAACCGCCAGAAGTCCACGGACGCTGGAGCGCCGCCTCGCCCGGCTGGTGGGAATGTCGGGCGCGAGGTGTCATCGCGCCAACGCGCGGCGGCCTTTGGGGGAGGCCCGGGCGTGGGGGTGATGACGTGTGCGCCGAGCGTCCTCACCTTGAGTCAGGAGGAGGGGCTCGACCATGCTCAACTGCGTGCTGGCGGTCGATGACGACCCGGACATCCTGATGGCCTTCAAGGACGTGCTCGAGCTGGAGGGGCACCGCGTGCTGCTGGCCCGAGGAGGCCGCGAGGCGCTGGAGCTGCTCGGGCGAGGCGAGCGACCGGACGTGATCCTGTTGGACCTGATGATGCCTGACGGCAACGGCTGGGAGTTCCGGGACCGGCAGCTCGCCGATGCCTCGCTCGCCTCCATCCCCGTGGTGGTCATCTCCGGCCAGGGCGTGAGCGCGCGCGAGGTGATTGCGCTCGGCGTGGACGACTACCTGCGCAAGCCCGTGGACGTGGAGCGCCTGCTGGGGGCCGTGTCCCGCTTCGCGGCCTCTGCCGAAGGGGACTCGCCGCACGCATGAGGAACCGGGCCCGCGCCAGGTCGAGCGCGCGGGCCCTTCTCGTCACTTCCTCAGTGCAGGCCGGACGGGGCCTGCTCCAGCTTCTCCATCACCTGGTCCACGGAGAAGCTCGACGGGCGCTGGCGCGGGGGAACTCGCGGAACGTCGAGAGGAAGCGGGCCACGGCCTGCTGCGCGGGCACGAAGTAGAACGCGTGGTCGATGAGCCAGGCCTGGTAGCCGACGGCGTCCTCGGAGCGCACCAGCGGGTCGGCGCGCAGGTCGAACGCGAGCGGGGCCCGGCGGACGGTGAAGGGCTCGCCCCAGGCGTCGATGCCCTTGGACTCAGGCCGTCGCGAGTCCTCCGCCTGCCCGAGGGCGTCGCGGCGAGCGAGCCGTCGAGTCACCCTGGAGGGCGGGGTGTGCGTCCAGCGCGAGGGCGCTCACCTCGAGTGACAGGTGTCGGAGTCCTCGCACGCGTGCGCTCCGCGACGATGGTTCGATGCCAGGGGAGGCTCTGCCCGCATGACTGACGCTCGAACCGACGACATGCCCTCGAGCGAGGACGCCACGGTGGCGGTGCTCCTGGACCTCGCGCGGGCGCTGCACCTGTCGTACGTGCCGGCCTTCGGCGTGGAGCAGCGCGTGCGTCGCGCGGCGAGGGCGTGGGGGCTGGAGGTGGAGGTCTTCACGCTGCAGACGCTCGCGGTGACGGAGGTGCGCTCCGGCGCGGCCCGCCGTGTCGACATCCAGCGGCTGCCCTTCAATCCCCACTGGAACCTGCGCCGGGCCGCCGGGCTCCTGCTCCTGTCGGAGTCGATTGCCCGCGGGCGGCTCGACGTGCCGGGCGCGCGCGCCGAACTGGACCGCATCATGACGCCGCATCCCGCCCACCCCGAGTGGCTCGTGCTGCTCGCCTATGGCGTGTACGGCGGCGCCGTGGCCGTGCGCGTGGGAGGCGGCCTCTGGGAGCTGGTGGCGGGGCTCGTCGTGGGCGTGCTCGCGGGAGCCATCCACTTCGGCACGCTGCGCTCCATGCGCGTGGACCTGCAGAAGAGCTTCCTCGGCGCGTTCCTCGGCACGCTGCTCGCGTTCGGGCTGACGTTCGTCCTGCCGTCGTTCGACGCGGCGCGGGCGCTCTTCGGGGGCATCACGCTGCTGGTGCCCGCGATGGTGGTGACGCTGGGCTCGGCGGAGCTGGTGGGAGAGTCCGTGGAGGCGGGACTGTCACGGCTCACCTATGGCCTGTTGCGCTTCTTGATGCTGGCGGTGGGAATCATGGCCGCGGCCACGCTGTGGCGCTTCTTCGGGCCGCTGCCACTCCAGCTCCGCGCGCAGTCACTGCCACACACGGCGGTGCTGCCCATCATCGCGGTGGGCGGCCTGGCCCTCACGGTGTGCATGTCCGCGCGCCGTCGCGACACGCCGTGGATTGTGGGCGCGGTGCTGCTCGCGTGGGGCATCCAGGAGCTCACCAAGGGCGTGCTGGGAGACCGGGGCAGCCCACTCGTCTCCGCGTTCATCCTGGGCATCGCGGGTCAGCTCTACGGACGGATGCCCGAGCGGCTCTCATCCACGCTCATCATGCCCGGCCTGTTGCAGCTCGCGCCCGGGTTCATCGGGACGCGGGCCATCCTCGCGCTGCTCGGCGTGCCGGGGCAGGGGGACGACGCGCGCGTGTTCGACATCCTCCTGGTCGCGCTGCAGCTGGTGCTGGGCCTGATGTTCGCCTTCATGCTCGGCCTGTCCCACGACGCCCGCGCTTCGGCGGAGGAGCGGGGTGAGCGTCCGGCGCGGACGAAGCCGCCGGAGCCCTCGGGGCCGCGAGGCGGAGGACTCCGGAGACCCGCCGAGGCGAACTAGGACAGCGCGCTCCAGTACGGCTTGAGCGCCTGTCGGCTCTCACGCAGCGCCTCCCGCGCGTCGGTGTGCGTGTCGCCGGTGGGGAAGCTGTCGGAGCGGCCCGCGAGCACCTCGACGCAGGCGTGCACGGACTGCGACAGCCCCTCCAGCGAGTAGCCGCCCTCGAGCAGCAGCACGAGCCTGCCATCGCAGACCCGCTCGGCGAGCGAGCGCAGCGAGGAGCACATGGCGGCGAAGCCCCGCTCGGTGACCTCCATGCCGCCAATCGGGTCGTGCTGATGCGGGTCGAACCCGGCGGACACCACCACCAGTTGGGGACGGAAGGCCTCGGCCACGGGGAGCAGCAGCTCCTCGAAGAGCATCCCGTAGTCCGCGTCCGAGTTGCCGCCCGGCAGGCCCACGTTGACGGTGTAGCCCTCGCCCGCGCCCTGGCCTACCTCGGGGGAAGCGCCGGTGCCCGGGTAGTAGGGGAACTGGTGCACCGACTGGTACATCACGTCACGCCGGCCCCAGAAGGCCGCCTGGGTGCCGTTGCCGTGGTGCACGTCCCAGTCGAGCACCAGCACCCGCTCGGCGCCCAGCCGCCGCCCGGCCTCCGCGGCGATGGCCGCGTTGTTGAAGAGGCAGAAGCCCATGGCGCGGTCCGGCTCCGCGTGGTGCCCCGGCGGACGCACCAGCGCGAAGGCGTTGCGCGCCTGGCCCGCCATCACCGCCTCCACGGACTGCACCGCCGCGCCCGCCGCCAGCCTCGCCGCGTCCACGCTGTCCGGGGACACGACGGTGTCCGCGTCGATGCGCGCGGTGTGTCCGTTGAGCTGGCGCAGGCGCTCGAGCAGGGCGGGGGTGTGCACCGCCAACAGCTCCTCGTTCGTCGCCGAGCGCGGCGAGCCCATCACCGTGCCCCGCACGGGGGTGCTCGCGAGCACCCCGAGGATGCGCTGCAGGCGCGCGGGGGACTCGGGGTGGCCCTCTCCCGGGTCGTGCTTGAGGAAGAGGGGGTCGGTCAGCAGCAGGGTGGGCTTCATCAGGGTAGGACCTTACGCATCCAGGCGCGGGGATGTCAGGCTCCCGCCGGGCGGAGGGGCGGCCGAGGGGCCTGACCCCGGTTCTTGCCCTGCCGGTGTTTCCATTCCTACAGTGGCCCGCCTTGGCTCCGCGCTTCAAGAAACCCGGCCTGCGCAGCATCCTGCTCGGCTCCTTCGCCGTGGTGCTCGCCCTCATCCTCGGGACGCTCTACTTCGTCGTCCCGTCCCGGGTGGAGGACTTCCTGGAGACGCGCCTGACGAAGCACGGCGACGACAAGGCGCTCCAGGCGTCGCGTGACCTGGCCAACCTCTCCCTCACCATCCTGCCGCCCCTCCTGGAGACGCTCCACGGCGGCGACGACGACTTCGCGCTCATCGCCCTCATCACCCCGGATGGCCGCGTGCAGGCCGTGCATCCCCCCAGCGCGGAGGGGTGGCTGCTCAACAACCTGCGCGAGCAGCCGTCGAAGGACCCCGCCACGCTGGACGGCGCCGTCTTCGAGAACGGCAACAAGGCCAGCGTCCGTCCGGTGTCCCTGCACGAGGGCCCGGCCCACGTGCTGGTGGCGGTGAACTTCAGTTCGCTGGAGGAGGTCGTCACCTCGCTGCGGCACGTGGTGCTGCTGGCGTTCGGCATCGGCCTGGCGCTCTTCCTGGTGGTGGCCTTCTTCATCTCGCGCGCGTTCATCCTGGTGCCGCTGGACGCGATGATGACCATGGCGCGGAGGCTCGCGGAGGCGGACCTGACGGGCCGCGTGGACGTGGGCTCGCGCGACGAGCTGGGCCTGCTCGCCGAGGCGCTCAACCGCATCGCCCAGAGCTGGCGCGACACGCTGGGCCGGGTGCGCGGTGTGTCGGACGTGGTGGCCGGCGTCATCGAGCAGATCCACCGCACCGGCACCACCGTGTCCTCCGGCGCCAGCACCGTCCAGGCCCGCGTGGAGGAGACGTCCTCCTCCATGGTGGAGATGATGGCGTCCTTGCGCGGCATCGCGGAGAACGTGGAGGTCCTCTACCAGAGCGCCGAGGAGAGCAGCTCCTCCATCATGGAGATGGCCGCCACCAACGACGAGGTGGCGGAGAACGTCACCGCCATGGCCGCCAGCGTGGAGGAGACCACCAGCGCGATTGAAGAGATGACCTTCTCCATCAAGGAGGTCGCCAAGAACATCCAGGAGCTGTCCGCCTCCACGGAGGAGACGTCCTCGGCCATCAGCCAGATGGACGCGGCCATCGGTCAGGTGGAGGCCAACGCCAAGGAGACCGCGCGCCTGTCCGAGCAGGTCTTCGACGACGCGCAGACGGGCGTGGAGGCGCTGCGCAAGACGCTCACCGGCATCGACCGCATCAAGGGCTCCAGCCGCGCCGCCGCGGACGTCATCGACAGCCTGGGCCGGCGCATCTCCGAGATTGGCAACATCCTCAACGTCATCGACGACGTGGCCGAGCAGACCAACCTGCTCGCCCTCAACGCGGCCATCATCGCCGCGCAGGCCGGCGACCACGGCAAGGGCTTCGCGGTGGTGGCGGAGGAGATCAAGGACCTGGCCGAGCGCACCGGCGCGTCCACCAAGGAGATCGCCGAGCTCATCCGCAGCATCCAGGAGGAGAGCCGCAACGCCGTGGTGGTGATGAACCAGGGCGCGCGCAACGTGGAGGAGGGCGTGCAGCTGGGCCGCGAGGCGGAAGGGGCGCTGCGGAAGATCAACGACAGCACCCAGAAGTCCACGCAGATGGTGAAGGCCATCGCCCGTGCCACCGTGGAGCAGGCCCGCGGCAGCAAGCAGGTCACGGCCTCCATCCACCGCATCAGCGAGACGGTGCAGCAGATTTCGAAGGCCTCCAACGAGCAGGCCAAGGGCGGCGAGCAGATCATGAAGAGCGCGGAGAAGATGAAGGCGCTCACCGCCCACGTGCAGCGCAGCAGCCAGGAGCAGGCGCACGGCAGCAAGCAGATCACCCGCTCCATCGAGAGCATCAACGAGATGGTGACCCACCTGAACCGCGCCCAGAAGGAGCAGACCAAGGGCAGCGAGCAGGTTCTCAAGGCGGTGGAGACCATCAAGGGCGTCTCCGAGCACCAGACACGCTCCGTCAAGCAGCTGGAGGAGGCCATCGACAACCTCCAGCGGCAGGCGGAGATCCTCCGGGGCGAGGTGCGCCGTTTCCGTGTCTAGCCGTGCGCGCGGCCCGCGAATGGCTTAAGGACAGGAGGACATGCCGACAGAGCGACAGGTGTCCGAGCGCTGGGTGGTCTTCCTGATTGGCGCGGTCCAGTTCGTCAACATCCTGGACTTCGTGATGGTGATGCCGCTGGGGCCCGACTTCGCCAAGGGCCTGGGCATCGCCTCGTCGCACATCGGCACCATCGGCGGCGCGTACACGGCGGCGGCCAGCGTCGCGGGGCTGTTGGGCGGCTACTTCCTGGACCGGTATGACCGGCGCCGGGCGCTGGCGGTGTCCATGCTGGGGCTGGTGGTGGCCACGGCGGCGGGAGGGCTGGCCACGGGGCTGTCCACGCTGATGCTCGCCCGGGTGGCCGCGGGCATCTTCGGCGGGCCCGCCACGTCGCTGTCCTTGTCCATCATCGCGGACCTGATTCCGGTGGAGCGGCGCGGACGCGCGCTGGGCGCGGTGATGGGCGCGTTCTCCGTGGCCTCCGTCGCGGGCGTGCCCATGGCGCTGAAGCTGGCGGAGCACGGCGGCTGGCGCCTGCCGTTCTTCGTCGTCGCGGCGCTGGGCCTGCTCGTGGTGGTGGGCGCCATCTTCTTCCTGCCGCCGATGCGCGGACACCTGACGGGTGCCACCGGACGGGCCCCGAGCGTGGGCGTGCTGGAGCTGCTCGGCCGCCGCGAGGTGCAGCTGTCCTACCTCATGACGGCGGTGGTGATGATGGCGGGCTTCGTGCTCATCCCCAACATCTCCGCCTACCTCCAGCAGAACCTGGGCTACCCGCGTGACCTGCTCTGGTTCCCGTACTTCGTGGGCGGCATCGTCAGCTTCGTCACGCTGCGGCTGGCGGGGCCGCTGGTGGACCGCTACGGCGCCTTCAGGCTGGGGACGGCGGGCTCGGTGCTGCTGCTGGTGGCGACCTACGTGGGCTTCGTGGACTACCCGCGCTGGCTGCCGATTCCGCTGCTCTTCGTGCTCTTCATGACGGCCATGGGCGTGCGCAACGTGTCCTACAACACGCTGACCTCGCGCGTGCCGGACAACCCGGTGCGCGCGCGCTTCATGTCGCTCCAGTCCGCCATCCAGCACATGGCCTCCGCGGTGGGGGCCTTCCTCAGCGCGCAGCTCCTGACGGACCTGCCGGACGGCACCCTGGGCGGCATGACGCGCGTGGCCTGGGTGTGCATGGGCCTGACGGTGGCGCTGCCGCCGATGTTGTGGGTGGTGGAGCGGCAGGTGCGCTCCCGGGAGCAGGCGCGCGCCCTGGCGGTGCCTGCTTCCCAGGGGCTGGCCGTCCCCCTGTCTCCCCAGGCGCACCCACACCAGTAGTCTCAGGCCCTTGGAAAGGGCCCGGCCGTCCCCCGGCCACGGTGTCGGGCGGACGTCCGGAAGCGTCGAGCGGTTGCGCCAGGGGGCCTGGGGCGCGATAAACCGGGCTGCTTCGGGGAGAGCCGTCAGGACATGTTCAACATCGGCGCAGGCGAAATGGTGCTCATCGCGGTGGCCGCGCTGCTCATCCTCGGGCCGCAGCGGTTGCCCGAGCTGGCGCGTGCCATCGGCAAGTTCATGCGGGAGTTCCGTCGCCAGACGGACGAGGTCCGCAACGTGGTGGAGCGCGAGTTCTACACGATGGACCAGGACCTGAATCGCGAGCCTCCGCCTCCGGTGCGTCCCACGCCCGTCTTCCCGCCCTCGCCCGCGCCCCAGGCGCTGCCGCCCGAGGGGCTGCACCAGGCCGCCGCGCCCGGGGAGCCCGGCGCCGAGCCGCCCTCCGTGGAGGCGCCTCGCGCCCGCGCCCCGCTGGGGCTGGACGGTGACGAGCACCCCATGGTCCCCGAGCCCGTCGCAGAAGCGCAGCCGGGCCTCCAGCCGCCCGAGCCGCAGCCCGCCGAGCCGGCTTCTTCTTCCTCCCCGTCCGCCGCCGCCGAGAGCGTGGGCGCGGATGGCCTGCCTCGACTCGCGCCGCTGCCTGGAACGGTGGCGCGCAACGCGCCGAAACGGAGCTGACCCCTGAGTCCCCAGCCTCTCGCCGACTCCGAGCTGCGGATGAGCTTGATGGAGCACCTGTCGGAGCTCCGCTCGCGGCTGCTCAAGTGCACCCTGGCCGTGCTCGGGCTGGGCCTGGTGTCGCTGCTGTTCGCCAAGCCCATCTTCGGCGTGCTGATGCGGCCCGTGCTGGACGCGCTGCCGGAGGGCAACCGCGCCCTCATCTACACGTCCGGCATCGAGGAGCTGAACGTCCTCATGAAGGTGGGCGTGTACTGCGGCGTGTTCCTCACCACGCCCGTCATCCTCTGGCAGATCTGGGGCTTCGTCTCGCCGGGGCTCTTCCCGGAGGAGCGCAAGTACGCGGCGCCGTTCGTCCTGTTCGGCTCGCTCGCGTTCATCCTGGGCGCGTGCTTCTGCTACTTCGCGGTGCTGCCCTCCATGTTCAAGTTCCTCCTCAACGAGGAGGAGACGCTCGCGCTGGAGCAGCGGCTGGACACGGCGCGGCTGCGCGCGGATGACGCCCTGCGCTTCCTGCGCGTGGGCGACGCGGAGCGGGCGGGGGTGCTCGCGAAGGAGACCAGCGCGTCGCTGCGCGCGGAAGGCGAGGGGCAGCTGACCGAGCCCGCGCGCTCGCCGTCGCAGGCGGTGGAGCTGAAGTCGCGGCTGGATGGCCTGGGCAAGCTGTTGGACGCGGCGGCGGACGGCTACGGTGTCCAGTCGCGCGCGGTGTTGCGGCAGGCGGTGGAGAAGAAGGTCGCGGCGGTGACGGCCTACGGCAAGCAGGACTACGTGGCGGCGTCGGTGGCCATGGACGAGGCGGCGAGCCTCTTGGCGGGCGTGGCTCCCACGCGCAGCGAGGAGCTGTCGGGGCTGTGGAAGCTGGAGAAGGAGCTGTCGGCGGGCGAGGCGCGGCACGAGGCGGAGCGGTGGACGCGGCCCATGCTGACGATGCACGAGCAGTTGTCGCTGGTGCTGCTGCTCATCCTGGCCTTCGGCATCATCTTCGAGCTGCCGCTGGTGATGGCGCTGTTGGGCATCGTGGGCGTGGTGCAGTCGCGCTGGCTGTTCAAGTACCAGCGGCACGCGTTCGTCTTCTGCCTCATCGCCGCGGCCATCATCACGCCCACCGGTGACGTGGTGAACCTGTCGCTGATGGCTGGCCCCATGCTGATGTGCTACGAGCTGGGCGTCTTCCTGGTGTGGCTGGTGGAGCGGCGCCGGGCGCGCAACGCGGCGGAGACGGGCATCACCCCGGTGTCCTGAGGAGGGGCGGCAGGCCATGTTCGGCTCCCGAAGACACCTGAGAGCCAACCTGCGCTACCTGCGCGCGTTGCTGCGCCGCTTCCGCACCACGCTGGTGCTGGCGGCGGGGCTGTTCGTGCTGGGGCCGCTCTTGTTCCACTGGCGCTACATCGGCCCGGACGGGGTGCCCATCTCCTTCGGAGAGGCGCTGCACCACGTCTACTTCCTGCTCTACGGGCAGCCGTCGCTGCCGTACGTGCATGACTGGGCCATCGAGGCGCTCAACGTGGTGATTCCGCCGGCGGGCATCGCCCTGGTGGCGGACGGCGTGGTGCGCTTCGCCTACCTCTACTTCGCCCGACACAAGAACGACAAGGAGTGGATCGAAGTGGTCACCGAGACGATGAAGGGCCACGTCGTGGTGTGCGGGGCGGGGCGGGTGGGCTACCGCGTGGTGACGCAGTTGAAGGAGATGGACAAGGACGTGGTGGTCGTGGAGAAGCGCGAGGACGCGGCCTTCGTCTCCGCGCTGCGGGATGAGAACGTGCCGTTGCTCATCGACGACACGCGCAGCCCGCTGTGCCTGCCACGCACCAACGTGAAGCACGCCTCCGCGATTGTGTGCGCCACGGACGACGACCTGGCGAACCTCAACATCGCGCTGGATGCGCGGAAGTTGAACCCGAACATCCGCGTGGTCATCCGCCTGTTCGACGAGGACTTGAGCGGCAAGGTGCGCGACACGTTCAAGGCGGAGGCCCTGTCCAGTTCGTCGCTCGCCGCGCCCGCCATGGCGCTGGCGGCGATGGACCCGCGCATCATCCACTCGTTCCATCTGGGAAAGCACCTGATGGTGGTGTCGCTCTTCGAGGCGCGCGAGGGCCTGCCGGGGCTGAACATCTCCGCCATTCGAGATCGCTTCGGTGGGCTGGCGTTGTCGCTCCTGCGCGACGGCCACGAGCAGCTCCACCCGGTGGGGGACGAGGTCATGCGCGCAGGGGATGTGCTGACGGTGCAGGCGTCGTATCCGGAGTACTGCCGCCTGCGCGCCTTCACCAACGAGGCGGACCCGCCCATCTTCGCGCACCAGGACCAGATTGGGCCGGTGTGGCCGCGCAAGGCGGGCTGACGTCCCCGCTCCAGGCCTCGGACAACCCTGTGTGAGACTGCCCGCGTTCGTGCTTTACGGGCGGTATTCCCGGGGGGATTCCATGAGGTGGGTTGGCATCGTCGCGTTGCTGTTCTTCTCGGGGGCGTGCGCGACGACGCGCGTCGTCCGCGTGGACGTGGGTGGTGGCAGGACGGTGGCTCACGAGTCCGTGGACATCGAGCCGGTCGAGGTGAGCGAGGAGGAGTTCAAATCAGCCCTCACCCGGCTCATCCTCGAGATGCGAATGGATGTCGCCTTCCGCGAAGCCGATGCGGTGGACCAGCAGGGGTGGTCTCGCTCCAGGACGTTGCTCGCGTCCTCGAAGGGCCTCACCCCGAGCGCTATCACACCGAGGTGGTCCAGCGTCTTGAACGCTCTGTTGCACTCTGTCGGACGACGGAGCGCTGCCGGGTCAGTTTGATGAAGGAGCTTGCGAGGATTGCCAACGAGCTGTTGACCCCGGGCTCCGACTTACGGAGCTTCATCGTGAAGGTGGAGGGGTGAGATGGAGCGTCATTTCTACTGGGTGCGGTTGGGGAATGTGCCGCAATGGCTTCTCGAGACGCCGACGCGCGACTCGGGCGAGGCTTTTGATGAACCCTGGATGTTCGTGGACGGGCGAGCCCTTTCGGACGTGGGTTCCCTCAAGGCTCGGGTTTCGCACCCGGGTGCCGGGCGGGCCTTCGTCTTCTCTACGATTGAGGAAACGCCCATCGTCAGCGAAGCCGTTGCAAGCGTCTTCAGGACGCTGAGCCCAGATGACGTCCAGCTCTTCCCGGTCTCAATCGAGGGCGTGCCTGAACGGTACTTCGTGGTCAGTGCAAGCAGGGTGGTCGATGCCATCGATGAGGCGAGGTGCCGGGAGGTGCACCCTCATGACGAGGACGACGCCTCTGCTGAATACGCGGACGAATACCAGTGGATCTACGGCCTGCGCATCAACCCCGCGAAGACCGGAGGCGCGCAGGTCTTCCGGCTCAGGAAGTTCAAGGTAGCGTTCATCGTCTCGGAGCAAATCAAGGCAGCCCTCGAGCAGGTCGGGAACCTGGGGGTGTCGTTCGAGTCGGTGACGTGAGGGCCGAGGGGATTTGAGCGTCCTGTCCTGTAAGGCCCGAGGGCAGGGCGAGTGCCCTCGTGAGCAGCGCAGCCAGTGGCGCCCACTCGATGAGGAAGCCATCGTGGCCGTGCGGGCTGGACAGCTCCGCGTGCTCGGCGTGGACGCCCTGGGCACGCAGTCGCTGGGCCAGCGCCTCCATGTGCTGGGGGAAGAAGAGCAGGTCCTGGTCGATGCCCACGCACAGGGCGCTCGCGCGGATGCGCTCCAGTCCTCCGTGCGGTGCGCGCGAAAGGTCGTGGTGGTCCATGGCCCCCAACTGCGCCAGGTACGCGCGCCCGTCGAAGCGCGCCTCCAGCTTGCGGCCCTGGTGCTCCAGGTAGCTCTGTACCGGATGCAGCGCGCGCGAGGACCACGTCGCGGGACGCGGCTGGTTCGTGTCCAACCCCGGCTCCGCGCGATACGTGAGCATGGCGAGCTGTCGCGCCAGCTCCAGGCCCCGGTGTGATGACTCGGGGAACCCCGGGTCCAGCAGCAGCGCCTGTCGGGCCACGTGGTTGAGCCCCACCACCCAAGCGGAGGCGGACTCCGCGGCGGCGATGGGCGCCATGCGCGCGAAGCGCTCGGGCGCGAGCGCGGCGAGGCAGAGCACAATCATCCCGCCCAGTGAGCCACCGGTGACGAGTTCCACCTCCTGGATGCCCAATGCGTCGAGCGTGAGGAGGATGCTTCGCGCCTGGTCCCACGGCGTGAGCGTCGCGGGCAGGTGTTGCTCGTCCTGTCGCAGGTCGCCCTTGGACAGCACGGGCGCGGGGCCGAAGCGCGAGTCGTCGGTGCGTCGGGGGAACCCCTCATCCGCGGGACCGGTGGTGCCGTAGCACGAGCCCAGGTTGTTGAAGCACAGCAGCCGCATGCGCGTCGGGTCCAGCACGCGGCCCGCGCCGATGAGCGGCTCCCACCAACCGCCCTCGCCACCCGCGCGCATGTCGCCCGTGAGCGCGTGCACCAGGAGCACGGTGGGGACGCGCGTCGAGGCCCGCGCTCCGCCGTGATGACGGGCACGCTCGGCGGCGTGGAGCAGCTCCTCTCGCGTGCGGCGCACGAGGCGCGGCGTGGTGGCCTGGGACTCCTCCTCCGAGAGGAGGTGCGCACGGGAGTGGAGCCAGGACAGGTCGTCCTCCGGGCCCCACCACCAACCACGCACCAGGTGCGGGGTGATGCGGGCGCCGGCTTCCAACGTCAGCTCTGGCGCGGTGACTTCGAAGAGGCGCGGCGAGGTCGCGCGAGTGAGGGGAGCCAAGGGACGTCTCCGGACAGACGGGGGGCTGCGCGGGCGCGAGCGTGCGCCCGTGAGGGAAGTGGAAGTGGGGTGTGAAGTGAACGGACGGCGGGGCTGGCTTCGCTGCGCTCCTGCGGGTGATGCGAGGGCGCTACGGGAGGGCCAGGAACGACGAAGCCCACCGACCCTCGCGGGTGGGTGGGCTCGGTGGCTCGCCAGGGTCGGACGCGACGTCAGCCGACACAGGCGGGCGCGAGCCCACCGGTCATCGACATTCGACGCATGGCGAAGAAGGACGTCATGGCCCTCACGGATAAACGCTCACCCCTCGCGAGTCAAGTCGACCCACGGACGAGTGCCCCATGTGGCACACCTCCGACATGGGATTCCGCGACGACGCGTGATTCTCCGTGCGGGCTCGCGCGTCACGGCGCGGTGACCATCGCGTTCGCCGGATACGGGGCGAGCGCACCGATGTGCCCGGGCTGGGCCTTCACCCGCGCGAGCCACCGGGACACCGCGGGGAAGTCCTCCAGGGACAGGCCCACGTCGGGCGCGAGATGCGCATAGGCATACAGCCCGATGTCGGCGACGGTGGGACGCCCGCCGACGAGGAAGTCCTCATGTTGGAGATGCCGCTCCAACGTGGCGAGCGCGGCCCGGCCGGCCTCGACGCGCACGCGGAGGACCTCGGGAGGGTGCAGGCGAGCGCGCCCGGTGAGCACCCAGAAGCGCGCGGTGCCGATGTTGGGCTCGACGCAGTTCTGTTCGAAGAAGAGCCACTGGTGGACCTGGGCGCGCTCGAAGGCGTCGCGAGGCAGCAGCGGCGTGTCCTCGGCGAGGAACAGGAGGATGGCGTTGGACTCGGCGAGGAATCGTCCGGGCTCCGGCTCCAGCACGGGGATGCGTCCGGCGGGGTTCTTGTGGCGAAGGAAGTCGGGCGTGTGGCTCTCGCCCGCGAAGATGTCCACGGGGACGAGCTCATAGGGCCGGCCGAGCCAGGACAACACGTGGCGCAGCTTGTAACCATTGGCGGAGGCCGCGCAGTCGTAGAGGCGCATGAGGACACTGTAAGCGCCCGCCAGCGGGCGGACGACCCGGTCCTTGCTGTGAGCCGGAGGGGATGGCCGCAAGAACCGGGTTGAAGGGCGCGAGCCCTGGGGCCATACCCAGGGATGGACACACCTATTGGGAGCCGGGACATGGCCAACAGCGACTACGCCCGAATCGAGCAGGCGATTCTCTACCTCGATGCGCACGCACGCGAGCAGCCCTCCCTGGATGACGTCGCCGCGCACGTGGGCCTGAGCCCCTTCCACTTCCAGCGCCTGTTCACCCGCTGGGCGGGAATCAGCCCCAAGCGCTTCCTCCAGGTGCACACGCTCAGCTCGGCGCGCCGGCTGCTGGCCGAGCGGCGCAGCGTGCTCGACACGTCCTTCGCCGTGGGGCTGTCCGGGGGCGGGCGGCTGCACGAGCTGTTCGTGACGTTGACGGCGATGACGCCCGGGGAGTTCAAGCTCGCGGGGGACGGCCTGACGATTCACCATGGCGTGCACGCGTCGCCCTTCGGTGACTGCCTCATCGCCGTCTGCGAGCGCGGCATCTGCGGACTGCACTTCCTGACGGGCGAGTCGGAGGTCGAGGCGCTGGAGTCCCTGCGCGAGCAGTGGCCGAAGGCGAGCTTCATCGAATCCACGAAGCTGACGGCGCCGTGGGCCGGACGCATCTTCCCCCAGACGCCGCCGCGCGAGCGCGCGCCGCTGTCGGTGCTGGTAAAGGGGACGCCGTTCCAGGTGCAGGTGTGGCAGGCGCTGCTGCGCGTGGCGCCGGGCGACGTGGCGACGTACGAGGACCTGGCGAAGGCCATCGGCAGGCCCAAGGCGGTGCGCGCCGTGGGCTCCGCGGTGGGCGACAACTCGGTGGCGTTGCTGATTCCCTGCCACCGCGTGCTGCGCAAGACGGGCGTCATCGGCGACTACCGTTGGGGCAGCTCACGCAAGCAGGTGATGCTCGCGTGGGAGACGCTGCGCCGCGAGGCCGACAACGAGGACGGGGACGGCGAGGCCCTCCAGTCCGGACTGGCGTGACGCGGCTCAGCCCAGCGCCGCGAGCGCCGACACCTTGGCGATGATTTCCGGGGCGGCCTGCACCAGGGTGGCGATCAGCAGCAGCCAACCGATGACCCCCGAGACGGCCCGACTGACCAGCCGGATGACGAGTGACAGCACGGCCCCCGCGAGCCCGATGGCCGCCGACACCCGCTCCAGGCGCCCGAGCAGCTGCCGCGCGTCCGCCACCGATGCCTGCGCGTCGATGAACAGCACCGTGTCGCAGTCCATGTTGAGCCGGCAGCCCATGTCCAGCCGGGGCGCGGGAGGCAGCAGCTGTCCGCTCAGGAAGATGCCCACGCCATCCGCGAACGCGGTGGCCGCGCGGCCAATCGCGCCCAGCACGTCGTTGGCGACCTGGAAGAGGGAGCGGAACACGTTGCGCGCCAGCGTCTTGAAGAACTCCCCGACGGACCGGAAGATGCTCACCACCGTCTCACCGAGCCGCTGCACCTGGCGCTTGAGCCACTTGAAGGTGCGCTTGATGCCGTCCCAGAGGAAGAAGTCCGAGTTGTCGACCTCGCTCGTCCAGTAGTCCTGGAGCTCGGCCTGGTTGTTCTCGACGAACTTCACGAGGTCGTCGGAGGACACGTCCTCCTCGCGCTGCTGGCGCACGAAGTCCTCGAAGAGCGCGGGCGTCACCTGCGTGGTGTGCAGCAGCACCAGCGCCTCGAACGTGGGCCGCGCCGGGCTGTTCCTCCAGTACTGGTCCAGCGCCTTGCGCAGCTTCGACGCGATGACGGGCTCGCGGATGTCTCCCAGCGGGTAGCCGTTCAGCCACAGCTCGTTGCGCGCGAGCCGCAGGAGGAAGCGCCGCGACGCGGTGGGCAGCTTCTTCTCTTCCAGCTCCCGCTCGGGGAGGAAGCTGCGCAGCTCGGGCGTGCCCTGGGCCACCTTCTCCAGCAGCTCATCGTGAGACATCAGCAGCCGCAGCGTCTCCCGCTCGGTGATGCTCGAGGACGCGGTCAGGCCCAGCTCGAACATCACGGCCCGGAAGCGCGCCAGCTGGATGCGCAGGTTGTTCGCGTCGCTCGGGTCGACCTTGACGTTGTCGCGCAGGCCCAGCGTCGTCAGCCGCAGCTGCGCGGCGCGCAGGAGCACGGGCTTCGCCACGCCATGGGCGGGGTACCACCGGTCGATGTCGAGCGGGTCCTCCAGCGTGACGAGCTCCTGGAGCGCATCCCACGTGGCCTGCTCGATGGTGGCGCCGCTGGGCGCGAGCCCGATGTCCACGCGGAACGGGTTGAGGCCCTTGAGCAGCGCCGCGTCCATCTTGTCGCTGGTGGGGGCCCCCACGTCGTAGCCCAGGTGACTCAGGCGCAGGCGGACGGCGCGGACCACCAGCTTGTAGCGCTCGTAGTTGGCGCCCTGCGACGAGGGCGTCAGCTCCGACAGAGGCACCAGCCCCGCGTGCTGCTCCAGGACCTGGAGGTTCTCCTCCAGGTTCATGGCGGTCTCCAACGGGTCGAGCCCACGGCCCTTCAGCGGCACGCCTCGCGCCGCGGGGAGCCGTGTCGGCGCGTCGAACAGCGCCGCGATGCGGACCGACTCGGGAGAGGACGGCATCGTCGCTCAGCCCTTCTTGACGATGTCCTTGAGCAGGTCGCCGAAGAAGTCCACGACGGACTTGCGCGCGGCGATGCTGGTCTCCACCGACTTGCGATGCAGGTCGAGCAGCTCCTGCAGCCGGGGGATGTCCTGCTCATCGGTCTGGAAGAGCTTCATGTCGCCATCGAACTTCACCTGCGTCGCGGCGACGAGCTTGATGGTGGCCTGGGTCGTCGCGCTGCCCACGGAGCTCGTCGTCAGGTTGTCCCAGTCGATGGTGGGCTTGCCGCCGGTGGTGTTGATGATGTGCTTCACCTGACCGGTGTAGGTGATGACCTCCAACGTGACGAGGTCGTCGACCGCCGTGTTGAGCTTCTCGATGGCTTGCTTGAGTCCCATGTGGTGTTCCCCCTCGAAAGGCTCGCGGAGTCACGCGAAGCCCGGAAGCCAGGGAGTCTAGCGTGGGCTCGAATGCCGGCGTCAATGTCGGCGGTGCGTAGGGTGGAGCCCACACGGGTCGACGACGACCTTCGAGACGCGTCTGCCATTGTGTAGGGTCGTCCCGGGATTCTTCACATGGCCTTCCTCGCCCTGGCTCCGCACACCGCGCTCGCGCCGCTGGTCCTCGGTTATTGGTTCATCGAGGACCTGGAGGGTTCGTACGAGGGCAAGCCCATCCGCACCACCCCCACCGCGGCGGCGGTGCTGACGCTCAACTTCGGCCGACCGTGTGGGAGTGAGTTCTCGGCCGGAGCGCCGCGCGCCTCGTTGCTGGGCGTCCAGAGTCGTCCGCGCAGCTGGAGCTCCGGGGAGGGGTGCTCCTTCGTCATGGTGATGTTGCGGCCGCCGGGATTGGCGCGGCTGTTTCCCTCGACGGGGTTGGAGAGCCGTGACGACCTCATCGAGCTGGGCGGGCTGCTGGGGGACGGGCCCGCGCGAAGGCTCTGTGACGACCTCGCGGCGGCGGGGACTCCCAGGCGGGTCGCGGACCGGCTGGATGCGTGGCTGCTCCAGCGGATGCGGATGGGCGGTGAACTGGAGCGGCTCGAAAGGGCCTGGGCGACGTTGGCGAGGAGCTCTCGCGTGAGCACGACGGCGCGAGGAATGGGGGTGTCGACGCGACAGCTGGAGAGGTGGTTCCGGGCGCACGTGGGTTGTACGCCCAAGCAACTGCTCGGGCTCGACCGCGTCCAGGCGAGCCTCCATGCGACGCAGACGGGGCAGGGTGACCCGCTGCACGGGTTCAGCGACCAGGCCCACCAGATTCGCCAGTGGCGTCGTTACCTCGGCGTGACGCCGGGACGGTACGAGCGGAGGAAGTGGTCCATCCTCGCCGAGTACTTCGCCCAGGCGCGAGACGCCGCGCCCGACGGACTCGCGCACTTCTTCTGAAGGGCGGGCTTGCGTGCCTGCGCCGTGAAGAAGGTCGACCCCATGCGTCGCCGGCGGGCACGGCGCCGCATCAGCGCGCCTCCCCGCGACGGCAGGGCCGCGGTGAGGGATGGAGGCGAATCATCGCGACAAGGGCGCCGCTCGCGTGAGCGGAGGGCCCACGGGCATGTCGCATTCGTTCAAGACCCGCGCCGCGCCCGGCTCCAGATTGTCGCTACGCAGGCAGCGAGGAGACACGGTGATGTCGGGACGGCAGGAGGCAGTCATCCACGGAGAGCCCGTGGAGTATCGCGAGGGAGAGACCCTCTGTGAGGGATACGTGGCCTGGGACCGTCGGGAGGACCGCCGACGTCCCTGCGTGCTCCTGGCGCATGCCTGGGATGGACTCAACGCGCCCATCCGCGCGAAGGCGGAGGAGTTCGCCGCGTTGGGCTACCTGTGCTTCGCGGTGGATGTGTATGGCAAGGGCGTGCGAGGCGGCGTCACGGACGACAACTCGCGCCTGATGGGGCCCTTCATGGAGGACCGAGCGATGCTGCGTCGCCGGATGGTCGCTGGCTTCGAGGCCGCGCTGCGCCATCCACGGGTCGACCCGGAGCGCATCGTCGTCATCGGATACTGCTTCGGTGGCCTCTGCGCGTTGGACCTCGCGCGCAGCGCCGTGCCGGGCCTGAAGGCCGCCGTGAGCTTCCACGGAGTCCTCGTGCCGCCGAGGCTCGGGCCTCAGCCCCCCATCACGGCCAAGGTCCTCATCCTGCACGGCTGGGAGGACCCGACCAGCTCGAAGGAGGACGTGCTCGCGGTGGCGCGCGAGCTGACGGAGGCGGGCGCGGACTGGCAGTTCCACGCGCACGGCCACGCGATGCACGCCTTCACCTATCCAGGGCTCCACAACCCCGAGGCCGGGCTCCAGTACCACCCCGACGCGGCCCGGCGGACCTGGGCCGCGATGCGCGCGTTCCTCGACGAGGTCTTCGTAGGCGCCGAGCCCCGGTGAGCCCCTCGCGGGCTCAGGACATCTTCGCGACGAGCTTGAGCGGCAGGTTGCGCAGGAAGAAGCCGACGACGCCCCACGGCCAGCCGGGGACGTAGGCGCTCACCGGCTCCTTCTCGATGGCCTTCACCAGCGCGCGCGAGCCCCGCTCCGAGTCCACCGCGAAGGGCAGGCTCTTCGCCCCCGCGTTCAGCTCCGTGTGGATGTAGCCGGGGTAAATCGTGGAGACCTTGATGCCCGTGCCGAGCAGCTCCGCGCGGATGCCCTCCGTCAGCGTGGCCAGCCCCGCCTTCGTCGCCGCGTACACGGTGAGGTGACGGGGCAGCCCTCGCATGGCGCTCATCGAGGAGATGGTGACCAGGTGTCCGTGGCCCTGCTTGCGGAGGATTCCCACGGCCGCCTCGCACTGGGCCACGGCGGCCACGAAGTTCGTCTGGGCCGTCTTCGCGTTGGTGGCGAAGTGGCCGGTGCCGATGCGCTTGCCCACGCCGATGCCCGCGTTGATGATGACGCGGTCCAGCCCGCCGAGGTCCTGGGCGAACGCCTCGAAGACCTCGAACACCCGCTCGTGCTCGTTCACATCCAGCGCGCGCACGGAGACCTGGATGCCGGGGTGCTTCGAGAGCAGCTCCGCGCGCAGCGCCTCCAGCCGGTCCGTCCGTCGAGCGCACAGCGCGAGGTTGCGTCCCCGCGCCGCGAACTCGCGGGCCATGCCCTCACCCAGTCCGGAGCTCGCGCCCGTAATCAGGATGTTCCTTCGCATGGCCCGAAGCTCCCTCAGCGGTAGGTGATGAGGGCCTGGTTCGGCCCCTCGAAGTGCGTGTGCTCGTTGAGCGAGGACAGGTAGCGCCCGCGCTCACTGTAGATGACCTTCGTCACGCCGCAGTTGGCCAGCGTCCAGTTGAGCCGGAACGCGTGCTCGTCGGGAATCTGGAGCAGCTGCTGACAGATGGCGGTGACGGGGCCGCCCGAGGTGAACACCAGCGCCGTCTTGGATGGCCCCAGCCCGTGGATGAGCGAATCGAGCGCGCGCAGGCAGCGCTCGCGGAACACGGGCCAGGGCTCGGTGTACTCGGCGTCGTGCTTGCCGGCGACCCAGCGGGCCACGGCCTCGGTGAAGAGCGCCTGGAACGCGCGGCGCGGCTCCGGCGTCGAGGCGAGGTCCTCGGCCAGCGCGGCGTGGTTGGCGTAGCGGGGCGTGTGGCGGACGACCAGCTCGTCGTGGTCGAACTCGTTGAAGCCGGGGCTGCGCGTGGGCATCAGGTCCACGCCCATGGCCGAGAGGCATGTCTCCGCCGTCTGCCGGTGACGGGTGAGCGTGCCGGCCACAACCGCGTCGAGACGCGGCAGCCGCGTCTTGAGCGCCTCGCCGAGCAGTCGGGCCTGCACGAAGCCGGTCTCGGAGAGCTGGTCGTAGTCCTCCGCGCCGAAGGACGCCTGTCCATGGCGGATGAGGTACACGACGCCCATCACCGCCCTCCCTTCTTGATGAGCCGCTTGCAGCGCCAGTCGTAGTACGTCACCAGCGTCCAGAAGTTCTTGAACGCCGGGTTGCGCGTCTGCTTGTGGTGATAGCGGTAGTAGATCTGCTGGATGATGCCGGCGAGCCGGAAGATTCCGAAGACCTCGTAGAAGGTCCAGCTGGCGGGCTTCAGGCCGGAGCGCTGGAGGTAGTAGTCGACGACCTCCCGGCGGCTCATCATGCCCGGCATGTGCGTGGGCTGACGGCGCGTGGCGCGCATGAAGAAGTCGTCATCCGACTCGACCCAGTACGCGAGCGCGCTGCCCAGGTCCATCAGCGGGTCGCCCAGCGTGGCCATCTCCCAGTCGAGCACGCCGATGACCTGCGTGGGCTCGCCCGGGTCCAGCACCACGTTGTCGAAGCGCCAGTCGTTGTGGATGACGCAGGTGGCGATGTCGTCGGGGATGTGGTCCTTGAGCCAGTCGCGCACGTATTTGAAGTTCGGCACGTTCCACGTGCGCGCCTTCTCGTAGCGGTCCGACCAGCCCTCCACCTGGCGGCGGGGATAGCCCGCGCCCTTGCCGAGCGACGACAGGCCCACGGCCTGGGCATCCACCGCGTGCAGCTCCAGCAGCTTGTCGATGACGTTGACGCACAGCTTGCGCGTCTCGCCGGCGCTGAGGTTCATCCCGCGCGGCATGTTGGCGCGGGGGATGATGCCCTCGATGCGCTCCATGACGTAGAAGTCCGCGCCGATGACGGACGCGTCCTGGCACAGGGCCACCATCTCGGGCACGAACGGGTAGGCGGGCCGGAGCGCCTTCTGCACGCGGTACTCGCGCGACATGTCGTGCGCGGACTTCGCCTTGGTGCCCGCGGGAGGGCGGCGGAGGATGAGGTCGCGCTTGGGGTACTTGAGCCGGTAGGTCCAGTTGGACGCGCCGCCGGAGAACTGCGTCACGGTGGGCAGGCCCTCGAGCGTCGGTACCTGCTTCTTGAGCCAGGCATCGACGGCGGGGACGTTCAGCTCCTCACCGGCGCGGACGGAGCTGGGTGAATCCAGGGTGGATTTCGGGGCGGCGTGGGTGGCCATGGTGCGTCACCTCTTGGAGAAGCCGCGCTTGGCCAGCTCGATGCGGGCGATGACGCCCTTGTGCACCTCGTCCGGGCCGTCCGCGAGCCGCAGCGTGCGCGCCTGGCCGAAGAAGCCCGCGAGCACCGTGTCGTTGGACACGCCCGCGCCGCCGTGAATCTGGATGGCGTCGTCGACGATGCGCTGGAGCACGCTGGGGGCCACGACCTTGATGGCGGAGATTTCGGTCATCGCGCCGAGGGCGCCCACCTGGTCCATCTTCCACGCCGCGTAGAGCGTGAGCAGGCGGGCCTGGTCGATGGCGATGCGGGCCTCGGCCACGCGCTCGCGGTTGCCGCCCAGGTTGAGCAGGGGCTTGCCGAAGGCGGTGCGGTTCATGCCGCGGTCGATCATCAGCTCCAGCGCCCGCTCGGAGGCGCCGATGCAGCGCATGCAGTGGTGGATGCGGCCGGGGCCCAGGCGCCCCTGGGCGATCTCGAAGCCCATGCCGGGGCCGCCGATGATGTTGGAGACGGGGACGCGGACGTTGGTGAAGTGCACCTCGCCGTGGCCGTGGGGGGCGTCGTACTCGCCGAAGACGGGGAGCATGCGCTTGATGGACACGCCCGGCGAGTCCAGGGGCACGAGCACCATGGAGTGCTGGTGGTGGCGGTCTCCGCCGGTGTCGGGCGTGCGCGCCATGAAGATGGCGATCTTCGCCTTGGGGTGGCCCAGGCCGGTGGTCCACCACTTGGAGCCGTTGAGGATGACCTCGTCCTTCTCGACGACGGCGGTGGCCTCCATGTTGGTGGCGTCGGAGGAGGCGACACCGGGCTCGGTCATGCAGAAGACGGAGCGGATTTCGCCGGCGAGCAGCGGGGTGAGCCACTGCTTCTGTTGGGCGGGGGTGCCGTACTTCCAGAGCACCTCCATGTTGCCGGTGTCGGGGGCGTTGCAGTTGAAGACCTCGGGGGCCATGAGGCTGCGCCCGGTCTCCTCGGCGATGGGGGCGTACTCGAGCGTGGACAGGCCCGGGGCGAGCTTCTCATCGGGGAGGAAGAGGTTCCAGAGGCCGGCCGCGCGGGCCTTGGCCTTGAGGTCCTCCATGACGGAGGACACGGGCCAGGTCTTCCAGTCACCGCCGCGCGAGGCCTCCATGACCTCCTGGTAGTAGCGGGCCTCGTTGGGCTCGATGTGCTCGCGCATGAACTGCTTCACGCGCTCCAGGTAGTCCTTGCCTCTGGCGCTCGGCTCGAAGTCCACGGTGCTGCCTCCTCTCACGAGAGGCGCTCATCCTTGGCACCCGGCCCTTGTTGAATCCACTGAATGTTGGTCATGTGTCGTCATGAGCCCAGTTCAGGATTCCACCCGGCGCCCCGGGCCCCCGGACCTCAACCTCTTCCGGGTGTTCGACGTGGTCTATCGGGAGCGGAATCTGACGCGCGCGGCGGAGGTGCTGTTCCTCAGTCAGTCCGCGGTGAGCCACGCGCTGGCGAGGCTGCGCGAGCAGTTGGGGGCGCCCCTGTTCGTCCGGCAGGGGAGGGGCGTGGCGCCGACGCCGTTGGCGGAGCGGGTGGCGCCGGAGATTCGGGAGGCGCTGGCGCTGCTCCAGCAGGCGGTGCACCACACGCGAGGTTTCGAGCCGGCGCGGGACGTGGGGACCTTCACCCTGGCGATGAGCGACATGCTGGAGCCGTCGATCGTGCCCCGACTGGTGGCGCGGCTTCAGGAGCGGAGTCCGGAGGCGCGCATCAGCAGCGTGCGGTTGGAGCGGACGCGGCTGGAGCGGGACCTGGCTTCGGGGCGGTTGGACCTGGCCATCGACGTGGAGCAGCCGACGAGCGCGGAGCTGCGGCATACGGCCTTCACGCGGGATGCGTTCTGCGTGGTGAGTCGCAAGCGCAGGCG
This sequence comes from Myxococcus sp. MH1, assembly GCF_059738865.1. Lineage (NCBI taxonomy): Bacteria > Pseudomonadati > Myxococcota > Myxococcia > Myxococcales > Myxococcaceae > Myxococcus > Myxococcus sp. MH1. Next base: position 8,565,187 of record NZ_AP026947.1, on the reverse strand, counting down.
GCTGGACGTGGCGGCGTACATGGCGGCGAAGCACGTCACGGTGTCCTCGCGCCGCACGGGGCTGGCGGTGGAGGACCTGGTGCTCAGCCGGCTGGGGTATCAGCGGGAGGTCACGGTGCGTTGTCGGCACTACGAGACGGCGTGCCGCATCGTATCGGGCTCGGACCTGTTGCTGACGATGCCGCGGCGCAGAGCGGAGGAGATCAACGGGGTGCTGGATGATGACCTGCACCTGTTGCCCATGCCGCTCGCGCTGCCGCGACTGGAGCTGCATTTGTACTGGCACCGCTCCGAGGACAGCGAGCCTCGGAGTCAGTGGTTGCGCTCGGAGCTTCAAGCCCTGGCGAAGGTGTTGATGGGGCCGCGGCGCGGCGTGTGATGGAGATGAAGGCTTCTTCAGTTCACGCAGTCCAGGTTGCAGTCCGCGAGCTCGCCCACGCAGGCATTGAGACAGATCATGAGTGGGAGTGGGTCGGTCAGCGTGAGCTTGCAGTCCGCGATGCACTGGATGGACTCTTCTCGACATTCATTGGTGCAGTTCACCAGCCCGGTCGCGTGGACGGTTCCGTCCGCGACGGGGGCGTCGTCCAGGACGGGCACCTCGGCGCGTTCATCCTCGATGGGACCGCAGCCCATCGCGAGCAGCAATGCGCCCACTCCAGCCAACCACGACATGCGATTCGACATGGTGATTCCTCCCTGCGCGAGTGAAGAGAGGATCGTCGCAGTCGCATCGGCGGGATATTGTACGCAGGTTCACTCGTCGGAGGACGCTGCCGTGGGTGCGGGCTTTGGGGTCGCGGAGGCGGATGTCCGACGGTTCTTGCATCGATGACGCGGTGATGGAGGGGGCGGGCAATGTCTCCAGGCAGCACGATGGAACAGTTCTTCACGGCATCAGGCGTTCGGCTCCGGCGACGAGGTGCCCGTCCGGGGGCCTTCAACTGGCTGTTCCTCCCGGGCGGGCCAGGGATTGGCGCGGAGAGCCTGTTCGGACTGGCGGACGCGCTGGATGTCCCGGGGACGTGCTGGATGGTGGACCTGCCAGGAGACGGGTCCAATGTCTCGCCTCCGGGGGCGCCAGCGAATCCCCATGACGTGTGGCCCAGGGTGCTCATCGAGGCTGCCCAGGCGCTTCCGAACTGTGTCTATCTGGGGCACTCCACGGGAGGTATGTATCTGCTGTCCGTGCCGGAGCTGGAGTCGCTCCTGGTGGGGCTCGTGCTCGTGAGCACGGCGCCGGACGCGAGCTGGCGCGCGCCGTTCTTCGAGATGACCCAGCGGCATCCGCTGCCCGAGGTCGACGCGGCGACCCAACGCTACGAATCCGAGCGCACGGATGAGCGGCTGCGAGACATCGCGGTGGCGTCGGCGGAGTGGAACTTCACGCCGGAGGGCGTGACGGAGGGGCGAGAGCTGCTGCGACGGATGCCCTACAACCGCGCGGCGGTGGACTGGTCGGACCGGAACTTCGACGAGACGTATGTCCACACGTGGTGGCCGCGCACGCTGCCCACGCTCATCATCAGCGGCGCCGAGGACCGCATCGTCCAGCAGACACCGTGGTCACAGGCCGCTTTCCAGGGACCGCACATCCTCCACAGGACCGTGGCAGGAGCCGCGCACTTCCCCTGGGTCGAACGTCCGGAAGCCGTGGCCTCTGCGATGCGAGAATGGGTGCCGAGGATGACTCCGCGCCAGTGACCCCCCCAAGCTGCTTCGCTGGGGTTGTCGGACCCTGCTGCTAGTTCTCCCCCTGCTCTTGTCGTGAGAACTCGATTGCGGGAGCGAGAAGATGCTGCGTTGGGTCTCGGTGTTGCTGGCGTGCCTCTCGTTCGGCTGTGCGACCTCTCGAGTGGTTCGCTTGGATACAGGGGAGGGTGAGCCCCTCCTCTACGCACCTCCTGAGCGGGTCAGTCCCATTGATGTAGACCCTGGCGACTTCCAGCGTGCGATGACCCGCCTCGTCCTGGAGATGCGCTTCTCGGTACGTCCCGAAGAAGCGAGCCGTTCACGACTCCAGCGGGCTACGTGGGCGGCGGAATCCCCCTCGCGTGGAAGGGACTACGGTGCCTGGTGCTCTCGTCAGGATGATCCTGGCGAATGCCTCACGTTGTTGGAGGACGGCTTTACCTTCCTGGATGCCGATGTGCGCCGGAAGATGGCTTTGTCCTTTGCCTGGGACGGGGTCTGGGATGGGGTTCAGCAGGCAGTGCAGGAGGTTGTCAACCCACTGGTGCTCAAGGCGATGATCACCTCGGCCATGGCTGCCTACATGCTCCTTGTTGTGGCGCCCGAGCCGGTGACGAAGCTCGTGGCCCTCGCCTTGACGACCTATGTCATCGCGTACATCGGCTTGGACGCATTCACGAACCTCGTGATGGGCTGGCAGCGGTTGTCCGCCGATTCAGCGCGTGCGACGTCTTTTCGGGGACTGGAGGATGCAGGGCGTGATTTTGGAGAGGTGATGGGCGCGAATGGCGCACGTGTCCTCATCATGGCCCTCACCGCGGCTTTGGGCGGCGGTGCAGCGAGCCTGGCATCGAAAGGCCCCCTGCTTCCTGGCTTCGCACGTGCGGTGCTGGCGACGGAGGTCAATGCGGGTTTCCAGTGGTCCGCGGTGATGTCTGGGGGAGTCCGCTCCATTGCTGTCGCGGAGGGCGTCCTGACGGTGGGGCTCGCCCCCAACGCGGTCGCGATGTCTGCTCGGACACAGGGTGGCCAGGACGAAACGAGTCCTGGCAGGTCGTCCCAGGAACCGCTCCATGAGAATCAGATGCCAGAACTGCTCGCCTCAGAACTGGAGATGGCCGAGCAATTGGGTGTCCGGCCTGTCCGCGTGGATTCTCCAGACTTCATGCGCTACGCGAGCGAGGAGCGCATCAAGTGGGTGGTCACTGCGGACAATCAGCTCCAGGTCATCCCGTACAGATGGCAGGGCGTCGAAATCTCGCATGCTGTCGCGAGTGGTGGGCGGCCCGTGTTGGCTGCCGGCGAAGCCGAACTCGCGGTCCATGGCACGACCCGTTTCGGGATCCGGATTGAGCCCTTGAGCGGGCATTTCCTGAACGGGGTGTCGAAGGCCGTGAGTGACAGCGCCCTCGAAATCGGACGGAGGGCATTTGCGCGGCACGGGATTACATTCCCCCCGTGAGGACGACCATGGAACCGAAGACCTCCCAACTTCAAACCGTCCTGGGCTGGCCGCTTCCCCAGGTTCGGACATGGCTCGACGGGCTGGTCATCGGCGCGCCAGTGCAGGGCGAGAGCTTCAACTGGGTGGGCTTCGCGTTCACTGCTGCTGCTCGGGCCAGGGAAGAGCGGAGCCTGGACTGGGCTCACGTCGCCCTGCACATCTATGGCGTCCTCGCGGGACTTGAGGCTGGTGACAACGCCCACTCCGTCCGACTCTCGGAGATGAGCCTGCGAGCGTGGATGATTCGAGAACTCGGTTCACGGGCGGGAGACGCCGTCCTGGACCCGGACGTCATCTACAGCTGGTTTCAGGGCCTCATCGTCATGTCGATGGACGAGGCGGCCAAGCTCCTGGCCACCCCAGACTGGCGCACCATCCCGACGCAGACACTTCTCAAGCTGCGGTACATGAAGAGCGCGCTCAATACGCTGGCGCACATCTCTGAGTCCGGAGTGGTGGAAAAACACCCCGAGCTGAAGGACTGGCTCCAGTTCAGGAGCCGATTGCCCTGACCGAAGTGCGCCACCCCAAGGCTCACACCTCGATATCGAACGCGAGCGACAGTCGCTCATCGGGCTGCACGTGCAGCAGCCCCTCGCCCGTCGCGAGCGCGCCCGCCGCGGCGGTCCATGGCTCCACGCAGACGAAGTCCTTCCCCTTCAGCGTCCACACCACCATCACCTTGAACTCAGGGCTCCACGACAGGTGGACGGGTCGCAGCCCCGGCCCACGCGACAGCCGGGTCTCCTGCTTCGAGTGGTCTCGCAGGTGCAGGTCCACCTCGTCCGCCGTCAAATCCCACCCGGTGAACGGCACCTCGCGCTTGGTCCGGTTGTCCCAGCCGTGTGTCGCGTCCGTCTCCACCGTCGTCACCGACTTCGCCGCGTCCGGCACCCGGAAGTAAGGATGGAAGCCCAGGTGCACGGGCAGCGGCTCCATCCCGGGATTCTGGATGTCGAAGTCGATGGTCAGCCTCCGCCCCACAAGCGAGAACGTGAGCTGCGCGTCGAACTCCCACGGATAGACACGCAGCGTCTCCGCGTTGGACTTCAACCCCAGCACCAACAACGAGTCCTCCGCCTGCCGCACCGCCCACGCCAGCTTCCGGGCGAAGCCGTGCTGCGACAGGCTGAAGGACTTGCCATGCGCCGGATAGGTGTCCCCAGGCAGCGGACCCGCGTTGGGGAACAGCACGGGGATGCCCCCGCGCACGTTCTTCGTCGGGTCCGCCACGGTGGCCTCATCGAGGTAGAGGATGTCTTCGTCCCCCACCATGAAGCTCGTGACGAGCGCGCCGCGTGAAGGGATGACCTCCACGCAGCAGTCGTCACCCTTCAGCGAATACGTCTCCAGCCCCGCGATGCCCGGGAATGCTCGGCTCATGCGAGCCTAGATACCCCCATCGTGGGGGTCGCTGTCCATGAACGGATACGGCACCTTCGTCGGCGGGGCGAAGTTCTCCTTCACCGTCCGAGGACTCGTCCAGCGGATGAGGTTGAGCAGCGAACCCGCCTTGTCGTTCGTCCCCGACGCGCGCGAGCCACCGAAGGGCTGCTGTCCCACCACCGCGCCCGTGGGCTTGTCGTTGATGTAGATGTTGCCCGCCGCGTGCCGCAGCTCGCTCATCGCCGTGTCGATGGCCTTCCGGTCCCGCCCGAAGATGGCCCCCGTCAGCGCATACGTCGCGCTCTGGTCCACCTCGCGCAGCGTCTCCACGTACTTCGAATCCGGATACACGTGCACGCCCACCAGAGGCGCGAAGACCTCCTCGCGCATGATGCGGTGACGCGGGTCCTGCAACTGCACCAGCGTGGGCTTCACGAACCAGCCCTCCTTCCGGTCCGTCTCGCCACCCGCGACGATGCTCGCGTCCTTGTCCTGCTTCGCCAGCTCGATGTACGAGGAGACCTTCTTGAAGGACTTCTCGTCGATGACCGCGCCCATGAAGTTGCGGAAGTCCGTCACGTCGCCCATGCGGATGTCGCCGATGAGCGCCTGCAGCCGCGGCTTGAGCTTCGTCCACAGCGATTCCGGCACGTACACGCGGCTGGCCGCCGAGCACTTCTGGCCCTGGTACTCGTAGCCACCGCGCACGATGGCCACCGCGAGCGCCTCCACGTCGTCCGCCGCGGACGCGTGCGCCACGATGAAGTCCTTGCCACCCGTCTCACCCACCAGCCGGGGGTACTGCTTGTACTTGCCGATGTTCTCCCCCACCGTCTTCCACATGGTGTTGAACGTCGGCGTGGAGCCGGTGAAGTGGATGCCGCCCAGATGGGGGCTGGCCAGCGTGGGGTTGCCCACCGTGGGCCCGTCGCCGTTGAGCATGTTGATGACGCCGTCGGGCAGGCCCGCCTCGCGCAGCATCTCCATGAAGTACCAGGCGCTCAGCGCCGACGTGGACGACGGCTTGAACAGCACCACGTTGCCCATCAGCGCGGGCGCGGTGCACAGGTTCATCGCGATGGACGTGAAGTTGAACGGCGCCACCGCGAACACGAAGCCGTCCAGCGGGCGGTAGTCCAACATGTTCCACGTCTGCGGCGACGACTCCGGCTGGATGGCGAGAATCTGCTCGGCGAAGTGGACGTTGTAGCGCAGGAAGTCGATGGCCTCACACGCGGCGTCGATCTCCGCCTGGTGGGCCGTCTTCGACTGACCCAGCATGGTGGACGCGTTGATGATGGGCCGGTAGCGCGTGGCGAGCAGCTCCGCGGCGCGCAGGAAGATGGCCGCGCGCGAGGAGAACGACATCCGCGCCCAGTCCTCCTTCACCGCGAGGCCCGCCTGGATGGCCTGCTCCACGTGGCTCGCGTCCGCCTCGTGCAGGGTGGCCAGCACGTGCGAGTGCCGGTGGGGCATGCGCACCGTGTCCGTCTTGCCGCTGCGCACCTGCTTGCCGCCGATGATGAGCGGGATGTCGATCTGCTCGCCGCTCATGCGCTTGAGCGTCGCCTGGAGCTCGCGGCGCTCGGGCGAACCGGGCGAGTAGGGGAGGATGGGCTCGTTGCGGGGAGCCGGGACGCGGGGGAAGGCGTTGATCACGCGAATGACCTCGGGACGGAGCGAAAAGGGCGGGGGAGCATAACCAACCGGCTCCTCCGGGGAAGCGTCGAAGCGGGCCGTCGTCAGCGCTCGGACACCCGCTGTCAACCCCTGACGCGCCCGGCTATTTCCCTCGGGAGCCCCTTGTCAGCCCACACCCAGGGAGGGGGGCACATTGACCGGGCGACATAGCGCGCGGTTACGATGGAGGCATGCGCATCCCGCCTCCGAGCCCCGCGATGCCGCCTCCTCCCGGCCTCCCCGCCCTGGAGGACGCGCTCCGCAGGGACCTGGAGCGGCTGGAGTACCCGAAGCGCTCCTGGGTGCTCCCGCGACACACCCGTGACGGCAAGGCCGTGCTGGATGTGCTCATCATCGGAGGCGGGCAGAGCGGCCTCACCGCGGCCTTCGGGCTCTTGCGCGAGAAGGTGACGAACCTGCTCGTGGTGGACGACGGCGAGCAGGACCTCGCGGGGCCGTGGAAGACGTTCGCGCGCATGCACACGCTGCGCACGCCCAAGCACCTCACCGGGCCGGACCACAACCTGCCCAACCTCAGCTTCCAGTCCTGGTTCGAGGCCCAGTATGGCGAGGCCGCCTGGGCGTCGCTGGAGCGCATCCCCAAGGAGCTGTGGGCGGACTTCCTCGGCTGGTACCGGCGCACGCTGAACATCCCCGTGCGCTGCCGCTCGCGCGCCGGAGCGCTGACCTGGAGCGCCGAGGACGACTGCTTCCACGTGCCGCTGGAGGACCTGCGCACCGGCGCCACCGAGGTCCTCTTCGTGCGCAAGGTGGTGCTCGCCACGGGCATCGACGGCTCGGGGCGCTGGGAAGTCCCGTCCATCGTGGCGAACCTGCCGCGCGAGCTGTACGCGCAGACGCGCGAGGATATCGACTTCGAGGCGCTGCGTGGTCGCAAGGTGGGCGTGCTCGGCGCGGGGGCGTCCGCGTTCGACAACGCCTCCGTCGCGCTGGAGCACGGTGCCGGCGAGGTGCACCTGTTCTACCGGCGCAAGTCGCTGCCGTGCATCAACCCGTACCGCTGGGCGGAGTTCGTCGGCTTCCTCAAGCACCACGCGGACCTGCCGGACGCGGACAAGTGGCGCTTCATCCACCGCATCTTCGAGATGGGGCAGCTGCCCCCGGCGGACACGTACCGCCGCGCGTGCGCCTTCCCCCAGTTCCACCTGCACGCCCAGAGCCCGTGGCTGGACGCCGAGGTGGTGGACGGGCAGGCCCGCATCACCACCCCGCAGGGGCAGTACACCTTCGACAAGCTCATCGTCGGAAGCGGCACGGTGACGGACCTGTCGCTGCGGCCGGAGCTGGCGAACGTGCACACGGACATCGCGCTCTGGAAGGACCGCTTCACGCCGCCCGAGGGGCAGTCGCACGCGGACCTGCTGCGCCACCCGTACCTGGGGCCGGGCTTCGAGCTGCAGGAGAAGCAGCCGGGTCGCGCGCCGTACCTCCGCTCCATCTTCAACTACACCTTCGGGTGCCTGCTCTCGCTGGGCTTCGGCGGGGCGAGCATCTCCGGCATGAAGTACAGCCTGCCCAAGCTGACGGCGGGCGTGACGCGGCAGCTCTACCTGGATGACCGGGATGCGTTCTTCCGCTCCCTGGAATGCTTCGACGAGAGGGAATTCGAGCCATGAGCAGGGGTGAGTTCGGGCTGCGCAGTCGCCGCGTGCTGGCGGGCGGTGGGCTGCGCGAGGCGGTGGTGGTGGTGAAGGACGGCCGCGTGGAGAAGGTGGCCGGGCCCTCCGAGGCGCTCGGCGCGCTGTCGGTGACGGACGTGGGCCACCACGTGGTGATGCCCGGCGTGGTGGACTGCCACGCGCACATCAACGAGCCCGGCCGCACCGAGTGGGAGGGCTTCGAGACCGCCACGCGCGCCGCGGCGGCCGGAGGCATCACCACCGTGGTGGACATGCCGCTCAACTCGCTGCCGCCCACCACCACGCTCGACGCGCTGAAGCTCAAGGCGGACGCGGCCCGGGGCGCGAGCCAGGTGGACCATGGCTTCTGGGGCGGCGTGATTCCCGGCAATGCGGGCGAGCTGGAGGCGCTCATCGACGCGGGCATCGCGGGCTTCAAGTGCTTCCTGTGCCCCTCGGGTGTGGATGAGTTCCCTCCCGCGGACCGCGCGGTGCTCGACGTGGCCATGCCGATTCTCGCGCGGCGCGGTGTGCCGCTCATCGTGCACGCGGAGCTGGAGTCAGCGCTCCCGGAGGTCCGCGCAGAGGGGGCTCGCACGTACCGCGCCTATCTCGAGTCCCGGCCGCGCAGCTGGGAGCAGGACGCCATCCGGATGATGATGGAGCTGGCGCGAAAGCACCGCTGCCGCGTGCACATCGTCCACCTGTCCTCGGCGGACGCGCTGCCGCTGCTCATCGATGCGCGGCGCGAGGGGTTGGACGTGTCGGTGGAGACGTGTCCGCACTACCTGAGCTTCACCGCCGAGGAGATTGAGGACGGCGCGACCCACTTCAAGTGCGCGCCGCCCATCCGCGAGGCGGAGAACCGCGAGCGCCTGTGGGAGGGGCTCGCGCGCGGAGACATCGAGCTGGTGGTGTCGGACCACTCGCCCTGCACGCCCGCGCTCAAGCTGCTGGAGCGCGGCGACTTCGGCGCGGCGTGGGGTGGCATCGCGTCGCTGCAGCTCAGCCTGTCGGCGGTGTGGACCGAGGCGCGCAGGCGAGGCCACGGTCTGGAGTCGCTCGTGCGCTGGATGTGCGAGGCGCCGGCCCGACTGGTGGGCCTGAGCGGTACGAAGGGCTCGCTCGTGCCGGGCGCGGACGCGGACCTCGTGGTGTTCGACCCCGAGGCCACCTTCACCGTCGAGCCGTCACGGCTCCAGCACCGTCATCCCCTGACGCCGTACGCGGGCAGGACGCTCGCGGGCGTGGTGGAGCGCACGCTGCTGCGCGGAGAGACCATCTACGAGCGCGGGCAGCCCTTCCCGCGTCCCACGGGAAGCTGGGTGCGCCGGCCGTCCTCGGCGCGCATCGCCGCCTGACATCATTCCATCGGGAGAACACACGAAAATGCATGCACCCGAAGAGGGGAAGCTGCGCGTCGGCTTCACGGAGCTCATCGACCTGGCCGCCGAGAAGGTCGGCGGACAGGCCCTGCTGGCCAGTGACGAGTTCTTCGCCGGCAAGGAGAACCTGCTCAAGCCCGGTCGAGGCGTCTTCATCCCGGACAAGTATACCGAGCAGGGCAAGTGGATGGACGGCTGGGAGTCGCGCCGCAAGCGCGTGCCCGGCCACGACTGGTGCATCCTGAAGCTCGGCCTGCCCGGCGTGATTCGCGGCGTGGACATCGACACGAACCACTTCCTGGGCAACTTCCCCGAGTACGCCTCGGTGGACGCGCTGGAGGTCGAAGGCTCGCCGTCGCCCGAGTCGCTGGTGGACGCGGCGTGGACGCGCATCCTCCCGCAGCTCAAGCTGCAGGGTGGCACGCGCAACCTCTTCGCCATCGCCGACGAGCGGCGCTGGACGCACCTGCGCCTCAACATCTACCCGGACGGCGGCGTGGCGCGCTTGCGCGTGCACGGCGAGGTGCGGCCGGACCTGGCGCGGCTGACGCGCGAGAAGGGCGCGGTGGACCTGGCGGCGGCGGAGAACGGCGGCACGGTGGTGGCGTGCAACGACGCGTTCTTCGGCACCAAGGACAACCTCATCCTGCCCGGCCGCGCGGCCAACATGGGCGAGGGCTGGGAGACGCGCCGCAAGCGCCTGCTGCCGGGCTTCGACTGGATTGTCGTGAAGCTGGCAGTGCCCGGCACCATCGAGCGCGTGGAGGTGGACACCGCCTTCTACAAGGGCAACTTCCCGGAGAGCGCGTCGCTCGAAGGCCTCTACCTGCGCGAGCCGCTGGTGGACTTCGCCAACGCGCACGACCTGGCGTGGACGGAGCTGCTGCCGCGCACGAAGCTCCAGGCGGACCACCGTCACCACTTCGAGGCCGAGCTGAAGGCGAAGGGCCCCTTCACCCACGTGCGCCTCAAAATCTTCCCCGACGGCGGAGTCAGCCGGCTGCTCGTCCACGGACGTCCGGCGTGAGCGCGCTCGAGCGACTCAACACGCTGCCCCCCGACGAGGCCCGCGCGGAGCTGAAGCGCTGCTGCGGTGCCTCGCGTTGGGCGGAGGCGATGACGAAGGCGCGGCCCTTCCGTGACGCCGAGCACCTGTTCTCCGAGGCCTCCCAGCAGTGGAGCCGCACGGGCCCGGAGGACTGGCGAGAGGCCTTCACGCACCACCCGCGCATCGGCGACGTGGCCTCGCTGCGCGCGAAGTTCGCCGCCACCGCCAATTGGTCCTCGCAGGAGCAGGGCGGGGTGAGCGGCGCGGGAGAGGAGGTGCTCCAGGGCCTGGCCGATGGCAACCAGGCCTACGAGGAGCGCTTCGGCTTCATCTTCCTCGTGTGCGCGACGGGCAAGAGCGCCCAGGAGATGCTCGGCCTGCTGCGCGCGCGCCTGGGCAACGCCCCGGACGAGGAGCTGCGCATCGCCGCCGGGGAGCAGGCGAAAATCACCCGCATCCGATTGGAGAAGCTGCTGGCGTCATGAGCACCCTGTCCACCCATGTCCTCGACACGCACCGCGGCCGCCCGGCCTCCGGTGTTCCCATCACCCTGGAGCTGCAGGGGGCCCACGGCGACTGGAAGGAGCTGGCCCGGGGCGTCACCAACGACGACGGGCGCGTGCGCGACTTCCTGCCCGCGGGCGCCCGCGTGGAGACAGGCGTCTACCGGATGTCCTTCGACACGGGCGCGTACTTCCGCTCGCTCGGTGTGAAGGGCTTCTACCCGTCGGTGTCCGTCGTCTTCGAGCTGGGGGCGCCCGACGAGCACTACCACGTACCGCTGTTGCTCAGCCCCTTCGGCTACTCCACCTACCGGGGGAGCTGACCTCAGGCCTTGGTGACGACCTGCGCGGTGGGGGCCGCCGCCGACACGGGCGCGCTCCCCCGCTGCAGCAGCGCGTGGATTTCGGCGATGAGCAGCGCGGGCTTCACGGGCTTGACCAGGTAGGCATCCGGCACGGGCAGGCTCGCGTCGCTGTCCGAGCGGGGCGCGAAGCCGCTGACGAAGACGACGGGGATGTGCTGGAGCGAGGGCTCCTGACGGAAGCGGCGGCACAGCTCGTACCCGTCCATGCCCTCCATGTTCACGTCGGACAGGAGCAGGTCTGGCGGCTGGGCCAGGGCCTTCTCCAGGCCCTCCTCGCCGCTCGACGCCGCCGTGCAGTCGAAGTCCCCGGACAACAGCAGGCGCAGTGTCTCGCGCATCGTCCACGAGTTCTCGACGATGAGGACCTTGGGCTTCACGGTGCTCGGGCTCCTCCGGTGCCGGCGGCGCGCCGTGGGGCGACGACCGTCCGAAACCACGAGCATCACCGCACCGCGCCCGCCGTCGCAAGGGGTCTGCCCCCACCCCTGGACGGAGGTACAAGGCCGAGCGGGCGTGGGAGGCCTACTCCTCGGGCGGGGGATTCTCCAGGCCGCGCCGGGACACCTCCGAGTCGGGCTCCTCGTCGCCGCGGGCCTCGCGCTCGGGGACCTGCTCGTTTGTCCACTCCTCCCCGCGCTCCACGCGGGCCTCCCAGTCCGTGTCACGCGTGGGGTCCACGTCCCCGGCGTCTTCGTCCGCGAGCCGACGGCTCACGTCGCGCGCGCCCTCATCCTGCGCGTCCTCCACCTCGCCGCGATTCCTCGGCTGGAAGTCCCCGCGCGTCGGCCGCGTGTCGTTGGGTCCTCGAGGAATGCCCGCCATGTTGCACCTGCCTGGATGTGGGTGTCGCCTGCCCGACTCAACCTCCGAAGTCCCGATGCGCGGGACAAGTGCTGGCGGATATCAGGCCGCCTGCCTGGGCGGTGGGGGGCAGGGGTTTCTTCCGTGTCGTCGGAGCGTGTCCCGATACATGGAAACGTGATATTCCATCGACTTCTGGATTCTGCCGACCTTCCGGTCCCGCCTTCGTGAGCGACGAAGAGAAGACAACCGTCCTGGACGAGCGCAGCCGTCCTCCGAGCAGCACGTGGGGGGAGCGCATCCGCACGCCCGTCACCCTGCCGGGGGACGCCGCGGGCGTGCGACGCTCGTTGGAGCTCGGAATGGTGGTGACGGGCCGCTACCGGGTGGAGGGCCTCTTGGGCGAGGGCGGCATGGGCCGCATCTGGCTGGCGGAGGACCTGCACGAGCGGCGCAAGGTCGCGCTCAAGGAGATGCAGGTCCCCGCGGGGCTGACGGCGGCGAAGACGGAGGAGCTGGTGCTGATGTTCCGGCACGAGTTCTTCGCGATGAAGAAGCTGCAGCACCCCGGCACGCTGAAGGTGTTCGACTGGGGGATGACGGAGGCCGGCAACCGCTTCATCACCATGGAGGTGGTGGACGGGCAGGACCTGAGCACCCTGGCGCGCGAGTCCCCGCTGGACACGCGCACGCTGTACCGGGTGCTCCTCCAGATGGCGCAGGTGCTGGCGTTCATCCACTCGCGCCTGTACGTGCACTGCGACATCAAGGCGAGCAACGTGCGCATCACCCGCTCCGGCGCGGTGAAGCTGATGGACTTCGGGGTGATGCACCAGCTGGGCACCCCGAGCCCCGGCAAGCTCAAGGGCACGCTGGAGTACCTGGCCCCCGAGTGGCAGCGTGGCGCGAGCATCGACGGGCGCGCCGACCTCTACTCGCTGGGGGTGATGGCGTACTACCTGGTGACGGGGAAGCTGCCCTTCAAGCGCAACACGCCCGCGGCGCTGCTCGCCGAGCACCTGACGCGGCCGCCGCCCAAGCCGTCCTCGCTGGGGCCGGTGGACCCGCAGCTGGAGGAGATCATCCTCCTGCTGTTGGCGAAGGACCCGCGCGAGCGCTTCCAGGACGCCGCCGAGCTGATGGAGGCGCTGTGCCACGCCAGCGGCGAGCCGATGCCGGAGGAGCCCCTGTCGGCGCGCTCCAGCTACCTGCACGTGCCGGAGGTGGTGGGGCGCGCGGCGGAGCTGGAGTCGCTGATGAACGGGCTGGCCGAGGCGGACTGGGGCCAGTCGCGCGCGGTGCTGCTGGGCGCTCCGGCGGGCGTGGGCAAGACGCGGCTGCTGCAGGAGTTCGAGCTGCAGGCGAAGCTGGCGGAGCTGCCGTTCGGACGGGGGCAGTGTCGCGCGGAGGGGCAGGCGCCGCTGACGCCCATCGCGCAGGCGCTGCGCGCGCTGATTCCGCACACGCCCACGGAGGTGATGGAGCGGCTGTCGCCGAGGCTCTCGAGGCTCCTGCCCGCGATGTCGGCGGAGGGCTCGGGCGTCGCGCAGGTGCCGGGCGAGGAGAAGCTGGGGTTCTTCGGCGCGCTGGCGGAGTGGGTGCAGGGGCTGGGCAAGCGGATGACGTTCGTCCTGTGCTTCGAGGACCTGCACTGGGCGGACACCGCGTCGCTGGAGGTGCTCAACGTGCTCATCCGCGCGCTGCACGGCACGCGCGGCATGGTGGTGTGCACGTTCCGCTCGGGGGAGCTGAGCCGGCTGAGCCTGGCGTTCCAGACGGTGGACGAGAAGCTCACCTGGCGCATGGATCTGGAGCCGCTCGGGGCCGAGCACGTGGGCACGTTGGTGGGGCTGGCGCTGCCGGGCCTGGAGGTGCCGGAGAGCTTCGTCGCGCGGCTGCACGAGACGACGGGGGGCAACGCGTTCTTCGCCACGGAGTGTCTGCGCGCGCTGGTGGAGGAGGGCGCGCTGACGCGCGTGGGTGGACGCTGGACGGCGGAGGAGGGGCTGGACACGCGGCCCTTGCCCGCGAGCATCCAGGCGGCGGTGCTCGAGCGCCTGTCCTCCGCGCCGGTGGAGCAGGTGTCGCTCTTGAGGCGGCTGGCGCCGGCGGGGCGCAGCCTGGAGCTGCCCATGGTGCGGGCGCTGGCGGACCTGCCGGAGTCGGAGCTGTTCGCGGTGCTGGATGGAATCGTGGAGCGGCAGTTCCTCCAGGAGGAGGAGGGCCGGTACGTCTTCACGCACGACACCGTGCACCAGGCCGTCTACGACAGCATGTCGGAGGACGAGCGGCGCGCGGCGCACGCGCGGGTGGCGCTGGCGCTGCAGACGCTCTACTCGCAGCGGCCGGACCTGACGCGCACGGTGGGGTGGCACTACCTGCGCTCGTCGGAGCCGGAGCTGGCGATCGGTCCGTTGCTGGACGCGGGGCGCGCGGCGATGGAGGCGCAGGCGTTGCTGGAGGCGACGCTGCTCTTGAAGGAGGCCTCCACGCTGCTGGAGTCCGCGCCGGACTTCCCGGGGCGCGACAGGCTGCTGTTGCGCATCTGGGTGACGCTGGTGGAGGTGGGCTACGCGAGTGACCCGCCCAGCTCGCTGGCCTTCGCGGAGAAGCTCTTCGCGCACTGGGCGTCGACGGTGGACCTGGAGGAGGGGCGGCGGGTTGCGCTCGCGCAGCTCGACGGGGCGTGCTCGGCGCCCGAGGACGAGCGGCCGGCACGCCTGAGGGAATTGTTCCGCGAGCGCGAGGCGGACGCGCAGGTGGCGCCGGCGGACATCTTCTGGAAGCAGGCGGAGCTGCGCATCCTCCAGGCGATGGCGCTGGCCATCGTCGGGCGCACGAAGGATTTGGACGCGTTGCTGGAGCGGGTGCGGCGCGAGCAGCCGGAGGTGTCGCCGTACCGGGCCGCGACGTTGTTGGCGCCGGCGGTGCTCAGCGCGTACACGGGCCGCTCGGCGGGGGTGGTGGAGGCGCAGTTCGAGCAGCTCACGCGGCTGCGCGGGCTGCGCGAGGTGATGGGCCGGCTGCCTCGGCGCCTGGCGTGGGCGTTGGGGATGGGTGGCTACATGATGAACATGAACCTGGCGCTGCGCGGCGAGCCGCTGGACGCGCAGGCGACGCGGGATGGCTACGCGGTGGCGGAGGCGCACGGCTTCACGGACGTGCGGGCCTTCCACCTGTTCACGGTGGTGACGCGCGCGGCGTTCACGGGGGATGCGGCGGCCTTCGTGCCGGCGTTCACGGAGAAGAGTGACCTGGTGCGCCGGCTGGGCAACCCCCGGTTGATGGAGCGCAACCTGGCCATCTTCACGCCGCCCTACTATCTGGAGCGCGGCGAGCACGAGCACGTGGCGGCGGTGGTGGCGCGCGGCGAGGCGCTGGCGCGGGTGCTGCCGGAGGACCGCTGGTTGCAGTGCCACGTGCAGACGTACCAGGCGTGCCGGGACGTGCTGTTCGAGGACGCGGCGGCGGTGCGCCAGTCGCTGCCCCGGGCGCTGGCGGCGGCGCGTGAGAGTGGCCTCCGGATGGAGACGCTCTTGCGCGTCTACCAGTCGCGCTTCGAGCGCGAGCAGGGGCACCTGGAGGCGGCGCGCGAGGCGGCGCAGACGGCGCTGTCGCGGTCGATGGACCCGGTGCTGGCGAATCCCTGGGACGAGGTGCTGGCGCGCCGGGCGATGGCCGCGCTGCTGCCGGGCGAGGACGGGCTGACGCACCTCAAGCGCGCGCTCGCGCTGGCGGAGCTGACGGGCAACGTGTTGCAGGTGGGGCACGTGCGCCTGGCGCTCGCGGAGCGGGCGATGACGATGGACGCGGCGGTGGCGGAGCTGACGGCGGCGGAGACGGCCTTCACCGAGGCGCGGGCGTCGAACCTGCTGGCCCAGGCGACGTCGCTGCGTGGCGCGCTCCAGCGCAGCGCGGAGTCCCGACGGAGCGCTTGAGACGGCTCGCGTGAAGTGACCGCATCATGGACGGAACGCTCCGGCAACGTGCGGGCGCGCGAGCCCACGTGAAACGCAGCACCGCTGAGGGAGCACTGCGCGCTCTGGCAACGCACGGGACGCGATGCTCTCTTGGAGGGGTGTGGTGCCGCGCTGCGCGGGAGCCGGAAGGTACGCCGCCTCACGTCACGCGCAGGTGTCACGGCGAACAGCCGGCGCCAGGAGGGTAGAGTGCGCGGCATGGCCCTCCCGCCCCTGCGCTTCTGTTTCGACTATCTCTCCCCCTACGCCTACCTCGCGTGGACGCGCATGCCCGCCCTCGCCGCGCGCCATGGCCGCGTGCTGGAGCCCGTCCCCGTGCTGCTCGCGGGCGTGCTCAACGCCACCGGCAACATCGGCCCCGCCGAGGTCCCCGCCAAGCGCGGCTATATCTTCAAGCACACCTTCCGCATCGCCCACGAGCTGGGCGTGCCCTTCGGCCCCCCTCCCTCGCATCCCTTCGTCCCGCTGCTCCCGTTGCGCGTGACGGCCGCCGTAAATGACCTGGAGGCCCGCGCCCGATTGGTGTCGGCTCTCTATGCGGAGGCCTGGGGCGGCGGGAAGGGCGTGGAGTCGCCCGAGCAGGTCACCGTGGCCCTCCGCGCCGCGGGCCTGGATGCCCCCGCGCTGCTCGAGGCCGCCGGCCGCCAGGACATCAAGGACCGCCTGCGCCGCAACACCGAGGAGGCCATCGCCGCGGGCGCCTTCGGCGTGCCCACCGTGCTCGTGGGCGACGAGCTGTTCTTCGGCGTCGACTCGCTGGGGCACCTGGAGCGCTTCCTCGAGGGCAAGGATCCGCTCAAGGGCGTGGACCTGGAGCGCTGGCGCTCCCTGCCGTCGACCGCCTCCCGACGCTGAACGCGGGTGGTGCGAAAGCACCTGGAGTTTGGGCTAGGGTGCCCCGCTGGCCCAAGCCCCAGGGGCGGGCCACGTCTCCAGGTGCTCACCGAATGAACGTCCTCGCCGAGCTGGGCATCGTCGTCGCGGGTCTCGTGCTCGCCATCGTCCTCCTGGCGCTCAACTTCTGGCGCGCCGTGCTGTTCCTCTTCCCCCACACGGTCCGCGTGGAGCCCGAGGCGCCCGCCGACCAGATGGACCTGCCCCTGGAGCTGGCGCAGGTCTCCATCCACCTGCAGGCCCTGGGCTTCGTGGCGCTCGGCAGCCACGAGGAGAAGCCGCCGCTCCAGAAGGCCACGCGCTCCTACGACTGGGCCCACCCCACCGAGCGCGTCTTCGCCACCGTGTACCAGACGGCGGACGGCGAGCCCCGGCTCTACTTCCTCACCCCCCTGGCCCCGGAAGGCTTCGTCATCACCGCCGGTTATCGCCGGCCCGCCCTGGATGTGCCCGGCGTCTACCGGAGCGGTTCACTGGAGGACGCTCCACCGGAGCGTCTGCTGCGCGCCCACCTGCGCCGCATGGAGGGCCTGACGCCCGCCAGCGACTTCTCGTGGGAAGGTCGGGTGGAGGCCGGACGTTCCTGGTATCGCGGGCTCGGCCGGAAGGAGATCCGCCGGCAGAACCTGCAAGGGCTGTTGTGGACGGTGATGGCGCTTGCCATCGTCGCCAGCGCCTTCCTGGGACGGCGCGCGGCCTGAAACCCCGCCAGGACCATCACTGCGCGCGTGCACCGCGCGCCCCTTGGGAGTAGGTAGACGAGCACCATGAAGAGCGTGTCCAAGACCGAGGAAATCTTCTTTCTTTCCGGCAAGCGCACCCCGTTCGGCACCTATGGCGGCAGCCTGAAGGACCTGAGCGCCACCGACCTGGCCGTGGAGTCCGCGAAGGCCGCTTTCGCCCAGTCGAAGGTGTCCCCGGAGCTGGTGCAGCACGTCGTGTACGGCAACGTGGTGCAGACGAGCGCGGATGCCATCTACCTGCCCCGCCACGTGGGCCTGAAGACGGGCGTGCCCGTCCCCGTGCCGGCCCTGGGCGTCAACCGCCTGTGCGGCTCCGGCTTCCAGGCGTTCGTCACCGCGGCGGAGCTGATGCTCACCGAGCAGGCGAGCTGCGTGCTGGCCGGCGGCACCGAGTCCATGAGCCAGGCGCCCCACGTCATCCGCGGCGCGCGCTGGGGCCTGCCGCTGGGCAAGGGCAGCCTGGAGGACATGCTGTGGACGGCGCTGACGGACAGCTACACCGGCCAGCCCATGGCGCTCACCGCCGAGCAGCTCGCGGTGGACTACGCGCTCACCCAGGACCAGGTGGACGAGTACGCGGTGCTCACGCAGAAGCGCTTCGCCGCCGCGCAGGAGGCGGGCCGCTTCCAGGATGAAATCGCGCCCATCACCCTCAAGGGGAAGAAGGGCGACGTCGTCGTCTCCAAGGACGAGCACAACCGCCCGGAGACCACGGTGGAGGGCCTGCGCAAGCTGCCCAAGGTCTTCAAGAAGGACGGCGTGGTGCACGCGGGCGCGGCCAGCGGCATCTGCGACGGCGCCGGCAGCATGGTGATGGCGACGGGCAGCTTCGTGCAGAAGCACGGCCTGAAGCCCATCGCCCGGCTGGTGAACTGGGGCGTGTCCGGGTGTGACCCGAAGGTGATGGGCATCGGCCCGGCGCCCGCCATCCGCCAATTGCTGGAGCGCGCGCAGGCGAAGCTCTCCGATGTGGACCTGTTCGAGGTGAACGAGGCCTTCGCGCCCCAGTACCTGGCGGTGGAGAAGGAGCTGGGGCTGCCGCGCGAGCAGACCAACGTCAACGGCGGCGCCATCGCGGTGGGCCACCCGCTGGGCGCGTCCGGCGCGCGCATCACCACGACGCTCGTCTATGAGCTCAAGCGTCGCGGTGGACGCTATGGTATCGGCTCCGCCTGCATCGGGGGCGGTCAGGGCATCGCCGTGTTGGTCGAGGCGCTCTGATGCCCGAACACGACTTCCAACCGGGACGCGAGATGACGAACGAGGTGGATGCGAAGACGGCCCGCGAGCGGGCCAAGGCCATCGCCGAGCAGCGTCGGGCGGAGCGCCGCAACCGCAAGCGCAAGTGCGTCGTGTGCGGCGTGGAGGAGAGCGACAAGACGCCCCTCACCGCCCACCCGGAGGGCATCGGCCCGGCCTGCAAGGACGAGGTCTCCTGCCAGAACCGCCGGGCCGCCGCCTCGCGCCCGTGACCCGACACGGGGCCTGGCGGGGCGTCCACCCGCGCGAGGCCCTCGCCCGCAGCGCCGCCACCCGTTGTCGACTGCGTGACGGTGGGAGCCCTGGCGCCACGCGGGGTCGGGGTGGGGCCGCCAGGACCGCTCAAGGCCGGTAAATCGGGCCCGTTTCTTGATAGCGGAATCGTCTCGGGGTAAACGTCCAGAATCTCAGCTTGAGACGAGGGTCGGAATGGGCGTTACGAGCTTCACGGGAGTCAAGGTGTTCTCCACCACGCTCGCGCGTGATCGCGAGAACATGGGTGAGAACATCACCAAGTGGCTCAAGGAGAATCTGGTCAACATCGAGGTGGTGGACAAGGTGGTGACCCAGTCCTCGGACAAGGAGTTCCACTGTCTGACCATCACGATTTTCTACCGCGCGAAGACGGCCTGATTCGGCGGTTCTCGACGCTGGACGTCGACGTACGAGGGCGCTCTCCCGGGACCGGGTGGGGCGCCCTTCGTCGTTTGGGGTTGCGAAGCCGGCGGGGTTCCACCACCTTTGGTCGACTTGTCGAGCCCGTAGTGGAGGAATGAATGCGACCGATGCGCAGCTTCGGCGGCCGGGGTGGCGGTGGTGGGGTCCCCGGCCTGGAGACCACGGCGTCCAAGCTGGCGGTGGGCCTGGTGGCGGGCTCCGTGCTCTTCCTGGTGCTGCGCTACCAGGGCGCGGGCAACAGCCTGCTCCTGCTGCTGTCGCCCAATACCGTCTTCGGCAACCTCTTCCTCTGGCAGCCCTTCACCTACGCCTTCATCGAGAGCGAGCCGTTCAGCATCCTCTTCGGCGCGCTGCTCTTGTGGTCCATCGGCGGGTGGCTGGAGAGCTACTGGGGCTCGAAGCGGCTGTTGATGGTGGCGGTGGGCTGCACGGCGCTCGCCGGCTTCGTGCTGGGCGTGGTGGGGCTCTTCATGCCGCTGCCGGCGGGCTACCAGGGCGGCTGGGTGATGGGCTCGGTGCTGTGGGTCGCCTACGGCCTGGTCATCGGCAAGGGGCAGACGAACTTCTGGGGCATCCCCCTGTCGGGCAACGCGTTCGCCGGCATCGGCGCGGGCTTCGTGGTGCTGCGCGTGCTGACGGCGGGCTTCTTGAGCCAGCTGCCGCACGTCGTCGCGCTGCTGCTGGTGTTCGCCTACGTCAAGGGCGCCAGCCCCAAGCGGTTCATGCTGCAGCTGCAGCACTGGCGGCTGCAGCGACAGCTGAAGGACCGCTCCAAGCACCTGCACGTGGTGGGCAGGAACAAGGACAAGCCGGACCGCGACCAGTATCTGAACTGAGCCGAAGGGCTCAGTGGGCCGCCTCCGGGTGGCCGTACTGCTTGAGCTTGCGGTAGAGCGTGGCCACGCCGATGTCGAGCTGCTCGGCGGTGCGCGCCCGGTTGCCCGCGTTCTGCGCCAGCACCGCGAGGATGTACTCCTTCTCCATGTCCTCGAGCCTGCGCGGGTTGCCGCTGGGCATGAGGCTGGGCGGCGCGGCGCGGACCTCCTCCGGCAGGTCCTCGCGCTCCACGCGGCTGCCCTCGCACAGGGCCACCGCGCGCTCCAGGGCGTTGCCCAGCTCGCGCACGTTGCCGGGCCACTCGTAGCGCAGGAGCTGGTCGGCCGCGTCCGGTGACAGGCCCGACACCTTGCGGCCCAGCCGCTCCGCGGCCTCGGCGAGCAGCAGCCGGGCCAGGGGCAGGATGTCCTCGCGCCGCTCGCGCAAGGGGGGGATGCGCAGCTCGATGACGCGCAGGCGGTAGTAGAGGTCCTGGCGGAAGCGACCGGACTTCACCTCCTCGCTCAGGTCGCGGTTGGTGGCGGCCACCACGCGCACGTCCACCTTGCGGCTGGTGTTCTCTCCCACGCGCCGCACCTCCTTCTCCTGCAGCGCGCGCAAGAGCTTGGCCTGCATGGAGGCGGGCACCTCGCCCACTTCATCCAGGAAGAGGGTGCCGCCGTGCGCGGCCTCGAAGAGGCCCGGCCTGTCGTGGGTCGCGCCGGTGAAGGCGCCCTTCACGTGGCCGAACAGCTCGCTCTCCAGGAGGCTCTCGGTGACGGCCGCGCAGTTGACGGCCACGAAGGCCTTGTGCGCGCGCGTGGACTCGTCGTGGATGAGGCGGGCGATTCTCTCCTTGCCCACGCCGCTCTCGCCGGTGACGAGCACCGTGGAGTCCACCTTCGCCGCGCGGCGGCCCAGGTTGATGACCCGCTGCATGGCCTCCGCGCGCGCCACCATGCCGGCCGGGTCCTCCGTCACGCCCACCCGCGCGAGCGACTGGCGCTTGGCGCGCAGCTTGCGCTCCGCCTGCTTCAGCGCGTCCGTCACCTGCGCGAGCACGCCCTCCATGCACTGCGTCTCGTAGAAGCGCAGCACCTCCTTGCACTCGGTGGTCCACTCCTCCGAGGGGCGGCCGACGATGTGGCACGCCGCGTCCCCCTGGCCCACGCAGCGCAGCTCCGTGCAGTAGATTTCCCGGCCGTTGACGTAGCTCATGTACCCGGACGCGAAGCCGGTGAGGCTCCAGCACACCGGGTGGTCCGCGCGGCCCAGGTGCAACAGGTGCTGCTCGGCCTCGTACGAGTCGCGCCACTGCGCCTCGGCGAAGGGCTCCGGGCCCTCCTCGGGCTTGCGCTCCATCCGCTCCACCCGCACCTGGCCCTGCAGCGTGTGCAGCCGCCCGCCCGCGCGGCGCCACAGGGACTCATCCGTCCAGGGCACCGCCCCCTTCATCGCCTCCGCCGTGCGCCAGCCGTGCGCGTAGCCCAGCCGCGTGAAGATGCCCCGCGCGGCCGTCATGCCCATCAGGTTCACCAGCTCCTTGCGGAGCAGTCCCAGCGCCACCGGGTCCATGAGCAGCACCCGCTGCCCCGCGAAGTGGATGAGCCCGCCCCCCGGTTCGAAGGACAAGAGCTCGCCCAGCCCCAGCTCGAATTGACCCGCCACGGTGTCCCGCTCCTTCCAAAGTGATGCCTCTCTCTATCGTTTTGAGATGTTTCCTGCACGACAGGTTGTGGGGTGGGAGTCATTTCAGGGGGTTGGAATCCCGGGGACGTTGGTCCTGGGGTTGCAGTAGAAGGCGCCATCATGGGAGGCGGCTTGGACAGGCGAGGAGTGCTGCAGGGCATGGCGGCGGCCGGGGTGGCGGGCGCCCTGGGCACGGGCTCCGCGAGCGGGCAGGCGAAGGCCCCCGCGCTCTTTGTCTCCCATGGCTCGCCGATGGTGGCGCTGGACACGGACGCGTACCCGCGGGCGCTCAAGAGCTTCGGTGAGGGCGTGTCCACGGCGAAGGCGCTCGTCGTCGTCTCCGCGCACTGGGAGACGCCCGGCGAGGTGCGCGTCACCGCCAGCGAGCGGCCGCCGCTCGTCTATGACTTCCACGGTTTTCCGAGCGCGCTGTACCAGCTTCGCTACGCGGCGCCGGGCGCGCCCGCGCTGGCCACGGACGTGGTGGGCCGGCTGAAGTCCGCGGGCCTCGAGGCCGTCGCGGACGGCGAGCGCGGGTTGGACCATGGCGCGTGGATACCGCTGCTCCACACGTTTCCACGCGCGACGTTGCCGGTGGTGCAGGTGTCGATGCCGCTGGGCGCGCGCGCGGCGGACATCGCGAGGATGGGCGAGGTGCTGCGGCCGCTGCGTGAAGAAGGCGTGCTGCTGATGGGCAGTGGTGGCATCGTCCACAACCTGCGCCGGGTGAATTTCCGAGAGAAGGATGCGTCCCCGGAGCCGTGGGCGCAGTCGTTCGACACGTGGGTCGCGAACAAGTTGGAGGCGCGCGACTTCACGGGGCTTCAATCATGGTTGGATGCACCCAATGCGACGCTCGCGCATCCAAGGGCCGAGCATTTGTTGCCGCTGTACTTCGTCCTCGGAGCCGCCCTCCCCGAAGACCGCATCACCCCCGTGTTCGAGGGCTTCCATCACGGAACCTTGTCCATGCGCAGCTTCGCGCTGCGCGCCTGAACCCGCAGTTCATCATTCGAGGAGCACACCCCTATGAAGACGACCCTGAAGAGCGCGATTGCCCTGCTGGTGGCCCTGCCGTCCCTCGCCTTTGCCGCCACGTGGGACGTGGACCCGGCCCACTCCAGCGCGGGCTTCACCGTGAAGCACATGATGGTGTCGAACGTGACGGGCTCGTTCAACATCAAGCAGGGCGCGGTGAACCTGGACGACAAGGACATCACCAAGTCCACCGTGGAGGCCACGCTCGACGCGGCGACGGTGAACACGGGCAACGCCAAGCGTGACGAGCACCTGAAGGCGCCGGACTTCTTCGACACGGCGAAGTACCCCACCATCACCTTCAAGTCGACGAAGGTGGAGAAGGCGGGCGAGGGCAAGCTGAAGGTCACCGGCAACCTGACCATGCACGGCGTCACCAAGCCGGTCGTCCTGGACGTCACGGGCCCGTCGAAGGAGTCGAAGGACCCCTGGGGCAACACCCGCACGGGCGTGTCCGCCACGACGAAGCTGAACCGCAAGGACTTCGGCCTGACCTACAACACGGCGCTGGAGACGGGCGGCGTGGCGGTGGGTGAGGAAGTCACCGTGAACCTGGACCTGTCCCTGACGAAGAAGGCGGATGCCGCCGCCCCCGCGAAGAAGTAGTCCGCGGGTCGCTCGACAACGACTGACGTGAATGAAGGGCCTCCACGGTGTGGGGGCCCTTCTTCGTTTCGTGCGTGGGCGCTTCGTGTCGGCGCGCGCGCGGAAATGAAAGAGGGGCCGCCACGGTGGTGGGGCCCCTCGGGTGTGGCTTTCGTGGAGGGCTTCAGCCCTCGGCGACGGCCTGCACGCTGGCGCGGTAGATGAAGATGCGCGCGGTGTTGGTGCGCTGGTCGGCGGGGACGACGAAGAAGCCCGGGGTGGTGCTCTTGAAGTCCTGGGAGAAGCCCGCGACCTGGCGGCCGTCGTTGAAGGTGACGCGAATCTTCTGGCCCTCGGCCTGGGGCTGACGCGCGCCGGCGGGGAGCATGAAGAAGATGGCCTTCACGCGCTTGCCGGGAATCTGCTCCGGGGCGAAGCCGCTCTGCTGCTCCAGGGAGATGACCTCGTCGAGCAGGTCCGCGTCGCGGATGGTGCCGCGCTTCACCTGGCCTTCCACGGTGTGGATGATGACGCGGTGTTCGCCCTCGATGAACGAGGTGATGGAGTCGGCGTGCAGGGGCACGGCGGCGGCGAAGAGCGGCTCCCTCACGGCGGCGAGCGGCTGCGGGCTCGAGGCCAGGGAGGGCGTGGCTCGCGCGGGAGGCGCGGGGTAGGGCGAGCGCAGGGCCGCGCTCATCGCCGCGGCGGCCACGGCGGTGGCGGGCGTCGGCGTGGGCTCGGGGGCCTCTTCCACCAGCTCGATTTCGGCGAGCTCCTGTTCTTGTTCCTGCTCGAGCTCGACGGGGACCTCCTCCTCGATGGAGGCGGAGAGGTCCGTCGCGGGGGCGCCGAACGCGTGGCCGTTCTGGGCCTGCCAGGAAGAGGCGGGCGCGGCGGGCTGCTCCTCGGCCCAGGAGACCTCCTCGGCCTGGATGGGCTCGGCTGGGAGCTGCTCGGTGGCGGAGAGCTCGACCATCGGCTCCACGTCGACCGGGGCCTCGCTCCACTCGGCCTGCGCGTTGGACGGCTCCTCCGTGGCGGTGTTGTTCCAGGTCGACGAGTCCTGGGCGGAGGACCACTCGGACTGGACGGCGTCGGCCGGGAGCTCTTCGGTGGTGGACCACTCGGGCTGAGCCGTGTGGGGCGCGTCGGTCGAGGACCACTCGGCCTGGACGGCGTCGGCAGGGAGCTCTTCGGTGGCGGACCACTCGGGCTGAGCCGTGGGGGGCTCGGTCGAAGCAGTGGGCTCTTCAGAGAGGACGGCGTCGGCGGGGAGCTCTTCGGTGGCGGACCACTCGGGCTGAGCGGTGGGGGACTCTGCGGCCGACGCGGACCAATCGGTCTGCACGGCGTCCGCCGCAATCTCCGGCGTCGCGGACCACTGGGACTGTTCGAAGGGGGCCGCCGTGGCGTTGGCGGACCACTCGGCCTGGACGGCGTCCGCGGGAAGCTCTTCCGTCGTGGAGGCCCACTCCGGTTGCGCGGCAGTTGACGAGGCAGACCAGTCGGTCTGCACAGCGTCTGGGGCAATCTCCGGCGTGGAAGCCCACTCGGGCTGCGCCGCGTCCACGGGAATCTCTTCGGTGGCGGACCAGTGGGGCTGAGCGGCAGGAGCCTCCGTCGAGGCTGCGGACCAATCGGACTGCACGGCGTCCGCAGGGAGCTCTTCCGTGGCGGACCACTCGGGCTGCACCGTATCCGCGGGAAGCTCTTCGGCGGCGGCCCACTCGGGCTGCGCGGCAGGCGCCTCCGTCGAGGATGCGGACCAATCGGTCTGCACGGCGTCCGCGGGAAGCTCTTCTGTCGCCGCCCACTCGGGCTGCGCGGCGGGAGTTTCCGCGGAGGTCTCGGACCAATCGGACTGCACGGCATCCGCGGGAAGCTCTTCGGTGGCGGCCCATTCGGGCTGCGCGGCGGTCGACGAGGCAGACCAGTCGGTCTGCACCGCGTCTGGAGCAAGCTCCGACGTGGCCGCCCACTCGGGCTGCGCGGCTGGAGTCTCCGCGGAGGTCGCGGACCAGTCAGTCTGCACCGCATCCGCGGGAAGCTCTTCGGCGGCAGCCCACTCGGGCTGAGCGGCGGGAGTCTCCGTCGAGGTGGCGGACCACTCGGCTTGCACTGCATCCGCGGGAAGCTCTTCCGTGGCGGCCCATTCAGGCTGCGCCGCAGGGGGCTCCGCCGTGGACGAAGACCACTCGGCCTGCACCGCGTCCGCGGGAAGCTCTTCCGCGGCAGACCAGTCAGTCTGCGCGGCAGGCGTCTCCGTTGATGACGCAGTCCACTCCGTCTGAACGGCGTCCGGGGCAATCTCCGGCGTGGTCGCCCACTCGGGCTGCGCGGCAATTACATCTGTTGAGGAGGATGACTCTGCCTGCACGGCGTCCGGGGCAATTTCCGGCGTCGCCTCCCACTCGGGCTGCGGAGCGCTCGCCTCTGTCGCGGACCACTCGGACTGCACGGCGTCGGCGGGAAGCTCTTCCGTGGCGGCCCACTCGGGCTGGGCGGCGGGAGTCTCCGTCGAGGAAGCGGACCACTCGGCCTGCACGGCGTCGGCGGGAAGCTCTTCCGTGGTGGCCCACTCGGACTGCGCGGTAGGCGTCTCCGTCGAGGACGAAGACCATTCGGCCTGCACCGCATCCGCAGGGAGTTCTTCGGCGGCGGCCCATTCGGGCTGGGCGGCGGGCGTCTCTGTCGACCTGGCGGACCACTCGGACTGCACGGCGTCGGCGGGAAGCTCTTCCGTGGCGGCCCACTCGGGCTGGGCGGCGGGCGTCTCCGTCGAGGTGGCGGACCACTCGGCTTGCACCGCATCGGCGGGAAGCTCTTCCGTGGCGGCCCACTCGGGCTGAGCGGCAGGCGTCTCCGTCGAGGTGGCGGACCACTCGGCCTGCACGGCGTCGGCGGGAAGTTCTTCGGCGGCGGCCCACTCGGGCTGAGCGGCAGGTGCCTCCGTCGTGGACGAAGACCACTCGGCCTGCACGGCGTCGGCGGGAAGCTCTTCGGTAGCAGCCCACTCGGGCTGAGCGGTAGGTGCCTCCGTCGTGGACGAAGACCACTCGGACTGCACGGCGTCGGCGGGAAGCTCTTCCGTGGCGGCCCACTCGGGCTGCGCGGCGGGAGTCTCCGTCGACGTGGCAGACCACTCAGCCTGCACGGCATCGGCGGGAAGCTCTTCCGTAGCGGCCCACTCGGGCTGCGCAGCGGGAGTCTCCGTCGACGTGGCCGACCACTCGGACTGCACGGCGTCGGCGGGAAGCTCTTCCGTGGCGGCCCACTCAGGCTGAGCGGCGGGAGTCTCCGTTGAGGTGGCGGACCACTCGGCTTGCACCGCATCGGCGGGAAGCTCTTCGGTAGCAGCCCACTCCGGCTGAGCGGCAGGTGCCTCCGTCGTGGACGAAGACCACTCGGCCTGCACGGCGTCGGCGGGAAGCTCTTCCGTGGTCGCCCACTCGGACTGAGCGGCGGGAGTCTCCGTCGTGGACGAGGACCACTCGGCCTGCACCGCGTCGGCGGGAAGCTCTTCCGTGGCGGCCCACTCGGGCTGCGCGGCGGGCGTCTCCGTCGACGTGGCCGACCACTCAGCCTGCACGGCATCGGTGGGAAGCTCTTCCGTGGCGGCCCACTCGGGCTGCGCGGCAGGCGTCTCCGTCGATGAGGCAGCCCCGTCGGTCTGCACCGCGTCCGGAGCAATCTCCGGCGTGGCCGCCCACTCAGCCTGCGTATCCGGCGTCTGCGCGGAGGACGCAGACCACTCCGACTGCACGGTGTCCGCGGGAAGCTCCTCGGCCGCCATCCATTCGGGCTGCGCTCCAGGCGACTCCGTCACGGGCGCGGACTCATCCGTCTGCACGGCGTCAGCAGGAAGCTCTTCCGTGGCGGCCCACTCGGACTGCGCGGCGGTGTTCTCCGACGTGTCGTGTGCCTGCTCCGTCTCGGACGCGCTCCACGCGGCCGAGGTCGCGTCCGCCGCGGCGTCGGTCGCCGGGGCCTCTGCTCCCGCCTCACCCGTCGACCACTCCGATGACGTGGTCGCCGCGAGTTCGCCCGCCGAGGCGCCTTCGCTCGTCGCGCTCCACTCGGGCTGTGCCTCGGACGTCGACCACTCGGTCGATGCGGCCTCCGCCGTCTGCTCTCCCGTCGCGTCCCAGGTGGGCTGCGCGGCCTCGGCGTTGGCCGAAGCCCATTCCGGCTGCAGCTCGATGACCTCCGAGCCCTGCGCCTCCGCGCTCCACTCCGCGGAACCACCCTCGGCCGGCGCCTCGCCGGAGGACCACTCCGCGCCGCCCGTCGTCTGTGACGCCATGCCCGCGCTGCTGGCCAGCGGCTCCAGCTCGCTCGACTGCGTGCTCCAGTCCTCCTCCGCGCCGCCGTAGGCCGGAAGGTCCAGGCTGCGCTCCGCCGAGGCGGTGAACTGCCCGGGCTCCAGGAAGTCTCCCGCGGTCGCGAGGGGAACGGCCTCCTCGGGGCTGCCGCTCAGGTCGAACGCATCCTGCGACGCGGGCGCGGCCTCCGTGTCGACCTCGATGGTGTCCGCCTGGAGGTCGGGTCCCACCTGCACGGAGCGAAGCTCCAACGAGGGAACCGTGCTCGAGCTGAAGGGCAGCGGCGTCGTCGAGACCGCCTCCGCTCCAACCTCCGCGACGTCGAGCGTGGGCGACTCGCCCGCGGATGTGCCGTCCTCGCCCGAGGTCGCCTGCGTGGCCGTGGAGGCCATCCACACCTCGGCGTCCGTCGCCTCCTGCGTGGGCTCAGGCTGCGTCGAGGCAGCCGTGTCATCCGTGGACGCGGACACCTCGCTGACGTCGGAGGCGTCGAGCGAGATCTCCTCGGCCGTGCCCGCATCGACGTCCCCAGCCGAGAGCTCCACGGTGGAGGACGACGCGTCGCTCACCTCCGAGGCCTCGAGCACCAACTCCTCCGCCACATCACCCGCGTCGAGCGCGATGGGCTCGGCGGACTCCATGGCGCCGACATCGATGATGTCGTTCGCGTCGGCGACCTCCGTCGGCGAGGACTCGAGTGGATCCACCGCCAGCGGAGCCGAGGCCCACGCCTCGTCCACGGGGGCCGACGAGAGGTCCTCCGCGAGCACCGGCTCGCTCTCCGCCGAGGCATCGAGCAGCTCGACCTCGGACGAGGGAACCTCCACATCGGAGGACTCGAGCGAGGACTCCTCGACGGGCTGCGCCTCCAGCACCGGCGTCTCGGCGACGTCCGGCGTCGTCTCGACCTCCAGGGAGAGGTCGGCGAAGGACGACTCGAGCGAAGACTCGGGCGCCTGCGCGGCGGCCGCGGGCTCCTCCGCGCCACCCAGCGCGCTGAAGTCATCCTCGGCGCTCGTCGGAACCTCCACGGGCGTCGCCGCCTCGGACCCCGACGCGACCTCCGCCTCGGAGACCTCCAGCACGTCCTCGAAAGAGGTGGCGTCAGAGGCGGGCGCGCTGACCTCGGGCGTCGCGGCGGGCGCCATCCACGGCGCGGGCTCGCTCAGCGCCGGGATGTCGATGTCGTCCGAGCTGAGGTGCAGGTTCTCCGGCTCGGCGGCGGGCTGCGGCGCGTAGGCGCTCGGGTCCTGCCCTGCCCAGCCCTGCTGCTGCGCATAGGCCTGGTTCGGATCGTACCCCTGCTGCGCATAGGCCTGGTTCGGATCATACCCCTGCTGCTGCGCGTAGGCCTGGTTCGGGTCGTAGCCCTGCTGCGCATAGGCCTGGTTCGGGTCGTAGCCCTGCTGCGCGTAGGCCTGATTCGGGTCGTAGCCCTGCTGCGGGTAGCCCGCGTAGGCCTGGTTCGGATCGTACGGCTGCTGGGCGTAGGCCTGGTTCGGGTCGTACCCCTGCTGGGCGTAGGCCTGGTTGGGGTCGTAGCCGGCGGGGTAGGCGTACCACTGGCCATCGGCGCCGTAGTAGCCCTGGGCCTGGTTGGGGTCGTAGCCGGCGGGGTAGGCGTACCACTGGCCGTCGGCGCCGTAGTAGCCCTGGGCCTGCTGGGCATAGGCCTGGTTGGGGTCGTAGCCGGCGGGGTAGGCGTACCACTGGCCATCGGCGCCGTAGTAGCCCTGGGGCGCGGCCTCCGGCTGCTGCCACGCGGAGGCGTCGGCGGGCGCATCCTGGATGCCGAGGAGACCACGCAGCTCACCCCAGCGAGCCTCCTCCACGGGAGACAGGCTTCCCAGCTTTCGCTTCTCGTCGAGGAAGCGAAACTCTCTCATTGCCGCGCGCGTGTCCGACATCCGTCACCTTGCTGCGGACGGCGGACTGCCCGGTTACCGTCGCAGCGCAAATGGGGGGGCTGCGAGTGTAGGTGACTCCCGGGGAGGGGTAAACCAAATGGACCGAGCTTGCCCGGCCGCTACCTCTTCTGGACCGACTCCTCGACCTCTTTTTCGAGGTCATCCATGGTCATCCCATAGTGGGTCAGTAACGCCTTCTCGAAGGAGGGCTGCCCCCGGCCCCTGCATACGGCTCGGGTGAGGGTCATCAGGCGGTAGGCCCCCTCACGGCGCATCAGCTCCTTAACCCCCAGTCCGGAGATGTCGTACGCCATCCCCGCGTTCCCCATCCGGATAGGGGGGATCTTCGTCATCGACCGGAGGCTCATGACGCGAACGTCCGACGTGGAGAGGAGGGCGTGAATCTGCTCCATCATGTCCGGGGTGGGGCCCGGGATGTCCAGGTACTTCCACTCCACGAACATGGCCACGCCCTCGCTGAACCACATGGGGAGGAAGGCGGTGTCGAGGTCACCACTGCCGCAGATCTCCGCCATGACGGCATGGACGTACTCATGGACGATGGTCGCCTTGTTCTGGCTGTTCAGTTCGGCGGCGTTGTTGATGTGGATGGCGTTGGTCTTGTAGATGCCCGCGACGCTGTTGGCGACCCTGTCACCGAACACGACGCGGAACTCCGCCGACGTGTAGAGGACGACCGTCACGGGCTGCTCACGCGTCTCGCCCAGGACCTTCTGGACGAAGTGGTGCGCCGTATCGAGTATCTCGACGATGCGGCCCTCGTACTCGGCGCGCTGGGCGAAGTCCCGGTCGTTGTTGAAGTAGGTGATGACGTACCGGCTGTTGGCGCGCACGCGCATGCCCAGGGAGTTCACGCCGGACTCGAAGCCGACGCGCGGCGTGCGCACGCTCATCCCTGGCCGCGTCTCCAGGGCCACGACGGTGGAGTCGTCGCCCGCCTGGGCGCTCGCCGGCCGTGTCTCAGCGCCCCGGGAGGGGGAGCCCCCGAGCTTCTTCTCGATGCGCGACGCCTCCGCCCGCGCCGAGTCCTCCTGCAGCGTCTGCTGCCGCGCCTGCTGGAGCAGCTTCTTCGCCTCCGCGGCCTCGCGGCTGCGCGGGGGCACCTTCTCCAGCGCCGCCTGGGCGCCCGCCGAGTCCTGCTCCTCCAGCAGCAGCTTGCCCAACTCCAGCGGGAAGGCGCCGTCCTTGGGGAAGAGCGTCACGCCCTTGACCAGGGTCGCCTCGGCCGCGGCGCGCTGCTCGGTCTTCCGGGCCGCGCTCGCCAGGCAGCGCAGCGCGGGAGCGGACTCCTGGAACACCACGGCGCGCTCGCCCAGCGAGTACGCCATCACCGCGTCGTCCTTCAGCAGGGCCTGGCAGCCCTTCACGAGCGCGCCGGACACCCCGGCGCGCTGCTCGGGGGGCACCGCCGTCGCGTCACCGGAGGAGAAGGCCAGGTACAGCTCCTCCCAGGCCTTCTGTCCGGAGAGCTCCTTCGCCTTCTGGGCGGGGGTTTGCGGAGTGGCGGCGACCAGCAGCGCGACGAGCAGGGAACGCATGGGCCCAGTATGGCCGACCCCCTCGGGCCGCGTGCAAGGCCCCCTCCCGTTACTTCCGGGCCACCTGCCAGCCCAGCTCCTCCAGGGCCTGCTCCAGCTCGCGGATGTGAGAGGGGCCCGTGGTCTCCAGCGTCACCTCCACCATGGCCTCGCCCAGCCCCGCCTTGGAGAAGGCGCGCTCGTGGTGCAGGTCCACCACGTTGGCCCTCAGGTCCGCGATGCGCGTCGTCAGCCGCGCGAGCATGCCGGGCCGGTCCGGCAGCCGCACCTCGAGCTGCACCAGGCGGCCCGCCTTCACCAGGCCCCGCTCGATGATGCGGCTGATGACGTTCATGTCGATGTTGCCGCCGCTCAGGATGATGGCGGTGCGCTTGCCCTTCGCCTGGGGCACGTGCCCGTTGAGCACCGCGGCCACGCCCACCGCGCCCGCGCCCTCCACCACGCTCTTCTCCTGCTCGAGCAGCGTGAGGATGGCGGCGGCGATCTCCTCCTCGTCCACCGACACGATGGTGTCCACGTACCTGCGCACCATCTCGAAGGTGAGCTCGCCCACCCGCTTCACCGCGATGCCGTCCGCGATGGTGGTCCCCGCCGCCGGCAGCTCCATCAGCTTCCCCGCCGCGACGGAGGCCTTCATGCTGTCGATGGTGGACGTCTGCACGCCGATGACCTGGATGCCGGGCTTCTTCTCCTTCAGCGCGCAGGCGATGCCGGAGATGAGCCCGCCGCCGCCGATGGGCACCAGCACCACCTCCACGTCCGGCCACTGCTCGAGCAGCTCCAGGCCGATGGTGCCCTGGCCCGCGATGACGTGCGGGTCGTTGAAGGGGTGCACGAAGACCAGCCCCTCGGCCTGCTGGATGCGCAGCGCCTCCGCGTAGGCCTCGTCGTAGTTGGTGCCCTTGAGCACCACGCGCGCGCCGTAGTCGTCGCGCGTGCGCGACACCTTGATGAGCGGCGTGCGCTCCGGCATGACGATGGTGGCCTTCACCCCCAGCCGGCGCGCGTGGTACGCGACGCCCTGCGCGTGGTTGCCGGCGGACGCGGCGATGACGCCCCGCTGGCGCTCCTCCGGCGACAGCGTCAAGAGCTTGTTGAGCGCGCCGCGCTCCTTGAAGGCGCCGGTGCGCTGGAGGTTCTCCAGCTTGAAGTACACCGCGCCGCACTCGGTGCGCTCGGTGAAGTAGTCCGAGGCGGGGCAGGGCGTGGGCCGGATGGCGTCGCGCAGACGCTCCCGCGCGGTGAGGATGTCCTGGAGGGTGACCATGAGCGTGCGCGTCTAGCGGAAGCGCGCCCCGGGCGGAAGGGACAGCCTGCACCGGACCTGGGGCCCCGACGCGTTGCCGCGATGCGGCAGGCTCGCCCGCCCGGGGGACGGACGGGCGCCCGGAGTATCAGATGCCGCGCAGCACGGTGGCCTTGCCCACCCGGCCGATGGCGAGGATGTAGGCCGCCGTCCGCATGGAGACCTTGCGCGAGCGGGCAATCTGCGCCACGCGCTCGTAGGCCTCCTTCATCGTCTTCTCCAGCTCCGCGTTGACGCGGTCCTCTTCCCAGGACAGGTGCTGGAGGTTCTGCACCCACTCGAAGTAGCTCACCGTGACGCCGCCGGAGCTGGCGAGCACGTCCGGCACCACGAAGATGCCGCGCTTCTCGAAGATTTCGTCCGCCTCCGGCTGGGTGGGGCCGTTGGCGCCCTCGATGATGAGCCGCGCGCGGACATGGTTGGCGTTGTCGCGGGTGAGCACGTGGCCCAGCGCCGCGGGGATGAGCACCTCGCAGTCGGCCGCGAGCACCTCCTCGTTGGTGCACGCCGTGCCGCCCGTGAAGCCCGTCACCGTGCCGGTGCGCTTGACGTGCTCGAAGAGCGACGGGATGTCCAGGCCCGCGGGGTTGCGGATGCCGCCCAGCACGTCCGCCACGGCCACCACCACGCCGCCGTCCTCCCACAACAGCTGCGCGGTGTGGCTGCCCACGTTGCCGAAGCCCTGCACCGCGAAGCGCGTGCCCTTCACCGGCAGGCCCAAATCCCTCAGGATTTCACGGCACACGTACAACAGGCCGCGCCCGGTGGCCGCCTCGCGGCCCTTGGAGCCGTAGAGTTCCAGCGGCTTGCCCGTGACGACGGCGGGCGAGTGGCCGTGGTAGCGCGAGTACTGGTCCATGATCCACGCCATCACCTGGGGGTTGGTGTTGACGTCGGGGGCGGGGATGTCCCGCGTGGGACCGATGACGTCCTGGATCTGGTCGACGAACTTGCGCGTCAGCCGCTCCAGCTCCTTGAGGCTCAGCTGCGACGGGTCGCACGCGATGCCGCCCTTGGCGCCGCCGTAGGGCACGTTCACCACGGCCGTCTTCCACGTCATCAGCGACGCGAGCGACGAGGACTCGTCCTGGTTCAGCGCGGGGTGGTAGCGCAGGCCGCCCTTCATGGGGCCGCGGCTGTTGTCGTGCTGGATGCGGTAGCCGAGGAAGGTGCGAATCTCCCCGGAGTCCATCTCGATGGAGACCTGGACCTTCACCTCGCGCAGGGGCGTGGCGAGCAGCGTTTCGATGGGGGTTCCCACGTCCATGATCCGCGCGGCCTTGCGGAAGTAGTAGTTGGTACCCTCGACGGCGCTCATGATTCGCAGGGCTCCTGGTGGCGGTGGACCCGGGTGGGCCCGCACCGCGCGCGAGACCTTAACAGAAGGGGTGCGCTACCATAGGAAACTGCCATGTCACCCGGTCCCCCGGATGCTTCCACGGTGAACGGACACCTGCAGGGCCTGGCCCGACGGATTCGCGCGCTGAGGGAGCGCCGGGGCCTCACCCAGGAGGACTTCGCCGTCCGGTGCGGCATCTCCGTGTCCTTCGCGTCGCTGCTGGAGCGCGGGGAGCGCAGCCCCAGCTACGAGACGCTCCTCCAGGTGGCCTCCGCGCTGGAGATGCCCCTGTGGGAGCTGCTCCGGGTGGAGGACGTGGACGACGCCGGGGGCCACCGGCTGGAGGGCTTCGCGCGCACCCGTCACCTCTCCCGTCCGGACGTGGACCGGCTGCTCGAGGTGGCGGAGGTGATGTTCAGCGGCGGCCCGTCGGCGACGCGGCCCGCGCGGCCCGAGCCCGTCCCGTGCTCGCAAGCGGGCTGCGAGCGGCCCGTGCTGGCCCGGGGCCTGTGCACCGCGCACTACCACCGGGAGCGGCGCAGGAAGGCCGCCGCGTCCGAGGAACCCTGAGAGGAGGGCTGGCGCACGGCCCGCCTGGGACTGACGCGCGGGGCCCTGTCCGAGCCCTCCGCGCCCATGGCGTCCGGCATGGCCCGAAGGCCCGCTGGACGCCCATGCGGTGTGACTACTTCTTGCGAGCGCGCTCGACCTTCAGCGTGCGCTCACCGTGCTGCTTGCCGTGCGTCGCCTCGAAGCCCGCGGCGTCCTCGTCCGCGACGAACACGTACGCGTACGTGGGGCGCAGGTCCATGCGCACCACCTTGCCGGCCGGAGCCCCGGCGGCCTCGAGCGCGCTGGTGACGCCCGCCTCGTCCAGGCCGTCCTGCTTGCCCAGGCCCACCCACAGGCGCACCTGGCCCGGCAGGTCCGGCAGCGCCTCGTGACGCGGGCGACGCTCCTCGCGTGAACCGCGCGGACGGTGCCGTTCAATCTTCAGCACCTTCTCGCCGTGCTGCTTTCCGTTGAGCGCCTCGAAGCCCGCCGCGTCCGCCTCGGCCACGTACGCGTAGCCGTAGGTGGGGCGCAGCAGCGCCTTGAGCACCTTGCCGGCGGGAGCCCCCGCGGCCTCCAGGGCGGCGGGCAGCTTCGCCTCGTCCATCCCGTCGTCCATGCCCAGGTTGGTCCACAGCTTCACCTCGCCGGGGCCCGCGTCCGGGGACGGGGGCGGACGGGTGCCGGGCTCACGCTCGGTGCGCGGCTTGCTCTTCTCCACGCGCAGCGTCTTCGTCCCGTGCTGCTTGCCGTTGAGCGTCTCGAACGCCGCGCTGTCCTCCTCCGCGACGAAGACGTACGCGAACGTGGGGCGCAGCTCCGCGCGCACCACCTTCCCCAGGGGCGCGCCCGCGTCCTCCAGCGCCGTGGCGATGCTGCCCGGCCCCAGGCCATCCGCGGTCCCCAGGTTCACCCACAGCTTCGCCTCGCCGGGGCCCGCCTCCAGCGCGGCGGCGCCGCCACGGCCGGAGTCACGCTCCCGCCGGGGCTCGTCGCGGCGCGGACGGCGCTCGCGGTCCGGATGCTCCGGACGCGCCATGGGCTTCTCACCGCGCTCGCGACGGTCCTCGCGCTCACGACGCTCGCCCCGGCCACCGCGCTCCTCGCGGTCCCGACGACGGCCCTCGCCGCCGCTGGACTTGCGCTCGGGCGCGGGCTCGCGGCGCTCCGTCTCCTGGGCCGCCTGCAGCTTCTCCATGCGCAGGTGGCTGAAGAAGTACTTGAGCAGGAACGCGACCAGGTCATCCGCGTTGGGGCGGTTCTTCAACTGCGCGGCCAGGGGCAGGAAGCCCTCGAAAATCGAGCCGCCGGCGGCCTCCTGGATTTCGCGCACGTGGCGCTCGGTCCAAAGGCGCATCGCCTCCTCGGGGGCGGGCATCTCCTGCTTGTCGAACTTGATGCCGTACTTCTTCTCCAGCGCGGTGTACGTGGCCAGCTCGCGCCCGGAGAAGAGGTTGATGGCCGTGCCCTTGTTGCCGATGCGGCCGGTGCGGCCCACGCGGTGCAGGTAGACGGCCGGGTCCTCGGGCAGCGAGTAGTTGATGACGTACTCCAGCCCGGAGATGTCGATGCCGCGCGCCGCGATGTCCGTGGCGACCATGAAGGCCACCTCGCCGCGCTTCACCTTGCCCATCACCCGCTCGCGCTCCTTCTGCGGCAGGTCTCCGTTGAGCAGCTCCGCGTCGAAGCCGTTGCGGTTGAGCACCGCCGTCACCAGCGCCGTGTCATCCCGCGTGTTGCAGAAGATGATGGCGTTGGGCGGCTCCTCCTTCTCCAGGATGTAGATGAGGTTGCGCGGCTTGGGGAAGGCGTCCGACACGTCGTAGCGGACGTGGTGGATGTGCTCCACGGTGAAGACGTCGCCGGAGAGCAAGAGCGTCTCCGCGTTCGTCGTGTACCGGGCGATGAGGTTCTGGATGTCCGTGGGGACGGTGGCGCTGAAGAGCAGCACCTGGCGCGACTTCGGGAGGCGGTCGAGGATGCGGGTGACCTCCTCGTAGAAGCCCTGGTTGAGCATCTCGTCGGCTTCGTCCAGCACCGCGTGGTCGCACCCGTCCAGCTTCAGGTTGCCGCGGTTGATGTGGTCGAACACGCGGCCGGGCGTGCCCACGATGATGGGCGTGCCCTCCTCGAGCGCGTCCTCCTGCTGCTTCATGGAGGCGCCGCCGTAGATGGCCGCCACCTTCACGCCCTTGTACTTGGCCAGGAGCGTCAGCTCCTCCGCCACCTGCAGCGCCAGCTCGCGCGTGGGGCAGAGGATGAGCGCGCGCACGCGCTTCTCATCCGCGGGAATCTTCTCCAGCAGCGGCAGGCCGAACGCGGCCGTCTTCCCCGTGCCCGTCTTGCTGCGGACAATCAGGTCCTTTCCCTCGATGGCGGGCCGGAAGGCGCGCGCCTGGACAGGGGTGGGGTGGGTGTAGCCGCGCTCCGCCAGCGCGCGGCGGAGGGGCTCGGACAGATTCATGTCGTCGAAGCCGATGTCCGCGATGTATTCGGCGGGACGCGTCGGGGCTTCGTCAGTGGCCGGGCTGCCCGGCGCGGTGGGCTCTTGGATGTCGCTCATCAAGCAGGGGCATAGCCCCTGCATTACCCTCTGGCAACAATCGCGGCACTTTGGGGTATGGAGAGCCGATGGCGAGTGGAGGGAAGAGAACCAAAGGAACGTCGCCCGGACGCCGGGCGAAGCGGGCGCCCGCGAGCGCCCCCGCCAGGGCGGATACCGTCGACGCCGAGGTCGAGGACACCGGGGTGGAGGCCTCCCCAGACCCGGATTCCCTGGAGCCGGACGAGGCCGAGCTGACCGACGTGGAGCCCGAGGAGGAGGCCGCTCCCCGGCCCGCGCCCGCCCAGGCCCTGGTCCGGGCGAGCGAGTCGGGGCTGTCCAACCGGGACCCGCTGCAGGCCTACATGGCCGAGGTGACGCGCCACCCCCTTTTGACGCGCGAGGAGGAGCTGGCCCTGTCGCG
The DNA here is from genome assembly GCF_059738865.1 of Myxococcus sp. MH1. NCBI lineage: Bacteria > Pseudomonadati > Myxococcota > Myxococcia > Myxococcales > Myxococcaceae > Myxococcus > Myxococcus sp. MH1. The sequence continues at coordinate 8,527,549 of NZ_AP026947.1, read as the reverse complement.
GCACTACCGCGAGACGGGGGACGTCAGGACGGCGTACCGGCTGGTGGCCTCCAACCTGCGGCTGGTGGTGAAGCTGGCCCACGAGTACCACCGCAACCCCCTGTCCCTGCTGGATCTGGTGCAGGAGGGGAACATCGGGCTGATGCAGGCGGTGAAGAAGTACGACCCGGAGCGGGGCGTGAAGCTCTCCAGCTACGCGGCCTGGTGGATACGCGCGTACATCCTCCGCTACATCATGGACAACTGGAAGATGGTGAAGCTGGGGACCACCGAGGCCCAGCGCAAGCTCTTCTTCAAGCTGCGCCAGGAGCAGGAGAAGCTCATCGCCCAGGGCTTCGAGGCGAGCCCCAAGCTGCTGGCGGAGCGGCTCAACGTCTCCGAGCAGGACGTGATGGAGATGGACCAGCGGCTGGGGCACGACGAGGTGTCCATCGACGCGCCGCTGGGCGGGGACGACGAGGGCTCGCGGGCCACGCGCGCGGACCGCTACCTGCCGTCGGGCGCGGTGCCCGCCGACGAGCGGCTGGGCGCCGAGCAGCTCAAGGCCCTGTTCCGCGAGAAGCTCGCCGAGTTCTCCCGGACGCTGGAGGGCAAGGAGCGCTTCATCTTCGAGAACCGCCTCACCTCCGACGAGCCCCTGACGCTGCAGGACATCGGCGACAAGTACGGCGTCAGCCGCGAGCGCGCCCGTCAGATTGAAGCCGCCCTGATTGCGCGGATGCGGGAGTTCATGCGCGAACACATCCCGGACTTCGACCTGGTGGCCACGCCCAAGAGCTGACGGACCGGCCCGGGCGGGGGGCTGCCCGGTGGAGAGGTGGGGGCGTTATGCTGGGCGCCCCCGTCTCCGCGGGTCGGAGGTTGCTCCATGCGCAGTCTGCTCGTCGTCGTGCTGTGCCTGCTGGCGGGGTGCTCCCGCTCGCTCCGGGAGAACTACCAGCGCGACAAGGCGGCCAGCCATGTCTACCAGCGCACGCTGCCGGACCTGTGGCCGGAGGTGAAGGCGCACCTCCAGAAGGAGGGCTACTCCTGGAAGGAGATGCCGGGCCGCTACGTGCTGGAGACGGAGTGGCGCGACGCGGGGGGCGGCACGCTGGGGCCCACGTCGTCCTCGCGCTTCCTGATTGAGGGCCACACGCTGCCCAACGGCGGCAGCATCCTCCGGGTGATGCGCGGCAACCGGATGTCGCAGGCCATCGGCGGGGGCAACGTGGAGCAGCGAATCGCCCAGGGAGGCTCCGCCCGCGCGCAGGAGGAGCAGGCCGTGGCGCGCGCCAACGCCAACACCACCGGCGTGCTGCCCACGCAGCAGAACTACGCGAGGGACCTGGAGCTGGAACTGGAGCTCTTGCGGCGCATCGAGCCCGACGCGGCCGGCCGGCTGGCGCAGCAGGCGGCGCTCGAGTACCCCTGAACCAGGGGCCCTCCCAGCGCCGCCCGGCGCGTCACTTCTTCCAGGGGCGGGAGATGACGCAGGCGTTGATGCCGCCCACGCCCATGGACAGCTTGCCCGCGCAGCCTTCGGGCGCGGCCTGGGCCTCGTCGAAGACGAAGCGGCCGTGGACGCGCGAAATCTGCTGGTTGAGCTCCGTCTTCTTCAGCGGCGTGGGGAACACCTGCCCGCGCCCGTAGCCCAGGTACTGCGCCGTCAGCTCCCAGCCGCCGCCCGCGGACATGCCGTGGCCGAAGGTGCCCTTGCGCGCGGTGATGAGCACCGACTCCGGCATCACGTCGCGCAGGTTCTGGACCTCCAGGTAGTCCCCCGGCGTCGCGGTGGCGTGCAGGTCCCAGCTGCCCACGTCGGCGGGGCCGCAGCCCGCCTGGGCCAGCGCCTCGCGGATGGCCAGCGTGGGGCCCTCCTTGGACGGGGTGATGATGTGGTCCGCGTCCGCGGTGACGCCCACGGAGACGGGCTCCATGCCCAGGGGCTTGAAGCCCTTGGCCGTGAAGTAGTCGTAGTCGCCCAGCACCCAGACCACCGCGCCGCCCGCGATGTGCGTGCCGCGCAGGGCGGTGAGGGGCTTGGAGATGGCCGCGTCCGCGGAGATGACGCGCGCGTTGTAGAAGCCGCCCACGACGAGCGGGTTGGGCGCCGCGTCCGTCATGCCCATGACGACGGCCTTCGCCTCACCCAGCTGCAGGGCGTTCATCGCCAGCTTCAGCCCGTAGCCGAACGACGAGCACGCGGCCACCGGGGCGAACGTCATGCCGGTGATGCGGCCGAGCATCGAAATCTGCGAGGCGGGCGTGTTGTGGATGTTCCACAGCACGTTGGAGGACACGGCGTTCCAGGGCGGCTCCGGCGCGTTCCACTTCTTCTGCAGCCGGCCGTTGCGCGTGCGCTTCTCCTTGATGACGGCCAGCTTCGCGGACTCCACGTCCGCGCCGTCCGGCACGCCGATGGCCTCGATGTCGCGCAGCTCCGCCAGGTACTCGCGCAGCTCCGTGGACCGGCCCGTCCAGTAGTGCCACCACGCGTCCTCGGCCTCGTCGCGCACGCCCTCGTCCACCGTGGACGGCTCGGGCGGCACGCCCTCGGCGGGCTCGCGCGTCTCCAGCCACTGGCGCAGCACCGCGTTGCGCTCGGGCGCGGACCAGAAGCGGTCCCACCGGCGCTGGGCGCGGTACAAATCCAGCGAGATGGATTGGATGGTGGGCAGGTCCCCCAGGCCCGTGCCCACGTACACGTGCGCGCGGGGCCCCAGGGCTTGCAGCTCCTGCTCCAGGCCCGGGTTCTGCGCGAGCGACTGGATGAACGCGCCGATGGCGAACTGCGTCGGCTGCCCCATCTTCCGCTCCAGCTGGGAGAAGCGGTTGGCGGGGAAGCGCTCGTCGATCCACGGCTTGTAGTCCGCCAGCTGGAAGTCCGGCGTACCGACCAGGAAGTTGTCCGGCCCGAAGCCGTTGAAGGGGGACAGCCAGCTCTCGGAGGACGCGAGGTTCCTCTCGAACGCCTCGATGTTCCTGGACCGGGGGGCGACGACGCCCCAGCCGAAGATGCCAACTCTGCGCACGGTGTGACTTTCCTTGGGCCGCTAGGGGGCGAGCGGCTCAATCTTCAAATTGTCGAAGTGGACGCGGGTCTGCCAGCCCGAGAACCCGAAGTACTGGTTGCGCGAGCCCTCGAGGGGCGTGGCGTCTTTGAGGGTCAGGAACGGCTGGCCGTCCAGCTCCCAGGCGAGGGTGTCACCGCGGCGGGTCAGCTTGAAGTGGTGGCGCTTGCCCGGCACCACCGCGGCCCCATCCCGCGTGACGCGGTCGGGCGTGTGCTCGCTCCTGCGGGCGATGGCGGACTGGGTGTTCTTCCAGCCGCCGAAGATGAACACGTAGCCGGTGGCGGTGTACTGCAGCCGCAAATCACCCGCGTAGAACGAGCGGCCGTCGCCCCAGGCCTCCACCTTGATGTCGCCCTGCGGGCTGTCCGTCCATGCGTCGAACTCGATGACCGCGTCGCGGGGCAAAGGGCGCTTGAGCCACACGGGGCGGTTGTGGAGCTGCTCCACCACCAGCGCGCCGTCGACGATGCGCGTCGCGGTGGGGTTGGTGACGTTCCACGCGTCGCCGAGCGTGTCGCGCTCGAAGTCGTCCGCGTACGGACCCGGGGGGATGGCCGGCGTCACGGCCGCGACCTTGGCGGGCAGCCGGTCCGGCGTGTCCACGCGCAGGTTGTCCCAGAAGATCTGCGACTCGAAGCCGGACAGGCCCAGCCGGTCGTGCCCCGGCCCCTTGAGCGGGCGCGGGTCATCCAGCTCCAGGAACAGCTCCCCGTCGATGGACCAGCGCAAGAGCGTGCCCCGGCGCTCGATGCGCCAGTGGTACGTGCGGCCCGCCTGCACCGGCGTGCCCCGCGCCTCCACCTTCACCCGGGTGTCGTCCTTGAACACGGAAGCCAGGTCCGCGGCGGCGCCCGACGACTCCGCCTTGCGCTGCGCGCGGCGCTGGAGCGCGTCCAGCGTGGGCGCGTTCAAGTCCAGCCGGGCGATGGCCGACACGGAGTTGTTCTGGCCGCCCTGCATCAGCACGTAGCCGGAAGCCGGGTCCACGCCGTTGCCGAAGAGCTCCACCCGGATGTCGCCCTCGGGCAGCTCCGAGCGCACGTCCAGCTCCACCGCCACGTCGTCCGGCAGCGGCGCCTGCAGCCACAGCGGGTTGTTCTTCACCCCCGGCGCCAGCAGCTCGCCCTGAATCACCCGCCAGTAGCCGCCCGTGGTGAAGAAGTCGCGCTTCACCACGCCCGGGTCGCTGAAGTCCTGGGTGTAGGGGATTGTCGCCGTCACCTCCGCGTCACCGCGGAAGAGGACGTAGTGGATGAGGGGGAACTGGATGACGACGATGAGGCCGACGAGCACGGCCCAGCCCCGGCGCGACAGTCCCTCGGGCTTCACCCAGGCTCCCTGAGCCAGGGGCTCCTGCCCGGGGGATGGCTCCGGGGGGGACTCCTGCTTCTCCTTCTCCTTGCGCCTGGCCTGGCCCATCAATCCTTCGGGGGTTTTCCGGGGGGAAAGGCGGCGGAATCTACGCGCCACCCGGGTGGAGGTAAAGCACGGCCGACGACCGGGGGAGGCCGGCTACTTGACCCCCCAACGTTTCTCGAGCGCCCGTTGCTCCGCCTGCCGCAGCTTCACGCGCTCCTTCTCCGCGCGCTGCTTGTCGGCCTCCTCGGGGGAGGGGCGCATGGCCAGCTGGTAGACGGAGCCCGCGATGGCGAACATGCCCGCCGCGACGATGACGCCCCAGGGACGGCTCGCCACCGCCTCCACCAGGCTGCCGAACTGGTGCAGCGCCGCCAGCGCGCCGATGACGAGCACCCACCCGCCCGCCGCGGAGGCGACGAGCGCGCTGACCACCCGGTGCAGGAGCGCGCCCACCAGCCCGCCGATGATGAACCCCGGCGCGAAGCCGAGCAGGAAGTCCTGCGGGCCGGCGATCTGCCCGGCCACCAGGCCCAGCGGCACGCCCAGGCCCACGAAGGTGATGGCGGGCGGGAAGAGGAAGCCCAGCACCAGCAGCACCCCCGCGGCGATGGACGGCGCCCGGGGGTCCAGGTCCGGCAGGCCCAGCTTCACGGCCACCGCGCCCGTCCACACCAGGCCCAGCAGCGCGCCGATGGGGCCGGCGAGCACCCGGAACACCCGGGGGCCTCCGCCGACCAAGAGCAGCGTCACCCCGAGGACACAGCAGACGATGCCCGCCCACATCGGCAGGAGCCGGTAGATGGCGACCCAGCCCGACGGATTGAACTCCTGATAGGCCCTGAGTGCCTGGAGGAGGCCTTCCATGACTTCCGACTCCTTCGCATTGCGGCGCGGCTCGAGCCGCCCCCGAGGGGCGCGGGCGCCGACGATGTAGCTTAAGCGTAGCGCCTCAGCGCCAACAGCAGCAGCACCACGAAGACGGCGGCCCCCAGCGCCGCGAAGCCGTAGAGGGCACGGGGCGTGGACGTGCGGCGCAAGAGCTCCTCGGCCTGGGCGCGGTCCTGGGGGGCCGGATTGCTCGCCAACAGACGCTCGGCCTGGCGTCGGGCCCCGGCGACGTCACCGGCCTCCTTGAGGGCCCAGGCCGCGCGGACCTCGGGGGCGCCGGGCGGCTCGGGCGTCTGTCCGCCTTTCGCCATGGGCCCGCTGTATACCGGGGAATGCGAGCACCCGTCGACGGTATATAGATGCGCTCTATGTCCGCGCGGCGCCTGACCCGACGAAACCTCCTGCTCGGCACCTCCGCGCTCGTCCCGCTGCTGTCTGGGCGTGCGCGCGCCTTCGGTGAGAAGAACCGCTTCATCCCCGCGGTGGCGAAGCACGGCGGCCGCTGGGACGGGCGGCTGTCGGGCCTGCGTCGGATTGCGTGGGAGCTGCAGCGGCGCACCTCGGTGGAGGTGGTGCCGGACGCGCGCCCGTTCGCGCTGAGCAGCCCCGACCTCTTCGAGTACCCCTTCCTGTACTTCGGCGGCGACGGCGCGTTCCCCGCGCTCAGCGAGGCGGAGGTGACCAACCTGCGCCGCTACCTGACGTACGGCGGCTTCATGCTGGCGGACGCCAACGACGGCAGCGACGGGGACGGCTTCGACGCCAGCTTCCGCCGGGAGATGCGGCGCGTGCTGCCGCAGAGCCCGCTGACCGAGGTGCCCTCCACGCACGTGGTGTTCAAGTCCTTCTTCATGCTGGACGCGGCGCCCGGGCGGCTGCTCAACAAGCCGCAGCTCCTGGCGGCCAACCTGGGCAAGCGCGCCGCGGTGCTGTACTCGCAGAACGACGTGGCGGGGGCGTGGAGCCGCAACGAGACGGGCGACTACGAGTTCGACGTGAGCCCCGGCGGTGAGCCGCAGCGCGAGCTGGCGGTGCGCCTGGGCATCAACGTCTGCATGTACGCGCTCTGCCTGGACTACAAGGACGACGCGGTCCACCTGCAGCTCATCCTCAACAAGCGGCGCTGACGCGAAGGGCCTCACCTCAAGAGCCTGGATGAACTCCCCCACCTTCAACGCCTGGAAGCTCGTCAGCCTCTCTCCGCTGCCCTCGTGGGCGCTGGTGTTCCTCGCGCTCGGGCTGCTGTTGGGCGTGGGGCTGGCGGCCTGGGGCGTGCGCCGCGAGCCCGCGCGTGGCCGTCGCATCCTCTTGTGGGCCCTGCGCGTGGGCGCGGGCGTGGCCGCGCTCTTCTTCCTGCTGGAGCCGGGCATCCGTCACCTCCAGGTGGCGCGGATGAAGAACCGGGTGGCGGTGCTGGTGGACCGCTCGGCGTCCATGGGCTTTCCCACCGAGCCGGGCGGGCCCACGCGCAACGCGCAGGTGGCCGCGTTCCTGGAGAAGGCGGGCCCGGCGTTCGCGGGGCTGCAGGACCGCTTCACGGTGGAGATGTACGGCGTGGACCCGGAGCTTTCGCCGGTGACGCCCGCGTCGCTCGCCAAGGAGCCGCCCCGGGCGGGCACCACGGACCTGCTCGCCGCGCTGCGTGCGTCGGCGGGGGCGGGGCAGGGCGCTCGCAAGCTCTCCGGCGTGCTGCTGTTCAGCGACGGCGCGGACAACGCGGAGCTGAAGGCGGGCGTGGTGGGCCGCGCGCGCGCGGCGCTCGCGGACCTGGGCGTGCCGGTGTCCACCTTCACCGTGGGCCAGGAGGCGCTCAAGGACCTGGCGATTGAAGGCCTCAAGGTCGATGACTTCGCCTTCGTGCGCAACTCGCTCACGGTGGAGGCGGAGATCCACGGCAAGGGCTTCCGGGGCAAGGAGATTCCCGTCGTCCTCAGCCAGGAGGGCAAGACGGTGGCCACCAAGACGGTGCGCCTGGAGACGAACGACGACGTGAAGCCGGTGTCCTTCACCTTCACGCCGGACCAGACGGGCCGCTTCGTCTACACGGTGTCGGTGCCCACCTTCCCGGACGAGGCGGTGGCGGACAACAACAGCCGCTCCTTCACGCTGAAGGTCATCCGGGACCGGGTGCGCGTGCTGCTGGTGGTGGGCCGCCCCTCGTGGGACGAGCGCTACCTGCGCGGGCTGCTCAAGCAGGACGCGAACGTGGACCTCATCTCGTTCTACATCCTGCGCACGCTGTCGGACGACCCGGGGACGTCGAACGACCGGGAGCTGTCGCTCATCCCGTTCCCCATGGAGGAGATCTTCGACACGAAGCTGGACACCTTCGACGTCGTCATCTTCCAGAACTTCGGGCACTCGGACCCGTCGCTGTCCATCGCTGAGTACGAGCGCAACCTGGAGCGCTACATCCACAACGGCGGCGCCTTCGTGATGATTGGCGGCGACAGCGTGCTGGGCGAGGGCCGCGCCACCATGCCCACGCTGATGGACGCGCTGCCCGTGGCCGCCGCGGGCCCCGCCAACCTGGACGCGTTCACCGCGCGCCTGACGCCGGAGGGCCTGCGCCACCCGGTGACGGCCATCGGCACCGGCGCCTCCAGCACCGAGGCCGCGTGGGGCGAGCTGCCTCCCATCCCCGGCATCAACCTGACGCGCGCGCGGCAGGGCGCCACCGTGTTGCTGGAGCATCCGCATCTCACCTCGGACGGGAAGAACGCGCCGCTCGTCGCCGTGTGGGATTACGGCCGGGGGCGCGCGCTGGTGATGGCCACGGATGCGTCGTGGTACTGGGCCTTCGCGGCGCACCGGGATGGCTCGCCCAGCCGCGCGTATGACCGCTTCTGGGGCAACGCGCTGCGCTGGCTGGTGAGGGACCCGGACCTGACGACGCTGAAGGTGACGGCGGACCCGCCCTCGGTGGAGCCGGGGCGTCCGGTGGCAGTGGTGGTGCAGGCGCGCAGCGCGGATTACCAGCCGGCGCAGGACGCGCAGGTGCGCGTGGAGCTGTTCTCCGTGGCCGCGCAGAAGCCGGTGGCGGTGCAGACGGGGGCGACGGGGCCGGACGGCGTGGTGCGGCTGGAGTTCGCGCCGCCGGAGCCGGGCCCCTACAAGCTCCTCGCCACGGCGAAGAAGGGCGACACGGAGCTGGGCCAGGGCGAGGACGCGGTGGCGGTGCGCGCCGTGGGCCCGGAGCTGTCGGACGCGTCGGTGCGGCCGGAGCTGATGGAGCAGGTGGCCAAGGTGACGGGCGGCAAGGCGTACAAGCTGCCCCAGGACAGCCTGCCGGACGTGCCGCTGCTGGACCCGCCCGTGGTGGAGGTGGGCCGCGCCAAGGACCAGCCGCTGTGGGACCGCTGGTACTACCTGGTGGCCCTCATCGGGCTGCTCGGCGCGGAGTGGTTCGCGCGGCGCCGCTTCGGCTACGTCTGACGCGCCAGCCCGGAACAAGGGCGGCTGGGGCGTGTTCGCCAGGTGCGGTAGAGAGGGGACGTTCGAGCCCCTTCCTGGAGCCCTTCGTGCGTCACGTCCTCGCGCTACTCCTCGTCGTCCTTCCGCTGTCCCCGGCCTTCGCGCAGTCGCTGCCCACCGACTTCGACGCCACCCTCGAGAAGGCGATGAAGACCTTCGACGTGCCCGGCATCGCCGTGGCCGTGGTGAAGGACGGCAAGGTGGTGCTGTCCAAGGGCTATGGCGTGCGCAAGCTCGGGGACAAGACGCCGGTGACGGCGGACACGCTGTTCGGCATCGCGTCCAACAGCAAGGCCTTCACGGCGGCGGCGCTGGCCATGCTCGTCGAGGAGGGCAAGCTGCAGTGGGATGACCGCGTGGTGGACCACCTGCCGTCGTTCCAGATGCACGATGCGTACGTCACGCGCGAGCTGACGATTCGGGACCTGCTCGTGCACCGCAGCGGGCTGGGGCTGGGCGCGGGGGATTTGCTCTACTTCCCGCAGTCGACGTTCACCGAGGACGAGATTGTCTCGAAGCTGCGCCACCTGCCCCTGGCGTCGAGCTTTCGCAGCAAGTACGCGTACGACAACATCCTCTACCTCGTGGCCGGCAAGGTCATCGAGAAGGTCAGCGGCCGTCACTGGCGCGACTTCGTGCGTGAGCGCATCTTCGTGCCGGTGGGCATGCGCGACAGCAGCACGCTCTTCAAGGCGTTGCGCGTGAGCGGCAACGTGGCCACGCCGCACGCGAAGGCGGACGGGGTGCTCAAGGCCATCTCGCCCATGGGCTTCGAGAACAACGCGCCCGCGGCGGCCATCAACTCCAGCGTCAACGACCTGTCCAAGTGGATGATGACGCAGCTGGCCTTGGGCGTGATTCCGGGGACGGACGGCAAGAAGCGGCTGTTCAGCGAGGCGCAGTCGAAGGAGATGTGGGCGGCGCAGACGGTGATGAACGTCACCGAGCCGTCCAAGCCGCTCGCCGGGCTGCGCGCGAACTTCGCGGCGTACGCGCTGGGCTGGTCCTTGCGCGACTACAAGGGCTATAAGCTGGTGGGCCACGGCGGCGCGCTGCCGGGCTACTACTCGCGGGTGATGCTGGTGCCGGAGCTGAACCTGGGCGTCGCGGTGCTGACGAACCAGGAGGAGCGCGGGGCCATCGAGGCGCCGATGTGGACGGTGCTGGACGCGTTCATGGGCGGGCCCGCCACGGACTGGGTGGCCGCGTTCAAGGCGGATGACGACGCGAAGCGCGCCAAGGCGGAGGCCCAGGTGGCGGGGCTCCGCGGCAGCCGCAACGCCCAGAGCAAGCCGTCGCTCCCGCTCGACGCGTACACCGGCACGTTCCGCGACGCTTGGTACGGCGACGTGACGCTGACGCGGGAGGCGGACAAGCTGGTGCTGCGCTTCAGCCGGACGCCGGGTCTCGTGGGTGAGGTGGAGCACTGGCAATACGACACCTTCGTCGCGCGCTGGAAGGACCGCTCGCTCAACGCGGACGCGTTCGTGTCCTTCTCGCTCAAGCCCGACGGCGCGGTGGGGGAGATGCGCATGCAGCCCGTCTCACCGCTCACCGACTTCAGCTTCGACTTCCAGGACCTGCGCTTCACGCCCGTGAAGAAGGCGCCTGACGCCGTCGCGAAGCCCGTGCCCTGAAGAGGGGCCGCTCTGGGACTCGCCCGTCCGGCCAGCAATGCCAGACGGGCGCGTCACCGGGTGAATCGGGCCGCTACTGCTTCTCCACCACGCCGCACGCCAGGCGACCGCCGGCGTCACCGGTCGGGTCCGTGGCGTAGTCGTCCTCCTTGACGTGGACGACGACGGCCGAGCCGTCCTTGTCGAACAGCGACTTCACCGTCAGCCCGCCCTGGGCGAACGTGTCGAACTGCACCTTGCCGTCCTGGCCCACGTAGAGGTTGGGCAGGTCGCCCAGGTGCTTGCCCTTGTGGGCCATCATCCCGTGCGCCTTCTTCGTCGGGTTGAAGTGCGCGCCGGCCGTCTTGAACTCCGGCGCCTCGCACTTGCCCGTCTCGTGGATGTGGAAGGCGTGCTGGCCGGGGGGCAGGTCGTGCAGCGTGCCCTTGATGAGGACGCCCTGCTTGGCCTGCTCGAAGGTGATTTCGCCCACGTCCTTGCCCTGCGCGTCCTTCACCGTCGCCTTCGCCGTCTCGCCCTTGGGCGCCTCCTTCTTCGCCGGCGCCGCGGCGGCGGGGGCGGCCTGGGCGGGCGCGGGGGGCGTCGCCGCGGGGGCCTGGGCCAGCGCGGGCGCGGCGGCGGTGAGAACGGTGGCGGTCAGCAGCGCGCGAATCTTCATGGGTCGGGGTCCTCCTCCAGAGGGGAAATGCTGCTCAGCGAAGGTGGACACTAGCGGTTGTCCGCGCAGCCCGCAGGGAAACCATGCGGGCCGCCCACCGCCTCGTCACTCCTGTCCGATGGGTGGCACTACCAGCGGCACCGGCACCACGCGTGAAGCGCCGAAGGCCGGTGCCCAGGTGCGCTGCACCTCGGGGCCGTTGAGGAATCGCACGATGGCCTTGAAGGCCTCCTCAGGACCTCCCAGCGTCTCCGCCCACTCGAGGCCTCGCGGCGACAGGTTGGGCACCAGCGGCCCCAGCTCCTCGGCGGACGCGGACGAGCGCGTCACGCGCAGGCCCTCGTCGCGCAGCCGCTTGGGAACGAACAGCGGCGCGAAGCGCGCGTGCCGGTGGTCGTGGACGCAGCCCTCCTCCTGCAGCAGCGCCGCGGACAGGGGCAGCTCTCGCACGTTGAAGAGCAGCTTCACCGCGCCCACGTGCGGGTCGTACGGCCCGCGCAGCCGGTGGTCTCCGCGCGGAATCAGCCGCCGGTCCAGGTAGCAGTACGCCCGCGTTTCTGGAGGCAGCGTGCCCCGGTGCCGAGCGCCGCCATACCGGAAGAAGGGCCGCAGGTGCCTGGCGTCCACCTCCAGCGCGGGGCCCACCTTCAGCGCGCGCAGCTTCGGGAGCAGCTCCTCGGACAGCCCATGCACCCGCGCGAAGTCCGGCAGGTCGTCCAGCGAGGACGCCGCGAAGGCGCGGATGCGCGCGAGCAGCCGCTCCGGGTCCGCGTCCACCAGGAGCTCGTCGAAGCGCGTCTTCACCCCGGGCAGGCTCACGGGGACGAGCGTGGTGAGCGGCTCGCCCTCCGCGCTCCACCGCGCGTCCAGCGCGCTCGCCTCCGGCGTCGTGGGTGCCAGCCGCCACTCGGGCGCCTCGGGGGTGAAGTGCTGCCACGCCCCCCGGCGCTCGAAGCGCGGCGGGTCCACGTGGCCCGGCAGCGAGGACCACACGGTGATGCAGGTGCGCACCTGCGTGCCGGCGAAGGCGCCCGGCCCCAGGTCCACCACCTCACGCAGCGTCAGCATGCGCAAGAGCGACTGGCGCAGGGGGGCGTAGAGGAACGCGTCCAGCAGGCTCGCGGGCGTGATGAAGGCGAGCACGCCGGGCCGCGTGGACAGCCGGTGCGCGGCGACGAGCAGGAAGAAGGCGAAGTCGTCGCGCAGGCTCGTGCCCGGCGGCAGCGCCAGCGGCAACAAGGCACGCAGCTTCGCGTACGCACCCGCGTCCTTCAGCACCGGCGAGGTGCCGTTGTAGGGCGGATTGCCCACCCACAGCTCGCGGTGCTCGGGCGGCGTGGCGGCGAGCATGGGCTCCAGCCCGCCTCGCAGCGTGTCGCCCTCCTTCACGTCCGCCTCGGGGACGCGGGCCTGACACAGCCGGGCCACGGCCGGGTCCAGCTCCAGGCCGCACAGGCGGGCTCCGGGCCAGAGCTTCGAGGCCGCCGACAGGAAGGCCCCGGCTCCACAAGCCGGGTCAATCACCGTGAGCGGCCCTGCTCCCAGGTGCGCCATCGCGAGCGATAGCGTGCGTTCCACCAGGGGCGCGGGCGTGAAGAACGCCCCCACCGCCTTGCGGTCGATTCCGGGGAACTGGTGGACGAGCTTCTCTTCGTCGACGTCCAGCAACCTATTCGCGGCGCGTGGCATTGAGGAGTCATCCTAGCCACCCCCGCCCCTCGCGGTGATCCACTCAAAGCTTTGCAAACGCACTCAAATGTCCGGATGTGATGTCCCAATCACTTCACATGCCCGGAAGTCTGAGATTTGGTGCCCCGCAATGCGTGACTTCAGCCCGCACCGTACACCCGTGAGGGTTGTGTGTGATGAGCCTGCTCACCCAGGTTGCTTCACCAGGGCGCGGAACACGCCCATACCGGCCACCATCCCCACCACGAAGAGCGCCACCGTCAGTCCGCCCACCGGCAACACCACCAGGGCCGGTCCCGGGCAGTAGCCCGACAAGCCCCAGCCCACGCCGAAGAGCACCGCGCCCGCCACCAGGCGTCCATCCACCGAGGCGGAGGGCGCCTTCGGGAAGGCGTCCGCCAGCACAGGGGCCGCGCGGCGGAGGATGAGCCCGCGCGCCAGCGCGTACGCGCCCAGCGCGCCCGCCATGACGAAGGCGAGGCTGGGGTCCCAAGCGCCCGCCACGTCGAGGAAACCCACCACCTTCGCCGGGTCCGTCATGCCGCCCAAGCCCAGCCCCAGCGCGAAGAGCAGCCCCGCGGCGCCCGCCGTGAGGGCCTGCTTCATGACGCACCTCCCACGAGATGCCGGGTGACGAAGACGGTGGCCGCGCCCGCCGCCATGAACGTCAGCGTGGCCACCAGCGAGCGCTTGGAGCCCCGCGCCAGGCCACACACGCCGTGGCCGCTGGTGCAGCCGCTGCCCAGCCGCGTGCCGAAGCCCACGCACAGCCCGGCGATGAGCGGGGTGGCCACCCCAGTGAGCACCGGCGCCCCGAGCACCTCCGGCCGCACGGCCGCGAGCACCAAGCCGCCCAGCATCAGCCCTCCGATGAAGGCTACGCGCCACCCGGTGTCACCCGACGCGGGCGCCCAGAGCCCACCGGCGATGCCGCTGATGCCGGCGATGCGGCCGTTGAAGAGGAGCAGGAGGGCCGCGCCCAGGCCCAGCAGGACACCGCCCAGGAGCGGAAGGAGGAACGTGTTCATCGATGCAGGCACCTGACGAGGAAGAGAATCGAGGCAAGCGGGTGCGACCGGCTCAGGAGCGTGGCACGCCGCCGGTCAGGATGTGAGAGCCCGCCCCCGGGAAAAGCACCCAGGGGCCCGTGTTGAGGCGGGTGGGTTCTCCCAGGCCGGCGGGCATGGCGCGCGGGCTCCCTCGGGGCCTCGACGCGCGGAGAGGACAGGGCCGCGGTGGTGAGACGAAGGGCGAAGGGGCGCGGCGACGCGGTGCTCGTCTCCGCGGCGACGCGGGGGGACCGGGAGGCGCTGCTCGCCCGATGAGCCTCCCCTCGGTGCACGGCTTCGGGCTGCTGCGCCTGTGCGGCTCCAGGGACCTGCTCCAGGAAACGCTGGTGACGGCGTTCCGGGAGCAGGCGCGGCTGTCGACATGGCTCTACCCGGTGGCGCGCGCTGACTGCTCACGGGAGCGCCGGAAGGAGGCGCGCGGAAGGGGCTCGCGTGTCGCTCGATGCGCCCGTGGCGCGGCAGGTGGTCTCCCTGAGCCGGCGCTCGACGACGTGGCGCACGCGCGTGAATCAGGCGCGGCCGACGGTCTCCCTGAGCCGGCGCTCGACGACGTGGCGCACGCGTGTGACTCAGGGATGGCCGGTGGTCTCCCCGAGCCCGCGCTCGACGACGTGGCGCACGCGCGAATCGGGGGCGGCCGGTGGTCTCCCCGAGCCCGCGCTCGACGACGTGGCGCACGCGTGAATCAGGGGCGGCCGGTGGTCTCCTCCGGGCCTGTGCTCGACGGCGTGGCGCACGCGCATGAATCAGGGGCGGCCGGTGGTCTCCTCCGAGCCCGCGCTCGACGACGTGGCGCACGCGCGTGAGTCGGGGGCGGTGCTTTGGGATGCGCCCGGGACACTGTCCACGTCGGACCGGGAGTCGCTGCGCCCCTGGGACGTGGAGGGCTTGTCCGCGGAGGAGGCCGCGCGCCCGTCGGGCATCGACGCGCCCGCGCACAAGCGCCGTCTGCACCGCGCGCACGCGCCAGCGGGAGCAGCGCTCCAGCGTGTCTGCTGTCAGGGATTGAGCAAGAGGGGCGGGCCCCGGGCCCCTTGGAGGCCCGGCGCCCACCCCCGCCCTCCTCCCCAGGAGCAGTGACGGAGGAGGGCTATCTCGATGGCATCAAGCCTTGCTGGGCGTGGGAGTCGGTGTCCGACCTGTGTGTTCCACCGAGGCCGCCGCGGCCTCGGGCGCCACCGAAGGCCTGCCCGCGCCCATGTGCATGCGGTGCTTCACCTCGGCGAAGCGCTCGCTGGACTCGCGCTCCGGGAACATCAGCGACACGAGCACCCCCACGATGAAAGCCAATGGCATGGTGATGATGCCTGGATTCTTCAGCGGGAACAGGGCGCTCGTGTTCTTGATCAGGTCCACTTGTACGGTGGGCGACAGGAAGATGAGCACCACCGCGCTGAACGAGCCCGTCAACATGCTCGCCACCGCGCCGTAGGTGGTGAACTTCTTCCACGCCATGGACAACAGCAGCGCGGGGAAGTTGGCGCTCGCGGCAATCGCGAACGCCAGCCCCACCATGAAGGCCACGTTCTGTCCCTTGAAGGCCACGCCCAGGATGATGGCGAGCACGCCCAGCAACAGGCTCGCCAGCCGCGCCACCTTGAGCTGCTCGTGCTCGGGGGCCTGGCCCTTGCGCACCACGCTGGACCACAAGTCATGGGACAGCGCCGCCGCGCCGGACAGCGTCAGGCCCGCGACCACCGCGAGGATGGTGGCGAAGGCCACCGCGGAGATGAAGCCCAGGAAGCCCGTGCCCCCCACAACTTCGGCGAGCATGGGCGCCGCCATGTTGCCGCCCTTGTCCACGCTCGTGATCGCCTGCCGGCCCACCAGCACCGACGCGCCGAAGCCGAGGATGAACGTCACCAGGTAGAAGTACCCGATGAGGCCCGTGGCATAGAACACGCTGCTGCGCGCGGCCTTCGCGTCCGGCACCGTGTAGAAGCGCATCAGGATGTGCGGCAGGCCCGCGGTGCCGAACATCAGCGCCAGGCCCAGCGAAATCGTCTCCAGCGGGTTGCTCACCAGCGTGCCCGGCGCCAGCGTCTTCTCCCCGTACTGGCGGGTGGCCTCGCTGAAGAGCGCCAGCGGGCTGAAGCCGAACTTGTAGAGCACCGCCAGCGCCAGCGCGGACGCGCCCGCCAGCAGCAGCACCGCCTTCACGATCTGCACCCACGTGGTGGCGATCATCCCGCCGAAGAGCACGTAGAGGATCATCACCGCGCCGACGATGACGACGGCGACCTCGTAGGACAGCCCGAAGAGCAGGTGGATGAGGTTGCCGGCGCCCACCATCTGCGCAATCAGGTAGAAGCTCACCACCGTGAGCGTGCCCAGCGCCGCGGCCAGCCGCACCGGCGTCTGCTTGAGCCGGTACGCCACGACGTCCGCGAAGGTGTACTTGCCCAGGTTGCGCAGGGGCTCGGCGATGAGGAACGTCACCACCGGCCAGCCCACCAGCCAGCCCACCGAGTAGATGAGGCCGTCGAAGCCCGACATGGCGACCAGGCCCGCGATGCCCAGGAAGCTGGCGGCGCTCATGTAGTCGCCCGCCAGCGCGAAGCCGTTCTGCAGCGCGCTCACCCCTCCGCCCGCCGCGAAGAACTCGGACGTCGTCTTCGTCTTGCGCGCCGCCCAGTACGTGATTGCCAGGGTGACGCCCACGAAGAGCAGGAAGAAGAGGATGGCCGTGGAGTTGGGCTGGCCCAGCTGCGTGCCCGTTGCCGAAGGGGGATTCATGCGGATTCTCCTCTCAACGACGCAGTTCGCGCAGGGCCCGGTCGTACTTGCCGTTCGCCCAGATCATGTAGATGCCCGTCAGTGCCCAGGCCGTCACGATGACGAGCGCGCCCAGGAGGATGCCCACCGACAGACCGGGGACGAGCTGCTGGCCCATCAACGGCTTGTTGAAGGCCACCAGCAGGATGAAGCCGAAGTAGGCCACCAGCGTGGCCACGGTGAGGACGGCGGCCACCCGCCAGCGCGCGGCCGCGAGTCTTTCCAACGCCTCTTCTTGAGATGGGGAGGACATCGCTTGAGCTCCGGGTAGGGGTGGGAATCAGCGCCGCGCCTGCACGGGCGTGGCCTTGGTGAGCAATTCGTCCAGCACCGTCGGGTCCGCCAGGGTGGTGGAGTCACCCAGGTTCTCCGTCTCGCCCGACGCAATCTTGCGCAACATGCGCCGCAGGATCTTGCCCGAGCGCGTCTTGGGCAGGCCGTTGACCACCACGACGCGGTCCGGCGTGGCGATGGGGCCGATGACGTGACGCACCTGCTCCTTGAGCGCGCCCACCATCTGCTCGCTGGAGGTCTCCTGCCAGTCGGGCTTCACGGTGACGAAGGCGCACACGCCGGTGCCCTTGATGTCGTGGGGGAAGCCCACCACGGCGGCCTCGGCCACGGCCTCGTGCGCCACCAGCGCGCTCTCCACCTCCGCCGTCCCCAGCCGGTGGCCGGACACGTTGAGCACGTCGTCCACGCGGCCCGTAATCCAGTAGTAGCCGTCCTCGTCGCGCCGGCAGCCGTCGCCGGTGAAGTACAGGTTGGGGAAGCGCGAGTAGTACGTCTCCACGAAGCGCTGGTGGTGGCCGTACAGCGTGCGCGCCTGCCCCGGCCACGAGCGCGCCAGGCACAGGTTGCCGCTGACGCCGTTGCCCTCGATGACGCGGCCCTCGTCGTCCAGCAGCACCGGCTCCACACCGAAGAAGGGCAGGGTGGCGCTCCCCGGCTTGCACGGCGTCGCGCCCGGCAGCGGGGAGATGAGGATGCCGCCCGTCTCCGTCTGCCACCACGTGTCGATGATAGGGCAGCGGCCCTCGCCCACCACGTCGTGGTACCAGCGCCATACCTCCGGGTTGATGGGCTCGCCCACGCTGCCGAGCAGCCGCAGCGACCTGCGCGAGGACCTCTTCACGAAGCCGTCGCCCTCCTTGATGAGCGCGCGCAGCGCGGTGGGCGCGGTGTAGAGGACGGTGGCCTTCACGTCGTCCACCACCTGCCAGAGCCGGCCGGAGTCCGGATAGGACGGCGTGGACTCGAAGAGCACGGTGGTGGTGCCGTTGGTGAGCGGGCCGTACAGGAGGTAGCTGTGGCCCGTCACCCAGCCCAGGTCCGCGGTGCAGAAGTGCACGTCGTCGGGGCGCACGTCGAAGACGTAGTGGTGCGTCGTCGCCGCGTACACCAGGTAGCCGCCCGTGGTGTGCAGCACCCCCTTGGGCTTCCCGGTGGAGCCGGAGGTGTAGAGGATGAAGAGCGGGTCCTCCGCGTCCATCCACTCGGCCGGACACACGCCGCGGTGGCGCGACATCTCCTGGTCCAGCCATGAATCACGGCCCTCCACCATGGGCACCTCGCGCGAGGTGCGGCGCACCACCAGCACGGAGGACACCTGGGTGAGCCCCTCCACCGCCTCGTCGGCGATGGCCTTGGTGGGCACGCTCTTGGGACCGCGAGGCCCCTCGTTCGCGGTGACCAGCACCCTCGCGCCCGAGTCCAGGATGCGCTCGCGCAAGGACTCCGACGAGAAGCCCGCGAACACCACCGAGTGCACCGCGCCGATGCGCGCGCACGCCAGCATGGTGTACGCCAGCTCCGGAATCATCGGCAGGTAGATGCAGACGCGGTCGCCCTTCTTCACGCCGTGGGCCTTGAGCACGTTGGCCACGCGTCCCACGTGGTGCTGCAGGTCGCGGAAGGTGATGGTCTCGTACTCGCCCGGCTCGTTCTTCGCCCAGATGATGGCGGCCTTGCCGGAGCGCTCGCGCGCGTGGCGGTCCACGCAGTTGTAGGCCACGTTGAGCTTGCCGCCGCTGAACCAGGAGAAGTCCACCTGCTCCGCGTCCACCTCGCGGATGGCCTCCGGCGGGTGGAACCAGGTGAGCCTTTGGGCCTGCTCGCCCCAGAACGCCTCGGGCTCGCGCAGGCTCTTCTCGTGGAGGGCGCGGTACTCGTCGATGCTCTTCACGTGCGCCTGGCGGGAGAAGTGCTCCTTGGGCGCGACGAACGAATCCTTCTGGGCAGTCATCGGGGGTCCTCGACGGGCAGGGGGTCAGTAGAAGAACTGGAGCTGCGCGGTGCCGGTGACGCCGGTGTCCGCGTTGGACAGGTCGCCCACGCGCGCGATGGCGACCTCGGTCCTCAGGTTGAACGTGTGCTTCTGGAACCAGACGTTGAAGCCGGGCCGGAAGATGAGCGAGTCCTGGTTCGTGACGCGCGAGTTGAAGTACTCGACGGACACCAGGGGCTCCACCTTGGCGATGCGGTAGCCCAGCTCCGCCTGGACGCCCGTGCCGCTCTGCGGGTTGTCCATGCCCTGGCGGTAGTGGAACACGCCCGTCTGGAACACCAGCTCCTGGTCATGGCCCATGGGCCAGTCCAGGAACGTGTCCGCGGAGAAGGCCACCGAGTCGTGCACGCCCGACGCGGTGGCGATGGCGGAGGGCTGGTAGTCCGCGCCCACGCCCACGGACAGGTGCGGCTTGTCGGTGAAGTAGATGCCCTGGAAGAAGAGGTCCTCCTCGCGGGTGAGGAAGTTCCAGCGCACCATCGCCACGCCGCGCGGCAGGTCATCCGGGTTGACGGTGGGCGCGTCCTCGCGCTTGGTGCCCTCGGCGCCGTTCATGATGGCCGCGCGGAAGCCCACCGGCCCCGCGAAGCCGCGCAGCTGCACGCCCATGTCCCGCCATATCTTCCCCACCCCCGCGGTGAAGCGGATGACGCTCGAGTGGTAGTCCACCGAGTTGAGCGCGATGGCGCCCTGGAGGTTGTGGCGCGAGAACGGGGCGATGAGCATGCCCACGTCCACCCAGAGCTTGTCCGCGAACTCGTAGGACACGAACGCGTCCTGGACGAAGAAGTCGACGTTGTAGTTGTTGTCCTTGCCGAAGTTGGGCTGGTCCGTCTCCATGAAGAAGGACAGGCGCTTCGTCACGTTGCCATAGACGAGCAGCCGCACCCGGCGGATGAAGAAGTCCGTGCCCACGCCCCCGCTGGGCGCCCCGTCCTTGATGACCTGTGCCTGCGATTGGAGCAGCAGGTTGATGTTGAGGTTCGCTTCGTCGTTGATGGTTATCTTGCCTGCGATTGCGGAGCCCAGCGGGAGGAGGACCACGGCGAGCGCGACCAGGAGCGGCGACGAGCGCAGGGGGGAGGGGGGCATGCACCCTCCTTGAGCAACACTCCGGCCAACCCCGCCTCCGACAAGATTCGGGACGTTGCAGGTTGGCTCGGCGCGTCAGGGTGTTACGGAAGGTGACGTGTGCGTTACCTCGGTAACGAATCGCGCAATGCGTCGTAACGAATCGTGCGCAAGCGACCTGTCGCGTCGAGGACGGCGCGGCGGTGCGTCATGCGCGGGTGCGAGGGAGGCCGAGCTTCTGGCGCTTCTCCCACAGGGCCTTGCGGCTGATGCCCAGACGCCTGGCCAGCTCCGTCTCGCCCATGTGCTCCTGGTTCTCGAGCACGAAGCGGCGGAAGTACTCCTCCATGGAGCCGCCGCCCGTCTCCTCGGGCTCCGGCTCGGCGGGCTCGGCGGCGTCGAGCAGCTCGCCACCGGGCAGCTCCAGCGCGAGCAGGTCCGGGGTGATGACGGGGCCCTCGGAGAGGATGACGGCGCGCTCCAGGGCGTTCTCCAATTCGCGCACGTTGCCGGGCCACGGGTGCGTCATCAGGGCCTGGAGGGACTCGGGGGACAGCGTCGCGGGCGGGCGGCCGATTCTGCGGCATGCCTTCTCCAGGAGGTACTTCGCCAGCACGGGCAGGTCCTCGCCGCGCTCGCGCAGGGGCGGCAGGCGGATCTCCACCACGCGCAGCCGGAAGTAGAGGTCCTGGCGAAATGCGCCCTCCTGCACGCGGCGGGGCAAGTCCCGATGCGTGGCGGCGACGATGCGCACGTCCACCTTGCGAGGCCGCGTGGAGCCCACCCGCCGCACCTCTCCGTCCTGGAGCATGCGCAACAGGCGCGCCTGCGCGGGCGCGGGCAGTTCGCCCACCTCGTCCAGGAAGAGCGTGCCGCCGTGCGCGGCCTCCACCAGGCCCGCGTGCGCGGTGAGCGCGCCGGTGAAGGCTCCCTTCTCGTGGCCGAACAGCTCGCTCTCCAGGAGGCCCTCGGGGATGGCCGCGCAGTTGACGGAGATGAGGGGGCCGTCCGCGCGAGGGCTCTGCGCGTGGAGGGCGCGCGCCACCAGCTCCTTGCCCGTGCCGGACTCCCCGAGCACCAGCACGGTGGCGGGGGAGGGGGCCACCTTGCGCAGGCGCTCGAAGACGTCGCGCATCGCCGCGGAGCCGCCCACCATCCCGCTCACCGAGTAGGACTGCTCCACCTCGCGCTTGAGGGCCGCGTTCTGCCGCGTGAGCTTGCCCTCGCGCAGCACGCGCTCCACCTGGAGGAGCAGCTCGTCGTGGTCGAACGGCTTGGCGATGTAGTCCACCGCGCCCAGCTTCATCGCGTCCACCGCGGATTTCACCGTGGCGTAGCTGGTCATGATGAGCACCGGCACCCCGGGACACAGCGCGATGACGTCCGTGCCCGGCGCGCCCGGCAGCCGCAGGTCCGACAGCACCAGGTCGAAGGAGTCGAGCGCGTAGTCGCTCGCGGCCTCCTGCACCGCGCCCGCCTCGGACACGTCGTGCCCGGCGCGCACGAGCAGCCGGCGCAGCTCCGTGCGGATGATGGGCTCGTCCTCGATGACCAGGATGCGGCTCACAGGGTGGCTCCCGGGACGGGACGCGCGGGGGGCGGGTGGCTTCGCGCGTCGGGCAGGCTCACCGTCACGCTAGTCCCTCCCCCGGGCCGGTTGTCCACCTGGATGGTGCCGCCGTGCTCGCGCACGATGCCCGCCACCAACGCGAGCCCGAGGCCCGTGCCCTCGCCCGGCTGCTTCGTCGTGAAGAAGGGCTCGAAGACGCGCTGGGTGAGCTCCGAGGAGATGCCGTGTCCCCGGTCCAGCACGCGCAGGTGCACGCGGCCCTCCTGGGCCTGCGCCTCCAGCTCCACGCGCCCACCCTCGGGCGAGGCATCCACCGCGTTGGTGAGCAGGTTGACGAGCACCTGCTCCAGCCGCTGCGCGTCGCCCAGCACCACCAGCCCCTCGGCGCCGCGGTGCTCGAAGCTCACCCCGCGGGAGCGCGTCGCCGAGCGCGCCATCCGCGCGAGCTGGAGCGCCTCCGCCAGGAGCGGCCCCACCTCCACGCGCGCGAAGGGGCGAGCCTCGCCGCCCACGGTGCCGGCGTGGCTGAAGCCCACCAGCGCGCGGACGATGGCGTCGATGCGTCGGCACTGCTGGAGGATGAGCCCGGTGCGCTCCTTCACCGCCTCCGCGTCGTCCAGCTCGTACTTGAGGTTCTGCGTGAGGCTGGCGATGGCCGTGAGGGGATTGCCAATCTCGTGCGCCACGCCCGCCGCCACGCGGCCCAGTGAGGCGAGCCGGTCCTGGTGCGCGAGCTTCGCGTCCACGGCCTTCTTCTCCGTCAGGTCCTCCACGAGCAGCGCCATGCCCTCGGACGTGCCGCCGCCCTCCTCGTCGGGTGTCAGTCGGGAGCGGTGCAGCCGCAGCGTGCGCTCGGCGCCGGCCACGACGACGCGCGTCTCGGTGTCGGCCTCCGCGCCGGCCGAGAAGGCGGACAACAGCGAGCCCCAGGGCGCGGGGAGGTCCCCCAGCGGGTGGCCTCGCGAGGCGTGCTCGCGCACCCCGGACAGCCGCTCCAGCGCGGCGTTCCAGATGACCACCTCACCGTCGGGCCCCACGGTGCACACCCCCAGGGGCAGGTCCTCGAGGATGCGATTGAGGTAGCGCCGCACCGCCTCCACCGCGCGCACCGGGCCCTGCATGCCGCGCGCGTCGCGCAGGCGCTCCTCCACGAAGCGCAGCTGCTCGGCCAGCGCCGCGCGGGTGCCGGGCTCCAGCCGCAGCGCCTCCGCCACCGTGAGCCTCGCGAGCACCGGACCCAACAGGCCCGAGAGGTTCCGCTCCACGCCGTCGCGCAGGCGGCGCAGCTCGGAGGGGCGCCGCTCGTCCGGGGACATGTCGAGCGACTCCAGCGCGCGGTCCACCTCCGCCGACGCGGCCTCCTCGCCGAGCAGGGGTGCCAGTCGCTCGCGGAACTCCCGCGGCGAGCCGGCCTCCACGCCGCCGGACACGAGCCCGGGGCCTTCCCGCGTGCACGCCCGCGCGGCCTCGGTCTCCGCCTGCGATTGTCGGGTGACCAGGGACACGCCCACGAAGGCGAGTGTGTTGAGCGTCAGCGACGCGAAGGTGGAGAAGCCCCACGGCTCGTCGCTCGGGAAGCCGAGCAGCGCCGAGACGCGGTGGGTCCACGCCACGACGCCCGGCGAGGCCCACAGCGGCACCACCAGCGTCACCATCCACAGCGCCGCGCCCGCGCCCAGGCCCGCGAGCAGCCCCGCGCGCGTGGCCCGCTTCCAGAAGAGCAGCCCCAGCACGCCGGGCGCGAACTGCGCCACCGCGACGAAGGACACGAGGCCCAGGTCCACCAGCCCCATCCCCCGCGTGTCGAGCAGGCGGTAGAAGCCGTAGCCCGCCAGGATGATGAGCGCGATGAGCAGCCGCCGCGCCCAGAGCAGCCAGCCGTACAGGTGCGGCTGGCCGCGCGCGTAGCCCAGGGGCAGCACCAGGTGCGTCAGGCACATGGGCGCCAGGGCCAGCGTGGTGACGATGACCATGGCGCTGGAGGCGGACACGCCCCCCAGGAAGGCCACCAGCGCCAGGCCCGTCGCGCCGCGCGAGGCGGGCACCGCGAGCAGGTGGAAGTCCGCGGGCCAGGGCAGCCCCAGCGCCTCGCCGCTCCACAGCACCACGGGGACCGCGAGGTTCATCACCAGCAGCACCAGCGGGAAGGCCCACGTCGCGGTGGACAGCGCGTCCTTCTCGGGCGCCTCGGTGAAGGCGACGTGGTAGCTGCGCGGGGTGAGGAACGCCGCCGCGCACGAGAGCACCAGCAGGGGCGCCCACGACGCCTCGCGCGCGGGGCGCTGCAATTGCTCCACCGCCTCCGGATGCGCCTCCAGCCACGTCCACAATCCGTCCACGCCGCCGAACACCTGCGACACCGCCCACGCGCCCACGGCGACGAGCGCCACCACCTTCACGGCGGACTCGAAGGCGATGGCCAGCATCAGCCCCTCGTGTCGCTCGCGCGGGGTGAGGTGGCGCGCGCCGAAGAGGACGGAGAAGACGACGAGCACCGCGCAGAAGCCCATGCCGACGAGCGTGGGCGAGGCCGACGGGCTGAGCACCTTCGCGGACTCCACCACCGCGCGCACCTGGAGCGCGAGATAGGGGAGGCTGCCGGCCAGCATGAACAGCGTCACCGCCGTGCCCGTCGTCTGTCCCGGGTAGCGGAAGGCGAGCAGGTCCGCGAGCGAGGTGAGCTGCAGCTCACGCGTCAGTCGCAGGAGCGGGCGCCACAGCACGGGCACGAGCAGGCACGCCAGGGTGACGCCCAGGTAGATGCCCAGGTAGCGGTAGCCGTGCCGGGCCGCGTAGCCCACGCTGCCGAAGTAGGACCAGGACGTGGCGTAGACGCCCAGGGCGAGCGCGTACACCAGCGGGTGCTGGGTGATGCGCGAGGAGATGAGGCCCCGCTCCGCCGCGTAGGCGACGAGGAACAGCACGAGCAGGTAGACGACGGACGCGGCGACGAGCGAGCCCAGCTCAAGCGTCATGGCCACCGCCCCGGTACGCGGCCCAACCGCCCAGGGCGATGACGCCCAGCCAGACGACGAAGGGCAGGTAGCCGGGCGCGTCCTCCGCCAACCACAGACGCCGGAGCGGCGAGCCGAAGAGCAGCACCGCGATGGCGAAGACGAGCAGCGACGGCATCGCGGGCGCGTCCGGCTCCGTGGGGCGCTTCATGGCGGCCGAGGATAGCAGCGCGACGGCGGGTGGGTGACAATGCGGTGACACGCTTTCCTCACGAGGCCCGAGTGCCTGAGGAGGCAGCGCGTGCTCGTCGCGCATCGAGGGGGAAGCACAGGATGGCCGAAGCGAGGGCGGTACCGGTCTGGCAGACGCGACTGAAGGCGGACCCTCAGCGTCGCGCGCTCCATGGCGTCATGCTGCTGGTCTGGTGCGCGGTGGGGCTGGGGGGCCTGAAGCTGGGGCTGGACCTCCTCGTCGAGGTGCTTCGGGTGTCGTTCGACCCCGCGCCGATGGGCCTCCGTTCGGACATGCGCAACGTCCAGGCGGTGGGGCTGGTGCTCGGAGGCCTGGCGCTCATCGCCTTCCTCACGGTGTGGCTGGTGGTGGGCGTCCGCGTGGGGCGCTTCTTCCTGCGCTCGCTCTGGGGCGAGGACCAGGTCTCGATGGACACCCGAGGGGTGACGTGGAGGCGGTGGAACGGCCCTGGCAGCGAGCGGTGCTACCTGCCGTTCACCGAGGTGGCGGCCGTGCCGAAGCCCATCGGCGGCGTCGAGCTGCAACTGCACTCGGGACGCGTGGTCCGGCTGGCTTCACTGGGGCTGTCGTCGGAGCACGATGCGCTGTGGAAGATGCTGTGCACGCTCTCGGAGCTGGGGCCCACGCCGCTGGAGCCCGAGAAGAGCGTGCCCCGGGGGAAGGAGACCCTGACGCTCCCGGATGGCGTCGTGGTGCTGCGCGACGACCGGGGGGATGTGGCACGCAAGGCCTGGGTCCGCGGCGGGGTGGCGCTCCTGCTGATGTCCTCGGCGGCGATGGTGGGCTGGCGTCAGTCCATCGATGGGCTCACGGTGGAGGACACGCTGCTCGCGGTGGTGCTCGTGGCCGCGGCAATCTGGGCGGGGCTGAACGCGCTGCCCGCGCTCCAGGCGCGATGGGAGTGGGAGCTGCGCCCGGGTTCACTGGAGCGTGTCTGGCATGGCCTGGGGACTCCCGAGCGCGTGCGTCATCAGGTGAAGTGGCTCGAGCTGCGACGCACCGAGAGCGAACATGACGGGAGCACGTGGGAGGTGTTCTCGCTGTGGATTCGCACGGGCTCGGGCCAGATGGAGCTGTCCCAGGCGGGCTCGCAGCGCTCGCGCATGGAGCACCTGGGCGATTGGCTGGCGCCGCGCCTCGGCGTGCGGTTCAAGCGCGAGCTCGAGCGGTAGGGACGCCAGAGGATGGCGTTCCCCGGGACGAGGCTGCTAAGCCGGACGGGACATGGCCGAGGACACCCCCTCTCAGTTCGCCGAGCTCGCGCAGTTCACCCTGGACCGTGCCTCGCTCCGCCGGCTCCCCGAGTCCTTCTGTCGTCGCAACCAGGTCGCGGTGCTGGACAAGGTGGACCCTCAGGCCGACGGCGCGCCGGTGACGGTGGGCATGACGAACCCCGACCAGCCCTCCGTCCTGGAGCTCATCACCGAGTTCCTGCGCCGGCCGCTGCGCGTGGTGCGGCTCAACCCGTATGAAATCGAGTCCGCGCTGGAGGTGGGCTTCGGCGCGGGGCCGCGTGTCACCGCGGACGTGGTGCTGACGCCCGGCACGCGCATGTCGAATCCGCCCACCACGGTGGAGCTGGTGGAGCACGTGCTGGTGAGCGCCGTGGAGTTGAAGGCCTCCGACATCCACGTGGAGAGCTACTTCGACGACGTGGACCTGCGCTATCGCATCGACGGCATCCTCCACCAGTCGTACACGGACATCGACCCGCGCTCGCTGCCGGGCGTCGTCAGCCGGGTGAAGGTGCTGGCGGGACTGGACATCACGGAGCGCCGGCGCCCCCAGGATGGGCGGCTGCGCGCGCTCGTCGAGCGGCCCGAGGGTCGCAAGGTGGTGGACTTCCGCGTCAGCGTGGTGCCGAGCCCCGCGGGGGAGGACGTCGTCATCCGCATCCTCGACGCGAGCGTGGGGCTGGTGCCGGTGGCGCAGCTGGGCATGTCTCCCGCGATGCAGGCCGTCTTCCTGCAACTGCTGGCGAATCCGGAGGGACTGGTGCTCGTCACCGGGCCCACGGGCAGCGGGAAGACGACGACGTTGTACTCGGCGCTGGCGCAGCTGAACGACGGGCTGAAGAAGATCGTCACCGCCGAGGACCCCATCGAGTACTACGTCCCCAAGGTGAACCAGAAGCAGGTGACGCCGCAGATGCCGTACGCGACGTTGCTGCGCGCGCTCTTGCGCCAGGACCCCAACGTGATGCTGGTGGGCGAGGTGCGTGATCTGGAGACGGGCAGCATGGCGCTGACGGCCGCGGCCACGGGGCACGTGGTGCTGGGCACGCTGCACACGGCGGACGCGGTGGGCGCGGTGGCGCGCCTGCGTGGCCTGGGGCTCGACGACGTGGACGTGGCGGACTCGCTGCTGGCGGTGCTGACGCAGCGACTGGTGCGGCGCATCTGCGCGCAGTGCACCGTGGACATGCGGCCCACGGACGAGCAGTCGAAGCTGCTGGGGCGGCTGTTGAACGGCGTGCGCACGCAGGTGGGGCAGGGCTGCGCCGCGTGCAACCACACGGGCTACAAGGGGCGTCTGGGCATCTTCGAGCTCCTGGTGGTGGACCCGGACCTGCAGGACCTCATCGCCCGGGGGGAGCCCACGGTGCACCTGCGTCGGCACGCGCGGTCCCATGGGCTGCGCACGCTGGTGGAGGACGCGCTGGACAAGGTGGACGCGGGCATCACCACGGTGGCGGAGCTGGTGCGCGTGGTGCCCTATCGCCACATCCTCACCACGCGGGACGAGCGCTACGGCCAGGAGTCCGACGAGGAGGCATGAACGCGCTTCGTCGTCGCGGACGTGACAGCGGGGTGACAGACTTTTCATCGTGGGCACGGGCCTTTGTGACCGGGGCACACGGAGGCTCATCAGGAGGCATCGCGTGACGTGGCTCACCCAGGAAGGCGAGGTCTGGCGGGCGAGGTTCGGGCCCTCCGCGCACTCACGGGTGATGATGGGGCTCGGCTGGGTGTTCTGGACGGTGGGGTGGTTGGCGGGGGTGGTGGTGCCCGGCGCGGCGCTCGGGAAGCTGGTGCTCGCGCTGCTGAGGTCCGTCCCGCTGGCGGTCGATGCGCCGCAAGGCTTCACGTCGAGCTGGGGCGCGGTGCTGGCGGTGCTGTTCCTGGCGCTGTGGTTGTGCGTCTGGGTTCCGGTGGGCCTCGTGGCGCAGGTGGGGCTGCTGTGGGCGATGTTCGTGCGGGAGGAGGTGACGGTGGACCCGCGAGGGGTGACGCGCCGCTCGATGGTCGGTCCGTGGGGGCGGTCCACGCGGATCGACTTCTCCGGGCTCGTGGATGTGTATCTCCGACGTGAAGGCCAGGCGGTGATGGGGCTGCGGCACACGGGCGAAGAGGTGGCTTTGTCCCAGGGGGGAACGGCGGAGCAGCATCAAGCGCTGTGGGCGCGGATGCGGGAGGTGTCGGGGGTGGGGGGGCCCGTCTCGGAGCTGAAGCACGTCGCGCCGATGGGGCGGGAGGTGGTGGCCGTGGAGGGAGGTGTCTGGGTCCTGCCGGCTCGGACGACCCGGCTCCGCTGGGCCTGGGTGCAGGGGGTGTTGGGGATGGTGTTGCTGCTGTCGATGCTGCTCCTGGCCTGGCGGCAGCTCTTCGACGGGACGAGCGTCGTGGCCTTGTTGCTGATGGGGGTGCTGGGAGGGCTGGCGGCGTGGATGCTGCGGTTCGCGTTGTGGACGCTGCGAGGCGTCAATGCCTGGGAGGTGCGTCCGGGGGCGCTGGTCCGCAGGTCGCGAGGGCTGGGACGCATTCACGCGGTGCGCTATCCGGTGGAGCGGCTCGAGGTGACGCGGCGCCGTCAGGATTCGGAGGACGGAGGGGACATCGTGTTCTCGCTGTGGCTGCGGTCGGCCGACGGCTCGTTCGAGTTGATGCGGGACACGGTGGACCGGAGGCCGGTGGAGCACCTGGGGCACTGGCTCGCGCATCGGCTGGATGTGCCCCTGCGGCTCAAGGCGTTGGGGGAGGGGTGGGAGGATTCGGTGACGAGAAGACTCGACGCGTGACGGGGGGGCCCGCAGAATCGCGCGCGTGAGAGCGCTGGGGGAGTCGCGATGATGACGGTTCAGGAGTTGCGTGCGTTGAGCTCGCGGCTGACCGAGGCCTTCTTCTGCAAGCAGGTGGGGCCGTTCGTGTTGGTGCAGAAGCCGCCCAGTCCGGTGATGGCGCAGCTGGCGCTGAAGATGGGCGCGGCGCGCACGACGATGGCGCGGGACATCCCCAGCCTGGAGCGACAGCAGGTGGCGCTGTGGCTGCACTTCGACGCGCTCACGGTGGCGACGCTGCCGCCGGTGGGCGGACAGGACGTGCTCACGGTGGGGCGGCAGCCGGACTGCGACCTGGTGGTCAACGAGCCCTCGGTGTCCAAGCGTCACGCGAAGCTGTGCTGGTGGGGGCCGTCCGCGGGTTGCACGGTGGTGGACCTCAAGTCGAGCAACGGCACGTTCGTGAACGCCCAGGAGGTGGAGTCCGGGGGGGAGATGCACCTGCGGGACGGAGACCTGCTGGGGTTCGGCGACGCGACGTTCGCGTACCTGCTGGCGCCGTCCTTCTACGCGAAGATGAAGCGCGTCGGGACGTGAGGCGGAGTCAGCGTGACACGCGTCCGCCTATCTCCGGGAAGCGCTCGTAGGTTCGCAGGAGCGTCTCCAGGTGGGCGGGGCTGTCCAGGTCGAGCGGAGTCTCGGTGAGTTGCACGAGCCACCCGCCCGACTCCGTACGACGCGCTCGCGACAGCAACTCGGCGTCGAGCGAAGGGTCCGGGAATCCGAGGGCTCGCACGGCGTCCGCGGACCAGTAGTTCAACCATCCCAGGTGATAGGGAATCTCGGGCAGACGGATGTGCTGGAAGAGCTTCAGGGCAGGCAGTCCCCGGCGAGGCGCGGGTGGTCCCTCCCGTGTGGGGGCTGTCTGGAACGCGATGTCCAGTGTGGCGTCATCCGGTGTCGCATGACCCCAGAAGGCTTGTACGCCCTCGGCCACGGCTTCGAGCACGGCTGATGCGGCAGTGGCAACCGTCGCATCCAGCGGCAGCTTCGCATGGACCTGGAGTTGTGGCCGCCTCCCCGGGCTCACGTTCGCTGAGCGGAGGCGTCCCGAAATGATGACCGGGTGACGCTCGTCGCCGTTGCAGACGAACGGGAACTCGCCGCGCATGCCCGCTTCGGTCAACCACTCATCGCGTTGAGGCAGAGCGGCGAGCCGTCGGCTTTCGGTGACCGTCCGATCCAAGCGCAAGCCGGGCAAGGCGTGCTCCAGCCCCTGGACGGTGGCGAGCGGCCGTGGGTCGGCACCTGTGAGCGCCGGCGCGTAGACATTGAGGACGAGAGGGCTCTGCGGGGTCATCTCTGGCATCCCGTGACGACGATCGTGAAGTTGGATTCCTGTTTGAGCAGCGCGTCCCGGTGTGCCTCGGTGCTCACGCCGACGACAAAGTCGTATCCACAGTCGATGGCCGTGTCTCGCTCCTTGCTCAGTTGCACGAGTTCCTTCGCGAGCTCCTGCTCCTGGATGAAGCCATTGTATGTGTCGAAGCGGTGGGTCTTGATTTCCCACAGCACGCGCGCGCCGACTTGCAGTGCATCGAAGCGAATCCCGTTCACGCTCACGTCCATGCCGGGGTACCGATTGGGTGGGAAGCTGTCGGCACAGGCATTGTGGGCCACATCCTTGGAGGCACGTGGCACGGGAACGGGCTCGCAGTGGGGATGGCGCGAGCGGCCCACGGGCAGAGGTGGCACAGGCGGTTGTGCGCCCTGCTCCTCGGGGGCCCGCTCAGGCTTCCGGTTGCCTTCTGCTGCTCCGAGCGTCTGCGTCGTTCCGGAGGTATCTCCCGCTTCCTCGGCGTAGCGGTGTCGTAGCTCATGCACCTCCAGTGCATCGTGAATGGCCGCGGCGACCACCACGACACCCAGGACGATGATGGTGCCCACGATGATTTCGGGAGCCGCCAGGACACAGAGTCCGAGCGCCACGGCGGCGGCGCCAGTGGAGGCCACCGAGCATCTCCCCGTGGTGTCACGGAACTCGAGTCGTTCATGGTCAAGGGCCCGATAGCACCGCTCCGCGAGCAGGGGCCACGGCTGGGAGGCTTCGCGAACGGCGCACCGGCCCTGGTCCATCCACGGCAGCGAGGCCGCTCGCTGGAGATTGGCGAGCCGTGGGCTCCGGGACGTGCGCTCCCGAGGCTCAGGTGCCGACGTCGCGCAGGCCGACAGGAGCAGCACAACCACGGCGCAGGCGCCGAATCGCAAGGCGACGTCCTTTCGGGGGCAGGGTGCGCTCCATGCTACCGCCAGCGTCAGCCGCCTCGCGCCAGTTTCGTGAGCAGGAGGTGGACCGCCGGTAGGATGCCGCGTGGGCTCGCGGATGTGCCCGGCAGGAGGACATCAGACGTGGAAGCGACGTCGGACGACTTTGGACCGCCGAGAGACGAGCAGGAAATCTCCGCCGTGTCGGACATCTTGATGCATGCCTATGCCATGACGCCCGCGGACTGCGCCGCGTGGCGACAGCGCCTGGACTCCAACGACCTCCGACTGCTGCGCGAAGGTGGCAAGGTCGCCGGCACCCTGGTCTCCATCCGCAAGGGACAGTGGTTCGGCGGACGCAGCGTGCCCGTCGTCGGCGTGGGCGGCGTGGGCGTCTCCCCTGTCCACCGCGGACAGCGCACCGCCAGTCGACTGATGACCCGGCTGGTCCAGGAGGCCCGTGCCTCCGGCGCCGCGCTGTCCATCCTGTACCCCGCCACCCAGCCGCTCTACCGGCGCGCCGGCTACGAACAGGCTGGAGCCCGCTATGAGATCCGCGTGCAGATGGCCGCGCTCGAGATGGGCGAGCGCACGCTGTCACTCCGCGCCATCGAGCCGCGCGATGAGGCCGCCATCACTGCCTGCTACAACCGCGAGGCGAGCCTCCGCCCGGGCTGGTTGGACCGCAGCGAGTTCTCGTGGACCCGCGTGCGAAACCCCCGCTCCGAGCAGGTCCACGGCTATCTCGTCGAGGGTGCCTCCGGCATCGAGGGCTACGTCTACCTCGCGCGCAGGCCCCTCAAGGATTTGCGCCAGGAACTGGCCCTGACCGACCTGGTCGCCAGCACCCCGGCGGCGGCGCGCAGGCTCCTGCGCTTCCTCGGTGACCACCACTCCCTGGGCACGGAGGTCGTCTGGTACGGCGGCCCGGACGACCCGTTCCTCCTGCTCCTTCGCGAGCAGTCGTACACCGTGAAGGTCTACATGCACTGGATGGCGCGCGTGCTCGACGTGCGGCGCGCGCTTGAGTCGCGAGGCTGGACGCCGGGGCTGTCCGGCTCGCTGCACCTCGAGGTGGCCGACGAGCTGTTCGAGGAGAACCGCGGTCGCTTCGTGCTCGACGTCCAGGACGGCGTGGGCCGCGTGACGCGCGGAGGCGAGGGCCGGCTGAAGCTGGACATCCGCCAGCTCGCGACGCTGTACACGGGCTTCCAGTCCGCGGCCGCGCTGCGCTCGGTGGGGCTCGTGGAGGCGGATGACGCCTCGGTGCGCTCGGCGATGGCCCTGTTCGGCGGCCCCCAGCCGTCCCTGCGCGACATGTTCTGACACGGCAGGCCCGCCAGGGGCCCGGGTGGCTACCGCCCCGAGGGCAGGAGGTGGTAGGAGCCCGGGACCTCATTCGTGGAGGAGCGGTCCATGCGGGCGTTCGTCACCGGCGGTTCCGGTTTCGTGGGCAGGTATCTCCTGGCGGCGCTCAAGTCGCGCGGCGAGCCGGCGCGTGCCCTGGCGCGCTCGCCCGTCGCCATGTCCACCGTGGCGGCCGCCGGAGGCGAGCCCTTCGAGGGCGACCTGTCCGACGTGGACGTCCTCGCGCGCGGCATGCAGGGCTGCGACACCGTCTTCCACTCGGCCGCGCTGGTGAAGTCGTGGGCCCCTCGCGCGGAGTACTACGAGGCCAACGTGCGCGGCACGGAGCGCGTCCTGGAGGCCGCGCGCGCCGCGGGCGTGAAGCGCTTCGTGCACGTCAGCACGGAGGCGGTGCTCGCGGACGGCACGCCCCTGGTGAAGGCCAACGAGTCCTGGCCGCTCCCCGAGCGCCCCATCGGCGACTACCCGTCCACCAAGAACGAGTCCGAGCGCCGGGTGCTGAGCGTGAACTCGGCGGACTTCACCACCGTGGCGGTGCGGCCCCGGCTGGTGTGGGGGCTCGGCGACACGTCGGTGCTGCCGCAGATGGTGGACGCGGTGCGCACCAAACGTTTCAAGTGGGTGGGAGACGGGCGCTACCTGAGCTCCACCTGCCACGTGGTCAACTGCGTGGAGGGCATGCTGCTGGCCGCGGAGAAGGGGCGGGGCGGCGAGGCGTACTTCCTCACGGACGGGGAGCCCGTGGTGTTCCGGGACTTCGTCACCGCGATGCTCAGGACCCAGGGCGTGGACCCGGGCACCAGCACGATTCCGTACGGCCTGGCGGCGGTGGTGGCCACGGTGGCGGACCTCGTGTGGGGGACCTTCGGACTTCCGGGCCGGCCGCCGCTCAGCCGCACCGAGGTCCTGCTCATCGGCCGCGAGGTGACGGTGAGCGACGAGAAGGCCCGCCAGGAGCTGGGCTACGAGGGGCGGATGCCGCGCGCCATGGGACTGAAGGAGATGGAGGCGGCGTTCCAGGAGAAATCGTCACAGGCCGCCTGAGGCGCGCCGGGTGCGTGTGCGGTAGCCTTGTGGGCGGCCAGTGCACCGGGAGGATGGGCCATGCGTAGGTTCGAGTTCGTCGAGGGAACCAGCTCCAAGTTCTGGCAGCCGGAGGTTCAGGGCAACGTCTTCATCGTCACCTTCGGCCGCATCGGCACCGCTGGGCAGCGCAAGGAGAAGGCCTTCGCCGACGCCGCGAGCGCGCAGAAGGAGTACGACAAGAAGGTCGCAGAGAAGGTGCGCGAGGGCTACCAG
Source organism: Myxococcus sp. MH1 (assembly GCF_059738865.1). NCBI lineage: Bacteria > Pseudomonadati > Myxococcota > Myxococcia > Myxococcales > Myxococcaceae > Myxococcus > Myxococcus sp. MH1. The sequence continues at coordinate 8,493,879 of NZ_AP026947.1, read as the reverse complement.
GAGGTGACGGAAGGGGGCGCTCCCGCCGTCGCCGTGGCCGCGCCTCCCGCCGCGCCGAAGCAGACGCCGCTGCCGCGCCGCGTGCCCGTGGCCACGCCGACGCAGGCGACGCTGGACGCCGCCGCCGAGGCGCTCGCGGGGCTCCGGGCCCGCCTGGGCTGGCGCAGCTGGGAGGTCACCTCTCGCGCCCGTCGCGCGCGCAGGGCGCTCAGGGCCCTGGGCGGCGTGGACCCGGCCGCGCACGCGCAGCTGGCGCCCGTCTTCGAGGCGCTGATGAAGCGCGTGGTGGCGACTCCGAAGGAGGGGCGCTTGCCGCTGCGCCACGCGCTGGGGTTGTTGAGCGAGCTGGACGTGGCCGCCTTCAGCCGCGCGGTGGCGCTGTGGAAGTCCGCGCCGGAGTCGGGCGAGCTGGGCATGGTGCGTCGCGCGGACTCGCTGGGCGAGCCGGAGCTGGCGCTGCGGCTGGGGCTGCTGTTGGCGGAGCGCCCCGGGTTCAAGGGCAGCGCCTCCGAGGAGGGCTGGGCGAAGCGCTGGAATCAGTTGCGGCCGCACGTGGAGAAGAAGCTGTCCGAGTCCGGCGGCTCGCTGTCCGAGTGGGTCAAGGGCGTGAGTGCGGGAAGCGAGACGCCGCTGGCGGGACGACTCTCCCGGCTGGAGGCCTGAGGCGCGACATGCTGGATGGGGGACGCGGCGGCACATGACACCCAGGGTTCTCATCGTCGTCGGCTTCATCGCCGCGCTGGGTGGGGTTCTGTACCTGACCTCGGAGCGGGGGCCCCGGTCGACGGAGGTCCCGGAGGCGGGGACGCCGCTGCCCACCTCGGTGTCCCGGCCCTCGAGGCCGGGCAAGGTGGTGGACGTCACCTTCCTCTACAGCACGGAGAAGAAGGACTGGGTGGAGGCGGCGGCGCGGGACTTCGAGCGCGCGCACCCGTCCATCCGTCTGACGTTGGTGGGGCGAGGCTCGCTGGAGGCCGCGCAGGCCATCCTGGAGGGCCGCGAGCAGCCCACGGTGTGGAGCCCGGCGGACAGCGCGGTGTTGCGGATGCTCGCGTCGGACTGGGCGACGGACGCCACGCGTCGGCCGTTGTTCGCGGAGGCCGGTGAGCAGGCGCCGCGTCCGCTGGTGATAACGCCGTTGGTGTTCGTGGTGTGGGCGGACCGGGCGGAGGTGCTGCGCAAGGCGAGTGGTGGCGGCGCGGTGTCGTGGAAGGTCCTCCAGAAGGCGGTGACGAGCCCTCGGGGCTGGCCGGCGATTGGGGGCAAGGGGGAGTGGGGGTTGGTGAAGCTGGGCCACACGGACCCGACGCGCTCGAACTCGGGGCTGCAGGCGTTGCTGCTCGCGACGCTGGAGTACTACGGCAAGCGGGGTGGGCTCACGGTGGAGGACCTGCTGGACCCGGGGTACCAGGATTGGATGAAGGCATTGGAGCGGGGGGTGACGCGCTTCGAGGCCTCGACGGGGACCTTCATGGCGGACATGGTCCGCTTCGGGCCTTCGCGCTACGACATCGCGGTGGTGTACGAGAACCTGGCGATTGCGCAGGTGTCGCAGGCGCAGGGGCGGTGGGGTGAGCTGAAGGTGTCATATCCCGCGCTCACGTTGTGGAGCGACCACCCGGCGGCGGTGCTGCAGGGGGACTGGGTGACGCCCGCGCAGAAGGAAGCGGCGCTGGAGTGGCTTCGCTATCTGCACAGCCGGCCGGTGCAGGAGCGGGCGCTCCAGTTCGGCTTCCGGCCGGCGGACCCGGCGGTGCCGTTGAAGACCGAGGACCCGGACAATCCGTTCACGCGGCTGGCGTCCCACGGAGTTCAAGTGGACGTGCCGCCCGTGGCGGAGGTGCCCGAGGGTCCCGTGGTCAGGGATTTGTTGATGCTCTGGTCGCGCGTGCTGACGTCGGGCCGGTAGGGACAGCGTCTACCGCGTCGGCAGCGCGCGGAAGGTGAGGCCCTCCAGGGCGAGTTGGCTCACTGCATCGCGAAACCGCTCCGTGCAGATGACCATCGTGGCGAAGTCGCCCAACCGGAACAGGTCCGCCTCGGTGGGGAGGGTGGCTGCCTCCAGGATGGGCGCATCGGGCCAGCGGAAGGACTGGCGTCCGCAGGTTGCGCAGGCCGGAGGCGTGTCCGCGGGGAGGCTGCTCGGGTGCAGCCGGCCTGTCGGTCGAAGTTGAAGCTCCAGCAGCTCGGGTGGGTTCTTCTGCCGGTGTCGGAGCTCGGTGCGGCAGCCGACGAGTCCACGGACTCCGGCGGCGCGAAGTTGTTCCAGGACCTCCGACCGGAGGAGGAGTCTGATTCCTCCGACCCAGACCAGTGGACCGAAGGCGCCGAAGGCCTGACCCACCAGCGGGCCGAAGTGCGTGCCGGGTGGAAGCTCCGCTTGGGGAGGTAACAAGGGACGCACCAGCTCGCGCAGTCGGTTGAGCTCGGCGAGAGGTTCCGGTCGAGGTCGCTCGAATGCGCGGTGCTCGGCGAGGCCCGAGAGGTCGACGGAGGGATGGTCATGCCCCACGTCGCTCCAGGTGGCGCCGCACGCAGGGCACTTCACTCCGGGAAGTCGCCACCGATGCGTCGCATCGACTTCCCCGCCGTGCTTCGCGGTGGCCGCCCTGTCCTCGCCCAACAAGAAGTAACGGCTCATGCGTGCCTAGGCTCCTGGGCGGGAATAGTAGGGCTGGATGGGACCTCCGATGAGGTCGAATCGATGAATCAGCTCTCCCGCATGCCGGAAGATCTCCTCGGGACTTGCCCTGGGAGAGGTTCGGATGAAGTCACGCCACGCATCGTTCCAGGCTCCACCTCGCCCCGTGCCGTCATGGATTCGCCTGTGCACGTGAAGGGGAATGGGCATCGTGTAGCTGTGAATCTTGACGCCTTGTTGCTCGAACCAGTCGGCGAGGTCTCGGGCCTGGGGGAAGATGTGGTGCTTCTCCCATCGCCCCGGAGTGAGCTGGCGTGAAGGCGGAATGACCGTCGCTGGTGCGCCATTCCAGTTCGGGAAGACCATGACCGCGCCTGGTGGGAGTTGTTGGGCTCCGCCCCAGTTCCGCCTGGGCCCTCTGCCTGGAGCCGCGCTCGCCGCAGGTGGACGCGCCGGAGGGAAGCGCGCCAGCTCGATGTCTCCGGGAGCGCGTTCGCAGGGGTAGAAGCCGCAGGCTTCGCCCAGACACAGGAGGGAGACGCATTGGTCTTCCTCGGGTGTGTGGCATTCCACCTCGGCTGCGTCCCAGGCCTGCTGCATGGGTGGCTTGCCGAGGGTGGTGCAGCCTGAGAAGGACGCGAGGACCAACGCAACCAGAGGGGCGTGCAGGGTTCGCATGGGTTGGCATGGTACGAGGGGCATCTGTCATGCCCTCGAGAAGGAGGGCCGCGAACGGCGCTTCACATTCCCCTCGTCGTTCAGTGCCCCGCGTGCTGGGCGCCCTGGCTTCCGGATGCGCTCGCGACCACCTTGGCCGCAGGTGAGGGGAGGGGGCATGAGGGCGTTGGCATCCTGGACATGGAAGGTGTTGGGGTTGGTGTTGCTCCTGGGCGGAAGTGGGGCCCGTGCGTTCAATGACGCGGACGCGCTGAAGGTGGTGGGGTTCGCGCGGACGCAGCTTCGGAAGTCCGCGGCCGCCATGCCGAACGAGACGCGCTCTCCGAAGGCCTCACGCGCGGATGGGACGTGGACGACGGTGGCCAACACGGACGAGGTCGCGTGGACGCAGGGCTTCTTCCCAGGCGGCCTGTGGCAGCTCTACCAGGTGGGGCTGGAGCCCTCGTGGCAGAGCAAGGCCGACCGATGGACGCGGCCCCTGGAGGTGCAGAAGACGAACCGGAAGACGCATGACCTGGGCTTCAAGATGTTCCTCAGCTTCGGCAATGCCTACCGGCTCACCGGAGACGCCTACTACCGCAACGTGCTGCTGACCTCCGCCGAGTCCCTGGCGGCCCGCTACAACACGCGCATCGGCATCATCGACTGTTGTGACTGGAACTCCGCGTGGGACGTGCCGCTCGTCACGGACACGATGATGAACCTGGAGCTGCTCCTGTGGGCCTCGGCGAACGGCGGGCGCGCGGAGCTGCGCACCATGGCCGTCAATCATGCGCTCACCACGCTGCGAGACGCGGTGCGCCCGGATGGCAGCTCGTTCCACTATGTGGACTACAACGCCGCCACCGGCGCCATCCGCTCCAAGGGCACCTTCCAGGGGTACTCCACCAACTCCACCTGGGCCCGAGGCCACGCGTGGCTCATCCATGGGTACACCATGGTGTACCGATACACGGGGGACTCTCGGATGCTTGCCGCCGCGCGGAAGGTGACGGACTGGTACCTGTCGCGCGTGCCGACGGACATGGTGCCCAAGTGGGACTTCGATGCGCCAGGCACGCAGAAGGACTCCTCCGCAGCGGCCATCGTCGCCTCGGCGCTGCTGGAGCTGAGTCAGCTGGAGACGGATGCCGCGCGCAAGACGCGCTACCGCGACGCCGCCCTGCGCACGCTCGACACCCTGGTGTCTCCCGCGTACTTCGCGCAGGGCACCAACAGCCCGGGACTGCTGCTGCATGGCGTGGGGCACCTGCCCGCGAACCAGGAGGTCGACGTCAGCCTCATCTACGGCGACTACTACTTCCTGGAGGCGGTGCTGCGCTTCAATCCCAACCCTCCGTACCCCTGGTACTCGAAGCTCTCCTTCTTCGAGAGCCAGCACCGGCTGGGCAGTGGCAACACCGGCGTGCGCACCATCGAGTTCGACGTGACGCCGCTCGCCTCCCGGCAGGATGGAACCATCGGCTACACGGACAGCTCCACCTCGGTGACGGACTACGCCTCGCTGAACATGACGGTGCGCATGAACCTGGAGGGGTACTTCGACGTGCGCAATGCAGGCGCGTATGCGTCACTCAGCCGGGTGCCGTATGTCAATGGCCGCACGTACCACGTGCGCATCCTCGCGGACCTGCCCGCGCGTCGCTACAGCGTCTGGGTGCGGCCGCCTGGAGGCAGTGAGGTGCAGATTGCGAACCGGTTTGTCTTCCGCACGGGGGCGCCGCCCATCGACGACCTCGGCCGCGCCTCCGTCCGGACCCTCATCGCGGACAGTGACTTCCGCGTCCTGAATCACCAGGTGAGGGCTGGCGTCACGGCGTCCGTGAGTGACGAGTCCACCGAGGCCCTGAGCGATGCCGAGGAGTCCTTCGGCTGTGGGGCGACCCCCGGTCGGGCCACGTCATCCGGAGTGCTGACCGTGCTCGGCGTCATGGTCCTGCTTCAGCGGAGCCTCTCGACGAGACGGCGACGCTGACCCGTGACAGGGGTGGGGCGCTCAAATCACCCCGTCCCATCCCTGGTCATGGCGGCGGAACACCCCGCGCAGCCCGGCGACCTGTGACTCGGCAAGCGGCCCCCTGGACAGGATGTCCAGGTTGCGCCGCAGCCGTGACGCCTGGGTGGTGCCGACGATGCACGCGCTCACCCCGGGGGCATGGGCCGCGAAGCGCAGCGCCAGCTCATCCCACTCGAGCCCGCCCAGGTCCACCTGCATCGCCCGCATCCTGTCCCAGTACTGCCCCACGTCGTGCGCCTGGGGCCGCGTGTCGTGGCGCCAGGCGGCGTTGCCCAGGGGCCGCTTGGCGATGACCCCCACGCCCATCCCCGCCGCGCGCGGCACCGCCCCCTCCAGCGCCCGCTGGTCGAACACATTCACGGAGGTCTGCACGCAGCCGAAGGCCCCGTTGGCCAGCGCCACCTGGAGCGCGGCGTTGTCCCCCGAGTACGCCGCCACGCGCACCTTGCCCTGGGCGACCGCGCGCCGCAGGGCGTCCACCAGCTCCGTGCGCCGCAGCACCTCCTCGGGACACGAGTGAAGATGCATCACGTCGACGTAATCCGTCCGCAGCCGCCGCAGCGCCTGGTCCACGCCTCGCGTGATGCACTCGGGCGTCCAGTCCTCCACCCCCGGCACGCCGTAGCCACACTTGGTGGACAGGACGACGTCGCCCCGGCGCGCACCGAGGAACCGGCCGATGCGCTCCTCGGACGCGCCGTAGCTCGGCGCCGTGTCGATGAGGTTCACCCCCGCGTCCAGCGCGCCGAGCAGCAGTGCCTCCACCGCCCGGTCCTCCAGCTCCGCGCTCCCCAAGGGCCCCGCGCCCAGCCCCAGCGCGGACACCTTCAGGCCCGTCATCCCCAGCGGACGGCGCTCCAGACGTTGCACGGTGACAGCCTCCTCGCGCGACCCGCAGGGAACGGACCGGCGAGCCAGCATGTCACGCCGCACGTCGCGTCGGTCAGCGCTCCTTGCGCGCGGCCAGGTCGATGAAGCCCCGGATCCAGGCCAGGTTCACCTGGTGGCACGCGTCCAGGCTCGTGGGCGTGGTGGTCTCCAGCGCCGCCGTGTACGGCACGCCCTGGCGCATGTACCAGTCCGTCACGCTGCCGTCGTGGTACCAGATGAGGCCCGCGTCATCGGTGAAGTTGTTCTCGTCCACCTTCTGGTTGCGAATCACCGTGGCGTGCTTCGACGCGGCGTCGACGAGCGGCAGGTACGCGGCCTTGTCCCCGAAGACGTACGCATATGTCGCGGCGCCGCCCAGGTAGTTGTCCTGGTGGATGTCCAGCGCGGCGTTCGGCGCGGGCCAGCGCGCCAGGTCCGCGCGCACCGCCCGCGTCTCCTTGGGCCCGCCGTCGTAGAGCGCCCAGCGCAGGTGCGCCTGGCCGGGGTTCAGCTCTCCGCGCCACTCGCCCGGCGCCACCTCGTAGCGCATGAAGTCGTTGTTCGGCTTCTCCCCGCTGCGGTTGTAGCGGGTGCCGTCCTCGAAGCCGGAGGGGTTGATGCACGGATACACGCGCAGCCCCACGCCGCGCTCCTTCGCGTAGGCCACCACCTCCGGCAGGCGCTCGGCCAGCGTGAGCGGACCCGCGGGCTCCTCACCATGGAAGCCGGAGGTGATGACCAGCCAACGCTCACCGGGCACGGTGATGCGGAAGAGCGGGTAGGTCTTCCCGCCCTCGATGACGTGTCCGTATTCGGCCACTTCACCGAGGTTCTCGAAGGAGCGGATGCGTTGCGCGTAGTCGGTGTACCGGTATCTCACGCTCCCAACCTATGCGCGGCGCGCCTCGTCGCCTACCCATTCCTACCCGCGGGCAGACGAAGGCCGTTGAGTGGGGGACGCGGCTCCTCACTCCAGGCCGGTGCGCTCGCGGAACTCCGTGGCCAGCGCCTTGCGCTGCTCGGGCGTGAGCGTGCCGTGCACCTCCAACGCGGCGTCCGTCGCCTGGTGGGCGAACGCGCGCAGGGCCTCGATGCGCTCGTCCACCAGCGCGTGCAGCCGCTTCGCGTCGGGCGTGGCGGACTCCAGCTGGCCCACCACTTCCGAGCGCACCCCGCGCTGCTCCTCGGCCAGCTTCGCGCCCTGCTCGAGCATGCGGTCCTTCACCGCGTGGATGGACTGACGCTGGGCCTCCGTCGCGTCCAGGTCATCCAGCTTGTCGTTGAGCTTCCACGTCACCACCTGCTTGATGCGCTCGGGGTTGTGGCCCCAGCCGTGGTGCCCTCCGCGAAAGGCGAAGCCGCTGAGCAGCACGACGGCGACGACGGCGGAACTGGCGATGGCGAGCTTCTTCATCATGGTCTTCTCTCCGGCAAGGGGCGCGCGGAAAGCGGCCCCGGTGGCTGCGCCGTACTGGCGACGCTGCCCAATGTGCCGGCCGGGTTTTGGGCGCGCTTGTACCGGGCGTGAAGAAACATGAAGGCCCGTGCGCCCCCGGAGTTCCGCCCCGGACGTGCTCGCCTGGACGCCGGGTGGGGAGGCGCGCGGAGTCAAGTTCTCCGAGGGCCCCGGGCCGCCATTTTCCGACGGGGACACGACGGCGCAAGAGGCCGATTTTCCGGCCTCCAGGGCCCCTCGCGCGCGGGGCGCACACTGGACTGGCGAGCAGGGGGCGAGGGCCATACTGTTCGCCTCACCATGTCCTTTACCCACCTGCACCTTCACACCCTGTACTCACTGCTCGATGGGGCCATCCGGATGAAGGACCTCATCAAGACGGTGAAGGAGAAGGGGATGACGAGTGTCGCCGTGACGGACCACGGCAACATGTTCGGCGCCATCGACTTCTACAAGAAGGCGAAAGACGCGGGCATCAAGCCCATCCTCGGCATGGAGGCGTACGTCGCCGGTCCCAAGGGGCGTGAGGACCGCTCGGAGAAGGTCTCCCACCACCTCATCCTCGTGGCGAAGAACGCGGAGGGCTACGCCAACCTGCGCTACCTGTCGTCCACGGCGTACATGCAGGGCTTCTACTACCACCCGCGCATCGACAAGAAGGTGCTCGCCGACCACAGCAAGGGCCTGTTCGCGCTGACGGCGTGCCTGGGCGGCGAGGTGACGAGCGCGTGCTTCCGCGGGGACATGGACCACGCCCGCCGCGCGGCCCAGGAGTACAAGGACATCTTCGAGCCCGGGCACTTCTTCCTGGAGGTGCAGTCCAACGGGATGCCCGAGCAGGACAAGGCCAACGAGAACCTGATGCAGCTGTCGCGGGACCTGGACATCCCGCTGTGCGCCACCGCGGACGCGCACTACATCAAGCGGGAGGACGCGCGCGCACACGAGCTGCTCATGTGCATCGCCAGCGGCAAGACGCTGGCGGACAACAAGCGCCTGAAGCACGCCACCGACAAGCTCTACGTCACCAGCCCCACGGAGATGCTGGAGTTCTTCAAGGACACGCCCGAGGCGGTCCACAACACCCAGCGCATCGCCGAGCAGTGCAACCTGGAGCTCAAGCTGGGCAAGCCCATGCTGCCCACCTTCAAGGTGCCCGACAGCCACACGCCGGACAGCTTCATGGCGGAGCTGGCCTACGAGGGCCTGCGCGAGCGCTTCAACGAGCTGGCGGCCACGGTGACCTACCCCATCGACCGCGAGCAGTACCAGGCGCGCCTGTCGCTGGAGATTGGCGTCATCCAGAAGATGGGGTTCAGCGGCTACTTCCTCATCGTCCAGGACTTCATCAACTGGGCGAAGAAGATGGGCATCCCCGTGGGCCCGGGCCGTGGCTCCGGCGCCGGCAGCCTGGTGGCGTACGCGCTGCGCATCACCGACGTGGACCCCATCCCGTACAACCTCCTGTTCGAGCGCTTCCTGAATCCGGAGCGCGTGTCGATGCCCGACTTCGATATCGACTTCTGCCAGGACCGGCGCGACGAGGTCATCCAGTACGTCGGCCGCAAGTACGGCGAGATGAACGTGGGGCAGATCATCACCTTCGGCTCGCTGAAGGCCAAGAGCGTGCTGCGCGACGTGTGCCGCGTGTTCGCGCTGCCGTTCAGCGAGGGAGATCGCATCGCGAAGCTGGTGCCGGAGGTGCTCAACATCACCTTGAAGGAGGCCATCGAGATGGAGCCTCGCCTCAAGGAGATGATGGAGAAGCCCAGCAACATCGGCGAGGTGGAGGGCAAGCCCGTCACGACGAAGGACGTGCTGGAAATCGCGCTCGCGCTGGAGGGACTGCACCGCCAGCCCGGCATGCACGCGGCCGGCGTGGTCATCGCCGACAAGCCCCTGTGGGAGTTCGTGCCCGTCTACCAGCCGCCGGGTGAGAAGACGCTCATCACCCAGTTCGCCAAGGACGAGGTGGAGGCGGCGGGGCTGGTGAAGTTCGACTTCCTCGGCCTGAAGACGCTCACGGTGATTCAGCACGCGCTGGACCTGGTCAAGCGCAACCACGGCAAGGACATCCCCCGGCACGAGATTCCGCTCAACGACGACAAGGTCTGGGAGCTGATGGCCAAGGGCGACACGGCCGGCGTCTTCCAGATGGAGTCCAGCGGCTTCACGGAAATGGTGGTGAAGCTCAAGCCGTCCTGCTTCGAAGACGTCATCGCCGCCGGCGCGCTCTACCGCCCGGGTCCGCTGGACTCCGGCATGGTGGACGTCTTCATCAACCGCAAGCACGGCCGCGAGAAGGTGTCGTATCCGCACCCCGCGCTGGAGCCGGTGCTCAAGGACACGTACGGCGTCATCGTGTACCAGGAGCAGGTGATGCAGATCTCGCAGGTCCTGGGTGGCTACACCCTGGGCCGCGCGGACCTGCTTCGCCGCGCCATGGGCAAGAAGAAGGCCGAGGTCATGCAGGCCGAGCGCGCCGGCTTCCTCGAGGGGTGTGCGAAGAACAGCGTCGACCTGAAGGTCGCCGGCGAAATCTTCGACCTGATGGAGAAGTTCGCCGAGTACGGCTTCAACAAGAGCCACTCGGCGGCGTACGGCCTCGTCACGATTCACACGGCGTGGCTGAAGGCCCATTACCCGTGCGAGTTCATGGCGGCCCTTCTCTCCAGTGAGAAGGACAACACGGACAAGGTGGTGAAGCACATCGGCGAGGCGCGCGAGTCGGGCCTGCAGGTGTTGCCGCCGGACGTGAACCAGTCGGACCTGCAGTTCGGCGCGGTGGACGGGAAGATCCGCTTCGGGCTGGGCGCCATCAAGGGCGTGGGCGAGGGCGCCATCGAGTCCATCCTGGACGCGCGCAAGGACGGGCACTTCAAGAGCCTGTTCGACTTCTGCGAGCGCGTGGACAGCCGCAAGGTGAACCGCAAGGTGCTCGAGGCGCTGGTGAAGGCGGGCTCGTTCGACTTCGAGAAGCGGCCGCGTCGGCAGATCTTCGACACCATCGAGAAGGCGATGAACCGCGGCTCGGCCAGCCAGAAGGACAAGGCGGCGGGGCAGAGCTCGTTGTTCGGGATGCTGGCGGGGCCGGCGACGGGCGGGGCGGGGCTGAAGGACGACTACGTGGTGGTGGAGGAGTGGTCGGAGAAGGAGCGGCTGGCGCTGGAGAAGGAGGCCATCGGCTTCTACGTGTCGGGCCATCCGCTGCATCAGTACGACAAGGAGCTCAAGCGCTACGCGAAGCCGATTACGGCGGTGCAGCGCGCGCGCAAGGACGACAAGCTCACGGTGGCGGGGGTCGTCACGGTGCTGCGCGAGCGGCCCACGAAGACGGGCAAGCGCATGGCGTGGGTGACGATTGAAGATTTGTCGGGCTCCATCGAGCTGGTGTGCTTCCCGGGCAAGGAGGGGACGCGCAGCGTGATGGGGAGCAACGGCAAGTGGACGAAGCAGGGGCCCAAGCCGGGGTTCGAGAACTGGGAGCACCTGCTGAAGTCGGACGACCCGATTCTGGTGACGGGGACGGTGCAGATCAGCCAGCGTGACGAGGACTCGCCCACGCCGGAGCTCATCGTCGACAACATCCAGAGCCTGAAGGAGGTCCGTGAGAAGCGCACCAAGCGGCTGGAGCTGCGGGTGCCGGCGGACCTGCTGACGGAGGACCGGGTGGCGAAGCTCAACGAACTGGCGAAGAAGTACGCGGGGGCCACGCCCGTGGCCGTCAGCGTGCTGTTCCCCGGTGAAGCGGAGGCGCTCATCGGGAACACGTCCCTGAAGGTCCAGGTGCATGACGACCTGCTGCTCGCCGTGGACCGACTGTTCGGGATGAAGGTGGTCGAGTTCGGCTGATGAAGGGGCGCTGTCACGCGCCGCTTTCGCGTGGGTGAGGTACGGTGCGCTCACTCTCGCGGGAGGTCGTGATGGACGCCACGTACAAGTCGCTGCGCATCGAGAAGGCGGATGGAGTCGCCGAGGTGGTTCTGCTGGGCCCTGGGCGTGGCAATGCCATGGGCCCGGACTTCTGGCGGGAGATGCCGGAGGCCATCCGCGCACTCGATGACGATGACTCCGTCCGTGTGGTGCTCGTCCGTGGCAACGGCGACCACTTCACCTACGGCCTGGACCTCATGGGCATGATGGAGTCCCTGGGGCCGCTGCTCACCGGCGACAACAACCTCGCCCTGGAGCGCACCCGGCTGCTCAAGCTCATCGGCGACATGCAGCAGGCCACCGAGGGAGTCGCCCGCTGTCGCAAGCCCTTCATCGCCGCCGTGCACGGCTGGTGCATCGGCGGAGGCATGGACCTCATCGCCGCGTGCGACTTCCGCTACTGCTCGCGCGACGCGAAGTTCTCCCTTCGCGAGGTGAAGGTCGGCATCGTCGCGGACCTGGGCGCTCTCCAGCGCCTGCCTCGCATCATCGGCGAGGGCCACACCCGCGAGCTCGCCTATACCGGCGGCGACGTGGACGCCGAGCGCGCCCTTCGCATGGGCCTCGTCAACGAGGTGTTCCCCTCCGCGGAGGAGATGCTCACCCAGGCCCGTGCCACCGCGCGCCGCATCGCCGACAATCCGCCCCTCGTCGTCCAGGGCGCCAAGCAGGTCATGGAGTACTGCGCCGACAAGTCCACCGCCGACGGCCTGCGCTACGTCGCCGTGTGGAACTCCGCCTTCCTCCAGTCCCACGACCTCGCCGAGGCCTTCTCCGCCTTCGCCGAGCGCCGCCCCGCCAGGTTCCTGGGCCGCTGAGTCCACCGACGTCCAAGTCTCGGGAGTCCCTCGGAATGACGGAGACGGTTGGCTTGCTGGGCTATGGGCGCTTCGGTCGCGCCCTCTCGGGGCTGCTCGCGGACGCGGACATCCCCCACCGCGTCCATGACCCGAAGCTCGATGAGGTCCCTCCCAAGCTCCAGGCCGGCTCGCTCGCGGAACTGGCCACTCGCTCCTCGCTGCTCGTGCTGGCGATGCCCGTCACCGCCATGCACGACGCGCTGACCTCGCTGCGCCCCTTGCTGTCCCCCACCCAGCTCGTCATCGACGTGGGCAGCGTGAAGGTGAGCCCCGTGCAGGCGCTTGCCTCCGTCCTGGGACGCGACATCCCGTGGGTGGGCACGCATCCGCTCTTTGGCCCCGCGAGCCTCGCGCGCGGTGACGCCCGGCGCACCGTGGTGTGTCCCAACTCGCTACACCCCGAGGCCGCACAGCGGGCCCGCGCGCTGTTCGAGCGGCTCGGCTGTGAAGTGACGGAGATGACTCCCGAGGCACACGACGCGCTGATGGCTCGCACGCATGTGCTCACGTTCTTCCTCGCGCACGGGCTCGTGAAGGCCGGAGTGGGGAAGGGCATCCCCTTCGCGCCGCCCAGCTTCCAACCCGTGGCCCGATTGGAGGAGTACGCACGCACCGAGGTGCCCCACCTCTTCAACGTCGTGCAGTCGGAGAACCCCTACGCCCGCGAGGCTCGCGCGGAGCTGCTCGCGGCCCTCACCGAACTCCACCAGGGACTCGAGGCCTCCGCGAAGGCCGTGCGCAGCCCCACCGCGCCTCCCGCCCTGCTCGACGTGCGCCAGCGCATCGACCAGGTCGACCGTGAGCTGGTCTCACTGCTCGCGCGCCGCGCTCGACTCGTCCAGGACGCGGCCCGCGTGAAGTCCGAACACGGGCTCCCGTTCCCCGACGCCGAGCGGGAAGCCTCCATGCTCGACACCCGACGCGCATGGGCCGAGCACGACGGTCTCCACACCGGCTCCATCGACGAGGTCTTCCACGCCGTGCTGCGCCTGTGCCGCGACACCGTCACCCAACCCGAAGAGGAGCCCTGACCCTCAGCGCTGCACGGTGAACGTGGGGTTCAACACCTTCATCGTCCCCTTCGTCACCCCGAACTGCTCGTGCACGGCCGCGCGCCGCACCGTCTCCGCCGGGGAGATTCTTCCCGCGAGCAGCTCCTGATACGCGCCCAGCACCCGCGTGGCCTCCTCGCGCGACTCCCGCACGAACTCCACGCGGAAGCGCCGCACCCCACGGGCCAGCAGTGAGGGCACCAGCGACGCCGCGCTCTGCGCCTGCGCGTTGAACACCGTGTTCCGACACCCCACGTCCACCACCACCGGGTGCTCCAGGCCCTTGTGGTCGCGCAGCGACAGCCGGTGCTTCTCACACGGCCGCCCACAGCTGCGGTAGTCACGCCCGTGCGACAGCGTGTGCGAATACACGCAGTGCTCCGTGTGGAACGTGGAGATGTGGTGGTGCACCGTCACCGCGAAGCGCTCCGCCGGCAGGTGCTCCAACATCGCGCCCAGCTGCACCGCGTCCAAATCGTGCGCGAACGTCAGCGTGTCCAACCCCAACCCCAACAGATGCAGCGCCGTCACGGAGTTGGTGACGTTGAGCGAGAAGTCCCCATGCAGCGCGGGCCGCGTCTCGTCCGGAGCGAACGGACGCTCCAGGAAGTGCATCATCGCGCCCCAGTGCCGCGCCAGCACCGCGTCCGGCTTGAGCTTCGCGATGCGCGCGTCGTAGCCCTCCTCGCCGGGCTTCTGCACCCGCACCGTCGCAATCGTCACCTTCAGCCCCGCCGCCTTCGCCCGCTCCACCGCGCGCTGGAGCCCCACCAGCTCCATCCAGTCCAGCTCCACCTCCGGCAGCCCCGCCGCAATCACCGCCTCCAACTGCTCGTCCGTCCGGCACAGCGGCAACAACCGCGCGCCCTCGACCACCGGCCGAGCAACGACGCGCTCGCGCGCCGAGCCCCGCACCTCGTCCAGCACCGACGACTCGCGCACCGTGCGCGCAAGCCCCCGGGACACCGACTCCGTCAGCTCCGTCACCAGCGAGCGCCGCAGCGCCTTGAGCTCCGACACCGGCAGGTGCATTCCCGGCGAAAGCCCCGACAGCTCCAGCTCCGCCAGATGGAACGGCGTCCCACCCAGCGCCGCCAGCTTGTCCTTCAACAGCGCCGCGTCCAGTCCTCCCGCCCGCGCCTGCGCGAGCGGCGTCGTGCTCGACGCCGTGGCCACATGCCCACCGCGCGCCGTGCCCGTCACCACCATCGGCGTCCCCGCCGAGCCCGACACCGTGAGCGTCAACGGCACACGCCCCTCGGGCTCCCCCCGCGCGAGCAGCTCCTCCGTCTGCTTCACCAGCGCGGGATCACTCGTCACCCAGACGCGCTGCCCCGCCGCGATGCGCGACATGTCCGGCCCGGGGTTTCCGAAGCCCAGCACCCACCCGTGTCCCTTGCGCTCCACGCGGAACAACGGCCCACCGGCCTCGTGCTTGTCCTCGGGATGCCCGTCGTCGAACACCACGCCCATGCCCGGACGCGGTGACAGCTCGGCGGCCACGGGCGCCTCCGTCTCCAGCGGAGACGACACCTTTCCCTGCGGCGCCCCGGCCCTCGAGTCCGCGCCCAGCCCGCCCGTCCACGGACGCCCCTTCGGGTCCTCCACGACGCGCACGTCCCGGCCGTGCACCGACTCCACCACGCCCAGGAACGCACCGCGGTGCTTGGGGAAGCGCCCCTCCACCAGCGTCTGGTGGTCCGAGCCCGCGAAGAACCCGTGCGAGAAGCCCCGGCTGTACGACAGCGTCATGTCGGCCAGGTCCTTGCGCAGCGCGCCCGTGTCGCCCTGTCCCGCGGCGACTCCGTCCACCCAGCGCCGATAGCCCCGCACCGCCGTGGCCACGTACTGCGGCCCCTTCTGCCGACCTTCAATCTTCAGCGAGTGCACACCGACCTCGACCAGCTTCGGCACCGCCATGACGCCAGCGAGGTCCTTGGGGCTGAGCAGGTAGCGCACGTCGCCCAAGTCCTTCGTCTCCCCGTCCACCACCAGGTCGTACGGCAGCCGGCACGACTGCGCGCACTGTCCCCGGTTCGCCGAGCGTCCACCCCACGCCTCGCTGGTGAGGCACTGGCCGCTCCACGACATGCACAGCGCGCCGTGGATGAAGACCTCCAGCTCGATGTCCGTCTCCGACGCCAGCCGCGCAATCTCCGCCACCGACAGCTCGCGCGGCACCACCACGCGCGTGGCGCCCAGGCCCCGGGCGAAGCGCGCGCCCTCCGCGCTCGAAATCGTCATCTGCGTGGAGGCATGCACCTCCATCTGCGGACACACCGCGCGCGCCACCAGCGCCACCGCCGGGTCCTGCACGATGAGCGCGTCCACGCCCGCCGCGGCCACGCGCCGCAGGATGTCCTCCACCACCGGCAGCTCCGGCTCGAACACCAACGTGTTCAAGGTCAGGTACGCCCGGGCGCCCGCGCGGTGCACCATCGCCAGCGTCTCCGGCAGGCGGGCGAGCGAGAAGTTCTCCGCTCGGGCGCGGGCGTTGAAGCCCTCGTCCAGACCGAAATAGATGGCGTCCGCGCCGCTGGCCAGCGCGGCCTTCATGGAGTCGAGGTCACCAGCGGGAGCGAGGATTTCAGGACGACGGCGCATGTCGGGACCTCTAACACAGAGGGCCTCTGCCCGCGTCCGTCCTCAATCGCTCGTGGACGCGGTGCGGCAGGTTCTGGTCAAGTCGCCGCCCGGTTGCTTCCACAGGAGACGAGTCATGGCGGATGGCGTTTTCAAGGACGGGCTGCTCGCGGGCAAGGTGGCCTTCATCTCGGGCGGCAGCAGCGGCATCAACCTCGGCATCGCCGAGGCGTTCGTGAAGGCCGGGGCCAAGGTGGCCATCAATGGCCGCAACGTGGAGAAGCTCGAGGGCGCGGTGAAGGGCCTGCAGGCCCACGGCACCGCGATGGGCGTGCCCGCGGACGTGCGTGACTACGCCTCCGTGGAGAAGGCGCTCCAGACGGTGCGCGACGCGTACGGCGAGCTGGACATCCTCATCTGTGGCGCCGCCGGCAACTTCCCCGCGCCCGCCCTGGGCATGTCCTCCAACGGCTTCAAGGCCGTGATGGACATCGACGTGCTGGGCACCTTCAACCTGTGCCGCGCGGGCTTCGAGCACCTGCGCAAGCCCGGCGCCTCCGTCATCAACATCTCCGCGCCCCAGGCCTACCTGCCCATGGCCATGCAGGCCCACGTCTGCGCCGCCAAGGCGGGCGTGGACATGCTCACCCGCGTGCTGGCGCTCGAGTGGGGCGGCGCTGGCGTGCGCGTCAACGCCATCACCCCCGGCCCCATCGAGGACACCGAGGGCATGCGGCGCCTCGCCCCCAGCGAGGAGGGCACCCAGAAGCTCGCGCAGCTGCTGCCGCTGCAGCGCTTCGGCACCAAGGCGGACATCGCGCGCCTGGCGCTCTTCCTGTCGTCGGATGCCGCGTCCTACATCACCGGCTCCATCATGGTCTGTGACGGCGGCCAGTCCCTGCTGGGCGGCGCCGCGCTGATGGGCGCCCTGGGCATGTAGCCCCCCGCGGGTACGTCTTCGGGGGTAGGTCTGATAGAAGGCGACGCGAGCGGTACCTTCCCTGGGGGGGGCCGCTCGCGTTCCGGAGAACCGCATGTCCGTCAGCCTTCGTCCGTCACCCCGGCTCCTCGGGTGGGTCCTGCTGTGCCTCGGTCTGTTGCTTGGTTGTGGCGAGGACTCACCGCCCCAGCAGTTCGCGCCCCCGCCGCTGCTGCCGGACGCCGTCGCCTCCACGGTCCTCCTGACGCCGGCGCGGCAGCTCGTCGCGAATGGTGAGGACCGGGGCGAAATCACCGTCTTCGTGAAGGACGAGGACGGCGCGCCCATGGCCGGCCGCACCGTGGCGGTGGCGGTGTCGGGTGAGGGCAACGTGGTGACGCAGCCGGGCCGGACGGATGCAGCGGGGGTGGCGGTCGGCTTCGTGGTCTCCACGCGCGGCGGCGTCAAGCGGGTGACGGCCTCCGTCGCGGCCGAGGGCGGCTCGGTGGTGCTCGTGTCCCAGCCCACCTTCACCTTCGTCTCATCGGTGGCCACGCGACTGGAGTTCTCCACGTCCGTGGTGGATGGCTCGGCGGGCGCGCGGCTTCCGACATTGGGAGTCCGCTTCGTGGACGAGGACGGACGGCTCGTCGCGGATGCCACGTCCCCCGTGACGCTGTCGCTCCCCGTCAACCCCGAGGGCGCGGTCCTGGAGGGGACGCTCACCGTGACGCCGGTGAACGGCGTCGCGCGGTTCGACGACCTGCTGGTCCGCAAGGCGGTGGTGGGACGCAGGCTGGTGGCGAGCGCTCCGGGGGTGGCGGACGCCATCCTGGACTCGTTCAACGTGCTCCCGGGGGTGCCCGCATCCCTGGAGGTCGAGGGGCTCGAGGCCGTCGCTGTCGCCGGCACGCAGCGCTCCGCGCAGGTGACGGTGCGCGATGCCTCCGGCAACGTGGTCACGACCTACCGGGGCACGCTCGGGCTGCTCGCCACGGATGACTCGGCCTCGCTGCCCCCGTCCCATGCCTTCACCCCACAGGACATGGGCCGCTTCACCTTCACCGGCATCACGCTGAACCGCGCGGGCAGCCACCAGCTCACCGTGCGCGACGTGGACGTGGCGGTGCTCAGCACGCGGCGGACGGTGGGCGTGGTGGCCGGCGCCGCGTCGGTGCTCGCCATCACCCGCGCGCCTCCCGCGGCCTCCGTGCGCGGCGAGCTGTCGCAAGTGACGGTGGAGCTCCACGATGCCCACGGCAACGTCGCGCTGGTGGGCGCCCCCCAGGTGACGCTGGCGCTGGAGGAGGGCATCCCGCTCGTGGGCGTCACCCAGCTGGCGCCGGTGGACGGCGTGGCCCGCTTCACCGGCCTGCGCGTGGACTCGGATGGCGACCATCACCTGCTCGCCACGGCGAGCGGGCTCGCGCAGGCCCGGAGCCAGACGCTCTCCATCATCGATGACCTCCCGCCGGCGCAGCCCACGCTCGCGCTCGGGACGCCGGGCACCGACTCGGTGACGCTGACGTGGACCGCCGTCGGAGACGATGGCCTCCTGGGCCGGGCCACGGCGCAGTCGCTGCGCTACTCGATGTCGCCCATCGTCACCGCCGCGGACTTCGACGGGGCCACGCCCGTGGGCGGTGTGGGGGCTCCCGCGGAGCCTGGAACCGCCGAGTCCGCGACCATCGGGGACCTGACGCCGCAGCAGACCTACCACGCGGCGCTGCGCGTGACGGACAACCGCGGCAACACCACGCTCTCCAACAGCCTGGCCTTCCAGACGCAGAGCAACGACGTGACGCAGGTGGCCTTCACCCCGCAGCCCGCGTCGGGCACCGCGGGGCAGCCGCTGGTGGAGGTGGTCGTCTCCCTCCTGAATCCGCAGGGCGACGTCGTCACCGCGTCCACGCTGCCCGTCACGCTGTCGCTCGTCGGCGGCGCGGACTTCGAGCCGGTGCAGGTCTCCGCGGTGGCCGGCGTGGCGCGCTTCACGAACCTGGTCCTCGAGGAGGCGGGCACGTACCGCTTCGTCGCCACCGCGAACGGGCTGACCGTGCAGAGCGAGGAGTTCGACATCGACGCGGCCGCGCCCGCCGAGCTGGTGCTCACGGGGCTCGCCTCCACCGTCACCGCGGGAGACGAGTCCGCGGTGACGGTGACGGTGGTGGACGCGTTCGGCAACCCCGTGCGGAACTTCACGGGCGCCGTGGCGCTCACCTCCACGGACCCGGACGCGGTGCTCCCCGCGAGCCACACCTTCACGACACAGGACGAGGGCGTGCACGTCTTCGGCAGTCCGGTGGTGCTGGTCACCACGGGCCTGCAGCGCGTGACGGCCACGGGCCCCTCGCAGCTCACCGGCTCGGTCGAGGCGCAGGTCACAAGCGGGGTACCCCACCACTTGACGCTCGAGGGGCTCCCCGCCGAGGTGGAGGCGGGCTCCGAGCACGTGCTCACCCTCAGCATGAGGGATGCGTTCGACAACGTCGTCACCGACTACATGGGCATCGTGGAGCTCGAGTCGAGTGATGCGCAGGCCGAGTTCCCCTTGACGCTCGACTTCGCGGCCCCGAACGCGGGGCAGCTCACCTTCACCGCGGCCCTGAAGAGCACGGGCACGCACACCCTCACCGTGTCGGAGGCGGGGGGCGGGCTGTCGGTCGAGGTCCAGGCGGAGGTGACGCCAGGGCCGGCGGTGTCGATGCTCCTGTCGGTCGCGACACCGATGCCCACGGTAGGTCAGCCGGTCGACGTCACGGTGACGCTCCAGGATGCGTACGAGAACCCGGCCTCGGGCTACCGGGGCACCGTGGAGGTGCGAGTGGCCCAGGACCCGGGGGCCACCCTCCCGGCCCCCTTCACCTTCACCGAGGCCAGCGCGGGCGTGCACGTCTTCAGCGTGACGTTCTCCGAGTCGGACACCATGACCGTCCTGGCCGAGGACACCGAGGACCCGGCGCTGACCGCGTCCCAGGAGGTGAACGTGCTGGACGCCCCGCCGTCTCCGGCGCTGCCGGTCCGGACGCCCCCTCGTCGGTAGTCCAGCCGACAGCCGGGGAGGGCCCACGTGCCCTCCCGGGGTGGGGTGGGGGCGGCCCACTGTCGGCCAGCGTGCCGTCCGGCCGTGAAAGGCTGCTGCTCGTGAGCGGCGGGCGGATTACCTTTGCCCCGCATCCTTCCGTCGCTCCTCGGAAGAACGCGAGGAGCGTGGGTGAAACCCGTCAGCACGCTCAGGAGAGCAGCCCGTGTCTGAAACGCCCGTCACCGACGCTGTCCGCCTCATCACCTGTCCGCCCGCCGAGTTCCGGCGCTCCGGAGAGGCCGCCATGGAGGCCACGCGCGCCGGCATCGCCCGCCTCAAGGGCCTCAAGGCCCCCTACGACGTGGTCCAGGTGCTGGAGCTCTACGACGAGGCCATGGCCTCGCTCGACGACGCGGCTGCCCGCGCGAGCGTCGCCCGGCACTCTCACCCGGAGGCCGCCATGCGCGACGCCGCCGAGGCCGCGGAGCAGGAGCTGGAGACGCTCGCCACCGACATCCGCATGGACCGGGGCGTCTATGACGTCCTCGCCTCGCTGGATGTGTCCGGCCAGGACGCGCAGACGCGCAAGTGGGTGGAGAAGGTGCTGCGCGACTTCCGCCGCTCCGGCGTGGACCGCGACGACGCCACCCGCGCGCGCGTGAAGGCGCTCAACGACGAGCTGGTGAAGATTGGCCAGGAGTTCAGCCGCAACATGCTCCAGGACACGCGCACCGTGTCCCTGCCGCCCGCGGCGCTGGACGGCCTGCCGGAGGACTACGTCCGCGCGCACCCGCCGGGCGCCGACGGACAGGTGGTCATCACCACCGACTACCCGGACATCATCCCGTTCATGACGTACTCGCGCGACGCCAAGGCCCGCGAGCAGATGTGGCGCGCCTTCCGGCTGCGCGGCCACCCGAGCAACACCGACGTGCTCGAGCGCATGGTGGCCCGCCGCCACGAGCTGGCGACGCTCCTGGGCTTCCGCAACTGGGCGGCCTTCGCGACCGAGGACAAGATGATTCGCGACGAGCAGGCCGCCGCGGACTTCATCGAGCGGATTTCCCAGGCGTCCGGCGCGCGGATGCAGCGGGACTACGCGCTGCTGCTCGAGCGCAAGCGCCGCGACGTGCCGGACGCGGCGCGCGTGGACCCGTGGGACCAGGCCTACCTGGAGGACCGCATCAAGGCGGAGCAGTACGCGTTCGACTCGCAGGCGGTGCGTCCGTACTTCGAGTACTCGCGCGTGAAGCAGGGCATGTTGGATTTGACGGCGAAGATGTTCGGCGTCACCTACCGGCGCATCACCGACGCCACGGTGTGGCACCCGGACGTGGAGGCCTACGACGTGCTGGAGGACGGCGCCGTCAAGGGGCGCTTCTACCTGGACATGCACCCGCGCGCGGACAAGTACAAGCACGCGGCCCAGTTCACCCTCACCAGCGGCAAGGCCGGACGCCGGCTGCCCGAGGGCGTGCTGATGTGCAACTTCCCCAAGCCCGGCGCCGAGCCCGCGCTGCTCCAGCATGACGACGTGGAGACGTTCCTCCACGAGTTCGGCCACCTCTTGCACCACATCTTCGGTGGCCACACGCGCTGGGCCGGCGTGTCGGGCGTGCGCACGGAGTGGGACTTCGTGGAGGCGCCGTCGCAGATGCTGGAGGAGTGGGCGCGCGACGCGCCGAGCCTGCAGACCTTCGCGAAGCACTATCAGACGGGCGAGCCGCTGCCCGCGGAGCTGGTGACGCGGATGCGCCGCGCGGAGGAGTTCGGCAAGGGCCTGTGGGTGCGCCAGCAGATGTTCTACGCGGCGCTCAGCCTGGAGATTTACCGGCGGGAGCCGAAGGGCCTGGACGCCACCGCGCTCGTGCGCGAGCTGCAGGGCAAGTACACGCCGTTCCCCTACGTGGAGGGGACGTACTTCCACCTGTCCTTCGGGCACCTGGAGGGGTACTCGTCGAACTACTACACGTATATGTGGTCGCTGGTCATCGCGAAGGACCTCTTCACGGTGTTCCAGAAGCAGGGCCTGCTGTCTCCGGAGCCCGCGAAGGCCTACCGCCGCGCGGTGCTGGAGCCGGGTGGCTCCGACGACGCGGCCCGGCTGGTCCATGCCTTCCTGGGCCGCGACTACGACTACACCGCCTACGAGGCCTGGCTGAACAAGGCCGCGTGAGCGTGACGCCGGGCTGACGGGTGGGGTGCTCCGCTGATGGGGCACCCCATTCTCGTTTCCGCGCACGCACCCCTCGCCGGAGCTTCGTTTGACGCGTTGTACGTGATAATGATAATGAGTCGCACAATCAAATAGTGCGACTTCACGCCCAGGCTGGTATGTGGGGCCGCGCTTCCCGAGCGACCTCTTGCGTTCGCATGCGAGCGCACCGGCTGGATGAAACCGTGAGCACTTCTGACAAGCGTTCGTTCCTTCCCTTCGCGATTCTCGGTGTCGTGGCCATGCTGGCCGTCATCGGCGTGGTGGTGAAGCTCCAGCAGCCCCCGGCGGAGGTCGTCACGGCGCCGGCGGTGGAGCCCGCGTCCGGCGCGAAGGCGGCCACCGTCACCATCCAGCATGCGCGAGGGGAGTCGGTGGTCCCCTTGAATCCGCGGCGGGTGGTGGTGTTCGACCTGGCGGCCCTGGACATCCTCCAGGCGCTGGGCGTGGACGCGGTGGTGGGCGTGGCGGGGGACCAGTTCCCGCTGCACCTGGCCCCGTTCGCGGACGCGAAGTACCCGCGCATCGGCACGCTGTTCGAGCCGAACTACGAGGCCATCAACGCCGTGCGCCCGGAGCTCATCATCACCGGCGGCCGCTCCAGCGCGAAGTACGACAGCCTGTCGCGCATCGCCCCCACGGTGGACGTGCCCATGGGCGGCGCGCGCTACATCGACACCGTGGTCGCCAACACCGAGCTGCTCGCGCGCATCTTCGGCAAGGAGGAGAAGGCGCGCGAGCTGGTGGATGGCCTGCGCCAGTCGCTCGCGAAGCTGAAGGAGACGACGGCCAGCCGGGGCAAGGGCCTGGTGGTGCTCGTCACCGGTGGCCGCATCAGCGCCTATGGGCCGGGCTCGCGCTTCGGCGTGGTGCACGAGGACTTCGGCGTGCCCGTGGCCGCGGACGGGCTCAAGGCGTCGCTGCACGGCGAGGCCATCGGCTCGGAGTTCATCCGCGAGAAGAACCCGGACTGGCTCTTCGTCATCGACCGCGACGCGAGCATGGGGCAGCAGGGCGGGGCGAAGCAGGTGCTCGACAACGAGCTGGTGCGCCAGACGACGGCCTGGACGAAGGGGCAGGTCGTCTACCTGGACCCGCTCAACGCGTACCTCATCGGCGGTGGCATCCAGGCGGTGGGCCTGCTGCGAGACCAGGTGGCCCAGGCGTACGCCACGCCCGCTCCCTGATGCGCCTCTTCGTCGCCGGCATCGTCATCCTCCTCCTGGCGCTGGGCAGCCTGCTCATCGGCGTCGGCGACGTGTCGTGGCATGCGCTCGTCACGCCGAGCGCCGACGAACAGGCGCTCCAACTGCTGGTCATCAGCCGCATCCCCCGGCTGCTGGCGGTGATGCTGGTGGGCACGTCGCTGGGCGTGGCGGGGCTGCTGTTGCAGATGCTCGTGCGCAACCGCTTCGTGGAGCCCTCCACCGCCGGCTCCGCCGAGTCCGCCAGCCTGGGGTTGATGGTCGCCGCCGTCCTGGCGCCGCAGCTCCCCGTGGTGGGCAAGATGCTGGTGGCGGCCCTGTTCGCGATGGGGGGCACCGCGCTGTTCCTGCTCATCCTGCGCCGGATTCCGCTGCGCTCGGTGCTCATCGTCCCGCTGGTGGGGCTGGTGCTGGGCAGCGTCTTCGACTCCGTCACGACCTTCTATGCGTACCGGTTGGACCTGCTCCAGTCGGTCAACGCGTGGAAGACGGGGGACTTCTCCACCATCCTGCGCGGGCGCTACGAATTGCTCTGGCTGACCTTGGGGCTGACGTGCTGCGCGTATGTCGCGGCGGACCGCTTCACCGTCGCGGGCATGGGCGAGTCGTTCACCACCAACCTGGGGATGAACTACACGCGCATCATGGGGCTGGGGCTGCTCATCGTCTCGCTCGTCACCGCCATGGTGGTCGTCACGGTGGGCATGGTGCCGTTCCTGGGCCTGCTGGTCCCCAACCTGGTCAGCCTGTTCACGGGGGACAACGCGCGGAAGGCGATTCCCTGGGTGGCGGTGGGGGGCGCGGGCTTCGTGCTCCTGTGCGACATCCTCGGCCGGGTGGTGCGCTTCCCGTATGAAATCCCGGGGGCCACCATCGCCGGGGTGCTGGGCAGCGTGCTCTTCCTCTCCGTGCTGTTGAGGCGGGACGCCCGTGTCGGTTGAGAGCCTGATGGTGGAGCGGCGCCCGGAGCGCACGCTGTTCATCCTGGGCGGGGTGATGGTGGGCGTGGCCGTGCTGTTCCTGCTCTTTGGCGCGAGCGGCCAGTGGGACTTCGTGCTGCCCTTTCGCGGGCGCAAGCTGGCGACGGCGCTGCTGGTGGGCTACGCCATCGCGGTCTCCACGGTGCTGTTCCAGACGGTGTCGGGCAACCGGGTGCTGACGCCCGCCATCCTCGGGTTCGACAACCTCTACGTCTTCATCCAGACGTGCCTGCTCTACTTCCTGGGCTCCGGCAAGGCGTCGAGCCTGGACCCGAGGCTGCGGTTCGGCGTGGAGGTCCTCATCATGGTGGCCTTCTCGGCCGTCCTGTTCTGGGGGCTCTTCGGTGGGGGAGGGCGCAGCCTGCACCTGGTGCTGCTGACGGGCGTGGTGCTGGGCGTGCTCTTCCGCAGCCTCGCGTCCTTCCTGCAGCGGCTCATCGACCCCAACGAGTTCATCTTCCTGCAGGACCGCTTCTTCGCGAGCTTCAACAACCCGGACCAGGAGCTGCTCGTCGTCGCCTTCGCGCTGACGCTGGTGGTGTCCGTGGTGGGCTTGCGGATGCTCAAGACGTTCGACGTGCTGGTGCTGGGGCGGGAGACGGCCATCAACCTGGGCGTGGACCACCAGCGCACGGCGGCCATCATCCTGGTGCTGGTGGCCATCCTGGTGTCGGTGTCGAGCGCGCTGGTGGGGCCCGTCACGTTCTTCGGCCTGCTGGTCTCCAACCTGGCCCACACGCTGGTGCGCACATACCGTCACGCGCTGGTGCTGCCCGCCGCGGCGCTCATCGCGGGGGTGTGTCTGGTCGCGGGGCAGTTCGTCCTGGAGCAGGTCTTCGCGTTCAACACCAGCCCCCGCGTCATCATCGACTTCGTGGGCGGGCTGGTGTTCATCGGGATGTTGATGAGGAGGGCGCCGGTATGATCGAGGCCAGGAACGTCACCAAGCGCTACGGCGGCTCGCTCGTCGTCGATGACGTGACGCTGACGCTGCCCGTGGGCGGCATCACCTCCATCATCGGGCCCAACGGCGCGGGCAAGTCCACGCTGCTGTCGATGATCAGCCGGGTGATGCCCATGTCCTCGGGCGTGGTGCTGGTGGACGGGCTGGATGTGCGCACCACGCCGGGGGACGTGCTCGCCCGGAAGCTGGCCATCCTGCGCCAGGACAATCACCTGACGTCGCGGCTCACGGTGCGGGAGCTGGTGACGTTCGGCCGCTATCCACACTCGAAGGGGCGGCCCACGGTGGTGGACCGCGAGCACGTGGAGCGGGCCATCCAGCACATGGGCCTGGAGACGCTCTCCGAGCGGTTTCTGGACGAGCTGTCCGGAGGCCAGCGCCAGCGTGCCTTCGTGGCCATGGTGTTGTGTCAGGACACGGACCATGTGCTGCTGGACGAGCCGCTCAACGGCCTGGACTTGAAGCACTCGGTGGCGATGATGAAGCAGCTGCGCACCGCGGTGGATTCGCTGAAGAAGAGCATCGTCATGGTGCTGCACGACTTGAACTTCGCGTCCTGCTACTCGGACCACCTCATCGCCATGCGCGACGGCAAGGTGGCCTTCCAGGGACGCCCCCAGGACATCATGCGGCCCGACATCCTGCGGGCCGTGTATGACCTGGACATCTCCATCCAGTGCATCGACGGCGACTGGATTGCCACGCACTACCGCTGATGCCCAGCTCCGTGATGGAAGCATGACGGAGGCGTGAGGACGGACGGATGCTCCACGTCCCCGCGTGGGCGCATACTTCCTTCATCTCGTGCGGAGGGCGTGCCATGCGTGAGGAGTCCCGTCGTCATTCCGGGGTGCGAATCGGAACGCTGTGGCTCGGGCTGCTGCTTGCCCTGGGCGGGCCCCGCGCGGAGGCCTATCCCATCGCCCCGATGACGCTCTGGGAGCTGACGCTGGAGGCGGAGCTCATCGTGTGGGCGGAGGTCGAGGCGGTGACGACGCGGGCCTTCAAGGACTACGACGAGTACAAGCTCAGTGGCTTCGAAGAGGGCGTCGCGCGACTGAGGGTGCGGGAGGTCTGGAAGGGCACCGCCCATCCCGACGAGCGTGTGGAGGTGGCCTACTCGCCCTCCACCATCTGCCCCGCGCCCCCGCGTTATGAGCAGGGCCTGCTCGTCGTCGCGTTCCTGACGCGCTGGAACGGCACGTGGTCGACCGTGGGGTTGTCGTACGGGACGCGCTACCCGACGAACAACGATGAGGCCCAGGCCTACCGGCGCGTCGTGGAGCTCGCGGTGAAGGCCCAGAAGCAGGCGAGCCCCCGCGTCCCGTATCGCGAGGACGAGCAGGCGCTGGCCTCGGCGCCCGTGGATTGGGAGGTGCTCGCGGCGAGCCACCCGGCGACGCGCTGGGACGGCCTGTTCCGGCTGGTGCCCACGGGCGACGTGGTGCGGGACTTCTATGTCGGCGGCGTCGACCGGTCAGTGCGGCTGTCCCCGGAGCAGCGCGAGACGCTGGCGCGAGGGTTCGTGATGCATCCGCCCCTGGACCGCTCGCTGCCGATGTTGCTGTTGCCCCTGCGCGGCCATGCGAGCGCGGAGGTGGATGCCGCGGCGGCACGAGCCCTGGAGACGGTGCTGCTGGACTCCGGGCCGTCACGGTGGGCGCTGCTTGCCTTCGACCTGCTCCGGGAGCGGCACGGAGAGCCCCTCGTGCCGCGCGTCATGCCGGAGAGCGAGGACCCCATCACCCGCGCCTGGGAATCCGCGCAGCCGGACGGGGTGGGGGCCCGGTCGAAGGCCGTGTCGTCGCTCCCGGAGGAGTGGCGACGCTTCAAGCAGCGCCGCCGCCTGTCTCCCAAGCTGCTGCCCCTGCCCGTCGAGCCCCCCGTGGCGGGCGTCGGTGGCGAGACTCCGCTCTGACCCTCAGTTGCGTCCCCACCGACGCGGACGCTCGAAGCGGAAGAAGCCACTGGCCTCCTCCTGGCCGATGCTCTCCGCCTCGGCGCCGAAGTAGCGCGCGCGGATTTCGACGAGGCGCGCCTCCAGCTCCTCACCGGAGAGCTCCTGCGCGAGCGCCTGACGCTCGGCCATGTACCGCAGGCCCGCGTCCCACCGCGCATCACGACTCTGGTCCAGCGTGTCCCAGCGCTTCAGCGCCTCGTCGTCCAACCCCAGCTCCCGGCGGATGGCGCGCAGGTTTCGCGAGCGCTCCTCCGCGGACATGGCGCCCAAATCGGTCTGCACCGAGGACACGTCGAGGAAGCGGTTCATCAGCTCCTGCTGGTGCCGCTCGAGCACGGCCCCGAGCTGCTCCCCGTGCACCTCCTGGAGCCGCTGCTTGAAGGTGGAGAGCTTCTCCTCCACGCTCTTGCCCTGGAGCGAGTCGAGCGAGCGCAGCGTGTCGCCGATGGCCTGGTTCTTCAGCTCCGCCGCCCAGATGCGGTCCGCCACGTCCTTGCCGAACAGCCGGTTGCGCGCGTCGCGGATGGCCGCCCGCCGCTCCTGCTCGCTCAGGCCCTTGAGGTAGTGGTCATTGTCGCGGACCCACTTCTCGTAGTCCTCGCGGTTGCGCAGCATCGCCGCCAGCGCGTCGTAGTGCTCCGGGAAGTGCGCCTTCAGGAAGGCCAGCAGCTCCTCCCGCCAGCGGTCCGGATAGCGCTGCTGGAAGAAGCGCATCAGGTCCTCGACGAGGCGTATCTGCGCGTGCGGCTCGCTCAGGTTCTTCCCGTAGCGCTGCTTGAGCGACGCGGCCAGCTCCTCCAGCTCCGTGTCCGTGGGCTCCGGCACCGGAGTGGGGGAGGGCCGCGCGACGCTCGTCGTCACAGGAGGCACCGCGCTGCCCGGCACCGTGGGTGCCACGCCCGCGACGGATACACCCGGCGGCTGCACGGGCGTCGCCTCCAGCGCGTCCTCCCGCAGGAGCGTCACCCCGAGCCCCGCGAGGAGCAGCACCCCCGCGCCCACCAGCAAGACCTTCAAGCTCCGTCGCATGGCCATGTCTCCGGGCAGGGCGTGGGGAACCGGGAGGCCCTGCACCGCGGCCTCCCGGTGTGCGGCGCGTCAGTCGACCTTGGCGATGTAGTCGATGATGGCCGCGTAGAACTCCATCTCGCTGAACGTGTCGGGGCCGATGCCGATGACGTCCACGTGGTCCTGGTTGATGACGCTGGACATGGAGGTCTGCTGGAGCGCGCTGGGGGCGTTGATGTTGCTGACGTAGCCCAGCGCCGAGTCCTGCGCGACCAGGTCCGCGCCCAGGCGCTCCGTGTAGCGCAGGCGGTAGCCCATCTGCTGCGAGTTGATGCCGACCAGGCCGTCGTCGTCCTGCTCGTTGCGGATGCCGTCACCCTTGCCGGCGGCGCCGTCGTTGTCGCAGTCGTCCGCGCACGCGCCGTCCCCGTCGATGTCGAAGAAGAACTGACGCACCAGCCACAGCGCCGGGTTGACGCTCAGGCCGCTCTGCGCCGTCACCAGCGAGGCGTAGTGCGCCGCGTACGAGGCGTTGATGGGGTTGGCCACGTTGAAGGCCTTGGCGCCCGTCGTCTTGCCGTCGTTCGCGTCCGCGTCGTTGTAGATGAGCGCCTTGAGCGCCGCGTAGCCGTCATTGCCCGGCCCGTAGACGACGTCACCGTAGATGCGGAACAGCGCGTCCAGCACACTGGTGACGCCCGGGCCCAGTTCCAGGACGTACTTCGCCACCGGCGAGCCCCGGTGCGGCGAGGACACGCTCACCAGCGCCTTCACCGCCGTGTAGCCCTTGCGCTCGCGCAGCACCTTCGCCGCCTTGCGCGCGTCGATGCCGCCCTGCGAGTGGCCCACCAGGTTCACGTAGGCCGAGCCCGTGGAGGCCATGTAGCCCTCCACGTCGTTGGCCAGGTCCAGGCCGCGCACGTCGGAGCTCTGCAGCGGCTGCACCGCGGCGGCGAACGCCTTCTGCTTGCTGTTCAGGTCCCCGTTGCAGCTCACCTCCAGGAACTCGTCGCACGGGTCGCCCACGAACACGCCGTAGTCGTCACCCCAGTAGTCGTACCCGAGGATGTCGTCGAACCCGCCCAGCCCGTGCGCGAACACCACGGGGTACGTCGTCTTCTCCGCGGCGAGGGCGGGTGCGGCCACGCCCAGTACACCCACGGCCAGGACTGCCAGGAACAGCGGCGGCTGTTGCTTCATGGGGACTCCTTGCTGGTGAGGATTGCCTGCTGCAACCGATGCACGTCGGACCCGGAACCGGGACGCCAGCCTTCGGACACTGCGAAGGCCCCCACCGGTACGGCCCAGACCTTCCCCACGACCAGGCGAGTCCCGAACTCCGGGCGTATCAGTGCACCAGGGTTGATTCGCGAGTCAATACATCGCGCCGCGTCAGCCCCGCCGGACGAGGCGGACGTTCTGTGGTGCACTGCGTTGTCTGTGATTGCACGACGCGTCGTCCTGGTGCGTTGACTTCTGTCGCGCCGTGTCGACGCCGGGACCGTCCCGCTCGCCCCTCCCAGGATGGAGGGGGAGCGCGGGGCCCAGTCCCGTCACTCGAGCGACGGGGCGGGGCGGACCCGAAAGACTACGGCTCGACGGGGGTCTGCTGGATGCGCCAGATCTCTTCCGCGTACTGCTTGATGGTGCGGTCGGAGGAGAAGATGCCGGCGCGGGCGACGTTGATGATGCACTTGCGCGCCCAGGTGTCCGCGTCCTGGTAGGCGCGCACCACCTCGTCCTGCTTGGCCGCGTAGGACGCGAAGTCCGCCAGCACCAGGTAGCGGTCCTCCTCCAGGAGGCTGTCCACCAGGGGCTTGTAGAGGCCGCGGTCCTCCGGGGAGAAGAAGCCGGTGGAGATGAGGTCCAGCGCCTCGCGCAGCTCCAGGTTCTTCTCGTACTCGTCGCGCGGCCGGTAGCCGGCGCGCTTCCTGGCGATGACCTCGTCCGCGGTGAGGCCGAAGAGGAAGAAGTTCTCGTCGCCCACCGCCTCGCGAATCTCCACGTTGGCGCCGTCCAGCGTGCCCAGCGTCAGCGCGCCGTTGAGCATCAGCTTCATGTTGCCCGTGCCGGACGCCTCCATGCCCGCCGTCGAAATCTGCTCGGACACGTCCGCGGCCGGGATGATGCGCTCGGCCAGGCTCACCCGGTAGTTGGGCGCGAAGACGACCTGCAGCCCCGTCGTGCCCGCGTCGCTGTTGACCACCTCGGCGATGCCGTTGATGAGCCGGATGGTCAGCTTGGCCAGGTGGTAGCCCGGCGCCGCCTTGGCGCCGAACAGGAACGCGCGCGGGTGGATGATGGTGCCCGGGTCCCTGCGCGCCCGCATCCACAGCGCGACGATGTGCACCGCGTCCAACAGCTGGCGCTTGTACTCGTGCAGGCGCTTGATCTGCACGTCGAAGATGGCCTCCGGGTTGAGCCGCACCGAGCGGAGGTCCTGGATGTGCCGCGACAGGTCCTCCTTGTTGGCGCGCTTCACCTCGCGGAACGCCTTGCGGAACGCGGGGTCCTCCGCGTGCGGCTCCAGCTCGCGCAGCTTGTCCAGGTTGGTGGCCCAGCCCTCGCCGATGCGGGACGTAATCAGCTTGGACAGCCGCGGGTTGCACCACGCCAGCCACCGGCGCGGCGTCACGCCGTTGGTCTTGTTGTTGAAGCGCTCCGGGTACATCGCCGCGAAGTCCGGCAGCACGTCCCGGCGCAGGAGGTCGGTGTGCAGCGCCGCCACGCCGTTGATGCTGTGGCTGCCCACCACCGCCAGGTGGGCCATGCGAATCTTCTTCTCCGGCCCCTCCTCCACCAGGCTCATCCGCCGCAGCTTCTCCTGGTCATAGGGGTAGCGGATCTGCACCTGGCGCAGGAAGCGCTGGTTGATTTCGTAGATGAGCTCCAGGTGGCGCGGCAGCAGCCGCTCGAACAGCGTCGCCGGCCACTTCTCCATCGCCTCCGCCAGCAGCGTGTGGTTGGTGTAGCCGAACACCGCCTGCGTAATCGACCAGGCCTCCTCCCAGCCCAGCCGCTTCTCGTCCACCAGCACGCGCATCAGCTCCGCCACGCCGATGGCCGGGTGCGTGTCGTTGAGCTGGATGGCCGCCTTCTTCGGGAAGTCCCTGAAGTCGGTGTGGTTCTTCAGGTAGCGCCGGACGATGTCCGCGATGGAGCACGCGACGAAGAAGTACTGCTGCTTGAGCCGCAGCTCCTTGCCCGCCTGGAACGCGTCGTTGGGGTAGAGGACCTTGGAGATGACCTCCGAGTCGTTCTTCTCCACCACGGAGCGCTCGTAGTCGCCCGCGTTGAAGAGCAGCAGGTCGAACTCCTCGGACGCCCGCGCCTGCCACAGTCGCAGCGTGTTCACCGTGTCGTTGTGGTAGCCCGCGATGGGCGTGTCGTACGGCACGCCCACCACCGTCTTGCCGCCCACCCAGCGCGCCACCGGCTTGCCGTCCGGCCCCTGGTGGTGCTCCACGCGCCCGAAGAAGCGCACCGGCACCGCCTTCTCCGGCCGGACGATCTCCCACGGGTTGCCGAACTTCAGCCACTCGTCGGCGCGCTCCACCTGGTAGCCGTCCACGATGTCCTGCGTGAAGATGCCGAACTCGTAGCGGATGCCGTACCCCATGCCGGGGTAGCCGAGCGTCGCCAGCGAGTCCAGGAAGCACGCCGCCAGCCGCCCCAGGCCGCCGTTGCCCAGGCCCGCGTCCGGCTCCATCTCCAGCAGGTTGGTGAGGTCCACCCCCACCTCCCGCATGGCCTCGGCGGCCGCGTCGTGCATGCCCAGGTTCAGCAGGTTGTTGCCCAGCGCCCGACCCAGCAGGTACTCCGCGGACAGGTAGTAGGCGCGCTTGGCGTCCTTCTCGTAGTACGTGCGGGCCGTGCGCACCCAGCGGTCCGCCAGCCTGTCACGCACCGCCAGCGACAGCGCCATGAAGCGGTCATGCGCGGTGGACGTCTCGTAGTTCTTCCCGCGCGAGTAGCGCACGTGGTCCAGGAACGAGCGGCGCATGGACGAAGCGTCGCGCCCGGTGCGGCCCCCATCGTCCGCCGTGGACGTGGACGGGGCGGCGGGGCGCTGCGAGGAGGAAGAGGCGGGAGAGGCCATGTCGCGAGAGGTCTCCATCCGAGGTGTGTCGTCGAGTGGGATGCAACGAACGCAGAGGGCCGTCAGGGTAGCGCAGCCGGAAGGCCCGGCACATGCGGAAAGCGCGGAGCCAGGGAGGGGGAGGATGCTCCCTGGCAAGGACCTGGGACGTCCAGGGACGATGTGACACGCGCGCCCATCCGCTCGCTTTCCCACACGGCCCTCGTGGAAGGGCCGCCCTCCGGGGCGCCGTTTGATGTAGAAATCAACGCTCATGGCCTTCCCGAAGAATGACTTGGACCAGCGCCTGGCGCTGGTGCGGCCGGAAGACACGGTCCGCGGCCTCATCTTCAACGCGGTGTTGATGCTCGCCGAGCGGCAGCTGGGCCCGGACTCCGCCGCGCGCCTGCGCGAGCCGCTCTTCAAGCGCTCACCGGTGGACTTCTTCTCCTACTCCGCGGTGGACGCCATCCGGTTGCTGTACGCCACGTCGGAGGCGCTGGAGCGGGCGGGGCGCTACCCCACGCAGGAGGACGCGGTGCGCGCGTGCGGCGCCGCGGCCGTCACCGGGTTCTTCTCCTCCACGGTGGGCCAGACGCTCACGCGGCTGATTGGCAAGGGGGACCCCAAGCGCCTGTTGTCCAACGCGCCCACGGCCTACTCCACCCTGGTCAGCTACGGGCGCCGGGAATACAGCGTGTTGCACGAGCGCCACGTGCGCCTGTCCTTCCAGGGCGACATGCAGCCGGTGCAGTTCCACGAGGGCGTGCTGCAGGAGGCCCTCAAGGCCATCCAGTGCAACGGCCGCGTCGTGGGCACGCCCCACGGCTACTTCGCGGCGGACTACGACATCACCTGGGAGTCGTAGCCCGCCGGTACCGCCTCAGGGCGCGGCCGGGGCCTGCCCCGCGACGGCGGCCACGGAGACGGCCTCCATCTGCGAGGCCAGCTCCTGCGCCTTGGCGAGGAAGTCCGGGAGCAGCTGCTTGGGCAGCGGGTCCGCGCGGGGGAACTGCTGGTTGAGCGGGTTGGTGTAGCTGCCGCCGCGCTTCATGCCGAAGTGCAGGTGCGGCCCGGTGGAGCGGCCGGTGTTGCCCGAGTAGGCGATGACCTGCTTCTGGCTGACGCGGGCCCCCACGCGCACGCCCTCGCCCAGCTTGGACAGGTGCATGTACTGGGTCTCGAAGCCGTTGGCGTGGCGCAGCACCACCATGTTGCCCGCGGCGCCGGCCCACCCGGCCTGCGTCACGGTGCCGTCCGCCACCGCCCACACCGGCGTGCCGATGGGCGTGCCGTAGTCCACGCCGTTGTGGTTCTTCAGGTACTGGAGCACCGGGTGGAAGCGCGAGCCGAACTTGCTGGTGACGTGCGCGTACTTCAGCGGGCTCTTGAGGAAGGTCTTCTTCGCGCTGGCGCCGTCCTCCTGGAAGTAGTTGGGCTGGCCGTCCGGCAGCACGTACCGGTAGACCTTCTTGGGGCCGACCAGGCCCCCCTGGTACTGCGCGGCGAGCACCTCGCCGTAGCGCAGCACGCGGCCCTTGGAGACGAACTTCTCCACCAGCGCGCGGGCCGTGTCGCCCTTGCGCACGTCGCGGTAGAAGTCGATGTCCCAGGCGAACACGTCCGCCAGCACCATGCCGATGGCCGGGTCCTCGCCCGAGTCCACCGCCGCCTCGTAGAGCGACGTCTGGATTTCGAGCGACACCACCGACACCTGCTTCTCCACCTCAATCGCGCGCTTGCTGCCGACGAACTTCTCGCCGTCGCGGCGCACCTGCCACTCGTCCACGAGGCTCTGGCGGTAGTCGAAGAAGTCCAGCTCCCCGTCGCGCAGGACGATGCGGAACTGGTCCCCCACGCGGGAGCGGCGGAAGTCGAACACGCCCTCGAGCGCGGAGATGACGGCCGTCACCTGCGCGTCCGGCAACTGCGCCTCGTGCAGCGCGCCCGCCAGCGTCTGGCGCGGTTCGATGCGGCGGTTCTTGATTTCATACCGGACAGCGGCCTCCGAGGAGGTCACCGCCAGCAGGGCGGCCAGGGCACAGAGGGGGGAGAATCGCATGGGGCGGGCGCGAGTGTAGTGGACACCCCCGCCCCTGCCCAATCGACGGCTCGGGAAATCCCGCGCTCGGCTGCTCGGCTGCTTCGGGAAGCGGGGCCTCAGGCCGGCCGTCGGCGACGGGCCGCGAGGAGCATCAGCGCGCCCACGAGGCCCAGGGGCGCGCCCCCTCCCGCCGAGGCGCAGCTGTGCATCCCGGGGCGCTGGGGCGGCTCGAAGGGGGGGCCCCCATCCGGCTCCTCACCCGCGTCGGGTGGGGGAGGACCGGCATCTGGCGTGCCCGCGTCCGGGGTGCCCGCGTCCGGAGTGCCCGCGTCCGGGTCCGTCGGCTTGGGCCTCACGGTGACGGTCACCCTGTCCGTGGCGGCGACATCGGCCACGCGGACGGTCAGCTCGAAGTCGAGCTGGAGCTCCTGCTCCGGTCCCACGTCCGGGGCGGTGAAGCTGGGGGCCGCCGTGTCCGCGTCGCGCAGCGCCACGGCGGCGCCGCCCACCTGCCGCCAGGAGAACGCGAGCGGCACCGAGCCCCGGTCCGAGCTGCCCGAGCCATCGAGTGTCACCGTGGCGTCGGCAATCACGCGCTGGTCCACGCCCGCCTCGGCGAGCGGACGGCAGGGGGCGGTGGACTCCGCGACGCGCTCGAGGAAGGGGGGCGTGGCCGTGCCCTGCACGGTGATGTTGTCGACCTCCCAGCCGTGGGCCCGGAAGACGAGCGACGAGGCCGCGCGGAAGCGCAGCTTCACCGTCTTGCCCTGCAGCGCGGTGCCGAAGTCCAGCGTGACGCGCTCCCGCTGCGGCCAGCGCGGGTTCCTCGCGGCGTAGGCGGGACGGCCACCCAGACTGTTCCCGGTCCGGGTGTCGAGCGTGCCGGTGTAGCCCGGCGTCACCCAGGCGGTGACGTCCTTCCAGTCGTCCGGCTGGTTCGCCACCACCTCGGTGAGCTCGATGACGCCGCCGTTCCAGTAGTCGAAGGTGTTCGGCCCCGGGTTGTGCCGGAAGTCGAACCCATGCCGATGGTCGAACGACAGGACGAACGTGTTCCCCGAGGGGATGCTCAGCACGGGCGTCTGCAGCGCCGTGTCGGAGAACTCGTAGACGTCCGGCGCGAACCAGACCTGGTCCCGGGCGTCGAGCGGTGAGGGGACGACGCGCCAGCGCTGCTCCTCGGTGCCGCCCAGCACGGTGGAGGTCCACGTCGTGCGCAGGCCCTCGACCGTGTCCGTCATGGCGGGCGCCAGGTCATAGTGGAGCAGCACGGAGTGGGCCTGCTCGACGCTTCGCTGACACGCCTCGCTGCTCTCCAGGGTGACGCGGTAGCTGGCGCTTCGCGCCGACGACAGCGACGCGGCGAGCGCGATGGGGACCTCGACCACGCCCGTGCCGAAGGCCGCGACCTCGGCCACGGTGAAGGAGGCCCCCCGGGGGAACGTCAGCAGCGCGTCGTCGCTGACCACCCGCACCGTCGCGCGCTGCGCGGGGAGGGGCCCGTGGTTCTGGACCTCCACGCGAACGAGCCCCTCTTCCGAGGCGTCGAGCACGCCGTCCGCGTCGCACGAGCGCCGCCCGTCCACGATGCGCACGGCCGCCAACCGGAGGTCCGAGTGGGCCTCGCCGTCCTCCACCACCGCGTTGTGCTCGGTGGAGTCCCGGGGCGGGGAGACCGCGCACGTGCCAGCGCCCCGTCGCGCGAAGGCCCGGGCCATCGCCTCCAGGTCGTCCCGCCGCCCACGGGCCCGGGCCGCCATCAGCAGCGCGTCCCGCTGCTCGGTGAAGGTGGCGTCCGCGGGCGCGAGCTGCAGCGCGTCCACGACGTAGTCCGCCATGCGACGCCGCGTCTCCGCGAAGGGGCGGGCGTTCTTGCGCCCCTCGTCGAGCAGCGCCTGGTAGGCCTCGAAGAGCAGGGTGGCCCAGACCTCGCCCGCGTTGTGCATCTGCGCGTTCTCCAGGCCGTTGTCGCGCAGATAGTCCTGGTCGGGCAGGCCCGCGTCGTTGGCGATGTGGCGCAGCCGCAGCCCGTTGAGGTCGAGGTTCGTGGAGTAGGGCGTGCGACGCACCCCGAAGTACGTGCTCTGGCCGAAGGCCTGCGCCGCATGGGCGCCCACCGCGTACGTGCCCTGGGGCGCGTCCGTCTCCCGCACCATCATGAGCAGGGCCAGGAAGTCGCTCCAGCCCTCGCCCATGGCCCGGCACTGCGGCTCCGCGCAGAGCGTCAGGCGGCGGGACAGGATGTGCCCCCACTCGTGGGCGACGATGGTGTTGTCCAGCGAGGCGTCGCGCAGGGGCACAGGCGCGCGCGTCATGGCGCCGGTCAGCGAGCCGCGCGACAGCAGCTCCTTGAGCGCCAGGCCGTCCTCGAGCGTGATGGAGAGCGTGGCCAGGCCCGTGGTGAGCGTCGCGTCCACGTCGAGCATCTCCGGAGGCGGCTCGCCGGGGACATGGTTGATGACGACCAGCCCGGCGGCCCCCGCGTTCTCCGCGTTCACCGCCTTGAGCTCGTAGATGCAGCCGCCCCGGTCCGCCAGGACGATGGCCCCGGTGACGTCGTTCTGGAGCGGCTCGCACGCGTCGGTGCCCGCGCCCGTGCCGTCCTCCGCCAGGGCCAGCGGATGCTGGGACTGCTGGATGCGCTGCGGGCCGAACTCGGCCTTGCCCGTGACGTAGCGCGTACCGCCCACGGTGAACGCGCGCGCCTCCTCCGTGTCCCAGAGCGAGAACTCCAACCGGGGCGACAGCCCGTCCCGGGGCACGTACGCGCTGGCCAGGTTTCGCGCCTGCGCGTCCGGGCCCAGGTTCTGCGCCTCGGCCAGCACGGGGTCTCCCCCCAGCCCTCCCGGAGCGTGACTCACGTCCTGTGCGTTGCCCGCCGCCTCGTCGAAGCCCGAGTCGTAGAAGTAATCGTGCAGCCAGTTGGTGGTGTAGAACAGTTGCACCACCGAGGCGGACACCTGCTCCACGCTGTCGAGGGGCGCGGCTTCCGGGTCGTAGACGTGGGGGAAGTCGCGCGTGCCGGGCGTCACCTGCGCGCGTCGGTCCTGGCCCTCGGTGTAGCCATCCGGGTCGAAGTGGTCCGCGTAGGCGTGGACGTTGTTGCCCCAGGTGGTCGTGGCGCCCTGGGGGAGCCACGGGAACACGCGACCCGACTGCGCGTGCACCCGCCCCTCGTGCGTGAGCTGTCGGGGCGCGACGAAGCCGGGCTCGGCCGTCTCGGGGTTGCCCGTGCGGTGCGGCGAGTAGTCCTCGTGGGGGTTGTCCGCGGGCGTGCCGTCCGCATCCGCCCAGACGCGATACGAATAGGCGTCCTGCGCCACCCGGTCCTCGCGCAGCAGCACCTGGCCCGTGGCCGCGTCGAGCACGTGCAGGAAGCCGCGCGCGGGGGCGTCCCCGGCCCGCGTGGAGAGCGCGTCCACGGCGTAGGCGGGCACCAGCCGGCCCCCGGAGGGGAAGTACAGCCGCGTGACGCGCGCGGGCTCCACCAGCCGCAGGCCCGCGCGTTGGAGCGTGCCGCCGGGCGCCAGGTCGAAGCGGGGCGCGTCCGCGTGCGCGAAGCCGGCGGCCACCACCTCGCCCACCAGCGACAGCCCATGCACATCCCCCAGGGCCCGCAGCACCGCCTCGGACGCGGGCAGCGTGAAGCCTCCGTCCCGCGTCAGCCGCGTCGCGTCCGCGTGCATCGCCGCCACGCCGCCGTGCAGGTTCCCCGTGAGCCCCACCAGCTCCAGCCCCCGGTCCAGCAGCACCTTCAGCTCGGTGCGCCCCACCTCCAGGCCTGCCACCCGCTGGCGGAAGAACACGATGATGCCGCCCCGGCCCGTGTCGTGGACCCGATGGACATACACCGACGCCAGCTCAGCGGCACTCAAACCATACAGTGACGCTTGTTGTTCCAGATAGACGCGGGCCGCGGCCTCCGGGGTGTCATGGACACGCAGGCCTGGCGCCGCGCCACGCTGCCCGGCCCACACCACCGTGGGGTGGCCCCGCGCCTCGTCCCGCGACAGCACTGTCACGATGTGAGGTTTTTCCGCCGCCCCGTCGGCCCGCGAGCGCGAGTCGACGGGGCCTGGCGTGGGGGGCTCCACCGCGCACCCGCCCCAGCAGGCGAGGGCCAGTACCACGACGGAGACACCGCTCCCTGGACGCTTGGGCACTTGACCCCCCACGAAATGTCGCGCGAGTCCCCGCGAGGGGACCCGAAGCCTTCATCGACAGATATCACTATCCCGCAGCTGGCCCAGATGGCCAACCGCATTGCCTGTCATCGAGCGCGCGTAGAGGCCGCCCACCCAGGCTCCATCACTGAAGGAGACGTGGGCATGGGGTGCAAGGACTGTTCCGTAGAAGCCATAGTCAAACGCGGTGAGCGTGGTGGCCTCCGGGAGGTTGAAGAGCACGCCGTGCTCGTCGATGCCGCCGGCGAAGACATGTCCGAAGTTGGTGAACAGGGGGGAGGTGCCTCGGACGTTGATGACGACGAGCGAGGTGGCGGGGGCTTCGATGGTGAGCAGCGCCGCGCTGGCGATGGCGCTGGCCTGGACGTGGAAGACATTCACCTTGGGGTGGGTGCCCCGCAGGAAGATTCCACCCCAGGGCTCGAGGGTGGTGGTGCCCTGCTGGGGCAGGGCGGCCAGGTCCGCGGAGAGCTTGCGCAGCGAGCCGAGGACGTCGGTGAAGGGGATGGGCGTGCCGCGGGTGACCGAGCCGCGCGGGAAGGTGAGGGTGCCCGCGGGCAGGTAGCGGTCGCCGAACCGGGCGTGACCCCAGACGGTGCCGTTGTTCAGGTTCAGGTCCCTCCCGGCGACCAGGAGGTTGTCGGTGTCGGTGTCGGGCAGGTTCCAGCCGACGCGGAAGTCCTTGAGGAAGATGCTGCCGCCGGCGGCGACGCGGCCCGCCACGTCATTGCCCTGTCGGTAGTCCTCCGCGACGAGGAGGTTGTAGTCAGCCAGGCGGACCTGGATGCAGTGCTCCACGCGCTGCTCCACGACGGTGACGGAGATGCTGGTGACGGCCGGCCCGTTGCGGATGACGATGGTGGCGATGCCAGGCCCCTGCGCGGTGACGACGCCCGCGGTCGACACCGTGGCGATGGCCTCGTTCGATGACGAGTACACCGTCCCCACCGCCTGGGAGGTGATGTCGCGCTTGATTCCGTCGTTGTAGAGGCCCGTCACCACCAGGTTGCGCGTGGAGCCCACCCCGTGCAGGACGCCATCGCCGTTGAGCACGGAGATGAGGTTGAGCTGCGCGGAGGAGACGACCTGCAGGGACACGGGCGGCGACGACCTGCGCTGGCGCGCGTCGTCGATGCCCGTGGCGACCAGCTGCACCGTGCCGATGGCGTGGGGTGGCACCTGGAACGTGGTGGTGAAGGGCGCCTCGGGGATGACGACCGCCTTGTCGGTGCTCGAGACATAGACCAGGTGGGGCGCGAAGCCGCCGGTGCCCTCGGTCACCACGGTGAGGGTGCTCCCGGGGCTCACCGCCGTGCCGGGCGCGGGGGACACGATGCGCATCCCGCCGGAGGCCAGCAGGGGCGAGGGGCGCTCCCACCCGGTGATGACGGGCAGCGGCTCCTCTTCCGGCGCGAGCTGCTCGTCGTCGGGCATCCACGCCCCGCCGCCTCCCGCGTCCGGCGGCGGGCAGTTGGTGGCCGCGACGGGGGCGGGGAGGGACGGGGCGAAGCTGTCACTGCCCACGGGGCTGTTGAGCAGGTTGACGATGCTCGCGTAGTAGCTGGTGTTGGAGGGCGTCTTGAAGTGCTCGAGGTCCGGCACGCTCGCGTCCATGGCGAAGGACGTCGTGGCGGTGGTGGGCGCGCCTCCGCGCTGGTCCGCCTCCGAGGCGAACATGTCGTAGTCCTTGTCGCAGAACAGCCGGCTGGGCTGCGCGGCCTGCTGCGGGTTGCGCGAGGTCTTCGCGCGCATGATGAGGTTCCAGTTCGCGGGGGGCGTGAGCTTGTCCACCAGCGGGTGGTACGCCTCCATGTTGGTGTAGAGGACCTTGATGTGGTCGAAGAGCATGCCCTGTCCCTGGGGACGCTCGATGTTCTTCCCGTTGAGGCTCACCAGCACGTGGGTGGGCACGTTCGTCACGCCCACGGAGGTGAGCAGGGGGTTGCCCGGCTGCAGGTCCTCGAAGGACGTGGTGCCCGAGTTCACCTCGAGCGAGACGTTGAAGTCCCGGAGCATCTCCAGCTTCAGCTCGTCCCAGGCGACCTGGTAGGTGGCCGTCCCCTTCATGTGGTTGCGGGTGTCGACGATGGCCTTGGCGATGGCGCTGCCCGCGTGGGGCGTGTTCAGCAGGATGAGCCGGTTGAGGTCTCCCTTGTTGAAGTTGTCGGCGCGCAGGTAGTCGCTCCTCGCGGCGAACCTGCGCGCCATGATGCCGCCCATGCCGTGGGCGAGCGCGTCCACCTGGGTGACGGCGATGTAGCGCAGGCGCATCTCCAGCAGCGCCTCCCGGATGGCCTTGCCGAGCGCGGCGCGGTTCGCCTCCGAGTCGATGCTCTCCGAGCTGGTCGTCGAGTAGTCGGCGCACGTCACGTCGAACAGGATGTTGGAGGAGATTCCCGCGTGCCACTCCCAGTACTGGCAGTCGGACCACAGGTCATGGATGGCCACGATGGGCGGACGGACCACCTCGATTTCGTGGGTGTCCGGGAAGGGCGTCCCATTGGCCGGGGTGTAGAGGGTGGAGAGCGTCACGGCGCGCTTCTTGAGCAGCTTGTCGGCGGTCTCCTGGCCCGGGCGGATGAAGTCCTCGGGCGCGGTGTAGAGCGCGAAGGCGTAGTACTGGTTGGTCGCGACCTGCTGGGCGGTCGCGTCGATGACGTTGGTGGGGGCGTCCGAGGAGCCCACCAGGCTGAGCCCTCCGTTGGCGGGCAGGTGCGTGTCGCCCAGCTTGAAGCGCAGGGTGCCGGGGCCCGGCAGCCGCGCGCGCAGCAGGATGACGCTGACGCCGTCGGCGGCGACGCCGCTGGCGGGCGTGCCCAGCGTGGCGAGCCGGCCCGGGTTGGTCTCCACCTTGCGCAGCAGCGGGTCGATGAGGATGGGGTTGGGGTCGATCTTCTCCAGGCTGGAGATGCTCACGTTGTCGATGACCACGCTGGAGTCCAGGATGCCGTCGCCCAGGTCGCGGATCTCGAAGACGAGCGTCACCGGCCCGCCGCCGGCGATGGCCACGTTGACCGTCTTGAAGTCGGTGATGCCCGCGTCCGGGAAGAGCTGGATGCCGTCCGGGTAGGTCGCCGGGAAGAAGTCCACGCCCGAGGGGTCGTCCGCGAGCAGCACGTCGAACTGGGTGTCCTTGGCGCGCGTGGCGGAGGCGTCGAAGAAGTGCGCGCTGTTGACCGAGGTCTGCTCGGCCAGGCGCGTGCCCTGCGCGTCCTGCACGTGCGCGGTGAACTGGTCGTTGTACTCGCTGCCCACGAAGTCGGGCGACTCGGCGCTCAGGAAGCGGTAGTCGAACGACAGCCGCGTCATGCCCGCGGGCACGTTCAGGGTGAGCCGCAGGGTGACGACGTCCCCCTCGGCCCCCTCGGGGGCGAAGTCGGTGCCGGGCTCGGGCAGCCGGGCGCGGTCATTGACGTAGCCGGTGCCCAGCACGATGAGCGAGGGGCCCTTGCGCGGGGTGATGATGCCGTAGTTGGACATGACCTTCGTCGTCTGGTCGGGCGCGGGCGCGGTGAGCTGGCTGCTCACCAGCATGCCCGCGGGGATGTCCAGCGCCGCGGCCAGGTCGGGCGCGGTGGCCTGCGCGAGCTGGGCCGCGGGTTGCACGACCTGGCGGCTCGCGATGCGCCGCCGCTCCGCGCGCTGCGCCTCCTCCCGGAGCGTCGCTTGGGATTGCTGTTGGGGCGGTGAGGCTTCGGGAGGGCTGGCGTCGCCACATGCCAGGGCCAGCGCGAGGACGAGCGGGAGCAGGGGGACGTTGCGAGGCTGCATCAGGTTCACTCCGAGGTCTGGGGCGGCGGGAGGCGAACGGCGGGGCGGCAACGGGCACGGCCATCCAGCGGACTTCCACTGGATGGCCGGCGGTCTGGAAGGGTGATGACGTCGGGCGAGGGGCGCGGAGGCCTTCGGGGCCGCGCCCTCGCTGCTGGGCGGCTACTGGCGCCGGGCGGCCAGCTTGTAGTCGCGGTGCCACCGGGACGGCAGCGAGGCCAGCACGTCGGCGCTCTTCTGCGTCTGGGCGATGGACTCGTACTTCTGCTGGATCTGCCCGTCACCCACGACGAAGCCGTTGGCGTAGACCACCGTCTGGTCCTGGGCGAGCGCGAGCTTCTCCGCGTCCGAGCCGACCTTCACGTTGTACACCTTGCCGGCGTACGGCTCGCGGCTGACCTCGACGAGCCTGCTGGGGCCCGCCTGGGTCATCACCACGTCGCCCTGCTTGAGGGCGCGGGCCTGCACCATGCCGCGCGCCAGGACCTGGATGGGGTGCATCTCCGTCATCAACAGGCTGTGGCCCGCCGCGCTGCGGATGCGCACCATGGGCACCGTCTCGGTGCCCACGGCCGTGTCCATGACGGTGAGCGTGGGCTGGTGCGGGTTCTTCACCTTGTCGCCGGCCTTGAGCGACTCCACGGGCGCCACCTTGCCCTCGGCCAGCGCGATCTGCGTCCCCGCCGCCAGGCAGCTGTTGGTGACGGTGATCTTCTTGAAGGTGTAGTCCGGGCGCGGCACGGCGCGGTCGTTGCTCAGCGTCACGGAGGACTGGTACGTGGCGCCGCCCGTCCCGACGACGGGCAGGACGATCTTCAACGTGAGCTTCACCTCGTCCTGCACCTGGCGGCAGCCGTCGTCGAAGAAGGCCGCGTGGGCGCCCGTCAAATCCCAGGAGAAGGTCTTCTTGTCGGCGCTGAGGGAGGCGCGGTCCCAGAACTGCCCCATCCTCGCCTCGATGAGGTTGCCGTCCGTCACGTCGCAGCCGCCGCCCGCGTTGGTGAGGATGAGCTTGAGGTGGCCCACCTCATACGTCGGCGTCCCCAGGGCCAGGTCCGCCTTGAACTGGTTGATCTTCGCCTGGTCGAAGGTGTGGGGCGCGGAGGTGAGCGACAGCTGCCCCTTGAGGGGCAGCTTGATGGCCTGCGGGGTGCCGGTCAGGTCGTAGTCGCAGTCCTGGGTCCACGTGCGGTTGAGGCACACGGAGATGAGGTTGTCGTTGAGCACCGTGTCCACGGGCGCCTGGACGGTGAGCGCGGAGTACGTGGGGCGCGTGGAGGTGGTGCCCGGCGGCGAGCCGAACTCCGAGTAGAGGTACGAGTCCTTGAACCCCTCGACGGAGTCCTCGACCTTGTACGAGGAGACCCGGTAGCGGCCCAGCTGGGTGAGCCCCAGGTTCGCGGTGGTCGGGACGGTGAGGTTGGTGCCCTGGTCGTACTCCTCCGCCCAGGCGAGCTGGGTGAGCGGGTGGCCCGTCTGGTCGGTGAAGTTGGTGTCCGTGTACGTGTAGTACGTGCCGCCCGGGAAGGTGGACGTGGACACGCCCTGCCCGTCGTTCTCCTCGCGTGTGGTCTCACCCGCGTTGGCCGACTCGATGGCGTGCATCTCCTTGCGCTCGGCGGACGTCGCCAGCCCGGCGTCCTCCGACGACAGCTGGCCCGGCGCGAAGCCCCGCGACACGTGCTCCTTCTGGCGCGCGGCCAGCGCCTCGAACAGGTACGGCGAGTTCTCCGGCGTCTTGCCCGCCAGCTTCAGGCGCGCCTTCGCGAAGCGGTACTGGGCCGGGTCCGCCAGGTTCAACCGGACGCGCACGTCCGGCTTGGCGATGGAATGCAGGTAGGCCTCGTCCGCCCGGTACGTGGTCCACTCGGCCTGGCTCAGCCGGGTGGCGTCGCCGAGCCCGCGCAGCGTGCGGCCGAAGTCCGCCACCTGCTGCTCGTGGGGACTGGAGGTGCAGCCCGACAGCAGGGCCAGGCAGGCGGTGCTACCCATCACCAGAAAACGACGTGCTCGTGACATGGTGTTTCCTCCTCCGCTTGGAACGGCTCTCACATGCAGACTTGCTGGAAGTCGGGGCAGCAGTCGTTGAACTCCAGGCAGCTCGGGTCGCAGAAGCAGCCCTCCGCGCCCACGCCGCACAGGCCCACGCAGCTGTTGGCCTCGCCCACGCAGAAGCCGTTGCCCTGCGTCAGGTCGCTGAAGAGCAGCGAGTCGGGCGAGCCCTTCAGGTCCTCCACGCACTCGAGCGTGGCGGAGTCGCGCAGGTTGGCGACGATTTGCGCGGGCGTGGCGGTGCGGTGGGTGCCCAGGTATTGCGCCACCGCGCCGGCGACGTGGGGGCTGGCCATGGACGTGCCCTCGTCGAC
The DNA here is from genome assembly GCF_059738865.1 of Myxococcus sp. MH1. Taxonomy (NCBI): domain Bacteria; kingdom Pseudomonadati; phylum Myxococcota; class Myxococcia; order Myxococcales; family Myxococcaceae; genus Myxococcus; species Myxococcus sp. MH1. The sequence goes on along the minus strand of NZ_AP026947.1, from coordinate 8,449,070 downwards.
GACGCTCGCCACCGCGTCGCCCATCCAGGCGCCGAGGATGCTCACCCCCGGCGCGAAGATGTCCACGCACGGGCCCCAGTTGGAGAACGTCGCCCGGACGTCCGCGTCGTCGACGGCGCCCACGGTGATGACCAGGGGCTCGCTCGCGGGGGACTGGGTGCAGGCGTTCAGGTCGTCATTGCCCGCGGCCACCACCACCGGGATGCCCGCGTTGACCAGCGCCGCGGCGGCCAGGTTCGCCGGCACGTACAGCGGCCCGGTGATGCTCACGTTCGCGACGCAGGGCCCGTCCTGCCGGGGACAGTCGGCGCGCACGAAGTCCATGCCCGCGATGATGGCCCCCCAGGTCCCCAGGCCGTTGCACCGCAGCACCCGCACCGGGTGCACGGTGGCCTCCTTGGCCATGCCATAGAGCGTGCCCACGGCGGTGCTGGCCACATGGGTGCCATGGCCGTGGCAGTCCTCGATGCCCCGGCCATCCGGCACGAAGCTCTGTGACGAGCCCACCCGTCCGGTGAACTCCGAGTGCTCCGTGTTGAGCCCCGTGTCGAGCACGTACACGTGCACCCCGGCGCCCGTGTTGTCGAAGTCGTTGTACTGGCCGTCGCGCCCCTGGCGCTGGTCCACCCGGTCGATGCCGTCCGCGGGGCTGGGCACCGTGGCGCTGAGGGTGACCTGCTGGTCCTCCTCGATGAGGGCCACGCCCGGCTCGGCGCGCAGCCGCTCCACCTGGGCGCTGTCCAGGCGCGCCGCGAACCCGGGGATGAGCTGGTAGCGGTGCCGCACCTGATTGATGCCGCCCGCGCGCGCCACCCGGCCCACAGCCGAGTCGATGGCCTGCCCCGTGATGCCCTCGGAGAAGACGACGATGTACTCGTCGGGGACGCGCCGCGCCTCGGGGGCGCGGCCCAACGGCGCCAGCTTCGGAGCCGAACCGGGCCCCTGGGCGGAGGCGCCCTGGGGCGGGCGCTCCTCGCAGGCGATGAATCCCAGGACGAGCGCCCCCAACAAGGGCAGGGCCTCAAGCTTCATTCCAAGCAAGGGATGGGCACGTCGGGGCAGGGGCCGCATGGTGTCTCGGTCTGGGTGGGCCGAGCGACGCCCGCGCCGACACGGGGCCTCTCGGGATGGACGGGGGATGTCCGCGGCGGCGGAGGGCTTCCGCTACCGCGGGGGGAGGCGTGGACGTGGATGGCGTGAGCGCGAGCCCCAGGCGGGCCCGAGCGACGTTCGCGTCTTGAAGACGCACGCCCGAATCAACCTATGCATCAATTCTCGATATTCACTTTGGGTGAATTGTTTCATCGAGGATGCGCGTGAGGCTGAGATGCAGATGGCTCTCCACGCTGCGCAGGACGCTGGTGAACTCCTGGGAGGAGAGGTCCAGGCGTTCCTTGAGCAGGCGCCGCGTCTCGTCGTGCACGGCCTGCTGGGCGCTGTGCAGCCAGCGCGAGACGGTGGACTGGTTGACGCCGAAGAGGGTGCCGAGCTTCGGGGTGGAGAGGCGGTCCACGAAGTGGAGGCGCAGCAGGTAGCGGTGCTCTCCGGGGAGGATGGCGAAGGCGTCCTCCAAGGCCTTCCGGAACGCGTCGTGGTACCGGCGTTGGATGGCCTCCAGCTCGGGGTCGGGCGCGGGCGTGGGCAGCAGCTCCAGGACGGTGTCGCTCGACGGGCAGGGCTCCTGGGACTTGCGCAGCAGGCTCAGGGCCGTGCGCAGGGCCACCACCCGCACCCAGTTGGCCAGGGTGCCCCGGCCGGAGTACTCGGCGATGCGGGGCGCGGCGGCGGTGCGCACCAGCAGCCGCTCACGGACCTGCTGACGCACCTCGTCCACCATCGCCGCCGGCAGCCGCATGTGCGCGAGCACCGTCGGCACGCTGGCCATGTGGTGCCGCTCGAAGGCGGCGAGCGCCGTGCCCAGTCCCTGCACGCAGCCGCACGCCAGATAGAGGTCGCCGGCCTCGAGCCGCTCCAGCGCCGTCCCCCAGTCCTCGCCCGGCGCCAGGCGCGGGAGGTGGAGGGCCAGGTGTCGCATGAAGCTCTCGGCGCCCAACGGGATGTCCGGCCAGTGCTCCCGGCCTTCGTTCCAGAGCCGTGACAGCCACGGCTCCAACACCTCGGGCGTGACGTCCTCCGGCGGGACGCCCGCATGCGCCAGGAATAACGGTGCGAATGCCAAGCCCCCCTCCTCCATGCCGCCATTATAACCGATGGAGCCTGACTTACTCTGAGTGCGGGTTAATCTGAGTGAAGGTCGTCTTTGGGCATGAAAGGGGAGAGTTTCTCGCTTTACCGGATGAAGTCCGTTTTGTGAGAGGCTCTGACCGGGGGCATACAGGGGGGTGTCAAATCCTTACATCCGGCTGCCTGTGCGAGGAAGACGTGGTGGCGCTCGTCGAGGAGCGGCTGGACGGCGCGGCGAGGGGGCGCGTCCATCGCCACGCCGCCGAGTGCCCCGCGTGTCGGGAGCTGCTGGTCGCCGTCATGCGCAGCCAGACGGGGAGCGTGGACGCGCCCGCGCCTGCCTGGGGGCCCACGGTGGCGCGGACCTGGGTGCCGCCCGGGGTGCTGGACGAGTTCCACCTGGTGCGGCTGTTGGGGCGGGGGGGCATGGGCGCGGTGTACCTGGCGCATGACACGTCGTTGGACCGGCTCGTCGCGCTCAAGCTGAGCGTCGCGCTGGAGCCGGACACCAGCACGTTGGACAGCTTCGCCATCGAGGCGCGCGCCATCGCCCGCATCAAGCACCCCAACGTCGTCACCGTGTTCCGGGCGGGGCAGGTCGAGGGGCGGCCGTATCTGGTGTACGAGTACGTGGACGGCAAGAGCCTGGCGGAGCTGGCGCCGCCCCTGCCGTGGCGGTACGTGCTGGACATCGCGCTGGGGCTTTCGCGGGGCTTGAGGGCCGCGCATCAGCGCGGGGTGCTCCACCGGGACGTGAAGCCGGGCAACGCCATCCTGGACGCGGATGGCAGCATCAAGCTGCTCGACTTCGGGCTCGCGGCCTTCGTGGGGACGGACCGCTCGAAGCCGTGGGCCGTGCCGGGCGTCGTCGGCACGCCGCGCTACATGGCGCCCGAGGTGCGCCTGGGGGCGCCGGCCACGCCGCAGAGTGATTTGTATGCCCTGGGGCTGCTCGTGTACGAGCTGTGCACGGGGCGTGTCCCGCATGTGCGCGCCTCCGGTGCGGACCTGGAGGCGGGCCGGGTGGCGGCCGCGCTGGTGCCGCTGGTGGACCTGGTGCCGGGAATCGACCTGGACTTCGCGGAGGCCGTCGAGCGCTGTCTGGAGGAGGACCCGTCCGCGCGCTTCGGCCGCGTGGATGCGCTGTGCACCGCGCTGGAGCGTCTGGTGTCGCAGGGGCCGGCCGCGGGCTTCGCGCCCGTGCGGTCCGCCGCCATCGCGGAGACCCGCCCGTGAGCGGGTCTCCGGCTGCTTGGGGCGCTACAGCTCCACCTTCTTCTCCGTCTGGTTCGTCCCGTCGAAGCGCAGCATCACGCCCTTGTTGTCGTAGCGGGTGATGATGTTGACGGGGCGGCGCCACAGGGACTGGAGGTTGCGCAGCGTCTCGCGGGCGTAGTCACCCTTGAGGTCCTGGCCGTCGTGCTTGTGCGCGAGCAACAGCTCCCCGCGGTTCTCGTGGTTGCCGTCCACCACCTCGATGATGGGCTGGCCGAAGTTGGTGAGCCCCTGCAACAGCTTGCTCTTCACCTTGCGGAACTCGCGGTCGAGGATCTCCCACGAGTTGCGCTTGTCGTTGAAGCCATACACGAAGAGCTTCTGCTCCATCGCGAACTCGGGCGTCAGGAACGTGTCGATGAAGGTGATGTCGTTGTAGTGCTTGCGGACCTCGAAGATCTTCTCGCGTCCGGCGCCCAGCTTCTTGTCCCAGTTGCGGCGGGCGCGCAGGTCATCACACTCGTCCCACTCCTTGCCGAAGCGGCCCTTGTTCCAGCGCTCCTCGATGTCCCGCCACAGCTCGATGCCCAGCTTGTAGGGATTGATGGCGCCGGGGCGCGTCCCCATGGTGCCGGAGTGGTGGTCCGCGTAGTCGATGATTTCGTCGTCGCGCAGCGCCCTGCGGGTCATGATGGTGGAGTGCCAGTAGCTGGCCCACCCCTCGTTCATGATCTTGGTCTGGCCCTGGGGCGCGAAGTAGTAGGCCTCCTCGCGGAGGATGGCCAGGATGTCCGACTCCCACGGCTCCAGCGGCGCCTCCTCCAGGAGGAAGAGCAGCACGTCGCGCTGGGGGCGCTCGGGGAACTTCTTGGCCCGCTGCTTCTCGTCCTCCACCTTCTTGCGCTGGGAGTCGAGGAACTCGGACGGGTTGATGTAGCCGCGCATGTACTCGCGGCCGACCTTGAAGCCCTCCACGCGCTCGTTGGACTTGAGCTCGTCCTCGGCGCGCCTGGGGTCCGGGTTGCGCCGGATGTGGGGCGAGTGCTGGTCGATGAGGTTCTCCAGGCTCAGGGTCCGGTCGATGAAGTCCTCGACCTTCTCCACGCCGATCTTGTCCACCCAGCGGCGCACCCGCGTGGCGTGGTTGGCCATCTCGTCGATCATCCGCCGGTTGGTGTGGCGGAAGGAGAAGTTGTTCTTGAAGAAGTCGCAGTGACCGTAGACGTGGGCCATGACCAGCTTCTGGTCCACCTCCGGGTTGCTCTCCATCAAGTACGCGTAGCAGGGGTCGTTGTTGATGACGAGCTCGTAGATCTTGCTCAGGCCGTACTCGTAGCCCTTGGAGAGCTGCTCGTACTCCATGCCCCAGCGCCAGTGCGGGTAGCGGGTGGGGAAGCCGCCGTAGGCGGCGACCATGTTCATCTCGTCGTAGGACACCATCTCGAAGACGGTGTCGAAGAAGTCGAGTCCGAACTCCTTCGCGTAGCCGTGGATCTCATCCCTCAGCGCGGCGAGACGGGGCGTAAGGCTCTTGGGCATCGGGAAGTCTCTCCGGAGGACAGGTGGGGGCGCTGGCTCTTCAGCGTCCCTTGCCGAGGAAGTCCTTGATGGACGCGTAGATGGCGTCCTTGTCCGCGATTTCGCTGAGCGCGACGTTGGGGGTGTCACCCACCGCCTCGCGAAGGTCCTTGATGAACTGACCGCTGCCGTAGGGGGACTCCACCTGTCCGTAGGCGAACTGGTTGACGTTGGGCAGCACGTCGTTGCGCAGCATCTCGATGCACTGGCGCGTGTCGTCCGCGCTCCAGTTGTCCCCGTCGCTGAAGTGGAACGGATAGACGTTCCAGGCGCTCTTCGGGTAGTCGGCCAGGATGATGTCGCGGCAGAGCTTGTAGGCGCTGGAGATCATCGTCCCGCCGGACTCGCGGGTGTGGAAGAACGTGTCGCGGTCCACCTCGCGCGCCACCGCGTCGTGGATGATGTAGCGCGCCTCCAGGCCCTTGTATTGGTGGCGCAGCCACGTATCGAGCCAGAAGCTCTCGATGCGGACGATCTCCTTCTGCTCGTCACCCATGGAGCCGGACACGTCCATCATGTAGATGATGACGGCGTTGGTCTCCGGGAGGTCCTGCAGCTTGTAGCTGCGGTAGCGGCGGTCCTCGCGGGTGGGGATGATGACGGGCCTGGCGGCGTCGTAGGTGCCGGCGGCGATTTGTCTGCGCAGGGCCTGCTTGAAGGTGCGCTTGAAGTGGCGCAGGGATTCGGGGCCGGTGGTGTTGATGCCGGTGTAGCGAATCTTCTGGGTGATGATCTTCTCGTTCTGGCGCCGCTCGATGTGGGGCAGCTGCAGCTCCTCGCCCAGTATCTGCGCCAGCTCCTCGAGCGTGACATCCACCTCCAGGGCGTGGTCTCCCTCACCCTGGCCGGCCTGGTGCCCGTCCCCGGGCTCCACCGCCCCGGGGCCGAGCTGCTGGCCCACCTCGCCGTCACCCTGTCCGACGCCGCCCTGCTCCTTGTGGCCGTACTTGAAGCGGGGGATGTCGATGAAGGGGATGGGGATGCTGATGGCATCCTTGCCCTTCTTCCCAATCATCTCGCCCTTCTGCACGTACTTGCGCAGGTTGGCTTTGATCTTCCCGCGGACGATCTGTTTGAAGCGGGAGTGGTCCTGGTGGATCTTCAAGGTCACGACGGCTCGCCCTTCTCCTGAGGTGGTTACTCCTTCGCGTCGCCGCGGGCGAAGATGCTCGCCACGAAGTTCAACACGTCGGTGGAGCAGATCTCGCAGTAGCCGTAGTTCTTCATCATCCGGTCCTTCACCAGGTCGATCTTCTCCTGGGTCTCCTTGTCCACGACGGAGGAGACGAGGTTCTTGAGCTTGATGCTGTCCTTCTGGTCCTCGAACAGCTTCAGCTCGAGCGCCTTGTGCAGCCGCTCGTTGGTCCGGTAGTTGAAGGTCTTCCCCTCCACCGCCAGCGCGCCGATGTAGTTCATGATTTCGCGCCGGAAGTCGTCCTTGCGGCTGTCGGGGATGTCGATCTTCTCTTCGATGGCCCGCATCAGCCGCTCGTCCGGCTCCTCGTAGAGGCCGGTGTACTTGTTCTTGACCTTCTCCTTCTGGGTGTAGGCCTTGATGTTGTCGATGTAGTTGCCGCACAGCTTGCCGATGGCGTCCTCGTCGGCGCTGATGGCGCGCTGGACCTCGTTCTTGACGATGTCCTCGTACTCCTGCTTCACGGAGGTGAGCAGCTCCTTCATCCGCTTGCGCGCGTCCTCGTTGTTGATGAGCGAGTGCGTCTTGAGGCCCGCCTCCAGCTCGTTGAGGACCATGAAGGGGTTGATGCAGCCCTCGCCCTTGTCGCTCACCAGCGCGTTGGAGATTTTATCCTGGATGTAGCGCGGGGAGATGCCCTCCAGGCCCTCGCGGATGCTCTCCTTGCGCAGCTCCTTGATGTTGTCCTCGGTGAAGTTGGGGAGCGTCTTGCCGTTGTAGAGCTTGAGCTTCTGCAGGAGCGACAGGTTGTGCTTCTTGGGCTCCTCCAGGCGCGTGAGCACCGCCCACATGGCCGCCATCTCCAGCGTGTGCGGCGCGATGTGCTTGCCCTTGATGGCGCGGGAGTTGAAGTCCTTCTCGTAGATCTTCACCTCCTCGGCGAGCTTGGTGATGTACGGCACGTCGATCTTCACCGTGCGGTCGCGCAGGGCCTCCATGAACTCGTTGTTCTCGAGCTTCTTGTACTCGGGCTCGTTGGTGTGGCCGAGGATGACCTCGTCGATGTCCGTCTGCGGGAACTTCTTCGGCTTGATTTTGTGCTCCTGCGACGCGCCGAGCAGGTCGTAGAGGAAGGCGACGTCCAGCTTGAGCACCTCGACGAACTCGATGATGCCGCGGTTGGCGATGTTGAACTCGCCGTCGAAGTTGAACGCGCGCGGGTCGGAGTCCGAGCCGTACTCGGCGATCTTCCGGTAGTTGATGTCACCGGTGAGCTCGGTGGAGTCCTGGTTCTTCTCGTCCTTGGGCTGGAAGGTGCCGATGCCCACGCGGTCCTTCTCGCTGAAGACCAGGCGGTTGACGCGCACGTGGTCCATCACCCGCGCGAAGTCACCGTGGTACTGGGTCATCAGGTCCTTGAAGACGAAGCGGCAGGCGGGGCACAGCTCCGAGCCGTCCGGGATGGTGTAGCCGGAGTCCGGCGGCGACAGCTCCTGGTAGACCTTGGCGCGCCACTCGCGGGGAACCAGGTTGAGTGGCTCCTCGTTCATGGGGCACTTCATCTTCTCCTTCACGACGGTGCCGTCCGGCAGCTTCTTGTCGGTGGTCCAGGAGAAGGTGTACGCGGCGCCCTCGGGCGTCTTCGAGTAGTCCTCGGTGCCCTTCTTGAGCAGCCGCGCGATGGTGGACTTGGACGAGCCCACGGGGCCGTGCAGCAGGATGACGCGCTTCTCGGTGCCGTAGCCCTGGGCGGCGGACTTGAAGACGTTCACCAGCTTCATCAGCGGCACATCCAGGCCGAAGATGGCGTCCTTGCCGCCGAACTTCTCGTCGCTGAAGAAGTGGTAGCGGATGAGCTTCTTCTTGTTGTCGATGTACTCCGTCTTCCCGTGGCTGAGGATCATGTCGTAGATCCTCTGGAAGGCGGTGCGTGTCACCTTGGGGTTCTTCCGGACGATTTCGAGGTACTCCTCGAAGTTGCCTTCCCAGTTGAGCTCCGCGTAGGTCTTCGCGTCCTGGAGCGCGGCGATTTTGGAGACCCACGAACCCTTCTCAGCGTCCCTCATGTCTCTCCCTCGGAAGCCGGCCTGGGGTGCGAGGCACTCGCGCCCTAGGGGGCCAGAATGGTGAACCTGGAGGGCTGGATTGCCATTCCACAACCATCCCGCCGAGGTCCCAGGCACGACAGCCCTGCAGCCAATTCGGGACCCCGCCGCGGAATGGGACCGCGCGTTACGCTCGTGTCAGGGGCAGGACGCCGGAACAGGCGCGCCCCCTCCACGGGGTGAAGAGGCAAGGGTGATTATAGGGCGGCGCGTGCAACGGGGTAGGTGCCCCCCCGGAACGCGAGGGGTATTGAACGCCTGACGGCCTTGCCGGAGGCGGACTGTTGGCTGGTTGTGGGGCGGCGTCTGTGTTCCTTCCACATGTCGGCGGTGCAGGTGAGGGGCGCCAAGACATCCCTGACAGCAGCCAGGCGGGCGTGCCTGCACCGAAGGGTGATACATTCGCCACGCGGTACACGTTGGCTCGGGCCCGCTGTGCCTCCGGGGCGCGCGAGGGCGGCGGTGTGCTCGCTCCGGCGCGCGGTTCGCTGAGGGTGAAGTCGGCTGCGGGGAGGCTGGAGAAGACGGGGTCGCCGGCTTGGCTTTGGGCCGTGCCTGCGTATCCTGCCGCGCGTCATGGCGACCGCACCTACCTCTGTCTCCCACCCTCCGTCCTCCGTGCCGAGTCTCGCGGCGGTCCCGTCCCCCGCGCCCGAGCCGAGCACGCGCCTTCTCATCGGAGTGCTGTTGGCGGTGGCGCTGGTGCCCCGGCTGCTCGTCTTCTTCGTGAACGAGAACCTGTACGGCGACGCGGTGGTGCGCACGGAGCTGGCGGAGCGGTGGCTGCGCGCCCCGCACCTCATCACCGCGTACGGTGATGGCGCGTACCAGTTCGGGCCGCTGCACCTGTACCTGGTGGGCATCGCGCTGTCGGTGTTCGACCGGGAGGTGGCCGGGCGCGTGGTGAGCCTGCTGTTCGGCGTGCTGTCGGTGGTGCCGTTGTTCGCGCTGACGCGGCGGCTGTTCGACTGGCGTGCGGGCGTGGTGGCCGCGCTGGTGTTCAGCGCGTGGGGCATGCACCTGCAGTTCTCCACCACCGCGGGCAGCGAGGCGGTGTCGCTGTTCTTCATGCTGGCCGCGTTCGCGTTCTACGCGGAGGGGGTGGACGAGAACCGCTTCGCGCCGCTGTTCCAGGCCGCGCTGATGCTCAACCTGGCGTGCGCGCTGCGCTACGACGCGTGGATGTACATCCCGCTGTTGTGCCTGGGGCTGTTCTTCAGCAGCCAGGACAAGGTGGCGGCGGTGACGCGCGCGGTGGGCTTCGGCCTGGCGTGCCTGCCGTTCCCCCTGTTGTGGATGCAGGGCAACGAGCTGATGCACGGCGACCCGTTCTACCCGGTGAAGGCGGTGGAGGACTTCCACCGGGACTGGGTGCTCTCCTCGGCGGGCTCGGGGGCGGCCATCGGCTGGCGCGCGCAGCAGCTGTTCTTCTGGCCGGGCGTGGCGCTCTTCACCCTGACGCCGGGCGTGGGGCTGCTCGGCCTGTGGGGCATGGTGAAGGCGTGGAAGGCGCGGCCGGACACGCGCTGGCTGGTGGCGGCGGCGGCGGTGCCCGCGGCGTACTTCACGTTCCGCGCGGTGGTGCTGCTCAACTTCGTGCCGCTGGGGCGCTTCACGGTGACGCAGCTGGCGGTGGTGCCGGTGTTCGTCGCGTTCGGCTTCTGGGCGCTGATGGGCTCGCGCGGCGAGGGCGCGCGCAAGGCGGTGGCGGGGGTGTCCGCGCTGCTCGCGGTGGTGCTGCCGGTGGCGCTGGGCCTGTACACGTTCCGCGACGACGGGCGCCTGCAGACGTCGCTGCGGCCGGTGAGCCCCACGTCGACCAACCCCGTGCCGGTGATGCGCGTGGCGGACTTCGTGAAGGCGGAGGTGGCCGAGAAGGGCGGGGCGCTCGCGCTGGATACGGACCCCAACTACATGGACCTGCAGGTGGCCTTCTTCTCCGGGCTGCCCGAGGAGCGCATCGCGCGCGTGCGCTGGGACACCTTCCGCAAGCTCCTGGGGGAGGCACGGCCGGAGGTGCTGGTGCGCTTCGACCAGGGCTCGCTGGCGAAGGACCCCGGGGTGAGGCTGGAGGGGCGCACGCTGACGTTGGACGGCGTCGCCTACGAGGAGCTGGACGGCTTCACCGCTCCGCTGCACGTCTACCGGCGCCGGCCGTAGCCGCCCGACGGCGTCACCCGGAGTGTCCGGGCTCGTCGTCGTAGTCGTCCGGGTGGTAGTCGGTGTCCCTGGGGCGGCGCGCGTCCAGCCAGCCCTGGAGGATGAACTGGGCGGCCACCTGGTCGATGACCTCCTTGCGGCGGGCGCGGCTGACGTCCGCTTCCAGGAGCGTGCGCGTGGCGGCCACGGTGGACAGCCGCTCGTCCCAGAGCTCCACCGGCATGCCGAGCGCCTGCGTCAGGGCGTCCGCGAACTTGCGCGAGGCCTCCGCGCGCGGGCCCTCCGAGCCGTCCATGTTGAGCGGCAGGCCGAGGACGAAGCGGTCCGCCTCGTGCTCGCGCGCCAGGGCGCCGAGGGCGGCCAGGTCCGCCTTGAGGGACGTGCGGCGAATGGTGGTGACGCCCTGGGCGGTGAGGCCCAGGCCATCCGAGACGGCCACGCCGATGGTCTTGGTTCCGAAGTCCAAACCCAGGGTTCGCATGCGTGGCGCAACTTAACCGCATCCTCCCTCACGGACCGCGCCGTCCGTTGACGGGGACGTGCCCGGGTTGTCAGTCCGGCTAACCGACGGAATTCGCTCGCGTGGTTGCCGGGCCGCCTGCCGGCACCGTCGCTGCAACCCCCACGAGTCATCGCGCGGCACTCCATCAACCCGCCGCGTGGGAGGACTCATGGTGGACTTCTTGAAGAGCGCGACGAACCTGCTGGCCCGCCCGGAGGGCACGGCGATGGAGGGGGCGGGGGACGCGGGGACTCTCTCTCCGCTCGTCTCCAGCTCCATCAAGGCCGCCACGGGCGTCATGACGGGCAACGTGCTGCAGGCGGCGACGGGCGTGGCGGGCGTGGCGGAGGAGCTGAAGAAGAACCCGGCGGCGAAGACGGAGTACGCGACCTCGGCGGGGGCCGCCGGGAAGACCCAGGGCTATGCCCCGCTGCTGCCCGCGAGCACCAGCGCGTTGGACCCGAAGATGCTGGAGTACGAGGCCGCGCTGAAGGTGCTGGAGGCGAACTTCGAGCAGCTGGACCTCGCGGACGGGAAGAAGTCCGGCTCGCTGTCGAAGGAGGAGCTGCGGCGCGCGGCCAACGACGCCAGCCTGTCCCCGCAGCTTCGCGACGCGGCCCGGTTCCTCACGCAGAACGCGGCGCTGTTCGAGCGGGTGGACTCGCGGGGGCTGCTCTCGTCGCTGATGCCGGTCCTGGGGAGCATCTACAACGACGACCGCATCAAGCTGTCGGGCGTCCGCGCGGAGCTCAAGCGGGTGGGGGAGGAGTTCGCCCGTTATGGCCGGCCGACGGCGCCGCCGGTGTCCCCGCCCAAGCAGGAGGACTGCCCGCCCGGCACGACGCCTCCGCCCACCACCGGTGGGCCGTCCCCGGGGCCGCGTCCCACCCCGCCGGGCAATCCGTCACCGGGGACCGGAGGTGGCACGGGCGGTACGGGAGGCACCGGTGGCACGGGTGGTTCGAATGGCTCGGGCGGCGCGGGGCCGGTGGGGGGCGGCAAGCCGCCCACGTCGAAGGACCCGGACTTCCGCGAGTACCTCGAGGCGGTGGCGGTGCTGCGCGACAACTGGGGGACGTTCGACACGGCGTCGGGCGTGAAGGATGACCGCGTGACTCGCGCGGACATGCTGGCGCTGCTGAACAATCAGGGAGCGTCCTCGACGCTGAAGAAGGCCGCGCAGTTCTTCAAGGACCACCCGGAGTACTTCGACCGGCTGGAGATGGCGGCGGGCATCGACGGGCGCGACGGCATCATCGGCTGGTTGGATGTGAAGGCGGAGCTGGAGCAGTCGAAGGACGTGAAGACGAACACGCCGAGCAAGGCGAGCTCGAGTGTTCGCGGCATCGTCGACAACCCGCGCATGAGCATCGAGGACAAGGTGCAGGCGATCCTCGGCGCCATCTCCAGCGACACGGACACCGAAATCATGGAGGTGATGGAGCAGATGGCGACCGCGGGCGAGGACCGCGCGACGCTGGGCACCACGGACGTGGACAAGAAGAAGGCGGCGAAGCTCGACGGGGACATGCGCGAGCTGGAGCTGCGGCTGCAGCGGCTGCTGGAGAAGCGCAAGGCCATGTTCGACCTGATGAGCAACATGTCCGCCAAGTTCAACGAGATGGCGAAGACCGCCATCTCCAACCTGCGCGGAGCCTGAGTCCATGGGCCGCGTCATCAAACACGAGGGAGTCGAGGGCATGCGGATGGAGACCGGGGCGGTGCACAGGATGCGGTCCTTCGCGCGGGGCGAGGCGACGTGGGCGGAGGTGGAGGGGATGACCTTCGAGGAGGCGAAGGCGATTGCGCAGGTGGGGTGTGACCTGGCGGCCGCGGGGCGGCTGGAGGAGGCGCGCATCCTCTTCGAGGGGTTGGTGGCCGGGAATCCTCGGGACGCGGGCGCTCACGCGGCGCTGGGCACCGTGTACCAGAAGCTCGGGCGGCTGGAGGAGGCCATCGCGGAGTTCAGCGCGGCGCTGGCGCGGGACGCGGGGCATCCGGTGGCGCTGGCGAACCGGGGGGAGCTGTACCTGCGCAAGGGGGAGCGGCAGGGCTTCACGGACCTGTCGAAGGCGGTGGAGGTGGACCCGCACGGTGAGACGGCGGCGGGGCGCAGGGCGCGGGCGCTGGTGAAGGCCATCACGTTGGTCGCGGTGGAGAAGCTCAAGCAGGACGCCCAGCAGCCGTAGCTGGGTGGCGTGGGGGGGAGGAAGTGCCGCTGGCGCTCGGGGGAGTGGCCCGGCGGCGGCTGTCGGCGGGTGGGCTCGGGTGGAGAGGGGAGGGGAAGGGGAGAGCCCACCTGCCGGCCGCTTTTTCACGTCAGGGCGCGGGCAGGTCGGCCAGGCGCTCGCCCACGGGGGGATGGCTCATGCCCTTGAGGACGACCCAGCGCGGAGGGTCGGGGTCCATCTTGTTGACGCGCGCGGCCTTCACCAGCATTCGGCGGAACGCGTCGACGTCGTGGGTGAGGTTGAGGGCGAAGCGGTCCGCCGCGCGCTCGCGCTCGCGGGAGAAGGCTCCGGCGATGGGCGCGCCCAGCAGCAGCACGAGCGACAGGAGCAGCGAGAGCAGCGGCAGGGTGCGGATGTCCGCGAAGCGCGAGGTGCCGAACCAGCTCCGCGCCGCCGCGACGCGCAGCATCCGGTCGATGGCGAAGAGGAGCGCGACGACAGCCAGGGAGGAGGCGATGCGGCCCGGCCACTTCTGCTCCTGGACATGGCCGGCCTCGTGGGCCACGGCCGCGAGCACCTCGTCCTCGGAGAGCTCCTGGAGGATGACGTCGTTGAGGACGATGGCGCGCGTGGGGCCCTGGCCCGCGAAGTACGCCTGGATGCGCCGCGAGGCCACGGAGGTCTTCTCCACCAGCACGTCGGAGAAGGTGATGTTTGCCTGGGCCATCAGCGCCGTCATCCGCGTGCGCAAAGGCCCCGGGGGCAGCGGCTCCTGCTCGAAGTAGAGCCGGCCCCGGTACGTGTCCAGCGCGGAGGAGACGAGCATCAGCAGGGCCACGGGCACGCCCAGCACCCACCACCAGTGGCGCGTGCGACGGGCCAGTCCATACAGGCCGATGACGAGCGCGGCGATGGCGAACCCGCCCAGCAGGTGTCCCTTGAGCATGTCCCGGGCGAAGGCGGCCGGGGTGTAGTTGGACATGCCGTGCTGGTGCTCCAGCGTGTACGCGAACCAGATGTCCACGGGGGCGTAGACCAGCTTCACGAACAGGTCCGTCATCAGCGCGAAGAGGACGGCCGCGCCCCAGCCGGACTCACCCCACAGCCGGTCCATGGCGCTGAAGAAGGCGCGGCTGACGGGCGCGGTGCGCAGGAAGCCGAAGCGGCGCTCCAGCCCCGCCGCGGCCGCCGTGGCCATGCGGAAGAAGGGCCGCACCAGCACGCCCAACATCAGCGCCAGCAGGGCGAACCGTGCGAAGGGGTTCACCGCCGCGCGGATGTAGTGGGGCAGGTGGTAGGCGTGAATCTCCGCGAGCTGCTCGGGCGTGAAGAGGGGCTCCATGGCAGGGCCCCAGGCTACGCCGCCCGGCCCGGGGCTGCCCAGTGGGGCGGCCTCCGGGCGACTTCAGCCGCGGCTCACGTGTGGGGCTCGTCCTTCGACGCGGGAGGCTCGGGAAGGGGCTCGCCCTCCGCGTCCGCCAGCAGCAGGGCCTTCACCTTGGCGAGGCTCTCGCGCGTGCGGTCCACGAAGCTGCTCTGCGAGCCGATGCGCTCGGCCGTCTCCAGGGTGCGCTCGTAGATGTTGATGGACTTGGTGAGCAGCACGCGAATCTTCTTTCGCAGCTCCTGCCGGTAGACGACGGCCTCTTCCGCGTTGAGCTCCGCGGGCGCGGGCGAGCTCACCATCTGCGCGTAGAGGTCCTCGTACATCGCGCCGATGCGCGAGCCCGACGCGGTGGCCCAGTAGCCGTTGCCCACGCGGATGGAGCGCAGGTAGTGGCCCTGCGAGGAGAGCAGCAGCTCCGCCTTGTAGTTGAGGTCCTCGGCCAGCTTGTCCGCGCCCTTGGAGGGGTCCAGCTTCACGTCCTCGTAGTCCAGCCGGTACAGCTCTCCCACGAAGAAGTGCGCCTGCGCGGGGAAGTAGTCGTCCACCTCGTCCTTGTCGGACAGGGCCTCGTAGGCGGACAGGGCCTTGCGCAGCGTGGCCTCGGCGGCGTCGGTGCGGCCCGCCTCCAGCTCACACACGCCCTGCTGCACGCGCGCCTCGATGCGGCGGTTGACCGGGATGTCCTCGCGCGCGGCGAGCGTGGACAAGAGGGCCACGGCCTCGTCGTAGCGCTCCAGGTGGTACTGCGTCTCCGCCACGCGGAAGGACGCGTCCAGCGCGTCTCCCTGGCCCGCCTTCGCGTCCGCCAGCTCGGAGAAGCGCAGCCACGCCTCCTCCCACTCCTTGAGGCGCTGGTGGGCGAGCCCCGCGTTGTAGAGCGCCGCGCGACGGTGCTGGCTCTTCGGGTGGAAGTCCACCAGCCGCCCGAAGAAGCGCGCCGCCTGCTTGAAGTCGTTGGCCGCGAAGGCGGACGTGCCCCCGGCGAAGAGCTCCTCGTCGTTGAGCTTGTCCAGCTCCAGGTCCGCGGTCACCGTCACCGCGTCGAACTCAATCTCCTGCTTCGCCGGGGCCACCTGGGCGGTGTCCGAGCTGCCCGCCGCGCCCGTCGTCCGACATCCGGCGACACCCAGGCCCAGCGCCAACACCCAGCCCCAGCGACTGACCGACATGTACGTTCGCTCGTTCCGCGTCACGGAATGCGTCCTCCTGGCCCTGCCGTCTCCGGACAACGCGCCGTGCCCTGGAGTTCCCACCGCCGAGGGTGGGCGCGCCCAGTTTAATGCGTCCGGGGCGCGCGCGCCGCCGTCCCGCCTGTCCGGCCCCCGGGCGGCTGCTGGCCGCGACGAGGGGTGAGCCCGGGCCCGCTCAGAAGGTGTCGTCTCCCAGCAGGTAGCGTCCGGTCTGCCACAGGCTGGTGATGTCGTGGACGTCCAGCCCGAAACGCGGCACCCGGATGAGGGGGATGCCCGGGCAGGCGGCCTGCAACTGGGCGATGCCCTTCTGGTCCTGCTCGGCCAGGACCTGGAGCTCGCGCAGCGTCTCCTCCACCTTGGCGCGGCGGGTGGGCGTCAGCGTGGCCGCGTCCGCCCACATGGCCTCGGTGGGCAGCGGGTGCACGCGGTTCACCACCAGGGACACCACCTCCATGCGGTGCTGCTTGAGGAGGCTGTTGAAGTGGATGGCCTCGTCCATGCGCTCGGGGTGGGGGCTGGTCACGAGCACGAAGCCCGTCGTCTTGTCCTCCAGGAGCGAGCGCACGCCGCGCGCCCGCTCGCGGAAGCCCTCGTTCATGCCCGACAGGGACAGCATGAAGCTGGAGAGCTCCTGGAGCATCTCCGTGCCGGTGAACTTGGACAGCGCGCGCAGCACGTAGCCGCTGCGGTTGAAGAGCGACAGGCCCAGCTTGCCCGCCTTCAGCGCGGGCGCCAGCAGCCACTTCGCCGCCTCGTTGTCCAGGAAGTCCAGCACGCGGTTGGGCGCGTCCAGGAAGTCCAGCGCGTGCGCGGTGGGTGGCGTGTCCAGCACGACGAGCTCGTACTCGCCCTTGCGGCGCAGCTCCCACACCTTCTCCATGGCGATGTATTCCTGGCTGCCCGCCAGGGCCGTGGAGAGCGACTGGTAGAAGCGATTGGCGAGGATGCGCTCGCGCTGCTCCGGAGGCGCGACGCGGGTGATGAGGTCATCCCACGTCTGCTTCATGTCCAGCATCATCGCGTACAGCGCCGCGCGCGGCGTGACGCCCAGCGGCTGCAGCGCGGAGGCCGGCACCTGCGTCTCCGCGTTGCCGAGCGCGGACAGGCCCAGCGAGTTGGCCAGCCGCTTCGCCGGGTCGATGGTGCACACCAGGCTCTGACGGCCCTCCACCGCCGCGCGCAGGGCCAGGGTGGCGGCCACCGTCGTCTTCCCGACACCGCCGGAGCCGACACAGATGAGGACGCGCTTGTTCGCGAGCGCGGGCGCGAGGGCCGTGGTGCTCACCGCTCCCCCATCACCAGTGTTTCGAGGTGACCCATGACCTGCTCGATGGCGTCCCGCCCGAAGGCGGGGAGGAACAGCCGGGGGATGTTGAACACCGGCGTGTGAAGGTTGCGCTCCAGCTTGGTGCCCGCGAGCACCGTCAGCGCCGCGCGGTCATGGTGCGCCTGGGCCACGTGGTGCAATTCGGGGTGGCCCGCCAGGGCCTCCAAATCGGCCTCCGTGAAGCGCTCGGGGATGGCCTGGTTGAGCACCGCCGCGTGCGTGCGGAGGTTCACCCGGTCCGTGAGCGCGGCGTGCAGCTCCAGCGCCTCGTTCACCGGCATCTCCTCCGGGAGCGCCACCAGGATGGCGGCCGTCACGGACGGGTCCACCAGCAGGTCGCGCATCTTCTGGGCCTCGCGCGACATGGGGCCCGGGGGCACCGTCTGCACGAGCACCTGGGGCACGCTCAGGAAGGAGATGGCGTGGCCGGTGGCGGGCGCGTCCAGGACGATGGTGTCGAAGCGCCAGCGCCCGTCCGGCAGCTTCTCCTGCAGGTGGTACATGATCTTCCCCAGCAGGACGAGCTCCTGCAGGGACGGCACGAAGCGCAGGAAGTAGCGCACCAGCTTGTTCTCGAAGACCGTCTTGTAGAGGGCCTCGAAGCGCAGGACCATCAGCCCGTACTCGCGCATGGCCTCCTGCGGGCGCACGTCCACGGCCCAGAGGTTCTCCTCCAACAGCTTCACCTCGGGGCCGGCGGGAGGGTGCTCGAGGAAGCGGCTGATGCGCTCCTGCGTGTTCACCTCGCACACCAGCGTCCGACGCCCCGCGCGCGCCGAGCGCAGGGCGAGCGCCGCGGCGACGGTGCTCTTGCCCACGCCGCCCTTGCCGGAGACCACCCACAACCGCTTGTCCAGGAGCCCTGCCATAAGCGAGCGGCGAACCGTAGGAATCGAGTCTCCAGGAGTCAACGCGTTTGGCCCGGGGTTGTTGCCTTGCTTGACACGTCGCGTTGCCCCCTCGCAGAGTGCGGCGTCTTTTTCCCGACGTCCCGACGGTGGGGTTCCACCGGGCGGGTGAAAACCAGGCGTCCCATGCTGAAGAACAACCCGGTGATGAAGAAGCTCGTGGAGACGGGCGAGGAGCGCGTCGGCAAGCTGGCGCAGCAGCTGCTCTCCAACGAGAAGTTCGTGGCGGCGGTGCAGACGCTGGTGTCGCGCTCGCTGTCGGCCAAGGGCACGCTGGACAGCGCGCTGCGCTCGGCGCTGTCGGCCATGAACCTGCCATCCACGGCGGACCTGGAGCAACTGCGCTCGAAGGTGGATGACCTGGAGCGGCTCTTGGCGTCGGTGGAGAGCAAGGTGGACACCCTGGTGGCGCAGAAGGCGCCGTCGAAGAAGTAAGCACCCGGACAGGTCCGGGGGAGCCCGAGGCCACCATGCGGCGCATCGCCTTCATCAACGAGAAGGGCGGCACCTGCAAGACGACGCTGGCGGTGAACACCGCCGCCTGGCTCGTCAGGGAGCGCGGCCTGCGCGTGCTGCTGGCGGACCTGGACACGCAGGGCCATGCGAGCAAGGCGCTCGGCCTGGACGTGCGCACGCTTCCTCGCAACGTCTTCCACCTGCTGACCGACGACACCGTCGCCCTGGCGGACGTGGTGCGGCCGTCGGCCGTGGCCGGCCTGGACGTGCTGCCCTCGTACAAGGAGATGGCGGACTTCCCGGTGGTGGTGGCGTCCCACGCGCGGCGCTCGCACCGGCTGGCGGACCGCCTGGAGGCGGCGAAGGACGCGGGCTACGACGCCGTCGTCTTCGACTCGCCGCCGTCCATGGGGCTCACCACGCGCAACATCCTGGTGGCCGCGACGGAGGTGGTGGTGCCGGTGGCGCTGACGTACCTGGCGCTGGATGGCTGCGCCGAGGTGGCGGACACGGTGCGGCAGGTGGGCGAGGCCGAGGGCCGCTCGGACCTGAGCGTCACCAAGGTGGTGCCCACGCTGTACCGCAAGACGGCGCTGGCCACGGCCATCCTGGAGCGGCTCAGGGCGTACTTCCCGGAGTCACTCGCCACGACGCCGCTGGGCTACGACGTGAAGGTGGACGAGGCCCAGAGCCACGGGAAGACCATCTTCGAGTACGCGCCCCGCAGCCGGGGCGCGCAGATGCTGGCGGCCATCGCCTCGGAGATTCACGGCGGGCCCGCTCCCCGGAAGCGGAAGCGGGCGGCGCCCAGGGCCTGACGGCTACTCGGACTTCTTGGACTGCTCGAGCTGCTCGAGCTTCTTCTCCAGCTCCTCGAGGCGCTGGGTGAGCGACTGCATGTCGCGGCCCAGGGCGGGGAGGTTGCCGGTGAGGTTCTCGACGACGTGCTTCACGCGCTCGTCGATCTTCTTCTGCCAGTCCTCGAAGGCACGCTGGCTGGCCTTGAGCAGGTCGGCGGGGGACAGGCCACCGGCAGGCAGGTTGGCGTCCGCGGCCTGCTGGGGCTCCTCGGGAGGAACCTCCAGGCCGGCCTTCACGGCCTCTTCGCGGCGCAGGAGCTTGTCGAGGCGGGACTCGGCCTCCTCGCGGATGGAGGCGACGCGAGGGCTGACCTCCTTCTGGATGAAGCCCGAGATGGACTCGCCGGGGTGGCGGATGATCTCCCGCAGCACCGACAGCGGCATCTGGTTCTTCTTCTTCTCCTCCTCGAAGATGATTTGCGCGAGGGTGACCGAGGTCAGGTCTTCTTTCGTGCGGTTGTCGACAATCCGCACCTCGGTGCCCTCCTTGATCATCGCGGCGATCTCATCGAGGGTGACGTACCGGCTCTCCACGGTGTCGTAGAGCTTCCGGTTCGTGTACCGCTTGATGATCTTCGGCTCCTTGCTGCTGGGAGCGCCTGCTTGCTCGGCCTCGCTCATCGGTTTCTCCGCCCCTTTTGGGCTCGACTCCAAGCCAGCTTCCATGCCTGAGTCTCGCAGGGGCGAACCTCGTACCAGAGGGGTTGGAGGCGAGCAAGCAGCGAGAACCCGTCTCGCCGGACCCGCCCGGTGCCTCTATACTCGTGCCTGCCCCAGGCCTGCTGAATGATCGTCAAGTGCGCGCGGTGCCAGACGCGGTTCAAGATCCCCGACGAGAAGGTGACCGAGAAGGGGGTCAAGGTCCGCTGCACCAAATGTCAGAACACGTTCCGCGTCACCCGTGAATCAGGCGGGGAGGATGCCGGTGCGTCCTCGCCTTCCTCGTCGGCCGGGCAGGCCGACCCCTTCGCCGCCTTCGGGGCCGCTGCCGACCCCAAAGGCGTTGAAATCACGCGGCCCGGCTTCTTCGCCCAGGGCGTCGCGGCGACGCGAACAGCCCCCGCGGGCCCCCCTGGGGGTGGCTCGTGGAACAGCATGGATGGGGACCTCGACACGGAGGACGGCGTCTTCCGCGAGCCCACCCGCGTGGGTCCCATCCCGCTGCCGCCGGCGCAGTCCTCGGGCCCTCCCGTGGCCGGGGCTCCTGGCGTCGCCGCGGTGCGCAACGCTGGCGCGGTTCCACTGCCCGGGGCCGCGCAGCCCGTTCGTCCGCCAGTCGACACTTCCTCGGGCTTGTACGGTGGCGCGGTGCCTCCGCCGGTCGATGAGGCCGCCGCATCGCGGCAATCGGGCCCCGTGCCCCTGCCCGGAATCGCGTCCCGGCAGCCTCCGGGAGTCGCTGCGCCTCGGGGGGCGCCAGCCCGCACCGCGCCGCCTCCGCCTCCCGCGGCGGGAAGCGCCGCGTCGCGAGGCGCGGACCCGTTCGCTGATTTCCTCGCCGCGCCCGCTGGGGCGGTGGGTGGGGCGGATCCGTTCGGTGCGTTGCCCGCGCCCGTGGGGCCTGGCGCGAAGCCTCCCGCGCCTCCGGTCGATGCGGATCCGTTCGCGTCCATCGACATCGATGACGCGCTGCCTGCGCCTCGGACCGCCGCTCCTCCCGCGGCCGAGGATGACCCGTTCGCGTCCATCGACATCGACGACACGACGATGTCGGCGCCGCCTCCGTTCGCTCCGGCGAGTGCTCCGGTGGCGGGGCAGACCGCTGCTCCTCGTGGCGTGACGGGGCAGCCGCCTCCTCGGGCTCCTCAGGCGGGGGTACCTGGCGCCCCGCGTGCTGGTGCGCCAGCGGCAGGGCGGCCCCCCGCGCATGGGGCGGCGGGTGCCTCGCCGTTCGCGGCGCCCGAGGATGCGACGCTTCCGGGGCGTCCTCCGGCTCCACCGTCGGATCCGTTCGCCTCGCTCGACCTGGATGTAACGCAGGCGGGTCGACCTCCGGCTTCTCCGGCGGACCCGTTCGCTTCGCTCGACCTGGGTGATGCGACGCAGGCGGGGCAGCCGCCGGACCCGTTCGCGGCCCTTGACTCGAGCGACGCGACGCAGTCGGGTCGTCCGCCTGCTGCTCCTGGTCGCGTGGATCCCTTCGCGGCCCTGGCTCCGAACGAAGCGACGCAGGCCGGTCGTCCGCCCCCGGCGCCCGCTCGCGCAGGAGGCGCGCCGCTCAATCCGAATGACGCTGCGCAGGCGGGACGTTCCCCCGCTGCGGCTGCTCGTGGAGGCGGCGCGCCGCTCAACTCGAGTGATGCGACGCAGGCCGGACGGCCTCCCGCCTCGGCTGCTCGCGGGGGAGCCGCGCCACTCAATCCGAATGATGCGACGCAGGCCGGGCAGCCTCCCGCCTCGGCTGTTCGTGGAGGCGGCGCGCCGCTCAACCCGCGCGATGCGACGCAGCCGAGCCGTCCACCTGCTGCTCCTGCTCCCGTGGACCCCTTCCTCGCCCCGAGCGACGCGACGCTCCCGGGGCGTCCTCCCTCGGCCGCGGACCCGTTTGCTTCCCTCGACCTGGGTGACGCGACACACCCTGGCCATTCGCCCACCGCCGCGTCACCGGGACATCCCCCTTCGTCGCCTCCCGGCGCGCAGGACCTGTTCGACCTGAACTCGGACGGTGGCGAGGCCTTCGGCGAGCACGCGGGACTCGAGGCCTCGGACACCGGGCGCGCGGCGCTGTTCGGTGACGTGTCACCAGGCGCTCTCGACCACGATGGCTCGCACGGCGGTTCGTTGGGCTCGCTCCTGGACGACGTGCCTCCCGTGGACGCGGGCCAGGGTGGAGGCGTCACCCTGGGACGCGTGGGGAGCGGGGTGGGGCAGCGCGAGGTGCTGGAGCTGGACCCGAGCATGTCCTCCGCGCCCGTGGTCTCCGTGGCCAAGCCCACGGCCCGGCCCGAGGACGTCGGAATCCCCCAGGCCCGCCCGCCCAGTCGCGCGCGCAAGGTGACGGCCCTGTTCGTCAACCTGGTGGTCGCCGCCGCCCTCGTGGTGGGTCTGGGCGCGCTGGGCTGGGTCTACCTGCACGAGGGCCGGGTGGACTTCTCCGTCCTCTCTCCCGAGCGCCTGCGCTCACTCGTCGTCCCCGCGCCCACGCCGCTGGTGGCTCTCGACGTGTCCAACGGCCTGTACGAGACGCAGTCCGGCAAGCCGCTCTTCTTCATCCGAGGGGACGCTGAGAACCGCACCGGCTCGGCGACGCACCTGCGCGTGCGCGGCGCCCTCTTCGATGGGAACCAGCGCGTGCGCTCCGTCGAGGGCCTCGCGGGCTCGGTGGCCACGCCCGAGGAACTCTTCGCGGTGAGCAACACCGAGTCGGCTCTGGCCCTGCGCCAGCGCATGGACGCCGCCGCCGTCTCCGTGGCCCCCGGCGCCAGGGCGCCCTTCCTGCTCGTCTTCCACGAGTACCCGGCCGCCCTCGATGGCTTCCGCCTCGAAGTCACGGTGGAGGCCGTCCCCGCGCCCGCCGCGGCCACTCCTCCCGCCGAGCCCACCGCGCCGGCCCAGGCCAAGCCCACGGAGTGAGCCGCCATGCCCTCGCTGGAGGAAGCTCGCAACGTCGCCCGATTCCTCCACGCGCTCGGTGGCGGTGCGTCGGTGCGTCGCAAGGCGGCCGCGAGGGAGCTGTCGCGCGGAGACCCGCTCGACGCGAATGAACTGGTAGGGCACCTCATCTCCCTGGCCCGTCAGGGCTGGGAGCCCGCCACCTGCGTGCTGTCCGACTTCATGGCCGCGCTCGCGCAGGAGGCCGAGCACATCCCCCACGTGGGTGCGCTGCGCAGGCTCGCGCATGTGCAGTCGCTCGACACCGTGGCGGACCTGTTCGCCCAGGGCCCCGCGAAGCGCGAGATGAACCCCGATGCCGCGGCGCGCGCGGACGCCAACGCCTTCTCGCAGTCGCTCGGGCACCTCAAGCAGCAGGCCCGGCTCACCCGGGACCCGGACACGCTGTCGCGCCTGGCCACGGTGAGCAACCCCTCCGTCCTGCGCAACGTCCTCATCAACCCCCGCCTCACCGAGGAGCTGGTGGTGCGCGTGGCCGCGCGCCGTCCCGCGCGTCCCGAGCCGCTGCTCGAAATCTGGAGGTCCCCGCGCTGGTCCGTGCGCCACGCGGTGCGCCGGGCGCTCGTCTTCAACCCGTACCTGCCTCCCGAGGTGGGCGCGAAAATCGTCCCGCTGCTCAACACGGGGGACCTGCGCGAGCTCATCTCGGACAACGCCGTGCACGCCTCGCTGCGCGAGCAGGCCTCCCGGCTCCTGGCCGAGGGCCCCGAGTCCCTCCGCCCCGCGAGCCCTCGCGCGACGGAAGTCCCCGGAACTCGCGTCGGGCACCACGGCCCGGACTGAATCGAGGAGCCTTCCGCTTCACGAGGCCCCGAGCGCCGGGAACCCACGTTGGACTCGACGGCGCGGGCCCGCGCGGACAGTCGAGAAGCAGCGGGGAGGGGCGGCCGACCTAGCGGCGGCGCGGGGCGTCCTGCTCGGTGTACTCGGCGTCGGTGGAGCCCCGACGTGAGGACGGCAGCGACTTGGCGTCGATGAGGTCCTCGCCCTTGGACGCCTTGCGGAACGAGTAGACGAACTTGCCCACCGCGTTGCCGAGCTGACCCATCCGGGCGGCCGAGAAGACCACCAGCAGGATGAAGCCGAGGACGATGAATTCTCCGAGGCCGAGGCCCATGATGAGGGCACAGTGCAGCAAAGGGGCGGGGGAGGCAAGCCGCGCGTCCAGCCGTGGACGCCTGCCCGCACTTCGGCTGCACGTGCCGGCCGCTTCCGTCGCACACTGCGCCCATGCTCCTGCTTGCCCACCGAGGCGCCTCCGCCGACGCCGCCGAGAACACCCTGGAAGCCTTCTCCGAGGCCGCCCGTCAGGGCGCCGACGGCGTGGAGCTGGACGCCATGGTGTGCGGCTCGGGGGAGGTCGTCGTCTGCCACGACGAGCGCCTGGAGCGCCTGGCCCGCCTGCCCTGGGAGGTGCGCACCACCCCCTGGTGGAAGCTCCAGAAGGCCGACGTGGGCTCTCCCCTCGGCTTCGCTCCGGCCCGCATTCCCCTGCTGGAGGAGGTGCTGCTGTCACTGCCCCCACAGTTCATCGTCAACATCGAGCTCAAGTGCGAGCGCTTCGATGACGACGGCCTGGCGCGCAAGGTGGCCCGGCTCGTGCGCGACCTGGACATGGCTGAGCGCGTGGTCATCTCCAGCTTCAACCCGCTGTGCCTCTTCCGGCTGCTCGACGTCGCGCCCGAGCTGCGCCGGGGCTACCTCATCGACCCGGACCGGCGCTGGGGCGTGCAGGCCTACGCGGTGAGCCCGCTGGTGTCCTCGCACTCGGTGCACCCGTACCACGTGGACTGCACGCCGGAGCGGGTGGCCACCTGGCGAGCCGCGGGGCTGCGCGTGGCTGCGTGGACCGTGGATGACGCCGCCCGCGCGAGCGAGCTCGAGCGCATGGGCGTCAGCTACCTCATCACCAACAGGCCGGGCGCGGTGCGCGAAGCCCTGCGCGCCGCGGCCTGAGGGCACCGCTCAGAAGTCCAGGCCCAGCGTGGTGCTGAACGCGAAGACACCCGGCAGGCCCCGGTCCTCGCTCGCGCCCGGGTCCTCGACGCTGCCCGTGCGGGTGATCGACAGCTCCGCGCCCAGCTGCAGCACGCCGCCGATGAAGCGCACGCCGCCGTAGAAGCGCTGGTTCACGTTGTCGCCGAAGGACACCTTCCGGTACGGCGCCGTACCCTCCAGCGCCGCGCGTGAGTCGTTCCCGGTGGAGTCCTCGTAGGAGCGGTTCGGCTGGAAGTCGATGCGGCTGCTGGTGGCGCCCACGAAGCCCAGGTCCAGACCGCCGTAGGGCGTCAGCGTCACCATGCCGCCCAGGGGGAACTGCTTGCCCACGCCCAGGTCCAGGCCCATCACCGTGAGGCTCAAGTCCCTGGTGCCGAACAGCTTGGTGACGTGGCCGCGCACGCCCACGTCCGGCAGCCACGTGAAGCCCTCGTTGACGGCCCACTTCACCTCGCCGGTGGCCACCACCTGGCTGCTCTTCTCCACCCAGCCCACGCGCCCCCCCAGCTCCAGCGAGAAGGGCAGGCCCTTGCGCACGTGGAAGGAGGGGATGAGCACCGTGGAGGGCTGCTCCGGGTTCTCGGTGGGGATGCGCACGCTGTCCGGAAGCGACACCACGGACAGCTCCGCGTTGATGGCCCAGGCCGAGTGCCCGGTCGTCTCCGGCGGCATCAGGTTCGCCGAGGTGATGGCGGCGCCCATGATGCGCGCGAAGGCCTGGAAGTCCGCGTTGGCGGAGGAGTTCGCCGTCGTCGGGTCCCCGAACTCGGAGATGCGCAGGTCGTTCTGGTCCGCGTACGCGGTCGCTCCCGAGACACACGCCGCCAGGGCGAGCCACCGACTGAACGTCCGCATTCGAGTCACCGCCTCCCGAGCACCCGCCGGCCGGGGGCGCCCCACGGCGTCGGACGCTAACGCCTGCTCGCGAGGAGCGTCAACAAAACGGGCGGCCCCTCCCGCCAGTCTCCGTGAGGAGGACTGGCGGAACGGACCGCCCGGAAGGCTGCGTCCGGCCCGTGGGCCGGAGGACTACTGCTGCCGAGGCTTCACCGTCCCGGCCGGCTGACCCGGAGCGGGCACCGTCTGGGCGACCTCCGCCGGACGGCGGCGGATGACCAGGGTGCGGCGGCTGGCGAAGTCGGTGCTCTCGCGCGCCACCACCAGCACGTTGTTGTTGCCCTCCTTGAGCGTGAACTCGGTGGAGAACTTCAGCGTGTTGGGCTCGCCCTTTGCCGGGTCCACGCCCTTGAAGAAGACCTTCTGGTCATTCACCAGCACGTAGACGTCCAACAGGCCGTTGGGGTCCGTCACCACGCCGGACAGGGTGAACTTCTCCCCGTTGGCCACCAGGCCGCCCGAGGACGGGTCCGCGTCCAGCTTGATGTCCGGCGGACGGCGCGTCGTCGTCCAGGCCATCTTGGGCGCCACGGGCTTGCCGGCCTTCACCTCGCGAGCATCCTGGGCGCGCACGAAGGCGAAGCGGTTCTTCTCCAGCTCCACGCGCAGGAAGCCCTTCGTCGAGGCCTCCACCGGCAGCACCGCGGCGGCGTTCAGCTTCGCCACCGGGCGGGCGTTCTCCACCGGCGAGCCGAACAGCTCCACCTTCTCCGCGATGCGCACCGAGCCCTTCTTGGGCTCCATCGTGGCCACCGCCGCGTCCTTCACCGGCAGCTCCATCTTCTCCATCACGAACTCCTCGAGGGGCTCGTCGATGATGGCCAGCTTCAGCGGGAAGGTGTCGCCCTTGTAGCCCTTCTTCACCTCCACCTGGAAGCGCGCGGACTTCGTCTCACCCGACTTCAGCTCGCCGAGTTTGAAGCGGCCCTTCTCGATGAAGATGTTCGCGTCGCCGCCGTTCTTGATCTGCGTGAACGAGTCCAGCGCCGTGCCCGGACCCACGTTCGTCACGTCCAGCAGCACCGCCACCGACTCACCGCGCTGCACCACGCCGTCGCCGTTGCAGGCGGCGCAGTCGTCGATGACCTGCCAGTTGAACGCGAAGGACGGACGCGGCAGCTCGGCGAAGTTCAGCTCCGACACGCGCGTCTCCGGCAGCGCGCCCTGGTCGTCGAAGAAGCGCACCGTCACGTCGTCGCGGCGGCTGGTCAGGTCCTTGGGCAGGCGCACCTTCACCTTCCAGGACTTCTTCTCGCCCGGGTTGAGCGCGCCGAAGATGAACTCGCGGCGGTCCAGGAACGCGTTGTCGCTCTCGGTCCAGGCGCGAACGCGCTTGAGCGGCTCGCCGCCCTTGTTCTCCGCCGTCACCACCATCTCCAGGAGCTCGCCGGCCATGATCTTCGCGTCCGGGGACGGCGTCAGCGTGCCGGTCAGCTGCACGTTCTTCGGCGTGGGACCGGCGCTCCAGTCCACCCCCAGCGCGGCGATGGCGTTGTTGATGCGCGTCTCCTCCTCGCGGCGCTTCTGCTCGATGAAGGACTTGCCCTGCTCCAGCATCTTCTGGCGGGTGGTGGCCGGCGCGCGCAGCACGTAGTCGCGCGCGAACTGCACCTCGAAGTCCTCCTTGATCTCATCCTGGGACTCCGCGTCGAGCTGGTCGTCCAGGTCCTCGCCCTGGCCCGCCACGTCGAGCAGCGGGTCGTTCTCGCCGTGGGGCTTCTTGTCCACCTTCTCGGTGGCGGCGGCCTTGGGCTTGGGCTCCTCCTTGGCGGCGGCGGCCAGCTTCTCCTGCTGCTTGGGGTCCACCTTCAGGTACTTGAGGCTCTCGCGCGGCTTCTCGCGGTCCAGCACGTCCTCGCGCTTCTTGGCGACGGTGGTGGAGTCCGGGTTGCCGAAGTGCTGGTCCAGGTCCGCCTCGCCCATGGAGCGGCGCGACGCGAACACGTCCACGCGCTCGTCGGTGACGCGGGTGGGCACCAGCTGGATGTCCGGGACGATGCCGACCTCCTGGATGGAGACGTCGCCGGGCGTCAGGTACTTCGCGATGGTCAGCTTCAGCGCGCTGTCGTCCGGGAAGTCGTACAGCACCTGCACGCTGCCCTTGCCGAACGTCTGCCGGCCGATGATGACGCCGCGGTTCAGGTTCTTGAGCGCACCCGCCACGATTTCGGACGCCGACGCGCTGCCCGCGTTCACCAGCACCGCGATGGGGTAGGCGTCCTCGCCCTCCGTGGGACGCGCGCGCTTCTCCTCGCGCAGCTTGTCCGACAGGCCCACCGTCGCGACGATGGTGCCGCTCGACAGGAACGTGTCCGACACCTGGATGGCCTGCTCCAGGAGCCCGCCCGGGTTGCCGCGCAAATCGAGCACCAGGCCCTTGAAGCCGCCCTTGGTGTCCGCCTGCTTGCGCAGCTCGCCCAGCGCCGCCTCCAGGTCGCGCGTGGTGTTGCCCTGGAAGTTCTTCAGCCGGATGTAGCCGACGTTCCCGGAGAGCATCTTGTGCTGCACGCTCTCGATGGAAATCATGGCGCGCGCCACCGTCATCACGCGCGGCTTCTCCCAGCCGTCGCGCTCCACGGTGATGGTGATGCGGCTGTCCACCGGGCCGCGCAGCTTGGACACGGCCTCGTTGAGGTCCATGTTGACGGTGGACTCCTCGCCAATCTTCTTGATGCGGTCATCCTTCTGGATGCCGGCGCGGTGCGCGGGCGTCTTGGGCAGCACCTTGACGACGGTGAGGTTGCCCTCGCGCATCTGGATGACGAAGCCCAGGCCGCCGAACTCGCCCTTGGTGGACAGCTTCATCTCCCGGTACAGCTCCGGGCGCAGCAGCACCGAGTGCGGATCCAGGGTGGACAGCATGCCGTTGACGGCCGCGTACTCGATGTCGCGCGTGTCCTCGATGGGGCGCATGTTCTTCGACAGGAAGTCGAAGACGTCCTTGAGCGCGAACGACATCTTCCACAGCGAGTCGACGTGCGCGATGTCGAACTCGCGCGACTTGCCGTTGACGTTGACCGCCAGCTTGCCCGTCTCCGGGTTGCCGTCCACCAGCACGTCCGGGACGCTCTTCTCCACGTACTCGAGCGAGGAGATCATCATCTCCTTCGGCTTGATGCGCTTGGGGTCGACGTAGTTCTCCTTCACGTAGAGGATGACCTTGGTCAGCACGCGAAGGCTGTTGAGGTCATGCGGCGCCTTCTCGCCCTTGGCGGAGGGCAGGCTGCCGTCCCAGGTGCCCTGCCCCTGCCCGGCCTCCGCCGCGCCCATCATCAGCGGTATCGGCGCGCGATGGCTGCCCACGAGGGCCCATGCTCCGAGGAGCACGGCTACGGCGGAGATGCGGCGGAGAAAACGCGGCATGTGATTCATCCAAGCTGGAGCACCGTGCGGCACTCCGGGGTGTGACGTGAAATGCCTAGAAAATCCGAACCCTTGAAACGGTAGCTGGGCATTGAAGCGGCCGGGCAAGCCTAATCACGGCTTTCTGGTGCTTCAAGGCGTCGACTCTCCGCTGAAGAGGCAGAACGTCCCTGGCGGGCACTGCGTTCCCGCCCTGCTGGCTCCGACAGCCGGTGGAGGCGTTTATTTCAGGGCAGCGCCCCCCGGCTGGCCCCGGGAGGGGGCGGCAGGAGGCCCGCCTTCAGGAACCCCCGGTAGAGGAGGGTGCCCGCGACGATGGCCACCGGGAGGAAGAACGTATTGAGGATCGGCACCCAGAGCAGGAGGTAGACGCCCGCCCCCAGGCCCAGGCAGAGGGCGCGGCGCTGGCGGAGCATCCGGCGCACCTCGGCGAAGGGGTACAGGTGGCGCGTCATGGGGGCGGCCAGGAACTCGCCCGCCATCCAGGTCATGGTCCACAGGGCCCCCAGCACCGTCCACAGCACGCTGCCCACCCCGGGGATGAGGTGCAGGGGCAGCAGGAGCGTCAGCCCGGCGACCAGGAAGAACAGCCGGGCCAGCGTATGGAGCAGGCCCGTGGTGATGCCCCGCACGAAGCCGGCCAGGGTGAAGGGCGGGCCGTCGTTTCCTCCACAGAGGGCCTCGGTGGCCTCCGACAGCGGGTCCTGCAGGGGCGCGAGCAGCAGGGGCGGGACGATGTTGGCGCCCACCACCCAGAGCACCAGCCCCGCGAGCACCAGCACCGTGTACCAGGCGCCTCGGCCGTACCAGGACTCGGGCTGGGTCCAGACGGAGCCCAGCGCCAGGGGGGCGTAGTGGTACAGGAGCCAAGCCAGGCCCACCAGGGCGATGGCGGTGACGACGGCGCACAGGGCGGACAGGACGAAGAGGTGGCGGGAGCGCAGGATGAGGCCCGCGGCTCGGCCGAGGAGCCCCAGCCCCTGGAAGAAATCGGACAGGCGCGGCTGGGGGGACACAGTGGGGATGGGAGAGGGAGGGCTCATGGCGGGCCAGTGCGCGAATCGACAGCGGGTCCGGAGGTCCCCGTTATATAGGGCGCGCCCATGTCACTCGACCTCAAGCGAGCCGCCTCCGAGCCCATCACCTCCGTCGACATGTTGGTGTCGGGATTTCGCGCCGCCGAGAAACCCCAGGGCGAGCTGCGCCTGGGGCTCGAGCACGAGAAGCTCCTCTACCCCGTGGGCTCGTCCGAGCCGGTCCCCTACGAGGGTGACTCCGGGGTGGGCGCGCTCCTGAACCGGCTGGCCCCCGACGGCTACGTCCCGTTCCGGGAGACGCCCGACTCCCCCGTCATCGCCCTGCAGCGCGAGCGCGGCGAGGCCACCATCTCCCTGGAGCCCGGCGGCCAGTTCGAGCTGTCCGGCAGCCCCTTCCACACCGCGCGCGAGGCGCACGCGGAGAACCTGGCCCACCTCAAGCAGGTGAAGGCGGCGGCGGGGGAATTGGGGCTGCGGCTCGTCACCCTGGGCTACCGGCCCACGGGGACCACGTTCACCCAGCCGTGGATGCCCAAGAGCCGCTACCTGGTGATGCGGCGCACCCTGCCGGAGCGCGGTCGGCTGGCGCTGAACATGATGTTGATGACCGCCACCGGACAGGTGTCGCTCGACTGGAAGGATGAGGCGGACTGTGTCCGCAAGACGGTGGTGGTGGCCCGGCTGTCCCCCATCATGAACGCGCTGTACGCCAACAGCCCGCTCGTGGACGGAAGGCCCTCCGGCTATCTGTCCTTCCGCAACCGCGTCTGGGATGAGGTGGACCCGACGCGCTGCGGCTACCTGCCGGCGTTCTTCGACGGCTCCTTCTCCTACCGGGCCTATGTGGAGTGGGCGTTGGACGCGCCGCTGCTCTTCCTGCGCCGTCAGGGGCAGTATCTGCACCCGAAGCTCACCTTCCGACAGTTGATGGAGCAGGGCTTCGAGGGCAAGCCGCCGGACCTGGCGGACTGGACGGACCACCTCTCCACGCTCTTCCCCGAGGTGCGGCTGAAGAAGGTCGTCGAGGTGCGTGGCGCGGACTGCGGCAATGCGGCGATGACGGGCGCGCTGGCGGCCCTGTGGCGCGGCATCCTGTACGACGCCACCGCGCTGGACGAGGCGGAGCGGCTGTTGCCCAAGCTCACGTACGTGGAGCACCTGGCCTTCCACGACACGGCCCGGCGCGAGGGCCTCGCGGGGCGGCTGGGCGCGCGCGAGCTGTACCGGCTCGCGGAGGAGATGGTGGGCATCGCCCGGCGGGGCCTGAATCGGCTGGACGCGGCGGATGCGCCGCTGTTGGAGCCGCTCGCGGAGGTCGCCGCGTCGAAGCGCTCGCCGGCGGCGGAGCTGCTCGAGGCGTGGGAGAAGGACCCACGCCCCGAGACGGTGCTCGCGCTGCGCACGGTGTGAGCGGACGGGCTAGAAGCGGCCGCCCAGGGTGAGGTTGGCGTTGAAGAGGCTGCCCTTGGCGGCGCTGGTGGTGCCGGGGCGGTCCACCATGTTCTCGCCGCCCAGCAGGCGGTAGGTGGCCCGGGCGCCCGCGAAGAGGACGCTGCCCAGGCGGTAGTCCACGCCGGCGGCGAGCGGGAGCTCGGTCATCCAGTCGCTGTCGTAGACGCCATCCGCGCCGTCGGAGGGGTCCACGTAGCTCAGGCCCACGCCGGCGCCGACGAAGGGCCGCCACTTCTCGTCGATGAGCGGGCCCGCCTTGGCCATCAGGCCCAGGTTGTTGCGCCACAGGCCCGCGTCCTCATCGTCGATGCGCCGCGAGTCGACGGGCATGCGCTGCAGCTCGTAGCCGACTTCGATTCCCACGTACTTCCAGGCCTGGGCGTCGGCGTTGATGCTGAAGAGGGGGCCCACGCCCACGTCTTCGCCCAGGTCCCCCGTGAAGCTGCCCAGGCCCAATCGCACGTCGAGGCCGACCTCGGGCTGCTGCCTCACGTCCAGGGCCCCCGCCACCTTCTGGGCCTCAATCGCGAACGCGGGGCTCGCCAGCGCCACGGTCGCCACGGCGACTCCTCCCACCATTGAACGTCGCATCGACTACCTCCTCGTAAATCCGGTCAGCGGAAAGCTGGGCATCCGTTGAGTCGGCTACAGAGAGAGGCCACTGGAGCGGCGGTGGTTCGGAAGGTCCGACAGGAGCCGGACGAAGGGGCGCTCAGCGGCGGCCGAAGAGCTTCTTCAGCCCGGAGAGAAGGCCACTGGGACGCGCCTCGGGCTCGCCCACCAGCGGCGAGCGGGCGACGAGCGCCTCGCGCCCCGCGTCGTCCAGGTCCTCCAGGGCGAGGGAGACAGGCTGGCGGCGCACGCCTGGCAGCGTGGCCTCGAGGGACAGGGCGGCGTCGGCGGTGAGCGCGAAGTGCAGCTCCACCTCACCCGGGCGTTCGACGTTGAGCGAGAGGCGGCCGAGGTATTCGTTCTCCGCGACGAGCGGCGCGGTGCCCTGGAAGAGGGCGAGCTCCAGCGGGCCGGGCGCGGGCACGGGGATGACGAGTGTCTTGCCCGCGGGCAGTCGCGTCGTGCGCTCGAGCACGCGGCGCTGGGTGCCTCCGCGCTCGGCGACGCCGATGGGGGCGGAGAGGACCTCGGAGACGGAGGCGGCGGGCTTGCCGCCCTCGGCGAGCACGATTCCGTGGCCGAGCAGGGCCGCGCCCAGGGCCACGGCGCCGCGCGCGTCCACGTCGTCGCGCACGGGGACGCCGAGGCTCTCCTCCAGGCGGCGGCGGACGAGGGGCGTGCGGCCCTGGCCACCCACGAGGAGCACGGCGTCGAGTCCCTGAGGCGAGAGTGCGTTGGAGTCGAGGACCTCGCGCACGACGGACGTCACGCGCTGGGCGAGGTCCGCGGTGAGGGCCTCCATGCGCTCGCGGCTGAGCGGGGGGACGCTTCC
Source organism: Myxococcus sp. MH1 (assembly GCF_059738865.1). Classification (NCBI taxonomy): domain Bacteria; kingdom Pseudomonadati; phylum Myxococcota; class Myxococcia; order Myxococcales; family Myxococcaceae; genus Myxococcus; species Myxococcus sp. MH1. The sequence goes on along the minus strand of NZ_AP026947.1, from coordinate 8,416,086 downwards.
CGAGGGCAGGCAGACGTCCACCTGGTCCTTCTCGGTGAGGGCCATCTTGGCGGACTCGGCGGCGCTGCGCAGGGGGCCCCAGTCGAGCGGGTGCTCGGGGCGGGGGATGCCCTGGGCCGCGAGGTCGCTGGCGAGGGCCTCGGCGATGCGGGCGTCGAAGTCGAGGCCGCCCACGGTGGGGTCTCCGCCGGTGGTGATGACCTCGAGGTCGTCGCCGGTGACCTGGACGACGCACACGCCGAGCCCGCCGCCACCGAGGTCCACGACGAGCACGCGCTTGCGAGCCAGGCCCTTGCTGTGACCGTGGGCGAGGGCCGCGGCGGCGGGAGCGGTGAGGATGCGCTGGGCATCGAGTCCGGCCATGGTGGCCGCGTCACGCAGGGCGGCGCGCTGTCGGTCGGTGAAGTGGGTGGGGGCGCAGATGACGGCGCGAGTGGCCTTGCGGCCGACGAACGTCGACGCGGCGTGCTTCAGCTCGCGCAGGAGGAGCGCGGTGACGAGCGTGGGGGCGACGAGGCGTCCCCCGAGCTCCACGGAGGCATCCCCGCTCGGGTCCGCGGCGACGGGGAAGGGGAGCTGCGGGGCAAGGGTGCGCAGGCGGGGCGAGCGTGCGCGCAGGCCGAGCAGTCGCATGAGCCCGGGCGCGGCGCGACGTGGGGCGCGAGTGGCCTCGACCTGAGCGGCGGGGCCGATGAGCAGCTCTTCGTTGCCGTCCACGGCGACGAGGGCGGGGAGCTCGTGGCCGTCGGTGCCCGGGAGCGGGACGAGTTGGGCGATGCCGTCGTGGAAGACGGCGACGCGCGCGTGAGAGGTGCCCAGGTCGATGCCGAGGACGACCTCGGGGAGCGAGGGGGAGGTGGTGGGCGCGGAGACGGGGACGTCGAGCAGCGCGCGGCGGCGATTGCGCGCGGTGTCGGCATCTTGTGGAGGAGTCGGGGCGTCGCTGGGCGCGGTCCGCGCTTCGGTGTTGGGACGTGTCGCGGGAGTGGGGGCGGTGGTGACGGACGTACCTGCGGCACCGGTACTGTTGGGCGGTGCCGCGGTGGCGTGTGCCGACTGACCCGGTTCTGTCGTGCCCGTGGTGGCGGTCGCGTCTGTCGTACCGACGCTGGTTGAGGCAGTGGACTGTGTCGACGGGGCCGAATCTGTCGTGCCCTCAGTGTCTGCCGCACCGACGCTGGTCGATGCAGTGGACTGTGTCGACGAGGCCGACTCGGTGGTGACAGCCGTGGCGGTCACGTCTGCGGTACCTGCGCCGGTCGATCCAGTGGGCTGTGTCGACGAAGCTGACTCGGTCGTGCCCTCGGTGTCTGCCGCACCGACGCTGAGCGACGCAGTGGGCTGTGTCGACGAGGCTGACTCGGATGTACCCGTGGATGCCGCCGCGCCTGATGCATCGAGGCTGCTCGATGCAGTGGACTGTGTTGTCGGGGTCGAATCGGTCGGGCTTGTGGATGCCGTCACGCCTTCCGCACCGACGCCGATCGATTCAGTGGGCTGTGTCGACGAGGCCAACTCAGGCGTGGTCGCCGTGGTGGTCGCGTCTGCTGCCTCGAAGCTGCTCGGCGCTGTGGGCAGTGTCGAAGCCGACTCGGTCGTGTCCGCGGTGGTGGTCACGCCTACCGCACCGATGCCGCTCGGCGCTGTGGGCAGGGTCGTCGAAGCCGACGCGGTCGTGCCTGTCGATGCGGTTACGCCTGCAGCATCGATGCTGGTCGATGGAGTGGGCTGTGTCGTCGAAGCCGACTCAGTCGAGCCCGTCGATGCGGTTACGCCTGCAGCATCGATGCTGGTCGATGGAGTGGGCTGTGTCGTCGAAGCCGACTCAGTCGAGCCCGTCGATGCGGTTACGCCTGCAGCATCGATGCTGGTCGATGGAGTGGGCTGTGTTGCCGAAGCCGACTCAGGCGTTCCTGCGGTGGCGGTCACGTCCGCTGCACCGATGCTGGTCGATGCAGTGGTCGGCGCTGCCGCGGCCGACTCGGTCGTGCTCGTAGATGCCGTTACTTCCGGTTCATTGAAGAAGTTCGACACAGGCTGTGTCGACGACGCCGGTTCGGTCGTTCCCTCAGTGGCAGGCACGCCAGCCGCGCCGACGGTGGTCGATTCAGTGGGCTGTGTCGACGAGGCCGACTCGGTCGTGCCCGTGATGGAGGACACCTCGTCGGCCCTGGTGATGTTCGTGAGGCTGGGCGTCGACGAACTGGATTCTGTCGTGCTGCCCGTGGCCACGGACGTGTTGAGGGGCACTTCCGGGCCACTGGAGACATTCGCGGTGCTGGACTCCACCGAATCGGTGGTCTGGGTCGACGGAGTGGGTTCTGTCGTGCCCGTGGATGCGGATGCTACGGCGAGGGTGACGCCTTTGGTGCCGTGCCCCGAAGAGGTCGTCGGGTCGACTGACTGGAAGGCCCCGGCATCGCTCGTTGGAGCTGTGCCCAACGTGTCCGCAGCATCGGGGCTCGTTGATGCCTCGACGCCGGTAGCCGAAGTCGTCGAAGGCTCCGAACCGTCCGTCACGGCCTCGAAGCGAGACGCATCACTCGCTGTCGAGGCAGGAGTCGATGGCCGCTGCGTCGACTCGGACCGTGCTTCCGAGATGAAGTCTGAATCGGCACTCGTCGCAGGTTCCGCTGTCTCAGCAGGCTCCGCGGTCGGCGATGAAGGCGGGGTGTCCCGCGCGTCGAAGTCGTCGCCGAAGAGCGCCTCAGCCGTGAGAGTCGACCGCGATTCTGGCGAGGCCGTCGTCCCCAGCGGCTCCGCCGTCAGCGGCCGCGCTCCAGGGGGGCCGGAAGCATCGGCGGGCTCGTCGTCATCGGGACCGAACAGGCTCGCGGTGATGTCGAAGTCGAGCCCGGTATCGCCCACGGATGCATCGGGAGGCGGAGCGGTGCTCGCATCCACCTGCGCGTGTGCCGGCTCCGCCTGGTTGTCGGCCGTGCCCGCCGTCGTCGATTCCGAAGTGACGGGCCCTGTCCCAGAACCTTCGTCATGCCGGGCCACGGCCTCATGCTCAGGCTCCGCGCGCGATGCTTCAAATCCCGCGGACGGTGACGCGGCTTCCGATTCCGCGTCACGGGGATCCTCGACGTCAGCGGCCCGCGACTCCGCCTCCGAACCGAAATCGCGCGGAGCCTCGTACCCAGGCGCGGGAGGCGCAGCCTCCGCGTCCGACGCCCGCTCACTCAGTTCGGACGGACCAGGCCGGGCCGCCTCGGAGTTCGAGCCCCCGGGACTCACCGGCGGTGCCGCGGGTGCCGGCGTGGGCCGTCCCTTGCGCACCAACCCGGGAACCAGTTGATGCGGCGCGGGCTCGGGCGGCCCCTTCCGCGCGACGACGCGGTCGACGAGCGCCTTGCTCGCCGCGTCCAGCTTCACGAAGCGCACCGTCATGCCGGAGCGCCCCGCGCCCGACTCCACCTGCGCCTTCACCACCACGCCCTCGCCGCGCAACAGCCGGCTCCCATCCGCCAGCACGAACTCGAACGCGAGCCCCGTCCCCTCGGGCTTCAGCGCGCGCGTGGCGATGAACACGCCGCCGCGCGCCACGTTCGAGCCATACTTGTCGATGAACTCCTCCTCCGTGCCGTACGGAAGACGGATGCGCAGCGGAAGCAGCTTGGGAACAAGCCCGCTCATCGCAGGGGGATCCGCACCTCTCCCCCCGTCCCCGGGATGACCAGCTGGAGGTCACCTTCCTTCAGGGCCGGCGGGGGCAGCTCGAACATGAGGATGACGTCCGAGCGCTCCTCGAGCGCCCACGTGCGGCGCAGCGGACGCGTCCCCGCGAGCACCTGCGCATCCCGGGCAATCCCATACGTCGCTTCCCGCGCGCCCACCACCCGCGCCGCATCCCAATCCATCGTCACCGGCGCGGGACCCACGTTCTGCGTCACCAACTGCACCCGGAGGAACAGCTCCTCCGTCGTCATGCTCAGCTTCCCCGAGCCCTTCACCGAGTGCGAGGACTCCAGGCCCGTGAGCTTCACCGCCACCGTGTCCACGTGCACCGTGGCATTCGACTCCGGCAGCTCCAGCCGCCGGGGCGCCGCATCGTCCAACCCCGCGGCGAGCCCCGCGAGCTGCGCGTTCGGGTCTCCCCGAGTCGACTCGGGACCGGGCGTGGGACGGCCGCCCTGGTTCACCCGGTCCACCTCCTGACGCAGCTTCTGCAGCGTGCGCTCGTCCGCCGTGCCCAGGGCCCCGGACGCAGGCTCCTCCTTCGTGCAGCCCCCCGACAGGAGGGCCACGGCCAGGAGCTGCGTCACCGACACCAGGGCCAGGCGGACACGAGGGCTCACGCGGCGCCAGCTCCCTTCACCAGCTCGTACAGCTTGTCGAGCGCGGCGGGCAGCTTCGCCGAGTCCGGGCCGCCGGCCTGCGCCATGTCGGGCTTGCCACCGCCCTTGCCGCCGACCTCCTTGGCCATCTCCCGGACCAGCTCACCCGCGCTGATGCCCTTGGCCACCACGTCCTTCGTCACCGCGACGAGGATGATGGCCCGGCCGTCCTTCTCACCACCGATGGCCACCACGCCCGACTGGATGCGGTCTCGCAGCTGGTCCGCCATGCCGCGGAACACCTTGTCGTCCGCCGGGTCCACGCGCGTGGCCAGCACCTTCATGCCGTTGACGTCGCGCGCCTGCTCCAGCAGGTCCTTGCTGCCCGCCGTCTGCGCCTTGACGGAGACCTCCTCCACCTTGCGCTCGAGCTCCTTCACGCGCTTCTGCGTCGCCTCCACGCGCTTGACGACGTCCTTGGGCGACGTCTTGAGCAGCTCCGCCACCTTACGCAGCTCATGCTCCTGCTCGCGCACGTGCTGGAACGCGCCCACGCCCGTCAGCGCGATGATGCGCCGCACGCCGGACGCCACGCCGCTCTCGCTCGAAATCTTGAACAGGCCGATGTCGCCGCTGCGCTTGACGTGCGTGCCGCCGCAAAGCTCGGTGGACTCCGGGTGCACGGTGACGACGCGCACCGTCTCGCCGTACTTCTCACCGAACATCGCCACCGCGCCGGACTTCTTCGCGTCCTCCAGCGTCATGACGCGCGTCTGCGCCGCCGCGTTGTCGCGAATCCAGCCGTTGACCAGGTCCTCGACCTTCTCCGACTCCTCGGTCGTCATCGGACCGAAGTGCGAGAAGTCGAAGCGCAGGAAGTCCGCCGCCACGACGGAGCCCGCCTGCTTCACGTGCTCGCCCAGCACCAGCTTGAGCGCCTTGTGCAGCAGGTGCGTCGCGGAGTGGTTCGCGCGGATGGCCTTGCGCCGCTCCACGTCCACCGCCGCCTGCACCATGTCGCCGACCTTGAAGGTGCCCTCGGTGATTTCCACCGTGTGGACGATGAGCCCCTGCACCGGGCGCTGCGCGTCCAGCACCTTGGCCTTCGCCTTGCCGCCGTGGCCCACGATGTCGCCGGTGTCGCCCAGCTGGCCGCCGGACTCGCCGTAGAACGGCGTCCGGTCCAGCACCAGCTCCACCTTGTCGCCCTGGGACGCCTGGACCGCCTCCACGCCGTCGCGAATCAGCGCGCGGATGCTGCCCTCGCCCTCGTGGCCCTCGCCCTCGTAGCCCAGGAACTCCGACGGCCCCAGCTTCTCGATGAGCTTGAGGTAGACGTCGCCGATGGCCTTGTCCTTGGTGAGCTTGCCGCCCTCGTTGCGCTCGGCCTCCTTCTTCAGCTCCTCCTCGAAGCCGGGGAGGTCCGCGTCGAGCCCGTGCTCCCGCAGGATGATCTGCGTCAAGTCCCACGGGAAGCCGTAGGTGCCGTGCAGCAGGAACACGTCCGCGCCGGACATGAGCTTCTCGCCGGACTGCTTCAGCCGGGCGACGCTCTCGTCGATCATCTTCATGCCGCGGTTGAGCGTGCGGCGGAAGCTCTCCTCCTCGTGCTCGGCGACCTTGAGGATGAAGGGCCGGCTGTCGCGCAGCTCCGGGAACGCGTCACTCATCAGCTCGATGACCCGGTCCACGACCTTGAAGAAGAACAGCTGGTCCAGGCCCAGCAGCGTGCCGTGGCGGATGGCGCGGCGCATGATGCGGCGCAGGACGTAGCCCCGGCCCTCGTTGGAGGGCTGCACGCCGTCGGCGATGAGGAACGCCGCGGTGCGGCTGTGGTCCGCCACCACGCGGTGGGACGCGCCCGTCTCCTGCGAGTACGGCTTGCCGGAGATCTCCACCACCTTCGCGATGATGCTCTGGAACAGGTCGGTGTCGTAGTTGGAGCGCTTGCCCTGCACGACGGAGGCGATGCGCTCCAGGCCCGCGCCCGTGTCGATGGACGGCTTGGGCAGCGGAATCAGCGGCGCGTCCTTCTCCTTGCGCTCGAACTGCATGAACACGAGGTTCCAGATTTCGAGCCACCGGTCGCAGTCGCATGCGACCCCCTGACACTTCTTGCCCGCCGCCTCCTCGACACAGGGGATGTCGTCGCCCTGGTGGAAGTGGATTTCAGAGCAGGGGCCACACGGGCCCGTCTCTCCCATGGACCAGAAGTTGTCCTTCAGGCCGAGCTTGTAGATGCGCTCGCGGGCGACGCCCTGCTTCGCCCACAGCTCGAACGCCTCTTCGTCCCAGGGGATGCCGCCCTCGCCGTTGAACACGGTGATGGCCAGCCGCGCGGGGGGAAGGCCGAGCGTCTTCGTCACGAACTCCCAGCCGTACGCAATCGCGTCCGCCTTGAAGTAGTCGCCGAAGGAGAAGTTGCCGAGCATCTCGAAGAACGTGTGGTGGCGCGCCGTGTAGCCCACGTTGTCGAGGTCGTTGTGCTTGCCGCCGGCGCGCACGCACTTCTGCGACGTCGTGGCGCGGCTGTAGTCACGGCGCTCGCGGCCCGTGAAGACATCCTTGAACTGCACCATGCCCGCGTTGGTGAACAGCAGCGTCGGGTCGTTGGCGGGCACCAGCGAGGAGGACGGGACGCGGCGGTGTCCACGCTCCTCGAAGAACTTGAGGAACGCCTCTCGAATCTCGGAGGCGGTCAGGGCGGAAGGCATGGTGTGGGTATATGCCACAAGAGTGGGCCGCGCAGGAGTTCTTGGAGTGTGCATGGAGGGGTGGACGCCCCGACCGACGAGACTCCGACAACCCCCGAGCCGCCTGGATGGCCGGTGGGGGAGGGGACACCGGACAGGGGCCGCCTCCCGGAAGGCCCCGCGTCAGTGCCCGTGTGACATCGTCTGCTTCACCTTCACCACCCGGGCGGGCATGCCCGCCACCACGGCCAGGGGCGGCACGTCCGCCGTCACCAGGGCGCCCGCGCCAATCACCGCGCCGTCCCCCACGGTGACGGGGCCGATGATTTGAGCTCCCACGCCCACGTAGACGTTGCGGCCGATGCGCGGCACGCCGGGCACACCCAGCTGCGGCTCCACGCTGACGTTCTGGGACAGGAAGCTGCCCTCGCCCACCTCCACGCCGGGGGCCACCACCACGCCCACGCCGCCGTAGCCCAGTCCCACCGAGGCATGCAGCCGCGCGTCGATGTCCACGTGGCTGTGCAGGAGTCGGTCGCCCACCGCGGCCACCATGCCCGGCAGCATCGGGACACCCAGCGTGCGAAGCCGCCTCGCGGCCCGGTAGAAGGTCAGCGCCGTCGGACCCATGTCCCACCCCGTCCCGTCCCCCGGCGGCTCGACGACGACCGGGCCAGGAGGCGCTCCTCGGCCCAGGACGCCATCCCGGAGTGGGAGGCAGCGGGCGTCGGAGGAGGCATCCAGGAGGACGGGCGCGTCGAAGCCATGGCTCCGCGCCAATCTAGGGGGAGCCCGCGTCCCGGCCAGTTGCTCGTTGGCCAGGGGCCCGCGAGCGTCCGCCAGCCAACCTCACCACGCCCCCTTGGACCTCCAAGTGCCACCGGTCCGACACTCGCCCCGGTGGCCAAGGGGGCTCAGGAGGCCTCGCCGTCGCGCAGGCGCTTGAGTGCGTCCTCGACGTACTGCACGCCCTTGGCAGTGATGGCCTTGCCCTTCTTGGTGTCCTGGGCGTACCCGGCGTGCAGCCTCAGGGCCTTGGCCGCGTTGGGGGCCGCGTAGGTAACGCCCAGCTCGCCCCAGAAGCGCGACGTCGTGCCGGACGTCACCTCCATGTCCAGCTCCGCGGCGCGCGCCAGGTAGAGCGGAATCAGTGAGCGTACGAGCTGGTCCTTCAGCTTGCCCGCGGAGGCGAGCTCCTCGTGACGCGGATGCGTCCGCAGCGCCGCCATCAACCGGTCCACCGCCTGTCCCGCGTCCGCGGTGGGCGATGCGGCCGCGGCCGGGCTCTCGCGCTTCTTCGCGCGGGGCTTGCTCCGGGCGGGGCTGCTCTTGCCCGGCTTCGGCGCGGGAGCCTTGGGGGCGCCCTTCGCGCTCTTCGTCACCTTGGCCTTTCGCGCCTTCGCGGCCTTCGTCGGAGGCGCGGGCTCCTCGGCCGCGACCTCGGCGGCGGGGGCTGGTGGCTCCTCGATGATGGGGCGCGGGCGCGGGGTGCGCTCGACGCGCGTGGGCTCGGGGGCGCCGGGGGGCGCGGGGGCGACCGGAGACTCCCTGCGCTCGATGGGGCGGGGCGCGCCATGGCCGTTGTGGGCGGGGGGAGGATTCGGGCGCGCGTAGCCCAGGCGCGTGCGCACCTCCTCCACCACGCCGCTCAATCCCACTTGCTGCAGCAGACCTTCCAACCGGGAAGCGAATGACACCGGGCATGCCCTCCTGGACCGGGCGCACGTTACCCCAGGATGGCCCCAGGTCGGATCCACGACGCCTACGAGGGGAGGGGAGGTGGGTGTGAACGGCCCGCCCTCCAGGCAACTGTTCGTCACCGGGCACACGGCGCTACACTGCGAGTCGCCCTCCCCCGCCATGCGGCTGCCCGCTCTCTCCCTGCTCCTGCTCCTCCTCGCGCCCGGCGCGACCCTCGCCCAGGGGGATACCCGTCTTGCGTTCCTGGGGCGCCAGCTCCAGCAGGGCAAGGACCCTCGCTCCCGCTCCCAGGCGGCGCTCGTGCTGGGCGCCACCGAGGACCCGGAGGCCGTGGCCGTGCTGTGCCCTGGCCTCAAGGACGCAAGCGAGCTGGTGCGCGCCGCCGTCGCCAAGTCGCTGGCGAAGCTCCTGGAGTCCTCCGCGCTGCCCTGCCTGGAGGCCCACAAGGACGAGGCGGACGCGGCGGTGCAGGCGGCGGTGCGCGAGGCGGTGAGCGCGCTGAAGGAGTACCAGGCGCGACCGGCCCGGCTGTACATCGCCATGGAGGGGATGAAGGACCTGACGCGCTCGCTGCCGCCGGAGCTGGTGAAGGCCACCGAGGCACGGCTGCGCTCGCGGCTGGTGCGCCGGGGGGCGGTGCTGGCGCCGGCGAAGGAGACCAAGGCGCAGGCCAAGGGCGCGCTGAAGAAGCTGGGCGTGCGGGGATTTCGCATCACCCCGGAGGTCCACCCCATGGAGGGTGGGGGCCTGCGGGTGGCCATCGTCTGCATGACCTACCCGGACCTGTCCCTGCTGGGGCAGGTGGACGTGAAGGCCGGGGGCGCGCAGCCCGCGGACCTCCTCAAGGCGCTGGTCCCCCGCGCCGTGGAGGACGCCGCCGAAACCTTCGAGTGGAGCAACGACACATGACGACGAGCAGCACGGCGCAGCAGGCGGCCCCCAAGCGGCGCTGGCGCAACTTCCTGCTGGATACGAGCTTCCAGCTCAAGCTGACCGCGTACATCGTCGGCGTGACGCTGGTGCTGTCGGCGCTCTTGGGCGTGTTCCTGGTGCGCTCGGCGCGGGCGCTGATGCAGGAGACGGCGACGGCGGTGGAGGCGCGCTCGAAGGCCGCGGAGGTGAGCCGGGAGCTGTCCAGCGCCACGCTCTCCAACGAGCTGCTCGCGCGCATGGATGACCCGGCGTTCGAGGCCGCCTTCCGGGAGAAGGCGCAGACCATCGACGCGGCCTACGAGCAGGAGCGCGCGGCCATCGTCGCGCAGCGCGCGGAGCTGGAGTGGCGCCAGCGCGCGACGTGGTGGGTGCTGGGCGCGTTCCTGTTGGCCTTCATCGCCGTGGTGGCGCTGGGCACCATCGTCGTGACGCACCGGGTGGCGGGCCCGCTGCTGCGCATCCGGCGCATGGTGGGGGAGGTGGCGGAGGGCAAGCTGCGTCCCCCGTCGTATGGCCTGCGCGATGGTGACGAGCTGAAGGATTTGTTCGACGCGACGCGGACGATGATGCAGCGGCTGCGCGAGCAGAGCGAAGAGGACGCGCGGGCCTTGGCGAAGGCGCTGGAGGTCGCGGAGCGGAGCGGGGCGTCGGGTGAGTCGCTCGGCGAGCTGCGCGCGCTGGAGTCCCGCTTCCGAGCGCGCCTGGACGCTTGAGCCGCGCTTGGCGTGGCGGGGCGTCAGGCGAGCTGCGCGCGCTGGAGTCCCGCTTCCGAGCGCGCCTGGACGCGTGAGCCTTGTTCAGCGCGGAGCGGGTGAGTCCACGAGGAGCCCCGTCTGCTTGAGCACGCCGTGGATGCGCAGGCGCGCCTGCGCCCACGGCAGCGCCTCCACGCGGTAGCCCTCCAGGGCGTTCATCAGGTACGCGCGGTAGCTGGGGTGCCCCGGGTCCGCGATGATGACGACGCCCCGGTCCGTGGTGGAGCGGATGAGCCGCCCCACGCCCTGCCGCAGCAGGAGCAGCGCGCGCGGCAGCCGGTACTGGAGGAATCCCTGATACTCGCCCCCCGCGCGGGCCAGCGGCTCCTCGCGCGCGGCGACCAGCGGACGCAGCGCGGGCTCCAGCGGGAGCTTGTCGATGAAGACGCACCCAACGCCGCGCCCAGGGATGTCCACACCCTGCCAGAAGCTCTTCGTGCCCAAGAGCACCGTGCCCGTGTCGCGCTCCTGCCGTGCCGCCAGGGAGCGGCCATGTCCACGGGACTGCCGCAGCACCTCGATGCCCAGCGGCTCCAGTCGGTTGCGAGCCTCCGCGCCCACGCGCTCCATGCGCCGCGTGGACGCGAACAGCCCCAACAGCCGCCCGCCCATCGTCTGCGCGAGGCCGGAGATGCGCGTCGCGGCCCAGTCGACGAAGGGTTCCTCGTGCGCGCGCGGCGCGTCCGTGACGAGCACGACGAGCGCCTGCTCGTGCAGTTGGAAGGGTGAGGGCGCGCGCAACAACCGGGGCGCGGGCTTGTCGCCCCGGCCATCCAGCCCCAGGCGCTTCAACACGAAGGGCGTACCGCTCCCGTTGCTCGGGCCCAGCGTGGCGGAGGTGAGCACCAGCGCGCGCTTGTTCGCGGCGAAGTCGCGCGACACGTGGAAGGACACGTCCACCGGCTGCGCGCCCACGCTCCAGCGCTGACGCCGGGGCTCGGCCGTGGCCGAGTAGCACCGCCCCGCCGCCGCCTCGCCCGACAGCTCCGTGGCCAGCGTCGACAGCTCTCCCAGCTCCGTCGTCGCGCCGGACAGCTCGCGCTCCAGCGCCGGCATCCGCGCCGCCAGCTCCGGCAGGGCCTCCAGCACCCGCACCGCGAGCAGCGTGTGCAGCGCCTGCAGCGCGCCGCGCACCAGCTCCAGTCCCTCTCGCACCGGCGCCCACGCGGGCAGCGCGCGCACGGCCTCCGTCACGCGCAGCTCCGGGGCATAGGCGCCCTCGTCCGGGTCCTCTCCGGCCGCCGTCGCCGAGGGCTCACACAGCTCCGTCACCCGCGCGCCCAGGTCCCGCGCCTCGTCCATCAGCCGGCGCAGCGCGTCCTCCACCTGACCCATCAGCGCGCGGGACTCCTCGCGCCGGGAGGCGGACAGCGCGCGCCGCAGCTCGGCGAACAGGCCGTGTCGTCCGTCTCGTCCGTGCAGCCGCTCGGTGAGCCGGTGGAAGGCCAGGTCCGACAGCTCCACGGTGAGCGCCGTGGTGGCCACGTCCTCCACCTCGTGCGCCTCGTCGAGAATCAGGTGCTCGAGCTTCGGGTAGCGCGCGGGCCACGCGAAGGCGAGTGACTGGTTGATGACCAGCACGTCCGCCTCGCGCGCCTGGGCCACCGCCGAGTGGTAGAAGCACCGGTGGTGATGCGGGCACTTGTCGCCCAGCGTCGTCGCCGCCTCGGAGCGCACCGCCGGCATCAACCCCATCAGCACCGGGAAGCGCTCGCGGAACCAGTGGCTCAGCCGGTCCAGGTCTCCCTCGACGCTGCGGCGCAGGTACGCGCGCAGGTACGCGCGAGGGGCGCGGGCGTTGTGCCCCATGCCCGGCTCCACGCGCGTGGCCTCCAGCGCGCGGCGGCGGCACAGGTAGTTCGACTGCCCCTTGAGCAGCGCGTAGCCGAACGTGCCCCCCAGCGCGCGGTGCAGGCGCGGCAGGTCCTTCTCCAGCAACTGGTCCTGCAGCGTCTTGGTGTGCGGCGCCACGCCGACCTTGCGCCCGTTGCGCGCGGCGAAGAGGGCCGCGGGCGCCAGGTACGCGAGCGACTTGCCCGTGCCCGTGCCCGCCTCCACCGCCACCTGCTCCCCGTCCGACAACGCGCGCGCCACCGCCTGCGCCATGTCGAGCTGCGCGGGCCGGCTGCGGAAGCCTTCCTCGCGCTGCTCCAGCGCACCGCCCGCACCCAGAATCGCGGACACCTCGTCGGCCCGCACCGGCACCACCGGCGTCTCGGCCTCGGGCTCCGCGACCGCGGGCACGCCCGCCGCGCGACGCCGCTCCGGTCGTCCGCGCAGGAAGCCGCCTTGCGTCTCGAGCGCGAGCGGCGTGGGCCTCGCCCGGCAGGCCGCGTTCAGTCGCGACAGCAGCTCCAGCAGCGGCCACTCGTCGTAATCGAACGCGCCCTCCTCGAGGACGTCAGCGGAGCCCAGCCGCCGCGCCGCCCGAGGGTCCAGTGTGGCCACGAGGTCCGCGAGGTCCTCGCCGCGCCCGTCGCTGATGCAGCGCTCCATCGTCTGCACGAGCACCGCGTACACCGCCTCGCAGTCGGACACCGCGCGGTGCGGCTGGCGGATGCCCAGCCCCGCCCAGCGCAAGAGCGACTCCAGCGAGTGGCTGGGCAGCTCCGGGTGCAGGTAGTGCATCAGCTCGCACGAATCGAGCACCGGCGCGCGAATGGAGCCCAACAGGTCCGGCAGGAAGCCCTTCTCGAACGAGGCGTTGTGCGCCACCACCGTCCAGCCCGTCAGCCGCGCCTTGAGGTCCTCCAGGTCCACGCCGAAGCGCGGCCGGCCCTCCAGGTCCGCGTCCGTCAGGCCCGTGAGCCGACGAATCGTGAGGGGCAGGGGCTTGGACGCCGAGTACAGCCGCGCGAAGCGGTCCACCTCGCGCCCGTTCTCGAAGAACAGACACCCCAGCTCGATGATTTCGTCGGCACGTGGATCCAACCCCGTGGTCTCGAGGTCGAGGAAGACATGCCGCGTGAAGAGCTCCGCCGCGCCGCCCATGCAGGGTCGGCACACTACTCCTCCCCGGCGCGGTGCCCAGATTTCGGCCTACGTCTTCACTCCACCAGGAAAACGCCGGAAATCATCTTCCCCATGGCGCAGCCGTACACCAGCTTGCCGGACGTCTTGGGCGTGAAGGTGATGTCCACCGGCTGGCCCAGCGGCAGCGCGGTGTTGATGCCGTAGTCGTCCATCACGACTTCCGTCGCGCACGTCTGGTCCGTCTTGCGCGTCACCACCAGCTTCACCGGCTCGTCCTTCTTGAGCTGCACGGGGCTGGGCTCGTAGCCCTTCTCCGTCACCGTCAGCTCCACCACGCGCACGCCGTTCTCCCGCTTCTCCGGGACGGTGGGCGCGGGGGCCGCGGCGGCGGCGGGCGGGGTGTCCTTGGTGCAGCCCTGCTGGGTGGCGCCCACCATGGCGGCCGTCGCGGCCAGCGCGAGCCAGGGCTTGATGATGCGGGAGAAGAAGGGGCGCATGGAGTGGGTGCCTCGCTCGGCGAAAGATGGAGGAAGGGGCGGCGCCCCCGCGAAATTCCGCGGCCTTGGCTTCAGGCCTCGGTGGCGGGAGCGCTCGCGGCGACCGGCTCGAAGCGCAGCAGCGCGTGGAGCGGGACGAACACCTCGTGGCCCGTCTCGCCCAACAGCAGGTCGAAGCGGCCCACGTGCATCAGCGGCAGCTGCAGCGTGATGCCGTTGCGCAGCACCAGCTTCACCTGCTGGCCCAGGTGGTCCAGGAACGCGCGCGGGTCCGAGTACGGCCGCTTGTCCGGCTGGCGGGCCACCGTGGCGGGCTTCTGGGTGAGCTTCGCGTCGCGCTCCAGCCCGGGCAGCAGCCGCTCCCACTCCCCGCGCCGCGCCAGCAGCACCACCTGCAGCTTCTCCAGCCGCCCGGTGCGCTCCAGCGTGAAGGCGATGGGCTCCTCGGCGACCAGCGTGTCCAGGAGCGAGCGCTCCGCCAGCACCACGGAGACCTCCGTCTTGCCGGCGATGAGGCCCGAGAGCAGCTCGGCGACGACGGCGTTGTCCACCTCGCCGCGCGCCTGCTTGATGGCCGCCTTGCGCTGGGTGCGCTCCTTGCGCGCCATGAACTCCGCCACCGTCATGCCGCTCTGGAGCACGCCGAACGCGTCCCCCAGCGACAGCCCCGGCGTCTGGCCCATCAGCTCGTAGACCTGGTCGAAGCGCTTGGCCTCCTCGGCGTGGAGCTTGCGCCAGATGCGGCACTTCATCTTGCCTTCCAGCTCACCCTTGGCGATGCGCGCCGGCACGTGCTCGCGCTGCGCGAGCGCGAGGATCTGCTCGGGCGTGGGCGGAGGCCGGGGCGCCGAGGAGCGGAAGCCCCCGGGACGGCCACCGAAGCCGCCGGGACGTCCACCCGGGCCACCGGGCCCTCCAGGCGAGCGCGGAGCCATCGGCCGGGCGCCCGGCGCCACGCCCGCGGGGCGGGGGGCGCTGGAGGCCACCGGCACCGATGGACGCGGCGCGGGCGAGGGCGCTGGCGCCGTGGGGCTCGTCGGGGCGGCCGCCGCCGGGGTGGCGGGACGGGGCGTGGGCGCCACGCCCGCGGGACGGGGCGCGACGGGGGCCGCCGGACCCGCCGTGGTGGGACGGGGCGTGGGGCGCGGCGTGGGCGCGGGTGACGGGGAGTCCGAGGGGGACGGACTCTGCCCAGCGCTGCCGGGCGTCGAGGCCGGCCGCCGGATGACTTCGACCGCGGGGATGACCCGCCGTGTCTTCCGATCGTTCACAGTCGTACGTTACCTGATGCGAGGAGCCCGGGCATGCCCGGCTTCACGGCTGGAGGGAGGCTGAGAGGTCCACTTTCCACCCAGACGGCTCCCGGACCATCCGGACCTCATGGGTGCTGCCTGACGAGCGCACGAGCACGGTCGCCTCGTCGCCCGCCTCCCGGACCAGGGAGACCTCCGTAACATCCGGAGGAGGGGGGACATTCGCGAAGAACAGGCCCAGGGGCTCGGCCTTCACCGCGCCACCGGAGGCATCGCTCACCGCCTGCGCCCGCTGCTGGAGGGCCGCCTGCGTCGGCTGGGACAACGCGCCCCAGGCCTGACGCAGCTCACCGCGCTTCACCAGCCGGTGGAAGGAGGTATAGGCGTCCTGCGGTGTGCCGAAGCGGGGCTGGTTGCAGCCGCCCATGCCCACCAGGAGCAGGGCCAGCAACCAGGGCGTCGTCGCGGTCAGGCGCATGGGAGTGGGGTTTAGGTCAAACCAGCGCCGGGGGAAAGCCTCTGGTGAGGCAGTGTCACGGAACGTGTTGCTGGACACGGTTTCGCCCCGCTCCCTTGGCCGCGTAGAGCCCCGCGTCCGCCGCGCGCAAGAGCGCCTCCGCCGTCTCCAAGTCCCGGGAGGGCACCGTCGCCACGCCCAGCGACGCCGTCAGCCGCACCTGCTGGGGCCGTCCGTCCGCGCCCACGTGCTCCACGCCCAGGGCCGCGATGGCCTCGCGCACGCGCTCGCACACCTTGAGCGCGTCCTGGGGCGCCGTCTCCGGCAGGAGCGCGATGAACTCCTCGCCGCCGTAGCGCGCCAGCATGTCCACCTCGCGCAGCCGCGCGCGCGTCGTCTGGGCCACCGCCTTGAGCACCTGGTCCCCGAAGACGTGGCCGAAGGTGTCGTTGATGCGCTTGAAGTGGTCGATGTCCAGCATCACCAGCGACAGGGGCGACTGGTAGCGCCTGGAGCGCGCGAACTCCTCGCTCAGCCGCTCCTCGAAGCAGCGCCGGTTGTACAGCCCCGTCAGCCCGTCCGTGCGCGACAGCGCGAGCAGCTCCTCGCGCTTCTTGGCCAGCTCCTTGTTGGCCCGGTCCAGCTCCCGGTTCTTCTCCACCAGCGCGTCCTGGAGCACCTTGAGCCGCAGCATCGACTTCACCCGCGCCGACAGCTCCAGCATGTCGAAGGGCTTCACCAGGTAGTCGTCCGCCCCCAGCTCCAGCCCCTCCACCTTTCCGGCCGCCTGGCGCGCCGTCATCAGAATCACCGGGATGAAGCCGAACCCGTCCTCCCCCGCGTTCGCCTTGATGATGCGGCACACCTCCACGCCGCCCAGCCCCGGCATCTCCACGTCCATCAGGATGAGGTCCGGCCGCGACTCACGGATGGCCGACAGGGCCTGCGTCCCGTCGTGCGCCTCCTTGAACACGTAGCCCCGCGGCGCCAGCCCCTCGCGCACGTGCGCCACATGCGCCGGGTCGTCGTCGACGATGAGCACCGTCCGCCCACTCAGCTCCCCGCCTGTCCCCGCCCGACGCGCGACCTCCTGCGTCTTCTTCCTCTCGCCGTCCGCCATGCGGTTGCGCCCCCAGTGCAATCATCCCGCGCTGCCAGAATGGCTCTGATTCTCACCCGCCGTCCCCTCGGAAGCCAAGGGGGACGGCAAGTGCCCGTCACTTCACGCGCTCAGAGCGGCTTGCGCAGCCGCGCCCGGTACACCGGCTCCCCCGACGACAGGTACCGCCGCTCCCGCGTGGAGGGCACCTCCTCCGGGTCATACGGGTGGAAAACGCCGGAACCCAAGGGGTTGTGGAATCCCACGGATTCCAGGATGGACAGCATGTTGACGGCGCGGTCCTGGACGTCGGTGCGCATGTCGAAGAGGCCGCCGGGGACGAGCTTGCCGAGCAGGAGCTTCGCGAAGTCGGGTTGGACGACGGCGCGCTTGGCGTGGGAGCGCTTCCACCAGGGGTCGGGGAACTGGAGGTGGATGGCGGACAGGGAGTTGTCCGCGAAGATGCGGGGCACGACGAAGCGGGCGTCGGACTCGACGACGCGCAGGTTCTTCATCTCGGCCTTGGCGGCGCGGTCCTGGGTGTCGCGGGCGTACTTCTTGCGCCACTCGAAGGCGACGAAGCGCACCTGGGGGTTTCGGCGGCAGTACTCCAGGGCGTGGCCGCCGGCGCCGGAGCCGATTTCGAGCTCCAGGGGGCCCGCGAAGCCGAACTCGGCGTCCCAGTCGGGAGGGGTGGCCATTTCGACGAGGTGGAGTCCGACGGGGTCTGGCAGCAGGCGAGGGCGGGGCATGTTCCAGGCGCTCCAACCACGGCCAAGCGGGGTCTGGCCAGGGAAAAACACTGGTATAGGGGGGGCATGAAGGTCTTCCACTCGGTGGCGGAGGCGGGCCGGGCGCTCGAGGGCCGGGCGCTGGCTCTGGGCAACTTCGACGGCGTGCACGTGGGCCACCAGGCCCTCTTCGCGGAGGCGCGCAAGCACGCGTCCCCGGCGGCGTTCACCTTCAACCCCCACCCGGGCAAGGTGCTCCAGCCGGACCTGGCGCCCAAGCTCATCACGCTCTTGCCCCGGCGCCTGGAGCTGCTCGCCGCCTGTGGGCTGGAGGCCTCCGTGGTGCAGGCCTTCTCGCGCGACTATGCCCGCACGGGGCCCGGGGACTTCGAGGCCACGCTCTTCGACAGGCTGGGCGTCTCGCACGTGGTGGTGGGCAGCGACTTCACCTATGGCGCCGCGCGCGCGGGCACGGTGGACACGCTGCGCGAGGCCGCGGGCCGCCGGGGCGCCCGGGTGCACGTGGTGACGCCCGTCACGGTGGACGGCGTCGTCGCCTCGTCGTCGCGGGTGCGCGAGTACATCCTGGAGGGCCGGGTGTCCGCGGCGTGCCGCCTGCTCGGCCGCCCGTTCGACTTGGACGGCACCGTGGTGGCGGGGGCGGGTCGCGGGCGCACCATCGGCTTTCCCACGGCCAACGTGGACACGCAGAACGAGCTGCGGCCGGCGCCGGGCGTCTACGCCATCCGGGTGCGCTTCCTCAAGGAGGCGGGGGAGGGCGCGTGGCACGGGGGCGCGGCGAACATCGGCATCAAGCCCACCTTCGGCGGCACCGAGGTCACCATCGAGGCGCACCTCCTGGATTTCTCCGGGGACATCTACGGCCGCGAGCTGCGGGTGCAGTTCCTGGAGCGGCTGCGCCCCGAGCAGCGCTTCGGCTCCGTGGCGGAGCTGACGGGGCAGATCAAGCGGGATGTCGAGACCGCTCGCACGGTGATTGCCAGGACCGGCGCCTGAGCCCCGCATTTTTCCCGTGAGTGTTCAACGGGTTGGCGGATCCGGCGGCCCGAGGGGGCGCCTTGACGGATGTGAGCGGCTCCCCTCTAATTCGTAGTCAGGAACCGTGCCAAAGGTGCTGTGGGGCCCCGAGGCAACGCCCGCGTCTCCCCTGGAGCGAGGTGGGCCCCCGCCCGCTTCGTCCTTCTTTGCCACAAGGAAGAGGCTTCACGAATGTCCGGTCGATTGGGTGAACTGCTGGTCCGCGAGAACCTCATCTCCGTCCAGCAGCTTCGCAAGGCCCAGGAAGAGCAGCAGAAGAGCGGCACGCGCATCGGCACCGCGCTCATCAAGACGGGCGCCATCGAGGAGTCGAAGCTCACCGACTTCCTCTCCAAGCAGTACGGCGTGCCGGCCATCAACCTGAAGGACTTCGACATCGACCCGGACATCATCAAGCTCGTGCCCAAGGAAGTGGCCGAGAAGCACCTGGTGATTCCGGTCAACCGCGCGGGCCCGTCGCTGATCGTGGCCATGTGCGACCCGTCCAACATCTTCGCCGTGGACGACCTGAAGTTCCTCACCGGCTACAACATCGAGACGGTGGTGGCCTCGGAGGTCTCCATCCGCGAGGCGATCGAGCGCTACTACGCGGAGAAGGGCCCCTCGATGGAGGAGATCGTCGGCGACGTCGGCGACGACATCGAGCTGGCGAAGGAGGAGACGGAGAACATCGACGAGATGGCGAAGGCCGCGGATGACGCGCCCGTCGTCAAGCTGGTGAACCTCATCCTCATGGACGCCATCAAGAAGCGCGCGTCCGACATCCACATCGAGCCGTACGAGAAGGACTTCCGGGTCCGCTTCCGCATCGACGGCGTGATGTACGAGGTGATGCGGCCGCCCATGAAGCTGCGCAACGCGATCACCTCGCGTCTGAAGATCATGGCCTCGCTGGACATCTCCGAGCGGCGCCTGCCGCAGGACGGCCGCATCAAGATCAAGATGGGCGGCGGCAAGGAGATGGACTTCCGCGTGAGCGTGTGTCCCACGCTCTTCGGCGAGAAGGTCGTGATGCGTCTGCTCGACAAGAGCAACCTCCAGCTGGACATGACCAAGCTGGGCTTCGACGCGCAGCCGCTCGCGTGGTTCAAGGAGGCCATCGACCGGCCCTACGGCATGGTGCTGGTGACGGGCCCCACGGGCTCGGGCAAGACGACGACGCTGTACTCGGCGCTCTCCAGCCTCAACGACGTGGGCACCAACATCTCCACCGCGGAGGACCCGGTCGAGTTCAACTTCGCCGGCATCAACCAGGTGCAGATGCACGACGACATCGGCCTGAACTTCGCGGCCGCGCTGCGCTCGTTCCTCCGCCAGGACCCGGACATCATCATGATTGGTGAGATCCGCGACTTCGAGACGGCGGAGATCGGCGTGAAGGCGGCCCTCACCGGCCACCTGGTGCTCTCCACGCTGCACACCAACGACGCCCCGGGCACGGTCAGCCGCCTGCTCAACATGGGCATCGAGCCGTTCCTGGTGACCGCCTCGCTCAACCTCATCCTCGCCCAGCGTCTGGCGCGCCGGCTGTGCCCGGCCTGCAAGAAGCCCGCGGACAAGGTGGACGAGCAGGCCCTCATCGACGCCGGCATCCCCCCGGACAAGATGGGCACCTTCACCCTGTACGAGAAGGTCGGCTGCCGCGACTGCAACGACCGCGGCTACCGGGGCCGTGTGGCCATCTACGAGGTCATGCCCTTCTGGGACGGCCTCAAGGAGCTGGTCATCAACGGCGCGTCCGCCTCCGAGCTGAAGCAGGAGGCCATCCGCCTGGGCATGAGCAGCCTGCGCATGAGCGGTCTCAAGAAGGTGATGGACGGCGCGACCACCCTGGAAGAAGTCGTGGGCAACACCGCGCCGGACCGCTTCTAGTCACTCCCTCCCCCAGACTGACCGAAGGACACCCCCACCGTGGCCAACCTGCACCAGCTCCTCAAGGCGATGGTCGAGAAGGGCGCTTCCGACCTCCACATCACCACCGGCTCCCCGCCCCAGCTGCGCGTGGACGGCGAGCTCGTCCCCTTGAAGACGGCGCCGCTGACGCCCGTGGAGACCAAGCAGCTCTGCTACTCCATCCTCACGGACGCCCAGAAGCACAAGTTCGAGGAGGACAACGAGCTGGACCTGTCCTTCGGCGTGAAGGGGTTGTCGCGCTTTCGCGCCAACATCTTCATGCAGCGTGGCGCGGTGGCCGGCGCGTTCCGCACCATTCCGTTCAAGATTTTGACCTTCCAGGAGCTGGGCCTGCCGCCCATCGTCGCGGAGCTGGTGAAGAAGCCCCGCGGCCTCATCCTGGTGACGGGCCCCACGGGCTCGGGCAAGTCCACCACGCTGGCCTCGATGATCGACAAGATCAACACCGAGCGTCATGAGCACATCATGACCATCGAGGACCCCATCGAGTACCTGCACCCGCACAAGAACTGCCTGGTCAACCAGCGCGAGGTGGGCGCGGACACCCGCAACTTCAAGACGGCCCTCAAGTACATCCTCCGCCAGGACCCGGACGTGGTGCTGGTCGGTGAGCTCCGCGACCTGGAGACCATCGAGGCGGCGCTCACCATCGCGGAGACGGGTCACATCTGCTACGCGACGCTGCACACCAACAGCGCGGTGCAGACCATCAACCGCGTGCTGGACGTGTTCCCGCCGTACCAGCAGCCGCAGGTGCGCGCCCAGCTGTCCTTCGTGCTGGAGGGCGTGATGAGCCAGGCGCTGGTGTCCAAGGCGGGGGCCCCGGGCCGCGTGCTGGCGCTGGAGGTCATGGTGCCCAACCCCGCCATCCGGAACCTCATCCGCGAGGACAAGGTCCATCAGATCTACTCGTCCATGCAGGTGGGACAGGCCAAGTACGGCATGCAGACCTTCAACCAGGCCCTGGCGGCGCTGCTGCTCCGACGGGTCATCTCGCAGGACGAGGCCTTCGGGCGCTCCAGCGACCCGGAGGAACTGCGCAACATCCTGGCCACGGGCGGCGTGGTACCGGGGGCCCAGCGGCCGGCCGGGGGAGCGGCGGGTCGTTAGTTCCTGGTTTTGAGATTCAGCGGTTAGACTCGCGCGCGCGTCCGCGGAGGTCGAGCTCATGGCAGCACAGGCAGTCCAGAAGTCAGCTTCCAAGAAGAACACCGCCCAGTTCCTCTGGGAGGCGAAGACCAAGAGCGGTGAGACCAAGAAGGGTGAGATGGAGGCCTCGGACTCCGAGGCCGTCAACGCCCGTCTGAAGTCCCTGGGTCTCAACCCCGTCAAGGTGCGCAAGAAGAGCGCGCTCGACGGCGACATCACCCTGCCGGGCATGGGCGGTGTGACGGGCAAGGACATCCTCGTCTTCACCCGTCAGTTCGCGACGATGATCGACGCGGGTCTGCCGCTGGTGCAGTGCTTGGACATCCTCGCCAGCCAGATGGACAACCCGGCCTTCAAGAAGGTGCTGCTGGCCATCAAGGGCAAGGTGGAGCAGGGCAGCACCTTCGCCGACGCGCTCAAGGAGCACCCGAAGGTCTTCGACGAGCTCTACGTCCAGCTGTGCGCGGCCGGCGAGGTCGGCGGTATCCTCGACACCATCCTCAACCGGCTCGCGGCCTACCGCGAGAAGAGCGAGAAGCTCAAGCGCAAGGTCAAGGGCGCGATGACCTACCCGGCCATCGTCATCCTGGTGGCCGTCGGCGTGACGGCGCTCCTGCTCCTCAAGGTGACGCCGGTGTTCGCCGCCATGTTCGCGGACTTCGGCTCGGCGCTGCCGGCCCCCACCCAGTTCGTGGTGGATTTGTCCGCATGGGCGGAGGCGTACTGGTTCCACGTGGTCGCCTCCATCACCGTGGTGGTGGTGTCCTTCTCCTGGAGCTACAAGCAGCCCAAGGGCCGCAAGTTCTGGGACAAGGTGTTCCTGAAGATGCCGCTGTTCGGGCCCGTGCTGCGCAAGGTGGCCGTGGCGCGCTTCACGCGCACCCTGGGCACGATGATCTCCTCCGGCGTGCCCATCCTCGACGCGCTGGACGTGACGGCGAAGACGGCCGGCAACAAGACGGTGGAAGAGGCCATCTACTACGTGCGCGGGAAGATCGCCGAGGGCAAGAACATCGCCGGTCCGCTGCTCGAGACGAAGGTGTTCCCCTCCATGGTGGTGCAGATGATTGGCGTCGGTGAAGCGACGGGCGCCATGGACACCATGCTCAACAAGATCGCCGACTTCTACGACGACGAAGTCGACACCGCCGTCAGCGCGCTGACGGCGATGATTGAACCCATCCTGATGGTGTTCCTCGGCGGCGTGGTCGGCGGCTTCCTCATCGCCATGTACCTGCCCATCTTCTCCATTGCCGGTGCCATCAAGTAGCTCCGTCGTCTCCAGCGTGCGCGCGGACGAGGCCGAGAGGCTCCGCGTGCGCCTGGTCTGGCTGGTGTTGTTCCGCACGGTGGCGGCGAGCCTGTCGCTCGTCATCACCGTGGGGCGCCTGCTGATTCAGCCCCTCGAGGAGCCGAGCCGGGCGGACTCGCTGTCCCTGGGCGTCATCATCGCGGCCTATGCGTCCACGGTAGTGGTGGGCATCCGCCTGCGGCGCGAGAGGGCGGGGCGGCTGGACGCATGGGTGCAGGTGCTGGGCGACGTGGTCATTGCCACGGGCCTCGTCTACCTGAGTGGTGGCTCCGACTCGCCGCTCACGTTCCTCTACAGCCTGGCCGTCATCGGCGCCGCGGTGGTGCTGGACTGGCGCGGCGCGCTGTGGGTGGCGGCGGCGGGCGCGGTGTCCTTCTCCTCGCTGGTGGTGGTGCTGCGGCTGACGGACGCGGCGCCGCTGGGGCCGGTGTTGTCCAGCCGCGGCCTGTTCGTGCTGGGCAGCAACCTGCTGGCGCTGGGGCTCATCGCGGTGTTGGCGGGCTACCTGTCGCGGCAGCTGTCCGCCACGGGCGGAGCGCTGTCGGCGCGCGAGGCGGACCTGCGCCGGTTGGGTGGGCTGCAGCAGCAGATCCTCTCCTCCATGCCTTCGGGGCTCATCACCTGCGACTCGCAGCGCCGCGTCACCTTCGTCAACGCCGCCGCGCGCGCCATCCTCCAGGTGGAGGGCGTCGAAGGCGTGGGCCAGCCGTTGGAGGCGCTCCTGCCGGGGGTGGCGGTGCTGGCGCCGCGCTCGTCGCGAGGCGAGCTGGTGGTGGGCGCCGAGCATGGCCGCCGGCGCATCCTCGGGCTGTCGGTGACGCCGCTGGAGGGCGAGTCGGGCGCGCTGCTCATCGTGTTCCAGGACCTGACGGAGCTGCGCAGGATGGAGGAGGACCTGGAGCGCTCGGACCGGCTGGCGAGCCTGGGGACGCTCTCCGCGCAGCTGGCGCACGAGCTGCGCAATCCGCTGGCGGCGATGCGGGGCTCGGCGCAGCTGCTCGCGCAGGAGCGCTCGAGCGACGTGGTGGTGCAGAAGCTCACCAACATCCTGGTGCGCGAGTCGGACCGGCTGGGGCGGCTGGTGGAGGACTTCCTTCGTTTCGCGCGGCCTCCGGAGCCGGTGCGGCGGGAGGTGCCGCTGGATTCACTCCTGACGGAGACGGTGGACATGCTGCGCGCGGACCCGCTGGCCCGGGACGTGCGGGTGGAGGTGTCCGCGCGCGAGCCGTTGATGGCCGCGGTGGACCCGGACCAGCTGCGTCAGGTGCTCATCAATCTGGTGCGCAACGGCTTCCAGGCCGCGGGGCCCAGGGGTGAGGTGAAGGTGGGATTGGCCCGGAGCGAGAAGGAAGCGCAGATTCGGGTGTGGGATTCTGCGGGGAGCATCACGGAGGAGATGATGGGGCACCTGTTCGAGCCCTTCTTCACCACGCGGGACGGGGGCACGGGGCTGGGGCTGTCGACCGCGCATTCCATCGTCCGCGCGCATGGGGGCTCCATCCGCGTGCGCTCGGACCCGGCCGAGGGAACGGAGTTCGTCGTGGGGTTGCCGCTGTGACGACCATTCAAGCCCAAGAAGGCGCCTTCCGAGGCCATGTCCTCATCGTGGACGACGAGCTGTCCATGCGTGAGTACCTGGAGCTGCTCCTGCACCGCGAGGGCTATGTGGTGACGAGCGTGCCCGGGGTGAAGCCCGCGTGCGAGGTGCTCGCGCGGGATGGCGTGGACCTGGTCATCTCCGACATGAAGCTGGGGACGGGCAGCGGGCTGGACGTGCTGCGCACGGCGCGCGCGCGCAAGGAGCCGCCGGAGGTCGTCCTGATTACGGCCTTCGGTTCGCCCGCCGCCGCGGTGGAGGCGATGCGCGAGGGCGCGTACGACTACATCTGCAAGCCCTTCGACAACGACGAGCTGCGGCTGTTGGTGCAGAAGGCGCTGGAGAAGCGCCTCTTGCGGCAGGAGAACACCACCCTGCGCGCGCGGCTTTTGCCCGGGCTGGGCATGGCGGTGGGGCAGAGCGCCCGGATGCAGGCGGTGTGGTCGCTGGTGGAGAAGGTGGCGCCGGGGCGCAGCACGGTGTTGGTGACGGGGGAGAGCGGCACGGGCAAGGAGCTGGTGGCGCGGGCCATCCACATGCGGGGCAGCCGGGCGGCGCAGCCGTTCCTGCCCTTCAACTGCGCGGCGCTCAACGAGGGCACGCTGGAGAGCGAGCTGTTCGGCCACGTGAAGGGCGCCTTCACGGGGGCGTTGCACGAGCGCTCGGGGCTGCTGGTGTCCGCGGGTGAGGGCACCGTGATGTTGGACGAGGTAGGGGAGATGCCACTGGCCACGCAGGTGAAGCTCCTGCGCGTGTTGCAGGAGCGCAAGGTGAAGCCGGTGGGCAGCGCGGCGGAGGTGCCCTTCCAGGCGCGCGTCATCGCGGCGACCAACCGGCGGCTGGAGGCAGAGGTGAAGGCGGGCCGCTTCCGCGAGGACCTCTTCTACCGGCTCAACGTGATTACGCTCGAGCTGCCGCCGCTGCGTGAGCGCGCGGGGGACATCTCGCTGCTCGCGAGCCACTTCCTGTCGAGGATGGCGGAGGAGCTGGGGCGTCCGGCGCTGCGCTTCGCGCAGGAGACGTTGGACCTGCTGGAGCGCTACGCGTTCCCCGGCAACGTGCGCCAGTTGCAGAACATGGTGGAGCGCGCGGCGACGCTGTCGGACTCGGACCTGCTGGGCCCGTCCACGCTGCCGCCTGCTGTGCGTGGCGAGTCGGAGCCGGTGTCACGTCCGGGCGAGCCGGGCGAGCCGTCGCTGGGCACGGGCTTCAACCTGGAGCGCCACCTGGACGACAGCGAGCGGCGCTACCTGCTGGCGGCCCTGAAGCAGGCGGGCGGTGTGAAGACGCGCGCCGCGGAGCTGCTCGGGCTGTCGTTCCGCTCGTTCCGCTACCGGCTGGCGAAGCACGGTCTCACGGATGAGCTGGAGGAGCCGACGGGACGCGGGTGAGGTGGGGCCTCAGCCCCGCGGCTCTTCGGGCCGCGAGGCGCGGAGGACGCGGGTCGTGGAGAAGCGGTTGAGCACGGGGACGCGCGCGAGCACCCGCTCCATCAACCCGTAGGCATTCTCCAGGGCCCCGGGGAAGCTGGGGAAGAACACCGGGAGGTTCTCCAGCCGCAGCTGCTCGAGCCCCGCGTGCCGCGTCCACTCGCGTGCGTTGGCGGACGTGAGCTGGAAGATGCCCTTTTCGATGGGGTCGCGAAGGAAGACCAGGTTGGCGGGATGGAGCGGATTGGGCTCCACGCAGATGATCTGGCCACCAGGGCGGACGACCCGCTTCATCTCGGCGAGCATGGACGGCTGTGAGGCCGCGTGGTGGAGGACGTCCAGGCAGAACGCGGCGTCGAACGTGCCGTCCTCGAAGGGGAGTCGCTCGGCGACCGCGTGCTGGAGTGTCACGCGCTCCTGGAGGTGAGGGGCGAGCCGTTTCCGCGCCTCCAGCAGGGGGGCCTCGGCGATATCCACGCCCGTGTAGCGACAACTCTCCGGCATGAGGCTCAGGAAGTAGGAGAGCTGGAGGCCCTGACCTACGCCCACCTCGAGGACATGGCGACTGCCCGCGAGCTCGCGGGCGAGGAAAGAGAGCTTGCGGCGCATGGTGCGAGGGAAGCTCGGATGGCGGAACAGCCGCGTCGCGATACGACCCGGGTCCGCTTCGAAGAACGCCTTCTGTTGTCCGTGATGTTCGTGGATGGAAGCCACCGAAGACCTCGCGAGCACGTCGGGAGGGACCGCTGATTCAACCGGCCCGGGGAACCGCGCATTGTTGGGGGACGGAGGTCTCCCTGGATGTCGGCGTGGAACTGGATGGGATGGAAAGGTAGCTCAGCCGCTTGGTCTCCAGCGCCAATTGACTGGTGCTCTCCAGGATGAGCCCCAGGAATGCCAGCAGCGAGCCGAACAGCACCATGCCCATGGCGAGGATGGCGGTGGGAAACCGTGGGACCTGCCCCACCTGGATGAAGGTGGTGAAGATGGGGATGGCCAGGACCAGCGCCGCCAGGATGATGGCGATACCCAGCGCGCCGAAGAACTGACGTGGGCGATGCAAACGCTGCAGTCGAAGGATGTGCGAGAGGATCCGGAAGCCGTCCCGCCAGGTGTTCAGCTTGCTGGCGGTCCCCTCCACCCGCTTGGAGTAGTGGGTGGGGACTTCCCGCACGGGCATTCGGATCTGGAGGGCGTGGATGCTCATCTCCGCTTCGATTTCGAACCCCTCCGACATGCAAGGGAATGACTTCACGAAGCGCCGCGACAGGATGCGGTAGCCCGAGAAGATGTCGCTCTGGCCCTTGTCGAAGAGCCGGGCCACCACCTGGTTGAAGAGCCAGTTCCCCGCCACGTGGCCGACGCGGTAGGCCTCCCTCTCGCTGTGGATGCGCGTGCCGATGACCATGTCCAGGGACTCCTCGATGAGCAGTCCCACCAGGCGCGAAGCCGCCGAGGCGTCATACGTGCCGTCCCCATCGGCCACGACATAGATGTCCGCCTCCACGTCCGCGAAGGCACGTCGGATGACGTTGCCCTTGCCCCGACGCGTTTCACTTCGGACGGTGGCGCCTGCTTCCCGGGCCACCTCGGCCGTCTTGTCCGTCGATGCGTTGTCGTAGACGAAGAGGGTCGCCGAGGGCAGCGCCTGGCGGAAGGCGAGCACGGTGTCCCGGATGGCGGGGGCCTCGTTGTGACAAGGGAGGATGACCGCGATGCGGGGAGGGGACTGGGACATGGTACCTGTTCCGGCGGGACTCGGACGTCACCGTTCAGCGTCATCCCAGTCTAGCCCAAGAACCTTCACCCGAGGCCGCTCCCGTACGCGCGAGGTTCTTCTGGAGTGCCCTCCCGACGAGCAGTCTGGAGTCCCCACCGTGGCCAGGAACTCTTCCATGGACAATGCGCGGAGCCGCGGACCATCCTCGACGCCTCCTGATGCTCCCCGCTCGATATCGCGCCCTGTTGCTCCCTCTCGCCGCGGCGTGCGCTTGCGCGCTCGCCTATTGGGCGTTCTGGGAGTCCCAGTTCAATGGCTTCATCCTGAACCTGGGCAGCATCAACATGCCCACGCACCGTTGGCTGGTCATGGCCGCGCTCCTGGCCTTCCTCGGGCTTCCCATGGCGGCCTTCGTCGCGGTCGCGGGGGCTCGCTGGGTGACGGACGAGCAGTTGGCCTCGTGGCGCACGGCGTGGCGTGAGTATCCCGACCGGCGCAGTGTGATGCTCGCCGCGGTCCTGGGAGCCCTGATTCCCCTGGCCGTGCAGGCTTCGGTGCTCCGGTACTCGCCGGTGGTGGATGACGAGGCCTCCTACCAGTTCGCGGCGGAGTTGCTCGCGTCGTTCCGGCTGTGGGTGCCCGCTCCGCCGATGAAGCTGTTCTTCGACAATGGCTTCATGGTCATCAACGACGGGAAGATGTACAGCCAGTATTTCCTCGGCTGGCCCTTCCTGATGGCGTTCGGCGTGAAGCTCGGGATGCCCTGGCTGGTGAACCCGGTGCTCTCGGGGGCGACCGCGGTGGGATTGTTCCTGCTGGCCCGTCGCTGGTGGGGGAGTGGCTGGGGGCGGGTCGCGGTGGCGCTCTATCTGGTGTCCCCTCTGACCATGATTGGCGCGGCCACGCTGATGTCCCACACGTCGGCCATCTTCGCGCTGACGTGGATGCTCTATTGGGTCGAGCGCTTGCAGGACTCCCAGCGGCCCCATGCCGCGAGCGCGTGGGTGGCGCTCTTCTTCTGTCTGGCGTTCTGGATACGTCCGGCCGTGGGCCTGGGGCTGGGCGCTCCGTTCCTGGTCCTGTGGTGCGTGCGCGCCTGGCGCCTGTCAGGCGTCGAGCGATGGAAGCAGGCCTTGCTCTTCGTGCTCGTGGCATTGCCACTGGGAGGCCTGTTCCTGCTCACCAACCATGAGCTGAACGGCTCACCCTGGCTGACGGGCTACCACGCGGCGGCCCGGTATGCGGAGGAGAACGGATACCGCTTCGTCTCCTTCGGCCCCTCTCAGGTGCAGCGCGACTCCTTCCTCTACTTCTTCACCGACACGTCCTGGGTTCTGGCGACGGGAAGGATGGTCCTGGCGCTCTTCCGTTTGAGCGTGGATGGGTTCGGTTGGCCCCTGGGTTTCTTGTTCGTGTTTCTCGCGCGGGGCGCGCCGGCGCGATGGCTGGTCGCGGGCCTGGTCAGCTTCTGCGTCATCCATCTCCCCGTCGCGGACCCGGGGGTGGATACCTTCGGTCCCGTCCACTACTCGGAACTGATGCTGCCCACGGTGTTGCTCTCCACGGGAGGCTTGCGGACGCTCTGGCAGTGGGCGTCGGAGCGGGCTCTGGGAGCGGTGGTGCCCGCGGCGCTGGTGGGGCTGGTGTGTGTCTGCGTGACGATGTTCCTGCCACCTCGAATCATCACGCTGCGCAAGCTCGTCGCCGACGTCTTGCGTCCCCGCTACATCGTGGAGCGCGACGTCCCGGAGAACTCGGTCGTCTTCGTCCCTCCTGGATTCGCGCCGCCCTGTCGCTCGGCGCCCGCGAACCACTTCGTCTTCTTCCGCAAGAACAACCACCCCGACCGGGACGACCCGATTCTGTGGCTGAATCACGTCAGCGTGGAGCGGGACCGACAGTTCCTCCAGAGCGTCTATCCACAGCGCTCGGGTTTCCTCATGTCGGTGGGCAGGGATTGCGTGCCGCGAATCGTCCCGTTGGAGAGCGCGTCACCCTCGATGTTCCCACCCACGGTGAAGGAACGTCCCGGCGACTTCCCCGAGGAGGCGCCATGACCTCACGGCGCATCGAGTCCTGGAGCCAGGGATGCTGAAGCAAGAAGCGCGGTGGCTGGGGCAGCAGCTTGAGACGTTGGAGCTGTCGCAGGTCTTCTCCCTGTTGAACGTGGGGAGCTCCACCCAATACTTCCGCGAGGTGCAGCAGCGGTGGATCGACGCGGAGCTGTTCGCGCCGCTGCGTCGACGCGGTGGCCACGCCATCCATCAAGACCTCAAGGCGGACGAGGGCGTGGATGTCGTAGGTGACCTGATGGACCCCGATTGTGTCCGTCGTCTCAAGGGACTCGGCGTTCGCTCGGTGTGCTGCACGAGCGTGCTCGAGCATGTCGAGGACCGTGAGGCCTTTGCCAGCCGCTTGTCGGACTTGGTTCCCCGAGGAGGGGTCCTGATGCTCTCGGTGCCTCGCGCGTTTCCCTGGCATCCAGACCCCATCGACACGATGTTCCGCCCCTCGGTGGAGGAACTGGCGGCGCTCTTCCCCCGGATGAAGAAGAGGGCTTCGGCGGTGGTGCCCTGCGGGAGACTGGGCGACCTGGTCGCGCAGGACCTTCCGGGCGCGCTCCGGCGGTTGTTGAACCCCGGGAAGGGCGCAGGCACCGAGGCACCTCGTGCCCCGCTCAGGCAGTGGCTGTGGCCATGGCTCGTCAAACCCTTCGAGCTGACGTGCGTGGTGCTCGAGCATGGCTAGCATCCCGACTGCCACCGGAAGAGGGGCTCTGCGTCCATGAGTCGCTACCGTGGAAACGTCCTGGCGCTGATGGAGCAGGTCTTGTCGGGCCTGCCGCGCTTCGAGCGCGCGCTCGATTTCGGCTCGGGCGATGGGTGGTTCGCCCGGCACGTCACCGAGCGGGGGTGGGCCCGTGAAGTCGTGCCCGTGGACGTGCAGCGACGGGAGCAGGTGCTCGTCGAGCCAGTGCTCTACGACGGACGCACGCTGCCGTTCGGGGACCGGGCCTTCCCGTTCACCTACAGCATCGACGTGGTGCACCACGCGCCAGACCCCGAGGCCGCGCTCAGGGAGGTGCTGCGTTGCACCGGGGAGTATTTCCTGCTCAAGGACCACACCTACCGGAGCAAGGCTGGCTACTGGACGCTGTGTGCCCTGGACGAGCTGGGCAATCGCCGCTTCGGTGTCCCGTCGCGCTACCAGTACCAGCACGAGTGGTCGTGGATGCCGGTGATGGCGCGCGAGGGCTTCGTGTTGCAGTCCTTCATCCACCCGGCCGAGTGCGAGAAGGGACCGCTGCGCGTCTTCAATCCGTTCCAGTTCGTGGGGTTGTGGAAGCGGGTCTGACGGGCCGGGGACTCAGCGATTCTTCGTGAGTGCCTCGAGGGTGCGCTCGTACTCCGTCACGAAGCGCTCCAGCCCCCAGCGCGCCTTGGCCCAGTCCGCGATGTCGCTCCGCGGTGGCGGATTCGACAGGACCTCTCGCAACGCCTCCGCCTGGGCGCTCAGCCCTTCCTCCAGCCTGACGCCGGGCGCATCGGAGACATTGGCGACGAAGGACGGGTCTCGTGAGACGACCGCGGGGAGCCCCGTCGACATGCCTTCCTGGAGGGTGAGCGGCAGGCCTTCTCCGACGGAGGGCAGGAGCAGGGCGTCCGCGCAGCCATAGAGCAGGTGCATGCGCGCATGGTCCACCTGTCGCAAGTGCACCGTGTTCGGGAGGTCCGAGACCTCGCTCGCCAGCGGGCCGTCTCCGGCCACCACGAGCGTCACGCCCTCGGAGGCCAGCAGGCGTTGAAGCTCGGCGACCCGGTGCACGCCCTTCTTGGGAACGAGCCGCGCGGCGAAGAGGACGAGCGCGCCCTTCCCCGGGAGCCCGAACTCCCGTCGCGCCTCCATCCGCTCCTGCTCGGACAGGGGCTTGAAGCGCGGGTCGAAGCCCAGGGGGATGATGCGCAGCGGCTTCTTCACCCCGACGCGCTGGAAGTAGTCCACGACGTGGGGGCTGTAGGTCACCACCTCGCTGGCGGCGCTCAGCAGGGTCCGCCCGAGCGTGCGGTAGGCGGCCGCCTGCACCCAGTCCAGCACTCCGCCGTAGGGCACCTCACCCACGTGCTGGGTGACGAGCAGCGGCTTCTTGCGGCCCTTCGAGAGCGCGGTGGTCAGCGAGGACGAGAAGTAGAGGCAGTCGTGGACGTGGATGACGTCAGCCCAGCGCACCTGCTCGTCGAGCTCCTTCCAGCCGGAGGGGGCCCACAGCGGCATGGGGACGTGCAGGTTCTTCTCGAGCCAGTTCCACGCGGAGACCCGGACGAAGGGGCCCGTCGTTCCCGGCTCCAGGGGCGTGGAGGCGGCAATCCACCGCACGTCGTGGCCGCGGCGCTGGAGCCCCTGGAACAGGGTGTCGATCATGATTTCGATGCCGCCGGGGTGGGGCGGCATGAAGTTGGAGACCTCGAGGATTCGCATGGAACGGGGACCCTGTTGGCGCCCGGTCCATGGGCGCGCGTGGACGAGTATAGGCTCGGACCCCGGGCTGTCCCGGACGGACTTGGGCTCCATCCCCCAGGCCTGGCGTGGAACCGCCCGGCAGGTGCCTTGCCTCCGTCGCGAGCGGTGCTGAGGCCCTTCCGACAGGCAGAAGTCGGTAGACTGGGCACTCCGTGACGCTGATGGATTCCGCCGACTCCCGACCGTTTCGCCTCTCCCCTCGAACCCAGGTGCTGTTCGTTGTTTCCGTGGCGGCGCTCGTCTATGCCGGAGCGTTGTTCAACGGGTTCGTCTACGACGATGTGCAATTGGTGGTGGAGAATCCCTGGCTGCGCTCCTGGAGCGGGCTTGCGAACGCGTTCACGCATCCATTGTTCCCCAGCGACGATGGACCGATTCCTGTCACCGCGCGAGGCCCCGCGGCGAGCTACTTCCGGCCGCTCGCGCACGTGCTCTTCTTCTCACTGCAGGCCGTCTTCGGGCTCGAGGCCTGGGGCTTCCATCTGGTGCTGCTGCTCCTGCACGCGGCGGTCTGTGCGCTCGTCCTCTGGCTGTTGCGTGCGTGCTTGAAAGCGCGAGAGGCAGGCGCCTCCTCCTCGGCAGAGTGGGGCGCCCTGGTGGGTGCGCTCCTGTTCGCCGTGCATCCCGTGCACACCGAGTCGGTGGCCTGGGTGAGTGGTTGCATGGACGTGGCCGCGACGCTCCTGGTGATGCTTGCGGTGCGGCTCATGGTGAGCGGGCCTTCTTCTTGGGGGAGGGGGATGGGGGCAGGCCTCCTGTGGGGCGCCGGCTTGCTCTTCAAGGAAGTGGCGGTGGTGCTCCCCTTGGTGCTGTGGGCCACCGACAGGGCGGTGGGGGGACTCGTGTCACCACCGGGGCTCAAGGGCTGGGTACGTCGCTACGCGCCGCTCGGCGTGGGCGCCCTGGGGTACGCGGCGCTCCGATTGAACGCCGTTGGTCTCTCCGTGCCGCTCGAGGGCAGTGAAGGGCGCGCGGGCTTGTATCCGGTCCACCTGCTGGCGTTGATGGGAAAGCTGGGTGGGAAGCTCTTCTGGCCTCATCCGCTGGTGGTGACGATTCCCACGCAGGTGCCCCCCCTGGCCTCGGAGGTGGTGGTGGGGAGCGTCCTGCTCTTGCTGCTGGCGGGGGTGCTATGGCGTGCATGGCGCGTGTCTCCGGCCCTGTTCGCCGGAGGAGTCTGGCTGTTGGCGCCGCTGCTGCCCGTCTTCCTCATGCAACTGCGTGGCGTGGAAGCCTACGCGGAGCGATTCCTCTACCTGCCCTCCGTGGGCTTCTGCCTCCTGCTGGCGGTGGGGGTGAAGTGGCTGCTCGAGCGTTGGCCTGGACACCAAAGAGCGCTGGGGCTCGCCGCGGGAGGCGTGGTGGTGGTCTTCTCCGCGTTGACGATGGCCCGAGTGCCCGATTGGCGCGATGACATCTCGTTGTGGGAGGACACCCTCTCGAAGACGCCGGATGAGCCGAGCATCTACGCCTATCTGGGGGCGTCCTACCTCAAGGCACGTCGAGTGGAGGAGGCGGTTGCTCCGCTCCAGGTCGCGGCCGAGGCGCTGCCCCACCTCTACCAGCCGCAGAGTGATTTGGCCGTCGCATATGCCCTTCTAGGCCGCATGGACCTGGCCATCCCCCAACTCGAGCGGGTCCACTCACTGCGCCCCAAAGAGCCCGTCGTCCTCCACAATCTGGGGCTCGCATTGCGCAAGTCGGGGCGACTGGAGGAGGCGGTGGAGCGCTTCCGGGCAGTGTTGAAGCTGGCGCCTCGGCGCGCGGACTCGCACCTGGAACTGGGGCGTACGTTGTTGCAGTTGGGACGCCCGGCCGAGGCCGTTGCGCCATTGGAGGAGGCGTTGCGATTGCGGCCGGACTCGGCTCCCGCGCGGGATGGACTCCAGAAGGCGAGGCTCGCGGCGGGGGCCTCGCCATGAGGCGCACGGGGCCCTGGTGGACGGGCCCTCGTTTCGCGGGGGGCTTCAGCGGAAGTCGCGTCGCTCGAAGATGAAGATGGCGGCGGCGGTGAACAGCGCGGCCCAGCCCAGGCCGTACCCGATGCCGGAGAAGAACGTGGAGGCGTCCACGGGCAGGGCATAGGTGGCCTGGGGACGGAAGTTCATCTTCTCCAGGTTCGGCAGCAGGTAGTAGAGCGCGGTGGCCCCGGTCTTCACGGGACCGTCGTCCAGCCGCTGCGCGATGTCGAAGAGGTCATTGGCCAGGTGGCCCGCGAAGTAGATGCCCGTGGTGGCGATGGCCGACACGGCGGGGCCCGCGAAGCTGGAGAAGAGGATGCCCGCGCTGGTGAGCACGAGCAGCTCGAACCAGAGCCCCACCACCGCCAGCGCCTGGGTGGCATTGACGTTGACCTGGAAGATGACCAGCTGGCTCAGGAAGATGAGCATCATCGCCGCCATCAGCACGGCGAGCGTCAGCATGTTGCCCGCCAGCCGCGCCAGCAGGAACTGCGAGCGGGACACCGGCTTGCTCACCACCAGGAAGATGGTGCGCCGCTCGATTTCCCGGCTCAGGAGGCCGCTCGACAGGAAGATGGTGAGGAAGACGAGGATGAGGCTCATCATCCCCAGGCCGAAGTCGGTGAGCACCCGGTCGAACGTGGCGACCGTCACCTCCGTCACCAGCGTCGACGACAGCAGCACCACCGCGGCGAAGGCGCCCACCACCACCGTGACGCGGTTGCGGCGCGCCTCTCGGAATCCATTCCAGACCATCGCGCCGAACGCGCTCATGTGTTGATCTCCCCGCCGACGCTCGTCGCCCGTCCGGAGTCCTTCAGGGCATCCATGAAGAGCTGCTCCAGCGAGAACTTCGCCGCCTGGAGGCTGTTGACCCTTCCACCCGCCGCGAGCACCTGACCCAGCAGGCGCTGGCTGTCCGAGTCGGCGACCTGCAGCAGCACGCGCCCATCCAGGGCCTGGGTGGACTCCAGCGCCACGCCCAGGTTCTTCACCTGGTCCATCTTCAGGCCCTCGACCACGACTTCGACGGAGGGCACCTGCGCGGAGAGCAACTGCTGGACGCTGCCCTCACGCACGCGGCGGCCCCCCACGAGCACCGCGAGCCTGTCGCAGAGCGCTTCGACGTCCGGGATGATGTGGCTGCAGAACAAGACAGTGGTGCCCCGGTCTCGCTCGGCGAGGATGAGGTCGCGCATCTGCCGGCGGCCCACCGGGTCGAGGCCACTCGTCGGCTCGTCGAGGATGAGCATCTTCGGCTTCGACACCAGCGCCTGCGCGAGCGCCACGCGCTGGACCATGCCCTTCGAGTACCGGCGGATCTGCAGCTTCTCCGCGTGGCTCATCTCCACCGCGCCGAGCACCTCTTTCACTCGCAGGTCCAGCTCGTGGCCACCCATGCCGCACAGCTGTCCAGCGAGCGTCACGAACTCGCGCCCCGTCAGGTACTCGTAGGGCGAGGGGTTCTCCGGAAGGAAGCCCACCATCCGCCGCGTCGCCGCCTGGTCCACGGGCTGTCCGTACAACAGCGCCGTTCCGCCACTGGGGCGCACCAGGTTCATGAGGATTTTGATGGTCGTGGACTTGCCGGCACCGTTGGGGCCGAGCAGGCCGTAGATCTGTCCGGCGCCCACCTCGAGATCCAACCCTTGGAGGGCTCGAACCGTCTTGTTGAACCAGAAGCCTACCTTGTAGGTCTTCGAGAGTCCTCGAACCTGGATGGGAGGCGCGTCAGTGGGGTTGGGCGTCATGGTTCTTCGAATCCAGGGGCTTGGGAACGAGGCGGTCGCCGTCCTCGGTCTTCTCGTCGTAGATGAGCTCCAGCCGGAACCGCGCGGCCGTGGAATAGCTGCGGCCGTCCTCACCCAGGAAGAGCTTTCCGCCCAGGGGGTCGGCGGGCAGCTCCCTCAGGTCACCCGAGGACACGAGCGCCTCCAATGAGGCGGGCAGTCGGCCTTCTCGCTGCTGGTGGCGCTGGATGGCGGCGTCGAGCTGCTGGAGCAGCCGTTCCTGGAGGATTTCATTCACACGGCGCTCGTAATAGGCGCGCGTCTCGTCGTCCTCCGCGCTGTCGCGCAGGGCCTGCGCCAATCCGAGGCTCGTGTCGAAGTCACCCGACTGCGCATACAACCGGGTGGCCAGGCCCGAGTACCACTCCGGCGCGCCCGGCTCCTTGGCCAGCTCCTCGATGATGGAGGCGGCCTCACGGTACTTCCGCTCGAAGAACATCAGGTTGTAGGCGAGCTGGAAGTGGATGCGCTTGTCCTCGGGTGTGTTGACCATGCCCTTGCGGAGGATGCGCGAGGACTCCTCGACGTTGGCGTACTCCTCGCGGCCCAGGTGGATGGGGATGGTGATTCCCGCGAAGGTGTAGACCTTGGCGAACCTGGGGTCGAGGTCGGTGGTGAGGTCCGCGTAGTAGTAGATGTCGCGGTACTCGGTGAGCTTCCGAGCGGTGCCGACGCGGTTGATGGTCAGGATCCAGAAGTAGTCGGCGACGAGCCCGATCTGCGCCTTGAACAGCGCCTTGAGGAACCCGGCGCGTGGCAGCACGGGGCGGTCACCCAGGTAGAGCGGGGCGAGAGGGGGGCCAGAGAGGAGGACCACCAGGAGCAGGCCGGCGGTCATGAGCACGGGAGTCAGCTTGCGCATCATTCCTTGAAACGGAGACGGGGCACCCGGTCTGCTCGGGCGCCCCGTTCGTACCGCATGAGGCCCTGGTCAAGCCAGGGCGGCCCCGTGATTAGCAGCTCACGTCGTTGTACGCGTTGCCGGGCTCGCCGCCACCGATCTTGTTGCTGTCGATGCCGCAGGTGCCCTGCAGGGTGGTGGGCGTGGAGGCCAGGGACGTGATGCCCCACGTGTCGGCGTTCTTGTCGTTATCGACGTTGCCCACCGCGATGGCGGAGAAGTCGCAGTTCGGGCAGGTGCCCGCCACGCCAGCGGTCAGCGGCGCGGTGGCCACCGTCGGAACCTCCGTGAAGCGGGCCTTGTCCTGGCCGATGCAGCCGCCGCTGTAGTTACGCGCGGTCGTCTCGACGGACTCGTTGCAGGCGCCGTTGATGCCGTAGCTGAAGCGGTTGCCCGGCTCCGGGTCGAAGCCGACGACCTTGAAGTCGGAAACGTACTTGTCCTTCTCGCCGAAGTACGCCTTCTGGGCCGTGAAGATGGCCTTCAGGTTGGTCTTCGCCTCGGACTGCTTGGACTTGGCCTGGAAGCGGATGAAGTTCGGGATGGCGATGGCGGCCAGGATGCCGATGATGGCGACGACGATCATCAGCTCGATGAGGGTGAAGCCACCCTTCTTCTTCATGAGGCGATTCAGCATGTCGGGAGTGCTCCGCAGGTGCAGAGGGGGGTTGAACGACAGCCCGGATTCTTAGCACGAAGGGTGCCATGGCCAACAGTCACCCCAACCTGAGGATTTCCCACGAGGTCGGGCCGCGCACCCGGTCAGGCAGGGCGCCTGGTTGCCAAATTTTGTCACTGCTTCTGACGGAAATCGTCGATCCAGGGGGCTGACCTCTCCGGGCGCGACGCTAGGATGCCGGGCTCCGTGACGGACTTCTCCCTCGTGCCGGGCTGGGCCGGGCCTCTCTTCACCGCCTTCCTCCTGGTCCTCGGCCTGTGTATCGGCAGCTTCCTCAATGTCGTCATCGCGCGCGTCCCCGAAGGACTGAGCATCGTCCGGCCCGGCTCGCGCTGTCCCCGGTGCGGGCACGTGCTCTCCTGGTACGAGAACATCCCCGTGCTCTCGTGGCTCGCGCTGAGGGGACGGTGTCGTTCGTGTCACGCGCCCATCTCGCCGCGCTACGTGCTCGTGGAGCTGCTCACGGGGCTCCTGTTCCTCGCGTGCCTGCGCCGCTTCGGGTGGACCTACGAGCTGTTCCCCGCGCTGGTACTGGTGTCGCTGTTGATACCGCTCACCTTCATCGACCTGGCGCACTGGATACTGCCGTTCTCGCTGACGGTGCCGGGCATCGCCGCGGGGCTGTTGCTGGCGGTGCCGCGCGGCGCGGACGCGGTGGTGGACGCGACGGTGGGCGCGGTGCTCGGCTTCCTCGTCTTCCGCATGATGGAGTACATCGGTTGGAAGGTCTTCAAGAAGGAGGCGCTGGGCGGCGGCGACAAGTTCCTCGTCGCGCTGCTGGGTGCGTTCCTCTCCTGGCGAGCGCTGCTCGGCATCCTCTTCCTGTCCTCGCTCCAGGGCGCGGTGGTGGGGATTGCGCTGCTCGCCCTCACGGGACGCGCGGGGCCTGCGGCGCAACCGCCGGCTCCGGATGCGCAACCGTCTCCGACGGGGCCAGGGCCCACGCCGGCCGAGGACGTGTCTGCGGCCGGTGATGGGGCATCGGGGGTCGCGACGACGTCGACCTCGAGCGGCGTCACGCTGCCGTCGCCCGATGATGTGTCACTGCCCGGGATGGCCGCGCACCCGTCGGGTGGCGCGCCCGTGGCCGAGGCGGGACCAGAAGAGGAGCCCGAGCCCACCATGACGTGGGAGTTCACCCGGCCCGGCATTCCGCTGTGGAAGCGGCTGCTCCTGGTGCCCTGGTGCCTGCTCGTCCAGCCGATTCCCGACGCACCCGTGGACGAGGAGACGGGCGAGGAGGAGGAGTGGGTGCCGGGCCCCACCAACATCCCGTTCGGTCCGTGGCTCGCGCTCGCGGGGCTGGAGGTGATGCTGCTCGGTCCGTGGCTGGCGCGGGTGCTGCCCATGGACATCGCGCTGCTCCTGGGGGGCGCGCCGTGAGCCGCGCGGGCACTCGATGAAGTGGCGCATCGCCAGCGTGGCGTTCCTGCTGGCCTCGCTCTGCACGGGCCTGTCCTGGCTGTCGCTCCAGCCCGTGCTCATCCGGCTCCTGGAGCTGGGGCGGCGGCTGGCTCGGCCGGGCACGCCGGACGCGGAGGTGCTGTCGCAGGTGCGGGGCTTCCTGCCGCTGGCGCTCGGACTGGACTTGGTGGCGCTCACGCTGCTGGCCTATGGAATTCTGTACCTGACGGTGGGGCGTCCGCTGCGCTCGGCCGAGGAGATGGTGGAGCAGCTCGGCCGCCTGGAGCCCGACCCGCACCTGTCGCCCACGCAGGGCGGCCCGCTGCTGTCACGCATGCAGCGCGCGCTGCAGCGGCTGGCGGATGCGCTGCGCCAGGAGCAGTCCCTCACGCGCTCCCAGATGGAGTCCCTGCGCGAGGCGAACACGCGGCTGACCCGCGCGCAGACGGAGCTGGTGACCTCCGAGCGACTCGCCACCGTGGGACGACTGGCGGCGGGTGTGGCGCACGAGGTGGGCAACCCGCTCGCGGGCATCCTGGGCTACCTGTCCCTGGCGCGGATGAAGGCGCCCTCGGCGGAGCTGAATGACTACCTGGAGCGCATCGACCACGAGGTGCAGCGCATCGACCGCATCGTCCGGGGGCTGCTCGACCTGGGGCGGCCGGAGACGGCGTCGCCGGGGCCGGTGGACGTCGGCTCGGTGGTGGAGACGTGCGTGCGACTGGTGCGGGCCGCGCCGGAGCTTGAGGGCGTCTCGGTGGAGCTGGCGCTCGAGCCCGGGGTGCTGGCGCGCGCGGAGCCGGGGCCCTTGTCGCAGATCCTCATCAACCTGCTGCTCAACGCCGCGCAGGCCATGGGAGGGCAGGGGAGCGTCAGCGTCGCCACGCGGCTGGAGGCGGGCGAGGTGCGGGTGATGGTGAGGGACCATGGGCCGGGAATCCCGCCCGAGGTGATGCCCCGCCTGTTCGAGCCCTTCTTCACGACCAAGGGGCGTCAGGGCACGGGCCTGGGACTCGCGGTGTCGCTGCGACTCGCGCAGGTGATGGGCGGGCGACTGGGCGCGGAGAACCTCCCCGAGGGCGGCGCGCGCTTCACCCTGGCCCTCCCCGCCGTGTGAGCGGGCCAGAAGCTATCTCCTCCCGCGACTCTGGGGGATGATGGAGGCAAGGCCGCCATGTCCCTGTTCCGCTCCATCCTCGTCGCCGACGACGAGCCCTCCATCCGCCACATCCTCACGTTGGTGCTCACCGACCGGAAGTACGAGGTGCGCGCCGTCGCGGATGGAGAGGAGGCCCTGAGGGAGCTGGCCGCGCGCGACTACGACGTCCTGCTGTGTGACGTGCGCATGCCCCGCAAGGACGGCCTCACGCTCCTGCGCGAGGCCCAGGCCGCGCACCCGGGGCTCACCGTCGTGGTGATGAGCGCCTATGGCTCGCAGGAGCAGGCGCTGGAGGCCGTGTCCGCGGGCGCCTACGACTACGTCCAGAAGCCCTTCAAGCCCGAGGAGATCGTCTTCGTCCTGCGCAAGGCCGAGGAGCGCGAGCGGCTGCTGCGCGAGAACAAGCGCCTGAAGCAGTCGGGCCTGCCGTCACTGCCCCAGGGCCACATCCTCGGCTCGAGCGCTCCGTTGCAGGCGGTGCTCCGGCAGGTGGCGAGGCTGGCGCCCGTGGACACCACGGTGCTCATCAGTGGCGAGAGCGGCACGGGCAAGGAGCTCATCGCCCGGGAGCTGCACGCGAAGAGCCCCCGCGCGCCGCTGCCCTTCGTCGCCGTCAACTGTGGCGCCATCCCCGGCGGGCTCCTGGAGAGCGAGCTGTTCGGCCACGCGAAGGGCGCCTTCACCGACGCGCGCACCGCCAAGCGCGGCCTGTTCGCGGAGGCCGACGGCGGCACGCTCTTCCTGGACGAGGTGGGCGAGCTGCCGCTGCCCGCGCAGGTGAAGCTCTTGCGCGTGTTGCAGGAGGGGGAGATTCGCCCTGTCGGCGAGAGCCGGGTGGAGAAGGTGGACGTGCGGGTGGTGGCGGCCACGCTGCGCGACCTGGGCAAGCTGGTGGAGAAGGGGGAGTTCCGCGAGGACCTCTACTACCGGCTCAACGTGGTGAACGTGCGGATACCGCCCCTGCGCGAGCGCCGCGAGGACGTGCCGCTCCTGGCGAGCGCGTTCCTCCATCGCTTCAACCGCGAGCTCAACCGGGAGCCCCCCGTGGAGGGGCTGTCACCGGAGGCCGAGGCGCTGATGTCCGCCTACGCGTGGCCGGGCAACGTGCGCGAGCTGGAGAACGCCATGGAGCGCGCGGTGCTCCTGGCGGATGGCCCGCACATCCTCCCGACCAACCTGCCCGAACGGCTGTGGGCCGCGCCCGCACCCGGACCGGCCACGGCGGGGGATGGCGGAGTGCAACAGGTCGGTAGTGACCTGTCGCTCAAGCGGGCCATCCGGGACCTCGAGGAGTCCTACATCCGGGCGGCGCTCCGTCGGACGAAGGGCAACCGCACCCGGGCGGCCGAGGTGCTGGACATCAGCCACCGGGCGTTGCTGTACAAGATCAAGGAGTACGGCATCGACCCGGACGCCGAGGCGGAGCGGGGATGACCGGGTGGGGTGTGCCGTCCCCATTTGACCAAATGCGTCCGAGGCCGGAAAATCGGGCCTCCGCGACCGTGGTGGGGGCCTGGCGCAGCATGAACGCAGGGGTCCCGGCCGAACGGAGAGCAGGCGGGCTCCGGGCACTTTTTAGGTGGGGTTGACGGCCAGTGCTACGCTGGCCGCCTCTCGACGGAGTCAAGAATGGCGAAGGGCAAACTGGCACTCGGTCTGGACATCGGATCGACCTCCATCAAGATGATCCTGCTCAAGGAGCAGCGCAAGCGCGGCGAGGTCGGCTTCGCGTTGCAGAGCTTCGGCATGAAGCCGCTGCCTCCGGAGGCCATCGTCGATGGAGCGCTGATGAACTCCACCGCCATCGTGCAGGCGGTGCAGGAGCTGATGTCCGAGCTGAAGGTGAAGGGCAAGGACGTCGCCATCGGCGTGTCCGGCCACTCGGTCATCATCAAGAAGATTCAGATGCCGCGCATGTCCCAGGAGGAGCTCGAGGAGAGCATCCAGTGGGAGGCCGAGCAGTACATCCCGTTCGATGTGAAGGACGTGAACATCGACACGCAGATCCTCGACGGCGGCGGCAACGACGCCACCGGGCAGATGGACGTGCTGCTGGTGGCCGCCAAGAAGGACATGATCAACGACTACACCACCGTGGTCTCCGAGGCGGGCCTCGCGCCGGTGGTGGTGGACGTGGACGCCTTCGCCGTCCAGAACATGTTCTCCGTCAACTACGACCTCCCGGAGAAGGAGACCGTGGTCCTCATCAACGCGGGCGCCTCGGTGGTGAACATCAACATCATCGCCAACGGCGTGACGGTCTTCACCCGTGACGTCACCATCGGTGGCAACCAGTTCACCGAAGAAATCCAGAAGCAGCTCAACGTCTCCTACGAGGAGGCCGAGGCGCTGAAGATCGGCGGCAACCGCGCGGACGCGGACGCCGTGGTGCCCCAGGACGTCGAGCGCGTGCTCTCCAGCGTGGCCGAGCAGGTGGCCGGTGAAATCCAGCGCTCGTTGGACTTCTACGCGGGCACGGCGGCGGACTCGAACTTCACCAAGGTCTACCTGTCGGGTGGCACGGCGAAGATTCCGGCCCTGTTCAAGACGATTGAAGCGCGCACCGGCGTGCCGGTGGAGATCCTCAACCCGTTCCGCAAGATCGAAGTGGACAACCGCAAGTTCGACCCCGCGTTCATCATGGACGTGGCGCCCATGGCCGCGGTGGCCGTGGGACTGGCGCTCCGGCGTCCGGGCGACAAGCTGGCCTGACCTGTCCACCTCCTGGAGACGACGCACATGATGATTCGCATCAACCTGCTTCCCGTCCGGAAGGTCCAGACCCAGCAGAAGGGCCGCCAAGTCCTGGTCCTCTTCGCGCTGGCGCTCCTCGGCGCCGCCGTGGGCAACTACTTCTGGTACGACGACCGTGATTCCGAATACCAGCGCAACGCCCAGGGCATCGCCCAGACGCGCGCGAAGATCGCCGAGTTGGAGAAGGTCATCGGCGAGGTGAAGAACATCAACGCTCGCAAGGCGGAGGTCGAGAAGAAGCTCGCGGTGCTCGACTCGCTGCGCAAGGGGCGCAACGGCCCGGTCCGGATGATGGACGCGCTCGCGTCCGCGACGCCCAAGAAGGTCTGGGTGAAGGGCTTCGTCGAGTCCGCCAGCGCGGTGTCCATCGACGGCTCGGCCGTCAGCCACGACGAGGTCGCCGAGTTCATGCGCGGCCTGAACGGCGTGGTGTGGACGCCCAAGGGCATGGGGCGCCTGGTGGACCAGCGCCGTGACGCGAAGACGTCCCGCGTGGAGCTGCTCACGGCGGAGGCCACCATCGAGGAGTTCCCGGCCGGGCAGATCACCCCGTTCTTCACCAATATCGACCTGACGAGCGCGGTGCAGACCAAGGCGTCCGCGGGTGTCACGGGCATGCCCCCCCTGGTCGACTTCAAGATCACCCTCAGCGCGAACTACGCCATCTGACCGAGGCCCCACCATGGACAAGTACCTGGACCAATTCGTCAAGGCGTCCCCGGGCGTCAAGTTCGGTGGCCTCGCCGCGGTCATCATCCTGATGACCGCCGCCAACTACTTCCTGCTCATCGAGCCGACCGAAACGCAAATCGAGGCTCAGCTGGGCGAGCGGCGCACGCTGGACCTGGAGCTGGCCGAGAAGAGCGAGATCGCCCAGAACCTCAACGAGCGCCGGCGCGAGATGGACGTGCTGGAGCAGAAGCTCGCCGAGGCCCTCACGGAGCTGCCGGAGAAGAAGGACGTCGAGGAGCTGCTCGCGCAGATCAACGACATCGGCAAGAAGAGCGGCCTGGAGATCTCCCTGGTGCAGCCCGACCGCGAGTACGTGGGTGGCGGCGAGTTCTTCGCCCGCATCCCCATCCGCATGACGGTGAGCGGCAACTACCACGAGATCGCCATGTTCCTGCAGGAGATGGCGAACATGCGCCGCATCGTGAACGTCAACAACATCAACCTGGGGCAGCCGACGCTG
This sequence comes from Myxococcus sp. MH1, assembly GCF_059738865.1. Classification (NCBI taxonomy): domain Bacteria; kingdom Pseudomonadati; phylum Myxococcota; class Myxococcia; order Myxococcales; family Myxococcaceae; genus Myxococcus; species Myxococcus sp. MH1. The sequence continues at coordinate 8,372,175 of NZ_AP026947.1, read as the reverse complement.
AAGAACGAGAAGGTCGTCCTTCAGAGCAGCTTCCTGGCGACGACCTTCCGGTTCGTCGAGACCCAGAAGAACTAGAAACTTGATCCGTCCCGGAAGTAGGGCGACAAGGGGATTGAGGATGAAGATGTTCAAGGCCACCATGACGACCGCCGCGCTCGCGCTGACGCTCGCCGCCTGCGAGGACGCGCCCCCGCCTCCTCCGCCGGTGGCGGCGGCTCCCGCGCCGGCCGCCCCCGCCGCGCCGGCGGAGACGGCCCCCGCCGCGGTCGAGGCCGCGGCGGCTGCGCCGTACGTCTACTCGTACAACCCGGTGGGCAAGCGCGACCCGTTCCGCAGCCCGCTGGAAGAGCTGGGGCCGGTGAACCCCAACATCGCGGCGCCCACCTGCACGGAGCCGCTGTGCGCCTTCGACCTGGACCAGCTGAAGCTGGTCGCGGTCGTCACGGGCGACGCCAATCCACTTGCCATGGTCGAAGACCCGCTGGGTCGAGGCCACATCGTGCGCCGCAACACCCGCGTGGGGCGCCAGGGCGGCAAGGTCACGCAGATCCTCCGTGATTCGCTGACGGTGACCGAGGTGTTCTCGGGCAACGGAGAGATCATCAAGAATCCGGTGACCCTGCAGCTCAAGCCCGATGATCGGCAGGACCCGAGCTACAATTTAATGACGGGCAAAAACTACGGGGAGTAGCGCCCCCGTGGCGCGCCCGCGGGCGGCAGCCCGCTTCCAACTTGGTGAGGGGACGCATGCTCGAGAGGAGCGCTGTGACGAGGGGCAAGTGGATGTTGGCGACTGCATTCGCGGTCGTCCTTGCGGGCGCCAGCAGTAGCGGCGCCGAACTGAATACGCTTCGGGACCTGGATGTGTCCCGTACCGGCTCGGGCGCCCAGGTGGTGGTGACCGGAACCCGGCCCCCCACCTTCACCGTCTTCCGGCTCAGTGGGCCGGAGCGGTTGGTGGTGGACCTCTCGTCGGCGGATGCGACGGGTATCAAGGGCCACCATGACGGCTCCGGACCGGTGTCCGGCGTCGTGGCGTCGCAGTTCTCGGACGAGCGCGCGAGCGTCGGCCGGGTGCTGCTGGCGCTCGACAAGGCGTCCCAGTACGACGTGCGCGCGGACGGCAACCGCGTGGTCATCTCCGTGGATGGAGCGGCCTCCGCCCCCGAGGCGAAGCCCGCCGCGCCCGCGACCGTCGCGACGGCCCCCGCCGCCCCGACGACGCCCGCGCCCGCCGCCGAGGTGAAGCCGGCCGTCGTCGCGGAGGCCCCCGTGAAGCAGGAGGCGGCCGCGAAGCCCGCGCTGCCCGAGAACGTCGTCGCCGCCGAGGCCGACGAGCGCGAGGTGGCGCAGCCCGCCCAGCGCATCACCCAGCTCGCCTACGCCGATGAAACCCTGCGCATCCGCGCGGACGGCGACATCGCGCGCTACGAGGTGCTGGAGCTGGCGGACCCGCCCCGGCTCGCGGTGGACCTGTATGGGGTGGGCCTGGCGGCCCGCGCGCCCCGCATCAACGGCGCGACCCTGAAGGAAGTGCGCGTGGGCGCCCACTCGGACAAGGTCCGGCTGGTGCTCGACGTGCGCGGCAAGATGCCCGCCTACCGCGTGGACCGCGCGGACAAGGGCCTCGAGGTGGTGCTCGGTGGCGCGGTGGCCCGCAAGGCCGCGCCGTCGCCCGCGCCGCAAGAGGTCATCGCCTCGGTCGCCGAGGTGGAGCCCCTGCGTCCGGCCCCCGTGGTCGTGGAGGCTCCGGCCACCGCGTCCGTGGTCGAGGTCAAGGACCTGTCGTTCCAGGAGGGTGGGGCGGGTGGCCGCGTGGTGCTGAAGCTGTCCGGCACCGCGGGCTGGAAGGTGGACCGTCCGGACCCGCGCAGCGCGGTGCTGACGCTGGACAACGCCCGGCTGCCCAAGAAGCTCGAGCGCAGCCTGGACACCAGCGCGCTGGAGACGCCGGTGAAGATGATCAGCGCCTTCAGCGTCCCCGGTGAGGGCCGCAAGGTGCGCGTGGTGGTCGCCGCCGACGGCGCCATCGAGGAGAAGGTCAGCCAGAGCGGCAACACCCTGTCGTGGCGCCTGGACGTCAAGGGCGTGAAGACGGACGAGGTGTCGGTCGCGCAGCGCACCGCCGGCTTCACCGCCGAGGCGCCCGCCTACGCCGCCGAGGGCGCGCCGCAGCAGGCCCGCTACCGTGGCAAGCGCGTGTCCTTCGAGTTCAAGGACATCGACATCCAGAACCTCCTGCGCGTCATCGCGGAGATTTCGAAGAAGAACGTGGTCGTCGCGGACGACGTGAGCGGCCGGGTCACCATCCGCCTGCGCAACGTGCCCTGGGACCAGGCGCTGGACCTCATCCTGCGCACCAAGCAGCTGGGCAAGGAGGAGTTCGGCAACATCATCCGCATCGCCCCGCTCAAGACGCTGGAGGAGGAGGCCCGGCTGCGCCAGGAGCGCAAGAAGTCGCTCCAGCAGCAGGAGGACCTGCTGGTCAACCTCATCCCGGTGAACTACGCGGTGGCCGCTGACATGTCCGCCCGCGTGAAGGACGTCCTGAGCGAGCGCGGCACGGTGACGGTGGACACGCGCACCAACGTGCTCATCGTCAAGGACGTGCGCTCCAACACGGAGAAGGCCCGCTCGCTGGTGCGCAGCCTGGACACGCAGACGCCGCAGGTCCTCATCGAGAGCCGCATCGTCGAGGCGAGCACGACCTTCAGCCGTCAGCTCGGCGTGCAGTGGGGTGGTCAGGCTCGCGCCGCCGCCGCCACGGGCAACTCGACGGGCCTCATCTTCCCGAACAACGTCGCCGTGACGGGCGGTTCGCCGAGCATCGGCGCCGCGGGTCTGCCGGCCGTGCCGAACTTCGCGGTGAACCTGCCGGCGCCGGTGGGCGAGAACGCCGGTGGCGCGCTGGGCTTCGTCTTCGGCTCTGCCGGTGGCGCGCTGCAGCTCAACCTGCGCCTGTCCGCCGCGGAGACCGAGGGTACCATCAAGACCATCTCCGCGCCCCGCGTGACGACGCTGGACAACAACACCGCTCGCATCAGCCAGGGTGTGTCCATCCCGTTCAGCCAGACGTCCGCGGCCGGTGTGAACACGACCTTCGTGGAAGCGCGTCTGTCGCTGGAGGTGACGCCGCACATCACCCAGGACGGCAGCATCCTGATGGCCATCAACGCCTCCAACAACCAGCCGGACCCGGCCAACACGGGCGCCAACGGTCAGCCCTCCATCCAGCGCAAGGAGGCCGTCACCCAGGTGCTGGTGAAGGATGGGGACACCACGGTCATCGGCGGCATCTACGTGCGCCGTGGCTCCACGCGGACCAACTCGGTGCCGTTCCTCTCGAAGATTCCGGTCCTCGGGTTCTTCTTCCGGCAGACGAACGACACGGATGAGCGTCAGGAACTGCTCATCTTCATCACGCCCCGCATCCTCAACCGGCAGACCATTGCGCAGAGCCTGTAAGGCATCGCGCCTCTTCTCCGAGGAGAGAGTACGCTCATGAAGCCCATCTATCTCGCCGCGCTGATGGCGTTCGGCTCGGTGTCTTGCGTCGACAACACTCCGAAGTTGCAGGTCATCCATGCGGCCCTTCCAGAGCCGGATTGCTCGATTCCGGAGGACGAGGCGATTCTGCGGGGCTCCCTGAACCTGGGGCTCGCGGGAGACTTCCTCCTGGGGCTGGTCATCACCTCCAACCTCGTGGACAGCCCCATCATCGTGGGGGAGGGTGGTGAGGTCAGCGATCCCGACAGCCTGGCCATCTACGTCACGTCCGTGGACGTGTCGTATCGGACCGAGCCGGACCTGGGCATCGAGGATGCGAACATCCCTCTTTTCGGAGGGTTCCGCCCGAATCAGGACAGCAGCCTGCTGCTGGGGGTGCTCACGCGGGACGCCCAGGCGGCGCTCTTCGCGGCGACGGCGGGTGGCGGCTTCGTCGACACGCTCGTCACCATGCGCTTCCGGGGCAAGACCGCTACCGGTAGCAAGGTGGAAGCGAACGAGTTCACCTTCCCGCTCACCGTCACCAACGTGGGGTTCGTCTGCCCCAAGCCGGGCGACGTCCCCGCGCAACCCACGGAGGCCTGCGACCTGCGTGGTCTGAATGGCGTCGTGCCGGAGTGCGAGACTCCCTGACCTTCGTCAGCCCCCCAGGAACCCCCCCGAGCCCATGTCCTTTCGCACGCACCTCGAGTCAGTCGTCAACCAGGTGGACGGAGCCCTCGCCTGCAGCGTGATGGGCTTCGACGGCATCTCCGTGGACACCTACCAGCGCGAGGAGGCGGGCGAACTGGACCTGGGCGGGGCCTGGGTGGAGTACGCCAACCTCCTCACGCAGCTGCGCCACGCCGCGGAGACGCTCAAGACGGGCGCGGTGAGCGAGGTCAGCGTCAACAGCGACAAGGTCCTCACGCTGATGCGGTTGGTGTCCCCGGAGTACTTCCTCGTGCTCGCCCTGCGCGCGGATGGCAACTACGGCAAGGGCCGCTATGTGCTTCGCGTGACGGCCCCCAAGGTGAGCGCGGAGCTCTAGCCGCGCCCTCTGTAAAGCAGTCGTCCGGACGACGCGGCGCTCCGCAGCTTTCCCCTTCCCATGGGAGGGGGCATGGGCTAGACACCCCCGACTTTTCAAGCTTCCGTATTTTCGAGTCTGAAGGAGTCGGTCCCCATGGCCGGTGTCATCGATACGTCCGAGTTTCACAACGGTATGAAGATCGAAATCGACGGTGAGCCGTTCGTCATCGTCGAGTTCCAGCACGTGAAGCCCGGCAAGGGTTCCGCCTTCGTCCGCACCAAGATCCGCAGCCTCACCACGGGCCGCGTCCTGCAGCCGACGCTGAAGTCCGGTGAGAAGGTGGGCCGCCCCGACATCGAAGAGAAGGACATGCAGTACCTGTATGTCCAGGGCGAGGACTACTACTTCATGGACAAGCGCGACTTCGAGCAGACCTTCATCAGCGAGAAGGCGCTCGGCGACGCGAAGAACTTCCTGAAGGAGAACACCGACGCGACCATCCTGTTCTGGAACGGGAAGGCCATCAGCGTCACGCTGCCGAACTCGGTGGACCTGAAGGTCATCAAGTGCGACCCGGGCGTGCGCGGCGACACGGTGTCCGGCGCGCTGAAGCCCGCCACGCTGGAGACCGGCTTCGAGGTCAACGTCCCCCTGTTCATCAACGAGGGTGACGTCCTCAAGATCGACACGCGCGACGGTGGCAAGTACCTGACCCGCGTGGCCACCGCGGGCTAGCCCAGGACGCCCGAGGGAGGGGACGCGAGCATGGCAACCAAGCGCAAGTCGACCCGGGCCTCCGCGCCCGCCAGCGCGTCCGCTCCGGCGAACGCGGCCAACGCGGGCAACACGTCGCTGGACGTGGAGGCCCTGCGGGAAATCGTCAACATCCTGGAGGCCTCGGACGTGACGAGGCTGGTGTGGAAGCGCGGGGAGGAGAAGCTCTTCATCCGCCGCGGCCACGCCCCGGAGACGACCATCGTCCACCACGCGGCCCCGTCGGCCGTCCCGGTGGGCCCGGCGGTGGAGTACGCGGCGCCCGCGCCCCGCCCCGTGTCGTCCGCTCCCGCCGCCGCGCCCTCCGCGGCCCCGGCCCCCGCGGCCGAGAAGGCCCCGGAGAAGCCCGGCCACGTGGTGACCAGCCCGTTCGTCGGCACGTTCTACCGGACGCCGGCGCCGGACCAGCCGGCCTTCGTCGACGTGGGCACCGTGGTGAAGAAGGGCCAGGTGCTCTGCATCATCGAGGCGATGAAGTTGATGAACGAAATCGAGTCCGAGGTCTCCGGCCGCGTGGTGGAGATCCTCGTGGAGAACGGGCGGCCGGTGGAGTTCGGCCAGTCCCTGTTCCGCATCGAGCCGGCCTGACGCTGGCGGGCGCGCCCCTCGCCCCTTGATGGGCGCGCTCCCCACGCTGCTCGTTCCAGGAGACATCCCCGTGTTCAAGAAGGTGCTGATCGCCAACCGCGGGGAGATTGCCCTGCGGGTCATCCGCGCCTGTCGGGAGCTGGGCATCGCCACCGTGGCGGTGCACTCCACGGCGGACGCCAACGCCCTCCACGTGCGCTTCGCGGACGAGGCCGTCTGCATCGGCCCTCCGTCGTCCAAGGAGAGCTACCTCAACGTCCCGCAGCTCTTGTCCGCCGCCGAAATCACCCGCGCGGACGCCATCCACCCCGGCTACGGCTTCCTGTCGGAGAACGCCGAGTTCGCGGAGGTCTGCGAGAACTGCAAGATTCGCTTCATCGGTCCGCGCCCTGAGATGCTGCGGATGATGGGCAACAAGGTGCGGGCCCGGCAGGCGGCGCGGGAGGCGGGCATGCCGCTGCTGCCCGGCAGCCCCGGCACCGTGAAGGACCCGCGCGAGGCGGAGGAGTTCGCCCGCCAGATTGGCTTCCCCGTCATCCTCAAGGCGGCCGCGGGTGGCGGTGGCAAGGGGATGAAGATCGTCCGCGAGCCGAGCGCGCTGGCGCAGGCGTTCTCCACCGCGCAGGCGGAGGCGGTGGCGTCCTTCAACAACGGCGACCTCTACATCGAGCGGTACGTGGAGAAGCCGCGCCACATCGAAATCCAGATCGTCGCGGACGAGCACGGCAACATCATCCACCTCAACGAGCGCGAGTGCTCGGTGCAGCGCCGGCACCAGAAGCTCATCGAGGAGGCTCCGTCCCCGGCGCTCACGCCGGAGCTGCGCGAGCGGATGGGCCGGGTGTCCGTCGAGGCGATGCGCAAGCTGCGCTACAACAACGTCGGCACCATCGAGTACCTGCTCGACGAGCGCGGCGAGTTCTACTTCATGGAGATGAACACGCGCATCCAGGTGGAGCACCCGGTGACGGAGCTCGTCACGGGCGTGGACCTGGTCCGTGAGCAGATCCGCATGGCCTACGGCCACCCCCTGCGCTTCAAGCAGGAGGACATCCAGATCCGCGGGCACGCCATCGAGTGCCGCGTCAACGCCGAGGACCCCATCACCTTCGCGCCGTGGCCCGGCAAGATTACCGGCTACAGCGTCCCGGGCGGCTACGGGGTGCGCGTGGACTCGGGGGCCTACGAGAACTACACGGTGCTGCCGTACTACGACAGCCTGCTGGCCAAGCTCATCGTGCATGCGGAGGACCGTGAGACGGCCATCCGCCGCATGCAGCGCGCGCTCGGCGAGTACGTGGTGGAAGGCATCCGCACCAACATCCCGTTCCACCGCGCGGCGCTCGGCGAGGAGTCCTTCCAGGAGGGCAACTACGACACGCGCTTCGTGGAGCGGCTGCTCGCGAGTGAGACGGGTTCCCGTCGACTCAAGAAAGCCGTGGAAGAGACGCCGTAGCGCACGTCCGCCTACGTGGCGCGTCCGTCTAATGGGCGGGTGTGCAAGCAGGTGAGCTGGCCCCGGGGGGAGCCGGGCTGTTTCTTGACCCGCGTCGGAGGATTCCGTTAGCCTCCGACTCTCCCCCTTTTGAAGATAGAAACCCGCGAAGTTCCAAGGGGTTTCGGCTCGCCGGAAGCCCACGCTCGATGGACAAGAACAAGATCATCGAAGCCGCCGCGAAGCTGGTCGCGAAGGGCGCGTACGACAAGGCCATCAAGGAGTATCAGAAGGTCCTGGAGGTCGACCCGAAGGACATCCGGGTGCTCCAGAAGATGGGGGAGCTGTACCAGAAGAAGAACGACAACGCCCAGGCGGCGCACTTCTTCACCAAGGTCGCGGAGAGCTACTCCTCGGACGGCTTCTTCCTCAAGGCCGTCGCCCTCTACAAGCAGGTCCTCAAGCTCAACCCGAACCTGCTCGAGGTGAACCTCAAGCTGGCGGAGCTGCACCAGCAGCTCGGGCTGATGTCGGAGGCGATGGCCTACTTCCAGATCGTGGCGAACCACTACGACAAGGCGGGCGACACCAAGTCGTCGCTCGACACCTTGAAGAAGATGGTGGACCTCGACCCGGAGAACGTGGCGTCGAAGATCAAGCTCGCGGAGCTGTACGCGCGCGAGAACATGTCGCGCGAGGCGGTGCAGGAGTTCAAGCGCGCCGCCGAGTACCTCAAGCGCAACGGCCGCGGCGACGACTGGGCCCGCGTGGCCGAGCGCCTGTCCACGCTCGAGCCGGACAACCTGCCGCTCGCCAAGGAGCTGGCGACCTCGTACCTGCAGCGCGGCGACCAGAAGCGCGCGCTCGCGAAGCTGCAGGTGTGCTTCAAGGCGGATGGCCGCGACGTGGAGACGCTGTCGCTCCTGGCCCAGGCGTTCCAGGGGCTGGGGCAGACCTCCAAGACGGTGTCCGTCTACAAGGAGCTGGCGAAGATCCACCAGGAGCGCGGCCGGCTCACCGAGGCCGAGGCCGTCTGGACGCAGATTGAAGTGTTGGATCCGCAGGACCCGGAGCTGCTCGCGCGCCGCGCGCCGGCGCCGGCTCCCGCGCAGCCCCAGCCCGTGGCGGCGCCGCAGCCCCAGCAGCCCTCCGCGCCCCAGCCGGCCGCCCGCGCCGCGCCTCAGCCCGCGGCCCAGCCGCAGCCCGCGCCCGTCGCGGCGCCGCCCCCCTCGCAGGCGGGGATGGCGCGCGAGCAGCTGGCGAAGCTGCTCACGGAGACGGACGTCTACGTGAAGTACGGGCTCCACGACAAAGCGCTGGAGCACCTGCGCAAGGTCTTCTCCGTCGACCCGGAGAACCTGGACGCGCACGAGAAGGCGTATCAAATCTACGTCGCTTCGGGGAACACGGCGCAGGCGGGCGAGCAGCTGTTGAACGTGCTGCGCCTGTGCACGCGCGCCGCGGACTCGACGCGCGCGCAGCCGTACCTGGCGACCATCCTCCAGCAGAACCCCGCGCACCCGGAGGTGCCGGCGTTCCTGTCGGTGCTGCGCGTGGAGGGCCCGGTGACGGCCTCTCCGTCCGCGACGGTGGTGGAGTCGGTGGGCGAGGACGCCATCCTGGTGGACTCCAGCGACGACGAGGTGCTCGTCGCGCCGCCGCCCGAGGACGCGCTGCTGCATCCTCCGGGGGACGAGCTGGCGCTGGCCACGCTGCCCTCGAGCGACTCCGACGAGGTCATCGACGACGAGCACGACGCCACCGTCGTCAGCGAGGAGGCGCTCGTCGGCGAGGCCATCACCTCGGGCGAGCACGACGTCTACGACTCCCCCGCGCCGGAGGACCTGGCGGCGGCGGCCGAGGACGAGCTGCTGGTGTCGGGCGACGACGGGATGGTGCTCACGGACGAGCCCGGCCTCGCGTCCACGGACGACGAGCCGCTCGTCGAGTCGGCCGACCTGGACGGCCCGCTCTCCGACGACGAGAGCTACTCGCTGGGCGACTCGGACGACGAGGCCACGTCCACGATGGCGGCCATGTCGCTGGGCGACGATGACGACGCGCCGCCGCCGACGATGGTGCGCGCGCCCACCCGTCAGCTCCTCCAGGACGCCGCGCCCGACACGCGCAAGCAGGCGACGCTCGTCGAGGAGGCCTCGCTCGACGTGGACGAGGTCCCCACGCGCGTGGGCATCGCGCCGCTGGACGCGTCGATGCTCGACGACCTCGAGGAGCCCGCGGGCTCCGACATGCCGTCGCTGGGCGACTTCGAGGAGGAGGAGCCCACCGCCTCGCACGCCATCGTGGCGATGGACGACGCGCCCCTCGACGAACCCGAGTCCCTGCCGGAGACCGACTTCGGCTCGGTGGAGGAGGAGCCCCAGGACTTCGGCTCGCCCGTGGAGGAGCCTCAGGAGGAGGCCGCCGCCGAGCTCGCCGACGACAGCGTCAGCGAGCCGGAGGAGGAGCCCGCCGCGGAGGAGTGCGACGAGGCCGCGTTCTTCCTGGACCAGGGCCTGCTGGAAGAGGCGCGTGAAATCCTCGAGACGGTGAGCATCGCCTTCCCGGGCCACGCGCGCGCCACGGAGCTGATGGAGCGCCTGGAGGCGCTCGAGGCCAGCGGCGGCGTGCCGCCGGAAGAGGAGCCGCCCGAGCCCGTGTCGGTGCCCACCGTGCTTCCGATGACGGAGCCGGCGGGGGAGCGCGACGCGTTCGACCTGGCGGCGGAGCTGGCCGGCGAAATCGACAACCTGGGCGACGACACGGCGGCGGCGCCCGCGGCGGAAGAGGACTTCCAGTACTCGGTGGAGGAGGTGTTCTCCGAGTTCAAGAAGGGCCTGGCCAAGGTGGTGAAGCCCGAGGACGTGGACACGCACTACGACCTGGGCATCGCCTACAAGGAGATGGGCCTGCTGGACGACGCGCTCCACGAGTTCGAGGTGGCGCGTCAGGGCTCCATGGGCTCCAAGCGCGAACTCGACTGCCTCACGATGATGGGCATGCTGCACCTGCTGCGCGGTGACGGCGCGTCCGCGGTGGCCACCTTCCGCGAGGGGCTCGCCAGTCCCCACGCCACGGGCGAGGCCGCCAAGGCGCTGGGCTTCGAGCTGGCCCAGGCCTGGGAGGCGAGCGGCGAGCCGGGCAAGGCGCTGCACCACTACCAGCGCGTGGCGGCGATGGACGCGAAGTACCGCGACGTGAGCTCGCAGGTGTCCCGACTGTCCGCCAGCACGTCACCGGAAGACGACCCCCTCCCCATGCCCGCGCCCGTCGCCACCACCAACGGCACGAAGAGCCCTGGCGGCGGTGCAGCCGCGGCCGTGGCCAATCCCCCCGTGCCGGCCGCCGGCGCGCCCAAGGCGCGCAAGGTCGGTTACGTGTAGTTGCCCCGAGGTCCGGCGAGCCCATGACGACCTACCTCGATTTCTTCGACCTCACCCAGGAGCCCTTCTCCAACGCTCCGGTGAGCCGCTTCTATTACAACTCGGCTCAGCACTCGCAGGCGCTCACCCGGCTGATGCATGCCGTCAGCTACATGAAGGGCCTGTCCATCCTCGTCGGCGACATCGGCGCGGGGAAGACGACGCTGGCGCGCCGCATGCTCGACTCGCTTCCCGAGTCCGAGTACGAGGCCGCGCTGCTCGTCATCATCCACTCGGGCATCACCGCCAACTGGCTGTTGCGCCGAATCGCGCTGCAGCTGGGCGTGGAGAACCCCGCGCAGGAGAAGCTCGCGCTCCTGTCGCAGCTCTACCAGCGGCTCCTGCAGATCTACGAGTCCGGCAAGAAGGCCGTCGTCCTCATCGACGAGGCGCAGATGCTGGAGACGCGGGAGCTGATGGAGGAGTTCCGCGGGCTGCTCAACCTGGAAGTGCCGGAGCGCAAGCTCATCTCCTTCGTGTTCTTCGGCCTGCCGGAGATCGAGAAGAACCTGAAGCTGGACCCGCCGCTCGCGCAGCGCGTGGCCATGCGCTACAAGCTCGAGCCCTTCACGGCGGAGTCCACCGAGGCGTACATCAAGCACCGCCTGCGGCTCGCCGGCTGCCCGCGCATGCCGTTCTCGCCCGAGGCGCTGCTGGCCGTGCACGAGCACTCGTCCGGCTCGCCGCGTGTCATCAACACGCTGTGCGACAACGCGCTCTTCGAGGCCTTCCTGGCCCGGGCGGACACCGTGTCCGCGGACCTGGTGAACCGCATCGGGAAGAACCTGGGCCTGCAGGGCATCAACTCGGCCGCTCCTGGAGCAGCCGAGCGGGCGAGCGTGCCCGCCACGAACCTGCCCCGAGCGGCCAACAACAAGCTCGACCTCGCGGAGATAGACCGCTACCTCGAAGGGCTGGGTAAGCTCTAGGGGCTTTGGCCACACAGAGCCGCAACGGTGCGCTTCGAGCGCTGCTGCTCGTGCTCCTCGTCATCTCGGGGAGTGTCCTCGCGTTGCGCATGCCCGCCACGTGGGAGGTGGCCTGCACGGTGGCGCGGCGGCACCTGCCGGACGTGCTTGGCCTGGACGTGGGCATCGGCCGCTGTGAGTTGGACCCGCTCGGCTCGCGCGTGCTGGTGCACGGCTTCTCGCTCTTCCTGCCGGGCGCGGACACGCCGCTGTTGGCGGCGGACCTGGCGGAGGTGCAGTTCGGCTTTTTGCGCCCCCTCTCCGGCAGGCTGACGTTCGCCTCGGTGCGCGCGGTGCGTCCGCGGCTGTCGCTGGACGTGTCCCAGCCTCGCGAGCGTCCCGAGACGAAGTCGGAGGGCTGCTTCCTGGACCCGCTGGAGCGGGTGCGGGTGGCGAAGCTGGACATCGTCGGCGCCGAGGTGCGCGTGGCGCTGCCCGAGGGGCGCCGCGTGGAGGTGGCGGACCTGGATGTCCGCTGGGCGGAGCGCTGGGGCGTCATCGAGCTGGACGTGGAGGCACGCCGGGGACTCGTGCGCCTGGGGCCCGGAGGCCAGGAGCTGGCGCTGCAGCGGCTGGCCATCGCCGGTGCGGTGGACCCGGACGAGGCACTGCTGGAGCTGGAGCGCGCGGAGGTGTCACTGGATGACATCAGCACCACGGTGTCCGGACGGGTGGACTCGCTCTGCCAGCCGCACCTGGCGCTGGACGCGCAGATCTTCCTGCCGCTGCGCACGCTGTCGCAGGCGAAGCTGTTGCCGAAGCCGGCGACGGGCCACCTGTGGAGCCGCGTGTCCATCGCCGGCAAGCCCGAGTCTCCCGCGGTGTCGCTGGAGCTGTCCGGCAATGGGCTGGGCTACGAGCGCTTCGGACCCGCCAACATCTCCGCGCGGCTGTCCTACGCGGGCGACGAGGTGCGGCTGGAGGAGGTGGTGGTGCCGGTGGGGATGGGGCGGGTGCGCGCCACGGGCAAGCTGCTGCTGACGCCGCTGCTGCCGCTGGAGGTGAGCCTGAAGACGGAGGATGCGTCGCTGGCGCGCATCCTCGACAAGGCGGGGGTGAAGGGCTCGTGGGTGGACTTCCCCGCGTCGCTCGAGGCGCAGCTCTCCGGCAACCTGCTGCCGCGCTTCTCGCTGTCCGGGCCGCTGGACTTGCGCACGGGCCGCTTCCGGCTGGCCACGCGCGCCTATGACGCTCCGGCCAGCGAGGGCATCCACATCCTGGAGTTCGACAAGGGGCGGGCGCAGGCGCAGGTGCGGCTGCAGACCGACCGCGTGTCCTTCAACCACGTCCAGGCGGAGGTGGGCCGCTCGCGCGTGCAGGCCGACGTGGGGCTGCTCATCGGCAATGGCCTGGGGTTGGACATCCACGGTCAGGGCGAGGTGGACCTGTCGGACTTCGGCCACATCGCCGGACTGAAGTGGGCGGGGCGCGGCAACGCGACGTACTCGATTACGGGGCCGGTCTCCGAGGTGAAGGTGGAGTCGGGCCTGTCGTTCCGCGACTTCGTCTTCTGGGGCTTCAACCTGGGCGTGCTGCAGGGGAAGCTGGGCTACTCGGATGGGGTGCTGGCCTTCCCCTCGTTCACGGGACAGAAGGGGCGCACGCAGTACTACGGCAAGGCGGCGGTGGGCTTCGGCCGGCTGCTCAACCTGAAGCTCGAGGTGAACGTCCCGCAGGGGCGCACCGAGGACCTGGTCGACGTGGTGGCGGGCCTGACGCCGTCGCTGGCGGTGATGCAGGGCACGCTGGGCGGCACGGCGTCCGGGCGCGTGGAGGTGGACAGCCCCATCGAGAAGCTGGAGGGGCTGGTGGCCTTCGACGTGAAGGACACCGCGTACTACGGGCGGCGCCTGGGGGACGGCTCGGCGCGGCTGCGCTTCGTGGACGGCAAGGCCATGGTGCTCGAGCGCACGGAGCTCAAGGGCCCGCTGGGCCGCACCTGGGCGGAGGGCACGCTGCTGTTCGCGGGCGGGCTGGACTACCGCTTCGGCGGGGACGGGCTGTCGCTCGGGGAGACGGTGGGGCCGGAGCTGGCCGGGCGCATGGGGCTCACGGGGACGATGGTGATGGACGGCGTCGTTTCCGGCACGTCCGACATCCCCGTGGTGGACGTCACGCTGAAGTCGCCGCACATCGCGCTGGATGGTCGCAACCTGGGCGCCATGGACCTCACCGGGCGACTGGTGGGCAAGGACTTCGAGGTCTGGGGCCGGCCCTTCCAGGACGCCAGCGGCCGCGTGAAGATGAAGGTGCAGGACACGTGGCCCTACGACGCCTCGCTCACGCTGGCGCTGCCGGAGATTCGCACGCTGCTGCCGGCGGAGCCGCTGTGGGCGGGCGTGTCCGGCCAGGTGTCCGGCTCGCTCACGGCGAAGGGGCCGCTGATGGAGCCCCAGGCCGCGCAGGTGCGCGCGACGGTGGACCGTCTGGTGCTGTCGCGTGACGACGTGCGCGCGGAGAACACGGCCCCCATCTCGCTCGCCTTCGAGAAGGGGCGGCTGGAGGTGCAGCCGTTCCGCTTCCTCGGGCCGTACGTGGACCTGAACATGGGCGGCTGGATGACCACGCGCGGCGGCATCGGCCTGACGCTGCGCGGAGGTGGGGACCTGCGCCTGTTGGAGTCACTGCTGCCGTCGATGGTGGAGCGCTCCATGGGGCGGCTCACCGTGGACGCGGAGGCCACGGGGACGCTGGAGGCACCCTCGGTGGTGGGCAGCGCGGAGCTGTTGGACCTGCGCGTGGCGATGCGGGATCTGCCCATCAACGTCCGGGGCATGTCCGGGCGCGTGGAGCTGACGGGCCAGCGCATGTTGCTGGAACACCTGCGGGGCCTGGTCAACGAGGGCAAGGTGTCCGCGCGCGGTGACGTGCGGCTGTCGCGCTTCCTGCCTCAGCGGTTGGGACTCACGGTGCAACTGGACGAGGTGCCCTACCGGCTCACCGAGGACCTGCCGGCGACGTTCTCCGGGCTGCTCCAGGTGGTGGGGCCGCCCAAGGGCTTCACCGTCACGGGCGGCATCGACATCGTCAAGATGCGCTACCAGAAGGCGCTGGACGTGGAGGCGCTGCTGAAGTCCATGCAGAAGCGCGCCCCGGTGCAGGCGCCCTCGCCGTCGGCGGCCCTGGGCGAGGCGTTGAAGCCGTGGGTCATCTGGGATGTGAACGTCCACTTCGGGGACGTGCGCGTGGACAACAACCTGGCCAAGGCGCGGATGCTCGGGGACGTGCGGCTGACGGGGACGGACCTGCGGCCGGGCCTCTTGGGGCGGGTGGAGCTGGCCGAGGGCAGCCAGGCGTTCTTCCGCAACAACCCGTTCACCATCAGCCAGGGGCAGCTGGAGTTCCAGGACGCCAACAGCCTGGAGCCCGTCTTCGAGGTCCAGGCCCAGACGCAGGTGCGTGAGTTCCTGGTGAAGCTGCACGCCTTCGGCAAGCCCACGGACCCGCAGATCCTCCTCTCGTCGGAGCCTGCGCTGGTGGAAGGGGACATCGTCTCCCTGCTCACCCTGGGGTTCACCTCGTCGGACCGGGACACCGCGGCGTCGGCCGGAGCCGGGCTGGCGGCCGAGGCCCTCTTCAACGCGTCGGGTCTGGACCGGCAGGTCCAGCGGTTTCTCCCCAGCAATCCGGTGCTGAGGGATTTGTCCCTCCAGATATCCACCACCTACAATGACGCCACCCGACAAGCGGAGCCCACCGCGCAACTGGAGTCGAAGTTCCTCAGCGAGCAGCTTAAAATCGGGATGACTCAACCGGTGAGTGGGCGCGGAACGCGGGCGCGTGCCGAGTACCGCTTCGACGACAGACTTTCCGCGCAGGCCCAGTGGGACAACGAGAACAGCGAAGCCTCGTTTGGCAACCTCGGGCTCGAGCTGAAGCTCAGCTGGGAGGTCGAGTAACCCGCGCCGCGGTGGCGCTGGGGCTCTGGCTGTGCGTCCTGGCCTCGGCCTCCGCGCGCGCCCAGGCGCCCGAGGCCCGCGCCGCCGGTCAGAACGTGGTGGCCGTGGAGCTGCACCTGCCCGGAGGCGAGGACGCCGAGGGGCTCAGCGGCCTGGTGGCGGTGCGCAAGGGCCAGGCGCTGATGCCTTCGTTGGTGCGCCGCTCGGTGGAGCGACTGTGGGCCACGGGGCGGTTCTCGGACGTGGTGGCGCGCGCGGAGGAGGTGCGCGGCGGGGTGCGACTGGTGTTCCAGCTCACGCCCGTGTCGCGGTTGGCGCGGCTTCGCTTCGACGGGAACCAGGTGCTGACGGACGGGGAGCTGCTCGACGCCAGCGGCCTGCTGGAGGGCGGCCCGCTGGACCAGGAGGAACTGGAGGGCGCCGTGTCCGGTGTGCTCCAGGCATATCAGCGCAAGGGCTACGACTCCGTGCGCGTGACGGCCACGCAGGAGCCGCTGCCCCTGGGCATCCAGGTGTCGCTGCACGTCACCGAGGGGCAGCCGACGCTGGTTCGACAGGTGAACTTCTCCGGCAGCCCGGGCCTGCCGCTGCCCCGCTTGCTGGCGGCGCTCGCGATGCGCCCCGGTGAGGTGTTCGACCGCGTGCGGCTGGACGCGGGGTTGGACCAGCTGCGCACGGTGTTGCGCGAGGCGGGGCACTGGCGCGCGCAGGTGGGCGCGCCCGCGGTGCTGGTGGAGGGGAGCGCCGCGTCGGTGTCGGTGCCGCTGTCGGCGGGGCCTCGCTACAGCGTGCGCTTCCATGGCAACCACCGCTTCACGGCCGAGGTGCTGGAGCGGGTGCTGGCGTACGACGTGGCCGAGCCGCTCGACGAGGTGGTGGCCGGACGGCTGGCGCGGCGGGTGGAGTCGTTCTACCGGCACCGGGGGTTCCACGACGCGCGCGTGCGTCCGCGCGAGGTGCTGCGGCCGGATGGTGAGGTGGCGGTGCTGGCCTTCGACGTGGACGAGGGCCAGCCCCTGCGCGTCAGCGAGGTCCGCTTCCATGGCAACGCGTCGCTGGGCTCGGGCACTCTGAGAGAGGTGCTGGCGGAGCGCATCCGCGCCGGGGAGCTCCAGCCGGAGCTGGACCTGCGGCTCCAGGACGACCCGCTGGACGTCGAGGGTCGTCACGGCCGCGGGCCTGGCGCCACGGAGCCGGTGCCGGACCCGGCCACGGTGTACGTCGAGGACGCGTGGCTGGAGGCCACGGAGTCGATGATGGAGCAGTACCGTGAGCGGGGCTTCTTGTCGGTGGTGGTGACGCTCCGGGGGCTGACGGTGGATGCTCGCACGCGCACGGCGGCGGCGGACTTCGACGTGGTGGAGGGGCCCCAGACGCGCGTGAAGCAGGTCGTCCCCGACGGGTTCCCGGACACAAAGGCCGCGCGCGCGACGGCCTCGGGCATGGGGGTGCACGAGGGCCTACCGCTGAGCTTCGAGGCGGTGGAGGCGGCGCGCGTGGCGCTGGAGCGCGGGCTGGGCACGCAGGGCTACCTCTTCGCCCGCGTCACGACGAAGTCCTCGCTGGAGGAGGGCGACCAGGTCGCGACGGTGGTGTTCAACGCGGACACGGGGCCGCAGGTGAAGGTGGGCAAGGTGCTGGTGCAGGGCCTGACGCGCACGGACCCGGACCTCATCATGGCCAACCTGAACCTGGAGGAGGGGCAGCCGCTGGCCATGGACTCGCTCACCGAGGGTCAGCGCAGGCTCGCGCGGCTGGGCTTGTTCCGTCAGGTGGACGTGACGCTCGCGGACCCCACGCGGCGCGAGGCGTCCAAGGACGTGGTGGTGACGGTGCACGAGCGCCCTCGCCTCGATGGACAGGTGTCCGGCGGCTACTTCCTGGTCGACGGTCCTCGAATCACCTTGGACACGGCGTACCGCAACCTGGATGGACTGGGCCTGAGCCTGCTGGCGCGCGGCAAGGTGAACTACGCGGGCTGGAGCGCGGAGGCATTGTCGGCGGACCGGCGGATTGCGTGTGAGCAGTCGGGCGGCGCGGCCTCGGCGGGCTGTGACGTGGAGCTCCAGGGACTGAGCGGACTGGGTGGCCGTGGCAACCTCGCGCTCTCGCAGCCTCGGCTGTACTTCCTGCTGCCGTTCGAGGTGGGCGCGCGACTGGACCTGATCGCCGAGCGTGTGCACCGGCCCTCGTACGTGTCCTCGCGGCTCGCGGCGGCGGCGGCGTTGGACTGGGCGGTGGCGTCCTGGTTCAACGTCTCGCTGTCGTACGAAGTGGAGAACAACCGGCTGCGCTCGCGCGCCGGCGTGCTGGAGCTGCTCAACCGCGCGGACCAGGAGCGGCTGCGCTATCCGTTCGGCGACTTCGTGCTGCACTCGCTGCGGCCCGCAATCACGCTCGACTTCCGTGACGACGCGACGAACCCCCGGCGTGGGCTGGTGCTCATCAGCAGCGCGGAGCTCACGCGTGGCATCAGCGTGAGCCCCACGGATGTCGCGGGCAACGCCGTGCCTGCGTTCCCCATCAACGGTCTGAAGCTGGCGAGCAGCTTGAGTGGCTACATCCCGCTCGGGCGTCGAGCGAGCCTCGCGCTGTCGGCGCGCGCGGGCACCATCGTCCCGATGGAGATGGGCGCACAGCCCATCGGCTCGAAGCTGTTCTACCTGGGCGGCTCGTCGAGCCTGCGCGGCTTCCGCGAGGACGGCGTTCTGCCCGAGGACGTGCGTGAGGCGCTGCATCAGCGGCTGCGCGACTGTCGCTCGCTCATCAGCCCGACGGGGTGCTCGGGCGAGCTGAAGGCGGTGCTCGCGGGGCAGGTGCCGGCGAGCCAGGGCGGTGAGCTCTTCACCTTGGGCAAGGCGGAGCTGCGGCTGCCTGCGCTGACGTCGTTGGACCTGGGCCTGTTCTTCGAGGCGGGCAACCTGTGGCTGGACAGGACTCGGCTGGATTTGGAGCGGCTGCGCTACGCGGCGGGCATGGGCCTGCGGTACATGACGCCGGTGGGCCCCCTCGCGTTCGACGTGGGCTTCAACCTGGACCCGGACGAGGAAGTGAACGAGGCGCGCACGCAGTTCCACTTCAGCATCGGGACGTTCTGATGAGGCTCAGGTCCACGGGGTGGATGGCGCTGCTGCTGACGGGCCTCTGGGGCGCGGGGTGCCGCCACGCGCAGGACGTCACCGACGCGCCGGAGCGTCCCAAGTGGATGCCGCCGGAGGGGACGTGTCCGAAGGGCGCGCTGGTGCAGATGGAGCGGCTGGGGCTCAAGCCTGGCGACAAGCTCCCCGTCATCGTGGATGCCATCCAGGACCACCCGGGACCGGCGCGTTACAACTACAGCTTCGTCATCGCGCTGCCCCGGGACGAAGGGGAGAAGGTGCTTCCCGGCGCTCGCATTGGCGGGCGGCTCTATGTGACGAAGCACCGCGTGTTCGGCCGCTATGACCGCGTCTTCCTGCCGGAGAGCGGCGCCATGTCCGTGCCGTTCTGCGGAATCCTGCTCGACGCGAGGTGGGACCGCGATGGCGAGGGGTTGATTGCCTACCCGAGCCCTATGAAGGGGTTCTCCGTGGTGCAGGACAACACGGGCGTCATCCTGGTGGTGGACAAGTACCCGTGAGCGCCGTCCGCGCCGCGTGAGGTACAGTCCCCGGCGTGTTCTACGCCTGTGTCCGTGCCGTGGTGGCGGTGTGTCTGCGCCTGTTCTACCGGGTGAGGGTGAATGCCTCCGGCGCCGAGCCCGAGGGGCCCGTGCTCTTCGTGGGCAACCACCCCAATGGACTCATCGACCCCGGGCTCGTCTTCATCCTCACGCGCCGCAAGGTGACGTTCCTCGCGAAGGCGCCGCTTTTCCGCATGCCCGTCATCGGCTGGCTGCTGAAGGGGCTCGATGCGCTGCCGGTGTATCGCAAGCAGGACGACCCGACGAAGATGGGCGGCAACGAGGGCACGCTCGACGCGGCCAAGGGCGCGCTCGTGCAGGGGCGCGCCATCACCATCTTTCCGGAGGGAAAGAGCCACTCGGAGCCGGGGCTCGCTGAGCTGAAGACGGGCGCCTCGCGCATCGCGCTGAGCGCCGTCCGAGAGGGGGCGCCCGTGCGCATCGTCCCCGTGGGGCTGACGTACGCGGAGAAGCATGTGTTCCGCAGCGAGGTCCTCATCGACGTGGGGCCCGCCATCGACGCCACGGCGTTCCAGCCCGCGGACGCCGCTTCGGAGCAGGACTCGGTGCGCGCGCTGACGGAGCGCATCGCCGAGGGGCTGCGCGCGGTGACACTCAACCTGGAGCAGTGGGCGGACCTGCCGTTGATTCAGCTGGCCGAGCAGCTCTTCGCCTTCAAGCAGGGCGGGGCGCTGGATGCGGAGCGACTGCGTCTGTGGGCTCGTGGCGTGCAGCTCTTCCGCACGCAGGAGCCGGAGCGCTTCGAGGACTTGCGCGCCCAGCTCACGTCATTCAAGCGCCGGCTGGACCTGGTGCACGCGACGGGGCCGTCGGACCTGGCGCTCGTCTACCGGCCGGGCAACGTCACGTCGTTCATCGTGAAGAACCTGCTCGCGCTGGTGTTCGGGCTGCCGCTGTTCGTGCTGGGGCTCGTGCTGTTCTGGCTGCCGTACCAGGTGCCTCGGGCCGCCAGCCGCAAGGCGGAGCTCGACGTGCAGGCCACGGTGAAGTTCCTCACGGGCTTCGTCGTGATGCTCGTCTGGTGGGCAGGGCTCACCGTGACGGCGGGCGTGCTGGGGGGCGCGCTCCTCGCGCTCTTCACCTTCGTCGCGGTACCGCCGCTGGCCCTCTTCACGCTCTACTTCTCCGAGCGCTCGGATGTGCTGCGCCGGGACGTGGACGTGTTCTTCATGCTGGGCAACCGCGCGCGCCTCAAGGCGCTGCTGCTCGCGGATGGCGAGCGGCTGGCGACCGAGGTGGAGCGACTGGCGGACGAATACCGGCCGAAGGTGGACGCCGCCGTCAGGCGGTAGCGCGCTCCCGGGGAACGGCGTCCCGGAACAACCTCGCGCCGACGAGCAGCGCCAGTCCGCCGAGCAGCACGGGCAGGGCATTCACCGCGATGGCGGTGCGCAGGTTGGACGCGTCGGCGATGTTGCCGATGAGCGTGGGCGAAATCGCATCCCCGAGCAGGTGGATGCACAGCACGTTGAGCCCCATGGCGAAGGCGCGGAACGCGGGCGGCACGCAGTTGACGATGGCCGCGTTGATGGGACCGCTGTTGAGGAAGATGAGGAACTGCGCGGCGCCGATGGCCGCGAACGTGGGCCCCACGTCCTTCAGGTGCACGGCCAGGTACATGCACGGCGCCGCGAGCAGGAGGCCGATGCCCGACATCCACAGGCCACCGCCCTCGCGCTTGCGGTCCAGCTTGTCGCCCAGCCACCCGCCGGCCACGGTGCCCAACAGGCCCGCCACCGCCGTAATCGCGCCGAAGAGGAACCCGGAGCTGTCCGCCGACATCGCGCGCTCGCGCACCAGGTACGTCGGCATCCAGAAGCCCAGGCCGCCGATGGAGAACGTCATCAGCGTGTAGCCCGCCGTCACCGCCCAGAAGGCCGCGTTGCGTCCCAGCCCCTTCAAACCCACCATGAAGGGCAGCTTCACCTCCGCGTCCGGGCCGTCCATGGCGCCGCGCTTCGGCTCCGGCATGAAGAAAGCCATCGCGCCCAGAATCAGGCCCGGCACGCCTCCGGCGAAGAAGGCCACGTGCCACGAGTACTTCTGCGTCAGCCACCCGCCCAGGCCGTAGCCCGCGGCCGCGCCCACGGGGATGGCGATGTAGAAGAGCGCCAGCATCCGCGTGCGCCGGTCGCGAGGGTACAGGTCCGAGATGATGCTCGGCGCCACCGCGCCATAGCCCGCCTCGCCGATGCCGATCACCGCCCGCGCGACGAGCAGCGCGATGAACGACGTCGCGAGCCCGCTGGCCCCCGTGGCGAGGCTCCACAACAACACGCCACCTGCCACCAGGAACTTGCGGGGATACCGGTCACCGAGGAAGCCGCCCAGCGGCGAGGCCAGCATGAACACCACGATGAACATGGTGCCCAGCAGGCCCGACTGGGTGTCGTTGATGCCGAACTCCTGCTGGATGCCCGGCAGCGCCACCGCGACGATGTATCGGTCGAGGTAGTTGACCAGGTTGATGAGCGTGAGGATGAGCAGCGCGTAGCCGGCGTTCGCCGCCGGTGCCACGGTTGTGGTGGTGGGCGAGGGTGACGGAGACGGGGGTGGAGAGACGCTCACGGAGGGCGCGCTCATGAACGGGAGGCCCCCGCGCCGAAGCGGTGCGCGAGCAGTCCCCACCTCAAGCCCCGGTCACTCACCCGGCAGCCATCCAGCCCCAGCGCCTTCACCGCCTCCAGCAGGATGAGCGCACCCGCGGGGATGACGTCCGCGCGCTTGGGCTGCATGCCCGGCAGCGTGCGCCGCTCCTCGAGAGGCTGCTGGCACAGCTGGTCCACCAGCGCGCTCAATTCGCCCACCGACAGCGTGCCGCCGTGCACCCGCGCCGCGTCGTACGGGTCGATGGCGTGCTTCACCGCGTACACCGTGGTCACCGTGCCCGCCACGCCCACCAGCACCGAGGCGGGAGGTGGAGGCGGCAGCGCCTTGAACGTGTCGCGCAGGTGCGCCTGGATGCGCGCGCGGTCCTCGGCGGACATCGGGTCCGAACGCACGAAGCGCTCGGTGAGCCGCACCGCGCCCACGTCGAAGCTGTGACGGAAGTCCACGTGGCCCGCGGGGTTGCCGTAGATGAACTCGGTGGAGCCTCCGCCGATGTCCAACACCAGCAAGGGCCCGGCCGCCTCGCCCGAGAAGTCCGAGCTCACCGCGGCGAACGACAGCTCCGCTTCGAGCTGCCCTGAGATGATCTCCACCGTGACGCCCGCGCGCGTCTTCGCGGCCTCGAGGAACTCCGCGCCGTTCACCGCGTCGCGCGCGGCGCTGGTGGCCGACACCGCGATGTCCTGCGCGCCCTGCTCACGCGCCTCGCGCGCGAAGGCCTCGAGCACCGACAGCGTGGCCTCCATGCCCTCGGCAGACAGGCGGCGGGTGGCGTCCACGCCGCGTCCCAGGCGGGTGATTTCAGCGCGCTCGAGGACGGCTTCGAAGCGGCCGTCCCCGGTGCGCTCCGCGACCAGCAACAGCACGGAGTTGGTACCGATGTCGATGGTGGCGAATCGCGGCATATGTGTATCCAGCCTACTCAACGCAGCAGCGCTTCCAAAGCGTCTGCCAGCGCGGCGTACTCGTCCGGGGTGTTGTAGAGCTGCGCGGACAGTCGCACGTGCCGCTCGGGCGGCCGGGGCCACGCGACGATGGGCACCTCGATGCGGTGCTCGTCGAACAGGCGCAGGTGGAGCGGGTCCAGGTAGAGCGGAGCTTCGGGCTCCAACGGGTAGCCCGGTGGCAGCGTCACCACCGCCATGCTGCCCACCATGTCCTCGGGGCAGGCGGGGGAGACCTTCAGCCGCTCGCACAGGAGGGCCCGCGCGGCCAGGGCCTTGCTCCGGTTGGCCGCCATCACCTCGGGCCAGCCGCCGGGTAGCAGGCCACCCACCACGCGCAGTGCCTCCGGGACGCAGAGCACGGCGGACGGGTCATGCGTCCCCGTCCAGTCGAACAACAGCCGGTAGCGGGAGCGGTCCGTGCGGGGCGAGTTGCGCCCATGGCTCACCGCCAGCGGCGTCAGGCCCTGCTGCAAATCCCTGCGCACGTGCAGGAACGCGGCGCCCTTGGGCGCGCACAGCCACTTGTGGCAGTTGCCCGTGTAGTAGCCAGCGCCCAGCGAGCGCAGCGACAGCGGCACCTGTCCCGGCCCATGCGCGCCGTCGACCAGCGTCTCCACGCCGCGCGCGCGCAGCTCCGAGACGAGCCTCGCCAGCGGCATCACCAGCGCCGTCTGGCTGGAGACATGGTCCACGAGGAACAGCCGCGTGCGTGGCGTCACGTGCGCGAGCACCGTGTCCACGATGGACCGAGCGGACGTCACCGGCCACGGCAGCTTCGCGACCACCACCTTGGCGCCGCCGTGCTCGGCGACGAAGTCCAGCGCGTTGCGGCTCGCGTTGTATTCGTGGTCCGTGGTGAGCAGCTCGTCGCCGGGCTGGAAGCGCAGCGAGCGCAGCACCGTGGTGACACCGCTGGTGGCGTTGGTGACGAAGGACACGTCCTCGGTGTCCGCGTCGAGGAAGTCCGCGAGCACGCCGCGGGCCTCGTCCAGCAGGGGCTCGATTTCACGGTGCAGGAAGCGGACGGGCTCCGCCTCCATCCGCGCGCGCAGCTCCGACTGCTTCTGGAGCACGGCGGTGGGGCACGCACCGTAGGAACCGTGATTGAGGAAGCGGACCTGGGGATCCAATCCCCAGTGGGAACGGAGGGAGGCGCTCATGCGCGGGGACTGCACCCGAGCACGCGCCCCCTGTCAACGCTCCGCGAGTCCTACGGCTGGCTGTCCGCGAGCGGCGCCCAGTCGGGCGTCAACAGCGTGCCCTTCTCCGCCCGCAGGGGCAGCTGGTTGTTGCCGTCCGCCGTCATCACGAACAGCTGCGTGCCGCCCGCGCGCGTGGAGGAGAACAGCACCAGCCGGCCGTTGGGGGAGAACGCGGGCTCCTCGTTGTTGCCCTGGTCCTGCGTCAGGCGCGTGACCTTGCCCGTCTCGACGTGGATGGTGAACAGGTCGAACGCGTTGCGCTCGTCGCGCGCGGTGAAGACGATGAGGTCGCCGCGAGGAGACCAGTCCGGCGTCTGGTTGTAGTTGCCCTGGAAGGTGAGCCGCCGCACGCCCGAGCCGTCCGCGCCCATGATGTAGATCTGCGGACTGCCACCGCGGTTGGACACGAAGGCGATGCGCTTGCCGTCGGGAGACCAGGTGGGGCTGGTGTTCAGGCCGTAGGGCGTGTCGGTGACGGCCTTGGCGCCGGAGCCGTCCGCGTTGGCCACGTAGATTTGAGCGCTCTCACCCTCGGCCTGCGAGTACGCCAGGCGCTTGCCGTCCGGGGAGAACGCGCCGCCGGTGATCATCTGTCCGTCGGAGACCACCATGCGCGCATCGCCACCCGGGCGCTGCACCCAGAGGTCCGGCCGGTTCTTGCGGTACGACGTATAGGCCACCTGCGCGCCGTCCTGGCTCAGCGAGGGCAGGATGTTGATGCCGCCCTTGGTGAGCGTCACGGCGTTGCCGCCGTCCCAGTCCGCCACGGCGATGTCGCGGTTGTTGCCCGCCTTCTTCACGTACGTGATGCGCGACAGGAAGGGGCTGGGCTCGCGGGTGAAGTGCCGGTAGAGCGCGTCCGCCAGCCGGTGGGCCAAGAGCGACGGGTTCTTCACCGGCGCGTCCTTGGTCACCTTGAGGTCCTCGCGGCCGGTGCCCACGTTGTACAGGCGCAGCTCTCCGCGCAGCGTGCCGGCGTCGTCCGCCAGCGAGACCTTCACCAGCGCCTCGGCGCCCACGTCCGCCCAGCGGCTGAAGGTGATGGTGCCCGCGGCCATGCCCTCCTTGGGGTCGGCCGTGAAGCTCTTGCGGTCCAGCACCTGGAGGATGCCGGACGCGGTGAGGTCGAAGGTGAAGGCGGTGTCGAAGGCGTTCGCCGCGCCCTTGGCGCCCTCGTTCTGGGTGAGGGGCGCGGCCACCGCCACCGGCAGCGGGCGGAAGTTGGCGCCGGAGATTTCGATGGTCGGCGTCTGGGCGAAGGCCGCCAGCGGGACGAGGAGGAGGGAGAGGAGCAGGGCTTTCATAGGGCGTTGAACATCAGGTTGACGCCGTTCTTCTGCAGCGCGTCTCGGAGGTGGTCGGGAGGAGGCGAGAAGGGTGAGGCCTTGCGCACGGCGGCGACGACCGCCGAGTCGAACAAATCATTGCCGCTGGGCTTGGTGAGGCTCACGTCCAGCACCTCGCCCGCGCGCCCCAGCCGCAGCGCCACGAGGGCCTTGAGGTGCAGTCGCTCGGACTCCGGAATCGTGTCCGCGACGCTGTAGTTGCGGCGCACCTGCGCCTGCAGGAGGCCGAAGTAGCGCTCGCCCTCGGCGGTGGCCGAGTCGCCGTCCGGGTCGCCGTCCTCGGCGCCCTCGGGCTCCTCCTCGGACGCCTTGGCCGTCTTGTCGAACGCGCCGAACAGCCGCTTGCGCCGGTCCTCGCCGTCCTTCTCACCCTTCACCGGCGTGGGCTTCGGCGCGGACGAGGGCTCCGGCTTGACGCCGGGGATGGGCACCGCGACGGCGGCGGAGGAGGGCGCGGGCGGCGCCTCGGGCGCGGGCTTGGGCGCGTCCACCTGCTTGGGCGGCGGCGGCAGGGCTTCCTTGCGCGGCAGCAGCTTGGAGTCGCGCGGCTTGCCCTGGCGCACCAGCGTGGCGCGGATGGGCTGCGCGGTGAGGTCCACCTTGGGCCCGGCGTTGAGGTGGGCGTACAGCATCCCCGCCAACAGCAGGGCCACGTGCCCCACCACCGACGCGATGATGAACGGCGACACCCGTGAGCTCTTGCTGAGGAGCAGGCTGTGGCTCACCGCGGAATGCATGGGCTAGCGCTTCGCCTCCTTGGGCTTCTTCGAGGTCGACTGCGTGTTGGACGTCTTGGAGCCCGTGGAAGGGTCCGTGATCATCCCCACGTTATTGATGCCCGCGCGCTGGGCGGCCGCCATCACCTCCACGACCGTGCCGTAGGGCACGTCCCGGTCGGCGTGGAGGAAGACCTCCTTGTCGGCCTGCACCTTGGCGTTGGCGGCAAGCTTCGCCTCCAGCTCCTCGAGCGCAACCTCCGCGTCGCCGATGTAGACCTTCTTGCCCGCGTCGATGGAGAGCACGACCTTCTTCTCGGTCGCCTCCACCGGGGCCGCCTTGGTCTCCGGCAGGTTCACCTTCACGCCCTGCTGGATGAGGGGCGCGGTCACCATGAAGATGATGAGCAGCACCAGCATCACGTCCACCATGGGCGTGACGTTGATCTCGCTCATCGTGGTGCGGCCACCGCCGCGATTGCCTCCGCCCATGCCCATGGTCGAGGTCCGCCTACCGGAAGAAGTGACGCTTGATGATGTTGAGGAAGTCCGCGGAGAAGTTGGACATCTCCGTGTCGAACACCTTGATGCGGCTGACGAACGAGTTGTAGGCGACCACGGCCGGAATCGCCGCGAACAGGCCCGCCGCCGTGGCGAACAGCGCGTTGCCCACCGGCGCCGCCACCGTGGCCAAGGTCGCGTTGCCCTGCTCGGCAATCTGGTTGAACGCGCTCAGGATGCCGATGACCGTGCCGAACAGGCCGACGAAGGGCGACGCCGCGCCCACCGTGCCCAGGAAGGACACGCGCGCTTCCAGCTCGGTGATTTGCGACGTGGACGCCCGCATCAGCGCGCGCTCCACGTTCTCGATTCCGCCCAGCCGCTCCGCCATGGCGCCCTCGGCGCCGCCTTCCTTGGCCTGCGCCAGCTTGGTCAGCTCCTCGTAGCCCGCACAGAAGACCTTGGAGAGCGGCGAGGCGTCCAGCTTCTGGGCTGTCTGGTAGATGGCCTCCAGCCGGGAGGCCTTCCAGAAGGTGTCGAGGAAGGTGAGAGACTGTGCGCGAGCCTTGGCGAGCTGGGTGGCCTTCATCGCGATGAGGGCCCAGGAGGCCACGGAGACGCCCATCAGGAGCAGCAGCACGGCCAGCTCGATGAAGGACGCGTCGCGGATGATCTCCACGTAGTTCATGGCGCCGAGCGCCAGGGGCAGGTGGGGCGTCATGGGGTGGAGCGCGTAACACTCCGCTACAACTGGGTCAAACAAACGGGGCAAGCCCGGCTGCTTGAAGTGGATTGGCCGTGCCGGTGAATAATTCCCGGGAGGGGTCGTCCGAGGTGACTGAAACGGGCCGAACACCTCATCACCCCAAGACAGGTTGCCCCCCATGAACTCCCGACTGCTGGTTGCATTCCTCTGCCTGGCGGCGGTCTCCTCCGGCTGTATCATCCACGACGAGCCCGCCTACGAAGGTGACGTGACGTTCCGTTGGACCCTCGCGGGGCTGCGCTGCGACGAGGACCCGGATGTCCGGGGCGTGAACATCTACATCCCGGGCGAGCGCCTGGAGAACGATGGCCGCTACCCGTGCCGCGCCAATGGCTTCGACGGCATCGTCCTGCACCGCTTCCAGCCGGGCACCTACAGCTTCCAGTTGGAGGCGGTCAGCTACGTCAACGAGGTGCTGTACGAGGGCAGCGGCACCTTCCGCATCAACGGCGACCAGACGGTGGAGATCGACTTGCTGCCGCCGGGCGTCCCGCCGTCCTACGCGTACCTGGAGTGGCAGTTCCCGGGGAACGCGAGCTGCAACTCGGCCGGCGTGCGCTACGTGGACGTGCGCATCGACAACAGCGAGTGGGGCCGCTTCGACTGTGAGGCCGGCAGCAACGGCAACGCCATCAAGTCGCTGTACGTGGACCCGGGGGAGCACAACGTCATCATGGTCGCGCTCGACTCCCGGCTGCGCGCCGTCTACGAGCACAACGGCCGGCTGACCACGCACTATGGCGCGCCGACCTCGTACATCGGCTCCATGCGCTCCACCGCCACCGGCGTGACGCTGGGCTGGGAGTTCCAGGACGGGCCGAGCCGCTTCAACTGCAGCCAGGCGGGGGTGACGCACGTGGAGATCCGCATCGACGGCGGGCCGTGGGAGCGCTTCTCCTGCTCGGCGGGCAGCGCGGGGGCCACCATCACCAACACCAACCTGGGCGCGGGCAACCACGACCTGCAGCTGGTGGCGGTCGATGCCCAGAACAACCCCTGGTACTACTACACCGGTTCGTTCTCGGTGCCGTCGGGTGGCTCGGCGAACGTGCTGGCCTCGCTGTGGGTGATTGGCGGCGCGTCCATCAAGTGGGAGCTGCGCGCCGGTGGCTCCGCGCTGAGCTGCTCGCAGGCGGGCATCAACGACGTGGCCATCAACTTCCGCGACGTCTTCACCGGAGAGCTGGTGTACGGCATCGTCGGTGACGTGCACGGCTGCAACGACGCGCCGGTGGTCTTCGAGTTCCTGCGTCCGGGCCGCTACCAGGTGGAGATGTTCGCCCGGGCCAACAACGGCGTCGAGTACCGCTCGGTCGCCAACAGCGTCACCGTGGACGTGGTGGGCCACTCCTTCCCGGGCCCGAACAATGCCCTGCTGGTGTCGCTGTTCCCCAACTAGTCGAACCCACCCGTTCGCGGGGTGAACAGAAGGGCCGGGGCCAGGTGCCTCGGCCCTTCGTGCTTGCGGGGGTGGGCCCTGTCGCTGGCATCAAACGTGATAGGGACACGGGACATGCGGCAAGGCAGCCACAATCCCATCGGCGTATTCGACTCCGGCATCGGCGGGCTCACGGTCCTCAAGGCCCTGATGGCCCGCCTCCCCCACGAGAGCACGGTGTACCTGGGCGACACCGCGCGCGTGCCCTACGGCACCAAGTCCGGCGAGGTGGTGACGCGCTACTCGCTGAAGAACGCGGAGTTCCTGCTGGAGCGCGGCATCAAGCTGCTGGTGGTGGCCTGCAACACGGCCTCCGCCGCCGCGCTGCCCGCGCTGGAGGCCTCGCTGCCGGTGCCGGTGGTGGGCGTCATCCAGCCGGGCGCCTCCACGGCCCTGGCGCGCACGCGGGGCGGTGGGGTGGGCGTCATCGGCACGCCGGGCACCATCCGCTCCGGCGCCTACCAGCGGGCCCTGGAGGCCGGTGGGCCGCGGGTGCGGGTGAAGGCCCGCGCCTGTCCGCTCTTCGTGCCGCTGGCGGAGGAGGGGTGGACCACCGGGGACGTGCCGCTGCTGACGGCGCGCGAGTACCTGGGGGACTTCGCCCGGGACGGCGTGGACACGCTGGTGCTGGGCTGCACGCACTATCCGCTGCTCAAGGGCGTCATCGCGGAGGTGGTGGGCCCGGACGTCGCGCTGGTGGACTCGGCGGAGGCCACCGCACAGGCCGTCGCGGCGCTGCTGGAACAGAAGGGGCTGCTGGCGCCCGCGACGGGGGAGAAGCCGCCTTCTCACGACTACTTCGTCACCGACGTGCCCGAGCGCTTCATGGAGGTGGGGGCGCGCTTTTTGGGCCGCCCCATCACCCACGCCGAGCAGGTGGACCTGAAGTTCTGACGGCGTGGGCCCGGCTCCGGGCCCAGCGTGCTCAGGCGGAGGGGCGGGTGGTGACGGTGGCGGGCGCGGCCTCCTCCGTCGTGGTGGCCTTGGTGAGCAGCTCCTTGGCGGCCTGGACGACGGGGGGCTCGGCGGCGCCCTCGGCCTCCACGAGCGCGCGGGCGGCCTCGTCGCCGATGTCGTCCTCGCGCGGCACCAGCCCGGTGACGCGGGTGATGAGCCGCTCCATCAGCGGGAAGAAGGACACCAGGTTGAGCGGCCAGTTCAGCCAGCCCACGGTGATGCAGTAGTACTTGTTGAAGGGCGCCGTGTGGTGGATCTGGTGGTGGGCCGGCGGCAGGATGAGGTGGATGCGCTGCAGGAAGCCGATGAGGGCCGGCGGCGCGTCCATGTGCGACCACTTGTGGAACTGGTTGGTCGCCATCACCCAGAAGATCATCGCGCCCAGGAAGCTGGACACGAACACCCAGCCGGAGCTGGACAGCGGCATGCTCACCGCGGCCACGGCCACCGGCAGCGAGATGAGGCAGTTGTTGCCGTTGGTCTCCACGAAGTCGTGGCGGGTGATGGCCTTCTCGTCGACGTGGTGCTCGCGGAAGGGGCGGATGAGCGCCTTGCCGAGGATGGGCATCTCCGTGGAGCCCCACGTGTCCCCCATCCAGTGCACGAAGCCGGAGACGAAGTCCGCGGCCAGGTAGCCCAGCAGCACCGCGCCGAGCAGCAGCCACGGTCCACCGTGCGGGTTGTTGTAGAGCCGGTAGACCAGGAGGAGCTCCAGCGCCACGAAGCTGACGATGGCGCCAATCTCCATGGCGCGGATGGCGGGGGAGTAGCCCTCGGCCAGGACCTGGGCGTCCTGCAGGCGGACCTTGTTCTTGATCTCGTTCGTCTTCTTCATCCGTGGCGTCCCTGGGCCGGGGGTGTCGTGGAGCACCACACCCATAGCCTGTACGTACCCCAGCCGCTTTTGGCTTTTCAACGGACCGGAGTCTCGGGCGCACTCGAAGGCCGGGTCGCAAGGCAGGCGGGCTCCCGCCGCAGCTTTTGCGTCATGCCCGGCGGGCAGGCGCGCGGGACGGACATGCGGGGGCGAGGCTTACCTTGCGACGTGGGGAAGCGGCTGGTACGGTCCGCCCACTCGGCAATGACGAAAACCTTCGAGAAGGCCGTCACCGGCTTCAACCACAACATCAAGCACAAGGGGAAGGTCTACCACGTCCAGACCGAGGACTCGGGCGTCAACAATCCCCACATCATCACCCACCTGTTCGTGGGCGGGAACATCCTCGCGTCGAAGAAGACGTCCTACTCGGACATCCTCAACGCGGAGAGCCTGGCGGAGGTCGTCCGCGAGTTGATGGAGGAGCAGCACAAGGAGATGCTGCGAAACCTCATCAACGGCGTGTACGACAACTACGAGTCCGCCGTCCGGTCGTACCAGCCCGGTCAGCTCGCCTCCGAGGCCGACCAGGCCCAGGCGAAGCTGCAGACCGGCCAGCCGATGGCCCCCAAGCCGGTGGTGGTGCCCGTCGCGCCTGTCGCGCCCGTGTTGCCTCCGGAGGTCGCCGCCGCTCGGGCCCTCAAGGAGAAGCCGAAGATCAACGAGGTCGGCGTGGAGACCCTCTTCGGCGAGGACCTCATCTCCGAGAAGAGCCTCGACGAGGTCATCCTCAGCTACCTGGCGGGAGAGGGCGAGCAGTAGCCCCCCGCCGTTCGTCGCCCCGGTGGCCTCGTGGCCCCGGGCGCGTCGACTGTCCTCCAGTCGACACCTCCTCCCGCTTCGCTAGGGCAGCACCCACCGGACCCAGGTGGCGCCGTAGACCGTGAGCAGCAGCGCGGCGAGGACGTCCAGCAGGATGCCCGTGCGCATCATCACCGGCAGGCGCACCACGCCGCTGCCGAAGACGATGGCGTTGGGCGGCGTGCCCGCGGGCAGGGCGAAGTCGCACGAGGCCGCGAAGGTGCTCACCGCCAACAAGGGCCGCGAGGCGGGCAGCACGTTCAGCATGACGTTCGTCGTGGCGGTGTTGGAGGCGATGGCCGACAGCAGGATGGTGGCGCTGGCCACCGTGCCGTATTGGACCAGCCCCGGCAGTGACTCCAGCTCCGACAGGCGCGAGGTCATCCACGAGGCAAGCCCGCTGGCCTCGATGCCCGCCGCCAGCGCGAAGCCTCCGCCGAGCAGGAGCAGCGTGTCCCAGGGCACCCGGCGCAGCGCGGCCACCGACAGCCGGCCCAGCACCACCAGCGTCACGGCGCCCACGATGGCCACCGCGGCCTCGTAGTGCTTGCCGCCCAGCTTGAAGCCGTCGAAGGCGCGGGCCACCCCCGGCGCGAGCAGCGCGCGCAGCGGGTCGCCGAAAATCCACAGCACCGCGGCCACGAGGAAGACGACGCCCACGGTGCGCTCCCCGCGGGACATGGGGCCCAGCTGCTCGAGCTCCCGGGCGATGACGTCTCCGCCCTGGCCCGGGCCCATCCGGTCCTGCCGGGCCCATCTCCACAACACCGCCCACGCCACGGGCAGGAAGAGGAGGACGAAGGGGAGGGCGGCGACCATGTACTCGACGAAGCCCACGTCCGTGCCCAGCCGCCGCGACACCACGCCGGCGAAGACGGAGTTGGTGGGGCTGCCAATCTTGGTGCCGATGCCGCCGAGGTTGGAGCCGTAGGCCACCGCGAGCATCAGCGCCGCGCCGAAGTGCTCCAGCGGGCGGCCCTCCGACGCGCGCAGCTGGGCGAGCAGCGCCATGCCGATGGGCACCATCATCACCGCGGTGGCGGTGTTGGAAATCCAGAGCGACACGGCGGCGGTGGCCGCGAGCATGCCGAACAAGAGCCGCTGGGGGCCGGTGCCCACCGCGCGCATGATGAGCAGGGCGATTCTGCGGTGCAGGCCCCACTGCTCCATGCCGGCGCCCAGCGCCATGCCGCCCATGAAGAGGAAGATGTACGGGTCCAGGAAGGGCAGCACGGAGCGGCCCGCGGCCACCGCGACGCTGTCCGTGTCGAACACGCCGAGCACCGGGAAGAGCACCACCGGGAGCACGGCCGTCCAGGCCATGGGGACGGCCTCGGTGAACCACCAGAGGGCCATCCACGCGGCCACGGCGGCGGCGGCGGCGGGGCGGTGGTCCAGGCCGGGCAGGGTGTGCAGACCGGAGGGAACCCCGTAGATGAGGCCAGCGGCCAGGGGGCCCGCGACACGTCCCACCCACTGTCCCGTCGTCGCGCCGCGCGCGGCCTGCTCACCCATATGGCGTGGGACCGTCGCACAGGTGGTGCCGGGGGTGGGAGGGGAAAGCCGGTCCTCCCGCCGGGCGTGCGTGGGTCGCCCGCGCCCGGCCGTGGTAGGTTGGCGTCCTCCCGCGCCGCGCCATGATTCAATTCTTCCACGTCTACAAGGCGTATCCCGGCGATCCGCCGGTGCTCTCGGACATCAACCTCAGCGTGGAGAAGGGCGAGTTCCTCTTCCTCACGGGCCCCTCGGGCGCGGGCAAGACGACGCTGCTCAAGCTCATCTTCTGCGCGGAGAAGGCCACCAAGGGGCAGATTCTGGTGGGCGGCCGCAACATCGCCCGCATCCGCGAGTCCGCCGTCCCCTACCTGCGCCGCAACATCGGCGTGGTGTTCCAGGACTTCAAGCTGCTGCCGCACCGCACCGTGGAGGACAACGTGTCCTTCACGCTGGACGTGCTGGGCGTGCCGCGCGCGCAGGCGCGCGACAAGGTGCGGCGGATGCTCAAGCTGGTGGGGCTGGAGCACAAGGCGGACTCGTTCCCCCTGCGCCTGTCGGGTGGAGAGCAGCAGCGCGTGGTCATCGCGCGCGCGCTCGTGAACGACCCGACCATCCTCCTGGCGGACGAGCCCACCGGCAACCTGGACCCGGCGCTCACCGTCGAAATCATGGACCTGCTCACGCAGGTGAACATCCGGGGCACCACGGTGGTGGTGGCCACGCACGACGCCACGCTGCTCGCGCGCTACCAGAAGCGCACGGTGCGCCTGGAGCGCGGGCAGATTGTCTCCGACGAGGACGGCGTCAAGGCGGCGCGGCGGATGGTGGTATGAGCGCGCTGGCGAAGACGCGGTACTTCTGGCGCTCGGCGGCGGTGGGGCTCAAGCACTCGCCCTTCGTGCACTTCATCGCCGTGACAACCATCGCGATCGCCCTGTTCTCCGCGGGGCTGGCGCGTGGCGGCGCCCGGGTGCTCGACAACCTCCTGGCGTCCCTGGGCGGCGAGGTGGAGGTGACGGTGTACCTGGCGCCGGAGCTGGGCCAGGACGAGGCGCACGGCGTGCGCGCCCGCGTGGAGGCGCTCAGCCAGGGGCAGGTGACGCTGGTGCCGCCGGACGCGGCGCTGGCGAGGCTGCGCACCGAGCTGGGTGATTTGGGCGAGGCCTTGTCGGAGCTGCCGGAGAACCCGCTGCCCGCGGCGCTGGAGCTGCGTGTGCCGCCCGCGCAGCGCACGCCCGAGGCGCTCCAGGCCCTGGCGAAGGAGCTGCGACAGCTGCCCGGCGTGTCCGGCGTGGACTACGGTGAGCAGGCCGTGGAGCGGCTCACGGCGATTGCTCGCGCGCTGAGCTTCGGGGCGATGGTGGCCTTCGTGGTGGTGCTGGGCGCCACCGTCGTCATCGTCGCGGCCACGCTCCAGCTCGCCATCTATTCGCGGCGCGAGGAGATTGAAATCCAGAAGCTGGTCGGCGCCACGGACCGCTTCGTCAAGGCGCCCTTCCTGCTGGAGGGGCTGCTGCAGGGGCTGCTCGGCGCGGGCGTGGCGCTGTTGGGGCTGTGGGCCTTCGGCAAGCTGGTGGGGCCCACGCTGGGCTCGCTGTTCGCCTTCCTCCTGGGGCCGGGCGTGGCGGCGCCGTGGGTGGAGCCGCGCCTGGTGCTGGAGCTGGTGGGCGCGGGCTGTGGCCTGGGGCTGGGCGGCAGCTTCGTGGCGGTGGGCCGCTTCCTGCGCGTATGAGCCGCGTCCTCGTCCTCGCGCTCGGCCTGGCGCTCCTCGGCCTCCCCGCGCGCGCACAGAAGCTGGAGGAGGCGGAGCAGTCCGCGCTGCGCGAGAGGCTGGCCGCGCAGCGCGCGACGCTGGCGCTGGTGGAGGCCAAGAAGCTCACCGTGCTCGAGGGCCTGGAGCTGATGGAGGAGATGGTCGCCTTCTCGCGGCGCCGCGTGCGCGCGCTGGAGGCGGACCTGGCCGTGTTCCGCAAGCGCGTCATCCTGGCCGAGCGTGAAGAGGTGTTGCTGCGCGAGGCCCTGCGCGTGCAACTGCGCCGGCTGTCCCCGCGGCTGCGCACCCTCTACCGCGTCATGCGCCGCCGCCCGCTGGAGGTGCTGCTGTCCGCCGAGGACTTCTCCGCGCTGGTGTGGCGCGCCCGCGCGTTGGAGGCGAGCATGGCCGGAGACCTGGACCTGCTGCGCGGCGTGCAGCGCGTGGCTCACCTGCAGCGCCAGTCCACGCTGGAGCTCAAGCGGCTGCAGACCTCGCTCGCCGCGCGCGTGACGTTCCTCCAGGAGCAGGAGCGGCTGGCGCGCGCGCAGCACGAGGCGCTCGAGGAGGTGGTGGGCTCGCTCGCGGGTGAGGCGGAGCTGGCGCGCCGCGCGGTGAAGGAACTGGAGCAGGCGGACGCAGAGCTCTCCCAGGTGGTGCGCGAGCTGAAGGAGGCGCCCGCCACGCACGGCTTCGGCGCGCTCAAGGGCAAGCTGCCCTCGCCCACGCGCGGCATCGTCGAGGTGGGCTTCGGCAAGGTCGTCAACCCGCGCTTCAACACCGTCACCGTGCAGAAGGGGCTCGACATCCGCGCCGCCTCCGGCACGCCCGTCATCGCCGTGGCCGATGGCACCGTCGTCTATGCCGGCTCGCTGCGCGGCTACGGCAACCTGCTCATCCTCGACCACGGGGACGGCTACCACACCCTCATGGCCCACCTGTCGTCAGTCACCCCGGAGGTGGGCGCCCCCGTCGTCGCCGGTGAGCCGGTGGGCGAGGTGGGGGACACCGGCTCGCTCAAGGGCTCGTACCTCTACTTCGAGGTCCGCAAGGCCGGGCAGGCCGTCGACCCCGCACCCTGGCTGGCCCCGACGCCCTGACGCATTGCGGCACGCTTGAGGCGGGCTTGTTATCCTGGGTGAAGGGATTTCGGCACGAGAGGAGCGAGCAGGCGCATGGACCTCATGGGCGGAATGCAGAAGGTGATGCGACGGGTGCTGGTGGCCCGGGGTGTCCAGTCCTCGACAGTCGACGTCGGCGGACAGTCGGTGCACTTCTACTCGCTGAAGGGGCAGGGGAAGGGGCCGCCGGTGGTGCTGGTGCACGGGCTGGGCGGCTCGGCGAACGGCTTCGGGCGCACGTTCTTCGGCCTGTCGAAGCGCTTCTCGCGCGTGGTGGCGCCGGACCTGCCGGGCCATGGCTTCTCCGTGCAGTACTGCGGCGGCCAGGTGTGCGTGCGCAACCAGTTCGAGGTGCTGCGCGCCTTCGTCGAGCAGGAGGTGAAGGCGCCCGCGTACGTGGTGGGCAACTCGCTGGGCGGCGCCATGTCGGTGAACCTGGCGGCCGAGTCTCCCCAGTGGGTGCGCGCGCTGGCGCTGGTGGCCCCGGCGGGCGCGGAGCTGCCGCTGGAGGAGAGCACCGCGCTGCTCAACGCGTTCAAGGTGGGCACGCCCGCGGAGGCGCGCGCCTTCACCCGGCGCCTGTTCCATCAGGCCCCGCTGCCGGCGCTGCTCCTGGCCACCGAGCTGCGGCGCTTCTATGACACGCCCACCGTGAAGGCCCTCACCGCCGAGGCGCTCGAGTCGCGGCTGAGCCTCTCGCCGGAGGCGGTGGGCAAGCTGGCCATGCCGGTGCTGTTCCTGTGGGGCGGCAGCGAGCGGCTGTTGCCCTCGCGCTCGCTGGACTGGTTCCGCTCCCACCTGCCGGCCCACGCGCAGGTGAAGGTGGTGCAGGGCTTCGGCCACGTGCCGCAGATGGAGCGTCCGGACGAGCTGGTGTCGCACCTGGTGCGCTTCGCGGATGCGTCGGGCCTCTGAGGGCCGGGTATAGACTGGGACGCCCTTCGAGCTGTCTTCCGCGAAAGGACGTACCGTCGTGATGCGTCTCTCCCAGCCATGGCGCGCGGCGCTGGCCGCGCTCCTCCTCGTGTCCGGGCCCTCGGCCGCACAGGAGAAGAAGGACGCGGGCGGGAGCAGACCTCCGGGGAAGGCGGAGCGGGCGGAGAAGGACGACGCCACCTATCGCCAGCTGGAGACCTTCGCGCGCGTGCTCTCCTACGTGGAGAACAACTACGTGGAGCCGCCCGACCGCGAGCGGCTGGTCTACGGCGCCATCCAGGGGATGCTCGACACGCTGGACCCGCACACCGTCTTCATGCCGCCCGACGTGTTCCGGGAGATGAAGATCGACACCTCGGGCGAGTGGGGCGGACTGGGCATCGAAATCGCGCGCAAGAACGACCGCATCATCGTCGTGGCGCCCATCGACGACACGCCGGCGGCGCGCGCGGGCCTCAAGGCGGGCGACGAGCTGGTGGGCATCGACGGTGAGAGCACGCGGGGCATGGACGTGGGCCGCGCGATGCAGAAGATGCGCGGGCCCGCGGGTGGCCGCGTCCTGCTCACCATCCAGCGCCAGGGGTTCACCGCGCCGCGAGAGATCGCCATCATCCGGGACCACATCCGCATCGTGTCGGTGGAGGGCGCGCTCTACGGAGGCATCGGCCACGTCAAGGTGAAGAACTTCCAGGAGCGCACGGACCAGTACCTGCGCAAGGAGCTGGACCGGCTGCGCGGCCTCAACGGCGGCAAGGAGCTGCGCGGGCTGGTGCTGGACCTGCGCAACAACCCGGGGGGCCTGTTGGACCAGGCGGTGGCGGTGAGCGACCGCTTCCTGCCGGGCAACCTGCCCATCGTCTCCACCCGGGGGCGCGACGGGCGCAACTCCACCGAGGAGCGCAGCAAGGACCGCGACACGGAGAAGAACTACCCCGTCGTCGTGCTGGTCAACGCGGGCAGCGCCTCCGCGTCGGAAATCGTCGCCGGCGCGCTCCAGGACCACGGCCGCGCCACGCTCATCGGCACGCCGACGTTCGGCAAGGGCAGCGTGCAGACGGTCATCGAGCTGGAGGACGGCTCCGGCCTGAAGCTGACGATTGCCCGCTATTACACACCCAAGGGTCGCAGCATCCAGGAGCGCGGCATCACCCCCGACTACGTCGTCCCGGACGAGGCGGGTGGAAAGC
Source organism: Myxococcus sp. MH1 (assembly GCF_059738865.1). Lineage (NCBI taxonomy): Bacteria > Pseudomonadati > Myxococcota > Myxococcia > Myxococcales > Myxococcaceae > Myxococcus > Myxococcus sp. MH1. The sequence goes on along the minus strand of NZ_AP026947.1, from coordinate 8,334,233 downwards.
CCGGACGCGAGGCGCCGCGCGAGAAGGACCTGCAGCGTCACTTCCGCGCGGAGGGCTCGGAGGAGGCCTCGTCCCAGCCGTCCACGCTCAAGGGCCCTCCGGAGAACCTGGTGCCCTGGGACGTCGCCGCGCCGCTGAAGGACCCGCCGCTGAAGGTCGCGCTCGAGTACCTCAACGGGCTTGCGGCCCCTGGTGGACGGCCTCCGGCGCGCGCCGAGGGTCGCTGAAGACACTGCTTCCCCCTTGCTTTTCGCCGCGACCTCCGTTTGATGGCGGGCGGACAAAGGTGAACGAGTGATGCGACCTTCGAGCAATCGCGCGATGCACGCGGCCCTCAGCGGGTGGTTGGTGGGCATGCTGGCCGTGGGCCCCGCCGCCGCGCAGTCGAGCCTCCCCCTCAGGCTGACGCCCCGAGCAGTCCCCTCCGCCTCTCCGTCCTCGGTGACGGTGGTGGCCATCCCGCTCGATGCCACGGCGCGCACGGAGGCGGCGCGGCTGGCGTACTGGGCCGAGCAGTCCGTGGCGCGCTCGGGCCGGCTGGAGCTGGTGCGTCTGTCGGAGGCGCTGGACGCGCAGGGCAGGGCCGAGCGCGAGGCGAAGGCCGCCGAGGGCACCCAGGCCATGAAGGACGGCCAGGCGGCGTACGACGAGCTGGACACACAGAAGGCGCTCGAGCGCTTCGACGTGGCCGCCAAGGCGTTCGAGGCGGGAGACCTGTCGCGCGGCTTCGGCGACTTCGTCCGCGCCCGGGTGATGAAGGCTGCCTCGCAGGTGGCCAACGGCGAGAACGCCGCCGCGCAGCTGGAGATTCGCGCGGTGCTCGCGGTGGACCCGCGGGCGCAGTTCTCGTCCAACTTCTTCCCGCCCGACGAGATGGCCTTCGTGGACAAGGAGCGCAAGGCGGCGCTCGCCGGCTCCACCGTCGCGCTGACGGTGCGCACCGAGCCCGTGCCCGCGCAGGTGTACGTGGACGGCCAGTTCCGCGGCGTGTCGCCCGTGTCGCTCCAGGGACTGACGGCGGCGGACCACTTCGTGACGGTGATGGCGCCGGGCTACGAGCTCGAGCAGCGCCGCGCCCGCGAAGGGGAGACGTCGCTCACGCTGCGGCCCTCGGCTTCGCAGCGCGCGTTGCAGGCCATCACCGAGCGCGTCGTGCGCAAGCCCGACGGTGTCGAGCGGGACATGGCCCTGCGCGAACTGGGCGCGCTGGCCGGTGTGTCCCAGGTGCTGGCGCTGCTGGTCCAGGGCGGCACGGGCACCGCGCCCGTGCAGGTGACGGGCCTGCGGCTGGACGTCACGGACGGCCACAACCTCGGCTACGCCGTGGGCTCGGTGCCCGTGGGCGAGGCCATGGCGACGGGCTCCGACACGTTCCTGTCCTCGCTGGTGGGCGCGGACACGGCGAGGCTCGCGGGCAACAAGCCAGTGACGCACTTCTCCAGCGGCGGCAGCAGCAACCGCAAGACGATGGGCTACGTGCTGATGGCCACGGGTGTCGCGCTGCTGGCGGGCGGCATCTACTTCGGCATGGAGGCCTCCTCGAAGGAGGATGACTTCCGCCGCGCGCCCCAGACGAGCCCCCGCGCCAAGGACTTCAAGGACACGGGCAAGACGTACGCGCTGGTGGCCGACATCGGCCTGGTGACGGGTCTGGTCTCCGCGGGTCTGGGCAGCTACTTCGCCTTCGCCGGTGGTGGAAGCAGCTCTTCGTCCTCCTCCTCCTCCAAGGCCGCGGCCACGCCCTCCCGTTCGCGCGCCACGCCTCCGCCGTCCAAGGCCGCGCCCTCCAAGAGCGAGTCCCTGGACATGCCGCCTCCGCCCAAGGGCACCCGGCCCGTGAGCGAGCCGCTCCCCATGCCTCCGCCCCCGTCGAAGACGACGACGCCCGCGCCGGCCAAGACGACGCCCGCGCCCCAGGCCACCGAGCCGGCTCCGGCGCCGCCCCCCGCGCGCGACACGAAGCGCTCGCGCGACGAGGACGCCGCCCAGCGCGAGGAGGAGCTCAAGAAGCGCCGCGAGGAGGTCGAGCGCCAGCGCCGTGAGCTGGAGGAGCGCCGCAAGCAGGAGGAGGCCGATGCGGAGGCCAAGCGCAAGCGCGACGAAGAGGAGAAGCGCAAGCGCGAGGAAGAAGAGAAGAAGAAGCGGCCGTCCATCGACGAAGACGATCTCCGGAATTACTAGCCATGCGACGTCCCCTTCGTTTGCTCATCCCCATGGCGGCCCTCTCCCTGGGCCTGTCCGCGTGCAGCCTCCTGGTCGACTTCGACGAGGAGGGTCAGCCCTGCGATGACCGCAACCAGTGCCTGGAGAACTACGTCTGCAAGGACGGCAGTTGCACCGCGGACGACACCCCTCGGCCCTCCGATGGTGGCACCGACGCGGGCACCACGGATGCCGGCACCGACTCTGGCACCCCGGACGCGGGTGGTGACGCCGGCCCTGTCCCGGGCCCCGGCCCCGTGGACGCGGGAACCGGTGACGGCGGCTTGTAGTCGCGGGCGCGAGGGGCGGTAGTTCCTACAGCCCCTGGCGCCCCGTGGCCGGGCTGCCGCGCCGCGTCCCCGCGGACACGCCCGCCTGGCCGCCCGCTGGTCCTCGCAACCCCGCGTCTCCACTCGGGACGCGTGGCCTGGCCGCCTGTGTCCCACCCCTCGGGGTGGGGTTGGCATCCGCCGTGCTCTGTCGTGAACCCACGGAGGGTTTCATCGACATGGGCAAGCGCGTCGGAGTGCTGATGGGCGGGTGGGGTGAGGAGCGGGAGATTTCGCTCAAGAGCGGGGAGGCCGTGGTGGCGGCGCTCGAGTCCCGCGGCCACCACGTCACCCGGATATTCGCGGGGCCGGGCCTGGACCGCGCGCTGCGGGCCGCCGAGCTGGACGTGGCCTTCATCGCGCTGCACGGGCGCATGGGCGAGGACGGCCGCGTGCAGGGCCTGCTGGAGCTGCTGGAGCTGCCGTACACGGGCTCGGGCGTCCTGGCGTCCGCGCTGGCGATGAACAAGCCCTTCGCCAAGAAGCTCTTCCGGCTGCACAACCTCCCCACGCCCCAGGGGTACCGCGTGGGCCGCGACGACGCTGCGCGCGCCCCGGAGCTGCATGGGGACCTGGGCTTCCCCTGCGTGGTGAAGCCCGCCTGTGGCGGCTCCTCGGTGGGCCTGGGCGTGGTGCGCGAGCCTCAGGAGCTCGCCCAGGCGGTGGCGCAGGCGTGCCGCTTCGGGGGCGAGGCGCTGGTGGAGCGCTTCGTGTCCGGGCGCGAGGTGACGGTGGGCATCCTCGGTGACGCGGTGCTGGGCAGCTGCGAGGTGGCCACGCCGCGCGAGGGCTTCGACTTCGAGGCCAAGTACAAGGGGGGCGCCCGCTACTTCCTGCCGCCCCGGCTGTCCGCCACGCGGGTGGCCAACGTGGAGGCGCTGGCGCTCGCCGCGTACCGCGCCCTGGGCTGCCGGGGCTACGCGCGGGTGGACCTGCTGTGCTCGGACACCGACAACGACGTGGTGCTGGAGGTCAACACGCTGCCCGGCTTCACCCCCACCAGCCTCCTGTCCAAGATTGCCGGCCACGCGGGCCTGGACTTCCCGGCGCTCGTCGAGCGCATCCTGGCGCTCGCGACGCGCGACGAGGCGGGTATCCTGGACGCGCCCGAAGTCACCCCCGCTCCCGTCGTCGACGAGCCCCGCCGCGCCGTCAGCTGAAGCGACGCCCCGACAGCCCCAGGCCGCCTGCCCGGCTCCCCAGGGCGTTCCTCCAGGCCCTCGTGACCCGCTCCGACGCGGTGGGTCACGATGGACCTGAACAGAACGTTCAAATTCGGGGAATAATTTGACACGTCCTTGACGCCTCCCTATTGTCCGGCGCGATCAGTCCCGGAAGGTCAAACCCTTGTCTTTTCGGGCACATACGGGGCGGGGGCTCAGCGGACCCAGGAGGCGGCGGTCGGCGTGAGGACGGGATTCCGGAGCCGCCGCGTATGGAAGGACCGCGGGCCACGGGGGCCGTGCGGGAGGGGCTGAGCGTCACCGATGACCACCGTCGAGATCATCTTCCTGGGCGTCTATTTCAGCGTCCTGTGCGTGCTGGCGGTCTACGGCTCGCACAGGTACCGGATGGCGTTCCTGTACTACCGGCACAAGTTCAAGCTGCCGACGCCCAAGGGCTCCCTGAAGGAGCTGCCTCGCGTCACCATCCAGCTGCCCATCTTCAACGAGATGTACGTGGTGGAGCGCCTGGTGGAGTCGGTGTGCCGCATCGACTACCCGCGCGACCTCCTGGAGATCCAGGTCCTCGACGACTCGACGGACGAGACGTGTGGCATCGCCCGGGCGTGCGTGGAGCGTCACCGCCAGAAGGGCCATGACATCGTCTACATCCACCGCGTCAACCGCGAGGGCTTCAAGGCGGGCGCGCTGGAGAACGGCCTGAAGTCCGCGCGCGGCGAGTTCGTCGCCGTGTTCGACGCCGACTTCGTGCCGAGCCCCGACTTCCTGCTGCGCACGGTGCCGTTCTTCTCCGACGCGAAGGTGGGCATGGTGCAGGTGCGCTGGGGCCACCTCAACCGTGAGTTCTCCATCCTCACGCAGGCCCAGAGCATCTTCCTGGACGGCCACTTCATCATCGAGCACACGGCGCGCAACCGCTCCGGCTGCTTCTTCAACTTCAACGGCACCGCCGGCATCTGGCGCCGGGGCACCATCGCGGACGCGGGCGGCTGGCAGCACGACACGCTGACCGAGGACCTGGACCTGAGCTACCGCGCCCAGCTCAAGGGCTGGCAGTTCGTGTTCCTCCCGGAGGTCATCTCCCCGGCCGAGGTGCCGGTGGACATGAACGCCTTCAAGAGCCAGCAGCACCGCTGGGCCAAGGGCTCCATCCAGACGGCGAAGAAGCTCTTGCCCACCATCCTCAAGAGCGACCTGCCGCTGGTGGTCAAGCGCGAGGCGTTCTTCCACCTCACCAACAACATGGCTTATCTGTTGATGGTGCTGTTGTCGGTGCTGATGCCCATCAGCATGGTGGTGCGCTTCCAGCACGGCCTGTACGGCACGCTGTTCCTGGACCTGCCCTTCTTCGTGTCCGCCACGGCGAGCGTGTGCTTCTTCTACGTGGCCGCGCAGCGCGAGCGGGGCGTGAAGGGCTGGGAGCGGGTGAAGTACCTGCCGTTCCTGATGAGCCTGGGCATCGGCCTGGCCATCAACAACGCCAAGGCCGTGGCGGAGGCGCTGCTCAACCAGCAGTCGGGCTTCGCCCGCACGCCGAAGACGGGCGCCGAGGGCAAGAAGGTCGTCGCGGTGAAGAAGGCGTACCGCGGCAGCAAGACGCTGATGCCGGTGGTGGAGCTGCTCTTCGCGGCGTACTTCACCGGGGCGCTGTGGTTCGCCATCGACGCGCGCATCTACACGTCGCTGCCCTTCATCATCCTGTTCCAGGCGGGCTTCCTGTACGTGGGCGTCTCCAGCCTGATGCAGGGGTTCGCGGGCCGCGTGAAGCTCAGCGACGCCGCTCCCGCCGTCAACGCGGCCGAGGAGCAGGCGCGCCGCGCCGCCTGAGGTCAAGCCGTGCGCGCCCCGGGAGGTCTTCCGGGGCGTGACGCGAAGCCGGGCGCCGGGGACCTTCAGGGACCCGCGTCCGGCGTCTCCCGCAGCAGCACCTGCTTGAGGCGCACCGGCGGAGGTCCGGTGCGGGAGGGCTGGCAGCCCTCGTCGATGGACGTGCTGGCCACCGCGCGCAGCGTGAGGCCCGCGTCGTCGCATGCCACCAGCTCCGTGGGGAACACGACGGGGCAGGGAGCGCCCGAGCCCGTGAAGCCCGTGGCGCGCGTCTCCCCGACGAAGCCGCCCGGTGTGCGCTGCAGGACGATGGTCGCCCCGCTCAAGTCGGCGCCCGGGGTGCCCGCATCCGTGTCCGCGAGCGCGCGCACCACGGCCAGCGTCAGCGTGCCCGCGTCCTCCTCGCCCCGGTAGCGGAACGCGGGGTTCTCCTCGTGGCGGTACTCGCCCGCCTGGCTGCTCTCACAGCCGGGCGGCACACGGATGGGCGGTGGAGGTGGGGAGCGCGTCTCCAGGGTGGGAGGCGCCTTGGCGGGGCACGCCGTGAGGCAGAGGACACTGAAGCCGAGGGCCAGCGAAGGCAGGGCGCGGTGCATGGGGCGCGGATATTGGCTGAATGGACGTGCGAGCGGGACTTCGTTTGATTCCCCTTGGACGACTCTCTAACCTTCGGACCGTCATGAGCATTCGACGCCTCGTCCTCTTTTCGCTGGTGGCCGTCCTGGCGGCACCGTCCTCCGCGCTCGCTCAGGCCGACGACCTGCTCGCTCCACTCACGCCGTCGAAGTCGGCGACGAAGAAGCCGGCCAAGCCGAAGGTGGTGAAGAAGAAGAAGGCGGAGAAGGCGACGGCGAAGAAGCCGCCGAAGGCCGCCAGGCCCGCCGCCACCGCGAAGGGCTCGAAGAAGAAGAACCTCCCGCCACCGGATGACAGCCTGCTGGCGCCCCTGGCGCCGGTGAAGACGGAGCTCGCCGTCGTCATCGCCGGGGGTGTCCGGGGCGCGCGGCTGACGCTGGATGGCCGCGACGCGGGCGCGCTGTCGGCCACGCCCATGACGGTGCCCGTGGCGCCCGGCGACCACCTGCTCGTGGTGCGCAAGGCCGGCTACGAGGACTACTCGCGCCGGTTCACCGTCAAGGAGGGCTCGACGCAGGACGTGAAGGTCTCGCTGGTGGCCACCATGGGCTTCGCGCGGGCCATCTCCGATGTGGCCGGCACCAAGGTCCTGGTGGACGACGTCGAGGTGGGCACGGTGCCCCTGAGCGACATCCTGCTCAAGCCCGGCTCGCGCGAAATCGAGTTCCGCGCGGAGGGCTTCCGCCCCGACATCCAGCGCATCAACGTGCTGGCCGGCACCAACTACGAGCTGGTGGGCAAGATGCGGCCCCTGGTGGACACCGCGGTGGCGAGCAACACGCCGCGCGAGGACGTGCCCGCCAACCCCGTGCTGGACCCGTCCTCCACGTCGCAGGGGGATGACTACAACCCGGCCCTGGCCTTCAACGAGAAGTCGCCGGACGCCGAGCTGGAGGGCTCCAGCAAGCCCTGGTACGGCCGTTGGTACGTCTGGGCCGGCGTGGGCGCCGTCGTGGCCGCGGGCACCGTGGGCGCGGTGATGGCGACGAAGGAGCCGGGCATCAAGCCCCCCAACCTCGGGACGGCCTGCAACAACGGCCCCTGCGACATCGTGCTGGGGGGCGGCATCCGCCCGGTGCGCGGCAACGGTGGCGCGCAGAAGCTGGCGCCCGTGGGCGGGCTGCGCTTCTAGCCTCCCGAAAGGCCGGGTCCCCTCGGATGGGTGGCGCGGCCCCGGAGGTTCCGTCTCACTCCCCGCGCAGGTCGTCCTCGACGGCGCGGGGCTCGGGCGCGGAGAGGACCAGGTACACGTCCGACACGCGTCCCACGCCCCAGGTGTCCAGCACGGTGGTGCGCACCTTGAAGGGCTCGGACTCCGGCAGGAACTCCGTGAGGTCCACCTCTCCCGGCTCGAAGGTGAAGGCGCGGCGCCCCACGTTGTCCACCTGCTCGTTGCCCAGGTGGACGCTCTCGGTGAAGCCCACGACGGCGCGGCGCTTCACCTGTCCCTTGGCGTCGGTCACCTCGAACAGCAGGAAGTTGTCCACGCTGATGCCGAGCGTGCCCTTCGCGTCCCCGTAGAGCCGCGCGCGCATGCCGTCGCGCTGGAGCACGGGCGTCTCGCCGAAGGTGACGACGCGGGGCGTGCGCTCGCCCTCGTCCGTGTCCACCTCCACGTCCTCGCGCACCTTGTCCAGGGTCTCCGTCTCCTGGGGCGGCGTGTCCACGACCAGGCGGACGGAGCGGGGAGTCGTCGGGGCGGCGGTGGGCGCGGGGACGTTGCGCGCGCACGCCATCCACCCCAGGGTGGCGGCCAGCAGGAGCGTTCGAGAGTGCATGTCCCGCAAGGCTAGACGAGCCGTGGTGGCCCGGGTCAATTAGCATGCGCTTCATGCGCCCAGCCCTGCTCAGCCTGCTGTCGTGGTGCCTGCTCCTCGGACAGCCGGCCCGGGCGGACATCCCTCCGGAGGTGGCGCTGAGCCTCCAGCACCTCAAGCCCGCCGAGCGCGAGCGCGCCGCGAAGGCGCTGGGCCCCCTGGAGGAACTGCCGCGCTACCGGGTGCAACTCGACGTGAACCCCGAGACGCGCGAAGCCACCGGGCGGGTGCAGGTGGAGGTGCTGGCGCGTGAGCAGCCCATCAAGGAACTCTACCTGCGGCTGACGCCCAACGCCCTGGGTGGCAAGCGGGTGGTGTTGTCCGACGCGCGGATGAACACCGCGCCCATCGTCCTGGAGCAGCCGGAGCCCACGCTGTATCGCCACCGCCTCGCGGAGCCCATGCCCGTGGGCATGGCGGTGGTGCTGGACGTCGCCGTGCGCGCGGTGGTGCCTCGGGGGGAGAAGGGCGGGGGCGGGCTGCTGGCCGGCGCCGGTGGCGGGAAGAAGGGCCCTGGAGACCATGGCGCCTTCTCCATCACGGAGGACTTCGTCAGCCTGGTGGGTGTGGTGCCCCAGGTGCCGCCGCTGGACGACAAGGGGCAGCCGTGGGCGGGGCCGCAGGGCATTGGAGATCTGGCGCTGTATGCGCCGGCGCATGTGCTCGCGTCCATCACCGTGCCGTCGGGCTGGGTGGTGCACGCCACCGGCGCGGCCATGGGCGAGGTGCCGGAGCGTGACGGCCGGGTGCGCTACGCCTTCGCCGCGGGCGCGGTGCGCGACTTCCCCATCCTCGTGTCGAAGGGCTACGCGGTGTCCACGGCCACGGTGAACGGCGTCACGGTGGAGAGCCACTACGCCGCGCGCAACCAGGACGTGGGCGAGCGCGTGCTCAAGTACGCCACGTCCGCGCTGGCGGAGTTCGAGAAGCGCCTGGGGCCCTTGCCGTACACGCACTTCCGGGTGGTGGAGGCGCCGTTGTCCGGAGGGGCGGGCGGGATGGAGTTCCCCGGCCTCATCACCGTGGCGACGTCGCTGTACCGCGGCGTGGTGGACCCGCTCGAGATGGTGGCGGGCCACGTGGATCTGGAGCAACTGAAGGAAGTGATGGAGGCGCTGGGCCCGTTGGGCGCGGGGGCACCGATGGCGCAGATGGGCGAGACGCTGGAGCGCACGCTGGAGTTCACCGTCGCGCACGAGGTGGCGCACCAGTACTTCGCGGGGCTGGTGGGCTCGGACCCCATCAACGCGCCCGTGGTGGACGAGTCCCTGGCGCAGTACGCGGCGCTGCTCTACATCGAGTGGAAGCACGGCAAGAAGGCCGCCGAGTCGATGCGCAAGGAAGCGCTGGTGGCGCCGTACCACATGTACCGGATGTCGGGCGGCGAGGACGCGCGGGCGGACCGGCCCACGGGCGCGTTCGATGGGGAGATGGAGTACGGCGCGCTGGTGTACGGCAAGGCACCGCTGCTGCACCACGCGTCGCGCAAGCTGGTGGGCGACGCGGCCTTCTTCCAGGGCCTGCGCTCCTACGTGGACACGTACCGCTTCAAGTGGACGTGCAAGGAGTGCTTCACCAAGGAACTCGCCAAGGCGAGCCCCGGCAACGGCAAGGCGCTCGAGCGGCTGCGCGTGCGCTGGTGGCAGGAGGCTCGCGGTGACGATGATTTGGGTCTGCCCAACCTGGACTCGGTGATGGACACGCTGGGGGCGGGCAGCGGCCTGGACGCGGATGCGCTGGACGCCCAGGCCAAGGAGCTGCTTGAGCAACTGCTGCCCTCACTGTTGGGACAGTGAGGGCAGGACGCTTCAGTCGAAGAGCGCCTGGACGAACTCGCGCGGCTCGAAGCGGCGCAGGTCGGCGACCTTCTCGCCCACGCCCACCCAGACCACGGGCAGCTTGAGCTCGTCGCAGATGCCGATGATGACGCCGCCCTTGGCGGTGCCGTCCAGCTTCGTCAGGGCGATGGCTGTGACGCCCACGGCCTCGTGGAACTGCTTGGCCTGCTGGATGGCGTTCTGGCCGTTGGTGGAGTCGAGCACCAGCAGCACCTCGTGCGGCGTGCCGGGCATGGCCTTGTCCATCACGCGCTTGACCTTCTTGAGCTCCTCCATGAGCGGCGCCTTGGTGTGGAGCCGGCCCGCCGTGTCGGCGATGACGACGTCGGCGCCCTCGGCCTGGGCCTTCTTGATGGCGTCGAAGATGACCGAGCCCGGGTCTCCGCCCTCGGCGCCCTTCACCAGCTGCGCCTTGGCGCGCTCGGCCCACACGTCGAGCTGCTCGGTGGCCGCCGCGCGGAACGTGTCGCCCGCGGCCAGCACCACCTTCTTGCCCTCGCCGGTGAGCTGCGCGGCCAGCTTGCCGATGGTCGTCGTCTTCCCCGCGCCGTTGACGCCCACCACCATGACGACGTGAGGCGGACCGCCGCCCTCCAGCGAGCGCGGCACCGGCAGGTCGACGATGCGCGCCACCTCCGTGCGGATGAGGTCCTTGATGCGCTCGGAGTCCTTCAGCTCGCTGCGCTTGAGCTTCTCGCGCGCCACGTCCACCAGCGTGCTCGCGGTGCGCACGCCGATGTCCGCGGTGAAGAGAATCTCCTCCAGCTCCGCCAGCACGGACTCGTCCACCTGGCGCTGCGAGCCGAACAGCCCGTTGAGGCGGGCCATGAAGCCCTGGCTCTTGGTCTTGTCCAGGCCCTGGGCCAGCGTGCGGCCGGCCTCCGCGTCCACCTTGGCGCGGGCGGCGGCCTCCTCGGCGCGGCGGGCCTCCTCGACGGCGGCGGCCTCGCGGGCCCGCTCCTCCTCCAGGAGTCGCTGGGCCTCGGCCTGCTCACGCTTGCGCCGCTCGCGGGCCTCGTCGTCGGCGGCCTTCTTCGCGCGGTACTCGACGCGCTTCTCCTCTTCCTCTCGCTCCTTGAGGGCGCGGGCCTGCTCCTCCAGGCGGGCGCGCTCGCCGGCGTCCGTGGTGGTCCGGGCCGCGCGGCTCAGCTCCTCGCGCTGGCGGGCCAGCTCCTGGGCGCGGGCGTGGGCCTCGTCCACCTCGCGCAGCCGGGCGGCCTCCTTCTCCGAGGGGGGCAGCTCGACGCGCAGCTCCGGCCGCTCGGCGGGAAGCGCGGGCTTCTCCGGGACGGGGACGCCGGGCTTCTTGCCCGGCTCGGGCGCGCGCTTCTTGAAGAAGAGCTTGCGGGCCGCCAGCACCATCAGCAGGGCGAAGAGGGCCGCCCCGCTGATGCCCACCACGTCGCCCGTGGTGAGGCCGTCCGAGGGGGGCACGCCCGTCCCGGGCTGGGTGGTTTCCCCGCCCGGGGTGGGGGCGGGGGAGGGGGCGGGCGGCACCTGCGCGGTCAGGGCGTCGAGGGCATTGGGGGTCTTCATGGGCGCGGCTCCGCATACACCAACACGCCGGTGGATGCAGCGCCCCCGGCCGAGTAGAAACAGCGGGCCATGCGCCTCAAGCTCCCCACTGTCGTGCTCCCGTCGGTTCTCCTGCTGGCCAGCGCCTGCATCGTCGAGGCTCCCGGTGGTGCCAGCGCCGAGCAGCGCAAGGCCGCCACGGTGACGCAGGTTCCGGCGCTCTCCGTGCGCAACGGCGCGAACCTGGGAGGCAAGGTGGAGCTGGTGGCGGCCACCGTGCAACCCGGGCGGCTGACGCCCGGCGAGCGCGCCCAGGTCACCCTCTACTTCAAGGTGCTCCAGGCCATCGACGAGGACTACCTCATCTTCGTCCACGTCGAGGACGCGGGCGGCCGCATGGAGCGGATGAACCTGGACCACAAGCCGGCCAACGGCATGCTGCCCACGTCCCAGTGGAAGCCGGGCGAGACGGTGAAGGACGAGTTCTCCATCTACCTCCCCGCGGACGCCAACCCGAAGGCGCTCAACATCTGGCTGGGGCTGTGGGACCCCCGCACGGACACGCGCCTGACGCTGACCAACCCGGACGCGGTGCGCAACGACGGGAAGAACCGCCTGCTGGTCGCGCAGGTGCCCGTGGCGCGGTGAGGGAAAAGCGTCGGAGTGGGCCGTAAGCCGGGTTCTGTTCCCGCCCCTTTCGGGACGGGCGATGAACATTCATCTAGGGCCCTGGTTGCCCAGGGGCCTCATCAGCGAGCAACCCGAACGCATGGGGCGGGCAACCCCTGTCCCCCGGACAGCGGGGACGCGCTCCTATTGGCTCTTGCTCCAGGTGGGGTTTACCGAGCCGTCCGAGTCACCCCGGACGCGGTGCGCTCTTACCGCACCGTTTCACCCTTACCCGCCCCTCGCGGAACGGGCGGTCTGTTTTCTGTGGCACTTTCCTGCGAGTCGCCTCGACTGGCCGTTAGCCAGCACCCTGCCCTCTGGAGCCCGGACTTTCCTCCCGCCACCCAGGATTGCAGTGGCCGGCGTTCATCTGGACCACTCCGACTCCTGCCCCTTACAACAGGCCCGGGAGGGCGGTCCACTCCGGGAGCCGGCCTACATCCGCTCGTCGATGGCCCGGTTGCTCATGGCGTCCGCGTCCGCGTTCTTCGCGCGCGGGATGTGGTGCAGCTTCACGCGGGTGAAGCCCGACAGGAGCTTCTTCGCCTCGTCGAACAGCGGCCGCAGCGTGGCGCTCTTCACCTGGTACTGCCCGCCCAACTGCCGGATGAGCAGCTCGCTGTCCGCGTAGACGTCCACCTCGCGCGCGCCCAGCGCCTTCGCGTGCTTCAGGCCCAGCAGCAGCCCCATGTACTCGGCGTGGTTGTTCGTCTGCGTGCCGAGGAACCGGCCCAGCCGGGCGACCACGTGTCCCTCGGCGTCCGTCACCACCGCGCCCGCGCCCGCGGGCCCCGGGTTGCCCCTGGCGGCGCCGTCCGAATAGACGCGCACGCGGGGCAAGGGCTCGGAGGGTGGGGGAGGGGACAGCGCCTCGGCGGGCGCCCGCGCCACCTCGTCCCCGAGCGGCGGGGACGGGTCCAGGCGGGTGGCGGCCTCGTCGAGGAGCTGCCCCAGGTGCTCCCGCGTGAGGCCGCGGAAGGCGCGCACCGTCGACGAGAGCGGCTCCTCGCGCGCGATGTGGCGGAGGATGTCGACCAGCGACGGCGCGGGCATCCGTGCGGCCTACTTCGCCGCCGCGGGCGTTTCCTGGAGGGCTTCCACCGCGTAGATGATGCGGTTGCAGGACGGGCAGATGTCCGTGCCGAGCGAGGTGCGCAGCTGGTTGTAGAGCTGCGGGGGCACGTTCATGTTGCAGCCCTGGCAGGTGCCGGCCACCACGCCGACCAGCGCGGGCAGCTTCTTCTTGCGCACCACCTCGTAGCGCCGCAGCAGCGTCGAGTCGACGCCCTCCGCGACACCCGCGCGGCGGCCCTCGAGCGCCTTCACCTGCGCCTCGGACTCGCCCAGCTTGCCGCGCAGCTCACCCATCCTCGCGGACAGGCCCTGCTGCTTCGTGGCGAACTCCGCCTCCTTGCCCTTGAGCGCCTCGCGAGCCTGGCCGAGCTGCTTCGTCAGCTCCACCTGCTCCTCGGCCATCGTCAGATTGGCCTTCTTGGCGATGTCGATTTCACGGGCCAGGGCGGAGTACTCGCGGGTGGAGCGCTGTTCTGCCAGGCGCGCCTCCCACTTCTTCACCTTGTCCTTCTCGTCCGTGATGTTCTGCTCGACCTGGGTCTTCTGCCGCTCCATGTCGGCGACCCGTGCGCGCTCGGCCTCGATGGCGCTGCGAGCCACCCCCAGCTCCCGCTCCAACTCGGCAATCTGACGGGGGTGGATGTCCGCGGCCTTCCGGAGCGATGCGACCTCCAGGTCCACATTCTGAAGCTCCGCCAGCGCCTTCAATTTCTCCCGCAAAGTTGCTGCCTCCCACAGAGCCGCACCGTGTACGGCCGCGCGCTCTTGTACCAACAAGGATGATGGGGGTCCAACGCCCAAATCGACCCAGAGTCATCCCCCGGGCGCTCGGGGCGCCATCCACCATTTGAAAGAGCTTCACGCACCCGTTAGACGGGAACACGTGCTCCGCGCCACCTTTCTCCGCTCGCTGCCCCTGTTCGCGCTCGCCTTCGCCTGCCGCGAGTCCTCCTCGCCGCCCCCGTCCGTGCCCGCGGCCCCTCAGGCGCAGGCCCCCGCGCCCGCGCGCCCCGCGGCCGACGTGAAGTGGGGCGTCATCGAGGGGCGCGTCCGGCTCACCGGCACCCCGCCGCCTCCCACCTCGTCGCCCACCAGCGGCACCGTGGTGTCCGTGTGCGGCGAGCAGACGGAGGACCGCTCCCTCGTCGTGGGGAGCGAGGGAGCGCTGGCCTACACGGTGGTGTCCCTGAAGTCGGCGAGCGCTTTGCCCGCACCGGCCCAGCCGCCCGCCGAGCCCGTGCTGGACCAGAAGAAGTGCATCTATGAGCCACCCGTCCTCGCCGCGCGCGCCGGCGGCCAGCTCACCCTGCGCAACTCGGATCCGCTCGTCCACAACGTGCGCGCGTCCTCCAGCACCAAGCGCTCCTTCTTCAACGTGGCCATGCCCCTGGAGGGGATGAGCACGCGCAAGCCGCTGCCCGAGGAGCCCGGCGTCGTCCCCATCCGCTGCGACATCCACCCGTGGATGCGGGCCGTGGTGCGGACGTTCGACCACCCGTACTTCGCCACCACCTCCCCGGACGGCCGCTTCCGGCTGGAGGTCCCCGAGGGCGCCCACACCCTCGTCTTCTGGCACGAGCGGCTGCCCCAGGCCGAGAAGACCGTGAATGTCCGCGCGGGCGAGCGCGTCCAGGTGGAGCAGGACTGGGCCGTCACGGACCTCCAGCAGTAGCCCGCGCCGGCCGTTTCCAACTTTCTTGGCGAAAGGGCGGAAGGTTTTCGCCCCAGCACGTACTAGGAGGTGCGGCGTGTGCGTCCGGATTTCATTTCCGCTGCGACGGGAAAATTGCTACGCTGCTGCTGGGTTTCAACACGAGAGGGGGGCATGACGATGCAGCCCAAGAAGCGGACCACACTGACGAGCCCGATGCAGACCCTGGAAGCGCCCCGCAAGGAGCCGCGGCCGGTGGGGATGCAGGAGATGGGACCCGGCCTCTACGAGCAGATCCGCCGCGCGCTCACGGAGCTGGCGCTGGCATCGGGGACCTGAGCGGAAGCACGTCGGTCGTGAAGCAGGCCCGGCACGCGCCCCGCGAAGGGCGCACCGGGTGGACACAAGCCGCCTCGTGAGGACGTCCGAGGCTCGCAGGCCTCCTGGCGCTCGCCAGGAAGCCCGCACACCCCTGAATCAGGTGTCGTCGTCGTCGGGCTCGGCGGCCGCGCTCTCGTCGTCGTCGAACGAGTCGAGATCCTCCTCCTCTTCCTCGCTCGCGGCTGCTGGCTCCTCGGGCTCGGGCTCGATGACCTTGGGAGCGGCGGCCAGGCGGCCACGGCGTCCCTCGGGCTGAGGCTTCAGTGCGGGGCTTTCCCGTTGGTCCGCGCCGCACTTCGGGCACAGCGGGTCAGGCTTCTTCATGTCGTAGAACTTCGTCTGACACTTGAAGCAAACGAACTTTGAACCGAGGTCCTTCGCCGGCATTCGCCACCTTCTGAATAAGGCGAGAGAAGACAGGGGCAGAGGCGGGCTCCATAGTTGGGCCGCACGGCGGAGTCAACCGATTGGTTTGCGCGGGAGATTTCTAGCGGTAGCATCCGGGACCTCGTTTTCCCCCCGCGAGCCGGACGCTCCCCTTGAACTTCACCTGCGACAATTGCCAGAAGCGGTACTCCATTGCGGACGAAAAAGTCCGCGGCAAGACGGTCAAGGTCCGTTGCAAGAACTGCCAGAACGTCATCACCGTCGAAGGACCCGCCGAAGAAGAGAGCACCCGCGTGGTGTCGCTCGCGGACGTGGAGCGGCTCAGGGCGCAAGAGCGCTCCCTGGCCGACCCGTCCGTCAGCGTCCCCGCGCCGGTGGCCTCCGCGCCACCGGTGGCCAAGGCGCCGCCCGCGGCGCTCCAGACGCCCTGGGACGATGAGCCCACCAGGGCCGCGCCCTTGCGCGCCACGGGCTCGCCCTGGTTCGTGATGGTGAAGAACAAGCAGGAGGGCCCGCTGGACGAGGGTGCCCTGCGCGAGCTCATCGCCACGGGCACCATCAGCGGCCGGAGCTTCTTCTGGCAGCAGGGCATGGCGGACTGGAAGCGCGGCGCGGACGTGCCGGAGCTCGCCGGTCTGTTCGTTCCCCCGCCCGCGCCGGAGCCTCCTCCGCCGCCCCCGCCGCCTCCCGTGGCGGAGCCGCCCGCGCGCGCCGCCGCGAAGCCCGCGCCCGCTCGCCGCGAGCCGGAGCCGCAGCATCCGGTCTTCTCCGAGCCGGAGCCCCAGTTCCCTCAGGAGCCGGAGCCGCAGGCCTTCCAGCAGCCCGAGCCGGAGGAGCCTCAGTCGGCGCGCCAGTGGGTGCCGGAGGAGGATCCGGACACGACGTACTTCGGCGAGCCGGACCCCCGGAACCAGCCGCAGCCCGCGGGTCGCAAGGGCGCCGCGCCAGCCGCGACCGCCGCGCCGCTCAACGAGCTGTTCTCCGACCTGGATCTGCCCGAGAAGGGTGGAGAGCAGGACGAGGCGCAGGGCGGCAATCCGTACGACGACTCGCAGGGCGAGGAAGGCGGTGAGGAGACCCAGGCGCCCGCGAAGCGTGATCCTCGCGAGAACACGCGCCAGGTGGCCAAGAAGGCAGGCGTGACGCGGCGCAACTCGCCGATGAAGTACGTCGCCGTCGTGCTGCTGGTGCTCCTGCTGCCGCTGGTCGTCGCCTACGTGTTGTCGGAGGCGCTCGGGGTGATGCCGCTGAAGGTCACCACGGTGGATGCGCAGGGGCAGGCGGTGGAGCAGTCCGTCTTCACCGGCGCGGGTGTGGGCGCGCTGCGCGACAAGCTCCTGGGCAACACGCCGCCTCCGGTCGCTCCGATTCCGAAGGCGCCGCCTCAGGCCGCGCCGGTCCCCACCGAGCCCAAGGCGGTGGAGCCGAAGGCCGCCGAGCCCACGCCGGGCGCGGAAGGAGCGGCTGCGGCTCCGACGCAGGAGCAGGTGCAGGCCGTCTACAACGACGCGGAGAAGAAGGACGTCGCCCCGGAGGTTCGCGAGGGGGCGGAGGTCGCGGCGGCGGACTCGGAGGACGTCGGCGGGCCGTCGGACGAGGAGGTGGAGCGCGTGGTGGAGCAGGCGCAGACCTCGTTCCGCGACTGCGTGGAGCAGGAGCTCAAGCGCAACCCGTCCTACAAGGGCGGCAAGGCGACGCTCACGGCGACGGTGGGCACGTCCGGCGCGGTGAAGGAGGCGAAGTTCGACCGCAAGGAGCTCAACGGCAACGCGAACGCGGTGGGCTCGTGCATCCGTGAGCGCGCCCGGCGCATGACGTTCTCCAGCTTCTCCGGCGAGGACATCGAGCTGGAGATTCCGCTGGTCCTCTCCGGTCGGTAGCGCGTCTGGTTCGGCCTGGGTGGCCTCCTCGTCTCGAGAGGAGGCCACGGGCCTCGAGCCGCGGCCGTCGGACGGGAGCACGGGCGTCCTCGCCCCTCCGGTGCGAGCGCTCCCGGCCAAGGCCCGTGACGCGCGCGTGGGGTGATGCCTCCGCACATCACCCCGCCAACGGCTGTCACCAGCGACGCGGGCCTTCGCGGAGGAGGACCTGTCCACGGGCCCAGGAAGTACGGGAGCTTGGCGCCCATCCCAGGTCGCATCAGGACTGGCACGCGCGGTGCTTTGGGGATGAGCCTCCCCTTTTGGCTCCGAGAGGCCCTGTCCCATGGCGATCTCCTCCCTGTCGCGTCCGACCTCCTCCTCCTGTGCGAAGCGCCTGCCCGAAGCCGCCCAGGCTCCGCGAGGTGTCGTGGTGAAGGTCGTCAACCCGGATGGCTCGGCGGTGAAGACGGTGGACTCCGCGAAGCAGCCCCAGGAGTTCGCCGCGCTGCTGAAGAAGCTGGGCCTGACGGAGGAGTCCCTGCTGAAGGGCGACGGTGGGAAGGGCTCGTGCCCGAAGCCCACCGAGTCGCGGAGCTTCCAGCAGAACTGGAGCCGCGACAGCTTCGAGCCGGCCAAGGCCAGGCCGCCCCAGCCCGCGCCGGCTCCGGCTCCCGTGCAGGCTCAGGACGCGAAGCGTCCATCCTCGGGCAAGAGCGCGGACGCGGTGGCCCAGGACATCGCGAAGGAGGCCACGTCCTGGAAGTACGACTACTCGGGTGGCAAGACGTGGGACGCCGCCATGAAGAACGCCAGCAACTTCGACGCGAGCAAGGCCGGGGTCTGCGTGGACATGGCCATCGAGGCCGAGCAGCGCTTCGAGAAGGCCGGCGTGGATGCGCGCGTGGTCTTCGGCAAGACGGCCCAGGGCGACCATGCGTGGGTGGAGTTCAAGGACGACAAGGGGCAGTACCAGGCCTTCGACCCCACCGCCGCGGCTTGCACCAAGAAGGCCGACGACGCCGTCACTCCGTATGACGGCGGCGCCTATCAGTACCAGGGGGTCACCGAGCGACACGAAGCCGTCACCTGAGGTCTCCGCCGGGCCCGTCGCCCTCCAAAGCGACCCTGGAGAGGGGTGCTCGGCGGCGGCGCGGGGGAGTCCACCTGCGAGCCTCGCGTCGCCCCGCGTGCGAGGCTCAGGCGCTCGCTGGAGGGTGGACCTCGGTGATGCCGAGGCCCAGCGCGCCGCGGGCGCTGAGGCGCGCCACGCCCCGCTCAGAGGTCGAAGTCGCCCGGTGGCGGCGTCTTGCCCTTCTTCGCCCGCTCGCGCGCCGCGCGCACCTCCTCGCGCAGCGCCTCGGTGGCCTCCGGGTCCACCGTCATTGTCTCCAGGTGGATGACGTCGCCTTCACGCGCGCCCTCGGGGAGCGAGGCGAGGGGCCTGGTCACCTCTTGCCCGTCCACGATGAGCACTGCGACCTCATCTTCGATGCGGTCCAGGGTGGCCCGCGACTGGGTGGGTTTCTTCTTCACGGGTTGCAGTCCTGCGCGGGCCGCCGCTCACGAATGGCCTCCTCGCGCGTCTTGTAGATGATGAGGTTCTCGGCGTGGATCTTCCGCGCGCCGTCGCAGTCGGGGATGTGGAATTTGTCGCGCTTGCGGCTCGCGTGGTACGGCCCCTTGTACTTCTTGTTGTTGCGCTCCTCCTTGGGCGGAGCCGCTGGAGCCTCGGTCGTCTTCACCGGCTCGACGGGCACCTCCTCGACGACGGGCTTCTTCTCGACCAGGGGCTTGCCGGCCCAGAAGTCCGGGAGCGGCGTGGGGCCCTGGCCCACCAGCGTGTAGCGCATGTCGCTGGGCGTGCCCTGCTTGAGCCGCTGCGGAGAGATAACCAACGACTTGCCGTCGCTGACCACCTGCACCTCGCCGTGCTCGTCGGTGCGGAACACCTCCAGGTGCGCGGCCTTGAGGCGCTCCAGTGTGGCGGGCGCCGGCGCCTTGAACGCATTGCCCGCGCCCACGGAGATGACGGCGGCGCGAGCCCCCACGCGCGTGAGGAACGCCGCCGTGGTGGCGGTATCGAGCCCGTGCGCCCCCACCTTGAGCAGGGTGGACTGCACTGGCACTTCACGCGCGAGCAGGTACGCCTCCGTCTGCGCCAGCGCATCACCGGTGAACAGCACCGACGTCTCGCCGTACGACAGGCGCATGACGATGGAGTTGACCTCCAGCGCGGCCGAGGGCGCGTCCAGCAGCGGCTCGCTGGGCGCACGGGGCCACAGGATGGTCAGCGACACGCCGTCCCCCAGGTTGATGCGCTGGGGCGCGTTGGGCGTGGACGTGGGGGGCGCGGGGGAGACGACCTGCACCCGGCGCTCACCGAGCTTCGTGAGCAGCGCGTCGTAGTCCGGCGGCGCGGTGGGCAGCTGCGGCTCCATCAACTGGCGGGCCCCCACCCGGCGCAGCACCGCGTCCAGCGCGCCGTGGTGGTCCACGTGGGGATGCGTGAGGACCACCAGGTCCAGGGGCTTGGTGAGCAGCTCCGGCAGGCGGTTCACTAGGTGCCGGGAGGCGCTCTCAGGACCCGAGTCCACCAGCACCGTGGTGCCGTTGGGCGCCACGATGAGCGCCGCGTCCCCCTGGCCCACGTCGAAGAAGTAGACGCGCAGCTTCCCGTCCGGGGCCGCGCCGAAGTAGCGCCGGGCCTCCGGGGCTCGGGCGGCGGGGTCCGGCGCGGGCTCCTTGCAGGCCCCCAGGACGAGCAGGGTGCTCAGCAGGGCGAGTAGGCGCGAACTCATGGATGGCAATCCTCGGAGGGGCGACGCTCGCGCAGGGCGGCTTCGCGGTTCGGGTACACGGTGCGCTCCGACTTGGAACGCTTCAGGGTGGAGCACGTCTCGCGGTGGAATACCTTGCTGCCCTTGAGGCCGATGTAGCGCTCCTGGCCCTCGGAGCCGCCTCGGGACGAGGCTCCACCCGTGTCGTCGCGGGATTGTCGCGCACCGGCCCCCGGACGTTTCGTCTCGGGCGCCGGGGGCGGCACCAGGACGGGGATGGAGGGAGCGAGCCCCTGGCCGCCCGACACCACCACCATGGCCCCGTCGCCGCCGTGGGTGCGCAGCGTGACGGTGTGGCCGTTGCTGGCGGCCACCACCTCTCCGTCCCGGTCCGTGCGCAGCACGTGCGCGCCCACCGCGCCCAGGCGCTCCAGCGTCTCCTGTGCGGGGTGGCCGTAGTCGTTCTTCGCCCCGCAGGAGATGACGGCGGCCTGGGGCTTCGCGGCGTCGAGGAACGCGGCGGTGGAGGAGTGACGGCCTCCGTGGTGCGCCACCTTCAGCACGGTGGTGCTCAGGTCCAGCCCCTTCTTGAGCAGCATGCCCTCCGTGTCTGGCTCCGCGTCACCGACGAGCAGGAAGGCCGTCTTCCCATACGTCAGCTTCGCGACGATGGAGTTGGAGTTCGCATCCGAGCGCGTGCCGACGAGGAAGGGCTCCTTGGGCGCGCGCGGCCAGAGCACGCTGAGCGAGACGCCCTCGCCCAGGCCGATGGTGAGCAGCCCGTTGGGGGACGAGGGACTCGGCTCGGGGTTCATCACCTGGCCCACCGTGTCCCCGACGACCTCCAGCAGGTCGCGGTACGCCTCGCTGGGGTGGTCGAAGCCGGGGTCCATGAACCGCCGGGCCCCAATCGTGCGCAAGGTCTGCGCGAGCCCACCCAGGTGGTCCAGGTGCGGGTGCGTGAGGATGACCAGGTCCAGCGGCCCGTTCACCAGCTCGCGCAGGCGCTTGTTGAGCCGCTCGCGCGCCTCGGGCGGGCCGCCGTCGATGAGCACCGTCTTGCCCGTGGGCGAGATGACGAGGGCCGCGTCGCCCTGGCCCACGTCGAGGAAGTGGACCGTCAGCGGCTTGTCGGACGTCGCGGTGAAGGGGGAGGGCAGGCCCGCGGCGAGACCTGGCAGCGCGGCGAGCAGGAGGGCGAGGAGACGGAACCAGCGGAGACGGGACATCACGAAGGGGACTCTACCGCCACGCTCCCACCCTCGGCACGTCAGGTGTGCGCGGGAAACGAACGACTCTCCCGAGCGCTTCCCGAGGACCGCGAAGTGGGCTAAGGGGCCGCCATGTCCGACTCCAAGGACCTCTCCAAGTTCGTCGAGGAGCTCGCCGACCAGGTCCGCCGCCACGTGTCCGAGTGGACGGCCACCCGGGAGGACTCGCCCGGCGAGTTCCCTGTCGACCTCGCTCCGCCCGCAACGGCCCGCGTGGACCCGGCCTCCATCCGCTCGGCCGCGGACCTGGCGCCGTACATCGACCACACGCTGCTCAAGCCCGAGGCCCGCGCCGAGGACGTGGCGAAGGTGGCCCGCGAGGCGCGTGAGCATGGCTTCGCCACCGTGTGCGTGAACAGCGCGCAGGTGGCCACCGCGGCGAAGGTGCTCGCCGGCTCCAGGACGGTGCCCATCGCCGTGGTGGGCTTCCCCCTGGGCGCCAGCCTCTCCTCGGCCAAGGCCTTCGAGGCGCGCGAAGCCATCCGCGCCGGCGCGCGTGAAATCGACATGGTGCTCAACGTCGGCGCGCTCAAGGCGCGCGAGCACGCGCTCGTGTTCCAGGACATCCGCGCGGTGGTGGACGCGTGCCGTCCGGTGCCGGTGAAGGTCATCCTCGAGACGTCGCTGCTCACGGACGAGGAGAAGGTCTTCGGCTGCCTGCTGTCGAAGTCCGCGGGCGCCGCCTTCGTGAAGACCTCCACGGGCTTCGGCTCGGGCGGGGCGACGGTGGAGGACGTGGCGCTGATGCGGCTGACGGTGGGCGACGACGTGGGCGTGAAGGCCTCCGGCGGCATCCGCTCCTCCGAGGACGCGCTGAAGATGCTGCGCGCGGGCGCAAACCGACTGGGTGCGTCCGCGTCGGTGGCCATCGTCAACGGGCAGGTCTCCACCGCGAAGTACTGAACCGGCGGGCCCTCGATGAACGCGAAACAGCGAGACGAACTCAAGGCCCTGCTGCTGGCGCTGCACTCCGAGCTGACGGAGAAGGTGCCGGCGAAGATAGAGCCCAACCGCACCGACGATGCGCGCATCGGCGGCGACGAGGACGAGCAGCCCCTCAACGAGATGATGCAGGCCATCGCCTCCAACCGGAACCGGAACATGGACGGCGTGCTGGCCCGCGTGCTCAAGGCGCTGGGCAAGCTGCGCGACGAGCCGGACTCCTTCGGGGACTGCGAGGAGTGCGGCGACGAGATTCCGCTCGGTCGCCTCAGGGCCATGCCCTACGCCGAGCTGTGCGTCACGTGCCAGGGCGGCAAGGACGGCCCCAAGGGCCGCGCCACCCGCCGCAAGCTCACCGACTACTCCTGAAACCCCACAGGCGCCCGGGCACGACGTCGCGTGCGCCCTCTTTCGAGACACGAGGCAACGAGGCTCCATGAGCGACAGCGGATTGAGAGAGCGGGCAGAGGCGTGGCGCCTGGCGGACCCGGACCCCACCACCGCCGAGGAGCTGGCGCGGCTGCTCGCCGCCAATGACGAGGCGGAGCTGGCGGACCGCTTCGTGGGGGACCTGGAGTTCGGCACCGCGGGCCTGCGCGGCGTGCTGGGCGCCGGCCCCAACCGGATGAACCGCGCCGTGGTTCGGCGCACCACCGCGGGCTTGGCGCGCTACCTCAAGGCGCAGGTGCCGGACGTCGCCACCCGGGGCGTGGTGGTGGGACGGGACGCGCGCCGGCTGAGCGCGGAGCTGGCCGAGGACACCGCCGCCGTGCTCGCCGCCGAGGGCATCCCCGCGCACGTCTTCCCTGAGCCCGTGCCCACGCCGCTCACCGCGTACGCGTGCCTGAACCTCAACGCCGCGGCCGCCATCATGGTGACGGCCAGCCACAATCCACCCGAGTACAACGGTTACAAGGTGTACTGGGGCAACGGCGCTCAAATCATCCCCCCGCACGACACGGGCATCGCCGCGGCCATCGCGAAGGTGGAGCCCGCCAACCGGGTGCCGCTGCTCGCGCCGGACGCCGCGCGCAAGCAGGGCCTGTGGCGCGACCTGCCAGACTCGATGGGGGATGAGTACCTGCGTGCCATCCTGGGCCTGCGCGTGCACAAGAAGGGCTCGTCGACGCTGTCCATCGTCTACACGGCGATGCACGGCGTGGGCGGCGTCTGGGCGGAGCGGGCCCTTCGCGACGCGGGCTTCCCGCGCTTCACCCCGGTGGCCGAGCAGCAGCAGCCGGACGGGCGCTTCCCCACGGTGCGCTTCCCCAACCCGGAGGAGCCCGGCGCCATGGACCTGTCGCGCGCCACCGCCGAGCGCGTGAAGGCGGACCTGGTGCTCGCCAATGACCCGGACGCGGACCGGCTGGCCGTCATGGCGCGCGAGTCCACGGGCGGCCTGCGCATGCTCACCGGCAACGAGGTGGGCGTGCTGCTGGGGCATTATCTCCTGACCCAGGGGACCAAGCGCGCCCGGCCGCATGTCGTCACCACCATCGTCTCCTCCACGCAGCTGGGTGACATCGCCCGCTCGCTGGACGCGGCCTATGACGAGGTGCTCACGGGCTTCAAGTGGATCGCCAACCGCGCGCTGGAGCGCGAGCAGGCCGAGGGCACGCAGTTCGTCTTCGGCTACGAGGAGGCGCTCGGCTACACCGCCGGCACCGTGACGCGCGACAAGGACGGCGTCGGCGCGGCGCTCGTCATGGCGGACCTGGCCGCGTGGTGCGAGGCCCGGGGCACCACGGTGCTCGGGTACCTGGAGGAGATTCAGCGCAAGCACGGCCTCTACGTCGGCGCCCAGCGCAACGTCACGCTGCCGGGCGCTGCCGGCGCGCAGGCCATCCGCGGCATCATGGACGCGTTCCGGGCCAGGCCTCCCTCGCACATCGGTGGCGAGGCGGTGCGCGCGGTGCTCGACTACCAGCGCGGCGTCAACGGCCTGCCTCCGTCCAATGTGCTCGCGCTGGAGCTGGAGGGCGGCGGCCGCGTCACCCTGCGTCCGTCCGGCACCGAGCCCAAAATCAAATACTACTTCGAGCGCAAGGAGACGCCCGCCGCGGGCGAGCCCCTGGCCCAGGCCCGCGCGCGCGCCGAGTCCCGGCTGACCGCCTTCATCGACGCCTTCGTGGCCCTGGCCCGTGAGCGGGGCCAACCCACCTGAGTCCTGAATCACTCCTCAACTCCACACCCCTGGCCGCGCGCAGTCGCCGCGGCCCCTCACCGAAAGGCATCGTGTGAAGCGCCTCGTCCCTGGACTCCTCCTCACTTGTCTCCTGGCCCTCCCCGGCACCGCGCTGGCGCGTGGGCAGGGCTGGTCCATCCTCGCCGCCGACACCCTGGGGCGGGGCAACACGGCCTTCTCGGGTCAGATTGGCTGGCCGGGCCTCACCCTGGGCGTGCTCCACGGCACGTCGGAGAAGGTCGATATCGGCGGCAAGTTCAGCTTCAACTGGGGCCGTGAGGGCTGGGTGCGCCACACCTCTCCCGGCATCAAGCTGCAGGGCTGGCTGCGCGTGGAGCTGGCGAAGGCGAACAACGTCTCCTTCGCGCTCACCTTCCAGCCCGGGCCGCTGTTCTACTTCGATGACGGCGACACGGACGTGGGCCTGGCGCTGCCGGTGGCCTTCGTGGTGGGCATCCCCGTCAGCAGCGCGCTGATGGTGAACGTGGGCCTGGACATGCCCTTCCACGTGTACTTCGGCCGGAGCATCGGCCCCGTCATCCCCATCCTGGTGGGCGGCGGCCTGGAGTACTTCATCGACAGCAAGCTGGCCGTGTCCTTCAACCTGCGCATGGGGCCCGCCCTCATCCCCGACTGGGACGAGAGCGAGTTCGCCATGGAGGCCCTCTTCGGCATCGCCTACCGCTTCTAGGCGCGGCTACCAGGAGGACGTCTGCTCGGGCAGCTCCACCGTGAAGGTGCTGCCCAGGTTGACCCGGCTCTGCACCGTGAGCTTGCCGCCCATGGACTCCACCAGGGCGCGCGCCACGGTGAGGCCCAGGCCGGCGCCCTTCTCCGGCGGCTTCGTCGTGTAGTAGGGCTCGAAGACGGCCTGCAGCTCGTCCTCGAAGATGCCGATGCCCGTGTCCTTCACGAAGAGGCGCGGGCCGAAGTCGCCGAACATGTCCGGCATCTCCACGCCCACGTGGATGCGGCGCGGGCGGTCCATCACGCACTCCACCGCCTCGGCCGCGTTGGCGAGCAGCTCCACCAGCACCTGCTCCAGCTGACGGCGGTTGAACACCACCGCGATGGGGTCCTCGGGCAGCACCACCGTCACCTCGGCGGTGAGCAGCCGGCCGTTGTCCCGCAGGCGCTCCACCACCGCGGGGACCAGCTCCCGCAGGTCGAAGCGCTGGATGTCCTTGGGGTTGGTGGGGCCCAGCGACAGCAGGTGCTGGCCGTACAGCCGCATCTGCTCGCCCGCCACGCCCAGC
Organism: Myxococcus sp. MH1; assembly: GCF_059738865.1. Classification (NCBI taxonomy): domain Bacteria; kingdom Pseudomonadati; phylum Myxococcota; class Myxococcia; order Myxococcales; family Myxococcaceae; genus Myxococcus; species Myxococcus sp. MH1. The sequence continues at coordinate 8,308,430 of NZ_AP026947.1, read as the reverse complement.
TTCTTGAGCTCCTCGGCGTCCGGCGGCAGGCCCTGCACCGCGCGCTCGCGCACGTGCCCCAGCGCCCGCTGCAGGCCCTCGCCGATGTGGCCCAGGTTCTGCGCCACGTCCGCCGCCAGCGTGCCCACGCGCGCCAGCCGCTCCATCTCCACCCAGCGGGTGCGCGGGTCCAGCAGCTCCTCGGCCCGCTGGCCGCCGCGCTCGCGGTGCGCCTTGAGCTCCAGGAGCGTGTGCACGCGGACCTTCAGCTCCAGCGGGTCCAGCGGCTCGGTGGTGAGCAGATCATCCACCCCGGCCTCCAGCACCTGACGCCGCGTCTGGCGGTCCGCCCGCCGCGTCAGCATCAGCACCGGCACCGGCGGCCCGCCCAGCTCCGCCTGGAGCCGGCGATAGGCCGCGAGCCCGTCCGTCCCCGGCCGCTCCACGTCCAGGAGCACCAGGTCCGCGGGCTGATGGGCCTGTGCCCCGCCCGCCGGCAGCACGTCATAGCCCGCCGGGGCCAGGATGGAGCACAGCCGCTCCATGCCCTCTGACTCCACGTCCACCGCCAACACGCGGGGGCGATACGCCTCGGTCGTTCCCGTCGTCTCCAGCATCACCCACCCCCGCCGTGTTGACCGGGCCGACCGGGCCCGGGGTTCACAAGGAGTCCCTACGAACCTTGCGTCTGAATGGATGAAACCTCCCCCCGGTGGCCTCCTCCATCCCGGCGCGGCCCGACACCTGGGCTACATGCCAGTCGCGTGCCGGACCGTGCGTCGACGCTCTGTGTCTCAATCCCGGAGAAACCCGGAGATCACCCCAGTAACGGCAGGGGGTTGGAGTGTCGGCTTCCTCCATTGCCCGAAGGAGCCGACGTCAGCCACCCGACACCTGGGTGTCACCCATGACCAAGAATCATTTCATACCCGGGTGCAGAAGGACACCGCCTGGGTATTCGAGGCTCAGCGGGACTCCTGCTCGTATGGGACGCCGAGTGCGGCGGGGGTGCTGTTTCGCTGTCCCTGGAGCGTGAGGACCACGAGGGTGAGGACGTAGGGCAGGGCGAGCAGGACGCCCTGGGGCACGACGTCCAGGAGGCCCGGGGCGCTGGAGGCGAGGCCGATCCGGAGCGCGTTGCCGAAAGCGAAGAAGGCGGCGGCGAGGAAGGCGCCCAGCGGCGTCCAGCGTCCGAAGACCATGGCGGCCAGGGCCATGAAGCCCAGGCCCGCGGGGGTGTGCTGCTCGAAGCGGTCCAACACGGTGGTGGAGAGCACCGCGCCGCCCAGGCCTGCGAGCAGTCCGCCGCCCAGCACCGCGCCCCACCTGAGCGCGGGGACGGACAGGCCCAGCGTGGCGACCGCGTGGGGCTTGTCGCCCACGGCGCGCAGGCGCAGGCCCAGCGGCGTGCGTGTCAGGACGAGCTGCAGGAGCACGGGGAGCAGCAGCGCCAGGTACGTGGGCGCGGCGTGGCCGGAGAGCGCGCCCAGCACGGGCACCGAGGACAGCCCCGGCAGCTCCCACGTGGAGAGCTGCTGGATGGAGGGCGTGCCGTTGGGGCCGAAGTGCGTCTCCAGGAGGAAGGTGCCGCCGGCCAGGGCCACCAGGTTGAGGGCGATGCCGGACACCACCTGGTCCGAGCGCCAGCGGATGCACAGGAAGCCGTGCACCGCCGCGAGCCCCGCGCCCGCGAGCATGCCCATGACGACGGCCAGGGGCGTGGGCATGACGAGCGCGGCGACGGCGGCGCAGAAGGCGCCCACGCGCATCATGCCCTCGACGCCGACGGCCACCACGCCCGCGCGCTCGGAGAGCACCGCGCCCAGCGCGGCGAAGACGAGCGCCGGAGCGGCGTCCAGCGTGGCGAACAGCAGCCGATGGAGGACCTCAAGCATGGGGCACCTGCGCGGTGGGCGCGGCGGGCGAGGCGACGGGGGCGGGCGCGGCGCGCCGGCGCAGCACGGCCAGCCAGATGAGGCGGCCTGCGACGAAGAGCAGCGCGAGGCCCTGGATGAGCTCGGGGAAGCTCTTGTGCACGTCGAGCAACTGCATGCGCGTGCCGCCCGCGCGCAGCACGCCGAAGAACAGCGCCGCGGCGCCCACGCCCAGCGGATGGTTGTTTCCGATGAGCGCGATGGCGATGCCGTCGAAGCCGTAGGGCGCGCCGAGCGTGCCCGGGTAGCGGCCCTCGGTGCCCAGCACCAGCACCGCGCCGGCCAGGCCCGACAGCGCGCCGGCCAGCGCCATGGCGAGTCCCGCCCGTCGCGCCACGGGGATGCCGGCGGCGCGCGCGGCCTCGTCGCCCAGTCCCACCGCGCGCGTCTCGAAGCCCGAGCGCGTGCGCGTCAGCCACGCCCACACCGCCACCGCGGCGAGGGTGGCCAGCACGAAGCCCAGGTTCAGTCGCGAGGCGTCACCCAGCAGGCGCGGCAGCGCCGCGGTGGGGTGGATTTCGGCGGTGCCGGTGATGGAGGCGCCGGCCTCCGCTGTGCCGCGCAGTGGGCCCACGACGAGCCAGTTGTCGACCAGCCGCAGCGCCACCCAGTTGAGCATGATGGTGGAGATGACCTCGTGCACGCCCCGGTAGAGCCGCAGCAGGGCGGCGATGCCCGCCCACGCGGCCCCGGCCAGCGCCGCGCCCAGCAGCGCCGCGGGGATGTGCAGCACCGAGGGCAGGGCCACGTGCGCGCCCACCACCGCGGCGGCGAGCGCGCCCAGCAGCATCTGCCCCTGCGCGCCGATGTTGAACAGGCCCACCTTGAAGGCCACCGCCACCGACAGCCCGGTGAAGGTGAGCAGCGCGGCCTTCATGGCCGCCTCGCCCAGCGGACGCGTGAGCACGGTGGCCGGCGCGTCCTCGATGAGGAACCGGGGCCAGTCGCCCACGCCGCCCCAGAGCATCTGGAGGTACGCCGCGGTGGCCGTGGCGAGGCCGCCCTCGTCGCGCGTGAAGGCGATGAGCAGCCAGCACACCCCCAGCGACAACAACACCGACAGCACCGACGGCAGGGCCTGCCGCGTGCGCTCACCCATGGCCCGGCTCCGCTCCCAGCATGCGACGTCCCAGCTCCTGCTCGTCGTACTCGGGCCGGGTGAACTGGCCCGTCACGCGCCCCTCGAAGAGCACGTAGACGCGGTCCGCCAGCGCCAGCACCTCTTCCAGGTCCAACGACACCAGCACCACGCCGGTGCCCTGGGCCCGGGCCTCGCGAAGCCTCGCGTGCACCTGGGCCACCGCGCCGATGTCCAGGCCTCGCGTGGGCTGCACCACCACCAGCAAGCGGGGTCGCGCGTCCAGCTCGCGCGCGACCACCACCTTCTGCTGATTGCCACCGGACAGGGCCTGCAGCGGCAGCGTCGGCTCCGGCGGGCGCACGTCGTAGGCGGCGAGCAGCTCCGTGGCCCGCGCGCGGCGTCCGTCGAAGTCGATCCACGGCCCCTTGGCGAAGGGCGGCCGGTTGTGCCGACCCAGCGCGATGTTCTCCTCCACGCTGAGCGCCTTCACCACCGCGCGGCGCAGCCGGTCCTCGGGCACGTGGCCCACGCCGCGCTCGCGCGCCTGGGCGGGCGTCAGGTGCGCCAGCTTCCCTCCGAGCAGCGTCCCGGTGCCCGACGTCAAGGGACGCAGGCCCGTGAGCACCTCCGCCAGCTCGCGCTGGCCGTTGCCGTCCACGCCCGCGATGCCGACGATTTCGCCCGCGCGCACCGTGAGGTCCACGCCCTGGAGCGCGGGCCGGCCGTTGTCGCCCTGGGCCTGCAGCCCTGACACCTCGAGCAGCACCTCGCCCGTGGAGGGCGTCTCGGGGGCCTGCGTGGCGGTGTCCGTCGGAGCGGCGCGCGCGGTGTCGCCCACCATGAGGGCGGCGAGCGCGCTCGCGGAGGTGTCCGCCGGGCGCACCTCGGAGACCAGCCGGCCCCGGCGCATCACGGCGATGCGGTCCGCCACGCCGAGCACTTCCTTGAGCTTGTGGCTGATGAGCACCACGGAGCGCCCCTGCTCGACGAGGCCGCGCATCACGCGCGCCAGCTCGTCGGCCTCCTGGGGCGTGAGCACGGCGGTGGGCTCGTCGAGGATGAGCACCCGCGCGCCCCGGTGCAGCGCCTTGACGATCTCCACCTTCTGCTGCGAGCCGACGGTGAGCGTGTCCACCCGGGCCCGGGCGTCCAGCGCGAAGCCGAAGCGGGCGCACGTCTCGGACACCTCCGCGACGGCGCGCTCGTAATCGAACAGGCCCCGGCGCGTGGGCTCGCGGCCGAGCACCACGTTCTCCGCCACCGTCAGCGTGGGCACGAGCATGAAGTGCTGGTGCACCATTCCGATGCCCCGGTCGATGGCGTCGCGCGGGCTCTTGAGGCGCACGGGCGCGCCCTCCACGGACACCTCACCCGAGTCCGGGTGATAGAGCCCGTAGAGGACGTTCATCAGGCTGGACTTGCCCGCGCCGTTCTCGCCCACGACGGCGAGCAGCTCCTTCTCGCGGATGTCGAGCGACACGTCGTCCAGCGCCGTGACGGCGCCGAACCGCTTCTGGATGTGCCGGAGGGAGATCAGGGCGCGGCGGCCTGGAAGGAGGCGAGGTCCGCCGGGACGGAAGGCACCTGGATGTCGCCGGAGATGATGCGCTGGCGCAAGGCCTCCACCTTCTGGAGCGCCTCCGCCTTGCCCGGGAAGTCCACCCGCACCTCGGCCATGGCCACGCCGTTCTCCTTGATGCCCAGCACCTGCTCGCTGGCGGTGAACTTGTCGTCCACCAGGTCCTTGGCCGTCTGGTACACGACCAGGTCCGTGTGCTTCAGCATGGAGGTGAGGATGGCCTCCGGCGCCACGTGCGACTGGTCCGAGTCCACGCCGATGGCATAGACGCTCTTGCCCGCGGCTCGCGCCTCCTTCACCGCCTGGATGACGCCGATGCCGTCCGAGCCGGCCGCGTGGAAGATGACGTCCGCGCCCTTGGCGATGAGGTCCTGGGCCACCTGCTTGCCGGCGGCCATGTCGTTGAAGCTGCCGGTGTAGACGGACATCAGGGCCTGGGCGGCCTCGGGCTTCGTCGTCTTCACGCCCGCGCGGTAGCCCACCTCGAAGCGCTGGATGAGGGGCACCTCGATGCCGCCCACGAAGCCCACCTTGTTCGTCTTCGTCACCAGGCCCGCCAGCGCGCCCACGAGGAAGCTGCCCTCGTGCTCCTTGAAGAGGACGGTGCGCACGTTGGGCAGCTTCAGCGCCTTGCCCTGCGAGTCGAGCACCTGGCTGTCGATGAGCAGGAAGCGCGCCTTCGGGTTCTCCTGGGCGGAGGTGCGCACGGCGTTGGCCAGCAGGTAGCCGTTGCCGATGGTCAGCTGCGAGCCCCGGTCCACGAGCAACTGGAGGTTGGGGATGTAGTCCTCCTGGGCCTTGCTCTGGAGGACCACGGGCTGGATGGGCAGCGGCTTCAGGGTGGCGGCGATGGAGGACAGGTGGGCGGGGAGCGACTTGCTCACCTCGTCCGGGGCCGCGTCCACGTACTTGCCGCCCTCATAGCGCTTGCCGGCGGCCCACAGCTCCAGGCCGCGCAGGGCGGCGTCGTTGAAGGAATGGTCACCCCGGCCGCCCACGTCGATGACGAGGCCGACGGGGAGGGGCTTCTTCGCCGCCTGCTGGGAGGTGGCGGGAGCGCCCGCGGGGGGCGACTCCTCCTTGGACTTGGTACAGGCGCACAGGAGGGCCGTGAGGGCGAGGACCTGGAGGCGAAGCATCATGGCTGGCTATCTACCAGATGCGGCGGCGCCTTTCGCGGAAGTGCATGGGGGGCCTCGTTCCTGGTATGGGCAGTCCCCGTGCAACCCTACGAGCTCATCAAGGCAAAGCGGGATGGAGGCCGGCTGGAGCCGGCGGACATCGCCGCGTTCATCCAGGCGTATACGGCGGGAACGGTGGCGGACTACCAGATGGCGGCCATGTGCATGGCCGTCTTCTTCCGGGGGCTGGACTCCCGGGAACTGGGGGCCTGGGCTCGGGCCATGCTCAATTCAGGCGAGGTGCTGGACCTGTCCGACACCCCGGCCGTGAAGGTGGACAAGCACTCGACGGGCGGCGTGGGGGACAAGGTGTCGCTCAGCCTGGCGCCCCTGGCGGCCGCGTGCGGGGTGCCGGTGCCGATGATTTCGGGCCGGGGCCTGGGCCACACGGGCGGGACGCTGGACAAGCTGGAGTCCATCCCGGGCTTCAACGTGAACCTGTCCACGGCCGAGTACCGCCGGCTGGTGCGCGAGGTGGGCTGCTGCCTGATTGGCCAGACGGCGCAGGTGGCGCCCGCGGACAAGAAGCTCTACGCGCTGCGTGACGTGACGGCGACGGTGGACTGCATCCCGCTGATTGCCTCGTCCATCATGAGCAAGAAGCTGGCGGAGGGCATCGACGCGCTGGTGCTGGACGTGAAGGTGGGCAGCGGCGCGTTCATGAAGCGCGACGAGGATGCCCGCACGCTGGCGAAGACGATGATTGGCCTGGGCGCGGAGATGGGGCGCAAGGTGGTGGCGCTCCTGACGGACATGGACCAGCCCCTGGGCCGCAAGGTGGGCAACGCGCTGGAGGTGATGGAGGCGGTGGACATGCTCCGCGGCGAGGCGCCGGAGGACTACACCGAAATCACCTACGCGCTGACGGCGGAGATGCTGGTGCTGGGCAAGAAGGCCGCCACCGTGGACGAGGCGCGCGAGAAGCTGCGCAAGTCCGTCGAGGACGGCAGCGCCATCCGGAAGTTGAAGGAGATCGTCCAGTCGCAGGGCGGAGACCCGCGCTCCATCGACGACTACTCGCTCTTGCCGCAGGCGCGCGCCACGGTGGACGTGGTGGCGCCGCGGGATGGCTTCGTGACGGGCATCGACACGGAGGGCGTGGGCCTGGCGGGCGTGGCGCTCGGCGCGGGCCGACAGCGGGTGGACAGCAAGATCGACCCGGCCGTGGGCTTCACGCTGCTGAAGAAGACGGGCGAGGCGGTGAAGAAGGGCGAGCCCGTGGTGCGTGTGCACTACAACGACGAGGCGCCCGTCGAGGGCGTCAAGGCGCGGCTGCTCGCGGCCTATCGCTTCGGCGATGCCGCGCCCGCGCCGCGCCCGCTGGTTCGCGAGCGCGTGGAGTAGGTGAGAAGGGGGGGCGCGCCTCGGTGGTGCGCCCCTCTCGGTTGCACGGAGGCGCCGCGCGAGTGCGGGGCAGGGCGCTCTGCGTGGGGCGCCCCTTTGCGCGACGCGGTGAAGTGCCCCGCGTCCGCGCTCCCTCAAGTGTACAAGGCGGAGCGTCCGGAGTGGCACGCCCCTTCCGCGACGGTGAAGCGCTCCGCGTTTGCGGCCTCATGTGTGCGCGAGGCACGCGCTCGGAGCGCGCAGTCATCGTCTACGGCTTGCTGATGCTCTCCGCGGTCGCAGGTAGGGCGCCTGGGCCGAGCAGTGGTCCCTTCTCGGTCCGCTCGCACCCAGGAATCTCCTCACCCCACGGTGCTCACGCGCCCTGGCCTCCGTCCACGTCGAGCACGGCGCCGGTGATGTAGGAAGCGCCCGGTCCGGCGAGGAACACGATGCTCTCGGCGACCTCCTCGGGACGGCCGAAGCGCCCCAGGGGGATGGTCGCGTTGATGGCGGGCTTGTGCGGCTCCAGCCCCGCGGACATGTCCGTGTCCGTGAAGCCCGGCTGCACCACGTTGACCGTGATGCCGCGCGCGCCCAGGTCTCTCGCCACGCCCTTGGTGTAGCCCACCACCGCCGCCTTCGTCGCCGTGTAGTCCGCCATGCCCGGCATGCCGACGCGGCCCGTGATGCTCGAGCCCACGGTGATGATGCGCCCACCCTCGCCCATCACCTTCGCCGCCTCGCGGATGGCCGCGATGACGCCGGTGACGTTGACCCGGTGCTGCCGGTCCAGCACCGCCACGTCCTGCTGCGCGTTGTCGATGGGACTCTGCGTCGCCACGCCCGCGTTGTTCACCAGGATGTCCAGCCGCCCGAAGCGCTCGGCGACGGCCGGGATGAGCTTCGCCGCCTCCTCCGCCACCGCCTGGTCCGCCTGGAAGGCCGCCGCCCGCACCCCCTCGGACTCCAGCTCCCGCACCAGCGCCTGCGCCTTCTCCGCCGACGCCACGTAGCTGATGGCCACGTCCGCTCCCTCCCGCGCGAGCGCCCGCGCCGCCGCCGCGCCGATGCCCCGCGAACCCCCCGTCACCAGCGCCACCTTGCCTGCGAGCTTCTTCGACATGTTCGTCATCCCTTCAATGAGGTTGTGTACCAATTGGTACTGAATCGGGCGCACGCCGGGCGCGCTCCGCGCGGGACACGCGAGCCGCACGCATTGGATTCGTACCGGCCGGTACAGATATGCGGCGCTGGCCGGCCCGGGTCAAGGGGATTAGTATCGAACGGTATGAAACCAAAGACGGCAGCCGCCCCGGTGGGGCGTCCCCGGGGTTTCGACGTGGATGAGGCGTTGGACCGTGCGCTGCGGCTGTTCTGGCGGCAGGGCTACGAGGGCACCTCGCTGTCGGACCTGACGGAGGCGCTCGGCATCAACCGGCCCAGCCTCTACGCGGCGTTCGGCAACAAGGAGTCCCTGTTCCGCAAGGCGCTGGACCGCTACGTCGAGCGCCACCTGTGCCTCTACCGCGACGCCTTCGCGAAGCCCACGGCCAGGGAGGCCGTGGAGCACCTGCTCCTGGGGCTGGCGGACGCGCAGACGCTGCCCCGCGAGCCCAAGGGCTGCATCACGGTGCAGGGCGCGCTGGTGAGCGGGGCGGACGCGGCGCCCATCCAGGGGGAGCTGGCCGCCCGGCGCGCGGCGGGGGAGCAGGCCCTGCGCGAGCGGCTGGAGCAGGGCCAACGCGAGGGTGACGTCCCCGCGCACGTCGACTGCGCGGACCTGGCGCGCTACTTCACCACCGTCACGCAGGGGATGGCCGTGCAGGCCGCCACCGGGGCCAGCCGCGAGTCGCTGCGGCGCGTGGCCCGGACGTCGCTTCTGGCGTGGCCGACCTGAGCCTCGCTCCGGTCTTCACCTCGGCCCTGGAAAGAGGCATCTTCGCGCGCGCCAACGGCAGGGGCGCATGAACACGGGCGAAGCGCTGTATCTGCATCCGGGTGTGAAGGTCCGGCCCTGCGAGTGGGGCTACGGCGTCTTCACCGACGAATTCATCAAGGCCGGCGAGCTCATCGAGGAGTGTCGCTATCTCAAGGTGCTGCAGAAGCACACCCGGCACCCGCCGCTCGACGACTACGTCTTCCAGATTCGCTGGAGCGACCGCGAGCAGCAGCCCGCGGGGGACTGGGTCGCGCTCGTGCTGGGCTACGGCATGCTCTACAACCACGCCAAGGAGCCCAGCGCCGCCTACTACCGCGCGGTGGACCGGGACCTCTTCACCTTCTACGCCCTCCGGGACATCCACCCCGGCGAGCAGATCTGCATCAGCTACGGCGAGGAGTGGTGGGACTCCCGGGGCCAGGGGGTCCCTCCCTGAGCGGGCCCGTGGCTTCGACGCGGGGCGCAAGGCGCCTCACTCCCGGTACAAGACATTCTTGGGGCAAACCCGCGTCACCCATGAAAATCGGCGCCTCCCCGGCGGGTGGGCAAGCGTATGATGGGCGGCAGATGGTGCATCAGGAACACGTGACGGACGCGCTGAGGGCCGTTCGCCGGGGGGCCTGGGAGAGGAAGCCACACCCGGGCTTCGACCTCCCCACGGGGCTTTCCCTGGCGCGGCCGGGCGGGCCCGTGACGTGTCCTCGAGCGCGCCGCGTGCCGGGGGCTGCCCCGGCGGGACTTCAACGGATGCCAGCAGTCATGCGAGCGGAGCGGGTGTGGATGCGCACCTTCCGGAGAGGGTGTCTCCGGAGGCGGGCCGTCCCGCGGGCGCTCCCGACGGTGACGCGGGCATGAGTGGCAGGACTGGAACGGCGATGGCCGAGAGGAACGACTCGATGAGCGACAAGGCCGAGGACCGGCGCGACTCCCCCCGGATTCCCATGCGCCTGAAGGTGCGCCGGGCGGGAAGCTCGACGGAGTTCGAGACACGTGAGGGCGACCTGTCCATTGGCGGCTGCGCCTGGAACGGGCCGGGGCTGGAGGCGGGGGCCCAGGTGGAGGTGCGCTTCCAGCTCCCCATCCTCCCCGACGAGGTCGAGGCCCGCGGCGAGGTGCTGCACGTGACGAACGGCCCGCAGGGGCCCGCCGCGCACGTGCGCTTCGTGGACCTGCCGGTGGAGGCGGAGCTGGCCATCGCCCGCCACCTGGATGACCGGCGGCTGGCCGGCGAGCCGGGCTGAGTCCACCCGCGGCACCTTGTTGGAGGAGGGCGACATGGCGGACGAGATTGCCTGGGAGCGGCTGTACGAGGAGGCCACCCGGGTGCGCGAGCGGGCGCACGTGCCGTACTCCCGCTTCCCCGTGGGGGCGGCGGTGCTCTACGCGGACGGCTCCGTGGTGGCGGGCTGCAACGTGGAGAACGCGACCTACGGCCTCACGGTGTGCGCCGAGCGCAACGCCCTGGCCGCGGGCGTGGCCCAGGGGCGCAAGCAGCCGGTGGCGGTGGCCGTGGTGGCCAACCCCGAGGCGCCGGTGCCCCCGTGCGGCATGTGCCGACAGGTGATGGCGGAGTTCGCGGGGCCGAACCTGCCCGTGCGCAGCCGCTCCCCGAGCGGGGTCGAGGCGCGCTACACCCTGGGCGAGCTGCTGCCGCACGCCTTCACCAAGGACTTCCTCTAGAGAGAGCGCGAGTACCCGTGGATTTGCTTCTGACCGGCGGTACCGTGGTGACGATGAACCGCGAGCGCGAGGTGCTCGTGGGCGCGGACGTGCTCGTGCAGGACGGGCGCATCGCGAAGGTGGGCCGGGGCCTGAAGGCCCGGGGCACGCGGCGCGTGGTGGACGTGACGGGCAAGGTGGTGCTGCCCGGCCTCATCCATGGCCACCTGCATGCCTGCCAGACCCTGTTCCGCGGTCGCGCGGACGGGCTGGAGCTGCTCGACTGGCTGCGCGAGCGCATCTGGCCGTACGAGGCGTCCCACGACGCGGCCTCCATGCGCGCGTCGGCGGACCTGACGTTCGCGGAGCTCATCCGCTCGGGCTCCACGGCGGCGCTCGACATGGGCAGCGTGCACCACTACGACTCGGTCTTCGAGTCCGCGCGGGACTCGGGGTTCCGGCTGGTGGGCGGCAAGGCGATGATGGACGCGGGCGCCAGCGTGCCCGCGGGCCTGCGCGAGTCCACCGCCGACTCGCTCTCCGAGAGCCTGGCGCTCTTGGAGAAGTGGCACGGCACGCACGAGGGACGCCTGCGCTACGCCTTCGCGCCGCGCTTCGTGTTGTCGTGCACGCCGGAGCTGCTGCGGGAGGTGGCCCGGCTGTCGCGCGAGAAGGGCGTGCGCATCCACACGCACGCGAGCGAGAACGCGAAGGAGACGGAGGCGGTGCGCCAGTACACGGGCGGCCGCGACAACGTCGACTTCTTCCACACGGTGGGGCTCACGGGCCGGCACGTGACGCTGGCCCACTGCGTGTGGCTGTCCGCCGAGGAGCAGGAGATCCTCCGCGAGACGCAGACGGTGGTGTGCCACTGCCCCGGCTCCAACCTGAAGCTGGCGTCGGGCATCGCCAAGGTGCCGGAGCTGCTCGAGGCCGGGGTGTCGGTGGCGCTGGGCGCGGACGGCGCGCCCTGCAACAACACGCTCGACCTGTTCCACGAGATGCGGCTCGCGGCGGTGATGCACAACCCGCGCGTGGGCCCGCTGGCGATGACGCCCATGCGCGTGCTGGAGATGGCCACGCTGCACGGCGCCAGGGCGCTGGGGCTGGAGGACGAGGTGGGCTCGCTCGAGTCCGGCAAGCGCGCGGACATCACCGTCGTGGACCTGGGCGGCCTGCACGCGGGGCCCACGCCGGAGGACGTGCTGGTGCCGCTGGTGCACTCGGCGCGCTCCAGCGACGTCACCCACGTGTTCATCGACGGGCGGCCGGTGCTCAAGGACGGCGTGCTGACCACGCTGGACGCGGCGTCGGTGCTCTCCAGCGCGAAGTCCAACGTGGAGCGCATCCTCAAGCGCAAGAAGCAGCGCGCCCGGGGCTGACGGGCGACGTCAGGCGGGCAGGCGCACCACGAAGGAGGTGGGCCAGCCCGGCGTGTCCTCCACGGCCACCCTGCCGCCGTGGGCCTCGGTGGCCAGCCGCGCGAAGTACAGGCCCAGGCCGTAGCCCCGGCGGCTGTCGCGCTCCGGGGCGCCCTGCACGTACTTGTCGAACAGCTTGTCGCGCAGGTCCGCGGGGATGGGCGGGCCGTCGTTGCGCACCGCCAGCCAGGGGCCGCGTGCGTCCGCTCCACCCTCCAGGCGCACCTTGCCGCCGGTGGGCGCGTAGCGCAGGGCATTGGTGGCCAGGTTCTCCACGACGCGCGTGAGCAGGTCCGCGTCGCCCTGGAGGGCCAGCCCCTCGGGCAGGGTGATGTCCAGGGTGAGCCGGCGCGCGCGGGCCACGCTCTCCAGCGAGCGCCGCACGTCCTCCAGGAGCCGGAGCGCGTCGAGCGGCACCTTGCGCGGCGCCAGCCGCCCCTGCTCCAGCCGGGACACGTCCATCAAGTCGGTGATCATGCGGTCCAGGCGCGCGGTGACGGCCAGTCCCGTGTTCGCGGACTCGTTGAGGGGCCCCTGGGGCAGCTCCTGCTGCATCCACGACAGCGTCATCGTCAGGGCCGACAGCGGCGAGCGCAGGTCATGGACGAGGAACTGCGTGAGCAGCTCCTTGTCTCGCTGGAGCGCGCGCAGCTCGTCGTTCTTCTCGTGCTCCTCGTCGAGCAGCCGGGCGATGAGGGTCCGCGCCTCCTCCACCTCCTGGAAGCGTCGGGCCTCCAGGGCCCGGTCCACCTCCACGCGGGTGAGGGCGCCGGCGAGCACGCGCAGCCGCCCGGTGCCGTAGTGCTTCACCGCGGCCACCATCATCAGCGTGACGACGGCGATGAGCACCGCGCCCCAGCCCACGCCCGCCTCGCGCATCAGCGCGGCCTGGGCCACGGACGACAGCGCGGCGGTGCCGTAGACGACGATGGGGCGCAGGGTGAGCCCGCTGAGCGTCACCACCAGCGCGAAGAGGCCCAGGCTGAAGCCCGCCACTCCCGCGGGGAACGGGGAGATGGGCAGCGCCAGGTGTTGGAGGCCGTACACCAGCGCGACGTCCACCGGGGCCTGCAGCACCCCCAGCCAGCTCGCCTCCGGGCGGTGCCTCACGACGAAGAGCACGGCGGCCACGCCCACGTAGGGCGCGAGCAGCAGCGGGTAGGGCGTCCAGTCCTCTCCACCCGTCAGCCAGAGCGTCGTGGTGACGAGCAGGAAGAGCGACGCGCCCACCAGCCGCACCGCCGCTCCCGTGCCCAGGATGCTCCGGCGTTGGGCATCCACCGCCCTCGCCAGCGATTCGTCATAGGAGGAATGGGGCCAACCCGGGGCGATGTCCACGCGGGGGGAGGTTTTCCCGCTTCGCGTCCGTGGAGCAAGCCCCCCAACCGGGGGAGCCCACCGGATAGCGGCTCGAGGGGCCTCACGCGGGGCTTGCGAGCGGGAAGGCGCGGGTGGACTTGTGGGTGGTCGGCAATCGCCTTAGGTGAGTTCGCGTAGCACTGATCAGAGGGGTGATGTGGCTGCTTGCACGCCCCGGAGTTCGTGTAAGGTGGCTGCAAGTAGGTCTGGACGGAGGTAGACCAGCGATATGTGGGACAGACTCAAGAGGGCGTTGCGCAGCTTCGCGGGCTTCTTCGTCTCCTCCATCGAGGATCCGGAGCTCATCCTCGAGCAGAACATCCGTGACCTGAACGACCAGGTCCCGAAGATGAACGAGTCCATCGCCATGGTTCGGGCGAACGTGACGCTGCTGGAGAAGGAGAACGCCAAGTACAAGGACGACGTGCGCGGGCTGACGGCCAAGGTGAAGGCCGCCATCCAGGCCGGTCGCGACGACCTGGCGGCGCAGTACGCGACGAAGCTCCAGGTGGAGAAGGAAGCGCTGGAGCGCAACGAGGCGCAGCTGAACACGGCGCGTCTGGCGTACGAGAAGGCGCTGAACGTCAAGAAGGCGTTCATGCGGGAGAAGGACCGCAAGACGGCGGAGGCCATGACGGCCATCCGTGACGCGCGGCGCGCCAAGTGGCAGGCCAAGGTGGCCGACACGATGGAGTCCTTCACCGTCGCCGGCATCGACTCGACGCACGACGAGATGCTGCGCAAGGTGGAGGAGCGCACCGCCGTGAACGAGGCGCGCATGCAGATGGCGCTCGAGTCGGTGGACCACCAGTCCGCGCAGATTGAAGAAGAGGCCGAGAAGATCCAGGCCAACGAGCTGGTGAAGCAGTTCAAGATGGAGATGGGGTTGATGGACAGCCCCGCCCCGGTGTCCGACGTGAGCGGGCAGACGGGGAAGACCATCGGCAAGAAGGTCGGCGTCGAGTAGCGTGTCGGCGCATGGAGAAGGGAAGAGCCCCGGACACTGACGGATGAAGCTCCACCGCGGACCAGGTCTCTTCCTCTTCTTGTTCCTGTGTGTGCTGGGCGCGGCCTGGGTGGTCGCGTCCCGCATGGGATATCTGGACACCCTCCAGGCCCGCTTCTTCCCCTCGGTGCGCGAGGCGGTGCGGCTGTCGCCCGGTGACTTCCCCGCGGGCGTGTCCGCGCCGGTGGCGGACGTGGCCTCGGTGCCGCTTCGGCCCGTGCTCATCGGCTTCACGGCGCGCGGCTCGGCGGCGAGCCTGCTGGTGGCGGCCGGCGGGGCGACGACGCTGGACAACCCGGCGGCGCCTCCGGGCGCGGCGCAGGGCGTGCTGAAGACGGCCTATGCGCTGGATGCGCGCGCGGTGCTCTTCGCCCGGGAGGAGGAGCTGCGGCAGGCCCTGGCCATCGGCGCGGAGAACGGCGGCGTGGACATGGGCTTCCTGTCGGTGGACCGGCTGGCGTCCTGGGCGCCGGGCCTGCGGGACGCCGCGCCGCGCACGTTGCTGCTGGTGGGGCGAAGCCGGGGGCAGGAGGCGCTCGCGGCGGTGGGCGTCACGGACCTGGCGAGCCTTCGAGGCAAGCGCGTGGGCGTCTACCCGTTCAGCTCCACGCACTACTTCGCGCTGTGGGTGCTGGCTCGGGCGGGGCTGAGGACGACGGACGTGAAGTGGGTGGACCTGCCGTCCACGCTGGACGCGGGGCGGGCGCTACGCGAGGGCCGCGCGGACGCGGTGGTGGGGCTGTGGGGCGACGTGGAGCTGGCGGCGCGGGACAGGGGTGGGGCGGTGCTGGCGACGACGGCGGACGCGCCGCACCTGGTGGCCACGGTGCTGGTGGCGCGGGGGGACTTCGCGGCGCGCTACCCGGACGCCGTGCGGCGGGTGCTCAGAGGGATGCTGGACGCGGGGCAGGCGGTGCTGAAGGACCCGGCGGCGGGGGCGAGGATGTTGGGGGAGGTGGCGCCGTACCTGGGAGACCCGACGGAGGCCATCCGCAGCGCGCCGCCGGCGACGCTGGCGGACAATCGAGCGTTCTTCGGTCTTTCCGGCGAGGCGCCGGTCACCTATGACGAGCTGTACCAGAGCGCCGCCGCGCTCTTCCAGAAGCTCAAGCAGGGACCACCGGTGCCACTCGCGGAGGATACGAGGGACCTGGGGGCGTTGAAGTACGTGTCGGAGGCGCGCGGTCCCTGAAGCAGCGGCGACCGAGCGACCGGGCAGGGGAGGTCGGACGTGGCGAAGAAGTCTCCGAACTACATCAAGGCCGCATTCATGATGCCCGCCAACCTGATGGGGTTGGGCACGGCGGCGGCGTCCGCGGCGGTGACGGGCGAGCCGTTGCCCGCGCTCATCGCGCTGGGGTTGGAGGGGCTCTACCTGGCGCTCTTCTCGTCGATGCCGCGCTTCCAGCGGGCCATCCGCTCGCGGGAGCCCTCGGACCCGGAGGCGGCGCGCAAGGCGGTGGACTCGCTGCTGGCGGACCTGGCGCCGTCGCAGCGTGAGCACTACCAGCAGCTGGTCGGGCTCAAGGAGAAGATCCTCGCCAACTACCGCAAGCTGCCGGGCGGCAAGGTGCTGGAGTCCGACAGCGAGCCCCGGCTGGATGCGCTCCTGACGTCGTTCCTGCGGCTCATCTCCACGCTGAACCAGTACCGCTCGTACCTGAACAGCTCCGACCGGGGAAACCTGGAGAAGGACGTGCGCGAGCTGGAGGAGGACGTGGCGCGCGAGACGAACCCCCGGTTGAAGGACGTGAAGCAGAACCGGGTGGACATCCTGCGCAAGCGGCTGGCGCGCTTCGAGCAGGCGAGCGAGAGCCGCGAGGTGGTGAGCCACCAGCTGGCCGGCATCGAGGACATGATGCGGCTGACGCACGAGCAGTCCATCGCCATCCGGGACCCGGAGGTGGTCAACCGCCAGCTCACCATGCTGAGCGCGGAGGCCGAGGCCACCGAGGAGTCCGTGCGGCAGATGGAGCAGTTCCTGGAGTTCACCGAGGAGACGCGCGGCCCGCTGCCGCATGGCTCGCGGGTGCGCTGAGCCCGGGCGTCCAGGGGCCTGGCCTCAGTCCTGGTCGGGCCCGGTGCGCCGGCGCGATGACCGCAGTGCCCGGGTTCGTGTGAGGAGCCACCGTGGGGCCTCCTCCAGGAACGTGAAGACGGCGACGAAGACGAAGCCGAGAAGGGGCAACGCGTAGGCGCCCAGCCAGCCTCCCAGCGCGAGCCCGACGAGGCCGAGCAGGGGATGAAGGACCCAGCCCTGCACGGCGCCGATTCCGGCGCCGGCGAGGATGCCGAGGATCACCAACAGCTCGATGAGGGGCATGGGCGGGACGCTCCTGGGAGAGGAGTGCGCTCGCCTGTTCAATCCCCGTGCCCTGGGGGCCGTCGAGGAGGCTCGACCGCGAGCAGGTGCCTGCTCGCGTCAATCTGTCCCGTGCGGGCCCGTGCGGGCTGACGTGAAGGAGCCCCAAACCGCGCCTTCCTCAGGGGCGTCAGGGCCAGGCCCTCTCCAAGATGGGAGGGATTGACCTGTCATTGAGGGTGGATGTGGCCGTTCGCGAGTGAATGGGGTCTGGCAATGAATTGGGTCCCCGTCCGCGGGGATGCGCGGTTCGTCCCAGGGCGTGAAGTGAAGAATTGCGTCTTGGAATGATGGGGTGGTGTCTGTTCTGTGGCAGGATTGAGCGCTGAAGAGTACGGGGCCGGCGAAATGGACTGACATGGATGGCGTTCGTTTGGGCGTCACGCTGGAGGACTCGCGTGTGCGCCGAGGCGTCGAGCCCGGGGTGCTCATCACCTTGGGGAGTGTCGCGCTCGTCATGGCCCTGGCGTTGCCGCGAATCCTCGCGCGCGTCAGGGATAGCGATTTCCTGGAGCTGGCGGCATCCATCCAGGACGACAGCTTCTACTACCTGCTGCCCGCGTATCACTTCAAGACGAAGCTCTTCTTCACCTTCGATGGGCACTCGCCGAGCTATGGCTTCCAGCCGATGTACGAGCTGCTTCTGGCCGGGCTCGCCTTCTTCCACGATGACTTCGAGTCCTTCTTCCGTGGCGCGATGGCGCTGGGCGTGTGGCTGCACGTGCTCACCAGCTTCCTCATCGTGTTGCTGGTGATGCGAGTCGCCGACGCGAAGGCTCCATGGCTGAGGGCCCTGCAACTCGCGCTGGCGGGCGTGGCGGGGCTCTTCTATTTCACGCGCGGCACCGTGCTGCTCAGCGCGATGACGTGCAAGGAGAACGCGCTGACGGCCCTGGTGTTCGTGGGGTTGCTGCTCGTGGCCACGACAGATGCGCGGACCTCCGAGGAGCGCCGCCGGATGTCCGGGGTGGTGGGGCTGGGGCTCTCCGCGCTGCTGCTGTGCCGGATGTTGCCCACGTCGTTGGTCATCGTGGGGCTGGTGGGGCTCGGGGCACTGCTGCGCTGGCGGCGCCCCTGGGCGCTGATGGGCGCGTTCACGGTCCCGCTCATGCTGTGGTTCGGCTATGCCACCCTCGCGTTCGGTCACCCGCTGCCGACCTCGGCGCGAGTGAAGGCCCTCGCGTCCAGCTCCCTGCCCATCACCTGGGACGTGGTGTCCACGGAGGGCTGGGGCTACCTGCAGAGCGCATTGACCTTCGCGATGGGGATGCCGGGGCGGCTCTACCTGCCTCAGCAAGATGTGGGCCGGGTGGTGTTCAGTTCGAACCAGGGCGCTCTCTGGATGACCCTCGCCGTGGCGACGCTCGTGGCGCTCATCCTCGCGGGCCGCTGTCGGAGCCGTCGGGAGCTTCGGGGCTCATCGGCGGTCATCGGACTGGTGGCCGCGCTCCTGGTGGGCCTGCTCTTCGCCTACGTGGCGCAGGGCTCGCTCATCGCGACGCGTCGGCCCGGCGAGCTCACGTACTATGTCTGGTATGTCTTCGATGCACCGGTGCTCTTCGCCGTGGCGCTCGGCGTCGCGTGTGTCCGAGGGCTGTCGATGCTGGAAGACGCGCGTGAGTCCTGGCGCGAGAAGGCCCTTCCAGGAAGGCCCGCGACGCTCGCCCTCGGCGTGGTGATGGTGGCGGGGGCCCTGTCCGTGTTCATCGCGCGGGTGCCCCGGGAGTACGGCAAGCTGTCGCGGCTCCAGCCCTTCACGTCCTTCGACCCGGTGTCGCAGTCCTGGCCGCACACGATGATTCGCGCGGGGCTGTGGCTGAAGCAGAACGTCCCGCTCCAGCCTGGAGAGCGGGTGGCCTGCTACAGCTGCGGCTCACTCGGGATGTTGCTGCCCGAGCACGTGATGAACCTGGATGGCCTCGCGAATGATGACTCGGCGCGCTACCTGCTCGGCGGCTCCACCACCACGCCGTACGTGACGAAGATGCGCCCTCGCTTCTACATCGATGTCCACCCGGTGGACTTCGACGCGGCGGGCATCCAGGTGAAGCCGCTTCACATCCTGCCGTTCGGCTTCAAGCGCAAGCCGGGCTACCTCATCGCGGAGCTGAGCTACCCGTCGCCCTGAGAGGGGCAGGCGACCGGGACCTCGCGGGACAGGGGGCGGCCAGACGTGGGACGTTGGCTGGCCGTCATACGGCCTCCTCGGCCGGGAGCCGGACGTCCGCCCCGCACAGGATTCCATTGACTCTCCGGCCCAGCCGTCCTGTCCTGCCGTCATGTTCCGCCGAGCCTGGTTTCCGACCCTCCTCCTCCTGCTCGCCGTCGCGGGCTGCTCGCGCTGTGGCAAGGACCAGGGCCCCGTCGCCCCGAGTGCCTCCGGCCCGGCGCGCTACCTGCCACGCGACGCGCAGGCGTCCGTCGTCATCCACGACCTCGGCGCGCTCGGAGAGAAGCTCGCGCGCTTCCAGCACCTGAAGGTCGCCTCCTTCGCCGCGCAGCTGCAGAGCTTCTCCTCCGCGGAGGGCTACGTGAACGCGGTGATGCGCCAGATGGGTGTGGACCTGCGCAGCCGCCAGGCCCTGGAGGCCGCCGGGCTCGCCCCGGAGAAGGGCGCCGGCGCCGCGTTCCTCGGTGAGAGCCGCGCCGTCTCCGTCGTCGGCGTCAAGGATGCCCAGAAGCTCGAGGAGACCTTCGCCGGCTTCGCGCGCACCCGCCTGGGCGCGTCCGAGCGGAAGGAGGAGGGTGGCGCGGGCGGCAAGCTCGTCACCTTCAGCCGCCCCGGTTCCGCCACCGCCGCGCTGGGACTCTTCTTCATCGACGGCGGCCAGTTCGCCCTCCTGGGCGTGGGCCCGTCCGTCGCGTCGCTGCGGCCCCTGGCCACGCAGCCCGAGGACAAGTCGCTCACGAAGGAGCCCGTCCTCACCGCGTCCCTCGCGCGGCTGCCCTCCAAGCGCGACTTCCACGTGTACCTCCCCGGCGGCGCGGGCCTGCTGGTGCCCGCCGGCACGGTGCAGGGCCTCACGCTCACCGGCCTCGTCGAGGAGCGCGCCCTCACCCTGCACGCCGACGCGCCGTGGCCCGACACCAAGCCGTCGCTCGCGGCGCTGGACCCGGTGAAGGACGCCGTGGACCTGCGCGGCTTCCTGCCCCAGGACAGCTTCCTCGTCGCGCGCTTCCAGGGAGACCCGTCGCACCTGGACGGCGTGTGGCCCTACCTCGTCGGCGACTACCTGACGCGCGCGGTGCAGAAGAGCGGGCTCGACGTGAAGGCGGAGGTGCTCGACAACTTCAAGCCGGGCACGGTGCTGGGCATCTCCCTGTCGCCCAAGGTGCAGCTGGGCTCGGGCATGCCCGCGCTGGACCTGCGCCGCACCAACCCGTTCCGCTTCGTGAACCTCGTCGCCCTGTCGGACCTGGAGAACCCGGAGCGCACGAAGGGCCTGCTGGAGAAGCTGCCCCAGCTCGCCACCGACTTCGGCGCCAAGGTGGAGGCCGCGGACCTCAAGGGCCAGCGCGTCTACCTCACGTCCTACCGAGCGGGGGAGGGCGCCCACTTCGCGCTCGCGCCCAACGGCAAGCTGCTGGTGGCCTCGCCCCAGTCGCAGCTGGAGGCCTCGCTCGCCGCGCTCACCCAGAAGGCCGCGGAGGGCCAGGTGGCCGCGGACCTGAAGGACGTGGGCAAGGACGCCGCCTTCAGCGCGGTGCTCGACTTGCGGCGCCTGTCGGACTCGGTGAAGAACCTTCCCTCGGAGGCGTGGGGCATCGGCGGCTTCGCCATCAAGGCCACCACCGTGCGCTGGCTGGAGGCCACCGACGATTTGCGCGCGGTGACGCTGGCCGTGTCGCGCAAGGAGCGCGCGCTCCAGGCCGAATTGTCCCTGCGCCTCACGCCGACGGCTCCGTCCTCCACCACGACCCAGCCGGCCACTCCGTGATTCAAGCCCGAGACGTCACCAAGGAATACCTCGATGGCGATGGCACCCGGGTGCGGGTGCTCGACGGGATGTCCCTCGACGTGGACGACGGGGACTTCGTCGCGGTGGTGGGCCCGTCCGGCAGCGGCAAGTCCACGCTGCTGCACCTGTTGGGGGGGCTGGACATCGACTACCGGGGCGAGGTGAAGGTGGGCGGCGTGACGCTCAGCGGATTGAAGGACGCCGCGCTCGCGCGCTTCCGCAACACGCACGTGGGCTTCGTCTTCCAGTCCTTCCACCTCATCCCCAACCTCTCCGCGCTGGAGAACGTGCTGCTCCCCTCGTACTTCGGTCCCCGCACGCCCGAGGCCGTCAAGCGCGCGGAGGCGCTGCTGGAGCGCGTGGGCCTGGGCGCGAAGAAGGACCGCGCGCCGGTGCGCCTGTCCGGCGGCGAGCGTCAGCGCGTGGCCATCGCCCGGGCGCTCTACGGCGGCCCGAAGCTGCTGTTGTGCGACGAGCCCACGGGCAACCTGGACGCGGCCACCGGTGACGGCGTCATCCAGTTGTTCCGCGAGCTGCACAAGGAGGGGCTCACCGTGCTGGCCGTCACCCACGAGGACCGGATGAGCGCGGCCGCCCGGCGCGTGCTGCGGCTCAAGGAGGGCAAGCTCGTGGAGGAGCGCGCCACGTCCCAGGTGGCCTCGGGAGGTGTCCCGTGAGGTTGGATGCGCTGTCGCGACTGGTCCGGCTGAGCCTCGCGCGCGAGCGCCGGGGCGCGTTCTTCTCCGCCTTCGGCGTGGCCATGGGCGTGGGCACGCTCGTGTTCTTCATCGGCCTGGGCCTGGGCGTGGGCGCGGTCATCCGCGAGAAGATCTTCCCCACCGACGCGCGGCTGGTGGACGTGGTGCCCTCGTCGGTGTCGCTGGGCTCGCTGCTCGGCGGCGGCAAGCTGGACCGGGAGGCGGTGGAGCGGCTCACCGCGCTGCCCGGCGTGGAGTCCGCGTACCGGAAGATGAACGTGCGCGTGCCCGCGGTGACGCGCTACGACGGCGTCTTCTTCGGCACGAAGCTGCGCATGGGCATGGAGGTGCTGGCCATGGGCGTGGAGCCGGCGCTCGTGAAGGGCGACGTGCAGATGGGCGAGTTCAAGGACCCCGGCGAGGGCCAGCCCATCCCCGCGCTCGTGTCCACGCGCCTGTTGGAGCTGTACAACAAGACCTTCGCCCCCGCGCGCAAGCTGCCGCAGCTGTCCGCGAACATGATTGTCGGCTTCGGCTTCCCGGTGGAGTTCAACCGCTCCTACGTGTCCCAGTCCGCCACCGGCCCCACCACGTCCGCGCAGACGCAGGTGGTGGGCGCGTCCGACCGCGCCATGTTCGCCGGCATCACCATCCCGCTGGAGACGGCGGTGCGCCTCAACCGCGCGGCGGGCGTGGACGCGGACAGCTACTCGGGCGTGACGCTGGTGGCCAAGGACCCGTCCCACGTGCCCGCGCTGGTGGACGCGGTGAAGGGGATGGGGCTGGAAATCGATGACCAGGAGCGGCGCATGGCGGAGAACACCGGCGCCGCGGTGGCGCTCACCACGTCCGCGTTGGCGCTCCTGTCCATCCTCATCTGCTTCCTGGCGGCGGTGAACATCGCCCACGCGCTGTCGGCCTCGGTGCGCGCTCGCGCCAAGGAGATTGGCGTGATGCAGGCGGTGGGCGCGTCGCGCTCGGACATCCGGGCCATCGTGCTGGCCGAGGCCGCCGTGGTGGGGCTGGCCGGGGGCACCATCGGCACCGGGGTGGCGCTCGCCGCGTCCCTCGCCGTCAACCGGCTCGCCGCCAGCTACCTGCCCAACTTCCCGTACAAGCCGGACAGCTTCTTCTCCTTCCCCTGGCCCGTGGTGCTCGGGGGTGTGGTACTGGGACTCCTGGCCGCGTTGGCGGGGGCCTACTTCCCCAGCCGCCGCGCCGCCGCCACCGACCCCGCACGGACGCTCGCAGGATGACGCTTCCCTCCCGTAAGACGCTGTTGGGCAACCTGCTCAGCCTGGCCGCACTCGGTTGGATCTACGGAGGAGACCTCGCCGACGCCGTGCGGGCCCGGAGCGCGGACGTGTCCGCCCTCATCGAGCTGCCCTCGCCGGTAAGGCCCGCGGTGGTGCTCGGCCTGACCGTGCTCGCCGTGGGCGTGGCCCTCTTCGGCGGGCTCGCGCGGGGCAGGGCCGACGACTTCAAGGGCTACCGCCTTCTGCCCATCCTCCTGGTGGGCGCGCTCTTCTTCGACCTGATGCTCGCCGAGAGCCGCATCCCCATCGAGCCCACGGACGCGGCCTCCATGGCCCTGCAGCGCTTCCAGAAGCTGGCCCAGGAGCAGTCCACCCAGGACGCCGTCGTGGAGGACCCCCGCGTGCTCCAGACCTTCCTGGAGCAGCTCGGCCGCCCGCCCTACCTGGTGCGGGGGGAGCAGCTCCCCGGGTACACCCTCCAGGTCCGAAAGGACTGCGAGGGCCCGGTACGAGAAGCCCCAGGGGTGCGCCCTGGCACGCTCCTGTACTGCGTGGCCCCCGAGCGCAAGGGCGCGTGGGTGACGCTGGTGGGCCTGGCCGCGGAGACGCGCTTCGGTCCCCCCGAGGTGCTCTCCGTCGGGGGCCAGACACGCTTCCTGCTCGTGCAGCCCGCCCTGGGCGAGGAGGCCCCCGAGCCGGGCACCGCCTTCCGCGACGCCCAGGCCCCCTCCACGGATGTCGCCGCGGACGCGGGGAGCACCTCCAGTCTCCAACCTTGAGAAAAACGCGCCGCTACGCGCCTGTTGCCTGCTCGCCTGGAGGGCGCGTGGGAGGTGCCGTGTGGTTGACCCTGCGGACGGGCGATCGCTAGGCTCGCGTTGAACGGACCCTCCCCCACGTGACGACCTCTCAACCGAAGCGGCAGCCCATTCCATTTGGGAAGTACCTCCTTCTGGACCGCATCAACATTGGCGGCATGGCGGAGGTGTGGCGTGGCAAGCAGTTCGGCGCGAGCGGCTTCGAGCGGCTCGTGGCCATCAAGCGCATCCTGCCGAACATCGCGGAGGACGAAGAGTTCATCTCGATGTTCATCGATGAGGCGAAGATCAGCGTCCAGCTGAGCCACGCCAACATCGCGCAGATCTACGAACTGGGGCAGATCGCCAGCAGCTACTTCATCTCGATGGAGTACATCCCCGGCAAGGACATGCGGGCCATCTTCGACCGCTGCCGGAAGAAGGGGGAGCCGGCGCCGGTGCCGCTGGTGGCGTTCTGCATCTCCAAGATGTGCGAGGGCCTGGACTACGCCCACCGGAAGAAGGACGGGATGGGGCGGGACATGAACATCGTCCACCGCGACATCTCGCCGCAGAACGTCCTGCTGTCCTTCGAGGGCGAGGTCAAGGTCATCGACTTCGGCATCGCCAAGGCCGCGGGCAAGGCGACCAAGACGCAGGCCGGCATCCTCAAGGGCAAGTTCGGCTACATGAGCCCGGAGCAGATCCGCGGCCTCCCGTTGGACCGCCGCTCGGACGTGTTCGCCATCGGCGTGTGCCTCTACGAGATGCTCACGGGCGAGCGCCTCTTCGTGGGTGACAGCGACTTCAGCGTGCTGGAGAAGGTGCGCAAGGCGGAGGTCCCCGCGCCGTCCACGTACAACCGGCGCATCCCGGAGACGCTCGAGAAGATTGTGATGCGCGCGCTCGCCAAGGACGTGGACGAGCGCTACCAGTACGCCAGCGAGCTGGGCGACGACCTGCAGCGCTTCCTCATCACCAGCGAGACCATCTTCGGCCGCAAGGACCTCATGCAGTACATGAAGTCCACCTTCGCGGAGGAAGTGGAGCGCGAGAAGCAGCGCCTGTCCGACTACGCCGACATCCGTCCCCCCGAGGGCATGCTCGCGGCGCTGGACGCGGCCGGCTTCAGTAGCATGCCCTCCCAGGCCGCCGCGCCACAGCCCGTCGCGGCGCCTCCGCCCGTGGCCGTGCCCGTGGTGCAGCCGGTGGCCCCGCAGCCCCGGTCCACCGCGACCATGGGCGCCGTGTCGCCCGGAGGCGTGCGCCGCTCGCCCACGCTGGCCGCGCTGCCCAAGCTGACGGCGGCCACCGCCGCGCCCGCGCCGAAGGAGGACGAGGTCCAGGCCACGCAGCTCGTCTCCAGCGACCACGTCTTCGAGGACAGCCCGGAGCCCACCACGCAGCCCGGCGCCAACGTGGGCCGCACCGTCACCCCGCTGGAGACGCGCGCCCAGGAGGAGGACGAGGAGGAGCCCACCACGGGCAAGACGGCCGTCCTGCCGGTGGCGCCGCCCCAGGCCCAGCCGCAGCCTCCGCGCCTGTCGCAGGCGTCCATGCCGGTGTTGTCGCCGTCCGGACCGCCGGTGGTCCGTCCCTCGACGACGGTGCCCACGCTGGTGCCGCCGGAGGTCGCCGCGTCGGCGCCCCGCGGCAGCCGGGGTGGGGGAGAGTCGCTGCCGCGCATCGTGCGCGAGGCGCCTCCCGACGTGTCGCAGGGCATCTCGCGCTCGGCGCTCCCGCCCGACGTGTCGCAGGGGATCTCCCGCCAGGCGCTGACGGAGGGGCTCCAGGGAGGCTCGCGTCCTCCCTCGCCGCCTCCCATGCTCGGCGCGGGCGCTCCGGTGGCCAAGCCGCCCGCGCGCCCGGTGGCGCACGAGGAGGAAGAGGAGGAGGAGCGCTCGACGACGGCGGTGCCCGCGCTCGGCCGACGGGGCCTGGACAAGCGGGTGCTGTACGCCGTGTGCAGCCTCGTGGCCCTGGTGGTGCTCGGTGGACTTGGCTGGGCGCTGTCCCGTCCGGGACAGGGCTACGTGATGCTCGACCTGCAGCGCGTTCCGTCGGAGGTGCGCGGCCGCGTGCAGGTGCTGCTGGACACCCAGCCCATCGCGGTGGAGGGCCCGGGGACGTCGGTGCTGCGCGAGGTGACGGCCGGCCAGGTGATGGTGACGGTCAGCGCGGAGGGCTACAAGACCTTCGTCCGCACGCTCGAGGTCAAGAGCGGCAAGGAAGTCATCCCGGTGGAGGTGGTGCTGGAGAGCCTGGTGCGCACCGCGTCGCTGGTGCTCGTCACCCAGCCGGCCGACGCCCAGGTGAAGGTGGACGGCAAGGTGGTGCGCGAGCAGGGCCAGACGGATGCGTTCATCAAGGGCGTTCCGGTGGGCGCGGACCCGTGGGTGGTGGAGGTGAGCGCCCCCCAGCACAAGTCCGCGTCCAAGCGCGTGTCGGCGTCCGGTGAGGGGCCGACCGAGGTGGCGGTGAAGCTGGAGCCGGTGGTGTCCAAGCTGTCGGTGCGCATCGACTCCAAGCCGGCAGGCGCGGTCATCTTCGCGGGCAGCCGGGAACTGGGGGCGACGCCCACCACGGTGCAGGTGTCGCCGAACGAGCGCCAGCTCACCCTGAAGCTGCGCTGCCACAACGACGCGGAGGTGGAGGTCCCGGCGCCCGAGGCCGGAGAATCCATCGCCACGACGACGGTTTCGCTCAAGCGCCAGCCGCGCTGCCGTTAGATTCCATGAAATCGAGCCCCGCTTCCCTTCGTGGGAAGCGGGTGTGTCGACTCCCTTCGTGGGGAGTGACAGGAGGCGTGTGTCCGTGAGCAAGGTACGCAAGGTCCACAAGGAAGATCCGCTGGCGGACCTCCCCCGCTGGGCGCAGCAGCTTGCGCGCAAGTACTACACGAAGACGGTGAGCACCTTCCTGCTCTACGGAGCGGTGAGGGACCTGCAGCCGCTCAAGATGGAGGACGACTCGCTGGGCTTCGGCACGCTCAAGACCTTCCTCTCCGAGGAGCTCTTCGGCGGACGGGACCACGTCCTCTTCTATGATCGCTCGTCGGGCATCCGCTCGGCCACGCCGGAGACGCAGAAGGACCTGGCGCGGACGATGTCCGGGTACGACGCGATGTACGGCACCGACTACGCCAAGGTCATGCCGAGAGACCCGGGCCGGGCGCTCCAGATTCTGGAGAACTTCCTGCGGATGCGGCTGAGCGAGGGGCGCTCGCTGGCGCTCATCATCGACTTCGCGGAGACGCTGGTGCCGGGCGGCGAGATTTCGCACCTGTCCTCCGAGGACCGCTTCGTGCTGGCCACGCTGGACAAGTGGGCGCACGACCCGCAGTTCCTCGCGGGTGACGTGTCCGTGGTGCTGCTGGCGGAGAACCTGGCGGACATCGCGCCGCGCATCTCCCGCAACCCGTACGTCGCGCCGATTGAATTGCCGCTGCCCACCGAGGAGGAGCGGCTGGAGTACGTGCGCTACAAGCTGGAGGGCAAGCGGCTGCAGTCGCTGTCCGACGTGCCGCTCGCGGGCCTGGCGAAGATGACGGCGGGTCTGTCGCGCATCAACCTGGACCGGGTGCTCACCGAGGCGCTGGAGCGCGAGGTGCGCATCACCGCGGAGCTCCTCAAGGAGAAGAAGAAGGAGATCATCCAGGCGGAGTGCCACGGCCTGTTGGAGTTCATCGAGCCGGCGCACACCCTGGACGCGGTGGCGGGTCACGCCAAGGCGAAGCAGATGCTGCGGCAGGCCGCCTCCGCGCTGAAGAAGGGGCGCCTGGAGGTCATGCCCATGGGCTACCTCTTGTCGGGCCCCGTGGGCACGGGCAAGACGTTCATGGTGAGCTGCTTCGCCGGGGAGATTGGCATCCCGGTGGTGAAGTTCCTGAACTTCCGCAGCCAGTGGCAGGGCGTCACCGAGGCCAACCTGGAGAAGATCTTCAACCTGCTCAAGGCCCTGTGGCCGGTGGCGGTGATGATCGACGAGGCGGACACGTTCCTGGGCAACCGCGACTCGGGCGGGGACTCGGGGACGAGCAGCCGCGTGTTCGGCTCGATTGCCTCCTTCATGGGCAACACGCAGTACCGCGGGAAGATCGTCTGGTTCCTGATGACGGCGCGGCCGGACCTGCTGCCCATCGACCTGAAGCGGCAGGGTCGCGCCGAGGAGCACCTGGCGCTCTTCTATCCGCAGACGGACGCGGAGCGCGACGAGCTGTTCCAGGCCATGTCCAAGAAGACGGGCGTGTCCGTGGAGGGCATCGAGTCCTACTCCAAGCTGATTCCGGAGGGCGTGCGCGCCTTCAGCGGCGCGGACATCGAGGCCGTCATGGTGCGCTCGAAGTTCCGCGCGCTGGCCGAGGGGCGCGAGGCCGTGTCCAAGGAGGACCTGGTCGCGGTGCTCGCGGACTTCGTGCCGCCCAGCTACCCGCTGGAAATCGAGCTGCAGAACCTGGTGGCGGTGCAGGAGTGCACCAGCCGCGAGCTGCTCCCGGAGGTCTACCGCACGGTGGACCGCGACCTCATCACCCGTCGGGTGCGGGAGCTCAAGGCGCTGCTCGAGGAGGGGTAAGCGGCTCGTCGGTCAGGAGACCGGCACCGGGGCTGCTGCGCCCAGGTGCGGGTCGTTCACGTGCTCCACGATGGCCACGCGGTCCCCCGCGGACAGCGCGTCGTGGAGCACGATGATGGCCTCGTTCGAGTGACGGATGCAGCCATGGGACACGTCCATGCCGAGCAGGGCGGGGGCGTTGGTGCCATGCAGCTCCTCGGCGGAGTGGCGTCCGTCCGCCCACGACAGGTCGAGGATGCGCGTGCCGAAGACGTGCTTGTCGTTCCAGAGGCGAGCCCCGGCGGCCTCGGCGGCGGCCTGGTCCAGACGTGAGCGGACGACCTTGAGGCCCGCGCGCGTGGGCGTGGCCTGGGTGCCCGAGGCGTTGGGGAAGATGTCCACCAGTCGCCCTTCCGCGTCGTAGAGGAAGGTGCGGTGCTCGCGCAGCGCGACGATGACGCGCACGGGCTGGCCTTCGTAGATGGCGGGAGGAATCCCGCGCGATTGTCCGCGGGCACCGGGCGCGGGCGCCAGCGAGTCGAGCGCCTTGAGCGTGGCCGCGTCCAGCGCGCCCGTCACCTTGATGCCCGGCAGCGTGCGGCTGGCGTGCACCTGGAAGTTGCGCAGCGCGCGGACCGTCTGGGGACCGAACTGTCCGTCCGCGCCGCCGTGCAGGGCGAAGCCCATCTCGAGCAGCGCGCCCTGCACCGCGCGGATGCCCTCACCGCGTGAGCCCGGGCCGAGCACCTCCTGTCCCGAGGCCACGGGCGACAGCTGTACGACGTCGGCGAAGCGCGCGTTGCCGAGCGGGGAAGGCGAGGGTGTCCATGTGGAGAGGCCCCAGCCGTTCACCGAGCCTGCGAGCGGGGTGGTGTCGTGTTGGGAAACCCGCGACGAGGTGGCCGGCTTCACGGCGCCGAGGCCAGCCTTGGATACGAGTGACGCGCGGGCTTGCGCATCCGCCAGGCTCGCGGGCAGCGCGAGCGTGGGCTCCAGATTCAGCGACGCGCGAGCTTGCGCATCCCCCCGGCTCGCGGACAGCGCGATTGTGAGACTCGGCTCGGGCGGCACGAGGCCCTTCGCGCTTGCGAAGCTGGAGGCCATCGGCATCACGGGGGACGGCTCGCGCGAGGCGCGCGCTTTCGCATCATCCTGACGCGCAGACAGGGGGAGCACGGGCCTCGGCTCTGGTGGCACGTGGCCCTTCGCGCTTGCGATGCTGGAGGCCATCGGCATCGCCGGGGTCGCCTCGGGGGCCACGCGGGCGATCTCATCCGCCAGGCTCGCGGAGAGCGTGGGCCTCGGTTCGACGGAAGCGACTGTTCGCGAGTTGGCATCTGGCGCGCTGACCGCCGCCGGGTGCGCGTGTCCGCCCAACCACGGGGTGGCGCGGGTGACTGGGTCCGGAGGGAGGCCCTGGCGTGAAGTGGACCCGGTGAGGTCCACGCGCGTGCCGCCGGCCCGCACGGACGTGTCTTCGATTTGAGACGTTCCGATTCCGTGGGACGGACGTCGCGTTACCGGGATGCTGGAGACCTGCCGTGGCGCTGGCTCCACGATGTTGCCGGAGGCCCGGGAAAGGTGTGTCCCGAGGCTGCTCGGAGCGAGGAGCGGGTCGGTGTCGGGCGGGAAGGGGTGGGTGAGCGCGCCGTTCCGCGAAATGGGCGAAGTCATGCGCCCACCCGATGCAATTCACTCGCCCGGCGTCATCGTGTCCGGAAGGCCCCTGTCGAGAAGGCGCTCACGGCGCGCTCAGCGAGAGGACCTTGCCCGTGGGGATGGTGCGGTGGTCCTTGATGTTGTTCCACCGCATGATGTCCTGGACGCTGACGCCGTAGCGCTGCGCGACGGACCAGAGCGTCTCGCCCTCGGCCAGCGCGTGCACCTTGCCGCTGCTCACGGGCTTGCCCGCGTTCGACGCGACCTGCCTGGCCACCACGACGGTGCCCGCGCGCTCCTGCACCTGCGCCGTGCCCTGGGGCCACACGTACACGAGCGAGCCCACCTGCAGCGTCGGGTTGCGCCGGCGCAGGTTGTTCCACTTCTTCAAGTCATCCACCGACACGTTGAACTTGGTGGCGATGACCCAGAGGCTGTCGCCGGACTGCACGCCGTACGTCACGCGCGTGCGGCCGTTGAGCGTCTCCGTCTTCACGGGGCCCGCGGCCACGGGGCCCTTGGGTGTGCCGGCCGGCACCTCGTCCTCGGGGCGGTGGGCCACGACGCCGCTGCGGCGGGCCTGGGCCACCTTGCTCGCGATGGCGCCGCCCGAGGCTCCGGCGGCCTTGCTCGCGGGGATGGGGATGACCAGGTCCGCGCCGAGCTTCAGCGTGCGCGCGCTCTTGAGCCGGTTCATCTGGAGGATGGCCTCGGAGGCCGTGCCGTAGCGCTCCGCGATTTGCGACAGCGTGTCGCCGCGCTTCACCTTGTGCACGCGGAAGGTCAGCCGCTCCGCGGGGGAGATGCGCTTGAACCCCTCGACGAACCGGGGGCCCGCGCCCTTGGGCAGCCGCAGCTTGTAGGGGTGCTTCGTGCTCGCGGGCGGCGTGCACCAGCGCTTGAGCTCCGGATTCAGGTCCTGCACGTCCTGGATGTTCACGCCCGCCGCGCGGGCCACCACGTCCAGGTCCGTGGCGTCGGTGAGCTCCACCTCGTCGAACTCCAGGGGCTGCTCGTAGTCGAACTCCTCGTCGGAGAAGCCAAACGCGGACGGGTTCTTCGCGACGAGCGCGGCGGCGATGAGCTTGGGCACGTAGTGCTTGGTCTCCTTCGCCAGGCCCTTCTCCTCGGAGAGCGCCCAGAAGTCGCGCGTGCCGTGGCGGTCAATCATGCGCCGCACGCGACCGGAGCCCGTGTTGTAGCCGGCCCATGCCAGATACCAGTGGCCCAGCTCCCGGTAGAGGTCCTTGAGATAGGTGGCCGCGGCGTGGGTCGCCTTGAGGGGGTCCCTGCGCTCGTCCACCCAGAAGTCCTGCTTGAGGCCGTACTGCTTGCCCGTGCTGGAGATGAACTGCCACGGCCCGGAGGCGTGCGCCCATGAGTAGGCGTGCGCGGAGAAGCCGCTCTCGATCATCGCCAGGTACACGGTGTCGAGCGGCATGCCGTGCTTCTCGAGGATGGGCTGCATCACCGGCAGGTAGCGCGCGGAGCGGGACATCCACTTGCGGAACCAGCGGCGGCCGGGCCCCTGGAAGAACTGGATGTACTGCGCGACCAGGGGCTGCATCTCCACCGGGATGTCGTAGCGGTCCTGGATGCTGCGGACGTCGAATGTGGCCAGGTTGGTGATGAGCGGGAGCTGCTCGGGAGAGTCGTCCTCGCGGAAGGTGGGCTCCTCGAGCGCGTCCAGCATGCGCATGCGCAGCGGGTTGGCGAGGCCCAGGCGTCGCAGCGACTGCATCACCTCGGCGCTCGGCTTCGCGGTGGGGTCCAGCGTCACGCTCTCCAGCGCGCGCATCTCCTCCAGCTCCGCGGACTCGGACTCGACGACCTCGCGAGTGGCCTCGGGCTCCTCGTCCGCGTCGTCAGGAGCGCCTGCGAGGGCGCGCGCTTCGTCGGCCTCGTCATCCCCCGGCGCTGCGTCGGTCGCGGGAGCCACCGGCTCCTGCTTGCTCGCCATGTCCGCGCCCGAGGTGCCCTCGTCCTTCACGTCCTTCGCCGCGTCGGCGGTGCCCGCGGCGGGAGGCGCGACAACGTTCGATGCGCCCTCGACCTTCGTGCCCTTCGCCACGGTCGTCGCCGAGGTCGAACCTGTAGAAGGCGAGGCGACCTCGGCTTTCGTGCCCGTCGCCGCCGTCGCGGAAGGCGAGCCCGTGGAGGGCGAGACACCCTCGGCCTTCGTGCCCGTCGCCGCCGTCGCGGAAGACGAGCCCGTGGAGGGCGAGATACTCTCGACCTTCGTGCCCTTTGCCACCGTCGTCGCGGAAGGCGAGCCGCTCGACGGCGATGCGCCCTCGACCTTTGCGCCCTTCGCTGAATCGGCCGTGCCTGCGCGCGACGGCTCGGTCGCCAGCCCGGTGGGGCGCGTGGCCGTGCCGCTGTCTGGCATGCTCGCCTGCGCGGTGGGAGCGATGGTGGTGGCCGTCGCGGGCGCGGGCTTCAGCTCAGCCGCGGCGGGCGCCGGCGTCTCGCTCGCGGCGAGCACGCGCATGCCGGCGGGAGGCGGCGGCATGGGTGGCGGCACTCCCGGCGAGGCGGGAAGCGAGGCCAGGTTCAGCACGAGGAGGCAGAAGGGCAGCATGCGGTCGCAAGAAGAGTGCGCCCAGAAGCAGGCGAAGCCCCAAGTATTCGCCCTTTTTCTTGACAGTCAAACAACGAGTCGCCCGGTATGGCCGAATGAAGCACCCACCGTGGGTGCGGCCAACCAGGCAAACGCTGCGGGTTTACGGCTTCGCGGGTTTCCGCTCGTCCGCCGGCTTGTCGGGTGACGCGGCGTCCAGGGGCTTCCCGTGACCCGGTCCCAGGATTCGCGGCAGGTACGTCGCGAAGTCGAAGTGCGGCGAGTTCTCCGGGTTGTGGCAGGTGACGCACAACGCTTCACCCGGCGACGCGATGATGTTGTCCGCGCTCGGCTCCTCCGAGTGCACGGAGCCAGGGCCATGGCAGCTCTCGCAGCCCACGTCCTCGCGCCCCGCCACCTTGTCCAACCGACACACGCCGTCCGGCTGCTCCCAGCCCGTCACGTGACAGCCCACGCAGTT
Organism: Myxococcus sp. MH1; assembly: GCF_059738865.1. Lineage (NCBI taxonomy): Bacteria > Pseudomonadati > Myxococcota > Myxococcia > Myxococcales > Myxococcaceae > Myxococcus > Myxococcus sp. MH1. Next base: position 8,275,643 of record NZ_AP026947.1, on the reverse strand, counting down.
GAGGTGGTGCTGCTTGCCCACCTCCTCCAGCGTCTGCCACGCGTGGTGGTGCTTGGACTTCTCCCAGACGGGGAAGCTCTCCTCGTGGCACGAGCGACACGGCTCGTTGCCCACGAAGCCCGCCTGTCCCTTCGCGGGAGCGGGGCAGTCCTGGCCGTGCTCCTTCGCCCACGCGAGGTTCAGCTTGCCCACCTCCGAGTCGTAGCGCGCCACCAGCGCCTGCGCGTCCGGCAGCGACGGCAGCCCCGACTCCAGCGGCACGAAGCGCACCGTGAAGCCATTGACGTCGGGCGACGCGGCGGGCGGCGCCGACACCAGCGCCTGCTTGCGCGCCACCAGCTCGTCGCGCTTGCCCTGCTTGAGCGCCTTGAGCTTCGGGTCGATGCCCGGGAGGTTGATCTCCTTGTCCAACAGCGCCGTGCGCTGCTCCAGTGCGGCCACCTCGCGCTCCAGGTCGGCCTGTCCCTTCTGGAGCGAGAAGCTCCCGGGCGCCTTCGCGTAGCTCAGGTCCACGCGCACCAGCGAGCGGCCCTTGCTCTGCGGCGCGACCACGGGGACCGTGGCCTTCACCAGCCGGTTCTGCTCGCCGCTCAGCTCGGACGCGGAGCGGGTGGCCACCAGCACATCCACCGCGAGCCCCGGCAGCTCCGCCGCCTTCTGCGCCTCCTCCAACGGCGCATCCAACAACCCCAGCACGAAGTCCGCGCCGTCCGAGCGGGCCTTCGCGCTCGCCGCCACCAACTGCTCCGGCGAGTCCGCCGCCACCACGCCCACCTTGCGAGGACCCGCGGGCAGGAGCTTCACCGCGCCGTCCGCCACCTCGGGCAGCCCCAATCCCTGACGGAAGGCCGCGCCGCGCGTGTCGTCCAGCGGGCCGGTGGCGCGCACCGACAGCCCCATCATCCGCATGGCGTCCGCGAGCGCCTTCGCCTTCAGCTCCTCCTGCGGCACCTGCCCGGGCTTGAGCGTCTTCTCCCCGAAGAGGCTGTTGCCGCCGTCCACATAGTGCACGGGCAGCGCGCCCCGGCGGGCCTCGCTCACCTGGAAGGCCGCGCGGGCGATGCCACCGCGCATGTTCTCACTGCAGCCACACGGGCCCAGGTAGCCCTGCGTGTCCGCGGAGACGAAGAGGATGGCGCCCGGCGAGGAGGCCGCGGCCGTGGGGGACGCGCCCGCCTCGGGTGTCTCGGGCGGGCGGGGAGCGGGGTCCGTGCGCCTGCAGCCTCCGAGCACCAGCACCAGGCCCCAGAGGGCGGCGACCAGGACGGGGCGCGGCATGCGAATCACCAGAGGATGCTCTGCACCAGCTCGTCGATCTTCTCGCCCATGGCCTCCAGCCCGTTCTCCTTGGAGAGGAAGCCGTCGGCGCCCACCTGCTCGGCCAGCTTGGACAGCTCCACGTCCGGGAGGCTGGAGAACAGGACGATGGGGATGTCCTGGGTGCCGTACTCGTTCTTCAGGGTGCGACAGATGTCGGTGCCCTTGGCCTCGGGCATGTGGATGTCCGTGAGGATGAGGTCCGGGCGCCAGGCCTGGAGCGTCTTCTCGAACTCCATCAGCGTGGAGGTGGCGACGACCTCGTAGCCGCGCGCTTCCAGCACGGCCTTCTCCATGGCGAGCGTGATTTCGCTGTCGTCAATCAGGAGGATTCTTCGCTTCTCGGACACGTCGACCTTCCTTGGGCGCCGTTTCTATCCTACCCCCAGCCGGCGCACCAACGCCTTTCCCACGGGGTGAGAGGGGTGGTGTCCCCGACGTCCCCCTCGGCGCCCCTCCGCCAGGGGGCCAGGCCCCGACTTCTTCCGGCAAAGGGGCCGAAAAGGAGTAAGGAGGGCCGCATGATGCACACAGACGGAAGGGCCTGGATGGCCCTCCTCGTGATGGGACTCGTCCTCGGGGCGCTGCCCGCCCAGGCGCTCAACTCGGGTCTGCCGCCACCCTCCGCGGCGATGGACCGCCAGACGCCCCATGCCACGGCGCAGGGCTTCCTGTCCGCCGCGCACCGGGGGGACTACGCCTCCGCGGCCCACTACCTGGACCTGGACTTCATCCCCAAGGCCCAGCAGCCCGAGCGCGGCGCCCAGCTGGCGCGCCGGCTCAAGTTCGTGCTGGACCGCAAGCTCTCCATCGACCTGTCGGCGCTCTCCAAGGCCCCCGAGGGAGACCCGGCCGACCCCCGCTTCGACCTGGTGGGCACCATCCCCCTGGACGGGGCCAACGTGAGCGTCCGGCTCCAGCGCGTGACGCAGGACGGCGCGCTGCTCTGGGTCTTCAGTGAGTCCACCGTCCGGCTGGTGGACCCCCTCTTCGAGGCGTACGGCCCCCGCGTGGCGGAGTGGCTGCCGCCGTTCTTCTTCTCCGGCACGGTGCTGGGCCTGGAGCCGTGGCAGTGGCTGGGCCTCCTGGTGGTGCTGCTCGCCTCGGTGGGGCTGTCGCTGCTCCTGGAGAAGGTGTCGCTGGCGTTCGGCCTGAGGCTGGCGCGCTGGACGAGCATCGAACTGGACGACCAGCTGGTGGTGGCGGGGAAGGGGCCCTTGCGGCTGCCGTTCTTCGCGGTGCTGCTGGCGGTGGGCACGTCCTTCCTGCTGCTGCCGCGCCCCACGCAGACGGTGTTCAACCGGGTGAGCTACTCGCTCATCATCGTCGCGGTGGCGTGGTTCATCCTGCGCTTCCTGCGGGTGTTCGCGGACTTCATCCAGAACCGGGTCAACTCCGAGAGCCGCGACCCGGCCCGGGCGCGCTCGCTGCGCACCCAGTTCGCCGTGCTGCGCGCGGTCTTCGAGGCGGCGACGTACGTGGTGGCCGCCGCGCTGCTCCTGATGCAGTTCGAGGTGGTGCGCAACGTCGGCGTGTCGCTGCTGGCCTCGGCCGGTATCGCCGGCATCGTGATTGGTCTGGCCGCGCAGAAGTCCATCGCCACGCTGCTGGCCGGCATCCAGCTGTCCATCACCCAGCCGGTGCGCATCGGCGACCAGGTGGTGGTGGAGACCGAGTTCGGCACCGTGGAGGAGATCACCCTCACGTATGTGGTGCTGCGCGTCTGGGACCAGCGCCGCATGGTCATCCCCATCACCTACTTCCTGGACAAGCCCTTCCAGAACTGGAGCAAGGTCAGCCCCGAGCTGCTCGGCGCCGTCACCCTCCAGGTGGACTACTCCACGGACGTGGACGCGCTGCGCGGGGAGCTCAAGCGCATCCTCGACAACGAGGCCAAGGCCCTCTGGGACGGCCGCGTGCAGACGGTGGTCGTCCTGGAGGCCCAGGACCGCACGCTCACCATCCGCGCGCTCGTCAGCGCCGCCAACCCGGACCGCCTCTTCGAGCTGCGCGCCCTGGTCCGCGAGAAGCTGGTCATCTTCCTCAGGGCCCACCCCCAGTGGCTGCCCTTCACCCGCACCGAGTCCCGGCAGGCGCCCCCCGTGCAGGTCGACCCCCAGCCGGACGCTCCCCAGGACGCCACCCCTCCGGGGCCTCGCGCTTCCTGAGAGAACGGCCCGGGCCCAAGGTGCGCTTGCCAGCCCGAGCGGTGTTTTGAATATTGGCGGGGGCCGGACGTCGGACGCAGTGGAATTTTCGCACCTACCGCATGTGGGAGTCTTCGAGATGAAGCGTCATTCCAGGTTGTGCGGAGCCCTCCTGTCGCTGGCCGTGGCGGCGCCGTTGACCGCGGCCGCGCAGGAACGTGGCCGCACGGATGGGCCCGAGGAATCCGAATATGGCAAGGGCGGCTACTCGGGTTCGAGCAGCACGGGCGTGTCGTTCCAGCTCGAGTGGGGCGCGGCCATCAACGACGAGGAGCCTCCCCGGGACGCGCCCGAGGGCCCCCCGCTCTACGTCGGCGCCACGGTGTCGTGGTGGGGCGCTGACTGGTTCGCGCTGGATGCCAACGTCACCTACGTCTTCGACGGCGGCCGCACCAACGTCATGGTGGGCCCGCGCTTCCGCAGCTGGGGCTGGCCGCTGGTGTTCTCGCTGGGCCTGAAGGCGGGCGCCATCTACACGCCCGACTACGTGGACGACTCGTCCGGCAGCGGGCGGGGCAACAAGGAGGAGCTGCACTTCGGCATCTCGCCCCAGGTGGGCGCGGAGGTGCTCATGGGCTCGCGCGACCGGGTGTCGCTCGGGTTGTTCTACACTCCGGACATTCCCATCGGCGGTGGCGGCGTGACGCACCGGTTGGGCATGGCCGTGGGTTATCGCTTCTAGAGGGGGAGGTCCCGACATGATTGCCCAAGTCCTCGCGGCGACCCTGGCGCTGGCGGCGAGCCAGTCGCCCGTCAGCCTGTCCACGGCGAATGGAAGCCCTCGAATCGCCCTGCCGTTCCCCGAAGGGAACGTGCAGACCTACAACATCATCCAGTGGGACCCGAACAACCTGCCGCGCATCTACGAGCGCTCGGACCAGCTGCCCCTGACGGACGAGGAGCTGACCAAGCTGTCCCAGGCGGGCTTCGAGCCGGCGGACCTGGTGAAGATGATTGAAGAGCGCCGCTGCGCGTGTGACGCGAGCGCGGACGGGCTCATCAAGCTGAAGAAGGCGGGCGTGGACAAGAAGGTGCTGGCGGCGGTGTCGCGCCACGGCATCACGCCCAACCGGGAGCTGGAGCTGCTCATCACCCTGGACTTCACGGGGGAGAGCCGCGTGGCGCGCGAGGCGTTCCTCTACTTCTTCGTGGAGGACGGGGACCTCACCCGCGTCTTCACGGCGAACATCTCGGAGCTGCTGCAGCGCCGCAACCGCCACGAGACGAACGTGGACCGCAGCGACATCCTGGTGGCGCGCACCGTGCGCCGGGTGCAGCTGGCCGGCCGCGTGCCCCTGAAGACGTACGGCAAGCACTCGGTGATGGTGGCCGCCAGCGCCAGCCCCACGCTCACGCATCCCTCCCAGCTCAACGCGCAGGAGCGCTCGAAGGCGCAGACGTACACCTTCGACTATCCGCGCGCCTCGCTGATGAGCCAGTGTCGCCTGACGGCCGGCTACCGTCGCGACGCGGTGCTCGCCTACAAGTGGAACTTCGAAGGCAGCCGCTTCGAATGCGAATGGAACTAGGAGTCACCGCACCATGAAGATTCATCGCCTGCTTCTGACCGCCTGCCTCGCCGCCTCGCTCGCCGCGTGTGGTGGCCCGCGTGCCTTCACGCGTGGCACGTACGAGGACCCGAACGAAATCGAGATGCTGTCGGACCAGTTCAACGAGAACGACCTGCAGCTCATCGCCAAGAAGATGGCGGAGTCGCTGGCCTCCTCGCCGCGCTTCTCCACGCCCCGGCCGGACGGCTCGCTGCCCATCGTCCTCGTGGGCAAGCTGAAGAACAGCACCTCCGAGCACATCGACATGCGCTCCCTGGGGGACAAGATCCAGACGGCGCTCGCGCAGACGGGCCGCTTCGCCATGGTGGACCAGGCCGCGCGCCAGGACATCGCGGAGGAGTACGAGTACCAGCAGTCCGGCTACGTGAACCCGAACGCGGCGAAGGGCCCCGGGCAGCAGGTGTCCGTGGACTTCCTGATGTCGGGTGACCTGGCCTCCATCATCCAGGAGGTCGGCCGCGACAAGCTCGTGTACTACAAGATGACCGCGAAGCTCAGCAACGTGCGCACCGGCCTCATCGAGTGGACGGACGAGAAGCAGATCCGCAAGAAGTTCGAGAAGCGCGGCGTGAGCTGGTAGCTCCGTCGACGGTGGCCGCCGGCTCGTGGTGAAGGCTCGACTGCTCATGATTCCTCTCCACCACCCTCCGGCGCGCCCCCGTGGTTGGGGCGCGCTCGCGCTGGTGAGCGCGCTGCTGTTGTCCGGCTGCGCGGGGGACTACGTGTCCCGCACGCGCGGCGTCCGTGAGTCGTATCAATCGGGGCGCTACAACGACGCCCTGGCCGAACTGGAGGCCCTGGCCAAGGACGGCTCGGCGAAGGACACGCTGCTCATCCTCTTGGACAAGGGGATGGTGCTGCACTCGGCCCGCAAGTGGGCGGAGAGCAACGCGGTGCTGGAGCAGGCCGAGAAGCTCAGCGCGCAGCTCGACGCCGTCTCCGTCAGCGAGGAGGCCGGAGCGCTGGTGACGAACGAGCGCCAGCGCGCCTACCGCGGCGAGGACTTCGAGAAGCTGATGATCTCCGTCATCCAGGCGCTCAACTACGCGGAGCTGGGCGACGACGAGGCGGCCATGGTGGAGGTGCGCCAGGTCAACGAGCGCCTCCAGAAGATGGTCGTCGAGGAGAAGAAGCCCTACCAGCAGCTCGCCATCGCCCGCTACCTGGGCGGCGTCATCCGCGAGGACCAGCGCGACTGGGACGCGGCCTACATCGACTATGCGAAGGCGTACGAGCTGGAGCCCCGGCTGGGCGAGCTCGCGGAGCCGCTGCTCCGACTGGCGAAGTACACCGGACGCGACCAGCTCTACGAGGAGCTGAAGGCGAAGTACCCGGGCGTCGAGCACCCTCCGCTGGCGCGGGACGAGGCCCAGATCGTCGTCGTCGTGGAGGCGGGGCTCTCCCCGGAGAAGCAGCCCGCGTCGCGCGACGTCAACGGCGGCAACCTCATCGAGGTGCCCGTCTACCGGGACCGGGGCAGCGCGCCGCAGGTGGGCGTGACGCTGGGCGAGCAGCACGTGCGCGCCGTCACGGTGACGTCCATGGCGGACGTGGCGAGGCTGCACCTGGACACGCGCATCGGCGGGATGCTGGCGAAGCAGATTGCCGGCGTGGCCGTGAAGGCGGGCCTGGCGGCGGGCGTGGGCGCGGCGACCAAGAGCGAGGAGCTGGGCGCGCTGGCCTTCCTCATCCTCAACGCCGGCAACGCGGCGGACCTGCGTTCCTGGCTTTCCCTGCCTGCGGAGTTCCAGGTGGCGCGCTTCCGGGTGTCGGCGGGGAGCCACGTGGTGCGGGTGGAGGGGGGCGGGAGGGTGTCGGAGCACACGGTGGACGTGAAGCCGGGACGGGTCGGGCTGTTGGTGGTGAGGCGCTACTACTGACGTGACGGATTTGTTGTAGGGTGCGCGCCCCATGTCGGTCCTGGCCACGGTGGCCCTCTACTCACTCATCGTCGTCATCGGCGCGCTGTTGGGCGCGCTGGTGGTGCTGTGGAACCAGCAGCAGACGCAGTTGGTCCGCTTCCTGGCCTTCGCCGCCGGCGTGATGTTGGGCGCGGCGTTCTTCCACATGCTCCCGGAGGCGTACGAGGGCGGAGGCTGGTGGGCCTTCGCGCTGGTGCCCGGGGGCTTCGTCTTCTTGTTGGTGCTGGAGCGCTACCTGGTGGCGCACGCGGGGGAGGACCTGCCCGGCGACCACATGTCCGGCCACGGCCGCCACACGGAGCCCGGTCAGGTGCTGGGGCTCACCGCGTTCCTCGGCCTGTCCACGCACACGCTGTTCGACGGAATCGCGCTGGGCTCGGCGGTGGAGGAGGGCGTGGGGTTGATGGCGCTCATCGCGATTGTCGCGCACAAGGTGCCCTCGGCGCTGTCGCTCGCGTCCATCCTGAAGACGGAGGGTCGCTCGAAGGGCTCCATCCTGCTGCTCTCCACGCTGTACGGGCTGATGGTGCCCGCGGGCGCGCTCATCTACTTCGGCTTCGACGCGGTGCTGCGCTTCGAGAGCATGGCGCCCAAGGCGCTCGCGTTCTCCGCGGGCACGTTCCTGTACATCGCCGTGTCGGACCTGCTGCCGCACGTGCACCGCCACGGCAAGGACCAGCCGGGCCGCAACGTGTTGGCGCTCTTCGTGGGCCTGGCGCTCATGTTCGCGCTGGCGCGGCTGGTGGGCCACCCGGCGCACTGAGGCCCTTGAGCCTCCCTGTCGTCGGGGAGGCTCGAGGAGGTGTTCGAGGTGGAGTGGCCGCTCACGCCGCCGCCGCCGGCATGGTGGGCGCGAGCGAGCCCCGCGACAAGCACCGGGTGATGCAGGCGAGCAGCTCGGTCAGGTCCCCGGACTTCCTCAGGAAGACGTCGCCCGAGAGGCTCGCGAGCCGCTCCATGCTGCTGTGGACGATGCGCGGGACGTGGCACAGCGTCTCGTCGGCGCGCAGGTGCCGGCACAGCTCCAGGCCGTTCATCCCCGGCATCGACACGTCGGTGAGGATGAGGTCCGGGGGCAGCGCCTGCGCCAGCGCGAGGGCCATCTCGCCGTCGCGGGCCGAGGCCACCTCCCAGCCCTCACCCCGGAGGGCCTCGGTGTAGATCTCGAGCAGGGTGGAGTCATCGTCGACGAGAAGGATGAGAGCCATTGCGGGTGTCTCCAGCAGAGGCGGCCTTGCCGCTGTTCCACTGTCCTGGTGACGCGCCAGGGTGGATGTGAATTCAAGCAGGAGGCCTTGGGCGCCACGCGACGGAGGTGTGATGTCCGTCGCCGGTGTGGAAGCCGCGGGAGCGCCAGGTGAGCAACCTGCCGGGCGCTCGTGGTTGACACTTCCGGTTTCGAGCGTCGGGCCCGAGGGTGAGACAGCGCCGGCCCCTTGCCCGTCTGTCCGCCCTGTCGCTGCGCGAACGGGGGCGAGGGTGCACCCTCGGGAATAGTCGGCCCGAGAAACGCGAGGTGTGCGGCAGCTCGTGGACCGACGGGGAGGCGGACACGTCATGCTCACCGTGGGCGACCTGATGACCCGGGATGTCGTCACGCTGGACGAGACCGATGACCTGGTCCGAGTGGACGACCTGTTGAAGCTCCATCACATCCGCCACCTGCCCGTGGTGCGCGACGGCCGGCTGGTGGGGATGGTGAGCCATCGCGACCTGCTCCGCGCGCTGTCGCGGCAGCTCGCGGCTGCAGGCCACGAGCCCATCTCCGTCACCCGGCTCATGTCACGGGATGTGGAGATGGTGCGGCCGGACCTGCCGGTGCGAGAGGCCATCTACAAGCTCCTGGACCATCGCTTCGGCTGTCTGCCCGTGGTGGACCGCGAGCGCAGGCTGGTGGGCATCATCACCGAGGCCGACTTCATGCGCATGGCCGCGCGGCTGCTGACGGCCGCGGAGGCCCGTCGGGAAGACGCGACGGAGGCCTCCGCTCACTAGGGCGGGCTGGTGCGCGCGCATGCACGAGGACGCCTCCATGTCGGGTGACGGCTCCGCGCGCGACCCGTCGGAGCCCGCCTCTGGCCGACACAACGTGTGGGGCTGGTTGCCGGGCGTGGTGCTGCTGGTCGCCTTCACGGTGTTCGTGGTGCTGCGCTTCGGGGAGGAGAAGCAGTTCGCCCAGATGCTCCAGCGCGCGAGGCCGGAGTGGCTGCTGGTGGGCGTGGCGCTCCAGTTCCTCTCGTACCTGACGATGGCGGGATGCTGGCGGGTGGTGCTGGAGGTGGAGGGCGTGAAGGCGCCCTGGCTGCGCACCGCGAGCCTGGCCTTGATGAAGCTCTCGTTCGACCAACTGGTGCCCACCGCGGGCATCGGCGGCTCGGTGGTGGTGATGAAGGGGCTGCAGCGGGAGGGCGCGCCGCCCCGGGCGGCCACGGGCGCGCTGCTGGTCGACATGGTGTCCTTCTACCTGGCGCACGCGGTGGCCGTGGCGGTGTCCATCTTCATCCTCTGGTATCGCGCGTCGCTGCACGCGGCCCTCCTCGGACTGGCCACGGCCTTCGCGGTGCTCGCGTGCGCGGTGCCGTTCGGCATCCTCTGGCTGACGCGGCATGGTGGGTGGCGACCGCCGCGCTGGGCACGCCGCATCCCGGGGCTCACCTCGCTGCTCGAGTCCATCTCCCAGGTGTCGCCCGCGCTGGTGCGGGACACCTGGCTGTTGGTCCGAGCGAGCGCGTTCCAGCTCGCGACCTTCGCGCTGGATGCGCTCACCTTGTCGTGCATGTTCCAGGCGGTGGGGCACCCGGTGGACTTCGCCGCCGTGTTCGCCGCGTTCATGCTGGCGACGCTGGTGATGACCCTGAGCATCATCCCCGGAGGCGTGGGCACGTTCGAGGCCACCGCGGTGGGGACGCTGTCGTCGCTGGGCGTGCCGGTGGAGGTGGGGCTCACCGCGGTGATGTTGCTGCGCGGGTACACGCTGTGGCTGCCGCTGCCGCTGGGCATGGTGCTCCTGCGTCGGATGTTCGGGGGGCGCCTGCGCGAGGCGATGTCGGAGCGCTCGTCGCTGGTGTCACCCACGCACGAGCCCGCGTGAGGGCGAGGCACGCTTTGACTTGGCTTTCGAGCCGGAGGACCGGAGGATGCGCGCGCCCGAGCGGGCACGCCTCCCATGGAAAAACGCACTGACTGGTACGAGCACCCCGAGTATTACGAAGCCATCTTCGGCACCGACACCGTGCGAGAGGTGGACTTCCTCCAGGCGCTGAGCGAACGGCACGGCACGGGGGGCAAGCAGTGGCTGGAGCCCGCGTGCGGCGCCGGTCGCCTGGTGGCCGAGGCCACGAGCCGGGGACTGAAGGTCACCGGTTACGACATCTCCGAGGCGATGCTCGCGCATGCGCGCAAGCGGCTGACGCCCGCGCGCCGCCGTCAGGTGAAGCTCTCCGTGTCGCGCATGGAGGAGTTCTTCGAGCCCTCGCTGGAGGGCAAGGTGGACGTCGCCCACAACCTGGTCTCCACCTTCCGCTACCTGGACAGCGAGGCGGCGGCGCTGGCGCACCTGAAGGGGACGCGGCGGCTGCTCAAGCCCCAGGGGCTCTACGTGCTGGGCTTCCACCTCACCGACTACGCGCGCACGTCGGCCGAGCACGAGCGCTGGCTGGGGAAGGTGGGCAAGGACAAGGTCGTCTGCAACACGCACGAGGGACTGCCGGACCGGCGAGCCCGCCGCTCGCCCATGCGCAACCGGCTGCGCATCACCGGGCCGGGGAAGGACTGGCTCATCGAGACGACCTGGTTCTTCCGGACGTACGACGCGGCGCAGGCGAACCGGTTGTTCCGCAACGCGGGCCTGCGCGTGGTGGCGGCGTATGACTTCGACTACGACCTGAGCACGCCCGTCGAGCGAGGCAGCCGCCGGTTGGACCGGGTCTTCGTCCTGCAACCGGTGCCCTCGGAGGGCTCGGTGGTGGAGGTGAAGAAGCCCTCGGCGGATGCGCGGAAGAAGGTCGCGCGTCGCGCGAGCGCTCCGCGGAAGTAGCCGGCGACGGAGCGCGTCAGGACGGGACGACGGGGCGGAGGGGGCAGTCGGTGCCGCAGGGGCCCTCGGTGTAATCGAGATGGACCCCTGTGAGGCCACAGTGCTTGCACCCCTCCCCGCCGCAATCGGGGCATTCCACCGTGCCGAAGTCGTGATGCGCTTTCAGGTGTTCGAGGACGCAGATGGCCATGGGCCTCTCCGGGTCCGCCCCCTCCATCGAGTACTTCGATGCGAGCACTCGCACCATCATGGTGAGATTCTCGTCCGCGCGGTTGTCGCGCCACACCGCGATGAGGCGCAGGATGACCTCGGTACAGGCCACCGCCACCAGGACGACCAGCAGGAGGCTCAGGAAGCTCTTCACTGGAGGAGCCAGCTCGTGGCCGAAGACCACGATGGGGTCCTGCCAGGCGATGAGCAGGGCGGCGACGATGGGCGTCCCCACCAGCATCTGCCCCCACTGCTTGAAGAAGCCGGGCCTGGGTGATTCGCGCTGCTCCTCGGGTGCGTCCATCGGATGTTCCCCCTGTGCCAAACCCCTCGCGCCGCCGAGCGCGCGCGGGGTCTAGCACGGGCTTTGGGTGAACCCGGTCATGCAAGATTTGCGGGGGGAGGTCCAATCCCTCTCAGGCCGCGGCGCCCGCCTTCGTGAGGACGTAGCAAAGCTCACGCAGCGCGGCCCTGCGCATGGAGGCCACGTCGGCGAAGCCCTCGTCGCGCGCGGCCTGCTCCAACTGCGAGGGCACCATGCGCCCCTGGTTCTCCTCGAAGTACCAGGCCCACAGCGCGCCCTCGGTGATGCCCGCGTCCTCCAGCTTGGGCAGTGAAAGCCCCGCCGCGTCGAGCACCTGCTCCTTGTCGCGCGCGCGTTCCAGCAGGGTGGCGTACTCGCCCGTCAGTCGCAGGTGGTCGGCCAGGTGCCGCAAGACATCCGGCTCCATGAGCGCCTCCACCCAGCGCACATGGGACTCGTCCCGCAGCAGCCGGGCGACGTCGTCCACGTGCTGCTCCGTCTTCCACCGCTCGAAGGACTCCGGCGTGAGGTGCCGCTCGTGGCTCAGCGCCTCCTTCGTCGCGTGCAGCTCCCCTGCATCCGGGACGCGCCCCAGCCGTCTTGCCTCCTCCACCGCGAGCGCTCGCGCCATGCTCGCCCGTCGCGCGTCCTTCAGCTCTCCGCGCAGGCGAAGCTCATCGAGGAGCGCCTCGATTCCCACGCCATCCGAGGCGCGTGCCGTCTGTCGAAGCGGCTGCCGCGCCGCGCGCCGTCGCGCCTCCTCCCACGCATCCGTGTGCTGGAAGGGGAAGCGGGTCTCCTTGGGCGAAAGGCCCGCCTCCACGCGCGCGCGAATCATGCGCAGCATCGCCACCGCGTCCGCGCGCTTCACATCCACGCGCCCCTTCGGCAGCCAGGCCTCCAGCGCCTCCACTTCCGCGCGGGGAAATCCGGACAGCAGCTTCGGCCACGCGCGCTCCACGTAGAAGAGCGCCTTGGCGCGCTGCTCGAGCGAGGCGCGAACAGGCTCGCTCACCGCACCCGCTGCCTGCGCCGCCGCGAGCGTGGCGCGGATGTTGACCATCGCCTCGGACAGGGGGCGCCAATCATGCTCGGCGCTCGCGTGCGCCACCGCGACCTCGTCATCGTCCTCCAGCACGCCTTGACGGAAGTCCTCGAAGACGGAGCCCACGCCCTCCATTCCGAAGGTGGCCAGCTCCGCGGCCCGCAGCGCCCCCATGCTCGAGGCCCCGAAGACGTGGATGCCCTCTGACATCGCCCAGAGGAGCTCCTTGTGCCAGACCGCCGGCACGTGCTCGAAGAACCCGTCGATGATGCCCAGGGCCACCGGCTTCTCGCACGCCGCGCGGTAGACATCGCCCTGCTGAGCGGGAGGCAGGTACACCGCGTCGAGCTCCAGCTTCGCCTCCTCGGCGCGCAGCGTGGGGCCGGTGAAGATGAAGACCTTCATCGCGCGTCTCCGCGCATCATCTGCCGTGCCCTTGGGCCTGGCTGATATCCGGGCGCCTCGTGCGTCGTCTCCAGTCCCGGCACCACCACCCGCACGACGGGCAGCCCCAGCTCCGGCTTCGTCAGGTCCACCGCCACCACCTGGCTTGCGCCCACCGAGCGCACCCTCGCGAGCACCCACGCGAGGTCCTCCTCGAACGTGTCCGCGTCGTGATGGGGCGCTTGTTGGAACTCCCGCACCGCGGGATCCTCGGCCAGCCGCTTGCGCAGTCGCTCCGCCGTCACGCCCTCGCGCGCGGCCTCGTACGCCTTGCGGTGCAGGTCATCTCGTGCCCCGCTGATGCGCGTGAGTCGACTCTGCGCGGCCTCCGTCAGGGCGCGCAGCAGGGCCACCGCTCGCGAGGGATGACAGCCCATGCCACCCGCCACCGCGACGGGGCGCAGCGGCTCGGGCTCCCGGTCGACGATGTAACAGCTGAACGCGGGCACTCCGATGTCGCTCGTCGTCTCCCAGACGCCCACGGCCATGCCCGCGCGCTCGTAGAGGTCCAGCACGTGGCGACATCCGGCGTCGTCCACCGAGTCGAGTTTCAGTCGCGTGCCGGCCTGCGCCTGCTCGCCACGCACCTGCCAGAGCGCCGTCGCGTCGCGCTCCACCACTTCACACAGCCCATGCAGCATCGCCTCGAGCACGTGGTTGCCGGAGGCCAGCCCATTGCTGCTCATGAGGAACGCGCCGCTCCCCGTGGGCAGCGGCAGCGTGAAGTCCGTGTGCACCAGGTCGAAGGGCAGCCACAGCGGGCCCGAACCCAGCAGGTCCACGCCCTCCACCCAGAGCGTGCGCCAGTTGGGATGGAACAGGCTCACCGACAGGCGAGGCAGCCTGTCCACGTCGACCACGGGCGCGCGGAAGCGCAGCTCGTTGTACGTGGCCAGCTTCAGGGGCAGGGTGACGTGCTCGGCGTGGTACGCCTCCACCGACTCCATCAGCCCGGACGCCTTCGCCGCGGCGAGGCTCGTGCCCTTTCCCTGCGACACCGCCAGCGAGCGCGCGTTGGGCCGCGTCACCATCACCACCGGGAGGCCAATCGTGTCCAACCCCGTGACGTTGGCGACGCGGGTGATGCCCATGACGGGCATGAGCCGTTGCACGCGCTCCAGCGTCTGCTCGGGTGTCATCACCCGGTGGGTCCCCTGGCGGAACTGCTTGGACGTCCCGGGGGACGCGCTGCCGGTGTCGAAGTTGAAAGGGCGCATCAAGGCTGGGGGTCGGGATTGCGGTAGACGGGGCCCTGCTCGCCGGCCTTCAGGTTCGCGCCCGGGCTGTAGCTCAAGAGGATGCTGTTGAGGTTGAGCAGGAAGCAGGTGATGGGCTCGGCGGCGTCGGACAGGTTCTCGGCCGCCGTGCTCGTGGGCGCCGCGACGTAGGCGGGCACCGGGAGGTTGGCGACCACCGTCTCGTTCTTCAGGAGCGTTTCCAGATCTCCCGTCAGGCTCTTGTCCTTGGGGGACAGCTTCTGGGCCTTCTGCCACTCCTCGGGCTTGAGCCAGTAGATGTTCCCGTCCGGCGCGTAGATGAGCAAATCCGACTGGTCCACCGAGCACTCCAGGCGGGCCTCGATGCGGGGGAACTCGGTGTCGTTGTTCTTGGGCGCGGCGATGACGGTGGCGGGCTTGATGTTGTCATCCAGTCCGGAAATCTCGAGGACGTCCGGCGCCGGCTGGGAGAGGCCGATGGAGCCGTCGCTGCCCTCGATGCGGAAGTTCATCTTGCTGGTCACGTTCTCGGGCAGGTTGGGACTGCGCGACGGGACGCCCCACACGGTGACCTGGGTGGAGAAGCCCTCCAGCAGCGTGACGCGCTCGGGCTTGAAGAAGAAATACACATACGGGCCTGCCATGCGCACCTCGGAGACAAGGCCACGGGCCCCGAGGCCCTGGCGGGTGGAAGGAAGCACCTGCGGTCAATCCAGTTACAGATAGCAGAGCCGCCGGGCCGACTCACAGGCCTGGAGGAGCGCGCTCCGCGCTTCCTCCTCCCGACCCGCGTCCGCCAGCGCCAACGCCTGCGTCAATCCCTGCGTGAGCACGTCCGGCTGCCGCTGCTGGTGGGCCTCGAGCATCGCCCGGGCCTGCTCCAACGCCTGGGGCAGCGCCCCTTCCGAGAGCTCCACGGCGAGCAGGGGCCAGCGCGCGAGCCATTGGAAGGGGTACACGAGCGAGAGCGCCTGCCACAGCCGCAGCGACTCCGTGGCGGCCTGTCTCGCCGAGACGAGGTCCCGGGCGCGCGAGGCCACCCAGGCCCGGGTGGCGTGCGCCGCGCCCAGGTAGTCCGACATGCCGGAGCGAGTCGCCAGCTCCAGCGTACGCTCCGTCGCCTCGCTCGCCTCCGCCACCCGCTCCCTCAAGCGGAGGATGACGGTGAGGTAGGTGAGGCAGCGCGTCTGCAACGTCACGTCTCCCTGCCGCTCGGCTCCGCGCAGGGACTCCTCCATCCAGCTCTGTGCCTCATCCAGCGCGCCATGGAAGAGCAACACCATGGCGACCACGCACCGGGCCCCCGCGTGCTCCGCTTCCCCCTCGGACTCCAGCGCCGCTTCCGCGTAGGCCCGGGCGTGGGCCACGGTCTCTGTCGATGCTCGATAGCGTTCGCTGCGCAGTTGCATCTGCACCAGCGAGTTGAAGAACCGCGCGCGCTGCAGCGGCGTGCCGTGGGCCTTCATCACCGGACGCACTCCCTCCACCAGGGCCCGCATCTCGTCGAGCTGGGCCAGCCAGTAGTGCACGGTGATGCGCTCACCCTGCAGCTGCACCCACTCGTGCCACCACGCGGCCTCCACCTGCCCGGGCAAGGAGGAGACGCTGTCGGGCATGGGACCCAGCTCGGCCTGGGCCTGGGCATACACCCGCAGCGCTTCCTCGTTCTGATGGTGCGTCTGCAAGGACTTGCCCACCTTCCGCAACACATTGGCGCGACGGACACGCTGGGTCTGCTCAATCCGTGCCAGGGCGTGGAGGAAGGCCTGACGCGCGGCCTGCTGTCGTCCGGTCAGCGCGAGCACCTCACCCAGCGATTCCCAGACGACATCCAGCGCCACCTGGGGCGCGTCCGGGCCGGACGCATGCGCGTTCCCCGAGGACGCCGCGGCCTCGCGCAGCGCGGACTCGTAGAAGGAGATGGCGTCACCATTGGCATACGCCGCGCGCGCCGCGTCCGCCGCCCGCGCGAACCAGCCGCTGGCCCGCTCGGGCACTCCCGCGCGGGACCAGTGGTGGGCGAGCCCCGCGGCCAGCGGCGTCAGGCCCGAGGGTGAAGTCGCGCCTTGCGTCTCCAGTCGCTCCGCGCAGCGATGGTGCAGCGTGCGTCGGCGCGGGTCCGGGATTCGCGCGTAGGCCACCTCGCGCAGCTTGTCGTGCACGAAGCGCAGCCGGCCTCCTTCGGACTCCTCCAGCACCTGCCGACGCCGCAGCTCCTCCACGGCCTCCGCGCTCGCGCCCTCCGGCAGCGCGGCGGCGGACAGCAGCAGCTCTTCATCCAGCTCGCGCCCCAGCACCGAGGCGACCTCCGCCAGCGCGCGCCCGTGCTCGCCCAGGTCCGACAGGCGCCGCTCGATGAGCTCGGCGATGCTGCCGGGCAGGGGCAGGGGCCGGCCGCCGGCGCTGCCTTGCGCCTCGAAGAGCCACTCGCCGGACGGCGCGCGGAAGAGCAGGCCCGCGTCGATGGCGGCGCGCAGGTACTCCGCGATGAAGAAGGGGTTGCCGCTCGTCTCGTGCACCAGCGCGTCGACGAAGGGCTCGGGCACCTCGCGCAGCGCGAGCATGCCGCGCACCATCTGCCCCGCGCTCCTCGCGTCCAGCCGGCCCACCTCGACTCGCACCGCGTCGGACGCGCCCACCACCTCGCGCAGGGCCTGCCCCATCTGGTCCATCCGGTAGGTGCCCACGAGCAACACCGGCCGCTTCGCCAGGTGCCGCGCGTCCAGCTCCAACAGGAAGCTCAGCGTCAGCTCGTCCGCCCACTGCAAGTCATCCAGCACCAGCAGCAGCGGCTGCGCCTCCGCCAGCGCGCACAGCGTGTCGCGCAGCGCCGATAACACGCGCAGGCGCGCCTCCTGCGCGGGCAGGGCAGGGGGCTCGGGCAGCTCGCGCTGACCGGGCAGCTGCGACAAGGACGGCTCGTACGCCTCGAGCACGCGGCCCCGTGGACCGAGCAGCCGCGCCGACTCGGCCGCGCCGCGCTCGTTGCAGCGGTCCGCCACCGCGAGCAGCAGCGGACGCAGGGGTTGGAGGGGCGCGGCGTGTAGATCCGTGCCGCCCTCGCCCATGGCCACGCACTCGCCCGTCACCACCGCCATGCGCCGCCAGCCCGCCTCCGCCGCCAGCTCCAGCGCCAGCCGCGTCTTGCCCGCGCCGCTCTCTCCGCCGAGGAAGACCCGGCCGCCCTGTCCGCGCGACGCCGCGTCGAGCGCCGCCAGCAGCCGGCCCAGCTCACCACCGCGTCCCGACAGGTCCGGCCGATACAGATAGGCCGGCGTCCGGGGCGCCGCGGCGGCGCCCTCCTCACCATGCTCCGCGCCCAGGGCCTCGAGCGCGGACGACACGTCCTCCGCGTACCCGGGCCGCTCCTGGGGGCGCTTGGCGAGCAGCCGCAACACCAACGCGTCCAGCGCCGCGGGCACGCCCTCCACGCGCAGGCCCGGCGGCACGGGCGTCAGGTGCAGGTGCTGATGGGGCAGCGGCCCCTCTCGGCCGGGGACGAAGGGCGGCCGTCCCGTGAGCTGCTCGTAGAGGATGCAGCCCAGGGCGTAGAGGTCCGCCCGCGCGTCCACGTAGTCGCCCCGGAGCTGCTCCGGCGCCATGTACGTGTCGCTGCCCACCACCACGCCGCTCACGTCCAGCGTCTCGCGCCCCCGTGAGCCGCCGAAGCGCGCGGCGATGCCGAAGTCCACCAGCACCGGCGTCCCATCCGGACGCAGGAAGACGTTCTCCGGTTTGAGATCCCGGTGCACCAGCCCGTTGCCGTGCAGGAACGCCAGCGCCGAGCACAGCCGCCGGGTCAGGTTGAGCGTTGTCTTCAGCCGCTCGCGGTCCAGCGCTCCCGTCCCCGGCGCGGGCGTGGCCAGCCGCAGCGTCTGTCCCCGGAGCAGCTCCATGGCGTACCAGGGCAGCCCCCGCGTCACGCCCTCCGCGACGATTCGCACCACGCCCGGATGCCGGAGCCGGCGCAACGCATGGATTTCCCGACGGATGCTGGCCAGCGGAACCTCCGAGGCCGCGCGCACCGTCTTCACCGCCACCGCCTCGCCCGTCTCCGGATGCTGCCCCCGGTAGACGACGCCCATGCCCCCCTGCCCGAGCACCTCGAGCAGCTCGTACGGACCAATGGTCGCCCCCACCCCAGGCAGCGTGGGAAGCCGAGAAAAATCCGTCATAAGGGGCGTCAAGCATAGCGAGCCCCCCTCACACGTCCCATCTGCGTCGCTTTGGGACGCGGCTGCGTACCAGTTGGACGCGGATTCGGGCCTCTGGAGGCCCCTTTCGGAGCCAAACCCGTGAAAAGACGTGAAATGCGTGTCTGGCATGAATCACGCATGGGATTCCGACGCGGCGCCACGGGAAACCGGGTGCCCAGCCGTCAGCGAGGTTCGGGAACGCGGAAGGAGGGGCCGCTCCTTCCGCGTTCTTCATCTCCGCTACACTGCCTCCCCTCCGATGCGGCCCTTGGCGGGTACTCTCGGATGGCACCGGACGGAGGCGAGTGGATGCACGAGGAGATGCCGCAGCTCATGAGCGCGCTGCGGGGGGCGAAGGATTTCGAGACCGCTGCGACCACCACCCTCAAGCACATGTTGGCCGTGGCGCAGGACGCCGTTGCGTCCAGTCGGTACGCAGCCCGAGCCCGCGTGCTTCGCGGAATCGTCCACCTGCGCCCGGGGGAAGCCTATCGGCGCCTGGCCGCGCTGGATGTGGGCGCTACTGAGATTACGGATGCGAGTGTGGGGACGCCCTTCTTCACGTCGGCGACGGCGTGGCGGGCGGTGGTGGAGCATCGCTGCGCGGTGTCCATCGACGTCAACGTGGGCACGGTGCAGCCGCACGCGCCGGACGCCCCGGTGACGGGTGACCCGGGGCTCGCGGGGTTCCACAGCAACGAGAGCCGTCAGCGCTTCCTGGGCCGCCACGCCACGCACGTGTGCGTGCTGCCCCTGCGCACGCCGGGCGGCAGCATCGAGGGGATGATCTCCCTGGAGGCGGACTGCCTGGCCGCCATGGGGCAGGAGTTCGTCTGGCGCGAGTCGGGCGAGCGGCTCCAACTATTGGCGGACGTGGCGGCGCCGTACCTGGCCGGCCTGCCGCAGCGTCCGGTGGCGACCCCGGAGGTGGACGAGTACCTGCCGGTGGTGGGGCGCTCCATGGCGGAGCTGTTGCCCATCCTGCGGGTGTTCGCGCTGCAGGACGAGACCATCCTCATCAGCGGCGCGACGGGCGCGGGCAAGTCCCGTCTGGCGCGCTGGTGCCACGAGCGCTCCAACCGTCGGGGCAAGCCCTTCGAGACGTTGGACCTGGTGACGGTGCCCGAGGACCTCCAGATGGCGGAGCTCTTCGGTTGGAAGAAGGGCGCCTTCACGGGCGCGGTGCGCGACGCGCCCGGCAGCGTGGCGCGCGCGGACGGCGGCACGCTGTTCATCGACGAAATCGACAAGCTGTCGCTCAAGGCGCAGGCGGGCCTGCTGCACCTCTTGGAGTCGCGCAGCTACCGCCCGCTGGGCGAGGGCACCGGTGAGCGTCAGGCGGACGTGCGCTTCATCATCGGCACCAACGCGGACCTGCACGCCGAGGTGCGCGCGGGCCGCTTCCGCGAGGACCTCTACTACCGCGTCAACGTGCTGCCCGTGCGCATGCCCGCGCTGCAGGAGCGCCAGGACGAAATCCCGCTCTGGGCGCAGTACATGGTGAAGCGTCGCCACCGCGAGCGCTCCCCCGAGGGCAGCGCGCGCGTGACGCCGGACGCGGAGCGGCTGCTGGTCGGCAGCGCGTGGCCGGGCAACCTGCGGCAGCTCGACAACATCGTGCGCCGTGCGTACACGCTGGCCATGGTGGAGCACGCCGTGTCCGGTGGCGAGCTGGTGCTCCACGAGAAGCACGTGGCGCGCGCGCTCGACTACGAGCAGGCGCCGGGCGGCAAGCCGCTGCCGGACGCGCTGAAGGCGGCGGCGCAGGCCTTCGTCGCGGAGGCGCGCCGTCGCAACGCGCCCCTGGATCTGGACCTGGCGGACGCGTTCCGGGGACTGGTGCTGGGCATGGCCATCCGGCAGGTGGGGCGCGATGACGGCTTCAAGCTGTTGGGCCGCGAGAGCCTGGTGAAGAACCGCAACCACCACAAGGCGCTCAAGCGCGAGCTGGAGAAGGTGGAGGCGCTCTACAAGGCGCTGGGTGAGGACGCCTCGCCGTTCGCGGACCTGCTCTCCGAGGACGAGGCGGCCTGAGTCGACGCCAAGTGGCCCGCGGTACAATGCTCGCGCAGAGGAGCCATTGCTAGCTTCCGAGAGACACGACACTCGGGGGTGAGAACGGTGAAGCTCCTCTCTCAATGCGCCATCGTCACGGGTGGTGCGCAGGGAATCGGTCTGGCCGTCGCCTCGCGGCTCATGCGCGAGGGCACCCACGTGCTCGTTTTCGGACGCACGGAGACGAAGGTGGTGGAGGCGGCCGAGCGTCTCAACCGCGAGGCGGAGGGTCGCGCGCGCGCCGTCCCTTTCGCCGGAGACGTGTGTCGCGTGGATGACGTCGAGCGCGCCCACGAGCGCGCCACGCGCGAGCTGGGGCTGCCCGGCATCCTGGTGAACAACGCGGGCACGGTGTCGCTGTCGCTGCTGATGGACCTGCCCGAGGACGAGCTGGACCGGCTGTTCGCGGTGAACCTGAAGGGCCCCTTCCTCTGCTTGAAGACCTTCGCCCGCGCGCTCATCGCCCGGAATCAACCGGGCGCGGTCGTGAATGTCTCGTCGCTGTGTCAGACGGTGGTGTCGGAGGGGCTGGGGCACTACAGCGCGTCCAAGGCGGCGCTCGCCCAGCTCTCACGCGCGGCGGCGCTGGAGCTGGGGCGTCACAACATCCGCGTGAATGTCGTCGCGCCGGGCGCCACCCACACGCCCCAGGCCGCGGCCTTCATCGAGGGGCCGACGATGCACCGCGAGCTGTTGGCGCGAACGCCCCTGGGCCGCGCGCACGCGCTGGCGGACGAGGTGGCGCGGGTGGTGCAGTTCCTGTGCTCCGAGGACTCCGGCTGGGTGACGGGCGAGAGCCTGGACGTGGACGGCGGCAACCACCTGCGCGGGCTGCCCAACTACTGGGAGGCGCTGAACCCGCCCCGGTAGCCGCCCGACGGCGGGGAGATTCCCGTCGCTCCCCGGGCCAGCTCGTCGCACACGAGCGCCTGGAGTCGGAAGGCCATGCGCGCCTCCTGGATGATTTCGCGCGCCTCGTCCTCCTCCAGCTCCAGGCCGTCGATGCGCGAGTGCAGCCGCACGCGCAGCGCCGTCAGCTCGTCGGGCGTGGCGGAGCCGTGGAACAGCGTGCCGCGGGAGTCCTCGAGCTCGAAGGCGCTCGCGACGAGGCGCGAGCGCTCCGGCGCGGTGAACAGGTCCAGCACGCACCGCGCATAGACGTGCGCCACGAGCAGGTGCGGCGCGTCCTCGGCGACCTCGCGCAGGCGCTCGGCGTGCAGCCGCGTCTCCACGCACGCGAAGGTCTCCGTGCGCGTCTCGCCGCAGAAGTACGCCAGGTCCGCCTCCAGCGCGTCCGCGCGCCGTAGCTCCGGCATCAGCAGCACGGGCGTCAGTGACGTGCGCGCGGCGCGGGGCAGCACGCTCTCGTACGTGGCGTAGAGCAGGTGGAGCTGGCGCAGGTAGCTGACGTAGTGCTGGGCGCGGACGTACTGGCCGTAGATGCCTTCCCACGAACCGCCGAAGAGCGACTGGAGGAACACGGAGCGCTCGGCCTGCTCGTGCGCCCGGGCGGTTCCTTCCGTGAGCAGCACGGACAGGGGCGCGGAGGTGGGGGACACCGGTTGGAGGGCCTCCGCCTCGCTCTCGCTCAGCCGGCGCACGCGCGCGGACTGCTCGTTGCGCGGCAGACGCAACGTCCCGGTGGCGCTCACTGCTTCCACCCGCCGAACGTCGGGGCCTGCATCGACGGCGCGCTCTCCGCCTCGTTGGTGTGCGAGCGCTCGGGCTCATCCAGGTTGTGCACCGCCTCGGCCAGCGTCATGCCGATGGCGCGCAGCACTTCCTCCTCGACACGAATCGTCACCGGCCCCATCGCCAGGTGGATGTGACCGCAGGTGCAACGCGTCACCTCGGCGCATGGCCCCCGCGCGAGCACCCTCTTGCCGCATCCCTGACCGAGCATCGCGTGTCTCCTTCTTGATGATTTTGATTTTGATTATCGAAATCAACGAAATGATGCGCGAAACCCTCCCGGGAGTCAATCCCGAGGGGAGAGGGGGCTGGATGATGGGCAGCGGGCGCCAACCCCGGGAGGGTCGCTGGAGGAAGGAGCCGCGTCGGCGGATTCAAGCGCCTCGATGCGAGAGGAGCCTGAGGCCGGTGGGCTGCGTCGTCCGTGTCACCCCGGCGAGGGGGCTGGAGGAGGAGGGAGCCACGTCGGCGGATTCAATCTCCTCGATGCGAGAGGAGCCTGAGGCCGGTAGGGCTGCGTCGTCCGTGTCACCCCGGGCGAGGGGGGCTGGATGTCAGTGGGATACGCGCTATCGGGAGTCACCGCTGAGAGGGTGCTGGATGACGCGCAGGAACCTCGTCGTCAGGAGCCGCCCTGCGAGGGCTGCTCGATGACAGTAGGCGCCGCGTCGTCGGAAGGCATCCTCGCAAGGGCTACTCGATGACGGTGGGCTCCTTTTCGTTGGGAGTGTCGACGTCGGTAGAAGCGTCGGCCGCGCTGGGGCTGTCGATGGTGGGTGCTTCGACGGGAGCAGGCGCATCGACCGTGGTGGGGGCATCGATGGTGGTGGGCGCATCGACGTCCGTGGGAGCATCGATGTTGGGGTTCGCCTCGCCCTCGTCGGGAGTGTCGGTGAGGGTCGTCGCGTCGACGTCGTCAGCGGAGTTGGCGTCCAGGGGCTGGCGCTCCTTGTCACGCAGGCCCGCGAGGACGCTGTTGCCATTGTCGGCGGTCTTCAGCTCCGCGTAGCGCGCTCGCTCGTAGCGCCTGGCGTGTCCCTCCTGGAAGAAGAAGGACTCCGCACCCAGTCGGAAGCGGCCGTTCCTGATGCGGTAGCGCAGCCTGTGCTCATCCGGAGCCAGGGGGACGACGGCCGAGTCCATGCGCGCGAAGGTCCCCACGCCGTCGCCGTCGAGCTTCAGCACGAGCACCCCGTCCTGGGGAAACTTCTCGTACGTGTTGTTGAGCTCCCGCGTGAGCGCGTAGTCGAGCACCATGTAATCGCCCTGCATCAGCGAGCGAGGGTCCCTGGGCGCGAGCTCCAACAGGATGCCCGTGCCGGTGGAGAGCACGCGCTCCTTCTGGACCGTGAGACCCAGCGGCACGGCGAGCGCGAGCAGCAGTCCGACGAAGAACAGGGGCGAGCGCATCAGCGTGCCTCCACGGGGGACGGCGCCTGGGGGAAGCGGCGCGAGAGGAAGAGCCGGAGCCCGAGCAGGACGAGCCCGCTGCCCATGAGCGCGAGCGCCTTGGCGAGCAGGGTGACGCTCAGGTCGTAGTAGTACCAGGCGCCCGAGGCGAGCAGGAACGCGGTGGCGATTCCCACCATCAGGCTGCTGCGCCGATGGAAGCCGAGCGCCATGAGCCCCACCGCGCAGATGACCGTGGGCGTGTGGACCGTGAGGACGGCGACGAGCGTGAGCGCGGCGAAGACGGCCGCGCCAGGGGCTCCGGAGGGGGCCAGGTCGTGCTCCCGCATGATGAGCCACGCGGTGTAGAGGGTGATGGCGGTGAGGCCCAGCGTGAGCAGGGGCATCGGCAGCGTCTGGGACCACTCGTGTGTCTCGACGAGGAACGACGCGAGGCGCGTGAGCATCGCGGCGGGCAGGCCGCAGGCGAGCGCGAAGCTGACGGGGCCGACGAGGTCTCCGTACTTGCCGGTCCGCAACCTCGCCTGTTGCAGGAAGAGCCAGTGGAGGAGTCCCGTGCACGCGAGCAGTCCCAGGTCCATGACCTGCCCGGACACCAGCTCCAGCAGGAGATAGAGGCTCGCCGCGCCCGCGCCGAGCGTGGCGAGGAAGCGCAGGGTGGCGTCCGGGTAGACGAAGAGCAGGACCAGGCAGAGGACGAGGCCGGCTCCGACACCGGCATTGTCCGAGCCCAATTGAGCGACCCCGGCCCCTGCCATGCCCACGCCGGCGAGCGTCAGCGCGAGCGTGAGCTGCTCCAGGAAGACGCCATGGATGGTGCGCCGGAGCGCGACGGCGGCGATGACGAGGACGATGCCTATGACGGCGAACACCTCCTCTTCATCCCAGAGTCCCACGCAGGCGAAGAAGCTCAGCAGGAAGAGCGCGGCCAGCCAGGCGCCGAAGGCGGCGAAGGCCTTCACGAACCAGGGCGAGGCGGTGCTGGTGCGCTGGTGCACCTCGAGCGTGGAGCGGGCGCGGGACCCGGCGAGCTCGTCGACCTGGCCTTCTCGTCTCAGACCCTCGAGGACCTGTTGGATGGATGGGCGCAGGGACATGTCAGGACTCCTCGGAGGCGCCCGTGGCGCGGGCCTCGGCGCGCAGCCAGCTGACGGCGATGGCGACCTGGATGATGATGAGGATGGGGAGGATGAAGAGTCCCAGCTCGTCCTTCGTGCCCTCGAACACCACGCGGCCCAGGCCCGTCGTCACGAGCGTCATCGCCGAGAGCGCGCCCAGGGTGAGCAGGAACAGCTCGCCGCGCAGGTGCCGGTGGAGCGCGTACTCCGCGGCGAAGGTCCCGAGCAGCAGCACCAGGGCGGCGAGCCCGCTGAGGCGGACCTCACTGGGGATGATGATGAACGACGTGCCGACGGCGAGCAGGGGCAGCACGGCCATCGTCGCGAGGACGCGGGGCAGCCAGCGGCCTCGCAGCCAGGAGACACCCTGGTTGGCGAAGTGCTCGTGGGTGGCCCACGCCAGGCCATTGAGCAGCCCGAGCACCACGGCGAGCCAGCCCTTCGCTGCGTCACCCCCTCCGAAAACCTGGTCCTGGAACAGCGCGATGCCGGTGTTCGCGAGCACGAGGAAGAGCAGCCACAGGGGCGGGAAGCGCGCCGCGAGCACCCAGGGCAGGATGAGCGCGGCCCAGCCGACGAACAGCTCGAACGCGTCCGCGCCCGTCTGATACGCCTGCCCGTAGACGGCCAGCATCGCGCCGACGAGGACCGACGAGGCGAAGAGGCTGCACTGTCCCGCGAGCGTGTCACCGAGCCTGCGCGCGAGCAGCGCGGTGCCGAGGATGCCGACGCCGATGAGCCCCAGCTTGGCGAAGCGGTGCATCTGCGCCCAGTTGTAGGCGAAGAAGTAGATGACGCCGGAGAGCACCAGCAGCGCGCCCAGGCCGAGCAGCACGGTGGAGACGAAGCGCCGCCACGCGTCGGACGTCGGTGTAGCCGTGGAGAGCGCGAGCGCGCGCTCCAGGGCGTCGGGAGGAATGACGCGGGCCTCGGCGAGCGCGCGCAGTCGCTCGGGTGTCGCATCGAGTTCGAGCAGGTCTTTCGGCACGCTCGGAGTCTATCCAAGAGTCGTACCCGACCGGGGCTCTCCTCGGCACGAGGCGCGGGGACACGCGGTGGGATGGCCGCCTGCCCACGGGTTGTGCAGCGCGCTGCACACCGGGAAGGGTGGTATACGCAGCCGTGCACGGCGGTCTTCCGCCCGTGGTGAGGTGCACATGCCCGAGATTCCGGACGAGGTCCACGAGCGCATCCAGGCGCTCTGCGCCGAGGGGGATGAACTCGCCGAGAAGGGCGACCCCGCCGCGGCGCTGCGGTCCTTCAAGGCCGCGTTCCAGCTCATCCCCGAGCCGTGGATGGAGTACGAGGCGACCACGTGGGTCTGCACGGCCATCGGTGACATGCTCTTCCAGATGGGGGAGTTCTCGCGAGCCCGCGCCGCGCTCAAGGACGCCGTGCACGCGCCCGATGGCCTGGGCAACCCGTTCATCCACCTGCGGCTGGGGCAGTGCGAGTTCGAGCTGGGCGACCTGCGGCGCGCCGGTGACGAGCTGGCACGGGCCTTCATGGGCGCGGACAAGGAGATCTTCGAGCAAGAGGACCCGAAGTACCTGCGCTTCCTCGAGACGTTGCTGCGTCCCGCCCAGAAGTCCTGATGGCCCCGCGGCCAGGAGCGCGCCATGTTCCAGGTTGGACGCAGTCGTCTCCTTCGTGTCGTCGCCTGTTGTTGGGGGATGGTGCCCGCACCGGCCCTCGCTCGAACCGCGCAGCCCGTGGCCTCGCCCATGTCCACCTCTCCGGTCGTCACCGTCCCCGAACCCCACGCGCTCGCGGAGCGGTGGGACCAGGTCCATCTCGCGTCGCTCCCGGTGGCGCCGCTCGTCCGTCACGCCGATGTGGAGCGACACCTGAAGGACTTGAAGGCGCGCTCACCCGACTTCTTCCGGCTCGAGGTCGTGGGGCACTCGGTGGAGGGGCGCGCGCTCCACCATGTCGCGCTGGGCACGGGCTCGCGTCACGTCCTGCTCTGGTCCCAGATGCACGGGGACGAGCCCACGGCGACCACCGCGCTGTTGGACCTGCTCGAGTACCTGAGGACCCACCGTGACGAGCCCTGGGTGGCGAGGTTGCTCTCCACGCTCACGCTCCACGCGGTGCCCATGCTCAACCCGGATGGCGCCGAGCGCTTCCAGCGCCGCAACGCGCAGGGCATCGACATCAACCGCGATGCGCTCGCGCTCCAGACGCCCGAGGCGCGGACGCTCAAGAAGCTGCGTGACGAGCTCCAACCGTTCATCGGCTTCAACCTGCACAACCAGGGCTGGCGACATGGGGTGGGGGACACGGGCCGGCCCGCGTCCATCTCCGTGCTCGCGGCCGCGTTCGACAAGGCGCGGAGCGACAACTCCGGGCGGCTGCTCGCGAAGAAGGTCTGCGCGGTGATTCGCGACGCGGTGGAGACGCTCGCGCCCGGACAGGTGGGGCGCTACGACGACAGCTTCGAGTCGCGGGCCTTCGGCGACAACATGACGCGATGGGGGACCCCCTCGGTGCTCATCGAGACGGGGGCGTGGACCTCACTGCCTCCGGACGAGCCCCTGGTGCGACTCAACTTCGTCGCGCTGGCCACGGCGCTCGATGCGCTCGCGAGCGGCCGGGCCGAGGCGGCGGATGTCTCGCGCTACGAGTCCATCCCCCAGAACGAGAGCTCCGGCATGGTGCATCTGCTGCTCCGGGGCATCGGCCTGTTCGGCGCGGATGGAAGGTCCTTCACCGGCGACGTGGGCATCGCCGTCAACCGGGCCGTGCGCGCCAAGGGCAAGAAGCGGGTGCTCGCGCACGTGGGGAAGATTGAAGAGCTGGGAGATTTGCGAGTCCTCGGCGCCGTCGAGACCGTGGATGGCGCGGGTCTGTTCGCGGTGCCGCTGTCCGGCAAGGGCGCGAAGCCGGGCGATACGGTCCGGCTCACGCAGCCCGCGCGTCAGTCGCTGTCCCTGGGACAGCGTGGCGACCTGATGCTCGTGAAGGCCCTGGATGTCGCCGGCACGTACCGCATCGAGCGCATCATCCGCTTCGACCCGTGAGCCGCACACGTTGCTCCGAGGATACTCGCGCGCGTCCGCATCTCCGAAGGACGCCCGCTTCGTAGGCGTCCTCCGCGTCTCGTCCCCACCACGTCGTGGAGGTCCACGGGCATCCGCGGCATCGACGCGGGCGCGGTGCGCTACGGCGCTCCGCTCGCGGCGAGGAACGTCTTCAGCTCGGGGAGCACGCGCTCGGGACGCTCCTGATGGGGACTGTGGCCCGCGTCCACGCGCACCAGCCTCGCGTTCGGAAAGCGCCGGGAAGCCTCCTCGGCGAGCGACAGGGGCAGCACGTCCTCGCGCTCACCCCAGACCAGGAGCACCGGCGCCGTGACTTCACCGAGCCGCTCCCGACGGTGGAACACCGGCCCCATCAGCGGCACCAGGCTGTCGAAGGCCCGCGCCGCCTCGTCGTGCCCACCCGGCGCCGACATCAGCTCGTAGTCGAGCGCGCCCAGCCGCTCCCCCAGCGGCGTCGGCGCGGGCGGCATCATCCGCGCCCAGGCCCAAGGCCCCAGCGAGCGCGCCAGCCGCTCCGGTCCCGCGCGGAAGAATGCCCGCGCCTTGCGCGCCATGTCCGGCCCCAGCCCCATCGCGTCCACCAGCACCAGCCGCTCCACCGGCACGCGCGAGCGCAGCGCCAGCTCCACCCCCACCAGTCCCCCCAGCGAGTGACCCACCACGGACACGGGCCCGGGCGCGAGCTGTTCGAGCAGCGCCTCCACGGGCGCGGTGAAGAACCCCACTCCCTCCTCCGCCGAGCGGACGGGCCCCTCGGTCGGCGAGGACATCCCGAAGCCGGGCAGGTCCACCGCGAGCACCCGGTGCCCCCTCGAGAGCGCCGTCAGGTACGCGAACCACAGGGAGGCCGCCCCGCCGCGCCCGTGCAGGAGCACCACCGTGGGGCCCTGGCCCCCCTCCAGCACCCTCAGCGCCCCCCCTCCGGGCAGCCAGTGCACCGTGGACGTCACCGCCGGGGCCAACTGGGCCAGCAGCCCCGCCTCCACGGGCCCCGCCGAGGGCGCCTGGGCCCAGGCCGAGCGCTTCATGGTCGCCCCCCACGGCCCCTGGAAATTCGCGAGGCGGGACGAGAAGTGGGGGACAATGGGGCCATGGACACGGTCCTCGGGGACAAGGGGACCCAACTTACCGGAATGCCCGGGCTTCTGCGGTGTTGAGCCCGATACCCGGTCAACCCTAGGCTGCCCGCCGCCAGTCTCATCCGAGGCGTCATGAACACGGACATCCGCGCGCTCACCGAACGCGTGCAGCAGGAAAGCAGCTTCGTCGAGGTCCTCAACCAGGAAACCGGCAAGGTCATCGTCGGCCAGCGCTACATGCTGGAGCGCATCCTCATCGGCTTGTTGTGCAACGGCCACGTGCTCCTGGAGGGCGTGCCCGGCCTCGCCAAGACGCTCACCGTGCGCACGGTGGCGGACGCGCTCAGCGCCACGTTCATGCGCATCCAGTTCACCCCCGACCTGCTGCCCGCGGACGTCGTGGGCACGATGATCTACAACCAGCAGGCCGCGAACTTCACCGTCCGCAAGGGCCCCATCTTCGCGAACATCGTCCTCGCGGACGAAATCAACCGCGCCCCCGCCAAGGTGCAGTCCGCGCTGCTGGAGGCCATGGCCGAGCGCCAGGTCACCATCGGCGACCAGACCTTCGGGCTGCCCCAGCCGTTCCTCGTGCTGGCCACGCAGAACCCCATCGAGCAGGAGGGCACCTACCCGCTGCCCGAGGCGCAGGTGGACCGCTTCATGCTCAAGGTGAAGGTGGGCTACCCGACGCGGGATGAGGAGAAGATCATCATGGACCGCATGTCCGGAGGCTCCACGCCCCGGGCCCAGCGGGTCATCGCGGTGGAGCACCTGGTGCGCGCCCGCGAGCTCGTCCACCACATCTACATGGACGAGAAGGTGAAGGAGTACATCCTCAACGTCGTCTTCGCCACGCGCGAGCCGGGCAAGTACGGCCTCAAGGACCTGGCCGACTACATCCAGTTCGGCGCCTCGCCGCGCGCCACCATCTCCCTGGCCCAGGCCGCGCGCGCGCATGCGTTCCTGCGCCACCGCGCCTTCGTCACGCCCGAGGACGTGAAGGCCATCGCCTTCGACGTGCTCCGCCACCGCGTGGCGATGACGTACGAGGCCGAGGCCGAGGACCTCACGCCGGAGAAGATCATCCAGCGGGTGTTCGACCGCGTCGAAGTGCCCTGACCTCCCGCCGAGCGCCCCGTGCTGCCCAAGGACCTCATCCGCCGCATCCGCAAGCTGGAGATCCGCACCCGCAAGGTGGTCTCCGACATGCTCGCGGGCCAGTACCACTCGGTCTTCAAGGGCCGGGGCATGGCCTTCTCCGAGGTGCGGCAGTACCAGCCCGGCGACGAGATTCGCATCATCGACTGGAACGTCACCGCGCGCATGAACGAGGCCTACGTCAAGGTCTTCACCGAGGAGCGCGAGCTCACGGTGATGCTCCTGGTCGACGTGTCGGCCTCCAAGGAGTTCGGCTCGAAGGAGCGCACCAAGGCCGAAATCGCGGCCGAGGTCGCCGCGCAGATCGCCTTCAGCGCCATCGCCAACAACGACCGGGTGGGGCTCATCCTCTTCTCGGACCGGGTGGAGAAGGTGGTGCCGCCGCGCAAGGGCCGCACGCACGTGCTGCGGCTGGTGAGCGACATCCTCACGTTCCAGCCCGCGGGCAAGGGCACGAACCTGTCCGCGGGGCTGACGTACCTGACGCAGGTGGCGAAGCGGAAGGCCGTCACCTTCCTCGTCTCCGACTTCCAGGCGGGCGACTACGAGAAGCCGCTGCGGCTGGTGGGGCGCAAGCACGACCTGGTCCCCGTGGTGGTGGAGGACCCGCTGGAGGAGGCCTTCCCGCGCCTGGGGTTGGTGGAGATGGAGGACCCGGAGACGGGGGACCGCTTCGTCGTGGACACGAGCGACCCGCGCGTGCGGGGCCGTTACGCGCGCGCCATGCAGGCCGCTCGCGACGAGCGCCGCAAGCTCTTCAAGAAGCTGGAGCTGGACCACGTGGAGCTGCGCGCCGGAGACGACCACGGCAAGGCGCTCGCGCAGTTCTTCCGCGCGCGGGCCCGGAGGATGGCGGCATGAGCCGGTGGATGGCGCGCTTCGCGATGGGGCTGTGCGTGGGCGCGCTGACGCTCGCGTCGTCGGCCGGGGCCCAGGCGCCGCAGGGGACCGCGCCCGCCGCGGCGAGCCCGCCCGGGGCTCCCACGCACGAACAGACGCAGCCCTTGGACGTGTCGGTGCGCGTGGACCCGCAGCAGGTGCGCATCGGCGACCCGTTCACGTACCACGTGGTGCTCACCCATCCGAAGGACCACCGCTACGAGCTGGCGGTGCCCAAGGAGACGGGGGACTTCGAGTTCCTCGACCAGACGCGCCAGCGGCAGGACGGCGCGGACTCGGCCACCACGACGTTCGCGGTGCGCATGTCGGCCTTCGCGCTGGGCACGGTGCAGGTGCCCGCGCTCGCGTTCGACGTGGCCACGCCGGAGGGCCCGCGCCAGTACTCGCTGCCGGGTCGGCAGATTGAAGTGACGTCCACGCTGCCTCCGGAGGCGGAGGGGCAGGGCGCGGACCTGTTCGACATCCAGCCGCCGCAGGAGGTGCCCATCCGCTCGTGGCGCCTGGTGCTGGCGCTGCTCGGCGCGCTCGCCGCGGGCCTGTTGGCGTGGGCGCTCTTGCGCTGGTGGAAGAACCGCCCCAAGCACGTGTACGTGCCGCCCCCGCAGCCCTTGGACGTGCGCACGCGCAAGGCGCTGGACACGCTCAAGGCGGAGAACCTGCCCGCGCGCGGCCGCGTGAAGGACCACTACTTCCGCCTGTCCGAAATCGTCCGTGGCTACCTGGGCGAGCGCTACGGCTTCGAGGCCCTGGAGTGCACCAGCTCCGAGCTGATGTCCTCGCTGCGCCGCCTGGCCCCGCCGAACCTCCCCGAGGACAAGCTCATGCGCTTCGTGTCCGAGTCGGACATGGTGAAGTACGCGCGGGCGGACGCCTCGCCCGAGAGCTGCCGTGACGCGCTCCTGTTCGGCTACGAGCTCGTCGACAAGACCTACGTTCCGCCCCAGCCGATTCAAGCTCCCGACAATGCCGCCGCTCCCCGCGTTCAATAACCCCGAGGCGCTCTGGGGGCTGCTGCTCGTCCCGCTCCTCCTGGTGCAGGCCTGGCGGGAGCGTCGCGCTCGCGCGCCCCTGCGCTTCTCCGCGGCGAACGTGTTCGCCAGGAGCGGCAAGGGCCTGCGCACGTACATGCTGCCGTTGTTGCCGCTCTTGCGCGTGGTGGCGGTGACGGCAGCGGTGCTCGCCATCGCCCGGCCCCAGGTGCGCGACTCGCGCGTGCGCGACTTGTCGGTGGAGGGCATCGACATCGTGGTGGCGTTGGACCTGTCCACGTCGATGGAGGCCGGCGACTTCCGTCCGCAGAACCGCCTGCACGTGGCCAAGGAGGTGCTCACCGAGTTCCTCGCCAACCGCGTGAACGACCGCATCGGCCTGGTGGTCTTCGCGGGCGCGGCGTACACGCAGGCGCCGCTCACGCTGGACTACGGCGTGCTGAAGGAGGTCATCAAGCAACTGCGCACCCGCGTTCTGGAGGACGGCACGGCGATTGGTGACGCGCTGGCCACGTCGCTCAACCGCCTGCGCGACTCGGAGGCGAAGAGCCGCGTGGTGGTGCTGATTACCGACGGCGACAACAACGCGGGGAAGCTGTCGCCCATGGACTCGGCGAACATGGCGCAGGCGCTCCACGTGCCCATCTACACCATCCTCGTGGGCAAGGGCGGCAAGGTGCCCTTCCCGCAGGGCACGGACCTGTTCGGCAACACCGTGTGGCGCGAGACGGAGATTCCCATCAACCCCGAGCTGATGCAGGACATCGCGGACCGCACGGGCGGCGAGTACTACCGCGCGACGGACCCGGAGGGCCTCCGGCGCGGCCTGCAGAAGGTGCTCGATTCGCTGGAGCGCTCCAAGCTGATGGAGGGCGGCGCGTCCGCCACCTACCGCGAGGAGTTCCACCCGTTCCTGCTGGCCGCCTTCGGCCTGCTCGCGCTGGAGCTGCTGCTGCGCTCCACCTTCCTGAGGGTCTTCCCGTGACGCCCGTGGAACCCTGGCGCTTCACCGTGCTCGGCTATCAGGCGGGACTGGCCCAGCCGGTGTTCCTCGGCCTGGTGCTGCTGGGGGCCCTGTTGGGCTTGCTCGCGCTCATGCTGTCCCTGCGGCGCCGCTCGCGCGTGCGCGCGGTGCTGCATGAGCGGCACGCCGAGCGCTTCACGCCGGGCATCTCCGTGTGGCGTCCGGCCACGCAGGGCGGACTGTACGGCCTGGGGCTCATGCTGTTCGGCTTCGCGCTGGCGCAGCCGCAGTGTGGAACGAAGAGCGAGTTGACCAAGCGGCGCGGCATCGACGTGGTGGTGGCGCTGGATGCGTCCAAGTCCATGCTCGCGCGCGACGTGCAGCCCAGCCGCCTGGAGCGCGCCAAGCTGGAGCTGACGACGCTGCTGGATGAACTCAAGGGCGACCGCGTGGGCCTGGTGGTCTTCGCGGGCGATGCGTTCATCCAGTCGCCGCTCACGTCGGACTACTCGGCGGTGAAGCTGTTCCTGCGCGCGGTGGACCCGGAGGTGATGCCCCAGGGTGGCACCAACGTGGGCTCGGCGCTCCGGCTGGCGAAGCAGGTGTTGGACAACGCGGACCGCGGCTCGAAGGAGCGCGTGGTGGTGCTGTTGTCGGACGGCGAGGACCTGGTGGGCGAGGTGGGCGAGGCCAGCGACGCGCTGAAGGAAGCGGGCGTGCAGGTGCTGACGGTGGGCGTGGGCTCCGAGTCCGGCGAGCCCATCCCCGTGTATGACCGGCGCGGCGAGTTCGTGGACTACAAGAAGGACGGCGCGGGCGAGACGGTGATCACGCGCCTGGACCGCGCGGGGCTGACGGCCATCGCGGAGGCCACGGGCGGCGCGTTCTTCTTCCAGCCGCGCGGCGTGGCCATGGGGCAGGTGGTGGAGCGCATCGACCAGATGCAGAAGAGCGAGCTGGAGAGCCGCGTGACGGTCCGCTACGACGAGCGCTTCCAGACCTTCGCGGTGCCGGGCCTGGTGCTGCTCGTGTTGGGGATGGTGCTGTTGCCGTCCACGCGCCGGAGGTCGACGCCATGAGCGCGCGGTGGCTGGGGCTTGCGTGGCTGCTCATGCTGCCGTGGACGGCGCTCGGCGCCGGGCCGCTGGAGCGCGACCACCCGATGGTCCAGAAGGGGCGTGAGGCGTACCTCGCGGGGAACTACGAGGAGGCGCTGAAGGCCTTCGACGAGGCGAAGAAGGAGCGGCCGCACGACCCGACCGTGGACTTCAACCGGGGCGACGCGCTGGCGAAGCTGGGCCGGGTGAAGGACGCGCAGGAGGTGTTCCGCGGGGTGACGGAGTCCAACCGGCCCGACCTGCGACAGAAGGCCTGGTACAACCTGGGCAACCTCGCGGCCACGACCGGGGACAGGGTGGAGGCGCTGAAGTCCTACCGACGCGCGCTGACCTTGGACCCGCAGGACGTGCAGGCCCGGCACAACTACGAGGTGGTGCTGCGCAACCTTCCTCCGCCGCAGGACAACGCGGCGGATGGAGGAATGGACGGTGGGGGAGACTCCGGGACGGATGGCGGGCGCCCGGATGGTGGCGAGGATGGCGGCACCAAGGCGGACGGCGGCGCGCCCGTGGACGGCGGCACCGACGGCGGCGCGGATGGTGGCGCCGACGGTGGGACGGAGGATGGTGGCAGCGACGGCGGCGCGGATGGCGGCGGCGATGGGGGCGCGGACGGCGGGGGTGACGGCGGCGCGGATGGCGGCGACGGCGGCGACCAGGGGCCTCCGCAGAAGGGCGATGGCGGCAGCGACGGCGGCGCGGATGGCGGCGGCGATGACGGAGATGGCGACCCGCGGGATGGCGGTGCGGATGGCGGCAGCGAGTCGGAGAGCGACTCGGAGTCGTCGGGCGCGGATGCGGGCGTGAGCCCGTCGGACCTGGACCAGCAGGAAGCGGAGCGCTTGCTGGATGCGATGAAGCAGAACGAGAAGAATCTCCAGCTCTGGCGTTTCCAGCAGAAGAAGAAGCAGAGGAAGCCCAATGAGAAGGACTGGTAGCTTCGGCGCCGGGGTGGTGTTGGCCGTGCTGGCCCTGCTGGTCTCGGGGCCGGCGTGGTCGGCGGGCCTCGAGTTCTACCAGACGGTGGACCGGCAGGAGGTCGGCAGCGAGGACACCTTCCGCCTCACGGTGGTGACGGCGGATGCGCCCCCGGACGCGAAGGTGCGGCTGCCGCAGTCGGACGACTTCGAGGTCCTCAACAGCTCGCGCAGCACCCAGCGCTCGGTGTCCTGGTCCGGTGGTGGCCCCGCCAACATCCAGGAGGTCACCAAGTACGTGATGGTGCTCCGGGCGAACCGGACGGGGAAGCTGACGATTCCGCCCGCGGAGATGACGGCGGGAGGCAAGACGCACCGCACGGACTCCGTGCAGATCGTCGTGATGCCGGGGAAGCTGGGGCCCGCGCCCGCGCAGTCGGGCCGCAATCCGCAGCGGCTGCCGGACCCGTTCGCGAACTTCCCCTCGCGCCTGCCGGACCCGTTCGCCAACGACGAGGAGGAGGACACGCCGAGCATCCCGCGGGGCGACTCGGACCTGTTCCTGCGCGCGAGCCTGGACCGGGACCAGGTCTACGTGGGCGAGCAGGTGACGCTGTCGCTCTACATCTACTCGCGCGTGGACCTCACCAGCGTGGACGCCGTCACCATGCCCAAGCTGGAGGGCTTCTGGACGGAGGAGGTGGAGAGCCCCACGCAGCTGTCGGGCGAGCAGAAGGTGGTGGATGGCGTGCCGTACCGCGCCTATCTGCTGCGCCGCCGCGCGCTCTTCCCGGTGAAGGCCGGCTCGCTGGCCATCTCGCCGGCGGAGGCGGACATCACCACGGGCTTCCTCTTCGCGGGCCACCGCGTGCACCGCGTGTCCAATGGGCTCAAGGTGAAGGTGGCGCCGCTGCCGCCCGGTGCGCCGCCGGGCATGTCCAACGCGAACGTGGGCGCGTGGCGGCTGTCCACGGACGTGTCGACGACGCGCGTGGAGCTGGGCCAGCCCGTCACGGTGAAGGTCATCCTGGAGGGCACGGGCAACGTGAAGAACGTCACCCCGCCGAAGCTCACCGGCCCCTCCGCGCTGAAAATCTATGACCCCACGACGACGGACAAGGTGGCGCCGCAGCGCAACAAGGTGCAGGGCCGCCGCGTGGTGGAGTACCTGGTGATGCCGCAGCGCACGGGCACCTTCACGCTGCCCGCGTTGGAGTTCCCCTTCTTCGACGTGCGCGCCCGTTCCTACGAGGTCGCGCGCACCGAGCCCATCACCCTCACGGTGGAGTCCGCGGCGGGCAGCCCCACGCCGCCGCCCACGTCCTCCGCGCACGTGGCGGACGCTGCCAACGAGCAGAAGAACGTGCTGACGGCGGGCGGCCTCAGGCCGGTGCGCTACCAGGCGCGCTTCGTGGCGCCGTCCGAGCCGCCGTGGAAGCGCGGCTTCTTCATCCCGATGGTGCTGGCGCCGCTGGGGCTGCTCGCGGGCGTGGCGCTCGTCGGCGGCCTGCGGGGCCGGCTGGCGACGCGCACCGAGTCGGACAAGAGCCGTCAGCAGGCGAAGGCCGCGCGCAAGCGACTGGTGGAGGCGGAGAAGCTCCAGTCGGGCGCGGACGCCGGGGCCTTCTACGCCGAGGTGGAGAAGGCGCTGCAGGGCTTCCTGGGCGCGCGGCTGGGGGGGCCCGTCATCGGCCTCACCCGCGATGTCATCGGCGAGCGCATGAAGGCGGCGGGCGTGGCGGACGAGCGACGCGGGCAGGTGCTGTACGTGCTGGAGGCGTGCGACCTGGGCCGCTACGGCGGCGGGGGTGACGCGGCGGCGCGGCAGAAGGTGATGGACGCGGCGCTCGCCGCCATGGAGGGCTGGGCGTGAGCGGCTACTACTCGCCGGAAGAGGCGCAGGACGTCTTCCTCAAGGCCAACGAGGCCTACGCGCGCGAGGACTACGCCGCCGCGCAGGAGGGCTACGAGAAGCTCCTGTCCCGAGGCCACGGTGGGGCGGACGTCCTCTACAACCTGGGCACCACGCACCTGGCGCGCGGGGACCTGGGCCGGGCGGTGCTCGCGCTGGAGCAGGCTCGCAAGCAGGGCGGCCGCGCGCCGGACCTGGAGGCCAACCTGGCCGTGGCCCGCGCCCGACAGGTGGACAAGGTGGTGGGCGCCACGGCGGAGGAGGAGTTCCTGCCGCGCGTGACGGCGGCCACGGACGGCAACGTGGTGGCGTGGACCTTCCTGGGCACGTGGGTGGGCGCGCTGCTGCTCGTGCTGGTGTGGCGGTTTCTCGCGCCGGGGCGTCGCACGGTGGTGGGCATCCTGGCGGCGCTGCTGTTCGCCGTGGCGCTTCCCTCGGGCGTGCTGCTGGCCGCGCACGCGCACGTGGATGACACGGTGCATGAAGCGGTGGTGCTGGCTCCCACCCTGGTGGCCCGGGAGCTGCCGCAGCCCGGTGCGCGCTCCATCTTCGAGGTGCATGCGGGCCT
This sequence comes from Myxococcus sp. MH1, assembly GCF_059738865.1. NCBI lineage: Bacteria > Pseudomonadati > Myxococcota > Myxococcia > Myxococcales > Myxococcaceae > Myxococcus > Myxococcus sp. MH1. The sequence continues at coordinate 8,238,247 of NZ_AP026947.1, read as the reverse complement.
GAAGGTGCGCCTGCTCGAGGAGACGGGGCGCTTCGTGCGCATCCGGCTGCCCAACGGCCTGGAGGGCTGGGCCGAGCGCGAGGGCGTCGCGGAAATCTGAACGACAGGGCTTCCTGGAAGGAGCCTGGATGCCGGTGCTCCTACAGGAGTAGACTGACTCAGAGGATATCGGGTTTTCCTTGGAGGTCGGTGCCCAGTGTTCGAGGTCGAGGTCCACGTCGGCAAGAACCGGCTGGTGGTGCGCATCTGGGGAGACGTCGACAAGGAAGAGGCCCAGCGCGTCGGCGATGCCGCGGTGAGTGCCATCGACCGGATGCGTCCGCGGTTCGACCTGTTGTCGGACCTGAAGGGCGTGACGTCGTTGGACTACGAGGGGACGGTGCACCTGCGGCGCATCATGGAGGCCGCGAAGGCGCGAGGCTTCCGTCGGGTGGTGCGGGTGGTGGGGCGCTCGGTGGAAGCGGCGCTGCACTTCGAGCGGACCAGCCGGGAGATGGGCTACGACGCGTATCTGGCCTTCTCGTTGGAGGAGGCCGAGCGGTTGTTGGACGGCGGAGGACCCTGAGCGGCGCGGTGTTCAGCCGCGTCTGCCGGTGAGCCGCGCGAGGAGGCCGGGCTTGCGGTCCTTGCGCTCGCCGGCGTTGGCCGCGGAGAGCGCCGTCACCTTCAGCAGGTTCTGCTGGAAGACGGTGTTGCCCGGCTCCAGCTCCACGGCGCGCTCCAGCAGCCGCGCCGCCTGCGCGTAGTCCTTGCGCTGGTGGATGAGGATGAGGGCCAGCTTGCTGTGGAGCGCGGCGGCGTCGGGGGCGCGGTCGATGGCCTTGGTGAGGACCTCGATGGCACGCTCCACGTGTCCGGCGCGCTCCAGGCGCACGGCGCGCTGGAGGAGGTCCTCGGGCGAATTCGGGGCCGCGCCGGGGAGCGGCGCATCCAGCGGCATCGAGGGACGCTGGGGACGCGTGGCGTGCTCGACGGGCGTGGGGGCCACCTTCCCGGGGAAGGGGACGGCGGGCAGGGTGGTCGCCCCGCTGGGCGTGACGAGCGGCGGGGGCGTCCGGGCGGGCTGTGCGGAAGCGGCGGGGTGCACCACGCGCGAGGCGCCACCCAACTGTGGATGCGAGCTTCGCAGCGTGGGGGCTTCATCCGAGGGGATGACAGGGCTCGCCGGGGCGGCGGGCCGCGACGCGTGCGCCGCTCCTTCAAGGGGCCCTGGCCGTGAGGGAGTCGCTCCGATGAATGCGCCGGGCCGAGAGGCTGGCGGTCGCGCCAGGCCCGCGGGCAGGGGGCGCTCCCCTGGAGCGGGGCTCGAGGCCCCACGGGGCGCGGCTCCGGGACGCAAGCCCCGCGAGGGCTTCGCGGGCGCGTCATGCGAGGGTGTATCCAGGGGCCTGTCGCGTCGGGTCGGACGGTCCTCGATGGGCTCCTCGTCACCGAGCGCCATGGGCGTCAGGCCGTCCTCGTCACCCAGGGCCATCGGCGGCAGGGGAGCCTCACCCGAGAGGGTGGGGACCTGCACGTCCCGGAGGGTGAAGGGCTCCGCCTCCTCGTCCGCGCCGAGCGGCTCGGGCTCCAGGAACTCGGAGCCGTCGAGCACGGGCATCTCGGCCGTGAGGCTGCGCTTGGGCGGCGGGGCCGGCTCGCGCCGCAGCTCCACGACGCCGCGCTCCAGCAGGCCCTTGAGGACGACCTTCACCTCGATTTCGGGCAGCCGCGCCGCGAGCGCGAGCTGCGGCACCGCGAGGACGCCATCGACGAACGACGCGATATGCGCCTCGAAGGGATGCAGCGGCTGCAGCGCGATGTCCAACCCGGCACGCAGGCGCGGCACCGTCTGCGCATCCATGGGGATGGTGAAGCGCGCGGTGGCCAGGTGGTGGGCCGCGGGCTTCTGCGGCGGCGGCCGGGGCAGCTCCATGGTCCGGGTGCGCTGGGGCGGAGAGAGCATGGCCCGGACGATGGTGGGCTCGGTGACGACGTACTCCCCGCTGGCCTGCTCCGGGTCCAGGAGCAACCCACAGTGCTCACACTGGAAGTCGTCTCGCCCCACCGTGCCTCGGCACTCAGGACATTCTAGTTTTGCAGCCATTTCAGGCCCATCATAGCGCTCCGGGACAACGGAGAACCGAAGCCTTGGAGGGAGGGGCGTGCAGGAGGTGACCTGGTGGGGTGGAATTCCGAGGGGCGCGGGTGGCGCGGAGGGCCTGCTGGCCCGGGGAGCGGTCGGCCGGCCGGGGCTCGGAGACGAAGGGCGGATTTCCCCGTGAATCCCTGGCAGACATGTCGGATGCGTGGTGCTCCACACAAATGAATGGCAACCCTGGTGCGCGTGGTGTCGGCGGGGCTATACCGCGCGCGGCAGGTGGCACCGGAAGTGGGGGTGGCGCGCCCGCGAGTCATCGCCCTCGAGTCGTCCAGCGTCGCGCCGGAGAAACATGGTTGGCATGTCCCAGGCACCCTTTCACATCCTGCTCGTGGAGGATGAACCCGTCATCCGGGAGCTGGTGCGCTCGATGTTGAGCGACGGCACGGTGGATGTGGTGTGCGCGGCCAACGGGCTGGAGGGGCTGAAGCTGGCGCGCAGCCGCACCTTCCACCTCATCCTGATGGACGTCGTCCTGCCGCAGCTCGACGGCATCTCCGCGTGTCGCATCCTGAAGAGCGACCCCGTCACGGCGGCGGTGCCGCTCTACATGCTCACCGCGAAGGCGAAGAAGTCGGACATGGAGAGCGCCACGTTGGCGGGCGCGGACGGCTACATCCACAAGCCCTTCCGAGGCGCGGAGCTGATGGCGCTGGTGGAGCGGCTGCGCATGGCGCCGCCCCGCTCGGAGCCGGCCTGAGCTTCAGGGCAGGCGTGGGTGGAGGAAGCGCGCCAGGGCGATGAGGTCGTCCCAGTCCAGCTCGCCGAACTCCAGCGCCACGCCGTTCGCCTCGCGGCGGCGGATGGTGCAGGTGGTGACGATTTCGCGGTCCCCCGGCAGCGGCAGGGCCAGGGTGAGCTGACGCTGCGAGTCGCCCGGGTGGGCCAGCAGGAACAGGCCCGCCATCGACACATCGCGGGCCCGGGCCATGACGGCGCGTCCCGGCAGGAGCACCTTCACGGCGATGTCCGCCTCGACGCGCGGGTGGAAGCGCTCGGCGATGTGGGGGCCACCATTGGAAGTCTGCATCTGCTCCTCCGCGTGCGACAGGGTGCGACAACTCTGAGGCACCTGGCGTGCGAGGCAAGTTTCCGTCCCGTCCGCCCATCCCATCGTCCGGACGCTCTTCCCGGCGGGTGGAGTCCGGTGGGCGCCGAGGCAGGCGGGATTGCTCGGGATTTCTCCTGGCATGGCCCCTGAACAGGGGCTTCCGGCACCCATCGCCGGAGGTCTTGCTTGGAACCGAGTCAGCGCAGCCCGTACCTGTTGAGCACCACCCACACCCTGCCTCGGCAGACGCCGCGCAACGACTTCGGGACGGTGCTGGCGCACGCGGCGCACACCGTCGTGAACAAGGGGGCGGGCGTGGTGGGCGGGATGATTCCGACCGGCGCCATCCTGAGCGCGGCGGTCTCCAGCACGAAGCTGGCGGTGGCGCAGGTGGCGCCCATGAAGACGTCCGACTTCGCGTCCACGGCGTCGGCCTCCACGGCGTCGGCTTCCACGGCGAGCGCCTCGCTGGGAACGGGAGGCACGTCGTCGGGGAGCACCGATGCGTGGGAGCTGTTGAACGCGCAGAAGGAGCTCAGCGCGGAGGGCCAGAAGTTCAATGCGGCCTATCTGCATCTGCAGAACGAGATGCAGCGCGAGAGCCGTGAGCACAACGCGGTCTCCAACATCATGAAGGTCCGCCACGACTCGGCGAAGGCCGCCATCAACAACATCCGCTGAAAGGGCATGGCAGCCATGAGCGTGGACAAAGTGGGCGCCGTGGGGGGCCCGGGCCTGTCGCCCGTGGCGCCCGGGCGCGAGCGGTTCGGTCAGGTGTTGGAGGGGGCCCGGAACCCTGGACCGAGCGGAGGGCCTCCCGTGTCGGTGGAGGGGGCGACGCGTCCGGTGGGCGAGGCCTCCGCGGGCGTGGTCCGGGCCGAGGGCACGGGGGCGCGGGCGCAGGCGGGGTGTGCGCGGGCGCAGGCGGGCGAGCGGGTGGATTCGGTCCAGTCGGCGAGGGAGCAGCAGGCCGCGCAGGTGGTGGAGCGCGTGGGGCAGGCGCAGAAGCGACTGGACCACATCCTGGGGCTGGCGGAGTCGGGCCGGGACTTCTCGTCGGCGGAGCTGCTGTCACTGCAGGCGCAGGTCTATCGGGCGAGCCAGGAGCTCGACCTCGCCGGCAAGGTCGTCGAGAAGGCGACCGGCGGCGTCAAGCAGGTCCTCCAGACGCAGGTTTGAGCGCGCCATGTCATCGACTTCCCGAAGGTGGCTCGCCGTCCTGTTGCTCCTGGGGACGGCGGCGTGTCGAGAGCGCATCCAGCACGGACTGGATGAGCGGCAGGCGAACGAGCTCCAGACGGTGCTCATCCAGCGAGGGGTGGAGGCGCGCAAGGTCCTGGAGGCGGGCAAGAAGCCCTCGTGGTCCATCGAAGTCATGGGCGACCAGTCGACGGAGGCGGTGAGGGTGCTCGCGGAGCTGGGGTTGCCGAGGCCCGCGGCGGAGGTGGGCTGCGACGTCTTCGGTGGGAGCGGGCTGGTGCGCACGCCCACGGAGGAGGGGCTGTGCCGCGTGCGCGTGCTGGAGCGGGGCCTGGAGAAGACGCTCCAGTCCATGGAGGGGGTGCTGCTGGCGAGAGTCCATCTGGTGGTGCCCCCGCCGCCGCGTCCGGGTGTCGCGCCCATGCCATCGAAGGCGTCGGCGATGGTGCGGGTGATGCCCGGCCAGGCGGCGAGGGTGCGGCAGGGCTCGGAGGTCCTGAAGGCGCTCGTGGCCGGAGGCGTGGAGGGGCTGTCCACCGAGTCGGTGTCGCTGTTGGTGGACGAGGTTCCCGCGAGGGGCGAGGTGGCCGCGGCGCAGGGCCTGTCCTCGCCATGGCGGCTGCGGGTGCTGCTCGCGGTGCTCGGCGTGCTGGTGACGGGGCTGTCGGGAGCCCTCGTCTGGGTGGCGCTGCGGATGCGGCACTTCCGCGAGCTGAGTGCGACGCCCGTGGTTCCGCCCGTGCCCGCGCGGCCCGTGTTGTCGCCGGGTGCGGCGCGCAAGGTCGCCTGAGAGGAGGGACACTCGACATGGAAGCGACACGTGTGGGGCGGGTGCGTCGTCCGGCGCGGAAGGAGGAGGTGCCCGTGGCGCCGCCACCGCCGCCCGTGGACCTGGAGGCCACGGTGCACCGCCCGCTCCTGGTGGTTCCCCTGGAGCGGTACGCGCTGGTGGCGTGGGTGCTCGGGCGGGAGCGGGCAGGGGAGCTCTTGGAGGGGCTGGGAACGGGGGCGATGCGGCGCGCGAAGGTGCACCTGCGGACCCTGGCGGCGATGCCCTCGGCGCGGCGGCAGGCGAAGGTGGCGCTGGAGTTTGGTGAGCGGGCTGACGCCGCCGCGAGGTTGAAGGCCTTGATGGAGGAGGCGCCGGAGCCGCTTCGCAAGGAGGTGTTCCGGCGCCTGCCGCCCTATCACCGCACCCTGTTCCCCGGGAGGGTGGTGGAGCCGGTGGACCCGCTGGCGCCGCCGCTGCTGACTTCACTGGCCGAGCGGCTCATCCGCGAAGCCACGCGCTGACGTCCGTCCTGTTCTGCGTACCGGGCATCCCGAGCCCGGATTCCAACACCGTCCAACTCCGCGACTTCACGACACGGCCTCCTGGCGGGGGCCGTGCACGAGAGGGGTGCGTCGTCTCACTCCCCCCAAGAGCCTTCTTCGATGAACCTGGACACCGAACCGTCGATTCCACCCGAGCCGCGCAGACTGCGCCGGCTGGGGGCACGCAGGATGAGCCGGGCGCACCTCGTGCTCGCCGCGCGTCCCCGTGTCGCGAACCAGGGGCGTCAGGCCTTGGGGGATGTCTGCGAGGCGCTCGGCCGTGAGCTGGGTTGCTCCGTGACGGCCGAGGCCCGGTTGTTGGACGCGGTGGTCTCTCCGCTCGGTGGGCTGATGCGGCCGGCGGTCTTCGTCCTGTTGGAGCTGTCGGCGGTGGGCGGCGTGGCGGTGCTGGAGTTGGAGCCCGCGCTGGCCATCGCGGCGCTGGAGCGTATCGCGGGCGCGGGTGGCAGGGCGGGTGTGGTGACGGAGCTGTCCCGTCTGGAGGACGCGACGCTGGCGTACCTCGTGCTGGTGGGGCTCTCGGCGGTGCGTGCCCGGTCGGAGCTGTATCCGGTGCTGGCGCCGCGCCTGGTCGCGCTGACGATGCGGGGCGAGGACATCACGGCCCGGCTGCGGGGCCGGCAGCCCCTGGTGGGCGTGGAGCTGCGTGTCACGGTGGGGCAGGTGAGCGCGGGGGCCCGGTTGTTGTTGCCGGCCCCGCTGCTCCAGAGCGTGTTCCTGGAGTACCCGGTGGAGCGCGGCGCGAGTGTCGCGCCCGAGGTGCTCGCCGCATCGCTCGAGCTGAGGTGTCTGGTGGGGCGCATGCCGCTCACGAACCAGGCGCTGGACGCGCTCGCGGTGGGGGACGTGGTGGTCTTCGAGGGTGTGCGCCGTGAGAACGCGCGCCTCCTGGGAGACGGACGGCTGGTGGGCCGTGGCTTCTCGCTCGCGGGGACGTTCCATCCCGAGGGCTTCTGTCTGACGCGCGCGCAGGTCCGTGCGCCCTTCCCGGAGTCGAACATGCAGGCCTCGAATGAACGCAGCAGCGACGCAATGCCCCCGCTCCCCGTGGACGTGGAGGTGGAGTTGACGCGGGTGCTCGTGCCGCTCTCGGAGCTGGCGGCGTTGAAGTCGGGCGTGGTGCTGCCGCTGCACATCAACGCGAGCACGCCGGTGTTGTTGCGCGTGGGCGACCGGGTGGTGGCGCGCGCCGAGCTGGTGGACATCGAGGGCGAGGTTGGTGCCCGCATCCTGGCCCTGCTGCCGTGAGCGCGCCCATGAATGCCCGTCGGTTCTCGTTCTCCCCGCGCGCTCGCTTGCAGGTGGCGACGCTCCTGGTGCTCGCGCTGGCCCTGCTGGGGCCGATGGGAGGGGTGTCCATGGTCTCGGTGGCCCGGTGCGTGCTCCTCGTGGGCGCACTGGGGGGGCTTGGATGGTGGTGGAGACGGAGGGCGAGGGGGACGAGCGCGGCGGGCCTCGAGCGCTTGAAGGTCGTCTCCCGGGCGGGGCTGTCACCGCGGTGTGGTCTCGCGCTGGTGGAGGTGGAGGGGCGCGACTTCCTGGTGACCTTCGGGGATGCGTTCGCGCACGTGCATGCGCTGCCCGAGCGGCGACAGGCGGCTCCGTTCGTCCTGGCGCCGGCCCGTCGGCCTCGTCCGGGACGTGGGATGCGCAGGGGGATGCGGTCATGAGCGGCGGACTGGGGTGGCTCGTGCCGTTGGTCGCCGCGGCGTCCCCGGAAGGGATGCTCGGTCAGCAGTCCTACGCGGGCAGTCCGCTGTCGATGATGGGGATGCTCGCGCTGATGTCGCTCTTGCCGTTCGCGGTGCTGATGCTGACGAGCTTCTCGAAAATCGCGGTGGTGTTGTCGCTGGCGCGCTCGGCCATGGGGACGCAGCAGGCGCCGCCGACGTTGGTGCTGACGGGGCTGGCGGCGGTGCTGACGGGCCACATCATGGCCTCGGTGATGGAGCGGATGTACGACGCGGGGCAGCTCGCCTACCAGGAGCTCGAGTCCGGCTCCGGTGCGCGGATTCTCGACTCGGCCGCTCGGGTGGCCGAGCCCCTGCGCGAGTTCCTGGTGAAGCATGGCAGCGCAGAGGAGCGGGCCCGCTTCGTGGACCTGGCGCGTGAGCTGCGGCCGCCGGAGGAGGCGGAGGCGGTCCAGGAGACGGACCTCTTCGTCATCATCCCAGCCTTCGTCATCACCGAGCTGAAGGAGGCCTTCCAGATTGGCTTCCTCGTCTTCCTCCCGTTCCTGGTGCTCGACATGGTCATCGCCAACGTGTTGCTCGCGCTGGGGATGCAGACGCTGTCGCCCAGCCAGGTGAGCCTGCCCTTCAAGATCCTCCTCTTCGTGGCGGTGGATGGTTGGTCGCTGCTCGCGCGCGGCCTCATCCTCGGATACCGGTGACGCGATGACCCAGGACGTGTTGCTGTCGCTGGGCCGTGAGGCCTTGTTGTTGATGGTGCTCGCGTCGCTGCCGCCCGTCGGGGCCAGCCTGCTGGTGGGCTTCCTGTCGGGGCTGTTCCAGGCGACGACGCAGCTGCAGGAGAGCACCCTGTCGGTGGTACCCAAGCTGTGCGCTGCGGTGTTCGCCCTGGTGCTCGCGGGGCCGTGGATCGCCGCCCAGCTCACGCGCTTCACCCACCAGCTCCTGACGCTCATCGCGGAGGTCTCGGTATGAACCTGGAGCTGGTTCGCTCGTCGCTGGAGGCGCTCGGGCCGGACGCCGCCGTGGTGGCGCTGTGCTGCGCTCGGCTCGTGCCCGTGGCCTTCCTGTGCCCCGTGCTGGGTGGACAGGCCACGCCGCCGACGGTGCGGTTGGGGCTGGTGCTCTCCCTGGCGTTGTTCCTCCTCGTGGAGGGAGGCGTGGAGTTGCCGGCGCCTGTGACGTCGTCGTGGACGCTGGCGGGCTGGTTGCTGCGGGAGCTGGCCTATGGCGTGTCGGTGGGGATGGTCTCCGCGCTGCCGTTCGACGCGGCGCGGATGGGGGGACGGTTCATCGACCTGTTGAGGGGCACGTCCGCGGAGGCGAGCCTGCCGGTGTCGGGGAGCCGTGAGTCCGCCACGGGCGAAGGGCTGCATCAGCTGCTCGTGGGGCTGGTGATGTCGGGCGCGGTGGCGCCGCTCGTGTTCGGCGCCTGGGTGCGTGGGTTCGGCGTGGTGGGGTTGGGGGCCTTCGTGCCGACGGAGGCCGCGACGCTGCACGTGGTCGTGCTCGCGGGAGGCGCGCTGGCCACGGGCCTGGCGGTGGGCGCGCCGATGGCGGCGGCGATGCTGACGGTGGATTGCTTCCTGGCCATGGCGTCGCGCGCGGCGCCGCAGCTGAACCTGCAGGAGCTGGGAGCGCCGCTGCGCATCCTGGGGGGCGGCGCGGTGTTGTGGTTGGGGACAGGCGTGTTGTGTGAGCGATTGCTGGCGGAAGTCGTCTCCACGGGCGGGGCGCTCTCGGTGTTGGGGGAGCTGGCCCGATGAGTGGGGAGAAGACGGAGCAGCCCTCCGCGAAGCGTCTGCGCGAGGCTCGCCGCAAGGGTCAGATTCCGCGCAGCCGACTGTTGTCCTCCAGCGCGGTGACGTTGGGAGGCGTGCTCGGCTTCATGGCGGGCTCGGCGCCGCAGGTGGCGCGGCTGCGGGACTGGACGTCGCGGTTGTTCCTCGAGCAGCAGGGGGCGGGCGCCTGGGAGGAGGGGCTCTGGATTTTCATGGGCATGAGCGGGCCCGTGCTCGGCGGCGCGCTCATCGCGTCGCTGGGCGTCAGCGTGGCCACCGTGGGGTTCGAGATGAATCCCGAGCACGTGGCGCCCCAGTGGGAGCGTGTCAGCCCCGCGGCTGGGATGAAGCGGCTGTTCAGCGTGAAGCCGTGGCTGGAGCTGGGCAAGGCGCTGGTCGTGGTGGCCGTGGTCGCGATGTTCGTGTGGAGCGAGGTGGAGGAGCTGGGGCCGCAGGTGCTGCGGACCGCGTGGCTCGCGGGCGGCGAGGGGCTGCCGCTCTTGCTGGGGCGCATCGAGGGGCTGGTGCACACCCTGGCCTGGGTGCTGGTGGTGTTGGGAGTGGGGGACTACCTGCTCGCCCGACGGAGCCACTTTCGTGAGCTGCGGATGAGCCGGGAGGAGCTCAAGCGCGAGCACAAGGAGAGCGAGGGAGACCCGCGCCACAAGGGACAGCGCAAGGCGTTGCACCGGCAGCTCGCGCAGGGCGGACCGGCTCGGGGCGTGGCCCGGGCCACCGCGGTGGTCGTCAATCCCACGCATCTCGCGGTGGCGCTCCGTTACGACACCCAGGAGTGCGAGGCGCCCTACCTCGTCGCGAAGGCGCGTGAGGAGGAGGCGCTCGCGCTGCGCGAGGAGGCACGTCGGCTCGGCATCCCCGTGGTGCGGGACGTGCCGCTGGCGCGGAGCCTCATCCACTACGACCTGGGGGAGCCCATCCCCGAGGAGCTGTACCAGGCGGCGGCGGTCGTCCTCCGCACGGCGATGGAAGCGCGGGACGCGGACGAATCATCTCGGAGACGGACTTCATGAAGGCCCTGACGTCGTGGTTGTCGAAGGTGAAGAGCTCATCGGACCTGGTGCTCGCGGTGGCGATGGCCGCCGTGCTGGGCGCGCTCATCATCCCCCTGCCGGCGTGGCTGCTGGACGCGGGCCTGGCGCTGAACCTTGCGGCGGGCGTGGCGCTGCTGGTGGCGGCGCTGCGAGCGAAGGACGCGCTGAAGGTGACGTCCTTCCCGACGTTGCTGTTGTTCACCACGCTGTTCCGACTGGCGCTCAATGTCTCGTCCACGCGGCTGGCGCTCGCGGAGGGGCACGCGGGCGACGTCATCCAGGCGTTCGGTGAGTTCGTGGTGCAGGGGGACTACGTGGTCGGCGGCGTGGTGTTCGCCATCCTCTCGCTGGTGCAGTTCCTGGTGGTGGCGAAGGGCGCGGAGCGTGTCGCGGAGGTGTCCGCCCGGTTCACCCTGGACGCGATGCCAGGCAAGCAGATGTCCATCGACGCGGACCTGCGCGCGGGGGCCATCGACCAGGCTCAGGCCCGCAAGCGCCGGAGGGATTTGGAGCGCGAGTCGCAGATGTTCGGCGCGATGGACGGCGCGATGAAGTTCGTGAAGGGCGACGTCATCGCGGGCCTCGTCATCGTCGCGGTGAACCTGCTCGGTGGCTCGCTCATCGGCGTGTTGCAGGGAGGGCTGTCGCTCTCCGAGGCGGCCGCGACGTTCGCGCTCATCGCCATCGGTGACGGGCTCGTGTCGCAGGTACCCTCGCTCTGCATCACCGTGGCGGCGGGGCTCGTCGTCACGCGGGTGGCCTCGGAGCGCGAGGAGGACTCGCTGGGCGCGGAGATCGGCGCGCAGTTCTTCGGCGAGGCCCGGACGCTCTGGGTCGTCGCGGGACTGTGTGGCGTCCTCGCGCTGATGCCGGGCATGCCGCACCTGACGTTCCTGGTGCTGGCGGCGGCCCTGGCGGGACTCGGGTATGCCCTGTCACGCGGCGCGGCCCGTCCGGTGGCGGCGGCAAGCGAGTCGGAGGCGTCGGGCGAGAAGGCGGGGGCTTCCGGGAAGGAAGCGGCTCCGCCGATGAGCGCGGCGCTCCCCGTGGGTGTGTCCCCGCTCACCCTGGACCTCGCGCCGGACCTGACGGTGCTGACGCAGTCCTCCGGGGGCGCGTTCGTGCATGAACAGCTCAACGCGGTTCGGGACGAGCTCTTCTTCGAGCTGGGCATCCGTGTCCCCGGCATCCGCGTGAGGACCCAGGCCGCCTATCTGTCCCCGGGGGAGTATCGAATCCTGGTGGACGAGGTCCCCGCGGGCGGCGGGCAGCTGACCCCGGGCGTGCTCTATGCCCTGGCGCCTCCGGACGAGCTCGCGTTCCTCCAGGTGAAGGCGGAGCCGGCGGTGGAGCCCTCGACGGGGAGGAGCATCAGTCGGATTCCGGAGTCGGGCCGCGGCCCGGTGGAGCTCGCCCAGGTCCAGGTGCTGCGCCCCGAGGCGCTGCTCGCCGAGCACCTGCGCGTTGTGCTGCGGAGCCGGGCGGCGGAGCTGTTGGGGCTCCAGGATGTCCAGGGCCTCCTGGAGGGGCTGGAGCCGCGTGCGCCGATGCTGGTGAAGGAGGCGCTCCAGAAGGTGCCGTTGCCGCTGTTGACGGACGTGCTGCGCAAGCTGCTCCAGGAGGGCGTGAGCATCCGGGACTTGAGGGCCATCCTGGAGGCGCTCGTGTCACCCACCACCGAGGGGGACGCCACCGCGCTCGCCGAGCGCTGCCGACAGGCCCTGCGTCGCTACCTCAGCCACAAGTTCGCGCCCACGGGGCCGCTGTATGCGTACCTGGTGGACCCCGAGGTGGAGGAGATTCTCCGGGCCGCCGGGCCCAGGGGGCTCTCGCCGGACCCGGAGCGGGTGGCGGAAATCCTGGAGGGGGTGCGTCAGGTCGCGACGGGCGGGAAGGCCGTGCTGCTCACCGCGCCGGATGTGCGCAGGTCACTGCGCAGGCTGTGCGAGGGGGCGTTCCCGGACGTGGCGGTGCTCACGTACGGCGAGCTGGATGGCGCCCTGCAGATTCGTCCCATCGGTCGGCTGTCGCCGGTGTCCCATGGGATGTGAGGGTGGGTCAGAGGCCGGTGCCGGTGCTGCCGGGGCCCTTGCTCTCGGGGGACGCCAGGTCCGCCTGGGCCTGCTGGGGGGCGGGGCGGTTGACCCTGTCGCGCAGCTCCTTGCCCGTGCGGAAGAGCAGGCCCCGCTTGGGCTTCACCGGGATGACCTGGCCCGTCTTCGGGTTGCGACCCTGGTAGCCCTGGTAGTTCTTCACGTGGAAGGCACCGAGGCCGCGAATCTCGATGTTCTCGCCGCGACAGAGGGCATCCTTCATCGACTCGAAAATCGTCTCGATGGTGGCCTCAGCCTGCTTCTGCGTCACGCCCCGCTTGGCCACGAGGATGTTGATCAGATCGGACTTGAGCATCGGACGCTCCCGCAAACCCGGTGACCCCTTCGCAACAGGGCACTCTGGCCCGTGGTCGAATCAGGAAAACATAACAGAACGCGCCGGCACTGCAAGCAGGGTGGACTCCCAACCACCTAGAAACTTTACGGATTTCCGCTGGCTGCCATTCGGGGGGGCTCCGAGGGGGCCTCCTGGGCGACTTCAGGCCGCAGGGGCGCCACCAGGTCCGTCCAGCGCGTGCGTCGCAGGCGCTCGACGCCGAGGCAGTCCGCCTCCTGGAAGAAGTGCTCCACCTGCTCGAAGCCGGTGGCCTTGGGGCCATCCCAGGTGTCCGCCCCGCCGGAGATCATCACCCCGTGCACGGCGAGGGTGGTGTCGGCCAGGGTGAGGGAGGCGGGGTCCCTGGCGGGCCTCAAGCCCCCCCGGCGCAGGCGCTCCAGGAGGCCGGCGGTGACCATGCGGTCGACCACCTCGTGGACGAGCGATTCGGGGACGCGAAGCCGGGTCGCCAGCACCCGGGGCGTGGGAGCTGGACCTCCGTCCACCCACGTCAGCGTCGTCTCCTGGGCGATGCGCGAGGCGACCAGCTCATGGGCGCGTGGGTGGGTGCCGAAGGCGAAGAGGGAGTCGCGGAAGGCGGTGTGCTCGACGGCGTAGGCGAGCCGCGCTCCAAAGAGGAGCACGAGCCAGCTGACGTAGACCCAGGCGAGGAAGAGGGGCAGGGCGCTCAGCGAGGCGTAGAGCAGGTTGTAGCGGAAGCTGCGCGCGGCGAACTCGGCGTACACCGACTTGGCCAGGATCCAACCCAGGCCCGCGACGAGCCCCCCCGCCAGGGCGGAGCGGACCCGGACATGGGCGTAGGGGGTCCAGAAGTAGAGCAGCGTCAGGCCCACCACGGCGATGAGGGTGGTGCCGAGCGCGATGAGGACGCTGGCGAAGGGCAGGCTCTGGAGAACGCCGCGCACGGCCCGCGTCCCGGTGAGCGAGGCCGCGAGGAAGACGGGGCCCAACAGGAGCAGGCCCGAGTAGATGAGCAGCCGGGTGCCCCAGGGGCGCTGGCGGCGGATGCCCCACAGCTCGTTCACCGCGCCGTCGATGTGGCGCAGCAGGGAGCCCGCGGACAGGAGGATGGCCAGGAAGCCGACGCTGCCGATGGCCACGGAGTTGCTCTGCTCGAGGAGCTGGTTGAGCACCGCGGCGGACTTCTCCTGGACGCCGGGGGCGAGCATCTCCCTCACGACGAAGCGCAGCCGCTCCTCGAAGCGGTCCTGGTGGAACGCGTTGAGCAGGACGAGGCCCACCGTCAACAGCGGCACCAGCGAGAACATGCTGATGTAGGTGAGCGCGGCGGCGCGGAGTCGGAGGTTCTCTCCGCGAAAGCCCTGGGCCACGGTCCTCGCGGCGAGGAACGTGTCGGTCGCGAAGCGGCCCACCTGGGTTCCCTGCACGGGTTCCCAGACGCGCAGCGCCCAGTCACGGGCACGCTCGCGCGTGCTCCGCCACCACGACGCTGGAGTCGAGGGCGTGGCCAACCTCAGGCGCTCCTGCCCATGCGCTGGTGCACCGCGCGGTGGCTCGGTGGGCGGTGAGGGCGCTGGAGTGGAGCGGAGGTGGGTGTCATCCGAGGCGGAAGCAGACCGGGAGCCGACGACGCTCCGCGACATGGAGTCGCAAGGCTAGCCAAACCGGTACCTCCAGGGCCAGCCCACCTCCCGTGGATAGGCGCCTGTCGCGGCACATTGACCGACATCCAGGAGGCCTCGTGCGAGCCAGGGCCGGACGCAGGCCTCATCGTTGAGAAGAGGGAGGCGCGCGCATCCGTCACGGGACGTCATGCGTGATTCGACGGTGCCTGCTCCCACAAGCGCGATTCTTCCGGCTCCTGGCCGAGGATTGGGGCGACGCGGAGCCTGATGGCTGGCCACTCCCAGCGGTCCGGACCTGGCACCGGGCCCAGACCACTTCGCACCCATGAAGGGGCGGCAGTTCCAGTCCGTGATGCCAGAGGAGGGTGCTGCCGTTTCAATCCCGAGGGTGAGGAAGTGGGCCACTACGGAGCCCACTCCACTTGGCTTCCATGGGATGGCTGATGCCTGGGTGAGAAGGGCGGTCACCTAAGCGCCGCCCCGCCTCACCTCGCGGAATCAGGTCGAGCTACCGCCCGACGGCTCCGAGCCACCCTGGCCCGATGCCGGAGGCGTCGAGCCACCACTGCTCTCGCCGCCGTTGCCTCCCGCGGAGCCCTGGTTGCCACCGCGCTCGCCACGCTCGCCGCCCCGGTCACCGCGCTCGCCGCCTTGTTCGCCGCGAGGACGGTCACCGCGTTCGCCGCGCTCGCCCCGTGGGCCGCGGTCACCACGCTCACCGCGTTCGCCGCGCTCACCGCCACGGTCGGCACGCTCACCGCGCTCGTTGCGCTCACCACCCCGGTCGCCGCGCTCACCGCCCCGGTCACCACGCTCGCCGCCACCACGCTCACCGCGCTCACCGCCACCACGCTCACCGGCCCGGTCACCACGCTCACCGCGCTCGCCCCGGTCACCGCGCTCACCACCCCGCTCACCGCGAGGACGGTCTCCGCCACGGTCCGGACGACGGCCGTCACGGCGGTCATCGCGCCGGTCTCCGCCGCCACCACCACCGCCCCGGTCCCTGTCGCGATCCCTGCCGCCACCACCGCCCCGGCGGTTCTGGTCCTGCCGCCCGAAGCCGCCGCTGTCCGGCTTGCGCTGCTGCATCGCCAGCTCGCCGTCACCCGAGCCAGGGGACGAGGCCACCTTGTGCTCGGGGCCCGTCGCCGAGCGACCATAGATGTCGTACTGCTCGCGGTGGTAGTTCTGCTGCGCCTTGACCTGGATGGACTTGTTGTAGCGGTCCATCAGGTGCCGCAGCTCGTTGCGCTCCTCGCCCTGGAGCAGGCGCGCGACCTCCGCGTTGCAGTTGATGACCAGCGTGGAGTCCTTGTAGCCCGGCGCCTCCCGGCGAATCTCCCGGAAGATCTCGTACGCCACCGTCGTCGCCGTCTTCACGAAGCCGTTGCCGTCGCAGTACGGGCAGTCCTCGTGCAGCACCCGGCCGATGGACTCGCGCACGCGCTTGCGCGTCATCTCCACCAGGCCCAGCTCGGAGATGCGCAGCACGTTGGTCTTCGCCTTGTCGCGCCCCAGTGCCTCCTGCAGCGCCTTGAAGACCTTGTCCCGGTTCTGCGCCTTCTCCATGTCGATGAAGTCGCAGATGATGATGCCGCCGATGTTGCGCAGCCGGAGCTGGTACACAATCTCCTTGGCCGCCTCGACGTTGATCTTGGTGATGGTCTCCTCGAGGCTCTTCTTGCCGACGTAGCGTCCCGAGTTGACGTCGATGGCCGTGAGCGCCTCGGCCTGGTCGATGATGAGGTAGCCGCCGCTCTTCAGCCACACCTTGCGCTGGGTGGCCCGCTGCAGCTCCTGCTCGATGCCGTACGCGTCGAAGACGGTGTCGTCGCCCTCGTGCAGCGCCACCCGGTCGCGCAGCGCCGGGTCCTGCGCCGTCACGAAGCCCAGGATGCGCTCGTACTCCTCGCGGTCGTCGACGACGAGCTTCTCCACGTCGTGCGCGAACAAGTCGCGCGTGGCGCGCAGGATGAGGTCCAGGTCCGGATGCAACAGACCGGGGCCGCCCCGCTTCTCGTTCTTGCGCACCACCTGGTTCCACACCTCGATGAGGAACCGGATGTCGCTCTCGAGCTTCTCCTGCGGAACGTTCTCCGCCACCGTGCGCACGATGAAGCCCGTGCCGGGCGGACGCAGCCGGTCCACGATTTCTCGCAGCCGCCGGCGCTCCTTCTCGTTGGAGATGCGGCGGCTGATGCCCACGTGGTCCACCGTGGGCATGAACACCAGCTGACGGCCCGGAATCGAGATGTGCGAGGTGAGCCGCGCGCCCTTGGTTCCGATGGGGTCCTTGGAAATCTGGACCACCACCTCCTGGCCCACCTTGAGCAAGTCCTCGATCTTGTCCGTCCGGCGCTGCTTGACCTTCTCCTTGCCGTTGCCGTCGTCATCGCGCTTGTCGCGGCGCTTCTCGTCCTGCTTGTGACGGCCCTTGTCCTTCTCCTTCTCCCGGCCGCGCGGCTCGCGCGCCTCCCGGGCCTCGCGCGGCGTGCGGCGCTCACCGGAGACCTCGGCGGGACGGGCCACGGCCAGCGCGCCCTCCTCACCGGCGGGCGGCGGAATCAGCTCGCTCAGCGCGGTGGCCGCGGCCGGCGGCGGCTCGGGCTGCTGCTGCGCCGCCGCCACACCGTCCTCGGACACCGGCGCCTGGGACGCGGCCTCGGCCGACTCCGACGCGGGGGAGGGGACCTCCTGCACCGCCACTGCCACGGACGCGGTCTCCACCGAGGCCGTCGCGCCCTCCACGGACACCGACACCTCGCTGGCCACCACCGTCACGGAAGGCTCGCTGGCGGACGGCGCGGCCTCGGACGTCGTCGGCGCGGCCTCGGCCACGGCGGACTCCGTCCCGGAAGCCACCTCCACCGACGGCGCGTTCGCCGCCAGCTCCAGGCGGGTGTCCTTCGGCAGGCCCTCGAGGTGCGCGGGAGCCTCGGCCGACAGCTCCTCGACCTCCGCCTCCGCCGCGTGCTCCACGGGGTGGTGGTGCTGCGGACCCCCGTTCCGGGCGGCGGCCTCGGCGGCCTCGGCCTCGGACTCGGTGGGGACGTCGGGCGCGTCCTCGTGCTCGCCCTCGGTCAGCTCGAACTGCGCCCGGGCGAAGTCCGGGTCGTAGACGACGTCGCTGACGTAGAGGAACGCGGCCTTCTCCAGGCCGATGTCCACGAAGGCCGCCTGCATGCCGGGCAGCACCCGGACCACGCGACCCTTGTAGATGTTGCCGACGACGCCCTTGTCCTTCTTACGCTCGAGATAGAACTCCGCGATGTGCCCGTTCTCGACGAGCGCCACGCGGGTCTCCCGACCCGCGGCGTTGATGACGAGGATGCTGCTCATGGACGAATCCTGGACGCGCGCGCGGTAGGGCGGACCTCACCGGACGGGAGGCGGCAAGACGCCGCGCCTGCGTGCACGCTGCGAAAGGAGAGGCGGCCTCCGGAGGCCCTCCAGTCAGGACGTCCTCCCCGGTCTGTCCGGGAACGGCACACGTCACGCTGTCGAGGGCCAAGGGGACCACCGCCTGCTCCTCCGAGTTCAATTGCTCCGCTTTGCCACCGGCACCCTGCCGGGCGGAGCCTTGTCTTCAACCGCGTTCGAGGTCCTCCACCACGCGCGTGCCGCCCGCTCCTTCCTTCCACACCCGGTCGGTGCCCTGCAGTGGGTCACCTTGGGGGGGCGACTTGGAGCCCCGGCGCAGCCGACGCGCCCGGAGGTATCCGGGAACGCAACCCGTCAAAAATTCAAGACTGGGCGTGACCTTCGCCAATGCGGAGCGTCACACAAGCGCCCAGAAACACGGGGAGTTTTTCACGCCCCCGGCACACGTGTAAAGCCGAGAAACGGCATCCATCCACTGTCGGGCAGATGCCGGGTGCCTCCCTGGCAGGTCTCAGGCCTGGGCGGGGGCCTGCTTGCGGCCCTCGGGCTTGTCCAGCCGTCCGCGGGGCCTGCGCACCAGCCTCAGGCCCGTCCAGGTGGCGTCGATGGTGCAGATTTTGTTGTCCACCAGGCCGATGTCGAGCGCCGCCTGGCGCACGAAGTCCTCGGAGAGGGTCGTCTTGACGCCCTCGCCGCCGGGCCAGCAGACCCAGATGCCCCCGGTGAGGGCCATGGCGCGCGCCAGGGCGGGCAGCCGCTGCACCAGCTCCGTCGCGTCCTGGGAGAAGAAGAGGATGACATCCAGGCCCGTCTGCGCGGTGATGAGGAACTCCACCCCGTCCGGCAGCGGATTGAGCTTCTGCACGAAGCCGCGCGGCGGGTTGATGACGGAGACCTTGGACCCGGCCCGGATGCCCAGCATGGCCGGCAGGGATGCCAGCGCGTAGGGCGTCATGATGTGCGCTCCACGATGAAGTGACGGTACTCGCCGGTGGCCTCGCCGTCCGTGCGCTCGACGCCGGTGACGCGCGCCTGCTCGGGACCTCGGTGACACCACCGGATGAACTCCTCCAGCATCTCAGGCTCTCCCTCCGCCACCGCCTCCACCGAGCCCTCCGAGCGGTTCCTCACCCAGCCCGACAGCCCCAGCCGCGAGGCCTCCACGCGGGCGCTCTCCCGGAAGAAGACGCCCTGCACCTTGCCCTGGATGCGCAGGGACACCCGCCTGGAACCGCTCATGAACCGAATGCCTCACCCTCTAGGCGTCCGCTCGCAACAGCCCGAGGAACGCTTCCTCATCCAGGATTCTTACCCCGAGTTCCTGGGCCTTCTTCAGCTTGCTGCCCGCATCGTCGCCGGCCACCACGAAATCGGTCTTGCGCGAGACACTTCCGGCGACCTTCCCACCCCGCCGCTCGACCTCCTCCTTCGCCTGCTCCCGCGTCATACCCGTCATCGAGCCGGTGAGCACCACCGTCTTACCAATGAACGGGCCTCCCGTGGCCACCTGGGGCGGGGCGGGTGCGACCCCGGCGTTGAGCAGCGCGAGGATGGCCTCGCGGTTCTGGGGCTCCTGGAAGAAGGTGTGGATGACCTGCGCCATGACCGCGCCCACGTCCTTGACGCGGGAGACATCCTCCAGGGACGCGTCGAAGAGCTGCTTGACCTGGGGGAAGGCCTCCGCGAGCGCCTTGGCGGTGGCGTCCCCCACGTGGCGGATGCCCAGCGCGTAGAGGAAGCGGCGCTGGGTGGTCGTCTTGGAGCGCTCGATGGAGGCCAGCAGGTTCTCCGCGCTCTTGTCGCCCATGCGCTCGAGCGTCATCAGCTTGGGCTTGGTGAGCGCGTACAGGTCCGCGAACGTCTTCACGGTGCCGGTGGCCACCAGCTGCGCGGCCAGCTTGTCGCCCAGGCCCTCGATGTCCATGGCGATGCGGCTGGCGAAGTGCCGGATCTTCTCCACCAGCTGCGCGGGGCAGGACGCGCCAGTGCACCGGATGACGGCGCCGTCCTCGTCCTTCACCGCCACCGCGCCGCACACCGGGCAGTGCTTGGGGAACTCGAAGGGCCTGGAGTCCTCGGGGCGCTTGGAGAGCACGGTGGAGACGATCTCCGGAATCACGTCCCCCGCGCGGCGCACGAAGACGGTGTCGCCCTTGCGCACGTCCTTGCGCCGCAGCTCGTCCTCGTTGTGCAGCGTGGCGCGCGCCACGGTGACGCCGCCCACCTTCACGGGCTTCAGGTGCGCCACGGGCGTGAGGGCGCCGGTGCGGCCCACCTGGATGCCGATGTCCTGCACCAGCGTGGACTCCTCTTCGGGCGGGAACTTGTACGCCACCGCCCAGCGCGGGCTCTTGGAGACCTGGCCCAGGCGCTTGCGCTGGTCCTCGTCGTCCACCTTCACCACCATGCCGTCCACCTCGAAGGGCAGCTCGTGGCGGCCCTTCAGTGAGGCGTCATAGGCGGCGCGCACCCCGTCGATGCCCGCCGCGCGCACGTAGCGGTTGATGGGCAGGCCCAGCGACTTGAGGTACTCGAGCTTCTCGATGTGCGTCTTGAAGGCGGGCACGCCCTCGGTGGGGACACACTCGTAGAGGTAGACGGAGAGCGGACGCTGCGCGGTCTCCTTCGGGTCCAGCTGGCGCAGGCTGCCGGCGGCCGCGTTGCGCGGGTTGGCGAAGAGCGGCTCGCCCTCCTCCTCGCGCTTCTCGTTGAGCTTCTGGAAGTCCGCCTTGCGGATGAAGACCTCGCCGCGCACCTCCAGCACCTCGGGCACCTTCACCCCGTCCTGGGGGAAGAGCTCCATGGGCAGGCTGCGGATGGTGCGCAGGTTGCCCGTCACGTCCTCGCCCGTGGTGCCGTCGCCGCGGGTGGCGCCCTGCACGAAGAGGCCCTTCTCGAAGCGCAGGGCGATCGCCAGCCCGTCCAGCTTGGGCTCGCAGACGTAGTGGACGGCGGGGATGCCGAGCATCTTGCGGATGCGCTCGTCGAACTCCACCAGCCCCTCGTCCTCGAAGAGGTTGGCGAGCGACAGCATGGGGACGCGGTGGACCACCTGGCCGAACTCGTCCGCGGCCTGGCCGCCCACGCGCTGGGTGGGCGAGTCCGGCGTCTGCAGGGTGGGGTGCTGCTCCTCCAGCCCCTGCAGCTCGCGCATCAGCGTGTCGTACTGGATGTCGCTGATCTCCGGCGAGTCGAGCACGTAGTAGCGGTGGTTGTGGTGGGCCAGCTCACGACGGAGCTCGCGGGCTCGGGCTTCGGCTTTCTGGAAGTCGTCCACGGTGGGCGGTCCTTACCCCAAAACGCCCCCGCGTGAGGGCGTGTCCATGGCGCGCAATCTAGAGCGACACCCCGACATCGCGTCGACTGCCTCCCGCCATGTCCCCCGCGTGCACGGGGCCACACGCCCCGCCACGTAGGCCCCGCCTCATGCCGGCGGTGAGGCGCGCCCGCGTGATGCCCGTCGTGCGGGGCGGGGTGGGGGGCGTCAGTCCTGCCCGCGCGGGCCCACCCCCAGCGAAGAGACTCGTCGGGTCCTGGCGTGGGGAGCCACGACGCCCCGTGGCGGGTGGGAAATGTCCGCCGCCGGGCTCATGTTGCTCATCAGGAAGAGTCCGGAGGGTGGCCCTCAAGATGCCTTGACAGGCCTGGAGGGGGTCAATAACGTCCCTCGGCGGTTCACTGGCGCAGGAATTTCGACGGCGCCATCTCTTCCCCAAAACCAATCGGCCCGCGCCCGCGCAGTCCCCTCCAGGGATTCCGGTAAGGGTCGCTCCTCACTGGAGAAGGTGCTTCCGAGGCCGAGCGGACATCTCCCCCGGCAATCGAGCGTCCGAGTCCTCGGGCACCCCACACCTCCCCAAGCGTTCCCAGCCATGCGCAAAGCCCGTACTTCGAGAGAGAAGGCCGCCGACGTCGCTGTTCCAGTCGAGGCCGACGACAAGCCCCGTCGCAAGCGCGCGGCGGCGAAGACCGCCGACAGGGAGGAAGCCGAGAAGCCGTCCCGTTCGCGCCGCGCCCCTCGCCGTGACGAGGACACGGGCACCGAGGCGGAGGGCGACGCCGCCGAGGCGAGCGCCGAGCCGCCCCGCCCCGTGCTGACGCCGATCTCCCGTCCGGTCCGCGACGACGACCTCCAGGAGGCGCGCATCTCCGGTGAGGACGAGTCCCCCGCGGCCACGCTGCCGCCCCCGCCGGAGGCCCCCGAGGCCCCGACCATCACGGAGGTCAGCCGCGACGGCGCTCCCATGCAGGTCATCAAGCTCAATGACCTGAAGCGGATGAAGATCACGGACCTGTCCCGGATGGCCCACGACGTGGGCATCGAGAACTACCAGGGGCTGAAGAAGCAGGACCTCATCTTCGCGCTCCTGGGTGGCATCGCGGACAAGCGCTTCGAGGTCCACGCCGAGGGCGTGATGGAGCTGCTCAGCGACGGCTTCGGCTTCCTGCGCAGCGCGGACAGCGACTACCAGCCCAGCCCGGACGACATCTACGTGTCCCCGTCGCAGGTGCGCCGCTTCAACCTGCGGCCCGGCGACACGGTGACGGGCCCCATCCGCCAGCCCCGCGAGGGCGAGCGCTTCTTCGCGCTCCAGAAGGTGGACAAGGTCAACTTCACGGACCCGATGTCGGACGCGGCGCGCGAGCGCATCCTGTTCGACAACCTCACGCCGCTGTATCCGACGCGCAAGCTCAAGCTCGAGCACGAGTCGTCGGAGATGACCACGCGCATCATCGACATGTTCTGCCCCATCGGCCTGGGCCAGCGTTGCCTCATCGTGGCGCCCCCCAAGGCCGGCAAGACGGTGCTGCTGCAGAACATCGCGCACGCCATCAGCCGCAACCACCCGGACGTCTACCTCATCGTGCTGCTCGTGGACGAGCGCCCCGAGGAAGTCACGGACATGGAGCGCAGCGTGCGCGGCGAGGTGGTCTCCTCCACCTTCGACGAGCCCGCCACGCGCCACGTGCAGGTGGCGGAGATGGTCATCGACAAGGCCAAGCGCCTGGTCGAGCAGAAGTACGACGTCTGCATCCTGCTGGATTCGATCACGCGGCTCGCGCGCGCCTACAACACGGTGGTGCCCGCGTCCGGCAAGATTCTCTCCGGCGGCGTGGACGCCAACGCGCTCCACAAGCCCAAGCGCTTCTTCGGCGCCGCGCGCAACATCGAGGAGGGCGGCTCGCTGACCATCATCGGCACCGCGCTCATCGACACCGGCAGCCGCATGGACGAGGTCATCTTCGAGGAGTTCAAGGGCACGGGTAACTCCGAAATCGTCCTGGACCGCAAGCTGATGGAGAAGCGCATCTTCCCCACGCTGGACATCAACAAGTCCGGCACGCGCAAGGAGGAGCTGCTGCTGGGGCCCGGAGACCTGGTCCGCATCACCGCGCTGCGCCAGGTGCTGCACCCGTTCACCCCCATCGACGCGATGGAGTTCGTGCTCAAGCACATGCGCCCGACGGCGACGAACGCCGACTTCCTCGGCTCGATGAACCGCTAGAGGTAGCCATTGGCCCGGGGAGGACCCATGTTGGGTCCCATGCTCGTCCGCCTGCTTCCCCTCCTCGTGGGGGTGACACTCGGAACCGTGGGATGCGATGTGGACCCCCTGGGGCCACTGCTGGACCCGCCGCCGGTGCTGTCCAGCCGCGCCTGTTACACAGACGACGATTGCGTCGCGGACGCGTGCTGCGGGCTGGGAACGGCCGTCACGCACGCGGACGAGGGGCCCAACTGCCGCGGCGTGAGCTGCACCAGCGGCTGCCCCGAGGGCTCCATCGACTGCGGGCGCTGCATGCCCATCTGCCGCGGAGACCGCTGCGCCGCCGCCTGTCAGTGAGGCCGTGCCTCTCCCTCAGGCCGCGGGCGTCTGCTGCCCCGGGGTGGCGACGGCCGGCTGCGGCTCGGCGCCCGGCAGCGTCACCACAGCCTGGGGCTGCGCCTTGAGGCGCGCGTAGTCGAAGCACGCCACGAGGATGGCGGTGATGGGCACCGCGAAGAGCGCGCCGATGAGGCCGAAGAGCCGCTCGCCCGCGATGAGCGAGAAGGCCACGATGACCGGGTGGATGCGCGCGGCCTGGCCCATGATTTTCGGGTTGAGGAAGTACGCCTCCACCGCGTGGATGCCGATGATCCACAAGAGGATGGCCACGCCCTTCTGGAAGCCGTCCGCCAGCGCGATGAGGACGATGGGCACCGAGCTCAGGATGGTGCCGAAGATGGGGATGAGGCTGAAGAACGTGGCGATGGTCGCCAGCAGGAACGCGAACTTCACGCCGAAGAGCAGGAGCCCCACGAAGGTCAGCGCGCCGTTGACGACGCAGATGGTGACCTGGCCGCGCACCACGCCGGACAGCGAGCGGTCCAGGCGCTCGGCGAGCTGCCGCGCGTCCTGCGCGTACTCGGGAGGCACCAGCGTGCCGCAGTAGCGGCGGATGGCCTGCCCGTCGATGGAGAAGAAGGCCGCCACCATCAGGATGAAGAACAGCATGAAGACGCCCGCGGCCACGCTGGCGACGATGCGGCGCGACACGTTGACGATGTCGCCCAGGTTCTCCTGCACCAGGGACGCCACGCGCTTCACCGCGTCCCCCATGAGCTGCTCCAAATCCAACGCCAGGCTGAACTGCCCCGCGCCGGCCGCGTCCGCGCCCTCCAGCGCGCGGTTGGACAGCGCCACGGGGATGCCCTGGGCACTCAGCCACGTCTCCGCGCGCTGCGCGAGCACCTGCACCTGCTCGGGCGTCAGCGTGTTGGCCAGCGCCATGAGGTCGCGGCTCACGCGCGCCATCTCCCGGTACAGCTGGGGCACCAGCGCGACGAAGAACAGGTACACGCCGACGAAGAAGCCCGCGTAGATGAGCAGGATGGCCACCCAGTGCGGCACCTGCCGCCCGGCCACCTTCACCCGCGTGATTCGCGACACCAGCGGCTGCACCAGATAGGCGATGAGCGCCGCGCCCGCGAAGGGCATCACCACCGAGCGGAACGTCACCAGGACCAGGGCCACCACGAGCCACAGGGCCCCCAGCACCCACAGGCGATGGCGACGGTCGACGATGGGCGTCGGAGGCGGAGAGTCCACGGGCTGCGGCGACATGTCTCGGGCTTATGGCACCGCCCGCGCGCTGACAAGGCCCGCTCGCCCACGTTCTCGTTCGTGCCCCAAGCAGGGGCTCGCCCGGGTGCCGGGGTGACGGAAAGTTTCCCCCATCCCCGGTCCAACCGGCGGGGCTGCTCAGGCGGAGGGCTGCTGGAGGCGGAGCTTCCGCTCCAGCCGGTCCAGGCACTCGTGCATGTGCTTGCGCTTCACCCGCCCCTCGGTGGCCTCGCCCAGCCCGTGCATCTGCTCCGTCAGCCAGCGCGACAGGAACAGCAGGGCCAGCCTGTCGTCGGGGCCCAGGCCGCGCTCCAGGTAGCGCTGGTGGCGCATGTAGTCGTCATACGCGTCCGTCTCGTGGGACAGCTCCCAGCGCGTCAGCCGCAGGGCCTCCGTGTACACGGAGGGGGAGGGGCGGGGACGGGGCTCGGTGAACAGGGGCGCGAAGTGGCCTCCGGTGTCCAGGTCCACCTCCTGCACCGGCGGCGGCCAGCGCTGCAGGTCCTGCGCGAGCAGCTTCGCCACCTCCTCCACCAGGTGCTCCAGGAGGGTGACGGGCTTCAGGTCGAAGAGATGGTCCCACCGCGAGGGCATGTCCCCTCTCTACCTCAAGAGGCGGAGGGCGGCAGCGCGCGCAGCGCCGGGGCGTGCTCGCCATACCCCGCGGCCAGCTCGCGCCGGATGACCTGGTAGACGGACTTGCGCGTGAGCAGCTCCCCATGGCCCGCGTCGGGCAGCTCGTGGTTGAAGACATTGGGCTGCCCGTCGACCTTCAGACGCGCGGAGGTCCACGGCGTCACCTCGTCCGTGCGTGAGTAGAGCGACGACACCCGCACGTTCCGGGGGAACGCGCCGGTGGAGAGCTGGCGCAGGAAGGGGGACACGGGCGTGAGCTGCCACATGCTGCGGCTGAACCAGCCGAGCGTCGCGCAGCCCAGGTACGCCAGGGGGCAGCCCTGATGCGGCGTGCCCAGCGTCACGAGGTTTCGCACCCGCTGGTCTCCGCCCAGGCGCTTCACGTAGTACGTGCCGATGAGGCCGCCCTTCGAGTGGCCGATGATGCTCAAGGGCCCCATGTGCGGGTAGCGCGCGTACATGCGCTCCACCTTCTCACGCACCTTCTCGGCCAGCGCGTCGATGCCGTGCGTGTTGAAGCGGTCCAGCGCGCCGCCCAGGTGGATGGACCACACGGCGTAGCCCTCGCGCCGCAGCCGCTGCTCGAGGACCTCGAACACCCGGCGCGTGCTGAAGAAGCCGTAGAGCAGCAGCACGGGCCTGGGGCAGTGGGCGAAGTCCGTCCTCCGGACGATGCGGTTGGCGTCCGCGTCCAGGTGGAGCTGGCCGATGAGGCTCTTGAGCCGGCGGCTCCACCGGCGATAGCGCGGCAGGAAACGTTTCATGGCGCACCCGAGCGACGCGCGAGGCGCCGTCCGGGCTCAACCTGTGGATTCCCACCACCCGATGCAGGCGGTGCGGGGCGCTCGCGAACCGCGAACGCTATCTGCTCAACGTCCCGCGTCCGCGCCTCCCGGGCCCGCGTCGGGAATCCCACCATCCCCCGTCCCCGCGTCCGTGCCACCATCCCCGGGGCCGGTGATGCAGCAGGCGGGCACCTGGTCGAAGTACAGCGCCGACTGCGAGCAGAAGACCCGGATGTCCCGGCGGTGCGCGCCGCAGCCGGTGACGAAGCGCCCGTCCTCGCACACCGGCTCGGGCGCCGTCGCCGGGTCACACGCCGTCAGGCTCAGCGCGCACACGGCCCGTGAGCGATAGAAGCGCGCGTCGCTCCGGTCTCCGGCGACGACGGTGCACGTGGCGCCCCGGTCGCACTGCTGGAAGACGGGGCCGGTGGAGCAGGGGCCCACGGTGCAGGCCGTCTCACAGTTGAGCGCCTCCCCCTCGTCACAGCGGGGCGCCTGGTCGCACGGGTTCCCATCCGAGCAGGAGGTGACGAGGAGGGCGAGCAGGAAGGACAGGAGGATGCGCGGCAAGGGAGGCCTCGGGAAGCGGGTCAGGTGAAGCGCTCCAGGAAGTTCATCAGGATTCGGCGCCCGAAGGGAGTGGGAGCAAGGCCCGCCAGCAGCCTCGGCACCTCCTCGCCGGGCACGCGCCCTCGCGCCAGCGCCTCCTTCTCCAGCCCGTCGCGCCGGGCGTCGATGACGGCGCGCAGCGCCTCGGGGCTCGCCTCCGGGTGGAACTGCACGCCCCGGACCTTGGGGCGGAAGGCGAGCGCCTGCGTGGCCGTGTTGTCGTTGCCCGCGAGCACCCGCGCGCCCTCGGGCATGCACGTGACGATGTCCTCGTGCGTGGCCTGGGTGGCGAAGAGCTCCGGCACGCCGTCGAACAGCGCGTCCCGGCGTCCCTCCTCGGTGAGGCGCACCTGCACGGTGCCCGTCTCCCGGCCGCGCGGATTGCGCGCCACCTGTCCGCCGTACGCATGCGCGAGCAGCTGGTGACCGAAGCACACGCCGAGCACCGGCGTGCCCGCCTCGGCGGCGCTCAGCATGAAGTCCGCGGCGCGCTCCATCCAGGGCTCCAGCTTCGTCACCGACAGCGGTGAGCCCGTCATCATCACCGCGTCATACGCGCGCGCGTCGCGGGGAAGCGGCGCGTCGCGGTGCACGGGGAGGATGTCGAAGCGATGACCCTCCAGTCCAATGGTGCGCAGGAACCACTGCTCGTAATCACCCACACTGAGGCGCACGGACACGGCCGCCTCGCCGGCTTTCAGCAACAAGACGTTCTTCACCGCCGCAGGTTGCCGCGTCTGGACGTCATTCCTACCCTGTCGTGCCACCTGTGTTCGCTCCTGGCCAATCCGTCTGGAACGCCCCCGTGCGCCCCGAGGAATCCCCATGATTGATGCACGCTCCCTCTCCCCACGGCTTCCCGTCCTGCAGCTGCTCATCGACGGACAGGGTGTGGACCCCATCGAAGGGGGCACCTTCCCGGTGGTGAACCCCGCCACGGGTGAGAAGGTGTGCGACGTGCCGAGCGCCACCGCGGCGGACGTGGACCGCGCGGTGAAGGCCGCCCGGCGCGCGTTCGAGTCCGGCCCGTGGAGCAAGATGTCCGCCCGTGAGCGCGGCAAGCTCATCCGAAAGCTCTCCGACCTGCTCTGGCAGCGGCGCGAGGAGTTCGCGCTCGTCGAGTCGCTCAACAACGGCAAGACGTTCCGCGACGCCATCCGTGGGGACGTGGCGCCGGGCGCCGGCACGCTCGCGTACTTCGCGGACTGGGCGGACAAGGTGCATGGCGAGGTGCTGCCGGTGGACGGGCCCTTCCACACCTACGTGCTCAAGGAGCCGGTGGGCGTGGCGGGCCTGATTGTCCCCTGGAACTATCCCACGTGCATCCTGTGCTGGAAGCTGGGCCCCGCGCTCGCCGCCGGCTGCACCGTGGTGGTGAAGCCCTCCGAGATGACGCCGCTCACGGCGATGAAGCTGGGCGCGCTGGCGCTGGAGGCGGGCTTCCCGCCCGGCGTGCTCAACGTGGTGCCCGGCTACGGAGACCCCGCGGGCGAGGCGCTCGCGCGCCACCCGGACGTGGACAAGATTTCCTTCACCGGCTCGGGGCGCACCGCGCGCCGGCTGATGCAGGCGTCGGCGGGCAGCAACCTGAAGAAGCTGACGCTGGAGTTGGGCGGCAAGAGCCCCCAGGTCGTCTTCGCCGACGCCGACATGGACCGCGCGGTGGAGGCGTGCTTCTGGGGCATCTTCGGCAACAAGGGTGAGACGTGCAACGCGGGCAGCCGCGTGCTGGTGCAGGACAGCGTCTACGACGAGTTCGTGGGCCGGCTCGCCGAGCGCGCGAAGAAGCTGCGCGTGGGTGACCCGCTGGACCCGTCCACGGAGATGGGCGCGCAGGTGAGCCAGAAGCAGCTCGACACCATCCTGGGCTACGTGGAGAGCGGGCGTCAGCAGGGCGCGCGGCTGCTCGCGGGCGGCGAGCGCGACACGGAGAGCGCCAAGGCGAAGGGCTGCTTCATGAAGCCCACCGTCTTCGGCGACGTGAAGCCGGACATGAAGATCGCCCAGGAGGAGATCTTCGGCCCGGTGCTCGCGTGCATGCGCTTCAAGGACGACGCGCAGGCGCTGGAGCTGGCCAACGGCACGCTCTACGGGCTGGCCGCGTCGCTGTGGACGCGCGACGTGGCGAAGGCACACGCGCTGGCTCGCAAGGTGAAGAGCGGCGTGGTGTGGATCAACTGCTTCAACGAGTTCGACGATGCCGCGCCGTTCGGCGGCTACAAGGAGTCCGGCTGGGGCCGTGACTTGTCGCACCACGCGCTGGAGGGCTACCTCCAGACGAAGGCGGTGTGGACGAAGCTGCCCACGGACACCTGAGCATTCCCTCACCCCACGAAGGAAGGTCCCGATGCCGACCCGTTCCAAGGCGAAGGTACTCACGCACCCGGCCGTGGCTCGCAGGGCTCGCGCGAAGGAGCGCGGG
Source organism: Myxococcus sp. MH1 (assembly GCF_059738865.1). Lineage (NCBI taxonomy): Bacteria > Pseudomonadati > Myxococcota > Myxococcia > Myxococcales > Myxococcaceae > Myxococcus > Myxococcus sp. MH1. Next base: position 8,209,018 of record NZ_AP026947.1, on the reverse strand, counting down.
GGGCCGGTGCGCGGCGCCGCCGTGCCCCGGGACTCGGGTGGCGCGGACTCGATGCGGCGCTGGCTGGACGAGCGCGGCGCGAAGAAGGTGAAGGTCGGCGCCGTCGACATCGATGGCGTCTGGCGCGGCAAGTACATCTCCGTGGACAAGTTCCTCAGCGCCGCCAAGAGCGGGCTGGGCTTCTGTGACGTCGTCTTCGGCTGGGACTTGAGCGACGAGCTGCTCGACAACACGCAGGTGACGGGCTGGCACACCGGCTACCCGGACGCGCACGCCACGGTGGACCTGTCCACGGGGCGGATGATTCCGTGGGAGCCGGACACCGCGGCGTTCCTGCTGGACTTCGTCAACCCGGACGGCACCCCGTTCGAGGCGAGCCCGCGGCAGCTGCTGCAGAAGGTCGCGGCGCGCGCGCGGGAGCAGGGCTACCTGCCGCGCTTCGGCGCCGAGTACGAGTTCTTCATCTTCAAGGAGCAGCCGCACACGCTCCGGGAGAAGGGCTTCCAGGAGCTGACGCCGCTGACGCCGGGCATGTTCGGCTACTCGTGGCTGCGCACGTCGCTCAACGCGCCGCTGGTGCACTCGCTCATCGACGGATGCAACGGCTTCGGGCTGGACATCGAGGGCTTCCACACGGAGACGGGCCCCGGCGTGTTCGAGGCGGCCATCCGGTATGACGACGTGGAGCGCTCGGCGGACAAGGCGGCGCTCTTCAAGACGGTGGTGAAGGAGCTGTGCGCGCGCCAGGGCCTGTCCGCGTGCTTCATGGCGAAGGTGAACGCGAAGCTGCCGGGCTGCTCGGGGCACGTGCACCAGTCGCTGTGGGACCCGAAGGGTGAGCGCAACCTCTTCCATGAAGAGGGCGCGCCGCACGGGATGAGCCGGCTGATGCGGCACTACATCGGCGGGCAGATTGCCCTGATGCCGGAGCTGACGGCGCTCTACTGGCCCACCATCAACAGCTACAAGCGCAGCGTGGAGAACACCTGGGCGCCCACCACCGCGGCGTGGGGCCTGGAGAACCGCACCTGCGCGGTGCGCGTCATCGGCGAGAGCGCCAAGGCGATGCGCATCGAGTACCGCCAGCTGGGCGCGGACATGAACGCGTACATCGGCATGGCGGTGAGCCTGGCCGCGGGCCTGTGGGGCATCGAGAACGAAATCGAGCCGCCACCCGCGTGCAACGCCAACGCGTACGCGTCCCACGAGGCCGCGCCCCTGCCGCGCAACCTCAAGGACGCGGTGACGCTGCTGAAGCAGAGCGAGCGCGCCCGGGAGCTGCTGGGCGAGGGCTTCGTGGACCACTTCGTGCGCACGCGCGAATGGGAGGTGCGCCAGTACGAGCGCGCCGTCACCAACTGGGAGCTGGAGCGCTACCTGGAGCTCATCTGATGAGCCCGAGGGAGGAACCCGAGATGAAGCCGTTCGACATCCCCACCGAGCCCCGTGTCACCGAGATGGCGTGGCCCACCCGTATCGTGCTCGGCGCGGGGGCCCTCCAGCGGCTGCCCGCCCAGGCGCAGCGGCTGAAGATGAAGCGCCCGCTGCTGGTGACGGACGCGGGCGTGGTGAAGGCGGGCCTGGTCTCCCGCGTGCTGGAGGTGCTCAAGACGGCGGGCCTGCCGTGCGCGGTCTTCGACAAGGTGGAGCCCAACCCCACGGAGAAGGACGTCTTCGCGGGCCTGGAGGTCTACCGGAAGAACGACTGCGACGGGCTCATCGCCCTGGGCGGAGGCAGCGCGCTGGACGCGGGCAAGCTGGTGCAGCTGCTCACCACGCACGAGCCGCCGCTCAGCCGCTACGACGACGCCAAGGGCGGCGACCAGTACGTGAAGGACGACCTGCCGCCGCTCATCGCCATTCCCACCACCGCGGGCACGGGCTCGGAGGTGGGGCGCTCGGGCGTGGTGACGCTGGAGGACACGGGGCGCAAGACGGTCATCTTCAGTCCGCACCTGCTGCCGGGCGCCGCCATCGTGGACCCGGAGCTGACGCTGGGGCTGCCTCCAGGGGTCACCGCGGCCACGGGCATGGACGCCTTCACGCACTGCCTGGAGGCGTACCTGTCGCAGGGCTTCCATCCGCTGGCGGACGCGGTGGCCATCGACGGCATCCACCGCGTGAGCCGCTCGCTGGTGACGGCGGTGCGCGAGGGGACGAACCTGGCGGCGCGCACGGACATGATGGTGGCCGCGATGCAGGGGGCCATGGCCTTCCAGAAGGGCCTGGGCGCGTGTCACGCGCTGGCGCATGCGCTGACGCCCATCTCCGGCGTGCACCATGGCCTGGCCAACGCGGTGGTGCTGCCGGTGGTGATGGAGTTCAACCGCGCGGCGAGCACGGCCAGGCTGGCCCGCGTGGCGGTGGCGATGGGCGATACGTCCAACGCGCGCGAGGAGGTGCTCGCGAGCAACGCCATCGAGCAGGTGCGCAAGCTCAACGCGGCCATCGGCATCCCCGCGCGGCTGCGGGACGTGGGCGTGCGTGAGGAGGACCTGCCGCTCATCGCGCAGAAGGGCTTCCTGGACGCCTCGCACCTGAGCAATCCGCGCAAGGTGACGGAGGCCGACCTGTTGGCCATGGCCCGCGAGGCCTGGTGATTCAGGGGAGGTGACTCGAGGAGGTCTCGCGTCCTCCTCGGGTGATGTGCCCAGGCGCCCGTGTGGCTCGACGTGAGCGATACGCGCCGAGCCGGTCTGCGTCCGGCTCGCGTGGCGCTCAGGCGGTGTGACACGCGCGACACGCGTCGAGGAGGTCTCGCGTCCTCCTCGGTGCCGGGCTCAGGTCCCTTCGTCCGCGGCCGCCGGCTGTGCGCCTGCGGTGCCTCCGTCGCCGAGCACCGTGGCGCCCAGGTCCTGGTCCGGCGCGGCGCCGGAGCCCGAGTCCGTCACCTCGCCGTGGGTGCCCACCACCGCGCCGGTGATCTCCGCGGTGCCTTCCTCCGGGACGAAGTCCATCGTCTCCACGAACACGCGTCCCGGCAGCCGCAGGTCCATGGCGCTGATGCGGTCCTGTCCGCGCAGGTCGTAGAGCTGCTGCGCGACGGGGCCCGCGGGGATGCGCTCGTCGGAGAAGAAGATGTAGACCTTGACCTTCCCCTCCTGTGTCGGGACGCGGAAGCTGGTGTTGGCGACGGGCTTGTTCGCGTCGCAGCGGATGGAGCGGTTCTCCCGCGTCAGCGTGAGCTGACGGATGACGCCCTTCTCCGACACCGTGTAGAGCATGCAGTACGGAAGCTGTCCGGCCGAGGGGATGACCTCCATCGTCGCGGGCCCCGTCTTGCGGACCTGCGCCCGTGTGCCGCGGTCCTCTTTCTTGCCGTTCTGGCAACCCACGCTCATCGCCGCCACTGCCAGCACCATGCTCCAGCGCTTCATGTGTCCCTCCCGGGGCGTGGAAGATCCACCATCCGCGTTCGAAAGCCTACTCCGAGCGTCATGCTCGGGGGATGGGCTGTCGCCCGCCCGCCTGGAGGCCGCGCGATACAAAGACCGTAAGTGCACATCCGTGCGCTTCGACACCGGAGCCCGAACCCTCGTTCATTCCAGTGTCCCGCCGCGCGCACCGCTCTCAGCGGATCCTCAGTTTGCGCAGCGCGTCGACCGCTTCGTCAAACCCTACGATGACGAACAGCACCAGCGTGGCGACGAGCGCGGCGTTGACGAGCCAGCCGTTGCGCAGCGAGCCCACCCAGTCCCGCCGGTTGTTCATCCACAAAAGGGTGGCGGCGAGCAGTGGCATGAACAGCGCCCCCACCACGGCATACGCGAGCTGTGCGCGCTGCAGCGGCGCCCAGAGCATGGGCAGGGGCACGAGCGAGAGCGCCACCAGGTACAGCTTCCACGCGCGCGTCGTCCGCAGATCCACGAGGCCCCGGGCCTCTCTGCGCTGGATGCGCAGGAAGTCCGCGAAGAGGTAGGGGACGCCCTCCCAGACGCCCAGCAGGCTGGAGAACACGGCGCCCCAGAAGCCGGCCAGGAACACCCAGTAGCCCACCGGCCCGATGATGGCCTCCAGCCGCGTCGCGAGCACGGTGGCGACCCGCAGGCCCGTGCCCTCCAACTGGAGCGTCGAGCCGATGATGACCATGGCGGCGCCGAACATCCCCGTGAGCGCGTAGCCCACGGCCAGGTCCGTCTGACAGGTGCGCAGACCGCGCGGGCCCTCGCGCCCCTTCTCCCGAATCCAGTAGCCGTAGGAGAGCATCGTCACCGTGCCGCCCACGCCGCCCAGCAGCCCCAGCACCCAGGGCGCGCCCTGGTCCGGCAGCGAGGGGACGACGAGTCCGCGCGCGGCGGCGGCCCAGTCCGGCTCCGAGGCGAGCGCGGTGAAGAGCACCGCGCCGAACATCAACGCGATGCAGGCGGCCATCAGCTTCTCGAAGAGCCGGAAGCCGCCCAGGCCCACGAGCGCCAGGCCCACCAACGAATGAATCACGCCCCACAGCCGGCGCGACGTCTCCGGGTCACTGGCCAGGGGCCACAGCGCGTCGCCCGCCGCGCCGCACGCGGAGATGAGGGCGCCACCGGTGAAGAAGCTCCAGCCGAGCAGGTAGATGAAGAAGACGAAGCGCAGGCCCGCGCCCAGGCGGGCCCAGCCCTCCAGCACGGTGGTCCCGGTGGCGAGCTGCCAGCGGGCCACGCCCTCGTTGAGGAAGCCCTTGAGCACCGAGCCCACGGCGGCGGCCCACAAGATGGACACACCCACCGCGGAGCCTCCGAGGCTGGCGGTGAGCAGGTCTCCAGCGCCGACACCCGTGGCGGCGACGAGGATGCCAGGACCGAAGCGCGCGAACAGCCCGGGCTTGTCACTGGCGAGCGGCTGCGCGGAGGACGGTGCGTTGCTTTCCATGGCGGTGGCGCCGGAGGCTACCACCCCCATTCGAGCGACACGTCCACGTCACCCGTGCAGCCCAGGAGAGGAGGTCGCGGGCCGTCTCCCCCCGAGCCGAGCTGGCGGAGAATCGTCGCCCACGCATCGAGGAAGGCTCGTGGAGCCAACACCTTCTGGAGCGCGAGGGAGTGAGCGAAACCGGGCTCGGCCAGCTTGTCCTGGAGACGCTGTGCCTGCTGGTGGACCTCGTTCGCCGCGCTGGCGAGCCGCTCGACGCTGAGCTGACGAGGGTGGGCCCGGTAGGGCTCCGGCGTCGCATGACAGTCCTCGACGCGCGCGAGCAGCTCACCCAGGCTCGCGAGGGTGCTCTCCGAGAAGGTGAAGCGGAAGTAGGTGTTGGGGGTCGTCGACAGCTCGGTCATCGCTTCGAGCAGCTCCGCCAGCGAGGACCAGCCGAGCCACAGGTACAGCTCCCGCGGCTCATCCACCAGGTTCACGACCCACTTCGGATGGATGTCCCGCGCGTCCATGCCCACAAGTCTGCCACGACTCGTCGTCGCGCGTGTCGGGAGTCACGGCGACGCCCGGTGGAGCACGTCGCGCCTCACCCACCGAGCGCCTGCTCGATGAGGTCCGCGGCGCGCTTCGCCCCTCCCTCGTCGCGAAGCTCGCGCTGAATCGCGGCGGCCCGCTCGGCGAAGCGGGGCTCCGTGGTGAGTCGCTGGAACGCCTCGCGCAGCGCCGCCGCGGTGGCCTGCTCCGTGTCCAGCCGCAAGCCGACGCCCAGCTCGACGATGCGGTCCGCGTTGGCGAACTGGTCGGTGGCCTGGGGCACGGCCAGCATCGGCTTGCCGCACCACAGCCCCTCCTGCGTGCTGCCCATGCCCGCGTGGGTGAAGAAGACATCCGACTGCTTCAACACCGAGAGCTGCGGCAACCACGCGTGCACCTCGAAGTGGGCGGGGACCTCCCCCAGCTCCGAGCGCTGGACATGTCGACCGATGTTCAGCACCACGTGCCAGTCAGGCAAATCTCCGAACGCCGCCATGCATTGGCGATAGAACGCCGGCTGGTTCGTGAACGTCGACCCCAGCGAGATGAGCAGCACCTTCTTCGCGTGCGCGGGCCTGCTCCACGTCCCCTGGTGGGCGCGCTGCTCGTCCAGACACGGTCCCACGAAGGTGAACCGCCGCGTGTCCACGCGGTCCGCGTTCGGCTGCATCGCGCGCGGGATGAGCACGAGCGAGCGCGGCGGCAGACCGACGAACAGCGTGGAGTCCGTCTCCGCCACGCCGCAGTCCCTCAGCCACTCGGAGAAGCGACGGTAGTAGTCCGCGCCACCCGGGGCCGCGCGCAGCGCCTCCATCATCGGCGCCATCTCCTCGGTGTAGCCCTCCCACGCGACGAACGTGGGGGAGAGCTGGAGGGCGGGCTTCCCCCAGTTCTCCGCGAGGATGCGCGCCGTGTAGCCCGCGATGTCGTAGAGGAACAGGTCCGGCCGGTCCTGCTCCCAGGCCGCGCGCAGCCTGGGCAGCTGCTCCTGCGCGTCCTTCAGGAACACCTCCAGCTGACCAATCGTGTCCTCCGGCCACTGCCGGTCCGCGACGCCTTCTCGCGGCAGCGTCGACGGATAGGGCACCAGCTTCGCGCCCGTCTGTTCGATGGGCTCCGCGAAGGAGGCGTCGTTGGCGTAGCTCACGCGATGGCCCCGGGCCACCAGCTCTCGCAAGACCTCCAGGCTCGGGTTCACATGGCCGTGCGCGGGGATGCTGACCATCGCGATATGGGCGCGTCGCTTCATGGAAGGGCTCCTGGATTGAGACGAGACGGTCCGTCTCGTTTGGCCACCATGAGGCCCGGGGTGCTTGTTGTCAAGACGAGACGTTGCGTATCGCCACCGCCCCGCTAGCGTGTGCCCCATGAGTGAGGCGAAGACGCCGGACACGGGGCGGCGCAGTGAGCGCTCGCACCAGGCCATCCTGAAGGCGGTGGTGGAGCTGGTGGGGGAGCAGGGCTACACGCGGCTGACCATCGAGGCCATCGCCGCGCGGGCGGGGGTGGGCAAGCAGACCATCTATCGCTGGTGGCCGACCAAGGGCGCGCTGGTGCTGGACGCCTTCGCCGCGCTCATCGGGGACGTCGCGCCGCTGCCGGACACGGGCGACGTGGTGGCGGACCTGAAGGGCGTGATTCGGGCCACCGTCGCCGAGCTGGGCTCACCGCGCTTCGAGGTGCCCTCGCGCGCGCTCACCGCGGAGTCGCAGATGGACCCGACGCTGGCGAAGCAGTTCGTGGACACGCTGCTGCGGCCGAACCTGGAGGTCACCAAGGAGCGGCTGCGCGCGGCGCAGAAGGCGGGGCAGGTGGCCCGGGACGTGGACCTGGACGTCGCCGTGGAGCTGTTCTTCGGTCCGCTGTTCCACCGTTGGCTCTTGCGCACCGCGCCGCTCTCCGAGTCCTACGCGGACACGGTGGTGGACTACGCCCTGGCCGCGCTGCGCCCCCGGAAGTCGCCGGGGGGCAGGGGCTGACAGAAGGCGCGGCTCACATGCCCGGGCACTGGCCGGGCTTCATCTCGTTCGCCGTCTGGTGGACCTCGCTGCTGAGCTGCTGCTGCTGGGACGGGTCCATCGCCGTGTAGACGATGACCACGCCATCCGGCGTGTCCTGGACGCTCGCGCTGGAGGGCATCGTCGGCGCGCCCGCCATGCCGGCGCCCCCCGTGCCGCTGTCATCGCGGCCGTACTGCTCCTCGGTGTCGCTGTCGCCCAGGTCCTCGCGCTGCACCTCGTCCAGGACGGAGGTCTCCTGCGCGCGCTGGGTGCTGGCGGCCTGCTCGTGCAGCATGCGGCGGCTGCGCTGCTGCAGCTCCGCCACCTGCGTGGGCTCCGGCGTGCTGAGGACCAGCGCCACGCCCTCGGGCACGTCCTCGGCCCGGGCCACCGCGCCGGGGACGGCCATGGGGCAGTTGGCCTCGGAGACGCCCTTGTGGTGTTTGCCATGGTGCTTGCCGTGGGCGTCGTCGGGCGGCGGCGCGCCCTGCGCCATCGAAGGTGGCGGCTGGGGTGGGGCCGGAGGCTGCGTGCTGGCCTGGGGCTCGGCGCCCTGGGACTGCGAGCCCCGCTTGGAACAGCCGACCGAGAAACACAGCGCCGCGGACACGGCGAGAATCGACGGAAGCCTGAACAGCTGCATGTGGATGTCCCCCTCCGGGCGAGAGCCCGACTCGCGGAAGGTGGACAGGGGGGCGGAGGCCGCCAACGTCGTCCCCACCGCGCCCGGGTCGCCCGCCCCGCCCTGGAGACGGGGGTTCCATCCTCGAGGGGACGCAGCATCGTGCCGGGCGACACCTGGGAGGCCTCAGGTGATGACTCGCGGACGCCAGGACGGTGTTCGACGGGGTTGCTCGTCCGATGAGCAACACGTCGCGCTCCGAGCCGACATCCAGGGGAGGAGGTCCTCCGTCCTGGTTCGTGGAGGAGCCAGGGACTCCGACAGGGGCCCTGCCCGACAGGAAGGATTGTGTATGAGAAGGCTCGCGGTGCTCGACCTGGATGGGACGCTCACCCCGGACACGCTCGGGGCCTTGCTGGTGCGTGAGCTGACGGCGCGCGGTGTCTGTGATGGGACGGTCGTGCGCGAACTCCTGGCGGCGGTCGAACGCCATGACGTGGGCGGACAGGACTTCTTCGACGCCGTCGCGGATGTCTACCGGGGCTGGGAGCGGCTCTTCGCGGGTGTGGCGGTCCCCAGCGTCGAGCGCGCCGCGGAGGATGTCTGGGCCCAGGCGCGAGGTCGCCTGTTCGGGTTCGTCCGGCCGCTGCTCCGGATGCTCGAGGCCGAGGGGTTCCTGGTGGCTCTGGTCTCCGGAGGGCCTATCGAGATGGTCCATCTGGTCGCGGAGGACCTGGGCATCGACGTGTACCGGGGCGCGCAGATGGCCATCCAACGCAATCGCTATACGGGACAGGTGCTCCAGGGGCCTGGCCGCAGCGGGGGCAAGCCGGGCATCCTCCAGGAGCTGGCGTCGCTCCACCGCGCCTCGCTGGAGCGCTCCCTCGCGATGGGCAACTCCCTCTCCGACGGGGAGATCCTCGCGCTGGTGGGCTTCCCCCTGGCGTTCGAGCCCTCACCGGAGCTGGCCGACCTGGCGGTGACTCGCGGGTGGAGCCAGGTCGACCGGCACGATGTGCTGCATGTGCTCCCGGTGCTCCTCGCGGGGGAGCAGGGTGGGGAAGGTGTGCCCAGTGCGTGAGGGGTGTTCCCGGGTTGCTTTTGCATCCGGGTTGGATGTTTGTGCTGGAGGTGAGGAGGCGCTTCGGGCGTGGGTGTGAGGGTTTGCGGTCGTCCTTGGTCCAATGGTTAGGATGGACTGTTTCCCTTCACCCCGAGGAGCGTCGAATGAAGCGATGGACTCGTGTCTGGATGGCCGTGGTGTCGTTCGCGGTGTTGTCGGCCTGTGGTGGTGTGGATGCGCAGGCTCCGCTGGAGCAGGAACTGGGGGAGCAGGAGGCCCGCATCGATGTCTGTGGTAACGGCCTGTGTTTCCGGCTGGAGCCGCAGTCCTGTCCCGAGGACTGTCCGTACAGTGGCTACTGCGGCGACGGCATCTGCCAATCGTCCTACGAGTCCAGCGCCTGGTGCTCGGATTGCTCGGCGGGCCCGGGGTGTCTGGCGCCGGAGGCCGCGCGGCCAAGTGAGCCGGAGGGGCTCATCGATGTCTGTGGTAACGGCCTGTGCTTCCGGCTGGAGCCGCAGTCCTGTCCCGAGGACTGTCCGTACAGTGGCTACTGCGGCGACGGCGTCTGCCAATCGTCCTACGAGTCCAGCGCCTGGTGCTCGGATTGCTCGGCGGGCCCGGGGTGTCTGACTCCGTAGCGCCCGCGTCACCCGTGAGCGAGGGCCCCGTGGGTCATCACGGGGGCCTCGTCGCGGCTCAGCGAGGCTCGGGCCGCACGTAGACGATGACCTGCGGCGTCTCGTCCAGGTACAGCCCCGTCGCCGGCGTGCGCGTGTTGAACGCCTGCCACGTCTGGAACTCGTACTCGCGGAACTCCTGGTGGTACTGGTACGCGACGATGTCCGCCTCGAAGGGGCTGCCCACCGCTCGCAGGTCCGGCCGGAGCATCCCGTTGCGCTGGTAGTCGCGGAACGAGCCGCCGTGCACCTCATGCAGGAACAGCCGCGCGTTCGGCTTCGCGTGCTCGTTGATCCACGGCAGCACGCCGGTGACGTGGCTGGACCAGAACTGCCGCTGCATCCCCAGCGTCGCCGCGCCGGGCAGCCCTCCGGCCAGCTCCGAGTACGCCGCCGTCCCGTAGGGGAACACGCGCGCCGAGTACACCAGCGCGGGCGCCAGCAGCACCGCGAACACGGGCGCGAGCACGGCGAGCGCGGGCACCGAGGGCTTCTTCTCGCGCAGCCGCTCCAGGAGCGCCGTCGAGCCGCGCGACACCGCCTGTCCCGCGAGCAGGCCCAGGAACACCATGGACGGGAACCAGTGCTTCACCCCGCCGAAGTGCGGCACCTGGGGGTGGCTGATGATGAGGATGGACGTCACCGCGTTCACTCCCACCAGCGCCTCCACCATCGTCACCGGCCGCACCCACGCGCGCGTGCGCTCCATCTGCCCCAGCACGCCGCGGCCCGCGAGCGCGAGGAAGCCCGTCACCATGGGCGCGAAGAGGCTGGTGGGCACCGTGAGCGCCGTCTTCACCAGCACGTACGCGAGCGGGAAGGGCGGCTCGCGCAAGAGCGTGCCCAGGTAGAACCAGGCGTAGTGGTTGTGCTTGGCGTGGAAGGCCAGGTACCACGCGGTGCGGTCCACCGGGTGGTGCCAGAGGTAGGGCCAGTGCAGGTAGAAGATGACGGGCCCGAGCACCGCCATCGCCGCGATGGGGACGAGCGCCCGCGTCACCTGCGCGTTCACCTTCTCCACGCCCTTGAGCAGCCACGTGCCGCCGACGGCCAGCCCCATGAACAACAGCGTGTGGGGGCTGAGCAGGAAGAACTTCCGCTGGAAGCCCTCGCCGCCGCCCAGCGACAGGATGAGCAGCCCGTAGAGCACCGCCACCGAGGCGAACAGGCCGACGAAGCGCAGCAGCCACCCGCGCGCCTGGGGCTCCGCCTCGCTCGCCTCCCACGCGCGCCACAGCGCGAAGGGCGTCAGCACGAAGGGGAGGAACAGCGCGTTGTGCTTGGCCGTCAGCGCCAGGCCGAAGGCCACGCCGCACGCCACGCCCCAGCGCACGTCCTCCAGCGCGCGCCAGAAGCAGTACACGACCAGCAGCCACAGCGCCGCCACCGGCACGTCGAAGCACGCCAGCTCCGCGTTGAAGTACTGGCGCGGCACCAGCATGAACGCGAGCGCGGCGAACAGGCCCGCGGCGCGGCCGTACAGCGCGCTGCCGAACAGGAAGCTCAGCGCGGGCACCAGCGCCGCCAGCGCGAACGCCGGCAGCCGGAACGCGGCGGCCGAGCGCATCCACCCCAGCGTGTCGTGGAAGAGCAGGTGGCTCAGCCCGAACAGCGTCTTCATCAGGACGGGGTGCTCGTGGTTGTAGTCCCACGCGCGGACGATGGCCGCGTCCGTCAGCGCCCGCGTCGGCGACTGGAACAGCTGGCGGAACCAGCCCGCGTACCCCTCCGCCGCGGCGAAGTAGACGCTCTCGTCGCGCGTGAAGCCCACGTGGCCTTCGGTCCACCACAGCGCCACGAAGGCCAGGGCCCACAGCGCCCACGCCCAGCGCTTCTCCTCGCGGGTCGCCGGCCTGCCCGTCATCCCTTCACTCCCACCGCCGGCTCCACCGCCAGCACGTCCAGACACACCTGCCGCCGGTCCGGATTGCGCGAGCGGACCCACACCTTCACCGTGCGCGGCGCGCCCGGGGGCAGCCGCACCTCGGCCTTCTTCACGCCCTCCTGGCCCGGCGCGATCGCCACGTCCAGCAGTCGCTCGCCGCTCGCCGCGTCGTCCACGCCCAGCAGCGCCGTCGTCAGCTGCGCGTCCTTGGGGAAGGCGTACTCGAAGATGATGCCGCCCTCGAGCCGCAGCCCCACGTCGCCGGGCACGCCGTCGAACTCCGCCACCAGCTTCTGGTCTCCCGGCGGCGCGGGCATCCACAGGCAGTGGCGCGGCTCGTAGAGGACCTCGTGCCACTCGGCTGCCACGTAGATATTGCCCTGGCCGGGGCAGCGGTGCGCCGAGCCGTTGAAGGGACACGCCTGTCGCGCGCCGTCGTCCGACTCCAGGTACACCCGCGCGCGGGAGACGACGTCGGAGGCCGTGAAGCGGCGCGGCCGGTGGCGCCCGTTCTCGTAGAGCGTCAGCGTCAGCGAGCCCTCGCGCTCGGGTTCCCCCAAAGCGCGGCGCTGGGGCAGGAAGTCCTTCAGGAAGGCCGCCTCGTCCGAGCGCGGCAGCTCCGGCTGTCCCAGCACCCAGACGCGCGGGTGCGCGGACAGGTCGTCGGTGTCCGAGCCCAGGTAGCCGTAGACGGGCAGGCCCGGAGGCACGAACAGGCGCGCGCGCTCCGTCCACCAGGGGAACAGCAGCACCGCGTCACCGGGGCGGGCCTGCGACTGGAGCCGCCGGGCCACCGCGCGATAGCCCTCCTCGGTGGGGAGCTTGCCCGGCAGCCGCAGGTGGAAGAGCAGGCACAGGAGCGCGACGAGCAGGAGGCCCCCCAGCTCCAGGAGGGGCAGCGCGCGTGGGAGGCTAGGACTTCGCAAGACGAATCTTCTGCTCGCTCTTTTCCCGGCAGAAGGTGCAGAAGATGGGCTCACCCTGGGAGAACGACGGCGTCCAGGGCGGGTACATCGAGCACCGCGGGTCCAGGCAGTGGTGCAGCTCCCACAGGTGGCCGAGCTGGTGCAGCGCCTGCCGCGCCACGGGCTTGAAGCCCGTCTCCAGGTCCTTGTGCGGCTGCAGCGAGATGATGGAGCGGTCCTTGCCCTGGCGCGCGAAGCCCGGGGTGGGGGCCACGCCGCTGGGCAGCTCGCGCTCCTTGAGCTTGCGCGTGGTGAGCAGCAGCACCTTGTCGTCCTGATAGGCGCGGATGCCCTTCACCTGGTCCAGCAGCTTCTCGGCGTCCAGCGGCTCGCCCAGCCCCGGGGGGATTTCGGCGCTGCCGGAGTGCTCGCTGCCCACGCCGAACGCCGTGTAGAGCGTGCGGTTGAGCTTGGCGAGCTGCTTGTCGTCGAAGGGGTCCAACGTCACGACGCGAATCACGGGGAATCACCTCGGCGCGAAGAGGGCCCGCGTCAGGGCCCCCTGGATGGTGTTGGCGGTCAGTCCTCGCTGTCGGCGGGCTTGGCCTTGGGCGGACGGCCGCGCTTCTTGGGCGCGGCGGGCGCCGCTCCCTCCACTTCGGGCGGCTTCGGCTTGGGAGGACGGCCGCGCTTCTTGGGCGCGGCGGGCTCGGCGCCCTCGGGGGGCGCCTCCGGCTTCGGCTTGGGAGGACGGCCGCGCTTCTTGGGCGCGGCGGGCTCGGCGCCCTCGGCCTCCGCGGGCTTGGCCTTAGGCGGACGGCCGCGCTTCTTGGGCGCGGAGGACTCCTCGTCGCCCTTCTCCTCGGACGACTCCTCGCCCTCCTCCTCGGAGGAGCTCTCCTCGTCGGACTCGGACTGCGGCTCCTCGTCGGAGGGCAGGTCCAGGTCTCCGTCGAGCCCCAGCAGGTCTCCGTCGAGCCCCAGGTCGTCCTCGTCGCCCTTCGCGAACTCGGCGGCGGTGCGCTTGGGGCGCTCGCGGCCGGGCGGGAAGAGGACCAGGTCGATGGCGTCCTCCGCGTTGACCTCGGCGGTGCCGAGCGCGGTGGCGACCTCCGACACCAACAGGTGCCGGGCGTTGTCGTACAGCTCACGCTCCTTGGTCGGCAGGGGGCGCAGCTCGCTCAGGACCTGGAGGTCCTTGACCACCTCGGCGAGCCCCAGGATTCCGCCCTGGGTCATGCGCTCCTGGTTTGTGCGTGCGCGCTGCTTCCAGTCCAGGTCGGCCTTGTCGCCGTCGGAGCGCAGGAACGCGAAGAGGTTCTTCACGTCGTCGGGGCTGGCGACCCGGCGCACACCGATGGCCACGACCTTTTGCTGGGGCACCATCAGGAGGGCGTTGTCCTCCTCGCGGCGCATCGTGACGAAGATGAGCTTCTGTCCCGCCACTTCCTTGGTGTCGATGGCGGTGACGCGGCAGACACCCTGATTCGGGTAGACGACCCGGTCGCCGACCGCGAGCTGGTTGAGTGACGCGGACCCTTCAGGCATGTCCCCCTCACGGGCAGGTAGACGTCAAACGGAGGCCCGGGCTTAGCACCGAGTCGCGCTCGACGCCACGAGATTACCGGTGAACCGACGCCGTGCGTTCGCCCGTCCGCTGAGCCTCCAAAAGGATGCCCAGCAGCTCCTTCTGCCGCGCGTCCAGCGCCGCCTCCACCTGCGCCTGCGTCGGCTCCGCCTCGCTGCTCCCGGGACGCGCGTCCACGCGGCCCGACAGCCCCACCGTCCCGAGCACCACCGCTCCCACCACGGCCACTGCCACCAGCTTCAACATGTTGAGCCCTCCTTGTCGCTCAGGGTAGGGGGAGCGACTGGAGGATCAACTTTTCGGCGACAGGCCGCTGCACGGCTGTAGCAGGGCTCACTGCGCCGTGCGGCCGTGGCGGTGCTCGGCGGGGGCCGTCTGGCCGCCGGTGGGGTGGACCACGGGGATGACCTCCAAGAGGAGGGTGCCGGTGTTGTCGGCCAGGTTGTCGTCCGGGAAGGCGAGCTGGAGCCACGACGCCCCCCTGAGTCGGGTGGGCTGCCCCACCTCCAGGAGCGCCAGGCCGCTGGGTGAGCCCTCGGGACCGGGGCCGGTGCCCACCAGGCCGAGCACCCGGCCCACCGGGCCTCCGCCCAGGCCGCGGGTCCGGGCGGGCTCGGCGGTGTAGCGCAGCACCACGTCGTACGTGGTGCCCGGGTCCAGCGCGCGGAGCACGAAGCGGTCCGCGCGTGACAGCTTCACCGCGTGCTGGCGCGAGTCCAGGCGGAAGGGCGCGAGGCTCGCTCCCCCCAGCTCGCGGATGCGCACCTGGAGCCCGCCCCGGTTGTCGTCCCGGCGGGCATCCAGCGCGAAGACGTGGAGCACGGACGCGTGGCGCACCAGCTGCTCGTCGGGGCCGAGCACGCCGAAGGAGTCGTGCGCGGGCAGGTTCGCGTCGCCCTCCAGGAAGTAGCCGGCGTGCTCCACGGACATGGGGCCGCCCAGCGACATGCGCCCCTCGGTGTGCACCAGGTACGTGCGGGCCGGGTCCAGTTGCACGCGGGCGGCGTTGGTGACGGGGACGCGGAAGGCGTGGCTCACCGCGGACAGGCGGATGCCGCCCGGGGCCCAGTCCATCTCCGGTACGGGGGGCGCGTGGTGCGCGCGGGCCGACATGGCGGACGCGGCCGGAGTGTTCATCCGAGGACGAAGCCGCGCGTGCACGGCCAGGGTGGTGCCCCGCTCGGCGCGGACCACCTGGCTCCAGGGCACCATGCCGGGGATGTGGACCTCCAGCAGGTGCTCGGCGTCCGCGGGCAGGTGGGTGAGGAGCGCGGGCGTGAGCGTGTCCAGCGGGCGGCCATCCACGCGGATGTTGGCGCCAGGCGGCGACGAGCTGAGCTCCACGGAGAAGGTGCCGTTGCGCCCCAGCATCATCACCACCAGCGCCACGCCCATGGCCGCGAGCACCGGCGTCCCCAGCGCCATGGCGTTCGGCACGCGAGGGCGGAGCGGCACTGGCGCGTCGGTGGTCGGCGCGGGCTCGGGAGGAGGGGCCTCCGCGGTGGGCGCGTCGGAGGACGGGCCGGGGACGGCGGGGATGGGCTGGGTGGTGCGCTCGCGGCGGCCCTCGGGCGGGCGGGGCGCGGCGGGCGACTCCAGCGGCGTTTCGAGGGGCGCGGACGGCAGCTCCCGGAGGAGGGTGCGGCGCTCGGCGAGCGGGCGCGTCCAGCGGGCCATCTGCCCCAGGAACTCGCGCGGCAGTAGCACGGGGCGACCGTCCGCGACGAGCTCGGTCTCGAACAGGTAGCCCATGAAGTGGGCCAGCGCGCTGGTGGAGACGTCGGGCGTGGCGGTGTGCAGGTAGCGGGTGAGGACCTCCGCGAAGGCCTCGGCGGTGGGGTAGCGCTGCTCGCGCTCCACCGCGAGCGCGGTGAGGAGGATGCGCTCCAGGGCCGGCGGGATGTCCGGCTCCAGCTCGCGCGGCCGGGGGAAGTCGCCCACCGCGATTTTTCGCATCACGTCGGTGACGGAGCCCTCGAAGGGCAGTCGCCCGCACAGCGTCTCGTACAGCAGGGTGCCCGCGGCGAAGATGTCCGCGCGCGCGTCCAGCTCCCGGCCCCGGGCCTGCTCCGGCGCGAAGTAGGCGTACTTGCCCTTGGCGTCGCCCGCGTCGGACTCGTAGCCGCCCGCCATCCGCGCGCGGGCGATGCCGAAGTCCACCAGCTTCACCTGACCCTCGAAGCTGAGCAGCACGTTCTGCGGGCTGACGTCGCGGTGGATGATGTGCAGCGGCCGGCCCCGGTCATCCAGGCGCGTATGCGCGTATGCCAGCCCCTTGAGCACCTCCACCGTCACCAGCAGGGCGAGCGGCTGCGGGAGCGTGTACAGTCCCTTCTCACGCGCCCGGCGCAGCACGCGCGACAGCGGATGCCCGTCCACCCACTCCATGGCGATGAAGTACTGGCCGTCGACCTCGCCGAAGTCGAAGACCTGCGCGATGTTGCCGTGGCTCAGCCCCGCCGCGATGCGCGCCTCGTTGACGAACATGGAGACGAAGGCGCTCTGGTCCGCGTAGCCGGGGAGGATCTTCTTGATGACCACCGGCTTGGTGACACCCGCCACCGCCGTCATCCGGGCGCGGTAGATCTCCGCCATGCCGCCCGTCGCGATGCGCTCGAGCAACGTGTACTTGCCGAAATCGCGCCCTTCGGACGGGTGCTCCACGTGTCTTCCGGCTCCTCTGGGCGCACCGGGCCGATGTGCTACCCCACCACGACGCCCTTCGATGACCGCGTGAAGCTATCATCAAGGTCTCCGTAAACATTAACACGGGAAAATTCCGTTGAACACGCTTGCTCGATGGTTTGTCCTGCTTGGATTTCTCTGCGCGCCCCGCGTCATGGCGGCGCCCGCGGTGTTGCTGACGCCGGTGTTGGGGCAGCCGGAGCGGGTGATGTTGCAGGGGCGGGTGCTGAAGGAAGCGCCCGGTGACGGCAGCTCGGCGTTGACGCGCAACGTGCGTCGCCTGGCGGCTCGCAACTGGGAGGGCGCGAAGGTGTCGGTGCGCTTCCAGGGGGTGACGGCGACCCTCACCAGCGGGCATGACGGTGGGTTCGAGGTGAACCTCCTGCCGCCCGAGGGCAAGGCCTTCGAGGTGGGGGCGTTCGAGGCGGAGGCGTGGGTGGAGGGCGCCACCACGTCGGCGCGGGTGGAGGTGGTGCCGGCGGCGACGCCGCTGCTCGTCGTCTCCGACTTCGACGACACGGTGGTGGTGACGCAGGTGACGAAGCCGACGAAGCTGGTGCAGACGGCGCTGCTCAAGGACGCGGACGAACTGGAGGTGGTGCCGGGCATGTCGGCGCTCTACGGGTGCCTGCGGGGCGGCGTGCCCTCGGCGTTCGCGCTGGTGAGCGGCTCGCCCGTCCAGTACCTGCCGCGCGTGAAGTCGTTCCTGACGCGGCACGGCTTCCCGGCGGGGTTCGGCGTGTACCTGCGGGACCTGGGGCCCGGCTCGCTGTCCGACTACAAGCAGCCCATCATCCGACGGCTGCTCACGCAGTTCCCGCAGCCGGTGGTGCTGGTGGGGGACTCGGGTGAGAAGGACCCGGAGGTCTACGCGCAGATTCGCGAGGAGTTCCCCGGACGCGTGAAGGCCATCTACATCCGTGACGCGGGGCGCACGAAGGACCCCCAGCGCTTCACGGACATGGTGCTCTTCCAGGACGCGCGCCAGGCGGCGGAGCACGCCGTGGGCTTGGGGCTCGCCGACGCGGCCTGTGTCGCGAGCACGCTGCCGAAGCCCGCGCAGGCGCCGCCCGCGACGGCCAGCCCGTCACCCCCGTGACGTCTTGCGTTGAGGTCATGACGCGCGGCTGGATTCATGACGCACCGGGATGTCGCATGCGAGTGTTTCAAGGCGGGGAGGTGGGCCGGTCGTCGGAGGTGTCCTCGGGGACGCGGGCGGGGGTGACGTCGTGAGGTTCGGGGCGGTGATGGCGCGCGGATGCATTCATCGAGCGGCGCGAGTCTCGGGGCGACGATGGCTCGGGGGCCTTTTGTGCATGGGGCTCGCGCTCACGGGCTGTCGTGAGGAGAAGCCCGCGCAGCCCCTGCAGTCGCTGAAGCCCGAGCCGCTCCCGTCGCTGACCCCGGGGACTCAGGCCACCGCCGCCGACGACGGGGGCGCGCGGCCCCGGGTCGATGCTCCGGTCTACGGCGAGAAGTTCCCCGCCGGAGCGCTGCGGATGGCGCTCGCGGGTGAGCAGGTGCGCGTGGACGCGGAGACGTTCGAGCCGATGAACCTGGACTCCCTCGCGCGCCTGGCCTCGCGGGTGAAGGGCCGGGATGTGTTGCTCGTGCCGGACGCGGACACGTTCCTGGCGCAGGTGTCGGAGCTGTTCGCGGTGCTGCGGGACTCGGCGGGCTCGGTGTGGCTCGCGCATCCGGACGCGCCCGTCGCCTATCGGTTGGTCCTCCGCGACGAGGAGGGCTTCCGCGAGTGGCTGGCGGAGGTGGCCCCGGGAAAGCTGCGCATCATCCAGCGCGCGGATGGGTTCGAATTGAGCACGAGCGTGGGCAAGCTGCCCGGCCCGGACGCGAACGGCCCGTCGGTGCCGGTGCGCGAGGGGCGTCAGGACCTCGCGATGCTGCGCCGGGGCCTGGGGCTGTTGAAGGGGCGCTTCAAGCAGTCCGAGGACATCTGCCTGGTGCCCTCGTTCGGCACCGAGGTGGCGCAGGCGGCCAGGGCGCTCGGAGCCGTGTACACGTCCCCGGGCGAGCCCCTGTTCGAGACGCTGTGCCTCGTCTACCCGACGCCTCGGCGCGCCGGGGACGCGGGCTGAGCCTCAGGGCTCGAAGCCGAACTGGAACAGGTCCGACAGGCCGTTCGCGGTCCACGCCCGCGAGCCGACCCGCAGCGTGTCGTGGAAGCGTCCCATGACCGCGGGCCTGCCATCCGGGGTGACGGCGACGGTGCCCTCATCCAAGCCGGGGCTGCCGCGGTCCTGTCCGCCGGGGAAGGTCCGCACCCAGCGCCACGAGCCGTGGATGCGGTCGAGCTTCGCGACGTAGACGTTGGCGGCGCTCGCCGCATTGCCATCAGGAACTCCCAGGGCCGCCGTATCCGGGCTGAGGCCCTGGTAGCCGCCAATGAGGGTGACGCCGTCGTTCAGGTCCATGGCGATGGCGTCGATGTCGAAGGCGAAGTTCCACGCCCAGCGCTCCTCGCCGTCGCGTGTCCAGGCGGCGACGAAGGCGTCCTGGTCGATGCCGAGGTTGGCGGTGGATGAGTGCTCCCGTGCCGCGAAGGTGAAGGTGTTGGCGAACGTGCCGACCGCCACCACGCGGTTGCCGTGCGTGGCCACGCCGAGCGCGAAGCCGACGGCGCCGTCCAGCCGGCGGCGCCACTGGGGCTGCCCGGTGGGGGAGAGCTTGATGAGATAGGGCTCGACGACGCTGATGGGCCCCTTGGCATCGCCCGCGACGTAGATGGCGCCTTCACTGTCCACGGTGGCGGCGCGGCCCACGCCCTGGACGGTGTTCACGTCGACGAACGTCCACTGCTTCACGCCCTCGCCGTCGTACCGGATGAAGGTGAGCCGGGGGCTGTTGTCGGAGCCCACCGTGTATCCCCCGAGGCCGATGTTCCCCGCGCGGTCCGTCACGAGCGCATGGACGCTGAGCTCCGATTGCCGGATGGGGCGCAGCCACAGCAGCCGCCCCAGGGGGTCGAGCTTCATCAGGTGGGGGTCGTCGCTGAACAGGTTGCTGGTGATGGCGCCGGCGGGTCCCCCGAGGATGACGATGTTCCCCTCGGCGTCCGTCGCCAGGTGGAGCGCGTACCAGCCGCTGAGGACGCGCAGGAGTGACTTCTGCCCCTGCGGGGAGTGCCGCACGAGCGCGAGCCCCCGGCCCTCCGGCCCGCCCGGTGCCTGGATGGGACCTGTGCCCAGGTCCACGGTGCCGGTGAAGTTGACGAAGGAGATGAAGCCTCCGTCCCGGGTGGAGGCAATCCGCCCGGTCTCCTCGCTGGGGCCGGTGACGTGCTGGGACCAGGTCAACGCGCCCGCGGCCCGGGCCTCTCCGTGGACCGTGACGACGCCCGCGACGAACAACGCCACCAGCACGCTCGCGCTCGTTCTCATGACAGCCACCCTTCCCTGGAGGCGGAGCGCCTCCGGCCTGGAGTGAGGGGCCATGGGTGGTCATCGTGAGCGGTGTCGACGTCTGCGGGACCCCTGTGACTGTCGCTCACGCCACAGGCACGGGGCCCCGCACGTTCCGCTGCGCGGAAATACCGGACGCGAAGTGCGGAAAGCCGCGGGGAACGGACAGGCCCGCAGCGAGAAAAGGGCTGGCCCGCCTGCTTCTCCCCCTAAGATGGCGCGCTTCATAGCTTGCACGGTGGGCCGTGTGCCCGCCGGCGGAAGGGGTGTTCCTTCCGTTCACCTTGGGAGGTCTTGGATGGCCGCAGTGAATGAGCCCGCCGCGTCGAAGGAAAACCCCACCGGAGGTGCCTTCCTGTTCCAGGAGGTCGGCGCTGCCCGCGTCCTCACGCCGGAGACCTTCACGGAGGAGCAACGGCTCTTCTTCCGCACCGCGCTCCAGTTCAGCCGCGAGCAGGTGGTGCCGCAGTCCGAGCGCATCGAGCACAAGGACAACGCGCTGCTGCGCGAGCTCTTGCGACAGGCGGGCGAGCTGGGCCTGCTGAGCACGGACATCCCCGAGGCCTACGGCGGCACGGGCCTGGACAAGACGACCTCGCTCCTGCTCGCGGAGGCGATGGGCCTCAACGGCTCCTGGTCCGTGACGTTCGGCGCGCACGTGGGCATCGGCACGCTGCCCATCGTCTGGTTCGGCAACGCGGCCCAGAAGGCGAAGTACCTGCCGAAGCTCGCCACGGGCGAGTGGGTGGCGGCGTACGCGCTCACCGAGCAGGGCAGCGGCAGCGACGCGCTGGGCGCGAAGACGAAGGCGGTGCGCTCGCCGGACGGCAAGCACTGGGTCCTCAACGGCTCCAAGCTCTACATCACCAACGCGGCCTTCGCGGACGTGTTCGTCGTCTTCGCCAAGGTGGACGGTGACAAGTTCACCGGCTTCATCGTGGAGAAGGACACCCCGGGCTTCAGCGTGGGCCCCGAGGAGCACAAGATGGGCATCCGTGGCTCGTCCACGTGCCCGCTCTACTTCGAGGACGCGAAGGTGCCCGCGGAGAACCTGCTGGGCGAGGTGGGCCGAGGCCACAAGATTGCCTTCAACATCCTCAACTACGGCCGGCTGAAGCTGGGCGCGGGCGTGCTCGGCAGCATGAAGCTCAACCTGGCCAACGCCCTGCGCTTCACCCAGGAGCGCAAGCAGTTCGGCACGGCCATCGCCGACTTCCCGCTGTCGCGCGAGAAGCTGGCGCGCATGGCGATGCTCGTCCACGCGGTGGAGAGCATGACCTACCGCACCGCGGGCCTGGTCGACGCGCGCCTGGCCTCGCGGGACAAGAGTGCCCCGGACTTCGAGGCGCACCTGCTGGCCGCGGTGGAGGAGTACGCCATCGAGTCCTCCATCATGAAGGTCTACGGCTCGGAGGCCCTGGGCCACCTGCTGGATGACGCCGTGCAACTGCACGGTGGCGCGGGCTTCATCGAGGAGTACCCCATCGAGCGCGCCTACCGCGACGCGCGCGTCAACCGCATCTTCGAGGGCACCAACGAGATCAACCGCATGCTCATCACGGGCATGATCCTCAAGCGCGCGGTGAAGGGTGATTTGCCGCTGTTCTCCGTGGCGAAGAACATCGCGGACGAGCTGTCGCGCGGGGAGCGCCCCCGCGCCCGCACGGAGGACGCGCTGGCGGCGGAGGAGGTCGCCGCGGAGAGCACCAAGCGCCTGGCGCTGCACGCCCTGCGCATCGCCGCGGAGAAGTTCGGCCCGGAGCTGGAGAAGCACCAGGAGGTGCTCGCCGCGCTCTCCGACGTGATGATGGACGCGTTCGCGCTGGACTCGCTCGTCACGCGCACCCGGCAGGTGGCCGCGGGAGGGCAGGTGGACCCGGTGCGGCTGGCGCTGGTGCGCCTGTTCGCGTTCGACAGCGCCCCGCGCGTGTACGAGCGCACCCGCCGCGCCCTGTGCGCCACGCTGGAGGGCGACGCGCTGGACAAGGAGCTGACGCGCCTGCGCACGCTGGACGTCTTCACGCCGTACAACCCGGCCCACCTGCGTGAGACGGTGGTGACCGCCGTCGAGGCCGCCGGCGGCTACCCCTTCGCGGAGTAGCCTCCCGCCGCCCTCACGGCATCCGCGTCACCGCGTCCATGCCGAAGCTCACCCGCGCCTTCCACGGCGCGGGGGGCAACGAGCTCAAGGCCAAGAGCGCGTCCAGCCGCTCCTGCATGGGCGCGCGCAGCCGGCCGAACGTGGCGCCGAAGCCCGGCGTCGCCTCGGTGGCGTTCTTGCGCGGCGTGGACGCGGTCCACACCACCTCGCCGTGCAACAGCAGCGCGCCGCCCGTCAGGTCCATCTCCAACAGGAACGGCGTGCCCACGCGCACGTGGCGGGGCAGGGCGGGCGCCATCACGTCCAGCCCCACGCCGCCGCGCGAGATGTCGCGCACCAGGAAGGCCGGCGACAGGGGCGTCGCCTCCACCGCGCGCAGGTGCAAGGGCAGCCGGGGGAAGCGGCGCAGCCCCTCCTTCTCCTGCACGGAGAAGATGCGCTGGAGCACCGCGTCCAGCGCGGAGCGATCCTCCGTGGCGCCGTACCGCACCGTGAGCAGGTAGTCGCGCTCCGGGCGCGGCTCCACCTGCACCACCTCGCCCAGCACCTCCACGGGCCGCAGCGCGCCTCCGGCGTGCAGTTCGAAGGTGAAACGGGTGCCCAGCGGCAGGCTGCGCCGCGTGTGGAGGGTGGCGCCGCCTTGACCCACGCTGCGCGTGTACTCCCCCACCAGGGACTGCGGGCTCTTGTAGGCCACCTTCAGTCGCACGTTCGTGTTCACGCACCCGTCACTCTGCGCCCTTCTCGGGGGGAGCTCAAGTTTACCCCAGCGCCACGGGTAGGGCGCCGCGCCGCGCCAAACACCTGACCTTCCAGGTGTGACGGGTTGTCCGGATGTCGGCGTTGCACTGGCGGCGTGTTCCAACCTGTTGCGCTTTCTTGACCCCCCCCATGTGGGCGCGTATGAATGCCGCCCGGTAGTGGCAAGAAGTGGGAAGGAGTGGAGCTTCATCCCTTGATGGGCTGAAAAGGTGGATCGCCCCCCGTGTTCCGAGGCGTCTATGAGCACCAGATCGACGCGAAGGGGCGGACCAGCCTCCCGGCGAAGCTCCGGGAGACCCTGGTGGGGGCCTACGACGAGCGGCTCATCGTCACGACCGCGCTGGACCGGTGCCTGCACGCCTACCCGGTGCGGGAGTGGGAGGCGCTGGAGACCTCCCTCGCGCGGCGAAATCCCATGGAGCCCGGGGTGAAGACGCTGATGCGCCTGTACGTGGCCAGCGCCCAGGAGTGCCCGCTGGACCGGCTGGGACGGCTGCTCATCCCGCCGTCGCTCCGGACGTACGCGGGGCTGGAGAAGGACGTGGTGTGGGCGGGGATGGTGAAGGTCATTGAGCTTTGGAGCCGCGAGGGCTGGGCGAAGGCCCAGGAAGAGGCCCGCCAGGAGGCGGCCTCCGCGGACGTGATGAAGGTGCTCTCCGAGCTGCGGCAGCCGTAGTCCGGAAAGTCGACAGAGGGCTGAAGTCCCCAGAGGGTGACACCGTATGAATCAGGTTCTGGAGGTGCGGCGAGGAGCGGCGAGCGCGCTGGCGGGTGCCGGGCGCGTGGAGACGCTCATGCTGGAGGGCGAGCTGAGCGAGCAGGACCTGCTGACCCTGTGCGACGAGCTCACCCAGCGCATGCACCGGGGCCTGCGTCAGGTGGTGCTGGACCTGTCCGACGTCGGCCACCTCAACTACAAGGGCGTCAAGCCGCTGATGGCCCGCGCCGAGGCCTTCCGCCGCACCGGTGGAGATTTGAAGCTGTCCGGCCTGTCGCCGTACCTGGCGGCCATCTTCCGGGCCGCCGGCGCGCACGACGCCTTCGAAATCTACCCGCACATGAACGACGCTCGCGCCGCCTTCGGCCTCGCGCGGGCTCCCTTCGTCTGAGTGCTCGTGGGGGCCTTGGAATTCCAGCACCACACCGTCCTGCTGCGTGAAGCGGTGGAGCTGCTGCGACCGGGAGCGGGCAAGGTGATCATCGACGGCACACTCGGGGGTGGTGGCCACACGGAGGCGCTCCTGGCCCAGGGCGCGTCCGTCGTCGGCGTGGACCGCGACCCGGTGGCGCTGGCGGCGGCCACCTCCCGGCTGGGCCCCAACCCCCGCTTCCAGGGCCGCGCCGGCAACTTCGCCGACCTGCCCCGCGTCACCCAGGACCTGCTGCCGGTGGACGGCGTGCTCGTGGACCTGGGCGTGTCCTCGCCCCAGCTGGACGTGGCCGAGCGCGGCTTCTCCTTCAACAAGGACGGCCCGCTGGACATGCGCATGGGCCCGGACGGCCCCACCGCCGCGGAGCTCATCGCCACGCTGGACGAGCGCGAGCTCAAGCACATCCTCGAGGAGTACGGCGAGGAGCCCTTCGCCCGGCCCATTGCCCGCGAGCTCAAGCGCGCGCTGCCCACGCGCACGCTGGAGGCCGCCGAGGTCGTCAAGCGCGCGGTGCCGCGCAAGGCGTGGCCCAACCGCATCCACGTGGCCACCCGGACGTTCCAGGCGCTGCGCATGGCCGTCAACCAGGAGCTGGAGGCGCTGGACGCGCTGCTCTCCGCGTTGCCGGGCCTGCTCAAGGTGGGCGGGCGCGCCGCCGTCATCTCCTTCCACTCGCTGGAGGACCGGAAGGTGAAGGAAGCCTTCCGCGCGCTGGAGGGCCGCTGCACCTGCCCTCCGGGCCTGCCCGTCTGCGTCTGTCAGAGCGTGG
The DNA here is from genome assembly GCF_059738865.1 of Myxococcus sp. MH1. NCBI lineage: Bacteria > Pseudomonadati > Myxococcota > Myxococcia > Myxococcales > Myxococcaceae > Myxococcus > Myxococcus sp. MH1. Next base: position 8,184,003 of record NZ_AP026947.1, on the reverse strand, counting down.
GCAACTTCAGCGTGGTGACGAAGAAGGCCGTGTCCGCCTCGGACGAAGAGGTGGAGGTCAACCCCCGCTCTCGGAGCGCGCACCTGCGCGTGGTGGAGAAAGTGCGATGAGCAAGGCGTCGTCCCAGCGTGGCTCCGTCTCGGTGACGGGCGTGCTGCTGCACCTGCTGCCCGCGGTCCTCCTGTTCACCCTGTTTGCGGCGGTGGGCATCCTCCACGTCACCAGCCGGGTGATGGTGGTGGACATGGGCTACCGGCTGTCGCGCGAGGAGGCCGAGAGCCGCTCGCTGACGCGGGAGAACGACCGGCTCAAGCTGGAGCTGGCCACGCTCAAGGCCCCCGGCCGGCTGGAGCGCGTCGCGCGTGAGCAGCTGGGCATGAGCATGCCTGCCGGCAGCGCGGTGGTGTCGCTGTCCGCGGAGAAGCCCTCTCGCGCCAGCGCCTCCGCCCAGGCGCCCCAGGACCCCAAGCCCGCCGTGCGCGTGGCTGGCCGTGGAGGCGCGGGCCGGTGAGGGACTTCAAGGCGACCCGGGCTCCGGAGCCCAACGCGAAGGGGCTGAAGCTGCGGGTGCAGCTCTTGTTCGGCCTCTTCCTGCTCCTCTTGGGAGTCGCCTTCGGTCGCGCCGTGCAGCTGCAGGTCTTCGAGCAGGAGAAGCTGCGGGGGATGGCGCAGGACCAGTACGTCCGCCAGATTGAGATTCCCGCCCGGCGCGGCGACATCTTCGACCGGCGCGGCACGCCGCTCGCCCAGAGCGTGGAGGTGGACTCCGTCTGGGTGGACCCGTCGATGCTGCCCGACGTGCGCCAGGCCTCGAAGCAGCTGGCCAAGGCCCTGAAGGTGGACGCGGACGAGCTGGCCGCGCGCCTGGCCCGCTCCAAGCGCTTCGCCTGGGTCAAGCGCCAGGCCAAGCCCCAGGAGGTCGCCGCGGTGAAGGCGCTGGGCCTGCCCGGCCTGGGCTTCACCAAGGAGCCCAAGCGCTTCTATCCCCAGCGCGAGCTGGGCGCGCACGTGATGGGCCTGGTCGGCATGGACGGCAAGGGCCTGGAGGGCCTGGAGAAGGCCTTCGAGGACGAGCTGTCCGGGCAGAACTCGCGCATGTCCGGCTTCCGTGACGCCAAGGGCCGCAAGCTGCTGGTGCAGGGCGCCACCGACCCCCTGGAGCGCCAGGGCGCCGCCGTCACCCTGACCTTGGACCGCCACCTCCAGTACGTGGCCGAGAAGGCCCTGGCCAAGGCGGTGGAGGAGGCCAAGGCCGTCGCCGGCATGGTGGTGGCGCTGGACCCCAAGACGGGGGAACTGCTCGCGGTGGCCAACCACCCGCGCTTCAACCCCAACACGCCCGAGTCCAGCTCCCGCGGCGGCATGCGCAACCGCGCCGCGCTGGATACCTTCGAGCCCGGCTCCACCACCAAGCCCTTCGTGGTGGCCACCGCGCTGGAGGAGAAGGCGATTACGCCCGACAGCGTCTTCTTCTGCGAGAACGGCGCCTGGCGTGTGGGGCGCCACACCATCAACGACACCCACTCCTACGGGTGGCTGGCGCCGCAGGGCATCCTCCAGGTGTCCTCCAACATCTGCATGGCCAAGATCGCCCAGGTGCTGGGCCGCGAGAAGATGGTCGCCGGCTACCACGCCTTCGGCTTCGCCGAGCGCACGGGGCTGTCGCTGCCCGGCGAGGGCCGGGGCGTCATCCCCTTCCCGAAGGCCGAAGTGTCCCTGGCCACCCAGTCCTTCGGTCAGGGCATGACGGCCACCGCGGTGCAGATCGCCGCCGGCTATGGTGCGCTGGCCAACGATGGCGTGATGATGCGCCCCTACCTGGTGTCGAAGGTGGTGGACCCGGACGGGGTGGTTCTGCTGGAGAACCGTCCCACGGAGGTCCGCCGGGTCGTGTCCAGCAAGGTCGCCCGGCAGGTGGTGGGCATGCTCGAAAGCGTGGTCGTCAAGGGAGGCACCGCGCCCCGGGCGGCCATGGATGAATACCGGGTGGCGGGCAAGACGGGCACCGCCCAGAAGGCGGACCCCGTGGCCCGGGGCTACTCGGACAAGCGTATCGCCTCCTTCGTCGGCATGGTGCCGGCCGAGGATCCTCGCATCGTCATCCTCGTGGTGGTGGACGAACCCAAGACAGACGTGTACGGGGGGCTCGTGGCTGCCCCTGCTTTCAAGGAAATTGCGACCGCCGCCATGGCCCACCTGGCCGTGCCTCCGTCTCGGACGGTGGCACCCGGGACGGCCGTGGCCGCCGCGTCCCCCGCGCCTGGCGCGGCGAAGCCGGTGGCCCGAGCGGCCGTCGAGCCCGCCCGCCCGGCGTTGGAGGAAGCGGTCTCGGAGAGCCCTGAGCCCGGCACGGTGCGTGTGCCGGACGTCCAGGGAGCCGGGGGGCGTGAGGCCGTGGTGAAGCTGCTCGCCGCGGCGTTGGAGCCACAGGTACTGGGAAGTGGTCGTGTGGTGTCTCAAACCCCCGCCGCCGGCTCGCTGGTGGAGAAGGGGGCCCGGGTGACGCTGGAGATGGCGACGCGGCAATGAGGCCGCGCTTGCTCCAGGCCCCGCGCTTGCAATGCGTGTGAAGAAGGGGAAGAGATGAAGCTGACGGATGTCCTCGCAGGGTGTGGTGCCGAGCAGACCTCGGGTGGTCGTTCCGCGGTCGACGTCACCGGTGTGACCCAGGACTCGCGGCATGTGAAGCCCGGCGACTTGTTCGTCGCCATTCCCGGCACCAAGGAGGATGGTGCCCAGTTCATCGGGGAGGCCGTGTCACGCGGAGCCGTGGCGGTGGTCTCCGAGAAGCCGGTGCCCTCCTCGCAGGTGCCCTTCTTCAAGGTGGGCAGCGCGCGCAAGGCGCTGGCCCTCATCGCGGCGAACTTCCATGGCCGTCCGGCCGACAAGCTGACGTTGCTCGCCGTCACCGGCACCAACGGGAAGACGACGACGTCCTTCCTGCTGGAGGCGATGAGCGCGGCGGCCTACGTGTCCACGGGTGTCATCGGCACGCTGGGCTACAAGTTCGGCGGCAAGACGGTGCCGACGGCGAACACGACGCCGGACCCGCTGGAGCTGCACCGCATCTTCAAGGAGATGGTGGACGCGGGCGTGGAGACGGTGGTGATGGAGGTCTCCAGCCACGCGCTCGCGCAGGAGCGCGTGCACGGGCTGACCTTCAAGGCCGCGGGCTTCAGCAACCTGAGCCGCGACCACCTCGACTACCACAAGGACATGGAGGACTACTTCCAGTCCAAGCGGAAGCTCTTCGCGGAGAACCTGTCCGCCTCGGGCGTCGCGGTGGTGAACGGCGACGACACCTACGCCAGCCGCATCTACAACGAGCAGCGCGGCCAGAAGAAGATGGCGTGGAAGTTCAGCCGTCAGGGCAGCGGTGAAATCTCGGCCTCGGACGTCACGTTCTCGCTGGATGGCATCAAGGGCACGCTGAAGACGCCCTCGGGTGACATCGCGCTCAAGAGCAAGCTGTTGGGCCCCCACAACCTGGAGAACATCCTCCTGGCGGTGGGCATCGGCATCGGCGCGGGCTTCTCGCGCAGCGACGTGAAGGTCGGCATCGAGCGGATGACGCCGGTGGAAGGCCGCATGGAGCGCGTGGAGAACTACGGCCCGGGCGGAGCGCCCGCGGTGCTGGTGGACTACGCGCACACGGACGACGCGCTCAAGCGCGCGCTCGAGGCGGCGCGCTCCTTGGCCAAGGGCCGCGTCATCGTGGTCTTCGGCTGCGGTGGGGACCGGGACAAGGGCAAGCGCCCGCTGATGGGGCAGGTGGCCGCGGAGGCCGCCGACGTCGCCGTCATCACCAGCGACAACCCGCGCACGGAGGACCCGGACGACATCATCGCCCAGGTGACGCCGGGCCTGGAGAAGGCGGGGCTGCGCCGCATCTCCGCCGCCAAGGTGAAGTCCGGTGAGAAGGGCTACCTGGTGGAAGCGGACCGCCGCGCCGCCATCGAGCAGGCCATCGGCCTGGCGACCGGGGAGGACGTGGTGCTCATCGCCGGCAAGGGCCATGAGACCTACCAGCAGGTGGGCCAGGAGAAGCACAAGTTCGACGACCGGCAGGTGGCCGCCACGGTGCTGGCCGCCCGCAAACCCAGCTGAGACAAGGCGCGCGAGGCGGGCCCTCACACCCCATGGCAGCTCGATTCAGCGACGAAGAGGTGGTGCAGGCGACCGGGGCGACCCGGCGCCTGGGGCCCGGACCGACCGCCTTCGAAGCGGTCTGCACGGACACGCGGGCACTCACCCCGGGCTGCCTGTTCGTGGCGCTCGTGGGTGAGCGCTTCGACGCGCACGCCTTCGTGGACGCCGCGGCCAGGGGTGGCGCGGCGGGCGCGGTGGTGGGAAGGGGCCGCGCGCTGCCGGCGCTGCCCGAGGGCTTCGTGCTGTACGAGGTGGAGGACACGCTGATGGCGTTGGGGGCCCTGGGCCGCCACCACCGTCAGCGCTTCCGCATCCCCATCTGCGCGGTGGGCGGCTCCAACGGGAAGACGACCACCAAGGAGATGGTGGGCGCCATCCTGGCCACGCGCGGGCCGGCCCTGAAGACGGAGGGCAACTTCAACAACGAGATTGGTGTCCCCCTGACGCTGTTCCGGCTGGAGCCCCAGCACGTGGCGGCCGTCATCGAGGTGGGGATGAACCGCCCGGGTGAAATCGAGCGGCTCACCCGCGTGGTGCGCCCCGACGCGGGCGTCATCACCGTCGTCCAGCCCGAGCACCTGGAGGGGCTGGGCAGCCTGCAGGGCGTGGCGGACGCGGAAGGGGAGATGTTCCAGGAGATGGGGCCGGGCACCACCATCGTCGTCAACGCGGACGACGCGCTCATCCCCGCGCAGGCCGAGCGCAGCACGGCGAACCGGCTGACGTTCGGCCGGACGGACGGCGCGGACGTGCGGCTGGTGTCGGTGGAGACGAAGGGCCGCGACGGCATGGTGGCCACGGTGCGTCACCTGGGCCGCGAGTGGCCGGTGCGCCTGGCGTTCATCGGCCCGCACAACGCGCAGAACGCCACGGCGGCCTTCGCGGTGGCGCTGGCGCTGGGCTACACGCCCGAGGAGTGCGTGCGGGGGCTGGAGGCGGCGCGGCCGTACTCGCGGCGGCTCAACGTGCTGGACGGGCAGGGCGGCGTGACGGTCATCGACGATTGCTACAACGCCAACCCCGCGTCCATGGACGCGGCGCTGGAGACCCTGGGCACGCTGGTGCCCTCGGGCGGCCGGGCGGTGGCGGTGCTGGGCGACATGTTGGAATTGGGCCCGGGCGAGCTGGAGGAGCACGCGCGCCTGGGCGAGCAGGTGTCGGGCAAGGCGGCGCTGGTGGCGTTCTTCGGCCCGCGCTCGGCGGAAGGCTTCAAGCGCGCGGGGCTGGCAGAGGCCGCGGCGCATTTCACGGAGGTGGAGCCGCTGGTGGCGTGGTTGACGCCGCGGCTGCGCCCCCAGGACGTGGTGCTGGTGAAGGCGAGCCGCGGCATGCGGCTGGAGCGGGTGGTGGCCGCGTTGACGGGCACCCCGACGTCCTCCGGAGGAAACCACTAGTGCTGTACCTGCTCTACGAGCTCATCCAGAACACGGAGGCGGGGCGCATCCTCAACTTCTTGCGCTACCCCACCTTCCGCATTATCGCCGCCGGGGTCTTCGCGCTCGTGCTGGGCATGCTCATCGGTCCGCGCCTCATCGCGAGGCTCAGGCTCAAGCAGCACGGGCAGAGCAACGTGCGTGAGGACACGCCGGACTCGCATCAGAAGAAGAAGGGCACGCCCACCATGGGTGGCGCGCTCATCCTCATCTGCATCGCGGCGGGCACCCTGTTGTTCGCGGACCTGAAGAGCCGCGTCGTCTGGGTGGTGCTGCTGCTCACCTTCGGCTACGGCTTCATCGGCTTCCTGGACGACTGGCTCAAGCTGTCCAAGCGCAACTCCAAGGGCCTGGCGGGCCGCAAGAAGATGGTGCTGCAGACCTTCTTCTACCTGGTGGCGGTGTTCGGCCTGCTCACCACGTGGACGCAAGCAGACGGCTCGTTCGGCCCCACGCTGCTCATCAACACGCGGCTGACCTTGCCCTTCATCCCCTCGCACTGGTTCAACCTGGACCTGGGGTGGTTCTACGTCGTGTTCGCGTGGGTGGTGGTGGTGGGCACGTCCAACGCGGTGAACCTCACCGACGGCCTGGATGGCCTGGCCATCGTGCCGACCATCGTCTCCGCGATTACGTTCGCGGTGCTCTGCTACGTGGCGGGCACCACGCTGAGCATCGCGGACTCGGTGACGGTGGGGGGCACCACGAAGCTGGTGGCCACGCCGCTGTACCAGTACCTGGGCATCCTCCAGGTGAAGGGCGGCGCGGAGCTGGCGGTGTTCTGCGCGGCCATCGTCGGCGCGGGCATCTCCTTCCTGTGGTTCAACACCTACCCGGCCTCCGTGTTCATGGGCGACATCGGCTCGCTGGCGCTGGGTGGGGCCCTGGGCGGACTCGCCGTGCTGTCCAAGAACGAGGTGGTCTCCGCCATCATCCACGGCATCTTCTTCGCGGAGGCGCTGAGCGTGATGATTCAGGTGGCCTCGTTCAAGATGACCGGCAAGCGTGTGTTCAAGATGGCGCCGGTGCACCACCACTTCGAGCTCAAGGGCCTGGCCGAGCCGAAGATCATCGTCCGTTTCTGGATCGTCTCCATCCTCTGTGGTGGCGTGGCGCTCCTGTCGCTGAAGCTGCGCTGATTCCCCCAAGGGGTGGTGCCTCCCATGTCGCTCTCGCTGTCCGGGCAGAAGGTGTTGGTGTACGGGCTGGCGAAGAGCGGCGTCGCGGCGCTCCGCCTGTTGTGTCGGCAGGGCGCGAGCGTGACGGCGCTCGACGCTCGCAGCGAGGAAGCCCTGGGCGACGTGGCCCGTGAGGTGAAGGCGCTGGGGGCCGCGCTCGTCACCGTGCCCGCGCCGCCGGGCCTGTTGGAGTCGCAGGCGCTGGTGGTGGTGAGCCCGGGCGTGCCGCTGGCGCTGCCGGAGCTGCGCGCGGCCGCCGCGGCCCGGGTGCCCATCTGGGGCGAGGTGGAGCTGGCGTGGCGCGCGCTCACCGCCGTGCCGCTGTTCGGCATCACCGGCACCAACGGCAAGAGCACCACCACGGCGCTCACCGGGGAGCTGTTCGCCAAGGGCGGCCGGCGCACCTTCGTGGGCGGCAACCTGGGGCGGCCCTTCAGCGAGGCGGCGCTCACGCCCTCGGACTGGGACGCGCTGGTGGTGGAGCTGTCCAGCTTCCAGCTCGAGGGCATCCAGTCCCTGCGCCCGCGCGGCGCCGCCATCCTCAACCTCACGCCGGACCACATCGACCGGTACGCGAGCCACCAGGAATACGGCGAGGCCAAGGCGCGCATCTTCCAGCACCAGCGCGACGGCGACTTCGCGGTGGTGAACGCCGACGACGCGGCCGTCATGGGCCTGGCGGCCCAGGCCCGCGCGCCGGTGTATGGCTTCAGCGTCACGGGCCGGCCGGTGGTGGACGCGCCGAGGCTCGCGGGGCTCGCGGTGGCGAAGGACGGCGGCTTCCGGCTGGAGTTCCTGGGCGAGTCGTACCGGCTGGACAACCGCGCGCTGCGCGGGGCGCACAACGCCCAGAACGCGATGGCGGCGGCGCTCCTGGCGCGGCTGGGCGGTGTGCCGGCGGACGCGGTGCAGGCGGGGCTGGACAGCTACCCGGGCCTGCCCCACCGGCTGGAGAGCGTGCGGGTGCTGGACGGGGTGGAGTGGGTGAACGACTCGAAGGCCACCAACGTGGACTCGGTGCTGGTGGCGCTGCGCGCGTTCCGGGACGGGGTGTGGCTGATTGCCGGCGGCAAGGGCAAGGGCGCGCCGTACGCGCCCATGGTGGAGGCGGGGCGGGGCAAGGTGAAGGGCGTGCTGACCATCGGCGCGGATTCGGAAGCACTCGCCCGGGCCTACGAGGGGCAGGCGGCGGTGCATGCGTGCGGCACGCTGGCGGCGGCGGTGGCGAAGGCGCGCGAGCTGGCGAAGGCGGGGGACACGGTGCTGCTGTCGCCCGCGTGTGCGTCGTACGATCAGTTCAAGAACTTCGAGGACCGGGGCGACGGCTTCAAGCGCCTGGTCGGAGCGCTGTGACGGCATGAAGACCTCTCCTCCGTCGAACGCTCCCGTGCGGTTCGACCCCATCCTCCTGTGCGCGGTGCTGGCCCTGGTGACGATGGGGCTGGTGATGGTGTACTCGGCGAGCGCGGTGCTGGCGCAGGACAAGCTCGGCGACAGCCTCTACTTCTTCAAGCGGCAGGTGACGGCGGCGGGCATGGGCCTGGTCGCCATGGCCGTGGCGATGAAGGTGGGGTGGCGCAAGCTGGCGCGCTGGGCGTATCCGCTGCTGCTGGCGGCCATCGTCCTGCTGGTGCTGGTGGCCATCCCCGGCATCGGCTCGACGGCGGGCGGCGCGCGCCGCTGGATTCGGCTGCCGGGCTTCAGCCTGCAGCCGGCGGAGGTCGCCAAGTTCGCGTGGGTCGTCTATCTGTCCTACTCGCTGGCGAAGAAGCGCGAGAAGGTGGCGACGTTCTCCGTGGGCTTCCTCCCGCACCTGGCGCTGTGCGGCATCCTGGTGATGCTTTGCATGCTGCAGCCCGACTTCGGCAGCAGCGTGCTGCTGGTCTTCATGCTGTTCGTGCTGCTGTTCGCCGCGGGCGCGAAGCTGAGCTACCTGGTCGGCTCCATCCTGCTCGCGCTGCCCCTGGCGTACGTGGCGATTGCGTCCAGCCCGTACCGCATGAAGCGCATCCTGGCGTTCCTGGACCCTTGGGCCCACCGGCATGACGTGGGCTACCAGGTGGCCGAGTCGCTGATGTCCATCGGCTCCGGCGGCGTGTCCGGCCTGGGCCTGGGCGACGGTCGGCAGAAGCTCTTCTTCCTGCCGGAGGCGCACACCGACTTCATCTTCGCCATCCTCGGCGAGGAGACGGGCCTCATCGGCGTGGGTGTGCTGGTGGTGCTCTACGCCATCGTCCTGTGGCGCGGCGTGCGCGCGAGCCTGGCGGCGGGCGAGTCGTTCGGCACGTACCTGGGGCTGGGCATCTCCTCCATCATCGCCTTCCAGGCCACGGTGAACATGTGCGTGGCCATGGGGCTGCTGCCCACGAAGGGGCTGACGCTGCCGTTCGTCTCGTACGGCGGCTCGTCGCTGGTGGTGCTGATGGGCGCGGCGGGCGTGTTGTTGTCGCTGAGCGCCAGCGCGCAGGGGGCGCCGAGGGGCGCCCGGTCGGGCTCGGAGCTGAGGGAGGTGGCGGCGTGAAGGTGCTCATCGCGGGAGGCGGCACGGGTGGTCATCTCTTCCCGGGCATCGCCCTGGCGGAGGAGGTGGTGACGCGTCACCACGCCAACGAGGTCGTCTTCGTGGGCACCGAGCGGGGGCTGGAGGCGCGGGTGGTGCCGCGCGAGGGCTATCCGCTGGAGCTGGTGAAGGTGCAGGGCCTCAAGGGCAAGGGCTTCTTCTCCCTGCTCAAGGCGCTCATCGCGCTGCCCCTGGCCTTCATCGAGTCCTTCCGCATCCTCGCCCGGCAGAAGCCGGACGTGGTGGTGGGCGTGGGTGGCTACGCGAGCGGGCCGGTGGTGCTGGCCGCGTGGCTGATGGGCATCCCCACCGCCATCCAGGAGCAGAACGCGCTGCCGGGCCTCACCAACAAGGTGCTGGGCAAGGTGGTGCGGGTGGTGTTCATCGCCTTCGAGGAGGCGCGCCAGTTCTTCCCCGAGAAGAAGGTGCAGCTCATCGGCAACCCCATCCGCCGCAAGCTGATGGACAACTACCTGCGCAGCCACGTGGCGCACGAGCACTTCTCGGTGCTCGTCTTCGGCGGCAGCCTGGGCGCGCGGGGCTTGAACCAGCGGATGCTGGAGGCGCTCGACTCGCTGGGGGACCTGAAGGGCGAGCTGCGCTTCGTGCACCAGACGGGCAAGAACGACCTGGAGATGGTGCGCAAGGGCTACCAGGACAAGGGCTTCGACGCGGAGGTGGTGGAGTTCATCGACGACATGTCGAGCGCGTACGCGAAGGCGGACCTGGTCATCTGTCGCGCGGGCGCCACCACGCTGGCGGAGCTGACGGTGTGCAAGAAGGCCAGCATCCTGGTGCCGTTCCCGCATGCGACGGATGACCACCAGACGGTGAACGCGCGGGCATTGGTGGACGCGGGTGCGGCGCTGATGTTCCAGGAGTCGGAGCTGACGGGCGCGAAGCTGGCGGAGACCCTGCGCACGCTCAAGGAGCACCCCGAGCGGCTCAAGGGGATGGAGAAGAAGGCGGCGCTGCTGGGCCGTCCGGAGGCGGCGAAGGAGCTGGCCGACGTGTGCGTGGATTTGATGGTGCAGACCTGGGGCCCCAGTGGCCGCGAGCGCGCCACACCCGAAGCGAAGAAGGCGCCCAGGAGCGAGTCGTGACGAGGAACAAGCCCCCCAGTCTCTTCAAGACGCGGCACGCCGCGCAGGTGCACTTCGTGGGCATCGGCGGCATCGGCATGAGCGGCATCGCCGAGGTGCTGCTCAACCTGGGCTACCGGGTGTCCGGCAGCGACTTGAAGGAGAGCGACATCACCCGGCGCCTGACGCGCATGGGCGCCACCATCTTCGAGGGCCACAAGGCGGAGAACCTGGTCCAGGCGGACGTGGTGGTCATCTCCTCGGCGGTGCGCAAGGACAACCCCGAGGTCGTCACCGCGCGTCAGCGCAAGATTCCCGTCATCCCCCGCGCGGAGATGCTCGCGGAGTTGATGCGGCTGAAGTACGCGGTGGCCGTCGCCGGCAGCCACGGCAAGACGACGACGACGTCCATGGTGGCCACGGTGCTGAGCGCCGCGGGCCTGGACCCGACGGCGGTGGTGGGCGGCAAGGTGAACGTGCTCGACTCCAACGCCAAGCTGGGCAAGAGCGAGCTGATGGTGGTGGAGGCGGACGAGTCCGACGGCAGCTTCCTCAAGCTGCACCCGTCCATCTCCATCGTCACCAACATCGACCCGGAGCACATGGACCACTACGGCTCGCTGGAGGTGCTCCAGTCGGCCTTCGTGGAGTTCTGCAACCGGGTGCCGTTCTACGGCCTCAACGTGCTGTGCCTGGACAACCCCAACGTCCAGGCGCTCCTGCCGCGCATCGAGAAGCGCTTCGTCACCTACGGCAGCTCGCACATGGCGGACTACCGCCTGGAGAGCATCACCCTGGATGGGTTCACCACCACGTTCCAGGCGTTCCGCCGGGACGAGGCGCTGGGGGAGTTCCGGGTGCGCATGGTGGGCGCGCACAACGCCTTCAACGCGCTGGCGGTCATCGCGGTGGCGGAGGAGATGGACATCCCGCTGGAGACGGTGCGCACGGCGCTGGCCGAGTTCGGCGGCGTGCAGCGGCGCTTCACGGTGAAGGGCGAGGCGAAGGGCATCACCGTGGTGGACGACTACGGGCACCACCCCACGGAGGTGCTGGCCACGCTCGCGGGCGCCCGGCGCGCCTTCGGTCGGCGGCTGGTGGTGGCCTTCCAGCCGCACCGCTACACGCGCACGCACGATTTGTTCAAGGACTTCACCACCGCGTTCAACGACGCGGACCTGCTCTTCGTGACCAACGTCTACGCCGCCGGTGAGGAGCCGATTCCGGGCGCCACCGGTGACGCGCTGGCGGACGCGATTCGCGCGCACGGCCACCGCGACGTGACGTTCGTCCCCAAGCGCACGGACCTGCCGGCGGCGCTGCTGCCCCGGCTGCGTGAGGGGGACCTGGTGCTGACCTTGGGCGCGGGTGACATCACCCACGTGGGTCCGGACCTGCTCGGCCTGCTCGGCCATGCGGCTCCGACGAAGGGCTAGCGCGTCATGGTGGAAGCAGGCGTGAAGACGGCGCTGGCCCTCCGGTTGGAGCGGGTGCCGGACTGCGAGCTGAAGGCGGGCGAGCCCTTGGCTCCGCTCATCAGCGTCCGGGTGGGCGGCGCGGCGGAGGTGCTGGTGCGGCCGCGCTCTGGCGATGCGCTGGTGGAGGTGTTGAAGCTGGCGCGCGACGAGGGCGCGCCCTTGAGCATCCTCGGTGGTGGCGCGAACACGCTGGTGGGGGATGGCGGCGTGCCGGGTGTCACGGTGAAGCTGCCCGGGGACTTGTTCCCGGAGCTCATCGACGTGGGGCCGGAGGGTGGGCTCATCACGTTGGGGGCGGGCGCGGCCATCGTGAAGCTGGTGAACGTGATGCGCTCGCAGGGGCTGGTGGGCGCGGAGTTCCTCGCGGGCATCCCCGGGACGCTGGGCGGCGCGGTGGCGATGAACGCGGGCACGAAGAACGGCGAGGCCTTCCGTGTCGTCGAGGCCGTCGAGGTCGCGACGCCGGACGGGGTGGGGTGGCTGACGAAGGCGCAGGTGCCGCATGCGTACCGTCACTCGGAGCTGCCTGCTGGAGGGGTGGTGACGCGGGTTCGCTTCCGGTTGCCGCGCGGGGACGTGGCGGCGTCCAAGGTCGCGATGGACGCGGACCTGGGGTACCGCAAGCGCACGCAGCCGTTGAGCCAGCCGAACTTCGGCAGCGTCTTCACCAATCCGCCGGGCGACCATGCCGGGCGGCTCATCGAGCTGGTGGGCCTGAAGGGGCACACGCTCGGGCGGGCGCAGATCTCCACGCTGCACGCCAACTGGATTGTCAACCTGGGCGGGGCGACCGCTCGGGACGTGCTGGGGCTCATCACGCTGATGCAGACGCGCGTGAAGGAGGCCACTGGCGTCGACATGAAACCCGAAGTCAAACGCGTGGGAGTCTTCCTGCCATGACAGTCAATCGCGGCGCCTTCACGAAGGACGAGCTGAAGCACAAGCGCGTGGGCGTGTTGTTCGGCGGCCTGTCGTCCGAGCGCGAGGTGTCCCTGCGCACGGGCGCGGCCGTGTCGGGCGCGCTGCGCTCGCTGGGCTACGACGTGGTGGACATCGACGTGGGCAAGGACCTGCCCGCGCGGCTCGTCGCCGAGAAGGTGGACGTGGCGTGGCTGGCGGTGCACGGCCGCTACGGCGAGGACGGCAGCCTCCAGGGGCTGCTCGAGTCCATGTTCATCCCGTACACGGGCAGCGGTGTGCTCGCGTCCGCGATGGCGATGGACAAGGTGTACGCGAAGCAGATCTTCCTGGCGCATGGCATTCCCACGCCCGCGTATCGCGCGTTCCAGGACGAGGCGTCCGCGTTGGCCGCGGGGGACTCGCTGCCGTTCCCCTTCCCGGTGGTGGTGAAGCCCAGCCGCGAGGGCAGCAGCGTGGGCGTGCACATCTGCAAGACGCGGGATGCGTACGATGCCGCGGTGAAGGACGCCGCGAAGTACGCGGGCACGCTCATGGTCGAGCAGTTCGTGAAGGGCCGCGAGGTGCAGGGTGGCGTGCTGGATGACGAGGCGCTGGGCGTCATCGAGGTCCGCGCCGCGCGCGAGTTCTACGACTACGACGCGAAATACAAGGCGGGGACTGGCACGCAGTACCTCTTCCCCGCGCCGCTCCCCGAGGCGCAGTACGCGCGGGTGAACGAGGTGTGCCTGGGCGCGCACCGGGCGCTGGGCTGCGCGGGTGGCTCGCGCTCGGACGTCATCGTCACCGAGGGTGGCGATGTGTTCTTGCTGGAGACCAACACGCTGCCGGGCATGACGGCCACCAGCCTGTTGCCCAAGATTGCGGCGGGACGTGGCATCGACTTCCCGGCGCTGTGCGAGCGGCTGCTCGTGGGTGCATGCCTCAAGGCTTGAGCGAGCGGCTCGCCCCCTGAGTGGGGGCGGCTCGGGATGCCGGTGCTGCTCGCGCCTCGCTGATGCGGGGCGCTGACGCAAGGTGGCTCCCTTGAGCTGGGCTGCGCGTGGGCATTGCTCCCTTCACGCTGCGACGCGCTGGAGGCACTGCTTGCATCCCCGCCGATGCGGGGCACTGAGCCGAGGTGGTCCCGCCAGTCGGCCTGCGCGTGGGCGCTCCTTCATGCACGCGGCGACTCCGGACGTCCTGGTGGAACGCACTGTCCTGTGCGTGGCCCCCATGCCGCGCGCGTGAAGACTTCGGACGATTCGGCCGGCACGCTCGCTTCGGCGCGAGCTGTCCACCTCGACCACCCCTGTCGTCCGCCACTGTGTGCCGTGGTGAGAGTGGAGGCGTCGTCACGTCCTCTGTCCCAGGACTCTCAGTCTCCGCGTAGGCGAGACGTGATGGCAGATGCAATGGAATGTGCGACTTTTTCGGCGCCATCCGTTCTTGAGCAGGGGCTGGATTGGGTCCGCAAACGTGGCCCGTCGGTTCTTCACCGCGCCCCCACCTCTCATGAACGCGAACGCTCCGTGGAAGCGCAGTGTCCTGCTCATCCTGGCCCTCTGGCTGGGAGTCACCGCCTGCAAGGATTCCGAGTCCGACGACCCTCCGGTGGACGTCGTCGACTCGGGCTCGGATGCGGGGAGTCCTGACGGAGGTTCACCCGATGCCCATGTCTCGGACGGAGGAGAGGAGCCGACGGACGGAGGCGGGCCCACGTCGGATGGCGTGGGCTTCATCGACTACACACTCCCCATGCAGGACGCGGAGCAGGTGCCTCGCAACACGCGCATCCATGTGGCCTTCGTCGATGCGCTCGACGACACCACCGTGGGACCCGCGAGCCTTGCTGTGACGGAGAACGGTGTGGCGGTGGCGGGCGCCGTCACCCATGACGCCGCCACGCGCTCCCTGGCCTTCGTCCCCGCGCGAACCTTCGCGGCCGACACGCTGGTGACGGTGACGGTCGCGACCGCGCTGCGCACCACGACAGGCAACAGCTTGCCCGGGCCCTATGTCTTCCGCTTCAGCGTGGGCGCGGAGACGGACACGAGGGCACCGACGGTGTCCTCCACCCGACCCACGCATCAGCAGCGGTACGTGGCGGTGGGCTACCCCGTGTACTCGCTCACCTTCGAGGAGCAGATGGACCCGCGGACCCTCAACGCGGAGACGCTCCGCTTCGAGCAGAAGCTGGACGACTCACCAGCCGCGCCGCTCACGGGGGCCATCTCGTACGAGCCCAGCTCCCGAACGGCCTACTTCCGGCTGAACCCGCTGCCCGCGCCGGGCGCCGTCGTCACCGGCACGCTCTCCACCCAGGCGAAGGACCTGGCGGGCAACGCGCTCACGAGCAGCTTCAGCTATTCGTTCACCCTGAGCATCGTCGCGGACAACGGAGCGCCGAGCCTCGCATCGACCTTCCCCGCGTACGGGGCGACGGGTGTCCCCGTACGCATCGCCGCCATCGAGGGCATCTTCGCGGAGCCCCTGCGCCCCACCACGGTGAGCGTGGAGCGCTTCTATCTGGAGGAGATGGACGAGATTGGCGCGAAGCCCGTCCGCAAGGTGCCCGGCACCGTGCGCTACGATGACCGACGGATGGCAGCCATCTTCACGCCGACCTCGCCCCTCGCGTACCAGACGCGCTACCGGGTGACCATCGACGACGTGGAGGACCTCGCGGGTAACGGCTACCCGTGGATGGGCTCCAACCCATTCTGGTTCGTCACGGAACTCCAGCCCGCACCTCCCCAGGTGACGGGCGCGCTGCCCGTCGGGGACGCGCGCTTCGTCTCGCGCGACGGCGCGCTGCGCGTGAGCTTCGACCGTCCGCTGGACCCGGCCTCCGTCAACACCACGACCTTCTCGGTCGCGGGGCATTCGGGCCTGGTGAACTACGAGGCCTCCACCCGCACCGCCGTATTCCGTCCGGTGCCGCCGTTCGCGCCGGCCACCGTCTACACGGCCACGGTGAAGGACGTCCGCACGCCCCAGGGACAGACGCTCGCCGCGCCCTTCACGTACACCCTCCGAACGGTGGACACGCGCACGCAGGTCAGCGGCGCCACGCACGGGCAGCCCGGCGGCCTGGTGTTCGCCACCGGCCCCCTGGGCACGCTGGCCGTCTGGAACGAGGACACCGGCGAGGGCGTCCAGGTGCGCGCGGCGCTCGACTCCGGCGGCGGCTACGGTGCATCACGGCTGCTCGGAGTGAGCACCTCGGCGGCGGTGGTTCCGCAGGTCGCCGTCTGGGACAACCGCTTCGCCATCTCCTGGCCGGACGCGACGGGCATCTACCAGCGCGTGGTCGCCTTCGACGGAACGACGCTCACGTCCGCCGGGCCCAACACCACCGGACGCCTGTTCAGCGCGGCCGGGCGCCTGTTCATGGTCGAGTCGAATCGCATCCGCGCCCTCTCCGGGAATCAGTGGGCGGAGGTCTTCGCCACCGGCACGCTGGGGTCGAGCCCCACGTTCCTCCACAACGGCGGCGCGGTGCTGATTGCCTCCACCCCGGGCGCCAACCCCCGCGTCGCCGTCACCTATGACGGCGTCCAGTGGGTGCAGAGCTCCATCTCGTCCCGCGCGGACGCCGACTACCTCCGCGTGGGAGACACCTTCGTCCGTGCGTGGGTGAGCGACCGGGGCACGGAGTTCTCGCGCTTCGACCGCGCCACGCGGCAGTGGAGCGCTGCGGAGCTCATCTCCACCTCGGACTCGGACGCGGTGAAGCTCGCCACGGACGGACAGGTCGTCACCGCCGTCTACGTCCACGCGAACGGCTTCCCGTACGCGGCGGACCGCGTGGGGAGTACGTGGCAGCCGGAGGTCCGGCTCGCGGAGAACTCGGTCAGCACGTTGTGGGGCGTCGCGCGGAGCCACGGCAACTTCGTGGCGCTGTGGACCGCCAGCGCCAGCACCAGCCAGCTGCGCGCCACGTCCCAGACGGGCGGCTCCTGGTCCTCGCCGGTGACGGCCACCGTGGTGACGGGGATGAGCCGCGTCCGTGACCTGCGCGTGCAGGGCGACGACCTGCTCGTCCTCACCGAGACGGGCAGCGCCACCACCAACCATCAGGTGTGGGGCACAGCACTCACGCTCCAGGGCTGGCGACCCGCGGTCCTGCTGCGCGACTCCACGGCGGGCCGTGCCTCGTTCATTCCCATCGACTCAGGACAGGGCGTGGTCTTCGCGGCGCCCGGACAGCTCTCCGTGCGCGCGTACCAAGGGGCGGGCGAGTGGGCCGAGCCCCGGCCGCTCGCGGCGCCCGCCGCCACGGGCACGGTGGGGGTGAGCTCCATCGACTTCCTGCCAGACGGGCGGGGCGTGGCGGCCTGGGAGCAGTTCGACGCCGGGGAGTGGAGCGTCTTCCTCGCCGAATACGACGGGACGTCCTGGGGGCAGCCCGTGCACGTGGCCCGTCCCGCGCGCAAGCCGCGTGTCGCTCGCCACGAGGGCCGCAGCGTCGTCGCCTATCAGCAGCCGGCCACGGGCGGGAAGCTGGACGTGCGCGTGGTGAGCTACGAGGACGACCAACTGGGCACCGCCGTCCTGCTCGAGAGCGTGACGGCCACCCAGCTCCACCTGGACATGGACCAGAGCGGCGGCGGCTTCCTCGTCGCGTGGGGCATTGCGAACGTGCGCACCTCCTACAGCGCGGATGGCCTGTCATGGTCCGCGGCGGCGACCACCCTTCCCGCGGACACCATCAACAACCGGCAGCTCGACCGGCTCGATGTCGACGCGGTGGGCGGTCAGCTCGTGGTGTCCGCGCGCCGGTTCATCGACTTCCTCGCGAGGGTGAGCCTGGGCGGCATCTTCCAGAACACCTACGGGAGCTCGGCCCACATCGACGACGCGCGGTATGTCGTCCACGGCGACACGCTGATGATGGTGGAGGGATTCTCCGACCAGATTGGCTGGCGGGCCTTCAACGGCGAGACCTGGAGCTTCCGCTTCACCCACATCCCGGAGCAGGGGGGCTACGCGCTGGTGGGCCCGTCTCCCCAGGGCCTTCGCCTGCACACGGGCAAGGCGTGGTTCCGCTGGGACGGCGCCGACTGGGTGCATGTCGCGGCGAGCAGCCGCCCCGCAAACGCCAACGAGGGCCGCATGGTCTGTGACGACAAGGGCTGTGGCGCGGTGGCGGCGTCGCCCTGGGGCTACGCGGGCCTGTTGAGCCTGTCCTACGCGGTGGGCACCGGCCCGCTCCACGCGGGGGCCACTCCGGGCGAGACCTCTACCGGCGTTCAGTACGACAGCGCGACGCTGGACTTCGAGGCGGGCACCTATCGCCTGACCTGGCACCAGCTCGTCGAGGACCGCGTCACCGTGCTCCAGGCCAGCACCCGGCTGTGAGGTCCGCCACCGGGTGGGCCCGCCCCGCCCGCCCGGTGCTGGGACACCGTGTCGAAGTCCACGAGGACGGGGGCCCCTCCCGGATGAGCCCGTCCGGTCGGGCCGCGGGAGGGCGGCGGGCGTTTCGAGGCGGGGATGAAAGCTCCGGTTCTCGCCGTGAGTTCACCCGCTGACGCTTCCGCGCGCGGGCTTGATAAAAGTCCCCTTGAAATCCAGCCGCTTGAAGATCAAGGTCCGCCGCCCTTCGCCAGGGGCCCGCTTGGGGCGGGAGCCTTGTTTCCTCAGGGGTGTTTCACGCGCTACAGCAACGTGGCTGTTGCCAAAAACTGGCGTGGAGATCCATCCGCGCGCAGCATGCGTGACACCGTTCCCTCACCATGGCCTTCGGACGAAGCAAAAACCGCCGCCGTCAAGACTCCGCCCAGCGAAATGAGGCGGTGAAGAGCGCGGTGCGTTCGAAGGGCCCGGGCGTCGTGAAGGTGCTGGCCCTGACGCTGACGACGGGCCTGTTGGTGTGGGGTGGGGTGGAGACGCGCAAGTGGGCGTTGTCGTCGCCCCGCTTCGAGCTGGCGGCGGTGTCCTTCACCGGTCTGGAGCGCGCCTCGCGCGTGGAGCTCTTGCGGCTGGCGGCGCTGACGAAGGGTCAGAACCTCTGGACGTTGGACACGGGGGCGCTGGAGCGCGCGATGCGCCAGCACCCGTGGGTGAAGAAGGTGGAGGTGACGCGGCGCTTCCCGAACCGGGTCTCGGTGCAGGTGTCCGAGCATGTCCCGGAGGCGCTGGCGGTGTTGGGCGAGCTGTACGTGCTGGACGAGGAGGGCGAGCCCTTCAAGCGGGTGACGCCCGGCGACGGGCTGGACCTGCCGCTGGTGACGGGGGTGGACAGGGACGGGTACGTGGCGGACCCGCAGGTGGCGCGCCAGCGGTTCCAGGCGGCGCTGGAGGTGGCGCGGGCCTACACGAGCGCGTCCCCGGGCAAGCCCGAGCGGCTGTCCGAGGTGCGGATGGAAGGGCGGGAGGTGACACTGGTGGCCGCGTCTGGCCAGGAAGTGCGCCTAGGCGAAGGAGATTCCGAGGTCAAGCTGCAGCGGTTGGCCCGTGTTCGTCGCGAACTGAGCGCGAGGGGGCTTGCAGCGGAGATCATTCACCTGGATAACCGGGCCCGGCCCGGCTGGGTGGCGGTGAAGATTTCGAGCCCCGCGTCCGAGAGGAGCGGGAGCCCGAAGCCGTAAGAGGACGCCCCTTTCACGAGAGTGGGGGGCCTGGGAGGGTTGTCATGGCGAAGCAGAAGTCGGGGGAGATCATTGTCGGCCTCGACATCGGCACGACGAAGATTTGCGCCATCGTCGGTGAGCTGACCGACAGCGGTAT
Organism: Myxococcus sp. MH1; assembly: GCF_059738865.1. Lineage (NCBI taxonomy): Bacteria > Pseudomonadati > Myxococcota > Myxococcia > Myxococcales > Myxococcaceae > Myxococcus > Myxococcus sp. MH1. The sequence goes on along the minus strand of NZ_AP026947.1, from coordinate 8,164,491 downwards.
CGACATCATCGGTATCGGGACGCATCCGTCGAAGGGGTTGCGCAAGGGCGTGGTGGTCAACATCGAGGCGACCGTCTCCTCCATCCGCCGCGCCATCGAAGAGGCGGAGCTGATGGCGGGCGCGGAGATTTCCCACGTCTACACGGGCATCGCCGGTGGCCACATCAAGGGGTTCAACTCCCAGGGCATCGTGGCGGTGAAGGACAAGGAGGTCCGCGAGGCGGACATCGCGCGCGTCATCGACGCGGCGAAGGCGGTGGCCATCCCCCTGGACCGGGAAGTCATCCACGTGCTGCCCCAGGAGTTCATCATCGATGACCAGGGCGGCATCAAGGAGCCCCTGGGCATGGCGGGCGTGCGCCTGGAGGCCAAGGTCCACATCGTCACGGGCGCCGTGTCCAGCGCGCAGAACATCGTCAAGTGCGCCAACCGCACGGGCCTGAATGTCTCCGACATCGTCCTGCAGCCCCTGGCGAGCGCCGAGGCGGTGCTGGGCGAGGACGAGAAGGAGCTGGGCGTGTGCCTCGTCGACATCGGCGGCGGCACCACCGACATCGCCATCTTCTCCGGCGGCTCCATCGTCCACACGGCGGTGATTGCGCTGGGCGGCAACAACCTCACCAGCGACATCGCCATCGGCCTGCGCACGCCCGCGCACGAGGCCGAGCGCATCAAGCAGAAGTACGGCTGCGCGCTGGCGTCGCTCATCAACAAGGACGACACCATCGAGGTCCCCAGCGTCGGGGGCCGTCAGCCGCGCGTGCTCGGCCGCCAGATCCTCTGCGAGATTCTGGAGCCGCGCGTGGAGGAGATCTTCCAGCTCGTGCACCGCGAGATCCAGAAGTGCGGCTACGAGGACCTGCTCGCTTCGGGCGTGGTGATTACGGGTGGCTCCACGCTGCTGGCGGGCATGCCGGAGCTGGCCGAGGAGGTGCTCGGGCTGCCCGTGCGTCGCGGCATGCCGCGCGGCATCGGCGGGTTGGTGGACGTGGTGAAGAGCCCCATGTACGCCACGGGCGTGGGCCTGGTCGTCTACGGTGCCAAGCACCTGGACCGGCGCATGTTCCGCATCCGCGAGGAGAACGTGTACAAGAAGGTGAAGGGCCGCATGCGCGAGTGGCTCGAGGAAATCTTCTAGCGCCTGGGACGCAGCGCGCGTCCTGTCGTAACGCGAGGGGCTCTTCCGGAAGGAGGGCCCCTCGTCGCTTTTCTGGCGGCATGCGTCAGCGGTGCCCCCTTCGTTGACGTGTCAGGGCGGCTGCCCCGCAGGGTCCTGACAGGTCAGCCCGAGGGAGACGTGAGGGGTGGGTCATCCGGTTTCCAGAATCCGGATCCGTGATTCGGATCCGCGGGCCTGGAGGGAGGGGGGCGTCCGAGTGAACCCCCCTGAAACAGGGCGTGGACCGGAAGTGGACGGAGTGTGGCTCCTGGATTGCTATGGGCGTTCACTGCCGCACGGGCCAGTCCCTACACCCCGCGGCCCCGGTCCTATGACTCCCACATCCAAAACTCCCACTTCGCAGGTCGCGGCACGTCGTGGACGCGCTGGCTTGCCCGTCGTCGGTCTGCTGGCGCTCCTGTGTGCCGCGCTGGCGGCGCCCGCGGCTCACGCGGAGCCCGACCGCTTCCACCTCGGTAACGGAACGACGGCGCTGACGGTCAACGTCCCCAACACCGTCATCAACACCTATACCCGGGTGTCGTCGGGGACGGTCCAAGTTGGACAGACCTTCGTCAACGTCGCGTCCACCACCGGGTTCGCGGTGGGCAACCTGGTGATGGTCTACCAGCCGGCCGGGCTCACGGCGCCGGCTTCAGGCAACCAGACGCCCATCGACATGAGCACGGCGGCGAACGCCCCGGTTGGGCGTTGGGAGTTCGCGCGTGTCACTGCGCTGACCGCGACGCGCCTCTCCTTCGCGACTGGGTTCACGGTGTCCTTCGCGTCCAGCAGCACTCTTCCCATCCAGGTCATCCGCGTCCCCGAGTACACCACGGTGACGGTGAATGCCGCAGGCTCGATCGTCGCAGCGCCTTGGGACGGCGCCACGGGCGGCGTGCTCATCTTCCTGGCCACTGGCGCGGTGACGAACAACGGCGCCATCCACACGGATGGTCGAGGCTTCCGCGGCGGCATCTTCTGGAACGGCTCGGGTGACGGCTGCACTGGCATCAACCAGGCGTATCCGGGTGGCGCGCAGAAGGGTGAGGGCGTGGTGCTGTCGGCCTACGACAACACCGACCCGTTCGTTGCGGGCTCCTCGGGCTACGGCAACGTCGCGAACGGCGCCGGTGGCGGCATCTGCCACAACTCAGGAGGAGGTGGTGGCGGCGGCGCGGGCGCGGGTGGCAAGGGCGGCCGGACGTGGAGCGGTGACGAGCCTCCCTCCCGTGACGTCGGTGGTCGCGGTGGTACCCAGATGATCTACTCGCCCGTGAGCACCCTGCTCTTCGGCGGTGGTGGCGGCGCGGGTCACAGCAATGACGACTTTGGTGGTGGTGGCAGCGCGGCGGGCGGCATCGTGTACATCCGCGCGGCCTCGCTGTCGGGCACGGGCCGTGTCTCGGCCAATGGTGTGGCGGGCGAGGACGCCCGGGATGACGCCAACGACGCGGCGGGCGGTGGTGGCTCCGGCGGCACGGTCTCCGTGCGCACCACCGGAAACCTGGCCTGCAACAACAACCTCGTCTCGGCCAACGGCGGCAACGGCGGCAGCACCACCTTCGCCGAGCACGGCACGGGTGGTGGTGGGGGTGGTGGTCGCATCCTGTTCCAGGGCGCCAACGTGGCTTGCACGGCGACCGTCACGGGTGGGCTTCCGGGGACGCAGCCCACGGCCGGCGCTCCGGACGGGCTGACCTACGGCGCCATCGCGGGCGGCGCGGGTGTCATCACCACGCTCCCTGGCGCCTTCGTGACGCCGGCGGCTCCGGTGGTGGTGACGCCGGCCAACGGCTCCATCACGGGCGTGCGTCCTCCCATCTCCGGCACGGCGACGCCCAACTCGTCCGTCGTCATCTCCGTCGATGGTGTGGTGCTGGCCACCGTCCCGGCGGATGCCTCGGGCAACTTCACGTACACGCCGACCGCGGACCTGGCGGTAGGCAACCACACGGTGAACGCGGTGTCCGTGCTGAACGGCGCGACGAGCGCGGTGAGCAACACCAACACCTTCACCGTGCAGAACGCCCTGCCTCCTCCGGTCATCTCCACGCCGGCCAACGGCGCGGTGCTCCTCGCGTCTCCGACGCAGATCACCGGCACGGCGTCCGGCGGAGCCACGCTGGTCGACCTGACCATCAACGGCACCACGTACACGAACATCCCGATCTCCGGCGGCAACTGGACCTTCACGGTGCCGGGCACGCTGGCGGACGGTGTCTACAACCTGTCGGCCGTGGCTCGCGATGCGACGCGCACCAGCACGGCGACGACCTCGAGCTTCACGGTGGACACGCAGACGTCGGTCGCCGTCACCACGCCCGCGGAGGGCGCGGTGCTGACGAACCCGGTGGTGACGTACTCGGGTACGGGTGAGCCGGGCGCGACGGTGACGGTGGTGGTGGATGGCACCACGGTGGGCACGGTGACGGTGGGCGCGGGCGGCACGTGGTCGGTGCCGGTGGCCACGCCGCTGGCCGACGGGCCGCACACGGTGACGGCCACGGCGCAGGATGCCAACGGCCACACCGCGACGGACACCAACGCCTTCACGGTGGACACGGGCACCAACGTGGCCGTGACGACGCCGGCCGAGGGCGCGGTGCTGACGAACCCGGTGGTGACGTACTCCGGTACGGGTGAGCCGGGCGCGACGGTGACGGTGGTGGTGGATGGCACCACGGTGGGCACGGTGACGGTGGGCGCGGGCGGCACGTGGTCGGTGCCGGTGGCCACGCCGCTGGCCGACGGGCCGCACACGGTGACGGCCACGGCCGAGGACGCGCAGGGCCACACGGCCACGGACACGAACACATTCAGGGTGGATACGGGCACGTCGGTGGCGGTGACGACGCCGGCCGAGGGCGCGGTGCTGACGAACCCGGTGGTGACGTACTCGGGTACGGGTGAGCCGGGCGCGACGGTGACGGTGGTGGTGGACGGCACCACGGTGGGCACGGTGACGGTGGGCGCGGGCGGCACGTGGTCGGTGCCGGTGGCCACGCCGCTGGATGACGGGCCGCACACGGTGACGGCCACGGCGACGGACACGAGCGGCAACACGGCGACGGACTCGAACACCTTCACGGTGGATGCGACGACGTCGGTGGCGGTGACGACGCCGGCCGAGGGCGCGGTGCTGACGAACGCGACGGTGACGTACTCGGGTACGGGTGAGCCGGGCGCGACGGTGACGGTGGTGGTGGACGGCACGACGGTGGGCACGGTGACGGTGGGCGCGGGCGGCACGTGGTCCGTGCCGGTGGCCACGCCGCTGGATGACGGGCCGCACACGGTGACGGCCACGGCGACGGACACGAGCGGCAACACGGCGACGGATACGAACACCTTCACGGTGGACACGGGCACGTCCGTCGCGGTGACGACGCCCGCCGAGGGCGCGGTGCTGACCAATCCGGTGGTGACGTACTCGGGTACGGGTGAGCCGGGCGCCACGGTGACCGTCACGGTCGACGGCACCGTTGTCGGTACGGTGACGGTGGGCGCGGGCGGCACGTGGTCGGTGCCGGTGGCCGCGCCGCTGCCGGATGGTGCTCACTCCGTGACGGCCACGGCCGAGGACACGAACGGCAACACCGCGACGGACACGAATACCTTCACGGTGGATGCGACGACGTCGGTGGCGGTGACGACGCCGGCCGAGGGGGCGGTGCTGACCAACCCCGTGGTGACGTACTCGGGTACGGCCGAGCCGGGCGCCACGGTGACCGTCACGGTCGACGGCACTGTCATCGACACGGTGACGGCGGGTCCGGATGGCAACTGGTCGCTGCCGGTGGCCACGCCACTGGATGACGGCTCGCACACGGTGAGCGTCACGGCGACGGACACGAGCGGCAACACGGCGACGGACTCGAACACCTTCACGGTGGACACGGGTACCAACGTGGCAGTGACGACGCCCGCCGAGGGCGCGGTGCTCACCACGGGCACGGTGACGTACTCCGGCACGGCCGAGCCGGGCGCCACGGTGACGGTGAGCGTGGACGGCAACACGGTGGGCACGGTGACGGCGGGTCCGGACGGCAGCTGGAGCATCCCGGGCAACTCCTCGCTCAACGACGGCCCGCACACGGTGACGGCCACGGCCGAGGACGCGCAGGGCCACACCGCGACGGACTCGAACACCTTCACGGTGGACACGAGCACCCGCGTGGCCATCACCACGCCCGCCGAGGGCGCGGTGGTGAACACCGCCGAGGTGACGTACACGGGCACGGCCGAGCCGGGCGCCGAGGTGACGGTGACGGTGGATGGCACCGTCGTCGGCACGGTGACGGCGGGGCCGGACGGCAGCTGGAGCGTCCCGGGCAACTCGTCGCTGGCGGATGGTTCGCACACGGTGTCGGTCACCGCGGAGGATGAGCACGGCCACACCGCGACGGACACGCACACCTTCACGGTGAACACCGCCACCACGGTGGCCATCACCACGCCCGCGGAGGGCGCGGTGCTCGACAACGGCGTCGTCACGTACTCCGGTACGGGCGAGCCGGGCGCCACGGTGACGGTGGTGGTGGACGGCAATACGGTGGGCACGGTGACGGTGAGCGCGGGCGGCACCTGGTCGGTGCCGGTCGCCGCGACGCTGGCGGATGGCTCGCACACGGTGACGGCCACGGCCGAGGACGAGGACGGCAACACCGCCACGGACACGCACACCTTCACGGTGGACACGAGCACCCTGGTCGAAATCACCACGCCCGCGGAGGGCGCGGTGCTCGACAACGGCGTCGTCACGTACTCCGGTATGGGCGAGGTCGGCGCCACGGTGACCGTCACGGTCGACGGCACCGTCGTCGGCACGGCGACGGTGGGCGCGGGCGGCACCTGGTCGCTGCCGGTGGCCACGCCGCTGGCGGACGGCTCGCACACGGTGACGGCCACGGCGGAGGACGCGCAGGGCAACACCGCGACGGACACCAACACCTTCACGGTGGACGCGGAGACGTCGGTGGCCATCACCACGCCCGCCGAGGGCGCGGTGCTCACCACGGGCACGGTGACCTACTCGGGCACGGGTGAGCCGGGCGCCACGGTGACGGTCGTGGTGGACGGCACCACGGTGGGCACGGTGACGGTCGGTGTGGACGGCACCTGGTCGGTGCCCGTGTCGACGCCGCTGGCCGACGGGCCCCACTCGGTGACGGCCACGGCGGAGGACGCCAACGGCAACACCGCCACGGACACCCACAGCTTCACGGTGGACACGGTGCCTGACACGCGCATCACCGCGAGCCCGCCCGCGAGCTCCGGCAGCGCCACCGCGGACTTCAGCTTCGAGACCGTGTTGGCCGACCCGAACGCGACGTTCGAGTGCTCCATCGACGGCGGCGCCTTCACCCCCTGCACCAGCCCCACCCAGTACACGAACCTGGCGGACGGGGAGCACACCTTCCAGGTGCGCGCGGTGGACGCGGACGGCGACGTGGACCCCACGCCGGCGAGCTTCACGTGGACCATCGGCCTGGACTCGGATGGCGACGGCCTGACGGACGCGGACGAGATTGCTCGCGGCACGGACCCGAACAACGCGGACACGGACGGCGACGGCATCTCCGACGGCATCGAGGTCAACGTCGGCGGGACGGACCCGCTGGACGACGACTCGGATGACGACGGCGTGCTCGACGGCAACGAGGACAAGAACCACGACGGCATCGTCGACCCGGGCGAGACCGACCCGAACAAGGCGGACACGGACGGCGACGGGCTGCAGGACGGCACGGAGCTGGGCATCACCGAGCCGCAGGGCACGGACACGGACCTGGACGTGTTCATCCCGGACGCGGACCCGACGACGACGACGGACCCGCTCAACCGGGACACCGACGGCGGCAGCGTGTTCGACGGCAACGAGGACACCAACCACAACGGCCGTGTCGACCCGGGCGAGACGGACCCGAACGTGGCCGCGGACGACCTGGACTCCGACCTGGACGGCGTCCCCGACGCGCGCGAAATCGAGCTGGGCATGGATCCGCACGACGCGGACTCCGACGACGACGGCGTGCCCGACGGCGAGGATGGCCTCACCGACACGGATGGGGACGGCGTCATCGACGCGCTCGACCCGGACAGCGACAACGACGGGCTGAACGACGGCACCGAGCGCGGCGTCACGCGCGAGACGGCGGGCCCGGGCACCAACCTCGACTCGCCGAACTTCGTGCCGGACGCGGACCCCACCACCACCACCGACCCGAAGAACCCGGACACTGATGGTGACGGCCTGCGCGATGGCGAGGAGGACAAGAACCACGACGGCCGCCGTGACGCCGCGGAGACCGACCCGAACGACGCCGACTCGGATGACGACGAGCTGAGCGACGGCGTGGAGGTGAAGGGCTCCAACGCCACCGACCCGCTCAACCCGGACACCGACGGCGATGGCCTGCGCGATGGCCAGGAGGACGCCAACCACAACGGTGGCCTCGACAACGGTGAGACGAACCCGAACGACGCCGACACCGACCGCGGTGGGGCGAGCGACGGTGACGAGGTCGAGGGCGGCTCCAACCCGCTCGATGGCAACGACGACTTCGTCGTGGTGGGCCGTGGTTGCAGCACGGGCGGCGCGGGCACCTTCGCTCCGCTGGCGCTGCTGCTGCTCGCGCTGCCCCTCTTCGGTCGCCTCCGCCGCTCGTCGCGGGCGGTGGCGGCGGGGGTCGCCGGAGGCCTGGTCCTCGCGGGGACGCTCGTGGCCCAGCCTGCCCACGCGCAGGTGACGCCGCCCCGGGGCGCGTCGCAGTCCATCGACGTGCAGCGCTACAAGCCGGGCCCGGGCGCCGAGGACATCCTTGGTCTGCACAGCGCCCGCGTGCAGCGCCACCTGGGCCTCAACCTGGGCCTGTCGCTCAACTACGCCAGCAAGCCGCTCAACTTCCTGGACCCGCGCTCGGACCGGTTCATCACCGCGGTGGTGAGCCGTCAGGTGGGCATCGACCTGATGGGCGCGGTGGGTCTGTTCGACCGCTTCGAAATCGGCGTGGTGCTGCCGGTGACCATCCAGGGCTCGGACCCGGCGCCGCAGGTGGACGCCTCGCTGGCGGATGGCGTGAGCTCCGGCGGCATCGGTGACCTGCGGCTGGTTCCGAAGGCGCGCATCATCGACGGGGAGAACTTCGGGCTCGCGCTGGCGGTGCCGGTGGTGCTCCCCACGGCGGGCGGCAACGACTTCCTCGGGGGCTCGGGGGTGGCGGTGCAGCCGAAGCTGGTGGCCGAGTACGGGCAGCGGGTCCGCTTCGCCGCCAACGTCGGCGTGGACCTGCGCGAGAAGCAGGTGCTGCGCAACCTGACGGCGGGCAACGCCTTCACCTACGGCCTGGGCACGGAGATTCCCTTCACGCTGGGCCGCGTCCCGCTCGCCGCCGAGGCGACGGTGATTGGCGCCATCGGTCTGGACGAGCAGGACACGGAGGAGAGCCCGCTGGAGCTGCTCGCCGCGCTGAAGTACCGCTCGGCGAAGGGCTTCTCGGCGCACCTCGGCGGTGGCCCGGGCCTGACCCGAGGCTACGGCACGCCTGGCTACCGGTTGCTGGCGGGCTTCAGCTTCAGCCCGCCGCCGTCGCCCAAGCCGACGGCGCCGCCTCCGCCGGTGGACACGGACGGCGACGGCCTCTACGACCCGGACGACCGCTGCCCCACGCAGCCCGAGGACAAGGACGGCTTCGAGGACGCGGACGGCTGCCCGGACCCGGACAACGACCAGGACGGCATCCTCGACGGCGACGACCAGTGCATGAACGAGCCGGAGACGAAGAACGGCTTCCAGGACGAGGACGGCTGCCCCGACGTGGCGCCGCCGGTGGACACGGATGGCGACGGCATCTTCGACCCGGATGACCGCTGCCCGAACCAGCCCGAGGACAAGGACGGCTTCCAGGACGAGGACGGCTGCCCGGACCCGGACAACGACAGGGACGGCATCCCGGACGTGGCGGACAAGTGCCCGCTGGAGCCGGAGACCATCAACGGCGTCCAGGACGAGGACGGCTGCCCCGACAAGGGCAAGGTGAAGGTCCAGGTGGATGGCGAGCGCATCCTCATCCTGGAGAAGGTCTACTTCGCCACGGGCAAGGACATCATCCTGCCGCGCAGCTTCCCGCTGCTGAAGCAGGTGGCCGCGGTGCTTCGCGCCAATCCGCAGGTGGAGCTGCTGCGGGTGGAGGGCCACACGGATGACCAGGGCAACGACGCGGCCAACCTGGACCTGTCGCGCCGCCGCGCCGCCAACGTCCGCGCGTTCCTGGTGAAGGAGGGCATCGACGCCGGCCGCCTGGAGTCGCAGGGCTTCGGCGAGGCGAAGCCGGTGGACACCAACAAGACGGCGAAGGGCCGCGAGAACAACCGCCGCGTGGAGTTCACCATCCTGCGCGTCGGCAAGGTCGAGGTGGAGCGCGAGAGCCCCTGAGCTGACCTGAGCTGGAGCTGAACCCCGAGGGTGGTCCCGGAATCCTGTCCGGGGCCACCCTCGGTTTTTGTCGTGAGGCGCGTCCTCCACCACGAGTCCTGAAGGCCTGACGGTGCGTGAAGACCCGTCACGCCGGGGTGGGGGACCCGCCAGGGCGCGCCGCCTTTCGCGAGTCAAGGGGCGAAGTGGACCCTCCACGCCACGCTGCTTGCTGCCGACGCCGCTGCGTAAGTGCGCGTCAGGACTCGGTGCCGCCTCATCCCGCTACATGTGCGTAGCGGAATACTTGCCAAAGATCGGGACTTGCTGATGATTGTGGAGGTTGGAGGCCCGCGCGCTGCATCGCGCGACGCCTGCCGAAAGGACCGCGTATGGACCAGTTCGATCAGAACAAGCAGGCCGCCAAGATTCGGGTCGTCGGGGCAGGTGGGGCAGGCTGCAACGCGGTCAACACGATGATCATGTCCAAGCTGGACCGCGTGGACTTCATCGCCGCCAACACCGATATCCAGGCGCTCGCCGCCAGCAAGGCGCCCACGCGGCTGCAGCTGGGGCAGACGCTGACCAAGGGTCTGGGCGCCGGCGCCAACCCGGAGATGGGCCGCGAGGCCGCGCTGGAGTCGAGGGACCAGATTGCCGCGGTGCTCGAGGGCGCCGACATGGTCTTCGTGACGGCGGGCATGGGCGGCGGCACCGGCACGGGCGCGGCGCCCATCATCGCGGACATCGCCAAGAGCCTGGGTTGCCTCACGGTGGGCGTCGTCACCAAGCCCTTCCTCTTCGAGGGCAACAAGCGCCGCAAGCAGGCCGAGCAGGGCATCGTGGAGCTCAAGGCCGCGGTGGACACGCTCATCACGATTCCGAACCAGCGGCTGCTGTCGCTCTCCAACGAGCCGATGCCGCTTTTGGAGACCTTCAAGCGCGCGGACGAGGTGCTGCTGAACGCCGTGCAGGGCATCAGCGACCTCATCCAGTACCACGGCTACATCAACGTCGACTTCGCCGACGTGAAGACCATCATGAGCGACAAGGGCCTGGCGCTCATGGGCACGGGCAACTCGTCCGGTGACAAGCGCGCGCTGACGGCCATGCAGCAGGCCATCTCCAGCCCGCTGCTCGAGGACGTCTCCATCGACGGCGCCACGGGCCTGCTCATCAACATCACGGGCGGCCGGGACATGACGCTCCAGGAGGTCAACGAGGCGTTGACCCTGGTGCACGACGCGGCCGACAGCGAGGCGGAGATCATCTTCGGCTCGCTCATCGACGAGAACATCCAGGACGAGGTGAAGATCACCATCATCGCGACGGGCTTCGTGCACCGCGATGCGCCCAAGGTCCGCAACGTGGCGCCGGTGGTGCAGGTGCCGCTGTCCCGTTCGCCGCAGCAGTCGGTGCTGATTGGCGCGCGCGAGGAGGTGGCCAGCCTGGTCCCCGCGAAGGGCAGCGCGCCGCGTCCGCTCGCTCCGGTGGAGTCCAGCAAGAGCATCAGCAACCGCACGTCCGTGGTGAAGGAGTCGGCGCTGCCTCTGGACGAGGACCAGTTCGACATCCCCACGTTCCTGCGCCGGCAGGGTCAGACGGAGCTGCCGTAGTCCCCGCGAAGGACTAGCGGGCGGGGAGCTGGGCCACGCTGGCCTCGTCCCGCCCGGCCAGCTTGTCCGCGCGAGCGAAGAGCGTGTCCAGCTCCTCGTACAGCGCGTCGATGCGCTCCTGCTTGCGGGGCGCCGGAATCACACCGCTCCCCGACAGCTCCTCCAGTCGCGCGCCGGCCCGCTGCAGCAGCTGAAGGGCCTTGAGCAGCGACAGGCCGCGGCGCGTGCCGTCCTGGGTGAAGAGGGTGCCGCTCTGGGTGAGTGCTTCGAGCGTGCCTCGGACTCCGCGGACGCGGTCCGCGTGACGGCCACGGTAGAGGTCCATCCGCCGCGCGCGACGCGCGCCATGGAGGTCGACCACACCAACACCAGTGCCTGAGGAAGAGGAGGGCTTCACGGTGTGACAAGGTACGCCATGCCCTCCTACAGCCGCAAATTTACTGGATTGTAGGGACCTGTTGCACGGTGTCTCGCTCGTCGAGCGGGCAGGAGAGCAGGGCCCCCGCGACGAGGTGTGGGTGCCCGCGGACGGCCGTATTTGCTGAGGCATGCCGGGGCGGAAGCGTGGGAGGTTCGCGCGCGAAATCCGTGTGTGGAGGCGAGTCGAAGCCCATGACGATGGAGAAGTCACCCGGGGTGGAGGTGGAGGACCGGGAGGACGGCGTGCGGGTGCTGACGCTCTCCAACCTGGCCCGCCGCAATGCGCTCAACGACGCGATGCTGGCGCGGCTGGCCGCGGCGCTGGAGCCCGCGCCGCACGTGCGCGCCTTGCTGGTGCGAGGCGCGGGCGGGACGTTCTGCGCGGGCTATGACCTGACGCACCTGGGGCCTCCCGGGGAGGACGGGCGGCTCCCGGACGACATCCTGGTGGACTGCCTGCTCAAGCTGGAGCGGCACCCGGCGCCCAGCGTGGCGCTGGTGCGCGGCGCGGCGGTGGGGGCAGGGTTCGACCTGGCGGCCTCGTGTGACTTCCGCGTGGGCGCGCCGGAGACGGTCTTCCTCATGCCTCCGGCGAAGCTGGGCATCGTCTACTCGCCGGAGGGCCTGGCGCGGGCCACGCGGCTGGTGGGGTTGTCGCGGGCCAAGCAGCTGTTCCTTACCGCGAGGAAGCTGGACGCGCGCGAGGCGCTGGACTGGGGGCTGTTGGACGCGTGCGAGGAGGACGCGGAGGCGCGGGCGGACGCGCTGTGCGCGACGCTGGCGGGGCATGCGCCTGGGGCGGTGTCGGGGATGAAGGAGTCCTTCGGGCTCTTGGGGCGCTCGCCGCTCGGGGACTCGGAGCGGGCGCGGCTCCGGGAGCTGCGCGCGAGGGCGTTCGCCAGCGAGGACGCGAAGGAGGGGCGGGCGGCGTTCCTGGAGAAGAGACCGCCCCGCTTCACCGGCCGCTAGAGACTGGTGCGGCCGGCGAGGCGGTGGGGGTGCTTCAGGTGTCGCCGAACAGCTCGCCCATGCGCAGCTGGAGCGCGGAGGCGATCTTGTAGAGCGACGAGATGGACGCCGAGGACTCGGCGCGCTCGATTTGCGACAGCAGGGACACGGACAGGCCCGTGCGCCGCGCGAGCTGCTTGAGGGTGAGCTCCTGCGTCTTGCGGGCGTCGCGGATGGTGCGACCGATGGCGCGGTGGAGATCCGCCTCCGGGTCCTGCGACAGGCCCTTCTTCTGGAGGGCGTTGCGGACGGCGGAGATGAACTGCTCGGGCTCCATGGGCTTCTTGACGTAGTCAGAGGCCTGGGCCTTGAGCGACGCGACGGCCGTGTCCACCGTGGGGTACGCGGTGGCGACGATGACGGCGACGTCGGTGTCGTACTTGCGGATCTGCTCCAGCACCTCGGTCCCCGACATCTGCGGCATCATCATGTCGAGGATGACGAGGTGGAAGTCGGAGCCACGGAGGATCTCCACCGTCTGCGTGGGGTCCGTCGTGGTGACGACCTCGTAGCCTTCGCGGGTCAGCACCAGCTTGAGGTAGTCGCAGTTGTCCTGCTCGTCATCAACCACCAGGATGCGAATCTGCACAGCGTCTCCTCGCTGCAGGTGAACGTCGTCGAGCTGGGGCTCGGGGAGGGGGCGAGCACGCGCAGCCAATGGGGGATGGTCCGCCTCCCTTGAGCTTCTGCTATCGGTTGCTGTCGTACGCCTTCAGGAGATCCGTAACGCCCTTGCGAGAGGGGTGATTCGCCGGGGCGAGCTCCAGGAACTTTCGGTAGTGCTTGGCCCCCTCGTCGATTTCGTTGAGCCGTGCGCGGGTGATTCCCAGCACGAGGTGGCAGTCGGCGTTCGAGTCGTTCACCCTCGCGCACTTCTCCGCGAAGGTGAGCGCCTCGCGGTAGTTCTGCTGCTTGAGGAGCTCGCGCGTCTTGCTCACCAACTCGATGGTGGGGTCTTCGACGTTCGCCTTGTCGGGCTCCTTGGCGTTCGCGGGCGGGGTGTTCGCGGGGGGCTTCTGGGCCTGGGCTGCCGCCTGCGCCGCCGCGGCCTCATCCTGCTGCTTCTTCTCGAGCGCCCCGACCTGCTTCCTCAGCTCCGCGTAGCGGTCCTTGAAGAACTCGGTGCTGGCGGCGGCATCCAGCGACTTCTTGGCGTCCTCGAGCTTGCCCGCGCCCAGTGAGTTCTGCGCGTTCTCGAGTTGAGCCTGCGCATTCTTCTCGGAGTCGACCTTGCCCTGCAGCTGCTTGGCCTCCTTCCGGGACTTGTCGCCCTCGGGAAGCTCCGCCAGGGTGCTCTCGGCCAGCTCCAGGTCCTTGCTGTCGAACGCGGCCCGGGCCTTGTCCATCAGCTCCTTGTAGGTCGGCTTCGCCGGCGCGGCAGGCGTCTCCGGCTGCGCCACCGTCTCCGGCGGCTTGACGTCCTCGGGCGGCTGCTTCACCGGAACCACCGGGGGCGGATCCACGGGCTTCGTGTTCGGCACCACGGCCACGGGGTCGACAGGCTGGGGAGTCCCCCCACCAAGCTGACCCTGCTTGTACATCCAGAAGATGACGCCGCCACCCAGCAGCAGCGCGACGAGCCCGGCGACCAGCGGCAGCTTCGACATGCCGCCTTCGCTGGCGCCCTGCTCCTCGGCCTCGTCCGCGGCATCACCGGCGGCCAGGAAGCGCAGCTTCACGTGGCCCAGCTCCACCACGTCGCCGCTGTTCAGCGTCGCCTGGGCGTAGCTTTCGCCGTTGACCGTCATCCCGTTGGCGGACTGCATGTCGATGACACGCCACTCGCCGGTGTTCTCGCGCACCAGCTTGGCATGCGTGCGCGACAGCGAGCGATGATCCAACGTGATGTCGTTGTCGTCCGTCCGGCCGATGCGCAGCTCCGTCCGGATGCACGCGAACTCCTGACCGCGCAGCTCGTCCGGGGTCAACACCACCAGACGCGGCGCGTCCTTGGTGTCGATGTCCTCCAGCTTTCGCGGGCGGTCCGCCTCCACATGATCCAACCGGATGATGGAGGTGGAGTTTCGACGCTTGTCCGCGCCGTCCAGGGACGGAGGAGTGTGGTCGTTCTCCTCCCCGTCGCCGGGCGACTCGTCCTCGGAGCCCTCAGGCTCGTCGGGCTCTGATTCCTGCCGGCGCGCGGGCACCTTGGTCGTGATGGGGCCTACGGCGTTCGCGGCGCCCTCGGCCTGGAGTGCCAGGTCGTAGTCGCCGATCTGGATCAGGTCGCCCTCATTCAGGGGCGACTGACCCGCGATACGCTCGCCGTTGATCCGGGTGCCGTTATAGCTACCCAGGTCCTCCACCACGACATGGCCGTTCAACCGCACCAGTCGTGCGTGACGACGAGACACGTTACGTTCCGTCAGGCGGATGGTGTTTCCCTCCTGACGGCCGATGGTGATCTCGTCGCGCACGAAGGGAACAACGGTCTTGCGCCCCTCGTCGTCTTCGATGATGAGCTTCAGCACGGGTCCGATCCGCGTACAGTCATAGCAGAACGCCCTTTCAAACCACAAGTCATGCATCCCCCTCAAATGACAGGACTTTCTCCCCAGCAGGTGGGGCAGCCGGGCCTGTTGTCCATCGGTCAAGCGGCCGGGCAGGGGGGCGCTCGGGCGTTTCCCTGGGTCACGCTGACCCTGGTGGGGGTCCTTCTGGGGGTCCATGGCGCCCTGGTGATGCGGGGCCCCGTCGACGTGGACGCGCTGGTGCGCTGGGGCGCCAAGGCGGGGCCGCTCGTCCTGGAGGCGGGGCAGGTGTGGCGTCTGGCGACGGCCAACCTGCTGCACCGGGATGCGCTGCACCTGGCCCTCAACGTCGTCGTGCTGGTGGCCGCGGGCGTGGCGCTGGAGAAGGTCTGCCGACGTCGCGACTATGTCGCGCTGCTCGTGGCCGCGGGGCTCACCACCATGGCGAGCTCGCTTGCCTGGTCTGGCGCGGTGAGCGTGGGCGCGTCGGGGCTCGTCTATGGATGCATGGGCGCGCTGCTCGTGCTCGGACGCCGTCACCGATCACACGCCGCCTTCCGCGTGCGTTGGCTCTCCGGGGAGAGCGCGATTCCCACGGTGCTCGTGTTTCTCTGGATGGGCTGGACATCCGTGGGCGTGGACAACGCCGGGCACCTGGGCGGCCTGGTGACGGGGCTGCTCGCCGGAGCGTTCCTGGAGCCGCGCGAGCTGGAGGGCATGACGCGGCCGGGAGTGGCGCGGCCGGTGGTCGGCGTCCTGGCGGCCCTCGCGGTGTCGACGGCGGTGGTGGTAGAGCGCTCGGGCTGGCGGATGGAGCGGGATGACGGCTTTGGCGTCGCGGTGATGATGCCCCAGGGATGGAGTGGCGAGGTGGACGGGCAGGGGCGGCGCACGTTCTCCAACGGGCTGCCGGGACTGGGGCGCGCCACGTTCTCCGCGGAGGCCATCGAGGCGGGGGAGCCTGGCGACGGACTCGCGCAGGCGCGGCATTTCAAGGAGGAGACGCTGCCGCTCGGTGTGCCCGGACCCGAGGGACGGACGCTCTCTATCCAGGGCCCCCAGCGCACGCAGATCGGCGGCAGGCTCGCGCTGAGGCTGCGCGCGGAGCTGGACGGGCCGGCGGGAGGAAAGCGGCTCATCGCCTTCTTCGTGCCGCGCGGCGAGTGGGTCTACCGGCTGGTCTTCATCTGGCCCGCGCAGTGGCCCGCGTACCAGGACATCGTGAGCCGGATGGTGGCGGAGCTGCGCTTCGATGAGCCCTCGGTGCTGCGCGAGGCGCGGGGACGGGCGCTCCTGTCTCCAGGCGCCGCGGGACCGCAGCGGGAGCTGGGCGCGGTGCTGCGGCGGCTGGGCGCGTCGAGGCAGGCCATCGTCCCGCTCACGGAGGCGGTGCGCCTGTCGCCCTCACACGTGGGCGCGAGGGTGGAGCTCGCGCGGGCGCTGCTCGATGCCGGGCGCGTGGACGAGGGCTGTCACGCGGCCGAGGAGGCGGAGGTCTACGGACCTTCGGACACGGGCGCGCTCGAGGCGGGCGTGCGCTGCGAGCTGTCGCGAGGCGCGCTGCCCCGAGCGCTGGAGCGACTGGAGCGTGCGCGACGCGTGGACCCGCAGGATGCGCGCCTGAGGGCCGCCGAGGCCGCGTTGCGCGCGGTGCTGGAGACCTCCTCGCCCCATCCCTCCCAGGAGTCGCCGCGTCCGGGCGGCATCCTGGAACGGGGGAGCCGGCTCACTCCTCGTCCTTGAGCAGGAAGTCGTTGTTGATGACCTTGAACGACAGCCTGCCGCCGCCCAGCGTGGGCGACTGCCGCTCGACGAGCGGCCGGACGACGATGCCTTCCTTGCGGTTCTTCGTCCCGGGGTAGGAGCCCTGGGCCAGTCGCAGGTAGTGCTCCAGGCCGTGCTCGAACGCGCGCGCCTCATCGCCCGTGATGACGTGCTCCACCGGCACCGAGCGCAGCCCGTGCCGCTCGCAGAACGCGAGGTGCTCCGCGTGGCCCAGGAAGTGGCCCGTGCGCGTGTCGTGGACGCTGAAGACGAACAGGTCCACCGCGTCGAGCCCCAGGCGGTTCTTCTGGATGCCCGGTCCGCACAGCTCTCCCTGGATGGCGAAGCCGGGTGGCAGGACGGTGGCCAGCGCGTACTTCTCCGCCACGCGCCACGCCGGGTGCTTGCCGGGCTTCAACGCCCAGTTGCGCGAGCACGCCACCAGCTCACCCTCCAGCGTCCGCAAGAACGTGGACGAGGTGCCGTCCAGCTTCGTCGTCACGTAGAAGTCGAGGCCCCGAAGCTCGTCGAGCACGCCCAGCGCCGACTGCAGTCGAATCTCGTCCGTCTTCGGCACCTGGCCCGGGAAGGGGCCGGCCACGTCGTTCCCGTCGGAGGGCGTGGGCTCGAACTTCACGACGCCCAGCGCATCCTTCACGTCCGTGCCGATGGGCGGCACCTCGCCCCCCAGGATGGAGGTCGGCAGCGCGAGCCCCTGGGACAACACGCCCCTGAGCCTCGCCGTCTTCACGCGGAAGCTCCGGGCCCGGAGGAACTCCGCCCAGGCCTTGCCCTCCGGAAGCTGGCTGTCGATTTCGAAGAAGACGCACGCATCCCCGGGCGCGAACTCGCCCCTCCTCACCACCACGTCCCAGCCCATCACCCGCGCCTTCAGGATGTTGTCGGCTCCGGGGATGTCCTCCAGGTGGTCGATGCGCTGAATCGAGACGAGCTTTCTCTCCATGACGGACCTCCCATCGCGCCGCCACGAGGGGCGGGCTCCCTGGTGACGCCACGTGCCTCGCGGGCTGACAGCCCCGCTGGCACACCGGGGGCCTTGTTACCTCGCGCTGAAGGCCCGCACCACCAGGCTCGCGCCCACCGTCCACGTGTCCCGTCGGAAGAGGCCCGCATCGCCCTGGACGGCGCCGCCGGACAGGCGCAGCGCCACGGGCTGGTCCGCCACGGCGAGGAACACCCGCTCCAGTGACGCGTCCGCGCGCATGCGGAAGGAGGTGCCTCCGTCCACGCCGTGCGTCCATCCCGCGAGCCCCGAGGCGCGCAAGGCCCACAGCCCGTCCTCGCTCTCCAGCCCTCCGTCGAACATCAACGAGGTGAAGGGGGACAGCTCCTGCGAGGTGCCGTCCCGCGAATGGCGCAGCGTGTGGGTCGCGACGGGGCCCACGCCGAACCAGACGCGCTCGGTCTCCGAGCGAATCGGGTCCACCAGGAGCCCCACGCGTCCGGTCTCCAACGTCCACCCCGGTCCCTCCCAGACGCGGCGCTCCAGGTGGGCCGCGCGCAGCGCCACCGTCACGTCGAACGGGAAGGGGATGCGCAGCGGGCGCGCGGTGGGAATCAAGATGAAGCCCTCCTCCAGGTGGCGACGCAGCAGCCCGTCATACGCGGTGAAGGACAGGCCCCGACGCGCGCCGTCCCACAGCTCCACGTCGACCAGTCGATGGTTGTTGAACCACGGGGTGCCCTTGCTCCGGCTGGTGCGGCCGCTGCGCAGACGCACGCTCGCGCGCAGGGACAGGGCCTGGACGCCGTCGTTCATCACGACGCCCGAGCCCACCACCAGCCCTTCGCCTGGGTCGAAGCAGACGGGGAACGGGTCACCGAGCGCGTCGTGTGGAGCACACGGGTCGACGTGGGGCGTGTCCACGCCTGGGGTGGGGGCCATGGTCAGCAGCAAGGTGAGACCGAGCGCGAGCACGGGCTTTCAGTCCCGCGCCTGCTGGGCCTTGGGCGCGGAGCGGCGCGCGGGAGCCCAGAGTGAGAAGCGGAGCCCCGCGGAGGCGGACCACTCCCAGCGCTGCGGCAGGTAGGGGATGTCGTTGCGCCACATCCCGCGCGCATCCACCACCAGCGACAGCGGCTGGTCGTTGATGGCGATGAGGATGAGCTCGTAGCCGGCGGAGACCTTGAGTCGCTCCGGCCTCAACGGGCGCCCGAGGATGGCGCGCGACAGGAGCACCTTCTCCGCTTCCACGCCGAGGCGCAGGTGATGGAAGCCATCCCGGTCCAGCGTGAGGTCCGCCTCCAGCACGGCGCCGGGGACGAGCGAGTTGACGTCGTTCTCGTAGTCGCGCTCGGCGGACGGGCCCGCGCGCACGCGCACGTACGACACCATGTCGCGCGAGTGCCACAGGTCCAACGTGGCATGCACGCTGCCCCAGGTGAGGAAGCCGCCCTGCAGCTCACCGCGCTCCACCTCCTCCACGCGCAGCGCCTCCAGCCACAGGCCCATGTCGAGGCTGATGTCATACCGGCGCGGCTCGCCGAAGAACGTGGTGATGCGGAACAGCGGGTCATCGCGCTCGACACTGAAGTCGTAGCGCAAGAGCGTCGAGTCGAGCGTCCGTTGCCCCAACATCACCTCCGTCTCCAGCATGCGCAGCCGGTGCAGATGCCGGTCGTCGGCGAGCTCCAACGCGATGCCGAAGTCCAGACGCACGCGGTCCTCGCGCGGGACGCCTTCCCGCCACAGCGGGCTCCACGCGCCGCCCAACCAGATGCGTCGGTGCAGGTCGAAGTTGAACTGCATCACCCGGCCGCGCTCATCGCGATACCAGCCGGGCGGCGCGTCCGCGATGGAGGGCTCCAGCCGATACTGGCGCAGCACGTCCGCGGGGATGGAACCGTCACGCTCGAGGATGCAGCCGCGAGCGCGCTCCAGCATCCGGTCCGTCTCCCGCCCGTCCATGTCCAGCTCGTGCTGCGGGGCGATGAGGCAGCGTCGCTCGCGGGTATCGCACTGGGCCCTCCAGTACCCCGAGGGAACCGCGGGTGTGGGTGGCAACGTGAGGCACACCACGGGTCGCTCCGGGGCCTGCATGGGCAGTGGGTCGGCCGGAGGCTGGATGGCGGACGCGACGAGGGGCGCACCTTCGTCCGGGGTGCGTTCGAACAGCGGCCCCGTCGCTTCGTCGGGCGCGCGGCCCTGTCCCTCGGAGGGCGGAGGCGTGGGGGCGGGCTCGCTGTCGGGAGGAGGCGTCCCCCCGGATACCGGGGTCACCGGAGGGGCGCCTTCATCGCGGTGGGTCGGCTGCCCGTCCGCGGGCTGAGGCTCGAAGGGGGGCGGCGTGAGGAGGGGAGGCGTGGGCCGCACGGGGGCATCCCTGCCCTGGGTGGGCGGGGGCCCGGCGGGGGGCGCTCCCTCCCACTGAGCGAGCAACAAGGCACAACCCAACGTCACCGCTGACACGAGCATGGAGCCTCCGCGAACCGGACGGAGGCGGCCGTTACAAGGCCCGTGCCCCTGGCCGCTCCCCGGGCTCGCGGCATGTGGGCCTCCCTCTTCCGTGCACGCTCCTGCACAATGGCGCGCAAGCTCTGGCACGGTGTGCCTCCGGCGGAGGTCGACCGGCGGGAGTGGCGGAGTTATAAGGCCGCGTCCTGCCCGTGACGCGCAGGCAACCGCCCGAAACGACTCAAGGAGCCCATCACCCGTGGCGAGCGACGGCGAACAGCAGGAACAGCAGCAAGCGCAGACCTTCGCCGAGTCCATCCTCGGCAAGGAGCTTCTCTCGGCGCCCTGGATGCGGCGTTGGCTGGCGCTGCCGACCACCTGGCGCGTGGTGACGTCCACGGCCTTCTTCGCGGCCCTGCTCTTCCTTCCGTACCTGGGCGCGGTGGGCCTGTGGGACTGCTGGGAGACGCACTACGGCGAAGTGGCGCGGATGATGATCGTCCGGCGCGACTACGTGTTCCCCTTCTGGGAGAACGCGTGGTTCTTCTCCAAGCCGCCGCTCACCATGTGGATGCAGGCGTTGGGCATGCAGGTGGTGGGCACCGTGCAATCCGGCGGCGCGCTGGGCCTGTACACCGAGTGGGGCATGCGCGTGCCCTTCGTCCTCCTGAGCATCACCGCGGTGACGCTGCTGTCGCTCGCCGTGTCGCGCGTGGTGAGCCGCCGCGCGGGTCTGGCCACCGGCTTCGTGCTGGCCACCATGCCGCTGTACTTCCTGCTCACCCGCCAGACGGTGACGGACACGCCCTTCGTCACCACGTTCGTCTGCGCCATGGCGTGCGCGCTCATCGGTCAGCTGGATGACTCGACGAAGCACCGCGCCGCGTGGTGGTACGGCTTCTACTTCTTCGCGGGCCTGTCCACCCTGGCCAAGGGCCTGCTCGGCGTGGGCCTGCCGGCCGTCATCCTGGTGCTCTACGCGGCGCTGGCCGTCATCCCGTGGGACGGGGCGAGCCTGGATGCGCACCTGCGCTGGCTGACCGACGGCGGCTTCCGCAAGGACGTGCGCGAGGGGCGCCAGCCGATGCCGGTGCTCTGGGGCCAGATGTTCAAGATGAAGCTGGGCACGGGCATCCTGGTGTTCTTCGCGGTGGCCGCGCCCTGGTACGTGGTGATGTCGCTCTTCAAGAGCGTGGACGACGAGGGCAAGCTCTTCTGGTACCGCTTCTTCGTGCACGACCACCTGAACCGCCTCACCGCGGGCGTGCACACCACCACGCCGGGCGGCACGTTCATCTACTTCATCGAGCAGGGCGGCTTCGGCATCTTCCCCTGGGTGGCGCTCCTGCCCGGCGCGTTCTCCGTCGTGGCGAAGCTGAAGCTGCGCTCGGAGAAGAAGTCGGACCACCTGGCGCTCATCACCGTCATCTGGGTGGCCTTCGCCTTCTGGCTCCTGGCCTCCAGCGCCACCAAGTTCCACCACTACGTCTTCCCCGTGCTGCCGGGCCTCGCGGTGCTCATCGCGCTGTTCATCGACCGGCTGTGGGAGGACGGCATCCCCACGCACGCGGTGAGCCTCATCTTCGGACTGGTCCTCTTCGTGCTCGTGGGCAAGGACCTGGCGGAGAACCCGAAGAACTTCACGGACCTGTTCGTCTACAACTACGAGCGCCCCTATCCCCAGGACCTCGTCACCCGGCCCATCGCCTTCTTCTCCCGCGCGCTGTGGACCGGCGACCTCGTCACGCTGGTGCTGCTGGCCTTCGGCGTCTACCTCTCCTTCGAGGCCTTCTCGCCCAAGACGCGGGAGAAGGTGACGCCGGGCTCGCGCGCGGTCGCGCTGCTGTTGCTCCTGGCGGGCGCGGCCACGCTGACCGCGGTGGCCTCCGGCGCGAAGGTGTCCGCCACGGGCCTCATCGGCGTCGCGGTGGCGGCGGCGGCCGCGTTCCTCGGGTGGCAGTCGCTCAAGTCGGAGCCGGAGGGCCGCTCGTCGCTGCAGCTGATGGCGGGCGTGGTGGCCGTCGTGGGCGTGGTGATGGCGGTGCGCGGGTTCAAGGCGCCGGCCGGTGAGGACTCGCTGCTGCGCTCGCTGTCGGAGCCCGTCAACGTCAAGGGCGCGCTGGGCTTCGTCTTCGCGGTGGCGGGCGCCATGGCGGTGGTGGCCACGCTGATGCGCGCGCGCACCATGCTGTTCGGCACCTTCTGGATGCTGGCCGCGGGCTTCGCGCTCTGGTTCAACTGGAACCACTGGGTGGACCTGTCCCACCACTGGACGCAGCGCGACCTGTTCTGGCGCTACTACGCGCAGCGGCAGGAAGGAGAGCCCATCGTCGCGTACCTGATGAACTGGCGCGGCGAGACGCTCTACTCCAGCAACACCGTGGAGCAGTACCGCAGCGGGGACTACAACGCGAAGCTGCGCTCGCTGGTGGCCCGGCCCGGGCGCGAGTGGGTGCTCGCCGAGCAGAAGATGCTCGCCACGCTGCGCAACGCGGTGGGCCCGGACAAGGTCGTCACGCCCGTGGACCGGGACATCAACAACAAGTTCGTGCTGGTGACCATCGATTGAGCGGAATCGACGTCCAGGGGCTGGGCAAGCGCTTCGGCGAACGCGTCGCCGTGGAGGGGCTCACCTTCCACGTGCGGCCGGGCGAGGTGTTCGGCCTGCTCGGCCCCAACGGCGCCGGGAAGACGACGACGGTGCGCATGCTCACCGGCCTTCTGACTCCCAGCGAGGGTCAGGTGTCCGTGTGGGGCCACCGGGTGGACCGGGACGGCGAGGCGCTGCGCAAGGTGGTGGGACTGCTCACCGAGCAGCCCGGCCTCTACGACCGGCTCACCGCGCGGGAGAACCTGCGCTTCTTCATGAAGCTGCACGAGCTGGACGAGGCGAAGGCGTGGCCTCGCACCCGGCACTATCTGTCGCGCTTCGGGCTGGGCGACCGCGAGCTGGAGCCGGTGGGCGGCTTCTCCAAGGGCATGCGCCAGAAGCTGGCCATCGTCCGCACGCTGGTGCATGACCCGAAGGTCATCTTCCTCGACGAACCCACCAGTGGCCTGGACCCCGAGTCCGCGCGCACGGTGCGCGACGCGGTGGCGGAGCTGGCGGCGGAGGGACGCACGATTGTCCTGTGCTCGCACAACCTGGCGGAGGTGGAGCGGCTGTGCGAGCGCGTCGCGGTGGTGAAGCGGCGGCTGCTCCTGATGGGGCCGGTGCGCGAGCTGCGGCGCGCGGGGCAGGCGCTGGAGGTGCGCGTGGAGGGTGAGGCGGAGCGCTACCGCAACGTGCTCGCGTCGCTGCCCTTCGCGCCCAACGTGCTGACGGAGGGCATGCGGCTGCGCGTCATGCTGGAGGATGACTCGCATGCGCCGGACGTGCTGGCGTGCCTGGTGGGCGCGGGCGCGCGGGTGCACAGCGCGGTGCCGGCGCAGCGGCCCCTGGAAGAGGTGTACCTGGACCTGCTTCGCGAAGGGGGAGTGTAGCCGTGGCATTCCGTCCGCGCCGGGCCCTGGCCGTGTTCTGGAAGGACTTCCTGGACCTGCGCAAGAACGTGGGCCTGCTGGTGTCCATGGCGGTGCTGCCCACCGTGATGGTGGCGGTGCCCATCATCGTGGTGTGGACGTACGTCAACACGCCCAACCAGGCGGACCTGCGCAGCGTGGCGCAGTTCTATGACCCCTCGCTGCCCCTGGGTGCGTCGGCCGCGCGCTTCCTCATCGACAAGACGCTCACCGACTGGTTCGGCCTGTTCCTGGTGATGCCCATCTTCGTGCCCATCCTCATCGCGTCGCAGAGCGTGGCGGGGGAGAAGGAGCGCAGGACGCTGGAGCCGCTGCTCGCCTCGCCGGTGACGGCCGCGGAGCTGGTGGCGGGCAAGAGCCTGGCGTCGCTGGTGCCCGCGGTGGTGATTACGTGGGTGGCCTTCATCCTGTTCTGCGTGGGCGTGGACCTGGTCGCGTGGCCGCTCGTGCAGGGGCCGCTGATGCCCAACGCGCTGTGGACCTTCGGCGTGCTGGTGATTGCGCCCCTGTTCGCCTTCTTCGGCAACGGCGTCGCGGTACTCATCTCCGCCCGGGTGAGCGAAGCCCGCATGGCGCAGCAGATCTCCGCGCTCGTGGTCCTGCCGCTCGTCGGCATGGTGGGCGGGCAGGTGGCCGGCGTCCTGAAGGCGGGCTTCATGTACTACGCGCTCCAGGGCGCGGTGGTGCTGGTGCTCGACCTGGTGTTGCTGTGGGCGAGCATCCGCCTGCTGGACCGGGAGCGCCTGGTCAGCCGCTGGGGCTGAAATAAGGGCCGGAACGCCGCCGTTGACCGGGCATCAGACACAGGGCCGCCCGGTGGGCGAGCGGCTAGGCAATGGCCAGTGAAACTGGCATGTTGCAGGCAGGGCAGCCGGTCGGAAAGCGGGCGCGCTTTCGTCGCGGGGGCCATGTTCTTAGAGAGGGTCGGGTGGTGGCGCGGATTTGCCGGCCGCCACGGCGGCCACGGAGGCGCTGACTAGCAATGGGTATCTTCGACACCATCAAGGGTGAGGCGAAGCGCAACTTCATCGCTCGCGCGGACACGGCGAAGGGGGAGATCATCTACAAGTATCCGGAGAACAACATCCGGATGCTGACCCAGCTGACCGTGGACGCCGACGAGGTGGCCCTCTTCGTCAAGGACGGCAAGGTCGAGGGGAAGCTGGGTGCGGGCCGTCACCAGCTCGACTCGAACAACATCCCGTTCCTGTCGCGCCTGCTGGAGAAGTTCACGGGCGGCAACCTGTTCGTCGCGGAGGTCTTCTTCGTCTCCGTCCGTGAGTTCCCGGGCATCAAGTTCGGTGGCCCCATCGGCGACGTGCGCGACCCGGAGACGGGCCTGGGCATCGGCACCATGGTGTACGGCGACTTCTCCATCCGCGTGACGGACCCGGAGAAGCTCGTGGTGGGCCTGGTGGGCATGGGCCGCTCCAACAACGAGGCGTTGCTGGGCTGGTTCAAGAACCAGGTGCTCAAGGTGACGCGCGACCGCATCGCCGAGCTGCTGGTGAAGAAGCGCTGGCCGCTGCTCGACGTGACGAGCGGTGCGTACACGGAGGAGATTGAGACGGAGGTCATCGCCGGCCTCAAGCCGCACGTGGACGACTACGGGCTCACCGTGGTGCGGATGGGCAACTTCCACGTCAGCATCAAGGAGGAGGACGAGGCGACGCTGAAGAAGCTGGGCAAGGACGTGGCGTACTCGCGCCTCGCCGGCGGCTTCCAGCAGTACGCGCAGGGTCAGGCGATGCTCGGCGCGGCCGAGGGCATGGCCAAGGGCGGCGAGAGCAGCGGCAACGCGCTGGGCGGCATGGGCATGGGCATGGGCTTCGGCATGGCCCAGCAGTTCATGAACAACCAGCAGCAACAGCAGCAGCGTCCTGCGGAGCCCGCGCAGCAGGCGGCCCCGGCCGACACGCGCAGCCCCGCGCAGCGCCTGAAGGAGATCAAGGAGCTGAAGGACGCGGGCGTGCTCTCGGATGACGAGTACAACGCCAAGCGCGCGGAGCTGATGAAGCTCCTGTAGTCCTCAGCGTCGCTGACGCGACACCGGGCCTCCGTCCTCCGCTGTGAGGGCGGGGGCCCTTGTCGTTGATGGGGCCCACATGACGAAGGCCTCTGCCCCTCGCGAGGCAGGGCCCGTCGCGTCACTGCCCGGGGCCAGCGGCGGGCATCGAGGAGGCGGCGCCCTGCGGCGTCGCATCCTGCGCCGTGGGCGCGGGCGCACCCTCCGGCCCGGGCGCGCTGACGGTGTCCTCCGACTTCATGTCCAACCGGATGGGCACCTGCAGCGTGGTGCCCAGGCGCAAGAGCAGCACGTCCGGCTCGATGCCCGGCTCGCCGATGGCCTGGGCCACCTCGCGCGCGGACAGCGCGTTGCCCTTCGCCCACAGCGTCTTCAGGAACTCACCCGCCTCCGGCGAGTGCCACCACGACGGACCGAAGCGCGCCTTGAGCTGGGCTTGAATCTGCCCCGCCAGGAACCACGCGCGGAAGCTGTCCGCGGACTGGAAGAAGTCCTCCTGGTCCACCAGGTAGCGCGCCGTGTCCTCGGCCGTCATCGGGATGTCGTCCGTGCGCGACATGATCTCCCGGTAGAGCTCCCTGGGGTCCACGTCCGCGCGCCGGTGCAGCTCCAACTGGTACAGCAGCCGGCCCGCCGCGTGACGGATGAGGTACAGCTTGTGCGCGCTCGACGTCGCCAGGTACTTCGCGCGCTCCTCGCCGCTCAGGCCCGCGTGCTCCTCCAGCCACACCGGGTCCTCCAGCAGGTCCTCGAAGAGCGACGAGTACGCCTCGCCCACCGTGGGGTTGCCCAACCGCGCCAGCTCGAAGCGCGTCTCCGCGGTGAAGGCCGCATGCAGCGCGTGCCCGAACTCGTGCAGCACCCTCGCCTGGTGCAGCACCCCCGAGCCGGGCTTGAACGACACCCGCACGTCCTCCGGCACGCGGACCGCCAGCGCCAGGGGCCGCGAGTTCTTCTTCGGCAAGTCGCGCTCGTCGATCTCCACGTTCTTCTGCGTGGACAGGTCCAGCTTCATCCCCGCCAGCGTCTCGTGCGCCTTCTTCAGCGACACGCCCTTGGGGAACGCGTCCTCCACCTCGCGCGAGCGGAACAGCCGCGGGATGTCCGCGCGGGTGATGTCCTTGAAGGCCAGGTTCAGCTCGCGCTGCGCCAGCCGCTCCATGACGACGCGGTACGGCCCCTGCGTGGCCTGCAGGATCTCCTCCGCCAGCACGCTCAGCTTGCCCAGGTCCGCCTGCCTTAGCTCGCTGCCGAAGGCCTCGTACGAGGGGAAGCCCAGCTCCTTCACCCGCTTCTCGGCCTCCTCCTCCTTGCGCCGCAAGGTCTGGTTGAGCCGCTCCAGCGCGGGCGTCGCCGCCGCGTAGAGCGCCTTGCGCCGATTGCCGCTGCGCTCGTTGGCGAGCAGCCGCTCCAAATCCCGGTAGCGCAGCTCCTTGCCGTCCAGGTTGAAGGTGAGCGACGCCTCCAGGTTGGCGGACGCGTCGTTGTGCTCGGCGAGCGCGTGCGACAGGTACTCGCCCGCGAAGTGCGAGTGCAGCGCGGTGAGGGCGCGCACCTCGCGCGGGTCCTGGGTGAGCTGGCGCAGCCGGTCCAGCTTCCGGATGTTGTCGAGCGTGAAGAGGTCCTCCTGCCCCGCGTACGTCCCGGAGACGTCCACGTGGCGGCCCTCGGTCCAGAACACCCACACCAGGCGGTGCTGGGCCTCGAGCAGCGTCTCCGCGCGTGAGGCCAGGGCTCGGACGTCCGCAGTCAGCAGCTGCTCCTCCGTCGGAGGCGGCCGGTTGTCGGCGGGAGGCGCCTTGTGGCAGGCGCTCAGGCAGCAGGCGACTGCGAGGAGGAGGGGAATCCTTGGGTGCATGTGGGGCCTCATGTTACTTCCGGCCCGCCCATGCCCAACCTTTCTCAATGGCGGGCCGCCCGCGGACGCCAGGCCCTCTACTCCGCCCTGCGACGTTTCTTCGCGGCAGAAGGCTACCTGGAAGTCGAGACCCCGCTGCTCATCCCCACCCCCGGGATGGAGCCGCACATCAACGCCTTCGAGGCCCGCTTCGTCCCGGAGACGAACGTGGGCGTCGAGCGCCCGCTCTACCTCCACACCAGCCCCGAGTACGCGATGAAGCGCCTGCTCGCCGACGGGGCCGGCCCCCTGTTCCAGCTCTGCAAGGTGTTCCGCAACGGCGAGGTCTCCACCACGCACAACCCGGAATTCACGATGCTGGAGTTCTACCGGCCCCAGGCGGACTACCACGCCATCATGGCGGACCTGGAGGGGGCGCTGGCGGAGGCGGGGCGCTCGGCCACGGAGGGTGAGCCAGGCGCGGACCCGGCCTTCTTCACGCGCACCCCCTACGAGCGGCTCACCGTGCGCGACGCCGTGCTGCGCGCCACCGGGGTGGACATCCGGGTGCACTCGGACGGGCCCTCGCTCAAGCGGGCGGCGGAGGCCATCGGCGTGCGGACGGGCGACGCGGAGAGCTTCGACGACGTGTTCTTCCACCTGTTCCTGCAGCGGGTGGAGACGGGGCTGGGGTTCGACCGGCCGACGTTCCTCATCGAGTACCCGGCGTCGATGGCGGCCTTGTCACGGCTCAAGCCCGGGGACGCGGCGGTGGCGGAGCGGGTGGAGCTGTACGCGAAGGGGCTGGAGCTGGCGAACGGGTTCAGCGAGCTGACGGACCCGGCCGAGCAGCGCGCCCGCCTGCTCGAGGAACAGGACCTGCGACGCAGACTGGGACGTTCCGTGTATGCTCTGGACGAGCGGTTCCTCGACGCGGTAGGTCGAATGCCACCCTCGGCGGGCATCGCCGTGGGGCTCGACAGAATCCTGATGCTGCTGCTCGGGGTCCAGCGCATCTCG
This sequence comes from Myxococcus sp. MH1, assembly GCF_059738865.1. Classification (NCBI taxonomy): domain Bacteria; kingdom Pseudomonadati; phylum Myxococcota; class Myxococcia; order Myxococcales; family Myxococcaceae; genus Myxococcus; species Myxococcus sp. MH1. The sequence goes on along the minus strand of NZ_AP026947.1, from coordinate 8,135,817 downwards.
GATGTGCTCCTGTTCCCCGCCCACGAGTTCGTGTGATTCGAGACATCGTCCGGACAGCGTTCGCGGGTGTTTCAGCAGTGGGGCTGACGGGCGCTGCGTCGTCGGCGATATCGGCGCTGTCGGTGGCCGGCGCGCATCGGGAGGCGGACAAGCTCCTGAAGCTCTGGGCGCAGGGCGTGCTGGCGTCGGCGGGCGTGCGTCACGAGGCGGTGGGCCTGGAGCACATTCCGACGGAGGGCCACGTCGTCTTCGTGTGCAACCACCAGTCGCACTACGACGCGCCGCTGGGGTTGGCCTACCTGGAGAAGCACACGCGCTTCGTGGCCAAGGCGGAGCTGTTCAAGATTCCGGTGTTCGGCTCGGCGCTGCGGCTGGCGGGCAACATCCCCGTGGTGCGCAGCGGCAGCAGTCAAGACAGGGCCCGGCTGGAGGAGGCCGTGACGGCGCTGCGCGAGCGGGTGAGCGTGCTCTTCTACGCCGAGGGCACGCGCAGTGAGGACGGCCGGCTGCGGCCGTTCAAGAAGGGGGCCGCGACGCTCGCCATCCAGGCGGGCGTGCCGGTGGTGCCCATGGCCGTGTCAGGGACCCGGCTCATCCTTCCCAAGGGAGGACGGGCCGTGCGGTGGGGACAGCGCGTGGCATTGGCGGTGGGAGCGCCCATCACCACGCAAGGCCTGACGATTCAGGACCGCGAGGCGCTCACGCGCCAGCTGGAGGACGCGGTCGCGCAACTCTACTCCGAGGCGTGTCGACGCTCGGGAGACGTACCTACATGAAGAAGCCCGCACCTCAGAAGTCGTTCGCATCTCATCCCTGGCACGGAATCACCCCTGGCAACGACGCTCCGGAGGTCGTCACCGCGTACATCGAAATCGTCCCCACGGACGCGGTGAAGTACGAGCTGGACAAGGAGTCGGGCATCCTGATGTTGGACCGCCCGCAGCGCTTCAGCAGCCAGTGCCCCACGCTGTACGGCTTCATCCCGCAGACGTTCTGCGACGAGCTGGTGGCGAAGCGCTGCGCCGAGCGCACGGGCATGCGCGACATCAAGGGCGACGGCGACCCGATTGATATCTGCGTGCTGACGGAGAAGGTGGTCAGCAACGGCAACCTCCTGGTGCGCGCGGTGCCGGTGGGCGGCTTCCGGATGGTCGACGGCGACGAGGCGGACGACAAGATCATCGCCGTGCTCGAGTCCGACCTGGTCTACGGCGAGCTGCAGCACATCGCGCAGCTGCCGCGCCCGCTGCTCGACCGCCTCAAGCACTACTTCCTCACCTACAAGCAGATTCCCGGCGAGGGCAAGCGCAGCGTCGAGATCGCGGAGGTGTATGACCGCCCCGAGGCGCTCGAGGTCATCCGCCGCAGCATGAAGGACTACGACCGCGTCTACGGCAACGCGCCCACCACGCCCGTGCGCAGCCGCGCGCGGCGTCCGGTGGCGCGCAAGAGCCGCGCGTCCTGACGGTGCCTCACCGGGGAGCGGGGCGGTGTCGTCCGCTCCTCGGTGATTGGGACTCAGGGCTGGTTCGGGTCCGTGCCGATGCCCTGGTACGGGTTGAAGGTGTACGTCCGGGAGAACTGTGACGACGGGCTGAAGTAGTGCGCGGCGAGCTTCGCCGGGTCCGTGGCGATTTCTCCTCGCAGCACCGGGCCGTCATTCCCGTCGTCCCAGCCCCACGGCGCGTTGGCGGAGTTGGACGAGCAGTTGCCCGCGACGAGCCCGCAGCCGCCGCTGGTGTCGCCGCGGAAGGTGCCCCAGCCGGAGAAGAGCGTGGAGAGCTCGCGGCGCTGCCAGAGCCCCTCGCCGCCGTACAAGTCGAGCAGCTTGTAGCGCACGTCCGCGGCGGTGGCGGACGCGGGCTGCTCGGCGAGCGTGAGGGAGGGGAAGTACTTCACGCCGTCACCGACGATGTCGTAGGCCGGCCACGCCTTGAGGCCATGGCCCTTGGCCTCCTGCGCGGTGATGGGATGGAGCACGCCCTCGAAGGACGCGAGCGACAGCGTGCCGTCCACGCTCTCCGCGCCCGAGCCGAGCGGGCTGCCGGTGGGAACGAAGGAGAAGAAGTCCTTGTGCGCCACCGTCACCGCGCCCACGAGCGCGCCGTACTCGCTGCCGTCGCGCTGGACGATGAGCAGCACACCCTCGCCGTCGTTCTCGTGCTCGCTGTCGAAGATGTTGTCGGACCAGTCGCGCGGGTGGAAGAACAGGTAGAGCAGGTACCAGTGCGAGCTGGTCTCGACGACGGACTGGTACGCGTGCGCGGGCAACAGCCGCGAGCCCGTGTTGTCCCAGTTGTTCGTCCCGCTCCAGTCCCCGTCGAAGTCCACGCGCGTGAGGAAGTCCGACTTGCCGCCCAGCGAGTGGGAGCCCGTCACGTCCACGTCCTGGTAGTGGATGGGCGCCCACCGCTTCGTGAGCGCCGCGCGCGCCGCCGTCGAGCCGACCCCGTCAAGCAGCGCCCGCTGCGCCTCGCCGAACGGGTCGTCCTCGGAGTACCCCTCGCCGCAGCCCGCGAGCAGCCCCAGGGACACGGTGACGAGGGTGGACACCAGCACTTCGGAAACACGACGAAGAGGTGACGGCATGCCGGCCTGCCTTTCTGGAAGGCGTCACTCCACGTCATCTTGGATAAATTGTGAACACTGCTTTACTTGAAAAACACGTCAAGGCCGGGTGGGGTGGAACGGCACCATCCGGAGGTCGTCGTGATGCGGATTCGTTCGTGGGGGTTGTTGTCGCTGTTGGGGCTGTCGACGTTGGCGGGGGCGCGTGGGCTTCCGGGAGCATTCGTTCCGGGCAAGGAGCACGGGCCGTTCGTGGACGTGGTGGAGTACCTGAGCTCCGAGGAGGATTTCCGCGCCTGGTTCCAGCTGCGCGCCAACCTGCGCAAGAACTTCGATGACATCTGCGGGGACACGTTCTGCGAGGGGGACTACAGCAACATCGAGACGGTGGTGTTCCGCTGTTCGGTGGGGCAGCGCTCGGGAGTCATCGGTCAGTGCCTCTGGGTGTTCGGCGGCAGCTACGAGCACATCGATGCCAGGTCGGGGGCCATCACCACGGAGGCGCGCACGTGGGCCTGCACGAGCCCGTTGGTGCCGGGCACGACGATGGCGGCGCTGTTGAAGGCGCTGTCTGGCCCGGAGCCGATGGACGCGCCGCTGCCCGGCACGAGCACCACGCTCTATGACGGGTTGATCGACTGTCTCTAGCGGCTCAGCGCAGCTCGACGAGCCGCACGCGCTTGTAGATGCGCTTGTCCAGGGGCAGGCGCGTGTCGATGAAGCCGAGCGCCTCGTCGAACTCGAAGGTGAAGATGGGGATGGGCGGGCTGATGGAGAGGATCAGCTCGAACTCCCAGAGGCTGGTGATTCGCTCGCGCTTGCCCACGGCCTCGGCGGGAGGGGGCGGGAGCTTCTGGGCGGCGGCGCGGACGTCCTTCATCGCCTCGTTGTCCACCTCGGGCTGGTGGCTGGGCTCCACGAGCTCGACGTCGAGCAGGCGTCCTTGAGGGTCCTGCACGACGCGGATGAGGGCGCGGCGCGTGGCCCGGAACTCCTCGCGCATCTTCTCGCGCAGCTCCTGGCGCATGCGCAGCGTGGGGTCTCCGACCTGGCTCGCGGGGCGGCGACGGTCCTCCTCGAGGGGCTTGTTCGCGGCGAAGGCACCGGTGGCGCCGTAGTTGGCGGCGCGCTCGCCCCACACGCGGCCGTACGCGCGGCTGCGCTCCATGCCCATGTCGAAGTAGCCCTGGAGGCCATGCTCCTTCACGGCGCGGTCCGCGTCCCAGAGGCCCAGCAGTGTCTTGCCCAACTGGCTGAAGTAGGGATGCACCAGTCCCCGGTCCACCTTGCCCCGGCCGACGCCCTCGGCGACCAGCTCCTCGACGAGCGCCTGGGGGGAGGTGGGCTCACGGGCGCCTCGGAGCTCACGCTCCTGGGGCGCTTGTTCCTCGCTGCGCCACGCGGAGACGCGCTGGGTCCGGGCCGCGAGCAGCAGGCGTGCTCCCTCGCGCCGCGCGTCGGTGGGCGCCGCGCGCGGGATGTCACCGTGTGGAGCCTGTCGCGGCACGTCGGAAGACTCAGCTGACTGAGTGTTCTCGCTGGGGGCCTGCGCCATGAGGGGCGCGTCGGCCGGAGGTGGACGGTTCGTGATGGCTCGCGTGTCGGCCAGCTCCCCGCTCGGGCTGTCATCGCGAGGCTGGGCGGACAGGGCACCCGCGGTATCGGGGCGCGGCGCGTCCGCGGTCAGGGTGTTCGCGTCGCGCTGGGGCGCGGCTCGGACGATGCCTTCCTTCGGGGCCGGGGTGGCGCGTGCGACGGCGCCGTCGGTTCGGTCGGAATCCGCTGGAGGGGCCTCAGGTGCTCGTGCGGTCTTGTCGGGCCGAGGAGGGCTGGTTTCGGACCTCCGTGGGGCCGCGCCGCTGTCACCGCTTCGGGCGCCGCCAATGGATGCGTTGGGGAGAGGCGCGCGGGCGTTCGCGATGGCATCGCCGTCATCGCCCCGGCGGTCCTCCGATGGCGTGGACGGGGGGACTGGAGGCGGGGCGGGCGGTGAGCGCACCTCCACCTCGACCCACTCCAGCGCGGGGCGCGGGGGCTGGGGCGCACGAGGCCCTCGGAGGGCGCCCTCCGGAACCCTGTCGACGCCCAGCCACAGGAGCCCATGCAGGGCGAGGCTGGCGACGAGCGCGGGGAGGAGGCGTCGGGAGGGGGCCGGCGACATGGGTTCCAGGTTTAATCACGCCTGCCCGGTGTGCTTGGGAAAGCGCGGTGGAAGGGTAGGAAACCCATCATGGCGCGCGTAGTCTCCTGTGACATCGGAGGAAGGTACCCAGGATGGCGACCTCGCTGCTCGCGACGGATGGCTACAAGTTCAGCATGGCGGAGGCCGGTTGGCCGTTGCGCCGGGAGACGTTCTATTACTCACACCGCAAGGGCGGCCTCCAGGTCATGCCGCTGGACCTGGCCGCCTATGTGCGTGCCCTCCTGCCCGAGCCCAAGCCCGAGGACTACGACTTTCTCGCGAAGTACGACTACGAGATGGGCGTGGGCTTCAAGGCGGCCATCCTCCGCAAGGAGAAGCTCTCCGTCCGCGCCATCCCTCGCGGCGCGTGCTTCTTCCCCCGCGAGCCCATCCTCACCGTCACCGGTCCCTCCGCGCTCGTCTCGTGGGTGGAGCCGCTGCTGCTCCAGCTCAACTTCCGCATCCAGGTGGCCACCCAGGCCCTGACGGACCGCGAGGGACTGGCGCGCGCGCTCGCCCGCGTCACCTGCGACGAGCAGAAGGCGATTGCCCTGGAGACGCTCGACGCGGTGGGCGTCAAGCCGGTGCCCATCACCGTGGACTCGGAGGGCTACCTGCAGCGCGTGCGCGCCACGGTGAAAGAACTCATCGACGCGGTGGAGGACCCGGCCCGCATCTTCGAGGTGGGCCTGCGCGCGGCCACCTGCCAGCAGCAGCACGAGCTGGCCCTGCGGGCCTGCAAGGACGTGGGGGTGACGCGCACCAGCAACGTGGAGGGCGCGCGCAAGCTGGGGATGATTCCCGTGGGCACCATGGGCCACGAGCACATCCAGCGCTTCGGTTCGGACGATGCCGCCTTCCGCGCCATGCGCGAGCGCCGTCCGCAGCGCTCCAGCTACCTGCTGGACACCTTCGACACGCTCACCTCCGGCATCCCCGCCGCCTTCCAGCTCATCCGCGAGGAGCCGGGCGCGGGGGACTCCATCCGCTTCGACTCGGGCAACAAGAAGCTCCAGTACCTGTACGCGGTGACGCGCGCGCGCGACATCGGCATCAAGCCCGTCAACATCCTCGAGGACGGCCTGGACGCCGAGGCCACGCGCGAGTTCGAGGACCTGCGTCGACAGGTGGGCTGGGAGCCGGGCTCGCAGTTCTACGGCTACGGAGGCCACATCGTCGCGCGGACCATGGAGTGTCCCTTCACGCGCGACAAGGTGGCCGCCATCTACAAGCTGTCGCAGACGGGCCCGCAGCCGGTGATGAAGTTCGGCAACGAGCTGGCCGAGGGCAAGCAGAGCATCCCCGGCACGCCCGTCCTGTTCCGCCGCCGCCACGGCTCCGGGCCCATCGGGTTGGTGGGACAGGAGGGCGAGCCCGTGCCGGATGGGTACTTCCCGCTGATGGAGGCCGAGCCCGAGACGCCTTCGCTGGTGGGGGCGCTGGAGGTGAACTCGGAGCCCGCGAAGATTTCCCAGACGCAGGCCACGCGCGCGCTCGTCGAGGAGCTCACGCGCAAGCACTTCCCCAAGGGACGCTGAGGACGACCCATGACGCTGCCGATTCCCCGGTTCCACGACGACGCTCGCGCCGGACAGCTCTACCTGGAGCGCACCGGAGAGGTCGCCGAGGAGGCCCTGCGCTACGCGGCCGAGCACCGCGTGCGTCCGGCGAGCGAGGACCGCGTGCGCATCGCGGCCTTCGGCATCGACGTGCAGGTGGCCTTCTGCACGCCCGGCGCCAGCCTCTTCGTCCCGGGCGCGGTGGAGGACACCCAGCGCACGCTGCGCTGGCTCTACGCGAACCTGGGGCGGGTGACGGAGCTGGTGTTCTCGCTCGACACGCACCGCGTCTTTCAAATCTTCCATCCCGCGTGGTGGCGTGACGCGGAGGGCAAGCCCCCGCCGCCGCTCACGTCCATCACCGCCGCGGACGTGCGCGCGGGCCGCTGGCGCGCCACGCGCTTCGAGGCGGAGAGCCTGGAGTACTGCGAGCGACTGGAGGCGAGAGGTCGCTACGTGCACACCATCTGGCCGTACCACGCGCTGCTGGGCGGACTGAGCCACGCGCTGGTGCCCGCGTTCTACGAGGCGAGCGCGTTCCACGCCCTGGTGCGCGACACGCCCACGCACTTCGAGCTGAAGGGCGAGCACCCGCTGACCGAGAACTACTCGGTGCTGTCGCCGGACGTGACGGAGGTGAAGGGCCAGCGCGTGGGGGAGTTCAACACGCGCCTGTTCGAGCGGCTCATGACGTTCGACCGCGTCTACGTGTTCGGCCAGGCCAAGTCGCACTGCGTGCTGTCCACCCTGCGCGACCTGCGCGAGCACATCGAGCGCACGGACCGCTCGCGGATGGGGCGCGTGCACATCCTGGTGGATGCGATGAGCCCGGTGCCCGCGCCGCCGCTGAATCCGCTGCCTCCCGCGCTCGACTTCCCGCGCATGGCGGATGCGGCCATCGAGGAGCTTCGCGCGGCGGGCATGCGCGTGGTGCGCACGACGGACCCGCTGGAGGACTGAGCCGCGAATCCGGTGGGGTACCCCACATCCGGTCCCGCGTGCGTCGGGCCCACGCCAGTCGCCTGGGCCCGTCACGCGCGTCCGAGGTGCCTCCCGGCCTGGTCGCGTGCGTGAGCCTCCGCGCGCCGCCTTGAGGCGCGCATCCGGTGGGGTACCCCACATCCGGTCCCGCGTGCGTCGGGCCCACGCCAGTCGCCTGGGCCCGTCACGCGAGTCCGAGGTTCCGCCCCGGCCTCAGCGCGTCGTCTTGAGTCGCGCCGCCGTCCAGCGCGCCACGGCTTCCTGGAGCACCTCCGCCGCCGTTGCGCCGGGACGCGCCTGGGTGCTCAGGTCCACCACCGTGTGGAACAGGTCCAGCTCCACGCCTTCATCGCGGCGCACCGAGCCCGCGAAGAGCTCCACCGGCGTGCCGTGCTCACGCGCCAGTCGCGCCAGTCCCCCGGGGCCCTTGCCCAGCGACGTCTGCCGGTCGAAGCGTCCCTCGCCCGTGAGCACCACCTCCGCGAGCAGCACGCGCCGCTCCAGCCCCAGTGCCCGCGCCACCAGCTCGTACCCGGGCACCAGCCGCGCGCCCGCGAGCGCCACCAGCCCGAAGCCGAAGCCTCCCGCCGCGCCCGTGCCCGGCCAGCCCGCGGACAAATCCCCCACCACGCGCGAGTAGTGCGCGAGCGCCGCCTCCAACTCCTCCACGCCCTGCGCGTCGGCACCCTTCTGCGGACCGAACAACCGCGCCGCTCCATCCGCGCCCAGCAGCGGCGACGTGACGTCCGTGGCGCCCATCAGCTCCACCTTGCCCAGCCGGGGATGGCGTCCACTCGCGTCCACCCGCGCGAGCGCCGAGAGCGCCGCGCCACCGGGCGGAAGCGGATGTCCGTTCGCATCCAGGAACCGATAGCCCAGCGCCGTGAGCGCGCCCGTGCCGCCATCCGTCGTCGCGCTGCCACCGAGTCCGATGATGAGCCGCTCGCAGCCCGAGTCCAGCGCGGCCCGCATCAGCTCACCCGCGCCGTACGTCGACGCCTTCCTCGCGCTGACGGGATTGGGCTCCAGGTGCGCCAGCCCGGAGGCCGCGGCCATCTCCACCACCGCCGTGCGCCCGTCCTCGAGCAGCGCCCACGCGGCCTCCATCGGCTTGCCCAGGGGACAATGCACCCGGCACACGCGGCGCTCGCCACGCGTCCCCGACAGCAACGCCTCCACGGTGCCAGGGCCGCCATCCGCCAGCGGCGCCAGGTCCAGCACCACCTCGGGAGAGACCTCCCGCACGCCCCGGGCCATCGCCTCCGCGGCCTCCGACGCCGTGAGGGTGCCCTTGTACTCCTGCGGTGCGACGAGCCAACGCGGCGGTATCACGACGAGGACGCTCCACCGGCCACCGGGTGGTCTCCGTTCCCCTTCGTCCTCGCAGTCAGACTTCTCCGCACGCCCACGCCTCCACAGCCGGATTGCCCGCGCAATCATGGCCTCGTCGGCGGGCGAGTTCACACTGATACATGCGTCATGTGTCTCTGAACTTCTGGAATTGCCTCAATAGCTTGAATCCAAGAGTGGGATTCAATGCAGACCCGGAGCGGTGGGGTGGGTAGGGATGACCCGTCAGGGTGTCTTGGTTGACGCCCGGGCGAGGGCCTCGGCGTGCCACTCGAGCAGGGGCCGGGGCGCGCGCAGCGAGGGCTCGCGCTGCTGGGAGACGCGCTCGAGCCGCTCCAGCAACGCCCCCACGGTTTCTGCGGGCTGGCGGGCGGGGCCGCGGATGCGCTCGCAGAAGAACGTGCGGCAGCCGAAGGGCCGGTCCGCGTACACGGTGCAGCGCTTGCCGGCCGCGTCCAGGTAGGGACAGCCGCCGTCCTCGCGCGCGGGCGGCAGGGGGCGGCCCTGGGTGAGCAGCTCCCACTCGGGCAGCCACAGCCAGGGCTGGCGGCCCGTGCGGGACAGCTGGCAGCACTCACCGCTGGCGGGGCAGGAGAAGGGGCCGTAGGCGGCGTCGGCCTGGCGGAAGATGGCGCGCACTTCCTTGAGCGCGCGCTCCTTCTGGTGGGAGCCCCGCGTGGTGGGCGCTTCCTCCTCGTCATCCCAGTCCCGGCTCCGCATGTCCTCGCCCTCTGGCCGCGCGCCGGGCGCTCACATCGCGCGCAGCACGTAGCACTTCAGGTAGCGGGTCTCCCGCAGGTTCACGAGCACGGGGTGGTCCTTGCCCGCGCCGCGCCGCTCGATGATCTGCATGCGCCGCTTCGCGTCCGCGGCGGCGGAGGCGAGCATGTCCTCGAAGGCCTGCTCGTCCACGTGGTACGTGCAGCTCGCGGTGATGAGGTGCCCGCCGGGCCTGAGCAGCTGCATGGCGCGCAGGTTGATCTCCTTGTACCCGCGCACCGCGGCGGCGAAGGCGTCCTTGTTCTTCGCGAACGACGGCGGGTCCAGGACGATGGTGTCGAACTTCCTGCCGTCGTCCACCGCGTCGCGCAGGAAGTCGAACGCGTTGGCGGCCACCACATCCACATTGGAGAGCTTGTTCGCCTGGGCGTTCTCACGCAGCTGGGCCGCGGCCTGGTCGGAAATCTCCACCGCCGTGACGCTCTGGGCCCGCGTGGCGAGCTGGAGCGCGAAGCCGCCCACGTACGAGAAGCAGTCCAGCGCCTCGCCCGCGGCGTACTGCGCCGCCATGACGTGGTTCTCCTTCTGGTCCAGGAACGCGCCCGTCTTCTGGCCCTCCAGCAGGTCCGCGCGCACGCGCACCATGCCCTCGTCGAAGGAGATGGGGCCCGGGGGCAATTCGCCGCGCAGCAGGCCCTTCTCCGGCGTCAGGCCCTCCAGGTTGCGCACGCCCACGTCCGAGCGGTTGACGATGCCGCGCGGCTTGAACTGCGCCTCGAGCAGGTCCGCGATGAGCGCCTTGCGCTGCTCGGTGGCGGGCACCAGGAACTGCACGCTCAGGTAGTCGCCGTACCGGTCGACCACCAGGCCCGGGATGCCGTCCGCCTCGCCGTGCACCAGCCGGTACGTCGTCTCGCCCGGCAGCGCGCTCTTGCGCAGGGCCTGGGCGGACAGGAGGCGCTGGCGGAAGAAGTCCTCGTCCACCGCGACGTCGTCGAAGCTCAGCCAGCGCAGCGAGATTTTCGACTGGCGCGAGTAGAACGCCTTGCCGATGAACCAGCCGCGCCCGTCGGTGACGCGGACGATTTCGCCGCCCTGCAGGCCCGGGTCGCCGTTGAGGTCGGCGCGGTAGATCCACGGGTGGCCCGCCTGCCAGCGCTCGACGCCCCGGCGCAGCAGGGAGACCTGGGGCAGGCCATCCGGGCCCAGCTCGGGCGAGGTGCGGTCCGGGGCCACCTTTTCGGGGCGGTGGTGGGGGCGGCCTCGGCCCTGTCCGGACGGCGGGGAGGAGGGTCTGCCGCCGCGATGGGGGCCGGAGGGGGGCTTGGAAGAGGTGGGCATGGCGTTGGGCGGCGTATACTCGCAACCCGCGTGAGATACGAGTTGCTCCTACAGACGAAGACGCCGGGCACGCCCTACGAGGCGGCGCGGGTGGATGGCCTCCTCTCCGAGCGGCGGGTGAGCGCCCGTCCGGACGGCAACCGGCTCTGGCATCTCGAGCACGGGGACGTGGAGGTGGGCGAGCTGCGCGAGGGCGGACGGGTGGTGGCCACCGAGCTGCACATCCCCTTGTCCGAGCGCACGGAGCTGGTCCGCGAGGTGGTGGCCGAGGCCGCTGGCATCGCCAGCGCGGCCGGCGCGCGGCTGGTGGACCCCCAGCTGGGGCGCTCGCTCGCGGCCACGGATGACCACGTGGTGGTGGACCAGTACCTGCGCACGGTCCGCTACGAGGGCTCCATGTCCGTGGGCTCCATGTCGTTCACCCCGGCCACGAGTGAGAGCTCGCGCGGCTTCCAGCCCGGCGCCAGGTTCTTCCTCATCGCCATCGGCGCCTTCTTCTTCCTGTACCTGCTGGTGGACTCGATGATTGGGAGCCTCGGCGGCAGGTAGACAGCGGGCGAGGGGAGGGGCGCCGCCCCTGCCGTCGGGTTGTCCAGCACGAGGGGCCGCTCGGCGTTAGGTTGGGGGCGTGTTCAAGTACTTCCTGCTCGCACTGATTCTCCCCTTCGTGGAGCTGTACCTGCTGGTCGCCATCGGCCGGGAGGTGGGTTTCCTTCCGACGCTCTCCGTCGTGCTCCTGACGGGGCTCGTGGGCTCCTGGCTCGCGCGCCGCGAGGGGAGCCGGGTGATGCGTCGGTGGCGCGACGCGCTCGCCATGCGGCAGGTGCCGGAGGAGGGCCTGTTCAGCGGCGCGCTGGTGATTCTCGGCGGCCTGCTCCTGCTGGTGCCGGGCTTCCTGACCGACGTGGTGGGCCTGTCGCTGCTCTTGCCTCCGGTGCGCCGGTTCGTCACGGCGCGCCTGCGCCGCGCGGTCGAGCGCCGCATGCGGGACGGCTCGTTCCAGGTCACCACCATTGGCGGCGTGGGGTTCCCCGGTCCGTTCCCGGGGGAGCCCAGGGGCGGCACGCCGTTCCCCGAGTCCTGGTCCGACACGGCGTCGAAGGGACCTCCCGGCCGCATCCGCTCCGGCGCGTCACGCGCGGAGGTGGACGCGGAGTTCACCGAGGACGAGCCCAGGCACTGAGGCCGGCGTTCAGGCCCGCGGGCTCATGCGCGTGCCGCTCAGGCTCGCGTTGAGCGTGGTGGAGCCGGCGCGCCACGGACGGGCCTGCTCCGTCAGCCAGCGGCCCAGCCACGCCACCACCGCGCACGTCACGAGCAGCGCCACGCCGATGCCCACCGCGGCGGGGACTCCGAGCCGGGGCCCGATGCGGCCCGCGAGACCCGCGATGTCCGCCCACCCGTACACCACCGGGAGGTGCAGCACGTAGATCCACAAGGACAGCCGCCCGAACGGCGCCAGCAGCTTGCTCAACCGGACGGGCGCGAGGTTGACGGCGCCCAGCACCAGGAGCCCCTGACCCACGCGGTACGCCACCAGCCACGCGCTCGCGGGCGTCCAGTCCGCGGTCGTCATCCGCGTCAGCCCGAGCATCCCCGCGCCGAGCGCCAGCAGCGCCAGGCCCTGCGGCCAGCCCGGACGCAGCAGGTGCAGCGCGTACGCCGCGAACGCACCCGCGAAGAAGTAGCCCGCCCACGGGAAGAAGGGGAAGCGGCTGCCCGCGGCGCTGCCCAGGAATTGCTGCACCGCGCCCGGCAGACCCACGCCCAGCTTCCACGCGGTGGCGCTCACCAGCGGGATGCCCACCGCGAGCACGAGCAGGACCAACGGCCGGCCGCCCTGCGCGGGCACGAGCGCGAGCAGCACCGAGCCCACCAGCAACGCGAAGCCGATGCACTGGAGCGCGTCGAAGGTGAGGACGTGCGACACCATCGCGTCCGTCCAGCCCATGTCCCGCACGGCGTGCCACCCGGGCCAGTGCAGGAAGTACCCCAGGAACAGCAGCAACAGCGAGCGGCGCACCCGACGCCCGAGCGTGTCTCGCGCGGCGTTGGGCCGGGTGCCCAGCGCGGCCACCACCGCCCAGCCGCTCACCAGCAGGAACAGGGGCGCGGTGACGCCGCGGAAGGCCCAGTAGTGCTGCACCCACGGCAGCAGGCGCGCCTCGGCCGAGAGCAGCGCGTCCAGCGTGTGTCCCAGCACCATCGCGAGGACCGCCAGACCGCGCGCCCCGTCGAGCCCGGGGTGCCGGTTCGATTGCTGCTGGAAGGTGAACGAGGGGCCGAGTCGGTTCACGCGACCCGGAGCATAGGACGATGTGCTGGACTCGTCTCGAAAACGCACCACCGGCGAGGTCATCCCCACACCCAGGGACAGGCCACCTGGACGGTCCGTGGGGTGCTACATCCCTGCTCATGAAGCTTTCCAACCGGAGCGGGTTCGCCCCCTGTCTCGTCGCGCTGCTGGCAAGCCCCGTCGCGAGCGCCGCGTCGGGGGATGACTGGCTGGGCCCGGACAAGCCCAAGCACTTCGCGGCCTGCTTCGTCCTCGCGGGCGTGGGCTACGGCGCGGGCGCGCTGCTCTTCGAGCCGCCCGAGGCGCGGCTCTGGACGGGCGCGGGGCTCGCGATGGGCGTGGGCGTGGGCAAGGAGCTGTACGACCTGGGGCGGGGCACCACCTTCTCGTTCAAGGACCTGGCCTGGGACGCCGCGGGGACGGCGACGGGCCTGGGCGTGTCGTGGCTCGTGGACCGGCTCCTCTTCGGCCCCACGCCCAGCCCCCAGGCGCGGGGCTCGCTACGGGCCGCTCCGCCCGTCGTGCTCCTCCTCGGGACGCGACGGGGACAAGAGGTCCTGGTCGGGACGCGCGCGGGCCTCGACGAGGCGCAGGAGGGGCTCTCGCTCCAGCAGCGGCTCCACCGTCATCAAGGCGCTGCCCTGCTCGGCGTGGCCCCCCGTGATGAGCACGGTGACCTTGCCGCGAGGACACTGGCGCAGGCAGCCGGTGGGCATGACGCGGACTTCATCGGCGAGCCCTCGGTCGGCGAGCGAGCGCTGGAGCCAGCGCGGCAGCTCGACGCCGCCCCCGCTGCGCGCGCCGCGCATCAGGCACTTGCGGCAGATGAGGACATCGACGTCCCGGTTCGCGTCTCCACCGTCTTCATCCCGCATCCATCCTCCGAGTCGTCGAGCCGGGGCGCTCCGGGCTTGCCACACCCGGTGGACGCCCCGCTGCGTGGGCGCTGAAGCGAAAGCGGCCCGTCAAAGCTGTCGCTCCCGGGAGGTAGCGGCCAGGGCGCGGCCTCGCACCCAGGGGCTCCTCGTCCGAGGAGCAGGGGAGCGGCGGAGCGCAGGCGTCTGACGGGCTGATGGACGCGGGAAGCGCGGGCGGGGTGCGTCACAAAGACGCGGGCCCCGGCCGGAGGCGGGGCTGATAGCGTGCCGGGCCGTCCACACCCCCTGGAGTGCGTCATGTCCCGAACCCGCTTCGTCACCCTGCTCACGCTGACCTCCCTGGGCGCGTTGTCGGGCTGTGAGCGCAAGCAGGAGCCCGTCGCGCCGCCCACGACGGCGAGCGCGCCGAAGCCGCCGGGCCCCAAGCCGATGACGCCCGAGCAGCTCTCGCACTTCTTCCGCCCGACGCCGCCGGCCAAGGACGCGAAACCTGTGCCCCAGGACACCGAGGCCCAGGTGGCGCTGGGCCGCATGCTCTTCTTCGAGCCCCGGCTGTCGAAGAACCACGACGTCTCCTGCAACACCTGCCACGGCCTGGACACCTACGGCGTGGACAACAAGGCGCTGTCGGATGGGCACCGCGGGCAGAAGGGCTCGCGCAACTCGCCCACCGTCTACAACGCGGCGGGCCACATCGCGCAGTTCTGGGACGGGCGCGCGGACACGCTGGAGGCGCAGGCGTCCGGCCCCATCCTGAACCCGGTGGAGATGGCCATGCCGGACGAGCGCCGCGTGGTGGCCACGCTCTCCTCCATGCCGGAGTACGTGACGCGCTTCCGTGACGCGTTCCCCGGCGACAAGAAGCCCGTGTCGCTGGCGAACGCGGCGCGCGCCATCGCGGCCTTCGAGCGGGGGTTGACCACGCCGTCGCGCTTCGACCAGTACCTCGCCGGCCAGCACTCGGCGCTGAGCGAGGCGGAGCAGCGCGGCCTGCACCTCTTCGTGGTGACGGGCTGCACCACGTGCCACAACGGCCCGGCGGTGGGCGGCACGTCGTTCCAGAAGCTGGGGCTCATCGAGGACTACCCGGGCCTGAAGGACGCGGGGCGCTTCGACGCGACGAAGAACGAGGACGACCGGGGCAAGTTCCGCGTGCCCACGCTGCGCAACGTGGAGCGCACCGGTCCGTACCTGCACGACGGCAGCGTGGAGGAGCTGCCGACGATGGTGCGGCTGATGGCGAAGCACCAGCTGGCGCGGACGCTGACGGACGCGGAGGTGGATGACCTGGTGGCCTTCCTCAAGAGCCTCACCGGGGAGCTGCCGCCGCGCGAGCACATCGCCGCGCCGCCCCTGCCGCCCAGCACGAAGAAGACTCCCGAGCCGGACCCTTCCTGAGCTAAACCCCGAGAGACCCATGGACCGAATGTTCTTCTATGCCCACTCCGGGCTCCGCTATCTGGTGTTGCTCGCGGGCGTGCTGGCCATCGCCTACTTCGCCTTCGGGCTCGCCACGAAGCGCCCGTTCGACAAGGGAGGCCGCATCCTCGGCTCCTCCTTCGCGGGCCTGCTGCACCTCCAGGTGCTGCTCGGCATCCTCGTGCTGGTGACGCGCTTCTACTACCCGGCGCTCATCGGCCACATCGTGATGATGGTGCTCGCGGCCGGCTCCGCGCAGGCGCTGCTCTCGGTGAATCGCCGGCGTCCCCAGCCGGGCTACGCGCTGCCGCTGGCGGGCGTGGGGCTCGCGGTGCTCTTCATCATCGGTGGCATCATGGCCATCGGCCGCGGCGTGTTCACCACCACCGCGATGTGATTTGTCGCTCCAGGCGGGTGGAGCCTCATGCTCCCCGCGTGGGCCCGGGCCTCGAGGCGTGTCTCGCCTCGGGGCCTTCGTGTTTCAGCAGGGCGGGGGCATGGACTCCATCTCGCGAGTGTCTCGCGGGGAGCCGAGCGCAAGGTTCGCCGCCGTGAGGCCCTCTTCGTCATGAAGTGCGCCGCGCGCGTGCTGGCGCGGGCACCGCGAGCCCTCTCGGGATGCCTGCTGGCAAACAGTGCGTCGGCGTGTGTCGCCGCGCGCAAATGCTGCGCACCGCTCGCTTGATTTCCGGAGCTTCGCGCCGCTGTGGGGCGTGGATCATCCTGGCCTTCGCGTTGCACTGACGTCGCCGCGTGCCGGGCAATGAGCCCGGCCTCCCCGCGAGGAGGGGCACGCAGCAATGCGGACACGTGAGCTGGGAGGACGGCCGCGTCAGGAGCGAACGCTCGTCCCCATCATTCCGCTCCTGGCCCTGTTGGCGGCGCCGGCCGCGCTGGCGCAGGGCGCCGCGCGCCAGGGCGCTCAGCTCTTCACCCAGCGGTGCGCCACGTGCCACTCGATGGGCGAGGGCGACCGGATTGGCCCCGACCTCCACGGCGTGCTGGAGCGCCGCGACGAGGCCTGGGTGACGCGCTTCATCAAGAGCCCCGGCGCGCTCATCGACTCGGGCGACCCGGTGGCCACCGAGCTGCTCGCGAAGTTCAACGGCGTGCGCATGCCGGACCAGGCGCTCTCCGACGCGGAGCGCGACAGCCTCTACGCCTTCATCCGCGACTGCACGCAGAAGGGGAAGGGCGGCTGCAAGCCCTCGCCCGCGGAGAAGATGGGCACGGACGCCACGCCGGAGGAGATTGCCCGGGGCCGCCGGCTCTTCGAGGGCGCGGAGTCGCTGAAGAACGGCGGCGCGGCCTGCATCGGCTGCCACGACGTGCGCGGGCTGGGCGTGGCGGGCGGCGGCACGCTGGGCCCCAACCTCACCTTCGCCTTCGCGCGGATGGGCGAGAAGGGCATGCGTCCGGCGCTGGCGAAGCTGGAGGGGCCGATGATGGGGCCGCTCTACGCGAAGGCGCCGCTCGACGAGGAGGAGCAGTACGCCCTCAAGGCGTACCTCGCGGACGTGTCCCGCGATGGCAGCCGTCCCCGGGGGGACCGTGACTTCTTCTACCTGGGGCTCGTCGGCATGGCCGCGGTCCTGGGCTTCATCGGAGTGATGTTCTCGGCTCCGTCCACGCGAGGTCAGTCGTGAGCGACGCGTTCCTCTTCAACGCCCTGCCGTACGCGGCGGCCGGGGTGGCCCTGGCGGGCACCATCTGGAGGGTCACCGCGCGCGAGCCCGCGCCGCCCACCACGCCCTGGACGTCCGCGGGGCGCGCGGTGCTGGCGGGGGTCGCCATCGTCGCGTTCTTCCATCTCTTGGGGCTGGCCGCGCCTCGCGCGATGCAGGCCTTCAACGCCTCTCCCGCGCGCCTGTTCACGCTGGAGTCGCTGCAGCTCATCGGCGCGATGCTGCTGGCCTGGGGGCTCGCGTCGCTGGGGCTTCGCAAGGCGAAGGCGGGGCAGTGGACGCCCGCGCTCACGCTGGGCCTGCTCTTCGCGCACGTGCTCACCGCCGTGTACATCGCGGTGGCGCTGCGCTGGGGCACCGCCTGGTACCTGCACATCGGTGTGCCGTACGTGCGCTCGCTGATGACGTTCCAGCCGGACGCGACGCGGATGCTCACGGCGCCGACCGTCTACCAGGTGCACGTGCTCCTGGGCTTCGTGCTGCTGGCGCTGGCGCCCTTCATCCGGATGAACCGCGCGACGGTGCCCCAGCGCGCGGAGGAGTCGGTGGAGCCGGGCCTGCTCGGCACGCCTCGGGAGGAGACGCCATGAGCCGCGCATCCATCCGCGGGCTCGGCCAGGCCGGCGCGCTCCTCGCGCTGGGACTGGGCGGGTGCAGCGGGCCGGTGAACAACCAGCAGGGCCACATGCCGGCGCAGCCGGTGGCCTTCTCGCACGCGGTCCACGCGGGCCAGTACGAGCTGGACTGTCAGTACTGCCACGTGGGCGCCGAGCAGAGCCGTCACGCGGGCGTGCCGTCCGCCAGCGTCTGCATGAACTGCCACACGCAGGTGAAGAAGGACTCGCCCGAAGTCCAGAAGGTGGCCGCCGCGGTGGCGGCCAACGCGCCCATCCAGTGGGTGCGCGTGCACCGGCTGCCGGACCACGCCTTCTTCAACCACGCCAGCCACGTCACCGCGGGCCTGAAGTGCCAGACCTGCCACGGCGCGGTGGAGCAGATGGTGCGCGTGGAGCAGGTGGAGCCCATGACGATGGGCTGGTGTCTGGACTGTCACCGCAAGACGGGCGCGCAAGGACTGACGGCGCCCATCGCTTCCGCGCCGCGCAAGGGGGAGCTGTTGGCCCTCATGTCCGGTGAGCCGCTTCCCGAGCCCTCGAAGACCCCTCGCACCCTCCAGCCGCCCTCGGACTGCTCGAGCTGCCACCGCTGAGGACCCCCGCGCCATGTCCGACAAACTTCCCCAGTACTGGCAGAGCCTGGCCGAGCGCGCGACGGATGCCTCGTGGCTCGACACGCAGCGCAACGAGTTCGCCGAGGAGCTTCCGGTGGGCGTCGCCGCCGCGCCTCCGGATGCGAGCAGCCGTCGTGACTTCTTCAAGATGATGGGCCTGAGCGCCGCGGCGGCCATGGTGGCCTGCCAGCGCGCGCCGGTGCAGAAGCTCATCCCCTACGTGTCGCGGCCGGACGAGGTGACGCCGGGCACGGCGCTCTGGTACGCGTCCACGTGCGACGCGTGCCCCGCGCGCTGCGGCCTGTTGCTCAAGACGCGCGACGGTCGCCCCATCAAGGTCGAGGGCAACGACGAGCACCCCGTGTCCCGCGGCGGCGTGTGCGCCGTGGGCCAGGCCTCCGTGCTCTCGCTCTACGACGCGAGCCGCGCCCGCTTCCCCTCGCGCGCCAGCAGCCGCGTGTCGTGGACGGACCTGGACGCCGAGGTGAAGAAGGGCCTCGCCAAGGCGACCGAGGACGGCAAGGCCATCCGGCTGGTGCTGCCCTGGGTGATGGGGTCCACGGCGGAGGCCGCGGTGTCGCGCTTCCTCGCCGCGCACCCGACGGCGCGCACGGTCCGCTACGAGCCCCTGGGCGAGCTGTCGGCGCTGGGCGATGCGTACCGCGTCACGCACGGTGCCCGCGTGGTGCCGGACTACCGCTTCGACAGGGCGAAGGTCATCGCCAGCTTCGGCGCGGACTTCCTGGGCACGTGGGTGTCGCCGGTGGCCTTCACGCGGCAGTACGCGGAGGCGCGCGACGCGGCCACGCGCAAGGCGATGGCGCGCCACTTCCAGGTGGAGCCGGTGATGACGCTCACCGGCGCGGCGGCGGACCGTCGCTTCGTGGTGGCGCCGTCCGACGTGACGCTGGCCCTGGGTGACGTGGTGCGCAGGCTCGCGGTGAAGGCGGGCCGCGAGGTGCCGGGGCTGAAGTCGCTGCCTGCCTCCAGGCTGGAGCCTGCCTCGCTGGATGAGCTGGCCGAGGCGCTGTGGGCCCACCGCACCGAGTCGCTGGTGGTGTGTGGTGGCGACGAGGTGGCGGGCCAGGTGCTGGCCGCGACGGCGAACGTGCTGCTCGGCAACGAGGGCACCACGGTGCTCCCCCGGGACGGCGTGGCGCTGGACGAGAAGGCGCTGTCGTACGGCGAGCTGCTCGCGGAGCTGGGGGCCGGGAGCGTGGGCGCGGCGTTCTTCCTCGGCGTCAACCCGGCGCACACCGACGCGCGCGGTGACGCGCTGGGGGCGCTGCTGAAGAACGTGCCCCTCACGGTGGCGCTGAATGACCGGCTGGATGAGACGGCGGTGCTGGCGCGACTGCACGCTCCGGCCTCCACGGCGCTGGAGGTGTGGGGCGACGCGGAGCCTCGTCGGGGTGTGGTGTCGCTGCGGCAGCCCGCGGTGTCGCCGCTGCACGACACGCGTGACGCGGTGGAGTCCCTGCTGACGTGGGCCGGCGCGGCCCAGGCCCACCACGACTTCCTGCGCGCGCGCTGGGAGGCGGAGGTCTTCCCGAGGGCCGGCGCGACAGGGACGGACTTCGCCCACTTCTGGGATGACTCGGTCCGCCGGGGTGTCGTGACGCTGTCGTCAGTGCCCGCGGCGCCGCTGACCTTCCGTGAGGAGGGCGTGGCGAAGGTGCTCGCCGGCGTGGCGCGTCCCTCGGTGGAGTGGGAGCTGGTGCTGTTCCCCTCGGTCGGTCTGCGCGACGGCGCGATGGCGAACAACGCGTGGCTCCACGAGGTACCGGACCCCATCACCAAGGCGACCTGGGGCAACCCCGCGCTCATCTCACCCGCGCGCGCCAAGGAACTGGGCCTGTCCGACGGCGACGTGGTGAAGGTGAGCGTGGGCGGCAGGTCGGTCTCGCTGCCCGTGCTGATTCAAGCCGGCACGCACCCCAGCGCGCTGGGGCTCGCGGTGGGCTACGGCCGCACGCGGGCCGGGCGCATCGGCGACGGAGTGGGGGAGCGCGTCTACTCGCTGGCCGCGGTGGTGGACGGGCGCGTGCGCCGCTCGGTGCCGGGGGCGACGGTGGCGGCCACGGGGGAGCGGCAGCAGCTGGCGCTCACCCAGACGCACTCGAGCCTGGAGGGGCGGCCTCACGTGCGCGAGGCGGAGCTGGCCGCGTTCCTGGCCAACCCGCGCGCGGGCAACGAGGGACACGGCGGCCACGGCGGTGGCAACGGCGGACACTCGCTCTCGATGTGGTCCGGCCACGAGTACAAGGGCCACCGCTGGGCGCTGGCGGTGGACCTGAGCGCGTGCACGGGGTGCTCGGCGTGCGTGGTGTCCTGCCAGGCGGAGAACAACATCCCCAGCGTGGGGCGCGACGAGGTGCTGCGCCAGCGCGAGATGCACTGGATGCGCATCGACCGGTACTACCAGGGCGACGCGGCGAATCCGCAGGTCGTGCACCAGCCGATGATGTGCCAGCACTGCGAGAACGCGCCGTGCGAGACGGTGTGCCCGGTGCTCGCGACGGTGCACTCGTCGGAGGGGCTCAACCAGCAGGTCTACAACCGCTGCGTCGGCACCCGCTACTGCGCCAACAACTGCCCCACCAAGGTGCGGCGCTTCAACTGGTTCGACTACCCGCACGACGAGCCCCTGGAGCGCATGGTGCTCAACCCGGACGTGGTGGTGCGCAGCCGCGGCGTCATGGAGAAGTGCTCCTTGTGCGTGCAGCGCATCCAGGAGGGCAAGGCGACGGCGAACCGCGAGGGCCGGCCACTCCGGGACGGCGACATCCAGACGGCTTGCCAGCAGAGCTGCCCGGCGAAGGCCATCCACTTCGGGGACCTGAATGACCCGGAGAGCCGGGTGGCGAAGCTGGCGAAGGACGGGCGGGCGTTCCGGTTGCTGGAGGAGCTGAACATCGGGCCGTCCATCACCTACCTCACGAAGATCCGGAACACCGGGTCGGGAAGCGGAACATGAGCAACCAGCATCTGTCCCCGCTGCGCGTGCCGCTGGTCAGCGAGTCGCGCACCCTGGGTCAGCTCACGGAGGAGATTTGCGCGCCCATGGAGCGCGCGCCCACGTGGAAGTGGTGGGCGGCGTTCGCCATCGCGGTGTCCGTCCTGGGGACCGGCGCGGGAATCGTGGCGTACCAGGTGGGCACGGGCATCGGCGTGTGGGGCTTGAACAAGACCATCGGCTGGGCGTTCGACATCACCAACTTCGTCTTCTGGGTGGGCATCGGCCACGCCGGCACGCTCATCTCCGCCATCCTCTTCCTCTTCCGGCAGAAGTGGCGCACCAGCATCAACCGCGCGGCGGAGGCGATGACCCTGTTCGCCGTCATGTGCGCGGCGCTCTTCCCCGTCATCCACATGGGACGGCCCTGGCTGGCCTTCTGGGTGCTGCCGTATCCGAATACGCGCGGCAGCCTGTGGGTGAACTTCCGCTCGCCGCTGCTCTGGGACGTGTTCGCCATCTCCACGTACTTCACCGTGTCGGCGGTGTTCTGGTACGTGGGCCTGATTCCGGACCTGGCCACGGTGCGCGACAGGCTGAAGGCGGGCGTGAAGAAGGCCGTCTTCAAGGTGCTGTCGCTGGGGTGGACGGGCTCGCACCGCACGTGGAGCCGCTACGAGACGGTGTACCTGCTGCTCGCGGGCCTGGCGACGCCGCTGGTGCTCAGCGTGCACACCATCGTGTCGATGGACTTCGCCACATCGGTGATTCCCGGCTGGCACACGACCATCTTCCCGCCGTACTTCGTGGCGGGCGCGGTGTTCAGCGGCTTCGCGATGGTGCTGACGCTGATGATCATCACCCGGGTGGTGCTGGGCTACGAGCACCTCATTACCATTCGCCACCTGGAGAACATGACCAAGGTCATCATCGTCACCGGTGGCCTCGTCTCGCTGGCGTACGCGACGGAGTTCTTCATCGCCTGGTACTCGGGCAACCCGTACGAGCGCTTCGCCTTCATGAACCGCGCCTTCGGCCCCTACGCCTGGGCCTACTGGATCATGGTGACGTGCAACGTGGTGTCGCCGCACCTGTTCTGGTTCAAGAAGATCCGCACCTCGCCCGCGGCCATCTTCGCGCTGTCCCTGGTCATCAACGTGGGCATGTGGTTCGAGCGCTTCGTCATCATCGTCACCAGCCTGCACCGCGACTTCCTGCCGAGCAGCTGGTCCATGTACACGCCGACGATGGTGGAGGTGGGGACCTTCATCGGGACCTTCGGCCTCTTCTTCACGCTGTTCCTGCTCTTCGTCCGCGTGCTGCCCATCATCTCGATTGGCGAGGTGAAGAGCGTGCTCGGCTTCGCCAGGAGCGAGCCCGGACACGGGGCGGCCCACCCTCCGTCGCGTCCCGCCGCCGCGCACGAGGCGCCGACGGAAGACACCTCGGGCCGGCACACGCCGCCGCTCGCCATCGCCACCCGGAAGGATGTCCCCGTATGAGTGCCCCGGTTCTCATCGGCTACTTCGAGAAGGAGGAGCAGGTCCTGGAGGCCACCCGCGCGGTGCGCGAGGCGGGCCATGACCTGCGGGACGTGTACACGCCGTACGCGGTGCACGGCCTGGATGACGCGATGGGGCTCAAGCCCAGTCGGCTCACGTGGGTGTGCTTCGGCGCGGGGCTGACGGGCGCCACGCTGGCGATGTCGCTCCAGCTCTACACCAGCGTGGTGAGCTGGCCGCTGAACGTGGGCGGCAAGCCCTTCAACTCGTTCCCCGCGTTCATCCCGGTGACGTTCGAGTTGACGGTGCTGTTCGCCGCGCTGACCACGGTGGCGGCGTTCCTCTTCAGGACGAAGCTGTTCCCGGGGAACAAGCGGCCGACGTTGCCTCGGGTGACGGATGACCGGTTCGCCATCGTCGTGGCGCCGCGTCAGACGCCGGAGTCGCTAGAGGCGGCGGAGGACTTGATGCGTCGCCACGGCGCGGTGGCCACGGATGTGAGGGAGGTGCCGTCGTGAAGCGGACCTGGGTGGGAGCGGCGACGCTGGGGGTGTTGTCCCTGGCGGGGTGCGAGCAGGACGAGACGCGCCCCAATTACGAGTACGCGCCGGACATGGTGTCCTCGGTGCCGTACGACAGCTTCGCGAGCAACCCGAACACGGCGGACGGCAAGACGCTGCTGACGCCGGCGAAGGGCACGGTGCCTCGCGGGCATGTGCCGCTGAAGCTGACGGCCGGGACGGAAGCGGCGGAGAAGGCGGGTCGCGAGCTGCGCAATCCGTATCCGGCGTCGCCGGAGGTGCTGGCGCGAGGGCAGACCGCGTTCCAGCGCTATTGCACGCCGTGCCACGGCTCGGGGGGATTGGGGGATGGGCCGGTGACGGCGCGCTTCCCGGTGCCGCCGTCGTTGCTGGCGGAGCACGCGATGGCGCTCCCGGACGGTCGCATCTTCCACATCATCACGCATGGGCAGGGCTTGATGCCGGCCCATGGTTCCCAGGTGGCGCCGGAGGACCGGTGGAAGCTGGTCCACTACCTCCGCTCGCTGCAGAACCCCGCGCGCACGGCGCGCAAGGAGACGCCATGAGCGCCCCCGTTCAGGCCCACGGCCCCGAGTCGCAGGGCGGCTTCGCCGTCTCGCCCGTCTTCCACCGCGCCGCGCAGGTGGCGGCGGGGGCGGGGTTGGGGGTGTTGGTGCTCGGCCTGGTGCAGGCCCGGGAGCGGGCGCTGACGAGCCTGCTGACCAATGGCTTCTATTTCCTGTGCCTCGGGTTGGGCGGCGCGGTGTTCCTGGCGCTGATGTACGTGGCGAACGCGGGGTGGTTCACCGTGTTCAAGCGCATCCCCGAGGCGTTCGCGTCGTACGTGCCCTGGGGCGCGGCGACGATGCTGGCGCTGTTGCCCTTCGCGACGACGCTGTACCCGTGGGCGAAGCCGGGGGTGATGGAGACGGACCACCTGCTGCATCAGAAGGAGGCGTTCCTCAACGTCCCGTTCTTCGCGATTCGCATGGCGGTGATGCTGGCGCTGTGGGTGGCCTTCACGTGGATGCTGCGGCGCAACTCGCTGCGGCAGGATGCTCAGCCTGGCGAGGCGCTCACGCGGCGCAACGTGACGGTGTCGGCGGTGTTTTTGGTGTTGTTCTCGCTGACCTTCTGCCTGGCGGCGTTCGACTGGTTGATGAGCCTGGAGCCGCACTGGTTCAGCACCATCTACGCGCTCTACAACGTGGCGGGGCTCTTGAGCTCCAGCGTTTGCGCCATCACGGTGGTGGCGGTGTTGTTGAACAGGGCGGGGGCGCTGCCGCAGCTCAACGCGAGTCACCTGCATGACTTGGGGAAGCTGATGTTCGGCTTCGCCACGCTGTGGGCGTACCTGTGGTTCTCGCAGTTCCTGCTCATCTGGTACGCGAACATCCCCGAGGAGACGGTGTACTTCATCGCGCGGATGCACGGTGGGTGGGAGGTGCCGTTCTACGCGAACGTGGTGTTGAACTGGGCGCTGCCGTTCGTGTTGCTCTTGCCGCGTCCGGCGAAGATGAACCCGTCGCATCTGCTGCGCGTCGCGGGGGTGTTGCTGGTGGGGCGCTGGTTGGATTTGTACCTGATGGTGGCGCCGGCGCATCAGCCTCACGGTCCGGTGCTGGGCCTGTATGAGCTGGCCGGGCTGGTGGGCGTGGCGGCGCTGTTCACGCTGGCCGTCACGCGCGCGGTGCGCACGTCGCCGATGTTGCCGGTGGGAGACCCGTACCTGGTGGAGAGCCTGCATCACCACACTTGATGGGCTGAGTGAATCAAGTCCGCGAACACGGCTCCCGGGGACTGGCCCCGCTCCTTCCGGAACCTTGGGGCCCGTGTGACCGCGGCGGCGAGGCCATCCGCTTCCTCCTCAGGCGGATGGCCTCGTTTTTTGTGGGTGACCTCTGCCCTGATGAGGGGCACATGATGTGCTTCAATCCCGGTCGCCATGAGTGAGCCCGCGCGTTCCCAGCCTCCGCTCCGCGTCGCCCTGTTGGGTTACGGCTTCGCGGGCAAGTCCTTCCATGCGCCGCTGCTTCGCACGGTGGAGGGGCTCTCGCTGCACGTCATCGCGTCCAGCCGGCCCGAGGCCGTCCATGCGGACCTTCCGGGCGTGACGGTGCTCCCCTCGGCCATCGAGGCGGCCACGCACCCGGACGTGGACCTGGTCGTGGTGGCCACACCGAACGAGCAACACGTCCCGCTCACCCAGGCGGCCCTGCGCGCGGGCAAACACGTGGTCGTCGACAAGCCGATGGCGGTGACGCTGGAGGAGACGCGCTCGCTCGCGGCGCTGGCGCATTCACAGGGGCGCCTGTTGTCCGCGTTCCACAACCGACGCTGGGACAGCGACTTCCTCGAACTGAGAGCGCTGCTCGCCGAAGGCACGCTGGGCCGGGTGACGCACGTCGAGTCCCGGTTCGATCGCTTCCGGCCCGAGGTGCGCCAGCGCTGGCGCGAGCAGCCCGTCCCCGGCGCGGGCATCTGGTTCGACCTGGGCCCGCACCTGGTGGACCAGGCGTTGCAGTTGTTCGGATTGCCGGACACCGTGAACGCCCTGCTGGCCATCCACCGTGACAACGCCACAGTGGATGACTGGTGTCAGGTGACGCTCCAGTACCCCCAGCGCCACGTCGTGCTCCAGGCGTCGATGCTCATCGCGGGAGGAATGCCTCGCTTCGCGGTGCACGGGACGAAGGGCTCCTGGCTCAAGCACGGCATGGACACCCAGGCCGACCGGCTCATCGCTGGCGAACTGCCGGGAGCGAAGGACTGGGGCGAGGATGTCTGGCCCGGGCGTCTCATCCTGGGGCCCACGGGCGCGTCACGAGGAACGACGGCTCCTCGGGGTGACTATCGCCAGTTCTACGCGGGCATTCGGGACGCCGTGCGTGGCACGGGCCTCAATCCGGTGACGCCCGCGCAGGCAGTGGCCGTGGCGGCCGTGCTGGAGGCGGGGGTCCTCTCGGCGCGGAACGGATGCGGGCAACGACTGTCTCTGACCGAGGCCGAGCGCTCCAACTTCAAGGCTGACCGCCCGGTGGGGCTCTGACCGCGGGCGTCTATCCGTAGTCGCTCGAAGGGAGGGGCGGTCCTCCCGGCGGACAGCGGGGCTCCGCGGGGTGCTCTCTCAGGACGAGCGCGCGTCACTGCTGCCTGCACTCACTGGCACGAGGTTCCGCTGCACGTCACTGCGAGCCCGGCCCCGCGGGACGGTTGTTGCCTGGACTCACGGCAACGTTCACCGGCCTCGATTGCGCTGTGGACGCCGTCCCCGTGTGAGGTCATTGCTGTACATCGCTCGGTGCTGCCTGCCCCTCCACGAACGCGCGCAGGTCCGCGATGAGGGCAGGGGCCTCGACTCGCCGCGCCGGAGCGAGCGTGCCGGAGGGCGCGTCCTGTTGACCCGGGAGTGAGCGGGGCGCGCCCCAGGTCCTGCCTCCGTCGCGCGTGGCATAGCTGAACCACAGCGTGCGTGGCGGCTCCTCCTGTCGCTCCAGCGACGCCGAGCCGATGAGCACGCCCCGTCCGCGCGAGTCGAGGTCCAGGTCATGCGGCGAGAGGTACTCGCCATTCCAGGTGGGCTGGTTCAGCTCGCGCGGAAAGGGGAGGGTGGCGCACGTCGAGGTGGCGAAGTCATTGCTCGTCACCACCACGGTGAACGACTGCCCTGGGTCTCCTATCTGCCGCTGGGTGACGACGACGAGCTTGCGGCCCTGGGCTGCGAGATAGAGCCCGACCTCGTTCTCCTCGTGTTGAGGCAGGACCGCGCGCCAGCCCTTCGGACCCTTGAGGAAGAGGACGGTTCCGCTCGCGGCCGCGGCGGCTTCGCTGGGCTCCCTCAGGTAGCGCAGTGTGCCGATGAGGAGGTCGTCCCGCGACTCGACGCCCTGGAGACCTGACTCGGCCGCGTCCTCGACGAGCTTCGCGGTGAGGGGGACCGTCTTCGCGCAGCCAGGCCCTGCCTTCGGCGTGGACCCGGGTTCCCGCGCCTGGCCCGAGGCCGCGAGGAGGACGACCGTCGATGCCACCGCGATGAACAGCCCCTGCTTCCCCATGTGTGTCACCTCACCGAGCATCAGAGAGGACCCGGCCCGGTGTTGTCGAGACGTCCAAGGTCCTGGCTCGGTTCCCGACAGGGCGTCGCCAGCAGGCTGCCCGGGGCGGGGGCCTCCTGCTACGGTGCGCGCGGATTCCACCGCTCGCCCCCGCGAGCCGAGAGGCGCAGCCCTTGAGTCAGAAGAAGCCCGGCCGAAACGACCCGTGTCCCTGTGGCAGTGGCAAGAAGTACAAGGTCTGCCACGCCAGTGAGGACCGCGCCCGCGCCGCGCCGCCTGTTGCCCCCACCTCGGGGCAGACCGCTGTCCGGAAGGAACTCGAAAACCCGGACGTGAGCTACCTGGCCGTCGCGCTGGACCGGTTCGGGAAGCTGCTCGCGGAGTGGGGGCCCGGGCCCGGGCTGCGCTTCGACGCGGAGGCGTTCGACAAGCACGTGGGCCAGGAGCTCGCGCGCATCTCCGAGGTGGAGACGCTGGACGCCAACCAGGCCCACCGGGAGCTGCTCGTGGGCACCGTGAAGGCCCTGGCGACGAAGTCGTTCCTGGACCGGCTCGCGGCCGTGCTGCGTGCGCGCAGCGAGGAGCCCGGACTCCCGGCCGAGGACCAGCGCGCGCTGCGCGCCTGCGCCGTCATCGCGGGCGCCTCGAAGGCGTCCAGCCGCCTGCGCCCCGAGAACAACCCCATCCTCGACGTGGTCTTCGACGTGCAGTTCCGCGAGTGGAGCACGCGCCACAAGGAGTGGCTGGCCAAGTACGAGCTGCTCGCGAGCGGGATGTCGGAGGGCTCGCTGTCGGAGGAGGCGCGCAAGGCGCTCCAGCAGGCCCGCGACGGCGACGTGGACGCGCTGGTGGACTACGTGAAGGAGGACCCCGGGCTCGCCGAGCGCATCGCCCGCGAGGCCAAGGAGCGCGCGGCGCGCGTGGAGGCGAAGCTGCGTGAGCCCTCGACTCCGCCCGTGTTCGCGCCCGAGGAGGAGCTCTGGCTCACCTGTGTCCTCTGGGAGCCGATGCAGGCCCTGAAGGGACTGCCGCAGGGGGCGGAGCCGGCGCAGCGCCGCGAGGCCGTGACGGCGCTGCTGCGCGGCGTGAAGGGCGCGCTGGACGAGGACTTCCTCGTGGGGATGCTGAACCGCATGCGCCAGAAGTCCCAGGACGCCGCGGTCGACGAGGCCCTGCGTGCCTTCTACGCGGACGCCGCCATCGCCTTCGAGGCCGAGCCCGCGCGCATGTCGCTGGCCGCGCTCCTCACCGCGAGGCAGGAGGCTCAAGGGCGCTCGGCGGAGGAGATGGTGGCGCTCGCGGACCTCAAGGCGCTCACCACCTGGACGCCCGAGAGCTTCGAGCCCTACCGGCAGCTGCTCCTCCGGATGAACCTGCCCGCGTCGGCCGAGCGCATCCAGCGCTGCCAGGAATGGCTGAAGACACACCCGGTGGCGCTGCGTGCCGCGACCCCGGAGTGACGCGCGGCTCCACCCCCGTGATGCCTCGAGCGTCGCGACCTTGAGTCAGGGTCGCGACAAGCGCTGAAGCGGCTTGGCGCCAGGGTGACCCCCGACGACGCAGCCGGTCGTCTCCCCGCGTTCGCGGAAGATACCGTCGCGTGCTCTCTTCCGCGGGCGTCAACTGCCCGGTCACAACGCCCCCGCTTCGTGAGGACGTTCTTCTCCAGGGCCTGCGAGTCCTTGGCGGACACGCGCTGTTCGTCCGGGAGAAGTGCCCGCGGTTCGTCAGCCTCCAGAGCCCGCGGCTCCTACTTCTTCGGGTCGCTCTTCTCCGCGACCCGCGAGTCCTCCGCCGACAGCATCGCCACGCGGCGGGCCGCCTTGAGCACCTCATCCGAGATGGGGCTGCCCGCCGTCGCCTTCGCCAGGGTCAGCGCGCCCACGCACAGCGCATACGTCGCCAGGGCCCGCTCCCGCGCGGTGGCGCGCTCGTCCGAGGACAGGTGCGGTGTGAAGCTCTCCACCGTCAGGTTCAGCTCCTCCGCCAGCGCCTGCTTCAGCTCCGCCTCGCCGCGCACCACGTCCGACAGCACGGCGGGCAGGGCACACGGCGGCACCGGCGCGTCCCGGTGGGCCCGCGAGAGGTAGCGGCGCACCAGGTGGTTGAGCCACTCGGCGCCCTTCAGGTCCTCCAGCCCCTGCGGCCAGTCCACCCGCTGGCGACTCATGATGCGCTGGAGCGACTCGATGAGCAGCGCCTGCTTCGAGCCGAAGTGCGCATAGAAGCCGCCCACCGTCAGCCCGGCCGCGCGCATCACGGTGTCCACACTCGTCGTCAGGAAGCCCTTCTGGCGGAACAGCCCTCCAGCGGCCTCCAGGATTCGCTCATGCGTGGACTGCTTCTGCTCCGGGGGATGCGGCATCCGACTCTCACCTCGCTGTACACCATTATACACGTCATGGGGTGCGCGCCGCCTCCCATCCAGCTCCGTCCGCTTCCTCGTCACCTCCGGGTTGCGACCATATTATGCTCATAATATTGTTGGACCAGGGCGGCGCGACGTCGCCCGTGAATGGAGGGCTGGTCGATGGATGCCTACATCTTGGATGCGGTCCGGACTCCGCGTGCCCGGGCGAGGCCCGGGAAGGGAGCGCTCAGCGGGCTGCACCCGCAGGAGCTGTTGGCCCAGACGCTGAAGCAGTTGCCGCTGCGCACGGGCGTGGACGTCTCGGACGTGGACGACGTGGTGGTGGGGGCGGTGTCGCAAATCGAGGCGCAGGGCGCGAACATCGCGCGCAACGCGGTGCTCGCCGCCGGCTGGCCCCTCTCCATTCCGGGCTTCAGCCTCAACCGCTTCTGTGGCTCCGGCCTCCAGTCGATGTCTGTGGCGGCCATGGGCGTGGCCTCCGGGGCCCAGCGCCTGGTGGTGGCGGGCGGCGTCGAGCAGATGAGCCGCTACGGCCTCAACGCGGACGGGGGCGGCACGGACGGCGGCAACGTCGACCTGCGTCGGCGCTTCTTCCAGGTGCCCCAGGGCATCTCCGCGGACCTCATCGCCACGCTGGAGGGCTTCACGCGCGAGGAGCTGGATGCCTTCGGCCTGCGCTCGCAGCAGCTCGCGGCGCGCGCCCAGGCCGAGGGGCGCTTCCTGCGGAGCCTGTTCCCGGTGAAGGACCCGCACACGGGCGAGGTGCTGCTCGCGGCGGATGACCACCCGCGCCCGGACACGACGGCCCAGAAGCTGGCCGCGCTCGCGCCCGCCTTCACGCAGCTCGGCGCGCGCGTCGAGGGCCCGAACGGTGAGACGCTCGACGAGCTGGCGCTCCAGGCCTACCCGCGCGCGGGCGCCGTGCGGCACCTGCACACCGCGGGCACCGCGAGCGGAATCGCGGACGGCGCGGGCGCCATCCTGGTGGCGTCGAAGGACTACGTGCGTGCGCACGGCCTGAAGCCGAGGGCGCGAATCCGCTCGGTGTCCGCCGTGGGGAGCGACCCGGTGCTGATGCTGACCGGGCCGGCGATGGCGTCTCGCAAGGCGCTGGACGCCGCGGGGCTGAAGGCGCGGGACATCGACCTCTGGGAGGTCAACGAGGCCTTCGCCGCGGTGGTGCTACAGACGGCGCGGGCGCTGGAGATTGATATCGACCGCGTCAACGTCAACGGCGGCGCCATCGCCCTGGGCCATCCGCTGGGCGCGACGGGGAGCATCCTGGTCGGCACCGCCCTGGACGAGCTGGAGCGCACGGGGAAGTCGCTCGCGCTGGTGACGTTGTGCACCAGTGGCGGGCAGGCGGTGGCGGCGGTGCTGGAGCGCGGCTGAGCCGAGCTGTCCCAACAGCATCATCAGCATCATCGAGGTGTCCTCCCCAGGGAACGGCCCTGGGGACGCGTGGGGAAGGAGCGGCTTTAGTGGGCGAGCGCGGGCGAGGCCTCGCTGCGCGCGGACTGGGTGGACTTGCGCGCCAGCGCCTTCGCCGCCGTCTCCAGGTCCGTCAGGCCCTTCTCCTGCTGTCCGCCGACGAAGGACTCCATGAAGCCGAAGGCCGTCATCGCCTTGCCCATGAAGGTGTTGGGGCCGGACATGCTCCACGTGACGAGCGTGCCCTTCTCACCGGGGCGCAGCGTGAAGTCCGCGCGGTTGACGGCGGCGAAGGGCTCGATGAACTCCAGGCGGATGGCGACGAGCTCGCCGGGCTTGCTCTCCAGAATCGTCATCTTGCCCGAGCCGATGTTGCGGTTGCCCTGGTAGGCATAGGTGGCGCCCACGCCCTCCGCGGGGCCCTCGTAGCTGCGCGTCATGTTGGGGTCGACGTTCTCGTAGGGCGACCACTGCCGCCACTCGGAGAAGTTGTTGATGAGCGCGTGGATGGCCTCCGGCGGCGCCTGGATCTCTCGGCTGCGCGCGATGAGGAACGAGTCCGGACGGGTGGCGATGAAGGCAACCAGCCCGACGATGAGCATGACGATAGCGATGCCAATGATCTTGGCCATGTGAGTTCTCCCTGGGGGGTGGGTTGGAATCCCGGCTTCAAAAGGGCGACGAACGGCCTTTCGGGGGATCGACACGACCCCCGTTTTTCCCGCGCCGGACGGCGCAACCTCCTGGCATTGCTGGGGAATCCCGGCGTGCGAAAATGCCCGGATAATTCACGGGGTGCCCACGCCCTCCGCGCGCTCACCGGGTGGCATACCTGGGGCGTGGGTGGGCAACACAGGTGTGTCGATCTCGACATGTCTCATTCGTCGCGCAGATGGAGCCACGGCTCGACACCCGCGAGAGCGGGCGAGGAGGCGTGGCGTGTGCACCGCAGAAAGGCGCGACGATGCGATTCATCCTGTTGTTGAAGGCCCGCCTGGAGACGGAGTCGGGAGGCCCGGCGAGTCGAGCGCTCATCACCGCGATGGACCGCTACAACGATGAGCTGGTGCGGGCGGGGGTGTTGCTCGACGCGGCGGGACTTCATCCCTCGTCACGCGGCGCGCTTATCGACTTCTCACAAGGCAAGCGGACGGTGACGACCGGGCCCTTCGCCTCGTCCGACGCGCTGATTGCCGGGTTCTGGATGATTCAGGTGAAGACGCGCGAGGAGGCGCTGGAGTGGGCGCGCCGGTGTCCCCTCCTGCCCGGAAGCGACGATGCGCAAATCGAGCTGCGGCAGGTGCTCGAGCCCTCCGAGCTGGCGGAGCTGGCGCGCGAGCCGGTGGCGCAGGACGCGTGGCCCCGCGCAGCGGGCTCACGCTCCTGAGCCGAGCGGCTCTCAGGGGGGCGAGGTGGCCGGAAGTACGCTCCGGCAGCGGGGGCATCACGGTGCGGTGGAGGTGGGCGCGCCCCTCATGCCCTTCGCGGCGAAACGTGCTCCACTGCCGTCAGAGCGAGGTGGGCACATGAAGGTGGTGGCACTCGTGGCGGCCGCGCCGGACATGCAGTCTGCGGCCAAGGCGCTGGCGGCGGTGACGGGCATGGCGCTGGCGGAGGCGCGGATGCGGTTGGCGCCGGAAACGCCGGCGTTGCTGGCGCGGCTCGCGCCCGAGGCGGCGGAGGCGCTCGTGGAGGCGCTTCGGAGCGAGGGGCTCGCGGTGCTCGCGGTGGACGAGCAGGGGCTGGGGCGTGAGTGGCTCGCGGCGCGACGGGTGACGTTCGGCGAGGACGCGGTGACGTTCAGCGCGCGCTCCGGTGAAGCGCAGTCCTGGAGCTGGCGTGACGTGGCGGTGGTGCTGCGAGGCGCGAGTTCCGTGCGCACGCGCAGCGAGCACAAGGAGCAGCCCAGCAAGATGGAGGTGGCCAAGGCCTACGGGCTGGCCATCGCCTCACATGGGCTGATGCTGCCGCGCACGGGGGCGAAGACAGTGCGGCAGGAGTCGGAGGAGACGACGCAGGTCATCTACGTCTTCTCTCGCGGCGGCCAGGGAGCGCTGCTGAGCGAGCACGGCATGGAGTTCTCCTGCCTGGGCCCGGCGATGCAGCCCTCGCGCATCGCGAACATGACGGTGCTGATGCGGAGGTTGTGCGAGCGGGCACCGGAGGCCTTCCACGACGAGCGGCTCCTGCGGCTGGGACGACGTCCGCTTCCCTTCGTGGTGGGCGATTCGACGCAGACGTCGACGAACAATGTGTCGGTGCGGACGGTGAGCTCGCTGCCCGGCATGGACGTGCTCGCCGAGGTGCTGCGTCAGGCCGTGGCCCTGCGCCTGCTGGAGTGACGACCTCCTGTTGGAGACCTTCGGCGCCGGCCCTGGGAGTCCCGATGAGAGACCCGGGCCGCGACAGGTGCTCGAGCCCACCGAGGTGTCGCTCGCGGGGACCCGGGGATTCTCCGCGTCGGCGGGTGGGCTCGTCCGTGTGTTTCTTGTTCACTGCTCGTGGTAGATTCGTGAGCTTGAATGAGCCGGCCCTTGGGGGGCTGGAGAAGCGAGGGGGAGATGAGTGATTGGCGCGTGAAGTTGTCACCACAGGCACGGGTGTACGTCCCGCCGCGGGAGGCCCGAGCTCAGGTGTCGTCCGAGGTCCCGGTGAAGACGGGCGGTGTGCGAGGGCCCGTGGATGAATTCGTGGGCACTCCGGGCGCGAGGGGACGGAGCAGGGCCCATCTGCTGGACGGTGGGACCTCCAGCGTCGC
Source organism: Myxococcus sp. MH1 (assembly GCF_059738865.1). Taxonomy (NCBI): domain Bacteria; kingdom Pseudomonadati; phylum Myxococcota; class Myxococcia; order Myxococcales; family Myxococcaceae; genus Myxococcus; species Myxococcus sp. MH1. Next base: position 8,102,013 of record NZ_AP026947.1, on the reverse strand, counting down.
GATGACGCACCTGCTCCAGGCGCAGACGCCCACGCCCGAGCCGACGCGTCCGACCTGGGACCCCGAGGCAGGGCAAGCCTTCCTGAATGACGGAGAGACGTGGAGCCCGGTCGACGTGCCGTATGAGCGATACGCGTGGCTGGGGGAGGTGCGGCGCCAGGACGACTCCGTCTACCTCATCGAGCCGGACGCGCAGGCGGTGCGCGAGGATGACAACGCCAACTGGTGCGCGACGCTGGCGTGGGACTTCCTGGGGGCCGCCGTGCCGGGGTGGTCCTCGCAGGCGACACGGGACGGCGCGGCGGCGGACTACGAGAAGACCTCTTCCGAGGCCGTCTGGGCGCAGGTCGTGGGGCAGCAGGTTCCCGAGGCAGGCCTCGCGGTGAGCCTGCCGGTATCCTCCACCGGTGAGTCGCTGGACTTCAAGGCGGTGGAGACCTTCACCTCCGAGACGGATACCTCGATGGACTCCCCGCCGACGCTGACCTCGTTGGCGGACATTCCCGTGGGGGAGTCCCGCGCCATCGTCATGCGCCCGTTGAACGGAGACGGGACGTCGAACGGCGACGCGACGGGGCACTGGGTCATCGTGGAGCGCGTCTCCGAGGACGAGTACCGCATCCACCAGTCCGCGCCCGGCAACTGGGTCATGGCGGGCATGTCGGCGCCGCAGGGAGGCACCTTCACCCAGACCTTCACCGGCCCGGATGCCGCCCAGCAGGTGAGCGACTGCGTGCAGCGACAGAGCAGGTTCGCCGCGGAGAACCAGGGCTCGAGCCGCTACGGGCTTGTCGTCCTGGAGCCCACGCTGCCCCCGGAGCGTCGCAGCGAGTCGGTGGCGTGAAGCGTGGGGGCTGGGAGCTCCCAGCCCCGTCACGCGTCACCTGATGCAGCGCCTCGAGTGCTGCTGGCGCTCGAGGCCGCTACTCCTCGCCGAGCAGCAGCTGGCGGACGATGGGCACGGGCGGGTAGCCGTAGGACACCACCTCGTCGTGGAAGCGCAGGAGCGAGAAGTCCTTGCCCCACTTCACGCGCGCCTCCTCGCGCAGGTCCATCAGCATCTTCTTGCCCAGCGCATAGACCAGGTACGTGGGGTCGGAGGTCCCGCGGCGCGCCTCGCGCTCCGCGTTCGTCCTGGTCATGAACGCCTCCTCCTCGAACAGGCGCACCGCCTGCTCGTACGTCATGCCGCGCGTGTGCAGGGACAGGCCCGCCACGTAGCGCGCGAGCCGCTGGAGGTAGAGCGCCAGCTGGTTCAGCCGCAGCTTGTCCGCGCCCGGCCCCGAGCGTCCGCCGTAGCCCTCGTCGAGCATCATCTGCTCGGTGTACAGGCCCCAGCCCTCGGAGAAGGACGCGGAGCCGAGCAGCCGCCGCACCTTGGACTCCACCCGGTTGGTCCACAGGAACTGCACGTAGTGCCCGGGATAGGCCTCGTGGATGGACACGAGCGGCAGCGCGTGGTGGTTGTAGAAGCTCATGTGCTGCTCGGTCTGCTCGGCGCTCCACGTCGGGTCTGGCGGCGTGACGTAGTAGTACGCCTCCGTCGCGCGCTGCTCGAACGGGCCCGGCGTGCTCATGCTCGCGAAGGACAGCGAGCGGTTGAAGGACGGCGTCTCCGCCACCTGCGCGCGGACCTCGCTGGGCACGGTGATGATGCGCTCACGGATGAGGAACGCGCGGATATCCTCCAGCGTCGCGGTGGTGGTGGGCACCAGCTCCGCGGGCGTGGGGTGCTCCTTGCTCAGCTCCCGGTACACGTCCATGGGCGCCTTGCCCGGCCCGAGCCGGCCCGCCACCTCGCGGAACCGGGCCTGGGTGCGCTTCATCTCCGCGTGCCCCCACGCGAGCAGCGAGTCGATGCTCTCCGTCACGCCCTCCTCGTAGAGGAGCTTCTGGCGATAGGTGTCCTCGCCAATCGCGAAGTCACCCTTCGAGCGCGGCAGCAGGTCCTCGCGCAGGAAGCGGATGTACGCGTCGATGGCCGCGAGACACCGCGCCTGCTCCCGCTGGAAGGCCTGGTTGAGCTCCGCGTCCTTCACCGGCGCGAAGGCCTGGGGCAGCGTCTGCGCGTAGAGCGCGCGAGTGCCCTGGGCCTGCTGGAGGGCGATGTCGGTCCAGATTCGCGGCGGGTTGTTCAGCGCGGCCTGGGCGGCCGAGAACAGCTCCGGCACCTTCGTCATGCGGCCCACCGCCGAGCGCATCCGCTCCTCCAGCGGCGCGAAGTCGCGGTTGATGAGCTGGAACACCGCGTTGGACGCCTGGCCCAGCGCCGCGTTGGGGTTGCGCTCCCACGAGCGCACCACCTCGTAGTCCAGGATGCGCGCGCGGAAGTGGTTCTCCAGGATGTCGTAGTCGGCGCGGTCCTGCGCGGGCAGCGCGCGGCGGTCCACGGTCTTCGGTAGCGCCGCGAGCCGGTCCTTCAGATAGGCCAGGTGCGACGCGCGCTCCTCGGCGGTGAAGCCCCGCAGCTCGCCGTCATACGTGTGCACGCCGGCCGAGGTCGCGGACAGGGGGAAGCGGCGGAACTGCTCGTCGAAGTGCGCGTCGACGAAGCTCCGCAGCGCCACCTGCGCGGGCGCGAGCGTGGGGGCGGCCTGTGTCGACGGTGCCTCCGCGGTGGCGGTGCGCGACGTGGTGCAGCCCGTGGACAACAGCAGCAACGCGGCGAGGAGGCGTGGCGCGGTCATGTCAGCTCGGCGGAAGAGAGGGGAGGTGAGCCTCGCCGAGCCAGGGGCCCACGACAAGCGCGGGACGGCGACCCTCAGTGGCAGTGCGGCGACGTGTCCACCGCGCGCATGACGAGCACCGCCGCCGCGATGAGCGGCATTGCCCGACGAAGCAGGAAATCCGAGAGCCGCGGCCGACGACTCCACAGGCTCGACTGGAGCTGTGCGCCGAGCAGCGCGGGAATCCCGCCCAGCGCGAAGGCGCCCATCACCAGCGCGCCACCGCTGAACGAGCCGCTCGCGAGCGCCACCGCGAACACGCCGTAGAGCAGGCCGCAGGGGAGCAGCGGGGTCACCGCACCCATTGCGCCCGCTCGCGCCGTCGACGAAAACTTTGCGCTCCATCGCGCGATGGTGCCCGTGAGCCGCGCGAGCCCAGGCAGAGGAGGCAGGCGCTTTCCCACCTCCAGCGCGGAGGCCACCAGCGCGGCGGCCATCAGCCAGGGGAGATACGGGCGGGTGGACACGGCGAGCACGCTCGTGACGCCGCCGCCCAGCGCGCCCAGCAGGCCTCCCACGAGCGCATACGCGGCCAGGCGCGCGCCCTGGTAGGCGAGCAGGGCTCGACGTCGCTCAGGGCCCTGGAGGGCGGGCAGGCCCGCGCACGCCAGCGGTCCACACATGAGGAAGCAGTGCACGCTCCCCGTCAGGCCCACCGTGAGTGCTCCCAGCGCACCCGCCACCAGCGTGGGAGTGGGAGTCAGCGCCGTCAGCAGCAGCGAGGTGTCGAGGGCCATGCACGACTCCTTCGCAACAGGCATGCCGTTCGCAAGGTGACAGCCTGCATGGCTGATCCCGCGCAAACCCGGCCCGACGAGGCCCTCTGCCTCCACTGTGGCAGCCGCGTTCCGGAGGGCGCCAGCTCGCGCGAGTTCTGCTGCGCGGGCTGTGAGGCGGTCCATGGCCTGTTGGTGTCGCAGGGGCTGACCCGCTACTACCAGCTCACGGGTGGCAAGACGTCGCCGGCGGCGGAGCCCGCGCGGGGGCGGGGGCTTGCGTGGTTGGAGCCGCTGGTGACGAAGGCGGAGGCGGCGCCGGGCGCGCTGTGCTCGCTCGAGCTGGACGTGCAAGGCATCCACTGCGCGGCCTGCGTGTGGTTGATGAACGAGCTGTTCCGTCGGCAGCCTGGAGGCGCGGGCTTCACGGTGGACCCGGCGCTGGGCAAGGCGCGGATGCAGTGGCGGCGCGGCGCCTTCGATGTGGCGGGCTTCCTGCGCGCGGTGGAGGGCTTCGGCTACCTGTTCGGGCCCAGTCGCAAGCGGCCCGCGCCAGCGAGCCTGGATTTGCCCATCCGGCTGGGCATCTGCGTCGCGCTGACGATGAACGTGATGTTGTTCTCGGTGAGCTTCTACGTGGGGCTCACGCCCGAGGACGGCGAGGTCTTCGGGCTCTTCACGCGGCTGAGCCTGTGGCTGTCCACGGTGGTGGTGCTGGTGGGCGGCTGGCCGTTCTTCCGCTCGGCATGGCAGGGGCTGCGTCGGGGCGTGCCGCACCTGGACCTGCCGATCGCGTTGGGCATCCTGCTGGTGTTCGGCACGTCGCTGGTGCAGGCGCGCGGCGGGCGGGGAGACCTGGCGTACTTCGACACGCTCAACACCTTCGTGACGCTGATGCTGGTGGGGCGCTGGCTCCAGCAGCGCGTGTTGGAGCGCAACCGCCGCTTCCTGCTCGAGGACGATGGGGCCGAGGGGCTCTTCGTCCGTCGACAGGAAGCGGACCAGCTCGTCACCGTGCGGGTGTCGCAGGTGGAGGAGCGGGATCTGCTCGTCATCGCGCCGGGCGACCTGGTGCCGGTCGACGCGGAGTTGCTCGATGCCCGCGCGCGGGTCTCCACGGATTGGATGACGGGAGAGCCCGACGAGCGCGAGGTGCTCGCGGGGCAGCCGCTGCCGGCGGGCGCGTTCAACGCGGGGCGCGAGGCGGTGCGGGCGCTGGCGACGCAGTCGTTCCAGGACTCGCCGCTGGTGGCGCTGCTGCGGCGTCCTCCGGAGGGCTCGGGGCGGAGCGCGGGGCACACGCGCTTCTGGGAGTCGGTGTCGCGGCGCTGGGTGGTGACGGTGCTGGCCGTGTCGGCGCTGGGGCTCGCGCTGTGGTGGCCGTCGGGGCCGGACAAGGCGCTCGAGGTGGCGGTGGCGCTGCTGGTGGTGACGTGTCCTTGCGCCATCGGCATCGCCACGCCGCTGGCGTACGAGTTGGTGCAGGCGCGGCTGCGTCGAGAGGGCTTCTTCATCCGCGCCACGGACCTGTTGGACCGGCTGCCGCGTGTGCGTCAGGTGCTGTTCGACAAGACGGGGACGCTGACGCTCGGTCGGATGGAGCTGGTGGACCGGAGCGTGGTGGAGTCGCTCGACGACGAGGCGCGGGATGTGGCCTTCAACCTGGCCTCGCGCAGCAACCACCCGGTGAGCCGGTGTCTGGCGGAGGCGCTGTCGCGCACGGGCGCCCGCTTCGTCCCTGATGCCCGCGTCACCGAGCACCCGGGACAGGGGCTCGAGTGGGTGCGAGACGGCGTGTCATGGCGGCTGGGGCGCGCGGACTGGCGCGCCGCGCGTGGCGGTGAGGTGTCGGAGGTGGCTGGCCTCGCGCCGCTGACCACGCAGTCGGTCAGTGTTGCTGCCGGGACCACTCCGGCGCCGGCCTCGGTGGGTGGTGCACGTGGCACGGTGCTCTTTCGCGACAACACGCGCGTCGCCGCCTTCCCCTTGCGCGAAGCGCTGCGCCCCGACGCCCGCCGCGAGGTCTCCGCGCTCCAGGCCGAGGGCCACGCGGTGTGGCTCATCTCCGGCGACGCTCCCGCGCGGGTGCGCGAGCTGGCGGGCTTGCTCGGGGTCCCCGAAGCGCGGGCGCTCGGTGGCCTGCGTCCGGAGGACAAGGCGTGCACGGTGTCGCGGCTGGGCTCGACGGACTCGCTGTACCTGGGCGACGGCGTCAACGACAGCCTCGCCTTCGAGCGGGCCCTGTGCGCGGGCACGCCCGCCATCGACCGTCCGGTGATGCCGGGCAAGAGCGACTTCTTCCTGGTGGGAGAGGGCCTCGCGTCCCTGCGTGAGGCGCTGCGCCTGTCGCGCGAGCTGCACCAGGTGGTGCGCCGGCTGCTCACGCTGGCCATCGGCTACAACGTGGTGGCCGTCGCCGTGTGCCTGGTGGGCTGGATGACGCCCCTGCGCGCCGCGGTGGCGATGCCCGCCACCAGCCTGGCCACCGTCCTGTTCACCGTGTGGAGCCTGTCCGCGCCCCGTGCTCCCCGGCGCGACGCGGCGGGCCTCCCTCGCCCCACGGAGGTGCCCGCATGAACGTGCTCGTGCTCCAGGTCTTCGTGAGCCTGATGCTCGTGGCCAGCTCGGTGCTGCTGTTCGTCTACAGCATGCGCCACCGCGACCACGAGCAGGCGGACCGGCTCGCGCTCTTCCCGCTCGAGGAGGACAGCGCCCGCCCCGCGCGGCCGTCCGACGAGCGGACCTCGCCTTCGGCTTCCCAGGAGTGAATCCGTGCAACAACAGCGAATCGTCTACGACGACACCACGGTCCGCCGCTTCATCATCGCGGCGGTCATCTTCGGCATCGTGGGCATGGCGGTGGGAGCGCTGGTGGCCAGCCAGCTCGCGTGGTGGCAGGCCAACCTGGGCATCCCCTACCTGACGTACTCCCGCCTGCGCCCCCTGCACACCAACGCGGTCATCTTCGCGTTCGTGGGCAACATGATGTTCGCCGGCGTCTACTACTCCACCCAGCGCCTCTTGAAGGCGCGCATGGCGTCGGACCTGCTCTCCAACATCCACTTCTGGGGCTGGCAGCTCATCATCGTCGCCGCGGCGATAACCCTTCCCCTGGGCATCAGCACCTCCAAGGAGTACGCGGAGCTGGAGTGGCCCATCGACCTCGGCATCACCCTCATCTGGGTGGTGTTCGCCATCAACTTCTTCTGGACGCTGGCGAAGCGAAACGAGAAGAACCTCTACGTCGCCATCTGGTTCTACATCGCCACCATCATCACCGTGGCGGTGCTGCACATCGTCAACAGCCTGGCGCTGCCCCTGGATGGCCTCAAGAGCTACTCGGTCTTCTCCGGCGTGCAGGACGCGCTGGTGCAGTGGTGGTACGGCCACAACGCCGTCGCCTTCTTCCTGACCACGCCCATCCTGGGCATCATGTATTACTTCCTGCCCAAGGCGGCGGAGCGGCCGGTGTACTCGTACCGGCTGTCTATCATCCACTTCTGGGCCCTGGTCTTCATCTACATCTGGGCCGGCCCGCACCACCTGCTCTACACCGCGCTGCCGGACTGGGCGCAGTCCTTGGGCATGGTCTTCAGCGTGATGCTCTGGGCGCCGTCGTGGGGCGGCATGCTCAACGGCCTGCTGACGCTCAAGGGCGCCTGGTACAAGCTGCGCGATGACCCCGTCCTGAAGTTCCTCATCGCGGCCGTGACGTTCTACGGCATGGCGACGTTCGAGGGACCGCTGCTCTCCATCAAGTCGGTGAGCGCGCTGGGCCACTACACGGACTGGATTGTCGGCCACGTGCACGGCGGCGCGCTCGGGTGGAACGGCTTCATGGCGGCCGGCATGTTCTACTGGCTGGTGCCCAGGCTGTACGGCACGAAGCTGCACTCGACGCGCTCGGCGGACGCGCACTTCTGGCTCGCGACGGTGGGCATCCTCCTCTACATCGTGTCGATGTGGGTCAGCGGCATCAGCCAGGGCCTCATGTGGCGCGCCACCAATCCGGACGGCACGCTGATGTACCCGAACTTCGTGGAGACGCTGCTGGCCATCCGGCCCATGTACATCGTCCGCTTCGTCGGCGGCTCCATGTACCTGGTGGGCTTCTGCATGATGGCGTGGAACCTCTGGAAGACGGCCCGCTCGGGCAAGGCCGTCGACGGCGAGACCACGGTGGTGGTGGGCGAGGAGCCGCACCACGCGGGAGCCCCCGTGCCCGTCCCGACGGCGCCGGCCTGGGTGCAGGTCATCACCGGTCGTCCGCTCATCTTCGCCATCGCCATCCTCACGGTGACGATGTTCCTGGGCTGGGCGAAGCCGGTGCGCGCGCTGGTGTTGATGGGCGGCATCATCGTGCTGGGGGAGCTGGCCTGGATCGTCACCCGCAGGGACCGCGAGGCGGGCCGTCCGTCCTGGTTCGCGCTCATCGAGGGGCGCCCGCTGGCCTTCACCGTGCTCACGCTCATCGCCATCCTCATCGGCGGCGTGGCGGAGCTGCTCCCCACCATCCTCATCCAGCAGGCGGTGCCCGCGCACGGCGAGGCGCAGAAGCCGTACTCGCCGCTGGAGCTCCAGGGGCGCGACCTCTACGTCCGCGAGGGTTGCTACACGTGCCACTCGCAGATGATTCGCCCCTTCGTGGCGGAGACGCAGCGCTACGGCGACGTGTCGCGCGCGGAGGAGTTCATCTACGACCACCCGTTCCAGTGGGGCAGCAAGCGCACGGGGCCTGATCTGCACCGCGTGGGTGGCCGCTACCCGAACCTCTGGCACTACACGCACCTGATGGACCCGCGCGCGACCAGCCCCGGCTCGAACATGCCGGCGTACCCGTGGCTCGCGGAGAACTCCATCAAGGTGAAGGACGCGCCCAGGAAGCTGACGCTGATGCAGAAGCTGGGCGTGCCGTACACGAACGCGGAGGTGGACGCGGCCGAGTCGCGGCAGAAGGCGCAGGGTGAGGCCATCGCCGCGGACCTGGCCACGCAGGGGGTCCAGGTGGCGTGGGACTCGGAGATGGTGGCCCTGGTGGCCTACCTCCAGCGCCTGGGCCGTGGACCGCAGGACGTGCCCGCGCCGTCGGATGTCGCGCCCACCGCGTCGGCGGCGGGCGTTCAGGAAGGGAGCCGCTGATGTACAAGCAATTCTACCAGGGGATGACGCTGGAAGAGCTGCCGCTCTTCGCGCTCGTCCTGTTCATCGCCGTCTTCCTGGGCGTGTGCGCCTGGGTCTTCGGGGCGCGCCGCAGCCAGGACTTCGACGCGCTGTCGCAGCTGCCGTTGTCGGAGCGCGGGGAGGGCGGCCATGAGTGACGAGAAGTCGCCGGTGCTCCACGTCTATGACGGCATCGAGGAGCACGACAACCAGCTGCCCAACTGGTGGCTGGCCATCCTGTGGACCACGCTCGTCTTCGGCGCGGGGTACTGGTTCTGGTACCACGTCGCCGAGGTGAGCCCCGGCCAGCTGGGCGAGTACGCCGCCGAGTCCGCGGAGCATGCCCAGCGCATGGCGAGCAACACGCCCGCCTCCGACGAGCTGCTGCTGGCGCTGGTGAAGGACCCGACGTCGCTGGAGAACGGCAAGGGCGTGTTCCAGGCCAACTGCGCCGCGTGCCACGGCGCGCAGGGGCAGGGGCTCATCGGCCCCAACCTCACGGACGGCTTCTGGCTGCACGGCGGCTCGCCCATGGCCATCCACAAGGTGGTGGCCGACGGCGCCGTGGCCAAGGGCATGCCCGCGTGGGAGCGCACCCTGGGCGCCGAGCGCGTCAAGGCCGTCACCGCGTACCTGCTGACGCTCAAGGGCACGAACGCGCCGGGGGGAAAGGCCCCGCAGGGCGAGCCGGAGACGCCGTAGTCCTCGCGCTCCACCAGGAACCCACGTCATGGCGACAGCACCTCAGCGAGACGGCCCTCCGCGCATCGACCAGTTGTCGTCCATCCACGCGGATGGCTCGCGCAAGGCCATCCATCCCTCGGACGTGAGCGGGCGCTTCATCACGCGCAGGCGGGTGATGTTCGCGGTGCTGCTCGGCATCTACGTGGCGCTCCCCCTGGTGGACGTGGGGGGACATCCCGCCGTCCACCTGGATGTGGCGGCGCGGCGCTTCTACCTCTTCGGCGCCACGTACAACGCGCAGGACTTCTGGCGCGTGCTCTTCCTGGGCACGGCGCTGGGGTTCGGCCTGCTGTTCGTCACCGCGTGGCTGGGCCGCGCGTGGTGTGGCTGGGCGTGTCCGCAGACGGTGTTCCTGGAGGGCCTCTACCGTCCCATCGAGCGGCTCTTCGACGGGCCCCGCGAGCGACGGCTCAAGCAGGAGACCTCGCCGTGGACGCCTCTGCGCGTGGCGCGCGCGACGGCGAAGCACGGGGCCTACGTGGGCGTGTCGCTCCTCGTCGCGCACGCGGCGCTCAGCCTCTTCGTGTCCGCGGGCGGGCTGGTGTCCATGGTGTCCAGCGGCCCGGCCACGTCCCCGGTGGCCTTCACCTGGGCCATGGCCGTCACCGGCGCGCTGTACTTCAACTTCGCGTGGTTCCGCGAGCAGCTCTGCGTCGTGGTGTGCCCCTACGGCCGGCTCCAGTCGGCGATGCAGGACCGGGACTCGCTCATCGTCGGCTATGACACGCGGCGGGGCGAACCCCGGGGGCGGATGGTGAAGGTGCTCCCCGCGCACGCTGCGCCGCCCCGGGGCGACTGCGTGGACTGCCGCAGGTGCGTCACCGCGTGCCCCACGGGCATCGACATCCGCCACGGCCTGCAGATGGAGTGTCTGGCGTGCGCGCAGTGCATCGACGCGTGCGACGAGGTGATGGACCGGATTGGCCGGCCGCGCGGGCTCATCCGCTACGACTCGCTCAAGGGCCTGGCGGGCGAGCCCCGCCGCATCCTGCGCCCCCGGCTCGCGCTGTATGGCCTCCTGTTCGTCGCCTCCGTGGTGGGCCTGGTGTGGACGCTCGCCCGCCGTGTGCCGTTCGAGGCGAACCTGCTGCGCTTCCAGGGGATGCCCTACCTCGTCGAGGAGGGGCAGGTGCGCAACCAGTTCGAGCTGCACCTGGTGAACAAGAACCCGGAGCCCACCACCTTCACGCTGTCCATCCAGGCGCCGCCGTCCGCGCGGGGCGTGATTCCGCAGTCGCAGGTGAAGCTCGGCTCGCTGGAGAGCTTCCGGGTGCCGCTGTTCATCCTGGCGCCCCAGGGCAGCACCGAGGTGCCGTTCAACTTCATCGTCGAGGTGGCCGACTCCGCGTCGGGCGAGGTGAAGCGGATGGAGGCGCGCTTCCTGGGACCGCCGTCCAAGGCCCGCTGAGGCGGCGGACGAAAATCGTGCGCGTCACCCGGGGGCCTCCGCGGATTCTGCGCGAGGCCCTCCGTTCTGCGGGCGCGCGACGTGGCACGCGCCTTGGATTGGGACGAGGGGCATGGACATGCTTCCAGGAGTCCCCCGTCCGTCGCCGGAGCTGCTGGGCCGGTACAACGTCTCCGGGCCGCGCTACACCAGCTATCCCACCGCGCCGGAGTGGCGACCGGACTTCGGGCCGGAGGCGTTGGAGGCCCGGCTGCGGGTCGCCGGAGCGCAGGACGAAGCCTCGCCCCTGTCGCTGTATGTCCACCTGCCGTTCTGCCACAGCCTGTGCTGGTACTGCGGCTGCAACGTGGTCATCAGCAAGGACTCGAGCGCGGCGGACCGGTACCTGGACCACCTGGTGATGGAGCTGTACCTGGTGGCCGAGCAGCTGGGCCCCCGTCGCGCGCTGTCGCAGATCCACTGGGGCGGCGGCACGCCCACGTTCCTCACCGAGCAGCAGCTGGAGCGGCTGTGGACGGAGTTGATGCGCCGCTTCACGCTCCTGCCGGACGCGGAGGTCGCCATCGAGGTGCACCCGTCCGTGACGACGTCGGGCCAGGTGTCGCTGCTCCGGCAGCTCGGCTTCAACCGGCTGTCCATGGGACTGCAGGACTTCGACCCGCGCGTGCAGGAGGTGACGAACCGGCTGCAGACACCCGAGCGCACGCGGGCGCTGCTGGACCACGCGCGGGAGCTGGGCTTCACCGGCGTGAACTTCGACCTCATCTACGGCCTGCCGTACCAGGAGCCGGAGGGCTGGGCGCGCACGCTGGAGACGGTGCTGGCAATGCGTCCGGACCGGCTGGCCGTCTACTCCTTCGCCTTCATGCCGGACGTGCTCAAGCACCAGAAGCGGATGCCCGCGGACGCGCTCCCCAGCGCGGAGGTGAAGATGGAGCTGTTCCGCGCGGCCTACGCGGGCTTCGTGGGCGCGGGCTACCGGGCCATCGGCATGGACCACTTCGCGGTGCCCGAGGACGAGCTGGCGCGCGCCCTCTCCGAGCGCCGGCTGGGGCGCAACTTCCAGGGCTACACGGTGAAGGCCGCCTCGGACGTGGTGGCGCTGGGCAGCACGGGCATCAGCGACGTGGCGGGCGCGTATGCGCAGAACGTCCGTGCGCTGCCCGCCTACTACGAGCGCATCTCCCACGGCCGACTGGCCACGGAGCGCGGGCTCTTGTTGACCGAGGACGACCGCAAGCGCCGCGCGGTCATCACCCAGCTGATGTGCAACGCGTGGGTGGACCTGGGCGAAGAGGGCGTGCGCGACTTCGCGCCGGAGCTGGAGCGCCTCCGGACGTTCGAGGAGGACGGGCTGCTGGTGCGCTCGGGCTCCCAGCTGGAGCTGACCTCGCTGGGGCGGCTGTTCGTGCGCAACGTGGCCATGGTGTTCGATGCCCGGCTCGCCCGGGCCGAGCGACCGCGCTTCTCCCGGACCGTGTAGGAGGGCGGGCAGGCGGGCCTCGCGGGCGTCCGCTCCCCTGGCGTGCTCGCCGGGCAATGACCACCTCTTCCTGGCGCCCTCGCGCGCGATGGGGAGGTGGGCATGGCGGGCCTGGAGCGAAGGACGGTTCGACGGGGCCTGAAGGGCGCGTGCCTCGTGGGCGCGCTCCTGGCCGCGACGCTGGCGAGCGCCGCGCTGAAGCAGGGCGAGGTGGTGCCGGCGTTCTCCGCCGAGGACCTGCGGGGTGAGAAGCACAGCAGCCAGGAGTGGCGCGGCCGGCGCACGCTGCTGGTGGTCCTCACCGACAAGGACGGCGGCGAGGCGATGCGGCGCTGGTTCGATGAAGCCGCCGCGCTTGGCGTCCCCGACTCGGTCCACCGCGCCTCGCTGCTCTCCTTCAAGCTGCCCTTCTTCGTGGGCCTGGGGACGGTGCGCGAGAAGGCCCGGAAGAAGGTCCCGGAGGCGGTCTGGTCCGACACCTGGCTCGACAAGAATGGAGACATGGGCAAGCGGCTGGCACTGCCGTCCAGTCGCATGCCGTATGCCTTCGCGCTGGACGAGGAGGGGCGGGTGCTCGCCGCCGTGCACGGCGAGGTGGACTCCCCGGAGGCGAAGGCGCTGCTGCAGCTGTTGACGCGGCCCTAGGAACACGAAGGGCGCCGCGGGAGGGATTCCCGCGACGCCCCGGTGCCGCTTGGACGCTTCAGCTCAGCGCGCGGACAGGATGTCCTGGGCGCGCTTCTTGTCGGCGGAGAACGTGAAGGCGTTGAAGAGCAGGTAGTTGTTCTCCGTGTCCAGGATGCGCGGCTTCACGATGCGCAGGACGTTGATCTTGTCGTCGCTGAACTGCATGCGCTCCATCAGCCGCTGCACCTGGGAGACCAGCAGGTAGTTGTCCTGGAGGCCCATCTGGAGGACGCGGAGCTTGTCGTCGGTGAACGTCTCCCGGGAGATGGCGTCGTACCAGCGCTGGAAGGCGCTGTCGCTCATCGGCCGGACCATCGGCTCCGGCGGCGGGGGCGGCGGGCGCGGCATCACCGTGGCGAGCAGCGGGGCCTCCTCGACGTGGCGGGCCACGCCGTCGAGCACGTCCTGGGCCTTGCGCACCTTGGCGCGGGTGTCACGGTCGGCCCGGTCCTCGATGTCCTCGAGCAGCTTCTCCAGGCGCGCCAGCTTCTGCGCCAGCTCCTCGCGGCCCACCACCACCAGCGTGCCGGTGGGGTTCTGCGGCGGGTAGTTCTGCCCCGGGTTGTGGCGCGGCGGGTAGTTCGGCGGCTGCGGCTGCGGCTGGGGCTGCGGCATCGGCCGGCCCGGCGGGGGCGGACGGAACTTCTCGGCGGCCGCGTCTTGCGCGAAGGAGGTGGAGGCGGACAGCAGGGCGACTGCGAGCGCGAGGGCCTTCATCGGGGCTTCCTTGTTCGTGTACTCAACATCTCGGACGAGCCGTCCCTCTTCGCATTCATTCCGCCCTGTCGACAAGGCCCCCACCCTCAGGGAGAGGGGGTTCGTTTGGACAGCACCGTTCCCTCGGGGGACAGCTCGTAGAGGAGGGGAACCCCGGTCGCCAGCTCCAGCCCCACCACCTGCTCGCCGGTGAGCTGGTCCAGCTTCATGACCAGGGAGCGGTTGGAGTTGCCGTGCGCGACGACGAGGACGTTCTTGCCCAGGCGCAGGTCGCCGCCGATGGCGCGCTCGTAGAAGGGCAGCACCCGGCGGGCGGTCATCTCCAGGGACTCTCCGTTGGGGGGCGGCACGTCGTAGGAGCGCCGCCAGAGCTTCACCTGGGCCTCTCCGAAGCGCTGGGCCGCGTCCGCCTTGTTGAGGCCCTGCAGGTCGCCATAGTTGCGCTCGTTGAGGGCCGCGTCGCGGATGATGGGGGGGCGCTGGCCCAGGGCCTCCAGGATGAGCGCCAGCGTCTCCTGGGCGCGGGTGAGCCCGGACGTGTAGGCGACGTCGAAGGTGAGCCCCTGGAGCGAGCGCGCGGCGGAGCGCGCCTCCTCGCGGCCCTTCTCGGTGAGGGGCACGTCCACGAAGCCCGTGAAGCGGTTCTCGTGGTTCCATAGGGACTGGCCATGACGGACGAGGGCGAGGAGGGGCATGGCCTCCTGCTAGCCCAACCCGGGCGTCACGGCCAGGGTGGACGCGGGCGGGCCGTGTCACGCCCGACGACGGCGGGCGCGGTGGAGGTCGTCGTAGAGGCCGAGGAAGAGGTGTCCTCCGAGCAGGAGCCCCTGCTGGATGTCCCGCCGGGCCGAGGCGTCGCTCGCGAAGGGCGCGTCGAGCTGGCGGTAGAACCCGTCCGCGTGCTCCTCGTCGAGCGTCGCGTGCGTGGGGTAGTGCACCACCTGGTCCGCCGCGAGCCACCCGCGCGCCACGATGCCCTGCCCCAGCTCCAGGGAGATGCCGCTGAACAGGTCCTCGATGATGCCGAACACCGCGAGCCCGGTGTGCGTGGACTCGAAGGCGGCGATGCCCGTCAGCGCGACGTTGAACTTGCGCACCTCCGGCCAGGACGTGTCGTCGTGGAGCCCGTCGAGCGAGGCCCCGAGTCGCTCGAGCAACAGGCGGAACGTGTGCTCATGGCCGTGGGAGAGCGTGCCCCGTCCGTGCTCGTCGAAGACGTTCTCCACCAGCGGCAGGCGCAGCTCGGGACGGGGGAGCCGGCTGGCGAGCATGGCCATGGGCCGCGTGAAGTGCGCCACCGCCGCGAAGAACTGACGCTGCGTCTCGACGAAGTCCCCCCGCTCGAAGGTGCCGTCCCGCAGCGCGCGCAGGTAGGCGGAGGACTCCCGCGCGTTCCACTCGGCCTTCAGCGCGCCGACGTGGTGGCGCAGGTTCAGATTTCGGAGGAGGGAAGGTGCACCCATGCCGGGGACCCTTTAAGTCGGGTGAGGTCGAGAGAGTAGACGGTACACGCCGCCTCGGGGGAGACCCCTTGTCCTCGCAGCCAGCGGACGTGGTCCTCCAGGCGCTCGTCGATGACGAAGCAGGCGAGCGACTGGGGGCTGTGCGCGGTGAGCTCCTCGCCGCAGGTCTTGAGGTAGTGCCCCCATCCCCGGGTCCACGCCGGCGGCGGCGCGGCCAGGTGCATGAGGGGCCAGGGGGCTTGTGTCGACATCAACTGGAGGTCCTTGCTCCCGGAGGTGGTGCACCACCCCGCGCCCTCGAGCCGGCGGGTTGGCGCGGGGCCGAGCACCAGCCCCTCACCCCGTGGACACCCGGGCGCGTCCGCCAGTTCCAACATGGCCAGGCGCGCGGGCGGCGTGAAGTAGAGCGCCAGCCGGCTCTGGGGGCGTCCCATCCGCAGCGGGTTCCAGCCGCGCGCGGTGCGCATGACGTCGCCCCGCGCGCCTCGCATGGCGGCGCCGTAGAGGAACCGGATGCCGCGCAGGGCGGGGATTCGGAACAGGTGGGTGAGCCCCCGGAGGATGAGTCCTCGGGCCAGCCCCGAGCCGCGCGCGTGGGGCGCGACCTTGAGGTCGCAGATGTAGAACCCGGGCAGGGCGCGGGGGCCCCGGTGGACCTGCCGCAGGATTCCCGTCACCGAGCCGAGCAGCGCCTCTCCGCGCAGGGCGAGCAGGAAGTACGCCTCCCCCATGGACGAGAAGAAGGGGTGGTACTCGGGGCCGTGGTCGATGAAGAAGTGGTCGGCGCCGTCGGCGATGGGGTACTCGATTCCGCGCTCCAGCCTTCGCAGCCGCTCGACATAGGGCCCGAGCGTGTCGGGCCGGAGCACCACGTAGCGGATGCCGCTCATGTGCCCGACGTCCGTCGGAAGCCGACCTCGACGCGCTCGTAGAACAGGCTGCGGTCCTGGGCCTGGAGCCGCGCGCCGAGCGCGTCGTCGAACTCGAAGGCAGGGGCGAAGAAGCGCCTCAGGTCGCGTTGGTTGTTGAGCTGGCGCAGCAGCACGGCGCAGCCGGGGCGGGCCTTCCGCGACAGCAGCGTGGCCCACGCTTCGACGAGCGTGTCATCGGACCAGTCGAAGATGTTGGACAGGGAGATGACGTCGAAGCGGCCCAGGTCGGGCACGTCCGGTAGCGAGCCTTGCACCAGGCAGACCTGGAGCGGCGCGGTGGCGCGCAGGTAGCCGGGCGCGTCGCCGGGGCGGTAGGCGCCGAGCAGCACGTGCTGCAGATACGGATTGCGGCAGGCGTCCTCGCGTCGCAGGCCCCGCTCGAACAGCGCCTGGAAGTAGCCGGGGTAGGAGCCGGGGCGGGCGTGCTGGGTGGCCGCGGGGCCGAACATGGCGTGCAGGAGCGGGTCGGCGAACGCGAGCTGGAAGGCCACGGGCCAGTAGTGCGACGCGAACCAGCCGGCGCGCAGGGCTTCGCGCTCCGACTCGGGGACGCCGGGGTCGAAGAACGTGTTGAGCTCGCGGCGGGGCGCGACGAACTCCTCCACGAAGAGGCGCAGCGTGCGGAACAGGCCCTCGAACTCGCCGCGCTGATTCAGCCCCGCGGCGTCGTTGGAGAGCACGTTGAAGTGCTGGGGCGCGGCGGTGCCCAGGCAGCGCGCCTTCTCCTTCACGTGCTCCAACTGCCTCGGGTTGAAGTCGAAGCCCACCAGCTCGAGCGTGGGGTTGTCCTTCGCCAGCGTCAGCAGGGTGCAGCCGCCGGAGGCGACGGTGAGGAGCGCGCGGGCCCGGGTGTGCTCGATGAGCGCCTGCTCCAGCGCCGGGTCTTCGCGGACGACGGCGAACTTCAGACGAGGGAGAGGTGCGCTCAAGGCCGGGTGGGGGGCGAGGGTTGCTTCGACTCGGAGCGGGATTGTAAGTCATCAGGACGCGCCATGCCCACGCCCTCCGCAGTGCTGTCTCCCGAGTCCCTGCGCGAGCTGGAGCGGGTCGACGCCCGTCATCTGCCCCGGCTCGTCCTGTTCCTCCTGCTCCAGGGCGTGTCTGCGTGGCTCGTCGTCCTGCTGGCGAGGGACGGTGACTCGGTGGCGAGCTGGCTCGTCCGGCTGCCGCTCTACCTGGTCTCGGCCGCCGCGCTGCACGGCATCAGCCTGTTCACCCACGAGGCGGTGCATGGTGGGTTGTCCTCGCGGCCCTGGCTGAATCGACTGGGCGGGATGCTGTGTGCCTGGCCCGTGCTCCAGAACTTCGCGGCCTACAAGGTGTTGCACCTGCGGCACCACCGCGATTTGGGCGGTGGCCTGGACCCCGACCACTACGCGAACTACACGGGGCGGCGTTGGCTGGAGCTGGCGATGCACCTGGGCCGGCTGCTGCTCGGCTATCCCGCGTACATCACGATGATTCCCATCCTGGGCTTCAAGCACGGCACGCCGCCCGAGCGCCGATGGATTGGGTTCGAGGTCGCCATGGTGCTCGTGGCGGGTGTGTTCGCGGCGCGCTTCGTGCCGTGGGAGGTGTTGCTGCATGCGTGGGTGCTGCCCATGGTCATCATCAACACGTTGGTCAACATCCGGGGCATGAGCCAGCACACCTTCCTGACGGAGAACACGCATCCGGTCCGGGGCTCGCGGACCATCCTCTCCAATCCGGTGACGCGCTTCTTCATGTGCAACGAGAACTACCACCTGGAGCATCACCTGTATCCGCGGGTGCCCTGGTACAACCTGCCCGCGCTGCACCAGTCCCTGCGGGCCGGGCTCGTCGCGCAGGGCGCGCCCTTCATCCCGTCGTACTTCTCGTTCGTCCGCGGCGTGCTGAGTGGCTCGCTGATGCGCGAGGCCCGGCGCGCCGCGTCCCCGGATGTCTGAGCGTCCCTTCCTGCACGAGGGGTTGCTCGCGGGCTTCGGGGTCGTGCTGTCGTGTGGGCTCCTCGTCGTCGCGGGAGCGGGCTCGGCGATCTTCCTCCAGGTGCTCGGCGCGACGCTCCTGTTCATCCTCGCGGTGGTGGGGCTCGCGCGTCTGGAGCGCTGGGGACACGCCTTCCGCGTCCGATTGCTGTGCGCCTATGCGGCGACGTTCTTCTTCTATGCGTCGGTGAAGGACACCCTCCCGGCGCTCGGGCTTCCGACGAGGGATGCCGTGTTGTTCGGCCTGGACGCGTGGGTGTTCGGTGGGAGCACGCCGTCGGTGTGGCTGCAGCGCTGGAGCTCGCCGGCCGTGAACGACGTGTTCAGCGCGAGCTACCTGTCGTTCCACGTCTACCTGCACCTGTCCATGGCGTGGGCGGTGGTGGGCTCGCGGGAGCGCGCGGAGGCGTTCTTCGGTCAGGTCTTCTCCGCCTACGTGCCAGGGCTCGTGGGCTACTACCTGGTGCCCGCGGTGGGACCCGTGGCGGCGTATCCCGAGCTGTTCACCGTGCCCGTGGAGGGAGGGTGGGTGACCTGGCTGAACGCGGCCGTCGTGGCCCATGGCTCGTCCACCTACGACCTGTTCCCGAGCCTGCACGTGTACATCACGCTGGTGTTGCTCGCGCACGACAGGCTCGCGCATCCGTGGCGCTTCCGGGGGATGTTGCCGGTGGCGGTGTTGCTCTTCGTCTCCACGCTGGTGCTGCGCTACCACTACGCGGTCGACCTGCTCGCGGGCGTCGTGTGGTTCGTCGCCTTCCGCGCGCTGTATCCGCGACTGCTTCGTGGGTGGGAGTCCTGGCGGCGCGGGAGCACAGTGGAGCCTGCGGTGCTGATTCCGCCGGAGTGACGGAGGGGCGTGCGTCGCGCTGTCACGCGGGCGGCGGCGCATTGACGAAATGTCTCGCGCGGCCCGGGCGTTGAGCCCGCAACCCCCTGGAATCTCGTAGGGGGTGGCTTGGAACGGCATGTGAAGAGGAGGGGAGGCAACAGGAGGAAGCCCCATGGCCCGGTGTCGCCCGTCCAGTTCCCGCCCGACTCTCCCCACCTTCACGTTCCTGGAGCACAGCGCGCGCGGGATGCTGCGTCAGGAGGTCCTGGACTTCATCCTCGACTACGGCCTGCGGGTCCGCGCGGCGGGGGCGACGCACGTCACGGTGCTGGAGCGAGACCTCTCGCGGGCCCTGCGCGACTCGTCTCTCGCGCGGCAGGCGCGTGGCTGGATTGTGTTGGTGAGCGACGACGAGCGCCTCCTCACCTGTTACCGCCGCGCGGATGCGAGCAGCTTCCTTCGGCGCAAGTCGAAGCACCGGCTCAACGGTGGACGACCTCACCGCGACACGGGCTGGCGCAACGCGGAGGGCCGACGCGGGGTGGGGCGCGCGAGCCACGTCGGGTCATGAGGACGTGGCTGTCGCGCGGGGGATGGCGATGGCCTGGCCCCTCAGGGTGATGACCTGGGCAGCGATGCGAGCGCGCTCGACACTGTCAATCAGGTAGCGGGGACTCGCTCCCGCCGTGGGCGGGAACAGGCACTGGATGACGTCGTAACCGATGTGTCTGGAGATGAAGGTCTCCAGGACGTGGGCGTGTCGCTCGACCAACCCGGTCAGGGGCGGCCACCCGAGTGCTCGCAACCGCAGGATGTCCTCGTCGTCCTCCCGCGCCCGTCGTCGAATTCGCGGAAGTACAGCCACGAACAAGGCACCTGGCGGTCGGCGATTCTGCAAAGCATGGGTCCCCTGGGCATGAGGCTGTCCGCGTGCGGGCGGCTTTAGCGGGGTTGGGCGCGTCGGAAAAGGGCGCGCTGCTTCACATTCGGGGTGTCCGGTGAAGGGCACGCCGGAGGTCGGCGCTGCGCCAGAAGGCGGGCTCCGGAAGGAGAGGGCAGTCGTCCTCGCACCTCCTGGAGCCCCGCATGCCCCGCACCGCGCTCTTCGATTCGTTCCGCCAGACCACCCGGAAGGCACTCGCCGCTTCCATCACGCGACGCGAGGTCACCCGTCCGTTCGAGGCCCGGCGCGGCGTGGACCGCCGCTCCGTGTTGAAGGGGCTGACGGTCCTGGGGCTGGGGCTCGCCGTCGGGAGCGCGCGGGCGCAGGAGGCGCATGCGCTCCCATCGCCGCGGGTGGGAATTGTCGGCGCGGGGCTCGCCGGGCTCGCGTGTGCCTATGAGCTGCGGCGAGCGGGCGTCATCGCCACGGTGCACGAGGCGAGTGAGCGCACCGGCGGCCGGGTGTACTCGATGGGCGGCGCGTTCGGCGGGCCCGTCACGTTCCCGGGACAGGTCGTCGAGCGGGGAGGCGAGTTCATCGACTCCGGACATGCGACGATGCTGGGCTACGCGCGCCAGTTCCATCTGGAGCGAGAGGACCTCGCGCGGTTCCACGGCGAGGTGACGTACTTCTTCGGAGGGCAGCGGTACGCGGAGTCCGCCATCCTGGCGGAGTACTGCCCGCTCATCGCCGCCATCCGCCAGGACCTGTCACGGCTCTCCGACGCGCCCACGGCCGCGCGACATACGCCCGTGGACCGCGCCTTCGACGTGATGGACCTGATGACCTATCTGGAGTCCCGCGACGCGGGGCCCCTGATATCGGCCGCCATCATCGCCGCGTACGAAGCGGAGTATGGACGGACGGCGGACACGCTGAGCTGTCTCAACCTGCTGTTCCTGATTGGGACGGAGCAGTGTCGCCGCTTCGAGCCCTATGGCGAGAGCGACGAGCGCTACCGGCTGCTCGGCGGCAATCAGCAGATTCCTCGCGAGCTGGCCGCGCGCCTGCCCGGTCAGGTCCGCTGGGGCGAGCGACTGGAGGCCGTACGCAGGACGCCCGCGGGAGCGCTGGCCCTGTCGCTGCGGCGGGACTCCTGGAGCTTCACCGCGACCTATGACGTCGTGGTGCTCGCCGTGCCCTTCACCACCCTGCGGCGCGTGGCGCTGGATGGCTCGCTGGGGCTGCCGCCCTGGAAGACGAAGGTCATCCAGGAGCTGGGCTACGGCACCAATGCGAAGATGATGGTGGGCTACCAGGGGCCGGTGTGGCGCGCGGGCGGGGGCAGCGGCGCGACGTACTCGGACCTGATGCACCACCAGGCGACGTGGGAGACGAACCCGAGCCGGGCCACGGCCAGGGACGCGGTGCTGACGGACTACGCGAGCGGAGCGCGCGGCGCGGCGATGGACCCGGGCAACGTGGCGCTGGAGGCCGAGCGCTTCGTGGCGGCGATGAACCGGGTGGTGCCGGGCACCGCGAGCGCGGTGAAGCGCGGCGTGGACCGGCGCATCCTCGCGCACCTGGAGCACTGGCCGAGCTCCCCCTTCACGCTGGGCAGCTACACGGCCTACGGACCGGGACAGTTCACGAGCCTGGCGGGCTACGAGGCACCCCCCGTGGGCCACCTGTTCTTCGCGGGCGAGCACACCAGCTCGTTCTACGAAGCCCAGGGCTACATGGAGGGCGCGGCGGCTTCGGGAAGGAGCACCGCGGCGGCCATCCTGGCGGCGGCGCGAATCGCGGCCCTCGGCTGAAGCGCACTGGCGAAGGTGGAGCACCGCTGCCTCCGCTTCGCGCGCCCTGGGCCTCCGGCGACACGCTTGAACGAAGGCGCGCTCCCAGCGCATTCACGGACTCAGCGAGGACTCACGCCGAGGGCGAAACGCTTGAGCGAAGGCGCGCTCCCAGCGCGTTTACGGGCTCGGCGAGGACTCGCGCCGAGGGCGACACGTTTGGACGAAGGCGCGCTCCCAGCGCGTTCACGGGCTCCGCGAGGACTCGCGCCGAGGGCGACAACCCGGCCGTCATGGCCGAAGAGGCGCCCCCGGCGCGGCACAGCACATCGGGGGTGGACTACGGCGTGGCCGACGCGCGGCGCGGCGAGGTCAGCTCGCGCTGCATGGTGTCGTCGCCCACGAGCACGCCATCGGCGAACAGGGTCCGCTCGTTGGGGCCGAGCGACTCGAGCTCCTCGGCCGTGCCCAGCTTGAGGTTGTAGACCTTGCCGTCGTACGGCACGCGCTCGGTGGCGGTGATGAAGGCCGTGCCGGACTCGGTGCGCACCTGGTCCTTCACCTGGACCTTGTCCGCGGGCACCACGAGCCCGGAGGTGAGCAGCACCGGGTGCTTCTCCGTCAGCCGCACGTCGTGGCCCTGGTCATCGCGCAGCCGCACCAGCGGCTTGGGCTCCCGCCCGAAGATGAAGTCCTGCACCGTCAGCACCCGGCCGCTCGCGTTGGCGCGGACCTTGTCGCCCACCTTCAGCGTCTCGATGGGGGCCCGCGTCCCGTCCGCGAGCGTCACCTTCGTGCCCTCCGCCATGCAGCTGTTGAGCACGTTGAGGTTGAAGGGGTTGGTGGGCAGCGCCGTGCTCGTGAAGGTCGTCAGGCGCGGCACCGCGGCGGCGCCGCCACACGTCGCCATCGAGTAGAGGGTCATCGACATCACCACGGGCTCGTTGACGATCTTCTCCATCGTGCAGCCCGTGCCACCGTTGGCCGTGGTGTTCTGCGAGAGGTTGACCAGCCGCTGGATGCTCGCCGTCTTCCCATTGATGGCGAACAGGTCCGACAGGTCCGCGAGCGTCGTGCAGGTGCCGCCCGAGTCCGTCTTGATGAGGCGCATCCGCGTCGTCGTCGGGCCGTTCTTCATCGCCTGGATGGTGCACGGCTGCGACATCGCGCCCGCGTCGAACGTGAGCTGCGTGGGGACGTAGATGTTGGTGATGTCGAAGGTCTGCCCCGTCTGGAACGGGAAGTAGGCCGCGGGGTCTCCCGTCCAGGGGTTGCCCGTCTTGCGCAGCGCCAGCCCCACCGGGGTCTGGGGGTATGGCGCCAGCGTGCCCTGGGCGTTGGTCACCATGGCGTAGTCACAGTCCGCGCCGCCGCGCAGCTGGCACGTGGTGAGGTTGATGTTCGAGCGGGGCTCGTTGCTCGCGAAGCGGGGGTGGTCCATCGTGAAGCTCACCGGCTCGGGCGTCAGCGTCGTGTCCAGGCTCGCGAACGAGACGTGCTCCTCGCCCGTCTGGTCGTTGTGCGCCACCATCAGCGACTCCACGACGACCTTGCTCTCCGGCGCCATCGACGGGCGCACCGACACCGCCGTGTCGTCGAACGTCTTGCCGTCGTTGTGCTCCTCGTTGGCGCTCTTGGCCAGCACCGTCAGCTTCTTGCCAGACAAGTCACTGTCGTACGCCGTCACGTCCGTGAAGACGTGCGTCGCGCCGCCCGCGCACGTGGCGTAGGGGTTGAGGATCAACGAGGGCCGGTTGTCCTGCGCCTTGTCCGCCTGCTGCACCTTGCCACCGCCCAACGTGCGCGAGTCGTTCACGTGGATGAAGTGGTCGCAGTCCCAGTCGGTGGGCTTGGGGCGCGGGCCTCCCCGCACCGCCTTGGCCCGGGCGATCTCCAGTGTCTTCAGCGCGCGCGCGAAGTCGCGGGCCACCGTCGGCCCCGGCGTGTCCTGACCGCCCTGGGTGGCCTGCGCGGCGGCGGCCTCCTGGAGCCGGTGGCGCGCGTACTCGTACTGGTCGTCATCGGCCAGGTCCAGCATCACGAAGTCCTCGTGAGGCGGACGCTTCTGGAAGGCCGCCATCACGACCTCTCGCTGCTCCTCGATGCTCCTGGGCTTGGGCGTGGGCTTGATGACCCACGGGCATCCGGGCAGCAAAGACAGGCATCCTGCGAGAACGACGAGACGTGTCGCGATGCGACTATGCGTCAAATCCATGAGCTCCCCCTCAGAGCGGGCCTGGTTCGAGCCCGGACAAACACTGTCATACGCTCCGTGTCGGAAAGTCAACGAATGACAAGTCATCGGCCTCGCTGGTCAGCCGCGACCCGGCCTGTCACATCGCGAGCCTTTCCGGGTGTGACACGCGCGGCGGGCGGAGCGTAGGGGGACTCCAGGGGTAGGTGGCGCCACGTGGGCGTTGACTCCCCGCGGCGCATGAGGGACGGGGTGGACATGGCGCAGCAGAAACTCCTCGTCCCGCATGAGGTCGCGGGAGAGCGGCTGGACCGTTTCGTCTCCAAGCACGTGCCCGGCTTCTCGCTGGAGCGCGCCCGCGCCCTCATCGAGTCGGGCGGGGTGCGCATCCGCGGCAAGAAGTGTCAGCCCACGCGCAAGCTGTGGGGCGGCGAGGAAATCGAGCTGGAGCGTCCCGAGCCCAAGGCCCCCACGCGCCCGCCCGTCGAGGGGCCCGCGCTGACGGTGCTCCACGACGACGCGGCCCTGGTCATCATCGACAAGCCGCCCGGCCTCGTGGTGGAGCCCGAGGGGCGCGCGGCCTCCGTGGTGGACCTGCTCGCGAGCCAGCGCCCACCCTTCGACGTGGAGGGACAGGCGCTGCCCGGCGTGGTGCACCGGTTGGACCGGGAGACCAGCGGGTGTCTGGCCTTCGCGCGCACGGACACCGCGGCGGCGGCGCTCCTGCGTGCCTTCCAGCAGAAGCAGGTGGACAAGCGCTACCGGACGCTCGTCCTGGGCCACCCGCCGGAGCAGGGGCGCCTGGAGGGGCCCTACACGAGAGACCCGAAGGACCCGCGCCGCTTCACCACCCGGGTGCACTCCGCGCGCAGGGCGGCGCTCTCCTTCGAGGTGCGCGAGCGCTTCGCGGGGGCCGCGCTCCTGGAGGTGGACCTGGACACGGGGCGCACGCACCAGATTCGCGTGCAGCTCTCCGAGGCTGGCTTCCCGGTGTTGGGGGACTCGCTCTACGGCACCGAGGCCGCCCGTGAGCACCCCGCGGCGAAGGCCCTGGGCCGACAGGCGCTCCATGCATTCAAGCTGGAGCTGCCGGGCCCGTTGAACGGGGAGCTGGTGCGAGTCCAGGCCGCGCTTCCGGAGGACTTCCAGCGCGCCCTGGAGCTCTTGCGTCGCTGACGCGCCGGGCCCCCACGTTCGACGGGGAGCCCGGACCGTCGGGGCCTACTTCGCGTCCACCACGAGGACCATCCAGCGGTCCGTGGAGTGGTCGATGCGGACGTTGGCGGCGCCCGCCTCCTGGAGCTGCTGCACGATGCCTTCCAGGAAGGTCAGGTGCTCCTTGGGCGCGTCCACGAAGACGTTCTTGGGGCCGTTGCCCTTGGCCTTCGGCTTCTTGGCCGGGGCGGCGGCGCCGTTGAGGGCCTCCGGGTTGGCGGCGGCCTTGAGCTGCAGGGCGGCGTCATCGACGGTGGGCTCGGGCGTGCTGTCCACCTCGACCTCGGGCTCCTCGGCCGCCACCGGGGCGGCGGCGGCCACCTCCTCCTCGGCCTCCGCGCGCAGCTGGTTGAAGGTCTTCAGGTTGATGGTCGCCCCGAACTTCGTCTTGAAGGACTCCAGCGCGTCCTTGCTGCTGATGTCCGGCTGCTGGCGGAAGAGGGTGAGCAGGAACGCGTGTCGCTCCTGGGTCTGCTCCTGGGACGTCCTCGGCATCTTCTGTGCTCCTGTGAACCGTGAAGGGCGGCGCACCCTAGCCGACCCCTCCCGAGGAGAAAAGGTGGTCGGATGTCCCTGCGTGGACGCTCGACGCGGACCTTCGCGCCTTCGGCTGTCTCGTTATTCGCGAGGTGCGGGTGGCGGCTCGTCCGGCCTCGGGGCGAGCAGGGGGCCGGGCCCCGTGGCCGTCGGCGCGGCGCGCGGGGGATGGCCAGGATTCAGAGTCATGGAGACCGCTGCCGAGACGAGCCGCTCCGCCCCTGCGTCGCCGTGGGTGGACATCTCCGTGCCGTTGCGCGACGGCATGGTTCACTGGCCGGACAACCCCGAGGTGCGCATCACCCGCTCGCAGGACTTGGACAAGGGGGACGACGCCAACGTGTCGGACCTGTCCTTCGGCGCGCACTCGGGCACCCACGTCGACGCACCCGTGCACTTCGTCAAGGGCGCCGAGGGCGTGGACGCGCTGTCCTTCGACCGGCTGATGGGCGTGGCCCGCGTGCTGGAGATTCGCGACGCGCGCGCCATCCAGGTGGAGGAGCTGAAGGCGCACGCAATCCAGCCGGGGGAGCGGCTGCTCTTCAAGACGGCGAACTCCGCGCGGCGGTGGCCCTCCCAGCCCTTCCAGCCGGACTTCGTGTACCTGTCGCTCGAGGGCGCGCGCTACCTGGCGGAGCTGGGGGTGCGCACGGTGGGCATCGACTACCTGTCCATCGGCAGCCCGGACGAGGGCGTTCCCACGCACCGCGCGCTGCTGGACGCGGGCATCTGCATCATCGAGGGGCTCGACTTGTCCCAGGTGCATGAGGGGACGTACGAGCTGGTGTGTCTGCCGCTGCGAATCGCGGGGGGCGACGGGGCTCCGGCGCGCGCCATCCTCCGCGCGCGCTGAAGTGCCCGGTTCAGTCGGAGGGGGCGCGGCGCCTGCGGCGCAGGAAGAAGGCGACGCCCATCACCGTCGGCAGCAGCATGCCCCCGCCGACCATCAGCTTGACCCGGTGCCGCTGGGGCAGGGCCTGGGCGTAGAAGGGGCGCTCGGCGCGGACCTTCGCGAAGTTCGGCTCCAGGCACGACGCCCCGAAGGACCACTGCACGTCGTCGATGCGCGCGCCGTTGCGGATGTACGTCAGGTACAGGCGCTCGAACATCGCCGGGTCCCGGTTGGCGACGTGGAGCGCGGCGTGGCACAGCATCATCGCGTAGGCCTGAGTGCGCGGCGGCAGCAGCTCCGCGCCCCGCTGGGCCAGCCGCGCCGCCACGTGCCGGTAGTGGAAGCGCTCGGTGAGGGGCGGGCCGTGGAGGGCCGCGAGCCGCTGCTCCTGCGCGCCCATGAGCGACGCGCGGGGGAACATCGCGCGGGCCCGCTGCTCGTCCTCGGTGGCGTCCCCTTCCTCGTCGTCCCGGTCATAGCGGGAGACGTCGTAGTTGCCGTCGACCCAGCCCCAGTCCGGCGCGGCCTCGGTCCCCAGCAGGCGCATGCCCTCGGAGCGCGCGAGCCTGGCCGCCGCGAAGAGCGCCTCGGCCCGGTCCAGGTCGTCCCACGCGCTGTCGGCGCGGCGCAGCGCCGCCACGTACCGACGCGCCGCGTCCTCCACCGCGGTGCCGCGGAAGGCCTCCAGGGCCTCGTCGTGCCGGCCCTCTCGCAGGAGTCGCCGCGCGAGCAGCAGGTGCAGCCGCTCGGGCATCCCGAGCGACGTGTTGCCGTCCCCGACGCTGTCGGGTGACTCCGGCTCCGACTCCGGCACCAGGTCGCAGTGGCTCTTCTCCGTGCGCGGGTGGGTGGCCGCGAAGCGCTGGAGCTCCTCCAGGCTCAACGTCCGCTCCGCGACGTAGGCGACGTCCGGCCAGGAGCAGCCCGCCCACAGTCGCTCGGTGGCGCGGGTGAACTGGCCCTGCGTCAGCGCGAGCACGCCGCGCTCTCCCTCCGCGCGGCACAGGGGGCGGTTGGTGTCGTCCAGGTACCAGTCATGCCACCACTCCCGCTCGGGAAGCCCGCGCACGGCCTCGGCCAGGTACGTCTCCGCGGAGGACGCGTCGCCCCGGCGCAGCGCGAGCTTGGCCTTCACCCAGGAGGCCAGCGGGGTCTGCTCGGAGGCGACGAAGCGCTCGGCCAGGTCGAAGCGGCCCGCGCGCCAGGCGCCCGCGGCCAGCCGGTCCGCGCCCGCGAGGTCCGGCACCGCGGCCAGCGCGTCCAGCACCGCGCCGAGCCCTCCGGCCGAGGGCTCCTCGGACCACGCGGACTCGCGGCCGCGCGTCCACACGAAGGTGGCCATGAGCCGCTGCGCCAGCGGGTCCTTCAGCGCGACCTGGAGGCGCTCGGGGTTGCGGGCGAGGGCGCGCGCGACGAAGAGCAGCGACACCTCCGCGCTCCCGCTGCCGTGCGCGGCCTGCTCCGCGTACAGGTGGATGGCGCCCACGTCGTCCCCACGCTGGAGCAGCACGCGCGCCTGCATGCCCAGGCTGGAGACCGCGAGGCCCAGCGGGTCGTCGAAGCCCTCGCGGACCAGTTGCCGGGTGAGCTCGAAGCCGTACTTCGCGTCGTCCTCGAAGCCGGCGCCCGCGTTGCGGCCCAGCATGTACGCGGCGAAGGTGGAGAAGCGGCGTCGCTCCGCGGCCGGCAGCGCGAGCACCTCGAGGAAGCGCGCCCGCGCCGTCACGGCGTCTCCGGCGGTGAAGGCCTTGGCGCCGGCCTCGTACAGCGCGGTCTCCCGGGCCCCGGCGCCCTGACGCGCGTCGGGGGGCTCGTCGGGGAACTCGTTCACCGCGAACGCGTCCGAGGGCTTCGGCAGGAGCCGGTGGACCTCCAGCGCGAAGAGCCCACCGGGCAACTCGCCGAGCGTGAGCGCGCGGTCGGCGAGGAGGCGGTCCTGGAAGCCGGGGCCACAGGCCTTCGCGGAGCGGATGGGCGTCAGGGCGACCAGGATGACCACGGCGGACAGCAGGCTACGGAGCCACAAGGGACACCTCGCTTCCCCGCACGAAGCCGACGACGCGTCGCTCGCCGGCGCGCAGGCGGGGAGGCTTGCGCGCCACGAGTGAGCTCCCCCGCGGGGCATAGCCGCCCACGCCGTCGAGGACCTCCAGGTTTCCAGTAAGGGTGAGCCGGGCCGGGGCCTCGCCGTCCAGGCGGCCCGTGTTCTCGAGGACGATGTCGAGCGTGCCTCCGCCCGCGTCCACCAGCCGGGGCTCGACCTGGAGCGTCAGCGGCTCCTGTCGGAGGACGGCGGTCAGCGTGGACGGGCTCCAGGCCTCCGAATCACCCGCGTGGCCCCAGCGGAACCACACGAGCCCCTTCACGCCCTGCACCGGTCGCGCGCGCAGCTCCGCGAGGAAGCGCGAGACCTCACGAGGCTCGGAGACCAGGGGCGTGCCGTCGCGCAGGCGCACGCGGTAGGTGGGCAGCGCGACGTGGAAGGGTCTGCGCGTGGCCTGGGACCAGCGCTCGATGAAGCCGCGCGCCTCCTCGGGGGTGAAGAGGGTGGGGGCGCGGATGGCGTGCACCTGGACGACGACGTCGTCGGGGATGGATGTCAGGCGCTCCAGCTCGGGCGCGCCGGCCCAGGTGGGCAAGGCGGTGATGGACAGGGACAGCTCGCCGAGCAGTCGCCGCTCACGCGCGAGCCAGTCCGCGTATGCGGGCAGGGCGGTGGTGGCGCAGTCATGGTCCAGCTCCACGCCGCGCACGCGCACGCCGCGCGCCTTCCAGTCGCGGGCGATGGCGGCGACCTCCTCCAGGGAGATGCCGTCGAGGGGCGCGGTGCCATCCACGCGCATCACCGCCACGACGTCGCGCCCCGTCCTCGCGAGGGCCGCGACATCCACCGCGATGGAGACGGGGGCGCGTGTGTCGCCGGAGCGCTCCCTCGCGAGCACGCGCAGCGCGCCCAGCTCCGGGGGCATCCGCGTGAGGGACTCGACGAGCGACGGGCTCCAGTCCCGCTGCCACACGTAGGCCGCGTGCCCGAGCGGCGGCGGGGGCGCGCGGGTGCAGCCAAGCATGAGGCACAGCCCCATGAACGCGAAGCTCGCGAGTCGGCGCGACGAAGACAGAAACGGGGTGCGCATGGTGAGACGACACGCATCGCGGGAGTGGATGCGACGTCAATGGTGCCACAACCGGGGCGTGCAAGCTCTGCGCGCGTGCGCACCGGTTTTGTCTCGCGTCGTGAGACTGCGTGGAGCCCCAGGGATTCGTAGCCACGCGAGCGAGGAGGCGAGCACTCCGCTTGGGACGGGGCCGTCAGTTGGGCGGCGGCGGCGGGTTGCTGTGGTCGCAGTGCAGGAGGGAGGGCGGGTCGAAGCAGGTGAGCCGCTGGTCGTTCAGCGTGCAGACGCCTCGGGGCGTGTTGGTGCAGCGCACCTCCGTGCGGCTGGCCTTGCAGTCGAAGCCGCACGCAATCGCCTCGGAGGCGTTGAGTCAGCGGGCCGCGGGCATGGCCTGCGCGTACTCATGGATGACGCTGTCGGGCGGGTCCCAGCAGACCAGCCTGCCGAAGTGCGTGTCGCAGAGCCCGTAGGGCGTGGAGTTGCACGCCACCTCGCCATTGAAGATGCGGCAGTTGAAGCCGCAGTCGACCTTGCCGCGCACCGCCTTGCACTCGGGGCGCACCGGCGTGCGGGGCGGATGCTGGATGGCCACCCGTGGCGGGTCCCAGCAGTGGACCTCGTCGCGGAGGACCTGACACGTCCCATAGGGCGTCTGGGCACAGCCCGCCTTCGAGCCGCTGGTCCTGCACTGGAAGCCGCACAGCTCGCGCCCCTGGGCGGTGATGCACTGGGGTCTGGGCTGTTCCGGGGGCGGCTTGGGCTCGGGCGTGACCTGGGGCGGCGTCGGCGGCGCCGCGGTCAACAGCAACAGGGCAATCAAGGGGAGCATGTGGCCCCCCGACGAACGTCACCGCCGTTTATTCAAACGGTCGGCTGGACGGCCGCTTTTCGCTCAGCGGGCCCTGGAGCCGTGGGGGCGTGGGCCACCGGGACGGCGCGGACCTCGGGGCGCGGGGGCCTGGGACTCACGCGGCGCGTCGTCCAGCTCGCGCCCATCCCGCTCCTCGGTGCGCTGGCGTCGGGCGGCCTCGGCGGGTGTCTCCGGCGGGACGAGCGCGTGCGGGCCACGGCCGATGAGGTCCGCGCGGCCCGCCTGCTTCAGGGCCTCGCGGGCCAGGGGCCAGTGCTCGGGGTTCCAGTAGAGGAGCAGCGCCTTCTGGAGGCGCTTCTCGCGCAGACCCTGGGCCGTGTAGACGGGCTCCATCTTCAGCGGGTCGATGCCGGTGAAGTACATGGCCGTCGCCATGGCCATGGGGGTGGGGATGAAGTCCTGCACCTGACGGGGGCGCTTGCCGTTCTTCTTCAGCCACAGCGCCAGGTCCACCATGTCCTCCAGGGTGGAGCCCGGGTGCCCGCTGATGAAGTAGGGGATGTCGTACTGCTCCTTGCCGGCCTCCTCGCTGGCGCAGGCGAACATCTGCTGGAAGCGCTCGAAGCTCTCGATGCCGGGCTTCTTCATCTTCTCCAGCACGCGCGGCGAGACGTGCTCGGGCGCCACGGAGAGCTGGCCGCCCACGTGGTGCGCGGCGAGCTCCTTGACGTACTCGGGGGAGCGCTCGGCCAGGTCGTACCGCACGCCGCTGGCGATGAAGACGTGCTTGACGCCGTCCTCCTCGCGCACGTCCTTCATCAGGCTGATGAGCGGGCCGTGGTCCGTCTGGAGGTTCTCGCACACGCCCGGGTGCACGCAGGACAGCTTGCGGCAGCGCTTCTCGATGTCCTCGCTCTTGCACTTGAGCTTGTACATGTTGGCGGTGGGGCCGCCGAGGTCCGTAATCGTCCCGCGGAAGTCACCCATGCGGCGCAGGGCGCGCACCTCGCGCAGGACGCTCTCCGCGGAGCGGCTCTGGATGACGCGGCCCTCGTGCTCGGTGATGGAGCAGAAGGTGCAGCCGCCGAAGCAGCCGCGCATGAGGACGATGGAGTGCTTCACCGTCTCGTACGCGGGGATGCCCTCGCTCTTGTAGATGGGGTGGGGGACTCGGTTGAAGGGCAGGTCGTACAGCTCGTCCATGGCCACCGTGGCCTTGCCGGCGGCGGTGTCACCCACGCCGTCCTCGAGCGGGAGGGCGGGGGCGTTCATGAAGATGGCGCGGTTGCCGTGGCGCTGCGCGAGGGGGCGCGCGTTGCCAGGGTTGGTCTCCATCTGGAAGTCGCGGCTCATGACCGCGAAGGCCTGCTTGTCGGAGACGACGGCCTCGTAGGGGGGGAGGACGACCGTTTTACGGTCGGCGGCGCGGCGGGCGGGGTCGGCCTCGTGGGCGCGCATCTCCTCGTCGTTGATGAGGTAGGCGGTGCCGCGCACGTCGCGGATGTCCTGGATGCGCTCGCCGTTCCGCATCCGGTCGGCGACCTCCATGATGGGGCGCTCGCCCATGCCGAAGACGAGCAGGTCGGCCTTGGCGTCGAAGAGGATGGAGCGGCGGACCTTCTCGCTCCAATAGTCGAAGTGGGCGATGCGGCGGAGGCTGGCCTCGATGCCGCCGAGGACGATGGGGACGTCGGGGTAGGCCTCGCGGCAGCGCTGGGCGTAGACGATGGTGGCGC
Source organism: Myxococcus sp. MH1 (assembly GCF_059738865.1). NCBI lineage: Bacteria > Pseudomonadati > Myxococcota > Myxococcia > Myxococcales > Myxococcaceae > Myxococcus > Myxococcus sp. MH1. Next base: position 8,069,998 of record NZ_AP026947.1, on the reverse strand, counting down.
GGTCGGGCCGGCAGTTGGTGCGGCCGCCGGGGCTGTACTGGTCGGCGGAGCGGTTCTTCTTCTGCGCGGTGAGCCGGTTGAGCATGGAGTCGAGGTTGCCGGCGGCGACCCCGAAGAACATGCGCGGTGGGCCCAGGGCCTTGAAGGGCTCGGCCGAGTGCCAGTCGGGCTGGGGGATGAGCCCCACCTTGAAGCCCCGTCCCTCCAGGAAGCGGGCGATGAGCACCGGGCCGAACGCCGGGTGGTCCACGTACGCGTCTCCCGTCACGATGATGATGTCGCACTGTTCCCAGCCGCGCGCCTGCATGTCGGCGCGGGTGATGGGCAGGAAGGGATGGGCGTAACGCGTCGTCTGGGCCATGGCGGTGGGGCGGCGTCGGCGGGGGGCTTCTCTCCTAAACACCCCCAGGTGCCCGAAGCAAACAGGGCGGGGCGTGGGTGTACACCCAAGAGGGGTGGAGGGCCTACACCCTTGCTGGGTGGGGGATGGGGCGAGGCCCCGGTGGGGCTTCTGGGAGAGGCCGTTCCTGAACCCGGCACACGGCCGCCCGGGAAAACACGGTAAAGGGGGCGCTCGGCGTGGTTCCCTTGGAGTGGGAGCGTTCTGACAATGAGCCTGAGGGCTTGGGGCGTGACGTTCCTGCTGTTCGTAGCGTGTGCGACTCCGCCTCGGAGCGGTGTAGGGCCGTCGGGTGCCGAGGGTGTGACTCGCTATGAGCAGAGCCTGGACTCGGCGACGAGCGGCTGCATGCGGAATCCCGCCTGCTACTCCCAAACGGGAAGCGAGGCCATCCTTCCAGGCGTCGGACGTTCTGTTACCGCGGCCAGAGGGGTGGGCACGGCGCTGCGGATATTGGACGCCGCTGAACTGGCGCGAATCGAGCAGCTCTTGGTCCAGTGCTCCAAGGCGGCGGACCAGGAAGTCAACGAGCGCGAATACGGACCCGGGAAGAAGCCGGATGATGCGGAGTGTGAGCGGGTGGTCCGATACATCGATGGCAAGCCGCTCAGGCGCCGCATGGAACTGGGGACGATGAAACACGCAGCGGCATTTGCCTGCGTTCGGCGTGAGCTGTCGCGACTCTTCCCCGATAATGTCTCGGTGGAGCCTCGTTATGGGTTCGATGCAAGGACGGGGCGCCCCGTCCTGACGGAACGATGGGTGGGCTCACTCCGTCCGGATGTCGTGATTCATTTCGCGAAGGAGCCCAGTCGCGTCCAGTGTGTCTACGACTTCAAGTTCCCTTGCACGAAGGCCAGCAAGAGCAATCCGCTTGCCAGCCCCGAGCTTCTCCAGCAGTTGGAACGGTACGAGGCACTGGGTGGACACTGCCCACCGGCCATCATCACGCCTCAACTCGGAGTCAGCCGTGACTGAGTCCTACCCACGCATTCGTCTGGTCGACTCGGATGCCGAAGATGCGCGTCTGCTGGCCCGGGACGTGGTGCGCATCGTGTTCTACCTGCCTCATGACCATGTGGAACTGGGGGCCGGGGTCGAACAGGTACTGCCCCTCTACCGGCATGCGGTGGGGGATGTGCTCACGCGTGCCTGGGACTCGGATGGGGAGTCGTTTCCCCTGACGGAAGCGGGATGGGGAGAGGTCCAGGCTTCGCTGCGGCCCAGTGCCTCCTTTCGCTTCATCGAAGAGCTTGCCGAAGACTCCGACTCGTTCCAGCGGATGACCCGACTTCAGGCGGAGTGTTCCTGGACCCTCACGGGTGATGATTTCGATGGGTACTCACTCCGCTATCTGGCTCGGCTCCCGTCGAAGACACCGCTGGAGGGAAGTGTCAGCGTGCTGAGCGCCACGTTGCCCACGGAGTACCTGGAACTGCATGGCCCAGGACGCGTGAGGGACCTGGCCATGTCGTTGGCCTCGGTCCTGCCTCTTGCCTCGGGTCATGCGGGGCTCGCGCTGGAGTTCGCAGGCGCGCGGCGGAAGGTCCTGCCGCTCGTTAGTGAAGAGCTTCGCCGATACCCAGGCGTGGATGTTCCCAGGGTGGACGCTCACTTGACCGTGGGGCGACATGTGGAGGGGGTGCACTGGCTGAACTTCCTGGGGGCCTCGTTGCTTCAGGCTGTGGGAGGTATCGCGACGCTTAGCGGGCGCCTCCAGTCGTCGGAGACCACGGTCCGAGAAGTGGGGACTTCGGCAGCCGTCGCGGTGACCCTGGGGCCGGGGCCTGAGTCGGGGGACCTCTCGAAGGGCGACGACCTGCCCGCGTATCGCGAACTCGCGCGTGTGCTGGAGCCTGTCCTGGAGCCCTTCAGGCCGGGATACGCACTCGCGTGGCGTGGCTTTTCGGAAGACGAAGTCCACTGCTGGTGGCGACGTTTTCTCGACTGACTCCCCTCGGCGCCCCGCGCCTGGCCGGCTGCTGGGAGCCAGCCGTACGTGAGCGCACAGCCTCGCCCCTGGGGCTTGCATTGACGTGGATCCACGCCTCCCCTACCTTCGCGCGCCCGTACCCGGCCTGGGCCGAGGGGCCCGGGGCCCGCCGCCATGACGCACCGGACGCACAACGAGGTCTCCGAAGGGCGCCCCGCGCCGCAAAAGGAAGACTCCGTCCGAGAGCTTCACGTCGAGTACGACGACGCGCCCGTCCCACCTCCGTCCTCCCGCACTGTCCCCGAGGACATCCCGCGCTCGCCCAATCCGCTGCTGGCCCTCTCCCGCGCCAGGTCCCAGCGCCCCAAGCCTCCCGCTCCGCGCCCGGACGCCCCTCCACCCGCACGCGACGTCGCCGCGCCCGCCGATGTCACCGCGTCCGAGCGCCAGGTCATCCAGGCCGCCGTCGCCACCGGGAAGCGCCGCGAGGCCTGGCGTCCTCCCGAATACCTCCCCGAGGACCTGAGCGACGCGCTCCTCTCCGAGCGCAGCCAGTACCGCGCCAAGCTGCTCCAGGACGCGCGTCAGGTCTCCCTGCAGGGCCCCGGCGTGTTGTCCCTCGTCCCCGTGCCCGCGGCGGACCCGGACTGGTCCGGTGGCTCGCTGCTCGGCTTCCTCGGCGAGGAGTGCGTCTTCGGCGGAGACGTCGTCCACCTCGACTTCGAGTCCGGCCGCGTCTTCGCCGCCCCCGACCACGGTGACGACGTGGACCGCCGCGCCCTCGCCGCCGACCGCTGGTGCTATCGGCCCTATGACTTCGCCGAGGCCCTCTGCACCGCCGCCTCCGCGTACGAGGACCGCCAACCCGCCCTCCATCAGGCCCTGCGCCGCGCCAGCGGAGACGAGCCCGCGCCCACCCCGCGTCCCCAGGACGCCGAGCTCCTCCCGACCGACCGCCTCTGGGCCCAGCCCTGGGGCTGCATCTGGGGACCTCCCGGCACCGGCAAGACGACCGCCGTCGCCGACCTCATCGCCCGCGCCCTGCGCGCCTTCCCCAACGAGCGCATCCTCGCGGTGGCCCCCACCAACCGCGCCGCCGATGAGCTCGTCCTGCGCGTCAGCGCCCTCCTGGAGCGCCAGCCCATCCCCCTGCGCCCCCTGGCGCGCAGCATCTTCCGCGGCGGCACCGGCGCCAGCGACGCCCTGGCGAAGCTGCCCACCGTCACGCTCGAGGACACCAAGGGCGGCAAGCTGCGCGCGAGCATCGAGGAGCGCGAGCGCGAGCTGTACCTCCAGCGCGTCCGGGGCGGCCCCGCGCACGAGCTCGCCAAGCTCCAGGCCGAGCTGCGCGGCCTGCGCGGCAAGATGAAGGACCCCACCTTCAAGGAGGCGGAGAAGGGCGACTGTCCCCTCATGGTCCTCACCGTCCACCGCGCCCTGCGACTGGTGTCGGAGCTCGAGGGCAAGTGCACCTTCGCGCGACTCGTGGTGGACGAGGCCGGCATGGTGACCCGCGCCGCCACCGCGCTCATGGCCCCCCTGGCCGAGCGCGTGACGCTCGCCGGAGACCCCAAGCAGATCGGCCCCGTCAGCCGCGCCGCCGAGGGCGCCGGACGCGGCTCCCAGAAGTGGCTGCGCGCCAGCGGCCTGTCCCACCTGGAGGACGCGGTGCGCGACGCCGCGCGCCCGGACGTGCTGCTCTTGCGCACCCAGCACCGCATGCACCCGGACATCGCCCGCGTCGTCAGCCACTTCTGCTACGGCGGCGCGCTCGAGGACGGTGACATCGTCAAGGCCCGCGCCGAGAAGGCCCCGCCCGTGCCCGCGTTCGCCGGGACACGCGCGGGCTGGGTGGTGCTCGATGGCCTCAGCCGCGACGCGAAGCGCCTGACGCACGGCCGCGGCGAGACGGGCTCCGGCTACCAGCGCGAGCTGTCCGCCGAGCTCGCCGTGTCGCTCGCGCGCGAGGCCGTGCGCGCCGGCCTCAGCGTCCTGTGCGTCACGCCCTATCGCGCGCAGGCCTCGCTCCTGCGCCGGCTCGGCAACTCCGCGGGCTTCCGGGGCGACGCGTTCAGCGCCTCCACCATCCACCGACAGCAGGGCACCCAGTACGACGTGGTGCTCGTGGACACCGTGGCCGGAGGCCGGCCCTTCCCGCCGCACACGCTGGTGCCCATGCTCAACGTGGCCGCCAGCCGCGCGCGCGATTATCTCTTGGTGCTCGCCTCGCGCGACGAGGCCCGGGGCGCCACCATTCCCCAGCGCTTCCTCTCGCTCCTGCCGCGCCTGCGCGTCCTCCCCGGCTCGCCGCTCCGACTGGAGGCGCTGCCCCTGCCGCGCGAGGCACCCCCGCCGCCGCCACCGCCCCCCGCCGCGCCCACCAGCCTCGGCGGGGAAATCGAGGGCTCGCGCCCCACGCGGCCCCTGTTCACCCAGGAGCAGGTGTCCCTCTTCGAGCGACGCTTCGATGACGGCCACCACCTGGTGCGCGGCGTCGCGGGCAGCGGCAAGACGTTCGTCCTGGCCCACTGGGTGGCGCGCTATCTGCTGGAGCACGAGGACACCCAGGTGCTCGTCTCGTTCTTCAACCGCGCGCTCTCGCCCCTGGTGGAGAAGTTGTTGGTGGAGGCGATTGCCCAGCGCGCCGGCCGCGAGCGGGTGCGCGCGCTCCGGGCCCGCGTGACGGTGAAGCACGTGGGCGCGCTGCGCCGCGTGGAGCCCGAGTCCTTCGACGGCGTCTTCGTCGACGAGGCCCAGGACATGGACGCCCGCGCGCTCGCCATGCTCCACGCCCTGGTCCGCCCGCGCGCGTCGCAGGACGGCAAGGGGGTGCGCTGCCTCCAGTTGTTCATGGACGACTCGCAGAACGTCTACGGCCAGGTGCCCATCGACGCGCTCAAGGAGCAGCTCCCGGAGGGGCTGTCCTTCCGGGGCCGCACCCGCATCCTCAAGGAGACCTTCCGCGCCACGCGCGACATCCTCGACGTGGCCTTCAACGTGGTGCTGGACCCGCTGCGCCAGCACGGCACCAGCGACCCGGGCATGCGCGAGTACATGAAGGCCGGAGAGCTCGCGCGCGAGGGGCTGCTGTGGCTTCCCGAGGAGACGCTGGAGGGCCTCTACCGCGTGCAGTCCACCGAGCGCGGCGGCGTGCTGCCCCAGGTGCGCGGCTTCGCCTCCGGCGCGAGCGAGGCCCGACAGGTGGCCAGGGAGGTGGCGCGGCTCATCCGCGACGAGGGCGTGCACCCCGGCGACATCCTCGTCGTCGCGCCCGTCATGCCGTCGCAGTACACGGAGGCCCTCAACCGGGCCGGCGTGCCCGCGCACGCCTACGGTGGCAAGGGCGGCCGCGACGTGACGGACTTCCGCGTCAGCGGCGTGGACCACGTGCGCGCCACCACCGTGTTCTCCTGCAAGGGCCACGAGTGCCCCGTCGTCTTCTTCGCGGGCCTGGACGCGCTGGACACCGTGGAGAACTGGATGGCCGGCGCCAAGGAGCGCAACGCGCGGGAGAACGAGCGCATCCGCCGCGCCATGTTCTACGTGGGCGCCACGCGCGCGATGAAGCGCCAGTACCTCACCGGCGTGAAGGGCGCGCGCTTCCTGCGCGTCGCCGCGTCCTACGTGGAGACGCTCTCGGGCCTGGCCCCCACCGAGGGTGGCAGGTCTGCCTGAAACGACGAAGGCCCCGGCGCCGCACCTTCGCGACACCGGAGCCTCCTGTCCTCAGCGCCTCACGTGATTACTGATTCACGCGTCCGGGGGCCGCCGTCCGCTTGACGGTCGGGATGCCCACCTCGAGCGTGGACCAGTAGGTCAGCGCGGCCAGCCGCTTCACCTTCTCGACCAGCTGCTGGTGGCCCGTGGGGTCGCCGCCGCCGCCCGACGCGCCACCCGGGTCTCCGTCATGCAGGTCGGCGACGCTCAGGCAGCCCTCCTTGTCCGTCTGGGGGACACAGTCGGTGAGCAGCTCCACGTCGCCGACGTAGAGCGGTCCGCCCGACTGCATCGCGGAGGTGTCGCCGTCCGTGGTGGCCTTCTCGGACGAGGTCTCCCCCTGGGCGCCGCGCGTCGAGGACGGGTCGCGGTTGGACTGGGCGACGATTTCGTTGCGGCTAACGTCCACCACGTAGGCGGTGAGCCGCTGGGGGTTGGCCCGGTCGCGGAGGATGACGCGGACGAGCGCGCCCTTGGGCGCCTTGCGCTGAATCTGCTCGGTCGACGGAACCGTCTCGATGTGGCGGCACGCCGCGACGCCGAGCAGCAGGGGGACCAACAGGAGGACTTTCTTCATGGGTTTTCGAGACTCTGGGATGAGACGAGGCAACTACTCGAAGAGGAGCACCTGGCGGACCCAGGCGCTTCCCCGACTGCGGAGCCAGTCCTGACGTGCATCGCGAAGGACGCGGGCCGCGGGCAGCCCCTCGCGAATGCGCGCCAGCACCGGCTCGAAGAAGTCCGACGCCTCGGCGTCGGGAATCTCCTGCGTGGCGGCGAGCACGGCCCGGGCCCCGGACTCGACGAACGCCACCGGCAGGCCGAACGTTTCATGGAAGTACGCCTTGCTGTGCGCGGCATGACACGCCGCCAGCAGCACCACGGGCCGGCCCTGCAGCCGCTCACCGTGCAGGTCCGACGCCGTCAGCGCGTAGCGGCCGCCCTGCGCCTCCGGAGACAGCACGAGCAGCGAGCCATCCGCGGCGCTCGGGTCGACGACGCCGTGCGCGTGAATCTGCACCTCCGTGGCCTCGCGCATCGCCCGCAGCACCTGCGACGGCGTGGCGGAGGCGCCTCGCAGCGTGGCCAGCGTCGCGTCCTCGTCCTCCGAGGGGCGCCAGGCGCGCAGCGAGGGCAGGCGCAGCTCCGCGGGGGCATGCACGTCCGCCACCACCAGCCGGCGCGAGGGCTGTCCGGTGGGCTCGTCGGGGGTCGCTCCGACACGGTAGGCCCAGGCGATGTCCGGCGGCAGCAGGTCCGGCTTGCCGAGCACCGGCGGCCGCGCGAGCACGTCCACGTGGGGGCAGTCGCGCAGGGCCTGTGCGAGGCGCTCGGGGACCAGCCCCTCCACGCTCTCCAGCCGCTCACGGCGCTGGGTGTCGAAGTGGCCGACCCAACGCCCCGACGCGTCGCGGGCCACCAGGGCCGTGCGCTCGTCGTCCACGGTGACGCCCAGCGCGCAGCGCTCGGGCAGGGGCAGGGCGCGCTCCTCGGCGAAGAGGGCCATGGCCCGCTCCAGCTCCTCGTGCCGGGAGGCGTCGAGGATGAGGGACGTGAAGCTGTACACGCGCGCCTTGCGGGCGTTGACGTCCGAGCCCACGAGCGGCGCCGCTTCCTCGATGGCCTGACGCAGCAGCGCCTGCCCCCGACGGCGGTCCTGCTCGACGAAGAAGCGGCCCTCGATGTGGCGCAGCATCGCGCCCTCGCCCGCGGTCTCCAGTCGGGCCGGTGAGGCTCGCAGCGCCTCCAGGCCCCGGGTCAGCACCTCGGTGTCCTCGGCGCGGCGGGCCTGCGTGTGGGCCAGGTCCGCGATGGCGAAGGCGCGCGCCAGGGAGGGCGGGTTGCCGCAGCGCGCGGCGCGGTCCAGCTGCTCCCGGGCGCCGTTGAAGTCGAGCGTGCGGTGGAAGGCGAGCGCGAGGTTGACGTAGGCCGACTCATGGTCCGCGCACCGCTCGGGCAGCCGCTGGATGTTCTCCTCCAGGTAGGCGCGCGCCAGCGACAGGTCTCCGTGGAAGAGGGCCACCTGGCCCAGCTCCTGGAGCAGCCGCCACTCCTTGGTCCACTCGTGCCCCGCGCGGGCCCGGGCGAGCGCGAGCAGGCCGTGCGCACGGGACTCGACGGGGCGGTGGAGCTGCCGCTCCACGAGGGCCAGGTTCCGCTCGAGCTCCAGGCAGCGGTAGTTGAAGCGCGCGCCGTCAGGGCAGGTGCGCAGGGCCTCGGTCAGCCGCGTGCGCGCCTGGGGAATCTGTCCGCGCTGGATGTCGGCGCGCGCCTGGCGCTCCTCGGCGAGCAGCGCGAACCACGGGTCTCTCGTGGCCAGCGCGAGCTCGCGGTACTCACGCTCGTGCTGTCGCAGGTCCTTGGGGAAGAGCAGGGCGCCCAGGAGCAGGTCGTCCTGCCGGGCCTCGCGCAGCTTCACGAGGAAGGTGTCGAGCTGCGCCGGGGACAGCTCGTTGCGCGTCAGCCGCACGTAGTCCGCGACGAAGGGCGCGCGCGCGGAGAAGTCCGTGCGGGCCGCGCGCTGGAGGGCGTCCTCCAGGTGGGTTCCGCCGTCCACGGCGTCGAGCTGGCGGGCCAGGGGTCGCAGCGACTCGACGCGCTCGGGGGAGGGGGCGGTGCGCAGCGCATCGTAGAAGCACAGGCGGGACAGGCCGGGGTGCTGCTCCACCTGGGCCTGGGCGAGCACGGGGCCGCCGGACACCATCTGGTCGCAGTCCTGCTTGGTGCCCTTCCAGCCCTTGCGCTGGGTGTCCTCTTGACGGCGCAGGTCGGCGGCGCGCTCGGCGGCCTCCTGGCTCCAGCCCGGCTCCTGCTGCGCGGCCACCTGCTCGAAGGCCTCGGCGGCTTGCAGGGACAGGCCCAGCTTCTCGAGCGCGAGGCCGCGGTTCCACAGCGCCTGGGGATGGCCGGGCTTCGCCTTCAGCGCGCGGTCCACCAGGGCGAGGGCCTCTTCGTGGGCGCCGCGCTGGAGGGCGAGCGCCGCGCGGTCCGAGTCCAGGTCGGGGGAGGCGGGCAGCTTGTCGAGGAAGGCGGCGGCCTGGGCGGGGTCTCCGCGCAGCAGGTAGGCGGAGGCGATGCCTCGCTCGTCACCGGTCTCCTCCAGCTTCGCCAGCTCGCGCAGGGACAGCGCGCGGGGCGAATTGCCGCCGCTGCGCATCACCTCGTAGGGGCGATGGCGGTCGGCGCCCGGATGGGTGAGGCGGGCCTCGAGCGTGCGGCCCGGGTCCTGCCCCAGCCACAGCTCGGGGGAGGTGGGGGACGAGTCGGTCCGCGTCACGAGAACCCACGCCGCCAGGCCCGCGGCCAGCGCCAGCGGCACCACCATCATCCAGTTCCTGCGCCGCTTGAGCTGGGGAGGTGGGGGGACGAAGGCCAGTGTGGAGTCCCCGGGTTCGTGCAGGGCGTCGTCGGCGAGGAGCTCGAGCGCGAGCAGTTCCTTCATCCGTGTCTCGCACGCGGTGCAGCCGGTCAGGTGGTGACGGAAGTTCTCCGCGTCCGCCGGGGCCAGCTCACCGTCGATGAAGGACTCCAGTCTGTCGCACTGCTCGGTCATGGTCTGGCCCTGCCTTCACTCGAGGCGGCGCTAGGGGTCAGCAGCCCCCGCAGAGCCTGCCGCGCCTCGCTGAGCCACCGTCCCACCGTTCCCTCGGGCGCATCCAACCGCTGAGCGATGGCCCGGTATCGAAGTCCCGCCACGTGGAGCCGGTAGGCCTCCTGGAGATGGGGAGGCCGCAGCTTGTCGATGGCCCGCTGGAAGTCCTCGCGGCTGACCTGCTCCCACTGCTCCAGGGCGGCGGGTTCGCCGGAGGACTCCGTGTCCTGCACCACACGCAGCGCGGGGGCCCCCAGGACCTCGGTGCGTCTGCGACGACAATGGTCCAGGAAGCGGTTGCTCAGCGTGGTGCTGAGCCACACGCTGACGGCGCCTGGGTTCTCCGCCACCAGCCGGTCGAAGTTCCGGTAGGCGCGCTCGAGGGTCTCTTGCACCAGGTCCTCCGGGTCGATTCCACCCCCGGAGCACAGGCGTCGGGCAAGGCGAAGCAGCCCCGGTCGTCGCGAGCGTGCGAAAGCATCGAACTGGCGGTGCTGCCCGTCGTCCATCGTGGCGCGAACCCCTACACCCATCTTCTCATGTCGTTCCACCGGTGGAGCGCCCCCTCCGTACGATGTGAACGCGTCCGAGGAAATCCCTTCGGGTGGAGTGATTCGTGACGCGATGCGTTGCGGGTGGGTGCGGGTGGAAAAGACTCATGTCCAGGGAGGGGGAGGGTGATTTCCGCTCCCACGGTCCGCCCCGGAGGTGGGGTGGGGCCTGCTTCAGCCCCGCAGGGACGCCACGAGCGCCGCCCAATCCGTGCTCGCCGGAAGCCGTCCCTCGGCGTGCTCCGGGCGTCCACCCCCGCGTCCTCCCGCGGCCTCCGCCGCCCGCTTCAGGAACGCGCCGCAGCCGAACGTGGACGCACTGCCCCGCGCGATGAGCACGGCCAGGCCCTCGGGCGCGCGGCCCGCCAGGAACACCACGGCCTGAGGCCGGGACGTGAGCCTCGCCGCCACCGCGCGCAGTTGCTCCGGCCCCGCGCCGTCGAGCACCGCCACCACCTGCTTGTCCGCCGACGCCTCCAGCGCCTGCGCCAGCTCCACGGCCGTGTGCTCCGCCAGCCGCGCTCGCGCCGCGCCCAACGCCTCGCGGGCCTCGGTCAGCTCACGCCGCAGCTTCTCCACCACCGTGGGCACCTCGGCCGGTCCACAGGTGAACGCCCGGCTCATCGCGCGCAGCACCCCCGCCTCCTCCCACAGCTCGCGCCGCGCACGCGGCCCCGCCGAGAAGAGGACCCGCCCCTTGCCCTTGTAGCGCTCCACGCCCAGCACCCGCACCATCCCCACCTGTCCCGTGCGCGTGCAGTGCGTCCCGCCACACGGCGACACATCGAAGTCCCCCACCTGGATGACGCGGATGTTGTCCGTCACCTTGGGCGCACGCCGCAGCGGCAGCGCCGCCAGCTCCTCCGGCGTGGGGAAGAAGGCCCGGATGGGCAGGTCCGCGTCGATGATGGCGTTGACGTGCGCCTCCGCCTTCGCCACGAGCTGCTCGTCCAGCGTGTCCTGGTCCGTGTCGATGGTGCACGTGGCCCCCAATCGCGACGACACCGTGGCCGCGCCCGCGAGGTCCAAGAGCGCCCGCGACAACATGTGCTGCCCCGTGTGCAGCGACATGTGCACGCGCCGCCGCTCCGAATCCACCACGCCCTCCAGCGCCTCACCGGGCGCGGGCAGCACGCCCTCCACCAGGTGATGCACCACCCCCGCGTCGTCCACCTGCACGTCGCGCACGGGCAGCCCCCCGAGCACGCCCTGGTCCCCCATCTGCCCACCGGCCTCCGGATAGAAGGCCGTGCGGTCCAGCACCACCGAGGGCGCGCCATTCCACGCGCCGTGGCCCACCACCCGCGCGGTGAATCGATGGAGGAAGGGGTCCGCGTAGTCGAGGCGCTCGGTCGTCATGGTGCGCGGGAAATAACACGGCGCTGAAACTCCCGCGCCGCTCGCGTCACTCCTTGCGTGCGAGGGCATCGCCCCTCGTCACGCCAGGCCTCCAGGCAGGACGCCGGGCGTGCCGCATCCATCCCACTCCAGAGGTCCACCATGAAGCTCCGCGCTCCCGCCCTCCTGGCGGCCGCCGTCGTGTTCTCTTCGCTCAACCCCGCCCTCGCCGGTGACGAGCCCACCCCCGACTGCGACAAGCAGCCCAATGCCGCCCGCGCCCAGCCCAAGCTCATCTCCGCCACCCCGCGCTCGGAGGCCCCCGCGCTGGGGCCCCGCGACGCCCAGGTGACGGTGGAGGTGTGGAGCGACTTCCAGTGTCCCTTCTGCCAGCGCGGCGCGTCCACCGTCGAGGGGCTGCGCGAGCGCTACGGCGACAAGATCCGCATCGTCTTCCGCCACATGCCGCTGCCCCGCCACGAGAACGCGAAGCTCGCCGCCGCCGCGGCCATGGCCGCCCACGAGCAGGGCAGGTTCTGGCAGATGCACGACGTGCTCTTCGACAACCAGGGCGCCCTGGACCGCGCCTCGCTGGAGAAGTACGCCAAGGCGCTCGGGCTGGACGTCGCGAGCTTCAAGCGCGCGCTCGACACCAAGGCCTGGGACAACTACGTGGAGGCCGACCGCCTGGAGGCCCAGCGCCGAGGCATCGTCGGCACGCCCACCTTCTTCATCAACGGCACCGGCGTGACGGGCGCGCAGTCGCTCGACACCTTCGCCACGCACATCGACGCCGCGCTCAAGCGCTGAAACAACCTCAGGCCGGGTCCCACTCGACGAGCAGCTGCCGCGGGCCCCGGTGCAGGAAGTTGGGCAGGTAGCGGACGGCCTCGCCCGGCGCCAGTCGCAGCCCGGGCAGCCGCTTCAACAGCAGCTCCGTCGCCAGTCGCACCTCCATCCGCGCCAGCGGCGCGCCGATGCAGTAGTGGATGCCCATCCCGAACCCCAGGTGCTTGCCCACGTCCGGACGGCGGAGCACCCCCTCGCCGGGCGCGTGGAACACCGTCTCGTCCCGGTTCCCCGACGCATAGAGCACCAGCAGCCGCGCGCCCTCGGGCACCTCCACGCCGCCCAGCGTCACCCGGCGGCGCGTGGTGCGCATCATCCCCTGCACCGGCGCGTCCAGCCGCAGCGTCTCCTCGATGGCCCGGGGGATGCGGCCCGGGTCGTCCCGCAGCTCGCGCAGCCGCTCCGGCGCGCGCAGCACCCACACGAGCAGGTTGCCCAGCAGGTTCGACGTCGTCTCGTGCCCGGCGAAGTGCAGCATGGAGATGAGGCTGATGAGCTCCACGTCGCTCAACGGCGGCGTGTCCTCGTACCGCGCCTCGATGAGCGCGCTGATGAGGTCATCGGTGGGCGCGCGTCGCCGCGCGGCGATGTGCTCCGCCAGGTACTTCTGGATGGAGACGAGCCCCCTGGCGCACTCCACCTGGCGCTCCACGGGCGCGTTGCCCGCGGACATCACCACCAGGTCCTCCGTCCACTGCTTCAGCCGCGTCACGTCCGAGTCCGGCAGCCCCATGATGGCGCCGACCACGCGCGCGGGCAGCGGGTAGCCCAGCCTCTCCACCAGGTCCGCCTTCCCCTCGTGGGCGAAGCCGTCCAGCAGCTCCGTCGCGATCGCGGACACCCGCGCCTCCATCGCGCTCAGCCGATGCGGCGCCAGGGCCTTGTTGACGATGACCCGCATGCGCGTGTGGTTGGGCGGGTCGTCATCCACCAGCGCGGGGACCTGGGGGTAGCCCTCCGCCAGCACCGCGAGCACCTCCGGCGCGGGCGGCACGGGGTTGCGGAAGGCGTTGGCCGACAGGAAGTCGTCCGGGTTGAGCACCACCGCCTTGATGTCCTCGTAGCGGGAGACGACCCACAGGTGCATCTGTTCGCTGAAGTGGACGGGAGCCTCGTGGCGCAGGCGCTCGTAGAGCGGATACGGGTCCTCCACGTAGCGAGGCTCGAAGCGGCTGGCGAAGGCGGGCGGCGAGGAGGACATGGCGCTCTCGAGGGACAGTCGCGTGCGGGCTCAGGCCGTGTCCGGATGCGACTTCGGCGGGGTGGGGACTCCGCCTGACAGTCCGGGCAGGTGCATGGCGAGCGGAGGGATGCGTGGGAGGCGGACGGTGAAGCGCGTGCCCGTCTGGGGCGAGGTCTCCACGTCGATGCGTCCCTGGTGCGAGGTGATGATGCCGTGCACCACGGCCAGCCCCATGCCCGTGCCTTCACCGGCGGGCTTGGTGGTGAAGAAGGGCTGGAACAGCCGCGCGCGCACCTCGGGCGTCATGCCGTGCCCGGAGTCCTGGACGCACAGGACGGCCTCGTCGGCCTCCATGCGCGTGCTCAGGAAGATGCGTCCGCCCGAGGGCATCGCCTGCGCGGCGTTCATCAGGAGGTTGACCACCACCTGCGCCAGCTGCCCCGGACGTCCGAGCAGGCGCGGCAAATCCCCCAGCGTCACCTCCACCTCGCAGCGCGACTGCACCTGCGTGCGGGTGATGCGCAGCGCGACGGCGATCTCCTCGTTGAGGTCGTACTCCTCCAGCGCGCCCGGGTCTCCCCTCGCGAAGCGCCGCAGGTCCGCGACGATGGCCACGACCCGCCGGATGCCGTCCGCGGTGGCGGGCAGCACGTCGTCCACGTACTCCTGCAGCTCCGGCGGCAGGTTCTTGCACGCGCGCAGGTCCATGAGCAGCGCGTTCACGTTGCTCTTCACGTAGCTCATGGGGTTGTTGATTTCGTGTGCCACGCCCGCGGCCAGCATGCCCAGGCTGGACAGCCGCTCCTGCTCACGGGCGCGCCGGTGGGCCATCTCCAACTGCTCGTGGGCCAGGGCCAGCTCGTCGTGCTGGCGCGCCAGCTCGCGCAGCGTCGAGTGCGTGAGGAAGACGCGGCCCTCGGAGAGCGCGTACGTGAGCACCGACAGCAGCACGAAGCTGGCGGCGACCTCGGGCGCGGCCCCGTCCGACAGCGCCGCGCCGGCCACCAGCACCAGCATCAACCCCAGCCGGCGCCGGGCGCCCGAGTCCGCGAAGCGGTCCACCCACAGCGCGTTGAGCGGCAGGTACAGCCACACGGGCAGCGCCCAGTCGCTCACCACGCCGTAGAACACGGTGCCCACCATGTTCAGCGTGAAGCGCGTGGCCTCGGCGGCCTGGGTGTGCCGCGAGAAGAACCCCCGCGCGAGCACCACGTTGGCCCCCGTCACCCCCGCGAAGGCCACCGTCACGACGAGGACCTCGTGCCAGCGCCCCCAGAGGCTGACGATGAGCAGACCGTGGATGAGGAGGCACGCCAGCAGGGTGAAGCGCTTGAGGCGGCTGTTCACCCAATCCGCGTCGACCTCCGGGGCCATCACGCCTCGCCCAGCCCCGGTCGAACACTCGGCGCGCTCTGGGCGCGCATGGGCAGCTCCAGGCGCAGCCGCTGCGGCCCGCCCACCTCCGCCACGAAGGACAGCCGGCCACCGAAGCGCTCCAGCAGGCCCCCCACCACCTTCAGGCTGTCGTCGGCCAGCAGGCCCGCGAAGCGCTCGATGATGGACACGGCCTGCTCGGCGGGGAACGACGGGTCCGCCACCTGGACCTTCAGGACCAGCGCGGCGTCCGTGGGGCTCACCTCCGCGCTGACACCCTGGGGCGCGGCGCGGAACGGGGCGTAGAGCTGGGCCATCGTCTCGCGGTGGCGCAGCAGGCCCGACAGGTACGTCACCAGCTCCGCGTCATCCCAGGGCTTGCTGATGAACCGGCAGATTTCGCCCTCGTTCACCGACGCCACCACCGACTTGAAGTCGGCGTAGCCGGAGATGATGAGCCGCAGCGCCAGCGGGTGGCTGCGTTTGATGCGCTGGAGCAGCTCGCTGCCCGTCATCCCCGGCATCCGGAAGTCCGTCAGGACGATGTCCGGGCTGAAGGTCTTCAGCCGCTCGAGCGCCTCTTCTCCGTTGAACGCGAGCTGGACGTCGAAACCCTCGCGCCGCAGCAGCCGCCTCAAGGCGTGCGCCACCTGCGGCTCGTCGTCCACCACCAGCACCTTGTATGCTTCCATGACGCCTTGGCTCCTCTGTCGCGACACTCTAGTACGCAGTCCCGGAGAAAGTGTCAGGACCTGAATACTGGGTCACACCTGCACCTGCTACAGAGTGGGAGTCCCTGAAATGGATGTGAGCGGTGTGTGGAGGAGGGGCGGGGCGCTGCTCGTGTTCGCGGTGGTGTTGACGTCCTGCGTCCAGCGGGAGGAGCCCGGACTGGAGCGGGTGCGGAGGGCAGGCGAGCTTCGCTGGGGCGCGGACGCGCAGGGCGGCGAGCCGTACGCCATGGAGGACCCGGACGTGCCCGGGCACATGCGCGGCTTCGAGGTGGAGCTGGCGGACGCGCTGGCGCGGGAGCTGGGCGTGCGCGCGCGCTTCGTGCAGAACGACTGGTCCAGCCTCATCCCCTCCCTGGAGCGGGGCTCGTTCGACGTGGCGCTCAACGGCATTGAAGTCACCCCGGCGCGCAGCGGACGCATCCTCTTCACGCGGCCGTACTTCATCTTCCAGCTGCGGCTCCTGGCCCGGCGGCAGGACGACAGCGTCACGGGGCTTTCGTCCTTGCGTGGCAGGAGGGTGGGGACGCTCGCCAACTCGCAGGCGTGGGACCTGCTCCAGCGCGAGGGCATCCAGGCGGTGCCGTACGAAGGCGTGGAGGAGCCCTACATCGACCTGGAGCAGGGGCGGGTGGACGCGGTGCTGATGGACGACCTCATCGCCCAGCGCTACGGCCAGCCGAGGCCCCAGCTGCGCGTGGTGGGCGACGTGGGCGAGGGCTACTACGCCATCGCGGTGCGGCCCGGGGACGAGGACCTGCGCGCGGCGCTGGACGTGGCGCTGGGGCACGTGGCGCGCTCGGGGGAGCTGCGGCGCATCTTCGCCCGGTGGAACATCGACAGTGCCCAGCAGCAGAAGATGGTGGAGTGGACGGACGCGCAGACGCGCGAGGTGCTGTCGCAGACGCGCACGGCGAAGCTCGGCTGGGGCCAGGGCCTGATGTTCCTCCAGGCGGCGCTGGTGACGCTGGTGGTGTCCGTGGGCGCCATGGCGCTCGCGGTGCCGCTGGGCGCGGGGCTGGCGCTGGTGCGCCTGTACGGACCCCGGTGGCTGTCGGGGATGGCGTCCTTCTACGTGGAGGTGTTCCGTGGAACCCCGGTGCTGTTGCAACTCTATGTCCTGTACTACGGGCTCGCGGGCGTGCTGCGGCTGGACGCGCTGAGCGCGGCGGTGCTGGGGCTGGGGCTGAACTACGCGGCCTACGAGGCGGAGGTGTACCGGGCGGGGGTGCTGGCGGTGCCCCGGGGGCAGATGGAGGCGGCGCTGGCGCTGGGCATGTCCACGCCGCTGGCGCTGCGCCGGGTGGTGTTCCCGCAGGCCTTCCGGGTGGCGCTGCCGAGCGTCACCAACGACTTCATCGCGCTGCTCAAGGACAGTTCGCTGGTGTCCGTCATCTCCGTCGTGGAGCTCACCAAGCGGATGACGATTACCGCGGTGGATGTTCGCAGTTGGTTGTTGCCCGGGGCGCTGTGCGCGGCGCTCTACCTGGCGATGAGCTACCCTCTGTCCCTCCTGGCGAGGCGGTTGGAAGCGAGGTTGGCGCGCGGATGATTGAAGTGAAGGACCTGTGCAAGCGGTACGAGGGGCGCATGGTGCTGGACGGCATCAGCGCGGCCTTCGCGCCGGGTGAGGTGGTGGCGCTGGTGGGCCCCTCGGGCGGCGGCAAGAGCACGCTCTTGCGGTGCCTGAACGGGCTGGAGCCCTTCGACGCGGGCAGCATCCGGGTGGGGGACGACGTGCTCGGCCCCAGTGCGTCGCGAGCGAGCGGCGCCGCCGTCTCCAACATCCGCCGCCGCGTGGGCTTCGTCTTCCAGCAGTGGCACCTGTTCGCGCACCGCACCGCGCTGGGCAACGTCATCGAGGCGCCCCGACACGTGCGGGGCCTGGACGCGAGGAGCGCCACGGAGCTGGGGCGCGCGCTGCTCGCGAAGGTCGGCCTGTCCCACCGCGAGGAGGCCTACCCGTCCGAGCTGTCCGGCGGTGAGCAGCAGCGGGTGGCCATCGCCCGCGCGCTCGCGATGGAGCCCGAGGCGCTGCTCCTGGACGAGCCCACCAGCGCGTTGGACCCGGAGCGCGTGGGCGAGCTGGTGGCGCTGTTGTCGCGGCTTCGCGAGGACGGGCTCACGCTGGTGGCGGTGACGCACGAGATGCGCTTCGCGCGCGAGCTGGCCTCGCGCGTCCTGGTGCTGCACGGCGGGCGCATCCTGGAGGAGGGCCCTCCCGCGCAGGTGCTGGAGCGGCCCCGACATGAGCGCACCCGGACCTTCCTGGGGCTGGCGCGGGAGCAGCCCGCCCCGGAGCCGGAGGTGTCCACGCTGGAGGCGGGCAGAAGCGGCGTCGTCACGCTGTTCCCCGCCGCGACCGCGAGGGAATGAGATGCGCTCGGACGTGCAGCTGACAGAGGTGGGGCAAGGCGAGGGGCCGAGGGTGCTCCTGCTGCCCGGCCTGGGGGCGAGAGGCTCCGGCTTCCGCGCGCTCGCCCAGGCGCTGTCACCCCTCTGTCGTCCCGTCCTCGTCGAGTATCCGGAAGGAGCGCATGCGGCGGTGGGCGCGGGCGCGCTCGCGCGACAGGTGGCGCACGCGGCGGGCCCGGTGGACGCGGTGGTGGCCAGCTCCTTCGGTGGGATGGTGGCCGCGCACCTGGCGGCGGCGGGCGTCGCTCGCGGCGTGGCCTTCCTGGGCGCCTTCACGCGCACCACCCACCTGGGGGTGCGTGGCTTGCTCATCGGGATGATGGGCCCCATCGCCGTGTGGGCACGGCCCGGCGTGGTCGCCGCGGGGCTGGCCGCGTGGAAGCCGGTTCCCTTCGGGCAGGTGGCGGAGGTGGTCCCCACGACGGTGGTGGAGCGCGGCACCACGTGGCATCGCGCGCTCGCCATCCAACGCGAGGCCCACCCGCCCGAGCTGCGACGGCTGGACGTCTCCTGCCTCTGCATCCAGGGGGACAGGGACGTGCTGGTGCCCCCCTCCACCGTGGAGCGACTGCTGCAATCGCTTCCGCCAGGGACGCCGCACCACATGCTGAAGGGGGCGGGGCATGTGCCCTACTTCACCCACCCGGAGGCCTGCGCGGAGCTGCTGGCGCCGTGGCTCGCGAGGTTGACGTCCACCCCGAAGGTGTCGGCGGCGTGAGTCGGGCGGTGGGCCCCGGGAGGCGTCGTGAAAGGGAGTGTACCTGACGGCGGTGTGCCGCTAGCGTGCGGCCCGAATGCGGAAGCGCTTCACGGGTTGGTTCGTCGTCCTCGTCGTGTTCTCCACCGGGCTCTCCTGGGCTGCTCCCTCCGGACCGGATGCGGGCCCCGCGTCCGAGGCCGTGCTCGCGGCGCCGGCGTCGCCTGCTGACGCGGCGGCTCCCGCGGCCGAGCGTCCGCGCTCCGTGCTGCTGCTCGGTGACAGCCTCATCGCCACGGGCTTCGGGGACTACCTGCTCGCCCGGCTGGAGGCGCATCCGACGATTCGCGCGTCGCGCCGCGCCCGCTCCTCCACGGGGCTGGCCCGACCGGACTTCTTCGACTGGATGGCCGTGGGCGAGGAGGAGGTGAAGCGCCACCAGCCGGACGTGGTGGTGGTCATCCTCGGGGGAAACGATGGCCAGTCCCTGCTGGAGCGTGATGGCAAGAAGCCCGTCCACTGGGGCAAGCCCGAGTGGGAGGACGCGTACCGTCAGCGCATCGACTCCTTCGCGAGCGTGCTCGCCGCGCCGGGACGGAAGATCATCTGGCTGGAGCTGCCGGCGACGGGGCTCAAGCGCTTCGAGCAGAAGCTGGGCCTCATCCGGGGCCTCCAGCGCGAGGTCATCGGCTCCCGCGCGGACGCGCGCTACGTCGACACGCGCCCGTACTTCACGGACGCCAAGGGCAAGGCCCTGCTCCAGGCGCGCGTCGAGGGCTTCAGGAAGCCGATGAAGCTGCGCATGAGCGACGGCGTGCACTTCACCATCGCGGGCGGGCGCTACTTCGCGAGCAAGGTGTACCCCGAGGTGCTCGACGCGCTGGGCCTGCTCCAGGGGTAGCGCGCCGGGCCCACGTCAGTGCGAGTGGTGTGACGAGCCGGACTCTCCGGAGATGGAGGAGCCTCCGCCGGGAATCAGCCGGCGCACCGCGCGCAGGAGCAGCTGCTCGTCGCGGGGATTGGCGAGGAAGCCCCGCGCGCCGAGCTTCCGCGCCCGCTCGAAGCCCTCGTCGTCCGACGTGCCGTGGACGATGAGCGCGCCCTCGATGTGGACCTCGCCGGCCAACAGTCCCTCCATGGCCTGCAGGGGCGCGAGCACCACGTCGTTGGCGCTGGTGTGGAGGACCTCCAGTGGGGTCGCGACCCGGGCCTGGAAGCCGCTGCGCGCCAGCTGCCGCGAGATGAGCACGGCGGTGACGGGAGGCCAGCCGTAGAGCAGCAGGTGCCCACCGGGGGCGGGCGCGGGCGTGGCGGCGGGCTCGGCGGGCTCCTCGAAGCCGTACAGCTCGGAGAGCGCGCGGGTGATGGCGGGGTCGGAGGCCACGTAGGCCTCGACGCGCGGCTTGCCGGTGACGGCGCGCACGGCGTCCACGGCCTCCAGCGACACGGGGGCGGGCAGGGCGATGTGGAGCACCTCGCGCTCGCCCTGCTCCATGGGCACCAGCTCCACGCGCAGGGGCACCGCGCGATACTGCCGGGCGATGCGCGCGGGCAGCAGGTCCGCCATGCCGCGCTCGGGAGGTTGCAGGTCCAGGTCCACCGCGCCCACGCCGAGCTGCGCCGACAGGCCGCGCAGCACGTCCGCCTCGGTGCACACGCCCTCGCGCACCAGCGCGCGTCCCAGGGGGACCTGCGTCTCGTGGTGGTGGACCAGCCCCACCCGGAGCTGGGCGCGGTTGAGCACCCCCATCTCCAGGAGGATTTCTCCGAGCGGACGCCTGGTGCTGGATTCCATAGAGAGGAATCTTCACGCGCGGCCGCGCTTCGCGAGGGACGGGCGCACGTCCGCCCGCCCGGCTGCTCGGCCCTCAGCCTCGCTGGGAGAACACGCGCTCCCAGGCCTCCTCCTGGAAGCCCACCAGCACCGCCGAGGGTGTGACGAGCACCGGCCGCTTCACCAGCTTGCCATCGGCGGCGAGCCAGGCCCGCACGTCCGCCTCGCTCGCCGCGTCCACCTTCGCCTTGCCGAGCGCCCGGTAGCTCAGGCCGCTGGTGTTGAGCCACTTGCGCACGGGCAGGCCGCTCTTCGCAATCCACGCGTCCAGCTCGGCGAGGGTGGGGGGCTCGTCCACGATGGGGCGCACGCGAGGGGAGAGGCCCTTCGCCTCCAGCCACTTCAGCGCCTTCTTGCAGGTGGAACAGCCCGAATAGGAGAGCACGAGGAGGTCGTTCGCCATGGCGCGGGCTTCTATCAGCCCGGGCGCGGTTTGCGGCGCGCCTCGGCGCCGTGCTAGCGCGCGAAGCCATGCACCTGTCCGCCTCCGAGTCCGTGAAGCGCCTCTTGTGGGCCGTGGTCCTGGGGTTGTCCTACGCCGCGTGTTCCTCCACGCCCGAGAAGCCCGGCGTGGTGCCCGGCGGTGAGGACGGAGGGACTCCGGGTGGCGGTGACGGAGGGCCCGTCATCGTGGTCCCTGAAGACGGCGGCACCGTGGTGACGGGGACCCTGGCGGGCACGCTCACCGAGGCGGGCTCTCCCTACCGCGTCGTCGGGGACGCAGAGGGCGTCGTCACCATCCCCAAGGGCCAGGTGCTCACGGTGGAGCCGGGCGTCATCCTCGACTTCAAGGGGCGCCCCGACGTCACGCAAGCCGACGTGGACCCCGGCGCGGCCGACAGCGTGATGAACCACCACGAGGGCCGCGTGGAGGTGCGCGTGTACGGCGGCATCCAGGTGCGCGGCACGGCGGACAAGCCCGTGCTCTTCACCTCCACCAATCCCCACGGCTGGTGGGGGATGAACTTCTTCGGAGACGGCTCGGTGGGCGACGGCGACCCCGTCTTCGAGCACATGGTCTTCGAGAAGGTGAAGAAGAACGACTACAACGGCAACCGCGACCGGACGCGCGGCGCGCTGTGGGCCTACTACCCGGGGCCGGTGACGATTCGCCACGCGGTGTTCCGCGACAACGAGGTGTCCGCCAAGTGCGGCGCGCTGGATTTGATGTTCACCGTGGGCTCGCGCGTGGAGGACTCCCTCTTCGAGAACAACCGCACCCGGGACGTGGACCGCTTCGCGCAGGACGGCACGTCCTCCATGGCGGGCGGCGGGGCGATGTGCGTGACGCACGGGCGTGACTCGGTGGTGCGCGGCAACACCTTCCGTGACAACGTCCTGGAGGCCTACCGGGGCGCCACCGACAGCTCGCTCGCGCAGCGCCCGCTGCTCGCGTGGCCCAACGCGCAGGGCATCTACGACCTGGGCGGCGGCGGGGCACTGCACTACTTCCAGCCGAACAACGACCTGGTGGAGGGCAACGTCTTCGTGGGGAACACCGTGACGCGCGGACCGGCGGCGGCCGTCTACCTGGAGGACGTGGGCACGCGCGGGCTCACCCTGCGCGGCAACCGGTTCGTCGGCAACCGCGCGGGCGCGGGCGCGGTGGTGGTGTGCAACCGCGGCAGCGGCGGCGTGGAGCTGGTGGTGACGGACGACAACGTCTTCAGCGACAACATGGTGGACGGCCGCGCGGCGACGAACGTGTCGGGCGACTGCACCACGGCGACGAAGTAGCGCTACTGCGGCGGCTCGGTGCCGGTGAGCGCCTTCACCACGCGGCGCGCGGCGCGGCCCAGCCTCACGCCCGCGCGGTGGTGGAGCTTGGGGAGGAAGGCGTGCGTGGAGCCGCTCGCGGGCTTGAGCAGCTTGAGCTCTCCGCGCCGCAGCTCCTTCGACGCGAGGTGCTCGGGCAGCCACCCGTAGCCCAGGCCCTCCAGGATGGCCGCCTTCTTCGCCGCGAAGTCGTTGAGGTGCACCGTGGAGCGCAGCTCCAGCGACACCGTGCTCAACTGCAGCCGGGGGTCCGAGCCACGCACCGTGAGCAGCAGGTGCTCGGACAGCTCTTCCTCACTGATGACGCCGCGACGCCGCCTCGCCAGCGGATGGGAGCGGTGGGCCACGAGCATCGCCTCCAGCTCCGGCAACGCGTAGCTCTTCAGCCCCGGCAGCGCGGGCGGCAGCACCGACACCATGAGGTCCGCGTCGTCCCGCGTGAAGGCCGCCTCCACGCCCGCGAGGAACTCCGACGACACGTGGAAGCGCGTGCCCGCGCCCTCCGCCCTCAGCGCCTTCACTACGCGTAACAGCGGCTCGGCCGGGAAGACGCCGTCGAAGACGATTCGCAACGTGGGCTCCCACCCCGCGCGTATCTCCGCACATGTCGCCTCGAGGTCGCGCTCAACTGCCAACAACTTGCGGCAGTGCTCCAGCACCCGCTCGCCCGCGGCCGTCAACCGGGTGCGGTAGCCCCGCCGGTCCAACAGCTCCAGCTCCGTCTGTCCCTCGAGCGTCCGCAGGGTGTAGAGCACCGCCGTGTGCCCTTTTCCGAGCGCCTGGGCCGCCGCCGCGAAGGTGCCGTGTCGTGCCAATGCGTCCAGTGCCCGGGCCTGTTCGAGGGTGACGTTCATGCCCCGCATTGTGCACGTCCCTGACAGTCATCGCTGACCCACCGTCACAACTGTCACCCTGACGCAACGCGGCTTACTTGTGAGATGCGGCTTGTTCTAGATTCAACGCTCCACTCGACGGAGGGGTTTATGACGGGAAGGCTGAGTTGGGCCCTGGCGGCAGCGGTTGCACTGGGTTCGGCGGGCGCGAGCGCGCAGGAAGTCGCGACGTACAGTGCGCCGACAGGTTTGGAAGTCACCGTCGGACTCGGGTTCCAGGCAGGCGTGGGGTATGTCTACAAGAATGGTCTGCGGCTGAATCAGACCATCGGTGATGTGAAGCTCAGCGACGCGGCCAACGGCGCGGTGCCCGTGGTGGCGGAGGTGGGCTACCGGGTGACGCCGAACTGGTTCATCGGCGCCTACGGCAGCTACACGCACATCTTGACCAAGGAGAATCCGTACTCCTGCTTCGAGGGTTGGGAGTGCGCCGCCTCGCAGCTTCGCTTCGGTCCGCAGGTCCAGTATCACTTCTCGCCCACGGCCTCGTTCGACCCGTTCGTCGGACTGGGCTTCGGCATGGTCATCCTGCGCAACGAGAACTCCGGCCCCACGCAGGTGCAGGGACCGCAGGGCCCGCTCGCGGCGAACCTGAAGCTGAAGAGCAGCACGCGGGGCCCCGAGTTCGCCAACGTCACGGTGGGTGGCAAGTGGCGCTTGGGTCACTCCCTGTCGTTCGGCCCGTTCCTGACGGCGACCGTCGGGCGCTACACGACGCGCTCGGGCGACACCACGCTGACGCTGCCCTCGCCGCTGCCCACCACCACGTCGCCGCTCGGCTACGCGGACGACGGCCCGTACGGGTCGGTCATGCTGGGTGTCCGAGGCAGCTGGAACATCTGAGCTTGTGAAGTGGGGGGCACGCGTCGGCGCGCCCCCGCAAGGACGCGGAGTGCACAACGCTCCGCGTCGCACCTTTCGGACAGGAGGTGCGGAGTCCTTTGCGAGATGCGCCAGGGCCTTCCCCCGCGCCAGAGTACGGGGCGGAACCTTCATCTCGAGAGGAGTCGCCCATGGTTCGGAAGTGGTGGTGTGGCGCAGGTGCGGTCGCGAGCGCGGTGGCCATCCTGGGAGCACCGCTGGCGAGTGCGCAGGCCCTGAACGCACCCGTCTGGCAACGACAGCTCGGAAGCGCCGCGGATGAGCAGGCGCTGGCCGTGGCCTCGGTCGGTGACGCCGTCTATGTCGCGGGGCACACCGGCGGGCAGTTCGGCGAAGCGCCGGCGGCGGGCGGACAGGACGTGTTCGTCGTGAAGCAGGGCACGGACGGCAAGGTGCACTGGGTGCATCAGGTGGGCACGGCGATGAATGACCGGGCGCTCGCGGTGACGGCGGACGCGGCGGGCAACGTCTATGTCGCCGGCTACACCTGGGGCAGCTTCCTGCCGTACGTGAACAAGGGCGGCACGGACTTCTTCGTGCTGAAGCTCAGCGCGTCGGGCGTGCTCCAGTGGGTATGGCAGGACGGCACGCAGACGGATGACTTCGCCACGGGCCTGGCCGTCACGCGCACGTCGGGACAGGACGGCCTCTTCCTCGCGGGCTATTCGCTGGGCCGCATCGACGGCACGCCGACGCCGGGCAACTACGACGTGGTGGTGGCGAAGCTCGACACCGGGGGCAATCCGTACTGGATGCGCCAGTTCGGCAGCTCGCGCGGCGACGTGGCCCTGGGCGTGGCGGTGAGCTCGCGCGAGGAGATCTACCTGGCCGGCTACACGCAGGGCAGCCTCGACGGCGTCACGTCCACGAACAACACGGTGGACCTGTTCCTGGCGAAGTACGACGTGGCGGGGAACCAGGCGTGGGTGCGGCAGCTCGGCTCGAACAGTGACGACTACGCCACGGGGGTCGCCGTGGATGCGTCCGGCGCGGCCTACGTCTCCGGCTACACCTTCGGCGCGCTCGACGGGAATGTCCGCGTGGGCACCTACGACGCGGTGCTGGTGAAATACGACGAGGCGGGCGACAAGCAGTGGACGCGGCAGCTGGGCACCACCACGACGGACTACGCACAGGGCGTGGCGGTGGGGGCTGACGGTCGCGTGCACCTGGTGGGGCACACGTCGGGCGCGCTGGACGGCAACGTCGTGCTGGGTGGCAGCGACGTGTTCGTCAGCTCGTACGACACCGCGGGCAAGCCCCTGGGCACGCGGCAGGTGGGCTCGAGCGCCTCCGACCGGGGCCAGGCGGTGACGGTGGGCGCCGACGGCGGCGTGTACGTCGTGGGCTACTCCTGGGGCAGCCTGCCCGGGAACGTCAACGCGGGCGGCTTCGACGCCACCGTGTTCCGCTTCTAAGTAGGTCGCCAGAAGTTCTCTAACAAATCGCGTAGCCAGAAGCCCTCGGCGAGGCAGCCGGCCTTGCGGAGGGCGTCCCGTGCAGAAAGGCCCAGCACCCATCGGATGGCGGCGCCGACGTGCTGCTCGACCGTGGGGTACTGACGGTTGGCGGAAACGCGTTGCTTCAGGGAGCGCCACAAGTGGTCCATGCAGTTGAGTTCTGAGCGCTGCTTGGGCAACAGCAGCAGGTGGATTCCGAGGCGAGCGGCGAGCTGCTGGGACTTCTGGGCCGTGTGACAGCTGGCGCGGTCCAACACCAGCAGCAGAGGGCGACCGGGGTAGGCGGCACGCAGGGCGCGCAGAAAATCCATGAAGTCTTCGCGTCTGGCGCGCTGGGTTGCCAGCAGCACGCGCTTGCCGGTGCGAGGGTTGATGGCGCCCCACAGTGTGCGCTTGGCGTTCTCGCCTGTAATCGGCACCACGGCCTGCTCTCCCCTGGGGGCCCAGGCGGCGCGCAGCGGCGGAAACCACCGCAGCACCGTGCTGTCCATGACGAGCAGCACGGCCCGGGGGAACAGGCGTTTGAGCCGTTTCAGACGGCGGACAAGGCCCCCTTTTTCTGCCCTGGATGGGGCGCCGCCGTGGCGTACACGTACCGTGGCCGCTTCCACGCCAGGCCCGCCTCGTGCAGCCGGCGGCGCAGTGTACGGGGCGACACCTCGATGCCCTGTCGCTTCAGGTGCGTGCACAGCAGCGGCACCGTCCAGCCGTGGCTCGCCCAGGACTGCTTCTCTGGGCTGCCTCGGACGACTTCGCGCAGGCGCTCGGCCGTCAGGCGCGGCGCATTCCTCGGCCGCCCCTGCCGCGGGGCATCTCGCAGCGCTTCGGGGTCACGCTGCGCCAGATAGCGCTCCAGCCAGAAGTAGACGGCTGGCCGACTCAGGGCTGCCAGATGCGCAGCCTCGCCCGGGCCTTTGCCCTCTGCGAGGAGTCTCACTGCCAGTAGTCGACGGAAGTGGCGGGCGTCGCGCACGCTTCGCAGCGCATGCTCCAGCTTCCGCCTGTCCTCTGCTGTCAGCCCCAGTTCGGCAGGGCTCCTTGCCGGTCGCATGGTCCAGAAAATGCGCATGCGACCGGCATTTGTCTCGGAACTTCCGGCGACCTACTTAGCCCCATCCGCTCACCACCCGCCAGGTGAGCGCTCGGTGCGGGCCCGTGCGGGCTGCCTCCCACCCTGTCCCCGTGCGGGGTGGGAAGCAGGTTGTCCCTGATGGGCGCGAGGGGGGCGTTGTACGTTTCTCTCGCGAGGTGAGGAAGGAGCGGGTGATGGCGGACGACGCGGCCGAGCAGACGGCGCGCTACAAGCGCGAGGCGGCGGAGGCGGCGGTGGAGCGCTTCTTCCGTGCGGGCATGCGGGTGGGCCTGGGCACGGGCAGCACCGCGGCCTTCGTGGTGCGCGCGCTGGCGGCGCGGCGTGAGCGCGGGCTGCTGCTCGATGTGCTCGGCGTCCCCACCTCGCTCGCCACCGAGGCGCTCGCGCGGGAGCTGCGGGTGCCGCTCACCACGCTGGACGCGCAGCCGGTGCTGGACGTCACCCTCGACGGCGCGGACGAGGTCGCTCCGGAGCTGTCCGTCATCAAGGGCGGCGGCGGGGCGCTGCTGCGCGAGAAGATTGTCGCGCAGGCCAGCCGCCGTTTCGTCATCGTCGCGGACGTGGCGAAGCTGTCACCGAGGCTCGGCACGCACTGGCCCGTGCCGGTGGAGGTGCTGCCCTTCGGCTGGCGCTCGCAGCAGTTGTTCCTGGAGTCGCTCGGCGCGCGCGTGACACCGCGCACTCGCGCGGATGGCAGCCCCTTCCACACGGACCAGGGCAACCTCGTGCTCGACTGCGCCTTCGGTCCCATCGACACGCCCGCGTCACTCGCCGCGCGCCTGGACTCGCGCGCGGGCGTCGTGGGGCACGGCCTGTTCCTCAACCTCGTCACGGACCTCGTCGTCGCGGGCTCCTCGGGCGTCGAGCACCGCGTGCGTCCAGGTTGAGTCAATCCCTGTCGCCCGCGCGCGGCGTGCTCGTCCGCTCGGAGCACGAGCCACCCGGTGCGCCGCGTGTGGGTGGTCAGGTGTCGCGTGGGTCCACTCCCACTCCATGCACGCAGGCTTTGCGCGTGTGGAGCGCGATGTGGACGTAGGCCACTGTCGGGCGAGCGGGAGTGTTTCTCGCAGGCTTGGAAGAGCGTGGAGCGCGGCCCTCACTGAACTCACCAAAAAGTCCGGAGGACGCGACAGGGCGCGCGGTTAGACTCCGCTGCGTTCCGGCGCTTCAAGAGGGGGTTTCCAGGGGCTGCTGGCTCAGAGGGTGCCTTTCGTATGCGAATCATCCGTTACTGCCTCCCCGCGGCGCTGTTGTTGGTGACCGCCTCCTGCTCAGGCAACTCATCCGGCGGAGACCCTCCAGAGGTCACGGAGGCAGCCCCCGCGCGCGTGCGCCGCATCACCCGCGCCGAGTACGACAACAGCGTCTACTCCATCGTGAAGAACCCCTCGCCGGTGCCCATGGCGCAGCTGTTCGCGCCCGAGGACACGCTGTTGGGCTTCACCACGCATGACCGGTTGCAGGTCACGCCGCTGCTCGCGGACCAGCTCGACAGCGCGGCGGAGCGCAACTGGGGGCCCGTCGCCGCCAACAACCTGGCCAGCGAGTACGAGTGCGCCGCGGGGAAGGACGAGGAGGACTGCGCCCGCGCGTTCATCCGCGCGCTGGGAGCCCGCGCCTTCCGGCGCCCCGTGGTGGCCGAGGAGGAGACGGACCTGCTCGAGCTGTGGAAGGCGGTCCGCAAGGACACGAGCCCCAAGGCCGCGGCCGAGTACGTCATCCAGGCCGTGCTGACGTCGGCGTCCTTCCTGTACCGCACGGAGCTGGGTGAGTCCGGCGCGCCCGCCAATCAAGTCGTGTGGCTGACGCAGCAGGAGATCGCCTCCGCGATTTCGTTCGCCATCACCGGCTCGCCGCCGGACGTGGAGCTGACGGCCGCCGCCGCCGCGGGCGTGCTCAAGTCCGCGGACGTGCGCGAGTCGCACGCGCGCCGCCTGCTGAAGACGAAGCAGTCCCAGCAGTACCTGCAGCGCTTCATCATCGAGTGGCTGGGCCTGTCCGGCCTGGAGAGCCTGAACAAGAACAACCAGGTGTTCCCGGACTTCAGCGTGGCGTTCAAGGACTCCAGCCGCCGGGAGACCTTGACGTTCATCGACCACGTGCTCGCCAACGAGGAGGCGTCCATCAAGACGCTGCTCGGCGCCGACTACACGTTCGCGGACGGGCGCATGTCGCTGTTCTACGGCACGACGCTGACGCCGGATGGCACCATCGGCCGCGTGCCGCTGCCGGCCAACCGCGTGGGCATCCTCACGCACGCCAGCGTGCTGACGACGTACGCGCTGTTCGACTCCAGCTCGCCCATCCGCCGCGGCAAGTTCGTCCTCACGCGCCTTTTGTGCCGCGAGGTGCCGCCGCCGCCGCCGTCCATCATCATCATCCCGCCCGCGGTGGACCCCACCGCCACGACGCGCGCCCGCTTCGCCGCGCACACCAACAACCCGGCCTGCGCGGGCTGCCACCGCGACCTGGACCCCATCGGCTTCGGCATGGAGGACTACGACGGCCTGGGCAAGTACCGCACGGAGGAGAACGGCCTGCCGGTGGACGCCAGCGGCTCGGTCGTCACCGAGGACGGGACGCACCCGTTCACCGGCGGCGCCGCGCTCGCGCGCTTCCTGTCGGAGAGCCCGGACGTGGCCAACTGCGTGCCGCTGCAGCTGTTCCGCTACGTCATGGGCCGCGACGAGGACACCGTCGATGCCAGGACGCTGGAGGACATGCGCAGGAGCTTCCGCGCGGACCCGAAGCTGAAGCTGGGCGACGCGCTCGTGGCGCTCGTCCGCTCCCCCTATTTCGTCCACCGGCGCACCACTTCCCCCGAGTAGCCACCATGCTCCGCAATCTCTCCCGACGCTCCCTGCTCCAGGCCCTGGCGGGCTCGACGGCGGCGCTGCCCCTGGCCAACCTGCTCGGCACCACGGACGCGTACGCCCAGGCCACCACGCCGCCTTTGCGCTTCATCGCCATCTTCACTGCCCACGGGTGCCTTCCGGAGTACTGGAACCCGCAGGGTGGGGAGACGGACTTCACGCTCGACTTCCCCAACTCCATGCTGCAGCCGCTCCAGGCCCACCGCTCCAAGCTGCTGGTGCTGGACGGCCTGGACTACCAGGTGCTCTACGAGCACGGCCTGACGGGCCACGAGGGCGGTCCGCTCACGTTCCTCACCGGCAGCAAGGTCAACACCGCCAGCGGTGACGACCTGCCGGAGAACGCCTCGCTGGACCAGGTGCTGGCGGCGCAGATTGGTGGCGCCACGCGCTTCCGCTCCATCCAGCTCAACGCCTGGGAGCAGTTCGGGGGCCAGCACGTCTACAACAGCATCAGCTTCACGCCGAACGGGGGCCGTGTGCCCTTCGAGCGAGACCCGGCGGGCGTCTACCAGCGCCTGTTCGGCAACGCGCCGTCGCCCTCGCAGGACCCGGGCGAGGCGGCGCAGAACACCGCGCGTCGCAAGAGCCTCCTGGACTACCTCATCAAGGACGCCACCCGGTTGAGCAAGCGGCTGGCGGGCGCGGAGAAGCAGAAGCTGGAGACGCACTTGGAGTCGCTGCGCGACATCGAGCGACGGCTGGGCACGCTGAGCACCACGCCCACGCCGGCGCAGCAGGAGCCGCTGCCGGCGGAGGCCGCGTGCAGCGGCGGCACGGCGCCCCCGGCGTTCGACCTGGGCCAGCTCGGCAACCTCGACAACATGCCGGCGCTGACCAAGCTGCACCTGGACCTCATCGTCCGGGCCTTCGCGTGTGACCTGACGCGCGTGGCGACGCTGACGATTCCCGGTCCGTCGATGCCCTGGCTCGGCATCCACGAGGACACGCACAACGACCTGGCGCACCGCCTGGACGTGACGGACGAGCCCTTGCGCTCGGACATCCGCGGGAAGATGGTGAAGGTGCAGCGCTGGTACGCCGAGCAGGTGGCGTACCTGATGAACGGCCTGGCCTCGGTGCAGGAGGGCAGCGGCACGGCGCTGGACAACACGCTCATCCTCTGGGGCAACGAGCTGGGGGATGCGTCCGGGCACATGAACGTGCGCGTGCCCACTGTGCTCGCGGGCGGCGCGGGCGGGAAGTTCCGCATGGGCCGCTTCCTGCGGCTGCGTCCGGCGGGCTCCAACCCTCTGAACAACTGGGGCGGGCCGGGCACGCCGCTGCCGGGCGCCGTCGCGCACAACAAGCTGCTGGTGTCCATCGCCCAGGCCTTCGGGGTGAACGTGAACACCTTCGGCCATCAGGACTTCAAGGGGCCCCTGTCGGGGCTGACCTGACGGTCCTTCCTCGCGGCGGCAAGCACCACCCCGCCGCGAGGCTCTTTCCGGGGGCGAGCGTGCCGCCTCGGTGCGCGAGTCGCGGCCTCCTTCGCCCGGGCGCATGACTCCGCCTCAGTCGGGGCGTGCCTCGCGCGCATCCTCACCACGCCACCGCCGCAAGAGCTCGGACGCGCTCCCTCCGCGCTCCAGCCGCGCGTCCGTCACCTGTCCACCCGCGTCCACGCGCACCACGAACGTGAGCGTCGGCTCACCGCGCAGGTGGTAGCGCAGGTCGGCGATGCGCACCTCGCGCCCGCCCTCCACCGGCACCACCGTCACCACGGGGAAGCGCGCCCACGCCAGCGCCTCGCGCACGGTGGGGATGGCCTTCAGGTCCGCGGGCAGCACCTCCACCGGCGCCTCCACCCGGCGGTCCTCGCGCGGCTCCCCGAACAGCGACAGCTCCCCCGCCGCGAGCACGTCGCCCGGGAGCCGGGCCACGTACCGCCACGTGCGGAACGACAGCGGGGCAGGGAAGACGCGCACCGCCTGGGCCTCGGGATAGGCCCGGTCCACGCGCCCCGTCAGCGCGCCCCACGACACCACCCTCGCGCCGACATACGCCATGGAGCACGCGAGCCCCACCAGCACCGCCTTGCGCCACACCGCCCGCCGCCGCCAGGCCACCACCGCGCCCACGACGAGCGGCAGCGTCACCCACGGGTCCACCACCACCGTCCAGTCCAGGCTCAGCCGCGCGTCCGAGAAGGGCAGCAGCACCCGGGTGCCCCAGCCCGTCCACAAATCCGGCAGCAGGTGCGCGAACACCACCGACACCAGGCTGGTGACCAGCACGGGCGTCCACCGCGCGCCCCGGAACACCGCCCGCGCCACCAGCGTGGCCCCCAGGGCGACGACGGGCGTGAAGAGCAGCGAGTGGGACAACCCCCGGTGCGCGTGCAGCGCCACCG
Organism: Myxococcus sp. MH1; assembly: GCF_059738865.1. Classification (NCBI taxonomy): domain Bacteria; kingdom Pseudomonadati; phylum Myxococcota; class Myxococcia; order Myxococcales; family Myxococcaceae; genus Myxococcus; species Myxococcus sp. MH1. The sequence goes on along the minus strand of NZ_AP026947.1, from coordinate 8,038,054 downwards.
TCACCGCGTCGCCCCGCGCCAGCAGCGTGTCCAGGTCCGGCAGCTCCGCGGCCAGCACGCTCGCCAGCAGCACCGCCCGGTCCGTGGGCGTCGACCGCTCGGGGGCGCCGGGGCGCACGTCGGGGCGGCGCAGCGCGCCGATGGCCAGTCCGAGCAGCCCGTGGGTGAGGTTGTCCATGGCGCCTTGGGCCTCTAGCGCCTTTGTCCCTCCAAACACCAGCGGCGGGACGTGGAGTCGCCTCCGCCGCCCCGCCGCCAGTCACCTCACGCCTCGGAAGGGATTACCCGCCGAGCGCGCCGTTGATGAGCGGCGCGACGATGCCCATGCCCGGGTCCTCGGCGTTGTAGCCGTTGGGCGGCTCGTAGATGCGCACGCGCTGGTTGTTGCCCACGAAGCGCTGCAGGAACACGTCCATGCCCACGAACTCGCTGCGGCACGTCCACGACTGCCACGGCGCGGAGATGTACTCGTACCACTTCTTCTTCTCCATCTGCTGGCAGGCGTGCGCGCCGATGAAGGTGATGATGGTGCTGCAGTGGCTGGAGTTGATGGCGCGCTCGTGCGGGATGAAGTAGCTGAAGTTGTTGTACTTGCTCAGCTCCGTCACCAGCGCCGCCTCGTCCGTCTTCCAGTACGCGTGCACGGACTCCTTGTCGTTCGGCGTGTGGAAGCGCTCATAGGAGAAGCGCGAGTAGTTGTAGTCCCGCGTGTAGCCCGTGTACGCCAGCTGGTCATTCGGGAACTCGGTGGCCACCATGCGGTTGATGGTGCCGAAGTCGTTCTGGCTGAACGACGCGGGCAGCAGGCCGAACACGGAGTTCAGGTTCCACGACTCGCGAATCTTGTCGTGCAGGGCGCGCGACTTGAAGTTGGCGTTGGGCGCCAGGAAGATGGGGCCGGAGTCGTTGAGCAGGTAGCCGCGCGCCGGGTTGATGATGCGCCGCGCGAAGTAGTAGCCCGCCGACGTCGCCGTGCCGCCCGCGCTGTAGCCCGTCATCAGGAACTTCTGCACGTTGGGGAACTGCGTCTTCGCGTAGTTCGCCACCGCCAGCGTGTTGGTGTAGCCGTTGTGGTGCCACGTGAGCGGCGGGTTCGCGCCCGTCTGGTCCACGTACGTCTTCACGTTGTTGCCGATGTGCACGTCGCCGGTGCAGTACGGCACGTAGACGATGTTCCAGCCGTTCGTCACCAGGTTCGTCTTGCTGCGGCCCGGCAGGCCCGGGTCCGCGCCGTTGACGAGCGGCGAGACGTACTTCGCCGTGAACTGGGTGATGTAGTCGTCGGCGATGCCGTTGGGGTTCGCCGCGCCCAACAGGCCCGCGCGGCCGCTACAGGTGTCGTAGTCCCAGCACGCGCCGCCGCCCTCGAGCAGCATCAGCAGGTTGGGCGAGTTCGTCTTGTGGATGAAGAACTTGAACTGGGAGCCATTGCCACACTTCGTCCCAGGCAGCTCCACCTTCTGCCAGTTGTAGTTGTTGCCGCCATCCACCAGCACGCTGACGATGGACGAGACGATGACTTCCGAGCGGGCGGCGCTGGGCACCATCAGCGCAGCGACAGCGAGGCACGCCACGAGTACGCGCTTCATGCAGGCTCCTCCGGGTTTGGGGGGAAGTCCGGTCTATAGCCCACGTTGACACCCGAGTCAGTCTTGAATGTGTTGTTTCATGTTTCGAGCATCCGCCTGGTTTGTGATGCATTGCGGCATGACAAGCGTTGGTTGCCATGTGTGCGAGGTGCGCGGTATTCGGGCGTCATGTCCGACAAAGCGGGGTCGAAGCGGATGGGCTGGCTGGCGGGGCTCGCGGGGGGGGCGCTGGTGGCCGCGCTCGTGTTCTCCCTCTGGGAAGAGGCGCCTTTGCCTCCGCCCGAGCCGGAAGCCCCCGTCGCCGCGCCCACCCCTCCGCCCGCGCCGCCCACCCCCGCGCCGGAGCCGGTGAAGCCGCCAGGAATGACAAGCAGCGTCATTCCCCCGGCGCTCCAGGCCCCCGAGCCGGAGGATGAGCAGCCCAAGCCCTATCCCCTGGATTTGGAGGCGCTGCGCGCGAGGCTGCCCGACAACCTGTACTGGGAGCTGGGCGCGCCGACGAAGGACCCGGAGCTCATCCGCAAGCGCGAGGAGGAGACGCGGCGGTGGAACGAGCTCTTCGGCCGCGTGCAGGCGGGTGACGCCACGGAGGCGGAAATCCAGCAGTACTACGAACGACGACGCAAGGTGTCAGAGGACATGTTGCTCTTCGCCACGACGGTGCTGGAGGAGCAGGGGGACGAGCTGCCGGACCGCGACCGGGGCCTGTACGAGCTGAGCATCAACATGCACCGCACCCGGCTGTCGGAGTACCCGCGCCAGGAGGCCGACGCGCTCGCCCACCGCCGCGCGCAGGAGGCGCGTCGCCAGCAGTGGCGCCAGCAACAGCAGCAGCAGCAGGGGGAGCAGACGCCTCCCTGACGCGGGCGTGTTGGGTAGTGGAAGCTTGCGGGCTGGCGCGTGCGGGGGGCGGATTGGAGCCATGGCCCCCCTGGCGCTAGGACTTGGCGCATGGCGGTGGAGACGAGTCGGACGGGAGCGCCCGGCGCGGGCGAGCCCGAGGCGGGCTCTCCGGAGCAGGTGCACCGGTCCGCGGGGGAACTGGAGGAGCGCGTGGCGGAGCGCACGGCGGCGCTGGAGGCCGCGCTGCGGGTTCGCGACGAGTTCCTGTCCGTGGCCTCGCACGAGCTGCGCGCGCCGCTGACCTCGCTGCGGCTCTACGTGGACGGGCTGGTGCGCTCCGCGCAGGTGGGGGCGCTCACGCCCGACGACGTGCCCCGGAGGCTGGGGCGTGTCCAGGACCAGTGCCGCCGGTTGGACCGGCTCATCGCCACGCTGCTGGACGTGTCGCAATTGTCCACGCAGCGGCCCGTGTTGGATTTGGAGGAGGTGGACCTGGGCGCGCTGGTGCGCGGCACGGTGGAGCGCATGGAGGAGGACGTGCGGCGGGCGGGCTGTGACTTGTACGTGCGGGCCCCGCCGGGCGTGGTGGGCGCGTGGGACCGCACGCGGGTGGAGCAGGTCTTCACCAACCTGCTCACCAATGCCCTCAGGCACGCGGCGGGGACGCCCATCGAGGTGGTGCTCACCACGGAGGGCGGCTTCGCGCTCCTGTGGGTGCGCGACGGGGGCCCGGGCATCCGCGAGGAGGACCAGGCGCGGCTGTTCCAGCGCTTCACCCGACTGGACTCGCGGCGGCCGGGCTTCGGTCTGGGGCTCTGGATTTCCCGGCAGTTGGTGGAGCTTCACGGAGGGCGCGTGTCCGTGGAGAGCACGCCGGGCAAGGGGGCTTGTTTCAGCGTCCGCCTGCCGCTTCCCGCGCCGCCCTTGGACAGGCCCTGAAACTTGCACTCCGGGGCCTTGGAGTGTTGTCTGACGAGCAGACGCGTGGGAGGAGCCGGTGGGCCGGGACGAGGGAAGTGTTAAGCGGGAGCAGGGGCCTTGACCCGCATCCGCACCGAGCGCGTGGAACACCATTTGACCGCAGAGGGGCCTGCCAGCGACGACACCGCCCTGTGGGACCAGTTCCCGGAGAGCGTCGCCATCTGTTCCCTGGAAGGGGTGTGCCTCTACGCCAACCCGGCGCTGGAGCGCGCCTTCGGTGGCCGGCGCGAGGAGCTCTTCGGCCGCATGCCCTGGGAGGCGTACCCGGAGGTGCTGCGCGAGCAGCTCCAGGAGCGCTTCGACCGGGTGGCGGCCACGGGCGAGCCGGAGGAGTTCGAGTGGCACTTCGCGAGCCGTGAGCGCTGGTTCGTGCTGCGCCTGTTCCGGGGCCGGGGCCGCGTCTACGTCTTCTCGCGGGAGAACACGTCGGAGAAGAAGCAGGAGGCCATCCTCCGCGGGCTCTACGACGAGACGCGCCGGGCGCAGCGGCACGCGGCCTTCCTGGCGCAGGCCAGCGAGGTGCTCACCTCGTCGCTGGAGCACGACGAAATCCTCCAGCGCCTCACGCACCTGGCCGTGCCGCCGCTGGCGGACGGGTGCAGCGTGGACGTGCCCATGCCGGACGGGAGCGTGCGGCGGGTGGCCATGGCGCACGTGCGGCCGGAGATGGTGGAGGCCACCCGCGCGTACCACGCGCGCTACCCCATCCTGATGGACGCGCCCCACGGCGTGGGCAAGGTGCTGCGCACGGGCACCACGGAGTACGTGGCGGAGCTGCGGCCGGAAATCGTCGCGCGGGCGTTCCAGGACGAAGCGCACGGGCGGGCCACGCTGGCCCTGGGCATGTCGGCGTACATCATCGTTCCGTTGATGAGCCGGGGGCGGGTGCTGGGCGCGCTCTCGCTGGTGAACACGGAGAAGGGCCGGCGCTACACGCAGGCGGACGTGCGGCTGGCGGAGGACCTGGCCCGGCGCGCGGCCACGTCGCTGGACAACGGCCGGCTCTACACGGAGGCGCACGAGGCGGTGCGGGCGCGCGACTCGTTCCTGTCCGTGGCCTCGCACGAGCTGAACACGCCGCTCACCTCGCTGACCCTCAACGTGCAGGCGCTCCGGCGGCAACTGGAGGCGCACCCGGCGAGCATCGGGGACGTGGCGTCCGAGTCCATCTCCAGCAAGGTGCTGTCCGTGCAGCGGCAGCTGTCGCGCATGTCCGGGCTGGTGCGGGAGCTGCTGGACGTCTCGCGAATCACGGCGGGCAAGCTGCGGCTGGAGCGCGAGGAGATGGACCTGGCGGCGCTCGTGCGAGAGCTGGTGCCGCGCTACGCGGAGGAGCTGGCCCGGGCGGGGTGCGCGCTCCGGCTGGAGACGCCTCCGACGGCGACGGGCTCGTGGGACAAGCTGCGCGTGGAGCAGGTCATCCAGAACCTGCTGTCCAACGCCATCAAGTATGGCCGGGGCCGCCCCATCGACGTGCAGGTGGGCGTGGACGAGCAGCGCGCCTGGCTGCTCGTGCGCGACGAGGGCGTGGGCATCGCGGTGGAGGCGCAGTCGCGGCTGTTCCAGCGCTTCGAGCGGCTCGCCAGCGAGCGCCACTACGGCGGGCTGGGGCTGGGCCTCTGGATCGTCCGGCAGATCGTCGACGCCATGGACGGCCGCATCCTGGTGCGCAGCGCGGCCGGCCAGGGCTCCACCTTCACCGTGGAGCTGCCGCGTCGACCTCCCGCGGGATGAGGTGCGAGCGCGCGCCCGACGACACCACCCAGAGCTGGTGGGACGTGCGGGTGATGGCCACGTGCAGGCGGCGGCGCGTCTCGTCGTCCACGGGCCAGGCCCTGGCGGTGACGTCCGGGAGGATGACGTAGTCGAACTCCAGGCCCTTCACGCTGCCCACATCCGTGACGTCCACGCCGGGCTCGAAGGAGAACTCCCCGTCCTTCACCCGGCGCGCCCAGGACTGGTCCGCGACGACGCGGTACACGGCGTCCGCGGACTCGGGGCTGCTGGCGATGACGCCCACGGAGGCGTGGGGCTCGCGCGCGACGAGGTCCCTCAAGGCCTCGCCGATGAAGAGCTGCGCCTGGGCCTCCACGGGGAAGTGGTGGAAGCCCACCGGCGCGCCCGGGCGCTGGGGCCGCGACGCGGACTCCGCCTTGGCCTGGGTGCCGAGCACGCGCCGGGCCAGCTCCACCACGGGCGCGGGGCAGCGATAGGAGACCTGCAGCCGGCACGTGGCGGCGTCGCGGATGCCCAGCTCGTCCAGCGCCTCCGGCCAGCCCGCGAAGCCCGCGTCCGTCTGCTGCAGCTCGTCGCCCGCGAGCGTGCAGCTCCTGCCCTTGCCCAGCAGCCGCCGCACCACGAACAGCTCGAACAGGGAGAAGTCCTCCGCCTCGTCGAGGACGACGTGGGCCAGGCGATCCAGGCCGAGCGGGCCCTGCTGGGCCTTGAGGAACATGAGGATGGGCAGGTCCTCCAGGTCCACCGTGCCCGCGAGCGCGTAGGGCGTGTCCTCCTCGATGGCCTTGCCGTCCACGGTGATGAGCCGGTCCGGGTCCGTGATGTCCTTGAGCTCCTTCGACAGCGGCGTGGAGCGCTGCAGGCGCGTGTGCTCGAGCACCTCGTCGATGGCGGTGAAGGGCAGCTCGCCCTTCGCCGCGCGCACCACCTCCTCCAGGAAGCGCCGGTCCAGGTAGGCGTCCGCGAGCCTGCGGTGCAGTCGCTCCAGCGTGGTGCCCGCCTCCGTCTTCGGCGCGCCGATGCGCGCCAGCAGCGCGCGGCGCAGGGCGGGGTGGCGCTTGAGGCGCGCGGCCAGGGGCGGGGTCTCCGGGCTCAGCTTGATGCCCGGCAGGTCGAACGCCGAGCGCGCCGCGGCCAGCAGCCACGCGTCCCGCGTCTCCACCGTGACGCGCCCCAGGCCCAGCGGCGCCAACAGCCGCCGCGACAGCCGCGCCAGGCCCTCCTCGGGGACGATGAGCTTCATGCGCGACTGCGGGAAGCGCTCCGCGTCGTCGAAGGCGATCTTCGCCAGCCGGTGCAGCGCCACCGTCGTCTTGCCGCTGCCCGCGCTGCCCAGCACCAGCAGGGGCTGGCCCGCCTCCACCGTGACGGCCTCGTACTGCTCGGCGTCCAGCAGCGCCGTGACGCCGAAGACATCCTCGACGCGCCGGGCGCCCTTGCCGGTGCCCAGGGCGCCGGGACGTGCCGCCGTGCCCGCGCCTCCCGCCTGGAGCGAGGTGAAGTCGCGCCCCACCGAGCGCCACGTGCCGTCGGCGGCGCGCTCCAGCACGCGCGCGCCGGAGATGATGCGCGTGAGCACGCCCTTCTCGATGACGACGAGCCGGCGCACCTCGACGGTGCCCTCGGACAGCCGCTCACCGAACTGCTCCTCGAACGCGTCGCCCTCCTCGTACGAATAGAAGACGCGGGCGATGGGGGCGAAGCGCCAGTCGATGACCCGCACGCCCGCGCCCACGTCCGCGAAGGTGGTGCGCCCGAGCAGGTAGTCGCGCGGTCCCGCCTCGCCGACGAGCCGCAGGTGCGCGAAGTAGGGCGCCTGGGCGTCGGGCAGGTTCGCGGACTCCTGCCGGTCCAGCAGGGCGCGCGTCTGGTCCATCTGGAAGAACAGGTGGGGCAGGTCCGCTTCGGCGGCGGTGGCCGCGTCCTCGCGCAGGGCCTGGAGCTGCGCGACGAGCAGGCGGTTCTCCTGCGTGCGTCCGGCCTTCTGCCGCGCCGCCTCGAGCGCCTGTTGGACGCGCGACAGGAGCGCCTCCTCCTCGGCGATGAGGGCCTGGTCGGCTTCGGCGAGAGCGTGCGGGGCGTGCGTCATGGGCGGCAAGGTGAACCTGGGGGTACTGGCGCGTCAACCCGTTGGTTTTCCTGACGGAAGTGCTACTTTGAATCGTGAGAGCAAGGAGCGGGCATGCGGCGGTTCACCCCTCGGCTGGTGCTGCTGGTGCTGGCCTTCCTGTCGTGCTCGTCCTCCAGTCCGCGCACGGAGCTGCACCGCGGCCAGTCACCCTTCACGCTCATCACCGTGACGGAGGACCGGGAGGGCCGGCGCTATCTCCAGTTCGATGACTCCGGCGCGCTGCAGAGCGTGGTGTGGCCCGGGCAGCCGAAGAAGCTGGAGCTGGCGTACACGCGCGTGTCCATGGTGGCGCTGGCCTTCGTACCCAAGCCCCAGCGCGTGCTCGTGGTGGGCCTGGGCGGCGGCGCGATGCCCATGTTCCTGCGCGCGGTGCTGCCCGAGGCGCACATCGACGTGGTGGACATCGACCCGGACGTGGTGGACGTGGCCAGGCGCTTCTTCGGCTTCCGTGAGGACGCGCGCCTGAAGGCCCACGTGGCGGACGGCCGGACCTTCATCGAGGCGAAGCGGCCTGCGTACGACCTCATCTTCCTGGACGCCTACGGCCCCGACAGCATCCCCGAGCACCTGGGCACCGTGGAGTTCCTCGCCGCCGTGCGGGCGAGGCTGACGGCGCGTGGCGCGGTGGTGGGCAACGTCTGGGAATACCCGCCCAACCCCCTGTTCCCCTCCATGCTCCGCACGTGGCAGGCGGGCTTCACCCAGCTCTACACCTTCGAGGTGGCCAACGCCGCCAATCGCATCTTCGTGGGCGTGCCCTACCCGGAGAAGCAGACGCGTCAGGCATTGGAGACGATTGCCAACAAGGTCGAGAAGGCGCAGGGCGTCCCCTTCGACCTGAGCGCATTGGTGGTGGAAGGTTATGCCGACGCCACCACGCGCAAGGAATTGACGGGGCAGGTGTTGAGGGATGCGCCCGCTCCCGCCGCTCCGCCGCCTGCTCCTGAGTCGAAGCCTTCGCCTCCCGCGCCGTGACCCCTGGGACACGTGAGTGATTGCGTCGCGGCGGGGGCCGCGCGCTAGAGTCCCGTCCGTCTCGTCACGCCCCTGTACCCGTGTCGTCCCGGAGGATGAATGTCCCCGTCTCCTGTGGGGCCGCCCTCGTTGTCGCGCCGAGGGTTGCTCAAGCGAGGGTTGTTCGGAGGCGCGCTGCTCGCGCTGGGGGGCGGCGGTTTCCTGTGGACGCGTGAGGGATTGTCATTGCCCCTTCCGCCCGAGGGCCTGAAGGTGCTCGGCGCGCGCGAGTACGCCACGCTCCAGGCCATGGCCCGCCGCGCCTTCCAACCGCGAGACGGCTGGCCGGACGCGGACACGGTGCGCGTGGCCTTCCTGGTGGATGGGCTGCTGGCGGGGTTGGACCCGGCCGTCGCGAACGAGGTGAAGGCGGTGGTGGGTCTGTTCGACAACGCGCTCGCGGGGCTGCTCTTCACCGGACGCGTCACGCCGTTCTCGCGGCTCGGTCCCGAGGCGCAGGATGCCGTGCTCGAGTCCTGGAGGACGTCGCGGCTGGTGTTCCGCCGCGGTGGCTACCACGCGCTGCGCGGGCTCCTTTACGCCGCCTACTACTCGCACCCGGCCGCCATGGCCGCCACGGGCTACGCGGCGCCGGAGGGCTTCCACGTCGCGGACGCGCCGGTGTGGCGTGGGCCCGAGGATGGACCCTTCGCGGGCTCGGGAGGGGGCACGCCATGACGGGACGCATCCGGACGGGAGCTGAGCTGACCGGGGACCAGGCGCTCACGTGTGATGTCTGCGTGGTGGGCAGCGGCGCGGGCGGCGGAGTGCTCGGGTTGGAGTTGGCCCGGCGCGGGCTGGACGTGGTGATGCTGGAGGAGGGCGGCTACCACACCCGTCGCGACTTCGACCTGAAGGAGGCCAAGGCCTACGCGACCTTCTACCAGGAGGGTGGCAACCGGGCGACGGACGACCTGTCCATCGGCATCTACCAGGGGCGCACCGTGGGCGGCGGCACCGCCGTCAACTGGTGCGCATGCTTCCGCACGCCGCCCGAGATTCTGGAGCACTGGCGCGACGCGCACGGCGTGAAGGGCCTGGACGCGGCCACGCTCGCGCCGCACTGGGACTGGCTGGAGGATCGGCTGAACATCCGTGACTGGCCCATCGAGCAGGCCAATCGCAACAACCGCATCCTCTGGGACGGGCTGGGCGCGCTCGGGTATGGCCGAGGCACGGTGAAGCGCAACGTGCGCGCGTGCGCGTCGCTGGGCGCGTGTGGACTGGGCTGTCCCACGGACGCCAAGCAGTCCACGCTGGTGACGCTCATCCCGGAGGCGGTGGAGCGGGGCATGCGGCTGTACGCCAACGTCAGCGCGCGGCGACTGGAGACGAACGGCGGCCGGGTGACGGCCGTGCACGGGGACATCCTCGACCCGAGGACGAACCGGCCCACGGGCAGGCGGCTCACCGTGAAGGCGAAGGTGACGGCGGTGTGCGGTGGGGCCATCAACTCGCCGGGCCTGCTGCTGCGCAGCGGGCTCACCGGACGAGGACGGGTGGGCAAGCGGCTGTTCCTGCATCCGGTGGTCGTGTCCAACGCGCGCTTCCGCGAGCGCGTGGAGGCGTACTCGGGCGCGCCGCTCACCGTGTACTCGCGGCAGTTCATCGACCGGGGGCAGGGGCGGATGGGGTGGCTCCTGGAGGTCCCCCCGCTGTTGCCGCTCCTGAGCGCGGTGGCGCTCAACGGCTTCGGCGCGGGGCACCAGGACTTGATGGCGGGCCTGCCCCACGCCAACGCGCTCATCTCCATCTGCCTGGATGGCGTCCAGCCCGGGGACGAGGGCGGCACCGTGGCCCTGCGCGGCGCGGGCGAGTACTCGCGCTTCAAGGTGGACTATCCCCTCACGGCGCTGCACTGGGAGGCCTTCCGAGAGGCGCTCAAGGTCGCCGCGCGCATCCAGTTCGCCGCCGGGGCGGAGGTGGTGCTCAGCCCGCACTCGAAGCCGGTGGTGATGCGGAGCGAGCAGGACATCCCGCTGCTCGATGACGCGCCCTACGCCCCGCTCGAGTGCTCGGTGCTCAGCGCCCACCAGATGGGAGGGTGCGCCATGGGGGGGAGCCCCGAGACGAGCGTGGTGGACAGCACGCTGCGCTACTGGGACTGTGACAACCTCTTCGTCGTGGATGGCTCGGTCTTCCCCACCGCGCTGGGCGTCAACCCGATGGAGAGCATCCTCGGCGTCGCGCATTGGGGCAGCCAGCACGTCGCCGCCGCGGTGAGTGGCTCCGCGTGACAGTGATTCCAGACCGGGCGCTGATGGCGCTCCAGGCTGCCTTTGGTCTATGGACCTGGGGCTGGCGCCCGGAGGGGGCGCGGTGTGTCCGTCCCGCAGTCGCGCGAGTCCGCTTCATATGAGCTCACAAATCCAGGTTGGGAATCCTCCGCGTGGGCGGAGGGTGGTGTCGGCTGTCGTGGGGTTGCTCTGCGTCGTGCTGGGCGCGTGCTCCACGCTGCCGCAGCGCGGACAGGTGGTGATGCGGGACGTGTCCTTCCCGCTGCGCGACTTCCGCATGCCGTCGGGGCTTCGCGTGGTGGTGGAGCAGGACCCGCGAGCGCCCGTGGTGGCGATGGTGGCCCTGGTGGGCGTGGGCGGCTCCGGCGACCCGATGGGCAAGGAGGGCCTGGCGCACGTGGTGGAGCACCTGGCCTTCCGCGCGCGCCATGGGGGAAGCCCCTCGGTGTCGACCCGGCTGGAGGACGCGGCGGCCGGCTATTCGAATGCCTTCACCAGCATGGACCACACCGTGTACCAGACGGTGGCGCCCAAGGAGTCGCTGGACCTGCTCGTGAAGATGGAGGGGCAGCGGCTGTCCGCGCCCCTCTCGGGCCTCACACCCGAGATGTTCGCGGTGGAGCGGGAGGTGGTGCGCAACGAGCTGCGCCAGCGCAACGAGACGGGCTTCGTGGGCCAGGTCTTCAGCTGGGTGCACGCGTCCGTCTATGCACCGGAGCACCCGTACTCGCGCCCCGTCATCGGCACGCATGAGTCGCTGACGGCCCTGTCGCTGGCGGACGCGCAGCGCTTCACGCGCGCCCACTACCGGCCGGACAACACGACGCTGGTCATCGCCGGCGACGTGGACCTGGCGAGGGTGGAGGCGGTGCTGCTCGACAACCTCCCCCCGGACTGGGTGGGCACCGGGGCCCCGCTGGCGGTGGACTCGCGCATGCCCCCCGTGTCCGAGCCGCCCCTGCGCGCCGCGCCCGCGCAGATGCCCGAGTACCAGGCCGCCGTCGGCTCCCCGGAGCTGTACATCTCCTGGGTGCTGCCGCGCTCCTTCGACGAGGCGAGCGCCATCCACGACTTCGTGCGGGTGAACCTGGGCCGCAGCCTGGGGGGCTCCATGCGGCGGGACGGTGACATCGCCGGGTTCTCCACGATGCTGCTGCCCGGCACGCGTGCGTCGCTGCTGGTGGTGAGGGTGGTGCTCACCCAGGGCAGCCACCCTCGCAGGTCCGCGGACAACATGCTGGACGAGGTCCAGTGGACGTGGAGCCAGGAGGCCGGCCAGGCGGGGGCGGTGCTCGGCCGCGAGTACGACTTCCAGGCCCTGCGCCGCAACGTCATCACCGGCATGGTGCTGGAGTCCGAGGAGCTGCTCTCGCGCACCGTGCGCCGCGCGGAGCTGACGCACTTCATGCTGGATGCGCGCGGGTACACGCGCTCGCAGCGGGCGCTGATGACGCTCGACGGCGGCAAGGTGACGGACTTCGCCTACAAGTGGCTCCAGCGCGAGCGCGCGCGCGTCATCCTCGTGCGGCCCGGTGAGTCGGGCGGCGCGGTGGTGGCCGCGCCCGTGGCGCTGCCGGAGGAGCCGCCCGCGAGCGCCCGCTCCGAGCGCGTCGCCCAGGCGGCCCAGGCCGCGCTGTCCGCGCCGGTGCGGACGCTGAAGCTCGACAACGGGATGGAGGTGCTGCTCGCGCCCCGGCCGGGCCTGCCCGTGGTGCGCGTGGGCGCGGTGCTGGGCGGAGGGCGCACGTACGGGCCCAAGGCGGGCGTGGCGGAGATGGCGGAGTATGGCTCCTTCCGCGAGTCCTGGTTCGAGGGCAACGCGAGCCACTGGGGCCTGCACGTCCACGGCGGCATGCACCGGGACCACCAGCGCTTCGAGGTGGCCGGGACGTCCGGCAACGTCGGCAACATGCTCGCGATGCTGGCCGAGCAGCTCTCCTCCACGCGGACCTCGTATGACGCGTGGCGGTTCCTCCAGGAGCAGCTGGTGCCGTGGCGCAAGACGTTGGACTCCCACCCGGAGGAGCGCGCGCAGCGGGACCTGATGCAGCTGCTCTACGAGCCGCACCCCTACTCGCGCCACGCCACGGGCGAGGAGCTGTCCCGCGTGTCGGAGGAGGACATGACCGCCTGGATTCGCGACGTCTACCGTCCGGCCAACACGGTGGTGGTCATCGCGGGTGAGTTCGACGTGGCGACGGTGGAGCCGCTGGTGCGCGAGTACCTGGGCGGCTGGAAGCACGGGCCGGCCTCGCCGGTGGAGGTGCCCGCCGCGCCGGGGCTGCCGTCGCCCGCCGCGAAGCCCCGGACGCTCGTGACGTCCCGCCCCGGCGCGACGCAGGGCCACCTGCAGCTGGCGTGTCGGCTGCCCACGGCCACGCCGGAGGCGGCGGCGCGCTACGACGTGATGGCGGAGCTGGTGGGCCGGCGCATCTTCGACCAGGTGCGCGCGCGCCAGGGCGCGTCGTATGGCTTCAGCGCCAGCACCTGGCTGGGACGCGGTGGCGCCTCGCACCTGCTGGTGGAGGGACTGGTGGACGCGCAGCGCATGGCGGAGGGCGCGAAGGCCGTGCAGGACACGCTCGCGTCGTTCGCCCAGGGCGTGGACGAGGCGGAGCTGGCGCGCGCCAGGAAGCGCCTGCTGTCCCGCGACGCGGTGTCGTTCGTCTCCTCGGAGTCGTGGGTCCAGTCGCTCCTGGACGCGCGCGTGCGCGGCTTCCCCGCGGAGTCGCTGGCCCAGCGCCCCGCGCACCTCCAGGCGGTGACGGCCGAGCAGGTGAAGCAGGAGTTCGACGGCTGCGTGAAGCGTCTGGTGGTGGGCGTCGTCGCGGACAAGAGCCGCGTCCTGCCGATGCTCCAGGCCCTGTCGTCACCCTGACGGGCGGCGTGCTCCCTCGCCTGGTGTCCGTCCACCCAGGCGAGGCAGGCGGGGCCCTGCGTCCTCCCGCTCCGACGCTGACTACCTTGCCTGGACAGGAAGACATCCGCGAGGGGGCAGGCATGCGGTGGCAGGGAGGACGTCGCAGCTCCAATGTGGAGGACCGGCGGGGGGCGGGGTTGGGACGCCCGCTCGCGGTGGGCGGCGGGGCGGCGTCGCTGGTGGTGGCGCTGCTGGTGATGCTGCTCGGGGGAGACCCGTCGGTCGTCACCACACCGAGCGGTGGACGCGGGCCGTCCAGCGACTACGGCACGGGCGGCTCGGGCGTACCCGATGACCCGCGGCAGGCCGAGCTCAAGGACTTCGTCTCCGTCATCCTGGCGGACACGGAGGACACCTGGCCCGGCCTCCTGGAGCCCCACGGCGTCGAGTACGTGGACCCGCGCCTGGTGCTCTTCACCGGCGCGGTGCGCTCGGCCTGCGGGTTCCAGCAGAGCGCGGTGGGGCCCTTCTACTGTCCGCCGGACCAGCGCGTGTACCTGGACCTGGACTTCTTCGACGAGCTGGACCGCCGCTTCGGTGCGCCCGGCGACTTCGCGCAGGCCTACGTGGTGGCGCACGAGGTGGGGCACCACGTGCAGAACCTGCTGGGCATCTCCCGTCAGGTGCAGGCCGCGCGGCAGCGCGCGTCGCCGGAGGATGGCAACGCGCTGTCGGTGCTCCAGGAGCTCCAGGCGGACTGCTTCGCCGGCATCTGGGCGCACCATGCCCAGCGCGAGCGCCAGATTCTGGAGGCGGGTGACGTGGAGGAGGGCCTGGGCGCCGCGTCCGCCATCGGCGACGACACGCTTCAGCGCCGCGCCCAGGGGCACGTCGTCCCCGAGTCGTTCACCCACGGCTCGTCCGCGCAGCGCGTCGAGTGGTTCAAGCGCGGCCTGACGCAGGGCACCCTGGAGGCGTGTGACACCTTCGGGGCCCAATCCGTTCCACGCCGTCGTCGCTGAAGCGCCGCCACGGGGCTGATTGACAATCAGACCCCGGCTCGCGGTTGAATGCCCTCCGCGCGGTGGCCGGTCCGCGTCCATCGACGCGGGAGCGGGCGTGTTCCCAATCAAGACGTTGTGGTGTCTGGGGGTGCTTGCGGGGCTCGTCTGGGCGCCCGCCGCCGAGGCGCGCTTCGGCAAGAAAAACACCCCGAGCGACTCGAAGTCGAGCACGCACGACTCCAGCGCGGACCCGGACACGCACGAGGCCTCGGCCATCGGCACCGAGGACGACGATGACGACGGGAAGAAGCCCCGCTCGCGCGACGCGTTCACCGACGATGACTGTTGCTCGGACGAAGGAGACGACGAATCGGGCGGCATCGTGGCGAGCCTGCTCAGCGGGCTGTTCCAGGGCGCCGCCCGGACCATCGCCAACACGGGGACGCACCTGTCGGAGCGGCTCGACCCGGAGACGTCCCAGCCCCTCCTGGCGGGGCGACGGCACGCGGTGCCGCTGTCCTTCCGGCTGAGCGCGCAGCGACTGGTGATGCTCGACGACGTGCGCGGGGTGGACCTGCTCGCGGGGCTGGAAGGCCAGCGCTTCGGGGTGGAGACCCGCATGATGTGGCTGAAGCAGCCCACGGATGACGGCACGCCGGGCGAGGACGACCTCATGCTCGTGTCGGCGCACCTGACGTATGCCTTCGTGGTGCACGACGCGCTCCGCTTGCGCGCGGAGGGCGGCCTGAGCACGGCCCACGCCCCGGACATCACCCTGGCGGGCCCGAGCGTGGCGCTGTCCTTCGAGGCATGTCTGTTCTCCCCGCTGGACTTCGAGGCGCGCGCGCAGCTGACGCCGCTGCCGTTCCTCCAGGTCGACGCCACGGTGGGCCTGGCCCTGCACCTGGGCAGCCTGATGCTGCGCGGCGGCTGGCGCGGCCTGTACCTGGATGACCTGGGGACTGTGGACGGCGTGGCCCACGTGGACAGGATGCACGGCCCCTACTTCGGCGGCGGCTTCACCTTCTGACGGGGACGGCGGGTCGCTAGCGGTGGCCCCGCATCTTCCACCACAGGATTCCCATGAAGCTCTCCGGAGGAGGCTCCGGAGGTGTCATCGGCTCGTCCTCCTCGCGCGTGCGTCGCGCGGGGGGAGGCGGAGGGCGGTGCACGGTGGGCAGGGGCTCCGGGCTGTGCAGCCCGCGCGAGGCGCGATCCAGCGCCTCGGCGAAGGAGCGTCGGGCCACGTCGTTGGATTCGACGCGCTGGGGCCCCGAGACGCGCTCGAGGGCGCGGACGCGGAGGATGGCGTCGGCGCCCTCGACGCGGCGCAGGCCTCCGACGCGACCGATGGGGCCTCGGGGTTTGCGATGGTGACTCATGCCGGACCTCGCGGGGGGAGACGTCAGGGTGGGGGCTGGGTGGCGATGGTCGCCGTCTTCCGGGAGATGAACTCCTCGCGGCGCAGCAGCAGCTTCGCATCCTTCTTCGGGAGGATGCGCAGCTGGAAGCGGCGCTGCGTCGGCTCGTCGACGGAGAACACGTTCCTGTCGCTCACCAGCAGCACGGCCGTGGGCACGGCGAGCTTGGGCGCGCGGTGTCCGTAGAAGTGCACCACGACATGATAGGGCCCCGGCACCAGCTTGCGCGCGTGGTACAGCTCCGGCCCCAGTCCATCGGTGATGTCCCAGTAGAGCTGGCCTCCGAGCCGCGTCTGCTTGTGCTGGTAGTAGCAGCGCTCGCCGTCGGGCTCGATGACCCACAGGTCGATGTCCGTCTGGTCCGAGTTCCAGTGGGTGGTGAGCTGATAGCCGATGGGCGCGCGGGAGAAGGCGTCGCCGTACATGCCCGACGTCCCGGGGCTCCCAAGCTCGGCGAGGCGCGCGCGCAGCTCCTGGACGATGGGCTCCGCGCGCGGGTGTCGCGCCAGCGCGGAGAGCATCCGGCCGTAGTGGTACGTCGCGACCAGGCTCAGCTCACCGGGGTGCCGCGGGAAGGGGCGGGCGAGCAGGATTTCGTAGTTGCGCGCGGCCTCGGCGTAGCGGCCGGCGGCGTCCAGCGCGAGCGCCTCTTCCAGGTAGGCCTGTCCCTCGAAGGTGCGGCTGAGCCGCAGGTGCTCGAACAGCTCCGTCGCCGCGGCGTACTGGCCCAGGGCGAGCAGGCCGTAGCCCACCAGTCGCAGCGCCTCCGGGTCCTTGGGGCGCAGCTCCACGGGGGACGAGAGGGCCCGCACGGCGCCTCCGGTGTCACCCGCGAAGGCGCGCTCCCGGGCGATGCCTTCGTACAGCGTCACATCGTCCCGGTTCTCCCGACGCGCCTTGCGGTACGTGAGCTCCGCGGTGAGGCGGGCCTCGCCGCCCGCGTAGGGCTCGTCGCGCAAGGGCTGGCGCGGATGGGTGGGCGCGAGGGCCGCGCGCTGCCGCGTCAGGGCGTCCACCACGGCGCGCCCCGACTTGGGGACGGCGTCCAGGTCCAGCCCCACGAGCGCATCCCGGCGCTGGTCCTGCTCGCGCTTGCGCAGGAGCTCCAGGTCGGTCAGCTCCACGCGCTCGTCGCTCAGGGCGAAGCGCGTGTAGTCGGCCGCCGTCTCGAGCACGAGCATGGACGCGCGCGCGTTGGCCAGGTGGTAGTGCTGGCTGAGCGCCACCACCATCCGGTCCAGCCGCACGTCGTCCAGCGCGACGAGTCGGGCGACGAAGAGGTCCGCCCAGGCGCGAGGCGCGAACGCGCTGTTCGTGTCGCGAGGCAGGGGCACCTCGAGCGTCTTCTCCTCCTCGCCCGCGCGGGTGGACACCACGAGCGCCGCGGCCCCGGGCTCCGTCAGCCGCCCGGCCACGAGCAGCTCCTGGCCCGGGAACACCAGGTGCGGGCGGCCCGCGATGACCAGGTCCTTCACCGGCGCGCCCTTCACCTCCACGCGGGAGAGCACGACGGGACTGGCCCGGTGCGCCGTCGCCGCGGCATCCACCTGGGCTCCGGAGAGCACCGACACGCCCCGGCCTCCGCTGGCCCGGGCGAGCGCGTCGAACAGCTCCGTGTTCACCGCGGCCTCACCGAAGCGGTACGTCACCCACCGCAGCGACTCGGCGCTGGTGTGCCGGGAGATGAGCGACTCGACGGTGCTCGGGCCCCACGTGACGTTGCCGTCCGACAGCAGGAGGGCCGTCACGCGCGTGCCGGGCTGGGCGGGCTTGAGCCAGTCAGCGCCGGCACGGTCCAGCTCCGCCAGCATCCCGTCCACGTGCGACGCACCCTCCAGGTACACGCGCTCCAGCTCGGAGAACGTCTCCCGACGGCGGGCGGCGTCGTTCGTCCTCCAGCCCGTGCCGTGCAGCCAGCGGGGGCGCACGTCGAAGAGGAGCACCGCGTACTCCTTCAGCGTGGTGTCCTTCTCCAGGAGCGCGCGCAGGGTGGCGGCCTGGAGCGCCCAGGCGTTCCCGTCCTCGGTGGAGAGGGAGGTGTCCACCACCAGGACGGCGCGCCCGGTGGGCGGGCCCTCGGCCGTCGACGTCAGCTTCGCGGGCAGACGGACGCGGGCATGGAAGGCCTGGCCGGGAAGGCCCGCGTCGTCCTTGCCCACGAGCACGTCCGCGTCGGCGTCCTTCGGCGCGAGCGCGACGGACAGCGCTCCGTCACCCTTCAGCTGGGGCCAGTCATGCACCCGCCACGCGCCGAGCATTCGAGCGCTGCCCTTGGCGTCGGGAGCAACGAGCTCCTGCCGCACCTGCGTCGGGTCCACGTGGACGCGCGCGGACACCTGCACGTCCTTGCCCGCGCCGACGGGGAGGGGCCACGTGTAGCGCAGGTGCTGGCCGTCGTGGATGAGCGTCTGCTCGTAGGCGATGACCACGCGCTTGAGCGAGCGGGGCGGCAGCGGGAAGACGCGCGCGCTGAACGTGGAGGCGCCCGCCCACTCGAGCAGCGCGGGGTCGACGTTGTCGCGGACGATGTCCTCGTAGACCTCGCGGGCGCGCTTCTGCTCGACGACGCGGGCCTCCTGCACCTCGCCCCATGAGCGCTTCGCGCCCTTCGGACTGGGAGGCGCGGCGGCGGTGAGGCGCTCCAGGTCGGCGGTGCCGTCGCCCAGCGCGGGCAGCAGGTCCGAGGACTGGAAGAGGGAAGGGGCGTTCACCGCGACGGCGCCCGAGTAGAGCGCGAAGCCCGCGACGGACGCGCCTCCGGGCAGCGGATAGTAGAAGGTGCCTTCGAGCGCGTGGGGCGTGTCGTTCTCGAAGAGGTGGTCCACCACCGTGCGCGCGCGGGCGCCCTGGATGTACGTGACGACGCGAATCGCGCGGGTCTTCAGCGGCTGGTAGCGGCCGGACTCGTCACGCACCAGGACCTTGGCCGCGCGAGGCGCCGCGTCCACCTTGGGCAACACGGGCGTGGGCAGGTTCGTGGGCGGTGGAGCGCCGTCGGCCCGCTCCTTCTTGGAAGGCTCCTGCGTGAGCTCGCCACCGCCACCGCTGCTCCCGCGGATGACCTGCATGGCTTCACGCGACCGGATGACGGCCTGACGGGCCACGGCGTCCGCTGTTCGCCTCTCGAGGGAGAGAGCTTCCTGGGCCTCTCGGGGCGCGGGTGCGGCGGCGGGAGGCGGGATGGCCGCTCGGAGCGCCTGTGGCCTGGGCGGCGCGCCTCCGGGCGCTCCTTCGAGCAGCTCTCCGGTGGTGTCTGGAGGCAAGCCACTCTCGGCCCGCAGGTGGTTCAGCAGGCGCTCCATCGCCTCGTCGTCGAGGAGCGTGGGGTTGGCCAGGGCGTCGCGAAGCTCCGCGACGTCCACCTCACCCGGCTCGATGACACCGGGCACCGTCGCGGGCGCGGTGAGGCCCGCCTTGGCGAAGCTGTCGGGAGTCGTCGCGGGCTGGGGGGCCGAGGGCGGGGCCGTGGAGGCCTTGCGCTCACAACCCACCATGGCGAGGCACAGCAACAGGGCGGCGGCCGACAGTCGCGAGACGCGCATGTCGGGGGACGTTAGCCCAACACCGTGTCACGCGTGGAGGACGCCCTCCGGACGGGTGTCAGTCGAGATACCCCCAGCGGTCCTCCTCGAAGACGTAGTAGGGGCGGCCGAAGGGAAGCCGGTCCGTCCAGCCGAGCACGTGGCGCTGCTGCGTCACGTCATAGGTGAAGCCGAAGTGCGGGCCGTCGAACTTCGCCCGGGGCAGCTCGGGCAGCAGGTCGGGGACGAGCTCGGACAGCGCCTCGGGGAGCCGGCCACGTCGCGCCTCGAACTCGCGACACGCGGCGATGAGCCGCTCGGCGTTCTGCTGGGCCCGCTCGCTCCCCGCGCGGTCGGGCCGGAGGGTGACGTACACCGTCGCCGCCAGGGAGACGGTGTTCTGGACGAGCCGCGAGGCGTGGTCCTTCCACTGTCGCAAGGTGCTTCCCAGGTGTGTGCCCATGCCGCCGCCTCCGCTGTGCCGCGCATCATCGCCCGGCGCGCCGTCTTCGTGCGCGGCACTGCCTATCTTTTTCGCGAGGACGACCCAGGAGGACGTGATGCCGGACATCGATGAGCGCCAACGCGCGGGCGACCCCTCGGAGGGCAGGACGGCGCGGGAGACGGGCTACGAGGAGGAGGTGCCCGGGCACACGCCCGGGGTGGCGGAAGGTGACGATGACGAGGCACCCCACCGGGAGCATCCCTTCCCGGACCCGGACAAGACGCCCGGCTGCGCGGAGGGCTGAGCAGCCATTGCCTGCACGATAGGCCCGGTACGGCATCACGTCAGGCGTCTGTCCTGTGTCTTCGCGGCACGAGGTCGCCGAGACTCCGGCGTTTTCGTGCGGGGGGCATGAGGAGTTGAGGCTGAAGCACCTCGGCGCGGTCATCGCGCAACGAGGGCCGACTGCCAGCCACGCGAGGTTGCGGAGGTGCTCAGGCTCCTGCGCGCGCCGGGCGCGAAGGTGCACCGAAGCACCTCGGCGGGCTCCTCGCACGAGGAGGACAGACGGCTGGCGACCCGGTGGTCCTCCGACGCCTCCGTGCGAGATGTGCGGCGATGAGGGCGATGCCTCTCGCGTCGTCCCTCACCGTGAGGAGGTGGATGTATGCGAGGCCGCCGCCAGGACGCAGCGTGGCGTTGTTTCCCATGCCGTCCCGAGTGGCGCCTGGACTCCGTGTGTGCCCTGCCCGGTGCGGGGGACGGATCCTGAATAGACCCGAGGGAGGCGCGTCAGAAGGTACAGAGCGCGGCGCAACCCGCTGCGAAGGAGGTCGTCATGAACAGCAAGCTGATGCGAGTCCTGGTGGTGTGCTCCCTCACGATGGGTTCTCCCGTCCTCGCGCAGTCGGTTCATGGTGCCTCCCCCGTCGCGACGCAGAAGGTGACGGAGTGGGCGGAGGGGCAGCGCAACGTCTCGCGCGCGGACCGTGAGCGTCAGGCCCGACTGGAGCGTGAGCGTGAGGAGCGTGAGCGTCAGGCGCGGTTGGAGCGTGAGCGGCAGGCGCGGTTGGAGCGTGAGCGTCAGGCCCGCGTCGAGCGCGAACGGCAGGCGCGGTTGGAGCGTGAGCGCCAGGCCCGACTGGAGCGCGAGCGTCAGGAGCGTGAGCGTCTGGCCCGGCTGGAGCGTGAGCGTCGGGAGCGCGTCGAGTGCGAGCGCCGCGGGTATGGCTGGTGCGCGTCGAACTCGCCGCGCCGGGGGTAGTCGACCTCGGGTCGAGCTGGATGGTGCTCACGTAGCAAGTCCCGGTTGACGACGAACGGGCTCGGACATCTGCTTGAGCGATGTCCGAGCCCGTTGTCGTTTCCTCGCCGCCCTCCGCCGAGGCTCGCCCGGTGGACGTCGGTGAGCGCGTCACGCTGTTGGATGCCCTGCGAGGCTTTGCCCTCTGCGGTGTGTTCGTCTCCAACAGCGCGGCCTGGTTCAGTGGTCGGGTGTTGATGCCGCCCCAGGAGGCGCGAGCGCTGACGGCGCCGCTCTTCGAGACCGTCATCAACAACCTCTACCTGTTCTTCGTGAACCAGAAGTTCGTGACGCTGTTCTCGTTCCTCTTCGGCCTGGGCTTCAGCATCCAGATGTCCCGCGCGGAGAAGCGGGGCGACTCCATCACCCGGCTCTATGCCCGGCGCCTGCTGGTGCTCCTGGGCCTGGGGCTGTTCCATCAGTACGTCATCTGGGTGGGCGACATCCTGCACACCTACGCGCTGGTGGGCTTCCTGCTCCTGTTGTTCCGCAACGCCTCCAACAGGACGGTGCTCATCTGGGCCGTGCTGTGCATGGCGGTGATACCCAGCACCGTCCAGCTGCTCTCACACCACATCCCGATATGGCTCCACGGCGCGGAGGCCGCGAAGGCCGCGGCGACGGCCACGCGCGCGGCGGAGCTGGCGGCGCGCACGCGCCTGCTGGAGGCGTACTCGAGTGACTCGCTCTGGACGGCGATGCTCGGCGGCATGCGCTTCAACGTGGAGACCTTCCTTCAACCCAACCGCCTCGTCTGGATGAGCTTCGCGCTGGGCCGCTTCCTCTTCGGGCTGCTGGCGGGGCGGCTCTTGCTGCTCCAGGACATCGAGGGCAACCGGCCCGTGCACCACCGCCTGTTGTTCTGGGGGCTCTTCCTCGGCGTCATCGGCAATGGCCTGGGGCTGGTGCTCTGGCGGCTGCGCTCGCTGGGGTTGATGGACCAGATGAGCCGTGACACGTCGATCCTGCTCAACCAGGTGCAGGATCTCGGCTGCCTCTTCCTGGGCGCGGCCTACGTCGCCATCTTCGCGCTCCTGTCCCGGCGTGGCTGGGTCCAGCGCGTCTTCGCCGTGCTGATGCCCGTGGGCCGCATGGCGCTCACGAACTACCTGATGCAGTCGGTCGTCAGTGTCTTCATCTACAACGGCTGGGGATTGGGGCTCATCACGAAGCTGCCGCCGTCACGCGTCATCTTCCTGTCGCTCGGCATCTTCGCGCTCCAGATTGTCCTCAGCCACCTGTGGCTCTCGCGCTTCCGCTTCGGACCGGTGGAGTGGCTGTGGCGCTCGCTCACGTATGGCCGTGCCCAGCCCCTCCGGCTGCAAGCGGGCAAGGGGGAGGTGGGGACAGCGGTGTCGTGAACCGCTAGCGTGGGCCCACAAACGGGGAGGTCGTGCCATGACGCTGAAGACACGAAGCGTGGTGCTGATGGGGTCCGCCGTGGGGCTCGTCGCTTGTGGAGGCCCGGGGACGGAGGCCCCGCCCCCGCCAGCCGAGACAGCGGGAGTCGTCACCTCCGCCGTGGTGCCACCGTGCACGGGAACCAACGCCTGGACGACGCTGGGGCATGATGCCCGCCGCTCCTCCACCTCCGACGGCTGTGCGTGGCATCCCTTGCGCAAGCTCTGGGAGTACGCACCGACCGCCGGCGTGGGGCGCACGGTGCAGGGCGTCGAGCGCGTGGTGGCGAACACCGGCGGCGTCTACCTGACGTGGAACTCCAATCCCAACTACGTCGGCTCCGGCGGCAGCCCCGCGCTGGACAAGCTCGCCGTGGACACCGGCGCCAACGTGTGGAGCGTGGACCGCCAGCTCAATGACAACCGGGGCCACTGGCCGACGATGTTCACCTACGAGAAGAACGTGGGCGGCGGTGTCTTCGAGGCGAAGGAGGGCATCGTCCGCAACGACGACGGCATCCGGACCTGGAGCCAGCAGTTCGGCGCCAACTACTACTCCGGAGGCACCATCCCCTATGCCGAGTACGAGCAGGCACCCAACGACAGCTGGGGCCAGTCGCTGTCGGACGGCACGCGCCTGTGGGTCTACAACCAGCTCCACTACCACGGCCCCAAGCTGGGCCTGCGCTCCTTCGACAAGCGCGGCAACCTGCTCCTGGAGCTGAACACCTACGGCTACTACGGCGGCACGCGCGTCTTCCCGCAGCACCAGTGGGACACGGCCGAGGACCGGCTGGGCTCCATCGCCGCGGACGGCGGCTTCATCTACCTGGCCGCCCTCTACAACTTCCAGTGCTCCACCAACTGCTCCGCCACCGAGCCCCGTCCCTTCGCCACGGGCCTGTATGGCTGGGATGTCGCCACGGGCACGGCGCGCTGGCCCCGCGTGGCGCTGGAGCCCGCAAGCCACATCAGCGTGTCGGGCAATCGCATCTATCTGCTGGAGCGGGACCCGGCCACCGGCACCGTGACGTTCAACATCCGCAACGCGGGCTACAACGGCGCCAGCCTCTTCCGCTCCGCGCCGCTCCCCGCCTCGCACCTCACCGGCTTCCAGGCGCCGGTGCTCGTGGCCGGACGGGCCATCTTCGCGGCGCAGGAGACCTCCGGCTCCAACCTGGGCACCGTCCTGTACTCCTTCGACGCGCTCTCCGGCGGCGCGCCCCTGACGACCACGCTGACGGGGGTGTATGACGTCGTCGTCCCGTTCTACGGGCGAGACCTGCTGGATTTTTCCACCACGCCCTTCGCGGGCAGGCGCAGTACGAGCATCGCGGCGGCGTCGGGGACGAAGGACGACTCGGGCGTGAGCATCCCCACGCTGGTCATCACCTCGCGCACCGGGCTGCATGTCGTCGCCGTCTCCACGTTGTCGACGTTGTGGAGCGCCACCAAGCTGTCGCTGGTGGGCACGTCGGACGGCGGCGCGCTGCGGGACCCGGTCATCGTGAAGGACCGTGTCTACGTGGTGGACCGGAACAAGGTATACGCGTTGGGGCTATAGCCGAGGCGCTGACGCCCAGGCTGGAGTGAGAGGAAGCATGATGCGAGGGTGGCTGTTGCTGGGGCTCTGTGTCTCCACGCAGGCGTGGGCGCAGGACTATCGGGCGTGCAAGGAGCTGTTCGTGTCCCCGCTGGCGGCGAAGGTCGAGTCGACCAACGCCAGCGGCTCCGCGTGGGACGAAGGCTCCTCGGCGGACCCGGAGCTGACCGCGATGGCGGTCGACGTGGAGGGCGCCTCGCCCGTCGTCATCGGCCCGAAGCAGGAGGACGCCAGCGTCCTCCTGTGGAACAGCCTCTTCCTGGAGGAGACGCGCTCGGGGGCCTGGCTCCCGGTGGGCGTGGGCGGCTCACTGCACCTGCTGCTCACCGACTCGGACGAGGGGCCCTCGGACTTCATCGGGGCCTTCTCCGTCACCGTCCCCGAGTCCCTGGCGCAGACGGGCACCGCGTTCATCCTCACCTCGTCCACGGGCACGCAGCAGATGCCGCTGACGCTGCGAGTCTCCGCGACGGATGGCAAGCGCACCTGCGCGGGCCTGGAGAAGGCCGGGCCCGTGCGCTACGAGCTGCCCGCGCCCATGTTCACCGCGCGGGTGGACAACGGCCTCTTCGAGAAGATTCGGGGCGCGCAGCGCTGCAAGGCCGGGAGCACCCAGCGCGAGTGCAAGCCGGAGAGCTACGACGTGCTCTACACGCCGGAGCTCCTGAAGGACACCTGGGTGACGCTCGTGTCCGGAGGCCCCTTCGCTGGTACCCCGGGGAAGTTCTTCGCGATGGCGTTCGGCATCGAGCCCGCGCGCCGTCAAGTGGCCTACGTGGGCCGCTGCGACGCGGTGAAGAAGGCCCCCGCGCTGGGGGAGACCCTGGCGTGCGTCCTGGGCAACAAGGCCACGCTCATCAGCATCGAGAAGGGCAAGCCCAAGACGCGCGCGGCCAACGCGCGGGAGCTGGAGGCGCTGAAGGAGCCGCCCGCGGACGCGCCCGCCGAGTCGACGCCGTCGCCCTGAGAGGACGTCCGGCACGGCGCCCCGGGTCCGAGGGCGCCGTGCGTGGGCCTCAGGCCGGCGGAC
Source organism: Myxococcus sp. MH1 (assembly GCF_059738865.1). Taxonomy (NCBI): domain Bacteria; kingdom Pseudomonadati; phylum Myxococcota; class Myxococcia; order Myxococcales; family Myxococcaceae; genus Myxococcus; species Myxococcus sp. MH1. Next base: position 8,012,935 of record NZ_AP026947.1, on the reverse strand, counting down.
GCATCGTGATGAGCACCACGCCGATGCCGATGAGCGCCAGGCCCGACAGCCGCTCCCGCCAGACCTGGGCGCGCGGTGAGCTGGAGACGCGGCCTCCGGCGACGCCCAGCCAGGCGTACCCGGCCAGCACCGGCACCTCCACCACGATGCAGGAGACGCCGTACACGGTGAACTGCAGCCCCGCGTGAGGGCCCGGCTGGACGAACTGCGGCAGCAGCGAGCCGAAGAACAGGATGGACTTGGGGTTGGCGAGCTGCTTGGCGAAGCCCTGCACGAAGGCGCCCTGCCACAGGGGCGGCTTGGGGCGCTCGGCCAGCGTGAGGCTCTGCTTCGCGGCCCACAACGTGCTCACGCCCAGATAGACGAGGTAGGCGGCGCCCGCGTAGCGGATGGCGTTGAAGGCGATTCGCGAGGTGGCCAGCGCGGCGCCCAGGCCCGCCACGGAGACGAGGAAGTACACGGCGTTGCCGGCCTGGATGCCCAGCGTCGCGCTCATCCCCGCCCGGAAGCCCCGCGACATCGCTTGCGAGACCACCAGCAAGACGGCGGGTCCCGGAGTGATGGCGAAGAGCGCCATCGTCAGCGTGAAGGTGGCCCAGAGCGTGAGGTCCATGAGGTCGGGTGCGCGCGGCCGGAGAGTAGCTCCGGACTGTCCGTGCCGGGGCACGGACGCGGTGGGGTGGGCGCGCATGACGAGCGCTCGGGCGCCCGGTCCTCCGTCGGATGTCGGACGTGCCGCCCCGGGCCTCGTCGACGGTATGCGACGCTCGCGCGGCGGGTCGTTGGCGTGACGACGTCCCGGATGTCGCCCTCGTGGAGGAGGGCGCGGTCGGGCGAAATCCGGCCGTGGCCCGGGCGCCGTCTCGTGCTCTGCTTCTCCGGAACGGAAAAGCCCCCACGAGAGGGGGCTGGCGGCGGGGCTCTCGGGAGGGAGGGGCTCGTGGCTGGGGCCATGAGGAGCGTCACTCGTGAAGAAGACGTACGTCGGCGGCTGTCACTGTGGAGCGGTCCGGTACGAAGCGGATGTCGACCTGAGCCAGGGCACCTACAAGTGCAACTGCTCCATCTGCACCAAGGCGCGGCTGTGGCAATCCGTCATCGGCCCCGAGGACTTCCGGCTCCTGGCCGGTGAGTCCGCGCTCACCGAGTACCAGTCCCGCACCAGGCAGCTCCATCACCTGTTCTGCAAGCACTGCGGCGTGCACGCGTTCGGCTGGGGCGACGACACGGAGCTGGGCAAGTACTACACCATCAAGGTCAACTGCCTGGACGACGTGGACGTGGACGAGCTGATGCGCTCGCCCATCACCTACGTCAACGGACGCGACGACGACTTCACGAAGCCCCCGGCCGAGGTCCGTCACCTCTGAGCCGAGCCCGTCGCCCAGCCTCAGAGCGCCACGCGCGGTGTCGCCGCGGCGCTCATCGCGCATCTCCCGTGGGGGTGCCGAGCTCCTCTTCGTAGCGGAACTCGAAGGTCCTCCGGGCGAAGCGCCACTGGCCGTCCTGCTTCACGAGCTGGTCGGAGTAGGTGCCCACCACCCGCAGGTCCTTGCCCGTCTGCCTGACGCGGAGGACCTCGTCCAGGGTGGAGCGCGCGGTGGCCCGCTCGGGGCCCTGCACGTGGACGACGATGGGCGTGACGCTCATGACGCGCAGCTCGACGCGCGCGGTATTGCCCGTCATGCCCTCTCGGATGGCGTTGCGTCCCTCGAACGTCCAGCCCATGGGCGGCGCGGCCTTCACCTCCCAGACCGCGTCCTCGGTGAAGAGCGACTCCATGGTCTGCCAGTCCTGATGGTTGGCCGCGTCCGCGAAGCGCTCGATGAGCGAGCGCACCGCGAGGTGCTCGACGGGATACGCCTCGACGTTCGATGTGCTCGGAGACGTGGACCGGGAAGCCAAGGGGCCGCCCGTCGTCGAGCCCGCGCAGCCGAGCAGGGTGACGAGGAGCGCCGCGAGTGACGTGCGCAGGTGACGATTCATGGTGTCCATCCATCCTTCGGGTCGGTGTTCCTCCCGGCGCGCGAGCCAGACCCGGACCTCGCGGCGGGGTGTTCCGTCACGCGAAGATGCGAGCTGGCTTCGATTCAGTCGAACGCGTTGTTCCGGAGGCAGTGTTAAGGCAGGCTGAATCGATGCCGAGCCCGCTCGTGGAGACACGTCACCTCTTGTTGCTCGCCGCGATCGAGGAGCTGGGCAGCCTCAACGCCGCCGCACGCAAGCTCCACCTGTCTGCCTCCGCGTTGAGCCAGCAACTGCGGGAGCTGGAGGACCGGCTCGGGGGGCCGCTGTTCCATCGTCAGTGGCGACGGCTGGAGCCGACCTCCGCGGGCAGGCGTCTCACCGAGGCCGCGCGCTCGGTGCTGAGCGAGCTCGTCCGGGCCGAGGCGGAGACGCGGGAGCTGTTGAGCGGCGCCAGCGGCACGCTCCGGGTGGCGACCGCGTGTCTGCAGTCCTACCGTTGGCTGCCGGAGCTCCTGCGCGGCTTCTCCCGGGACTGGCCCGGGCTGGAGGTCACCATCGTCGCCGAGGCGGGGGAGGCGCCCACCGAGTGGTTGCTGTCGCGCAGGCTCGACGTCGCGCTCGTGGCCGGTGAGGCCCGGCCCGGTCCCCGCATCCAGGTGGAGCCGCTCTTCCGGGACGAGCTGGTCGCCGTGGTGGGCCGGGAGCATGCGTGGGCCACCTCGCGTCGCAAGGAGGTGGAGGTCCGGGCCCTCGCGGAGGAGCACGTCTGGGTCGACGCGGGCGCGCTCGCGGCGCACACGCCGCTGGGCCGGGCGCTCGCGAAGGCGGGCAACCTCTCGCCACGCAAGGCGACGCTCATCCCCATGACGGGGGGCGTGGCACTGGAGATGGTCCGCGCCAACCTGGGCGTCACCGTGCTGCCCCGGTGGGCCGTGACGCCGTGGCTCGCCGAGGGCGGGCTGCACGCCGTGCGCGTCGGCCCTCGGGGCCTCTGGCTGGACTGGGCGGTGGCGACCCGGGCAGGGGAGCGGGAGCCGGCGCTGAGCGCCTTCGTGGACGCCCTGCGCGCCCACCACCCTGGCCCTCGGGGCCCGGTGATCCGCCGCCGCTGAAACATGTGTTGATACAACCCACTGAAATCACGGTGAAGTGAGGTCTCCTCGCAACCTGGAGGCACACTGTGGCGATAATCCCGAAGCGCGCCATTCACGCTCTCCATCGGGATCCCCCAAACCATGGCCTCGAAGATCAGCGACACGCCTCGTCCCCTGCCCACCGCGTCGTCGCGAGCCCCGGCCGCGAAGGCCCCTCCGCCGCCCGAGAACAAGGCGAAGGCGCCCGACTTGAGCTGGAACAAGGACCGCTTCGAGACCGGCTCCACCCAGCCGCTGCCCCGCCTCCCCGCGCCGCAACTACCGCAGCTTCCCGCGCCGGTGCCCCAGCCGCTCCCGCAGCTGCCCGCTCCCGTGCCCCCGCCTCCGTGCCAGGGCCCGGTGGAGCCCACGCCGGAGACGCCCACCGAGCCCGCGCCGAATGTCGCGGACTCGGACCCGATGACGCACATCGCGTACCTGGCCTCGGACGAGCTGCAGGGGCGTGACAGCCCGTCGCCCGGGCTCGACGCGGCGTCGGCCTACGTGCAGGCCCACGTCGAGAAGTACGGCCTCGTCGGCCCCAACGTGAACAGCCCCGAGAACCCGTACCAGCAGCGCTTCGACGTGTACTCGTTCCTGGGCAACCCGGGCGAGAACCACGTGCACGGCGGCGAGGGGCACAAGGCGCACAAGGAGTTCGGCCACAAGCTCTTCGAGGAGGGCTTCTACCTGGAGGAGGGCATGCCCCAGGAGACGCTGGCCATGCTCAACAAGAAGTACGAGAGCGCGATGAAGGCCGAGGGCCAGCCGCTCGCGCCGGCGCGCGACGGCGGCCTGCGCAGTGTCGAGGAGCTGCGCTCGCTGGCGACGGAGTCCGGGCAGGCGGTCAACACCATGGCGCTCCTGCCGGGCTCGGGGCCCCACAAGGACGAGGTCATCGTGGTGATGGCCCACCTGGACCACGTGGGTACGGATCGTCGGGGCAACGTCCACAACGGCGCGGACGACAACGCGTCCGGCAGCGCGGTGTTGATGGCGGCGGTGCCGGAGCTGGCCGAGGCCGCCAAGCGCGGCGAGCTGGACCGCTCCGTGCTCTTCATCTGGACGGGCGCGGAGGAGAAGGGCCTGGTCGGCTCGCAGTACTTCGTGGACCACCCGATTCCGGGCCTGGGCACCGAGCAGATCACCGGCGTCATCAACGTGGACATGGTGGGCCGCTGGGATGACCAGCGCCTGTCCGTCGTCGACACGGACCGTCGCGGGCAGGCGAACTACTTCCGTGACGTGGTGGAGCAGGCCAACGCGCAGCTGCCGGACCCGTTCGACCGCATCAACCGCGACATCAACATGTACCGGGACCGTCAGGACGGCGCCGTCTTCGGCCGCAAGGGCGAGGACGTGCTCTTCCTCTTCGAGGGCCTGTCCAATCCGAAGGGCGGCGGCGACCTCATCCCCGAGTACCACGAGCCCGAGGACGACATCGACCTCATCCTCCGCGACAACGGTGGCGAGAAGCCCCGTCGCGTGAAGGACCTGATGGTCAACGTCATCGAGCTCGCCGCGAACCGCACGACCGAGGAGTAGCCCTCCTTGCCTCGTCCCGGAGGGCGTCGTCGCTGACGCCCTCCGCCCGGTAGTGCGCTCGCCCAGTGGTGCTCCGGAATGCGTCGTCGCTGACGCCCTCCGCACGGTGGCGCACTCGCCCAGTGGTGCTCCGGAAGGCGTCGTCGCTGACGCCCTCCGCCCGGTAGTGCGCTCGCCAGTGGTGCTCCGGAAGGCGTCGTCGCTGACGCCCTCGCCCGGTCGCGCGCTCGCCAGTGGTGCTCCGGAAGGCGTCGTCGCTGACGCCCTCGCCCGGTGGCGCGCTCGCCAGGTGTAGCCCCGGAAGGCGTCGTCGCTGAGGCCCTCCGCCCGGTCGTGCGCTCGCCCGGTGTTGCGCCGGAATGCGTCGTCGCTGCGGGCCCACGACCCTGGCGCTCACCCCACCAGGCTTCGCGCCCGACGCCCCGGCCCACACCCACGGGGGCTTGTCCCGGGGCCTCGCCCCGTCGAGACTCGACACCATGCCCGCCGCCACGCCCTCGCCGCGCTCCTGGTTCGCCTACTCCGTCGACCTGTCCCCGGTGACGGCGCGTGAGCGCCTGCCGGGGTTGCCGGTCCTGCCCGCGCTGCCGGACGGAGAGCTGGCCGAGGCCCTGGACGTGGACGTCGTCTACGACGTGCCCTCGCTGGCCTGGGGCGGCAAGGTGGCCCGGCTGGTGGATGCCCCGGGCAAGAAGCTCCCCGGCGTGCTGCGCCGGCTCTCCCCGGAGGCGTGGGACGCGGTGAGCCGGCTGGAATCGGTGATCGCCGAGGCCTCCACCTCCCGCCCCGTCAAGGTGCGCACCGCCACCGGCGCGCTGCTCTCCGCCCACGCCTTCACGCCCCCGCCCAGGGCCACCCCTTCCCCCCAGGGCCCCATCAGCGAGGCCTTCCTCGTCACGCTGGCCCTGGCCGCCGAGCGCGCGGGGCTCGCCGCCGACTACGTCGAGCGCCTCCAGGCCGAGGCGCAGATCGTCGGCACGCTCCAGCAGGCGAAGGCGGACGCACGGACCGTCCAGGCGTCCCAGGGCAAGAAGCCGTAGTCACGACTTCGTGACAGAAATGTGGGGCCATGACGCAACCGGGCACCCCGTCGGGCCGACGATAGAGAGGCCGGGCCTCACTCCGCGCCAGCCCCTGGTCGGCCCAAGGAAGTCACCGCCATGACGACGCTGCGACCCACTTCTCGTGCCAGCACCCCGTCGCCCTCGGTGTCCACCGAGTCCGCGCCCGTCAATGGCCTCAAGCCCCAGGACACCAGCGCCTGGGCTCGCTCCAGCGCCCGTGAGGTCTCCATCACCGAGCTGCAGACCAGGTTCGGCTGGACGGACCAGAGCTGGGAGGCGGGCCTGCTGAAGGCGGCGGACCAGGCGGGCACCAAGACGCGCGGAGGCAACGGCAAGGTCTCCGCGGCTGAAATCCAGGCCTACCTCACCGCCCCCACCGACGGCCGCTACCTCACCTCCACCGCGCTCCAGCAGGGCCGCGCCGCGCTCGACGCGAAGCTCACCGAGGCCGGTGGCTCCGTGAAGGTGGATGCCTTCGACGCGAAGTGGCAGGACGGGCTCGCCAAGCGCGCCGACCTGCTGGGCGGCAACGGCGACGGCAAGGTCAGCCAGGAAGAGCTCGCGGCCTACATCCAGAAGTCCAAGGCCAACCAGGTGGACGGCACGAAGTGGGTGCCCGACCAGCAGATGGCCGCCTTCCAGAGCCGCGTCGCGGAGGCCGCCGGTGAGGTGGACCCGCTGCGTCCCAAGGGAGGCGCGGGCAAGGGCCTGGAGATGGTGAAGCAGTACTCGCGGCTGATGCTGGACGAGGGCAAGAACCTGCCCACCTTCGTCAGCCACATGCTCTCCGCCGCGGACATCCACGAGACGCCCGTGGAGGTGAACCGCAACAAGAGCACCTTCGTGAGAGACCCGTCGCTGCCGCTCACGGGCATCACCGACTCCGACTACAACAACACCGGCTTCGACCGTGGGCACATGAAGCCCGCGGAGGATTCGCCCACGCAGGAGGCGATGAACGAAAGCCACCAGATGACCAACATCGCGCCCCAGTACGGCAACCACAACCAGCAGGTGTGGCGCACGCTGGAGAAGGCCATCCACGGCCTGGTGGAAGAGACGGGCGGCAAGGCCTACATCGTGACGGGCAACCTGTTCCTGGACGACAAGGGCAAGCCCCTGCCGAAGGACCAGGTGGAGACCATGGGCGCGAAGGACCGGAAGATCGCCGTCCCCACGCACAACTTCAAGACGGTGCTGCTGGAGCTGCCCAACGGCAACCTGACGATGTTCGCGTACATGGTGCCGAACCTGAAGGACGGCCCCTCGAAGAAGGAAGCCATCGTCCCGCTGCTGGAGGACGCGCGCGTGCCGGTGGACCGCATCGAGCAACTGCTCGGTCAGGACCTGTACGCCCAGCTCCCCAAGGGCATCCAGAACCAGCTGGAGAAGGACTCGAAGGCCCCCGGCGCGTTCCAGCTCGAGGGCAGCCAGTACGAGTCCATGACGCTGCTGACGCAGCGCTGAGCCTCCAGCACCCGCTCACTGCGCGGGCAGCGAGAGGTAGTGCTGGCCCAGCTCGTTGAGCACGCCGTTGGGGCCCAGCAGGCTCGCGAAGCAGGGGTCGTTCGTCCAGCGGCCGGTGAACCATGCGTAGCGGAACACGTCCGCGCGCCGCTCGCACACGGCGACCATCTCCGTCATCTGCGCCTTCTGCTTCGCCACGGAGTCGATCTGCGCGCCGTCCCGCTGCTGGTGGCAGTTGGCGAACTCGGTGACCCAGAACGGCTTGCCGTACTTCGTCAGCCGGTTGAGCTGCCCGTCGAGCCCGTAGTCGTACCAGTGGAACGCCAGGTAATCGATGCGGGGCTCCCGGTTGCCGTTCTCCGCGCGATACGCGGCGTAGAAGGCATCCAGCCACACCACCGGGTCCGAGTAGCCGGCGAGCGTCCCCCAGTTCATCCCCGGGCCCACCAGCTTCACGCCGGTGTTGGCGGCGACGCTCTCGTAGCGGGGCCACAGCCGCGCCGCGGCCTGCGGCGACATGTTGGCCTGGTCCGTCAGGTTGGGCTCGTTGAGCAGGAGCAGGTACTGGATGTGGGGATTGGCGCGCAGCATCTGCTCGATGCGCGCGGCGTCGAAGTTCCCGTTCCACAGCATGGGGATGAAGTCCATCCCGTAGCGGGTGCGGAAGTCGGTGGGGACGTTGGCGTGCGGCTGAGGGCTCCAGTTGTACCACCAGCTCACGCCCGGGGAGACCGCGGCCAGGTCCTCGGGCGTGGCCAGGTCGAAGGCGAGGCCTCGCTTGACGCTCTTGGTGAGCGGCGGCTGCTGTGTGCCCGCGTCCGTCTCCGTGGAGGGCCGGCCCGGCTTGACGGGGTCGGCCGGGTCGCAGCCCAGCAGCAGGACGAACGCGATGCAGAACGGCGCGAGCCAGCGTCTCATGAACCGTCACCTCCGCCCGTCAGGGCGCTTGGGGACGGTCATCCTAGTGTGAGGAACGGCGCCGTGCGGCTCGTCGATGAACGGGCGAGCTTCGCGGGAGGGCCCGCCGCGACGATGCTCCCACCCTCGTCTCCCGCCCCCGGCCCCATGTCGATGACCCAGTCACTGGCGGAGACGACGCGCATGTCGTGCTCCACCAGGATGACGGTGTTGCCCGCGTCGACCAGGCCCTCCAGCTGCGTCATCAGCTTGTCCACGTCCGCCGGGTGCAGGCCCGTGGTGGGCTCGTCCAGGACGTAGAGCGTGTGCCCTCGCTGCGGCCGCTGCAGCTCGGTGGCCAGCTTGATGCGCTGGGCCTCTCCTCCGGACAGCTCCGTGGCTGGCTGTCCCAGGCGCAGGTACCCCAGGCCCACCTCGCGCAGCACGCCGAGCGCGCGGGCCACGTGGGGCTCCTCGGTGAAGAAGGCGTGCGCCGCGTCCACCGTCATGCCCAGCACCTCGGCGATGTTCTTGCCGCGGTAGCGGATCTCCAAGGTCTTCGCGTTGTAGCGGGCGCCATGGCAGGTGGGGCAGGGCGCATAGACGCTGGGCAGGAACAACAGCTCCACGCTCACGAAGCCCTCGCCCTCGCACGTCTCGCAGCGGCCCTTGGCCACGTTGAAGGAGAAGCGGCCCGCGTCGTACTTGCGCGAGCGCGCGGCGGGCGTGGCGGCGAAGAGCTTGCGGACGTGGTCGAACAGGCCGGTGTACGTGGCCAGGTTGGAGCGCGGCGTGCGGCCGATGGGCTTCTGGTCCACGCGCACCATCCGGTGCAGCCCCTCCATCCCCTCGACGATGCGGCCGCCCGTGGTCTTCACCTCGGAGCGCTCCAGGGGCTCGCCCTCCTCGTCCTCCTCGGGCGGCGCGTGGCCCAGGTGCGTGGCGACCAGCTCCACCAGCACCTGGCTCACCAGGCTCGACTTGCCGGAGCCGGAGATGCCCGTCACGGTGGTGAAGACACCCAGCGGGAAGTCGACGTCCAGCCCGTGCAGGTTGTTGCGCGACACGTCCTTCAGCCGCAGCCAGCCCTTGGGGGCGCGGGGCGCGTGCGTGCGCGTGGTCTGCTCGCCGAAGATGTAGCGCCGCGTCTGGGAGGACTCCACCTCCTGGAGCCCGTCCAGCGGGCCGCTGTAGAGGATTTCGCCGCCCTTCTCGCCAGCGGCGGGGCCCACGTCCACCACCCAGTCCGCGTGGCGGATGACGTCCACCTCGTGCTCCACCACGAACAGCGAGTTGCCCGAGCCCTTCAGCGAGTCCAATGCGCGCAGCAGGGCCTGGGTGTCCGCCGGATGCAGGCCCGCGGAGGGCTCGTCCAGCACGTAGACCACGCCGAACAGGTTGGAGCGCACCTGGGTGGCCAGCCGCAGCCGCTGGAGCTCACCGGGTGAGAGCGTGGGGGTGGCGCGCTCCAGCGACAGGTAGCCCAGCCCCAGCTCCATCAGGACGTGCAGGCGCTCCACCAGGTCCTTCGCGATGCGCTCGGTGACGAGCGCCTTCTCGGGGTGCTCGCGCGTGAGCTTCTTCAGGCCCTGGGCGGTGCCGTCGGAGAAGGGGCGCAGGAGCGCGTCGACGCGCTTGAGCGGCAGGCGGGACAGCTCGCCGTAGTCCAGGCCCGCGAAGGTGACGGACAGGGACTCGGGACGCAGCCGCTTGCCGTGGCAGACGCGGCACTCGCCGCTCTCCATGTACTGGGACACGCGCTTCTTGATGAGCGGGCTCTGCGTCGTGGCGAAGGCCTGGAGCACGTAGCGCCGCGCGCTGCTGAAGGTCCCCATGTAGCTGGGGGGCGACTTGCGCTTGAGGGCCTGGCGTGTCTCGGCTGGGGTGAAGCCCGCGTAGACGGGGACGGTGGGCTGCTCGTCCGTGAAGAGGATCCAGTCGCGGTCCTTCTTGGGGAGCTCGCGCCAGGGGCGGTCCACGTCGTAGCCGAGCGTCACCAGGATGTCGCGCAGGTTCTGCCCGTGCCACGCGGGAGGCCAGCCGGCGATGGCCCGCTCGCGGATGGTGAGCGAGTCGTCGGGGACGAGCGAGCGCTCCGTGACTTCGTACACGCGGCCCAGGCCATGGCAGTTCGGACAGGCGCCCGCGGGCGTGTTGGGCGAGAACGCGTCCGAGTCCAGGTGGGGTTGGCCCGCCGGGTACGTGCCGGCGCGCGAGTACAGGAGGCGCAGCGAGTTCGACAGGGTCGTCACGCTGCCCACGGACGAGCGCGTCGTCGGCGCTCCCCGGTGTTGCTGGAGGGCCACCGCGGGAGGGAGGCCCTCGATGGCGTCCACTTCCGGGATGCCCGCCTGGTCGATGAGCCTGCGGGCGTACGGGGCCACGGACTCGAAGTAGCGTCGCTGGGCTTCCGCGTAGAGCGTGCCGAAGGCGAGCGAGGACTTGCCCGAGCCGGAGACGCCGGTGAAGACCACCAGGGCGTCGCGTGGCATCTCCACGTCCACGTTCTTGAGGTTGTGCTCCCGGGCGCCACGGACGCGGACGAAGCCTGTCGGGCGGTCGCTGGGCGTGCCTGCATGGGAGGGACGGCGGGGTCGGCTCATGAAGTGGGCTCCTGCCGGGGGTCCTACCGAATCTGATGTCGGGAGGGAGCAACGAACAGCGGGGGAGCGACGAAGCCTCGTGAGATGGCCCCGGCTGCGTGAGGCTCACCGGAGACGGCGGCCCTGCGAGCGGGTTGTCAGACGGGGCGGTCCAGGTGGGCCACACCTCAGGCGGTGCATGAGGCCCGTTGGACGGGTGCCCCCGAGGGGGCACCAGACGGAGGCGAAGACCCGAGTGGTGGCTCGGAGCGAAGCATCTCCTGAGGTGTTGCTCGTGGGGACTCACGTCTGGGGCCCGGCTCGCCTTCCTGCCGTCTTCGGAGTCGCGAGACGCTTCTCCTGGAGTGTGGGTCGTTTCATCCGTGGGACGCGAGCGGGGCTCAGCCCCGCGGAGAAAGACGCCACGTTCGAAGGCCCTGGGCCTCCGTGGTATTTTTCGGTGGCGTGGACCCCGGTTCATCCTTCGTGCGCGAGGTCTGAATGCGCGAGGCCCTGGCTCCGTCGACTTGCGGCTTTGATGACAGGAGTGCTTGGGATGCATGGGGCTGACTCCGAGCCGTTCGAGGTGGTGTTGCGGTCCGCGGGCGAGTCGTCCGCCACACGGCTTCGCGAAGCTCCAGGCGCCCGGGAGGCCGTGGCGCGCGCTGTCTCCGAGGCCGCGGCCCTCGGTGACGCCGCGCCCGAGTCACGCGCTTTCGCAAGCCATCTCGGTGCGCAGCTCGCGCGCGCCTCGGACCCGAGGCTCACGCTGGAGCGGCTGCACAGCCGGGACCTCGCGCTCGCGCTCGCGTGCGCGGAGGGCGTGCCCGCGGCCCGTGCGCTGCTGGAGCAGGAGGTCTTCCGCGAGCTGCACGTCCCCTTGTCGCGCATCCATCCCTCGCCCATGTTCGTGGATGAGGTGCTTCAGGTGCTGCGCGCCAACCTCCTGATGCCTCGCCCGGATGCGCCTTCGCGGCTGCTCGGCTACGCGGGCTCGGGACCGTTGCTGCACTGGGTGAGCATCTCCGCGGTGCGCCTCGCGCTGCGGATGCGCAAGGCGCTCGGAGACGAATCGCTGGTCGATGCCGAGGTGCTCGCCGCGCATCCCGCGCCTGGAGGCCTGGAGCTGGGCTTCGTCCGCGAGGAGGCCCGAGGGCACGTGCGCGCGGCCTTCGTCCGGGCGGTGGCGTCGCTGGATGACGAGGACCGCGAGCTGCTGCGCCTGCACTTCGTCGAGCGGTTGTCCCTCGAGCGAATGGGCGCGTTGTTCGGCCTGCACAAGTCCACGCTCTCCCGCCGGCTCTCCGCGGTGCAGTCCCTGTTGGAGAAGCGCACGCGACGCGCGCTCACCGAGCGCCTGTCGCTGCCCGGGCCGGAGGTGGACAGCCTGATGCGCGCCATCCAAGGCCGGTTGGATTTGAGCCTCTCGGGCCTGCTGGAGGCGAGGCCGTGAGCTGTCCCGACGAGAACACGCTCTCCGATTACGCGAGGGGTGAGCTGGACCCCGAGCGCACGACGCGCGTCCGCGAGCATGTCGCGGGGTGCTCGGAGTGTCGGAGCGTGCTCGCCGCGCTGAGTGGCCTGCAGACGCCTGCCCCATGGGTCGGAACGGGCGCGCGCGTGGGGCGCTACGTGGTGCTGGGGCTCCTGGGGGAGGGCGGCATGGGCCGCGTCCATGCGGCCTACGACCCGGAGCTGGACCGCAAGGTCGCGCTCAAGCTGCTGAACCTCACGAGGCTCGGGGAGGGCTCTCTCGGGCAGGCACGTCAGCGACTGGAGCGCGAGGCCCGCACGATGGCCCGGCTGTCGCACCCCCACGTGGCCCACCTGCACGACGTCGGTGAGTTCCAGGGGCAGCTCTTCCTGGTGATGGAGCTGGTCGAGGGCGGCACGCTGCGCCAGTGGCTCGCGGGGAAGACGCGCACGCGCCGGGAGATTCTCGAGCGCTTCGTCCAGGCCGCCGATGGGCTCGCGGCCACGCATGCGCTGGGCATCACCCACCGCGACTTCAAGCCCGACAACGTCCTGCTCACGCGTGACGCGCAGGTGCGCATCACCGACTTCGGTCTGTCCAACGCGGCGGCGCAGGAGTCCTCTCGGGCGGAAGGCCCCGCCGTCACCGGCGGCGAGGCGCTCACCCTCACGGGCGTGTTCCTGGGGACCCCCGGGTATGCCTCGCCGGAGCAGCTCCGCGGCGAGCGCGGGGATGCGCGCTCGGACCAGTTCTCCTTCTGCGTCGCGCTCTATGAGGCGCTCAACGGACAGCGCCCCTTCGAGGGCAACACGCGCGACGAGCTGCTGGCGTCCATGCGGCGCATGGAGGTGCGTCCCGAGAAACGCGGGCTGCCCTCGTGGCTCGTGGCCGTGGTCCGACGAGGGCTCTCGGTGGACCCGGCGCGACGCTTCGAGTCCATGGAGGTCCTCCGCGCACACCTCTCGCGCGAGGTCGGCGCCTGGAAGCGCAGCGCCGCCGTGGCCGTGCTCGCGGGTGGAGTGGTGGGCCTGGGGTTCCTCGTGTTGGGGCCGTCCTCGAAGGACTCCAGCGAGGTCTGTCATGGCAGCGAGCGGCACCTCGTGGGCGTCTGGGACGTGCCCGTGCGCGAGTCGGTGCATCAGGCCTTCCTTCGGACGGGGGACGTCTCGGCGGAGGCCTCGTTCCAGGCCGTGGCCTCTTCGCTGGACCGGTGGACCCGCGACTGGACACACGCGCATCAATCCGCGTGCGAGGCGACGCGGGTCTTCGGCGAGCAGTCGGAGGCGGCGCTGGGATTGCGGATGACGTGTCTGGACCAGCGCCTGGACGAGCTGTCGCGCTTGACGGTGGCGCTCCAGGGCGCGGACGCGCGGACGGTGGAGCGAGGCTTCGGACTCGGGACGTCGCTTGGCGGCGTGGTCCACTGCGCGGACGTGCGCACGTTGCAGGAGGCGGTCTCCCTTCCGCAGGACCCGAAGGCTCGCGCGGAGGTGGACGCGGTACGTGTGGAGCTGGCGCGCGCGAACGCGGAGCTGCTCGCGGGCCACACGCCCGAGGCGCTCAAGATTGCACTGCCTGCGCGGGAGCGCGCGCTCGCGACGCGTCACCGGCCGCTCGAAGCGGAGGCACATCAACTCTGTGCGTTCCTGCAGGAGGACGCGGGGGCGTTCGACGAGGCCCGGAAGTCCCTGGCCCAGGGCTCGCTGGCGGCCGAGGCGGGGCGACACCTGGGCGTGCTCGGGCGGGTGCTCAAGTCCCAGGCGTGGTTGCACGGGTACAGCCTGGGGCGCACGCAAGAGGCCTGGCCCTACTTCCATCGCGCGAGGGCCGTGGCGGAGTCCCTGAGGGACGCCGAACTGGATGCGCTGCTGGACCACGTGCAGGCGGAGCTGCTGGAGCAGGAGGGGCGCTTCGCGGAGGCCGAGCCGCTGCTGCGCGCCTCGCTGGAGGCCGCCAGCGCGAAGGGGCGGACGCATGCGCACGCGGAGCTGAGCGGAAGGCTGGGCATGCTCGCCCGGAAGCAGGGGCGCTTCATGGAGGCGAGGCACTGGCAACAGGAGTCGGTGCGGCTCCACGAGGCGTACTTCGGACCGACGCACCGGGACACCGGACGTGCCCTGGTGAACCTGGGCGGGACGCTGGCGATGCTGGGGGAGCTGTCCCAGGCGGAGGTCGTCCTCCACCGCGCGCTCGACATCCTCCGTCACACGTTGGGGGATGCGAACCTCTCGGTGGCCCGGGCCTGGTCGAACCTGGCGCTCGTCCATTTCGAATGGGGGCACGGCGCCCAGGCACGCGAGGCCGCGGAGGAGAGCTGGTCGGTGGCGCAGAAGAGCGTGGCCGCCGACAGCCCGGTGTTGATGGGCCTGGCGTCGAACCGGCTCGGGGTCCTGGGCGAGCAGGGCGAGCGCGCGCGGGAGCTCACCCACGCGCGAGGCGTCCTGGCGCACCGGGAGCGGGTCTACGGTGCCGCTCATCCGGAGGTGGCCCTGGACCTCCACGAGGTGGGCCGGCTGCTGCGGCTGTTGGGGCGCCAGGAGGAAGCGCGAGGTGTCCATGCGCGAGGTGTCGCGCTCCAGCAGCCGCTCGTCGCGAAGGGCGAGGTGGACGCAACGGGGCTGCGAGCCCTCGCGGACGCGCTCCTCTTCCTGGGGCAGGTGGACGAGGCGAAGCGTCACGTGGAGCAGGCACTCGTGGGCATGGAGAAGGACCTGGGGCCTTCGTCATCCGAGCGCATCGAGGCGCTGCTCCTCCTGGGAGACGTCCAGCTCGCGCGAGGCCAGCCCGCGGAGGCACTCCCTCCGCTGCGCACGGCGCTGGCCTCGCTCACGCAGCGCCAGGTGGTCTCCGCGCGAGTGCCCAGGGTGCGTCGTCGCCTGGCGCGGGCGCTGCGGCTGACGGGAGCGACTGAGGAGGGCTGCGAGCAGGCGAGGCGCGCGTGGGAGGAGCTGGGCGCCTGGAGCAAGGCCTACGCCCTGGAGACGCGCGAGGCGCGGGCCGAACTGGGACTCTGTCGAGAGTAGCGGTCGCGCTCCCAAGAACCGGTCGCACCGCCAGGTCGAGTCCCATGGTGCGGTCGACCGCCTTCGTGAGCGACGCGGCAGATTCTTCCGCGCCAGTGCGTCGCGAGCCTCGAACGGAGCCGAGGCCCACCACCTCAGTCGAGCAGCTGCATCAGGTCCGCGCGGGTGATGGCGGCGCCGCCACCGGAGGCGCCTCCCAGCGCGGACTCGAAGAGCGCGCGCTTCTTGTCCTGGAGCGTGAGGATCTTCTCCTCCACCGTCCCCTGGGACACCAGCCGGTACACCATGACGGGTCGCTGCTGGCCGATGCGATGCGCGCGGTCCGCGGCCTGGTTCTCCACGGAGGGGTTCCACCACGGGTCCACCAGGAACACGTGGTCCGCCGCCGTGAGGTTCAAGCCCGTGGCGCCCGCCTTGAGGGAGATGAGCATCACCGGCGGGCCCTTCGGGTCCTGGAAGGCCTCCGCCACCGCGCCTCGGTTGGACGTGCCGCCGTCCAGGCGGATGAAGCCGATGTCCGCCTCCCGCAGCGCCGGCTCGATGAGGTCCAGCATCGACGTCCACTGCGAGAAGACGAGCGCCTTGTGCCCGTCCTCCACCGCCGTGGCGAGCGCCTCCACCAGCGCCTGGACCTTCGACGACGACTTCGCGTGCTGACCCGGGACGAGCGCCGGATGGCACGCGGCCTGCCGCAAGCGCAGCAGCGCCTCCAGCGCCTTGAGCACGCTGCCGCCGGCCTCCAGCTGCGACACCACCTCTTCCCGAGTGGCCGAGTACACCGCGTCATAGACGGCGCGCTCGTGCTCGCTCAGGGTGACGTGGCGGACGGACTCGGTGCGCGGCGGCAGCTCCGGCGCCACGTCCCGCTTGAGCCTGCGCAGCACGAAGGGCCGGATGCGCGCGCGAAGCCGCTCGGCCGCGCCCTTGAGGTTGTCCGAGACGGGCCGCGCCCAGCGCTCCTCGAAGTCCTTGCGCCCCCCGAGCAGGCCCCGGTTGGTGAAGTGCATCAGGCTCCACAGCTCCTCGAGCCGGTTCTCGATGGGCGTGCCGCTGAGCGCGAGCCGGAAGTTCGACTCCAGCTCGTACGCCGCGCGCGCCACCTGGCTGTCGGGGTTCTTGATGGCCTGCGCCTCGTCGAGCACCACCATGTCCCACGTCTTCGCGCCCAGCACCTCCGCGTCCAGCCGCAGCAGCGCATACGTGGTGAGCGTCACGTCGGCCGTCTCGTCCAGGGAGCGGCCGGGGCCGTGGTACACGGACACCTTCAGCGACGGCCGGAAGCGCCGCACCTCCGCGTGCCAGTTGGGCAGCACGCTGGTGGGCGCCACGACGAGCGTGCCCTTCCCGATCATGCAGAGGGTCTGCAGCGTCTTGCCCAGACCCATGTCGTCCGCGAGCACGCCGCCCAGTCCCGCCTGCCGCAGGAAGGTGAGCCAGCTCACGCCGTGCAATTGGTACGGGCGCAGCTTCGCGGTGAGGTCCTGGGGAAGGTGGGGCTCGGGCAGCTTCTCGAAGCCCTTCACCAGCGGCGCCAGCTTCTCCAGGCCGGGCGGGGGCGGGTGCTCCAGCGCCTCGCACAGGTCCGTGAGCTGGGGGATGGCGTGGTTGGCGATGCGGCCATTCGAGTCGCGCGCCGCCAGCAGGTCCGTCACGCGCTGCCCATGCGACTTCAGCCACTGGGTGGGCAGGGGCGCCCAGCCTCCGCCCTCCAGCGGCACCAGGCCCAGGCCCTCTTCGTAGGCCTTCATCACCGCGGCCGCGTCCACCATGCGCGGCGCGTCCGGGCCCGCGCCCTCCACCTCGAAGTTGAACGAGACGCCGACGCTCGGCGCGCCCACCTCCGTGGTGCCCGTCTGCACGCCGAGCACGGGCTTGAGCTTCACGTCCGGGCTGACGAAGCGCGCCGCGTCGCCGGTGAGCCCGCCGCGCCAGCGCCGCAGCTTGTCGGCGAGCTGCACGGCCTCCTTGCCCTGCACCGCCACGCGCCGGCCGGGGACCATGTTCAACTCGTCGCGCAGGCCGTGGATGAGCTTCTGCTCGGCGCCCTCGTCGCGCACGGGCACCGCGCCGCTCAGGTACACCATGCGCCCGTTGTCGATGCGCACCGTGGGCGGCGAGCCGTACACGAGCGTGGGCAACACGGAGAGCCCGCCCTCGAGCGGGTCCAGCTCCAGGGAGATGCGCGGCTTGAGCGTGCGGTCGATGGCCGGCAGCCGCTTGCTCTTCACGTCCACCGGCAGGCGCCTGGCCAGCTCCGGCAGCACCTTGCCGGTGAGCTCGCCCATCTGGTCCGGCGAGAAGGCGCGCTCCTGCGGCAGCTTCTCCAGCCGCGAACCGGAGAGGGACTGCTCGCCGAGCCGGAACAGCACGCCGCCGCCCACCGCGATGCCGGGGCTGATGACCTCGGTGACGCGCGGGTCCCTGTCCACCTTCATCACGGTCTGCTCGCCCCGGTCCTCCACCGTGACGCGGGGCAGGAGCAGCTCGCTGGAGACGGACATCAACATCCCGTCGAAGAGGATGGTGCGCGCGGGCTCCAGCGCTCGCAGCAGCGCATCCAGTCGCTCCGGCGGGAGCGCGCCGCGCGTGGGCCTGGCGAGCAGCGCGTCCACCACGCGGTCGCACGGCTCCACCTGGATGCGCGCGGCCTCCACGGGGTTCGTCAGCAGCGAGGACAGGCTGCGCGCCAGCAGCCGCGCGGTGTTGTCCGGACGGACCACCAGCCGCTCCAGCTGGAGGCCCCCGTCCACGCGCTTGAAGCGGTACACCAGCCGCTCCGGCTTGGCCGTCGCTCCAGGCCGCGCACCGGGCGCTGGGGCCGTCGTGGGACGAGCGGGCGCGGCGGGCGCCGAGGGCCGCGCGGACGCCATGGGCCGCGCGGGCGCGGCGGGACGTGCGGGAGCCGCGGGACGGGGCGGAGCGCCCTTCTGCGCGGCGTGGTGGAGGAAGAGGGCGGCGGCGACCACGTGCTCGCACGGGTCATGCTTCCCCCGGCAGTCGCACTCCCAGATTTCGTCCTCGGGATAGAGGACCGTCGTCACGGGGGCGGGGCGGCCGGTGGCGCGCACGCGCAGCACCGTCTCCTCCTCGCCGACGGACTGCACCGAGACGGCGCCGGCGCGGGCCAGGCCCATGCCGGCGGACCAGGTCTCCGGGCGCGCTTCCTCCTGGATGGTTTCGAGCAGGTCGGCGGTCGCGGACATACGGGGACCGCCTCCCTAGCGCCGCGGCGGACCCGGCGCAATCCTCGCCTGCGCCGGGTCCGTGGGAGACGGGCCTACGGGTAGGTGTCCAGGTACGCGCGGTGGCTGTTGGAGAACTCGAAGTTCGTGAACTGGTCCCAGTTGATGGACCAGGTCATCAGGCCCTTGAAGCCGGGGTAGCCCGCGGGGTTTCGTAGCACGTAGGTGCCGCCGAAGGACTGGCCCTTGAGCAGGTAGTCGAGCGCCTTGTGCACGTTGGCCGGCGTGGTGTACCCGCCGCCCGCCGCCTGCGGTGACGACGGCAGGCCGATGAGCACCTGGTCCGCGCGCAGCCCCGGGAACATCGCGCTGGTGTTGCCGCCCACGGGGAAGCCCTGAATCATCATCTCCGCCATGGCCACGTGGAAGTCCGGCGTGCTCTGCGCGTAGGCCCGGCCGTCGAGCGCCATGACGGTGCCGGTGTTGTAGTGCTGCACGTGCAGGTACGTCAGCCTGTCCCTCAGCGCGTGGATGACGGGCAGGTACGCGCCCCAGGGGCCGCCGTACGCGGACATGCCGCCCTGCACGTAGGCCGTCTCGGGCGCCATGGTGAGGATGAAGCCCGTGCCGTTCTGGTTGAGCAGCTGGCGCGTGGCCTGGATGATGTTGACGATGCGCGGCGTCGTCGGGTTGCGGAAGTCGGTGTCCCCGCCGTTGAGCGACAGCGAGCTGCCCTCCAGGTCCAGGTCCAATCCGTCGAAGCCGTACGTGGTGATGAGGTTCTGCATCGTGGTGACGAAGTTCTGCCGCGCGGTGGCGTCGTCCAGGTGCACCGTGCCGTTCGCCCCGCCGATGGAGATGAGCACCTTGCGGCCCTGGCTCTTGAGCAGCGCGATGTCCGCCTTGAAGTCCGCGACGCTCGAGTTGTACGGCGTGAAGGCCATGTTGCCGGAGCCCGCGCCGCCCACGGGCTCGGCGAAGGCGACCTGGATGACGTTGAACTTCGCGGAGATGTCGCGAAGGCGGATGTTCGTCGAGCCGTTGTCGAAGTTGTGCCAGTAGCCCACGATGAGCTTGTTGCCCGTGGGCTGCGTGCCCGTCGTCGTCGCGGACACGCTGTTGCTCGCCGCCGAGCGGTTGCCCGCCGCGTCGCGCGCCTTCGCGGTGAAGGTGTAGGTCGTGTTCGCGTTGAGGCCAGTCACCGTGACGCTGGTGGCGCCCGTGGTGGTGGCCGAGGCGCTGCCGCCGCCGTTGACGAAGACTTCGTAGCCGGTGACGGCCACGTTGTCCGTGGACGCGCTCCAGCTCAGCGACACGCTGCTGTTGCTCACGCCCGTGGAGCGCAGGCTGCCGGGCGTGGACGGCGGCACGGTGTCGACCGGGGGCCGCGGAGAGGTCGTCACGCTGTGCGCGCTGCTCGCGGCCGAGCGGTTGCCCGCGGCGTCCCGGGCCTTCACGGTGAAGGTGTACGTGGTGTTCTCCGAGAGGCCCGTCACCGTGACGCTGGTGGCGCCCGACGTGGTGGCCGACGCGGCCGTGCCTCCGTTGGTGAAGACCTCGTAGCCGGTGACGCCCACGTTGTCCGTGGACGCGCCCCAGGACAGCGACACGCTCTCATGGGTCTTCGCCGTGGACGTGAGCGAAGGTGGGGCCGAGGGCGCCTGGGTGTCCGGCGGTGGATTCCCCGTACGCTCCAGCCAGAGGGCGGGAACGTTCGGCGGCTCCCAGCCGACGAGCGACGTGTGGGACTGCCGGCAGTCGTAGCCCTTGCCGGAATAGGAGACGATGTCGCCCACCGTGTACGGCGTGTTGGGCGCCCATGCGCCCCGGTCCGCCGCCAGCACGTGCGCGGGGAGCAGGAGGCACAGCAGGGTGGTGAGGGCCACGAAGGCGGTGAGGCCCGCCCGGTGGAGGAGACCTGGAAGCTGCATGGCATCTGCCTTTCAGCTGGGGGAAGAGGCGCCCGGAGGCACCCCCTGGCAGAGAGAGGCGGCTCCCATTTTTCGGGTCAAACCTCGATTCCGGCTTCCGGCGACCCTCGCGCCGCCCCGCCCGCGCGGACGCCCATTTCCGTCCCTATTTTCGGAAGAAGGTCCTAAGAGGCGAGTCATTCCAGGGGGTTGGCGGCGGTCCTCAAAATAAATCGAGGCCGTGTCGATCTCCCGCGCGCCGGTTCGACGAAGCAATGAAGCCGGAGAACAACCGGCGCGGAACCTCGGAACGACAAGGAGCACGCAATGCGATTCATGGTGATTGTGAAGGCGGACAAGAACTCGGAAGCCGGAGTGATGCCGGACGAGAAGCTGATGACCGAGATGGGGAAGTACAACGAGGAGCTGGTGAAGGCCGGGGTGCTGCTCGCCGGCGAGGGGCTCCACCCCAGCTCGAAGGGCGTGCGCGTTCGCTTCAACGGCACCTCGCGCACGGTGATTGACGGGCCCTTCGCGGAGACGAAGGAGCTGGTGGCCGGCTTCTGGCTCTTCCAGGTGAAGTCCAAGGAGGAGGCCATCGAGTGGGTGAAGCGCTGCCCGAACCCGATGCTGGGCGAGTCCGAGATCGAAATCCGCCAGGTCTTCGAGATGGAGGACTTCGGCGAGGCGATGACGCCGGAGCTGCGGGCCCAGGAAGAGCGGTTGCGTGAGGCGACCGCCAAGAATTGAGCGCCTCGCCCCACCACCACACCCCAAGGCACGGGGCCCCGGGAACCTCGCGGGCCCGTGCAAGTCTTTTTGTCGCCCGTACGGCCATTCGACGATGGCTGTGTTTCAGTGTGTCTGGATTGTCCATGAGGCCATGTATGGCCATGGACGAGCGAACGCTCGCTTGAGAGCGCATGCGTGGGTTCACCCGCATGCCCCTCGTGGGCGCGGCCCGCATTGCGGGAAGAAACCCGGGCAGCGTCAATTCATTCCCATGCACGGACACCACGAACGTCCGTTCATGGTTGTCATTGTTTCACGCTCCGTGGGTCCGGACACGCAATGTCAGACCCCTCATGCACAACGCACGTGTCTCATTCATCCATGCGTTGTCAGAATCGTGAGGGTTCAGCATGTCTCCGTCATCCCCGCAGGGCATTCCTTCTTCCGCTCAGGTCCTGGAGCGGATTCGTCAGTGCGCGGCGTCCGTCACGCGGTATCCGCTCGACATCCTCACGGCGGAGGCCTCGCTCGAGGACGAGCTGGGCATCGACTCGGTGAAGCTCGCGGAGATCGCCGCCGTCGTGGCGCGCGAGTTCAACCTCTCCGCGGACCGGCTGCCCAGGGGCGCGAAGGCGCGCACGCTCGGGGCCATCGCGGAGGGCGTCGCCTCGTTGCTCGCGGAGTCCGCGCCCGTCGTGGCGCCTCCCGTCGCAGCGGAGGCGACGCCCAGGGCGTCGGTCGCGGCTCGCGTCCAGGCGGCCGCCACGCCGCGGCCCGTGGAGGGCGCGTCGGTGGACCTGGAGTCGAAGGTCCGCGCCGTGTTCGCGCGGGTGACGCGCTATCCGGAGGAGCTGCTGACGCTCGACGCCGACCTGGAGGACGAGCTGGGCATCGACTCCGTCAAGCAGGCGGAGGTGGTGGCCGTGCTCATCAAGGAGCTCGGCTGGGAGGTGGCGCCCAAGCCGTCCCAGCGCCTGCGCACCCTCTCCGCCATCTGCGAGGCCATCCGCTCCCAGCAGGGCGCGGCGACGGTGACGAGCCCTCCCGTGGAGCAGGCGCCCGTGCGGGTCGCACCGCCGTCCAGGCGCCAGCCGCCGCTGCCGTTCGAGGGCAAGGTCGCGCTCGTCACGGGCTCGGGGAAGGGCATCGGCAAGGTCATCGCCATGCGCCTGGCCAGCGCGGGGGCCACGGTGGTGGTCAACTCGTTCCACTCGCGGGACGACGGGGAGCGGACCGCGCAGGAGATCCTCGCGGCGGGCGGCAAGGCGCTGCACCTGTGGGGCTCCGTCGCGCACGAGGAGCACCTGGAGCGGCTGTTCTCCGCCATCGGCGAGCGGCTCGGCGGGCTGGACTTCCTGGTGTGCAACGCGTCCAACGGGCTCATCGGTCCGTTCGACCGGATTGCGCCCCGGGACTGGGACAAGGCGTTCCGCACCTGCGTCACCGGGACGTACGAGTGCGCCATGCGGGCCCGCCCGCTGATGGCGCGGCGCGGGGGCGGGGCCATCGTCACGATGTCGACGTCCATGTCCCAGCGGTACATGCACGACCTGGGGTGCCAGGGCGTGGTGAAGGCCGCGGTCGAGTCGCTCACCCGGTATCTGGCGGCGGAGCTGGCCCCCGAGGGCATCCGCACCAACTGCGTGTCCGCGGGCCCGGTGCACGGCGAGCTGCTGGGGATGTTCCCGGATGCGCCCGGGCGGGTGGCGCGCTGGGAGGCCGCGACGCCGGGAGGACAGCTCTGCACCGCGGACGACGTGGCGGACGTGACGGAGCTCTTGCTGGGCTCCAGGACGCAGCGGGTGAACGGCGCGGTCTGGGTCGTGGACGGTGGGCTCTCCGGAACGGTGGATGGCCTGCTGCCCTCGAGGCCCTCGCGAACCCACGGACACGATGACCGGGCACAGCTCGCCCTGGATGCCTGAACCCTTTCGCTCGGGAGACCTGCCATGGGTTACTTCGCCGTCCCGTACGTCATCCACTTCGATGACACGATGGCCTACGGGAGCCATCACTTCCTCACCAACTTCAAGTTCCAGTGCGCGGGCCGTGAGCACCTACTCTTCAGCCCGCACTTCTTCGAGGTGCCGGAGTTCCGGCGCGACTTCGACCGGGTGCTCCTGCTCACCTACGAGGGGTACTCGCGCAACCTCTCGCCCGCGAACCTGGGGGACAGCCTCGTGGTGCTGACCACGTTCGAGGAGCGGGGCGAGGTCGGCGTGCGCTTCTGCTTCCGGACGCTGAAGCGGGACGGGACGCCCGTGGCGTGCGGCTACCAGACGGTCCTCTGCGCGGACAGGGCCACCGGCGCCCTGTGCGCCTTCCCGGATTCGTTCCGCCCCTGCTTCGAGTCGCTGTCGAACATGTTCGAGCCCGCGTCCGCGCAGAGCTTCCGCGAGCGCGTGCTCAAGGGCGGCTCCGCCATCCAGGAGCTGTTCTCCGAGCCGGTGCGTGCGCTGGCCCGGCGTCTGCTGGAGGACCCGGCCTCGCTGGGGACCTCCAGGCTGGTCGACGTCGATGCCCTGGTGGCGAGCGCTCCGGTCGCGGTGGAGCCGGCGCGGAGCCCCACGCTCCAGTTGCCGACGGGGGCCACCGCGTTCCTCTTCGCGGGGCAGGGGTCCTTCGAGCCGGAGTTGTTCGCGCGGCTCAAGTCCCTGCAGCCCGAGCTCCGCGACGAGCTCATGTCCGTCGTGGACGTGGCCCGAGGACACGGGTTCGACGTGCGCCCGTTGGTGGAGGCGCGGGACGCGGCCGAGGTGCGTCACGCACTGGAGCAGGAGCCGCGGCTCGACCAGCTCGGCATCTTCCTGTCCGGTGTGCTCGGCGCGCGGTGGTTGATGCGCGAGGGCACGGCGCCGGACGTCTTCGTCGGGCACAGCTTCGGGGAGATTGCCGCGATGACGGCGGCGGGGGCGATGGACCTGCGCTCCGGCGCGGAGGTCGTGTGCCTGCGGGTCCTCGCGCTCGAGACGGTGCCGGAGGACCTGGGGACACTCGCCGCCGTGGCACTGGGCGAGGCGGACACGGCGCGTGCGCTGGTCGAGAGTGGCGTCACGGGGGTGACGGTGGCGGGGCGCAACCACGCCAAGCAGACGGTGGTGGCGGGGGCCCGTTGGGAGCTGGAGCGACTGCGAGCCCACCTGGAGCAGCGAGGGCAGGGCTTCACCTTCGTGTCGAGCCGGTACCCCTTCCACCATCCAGGCCTCCGGCCCGCGGCGGAGGCGTTTCGGGTCGCGCTGTCGCGGGTCGAGATGAAGACGCCGCGGGGGCTCATCTACTCGCCCATCGAGCGGCGCGTGTACGCGGGAGCTCCGGGCGAGCTGGCGGAGGCGCTGGCGGCGCACCTGCTCAAGCCGTTCGACTTCCTCGGCGCGGTGGAGCGGCTGTCGAGCGCGGGGTGCACGCGCTTCCTGGACTGCGGCACGGACGGACGGCTGGCGCGCATCGTCCAGCGCATCCCGGTTCCGACGGGGCCGCTCGACGTGCGCGCCATCTCCGCGCTGCTGCCGCCTCGCTCCGAGCCGGTGGCGTCGGCTCCCGTGAAGAGCGAGCCGCCGAAGGCGGATGCGACCATTGCCATCGTGTCGCTCGGCTGCATGTTGCCGGGAGGTGCGAAGGACCCCGAATCCTTCTGGCGCAACATCCGGCAGGGCATCAGTGGAATCGTGGACCCTGGGGCCCTCGAGCCGTCGCTGGTGACGGACTTCATCGGGCCGGTGGGCACGCCGGACCGGGCCTACACGTTGCTCACGGGAGCCGTGCGTGACGAGGACCTGGTGGCGCCGGAGGGGGCGGACCCGGAGCGCTTCCGGCGTTATGTCCGCGAGCAGAAGCTGCTGGCCATCGCGCTGGCCCAGTCCATGGAGGGCCTCGGGGCGCATGCTCCGGAGCGCATCCAGTGCCTGCTCGGCTCCACGGCGGAGGGCTCCTCCGAGTACGACGCCGCGCTGAGTCTGGAGGCGGGCGAGGCGCTGCTGCGCGCGAAGGGGATGCATGGCGCGGACGTGGCCCTGCTGTCCCGGGCCGCGCGCGAGGTGATGGGCGTCGAGGCCCGCTCGTCGGAGCTGGCACCGCATCCCACGCTCCAGGCGGTGGTGACGGACGTGGTGGGGCGCGGTGTCTCCACGGTGCTTCTGGATGCGGCCTGCGCGTCCTCGCTCTACGCCATCGCGTTGGGGATGAAGACGCTCCAGCGAGGGGAGGCGGACCTGGTGCTGGCGGGAGGAGTCTTCTCTCCGGGGCCTGGCAACAACTGCCTCTTCTCGCAGTTCAACGGGCTGTCGGCGACGGGGAGCAGGCCGTTTGACGCGAGCGCGGATGGCGTCATCTTCGGTGAGGGCGCGGGGGTGGTGGGGCTGATGCGCCTGTCGGATGCGCTCGCGCGGGGCCTGCCTGTTCGCGCTGTCATCCGAGGCACGGGGTTGTCGAGCGATGGCCGCAGCAGCTCCGCGAATGTCCCTCGCGTGGAGGGACAGGTGGCGGCGATGACCGCCTGTTATGCGGCGGCGGAGGTGGACCCGGCCTCCATCCAGTACCTGGAGGCGCACGGCACCGCGACGCCCGCGGGAGACGCCACCGAGCTGAAGTCGATCGGCCGGGTCTTCGCGGGCAAGCGCGCGGGCATCCAACTGGCGAGCGTGAAGGCGCTCATCGGACACGTGGGCTGGGCGGCCGGCGCCGCGTCGGTCATCAAGCTGTGCAAGGCGCTGGAGCACCGGTTGTTCCCGAGGCAGGCGAACTTCGAGCGGCCTGGCGACGCGCTGCGCGCGCTCGGCGCGGACTTCGAGGTGAGTCAGCGTGAGCAGCCCTGGCCGGAGAACGGGGCGAATCCCCGGCGGGCCGCGACGAACGGCTTCGGCTTCGGGGGGACGAACGCGCACCTGGTGCTCGAGGAGTACCGAGGCGATGCGTCGCCCGTGTCGACGCGGTCCGGGTCGATGAGCGAGCTGGTGGTCGTCGCCGCGGAGGGCGTGTACCCGGATGCGCGAGGGACGCCGCGAGTGGGCGTGCCGTCGGAGGTGGGGACGCGCTTCGAGGTCGGAGCGTTCCGTCTGCCCTCCTCGTTGAGGTTGTTGCCGGACATCGCCGAGGACATGGACCTGACGCAGGGGCTCGCGCTCACGGCGGCGAGCGCGCTCGTGGAGAAGCTGGGTGGCTTCGACGGGCTGCGCTCGGGAACGGCCATCGTGCTGGGGCTCGAGGGAAAGACGCGCAGGGGCGTGGAGGCCATCCAGAGGGTGCTGGCCGCGTCGACGCGGCGTGGGCTTCGCGAACTGGTCCTGGGGACTCCGGAGCGCGCGGCGCTGCTTCCGTTGGCGGAGGCGCTGCACGACACGGTGCTGGGGAGTGTGCGGACGTCGGGGCCCTACACGCTCCAGGGGATGATGGCGAACGTCACGCCGGGGCGGGTGGCGGGGGCGCTGGATACGAAGGGGCCCAACTTCGTCATCGACGCGGGAGCGGCCTCGTTGGCCGAGGCGCTGAAGGCCGCGAGGGACGTGTTGGAGACGGGCTTCGAGCTGGTCCTCGTCGGGAGCGCGAACGTGCTCCGACCGGGCGCAGTGGATGCGGCGAGCGCGTCGGAGGGGGTGATGTTGCTGGCGGTCACCACCGCCGAGAAGGCCGCACAGCGAGGGCTGAAGGTGATGTGCGGCTTGCGCCTGTCCTCGTCGGAGCCTGTACGAGAGGACGCCGTGACGCGACTGTCAGCGCATTCGGCGAGCGAGGGGCTCGCGGTGCTGCGCGCGGTGCAGGCGGCGAGTGAGGGACGCGCGGGGACGCTGTGCTTCCACCCGGACGCGGCGAAGGGCACGCGTCTGTCGGTGGAGCTCATCCCTCCGCAGGCACGTGTCACCGGAGCGCGAACTCATGTCATGGAGAACCCGCGCATCGAGGGGGCTCGGAATGAGGCGGCGGCCTCGACAGCGAGGACCGCGCACCCAGCCGCCGCGATGTCGACCTCCAAGGTGGGCGAGACGGTAGCGAGGGCTCAAGCCGTGAGCGCGAGAGTGGATGCGTCCGCGCCCCAGGCAGAGGCGAGTGGCTTCGACCTCAGTGCGTCCATCGGCTACCACGCCCCTGTGCTCGTCGAGCATCCAGCGCGAGTGACGCGGGCCTCGGTGCTCACGGGGCGACGGGTCCTGTTCATCGCGGGAGACGAAACCCTGGCACATGAGCTGGAGGAGCAGGCGCGCCGGCTCGGTGTGTCGGACCACCTCATCCTCTTCGCGGGCCCCGCGACGAGCACGAAGGGCAGGGTGCGCGGAATCGACCTGTCGAGCGAGGAGATCGCCGAGGCGGGACTGGAGGCCCTCGGCTTCGAGCCCCAGCTCATCCTCGCCGTCACGCGTGTCCACGGTGGCGACGAGCCCCAGGTCGTCGAGCAGACCGCCCTGCGCCACGAGGCACTCGAGCTGCTGTTCCTCGCGGCCCGTCGCTCCTACGAGAAGCTCGTCGCCGGAGAAGTCGAGCTGGCGAGTCTCTGCATGGGCGGGCTGGGACCTCGGCGTGTCCTGCATCCCGTGACGGGGCTGTTCGCGGGGCTGCTCAAGTCCATCGCGAGGGAAGTCCCGGCCAGGAACGTCCGGGCCATCTCGACCACGAGCACCCTGCTGCCCGAGTCCCTGGACCAGGCGCTCCTCGAGCTGGGCTCGGAGGAGGACGAGGAAGGCCCGTCGGTCGAGGTCTGCTTCGACGGCGAGACGCGCTGCGTGCGCAGGCTGCGCCCCACCTCGTCACCGTCCTCGGGACCGGCCCTGCTCGACTCGAGCTCCGTGGTCCTGCTGACAGGCGGCGGCCGTGGCGTCACGGCGGTGCTTGCGGGCGCGCTGTTGAAGCGCTACGGCTGCACGGTGGTCCTCCTGGGCCGGAGCGACCCGGAGGCGGCGCCCGAGAGAATCCTCGTCGCGACGGACGAGCAACTCCCCGCGCTGGAGCGGGAGTTCTACACCCACGAGCTGGCCACGACGTGGGGCGTCCGGATGCCGGAGTTGCGCGCGCGCTTCGAGCGTCACCTAGCCGCCCGCGAGCTTCGCTCCACGCTCATGGGGCTCGCCCGGCTGCCAGGGCGGACCGTCTACCGCGTCGCGGACGTCACCCGGCCCCAGGACGTGGCGAAGGTCATGGACGAGCTCGTCCGCGAGTTCGGCCGACTGGACCTCGTGGTCCACGGCGCGGGCACGCAGACCTCCAAGAAGCTCAACCGCCGCCGGCTCGCGGAGCTGCGAACGAACCTGGACACCAAGCTGCTCGGGCTGCACCACCTGCACGCGGCCTGCGCCAGTCGCTTCGGACGCACGGTGCCCTTCCACGTGCTCACGTCCGCCTTCAGCTTCATCGGCAATGACGGACAGGCGGACTACGGCGCGGCGAACGAGGCGCTGGACCGGCTCTGCGCCTGGGTGGACGACGTCAACCCCCGCGCACACTGGTGCAGCGTGGGGTGGCTCGCCTGGGATGGCATCGGGATGACCCGGGGCTCCGAGTACCGGGTGCTCGGCGCCAGCCGCAAGCTCCGAGGCATTCGTGCCGAGGAGGGCGAGGCCCTGTTCCTACAGCTCGTGGACGGCCAGCCGCGCGAGGCCATCAACGTGCAGCTCACCCAGAACGAGCGCGAGTTCTACGGCCTGCGACTCCTCCTCGAAGGCTCCGCGGGGGCCACCGCGCCGCGCCCCGTCGTCCGCGAGGTGCGGGTCGACGCCGCGAGCGTGCCGTGCCTGGAGGACCACCTGGTGCGCGGCACGCCCACGCTCCCGGGGGCCTGGGCGTTGGACCTGATGCTCCGGGCCGCGGTGGGAGACCGGCTGCCGGAGCTGAACACCGTCACCATCGAGGACGTCCGCTTCTCACGCTTCATCCGCGTGCGGCCCGGCGGCCACCAGGCCCTGCGCGCCGAGTGCACACCGTGGGTCGATGAACCCGGGGTGCATGGTGTGCGGGTGCGGCTGTTGGGGGACATCGTCCACGCCTCCGGCGTGGTGCTCGAGCGTGACCTCGTCTACGCGGAGGCGCGCTTCACGCTGACCCGGCAGCCACCCCAGGGCGTGCCGGGACTCGACGCGGCGGCGCCCTCGGGGCGAGGCATCCTGGTCGAGGACCCTCATTGCGCCCCGGGCGGTCCCATCGAGCTGCGCAAGATGTTCGACTGCCTGGAGGACATCCGCCTGGAGCCCGCGGCGCGCTTCGCGAAGCTCGGCCTGCCGACGCGGCGGGAGGAGGCGGGGGCCACCGTGCCCGCGCTCGTCCTGGACGCGGCGCTGCGCTTGAGCGCGATGCACGTGCACGGTGTGTCGAACGACGTCTTCGCGCCCATCCAGTTCCAGCGCGCGACGTTCGACCGGGAGCTGGTGGACGGGCGGAGCCGCGCGCCGCTCCAGCTCTCCCTCAAGGCCCTGCGCCCGCGACTGGAAGGTGACGTCCTCCAGTGCGGCACCGTCGCGGCGGTCGATGAAGCGGGGCGCCTGCGGATGCTGCTCGAGGGCGGCCTCGCGCGCCCCATGGCCTGAAACCCTTTCCACGGAATGGACCCCATGAGCTCCTCCACACCGTCGCCGGTTGCCCTGCCGTTCGATGACCCCAAGCCGCTCCGCGCGGAGCTGCGCCGGGTGATGCCCGCCGAATCCTTCGAACCTCAACCCCACCGGGGTGTCATCGCGCTGGCCCTGGTGCCGGTGATGCTGGCCTCCATGTGGCTGCTCGCCTGGGGCGGGCTGCCCTGGTGGGCCTGCCTCCCGCTCTCCTTCGTGTTGGGACAGATGGTCACCACCGTGGGGCTCGCGGCCCACGAGGCGCTGCACCACGCCGTCTTCAGGAGCCGGCGCTGGGAGGATGTCATCGGCTGGGTCGGCTTCGGCCCGTTCCTCGTCACCCCGGGCAACTGGCGCGCGTGGCATGTGCAGGCGCATCACAGCGCCGCGAACATCCACCAGAGAGACCCGGACATCCTCCCGCGACAGCCGGACCTGGGCACGCAGCGCTTCGCGCGGATGTTCCACGCGATTTCACCGGGCTCCGGCACCTGGCTGAGCTACGTCAGCTTCAGCGTGTTCTTCACCGCGCAGGGGCAGGCCTTCCTGTGGCACCACATCGACCAGCCCCACCTGCGCCACGTGCGCATGAACCGCGCGAAGGAGCGCATCCTCACGGTGCTCCTGGTGCTCGGCTGGGGGGCGCTGGGCTGGGCCATGGGGCCGCGCGGGGCCTTCTTCGCGCTCGTGTTCCCCCTCGTCGTCGCCAACATCACGTTGATGGTCTACATCGCCACCAACCACTGGCTGCAGCCGGCGTCCGAGGAGCACGACAACCCCTTCGTGAACACCGCGAGCGTCAAGACGCACCCGGTGATGGACTGGGCCCACCTCAACTTCAGCTATCACCAGGAGCACCACATCTTCCCGGCGATGAGCCCCCGCTTCGCGCCGCTGTTGCGCAAGCGACTGCGGGAGCTGAGCCCGGAGGCCTCCACCGTCTATCCCCACGTCCAGGCGCTGCGCACGCTGTACTCGCGGCCCGCGTTGTACTCGCCCACCGAGGCGGGGACGTGGGTGGGGCCCCATGGGACCCCCACGGTGACGAGCGGCGAGCTGCGAAGCCGCCTCGAGTCCCCCGCCTGACGAAAGGCGCTACTTCCCGGTCCGGGCGTGGGGCGCGTTGACGGGCTTGGACTCGGGGCTGCCCTTCTCGCGCAGCCAGATGGACAGCAGGACGAGGGCCGCGACGGAGAGGAACTCGCTCTGCCAGTTCTGGAAGGACTCGAACCAGAACCGGGAGGACACCAGGTACTGGAGCACGGTGACTGCCGCCTCACCGTGCGCCAGGGCCTCTTCGTTGCGGGCCGCGGCGCCGGTGACGGCATGCAGGCCGAAGCACACGATGAACAGCGAGAAGAGGGCGATGGACAGCGAGTGGCTGTAGAGCTTGAGCACCAGCCCTCCGCGATGGAGCGGCGCGGGGGAGCCCTCCTGGGGCTCCAAATCCTTGTCCTCCTCCTTCTTGCCGCCGTTCAGGTCCTTCGACTCACCGGAGCCCTGCTGCTTGAGGAAGGCCGCCAGGATGACGAAGGCGCCCATCTGGAAGAACTCGCTCTCCCGGTTCTCGAACGTGGCCTCCAGGAAGTCGCCCGAGCGCAGGTACTCGCCGAACCGCGCCTCGGGTTGGCCATGCTGGCGCTGC
This sequence comes from Myxococcus sp. MH1, assembly GCF_059738865.1. NCBI lineage: Bacteria > Pseudomonadati > Myxococcota > Myxococcia > Myxococcales > Myxococcaceae > Myxococcus > Myxococcus sp. MH1. Next base: position 7,981,788 of record NZ_AP026947.1, on the reverse strand, counting down.
TCCTCGTTGTGATGGAGGAAGCCGGAGACGGCCTGCCCCACCCAGCACAGGAGGAACGCGGCGAGCAGGACGAGCGACAGCCCATTGTTGGACAGGAATGCGCGCGGGCCTCTCTTCGGAGACCCCGATTGAGTGGTATCCGCCATCTCCCGAAGTCTGGACACGAAATGTCGGGGTGCAGCCGCCTCGGGAAGGCGACTGTCCGCCTCCCCGGTCCCCCACCGGCTTGGAACCCTCCGGAGACACGAGACATGGCAGGACTGTTCGACCCCCTGGTGCTGCGAGAAGGCGTCGTCGCGCGCAATCGCGTCTGGCTGGCGCCGCTCACCAACAAGCAGAGCCAAGCCGACGGAACCCTCTCCGACGCGGAGCTCCACTTCCTGGAGCGTCGTGCTCAAGGTGGCTTCGGGCTGGTGGAGACCTGCGCGGCGCACGTCCAGCAGGATGGCAAGGCCTGGTCCGGCGAGCTGGGCGTGCACGACGACGCGATGTTGCCGGGCCTGCGCCGGCTCGCCGAGAAGGTCCACCAGGGCGGCGCGCTGTTGTCCGCGCAGCTCTTCCACGGAGGTCTGCGCGCGGACCCCACCGTGAGCGGGATGCCGCGCTGGAGCGCGAGCGCGCACGGCGGCGCGGACGAGTGCCGCGAGGGCACGGAAGGTGAGATTGAAGCCGTCATCGCCTCCTTCGCGAATGCGGCCCGGCGCTGCGCCCAGGCGGGCTTCGACGCGGTGGAGCTGCACGGCGCGCATGGCTATCTGCTGTCGCAATTCCTGAGCACCATCTACAACCGCCGCGCGGACCGCTGGGGTGGCTCGCTGGAGAACCGCTCGCGCCTCATCCGCCAGACCTTGGCCGCGGTGCGAAAGGCGGCCCCCTCGCTGGTGCTCGCGGTGCGCCTGTCACCCGAGGACTTCGGTCAGGCGCGCGGGTTGGACCTGGATGAGAGCCTGGAGGTCGCGCGGATGCTCACGGACGAGGGCATGGACATCCTCCACCTGTCGCTCTGGCGCGCGGGGCTCAACACGACCAAGCGCCCCCAGGAGCACGCGACGGACTTGTTCCGCCGGGCCGTGCCCGCGCGCGTGAAGATGGTCGTCGCCGGCGCCATCTGGACGAAGGAGGACGCGGAGGCGCAGCTGTCGCGCGGCGCGGACGCGGTGGCCCTGGGCCGCTCCGCCATCGCCAACCACGATTGGCCCGAGCGCATCCATCGCGGTGCGCCCATCCACCAGCCGCCTCTCTCCGTCGACCTGCTGCGGGCCGAGGGCGTCTCCCCGGGCTTCATCGACTATCTGCGGGGCTGGAAGAACTTCGTCGCGACCTGATGCGTTGAAGCTGCATGGGTCGCGACGCGGAAAAAGGGCGTTTCACTCCGGGAGTGTGCCCGCCGCGTCAAGATTCTTGGCCGTGAAACGAAGTCTCGCGATGTGAGGCGTGTGGACTGGAAAAATGCCTGGGTCTCCTGAAACCCGGCCTTTTATGTCCCGTCCGTTTTAAATAAGTGACGCCTCCGGGCGTCTCTACACGCGTCCGACACCTCGACGGTGTGGGGCAACTCACATCACTTTTCGCGGGACCACCTTCATGACCAGCCGCACCCAGATGATGCTGTGCTCGATGTCCTTCGCTCTCATCGCCGCCCCCGCGTTCGCGCAGGATGACGCCGCGGAGGGCTACTCCGAAGAGGGTTATGTCCGCGAGGACTCGTCCGCGGGTGAGGGCAAGGGCTTCGCGCTCGGCCTGCGCGCGGGCTTCGCCGTTCCGTACGGCGACCTGGCGGGGAACCCGAACGGCGAGGGTGATGGCGCTCCGGTGGGTGACCTGGTCTCGAGCGTGATTCCGCTGGAGCTCAACGCGGGCTACTTCTTCAACAAGAACTTCTACCTGGGCGCCTTCTTCCAGTACGGCCTGGGCTCGCTCAACACGGACACCGAGGATGGCGAGGAGGATCCCTGCAGCGTCGACGGCGTGAGCTGCAGCGCCACCCAGCTGCGCTTCGGTGTCAACGCGGCCTATCACTTCGACGCGACGCCGATGGTCGACCCCTGGGTGGGCGTGGGCATCGGCTACGAAATCCTGAACTCCAAGGTCTCGGCCGAGGCCCTGGGCCAGGAGATCTCCGCGAAGACGTCCGTGAAGGGCTTCGAGTTCATCTCCGCGCAGGGCGGCGTCGACTTCCGCATCTCGCCGAAGTTCTCGGTGGGCCCCTACATCACCGCGACGGTGGGCCAGTACTCGTCGGCGTCCATCTCCCTGTCTGGCGACGGCGAGGAGGAGGAGCAGTCGCAGGACATCGAGGAGAAGGCCATCCACGGGTGGATCAACGGCGGCGTGCGCGCGCAGTTCCGGTTCTAATCACCGCTTCGCGCCTTGGCTGTCCATGACGTCGGGCCAGGTTCGCTCCTGGCCCGACGTCGTCGTTTCAGGGCTCAGATGTATTCGTCGAACCAGTCGAACATGCGGTGATTGGCGACGGCCTGCGCGGCCTCCTGGCAGTGCAACAGGCCGGTGTCCTCCTCGGTGAAGAGCAGGTAGTCCTTGGGGCAGGTCAGCGCGTCGAAGAGCAGCTTCCCCTGGCCGCCGGAGTACGCCTCCGCGGTGCCGTCCATGACGAGCGTGCGGCAGCGGATGCGCTCGACGACGGGCCGGTTGGTGAAGCTCCTCAGCTTGAACATCAGGTCCGAGGGGGAGCTGGCGCCGTGCTTGTGCATGGCGTCGCGCATGTACCAGCGGTACAGGAACACCTGGGTCATGAGCTGGTACATGGCCGCGTCGAAGGCGGCCGGGTCCGTGTCGAGCAGCGCCATCAGCTCCGGGAAGTAGCCGTTGAAGTTGTCGAACTGCGACTGGCCCCAGTCGAGCACGCCCGGGTTGGGGATGAGCAGCTTGATGCGCCGCTCGAAGGCGGCCGCGCGCGGCACCAGGGCGCCGCCCATGCTCCAGCCGAGCAGGGCAATCCTGCGGGAGTCCACCCCGGAGATTCGCACCGCGAAGTCCACCACGGGCGTGATGACCTTCTCCCAGTCCGGGCGGAACGGCAGGTTCTGCTCGCGGATGGCCATGCCCTGGCCGGGGGCGTGGACGAGCAGGCAGTGGTAGCCACGCTCCAGCGCGGCGTCCACCACGTACTTGGACTCCTCCGGCCAGGCGTCGCGGCCCTGCTGGAAGATGAGGAGCGGCGCGGGTCCCCGCGTGCCCCGCGCCCGGAAGAGGTAGCCGGGCAGGGTGGTGTTCTCGTAGGGGATGCGCACGGGGGTGCCCGGCATCTTCAGCAGGACGAGCGCCTTGTTGTACGCGTCCACCGCGCGGCGCCCCGTCTGCAGCACGCTCGGGTGGCTGGGCTCGGGGTGGTGGATGAGCGCGGCGCGGTAGTAGTTGGCCGCGCGCAGGTAGGCGTGGCCGGCGCTCGTCTTGTGGTGACGGGCAAGGCTCGCCTCGGCCATGCCGCGCAGGCGGTCCGCGGTGCTCACCCACTCGGTGGGCCAGCTCCAGTCATCGCTCACGTCGATGCGCGTCGCGGTGTCCAGCACCTCGCCGATGTCCGCCTGGGCGCTGTAGGTCGCGGCCAGGAAGTGCAGCAGCTGGTTCTGCATGACGGGGTCGTCTTCCAGCAACCCCAGCTCGTACCAGGGCCGCTGGGGCTCCTCGGCCGGGGGCGTCGTGCCCGGCGTGGAGGCCGGCGCCGCCAGGGCGGAAGGCGCGCGCAGCAGCGCGAGCCCGCCGGTGAGCCCCAGGCCCACGTGCAGCAGGGAACGTCGATTCAGGGTGAAACCCATGGTGTGCAATCTCCTGTGAGGGATTGCAGGCTCGAACACCGTGGCCCTTTATTTCTGTCATCGCCCGGTGGAAATCACAGACATGATTCCCGCGCGGAGAGGTGAAGACAGACGGAGGGCGAGGCGCGGGCGGCGCGAGGTGACACGTCGGCGTCGACAGGGCCCGGGCGCGCGGCTCTCGAGCACGGGAGGCCAGGGCATGGCTCGCCCGTGCCTCCCGGAGGGGATTCAATCAGCTGATTGAATCGTGCGATTGGAGGTGTCGGTTGTCAAGGGGCCCAGGCGCCGGAGGCCGCGGCCTCGGCGGCGTAGGTCTCGAACGGCTTGGGGGCCCGTCCGGTGACGGCGCGCACCGTGTCGGTGGGGGCGGCGTCCCCGCGCTCCTTCAGGGCGGAGAAGGCCTGGATGGCGCCCTGGATGGTCTCGTCGGGGAGCCCCAGCGTCTTCTGCTCGGCGCGGTAGGTGTCCGGGTCGCCGGCGAAGTGGACCGCGCGTCCGGCGGCGCGGCCGATGATGGCGGCGGCCTCGGCGAAGCCCAGGGCCCGGGGGCCGCTGAGCTCGTAGCTCCGGCCCGCGTGGCCGTCCTCCGTCAGGGCGGTGGCCACGACGGCGGCGATGTCGTCGGCGTCGACGAAGGCCTGCTTCGTGTCCCCGACGGGCAGGGCGATGCGTCCGGCGAGGATGGACGGGCGGAAGAAGCCCTCGTCGAAGTTCTGGTTGAACCAGTCGGGGCGCACCAGGGTCCACTCCACGCCCGCGCCGCGCACCAGCCGCTCGGCGGCCATCAGGCGCTCGTCCCCCATGACTTCGATGGCCTGGCTCGACAGGAGCACGATGCGGCGCACGCTCCGGGACACGGCGAGCGACACGAACTCCGCGGGGATGGGCTGCTCATGGGGCGCCATGAGGTACAGGCGCGAGGACGCGCCGAGCGCGGCCTCCCAGGTGCTCGAATCCGTCCAATCGAAGCGGATGTCGGAGTGCCGGGAGGCGGCCCTCACGGTGTGGCCCTGGCCGCGCAGCAGCCGGGTGACTCGTCGTCCGGTGGTGCCGCTCGCGCCCAGGATGAGGATGCTCGGGGAGGAGGTCATGGCGTGAGGCATACACAGCCGCGCCTCGCCTCGGGACGCGCGAGGCGGGCGCGGATGGATTACTCAACAGAGCGCACGCTCAGGGCGTGGTGAACTGGGTCAACCAGTTCAGGTTGGGACGCAGGGACCAGGGCTGGCTGCCCGAGCGCCAGGTGGAGTCGAGCAGGAGCCCCACGCAGCTGCCCGTGCGCATGTAGCAGTGGTCGGCGTTGAGGTCGCCCACCTGGCTGTCCTTGATGATGTACCAGCCGCTGCCGTTGCTCTGCAGGCAGGACGTGGCCAGCGGGCAGGAGTAGCCCGTCGTGTCCGTGTTCTGCGCGCGCACCTGGGCCTCCGTCGGGCCGACGAAGACGTCCTGCTCGCCGTTGATGATGCGCAGGCGGCTGCTGGGCAGTGCGCGGTTGCCATTGGCGACGCAGGAGGACAGGTTGTAGATGGAGTACTGGACGCCGGCGCCCAGGCCATACGCGGCCTGCACGCGCGAGTCGTGGTTCTTGGCGAGGATGGCCATGACGGAGCCCTGGCTGAAGCCCGCCACCACGATTCCCTTCGAGCAGTCCGCCTTGGCGCGCGAGCACAGCGTGCCCACCGCGCTGGTGGACCGGCTGCCGTCGAAGATGCAGCGCGAGCGGGCCGTCAGCGTGGAGCACGAGCCGAACGTGGCGTTGTCGTACTCGACGGTGGCCGCGACATAGCCGCGCTGCGCCATCTCCTCCACCGCCGCCAGCGCCGAGGAGTGGTCATAGTTCTCCGTGGTGCCCACCGTGTAGATGAACACAGGGTACTTGCCCGAGGCCGCGGGCTCCTGGCCGCGCAGGTTGTACGTGGAGCCACACAGCGACGTGCCACCACCCCGGTACGTCGCCGAGAAACTGCTCAACGTCTGTGCCCCCGCGGCGGAGGACCAGGCCAGGGCCAGCAGCAATCCAAGACGGAAGCTCAGCTCGCTCTTCTTCATGACTTCTCCTCGTGGTTGTCGACAGTCATGGGAGCGCCGCGCAAGCCAGGCGCGGGCGTCCCATCCGGAATCAAAGCGGCGCATCCGGAGTCGTGTCTATCTTATTTTTCTATCTGTTCAGTTATTTCATGATTTGTTCCGCTTCGCGAAACATGGCTGGGATTGTTTCGCGAAGCGAAAGCGCGCGAGCGCGGTGGATTCCGCACCGCGAAAGGACAAGGCCTGTCGCGCGTGATAGAGGCGGCGCGCCATGTCTCCTTCGCTCTTGCTGCTGTCCCTGTTGTCGACCGTGCCCCAGGTGTCCGAGTCAACCCCGGAGGCGTCCTCGTGGCAGGCCCGTCTGTCCTTCCTGGCGAGTGACCCGAACGTGGACCGTTCGGGCTCCACGACCAGCTGGAACGCGGCGCTGGATGCGCGCTCGCCGGAGCTGACGGCGGGGCTGCGCGCGGAGGCGGAGCTGTCGTTCTTCGTGAACGCCAACAACGCGCAGGGCGTGAGCTTCGCGGACAATGGGAGCAACTTCCGGCTGCGCTACCGTCCCGCCGCCTGGGCCGCTGACGAGAGCCTGGCGCTGAGTGTCTTTCCGCTGAGCTCCACGCGGGTGTACCTGGGCTCCGTCTACCCGGTGACGTGGGGGCGGGACGTCTTTCCCTCCGGTGACAGCAGCAGCGAGCCCGCGGTGGAGCTGCGGCTCGTGCGTCAGCGCTGGGCGGCCTTCGTGGCGCTCAAGTCCGCGGAGTTGACGACGTGGGAGCTGGAGCGGGCGCGGCACTACGCGGTGCTCGCGGGCGGACAGGTCGAGCTCGCGCCCGGGCTGCGGGTGGAGCTGGAGGGGATGTACGTCGACCGGGGGGACAGTCCCGGGCTGGCCAACATGGGGCGTGAGCTGTCGGTCATCCTGCGAGGTGGCTCCGCTCGGGTGTTCTGGAGCCGGGGCGAGCCCATCGGCGACAACGTGGACCTGTCGCTCTTCCGGGGGGACCCCACCTTCTTCGAGCGGTTCTTCACGCCCTCGGCGTCCTCGACGGGGGTCTCCGCGTCGCTCTCGCTGGAGGGCAGCCTGATTTCCCAGGACCTGGAGGACGGGGACGGCGGCTTCGGCAAGCTCACCGAGACATCCCAGGCGGCGGCCCTGGATGGACGGCTGCGACTGGGGGCGTGGCGCTTCCATGCCCTGACCTGGTTCCGGACGGCGAGCTTCCTCCAGATGGATGGGCCCGGCTTCCCTCCGTTCATGGCCTTCCCGCGCGACGCGGACCCTCGCGTCGAGGTCTCCGGCTCGCTGGGCGTCGACTACCACCTGCCAGACTGGGGCCTGACGCCCGGCCTGCTGGCGCGTGTCTCCTTGCCGGCGGCGTTCAGCTCCGCCGAGGCGCTGGGGGTGGACCGGGTCTTCATCGTCCAGGGACGCAACCAGTTCCAGGTGCTGCCGGTCGGCGAGGACCGCGCCAGGGTTCTCACCCTGAAGGCCACGGCGAGATGGGACCTGGGACGCGTGGCTGGTGTCGTGGGCGAAATCTCCTACGTGAATGACCCCAACCAGACGGAGTTCCGAGACGACGTGACGGGGGTGGCGCAGCCCGTCTTCATCAAGGCGAGCGCGTGGGGTGCCACGGTGATGCTCCAGGCCCGTTTCTGACAGGCTTTCGAGCCAGGCGTGGCGCTCACGAATTCCTGATGTGCTGTGTTCTCTGAAAACGAGACACAAGAAATGGTTTCGTGGCGCAAGGAGTGGTCAGCCTTCACCCAGGTTCGCTGGCGCTCCGCGCCGTCGACATGTTCCAATGCGAAGCATGCGAAGACTCATTTGCATGCTGTGGGCGGTCCCGCTGCTGGTGCTGGCGGGATGTGGCAGTGACTCGGACTCGTGCGACGACAACACGTCGCCGGAGACCTACAAGGAAGCCAAGCGGGTGACGTGTTCGGGCACGGCGGACGCGGACGTCGCCTGCTGTGGTTACATGGGTGACGCGTGCAACTACACGCTGTGCCGCAAGAGCGTGTGCGGGGACTGGGTCGAAGAGTCCTACGTCTGTCCCTGAGCCTGGGTTGATGCTCGTTTCCGGGGCCGGGCCCCCGGGGATGGGCGGTCGACCGTGTCTATCTTGGCTGTGGTTGGGAAGTCGCCGTGGGTGTCCCCCGGGACTGTGCCCGGTGGTGTGAGGCCCCGCGCTTCCTTCGGAGCGTCTCGACTCGCGAAGCGAGGGACGCATTCCTCCGGGTGAGCACGGGGCCTTCGTGCGTCCGTGCAACTAATTGCGACGCTTGTTCGCCAGGAACTCCTCGGCCCAGCGCTTCACCGTGTCCGCCGCGTCGGTGCCGTCGGACGCGCGCAGGGCCGCGGCCAGCGTGGCCGGATTGGTGGAATCATCACCCTGGGCGGCCGTCTGGCCCTTCTTGCGAACCCAGACGCGCGGACCCGCGGGAGCGGCGGGCGTGGCCGCGGGCGTGGGCTTCTCCTCACGCGACTCCGAGCGACGGCGGCGCGACAGGATGACATCCGGCAGGGAGTGCGGCGCGGCGTGCTCCACCCAGGCGGAGTGCAGCCGGCCCGTCGCGATCATCTGGCGACGCTTCTGGTAGTGCGCCGAGCAGTAGCCGAGCGTGCGGACCGGTTGGCGACAGCCGATGACGGCGCAGGCGACGGGCTGCTCGACGACGGCCTCGACCTTGGGAGGAGGCTGGGGCGCGACGGGGGCCTTGGGGGCCGCGCGCGGCGTGGTGATGGGTTGCCCGCTCATGCGCTCGGACAGGCGGCGCAGCGAGGCCACCAGCGAGGCGAACGACTCCTGCACGGCGCCCTGCACGATGGACTGGAAGGCCTCATCCAGGGACGGCGTCGCCGAGGGAGCGCCGCGCGCGGGCTGAGAGCGGGTGTTTCGGGGGGAGGGGGAAACGCGACGGGCTCTAGGCATGTCGTGGCTGGCGTAGCACGGCTCAGGTGGTTCGACTATACGTGAATGTTCACCGCTCACTGGCGGGCACTCCGGGCGAGCCGTCGAGCTGACTTCACGCTGCTCGAGCATGCTGAGCACTGCAGTCGAAGCGCCGTCACGGTACACGCGGGTATCGATGTAACGCGGACGCTCGCGTTTCAATGCCTATGCAGTGGCGACGTCGCTGTCCCGATTGACGGCGAACACCGAGGCCACGGCCACTGTCGGCGGCTGCGCGCCACACTCGTCCCGTGGCTGCATGGGCAGCCTCCGTGGTGGTCGGGCAGGCCGCGGGCCTCCGGTCGAACGTAGCAACCGTGATGCGCCTGGGGCTGGACTGGGTTGCCGTGAGCGTGCTGCTCGTCGCGGGAGTCCACCGGCCCGCGAGCCATCGTGGAGCCGCTGGGCGGTTCGTCGTCGAGCTGCTCCGCCACCACATCCGAGCCGCGCGGCCATCGACGCGGTTGGAGCGGAGTGCGTCGCGATGTCGGGAGCCCGAAAAGGTGAAGGCCCCCAAGCCACTAGGACTTGGGGGCCTTCTTATTGGCGAGGAGTACGGGACTTGAACCCGTGGCCTCCGGCGTGACAGGCCGGCGTTCTAACCAACTGAACTAACTCCCCACAACTATGGGCGGAACAGGGATTGAACCTGTGACCCTCGCCTTGTAAGGGCGACGCTCTGCCGCTGAGCTATCCGCCCGAGGGCGTGTTCCGCGTTGCGACGGGGGGGCTTTTATAAAGGGCTCCCTCCACTGTCAAGCATACGTTTCGAAGGCCCTGATCATTCCGTCACCGACCGCGCGGAGCGTGAAATCGCCCGTGCGGTCGGTGAGTCATCCGCCTAGGGAGCGCTCACGACGCCCACGTCCGCGGCCTGGAAGCCGTTGCCGCTGCCATCCCGGTCATTCCGGTCGCCGAAGCAGTAGGCACCGCCGTTGAGGGCGTAGCGGTAGGCGTAGACGGTGCCGGCGGGGAGGTTGCCCGGCAGCTCAGCGGAGAACTGGTCGTTGTTGCCGCCGCCCTCCTCGCTGAGGAACGGGGCGGCAATCCAGGTCCAGCCCCCCACGCCCGGGTCCTGCTGGGCATCGCCGTAGCCCAGGTGCGCCACCAGGCCGACGCCCGCGCCGCTCTCGGTCGTGACGCCGGCCTTGTAGACCTGCCCATAGATGGTCGTGGGGTTGGGGCCCACGGTCACCGAGAAGGGCCACTGGAGGTTGCAGTACTCGATGTCCTGGTGGTTGCCGACGGTGAGGGCGTGCTGCTGACCCGGGGTGTACCCGCCCACGTCGCTGCCGTCCTTGTCGCAGTACGTCCACGCCGTACCGTCCGTGGAGTAGCGCAGGCTGACCGCACGGCTGCCCGTGTAGGCCGGGTGGATGCTGGTGGAGAACTCGTCGGTATCCGCCTCACCCTCGGCCTCGCGGGCGTACGCCGCGGCCTTCCAGGAGAAGGCCGCGGGAGTCGCGGAGGCGTCCACGTCCGCGTTGCCCAGGCCCACCTGCACCTGGAGCCCAGCGCCCGCACCCGCGCCGTTGGTGACGCCCGCCAGGCGCACCCGGCCCGTCACGGTGACGGCCGCGCCGCTGCCCACCGTCGTCCCGCTCACGCTCTGCAGCCGGCAGAAGTCCGCCGCCGCCGGCGCCTGCACCGTCAGCGTGCCGGCCTGCGCGAGCGAGAAGCCGTTGCCCAGCCCGTCCGCGTCGCAGTAGCGGTACGCGCCGCCATTCACATTGAAGCGGATGGCGAACTTGTAGCGGCCCACCGTGCCCGGGTTGGGCAGCGCGGCCTTCCACTCGTCGTTGTTTCCGTTCCCGGACTCACGGTTGAAGCTCGTCCCCGTGGTGGTCCACTGCCAGCTCGCCGCCGTCGGCTCGTCCGTCTCCGGGCCGTAGCCGACCTCGCCCTGGATGCCCGCGCCGCCGCCCGTGCCCGGAGTGACGCCCTCCATGTAGACCTGGGCGTAGATGTCGATGGGCGCCTGGCCCACCTGGTACACCTCGTTGGGGGGAGGCTCGTTGGACTCGCCGCCCAGCTTGCACCAGCCCACGGAGATGTCCTGCGCCGCGCTCACGGTGAGCGTGCCCGTCTTCGCCGGGTCGAAGCCCGTGGCCCCGCCGCTGTTGCCGTCCGAGTCGCACAGCAGGTACGCGCCGTCGTTCACCTTGAAGCGGTAGGCGAAGCGATAGCTGCCCTCGGCGCCCGGGTTGGGCAGCGTGGTCTCGAACTGGTCGTTGTTGCCGGACTCGTCCTTGTAGGCGGCCGTCGTCGTCCAGTTCCACTGCGCGGACGTGGCCGGGTTCTCACCGGCGGGGCCCCAGCCCAGCTGCCCCACGATTCCCGCGCCGGCGCCCGCGCCCTGCGTCACGCCCTGCACGAACACCTGCGCCAGCACCTTGCGGGTGCCCGCGGCGCCCGACGCGTACGTCACCGTCTCCGGGGTCTGATTGTCCGCAGGGCCCAGCTTGCAGAAGCCGATGACCTTGGGCACCACCACCTCGCCGGTGACGGTGAGCTGGCCCAGCTTGTCCAGCTCGAACTCCTGGCCGCCGTCATCCACGCCGTTGCCGTCGCACACGCGCACCGGGCCGCCGTTGCCGCTGAAGCGCACCGCGTAGCGGTACTCGCCGTTGGTGCCCGGGTTGGGCAGCGTGGCCTTCCACTCGTCGTTGACCTGGAAGTTGTCCTTGTTGAACGCGAGCGCCGTGGACCAGTTCCACAGCTGCGAGGTGCGCGGGTCCTCGCCCGCCGGCCCCCAGCCGAGCTGACCGGACAGGCCCGGGCCCGCGCCCACCTTGTCCGTCACCCCTGCCATGTAGACCTGCGCGTAGACGGTCTTGAAGCCCGACGTCTGCGTGGTCTGGTAGTTGATGACCTCCGGGTCCTTCTGGTCCTCGCCAATCTTGCACCAGCCCACCGGCGGCTTCGGCGCCTCGGTGCCCACGGTGAGCGTGCCCAGCTTGGCCAGGCTGAACGTCAGCTCGCCCTCGGTGCTGTCGTTGACGCCGTCCGCGTCACAGACACGCCAGGCGTTCTCACTGATGCTGAAGCGGAAGGCGAGCTTGTACTGGCCCTCGGTGCCGGGGTTGGGCAGCTCCGCCTCCCACTCGTCGTTGTTGCCGTGCTCGGCCTTGTAGACGGCCGGAATCCACGTCCACGCCGCGGAGTCACGAGGGTCACTGTCCACCGGGCCGTAGCCCAGCTGCGCCACCAGCCCCGAGCCCGCGCCGGCGCCCTGGGTGATGCCCGCCGCGTACACCTGGCCCTGCACCTTGAGCAGCGTGGTGTCCGTGGGGCGGTAGAACAGCTCCGGGTTGGCGCGGTTCCCGTCCGGGCCCAGCTTGCAGTAGTCCACGCGCGGCCGGGAGATGAACACCCGGCGCAGCATGTTCTCCGCCACGCCGTTGGCCATGCCGTCACCGTCCGCCATCACCCACGTGGTGCCGCCGTCGATGGAGAAGCGAATCGTGATGACCCACTCGCGGCTCTCCCCGCCGATGGCCGGCTGGAGCAGCACGTTGCCCTTGTAGATGTCCGCCTCGCCGCTGTCGGAGTCGCCCTCGTACGTGGCCTCCTCCCAGGTGTAGCTGTCCTGCTGGAGCAGCGCCGAGTCCGCGGGCGCGAAGCCCACCTGCGCGCGCACCCCGCCGCCCTGGCCCACGCCGCGCGTCAGGCCCGCCACCGTGATCGCGCCGCGCACCAGCACGCCCACCGGCTGGCCGCCGCTGACCGCCTCCGTGTTGCCGTTGATGACCTCCGCCTGGTCGATGTTCCTGCCCGGCGGGCCCTCGTAGGTGAAGCCCTTCACCAGCACGCCGTAGGCGCCGTCGGGGTTCACCACCCGCACGTCCACCTGCGCGGTGGTCGCCGTGGGCGAGTAGCCATAGATGCGGAACGCGTTGACCACCACGACGCGCAGGGCTTCCTGCTCGCCGAGGTAGAGCTTCGCGCCGTCCTTGAAGCCGGACCCGTAGACATTGATGAGCGTGTTGCCCGCGATGGGACCGCCCGAGGGGGTGATTTCCCTCACGGTGGGCGCGGTCTGCTCGGAGGGCTGGTTGCCCTCCTTGTCATCACCACAGGCCACGGCGAGCAACGGCAACACGAGAAGAAGGGACCGCAGACAACGGGACATCGGCCATCACCCCTTGACGCCGCCGGCGGTCAACCCGCCGACGAGGTGCTTCTGGAGAGCGAAGAACAACGCCATGACCGGCGCGGACACCACGAGCGCGCAGGCGGCGAACTTGCCCCACTCCACCTTGTACTCGCCCACGTACCGCTGGAGGGCGACGGGCAGGGTGAAGCGGGTAGGGTCGTTTATCAGCGTGGCGGCGAGGACGAACTCGTTCCACGCCGTCATGAAGGAGAACAGCGCCGTCACGGCCAGCGCGGGGCGGGCCAGCGGCAGCACCACACGGAGGAACACCTGGAGGGGCGAGGCCCCGTCCATCACCGCCGCTTCCTCCAGCTCGCGCGGCAGCGTGTCGAAATAGCCCTTCAACATCCAGATGCAGAAGGGCAGGGCGGTGGTGGCGTACACCAGCACCAGCCCGGTGAGGCTGTCGAGCAGCCGCAGCTTCTGCAGGATGCTGTAGATGGGCACCAGCATCAGCGTCGCCGGGAACATCTGGGTGATGAGCAGCGCCTGCATGCCGCCCTCCTTCCCCGGGAAGCGGAAGCGCGACAGCGCGTACGCCGCCGTCACCGCCAGCGTCAGCCCCACCACCGTCGTCGCGCCGGACACGATGATGCTGGAGAGCACCTGCCTGCCGAACACCCACCGGCCATGCACGTCGGTGCTCAGGAGCACCTCCCGGAAGTGGTCGAACGTCACCGCGTCCGGGAAGGGGTTGGCCGTGAGCGACAGGCCGTCCGACGGGGACAGCGCCATCTTCACCACCCACAGCACCGGGTAGAGCGTCACCATGCACATCAGGCTCAGCCCGGCGTGGATGAAGGCCATCTTCAGGCCCGAGGGCTTCTTCATCACGCCGCCTCCTCGGTGCGCATCAGCCGCTTGGTGAAGACGGACCAGCCCAGCAGCACCACGAAGATGAGCACCGAGTACGCCGCGGCGAAGCCGTACTGCTCGTTGCGCTGGAAGGCCCAGCGGAACGCCTCGGAGACCAGGATGTCGGTGGCGCCGCCCGGCTCGCCTCCGGACACCAGGTAGATGATGTTGAACATGTTGAACGTCCACACGCTGCCCAGGATGACCGCTGGCAGCATGGCGGGCTTGAGCAGGGGCAGGGTGATGTGCCGGAACTGCGTCCAGCGGCTGGCCCCGTCCACCTCCGCAGCCTCGTAGAGCTCGGGGGGAATCGACTGCAGCGCGCCCAGCGCCACCACCATCATGAAGGGGAAGCCCAGCCACGTGTTGGTGGCCACGTTGGCGGCGAACGCGGTGGAGAATCGCGTGAACCAGCTCACCGGCTCCAGCCCCAGCGCCACGAGCAGCCCGTTGATGGCCCCGAACTGCTGGTGGAACATGCCCTTCCACATCAGCGCGGTGATGTAGTTGGGCACCGCCCACGGGATGATGAGCAGCACCCGGTACACGCCGCGCAGCTTGAGCAGCGGGTCCTTGAGCAGCAGCGCCAGCCCCAGGCCGATGCTCACGTGCAGCACCACGTTCACCGCCGCCCACAGCAGCGTCACCACCAGCGTGAAGTAGAACGAGAGCGGCTCGGTGATGCTGTAGCCACGGCTGGCCAGGATGTCGACGAAGTTGGCCAGGCCCACGAAGGTGTACTGGCCCGCGTCGTGGTGGAACAGCGACAGCCCCAGGCCCACCGAGAACGGGATGAACACCAGCACCAGCAGGCCCACCGCCGCGGGCGCCACGTACCTCGCCGCGCGGGCCACGTCCGGGTAGCGCTGCCGGAAGGTCATCCCCGGGGCGGGCCGGCGCAGCACCCACGCGGTGCCGCCCAGCGCCATGACGCCCGCGAGCCCCAGCCAGGGCACGGGGTTGGCCTCGGGGGGACGCTCGCGGTGCAGCGCGCGGTAGCGGCGGTCCGCCAGCGCGCCCGCGTCCTCGGGCTGGGCGCCGCCCTGGAGCACCGCGCGCAGGGTGAGCTTCATCGGCTCCCACACCCGGGCCATCTCCAGCGTGTTGGGCATGGGCGTGGCGTTCACCGCCGCCTCGCGGAACGAGGAGATGAGCGTGTCGTCCTTCACCGCCTGGAGCTGGTATGCCTGCACGTCCGCCGGGATCTGCCTGCCCACCGTGGTGCGCACCCGAGACGCCTCGCCCAGCGACAGGAAGCGCGCCAGCTGGTGCGCCCGCGGCGCCTGCTCCGTGCGGGCCGAGACGAACGCGGCCTCGACGCCGAGGAAGGGACGCAGGGGCGTGCCCGTCTCGCTCACCGTGGGCAGCGCCACCACGCGGTAGGACACCGACGGGGCAATCTCCCCCGCGAACCAGGGGCCGCTGATGATCATCGCCGCGCGGCCGTCGTTGAAGAGCGTCTTCACCAGCGCCCCGCTCACCTCCTGGGGCATCAGCTTCTCGTCCTGGAGCTTCTTCACGAACGCCAGCGAGCGCGCCATGCCCGGCGTGTCGAAGCTCGCCTTGCCCGCCTCGTCGAAGAGCTTGCCGTCGAAGCCGAAGAGGAAGGGCGCGTGGAAGTAGAAGTCCCCGCTCTCGTACGCCAGGCCGAAGCGCCCTTGCGCGGAGTTGGACAGCGTGGGCAACAGCGCCAGCAGCTCCGCCGTCGTCGCGGGCGGCCGGGGGACCAGCTTCGTGTTGACGTAGAGCGCCAGCGACTTGAGCGACATCGGATAGCCGAACACCTGGCCATCCACCTCCAGCGCCTCCACCGTGTTGGAGAAGTAGTCCGCGCGCTGGAAGGCGCCCGCCGTGGGCGCCACCAGGTTCTGCGAGTGGAAGTTGCGCAGCCGCTCGTGGTTGAAGATGAAGACGTCCGGGCCCGCGCCATGGGGGATGGCGTTGGTCAGCTTGGCCGCGTACGCGTCATAGGGCAGGGCGAGCAGGTCCACCCGCACGCCCGTCTCCTTCGTGAAGAGGTTCGTCGCCTCCAGCAGCGCCGTCTCCTCTCCGCCCCGGTACGCGTGCCACAGCTTGAGGGGCGCCGGGCCCTCCGCCGCGTGCGCGCACCAGGCCGCCGCGAGGAGCACCAGGGCGCAGAGTCTCCTCAAGACGCCACCTCCAGCGTCTCGCGCTGGGTGGGGTGGCGCAGGGCCTTGGCGCCGTCCTCGCTGAACACATGCAGCGCGTCCGCGACCGGCGCGAGCGCCACGTTGTCCCCCACCGAGACCTGGGTGCCCTTGTCGAAGCGCGCGGCCACCGGGCCCGCCTCCGTCGTCACGAAGGCGTAACCGTCGAACCCCAGCCGCTCCACCGCGTCCACCGTCCCGGACAGCGGCCCCAGCGCCGCCACGCGCAGGTCTTGAGGCCGCAGGCCCACCAGCACCCGCTCACCGCCCTGGGGTAGATCCTGAGGGCTCAGCAGGGTGAAGCCCTTGCCCACGAGGCTTCCGCCGTCGCGCCGGGCCTCCAGGAAGTTCATCGACGGCGAGCCCAGGAAGCCCGCCACGAACCGGTTGGCCGGGCGGTTGTAGAGCTCCAGCGGCGGCCCCACCTGCTGCAATACGCCGCCGTTGAAGACGGCCACCCGGGTGGCCAGCGTCATCGCCTCCACCTGGTCGTGCGTGACGTAGATCATCGTCGCGCCCAGCCGGCGGTGCAGCCGCGCCAGCTCCCCGCGCATCTGCACGCGCAGCGCCGTGTCCAGGTTGGACAGGGGCTCGTCGAAGAGGAACACCTGGGGCCGCCGGACGATGGCGCGTCCCATGGCCACGCGCTGACGTTGACCACCCGACAGGGCCTTGGGCTTGCGCTCCAGCAGGTGCCCCAATTCCAGCATCGAGGCGACCTCCGCCACCCGCGAGTCGATCTCCGCCTGGGGGAGCTTGCGCAGCGTCAGGCCGAAGGCCAGGTTCTCGCGCACCGTCATGTGCGGGTAGAGCGCGTACGACTGGAACACCATCGCCACGTCGCGGTCTCTCGGAGGCACGTCGTTGACCCGCTTGCCGCCGATGCTCACCTCGCCCGCGTCCACCTGCTCCAGCCCCGCGATGAGCCGCAGGAGCGTCGTCTTCCCGCAGCCGGACGGGCCCACCATGACCAGGAACTCGCCCTGTCCCACCTGAAGGTCCACGCCCTTCACGATGAGGTTGGAGCCAAACGACTTCTTGATGCCGTTCAGGGTGACTTCGGACAAGACGCTCTCGGAAAAATGGGGGGAGAACGGCCGCGCACATTACCCGGAGCCTCGCGCTTTCCCCAAACCTCCCCGGTTGGGCGCAGTGCGTTATTCTCGACGGAAGTCATCCGGAAGTTTCCGGTGTCCGTACCAATGCCCGGAGGGGGACGGGGCGGGGATGGCCGCCTTGTCAGCCCTGGAAGTCGCTTGTTATGGAAGCCGGCACCTGGTTCGTCGAGGTCTACCCCACCGCATGAGCACTCCCCGCTGGTCCCTTCCGAGGGGCATGACCCTGGTCTCGCTGCTGTTCGCCCTCGGGTGCAGCGAGAGCGATTACGTCCGGCTGTATCACAGCGAGGCACGTGCCCCGAGCTACACGGTGGAGGACGTGGAGTCCCTGAAGCACATGGGCGCTACCTTCGTGGATCAGGGGGTCAACTTCGCCCTGTACTCGGAGAACGCGACGCGCATCGAGCTGCTCCTGTTCGACGACCCGGAGGTGAACTCGCCCTCGCGCACGTATCAGCTCACCCGCTACGGCGACGTGTGGAACGTCTACGTGGAGGGCGTGGGCCTGGGCCAGCACTACGGCTTCAGGGCCTGGGGTCCCAACTGGGAGTTCGATCCGCGCTGGTTCCCCGGCTCCATCCACGGCTTCCGCGCGGACGCGGACGTGTATGGCAACCGCTTCAACCCGAACAAGCTCTTGACGGACCCGTACTCGAAGGCGTTGCACCGCGACCACGACTGGAGCAAGGGCAGCACCGCCAGTGGCCCCGCGCGCAACGAGGTGACGTACGCGGCCTCCGCCAAGAGCGTGCTGGTGCAGAGCGGCTACCAGTGGGGCGAGCTGGAGCGGCAGTACCGCGCCAACCGCGAGGACGAGCAGTGGGCGGGCCACAAGTGGCAGGACCTCATCGTCTACGAGGTCCACGCCAAGGGCTTCACCGCGGACCCCGCCAGCGGCGTGCGCTTCCCGGGCACCTACCGGGGCATGGGCGAGAAGGCCGACTACTTCAAGGATTTGGGCATCACCGCCGTGGAGCTGCTCCCCATCCACGAGAAGCCGCTGGATGGCGGCTACTGGGGCTACCAGACCATCAACTTCTTCGCGCCGGAGGTCTCCTACGCCGCGCACAAGCTGCCCCACCAGGTCATCGACGAGTTCAAGTGGATGGTGGAGGAGCTGCACAAGCGCGACATCGAGGTCATCGTCGACGTCGTCTACAACCACACCGGCGAGGGCGGGCTGTGGCGCGAGAAGCTGGAGTCCGACGACGTGCTGCCCGGTGAGCCGCTGGACTCGTTGGACCCGGCGGAGGTCGCGGGCCTGTACTCGTTCCGCGGCATCGACAACCAGGCGTACTACGGGCTCAACGGCGACCGGCGCACGTACTGGAACAACACGGGCGTGGGAAACCAGACGCGGCCCAACCACCGCCCCATGCGCAAGCTCATCATCGACAGCCTGCGCTTCTACGTCGAAGAGCTGCACGTGGACGGCTTCCGCTTCGACCTGGCGCCCATCCTGGGCGAGAGAGATCAGGACTACAACCGCTGGGACGACCCGAAGAACACGGTGCTGCAGGAGATCATCGACGACCCGGTGCTCCAGAAGTACAACACCCGCATCATCGCGGAGCCGTGGAGCGCGGGCGGCTGGTACTGCATGCCCATGGGCGAGTTCCCCAACTCGCTCACCCAGCCGGGCAACGGCTGGTACGAGTGGAACGGCCGCTTCCGCGACTGGTGGCGCGCGTTCATCAACCGCGACGACTGGAAGCTCAACTCCAACGAGGGCTCGCTGTGCGGGCGCCCCGGCTCCGCGGACGGCGCGTTCCTGATGTACGGCAGCAAGGAGTGGTACGTGCGCAACGGGCGCAGGCCGTACCACTCGATGAACTTCATCACCGTGCACGACGGCTTCACGCTCTACGACTTGTTCGCCTACGAGGTGAAGCAGAACAAGTGCGGCCCGCTGAACCCGGTGTGCTGCGACACGCCCAACAGCCCCTTCTGCGACAAGGTCAGCGGCGAGGACCACAACCGCTCTCGCAACTGGGGCCCCATCGGCGACGCGCGCGCGGAGAGCATGCGCCGGCAGATGATGCGCAACGCCTTCATGGCGATGATGGTCAGCCACGGCACGCCGATGATTCTCGGCGGCGACGAGTGGATGCGCACGCAGCTGGGCAACAACAACGCCTACTCCACGCGCGCGGACAACCCCTTCAACTGGTACCAGTGGGGCGCGTACCTCGCGCGCGACGAGCGCCACCGGATGTACGAGTTCGTCAAGGCCGCCATCCGCCTGCGCAAGGAGCACGCCTACGCCTTCGCGCCGCCCGACTACGAGAAGGGCTCGCCGCTGGTGTGGAAGAGCGCACAGAACAGCGAGGAGGTGGGCTGGGACACCAAGCAGCTGATGATGCACTACCCGGACACGACGCACGGCCCGGAGCTGGTGGTGCTCATCAACATGGAGCCGCGCGCGGTGGAGTTCACCCTGCCGCCCGGGCGTCAGTGGAAGCGGCTCATCGACACGCAGGCGTACTTCGACAGCCCCGAGTACCTGTCCGCCACGGGCCTGGACCCGAGGGCCACGGGCAACTCGTGGCTGGACGCGCCGTCCCCGGTGACGGGGGCGACCTACGGGGTGCCGGAGCGGACCATCGTCGTCCTGCGCGCGGAGTAGGGGCAGGCAGGCGAGGTGCGCTATAAGCGGGGCCCGTCCATGCGAGTCCTGCCAGCGCGCCTCGGCGCCCTCCTGTTGCTCCTCATCCCGCTCGTCACCCTGGCCGACGCCACGAGGGACCGCTTCGGCGCCGCGGGCTACTTCCGCATCATGACCCGCCCGGACTTCTCGGGCGGCTCCGGCCAGCTGGGCTACTACTGGCTCTACGGCCGGCTCCTCAACGAGAGCCCCTACGGTGAGCTCAACCTGCGCCTGGACGTGCTCCAGGCCGCGCCGGGCTCCGACGAGGTCTGGGCGGAGGTGCACTCGCGCTTCTCCGGCACCTCGTTCCGTTCCGCGGACCCGGGCAACGGCTCGTTCCTCAACTTCCGCGCCGACTACCTCTTCGTGCGCGCGGGCAACATCCTGCTGGACCGCGTGACGTGGCAGCTGGGCACGCTCGAGGACCGCTGGAACGACTTGCACATCTACGACCAGCGCCCGGCGACGCTGCTCTGGGACACGGTGGGCCTGTCCGGCACGTACCAGGGCGACCGCTACGACGTGCTGCTCGCGGTGGGTGACAGCGGCTACACGCTGCGGCCCCAGAAGTACAACACGGTGCTCACCGGCGCCGCGTCCTTCCGCTACCGGCTGATTCCCGGACACCTGGAGGTCGGCCTGCGCGGCCAGCTGGGCTACGAGCCCAAGGTGCGGGGCAACCGCAACGCGCTCTACCGCTCGGAGTACGTCAACTACGAGGACTACGTGCGCCGGGAGGTGGTGCAGCGCTACTTCGAGGCCAACCCGGGCCTGGAGGACTACCTGGTGCCGGACCTGGCGCCCCGCAGCGCGCTGTCCTACCGCGCCATCGGCTACGTGGGCTTCGGCGGGCTGGGGCCGCTCATCTGGGACAACCTCTACCTCACGTTCGAGAAGAAGCACCCGGACCAGGCGTACACGGAGCGCTACCGCAATCGCGACTGGACGGTATTCATCGCGGACCAGACCGACGAGCGCTACGAGGCGTCGCTCGGCAACGAGGCGTACATCAAGCTCATCCCCGACAAGCTCGAGGCGCTGTGGGGCGTGTGGCTGGGCTACGCCTACAACAACGACAACGCCATCAAGCCGGGCGACGACGACCGCATCATCGCGTCCACGGTGGTGCGGCTGCAGTACTTCCTCACCGAGCGCGTGCACCTCCTGATGGAGACGAGCATCGCGCGCGAGAAGAGCCAGAACGGCAACGCGTACCGCAACCACGTGGACTCGGTGTTCACCAGCACGCGCGGCATCCCCGACGCGCGCGGCCTGGAGTTCGGCGACAGCGACACGCGCGACACGTGGCAGGGCAAGGTGGGCGTGGTGCTCAACCCCACCGGCCGCGGCATCTACGCGCGCCCCAGCCTGCGGCTGCTGTACGGCTTGCAGTACTCGTCGCAGCACGCGGCGTTCGGCAACTCGTTCGTGGACAGCCTGAACCAGTACAACCAGTACGTCGGCCCCGAGCGCCACTGGCACTCGGTGGTCGCCATCGAGGCCGAAGGATGGTTCTGAGACAGCGGTGGTTGTGGTCCCTGGTCCTCGCGCTGGTGGCCTCGGGCTGCCTGAAGCGGCAGGGGCCTCCGGTGCTGGCGCCGGAAGGGACGGTGGTGGCGGTGGCGTACATCCGCGACGACGCGCGGCGCGGCGCGGTGGCCAACGTGCCGGAGGGCGTGCGTCAGCGCGTGGCGGAGGTGCTGGCCAAGAGAAACCTCCAGGCGCGTGAAGTTCCCTACGACGAGTACGCCGCCGAGTTCGCGAAGGTGACGGACACGCAGCGCCGCTTCGCGATGCTCAAGGCCCGCGCCGGGGACGCGCCACTGCTGCTCCTGGTGGAGACGCGGGTGACGTTCTTCGGGCAGGTGGGCGGGCGCTTCTCGTGGGACGTGTACGTGAAGACCACGGCCAACCGCGCCACGTCCGCGCTGGAGGCCACGAGCGACTCGGCGGACTACGGCGCCGCGCTCCAGTTCGACCAGCAGCGCGAGGATGACGCGCAGCTGGAGGTGGCCCGGCAGATTTCGGGGCAGGTGGGCGCGCTGTTCGACTCGTTCCTCGCCTCGCCCATGCTGGTGCCGTCCACCGACGGTGGCCCGGGGCTGGTGCCCGGCCTGTCGGCGCCGGCCGGAGAGGGCATCGAGCCGGGCACGAGCACGCCCACCGAGCCGCCTCCTCCGCCCAAGCCCGCGCCCCAGCCGTACCGGGGCCAGTGGACGCCGCCGGAAGGGGACGCCATCTACTTCGTGATGGTGGACCGCTTCGCCAACGGGGACGTGAAGAACGACGGGGCGGTGGATGCGAAGGACGCGCAGGCCTTTCACGGCGGAGACCTGCGTGGCGTCATCGACCGACTGGACGGGCTCAAGGCGCTCGGTGTCCGCACGGTGTGGCTTTCACCCGTCTTCCAGATGCGGACCGACAAGTTCCATGGGTACGGCGCCTTCCACGGCTACTGGGTGGAGGACTTCGGCCGGGTGGAGCCGCGCTTCGGTGACGAGGCCCTGCTGAAGGAGCTGTCCGCGGAGCTGCGCCGCCGCGACATGCGGCTGGTGCTGGACGTGGTGCTCAACCACGTGGGCCCGGAGACGCGGCTCACGCGCGAGAAGCCGACGTGGTTCCACGGGCTGGGGCCCATCGAGAACTGGAACGACTCGCGCGAGCTGGTGATGCGCGACGTGCACGGGCTGCCGGACCTGGCGGTGGAGCAGGAGGAGGTCTACCAGCACCTGCTCTCGCACTCGCTGAAGTGGGTGGACACGGTGAAGCCCGCGGGCTTCCGGCTGGACGCCGTCAAGCACCTGCCCATGGACTTCTGGGCCCGCTACAACGATGACCTGCGCGCGCACGCGGGCAAGGACTTCCTGCTGCTGGGCGAGCTGCTCGACGGCGACCCGGTGCTGCTGGCGCGGGTGATGAAGGAGGGCCGCTTCGGGACGATGTTCGACTTCCCGCTGGCCTTCGCGCTGGTGGATGTCTTCTGCCGGGGGCGCTCTCCTTCGCACCTGGGCGCCATCCTGTTCAACGACCGGTTCCAGCCTTCTCCCCAGTCGCTGGTGACGCTCCTGGACAACCACGACCTGCCCCGGGTGATGAGCGAGTGTGGCGGGGATGTGGAGAAGGTGAAGCGGGCGCTCGCGGTGCAGCTCACGGCGCGCGGCGTGCCGGCGCTGACGTATGGCATCGAAGAGGGGCTCACTGGCGCGAAGGAGCCGGAGAACCGGGGCGACATGCGCTTCACCGCGGACCATCCGCTGCGCGCGTGGATTGCCCGGTTGTTGGAAGCGCGTCGAGGCAGTGAGGCCCTCCAGCGTGGCGAGACGATGGTGCTCGCCGCCCGGGAGGACTTCTTCGCCTACGTCCGCGTGACGCCGGATGACGCGTTCTTCGTCGGCATCAACTCCGGGACCGAGCGGCGTGTCGCGTTCCTGCCCTCGGGGCTCGGGGATGGGCACGGCATCGAGCCGCTGACGGGAAAGCGCTCCATGCTGGGGCGGCTCGCGGAGTCGGCCTATTGGCACGTCGAGGTGAAGCCGGGCGAGGTGTCGCTGGTGCGGCTCAAGGCGGCCACGCCGGGCGGCCACGCGGCGCTGGTGGAGATGGCTCGGACCGGGTGGAAGGGGGAGGGGCCTCGACGCACCGTGGTGCTCCAGACGGGAGACGCGGCGGTAAGGGTGGTGGGCGGAGGCCCGGAGCTGGGAGGCTGGAAGCCCGAGCGCTCGCTGCGCCCGGAAGCCGGCGCCGTCACTCTGTCGCTGCCCGAGGGCGGGGTCTTCGAGTACAAGCTCGTGCGAGAGGACGGCCCGGGGAAGTTCTCCTGGGAGGGCGGCCCCAACCGCCTGCTTTTCGTCCCGGAGCTGAAGACGGAGGAGGGCCCCGTGCAGGTGCCCGTGGCGTGGGAGCAGCGCTCCGTGAAGGGGCCGCCTTTCCTCCGCTTCTGTCCGCCGTTGTTGGCGATGTCGACCTCCAAGCTGTGCACCGACTGACCGAGAGCCCGAAGTGAACGACCGACTCCTCCGCGCCGCGCGCCGCCAGCCCACCGACACCACGCCCGTGTGGCTCATGCGCCAGGCCGGCCGCTACCTGCCCGAGTACCGGGCCATCCGCGGCAACATCGCCTTCCTGGACCTGTGCAAGCACCCGGACCTGGCCGCCGAAGTCACCGTGCAGCCGGTGACGCGGCTGGGCGTGGACGCGGCCATCATCTTCTCCGACATCCTCATCCCCGTGGAGGCCATGGGCATCCACCTGGAGCTGGGGGACAAGGGGCCGCACTTCCCGAACCCCGTGCGCACCGCGGCGGACATCGACAAGCTGGGCGTGCCGGACCCCGTGGAGGGCACGGGCTTCGTGGCGGAGGCCATCCGCCGCACGCGCAAGGCGCTCAACGACTCGGTGCCCGTCATCGGCTTCGCGGGCGCGCCCTTCACGCTGGCCGCGTACATGGTGGAGGGCGGCGGCTCCAAGAGCTACATCCTCATCAAGCGGCTGATGTTCGAGCAGCCGGAGCTGGCGCACCGCCTGTTCGGCAAGCTCACCGACACGCTCATCCCGTACCTCAAGATGCAGGTCGAGGCGGGGGCGAGCATCGTTCAAATCTTCGACTCGTGGGGCGGCGAGCTGTCGCCGTGGGACTACGAGCGCTTCTGTCTGCCGTACCTGACGCGCATGGTGTCCGAGCTGAAGGCCACGGGCGTGCCCGTCATCGTCTTCGGCGTGGGCATGTCCACGCACCTGTCCCTGCTCAAGAGCACGGGCGCGGACGTGGTGGGCCTGGACTGGACGCTGCCCATGGACGAGGGCCGCAAGGTGCTGGGCCCGGACGTCGCGGTGCAGGGCAACCTGGACCCCTTGCACCTGTTCCTGCCGCGCGAGGAGCTGGAGGGCCGCGTGAAGGACATCCTCCTGCGCGCGGGCCCCACGGGGCACATCTTCAACCTGGGCCACGGCATCCTCCCGCCCACGGACCCGGAGGCCGCGAAGTTCGCCGTCGAGGCCGTGCACCGCCTGGGCACGGCGCTGCGTCAGGGCACGCTCAAGCCGTAGCGGTTTCCCGCAGGTCGGCGTGGCTCCTCCACGCGCGCGGGCGTAACCGGACACGCCACAGTCCGCTCGGACTGTGGCGTGGAATGTCTCGCCGCGAGGTCCTCGAGCGGCGCGTCATCCTCTGACGGACGGGAGGGCATGGCGGTTGCTCAGTGGCCGGCCGCGGCGCGCCCTTCCTTCTTCTCGACCTGGAGTTCTCCGACGTGGCCTGGCGCGGCCGAACCCGCCACACCCCGAGGAGCTCCATGTCTTCGCCTCATCCCCGAGTCCACTTCAGCACCGTCTTCAGCATGCTCGCCCTTCTGGCTGTCACCTGGGGCGGCGCCGCGCGCGCGCAGACCTTCACCCACGGCATCGCGGACAACTTCGCCGCGCCGACCGAGGCGGTGTCGCCCAGCACGGGCATGCTCAACTATATCGCCGCGAACTACACCTATCCCGGCTCGCGTCCGTTCGACGACATGAGCATCGACCGGTGGTTCGCCACCACCTTCACCAACCTGCGCCGGCTGGGCCCCATCTGTGGCGCCACGCTGCGCATGGTGGTGCGCAACGGTGACACCAACGACTCCATGGGCCTGCTCTTCATGGGCCCCGCGGGCACGCAGCTGGCCACGGGCTGGGGCGCGTCGCTGGCGAGCCTGGGCATCCCGCTCTACGGCTCCGGCACCGTCTCGCTGAACCTGGCCGCGCTGCCCGGCGGCGTGAACCTCATCCCCACCCTCAACGCGCAGGGCTTCGTGGACGTCTTCGCCCAGGATGACTCGGCGGTGGACTTCGTCACGCTCGTCGTCACGCAGTGCCGCGTGGACGTGTACTCGAAGGACAACGGCGGCGACTTCGGCAACACGCCGACGGTGGACCCCATCTGGGTGAGCCCGGACATCCGCGTGTGCCAGAACGCCGGCTGCGTGGGCCACCAGAACCCGGAGTTCGGCCAGACGAACTACGTCTACGTCACGCTGCGCAACAACGGCCCGCTCGTGCCCGTGGGCAACACGGCCAGCGGCACGCTGCACGTCTACTACACGGGCTCGGGTGGCGCGGCGCTGTGGCCCATGGACTGGGCGCCCATCGGCTCCATCTCCGTGGCGGGCATCGCCCCGGGCGCCAACGTGGAGGTGATGGTGCCGTGGAACGGCGTGCCCGCGCCGGGCCACTACTGCCTGCTGACGCGCTGGGTGTCCTCGCAGGACCCGATGACGCTGGTGGAGGCGACCAACTCCAACACGCTCAACAACACGCGCTGGAACAACAACCTGGCGTGGAAGAACGTCAACGTCGTCAACCTGTCGCCCTTCGCGCCCGTGCGTGACTTCGACTTCCGCGTGCGCAACCTGCTGCGCGACAGGCCGAGCCTGGCGCACCTGGAGATCCGCAACGGCGACGTGGACCTGCCGTCCTTCCTGGAGCGTGGACAGGTGCTCGTCACGCTGCCGACCGAGCTGTGGGACCGCTGGGGCCACGAGGGCCAGGGCTTCGAGGTGGTGGGCGAGCAGACCGTGCGCATCGTCAATCCGCAGGGCGCCCGGCTGGACGGCCTGTGGCTGGACCCGGACGGCGCGCACCACGTCAACGTGCGCTTCGTCTCGCAGGGCACCGCCGTGGAGCAGGGCCGCTTCGCCGTCGAGGTGGTGCAGCACTCGGCCAGCCCCGAGCAGCCCGACAAGGTCGAGGAGGCGGGCGGTGTCCGCTTCGACATCGTCCTGGGACCGCAGGCCGACGGAAAGAAGTAGCGAAGGCGTGTCCCTCGCGTGAGTGAGGGACGACCGAAGCACACGGGGCGGAGGCCTCACCCCCTCCGCCCCGTGGCTCCCTCGCTGGAGGAGGGAGCGCGCCAAGTGCTCGCGGATTGACTCTTGAATCAACAGAGGGTTGACGCGCCGCATCAGCGCTCATTAGAAGTGCCCCACTCGACGTCCAGGAGGGTGAGGCACACATGGCAAGCCAGAAGCGCAACAGTCACCGGAGGGTGGCCATCGTCCGGGGGCTGCGGACGCCGTTCGTGAAGGCGGGCACGGTGTTCTCCGGGCTCACCGCGCTGGACCTGGGACGGATGGTGGTCCAGGAGCTGGTGCAGCGCTCGGACCTGGACCCGAACGTCATCGACCAGCTCGTCTTCGGGCAGGTGATTCCGACGCTGACGGGGCCGTCCATCGCGCGCGAGGTGGTCATCGCGGCGGGGCTGCCGCTCAAGATTGAAGCGGCCACGGTGACGCGCGCGTGCGCGACGTCCATCCAGGCGCTGACGACGGCGGGCAACGCGATTGCGCTGGGCTACTCGGACGTGGCCATCGCCGGAGGCACCGAGGCGATGTCGGACCCGCCGGTGTTCACCAGCCGACCCCTGGCGCACGCGCTGGCGGCGGCGTCCAAGGGGCGCTCGCTGGGCGAGAAGCTCAAGCCCTTCCAGAAGCTCAAGGCGCAAGATTTGGTGCCCGTGCCGCCCGCCATCGCCGAGTACTCCACGGGCCTGTCCATGGGGGAGAGCGCGGAGAAGATGGCGAAGGAGAACGGCATCTCCCGCGAGGAGCAGGACCGCATCGCGCTCTCGTCGCACAAGAACGCGGCGGCGGCGTGGAAGGACGGCCGCTTCGACGACGAGGTGATGCACGTGTCGGTGCCGCCGAAGTACGAGCAGACGGCCACGCGCGACAACATCATCCGCGAGGACACCAGCCTGGAGGCGCTGGGCAAGCTCAAGCCGGTGTTCGACCGGAAGTACGGCACGGTGACGGCGGGCAACGCGTCGCCGCTGACGGACGGCGCGGCGGCGCTGTTGCTCATGAGCGAGGAGCGGGCGCGGGAGCTGGGCTACGAGCCCCTGGGCTACCTGCGCTCGTACGCGTACGCGGCCACGGACCCGGGCGACCAGCTGTTGCAGGGCCCGGTGTACGCGGTGCCCACGGCGCTGGCGCGCGCGGGGCTGAAGCTGTCGGACATCGACCTCGTCGAGATGCACGAGGCGTTCGCCGCGCAGGTGGCGAGCAACCTCCAGGCGCTGGCGTCGAAGAGCTTCGCGAAGAAGGCGGGCTGGGCGGAGCCGGTGGGGGAGGTGGACCGCGAGCGGCTGAACGTGACGGGCGGCTCCATCGCCATCGGTCATCCCTTCGGGGCGACGGGGGCGCGCATCGTCACGCAGGCCCTCAACGAGCTGAAGCGTCGGAACAAGAACACGGTGATGTGCACCGTCTGCGCCGCCGGCGGCCTGGGCGCCGTGGTGGTCCTGGAGCGTGCGTGATGGCCATCCAACTCGAAGAGCTTCAGGCGAAGCAGGGCTTCTCCCTCCAGGTCGAGGACGGCGTCGCCGTCGTCACGTTCGACCTGCCGGACTCCGCCGTGAACACGCTGAGCCCGGAGGTGGGCGCGGCGTTCTCCCGGCTGCTGGACGAGGCGGAGCGCGAGGCCGACGTGAAGGCCCTGGTGTTCATCTCCGGCAAGAAGGACAGCTTCGTCGCCGGGGCGAAGATTGACTACCTCCAGACGCTGAAGACGGCGGAGGAGGCCACCGCGATGAGCCAGCAGGGGCAGGCGGGGTTCGACCGGCTGGAGGCCTTCCCCAAACCTGTCGTGGCTGCCATCCACGGCGCGTGTCTGGGCGGCGGGCTGGAGTGGGCGCTGGCGTGCCACTACCGCATCGCCACGGACAGCGCGAAGACGACGCTCGGCCTGCCGGAGGTGCAGCTGGGCCTGCTTCCGGGCGCGGGCGGGACGCAGCGGCTGCCCGCGCTCATCGGCGCGCAGGCGGCGCTGGACCTCATCCTCACGGGCAAGAACGTCAAGCCGGCGAAGGCCCGCAAGCTGGGCATCGTCGACGAGGTGGTGCCAGTGCCCATCCTGCGCGCCATCGCGGTGCAGCGCGCGAGGGAGCTGGCGGCGGGCTCGCTCAAGCCGGTGCGCGCGCACGGCCAGGGGCTGAAGTCAGTGGGGCAGAAGAAGGGGCTCGCGGGCTTCTTCCAGGGACTGGCGAACAAGGAGCTGTGGGCGGAGGTGGCGCTGGAGGACAACCCGCTGGGGCGCAAGGTCCTCTTCGATGCGGCCCGGAAGCAGCTGCTCAAGAAGACGCGCGGCAAGTACCCCGCTCCGGAGAAGGCCCTGCGGGTGGTTCGCACGGGCCTGGAGTCCGGGCGCGAGGCGGGGCTGGCGGCCGAGGCGAAGGCGTTCGGCGAGCTGGTGATGTCGGACGTCTCCAAGCGGCTGGTGGAGGTGTTCTTCGCGACGACGGCGCTGAAGAAGGAGAACGGCACGTCGGACGCGAGCGTGAAGCCGCGCGAGGTGAAGAAGGTCGCGGTGCTGGGCGGCGGGCTGATGGGCGGGGGCATCGCCTACGTGGCTGGCGTGCTGCAGGGCGCGCAGGTGCGCGTGAAGGACAAGGACGACGCGGGTGTGGCGCGCGCGCTCAAGCAGGTGCAGGGCATCCTGGATGAGCGCGTGAAGAAGCGCTCGCTCACCTGGCGCGAGGCGGCGGCGAAGCAGGCGCGAATCACCGCGGGCACCGACTACAGCGGCTTCAAGTCGGCGGACCTGGTCATCGAGGCGGTGTTCGAGGACCTGAAGCTCAAGCACCGCATCCTCGCGGAGGTGGAGGCCGTCACCGGGCCCGACGCCATCTTCGCGTCCAACACCTCCAGCATCCCGATTACCGAGCTGGCCAAGGGCAGCAAGCGGCCCGCCCAGGTCATCGGCATGCATTACTTCAGCCCGGTCAACAAGATGCCGCTGTTGGAGATCATCACCCACGCGGGCACCGCGGACCAGGTGACGGCCACGTGCGTGGAGGTGGGGCGCAAGCAGGGCAAGACGGTCATCGTCGTCAACGACGGGCCGGGCTTCTACACCTCGCGCGTCCTCGCGCCGTACCTGAACGAGGCGGCGTACCTGCTGGCCGAGGGCGCGGACATCGCCGCCCTGGACAAGGCGCTGGTGGAGTTCGGCTTCCCGGTGGGACCGATGACGCTGCTGGACGAGGTGGGCATCGACGTGGCCCACAAGGTCGGCCCCATCATGGAGGCGGCCTTCGGCAAGCGCATGGCCGCGCCCAAGGCGCTGGACGGCGTGGTGGCCGACGGCCGGCTGGGCCGCAAGAGCCAGAAGGGCTTCTACCTCTACGAGAACGGAAAGAAGAAGGAGGTGGACCCCACCGTCTACGGGCTGTTGCCGCACGGCAAGGAGCGCAAGGGCTTCGATGCGTCGGAGATGGCGGAGCGGCTGGTGCTGCAGATGGTGAACGAGGCCATCCGCTGCCTGGGCGAGGGCATCCTCCGCAGCGCGCGCGACGGCGACGTGGGGGCCATCTTCGGCCTGGGCTTCCCTCCGTTCCTTGGCGGTCCGTTCCACTACGCGGACGCGCGGGGGCTGTCGGAGGTGCTGCGCAAGCTGGAGCACTACCAGGACAAGCTGGGTGAGCGCTTCACGCCCGCGCCGCTCCTGGTGGAGATGGTCAAGGAAGGCAAGACGTTCTACCCGCGCTGAGGCGTGGGTTCCCGCCGCTCCGGTGCTTGACCGGGGCGGCGTTCTGGGACCAGCCTGCCGGCCGAATGGCCCGCTCCGCGTCTCGCACCATCGCCCTGGTCGTCCTGGTCGCCGTCCTGCTCTGCAGCGCCGCCGCCGCGGCCGGGGCGTGGCGCTACTTCCACAAGAATCCGCAGAACCCCGTCGTGCGGCTCGACGAGTACGTCACCATGGGCTGGGTGGCGTGGGATTCGAGCTGGTACATGCGCATCGCGCAGGACGGCTACCAGTACACGCCGGGCGAGCAGAGCTCGGTGGCCTTCTTCCCGCTCTACCCGCTGCTCATCCGCGCGGTGGAGACCCTGGGGCCCAACGTCTATCAGGCGGGGGTGCTCATCACGCTGCTGTGTGGCCCGCTGGCGCTGGTGATGTTCACGCGCTGGGCCAGGCTGCTCGCGGACGAGGACACCGCGCTCAAGGCGGGCCTCTTGATGGCGATGTACCCGTTCACGATGTACTTCTACGGGGCCATGTATTCGGACGCGCTGTTCGTCCTGCTGGTGGTGACGTCCTTCGTGCTCCTGGAGAAGGGGCACCTGGGGCCGGCGGTGCTGGTGGCGGCGGTGGCCACGGCGGCACGGCCCGTGGCGCCCGCGGTGGTGCTGGGACTCCTGGTTCGCAGGCTCGAGTGGAAGCACGCGCGGGGCGAGAAGTGGACCGCGGTGGACTTCCTGCCGGTGCTCTCGGGGGTGGGGTTCGGCTGCTACATGCTCTACCTGTGGCACCAGTTCGGAGACCCGTTCGCCTTCGTGAAGGTGCAGGGCGCGGCGGGGTGGGCGCAGACGCCGGGGTGGAGGACGTGGCTGAAGGTGTCGTGGTTCGAGCACGTGGTGCTCAACCCCACCGACAAGCGCGAGGCGTTCCGGCTGGCGGCACACGCGTTCTTCACGCTTCTGGCGCTCGCGCTGGTGTGGCCCACGCGCAAGCTGCTCGGGTGGGGGTACGCCGTCTACGTGCTGGCCATCGTCGGGCTGCCCGCGTGGTCCACGAAGGACTTCATGGGGATGGGGCGGTATCTGCTGTCGTCGTTCCCCGTGTTCCTGACGGGGGCGATGCTCTTGCGTGAGCGGCCGCGCGTGCTCCAGGGGGCGCTGGCGGTGGGCGCGGTGTCGTTGCTCGTGTTGTCGTGGGCGTTCGGCGCGGACTACTACATCTCATGAGCACGCTCCTCGACGAGGCCCTCGCGTTGTACTCCCGGCTGCCCGCGGCCGAGCGGTTCCATGTGCATGCGCGTGCGTCCTCGGCGCCGCTGCTCGCGGTGGTGGAGCGCATGCCCGCCGGTGGCACGGTGGCGGACATCGGCTGTGGACACGGGTTGTTGTCCGCGCTCTTGGCGCTGTCGGACCCGAAGCGCGAGGTGCACGCGGTGGATCCGGACCCGCGCAAGGTGGGGTGGGCGCGCGAGGCGCTCGCGGGGCTGCCGCGGGTGAAGCTCGCGGAGGGGACGTTGGAGGATGTGCTCGCGCCCGCGCTGCCGGGGACGTGTGAGGCGGCGGTGGTGTGCGACGTGCTCTACCTGTTGCCCGAGGAGAAGTGGCCCGGCTTCCTGCGCGCGACGCGCGGGCTGCTTCGCCCCGGTGGGCGCCTGTTGTTGAAGGAGGTGGAGGGGGATGGCTCCTGGAAGCACCGCAAGGCGTTGGCGCAGGAGTGGGTGATGGTGTCGCTCTTGGGGCGCACGAAGGCGAGCGGGGGCATGGTGCTCAAGCCTCGCTCGGCGATGCGAGCGCTCCTGGAGGATGCGGGCTTCACGGTGCGCGAGGTGGTGGACCTGGGACGTGGCTACACCACACCTCACGTGCTCTACGTCGCGGAGGCGAGTGCTCCGTAGTCGCTGGGGCCTCACGGTGCGCGAGGTGGTGGCGTCGGGCGCCACTACGTCCTGTGGGCGCTACGTCCGCGGAGGCGGAGTCCCCTCGGCGGGCACAGGGGCGAGGTGAATACGCCGAGCCGTAGAGCGCCATCGCACCGAGGCGCGCGTTGCTCATGCGAGGTGGCTGCAACGCGCGCAACCATGCGCAGCGGAGGCGCGGGGCATCCACGCCATCGCACGTGCTCTACGTCGCGGAAGCGAGCGTCCCGTAGGAGTGGAGCTGGATGCCTCGCTCGGCGAGCCGCGCCTTCACGCGGGCACTCGTGAGCGCCTCCAGCTCCGCCTGCCAGCCGTAGGTCCACGCCGGGTCCTCGGGCACCTGCGGTGTGCCCTCGCCAGGGTGACAGCCCACCTCGAAGTCTCCCGCCGGCATCGCGTCCAGCACCGCCAGCAGCGCGGCCTCATCCAACCGGCCCGCCTCGAACACGCCGCCCGCGCTCACCCTACGCACGCCGTGCCGAGCCCGGGGCGCCGTGCGCGCCAGCACCGTGAGCAGCGTCGTCTTCAGCGCGGGGCCCGGCGTGCGCAGCCACCGCGCGCGGGGCAGGGCGTCCGGCCAGCGCACGGGGAGCCGCTCCCGCGCGGCCATCGCCTCGACCATCGGCCGGATGCCGGGCAGCAGGTGCAGGTGCTGGTGTCCATCCAGGTGGTCCACCACCACGCCCAGCTCCCGCGCGCGCCGAAGCTGCGACTCCAGCTCCAGCTCCACCTCCGCGCGTCGCACCTTGCCCGTCAGCCACGCCTTCGCGAACTCCGCCCAGCTCGCACGCAGCCGCCCGTCAGGCGCCACCGTGGGGACCCGGTGGGCGCCCGCCGCGGGCTCGAGCCGCGTCGACAGCGCCAGGTGCAACCCCACCGCGAGCCCTTGCCCGCGCGCGCGCGTGGCCGCCTCGGGCGCTGTCGGCCCCATGGCGAGCAGCGTGGCGCTGGTGACGATTCCCTCGCGGTTCGCGCGGAGGATGCCCGCGTCCAGGGACGGGTGCAGCCCCAGGTCATCCGCGTTGACGATGAGGCGCCGGGGCCGCGTGCTCACGGACGACTCAGCCCCGCGCCGAGCGGCTGTTCGCGGTGCGCAGCGGCTGCACCGACGGCGGCAGGCGCACCGGCTGCGACGGCGGCGCGGGCTTGCGCGTCTCCGGGTAGAGCTTCACCAGCTCCTTCACCATCTTCACGATGACCGACGGCGAGGCCAGCGTGGACACGCCACGCGTGCGCGGGAAGTAGTCCACGCCCATCTGGAACACGCGGAAGCCCTTGCGGATGGCCTTCACCACCAGCTCCGCGTCGATGAACGAGCCCTGGCTCTTGAGCTCCATCGACTCCAGCACCCGCCGGTGCATCACCTTGAAGCTGAAGTTGACGTCCTTGATCTGGATGTCGAACAGCGCCCGGATGAGCATGTTGTAGACGAACGAGTAGACGATGCGCTTGGGGCCCTCGCTCGTGCGGTCGAACCGGAAGGCGCAGATCATGTCCGCCTCCAGGTAGTCCATCAGGTGCAGCGAGCGCTCCAGCTCCCGCAGGTCCCACGGCAGGTCGATGTCCGAGTAGACGACGATGTCCTTGGTCGAGGCCGCCAGCCCCGTGCGCATCGCCCCACCCAGCTTCAGGTTCACCGGATGGTTGATGACCCGCAGCTGCGGAATCCGCTTCGCCATCCCTTCCGCAATCTCCTGCGTGCGGTCCGTCGACGCGTCGTTGACCACGATGATCTCGAAGTCGTCCGTCAGCTGCGGCAGCGCCTCCAGCGCCCGACTCACCGCCCGCTCCACGTAGTCCTCCTCGTTCCATGCGGGGAGGAAGAGGCTGATGCTGGGGTACTTGGCCACGACGGACCTCGATGCTCGGAGAAGGGGATTCCGGGCGGCTCGGTAGCAAGGCCCGGGTCCTAAATCAATCAGGGGGCTCCCACTCGCGAACACCCCTGTGCTACCGTGGAATCACCATTTTACGGGGACACTGTGACCTCTAGGCCTCATACCCTGCTGGTGGTGGATGAAGCGGAGTCAACCCTGGCCCGCCTCGCGAGGGCCCTCGGTCCGGAGGACTACTGCCTCCGTCTGATTTCCCCGGGCCCGGAGGTGGGCCGGCTGGCGAGGGAGGTGGACCTGGTGGTGTGGGTGGGCGGAAGACAGGTCACCGGTGACTGGCTCGACAAGCTGCTGGGCCAGGAGGGCCCGCCAGGTCCTCCGGTGATGGTTCTGACCCCCCGGGAACCTCGCGAGTCTTGGCTGGAGGCGCTCACCCGCGGCGCTGAGGTCATGTTCGACCCATGGGACGTGGAAGAATTACGGGCGCGGGTGGCCCGGTGCCTGACGGTCCACGCCCGATTTTCGCAGCTATCCAACCAGGTGGGTGAGCTGCAGCGGCTGTCCTCGACGGACGGGCTGACCGGGGTCCACAACCACCGCCACTTCCAGGAGCGGCTGCGCGAGGAGTTCCGCCGGGCCCAGCGCTACGACGACCCGCTGTCGCTCATCCTCATGGACCTGGACCACTTCAAGCAGGTCAACGACAGGCACGGCCACACCACGGGGGACGGCGTCCTGAGAGAGGTGGCGGCGGCCCTCCAGCAGAGCGTGCGGGAGACGGACCTGGTGGCCCGCTACGGAGGCGAGGAGTTCGCCGTCCTGTTGCCCCGGACCCACCTGACGGGCGCGCTCACCGTGGCGGAGCGTGTGCGCAAGGATTTGGCGACCTTGCAGGTAGGGCCCCAGGGCTCGCTCCGGGTGACGGCATCGCTGGGCCTCTCCAGCTTCCCCCACCGCACCGTCCTCAGCCCCGAGCAGCTGCTGCTCACCGCCGACGAGGCCCTCTACCGGGCCAAGGCGGAGGGCAGGGACAGGGTCTGTCTCCACTCTCAAATGCCCCTGTTGCCGCCCAATCCCTCGCAGGGCGAGTGACCTGGGTCAAAGACCCTGGGGTGGTCTTGACCCATAAGGATGGGGGGAGTCTAGGATGACCCCGCTCCTCGATTGTCGGGGAGTCGAATCATCCCGTGATTCCATGGGTTTGCGACGCCCCACCGGCTGGCAGACACATTGCAAATGTCATGGGACGGAAAGAATCCCATGGGCCCCCTCGCCGCACAGATCACTCAGACGGAAGCAGCGCCGCGCGGGCGGCTGCTGCTCGTGGACGACGAGGAGAACATCCTCAAGTCCATCCGGCGGGTGCTGCGCCGGGGGGACTGGGACATCGAGACGGCGACGGACGCGGAGCAGGCGCTGCGCACGGTGGAGGCGTTCCGCCCCGAGGTCGTCATCTCCGACTTCCGGATGCCGGGCATGAACGGGGTGGAGTTCCTCACCCGGGTGAAGCAGCAGGAGCCGCGCGCCCAGCGCATCATGCTCACCGGCCAGGCGGACCAGCAGGCCATCGAAGAGGCCATCAATCGCTCGGAGATCTTCCGCTTCATCTCCAAGCCCTGGAACGACAGCCACCTGGTGCTGACGGTCAAGAGCGCGTTCGAGCAGTACGCGCTGCAGGCGGAGAACGAGCGGCTGTACCGGGTGACGACGGCGCAGAACGCGGAGCTGAAGCTGCTCAACGCGGACCTGGAGGAGCGCGTCGCCCAGCGCACGCGGATGCTCAGCCAGGCCAAGCGCGAGTGGGAGCTGTCGTTCGACTGCATGGAGACGCCGCTGTGCGTGGTGCGCGGGCGCGACTTCGCGGTGCGGCGGGCGAACCTGGCGTACGCGCACGTGGCGGGGCGCTCCATCGAGCAGATTCCGTCCGACATGGCCTGCTACCGGTATCTCTTCGGTCGCAACGAGCCGTGCACGGGCTGCCCGCTGCCGGCGGCGATGGAGAGCGGCAAGGGCGCGCGCGGAGAGGTGCAGCAGGGGGGCAGGACGTACGTGGTGGCCGCCTACCCCATGGCGGGGGACGAGCGGGTGGTGTGCACCTATCGCGACGTCACCGAGGAGCAGGCGATGACGCGCCGGCTCATCGAGACGGAGAAGATGGCGGCGGTGGGGCAGCTGGCGGGGGGCGTGGCGCATGAAATCAACAATCCGCTGGGGGGCATCCTGGCCTTCGCCCAGCTCATGTCCCGCGACGCGGGCCGCAGCGACGCGGACCTGGAGTCCCTGGGGCTGATTGAAGAGAGCGCGCTGCGGTGCAAGCGCATCGTCGAGAGCCTGCTGAAGTTCAGCCGGCACAGCCGCGTGGAGGACCGGCGGCTGTTCGACTTGTCGCGGTGCGTGGAGGACGCGGCGGTGCTCTTCCGGGCGCAGCTGAAGACGACGCCGCGCGCGGAGCTGTCGCTCGATTTGAAGGACGGGCTTCCGAAGGTTTATGGCGACCCGGGCACGCTCGCGCAGGTGGTGTTGAACCTGCTGCAGAACGGCCTGCAGGCGCTTCCAGAGCGTGTAGGCCAGCTCAAGCTGGAGACGGGCCGTGAGGGTGACCGCTGCTTCTTCGCGGTGACCGACACGGGGTGCGGCATCGAGGAGAAGCACCTGCCGCGCATCTTCGAGCCCTCCTTCACCACCAAACCCCCCGGTGAAGGCACCGGGCTGGGCCTGTCCATCGCGTACCGCATCGTCCAGGACCACGGGGGCAGCTTCCACGTCGACACCCAGGTGGGCGCCGGCTCCCGTTTCACCGTCTTCCTGCCCATTCCCCTGCAGCTCGAGAGGTTGCCGTGAACCAAGTCAAGCGCGCCAAAGTCCTCGTCGTGGATGACGATTCGGTCGTCCTCAAGGCCGTGACGCAGATTCTCCAGCGCGAGGGCCACCCGGTGGTGGCCATTGATGACGCGGTGGAAGGTCTGACGGCGGCCAAGGACCCGACCATCGACGTCGTCGTCCTGGACATCAAGATGCCGAACCTGTCCGGCATGGACCTGCTCCGCGGCATCAAGGCCGAGCGTCCGGACGTGGAGGTCATCATGATGACGGCCTTCGCCACCGTGGAGACGGCGGTGGAGGCGGTGAAGGCGGGCGCGTACGACTACCTCACCAAGCCGTTCGAGAACATCGACGAGGTGAGCCTCACGGTGGCCAAGGCGGCCGAGCGCAAGGCGCTCAAGGACCGCACCCGCGCGCTGGAAGAGGCGCTCACCGTGCGCAGCCAGTTCGAGGACCTCATCGGCCAGTCGCCGCAGATGCGCTCGGTGTTCAAGCTGGTGGAGACGGTGAGCCACTCCACGGCCACGGTGCTCATCCAGGGTGAGAGCGGCACGGGCAAGGAGCTGGTGGCGCGCGCCATCCACTACCGCAGCTCGCGCAAGGACAAGCCGTTCGTCGCCGTCAACTGCTCGGCGCTGACGGAGACGCTGCTGGAGAGCGAGCTGTTCGGCCACGTGAAGGGCAGCTTCACGGGCGCCACGGGCAACAAGAAGGGCCTGTTCGAGGCGGCCGACGGCGGCACCATCTTCCTGGACGAGATTGGCGACGTGCCGCCGGCGACCCAGGTGCGTCTGCTCCGCGTCCTCCAGGAGGGCGAGGTCAAGCGGGTGGGCGCCAACGAGCCGGTGAAGGTGGACGTGCGCGTCATCGCGGCCACGCACGTGGACCTGTCGCGGGCGAAGGAGCAGGGCAAGTTCCGCGAGGACCTGTTCTACCGGCTCAACGTCATCACCATCGACCTGCCGCCGCTGCGGGACCGTCCGCAGGACGTGCCGCTGCTGGCGCACCACTTCCTGAAGCTGTACGCGTCCAAGGCGGACAAGAAGGTGACGGGCATCTCCCCGCGCGCGATGGAGGCCCTGACCTGCAACCGTTGGACGGGCAACGTGCGCGAGCTGGAGAACGTCATCGAGCGCGCGGTGGTGCTGACGGGCAATGACGTCATCGACGTGGAGGATTTGCCGCCCGGCTTCCAGTCGGCGCCTCAGGCCGACTCGGCGGTGGAGGTGTTCAGCCTGGCGCACCTGCCGTACGCGCAGGCCAAGCGCCTGGCGATGCGGGCGTTCGAGCGGCGCTACCTGTCGGCGCTCCTGGAGAAGAACAACCAGAACGTCTCCAGCGCGGCGCGCGCCGCGGGCGTGGACCGCTCCAACTTCCGCCGGCTGCTCAAGCAGTACGAGGTGGCGGGCCGCTCCATGAAGCCGCGCGTCCTCAAGGACGACGAGGGCGCTGAGCCGCTCGAGGCCGCGTCGTAGTCGCGACGGGACGAACTGGATGAACTCCTGGCGCTGGTGAGGGACTCCCTCACCGGCGCCTGTTCGTTACGAGAGGCCTCACCCTTCGTCTTCGCCCGGTTCGCGTGTCCTCTCCGCGAGCTGGCGCTGGATGTCCTCGTACCGCTCCGCCAGTCGCGCCTCCTCGCCGTTGCGAGTCGGCGTGTAGAAGCTCCGTGAGCGCAGCTCGTCGGGCAGGTAGTCCTCGGGGACGTAGTTGCCCTCGAAGTTGTGCGGGTACTTGTAGCCGCCGCCGTAGCCCAGCGACTTCATCAGCTTCGTGGGCGCGTTGCGCAGGTGCATCGGCACGGGCAGCGCGCCCTCCTTCGTCACGGCCTCGCGCGCGGACGTGTACGCCGTCAGCACCGCGTTCGACTTGGGCGCCAGCGCCAGGTACGTGACGGCCTGCGTGAGCGGCAGCGTGCCCTCCGGCAGGCCCACCAACTGGAACGCCCTCAGCGCGTCCACCGCCACGCTCAGCGCGCGCGGGTCCGCGTTGCCGATGTCCTCCGACGCGAAGATGACCATGCGCCGGAACAGGAAGATGGGGTCCTCGCCCGCCTCCAGCATCCGCGCCATCCAGTACAGCGCCCCATCCACGTCACTGCCGCGCATCGATTTGATGAAGGCGCTGATG
Source organism: Myxococcus sp. MH1 (assembly GCF_059738865.1). Taxonomy (NCBI): domain Bacteria; kingdom Pseudomonadati; phylum Myxococcota; class Myxococcia; order Myxococcales; family Myxococcaceae; genus Myxococcus; species Myxococcus sp. MH1. Next base: position 7,942,892 of record NZ_AP026947.1, on the reverse strand, counting down.
ACGTTGTAGTGCTCCTCGCCGCCCTTGTCGTACAGCAGCGTCTTCTGCTGGAGCGCCTCCTCCGCGGCCTTGCGGTCCACGTGTGCCCCCGCATGCGCCGCGGCCACCTCCAGCCCCGTCAGCGCCTTGCGCGCATCCCCGCCCGCCGACGCCGCCAGGAACTCCAGCGCGTCGTCGTCCGCCGTCACCCGTCCTCCCAACCCGCGCGTGTCCAAGAGCGCTCGACGCAGGAGCGCCACCAGCTCCTCGTCCTCCAACCCGCGCAGCGTGACGACCCGACAGCGAGACAGCAGCGCCGCGTTCACCTCGAACGAGGGGTTCTCCGTCGTGGCGCCGATGAGCGTCACCGTGCCCTTCTCCACGTGGGGCAGCAGCGCGTCCTGCTGCGCCTTGTTGAAGCGGTGGATTTCGTCGATGAACAGGAACGTCCGCTGGCGATGCAGGTTCCAGCGCTCCTGCGCCCGCGCCACCGTCTCGCGGATGTCCTTCACCCCCGCGAGCACCGCCGACACCGAATCGAACGCGGCGCCCGTCGAGCGCGCCACCAGCCAGGCGAGCGTCGTCTTGCCCGTGCCGGGAGGGCCCCAGAGGATGAGGCTCGGGACCTGGTCCGCCTCCAGCGCCCGCCGCAGGAACCGGCCCTCGCCCGTGAGGTGCTCCTGACCGACGAACTCATCCAGGGCGCGCGGCCGCATGCGCTCGGCGAGGGGCGCCCGGCGGGCCTGCTCCTTCTGTCCCGCGTGTTCGAAGAGGTCCATGGACCCCTCAAAGCTAGCGCCCCGGAGGCGGGCACGCCGGGGCGTCTGTCCGGTGGGCGGGACCTTCGACAATTCAGGGGAGCGCCCGGGCGCCTGGCTGGATTATGAAGCAGGCTGCGTGCAGACCCTCGTCATCGTCGCGAAGAAGGACAACCCCGAGGCGGTGGCCCTGGCGTCCCGCATCCGCGAGACCTACCCGCACCTCACCATCCTGGGAGACCGCTCGCTGGCCCACGAGCTGGGCTGGCCCCGGGTGGAGGACCGCGAGCTGGCGGCGCGCGCGGACCTCACGGTGGTGCTCGGCGGGGACGGCACCCTCATCTACGCGGCGCGGCTGCTCGGCGGACGCGGGGTGCCCATCCTCGGCGTCAACCTGGGCAGCCTGGGCTTCATGACGGAGGTCCCCGTCGAGGAGCTGTTCACCACGCTGGAGGAAGTGCTCGCGGGCCGCTTCCAGGTGGACTCCCGCATGAAGCTCACCTGCCGGCTGATTCGCGGCGGACGCGTGCTCATCGAGGACGAAATCCTCAACGACGTGGTCATCAACAAGGGCGCGCTGGCGCGCATCGCCGACCACGAGACCTCCATCGATGGCGTGCCCATCACCACGTACAAGGCGGACGGCGTCATCCTCGCCACGCCCACGGGCTCCACCGCGTACTCGCTGTCCGCCGGCGGCCCCATCGTCCATCCGTCCGTGGACTGCACGGTGCTCTCGCCCATCTGCTCGCACGCGCTCACCCAGCGCTCCATCGTCGTGCCCGCCGACCGCACCATCCGCATCACCCTGCGCAGCGAGACGGCCGACACGTACCTGACGCTGGACGGACAGACGGGCCACGGCCTGCAGGGCGGTGACTGCATCGAGGTGGTGCGCTCGGCCAACCGGGTCAACCTGGTGCGCAACCCGCGCGTGGCCTACTTCTCCATCCTCCGGCAGAAGCTCCACTGGGGCGAGCGCTGACGGACGCTCCGTGTTCCTGTTCCTCTCGAAGGTGCTGGACCTGTTCCTGGCGCCGCTCACCTGGGCGCTGCTGCTCATCCTCGTGAGCCGGCTGCCCCGGCTGCGCCCCGCGCTCGCCCGAGGGCTCCTCGTCGCGGGGGTCGGGGTGCTCTACGTCTTCTCCACCGAGGCGATGTCCACGCTCTTGACGTACCAGGTGGAGGAGGGGGCCCACGACACGTTCCAGCCCGGCGAGCCCTACGACGCCGTCATCGTCCTGGGTGGAGGACTGGACCCCTCCGCGATGGAGCGCTCGGGGCGGCTCGAGTTCAACGCCGCGCCGGAGCGCATCCTCCGGGGCTATGACTTGATGCGCGAGGGACACGCCCGCTTCGTGCTCATCTCCGGCGGCTCGCTGGACCCGCGCCCCACGGCGGTGGTGGAGGCGGACGTGCTCTCGCGCATGCTCCAGGACTGGGGCATCCCCGCCGAGCGCATCGTCACCGAGGGCCAGAGCCGCAACACGCGCGAGAACGCGGTGGAGTCCGCGCGCATCATCCAGGAGCGCGGCTGGAAGCGGCTGCTGCTGGTGACGAGCGCAGCCCACATGCCCCGGGCGCAGGGGTGCTTCGCCGCGGTGGGCCTGCGCCCGGACACGCTGCCGGTGGACGCGAGGATGCCGGCCTTCCGCATGGGCCGGCTCGGGTGGCTGCCCCGCGCCGGAGCGCTGTCGCAGAGCACGGACGTGCTCCGGGAGCTCGCGGGGCGCGTCGTCTACCGGCTCCGGGGTTGGACTTCGCCCTGACGTGTCAGCCCGCGGCGAGTCGTCGAGGCACCTCTTCCACGGGGGCGGTGCGCTGGACGGCCTCCTCCCGCAGCCACGCGAGCGTCGTCAGCCGGTCCTCGTCGAGGATGCGCTGGGTGGTGACGCGGTCCGGGTAGCAGCGCATGAACATGTGCGTGAAGTGCGTGCCGTAGTGGATGAACTCGTCGCGCGTGGGGTCCTTCAGCGGGCGGACGCAGGCCTCGAAGTGGGGCTCGTGGAAGTACGCCATCGCGAAGCGCTCGCGTGAGGCGAGCACCACCTTGTGCGGCGTCGACAGCAGATAGCCCCGCGTGAGGAACTGCAGGATGTCTCCGGGGAAAACCGTCAGCACGTCGGGGACGGGCTTCACGAAGGTCCACGGCTCGTCGTGCTCGTACATGCCCGCGGAGCTCTCGCCCTGCAGCCAGTTGCGCTTGCGCGGCTCGCCCTCGACGGGCGGGCGGACCCACAGGCCGCCCACGTCGTCCTGCGCGGCGATGACGAGCATGCCGTAGTCCGTGTGCGCGCCGATGCCTCGCGTCGTTGCGGGAGAGCGTGCGGGAAAGCGCAGCACGCGCATGTGATGCCAGCCGTCCTTCGTCAGCGCGGTGAGCGCGTCGATGTCCAGGCCCAGTCCCAGCGCGGTGAGCCGCAGGAGCCGCTCGCCCGCGGAGCCGAGCTCCTCGGTGTGCGCCGTCATGCCCAGCCGATAGGCCTCGTCCGGCCAGGGCGCCGGGCCATGGCAGGGCCAGCCGGAGTGCACGCGCGCGTCGGTGAGGGGCACGTCCTTGCAGACGGTGAAGACCTCCGAGTAGTCGGCCTCGCCTGCGGTCAGCTCCTCGCCGGAGGCGACGTAGCCCGAGTACGTCGAGTCACTCACGCAGCGCTGCTTCTCCTCCAGCGGCTGACGGAAGAAGCGCCGGCTCAGCTCGAAGGCGTCACGGGCCTTGTCCGCCTGCGCGGGGCTCATGCGAATCTGGAAGATGCCGTCGCGTCGCCAGGCGCGAATCATCGCGAGCCCGAGCGCGACATCGGTTTCACTTCCACTCACGACGTGCGGCAAACGGAATGTCTCCAACTCGGCCATGGGCGCTCCCGGGTGGGGGTGGGCTGGGGGCGCTCCCGGAAACAAGCTGGCCGAGTCGGAAGATGCGGCGGGGGCGCTCCGCCGGCGCGCGAGTGGAGCAATCCCTCGCGTTCATCGCCAGACACGGGGCCAAATCCACCCAGGTTTCGGGCGGTCAGATTGTCGGGAAGTGGATGTGTGGGCGCGCGAATTCCGCCCAGGGTTTATTTCAGGGGAGGCGCGGGGCGGCGCGCATCGCGTGAGAGCGTCGCGCCATCCAGCCGGATGATGCGGCCCTCGGCCTTCGCGCGCGGCGCGGGCTTGCCCGAGTGCAGCGCCTGCGCGAGCAGGTCCAGCGGCGTGCGCCCGTCCTTCATCGCGGGCGTGGAGGGCAGCCCCTTGAGCATGTCGTAGCCGTCCTTGCCGCTGGTGAGGAAGCTCAGCGTGGCGAGCCGGTACGTGGCCGCGTCGTCGAGCGGCTTGCCGTTCACCTTCACGTCGACGACGCGCGAGCCCGGCGGCTTGCGTGCGTCGAAGGTGAAGCGCATGCCGGAGACCTGGAGGAAGCGGCCGGGGCGCGCGTCCTCGCGGCTCAGGCTGACGCCGTTCTCCAGCGCGGCGCGCAGCGTGGCGCCGGGAATCTCCACCACCACCAGCTCGTCGGTGTAGGGCATCAGCGCGTGCAGGTCCCTGCGCGTGAGCGTGCCGGCGGGGAGGATGGTGTCGGCGCGCAGCGCGCCCCCGTTGACGAAGGCCACCTCGGCGCCGGCCGCCTCGCGGAAGATGTCCGCGACGAGCGAGCCCAGGTTCGTCTCGCGCGAGCGCACCTGCGTGCCGCGGGCGTCGAGCGCCACGGGCGTCCTGCCCACCGGCTCCGCGAGCCTGGCGAACAGCGCCTCATAGGGCTTCATGGCCGCGTTGAACTCCGCGTCCTCGGGCACCTTCTTCGTGACGGGCAGCCGCGCCCAGGACACCTTGCGCACCTTGCCCGTGGCCGTGTCCACGTCCAGCGTGAGCCGGCCCAGCTCCAGCGCGTCCGCGGGCACCTTGAAGATGGGCGTGCCGGTGGTGCGGTCATTCGCGCCCACGTGGTCATGCCCGCCCAGGAGGGCGTCGACCTTCACGCACCTCGCCAGCTGCCGGTCCTGCGCCAGCTCCAGGTGCGTCAGGCCCACCACCACCTGCGCCCCGTCCTCGCGCAGCTTCGCCACCGCCTCCCGCGCCGCCTGGCAGAAGTCGGTGAACAGCGTGTCGGGCCCCGCCTTCGTCGAAGTCTTCGTCTCCGGCAGCACCACGCCGAACAGGCCCACGCGCACGCCACCCAGCTCCCGCACCTCGTACGCCTTGACGCCCTCGAACAGCGCGCCCGTCTTCCCGTCGACGACGTTGGCGCCCAGCCAGGTGAAGCGCGACTGGCGGATGCGCTCCTTCAGCACGTCGTCACCGAAGTCGAACTCGTGGTTGCCCAGCACCGCCGCGTCCAGCCCGAGCGCGTTCCACGCGTCCACCATGTGCTGGCCCTTGAGCGCCTTGCCGTCCACCTCCAGCAACGACTCCACCGACGGGGACAGCGTGTCGCCGCCCAGGAGCGTCAGCACGTGCGGGGCAGGCGACTCGCTCAGCACCCGCTTGCGCAGCGTGGCCACCCGCGCCAGGCCCCCCCGGCCCCCGTGCTCCTGCTGGGGCTGCACCTGGTACACGTCCGCCAGGTGGAGCAACGTCAGGCGCGTGGTGCCCGCGGGCGCCGCGCCCTGGCCGAGGCCCGGGGCCAGCGTCAGCAGCAGCGCGAGCGGCAGGAGCAGGGCCCCACGTCGGGCCAGCGCTGTCGTCGTCGTCATCGCGAGTCGTTCTCCAGGGGCGCCCGCACGGCGCCGGGCTCGCCGGAGTAGCGCACTCACGCGACGAACGCGAGCACACCCGCCTTCACCTCAGGCCCCTGAGTCACCACCATCCCAGGACAGCCAGGAAAACCGCCGCAGTGTGTCATGGGTGAAAGTTACAGAAATCTGATGAAGCCGGTTTGCCCGTACTTCACTGCGATTGCTAGGACCCGCCCTGAACAACCCTAGGGAGGTCGTCACCATGCGACACAACACATGGAGCGCGCTGCTGTTGGCCGGCTTGTTGGGCTGCGGCGAGAGCGCGCTCGAGAATCAACAGCGCTCCGGTGAGGAGACAGCGGAGGTCGTTCAGCGGCTCGGCCCCTCGGGGCGACCGGGCATGGGCGCCACCATCTACTCGGGGGGCGTGACGTTCCGGACGTGGGCGCCGCTGGCGCAGAAGGTCTTCGTCGCGGGCGACTTCAGCGGCTGGGGCTGGATTGAGCTGGGCGGCGAGGGCAACGGCAACTTCTCTGGCGACGTGGCGGGCGCGGTGAAGGGCCAGAAGTACAAGTTCGTCACGCGCAACGCCTGGGGTAGCGACGCGTGGCGCGCGGACCCTCGGGCGGCGTGGCAGGAGAACTCCACGGGCGCGAGCATCATCTACGACCACGGCGAGTACTGGTGGAACGCGCAGCAGTTCAGCACGCCGGGCTTCAACGAGATGGTCATCTACGAGATGCACGTGGGCACCTTCCACGACTCGCCGGGCTGGGGGCCGGGCAACTGGAACAGCGCCATCGCGAAGCTCGGCTACCTGCAGGACCTGGGCATCAACATGGTGAAGGTGATGCCGGCGTACGAGTTCGCCGGCGACTTCTCCTGGGGCTACAACGTGGCCTTCCCGTTCGCGCCGGAGAGCGCCTACGGCTCGCCCAACGACATGAAGCGCTTCGTGGACGAGGCGCACATGCGCGGCATCGGCGTCATCTTCGACGTGGTGCACAACCACTGGGGGCCGAGTGATTTGCCCATGTGGTGCTTCAGCGGCAACTGCCTGAACAACGGCGGCGAGTACTTCTTCGATGACGGTCGCAAGGTGACGCCGTGGGGCAACACCCGCCCGGACTACGGCCGTGCCGAGGTGCGCGCCTACATCCGCGACTCGATGATGAATCTGCTCGACAACTTCCGGGGCGATGGCCTGCGCTGGGACGCCACCAAGTACATGCGCACGATTGATGGCACGGGTGACATCCCGTCGGCGTGGCAGGTGTTCCGCTCCATCAACAACGAAATCAACACGCGCAACGGCTACAAGATCTCCATCGCCGAGGACTTCGGTGGCGGCAACTCCATCACCGACAACGCGAGTGGCGACTTCGCGGGAGGCGCGGGGTTCGACGCGCAGTGGTCCGCGGAGTTCGTGCACCCCATCCGCGCGGCGGTCATCGAGCAGAACGACGCCAACCGGAACATGGGCGCGGTGGCGGCCGCGATTGGCCAGAGCTTCAGTGGCCGGACGCACGCGCGCATCATCTACTCGGAGAGCCACGACGAGGTGGCCAACGGCCACAGCCGCGTGCCGGAGGAGATCTGGCCGGGCAACGCGGGGAGCTGGGCGTCGAAGAAGCGCTCCACGCTGGCCGCGGGCATCACCATGACGTCGCCGGGCATCCCGATGATCTTCCAGGGGCAGGAGATTCTGGAGAACGGTTTCTTCTCCGACCAGGACCCGGTGGACTGGCAGAAGCTCACCGACTTCGGTGGCATCCACAACCTCTACCGCGACCTCATCCGCCTGCGCCGCAACTGGAACAACAACACGCGCGGCCTGCGCGGGGGTGGCCTCAACGTCCACCACATCAACAACACGAACAAGGTGATTGCCTACCACCGGTGGGAGAACGGTGGCCCGGGCGACGACGTCATCGTCGTGGCCAACTTCAGCAGCACCACGTTCAACAGCTACAACATCGGCTTCCCGCGCACCGGCACCTGGCACCTGCGCTTCAACAGCGACTGGAACGGGTACTCGGGTGACTTCGGCAACACCCCGTCGGCGAACACCACGGCATACAGTGGCGGCAAGGACGGCATGGGCAACAACGCGTCCTTCGCCATCGGGCCCTACTCGCTGCTCATCTTCTCGCAGTAGCGCGTGGAGGACGCATCCGGGCGCCCGGAGTCACTTGGGGCGCCTGGAAGCTCCTCACACGGTGTAGCGGCGGCCCTGCTGGAGCGGCTCGATGACGCTCGCGGCCGTGTCGAAGTCGTCGGGGTAGTGGATGAGGCGCATGCGGGCGCGCAGTCCCTCCGGCAGCGCGGCGAGCTTCTCGTAGGGCGTGTGCACGCCGTAGTTCGTCTCGTGGATGACGAGGTCCGCGCGGGACAGCCAGTCGATGAGGCCCTCGTCGAAGGCGGTGTCCGCGCTGTAGCCCAGGCACCGCCCGCCCGCGTGGATGCGCAGCGCGGTGGTGGGCACGTGGTGGTACGTCATCCGCGCCTCGATGAGGAAGGGCCCGTGGCGCACGGCCGACTCGGTGGAGAGGGGCGTGTGCTCGAAGTAGTCCTCGAAGTGCTTGGGGTTGGGGGCTTCTCCGCGCTTCTCGATGAGGCACTCCATGCCCGCGGCCAGGTGGCCTTCCCACAGGCGCTCGGCGACGTCCGGGTGCGCGAGCAGCTCCAGCTTCTTTCGCAGGATGAAGAAGGAGAAGTAGCCCAGGCCCTCCAGGCCCGAGGAGTGGTCCGCGTGCAGGTGGGTGAGGGCCACGGCGCTGACGCGGTCCACGTCCAGCGGGACGCCGGACGTCAGTGACGCCTCGCGCATCATCTTCCGGATGGGGTGGGGACAGTCGATGAGGAGGACCTGGTCCTCGACCTCCACGGCCAGGCACGAGGAGTAGTGGAGCGCGGAGAAGGCGTCACCGACACCCAGGGGGATGAAAGTCATGCTCATGGCTGGCTCCGGTGGGACGGGTGGAGACGCTCGCGCAGCTTCGCCGCGACGGCGGGAGGACAGAAGTCGGAAACGTCCTCGCCCCGGAGGATGCGCGCCTTGAGGCCGCTGCTGCTCACCTCGGCGAGGTGTGCTTCCGCGGGGAGGAAGAGGGTGGCGAGCTCGGGCGCGAGCACGCGGTTGTTGTGCGCGAGCTCCGTCTCGAACTGGGCGTCGGTCGCGCCCCGGACGCCGCGGAGCAGGACGCTGGCGCCGATGGCCCGCGCGTAGTCGACGATGAGCCCTTCGGTCCACGCCACGGTGACGTTGGGGTGGGGGGCCACGGCCTCTCGCACCAGGGCGACGCGCTCGTCGGGGGACAGGAGCGTGTTCTTCGCGGGGTTGATGGCGACGATGACGACGACGTGGCCGAACAGTCGCGCGGCCTGGCGGACGACGGACAGGTGCCCGGCGGTGACGGGGTCGAAGCTGCCTGCGTAGACGGCGATGGTCATGGCGACACCTCGGGTGTTCCGGGCGTGAGCGCTTGTGACTTCGGGAAGGCGATGGTGACGAAGAGGGTGCCCGCGACGCAGAGGGCCGCGGCCAGGAGGAAGTGGCTCGTGTAGCCGAGGGCCTGTGCGCTGAAGCCGCTGAGGGCCGCAGCGGCGCCGGTGGCGAGCACGACGAGCGAGGCCTGCACGGTGTAGTCGGTGGCGGCGTGGTCGGGACGGCAGACGTCCATCATCGCGGTGAAGACGGCGGCGGTGGCCATGCCGCTGGCCACGTGCTCCACGGCGCAGACGGCGGTGAGCCAGGGCAGGCCCGACACGGTGCCGCTGGAGACGAGCGCGTACAGGAGCACGGCGGTGGCCTGGATGACGCCGAACAAGAGCAGGGCCCGCTTGCGTCCGAGCTTCACCACGAGGCTGCCGCCGAGGAGCGCGCCCACCAGGCCCGCGGTGAAGCCCACGATTCCGAGCAACCACGCGATGTCCGTGAGCGTCAGGCCCCGGTCCACGAGGAAGGTGCGCAGCATGCCCGTGGCGAGTGCTTCACCGGCCTTGTAGACGACGAGCAGGGCGAGCCACGTCCCGGCGCCCGGGCGGCGCACCCACCAGCCGAGGCCCAGGCTCACGCGGGGCGGGGGCTCGGAGGGAGGCTCGCGGTAGAGGGCCACGGGGATGGTGGCGACGAGCAGCATGAGGCCGAGGGCCACGAGGGTGGGGCGCCAGCCCGCGGCATCGAAGACCGCGAGCATCACGCCGCCGCCCAGGATCATGCCCACGCGGTAGGCGGCCACCTGCACGCCGTTGCCCCAGCCGCGCTCGGAAGGGGAGAGCAGCGTCACCGCGAGTCCATCGGTCGCCACGTCCTGCGTGGCCGCGAGCAGGTTGACGCCGAGCACCGCGGCGAACAGGACCTGCGTGCTCACGGTGGTGTCGGGCAGCGCGAGCGAGAGCAGCAGGCCCGCGCTCAGGCACTGGAGCGGGAGGATGTAGCCGCGCCTGAGGCCCCAGCGCGCCGAGCCGTGCCGGTCCATGTACGGCGCCCACAGGAACTTCAGCGCCCATGGGAGCGCGAGCAGGTGCGACAGGCCGATGGCGGGCAGCGACAGGCCCTGGTGGCGCAGCAGCACCGGGAGCGCCTGGGTGAAGAAGCCGAAGGGCAGGCCCTGCGAGAGGTAGAGGCTCGACAGGAGCCCGAGCTTCGTCACCGTGCCCAGGTCGGGGCTCGCGACGAGGCTCGCTCCAGGGAGCAGCGTCGAAGGGGTGAGCGTGTCTTCGCGTTGTCCGCGCCCGCTGGGCGGGGTTGGGAGGGCGCTCATGCGAGCCTCCGCGCGGACATGGCATCGCGCGACGTCGTGTCGCGGCAGCCTGTCGCCGCGATGCGCCGGGCGAGGGCCGCGACGGGCGTGGGCCCCGTGGCATGGGTGTCGTCGCATCGCGCAACGCCGGGTTCCCGGCCACCGGTCCAGTGTGGGAGGAGCGGGCTCATGCCTCCTCCCCATCCAGCACACCCGCGGCCATGCGCTTCACGGTGTTCGCGGCCGTACCCGTGGGCACCAGGCCCGGCGCGCTCGCCGAGAGCACGAAGTAGCCCTGCACCGCCGCGAAGAGCCCCGCCGCCAGGGCCCGCGCCTTGCGCTTGCCCACGCTCGCCGCGACCAGCGACTCCAACTGCTCCAGGTCCGCGCGCACCACCTGCTCATAGGCCGCGCGGACCTCGGGCTGACGGATGGCCTCCGCGCTGATGGTGACCCAGCCCGCGACCGCGCTCGTGTCCGCGTCGGGCCCCAGCGAGAGGAACGCGTCCACGAACGCGTCCACGCGGCCCCGGGTGTCCTCGGGCGCGAGCTTCGCGAGCTTCGCGGCCACCCGCGCACGGCCCCGCGCCGCGAGCTGCTCCACCAGGACGAGCAGAATCTCCTGCTTGTCGCTGAAGTGGTAGTGCACCAGCCCCGGGCTCAGCCCCGCCGCCTTCGCGATTTCGTTGACCGAGGCCCGCTCGTAGCCCCGCTCGGACATCACGCGCAAAAGGCCGGCGACGATCTGCTGGCGGCGCTCCTCGGTGTTGGACGGACGGGGCATGGTGGCCTTGTTTATTGGTTGTGTGACCAACTTATAAACAGGCGAGCGGAAGTCGTCAACCCGTCCTCGGGATGGAGTGGGCTCACCGTGGGGTGGAGAGGTCCCCCGTCTGGACCGCGGTGTGTCGCCCCGAGACGAGGGCCTGGATTCCCGTCGCCACCAGCGCCGGCACCTCCAGCGAGGGCAGGTGGCTGACGGCGGGGAGCTTCATGACGTGGAACCAGGGGTGCCGCACTGCGAAGGCCACCTGCGTCTCCAGGTAGTCGTGCGCGTCCGGTTGCGCGTACAGGTGCAACGTGGGCGTGGGCGGATTCAGTCCCGCGAGCGCGCGCAGGGGCGAGCCCTCCCGGGCATAGGCCGCCGCGATTTCGCGCGCCGCGCGGGCCCACATCTCCTCGGAGAACTCGAGCATGTCCTCGTGGATGACGCGCAGAACGTCCTCGTGCTCCACGCCGCGCGTCCACTCCTTGAACAGCGCGTCGCGCGTGCGTCCCCAGCGCTCCGACATGAGGCCGCGCAGCGTCGCGAGGAAGGGCGGTGGCGGCTCGGTGACAATCCAGTCCAGCAGGACGAGCTGGGGAACCCGCTCCGCGCCCAGCTCCCGGCGCAGCTCCAGTCCGAAGAAGCCCGCGTGGGACACCGTCACCGGCACCACCTGCTTCGCGCCGCTGGCCTCCACCACGGCCTTCAGGTCCTCGAGCACCGTGCCGCTGTCGAAGTCGCCCTCGCCTTGCTCGGAGTCGCCGTGGCCCCGCAGGTCGACACAGAGGATGCGGTGTCGCGCGGAGCAAAGGGGGACCAGGGGCGCGAAGACCTCCCGGCGCGTGCACCAGCCGGGGATGAAGAGCAGCGTGGGCTCGCCCTCGCCGACGTCGTCGAAGCGGATGCGGGCATCGCCGGTGGAGCGCACCTCGGGCATGTCTCCCCCTGTGGAACGAGGCTTCTCGTCAGAGGGTGGACACCTGAATGGAGCGTCGCAGCAGGCGAGCGGGGAAGGGGCGGGGGCCCGGGTCGGCCCTTGCCTCAGAACGTCAGCAGGCTCGTCACGGGCGTCGGCGCCAGGCGTTTGCCACCGTCGAGGAAGCCCAGGTGGATGAGGAAGCTGAAGCCGACCAGCTCTCCACCCAGCCGCTTCACGAGCCGCCCCGTGGCCTCCGCCGTGCCGCCCGTGGCGAGGACGTCATCCACCACCAGCACGCGCTCACCCGGGGCCAGGGCGTCCTCGTGTATCTCCAGGCCGTCCGCGCCGTACTCCAGCGAGTAGCGCTCGACGACGGAGCGATAGGGCAGCTTGCCCGGCTTGCGCGCGGGGACGAAGCCCGCGCCCAGCGCGAGGGCCATGGGCGCGCCCAGCAGGAAGCCCCGCGCCTCGACGCCCACCACCTTGGAGATGTGCTGTCCCCGGAAGGGCGCGGACATGGCGTTGATGACGCGGCCGAACAGCCTCGGGTCGGCCAGCACGGGGGTGATGTCCTTGAAGACGATGCCGGGCTTGGGGAAGTCCGGCACGTCGCGCAGACGGGCCTTCAGGTCATCGACGAGGGTGGTGTCGGCGAGGCTCGCGGCGGGCAGGGTCATGGGAAGAGCTCGGGGTTGACGCAGTGAGGAGGCCGCTGTCCGTCCAGCGCGGCCAACAGGTTGTCCACCGCCATGGAGGCCATGCGCCCCCGGGTGGCGTGTGTGGCGCTGGCGATGTGGGGCGCCAGCAGGACGTTGGGCAGGCCCAGCAGCGGACTGTCCGAGGGCAGCGGCTCGGGGTCCGTCACATCCAGGGCCGCGCCGCCCAGGCGGCCCTCGCGCAGGGCCTCGACGAGCGCGTCCGGGTCCACCACGCCGCCGCGCGCGGTGTTGACGAGCAGCGCCCCGGGCTTCATCGCCGCCAACTCCTCGCGTCCCACCCAGTGCCGCGTCTGGGGCGTCAGCGGCACGTGCAGGGTGAGGATGTCCGCTTCGGAGAGCAGCGTGGCCTTGTCCACCCGCCGGGCCCCCGTCTCCTGCTCCAGCGCGGGCCTGGGCTCGCGGCCCACATAGAGGATGCGCATCCCGAAGCCCCTCGCGCGCCGGGCCACCGCCGAGCCGATGGCCCCGGGGCCGACGATGCCCAGCGTGGCGCCGTACACATCCGTCCCCAACAGGAGGGTGGGGCTCCAGGTGCGCCAGTGCCCCGCCCGGACATGGGCGTCCGCCTCCGCCACGCGCCGGGCGAGGCCCAGAATCAGCGCGAAGGCGAAGTCCGCGGACGTCTCCGTGAGGGCGCCGGGGGTGTTACCCACCACCACCCGCCGTTGCGTACAGGCCGGTACATCGATGTTGTCGTAGCCGACGGCCACGTTGCTGACCGCCCGCAGGCTGGGGGCCTGGGCAAGCAGGCGAGCGTCCACCCGGTCCGTCAGCAGGGTGACGAGCCCCTGGGAGCGGGCCGCCTCGGCGAGCAGGGTGTCACGGGAGGGTGGCAGCTCCTGGGGCCAGACGTGGAGGTCCACGAGCCTGCCCAGTCGCCCGAGGGCCTCCCCGGGGAGCTGGCGGGTCACGAAGACACGGGGGCGGACGGTCCGGGTCATGGCGAACGTTGATGCTCTCATAGCCTGATGCCGGTGGCTGCTTCCGCTGGCGGACTCATCCACATTTCCCGCGAGCGGGAGCCCCCTTGCTGTGCTAGTGGCAGGGGTTCCCCGGCGCTAGGAGCCTGGGGCCTGTGCCAGCCGTGCAATCCACCGCCGACATCCGAGACGCCCTCCCTCCTCAGGACACCCAGTGGCTCAGGGCCCTGAAGGCCGAAGTCCAACCCACCATCTTCAAGAAGGGCCGGGAGGTGGCGGAGTCGCGCCGCGTCTTCGGGCTCCAGCGCGAAGGGGACCACATCCGCGCGCAGGTCGCCGGTTCCACCGGCGAGCGCTATGAAGTCGTGATTGCGCTGGGGGACGGCAAGGCCACGTCCACCTGCACCTGTCAGTCGTGGAACGCGGATGGCCCCCACTGCAAGCACGTCGTCGCCGCGGCGCTCATCTATGCCGCGCGCTTCCGTCCTCCGCCTCGCCCGCAGCCGGTGGCGCCCCAGCCCGTGGAGCAGCAGCCACAGGCCACCGCGTCCGGCGCCAGCAACGAGGTCGTGGACAACGAGGTCCCCATCGAGCCGGACTCGCCTCCGGTGGACGCCGCGAACCTGCCGGCGCTCGCCAAGGTGGAGAGCTGGCTGGGCCTGTCCTCGCAGCCGGACTACGAGTTCTTCTACCGGCTGACGGCGGCGAACACGAACGCCGGTACCCGTCAGTGGGTGGTGGACGTGCGTCGTCAGGACGCGCAGACCAAGGGCCCCATCCACGTCAAGCGCACGCTGCAGACGGGCGGGCGGCTGTCTCCGGCCGACGAGCGCGTCTTCATGGCGCTCTCCCGCCACGAGCACCGCTACGACTCGCGCCTGGTGCTCTCCGACGAGGACCTGAGCGAGGTGATGGACATCCTGCGCCAGCGCCGGGTCATCTACCGGGGCACCGCGCTCATCAACACGGAGACACCCGTGCGCCCGCAGATCCGGCTGGAGTCCCGGCCGGACGGCGCCACGGCGCGCATCGAGCTGCTGTTCCCGGACGGGGGCAGCTTCTCGCTCAAGGACGTCATCATCCTGTCGGGGCGGCGCACCTGGGTCATCCAGGCGCAGAACCTCCACCCGGTGGAGCCGGACTTCCCGCCGCGCCTTTTGCGCAAGTGGCTGCTCGAGCCCAACATGTCCTTCCCCTCGGGACAGCTGGACCGCGTGCTGACCTTCTTCGCCGCGCACCTGCCGCGCTTCCGCATGTCGCTGAAGGCGGACGACATCGAGGTCGACGAGGCGGTCGAGCCGCACTTCGTGCTGACGCTCGAGGGCAACCCGGAGAAGGTGAAGGTTCAGCTGGCCGCGCGCTACGGGCAGACCACGGCGCCGGTGTCCCCCACGGCCACGCACCTGGGCTACGCCAGCGGCGTGGGCGGGGACAGCCGCAAGCTGTACCGCCGCCGCGAGGACCTGGAGCGCGCCGCGGGCAAGCAGTTGCTCGATTTGGGCCTGCGCTTCGAGCAGCAGTCGCAGGCGTTCGACGCGACGGGTGACGTGGCGCTGGAGTTCTGGGCGCGGGGCCTGGCGTCCTTGCCGGCGGAGTGGGAGCGCTTCGGCGTGCAGGCGCCCAAGGTGCGGCTGCGTCCCAAGCTCAAGCCGCGCATCCGCGTGGGCATGAGCGGCGTGCAGTGGTTCGACCTGGACGCCGAGTTCGTCACCGACGACCAGGCGGTGGACCTGGGCGCGGTGCGCATGTGGCTGGACTCGGGGCGGCGCTTCGTGCCGCTCAAGGACGGCACCTTCGCGGAGGCGGACGCCGTCGAGTTGAAGCGCGTGGCGGACCTCCTGGAGGAGGCGGGCGCCATGCCGGGCCGCTCGCGCACGCGGCTGCCGTTGCATCAGGCGGTGGCGTTGGACCTGCTCGCGGACCTGGGTGAGTTCACCGAGGTGGAGGCGAAGGCGCGCCAGGCGATGCTGGAGCTGCGCGAGACGGCGGGCGTGCCGAAGGTGGCGGTGCCCGACGGCCTGCAGGCGACGCTGCGGCACTACCAGGAGGCGGGCCTGTCCTGGCTCTGGTTCCTGCGCCGCCACGGCCTGTCCGGCATCCTCGCGGACGACATGGGTCTGGGAAAGACGGTCCAGTCGCTCAGCCTCCTGCAGAAGATGGCCAACGAGGAGGGCCGCAAGCCGTCGCTCGTGGTGGCGCCCACCAGCGTGCTCGCCAACTGGGAGCGCGAGGCGGAGCGCTTCACGCCGGGCCTCAAGGCCATGGTGTGGCACGGGCAGGACCGCAAGGAGCGCGCCGAGGACCTGAAGGGCATGGACCTGGTGCTCACGTCCTACGCGCTGGTGCGACGCGACTTGGACCAGCTGTCCCAGGTGGGCTTCCGCTTCGTCATCCTGGACGAGGCGCAGAACATCAAGAACGCGGACAGCGCCACGGCGCAGGCGTGCAAGTCGCTGCCGAGCGACACGCGCCTGGCGCTCACCGGTACGCCGCTGGAGAACCGGCTGTCGGAGCTGTGGAGCATCTTCGACTTCCTGATGCCGGGCTTCTTGGGCAGCGCGGACAGCTTCGGAGACCGCTACGAGCAGCCCATCCAGGTGGCCAACGACGCGTCGGCCCGGGACAGGCTGCGCCGCCGCATCCAGCCCTTCATCCTGCGCCGCTTGAAGACGGAGGTGGCCAAGGACCTGCCGCCGAAGACGGAGAGCGTCGCGTGGTGCGAGATGGAGCCCGGCCAGGCCGCGCTCTATCGGGAGGTGATGGAGGAGAGCAAACGCAAGGTCAGCGAGAGCATCGAGAAGGTCGGCTTCAAGCGCAGCCGCGTGTCGATTCTGGCCGCGCTGATGCGCCTGCGGCAGGTGTGTTGTGATCCACGCCTGCTCAAGCTGCCTCCCGGGACGCTCTTGCCGCCCAGCGCGAAGGTGGAGCGCTTCCTGGAGCTGGTGGAGGACCTGGTGGCGGAAGGCCACCGCGCCCTGGTGTTCAGCCAGTTCACGGAGATGCTGGAGCTGCTCAAGCAGGAGGCGGACAAGAAGGGTCTGCGCTACCTCTACCTGGACGGTCGCACCAAGGACCGCATGGGCAAGGTGGACGAGTACAACCGCCCGGACGGACCGCCCCTGTTCTTCATCTCGCTGAAGGCGGGCGGCACCGGCCTCAACCTCACGGCGGCCGACTACGTCATCCACTTCGACCCGTGGTGGAACCCCGCCGTCGAGGACCAGGCCACGGACCGTACGCACCGCATCGGCCAGACGCGCGCGGTCATCAGCTACAAGCTGATTACCCGCGGCACGGTGGAGGAGAAGATCCTCTCCTTGCAGCGTCGCAAGCGCGACCTCGCCGCGGGCGTCCTCGGTGGGGAGGGCGACGAGATGGCCCGCACGCTCACCGAGCAGGACATCCAGGAGCTCTTCACCGAGACCTGAGTCGGAACAAAGGGTTGGGGCTCCAACGGGCCCCGCCCTCACCCGCCCGCCGTCCGTCCGGTTGGGCTGAATGCCTGTGCAGTGTCAGGGGGACCTGTTAGGGTGTTCAGTGCCAGAGCCGTCGTACGGACATTGGAGGGCGCGCGTGCTGCTGGGTCTGCGGATTTCGAACGTGGCGGTGATCGAGGAGGTGGAGGTGGCGTTCGGAGCCGGCCTCACCGTCCTCACGGGTGAGACAGGTGCGGGCAAGTCCATCCTCGTGGATTCATTGGGCTTGCTGCTGGGAGGGCGGGCGGACGCGGATGTCATCCGCGCCGGCTGCGAGGAGGCGTCCGTGGAGGGCGTCTTCGCGCGGACGCCTGTCCTGGGCACACGCCTGGAGGAGCTGGGCCTGCCGGACCTCGGGGACGAGGTGCTGGTGCGCCGGGTGCTGGGGCGCACCGGAAGGGGCAAGGTCTACGTCAACGGCGCGCTGGTGACGGTGGGCGTGCTCGGGAAGCTGACGCGGGGGGCGGTGGACCTCGCCGGACAGCACGAGCACGTGAGCCTCTTCGACTCCGGCCTGCACCGGGTGCTCCTGGACAGGTACGGGGAGATGGAGGCGCCGCTGGCGACCTACTTCGGGGAGTACCAGGCGCTGCGGGAGGTGGACGCGCGCATGGAGGCCCTGGGCGGGGACGAGGCGAAGGTGCGCGAGCGCGCGGAGTTCCTGCGCTTCCAGCTCGACGAAATCTCGCGCCTGGACCCGGAGGCGGGCGAGGACACGCGGCTGGACGCCGAGCGCAAGCGCCTGTCGAGCGCGGAGAAGCTCAAGCGCCACGGGGCGGAGGCGGAGCTGCTGGTGGCCGGCGACGAGTCCTCGGCGCTGGAGACGGTGGGCCGCGCGCTGGGGCTGGTGCACGACGCGGTGAAGTGCGACGCGACGCTTGCGCCCGTGGCGCAGTCGCTGAGCACGGCGCTGTCGGAGCTGGAGGAGGCGCAGCGGCGGCTCAACCGGTACGTGGAGGGCCTGGAGTCGGACCCGTCGCGCCTGCGGGACGTGGAGGAGCGGCTGGATGGCCTGAAGCGGCTGTGCCGCAAGCACGGCGCCACGCTGGACGGCGTGCTCAAGAAGCGCGGCGAAATCGAGGCCGAGCTGGGCACGCTGGAGAACCGCCAGGAGGTGCTGGAGGAGCTGGCCTCGGAGCGCCGCAAGGTGGAGGAGCGCGCGCGCAAGGCGGCCCTGGCGCTGTCGCGGGCCCGCACGAAGAGCGCGGTGGAGTTCTCCGCGCAGGTGCGCGAGGGCCTGGGGCACCTGGCCATGGGCAAGGCGGCCTTCGAGGTGCGCGTGACGCCTGGAGAGGTGCTGCGTCCGGACGGCCTGGACGACGTGGAGTTCTTCTTCAGCGCCAACCCCGGCGAGCCCGCCCGGCCCCTGGCGAAGGTGGCCTCGGGCGGCGAGGCGAGCCGACTGCTGCTGGCCCTGAAGCGGGCCCTGGCGGACAGCGACGCGTGCGGCTCGTACGTGCTGGACGAGGCGGACGCGGGCGTCAGCGGCGCGATTGCCGACGTCGTCGGGCGGATGATCAAGGAGGTGAGCGGCCACCGTCAGGTGCTCTGCATCACCCACCTGCCGCAGGTGGCGGCCTACGCGGACGCGCACCTGCTCATCCGCAAGGCGGTGAAGGGCGAGCGGACCGTCTCCCAGGTGACGGTCCTGGCGGCGGGCAGCGAACGGACGCGGGAGCTGGCCCGGATGATGTCCGGCGTGGAGGTGACGCGCGAGGCGCTGGGGGCGGCGGAGGCCCTGGTGCGCTCGGCCCACCGTTCCCTGGGGGCGCCCAGGACCCGCCGGGAGTCCGGACCCGAGGGAGGACCCCGGGGACGCCTCAGGCGGACGGCTTGACGCGCTGCAAGGTCATCCGTGTCCTTGCCCCATCCTTGGGTCTCACATAGCATCCTTGGTGTGTCCAACACCGCAGGGCAGACCGCGGCCTCCCGCCTCAAAGTCGTTTCCGCTGGCCTGACGGACGTCGGGCGGAAGCGTAACCACAACGAGGACAGCTTCCTCATCGACGATGAGCTCCAGCTCTACGTCGTGGCGGACGGCATGGGCGGTCACGCGGGAGGTGGTACCGCGTCGCGCATCGCCGTCGAGACCATCGACAAGGAGCTGCGCCGGGCACGGGAAGGAAAGGACAACCCCTTCCTCTCCGTGCCTCACCTCCAGGACTCACCGATTCCGGAGGCGCTGCGCACGGCCGTGGAGAAGGCGTGTCTGGCCATCTACACGGCGGCGCAGGAGGACCCACGCCTGTCCGGCATGGGCACCACCGTCATCTCCCTGGTCGTCCGCGAGGAGCATGCCTTCTTCGCGCACGTGGGAGACAGCCGCGCCTACCTCATCCGGGGCGACCTCATCCAGCAGATCTCCGAGGACCACTCGCTGGTCAACGAGCAGATCAAGGCCGGGATGATCACGCCGGAGGAGGCCAAGCACTCCCGCTACAAGAACATCATCACCCGCTCCGTCGGCTTCGAGGAGGAGGTGCAGGTGGACGTCATGGGGCTCGTCTCCGAGCCCAACGACGTGTTCCTGCTGTGTTCGGACGGGTTGGCCAACATGCTCGAGGACAAGGAGATCCACGAGGTGGTGGCCCAGGCGAAGTCCTTCGAGGACATCCCCAAGCGCCTCATCGACTTCGCCAACGAGCGCGGCGGCGACGACAACATCACCGTCATCCTGGTGCGGGTCGCCGCCTGACGGCGACTCACGAAGTGGTGGCCGCCAAACACCTCGTCAGGTCACTGTTGACCTTGACACTCTTGGAAGCTGAATGGTAGCTGCCCAAACGTTTCCAATCCTGACAGACGCCGTCAGGTGACGGAGCTGGAGGGGTGTGGCGGTGGGGGGAGGTGTTGAGCGCCGGGGAGCGACTTAGCTTCTGGCGCCGGATGTCCCACGCAAGCAGGGAGCTGTCCCGTGGCGAAAAAGTCCTTCACGTTGATGGTGATCCCGGACCACGACGCGCCGGTGAAGCGGTACACCATCCAGCGCTCGTTCCTCATGCAGGTGGGGATGGGGCTGATGTTGGTCGTGGGACTGGGCGCGGGCGCGAGCATCCACTACTTCCAGGTCGCCGCGGACGCCTCGGAGAACCGCATCCTCCGGGATGAGAACCTGACGTTGCGCTCGCAGCTCAAGTCGGTGCGTGAGCGCATCGAGCACATCGGTTCGACGCTGGACCGGGTGGAGCGCTTCGACCAGAAGCTGCGAGCGATGACGCTGCTGTCGGACCCGCAGCGCAACCTGGCGATGGGCCCCACGGAGCCCGAAGCGCGGGTGCCGACGACGGACACCCAGTTCACCCAGCTGACGACGACGGAGACGCCCAAGCTGCTGATGGGCCGGCTGGACAAGCTGAGCGCGGAGGCCACCCGGCAGGAGCAGAGCCTCCAGGAACTGCAGGCGTACTTCCAGGACCAGAAGTCGCTGCTTGCCTCCACGCCGTCGGTGTGGCCGGCGCGCGGTTGGGTGACGAGCGACTTCGGTCAGCGCGTGGACCCGTACACGGCGGACCGGGTGATGCACTCGGGCCTCGACATCGCGGCCCCGCACGGCAAGGAAGTGTACGCGCCGTCGGACGGCACGGTGGTGTTCGCGGGCCTGGAGGGTGGCTACGGCAACGTCATCGTCGTGGACCATGGCTACGGCATCAAGACGCGCTACGGCCACCTGGCGAAGATGCTGGTGAAGGCCGGTGACCGGGTGAAGCGCGGCGCGCTCATCGCCGCGGTCGGCAACACGGGCCGCTCCACCGGACCGCACCTGCACTATGAGGTCCGCGTCAACGGCATCCCGCAGAACCCGCGCAAGTTCATCCTCGAGGAGTAGCCCGAGGCGCGCAGGGCCCCGGGCGGCTTGTTCGGGGCAGGTGGTTCGCGGAGCACGTGACACCCAGGGACGCCGGACCTTCGCGGGCCCGCCCCGGTGACAGGTGCTCCGAAGCGCGGTCCTCGGAAGGTGGGCTCACGAGAGTCCCACGAGGCCGCGAAGCCCGATGGAGGCACCGGGCCGCTCCTTCCTCCAGGTTCGACTCGGAGCCCGTGTGCCGGAAGGGAATGCGGCGCCGGAGCGACGCGTCCAGACCCGTTCGACTCCGAGGCCGTGCTCCCGAGGTGCAGCGCGGTGCCAGGATGCCGCGTCGCTGCCGTCAGAGGAACGTCGCCTGCCCTGGGATGGATGCGTCCAGGCGCAGCCGGCGACGCTGGAGCCCATCGGCCCGGCCGCTGCGCTGCATGACGTGCGCGCGTTCCAGCTCGGCCCAGATGAGGGGCCCGAGCACCTGCCAGTGCGAGGGCGCGTCCACCGTCACCTCCAGCAGGCTCACCGTCCACTCCGGCACCTCGGCGTCGGGCGTACCTTCGGGCAGCACGCGACGTACGTCCTGGACCAGTCGCTCGTGGGTGGGGCCCGCGAGGTCCTCCTTCACGGTGAGCTGCGAGGTGGGGACGAGGAGCGCCGCGAAGGCATCCGGGTGCAGGCGAATCACCTTTGCGCCCGGGTACTGCGCACCGAGCGACTCCACGGTGGCGCGCAGGATCGCGTCGCCGACGCCGAAGCCGAAGCGCGCGTTGTGCGAAATCATGCCCTTCACGTCGGCGATGACGGCCCCCACGCGCCAGCCGTCGTGGTGGGCGTGGGTGGACAGGTCGTACTCCTCCTTCAGGAGGCTGCCCTGGGTGAGGGCGGGCACCTGGAGCGCGCCCGTCTTCGCGTCCGGATGGCCGCGCCGGGCCTGCTCGGCCTGGAGCAGGGCCTCGACGGCGGCCTGCACGGGGGCCTGGGGCGAGCGGGTCAGCACCCAGGGATACAAGGCGATGAGGGCGGTGGCGGTGGCGTCGTCGAGCGGATAGGGCATCTCAGGCGCTTCTCTAGCGCGTCGCGCGCCCTCGCGCAGGCGCTTCCCGCTCGACTGTCAGCGAAGGCGGTGGGCCGTCACCGTGACCTCGTCCCGGTCATGGTAGAGCTGGCGGACGGTGAGGCCCTCCCAGCCGCCCTCCTCGACGAGCGTGTGCCGCACGCGCACGAGGACCGGGTTCTTGTCCTTCATGGGCAGCTTGATGTTGGCCACCAGATGGCTCGCCCAGCCCCGGCGCCCCCACTTGGCGAGCAGCTGCGCCACCTCCAGCGGGCGCCAGGCCATGTCGCAGAAGAGCCAGTCGGCGGGCTCCTCGGGCGCGTAGGCGAAGGCGCTCTCCTGCACGTGCTTCACCCGGCCATGGGACGCCAGCTCAGGCATCAGCTTCGCGGGGTCCACCGCCACCACCCGCGCGCCCCGGGACACCAGTCGCTGCGTCCACCCACCTGGCGCCGCGCCCAGGTCCACGCAGACGTCGCCGCGCCCGGGCTCGAAGGCCAGCCCGTCCAGCGCCTCCTCCAGCTTCATGGCCGCCCGGGAGGGGGACTCGACCTCGCGGCGCATGCGCCGGCGTCCACCCGGGGCCAGCGACAAGGCCTCCCGCGCGAAGACGCTGCCCACCACCGTCACACCATCCGGGGCGACGCAGAGCGAGACGAGCCGCGCGCCCGCCTCCTTCGCCCGGGCCCCATCCTCGAGCAGCCGCTCCGAGGGGAGCCGCGCCTTCACCGCCGCCTCCAGCGCCTCCGCCGTCGTCGCCAGGGGATTGCCCCGAGGGCTGTCGGGCGTGAAGGACTGGAGAAGCCACGGCCCCGTCCCAGGCAGGGCGCCGATGGACCGGGCCGCCGCCTCCGCCAGGACCTCGGGCGCGCCAGGGGGCAGGGAGGCGACCACCTGGTAGCCCGCCCGCGCGAAGGCCGGAGGAGGGCTCGGGCTCCGCTCGCTCTCCACCAGGGCATCTCCGAGCAGCCGGGGCGCCGCTCCCGCCCAGGCGAGCTCCTCGAAGAGGTGCGACTCGAAGCCCGCCCGGCACGTCCACAGCCAGCGCCCGGCCACCGGCGGCTGCGTCTGTGCGGGCATGGAGGGAATCCGCGCCCTCGGTGGGGCGGGGGGCGGCGTGGGGCGCGCTGGGGCGGCCTGGGCCTTCTGGGGGGAGGGCTTCCTGGAGGGCGGAGGGCCGGGGCGGCGCGCGGGGGGCTTGGAGGAAGCGCCCCGGACAGGCCGGCGGCGGGGATTTCGTGAAGGGGACATTGCGTGGGCTCGGTTCCGCTTTACTCTGAACCGATGCGCGCTGGGCAACCGGCCGAGAGGAAGTTTACGGAGGCGCGCGTGGTTTCCCACCAGCCCTCCCTTACATCTCCAGGGATTTCCCTTCACTCGCCGCCGTCCTTCGAGGATTCTCCGGCCGCGAGAGAGTCAACGAATGATCGAATGGACGCTGAAGAAGCTCATCGGGACCAAGAATGAGCGCGAGCTCAAGAAGGCCCGCGAGAAGGTCATCCGCATCAACGAGCTGGAAAGCCGGATGCGGGCCCTCAAGGACGAGGACTTTCCTGCCGAGACGGCTCGGCTGAAGCAGGAGATCCAGAACGGACGGCCGCTCGACAGCATGCTGTTCGAAGCCTTCGCGCTCATCCGCGAGGGCTCGCGCCGGGTCATCGGCCAGCGCCACTACGACGTGCAGCTCATCGGCGGCATGTTCCTCCACGAGGGGTGCATCGCGGAGATGCGCACCGGTGAAGGCAAGACGCTGACGGCCACGCTGCCCAGCTACCTCAACGCCCTGTCCGGGCGCGGGGTGCACGTGGTGACGGTGAACGACTACCTCGCCCGCCGCGACGCGGAGTGGATGGGGCGGGTCTACAAGTTCATGGGCATGACGACCGGCTGCGTGCTCCACGAGCTGTCCGACAAGCAGCGCCAGGAGGCGTACCGCTCGGACATCACGTACGGGCAGAACAACGAGTTCGGCTTCGACTACCTGCGCGACAACATGAAGTTCCGCTTGCAGGACTACGTCCAGCGCGAGCTGAACTACGCCATCGTCGACGAGGTGGACTCCATCCTCATCGACGAGGCCCGCACGCCGCTCATCATCTCCGGTCCCACCGAGGACAGCACGGACAAGTACTACCGGGTGGACCAGGTCATCCCCGGGCTCGTCCCGGACCAGGACTTCACCCTGGACGAGAAGCACCGCTCCGTGTCGCTGACGGACGACGGCATCGACAAGCTCCAGAAGCGCCTGGGCGTCTCCAACCTGTACGACCCGGGGGAGATTGAAACCCTCCACCACGTCGAGCAGGGCCTGCGCGCGCACACGCTCTACAAGCGCGACAAGGACTACGTGGTGAAGGACGGCGAGGTCGTCATCGTCGACGAGTTCACCGGCCGCCAGATGCCGGGCCGCCGCTGGTCCGATGGCCTCCACCAGGCGATCGAGGCCAAGGAGGGCGTGAAGATCGAGAACGAGAACCAGACGCTGGCGACCGTCTCGTTCCAGAACTACTTCCGCATGTACTCCAAGCTGTCCGGCATGACGGGCACCGCGGACACGGAGGCGGAGGAGTTCGCGAAGATCTACAGCCTGGACGTGCGCGTCATCCCCACCAACCGCGCCAACATCCGCAAGGACCAGCAGGACGTGGTCTACAAGACGGAGCGCGAGAAGTTCGAGGCGGTGGCCGCGCAGATTGAAGAGCTGCACAAGGTGGGGCAGCCGGTGCTGGTGGGCACGGTCTCCATCGCGAAGAGCGAGGTGGTGTCCAACTTCCTGAAGAAGCGGGGCGTCCCCCACAACGTGCTCAACGCCAAGCAGCACCAGCGCGAGGCGGACATCGTCGCGCAGGCGGGCCGCAAGGGCGCGGTCACCATCTCCACCAACATGGCCGGCCGCGGCACGGACATCCTCCTGGGCGGCAACGCGGAGGTGCTGGCGAAGGCGGCCGTGGGCCCCCCGCCGGAGGCCCCTCCGCCCGTGGCCCCGCAGGCCCCCGTCGAGGGCGCGGTCGCCCAGCCGGACCCGCAGGCCGCGTATCAGCAGGCCCTGGCCGAGTGGGAGCAGAAGCTCGCCGACACCCAGGCGAAGCTGGAGGCGGAGACCAAGAAGGAGCGCGAGGAGGTGATGGCGGCCGGCGGCCTGTTCATCATCGGCACCGAGCGCCACGAGTCGCGCCGCGTGGACAACCAGCTGCGCGGCCGCGCCGGTCGTCAGGGTGACCCGGGTGGCAGCCGGTTCTTCCTCTCCCTCGAGGATGACCTGATGCGCATCTTCGGCTCCGAGCGCATCCAGGGGCTGATGGAGCGGCTGGGCATGGAGGAGGGCGAGGTCATCGAGCACATCTGGCTCACCCGCGCCATCGAGGGGGCCCAGAAGCGCGTCGAGGGACACAACTTCGACATCCGCAAGAACCTGCTCGAGTACGACGACGTGATGAACCAGCAGCGACGCACCATCTACAAGCTGCGTCGTCAGGTGCTGGCCGCGGGCGCGGGCCTGCCGCTCGTCGAGTTCACCGAGGACCCGAAGACGCGGGTGAAGAGCCGCTCCGAGCGGATGGTGAGCTGGGCGGACTTCAAGGAGATGGTGCTGGACGCGGTGGAGGACGTCATCGTCTCCACGGTGGACACGTATGCGCCGACGAAGAGCTCGGACGGGTGGGACCTGGACTCCCTCACCAGGACGGTGAAGGAGACGTTCGACCTGGACATGAACTTCGACAACGTCGGCAACCGCGACGAGCTCCAGGACCACATCTACCGGGCGGCGGAGAAGGTCTTCCGCCAGCGCGACGAGGAGTTCGGCGAGAACTTCCTGCGCTTCCTCCAGTACAACTACCTGGCGACCATCGACCGGCTCTGGAAGGAGCATCTGCTGGGCATGGACCACCTGCGCCAGGGCATCGGCCTGCGTGGCTACGGTCAGAAGGACCCGAAGCAGGAGTACAAGCGCGAGGGCTACCAGGGCTTCATCCAGACCCTGGCCTCCATCAAGGCGCAGTTCGTCTCCCAGCTCATGCGCGTGCAGCCGCGCTCGGCCACCAGCGCCGAGGAAGAGGCCGTCCGCATCCAGCGGCAGCTGGCCCAGCAGCAGCGCAAGGCGGTGGAGGGGCGCGGCACGGCGGAGGGCAAGCTGGACGAGGCCTCCGTCGCCCAGGCGGCCCGTCCTCCGGCGGCCCAGCAGGGCCCCCGCGTGGGCCGCAATGATCCCTGCCCCTGCGGCAGCGGCCGCAAGTACAAGAAGTGCCACGGCGCGGCGGAGGCCAACGTCTAGGCCGCCTGTCGCTCCCACGGTGTCCCACGCGCCGGCGCGGCGCCGCCCCGAGGTCCGGGCGGTGGTCCGCGCCGGTGGTGTTTCAGGGACACGGAGGGCGCCTGGAGGGCAGGGGAGGGGGCTTTCCGCCCGCTTCCCGGCACGGACGGTGAGGCGAAGCTTGCGCCGCCCGGAAGGGTTCTGTTAAGGACGCCCCGCCTCGTAGTCTGGGGTGGGGGTATCTACCCCGAGTCGTACCCACTTCACACACGCCCGTGCCGGTCGCCGGTGCAACCGTGGGTGAGCCCCTCCGGAAGGAGCGGCCCTCTCCCGGATGTCACGGCCGGAGCATCGCATCGGGTGTGGCGGATGAACCGGAGAAACAACATGTCGATCGACACGCAGGAAACGCAGAACCAGCAGCAGGCCATGGCCGCCGCCGGCGGCATCACGATGCGGCAGCTCCTGGAGGCCGGCGTCCACTTCGGCCACCAGACCAAGCGCTGGAACCCGAAGATGAAGCCGTACATCTTCGGTGCCCGCAACGGCATCTACATCATCGACCTCCAGAAGACCGTCACCATGGCCCGCTCGGCCTTCCGCTTCGTGGCGGACGTGACGGCCCGCGGTGGCTCGGTGCTCTTCGTCGGCACCAAGAAGCAGGCGCAGGACGTCATCCGCGAGGAGGCCTCGCGCGCCGGTCAGTTCTTCGTCACCAGCCGCTGGCTGGGTGGCACGCTGACCAACTTCAAGACCATCAAGCAGGGCATCGACCGGCTCAAGACGCTGGAGAAGATGGCCGAGGACGGCACCTTCGAGCGCCTGCCCAAGAAGGAAGTCGCGTCGCTGGAGCGCGAGCGCGAGAAGCTCGAGAAGAACCTGGGCGGCGTGAAGGAGATGTCCAAGCTGCCCCGCTGCGTCTTCATCATCGACCCGAAGAAGGAGCACATCGCCATCCACGAGGCGACCCGCCTGGGCATCCCCGTGATTGGCCTGGTCGACACGAACTGCGATCCGGACGGCATCGACTTCGTGATTCCCGGCAACGACGACGCCATCCGCTCCATCAAGCTCTTCACGTCGAAGATCGCCGAGGCCTGCATCGAGGGCGCGGCCCGCTACCGTGCCTCGGGCGCGGCGGAGCGCGACGAGCAGGAGGAGCGCGAGGGCCGTGACGACCGCCGTGAGCGTGATGACCGCCGTGGCCCGCGCCGCAATGACCGCGGCGGCGACCGCCGTGGTGGCGACCGTGACCGTGGCGGCGAGCGCCGTGGCCCCCTCGTCGAGATGAAGGGCGCGCCGGCCGTCGCCGAGCAGCCCGCGACCGAGGGCGGCGAGGCCGCGGGCGAGACGGCGGCGGAGTAATCCCCCCGTTTCACTCCAGTGTCTTCGTGGCGGCCGGGTGGCGGAGCAGAACGCCTGTCACCCGGCCGTCCGTGTTTCCCGTCGTACGCCGTACCCCTTGAACATCAATGCTCCGCCCGGCGCATGGCGCCCACGTGGTGGCGGAGGCAGGAGAAGAACATGGCCGAAGTGACCGCCCAGATGGTGAAGGACCTCCGCGAGCGGACCGGCGCGGGCCTGATGGACTGCAAGAAGGCGCTGGCCGAGTCCGGCGGCGACTTCACGAAGGCCGAGGAGTGGCTGCGCAAGAAGGGCATCTCCCGCGCCGCCGGCAAGGAAGGCCGCGTCGCCGCCGAAGGTCTGGTGGGCACCTACGTGCACGGCGGTCGCATCGGCGTGCTGGTGGAGGTCAACTGTGAGACCGACTTCGTCGCGCGCAACCCGGACTTCCAGGACCTGGTGAAGGAGGTGGCCATGCAGATCGCCGCCGCCAACCCCAAGTTCGTCCGCCGCGAGGAAGTGCCCTCCGAGAACCTCGAGAAGGAGCGCGAGATCGAGCGCGAGCTGCTCAAGCAGCAGGGCAAGCCCGAGGCGATGCTCGAGAAGATCCTCGTCGGGAAGATGGAGAAGTACTACACGCAGGTCTGCCTCGTGGACCAGCTGTGGGTGAAGGACGACAAGAAGAAGGTCGGCGAGATGATCACCGAGCGCGCCGCGAAGATTGGCGAGAAGGTCTCCGTGCGCCGCTTCGTCCGCTTCGAGGTGGGTGAGGGCATCGAGAAGAAGAAGGACGACCTCGCCGCCGAAGTGGCCAAGACGCTGGGCCAGGGCTGATTCCCCAGGGCCTCGCTCGGAGGTCCTCCTGGTTGGCCCCGAGGGCCGCGACCCTTCCGACTCCCTGCTGGGGAGCCGGGGGACGCGGCCCTCCTCTTTTCGGGCCCCGGGAGGGCTTCCCAGGGCCCTTGGGGCGTTGGCCGTGGACGGTGTGGCCGCCTTGTCCGACTCGGGCGTTGATATGCCGCAATCCGGGGGATAGAAGCGGACGCGCATGTCCTCCGACACGACCCAACCGCTCCGATACAAGCGCATTCTCCTCAAGCTCTCGGGCGAGGCCCTGATGGGAGAGGGGAAGTACGGCATCCACCCACCCACACTCAGCGCCATCGCCGATGAGGTCATCGAGCTGGCGCAAGCGGGCGTGGAGGTGGCCCTGGTGATTGGCGGAGGCAACATCTTCCGCGGCGTCGCCGGGGCGACGGAGGGCATGGACCGGGCCAGCGCGGACTACATGGGCATGCTGGCCACGTGCATCAACTCCATGGCCATGCAGGACGCGCTGGAGAAGAAGGGCCTGCACACGCGCGTGCTGTCCGCCATCAAGATGGAGCAGATCGCCGAGCCCTACATCCGCCGGCGCGCGGTGCGCCACCTGGAGAAGGGCCGCGTGGTGATTTTCGCCGCGGGCACGGGCAACCCGTACTTCACCACGGACACGGCCGCGTCGCTGCGCGCCATGGAAATCAACGCCCAGGTCATCCTCAAGGCGACCAAGGTGGACGGCATCTACAGCGCGGACCCGAAGAAGGACCCCACCGCGCGCCGCTACCGCTCGCTGACGTACATGGATGTGTTGAAGCAGAACCTCAATGTGATGGACTCCACGGCCATCTCGCTGTGCATGGACAACAAGCTGCCCATCATCGTCTTCGACCTCACCGTGCCGGGGAACATCCGCCGCGCGGTGCTGGGCGGCGGTGAGATTGGTACCGTCGTGGGCGGCAGTGAGACGGTCTGGGCCTGACGTCACGCACTCATCCCGATTCCAGAGTTCAAGGAGAACACGCAAATGAGCGACGACCTCGTCAAAGAGCTGAAGGAGCGCATCAACAAGACGCTCGAGGACCTCAAGCGCGAGCTGACCAAGGTGCGCACCGGGCGCGCCAACATCGCCATCCTCGACAACGTCCGCGTGGACTACTACGGCACGCCCACGCCCCTGTCCGGCGTGGCCAGCGTCAACGCCCCGGAGCCCCGGCTCATCACCATCAAGCCGTGGGAGAAGAGCGTCCTGAAGGACATCGAGAAGGCCCTGCGTGAGGCCAACCTCGGCATCAACCCCATGAACGACGGGGAGATGATCCGCCTGCCCTTCCCGCCGCTCACCGAGGAGCGCCGCAAGGAGATCGCCAAGCAGGTGAAGACCAAGGGTGAGGACCACAAGGTCGCCATCCGCAACATCCGCCGCGACACGAACGAAGTCCTCAAGACGCAGCTGAAGGACAAGAAGATCACCGAGGACGACCAGAAGCGAATCACGGAGAAGGTCCAGAAGGAGACCGACGACGGCGTCAAGCAGGTCGACTCCATCGTCCAGGCGAAGGAGAAGGAGGTCATGTCGGTCTGATGGCCTTCGTGCTCCTGGCCGAGCCCGCCGCTCCGGTGGCGGGTGTGTTGCGCCGGTACCTCGAGGGCGCCGGCCACGAGGTGGCGTGGGTGGCCAGCGTCGACGAGGCGCTGCGCGCCGCCCGGGAGCGTCCGCCCTCCGTGCTCCTGGCCTCCGGCACGGGAGCGCTGGACGGCGAGGCGCTGTGCCGGGGCGTGCGCGCCCAGGGCCTCACGGCGCCCGTGCTGCTCATGTACCCGCCGGACGAGGAGCACGCCGACGAGCGCGCCCTGCAGTCGGGCGCGGACGGCAGCCTGGTGGGCCCCCTCAAGCGCGCCACGGTGCTGACGTGCGTGTCGCTGCTGGTGCAGCGCGAGGAGGCCCGGCGCGCGCCCCAGGCCGCTCCGGCGCCCGTGACTCCGGCGCCGGTGGAGCCTCCAGCGCCGCGCGCGCCGCAGGCCCCCGTGGGGGCGACGTCCGCGGACTTCGAGTTCCTCAAGCGGCTGATGTTCATGGAGGTAAAGCGCAGCCGCCGCTACCGCTACCCCATCGCCCTGCTGATGGTGGAGCTGGACCGCTTCCAGGAGCGGGCCTCATCGCTGGCGCCGGCCGCGCGCAAGGGCGCCCTGGCGGAGACGCTGGGCCTGCTGGTGGCGGGGGTGCGCGACATCGACGTGGCGGTGCCCTTCGCGGACAGCCGCTTCGTCGTCTTCCTGCCGCACACGCCCCGTTCGGGAGCCCGGGTGGTGGCCGAGCGCCTGCGCGAGAAGCTCAAGGGCGTCACCTCGCTGCCCGCGGGCACGGCCTCGGTCGGTGTCTCCGTGTCGGAGCCTCCGGCGGGGAAGGGCGCGGGGCCGGGCGCTCCCGTCCAGCAGATCAGCTTCGGCGGGATGCTGAAGGACGCGGGAGACGCGCTGCGACGCGCGCAGGCGGCGGGAGGCGACTGGGTGGAGGTGGCCAGCGACGCCAGCCGGAATCAGGACGGGTAGACGAAGTCCACGTCGCTGATGTGGTGCACCACGTCGGCGACGAACCGGAACAGCTCCAGGCCCCGGCCCTTGTCGTCCAGCCAGGTGCCGGTGGCCTCGTCGTGGCTGAAGTGGATGCCCTGGCCCTGACCCGCCACCCAGATCTGCTTCACGGCGCGCTGGGTGTTGACGATGCACTTCTCCCGGGAGCGGGCCGTCAGGGTGAGCATGTCACCCGTGCTCTCGGCTTCCAGCACGTCCGGGTCGATGGCGTCCGCCGCGGCGAGCATCCGCTTGAACACGGCGGCGACGAGCTGGTTGTAGCGTGCTTCGTCCATCATGGCCGACCGGGGGCCCTCACTGGATGACGTCGAGGACCGGGTGGCCGGGGGCCGCGTAGAACAGGAGCTTGTACTGCGCGTTCTCACCCTCGGCACGCTCCAGGGCGATGACAGTGCCCGGGTTGACGGGCTTGGGGAACGACTGCATCCCGAGCAGGTGAGCGGCCAGCGCGCCCATGGTCGGCTGGTGGCCGACGAGGACCAGGTTCTCGCCCTCGTGCTCCTTGATGAGCGAGTCCACCGTGCCCACGGGCATGTCCGGCAGCAGGCTCTTGTGCACCTGCAGCAGCCCCTCGTACTTCATCGCCATGGAGAGGATCTGCGCCGTCTGCACCGTGCGAACCAGCGAGCTGGTCAGGATGAGGCTGATGGGCCCCATGCGCTCGGACAACGATGCGAAGTGTGCCGCCGTGTTCGCTCGCGCCTTCGCCGTGAGCCAGCGTGCTTCATCGCCGAGACCCTCGGGGATCTCCGCGTCCGCATCGCCGTGCCTAACCAGGAAAATCCTCAAAGTCCCTCCACCGGAGCAACCGGACCGCGGTTCGTACACGACCGCCGCCGGGTTGGTCAAAGGTAATGCGGCGATTGTTCAGTGGCCTGAACAACCTTCAACGTGACAGACAGGAGGGGGCCGCCCTCCTCCGCACGCGTCCGCGCAGCATACACGCGGAGGCTGACGAGCCGTCTCTTCAGGGAAGGAGTCCGGATGCGCAAGGCGCTGTGGGTCCTGGCGGGGGCGCTGGCCCTCTCGGGATGTAAGAAGGATGGGGCCGCGGGTAGTGAGGCACCCGGGGTGGAGGATGCGGGCGCCGCCGGGCTGGACGCCCTGGAGGCGGCCGAGGTCGGCGCGGCCTATGTCGTGACGCCCGAGAAGCTGACGGCCTACGTGGCCTACCAGCGGCGGATGCTGGAGGTGTACGGCTCGCAGGTGAAGGGGCTGCAGGGGCTGGGGGTGCTGGTGGACGCGGGCACGCCGGAGGCGATGGCGGAGGTGCGCGCGGGCCTCAAGGTGGTGGAGGCCAAGGCCAAGGCGGAGGCGGAGGCCCGGGCGTCCGCGGGGCTGAGCGTGGCGGACATCAACGGGCTGGCCCAGGTGGTGACGGCCGTCATCGGTCAGCGGCAGCTGGGGCGCACGCTCCAGTACGAGGACGAGCTGCGCAAGCTGGAGGAGCTCCAGCAGAAGCTGCCGCCGGAGCAGCGCGAGGAGCTGGCCGCGCAGGTGGCCTCCATGCGCCGCCAGGTGGAGTCCTTCCAGAAGCTCACCGACGTGCGCCGCGAGTACGGCGACGCCAACGTGGACGTGGTGCTCACGCGCGAGGACGAGCTGATGAAGAACTACCAGGAGATGCTGCGCGTCTTCACCGGCACACGACGGTGAAGACGCGCGAGGCCCCTCACACGCGCTTGAGGTGCGGGGCCTTCTTGAGCAGCTGCGCCAGGTACAGGTCGGCGACCTTCTCCATCACCGTGTTGCCGCGCAGCCGCTGGTTCAGGTTGACGAAGTCGACCTGGTCCAGGCGCTGGTCCTGGTTGTAGCAGGAGAAGACCCACGTCTCCTTGCCGGTGCGCGGGTCCACGTGCCGCTGGAGGCACTGGGCGCAGATCTCCTTCATCATGCACTGCATCGGCGAGTTGATGGAGCCGATGGCCTCGTGGTCCGGCTTCAGGTACGGCTGGAGCACGCCGTGCCGGGCCTCGGCGACCGCGCGCATCATCCGGTCCGAGCCGATGGCGATGATGCGGTCCACCTCCGAGAGCGGGATGAGCGAGGGCGCGGCGAGCTTGCCCTCGGCGTAGGCCAGCATGGCCTGCACCACGTTGCCTCGGAAGGCCGAGTCCTGCGGGCGCCGGGGTTCGATCGTCTCCCCGGTGTCCACCGACCACACAATCTGGTCCGTGCCCGCCTCGATTTCGTCCTGCTTGAAGGAGTCCGACTTGAGCCGGTAGCCGGCGAAGTAGACGACGCGGCAGCCCGCGGCCTTGAGCGAGCGGGCGATGGAGAAGAGCACCGCGTTGCCCAGGCCGCCGCCCACGAGCACCACCGTCTCGTTGTGGCCAATCTCCGTGGGCGCGCCCGTGGGGCCCATCAGCACCACGCTCTCGCCCGGGGTGAGCGCGGAGCACAGGCGCGAGGACGAGCCCATCTCCAGCACGATGGTGCCCATCAGCCCCTTCTCCTTGTCCACCCACGCGCCGGTGAGGGCCAGGCCCTCCATGGTGAGGCGCATGCCGTCCACCACGGGCGCGTTCCGTTCGAAGTTCTGGAGCCGGTAGAACTGGCCGGGCTGGAAGTGGCTGGCCGCGTAGGGCGCCTTCACCACCACCTCCACGATCGTCGGGGTGAGGCGCTTGACGGCGACGATGGTGGCGTTGAACGCGGCGTCCAGCTTCGCGAAGTGCGCGGCGCGCTGCTCGTCACGGCGGGCCTGGGCCACCTCGTCGTCGAAGTCGAGCGCGGCCACCTCCTTCGCGTACAGGCGGGCCACCTCACCGTAGCCGTCCTTCGCGCTGGCCATGGCCTTCACCACGTTGCCCGCGTAGGTGGGGTGGTTGTCGCCGTAGAAGGAGATGAAGTGGCCGTCCTTCGCGTATGACGTGAAGAAGCCCACCCTGGCGTCCAGGTCCTCGCTGGCCTCCACGCGCTCGAGCGTGAAGCCGTCCGCCGTCTCCACCAGGGAGTGGCCCTGGAAGTAGTCGCCGCCCTCGTCGAGCTGGAAGGTGCCCGGGTACTCGCGCTCGTAGGTGACGTTGGGCGAGGTGCCGGCGGCCACGCACACCGTGCGCGCGGGCAGCTCGAAGAACTGGCCGCTGCCCTTGAGCTTGCCGTCGACGGTCACCATGCGCTCGAAGCGCAGCGCGCGCACCGCGCCCGTCGTGTCCGGAATGGCCTCCACGGGGCTCATCCGCTCGATGAAGCGGATGCCCTCCTCCAGCGCCTTCGTCACCTCCTCGTGGTTGAGGCGGTAGGCGGGGGACTCGGTGAGGCTGCGGCGGTAGGCCAGGCTGACGCCGCCCCAGGCGCGCACCAGCTTGATGAAGTCGGGCGTGCCGCCCTCGGCCTTCGCGCGCTCACGCTCGGCGCGCACCGCGCGGCCGTGCTCGAGGAAGGTCTGGTAGGTGGCGCGCTCCTCGGCGTCCAGTCGCGCGAAGACGGCCTCCTCGCCCAGCTCGGCGGCGAGCTTCTCGTGGCGCGCGAGCGCCTTCTCCACCTGCACCGGGTAGTACGCCATCAGCTCCGTGGCGGTGTCGACGCCGGTGAGGCCGCCGCCGATGACGATGGCGGGCAGCTGCACCTGGAGGTTGGCCAGCGAGTCCTTCTTGAAGGCGCCGGTGAGCTGCAGCGCCATGAGGAAGTCGCTCGCCTTGCGGATGCCCCGGATGAGGTTGTTCTTCATCCCGATGATGGTGGGGCGCCCGGCGCCGGCGGCGATGGCGACGTGGTCGAAGCCCAGCTCCCACGCGTCCTCGATGGTGAGCGTGCCACCGAAGCGCACGCCGCCGTGGATGCGGAAGCCCTCGCGCCGGGCCAGCGTCAGGTGGATGAGCGTGAGGAAGTTCTTGTCCCAGCGCACGGTGATTCCGTACTCGGACACGCCGCCGAAGCCCTCGAGCACGCGCTCGTCCAGCTCGCGCGTCAGCGAGCGCCAGTCGCGGATGGGCGTGAGCGCGTGGCCGTTGCGGCCCACCAGCTCGTCGGAGAACGGTTCGATCTTGAGGCCGTCCACGCCCGTGACGCCGAAGCCCTCGTTGAGCAGGTAGTGCGACAGCGTGTAGCCGGCGGGGCCCAGGCCCACGACCATGACGTTGCGGCCCACGTAGGGCAGCGCGTACGGCCGGCGCACGTTGAGCGGGTTCCAGCGCGTGAGCAGGCCGTAGATTTCAAAGCCCCACGGGAGGTCCAGCACGTCCGTCAGCGCGGCCGTCTCCGCCAGGGGGATGTTCACCGGCTCCTGCTTCTGGAAGATGCAGGCCTTCATGCAGTCGTTGCAGATGCGGTGGCCGGTGCCCGGGCACATCGGGTTGTCCAGCGTCACCATGGCCAGCGCCGCCAGCGAGTTGCCCTCGCGCTTGAGCAGGTGGGCCTCGGAGATGCGCTCGTCCAGGGGACAGCCCGTGAGGGGGATGCCCAGGGGGTTCTTCTTGTAGCTGTGACCCTCGGCGACCTTGTCCTTGGCGGGGAAGCCCGTGGAGCAGGAGTCCTTCTGGCGCTCGTGGCAGAGCACGCAGTAGTCCACCTCGTTCATCACGTCGCGCTGGGTGCCCCGGCGGTCGGTGAGCTTGAAGCCGTCGCGGTGGCGCAGGTGGTGCTCCAGGCCCTCGGTGGCCTCGGGCAGCTCGGCGTCCGGACGCTGCAGGTGCACCAGCTGGTCGAACACCAGCGGCTTGGGCACGCGGTGGGTGGGCCACGTGTGGAACTGGTCCTTGGTCTCCGGGTGCAGCGCGCGCGCGTACGTCCAGCGGTCCGCCAGCGACAGCAGGGCGCGCACGGCCTGCAGCTCCGCGGCGTCATCGCCTTGCGTGACGAGGCTGGAGCCGAACGCCTCGCGGCCCTCCGCGGTCGCCACGAGCGCTGCGCGCAGGGCCGTCCAGCGCTCGCGCAGGGCAGGGGCCTTCTGCTGCTGCTCGGCGGGGAGGTTGCCGGAGAACAGGCGCTCGAGCTCCATCAGGCTGAGGACGGACTCGGCGAGCCCGCGCTCGAAGTCGCCGGTGGAGAGGGCCTCCGGGAAGCCCAGCTGGAACATCAGCCGCATGCGGCCGTCCAGCGAGGGGAACTCGGCCAGCGTCGGGCGGTCCGGGGCGCCCTTCTTGAAGACGCGGCGGGTGATGAACTCGCGCTTGAAGTCGAAGAGGGGCAGCTCCCCCTTGAGGTGGCCCATCAGCCTGTCGAGCTCGGACTCGACGCGGAAGAGCCGGGCCACGAAGCGCGACATGTGGCGGGCCACGCGCACCAGCAGGTCGGACTCGGCGGGGCCGGTGAGGCTCTTGCCCTGGGACTTGCGATAGGCGTCGAACGCCTGGAACAGCTCCGGCTCGTCCTCGGCGAGCCGTGCGTCGAAGCTCTGGGCCAGCCGGCGCAGGCCGCGCGGGCGGTAGAGGTCCTCGAAGGTGAAGCCCGGCAGGCCCAGTTGGAGGGAGGGGCCAGGGTCATTGGGCAGGTCGGTCAGGGCGCGCATATCACTGAAGGTGTAGGAGGAACCCGGAGCAACGGCTCGCGTGCGGGGCCTATTTCGCGGTGAGCCGCCCGGAAAGCAAGCGGCCTCGCGACGCCGCGTGAAACCGGGCGATGGGAGCAAGTGGCTTCCCTGGGGTTGTAACGCGAAGGGCGGACATCAGCCGCCCTCCATCTGCTGGCCTCCGGGACAGGTCGGGGCCGTCGGCAGGATGCGCCAGGGCCCGCGCGGCCCGCACCGGGACGCTCGTGGGTTGGAATGAGGCCAATGGGTTGGCCCGACGAGGGGCGGGTGGCTCGGACGGCCCGCCGGCCGCTCGCCCTTCGGGAGAGGGTGCTCCGTACCCCTCCGACATGTCGCCCTGGGGAGGGCGTATCGCACCCGGGGCCCGGCCATTCCGCTGCGGCTGTCACCGGGTATCAGTGGGGGGCAGGTTCGCGGGGAGTGGTTCGCGCGAGCCCGGAGCGGGGAGGGTGAGGTGGTCCAGTCGGCGGCGGAGCTTGAACAGCCCCCAGAACATGCGGGCCGCGTCGAGCCCGGGGATGACCTTGGAGCCGCCGAAGTCCTCCCAGTCGATGGGGACCTCCAGGCAGCGGGCGCCCTGGCGCTTGAGGAGGGCGAGCAGCTCCACGTCGAGCAGCCAGCGCTCCTCGCGCAGCACGTCGAGGAGCGGGTGCAGCACGCGGGCGCGGATGAGCTTCACGCCACATTGCGTGTCGTAGAAGTGCAGGCCGAAGTTCATGTCCGTCAGCGTGGCGAAGATGCGGCCCTGCAGGTGCCGGCCCAGGTTTCGCACCACGCGGCGGCCGGCCATGAGGATGCGTGAGCCGGCGAGGACATCCACGGCCTGGGCTTCGGGGGCGTCGGACAGGCGGACCAGTCGGAAGAGCTCGTCCGCGCTGATGGCGCCGTCCGCGTCCAGGAACGCGAGCCAGGTGGAGTCAGTGGAGGCATGGCGCCAGCCGAGTCGGATGGCGGAGCCCTTGCCGCCATTGCGAGGCGCGGCGACGTAGGTGAAGCGGTGGTGCGAGCCCGCGGCGGAGAGCCGGGCCTGGGCCTGCTCGACGCTGGCTCGCTGAAGGGTGGCGTGCTCGGGCGCGCTGCCGTCGTCGACGACGAGGAACTCCACCCGCGGCGTCGGCTGCCCGAGGGCGACGTGGGTGAGCGACGCCACGAAGCGAGGCAGGCGCTGCCCCTCGTTGTACGCGGGGATGACGACGCTGATGGACGGAGCTCCCACGCGCCGGTTTGAGCACGGTGGGGCAGGGGCGTCAACGCGAGGGGGGCAGGCGTGTGGGCCGGTACTTCAGGAGGCCCTCCGGACTCCGTGCTTGGGCGAAGCGGGAATCGCAACGGGGTTGCTGTATCGGTCATGGCCTCCGGACGGGCCGTCGCGCGACGCCGATGGAGGCTCCTCGCCCGGTGAGCGAGGTGCACCAGGTTGGCGCGGATGCGGCTTCGAGTCACCCGAGGCGCGCCGTGGCTCCACCGCACCGCGGGGAGTGGCGGGGCCTGGCGCCGCGCTGTGTCCTGGCGGCGCCGCTTGGACCGGGGGGCTCGGCGCGCTCTGGGAGCCGCCAGGAGCGCGGTGACATCGCATGGGGCGGCGAGGCTTCGCGCTGCCCCAGGAATCCCATGGAGCGAGGTGCTCTATCGGCGTCGCTTGGGGCGACGGGACTTCGCGCCATCCTTGGGGCGGGCCGACTTGTCGGTCGGTGGCGTCTGCTCCTTCGCCGACGTCACGGTCTCCGTCCTGGTGGTGCGAGGCTTGGGCAGTACCTCCGCGGCATCGCGCGGCGTGCTCCGTGCGCCATGCCCGTCCTGCGACGACGTCGCCTCACGACCCTGTTTCGCTTCGTGACTCCGCGAGGTCGAAGTCCCCTTCTGCTGCATGACCTTGTCCGCGCCTGGCCCCTCGTCGGTGTGCGCCGTTCCGGCGGCGCGCGGAGGCCGTGGAGCAGGCGGCTCGACGCTCGTCGGCGCGTGTGACCCCTGTCTCTCCGTTCTGGACGTGCTCCTCGTCAGCGAGGGGCGTGGCGCCGTTTCCGGAGTACCCGACGTCACTGGGCCTCGCGACTCCTCGACCGGGGTGCTCGCCTGTCGCGCGCGCAGTTGCTCCACCTCGCGGCGCAGTCGGAGGACCTCCGCGGAGAGCTGGGCGTACGAGTCACGCACGTGCCCGTTGAACACGCGCTGCCGTCCCAGGGCCTCGTTGATGAACACCTGGCACGACTTGCGGAACGCCCACTTCGCCACCACGACGAGCTGCCCCACGCCGCCCCGGTGCGTCTGCAGCGGCAGCGCGCGCGTCGCGTCGGCGTTCTCCTCGAGCGCGTGCAGGTTGAACGTCAGCGGCTCCAGCCGGGGCTCCACGCCCTCGGCGGGCACCTCCACCGGCTCGGAGGTGGGCAGCCCGCGCGTTCGCAGGCGCTCCTCGATGCGGGCCAGCAGCTCCCGCGCGGGAATGTCGCGTCCCAGCAGCTTCATCGGTGCTTCTCCTCGAGGATGCGTTGCAGCTCGTCCCGGTAGGTGGCCACCACCTGCGGCCATCCCTGCTTCTTCACGTACGCCAGCCCCTTCGCCCCCAGCGCCTTGCGCGCCTCGCCCACCTCGCGCAGCCCCTGGATGAACGACGCCAGGTCCGTATAGGCGCGCCCCGCGCCGCTGCGCTCCACCTGTCCCACCAGCACGTCCGAGCGCCCGTTCACCAACACCGGCGTGCCTTGCGCGAACGCCTCCAACGTCAGGAGCGACAGGCTCTCGTAGCGCGACGGCACCACCACCGCCAGCGCTCCGGCCAGCGCGTCGTGCTTGTCCTGCTCGGGGATGCGCCCCAGATAGCGCACGCCATCGCCCTCCAGGGACATGTGCGCGTCCCCCGCGAGCACCAGGTCCGGCGCATCCGCGTACCGGTGCTTCAAGGCCTGATGGAACTCGAGCAGCTCGGGGACACCCTTGCCCGGCTCCTGACGGCCCACGTACAGGAGGTAGTCGCGGTGCACGCCGTGCTTCTGTCGGAAGCGCGCCCCGTCCGCCGAGGGCCGCTCCACGCCCACGCCCACCACGCGTGTCCTCGCGTGGTTCGGGAAGTACTTCTCGATGATGGTCAGCTCCTCCGGCGTCAGGCACAGCAGCGCGCGAGGAAGCTCGAAGACGTCGCGGTACGCATCGAAGCGGATGGGCGCCTCGTCATGCGTGGTGGGCACGAGCAGCGAGCGGTCCGCCACCAGCGGCATGCCCCACACCGTGGGCGCATACAGGTACGTGAAGAACAGGTAGCCGTCATACGCGTCGCGCGTGGAGGCCAGGTGGTGGAGCAGCCCCGGTGCCAGGGGGCCCTGCTCGGCCACCCACTGCTCCTCGCGCAGCCGCTCGTTGCTCTTGTCGAAGAGCTTGCGCGACAGCCCGTTGAAGCCCCGGATGTTGCGCACGCGCGTGACGGGGAAGCGCAGCACGTCCACGCCGCGCACCCGGTCCGGTCCCGCGGGGAAGTGATTCTCCCAGGACAGGTGGTTCTTCGCGCACGTGGTCAGCACCGTGAGGTCCCAGTGCGGCGTGAGCCGCTCGGCCACCTGTGCGGCCAGCATCTCCGCGCCGCCCGTCACCTCGCCGTACCGCTGCACCACCACCGCCACCCGGGGCCGCTTCGGCGCCGCCCGACGGACTCGCGGCGCCGGCAGGTAGGGCTCCAGCGCTCGGGACAGCGCGCGCTGCACCGAGGGCGCGGAGAAGTGCTCCAGCCTTCGACGCTGGCCCGCGATGACGGGCTCACGCAGGGAGAGGTCCTCGCTCAGGTCCACCGCCAGCTCCGCGAGGAAGGCGAAGCGCTTCTGGTCGAACGCGATGCCCGCGCCGCCCAGCGTCTCCGGCACCGCGGCGGCGCCGTACGCCAGCACGGGCACGTCCGACGCCATGGCCTCGATGAGCGGAACCCCGAAGCCCTCGTGCTCGCTCATCGACACGAACACGGACGCGGAGCGGTACGCGGCCACCAGCTCCGCGTGGCTCAGCCGCCCCAGGAAGCTCACCCCGCTCAGCCCCTTGGCCTGCTTCTCGAGCGAGCGGAAGTAGCGGCTGCCCGGCTCATAGCCGCCGACCATCAACAGCCGCGCCTGGGGCCGCAGCCGCAATACCTCGCGGTGCAGGGCGATGAGGTCCTCGAAGCGCTTGTGCGGCATCACCCGGCTGACACCGAGCATCACCGGCCCCGGGCCCGCCAGCCTGCTCAGGAGCTTCGCGTCGGCGCGGTCGGGCCCGAAGCGCTCCGGCTCGATGAGCAGCGGCACCGTGTGGACGTTGCGATAGCCCGCGACGCGCAGCTCCGCGGCGTTGTAGTCCGACACGCCGATGGCCACGTCCACGAAGGGCGCCATGGCGGCCAGCTGCGCGCGTCCGGCGAGCAGCGCGTTCTCCAGCGACAGGCCCGTGTAGAAGCGCGCGGGGCTGATGTTGTGGAAGACGAGCCCCTTGCGACAGGGCAGGTGCATCAGGCGACTGCTCAGCGGCGAGGCGATGCCGTGGTGGTACAGCACCAGGTCATCCGGCGCCGGCTTCAGCTCGGAGGCGGGGCTCGCCAGCCCTTCCAGACCCGCGCCCACCTCGTCGGCGTACAGGCCGCCCCATACGCCCAGTCGGCGCAGGAGGAGCTGGAGGTGCAGCGCGGCCTGCCCGGTGGCGTCGCCGGGCACGAAGCTCGCTATCAACTGGTGGATCGCCATGCGCGCCCTGCCTATCACACGGCCGTGCTATGAGGCGCCCCGTGTCCATCGGCTCCATCGCTTTCGACGCCACGCTCTGGGATGAGCCCACCACCGGCATCGGCCTGTACACCCGCTGTCTCGCTGGCGCGCTCGAGGCCCGAGGCGTCTCGCTGGAGAAGCTGGGCGCGCGCGACTCCGGCGACCATCCGAGGGGCAACGGCGGCCGCACCGCCTGGACGCTCGCCCGGCTGCCCAAGCTGCTCGAGCGCTCGCGGCCCGCGCTCTACCACGCGCTGGGCAACTTCAACCTGCCCCTGACGCGCGTGCCCGGCACCGCCTACGTGCTCACGGTGCTGGACCTGATTCCGCTCATCATGCCGGACACCGTGTCCGCGAAGTTCCGGTGGCAGTTCCGGCTGTGGTTGTCGCGCAGCCTGCTGCTGGCGGACCAGGTGCTGTGCATCAGCGCGCGCACGCGCGATGACCTGCTGGAGCGCTTCCCCGAGGTCGCCTCGCGCGCGGTGGTGGTCCCCATCGGCGTGGACCACGTGAACGCGCCCGTGCTGGACGCGACCAGCGCGGACTACCTGCGCTCGCTTGCGCTGCCCAGGGACTACGTGCTCTACGCGGGCTCGCTCGATGTCCGCAAGAACGTGGACCTGGTGCTGGATGCGATGGAGCGGCTGCGCGCGCAGGGGCGGCCCGCGTCGCTCGTGCTCGCGGGGCAGAGTTGGTTCGGCTCCGGCCGCGTGGAGTCCCGCATCGCGCGGCTGCGCGCGGAAGGGCACGACATCCGTCCGCTCGGCTATCAGGCCGAGCCCGTGTTCTACGAGCTGATGCGGCGCGCGGCGCTGTTCGTCTTCCCCTCGCGCTACGAGGGCTTC
Organism: Myxococcus sp. MH1; assembly: GCF_059738865.1. Lineage (NCBI taxonomy): Bacteria > Pseudomonadati > Myxococcota > Myxococcia > Myxococcales > Myxococcaceae > Myxococcus > Myxococcus sp. MH1. The sequence continues at coordinate 7,901,059 of NZ_AP026947.1, read as the reverse complement.
GGCCTGCCTCCGTTGGAGGCGATGCGGTTGGGCACCCCCGCCATCGTCTCGACGGCGGGCTCGCTGCCGGAGGTCTGCGGCGACGCGGCGCTGGCGGTGCGCCCGGACGACGCGGAGGGGCTCGCCGAGTCCATCCACCGGCTCCTGCGCTCCCCCGAGGAGCGGCGGGCCTTCGCGGAGCGGGGCCGCGCGCGGGCCGCGGAGTTCACCTGGAAACGGACGGCCGAGGGGACGCTGGCGGCCTACGAGGCCGCGCTCCGACGCTGAGGCTCGCAAGCGTGTGTCGGGTCGGCGGGCAATCGGGCTCCGCCGAGGAGTCGTGACGGGAGGATGCGGATGCGGAAGCTCATGTGGAGTGGCCTCGTGTTGAGCGGTCTTCTCATCGGCTGTGCGAGCAAGTCCACGCGGCAGGAGCCCGCGGAGCCGGCGGTGCCCCAGGACGCGGTGGCCATTCCGGAGACGGAGACGCCCGCGGAAGAGGGGGCGTCCCCGGCGAATCGGACCGACGCCACGCCGCTCGTGGTGAAGGCGGACCCTCAGCCCCAGGACCCCATCAACATCGAGAACGCGAAGCTCGAAGGCAACGTGCTGACGCTCAACGTCGCGCACGGGGGCGGCTGCGCCGAGCACACGTACGAGCTGGCCTGGGACGGGCAGCTCCAGTCGAAGGCCGGGGCCACGCCGGTGGCGAACCTGGTCCTGATTCACGATGGCCATGGGGACCGCTGCAAGGCCATGAAGTTCGCCGAGCTCCGCTTCGACGTGAGCCCCATCGCCCAGGCGCAGTCCGGCCAGAGCAACACGCGCGGCACGGTGGACCTGTCGCTGCTCGGCGTGTCCGCGCCCGTGCCGTACTCGTTCTGAGCGGGAGCGCCGGCCTGATGCGCGTGGACGCGACATGAAGCTCACCGAGGCCCTGGCGCTGTTGGAGCGCTGCTTCGGCGGCGTGGCGGAAGGCGCGCCCCGGCTCGTCGAGGCCGAGGACGCGCGCTTCGTCGAGCGTCCGAGCGCGGTGTGGCTGGAGTATCGCTGGTACGTGTCCCAGCGCGGCCTCGCCGAGGTGTTCCTCAAGTCGGAGCGGGTGCCCGTCGAGGTCCGCGCCGACGCGGAGGCCACGGTGATTCGGGTGCACCTGCTCGGCGTCGCGGACGGGCTGGCGGAGCGCGCGGCGGGGCTGCTCGTGGGCGGGCGGCCCGCGCCCGAGCGCCTCATGGGTCTGTTCGACGACGACGGCCTGCGCCGCGAGTGTGTCGCGTTCGCGCGCACGAGCGTCACGGTGGAGCACTGGGACACGCCGGGCCCGCGCAAGCTGCTGGACGAGGCCCGCTTCCACGCGCTCGCGGAGCGACTGAGGGACACCGCTTCGACACCGGAGGAGCGACACGAGTCGGTGCAGCGTCTCGCCGACGAGCGCAGCCCTCGCGTGGTGGAGGAACTGCTCGGACTGCTCTCGCGTCAGCCCTCGTTGATGGCGCTGCGCGTGTTGTCCGAGTGGGGCGAGGCGCGCGCCAGGGCTCCGTTGAGCGCGGCCCTGGACGCGGTGCGCTCCGACAATCCCGCGGACCTGTGGACCCTCACCGCCCTGGACAGGCGGCTGGAGGCCTGGGCCCATGTGGAGCGCTAGCGAGCCACCACACCCTGCGCGATGAGGTCATCCCTCAGGCGCGTCAGCACCTTGCCCAGCAGGTTCAGCCCACGCCACTTGGACGGGTCCATGATGCGCGCGTCATCCATGCCGAGCCCCACGCCCCAGATGCGGTCCATGGGACTGGCCTCCACCAGCTCCGTGCCCTGGCTCGCGAGCAGCACCTCCAGCAGCGCGGCATTCTGCGTGAACTTCGCGCGGTTGCCCTCGTAGATGATGCGCTCGCGCTCCTTCACCCACGTCTCCTCCACGAAGCCGCGCACCTTGCGGCCCAGCGCCTTCTGCGACTTGGGAGACGCGGACGCCATGATGCGCGCGAGCATCTCTTCATCCGCGAAGAGGCGCGCCTTGCCCGCCATCATGTACTGCTCCATGCAGTTGTAGCGGGCCCCCTCCACCAGGAACTCACAGGGATGCCACTGCGAGAACGGGGACTCCTGGGTCCAGAAGAAGGTGAACCTGTCCTGCCGCCGCGTGCCTGCCATGCCGAGCCTCCTGGTTCGTGTTGGTTTTACACCAACGACCAGGGGCCCGGCATCCTGACAGGCGTCTCGGGGAGGACTCAGGCGCGCTGGGCGCCGGGCACCTTGGGACCGAGCACGTCGCGCAGCGCGTCCGTCACGGTCAGCTTGGGCGCCCAACCCAGCGCGCGCAGCTTGTCGGGCGAGCCGACGAGGCTGGGGATGTCGGAGGGGCGCAGGCGCGCCGGATCCAACTCGATGCGCGCGTCCACGCCGGCCAGCAGGAGCATCTCCTCCAGCAGGCTGCGGATGGTGCGGCCCTCGCCGGAGCAGATGTTGTACGCCTGCCCGGGCTCGCCCTTGTCGAGCAGCAGCCGGTAGGCCTCCACCACGTCACGCACGTGCGAGAAGTCCCGCACCGCGTCCAGGTTGCCCGTGCGCAGCACCGGGTCCACCGTGCCCAGGCCGATGGCGCGAATCTGCGAGGCGAACGAGGGCACGACGAAGGTCGGGTCCTGCCCCGCGCCCAGGTGATTGAAGGGCCGGGCCATCATCACCTCCAGCCCGTAGCTGCGGTGGAACTGCACGCCGGCCAGCTCCGCCGCGGACTTGGAGGCCGCGTAGGGGCTCAGCGGCACGGCGGGCGTGCTCTCGGGGGCGCGCGTGCCCTCCGGCACCGGGCCGTACACCTCGCCCGAGCCCACGAGCACCACGCGCGTCTTCGGCGCGTTCTCGCGCAGCGCCGTCAGGAGGTTCACCACCCCCATCGTGTTCACCGCGAACACGCGCGAGGGGTTGTGGTGGCTCTTGGCCACCGAGCTGAAGCCGGCCAGGTGGATGACGCCTTCGGGCCGGGCCTCGGCGACGGCCGCCTTCACGGCGGCCTCGTTGGCCACGTCGAAATGCAGGGCGCTGCTGCTCACACCCTCGCCGCGGGGCCCGTGGGCCTCCACCACCTCATCGCCGCAGGCGCGCAACAGCGCGCACAGATGCCTGCCGACGAACCCATCCGCTCCCGTGACGAGAATGCGCATCTACCGCTGCCCCGCCTTCACGCGCTCCAGGTCCGCGTCCACCATCATCTCCACCAGCTGCTTGAAGCGCACCTTGGGCTCCCAGCCCAGCTCCTTCTTGGCCTTGGCCGGGTCACCGATGAGCAGGTCCACCTCGGCCGGGCGCACGAAGGCCGGGTCGATGAAGACGTGCTTCTGCCAGTCCAGGCCCACGCGCGCGAAGGCGATCTCCACCAGCTCCCGCACCGTGTGCGTCTCGTTGGTGGCCACCACGTAGTCGGCCGGCTTCTCCTGCTGGAGCATCAGCCACATGGCCTCCACGTAGTCACCCGCGAAGCCCCAGTCGCGCTTGGCGTCCAGGTTGCCCATGGGCAGCTTCTCCTGGAGGCCGTGCTTGATGCGCGCCACGTTGTACGTGACCTTGCGCGTGACGAACTCCAGGCCCCGGCGCGGCGACTCGTGGTTGAAGAGGATGCCGCTGACCGCGAACAGGCCGAACGACTCGCGGTAGTTCACGGTGATGTGGTGGCCGTACGCCTTGGCCACGCCGTACGGGCTGCGCGGGTAGAAGGGCGTGTCCTCCGTCTGGGGGACCTCCAGCACCTTGCCGAACATCTCGCTCGAGGACGCCTGGTAGAAGCGCACCTGCGGGCGCGTGTGGCGGATGGCCTCCAGCATCTTCGTCACGCCCAGCGCGGTGAACTCACCGGTGAGCACCGGCTGGTTCCAGCTGGTGGGCACGAACGACTGCGCCGCCAGGTTGTAGACCTCGTCCGGCTTGACCAGGTTCAGCAGCGCCGCGAGCGAGAACTGGTCCAGCAGGTCACCCTGGTGGAGCTGGATCTTCCCGTGCAGGTGCTGGATGCGCTCGAACTTCTCCTCGGAGGAGCGGCGCACCATTCCGTGCACCTCGTAGCCCTTCGAAAGGAGCAGCTCCGCCAGATAGCTGCCGTCCTGCCCCGTGATGCCCGTAATGAGTGCGCGCTTGGTCGCCATGGTCTTTTCGCTGTTGGCTGGAAGACGCACTTTGTACTCGACACGGTTGGCCGGAGCCAACCGTTCCCGAAGCCTTCGCACTTGAAAGGCATCCTCCGCGTGCGAAGTTACGGCGGACCCACCTGCCTGGAGCCCGGTCATGCGTCACCCTCTCATCCTCGCCCTGGCGGCGTTCCTCAGCGGAGCGGCCGCCTCCGCCCAGCCCGTGCGGGTGTCCCCTGTCCGTCAGACGACGCCGGACCCCGGGGCCAGCGGGGCGAACCTGCGCGACGTCGCCATCTGGGTGGGCAGCGCGGACGGGGGCACCGACAGCCTGCTCTTGACGGCGTATGACAATGCCAACTCCGGCCTCTTCACCTTCGGGTTGGATGGTCAACAGGTGGAGTCGGACTTCGATGGGCCCACGCTGGGCATCTCCCTGCGTGACGGCTTCCGTCTGGGCAACGACACCCTGTCGCTCGCGGTGACGGCGAACAGCGTCAACGGGCTGTCGGCCTACCGGGTGGATGGGCGGCGGGCGACGAACAAGGTGGAGCGCATCAACGTGGCGCCGCTCGTCAACAACAGCACGCAGTTCAACAGCGTGGCGCTCTATCGCAGCCCCTCCTCCGGTCGGTTCTATGTGTTCGCGGGCAACCCGTCCGGTTCGCTCCTGCAGTTCGAATTGTCCGGTGAGGACGGTGGGATGTCGGCCACGCTGGCGCGTGACGCGCTGGATGTGGGCGGCGCCATCACCGGGCTCGTGGCGGACGAGGAGCTGGGCTACGTGTACGTGGTCCAGTCCGGCGTGGCCATCTGGCGCTACAACGCGGAGCCCAACGGGGGGACCAGCCGCACCGAGGTGGCCTCGCTGACGGGCACGGGCCGCAACCTGTCGGGCTCCGTCAGCCGGCTCGCGCTCTACCGTGGCGCCAACGCGCAGGGCTACCTGCTGGCGGCGGACACGACCTCCAACTCGTTCGGCGTGCTGGACCGCCGCACGTACGCGTTCCTGGGCTCGTTCCAGATGGTGGCGGGGGATGGCGGCATCGGCGCGGTGGAGTCGCCGTTCGCGCTGGCCGTGTCCGCGCAGCCGGTGGGTCCCGAGTTCCTCGATGGCCTGTTCGTCGCGCAGGACTCCGACAACAGCAACCAGCAGAACCTGAAGCTGGTGGGTTGGGACAAGGTGGCGCAGGCCTTCACGCCGCCCTTGCGCATCGACACGCGTCCCTCGCAGGGGGACGGCGGCACGGATGGCGGCTCCGACGCGGGCTCGGACGGCGGTGGAGGTGGGGGCGGTGGGCCCGGGCCTGGCATCCCGGGAGGGGGGGGCTTCCCCGAGGCGGACGACGGGTCGGGTTGCTCGTGCGCCACCGCGTCGGTGCCTGGCAGCGTGGTGCTCGGGCTGCTGGCCCTGGGTCTGTCGGTGCGTCGTCGCCGCGAGCGCTGAAGCGCGGTTGAATCACGGCGCGCGGCGGGGTGAAGTGCGGACGCTCATGCGTTCACCGCGTCCCTTCCTCGTCGCGCTCGCGACCTGTGCCGCCGCCTGCGCCGGCACGCCCGCCACCCCGACGCCCGCCGCGTCCCCGGCCGAGCCCGTGCGGCTCACCCTGGTGGGCCTCAACGACTTCCATGGCAACGTGGAGCCGCACCGCACGCGGCTCTCCGACGGGCGCGTGGTGGAGGAGGGCGGCGCGGCCACCCTCGCCGCGTACGTCGCCCGACTGCGCGCGGACAATCCGGGCGGCGTGCTGCTGCTGGATGGTGGCGACCTCTTCCAGGGGACGCTGGCCTCCAACCTCACCGAGGGCGCCGTGGTGGTGGACGTCTACAACCACCTGGGCTTCACCGCGGCGGCCATCGGCAACCACGAGTTCGACTACGGCCCGGTGGGCGCCTCGCCCATGGCGCTGACTCCGGGGGAGGATCCGCTCGGCGCGCTGAAGGCCCGGGTGAAGCAGGCGCGCTTCCCCATGCTGTCCGCCAATCTCCGTGACGCGGCCACGGGCAGGACGCCCGCGTGGCTCGGCAACGACGGCACGCACCTGCTCACCGTGAAGGGCGTGCGCGTGGGCGTGCTGGGGCTCACCACGGAGTCCACGCCGAGTGTCACCAACCCCGCCAACGTCGGCTCGCTGCGCTTCCTGCCCCTGGCGTCCTCGGCGCTGGAGGCGTCGCGCTCCCTGCGCGCGCGCGGCGCGGACGTGGTGGTGGCGGTGGCGCACGCGGGCGGGCACTGCCCGGACCTGTCGAACCCGCGCGACACCGCGAGCTGCGAGCGCGGCGACGCGGAGATTGTCGACATGCTGGCCGCGCTGCCACCGGGCACGCTGGACGCGGTGGTCGCGGGGCACACGCACCAGGTGATGGGCCACTTCATCCAGGGCGTGCCCGTCATCGAGACGACGGGGCTGGCGCGCTCGGTGGGCGTGGTGGAGCTGTTCGTCGACCCCGTCCGCCGACGCGTGGAGCCGTCGCTCACCCGCATCCAGGCGGCGATTCCCCTGTGCTCGCAGGTGGACGCGGTCCATGGGGACTGTGATGGCCGGCGGCTGCGCGAGCGCGCCGAGGTGACGCTGGTGCCGTCGAGGTTCCTGGGCGCCGAGGTGCGCCCGGATTCGGACGTGGAGGCGCTGCTCGCGCCCACGCTGGCGCAGGTGGACGCGGCGCAGCGGCGGCAAGCGGGTGTGTCCTGTGCGTCGCCGCTGGTCCGGGGCTTCACGGAGGAGGGGGCACTGGGCAACGTCGTCGCGGACGCGCTGCGCGAGGCGGTGGGCGCGGACGCCGCGGTGATGAACCCCGGTGGCATCCGCGCGGACCTGCCGGGTGGGGTGCTGTCCTTCGGCCACGTCTACCAGGCGCTGCCCTTCGACAACACGGTGGCGGTGCTGACGCTCACCGGTACGGAGCTGGAGCTCCTGTTGAAGCTGGCGCACGGCGTGGACCGGGGCGCGGTGTTCGCGGTGTCCGGGCTGGAGCTGACGCTGGCGCGCTGCCCGGGGCCGGGGCGGCTCTTGTCCGTCACGCTGGAGGGCGGAAAGCCCCTGGTCGCCGAGAAGCGCTACCGGGTGGCGGTGCCGGACTTCCTCGCGCGGGGTGGGGACGGGGTGGAGGGCGTGACGCGGCCGCTGCCTCCCGAGCGCGCGGAGCTGGCCCCGTTCCAGGGAATGGACCTGCGCGAGGCGTTGATCGCCTACGGCCGCTCCCACGGGGGTGTCCTGCCCACGCCCGCTCTGGGGCGGGTGCGCTACAGCGGTGTCGCGGAGGCGTGTCCCACCGCCTCGCGTTGAGGGAGCCAGGGCTGAAAATTCGCCCGGGGGTTGATCCGCTGGGAGTGAACGGGGCCGTCCAACCCTTGGAAACTTCGATGAAAACGCTCCCGAGCCGAATTTTCGGCCTGGGATCAGTTTTCAACGGAGGGAAGGCACCTTACTCTATGGCTCGCGAGTGCCCGTGCCGAGGTGGCCCCATCAGGGACTGCGTGCGAGGGCCCCCGAGAGCGGGAGGGACTGACATGCTCTACAAAGTGACCCCGATGATGACGCCTCCGCCGGAGAAGGCGAAGCCGCGTGAACCGGGGCAGCCGCAGCCGCGAAAGCGGCGCAAGTCCGCCGTCTACGACGCGGATGGTCACGAGGTCCTCATCTCGTTGATGTGCATCAAGTGCCGTACGCTGAAGCCGCTGGCCCAGTTCGGGCTGCGGAAGATGGCGGACGGTGCCATCCGGAACCAGCCCTGGTGCCGCACGTGCCGCTCGGGCGCGGGGACCAAGAAGCCCAAGGCGGGCAAGGGCGAGGCCGCCGCGCCTTCGGAGCCGACGCCGGTGCTCCAGGTCGTCGAGCGTGCCGCGCCCAAGGCCGTCGCCGAGCCCGCCTCGTCCGACGTGCTCCCGGACATCCGGGGCTGATCGCCCCGTCGAGGCTCCAGCGAGGACTCCCACGAGGTCGCGTGCCCCGCACCGACCCGTGAGGGAGTCCTTTCGGCTCGCACGGGGCTCGGTGCCCGTGGAGCCACCTCGCCGCTCAGGACAGTCGGAGTCCCGCGGGCAGCGTGTCGCCGAGGGCGCGCGCCTCGTCCGCCGCCTCCAGCGCGACGACTTCACGCACCATGCGCACCCATGTCTCGGACGCCTTGGCCGCGACGAGCGCCTGGGCCGCGCGCTCGCGCAAGCCCGGGTCCACGTCCCGCGTCCTGTCTCCGGTGAGCCGCGCGAGCTGCGCCGCCGCGAACGGCGCACCGTCGATCTTGCGCAGGTCCAGCTCCAGCAGGAGCGTCAGCCACGCCTCGGCCGTCTCCACGTCCACGACCTTGTGGCTGCTGCCGTAGAGCGGCACCCGCGCGCCCAGCCGTCCCAGGGACCACGCCCACGGGCCACCGGACTTCGCCTCGGCCTTCAGCCGCTCGGCGATCCACCGGCCCACCTCCGCCTTGTCCCCGGGCGACAGGTGCTCCAGCGAGGCGGCCGTGCGCACCATCTCCTCCAACCCCTCGGGCTGGATGCCCTTGAGCTTCCCGGCGGCGGGCGCGTTGGGTGGCACCTTCCTCGACAGGTGCGGCTGCAGGTACGCGTAGAGCTTCTGCTGCTGCGCCTCCGTCAGCCCACCGGCGATGCGCCGCCACATCACCCAGAACTCCGTCCACACCGCCTTGTCCGTGTGGTGCTGCACCAGCGCGTCGAACAGGCTGAAGGTCTGCTCCGCGCGCCAGCCGTCCAGCGGATACCCGAAGCCCGGGCGCAGCGTGAAGCCCGTGAGGCTGTAGAAGACGCGCTCGTGGTCCTCGGTGCGACGGCGCTTGCTCGCGCCCGCGTACAGCGTACTCCACATCTCGCGCAGCACCGGCACCCGCCACGTCTCGCGCGGCCCCAGCGCCTTCTCCAACGTCCGCCCCAGCTGCTTCACGTCCTTGGGCCCCAACGGCAGTGGCTTGTTCCCGTAGACGCGCTCGATGTTGTCCTTGGCCTCCACGAAGCGCGCGGGCATGGACTCGGTGACGGTCAGCTCGTGCGAGCCCCCCGTGCCGCGCAGCTCGAACTCCAACCTCCACCGCTCGTCCGCGACGTCGGAGACGCAGTACAGCTCCAGCGTGCCAATCTCCGTCAGCGCCGCCTGCAGGTGTACCGGCACCTCCGCCACCTTGCCCGCCGCCCCCTTGAGCAGTGTGTGGATGGGCGGCAGCGGCTTCAGGTCCTCCGCCAGGGGCACCAAATCCCCGGGCTTGTCGATGCGGTCGCTCGTCGTCGAGTAGAGCTGGAACTGCACGGGCCTGCCGAGGGTGAGCGTGAAGGGGCGCTCGCCCAGGTCCACCTTCTGTCCCTCCTCGAAGCCGCGAGGGATGAGGCACAAGGCGGGCTGCTCCGCGCTGTCCGCGGGACGCTGCAACCCCACGTAGTACGCGCGCGCCGCGCCACCGCCGATGCGCAGGCCATGCCCACGCCGCACCAGCCCGTAGTACGCCGCGCCCCGCGCCACCGCGAGCTCCAGCGACTCGTGGCGCAACAGCGAGATGCGCGGCGCGTCCGGCCACCACCCCGAGACGGCCTCCACCAGCCGCTCCGAAATCCAGGGCGAGTTGAAGACGCCGCCGTTGAGCAGGATGGCGTCGGGGCGGGGGAGGGCGCCTTCGAAAGCAGGCGTCTCGCCCAGCGCCGCGAAGCCCGCCGCCGCGTGCTGCGCGAGGAACGCCGCCAGGTGCCGCGTCACCGCCGCGTCCTGCACGTACGGCAGGCCCAGCTCCTGGAGCGCCATGCGCGCGGCCCGGCGAGGCCGCTCCGTGGGCGGCGTGCGCGGGAAGAACCCATCCAGCACCAGCGCGTGGGCCTCCTCGCGAGACAGCTCCGAGGACAGCGTTCCACCCAACAGCCGGCTGCCCTCTCCCACCAGCGACACGCCGTACTTTTCCGGAGGCGCCTTGCCGAGCAGCGCCTCCTTCGCGGTGCGCGCGGCCTGGATGGCCTGCGTCCACTGCGTGGCGGACAGCCGCCGCCCGTCCGAAAAGAGCTTCTCCTCCACGCGCCGGGCCAGCGCCGCGTCCATGTTGTCGCCACCCAGCATCAGGTGGTCGCCCACGGCGAGTCGCCGCAGCATGGGGCCCTCGGGCGACACGCCCGCGTGCACCAGCGTGAAGTCCGTGGTGCCGCCGCCCACGTCCACCACCAGCACCAGCCGGACGTGGGAGAGCGTCTGCTCCAGGTCCGAGCGGTGGCGCGCGGTGTAGTCGTAGAAGGCCGCCTGGGGCTCCTCCAACAGCGTGAACTTCTCCAGCCCCGCCTTGCGAGCGGCGCTCACCGTGAGAGCGCGCGCGGCCTCGTCGAACGAGGCGGGGACCGTAATCACCACCTCCTGCCGCGACAGCGGCGCTTCCGGGTGCGCGAAGTCCCACGCGCGCGCCAGGTGCGTGAGCAGGAGCGCGCTGGCGTCCACCGGGGACAGCTTCGCCACGTCGGCGGGCGCGCCCCACGGGAGGATGGGCGCGGAGCGGTCCACGCCCGGGTGGCACAGCCAGCTCTTCGCGCTGGCAATCAGCCGGCCCGGCACGCGCGAGCCCTGCCAGCGCGCCAGCTCTCCCACCACCCACGGCCCGCCGTCGTCACCCCAGGGCAGGCGCAGCGACTCGGCGCTCAGCTCGTGGCCCGCGGGCACGTACACGGTGGAGGGAAGCAGCGCGCGCGGCGCCACCTCCCCCTGTCGGACGAGCTGCGAGACGGGGAAGTCCTCCACGGGCGCGCTCGCGCCCCGGGCGGGGTCCACGGACGCCACCGCGCAGTGGGTGGTGCCCAGGTCGATGCCGACGATTCGCATACACCTCCGGTTGCCGGTCGGCGTTCTACTCCTTCATGCGGACGTTGAGCTCCAGCTTCCAACGCCCGTCGCCACCTTTCTCCAGGCACCGCAGCTCCAACGTCCCCACCTCCGTCACCGCCGCCTGCAGATTGACGGGCGTCAGGTCGCCGAAGGCCGCGGGCTGTCCGGGCATGGTGGTCTCGATGGGGGCCAGCTCCTCCATCTCCCCCTTCGCCAGCTCGTCCGCCACGTCCTCCACCATCGTGCCGACGCGGTCGTCGCGCCGCATCGAGGAGGAGAAGAAGCGGAAGCTCGTGGGCTCCCCCGTGACGAGCCCGAACTCCTGCGGCGGCACGTCCGCCTGCGTGCCCTCCTCCATGCCGAAGGGCGCCACGCACAGCGCCTTCACCGGAGGCTCGAAGCCCGGCACCGCCGGCATCGACGACTCCACGCCCACGTAGTACGCGCGCGCCGTGCCGCCGCGGATGCGCAGGCCGTTCCCCTGCCGCACCCAGCCGTAGTACGCCGCGCCGCGCGCCACCGACAGGTCCAGGTCCGCGCCCTCCAGCTCCTTCGCCGGCTCGCCGCCGTCCGCCCTCAACCACAGGTTGAGCACCTCCATGACGCGCGCCTTGAGCGGCCCGGCCTTGAAGACGCCACCGTTGAAGAGCACCGCCGTCGGGTGCAGGAAGGACTTGTCGCCGACGTCCACCGGCGCGTCGTGGCTGGACTTCAGCGCCTGCGCCTGCCGGGTGAGGAACGCCGCCAGGTGCCGCGACACGCCCGCGTCCTGCGCGTAGGGCAGCGCCATCTGCGCCAGGCCCGTGCGCCGCGCCGTGCGAGGCAGCTCCGACAGCGGCGTCACCGGGAAGAAGCCGTCGGTGAGGACCCGGTCCAGCTCCTCGCGCGTCAGCTCCGTGCGCAGCGTGCCGCCGATGAGCGACGAGCCCCGGCTGGGGATGGAGATGGGCACCTTGTCCAGCGAGGTGTCCGCGTACAGCGTCTCCTTCGCCTGCCGGCATCCATGGGTGAGGGCGTTGAACTGCCACGGGTCCAGCTTCTTGCCCTCGGCCGCCAGGCGCTGGTTGAGCGTGTGCGCCAGCGCCAGGTCCATGTTGTCGCCGCCGAGCAGGATGTGGTCGCCCACCGCCACGCGCAAAAGCTCCACCTCGCCGTCCCGGTCCTTCACGGTGATGACGGAGAAGTCGGACGTGCCGCCGCCCACGTCCACCACCAGGATGACCTCGCCGGGCTTCACCTGCTGGCGGAACGTCTCGCCCATCGCCTCCAGCCACGCGTACAGCGCGGCCTGCGGCTCCTCCAACAAGGTGAGGTGCTCGATTCCCGCCGCCTTGGCCGCCTCCAGCGTCAGCTCGCGCGCCGCCGCGTCGAACGAGGCGGGGACGGTGACGATGACGTCCTGACGGGCCAGCTGGTTGTCGGCCTCCTCGCGCCCCGCGGCGAAGGTGGAGTCCCACGCCTCCTTGAGGTGGCGCAGGAACCGGGCGGACGCATCCAGCGGGGACACGCGCTGCACGTCCTCCGGCGCCTGCCAGGGCAACAGCGGCGAGCGCCGGTCCACGCCCGGGTGCGACAGCCAGCTCTTGGGCGAGGACACCAGCCGCGTGGGCACCTTGGCCCCGTGCGAGCGCGCCAGCTCTCCAATGACCGAGGACGCGTCCGGGTTCCACGGCAGCGCGAGGCTCCCTGGCGGGAACTCCTGCGCCGCGGGCAGGTACAAGAAGGAGGGCAGCAGCGGACGGGCCTCGAGGGTGCCGGGCGCCGTCAGTTGCGGGATGGGCAGCATGGACTGCGAGCGGCCCCGAGGCTTGCCGTCCTCGAGGTTGAAGTACGACACCGCCGAGTGGGTGGTGCCAAGGTCGATGCCGATGGAATAGCGGGCCATATCGGGCTTGAACTCCTGGGGGACTCCCTTTTGTCCGGTCTGCCTGTCCGCCGGGTGACGCTCAGGCGAGCTCGACTTCCGCCGGGGCAAGCACTCGCGGGTCCATGGCGGTGCTCACCGCCGGGAACTTCACTTCCGTCGTCACCCAACCATGGTGGCGCAGCGTCCCGTGGTGGGGCGGGGTGCCCGTCACGTTCCCGGTGAGGCGGATGCGCTGGGCGTCGAAGCCCGCGGGCACCGTCACCGACGCGCCCTCCGACTCGGGCAGCACCGGCTTCACCGTGAAGTACTGGCCGAGCACCTTGCGGCACCCCTCATGGACGGTGCGGCACGCGGCCCCCACCTCGGCGTCCGAGTAGGCGGCCACGTTCTCCTGGAGGAAGTCCACCAGCCGACCCTCCCGCTGCAGCATCGCCAGCAGCGTCAGGGCGCTGGCGTGCTCGCGCTCGGGCGGCAGGGCAGGGGGCGGCTCGGGGGGCTTCACCGCTGGGGGCGGGGTGGCGGGCGTGGCCTCACCGGAGGGGAGCAGGTTCAGCTGTCCGGCGTCGTAGGCCCGGCTGGCCGGCAGAACCGCGCGGGCGAAGTCTCCGGAGACGAGGCAGCGCCAGAAGCAGAGCCAGGCGAGCCAGAACCGCGCGAAGAACGACAGGGAGGCGGACGGGTCAGTCATCGGCTCCGGATAACAAAGCCCGCCTGCTTTGCAATTCGGCAGTTGCTCGAAAAGCCCCAAATGCAAAGGGCCTCACGGTTTCCCGTGAGGCCCTTCGTTTGCTGCATGGTGGAGGTGGACGGGATCGAACCGACGACCTTCGCATTGCGAACGCGACGCTCTCCCAACTGAGCTACACCCCCACAAATGGCCCTGCGTGCTGCGCCCCGGCGTTTTGGGCCGCCGAAGGTGAACGGGCTAGTACCGGACCCCTTCCCTGCTGTCAAGCGCAAGCCTTCAGGTCTCATCCGTGCGATTGACGTGCCGCGCAGCGGATGCCATAAAAACCCCTCTTCTCAGGCGTACCCTTTCCGCCCGGTGTCCCTCCCCCCGGTAATGTCTACCTCCCCTTCGAAGACGTTGAGCCCGGCCGAGCTCGCGAAGCTCGAACACGCGTTCGCTTCCGACCCCTCGTCCGCCGCCTACAAGCCTCTAGCCGAAGCGTACCTGAGCATGGGTCGCTTCATGGAGGCGATGGTCGTCTGCAAGAAGGGCGTCAAGGCGCATCCGAACGCCGCCGACCCTCGCTTGTTGCTCGCCCGTGTGTACGCGGAGCAGGGCAAGGACAAGAAGGCCCTGGAGGAGGCGCTCGGCGCGCTCCAGGTCCAGCCCGAGGACAAGGGCGCGTTGCGCATGGCCGGCGCCCTGCAGCTGAAGACGGGCGAAGCCGAGCCCGGCAAGGCGAACCTCCTCAAGGCGTACAGCGTGGACCCGGGAGACCCGGACACCGTCACGCTGCTGCAGCAGCACAAGATCGACCCGCCGCGGCCGGCCGCGCCCCAGGCGCCCGTCGCCGCGCCGCCGGTGCTCGCGCCCAGCGCCACGCAGCAGTCCGCCGCGTCGCTGGCCAGCGGCGTCGCCGCCACGGCCGAGCCTGTCTCCGCGCCCAAGCCCGCGGCCACGCCGCGCGCGCCCTCGGGCTCCTCGGCCCCGGTGCGCGCCGAGTCGCCCGCGCAGCGTCCGGCCCCCGCCCAGCCCCGCCGCCCCCAGCCGGTGGTGGTGGATGAGGTGGAGGACGACGACGAGGACGACTCGCCCCGCGGCCGTCGCAATTCGTCTCAGGGTGGGGGACGCGGCAAGTGGGTGACGGTGGCGCTGCTGGGCGCCCTGGTCCTCTTCATCCCCGGCTACATGATGTACACGCGGCACACGCGCAACGTGGCCCGGGAGCTGAAGAAGCACCTGGAGGCGTCCGCGGAGCTGCTCAAGCGCGACTCCTTCGACAGCTACAAGAAGGCGTGTGAGGCGGCCGACAAGGCGCTGGAGGTGAACTCCGACTCCGGCCTGGCCCACGGCTACCTGGCGTACGCCTACGCCATCCGCTGGGGTGAGCACGGCGGCGGCGACGACGCGCGCCGCCGCGCCGAGGAGCACCTGGCCGCGGGCATGAAGGCGGGCGACGTCAGCTCGCACCTCATCGCCGCGGAGGCGCTGGTGCAGACCTACGGCGGCAAGGGCAAGGAGGCCCTGGGCAAGCTGGAGGAGACGGTGAAGGGCCTGGACGCCCAGGGGCGCTCCAGCTCGCTGCTCTACCTGACGCTCGGCCTCATCCAGATGAACGCGGGTGACCTGGACCGCGGCCGCGACTCGCTGGAGCGCGCCCAGGTGCTCGCGCCCGACGACCCGCGCATCTACTCGGGCCTGGGCGCGGTGTACCGCCGGCTGGGCCAGGACAACACGGCCTGGAAGAACTACGACCTGGCCCTGCGCTACGAGAAGGACCACCCGGAGTCGCTCCTGGGCCGCTCCCTCCTGATGCTCGACCAGGACTCGCCCAACTACCCCCTGGTCCAGTCCATGCTGAAGAAGCTGCTGGACGCCGAGCCCCCGCCGTCGCCCCGTCAGCTGGCCGCCGCGCACCTGGCGCGCTCGCTCCTGGTCAGCCGCGTCTCCGCGTCGCTGCCCAACGAGAAGCCGGACATGCAGCAGAAGCTGGTGGAGGCCACGGGCGTGCCGCTGGACGCCCAGAAGGCGCGCGCGGAGATGCTCAAGAGCGAGGAGACGGGCTTCACGCTCGACAAGCAGAACCCGGACCTGCACCTCATCAAGGGCCGCCGGCTCTTGACCGAGGGCAGCTTCGACCAGGCCGCCGAGGAGATCCGCAAGGCCATCCGCGTGGACGGCTCGCGCGCGCAGTTCCACGTCGAGCTGGCCAAGGCCCTGATGGGCAAGCAGGGCGGCGAGAAGGAGGCCGCCGAGGCGCTCCAGACGGCCCTCAAGACGATGGGCGACAGCCCCAAGCTGGTCGTCATGCTGGGCAACGCCTACCGCCGCCAGGGCAAGCTGGATGAGGCCCTCAAGCAGTACGAGCGCGCGGTGAAGGACCCCAAGGCGAAGAACCCCGAGGCCCGCCTGGCCATGGGTGCCATCTACCGCGAGCGCTCCGATTGGACGAACGCGCAGACGCAGCTGGAGAAGGCGAGCCAGGAGTTCGTCGGCCAGCCCGAGCGCTCGGCCATCGCGCTCACGGAGCTGGCGCGCGTCTACCAGGGCAAGGGCGACGCGGCGAAGGCGGACGAGACGTACCAGCGCGCCCTCAACGCCGACGAGGCCTTCTCCCCGGCGTACTACTTCTACGCCACGCTGCTCTCCAAGGACGCCAAGCAGGGCCCCAAGGCGAAGATGCTGGCGCAGGAGTACCTCAAGCGCGAGCCGAGCGGCGAGCACGCCACCGCGGCGCGCACCCTCACCGGGGGCTGAGCAGGTCGGACAAGTGGGGCTGATGCGCGCGGCCAGCAGGGCGCGCACGGCCCCGGCCCCCCCGGGTTGATGGCCCCCGCGAGTGGGGCTATGCCCCGGGTGTTTGCCTTCCCGAACCCTTCAAGACACGAGGACGCGAGCCCGAGCCACGGTGTGGCGCCGGGCGGGCGGCCGTTCGTGGCCGGCGCGTCGTGGTGACGTGTCCTTGCCCACCCCCCGGTGGTGCCTGTATGGGAGGGCGGTTCCCGCGTCGGCAGCGTCCCTGTCACGCTCTCCCCTGGAGTCCGCTTGAGCGCGCGTGCCGAGTCCGTGTCGACGACCGCGTCCGACCTGATCTCCCTGATGAAGCCCCGGCTCTCCAGCCTGGTCCTCATCACCACGGCCGGCGGCATGTGGCTGGCCCCAGGTCCCCTGTCCACGGGCCATGCCCTGGTGACGCTGCTGGCCACGGCCGGCACGGTGGGCGCGGCCAACGCGCTCAACTGCTACTGGGAGCGCCACAGCGACAAGTTCATGGCGCGCACGCAGAACCGGCCGCTGCCCTCCGGACGCATGGAGCCGGCGGTGGCGCTGTGGTTCGGCATCTCCCTGGCGGCGGTGTCCCTGCCGGCGCTGGCCCTGGGCGCCAACCTCCTGACGGCTGCGCT
Source organism: Myxococcus sp. MH1 (assembly GCF_059738865.1). Classification (NCBI taxonomy): domain Bacteria; kingdom Pseudomonadati; phylum Myxococcota; class Myxococcia; order Myxococcales; family Myxococcaceae; genus Myxococcus; species Myxococcus sp. MH1. The sequence goes on along the minus strand of NZ_AP026947.1, from coordinate 7,884,221 downwards.
GGGCCTGCTCGCGCTGCTCAGCTACGTGCTGGCGTACACGCCGCTCAAGGCGCGCACCTCGGCGGCCATGCTGGTGGGCGCCGTCCCCGGCGCGCTGCCCCCGCTGATGGGGTGGACGGCGGTGACGGACCGCATCGACGCGGGCGGCTTCGCGCTCTTCGCCATCCTCTTCCTGTGGCAGATGCCGCACTTCATCGCCATCGCCCTGTTCCGCAAGGAGGAGTACGCGGCGGCGGGCCTCAAGTCCGTGCCGATTGAGCGCGGCGACGAGTCCAGCCGCGCGCAGATCGTCCTCTACCTGGTGGCGCTGGTGCCCATGACGCTGCTGCCCTTCCAGCTCCACATCGCCGGCTCCTGGTACCTGGCGGCCGCGGTGGGCCTGGGGCTGAGCTTCCTGGGAGTGGGGGCGTGGGGGTTCTTCCGCCGGCTGGGGAAGCCCTGGGCGCGCCAGACGTTCATCTTCTCGTTGATCTACCTCACCGGATTGTTCGCGGCGCTGAGCCTGGACCGCGTTCCCCGCGGCTAGGCGCGCGGGGCAGCCGGCGGAAAGCCCGCCCATGCCTGATACCTCGGTTCACACCCCTCCACCCGCGCTGCTCCACCTCGAGGGGCTGACCCGACGCTTCAAGGACCGCGTGGCCGTGGACGGCCTCACGCTGTCGGTGCGGCCCGGCGAAATCCTGGGCCTGTTGGGCCCGAACGGCGCCGGCAAGTCCACCACCTTCCAGATACTGGCGGGCCTGCTCGCGCCCGACGCGGGGCAGGTGCGCTTCGCCGGCCGCGAGCTGTCCCTGAGCGACCCGGCGCTGCGCCGGCAGATGGGCATCATCTTCCAGCGCGGCAGCCTGGATGACCTGCTCACCGCGCGGGAGAACCTGATGCTCGGGGCCCGGCTGTACGGGCTGACGGGCGAGCGGGCCCGCGAGCGCGTGGAGTCCATGCTGGGGCTCATCGGCCTGTTGGACCGGGGCGACGAGCGGGTGGGCACGTGGTCCGGGGGCATGCGCCGCCGGCTGGAGCTGGCCCGCGCGCTGGTGCACCAGCCCCGCGTGGTGTTGATGGACGAGCCCACGCAGGGCCTGGACGAGGCCGCCTTCCGCACCTTCTGGGCGCACCTGAAGCGGCTGCGCGACGCGGAGGGGCTGACGGTGCTGCTCACCACGCACCGGGCCGACGAGGCCGAGGTCTGCGACAGGCTGGCGGTGCTCGACGCGGGGAAGCTGGTCGCGTGTGACACGCCGGCCGCGCTGGCCGCGCGCATGGGCGGGGACCTCCTCACGGTGGAGGCGCCCGAGCCGGAGACGCTGGCCCGGGAGGTCCGCGAGAAGCTGGGCGTGGACGCGAAGGTGGTGGAGGGGCGGGTGCAGGTGGAGGCCCGGCAGGGCCACGCGCTGGTGCCCCGGTTGGTGGAGTCCTTCCCGGCGGGGCGGATGACGTCCGTCGCGCTGCGCCGCCCCACGTTGGCGGATGTGTTCCTGCAGCTCACCGGGCGCGCGCTGGGCGCCGACGTGCCGGCCGTGGAGGCCGCGCCGAGGAGACGCCGATGAACGCCGAGGTTTCCACCGCGCAGCCGCCCCCCGTGGCCGAGGACGCGCGGGCACCGGGTGCGCCGGGCACGCTGGCGCTGCAGTGGGCGACGGTGCGGGTGCTGATGGCGCGCGACGTGGTGCGCTTCTTCCGTCAGCCCAGCCGCGTGGTGGGCGCGCTGGCGCAGCCCATCCTGTTCTGGTTCGTCATCGGCTCGGGCTTCGCGGGCTCGTTCCGCGTCGAGGGCGCGCAGGGGCTGGGCTACCAGCAGTTCTTCTTCCCGGGCGTCGTCACCATGGTGCTGTTGTTCAGCGCCATCTTCGCCACGATTACGGTCATCGAGGACCGCCGCGAGGGCTTCCTCCAGGCGGTGCTCGCGGGGCCGGGCTCCCGGCTGGCGGTGGTGCTGGGCAAGGCGCTGGGCTCGTCCGCGATTGCCCTGATGCAGGCGTCCTTGTTCCTGCTGCTGGCGCCGCTCGCCGGCGTGAGCGCGGCCACCCTGGACCTGCCGCTGCTCGTGGCGGTGATGGTGCTGTCGGCGCTGGCGCTGACGGGCATGGGCATGTCGCTGGCGTGGTGGGTTCGCTCGAGCGCGGGCTACCACGCGGTGATGAGCATCGTGATGCTGCCCATGTGGGTGCTGTCCGGGGCCATGTTCCCGCTGAAGGGCGCGGACACCTGGCTGTCGTGGGTGATGGTGCTCAACCCGATGCGCTTCTCCGTGGAGGGCGTGCGGCGCGCGCTGTACGGCGCCGAGGCGTCCGTGGCGGTGGGCTCGCCCCTGTCCGGCGCGGGCTGGGAGGTGCCGGTGCTGCTGGCGTTCGCGGCGGTGTTCCTGGGGCTGGCGGCGGCGAGCGTCAGCCGGCGCGAATAGCGCGGACGGGCCGTTGGACAGGTCCGCGTCCTTTGACTACGAGGGAGCGCGGACGAAGTACCGGTTCACCGAGGAGATTGCACATGACGCTGCGCACGCTCGGCCTGTCGATGCTGGGAGCCGCGGGGCTGTTGGCCCTGCCCGCTTGCAAGAAGGAGGAGGCCCCGGCCACGCCTCCGCCCGCCGCGCCCGCCCAGGCGGCTCGCGCGCCCGAGGAGAAGGCGCCGCACGCCGCCACGCCCATCCAGGCGCCGGGGCAGACGACGAACGTCCCCGTGGGCAAGGGCGAGGTGAAGGGCACGGTGACCTTCACGGGCACGGCGCCCGTCGCGGCGGACCTGCCGCCCAGCGCGGACCCTGCCTGTGAGGGGCGGGCGTCGAAGGACGAGGCGGTGCTGGTGAAGGACGGCAAGCTGCGCAACGTGCTGGTGCGCGTGCGAGGCGCTGTGCCGGGGGCCTCCACGGTGCCGAGCGAGCCGGTGGTGGTGGACCAGTCGAAGTGCACCTACGTGCCGCGGGTGCAGGGCGCGGTGGCGGGGCAGCCCGTCGTCTTCAAGAACAGCGACGGCACGCTGCACAACGTGCGCGGCGTGGTGGGCACCAAGTCGGCCTTCAACGTGGCCCAGCCGCCCTCGGGCGCGCCGGTGCAGAAGTCCGTGCCCGCCGCGGATGACGTGCTGAAGCTCAAGTGTGACGTGCACCCGTGGATGACCGCGTTCGTGGTGAGCAACCCGAACCCGTTCTTCGCCACCACGGGAGAGGACGGCACCTTCGCCATCCAGGGCCTGCCCGCGGGCACGTACACCCTGGAGGCGTGGCACGAGACGTTCGGCACCAAGAGCGCAGAAGTCACGGTGAAGGACGACGCGCCGGCCACCGTCGCCTTCGCGTTCACCGCCGAGGACGCGTCCGCGAAGAAGTAGGGCTGGGAGGGGCGCCTTCCGCGAGACGAAAGGCCCCTCGCGGCGCGGGCCTCGCGCACGACGCAGGGTCCGCTTCGATGGAAAGGGCTCCTCGCCACGTTCGCGAGGAGGCCCCGCCTACGCCGCGGGCTGCTCCAGCGAGCCCGGCGGCCCCGCCTTCTTCACCGTGAAGCCCACGCGGGCGCCACCGCCCTCGCGGTTCTCCGCGAACGTCTCGCCACCGTGGGCCTTCGCGATGCGCTGCACCAGCGCGAGCCCCAGTCCCAGTGAGCCCGCCTCGCGGGCCTCGCCGCCCCGGTCCTTCCGGTAGAAGGGCTGGAAGATGCGCTCCTCCTCACCCTGGAGGAGCCCCGGACCCCGGTCCTCCACGCAGAAGCACATGTCCTCCTCGCGCTCCTCCACCCGCAGCGTGCTCGCGCCGCCGCCGTGCTTGCGCGCGTTGTCCAGCAGGTTGACCAGCGCGCGCCCCAGCAGCGTCGCGTCGCCCACCAGCACCGCCTCCGGCAGCTCCGAGTCGAGCAGCTCGGGCGGCAGCCCCGCGCGCTCCAGCGCCTGACTCGCCAGCGTGCGCCCATCCAGTACCCGGGGCGTGAGCTGTCCGAAGTCCAGCCGCGAGCTCGCCAGCAGCTCGCCCACCAGCGCGTCCAGCTCCACCACCTCGCGGTCCACCTGGTCCAGCGTCTTGGGATTCCCGCCGCCGTCGCGCAACAGCTCCGTCAGCACGCGCATCCGCGCCAGCGGCGTGCGCAGCTCGTGCGACACCGCCGCGAGCAGCTCGCGCTGGTCCGCCACCTGCTTCTCGATGCGCCCCGCCATGTCGTTGAAGGCGACCGCCAGCACGGTGAACTCACCCGTCGCGTGGGGGAGGACCTCGGCGCGAGCGTCGAGCCGTCCGGCGCCCAGCGCCTTGGTGGCCTGCACCAGCGCATCCACGGGCTTGGCCAGCCTGCGCGCCATCTTCCCCGAGGCCATCCACAGCATGAGGCACGCGGCGACCAGCGGGAGGATCAACTTCATCTTGTTCTTGGCGCGCTCGCTCCCGTAGCACAGCCGCACCTGCCCCAGCGTGGTGTCTCCGCGCACCACCGGGAGGGACATCTCGGTGCTGTTGCACAGCCCTCCGGCCAGCACGAGCAGCTTGCCCGACGCGTCCTTCAGCTCCACGTCGATGTCCAGGTCCCGCGCCACCGACTGCGCCAGCGCCTCCCTGCGCGCGGGCTCGTCCCAGACCTCCTCGAAGCGGTGGCTCGCGAAGTTCTTGAGCCGGACCATCTCCTGCTTCCAGGTGGTGCCTCCGACGATGTTGAACACCAGGCCCACGACCAGGCCCGTCAGGGAGATGGTCAACCCGAACCACATGAACAGGCGCCGGTGCAGCCGGGAACGCACGAAGTGGCCCAACCGGCTCATGCGCCAGTGACTCCATCGCGCCTGATGGTGTCGCCGCCACCGCTCGATGTGCTCGTGCCGGGGATGCTTCCCCCAACCCCCGGAACGTCGTCCCCAGCCCGGACGCTTGTCCGACGAGGAGTCGTCGTTCGCCCACTGTCCACCTTGTCCCTGGGCCCGTGCCTCCTCCTCCTCGCGGTGGAGCCAGCGTGAGAACTCCTCGGCCTCCTCGCAGCTCAAGTCCCACGGGCCGCAGTCGTCGCGGCGCCAGGGGGAGGAGCGCCTCGGCTCGCCCTTGCCACCCTTGTCGTCCCGGTGGCCCATCAGAGGCCCTCTTTGGCGAAGACGTAGCCCACGCCGCGCACCGTCTTGATGAGCCGCGTGCCGATGTCGCCCAGCTTCTGCCTCAAGTGGGAGATGTGCACGTCGACCGTGCGCTCGCCCACCACCGTGTCGCTGCGCCCCGCCTCACCCAGCAGCGCGTCCCGGGGGATGACGCGGCCCGCGCGGCGCACCAGCGCCACCAGCAGGTCGAACTCCAGCCCCGTCAGGTCCACCAGCTTGCCCTCCGCTCGCACCTCGCGCCCGGCCACGTCGATGGACAATCCGCCCGCCTCCAACCGGTCCGCCACCGCCGACGGCTGCGAGCGCCGCAGCACCGCCCTCAAGCGCGCCAGCAGCTCCCGGGGACTGAAGGGCTTGGGAAGATAATCGTCCGCGCCCAGCTCCAACCCCACCACGCGGTCCGTCTCGTCACCCTTCGCGGTGAGCATGACGACGGGGATGCGGCTCTTGGCGCGGATGCGCTTGCACACCTCGAGGCCGTCCATGCCCGGCATCATCACGTCCAGCAGCACCGCGTCGTAGGCACTGGCCTCCAGCGCGGCGAGCCCCCGCCCCCCATCCGGGGCATGCGTCACACTGACGCCGTTCTGCCCGAGGTACTGCGCGAGCAGTTCATACATGCGGGTGTCATCGTCGATGAGCAGGACGCGTGTGGACATGGACGGAGTCGATACTAACGCGGCCCGGGCGCTGGAGCCTGGGTCGTGGTGGAGGACGGCGAGCCGGCGGTCGCGGTGGCGTCCGGGGGGCACTCGGGCCCGTTGGCCGCAGGCGCTCGACGTCCCCAGCGCTCCGCGCCCCTGTCGCCGGGACAGGGACCGTGGTGGCGCGAGAGGCTCTGGAAGCCGGAGATGAAGCCTCCGATGACTCCCAGGGTGAGGACGACGATGAGGATGCCGCGGCGGGGTCGCATCATGAACATGGGGTTCCTCGATTCGTGTGTGAGAGGGTTTCAGACCATCGGGTGGTCATCGCCTCGCCAGCCCTGGTGCCCGCCGCAGCGGCGCCCGTGCCACCCGGGGCCCGCGCCGTGGCCATGGCCCCAGCCGTGCTCGAGCACGTCCGCCAGCTCACGGCGCTGGCGCGGGTCCAGTGCCTCGTGCACCTGCGACAGCGCGCCCTGGAGCGTCTTGCGCGCGTTGTCCACCGCGACGTCGTGGCGGGCGAAGAGCTCCCGCAGCGCGGCGCCGTCGAAGTGCTCCCCCCTGAGCGCGGTGCCAATCGCGGCGCGGCTGGGGCGCACCTCGTCACGCAGCTTGTCGAAGGCCTCGGTGAGCTCCTCGGTCGCCTGGACGATGACCTTCTCCTGGCCCGGAGAGGTCTCCAGCCGCTCGAACAGCCAGCGCAGGCGCATCCGCCAGCCGAAGCGACCTCCCCGCCGAGGTCCATGCTGGCGCCAGCCTCGGCCACCCCGCACGGTGTAGATGAGGCCGGCCAGACAGGCCGAGCCGAACAGAAATCCGAACATGAAGGTCCTGCTCCTTCCCAGCGGAGCGGGCCGGGATGGCGCGCCTCCGTCTTGGATGGGCAGGAAGGTAGAGGGCGGGTGTGAAGCCAACGCCCGGGGCCCCGTGAAGAAACGTGAAGGGCTTTCGCACCGTCCCGGGATGAAGGGGCGAATGTGGCCTGTTGACCTCTGGAGCGATTTTCAGCCCCTGGGACTGTCCTCTGGCCGACGACCGCCTGCCCGCTGGGTGGGGGTCGGGTGGACAAAACGGTCCTTGAGGTAGATTCTCGCTTCAGTGTCGGAGCGATGTCCGCCCCGCACTGGCGGTCCGGCTGGTCCCGGGTCGCCGTCTAGCAGAAAGAAGAAGGTCACATGGCATTCGGTACTGTGAAGTGGTTCAACGACGCCAAGGGTTTCGGCTTCATCGCGCAGGACAGCGGTGAGGACGTGTTCTGCCACCACACCGCCATCAACATGGATGGCTTCCGCACCCTGCAGGAGGGGCAGAAGGTGGAGTTCGAGGTGACCCGTGGCCCCAAGGGGCTGCAGGCCCAGAACGTCCGCGCGGCGGGCTAATCGCGTCATCCTGGCCACCCTTGAGTGAGCCCGAGGCCCGGTCTTCCCTAGGGGAGGCTGGGCCTTCGTCTTTGCGGGCTCAGGGCCGCGGGGCAGGCGGGCGTGGGCGCCAGCCGCGTCGGGCCGGGCGTCGGGGCTTACCTTCGACGGGAACGCGCGGCGCATCCGCCGCCAGACGCCCGAGGGCGAAGGGGACGCGAGCCATGGGGGATACCAGCGTGAAGAAGGTGGAGAGCCGGCACTCGCCCCGGGGAGAGATGGGGCAGAAGTACCTGGCCTCCGGCGTGCGGCTGTCCATGCGGCTGTGGGAGGACGAGCCGCCAGGGGAGCCCAAGCCCGCCGCGCCGCGTGACTACGAGACGGTGGGCTTCGTACTGAAGGGCCGCGCGGAGCTGCATTTGGAGGGGCAGCTCATCCTGCTCAACCCCGGTGACTCGTGGCTCGTGCCGCGCGGCGCCAGCCACACATACAAAATCCTGGAGACGTTCTCCGCGGTGGAGGCCACCAGCCCTCCGGCCGCCGTGCATGGCCGCGACGAGGGCGCGCACGAGCAGAAGCCCGCGAAGGCGTGACGGAGGGCTCAGGGGCCTGGCGGGGCCTCCTCGAGGGGCACCGCCGCCTCCAGCGCGACGTCCGAGCTCGCCCGCGCGGCGTCGCCGCACTGGATGGTGCCCTTCACCCAGTGCCGCCGGTTCACGGGCGAATCCGTGACGATGACGGACGTACTGGAGCTCTTCCCGACGAAAAGGAGCGGCCCGCCCTGGCTCCCCGTGTCGAAGGACCAGTCGTACTCGCGCCCCCCACAGAGCTCCGCGGCCCGCCGGTGGAAGTAGCCTTGCAGCGTGCCCAGGTGTGTCTGCGGATTGCCGCGCACCTCAATCTGGATGACGCCCGGGGCCACCTCCATGTCGTGATAGCCGCCCGAGCCCGTCATCGGCTGATAGGGCGTGACGCAGCCCGCGCAGAGCAGCGGTACGCAGGCGGTGAGGGCTCGGCGCGAGAGGGTCATCCCCTGTCTATTCGGAAGCAGCCTCGCTTCCTGGTCGTGCACCGCTTCTTCGGAGGTGCTGCTCCAGGAGGGAGAGGATTCGGGCGGACGTCTCCGCCTCGCTCTTCTTGCTGCTGAAGCCGTGACCGTCGTCGGGGAGGACGAAGTAGTCCACGGGCACGCCGTTCTTGCGCACGCCCTCCACGAGTTCGTCCGTCCGGGCCTTGGGTACGCGGGGGGCCTGGGCACCCTGGATGACGAGCAGGGGCTTGCGAATCTTCTCCGTGTGGAACCGCGGAGAAATCTCCCGCAGCATCGCCGCCTGGGGCTGGGGATTGCCCAGCTCCTGGTAGTGTATCCCTTCGCGGACTGCCCGCCCGGTCCCCCATGGACGAAGACGATGGCGGGGGCCTTCTGTTTCGCGCTCGCCTGATGGGGCTTGTAGAGCAGCGCGGGAATCTCCAGTCCATCGAAGGACTTGAAGCGCACCGACAGCGCCACCTCCGAGATGGTGCCCGAGGGCAGCGCCGGGAGCGCGCGAGGCGTGCCTGTCTTCAGGTCGTGGACCTGGAGCGTGGTCTTCCCATCCTCGTTGACGCGGGTGACGCGCAGCGCGCCGCGCTTCGAGAACGTCGTGGAGAGCATGTCCCAGGCGGGCGCATCCACATGCTCGCGCTGGCCGGTGGCGAGCACATGGCGCTCCACGCGTATGAACTCGGAGCCCTCGTTGGTGAGCAGGTACAGCGAGGAGGAGGTCGGGTCGCTGGTCGCCGCCTTCCAGGTGGCGTTGCCCGCATGCGCCGTGAGGTGCTGCAGCTTCCCCGTGGCCAGCTCGAGCAGGGATACGTCGCTGTCGGACAGCGTCCGGGACTTCTCCAATGCCAACCACTTCCCGTCGGGTGAGAGGGCCGCGGGCACGTGCTCGCCGTCCCCCTCGTGCAGCCGCGTGCGCGCATAGGTCCTCGCGTCGTAGCGGTAGAGGTCCTGGAAGCGCGCGTCGCGCTCGTGGGTGAGGACGTGGAAGGCCGCGTCGTCGTGGCTCCATCCGAAGAACGTGGCGCGATGCTTGTCGCCCGGCGTGAGGTCCTGCTCCTGCCCATCGGGTGTGCGCACGTAGAGGTGGTGCTGCTCGTTGCCTCCCGAGTCCCGGGTGAGGAGGACCCGGTCCTCGTTGGGGAAGTAGCCGACGGCGAGGGTGGCATCCTTGGTGGCGTGGGTGAGCTGCGTGGGCTTGCCACCCTTCACCGACATGGAGAAGACATTGAAGACCCCGGTCTGGTCCGACGAATACAGCACCCGCTGCTCATCCGCGTAGAACGACGCGCCGAGCACCGTGGTCGTCTCCATGAACTGCTTGGCGGTGTAGCGCTTCGGCGCGGCGGGTTGCCGGGATGCTTCCGGGCGAGGGCCGGCCAGCGCCAGGGCGGGCAGGACGGTGAGGAGGGCAATGGCTCTCATGGGGCGTCACCAGGAGGGCCCGGGATGACCTCGACAGGGCGGAGGCGGCACTGTCCGCCGCCCGTCGGGTGCCTTCAAGGCGCCACGGTGAAGATGGAGCTGTAGGTCATGGCGGCGCGGTAGGGCGCCCGCTCTTGTGTGGCGAGCGGCGCGTGCTCGACGTCCCAGTGGGGCGCGTCGATGGCAAGCACGCTCACATAGAAGTGGGAGCCTGGGGCCAGCATGTCGAGCGGCACACGCAGCTCCTGGATGGAACCGGGCACGTTGATGGCGCCCATGCTCACGAACGCTCCGACCTGTGGAAAGAACTGTCGGACAATCACTTGATAGGCCGTGGGCGTTCCGACGGCCGGCGGGCGCCACGAAATCAAGGGATGGACCGAGCTCACTTCGTGCGGCGTACTGGCCGACTTCCAATCGATGCGCAGGGAGCGGGGGGGAGACAGCTTGGGGACGATGGGGCCGGAGGCCAGGTCCTCGAGCTTCTCGACGGCGGTATAGCCTCCCAACAGGTTGACGGTGCGCGCGGGATTGCCCGGCATCTGTGTGGCGAAGACGGTGCTGTAGTTGACCCTCCCGACCACATCCCAGTCCGAGGGGTACGGATTGCCGAACCGCAGCTGGGACGCGAAGTCCGAAGCAGTCCCTCGGGGCAGGATCAGCCGGAGCAGCGGCTGGGCGTCGCCCATCCATTGCTCCGCGGAGGTGTGGGGCGTGGGATGGACCTCGAACCAGACGGTGCCCGGGAGCGCGCGCGGGTGGACCTGAACGGCCTGACGCGCGAACTCGGACAGACGCCAGTCGAGCGGGAACTCCTGGAGCGCCAGCGGCTGGAGTTCCGCGTCGACGCTCAGGGGCGTTGTCTCCCAGGCCGGCACGAAGTCGAGCGGCGGCAGGTGCACGGAGCGCTCGACGGCGGAATAGCCCACCCGCGTCCCATCGGGCATCCCACCCGCGATGAACTCCCCGAGCTGATGGACATACATCCGGTCCCCGGCGCTCGACTGGAAGGCGGGGATGCCCATCCGGTTGTAGGAGAGCAGGACGGCCTCGTCGGTGACGATGGAGGTCGCTCCCTCGGGCGTCGTCTCCTCCGGAACGAGCAGGTCCCCGAGCAGGTCCACGTCCATGGCCACCGCCTGAAGGCTGGAGCCGGGCTGATACGTGCCGCTCGGGCGACGCCAGGGAGAGAGGTTGCGCACGTCGAGCTGAACGGGGACCCAGTCGACGCTCGGATACACCGCATCCACGCGCCCGATGCGGTGGGTGCCGATGTCCACGTGGCGGGCGGACGTGAGGAGGCTGGTCCGGGTGCTCGAGTCCTTGCGCAGGGAGTACTCCGTCCTGGGCACACCCGTGAAGCGCCACCCGCCCGCCACGGGAGCGCCGGTGATGCGGGTGAACGACGTGCCCGTCTGGAGATGGATTTCCGGAGGATCCGCTGACAGGTCCTCCAGGCGCTCCGCGATGCCCACCGAGGTGTGGAAGCGCGTGGTGCTCGTCACCAGCACCTCGTCCTCGGCGAGCGGCGCCTGGGACGAAGACGTCTTCACGGCGTCGGACTGCCCGCCTCCGCATCCCAGCAGACAGAGGGCACACGTCGCCCCCCGCAGGGTCGACCTGCTCAGCAGTGACATCATCGAGGACCACCTCTCCAAGGATTGGGTTTGCTCCAGTAACTCGGTAACACGAGCGCCTCTGGAGGCTCGGCGCGGACCTTCGCGGTGCAATCATTCCTGGCCCCGTCGATACATCCATGCGTCGCCTGCGTTTCCCCACGCGGGCTCCGTCCTTCCGGAGACGGCGCTTTCAGCAGGGGGGCGCGGTGGGTATCCTCGCGCCGAGGCGTGGCCCCTCAGCCGCCTCCTGGAGACCCCATGCATCCGAAGAGGCGTCATCGATGGTCTGCTCGCTGCGCGGTGCTCGGCTTGGGCGTCGCGCTCATCGTCGCGCCGGGCTGCTCGAGCGATGATGAACCCGGCGTGGATGTCCCAAACCCGTTGACCAATCCCAAGGACGGCCCCCCGGCCGGCAACCCGAACGCGGAGGCCACCTGCGGCGTGCCCGCGGAGGCGGGGCTCGCGGATGTCTCCAGGCCCACCACCGTCGTCGGCACGGGCACGCCCGCGAGCTGCACGAGCGCCGCCTTCATCGACGCCGTGGCCAAGGGCGGCGTCATCACCTTCGACTGTGGGCCGGAGCCGGTGACGCTCACGCTCGACCGGACGGCGAAGGTCTTCAACGACAAGGGGCCGGACATCGTCATCGACGGAAAGGGATTGGTGACGCTCAGCGGCGCGGGCCGGCACCGCATCCTGTACATGAACACCTGTGACAGGAATCAGGTCTGGACCACCGCGCACTGCGACAACCAGGACCACCCCCGGCTGACGCTCCAGAACCTCACCTTCATCGACGCCAGCTCCAAGAGCGAGACGGAGTTCGACGGCGGCGGCGCGGTCTGGGTTCGCGGTGGCCGCGTGAAGGTCATCAACTCCCGCTTCTTCAACAACGCATGCGCGGATGTCGGCCCCGACGTGGGCGGCGCCGCGCTGCGGGTGTTCGACCAGTACAATGACTTGCCCGTGTACGTGGTGAACACGACCTTCGGAGGCAAGGCGGGCTATGGCGGGGCCTGCTCGAACGGCGGCGGCATCAGCAGCATCGGCGTGTCATGGACCGTCATCAACAGCCTGTTCTCCCACAACCGGGCCATCGGCAACGGCGCCAATCCCTCGCGTCCGGGGACGCCGGGTGGCGGCAGCGGCGGCGCCATCTACAACGACGGTAACAGGATGACGCTGTCTCTGTGCGGCACGCGAATCGAGCACAACGAGGTCAACGCGCACGGCAGCGCCATCTTCTTCGTCAGCAATGACCACTCGGGCGACATCCGCATCGACCGCTCGGTCATCCAGAACAACCTGGGCGGCTCCTGGTACGTGACGCACCCCCAGATTTCGAATCACTCGGACACGCCCATCACCGTCACCAACTCCACGATTCAGTGACGGACCGGCCGTGACGGGGCGCTAATAGACATAGGGCACCTGCTGGGCCCAGGTGCTCTTGCCGTAGTGCCGGTGCAGATGGCGGAAGGCGGCCATGGCCTCGGGGGTGTTCTGGTTGCAGACCCGCTTGCTGGCGCGCACGGCGCGGTACAGGGCGATGGGCGAGCGAGGGTCCTTCGGGTGCTCCTTGGCCCATGCGAGCGCGACCTTCGAGAAGTACACCACGGCGCTCCCCGCCTCGACAATCCGTTGCCATTCCGAGACCGCCGTCACGCGCTCCTCCTCACTCACGAAGGAGAACGGTGTCGCCTGCACCGGGTACAGTGTGCACCACCAGTTGTCCTTCCCGGAGGTGAAGGTGGTGAGGCCGGGGTGCCAGATGCGCCTCGGGTCGGTCACCAGGGTGACCGAGAGCACGGGCAGCCCCATCACGAGCAGCCGCGCCTCGAACATCCGCTCCTCGACGGTCGTCCTGCCGAGCATCGCGCGCAGCTCGCTCCGGGCGGTGGGCTCCGACTCGGCCAGCATTGTCGCCAGGGCCTGGAGGGTCTCATCATCGCCCAGGATGGCGGCTCGCACGAAGGCGGTCCATCGCAGTTGCTGGCGATGGGCCGGGGGCACCCGCTCGTCAGAGCTCAGCGCGACCAGGCGACGCGCGGTGATGGGCGTGTTGAGGAGGGAGAGCGCCGCGTAGCTGAAGGCCGCGGGCTGCTCCAGGCGACCGTCGGCCAGGGTGGGGCGGGTCCACGGTGCTTCCTCGGCGACGCGCTCCAGGGCGATGCCCAGGAAGGCCTCCCAGCTCGTGGCGAGCAGGAGCCGCTCAGCGTGGACGAACTTGTTGCTCGTGGGACGTGCCCGCACCTGCTCGAGTGGCACGGCGGCCAGGCGCGCGCGTGCCGCGTCCAGCAATCGCTGCTCCCGCAGCAGCCTCACGCTGTGCAGCGCGAGGGTCAGCCCTTGGGGGGCGGAGAGGGGCACCCGGGCCGCCGCGACGAGCAGCGCGTCCACCTCCGGAGAGTCTCCCCGCGCCTTGAGCATCGCGGCGACGAGCCAGGGGGCGAGGTGGGTCTGCTTCCATCTCGCGAGCGCCACGACATAGGCCTCCCGCTTCTGCTGCTCCTGCTCCGGGGGCCAGGTCTCGGCGGCCTGCTGCATGACGTGAATCCACTGGAGCAGCTCCTGGGGGGGGCGCGGGGCTCGACGGACACTTGCGACCCGGCTCGAACGACAGGTCGAAGTCGCCCAGCTCCGCCGCGAGCGCGGACCCCGTGCCGGGCTGGAGCACGAGCGTCGGCAGCGTGCAGGCCCACGCCTCGCGTTGCGTGCGGGAGCGGACGAGGCTGCGCAGGCGCCGGGTCTGCGCATGGACGGCGCGCAGTCGAGGCCTCGCGAGGATGCGGGTGATGGTCGCATCCGCCTCGTCGAGGCGAGCCATGAAGCGGGCTTGCTCCTCGGGCCGTCCGCTGCCCCAGGGGCTGTGCTCCTTGAGGGCCCGGCGCACCTGCGTGCGGGCCACGAGATACGCGGCGCGGGTCCGGTAGGGGGTGTCGCGGTGTCCCTCGATGGCCTGGAACGCGGCGAGGGCCTCGTCGAAGCGGCTGCAATACAGGTGCGAGGCGGCGACCTGGTAGTCGCGCTCGGCCTGCCGGCGGGCCTGCACCGACGCGGAGGGTTTAACGGGGCGCCCGACGTCATCGAGGTCCCCGGCGCTCAGCGCGGGCAAGGGCTGGCAGGAGCCCGCGAAGATTGCGTTCTGGGCGTCGACCCACTCGAGCAGCAGCGCCGGGTGCTTTCGCCACAGCCGGGACAAGGTCCCCACGGTCTCCGCGGCGCGCTCGAACGCGTCGCCGTGGATGTGACGTTCCTCCTCCGGGATGTCGGAGCGGGGGGATGTGAGTCTCGCGGAGTCCAGGCCGAGGGAGTGCAGGGCCAGCGACCTGGCCTCGTTCCAGACACCCTGCTCCTTCGAGGTGTCACCGCGCTCCAGCTCGCCTTCCATGCGCTTCCAGGTGTCCACCACCGCGCGCTGTTCCTCGGGTGTGGTGGGCACCCCCATCATCCAACGCCACGCATAGGCGAGGTGCATGGGGTGGTGTGTGCCCGCGAGCATCTCCAGGTGCCCCGCGGCGAAGCGCTCGAAGGGGGCGTCGGGATGCGAGTACATGCTGGCCTGATCACCCCCGGGACCACATGCCTCGGCCGGAGCGGCGGGCCACGACAGGAGGAGCTACAGGCAGAGCGCGAGGAGGGGCTTCATGGCGTCAGGTCCTTCAGGGCCTGGGCGAGCGACTCCGACGTCCAGGGGCGGGGGTTGAAGAGGTAGAGCGTGTCCACGCCGGAGGGCGCGCGGTGTCGCTCGTCGAGCGCGAGGCCCACGCTTCGGCCACACGGCGCCGCGCCGCCGCGCGCGAACCGGGCGCGCCACGTGGGCCCCTCCGGGCCCATGCGGAACAGCTGGGGGACGACCTCGTCCACGGGGGCCTGCTCCAACCAGCTCCCCTGCGTGCACCACGAGGCGAGCCCGGTGATGGACAAGGGACGCGAGGCGCCCAGCAGCTCGCGCGTCTGGCGCAGCAACGCCAGATACGCCGCCTGCTCCGACTCGCGGGCGTCGAAGTCGATCTGGAGCATGGACACGTCCCGGGGGCGGGCCAGGTCGACCAGGCGCTGGGCCACCCCGCGCAGCTGGGCGGGCGAGTAGTGCGCCAGTGAGGCGCCGTCGCGCATCTCCAGGCGGATGGTGCCGCGAGGGCGCTTTCCGGTCGGAAGCCGGATGGGCTGTTGGCGCGAGTGGGTGCGCCATCGCGACGCGCGCAGTTCCAGCGTCGCCAGGAGGACGGACACCTCGACGGAGGGATTCTCGAGGAAGCTCAAGTCCTCGGGGCGCTCCCACGCCCACAGGACGACGCGGGGGGCGAGTGGGGGCGCCGGCTGGAGCGGACACGACACGGCCAGGCCCAGGAGCAGGGTGGCGAGACTGCCACGGCGTGGCATTGCGGCCTCATGCGGGTTGGGGGAATGACGGGCGAGCGTGGCCACGGGACCGCGCCCCTCACGATAAAGCAATGCCAGTGCCAGACGGCGGCGAGGCTCGTGGCGGGCGGGGACTATCGAAAACACCCGCGCACGCTTGATGATGGTGTCATGCCCAGGTCTCTGGAATGCCGCGTCACGTTGCTGGTCGCCCTGTCCATGCTGGTGCCAGGGTGGGCCGTCGCGGCGTCGCCGACCGGGGGGAGCGCGCCGGTGACGCTCCGCTGGAAGGTGCCGCCGTCCTCGCTCGGCTATTCGTACACGATGGACACGATGTCCCCGAAGTCGAGCACCATGAAGGTGGACATCTCCGGCGTCCGGCTGCGGGGCGAGCCCGCCGGCAAGCGCAAGAAGCTGTTCGAGATGGCGCAGCCGACCCAGTCCGCCATGGCGCTCGTGCTGTCCCCGAAGCCCTCGGGTGACGTGGCCGCGCGGGTGGTGGTGACGAAGATGGAGATTCCCAAGACGAAGCGCGCGTCGAAGGAGGCCAAGGAGCTGGCCCGGCAGCTGAAGGCCATGGAGGGCGGCGTGCAGATTCGGGCCACCCTCACGCCCTCGGGGCTGGTCACCAGCGACTTGAAGCGCGAGCACCGCAACCTGGTGGCCTTCATGGTGGAGCTGCCGTCGCGCCCGGTGTCCGTGGGCGACGTGTGGACCCACAGCGCCGACCTGGTCGACATGGGGAAGAACTGGAACGGCGAGAGTGACGCCATCAACCGCGTGGAGCTGGTGTCCCTGGAGCGCGAGGCCGAGGGCACCACGGTGGCCGTCATCGACTTCACCGTCGCGGAGCGCCACGCCGGCCGCTACGAGAACCCCGCGCTGGCCAAACCCATCCCCGCCACCATGGAGATGTCCTATGTGGGGCGCGGCGAGTTCCTCGTCGAGGAGGGCCGCTGGCGCCGCGTCGCGGGGGAGATGGCCACCCTTGCCAAGGGCGTGGTCTCCGTGGACTCCGCGCAGCGCTTCGTCATGGTGCCGCTGGAGCCCATCCCTCCGGAAGTCCTCTCGGCCCAGTAGCGCGCCTCGGCGCTCCTTCCACACCGGGTCATTCGGAACTGGGGGACTGACACCTGGCTCGGGTGTCACGGCTCACCCGTGTTTCATTGTCGATGCTTGGGTTACGGTCACCGGCCCTCCCATGTCTTGATTCCCCCACGGATACCCCGGTCTCGGGAGGAAGGCCGAGGTGTGTCAGGAGTGGCGCTCTTGAAAGGCAGACAGTGGCAGCAGGCCCCCCAGGGTTCCGCTGGTGTCGGGCGGCCTTGTTGGCATTGGGGATGGGTTGTGGCGAGACGCTGCCCATCGACGCGTCGGAGTCGGAGTCGCGGACCCAGCGCGGTTCGCTCGCGGGCGGGCAGTCGGTGGCGCGGGTCGCGCCGGGGGCGTACCACTCGCTACCAGGACGGGGACGGCTACGGGCACGGTGGCCATTGGCAGTACGCGTGCAACCGTCCGGGGGCTACACGAACAACGGCATCGACTGCCACGACAGCAATGCGGCCATCAACCCGGGCCAGCCGGAGTCCTGCCTGGATACCATCGACAACAACTGCGATGGGTACATCGCCCCGTACTGCGGCGGGCCGACGAACCCCAATCCCAACCCGTGCAATGGCGACCCCTTGTGCCATGAGCCCTGAGTGAGACCCTCCGCCGGGCATCCCGTGTCGTGGGATGCCCGGCGGTGCTTCAAGGCCGCGGGCTACGGGGTGACGATGAGCCCGGTGACGCGGGTGTTGTTGTCCTCACGCAGCTCGTGCAGTGACTCGGTGGCATCCACGAATGCGCCCAGGTGGTAGGCGCCGGCCAGTCCCATCGCGCCGGGCGGGAGGTTGGCCGACACGGTCAGCGGCTGGGTGCTGCAGCTGTTCGGGTTCAGCGAGTTGAGGCTCGCGACCCCGAGGAGGGCCTGATCCGGCGCGGGCTGCACCGAGTCCGGGGTGAGCACCGTGCCGAGCGAGGTGTAGAGGTGCACGCTGCTCGGGTCGCTGGGCTGGGTGCCCTGGTTGCAGACCGTCACCGTGGCGGTGAAGGAGTTCCCCATCCGGACGAAGGAGGGACCCGTCAGCGCGGTGACCACCAGGTCCGCCTTGTTGCCGACGCCCACGAGCCCCTTGATGAAGATGTTGTTGTCCTCGCGCAGCTCCTGGACGTTCGCGTCCTCGTCGACGATGGCGCCCACGTAGTAGGCGCCCTCGGTGTTGTAGGCGTCCGGAGGCAGATGGGGCGTGAGCTGCGTGGGCACGGTGGTGCAGTTCCCAGGGAGGAGCGAGGGCACGGGGACGTAGCCCAGCGGAGACTGGTCCATCGGCGGATAGGGCGGCGAGTTGGCGCCCATCGCCGTCAGCGCGTCGTCCATGGACAGGTACAGCTGCACGTGGCTCGACGTGCTGACCTCCGTGCCCTGGTTGCACACCGTCACCGTGCCCGTCACGTTCTGCGCAGGGGGCCCATCCAACCGGAAGCTCGGCGGCACGCTCATGCCGGTGATGACGAGATCCGCCTTGCTGCCGATGCCGACGAGGCCATGGATGAACGTGTTGTTGTCCTCGCGCAGCTCCTGGACGTTCTCGTACTCGTCGACGATGGCGCCGATGAAGAACGCGCCGTCCTGGCCCTGCGCGTCCGGAGGCCGGTTGGGCCAGATGTCCGTGGTGACGGTGGTGCAGTGGCCGGAGGCCAGGTTCGGCACCCAGGCGCTGCCCGCGTACATCTGGTCGGTGACGGGATAGGGCGGCATGCTGGGGCCCATGGAGGTCAGCTGGTCGTCCATGGAGATGTAGAACCGGACCTCCGTGGAGTCGCTCAGGGAGGTACCCTGGTTGCAGACCGTCACCGAGGCCGTCGGGGTCGGCGAGGAGGGGCCGCTGGTGCGCAGGCTGGGCGGCACCACCATGCCGGTGATGACCAGGTCGGCCCTGTTGCCGACACCGACGAGGCCGTGGATGAACGCGTTGTTGTCCTCGCGCAGCTCCTGCTCGTCTTCCTGCTCATCGACAATGCCGCCGACGTAGTACGCGCCCTCGAGGCCCTGCGCCGCCGGAGGCATCACGGAGGAGAGCGGGACGCTCACGGTGGCGCAGCGTCCGGCGAAGAGCGAAGGCACCGGGGCCATTCCGAGCGGCGCCTGGTCCATGACGGGGTAGGGCGGCGTGTTGGGTCCCATGGCGGTCAGCGTGTCATCCATGGAGAGGTAGAGCCGGACCTGCGTCGACCCGCTGTCCTGCGTGCCCTGGTTGCACACCGTCACCGAGGCCGACACGGAAGAAGAAGGACCGTTCCGGAGGCTCGGCGGCACCACCATGCCGGTGATGACCAGGTCGGACCCGTTGCCGACGCCGACGAGGCCATGGATGAACGTGTTGTTGTCCTCGCGCAGCTCCTGGACGTTCGAGTCCTCGTCGACGATGGCGCCCACGTAATATGCGCCGTTGTTGCCCTGCGCGTCCGGAGGCGGCTGGGGCGCGAGCTGGGTGGACACCGTGGCGCAGTGTCCGGGGAAGAGCGAGGGCACGGGGACGAAGCCCAGCGGTGACTGGTCCATGGGCGGATAGGGCGGCGCGTTGGGCCCCATCGCCGTCAGCACGTCATCCATGGACAGGTACAGCCGCACCTGCGTCGACGTGCTGTCCTGCGTGCCCTGGTTGCAGACCGTCACCGTGCCCGTCGCGGGCTGTGACGAAGGAGACCAGCCGGTGCGGAGGCTGGGCGGCACCTTCATGGCGGTGACGACGAGGTCCGGCTTGCCGCCGATGCCGACGAGGCCGTGGATGAACGCGTTGTTGTCCTCGCGCAGCTCCTGGACGTTCTCGTACTCGTCGACGATGGCGCCGAAGAAGAACGCGCCGTCCTGGCCCTGTGCATCCAGAGGCCGGTTGGGCCAGATGTCGGCGGAGGCGGTGATGCACTGGGTGGGGTAGAGGTTCGGCACCCAGGCGCTGCCCGCGTACACCTGGTCCATGACAGGGTAGGGCGGCATGCCGGGGCCCATGGGCGTCAGCTGGTCGTCCATGGAGATGTAGAGCCGGACCTCCGTGGCGTCGCTGTGGGAGGTGCCCTGGTTGCAGACGGTGACCTTCGCCTTCGGGGGCTGCGAGGAGGGGTAGCCGCTGGTGTTCAGGCTGGGCGGCACCACCATGCCGGTGATGACCAGGTCGGACTTGTTCCCGAAGCCGACGAGGCCGTGGATGAACGCGTTGTTGTCCTCGCGCAGCTCCTGCTCGTCGTCCTGCTCGTCGACGATGCCGCCGACGTAGTACGCGCCCTCGAGGCCCTGGGCCGCCGGAGGCAGCGAGGCCGCGAGCGGGGTGGGCAGGGTGGCGCAGCGTCCGGGGTAGAGCGAGGGCACGGTGGCGAAGCCCAGCGTGGACTGGTCCATCGGCGGATAGGGCGGCGGATTGGGCCCCATGGCCGTCAGCGTGTCATCGACGGACAGGTACAGCCGGACCTGCGTCGACCCGCTGTCCTGCGTGCCCTGGTTGCACACCGTCACCGAGCCTGTCTGGGGTTGCGGGGACGGGTAGCTCTGGGAGCGGAGGCTCGGCGGCACCACCATGCCGGTGATGACCAGGTCGGACCCGTTGCCGACGCCGACGAGGCCATGGATGAACGCGTTGTTGTCCTCGCGCAGCTCCTGGACGTTCGAGTCCTCGTCGACGATGGCGCCCACGTAGAAGGTGCTGTCCGTGTAGGAGGCATCCGGAGGCAGCTGGGGCGTGAGCTGGGTGGACACCGTGGCGCAGCGCCCGGGGAAGAGCGAGGGCACGGGGACGAAGCCCAGCGGCGACTGGTCCATCGGCGGGTAGGGCGGCATGTTGGGGCCCATCGCCGTCAGCACGTCATCCATGGACAGGTACAGCCGCACCTGCGTCGACCCGCTGTCCTGCGTGCCCTGGTTGCACACCGTCACCGTGCCCGTCGCGGGCTGCGACGAAGGATACCAGCCGGTGCGGAGGCTGGGCGGCACCGTCATCGCGGTGACGACGAGGTCCGGCTTGTCGCCGATACCGACGAGGCCGTGGATGAACGTGTTGTTGTCCTCGCGCAGCTCCTGGACGTTCTCGTATTCGTCGACGATGGCGCCGATGAAGAACGCGCCGTCCTGGCCCTGCGCGCCCGGAGGCCGGTTGCCCCAGATGTCGGCGGCGGCGGTGATGCACTGGGTGGGGTAGAGGTTCGGCACCCAGGCGCTGCCTGCGTACACCTGGTCGGTGACGGGATAGGGCGGCATGCCGGAGCCCATGGAGGTCAGCTGGTCGTCCATGGAGATGTAGAGCCGGACCTCCGTGGCGTCGCTGTGGGAGGTACCCTGGTTGCAGACGGTGACCTTCGCCTTCGGGGCCGACGAGGAGGGGTAGCTGTTGCCGCGCAGGCTGGGTGGCACCTCCATGCGGGTGATGACCAGGTCCGCCTGGACTCCGAAGCCGACGAGGCCGTGGATGAACGCGTTGTTGTCCTCGCGCAGCTCCTGCTCGTCTTCCTGCTCATCGACGATGCCGCCGACGTAGTACGCGCCCTCGAGGCCCTGCGCCGCCGGAGGCAGCGCGGGCGAGAGGTTCGTGGAGACGGTGGTGCACTGTGAGGGGAAGAGCGAGAGCACCGGAGCATGTCCGAGCGGCGCCTGGTCCGTGACGGGCTGCGGCGGCGCGTTGGGGCCCATGGCGGTCAGCACGTCGTCCATGGAGAGATAGAGCCGGACCTGCGTCGGCCCGCTGGGCTGCGTGCCCTGGTTGCACACCGTCACGGAGCCCTTGGGCTGCTGCGACGAAGGATATCCGCTGTTGTGCAGACTGGGCGGCACCACCATGGCGGTGATGACCAGGTCGGACCCGTTGCCGGCGCCGACGAGGCCATGGATGAACGTGTTGTTGTCCTCGCGCAGCTCCTGGACGTTCGCGTCCTCATCGACGATGGCGCCCACGTAGTACGCGCCGTTGTTGCCCTGCGCGTCCGGAGGCAGCTGGGGCGTGAGCTGGGTGGACACCGTGGCGCAGCGCCCGGCGAAGAGCGAGGGCACGGGGACGAAGCCCAGCGGCGACTGGTCCATGGGCGGATTGGGCGGCGCGTTGGGGCCCATCGCCGTCAGCACGTCGTCCATGGACAGGTACAGCCGCACCTGCGTCGACCCGCTGTCCTGCGTGCCCTGGTTGCAGACCGTCACCGTGCCCGTCACGGGCTGCGACGAAGGATGCCAGCCGATGTGGAGGCTGGGCGGCACCTTCATGGCGGTGATGACGAGGTCCGACTTGTCGCCGAAGCCGACCAGGCCGTGGATGAACGCGTTGTTGTCCTCGCGCGTCTCCGCCACGTTCTCGAACTCATCGACGAGGGCGCCGAAGTAGTAGGCCCCCTGGAGGCCATTGGCGTCCGGCGGCAGGTGGGGCCAGAGGTCCGCGGTGAGCGTGGCGCACTGACTGGGATACAGGTCCGGCACCCAGGCGTTGCCCACCTGCGCCTGGTCCGTGACGGGGATAGGCGGCGCGCTGGGCCCCCGGGACGTCAGCACGTCGTCCATGGAGATGTAGAAGCCCACCTCCGTGGAGTCGCTGTGGGAGGTGCCCTGGTTGCAGACGGTGACCTTCGCCTTCGGCGCCTGCGAGTAGGGATAGTTGCTGGCGCGGAAGCTCGGAGGCACCACCATGTCGGTGATGACCAGGTCCGGTCCATTCACCAGGGAACCCGTGCTGGCGCCCAGGTGGGTCGCTGGTGACGCCCCATCACCGCCGGAACAGCCGGTGCTCCCTGTGACCATCAAACCCAGCATCAGCAGACCGCTGCTGGCGGTCGTTCTCCATGCTGCCCTCTTCATGTCGTCTCCCTTTGCCGCGACGGATGGGGTGCCCCGAGGCCTTCCAGGGCGTGTCTCCCATTACGTGCGCGGCGTCTAAGGTGAAAAGACAGAAAAACATGGAGAACAGGGCGGGTGCCAGGACCCGCTAGAAGTCGCGCACCGAGTCCATCACCGCCACGAGCGCGTCGCGGTCCAGGGGGACGACGGACGCGTCACCGGCGGCCCTCAGCTTCCCATCCACGGCGTCGAGGATGCCCATCAGCGCGTCGTGGATGTGCTCTCGCTCCACGGTGAAGATGAAGGCGTGGCGCGCATCCAGCGTGTTGAAGCCCTCGGTGTAGTCCTTGACGATGGGGGTGAGCGCGGAGACGAGCGCGGACGGTGAGCCGCCGTGCTGGGGCGTGGCCGCGAGCGCGGCCGAGCGCGCCTGGCGATACAGCGCCGCCGCCTTCTTCACCTTGGCCGGGGGGATGTTGTCCTCGCCGTCCCAGTGGCGGAAGGGATTGTCCAGGTTCTCCGCCAGCCACTCGGGCTTGCGCGGCTGTCGCACCGACACATCCACGCCCCGCTGCGCGGCGGCCTTGTAGGCCTTCTTCACGCTGGCGGCGACGTCGGCGGGGAGGCTGGTGAGCCACAGCCGCCCCAGGTCGGGGAAGCGCTCCGGCCCGGGGAACTCCTCGGGGGACATCCCGAACACCTCGTTGAACATGAGCACGCGAAGCCCGGTGAGCGCGCCCAGCTCCGCCGTGTCGCGCAGGTTTCCCGGAGCGCCCGTGGCCCGCAGCTCCGTGAGCTTGGGGAAGCGGCGGACGATGCTCCCGGCATCCAGCTCCCGGAAGGAATGCACGTGCAGCTCGTCCAGGGCATCCAGCCCGGACCAGACCCAGGAGGTGTCCTTCGTGTGCAGGTGCAGCCAGCGCCCGTCCGCCTCGGCGTGGATCCTCAGCCCGGGCGAGGCCTCTCCGAGCAGCGACAGCGTCTCCAACTCGTCGTTGAGATACACCTCCTGGACCCCCGTGACGTCCAGCACGAATCGGCTCAGCCGCGCCCCGCGCACGTCCACCACGCGCTGGCCGTGGTTCGTCACCTGGGACTCGTAGACGAAGGGCCTGCGCCGGATGAAGTCGAACAATCCTGTGACAGGTGCATCCGCGTTGACCGACGTCAGGATGGGCAGCGCCTCGAACACCGCCAGGTCGGAGACGGCGCGGAGCCGGTCCGTGTCGAGCCGCTGCGTCGTGCGGCGCAGCTCCAGGCCGCCCAGCGTCACCAGCTCGCTGCGGTCCTCCTTGGCGATGGTCTGCTTGAAGAGGTCCCGGGTGGCCTGGGGAATGGTCTCCCAACGATGCTGGCTGAAGATGTGGCGGCCCGTGGGCCAGTGGCTGTAGCTGACGCTCTTCTCCGTGAGCAGCGGCGGCCGGTTGCCCACGTGGACGAAGCCATGCGGCACGTCGATGGGCGCCCAGACGTGGACGTGGTGCTCCTTCCAGAAGAAGAAGTTGACGACGATGGGCTTCATCGCCGCCACCGCCGCCGCGTCCGGGAGCTCGGGCCCCACCCAATCCAGGGACAGCACACAGGCCAGCTCGTCCTTCCCCTCCTGCTTCAAAGCCGTGACCTGCACCGCGGTGTAGGCCGCGAGCCGAGGGGTGTAGACGACGAAGATGTCACCGACGGTGGGCTTCATGTGCGAGCGAATCCGAGGGCAGGGTGGAGTGGCCCCAGTGTAGGTCGCGCCCTCGCTTGAAACAGTCCGCTCGGCCACGGTTCACCCGTGTTTCACGGCCCTCTCCGGGTAGACGGGGCGGACCCGGACTCGATATCGTTGTTACTGCAACTTCGACACAGTTCTCACGACAAGGGGCCCCGGATGACGCTGTCTCGTTGGGTGATTGGATTCTCCGCGTTGCTGCTCGGCGCTTGTGGTGGACCGGCCGAGATGGAGGAGGGTGTTGCTCCGGAGACCACGGCCTCGGTGGCGCAGCGCTCCGAGCCGCCGGGAGGGGGGCGCCAGGGCTTCCACCGGACGTACTACCACGACGCCGCGAAGACGCGGTGGGCGGGGGCGTTGCATGGGGACTGCTTGGGTTACATCACCCAGTCCGGCGTGGTGACGTCGTACTACGACGAGTACGCCTTCCTCTGTGAATGAGCGGTCGCGGCTGCGCCCTCGGGGCCGCAGGGCTCCGGGGGCGGGTCCTCGACGTCGTGGTGCCTCGGAAAACTGAGAGGGGCGGGCGGGGGCCGTGGATTTCCACGTGGCCGGACGCGAGGCCACGTGACGTTCGTGGTGCGCTCCGGACGAGGGCAGCGGCCTCCGGCCGGAGTTCGTTGCTGGCGTCTGTCTTGCTTTCGCGACGCACATGACGTCGAGCAAGGGTCTCTCGAGGGTGCCGGGCAGGTCTGTTCCGGGATGGACGTGGCTCGTGGCGGTGGTGTTCCTGGCCGGCTGTCGTGGCCCCGAAGGCGAGCCGCCCCCGTCCTCCCACTCCCCCTTGTCGTTGAAGGGTGACCAGGTCCTGGGGCCGGAGTGCGAGGGCGTGGAGCTCACCTGTCCGGAGGGCTACGCCTGTGCCTGGTTCGACCTGGGGGCGGGCCGTGACATCCGCTGCGTCCAGTCCCCGGCCATCTGCGACCTGTTCACGTGCAGCTCCGGCGAGTGCATGGTGCTGGAGAGCCATCCGCTCCAGATCCGCTGCAGCGGCTCCTGACGGCGCGTCCCCGGCTCCAGGTGGGTCGAGCGCAGCTTCCTCGAAGTCCCGTCCGTCGCCAGCCCTCCGGTGCTCGACACCACGCGTCCACCAGCCCCGGTCTACAGTGCGCGGGTGACAGGAGCGGACATGCTGGAGCTGCAGGAGCGGTTCATCGAAGCACTGTTGGAGTCCGTCCCCGAGCCCTGGGAGCGCGTCGAGGTGCACTACGAGCGCTACGCGTGGGGCGGGGACACCTCTGAAATCTACGTGGCCAATGGCTTCCTTCACGAACAGCGCTCCGACGTGGACCTGACGCTGGAGGCGTTGGAGGCGCTGCGCACCTTGCAGGAGCACACCCCCGCGGGGCAGCGCGAGGCGTGGACCTGGCTGCTCTTCCGCCTCGACGCGGAGGGCAGGTACCACTTCGACTATCGCTATGGCGTGCCGCCCCTGGTGGCCCAGGAGATGGCGGCGCAGTGAGGAAGGCCCGCCCTCGCTCATCGCGGGGCGGGAAGGTCCTCCTCCTGGAGCAACAGGCGGGGCGCTCGGGGCAGGGCGCGGGCCTTCGCGAGCAGCTCGGTGCGGCTGCGCGCATCCAGCCGCTTGTGGAGGGCCTTGCTGTAGTCATGCACCGTCGCGGGGCTGAGCCCCAGCCGCTCGGCCACCTCCTTCTCGCCGAGGCCCGCCTGGAACAGCGCCAGGACCTGTTGGAGCCGCCGGGGGAGTCGCAGGGCCTGGGCGCTGCGCCACAGGAGCCCCAGCTCGCCGTGGAGCAGGTGGATGAGCTGGCGCTCCCGCGCGTCGAACGGACCCGAGGAGGACTCCCTGAAGAGGAAGACGAAGTGCATGGCCCGGTGCTCGGGGACGTGGAGCGCCGACAGCAGATAGTGATTGAGCCGGGCGGGGCGGTAGTGCTCGTTGAAGATGGTGGACGCATACCAGCTCCGGTCGCTCGCGAGCTCCTGCCTCGGCGCCGTGAAGGTGTCCTCGCCGAGCTGCGCGATTCTGGCGTCGGAAGGGTCCAGCGCGGCCTCGTGACGCTCGCAGACCTGCATCCAGACGCGGCGGTCGGACGCCGTGGCCCACCCCAGGTCCACGCTGCCCTGGTGTCGTGACGCATCCAGGAGCGCTGCCTCCGGAGTCTCCGCCGCCATGCCGACCTGGGCGCCCACGAGCGTGCTCGTCCCGGCGACCAGGTGACGCCTCCACGCCAGCGTGTCGTGACTCAGCTGCCCCAGCTCATCGAGCAGGCGGAAGGCGTTGCGTGCGTCGCGCCACGTGACGAGGTCCGACATGCTCCCGAGGCTATCCCCTGTTCAGGGGAATGGTCATCTCCTCGGCAGCCCCTATCCTGTGTGAACCGAGGCGCTGGATTCCCGAAGGACGGGGCCTGTCTCCTGGTTTCTCGACATTCGTCAAAGCCCTCGCGGGATGGACCCTTGCGCCGACGCATCGTCTCGCGGGTCTCCATCCTTGGTTGTGTCCACCCAGGAGAGACTCATGCATCTGGTTCGTTGGTGTCTTTGTGTTGTGTCTGTGTTTGCCGCGGCCTGTGGGAGCGTCGAGGGCGCCTCCGAGGCCGTGGGGCCGCCGGAGGTCGTGGAGGCGCAGTCGGCGGAGCTGCGCGCCTGTTCGACGTCGCTCGACTGCCGCGCGAACTGTGTCTGCACCAACGGCGTCTGCTCCGGAGGGGGCTTCGGTCCGCCTCCTCCCGCGGGTTACTGCGACGTGCCGCCGGTGCGCGCCTGCACGACGGGGGCGGACTGCGCGTCGGGCTGCTCCTGCTCGAACAACGTCTGCGTCGACAACGGCAAGTTCAGCCCGCCCGCCAATTGCCTGGTCGCGCCGCCGGATGCGTACGAGAGCGATAACTCCCACACCACGGCCTCGTCCTACGTGGGGACGCCGCAGCTCGGGCACACCTTCCACAAGGCGCAGGACGCGGACTGGGTGCTCGGGGCAACGAGCCTCCACCAGCTCTTGACGGTGGAGGTCTACAACCCGCGCAACACCGGAGAGCTTCGGGTGGATGTCCATGCCTATGACTTCGCCACCCGCACCCTGGGGGCCCTGCTGGCCAGCACGCAGACCCTGGTCTGCTCCGACCTCACGCCCAGCTGCAGGATGTTCCGGACGTCGGTCAACGTGGCGCCGGGCGTCTACGCCGTGAAGGTCACCGACACGCGCACCGTCCCCGCGGGCTCCGACTGGCGGCCCACCCCGACGTATGACTTGAAGATGTACTGAGCAGCGCCATCGAGGGCGGAATCCTCCCAGGAACGTGGGATTGTTCCGCCCTCGTGCGCGCGTGCAGACTCCGCGTGCCTTCGACGCTCATCGGTACGCGTGGGAGCGTCGGTGTGTGTCATTGACCATTCGATGAGGATGGGAGGGTGCCTGCATGCGGATGCGATTCGATGTGCCCCTGGCGGGGGTGGTCTTCCTGGTGGCGACGTTGACGGCGTGTGGCGGCGACGCCCCGACCGGGGACGAGCTCGTGCTGGAGAGCAGCGAGGCGGCGGTGTCCTGTCAGGTGACGCAGCAGTGCACGAACACCGCGGTGTCGTGCAGCTCCGCGAGCGGCATCTGTGCCTCGGGGGCGGACAATGGGGGCTGGGTGCAGTGCGATGGCGTGCGGACCTGGTGTCCCGCCGTCACCGCCTGCACCTGTCAGCCCGAGAGGCACTCGGTCGCGGGGGGCGGCACCCACCCCAGGTGTGCCGGGGCCTATCTCAGGGCCAGCGACGACGCCCGGGCGGCCGCGGCGGCGCAGTGTCCCCGGGGTGTCTGCAACGCGGTGGAGGAGCGAGGCGAGTGCTTCGCGACACGAGAGTCCGCCTCGGCGGAGGTGTTCTTGACCTTCTCGTGCATGGGACCGCCGAACTGTCAGTAATAAATTCCCTGAGGGGGGATGAGGGGCCGTGACGTTCCTCCCGGAAGGCCGCCGCTGTCACGTGGCGGCCTTCCGGGAGGCCCTCACATGACGCCGTCACTCCGCGCCCTTCTGTCCACCTGTCTCCTGCTGTCGTCGCCGGGCCTCTCCGGCTGCGACGACGACTCCGACCCGAGGCCGCCCGCGGACGCCGGCACCCCCGACGCCGGCTCCGACGCCTGGGATGGCACCTACACCGAGCTCGAGGAGCACGGAGACTTCAAGGACCCGGGCCCCTATGCCCCGTGCACCGTCGATACCCGGGACGCGGGGGGCCTGGCCTGCACGGAGCTGTCTCGCTTCGACCTCTCCGGCTGCGACCTGGGCACGCTCACCGACGTCGAGCCCGGGGCCATCTACCTCGCGCCGATGCGGGACGGGCGGCACGTGCCGGACGGAGGCTACCGACTGACCGACATCGGGGGCATCCGGTTCACCGAGGATGGCGGCACCATGTTCGCCCAGCCCCTGGCCGTGAAGGACACGGGCCCCGGGCGCTTCCACGTCCGCGGCGCTTCGGCCAACGGGCTCGCCACCGTCACCTATCTGGGCTGTGAGCAGAAGTCGCCCGACCTCATCACCGGCTGCTTCGCCTACTGCTACCGCAACCGGTTCGCCCGCGCGGGTACCTTCGAGGCCCACCGGGTCTCCCACTGGGGCGGTGAGCCCGAGTCCTCCGGCGGCCTCGCGCTGCACGGCGAGGGGTACACCCCCCTGGGCCACCCCCTGGACCTCTACGTCACCAAGGGGCACGCCTATGTCGTCTCCATCCCCAAGCAGGTCCGGCTGGGCGGCCTCTCGGTCTTCGACGTCAGCAACCCCGCGGCCCCCGTCCTCAAGACCACCCTCTCCCTGCCCCACGACAACTACTGGAACGCCGTCTGGGCCAAGGGCGATGCCCTGTACGTGGCCAGCAACGACTCGGGGACGCTCGTCTATGACATCTCCGAGCCCGCCAACCCCCGCTTCGTCCGGAGCTTCACGACGGGCGCCACGGGCACGCACACGGTGCTCGCCGACGGCGACCGGCTCTACTCCATGGCCCCCAGCCTCGGCACGTTCGTGCACGACATCACCGACCCGCTGGCGCCCGAGCTGCGGACCGTCATCGCCTCGCCGGAGGTGGCCACGCTGGGCGGTCCCCATGACGCCTTCGTGTACGAGAACCGCCTCTACGTCAGCCAGTCGTATCGCGGCTACTTCGTGATGGACGTCACGAACCTGGACGACGTCCGCGAGCTGGGCGGGTACGTCCGTCCGGACTTCAGCTTCGCGCACCACAGCGCGGTGGGCACCTTCGCCGGCCGCACCCTCGCGTTCGAGGGCGGTGAGTTCCAGCACTCCCACCTGCGCGTGCTCGACGTCACCGACCCGGCGCGCATCGTGAAGATCGGCGAGTTCCGCACCCACCGGCCCTTCACCTCCATCCACAACATCATCCTGCGCGGCAACCTGCTCTACATCGCCTGGTACCACGACGGCGTGCGCGTGCTGGACGTGTCCAACCCCACCAGGCCCCGGCAGGTGGCGCACTACAACACCTTCCGAGACTCGGACCCGGACCGCACCGACAGCCCCTTCGAGGGACTGCTCGGCATCCGCGTCCCCGGCGACGGGTATGTGTACGCGGCGGACTCCTCGCGAGGCCTGCTCGTCTTCCGCGAGCTCCCCCAGCCGTAGCGACTTCGTCCCCTCGGAGTGCGCGAGACACACCTCCACGCACTCCGGGGAGCGCGGGCCCGGAGCCCCAGGTGTGGTGGGGAGTCCACCTCAGCGGGGGCCCGGCTCACGTCCGGGGGGCCGGAAAGACAATCAGGTGTGGAGGGCAGTCCACCCCTCATTCTCGCTGAATGACAGACAGGGTTCTGCTGTGTGTCGTTGCGACAATCGATGCTACCGTCGCACGCATGCACTGGCACCTGCACCTGAAGAGCGCGGCCCTCGCGGGCGTGCTGTTCGCGATGTCCGGGCTCATCGTGTCCGACGCGCATGCGCAGCAATGTGAGCCCGAGCCGACGGCCCCGGAGGACCCTCCCGAAGACCCGATGAGCGACACGCGCGTGCTGCGGCGCATCGTGCTCGGTCTCACCGGGACCACCCCGACCCTGGAGCAGTACGAGGCCATGGAGGCGGCGGCGACGCCCGCGGCTCGCGCGACGCTCCTGCGCTCCACGCTCGACGAGGTGCTCGCCTCCCCGAAGTTCTACGAGCGCATGGTCCGCTTCGGGCACGAGTGGATTACCGTGGGCGCCTTCACCACCGGCGCCCAGGGGGACGCGTACCAGGGCGACATGTCCGGGCACCTGCACCGCTGTGACGACAACAGCCTGCACCCGGGCGCGTACTACGCGGTCAACGAGTTCGAGAGCGGCAACCCGAACCAGCAGTGCCAGGACAAGGATGGCGCTGGCAATCCCGCCGTCCCGGAGGTGCACACCGTCGAGCCCTGGTGGGCTCCGGGCACCACCGTCCAGGTGCTGGGCAAGGCGGGCGGTGACACCAAGACCGTCACCGACACCCGCACCGGCAAGGTGCTGGACTGCGGCGTCGCCTCCGGCGGCTATTACGACCCGGCGCTGAACCGGGGCTGTGGCTGCGGACCGAACCTCATCTGGTGCTCGCCGCTCGCGGGCCTCGGGTCCGGGGGCACCGGCAGCCTCAACGGTCAGCGTCGCCACCCCTACGAGGAGCCCGCGCGCCTGTTCGCGCACCTGGCGTGGCATGACCGCCCGCTGTCGGACCTGGTCGTCGGCAACTACACCGTCGGCACCAACTGGCTCCGGGCGCTGTACGTCCGCTTTGGCCGGCAGATGGGCAACGCCGTGGTGGACCAGAACACCACCTGGTGGCGCCCGGACGTGGGCAACGAGCCGCGCGACCCGATGCACCCCACGCCGAACGACCCGCAGGCGTGGCGGGAGTTCGTCGTCGAGCAGCTCGAGCCCTTCCACCTGGCGCTCACGCCCGACAAGTCGCGCTCTGGCAGCATGGAGCGCACCTACCGCTTCGACCCGCGCACGACGACGGAGGCGCCCCTGGGGCTGCCCGCCGCGGGCGTGCTCACGATGATGGGCTCCATGTCCTCGTTCCCGCGCGAGCGGGTCCGGGCGGCGCGCTTCCTGGAAATCTTCGCCTACCAGAACTTCTCGCCGCCCCCCGCGGACGTGCACTTCCCGCCGCTGGAGATCGACCCGGCCACGGGCGGCACGTGCCTGCACTGCCACAAGACGCTGGACCCCGCGGCCATCGCCTTCAAGCGCTGGGACTTCACGCCGTTCCCCAGCTACTACGTCCCCTGGCCCTTCATCGGCGGTATGGGCAACCAGCGCGTCACCGCGGAGTGGCTGTCCGGC
Source organism: Myxococcus sp. MH1 (assembly GCF_059738865.1). Lineage (NCBI taxonomy): Bacteria > Pseudomonadati > Myxococcota > Myxococcia > Myxococcales > Myxococcaceae > Myxococcus > Myxococcus sp. MH1. The sequence continues at coordinate 7,852,879 of NZ_AP026947.1, read as the reverse complement.
AAGTACCCGCACACCGGCAACGCGCCGGGCCTGCGGTGGAAAAACGCCTTCCTGCCGAACACGGTGCTCACGCCCGTCACGCCCGAAGAGCTCAAGGCGAACCCGGAGGCGGTGCTGCTGGACACGATGCCGGAGTCGTACACGCTGCTGGGCCAGCACGGCGACGGCACCATGGGCCCCCTGGGCTTCGGCAAGCTGCTGGTGCGCTCGGGTGAGTTCGACCGCTGCGCGGCGCGCAAGCTCTACGCGATGTTCATCGGCCGGGAGCTGAACCCGGCCACGGAGAAGGGCTTCATCGACAAGCTCGCGCGCGAGTTCGTCGCGGGGGAGCGCAAGCTGCGCCCCTTCATCCGCTACCTGTTCGAGCAGTCCGAGCTGCGGAGGGGCCTGTGATGCGCACGTCGACTTCTTTCGTGTGCGCCGCCGCGCTGGCGGTGCTCGCGCTCAACCTGGGCGCCTGCTTCGGTGACAGCTCGTACCGACAGGGCAGCTCGGATGGGCCGGACTCGGGGACCTGCGCCGCGGCGAGCGACAACGACGCGGTCCGCCTCGCGCTCGCGCCCGCGTGCGAGGGCTGCCACATCAACGGCAACAAGCCCTTCTTCGCCTCGCTCGCCGCGTTCGAGAGCGGGCTGGTCTACGACGAGCGCTTCGTGAAGCGCGGCGACCCGGAGGGCAGCCTGCTCATCAAGATGCTCAAGGGCAACGCCCCGGGCAGCTACGCGCAGATGCCGCCGGGCCAGCCCTACGAGCAGCTGGTCGCCAATGGCCGCGTCACCATGACCATCGCCCAGGTGGAGGACTGGATTCGGGACCTGAAGGCGCCGCCCGAGCCGATGGACACGCCGTCACCCACGGAGTTCCAGGTCCGCCGGCTGGCCGCGGACGAGATGGTGGTGAGCCTGATGGACCAGCTGGGCCTGACGCTCGAGGACTTCGTGAGCACGAGCAACCCCGACTGGCGCAACCGGGCCTACGTGGTGAACTGGAACAAGTTCTTCGTGTGGCCCGGGGACTGGGCCCCCGGCATCTCCGGCGAGTACGTCTCCGACTCGCGCGCGCCGGAGCGCTACGAGGCCCTGGGCGGCGGCAACTCCCTGGAGTACCGCAAGAAGAACCCGATGTTCGGCCCCTCCGCCGGTCAGGCGCTGGTGCAGATGTCCCAGGCCTGGTGCGGGCGCGCGGTGGACAAGCAGAACAACAAGGCGGTGCTGCGCTACGTGACGCTCGCGGACACGTCCACCCAGAACCCGGACGCGGTGCGGAAGAACCTGCGCAACCTCTACCTCCGCATGCTCGGGCAGCCGCCCACGGACGCGGAGCTGAAGGAGCTGTACGAGCAGGTCTACCTCCCGCTGGAGGCGCAGAACACGCGCCTGGCCTGGGTGGGCACCTGCGCGGCGCTCATCCGTCACCCGCTGTGGATTACGTACTGAGCCGAGGACCCCATGCTGAACACCTCTCGACGCACGTTGCTCAAGTGGGCCCTGGGCGCAAGCCAGCTGGCGCTCCTGGAGAAGGCGGGGCTCTTGGGCTCCGGCACCGCGCACGCCGCGGACGCGGATGTCCCCTCGCGGCTCGTGGTGCTCTATGTCCCGGGCGGCTTCCGTCCGGCGTACTACTTCACGCCGATGGAGGACGCGGAGATTCCGCTCTGCGTCCCGGCGCCCGCGGGCTTCAGCAGCGAGCCCGTCTTCTTCGACGCCAGCAAGGTGGTGGACCTGGCGGCCCCCAACGGCCCGTACAAGCCCTTGCGGACCTGGCAGTCGTGGGACCCGGCGAACCCCGCCGCCCGCGGCAACTTCAGCCCGCTGATGTATGGCTATCAGCACTATGCGCTGCACGAGCAGCTGAGCGTGCTGCACGGCATCGACCAGGGCACCAATGACCACGCGAGCGCCTTCATCTCCGCGATGTGCGGCGTGGCGGGCGCGGACTACCGGGCGCCGGCGGTGCACTCGGTCATCGCCAACCACCTGTACGAGCGGCACCGGGAGAGCCGGCCGCTGCCGTTCGTGGTGGTGGCGGGCGAGCGTGGCATGCCGTCCGGCATGGGCCTGCCGTCGCACGCGGGGCCCGTGGGGGTGCCGTCCATCGACGCGCTCAAGCCGATGCTCTCCGGCAAGGCGGCGGACAATGCCTGGTGGAACGGGCTGGAAGCGCGCACCGAGGGGCCGGAGCTGAACGCGAAGGGCGAGCCCACCGGGGCCCAGCTGAAGACGACCACGGTGGAGCGCTACTCGCTGGGGCAGGCCAGGCCCCGGCTGGGCCGCTCGACGGCGAAGGTGGACAACTACCTGGAGGGGCTGCACGGCTCGCTGAACAGCGTCTCGCGCGTGCTGGCGACGGACGTGGTGTCGGTGCTGGAGAAGACCAAGGGCATCGACGCGCTGAAGACGAACCGGCCCTCGTACCTGTCGAGCTATCTGAGCGAGTCCTTCACGTACACGTTCGGCAACGCGAACTTCCACCTGGTGGGGTTGGACCCGCGGATGGACATGGCGCTGCGCCTGCTCAAGTCGGACCTGGCCACGTCGGTGCACGTGTCGCTCAGGCTCGACTTCGACACGCACAACGGCGGCGGGCATGCCTACAGCTGCGCGCATGGCCGCGGGTTGATGGACTGCGTGGCGCGCTTCCTGGGCGAGATGAAGGCCACGCCCGCCCCGGGCAAGCCGGGCAAGACGCTGCTCGACGACACGCTGGTGCTGGTGATGAGCGAGTTCGGGCGGAGCTGGGCGTCACGCGGCAGTGACGGCAGCTACAGCCTGCCGGACGACCACCACCCGTACACCTCGGTGGTCTTCGCCGGTGGCAACGTGGCCCACAACCGGCAGGTGGGCACGTACACGACGCGCGGGCTCGGCACCCCGGTGGACATCATCGAGGAGACGGGACAGACGCAGAAGCGCGTGCCCCGCTCCGCGGACGTCGTCACCACGGCCCTGCGCATCATGGGCATGCAGACGCACCAGTTCTTCATCCCCGGCGGCTACGGCGAGGTGGTGGGGTTGCGCAAGGGGTAGGCCGCCGCGGCCTCCACGTGGCCCAGGAGCGCCTGGGCAAGCGCGGGGACGAACCCGGTGGTGTCGGGCCAGGGCGTCCATCAGCGCGTCGGGCCAGACGAGGCCTGACGCGGTGGAGCCCATGATGAGCAGGATGGCGGGCGCGTCTTCTGGCCCGCGTGACTCGACCCACAGCGAGACTCCCTCGGCGACCTGGACGAAGCGTTCCATGGCGGGAGCATCGCAGGTCGCCGGGGAGCAGGCCCAGACAGCTCACCCGCCGCAGCGGTTGAAGTTCTGGTCGACGTAGTAGAGGCAGCAGCCGGCGTAGGCGCCCAGGCACGTCTGGGTGCCGAGGGCCTGGGTGGCCCACTGCGAGGCGGTGGCGTACGTGCCCGCGCAGGCGTCACCGCACAGGGTGTTGGAGATGGAGGAGATGGTGCCGTCCAGGTTGTAGCAGGTGGTGGCGTGGGCGCGGGCGTAGACGGTGCACGGCTCCTGCGCGGGCGGCGGGGTGGAGGACGACGTGCTCCAGATGGTGCTGAGGTACACGCGGTCGGAGCTCTGGTCGATGCCGGCCCAGCGCGAGCGCGGGCCCGTGTCCCAGGTGACCATCATGTAGTGGCGGGCCTGGAGGGTGGTGCTGTAGTTCACCTTCCATTCACAGCCATCCCAGGGCCAGAAGCCGCAGGACTTGTACTGCGTATAGAAGTACGCGGTGGAGTCGAAGCCGGCCGCGAGGCCCACGGCGCGGAAGTAGACGGTGTTGTCCTTCGCGCCGCTGTACGAGCCGTACCAGTAGTCGGTGATACAGGTGCGGCCCTGGGTGGCGGTGGTCGCACAGAAGTTGCTCGTGAACCACTGCTTGTCGCCGACCCAATCCCAGGTGTCGTTGAGGCTCGCGGCAAAGGGGCCGCGCTCGGTGTTCAGGGCGGAGGGCCCCTCGGCGAGCGGGGCGTTCGCCGCGGCGCGGCCCTCGCTCCGGGCGGCCTCGCGCTCCTGGAGGTGGCGGGCCATGGCGACGCGGCCCTGGGCGGCGACGAGGGCGGCGGGGACGTCCTCACGGGTGGCTCCGGGCACGAGCGCGAGGTAGACGTCCGCCAGCTCCTGGCCCTGGGTGGAGCCTGTCTTCATGGCCTCACGGAGGTGGGCGGCGTCGAGGTCCATGTGGCCCGACTCGGCGACGAAGACCTCGCCCGGGGCGGACTCGATGAAGCGCACGCTGCGGGTGTTGCTGAGCTTGAGCTCGTGCAGGACGGTGCCCTGCTCGGTGGCCTCGGGCGCGGGGGCCTCGGCGGGAGGCGCCTCGGTGCCCTGGGGACCGCAGGCGGCGAGCAGCAGGGTGCACAGGGCGGAGGACAGCATGGCCCGCGAGCGCGGGGTGGGGTGGTTCGACATGTCGGGGGACTCCTCGTTCAGGGTTGCAGCCACCTGAACGAGGGGCGTGAAAAGCCTTCGGTGGGGCGCCGCCGACGTCGCGGCGCCCTGCCTCACGACCTCAGTCCCGACCCGAGGCCTTCACGGCGCAGCCCGTCGCCGCGCGCTGACGCAGGATGCGTCCGGGCGTCGGCGCCACCAGCGGCTTGCCCCGCTTCCTCCAGTGCTCCACGAGCGCGTCGCGCAGCGTCAGCGCCTGCTGCTCGCCCAGGTTGACGCTCCCGGGCGGCAGCGTCTTGAGCACCTCGTCCATCCCGCTGCCACCCCGCGCGAGGAAGTCCGGCATGGCCACCTGGAAGAGCTTGTTGGGCTCGAGGGGCTTCCCGTTCGCCTTCGTGACGGAGACCATCCGCGTCACGCCGTTGCACTGCTCCAGGTTCACCTTCAGCCCCGCCACCTGGAGCGTGCCTCCCTTGCGCGAGTAGGCCCCCTCCAGGAGCTTCGTCAGCTGGGCCCCGGTGAGGGTGACGACCGAGAGCGTGTTGTCGAACGGGAGCACCTCGAAGACGGCCCCGTACGTCAGCTCGCCCGCGGGCAGGTCCGCGCGCAGCCCGCCGCTGTTGATGACGGCGATGCCCGTCATGCCCAGCTGGTTCAGCGCGTCCGCCAGCACGTTGCCCAGCGGGCTCTCCGCGTCGTAGTCGCGCGTCAGCTTCGCCGGCACGTTGACGCCCAGCGGGCGCTTCTGCATCTCCTCCACCTTCGCGAGCGCCCCGGCCAGCTGCGTCCCCAGCGCCGCATCCGCCACCACCGGCTGCCCACGGAACGTCGCCGGCACCAGCTCCACCTTGTTGCGGTCCTTCAGCTTGCGCTCGTCACACGTCCCGAGCGTCGCCTCCACCCGCTCGCACACCGGCACGGAGCCCTGCAGCGTGGTGCGCTCGGTCAGCACCTTGCGCGTCGTCGGGTCCACGAACAGCTCCACCAGGCCGAACGCCCGGCCCCGGCCCGACGTCTCGATGACCGGCGTGCCCCGCACGAAGTGCCCCACCGGCTGATGGGTGTGCCCGGCCACCACCGCGTCCAGCGTGCCCTCCGGCAGGGCCTCCAGCATCTCGATGATCTCGCTGTCGCCCCGGTCGCACGATGAGATGTCCCGAGGGTCGTCCTGCCGCTTGCACACCGCGCCCGCGTGCGCAATCGCGATGACCACCTCCGCCCCGCGCGCACGCAAATCGTTGGCCGCAGCGAGCGCCGAGGACGCCAGCGGCGCGAAGCGCAGGCTCGCCACGTTCACCGGGTTGGTGACCTCCGGCGTGTGCGGCGTCGCCAGCCCCACGACGCCCACCTTCACCCCGCGCCGCTCCACCAGCAGCGTGCCCGTGTTCCCCAGCCACGTGGGGCTCACGCCCGTCTGCGCGTCGGTGACGTTCACCCCGAGAATCGGGAAGCGCGCCTGGGTGATGCGCGCCTTGAGCGCGCCGAACGGGTCATCCCCCTCCATCGCCACCGAGCGCGGCCCCACCGGGCCGTAGTCGAACTCGTGGTTGCCCAGCGCGGAGGCCACGTACCCGAGCGTGTTCATCGCGTCGATGACCACCGCGCCCTCGGTCAGGTTGGACGCGAGCGTGCCCTGGAACAGATCGCCACCATCCAGCAGCAGCACCCCGTCCGGGTTCTCCGCGCGCAGGATGGACAGGTAGCCCGCGAACGTGGCGAGCCCTCCCTGCTCCACGGCCGTGCCGTCCGCCAGGCTCCCGCGCGACGGCATCACCCAGCCGTGCAAGTCATTGGTGCCCACCACGCTCAGGCGCACCGGCTCGGGCGCGACCTTGACGGCGGCGGGGGCCGTGGGGGGAGCCTCCGGCGCGGGCGGATGCGAGGCGCAGGAGACGACGAGGGCCGACAGGAGCCCGAGGCGGAGCGGACGGAGGGCGGAAGTCACACGCCCCTCTAGAACGCGGCCCCGTCTGATTCAAGGGCCCTCGCCTCCCAGCATGGAAGCGAGGGCCCCGTGTGGTGCGGCGATGTGGCTAGTTGCGCACGCGCAAGAGCAGCTCGGCCTGCATCGGGCTGCGGCGGCCCGTGGCGGTGCCGAACCGGTTGTTGGTGGCGCGCCACTGTTCCTGCACGAAGGTCACGTCGCTGTTGTTGAGGACGTTGAAGAAGATGAGCGTGAGCTCCATCTTCGTCTCCTTCGTCTTGATGACGCGGTTCAGGTCGTAGCGGGCCTGGACGTCGAACAGGAACTGGCTCGGCTGACGCAGCTCGGAGATGGCCGCCGGGTCATTGAAGTCCGGGATGCCCGTGCTGGTGTTGTACGAGTGACCGGTGCCGCGGTCCGAGCGCACCACGCGCTGACGGTCCACGGAGCCTTCCTGGAACATCCACATGGGCGCGCCCGTGCGGTAGTTGAAGCGCACGCCGAAGTCGAGGCCGAACTGGGTGGTGTACCCGATGGCGCCCTTGAGCGTGTGGCGGATGTCCTCGGGGGACGGGCCCTCGAAGAAGTGCTTGAAGCGCGGGTTGGCGCCGTAGCCGTCGAAGTAGTCACCCACCGTGCCGTTGCTGAACGCCAGGGTGTAGCTGGCCAGCAGGTCCCACGGGCCCGTGCGGCCCTGCGCCCACAGGTCCATGCCGCGGTAGTCGCGCCACGCGTCGTCCGGGTTGTGGATCTTCACCACCGTGTGGTTGATGCCGTCCGCGTAGCCCACCACGCGCGTGCCGGACGGGTCCCAGATGCGGTTGACCTCCTCGTCCACCCACATGTTGGAGTACTTGCGGTAGGTGAGGTCCATGCCGATGACCGCGCCCTCGTTGATGGCGTGGTGCAGGCCGAGCGCCAGCTCGTCCACGTGCGGCGGCGTGTGGTTGGTCTTGTCGAAGAAGCGGCCCGACGCCCCGCCCGCCACGCTGCACTGCGGGTTGCCCACGGTGTCCGGCGTACAGTCCGCGAACGCGCCGTTGGCGAACGTGGAGCGCACCTGGAGCAGCTCCGGGTTGGCGTGCTGCGCGATGAACACGTCGCCCACTTCGTTGGAGCGGCCGTAGTGCGCCTTGATGAGCGTGGTGCGGTTGCCGAACGGGTCCACCGTCGCGGACAGACGCGGGCCGATGCCCACCAGGTTGGTGATGAACTGGTTGTTGTCACCGTACAGCCGGCCCACGTCGGCGCGCAGACCCGCCACCAGCGTCAGGTAGCGGTTGACGTTCCAGCGGTCCTGCACGAACGCGCCGGAGATGAGCGTCCCGGCCTCGGTGGTCAGCGGGCCGCGCACGCCCTCGCTGTTGTAGAAGTCGATGCGCTCGTTGCAGAAGGCGAACGTCTCCGGGTCGTCCGGGTTGCACTCGCCGTTGCGGTCGTTGAAGCGCTGGTTGCCAATCACCTGCGCCGTCTTGTCGCCGCTCAGGTAGCTCAACTGGAAGCCCGCCTTCATCTGGTGGTTCTTCACCTTGAAGAGCAGCGTCGGGTCGAACTGGTAGCGCATGCGCTTCTCGGTGACCAGGTTGCCCACCTCGTTGCGCAGCGCGCCGGCGTTGCGGTACGTGGTGCTGTTGTAGATGTGGGCGATGTCCTGCGAGTCCTCGTTCATCGGCCCGTTCCAGATGTCCTTGTAGGTGAGGCCCGTCTGGAGCTGGAAGAGGACGTTGTCGGAGATGTTGCGGTCGTAGTTGACGATGGCGAAGAAGCCGCCGCGGTCGACCTGCGTCTCCGCCTCCGGCGTCACGAACGTGGTGGAGACCTGGTTGGTGATGGTGTTGTTGTCGTAGTTGAACGCCAGGGACAGGCGGTCCTTCGTCGTGGGCTGCCAGGTGAGCTTCAGGCGGGCCAGGCGCGTCTGGGTGTCGGACGTGCGGCTCTCCTCGCCCAGCGGCGTGTCACGCTTGGAGAAGTTCCACTGACCGGAGACGTAGAACCACAGCTTGTCCTTGATGATGGGACCGCCCACGCCCACCAGCGGGCTGTAGAAGGCCGTCTCGGAGAGCGGCACCTCGTTCTGGGTGTAGTTGGCCACGTTGGGGTTCTGGTTGGCCGCGCCCCGGTACTTCGCGTTGGCCCACGCCGGCGACAGAATCATCGTCACGTCGTAGGTGAACTTGTTGGAGCCGCTCTTGCTGACGACGTTCTGGATGAGGCCCAGCGAGTTGTACTGCGCGTCCAGACCGCCGGTCATGACCTCGAAGTTCTCCACCGCGTAGAAGCTCATCGGGGAGCTGATGCTGCCGTCCACCACGTCGGACGTGTCCATGCCGTCGATGAAGAACTTGCCGTAGCGCGACAGGCCGGCGCGCAGGCTGGGCGCGTTGCCGTTGCCCACGCCGGCGACCAGCTGCGGCATGGCCTGCACCTGGGTGAAGACGGGCGAGGTGGCCGCCTTCTCCGCCGTCATCACCGCGCCCATCTGGGCGGAGTCCGGGTTGATGATGGGGTTGACCTTCTCCACGATTTCGTAGGTGGCCACCGCCGCCTGCTCGGTGAACACCTCCAGCTTCACGTCCACCTGCGTCGCCTGGCCCAGCAGGACGGTGATGCCCGCCTTCTTGATGGGGGCGAAGCCCGGGACGTTCACCTCGAGGACGTAGCCCTCGCCCGGGGGCAGGGTGTCGAACTCGAAGCGGCCGTCCTCGCCGCTGGTGCGCGACTGGGGCTGCTGCAGCGCGGGGCCCGTGACGGTGAGCGGCACCTCGGCGAGCGGCGCGCCCGTCGGGTCATACACATAGCCGGCCATGCGGCCGTAGTTCTGGCCGGCGGCGAGCGCGGGGGAAGGGAGGCTCGCGACCAGCGCGAGCAGCAGCAGCGCGAGCGCGCCACCGGCACGGCAAACAAGCGTCTTCATGGAGGGGCTCGGGACAGGGGAAGGGGCGCTCACAGGGAGCTCCCGACGGCGAAGAGCACGCCGGAGTACCGGGTGAGGGTGCTGATGTTCAGCTCCGTCTCAGCGCACACGTCCGTGCACAGGCCGGTGTAGCTGGAGGCGGGCTTCGCGGTGGTCGCGGTGAAGGTGCGCAGGCGCACCACCGGGGACCAGCCCTCCTCGCCGGGGAGCGCGGAGAACAGGTACACGGGCGTCTCCGACGTGGGCGCGCCCGTCGGCGGGCTCACCAGCACGCCGTCCATCACCTTCAGGTTGCCCTGGTCATCCACGGGGATTTCGCCGCCGTCCAGGTACGCCAGCTGCAGGCCGCGGTACCAGCCGCCCTGGGACGTGAAGGCGGAGTCGGCGCGCAGCGGGTTGAGGTTCGCGGACACGTCGATGATGGCGCGCAGCGCAATCGTCGTGTCGCCCGCGCCGCCGCCGAAGTTCCCCTTGGTGAGGGAGGCCGCGTCCTTGATGGCGTTGCACTGCTCGGAGGACGTGCCGTTCCAGCGCGTCACCTTCACCAGCGGGACCACCGGCGGCGTCGTGTTGCCCGTGACGGTCAGCGGCAGGTTCGTGAAGACGGGCCACTGCACCGTCTCCGGGTAGTTGTCGGTGCGGACGTCGAAGTCCGCCTTGCCGGTGACACAGCCCTCGGCGAACTCATAGGAGGTGTTCACCGCGCGCGCGGCGGGCACGTACGGCCGGCCGTCCGCGTCCACGGGGACGCCCGCGTTGGTGATGACGCCCCGGTCGTCCTTGCGCTCGGTGGCGACCTGTCCCAGGTTGTAGAAGGGCACGTTGGTGCCCCGCACCCGGGCCGTCGTGGGCCGGTAGTTGCCGCTGGTCGGCCGGAACTTGGTGTCGAGCGTCGAGGCATCGATGACGCCCTGGTAACGGTCGCCGACCTCATCGGTCGACTCACCACAGGACACACTCAGGGCTGCCACGAGCCCGAGCGCGCACTTCATTTTTGTCTGCACGGAAAATACCTCTGGGGATGGGGACGAGGTGGCGGCCCTCTAGCACGAGTGGCCGGTCCAGAGGTATCAGTTGCGTGCCGTCTCCATGACACTCACACGATTCTGCTGATGCAGCAGGATTACATCCCGACGACGCTTGTCGGGCTTGTGGTAAGGCGTGCCCGGCATGTTCGCGCAGCAGACCGACCCTCATTCCTCACGCATCCTCGGCTTCGCCGCCTTCTCCGTCGCGGTCCACGTCGGAGTCGTGGCCGCGCTGGTGTTGTTCGTGAAGCCCATGGTCCTCGAGACGGAGGAGCCCATCGACGTGGTGCTCAACCTCGTCAAGGCCCCTCCTCCGCCCCCTCCGCCTCCTCCTCCCCCCGCGGCGCGCAAGACGACGCCGCGCACGGAGGTGAAGAAGCCCAAGACGGAGCTGCGTCAACCGGTTGAGGTCAAACCCGTTGTCGAGCAGAAGCCGGTCGAGGTGGAGCCTGAGCCCGAGCCGGAGCCCGCGGCGCCAGAGGAAGGCGGCGTGGAGGGTGGGGTGGAGGGCGGTGTCGCCGGAGGCGTGGTGGGTGGGGTGGTGGGCGGCGTCGTGGGCGGTGCCGTGGGTGGCACGGGGCCGGCCGAGCCGGTGAAGCCCAAGAACGTCCCGCCCTTCGTCATCCAGCGGGACGTGGTGCGGCAGACGGCGCCGCGCCTGTCGGAGGTCTTCAAGCAGGGCCACCGGGGGCAGACGCTGCAGGGCATCTACAAGGTCTGCGTGGCCACCAATGGCAGCGTCTATGAGGTCACGCCGGTGAAGTCCGTGCCCGGCGCGGATGAGGACATCATCAAGGGGCTCAAGTCGGGCTGGGAGTACAAGCCCCAGAAGGTCCCCGTGTGCTTCCTCTACAACATCCCCATCACCATCCAGTAGGCGCGGGGCCCCTGGCGCGGGCCTCAGGGGACGTCGACCGTGAAGGACAGCGGTGGGCCGAAGGCCTGACCGTCGCGGTGCAGCCTCCAGCGGTAGGTGGTGCGTCCCGGTGACGTCGGCGCGGTGTGAGTGAAGACGAACGTCTTCCGCTGCCCCAGGTGGATGGCTTCCCCCGGGGAGAGTCCCAGGTCCGCGGTCTGGTCGAGCGACGTGGCGCGCAGGCCGCCGCGGTCGCTCCAGGCCGTGGTGCCGGTGTTCTCCAGCGTCACCGTTCCCTGGAACGGCTGGCCGGCCTGGACCTCGAGCGCCCCTTCGGTGGTGACGACGCGTGCGTCCAGCGCGGGCGTGTCCAGGAAGGCGCCGAGCAATTGCTGGCGGAAGGGGAGGAAGGCCGTCGTCAGGGACGGGGACAGGGGGTAGTGCGAGTCCGGTCCGGGCGTCGGCAGTGGTGACAGGATGTCCTGTGTCTGGACGAAGCGCAGGAAGGCGAGAGGGAAGACGCCCGGGGCTCCCCCCAGCTCCGTGCCCCGGCTGAGGTCGTGGCAGCCGCCGCAGGACAGCGCCTGGGCGCGGGCCACCAGGTGACGGGGCGTCAGCGGGCTGCCGATGCGCAGCAGCTCGGCCTGGAGCGCTTCGGTGAAGGGGGTGGGCGCGGCGGTCTTGTCGAACTCGGCGAGGAAGTCGTCCACGCTGCCGAAGGACGGCATGGAGCTGCTCTGCGCGGCGTTGAAGACGTCCGGGACGGCGTAGTTGAAGCGGTTGAAGTCATCCACCGCGAGGGCCTCCACCTGGGTGACGAAGAAGTCCCGGAAGGCCACCGCGAGGGGGTGGGTATTCTGGAGGTTGAAGAAGTCTCCCCGGGGCGTCGACTTCACCGTGGTGGGGAGGAATCGCAAGGTGCAGCCCGTGGCGTCGCACTGCCGCTTCAGCTTGAACTCGCGCAGCATCCACGGGTTGGGCGCGCCGATGCCCGCCTGCATGAACATGTTGACGCGCACCTGCCCGAGGCCCGCGGGGTTGTCCCCATAGTGTTGGGGGTGGATGACGGGCGGGATTCCCGGGGCCAGGCCCTCGAAGAAGAGCGCGTCCAGGAGCGCCCGCCGCTCGGCGGCGTCCTCCAGGGTGGAGAGTGCTGCCCACGCCTGGGCCACCGGACGGCAACCCTCCAGCCCCAGCTCGGGTGAGGGATTGGGGAGCGCGCCCTCCAGGATGAAGCGGTTGCGGGAGCGCACCTGCGGGGCCGGGACGAACCGCGCGAAGGACATGCGGTACTCGCCGCAGTGGGCGCCGTCCACCGGAGCCAGGTCGAAGCGGTTGAAGAGGCCCACGAGCACATACCGGTCGAGCGCGGCCGTCGTGGTGCTCGCCTCGGTGCCCTCGAGGGTCCGGCAGGGATAGGGCGCGCCGTTGACGGTGTTCCCGTCGTCGGAGCAATGGGGACCTCCGGGAAGGTCCGGCTGGCCGGGCGCGGGGTTCTGCGTGTCCCAGAGCTGGCGGAAGAGCTGCTCCGCGGTGAAGCCCGTGCCCCCGGCCTGCCGCACCAGCTGCTCGAACACGCGGCGCGCGGTGATGGGCGACACGGTGGCGTGGTCGGAGAGGGCCAGCGAGCGCAGCGGGTCCAGCGTCGTCGCGGTGAGGGATGCGCGATGGGCGAGCGGACTGGTGTGGAGTCCTCCGCGCTCGGAGTGCAGGGATTGGGCGAGCACGGGCGTGGCTTTGAGCAGGAGGAGGCCCGCCACGAGGGCAGGCGACGCGAGGCGTTGGCGGCTGGGCATGCGAGAGGCTCCAGGGGAGGGCGGGGTGTCTGGGCAATCATTCGGGAAGGGCGAGGCCTTGAAATCCTCCCCAACCCAGGCGGGTCAGCGCTGACAAGGGCGTCTGGCGCGCACCGATGCCCACCGTGGGCAGGGTTTGCGGGTTCGCCTAGAGTCAAAGCCTTCCACATCCGAGAGGTCTTCACCTGGACCTGGCAACACTGAACAAGCTCCTGACGGTTGGCGTACAGAACGGCGCTTCGGACATCCACTTCAGGCCCGGCGACCCGCCCATCTACCGGGTGAACGGCGTGCTGCGCCCGCTGAAGATGGAGAAGCTCCACGCGGACCACACCCGCCAGGTGGCCATCCACGTCATCTCCGACCCGGCCATCAAGCCGCAGATCGACCAGCTGCAGGAGTGCGACGCCTCGTACAGCCTCCCGGGGGTCGCGCGCTTCCGCGTCAACATCTACCGGCAGCGCGGCTCGCTGGCGTGCATCCTGCGCATCATCCCGGATGAGATTCCCACCATCGACGGGCTGGGCCTGCCGCAGGTGCTCAAGAAGATCGCAGGCAACGAGCGCGGGCTGGTGCTGGTGACGGGCGCGACGGGCTCGGGCAAGAGCTCCACGCTGGCGTCGATGATCGACCACATCAACCGCACGGAGAACCTGCACGTCCTCACCATCGAGGACCCCATCGAGTTCATCTACAAGAACATCAAGTCCTCCATCTCCCAGCGGGAGATCGGCCCGGACACCAAGGGCTTCGCCATCGCCCTGCGCGCGGCGCTGCGCCAGGACCCGGACGTCATCCTGGTGGGCGAGATGCGCGACACGGAGACCATCGACATCGCGCTGAAGGCCTCGGAGACGGGCCACCTGGTGCTCTCCACGGTGCACACCACGGACGCCTCGCGCACCATCAACCGCCTGGTGTCGGTGTTCCCCGCCGAGGAGCAGACCATGGTGCGCATGCGCCTGGCGGACTGCCTCAAGGGGACCATCTCCCAGCGCCTGTTGCCCCGCGCCAGCGGCAAGGGCCGCACGGTGGCGCTGGAGATCATGGTGCAGACCAAGACGGTGGAGCAGTACATCCGGGATGACCGCGCCAGCGAGCTCAAGGATGTCATCGAGAAGGGCCGCGACATGTTCGGCATGCAGTCCTTCGACCAGCACCTGACGCAGCTGTACCGCGAGGGCATCATCACCCTGGAGACGGCGCAGAGCGCGGCCTCCAACCCCGCCGACTTCCAGCGGGCGCTCGAGTTCGATTGACGGCCGTGCGCGGCAGCGCCCGGAGCGGGGTGGCTCCGGGCGCTGGAGTGGACCTCAGGGCGCGGTCCAGATGGCGGCGATGCCTTCGTTCTCGGAGGCGCCACCCGTCGTGTCGACGAAGAGGGACCGGATGGGCTTGCTCGACTGGAAGCCCACGAACTCGAAGGTGTGGGTGTTCGTGTCGAGGGCCGCGTCCTCGATGACCTCCTGGGTGGCGTCCGTGAAGGTCAACGTCACCTTGTGCACCGCCCGATGGTTGGTGAGCAGCTCCAGTCCCACCGCCGAGACGGGCCTGAGGAAGGCCAGCTCGAAGTCGTCCTCGCCGTTGACGATGAGGGTGGGCTTCACGGGGAGGGGGTTGGTGTTGTTGTGGTTCCAGCCGGGCCCGACGAAGCAGAGCCAGTTGTTCGTGCTGGCGCGGGGCGCCAGGACGTTGACGGTGGGCGCGCTGGCGCCCCACGGCAGGTCGACCCCCGGCGGCGTCCGCACGCAACTGGAGGCGGCGCCCGACGGATGGTCGGGGTACGCGTCGAACGCATTCACGGGGAATGGCAGCAAGGTGGCCCCGGTGGCCGCGGTGAAGTCCACCTGCTGGGTGAAGACCTGGGACAGCCCCTCTCTCCGCGTGGCGAGCGGTTCCGCTTCCTCGTCCTGCATCGGAGCCCCGCATGAGAGCAGGATGCCACAACCCAGAATCCACATCGAACCGCGAACGTTCATCGCCGCTGCTCCTTGGAGGGTGTCTGAAGATGGGTATTGCGTGGCTCAGCCTGCGAGAGAACCGGTGCCGCGACAAGGTGCTGGATGCATGTTTTCTCGGGTTCCGAGGTGACGGTGTGTCACCTCGCCGTAGCGAAGGTGGCGCTCCTGGCCGCCGTGGAACAGACCCGGGAGGCCTCACGCCGAAGCACGGCTTGACCGGGGCGCCGCCCCTCGGGGGGGCGCGACTTGAGGGATGGGCGGATGGCTGTGATTGGACGCGACCTGGGACGTGCCATGCCCCGTTCGGGGTGAGGGGCCCTGCTCTGGATGATAAGGATTTCCACCCTGGCGCGGGGTTGACCCACGTCGTGTCCGTCTGGCTTGGTGTCTCTTCCATCCCCTCTCAGTGGAGGTCGAGTGACGAACCTGGCACGCGTGTGTCTTGTCCCGCTGATGCTGACATCCCTCTTGTGGAGCGCCTGTGGCGCCGAACCCGCCGCGCCCCCGGAGGCGCCGCCGGCCCCGAGCGCCGCGAAGCGACGCTTCGTCCCGGGGCAGGCCATCGTGAAGCTCAAGGACTCGGTCCGGGGCCTCTCCGGTGACGCGCTCCCCACCGTGCGAGGGTTCCGCTCCACGCACGTCCAGGCGCTCTCGAGTGGCGCGGTGGTGATGTCATTGGAGCCGGAGGCGGGGCGCCCGGCGGCGTCCATCGCGGAGGAGGAGGCGCGCACGCTGGAGGCCATCGCCGCGCTGCGCGAGGACCCGGGCGTGGAGTACGCGCACGAGAACCTGTACCTGGAGTTCTTCGCCACGCCGTCGGACCCGCTCTACCCGCTGCAGTGGAACGCCCCGGCCATCGGCCTGCCCTCGGCGTGGAACACCGTCACGGGCAACGTGAAGATCGCCGTGCTGGACACGGGCCGGCTGGACCACCCCGACCTGCAGGGCGCGTGGACCCCGGGCTACGACTTCGGCGAGGGGGACGCGGACCCCTACGACACGAACACCTACCACCACGGCGTCCACGTGGCGGGCATCCTCGCGGCGCGCGCGAACAACGGCGTGGGCGGGGCGGGCATCTGCTGGGGCTGTCAGCTCATGCCCGTCAAGGTCTCCAACACGGGCAACGGCGTCACCCTGGCCACCGTGGACGAGGCCATCCGGTACGCGGCGGACCACGGCGCGCGCGTCATCAACATGAGCTTCGGCACGGCGTATGACGCCGGCAATCCCTCCGCCATCTATCCCTGCTCGAACTATCCCGACATCCAGAGCGCGGTGAGCTACGCCGTCTCCAGGAACGTGGTGGTGGTGGCCGCCGCGGGCAATGACGGCGTGCAGGGCTTCCAGGCCGCGAACGTCACGCCGGCCTCCTGCAACGGCGTGCTCGCCGTGGGCGCCACCACGAAGACGAACACGCGGGCGGCGTGGAGCAACGGGGGCTCCCGGGTGGACCTGATGGCGCCGGGCGGCACCGCCAGCTCCGGCTTCTTCGGCGAGGGCATCGGCTGTCCCGCCAATGACCCCAACACGTGGGACCCGTACTCGGGCACGGACCAGATTGTCGCGCCCTGGGCCATCGGCAAGCCGCACGGCGCGCTGCTGACAGGGGATTACTGCCACCGCTACCTGAGCGGGACGTCCATGGCGGCGCCGCACGTGGCGGGCCTCGCGGCGCTCATCCTGTCGCAGAAGCCGTCCATGACCCCCGCGCAGGTCGCCGCGCGCCTCAGGAGCACGGCGACGCTGGTTCCGGGCTGTGGCTCCCACTGCGGCTCCGGCCTCATCAACGCGGCCGCGGCCGTCTACACGAACCTGCCGCCGCGCCCCCAGCAGGGCACCTGGTACAACGCCTCGCGCCCGGGCAACGGGCTGGACATCCAGCACACCGCGCCCGACGCGCTCTACGTCACCTGGTACACGTACACCGCCTCGGGCACCCCCATCTGGTACGTGAGCCACCTGCAGGCCGAGCCCGGCGAGTGGCGGGGAGCTTTGCTGCGCGCGTCGTGGAATGGCTCGAGCGCGACGCTGACGACGGTGGGCGGCATGCGCTTCACGCACAGCGCCGGAGCGTGGACCTTCCACTGGAGCCTGGGGGCGCTGTCGGGCAGTGAGCCGGTGCAGTTCTTCGCGTTCGCCAGCGGCACGCCGGTGATGAACCTGACGGGGGCCTGGTACCAGGCGACCGAGTCCGGCTGGGGCGCCACGGTCCACAGCATGGGCAACACCCACTTCGCCAACGTCACCGTCTATCAGGGCAGCACGCCCGTGTGGGTGCAGGGCGTGGCGACCAGCCCCTCTACGACGCTGTCGTTCCCGCTGACGTATGTCACCGGCACGAACCTCTGCCCGGGCTGCGGCGGCACGCCGTCCACGTCGTCCATCCCCGTGGGCACGCTCTCCGTCTCCGGCTCGGTGGGAGCGCCCGGCGCCGTGTCCTCGTCCCTATCGCTGAGCTTCCCGGGTGGGACGTGGAACCGCCCGTCGTTCACCTTCAGCCGGCTGACGGGGCCGTAGTCCCTGTGACACCTCCGCTCCGGAGGGACGGTGCCTTCCGGAGCGGGGCGTGTGGGCGCTACGGCCTGCAGTGGGATTGCAGGTCCAGGCCCAGGTCGAGGTAGGCGCGCGCGCCGCTCTTCCAGAACTTGCGCATCACGTGCTCTGCCTGGGGCATGGTGCGCGTGGTGCCCGAGCCGCAGACCTCCGTCTTGATGATGGGTGCGTACGCCTCGAAGACGGCCTGGTCGAGGAACGCGCTGCCGTCCCCCGCGGACATGTGGCAGGTGCGGCAGTAGGGCTTCACGACGCCGTTGTAGAGCGCCAGTCCCTTCTGCTTCGTCTGCTTCCACTGAGGGGGCACGTAGGTGTCATTGGCCATCGCCGTCACGTCGCTCACCGCCTTGGGTGCGTACATGCCGGTGATGAAGTCGGTGATGGCCGCCGTGGGCGAGGTCCTGGTGATGAGGTCGTTGAGGGAGCGCAGCGCGTTGGCCTGCTCGGCGTAGGTGAAGCCCGGGGCGTTGGAGTACCGGAAGCTGAAGACGTCGAAGGGCAGGAACTTCGCCTGGCCGGACACGGAGTTGTTGACCGGGTTGTACGTCGCCCGGATGCCATGGCACGTCAGGCAGTTGCCGGGCACGAAGGTGTTGTCGGCCGCGTTGTCGAGCTGCGCCTTGGGGGCCAGCGCGCCCTGGGCGTCGTACACCATGAACTGGACGCTGTTGGCGGTGTTCGCGGGCGGGGTGAAGACCATGGCCACGGTGGCGAACTCGTTCGTCCGGCTCACCGCGTCCGCGAGCGCGATGGCGGAGCTGCCGCCGAAGACGGGCACGCCGTTGAGCTGCTCGGCGTAGTTGCTCACGTAGCAGGCGACGCCATTGGGCTGCGACGGCACGGGGAAGGAGCGGCAGTGCATCTCCCGGCCAATCCCCAGGTCACCGTCGTTGTAGTAGGTCGCGGTGACCTCGCTGTTGGGGAAGCCGAACTTCGTGCGGAAGGCGGCGAGCGTCGCGGGCGCCTGGATCTGCGCGTAGTACTGCAGCGTCTCCGCCTCCTCCGCGGCCGCGCTCGGGAGGTTGCTCTGCTTCTTGCCCAGGAACACCGTGCGCGCGCCCGGGGCCGCGTCGACGGGGCTGTTGCGGGTGGAGACCAGCGCGGAGCGGTTGAGGCCCACGCCCTGGCACTCGGTGCCGAGCACGTTCCAGGGCTCGTTGACGTTGGCGGCGAAGCAGTCCGGGTAGGTGATGTCGTCGAAGGTGTAGAGCGTGGTGTCGCCGTCGGGGTCCTTGGCCACCGCGCGCACCTTCACCAGGCCGCCGGTGGACCAGCGCAGCGAGAAGCCGATGTGCGGCACCGGCGCGGCGGTGACGCTCCAGTGGAAGAGCGGGTCGGTGCTGTTGAACGAGGTGGGGGTGGTGACCGTCGTCGCCGTGGCGAACTGGGTCCAGTTGGAGTCCAGGGTCGGGTCCAGGCCTGGATTGTTCATGACCTGGAGCGAGATGGGGATGTTGGGTTCGGGGTAGTAGCCCTCGAACCGGAAGGTCTCGCCAATCACCGGGTCCCCGGTGGTGGTGCCGTTGTGCGGGCCGGTCATGCAGGCCGTGGCGGCCACCAACGAGAGACACACGAGCGCGAGACGCCGGGATGGAATCGGCGACATGGACGGAAGCTCCTTCTCGGGGAAGGTGCCCGGAATGGGCTCGTCCCTTGTCCCTGAACGGAGCTCGCCCGGAATTCCCCTCACCGGCGCGTGCGGGACTTCATGTGCTCCCGGTGGACGTCGCGGGGCGGAGCTCCGACAGGGCCGAGCTCCAGGCCTCCAGCGCGGCGTCGAGGTCCTCCTCGGAGGTCTGGAGTCCCAGGCTGAAGCGCAGGGCGGAGTCCGCGCGCCATGGCGCCCCGGGGAACGCGGCGGCCACCACGGGAGAGGCCACCACGCGCGCCTGCTGACACGCGGAGGTCCTCGCCACGCACAGGCCGCGCAGGTCGAGCGCGGTCTCCATCCTGCGTGCCTCCACGCCAGGCACCGAGACATCCAGGATGGGGCCCACCCAGTCGGGCCCCGTGTTGTGGACGAGGTCCGGGCAGCTTCGCTGGAGCCCCGCGAGCAGCCGCTCCGCCTGGGCCCTCGCTCGCGGCAGTCCTTCGCGCAGGGCAGGGGCGCGGACGCGGCAGGCCGCGCCCATGCCGATGGCGGCAATCCAGGGCGGTGTCCCGGGGGCTTCGGGGAAGCGCGGCTCGCGTCTGCCCGCGGGAGCGAAGGCCAGCTCGCGAGGCACGCGCAGCGCCGCGACACCCGGAGGTCCTCCGAGCTTCTGGGAGGCGCAGGCGAGGAAGACGCGAGGCGCGAGCAGGGGGCGGAGGTCTCTCCAGGCCGCCGCCTGCACCGCGTCCACCACCCACCAGGCGCTGGGAGCCAGCGCCAGCAGCGGCGCGAGGTCGGGGGCGGTGCCCAGCTCCTGGTTCATCGCGGACAGGGCCACCACGGCGGCGCCCTCGAGCAGCGGAGCGGCGACGGTGGGCGTCAGGCTTCCGCCCGGCTGGGACAGCCAGCGCACCTCACGGCCGGAGGACTCGGCTTGCTCGACGACGTTTCGTACGGCGGGGTGCTCCAGGCGACTGGAGACGAGGGGGCCCGAGCAGAGGGACAGGGCCGAGCGCAAGGCGCGTCCCAGCGCGGCCGAGCCGCTGGCTTCCCACCGCAGCTCGGCGTGGAGGCAGCCCAGGTAGCTGGACACCTCGATGCGGGCCTGGTCCAGCGCGGCGCGGGCCTTGCGTCCCGCCGCGTGCACGGAGGAGGGGTTGCTTGCGCCCTCGCGCATCGCGCTCAGCATGGCTTCCAGTGCGGCTTCATGCACGGGCGTGGAGGCCGCGTGGTCCAGGTACGTCATGCCGTGACTCTATCGCGCCGCCCCGCCGTCAACGCCAGCCGCGCTCCTTCACGAGGGTGGACAGGCGCTCATGGTCACGAGGCGAGGTCGCCAGTCGGACGGTGGCCCCCTTCGATTCGAGGAGGATGTTCATGTCTTCCCATGCGCCCGCGCGGTAGGACCGTCCCGGTTCCAGGCCGGGCAGGTGCTTCACCGTCGCGGGAAGCTCCCTGGCACCCGGGCTCGTGCGGAGCGGGATGCTGTCGCCAGGGAGTGGCTCGAATGAGAGGGATTGAAGCCCCTGGGCGTGGGTCATCCAATGGATGAGCGCGTCGAAGGTCCGGAACACCAGTCGCTCCCCGGGACGCTGGGACCAGGCCTCGGAGGGGAGGGCCCACACGTCCTCGGTGAGCTGGAGGGTGCCGGGAGACAGTCTGGGAAAAGGCTGGGTGGCCCCTGGCAACTGGTCCGGTGAAGGCTTGCTCCGCCAGGTCGTGTGAAGCCAGTCGGAGAAGGCCAGGGAGAGCAGCTGCGTGCCCGCCCAGCTCAGGTAGTCAGGGGTGCTGGGCTCCAGCGTGCCCCGGTCCGCCGAGATTCCGAGCATGGAGGGCCGCTCGGGATGGGTCGACTCGTCGGTGATGGCGAAGCCGACGCCCTGAGGGTCTTCGTAGGCGAGCCGGAACTGTCTGGGGAGGTCCTCGAGGTCGAGCCGGAACGTGTCGCTCCAGGAGCGGTACTCGGTCAGCAGCCGCTTCACTTCCTTGCGGCCCTTGGCGAGCTCCGGCTCACCGAGGAACCCGGCGAAGAGCGGAGACCAGCCCACCGGTTCCCAGAAGGCGCGGAGCGTGGCGGGCTCCTTGTCGCCCAGCTCCACGTCCCTGCGAGACGACGCGAAGTCCTTCAACCGGGTGGCGAGCAGTTGGTGCAACCCGGTCGCCTCCTGACGGATGGTCAGGGCCTCCTCAGAGACGGCAGGGGCCTTCGCGGGGCGCTTGCTCCGAGGGGCCCGTGTGGAGGGCGCGGGTGCTTCAGGTGGGGGGCCCGCCCAGGGGTCCTTGTTCGGAGCAACCTTCTGCCGGACACGAGCCTTGTGGGCCTTGAGCCATTCCAGCATCTGGGGGCCGTGTTGCGCCTCCACGAGCACGCTGAGCGTGGGGGAGGGGGGATGCCGGGATATCCAGACATGCATCCCGTCGATGATGCCGAAGGCATGATGGCGCGGCGCTTCCTTCGGGGACGACTGGGAGGTGAAGGCTCGCAGTCCTGGCAGGGTGGGGTGCTCGGGCTCCAGCTCCTTGCCTCCGTCTGTCATGAAGGTGAAGCCGGAGCCGGGAGGGCCCAGGGTGGGGAGCTGCTCCGTGGGCACCGAGAGGGCGAAGTCGACGTAGTGGGCGAACGAGCGGAAGACGAAGTTCGTCAAGGCCTGGGGAGGCGGCGGCTTGCCGTGGAGGTGGCGTGGGTCGTGGCCCAATCCCCAGACGCCATCGCCCAGCTCCCAGAGGCCGGTGAAGAGCGGTGCGAAGGGGGCGGGTCCTTTCAACGGGGGACCGGGCAGCACCAGGGCCCTGCGCAGCGACATCACCCTCAGGATGGTGGCATGGACCACGGCATCCACATAGCTGGGGCACGACATCACCGGCGTGGGTGACTCCGGTCGCACTTCGAAGACAGGAGGGTCTTCGGCGTCGGAGGTTTCGTCCGCATAGGCGAGGGCCGAGGTGAAGGCATAGACGATGCGAAGCTTGCGGGGCAGCCTGCTCCAGGGCGGCCCCTCGTCGGCCTTCAATCCCCAACTGGCGCGGGTCCGGGCGTTGTCGAACCAGCGCTCGAACACGGGCCGGGCCACGGCGAGGCCTGCTTCCCGCTCCGGCCGTATGGACACGGGCACGGTGCCGCCGCCTCCGGTGGCGGTGCTCCAACCCGTGGCCTCCCAGAGGGCCTTCACGCGCGCGGGCGCGTCTGCTTCCAGGACGCAGGGCGCGCGGGTGCTTTGGTGGAGCGGACAGACCTCATCCAGCCATCGTGAGAAGGCTTCGGCGCTGGCTTTCGGAATGCCTGTTTCCGGTCGCCGGATTGATGACATAGCGCTGCCCCTGGCCGAGCAGGTCCGGAGCGCCGGAGCCGGAGGTCGCGGCGGGACTCCATTGGAAGGGACCACCGGTCGTGTAGAGACCAAGGACATCCATCCACTCGACGGGACTGGGGACGTAGGCGTAGTCGTTGAATCCTCCCAGCACCCCGATGGGGTCCGGGCTGATGTATCGGCCGAGGACGGGGTCGTAATAGCGCGCGAAGTTGTAATAGAGACCGGATTCGGCGTCGTAGCTCTGCCCCGGGAAGCCGGGGGCTCCATCGAAGGTCTCCTCCAGGGGCTCGCCCCAGCTTCCGCGGCGGGCGCTCCAGGCGAGGCTGCCGTCCTCGGTCACCCACTCGCTCGTGCTGCCCAAGGCATCGTGCAGGGCGTAGAACGTGGCGGTGTCATCCGCCCTCAACAACGGGGTCGCCTGCTCGGGATGGGTGAGGAAGGTCACCCGCTGCTGGCTCGGGGTGACTTCGTGGAGCAGCCGGGCGTCATCCCAGACATAGCGATGGGTTCCTCGGGGTCCATGCTTCGCGACCCGCCGTCCCATGGCGTCGTAGTCGTAGCTCCAGCGTTCACCATCGGGTCGGACGACGCCGCGCAACTGCCCCAGCGCGTTCCACTCATAGGTCCAGGTCGCGGTGCCTTCCGCTGAGTCCTGGTCGACGTGCTTGCGCGCGAGCCGGCCCTGCGCGTCGTATTCGTAGCGGAGGTGTTCTCCGGGCCTGCTCAAGTGGAGCGTGCGGTTGCCCTGGGCGGTGAGCCGCTCCTCCACCTGGGCGCCCTGGGCGTGCAGCTCCGCCAGGTCCAGGGTGTCCGGCCCCAGGGAGCCCCGCACCAGCATCGACTCGGGGTCCTTCAGCCGCGCCGAGGGGAGTCGCGCGGTGTGGCGTCGATTGCCGCCCGCGTCGTACTCGAAGAGCTCCGCGAGGCCCTGCGTGGGGATGGCGGCCTGCAGGCGGCCCAGCAGGTCGTGCACGAAGCGGGCGGAGCCCGCATCGAGTCCTCGACGAAGTCCAGGTGGCCGCTGGGGTCGTAGTGGTACTTGCGGTGCACGCTGGCAGGGGCGCTGGGGCTCGCGGTGGTCCTCCCGGGGCGACGGGCTCCGCTGTTCGGGGCGACGTACCATTGCTCCAGGACACGCCCCCCGGCGTCGTGGCGCTGCTCATAGGCGCCTCCTCCGGGCAGCTCCCGTCGGACCTCCCGCCCTCGCGCGTCGTGATGGAACCGCAGGGTGTTGTGGGCCTGTTGGACGGAGGTGCAGCGTCCGCCAGGGCTCCAGTCGAACCTCGCCTGGGCCCCCAGGTCGGACTCCAGCCGGATGCGTCGACCCGTGGCGTCGAAGGTGCTGCGGACCGTTTGCCCCGCCTGAATCTCAGCGGTCACCCGGCCATGGAGGTCCCGCTCGAAGCGAAGCTCGGCTTCGTCGGTCCGGATGCAGATGGGCAGGCAGTTGGCGTCGTACGTGTAGACGGTCTCCGCCCCGTCCGGCATCCGGCGCTTCACGAGGTTGTGCCAGCTGTCATAGCCATACTCGACGCGGCTGCCCGTGGTGTCCTCCACCGCGACGAGGTTGCCCGCGGCATCGAACTCATACTTCATGGCGGTGCCGTCCCAGTGGCGGCGCTCGATGGGGCGGCCCAGCACGTCGTAGAACCACTGGAGCTGGTTTCCACGGGGGTCGGTGATGGAGAGAAGCCGACCCGGCTCCGTGTCCCATTCGAAGTGCAGCCGGGTCCCGTCCGCCTGGACCGCTTCGATGACCTGGCCGCAGGCGTTGTAGCGTCGTCGGGCGGTCCTGCCGGTGGCGTCTCGGCTGAGCGTCTGCCGTCCTCCCGCGTCGTACTCGAAGTGGACGACCTGGCCGTTCGGGTCCTCGAAGGACTCGACATTCCCGGCTCGGTCATAGGTGGTCCGCGAGGTGCCACCCGAAGGGTCCCTCAGGCGCGTGAGGCGCCCATACCCGTCATGCTCCGCGGACCAGGCGTGACCATCCGGGTCGAGGGTCTGCTGGAGATTGCCGTGGGAATCCCAGAGGTGCTGGGTCATCGCGCCGAGCGGGTTGATGATGCGCACCAGCTCGCACGAGGCGTTGTATTCGTAGTGCCATTCATGGCCCAGCGGGTTGATGGAGTGCACCAGGCACCCCACGCATCATGGGCATAGCGCCAGGACTTGCCTGAGTGGTCCGTGAACTTCACCGGGCGGTGCCGGTCATCGTATTCGATACACAGCTCGCGCCCGTCCGGATAGGAGGCGGCGCAGGGATGCCCCGCTTCGTCATAACGCAGGGTGCTGCGGTTCCCATTGACGTCCGTGATGGCCACCAGTCGCCCGAGGTCATCGAAGGTATAGGCGGCGCGGGTGCCCAGCGGCGTGAGCAGGCTCGTCACCTGGCCGGCCTCGTTGTACTCGTAGCGGGTCCGCTCGCCGTGGCTGTCCGAGACGTCGGTGACTCTGCGGGCCGGGTCGTAACGCAGCAGCCGCTCCTCGAAGCGGTCCGTGCCGGAGGCCTGGATGCAGCGCCCCTGGGCGTCGTGGCGGAAGGTATAGACGGCGCCCGTGGCCTTGGCCTCCGAGAGCATCCGGTGGTGGGCGTCATAGCCGTAGTCCGCCACCACGCCGATGCGGTCGGTCACCTGGATGAGATTGCCGCGGGCGTCGTAGGTGTAGCGCGCGACGAGCTCCTTGGGCGGCCCCTCGAGCCAGACCGCCACGAGGCGGCCCTGCGGGGTGGATTCGAGGCGGAGCGCGCGACCCGAGCGTGCATGGATGACCCGCTTGAGCGGGCCCGTGGAGCTGTACTCGAAGCGCAATCGGGCCTGGGGACTGAGCCCCAGGGACTCCAATCGGTAGCGCGTGGACTTGGGGCGGCGCCTGAAGTGCAAGACCCACTGGGGATGCGGGCCGCCGTAGTGCTGGAGCTCCAGGTCGTCTCGGGTGCCCCGCAGCTCCATCTGATGCGCAGGGCTGAGCAGCTTGCCACAGGTGTCGAAGCTGCCTTTCGAGTCCTCGAGCGGGTGTTCGACCCCCTGCGGGTCGAGATAGGCGAACCCCTCCAATGTCTGACGGAGCTCGTGTTGGAAGCCATGGCGCCACCCGGGGCCCAGCGGCGCCTCGGCGGTCTGGGTGATGAGCGCGGTGCTATAGAACCGCTCGAAGACGAGCGGAAGCGTGCCTGGGATGGCGAAGTCGAGCCAGGTGTTGAAGAGAACCCCTGACGCGACGTCCACAGGGTGTCCGACCGAGACGCGTCCACTGGCGCTCATGGGGCCTCGCGCAGGTTCGACTGCCTTTGCGGGTGACTATTCTTCCTTTCCCTTGTCGTTGTCCAGGCGGGCCCCTGCCTGGGACTGTCGAGATGAGCCTTTCGCCGGAGGGGCAACAAGCCGAAGCCGGGGCCCGCATGGGCCCCGGCTCCAGGTGTCCCGCGTCTGGTTCAGTAGTTGGCCCAGGGGTTGGAAATCACGTACATGCGCATGTCGCGGTGGGCGCAGAACGTGCGGCGCGCGACCAGGTGCTTGGGCTGCCCGGCGACGGCGCGGACCAGCAGGTAGCTGGCGTTGCTGCCGCCATTGTTCGCGAGCGGCCAGTCACCGATGAAGGGCGCGGCCGGGGTGAAGTTGTGGTTGGACCAGTTCCAGGAGAAGCCGCTGCCGGCCCAGTCCTCGGTGATGGCCCAGGAGGCCGTCGGTCCCCCCTGGATGAAGAACCACTCGTCCCGTCCATCCACGGAGTCGAGGTTGCCCGTCAGGAGCGCGTCCTGGGGGCCCTGCGGATAGCCCACGCCACCGATGTGGTTGGCGCCGTACGTGCTCCAGCCCCACGCGAATTCGCCGTTGACGTAGTGGAAGGTCGTCGCCCAGCTGGCGAGCCCCAGCAGCTCCTCCTTGCCGTCACCGTTGGTGTCGCCGCCGTTGCGCAGGTGGTGGCGGTAGCCGTACATGCCATGCGCCGTGTTGCCCTGGGTGCTCCAGAGCCAATCCCAGCCCGTGCCCGCCGCGTTGAGGCGGAAGAGGGTGATCCACCCGCTCGCGCTCACGCCGACAAGCTCATCCTTCTGGGCGGGAGCCGCCAGGTCGAAGTTGCCGGAGACGAGGTAACCGCCCCCGTTGGAGTGGGCGAAGAGCTGGTCGGACGTGCTGCCGTAGCTGCTCCAGCCCCAGTTCCAGGTGCCGTTGTCGAAGTGGAACAGCGTGACCCAGGAGGCGACCCCCAGGGCCTCGTCCTTGCCGTCCCCGTCGAAGTCACCGATGACCAGGTTGTTGCGATAGTCGTAGATGCCGCCGCCCGCGCTGGGGGAGCCGTTGTTGCTCCAGCCCCACTGCCAGTCGCCGTTGCGGTAGTGGAACATCGTCATCCAGCCATTGGTGTCCACGCCGAGCAGGTCCTCGGTGCCGTCGCCATCGAAGTCACCGACATAGTGCTTCGCATAGGCGGCGACGCCGCCCTGGCTCGTCGCCGTCCAGACCTTGTTCCAGCCGGGGCTCTGGCCGTTGACGGCGACCGTGGTGGTGCTCTGGTCGATGAGCTGGCCCATGATGTTCTGGATGGAGAGCGTCACCGTGACGCTCTGGCCCGGCGCGAGTCCGGAGGGGATGATGCCGCTCAGGGACACGGTCGCCGAGCCGGAGATGGGCTGGAAGGCGCCCACGGCGATGCCATTCCAGGCGGCCTGGAGGTTCTGCACGGTGAAGGCGCCGGACTGTGACAGGGTCATCCGGTACATCCCCGTCGCGAGCCCGGACGAGGTGCCGCTGTAGTTCACGAAGTTCTGGCCGGAGTTCGCCAGCGTTCCCGCGCAGAACGTCACCACCGCGGCGTGGGAGACCGTGGGCAGCACGAGCGCGAGCACGAGCGTGCACAGCCTGAGCAGGGGAGGGGCGGACCTTTGCATGAAGAGCCTCGAGGGGAAGTCCCGCGCGGGGTTGCGCGGGGCTCGCGACACGAAGCACTCCATGTGCCATGGGACGTGGACTCGGATTGCGGAACGAGGGGCGCCCCGTGCTGTCACCTCCGGGGACACACGACCCTCGGCCGCTGTGGCGAGGCCCGCTACACGAAGGCGGATGACACACGCCGCCGCACGGCGGGGTGGACGTTCGAGTCCACCACGCCAGGCAGGAGGATTACTGCTGCCCGGCTCGGCCCATGGGCAGCTCGCCCGGACGCACGCCGGGTCGGCTCACCACGCTCGTGAGCCCGGTTCTCGAGGACGTGACGGTGTAGTCACCCCCCGCCGCGGGAGTGCTCGTGCGAGGCCGGTAGACCGCGAAGTCCGTCTTCCCATCGCCGTCGTAGTCGCCCGTGACGGGGACGTCACCGACCCCTCCGAGGAACTTCACATGGGATGTCCCCGTGGAGCTGTGGATGACGGTGAAGTAGCCCCCTCCGTCATTCGCCGGCCAGCGTGGGGTGTAGACCGCCAGGTCGCTGAACCCGTCGCCGTCGTAGTCGCCCACGACGGGGAGGTCCCCCACCTGTCCCATCGTGTCCCAATCCCATATCGCGGATTGACTCTTCCTCACGGTGAACCAGCCGCCCCAGCCCGAGCCGTCCTTGGCCTTGTGCAGGGCGTAGTCGTCCTTGCCGTCGTGATCGAAGTCACCGACGACCGGCGTGTCGTCGGGCTCGCCCATGAGGAACGTCCGAGGGGGGCCGCCGGTCAGGCTCGAGTGCCAGACGAACTGGCCATACATCCACTGGGACGTTTCGGATTGGAACTGCGGGGTCGCGAAGCGCTCGTAGACCGCGATGTCCGTGATGCCATCTCCGTCG
The DNA here is from genome assembly GCF_059738865.1 of Myxococcus sp. MH1. Taxonomy (NCBI): domain Bacteria; kingdom Pseudomonadati; phylum Myxococcota; class Myxococcia; order Myxococcales; family Myxococcaceae; genus Myxococcus; species Myxococcus sp. MH1. The sequence continues at coordinate 7,824,788 of NZ_AP026947.1, read as the reverse complement.
TAGTCCGCGGCGAGCGGAATGGCGCCGGGCTTGCCCAGGTCGAACCAGCTCCAGTGCTGCCCCCGGCTCCGCCACACCGTGAAGTACCCGGGCGTCCCGGCGTCCGGGGCCGGGGTGTAGACGACGTAGTCCGCGATGCCATCTCCGTCGTAGTCACCCGTGAGCGAGACATCTCCAGGCATTCCGCCCGCGAAGCGCATGAGCCGTGGCAGCGAGCTGGCCTGGACGGTGAGCATGCCCGCCTGGGGCAGGATGGGCGATGGCCAGTACCACGTGAAGTCGGACGTCCCATCTCCGTCGAAGTCGTCCTTGCGCCGCTGCTGGGGAAGGTCCGTGTAGACGTGGACCTCCCAGGGGCCGAAGGTGTCCGTCCAGCCATTCAGGGGGGTGCTGTAGGGGATGGGGCCGCGCTGCTCGAAGAGGACGCGGGCTGGCGTCCCGGCGTTCCAGCCCACTGGCACGATATTGCCGGTGACCGGGGTCGGCGTGCTGTTGGCGACGATGACGGTGCGGCGGTGCCCGACCTTGCGCTGGATGCCCACGAGCCCGGTGGGGAGCGTCACGGCCCCTCGGATGTCGGAAACCAGGGCGGGCTCCAGGAAGCGAAGCTGGGCCGCGACCTTCTTGATGTCCCACCAGAGCTGTGAGTCCCGCGGGATGACATCCGTTCCCCACCAGAAGATGCCGCGCGCGCGCTGGATGATGGAGGAATAGGCCATGTAGCGGGTCTCCGTGTAGTTGGGGCGCCGGCCTAACTTGTCGTTCACTTCGTCCCAATCACAGCACTCCGCAATCCCTTGCCCTTGGAGCACCATCAGGATGGGCCCCTTGGGCGTATAGGGGGCCACGAAGTCATCGTCGTAGAGCGCGCGCATGGCCTCGGCGGTCTCCGCGGGTGCATTCAGGGGCGCCAGGGGAAATGGCGGGGAGGTACCGTCAGGCAGGAGGGGGACGGGATACCGGTCCTGTCCCCAGGCGTTCGCGGCGGCCATCCATTTGCGATACTGCGCGGGTGGGAAGCCTGGCACGTCCGCCCACGGCGGGACTCCCACGGACGCGTTGGTTGCGGCGACCTCCGTGTAATAGACGGGATGGGCAGGATCCCGGCTGTTGACGAACTGGCGGAAGCTCACCGCGGCGTCGAAGGTGGGGAGGCGCGCTCTCAGCGCGGCGGTCGCGCCCGCGTCGATGACGCCGTCGGTTCGCACGAGCTGTCCGCCGCCCTCCATGTTCCAGCCCATCTCGTCCATGGAGTCGTAGCCGAGGAGCGCTGGCTTGTTCTTCAGCTCCTGGATCTTGAGGTCCAGGTCGCTGCCGACATGGTGTTGGGCATCCTTCTCCCGCACCCAGTGCCGCTCGCTGCCTGCCTCCTCGAGACGCTTCCAATTCCAGGCCTTGCCGAGGACGTGCACGCCATGCTGTTCGAACTTGTCCAGGTCGGCGGCGGTCAGGTCGGGGAGTTCGTGGATGATGGTGTTGAAGCCCACGCGCCCCAATTCCCCCTGCGCGAGGTCTGACTTGTTGATGTTGGGTCTGTCTCTAGCAGGGCCGCCATCTGGCGTGCTGGCCGTGGTGGGATAGTCGAAGACCCCGATCACGAAGAAGCGTTTGCCTTCGTGAATCCAGAAGGGTCCTTCAGGAGGGATTTCGGAGGGGTCCTCGGGGTCGGTGGTATTGCAGATGGGGCGGGGATCGGCGGGGACGCACGCGGGGTCCGCGGCGGAGAGCTGGGGCAGGACCACGCCCAGTGCGGCGAGCCCTCCCGCCAGCAGCAATCTGCGACTTCGGGAAGGTTCTCTTGGGTTGGGGCGCATGGCCGCGTCTTACACCGAGGCTGTGTTCTGGGGATGCAATGATTTGCATTGCGTCACACCCGCCTTCCAGGCAGGCTCCACTCCAGGGCCGGTGAAGGTGTCAGTGCAGGGGGATTTCCTTGTTCAAGTCTCTTCGTTCCTGGGCGGTAGCCCTGTTTATCCTGAATTTTGCGTGTTCGTCCTCGGAGCCGGAGCCCACCGGACCCCGACCGGGCGACTTCGTGGAGGGGTGGCCCCAGAGGATCGATGACCAGCCGGTGCAGTTCGTTCCCCTGGCCTCTGGTGGCGTCGTCGGGAGAGGTCAGCCGTACGTCAACTCAAGGAACGTCCGAGGTTGGGTCGACCTCGTCCGCTACACCGTGGGTGAGGCGGGGCTTTCGCAGACGGTCCTGCTCGACGGCGCGGTGTCGACACAGGGAGCCATTGGTCGGGATGCCCAGGATCGCGTCTTGACCGCCGTCGGCAGTGTCGAGGGGGCCTTCTTGCTGAAGGTGTGCCGGCTCCTTGCGAGCGAGGGGACGCGCGACCCCACGTTTGGTGACGGCGGATGCGTGTCATTCACGGACATGCGCTATGGAAATGTCGACAACATCATCGCGCTCCCCTCTGGCTCCATCCTGTTGAGCACGAGTGGCGGGGGGGCCGAACTCGTCCAGTTGACCGCGAGTGGCGCTCGAGACAGCAGCTTTGGGACCGACGGCATCCTGGGGGACTTTGACAGCGTGAACTCGATCTCGGCCCAGTCCGATGGTCGCATCCTGGTTTCATTGGGGCCGATCGGGGCGGGCACCCCCGACAAACTCATCCGCCTGCTTCCCTCGGGTGCCCTCGATACGAGCTTCGGGCAGGGCGGTGAGATTCCCGGTGTGGGGCTGGCCCTTCATGTCGGCGCCGACGACACGTTCATCGCCCGGAACCTTGAGAGTCTCTTCGCGTATCGCGCCGACGGCACGCCAGACGTGACGTTCGGAACCAACGGGGCCGTGAACATCAAGGAGGTCACGGGGACCACGGCCAGTCCATTCCGTATTCGAGCATTCACCCGGGATGCAGCGGGCCGTGTCTATGTCACCGCTGGATTCGGTACGGAGGAGAGCGGTTTCGGCGGGCTGCTCGTGCGTCTGACGCCTTCGGGCGCCCTGGACCCGGAGTTCCAGGTGAAGACTGGAGATGGGACCCGCATCTACTCGGCAGGGGCCGCGCTCGCCATCGCGGCGGATGGAAAGCTCTGGACCATGCTCTGTCTCGTGGGGGCCAATCCGGTGCCACCGAGCCTCGTGTTGCTCCATCCCTGAGGTGACACCGCCGGTGTGGAGCGGTGTTCCTTGTGCATGAGCATCCACTCCCGGAGTACGGACCTTCCCCGTGGTGCCTCACTCGCGCACCACGGGGGCTGTTCGAGACAGAGACTCTCCTCCCTCCTCCTGCTCCTCGCACTGACCGGTACCGTCACGGCGTGCAATGACGACGAGGAGCCCTCGACGCTGCACGCGGACCTCCAGGCCCTGATGGAGGACTCCGTCACCCATGGGCTGACTCCTGGCATTGCGTTGGCCGTCGCCTCCGACGAGGGGTCGACCTGGTCGGGCGCCGCCGGTGTCGGTGACCTCCCGAGCCAGCAGCCCATGTCCGCGCAGCACCGCTTTCGCGCGGGCAGCATCATGAAGACCTTCGTCGCCACCACGGTGCTCCAGTCCGTCGAGCAGGGCAAGCTCACCCTGGAGGACACGCTGACGCAGCACCTGCCCGCGAGCGTGACGGCGCGCATCGCGAACGCCTCCTCCATCACCGTGGCCATGCTGCTCGCGCACCGCTCGGGCATCCCCGAGTGGGTCACCGATGAGACGAACCTGGCCATCGTCATGGACCCGGAGCACGTCTGGTCGCTCGAGGAGATTCTCGGCATCTCCGGCGCGCAGTCCCCGGCGTTCCCTCCCGGCTCCCAATATGGCTACTCCAACACGAACTACGTGCTCCTCGGCGAAATCCTCTCCGCCGTGGAGGGCCGCGGCTGGCGCGAGGTCGTCCGCGAGCGGGTCATCGAGCGCGCGGGCCTTTCCCACACCCGTGCGCCCGAGCCCGGAGACCTGTCCTGCCCCGCGCCCTGCGCACGCGGCTACGTCCCCATGGATGAGGAGATGGCCGACCTCACCGTCGTCGACCCCTCCATGGCCGGGGCCTCGGGTGGCCACGCGCTGGAGACCACCGTCGCCGACCTGCTCACCTTCTGGAAGAAGCTGCGCGCGGGCGCCCTCTTCGAGCGCGAGCAGACGCTGGAGTCCATGCTCGCGTTCCAGTCCGCGCCCGAGCCCGAGTCACGTCTGGTGGGCTACGGGCTCGGCGTGATGCGGCTCGAGTCCCAGGGCGTCGTCGCCCTCGGCCACCTGGGCACCACCGCGGGCTACCAGAGCTTCATGCTCTACCTCCCCCAGACACGTCGCTACCTCACGGGGAGCATCAACGTGATGGGAGACCTGGCCGCGGTGCTCGAGCCCCTCCTGGAGCGCGCGGGCCGCCCCTGAGTCCCTACCGGGCCTTCCTCGGCGCGCGCTTGGGTGCCTCGTCGTGGAAGCCCGCCACCAACATGCCCAGGTTCCGCGCGAGCGCGACCGCCGTCTCCACCGGCACCCTCACGTCCTTGAGCTTGTTGTGCTGTGGGTCCAGGAACGTCCCCACCGTCTCCCGGAAGTCCACGCGCGCGAGCATGCAGCCCCGGAAGTTGCTGCCGCTCAGGTCGGTGCCGGTGAAGTCCGAGTCCGTCAGGTCCGAATCATAGAAGTTCGACTCCCGCGCGATGCAGCGCAGGAAGTCCGTCTTCCGCAGGCTCAGCCCGACGAACGAGCAATACGACAGGCCACACTCCACGAACCCCAACTCAGGGTTCGACGCGAGGTTGCTCCAGTCGATGCCCATCAGCTTCGAGCCCTCGAAGCGCACGTCCCGGAGCGCGGTGGAGGGCAGCTGCGCCCGCGTGAGGTTGCTGCCGCGCACCGCGCAGTTCTCCAGCCGCGAGCCCTTCCACCGGCTCTCCTGGAGCTGACAGTTCTCGAACGTGCAGCGATAGAACTCCTTGTCGGTCAGCACCACGCCCTGCAGGTCGAGCCCCACGAAGGTCTCGTTCGCGAACGACTCCTCGCGCACGAGCCGCTCCACCACCTCCGTGTCCATCCCGCGCTCCGTCGTCATGTCCGCTGTCTCCTCGACCCGCCACCACACGCGAGCCTGGAGCGTGCCCCGCCCACACGCGGAGCACCTCCTCGACGAGCCGGGCGGGGCGCGCGTTCATCATGCACGCTCCCTCCAAGGGCGACGACGGGATTGATGACCCCCTTCCCACCGCGCGCGAGGTGACGCGCGACATGGCCAGACACCCCTCGGAAAACAGCCGGGGAGGGCCTCCTGGTGGCCGCGCTGTCGGTCCTCGCGAGCGCGGGGTGGCCGGCGGTGCATCCCGGGACTTCCCCTCGCACGGCGACGCCCCACCGTGCGCGACAAGGCCCTTCCCGGGGCACCCCCCACGTCCGATTTCGTGACGCGCAAGGCGAAGAAACCCGCGCGTCACCCGGTCCGGCTCAGTCCCGGGTGACGCCGGGCGCGGGCACGGCGCGAATCCAGTCGATGTCGAACGGGTTTCCCACGCTGCTCACCGGGTCCAGGCGCAGGTCGGTGATGGTGCCCGTCCAGGCGACATGTCCCGCCACCTCGAAGGTGAGCGTCTGGTACGCGCCATTGCCGGTGTAGACGGTGCTCGTCGCGCGCGTGCCGGAGAAGCCGGGCAGGGTGGCCGTGGCGAAGAAGAGCTCCAGCGTGGTGTTCTGCGTCGCGCGCATCCGCACCTGGACCTTCGCCACGCGGCTGGCGCGGAAGTGATAGGCGGTGTTCACCACCTGCGCGTCGCCGGTGCCCGAGCCCGTCCCGGTCAGCACGCCCCCCGTGACGGCGAGCCCGGAGACGTTCGCGGATGCGCTCCAGCCCTCGACGTCCCCCGCCGCGTTGAACTCGGCGCCCAGGTCTCCCGCGTCGAACGGGTGGCGACCCGCGACGATTTCGGCGGCGTCCGACATCTGGTCCCCGTCCGTGTCGAGCGGCGGCACCGCGAAGTCCGTGCTCCAGTGGATGACGAAGTTCTGCGCCCTCCCGGTGGCCACCGCCTTGATGTACAGGTCCCCGCCCTGCTGCACGAAGTACGCGGAGTTGGCCGAGGCCCGCAGGTTGGCCAGCGAGGTGCGCGAGCCGAAGCCCGCTTGCGACGACGCGACACCCAGGCCCCCCAGCTTCCCGAAGTCCTTGAACCGGGCGACGTAGGTGTCGCCCACGCTGGCGTCCTCCATGTTCATCGCCACCGTCCTCACGGAGGGCAGGGACGCATAGGCATACGTGTACTCGAAGCCCTCGTTCACCAGGAACGGGAGCTGGTGCCACTCCCGATAGCCGTGGATGTAATAGACGTGCGCGGTGGGCGTCCCCACCTTCTCCCGGGTGACGGCGACGTCGGGCGTCTGCTCGAAGGACACGCCATAGGTGAGTCGCGACAGCACGAAGCGGTGGTCGCTGCGGTACGCGTTCTCCCAGTTCGCGGGACGGAACTCGTCGCCCACGCGCATGAAGGGATGGCTGGAGACGATGGTGGTGTTCGGCTTGCCGCTGATGCCGCCCGTGAGGTCGCGCAGCGCGATGGACCAGAAGCGCGGGTGCTCGTTGTCGTTGGCGTCGGTGTTCGCCTTGGGCGGCAGGTCGTAGTTGCCCAGGCTGATGCGCGGCGTCCCCGCCGGCGACACCGTGTTCCCGGTGAACAGGTGGTTGGGGTGCTTGATGGCGGCGCCGGTGTTGATGAGGAGGTTGGCGTTGGCCGCGTTCCAGCCGACGAAGTGCGAGTCCCGGACCTGGCCCGCGCCGTCGTACACCCGGTAGGCATGCTGCGCTCCGGTGTAGAGCGACTCACCGGAGTTCGCCACGAACAGGCTCTGGTCGATGATGCTGTAGCTGGCCATCATCGCCGCGGTGTGGTTGTCGACGAAGATGTTGTTGCGGAAGACCAGGTTGTCGGACGGGCCGCCCGCGCCGATGCCGGTGTAGATGGCCAGGTCATTCGCGTACCAGGTGCTGTCCTCGATGAGGTGGAGCGCCGGGTCATCCCAGCCGAGGTTGGGCTGGATGGCGTGGGTGGGGGACAGCCCGTCGAAGATGTCGAACCCGGAGCCGGTGCTGTGCGCGCTGTTGCCCTTGAACGAAATCATCGGCAGCCGCCAGGGCTCCAGGCTGCTGAAGCGCCCATCGGTCGCGGACTGCCCCATGGGCTTCTTGGGGAAGGCGAACCAGAACCCCGTGCCCTCCGTCCCCGCGGCGACGTTGTCCTCGAACGTGTTCTGCGGGTTGGTGATCCAATAGCTGGCGGGCGTGCGGTTCTGGAGCTGTACGAACTCGTTGTCGGAGGGCGTCAGCTGGTCGCCGGGCGCGGGGCGCCGGGTGAGCAGCGTCACGTTCTTCTTGATGACGTTGAAGCGCTCGCTGCCGTCCTCCAGGAACACGCCGTGCCCGACGTGGTCATGGAAGAAGTTGTTCTCCACCAGCGTGCTCTCCGTGCCGTGGATGGTGATGGCCCGGTTGTAGGACTGGTGGATGCTGGAGTTCTTGAAGTACTGGCCCGCCCCCGCTGCTCCGAGCATGTGCCAGTGGAACGGATAGCGGCCGAGCAGCTTCTTCTGGCCCATGTTGTACAGCTCGACGCCGCTGATGTACGCGGCCGCGTCGGTCATGACCATGACATGGCCCCCGTGTCGGGTGGCCGTGGAGGCGGCATCCCCCTGGACCTTGAGGTTGTGGGTGAGCAGGCCCACCTGCGCGCGCAGATCCGCCGTCCACGTGCGCGAGCCCTGGGTATAGGTCATCACCACGCCGGTATGCGCGAAGGTGAGCGGGCTCGACAGCGCCACCCGGGTGTTCCCCTCCGACAGGCCGGTGATGGTCCGCTTCTCCGCCTCGTTCGGGTTCAGGTGGCTGGAGACCACGACCAGGGTGTCTCCCACGCGCCAGTCCACCGCTTGCTTGAGGAGGAGGGAGGTGCTCCCCGCGGCTGCGTTCGCGCCGAGCTGGGACCAGCTCACGCGCTCCTCGCCGTGGAGCCGGATGACGCCGGAGCTCATGGCGCCGAGGAACTTGTTGCCCATGCCCATGACGTCGGGGTCGGCCGGCGCGCCGACGAGCGTGAACACGCCCGCGTTCGGGAAGGGCGTCAGCTCCTGACCCACCTCGAGCTTCGCGCCGCTGCCCATCACCATCACGTAGCGCGTGGTGACGTCGAAGCCCTGGTTCTGGACGCCGAGCAGCTCCCCTCCGACGGTGATGGACGTCGTGCTGACGGAGCCCCGGAGGCACACGGCGCTGCCGGCCCCCACGGTGGCGGTGTCGTTCGGTCCAGGCACCGCGCCGCCCCAGACCTGCGGGTCCCTCCAGTCGTGGACCAGCTCCATCCGCAGGTCATCCACCAGCGCCGTGTGGTCGCCGCCCGCCGTGTCCAGGCCCGCCAGGCTCACCACGGTGGCCCCCGCGGCGAGGTAGATGGGCATGGACACCTGCTCGACGTACTGCGTCGCCGTCAGGCGGAACGCGCCGACCTGGGTGCCGGCCACGCTGACGAGGAGGTTCTTCGCGGGAGGCATCGTGGGGCTGTTGGCGCGCGCCGCGGCCCTGACGCGCAGGCGGTAGTGGCCCGTGATGGGGATGTTGACCGACGTCGACGCGGAGGAGTCTCCCTGGAGGAAGAGCACCTGGCTCCCTTCGGGCGCGTTGGGATTGGAGACCGTGAAGGCGCTGCCGTTACGGGCCAGGCCCGCGCCCGGGTTGATGGACCACGGGCCTCCCGTGGGGGTGTAGGCGTAGCCGGGCGAGGCGGGCAGGGCGGGGGACTCGAAGCCGCTGATGACGATGTCCCGCACACGCGTCGCCGTGAGGTCGTCCACGAAGGCGGTGCTGTCGGTGCCCTGCGGATTGGTGCCGTGCATCGCCACCGTGTGCGCGCCCGAGCCCAGCAGCACCGGGCCCGTGGTGAAGCGCTGGTACGTGCTGCCCGCGGGCGTGACGCCCAGCACCGTGGCGCCGTTGACTCGCAGCTCCACCCGCTGCGTGCTCGGGATGTTGCCGCGCTGCGCGGCGGCGAAGCTGAAGACGTAGTAGCCGGCGGGGATGTTGACCGCCCGCGAGGCTGAGGCCACGCCCTGCAGCAGCAGCACCTGGGCGCCCTGCGGCGCGCTGGGGTTGCCCGACGTGAAGGCGGTGCCGTTGCGCGTGAGGCCCGCGCCATCGACGAACGTCCAGCCCGAGCCCGCCGGGGCGTACTGGTAGCCCGGCGAGGCCGCGAGCGCCGGGATTTCGAACGTCCCATTGGGGAAGGTGAAGACGGTGGAGGACGCGGAGCTCAGCGTCGCGGCGAACGCCTGCGCGGACATGCAGGCCACTGCCAGGATAAGCAGTGATGTGAAGTTATTCCGTTTTGTCGGCATGGGCGGGTCTATGTCGCCCATTGCCAGGGAGCGTCAATCGCACACCGGTCTCACGTTCCCCAGAGCCAGGGGTTGTAGCGTTCCCACTCGATGAGAGGCGTTGTGGTCCGAACGGCCCTACCCAGGTCCTCCAGGTTTCGCAGGGGGCTGCCCTCCGGGTGACGGGACTTCGGCTGCTTGCGCTCTGGCACCAGTCCTGCCGCGAAGAGCTCGGCGCCCAGGGCCGGGGACTGCCGCGCGCGCTCGTGGAAGTGCCCCGGGTCCAGGAGCTCCTGTGCGTGGATGAGGACGCCTGCGGCGCGGAGGGCCTGGACGACGCGGAGGGTGTCCTCCTCGGTGCAGGGGGCGCGAGGCCGCAGCGCGTCTTCGTAGAGCCCCGTGCCGCCGCGCGGAGGCCGGTTCCACCGGGCCCCGCGCTGGAGGAGCAGGGAGACGATGTCCGGCAGGCAGATGCCCGCCGCGTGCTGCAAGGGAGGCCGGGTGCTGTCGCTCTTGTCGATGTCCGCTCCCGCTTCCACCAGGCGCCGCACGAGCGTGGTGTCCACGGGCTCATTGCCTTGCATCGAGGTCAGCAGGGGCGTGGCCGCGCTGGCCCCCGCGAGATTGACGTCCGCGCCAGCCGCGAGCAGGGCCTCCGTGAGGCCCCCATCGCGGGCCTGCACGGCCTTGATGAGGGCGGTGTCCGACCAGGGCAGCGTGTCGTTGGGATTGGCGCCCGTCTTCAGCAGGTGCTTCACCACCGAGCGCATCCGCTTCTCGACGAGCTGGGAGAGCGGAGGCGGCGCGGCGCCCTTCTTCACCAGGGCGAGCAGGGCCTTCTCGTCGTCCTCTCGCAGGGCCACCTCCACGGCGGGCAGGGGCGTGATGGTGACGCGTGAGCGGAGGCGCATCGACACGTCGGCGCCGGCGGGCACGGCCATGTTGAGGTTGAGGCCTCCCCGGGGAGAGAGCCCGGACGCCTCGATGGCGCGGACCATGGGCACGCTCTTCTGGTCCATGGCGAGGCTCAGCGCGTCCGCGAGCACGCGCTGCTGGATGCGCCCCTTCGCGCGCTGGCCCAGCTGTTCGACCTTCCGCACCTGCTCCTTGGCCACGGCCGCCAGGAAGTCCGCTTCCACGAGGCACGCCTCGTCACCGCGCGAGCCCGCCTTCACCAGCAGCTTCTCCGCGCGAGCCGCACCCGTGGAGCGCGCGAAGCACCGCGCGGACCAGCCGAAGGGAGGCCAGGCGCTGTTGTCGTGTCGGGGGACTCGCAGCAGCGGGTCCGCGCCCGCCTTCAGCAGCATCCGGACGAGGGCGACGTCGTCCTTCTCCCCCGACACCATCAGCGGGGTCATGTGGGGGTAGCCATTCGTGACATGGCCCGTGATGTTGACCGCCGACTTGTTGTCGAGCAGGTCCTTCATCCGCGCCGCATCCCCGTCGAGCGCCGCCTGCATCACCGGCGTGTCCTCGATGAAGCGGGCCTGGGACAGGTACTTGGGACGCGCGTCGGCGAAGCCGCCGAGCAGGAGCACGACGAGCGTCACGGGCGTGAGCCGCTGGACATGGACGAGGCTCATCGGGCGCAGTCCTCCGGGCAGTTGCAGACCTGTTCGAACTTCCCGCACACGCCATCGCCGCAGCGCACGCAGACCGACTCCAGGGTGGTTCCCTCGATGGGGTCGCACCTGGGGCCGACGTGGTGCTCCAGGGCGCCACAGCGCGGCACGAGGCCGGGGCAGCACGCCACGCTGGCGCCCAGGACGCCCTCCTCCGCGCACTCCGCCTTGTTCGGATACATCGGCTGGGTCCTGCAGAACCTCACGCCGTCGCAATACGCCGCGAGCTCGCAGTCCTTGGGGAAGTCGTCGCAGCGCTCCACGGACAGGCCTTCGCACCAGACGTCCTCGGTGGGCCGGCGCAGCTCGTCTCCTGGTGGCATCCGCTGGGGGATTCGAGGGTCGCGATAGGGGCCGGTGAGCGGCTTCGTGACGGGGGGCGGGTCCTTCGGCGCCTCGGCCTTCGGCACGGCCACCTCGGGGATGGGGAGGCCGTCCGGGGGCCTGTCCTGGTGCAGCACGACGAAGGCCGCCGAGCCACCCACGAGCAGACAGGCGATGACGAAGAGCAGGTTCTTCGCGACGCCCCGCCTCCGGGAGTCGGGCGGCGGCTGGGGTGCGGCTGGGGCCATCCTGCCATTCAACCCAAAGACAGAGGCTCTTGGATAGTCACGGGTGACTCATGTCTCCCGATGGGTGTCATCCCCAGTGTCACGGTTTGCGTATAACCTCGTGCCCATTGCAGCCCGAGGGGGCGAGGAGTCGTGCGACGTGAACGGTCCGGACAGTGGGATGGCCTTGGGCGTGATGCTGGGCATGTTGTTCCTGGTGGTCGTGGGGGGCGCTGTCGGGATGGGGGTCGCCCTGCTCATCAAGAAGCTCTTCAACCTGTCGATGGCCGCGTCGGTCGGAATCGGGCTGGTGCTGGTGGTGGTGGGCGGCGTGGGGCTGTTCGCGGTGGTGTTCGATGACCTGACCGCGTCCTGGTGGGCCGCGCGCACCGCGAAGCCCGTGCACTTCATCGTCCCCAAGGGCTTCAGCGGCCCGCTGTATGTGTTCTTCGACGCGAACGGGCCCGCCGTCAACGAGGTGAAGGGCCGGCTCGAGGTGCCGCTCAGCGGCGCCAGGTCCCTGCGGGTGAAGGCGGGGGCGGGGCTGGAGAACCACTACGCCGACTTCGAGGCCCGTGACACCGACGGCAAGACGGTCCCCGTGTTCCTCGATTCGGGGGGTGTCCAGTACGGCCTCGAGTACCGCGGTTTCTGGTTGGGGGACCAGAGGGGGCGGACCTTCGGCGAGGCCCCCACCGAGATGCCGAAGTAGCGGGCGCCTTTTCGGGCGAAGCAAATCACGTGGGTGCGTTCAGGGCGTCACCCTGCACCCTCCTGGCTCCGTTCGTTCTCGTGTGGCCGGCCTGTTCTCGCTGTCCGCGCTGTTGATGGTGCTGGTGCTGGGGCTGAGCCGTCGTCGCCGGGACGGGCCGGCGCGCGGTTGAAGTCGGCCGTGTGTCCTGGTGTTCGAGGCTGGCCGGAGCCTGGGGCGTCTCAGCGCAGCTCCTGGGCGAACTGTTCGCGATAGCGGCCCTGGAGTGTCTTCAGCGCCTCCTGCATGCCGGCGGCGCGGTACTGCTCCGCGAGCAGTCGCCACGCCTCGGTGTGCAGGGGCTCCAGCGTGACCACGCGCTCCAGGTGGGTCCGCGCCTCCTCGCGGGCGCCGGACATGGAGGCCATCCAGCCCAGGATGAAGTGCGCCTGCACCGCCTCGTCATACGCGGCGACCGCCTTCCGGCACGATGTCTTCGCGGGCCCCAGCCTGCCTGCGCGCAGGTTCATCTCGCAGTCGAGCACGTGCCGCACGGCCGCGCGTGGAAACTCCCGCTTCAGCCAGGCAAGGCGCGTCGGTGCTTTCACCGCGGGCCCCTTGTCCAGGGCCGCCTCCACGTCCTTCGCCGCGCGGATGAGCTCACCCTCCCGCTCCACGGCGACGCCGCTCACGGAAGGGTCCACCGGCAAGGCCATCCACCGCCGGGTCTGGACGGTCCAGCTCCGTACGGCCCGGGTGCGTGACTCGTCGCCGGTCTTCGCGAGGGCCTGCTCGGTCCAGGTGAGCGAGGAGGTCTGCTTGAAGAGCGCCGCGAGGTCTCCCCAGACGTCCGGCGTGGTTCCAGGGTCCGCCTCCATCCGCTGCCGGGCTCGCACGAGGTGACCCTGCGCCTCCAGGTGGCGGCCCTGCTGGGCGTCCAGGACGGCGAGCTGGAACAGGGGAGAGGGGTTCTTGGAGAACTTCTCCGCGACGGAGGCGCACTTCTCCCGGGTCGCCGGCAGCGTGGGCGCGGCCCGTGTGCCCAGGTAGCAGGCCAGCGATTGGATGTGGGCGTCCTCCGGATGGAAGAGCGCCAGGGGCTCCATCTGCTGCGCCGCGACCTCGACGCGCCCCTCCTTGTCGAGCGCGAGGATGGAGTCGAGCAGGCGCCGGTCGTCCGCGGACAGGGTGCTCGCCTTGGGAGGCTGCTGGGTGAGGGGCGCGGCGCCCGCGCGGACCTTCGCGAGCCAGTCGACGATGGCGTCCTTCTGGGGCCCTTCCCACTCCGGCCAGGAGGTCGACGTCAGCAACTCCCACAGCTCGGTCGCCCAGGCGAGCGCGGCCGCCTCGTCGTGCTGGGCCTTGGAGGAATGCCTCAGGCTGGTGGCGAGCAAGGACAGGGTCTGCGGCGAGAAGGCGCCCTGGTTCGAGCCGTAGTTGGGGGACATCATCCAGTGCGAGTCGTGCACGTGGAACGCTCCCAGCGTGTGCGCCCACTCATGGAGGAAGACGGACGTCTCCTTGTGCTGCTTGCGCTGCTGGTAGAGCGTCTGCTGCTCGTCCTGGGGCAGGTGCACGAGCGCCTCCATGATGGCGCGGACCTCGTCGGGGTTGCCCATCTCCCGAATCACGAAGTGGCGTCCGAACAGCCGCGCCATGCCCAGCTCATGGTGCGAGGCGGTGTAGAACTTGAGCGTGGAGACGAGCCCCACGACCAGGTCCACGCCTTCTCCCGGGTCCACCAGCTCCAGCGCGCTCAGCGAGCCCCCCAGTTCGCCCTCGACGCCGCGGTGCGCCCACTCACGCGTGGACTCGAGCTCGAACTCCACGCCGAGTGGGCCCCGCACCACCGCGCTCGCGCGCTGCAACTGGGACACGATGCTGCTGCGCCAGCGCACCACCTGCTCCCGGTAATCCGAATCCGCGTAGACACGGACCCGGAGCTTCCGGACGGCGCCCACCGTGGCCTTGGCCGTGGACTCCAGCTTCGCCGGCGCGAGCGTCTGCGCATGTTCGCGGGCGTAGTCCACCGGGCGCTTCACGCAGGACAGCCCCAGGAGGCAGAGCGCCACCAGGGCGCAACGCGCCTCGATTCCTCCAACTCGACGTGTGCTCATGCTTCCCCCCTGATGCGGAGCCCTTCAGGACCGGGCCCACTCCCGGTGACGGTCGGCGATGGGGAGCAGGTGGGTCCGACAGCGCCGCGGCGGCGGAGGGTATCACGTCACCCTGGGGCCGTCATTCCGAGACGCGTGTAAGGCTTCAGTGCGCTTGGACAGCCCGCGGGCCCTGACGCTGGAAAACAGACAGGTTCACTTGTCGTGTTGGAGTGGATTGTGTCTGCTCGGCGTCCGCCAACCCCTTGGAGAGTCCGCCCCATGTCGAACGAAGGAGTCCTCGCGCTGGCCAAGGAGGTTGGAGACGATTGGAAGCAGCACGCGTACTACGACGAGGTCGAGGGGCTCATCCCCGCCGCCTGGGAGAAGCTCATCTGGCCGATGATTGGTGCGTGTGATTTCTCCACCACGGTGGACCTGGCCGCGGGGCACGGCCGGAACACCGAGTACCTGCTGCCGTTGGCTCGGCGCCTTCACGTGGTGGACATCAATCCGGAGAACATCGACGTCTGTCGTCGGAGGTTCGAGGGCCGCGACTCGAAGATCTCCTATGTCGTCAATGACGGCACGAGCCTCGCTGGAGTGCCCACCGGGTCGGTGACGCTGGTCTACAGCTTCGACGCCATGGTCCACTTCGACAGTGACGTGGTGCGGGCCTACCTGCGCGAGTTCGCCCGCGTCCTGGCGCCGGATGCGCATGCGTTCATCCATCACTCGAACTACACCGCGAACCCCACCGGGCGGTGGATGGACAACCCGAGCATCCGCAACTTCATGAGCAAGGACCTCTTCGCGCACTACGCGCACAAGGAGGGGTTGCGGGTCCTCTCGCAGCAGGTGCTGACCTGGGATGGCATTGCGGAGCTGGATTGCCTGACGCTGCTGCGCAAGCCGAACCCGCTCGGGGACGTCAGGGGGACGTACACGAAGCGGGACGGGATGCTCTTCGTGCTCGCGGGGGCCCACGAGTCGGCGACCGTCACCCTGGAGCGCCCGGGGACGGTGAGCGTGAATGCACACGCCCACGAATGGTGTGGGCGGCTGGTGGTGCGACAGGGAGCGCGAGTCCTCGCGACGTTCGAGGTGCACGACCCCCAGCCGCGGTCGAAGCTGTGTGTCTTCGAGGCCGAGGCCGGCGAGGTCGTGTTCCACGCCGAGGACCGGGGCGGCGGCCGGGGCGAGGCCTGGGTGCGCGGCCTGGATGTCCGGTGGCGCAAGCCCTGAGCGTGCGCTCAGTGGCCCGCCGGCACGCTCCTGCTTCCGAGCGGGAGCCTCGCGCGGCGCTGCTGCTGCCCCTGGCTGGACAGCACGGCCATGATGACCGTGGCCAGATGGGGCAATGACAGCACCAGGAGCTGGAGCTCCCAGAACCACAGGCCCCGGCTGGTCAGCCCGTGGACCGCGTAGACGCCGGCCGCCGCCCCCAGCAGCAGGACGAGCAGCGCCAACTCCTCCTGCGCCTCGGAGAGGGCCATCCACAGCCCATGGCGGTCCGCGTTCTTCGGCGTGCGGATGAACGGCAGGGTGCTCGTGAAGAACCCATACACCACCGCCTTGGCGATGGTGTGCGAGAGCGCCATCCCGGCCAGCGCCGCGGCCAGCGCGTCCCGGAAGTCGACGCAGAGCGCGCGCCGGTAGAGGAAGAAGGTCTTGCCGACCTTGAACAGGAACAGCGCCAGCGGCGGAATCGTGAAGATGAGCATGGGCGGCGCCACCCGGTGCGGCACCACCACCATCACCATCGACCAGACGAGCGCGCCGAGCGTGTAGAAGAGGTTCAGCCCGTCCGCGAGCCACGGCAGCCAGCCGGCGAGGAAGTGATAGCGCTGGCCCGCCGTCAGCTCGCTGCTGCCACCCCACAGCAGCATGACGGCGTGCCGCTTGATGATCTGCACGGCGCCATACGCCCAGCGGAAGCGCTGCTTCTTGTAGTCGACCAGCGTGTCGGGCATCAGTCCCCTGCCGTAGCTCTGATGCGCATAGGCGGCCGAGTAGCCCTTCTCGAACACGCGCAGGCCCAGCTCCGCGTCCTCGCAGATGCACCACTCGGCCCAGCCCAGCTCCTCCAGCACCGAGCGGCGCGTCATCGTCATCGTGCCGTGCTGGATGATGGCGTCGCGGTCATTCCGGGTGACCATCCCGATGTGGAAGAAGCCCCGGTACTCGCTGTAGCACAGCCGCTTGAAGGCGCTCTCGTCGTGGTCCCGGTAGTCCTGGGGTGACTGCACCACGGCGATTCGCGGGTCGGCGAAGTGGGGCACCATGTGCTTGAGCCAGTCGCGCTCGACGCGGTAGTCCGAGTCGATGACGGCGATGACCTCGGCGTCCGGGGCCGTGTGCCGAATCAGGTGGTTCAACGCGCCGCCCTTGAACCCGGCCAGCGGGGCGACATGGAAGAACCGGAAGCGCCTGCCGAGCCGCGCGCAGTGCGCCTCGATGGGCCTCCACACCGCCGGGTCCTTCGTGTTGTTGTCGATGACCAGGACCTCGTAGTCGGGGTAGTCCATGGCGGCGAGCGCGTCGAGCGTCTGGCGGACCATCTCCGGCGGCTCGTTGTAGCAGGGCACGTGCACCGACACCTTCGGCCGGTAGGCCCGGTCCGCCCTCACGGGGATGAACTCCCTGCGGCGCTTGGGGACCCAGACGGTCTCCGCCAGCTCGTGGGCCTCGGTGAGCAGGACGAGGAGGACGCCGAACGTGCTCAGGAGCAGCAGCAGGCTGACGGCCTGGCCGACCCCGTGGAGGTAGCGCTGGCTGTAGTCATGGCCCATCCAGACCAGCGCCGTGCTGAAGCAGTAGGCCGTGACGGTCAGGAAGGTGCGGCCGCGCTGTCGCAGGGCCGAGCCGTCGATGAGCAGCAGCACCAGGGTGACGAGCGCGAGGATGGCCGAGGCGAGCGCCAGGGAGCGCCACTTCGGGACGGCCACCACGGGGCCCACGAAGTTGAACTTCTGCTGACGGAAGGCATCGAACACGCCCCAGTAGGGGCCGGCGGCTCCTTCGATGCTGTCCTTCCAGGGTTGGTCGTAGGCCTCGATGACGAAGTAGTCGTAGCCGTGTCGATTGAGCAGGTCGACCATGGTGCGCAGGAAGACGGCCTGGTCGACGCCGGAGGGGACCGCGCTGCCGCGCACGCCGCCGTTGCTCGGCCAGCCGACCTCCCCCAGCAGCAGGGGCTTGTCCGGGAACATCTCCCGCAGCAGGCTCACGCGCTCGAGCACGTAGCCCGGAGCGGCCTGCATCGACACGTCCTCCCAGTAGGGCAGGACGTGGCTCGAGATGAGGTCGACATGCTCGGCCAGCCGCGGAATCCCCCGCCAGACATGCCACTGCTCGCTGGTCGTCACGGGGACGGTGACGGCCGCGCGCACCCGGTCGAGGTAGGCGACGAGCTCGTCGAAGGTGACGTCCAGGCGATAGATGGATTCGTTGCCCACCACCACGCGCACGATGTTCGGGTGGGCGCGGGTCAGCGAGATGGCCTTCTCAAGCTCCCGCTCGTTGCGCTCCAAATCGTCGGAGATCCAGACGCCCAGCGTCACCCGCAGGCCGAGCTCCTCGGCCAGCCTCGGGACCTCCGCCTGGGAGCCCTGGACGGTGTAGATGCGGATGTGGTCGGTCCACTGGCTCAGCTGCACCAGGTCCGCGCGCAGCTCGGCCTCGGTGGGGTACCGGCCCTTCCTCGGGTTCTCGCCGAGCCGGTAGGGCGAGTACGTGAAGCCGGAGATGCGCTCCGGCCAGTCCGGCGCGGATACGGGGCGGTTGTTCAACGCCCAGAATCCTGTGAACAGCGCGGCGACGGCCACGAAGATGAGCACGTGGATGCCGAAGCCGCGCCATGACCTGGGGCGGGTCCCGCTGAGCCATTCCGAGAGCCTCAAAGCGTCTCCTCTCTCCGTGAGTCCCCTGGCGCCCGCGGCGGAGCGGTGAGGCCCCTGTCGCATGGCCAGACAGGTGGGGGTTCGAGTCCTGGAGGACTCATTGAGAGAGTTTGTGTCCTGCCTGCAACTCCAACCAGTTGACCTTGGTGCAATCCGTCCCGGTCCTCCTGGGGCGATGCGGGGGAGGTGGCGGGCCAGGTGTCTCGGCCGCCGGATGTCTGTTTCATGAAACACGGGCGGGGACCGGCCCGCAGCCCGGTTACGCCGAGCGGGCCAGGGCCAGGGCCACCGCGTCGGGGCCTGCGGGGAAACGGAGCGCCCCTGAAGTGTCGTTCACGGCGCGCCAGCCGGCCTCCGCCACGTCGGACTCGCGCGTCACGGCGGTCGGCTGCCCGAGCCGGCGTTGTTGACGAGCACGTCGATGGGGCCGGCCGTCTCCAGCGCCGCGGCGATGCTCCCGGGCTTCGTCACGTCGAGCGGCACCACCCGCAGCCGCTCCGAGGCCGGGAGGAGGTCCTACCGCGGTGTCCGCATGGTGGCGACCACGTTCCAGCCCAGGCCGAGGAAGTGGCGCGCGGTCTCGAGCCCGTAGCCGGAGGAGCACCCCGTGATGAGCACCGTCTTCATGAGCGAGCCTCCTGATGGCATCCACCCGTGACTTCGTACATTGCCGTCATGTCGACTCCCTGCCGCGGTTCGCGGCGTCGATGAACCCAAGGTACGCGCGGCCTCCCGGACGCTCCACCACACGGCGTCCGGATTTCTTTTGCTAGAGTCCAGTCCATGAGCGCCCCGCTGTCGGAAGTCATCGCGCTGCTCCAGCCCAGGGGCGTCTTCTCGAAGGGCATCAGCGGCGCCGGCGCCTGGGGCGTCCGCTAATCGGACTTCGGCCAGCCGAGCTTCCGCGCCGTGCTGGAAGGAAGCTGTCGGCTCGCCGTGGACGGACAGGCGCCCATCGCGCTTCAGGAGGGCGACTTCGTCCTGCTGCCGGCGACGCCGGGCTTCACCATCTCCGGGTTCGAGCCGGTGATGGCCGAGCGTGTGGACCCCAAGGTCGCCGTGTCTCCCGGGGCGAGGTGCGCCATGGCAGACGGGGAGGGCGCCCGGACGTGCGTCTGCTCGGTGGTTGCTTCGTCTTCGATTCACCGGACGGGGCCCTGATGGTGTCACTGCTCCCGGCCGTGGTGCACGTGCGCGGCGTGGAGCGGCTCTCCATGCTGGTGCGGCTCGTCGGGGATGAGACAGGCGAGCAGCGCTCGGGGCGAGAGCTCGTGCTGACGCGGCTGGTGGAGCTGCTGCTCATCGAAGCGCTGCGCGCGACGTCGGGCGACGACATGCCTCCGGGGTTGCTCCGCGGACTGGCGGACGCGCGGCTCGCGCCCGCGATACGGCAGATGCACCGTCACCTGTCACGCCCTTGGACCGTGGCGCAGCTCGCGAAGAGCGCGGCGCTCTCCCGCTCGGCGTTCTTCGACCGCTTCTCGCACACCGTGGGGCTGGCGCCCATGGAGTACCTGCTCGGTTGGCGGATGGCCGTCGCGCGGGGGCTGCTGTGTGGCCGGGAGCTGAGCATCCACGAGGTGGCCGAGCGCGTGGGCTACAGCTCGGCGAGCACCTTCACCACGGCCTTCAGTCGCCATGTGGGCCAGTCTCCGGGGCGCTACGCGCGCGCGAGCTGACGTGGGGGCGTCCGCTCTCGGACCGCGATACCGATACATTGTGAAGTCGAGGAAGCTGGCTGCGTGGCGTCGTGACGCCGTGAGCGCCAGTCGACACGTGGACACCCGGCTCACGCGATTTCGTCGCGGCGGGCGTGGGGAGAGGGATAGGGCGATGGCGGCCTGCTCGCGAGAAGGCTCGAGCAGCCGCATGTTTCAGTCGCCCAGCCTTCACGAAGAGTTGCCCCGTGTCTCCAACCCCCAAGTCCTTGAAGTCTCTCGTTTTCGCAATCGCCGCGAGCAGTGTCCTGTCGTGGGGCTGTGGCGAGCAGCCCGCACCCACGCAGGAGATTGTCGACAACCTGATTCAGGCGGGCTTCCCCGCCAATGACATCCAGGTCGTCGGTGAGACAGTCTTTGTCGGCAGGGACGCGGAGGTCACCCTGGAGGCCTCGCGCGAGCTGTCGACGGCCTCCGACTCCTCCGAGGAGCAGTACCGCACGACGAACCTCGTCGGCGCGGCCGTGACGAGGATTTGCGTCAACGGCCCCGCCTTCACCGGGGTGTTCAGCACGGCGCTGGACCTGGCCATCCAGAACTACAACGAGCGCTCCCCACGCTTCACGATGGCGCGCGCGCCGAGCACCGGCTGCAGCTTCACCATCCAGGCCAACCTCGACCCGAACATGAACGGAGGCGTCGCGGGGTTCCCGGCCAATGGCCTGCCATTCGGTTCCATCACCATCGGTGGACGGCTCAGCCAGTACGGTGTCGACGTCATCGAGCACGTCATCACGCACGAGCTCGGGCACACCCTCGGCTTCCGCCACACGGACTTCTACAACCGGGCCATCAGCTGCGGGACGGGAGGCAACGAGGGCGATGGCGGAGTCGGCGCCATCCACATCCCGGGCACGCCGACCACGGCGTCGGTGGGGGGCTCCATCATGAACTCGTGCTTCCGCTCGGCGGAGACGGGCGAGTTCACGGGCAGCGACGTCACGGCGCTGCTCGCGCTGTATCCGCAGGCCGCGGGCACGCGGCTGTCCTTCCGCACCGCCACGGGGAACTTCCTGGTCGCGGAGAATGGGGGCGGCACGTTCGTGGGCGCCGACCGGACGGCCATCGGTGACTGGGAGCGCTTCGGCTACGTCGACCTGAACGGCGGCGAGCTGCTCAACAACGACCTCATCAACCTGCGCGCGGCCAACGGCCAGTTCGTGGTGGCGGAGAACGGTGGTGGCGGCGTGGTCAACGCGAACCGCGCGGCGGCGCAGGGGTGGGAGACCTTCCGCTTCATCAACCTGGAGGGCAGGAGCCGCTTCCAGGCCGGGGACCGCGTGGCCCTCCAGGCCTCCAATGGCCAGTACGTGGTGGCGGAGAACGGCGGTGGCGGTAATGCCTCGGGCGCGGTCAACGCCAACCGCTCCGCCATCGGCGCGTGGGAGACGTTCGTCCTCTTCATCCAATGACGACCGAGGGCTCCCGCGCGGCCCCGCGGGAGGCCTCACTCCTTCTCGACGTACAGCTCGCCGCTCATGCCGATGGCTCCGGGCTGGAGGGACCAGCCCGAGTGCTCGGGCATGAGGAAGAGCGTGCGTTTGCCCTCGGGCGTGCGCGCCGCGCCAATCAGGAGGTAGCGGCGTGTGCGCTGCGCCCCGGCGAGCGTGAGCACGTCGTGCTTCACGCTCCAGGTCCCCGTGTCCGACTCGGTGCCGAAGGTCATCGCCCCCGCGGGCCCCGAGCCCCCCACGTCCTTGAACTGGAAGGAGTGGTCGGGTTTGAAGACGTAGTCCGAGCGGGACGTCACCGCTCGCATCGTGGTGCCACCGGCGAAGGTGTTGACCCATCGGCGCCGAACTCGCGCGTCATCCCTGGGCGGTCCGCCGGTACTCGCCAGGGGGCACGCCCATGTGTCGGCGGAACGCGCGGTTGAAGGCGAACTCCGATTCATAGCCGACCCGGCTGGCGATGGCCGCGAGCCCCTCCTGGCCCTGTCGCAGCTGGCGCGACGCCTCCTGCATCCGCAGCTGGGTGAGGTACTCCAGGGGCGCCATTCCCACCGCGTGGGTGAAGCGACGCGCCAGCGTGGCCCGTGACGTGCCGGCGCGCTTCGCGAGCTCGTCCACCGTCCAGCTCCGTCCAGGTTCCGCGTGCATCCAGCCCAGCGTGCTCGCGAGCGTCCTGTCCCCGAGCGCGCCCAGCCAGCCCGCGCCGCCGGGAGGCTGTGTCTCGGCCCAGGCGCGCAGCACCTGGACCAGCAGGATGTCGAGCAGCCGGGACACCACGAGCGACGAGCCGCGCTCGCCCCGCGAGGCCTCGCTGTCGAGCAGGGCCACGGTGGGCAGCAGCGCCCGTGCCTCCTCGGACGCGCCCCGCAGATGCACCCGCTCGGGGAGCAGGCGGAGCACGGGGTGCGCGCCCGGGTCGTCGAACGCGAAGGAGCCGCAGAGCAGGCGGGACTCCACGCCGGAGCCTCCCAGCACATAGGCGGAGGCGTCCTCGCTCCGGGTCTCAAGCCAGGTCTCCAGCGCCATCTTCGGACTGCGCGGCGAGTCCGCGAGCGCGTGTCCGTCTCCGCGCGGCAGCAGCACGACATCTCCGGGGCCCAGGGGGAGCGTCTCGCCTCCCTGGACGAGGACGGAGGTGCCCGCGACGACCAGGTGCAGGGTGGCCGTCCGCGTGGGCGCCATGCGCAGCCCCCAGGGGGCCCGCGCGACGGTGCGGCAGTAGAGCCGTCCCCTCAGCCGCGTGTGTTCCAGGATCTGCCCGAGCAGGTCGGAGCCAGGGGTGGGGTCCAGGCCTCCAGTATAGCCGTGGGCTGCCCGAGGCGCTCAGGTGATGAGCGTTCCAGACAAAGAATCGAGACGGCCGGAGATGGCGACCTCGAGCCCCGGGCGGCAGATTGTCCGCATGAACACACGGCTCGAAGCACGAGGAGATGCCATGGATACGACGTCAGCGCCTTTGTCCTGGAGGCTCGGTTCCCCCACGGCCCTGTTCACGCTGCTCCTGGGGGGCTTCATGCTCTACCTCAGCGTGGGCGGCCTGCTGAACCCGGTGGAGGCCGCTCGTGGCTTCGGGTTGCCCCTGACGGGCACGGAGGCGATTGCGTGGATGAGCGTCAAGGCCGGGCGGGACTTCGGCATCGCGCTGGCGCTCTTCGGCCTGGTGGCCGCGCGTCAGCGCAAGGCGGCGGGCATCTTCGTGGTCGCCTCCATCGTGATGCCCGTCACGGATGCCTTGACGGTGATGGGGCAGGGCGTGTCGTTCGCCTATGCGTTCGCCGTCCACGGCTCCGCCGCCCTCTACGGCATCTGCCTGGGCTGGGCGCTGCTGCGCCCCGGGAAGGCTCGCGGTTGAGCGGGCCTCCCCGGGACGTGGGCCTTCAGCCTCCCGTCACCGGGCAGGTCGCGGGCTCGACGTAGAAGCCCTCCCACGAGCCGCCGTCGGTGGGGTTGCAGATGCCACCGTTGCCGCCGTTGCCGCTCTGGATGGGCGCGGCGAGCGTGTTCTCCTTCCAGTTGCGCGCGGTGCCCGTCGAGGACTCGAAGCCGTAGCGATTGCGGCCACCGAAGGTGCCGCACGCGTGGCGGGTGAACGCCTCCGCGGTGCCGAGCGTGGCGTTCACCGTGAGCTGGTCCGCCACCACCGCCACGTAGGCGCCGCTCGCCCCCTTGAGCTTGTACTTCGTGCCGCTGGTGACGAGCTCGAAGACCTCGCCCCCGGCCTGCGTCGTGCTGATGGCGGCCACCTTGCCCGCCCCATCCACGGTGAGCCACTTGTCGCTGCGCTCGCTCTGGATGCGCACGCAGCCCGCGCTGCCGCTCTCGAGGGTGCACGTCGCGCTGCAGCCATCACCGGACTGGGTGTTGCCGTCGTCGCACTGCTCGCCGCTCTCGAGGACGCCGTTGCCGCACACCGGGCTCGTGGTGCCACCCGAGCAGGCCACCGGCTCCAGATAGAACCCCTCCCACGTGCCGCCATCCGCCGGGTTGCAGGCGCCGCCGTTGCCACCGTCGCCGCTCTGGATGGGCCCATCTGGCGTCGTCTCCTTCCAGTGGGGCGCCGTCCCCACCGAGGCCTGGAAGCCGACGCGCGTGCGCCCGCCATAGCCACAGGGGTGCTGCGTGAACGACTCCCCGCTGGTGAAGTTGCCGGTCATCGACAGCTGGTTGTCCACCCCCGTCATGAACGTGTCACCCGTCCCCTTGAGCTTGAACCGTGAGCCCACCGGGACCAGCTGGAAGATCTGCCCGCCCGTCTGCGCCGTGCTGCTGGCCACGACCTTCCCAGCGCCATCCACCGCGAGCCACTTGTCGCTGCGCTCGCTCTGGATGCGGTAGCAGCTGCCGCTCGCGGTCTCCGTGAACGTGGCCGTGAAGCTGACCGCGCTGGCCGGCGTGGTGAAGGCGTGGGACTGCGCGCCGCCGTCCGACCACGACGAGAACGCCCAGAGCTTCCCGTTCGCGAACTGCGGGGACTCGACGCCCACCGAGCGGAGCACGCCGACCACGCCCGTCGTGGCGTGGGGCGAGGGGACGGGACGGCCGTCCATCAACACCTGCAGCCCGCCAGGCACGCTGCTCACCGTGATGGGGACGGTGACGGGGTGCACGTCGCGATACGTCGTGTGGGTGAGGCCAATCGAATCCCGCACCGTGAGCCACACCCGGTACCAGACGTTCGCCGAGCTCTCGCCGATGTTCGGGATGGGCCAGTCGCCGCTCGCGATGCCGGTGGTGTCGGGCATGGCGGGATGCGTGTGGGTGTCGTGGTGGAACACGATGCTCCACGTCATGGCGCTCGGCGGCAGCGCGCCATCCTCCTCGTCGCTGGCCGAGCCGGAGAACACCAGGTTCGTGGCGGCGGTGTAGGTCGTCCCCACGGCCGGCGTGACAATCGTGGCCACCGGCGGCTTGTTGGACGTCACCGTCAGCACGGCCTCCGTGCTGGTGGCCGTCCCAATCCCGTTGGTGATGACCACGCGCAAGCGCGCGTTGTTGTCGGTGAGCTGCGCGGCGCTCAGCGTATAGGTCGCCGACGTGGCGCCTAAGATGGCCACGCCGTTGCGCTGCCACTGGTAGGTGAGGGGCTGCTCGCCGCTCGCCGACACCGTGAAGCTCGCCGGGGTGCCCACGGAGACCAGGAGGTCCGCCGGCTGCTGCGCGATGGTCGGCGGCAGCGCGGCCGTGTACGCGATGCGGCCCACCTGCCCCGTGCCCCGCGCCAGATAGTAGAGCGCGCCGTCGGGACCCACATCGAGGTCCACCGGGCCCGAGACGCCCGTCGCGAACAGGGAGACGGCGCCGGTGGTCGGGTTGATGCGCGAAATCCAGTCGTTGGTGTAGTCCGCGAAGAAGTACTGCCCCAGGTATGCACCGGGGAACGCGGAGACGCGCGGGTTGTAGAAGGCTCCCCCGGCGATGCAGTTGCCGGCTGCCGTGCCGGGGCCATGCGGGTACGCGTAGAACGGCTGCGTGAGCCCCGGGCGGTTCGTGAAGTAGCCCTCCGTCATCGGCCAGCCGTAGTTTGCCCCGGCCTGGCCGCGGTTGATCTCCTCCCAGCCGCCTTCACCCACGTCGTTGATGAACAAAAGCCCCGTGCCGGGCTGGAAGTCGAAGGTGAACGGATTGCGCAGCCCCATGGCCCAGGTCGCCTTCGCGAGCCCGGTGGCCGTCGCGTGGAACGGGTTGTCCGTGGGGATGGTGCCGTCCGAGTTGAAGCGCAGCATCTTCCCCAGCGGCGTGTTCAGGCTCTGCGAGTTGGAGGAGACCGCGTTCTCGCCCACGGAGACGTAGAGCTTGTCGTCAGGCCCGAAGCGCACCGCGCCGCCGTTGTGGTTGGCGGCGTCGAGCGTCGGGAGGTCGGCGAGCACCAGCTCGCTGCCGGGCACCACCACGTTGCCGTTGGCGGTGAAGCGGCTGACCCGGTTGTGGATGGTGCCGTCCACCGACGTGTAATAGACATACAGATAGTTGTTGCTCTCGAAGTTGGGGTCGAACGCGACGCCCATCAGGCCCCGCTCGTTGCCGGTGTCCACGGCGAGCGTCATGAACGGCGTCGCCAGCAGCTGGCCGTTCTGGACCACGCGCAGCGCTCCGCTCTTCTCCGAGATGAACAGGCGCCCGTCGGGCGCGAAGGTCATCGTGGTCGGACCCCTCAGGCCGGTGACGAAGACCGAGTCGGCGAAGTTGGCATCCTGGATGACGGCGCCCGCCCTCGAGCCCGCGAGCTCCGAGGGCTCCGTCGGCGGCGTCGAACAACCCGTGATGAGCAGAAGCGCCACGCTCACGAGCGTGAGCGGCCTGGGCCACCCTGGGCCTGTGCACTTGCTTGCCTGTGTTTGCATTGTTGTCTCTCCCGGTCGAACAGGTTCACGCCGCTGGGGGCCGCGTGGAGGGGGAATGATGCTTTCTCGTTTTACATTGAAAGCATGTTCGCAAGCGCGATGACGTGACATGCACGTGAGCGGTGCGTGGGCCCGCACACCTCGGCCTACCGCGCTGTCGCGTGCTGTTGGAGCCTTGAACCTGCGGCGGAAGCCGTGAGCGTCGGGTGCCAACGAGCGCTGGAGGAGGGGCGGCGCGGTTCTTCTCAGTTTTTTGGAAGTTCACGCATTTCGGTTCTATGTCTCCTGGTCAACACGCTGCCCGATGTCACGCAGGTCGGCCCAGAGGGAGCCAAGAGGATGCGCATCCTGAGCAAGCTTTCCGTTGCGGTGGTGTCTGTCTTGTGGCTCGGCGGCTGTGGAGACCCCGGCCTGGAGCTGGGCGGGGATGACGTCGTCGGCCAGCTGGAGCAGGACTTCGGTGGGCCTGGTGGCCTGATGGCCTTCTTCGACAGCCACACCGAGGAGCAGATACGTGGGGCGCTGGCGCCGTACGGCGTCGGCTACGTGCGCCACGGGGACGTCACCGGGGCGGCCATCCGGGACTGTCCGAAGTACTTCCCGTCGAGTGACCGGAACCTCTGGCACGACTTCGATGGCGAGTATTACTTCCTGGACACCGCGGGCCGTCCGAGCCGGGCGTACAAGAACCTGCCGGCCATCGTCGCGGCGCCGCGCATCGACGCCTGTCAGACGAGCGTGGGGCAGTGGGGCGATGCGGAGAACCCCAGCAATGACTACGACGGGGGGCACCTCATCGGCTCGCAGCTGGGGGGCTGGGGTGGCCGGGCGAACCTGGTGCCGCAGGATGCCAACTTCAATCGCGGCAACTGGCTGCAGCTCGAGAACAAGATGGCCAAGTGCGGGAGCCTGCCGAGCGGCCGGCTGCGCTACACCATCGGCGCGAGCTATCCGAACACCACGGCGCTGATTCCCAACACCCTGACGATGGAGATCAGGAACCAGACGTCGGGCGCGAGCGTGGCGCTGTCCTTCTCCAACACGGATGGAGGGGGCTCGGGCGGCACGGCCTCGCGGACCCGGGGCGTGGACTGGCTGACCGGCCAGGGCTGCAACTGAGACAGGTCCGACAGCGCGCGCCCCGGCTCAGTCCGCGCCGTAGTTCCTGCGGAACGCATCCGCGAGCCACTGGGCGACGAGCGCCCGGTGGGGCGCGAGCTCCAGCTCCAGGGACTTCTCGCGCGCCTGCTCGTGCACCCGCGCCATCACTCCGTCGCAGTCCCGCTCCTCCACCAGTCGGCCTCCCTCGAAGAGGAGCTCCTGGGCGCGCTTGCGCCCCCAGGCGGGGTGGAGCCCTTCGTGGAAGGGCGCGCGTCGGCTGAAGCCGTCCACCAGCAACAGGCCCCCGGTGAAGGCCACGGGCGCGCGCAGGCGCGTGTAGACGACCCGCTCGTGCGGCTCGCTGGAATAGGTGGCGAGCTGCCCGGACAGCGCCGGGCCGTGGCCCTCCCGGACGGCCTGTTCCTCCTGGGCGGACAAGCCGATGCGCAGCTCCTCCAGCAGCAGCCGCTTGTCCGCGACGCGGTAGCGGCAGAGGAAGCCCCGCTGACAGGCCGTCGACATGGCCCAGGGCCTCAGCCCGTGGGCGGAGGGCTCGAACAGGTCCGTGCCCTGGATGCCCGCGAGCTCGAAGACGTGCTTGCGGTACTCGACGGTGTCGTGGAGCTGCGCGGTCATGGCGGTACCTTCGCTGACGGAGTCGGGCCGCAGCGTACCCCACCCGTCCGTCGCGGCCGCCGATGTCTGGGATATCGGCGCGCCTCGCCTCCGGCCCCCGGGCTCACCCCGGAGGCCAGCAAGGCTCACAGCTCGTTGAAGATCATCAGCCCGCGCGAGGACTCGGCGGTGTAGACGTAGCCGTCGCCCGGCAGGCGCACGCCGAAGAGCCCCTCGAAGATGCTGTCGGCCCGGCGCGGGTCCGCCTCCCGGAAGACGTGGTGGTGCGCCACCTCGCGCATCTGGGTGGGATTGGAGACGTCCACCACGCGCAGGCCCTCGTGGTACCAGGCGATGTACAGCAGGTTGCCGCGCAGGATGAGGTTGTGCATGGAGGTCACCCGCCGCAGCTTGTAGGTGCCGATCTTCGCGATGTTCGCGGGGTCGCTGACGTCGAGCGCGCGCACGTGGGAGGCGTTGAACTCGCCGCCCTCGAAGGCGATGGTCTTCCCGCCGAAGGTGCCCACCGCGTTGTGGTGCGAGAAGCCGTCCGGACGGGTGAAGCGGCCCAGCTCGCGGATGTCCTCCAGGTTGGAGAGGTCGTGGATGGCGTAGCCGTCGAAGGAGTCGCTCAGGTAGAGCCGCCCCTCGTAGACGAACGCGTCATGGGGGCCTCCCGGGATGACGGCGCGCAGCACCGGGTCGAAGGGGTCGGTCAGCTCGTAGATGAAGGTCCCGGAGATGGGGTCCATGGCGTAGAGGAAGTTGCCCTCGACCAGCACCGTGTGCGCGCCTCCTGAGCCACCGGTGGCCACGCTGCGCACGAAGAGCGGCTCGGCGGGCCGGGAGATGTCGTAGACGATGAAGCCCGAGGCGCTGCTCGCGATGTAGAGCGCGTCGCCCTTGGCCCACACGCTGTTCCAGAAGTTGTCCCCGGGCAGGCTGATGGCGGCGGTCTGCACGGGGCTTCGCGGGTTGCTCACGTCGAACACGGCGAGTCCTCCCTGCTCCTGCCGGAAGGAGGTGGAGACGACGTAGGCGTGGCCCTTGGCGACGTGGACGTCCACGGCGTGGCCCGTGGGGACCGCGCGCTCGGACAACAGCTCGAGCCCGCCCGAGGACTCGGGCTCGGCGTCCTGCAGCGCCACGCGGTGGGCCTCGAAGGTGCCGCCGAAGGAGAACCTGCCGCGGGAGCAATACGCGAAGCAGCCGGTGAGGATGTTGGGCGCCTTCGTCTCGCAGCCCGTCAGGTTGATGACGGTCTGGGTCCGGGCCTGCTGGCCCTGCAGGACGAAGCGGTCTCCCTCCATGTCGAGCTTGAGCAGGGGGTTGTCATACAGGGTGCTCGTCCCGCCATCCTCCTTCAGGTGGAAGCCGGTCCCGGCCGGGACGATGCGGGTGCCGCCGTCCGCCAGCAGTCGCTCACCCCGCAGCTCGGCCTGGTAGATGCCCGCCTGGGGGAGCGCGCCCAGCGTCGTCAGGTCACATGGCGACAAGTCGAAGAGGTCGGCGCGGTCCAACTCGTTGCAGATGGTGGCGGGGACGGTCCTCGGGTCGTACTTGCAGGTGGCCAGCAGGCCCTTGTCTTCGATGTCGCCCGTCTCCTCGAGCGGGACGTAGGTGCCATCCCAGACATAGGGGCCCGCGTCGCCGCCCGCGTCCGGCCCCGCGTCGGGGTCCTCGGAGGGACCCGCGTCGTGTCCCGAGTCGGAGCCCGAATCGAGGCCCGCGTCCTGGCCCGCGTCGGGCGGGGAGGGTGTGTCCTCGTCGCAACCCGCCAGCGATGCGAGACACAACGTCGAGAGAAGGAGCCCTAGGGTGCGATAGGTGCGTGTCACGGAAGGACCTCGGGATGGGGAGAACCGAGGAGTGTGCCCGTCCACGGGGTGGCTCAGGGCGCCGTTGTCCCAGGGCTCGGGAGTGTTTGCGCCACGAAGGGGACTCCGGCCGCAGGGCGCGCCAAGCCCGGGTTCGAGGCCACCCTGGCCGGCGACTTGCACAGCGGGCATTTCCCGCACGGACCCGCGAAGGTGCGTATCGGCCACGGGTTCAGCCGGCCCGTGATTCTCGCGAGTCCTTGGATGAGGCCGCGCCCGAAGTGGAATGAATCAAGGCGTGTCGCACTTCCCGTGTCGACACGATGTGTCTGGGATTGGCGGTCTGATACACCCCGGCCAAGGTCGTGAACATCCTTTGATGACTCGAGGCGCGCTCCTTGGGATGTGCTCCGGCGGGGCCTTGAGGCAGGATGCCGGCGTGGTCGTCCTGTCCGAGGTCTCCCGATGAAGCGTCTTCCCGTGGGTCTCCTGCTGTTCCCCGTCCTGGCCGTGCTGCTCACCGGGAGGGCCTGGGCGGAGGGGGTGGAGGTGCGCTCGCTCACGGTCATCCCCAAGCCGGAGGCGGAGAGTGTCTTCCCGGTGGGGGACCTCCAGATGGCGTTCGTCACGCACGAGAAGCCGGAGGTGGCCGCCAACATCAACGACGTTCTGTTCATCGGGCGGTTCAAGGCCCTGACGCCCACGAAGGTGGAGGCGCGGCTGCCGGCCGACGGGCTGGACCTGTCGGGGCTCTCCGAGCAGCGCTTCAGCGTGACGCGGAACGATGGGCGCCTGCTCACGATTCACTTCGACATCGAGGGCTGCGGGGCCTACTGCGAGACGTACAGCGTGGCCTATGGCTTCGATGTGCGGACGGGGCGTCAGTTGACTCCGCGGGAGTTGTTCACCCCCGCTGGCGTGCGCGCGCTGGTCCTGCGCATGAACAAGGAGAAGCTGCGGCTCTACCGGGAGCAGATTGCGAAGCATGAGCGGGAGCTGAAGGCGTCGAACAAGAAGGCGCCCGCGAGCGGCACGGTGGAGGACCTGGAGGAGCGCCTCGCGTTCAATCGCGAGTGCCTGGAGGGCGTCGAGGCGAACGCGGAGGAGGCGCGCACCCGGAGCACGTTCCATGAGCGCTGGGAGTTCACCGGGACGGAAGCGCGGATGACCGCGGAGCGTTGCAGCAACCACGCCTCACGTGCGCTCGACGACGTCGACAGCGTCACCCTGGCGCTGCCGTATGCCTCGCTGCGTCCCCATCTGACGGCCTACGGCAAGAGGGCGCTGTTGGGAGAGGGGCAGGGGGTGTCCGGCGACGTCTTCGGCCAGGTGCTGCGGGGGCGGATCGGCAAGCTGCCCATCGTCATGATGTTGGAGCGGCACAGGGACGACTCGGTCTCCGGCGTGTACTTCTACGAGAAGCACCGCAAGCCCATCGAGCTGGACGGCCGGGTGGAGGGCGGGAAGCTGGAGCTGCAGGAGCGGGATGCGGAGGGCAACCCGGCGGCGAGCCTGCGGTTGGAGGTGGGGAAGAACCTGCTGCGAGGTGAGTGGGTGGGCAAGCAGCCGCTGCGGATGGAGCTGCGTGCGCCCTCTGCTCAGGAGTGAAATGCAATGGAGCGGGGTGCGGTCCGTAACCGGGGGCGATGGATTCTCGCGCGGCGCCGCTCCACGTCGAACCCTGGGTCTCCACCATGACACGCAAGGCACGCTGGTTCCTCTTCGGCTTCCTCTGCGTGGCGGTGGGGCTGTACCCCGTCAGCTACTTCCTCGCGGGTTCGAGCTTCGGGATTCGCGGCTCGAAGGACGAGGCGTTGCTGATGGACGTCGTGTGGAACGCGGCCTTCTACATCCACATCGGGATGGGCGGGCTCGCGCTGGCGGTCGGCTGGACGCAGTTCGTCCCGAGGCTGCGGCTCAGGTCTCCGAGGACACACCGGGTCCTCGGGAAGGTCTACGTCGGGGCCGTCTTCCTGAGCGGGCTCGCGGGCGTGTACATCGGCTTCTTCGCCACGGGAGGCATTGTCGCCGCGGCGGGCTTCGTCAGCCTGGGCGTCATCTGGCTGGCGACGACGGCCGTTGCCTGGTGGCTCATCAGGAACCGGCGGGTCGAGGAGCACCGGCTCATGATGACCTACAGCTTCGCGGCCTGCTTCGCGGCGGTCACGCTGAGGTTGTGGATGCCCGTGCTGGTCCACGCGCTGGGCGATTTCGTCACGGCCTACCGAATCGTCGCGTGGCTCTGCTGGGTCCCCAACCTCGGCGTGGCCTACCTCATGTCACGCAGGCAGCCCGCGACGCGCGAACTCGTGGCTTCGTGACGCGTGGCTCGACCCGGGCGTGCTACTCCCGCAGCACGGTCAGCCCCTGGTCGGTCAGCGCATAGAGCATGGCCGGTGCCACGGTGGGGTCGTAGACGAGCTGGAGCACCTGTCGCCCGTTCACGGTCTCCACGCGCGTGAGCGTCGCCCCATCCTCCTCGATTCGCCACAGGCCCTGGTCCTGCGTGCCCACGTAGACGATGCCCCCATCCGTGGCCGCGAGCGCCGTCACGTTGGAGGAGGGCAGGGTGGTGATGCGCGTGTAGTTCGCGCTGGAGCGGTCCGTCTGCTCCATGCGCCACAGGCCGAAGTCGCGGCTGCCCACCCAGGTCGTCCCCGCCTTCGTGCGAGCGATGGCGCGCCAGTGGTCGAAGGCCTCCAGGCTGTTGAGCTGCGCGTTGTGCCCCTTGTAGCTCCAGGGCACCGGCCCCTCCCAGGTGAGCTCCCGGTCGAAGTCCGCGAGCACGCCGTTCGGCTGCAGGATGCCCACCAGCCAGTCATTGGCCACCAGCACCTCACCGCCAGGTCCGATGCCGAGCCCCCAGTTGAACCCCGCCTGGAGTGACTGGGACACGCTGCCGTCCGCGCGCGGCGTCTCGAGATACCAGGCCGCGTGCCGGTGGCTGTTGTACGTGAGGTCTCGAATCAACGTCACGCCGTGGTTGGTGCCGATGTAGACATCACCCCGGTCCCTGCCGCGCATCACCCGCTGGCAGGCGAGCACCGAGCGGTCCTCGTCGTAGTGGAAGTCGTTGGTGTTGCGGATGCCGAGCTGCTGCTGGCCACCCGACACACCCGCGCTGCGCCACAGGTGCTCCTCCAGCACCACCGTGCCGTCGGACTCCACGCGCACCGCGTCCAGGTCGCCCTTCTGGTACTCCGCGAAGCGCGCCTCGGTGTAGTGCGGCTCCTCAGGAGCGGGGATGTAGGCGTGGGGCTTGTCCGGTATCTCCGGCTGTAATTCGTACGTGTGGTAGCCCACGTAGGCACGCCCCGCCTCACCCCCGCAGATGACGGTGGAGCCGAGCGCCTTTTTATCCCGCCCGAAGCCTCCCGCCGCCTGTCCCACTCCGCGCGTCCATGTGGGCGCCGTGTCGCCGGGACGCAGCACGCCAATCTCGTCGCCCTTCAGCAGCCAGATGTTGTGGCCCTCGTCGACGCCGATGCTCCGCACCCCCGCGCCGATGCCGAACGCCGTCGCGTAGTCCTTCACCGCGTCCATCGGCCAGGGACCGGGGCCGTCGGGTGAGTCGAGGTCCGCTGATTCACCGCATGCGCCGAGGAACACCGCCATGCCCACTGCCGTTGCCCATCGCCATCCGCCGTGCATCCATCCTCCCGGACTTTCGCCGCCGTCGCCGGATACGCAGCAATGCGCATGCCCGAGGGGGATGGGAAAACTTCTTCCCAGGGTGGCGACTCCAGGTGCGTGCGCGGGCGGATGGCCCGCTGGCGCGAGCCACCCCCGAGGGGACGCGACATCCCATCGCGACCCCATGCTTCCGCTGGGTAATCAATGCGCGATGGCGGGTGAGACCGTGACCATGGCGGAGGTGGTCAGATCTCGTGCCACTCCATGCGCCAGAGCCCGCCTCGCGAGGCGCACACGTTGAGGGAGAAGGCGGTGCACTCGCCACACGCGAGATACCGGCGGTGCCGCGAGCCATCACAGCAATAGGCAGCGCAGATGGGCTTCCAACTGCACGCCTCGCCACCCTGGTAGGGGCAGGTCGCCTGAGCGTTCTCGTAAAGCGCGCTCTCCAGGTCCGGGTCCTCCTGGGAGAGCTCCTCCTGGGACATCTCCTCTTGGGAGACCCACTCGGAGGAGTCCACGTCCTCGGGGAGGGGGCCTCCACATGCGGCCATCAACACCAGTCCTGCCCACAGGGCAAGACGACGCAGTCCCATGACAGACATGGCTCTTCCTTTCAGGTGAGGGTGTGCTGCTTGCGCCCGCCACTGATGCAGGCATATCAAGAAAAGCATGGATTCAATGGGTTGGCAAGGGTGGGTGTGAGAGTGGTTGCCTGAGGCAATCAATCTGGGTGGCGTGTCGAGGCTGGGGTTGGTTGGTGTAAGTGGTTGCCGCAGGCAACCGTTTGGGCCGGGGCGGGGCAGGGGGCGTGGGCGCCTTGGGGGAAGGAAGCGTCGGTTCGGCGGGCTGTCACGGGCGAATGGGGTCGCGCGTCTCTTGGGGCGAACCCATCAGGAGACCATCCGATGCAGACACCTCGAAACGACACGTCACACCCGCGTCCCCGTTTGGACATCGCCCGGCTTGCCCCCGCGCCCTACCGCGCCTTCCTCGCCGTGGATGCGGCGCTCCGCGAGGGCCCGTTGGCTCCGAGCATCCGTGAGTTGGTGAAGATTCGCGCCTCACAGCACAACGGCTGCGTCCTGTGCGTGGACATGCATGTGCGTGAAGCGCGCCACCTGGGGGAATCCGACGAGCGCCTCCACCAGGTCGTCGTCTGGCGCGAGTCCTTGCTCTTCACCGACGCGGAGCGGGCCGCGCTCGCCTACACCGAGGCTGCGACCCGATTGGGTCCCGAGGGCGTACCGGACGCGGTGTGGGACGCGGCGCGGGCGGCGTTCGATGAAGCCTCACTCGCGGCGCTGGTCGCACAGGTGGCGCTCATCAACGCGCTCAACCGCATCGCCGTGCCCTTGCGCACACCACCCGGGGCCGTGACTCACGCGAGGTGAATGGCGTCGCGCTCCAGCCGCTGGAGCTTGTCGGGGTTGAGCACCCGGTAGATGGCGCGGATGTACTCGCCATCCACGTCGAGCATCGTGGCGTGGAAGAGCAGCCCGTCGCGGAAGGTGAGCGCGGCGGGCTGCCCGTTGAGCGACACGATGCGGTGCTCCATCGTGCCGCTCAGCTTCTGCCGCAGCCCGAGCAACATCCGGATGATGCGGTCGGCGCCGTCGATGCGCTTGCGCGCCGCGTACGCCTTGCCGCCTCCATCACTGGTGAACGTCACGCCTGGAGCGAGCATCGAGACCAGCGCCGCCTGGTCTCCCGTGCCGAGCGCGGAGAGGAAGCGCTGCAGGAGCTGCTCCTTCACCCCGGGTGGGGACGGGAAGCGCGGACGGCCCTCCCGCACCCGCTCGCGTGCCCGGTGGACCAGCTGCCGCACCGCCGGCTCGTTGCGCCCCAGCACCCGCGCCAGCGTCTCATACTCCTCGCCGAAGACCTCGCGCAGCAGGAAGGCCACGCGCTCCTCGGGTTTCAGCGACTCGAGCAACACCAGCAGCGCGACCGACAGGTCCGAGGCGCGCTCCGCGGTCTGTTCCGGAGTGGTCACCTCGGTCAGCACGGGTTCTGGAAGCCAGGGGCCGTCGTAGGCGGCGCGCTCGGTGGCGGCGCGGCGCAGCCGGTCGATCGCGAGCCGGCTCACCACCGTGACCAGCCACGCCTCCGCGCTCTGGATGTCCCGCGAGCCCTCCTGGTGCCAGCGCAGGAAGGCGTCCTGCACCACGTCCTCCGCGGGGGCCAGTTCACCGAGCATCCGGTAGGCGAGCCCCAGCAGCCGCGGGCGGTGGCGCTGCAGGTCTTCGACGGTCGGCGGGGGAGGGGGCGTGGTCATGGTCATCCTGGAGCGTAGGACGTACGAGCCTCCTAACCCGTGACAGGCCGCGCCGCACCGTGTGGGGGCCCGCCTCGCGCAGGAGCCGCGAGGCGGGCCGAGGTGGGCCGCTATTCCTGGGGGGAGTAGTGCTTCACCGGGCCGGCGAGCCACACGGTGGTGCCCTCCGTGCGCTCCAGCAGCTCCTCCGCCAGCTTGTTCCAGTCCTCGTAGGGGCCCACGGCCTCCAGGCTGGCGGGCATGAAGCCGAGGAACTTCTGGGGACCCACGGCGAGGACGGTGGCGGTCGGCACGCGATACGGCCCCTCGTCGGGGATGCCGAACAGGCCCCACGCCTTCCAGGTGCGGCTCAGCGCGTCGTAGCGCAGGGGCGCGCAGCTCGTCTCGGCGATGGTCTTGGCGTCCTCCTCGCTCTCCCCCGAGCAGACCTGGAGGCTGTCACCGAGCTTCACGCTCTCGAGCGGACAGGAGACCTGGAGGGAGTGCTTGCAGTGGCCGATGGGGCGGGGCGCGCCGTGCTCGTTCCAGTAGGCCTGGACGAAGGCCGCCGAGCCGTGCGGGTCTTCCCACGAGATGGACTCGCCCATGCCATCGAGGAACACCCAGGGGACGCGCGTGGCTTCCGCGACCGCGTCGGCCAGCTGCTCCTTCTTCGTGCCGAAGAGGGGCTCCGTGCGGAAGGGGATGAACGCCACGAAGCCCTCCGCTCCCAGGGCCGCGACGGTGCCCGCGCCGTCAATCGAGATGCCGCCCTTCGTCGAGCTCCCCGGGCGCCCCAGGACGCCGCCGTTGATACCGCCATCGGCGCCCGGAGAGTCCTTGGCGGCCTTCGCGCAGAGATTGATGCAGGTGTTCAAGGCGTCCCGATTGGCCCACTCCTGGCTCTCGTTGGAGCAGCCCTTCGCGGTGTCGAAGTTGGCGACGGTAGGGGGTGGGCAGTGACAGGGGGAGTAGACCGCGGTGTACTTGCAGCTCCGTTCCACCCACTCCGGTGGGCCGATGTGGCCTTGATATCCGACGCCGATGAGACCGCCGGGCGTGCGCGCCTGGGCGGGAGTGCTCCAGGTGACGACGCTCAGGGTCGCGAGGAACCCGAGCAATGAAAGCCTCGACGTGCAACGAATCAGGCCCGACTGCGAGGGGGACATGTGTGACCTCCGTCAATGAGTTGCACATGCAGCCTGACTGTCTCAGGAGGTGTTCACAATGGGTGTTGATTGACTTCTCGGCGAGTAGCGTCGCGTGTCACAGGCTGAGTAGCGTTCCGTGTCACAACGCTGCGGCGGGGACGTCGGCCCGATGACCGGCCGCTGGAATACCCCCCCGTTCGGCACCGCCGTGGAGCGGTCGAAGATGGCCTACCTGGACGGCGCGGCCATCGGGTGGGCGGACGAAACGCAGTCCGCGGCGTTCCCGGTGGTTGACGGTGTCGCGAAGCTCACGCGGAAAAACTTCACGTCGAATGGCACCCTCGCCATCGGAGAGCAGACCGAGGACCCGAACGTGGATGGCGCGATGCGCATCAAGTCGGTCGACCTGCTCTGTCCCCCAGGTCCCTGAGACGCCGCCTCTCCGCCACGCGGAATGGCCCCATCCATGACAACGTGAGCAGGCCTCTTGGGTCTCATGGCCTTGATGCTGTTGTTCGTGGGTGGGGGCGAACCTGTGACACATGGTGGTGGCGATGCGGCGGCCATCGCCTTTCGCCCGGGGCCGCCCATTACGACTCCAGATGCGCCTCACACAGGTTGATGAAGGCGCGGTCGATGGGCTTTCGCGGAGTGCGCGCGCGACATTTCCGCGGCCTGCGTTCTCCAGTGGTGACAGGGCCCACGAGGCTCCGCTCGGGCCGCATCCATTTCCAAGAATCCGTGGGTGCCCTGGGCGATTCAGTTCAACGTGTCGTGAAACAAAGACAGGGTTGGCGGATGCGAGACGGTGCGAACAGGTGGGCCGGCCGGCTGTCGGTGGCCTGGCTTGGATTGATTCTGGCGATGGCGTGCGGGCAGGCCCCTGCCGAGGCAGGAGCCCAGGCGCCTTTGGGCGTCGCGCGGCAGGGCTTGCAGGTCCATGCCCGTCTCTCAGCCGGGGACAACCACACCTTGGCGGTGCATGCGAGCGGCGGCGTCTGGGCCTGGGGTGACAACTCCAATGGCCAGTTGGGAGACGGCACCACGGTGGACCGCCACACGCCGGTGCGCGTGCCGGGGCTGAGCGGCATGGTGTCGGTGTCGGCGGGCTACGCGCACTCGTTGGCGGTGCTCTCGGATGGCACCGTCTGGGCGTGGGGCAGCGGCTACGACGGCCAGCTGGGGAATGGGTCCATGAACGACAGCCGCAGCCCGGTGAAGGTGTCGGGGTTGACGGGCGTGGTGTCGGTGTCGGCGAGCCGCCTGCACTCGCTGGCGCTGCGCTCCGATGAGACGGTGTGGGCCTGGGGCAGTGGTGATGGCGGCCGACTGGGAGATGGCTTCACCGTCCGGCGTGTCACGCCGGTGCAGGTGGTGGGGCTGAACGGCGGGTAGTCCGGCCCCAGCGCTTCAGATGGATGGCGGCGGGCCTTCCTGGAAGAGGGACCTCCGCGATTGTTTCCGGGGACGTGGGCGCGAGGCGCCGGGTGTCAGCGGATGCCGCGCTCGCGCAGGAGGGCCTCGCTGGTGGCGTCCCGGCCGCGGAACGCGCGGTAGCTCTCGAACGGGTCCACGGTGTTGCCCACGGAGAACACGTGCTGCCGCAGCCGCGCCGCCACCTTGGGGTCGTGCAGCCGCCGCGCCTGTCTGAAGGCCGCGAACGCGTCGGCGGCCAGCACGTCCGCCCAGAGGTACATGTAGTAGCCGGCGGCGTACGAGTCGCCCTCGAAGACATGCGTGAAGTGCGGCATCCGGAAGCGCATGCCGACCTCCGCCGGGGCCCCGAGCTGCCGGAGCGTGTCGCGCTCGAACGCGTCCGGGTCCAGGGGCTGTTCCTTCGCCAGGTGCAGCTTCATCTCCACC
The DNA here is from genome assembly GCF_059738865.1 of Myxococcus sp. MH1. Classification (NCBI taxonomy): domain Bacteria; kingdom Pseudomonadati; phylum Myxococcota; class Myxococcia; order Myxococcales; family Myxococcaceae; genus Myxococcus; species Myxococcus sp. MH1. The sequence continues at coordinate 7,786,187 of NZ_AP026947.1, read as the reverse complement.
AGCGCGGAGGTGAGGAAGTCCACCAGGTAGAATCCCTGATTGAACGTGGCGGCCTTCTGGATTTTCGCCAGCAGGGCCGGCGGCATCGGCTTGCCTGTCTCGTGGTGTACCGCGAAGCGTCCCAGCACCTCGGGCGTCGCCACCCAGCGCTCCAGCAATTTGCCCGAAAACTCCCCGTAGTCGCGCACCACGCGGCCGCCGCTCAGCGAGGGATGGGACACGTTGGAGTTCAGCACGTGCAGCGCGTGGCCGAACTCGTGGAAGAGCGTCTGGGCGTCGCGCCAGCCGACCAGGGCCGCCTCGCCAGGCCCTGGCTTCACGAAGGGCAGGTTGTTCGTCACGATGGGGGTGACTTCTCCCCGGAACCGCTCCTGGACACGGTACGGGTCCGTCTGTCCGCCGTTGTACTTGCCCTGGCGTGCATAGGGGTCGAAGTACAGGAGCCCCACGTGACGCCCGCTGGCGCGCTCCTTCACCTCGAAGACTCGCACGTCGGGGTGGTAGACGGGCACGTGGGCCGCGGGCGCGAAGGTGTAGCCGAACAGCTCGCCGGCCACCCAGAACATGCCCTCCCGCAGCTTCTCCAACTGGAGGTAGGGCTTCACCTCGGTGTCGTCGAAGTCGTACTTCGCCTTGCGCACCTTCTCCGCGAAGTAGCGGTAGTCCCACGGAGCCAGGTCCTCCGTCACGCCGGAGCGCCGCGCCAGCGCTCGCATCGCGGTGACGTCCGCGCGCACCTGCGCGACGGATGGAGCCCACGTGTCCATCAGCAGCTTCATGGCGCGCTCGGGTGTGGCCACCATGGTCCCCTCGAGCTGCCGGTGCGCGTAGGTCGGGAAGCCCAGCAGCCGGGCCTGCTCGGCGCGCAGGGTGAGGATTTCGCGGACGATGGCGTTGTTGTCGTGCGCGTCGCCGTGGTCACCCCGGCTGTCGTAGTTGCGCCACACCTTCTCCCTCAGCGCCCTGTCGTCCAGGTACGTGAGGAAGTCCGCCACGGCCGAGCGGGTATTGGACACCACCCACCGGCCCTTCAGGCCGCGTGCCGCGGCTTCGGTGGCCCCGGCCTTGCGCAGGGACTCCGGCAGTCCCGCGAGGAGCGCCTCGTCGTCGATGACCACCGCGTTCGCCTCGTCGGCGAGCACGTTTTGACGGAAGGAGGTGTAGAGGGCGGCGAAGCGCTGGTTGAGTTCGGCGATGCGCTTGCGGCCTGGAGCATCGAGCTTCGCGCCGGAGCGGGCGAAGTCCCGGTAGTAGTATTGGACGAGGCGCCGCTGCTCGGGCGTCAGCCGCGCCATCTCGGGCGAGTCGTGGACGGCCTGGACGCGCTGGAAGAGGGCGAGGTCTTGCGACTGCTCGTCCCAGAAGGCCGCCAGTCTGGGCGCCAGGGTGCGCTCGACCTGCTGGAAGTCGGGCGTGTTCATCACCTTGGACCAGGCGCTGTAGACCTCGTAGACGCGGGTGAACGTCCGCCCCGCGTCCTCCAGCGCGGCGATGGTGTTCTCGAAGGTCGGCGCCTCCTTCGTGCGGAGGATGGCGGCGAGCTCGCGCCGGTTCTCCTCCATCGCGACCTCGAACGCCGGCTCGAACTGCTCGACCTTCACCCGGTCGAAGGGGGGCACTCCGCCATGGGGGCCCGTCCAGGGCTCCAGCAACGGGTTGGCGGGAGTGGCGGCGGAGGCCAGGCCCGCCACGAGGAAGGCGAGCACACCGATTCTGTTCTTGGGCATGAAGGCAGAATATGAGTGCGGATTGTCGTCCCTCCATCGAATGGAATTCGCCCGGGAGACCTCGATGCCCCAGCTCGACCGAATCGATCGCGCGATTCTGACCGCCCTCCAGAACAATGCTCGGCTGTCCAACAAGGAGCTGGCGGCGCAGGTGGGGCTCGCGCCCTCGTCGTGCCTCACGCGGGTGCGGAAGCTGGAGGAGGAGGGCGTCATCAAGGGGTATCAGGCGGACCTGGACGCCAACGCGCTGGGGCTCGGCCTGCAGGCGCTCATCGCCGTCCAGCTCCGCCTCCATGTCGGCGAGGCCTTCGGCAACATCGGAGACCACCTGCGCTCGCTGCCCGAGACGGTGGCCGTCTACTGCCTCGGCGGCACCACGGACTTCCTCGTCCACGTGGTGTGCCGGGACACCGACCACCTGAGACGGTTGACCATCCTGTCCTTCACGAGCCGACCGGAGGTGAGCCGCATCGAGACGTCGCTGGTGTTCTCATACACGCGCCTGGGGCTGCCAGTGGACCACGCGCATGGCGACGGCATTCCACCGCGCTGACGTCTCTGCCGCGCGGAAGGTGAGGGGAGTGGGCCCTCCCGGATTCGAACCGGGGACCAATCGGTTATGAGCCGACAGCTCTAACCGCTGAGCTAAGGGCCCTCATGCGTGTGCAACCCGCGTGGGCCTGGGCATAACTCCGCGCACACAGGTCTGGCAAGCACCACCCGGCCCCGTGTCAGCGTCTGGCCTTGGGTGTCGCGTCGTCGTCCCGTTTGACGCGGAACGTCTGCCCTCGCTGCTCCACCACGACGCCCTCGGCGCGCAGCCGCTTCGCCTGCTCCTGGGCCACCATGGGTGCGAGCACCCCTCCCGCGCGCGTCACCCGCCACCAGGGCACTTCCTTCCCCGTGGGCAGCATCGCCATCTCCCGCCCCACGCCGCGCGCCGCGCCCGGCCGCCCCGCATAGAGCGCCACCTGCGAGTAGGTGCGGACCTCTCCCCGCGGAATCGAGCGCACCGTGCGCCACACCGCCTCCGTGAAGGGCGCACGCTTCGGCGCTGTCTGCGCCTGCTTCACCCGCGTCTTCGTCCTCGGTCTCAAGAGCGCCATGCCGCGCGGGACTCTAGAAACACGAAGGCCCCCGGTCCACGAATGGGAGCGGGGGCCTTCTTGCTTCAGGCCTTGGGGCCTGTCGTCCGCGTCAGCTCTCCACGAAGGAGCGCAGACGCTTGGAGCGGCTCGGGTGGCGCAGCTTGCGCAGCGCCTTGGCTTCAATCTGACGGATGCGCTCGCGCGTCACCTCGAAGTCCTGGCCGACCTCCTCGAGCGTGTGGTCGCTCTTCTCGCCGATGCCGAAGCGCATGCGCAGCACCTTCTCCTCGCGCGGCGTCAGCGTGGCGAGCACCTTGCGGGTCTGCTCCGCCAGGTTCATGTTGATGACCGCGTCCGCGGGCGACACGAGGCTCTTGTCCTCGATGAAGTCGCCCAGGTGGCTGTCCTCCTCCTCGCCAATCGGCGTCTCCAGGGAGATGGGCTCCTTCGCAATCTTGAGGACCTTGCGGACCTTGTCGAGCGGCAGCTCCATCTTCTCCGCGATCTCCTCCGGCGTCGGCTCGCGGCCAATCTCCTGCACCAGGTAGCGGCTGGTGCGGATGAGCTTGTTGATGGTCTCGATCATGTGCACCGGGATGCGGATGGTGCGGGCCTGGTCCGCGATGGCGCGGGTGATGGCCTGCCGAATCCACCAGGTGGCGTAGGTCGAGAACTTGTAGCCGCGCTTGTACTCGAACTTGTCCACGGCCTTCATCAGGCCGATGTTGCCCTCCTGGATGAGGTCCAGGAACTGCAGGCCGCGGTTCGTGTACTTCTTCGCGATGGAGACGACGAGGCGCAGGTTGGCCTCCACCAGCTCGCTCTTGGCGCGCTCGGCGCGCTTCTCGCCCAGGCGGATGGCGTCGTAGTTGCGGCGCAGCGCATCCACGGGGAGGTTGGCCTCCTCCTCGACCTTCTTGATCTTCCGCACCGCGGTGCGCACGTCGCGGTCCAGCACCTCGAGCTGCTCGGGCGTGAGGTTGAGCTGCTTCTGCAGCTTCTTGCCGATGTTGGGGTTCTCCCGCGACTCCTTCAGCTGCGGGCGAAGCTCCTTCATGGAGATGCCGTAGCGGCGCTCCAGGTCGCGCAGCTCGTCCTCGGCCTTCTCGACGCGCTCGATGAGCGACTTGAGATTCAGGACGATGCGGTCGACCTGCTTCTTGTTCAGCCGCATCTCCTCCAGGACCTCCATCATCTTGGTCCGGAGGTCCTTCATCTCCTGCTTGAGCTCCTTCTTGCGCACCTCGGTCAGCTTCTTCTTCGAGGCGAGCTCCTCCTCGAGGACGTCGCAGTCCTTGGCGAACTTGCGGAAGCGCTCGATCTGCTTGCAGATCTGCTCGATCTTGTTGAGCTCGCTCTGCGCCAGCTGCGCCGGGGCGTCACCCTCGCCGACCTCCTCGGGAGCCTCCTCGGCACCCTCGGACTGGGCCTCCTCGGGAGCGTCCTTGATGACGTCGCGCACGCGCAGCTTGGCCGTCTTCAGCTTGTTGCCGATGTCGAGGATCTCCTCGACGGCGACCTTGCAGGCGAGCAGGGCGCGCAGGACCTCCTTCTCGCCCTCCTCGATGCGCTTGGCGATCTCCACCTCGCCCTCGCGCGTGAGCAGGCTGACGCTGCCCATCTTGCGCAGGTACAGGCGCACCGGGTCGTTCGACTTGCCGCCCGGCTCGTCGTCTTCGTCCTTCTCGTCCTCGTCGACGTCTTCCTTCTCCTCCTCGACGGTGACGGTGGGCTTGATCTCGTTGTTCTGCGCGGCCTTCTGCGCGTCGACGATCTCGATGTCGTTGTCGCCGAACATGCTCATCACGTCGTCGATCTGATCGGACGACACGATGTCGGCGGGCAGCGCGTCATTCACCTCGTCGTAGGTGAGGAAGCCCTTCTCGCGGCCCTGGGCGAGCAGGTCCTTGACCTCCTTGCGCTCGGCGACGGGGTCCTCCTCGACGTCGTCCTCGACGGCGTCCGGGTCCACCTCGACGGCGGCGGCGGCCTCCTCGGCGGCCTCCTCGGGGTCCACGTCCTCCGAGACGGCGGCGACGCCCTTCTTCTTCTTCTTCTCGACGACGGCCTCGGCGGGGGCCTCCTTCGCCTCGAGGACTTCCTTCTCCTCCTCGCCCGCCTTCACCCCAGCGCCCTTCGCCGCGGGACTGTCCGGAGCCTTCTTCTTGCGGATCACCGGATCCACCTTCTTCTTGGTGGGCTTCACGGACGCCTTCGAGGGCTTCTGCGTCGGCATTCGGGTACTTCTCCTTAAGAAATTCAGGGGCTTGAGGCCTGGGGCGAGCCGGCCGATCTACCGCAAAGTCAGGGTTTCTTACAAACGCGAACTCAAACCGGTTGCATGGGCGCCTTTGTTCCCGCGGAGGCCGGCTTGAGCTCCTCCAGGACACGCTTCTTGAGCGCCAGCAGTTCCACCCGCTCCGCCTGGAGCTGGCGCGTCTCCTCCGTGAGGTCGAACGCGCCCAGCGTCTGCTCCGTCGCACGGGTTATATAAGCAAGACGCTCGTTGATGCGCCGCACCATGATCTCCTGGCAGATGGTGGAGAACGCCTGCTCCAGCTCCTGTCCTTCCGAGGGGAGCTGGCGCCAGGAGGTCTCGATGGCCCGCTTCACGCCCTCGGAGGCCTCATAGAGGGCGTCGTTGGAGCCCCGCCCGGAGGTGGCGTGCATGAGCGTCATTCGAAGGCCGGTGTGCGACAGCTCGTCACACACGCGGAAGAGGTCGCGGCCGAGCAGCCGGGGCTCCCTCAGCACGGCCGCCACGTAGAGCGCCTCCATGGGCGGAGGCGGCTTCTCGGGGAGCGGGCGGGCAGGCGCGGCGTCCTGGGCACCCGGGTGGGAGGAGGCGGGCTTGGGCGTGGGGACCTTGCTGCGCAGGGCGGCCTCCACGTCCGGGGCGCGCCAGCCGAAGTGCTCGGCCAGGGCGGCGAAGAGCGAGGAGCGCACCAGCCCCACCGGCACCTGCGCCGCCACGGGCTTGAGTCGCTCCAGAGCCGCCATCTTCTCCTCGAACGTCGCCGCCTTTCCCTGGGGGAGCAGGGTGGCGAACAGGTACGTGGTGAGGGATTGCGCCCCGTCGATGAGCGACTCCACACCGTCCTGCCCCACACGACGCGCGAAGGTGTCTGGATCATCCCCTTGCGGAAGCAGCGCCACACGAGCGGTCGCTCCCGCGGCGAGCAGGGGGCCCGCGAGCCGCTCCACGGCCGCGAGCCCCGCGGAGTCTCCGTCGAGCAGCAGCACCAGCTCCCGCGCCTCGGCCCGCTTGAGCAGCTGCATGTGGCCGGCGGTGAGGTTGGTGGAGCACAGCGCCACGGCGTGGCGCACCCCCACCTGGTGCAGGCCGATGCAGTCGAAGTAGCCCTCGACGAGGATGGCGGCCTTGCGCTTGCGCAGCTCGTCGCGCGCCAGGTCCATGCCGAACAGCGTCTCGCTCTTGTTGTAGAGCCGCGACTCGCGCGAGTTGAGGTACTTGGGGCCCTCGTCGGCGCCCACCAGCCGGCCACCGAAGGCGATGGGCCTGCCCTCCGGCGCGCGGATGGGCACCATCAGCCGGCTGCGGAAGAAGTCGAAGCAGCCATCCCCCGTGTTGCGCTTGAGCACGAGCCCGGCCTTCATGGCCCACTCCAGCATGCCCGACTTCTGGCAGCGCTCCGCGAGCAGGCTCCACGCGTGGGGCGCCCAGCCCAGCCCGAAGGCCTGCGCGGTTTCATCCGACACCCCGCGGCTGGCGATGTAGGCCCGCGCGGAGCGGCCTTCCTCCTGGTGCCACAACAGCGAGCGGAAGTGCTCGGCGGCCAGGTCCGTGGCCTCCTTGATCTGCTGCCGCTCCCGCATCCCGGGGTCCTGCTGCGCCTCCAGGTCGATGCCCAGCTCGCGCGCCAGGTCCCGCACGGCGTCCAGGAACGTCTTGCCCAGGTAGCGCTGGACGAAGGAGACCGCGTCGCCGCTGGCCCGGCAGCCATGGCAGAAATAGAAGCGCTTCTCCGGCACCACGTAGAACGAAGGTGTCTTCTCCTGGTGGAAGGGACAGCGCCCCTTCCACTCCCGGCCCGCCTTCTTCAGCTCCACGTGCCGGGAGATGAGGCCCACCAGGTCCACCCGCTCGAGGATTTCCTGGATCTTGTGCTCCGGGATCATGTCGCCCACCCCTGGGCCCGCGTCAGGGCGGGCGCACCGCCGGCATCCTGCCAGCCGGGCCTGACGTCGCCCGTCCGGCCGCCAACCCGGTGGCTCTCCCCGCCCACGAGGGCGGAGGACCGGAGGCGCGAGGCGTCGTGAGGGTGTGGGGACACGTTGGGGCTCCTACGGCCCGCTGGGTACCTCCCCTGGACAGGGGCGGTACGCCATGGGCTGGCCCAGGCACTTAATGACGGGGGGCCGGGGGAGCAAGTTTCCGCTCACCCCGGGCCTTCCACCCCAGGGGGCCACCGCCTGCGCCGGGTGGCCTCCAGAGGGGTGGGACAGGGGACTTCAGGCGAGCTTCGCGAGCTCCACCTTGACGGCCTCGGAGATGGCGCGACCCTCGGCCTTGCCCTGGAGCTTGGGGGAGAGGTTCTTCATCACCGCGCCCATGTCCTTGGCGCTCTTGGCGCCCACCTCGGCGATGGCGGCCTGGACGGCGGCGACCAGCTCGTCGGGGGTGAGCTGCTGCGGCAGGTAGCTCTGGAGGACGGCGATCTCGGCCTCCTCCTTCTCCGCCAGCTCCGGCCGGCCCGCGGCCTTGAACTGGTCCGCGGAGTCGCGGCCCTTCTTGATGAGGCCGGTGATGACGCTCATCACGCCCGCGTCGTCGAGGGCGGAGGCACCGGGCTCCACTTCCTTGTACTTCACGGCGCTCTTGATCGCCCGAATGACGGTGGTGCGCAGCTCGTTCTTGGACCGCATCGCGTCCTTGAGGTCCGCGTCGATCCGCTCCTTGAGGGTGGCCATATTCGCAACTCCGCTGGCTGGGATTCGGGGGATTTCAGACGACGGGAGCCAGGGCACCTGACTGGGGGGCGCCCCGGCTCACACGCCGGCCTCGCAACTAGAACGACTTGCGGGCCTTCTTCACCGCGCGCTTCTTGGCGGCGAGGGCCTTCTTCTTCCGCTTCACGGAAGGCTTCTCGTAGTGCTCGCGCTTGCGGATCTCGGAAAGGATTCCGGCCTTTTCAGTGGCCTTCTTGAAGCGCTTGAGGGCGCTCTCAATGGACTCTCCCTCCTTCACTCGGATACCGGGCATGCGTTCACCTCCTTCCGCCATGCGTCAATGTGTGCGTACTTCGAAGGGGGAGCGGTATGTCCCAGTGGCCGGTAAAACGCAAGGACGCTGGCGGGAAAAGCCGCGCGCGGTTGGACTAGAGTGTCGCCTGCGTGAGCCCTGCCCTCCTCCTGATGGTGCTGCTGGCGACCGGTCAGCGTGGTGGCACCGGGACGACCGACTGCTGGAACTCCTGCCAGCGCCATGTGGCGGACCGCGCCCTGCGTGCCCGGGTGTGCGGCTCGTGCCTGTCCGGCGGGCGGGTGGACTCCTGGGTGGCGCCTTTGGGCAACATCCGGCCCGTCCCACGTGAGGCGCTGGCCTCCTCCCGCAAGGATGGCGACTGGCGCGTGCGCTGGGCCTCCGTGCGCGCCGACGCGAAGGCGCGGCAACTGACGGAGAAGCGCGTGCTGGCCGAGTGGGTGGCGGGGTCTCCCGCGTCCTCGGACCTGGCGGCCTGCCTCACCGCGGCGCGCGCGGCGGCGGAGGCGGGGCAGTCCACGGCCACCTTCCTGCGGGACGCGGGGGCCCGGGGGCCGGAGGCGGCGGCGCGGGTGTGGGCGCGGCGGGAGGCCATCCGGCAGGCGCTGGAGGTGGAGCTGTACTCGGAGGACCCTCGCGAGCGGGGCACCGCGCTCGCCCACCTGGGGGCCTTCCTGGGGCGGAGGCCCGCCCGGGTGCTGCTCGACGCGACGGCGTCGCGGCCCGAGGAGACGGATGGGATTGGCGCCTCGGCGCTCAAGGCGGTGGCGCTGCGCCTGGACTCCTCGGTGGGGCGGCTGCTCCTGGAGGAGGCGCGGCCCGCGGACGAGGTGCTGGTGAACCGGCTGTTCGCCGTGTACTCGCGCGAGCTGGAGTCGCTCCAGCCGGAGCTCACGGCGCCCGAGCCCCAGCGGCGGGACGCGGCGGTGCTGGCCCTGGGCGTCTATGGGCCGCTGGCGCGCAAGGAGCTGGAGCGCGCGCTCACGGACGTGGACCGCAAGGTGCGGGGTTCGGCGGCGCGGCGGATGGCCCAGTCGGAGGGCACGTCCTTGCGCGTGGCCGCCGAGCGCCGGCTCGAGGGCAAGGACCTGGAGGTGGCCCGGCCGTGGCTGGAGGCCATGGAGCGGGAGAAGGGCTGCGGGAGCTTCTTCCTGGAGGCTGCCCGGGACTCGCGCATGCCCGCGCCGCTCAGGGGCCAGGCGCTGACGTCGCTCTCCGACTGCCGCGAGGGTGAGAGCCTGCGGCTGGACGCGCTGACGCCTTTCCTGAAGGACTCGCAGCCGGTGGTGCGGGCGGGCGCGGTGCGGGTGCTCGGCGCGCTGTCGGTGCGAAAGCCCGAGGTGATGGACGCCACCGAGCGCGCGCTGGATGACGGCTCGCCGGAGGTGGTCGCCGCCGCGCTGGACGTGGTGGCGGGGCAGCGCCAGTCGACGCGGGGGGACATGGCCGCGGAGCTGCTCGGCTCGGAGCACCCGGTGGTGCGCGCCGCGGCGGCACGGGCGCTGGAGGCCATCGGCCGCGCGGCCCATGTGAAGGTGCTGGCCACGTGCCTGCGCGAGGACCCGGTGTCGGATGTGCGCGTGGCGGCGGCGCTCGCGCTGGGGAGGCTGGGCGGGCCCCATGCCGCGGCGGCGCTCTCCGACGCGGCGGCGCGCGACGCGGACACCCACGTCAAGCACGTGTCCCGCGCGGGCCTGCGCAAGCTGGGCTTCGGGAACTGACGTCAGAAGCGCGGCCAGACGTCCGGGCGAGAGCGGGAACCCCGCGCCTGATGGCGATGGCAAGCCAGGCTTCGGGCACCGACGTCAGCGGTGCCCGGGCGCGAGGGGGCGTCCCCGCGCCCGACGGACGACTCACGGGCCGCTGATGGCCTTGGCGTCGGCGCGGTTCCGGCCCGCGCGCTTGGCGCGGTAGAGGTACTTGTCCGCGGCGGCGATGAGGTCCTCGGGCTGGGAGAAGTCCGAGTCCAGGAGCGTCGCCACGCCCAGGCTGATGGTCACCTTGATGGGCGTGCCGCCAAAGACGAAGTCGGCCTTGTCCACCGCGTGGCGGCAGCGCTCGGCGCAAGCCAGGGCCTGGTCCTCGGCGGACTCGCGCAGCATCAGCGCGAACTCCTCGCCGCCGTAGCGCGCGAGCAGATCCTCGGTGCGCACCGTGTCGGTCACCCGCTGGGCGATGCGCGTCAGGACGTAGTCCCCGGCCGGGTGGCCGTACGCATCGTTGATCTTCTTGAAGTGGTCCACGTCGAAGAGCACCAGCGACAGCGGCACCCGGTGGCGCAGGCAGTAGCTGAACTCCTTGCGCACCGTCTCCAGGAAGTACTTCTTGTTGTAGACGCGGGTGAGGCCGTCGCGGGTGGCGGACTCGTAGATGCTGCGCTGGTACTGCTCCTCCAGCTCGTCCTGGATGGAGAACTTGAGGACGGTGTTGGAGCCGATCTGGATCTTGTCGCCGTCGTACAGCGGGGCGGCGTTGACCTTCAGGCCGTTGAGGTAGGTGCCGTTGGTGCTCGCCAGGTCCATCAGCTGGAAGCGCCCGTCGCCGAGCGCCACCACCTTGGCGTGCTTGCGGGAGATGCCGTCGTCCTCCACCTGGAACTGCGCCTCTGAGCTGCGCCCCAGCACCACCTCGGAGCGGTCCAGCTTGAACATCCGGCCGATGCCCGCCGCGGACTTGGCGCTGATGACAATCAAATAAGCGCTCTGCCGCTGGGCGTTGCCCAGCAGGTCCGAAATGGAATGGACGGAAGTTTTCTCCTCGGACATCGCAACACCCATCTTATGGGCCGTTTTTTCATGGCGGCAAGCATGCTGCCGGCTTCCACGCGGCCCAATCGCTCATCCCGCGTGGATCCGCCGCGTCGTCCGGGGCCGGCTGGGCACCTCCGGCTCGACTGTCCTCCGTCCGACGCTCAGCTCCCCCGCCACCGGCGTCTGGATGAACCGCGCCAGCGCCTCCGGGGAGCGGGGGTGGTAGGCGAGCGCCTGCATCAGCTTCACCAGCGCCGCGGAGGGGGTCATGTCCGCGCCACCGATGGCCCCCTGCGCCAGGGACGCCGCCCCGGACTCGTACAGGCTCAGGTCCACGCCGTTGCGGTGGGCCTGGCTCACCACCACCACCGGCACGCCGCGCTCCTTCGCCTGGACGAACAGCGGCATGAGCGAGCGTCCGAGCTCGGGCGCGATGGGGAAGTTGCCCGCCCCGTACGCCTCCAGCACCAGCCCCCGGACGTGCGGCAACAGCTGCAGGGGCAGGGCCGGGTCCAGCCCGGGATAGACCTTGAGCATGAAGACGCGCGGGTCCAGCTTCTCGTAGAGCTTGAAGGGGCCCCGGGCGCGCAGCCCCGGCTCGAAGGTCGCGTCCACGCCCAGCGTCCCCAGCACCGGGCAGTTGGGGCTCTCGAAGGCGTCGTACTCGGACACCTTCACCTTGCGCGTGCGGTTGCCCCGGTACAGGTGCGAGTCGAAGCAGATGGTGACCTCGCGCGGCCCCTTCACCGCGGAGAGCACCGCGTCGATGAGGTTGAGCCGCGCATCCGAGCGCACCTCGCCCAGCGGCCGCTGCGAGCCCGTCAGCACGATGGGGCAGGGGGGATTGCGCAGCATGAAGGACAGCGCGCTGGCGGTGTAGGCCAGCGTGTCCGTGCCATGGGTCACCACGGCCCCGTCGAAGTCCTGGAGCTGGTGGTGCAGGTGGGTGGCCATGCGTTGCCACAGCTCGGGCTGCATCTCGGAGCTGTCCAGGTTGCTGAAGAGCTGCAGCTCGATGTCGGCGAGCTGGAACAGCTCCGGGACGCGGGCCTTGAGCGTCTTGAAGAAGGCGGCGGGGCGCAGGGCGGAGGGCCGACCTCCGGCCATCCCCAACGTGCCTCCGGTGTGCAGCAGCAGGACTCTGGGCATGGGCAAGGGGCCCTCCTTGGCAAGGCTTGCGTTGCTTTACAAGCCCCTCGCGCGTGGCTAAGACCCGCCGCGTGCTCCTCTCCTGCTGGAAGCCTGTCGTTCCCCTGCTGGTCGCCGTGGCGCTGACCGGCTCGGGTTGCAAGAACCCGGAGGGCTCCGCGCCCGCCTCCACCCAGGCGCCCGCCGCTCCGGCCGCCCAGGCCCGGCCCCCCGCGCCTCCCCCGGAGCCCGCGGCCCCGCCGGCGGACCCCTCCCAGGCGCTCTTGGGCATCCCCGGCATGGACTTCTCCTCGCTGTCGGCGGCCTCCAAGCGGGAGCTGGCCACGGTCCTCAGCGATGAGTTCTGCTACTGCGGCTGCCCCCACACGCTGGGGGCCTGCCTGAAGTCGCACACCGGCTGCCGCCACGCCAAGCGCATGGCGCGGGTGGCCGCGCGCATGGTGTCCGAGGGCAGCCCGGCCACGGAGGTCATCGTCCAGCTGTCCCAGTACTACGGCGCCTTCCGCGAGCAGCGCGCGAAGTTCAAGGTGGACGAGCGCATGTGCATGGGCTCCGCGTCCGCTCCGGTGACGGTGGTGGAGTTCTCCGACTTCGAGTGCCCGTACTGCGCCAAGGCGCGGCCGGTGCTGGAGGCCTTCGCGAAGAAGAACGCCTCCCAGGTGCGCTTCTGCTACCTGCCCTTCCCGCTGTCCAACCACGTCAACGCCGTGCCGGCGGCCCAGGCGGCGCTGTGGGCGCGAGATCAGGGCAAGTTCTGGCAGATGCACGACGCGCTCTTCGAGAACCAGGACAACCTCAAGCCGGAGGCCCTGGTGGCGCTGGCGAAGAAGCTGGGGTTGGAGGAGGACCGGCTGGCGGCGGTGCTCAAGTCGGACTCGTACAAGCAGGAGCTGGAGGGCTTCCGCAACCAGGGCCGCGCGGCCGGGCTGTCGGGCACTCCGACGGTGTACTTCAACGGCCGGGCGCTGGACCTGAGCTTCATCCAGGAGGAGCTGCTCACCCACAGCATGGAGGATGAGCTGGAGTGGGTGACGAACAAGAACGCCTGGGCGGCTGACTGACGCGGCAGATGACGCAACGGTTCCGCATCGACGCGGGGCAGCTCGTCCCCGAGGATCGCCAGAGCCCCTCTCCGTTGGCGGGGCGCTCGGGGACGTACGCGCTGATGCCCACGGCGCCGGACCTGCTCATCTTCTCCCGGGGGCCCAGCGAGGGCGGCAGCATCCCCGCGCCCCGGGTGGTGCTCTCCGGCGACGCGGGCGGCTTCCCGCTGTCGGACCTGATGGCCTTCCTCAGCCAGTCGCGCTGGAGCGGCATCATCCGGGTGCACTCGCCCGGCGGCGAGCGCTCGGTGACGTTCCGCGACGGCGAGGTGCGGGGCGCGTCGTCGGATGACCCGGCGGACCGGCTGGGCGAGGTGCTGGTGCGCCTGGGCTACGTGGAGCGTCCCCAGGTGGAGGCCGCGCTGAAGGGCCAGCCTCCGTCCAAGGTGGGCCGCGCGCTGGTGGAGAAGGGTCTGTTGCAGGCGCATGACCTCTTCAAGTGCGTCACGCACCAGGTCAGTGAGATCTTCCACGCCATCGTGCTGTGCCGGGAGGGGAGCTTCTTCCTCATCGACCAGCCGGTGGATGAGAAGGCGAATCACTCCATCCAGCTCTCCACCCAGAGCCTGCTGATGGACAGCATCCGGAAGATCGACGAGATGGCGCACTTCCGGAAGCGCATCCCCCACGGCCGGCTGTACGTGGCCAAGAAGCGCGGCTCCGACGGCAAGCTGGAGGAGGACGAGGACCGGGTGCTGGGGCTGGTCGACGGGCGCCGCACCATCCTGGAGCTGGGGCACGCGGCGCGGCTGTCGGAGTTCGACATCACCAAGGTCGTCTTCCGCCTGCTCGAGGGCGGCTTCGCGTCGGTGACGGACAAGCCGCTGCTGGTGCCCGTGGCCGTCGCGACGGGGAGCGCTCCGACGCCGGGGCAGTCGGTGGGGCAGGGTGGCACCGCGCAGGGCAAGCCCGCGGCGAGCGCTGCGCCCGCGGTGGACCCGCGTCCGGCGGCGCGCGTGTTCAACTTCATCTTCCGGGAGATTCGCGACGAGGTGGCCAAGCAGGGCATGGACCGCGAGTTCATCGCCGCCGCCAACGCCGCGCTGTCCGGGCAGGCGCTGTCGTCCTCGCCGGTGTTGGAGGGGCTGTCCTTCCAGGCGGACGGCAGCCTGGCCGAGGCGAAGCTGATGGAGTCCTTCGAGCGGCACCACGCGCAGCTGGGCTCCGAGCCGCTGGCCTCCTTCAAGCAGGCGCTCAGCGACGTGATGTTCTTCTTGTTGTTCCAGGCCGGTGAGCTGTTGGAGTCGCGCGCGGACGAGGACCTCGCCCGTCGTGTGAAGAAGCTGCTGGCGACGCTCGAGGGCTCGTGACGACGGATTCGGATTGGCCGCGGTTGACGGCGGATGTCCCCGGCTGTGGTGGTGGTTTCAAGCTGGTCCCCGAGGACTTCGAGGTCGAGGAGCTCCCCGCCTATCAGCCCTCGGGCGAGGGCGAGCACCTCTACCTGTGGCTGGAGAAGCGGGGCCGGGACACGCGCGAGGTGGTGCGCGCGTTGTCCCAGGTGCTGGGCGTGTCCGAGGACGACGTGGGGGTCGCGGGCATGAAGGACCGGCAGGCCGTCACGCGGCAGCTCATCTCGGTGCCCGCGCGCGCGGAGCCCAAGCTGGGCGACTTCGCGCTGGAGGGCGTGCAGGTGCTGTGGTCGCGCCGGCACGGCAACAAGCTGCGGACCGGGCACCTCAAGGGCAATCGCTTCCGCCTGCGCCTGCGCGGCGTGCGCGACGTGGGCGCGGCGCGGGAGTCCTTCACGCGGCTGTCCGCGGGCGGCGTGCCCAACTACTTCGGCGAGCAGCGCTTCGGCCGCGCGGGTGACAACGCGGACCTGGGGCGCCTGCTGGTGCTGGGGCAGCGGCTGCCGAAGCGGCCGGAGCGCTTCCAGCGCAAGCTCTACCTCTCCGCCTTCCAGTCGCGCATCTTCAACCGGGCGCTCGCGGACCGCGTGCGCGCGGGCACCTTGTCCACGGCCCTGCTGGGAGACGTGCTGCGCAAGGAGGAGACCGGTGGCCTCTTCGTGTGTGAGGCGCCGGAGGTGGACGGGCCTCGCGTCGCCGCGTTCGAGGTGAGCCCGGCGGGGCCGCTGTTCGGCCCGAAGATGACGGCCTCCGCGGGCGAGGTGGCGGAGGTGGAGGCGAGGCTGCTCGCGGGCGAGGGCGTCACGCTGGACGACTTCAAGCGCGGCGGCGGCGAGACGGAGGGCGGGCGCAGGCCGTACCGCGTCCGCCTGGGCTCGCCCGAGCTGACGCCCGAAGGTGAAGACCTGTGGCTCACCTTCGAGCTGCCCCGGGGCGCGTACGCCACCGAGGTCCTCCACGAGCTGCTCAAGGACGACTGAGCTGGAGGCGTCGAGGCGGCGCTGTCCGCCCTGTTCCGATATCGCCGCCGGCGCGAGAGCTGGCTTGCACCAGGCTTGATTCCCGGGCCATCGGGCCCTGTGGACAGGGGGCCCGCCCCGCGGCCACCGCGCTCATCCGATGACGGCCCCGATGTCGGGTTTGAGGCCCTTCTCATGCTCGGGCGCTCCAGCCAGCCGCTCGCCCGGGATGACGGCGCGGGCCCTGCCGTGGGCGCCGCGCCTGGAAGGCCCCGCGTCATCACCAGGGATGCCCGCCCCGCGCGGTGACGGGCCCCAGGACGCAGGCGCGGCGGCAGGCGCCTTGGGTCCTCGCGAGGGGCGGTCCGTCCCGCGCGGTGACACACCCCTGAAAGCCAAGCGCCTCCGCGGGACGAAGCCCGGGAGGCGCTGTGCCTGCTTCCGCGTGGAGCGGAAGTTACTGCGTGATGATGTTGAACTCCGTGCGGCGGTTCTGCGCGCGGCCCGCCTTGGTGGTGTTCGGGCCGATGGGCCGCGTCTCACCGAAGCCCACCGCCTCCATCCGACCCGGGTCGATGTTGCGCCGCAACAGCTGCGCCATCACCGCGTCGGCGCGCTTCTGGGACAGCTTCAGGTTCGCCTCGTCCTTGCCCAGCGAGTCGGTGTGGCCCTCGATGCGGACCTTGGCGATCCACGGAGCGTCACGCAGCGCCTGCGCCACGTCGTCGAGGATGCCGTTGTTCTGCTTGTTGCCGAGGATCCTCGCGGAGCCCGAGGAGAAGAGGATCTGCTTCTTGATCTCGATGCGGTCCTTCTTGATGACCACGTTCTTGTACTGCTTCGGGCAGCCGCGCTGCTCCTTGGTGCCGGGCTCGTCCACGCACGCATCCAGGCGGTCCACCACGCCGTCGTTGTCCGTGTCCTTGTCCGGGCAGCCCGAGTTCTCCGGCGGGCCCGCCTCGTTGGGGCACTTGTCCTGGGCGTCCGCCAGACCGTCGGCGTCGTTGTCCAGGTCGGGGCAGCCGTCCTCGTCCTGGAAGCCGTCCTTGTCCTCGGGCTCGTCCGGGCACTTGTCCTGGCCGTCGTTGACGCCGTCGTTGTCCCGGTCCGGGCAGCCCAGGTTCTGGATGGGGCCGAACTCGTTGGGGCACTTGTCCTGGATGTCCACGACCCCGTCATTGTCGTTGTCCAGGTCGGGGCAGCCGTCCTCGTCCTGGAAGCCGTCCTTGTCCTCGGGCTGGTCCGGGCACTTGTCCAGGTTGTCGTTGATGCCGTCGCCGTCGCGGTCCGTCGGCGCGAGCGCGGGGCAGCCCTGGTTCTCCAGCACGCCGGGCTCCAGCGGGCACTTGTCGTTGGCGTCGAGCACGCCGTCGTTGTCGTTGTCCGGGTCCGGGCAGCCGTCCTCGTCCTGGAAGCCGTCCTTGTCCTCGGCCTGGTCGGGGCAGGGGTCGTCCTTGTCCAGCACGCCGTCGCCGTCGCTGTCCGTCTCCTCGATGCGGACCACGACCTGGGGCGGCTTCTGGGGCTCGGGCGTCGTCGGCGTCGTCGCCTGCGGGGCCTCGGGGCGCTCGCGCACCAGCACCTGCCGGGGGCCGCAGCTCTTCGACAGCTCCAGCGCCCGGTCCACCGCCGTGTCGGCCAGCCGCACGTGCGAGGCGGCACGGCCGCTGTTGCCCTGGCTCAACTCGCCCTTGGCGAAGTCGAGGTGGGCCTCCGCGGTGGCCAGCTCCACCGGCGCGCAGCGCAAGGCGCCGCTGCGGCGGGCGCGCTCGACGTCCGCGGCGAGCACCTGGGTGTCCGCGCGAATCTTGCTGCCGCTCACGCAGCTGGCGAGCAGGAGGGACAGGAGCGCTACAAGACAGGGACGCGTCATCGGGAGCACTCGGAGCGTCACGGGTTCGGGGTCCTCTCGCCGGTGTCGCTGCTGCCCGACACGGACATGGCCTTCTCGCGCGCCTCGTTGGCGAAGCGCGACGCCTTCACCGCGAAGTCCACGCCGGCTTGGTAGTCGGAGTAGCCAACCTCCTCACGCGCCTTGTCGAGGTACAGGTTCGCGGCGGTCCACTCGTACGGAGCCAGCTTGTCGGCTCCGGCCGTGCGCGCGGCCTGAATCTGGACTTCGGCGTCGAGGATGTTCGCGGTGGACTTCACGGGGCCGCATGCGGCGAGCGCCCCGGCCACCGACACCAGCACCGTCAGCTTCTTCATAGCGTGGCGCCTCTAGAGGAGGGACAGAGGCATCGGTCGTATCAATCGCCTCTTGGGGGGTCAAGAATCGGGCAGACCCTGTTGGTGGGGGGGCGGCCCGGCGCCAGGGACTTTGACGGCCGGCGCATGGCTTGCCATCGTCCCCCTCCCGTGCGCCCGCCCGTCCTCCCCGCCCGCCTCCTGCTGCTCTTGACGCTGCTCGTGTCCCCCCTGGCCCTGTCCGCCCAGGCATCCGCCGCGAAGCGCGCCGAGCGCCAGGCCGAGACGGAGAAGGTGGTCCAGACCGTCCTGCAGGGCGGCGCCGTGCCCGCCGCCGTCTCCCGCCTGCGCTACCTGCGCGAGGAGCCCTTCGCCGCGGACCTCATCACCGAGGCCCTGCGCCGCGCCCTGGACGAGCGGGTCCGCCGCAACCTCGTCGCGGTGCTCGCGGGGCTGGACACGCGCTCGGCGGAGCCCGCGCTGGTGAAGCTCGCCGGCGACGGGGACAGCACGGTGCGCATGTACGCCGCGCAGGGCCTGGCCCGCCTCAAGAGCCGCAACGTGCAGGTGCTGCTGCCGCTGCTGAACGACAAGAGCAGCGGCGTGCGCCGGGACGCGGCCCGCGCGCTGGGCGCCTCGCGCAACCCCAAGGTGGGCAAGGCGCTGATGGCGGCCGCCAAGGAGGAGCAGGAGCTGGAGGTGCGCGCCGCGATGCTGGCCGCCGCCGGCGAGGCCGGGGACGCGAAGCAGGCAAAGTCCCTCAAGGAGTTCCTGGAGAACGACTCGGAGAGCACCCGCTTCGCGGCGGCGCGCGGCCTGTGCCGGCTGGGCGCCCCGGAGGGCTTCGCCTTCGCCAACAAGCTGCTCGGCGACTCGGACCGCTTCAAGCGGCGCCAGGGGCTGGATCTGTTCGAGGGCGTGGTGGCGAAGAAGGCGAGCCCCGCGCTCAAGCCGCTCCTGGAGGACAAGGACCGCACGCTGGCCGCGGGCGCCGCGCGCATCCTCTACCAGGGCGGCGACCCGTCCATGCTGGACTGGCTGGTGCTGGCGTCGTGGAACGCCAAGAACGACGAGAAGCTGGCGTACGAGAAGGAGCTGGAGACGCTCCAGCTCCCGGATGATCGCCGCAAGGTGATCCTGCGAAGGGCGGGCGTGGCGCCATGACGTGGGCGGTGGTGCTGGCCTCGGCGCTGTTCACCCAGGCGCCGGGGGCCTCCTCGAAGCAGGACGTCGCGCCCGGAGCCGCGCGGCTGGTGGAATCCGGTTCGGCCGCGGCCCAGGCGGCCACGGCCACGCCCGCGCGCGCCAACGGTTGGACGGGCCTGGACGCGAGCGGCTTCGCGGCCCTGGTGGCCCAGGCGACGGAGGCGCCCCTCTCCGAGCGGCTCCTGTCGATGAGCGCGCGCTTCATCAACACGCCCTACGTGCTGTCCCCGCTGGGCGAGGGCTCGGGCGTGGACCCCGACCCGACCTTCCGCCTGGACGCGGTGGACTGCCTCACCTTCGTCGAGCAGTCGATGGCGCTGGGGCTGGCGCGCTCCGAGCCGGAGGTGGGCGCGCTGCTCGAGCACATCCGCTACGCCCGGACGCCCTCGTACGAGGACCGCAACCACCTGATGGAGGCGCAGTGGCTGCCCAACAACATCCGCAAGGGCTTCCTGCGCGACGTGACGCGCGCGCTCGGCGGTGAGGACACCGTCAGCGTGACGAAGACGCTGACGAAGACCACCTGGCAGTCGCGCTCGTCGCAGTCGCTCCAGCTGCCCCGGGAGCGTCAGCCGACGGGCACGTTCGCGCTGGACATGATTCCGCTGGAGAAGGTGATGGCGCACGCGCGCGACATCCCCTCCGGCACCATCCTCGTGGTGATGCGCGAGGACCTGCCCCTCAAGGCCACGCGCATCACCCACCTGGGCTTCGTGGTGCAGCGCAAGCACCGCACCTACCTGCGTCACGCCTCGCGCGGCGGCTACAACCGCGTGGTGGACGAGGACCTGGAGACCTTCCTCACGCGCAACTCGCGCTACGCGAAGTGGAAGGTCACCGGCGTGAGCCTCTTCGAGGCGCGAAGGCCGGACAGCGCTCCGGCGAGCGCGGTGGTGCGCTCGCCCTGACGGACGTCAGAAGGCGGGCGGCGGGGGCGAGGAGCGCTCGGTCTCCCGCTCCTCCTCCTCGGCGGCCCGCGCGGCCTCGTCATTGGTGGCGGCCTCCTGGGCTCGCTCCCGCTCGATGAGCAGCGCCGCGCGCTCCCGCATCTCCTCGGGCACGAGAATCTCCCACCAGGGGAGCAGGTTCCCGGTGGTCAGCTTGTCCACCACGCCCGAGCGTCCCGCGCGCACGAGCACCGGGATGTCCCGCTCCTCGAGCATCCCGGTGAAGACCTCCACCATGAGCGGGTTGTCCGTCGTGCCCGCGCGCGCGAAGACGCGCTGGTCCAGCTCGTGGGGCAGCGGCAGGCCTCGCCGGCTCATCTCGCTGGCCTCGACCAACCGGGGGCTGCCCGGGCAGTCCGAGCATTGCTCGATGTCATCCCGGTACTCCGAGCCGCAGCTGGTGCAGTATCTCATGTCCGTCCCTCCTGCCCGTGGATGTCCTGGAGGGACATGGTAGGGCCGCTGTCCCGTCGCGGCACCTGGGGCCCATCCTTCCGTTCACTGCCGGGCGTCGTCGCCCGACCAGTGGCGGGCCTCCGCCCCCAACCTGCCCACGGCGCTGCTCAGCCGCTCCACGTCGATGGGCTTGCGCAGCATCAAGTCGCAGTGCTCGGCGCCATCCACCTGCGTGTAGCCCGACACCAGGATGACGCGCGTGCGCGCGGAGCGGGCCTTCACCCGCCGGGCCAGCTCCGTGCCCGTCAGTCCCGGCAGGGACTCGTCCGTCACCACCACGTCCGGATGCGTGCTCTCGAAGGCCCTCCAGCCCGACAGGCCGTCACTCGCCGTGACGACGTCGAAGTCGAACTCGAGCAGCTCCGCGAGGAGCTCCCGGCTGTCTGCGTCGTCCTCGACGAGGAGGACCTTGATTTGCTCGGCACCCATGCGTCTGGGTAACCCTGGCACCTGTCGGAAACGTCCGCCGCGAAGGCCGCGCCACCCGCGCCGCGCCGCTCGGAGGGCAGGCGGCCGGAAGAGCGCCCCTCACCGCGGGGCAATGGGCTGTCCATCCGCCGGGGACTGTCCATCTTTGGCCCCGGAGGTGATGCCATGAAGGTGTTGATGCGGGGCGTGCATCTGACCCTGACGGATTCCCTGAGGGACTATCTGCAGGAACATCTGGTGAGCCACATCGAGCGGTACGCGGACGACGAGGCGGCGGAGATCGACATCTCGCTGGTGGACATCAACGGCCCGAAGGGCGGGGTGGACAAGGAGTGTCGGGCGACGGTGCGCATGCCGAACTTCGCGGCCATCCACGTCACGGAGACGGCGGAGACGCTGTTCCAGGCCATCGACGCGGCGCGTGACCGGCTGGAGCGCAGCGTGCGCAAGGCCGTGGAGCGGCGCCGCGAGGTGCGCACGGACGGGCTGCCCGACGACGTGGCGGCGAACGTGCCCACCTATTAGCGCAACACGTATCAGGGTGTAGGGCCCGGTCTTCCTGGCTGTGGGCCAGGCGGCCGGGCCCCAGTTGTCCGCTGTCCGAATCTTGCTGGGTCCGAATGGTGAACGCTATAAGCGGAACCCTTCACCCATGGGCTAAAGGACGGCGATGGTCCGCCTCAAGTTCCTCCTCTTCGCGTTCCTGGTCATCGGACTGGGGCTTGCTCATCTCCCGATGTTGTCGGGACCGCTTCGCGCGCGCGCGGTGGAAGGAGCCACGGCTCAGTCCGCCTCGGGCGTGACGGAGGTGGCGCGCCGCGTGGATGCGCGTCGCGCGGAGGTCCAGGCGCTGGCGCTGAAGCTGGCCGCCACGCCGGACGTGGCGAGCGCGGTGCACGCGCTGCAGCCGCCCAAGCCCGCGACGCCCGCGCGTCCCCAGTACGGCGCCTCTTCTCGCGACAAGGACAAGGAGGACGACAAGGCCGGCTTGCAGCCGCTGACCGCCGAGCGCTTCTCCGCCGTCCGCACCGCCGCCGAGGCCGTGCTGCCCAAGGAGCTCAAGGGCGCGGTGGTGGCGCTGGCCGCTCCGGACGCGGCGTTCCACGCCGTTGTCGGCGGGGAGCCCTCCTCCGACAGCGCGAAGCTGGATGTCGCGGCGCTGGTGAAGGCGGGCACCACGGTGGTGGACGCGCTGGGGACGACCCACGTGTTCGCCGCGGTGCCGGTGTTGTGGGGCGGGGACTTCGGCGTGCAGCCGGCGGTGACGCTGGTGGTGGGCGCGCCGCTGTTCGACGAGGGCGCGCTGGAGGCCGCGGTGCAGGCCTCGGGCGTCACGGCGCTCGGTCTGGTGAAGGGTGATTCGGTGACGGCTTTCGGGCCGGACAAGCTCCTGGCGGAGGGCTCGCTCGCGCAGGTGGCCGCGAACACGAACGGCGTGGTGGTGCGCCGTGGGGCCGTGAAGAGCCTGGGGCCCGTCGCGCTGCCGATGCTCACGGACGGCGACGTCATGGGCGGTCAGGCGCCGCTGGCGGTGGCCTCTCGCCGCACGCTGGAGGGGACCTCGGTGGAGGTGTTCTCCGTGGCCGGGACGCAGGCGGTGCTGGGCGCGCTGGCGGACTATCAGCAGAGCGCGCTCTTCGCCCTGGCGTGCCTGCTGGTGCTGACGCTGGTGTGGGCGGCGATGATGGGCGGCGCTCGGGCCTCGGGTGACGAGGTCCAGGGCTCTTCCGACACGCTGAGCCTGTCGGCCGCGATGGCTGCGAGCGCTCCGGCGGCCATGCCCGCCGCGCATTCCACGCCGCCCCCGCCGCAGCCGGTGGCCGCGGCTCCGACGCCGGGACCGTTGCCGGACCCGTTCGCGTCCTCGCCGCTGCCTCCCGTGCCGACGCCGGGGCCGCTGCCCGACCCGTTCGCCTCCGCGCCGCCTCCTCCCGCGGCCCAGCCGTTCGGGGCGGATCCGTTCGCCCATGCGGTGCCGGCGCCCGCGACGGCTCAGCCGTTCGGGGCGGACCCGTTCGCGCTGCCGCCTCCTCCCGCGGCGCCCGCGCCGATGGCGGACCCGTTCGCGCTGCCGCCTCCCTCGGCGGCTCCGTCCAGCCCGTTCGGTGGGGCGGACCCGTTCGCCCAGGCGGAGCCGTTCCCGTTCCCGGCGCCTCCTGCCTCGACGCCGCCTCCTCCGGCGGTGCCGCCCGCGACGCCGTTCGGCTCCGCGTCGTCCATGCCGTTCGAGCCGGAGCCCAATGGGGAGTCGCTGTCGCCGGCGTCGCCGCGTCGGGGGGCGTTCGCCTTCGAGGACCAGCCCACGGCGGCGTACTCGCTGCAGCAGGCGGCCAACCCGTTCGCGCTGGCGGCGGCGCAGTCTCCGGAGAACCCGGAGACGACGCGCGTCGCGGCGATTCCTCGCGAGCTGCTCCAGGCGAGCGCGCGTCCTCCCGACGCTCCGATTCCGTTGCCGGCGCGGGGTGGGGCGGCTCCCGCGGCGATTCCGCTGCCGGGCGCGGGGCCCTCGGGCAACTCCGCGGTGGCGCTCTCCGAGGAGCAGCACTTCCAGGAGGTCTTCCGCGAGTTCGTCACCACGCGCGAGCGCTGCGGCGAGCCGGCCGACGGCCTGACGTACGACAAGTTCGTGCAGAAGCTGCGCAAGAACAAGGAGCAGCTCGTCCAGAAGTACGCGTGCAAGACGGTGCGCTTCCAGGTCTACGTCAAGGAGGGCAAGGCCGCCCTCAAGGCCACGCCCGTCAAGGACTGAGCGCGGCGCTCACCGTGAGGTGACAGTCGGAGCCCGAGGCGCAGGTTGCCTCGGGCTTCGTTCGTTTCCGGGGCCGCGGCACGCGGCGGCTCGTGTCCGGTGCGTTGGGCTCCAGGCACGTCCGCGCGTTTCGTATCGATTCGAGGCAGAAGGCTCGCCGCCCCTTGTTCCACACATGCAGTGCGTCGCGAGGGCCACGCCTGCGCGAGGGCTCGTGTCCCCTGGCCCGCGCGCTGGGCGGTGGCTCGAGGCGCTTGGCCTACCGGGCGCTGACGGTCCCGATGCTCTCGGCGCGGGGGAGCACGACGCTGAAGCGCGCGCCCTGACCCGGCTCTCCGCCGACCTCGAGCTTGCCGCCGTGCTCCTGGAGGATGCGCGCCGCGATGGCGAGCCCGAGCCCGGTGCCTCCATCTTTCGTGGTGAAGTACGGCTCGAAGATGCGGGCCCGGTGTTCGAGGGGAATGCCCGGCCCGCTGTCCTCGACCTCGATGAGCGCGTCGGTGTCCGTGCCCTTCACGCGCACGCGCAGGTTGCCGCCCTTGCCGGCCATGGCCTCCTCGGCGTTCTTCACCAGGTTGACCAGCACCTGCGTCAGCATGTCCCGGTCCACCCGCGCCACCACGCCCGTCTGCAGGGCGGGAAGAATCTGGATGCCCTCGGGCGGCGTGGCGTAGAGCGCGAGCACGCTCTGCGCCAGCTCGGACAGGTCCACCGGCGCGAGCTGCGGCTTGGGCATCCGCGCGAACCGGCTGAACTCGTCGACGATGCGACGCAGCCGGTCCACCTCCTCCAGCACCACGCCCGCGCTCTCCTTGAAGAGCTCCGGGAAGCGCGGATGACGTGCCTCCTGCGCGGCGAGCAACGTCTCCAGCGACATGCGGATGGGCGTGAGCGGGTTCTTGATTTCATGCGCGAGCCGCCGCGCCACCTCCTGCCACGCGGCGATGCGCTCGCTGGCCACCAGTCGCTCCGTGGTGGCCTTCAGCTCGGACGTCATGTGGTTGAACGTCCGGACCAGCTCGCCCACCTCGCCCGTGGCATCCGCCGTCACCTGGACGTCCAGCGCACCCTCGGCCACGCGGCGGGCGCCCTCCGTGAGTGCCTCCACGGGCCTCGTCATCCACCGGGACACCAGCAGTCCCAGGAGCACCGCGAACGCACCGCCCAGGCCCGCGAGCAGGACGAACGCGCGCATGACGCCTTCCTCGGCCTCGCGCGCTGCGGCGCGACTGAAGACCAGCCGCACCGTGGCCGTGTCCCCCAACGGCAGCTCCCGAGCCACGGTGGGTGGCAGCGCGGTGCCGGCGCGCGCCAGCTCGTTCTCTCCCGAGACCAGCGTGACCTGGGCCTGCGTCAGTCGCGCCAGGTGCTGCGCCAGGCTGTCATCGAGCAGCACGCCGCCCACGGCCCACAGGCGCAGGTCTCCGTAGTCGATGGGCCGCGCGGTGACGAGCGCGGGCATCTGCCGCAGCCCCGACGACGTGCGCACCTCCACGCGGACGGGGACGGGCTTGGGGGACGACTCGCGGGTGACGGCGAAGAGGACGGGGTCCGGGTCTCCGCGCCGCGCGGGCAGGTGGCCCGAGGAGAGCACCGTGCCTCCTCGGTCGAAGAGCGCGAGCACCGTCAGGCCGCGCGTCTTCATCAGCGCTTCCGCCGTGCCGGCCTGGATGGCGCGGGTGGGGCGCTCGCGCGCCTCGCGGGCGAGGTCCTCCATGGCGGGGCTCTCGACCAGCTCCTCCACCGCGCGGCGGGCCGTCGCGGCCGAGCGCTCCAGCGACTCCTTCGCGCTGAGGGTGGCCGCCTCCATGCGGGCATCCAGCTCGCGCGAGAGCGTGTCACGCAGGCGCGACAGCGTGGGGAGGACGACCACCGCGAGAGGAACCAACGCGAGCAGCGCGAAGGCGAGCGCCAGCCGGGTCCTCAGTCTCAAGAGTGGCTCCTCCAAGCGTGTGGCTCATCCACGCCACTCGGGCATCGCGACATGTGCATGGATGCCGTCCTATCGCGGAGCCCTCCGTGGGCAGCAGGACCGCCCCCATGCACGTCCGCGGAGCTCGGTTGCCGCGCACCTTCGCAATGTGGAGGTCGTGCCGAGCGCACCGATGGCCTCTCTGCGCGACGCGCTCGGTGGACTGGGGCAATGCGCCACCGCATGGCGGCTGCGCCGGCTCGCCGCTCACCCGCGCGGAGAGCCCATCGCGTCACGCTCACGGGCGCCCTCCCACCGCGGCGCCCTCTGCGGGCAGCAGGAACGCGCCGTCGAGCGTCGGCAGGCCCTGCGTGTCCATCACCAGCCCGCCGACCTCCGGCATGGCGCGCACGCCCAGACCCTGTGCATACAGCGGCAGCAGGGGCAGCGTCGCGGCCAGCGCCAACGCACGCTCACGGGCCCTCGCGTCGCGCGCCGCCATGTCCGTCAGGGCGCCGATGGCGGGCAGCTCCACGCCGAGCAAGTCCTTGCGCCCACCCGCGTCCAGCACCACGGCCAGCGCGGGCCCCGGCGCGGGCGGCAGCATCAGCGCATGCAGCATCAGCTCGAAGTCGCCCTTGGCCCACCGCGCTCGCAGGGCCGCTCGCGACAAGGGCTCCAGGGCCACGGTGTAGCCCCGCTCATGCAGCTTCACCTGGATGCGCTCGGCCACCGCGCGCTGGTCCTCGAGCGCCGTGTCGTAGATGAGCGTCACCTTGCGAGACGGGGCCGAGGGAGGCGCCGTGGGCCGCGAGCGAGGACCTTGCGGCATCAGCGCGGGAGGCAGCAGGTGCGGCATGGGCACAGCGGGTCCATGCACGAACAGCCGCGTGAGGTCCTCGCGGTCGATGGAGCTCTCCACCGCCTGGCGGAAGTCGGCGGGGAGCCGACGGGGCGAGAACGCCAGGTACGTCGCGTACAGCATCGCGCCCGACACGGTGTCGGACTCGGACGAGACGCCCAGCTCCACCTGGACCTGTCGCGAGGACCACAGGCGGGCCAGCCCCCGCTCATCGGTGGCCGTGAGCAGCAGCCGGTCCAGGTACGGCCTCCCACGAGGCCAACGGGTCTGCGCATCGAGCGCGCCGCGCCCCGCCGACGAGAACGGCCCCGCCGGAGTCCCAGACACGGGCGCGGCCAGCGCCGGATGGCACAGCGCGCGCTCCATGTCGGGCCAGGGGAACGACAGCGCCAGCTCCAGCGTGGCGCCGCTCGCGTTGACCTGTCGCCCCTCGCCCCGCAGCGGGTAGAGCAGCGCACGGTACGGCGAGGCGCCCTCCGTGCTGGACAGCCGCATCCACGCGCGGGCCAGCGCTCCGGCCGTGGCGGCGTTGGGCAGCGTCAGGCGCGAGACCTGAGGCGTGGGACGCGACATCTCCTGGGCGAGCGCGGGATGGGCCTCGCCCTCCGGCGTCACCGTGCACACGGGGCGCGACAGCAGGCCCAGCAACGTGGCCTCCAGCGGCGTGTCCGCGAGCGACGGCTCCCCGACCTCGGGCGGCCCCGCGTGGGCCATGCGCACCTCTCCGCCATAGCGCGTCCGCCCCGCCGCGAGCGAGGGCGAGGCGCCAAGGAGGACCAGACTGGCGAGCGCGAGACGCGGCGTCATGGGGCACCCTGGCGAAGGAGGAACAGCTCAGCGGTGCCATCCGGCTTCAACAGGCCCACCACCACCTCCCGACGCGCATCGCCGTCCAGGTTGGCCGTCACCACGTACAGCGCGCGCCCTGGAGGCAGCGCCCCCTGCCACAGCGGCTCATGCACGGTGGGGTCGGCGCCATTGAGCGCGTGCACCCGCAGCGCATCCGGTGAGGGCTGCAACAAGGGCGACGTGGTGAGCAGCTCCGGAGTGCCGTCTCCATCCAGGTCCCCCAGCGCGCTGCCCGCTCCCAGTCCGCTCAACCGCGTGGGCGCTGTCCCCGCGCGCGAATAGAGCGAGCCCGTGCCATCCGGGTGCACGAACAACATCCTCGGGGACGCGAAGCCGGCGGTGGTGAAGGGCGCGGAGAGCGTCACGGGCTTGCCGTCCGCCAGCCTCACCTCGGCCTGGAACGCCGTCTGTCCGGGGACGAAGCTCCCGCGCTCGGCGGGGCCCAGCGGGGCACTGTCCAAGGTCCCCACGGGCCGCAGCGTCCCGCGCCCCTTGTCGAGCACGAGCAACTCACCCTGCGACCGCCGGGTGCTCCAGGCGGCGAGGCGGGGCGGCCCCGGAAGCACCGCCAGCGCGCCGAAGGGCTCTCGCGTGGGCGCATTCGAGAAGGGCAGGCCGTCCAGCTCGCGTCGAGCCAACAGGCGTCCGTCCGCGTCGAAGACGGAGACCTCCGCCTCCGTCAGCACCGCGATTTCATCCCGCCCGTCACCATCCAGGTCGCCCGCGGCGAGCGCGGCGATGGGCTGCTCCAGTCGGGCCAGCAC
Source organism: Myxococcus sp. MH1 (assembly GCF_059738865.1). Taxonomy (NCBI): domain Bacteria; kingdom Pseudomonadati; phylum Myxococcota; class Myxococcia; order Myxococcales; family Myxococcaceae; genus Myxococcus; species Myxococcus sp. MH1. The sequence goes on along the minus strand of NZ_AP026947.1, from coordinate 7,758,474 downwards.
GGCCCCCAACAACCGCACACTCCGAGCCCCCGCGGCGGGAGGCGTGGTCGCGGGAGCGCCCACCGAGGCCAGCGCGAGCACCTCCGCGTCCGCGTCCACCGACTCGACGAGCGCGCCCGAGGGCTTCGCCGGACGCGTCGGCACGCGGCCCGACCAGAAGTTCACCCACGTGCCCAGCGCATCGCCACGAGCCCGCAGGGCGCCAGCCTCCACATCCAGCGTCAGCCGCACCAGTGTGCGAGCACCCTGCGCCCGGGCCACGGACTCCGCGGCCTCGGCGCTCGGCGCATCCACCAGGACGGGGGCGAGGTTCGCCGAGGCGAGCCGTGAAGTGAGCACACTGCCCACCGCCCGCCGCAGCTCCGCCGAGCTCCCCGACAGGTACAGGCCCACGGGGGCCTCGGCGGGGAGCTTCCGCACGGCGGTGGCCAGCTCACCCGCGAGCCGCTGAACAGCGGATGTGCCCTCCGCGGAGGAAGACGCCGCGCCCGCCGCCACGAAGGACAGCGCGGGCCAGGCGCCCACGGCGGTAGCGACCCCACCAGCAGATGCAGAGGCTGCTCCCTCGAACACCGACATGGCAGCGGGAGCCTCGGGCGGCAGCCTTCGCACGGCGGGGGCCAGCTCACCAACCGAGGCCGGAGCCGCGCCCGCCGCCAGCGAGGCCAGCAGCGGCGCGAGGACGAGAGTTCGGCTCACAGACCCTTCCTGCCGTCGTCGAGGAAGAACTCATCCGTCGTCACCTGTCCGGGCGGCGGCGCCTCGGCGGTGGGCTGCGTCCCCTCGAGGAACGGCTCCAGTCGCCCCGGCACGGACGAGCCGGCCAGCAGCCCCGTCGCGGGGTCGATGCGAACCTGGAGCACTCCAGGAGGCACCTCGAACTCGCGCGCGGGAAGTCCCTCGTGCGCCACGCGCATGAACTGCAACCAGATGGGCAGCGCGGCGCGACCACCCGTCTCACTGCCACCCAAGGGCGAGTTGTCGTCGAAGCCCACCCACGCGCTGGCCACCCAGTCCGCCGTGTAGCCGGAGAACCACGTGTCCTTGCTCTCCTGCGTGGTGCCCGTCTTGCCCGCGGCCGGACGGTTGAGCTCGCGCACCGCCTTGGCCGTGCCTTCCTCCACCACGCTGCGCATCAACGACGTGGTGAGGTACGCGACGGCCGGCGGCAGCGTCTCCTCGAACGCGGGCTGGTGGTCCTCCAGCAGCTTGCCGCGCGAGTCCCGCACGCGCAGCAGCATGAGCGGCTCGGCCAGCTTCCCGTTGGCCTGGAGCGTGGCGTACGCGTTCACCGCCTCCAGCATCGTCACCTCGCCCGTGCCCAGCGCCAGCGTGAGGTTCTCCGGCATCGCGGAGCGGATGCCCGCCCGGCGCGCGAAGTCGATGACGGTGGGCGGGGTGAGCGCCTCGATGAGCCGCACCGACACCGTGTTCTTCGACTTCGTGAGCGCCTGGCGCAGCGTCATCGGCCCCTCGAACTGGCGGTCATAGTTCTGCGGCCTCCACGCCTTGCCCGTGTACGGGTCGCGGATGGTCTCGGGGGCGTCGTTGACCTTGGAGAGCGGCGTGTAGCGTCCGCTCGCGAGCGCGGCGGCGTACAGGAACGGCTTGAAGGACGAGCCTGGCTGACGTCGGGCCTGCGTGGCGCGGTTGAACGACGAGCGCTCCGCGTCATACCCACCCACCAGCGCGACGACGTTGCGGTTGTCGGGGCGGATGACCACGAGGCCGCCCTGAACCACGGGCACCTGGTCCAGCGTCGCCTCCACGAAGGCTGGCGCGGGCGGGGCCTTCAGCACGCGCACGAAGACCAGCTGCCCCTTCTCGAACACGTCGCCAATCTTCTTCGGCGAGCCCTTGCCCTTCTGCCGCGCCCAGCTCACGCCCGGGAAGGCCACCTCCGCGGTGCGGCCCACCAGGTCCACGCGCGCCACGTTGCGCTTCTCGTCCAGCTCCGTCACGTAGCCCGTCAACCGCAGCCCTTCCTCCAGCGGCTTCAGGCGCACCGCGCGCACCAGCAGCTCCTCCTCGGACGGAGGCGCCTCGTCCTCGGGCGTCAGCTCCGGCCGCTGCTCCTCCGCGCCGTCCACGTCCGCCTCCGCGGTGGCCACCTCCTTGGGGGGCTCTCCCGGCGCGGTGACGCGCGCCAGGGGCTCCAGGTCCGCGACATAGCCCTGGTCCTTCTGCCGACGTCCGGCCTCCTCGATGCGGGTGAGCACCATGGCCCGAAGCCGCGTCCACTGCGCGTCCTCCAGCGTGCCCTTGGGACCGCGGTAGCCCTGGCGACGGTCCACCGCCTCCAGGCCCTCGCGCACCGCCTGCTCGGCGGCGACCTGGAGCCTGGGCACCATGGCGATGTCCACCCGCAGGCCCCCCTGCATCACCGCGTGCTCGCCGTAGCGCTCGATGAGCGTGCGGCGAATCTCCTCCGCGTAGTACGGGCCCACGGCCTGCTCCGGACGCGGCGCCAGGACGATGGGCTTGTCCAGCTCCTCGTCCACCACCTTGCGCGGCACGAAGCCCTGCGCAGCCATCTGCCCCAGCACATAGCGCTGGCGCGACTTCGCCCGCGTCATGTTCGTCACCGGGTTGATGCGGTGGGGAATCTGCACCGTGCCCGCCAGCACCGCCGCCTCGCCCACGCTCAAATCCTTGGCGCGCTTGCCAAAATAATAGAGCGCGGCCTCCTCCACGCCGTAGCGGCGCTGCCCGTAGTAGGACTGGTTGATGTAGAGGCTGAGGATCTGGTCCTTGGTGAGCGCCTCCTCGACGCGCGGGGTGAGGATCCACTCGCGAATCTTGCGCGACAGCTTGCGCTCGGGGGACAGCAGCAGGTTCTTCACCACCTGCTGGGTGATGGTGGACGCGCCGGACTTGCGGCTGCCGGGGATGAGGTTCTTGATGGCCGCGCGGAGGATGCCGAACGGGTCCAGGCCCACGTGCTTGTAGAAGTCCGCGTCCTCGGCGGCGAGGAATGCGTCGCGCACGTGCGGAGGCAGGTCCTGCACGCGCACCACGGTGCGCTTCTCGTAGGCATACTCGGCGCACACCTTGCCGTCCGCGCACGTCACCTTGGTGACCTGCGGCAGCTCGTACGTGCGCAGCGCGTCCACCGAGGGCAAATCCCGGCTGTAGTAGACGTACGCGCCCACGCACACGAGCAGGACCAGGACGAGCCCCACCACGCCGGTGATGAAGAGCCGCTTCGTCCACTTCCAGAGGCGCGCCCCCAGCCCGGGGCGGGGCGGTTCGGGCGCGGTCGGCGGCGTGGAGGGCGGCGGGGCTTCGGGCGGAGTGGGCATCACAGGGGCCAGGGTCATGTGCTTCTCGACGGGGGCCGCACGTTAGACCGATGGGCCGGCGGCGGGAACCGGCCCGACGCCCGCCTGGAGGTCGGTCTCCAGGCGGGGAGGCACTAATGCGGCTCGGGCAGGGGTGAAAGGGCTTCCGGCGTCCGGGTGTCGCTCGGGGCCAGGTCCGCCCGGGCGACGCGGTTCATCCGGTCCGCGTTGACGCGCGCCTGGACGTAGCGGGGAGACAGCCGGGTGGCCTGGGCATACGCGCCCCGGGCCTCCTCCTTGCGGCCCAGCCGCTCCCAGGCCACGCCCAGGTTGTTGTGCACGTAGGCGACGTGGGGCAGCAGCTCCGCCGCCCGCGCGAGCACCTCCGCGGCCTTCGCGTCCTCTCCCGCGCGCAGGTAGGCGAAGCCCAGGTTGTTGAGCGCGTAGCCGTGCTCCGGCTCCAGGTGCACCGCCTGCTGGAAGCGGAGGATGGCGGGGGACAGCTCGCCCGAGGCCAGGTGGGCCCGGCCGAGCGCCTGGTAGCCCTCCGCGTCCTCCGGCGCGCGCACCACCGCCTCCTCGCCCACGCGCACCGCCTCCGCGTGGCGCCCCAGGGACACCAGCAGGCGGGCCTGCTGGATGAGCGCGCCGGCCTCCTCGGGCATCAGGCTCCCCAGCCGCGCGTAGGCCGCGAGCGCCAGCTCCGACTGGCCCTGCAGCCGCGCCAGCCGGGCCGCCGTCATCAGCGCCTCCGTGTCGGACGGCTCATCGTGCAGGGCGCGGCGCACCTCGGTGAGCGCGCCGGACACATCCCCCAGCTCCCTGAGCGCGCGGGCGCGGCCCAGGTGGTCCACGCGGCGGGTGTGCTCGTGCGGCAGGGCCAGGGCGTCCTCGACCGCCACGCGCGGCGCGGGCGTGGACGGGAGCTCCTCGGCGGCCGGGAGGGTGGCCGGGATGGGCAGGGGCGCCTCGGCGAACGCCGGCGCGAGGTCCACGGGGATGACCGCATCGCGGGTGCGCGCGTGCTCGGCCAGGGCCAGCCAGGGGCGCAGCGTGGCGGGCAGGGGGACGTCGGTCCACGCGGCCAGGCCCAGGGCGGCGAGGCAGGAAGGCACCAGCGCCTTCTTGAGCGTGGGCGGCAGGGTGAAACCCAGGGTGCGGCGGGAGGTCTTCTTCGTCCTCGGGCTCATGGCGACCTCGACTCCAGGCGGGGCGTCCGGGAAGGGCGCTCCGGGAGGACACCTGTGGGCGTCCTCCCACCCGGAGTCATTGCGATGCGCGTGCCAGGGCCCTTGCCCCGGAGCATGGGACGGGGTGTGGCCGCGTAGCCGCACGAGGAGGGGAAAAGCGTGGCGGGGGCGTGGGTGCCGTGCGACGGTGCCCGCGATGAAAATCGCGACCTGGAACGTGAACTCGGTACGGGCCCGGCAGGAGCGCTTGCTCGAGTGGCTGAAGAGCGCGCAGCCGGACGTGGTGTGCTTGCAGGAGCTCAAGTGCACCGAGGCGGACTTCCCGCTGGAGGCGGTGCGCGACGCCGGCTACCACGCGGCCCTCCACGGGCAGAAGACCTACAACGGCGTGGCCATCCTGGCGAAGGAGGAGCCGCGGGACGTGGTGAAGGGGCTGTCGGACGGCGTGGACGACACGCACGCGCGCCTCATCGCCGCGACGGTGAAGGGCGTCCGCGTGGTGAGCGCGTACGCGCCCAACGGGCAGTCGGTGGACTCGCCCCAGTACGAGTACAAGCTCGAGTGGTATGGCCGGCTGCGCCGCTACCTGGACACGCGCCACCAGCCGGACGAGCCGCTGGTGCTCGGCGGTGACTGGAACGTCGCGCCCGAGGACATCGACACCTACGACCCGAAGCTGTGGGAAGGACAGACGCTCTTCACGCTCAAGGAGCGCGACGCGCTCCAGCGCCTGCGCGCCTTCGGCCTGACGGACGCGTACCGCAAGCTGCACCCCGACACGCAGCGCTTCTCGTGGTGGGACTACCGCAACCTTGGCTTCCCGAAGAACCTGGGCCTGCGCATCGACCACCTCTACGTGTCGGCGCCGCTGGTGCCCCGGCTGACGGGGGCGGACACGGACCGCGACGCGCGCAAGGGAAAGCAGCCCTCGGACCACGCGCCGGTGTGGCTGGAACTCCAGGATTGAAGCGGGTGGGGGACATCATGATGACGCGACGATGGATGGCGTATGTGGGGCTGAGCCTGTTCCTGGCGGGTTGCTCCGTGCGGCGGATGCCACCCGTCGCGCCGGAGCCGGTGCCGCCGCATGAGCTGTACCTCCTGTCCTCCTCGGTGCTGAAGGAGGAGCGGCGCATCACCGTCTACCTGCCGCCCGGCTACGAGACGGCGAAGGACGCTCGCTTCCCGGTGCTGTACATGCCCGACGGTGGGCTCCAGGAGGACTTCCCGCACGTCGCCTCCGCGGTGGACGCCGCCATCCGCGCGGGGGAGATGCGGCCGCTCATCGTCGTGGGCATCGAGAACACGGTGCGCAGGCGCGACATGACGGGGCCCACCGAGCTCGCGAGTGACCGGGAGCTCATCCCTGTCTCGGGTGGCTCGGCGGCGTTCCGCGCGTTCATCCGCGACGAGCTGCTCCCCGACATCTCCCGGCGCTATCGGGTGACCGAGGAGCGGGCCATCATCGGCGAGTCGGCCGCGGGCCTGTTCATCATGGAGACCTTCTTCCTCCAGCCCGAGCTGTTCGACACGTACCTGGCGCTGAGTCCGAGCCTCTGGTGGAACGGCGAGGCGCTGGTGAAGCAGGCCGGGACGTTCTTCGCGCAGCACCCGTCGCTGCGCGCGCGGCTGTATGTCTCCTCCGCGAACGAGACGGAGGACATCGTCCCGGCGGTGGCGCGGCTGAACGACATCCTCCAGGCGAGCGCACCCGCCGGGCTGACGTGGGAGGTGGAGCCCCGACCGGACCTGCGTCACGACAACATCTACCGCTCCACCGCGCCCGCCCTGCTGCGCAAGTGGCTGCCCCCGGTGAACACGGCCGGGGACGCACGGTAGGCCACGGGCCTGGGTTCGCCGTAGAGTCGGAGGGCCATGTCCGTCCTCCGACTCGACTGTACGAAGTGCGACCGGACGTATGCGCCGGGCGCCGTGCTGAACCTGTGCACCACCTGCGACGCGCCGCTGTTCGCGCGCTATGACCTGGAGCGCGCGGCGAAGACGCTGCGCCGCGAGGCCCTGGCGACGCGGGAGCGCTCCATGTGGCGCTACCACGAGGTGCTGCCCGTGGCGGACCCCGCTCAGCGACTCAGCCTGGGCGAGGGCTGGACGCCGCTGCTTGCGACGCCCCGGCTGTCGGCGCGGCTGGGGATGAAGCAGGTCTGGGTGAAGGACGAGAGCGGCAACCCCACCGGCTCGTTCAAGGCGCGCGGCCTGTCGGCGGCGGTGTCGATGGCGAAGGTGCTGGGAGCGAAGGCGGTGTGTCTGCCCTCGGCGGGCAACGCGGGGAGTGCGCTGGCGGCGTACGCGGCGCGCGGTGGCCTGGAGGCGCATGTCTTCGTGCCTCGCGACATCGCGAGCCTCTTCCTCCTGGAGACGCGGGCCTATGGCGCGCACGTCGAGACGGTGGACGGGCTCATCACGGACGCGGGGAAGGTGTGCGCGGGGCTGGCTCGCGAGCATGGGTGGTACGAGTGCGCCACGTTGAAGGAGCCCTACCGCGTGGAGGGCAAGAAGACGATGGGCTACGAGGTCGCGGAGCAGCTCGGCTGGACGCTGCCCGACGTCATCCTGTACCCGACGGGCGGCGGCACCGGGCTCATCGGCATGTGGAAGGCATTCGAGGAGATGGAGGCGATGGGCCTCATCGACTCGAAGCGGCCGAGGATGGTGGCGGTGCAGGCGGAGGGCTGCGCGCCCATCGTGAAGGCCCACGAGGAGGGCAGGCCCGATGCGCCGATGTGGCAGGGCGCGACGACGCATGCGCACGGCCTTCGCGTACCCAAGGCCCTGGGCGACTTCCTCATCCTGCGCGCGGTGAAGGAGAGCGGGGGGACGGCGGTCTCCGTCACGGAGGCCGAAATCGTCCAGGGGACGAAGGACCTGGCCTCGGCCGAGGGGCTCTTCGCGGCGCCGGAGGGCGGCGCCTGCGTGGCCGCGCTGCGCAAGCTCCATGCGTCCGGGCAGGTGACTCCCGAGGAGTCCGTGGTGGTCTTCAACACGGGCACGGGATTCAAGTACGTGGAGAACATGGCGCCGCTCTGGTGAAGGGCGTGGCAAGGCGCGGCGCGCCATGCGCGTGGGTGTCCTCCCTGGCGCAAGGACCGCTCGGGCCCGCGCTCCCGGAGGGCGCATGCTGGGGCTCGCGGTGGCTCACCGGCCCGCGGATGAGAGACGAAGTGTTCGTGGAGCCCGTGGGCTCCTGTGTTGGATGGGAAGCATCGCCCGCTGTGTTCGCTGCCCCTGACCGAGGACCTGCTGATGACGCGTTCGAGGAACCCCTCCGCCCGGAGTCGGAACCGCGAAGGAGGCGCCGTGAAGATGCCGACGAGGAGGTCTCAGGTCCGCTCGCCGCGAGAGCCCTCGCTTCGTGGGCTCGTGGTGGTGATGTGCCTGGGGCTCGTGGCTTGTGTGGCGCCCCGGAGCGTGGCGCCAGCGGGTGAGGCCACGGCGACGGGGCCCATCGCCCACGTGTCCACGGATGGGCGGGTGCGCTCGCGTCCGGGCCCGGTGTCGGACGTGTCCGCGGCGGTCGGGGAGCAACCGCTGGGGCTGGGAGGCGCGCGTGACGGGCTCGTGTACGTGCCTCGCACCTATCGTCCGGAGCAGCCCGCGCCGCTGATGCTGTTGCTGCACGGCGCGAAGGGGAACGCGCGGCAGATGCTGCAGGCGCTGGCGCCCGTCGCGGAGTCGGAGGGATTCCTGCTGGTGATTCCGGAGTCGCGCGGCGTGACGTGGGACCACAAGCTGGCCACGGGCGGCGCGGACCTGGACTTCATCGACATGGCGCTCGCGCGGGTCTTCTCCCGCTACGCGGTGGCGCCCGAGCATGTCAGCGTCTCCGGGTTCTCGGATGGCGCGTCCTATGCGTTGTCGCTGGGCATCCTGAACGGTGACGTGTTCTCCCGCATCGTGGCCTTCGCGCCGGGCTTCGTGGACGCGGCGGAGCCTCGCGGTGTACCGCGCGTGTTCATCGCCCACGGCGACGCCGACCAGGCCATCCCCGTGGAGGAGGGGCGCCGCATCGGCGCGGAGCTGCGCTCGGCGGGCTTCGACGTGCGGTTCCACGAGTTCACCGGAGGCCACTCGATTCCGGCCGACGTCGCACAGGCCGCCGCGCGGTGGCTTCGTGAACCGAACCCACCGGCGGACAGCCCCGCGTCAGGCGCGGTGCCGTAAGCCTCAGCGCCAGGGGAGCCGGTCGAGGATGCCGTCCTTGACGCGCTCGAGCGGCTCCGTGACGGTGTCCCAGACCTTCTTCCCGGCGTCCTTCACGCCGTCGACCACCGCGTCCTTGACCTCGTTCCACTTGCCCGTGGCCTTGGAGAAGTCCCAGTTCGGGTCTCCCTTGCCCGCGCGCATCTGCTTCACCGCCTCGTCGAGATACGCGGTGTGGTCCTTGCCGCTCTCTCCGATGAAGGGGCGCTTGCCGTCGAAGTAGCCCTGCTTGTACGCGTCCTGGATGAGCTCGCCCTGCTGCTCGGGGTTGAGGTCCGCCCACTTCTTGCCGGAGTCGATGCCCTGCTCCCAGTCGTAGCCCTGGCCCGCGCCCTGCGCGACCAGCGCCTTGGCCGCGTAGTCCGCGCTATAGCGGCTCACCTCGGGGTGAGGGGGCTTCGTCACCTGGATTGTCTGGACAGGTCTGCGTTTGTTTCCTCGAATTGTGAGATGAAGGGAGACATGCACGGCGGAAGCCCGCATGACGCACGCGGACGGCCGTGCCGTGGCAAGACTCCCGTCGAGAGCCCATGACGCCCCCCCCTCCCGAGTCGCTCCCGTTCCCGGACAGCCTCTGCCATCGCTGCGCCGCGCCACCGCGCTACGTCCAGTCACGGACCTCGGTGTTCATCATGTGCCCGCTGTTGCCGGGGAAGTACCCGCCGCAGCCGGTGCGGGCTTGCGCGCTCTTCCGCCCCGCGGCGCTGGCGGGTGTGAAGGATTGAGCTGGAGCGAGGGCAGGAGAGGGAACGTGCCCTCGTCGCGAGGAGCAGGCGGCAAGGCAGGGTGATTGCGAGGTGCGCTGGCCGTCCCCAACTGAGGCGCGCAGTGCAGTCACTGAGGGGGAGAGACTGGATGGTCGCCAAGAAGAGCTCGCGCGCTACGTCGCGCACCCGTGGGATGCCCAAGAAGCGGATGGTTTCTCGTACGCGCATGTCGAAGCCTCGACGTGCCACCGCCACGCCCCGGCGTCGCGTGGCGTCCGGGGCGCGTGCCTCGACGAGCAGCCGGTACACCCGGCCCGCGCTGAGGGAGCGCCTCAAGAAGCGCCTCATGGCGGGGACGCGAGGCGGGCGCGCGGGACAGTGGAGTGCGCGCAAGGCCCAGCTGCTGGCCGCTGAATACGTGAAGGCCGGCGGTGGATATCGCGGACGGAAGGCCACGAGCCAGAAGTCGCTCACGACGTGGACGCGCGAGGCCTGGCAGACGAGCACCGGTGGCACGCGTGCGCGCCGCGGCGCGACGACGGCGCGCTATCTGCCGAAGAAGGCGTGGTCACGGCTCAGCGCGCGTCAGAAGCAGGCCACGGAGCGCCGCAAGCGCACGGCCTCGCGGAGAGGTCGGCAGTACGTGGCGAACACGCCCGCCGCGCGTCGTGCTCGCAAGACGGCGACGCGGCGGTAGGCGTACCGGCTCCCCGTCGCGCTCGCGTTGTGGCGGCGCGGCGGTGAGGGACTACGTCACCCGCCGTGCTCGCACCTTACGGCGGGTGACCCGCTCGGGCTCCCTGGGACAGGGGCGCCCGGTGGCGCGCCGCCATTCGCTCGTCGAAGAACTCCTCGTAGGTCATCATCGGGCGCTCGGATGATGCGCACGCAGGTGCGGCGCATACGCCTCGGAGTCCGGCACCCCAATCATCAGCCGAGCCACCCGGACGGCCTGCCGCCAGCCACGTCGCGGCACCTCCACCCAGGTCGTCATCTCAGGGCCCCTCCACCGCCGTCACGGGGACGTAGGGCGTCTCGTTCGCCGTGGGTGTCGCCGAGCGCCGGGCCGCGAGCGCGGAGCGCACCCCGAACGCCACCGTCGCCAGCAGCCGCAACATGAAGGAGACGGTGAGCCCGGCATCCAGGTCGTCGTTGGAGAAGCTCCGCCGTATCTCCTCCATCCCTCGGAGGGTACGCCGTCACTTCCTCGTAGTGGCGCGCCTTGAGCAGCCGGCTCACCAGCTCGCTCGCGCAGACGACGGCCTTCTTCGCCTCCGACCTGGAGCGCCGCCGCGCGCAGGGCCTGCATGCCGCTGGAGCAGATGCCATGCAGTGACGCCACCTCACACGCGGGGCCACCCAGCGCGCGGCGCACCTGGCTGGCGAAGCCCGGCAGTACCCGGTCGCCCTGGGGGGCGCCGTGACGAGCAGGTCCATCTCTCCCAGGGTGATGGGCGAGCGCGACAGCGCATCCTGGACGGCGTTCGCCGCGAGGTCCCAGTTGCACAGCACGGTGCGCTGCTCGCGGTCGAGGGCGTAGTGGCGCTGGGTGATGCCGTTCTGGACGAGGACACGGGCGCGGGCCCGGGAGGGCTTGCCCCGGACCTTGCCGAGGTCGTCCTCCATCTGGTCGTGGGGATGGGCTCGCCCGGGAGGAACTTCCCCAGGCTGGTGATGAAGACGTCGTGGGCCATGCGCCGACCGTAGGCCGTCCGCCCGAGGCCACTTCCCCGGGAGGGAAATGACCCGCGGGAATCTTTCGCGCCCCTCTTGTGGTGAGCCATCCCGGCAAACACAAACTTCGCGCGCCCAGCCGCAGGCGGGGGGCTACCGCTTCTGGACGTGGACGACCTTGTTGATGATCTTCCAGCCCCCGTCCGTCTTGATGACGGTGAGGTAGTCCGTCATGAAGGCGCCCGGGTAGTCGAGCTCGACCTTGGCCACGCCCACGTCGCCAGTGACGTCCAGGCTGACCAGCCGGCGCTTGCGCTTCGCTTCGTCGTCGGCGGGCTTCCCGCTGACGCCGGCCAGGTACTCGGCGGCCGTCCTGCGCACGAGCACGCCGTCCCGGTTGAGGAACATCTTCATCTCGTCGTGCATCGCCTCGCGGAAGGGGGCCACCTGGCCCGTCGCGTGACCCTCCAGATACAGCTCCACCGCGCGTCGGGCGCCCACCACGTCCTGCGTGCTCGCGGGGGTTCCACGCGCGCTCCCGGAAGCGAGCACGCCTCCCACGAGGACCGCGCCCACCGCGACTGCGCTTCTGAAGTGCTGCTTCATGGCTCTGTGCCTCCAAGGTCCTCGGTACGTCGGTGCTCTTGGTAGCGCGCCCCTGGAGGGGCCGTGTGACGTCCTCTTCGGACGGTGGCGGGAGTCGCCGAGCGGCCCAGGGCGTCGGTGAGTGGCACGGCCGTGACGCGGGCCTGGGCAGGAGAGCGTCCCGGAAAACCCGCTTCGTGGCGCCGGCCCGGAGGACGAGCGGGCGCCACGGCGGCGGCAGCGTGCTTCGCGAGTCGCGGTTCCCCAGCGTGTTTCGCATAGAGTGCCCTCGGCGAGTGCCGATGCCGGGGAATGCGAAGGACGGGAGACGCATGGACTGCGACTGGCTCATCATCGGCTCGGGCTTCGGCGGCAGCGTCAGCGCGCTGCGGTTGACCGAGAAGGGCTACCGCGTGGTGATGCTGGAGAAGGGGCGGCGGCTGGCTCCCTCCGACTTCCCGAAGACGAACTGGAACCTGAAGCGCTGGATGTGGATGCCCCAGCTCGGCTGGCGGGGCCTGTTCCAGATGAGCTTCTTCCGCCACGTCACGGTGCTGTCCGGCGTGGGCGTGGGAGGCGGCTCGCTCGTCTACGCCAACACGCTCCCCATCCCGAAGGACGACTTCTTCCAGGCCTCCTCGTGGGGACACCTGGCCTCCTGGAAGGACGAGCTGGCGCCGCACTACGCGACCGCGCGCAAGATGCTCGGCGCGACCACCAACCCGCGCGGCACCGTGGCGGACCGGGTGCTCGAACAGGTGGGCCAGGAGCTGGGCCGCCCGGGCTTCGAGCCGTCCACCGTCGCCGTGTACTTCGGTGAGCCGGGCGTCACGGTGAAGGACCCGTACTTCGGCGGAGAGGGCCCCGAGCGCACCGGCTGCACGTCCTGCGGCGGGTGCATGCTCGGCTGTCGCCACGGCGCGAAGAACACGCTGGACCGCAACTACCTCTACCTCGCGGAGAAGCGCGGCCTGACGCTGCACGCGGACACGGAGGCCACGTGGGTGCGGCCCCTGCCGAACGGTGGCTACGAGGTGGAGGCGAAGAAGGGCGCCGGCCTCTTCGGGCGACAGACGCTGCGCCTCACCGCGAAGAACGTCATCTTCGCTGGAGGCGTGCTGGGCTCGCTGTCGCTGCTGCTGCGGCTCAAGGAGCACAAGGACGGACTGCCCCGGCTGTCGGACCGGCTGGGAGACGGCGTGCGCACCAACTCCGAGGCGCTCATCGGCATCGTGAGCGGTCGCCCGGAGCACGACTTGTCGAAGGGCATCGCCATCGGCTCCATCCTGCACACCGACGAGCGCTCGCACCTGGAGCCCGTGCGCTTCTCGGAGGGCTCCGGCTTCTTCCGCCTGCTGATGGCGCCGCAGGTGCCCGGCAAGTCGATGCTGGGTCGGATGGCGCGGCTGGTGGGCCTGCTCGCGCGCCACCCGCTGCGCTTCCTCAAGGCGTGGTTCGTCCCGGACTTCGCCAAGCGCACGCTGATCCTGCTCTACATGCGCACGCTGGAGGGGCACCTGCGCATGCGGCGCGGTCGGCTGCTGAAGAGCGGGCTGTCCACCGGGCTGCAGTCCGGCCCCGCGCCCACGTCCAACATGCCCGAGGCGTTCGACCTGGCGCGCCGCGTGGCGGACAAGCTGGACGGCTATCCGATGACGATGGTGAGCGAGACGGTGCTGGGCATCCCGACGACCGCGCACATCCTCGGCGGCTGCTGCATGGGAGACTCGGCGGCGACGGGCGTCATCGACCATCGCCACCGGCTCTTCGGCTACGAGGGACTGTACGTGGTGGACGGCTCGGCCATCTCCGCCAACCCGGGCGTCAATCCCTCGCTGACCATCACCGCGCTGGCCGAGCGAGCCATGACCTTCATCCCCCACGCGCGGACCGGGGAAGACGAAGCGCCGCGACCCGCCCGGCTGTCGTCCTGAGTCCGTGCGCTACAGGCGGACCTGGAGCTCGTAGCGGCGGTTCTTCGCCTTCTTCGCCTCGGTGTTGTCCGGCTTCACCAGGGGACGGTCGGAGCCGAGGCCCACGGCGACGATTTCACCGCGGGGGATGCCCCGGGCGACCAGCTCCTTGACGATGACCTCCGCGCGCTGCTCGCTGAGCTTCTTGTTCTTCGCCGCGTCGCCCGTCGAGTCGGTGTGGCCGGAGACCTCGAACTTGTAGCTCTTCACCCCGCCGGCGGTGAGCTGCTTCTTGGCGTCGATGAGGGCGTTGGTCAGCTTCTTGAGCTTGTCCTCGCAGCCGGCGGCCAGCTCCGCGGTGCCCGTCTTGAAGCTGCACTGGTTCTTCTGGCCCTCCTCGAGGAGCTTGGCGTTGACGCGCTTCTCGACGGTGGACTTGCCCGCGTCACCCGCGGCCTTCTTGAGGTTGTCGAAGGGGCTCTGCGCGGCGGCCACACCCGGGAGGGCCAACAGCGACACGGCGATGCACAACGCCTTGAGCTTCATACGGTGAGACTCCTTGGGTTCCGCTGGAGGAGGGAACCGGGCGCAGGCTGCCCAGGGCACGCGCGTCCGTCCAGCGTCACGAGGCCCGGCGAGCGACCCGGGCGCCGTCCGCTCGCCGGGTGGGACAATGGCGCCGTGCCCACCCGTCCCATGAAACTTGCCTCCGCGTACGGGCGGAGCAGCATGCTCCCGTCGTCCTTCTCCAAGGGACGGCAGCGAGGCACTTTCAGTGGGCGGCAGCAGTCGGACGGAGCGGTGGCAGCGGTTCTTGTCGGGGCACCGGGTGGGCTCGGAGCCGAAGCCCGTGGAGGCGCGGGTGGAGAAGGCGCCCGCGGGTGAGGTGTCCCTGCCGCTGGATGAGCGCACGCCGTTCGACGTCGACTACGACCGCATCGTCTTCTCCAGCGAGTTCCGTTGCCTGCACGACAAGACGCAGGTCTTCCCGCTGTCGACGAGCGACTACACGCGCACGCGGTTGACCCACAGCATCGAGGCGTCGTGTGTGGGGCGCTCGTTGGGACAGCTGGCGGGGCTGGGGCTGAAGTCGCAGGGGGTGAAGGTGGAGCCCTCGCACCTGGGGACCATCGTCGCGGCGGCGTGCCTGGCGCACGACATCGGCAACCCGCCTTTCGGCCACTCGGGCGAGGCGGCCATCCAGCATTGGGTGTCGCAGCGGTTGGCGAAGCCGGGTGAGACGCTCGCGGGCAAGCCGAGCCCCTTCACGAAGGCGGAGGAGTGGAGGGATTTGGAGAGCTTCGAGGGCAACGCGCAGGGCTTTCGCATCCTCAACCGGCTCCAGTCGCGCGAGCGGCGGGGCGGGCTGCGCTACACCGCGGCGACGCTGGGGGCGATGAGCAAGTACCCTCGGCCGTCGGTGCTCCCAGGCGGACGCGAGGCGAACAAGGCGCGCGTGTCGGAGAAGAAGTTCGGTTACTTCCAGGACGACCACGTGCTGGCGCTGGAGACCTACCGTGCCGCGGGGCTGCCCGAGCGCGAGGAGGGCGTCTTCTCCCGCCACCCGCTGGCCTTCCTCGTCGAGGCGGCGGACGACATCTGCTACGCGGTCATCGACCTGGAGGACTCCGCGAAGCTGGGGCTGGTGCCGATGGATGTGGCCTGTGAGCTGTTGGACCAGGTGCTGCCTCCCCCGGAGAAGTCGACGCGATTGCCACCCGCGCACCTGGAGACGCGCCTGGCGCAGGCGCGCGCGCGGGTGATTGGCGTGCTCATCCAGGCGAGCGTCCGCGTGTTCCTGGAGCACGTGGAGCAGATGGAGGAGGGCGAGTGGGAGAAGCCGCTCGTCTCCGCTCGAGAGGACATCCGTGGGCCGCTCGACGCCATCAAGAAGCTGACGCGTCGCAAGGGCTACGAGAGCGAGCGCGTGCTGCAGATCGAGAGCGCCGGCTTCAAGACGCTCGGCGGCCTGCTGGACATGTTCGCGCAGGCGGTGGTGACGGACACGCCCAACCGGGAGGAGAAGAAGCTGCGGCAGCTGCTGCCCCTGGAGCTGTTCCAGCGGCCGGACAAGCCGCTGACCAGCGAGGACATCGGTGACGCGCTCGCGCGGCTGTCCATGTACCAGCGGCTCTTGTGCGTCACGGACTACATCTCGGGGATGACGGACGGCTTCGCGGTGGCGCTGTACCAGCGGCTGTCCGGCATCAAGCTGCCGACCTAGCGGGGTGCCCGGTGTCGCTCAGGCGTGCAGCCCTTCCGAAGGAGCGCTCGTGCGCGCCTGCCGTCCCCGTCGCTCCATCAGGGCGAGCGAGTCGTCGATGGCCAGGATGTTCCCCGACGGGTCCCTGAACCACGCCGACTTGAAGTCGCCCATGGTCGCGATGCCGTTCTTCGTCTGGATGCCCATCTCGGGGATGTCGTATTCCTCGAGCTTCACGCCCGCCTGTCGCAGCTCGTCCACGGTGGCCTCCACGTCCTCCACGGCGAAGGAGCACGCGGTGGCGGTGGAGCCGGACGGTGACGAGCGCTCGTAGACGAGGAGGAAGGACTCACCGCCCACGCGGTACATGGCCGCGCCCTCCTCGGAGATCTCCTTGACCTCGTCGAACCCGAGCACCTCGCCGTAGAAGCGCCGGGCCGCCTTCAGGTCCGTCACCGCCAGCGTGGGCACCGCCTTCGTTCTTCCCAGTCCCATGTGTCAGTCCTCCTCGGAGGACAAGTGGGCACCGGCCGGGCGACTCGCAAGCGAGGGTGCGTCGCGGCTGCCGCCTCCTGGCTCGCGTGGATGGACATGGGTGGCGCGGTGCGACTCCGCTAGACTCGGGGCACCGTGACGCCGATGGAAGAGACACCTGCCCCCCTGTGGCGGCGAGCGCTGGGGCTCGTCGCGGTCTGGAGCGTGCCGGGGACGCTGTCCGCGCTGGAGACGTACTTCTTCAGCCTGTCGTCGCCCCGGCCGATAGAACCGTGGCGCGCGTTCCTGTCGCAGCTTCCCGGCTGGTATGTGTGGGTGCCCGCCACGCCGTGGGTGTTCGCGCTGACGCGGCGGCTGCGGCTGGGGCGGCCGTTCCGCGCGGGGGCCTGGGCGGGGCACGTGCTGGCGTGCCTGGGCGTGAGCGGGCTGTTCGCGCTCGTGTACACGGTGTGCCAGCGGGCCTTCGGCGCGGGAATGGGAGGCGCGTCCTTCGGGGTGATGCTGACGCGCTATGCGCTGGGCTGGTTGCCGATGATGGCGATGACGTACGTCGCGACGGTGGGGGTGGCGCAGTCACTCGCGGCCCGGCGGCGTGAGCGTGAGCGCGAGCGGCAGGCCGCGGCGCTCGCCGTCGAGCTGGCGGAGGCCCGGCTCCAGGCGCTCCAGGTGCAGCTCCATCCGCATTTCCTGTTCAACACCCTGAACGCCATCGTCGTGCTGGTGCGGGATGGGGAGAAGGACACGGCCGCGAGGATGCTGGTGCTGCTGGGGGACATCCTGCGCCGGCTGCTCCAGCAGGGCGCGACGCAGGAGGTGTCCCTCCGGGACGAGCTGTCGGTGCTGGAGCGGTACCTGGAGATACAGCGGCTGCGCTTCCAGGACCGGCTGCGGGTGGACTGGGATGTGGACGAGGCGTTGATGGACGCGCGGGTGCCGCACCTGGTGCTCCAGCCGTTGGTGGAGAACGCCATCCGGCACGGTGTGTCGGCCCGCACGGCGGCGGGAGCGCTGTGCATCCGGGCCCGGCGCCACGGCGAGGCGCTGGAGCTGATGGTGGCGGATGACGGTCCGGGGTTGCCTGTCGGCTTCGATGTGGAGCGAAGCCCGGGTATCGGGCTGTCCAACACCCGGGCGCGGCTGTCCCAGCTCTACGGGGCGGCGGGGCGAGTCAGCGTGGCGGCGGCGCCGGAGGGCGTGGGGACCGTGGCCACGGTGTGGCTGCCCTTCCAGCGCGAGGACGCTCCTTCAGGGCGGGGGGCCGCGCATGGCTGAGCTCAGTGTCCTCCCCATGGGCAGCGGAGGCATGAACGCCGTTTCTGAAACGCGGCCGCGCGTCGTTGGGCACAGCGTCCTCCCGAGAAGGAGCGTTGGCATGGGCACGGCGCCAGGGGACGGGGGCGCGCATCGCGGGGCCATGGTCTTCGGAGCGGAGATTTCGCGTGGCTGAGCTCGCCGTCCTCCTGGTGGATGACGAGCCGCTCGCCCGACGTGGCCTCCGGCAGGCCCTGTCGCGGCATCCGGACGTGACGGTGTGCGGCGAGTGCCGCGACGGGCGCGAGGCGGTGGACGCCATCCACGCGCTGAAGCCCGCGCTGGTGCTGCTCGACGTGCAGATGCCGGAGCTGGATGGCTTCGGGGTCATCCGCGAGGTGGGCGTGACACGGATGCCCGCGGTCATCTTCATCACCGCGTTCGACTCCTTCGCCGTGCGCGCCTTCGACATGCACGCGGTGGACTACCTGGTGAAGCCCTTCGCGGACGAACGCTTCGACGAGGCGCTGAGCCGGGCGCGGCAACGACTGCGCCAGGACGAGGCCTTGGCGTTGGGACGAAAGCTCGCGGCCCTGCTCGCGGACACGGGGCACGCTCCTCCCAAGGAGGACGACACTCCGCCACAGGACGAGCACCCGAGCCGACTGGTGGTGAAGGTGGGGGCGCGCTCGGTGCTCGTGCCGGTGTCGGACATCGACTGGATTGGCGCGGACGACTACTGCGTCACGCTGCACGTGGGCGACAAGGAGCACGTGCTGCGCGAGAGCCTGGCGTCACTGGAGGCCCGGCTCGACGGGGAGCGCTTCGTGCGCATCCATCGCTCGGTCATCGTCAACGTGGAGCGCATCCGCGAGCTGCATCACGACTCGGCGACGGAACTCGTGGTGGTGCTGAGCACCGGCCAGCGCCTGCGGGTCAGCCGGAGTCGACGCGAGGAACTGGAGCGCAGGCTCGGACGGGCTCGCTAGGCGTCCCGTCGATACGCGGGAGGAATCTGCTCTCCTTCGAGTGTCACCCGCGTCCCGATATCCCGCTCGCCGAAGAGGATGAGCCGGATGACGTCGTTGAAGTCCCTCAACCGGATGTAGAGGATCCACGTCTCATCCAGGAGCCACCAGTCGCCCTCCGCCGTCACGAAGAGGATGGCGAAGTCGCTCGTGGCCACATCCGTCGATGCCATCCGCCGCATCGCTCGCGCCGAACTCCAGGTGGCGATGGTCGACCCCGCGCACGTCGAGCCCGTCCATGAACGACATCACGGCCTGGGCGTAGTCGTGGACCTGGTAGCCCAGGCCCTCCAGCTCCGCGCACACGGTGTCGATGGGCACCGTGCGCGACTGGAGGACACCGCGCTGCTGGAGGAAGCCCCGGACCTTGGGTTCGAGGACTCCCATCCACGGCGGAGTGAACAGCATCGTGTCGTTCATGGCGGATGCGCCCCCGTGCGTTCTTCGCCATCCTCGCACACGCGCCTCACTTCAGGGCTTCACCTCGGAGACCACGGCGTTCTGCTTCTCCACCGCGGCCGCGAGCGCGGACACGTCCGTGGCGCCCAGGTGCATGCCGAAGACACGGGCCACCTCCAGCCGCTCACGCGCGATGACCTCCATCGTCTCGGAGACCTGCTGCACGTTGAAGAAAGTCCCGTCCGGGCGAGGCTGGACCAGGTCGCTGGTGTAGAGCAGCCGGTGCTCGGGAAGCGCGACGAAGAGCATCCGCTCCCCGGTCTCCGTGCGCACGGGGACCAGCTCCAACCGGTTCCTCCCGGCGCCGAGCTTCACGCGTTGCCCCACGTTGACCAGCGAGGCGGCCCGAGGCGCACGGGCGAGCGCGTCCGGCGCGAGGGTCCGAGGCGCCGTGAGCACCCCCTGCAGGAGCGGCCGGTTGAGGTCCAGCACGTGAAGCGGGATGCCGCGCGCGGCGTACTCCCGGACCCCGCCCACGTGAGGCCATGCATCGCTCGTGGACACCACCGCCTTCACCTTGACGCCCGGGAAGCGACGCTGGGCCTCCTCCAGGATTCGCGCCGAGTAGCCCGAGGAGATGGGCGCCTCGATGATGACGAGCCCATCGTCCTGCTTCACCAGCGTGACATCCCACGCGCCAGGCAGATGCACGACGCCCGGCGCCAGCTCGACGGCCGGACGGTCGGGGCGACCCAGCGGCAGGTCATCCGCGGTCATCCGCCCCCGCGCCGCGAAGCCCTTCTTCACGTCCTCGGGAATGGCGAAGTCCTCCTCGGAGACCTTCGGAGCCAGCTCCAGCCGCGTCACGGTGAAGCTGTGGTAGGCCTGCCCCTTGCGCTCCCACTCCCAGTGGCGCGGATGGCGCAGCCCGCCCGGCTCCAGGGACCACGCCTGGAAGAACAACCGCGTCGTCACATCACCCCAGACACTCCAGAAGAAGTCCGACGGGTGCGCGTCCAGCGTCTCCACCATCGTGGGCAGCCGCGTCCGCGCGTTGAGATACAGCTTCACCCGCGCGTGGCCATGGCGGAACGCCACCACGTGGTGCGGCACGTCCTGCAGCCGGGTGTCCGCCAGCGCGCGCAGCTCCGGCGCGGCCAGCGCGGTGAAGAGAATGCGCTCGGGCGCGAAGTCGAGCCGCTCGTTCAGGTCCTGCAACTGGGCCCCTCCCGCGGGACGTCGCTGACCGCCGCGCTCCATCATCACCACACCGTCGGACAGCACCATCGTCGCGCCCTGCCAGTCCTCGAGCCCCGGGGAGCCACGGCCCTCGGTCTTCATCCGCAGCCGACGCTGTCGCAGGTCGCGCACCTCGTCGACCTGCTCGTAGCTGACGAGCCACGGTGGGGCAGGGCGCTCGGACTGCTCCATCAGGTTCCAGTGGCCGATGCCCTGGATGCGCAGCGCGGAGAGGGCCTGGAGCTTCGCTTCGCCCCCCATGGCCTCCAGCGAGGCCCGCAGGTGGGCACGCGCGGCGTCCTCGGCCGCGAGGGCGGAGGACGCGAGGAACAGGCCGAGGAGCACGAGCAGCGGAGTGGTTCGTCTCATGCCCCCAGGATGCCGAGGCGCCCGTGGGCTCCCGGTGCCGTTGCAGCCAATGGCGGGACGGGCGCGGCGAAGTGCGCGCCCGGAGCGGCGAGTGGTGGAGCGCCGGGCTCAGTCGCCCGCGACCGCGAGCTGCCAGTCCCCGTCCTTGTCGATGCCGACGCGCAGGCCCAGGTAGCTGCCCAGCTCCTTGCGCATGCTCTCGAGGTCGGCCTTCGGGTAGACGCCGGCGAGCATCTTCACGTCCTTCTCCGTCTTGAAGCCGGTGATGTGCACGGAGGGCCAGTAGTAGAGGTCTCCCTCCTGGGCGTAGGGCAGCTCCAGCACCTGGACGATGCGCGCGAGGGTAGGCTCGCCCTTCGCCTCCTCCTGCTTCCAGAACGCCACCGCGTCCTCGTCGGGGCCGAAGCTGAAGCGCACGCTCTTGCCCTTCTCGTCCACCAGCCTGCCCAGCTCCGCGTAGTCACACGCCCGCGCGGCGGCGATGATGCGGGTGCGCATGCTCTCCACGGCGGGAGGCAGGGGCGGCTTCGGCGCGGCCTTCGTGGAGGCCTTCAGCTTCGCCGCGGAGCAGTCCGTGCCACCCGAGGCCCGCGCGAGCTCTCCTGCGTCACCCGGGCCCGCGTCATGCGTGCCCGCGTCGGCCAGGTCCACCGCGCCCCCCGCCGTACCGGGAGCGACGGGAGGGGAGTCGGGGACGACAGGCTGGGAGGGTGCCACCGCCGAGGCGGGAGCCCCCGCGTCCAGGGGCCCGGCGGGAGTGGCGGTGCGCTCGGTGCAGGCGACGAGCGAGGCGGCGACGCAGACGGACAGGCGGGTCAGGCGGGTCATGGCCCGCGTATGTAGTTCAAGCCCCCCGGCCCGTGTCGCCCCGATGCGCTTCTTCTGGTGACTCGAGGACGAACGTTCATTCCCGGGCCCCGCGCGCACCGCCGGACGGCGAGCGAGCGCCGGTGCCACGCATGAGTTGCTTGGGTCCGCCTCCGGACGAGGTGATACTCCCCACCCATGTGCGGCCGTGTCACCGTTCGGACCTCTCCTGATCAGCTCGTGGTGGAGCTGGGCCTCGCCGGCATTCGCATGGCGGTGGACCGCCCCCGCTTCAACCTGGCGCCCACGCAGCTGATGCCCGTGGTGCCCAATGACGGAGCGCGGATGCTGGACGCCTTCCGCTGGGGGCTCATCCCCTCGTGGGCGAAGGACGCGAGCATCGGCAACAAGCTCATCAACGCGCGCGGGGAGACGGTGGCGGAGAAGCCCAGCTTCCGCAGCGCGCTCAAGCGCCGTCGCTGCCTGGTGCTGGTGGATGGCTGGTTCGAGTGGAAGCAGTCCACGAAGCCGAAGACGCCCTTCTACTTCCACCGCGCGGACGGCAAGCCCCTGGCGCTCGCGGGGCTGTGGGAGGAGTGGACGGCGCAGGACACCGGCGAGGTGCTGCGCACCTGCACCATCATCACCACCAGCCCCAACGCGTTGATGGCGCCCATCCACGACCGGATGCCCGTCATCCTGCCGCCCCCGGCCCAGGAGGTGTGGCTGCGCCCCGAGCCCCAGGAGTCCTCCGTCCTGCTGCCCCTGCTGGTGCCCGTGGCGGACGACGGCCTGGACGCCTACGAGGTGGCGCGCGTGGTCAACTCCCCCACGAACGACGTGCCTGCCTGCGTGGAGCGGGTGGCCGCGTAGCCGCGGGAAAATAAATCCCCTGTCGAAATGCGCGGGCTCCGTTCGTTCGCCTCCTGAAGTCGAACACATCGGAGGATTCGCGATGAAGGACCGGGGTCGGGAAGGTCTCAGCCGCCGTTTCATCCTGGGGGCCGGGGCCGCGTGTGTCGCGAGTCTTGGACTCTCTTGCCGGGGACACGCCATGAACACGAAGCCGCAGCAGGGTGGCTACGCCACCGTCGACGACCTGAAGGTCTATTTCGAGGTCCACGGAGGCTCGCTCGAAGGAGGCAAGACGCCGCTCGTCCTGCTGCCGGGCGGAATGCTGGCCATCGAGACGGCCTTCACGAAGGACCTGCTCCCGCGCTTCGCCCGGAGCCGCCCCGTCATCGCCATGGAGATGCAGGGGCATGGCCACACGGGAGACAGGCCGGGCCCCATCCAGCTGGAGCGCATGGTGAAGGACGTCGTGGGCGTGCTCGCGCACCTCGGCGTGAAGCGGGCCCACCTGCTGGGCCACAGCCTGGGCGGGATGATCGCCACGGGCGTGTGCGTCCACCATCCCGAGGTCGTGGCCAGCGCCACGCTCCTGAGCGTCACGTACACGCTCGAGGGCATGCTGCCCGAGCTGGTGAAGATGCAGCGAGACCCGACGCACGTGCCCTCGCCCGAGCTGATTCCGCTCCTTCCCACCGAGGCGGACTTCGTGTCGTGGAAGGCGAACTTCGACAAGTACAACCCGGACCCGTCCAGCTTCGAGTCCGTGCTGGCCCGACTGAACACCCTGCTGACCGAGTGGAAGGGCTGGAGCACGGCGCAGCTCAACGGCATTCGCGCGCCGGTGCTGCTCGCGCTCGGCGACAACGACTTCACCCGCCTGGAGCACGCGGCGGAGATGTACCGCCTCATCCCCGGCTCGAAGCTGGCCGTGCTGCCCAACACCACGCACATGAACATCATCGAGCGCGGTGCCTGGCTGGAGCCCATGGTCCAGGAGCTCATTTCGCGCGCGGAAGGCGCCTGAGCGGAGGCGTCCGCCCGCGCCGCGCCGTCCCTGTCGACGCGCGGCGCGAGCCTGCGACTACTGGAGGTTCGGCGGCCCCGCGTCCGGAGTGCCCGAGTCCGACGCTCCCGCATCGGAGGTGCCGGCATCGGACGGGATGAAGATCGTCGTCTTGGAGCAGCCCCCGTCGCAGAAGCCGCAGTTGAGCTGCGAGCATCCCGTCGGAACGGCGACGCAACCCGTGGGAGGAGGGCACCCGTTCCCGCCCGTGCAGGTCCCCGTGCAGATGATGGTCCCCTCGCCTCCGGGAATCACGACGGGAGGCACGTTCGAGGCCGAGTGCGAGGCGGTGGGAAACTCCACGCGGACGGAGAGGGTGGAGATTCTCTTCCCGTCCTCCTCGTGGTTTCGCGCGGCCCCGAGCGGCGTCAGCACCGCGCCCTCCAACTGCCGGGCGACGTCGGGCGGCGTGTTGTCGACGAAGGCGCACGCCGGTGCATCCGTGGACGCGGCGGCCTCTATTCGAGACGCCGCCTTGGGCTCGTCACCACAGGCCCAGAGTGCCGCCACCGCCAGGACCACCGCCACCACGACACGATGCAAGGGATTGAGAGAGGTCATGGTCCCGAGTCTGGCTGGGACGCCCCGTGCGGCTGACGTCCTCGGGACGGATGTCCAAGCCCCGACACTCAGCCCCGGCTCGGACTCCAGTCCCGCGCCAATCTTCCCATCCCGCCGTTCCTCCTCCTGCGTATCCGCACCTCCCCTCGTGAGACATGAAAGGCTCCAAACGAAGGATTCCATGACAGGCGTTCATTCCATGCCTCGCCACGAAACAGGCCGGGCATTGCACCAACCAAGAGGGGCATTGCATGAACGAGCAGCGAAGGTCGTCGCGTGGCTGGCGTCTGGGCTCGGTGTCGGGAGTGATGCTGGGCGCGCTGGCGTGCGGAGGTGTCGCGGAGCCCGAGGTCGCCGCCCCCGAGGCCACGGGAAGCACGGCGCTGGTTGAGCGCGTGCGGGACACGGCGGAGCTGGCCCGGATGAAGGCCTACGCCGAGTCGCTCTATGACGAGAAGGACGTGGTGCATCGCTTCACCAGTCGCGGCGGCGAGGCCATCGACTGCGTGCCGCTGTACGCGCAGCCCGCGCTGCGTCAGCCGGGCATGGAGAACCACCGCATCCAACTGGCGCCGGGCACCGAGCCCATCGCGCGTCCGGAGCGGCCGGTGGCGCCGGGGGACTCGCTCGCGGCGAAGTGGCGCGCCGAGCCCGCGACGCTGGAGGGCCGCGCGGACGAGCTGGACGCCACGGGCGCGCGCAGGCGCTGCCCGGAAGGCAGCGTGCCCATCGTCAAGGTGACGCTCGACACGCTCAAGCGCTTCGAGTCGCTGGACGACTTCCGCCGCAAGATTCCCAGCCACCTGACGGGCAACGTCTCCGTGGAGACGGGCAAGCGGCGCTCCGAGCAGGCGCCCACGCCGTCCCTGCGCGCGGGCCCCACGGACCTGCACCAGTACGCGCACACGTCCCAGTGGGTGAACAACATGGGCGCGGAGGCCATCTTCAACCTGTGGAGCCCGTACACGGAGCTGAGCAGCGAGTTCAGCCTGTCGCAGATGTGGGTGGTGCGCGGCTCGGGCGCGTCGCTGGAGACGGTGGAGGTCGGCTGGCAGCGCTATCGCGACCTCTACGGTGATGACCGCGCGCGCCTCTTCATCTACTTCACGCCGGACAACTACGGCAGCGGGGGTTGCTACAACCTGAGCTGTGGTGCGTTCGTGCAGACGAACACGTCCGTCTTCATCGGCGGAGGCTTCGACAACTACAGCGTCGCCGGTGGCGCCCAGTACGAGTTCAAGTTGATGTGGTACAAGGACGGCACCACGGGCGCCTGGTGGCTGAAGTTCCAGGACACGTGGGTGGGCTACTACCCGCGCGCGCGCTTCGACGCGGCGGGCCTGGCGGACCGGGCGGACGTCATCGATTTCGGCGGCGAAATCATCGACAACCGCAACCTCAACCTCCACACGTCCACGGACATGGGCAGCGGCGCGTACCCGGGCGCGGGCTGGAGCCACGCCGCGTACACCCGCAACATCCTCTATGTGGACACGGGCAATGTCTATCGTGAGCCCACCTCGCTGAGCGCGTGGCGCAACGACAGCAACTGCTACGACATCAGCCAGTCCAGCAACCCGGGCGGCTGGGGCCGGTACTTCTACTTCGGAGGCCCCGGCTACAACGGCAACTGCACGTAGCCCACGTCGTCAGCGCCGGGTGGGAGGCGGGGTCAGCTGCTCCCCGCCCGGGCTGGCTCAGGACGCGCGCTTGGGGGCGCGCAAATCGGTAATCGGCAGCGGGTGGCGGGTGCCCTGGGGCGAGACGAGGGCCGCGGCGAGGACGAAGTCCTGGCCCATGCGCAGCTCCAGGGTGGTGGGCCCCTTGTGCGTGGTGCGCCAGTCCAGGTCGATGCGCACGGTGCCGAGCAGCTCTCGGTCCACGGTGGTGGTGTCGAGCGACTCGAACAGGGCGACGGAGATGGGGCCGGGGATGAGGGGCAGCTCCAGCGTCACGGACTTCGTCGCGGGCACGGGGGTGTTGGCGGGGATGACCTCGTGCTGGGCGCCGCCGGGCACCATGATGCCGATGGGCATGGGCACCACGTCCGACAGGCCCGTGATTCCGCGCGCCAGGTTGCGCCCGAGGATGGCCGCGCCCACCGCCACGCCCAGCTCCGGGTTGACCTCCTTGTCGGAGGACAGCCGCTTGAAGTGGGAGAAGCGCTGCCGGATGACGGGCATGCGCGTCTGGCCGCCCACCAGCACCAGCTCGTCGATGTGCTCCGCCTTGAGCCTGGCGCGCTCCAGCACGTCGTCGCACGCGGACGCGGTGCGCTCGATGAGCTGGAACACCATCTCCTCCAACTGCTTGCGCGTCAGCGTGTAGTCGAAGTCGATGAACCCGCCGTCCTTCTGCGCGATGCAGGGGACGCGGAGCACCGTGGACTCGCGCGTGCTGAGCGCCATCTTCGCGGACTCGGCGGCGAAGACCAGCCGCTGCATCACCACCTGGTTGCCGCGCAGGTCCAACCCGTGCTGGCGCTGGAAGTCCGCCACCAGCAGCTCCACGATGCGCTCGTCGAAGTTGGCGCCGCCCAGGAACGCGTCGCCGCCCGTCGCGAGCACCTTCACCACCCGGTTCTGCACCGCGAGCAGCGTGGCGTCGAACGTGCCGCCGCCCAGGTCGAAAACCATCACCGTCTGCTCGGGGTTGCGCAGGTTGGCGTAGTAGAGCGCCGCCGCCGTCGGCTCGTTGATGATGGCGCGCACGTTGAGGCCGCACATCTCGGCGGCCTGCCGCACCGCCTCGCGCTGGCGGATGCTCGCGTGCGCGGGCACCGTGAGCACGCACTCCTTGAAGGGCTCGCCGGCCGTGTGCGTGGCCAGGGTGAGGATCTGCTTGATGACCAGGTGGGTGACGTCCGTCAGCGACGTCTGCTTGCCGTACATCGTCACCGCGGTGTACCCGTCCGGCGCCTCCACCAGCTCGAAGGCGTACTTGTCCTTGTGCTGGGTGACGTACTCGGACTGGTAGCGACGGCCCAGGAAGCGCTTGGCACCGAACACGGTGTGCCGCGGGTCGTCGATGATCTGCCGCCGGGCCGCGTGGCCGACGATGGCCTTGTCCGCCGCGTGGAACCACACCACCGAGGGCAGCGTGAAGCTCTTGTCCGTCACCGGCACCAGCCGCAGCTTGCCCGCCTTGTCGAAGAAGGCCGCCGACGTGTTGGTGGTCCCGAAGTCGATTCCGAGGATGGGGGCCGTACTCATGCGCCCCGGAGTCTCCCATGTCTGGCCCGGCGGTTCAGCTCCGAGATTCCAGGGATTCGGAGTCGCGGTTCACCCGCCTACACGTGCTCCATCACCATGACGGCGACGGTGTGGGGGGCGAGGGCCTCGTAGAGGTGGGGCACGTCGCCGGGGAAGGTGGCGTAGTCGCCCGGGGCCAGCTCCACCGGGTGGTCCGAGGGGCCCGCGCGCAGCCGACCCTTGCTGACGATGAGGTGCTCGACGCTGCCGGGGATGTGGGCCTGGGCGTGGCGGGCGGAGCCGGGCTCCAGGGTGATGACGTAGAGGTCCCGTCGTGCGCCGGGCGGGCAGGCGGACAGCATGATGCCGGTGAAGTGGGCCTGCTCGGAGCGGATGGCGGCGCCCTCGCCCGCGCGGATGACGCGCACCTCACGAGCGGGCGGGTCCACCAGCCGGCTGAAGGGCACCCCCAGCGCCACGGCCAGGGCCCAGAGCGTCTCGATGCTCGGGTTGCCGGCGCCCGACTCCAGCTGCGACAGCGTGGACTTGGAGATGTCCGCGCGGCGCGCGAGCTCCGACAGGGACATGTCCGCGCGCTCACGCTCCCGGCGCAGGGCAACGGCGATGGCGTCCAGCGGACGAGGGGGCTTGGGTGTTCGTTTTACCGGCATGGTCGTTCTTATTGACGAACGGGCGGCTTCTGTCCAGATTGAGATGCATGGCGAACGTGGACCGGGTGTTGGTGCGGGACGTGGGGGCGGTGGCGCTGGCGTCGGGCGTGGTGGGGGTGTCGTTCGGGGCGCTGGCGGTGGCGGCGGGGATGTCGGTGTGGATGGCGCTGTTCATGTCGGTGGTGGTGTTCGCGGGCGGCGCGCAGTTCGTGGTGGTGGGGATGGTGGCGGCGGGGGGCAGTCCGGCGGCGGCGGTGGTCGCGGGGCTGTTGCTCAACGCGCGGCATCTGCCCTTCGGGTTGGCGGTGGCGGACCTGTTGGGGAAGCGGTGGTCCACGCGGCTGCTGGGCGCGCACCTGATGGTGGACGAGTCGGTGGCCTTCGCCCTGTCCCAGCGGGAGCCGGGACGGCGTCGGGCGGCCTACTGGTTGTGCGGCGGCATGTTGTTCGTGGGGTGGAACACGGGCGTGGTGCTGGGCGGCTGGGCGGGGCGCGTGGTGGGCAGCTCCGAGTCGCTGGGGCTCGACGCGGCGTTCCCCGCGTGCATGGTCGCGCTGCTGTTGCCCTCGCTGTTGCCGCCCCGGGAGCAGGACGCGGAGGCGGGCGCGAGGGAGCGGGCGGCGAAGGCGCGCCAGGTGGCGCTGGTGGGCGCGCTCATCGCGTTGGTGCTGACGCCGTGGCTGCCCATGGGGCTGCCGGTGATTCTGTCGATTCTCGCCGTGGGAGTGGCGCTGCGATGACCTTGCTGCCGATTCTGGTGCTGGCCCTGGGGACGTATGGCTTTCGCGTGGCGGGGCCGCTGTTGAGCGAGCGGCTGAAGCTGTCGGCGCGGGTGCAGGAGCGGATGGCGCTGGCGACCATCGCGATGCTGGCGGCGCTCG
This sequence comes from Myxococcus sp. MH1, assembly GCF_059738865.1. Lineage (NCBI taxonomy): Bacteria > Pseudomonadati > Myxococcota > Myxococcia > Myxococcales > Myxococcaceae > Myxococcus > Myxococcus sp. MH1. Next base: position 7,729,896 of record NZ_AP026947.1, on the reverse strand, counting down.
TGGCCACGTCGACGCTGCTGGCACAGGGAGGCCTCGCCGGGTGGGCCCGGCCGACGGGGGTGCTCGTCGGCGCGGTGCTCGCGTGTCTGCGGCTGCCCTTCATCGCGGTGGTGGTGGCCGCGGCGGCGACCGCGGCGGGGCTGCGCCTGCTCGGCGTGCCGTGAGCACTTCGAGCAGGGCCGAGGTCAGCCGTGCTCGAAGCGCGTGAGGTTCAGGGACAGGTGCTCTGGTTGTAGGTCTTGGGGTAGGGCGTCAGGCTGCCCTCGAAGACGGGCGCCGCGCGCAACGTCGAGGGCGGGATTCCTTCGGGCGCTGCGTGTATTTCTTCACGTCCCGGTCGGCGGATGTCGACGCTCCGCGAGGCGTGATAACCGCGATGGATGCGAATGAATCAGCGGTGGCTCGAGGTGACGCTCCTGGCGACGGCGCTGTGTCTGTGTGCCTGCGGCTCCAGTGACTCGAAGGACGATGCGGGCAGCCCGGATGCCGGCGGTGGTGACGCGGGGACGCCGGACGCGGGCACCCCGGACGCGGGGCCCGAGGTGCCCGCCTTCGAGCAGGGGGACGGTGTCTCTCGCGAGTCCGCCGTGGTGGGGGGCGTCGACGTGGACCGCTACACGTGGACGGACTCGAAGGGGCGCCCGAGGACGTTGTCGCTGAAGCGGCAGACCGCCGCGGGCAATGGCGGGTACGCGGTCCAGATGACCTATCAGGTCGCCGCGGGCGCCGACTGGCGCACGGTGACGGTGGATGGCACGGGCGGCGGCGAGCGCGGCTTCGGCTACTTCGTGGGCCATGAGCTGTACCGCCAGTTCGACAACGGCGCGTCCGGCACCATCGCGGGGCTGAACGGCGAGGACGACTCGCCGCTCGGGTATGGCTTCGCGGTGCGGGGTGTCCCCTCGTCCATCCTCCCGGCGAGCACCTCCGCCAGCCACACCTTCACGACGACCTATCCGAAGTGGGGCACCCGGGTGGCCATGGCGGACGTCACCGCGGCGACGCCGGCCGCCACCGCGTCCCACCAGAAGTTCCTGGTGCCGCTCACCCTGCGCTGGGTCTTCCAGAAGGGCGTCGACTTCCCGCGCCTGGACATCCGGCTGGACCTGGGCGAGGCGACGGCGGGGCAGCTCTCGTTCGACATGCGAGGCCCCTACGGTGTCGTCGAGTTCGCGGACGCCGACCCGCAGGCGCCGCTGAGCAACGTGCAGTGGGGCGACACGCGCAACCACTTCACCACGCAGGCACCGGTGGCGGGTGTGCTGACCACCCAGGCGAACTGGACGTGGAACGAGCCCATCGGCGCCACGCGCAAGTACCACGCGCTGCTCGCGCGCCACTCGGGCACGGGCGTGTTGTACGAGCTGGGCCTGGTCGAGCTGAAGCTGGGCCAGGACGCGGGGCTGGTCTACGGCGGCTACAGCACCAACAACGGCGCGACGAAGGCCGCCACGGGGCGGGCGCTGCTGAGCGACGGCTTCTCCGCGGGCGAGTGGCCGTTCCAGTCCGCGCAGTACAGCGGGCTCAACGCGGCCACGGGCGTGACGGGCAAGAAGTTCGCCTGGGGCTCCAGCCCGTTCTACGGCTCGGCGTTCACCTCGGTGTACTTCAACAACGACTTCAGCACGGCCATCGACGCCTTCCCCGCGAGCAAGGCGCTGCTCTACCGGACGTGTCTGGTGATGGGCGTGTCCCCGTTCACCGACGCGAGCCGCAAGTCCTTGACGCGTCAGGTGGCGGAGAGCGCGTCGCCGAGCTGCGCGACGGCCGACCCGCTCTGAGCCGTCACTCCAGGGCCCCTGCCTCGCGTGGGCAGGGGGCCGTCACGCGCGTCTCATGGGGGGACGACACGCCCCAGGATGTCTGGGCACCGAGGCAATCCCTGCCGCGCCATCCCACCAGGAGGGTGCGGCCCTCGTCCGCGTAGAACTGGAGGCGCTCGCTCTGGCCGGACGCCAGGAGTGCTCGTCGCGGGGCGCGGGGGGCCTCGGGGGGCGCTTCCACGAGGAGCCGCTCGAACACCGAGCGATGGACGTTCCATTGCTGCGAGGGGTGCGGCTGACATTCCGGGTGGAGGCGGATGCGCGCCCCTCCCACGGGCTCCGGCGCCCCCTCCACGCATTCCCCCGTCGCGGCGCTCTTCAGCTGGATGCCCCGGAACCCCGGAGGCGGAGGGGCGCCGGGTGTCTCGAACGGGGTGATGACCCATTGCTGCTCGAGACTGTCATCACAGGGCGCGGAGACCAGACGTCGCCCGCGAGCACCCAGACAGAAACTTCCATTCCGGATGCGCTCCCGGTGGGCCTGGGTTCCCCGCACCGGCTCGAATTCCCAGTCGAGCCCCGAGGCATGACAAGGCGCGGCGCTGACATTGCCGCCGGGAGTCCCGATGGCTGGCTTCATGCAGTATTGCTGTTGTTGTTGATGCAGGACTGTCAGGGGGCTCACATCCGCGGGGACAGACGCGCAGAGCGCCAAGGTCGCACTCCGGGCGACAACGCGAATCGTCACGCGACCACGGGGGTGATTGCGCACGGCTCCTCCACGAGGGACAGGGATTGCCGACAGGGTGCGTTGGCCCCGTCGGGCGCGTCTATCCCAGAAAAGTGGGGAATTCTTGTCTGGGCTGGATATTGTCAGGGAATGGTGACGCGTTCCCGGATGGAGCGAGAGTTGTTGGGCGCCTTGCGTGAGCTGTCCGAAGCGGAGCTCCCCTTGGGGGAGTTGTTCACGCGGCTGAATGTCTTGCTTCGCGAGCCCCTGGGAGTGGATGCGAGTTGTTGGCATGGCACGGACCCGGCGACGGGGCTGGTGACGTCGACGGTGATGGAGAACCTGGACCCGCGGGGGTTCGAGCGGGCGGCGTATCTGGAGTTGTGGGCGCCGGAGCCCTTGACGTTCGCGGGGCTGCGGGCGTCCGGGCAGCGGGTGGGCTCGTTGCGGAGGGCGGCGGGGGAGAAGCTCGACGAGAGCGCGCGCTACCGCGAGCTCATCGCGCCCTTCGGCTTCGGGGACGAGCTTCGGGTGAACTTCGACTTGCCCTCGGGGTGTTGGGGCGCGGCGACGTTCCTCCGCGCGACGGACCGGGGGCCCTACACGGAGCGGGAGCTGGGGATGATGGAGCGCTTCTCCGCGCACATCGGGCAGATGTTGTGGCGCTCGTACCAGGGCACGGTGCCGAAGGGGGAGGGGCAGCCGCTGCCGGGCATCGCGGTGCTGGGGCCCCGGGGGCAGTTGATGTCGGCGGACCCGAGGGCGGAGGCGGTGCTGGCGGAGCTCGCGGAGACGTCACCGTCGTCGACGGGGGTGCCGTCCGGGGTCATCACCGTGGCCGAGCATGCCCGGGGCCTGGGCGCGGCGGGGCGCAGGGACGTGCCGTCGCGCTCCAGGGTGAGGACGCGCACGGGGCAGTGGCTCACGCTGCATGCGTCCCTGCTGGAGGGGCGTCCGGACGGGCAGGTCGCCATCGTCGTGGCGCCCGCCACGCCCGCGGAGGTGTTGCCCATGGCCCTGATGAGCCTGGGGCTGACGGCCCGTGAGCAGGACGTGGCCATCCTGGTGGCCCAGGGGCACACCACGGACACCATCGCGCGGACGCTGGCCATCACCCCGGCGACGGTGCAGGACCACCTGAAGGCCATCTTCACCAAGGCCAGGGTCCGCAGCCGCCGCGAGTTCATCGCCCAACTCGTGGGCATGTCCGCGGGGCCCCAAGGCGTCGCGCGAGGGGCTTGAGACAACAGTGTGTTTGAAAATGTTTCAGCATGGTGGCGCTGAAACATTTGTGACGACGCTTGGGGTTACGTCTCGGATTGGCCGCGCCGGAGGCCCAGGGCCTTCATCTTCTTGTAGAAGTGGCCCCGCTCCAGGTCCAGGAGCCGGGCGGCCTCCGTGACGTTGTCGTGGGTATGGGCCAGCACGTAGAGGATGATCTCCCGCTCGGCGTCCTCCACCTGCTCGCGGAAGGTCTTGTCCGCGCGGGGCTTGAAGCCCACCACGGTGGCCGGTGCCGACGTCGGGGGAGGGGGCGCCACCAGCGCGTGCGCGGGCGTGCTCGCCGCGGCCACCACGGCCGAGTCCAGCGTGGGCGCCGGCGCGGCCACCGTCTCCATCGGAGGCGGCACGACGCCGCGTCCCCGGGGCAGCAGCTCCAGCGCGTCCGCGCGCGTGACGACGGGGCCCTCGCACAGGATGGCCAGCCGCTCGACCAGGTTGCGCAGCTCGCGCACGTTGCCGGGGTAGTCGTAGGCGCTCATCACCGCCAGCGCGTCCGGGGACAGCGTCAACGGCCGCCGCCCGTTCTTCGCGCAGGCCTCGCGCAGGAAGGTGCCGATGAGGTCCGGCAGGTCCTCGCGCCGCTCACGCAGGGGCGGCGAGTGAATCTGCACGACGTTGATGCGGTAGTACAAATCCTCGCGGAAGCGCCCCGCGCCAATCTCCTGCTCCAGGTTCTTGTTCGTCGCGGCGATGACGCGCACGTCCACCTTGAGCGTCTCCGCGCCGCCCACCCGCTCCAGCTCCCCCTCCTGGAGGACCCTGAGCAGCTTGGCCTGCATGGCCGGCGGCATGTCGCCAATCTCGTCGAGGAACAAGGTCCCCTCGTGCGCCAGCTCGAACTTGCCGCGGCGCACGCTCACCGCCCCCGTGAACGCGCCCTTCTCGTGGCCGAACAGCTCGCTCTCGATGAGCTCGTGCGGCACCGCCGCGCAGTTGAGCTTCACGAACGGCGAGGCCTTGCGCCGCGAGTTCTGGTGCAGCGCCCGGGCGATGAGCTCCTTGCCCGTGCCGTTCTCACCGGTGATGAGCACCCGCCCCTCGGACGGCGCCGTGCGCTGGATGAGCGAGAAGATGCGCTGCATGGCCGGGCCGCTGCCCACCATGTCGTAGCGCCCCAGCTGCTCGCGCAGCTCGCGCAGCTCCTCCATCGCCGCCTGGTGCTTGAGCACGTTGCGCAGCGCGACCAGCAGCCGCTCCCGCGCGATGGGCTTCTCCAGGAAGTCGCGCGCCCCCAGCTGCGTCGCCTTCACCGCCGTGTCGATGGTGCCGTGCCCCGACATCATGATGACGGGCAGCTCGGGCCGCAGCTCCGTGAGCCGGGCGAGCGCCGTCAGCCCATCCATGTCCGGCATCTTCACGTCCATCAACACCGCGTCCACCGGCCGCGCGCTCACCACGTCGAGCGCCACCTGCCCGCTGGCCGCCAGATGTGTCTGATATCCCGCAAGCTGCAACGACTGGCTCAGGGTCAGCAGGATGTTCTTCTCGTCATCGACGATGAGCACGGATGCGGGCATGCGGGGCGCTCCCGGCCCGGGGACCACGTCACGCGGCCGCTCCCGGGCAACAGCGACAATCTCACGGAAAATATTTGGACATTCAAGGGTTTCGGGGCGCGGAGGGGTGTCTCGAAAGGGACAAAAGCTTTGACTCACCCCGGCGACTGAGACTACACGCGACCCGACTACCCGTCCCCTGCGGGTGCTTCTTTCGTTTCAATGATTTCGGGAGGAATGATGCGTCGGATTTCTCTGTGGGCGGGTCTCGGCCTCGCCATGGCCGTGCTGACCGGCTGCCCCCCCAGCTACCCCAACTGCAAGGACGACTCGACCTGCTCCGAGAAGGGCGAGGTCTGTGTCCAGGGCACGTGCCAGGAGTGCGCGACCGACGCCAACTGCAAGGAGGGCTTCTCCTGCCAGGGCAACAAGTGCGCGCCCAAGCCGCCCGAGTGCACCGTCGACAACCAGTGCGGTGACGGCCGCATCTGCGAGGCCGGCAAGTGCGCCGAGGCCCAGTGCAAGGACGACTCCTCGTGCCCCTCCGGTGGCAAGTGCCAGGGCGGCCGCTGCCAGGTCCCCACGGACACGTGCGCGTCCAACTCCGACTGCGGTGACGGCCAGGAGTGCAGCGCCGGCCGCTGCGTGACGGCCTCCGCGGACAAGTGCGACTGGAGCCCCATCCGCTTCGGCTTCAACGAGTCCTCGCTGGACTCCGAGGCCCAGCAGCGCCTGTCGGACCTGGCCAACTGCCTGAAGACGGGCCAGGCGGGCAAGCTGACCCTGGCGGGCCACGCCGACGAGCGCGGCACGGAGGAGTACAACCTCCAGCTCTCCAACCGCCGCGCGGCGGCCGTCAAGCGCTACCTGACGGACCTGGGCATCAAGTCCAACACCGTCACGACGGTGGGCTACGGTGAGACGCGCCCGGTGAACAACGCCTCCTCCGAAGAGGCGTGGAGCGAGAACCGCCGGGTCGAGTTCCAGCGCTAGTGGAGGCTGAGGTAGGCTTGGCGCCACATGGCCGTCCACGAGCCGGAAGCGCGTCAGTCCTATCTCGTCTTCGCCTGCGGTAGCAGCTGGTACGCGGTACCCGCGGACAGCGCGGCGGAGGTCGTCACCTTCCCCGAGCTCACGCGGGTACCGGGGGCTCCAGCCCACCTGCTGGGTGTGTTCGCCCACCGGGGAGAGGTCATCCCGGTGGTGGACATGGGCCTGCTGGTGGGCGGCGCCAGCCAGTCCTCGCGGCGGGCCGTCCTCGTGCGGCTGCCGCGCGGCACCCTCGCCCTGACGGCGACCACGGTGGCCGGCGTCTCCCCGGTGACGGGAGCGCTCGAGCCCCTGGGCTCCGCGGGCGTCCAGGTCCACCTGAGAGGCCCCGCCAAGAGCGGCCCCCGGGATGTGGCCGTCATCGACCCCGAAGGGCTCTTCGACCACCTCAGCCAGGGCGCCTGAGTCATGGCCCCGGCAGGCCCCGTGCGGGGCATGTTGTTGTGTCACGCGGGCCCGCATCGGCTCGCGTTCCTGGCCCATGAGGTGCTCTCCATCACCTCGCCGGGGGAGGAGGACGCGGCCTCGGCCCGGCTGGCCTTCCAGGCGTCCGCGGGCGCCTCGCGCGTGCTGGTGGCGACGTCGGGCGGGGCGGTGGGCGTGGACGCGCTCGAAATCGAGGCGGAGGCGCACCCGCTGCTGACCGCGCCGCCGGTGGCGGTGAGCGCGTCGGGTGGGTGTCTGCGCGGCTTCGTGCTGGCGCGCGGGGTGCTCTGGCCCTTGTTGGGGCTGGCGGACTTCGAGCGGTTGCTCCGGCGGCGGATGGGGGGCGCGGCGTGACGGGGCCTTCGGACGTGCGGGGGCTGGCGCTCTGGGTGGCGCGGCCGGTGATGCCGGCGAGCACGGTGGGCATCTGCCTGGCGCTCTTGCACGGGTTGCTGACGGATGCGCTGCCCCGGGAGGCGTGGCTGCGCTTCCTGGGGCTGGTGGTGGTGGTGACGGCGCTGTCCTTGTGGCTGGTGCGGCTCAACGCGCGGCGCTCGCTGCGGGTGCTGCACGCGGTGGGGGAGGGGGCGCTGCCCGCCTCCGCCGAGCACCTGCGCCAGGCGCTGCTGGAGGCCCGGGCCTTCCCCGACAGGGTCTTCTCCTTCGCGCTGCGCAGCTGGTTGTTGGGCGCGCTGGTGGTGGCGTTCATCTTCATCCCCTGGACGGACGCGTCGCTGGGGCTCGCGCCGCGAATCGTCCTGGTGGGCGCGTGTCTGGGCTCGCTGACGGCGCTGCTCATCTACCTGCTGGTGATTCGGCGCTGTCGTCGGGCGGTGGAGCTGGTGGCGGCCCGGGGGCTGTCCCCGCTGGACGTGGTGGCGGCGGCGCCCCCCCGGCGGCTGCACATGCGCCGGCACATGGTGCTCTTCACCGCCATCGCGGTGCTCACCCCCTCGCTCTTCATCCTCGACGCCACCGTCACCGGCACCTCGCGGGCCATGGACGAGGTGGTGCGTGCGAAGTCGCCCCAGGAGCGGGACATGGCGGTGCGGCGGGTGGACGACGAGCGGGGGTTGGCCGTCGCGGGGCTGGTGGCGGTGCTGGTGCTGTTGACGGCGCACCTGGGCGGCACCGTCATCGCGGGGCCGCTGCGCGCCATCACCGAGGAGGCCACCCGCATCGCCCAGGGAGACCTGCGTCCTCCGCGCGTCATCCCCGCGGAGGACGAGGTGTGGGCCACCTCGGCGGCCTTCGCGCAGATGCAGGCGCAGCTCGGCCAGGCGCTCACCCAGCTGCGCCGCGCGGGCCTTCAGATATCCACCACCACCGAGCAGCTGGTGGCGACGTCCGGTGAGCAGGAGGCGGGCGCCGACGAGCAGGCCAGCTCGCTCAACGTGACGAGCGCGACGACGGAGGAGCTGGCGCGCTCGGCGCAGCAGATCGCCGGCAACGCGGAGTCGGTGTCCACCATCGCCGAGTCGACGTTCTCCGCCGCGCAGACGGGCCAGCGCGGCGCGGCCGCCTTCCTGGGCGCCATGCAGCGCATGAAGCAGGACAACCAGGCCATCGCGGACGCGGTGGTGCGGCTCAACAAGCGCGTGCAGCAGATTGGCAAGGTGGTGGAGTTCATCAACGAGATCGCCGACAAGTCCGACCTGCTGGCGCTCAACGCGGAGCTGGAGGGGACGAAGGCAGGCGAGGTGGGGCGGGGCTTCTCGCTGGTGGCCGCGGAGATGCGCAGGCTCGCGGAGAACGTCATCCGCTCCACGAAGGAGATTGAGGGCCTCATCGAGGAGATCCGCGACGCGACGAACGCGGCGGTGATGGCGACGGAGGCGGGGCTGAAGGCCATGGACGCGGGCACGGTGCTGGCGGCCGAGGTGGACGAGAGCCTGAGCCTCATCCTGGAGCTGGCGCGGCAGACGTCCCACGCGGTGCGCAGCATCTCGCTGGCCACGCAGCAGCAGCAGACGGGCACCGACCAGCTCGCCGCGGCGATGGGGGACATCCTGCGCGTCACCGAGCAGAACTCGGCGGCCACCAAGCAGATGGCGGTGGCCAACGCGGACCTGTCCACGCTGGCGAGGGATTTGAAGCGCGTGGTGGAGCGCTTCCACGTGGTGGCCGGGGAGGACGCATGAGCCCGCGCGCGAGCTCCAGGCGGACGTCCTTCACCCGTCATCTGATGCTGCCCGTGCCGCTGACCAACCTGGTCGGCGTGGTGTTCGGGCTGCACTACGCGTGGCTCACGCTCTCCGACGCGCCGGGGATGGCGGGCCGGATGGACCTGTTCGTCCGGTGGGCGTGCGGGATGGGGGCGGTGGCCATCATCCTGGGCGCGTGGGTGTCGCTCGCGCGGCTGCGCACGGTGCGGGCGCTGGAGCTCGGGCGGGTGGCTCCGACGCCGGAGGTCTTGAAGGCCGCGGTGACGGAGGTGACGCGCTGGCCGGACGAGGCGTTCCTGCGCTCGCTGGGGCTGTGGCTGTTCACCACGCCCCTGTTGGGCTTCGCGGTGTGGTGGACGGCGGGCGTGGACGCGGACGCGGCGCGGCGCATCGCCGGGTTGGGGCTCTTGTTCGGTCCGCTGACGGCGCTGCTGGTGCACTGCCTGGTCATCCTGCGCTCGCGCAAGGTGGTGCTGTGGCTGGCGGAGCTGGGCATGACGCACGGCCAGCTCATCGCGGCGATGCCGAGGCGGGCGGAGATTCGCGCGCGGCTGGTGGCGTTCGCCTTCATCTCCGTGGTGACGCCGGCGGTGTTGTCCGTGCAGCTCTCCTCTGCGCTGGGAGAGCGTGCGCTGCGGCAGCTCATGGCGCATGCTGCGCCGAGCGCGGAGCTGGCCTCGCGGCTTCGCGTGGAGGCGCTCGTGTCGGGCGGGCCGCTGGTGCTGCTCGTCTTCGCGCTGGCGCTGACCACCGCGTACCTGGGCGGCACGCTGCTGGGGCGGCCCCTGCGGGAGCTGTCGAGCGAGGCGCGGCGCATCGCCGAGGGAGACCTGGCCAGCCCTCGCGTGGTGCCGACGGAGGATGAAATCTGGGACGTGTCCGCGGCCTTCACCACCATGCGGACGCACCTGGCGGACGTGATGTCCCAGCTCCAGCGCGCCGGGGCGCAGATTTCGGCGACGACGGAGGAGATCCTCACCACCTCCGGACGCTACGAGGTGGGCGCGACCGAGCAGGCCAGCTCCCTGGACCAGACGAGCGCGACGACGGAGGAGCTGGCGCGCTCGGCGCGGCAGATCGCCGAGAACGCGGGCTCGGTGGCGCAGATTGCCCAGCGCACGCTGGGCGCGGCGCAGCAGGGCCAGCGCAGCGCGGAGTCCTTCCTGGGCTCGATGGAGCGCATGAAGCAGGACAACGTCGCCATCGCCTCCTCGGTGGTGCGGCTGAACAAGCGCGTGCAGCAGATCGGCAAGATTGTCGAGTTCATCAACGGCGTGGCGGACAAGTCCGACCTGCTGGCGCTGAACGCGGAGCTGGAGGGGACGAAGGCGGCGGAGGTGGGGCGGGGCTTCTCGCTGGTGGCCGCGGAGATGCGAAGGCTCGCGGAGAACGTGCTCGAGTCCACGAAGGAGATTGAAGGCCTCATCGAGGAGGTGCGCGAGGCCTCGGCCGCGGCGGTGTCCGCGACGGAGGGCGGCGTGCGCGCGGTGGAGTCCGGGACCACGCTGGCGCAGCAGGTGTCGGAGTCGCTGCGGCAGATCACGAAGCTGGCGGGGAAGACGTCGGACGCGGTGCGGAGCATCTCGCTGGCCACGCAGCAGCAGCAGACGGGCACCGACCAGCTCGCGGAGACGATGGCGGACATCCTCCGCATCACCCAGCAGAGCCTCAACGCCACCAAGCAGGTGAGCACCGCGAACACGGACCTGCTCGTGCTGGCGAGGGACCTGAGTGAGGTGGTGGAGCGCTTCCAGATTGGACAGGAGACGCTGCGAGGGGAGGAGGGCGGGTGAACCCGAGCGAGCGCCTGCTCAGGCAGTTCCGGGACCTGGTGACGGTGCGCCTGGAGCGCATCAACCGGGCGCTCATGGAGCTGGAAGCAGGGGCGAGCCCGGATGCGGGACGGGGTGCGCTGCGCGAGCTGCACGGGCTCAAGGGCGAGGCCCGGATGATGGGCTTCGACGACATCAACGTGCTGGTGCACGAGATGGAGGAGCTCGTCCGCTGCGTGGAGCCCCGGCGCTATGCCTTGTCCGCGGACTCCGCGGATGCGCTCCTGAGCGCCGCCGACGCGGTGCTGTTGCTCTCGGGGGCGCAGCCGGGCGCGGCGTCCTCGCCCGAGGTGGTGCGGCTGGTGGGCTGGCTCCAGGCCTGTACCCGCGCGGAGACCCGGGACGGTCCGACGGGAGAGGGCGCGGGGGAGTCCTCGAGCGCGAGGGTCGATGGGGCCGAGTCGTTGGCGCGGACCGTCGCCGCCGCGTCGGGGGGCGGGGCGCCGCGTGGTGCGACTGGCGACGTCGGTGGTGAGGCCTCTGGTCCTCATTCCTCGTCTCGAAGTGACGATGACTCACGGAGCTGGGGGCACGCGGCCGACTCTTCCTCGCGAAGCGATGGGAGAGGGAGGAGTGGGGCAACTGCTGCCGACGCCGCGTCCCGAAATGACGGGAGCGGGAAGGAAGTGGCCGCTGCGGCCGATGCCGCAACCCGAAGTGACAGGCGAGAAAGAAGCGGGAGCTACGCTTCTGATGCCGCATCCCGAAGCGAAGGCGATGCGCGGAGCCATGCTCCTGCCGCCGATGCCGCGTCCCGAAGGGATGCCGATGCGCGGAGCCTAGCCCCGGCTTTCACCGTCGCGCCTCGCGGCGAGGCGCATGCTCTCGATGGGACCTCGCACGGCGAGGCGCGCGTTTCCGACGTCCCGTCCCGAAGCGGAGGCGCCGTCCCCGATGCGCCCCTCTGGCTGGAGGGCGGTGTCGCCGAAGGGCCTGCTCGCAGCGGGGTGCGCACGGCTCCCGGTGGCAATCCGCTCTGGCGGGTCTCAGGGACGGGGATGACCCGCGTGTCCACGGTGGCACCCTCCGAGCCTCCACTGCGCGGTGGCGCCCCACCTCCCACGGGAGGCATCTCGACCGTCGCGCAGAATCGCGGTTGGCCCTCCGCGCCACGTCCCGAGACGAGCCCCGCCCGCCCCTCAACAGGAGCGACTGGCGCGAGTCCCTCGCCCACGCCTGCCCCGGGCCCTCGCGTGGCCGCGCCAGGGCAGGGGACCTCGACGTCGCCCCGTCAGCCCGAGACGCGCATGGACGCGGTCCGCATCGACGTGGCCAGCCTGGACCTGTTGACCAGCGCGGTGACGAACCTGGCCCAGGTCGCCCGTCGCCGGGAGCGCGCCAACGCCCGCCGCCTGGCCCTGGCCCGGGAGCTGGGAAAGCTGGCCCGCGAGGCCGAGGACCTGGGCCCCGCCGCCGCCGCGCTGGTGGCCCGGCTGGGCACCGCCAAGGAGCTGGCCGCGGACCTCCATCGCGAGTCCAAGCTGCTCTCCAACGAAGAGCTCCGCGACCTGGGAATGGTCGTCGAGGAGGTCCAGGGCCTGCGCATGCTCCCCCTGTCCGTCCTCTTCGAGCCCTATCCGCGCATGGTGCGAGACCTGTCGCGCACGCTGGGCAAGGAGGTGGAGCTCGTCGTCGACGGCGAGGACACCCGCGCGGACCGGGCGGTGGTGGAGGCCTTGCGCGAGCCGCTGATGCACCTGGTGCGCAACGCCCTGGACCACGGCCTGGAGACGCGCGTGGACCGCGTCACCTCCGGCAAGCATCCCCGGGGCTGTCTCACCCTGCGCGCCGCGCGCGAGGGCAGCCGCATCATCCTGCGCGTCGAGGACGACGGCATGGGGCTGGACCCCGTGGAGCTGCGCCGCGTGGCCGTGCGCCGGGGTGTCCTGGACGAGAGCGCCGCCAACGCGCTGTCCGACGCCGCCACCCGCGAGCTCATCTTCCTGCCGGGCTTCACCTCCCGGGAGGTCGTCACGGACCTGTCGGGTCGGGGCGTGGGCCTGGACGCCGTGCGCGCCTCCATCCAGGGCCTGGGGGGCGACGTGGGCGTCGAGTCCGCGCCCGGCTGGGGCACCATCTTCGAGCTGCGCGTCCCCGTGTCCCTCACCGTCGCGCCGCTGCTCTTCGTCCAGGTGGGCACGGAGACGCTCGCCTTGAGCGCCACCCACGTCTCGCGCGCCCTCAAGGTGGAGCCCCTGCACCTGTGCGAGGTGGCGGGCCGGCCCGCGCTGCTCGTGGAGGGCCGCGTGCTGCCGCTGGCGTCCCTGGGCTCGCTGCTCGGCCTGTCCCCGGAGCGCGAGGTCCGGGAGGGGGAGCTCGTCCTGGTGGTCCGCAGCCAGAGCGGCGCCGCCGCCGTCGTCGTGGACCGCGTGCTCGAGGAGCGCGTCCAGGCCATCCTCCCCCTGCGCGGCGTGCTGGCCCGCTTCGGCCACCTCACGGGCGCGACCTCCCTGGCGGACGGCCGGCTCGCCATGGTGCTGTCGGCGGCCTACCTCACCGCCAGCGCCCACGGGACGTCCCCGCTGAAGCTGCCCCGCTCGTCGGCCCCGGAGACGGAGTCACGGCGCCGGCGCATCCTCGTCGTGGACGACTCCCCCCTCACCCGGGAGCTCATCTCCAACCTCCTGGAGGCGGTGGGATATGACACCGTCATGGCCGCCGACGGGGCGGACGCGCTGGACGTCCTGGAGGGCACCCCGGTGGACCTGGTGGTGACCGACCTGGAGATGCCGGGCATGGACGGCCTGGCGCTGACCCGCCGGCTGAAGGAACTTTCCGCCCGGCCCAGGCTGCCCGTCGTCATCCTCACCACCCGTGGTGGAGAGGAGGACCGGCGGCGTGGGCTGGCGGCGGGGGCGGACGCCTACGTCACCAAGGGGGACCTGGTGCGCCAGGACCTGGTGGATGTGGTGGGGCGACTGTTGTCCTGAGGGCCCCCGCTCAACCTCCTGAGGACAGGACGGAGCATTGGCTATACTCGGCGCCTCGCGCACGGGGTATGGACAGGGCATGGGCAAGAAAGTGTCGGTGCTGGTGGTCGATGACTCACTCATCTGCCGACAGCTCATCTGCGAGGCGTTGAGCAAGGACCCCGACATCGAGGTGGTCGGCTCGTGCGCGGACGGCAAGCAGGCCGTGGAGATGACCAAGGAGCTGCGGCCCCACGTCATCACCATGGACGTGGACATGCCCGTCATGGATGGGTTGACGGCCACCGAGCACATCATGGCCGAGTGCCCCACGCCCATCCTGGTGCTGACGGCGGACCCGCGCTCGCAGGCGCCGGAGCTGACGTACCGGGCGCTGGAGCTGGGCGCGCTCGCGCTCCAAATCAAGCCCGCCATCGACGCCGGCCCCGAGGCCTGGAACCTGGTGCGGGAGATCAAGCTGCTCTCCTCGGTGCGCGTCATCCGCCACCTGCGTCGTCCCCAGAAGGGCATCACCCCGCCCCGGGTGACGACGTCGGTGCTGCCCGCCGTGTCCATGGGCGTGGTGGTGGTGGCCGCGAGCACGGGCGGGCCGCAGGTGCTGTGCCGGATGCTGTCGGAGCTGCCGGCGGACTTCCCCGCGCCCATCGTCATCGTCCAGCACATCAACGCCGCCTTCGCCGAGTCGCTGGCGGGGTGGCTGGGCAACACCAGCCGGCTCAAGGTGCGGCTGGCGCAGGACGGCGAGCCGTTGATGCCGGGCCACGTGCTCATCGCGCCGCCGGGGCAGCACACCATGATTCCCTTCCGGGGACGGGTGGCGCTCAAGGCGGGCGTGGAGCGCGACGGGCACATGCCCTCCGGGACGACGCTGCTGGAGAGCGCGGCCCGGACCTACGGCCGGCGCGCGGTGGGCCTGGTGCTGACGGGCATGGGCGCGGACGGCGCGGAGGGGCTCCTGGCCATCCGTCAGGCCGGAGGGCTGACGCTGGCGCAGAACGAGGAGTCCTGCGTGGTGTTCGGCATGCCGGGCGCGGCGGTGGAGCGCAAGGCGGTGGACCACCTCATCCACGGCGACGAGGTCGCGGCGACGCTGTCGCGGCTGGCGCGGGGTGAGTCGTTGGCCGTGGGGCGCTGAGCTGGCGGTGCGTGCTCCGAGCGCGCCATGGGCTTTCGTGCGCGCCTTCCTCACGGCGCGTACGGGCATGGCCTTGAGCGGGCCCCAGATTCGTCGGCTGGATGACCGGCTGGCGGAGCGGTGTCGCGGGCTGACGCCGCACCAGTACCTGGCGTTCCTCAAGTCGCCCACGGGCGCCGCGGAGCTGGAGGGGCTCATCTCCGCGGTGGTGGTGAACAAGACGGACCTCTTCCGGGACGAGGTGCAGCTCACCGACTTCCGCGAGCACGTGCTCGGGCCGCTGGTGGAGCGGGCGAGGGGAGGGCCCCTGCGGGTGTGGAGCGCGGGGTGCTCGACGGGCGAGGAGGTGGCCACGCTGCTCGTCCTGCTGGCCGAGGCGGGCGCGAGCCCCGGGAGCACCGTGTTGGGCACGGACATCTCGGAGGCGGCGCTGCGGCGCGCGCGCGGGCTCTCCTTCTCCGCGGAGCAGCTGCGTCGGGTGCCGCCCGCGCTCCGGGAGCGCTACTTCGTGTCGACGGGCTCGCGCCTGGCGCTGGTGGGCGGGCTTCGCGAGCGGGCCAGCTTCCAGGTCCACAACCTGATGGACGTGCCCTATCCCCGGGCCCCGGCCGAGCGCGGCTTCGACGTCATCTTCTGCCGCAACGTCCTCATCTACTTCACGGTGGAGTCCTTCCACCGGACCGTCGCCACGCTGGCGGAGAGCCTCGCGCCCGGGGGCACGCTGGTGCTGTCGTCCTCGGAGCCGCTGCTCCAGGTGCCGCCCACCCTGCGCGTGGTCCGCACGGAGTCGGCGTTCTTCCACGTCCGGAGCGACGCCGAGCGCCTGGCGCTCGTGGAGCCGACGCGAGGCCCGCCCGCCTCCGTCCCGACGGGACCTTCCAAGGGGCCCTCCCGGGGCACGGCGCCGTCCTCCTCGGCGACCCCGCTCGAGGCCCCTGCGCTGGCGCCCGCCTTCGCCGAGGCGGACCTGCTCTTCGCGTGCGTGCTGGACGGCGCCGCGTCGGGCGTGTCGGACGCGGTGGCGGAGCGGGACCTGCGCCAGTGCCTCCAACTGGACCCCGACCATGCGGCCGCCCGCTACCTGCTGGCCCTGCTCTTGGAGCAGTGCCGCCGCCCCCTCGAGGCGGCCTCCGAGTACCGCCGCGCCCTGGTCGCCCTGGAGGAGGGCCGCGCCCGGCCGGTGCCCTTCTTCCTCAACCCCAGCCGCCTGCGGGTGGCGTGCGCGCACGCGGCCGGCCGCCTGGAGCCCCTGGGCGGGCCCCGCTAGCCGCCCCCTCGGCGAGAAGTCCGGACGACGCGCCGATTTGGCCCTAAGATGCCGGCCCCATGCGAAGGCTCGTCCTGTTCGCGCTGCTGGTAGCGCTCCCTGGCTGTTTCTATCCCGCGGACCGCGGCCGCGCCCTCGAGGCGAAGGTCGACCGGCTCGGCACCGACTCCGCGCAGATGCAGACGGAGTTGAAGGAGGCGCGCGCGCAGCTCGCCATCGTCCTGCCGAAGATCGACGAGAAGGTCGCCGAGGTCACCAAGGCCCTGGACGGCCTGGACACCGCCGCGCGCCGCAAGGACGCGGACATCGGCATCCAGCTCCAGAAGACGATGGAGGACCTGTCCCAGCTGCGCGGCCAGGTGGAGACCTACCTCCATAAAATCACCGAGCTGGAGACGGCGCTCGGCGCCCAGGACCAGAAGCTGCTCGCCATGCAGGGCGCCGCCGCCGTGAAGGAGGCCGAGGCCAAGAAGAAGGCCGAGGAGCTCCAGCGCCCCACCAACCCCAAGGACTTCCTCGCGCTCGCGCAGGAGCGCGCCAAGGCCGGCGAGCTGCTCGTGGCGCGCCAGCTCTTCAACGAGCTGATGAAGAAGTGGGCCAAGGACGCGCTCGTGGGCGAGGCCCACTACGGCCTGGGCGAGACGTACTTCTCCGAGTCCAAGTGCCGCGAGGCCCTCTTCGAGTACGGCAAGGTGGTGCAGGACCACCCGAAGACGCCCTCCGCGCCGGATGCGTACCTGCGCTCCTCGGAGTGCTTCGCCCAGCTCAAGATGAAGGACGAGTCGCGCCTGGCGCTCGAGGAGCTGGTGAAGAGCTACCCCAAGTCCGCCGCCGCCAAGACGGCCAAGGAGCGCATCGCCGAGCTGGACAAGGCGAAGGCGCCCGCGAAGAAGGGGGGCAAGAAGTGAGCCTCCGCCTGCCCGGGCTCGCCCTGCTGGCCGCGCTGCTGTTCCCGCTCGTCGCGGGGGCCGCGCCCAAGCAGCTCGTGCTCCTCTTCACCGGAGACAACGGGGGCGAAGTCGCCCCCTGTGGTTGACGACACAACCCGTCTGGCGGTCTGGCCAGAAGAAAAGTCACGATAGAGAAGGAGCGCGCGAAGGGCGTGCCGGTCCTCGTGTTGGACGCGGGCAACGCGCTCTTCAAGAGCCGGGACAGCGGTGAGGCCCCGGATGCCCGCGCGCGCGCCGAGCTGGTGTTCGCGCAGATGAACGCGCAGGGCACCACCGCCATGGCCGTGGGCACGCGCGATTTGTCGCTGGGCGTGGACTTCCTGCTCAAGCAGTCGCGCAAGTCGAAGCTGAAGCTTTTGTCCGCGAACCTCGCGGACGCGCAGGGCAAGCTGCTGTTCCCCGCGTCGATGGTGACGCAGGTGGGCGGCCTCAAGGTGGGCCTCGTGGGCGCCTCGCCCGCCACCGAGCGCCCGGAGCCCATGGAGCCCTTCGCCCAGGGCAAGGCCGCCTCGGTCCAGCGCCAGGGGCTGCCCGTGCTCCCCGCCGTCACCGCCGAGGTGAAGCGCCTGCGCGAGCAGAAGGTGGACCTGGTCATCCTGCTGGCCGCCGTGCCCTACAACGACCTGCTCCAACTCGCCGGTGAGCTGGAGGGCGTGGACTTCGTGATGCAGTCGCACGAGGGGCGGGGCTCCGGCATCGCCCAGCGCGTGGGGCTGACCACCGTGGTGCCTCCGGGGGAGCGGGGCCGCCAGGTCGCGAAGCTGGAGCTGTCCATCGACGGCCCCGGTCGCTTCGTGGACGTCTCCGAGCGCGAGCGCACCCGCGACAGCCTGCGCATCGTCGAGACGAACCTCGCCCGGGCGAAGGAGCGGCTGGGACAGATGAAGGACGAGGCGCAGAAGCGGGCGCTCGAGGCCTCGAGCGCCAGCCTGGAGACCCGGCGCCAGTCCCTGGAGAAGACGTTGGCGGGCGGCGCAACGCCCTCGGCCCGGACGCATCTATTGTCGTACATCCAGCTCGGCAGCGACGTACCGGCGGACCCGGTCGTCCAGAAGGCGGTGGAACGTGTCGAGCCCCCGGGCTCGGCGGCCCACTGAGCCGCGCTGGTCTTGTGCCCCGGTCGGCGCGCCGTTATAAGCGCCGGCCATTACAGTGCCGGACCTCCCTGCCGTGGGCGGCTGGGGGCAAGGCACCCTGGAGAGCGTCATGAAGCCGGAAGTGCATCCCGTCTATCCGCCGTCCCGCATCACCTGCGCGTGCGGCAACATCGTCGAGACCCACTCCACCCGCGGCTCGTTCTCGGTGGAAATCTGCTCGAACTGCCACCCCTTCTTCACGGGCAAGTACAAGCTCGTGGACACGGCCGGCCGTATCGACCGCTTCCGCAAGAAGTACGCGGCGAACCCCACGGAGACCGCCGCCGCCGAGGGCGCCATCGCCGTCCCGGCCGCCAAGGGCAAGAAGGCCAAGGCCTGATTCGAGCCGTCGCGCGCTCGCCGCGTGACAGCCATTCGCAGCACCGTCGAGCAGGGTGTCGGAGGGCCTCACTGGAGGCGCTCCCGCCCTGCTCGAGTCGTTTCCACGGCAAGCCCCCCGGGTCAAATTTCAGGGTGCTACAGGCCAGAAATTAGACGTAGCACTCAAGTCACCGCACATTCCGCCGCGTCCCACGACGAAGAGTCCGACGGAGGCGTGATGTTGGCTGAAGCTGCTGCCCCTGACCTGAAGATTGTCCGGCGCTCCCTCAACGAGAGCGTGCACGCGAAGGGCGACGCCTGGACGCTCCTGCACGGGGACAGCCTGGAGCTCCTGAACCGGTTCGAGCCCCAGACGTTCGACATGATCTTCGCCGACCCGCCGTACTTCCTCTCCAACGGCGGCACCACCTGCAAGGGTGGCAAGCGCGTCGCGGTGAAGAAGGGCAACTGGGACGTGTCGCGCGGGGTGGAGGAGGACCACGCCTTCACCACGGCGTGGCTCGAGGCCTGCCAGCGGCTGCTCAAGCCCACCGGCACGCTCTGGGTCAGCGGCACCCAGCACGTCATCTTCAACGCCGGCTTCGCCATGCAGAAGCTCGGCTACAAGCTGCTCAACACCGTCACCTGGTTCAAGCCCAACGCCAGCCCGAACCTGGCCTGCCGCTACTTCACCCACTCGACGGAGCTGCTCATCTGGGCCTCGCCGAAGTCGGGCGGCAAGCTGCAGCACGTCTTCAACTACAAGAAGATGAAGTCGGACAACGGCGGCAAGCAGATGCGCGACGCGTGGGTGCTGCCTCCCTCCGGCGACGCGGAAGTCACGGACGACGGCGAGGGCCGGCTGTGGACGCTCACCGTCCCGCGCGGCGGTGAGGAGAAGTCCCACGGCAGCCACCCCACGCAGAAGCCGGTGGCCCTGCTGGAGCGCATCATCGAGGCGAGCACCCCCGAGGACGCGCTGATTCTCGACCCCTTCAACGGCAGCGGCACCACGGGCGTGGCGGCCCTCAAGCTGGGCCGCCGCTACGTGGGCATCGACATGGACGAGAAGTACCTGGACCTCTCCGAGAAGCGCCTGAAGGCGCAGTCGGCGAAGTAGTCCGTCGTCCTCCTCCCCGCGCCTTCGTCAGGCGCGGGAGAGGATGAGCTCCACGCCCTGCCGGGCGATGGGGTGGTAGCGCTCCTGGTGCTGCTGGAAGAGCGAGCGCGCCAGCGACTTGTGCTCGCGGGACGCGCTGAGCACGCCGTACAGGGGCTTGAGGTACTTCATGCGGCCCACCTCGCCCAGGAAGACCTCGGTGCGCGCCACCGCCGGCTCCCAGCCCGCGCGCAGGGCCGCCACCAGCCACGCCACCAGCACCTCCGAGTTGCGGCTCTTCGTCAGCTCGAAGCGCTCGTCCAGCTGGCGGAACAAGTCTCGCGGCGCGTCCGACGGCAGCCACTCCAGGAAGAGCTGCCACTCCGCGGGCGTCCAGTCCTTCACCGCGTCCTTCGACGGCACGGTGCCACGCAGGCGCAGGAGCGTCTCCAGCCGGCTGGAGCGAGGGGAGGGCGCGCCGCCGGGGATGCCGGGCCGCTGCAGGTACGCGTCCGCGTCCACCTTGGCCAGGGCCCCGGGCAGCTCGCGCTCGGTGAAGGCGATGAACTCCTCGGTAGTGAGCGCGCGGAAGCGGTACGTGGCCAGGTAGCGGCGCAGGAAGCCGTCGAACGTCTCGCGGCCCACCGCGTCCTCCAGCGCGCGCAGGAACAGGTAGCCCTTCTCGTACGGAATCTGGGAGAAGGCCTCGTCCGGGTCCACGCCCGTCAGGTGCGTGCGCAGCGCCGTCAGGTGCGGGTGCTCGCGGAAGTGGTGCATCGCCTCTTCCAGCGCGCGGCGCCCCAGCGCCCCGTGCAGCGCGGCCACCTCCTTGCCCGCCAGCGCCTCCAGGATGCGGCGCTCGGCGAACACGGTGAAGCCCTCGTTGAGCCAGAAGTGCTCCGCGGACGCGTTCGTCACGAGGTTGCCCGTCCACGAGTGCGCGAGCTCATGCGCCACCACGTTGACCAGGCTCTTGTCGCCGGCAATCAGCGTGGGCGTGAGGAACGTCAGCCTCGGGTTCTCCATGCCGCCGTACGGGAACGACGGAGGCATGGTGAGCAGGTCGAAGCGCTCCCAGTCGTACGGCCCGAAGAGCGACTCGGCGGCGCGCAGCATGTCGTCCACGCCGGAGAACTCCTCCGCCGCGTCCTCGAGCAGCTCCGGCTCCGCCCACACCCGCGAGCGCGGCCCCAGCTCCTTCGGCGCGAGGCTGCCCACCGCGAAGGCGAGCAGGTACGGGGGCACCGGCTGCGGCATCTCGTAGTGCTCCTCCGCCTCCACGCCGTGCTCCTCGCGGCCGACGAAGCTGGCGGCCATCACCGCCTTGAGCGCCTTGGGCACGCGCAGCGACGCGCGGTAGCGGATGCGGATGCGCGGCGTGTCCTGCAGCGGCACCAGGCTGCGCGCGTGGATGGCCTGGCACTGGCTGTAGAGGAACGGGTGCTGCCCGCCCGCCGTCTGCGAGGGCGTCAGCCACTGCAGCGCGCTCGCGGTGGGGGACGTGCGGTAGTGCACCGTGAGCTGGCGCACGCCCTGGGGCAGCTCCACGCGGAGCCTGCTCCCCAGGATCGGCTCGGGCGGCGCGAGCATGTAGGGCAAGGGGCGACCATTGCCGTCTACGACTCTGAGAATCTCCAGGTCCCGGGTGTCCAGGTCGAGGGGACCGGCGGACGCTTCCTTCAGCGTCAAGGTGGCCTCGGCGTGCAGCCTTCGCGTGCGGAAGTCGACGCGGGCCCTCCAGTCCAGGGTTTCCGTCTCGGGCTGCGTGCTGTCGTTGTACGAGTGCGGGTCGGGGCGAGCCATGGAGGTCCGGTTTGTAGTCCCTGGCGCGCCGGGTGGCGAGTGCTCCCACCCGCTGAACCGATTGACTTTCGGGTCAATCGCCTACATTTGTGCAGTCCCCTCCTTCCCACAAGAGCAAGGGAGCCTTCCCCAATGACGACGCGGATCCGCAAGGTAGCTGTGCTGGGCGCCGGAGTGATGGGCAGCGGCATCGCCGCCCATCTGGCCAACTCGGGCGTGCGCGCGCTCCTCCTGGACATCGTTCCGCCGAAGGCCGCACCGGGCGAGGACACCTCGACCAAGGCCTTCCGCAACAAGTTCGCCCTCGGGGCGCTGGCCAACATGCGCAAGCAGAAGCCCAGCCCCATCATGTCCGAGCAGGTGTTCACCGCCATCGAGGTGGGCAACTTCGAGGACGACCTGTCGCGCATCTCCGAGTGCGACTGGGTCATCGAGGTGGTGAAGGAGGACCTGGCCGTCAAGCAGGCGCTCTTCGCCAAGGTGGAGCAGCACGCCCGCAAGGACGCCATCATCTCCTCGAACACCTCCGGCATGTCGATTGTCGGGATGACCGAGGGCCGGGGCGAGGCCTTCAAGAAGAACTTCCTCGTCACGCACTTCTTCAACCCGGTCCGCTACATGAAGCTCCTGGAGCTCGTGGCCGGCAAGGACACGGACCCGGCGGTGATGAAGGCCATCCACCGCTTTGGCGAAGAGGTGCTCGGCAAGGGCATCGTCTACGGCAAGGACACCACCAACTTCATCGCGAACCGCATCGGCGTGTACGGGATGATGCGCACCATCGCGGCCATGGGCCCCGCGGAGCTGTCCATCGAGGAGGTGGACAAGATCTTCGGCCCGGCCATGGGGCGCCCCAAGTCGGCCGTGTTCCGCACCGCGGACATCGTCGGTCTGGACACCTTCGTCCACGTGTCGAAGAACTGTTACGACACGCTGACGCAGGACGAGGAGCGTGAGGTCTTCGCCATCCCCGGCTTCCTCCAGAAGATGGTGGAGAAGGGGATGCTGGGCGACAAGAGCGGCGGCGGCTTCTACAAGAAGGACAAGAGCTCCGGCGGGAAGGAAATCCTGGCGCTCGACCTGAAGACGCTCGAGTACCGCCCGCAGGGCAAGGTGCGCTTCGAGTCGCTGGGCGCCGCCCGCGAGGTGGAGAACGTCAAGGAGCGCGTCGCCGTCGTCATGAACGGCACGGACAAGGCCGCGAAGTTCGCCGAGCAGGTGACGCTGGACGTGCTGGCGTACACCAGCCGCCGCATCCCCGAGATTGCCGACGACGTGGTCAACGTGGACCGCGGCGTGCGCTGGGGCTTCGGGTGGGACCTGGGCCCCTTCGAGGTCTGGGACGCGTACGGCGTGAAGAAGGGCGTCGCGCGGATGAAGGAGCTGGGCCTCAAGCCGGCGAAGTGGGTGGAGGACATGCTGGCCACGGGCCGCGAGTCCTTCTACGGCGTGGAGGGCGGCAAGGACACGTACTGGGACATCCCCACGAAGTCCGTGAAGGTGGTGCCGGAGAACGCGCGCACCCAGCGCGTGGAGTACCTCAAGCGCGGCAACAAGAAGGTCGCCGGCAACGACTCCGCCACCCTGTGGGACCTGGGCGACGGCGCCACGCTGCTGGAGTTCCACACGAAGATGAACTCCATCGATGACCAGATCATCGAGATGATGCACACGGCGCTGGACGAGACGGAGAAGAACTTCAAGGGCCTCGTCATCGGCAACGACGGCGCCAACTTCTCCGCGGGCGCGAACATCGTCGCGCTGGTGTGGGCGGCGAAGAGCGGCCAGTACGAGGACATCCGCAAGCTGGTGACGTCGTTCCAGGCGGCCAACCAGCGCATGCGCTACAGCCCGGTGCCGGTGGTGACGGCGCCCTTCAACCTCACGCTCGGCGGCGGCGCCGAGGTGACCATGGGCGGCAACGCGGTGCAGGCGAGCGCCGAGCTGTACATGGGCCTCGTCGAGGTGGGCGTGGGCCTCATCCCCGGCGGCGGCGGCAACATGCAGCTCTTGCGCAACGTCTACGGCGCATACTCCACGGACAAGGACTTCGATCCGTTCCCCTTCCTCAAGAAGGTGTTCCTGTCCATCGGCACGGCGAAGGTCGCCACCAGCGCCGAGGAGGCGCGCGAGGCGGGCTTCCTCACGCAGGCGGACGGCATCAGCGCCAACCGCGACTTCCTCCTGTCGGACGCGAAGGCGCGCGTGCTGGGCATGGCGGACGCGGGCTTCCGCGCGCCGCGTCCCTCGCGCTTCCGGCTGGGCGGCCCCAGCGGCTACGCCACCATCGACATGATGCTGTACGACATGGAGATGAACGGGCAGGTCAGCGCGCACGACCGCAAGATCGGCCAGAAGCTGGCGCGCGTGCTCACCGGCGGCGACACCAGCACCTCGGCGCTGGTCACCGAGGAGAAGCTGCTCGAACTGGAGGCCGAGGCCTTCCTGAGCCTGTGCGGCGAGGAGAAGACCCAGGACCGCCTGACGCACATGATCGAAAAGGGCAAGCCGCTGCGGAATTGACGGCCGGCCGGTACTCATTGGCGACGACATAAATTTCGCTGCATGCCCGGGTGTTACCCGGGCAAGGAGACATCAAGATGCCTGGTCGAGTCGTGATTGCCAGCGCGGTCCGCACGCCGTTCACCCGCGCGCACAAGGGAGAGTTCAAGGACACGCGGCCGGATACCCTGGCGGCCGTCGCCATCAAGGAGGCCGTGGCGCAGGTCCCCGGCCTGAAGCCGTCGGACGTCGAGGACGTCGTCCTGGGCTGTGCCATGCCGGAGGCCGAGCAGGGCATGAACGTGGCGCGTCAGGCCACGCTGCTGGCGGGTCTGCCGGTTGACGTCCCGGCGATGACCATCAACCGCTTCTGTTCGTCCGGGACGCAGGCCATCGCGCAGATTGCGGCGGCCATCCAGGCGGGCCACATCCAGGTGGGCATCGGTGGTGGCACCGAGTCCATGACGATGGTGCCCATGGGCGGCAACAAGGTCAGCGCCAACCCGGACATCATGGCGAACCACCCGGAGATCTACAGCTCCATGGGTGTGACGGCGGAGAACATCGCCTCGCGGCACAACGTGTCGCGTGCGGACTCCGACAAGTTCGCCGCCGAGAGCCAGCGCCGCGCGGCGACGGCTCGGGAGACGGGGAAGTTCAAGGAGGAGATCGTCCCGGTCACCACCACCGTCTACGACGAGGAGGGCAACGCGCAGACGGTGACGGTGTCGGTGGACACCATCCTGCGTCCGGAGACGACGGCCGAGGGCCTGGGCAAGCTGCGCCCGGCGTTCAACGCCAAGGGCGTGGTGACGGCCGGCAACGCGTCGCCGCTGACGGACGGCGCGGCGGCGGCGGTGGTGATGAGCGAGGAGAAGGCGAAGGAGCTGGGCGTCAAGCCGCTGGGCTACTTCGTGGACTTCGCCGTCGCGGGCGTGCCTCCGGAGGTCATGGGCATCGGCCCCGTGCCCGCGGTGCGCAAGCTCCTGGCGAAGAACAAGCTCGAGGTGAAGGACATCGACGTCTTCGAGCTGAACGAGGCCTTCGCTCCGCAGGCGCTGTACTGCATCCGTGAGCTGGGCATCCCGGAGGACAAGGTGAACCCGAACGGGGGCGCCATCGCCCTGGGTCACCCGCTGGGCGTGTCCGGTGCGCGGCTGGTCGCGACGATTCTGCGCGAGCTCAAGCGCCGCAACGGCCGCTACGGCGTCGTCACCATGTGCATCGGTGGCGGCATGGGCGCCGCGGCGCTCATCGAGCTGGCGAAGTAATCGCCGCACGCTCCTGAAAGTTCACGGGCCCCGGGGAAGCGCTTCCCGGGGCCCGTTTTCGTTCGGAGACCTCAGAAGAGGCGGGTGATGACGAGGACGGAGGGGCCCGCCACGGAGGTGACGCCCTGGGGCGTCGAGCATGCGAGAAAGTCCGTCTGGAGCAGGGTGGAGGTGACGACCACCGTGGCGCCCACGAAGCGGCCCTCGGTCACCGTGGACTCCGTTGCGATGACAACCTCTCCCAGGGGCGCGGCGCGCAGGAGGGCTCGACCCTGCCCCGTGCTGTAGGTCCCGTCGTTCCACTTCAGTGTGAGGGACAGGTTTCCGTTCTCGAGCAGGCCACACGAAAGTGGGGTCTGCGCGAACGTATCGAGACTCGCGGACACGAGCCCCAGGGGGAGCCCCGTGCAGGGGCCGTAGAGCGCCTTCGAGTCGACGGTGATGAGCCGAGGGGTGTTCGAGAGCCCGGGCGCGTAGTTGACCCTCAAGGTGCCCGGGCAGGTGAGGGCCACGGGCTGCGCACGGCTGGCCGGGGCCAGCAAGAGGGTCGCCATGAACAGGGTGGACAGGACCGCGTGGAGCGCGTGGTTCATCATCAGTTCCTCCATGGACCGTGGCTCGAGCGCCACGTGAGCCGATGATGGTCGGGCGCGGGAGCGGTCGTGCGATGGGCACGCGGAGGCGGAGCTCGTCCGACATGATTCGCGCCAGCGGGTGCTCAGCACCTCACGAAGGGATTGGACTCGAAGACAGGGGCCGGACGCAGGGCAGGCGGTGATGGCGAGCAGGGGCTGCGCGCCCGGAGAACGGGCGGCGGGGTGGAGCGGGCCTACTTCCGACGCTCGGGCGCCTCGGGGTCGTCCACGGGGACACCGGCGAGTCGCAGCACGCGCAGCGCGTTGGTGGTGTCCACCACGCCTTCCCGCAGCGTGTAGTCGAACACCATCTGTCCCTCCTCCAGGTGGTCCCTGAAGTGGACGTTGCGGACCTTCGCGTTCGTGGTCTCCTCGGCGAGCGAGGTGAGCGACAGGTCATGCGTCGTCACCGCGCCGCTGGCGCCCGTGGCGAGCAGCAGGCGCAGCACCTCGCGCGAGGCGAGCTGGCGCTCTCGCGTGTTGGTGCCCAGCAGGATTTCGTCGAGCAGGAACAGGGCCTGGCCGTTCGCTGCGCGCGCCGCGTCCAGCACGGCCTTGATGCGCTGCACCTCCGCGTAGAAGTACGAGACGCCGCGCTCCAGCGAGTCCTTCACCCGCATGCTGGTGAGCACATGCAGCGGTGACAGGCGGAACGACGCGGCGGACACGGGCGCTCCGGCGAGCGCCAGCACCACGTTGGCGCCCACAGCGCGCATCAGCGTCGTCTTCCCGCTCATGTTGGAGCCGGTGATGATCAACGCGTGCGCGGGGCCGGGGAGGGACACGTCGTTGGGCACGGGCGCGTCCAGCAGCGGGTGTCCCAGCTTCGTCGCCTCGACGATGGGGCCCTCCTTCACCAGCGTGGGCCAGGCGAAGGCGGGGCGGTCATGCGCGAGCCCGGCGACACAGGACAGGGCCTCCAGTTCCGCGAGCGCCTCGAACCAGTGCCGCACGCGGGTGCCGTGCTTCTCGCGCCAGTTCTCCAGCGCGAACAGCGCGTGGATGTCCCAGAGGGTGAGCCAGTGCACGATGGAGTGGAACTGGTGCCGCTTGAACTCGATGAGCGAGAAGAGCTGGCTGAAGCGACGGAAGTGCGAGGACACCGGCGGCTCGCCCTGCTGTTGGAGGCCCGTCTGGAGCTGGCGCAGCAGGGGATGCTCGAAGCGCTGGCTCTCGATGCGCTCGAAGAGGGGGGCATACCGCGCGAAGCCCCGCTCGCCCTTCTCCACGTTGTCGTCCATCCGCTTGAGCGTCTTGCGGGTGGCGGCGGCCAGCGCGAGCTGTGCGATGAGGCCCGCCCAGACGGATGCGCCGGGAATCACGCCCACCTCGCCCAGGACGAAGAGCGCGAGCGTCACGAAGGGCAGCACCACCGCCAGCGGACGGGACCAGCGGATGGAGTCGAGCGAGGAGCCGGCTTCCGCCCATTGGATGAAGAGCGCGGGGTCCGCCTTCTCCTTGGCCACCGTGCGCGCGTCCACGCAGAGGTCCTGGCGGAAGTCCACGCGCGGGGCCAGCTCCTGGGCGGCGCCCTGTCGGGCCTCGACGACCTCCCGTGAGGCAGGGGACGACAGCCACGCGGCGAGCCGCTCCTCACCGGCGCGGGTGGCCGTCTCGTTGAGGAGCTGGAACAGGCTGCCCTGGCCGAAGACGTCCAGGTCCGGCGTGTAGAGGTGGGAGGGGGAGGCGAAGCGCTCGCCCTGCTCGGTGAACTCGTGCCAGCCGTGCCCCAGGCGCGCCAGGCCCCGCTCGTTGAGCGTCACATAGAGCCGCTGGCGCTCCTCGCGACGGAACACCTGGTGGTGCATGACGGCGAGGATGATGAAGACGACGACGAAGCCGAGCGCGCCCCACCACCACGTCTTGGGCAGGCGTCCGGTGAGGATGAGGCCCGAGATGATGGCCGCGGCGAGGACGGCCACGGTGCGCAGGTTGGCGTAGCGGGCGCTGATGCGGTCCAGGACGGACAGCTCCGCCTGGGCGGCGGCGCGGCGCTCGGTATACGTGTGGTGGGGACTCGGGCGGGTGGCGTTCACGGACACGGTGGCCGCGCATGCTGTGCTTCCGGCCCGCCCAGGGCAAGAGGCCCTTGTCGTCGGGTGCCATCGGGACGACGAAGCCCCACCCGGGCCTTCAGCCCCACAACTCCCGGGGCGGCCAGAACAGGGTGTTGCCCTCGAAGAGCAGGCCCGGCTCGCGGTCCTTCGCCAGCAGCAGGGGACCGTCCAGGTCCACCACCTCCGCGTCCTGGGCCACCAGGGCCGCGGGGGCCATGGAGAGGGACGTGGCCACCATGCAACCCACCATGAGCTGCAGCCCGTGCCCTCGCGCGTCCCGGGCCAGGGCCAGGGCCTCGGTGAGCCCTCCCGTCTTGTCGAGCTTGATGTTGAGCGCGTCGTACTTGCCCACGAGCGCCGCCAGCCCGTGCCGGTCATGCGCGGACTCGTCGGCGCACACGGCCACCGGGCGCCCCAGTCCCCGCAGGGCCTCGTCGTCCGAGGCGGGCAGGGGCTGCTCCACCATCACCACCCCCAGCTTCGCGCACGCATCCAGCAGGCCGGGCAGCTCCGCGGGGCTCCAGCCTTCGTTGGCGTCCACGATGAGCCGGCTGGTCGGGGCTCCCTCGCGGATGGCCCTCAGACGCTCCAGGTCCTCGGTGCTCCCGCGTCCCAGCTTCACCTTGAGCAGCGGTCGGTGCGCGGACTTCACCGCGGCCCGGCCCATGGCATCCGCCGTGTCCAGGCTCAGCGTGTACGCGGTGACGAGCGGCCGGGGCTCGGGCATCCCCAGCAGCGCCCAGACGGGCCTGCCGGTCCGCTTCGCCTCCAAGTCCCACAGGGCGCAGTCCAGCGCGTTGCGCGCGGCCTTGGGCTCGAGCACCTCGGAAACCTCCTCCCGGGACAGCCCTCCCTCGATGCGCGCCCGCGCGGCCTCCAGCGCCTTCAGGACACCCGGCACCGTTTCGCCATAGCGGGCATAGGGCACACACTCGCCGCGCCCCACGGCGCCGCCTTCCTCCAGCGTGACGACCACCACCTCGGCGCTCGTCTTCGAGCCCCGGGAGATGGTGAAGCTGCCGGCGATGGGCCAGCTCTCGTGTCGGACGGTGAGCTTGCGCATGGGCCTTCAGCTCCGGACGGGGAAGCGGCGAGAGAGCTCGTCGACGAGCGGCCCGACACCGGTGCGGATGGGGTCCACGCAGGGCAGCCCGTGCTCGCGCCCGGTGCGCTCCAGCAGCGCCAGGGCCTTGGCTTCGTCCAGGTGCTCGGTGTTGATGGCCAGCCCCGTGCACTGGATGGCGGGGTTGGTGAGCTGTCCCTCGAGCACGGTGCGCTCGATGACGGCTTGAATCGAGGGCAGCGCGTGCTGGACGCCACGCATCTTGGTGCGCGTGGGCTCGTGACAGACGATGAAGGCATCCGGCTGCGCGCCATGCAGCAGCCCCAGCGTCACGCCCGCGAACGAGGGATGGAACAGCGAACCCTGCCCCTCCACCAAATCCCAATGGTCCGCGTCGTTGGCGGGGGACAGCCACTCGGCCGCGCCCGCGACGAAGTCGGACACCACCGCGTCGATGGCCACGCCCCGACCCGAGATGAAGATGCCCGTCTGTCCCGTGGCCCGGAAGTCCGCCTTCAGGCCACGCGCCCGCATCTCCTTCTCCAGCGCGAGCACGGTGTATTTCTTTCCCACCGAGCAGTCCGTGCCCACCGTCAACAGGCGCAATCCCTGACGCTTGGTGCCCTTGCCCGTGGCGAAGTCCTGGTCGGGGATGCGCACGTCGTGCAGCGCGCGGCCGTTGCGTCGGGCCGCCTCGGCGATGGCGGGGAACGAGGACAGCCTCTTGTGCAGCCCCGTGGCGACGTCCATCCCCGCGTCCAGCGCCTCGACCAGCTTGCTCACCCAGTGCCCCGGCAGCACGCCGCCCGCGTTGGCCACGCCGACGATGAGCGTCCGGGCGCCCTTCGCCTTCGCCTGCGCGATGTCCAGGTCCTCGAGGCCACAGTCCGCCTTGCAGCCCGGCAGCCGCAGCTGCCCCACGCACCAGTCCGGCCGCCAGTCGACGATGCCATGCGCCGTCTTCGCCGCGAGCTGGTCGGGGACATCCCCCAGGAACAACAGGTAGGGCTTCTGGATCTCCACCAAGGTCCTCCCCGGGCCCCAGGCAGGGGCTGTGGCGCGCTTTTCAGCACGGCCCCTCGAAGCCCGCAAGGACTGTCGGAAAGCGCCTCGAAACCACCCCTCACGTAGGCCCTCCCGGCGCCCCGAAAAATGTCAGACCCACCCCGTATTCTTCCTCTCGTCACGGCACACGAGGGGAGCCAAGAAATGAGCAAGTCCGTCGTCGATAATCGCGTCGAGATTGTCTTCAGCTTCGATACCACCGGCAGCATGTATCCCTGTCTCGCGCAGGTCCGAAAGAAGCTGCACGGCACGGTGTCCCGGCTGATGAAGGAGATTCCGGGCATCCGCATCGGCGTCATCGCGCACGGCGACTACTGCGACGCGCGCTCGACGTACGTGACGAAGATTCTGGACCTCACGGACGACGTGAACGCGGTGGTGCGGTTCGTGGACAAGGTGGGGCAGACGGGCGGCGGCGACGCGCCGGAGTGCTACGAGCTGGTGCTGCACGAGGCGCAATCCCTCTCATGGACCGCGGGCTACAAGCACGCCTTCGTGTTGATTGGTGATGACGTGCCGCACGCGCCCTCGGACAATCCGAAGCGGCTGGACTGGCGCAAGGAGGTGGACGCGCTGGGTAGGCTGGGCATCCCCGTGTACGGGGTCCAGGCCCTGGCGCGCCGCCACGCGACGCCGTTCTACCGGGAGCTTGCCCAGAAGTCGGGCGGCTTCCACCTGAGCCTGGACCAGTTCTCCCACGTCACCGACATGCTGCTGGCCGTCTGCTACAAGCAGGCGTCGGACGCCCAGCTCCAGGCCTACGAGGCGGAGGTCTCCCGCGAGGGTCGCATGAGCCGGAGCCTGAGCGGCCTGTTCAGCACCATGCTCGGGCGCGCGCCCACGTCCGTCTACGGCGAGGCCGACCTGCGCGCCGTGCCTCCCGGCCGCTTCCAGTCGCTGGAGGTGGACGCGGACATGCCCATCAAGACCTTCGTCCAGGAGAACGGCCTGGGCTTCAAGACGGGCCGGGGCTTCTACGAGTTCACCAAGACGGAGACCATCCAGGGCCACAAGGAGGTCGTCCTCATGGACCGCAAGACGGGGGACTTCTTCAGCGGAGAGCGGGCGCGGGAGATGCTGGGCCTGCCGCCGGGAGAGACGGTGCGCATCCGCCCCGCGAGCCTGGAGAAGTACGTCGTCTTCGTGCAGAGCACCTCCGCCAACCGCAAGCTCGTGAAGGGCTCGCGCTTCCTCTACGAGGTGGAGGACTGGGACGGCGCCAAGGCGCTCGCGGCCTGAGTCCCGACGACAGGGGCAACGGCCCGGAGTGCGTGTTGCGAGGTCGGTGACTGTCGGTCAGGTGATGGTCGACATGAGCCATTGTGTCTTGGGGGCGGCCCGGGCGAATCCAAGGGTTGAAGAGGTGGCATCGGGTCGTTAGTTCCGAGGGTCGTGAGACCCTGGCTCCCATCGCTGCTGCTGCTCCTCTCGGGCTGTGGCGCGTTCGAGATGCACCCGTACGAGGTTCGCGGGGGCGAGCGGGACTCGAATGCGCGGGCCGTGGAGCGGCTCCAGCAGCGGATGAGCTCGGGGCCCTTCCGCTTCGCGGTGATTGGGGACATCGGCATCTTCCAGGGCTCCTCGGAAGCAGCGGTGCGGGACCTGGCGCGGCGGGACGTGGACTTCGCCGTGCAGATGGGGGACCTGACGGAGTTCGGCTCGGCGGACGAGTACAAGTGGGTGTCGAAGCTGCTCAGCGACGCGTCGGTCCCCACGATGGCGGTCATCGGCAACCACGACATGGTGGGTAAGGGGACGGAGCTGTTCCTGGCCCGCTTCGGTCCGACGTTCCTGTCCTTCGAACATGGCGGCAGCCGGTTCGTCCTCTTCGACTCGAACTCCCGCGAGTACGACTTCCCCGGCGACGTGCCTGACCTGGCCAGGCTCGGGCAGGCGCTCGCCGATGCTCCGCCGGACGGCCACCTCTTCACCTTCTCGCATGTGGCGCCCGGGCATCCGGACTTCGACCCGGTGCTGACCGGGCCCCTGGAGGAGCTCCAGTCGGAGCGGGGCGTGACGGTGTCCTTCCACGGCCACGCCCACCGCTTCCAGAGCGATGAGCGACAGGGCGTGCGCTACTTCGTCACCGACGCGCTCGACATCCGCAGCTACCTGCTGGTCTCCGTCGAGGGGCCGTCGGTGGATGTCGAACAGGTCTTCTTCTGATGTCGCGCTCCGGGCTCGCGGGAGGACTGCTGGCGTCGCTGCTCCTGGCGGCGTCCTCGGCGCGCGCGGAGGAGCAGGAGCTGCTCGAGGACGTCTCCGAGTCGAAGGGGGCGCCGTGGTACGTGCCGGACCATGCGGCCGTGCAGTTCGCGGGCTCCATCGGGATGCTCGCGGCGGGGCCCGGGTGGGCGTTCCTGGACGAGCAGGTGGACCTGGAGGTGCTCGTGGGCTGGGCGCCGCAGGCGGTGGCGGGCTCGGACTTCGTCACGCTGACGCTCAAGGCGCAGTGGCATCCGTTCCGGGTGCGCCATGGGGAGTGGGACCTCCGTCCGCTCACCCTGGGCGCGGCGTTCAGCTACACGTTCGGCGATGACTTCTACCTGACGCTGCCGGACCGGTACGAGTCGGGCTACTACTGGTTCAAGACGGCGCTGCGTCCGGCGTTCCTGCTGGGAGGGGGCGTGGGGCGGCCGGCGAAGGTGCTCGGGTTCGAGCGGCTCGAGGGGTACTACGAGCTGGTCGCCACGGACTACCGCATCGTCCAGTTCCTCCGGAACCCGGACACCGTGAAGCTGGGCCTGTTCTCGCTCGCGCTCGGCGCCCGCGTCCGCTTCTGAGTCACGGACGCGTGCCTCAGCGTGGCGGCTGGGTCGCGGTTGCGGGAGCCCCCGTGGGGACGGGCCGGGGCGTGGGCTCGGAAGCTTCGCTCTGCGCGCCACCGCCGCGCAGCCTGCGGAGGATTCGCGGCGCCTCGGCCGCGAAGCGCTCCTGCGCATCTGGCAGCGGGCGATCCCACAAGTCACTCAGCTCGGTGCCGGGCAGGCCCGCGCCGAAGCGCACCTTCAGCTCACGTCCGATGAGCGCGTAGCGAGGCTCCCAGCCGATGGTGGTGAGCAGGTAGCGCCGAGGGTCCGGACGGCTCATCGGAATCCCATCGCCCAGTTGCTCCGGCGCGTGCGTGTCCCCCAGCAGGTCGAACAGCGTGGGCACCAGGTCGATGTGGCCGGTGACGGCTTCGACCTTTCCGGGCGGCAGGCGCTCATCGAAGACGAGCATGGGCACATGCAGTTGCAGCTCGGTGACGTCGCTGGCGTGGCCCACGCGGCCGTGCTCGCGGAACTCCTCGCCATGGTCTCCGGTGAAGACGACCAGGGGGCGCGTGCCGCGCACGGCCTCCCACTGGGACAACAGCTCCTCCACCTTCGTGTCCACCTCGTAGGCGGAGTTCCACGCGCGGGCCTTGAGGTGCTCGGCGGGCACGCGCGCGGTGGCGAGACCGCCCTTGCCGTCCCACGCGGGCGAGAACACCGCCGAGCGCGGCGGGTAGTCGTAGTCGAAGTGCGTGCCCGCGAAGAACACGAAGGTGAACAGCGGCGTGTCCACGGGCGTGGAGCGCGCCAGGTCCAGCGCGTCCTTCACCATGGCCGCGTCGCGCAGGTGGCTCTTGCCCTCGTAGTCCGTGCGCAGGCCGCCCTGCACGTCGCGGAACACCGTGTCCTTCAGCCCCATCCAGTCCACCGAGGACGCGGCGAAGAAGGCCTGGCGATAGCCGTTCTCCCGCAGCGCGGGGAAGAGCAGGGGCGCGCGGCCCGCGCCCACCACCGCGTCACGGCGCTGGGCCTCCAGGCCGAAGAAGAGGCTGAAGACCGAGTAGTCCGTGGAGCTCGCCGCGCTGTGGTGGTGCAGGAAGCGCGTGCCGTGCTCCGCGCGCTTCCACAGGTGGGGCATGACGTCCGGACGGAAGAAGTCGTCGCGCAGGCTCTCGACGAGGATGAGCAGGATGTCGGGCTTGCGCGTGAAGCGCACGGCGGCGGGGTCGATGGTCGACGCGGGCGCGCCGGCCTCGGGGCTCACGCCCAGGCGCAGGCCCGACGCGGGAGGCCGGCTCGTCAGCCGCATCAGCAGCGTGTTCATCCGCACGGGCGGCTGGAGGGGCAGGGTGGTGGCCGCGTGCAGCACCGCGCCACCATGGGCGAACACGAGCCACGCGCTCGTCAGGCGCTCCACCGCGGTGGTCAGCACGAGGACGGCGACCAGCCTCGCCACGTGCCGGGGCCGATGGACGCGGCGCAGGAACTGGACGCCCACCCAGACATCGAGCGACAGCACGGCCAGGGTGCCGACCGCGAGGAGCGCGAGTTCGTGCGGCGCGAGCCCCGTCTCCGCGAGCGCGCGAGGCTGCATGGCCACCGCGAGCACCAGGCCGTTGATGTGGAAGCCCAGCGAGGACAGCACGAGCGCGTCCACGCCCAGCATCGCCACGCCGAGCGCCACGGCGATGGGCAGGGCCACCGCGTAGCGCCGCCCGAGCAGCATCAGCGGCAGCGTGGCGACGAAGGTGAGCAGCCCCAGGAACAGGGCCTGGATGACGCCGCCCGCCAGCAGCACGGGGCGCAGCGAGGCGGCCAGCCGCTCCACGGAGGCAAGCAGGGGGGCACCGAAGAACGCCAGCGCGAGCAACCCGTGCAGCGTGCACCACAGCAGCGCGGGGCCCAGCAGGGGCGTGGCGCCGGCCAGACGCTGGCGGAGCCCCTGGGCGGGGAGGGTGTCGGAAGGCGTCCGGGACATCGCGCCTTCTGCTAGCCCGCCCCCGGCGCATGTTCAAGCAGCGACGCGCGCCCGACTGCTTCCTCGCAGTGGAAGCGCGCCCGGCGTCTCCAGAGTCCTCGTGCCGCGTGTGGGAGGGGTGCCAGGATGGGGAGCATGCCGCCACGCAAGCTGGTGCGACATCTCGTCTGGCTGGAGTCCTTCACCGCCGCCGTGGAGGCGGGCAGCATCGAGTCCGCCGCCGAGCACCTGGGCGTGGCGCGCTCCGTGGTGAGCGAGCACATCCGCGCGCTGGAGATGGCGCTGGCGGACGGCGCCACGCTGCTCGAGCGCGGCCCCGGGCGTCGACTCCAGCTCACCGCGCGGGGGGAACGGCTCTTCGCCGGCACCCAGACGCCCCTGCACCAGCTCGACATGAAGCGCCTGAAGGACCTCGCCAGCGCCGAGCCCGTGGTGCGCCTGGGGCTCAATCCCACGCTGTCCCTCTCGCTGCTCGGCAAGGTCGCCCAGAACGCGGCGGCCACGGGGCTCAAGCTGGTGCTCAGCTTCGGCGGGCCGCACGAGCTGACGCGCCAGGTGCAGACGCGCCAGCTGGACCTGGCCCTGGACTTCACGCCCCTGCCGTCGCACGAGGGCGTGGAGTCGGAGTCGCTGCTGCGCATGCCCTTCGTCGTGCTCGCGGGCCCCGGGAGTTCGCTCGCGACAGCATCCACGGCTCGGCGCACGCTGCATGTGAGGGACCTGGCGGGCCAGCCCTTCGTCGACTGGCTGCGCGACGACCCCTACGGTGGCGCGAACAGCGCGCGCTTCGCGGAGCACGGTGTCGCGGTGCAGGAGGTCGCCCGTGTCGAGAGCTTCCTGCTCCTCTACGAGCTGCTGCGCGCGTTTCGCGCCTGCGCGATCACCCCCGACCTGCGCCCCATGCACCCGTTCCCAGAGGACATCCACGCCTGGCCCCTGAAGGAGGAGGAGCCCCAGGCCGTGGAGGTCGTGGCCCTCTGGCCCTCCGGCTCCCTCAGTCCCGGGGCCGCCAGCGTCCTCGACGGACTGCGTCAGCGCGTGTGAGTTCTCGTCGATAAAACGACGAAGGCGTCGGATTCTGTCGGTTTTCCGGAGCCGACTGCCGTCAGTATCCTCTCCTGATTGGAAGTTTTCACCAGGAGTACTCGGATATGACGCCAACGGAACTGACGATATCCCGCCTGCCCGCGCATCTGCGGCGCTACGTGGTGAGCCAGGACTACGACGCGTACACGCCGAGGGACCACGCGGTGTGGCGGCACATCCTGGGCAAGCTGCGCGGACATCTCTCCGAGCGGGCGCATCCGGTGTACCTGGAGGGCCTGTCGGCGACGGGCATCAACCTGGAGGCGATTCCCAGTCTCGACGAGATGAACGAGCGGCTGTCGCGGCTGGGCTGGGCGTGCGTGGGCGTGCGCGGGTTCATCCCGCCGGCGGTGTTCACGGAGCTCCAGTCGATGGGTGTGCTGGCCATCGCGTCGGACATCCGCACGCACGAGCACATCGGCTACACGCCCGCGCCGGACATCGTGCACGAGAGCGCGGGGCATGCGCCCATCATCGCGAACCGGCGCTACTCGGAGTACCTCAAGGCCTGCGGCCTGGTGGGGTTCAAGTCCATCGCGAGCCTGGAGGACCAGGCGGTGTTCGAGGCCATCCGGAACCTGTCGGTGGTGAAGGAGGACCCGGACGCGAGCGAGGACGAGGTGGCGCACGCGGAGGCGCGGCTGGCGGCGGCGAGCGCGAGCCGGCGCTACGTGAGCGAGAGCACGCGTGCCAGCCGGCTGTACTGGTGGACCGCGGAGTACGGCCTGGTGGGGGACCTGGAGCGGCCGCGAATCTACGGCGCGGGCATCCTGTCGAGCATCGGCGAGGCGGAGCATTGCCTGACGCCGGCGGTGCGCAAGCTGCCGCTCACGGTGGCGTGCGCGGACACGGAATACGACATCACGCGGATGCAGCCGCAGCTCTTCGTGGCGCGCGACTTCGCGCACCTGTTCGAGGTGCTCGCGGAGTTCGAGTCGACGCTGGCGTTCAAGCGCGGTGGGGACTTCGGGCTGGAGGTGGCGCGCGAGGCTCGCACGGTGAATCACCTGGTGCTGGCGGACGGGCGCGAGGTGACGGGGCGGGTGATGGAGTCGGTGCTCGCGCCGGGGCCGGTGGCGCCCGGGCTCACGTCCGCGCTGGTGCGGATGGAGGGGCCCATCATCGTCTCGCGCGGTGGCAAGGCGGCGGACGGGACGCGGCCGTGGAATGGCTCGGCGCTGGTGGCGTTCGGCGCGGGCGGGTTGCCGGAGCGCGGGCCGTTCAAGCTGTCGCTGTCGAGCGGGTTGGAGCTGGAGGGCTTCGCCGCCGGTGGGGGCGAGGTGCTGGCGCTGCGCGCGCGGCTCGCGGGTCGGGTGTTGGAGGTGCCCGCGGTGACGAAGCTCTTCGTGAGCACGCACCTGCCCTCGGTGGCGGGTGGGCCCGCGGACCCGGCGACGTGGGACCGGTGGTTCGGTGAGCTGGAGGCGTTCGCGGAGGGCGACGGCGAGTCGAAGGCGCGCGAGCGCAAGTCGCTGGCGCTGCATCCGTCACTCGCGGCGCTCTACCGCGAGGTGCGAGGCTTGCGTGAGTCGGGGCGCGCGAAGCCGGAGCGTCTGGCGCAGATCGCCGCCGCCGCGACGGACTTCCAGGATGACTGGCTCCTGCGCGCCGAGGTCGAGGAGCTGAAGGCCCGCGCCTGAGTCGTAACGGGGCCGCGGGTGTTCTGGCGGTCTCGATGGAACCTCCAGGCTGAATGGCTCCTGCGCGCCGAGGTCGAGGAGCTGAAGGCCCGCGTCTGAGTCGTGACGGGGCCGCGGGTGCAGAGGCGGTCCCGACGGACCCCCAGCACGCGCGTGGGGTTCGCGTGACGTGGCCTCTCGTGGCAGGCGCGAGTCCCACGCCGCAGGTCCCCTGTCGGCGGACGGTTCCGTGGGTCCGCGCGGACAGACGGCTCGACTCGCGCGAGCGGCAAGTTTCTGGCCGCGCTCATCCCGTCGAGCGTTCGCTATCTCGCGCGGCGCGGGACGGATTGAACGAGTTGAACGGAGAGGTTCACTCGTCGGCGTTCGGTGGGCACCGGGCGTTTCGTCGAGTTCGTTCCCTCAGCCCCGCACCGGAGCGGGCTTCGTGGGTTCCACGACAGTGGAAATCACGCCCACATCGCGGCTTGTCTGATGGCCACGGACGTCCACTTTCGATCAACCCGGCCTCCGGATTGAACGAGTTGATCATCCGCGCATCCGGGAGCGCATGAAGTCGCCCGCACCGGAGAGCAGGGCCACGCCAGGCGAGCGCGCGGAGCGCATCAACCAGGGCACCCCAGAAAACGACGCGGGCCCGGCCACACGCGAAGCGCATGGTCAGGCCCGTCGTTGAACGCTGCTTCGTCACACCCGCGAGCGCGGGCCGTGGCTCACTTCTCCTTCGAGGCGATCTTGCGCAGGGCCTTCTGGTCGCGCACGCAGAGGATGCGGCCGACGTTGCCCAGTACGCCCTCGCGCTTCATCTCGTTGATGAGCGTGGACACGAACGAGCGCGAGGCGCCCACCAGGTCCGCCAGGTCCTGCTGCGTGATTCCGCGCAGGTCCGTCTCACCGCCGTGGGGGCAGCGCTCACCGTGCGCCTCCACCAGCGTCAGCAGGGTGTCCGCCAGACGCGCCGGGACCTCCTTGAAGGTCAGGCCCAGCACGCGCTTGCGCAGGGCACGCACGCGCTCGGCGTAGGCGCGCACCACGTCCACCGCCAGGGCCGGACGCGCCTCGAGCTGCGCGCGGAAGTCACGACCCTCGATGCTCCACACCTCGGCCTCACCCGCCGCGATGGCCATCTCCTCGATGGGCGTCCCCTCGGGGCGGAACAGCTCGCCGAACAGGTCGCCCGGGCGCAGGATGGACACCACCGAGCGGGTGCCGTTCTTCCCGATGCGCATCAGGCGCACGCGGCCGGACTTGAGCAGATAGACGCGGTCCGTGTTGTCGCCGGGGCGGTAGATGGTCGAGTTGTGCGGGAAGGACTCGACCTTGAAGTACCCCTTGAAGTCGATGGCCTCCTGCCCCGGAACGAGCTTGTTCGCGGTGACCATCATCCCGGAGCTGGTCGCCTGGAGCGGCGCCACGACGTTGGAACCGATAGGGCCGAGGGGGCGATTGAAACCGTGCATGGCATTCACTCCGTGGAAGGCAGTCGGGGGTAGAAGCGGCCGCCTGCTTCGGCGGCAACGGGGCTTTCCAGTTCCAAGAGACGTGCCAGCGGGGAATGAAGTGCTCCAGGGGGAACACATCCAAGAATGCCGGGTACTTAGCGCTAGAGGTCCGTAGCACCCACCCTTCTGTGTCCAAAACCTGAAACAGAACGTTCAAACAGTCTGATCAAGTTGAACGAAACGTTAAATCCACCAGGGCCTCTGTCGCGGCCCGGACAGTGTTCACGGGTCGTCTTTCACGGGGAACCCCGGCCCTGAAGGGTTCTGTCCCTGTGAAAGATTGTACTTCTGCAGTTTGCGCTCGAGGGTCGGGCGACTGATTCCAAGAATCTGGCAGGTGCGACCCTTGTGCCCCTTGGTGACGGCCATCGCACGGGCGATCAGCATCCGCTCCGCTTCGTCGAGCGTCGGAATCTGGCTGGCGTCGTCCACCGCGGGCGCGGTGAACATGAGGCTGTTGCTCGGGGGCCGTCCGTTGTCCGGTGAGGGCTGGGTGTCGAGTGACGGGAGATCATCCCCGCGGAGCACATCCCCTGGCGCGAGGACGACAGCGCGGGTGAGCACGTTCTCCAGCTCGCGCACGTTGCCCCGCCACGGCAGCCGGGTGAGGCGCTCCATCACCTCGGTGGGCACGCGCGTGACGCGCTTGTGGACCTTCTCGTTGATGCGCTCGAGCAGGTGCTTGACGAGCAGCGGGATGTCCTCGCGCCGCTCGCGCAGCGGGGGAATCAGGAGGGTGATCACCTTGAGGCGCTGGTAGAGGTCCTCGCGGAAGCGCGTGGCCTCCACCTCCTCGGCGAGCGTGCGGTGCGTCGCGGCGATGACGCGGGCGCGCAGCTTGATGCGCTTGACGCCGCCCACGCGCTCGAACTCGCGCTCCTGCAGCACGCGCAACAGCTTCGCCTGGAGCATCAGCGACATGTCGCCAATCTCGTCGAGGAAGACGGTGCCGTCCTCGGCCAGCTCGAACTTGCCGGGCTTGCCCGCGGTGGCGCCGGTGAAGGCGCCCTTCTCGTGGCCGAACAGCTCGCTCTCCAGGAGCGTGTCGACAATGGCCGAGCAGTTGATGCCGATGAAGGGCCGGGGCTCGTCGTACGAGTAGTTGTGGATGACGCGGGCGATGAGCTCCTTGCCGGTGCCGCTCTCGCCCGTAATCAGCACGGTGGCGTGGCTGCCCGTCACCTTGCCAATCTCCTTCACCAGCTGCTGCATCAGGGGACTGGTGCCCACGATGTCGCCCAGGCGCACCGCGGCGTTCTCGCGGTTGACCTCGTCCGCGCGGCGCGACAGCTGGCGGTACTCCAGCGCGCGCTCGACGACGAGGTCCAGCGCGGCCGGGTCCGGGAAGGGCTTGTGGATGTAGTCGAACGCTCCGGCCTTCATGGCCCGGATGGTCGTCTCCATGTCGTGGTACGCGGTGACGAGGATGATGCGGGCATCGCCGCACAGCCCCTTCATCTCCTCGATGATCTCCAGGCCCGTGCGGTCCGGGAGCATCATGTCGAGGATGACCACGCTGGGCATGGTCTCCTGGGCCGCGCGCAGGCCCGCCGCGGCGCTGGTGGCGGTGGCCACCTGGTAGCGCGGCTGGTTGTCGTGCTCGATCTCCTCGAAGTGCATCTTCAAGGTCTCGAGGAGCGACACGTCGTCGTCGACGATGAGGAGGGTCTCCATGGCGTCCCTCTCAGGTGGCGAACGTCAGCGTGAACACCATGCCGGGCTCCGCGCTGCCCTCGGCGGCCACGTCTCCCCCTTGCCCCATCATCACCCGGCGCAGGGCCGCCAGCGACAGGCCCGCCCCTCGGGCCAGCCGCGAGCCGAAGGGCTCGAACAGGGTGCCGCTCTCCTCGGGAGGCAGGGCGGCGGCGGGGTCCTTGAGCACCATGAGCACGCGGCCCGGTCCGCCCCGCTTCAGGGCGACCTCCACCGGGCTGTCCTCGGGGCGGCCCATGGCCACGTTGAGCAGCACCTGCGCCAGCACGGGCCGCAGCCGGTTGGGGTCCACGCGCACGCGCGGCAGCTCCGCCTCCTCGTCCACGCGCACCTCGATGCGCCGCTCGGCCAATTCCAGCGCGACCATGCCCTGGGCCTCCTGGAGCACCGAGCGCAGCGCGTGCGCGTCCAGGTTGGGCGTGGTGTCGCGGCCGTACTCGGACAGGAGCCACAGCATGCGCTCCATGGTGCGGATCTCCCGGTTGGCGATGGTCAGCCGCCGCTTGTCCCGGTCCGACAGCGCGGTGTTCCGCGCGAGCGTCTGCACCGCCATCTTCACCGAGGACAGGGGGTTGCGGATCTCATGGCTGAGCGACGAGGACAGCCGGGAGATCTGCACCGGCGGCGCGCCCTCCAGCAGCACGTTGAGGTCCTGGACGCACGCGCAGGCCTCGCCGTCCTCCTGACCCAGCGTGAGCCTCAAGGGCGTGGCGTCCTCGCCGCCCAGGTGCGCGGAGACGAACTCCACGGCGCGGCGGTCCTCACGCGCGACGCGGTCCAACTCGCGGGCGCGCTCCTGGGAGATGCCCAGGGCCACGTGGAGCGGGCGGTCCACGAGTGACTCGGCGGGGTGGTGGAGTATGGCGGCGCAGTCTCCCTGCGCGCGGGTCACCCGCAGGCCTGGAGACCAGGCGAGCAATGCGGCTTGCAGGAGGTGGGCGTTCATTGGTGGGTCCCGAACATAACGAGTAAGGTTCCGCGCTGTCCCCTTATGTCCCTCATCGCGCGTTTCCCGAAGAACCTTGTGTCGGCCCTCCTCTTCCTGTCGGGAGGCACCGCGCTGGTCTACGAGCTGGTCTGGTCCAAGTATCTCGGGAACGTCCTGGGCAACAGTGGTCAGGCGCATGCCGTGGTGCTCGCCACCTTCATGGGCGGCCTGGCGCTGGGTGCATCTGTCTTCGGGCGGACAGCGGACCGGGTGAAGAGCCCGCTGGCCCTCTACGGCGTGCTGGAGCTGGGCGTGGCGCTGTACGCGCTGGCCTTCCCCTACGTCCTCGACGCCCTGGGGGCCCTGTGGCTGGCGGTGGCGCCCAGCGTGCCGGACGGGTGGCGGGTGGGGCCCCGGCTGCTGGTGGCCGCGCTGTCCCTGGTGGTGCCCACGCTGCTGATGGGCGGCACGCTGCCGGCGCTGGTTCGTCATTTCGCGGACAGTCTGTCGGGGGTGCAGCGGGAGCTGGCGCGGCTGTACGCGGTCAACAGCCTGGGCGCGGCGCTGGGCGTGTTCATCGCGGGCACCAGGCTGGTGCCGGTGCTGGGGCTGTCGGCCTCCGCCAAGCTGGCGGCAGGGCTGAACATCCTGTTGGCGGTGGCGGCGCTGCTGCTCGCGCGCAGGCACCCTCCGGCGCTCGCGCCCGGACAGGCGGCGCCGGTGGCTGAAGGGGCCCAGGACGTGGCCTATCCCCGCGTGGCGGTGCGCGCGGCGCTGGTGGGCGTGCTGCTGTCGGGCTTCACGTCCATGCTCTACCAGGTGACGTGGATCCGCCTCTTGTCCATCGTCCTGGGCGCGTCCACGTACGCGTTCACGCTCATCCTGACGG
Organism: Myxococcus sp. MH1; assembly: GCF_059738865.1. Classification (NCBI taxonomy): domain Bacteria; kingdom Pseudomonadati; phylum Myxococcota; class Myxococcia; order Myxococcales; family Myxococcaceae; genus Myxococcus; species Myxococcus sp. MH1. Next base: position 7,687,424 of record NZ_AP026947.1, on the reverse strand, counting down.
CGTTCATCCTGGGCATCGGCCTGGGCAGCTTCTGGCTGATGACGCGGGCACAGAAGGTGGACTCGCTGCGCGTGTACGGCTTCACGCAGGTCGCGCTGGTGGCGAGCCTCTGCGTCGCGCTGCCCCTGTACGTGCGGCTGCCGCACCTGTTCCGCTCGGCGCAGTGGATGATGACGCGCTCGGTGGACACCTGGCCCTTGTTCCAGTTGCTCACGTTCGGCTTCTGCTGCCTCGTGCTCCTGGTGCCCACGTTCTTCATGGGCGCGGCCTTCCCGGCGGCGGCGCGTGTGGCGACGGCGAAGGTGTCCGAGGTGGGGCGCGAGCTGGGGAGCGTGTACCTGTGGAACACGGTGGGCACCATCACCGGCTCGGCACTGGGCGGGCTGGTGCTGATGCCGTGGTGGGGCATGGAGGGCAACTTCGTGGCGGGCGTGGTGGCGAACCTCGCCGCCGCGGCGCTGGCCTTCCACGCGCTGTCGGGCCGTCCGCAGAGCCCCGTGCGCGCGCTGTGGCCGGTGGGCGCGGCGGCGCTGTTGGCCGTGGTGGTGCTGGGCAGCATGAGCGGCTGGTCCGTGCGGCTGTCGGGCATCGCCTCCATCCGCTCGCACCAGAAGCCGCCGGACAGCTACGCGAAGCTGGTGGCGGACACGGAGAAGAACTTCCAGCCCGTGTTCTACCGGGACGACACCTTCGCGACGGTGCTGGTGGCCGACTACCCGAAGGACCACCTGCGCTTCATGAAGCTCAACGGCAAGATTGACGCCTCCAACGGCAGCGACGTGGAGACGCAGGTGATGGCCGGCCACCTGGGCGCGCTGCTCCACGCGCGCGAGCCGAAGAACGTGCTCCTGGTGGGCGCGGGCGCGGCGATTACGGCGGGCAGCGTGCTGGCGCATCCGGTGGAGCGGCTGGACATGGTGGAGATCGCCCCGGCGGTCATCGACGCCGCGCGCCTGTTCAAGGATGACAACCGCAACGCGGTGGATGACCCGCGCACGCGCGTGCACATCGACGACGCCAAGACGTTCATGGCGCTGGCGGACCGCAAGTACGACCTGGTCGTGAGCGTGCCCTCCAACCCGTGGGTGGCGGGTGTGTCGGGCCTGTTCACGCGGGACTTCTTCCAGACGGTGGACCGGCACCTCACCGACGACGGCGTGCTGGTGCAGTGGATCCACACCTACGAGAGCAACGACGAGCTCATCCGGCTGGTGGTCCGCACCATGCGCGACACCTTCCCGCACGCCACCACGTGGCTGGGGCCGCAGGACCTGGTCATGGTCGCGAGCCGCAAGCCGCTGGCCCTCGACGTCGAGCGGCTGGCCCGGCGCATGGCGCTGCCCGAGGTGCGCAAGGACCTGGAGCGGGTGGGGCTCACGGACGTGTTCTCGCTGCTGTCCAAGCAGGTGCACAGCGAGGAGGGGCAGCTCGCCTTCGCGGGCCCGGGGCCCATCAACACGGACGACCACAACCTGCTCGAGTACGCCTCGCCCATCGCCTTCTTCGTGGCGAACCTGGATGTGCGCGTGAAGGACGAGCGGCGCTCCCCGGACGGAAGCTCACGGCTGTTCATCGAGGACTACCTGCGCCAGCACCCGCCCACCTCCGAGCAGGCGGAGCGGCTCTACCGGAACATGGAGCGCTACCACGCCGCGAATGACCCCCTGGTCCGGGGCGTGGCCTCGCTGTGGCGACAGGTGGCGCCCGACAGCCGCGGGGCCGCCGTGGCCCTGGCCCGCGCCGCCCTGGCGCAGAAGGACTTGTCGCTGGCCGCCTCCCTCCTGGAGCCCGAGGTGCGAAAAGGTGGGCGTGAGCCGGAGCTGATCGCCGCGTACCTGAAGCTCGTGGCCGAGCAGGCCTGGGCCACGCGCACGGTCTGGACGCCGGTGGATGCCCGGGAGGCGCTCGCCCTGGGACGGCAGGCCGCCGCCGAGCACCCCCAGGACGAGGAGCTGTCACGGGCGGTGCGGAACCTGTGCGATGCTCTCCCTGCCTCCGCGTGCACCCGGGATTCTCCGCCCGTTGCGGCCCCGGTCGGCCCCTGAGCGGGCCTCCAATTCTCAAGAAGTGAGCTATTCGCCCGGAATCACAGGAGATTGTCCCCATCCTCCCGATGACGGATGGAGGTGCAGGTGGGATCTCCTTTAGGGTGCGTTTCAACCCCGAGTAACAGGGTGTCTTTCCCGTCTGAACCCCAGGAGACTTCCATGAAGGCGATCTCGAAGAAGAACCAGCTCCGCAAGGCTCGTGGTCAGGGCATGACCGAGTACATCATCATCGTTGCCCTCATCGCGATCGCCGCCATCGGCGTTGTGACGCTGTTCGGTGACAACATCCGCAAGCTGTTCGGCGCCTCCGCGGCCGCCCTCGCCGGCAACTCCGACGTGGACAACGACGGTCAGTCGTCCAACGTCGCGCTGAACAAGAAGACGATGAAGGACTTCGGCAAGAACAACGCCTACTGAGTCCCTCGGGTCTCGTGAGGAGTTGCCTCGCGGCGCTTCCTCCGAATCATGTGGCGGGTGTCCTCCTCACGGAGGGCCCCGCCATGTTTCTTTGTGCGCTTCAGGCTCGGCTGCGGTGCGAGGGGCCTGACGACGCTGACGTCCAGGATGCCCTCCTTGAGCGAGCCCATCTCGGTTGAGTCCGCCACGCTGCGACGTCGGGTGGTGTTGTACCGGACGCTGTCGCTGGTGCTGACGGTGTTCCTGGTGGCGGTGCTGTTCGCGGTGAAGCGCGCGATGACGGTGCCCGAGGACCCGGAGGTCGAGGTCTTCGACGTGCCCGCCGTCTTCGAGTCGCTGGCGAAGAAGAACCCCGACGCGGCGGACATCTCGGACACGTTCTTCTTCGCCGACGGCGCGACGGTGCACCTGCACGTCATGGGGCGAGGGCAGGCGTGCCCGCTGCACATCCACCGTCGCACGCATGAGGCCACGGTCATCGTCGCGGGTCAGGCGGAGGTGCAGCAGATCTGGGGGCAGGATGGTGCGCTGACGGAGCGACGCGGGACGCATCCGCCCGGGGACTTGATTGCCTCCGAGCCTTTCACCGGACACGCGTGGTTCAACCGCGCGGAGGACCAGATGCTGGGCAACCTGGTGTTCGCCGCGCCGCGCTTCGATGGGAATCTCTACATCGACGCGGAGGACGCGCGGATGCAGCGGGGGCCGGAGCCCTTCACGTTCACTCCATTGCAGGCGCTCGCGGAACTGGCCGAGGCGGGCGGGGAGGAGGCCATCGTGAAGCTGCCCGCGTTGGAGGGGCGGATGTCCAGCGTGGTGCTCGCGCGGGGGGCGCATTCGCTGGAGGCGACACGGGCGGAGCCGGTCATCGTCTACGTGGCGGAGGGCTCGGGTGTCCTCACCGCGGACGAGGAGAAGCCCGTGAAGGTGGGGCAGTTGTGGGTGCTGCGTCGGGGCGCCTCGGTGCGCGTGACGGAGGGCTCGCCGCTGATGCTCTACGTCTTCCGCCCGCCGATGGACGCTCCCGCGAGCGTGGCGCGCGGCGATTGAGGCAGGAGCTTGCGAGTCCCCGCGGCGGGAGGTGGGACGGCCGTGAGGGGCGCGGTGGAGGGCGCATCACTGCCTCTCGACCTCTGGCGAAGATTCTGGTGAGCGAGGCGCGCGGCGACTGAAGCAGGGGCTTGTGAGTCCCCGTGGCGAGGGCTGCGACGCCCGCGCCAGCAGGACCGCTGAGAGAGCCACCTCGGTGCGCGACGGAGGGCACGCGCTGATGCGGATGTCTTCCGCCCGCTCATGGACGCGTCCTCGACTGACCCGGGGCCGCGCTCCGCCTCGGTGGCTTGCGGAGGAGCAGCCGTGTGCTTCGTGCACGCCCGGGGTTGACCCTCACGCGACGTGAGGCCTTAGTCATCTCATCCGAGGTGGAGAGAGATGGCCCTTACAGTCAGCCAGGTGGCCCGTCTGGCGAAGATCAGCGTCCGGGCGTTGCATCACTATGACGACCTGGGCCTGTTGAGTCCCTCGGGGCGCAGCGAGGCGGGTTACCGGCTGTACACGCAGGTGGACCTGCGGCGGCTGCAGCAGGTGCTCTTCTTCCGGGAGCTCGGCTTCGCGCTGGAGGAGATCCGCCGCATCCTGGGCGACCCTCACTTCGACCTCCGCGCGGCCTTGCTCATGCAGCGGCAACTGCTGTCCGAGCGGGCCTCGCGACTGGACGCTCTCCGGCGCACGGTGGACCAGGCGCTGGAGGCACTCGAGCAGGGGAAGCACATGGACAACGAGAAGATGTTCGAGGCGTTTGGGGAATTCGACCCGTCGAAGTACGAGGAGGAGGTGAAGGAGCGCTGGGGCGACACCGAGGCGTACCGGGAGTCGTCTCGACGGACCTCGCGCTACAAGAAGGAGGACTGGAGCGCCATCAAGGCGGAGCAGGACGGCCTCCTCGGGTCGCTCGCGAGGCAGCTCGAAGCGGGGCGCGCGGCGACGGACCCCGAGGTGCTGGCGCTCGCGGAGGCGTATCGCCAGTTCATCTCGAAGTGGTTCTACCCATGCTCCCACGTGATGCAGCGAGGGCTCGGGGAGATGTACGTGGGGGACTCGCGCTTCACGGAGAACCTGGACGGCGTGAAGCCGGGGCTCGCGCGGTACCTGCGAGATGCCTTCGTGGCGAACGCGGAGCGGCACGGGGTGACGTCGTGAGTCACGTCACGCGCGGCGTCTCGCCCTGAGCCACACGAAGCCGAGCCCCGCCCAGCCGAGCAGTGACAGGGCGAGGCCCAGGCGGAAGCTCGTGGGTGCGTAGTCGAAGTGGACGCGGTGGGCGCCGGGAGTCAGGCGCACGGCGCGCAGGGCGTGGTTGGCACGGTGGATGGGTGTGTCCTTCCCGTCCACCGTCGCGCGCCACCCGGGGTAGTAGCTGTCCGAGACGACGAGGTAGCTGTCGTCACACGCGCTGACGGCGAGCTCCAGGTGTTGAGCGGTGCTCTTCTCGATTCGCACGGAGCCTCCCGCGCACTCGGGCTGGTCCAGTGGCTCGCCGGTGGCGAGGAAGGCGATCTCCCGGAAGGGGTGGTCCTCGTCGAGGACAGCCTCCAGTGCCTCTTCGTCGGAGACGACGCGGGCACGCTGGACCAGGAACGCGCGAGGCAGCGCGGTGCGCGAGCGCGACAGCGTGGTGCCGTCCTCGGCCTGGTGGAGCAGCTCGAGGTCCTCGAAGGGGGGCGGCCCCTTGCGGATGTAGTGCGTGACGCCCGCGAGGTCGTATGCGCCGCGCTCTCCCGCGAGGTGGAAGACGTCTGAGCGCAGCGGCTCGGGGGCACCGTAGCCTTCGAGGGCAGGGAGGCGTTCCTCGACGAAGCGATTGGGGATGAGGCGGTCGAGGCTGCGCTCGATGGTGTTGGTGATGCCCACGCGCGTCGGGTCCTCGGGTCCTTCGATGTCCGCGCTGATGCGTCCCTGGAAGGGCTCGGGCAGGAAGGCGCGCAGGGAGAAGGGCTGTTTCAAGGCCTCCCAGGGCGTGTAGCGGGGAACGCCGAGCAACGAGTGCGCGGCCGCGAGCTCCAGCACGGCGAGCGCCGCGAGTCCGTGTCGCACGCGGCGCGGTCGGGCGAAGGACCACGGCAGCAGGAGCACTGTGACGACGGCGAGCCCGAGCGCGAAGGGCACCCAAGGGGCGCCTGCTTCAGCGGAGGCGCGCATGGGGAGCATGCGGACCAAGGGGCCACTCGCGGCGATGGCGGCGCCCATGAGGACGAAGGCCACGGCGGCCTTCACGCGTGAGGGAGGCAGCTTTCGTGCGAGCCGGCCCAGCGCATCCAGTCCGAAGGCCGCGAGCACGGAGAGGCAGAAGGCGGTGCCGACGAAGTACTTCGCGGGATAGCGGAAGAGGGAGAACGGCGGCACGGACTGGAGGACCCAGGCCGCGGGAGGGAAGTGCCGACCCAGGCTCAGGAGCACCAGGGCGAGCGCGCCGATGAGGAAGGGGCGAGCGCGCCGGGGACCGTGGAGCCCACCAACGATGGCGAGCGTGCAGGGCAGGGTGCCGAGGAACAGGTTGAGGATGAACCACTGGTCCTTGCCCCAGTACCTGTCACGAGGCCAGTCCGCGAGCGGCCACACCGACGAGAGGACCTGCGGCCACGACACAGACCACGCGAGCTGCTCCGACCAGCCACCCTGCGCGCGCAGCGAGTTGAGCGCGAACTCGGTCGTGGGCAGCAGGACCACGGAGGCGAGGATGGCGGAGAGGATGAAGCCACCCGCGATGGCCGCCACGGCACGAATTCGGGAGCGGGCTCCGCTCAGCGAGGCCCGTGATGAACGGGGCTCGGCGGTGATGACGTGGAGCGCCTGCTCCGGCTCGGCAGTGGTGCTGGAGGCGACGTGGGACTCACTGTCGAGGGCGGAAGCGACCTGCGAAGAGCCCGTGGGGCGAGGCGTTGTGATGGGAGGGTGAGCGGAGGCCTGTTGCGCGACCTGCGCCGAGGCGTCGCGGGATACCACGACAGCGTGAGGTGTTCCCGAATCGCCAGGGCGCGCGACCTGTCCGGTGGCTCCAGGTGTCCTCGTCGCACCGACGAACCCAGCCACGAGCACCGCGATGATTCCCTGCCACAGCGTGGTCTCCGGCGAGCCGGCGAACAGGGACAGGGTGGAGAAGATGGCGAGGCGGGTCAGCGGTCCGCGCCCGGGCTGGAGCGCGAGGTCATACGCGGCCAGGAGGATGAACCCACTCCAGGCCGCGGCATCCACGACGTTCTGCTGGATGCCCAGGTCCGTCATCATCGGCGACAGGCCGAACATGGCGCCCGCGACGAGCGACGCGGGCCACGAGGCGCGCAGCCTCTTCGCGAGCAGGAACACGCCCACCGCCGCGAGCGCCGCGTGAGCGATGTGCATCACCGTCATCGAGATGATGTGCCCGGAGACGAGCACGGCCACCCAGCGCGGCGGGTAGAACACCTGCGAGTAGAGTGTCGCGGCGAACGGCTGCCCCAGCCGCATGTACGGTGTCCACAGGGGCAGTTCCCCCGTGCGCAGGGACTCGAGCAGGAACGCGGAGTCGGGGAAGAAGATGCGGAACACGTCGCGGCCCGCGAGCAGCTCGCCGCGCAGCACGGGGCTGTAGTCGAACGCGAGCATCGCCACGAGCCCGACGACGGCGAGCGCGACCTTGCGTCCCTCGAGTCTCCGCGTCGTCATGGGTGGCCCGTCGCGGTGGGACGCTCGCGAATCCACAGGACGTAGTTGCCGTCCCGAGCCTCCTCTCGCCAGCCCCCGAGCACACGGAGGTTGTCGAGCAGGATGTTCCCCGGGTTCTCGATGTCCCAGAGCAGGTAGTCCGGGTCATAGCGAGCCAGCGCGTCCTCCCAGCCGGGCTCACCCCAGACGAGCTTGTCGTAGTCCTCGTGGATGGACATGGGGAACGGATCATTCCGGCTGTCGATGAACACCTTGTAGTCGGCGCCCGCGAAGAACGAGATGGGTCCGCCGATGACGAAGGGGTTGAGCACCTTGCCCGGCGGGTGCTTGCGCAGCGCCTCGAACACGGGGATTGGGATGACGGAGCGCTTCACGCCCTGGTCGAAGGGCAGCGGGTGCTGGGCGTGAATCACGACGAGCCCCAGCAGCGCGAGCGTGGGCCAGAGTCCGCCACCGGCCCTGGCGCTCCACCCGGCCGTCCACGCATCCACCCGACCCCAGAATCGCTTCCATGCACCGACCGCCGTGTCCGTGGTCTCGCCCGCGACACGCGTCAGCGCCGCATGCTCCAGCAGGGCGAGCGCGAGCAGCACGGCCGCGAAGGGAGCGTGTCGCTGGACCTTGATGGCGGCGAGCCCCAGCACGAAGGCGGGCAGCAGGATGGCCACCTTGCGGACGCGGGACTGGCCGACAGCGAAGCAGGCCGCGCCGCCGAGCGCGAGATAGGCCCAGCTCGACGCGAGGTCGAGGTTGAGGGGGCGCCACTCGACGATGGTCTGCGTGGAGGCGAGGAGTGAGTGGTGGATGGGGTACAGGTAGATGTTGATGCCATCGGGCCCCAGGCCCGCGGCGAGGAACGCGGCCACGCTGAAGCCGACGGCCTTCAGTGTGCGCCGGAGCGACTCCGGGGTGCGCTCGTCGAGGTACTGGCCCACGGCGGTGGAGCCGAGGAGCGCGGGCCCGAGCAACCAACTGCCGTGAACGTTGGCCCAGATGGCGCCGAGGAAGGGGAAGACCCAGAGGATGCGGTCATTGCCCGCGCGCCACGACTGGATGGCGAGGACCGCGAGGGTGAAGAGCAGGTGGCCCAGGTGGTACGGCCGCTCCTGGGGCCAGGTGGGGCCGTAGACGACGAGCAGGGCGGCGAGCGTGGCGACGGCCAGCAGGCCGCGTCGACCCGAGGCGGCGCGCTCGAGAACCTTCCACAGGAGCATGAGGTTGAGCGCGACGAGCCCCGCGACGAGCAGTGCGGGACCCGCGGCGCCGAGCAGGCGGATGAGGCCGACGCAGAGCACGCCGAAGCCCCACTCGTGAGGCACCCAGCCCGCGGTCCCCGTGACGCTGAAGGGGTCCACGCGGGTGAAGCCGTTCTTCAGGACGAACTGGCCCCCGGCGAGGTGGAAGAAGAGGTCGAAGTTCTTGAGCGGCGACATCCCGAGCCGCACGGTGAGCACCAGTGCCGCCAGAGCCGCCGGTCCTGGGAGGAGGAGGGACCGCGTTCTCATGTGGGCCGCAGCCTACAGTGCTCCCGGGCCTCCTGCGAAGGCGCGCTCACCGTGGACGGCCCAGCTCAGGCCGCCTGGAGGCAGATTTTAGGTGCTCAGCGGCCGTCGGTGGGGGGCTCTTCCAGCTCTGCCGCAGTGTCTCGACCTGCCAGGTGCAGTCTGAACAAAGGGCCGGGCCCGCGTGTCCGCAGAGCACGCAACCGGATGAGGCGGTAGCCGGGACCACCAGGCCCGGGCTCAGGCACTCGGAGCACACTGTCGCCCTGGGGCCGATGACGAACCTGGGCACGCTCACATGTTGATGACACAGGTCGCATGTCAGGGCGTGGTTGCTCGGAAACATTCGAGTCAGGAGCACGGCCCCACAGTCGCGAGGCACAATTCCTCTCCATTCCCAGAGGCCGGTCGCTTCGAGAAATCGTTGTAGCCGAGCCGTCCTCTCTCTCATGCAGAGGAGGGTCAGTGCCACATTGCAGCGCTCCTCGGCAGGAGCCCCTCGTTCGATGGCGCGCAGGATGGTTTCGAGCTCCTCGTCACTCATGCGGGGCTCGTACGCTGTGAGGATCCCATCTACGGCGCCTATCCGTCCTTCCGCCATGCATTGCCAGAGATAGGGGATGAGGTCGTCTGGCGGGTGCTTCAAGTCCACCAGTGCCTGCACAGCCCGATTCTCAATCACCGGGGAGCGCGTCGTCGCGCGAATGCGCCGCCAGACCTGGACCTGCAGGAGGCTGGGGTAACGAGAGAGTGCCCCGGAGTCCGCGAGGCCCTCCTCCGAGTTGAAGAAGGAGTCGACCGCTTCGGCGGGCGCCTGCCTGGCTTGCCGCAGGAGTCTGACGACGGCTCCGGGGCGCGAGACGATTCTCAGCAGTTTTCGCAAAGCCTGCTCTCCTCGCGTTGGCCAGCGTCCGCCGAGCAAATCACAGTCAGAAAGACGCCTCGATGCATACGTGACGGGCCCTCCGAGGAGCTCGCGGGCCCTGCACCGAGTTGCCCGCGTCTGGCAAGTCCCCATATCGGCCCCAGGATTCCCCGACTTGTCCTGCTCCCCCCTCGGGGAAGCCGTGCTATGACAGATGCCGGACATGGAAGGTCGCCTGCTGCTGAAGAACTGCGCTGTGTTCCGAGCGGACGGTCGGGTCCGCCGTGGCATGGCCGTGGTGGTCGAAGGTGGCGTCATCCGTCGCGTCGCTCCCGACGCCCAGGTACCGGTGCTGCCGGGTGACTGGGAGGTCGCCTGTCGCGGACGCCTCGTCGCTCCGGGCCTGGTCGACAGCCACTCGCACCTCGTCAACGGGCAGCTGTTGCCGCCCAATGGCCAGTTCCTCCTCCTGCCGCCTCGCGAGCGACTGGAGCGCATGCGCCGCGTGGCCCGCCTCGTCTCCTCCGAGGACGTGGAGGCCCTCACGCGCTTCGCCGCCGCGCGGGCCCTTCGTGACGGCGTCACCCTCGTCGTCGAGCACCTCGCCTGCTCTGATGTCGCCGGTGGTCTCGCCGCCCAGGCCCGCGCCTCCGAGAGTGTCGGCCTGCGCCTTGTCACCAGCCATGCCACGCACAGCATGGACGGCGCCTCCCAAGCGGACGCGTGGCTCGACGCCAACGCGGACTTCGCCCGTCGTCATGCGAAGCACCGCATGGTGCGCGGTGCGCTCGGCTTCCACGCCTCGTACACCTGCGAGGACTCACTCCTGTCGCGCATCTCCCGCCTGAGCGCGGAGCTCGACGTCCCCACCGTCTTCCACCTCGCCGAGAACGAGGACGACCTCAGCACCACCTACGCACGACATGGTCAGCGCGTGGTGCCCCGCCTCGACTCGCTCGGGCTGCTCGGCCCTCGCGCCATCGCCGGCTATGCCCGCGCCCTGGACAGTGCCGAGGCCACCCGCCTGGAGCAGACCGAGACCTTCGTGTCCCTCGCGGCGCGGGGCGTGCGCACCCTCGAGCGTGGCACGGACCCGATGGAGGCCATCCTCCTTCGCCTGCACCTGCTCGGCCTGGGCACTGGCGGCCACGGGACTCTCCAGGACGAGCTGCTCGCGGCCCTCGTCGGTGTGCTGCGCATCTCCCGTGCGGGTCACCTGCCAGACGTGGACAGCACGCTCGCGCACCTGCTCGTCAGCGGGCCCGCGGAGCTGTGTACGCGCCTGTTCGGTCTGCCCTCGGGCACCGTCGAGGAGGGCAGCCTCGCCGACCTCGTCGTCTACGACTCGATTCCCGCCGCGGACCCCGAGACGGGCTACTCGCCCTATCTCATCGGACAGCTCGCCCGCTCTCCCGTCGCCTGGACCATCGTCGATGGCCGCGTCCGTGTGCGTGAAGGACAGCTGCTCGGCACCGACTACGTGGACCTGTCCCTCGCCGCCACCGAGGCGCTCGAGCGCGTCTGGTCTCGCGCGCGACTGGGAAGCTGATACAGGGAGGGCCCATGCCCACCATCGTGGACACCCTGCGGACCGCGCAGGCCCGGCGCGGCCCCCTGCTCGACGACCCTCGCACCACCGCCTTCCGCGTCCTCAATGGCGAGGCGGACGGCGTCCCCGACGTCACCGTCGACCGCTTCGGCGGGCTGTACGTCGTCAGCCTCTACCGCGACCTCTCCGCCTCGGAAGAAGAGTCCCTCCTCGACGCCGCGATGGCCGCGTGGGCTCCGACGAGCCTCTATCTCAAGCGTCGCCCCCGGGAGGCCCGTGTCCTCGCCAACGTGGCGAAGGAGACGCTCGCACCGGAGAGCGCCGCGCGCGGTGAGCCCATCGAGTCCCTCACGGCGCTCGAGAACGGCCTGTCCTTCCTCATCCGCCCCGGACAGGGCCTCTCCGTCGGCCTGTACCTGGACATGCGCGACACCCGCGCGTGGCTCCTGAACGAGGCGCGCGGCCTCACCGTGCTCAACCTCTTCTCTTACACCTGCGCGTTCGGCGTCGTCGCCACCGCGGCCGGCGCGAAGCGGGCGCTCAACGTGGACGCGAGCCGCCGCGTGCTCGAATGGGGCGAGGAGAACGCGCGCCTCAACGGACAGTCCGCGGACCGCTATGACTACGTGGCCGGGGACGTCTTCGACTGGCTCAAGCGATTGGCGAAGAAGGGCGAGACGTTCGACCTCGTCATCGCGGACCCTCCGTCCTTCTCCAACACGAAGGAGGCCCGCTTCTCCGCGGCGCGCGACTACGCCCGGCTGGCCGAGGCCGCCGCTCGCGTCGTCGCTCCCGGAGGCCGGCTGGTCGCCTGCTGCAACCATGCGGGCCTGCCCCTGAAGCGCTTCGAGACGATGGTGGCCGAGGGCATCTCCCTGGCCGGGCGACAGGGGAGGGGGCTGGGCTCGACGGGGCCTTCTTCCCTCGACTTCCCGAGCCCTCCTGGCCAGGAGCCGGCCTTGAAGGTCCACGTCGTCCAACTTCGTTAGCGCGAGGTGCCCTGGCGCGGGTTAAGGTGCAGGGTCCATGTCTCCCGCCGCACCGCAGCAGCGCGAAACCGGTCGCTTCGGCAAGTACCGGCTCATCGACCGCATCGCCGTTGGAGGGATGGCGGAGATCTTCCTCGCGCACCAGGAAGGTGAGGACGGACGCGAGTCGCCCGTCGTCATCAAGCGCATCCGCCCGCACCTGTCCAAGCACGCGGCCTTCGTGAAGATGTTCCTCAACGAGGCCCGGCTCGCCGCCCAGCTCAACCACCCCAACGTCGTGCAGATCCACGACCTGGGCAAAATCGCGGAGAGCTACTTCATCGCCATGGAGTACGTGGCCGGCCGCGACATGCGCCGCGTCGTCCCCAAGGCGGAGGCGCTCGGCATCCCCTTCCCGCTGGTCTACGCGGTGAAGATCGCCTCCTGCGTCTGCGCGGGCCTGCACCACGCGCACACGAAGGTGGACCTCTACGACAACCCGCTCAACATCGTTCACAGGGACGTGTCGCCGGAGAACATCGTCGTCGCCTTCGACGGCTCGGTGAAGATCCTCGACTTCGGCATCGCCAAGGCGGCCAACCAGGTCAGCCAGACGCGCACGGGCGAAATCAAGGGCAAGCTCAGCTACATGAGCCCCGAGCAGTGTCTGGGCAAGGCGCTGGACTGCCGCAGCGACGTGTTCTCGCTCGGCGTCGTGCTCTACGAATGGCTCACGGGCTTCAAGCTCTTCACGGGCGAGTCCGAGGTCGCCGTGATGCGCAGCATCACCGAGGGGAAGATCTACGCGCCCTCGTACTTCCGCGAGGATCTGCCCGAGCGCGTCGAGGTCATCCTGATGAAGGCGCTCGAGAGGGATCGCGAGCGCCGCTATCAGACGGCGGCGGAGATGCAGAAGGACCTGGACGCGTTCCTGGATGCGTACGACTTCACGCCCACGCCGCTGCATCTGGCCAACTTCATCAAGCAGCTCTTCGAGGAGGAGCTCCAGGAGGAGCAGCGCCGCCAGCGCGCGCGCCAGGCCACCGCGCCCACCTCCGAGGAGGCGCTGGAGCTGTCCGAGGTCGTCGGCGCGCTCGACACCGCTCCGCCGCCCGTGTCCGAGCCTTCCCCCGCCGTCACCGCACCCCTGACGATTCCGCCGGGAATCGCCGCGCTCGCGCCCGGTGGTCCCGAGGAGCGCACCGAGCCACGCATGCTGGCCGTGCCGCTCACCGTGGAGCAGTTGGAGGCGCTGGAGACCGTGGCCCGTCGCAACAACGTGCAGCCGGGCCGCATGGTGGCCGAGCTCCTCGAGTCCTGGCTCAAGTACCGCTGACATGCCTCGGCTGAAGCTGACGCTCGAATACGAGGGCACGCGGTACGTGGGTTGGCAGGTGCAACCCAATGGCCGCTCCCTCCAGGCCGTGCTCGAGGAGTCCCTGGGCCGCCTGCTCGGAGAACAGGTGTCCGTGCGCTCCGCCGGGCGCACCGATTCGGGCGTGCACGCGACGGGGCAGGTCATCTGCTTCGACACCGAGCGCGCGCTGCCGCTGAAGGCCTATGTGCAGGGCCTCAACAGCTTGTTGCCGGAGGACGTCGCGGTGGTGAGCGCGGTGGAGGCCCCGGATGGGTTCGACCCGAGGCGCTGGTCCCGGGGCAAGCGTTACCGTTACCGGGTGAACAATCGCCGCACGCGCTCGCCGCTCTTGCGCACGACGCACTGGGAGGTGTTCGCGCCGCTGGACGTGGAGGCGATGCGGAGGGCGTCGGCGCACCTGTTGGGCCGGCATGACTACTCCGCGTTCCGGGCGTCGGACTGCCAGGCCAAACACGCAGTCCGCGAGGTGCGCCGGCTGTCCGTCGAGGGCGAGCCGGGTGGGGCCATCAGCTTCGTGGTGGAGGGGACGGCCTTCCTGAAGCACATGGTCCGAAACCTCGTCGGGACGCTGGTGGAGGTGGGCAAGGGCCGTCGGTCCGAGGCGTGGGTGGCCGAGGTGCTGGCCTCTCGGGACCGGAAGAAGGCCGGGCCCACGGCGCCTCCCCAGGGGCTGGTGCTGGAGGAGGTCTTCTACGCGGACGGCCCGCCTCCTCGCTCACCGGGGGGCGAGGCGGACGCGGACGAGGACGAGGGCTGAAGTGGAGTAGGCTGCCGGCCGTGAGCCCCAAGACCAGTGCCCTCGAGCCGTTGCGTGTTCGAATCCGCCGTTTCCAGTTCATCGTGGGACTGGGTTTCATCGCGCTGGTCGCGGGCTCGACGCTGAGCGTGTCGCTGACGCTGCGGCTGAGCCAGCGGGTGCAGTCGCTGTCCTTCGGGCCGCTCAAGATTTTCATCGCGGTGCTGCTGGAGAACCTGTGGGTGCTCGCGGTGCTGCCGGCGCTCTGCTACGGCGCGGGTCGGGTGATGGAGCTGCGGCCGTGGAAGACGGCGGCGGGCGCGGCGGTGTCCGGCGCCACCTTCGTCCTCGCGCTGGGCTTCGTGCAGGGCGGTGCGGATGCGCTGTGGCTGGGCGGTCTGGGCTCGGTGCTGAACGTCTTCGCCTTCGCGGGCGGCGTGGTGCTCAGCGCCCGTGCGCTGAAGCTCGGCCGGGACGCGGCGGCGAAGCAGACGGAGAAGACGCAGGCGAAGTCCGAGGCCCGCAAGTCCGAGTACGACGAGTTCCTCCGCGCGGCGGAGCAGGGGGGCGCCCGACTGGAGCAGCGCGAGGCCCAGGTGGCCTCCGGCACCGCGACGGCGGCGACGCCTTCTCTCGAGGGCACTCCAGCCGCGGAGGTCTCCTCGGCGGTGGCGCCTGTCTCCGCCTCGGAAGCGGCTGCTGTGGTGCCAGCCCCGAGCGCGGTGGAGACCCTGGGGGCCTCGACGACGAGTGCTACGACAGCAGGGCCCCTCGGTGAGGCGCTCCCCGGGCAGGTGATTCGCCTGCCCGAGCAGTCCCTGACCGCCCAGGCACCGGAGGCTCCGGAGTCACCGAAGCCTCCCGTGCCCTGACGTACTTCACGTCCCGACGGCGCTCGTGGGCGTCGACGGTGCGGCGGGCGAGGAGGTGTGGGCCTCGGCGGCGTCGGCCTGGGCGATGCGCTCGTCCAGCTCCGCGGTGAGCCTCGCGAAGGCCTCCTTGCCGATGGTCGCCGACTGGTACGCCTTGAGCAGCGACTCCTTCTCGACGATGAGCACGCGGCGGATGGCCTCCTGGTGCTCCTCCTCGTGGAAGCGCATCGACTGCTGCTTGAGCTGCGCCAGCTCCGCCTCCATCACGCGCTCCTTCTCCTGGTAGTCCTTCTCGACCTGGCTCACCACGTCGCCGGGAATCTCCCGCGAGCGACGCATCGCCTCGAGCGCGGCCATCGCCGCGTGGATGGCACCCAGTCGACCGCGCGCCAGCTCGTACTGCTCCTGGTACTCGTCCTTGAGGCCCGTGATGCGCAGCTTGCGCAACAGCGGCGCCATGGTGAGGCCCTGGAACACGATGGAGAGCACCACCACGCCGAACGTCATGTTCACGAGCAGCTCGCGGTGCGCGAAGTCCGCCGGAAGGCTGAGCACCAGCACCATGGAGATGGCGCCGCGCAGGCCGGCCCACGTGAGCACCGCGCTCCAGGACCACGGCATGCGCTCCGACGTGAGCTTCAGGATGGCGGACACGCCGTACACCACCACCGCGCGGCCCGCGATGACCGCGAAGTAGGCCGCCAGAATCGGCTTCCACGACGCGAGCAGCGAGGTGAGGTTCACCTCCAGGCCGATGAGCAGGAACACCACCGAGTTGAGCGCGAAGGACCAGTACTCCCAGAAGCTCTCCACCGCGACGCGCGTGGTGGGGCTCATACCCTCGTGCGTGGCCCAGTTGCCGCACAGCATGCCGGCCACCACCGTCGCGATGACGCCCGAGTAGTGGAAGTTCTCCGCGATGACGAACGAGCCGTACGCCGCGATGACGGTGCAGGTGATCTCCACCATCGCGTCATCCACCTTCTTGATGACCCGCGCGGCCACGTAGCCCACCGCGCTGCCCACCACCATGCCCATGCCGGCGACCTTGATGAAGTCCATCACCGCGCCGCCCACCGTGAACTGGCCGCCCATCGCCACCGCCACCACCAGCGTGAACAGCACCACGGCGGTGCCGTCGTTCAGCAGGCTCTCACCCTCCACCAGGATGAGCAGCCGCTTGGGTGCGCCCAGCGACTTGAACAGGCCCACCACCGCAATCGGGTCCGTGGAGACGATGACCGACGCGAACACCATCGCCGGAATCATCCCGAACCCCGTCACCACGTTCATCCCCTCCACCCAGTGCGACAGGATGAACGCCGTCAGGCCCGCCGACGCCGCCACGCCCGGAATCGCCATGGCGTGGATGGTCAGCTTGTTCTTCCAGAACTTGCGGAACTCGAGGTGGAACGCCGCCTCGAACAAGAGGCCCGGCAGGATGATGGCGAAGAGCAGCTCCTTGGTGAGGTGCGGTGGCTCGAACAGATGCACCGCGCCCAACGACAACCCCGCCACCACCAGGGCCACCGTGTAGGGAATCTTGAAATACCGCGCCGCGATGGCCACCGCGGTCGCGACTGCGAAGATGAGGACGAAGGCCAATTCGAAATGCATCGTTCCTTGCCTGGTTTGACGTCAAAACTTCAAAGGAACGGACCATAACCCAGATGCCCCGCGTGGCGGGGCACCCAGGTGCAGATGGCGTGGCGGGTGCCTGTCTACCCGGTCCCCAGCAGGGGCTCGAAGAGGGCGTGAGGGTCCAGCCCCGGAGGCAGGCCGGAGACGCCGCCGTCGTTCACCTCGATGACGGCCCAGCCGCCGTCCTGGAGCATGGCGACGTCGAGGGTGAAGAAGGGTGAGTCGATGCGGCGTCCCAGCGGCTCGAAGGATGAGAAGTCGGGGACCTCGACGTCGAACTCATGCTGAGGCTCGGCGGCGAGCAGGCGGCCGTGGCCGAAGAAGAGGCGGAACTCCAGGTGGGCGGGGCCGGTGGGCGTGCGGCCGTAGACCTTGAGGGGCAGGTACTTGCGCACGACGAGCCCCCGCTCGAAGCGCTCGCCGCGCTCCTCCACGAGGTTCTCGCACGTGCGCGAGAAGTCCTCGAGCGTGGCGCCGGCGGGCACGTGGCAGGCCTCCTCCCAGCGCTCCTTCGCGGACTTCACGTGGTCCTTGAGAATCCACGGCGGAGGGCCGAGCACGCGGGCCGCTTCGCTCCAGGCCTCGCGGGCCACCGTGCCCTCCGTCCAGATGGAGCGCGCGGTGTAGCGCGCGAGGCGCGGGTACCAGAGGGGCAGGTACAGCGCGGCGGCGTACTGCGTGGGCGTGGTGGTGAGCCGGTGGCCGCGCTCGGAGAGGGCCTCGTCGAGCGAGGTGTACTCCTCCTCGGTGAGCATCCAGCCCCGGTAGAGCAGGCGCAGGGGGCCTTGGTGCGGCACCGCCTCGAGCGCCAGCTCGACGTTGCCGTTGAGCAGCGCGGCCAGGTCCACCTGGTACGTGTCGAACCCCAGGGCCTCCGCGGCCTCGGCTTCCACGTCGAAGGTGTCGTGCTGGGAGGGATTGCGACCGAACAGCAGGGCGCGTGCAATGCGAGCCATGGCTAGTTCCCTCCCTGTCGCTTCGAGTCGTCCTCCGCGGCCCCGAGGTCGAGGCTGGCCAGCAGCCCTTCGGGAATCCGTCCGCCGAAGAGGATGTCCAGCGCGTGGCGCGGGGTGGGGGACTCGAGCGGACCCTCGCAGCGGCTGCAAGAGAGGGTCTCACCGACGCAGCGCTCGCACCAGAAGCGCCGGCAGGAGGGGCAGTGTCGGTAGTGGGTGGCGAAGTGCTCCGGCTGGGCCGCGGCCACGGGATTTCCCGCGGGGTCCACCGAGAGCGAGATGACGCGAGGACAGCCTCCAGCACATTCAGCGATGGGCATGCGCGGCCTTTCGTCGAGAGCAGGGAGCAAGGGCGCAACCCGGACGCGGGCACATGGAGTGCCTGACGTGCTGGCGGAAGATTCTCACGCGCGAGCGCACGCACGACTTTCGACGAAGGCTGGAGGCTTCCACGTACGCGACTGCGTGGCACGGTGACTCCTGACAAGCGGCCCGCAACAGCGCCCGCAGCAGCGGGAGGTGGATGTCGCCGTGTCCCCAGGTTCAATGGTCCGCGCGCGCGTGCGGCGTGACAGTGGCACCGGGTCGACCGCGGGCCTCGGGTCCACCCGAAACCCCATTCCTGGAGCATGCATGAGCACGCTGACGCGTCGTCTGGGTGTCTGGCTGTCGAAGAGTCTGTTCTGTGCGGCGCTGGTGGCGCCCGCGGGCGCGGTACTCGCCGCGGAGCCGGTGAGCGTCATCTGTGAGCTGGGGACCTCCACGCGGACGTTCTCCCCCGCGGCGACGATGACGCCCCGGGACATCGACGTGACGACCTCATCGACCTTCAGCAACTGCCTGACGGTGCTGGGACAGGTCGTCCTCAACGGCAACGTGACGACGGGGCCCTATGAGCGCACCGGGCTGACGTGCTCGAACCCGCTGGCCACGGGGGCCGGTGAGGCCACCATCACCTGGAACACCGGGGAGTTCTCCCGGTTCGACTACACGTCCGTCGACGTCAGCGTCGCGGGCCTGACGACGGTGGTGACGTATGCCGGGACGGTGCTGCACGGGAAGTACTACGGCGCCACCGCGACCTGGACCATCGCCTACACGACGGCGCTGTTGAACCTGGCGTGCATGAACCCCGCGGGCGTGTCCTCGCTGGGCGGCGTCGCCCAGCTCACCATCACCCGCGTGCTCTGAGTCGTGAGACCGCCGCGCCCGCCACCGGAAGGATTCGGGGCGGGCGCGGGCACTGTCACGGGTAGCAGGCCGCCTGGCGCAGGCCGGTGTCCTCGGGCAGGCCCAGGGACACGTTGAAGTTCTGCACGGCCTGGCCGGCCATGCCCTTCACCAGGTTGTCCAGCGCGGCCATGACGGCGACCGAGCGGCCCTTCGTCGCGACGGAGATGTCGCAGAAGTTGCTGCCGGTGACGGCGGCGATGCGCGGGGTGCCCTCGACGATGCGCACGAACTTCGAGCCCTCGTAATAGCGGCGGAACTTGTCCGTCAGCGACTGCGTCACCACCGCGCCGCCGTGCTCGGGCCACTCGAACTGCACGGTGGCGAAGATGCCGCGCACCATGGGCGCCGAGTGCGGCACGAAGGCCAACCGGTGGCGCTGCGCGCCGTGGGCCACCAGCATGACCTCCACCTCCGCCTCGTGCTGGTGCTCGAGCGGCTTGTACGCGCGGAAGTCGTGCGCGCGGGTGGGGTGGTGCGTGCCCTCGCCCGGCAGCGAGCCGGAGCCGGACGAGCCCGTCACGCCCGACACGGCCAAGAGGCCCAGCCCCGGCGTGGACGCGATGGGCAGCAGGGCCAGCTGCACCGCGGTGGCGAAGCAGCCCGGGTTGGCGATGCGCTTGGCGCCCTTGAGCGCCTCGCGCTTCCACTCGGTGAGGCCGTACGTGAAGGTGCCCAGCAGGTCCGGCGCGGGGTGGGGCTTGCCGTAGGCGCCCGCGTAGCGGCCCGGGTGGTCCAGGCGGAAGTCAGAGGACAGGTCCACCAGCAGCACGCGCTCGGCGAGGCCGACCTCGGCCCACTTCTTCTCCAGGCCGAGGAACTGGGTGGCCAGCTCCCCGTGGCCCAGCGCACTGAAGACGACGGGCTGCTGCGAGTCGGCCAGCCAGCGCCAGTCCGGCTCCGCCTCGAACTTCGCGTCCACCAGTCCGCGCAGGTGCGGGTGCACCTTGTGGATGGGCTCACCGGCGTGGTGCCGGGACACCACGCGGATGCCCGCCACCGCCGGGTGGCCGGAGAGAATCCGCAAGAGCTCGCCGCCGCCGAAGCCGGAGGCGCCCAGGATGTAGATATGTGCCCGCGTCATGACTTCCTCCCCACGCCCAGCTTCGGCGTGAGCTTCTCCAGGATGAGACCACCCAGCGCCGCCGCGTCCGCGCGGGCGTTGCGCGCCGGAACCCCGACGACCTGCTCCACGAAGCGCACGCCCACCGCGTTGTCCGTCGCCGGCCCCGCCAGCACGTCCACCTCGATGCCGTACGTCTCCTTCAGATGCCGCACGCCGCCGGCCGCGCCCACCGGGTCGTTCGCGCACATCACCCACGCGCCCGCCAGGCCCTTGAGCTCCGGGTCCGCGAGAATCGCCTGCACGCCGTACTCACCCATGATGCCGTCGCCCGTCTCCGCGACGATGACGTCCACGTCCGCCGACGCCAGCTCGCTGAACAGCACCCGCGCCACCCGCGCCGCCGTGCGAGGCCCCGTGCACACGATGCCCGCGTCCGTGAAGTCCATCACCACGTCCGCGCCGGAGTCCTGCATGCTCAGCGTGTCGCGCATCAGCGACACCCCCGTGAGCTTCGCGCCGCCCACGCGGTAGCCCGCCTGCGCGAGCTTGCGCACCATGGCGCTGGCCGCGTACGTCTTGCCCGCGTTCATGCACGTGCCCACCACGTAGACGACGGGGCACTTCACCATCGTCCCCGTGCCCTTGAGCGCGCCCGAGGAGATGTGCGCCGGCTGCCCGTTGCGCGACAACAGCTCCGGGAACTCCAGCACCTGGCCCAGCACCTCCGCCTCGAAGGGCATGCCCACGCCGGGGTTGTGCGAGGTGCACTTGCCGATGACGCCGCCCATGTTCAGCACATGCAGCCGCTGGCCCACGGTGACGGACTCCGGCACCACGCCCTCGTAGCCGTGCAGCGCGTTGCGGTGCCCCAGGGCGCCCACCATGATGTCGCCCGCGTGCAGCGTCACGAGCCGGCCGTGGCAGTCCTCCAGCTGGTTGTAGACGCTCTTCTCGCCGTGGATGCGCACGGCGACGACGGCGCCCTCCTCGGCCTTCACCTCGGGCGTCAGGTGCACCGTGCGCCCCAGGCCCAGGTTGCGGGTGACGCTACCGACCTTGTCGACGAAGACCTTCATGTCAGCCTCCCTTCGCCTTGTGCGAGAGCATCTGCGCCACGCCGTACAGCTTGGCGAAGCCAGCGGCCTCCGAGCCCGTCCACAACACGTTCGCCTCTCCGTACGTCGCCACCTTCGCGTCCATCAGCGAGTACGGCGAGCGCACGCCCTCCACCACCAGCGTCCGCGGGTGCAGCACCAGCCGCACCTCGCCCGTCACCCGCTCCTGCGAGGAGGTGAGGAACGCCTCCAGGTCCTTCACGAGCGGGTCGAAGAAGTGACCCTCGTGGAGCAGCGAGCCGTAGAGATTGCCCAAGGTCTCCTTCCAGAACAGCTGCTTGCCCGACAGCACCAGCTTCTCCAGCTCGCGGTGCGAGGTGATGAGCAGGTGCGCCGCGGGCGCCTCGAAGCCCACGCGGCCCTTGATGCCCAGGATGGTGTCACCCAGGTGCACGCCGCGGCCGATGCCGTACTGACGGCCCAGCACGTTGAGCGCCTCCACCAGCTCCACCGGCCCCAGCGCCTTGCCGTCCAGCGACGTGGGCACGCCCTTGTCGAAGCCCACGGTCAGCGTACGGGGCTTCAGGTCCGTGGGAATCTCGCCGGAGGGGAACGCCGCCTCGGGCAGCGCGCTCCACGAGTTGAGCGTCTCGCTGCCGCCCACGGACGTGCCCCACATGCCCTCGTTGACCGAGTAGGAGCCCAGCTTCGGCGGCATGTGGATGCCGCGCTCGGCCAGGAACGACAGCTCCTGCTGACGGCTCAGGCCCAGCGTGCGGATGGGGGTGAGCAGCTCCAGGTCGCCCGCCAGCGAGCGGAACGCCACGTCGAAGCGCACCTGGTCGTTGCCGGCGCCGGTGCTGCCGTGCGCGAGCGCCTGCACGCCCTTCTCGCGCGCCACGCGCACCACCTCCACGGCCTGGCAGGCGCGCTCGGCGGAGACGCTCAGGGGGTAGACCTGGCCGCGCAGCACGTTGCCGGCGATGAGGTAGCGCAGGTAGCCCTCGAAGAGGGTGCCGCGCGCGTCCACCTTGATGTGCTCCACGGCGCCCAGCTTCGCCGACAGGGCCGCGATGTTCGCCAGCTGCTCGGGCGGGAAGCCGCCCGTGTCCACCGTGACGGTGGTGACGTTGTAGCCCTGCTCTCGCAGGTACACCGTGCAGAAAGCGGTATCGAGTCCGCCGGAGAAGGCCAGCACCACGTTCTTCTTGCTCATGTCGTCACTCCTCGCGGGGAATCGTCGTCACACATCCCAGACGCGCTCGGCCGCCGTGGCCAGGGCGCGGTGGGTGTCGTCGAGCCAGGCGCGCCAGGCGCCGAGCTCCTCACGGGCCTGGGCCAGTCCCAGGTTGCCGGCGCCACCCAGGTGGGTGGCCGTCAGGGCCTCGCGGTCCGGATGGAACGTGCCGTCCGCCAGCTCCCGGCCCACCTGCCGGTACGCGTCGCGGAAGGCCTGTCCCCCGGCCACCAGCGTGTACGCATGGTGGGCCGCGTAGAGCGTGTCGTCACAGGCGGCCAGCGCCGCGTCCGCCTTGACCTGGAGCACCGGCACCAGCCGGGACAGCACATCCAACAGCGAGCGGCTGGAGGACAGCGCCGCCAGGGTGGGGCGCTTGAGCAGCTGGAAGTCACGGTGGTAGCTGGACGGCAGTCCGCTCGCCACGGCCTCCACCTGGTGCAACAGCCCCCGCAGCTCGCGGCACCGGCCGCGCGCCAGCTCCACCACGTCCGGGTTCTTCTTCTGCGGCATGATGGACGAGCCGGTGGTGAAGGCGTCCGGGAGCCCCAGGAAGCCGAACTCGTCCGTGCTGTAGAGCTGCACGTCCCACAGCCACTTCTCCAGCGTGCCCGCCACGCTGCAGGCCCATGTCAGCACCGCGGTCTCGTGGCGACCGCGGCCGTTCTGCGCATCGATGGGACTTCTCTGCACGCGACTGAAACCGAGCAGCGACGCGACGTATTCACGGTCGATGGGCAAGGGCACGCCGAAGCCCGCGGCCGCGCCGAGCGGACACCTGTCCAGCCGGCCCCACACGCCGCGCAGCGCCTCCAGCTCCTCGAGCAGTCCTTCCGCGAAGGCCATGGCCCACATGCCGAAGGTGGAGGGCATGGCGCGACGCAGGTGCGTGTAGCCCGGCAGGGCCACGTGCTGGTTCGCCTGGGCGAAGTCGAGGAACGTCTCGGCGAGCTTCACGGCGCCCGCGCCGAGCGCGAGCACCTCCTCGCGCAGGAACAGGCGCACCGCGAGCAGCACCTGGTCATTGCGCGAGCGCGCCAGGTGGATGCGCTTGCCCGGCTCGCCCACGCGCTCCACCAGCGCCGCCTCCAGCGCGGTGTGGCCGTCCTCCTGCTCGGGGCGGATGGTGAACTGGCCCGCGCGGGCCTCGTCGTGCAGCGTCTTGAGCGCGCGCACGAGCACGCGGGACTCCTCGGCCTTCAGGAGCCCCACCTTGCCCAGCATGCGCGCGTGCGCGGCGCTGCCCAGCGCGTCGTGCGGCGCGAGCGACAGGTCGACGATGGGGTCGTCGCCCACGGTGAAACGGTGGATGACCGCGTCGAGCGCGGCGCCCTTGCCCCACAGGGTGTCAGCCACGGGCCACCTCCTCGAAGTAGCCGCGCAGAAGGCGCGTGTAGAAGGCGGCGCCGGCTTCCAGCTCCGCCCGGGTGATGTACTCGTCCGCCAGGTGGCTTCGCAGCGTGTCCCCTGGGCCCACCTTCACCGCGGGCAGCTCGCCCAAAAACGCCCAGTCGGACGTGGTGCTGGAGCCCACCGGCGCCTCGCCCGACGCCGCAATCGCCGCGCGGACGATGGGCTGATGGTCCGCCGTCGCCTTCGGCAGGTAGCGCGCCGAGTGCACCTTCACCTCGCTCTGGAGCGCCTCGCCCAGCTCCTTCGCCACCTGCGCGTGGTCCATGCTCGGCGTGGTGCGCAGGTCCACGAAGAACTCACATGCGTCGGGCACCTGGTTGCGCGCCAGGCCCCCGGTAATCTGCGTCACCTGCGCCCGCGCCTCACCCAGCAGCGGATGCGACGGGAAGCGCAGCTCCGCGAGCTTCGAGATGTCCCCGGCCGCCATGTGGATGGCGTTGACCGCCTGGGCCTTGTGCGCGTGCGCCACGTGCGCGCTCTTGCCGTGCGCGGTGCAGCGCAAGAGCAGCATGCCTCGCTGGGCCGTACAGGGCTTGAGGCTGGTCGGCTCGCCCACCACCGCGGCGTCGAGCGGCCCCAGCTCGGGCAGAAGCGTGCCCAGGCCCTGACCTCCGGTCTCCTCCTCGGCGGTGAAGGCGAAGACGACCTCGCCACCCTGGGGCACGCCCTCGGCGAGCAGGGTGCGGGCCGCGACGAGCATCCCCGTCACGCACCCCTTGGCGTCGTTGCTGCCCAGGCCGTACAGGCGGTCCTCGCGCCACTCGGGCGCGTGGGGCGCGTACGTCCACCCGGCACACGGCTTCACCGTGTCCAGGTGCGAGTTGACGAGCAGGCGCCGGGGGCCGCTGCCCACGGAGAACCACACGTTGTGGCCCTTCCGGTGGACGCGCGCACCCCAGCCCTCCGCCCACCCGGACACCGTGTCCGCGATGAGACGCTCGTCACCCGACACGCTGGGGATGGCCACCAGCGCCTGGAGCAGCTCCGCCGTCTTCATCCCGCGTTCCCGGCGGCCGTCTTGGGCGCCTTCTCGCGGACGACCATGGTGCCGCTGCCCTCGTTGGTGAAGACCTCCTCGAGCAGCGCGTTGGGCGCGACGCCGCTGACCAGGTGCACGCTGCCCACGCCGCCCACGAGCGCGTGGCGGATGGCGTGCGCCTTGGGACGCATGCCGCCGGAGATGGCGCCCGTGTTCTCCATGGTCGCCAGGTCCGTCAGGTTCGCCAGCGTCACCAGCGACGTGGGGTCGTTCAGGTCCTTGAGCAGGCCCGGCACCTGGACCAGGAAGAAGAGCTTCTCGGCCGACAGGGCCACCGACAGCGCCGCCGCCACGGTGTCCGCGTTGGTGTTGTACACGGCGCCGTCCACGCCGCCGGAGAGGGGCGCGATGACGGGCACGTAGTCGGCCGAGCGCAGGTGCTCGACGACGCGCGTGTCCACCGCCTCGATGTCACCCACCAGCCCGTAGTCCACGAGCTTGCCCTCGGTGGCGCCGGGCTCGGTCACCATGACGGGAGGACGCTTGCGCGCCTTGATGAGGCCCGCGTCCACGCCGCTCAGTCCCACCGCGGGCACACCCGCCGCCTGCAGGTCCGCGAGCAGGTCCGTGTGCAGCTTGCCGGCGAGCACCATCTTCGCCGCGTCCAGCACGGGCGCGGACGTGACGCGGCGGCCCGCCACCTTCTCCACCGGCAGGTGGAGGGCGTCACAGAGCGTGTCCAGCTCCGGGCCGCCGCCGTGCACGACGACGGGGCGGATGGAGAAGGTCCACAGCAGGGCGATCTGCTCGCACGCGGAGCGGCGCAGGCGCGGGTCGCTCAGCATGGCGCCGCCGAGCTTCACGACGAACGTCTTGCGACGGAACTGCTGCACATAGCGCGCGGCGTTGCGAAGCGCGGAGTACGGGTCGGGCGACAAGGGCACGGGAGACCTCGAAAGGAAGAAGGGTGACGGGCACGCCTCGAAGGGCGCCGCTTTTCAGAGGGACTGCGAGCGCATCCAGTGCAGGAGGGCGCGCTGGACGTGGAAGCGGTTGCCCGCCTCGTCCACCACGCGGCTGCTGGAGTGGTCCAGGACCTCGTCGGCGACCTCCACGTTGCGGCGCACGGGGAGGCAGTGCAGGAAGGCGGCGTCCTTGGCGGCGCGCGACATGGTGCGCAGCGTGGGCATCCATCCGGAGTACGACGCGAGCAGCGCCGTGACGTCGTTGGGCGAGAAGGCCGCCGCGGCCGTCGGGCCCCAGGACTTGGCGTAGACGGCGCGGCTGCCGGCGAGCGCCTCGTCCTGCTCGTGGGTGTAGGTGATGCTGCCGCCGGTGGCCTTGGCGTACGCCTCCGCCTCCGCGCGCACGGCCGGGTGCAGCTCGAAGCCGGGCGGGTGGGCCACGCGCACCTCGCAGCCGGCCGCGGCCGCGCTGAGCAGGAACGAGTTGGGCACCGCCTTGGGCAGGGGCTTGATGTGGGGCGCCCACGTCAGCGTCACCGGCAGCTTCTTCGTGGAGCCGAACGTCTCGCGCAGGGTGAGCACGTCCGCCAGGCCCTGGCAGGGGTGCTCGCGCGCGGACTCCATGCTGACCACGGGGACGGTGGCCCACTTGCGGAACGCGTTGATGATGGGGTCGACCTCGTCCTCCTCGTCACCGCCGCCCTGCGAGAAGGTGCGCACGCCCAGCATGTCCACGAAGCGCGACAGGACGGGCGCGGCCTCCTTGAGGTGCTCGGCGCGGTCCAGGTTCATCACCGCGCCCTCGCGGTGCTCGAGCTTCCACACGCCCGCGCCCACGTCCAGGATGATGGCGTTGCCACCCCCGCGCAGCATCACCGCCTCGAACGAGGTGCGCGTGCGCAAGGACGGGTTGAAGAACACCATGCCCAGGATGCTCCCCGGGAAGAGCGCGCCGGGGGCCTTCTTCTTCCAAGCCTCCGCCTGAGAGAGGACGGCCTCCACACCCGCGGGGCCGAGATCCTTGATGTGGGTGACGTGCTTCATGGGCCTGCGCTCCCCGGCCTGGACCGGTGCATAGGTGGATGAATATGCACCTTCATGCGTGCATTTCCGCGAATGGGGCGCGGATATTATGCAGAAGGACGCGGCGCGCAAGAGTATTGTTCCCGCAATCTTTCATGCGGGTTCCTTGCATGGAAATTCACGTGCATGCATGGTGGAAGGAATGAACCTGGACGACGAAATCCTTCGGCTCATCTCGGAGCGGGAGATCAGCGATCAGGCCGTCTTGCAGGAGCTGTTGGAGGCGGAGGGGCAGGCGCCGAGCCAGTCCACGCTGTCGCGGCGGCTCAAGAAGCTGGGCGTGCAGAAGGTGGGCGGGCGCTATCAGCGCGCGTCGCTGACGGAGCCGGTGGCGACGCCGGAGCGGCCGCGCGTGAGCATCGTCGAGGCGCCGCCGAACCTGCTCGTGGTGAAGACGAGCCCCGGCTACGCGCCGGTGCTGGCGCTGGCGTTGGACCGTGAGCCGGAGGTGCCGGGGCTCGCCGGCACGGTGGCCGGTGACGACACCATCTTCGTCGCGGTGACGGACCCGTCCCGCCTGCGTGAGGTCCGCTCCGTCGTGGAGCGCTTGATGCTGCGCAGCGCCTGAGCCTCGAGGGAACGCTGGATGCAGGGCTGTGCGCGCGGGAGGCTGGCCCGGGGCGAGGCTTGCGCTCGCGTTCCAGGCGATGCAACCTTGGAGGGATGTTCAAGCAGGGACAACCCAGGACGTCAGACCCCCGTGCTACTTCGTGGGCATGACCATGGAATCGGGGTGGGGCGTCGGGGTTTATCGGAGTGAGGGCACCGTGGAGAAGAAACCGGCCACCTATGCGGACCTGGAGGCGCTCCCCGAGACGGTCATCGGGGAGCTCATCGACGGCGTGCTGCATGCCAGTCCCAGGCCGGCGCTTCGGCATTCGTTGGTGTCATCGCGTCTGAACGGTGAACTGAGCGGTCCCTATGACAAGGGGAGAGGCGGCCCCGGTGGCTGGTTCATCTTGTTCGAGCCGGAGCTCCATCTCTCCGGCGGAAACGTCCTCGTCCCGGACCTCGCTGGATGGCGGCGCGAGCGGATGCCGGGGATTCCCAGCGGGGTCGGCTGCACCGTCGTTCCGGACTGGGTCTGCGAGGTGCTCTCCCCGTCGACCTCGCGGCTGGACCGCTTCGCCAAGCAGCCCATCTATGGTCGTGAAGGCGTGAAGCACCTGTGGCTCATCGATCCGAAGGTCCGGACCCTGGAGGTCTGGCGACTGGAGGGCGCGGGGTACCAGAAAGTCGCCCAGCATGAGGGGCTGGCCAAGGTGCGCGCGGAGCCATTCGAGGCCATCGAACTGGAGCTGGGTTTCCTCTGGGACGAGGGGTAGCGCGGCACGCGGTTACAGGGCGGTTACACCTTTCACCAGGGCTCACTCGTTACTGTCCCAAGCGTGCTCACCAGGGCACCGCCGTACGAAAGGACACACGATGAAACCGGCCCTCAAGCTCCCCATCATCCTCGGCTCGGCCGCGGCGCTCGCGGTCTCCGCGCTCCTGTTGGGCAAGCCGTCCACGGACAATGCTCCCGCCCCCGTTGTCGCGACGCCTCCGGTCGCTCCACCTGCTCCCGTCGCGGTGGTGCCCGCGGCTCCCGTGGCGCCTCCCTCGCCCCAGTTCGTGGACCCGAAGGCGGCGCCGGTCATCCAGATCGCGCTCCTGCTCGACACGAGCGGCAGCATGGACGGGCTCCTGGACCAGGCGCGCACCCAGCTGTGGAACATCGTGAATCGCTTCGCCAAGGCGAAGCGTGGCGGCGTGGCGCCCCGGTTGGAGCTGGCCCTCTACACGTACGGCGACACCACCCCCGGCGCGAGCTCGAGCGAGATCCGCCAGGTGACGCCGTTCACCTCGGACCTGGATGCGCTCTCCGAGCGGCTGTTCGCCCTGCGCACCTCCGGCGGCTCGGAGCACGGTGGCGAGGTCATCCAGGAGGCCACCCGGAAACTGGAGTGGAGCCCGAAGGAGGACTCGATGCGGCTCATCTTCATCGCCGGCAACGAGACCTTCATCCAGGGGCCGGTCGACTACCGGGAGGCCGTGGCCGCCGCGCGCAAGAAGGGCATCACCGTGAACACCATCCACTGCGGTGACTACGAGCAGGGCATCGCGGACCACTGGAAGGATGCGGCCACGCGCGCCGACGGCAGCTACATGAACATCGACCAGAACCAGCGGGTCGTCGAGCTCGCCGCTCCGCAGGACGATGAGATCGCCCGGCTGGGCACCGAGCTGAACAACACCTACGTGGTCTACGGCGGCGCCGAGGCGAAGGAGAGCCAGCAGCGACAGGCCACGCAGGACAAGCTCTCGCGCGGCGTGTCGCTGTCGAACATGGCTTCGCGTGCGATGGCGAAGAGCTCCGGGAACTATTCCAACGAGAGCTGGGACCTGGTGGACGCGGTGAAGAAGAACAAGGTGGACCTGGGCTCCGTCGCGGCGGAGGAGCTGCCCGAGCCCATGCGCAACCTGGACGCGGCGGGGCGCAAGGCGTGGCTCGCGGCCCGGGAGAAGGAGCGTGAGGCGCTCCAGCAGCGCATCCAGCAGCTCGGCAAGGAGCGCCAGCAGTTCCTGGCGGAGGCGCGCAAGAATCAGGCGACGAAGGGGGATGACACGCTGGACGGCGTCATCGGCCAGGTGGTGCAGCGCGAGGCGAGCAAGCGAAGCTTCACCCTGGAGTAGGATGCGTCATGGCCGCGCGCCGAGTGCTCGTCGTCGAGGATGACCCCGCCATCCGGCGCGGAATCGTGGATGCGCTTCGCTTCGAGGGCTACGAGGTCCTCGAAGCGGGCGTGAAGGAAGAGGGCCAGCGCGTGGCCGAGCGCACGCCGGTGGACCTGGTGCTGCTGGACCTGGTGCTCCCTGATGGTGACGGGTTGGACCTGCTGGCGGCGGTGCGCAAGAGCCGGCCCACGCTGCCCGTCATCATCCTCACCGCCCGGGGCCAGGAGGAGGACCGGGTGAAGGGCCTGAAGCTGGGGGCGGACGACTACGTGGTGAAGCCCTTCTCGGTGCGGGAGCTGTTGGCCCGGGTGGGTGCGGTGCTCCGACGCTCGGCCGAGCGTCCCGTGGGGGCCTCCCGCGTGGACTTCCCTGGCGGGCACTTCGTGGTGGAGCGCCGCGAGCTGAGCTTCGATGACGGCACGCGGATGGACCTGTCGGAGCGAGAGGCGGACGCGCTGCGCTACCTGGGGGAGAACCCGGGGCGAGCCATCTCCCGCGAGGAACTGCTCGAGCGCGTGTGGCACCTGCCCGCGCGCGGACTGCAGACGCGCACGGTGGACATGACGATGGCGCGGCTGCGCGAGAAGCTGCGCGATGACTCCGCCGAGCCCCGCGTCATCCTCACGGTGCGCGGCAAGGGGTACATGTTCTCCCAGCCGGGCGGCGCCCGATGATTCGCTCCTGGCGTGTCTGGAGCGTGGTGAGCGCCTGTACGGTGCGCGGCAAGGGCTCCATGGGCTCCCCGTCGGGCGGCACTCGATGATTCGCTCCTGGCTCGCGGTAATCGCCCGTGCGGCATGCGGCAAGGGCTCCATGTTCTCCCAAATGGGTGGAGCCCGATGATTCGCTCCTGGCGAGTCTGGCTCGCGGTGAGCGCCTGCCTGGCGCTGGCGCTGGCCGGCGTGGTGTGGCTGTCCGTCTTCGCCCTGCGCCTGGACCGCGCGGACCGTCAGGCCCGCCTGAGCGCGGCGCGCGAGGAGAACGTGCGCCTGGCGCTGTGGCGGCTGGACTCGGAGCTGTTGCCGCTGGTGGCCCGGGAGAGCGCGGTGCCCGCGGAGGCGTATGCGGCCGTGGCCCCCGTGCCCGGTGTGCTGGACGCGCGCAACGCCCCGCTCCCCGAGGGGCAGGCGTGGATGGCGTCTCCTTTGCTCGCGGGTCCGCCGGAACATGTCCTGCTCCACTTCCAGGTGGACACCGCCGGGAACGTCACCTCTCCGCAGGTCATCGAGGCGTCGCTGCGCGCCTCGCTCGGAGTGGCCCCGCCCCGCGTGGGGGAGGAGGTCCTGAGGGCGCGCCTGGAGCACGTGTCGCGTCAGCTCGGCGGCCTCCGGCTGCGCGAGGCGCTCGCGGCGCGGGATGCACCCGCCTCGACCGGCAGCCCGTTGTCACGCGTCCAGAGCAAGCTGTCGTCCTCGTTCCAGGAGCTCAAGAACGCCAGCGAGTACGACGCCCGCTCGCGCAGCGCGCGCCAGGCCGCCAGTCAGAATGTCGTGACCTACCAGGCCCAGGAGCCATCGGCGGCCCGCGCCTCCCCCCGCGCGGAGATGCGGGCGCTCTGGGTGGGCGACGCGCTCCTGCTGGGCCGGCTCGTCCGGGTCGATGGCCAGGAGGTCCTCCAGGGCTGCTGGCTGGACTGGCCCGGGTTGAGCCGCTGGCTCCAGGGCCGCGTGGAGGACCTGCTCCCGGGCGCGACCCTGGAGCCCGCACGGGGCGACGTCACGGCGACAGGGGAGGGGAGGCTCCTGGCGGCCCTGCCGGTGCGGCTGGTACCGGGCTCCACTTCGGGCGAGGAGGGCTCCTCGGGCGCCCTCTCGTCCCTGCCGCTCGTGCTCATGGTGGCCTGGAGCGGCGTGGCGCTCGCGGGCGTGGCGGTGGTGGCGCTGCTGGTGGGCGTGATGGCGCTGAGCGAGCGTCGGGGCGCCTTCGTGTCGGCGGTGACGCACGAGCTGCGCACGCCGCTGACGACGTTCCGCATGTACACGGAGATGCTGTCGGCGGGCATGGTCCCGGACGCCGCGCGGCGACAGGAGTACTTCGACATCCTCCACCGCGAGGCGGAGCGGCTCAGCCACCTGGTGGAGAACGTGCTCGCCTATGCCCGCATCGAGCGTGGGCGCGCGCCGGCCCGGTTGGAGCCGGTGGCGGTGGACGCGCTCGTGTCGCGGCTGGAGCCCCGGCTCGCCGAGCGCGCGCTCCAGTCCGGGCTGGTGCTGAGCGTGGACGTGCCCCCGGACGTCACCGTGCTGACGGACCCGTCGGCGGTGGAGCAGGTCCTCTTCAACCTCGTCGACAACGCGTCCAAGTACGCCGCCGGCGCCACCGACCCACGCCTGCACCTGGAGCTGGAGCGGCGGGGCCGCCGGGTGGGGCTGGTGGTGAGGGACCACGGCCCGGGCGTGGACCCCGCCACGGCCCGCAGGCTCTTCGAGCCCTTCTCCAAGTCCGTTCAGGCCGCGGCCCGGTCCGCGCCCGGCGTGGGCCTGGGGCTCGCCCTGTGCCGCCAGCTGGCCCGGAGCATGCGCGGGGAGCTGCGCTACGCCCAGGCCCCCGAGGGCGGCGCCCGCTTCGTGCTCTGGCTACCCACCGCGTAGCCCGCGTCCAGGTCGACCCAGGACCTCGGGGTCGCCCACCCTCCAGGGCGTGGTGGGAAGCCGAGGCGTGCCCACCCCCCATGCGCGGGGCCCCGAACGCTTCCTCGCTGGCACGTGCGCCAGTCGTCTTTGGAAATGTGGATAAGAGCGAATAGCCAGCGAAGTTGGTGATCCTGCGTTGCGCCAGGACGACCATGAGAGCAGCTTGGCCATCCCGGCGGGCAGGGAATTGTCGGTATTCACGAAAACAATTCTTTGTTCTCAAGATTTGCGGGGGATTTCGTTCGACAGGCTAGGCAGGCGTGGCGAAGCGACTCGATGGGATGTGAGACCCAGGAGGACACCATGGGCATGTCGGGGAAGACATCGCTGCTGGAAGGCGCTCGCAACGAAGGAGGAGAGGCCCGGGATGCCCTTCAGGGGGTGGCGTACCAGGAGCTCCGCGAGATGACGCACGCGGCCATGAGCGGAGAGGCCTCGCGGGCCACGCTGCGTCCCATGCTGCTGCTGCGCGACATCTGCGGGCGGTGGGCGGGGGAGTCCGCGGACATGGAGCGACGTCGCCATGTGCTGGGGGTGGGGGCCCAGGCGATGCGTCGGGCGTTGGTGGAGGCGGTGCGGGTGCGCAACGCCCACCGTCGGGACGCGCTGCGTGAGCCGTTGTACCTGCACGACGAGGTGACGGAGTCCCCCGTGGGCGTCGACATCGACGTGCTGGGGTTGGAGCGGGTGCTGGTGGAGCTGGAGTCGTTCAAGCCCCGGCTGGCCCGCCTCGTGGAGCTTCGTTACTTCGCGGGCCTGGGCATCCAGGAGACCGCCGCGGTGCTGGGCGTGGCGCCCGCCACCGTGCGCCGGGACTGGGCCTTCGCGCGTGGCTGGTTGTGCGAAGGCGTGGGGCACTGACGCTCCCCACGTCGTCGTCCTGGTGCGTGTTGCCTCGCAGGCAACGTCCTGGTTCGCCGTGTTGTCCCCGGGTCCTCGCGGGGTGGTCGCGTCGTCACGCGCCCCCGAGTGACACGCGCCGCGGCACAGCACGTGCTCTGGGGTCCGGCGGGCCGTGCCCGAAGCCGGCCCTCACCAAGGACGAAGCTTCATATGAACCAGGGGAAGAAAGTGGGTCTGTTGGGGAGCCCGCTGCGTTGGGCCGGAGTGTCGATGACGCTGTTGTCGGCGCCCGTGAGCCTCGCGGAGGACTGCCCGACGCCGTCGCTGCAGCAGTGCGTGGACGTCGACTACCGCTCGAGCAAGTGCGGCGAGGCCCACGACGGATATTGCCAGCAGATCATCGAGACGGAGTGGAGGGCGCGCTGGGACAACGCGCCCAAGCGCACGGTGCTGTTGCCGGAGGAGTTCGGCAGCGGGACGGCAACGGTGGCCACCCAGCCCGTGTCGCTGGGCACCACGCGCGTGAGCGGCATGGACCAGGGCCTGTCGGGCCAGGTGCTCAAGGGGCAGATTCTCTACCGCAAGAAGCTGGAGAAGCTGACGAAGGCGGAGCTTGCGTACCTGGGGCAGCTGCAGGCCTGGGACAAGAACGGGACGCAGGTGACGTCCTGCCAGGAGTACGTGGACGAGAAGTACTACGACTACAGCCGCTTCGAGCGGCGCTCGGGCGTGCACGGCGACGACTACCGCGCGCTGTTCCAGTCGGCCTACGGGGGCGACGGCATCGCCCACCGCACGCTGTACAGCCGCGACGGCAAGAAGCTGGCGTCCATCTGGGGCGAGACGCGGGTGGCGAAGAACGCGTACTTCGCCTTCACGCCCGGCCCCTACCCGAAGGGCGTCAAGCCCTACGAGTTCACCACCGACGCCGCGCGGCTCGCCAACAACCCGGAGGCCCGGCAGTGGGCGGTGGCCTCGGACTCGTGGCACCAGGAGATGGCCGAGCAGCTCGCGCACATCCCGGATGACGAGCTCACCGTGCGCCAGGAGGAGCAGGAGGGCTTCATCGCGCTGCTCGCCCAGCGCGCGGGCATCTACGCCGACTGGCAGAAGGCGTACGCGCTCTTCCTGAAGAAGGACCGCGACACGAAGGAGCTGAACGCCACCACCGCCGAGCGGCTCTACGCGCTCGACAAGGTCATCGAGGAGCGCCTGGTCCAGGCCGAGGGGCAGGGCTGCCTCGACTCGAAGTACGTGACGTCCTGCGACTGGAGCCCGCGCCGCTACAAGCTGGAGCTGGACGCCGCCATGGGGCCGCGCCGCGCCGCGGACCTGCAGGCGTGCTTGTTCCTGACGGGCAACGACTTCAGCGAGACGAGCTTCGTGCGCAACGCGCACCTGCTCAAGATCTCCACCCTGAAGGAGAAGGACTACACCCTCAACACGACGATGCTGGCCCAGTACGTGCTCGCCTACGGCCAGTACATCCAGGCGCAGGCGGCGCCCACCAACCCGTCCACGGGCCTGGTGCGCCATGGCGGCGAGGCCGGTGACAGTGGCTACGCGGGCGACAGCTTCATGGGCGCCGGCTACGACTACAACGGCGGCTGGGAGGTCACGGCGCCGGGCGCTTCGAGCGCGCGGATGCAGGCGAATGGCTTCGGCCTGACGGGCCCGTGGTGCGAGTACAACGCGCGCATCTACGGCGAGTTCAACGCCTACGCGAACCTCTTCAGCCCCACCCGCATGGAGGTCATCCACATCGACGGCTCCGCGGGCACCGAGGGCAACGGCATCCGGCTCACCGTGGGGGCCCGCTTCCTGGGGCAGTCCGTCTACACCCACGACCAGACCTATCCGCTGCGCGTCACCTTCGCGCAGACCAAGCCCGTGTACGCGTTCGACGAGGCCCAGACGTCCTACACCTTCATGGTCTGGTACATCCCCGTCACGCTGACGGCGGGCGTGTCCGCGGAGACGGGCGTCAAGTTCGACATCGGCGGCGCCATCACCCGTGACTGCGCGGCGGACCTGCTGGGCGTGGACCTGTTCGGCATCCTCACGCCGTACCTCTCCGTCAATGGCTTCGCGTCGGTGGGCATCGGCCTGCCGAAGGTCCAGGTCGCCGTCCGCGGCACGGTGGTGCTCACCCGCGCCAACCTCCCGCTGGAGACGGACATCGGCATCTACCTGAGCTCGCCCTCGCACCCGACGGACCCGAACACGCTGTTCCTGCGCCTCACCTCGAAGCTGGACATCGAGACGCGCTTCCTCGACGGGCGCATCTCGCTCTTCCTGCAGCTGTTCGACCTGAAGGCCGAGTTCCCCGTGTTCTCGTGGAGCGGCTTCGGCTTGAAGCACAACATCTACACCGAGACCAAGACGGTGCCGCTGGCGCGCATCTTCTAGTCACACGGCGGGGCCGCTCCGGCGCTCACGTGTCGGGGCGGTCCTCCTGGGGCGCCATGGCCTTCCATCGCCATGGCGTCCCGCCCCAGTCCCTTCCTTTCGAGGTCCTTCATGCGTCGCCCGAGGCTCGCCGTCCGTACGGCCGTGCTGTCCACCCTGCTGCTCACCGGCGCTGTGTCCGCCTGGTACTTCACGCGCCTCACCGTCGTCGCGGGCGAGGCCGCCCCGGTCGTCGTGAGCGACTCCCGCCTGCCCCTGTTCCAGTGGGCGCCGGGAGAGGAGCGCATCTATCGGTTCGCCTGGGATGACCTGCAGCGCGTGGAGCTCCCGATGCCCGTCCCGGGGGGCGCGACGTCGTCCGGCGCGGTGGAGGGCACGCTGCACCTGGAGGGCTCGCTCGCCCTGCGCGCGCTCGAGGTCCGCCCGGACGGCACGAGGGTGCGGCTGTCCCTGAAGTCCCTGGAGCGGCACGACGCGGTGCTCTCGGGGCAGCAGCTCTTTCCCGACGCGGCCTCCGTGGCGGCGCAGCTGCCCGAGTCCGCGTCGGCCTGGGTGGAGCTGGACGCGAAGGGCGCGCTCCTGGCGGTGCGCTTCTCGGAGTCGGAGCCCGCCATGTTCCGCCAGCTGGCGCAGACGCTCGCCGCGGAGCTGTTCCCCACCACCCTGCGCGACGCGGCCGAGTGGGACGTCGTCGAGTCCAACCAGACGGGCGAGGTCCAGGCCCGCTTCCAGTTCGACGGGGACTCCGCCCTGACGCGGCGGCGCACGCGCTACGTGACGCTGAACGCCGCGGGGAAGGACCGGCCGTTCCAGCAGGAGCTGCGCTCGCTCACCCGCTTCGAGCGCGCGCCGGATGGCCGGATGGCCGGGGTGTCCCACGACGAGTCGCTGGACGCGACGCGGACGGATGGCGCCCCGCTGATGTCGCGCCGGATGCGCCTTCGCGTGACGTTCTCCGCGCGGAGCATGGCGCCGCTGCTGGCGACGAACGAGGACAAGTCCCTCATCCGCAAGCCCGAGCAGATCGTCTTCGAGGGAGACAAGGAGACGGCGCTCCTGCGCAGCCAGGCGGACGGCATGACGGTGGACGAGGTCCTCCGCGTGCTCGCCGCCGCCACGCGCCCGGAGTCCATCCCGGAGCTGGACCGCTTCGTGCGCCGGGCCATCGCCGCGCTCAAGCTGGAGCCCGGCAGGACGCGGGAGCTCGCGGCGTCCTTCCTGCGTCCGGGCGTGAATCCGGGACTGCGTGAGCTCACCATGGACGTGCTCGCGGGCACGGGGCATGGAGAGGCCCAGGCGCTGATGCGCGAGCTGCTCCAGGCCCCCGTGGCGCGCGAGCACGAGACGTCCTACGGGCTGATGCTGCAGCGCGCGGGCTTCCTCGAGGCGCCCGAGCCGGAGACGGCCCGGATGCTGACCACGCTGCGGGAGCGGGCCCGCGCGGGCAACGACGTGGCCACCCGGCGCGCGTCCGAGTACGCGCTGGGCGGCGTGGTGTCGAAGCTCCCCTCCGGGGACCCCAACGTGGCGACCTACCTGCGCCCGCTCCAGGACTCGCTGCGCGACGCGAAGGACCCGCAGGACCGCATGCACGCGCTGCGCGCGCTGGGCAACACGCGGCAGGAGGCCGTGTTGGATGCGGCGCAGCCCTACCTGCGCGACGACTCCACCGAGGTGCGCGCCGCGGCGGCCGAGTCCCTGCGCGGCGTGCCGCAGGAGGTGGCCACACGCATGCTGCTCGACTCGCTGGTCCAGGAGCCGGAGCGGTTGGTGCAGGCGGCGCTGCTGGATGCGCTGGACGCACGCAGGCTGGACGGGGCGGACCTGGAGCGGCTGCGCGCCTGGGTCGTCTCGGGGGGGATGGTCTCCGGGGTGGAGGCCACGCTGCTCAACCTCATCACCCACCGCATCGAGGGCGGCGGCGCGCCGGTCCTCCAGATGCTCCAGGCGCTCGCGCTGCGCCCGGGCCAGCACTCCTCCACGCGCGCCCGCATCATGTCGCTGATGGCCCAGTCCTCCGCCGAGCTGGGGGGCTGAGTCCCGACGCGGCCTTCACTTCACTCCCACAACACCTCCGAGAACCTCATGACACGCATCCTCAACGGGCTGGGCCTGGTGGTCCTGCTCGGCCTCATCCTGGCGCCAGTCGCCCACGCGGACATCGTGGACGACGTGTGGCGCGGCACGAATGTCCGCCTCAACGCCGCGCGCATCCACGTGCGCGGCAACGACTACGCCACGGGCTACTGGCTCTTGCCCAAGTCGGCGGGCACCCTGAACCTGCACGTCCCGGCGCGCACCTTCGGCGTGAACTCCGACCTGGTGCTGAACCTGTGGGGCTCGCGCAGCGGCAACGTCATCACCTGGACCTTCGACGACACGCTGCCCTCGCCGTACTACCTGGGCGACGCCAACAGCGTCACGCGCGTGCGCGGCACGCTCAAGGCCTTCGCCCGCCAGGTGCGCGGCGCGGATGACCCCTACTGCGAGAGCGCTTCGTGTCCGCACAACGTCGAGCTGGTGCTGACGGGGGGCAGCCAGGTCTGGGTGGACGGCTACACGGACATCGTCTTCAAGTTCTACTGGACGGAGCCGGTGCAGGTGCGTCAGTTCGTCGCCTACGCGGGCGTGCCGCGTCCGCGCCTGGCGGCGCTCCGGGTGCTGACGTCCACCAACCGCTGCCCCTCCTCGAGTGCCACGGAGCTGTCGGGTGAGGTCGTCCTGAGCAGCCCCGCGCCCGCGGGCGGAACGCTGGTGGAGCTCTTCAGTGTGGACGCGAGCGTCGGGGTCCTCAACGTGCGCGTGCCCGAGGCCCAGCGCACCGCGCGCTTCGCCATCCGGCTGCCCCCACATTGGGGCGGGCCCACCGTCATCCAGGGCTCCTCGGGCGGCATGCTCCAGTCGCAGCGGGTCGCCCTCAACCGGTGCGTCACCCAGGTGTTCGACTTCAACCGGTGGCGTCAGCTCCCGGAGGTGGCGATTGCCCGCCTCATCACCAACGAGGGCGCGGTCATCGGCCGTCTGGCGAACGACGAATCGGACAGCCTCATCACGAGCAGGTCCACCGTGCAGTCGCTGCGCGAGGCGCTCGGCGTGGACCGCGTCGACGTGAAGGCCGTCAGCGCGAGCGGAGACCTGTTCGGCACCGCGTACTCGTACAAGGGCCTGTCCGCGTTCCGGATGAAGGCGAACGAGGTGAAGGCGGGCGCGCAGCTGTGGGTCGACGGTTACGAGGCCCTGGTGGGCAACGCGCACGGCACGCCGCTGGTGCGCTGGCCCGATGACAAGGACGTCGTCTACGTCGTCGACGAGGTCGGCCCCGCGAAGCGCGAGGCGCTGACGGGGCTCGGCTCGGGGCGCCTGTTCTTCAACGCGCTGGGTGAGTCGGCGGCCGTGGTGCAGACGCAGAGCGGCCCTCGCGCGGCGCTCATCGCCGGCAAGGAGCGTCACATCCTCCTGGAGCTGGAGGCGGACATCGCCGCGCTCAACGACGTGGGCACGGTGCTGGGCACCGCGCGCGTCTCCGGCAAGCACAGCCAGCCCTTCCGGTGGACCCGCGAGAAGGGCGGCGAGCTGCTGCCCCTGCCGGAGGGCGCGCTGTCCGCGAGGGCGGGGGGGCTCAACACCAGCAACTGGGTGGTGGGGACGGCCACGGCGGAGGACAAGTCCCAGCGCGCGTTCATCACCCCGCCGGACGGGGAGAAGAGCTACCCGCTCTCCGAGCTCGCGCCCGAGGAGCTGGAGAAGGCGGGCCTGCGCATCGTGGAGGCCCTGTCCATCTCCGACAACCTCGAGGTGTTGGTCCGCGCCGTGAATGGCGACGGCAAGTCCGTGCACCTGGTGCTCAGTCCGTGAGCGGCGCGGAGCCGGTGCACCCCATGTCCTTCCAAGCAACGAGGAACCCCATCGTGAACCTGAACTCGCCCCTGAGGGGGCTCCTGATGCTGTGCATGGTCGTCATGGCGGGCTGCGGAAGCTGCCAGAGCGGCAACTCCGGATGCGACCCCAGTCAGTATGGAACCAACGGCTGCGCGTGCCGGACGGACTCCGCGAGCTGTGACACGGGCCTGGCCTGCAACAGCGGCACGTGCGTGCCGTGCGGCGGCGAGGGGCAGGATTGCTGTGTCGCCGCCTCCGCCACGTACTGCGGTGGCTCGCTGATGTGCGTGATGGAGTCGGGCGGGGAGAACTGCCGCAACTGCGGCGACGTCGGCGAGGCGTGCTGCAACTCGTCGGGCAGCCAGGTCTGCAACGCCAGCAGCAACTGCGTGGGCGGGACGTGCCAGTCGATTGCCGCCACCGCGTGTGACGCGGGCGGGACGGTGTTCTCCCTGGGCATCCAGAGCAAGCAGTTCTGCGCGGTGCGCGTCGTGGAGGTGCGCGCGACGTCGGCGCAGAAGGCGATGGAGTGTGCCACCGCCAGCGCGCTGTTCGACCCGATGATGGAGGTGCTCACCGACACGCCCAACCTCCCCATCCAGGACATCGAGGTCTGCGTGGAGACGGCGGCGGAGGGCCGGCGCACCACCACCGTCCGGGCCTTCGGCGAGTTCGAGGCCCAGCGCTGCGCGCGCTTCACACGCTGCGGGAACGACGGCTGCCTCTCCGTCCGGCTGGGGGCCTGCCGGTAGCGTGCGAAGGAGAACTGGAGCGAGGCCGCCTTGGGGGGCGACCTCGCTCCCACGGGCCGCGGCGAGGGGCATCGAAGGCCCTCGTCGTGGCCGTGGTTTCAAGGGCTCAGGGCTTGCCCAGCAGCTCCAGCGCGGACGTCGTCAGCGCGGTGACACCCGTGCGCAGCGTGCGCTCGCGGTCCGGGATGAAGCCGGAGGAGTGCAGGGACGGGAGCGGCTCACCCCCTGAGCGGGCCTGGAGGAAGCGCTGCGGCTCCACCGCGCCCAGCCACAGGAGCGCGGCGGGGACTCCGGCGCGGCCGTACTCGGAGAAGTCCTCGCCGCCCATGACGGGCTGGGCCTCTCCGACGTTCTTCTCGCCGAGCACGCGCACCACGGCCTCGGTGAGGCGGCGGGTGAGGGCCGGGTCGTTGTAGGTGGCGGGCGTGCCCTCGGTGACGTCGACCCTGGGCGGCCGCGTGGCGCCGGAGGCCAGGGCCTCCGCCTTGGCGATGCGCTCGATGCCCGCCAGGAGCGCCTTGCGGACCTCGGGCTTGTAGGAGCGCACGGTGAGCTGCAGGCGCACGTCGTCCGGGATGATGTTGTGCTTGGTGCCGCCGTGGATGGAGCCCACCGTCACCACCGCGGGCTCCAGCGGGTGCTTCTCCCGGCTGACCAGCGTCTGGAGCGCGAGCACCGTGCGCGCGGCCATCAGGATGGGGTCCACCGTCGTGTGCGGGTACGCGCCGTGTCCGCCCTTGCCGAAGAGCGTGATGTCCACCGAGTCCACGTGGGCCATGGCGTAGCCGGACACGTACTCCACGCGGCCCGCGGGCGCCGCGGTGGTGTTGTGCAGCGCCACCGCGAAGTCGGGTTTGGGGAAGCGCTTGAAGAGTCCATCCGCGAGCATCTTGCGCGCGCCGGCCCCAATCTCCTCCGCGGGCTGGCCCACCATCATCAGCGTGCCCTTCCACTGGTCCTTCTTGCGCGAAAGCAGCGTCGCCGTGCCCATCCACACCGTCATGTGCACGTCATGCCCGCAGGCATGCATCACCGGCACCGTCTGCCCGTCGCCGCCCTTCACCTGCACCTTGCTGGCGTAGGGCAGGCCCGTCTTCTCCTCCATGGGCAGCGCGTCCAGGTCCGTGCGCAGCATGACGGTGGGCCCGGGGCCGTTGCGCAAGAGCGCCACCACGCCCGTGCCGCCGACGCCCGTGGTGACGTCGAAGCCCAGCTTGCGCAGGCGCTCGGCCAGCTTCGCGGCGGTCTTCTCCTCCTGGAAGGACAGCTCGGGGTGCTGGTGCAGGTCGCGGTACAGCGCGTCCAGGTCCGGATAGAGGCCGTCGAGTCCCCCCAGCACGGGGGACGGCTGCGCACGTGCGGCGGACGCGGTCAGCAGGACGACGAGCACGGCCAGCAGGGAAGGGCGGTTCACCAGGAGGTCTCCGGTCCGTTTCGAGGGCCGGGCTACTACAGCACATCGCGCGAGGCCCCGGCGTCCACGCCCCTTGGTCGCCGGGTCATCCCGGACGCACCGACGCGAGTCGCGCCCGCTCCACGTCCGGCGCGAAGCCCGTGCCGCGCAGGAAGTCGAACCAGCGCTCCAGCACCGTCTCCACCGGCGGCAGCTCCACGCCCATCCGCCGGGCCATCGCGAGTGCGGGCTCCACGGGGTAGCGGGCGGTGTCGAGGAAGTCGAGTGACTCGGTGGCCGCGCCCAGCAGCCGCTCGGGCAGCCAGCGCACCCACGACACGGGCAGTGACAGGCGAGGCGCGCGTCGGCCCGAGCGTCGCGCGGTCCAGCGAATCAGCTCGTGGAACGTGGGCGAGCCCGGGTCCATCAGCGTGTACTCCTGCCCCGCGGCCTCCGGAACCTCCACCACGCCCGCCATGAAGCGCGCCACCGTGTCCACCGCGA
The DNA here is from genome assembly GCF_059738865.1 of Myxococcus sp. MH1. Taxonomy (NCBI): domain Bacteria; kingdom Pseudomonadati; phylum Myxococcota; class Myxococcia; order Myxococcales; family Myxococcaceae; genus Myxococcus; species Myxococcus sp. MH1. The sequence continues at coordinate 7,645,632 of NZ_AP026947.1, read as the reverse complement.
CCACGGGGACGAAGGTGTCCTTCGAGCCCAGGAGGACGGGCATCTTCCCGGCGTGGACGTGGGCCACGGTGTCGCCGAGCCCCAGGCTCTGCACCGTCGCCCCGGTGCGACTGTCTCCGATGACGGAGGACGGGTGCACGGTGGTGATGGGGACGCCCAAGCTCCCGGCGGTCTCCACCGCCACCTGGTGGGACAGCGCCTTGGAGGCCTCATAGGCGCCGGAGTCCTCGAAGCTCAGCGGGGGGGCGGGGACGATTCGCCCCGAGGCGTCGAGCCGCGGTCCGATGCGATAGCCCCCCACGAGCACGAGCCGGCGCAGCGCGGGCAGCTTCGAGGCCAGCTCCACCACGGCGCGGGTCCCCTCCACGTTGGTGCGCTGGGCCTCCTCGGGCGACAGGTGCCAGGCGAAGCGCGCGCCCAGCTGGAACACGTCCCGCACGCCCTGGAGGGCTTGGGTGCCCGCTGGCGTGAGCCCCAGGCCCGGCGCGTCCAGGTCTCCTTCGAGGAACACGAGCCGCTCGGGTGCGCCTCCGAGCGCCGCCACCCAGTCCCGGTAGGGCTGGCTGCGTCCCTGGGCGTTGCGAGCGAGCACGGCGACGTGTCGCCCGCGCCGCGTCAGCTCCGGCACGAGCCAGCGCCCCAGCAATCCCGTGGCGCCGATGACGAGCGAGTCCGGTGACGAATCCTTCATGATGACGACCTCTGTATCTAGACCAGTCTACATATTCTGGAGTCGCGCCGACGCGGCCCATCCGCGCACGGCGTGGGCCGCGCTCAGTCGAGTGAGAGCAGGCGCTCCAGTTCCTTGGAGAGCTCCTCGACGGGAGCCCGGCTGCGGTGGGCGCGCATGAGCAGCAGCGCGCCCTCGATGGAGGAGAGCACCAGGGCGGCGCGACGGCGCGACTCGGCGGCCGTGAGTCCCTCGGTCCGGAGCCGCTCGGTGAGCAGCTGCTGCCAGGACTGGAGCGCCTCGGCGGCGGCGGCGCGCACCGGCTCCGGCGTGGCGCCGGAGGACAGCACCACGGCGGACACGGGGCAGCCCTTCTCGAAGCCGGAGGCCTCCGCGCGGTCCGCCAGCTGCGCGAGCGCGCGACGCAGCCCGGTGACGAGGCCCTTGGATGAGGCGAGGTGCTCACCGAGCAGCCGCGTCACCTCCGCGGACGAGGCCTGGAGGGCTTCGATGGCGAGCTGCTCCTTGCCCCCCGGGAAGTGGAAGTAGAGCGAGCCCCGAGGCGCCTTGCCGGCCTCGAGCAGCTCGTTGATGCCCGCGCCGGCGTACCCCGAGCGCTCCAGCATCTCCGCCGCGGCGGCAATCATCCGCCGACGAGTGTCCTCTCCCTTGCTCACGACCGGATGAATATACCGGTCGTCATATTCTGTCGAGCCCTTCGACGCCGGGGCTCAGCGGCGGCCCTTGCCCAGGCGGGCGATGAAGAGCACGTGGCGGGGGCCCTTGGTGCCGTGGGCGTGGGGGTGGAGGACCTCCACGGTGAAGCCGCACTTCTCCAGGCGCCGCTCGAAGCCAGGGGCGGGGCCCGCGCTCCAGACGCCGAGCGTGCCCCCGGAGCGCAGGGCGCGCGCCGCGTTGGACAGACCAGGCAAGCCGTAGAGGCCCTGGTTGTCGGGGTGGGTGAGCGCGGTGGGCCCGTTGTCCACGTCGAGCAGGATGGTGTCGAACGTCTGCGGGTTGCGGGCCATGACGCGGCTGACGTCGGCCTCGACCACGGAGACGCGCTTGTCCTCCAGCGGCGCGCGGGCGAGGGGCGACAGGTGGGGCCCACGGTTCCAGGCGACGACGGTGGAGAGCAGCTCCGCCACGGTGACCTGGACCCCCGGGCCCACGGCGTCCAGCACGGCGCGCACGGTGTAGCCGAAGCCGAGTCCACCGACGAGCACCCGTCCGGTGCCTCGGCTCGCCAGCTCCTCACAGCCGGCCTTCGCGAGCGCCTCCTCGGAGCCGTGCATACGGCTGGACATCAGCGTCTGTCCGCGCACGCGCAGGACGAGCTCGTCCCCTCGGCGGACCAGGGTGAGCTCCCCCACGTCCGGGACATTGGCGCTCTCGAGTGTCTCCCAGGGCTTCATGCGCCCGGCTCATCGCCCGGAGCGGGCCTGGGGTCAAGCACTCCGCGCGGCACGCCCGGCCCTCGTGCCTCTGCCTGTGTGCAATGCCCTGTCCCGTCCTCATCCATATCCCCGCGAGGGCGCCAGGTCGCGGCGTCCCACCGGAGGAGGCATCCAGGCCATGAACGAGCGCGAGGCTTACCTGCAGAAGATGGACGCCGAGAAGCAGCGCATCGACGCGCGAATCGCGGAGGTCGAGGCACAGGCCGACATCCGTCAGGCACAGGACGAGGTAAAGGAGCTGAGGGGCGTGAAGCAGCGCCGCGAGGCGTTCCATCGCAAGCTGGAGGAGCTGCGCCAGCGCGGCACCGAGGACTTCGAGCGGGGCAAGCAGGAGCTGCTGCGCGCCTGCGACGACACCCGCAAGTCGCTCGACGACGCGGAGGAGCAGGCGGGCCAGCGCCGCGCGGCCTACGAGCGCAAGCGCGAGGCGGAGCTGCGGCAGTTGGGGGCCCAGTTCGACGGGTACGAGGCGGACATCTCCCGCTCCCGCGCGGAGGACTCGCTGCTCACGAAGGAGGAGCTGCGCTTCCTGCGCTCGTCGTTGTCCAGCACGGGTGAGTCGCTGCGGCGATTGATGAAGGCCCGGGGCGGCGAGTGGGCGAGGCTGCGGGGGGAGTACGAGGCGTCCTGGCGCGAGCTCGTCGAGAACTCGCGCAAGATTCGCGCGGACAGCCCCGATGTGTCGCAGACCCCGCCGTCCCCGTCCTGAGCTCGCGAGGGAACCCAGGACGTCCCATGCGGGTGGAGGACGTGCGCCGGCGTGACGCGGCCCTCATGGCGCGACACCCGGCGCATCCTGTCGGCACTGGAGACGGGCACGGTACATTCCGAGTCTCCCCCGGAGGCATCGAATGGGCGTGTTCGTCGAGCCGTCACAGTCCTCGCGCGAGTCCACCTCCGCGTCCTCGGCGGGAGGTGGCGCCATGGAGGGGGGCTCGTCGCGCACGAAGTCGCTGGGCGCGCTCCAGCAGGCGCTGGACTCCTCCCCGAGGGTGGTGGCGCAGGCGAAGCAGGCGCAGACGCTCCAGCGCCGTGCCTCGCCGCGCAACGACACGGGCCTTCCGGACTCGCTGAAGTCCGGCGTCGAGTCCCTGTCCGGCATGTCGCTGGACGACGTGCGCGTGCACTACAACTCCTCCGCGCCCGCGCAGCTCCAGGCCCTGGCCTACACGCAGGGCTCGGACATCCACGTGGCGCCGGGCCAGGAGAAGCACCTGGCCCACGAGGCGTGGCACGTCGTGCAGCAGAAGCAGGGACGCGTGCGGCCCACGGCCGAGTTGCAGGGCGCCGCGCTCAACGATGACGCGGGCCTGGAGCACGAGGCCGACGCCATGTCCGCGCGGGCCGCGAGGCTCCCGGCGGAGTCCACGCATGACGTCGCGACCGCGCAGCTCAAGGCGGCTCCGAGCACCGGGGCCGGGGCGAGCCTCCCCATCCAGCGGGTCGCGGTGCAGCTTGGCGCGAGTGCCGCGGGGCGCATCAACCAGGTAAACGTGGGCGGGCGCGCCGGCTCGTTGTGGCCCACGGAGCGCCACCACACCACGCCGTGGCAGACGTACCTCGACACCCTCGACCGCGCCCTGCTCGGCCGGACGCCTGCCACCGCCATCAACAACATGAACACCCTGGACAACCACCTGCACCAGCTACCGGGCTGGGACCTGGTCGACAGCCTCACGGACGACAGGCAGGAAGCCCTCCGGGAGGAGATCGACCTGCTGGCCGCCCATCGCGATGCCGCCAACAACGCGGCTCCAGGGACGATGGCCCAGGGATTCTCGCTCCAGGCGTATGTCCAGCAGTGGCTGGTCGTCCGCAGCAAGCTCCCCCTGTCTCAAGCCAACTTCGGAGGCGGCGCGGGCAATGTCGCGAACGACGCCGCCGTCGCCCGAGCGGGTAACGCGGCCGATGGTGGTGGCGTCACCAACGACGAACTCCGGGACGCGCTGTTCAGCCTCTTCGACTTCGATACCGTCCAGAACCTGCATACGAACGAGGACGGAGAGAACGACGAGGGCGAGTACGCCGCCCTGGGGCTCGACCCCGACCAGACGAACGAGAACCTGGACGAGCTGCGCGCCATGCTCTTCGAGCAGCACGCCCGCTCCGTCCGGTTGGCCTATCCGGTGGCCTTCGGAAGGCTCTACGCGAACGTCGACGCGATGGTGGCCGCCATGGAGGCGCACTGGGGCGTCGGCGACGAGTCCGAGGCCGAGGAGTCGGAGGACTCCGAGATGACGGAGACCTCCGACTCCGATTGAGCCCCATCCATGAAGAAGCCCCCCGCCCATCCACGAAGGACGGGGCAGGGGGCTCCGAGTGCTTCCGCGGCCGTGTCTACGCCGTGCGCTTCACGTTCTTCGACGCGTCCACCAGCACCTTGGCGAAGGTGAGCCCGTTGGGGCCCGCGTCGGCCTGGATGGTGTCGCCCGGCGCGAAGTCGCCGTTGAGGACCTTGATGGCGAGCGGGTCCAGCAGGTTCTTCTGCACGGCGCGCTTGAGCGGACGGGCGCCGTACGTCGGGTCGTACCCGCGCTCCGCGAGCAGCTCCCGGGCCGCGTCCGTCAGCTCCAGCGTGAGGCGCTTGTCCGCCAGCAGCTTGCCCAGCTTCGCCAGCTGCAGGTCGACGATGCGGTAGATGTCCTTCTTGCGCAGCGGCTCGAAGATGACGATTTCGTCCACGCGGTTGAGGAACTCCGGACGGAAGTGCGCGCGCAGCGCGTCCAGCACCTCGTCGCGCGTCTTCTCGTCCAGCTCGTCCTTGCCCGCCATGCCCGCCTGGATGTCCGCGGAGCCCAGGTTGGACGTCATGATGAGCACCGCGTTCTTGAAGTCCACCGTGCGGCCCTGGCTGTCCGTCAGCCGGCCCTCGTCGAGAATCTGGAGCAGGATGTTGAAGACATCCGGGTGCGCCTTCTCGATCTCGTCGAAGAGCACCACGGTGTACGGCCGGCGGCGCACCGCCTCCGTGAGCTGTCCGCCCTCCTCGTAACCGACGTAGCCCGGGGGCGCGCCGACGAGCCGCGCCACCGCGTGCTTCTCCATGTACTCGGACATGTCGATGCGGACCATGGCCGAGTCATCGTCGAAGAGGAACTCCGCCAGCGCCTTGGCCGTCTCCGTCTTGCCCACGCCCGTGGGGCCCAGGAAGATGAACGAGCCGATGGGCCGGTTGGGGTCCTGCAACCCGCTGCGCGCCCGGCGCACGGCGTTGGACACGGCCTCGATCGGGCTCCTCTGGCCAATCACCCGGTTCGCCAGCCGCTCCTCCATGTGGACCAGCTTCTGGACCTCGCCCTCCATCAGCCGGGAGACGGGGATGCCCGTCCACTTGGCCACCACGGACGCGATGTCCTCCGAGTCCACCTCCTCCTTGAGGAACTTGTGGTTCTTCTGCAGCTCCATGAGCTTGGTGTTCTGCGTCTGGAGCTCCTTCTCCAGGGACGGCAGCACGCCGAACTTCAGCTCCGCGGCGCGGTTCAAATCACCCTGGCGCTCGGCCGCGAGCTGGTCGTTCTTCACCTTCTCCAGCTTCTCCTTCAGCGTCCGGATGCCGGCGATGGCGCCCTTCTCCGCGTCCCAGTGCGCCTTGAGCCCGTCGAAGCGCTCGCGCAGGTTGGCCAGCTCCCGCTCGATGGTGGCCAGACGCTCCTGCGAGTGCAGGTCCGTCTCCTTGCGCAGGCCCTCCTTCTCGATCTGGAGCTGCGTCATCTTCCGGCGCATGTCGTCCAGCTCGGTGGGCATGGAGTCGATTTCGATGCGCAGGCGGCTGCCGGCCTCGTCGACCAGGTCGATGGCCTTGTCCGGCAGGAAGCGGTCCGCGATGTAGCGGTGGCTGAGCGTGGCGGCGGCCACCAGCGCGCTGTCCTGGATGCGCACGCCGTGGTGCACCTCGTAGCGCTCCTTGAGGCCACGCAGGATGCTGATGGTGTCGTGCACGCTGGGCTCGCCCACGTACACGGGCTGGAAGCGGCGCTCCAGCGCGGCGTCCTTCTCGATGTGCTTGCGGTACTCGTCCAGCGTCGTCGCGCCGATGCAGTGCAGCTCGCCGCGCGACAGCGCCGGCTTGAGCATGTTGCCCGCGTCCATCGCGCCCTCGGCCTTGCCCGCGCCGACAATCGTGTGGATTTCGTCGATGAAGAGGATGACCTGGCCCGCGGAGTCGGAGACCTCCTTGAGCACCGCCTTGAGCCGCTCCTCGAACTCACCGCGGTACTTGGCGCCCGCCACCATGGCGCCCAGGTCCAGCGTGATGAGCTGCTTGTTCTTCAGGCCCTCCGGCACGTCGCCGTCGACGATGCGCCGCGCCAGGCCCTCCGCGATGGCCGTCTTGCCCACGCCCGGCTCGCCGATGAGCACCGGGTTGTTCTTGCTGCGCCGGCTGAGCACCTGGACACAGCGGCGGATCTCCTCGTCGCGGCCGATGACCGGATCCAACTTGCCCGCGCGCGCCGCCTCCGTCAGGTCGCGCCCGTACTTCTCCAGCGCCTGATACGTGGACTCCGCGTCCTGGCTCGTCACGCGGCCGGAGCCCCGGACCTCCTTGAGGCTCGACAGCACGCGCTCGCGCGTGACGCCCGAGGCCTTCATGATTTCGCCGACGGTGCCCTTGTCCTGCGTGAGCGCCAGCAGCAGGTGCTCGGAGGAGATGAACTCGTCCTTGAGCGCCTTGGCCTCGTCGTCGGCCTTGTCGAAGGTCTTCAGCAGGCGCTGGCCGAGCATCGCGCTCTCACCGCCCTGCATCCGCGGCAGCTTGCCGAGCGCCTCGCCCAGACGGGACGCGAACAGCTTCACGTCCGCGCCAATCTTGCGAAGCAGCGGGTCGACGAGGCCGTCCTTCTGACCCAACAGCGCGGCGGCCAGGTGCTCCGGCTCGTACTGGGGATTGTCGGCGCGGCGGGCCAGCGTCTGGCCCTCTTGGATGGCTTCCTGGGCCTTCACCGTGAACTTATCGAGTCGCATACACTCAACGTAAGAGTCGCGGAGGCCTTGGCAAGTTGGTGCGGTGCGTCACGAGTCGTGCTCGGGGCTGCGCCGGAAGCGGAATACTTTGGACTCCTGGTAGCGGCTGGCTTTTCGAGGTGCCTGGGTTGCCACGAGGGACGTGGCTCGGTTATAGGCGGCGCGCACCCGCGGGGGGCTGAACCTGGAAGCGCACGGCGGCTATCTCATTCGACTCGAAAGCTTCGGCGGGCTGGAGTTGCTCCGGCAGGCCCGTGAGGCGCTGCAGCTGGACGGCGCGTCGGGCGCCACCGGGCTGCAGGTGTCGGTCAACCGTCGCCGCAAGGTGGTCCGGCTGGCCTACGTGGCGCCCTTCACCCAGGGCCGGCCCGGCGCCCACTGGTACGCGGCGCACCATGCGCTGCCCCGGCTGCTGTCCCGCGCGGCCAACACCACCGTGCACGCGTACGTGTACGACCCGGACGAGGGCGAGGAGGTCATCGCCTACGGCAACGGTCGGCGCGTGGGCGGCGAGCGGGTGGTCTACGACAACGTGGACCTGCCGGAGGGCCGTCCGGAGGATTTGGACGAGGCCGCCTTCCTGCACATGCAGTCACGCTGGCCCATGGGGCACCTGGCGCACGTCTTCGGGCTGTCGCGGCAGGCGCTCCTGAAGCTGCCCGTGACGGGGCAGGTGCTGGGGCTGGAGGACTCCACCGCGGACGTGGAGGCGGTGCTGGAGTCCCTGCTGCCGGGCTCCGTGGCGCCCCACGCCCACTGAGGAAGCACGGCTAGCCGTCGACGGCGCCGTCCTGGGTGACGAGCGCCTGGCGCACGGACTCGCTGCGGAAGAACTGGCCAATCACGGCGAAGGTCCCCGCGATGAGCGTGGTGCCCGCCACCGTCATGCCCAGGGCGAGCCAGGGAGCCACGGTGGTGACGGCCTCGGCGGCGGAGGGGTCCTGATACTCGGGGCGCTGGGCGAGCGTCTGGGCCAGGGTGACGCCCACGCGTCGGGCCACCACGGCCCACTGGGCGCCGTCGATGGTGCGCAGCACCGCCACCGTGACGGCGGCGCGGCCGAGCATCCGGCCCATGGCGCCCCGGGGCAGGTCGCCGGGGCGGAGCATGCGCAGGGCGGACACGAAGACGAAGGCACACGCCACGGCGAGCACGCCCATCAGCGCGGCACGCGGCTCACGCATGGGCTCGAGCGCCTGGTACTGCGTCTCCAGCAGGTGCTGGAGCACGGCCGGGTCATTGCCGAGGAGGAGCGGCGGGCCCTTCTCCAGGTGCTGGGAGCGCACCTCGTAGAAGTGCGCCAGCTCCGTGGCCTCGTTCAGGGATGCCCAGCCCGTCAACGCGGCGAGGATGCAGGCCACCAGCGCCGCGAAGCGGATGTGCCCGGGCAGCGAGCCCGAGCGGGGAGCAGACACCGTCACCGCTTGCTTGCCTCCACGAAGCGCAGTCGCAAGTCGGCGAGCAACCCGTCGAAGAGCTTCTCCTCTTCGGCCGTCAGGTTGCCCCGCGTCTTCAGCCGCAGCATCGACAACAGGTCCAGGTTCTGCCGGGCCAGCGGCAGGTCCTTCGTCGTCTGGCCCGTTTCGGGGTTCGGCGCATCACCCAGGTAGATGAGCACCGCGGTGCCCAGCCCCATGATGAACGTGGTGAAGCCGATGGGCTCCTCGGACGCGGAGCGCGCTTCCCCCCGCATGACGAAGGTCTCGCCGCGCTTCTCGTCCGCGGGGCTCATGGATTGTTCGGCTCGTCTTCGGAGGAGGAGGCGACGGCGGCCAGGTCGGCCTCGTCGTTGTTGGTGACGGGGGCCTCGTCGTCCGCCTCGTCGGCCTCATCGGACTCGTCCACGTCGTCCGTCTCGTCCTCGTCGTCGTAGTCGTCCTCCACGTCGTCGAGCATGAAGGTCTCCACCGGGACGGACTTGTCCGCCACATCAGGCAGGCTCTCGAGGTAGCGCTTGTGCGCCTTCTCGTCCAACTGGCCCGAGCGCAGGTACCGCTCCGCGGTGCGCTTATCGAGGTGCTTGGGGTCCACCGTGTCCGCCATGTTTCAAATCCTCAGAATTGCTTGGAAAACAGCGCGCCACCTTATAGCAGAGGGGCCGCCTGTCAACGCCGCCGTCCCGTCTTCCCAGTGCCGATGAACGTCCCGCCCCGTCCGCTGCTTCCCCCCGGCCTCTATCTGTTGTGCGACGACACCGTGTTGCCGGGCATTCCGCTGGTGGCCAAGGCGGAGCGCCTGCTGGCGGGCGGCGCGCGGGTGGTGCAGCTGCGGATGAAGCGCACGCCCGTCCGCGAGGCGCTGGAGGTGGCGCGGACGGTGGTGGCGCTGTGCCGGAGCGCGGGCGCGGTGTGCCTGCTCAATGACCGGGTGGACCTGGCGCTGTTGTCGGACGCGCACGGGGTGCACGTGGGGGACGAGGACCTGCCCGCCCGGGATGCGCGGGCGCTGTTGGGGCCCGGCCGGCTGGTGGGCGTCACGGTGCGAGATGAGCGCGGCGCGCGGGAGGCGCTGGAGGCGGGCGCGGACTACGTGGGCGTGGGGCCGGTCTTCGGCACGACGACGAAGGCGGTGCCGGCGCCGGTGCTGGGGTTGGAGGGGCTTTCGCGCGTGGTGAAGGGCAGCGCGTTGCCGGTGGTGGGGATTGGCGGCGTGGGGCTCGCCAACGTGGCGAGCGTGGCGGCGACGGGCGCGCATGGCGCGGCGGTGGTGTCGGACGCGCTGCTCGCCCAGGACATCGCCGAGCGGGTGCGGCTGCTCGCGGGCGCGTTTGAACGAGGCCGTGTGGGGGGGTAGGTTCGTCCGACGGACTCCCCCATGAACAATCATCCGCGACACCATGGTCAGCCGCCCCGGCGGCCCAACATCGGCATCACCCCGGACTGGAGCCAGCCCGAGGACCAGCCCTTCGCGAGATACGAGCTGAAGGTGCCCTACGCGGAGGCGGTGCTGCGCGCCGGAGGGCTTCCCTTCGTGTTGCCGTACGCGGACGACCCCACGTGCGTGGAGGCGTATCTGGACCGGGTGTCGGGGCTGCTCGTCACCGGCGGCGCGTTCGACATCCCGCCCGAGGCGTACGGCGAGACGGCGCGCGAGGGACTGGGCGCGCTCAAGGAGGGGCGCACCGCGTTCGAGGCCGCGCTGATGCGTGGGGCGCTCAAGCGGAACATGCCCGTGCTGGGCATCTGCGGCGGCATGCAGCTGCTCAACGTGGTGCTGGGCGGCACGTTGTTCCAGGACATCGGCCGCGAGGTGCAGGGCGCGCGCGAGCATGAGCAGAAGCACGACCGCACCCAGCCGCAGCACCCGGTGGACGTGCGCAGCGGCTCGCTGTTGGCGGAGGCCGTGGGCCATGGCCAGCTGATGGTGAACTCCACGCACCATCAGGCGGTGCGCACGGCGGGCAAGGACGTGAGCATCTGCGCGATGGCGCCGGACGGCGTGGTGGAGGCCATCGAGTCCACCACCCACGCGTTCGCCGTGGGCGTGCAGTGGCACCCCGAGTACATGTCCACGACGATTCCCGTGCACGTGGGGCTGTACAAGACCTTCGTGCAGAAGGCGCGTGAGCATCGGCGATGAGCCCGAGGGTGGTGCTGCTCGCGGGGCTGGAGCCGACGGGGCGGGCGGGGCTGCTGGCGGACGTGGCCGCGGTGCGCGCGCTGGGTGGGCAGCCCGTCGCGGTGCCGCTGGCGCAGACGGCGCAGGGTCGGCGGACGTTCTCCTGGACGGCGTCTCCTCCGCGCGTGGTGACCGCGCAGCTCACCGCCGCGCGCGAGCTGGGGGAGGTGCACGCGGTGAAGTGGGGGATGGTGCCGGGGCTGCCGCAGCTGGAGGCCGCGAGCCGCGCACTGAAGAGCGCGAAGGCGTGGTGGGTGGTGGACCCGGTGGTCTTCACGTCACGGGGGCAGCGACTGTCGCGCCTGTCCGCGCGGCGCTACCTGGCGCTCGCGGGGCCGCGGGTGGTGCTCACGCCGAACCTCGATGAGGCGGGGTGGCTTCTGGGGCGGCCCGTGCCAGAGGACGTGGCGGGTGCGCGCGCGGCGGCGACGGAGCTGCTCTCGCATGGTTTCGGCGGAGTGCTGGTGAAGGGCGGGCATCTGCCCGACACGGGGGCGCTGGCGGACGTGCTGGCCACGCCTGATGGCGTGCTCGAGGTGAAGGGTCAGCGGCTCGCGCGCTCCCCGGAGAAGCGCGGGACGGGGTGCCGGCTGGCGTCGGCGCTGGCCACGGAGCTGGGGCGGGGCCAGTCGCTCGAGGCGGCCACGCGCACCGCGCGCAAGCTGGTGATCCGCTACCTGAAGACAGGCCGCGAGTAGGGCTCCACGGGTCGCGCTGGTTGCGGCGGAGCACTGGCGGCGTCGAGGTGAGGTCGGGCCGCGAGTAGGGCTCCACAGGTCGCGCTGGTTGCGGCGGAGCACTGGCGGCGTCGAGGTGAGGTCGGGCCGCGAGTAGGGCTCCACAGGTCGCGCTGGTTGCGGCAGAGCACTGGCAGCGTCGAGGTGAAGTCGGGCCGCGAGCAAGTGCATTCCTCGGGGCCGCGCTGGCTGCGGCAGCGCACTGCCGACGTCGAGGCGCGTGCGACGGCGTCGAGATGAAGCCGGACCGCGAGCAGGCGCACGCCTCGGGGCCGCGCTGGCTGCGGCAGCGCCCTGCCGGCGTCGAGGCGCGTGCGGCGGCGTCGAGATGAAGCCAGACTGCGCGTAGGTTCGCTCTTCGGGGCCGCGCTGGCTGTGGTGCGCGGCCCAGGGCGTCATCACGCACTCACTGGCTGCGCGACTCGCGCAGCGGCGCCGAGCCCCGCGGCGCCATGAGCCGTCGTGAGTGCGGCTCCGCCCGAGGTCCGGGCGGGGACCTACTCGCCGCGGCTGCGGCTCTCGAAGCGGGTGTACTCGGCGAGGAACACCAGCGGGATTTCGCCGATGGGGCCGTTGCGCTGCTTGGCGATGATGAGCTCGACGGGGATGACGGTGGTGGCACCCGTGGACGGGGGCGGAGCCTCGCCGCCTTCCTCCACCTCTTCACGGTGGATGAACATCACCACGTCGGCGTCCTGCTCGATGGAGCCGGACTCACGCAGGTCCGACAGCATGGGCTTGCCGCCCTTGCGCTCCTCGACCTTACGGCTGAGCTGACTGAGGGCGATGATGGGCACCTCCAGCTCCTTGGCCAGCTGCTTGAGGGCACGGGAGATTTCGGCGACCTCCAACTGACGGCTCTCCACCTTGCCCTTCTGATGCATGAGCTGGAGGTAGTCGATGATGAGGAGCGACAGGCGCGGGTCCTTCTGCTTCACGCGCCGCGCCTTCGCGCGCAAGTCGAACGGCGACAGACCGCCGGAGTCGTCGATGTAGATGGGCGCGTTGTAGAGCGCGCCCGCCATCTCCTGGAACTTCTCCTCGTCATGCGGAGAGAGCCGGCCGCCACGCAGCTTCTTCATGTCCACCCGCGCGGTGGACGCGAGCAGACGCATGAGCAACTGGTCGGCGGGCATTTCCAGGCTGAAGATGCCGACCGCCTTGTTGTCCTTGAGCGCCGCGTGCACCGCCATGTTCATGGCGAACGACGTCTTGCCGACACCCGGACGGGCCGCGAGGATGATGAGCTCGCCGGCGTGCAGGCCCGTGAGCTGGTTGTCCAGGTCGATGTAGCCGGTCGACAGGCCGGTGATGCCCGTCGCCGCCGACTTCATCTTGTCGAGCAGGTCGAGCGTCTGCTCCATCAGCTCGCTGACCGGACGCAGATCTCCTTCGCGCTTCTTCTCCGCGAGGAGGAACACCTTGCGCTCGGCCTCGTCGAGCAGCACCTCCAGCTCGCCCGTCTCCTGGCTGGCGAGCTCTTGAATCTCCCGGCCCACGTTCGCGAGCCGGCGCCGCAGCGCCTGGTCCTTGACGATGTTCGCGTACTGGACGGCGTTGGAGGCCAGGGGGACGACCTGGTCCAGCCGCATCAGGTACGCGGGCCCCCCCACGGCGACGAGCTGCCCGAGGACCTTCAGCTCCTCCGCCAGCGTCAGGTGGTCGACCTGCTTGCTCTGGCCGTCCAGGCGGATCATCGCCGCGAAGATCTGGGCGTGCGCCGGGCTGGAGAAGTCGTCCGCGTGGACGACTTCGCCCACCGCGGCGATGAGTGAGTTGTCGGCGAGCACGGACCCTAGGACCGCGCGCTCGGCGGCGAGGTCCTCGTGGACCTTTCGCCCATCTCTGACGTCGAGGGAGTTCTCCATGGCTGCCCGCCCACTCTACAGGCGGCTCTGACATCCCCCTATTTTTCCGCCACAGACCTGTAGCAACGGGTGGGCACAAGGCGTCCTCCACCCCACCAGGTCACCCCTCCAAGCCCCAGCGCCGCAGGAAGGCTTCACGCCACGTGCGGCTGAGGACCACCGTCGTGCCGTTCTTCAGCACGAGGATGCCGTCGCCGTGCGTCCAGGGCTCCAGCCGGGCCACGGCCTCCAGGTTGATGATGTCGCCCCGGTGGATGCGCACGAAGCGCTCCGGGTCCAGGCGCTCCTCCAGGGCGCGGAGGCTCTGGCGGACCAGGTGCTCGCCGCCGGCCGTGTGGACGCGCACGTACTTGTCCTCGGAGGACAGGCGCCACACCTCCTCCAGGCGCAGCGGCACCCAGGCCTCGCCGGACTTCACCACCAGCCGCTCCAGCGCGCGTCGGGGGGCCGCGGTGGCCACCTCTCGCAGCAGCGCCTGGAGTCGCTCGGCTTCGCCCCCACCGCCGAGGAGCTGGGCGTGGGCCTTGTCCAGGGCGCGGGTGAAGCGCTCGCCGTCGTAGGGCTTGAGCAGGTAGTCCACCGCGTGGGCCTCGAAGGCCCGGAGCGCGAAGTGGTCATAGGCCGTGGAGAAGATGACGGCGGGGCCCGGCTCGGCGCCGAGTGCATCGAGCACCTCGAAGCCCGTCAGCCCCGGCATCTGCACGTCGAGCACGACGAGGTCCGGCCGGAGCGCCTCGATGCGCTCCAGCGCCTGCGTTCCATCCTCCGCCTCGCCCACCAGCGTGAAGCGCGTCTCGTGCTCGAGCAGGCGCTTCACCTTCGCGCGGGCGGGCGCCTCGTCATCCACCACGAGCAGTCGGAAGGTCGTCATGGCGTGAGGCTCCGTCCCTTCGTCCGGGCGCGGCTCGCGGCATCCGTCGGCACGCCGCGAGACGACTCCCTCGCCTCGCGGGAACCTGCGCCTCGTCGACCACCCATGCGGGTCCTCATGGCATGCCGCTCCGGGGCAGCGTGAGCGCCACGCTCGCGCCGCCCTCGGGCCCGCGTCCCCGCTCCAGTCGGGCCCGTCCACCGTGCAGCAGCGCCAGCGCCTGCTCCAGGTGGGAGAGCCCCACGCCCGGCCCCGAGGCCGGTGAGCTCTCGCCGAAGCCTCGCCCGGTGTCCTCCACCTCCAGGCGCAAGTCACCACCGCTCTCGCGAGCGCGGATTCGCACCTCCAGCGGCTCGCGGCGGTCCTGGTTGTGCTTCACCGCGTTCTCCACCAGCGTCTGCAGGGCGAAGCAGGGCACCCGCGCCGAATCGAGGGCCGGCGCCACGCTCCAGCTCACCCTCAAGCGGTCCCCGAAGCGCGCGGACAGCAGCGCGATGAAGCGCTGCGCATGGGCCCGCTCCTCCGCCAGCGTCCACGTGGGCTCGGCCCGCTCCAGGCTCGCGCGCAGCAGCTGCCCCAAATCACTCAGCAGCCGGTCCGTGCGCGCCAAGTCCTCGTACATGACGGAGCTGATGGTGTGCAGCGAGTTGAAGAGGAAGTGCGGATGGAGCTGGCCGGTGAGGGACTGGAGCTGGGCGGAACGCAGCTCGCCTTCCAGCTCCGCCGCGCGCAGGGCCCGAGCCTGTCGCTCACGCCACGAGGCCAGCAGGATGACGAAGGCCGCCGTCAGTCCGTAGACGAGCACGTCCTTCACCATCTCCATCGGCAGCCGGAAGCCCAGCGGTCCGTAGTCGTACCGCCCCCAGCCGAGCAACACGTAGAGCGGATGGCGCGAGCCCATCATGAAGAGGATGTGCGCCGTCGTGTAGAGCGCGAAGCACACCGTGTGCAGCCCCACGAAGCGGACCCAGCCCGATGCGCGGGGCGACGGCGCATTGAGCGCCGCGAACAGGATGACGGGCGCCGCGAGCCACCCGGAGAGCGCTCCGGTGATCTCCCACAAGTAGGCCCGTGACGCGGGCAGGGAGGTGAGCCCGTTGGCCAGCTGGTCCAGCCGCACCGCGGTGCCATACGACAGGCCGATGAGCAGGCTGAGGCCCAGCGTCACGAGCACCGGACGGACACGGAGGTGTGGCCAGCGCCAGGCGGGCTTCACGAGGGTGGGGGCGTCCATGAGGTCCTCGTCACGCAGTATGCCCCGGAGCCGCCGCACCCGGTGCGTGCACCCGGAGTGACGCACGGGCCTTCAGCCCGAAGAGCGGCCTCAGCCAGGGCAGGCGAGCGACTCCCTCGCTCAAGCCCCAGGAGAGCAGGAAGGACACCACGAGGACGCAGCCGAACAACGCCCACGGCCCCACCGGCAACCTCAAGAGCGCGAAGCCCACCACGATGATGACCGTCTGGTGGACGATGTAGAACGGGTAGGAGAGTTCCTGCGCGTGCCGCAGCCACGGGCGCGAGGTGGTGATGGAGCGCCGCGCCCAGCCCAGCGCCGTGAGGATGAACAGCCACTGCGAGGCCACCCGGCCCAGCGTCTCCGGAACGCGCGGGTACTCGTTCGGAGGCACCATCACCGCGAAGAGCACGGCCGACAGCCCCAGCAGCGCCCACCTGCGCTCCACCAGCGCGTCCCACAGGCGCGGCGTCCGCCCCATCAGGTGGCCCACCAGGAACAACAGTCCGTAGTGGCCGAAGGTCAATGGGTCATCGAACAGGCCGTGCGTCACCGGATGCCCGTGCAGCAGCACGTCGTTGAGCGCCAGTAGCACCACCAGCCACAGCACGTTCAGGCCCCGGCACAGCCACGCCTCCAGCCGCTCCACCCACGCGCGGGCGCGCGTGCTGCCCAGCCACGCGAACAGCGGCAGCGCCAGCATGCAGTAGACGAAGAGGTAGACGACGAACCACAGGTGATGCCAGCTCAGGCTGCCGCCTCGAGGGTAGGGCACGAACTGGAACACGGAGGGGTAGAAGTCCGCGTAGCTCCCCTGGAAATGCCCCTGGAGCACGCGCTCCACGTAGATCTGCGGCGGGACGATGACGAGCATCCCGAAGAGCACCGGCACCAGCAGCCGACGCACCCGGTCCGCCGCGAAGGCCCCCGTCGAGCGACGCCGCAGCGCCAGCGCCGTGCCGATGCCCGAGATGACCATCAACAGCGGCATGCGCACCAGGTGGAGCACCTCCATCGTCGGCTCCAACACCGGCAGCGCGACGGGCGACTTCACGTGCCAGTCCCACCTGTTGAACATCATCCCCGTGTGGAACAGGTGCAGCACGAGGATGGCCACGACGCGCAGCCAGTCCAGGTCCGGGTGATGGGCTTCGGAAGACGTCGTCGGTGCGGGCGTGCTCATGGGCGAGCCTCCTGTCCCCACCGGGATACGCACCCCGCGCTGGCCCCTCCACGCGTCTGTCGTGGGACGGACCGGCGACGGCGCCAGCCGGACAGGGCAGGGGGCCGGAAATGAAAAGGCCGCCCGGGTTGCCCCGGACGGCCTCTTCGATGCGACGAGGGTGAAGGCGACGCGCCGTTACTCGGCGGCGACCTCGACCTTGATCTTCGCCGTCACCTCGCGGTGCAGGCGCAGCTCCACCTCGTAGTTGCCGAGCGTCTTGATGGGCTCGGGCAGGTGGATGGCGCGGCGGTCCACCGTCTGGCCCTGGGCCGCGACGGCCTCCGCGATGTCCAGCGCCGTGACGGAGCCGAACAGCTTGTCCTGCTCGCCCACCTTGCGCTTGATGGTGACCTTGATGGAGCCGACCTTCTTCGCCTGCTCCTCCGCGGCGCCCTTCAGCTTGGCGTTGCGGGCGGTGATGACCGCCTTCTCGTGCTCGAGCTGACGGAGGTTCTGCTCGCTGGCCAGAACCGCCTTCTTGCGCGGCAGGAGGTAGTTGCGGCCGAAGCCGTCCTTCACGGTGACGAGCTCCCCGGACTTGCCGAGGTTCTCGATGTCCTCACGCAGAATGACCTTCATGTTCAGTCTCCTGTGCGGACCGGCGCTCAGCCGACCACCGCGTTGTAGGGGAGCAGCGCGATGCCACGGGCGCGCTTGATGGCCGTCGCCACCTCGCGCTGGTGCTTCGCGCAGTTGCCGGAGATGCGGCGGGGGATGATCTTGCCGCGCTCGGTGACGAAGTACTTCAGCGTCGCCTGGTCCTTGAAGTCCACCGAAGCGTCCTTCTCCGCGCAGAAGCGGCAGACCTTCTTGCGACCGAAGCCACGGCCACCGCCGCGCTTCTCGTCGTCACCACCCATGCCGCCGCCGCGATCACCGCGGTCGCCACCACGGTCCCCGCGGTCGCCACCACGGTCACCCCGCGGCCCACCGCCGCCGAAGCCGCCACTGCGGCCGCCCGACGACGCGCCCGTCTTGCTGTCCGTACCGTTGCTCATGAAATTTCTCGTTTCCTGGATAGGGCCCTAGAGAATGTCCCGGGTGGCGCTCAGGCCTCCTCGGACGACTCCTCCTCCGACTCGCCAACGGCCTCCTCGCCGCCATCGCCGCGGAAACCACCCTCGCGGTCGGCGGGAGCCCCAGGACGCGTCTCCTCCACGTCGCCAGCCAGCTTCAGGTCCTCGAGGACCGGGCGCGTGTCGGGGTCCACCTCATCCGCCTTCTTCACGGAGATGTAGCGGGTGACCTCATCCAGGTTCTTCAGGTTGCGCTCGATCTCCGCCACCAGCTTCGAGCCGCCCAGGTAGCTGGCGTGCACGTAGATGGCGCGGGGCTGCTTGGCCACGGGGAACAGGGTCTTCTTCTTGCCCCACACCGTGAAGCGGAGGACCTTGCCACCCTCGCGGTCGACGATGCCACGGACGCGCTCCTTGAGCTTGTCCACGTTGTCGTCCGTCAGGTCCGGCTTGACCAGGAAGATGGTCTCGTACTCACGAAGCCGCTTGGCGGCCTGCGTCTCTGCCATGTTTTCTCTCCCCTTGGGGTCGAGTGCCCCTCGGACCATCCGAGGAGCGGGGAAACGGCGAGCGGCCTGGAGGGCCACCACCGGGGACGGGAAACCGCGCGCCCGTCACCTTCGCGCTACGTCCCGTGCAGAACACGGGAAGCTGGAAAAGAACATCCCGCCAGAGCAGCCTCCAGCGAGCGAACGGGCCTTCTAGGAGGCGCCCCAGGGCAAGTCAAGCACCCGGAAAGCCCGCCCGGCCGCTTCCCGGGTGGATCAGGCCTTCCGGTTGAACCGGTTCATGGCCACCGACAGCCCCTCCCGCACCCAGCACTCCGTCATGTCCAGCGCCCGGGGGATGAGGTCCTCCAGCTGGCGGCGCTCCCCGTCGTCGAAATTGGACAGGACGTAGCCGGCCACCCGCTCGCGGGCGTTGGGGCCCTCCGGCTTGTCGATGCCGAAGCGCAGCCGGATGAAGGCCTCCGAGCCCAGGCTCGAGACGATGCTCTTGAGCCCGTTGTGGCCCCCCGCGCCGCCGCCCGCCTTGAGCTGCAGCCGCCCCATGGGCAGGTCCAGCTCGTCGTGGATGACGAGCACGTCCTCGGGCGGGACTTTGTAGAACCGCGCCGCCTCGGCCACCGAGCGGCCCGACAGGTTCATGAACGTCTGGGGCTCCACGAAGAGCACGCGCTCGCCCGCGAGCGTCCCCTGGCCCACCCTGGCGGCGAACTTCTCCTGGTTCAGCTCGGCGCGGGCGCGCGACAGCATCGCCTCCACCACCATGAACCCGATGTTGTGCCGGTGCCGCTCGTACTCGCGCCCCGGGTTGCCCAGCCCGCAGATGAGCTTCATGGGAACTCCAAAAAGAAACGGGGCCCGCCTCCGACGAGGCCGGCCCCGTGTCCAGGGTACACCGGAAGAGGACTACTTCTTCGCGGGAGCCTTGGCCGCCGCCGCGGGGGCCGCCTTGTCGCCGGCCTTCGCCGCCGCCGGAGCCGCCGCGGGAGCCGCCGCCGCCGCCGGAGCCGCCTCGGCGGACTCGGGCGCGCTCAGCACGGCCAGGGTGTAGTTGACGTTCGTCTTGATGGAGACGCCCGTGGGCAGCTTCACGTCGTTGACGTGCAGCGCCTCGGCGATCTTCATCGCCGTCACGTCCACCTCGATGCGCTCCGGGATGGCGTTCGGCAGCGCCCACACCTCGAGCTCGCGGCGGGCCTGGGTGAGCAGACCACCGTCCGCCACGCCCTGCGCCTTGCCCGTCAGCACGAGCGGCACGTTCACCTTCACCTGCTCGTTCTCACGCACGCCGATGAAGTCCACGTGCAGGATCTCACGCGTGACGGGGTCCATCTGGTAGTCCTTCAGGAGGACCTGCTGGTCGCCACCGGCCAGCTTCAGCTGGATGAGCGTGTTGAACTTGTGCGGCGTGTTGATGGCCGCCTTCACGCTCTTGGGGTCCACGGCGATGTGCACCGGCTTCTCCAGGTGCTTGCCGTACACCACGGCGGGGACCAGACCCTGGCCGCGCAGACGGCGGGCAAAGCCCTTGCCGGAACCTTCACGCGCCTTCGCCTCGAGGGTGCTCTTGTCGGTGGACATGGAAATACCTTTATTGGGGGATGCAACGACGGTTGCCAACAACCCCCGGCGCCCTCGGCATCCCGCCCCATTGGCGGGCCCCGAAGACGGCGCCCATGGAAAGAGGCCGTTGGAGGAGGCCGGACATGCCAGCCCCCCGACATGGAGTCAAGTCGCCCGACGGCCGGGCGACGGTCTCCTCAGACGAACAGCGAGCTGAGCGAGTCGGCCCGGTGGATGCGGGCGATGGCTTCCCCGAAGAGGCGCTCGGTGGTGAGCACGCGGATCTTCGAGCAGGCCAGGGCCGCGGGCGACAGCGGCACCGTGTCCGTGAACACCACCTCCTCCAGCACCGAGTCCTGGATGCGCTGGATGGCGGGGCCGGAGAGGATGGGGTGCACCGCGTAGGCGACCACGCGGCGGGCGCCCTTGGCCTTGAGCGCCGCGGCCGCCTGGGTGAGCGTGCCGGCGGTGTCCACCATGTCGTCCACCAGCACCGCGTCCTTGCCCGTGACGTCGCCGATGAGGTTCATCACCTCGGAGGCGTTGGGGCGCGGGCGGCGCTTGTCGATGATGGCCAGGCCCGTGTTCAGCCGCTTGGAGTAGGCGCGCGCGCGCTCGACGCCGCCGGCGTCCGGCGACACGATGACGAGCTCCTGCGACTCCGGGAAGCGCTTGCGCAGGTCCTCCAGGAACACCGGCGAGCCGTACAGGTGGTCCGAGGGGATGTTGAAGAAGCCCTGGATCTGCCCGGCGTGCATGTCCATGGACACCACGCGCTCGGCGCCCGCGACCTCCAGCAGGTCCGCGATGAGCTTGGCGGTGATCGGCGTGCGCGGCGCCACCTTGCGGTCCTGGCGTGCGTACCCGTAGTACGGAATCACCGCCGTGATGGAGCCCGCGCTCGCCCGCTTCAGGGCGTCGCACATGATGAGCATCTCCATCAGGTGGTCGTTGGCCGGCGGGCACGTGGACTGGAAGATGAAGACGTCGTGACCGCGGACGTTCTCTCCAATCTCGACGTGGATCTCACCGTCGGAGAAGCGACCCACCTCGGCCTTGCCGAGCGGACGCTTGAGGTACTCGCAGATTCGGTGAGCCAGGCCGGGATTCGAGCTCCCGGCGAAGATCTTGAAGTCGCGCGGCTGCATGATGGAGCCGCTGACTAACCTGGACACGCGCCGATGTGAAGGCCGTTAGTCGAGATCCGCTGGCATCGGACCGAGCATCCCGGCTTGCGCCTGATGGAGGTGCCGCTCGTACTCCATGAGGATGACGCGCTCCATCTGACTGCGCGTATCCGCGTTGAGCGGGTGGGCTATATCCTTGTACGTCCCATCTTTCCGCTTCTTCGCCGGCATCGCGATGAACAGCCCCGAGGAGCCGTGGATGACCTTCAAGTCGCGAATGACGAAGCAGTGATCCAGGGTGATGGTGACGTACGCCTTGAGCTTGTCCTCTTCGACCGGAAACACCCGGACGTCGGTGATGTTCATGGTCCCCCCCCGAACCCGAAAGGTCGGAGCTGGCGGGAAGCCTGGGACATCCCGGGTGCAAAATGCAAGTGTATGGTGATGGCTTCGTGTTGCGATTGTTCCACTCGCTCACAGTCCGACAGGCGCGAGCGGGACTACCCGAGGGCTCCCGGCCAGTGCAGGACCAGGTGGGTCAGAAAAGCCAGATGGTAGACCACGATGATGCCGTACACGACGGCGCCCGCCCGGATGGCGACGCGGCTGGCCCTCAGCCGGCGGTGCAGGCACAAGAGCCACAGGCCCGCGTTCACGATGAGCAGCTTGGAGAACATGAAGAACATCGGTGACTGCTCGTAGGCCAGGCGCATGAGCGGGTTGAGCTCCTCCGCCACGCCCAGCTGCAGGAACAGCAGCGTGAACAGCCCGTCCATCAGGTTGAGCATCAGCAGCGCCACCGACGCCGGTGACGCATAGAAGGAAGCCCGACCACCCTGGATTGCGCCCTGAACCTGCTCCACCGTCGTCGTCGCCACGCCCCACCTCCCCGCCCACGCCTGCGTCCGGACCACTCCCTTTCAAGCGGCTTGCCAGCGCTCGAAGGCGGCGTGGAGGGGCAGGCGGGCGGACGGGCGGGGAGGACGTGGCGGGCCGTGTCACGGGCACGCGGATGGCGGTTGACTCCAGCGGGGGGGTGACAGACTATCCGCGCCCCTCCGCCCCCAGGCCAGGCGAGCTAACTTGCACCAATTCCCCAAAGATATCGGGTGGATAGAGGTCATCTGCGGTTCGATGTTCTCCGGTAAGACGGAGGAGTTGATCCGCCGCGTCCAGCGTGCCGTGTACGGCAAGCAGAAGGTGCAGGTGTTCAAGCCCCGCATCGACAACCGGTACGACGAGACGTCGGTCGTCAGCCACTCCAAGCTCCGGGTGACGTCCACGCCGGTGGAGCGGGCTGAAGAGATTTTTTACCGGTTGGCGCCCGACACGCAGGTGGTGGGCATCGACGAGGTGCAGTTCTTCGGCACCGAAGTGGTCGCGGTGGTGGAGGCTCTCGCCAACAAGGGCCTGCGGGTCATCTGCGCGGGGCTGGACCAGGACTACCAGGGGCGCCCGTTCGAGCCGATGCCGCAGTTGATGGCCGTCGCGGAGTACGTGACGAAGGAGCTGGCCATCTGCGTGGTGTGTGGGAATCCGGCCAATCGCTCCCAACGTATCGTGTCCAGTGGTGAGCGGGTGGTGGTGGGCGCCGCGGGCGCGTACGAGCCGCGCTGCCGCAAGTGTCACGTGCCGGAGCCCTCCGAGGGCACGCCGCCGCAGACGCTGGAGTTGTTCGACTGACAGCAGCGTGGGCGCCCGCAGGGGCGCGGGCGCGAGAGGAACCGACCGGATGCGCGACACCCTGTACGCGAACGTGCCCTTCAAGCTGAACGAGATGACCCACCACTATGGACCCAACGTCCACCTGGTGGGCAATCCGTTCCTGCTCTCCCAGCTGGCCACCCTGTGCGCCAAGGGCGTCATCCAGCCGCAGATCAACCGGCTGGTGGAGACGCTCTACATCGACCTGGTGAAGACGGTGGTGAACGCGGAGTTCCCCCGGAAGATGGTGAGCCTGCCCACCCGGATGATCGACTCCACGCCGCAGGGGCTCTACCAGGGCGAGGTCATCGACCCCCAAGTGCGGGTGGTGACGGTGAACATCGCGCGGGCGGGCACGCTGCCGTCGCAGGTGACGTACGACCTGCTCAACGCGACGGTGGACCCGTCGGTGGTGCGTCAGGACCACATCATCATGAGCCGGATGATCGACGCGGCCGAGGCCGTGGTGGGCTCGCAGATCGGCGGCGCGAAGATTGGCGGGGACGTGGATGACGCGTTCGTGCTCTTCCCGGACCCGATGGGCGCCACGGGCGGCAGCCTGTCCACGGCCATCACGCTTTACAAAGACAAGGTGCCCGGCACCCCCCGGCGCATCATCACCCTGAACCTCATCGTCACGCCGGAGTACCTGCGGCGCATGACGACGGACCACCCGGACGTCATCATCTACGCGCTCCGGCTGGACCGGGGGCTGTCCCCGCCGGAGGTGTTCGGCACGGCGCCGGGCGCGCTCTGGGAGAAGGAGCGGGGCCTGGATGACAGGCAGTACATCGTCCCCGGAGGCGGCGGCTTCGGGGAGATCATGAACAACGCCTACGTGTAGCGCGGAGGAGACCTTGGCGTTCTACGAGCAGGAAGTCGGCGTCCTGATTACCGAGGACAAGCTGCAGGCGCGCGTGAAGGAGCTGGGTGCCGAAATCACCCGGGACTACGCGGGCAAGGAGCTCACCCTCGTCTGTGTGTTGAAGGGCTCCACGTTCTTCGCCATGGACCTGGCGCGCGCGGTGGATCTCCCGCTCACGCTGGAGTTCCTGGGCGTGTCCAGCTACCAGGGCGGAACGGAGACGACGGGCGAGGTGCGCATCACCACCGACGTCAGCAAGCCGATGGCGGGCAAGCACCTGCTCATCATCGAGGACATCATCGACACGGGGCTCACCATGAGCTTCCTGTTGGAGAACCTCCGCGCGCGGCACCCGGCGTCGCTGAAGCTGTGCTCGCTGCTGGAGAAGCCGTCGCGGGCGCGCACGAAGATCGACATCGACTACAAGGGCTTCGTTATCGACGACCTCTTCGTCGTCGGCTATGGCCTGGACTTCGCGGAGAAGCTGCGCAACGTGCCGTTCATCGGCGTGATGAAGGGCAAGTAGGCTCGGCAGGACCCGGCCGTGTGGGAGGAGGCCCGTCCTCCCGCCGGCTCGAGGGTGGCGGCGCCTCGGGCGCTCCGCGTGACAACTGGTCTCCGAGCATGGAGCGGGGTGGCGCTTTGTCACCGGAGCGTGCGTGCACAGCGTCCCGGTTGGGACTGCTGGCGCCGCGAGGCGCCGGGCGCGAGTGTCCGTGTCCGGCAGGAGCGCGGCGAGAGAGGATTCGCATGCGTTCGCCGACGGACAGAAGGACCCCGGCTGCGGTGTCAGCCGGGGTGAATGAGGGGATGCGGAAGTACCTGGCCGAGTTCATCGGGACGTTCGTCCTGGTGCTCGGCGGCGTGGGAGCGGCCGTGCTGGCGGGGGACCGCATCGGTTTCCTGGGCGTGTCGTTCGCCTTCGGGCTGTCCTTGCTGGCCATGGTGTATGCGATTGGCCCCATCTCCGGCTGCCACGTGAATCCGGCGGTGACGGTGGGGCTGACGCTGGCGGGCAAGTTCGAGACCAAGCACATCCTGGGCTATGTGGTGGCGCAGTGCCTGGGCGCGGTGCTGGCGGCGGGCGTGGTGCTGCTCATCGCCAAGGGCGTGCCCGGGGGCTACCAGGCGTCGGTGGCGGGGCTGGGCTCCAACGGGTACGGCATCGCGTCCCCGGAAGGGTATGGCGCGGGGGCGGCGTTCCTGGCGGAGGTGGCGCTGACGTTCCTGCTGGTGCTGACGGTGCTGGGGGCGACGGACGCGCGGGCGCCGGTGGGCTTCGCGGGGCTGGCGATTGGCCTGGTGCTGACGCTCATCCACCTGGTGGGAATCCCCGTGACGAACACCTCCGTGAACCCCGCGCGCAGCCTGGGGCCCGCGGTGTTCGCGGGCGGGCAGGCGCTCAGCCAGCTGTGGATGTTCATCATCGCGCCGCTGTTGGGCGGTGGGCTCGCGGCGGCGGTGTACCGCTCCGTGTTCGCGCCGGCCGCGGAGATTTCGGCGCGCACGGCGGAGCGCTCGCTGGACGCCGAGCGGGCGGAGCGCATCGCGCAGGACCGGAGCCGCACGCGCTCGCCGGTGTGAGCCCGGAGTCGCGGTGCGCGTCAGCGAGTCGCTGAGTCAAGGGCCCGTCGCCGGGAGGTTCACGGTGGCGGGCCTTGCTCGTGGGGGGAGGGGCTCGCGCTCCAGGCGCCCTCAGCGGAGGAGCGCGGCGCCCAGCAGGTAGACGACGTAGCAGGCCCAGGGCAGCGCGAAGGCCATCATCAGCAGGTTGAGGCTCGCGGCCCAGACGGGCACGCGCTCGCGCTGGTTGCGCCACGGGAGCATGACGAGCGAGCCGCCCGCGAGCACGGGCAGCGGCAGCAGGTTGGCGGCGGCCACCTTGGCGCTGAGCAGACCCCAGGCGCGCAGGAGCTCTCCGTCGCGCAGCACGGCGACGAAGCGCTCGATTCGCTCCGGGAGGAGCGAGACCTGGAAGGGCAGGGCGAAGCCGGTGACGAAGTGGCGCAGGCCCTCACCAGGGCCCAGGCAGGCCATGGCGACTCCGACGAGCACGGCCCACGGCAGCACGATGGTGGCCGCGTGCCGCGCGACGGGCAGCTGGCGCAGGCGGTTGTCGGCCGGCGCCTTCGAGGACGCCGCGTCCTGCGTCGGGTCCTCGAAGCTCACCGCGCTGCCGAAGGGGACCAGGGGCCGCAGCGCCCACTGGATGCCACCGAGTGACAGGGTGAAGAGCCGCGGGCCGACGCCCAGCTTCACCAGCGTGGGCCGGACGCCGAATGAGCTGGCCACGGCCGCCTGACTCAGCGCCCACAGCGCGTTGACGGTGAAGAAGAGCATCCAGAGCCAGAAGAGCAGGGCGGCGCGGTCCATGGTGTGCCCCCTGTCTATCACGTGACACCCGGGGGATTCACCGCGGGCGCGCTCCGCCGATGGACACCCGCCCGTGCTTCGTCGACGTGCCGCCGATGTCTCGGATTGCGTCTGGAGGTGATGCGTGGCGGCCATGCTGGTGCAGGGGCTGGCGCGCGCTCGGGGTCTCCTCAGGGGCGGCAGCAGGCGCTTGCTGAGGTAGGCATGGAGGTCGGAGTCGAATGACTCGGTGATGACGCCCTGTCCCGGCAGCTCGATGCGAGTCTGGTTGTCCCAGGCGTCGTGGTCATAAGTATAGGACTACCAGGTGTCGCCGCTCGTCCAGCGCGCGTGGGTCTTCAAGTCCCACGGGGGCGCGTCATGGGTCATCCGCTCCCAGCTTTGGGCGATGGCCAAGCGCGGCTCGAGGCCCTGTGTGCCTGGAGGCACCGTCAGCTCGATGGAGTAGGCGGCGCAGCCGCCGGGGTCGATGAGCTTTCCAGTGCTGACGGCCATGGTCAGCTCTTCGCGGAGCAGGGCTTCGCCGACGACAGCGACGTGTCGGGACACGGTGTCGTGCGCCATCCGCTGGATGGTGATGGATGTCTTCTGTTTGAGCTGTCTTTTGTGGGGGATTGAGGGTTCAGCGCAAGTCGAGCCGAAGTGGCCTTTCGGGACCGCCGTACGTGATGGGGGTCTTCTGTCTCTCGACCACGTCGTGCCCGCGGGGGCGTGGCATCGCGATGTCAAAGGCAATCGCCCGGGTGGGGGCTGTTTCGACGTGCCTGGAGGTCTCAGGTCGTTTCGGGATGCGAGGCGCCAGGAGGTGCGCCGTCAGCCTCTACCGAGACGACTTCCCACGAAGAGCGACGGGCCCGGTCGTGCTCGGGCCCGTCGTCGAGACGACTCAGAACGTCGCGTCGAGCACGACGTCGCCCGCGGCGCCCACGCCCACGGCGACCTGATAGGCGGACACGCGGCGCTCGAAGAAGTTGGTGAGCTCCTGCACGTCCTGCAGGTCCATGAAGGACAGCGGGTTCTTCGTCTTGAACACCGGGGAGAGGCCCAGCATCTGCAGCCGCTGGTCCGCCGTGTACTCCAGGTAGCCCCGCATCTCCTGCACGGACAGGCCCGCGACGCCGCCGCTCAGGAGGTCCTGCGCGAACTGCGTCTCGCACTCCACCGCCTCGCGAATCATCGCCTCCACGTCGCGCTCCATCTTCGCGTCGAAGAGGTCCGGCTCCTCCTTGCGGGCCACCTGGATGCACTCGAAGGCGAACGCCATGTGCGCGCTCTCGTCGCGGAACACCCAGTTCGTCCCCGCCGCGAGCCCGTTGAGCAGGCCCTTGCTGCGCAGGAAGTACACGTACGCGAAGGCCGCGAAGAAGAAGAGCCCCTCGATGCAGCCCGCGAAGCAGATGAGGTTCAAGAGGAACCGCCGCCGGTCCTCCTTCGTCTTCAGCGCGTCCACGTCGTGGATGCTGTCCATCCACTTCATGCAGAACTGCGCCTTGCGCTGGATGGAGGGGATGTTGTCGATGGCCGCGAACGCCTTGGCGCGCTCACCCGGGTCCGGCACGTACGTGTCCAAGAGCGTCAGGTAGAACTGGACGTGCAGCGCCTCCTCGTAGAGCTGACGCGACAGGTACATCCGCGCCTCGGGCGCGTTGAGGTGCTTGTACAGGTTCAGCACCAGGTTGTTGCCGACGATGCTGTCGCCCGTCGCGAAGAAGGCCACCAGCCGGTGGATGAGGTGTCGCTCCGCGTCCGTCATCTTCGAGCGGAGGTCCACCAGGTCCGTGGAGAAATCCACCTCCTCCACGGTCCAGGTGTTCTTGATGGCATTCCGGTACATCTCGAAGAAAACCGGATACGCCATGGGACGCAGCGTCAGGTTCAGGCCGGGTTCGAGCAGCATGGGCGCGATCCATACCATGCAGGCTGCTGCGTGGATCCTCCGCGACCACCGATTCCCGCGGCGGTCGCACGCCTGACAACTCTTGCTTACGTGCGCCTTCATGCGGGTTCCGCACCGTGCGTGACACACCCGCACAAAACAAAACGAGCACGCGTGAGAACGCGTGCTCGCCAGGACGAAAAGTCTGTGAATCAGGACTTCTTTACTGGCACGCCTCGCAGGCCTCGGGGTTCTCCAACGAGCACGCCACGGCCTCCGCGTCCGTCACCTTGGCGGCCTTGGCCTCGGGGGCGGGCGTGACGGGCGCCGTCGCGGTGGCGCCGTTGCCGGCGATGGTCGCCTTGGCGATGCGCGTGGCCGGACGCGAGCGCAGGTAGTACGTCGTCTTCAGCCCCTTCTGCCACGCGTAGAAGTACATCGAGGAGAGCTTGCCGATGTTCGGCGTCTCCACGAAGAGGTTGAGCGACTGGCTCTGGTCGATGAAGGCGCCGCGGTCGGCCGCCATGTCGATGAGCGAGCGCATGGGCAGCTCCCACGCCGTGCGGTACACCGCGCGCAGGTTCTCCGGCAGCTCCGTCAGGTCCTGCACGCTGCCCTCGGCCAGCTTGATGCGGTTGCGCACCGACTCGTTCCACAGCCCCAGCGCCTGGAGGTCGCGCACCAGGTAGCGGTTCACCTGCAGGAAGTCACCCGACAGCGTCTCGCGCTTGAACAGGTTGGACACCTGCGGCTCGATGCACTCGTAGCAGCCCGCGATGGACGCAATCGTCGCCGTGGGCGCAATGGCAATCATCAGCGAGTTGCGCAGGCCGTGCTGCTGGATGCGAGCGCGCAGCGCGTCCCAGCGCGCCGGGTCCTCCGGCGTCACGCCCCAGCTGTCGAACTGCAGCTCGCCCTTCGCCGCCCGCGTCTCCGGGAAGGACGGGTGCGCGCCGAACTGCTCGGCCAGCTCGCACGAGGTGGTCAGCGCCGCGAAGTAGATCTCCTCGGAGATCTTCCTCGACAGGGCCCGCGCCTCGGGGGCGTCGAACGGCAGCTTCAGCTGGAAGAAGACGTCCTGCAGGCCCATCAGCCCCAGGCCCACCGGGCGCCAGCGGCGGTTGGAGTCCGCCGCCGTGGGGATGGGGTAGTAGTTCAGGTCGATGACCCGGTCCAACTGCTTGAGCGCGAGCTGGGCGTTGGCGCGCAGCCGCTCGAAGTCGAACTTCCCGTCCACCACCATGCGGCCCAGGTTCAGCGAGCCCAGGTTGCACACCGCCGTCTCACCCTGGCTCGTCACCTCCAGGATTTCGGTGCACAGGTTGGACAGGTGGATGACGTTCTCCGGACGGCCCGTCTGGTTGCTCTTGCGGTTGCAGATGTCCTTGAAGGTCATCCAGCCGTTGCCCGTCTGGGCGAGCGTCTTCATCATCCGCGCGTACAGGTCCCGCGCCTTCACCTTGCGCATCGCCAGGCCCGCGCCTTCCGCCTCCACGTAGGCCTTCTCGAACTCCGCGCCGTACAGGTCCGTCAGGTGCGGGACCACCTTCGGGTCGAAGAGGCTCCACTCACCCTCCGTCTCCACCCGCTTCATGAACAGGTCCGGCACCCAGTTGGACAGGTTCAGGTTGTGGGTGCGGCGGGCGTCGTCGCCGGTGTTGTCGCGCAGCTCGAGGAAGTCCTCGATGTCCGCGTGCCACGTCTCCAGGTACACGCAGCACGCGCCCTTGCGCTTGCCGCCCTGGTTCACCGCGGCCACGGACGCGTCCAGCGTCTTGAGCCAGGGGACGATGCCGTTGGAGTGGCCGTTGGTGGAGCGGATGAGCGAGCCGCGCGCGCGCACGCGGTGGTAGCCCACGCCGATGCCGCCGGAGAACTTGGACAGCATCGCGATGTCCGAGTACTTCCGGTAGATGGCGTCCAGGTCGTCCGCCGGCGAGTCCAACAGGAAGCAGCTGGAGAGCTGCTCGTGGCGCGTGCCGGAGTTGAACAGGGTGGGGGAGCTGGGCAGGTACTCCAGCGAGCTGAACAGCCGGTACAGCTCGATGGCCTCGCGCGCGTTGTCGCCGCTGAGCGCGCACGCCACGCGCAGGAAGAACTCCTGCGGCGTCTCCAGCACCTCGCGCGTCTGCGGGTTCTTCAAGAGATACCGGTCGTAGACGGTGCGCAGGCCGAAGTACTCGAACAGGTCATTGCGCGACGGGTCGATGGCCGCGTTGAGCTTGCGCGCGTTGGCCTGGACGAACTGCAGCAGGCGGTCCGCGATGAGGCCGTGCTTGTGGCCCGCCGCCACCGACTGGCTGAAGGAGTGGATGTCCTGGTTGCTGACCTCCTTCTGGATGAAGGTGGCGAGCAGCCGCGCGGACAGGCGCGCGTACTCGGGCTCCTCGACGATGAGCGCGGCGGCGGTCTGGATGGACAGGCTGTCCAGCTCGCGCGTGGTGGCGCCGTCGTAGAGGCCGGAGATGGTCTTCGTGGCCACGCGCATCACGTCCACGCGCGACAGCCCCACGCAGCTCTTGCCCACCGCGCGGACAATCTTGTTCAGGTCCACCGGCTCGGCGGTGCCGTTGCGCTTGCGCACGCGCATGGTGGTGGGGGCGAACTCGCTCTGCGTGGGCTCGGGGGCCGCGACGGGTGCCGCACTCGCGCTCGGTCCGGATTGGCCGGGGGTGGCGGGAGGGACAGGCATGGGCGCGGAGGCGGGCTTCACGGGCGTCTCGAAGTTCACGAGCGGCTCACTCCAAAATGGCGATGGCGTGGCCACAGGGACAAGCGGGGAGCTTGCCCTGGGAGGGGTTTCCCGGGCCACGAAAACAACTGCACGGATGTGTAGGGAACAAGGCCCGCTCTACCGCAGCGGACCTACGGTCTCAAGGCGACCGGAGGGCACAGGCGACATACGGGGTAGATTACTGTGTGTAAAGAAACCACAACCCCTCCCTGAGCCCTTTGGGACGCCACCGGAATGGTGGGGCGTCGTCGACCGGGCACAAGGTATGGGGGGCACCCGTTGGTGTCAACGCGAGATCTAGTGCTTGGGTAGGTCCGTCCCTTGCAATCTATGATCGATCTCCAACGGTCTCCGTCACGTTCTCCTCACAACACTGAGTCCCAGGTCCGGAGACGCTCCGTACGAAGCGCCCCGAATCGGACCTGGGAGGACGGATGTTGCGCGCCCCTCTCAGGGAGTCGTCCCCGAGTCCACGCCCGAATCGACCGGCGGCGTGGGCGAGGCCCCCTCGGGAGCCCCCTCCGGCGAGGTCGGTGTGGGTGCGGGTGGGGGTGACTGGACGGGCTGGGCGGGAGGCGCCGCCTGGGGGACCTCCTGGGGCCCGCTGAGGGTGTGGACAGCGCGGCGGAGGGCCTCCTCGAGCTCCCGGGCGGGCGGGGTGACGACGGTGAGCATCTGGTGGGCGCTGCGCGCGTGGCGCGTCTGGCTCTCGGCGGCGAGCTTGAGCTGGACCAGGGCGTCGCTGACCAGCTTGCGCGCGTCCTCGAGCTTCTGGCGGGCCTGGAAGAAGGCCACCTCGGTCATGAGCTTCTGGAGGGTGAGGCGCTGCTCCTCGGTGACGCCGGAGAGCTTCTCGGCCCGGCGCAGGTAGTACAGGCCCTGCTCCACCTTGGCGGGCTCCTCGGAGTTGATGCGCGGGCGGGCCAGGGACTCCAGGAGGGGGAAGAGGGCCCGGTCCAGCTCGTCGCGCTCGGTGTACTTGTTCATCGTCAGCGCCATCACGTCCTGTCCTTCCAGGGGGATGGGGGC
This sequence comes from Myxococcus sp. MH1, assembly GCF_059738865.1. Taxonomy (NCBI): domain Bacteria; kingdom Pseudomonadati; phylum Myxococcota; class Myxococcia; order Myxococcales; family Myxococcaceae; genus Myxococcus; species Myxococcus sp. MH1. Next base: position 7,614,197 of record NZ_AP026947.1, on the reverse strand, counting down.
GTAGGCGTCCGCGAGCCGGGGGTCGCCGGGGCGGTAGGGGACGGCGCCCATGGGGGCCATGCGGCCCTTCATCACGACGAGCTGCCCGTCCACGGGGGCCAGGGTGAAGGTGCGCGCGTTGAGCTGGGACAGGAGGAAGACGACCACGCCTCCGAGTCCAATAATCAGGAAAAACACGAGCAACCGCGTGAAGGTCCGCCGTGCGCGATAGCCAAAGCCCTGCTGTGCCGCTCCGTTCATGTCGCCTGCTCTCCTGACGTCCGGGCGCCGGGGCCACCGTATGGCCTGGCGCTTTCCTTGGGGCGCGGAGGCCCACGGCTATACTCCTACCCCCGAACACACCCATGCATCACACATTCCGTCGCATGGGGCCCAGTGAACTGCTGCCCCGCTACATCTTCGCCGAGAGCCTCTTCGCGCGCCGCCGGGTGCTGGAGGTCGACGCGGTGGCCTCCACCGGAGGCGAGAGCGCGCGTTTCCTGCTGGAGCGTGGCGCGCGCGCGGTGGTGGCGTGCGACGCGGACGTGAAGGCGGCGTCGGCGGCGCAGAAGGCGCACGGTGGGCCCACGCTGCGCTACCGCGCCAACATCTACGACGACTTCGAGCCGGGCAGCTTCGACGTGGTGATGGTGGCGGACCTGGCCCCGTACGTCCGGGCCCCGGAGCTGCTCGCGGAGCTGGCGCGGCTGGTGGCGAAGCAGGGCTTCCTGGTGGGCGGCCTGCGCAACATCGCGGGCCTGGCGCTGCCGCAGCTGCTGGAGGCCGAGGAGGGCCCGCCGCCGCCGACGTACGGGCTGCTCCTGGATGCGCTCAACGTGCACTTCCCCCAGGTGGAGGTGGCCACGCAGTCGCCGGTGCTGGGGTACCAGCTGGCGTTCGAGAAGGGGGATGGGCTGCAGGTGGATGGCTCGCTGGTGCAGACCAGCGAGGCGGCGTACTTCGTGGTGGTGGCGGGGCTGGAGCCGGCGCGGGTGGTGGACCCCACGTGGGTGCAGCTGCCGCCGGAGCCTTTGGCCTTCACGCGGGGCAAGCTGGATGAGGTGGTCGCCCGCGCGAAGTCCTGGGAGGAGCGCAGCGGGCGGTTGAAGGAGTCGCTGACGCGGCTTCGCACCGAGCTGACGGCGCGCGAGGAGGAGGTCGCCTCGCTCAAGCCGGTGTTGGAGGAGGCGCGCGAGGAGGTGGCCCGGCTCACCGCGCAGCTGGAGCAGGCGCGGGGCACACCGGAGTCGCAGCGCGAGCGCGATGACCTGGCCGGGAAGCTGCGTCGGCGGGAGCTGGAGCTCCAGGTCGCGCACGAGCGGCTGGGGGACGCGGACCGTCGGCTGACGGCGCAGCGGTTGGAGGTGGAGGCGGCGCAGCGGGCGCAGGCGGAGGCCGGTGTCCAGCTGCTCGCGGGGCAGGAGACGCTCCGGCTGGAGCGCGCGCGCCGTGAGGAGCAGGCCGCGTCCCTGGAGGAGGCTCGGGAGCGGCTGACGGCGGCGTACACGCAGGTGCGTGAGCTGCAGGATGAGCTGACCACGCTGCGCATCGACCGGGAGAAGGACCGGTTGGTGGCGGAGCGCGCCGGGGAGCAGGTGGAGGACCGGCGTCGCGCCGCGGAGGCCGCGCGGGAGCGGGAGCTGCGCATCGCCGAGCAGTACTCGGCGGCCCTGGCGGCGGTGGAGCACCTGAAGATTGGGACGGCTCGGGCCGAGGAGGCCGCGCGCGAGGCGGCGGCGGCCCTGTCCTTGAAGGAAGCGGAGCTGGCGCGCGCGACGCGGGAGCTGACGGAGGCGTCGCTGCGGGCGGCGTCGGCCGAGGGCTCGCGGCGGGACGCGGAGGCCCGGCTGGAGGCGCTCCAGGCCGAGGGGCGCGGGCAGGAGACGGAGCTCGTCGCCGCGCAGGCGCGCGAGGCTCGGCTGACGCGCGAGCTGGCGGAGCTCACCGAGCGCGAGGCCCTGGCCCGGGCGACGTCCCAGAAGCTGGAGGAGTCGCTTCACGAGGCCCGCGTGCGCATCTCCGGATTGGAGGAGGAGCGCGCCCGGGTCGAGGCGGGGCTTGCCGGGACGTTGGAGGCGGAGCGTGCCCAGCTCCAGGCGCGGCTGTCGGCGCTGGAGGGGGAGCTCCAGGTCGAGCGGGGCAGGGTGGAGGTGCTGGGGGAGGAGGCTCGCACCGAGGCCGCCATCCGCGCGGAGACCGAGGCTCGCAAGCGGGAGCTGGAGGACGAGCGTCAGGCGCTGGTGCGGCGAGTGGTGGAGCTGGAGGCGGAGGTCTCCTCGCTCAGTCGTTCCCGTCGTGAGGAGTCGGCGCGGGCGGAGGAGCTGGAGGCGACGCTGCAGGCCGCGCAGGCGGACCTGGAGACGGCGCGGGAGGAGCGGGACTCCACGGCGGCGCTGGCCGCGCGGGTGGGCGGCGAGCTGGACCAGGAGCGCGAGGCTCGCGCCGCGGTCGAGGACGCGCTGCGGGTGTCTCGCGGCAAGCTGGAGAGCGCGACGCAGCGGCTCGTGGAGGCCGAGGCCACGCTGGCGCGGACCCGTGAGGCGCTGGACGCGGAGGTGGAGCGGCGGGCGACGCTGGAGGCTTCGCTGGCGGAGGTCCAGGCGATGCTCGAGGCCGAGCGGGAGGGACGGTTGAAGTCGGGCTCCGCGTTGGAGGTGCTGCGCGCGGAGCTGGAGACGGAGAAGGCGCGCCGGGAGTCTTCGGAAGCGGCGCTCGCGGAGGCCGAGGCGGGGCTGAGCGAGGCGCGACAGGCGCTCGCGCAGAGCCGCGAGGCGTTGGACGCGGAGGCGGAGCGGCGCGCGCGGTGGGAGGCGGCGCTCGGGGATGTGCAGGTCCAGCTCCAGGAGGAGCTCCAGCGGAGGACCCGGGCCGAGGAGTCCCTGGCGGAGGCCCAGGGGCGACTCCAGGGCGAGGGCCAGCAGCGCACCCACGTCGAGGGCACGCTGGCGGAGGCCCAGGCTCGACTCCAGGAGGAGTCCGAGCGGCGCGGGCAGGTCGAGGCGATGCTCGCGGAGCTTCGCGTCGAGCTGTCGCGCGAGAGCGACGCGAAGGCGCGGGTCGAGGCGAGTCTCCTGGAGGAGCGGTCTCGGGTCGAGGCGGCGGAGACGCGTCTGCGCCTGGAGGGCGAGGACAAGGCCCGGGTCGCGGAGTTGCTCGCCGAGGCTCGGGACCGCGCTCAGAAGGAGGCGGAGGACCGGGCCCGTGTCGAGGCTTCGCTCGTCGAGTCGGAGGCTCGTGCTTCCGAGGTCGAGGCGGAGCTCGCCGAGACGATGGCGCGCGTCCAGCGGGAGGCGGATGCGAAGGCTCGCATCGAGGCGTCGCTCGCGGAGGCGGAGGAGCGCGCTCGGAAGGGTGGCGAGGACAAGGCCCGGGTCGAGGAGTCGCTCGCCGACGTGGCCGCGCGGGTTCGACGCGAGGCCGAGGACCGGGCTCGTATCGAGGTGGCGCTCGCCGAGGCGGAAGCTCGGGCTCTGAAGGAGGCCGAGGAGCGGGCTCGTGTCGAGGTTGCGCTTTCCGAGGTCGAGGCTCGGGCTCTGAAGGAGTCCGAGGCGCGGGCCCGTGTCGAGGTTGCGCTCTCCGAGGTCGAGGCTCGGGCTCTGAGGGAGGCCGAGGAGCGGGCCCGTGTCGAGGCTGCGCTCTCCGAGGTCGAGGCCCGCGCGCTGAATGAGGTCGAGGCGCGGGCCCGTGTCGAGGCGGCGCTCTCTGAGGTCGAGGCCCGTGCTCTGAAGTCGGCTGAGGACCGGGCTCGCGTCGAGGCGTCGCTCTCCGAGGTCGAGGCCCGCGCTCAGCGGGCGGCCGAAGAGCGGGCGCAGGCCGGGGCTGCGCTCGCCGAGGCGGAAGCTCGTGCTCAGAAGGAGGCAGAAGACAGAGCCCGCGTCGAAGCCACGCTCGCCGAAGTCGAGGCTCGTGCTCGAAAGGAGTCCGACGAGAAGGCTCGTGCCGAGGCGGAGCTCGAGGCGGCGCTGGCCCGCATCGCCGAAATCGAGGCGCTGAAGGCCCGCGCGGACGAGGCGCTGTCCGCGGCGCGGCTCCAACTCGAGTCGGAAGTCGAGCAGCGCACCCGGGAGTCCGCGTCGCTGGTGCAGGCTCGCGAGGCGTTGGAACAAAGTGAACTCCAGTCCCAGGCCTCATTGGCGGAGGCTCGCCGGTTGCTCACGGCGGAGCGAGAGGCTCGCGAGGCGCTGGTCTCCGAGCTGTCCTCGGAGCGAGAGGCGCTGGCCGCCGCCCGCGCGGAGCTGGAGACCGAACGTCAGGAGCGCAGTGACGGTGAGGCCGGGCTCGCGCGCGTCCACGAACGACTCGAGGCCGAGCAGCGCGCTCGCGCCGAAGTGGATGCGACGTTGGCTCGCACCCGGGACTCGCTGTCCGCCGAGGAGACGGCTCGCGCCGAGGTGGAAGCCTCGCTGGCCCAGGTCCGTGCGGCCCTCGCGACCGAGCAGGAAGGTGGACAGGCGACTCGCGCGGAGCTGACTCGTGAGCGTGAGGCCCTGGCGCAAGTCCGCGCGGAGCTGGCGGAGCTCACGAGCCGTGAGCAGTCGCTGCGCGAGTCGGTGGAGCGACTGGAGACGGATCGCGCCCAGGTCGAAGCCTCGACCCTGGCGCAGCGCGAGGCCCTGGAGGCCCGGCTGTCCTCGCTCGAGACGTCCCTGGGCGAGTCCGAGGCCGCGAAGCGCGCCGTGGATGCCCAGCTCTCCGAGCGGGATTGGACGCTGCAAGAGCTGCAGACCCAGATGGAGCGTCTGCGGGAGCAGGTGCGCGAAGGCGAGGCCCAGGCCTCGAAGCTCGCCGAGGTCGCCACATTGCGCGAGGCGGAGCTGGAGAAGACCGAGAACACCCTGGAGGCCACCCGTCAGGAGGTGCTGGACCTTCGCGGTGAGCTGACCCAGCTGATGGCCGCGCGTCAGGAGGTGATGCGCCTGGGGGTGGAGCTCCAGCGCGCCATGGCCGCGCTGCACGAGCGTGGGGCGCAGCTCGCGCGTCTCGACGCGGAGTTGGTGGACGCGCGCGAGCGACTGGTGGCCCAGCGCGAGAACGCCGAGCTGCTCATGGTGCAGCTCGAGACGGCACGGCGCTTCGCGGGCAAGGCCACCGCGATGGAGAGCACGCTCGAGAGCGAGCGCGCCTCGCTGGAGGCGACCCGCGCCGAGCTGGCGCGAGTCACCGAGACGGCTCGGACGGAGCAGGAGCGCGCCGCGACGCTGGAGACCCGCCTGCGCGAGACCACCGAGGCGCTGGAGCAGGCGCGCGCGGACTGGGATGCCCGGCTCGCCGACCTCACCGCGCACCTGGAGACGCACCAGACGGCGCGGGGCACCCTGGACGCGCGACTCGCGGACACCACCGCGCAGCTCGACACCGAGCGCGCGGAGCGCACCGCGCTGGATGCCCGGCTCTCCGAGACCACGACGCGGCTCGACGCCGAGCGAGCCGAGCGGAGCGCGCTGGATGCCCGGCTCTCCGAGACCACGACGCGGCTCGACGCCGAGCGAGCCGAGCGCACCGCGCTGGATGCGCGGCTCACCGAGACCACTTCGCGGCTCGATACCGAGCGGACGGAGCGGAACACCCTGGAGGCCCGACTCTTGGAGGTCGCGTCCCAGCTCGACACCGAGCGCGCGGAGCGCACCGCGCTGGATGTCCGCATCACGCAGACCTCCGAGCAGCTCGAGGCCCATCGCGTGGAGCTGGCCGAGCTGACCTCCCGCCTCACGCAGTCCGCGGCGCTGCTCGAGGCCGCGCGGCTGGGGAGCGCCGAGCTGGAGTCCCGCCTCCGTGACAGCACGTCGCAGCTCGACACCGAGCGCGCGAGCCGCGTCGAACTGGAGTCGCGACTCGCCGACCTGGAGTCCAGCACCGTCAGCCTGCGCGAGGAGCGCGATGCCCGGCTCGCGGAGAAGGCCGCCCTCGAGGCCCGCCTGACCGAGGCCACCACCGGCTTCGAGTCCCGCCGCGCCGAGCTCGAAGCACGTCTCTCCGAGCTGGAGTCCGCCGCCACCCAGAGCGCCGCCTCCCTCCAGTCCCTCCAGGAGCGCGCAGCCCGCGCCGAGGCCGAGCGCGAGCGCCTCCAGTCCGACCTGACCGTGGCCCGCGCCGCGCGCGTCCGCCTGGAAGGCCGCATCACCGCCATGGAGACCGCGTCCACCGACGCCGTCCGCATGCTCGACACCGAGCGCGCCGAGCGCACCCGCCTCTCCGAGTCCCTCGACGAGGCCCGCCGCCAGCTCCAGCAGAAGGACGGCTCCACGTCCGACCGTCTCGCCACCCTGCGCACGGAGCTGACGCGCCTCCAGGACCAGGCCCAGGCCCTCACCGCCGAGAAGCAGGAGCTCCTCAAGGACCGCTACGAGCGTGAGCGCCTGGAGTCGCTCGTGAAGGACCAGCAGGCGCGCCTGTCCTCCATCGAGGCCGAGCGCAACGAGCTGCTCGCCGCCACCGAGGCGCTCAAGGCCTCCTCCCAGCCCGAGGCCGTCCTGGAGATGGCCGCGGAGATGGAGCACCTCCAGTCCCTGGTGGACTCGCTCCAGACCCAGCTCGAGGCCCAGGAGACGGAGCTGGCCACCCTGCGCCGCCAGACGGCGCGGACCGGCGCCAACCCCGTCCAGGACATCTACGAGCGCGCCAACGCCGAGCTCAAGGCCGTCAAGAGCGAGCTGTCCCGGCGTACGGGCGTGGTGCACACGCCCCCGGGCGGCATCCCCGTCCGCACGCCCACCATCCCCCAGGTCAAGCCGCCACGCACCGCCGTGCCCGCGCTCGACATGCCCGACCCCTCGCCGCCGAAAAAGGCGGACGAGCGCGAGTGACGTTCCGCGACTAGGATTGCGCTCGTGGACGCACGCGAGCGCATCTTCAAGTACCAGGGTCTGGGCAATGACTTCGTCGTCCTGGACCGTCGCCGGTCCGGGGTGGACATCGACGCCGACACGTCACGCTGGATGTGCGACCGCCGCCTGGGCATCGGCGCGGACGGTGTGCTCTCGCTCCTGCCCTCCGAGCACGGCCTGGCTCGCATGGTCGTCCACAACGCTGACGGCAGCATCGCGGAGATGTGCGGCAACGGCCTGCGCTGCGCGGTGAAGTACCTGGTCGACCACTCCCCGGAGACGCCCGCGCGCATCGACGTGGAGACGGGCGCCGGAGTGCTCACCTGCATGCCCGGCTACGGAGACGGCGGGGTGGTCTCAGTGGACATTTCCATGGGGCCGGCACGGCTCGTCGCCCCGAACCTCCCGTCGGGCGCCACGGGGCGTCCGTTCCTGGACACGCCCCTGCCCGGACACCCCGAGCTGCGCGCGTCCGCGGTGAGCATGGGCAACCCGCACCTGGTCCTGCTCGACAGACCGCTGGAGGACGCGCCGAGGCTGGGGCCCGAGCTGGAGCGGCATCCCTCCTTCCAGGACCGCACCAACGTGGAGTTCGTCCGGGTGGAGCCGGATGGCCTCACCGTCGTGGTGTGGGAGCGGGGCTGTGGCCTCACCCAGGCGTGTGGCACCGGGGCGTGCGCGTCCGCGGTGGCGGCGGTGCTGGCCGGACGCCTGCCCCCCGAGACCTGGCTGCGAGTCACCCTGCCAGGAGGCGACCTGGGCATCCGCGTGCCCGCCGACCTGTCCGACATCCGCCTCCGGGGACCGGTCGCCTTCGTCTTCGAGGGCGTTGTCGGGCTTGCTGGGGGCCGGTAACCTCCGACCTCCCCCTTCGCACCCGGGTCAGACAGCGCGTGGCCGGTCCCATTCTCGTCGTCGACGACGACCTGTTCTTCCGCCAGCTCGCCAGCGACATGCTGGCCCGTCATGGGCACCGCGTCGTCTCCGTGGAGAACGGCACGGCCGCGCTCGAGGAAGCGGCCCGCACGCCCTTCGACCTGGTCATCACCGACGTGGTGATGCCGGGCGTGGACGGCTTCGCGCTCACCGCACGCCTGCGCGAGAGGGACCCGGACCAGGAGGTCATCCTGGTCAGCCAGCGCACCGACATCAAGGGCTCGGAGATGGCGCTGCGCTCGGGCGCGGCGGACTGTCTGGCCAAGCCCGTGGACGAGGCGGACCTGGTGCTCGCGGTGGACCGCGCCCTGGAGCGCGCCGCCCTGCGCAAGGAGCGGGCCCAGCTGCGCGACGAGAACATGGAGTTCGCGCGCTTCCACAACCTGCACCAGCGCTGCCTGGAGCTCATCTCCCAGTCGGATCTGGAGTGGCTGCAGGAGCGCATCATCTCGGAGCTGTCGGCGGTGTGCGACGCGCAGAGCGCCGCGCTGTGGGTGCTGGATGACCGGGGTGACCTGGTGCTGCGCGCGTACCGGGGCCTGCTCGACAAGCAGTTCCTCGCCGAGCGCATGAGCCCCGAGGGGCCGCTGGCCATCCGGCTCAAGGACGCGCAGCCCTGGTTCGCGCGGGATGAGCGCTCGGCGGTGTTGTACGTGCCGCTGATGGCCACGGGGGAAATCGTGGGCCTGGCGCAGCTGTCCGACCCGCTGGCCGGGGACTTCCGTCAGGAGCACTCCCGCGACGCGCGCGTGCTGGCGGACTTCGCCGCGGTGGGCGTGAAGAACGGCCGCCGGATGATGGCGCTGCAGCGGCTGGGCCTGAGGGACCGCGAGACGGCGGCCTACAACCTCAGCTACTTCACCGACTACGCGTCCAAGGAGATCTACAAGGCCCGGCGCTACGGCCGCACCTTCTCGCTGCTGACGTTCTCCATCGACAACCTGCCGCTGGTGCGGGTGCGGCAGGGGGCGGCGGACGCGAAGAAAGCGGTGCGCGGCATCATCAAGGCGCTCAGCAAGATCATCCGCGACTCGGACGTCATCGCGAAGGCGAGCGACCAGGAGTTCTACCTGCTCTTGCCGGAGACGGACTTCTTCGGGGCCATGATGTTTGTGCGCCGCGCGGTGGCGGCGGTGCGCGAGGAGCCCGAGGTCCAGGACGTGGAGCAGCGGCTGCCCCTGGCGCTGGTGGGCGGCGCGAGCACCTTCCCCAAGGACGGCGAGGACTTCGACGAGCTGGTGCACCGCTGCCGGCGCCGGATGGACGAGCGCCGCGCGTCGCTGCAGCGGCGGCTGATGCTGGACGGGCTGCCGTTCTGGGACGAGGTGGACCTGCTGCTGGGCACGCCCAACAGCCCCAAGCTGCCGGTGGACGAGCGCGCCGAGCCCAGCCGCCGGGGCAAGGTGGCGGACGTGCTCTTCGACGAGCTGCAGGCGGAGATCGCCCGCGAGCTGATGAGAGATCCGGGCTCGCGCGGCCTGCTGTACGTGGGCGGGCCGGAGATCCGCTCGGACCTGCCCATCGCGGCGGGCCTGGAGTCGGCGCCGCCGGACTTGTCCTCGCGCATCTACCTGTTGGGCCGGCGCATGGACCTGGAGTCGCACCCGGCGCTGACGCCCGTGTTCCTGGAGGGCGACGAGCGGGTGGCGCGGCACGAGTTCATCCTCTGGCTGTCGGAGAGCGCGGCGTACGCGCTCATCCAGCGGCGGGGACGCGGGGCGACGTGGGGCTTCCACACCTCGGACACCGCGGTGGTGGACGGGCTCATCTCCAAGCTGCAGGCCGAGTACGACCTGCAGCCCTACTGATACGAAGCGGAGCGTCGTCGTGGCCCAGGTGCGCAAGATCCTCATCGCCGACCCCGACCTCGAGTCCGTGCGCGCGCTGTCCCGCGCGCTGCGCACCAAGGGATATCAGGTGCACTACGCGCCGGATGGCTCGCGGGCGCTGGAGGTGGCGGTGCTGCGCCACCCGGACCTCACGCTGTTCGACGAGCACTGTCGGCTGCTGGAGGCGCGCACCTTCATCCAGATCCTGCGCACCAACCCGCGCACCGAGGACATCCCCGTCGTCCTCACCACGTCCAGCTTCGACGGCGACCGCTACCGGGGCCTGCGCGACGGCTACCTGCGCAAGCCCTTCAACCTGGACGAGGTGCTCAGCCGCATCGAGCACATCTTCCGGCGCAACGAGGCGGCCAAGGACCTCAAGGTCGAGCAGCAGGAGATCGAAGGCTCGCTCAGCCAGCTGAGCATCCCCGACCTGATGCAGCTGCTCGGCATGAACCGGCGCAGCGGCAAGCTGTCGCTGGAGCGCGGCAACGAGCGCGGGGAGATCCACGTGGTGGAGGGCCGCCCCGTCAACTCGAAGCTGGGCCGCGTGGAAGGGGAGAAGGCCCTGTTCCGCCTGCTGGCCTGGGGCGACGGCACCTTCACCTTCTCGCCGGGCGCGAACGCCGCGAAGGCGCGCATCAACCGCGCCATGGACGACGCGCTGCTGGAGGGCATGCGCCAGTCGGACGAGGTGAACCGGCTCTTGCCGGGCCTGCCTCCGCGTCACACGCGGCTGATGCTCGCGCCGGACCTGGCGCTGCAGCAGGACCAGCACCCGGTGACGGCGCAGGTGGTGGACCTGCTGCGCCAGCCCCGGGCCCTGGGCGAGGTGCTGGACCTGGCGCCCGCCACGGACCTGGAAGTGCTGGGCGTGCTGTCCACGCTGATGCAGCGGGGCGTGGCGAAGCTGGCGGACGCGGCGGGCACGGACGCGAACGCGGGCGAGCTCTTGGGCGCCGCCGAGGTGCACGCGCTGCGCGGCCGCATCCTGCGCACCAAGGCGCCGGCGAAGGTGGCCACCGCCAAGATCTTCGTGTGCGGCAGCGGCGCGGCGGCGGCGCGGCGAATCATGGCGCGCGTGCCGGGGCTGGAGGCCCTGTCCGCGGAGCCCACCGCGGTGAAGAGCGGCTTCGGCACGCTGGGGCGGCTGGTGCTCAGCGAGGTGCTGCGGCTGGACTTCTGCGTGCTGCCTCCCGCCGAGGCCGCGCGGCCCCTGTGGCGGCCCTTCAGCGCGGGCGCCGTGGGCGCGCTGCTCCTGGACGTGTCCGAGCCCGCGGTGGGCCTGGCGCACTACCTGGCGTGGGAGGCGCGCATGCCCGTCGTCGTCGTGGGGCTGGACGTGCCCCAGAGCCTCCAGGGCTCTCCGGCCGGCGCGCTGAGCGTGGTGGACGATTTGGGCGAGGCGCTGCGGGCGCTGCTGGTCCAGGCCCTCAACCCGGCGCCCATGTTGCCGGGCGTGCCCCAGGTCCAGCGCGCGAGCGCCTCCGCGGGGTAGCGGGGGACGTCAGGCGGCGGGCTCGAGCTCGATGCCGAGCGCCTCGTTCGCGAAGCGGAACATCCGGGCGCGCAGCTGCTCCAGCGCCTCGAGCGCGTGCCGGCCGGCGCGGTCGGCCGCGTCCTCCAGGCGCTCCTTGCACTGGAGGTCCGCGCACAGGCTGATGCCCACGCGGCGCTTGTTGTTCACGTCGGTGGTGAGCAGGGTCACCTCGCTCGACGCGCCGGAGTGGTGGCACCACTCGCACATGCGGGTGACGTTCTCCCCGCCCATCGAGTCGCGTCGGAAGATGATGCCGATGGGCTGCCGGCTGCCGGGCGCGGAGAAGATGAGGTACACGCGCAGGCCGGACGTCTCGGTCCAGGCCAGGTAGTCACGGACGAACAGGGGGAAGGAGAGGCCCGGCGGCATCTCCATGACGCGGAGGTCTCTGGGGCGGAAGGACTCGATGAGGTCCCGGTCGGACTCGAATCGGAACACGGCTGCTCCTTGGCGTACGTCTGGACCTAACAGGCAGCGGTTGCTGATTCTACCCGAACCCACCAGGAAGCCAGGCCCCGCTCCGGCCCCAGGCCTGGCGGGTGGCCGCCCCTCGGGCGTGCGGGGGCGCTGACACCGTGCGCGAGTCCACACCCCGGCGGGAATGAAAGAGGCACTGCGTCATGGCCGTCCGGCGAGCGCATGCGTCGCGGGCTGACTCACGCGTGACATGGCGATGAGACAAGCAGGCTCATCGACTCCGGCGTGTTCGCGCCGGCCACACCCCTGTCAGGAGCCCTCCGTCCATGGACCGCGCCGCGCCGCTCTCGAGCAAGGAGCTCATCGCAAGGACCCGTCCCTTCGCCACGCAGGACGTGGCGCGCTCGGGATGGAACGTGGTGGCCACCTATGCCGCGCTCGCGGCGGCGGTGACGCTGGCGGTGGCCGCGCCCTGGTGGCCCCTCAAGGTGGTGGGCGCGGTGCTGGAGGCGCTCGTCCTCATCCGCGCGTTCATCCTCTTCCACGACGCGATGCACGGCGCGCTCTTGCCGACGTCGAAGTGGGCGAAGGTGCTGTTCCACGTGCAGGGCATCCTGACGCTCACGCCCGCGCGCATCTGGAACGACACGCACAACCACCACCACGCGAACACGGCGCGCATCGCCGCGGACTCCGCGGGCACCTTCGTCACGTGGACCACCGAGCAGTGGCGTCAGGCCTCCGGCTGGCAGCGGCTGGGCTACCGCGTGGAGCGCCATCCGGTGACCATCCTCCTGGGCTACTTCACGGCGTTCCTCTACAGCCTGTGCCTGGTGCCCTTCGTGAAGGACCCGAAGCGCTACTGGACGTCGGGGCTGGCGCTCTTCGTCCACCTCGCGCTGTCGGTGGCCCTGTGCGTCTTCTTCGGGCCGGCGGTGTACCTGCTCGCCTTCCTGGTGCCGCTGGTGCTCGCGTACGCGCTGGGCACGTACCTGTTCTATTCGCAGCACAACTTCGACCAGGTGAACCTGCTGCCGGAGTCCGACTGGACGCACGCGGACGCGGCGCTGGAGGCCTCCAGCTACCTGCGCTGCGGCAAGGTGATGGCGTGGTTCACCGGCAACATCGGCTACCACCACGTGCACCACCTCAACCCGCGCATCCCGTTCTACCGGCTGCCGGAGGCGATGGCCGCCATCCCCGAGCTGCAGGCGCCCCACGTCACCACGCTGAGCCCGCGCGACATCCTCGGCTGCCTGCGGCTGAACCTGTGGGACCCGGCGCTGGGGCGGATGGTGCGCTACCGCGACGCGTGGAGGCCGGCCATCGCGCCCGTCGCGACGCGCGAGCACGTGTCCGGCCCCCTCGCGTCAGCGTGACGCGGAGGAGCCGGTGAGCGGAGGTTGTCCCGTGGGCGGGGCGAGCGGCCCGGTGCGCGGCACGGGCTCGCCGAGCACCTGCGCGACCTCCTCGCCGGTGGGCCCCGCGTTCCACTGCCCCGTGCGCCCCATCACCCGCTCGCCCACGGGCTGTGTCTTGCTCACGAGCGTGGCCTCCTGGTCCGGCGGCACCAGGAAGCGGCTGACGTCGGGGCTCACGAAGTCGCTCGACGCCACGAAGGTCCACGGGCGCCTGACCTGCTGCCCGGGCACGGGTTGGGGCTGCCAGCCGATGTGGCCGTCCCCCCAGCGCCAGTCCACCCAGGAGGGCGCCCACTCGTCGTCGGGCCACCACACCCAGCCGTGCGCGGGCGTCACGAACCAGCGGCCGTAGTGGAAGGCCGCCCAGCCCCACTCCAAGTCGGTGTCGAACGTCCAGCCCCAGTCGCTCAGGCGCCACTGTCCGAAGCTGGCGTAGGGCACGAAGTCGCGGCCGACCTGCTCTTCGTACGGCTTCCAGACCCAGCCCACCTCGGGGAGCTCGAACCAGTCGCCGTAGGGGGACAGCAGGTCGCGGTAGATGGACACGCTGCTGCTCAGCGTGGTGGAGCTGCCCTTCACCTGCGGACCGAACTGCTCGCTCCCCGTCGCGCAGCCGACCACGGCCAGCAGCGCGCCCGCGCCGCCCGCGCGCAGCCAGCGCCAGGATGGTTTCCATGTCCGCATCGCCAGCCCCTCCCGTGGGTGGATGTCACCCCGTCTCGCGTGTGCCCTTGGGTTCAACGCGGTGAGCCTCGTGGGTGATGCCCCGGGCGCCGGACGCTGCAATGGCTCCGCCCCCTGGTTGGATTCCGGCCGGGCAGGCGGGGCAGACTGGCGGCCGTGCGCCCGAGACTCCTTGCCCTCCTGTCCGCGCTGAGCCCGTCGGTGGCCCTGGCCGGCATGCCGAACTTCCTGCTCACGGAGCTCGCCGAGCAGCGGCTGGAGGCCATCTCCTTCTTCATCGCCGTCTTCCTGCTGGTGTCCGCGGGCGTGTGGGCGCTGTGGAACCGGCTGAGGCGCGACGTGCCCAGGCTGCCGAGGCTCGGCTACGGCGCGGCGCTCGCGCTGGTGTTCCTGGTGGGGCTGGCCCTCCAGCTCGTCCTGTCGATGATTGCCGGCGGACGCGAGCTGATGACGCCGGGGGCCTGGGAGAAGACGGGCGCCACGTACCAGCTCACGCAGGCGAAGCTCCCCGCCGACACGGAGCTGGTGTCACAGGCTCGACGCCAGCGACTGGAGGAGCTGCGCACGGCGCTGTGGGCGCATGCCCAGGCGAATGGCGGCGCCTTCCCGCTGAACGACCTGGGCACGGAGCTGCCGGCCGCGCGCTGGAAGGTGCTGGGGGACTCCGGGCTGCACTTCATCTACGTGGGAGGACAGAAGGCGGACGCGCCCTCCGCGCCGCTGGCGTACGAGCCGGGCCTGTTCGGCAAGGAGCGCTGGGTGCTCTTCACGGATGGAGACATCCGACGGATGCCCATCGGTGACATCCACCGCGCGCTGGTGCTGGGAGGTTCGCCATGAAGCTCTTCAAGAAGGTCCTGATGGGGACCTTCCTCCTGACGATGGTGTTCTTCCTCTTCATCGGTCAGTCCTGGGTGCTGCAGGTGCCCTTCCTGCTCGCCTTCGGGTGGCTGGGCTTCCTCAAGAGCGTGGGCCCGTCGGTGACGTTCCGGTGGGGCGCCATCGGCGAGGCGCTGCTCGTGGCGGGGATTCTCGCGGTGGGCTCGCACCTGTTCCTGCGGTGGCTGTGGCGTCAGCTCCAGCCGGAGCGCGCGCAGGCGTGGCGCGTGCGCTGGAGCGTGTCGCTCCTGCTGCTCCTGGTGCTGTTCTTCGGCGCGACGATGGCGTCGGTGGGCATCGGCCACCACGTGGGCTGGTTGATGGCGGGACGCGAGGCCCTGGTGCGCAGCAACTGGCCGCGCTGGAGGATGGAGAGCGCGTGGAACTCGCGGGGCCTGTGCCACGCGGCGGTGGCGCGGCTGGAGGCGGGGACGCCCCTCGCGGACATTCCCAGGTATCTGCTCCAGGACCCGGAGACGCGCGCGCCCTCGGAGAACCACTACGTGGTGTCGCGCGTGGAGCCCGGCGGTGAGACCGGGTTCATGGTGTTCGCGAGAGATCCGCTGGCGCTCAAGAGCGATGGGGGCGTGCGCTGCTCGAAGTCACAGCGGCCCGATGAGATGGAGTCCCTGGATGCGGAGGCCGTCGCCCGGTGGCTCGCCGGCGCCGAGCCGGTGGTGGGCGCCACGCCCTGAAGCCCGTGCTGTCGTCGTCGAACGAGGTTCAACCGAAGGAGCCGAGCATGTCCTCTCGTCGCGCGTCGTATCCGTGGGTCGTCGCCCTGTTGTTGTCCTTCGCCTTCGTCGCGGGGGCCGAACCTGCCGAGGAGCAGGCCCTGGCTTGTGACGAGGAGACCGGGGCCTCGCTGCTCACGTGCGGGCGCGCCCGCTGCGGCGACGACTGGATTTGCGCGTGGAACTGCCCCGAGGCCCTCACGGCGGTCTGCGAGAACAACTACTGCGTGTACACGTACCCGGACCCGGGCGGCGGTGGAGGCGGAGGTGGGCCCACGCCCCAGGTGTGCCCTGGCATGCGCTGCGCCGGGGACTGGAACTGCGTCTGCGAGGGGCTCCAGGGGACGTGCGGTACGAATGGGTACTGCACCTTCTGACGCGAAGGGTTGGCAGTGAGCACTTGGCAGCCGGCGGGTCGTGACTAGCTTCCCGCGCACCATTCGACGCCGGGGCGGACGCCCCGGTGTCGTCACGATAGGAGACGACGGTGCAGAAGCTGCTTCTGGTCGCGGTGCTGGGTGCCATGACGTTCGGCGTGGGATGCCACCGCAACACGCGTGAGAGCGCGAAGAACGATGCCGAGCGCGCCGCGGAGAAGACCGAGGACGCCGCCGAGGACGCGGGCGACGCGGTCAAGGACGCCGCCGAGGAGGCGGGCGACAAGATCGAGGACGCCACCGACAACTAGGTCGGGTGGCGGGGACCCAGGCCTTCCCGGACGCCGCACCGCGTCGGTTCGCGAGCGCGACTTCGGGAAGGTCATGGGTTGCCGACGGTGTGGGGCATGACCGAATAATCAGCCCCATGGGAACGCTCACGCTCAGCGCCTCGGCGCACCTGTGGGAGCAGTTCCTCGTCGGGGCGCTCGACGAGGACGGGGTCGCTGTTCCGGAGCCGCCCCCCATCCTCTCCCGCTGGCAGCGCTCCCGGGCGCTCGGGGCCCCGAGTACGGGGCTGCCGGACGAGGGACCCAGCGTCGGGGGACTCGCGCTCGTGGAGCGGCGGGCCCGGCTGGAGCCGGTGTGGCACGAGGTCCGGGACATGCTGGACGTGCTCGCCGCCGCGCCGCTGCCCTCGGGGCGGGTGGCGCTGCTGGCGGACCGGGAAGGCGTCATCCTCGCCACGCGCAGCTCGGGCGGAGACTTCGCGGGCCATGCGGACTACGTGCGCCTGGTGGCGGGGGCCTGCTGGGACGAGGTGTCCCGCGGAACGAACGCCATCGGCACCGCGCTGGCGGAGTCCTCGGCGGTGGCCGTGGTGGGACCGGCGCACTATGCGCAGCGCCACCATGGGCTCGTCTGCTACGCGGCGCCGGTGAGAGACCCCTTCGGCGAGGTGCTCGGCGTGCTGGACGTCACGGGCCCGGCGGGTGGCGCGGACCCGTTGGTGCTGGTGGCCGTGGCGAGCATCGCGCACTCGGCGGAGGCGCGGCTGCGCGAGGTCGCCTGGGCGCGGGTGGCGGCGGCGGCGCGCGGTGGGCTGGAGGCGCGGCTGGCTCGCGAGGATGGGCCGGTGCTGCTCGTCGAGTCACCGGGGCGGGTGCGGCGGCTCAATGGGGCGGCGCGCGCGCTGTTCGGCGTGGAGTCGTCTTCCGAGGAGGTGTCACCGGGGCGGGTGCTCGGGCTGTCGTGGCGGACGTTGAAGGACGCGGCGCTGCGCGGGCAGGTCCTGGAGGCGAGCCACCGTGACACGGGCGCGAGCTGGCGCGTGCATCCGGAGGCGGTGGGGGAGGGGGATGGGGAGTCGGCGCTCGCGGTGCTGGTGCGGCTGGAGCCCCGACTGACGCGGGCGCAGGCGCGGACGACTCGGGCCTCCGTGGATGCCCGCTTCGAGAAGGATGTCTGGTCCGAGTTGAAGGGCAGCGACGCCGCGCATCGCGCGACGCTGCGAGAGGCGGCCCGGTTCGCGCCCACGTCGGTGCCGGTGTTGTTGCTGTCGGAGACGGGCACGGGCAAGGAGCTGCTCGCGCGCGCGGTGCATGCGGCGAGCGCGGTGGCCTCCGGGCCGTTCGTGGCGGTCAACTGTGGCGCCCTGTCCGCCGCGCTGCTGGAGAGCGAGCTGTTCGGCCATGCTCCCGGCGCGTTCACGGGGGCGCGCTCGCAAGGCGCGGCGGGGAAGCTGGCGGCGGCGGATGGCGGGACGTTGTTCCTGGATGAGCTGGCGGAGATGCCCGCGGCGCTGCAGGTGATGTTGCTGCGCGTGCTGGAGGACGGTGGGTACTCGCGCGTCGGGGAGTCGCGCGTGAGGCACTCGCGCTTCCGGCTTGTCTGCGCGACGTGTCGGGACCTGGAGGCGGCGGTGCGCTCGGGAGCGTTCCGGCAGGACCTGTACTATCGGCTCCAGGGGGCGCTCCTGCGCTTGCCTCCGCTGCGCGAGCGGGAGGACCTGCCGGAGCTGGCGCAGGTGCTGCTGCGTCAGCTCGCGAGCGAGGGAGGCCATCCTCCGAGCACGTTGTCCGCGGCGGCGCTCGCGAGGCTGTGCGCGCACCGGTGGCCGGGGAATGTGCGGGAGCTGAAGACGGTGTTGCGCCTGGCGCTGGTCCGCGCGGATGGCTCGCCCGTCATCGATGTGTCCGCGTTGCCGCCGGAGCTGGGGCGCGCGCGCGTGCCCGTGGAGGCCGGGCCCGCATCGCGCTCAGCGCTGGGATTCGCTCCCGCGTCGCCGATGGATGTCGCGCATGGCTTCGCATCGCGCTCCGATGCAGGGTGGGCGTCGACGTCGCCACGCCATGGCGAGTCTGACTTCACAGCGCGCTCCGAGGTGGTGCGGGCGCCGATGTCGCCCCGCCAGGACGAGCCTGGCTTCGCATCGTGCTCCGAGGCGGTGCGGGCACCGAGGTCGCCCCGCCAGGACGAGCCTGGCTTCGCATCGCGCTCCGAGGCGGTGCGGGCGCCGATGTCGCCCCGCCAGGACGAGCCTGGCTTCGCATCGCGCACCGAGCCGGGGCATGCTCCCGCGACGCCGATGCAGGGCGAGCCTCGGCACGCATCGCGCTCCGCGCCAGGGCGTGTGCCGGGAGCCGAGCCCTTCGCGGCTTCACGCGCCGAGCCCGCAAGCCCCACGGGGCTTCGCGAGGTGGAGGCGAACGCCATCCTCGAGGCCTTGTCGCGCAGCGGTGGGAACGTGGCGCGCGCGGCTCGGCTGCTCGGGATTGCCCGCAGCACGCTCTACCGCATGGTGGAGCGCTTCGGACTGGTGCTGCCGCCACGCTCATGAGCGCCACGGTCGCGGTCATCCACCGCACATCTTGACGCCCGACGGGCCTGCCGCTCACAGCCACTTCAGAACATTCCAGCGAGGCGTGGGACACCCTGCGCGCGACACTGTCGCGGGATGCGCCACGTGTGTCCGCGGGGAGTGTCGCATCGCGGGACACGACGCGGCGCGACGTCGGCGGTGCGGGTGAGTGGCACGGGTGCTGCTCTGGGGCGGAGCGCTTCCACCCGCAGCCCCACCCGCAAGGAGAGCGTCCATGATCTACGCCGCCCCCAACCAGCCCGGCTCGAAGGTGAAGTTCAAGTCCCGCTACCAGAACTTCATCGGCGGTCGGTGGGTCGAGCCGAAGCGTGGCCAGTATTTCGAGAACATCACGCCCGTGACGGGCCAGGTCTTCTGTGAGGTCGCCCGCTCCACGGCGGAGGACATCGAGCTGGCGCTGGACGCCGCGCACGCGGCGCGGGTGTCCTGGGGCCGCACGTCGCCCACGGCGCGCGCCAACATCCTGCTGAAGATCGCCGACCGGATGGAGCAGAACCTGGAGCTGCTCGCGGTGGCGGAGTCCTGGGACAACGGCAAGCCGGTCCGCGAGACGCTCGCCGCGGACCTGCCGCTGGCCATCGACCACTTCCGCTACTTCGCCGGCTGCATCCGCGCGCAGGAGGGCACGGTGGGCGAGCTGGACCACGACACGGTGGCCTACCACTTCCACGAGCCCCTGGGCGTGGTGGGGCAGATCATCCCCTGGAACTTCCCCATCCTGATGGCGGCGTGGAAGGTGGCGCCGGCGCTGGCGGCGGGCAACTGCGTGGTGCTCAAGCCCGCGGAGCAGACGCCCGTGGGCATCCTGGTGCTCACCGAGCTCATCCAGGACCTCCTGCCCGAGGGCGTCTTCAACGTCGTCAACGGCTTCGGCATCGAGGCGGGCAAGCCGCTGGCCAGCAGCCCCCGCGTGGCCAAGGTGGCCTTCACGGGTGAGACGACGACGGGCCGGCTCATCCTCCAGTACGCGAGCGAGAACCTCATCCCGGTGACGCTGGAGCTGGGCGGCAAGAGCCCGAACATCTTCTTCGACGACGTGATGGCGCACGACGACGACTTCCTGGACAAGGCGATGGAGGGCTTCTCCATGTTCGCGCTGAACCAGGGCGAGGTCTGCACGTGCCCGTCGCGCGCGCTGGTGGGCGAGAAGATCTACTCGCAGTTCATCGAGCGCGCGCTGGAGCGCGTGAAGAAGGTTCGCCCGGGCAACCCGCTGGACACCGACACGAAGCTGGGCGCGCAGGCGTCGAACGACCAGCTGGAGAAGATCCTCGGCTACATCGACATCGGCAAGAAGGAGGGCGCCAAGGTGCTCACCGGCGGCGAGCGCGTGAGCCTGCCCGGCGACCTCAAGGACGGCTACTACGTGGCGCCCACGGTGTTCCAGGGCCACAACAAGATGCGCGTCTTCCAGGAGGAGATCTTCGGACCGGTGGTGAGCGTCACCACGTTCAAGGACTTCGACGACGCGATGCGCATCGCCAACGACACGCTGTACGGCCTGGGCGCGGGCGTGTGGACGCGCGACACGAACACGGCCTACCGCGCGGGGCGCACCATCGAGGCGGGGCGCGTGTGGACCAACTGCTACCACCTGTACCCGGCGCACGCGGCGTTCGGCGGCTACAAGCAGTCGGGCATCGGCCGGGAGACGCACCGCAAGATGCTGGACCACTACCAGCAGACCAAGAACCTGCTCGTCAGCTACAGCCCGAAGGCGATGGGGTTCTTCTGATGAGTGACACCCGTGCCGGGCCCGGCGCGGGTGGGCAGGCGGACTCCACGGTGGCCCGGGTGGCGGTGACGCCCGAGGCCGCCGCGGTCATCCGCTCCCTGCGTGCCACGCATGGGCCGCTGATGTTCCACCAGTCCGGCGGCTGCTGCGACGGCAGCGCGCCCATGTGCTACCCGCTCAAGGAGTTCCGCATCGGTCAGCGGGACGTCTTCCTGGGAGAGGTCGAGGGCTGCCCCGTCTACATCGGCGGCGCGCAGTTCGAGCTCTGGCAGCACACCCACCTGACGCTGGACGTGGTGCCGGGGCGGGGCGCGGGCTTCAGCGTCGAGTCCCCGCTGGGCGTCCGCTTCCTCACGCGAAGCCGCGTCTTCACGGACGAGGAATACGAGCGCATGAAGCACGAGCCTCCGCCGAGGCGCGGACCTCCGGAGTGAGCACCGTGCTCCGGGCCTGATGCCGGGCCCGGAGCGTATTCACAGACATCGGGCGGCGCCGGGTCGCCCCGCACCCGACCGTAACCCGTCATGTCACAGCACGGGCAATGGCAATCATCCCCCTCGAAATAGACTCACGCGGTGTCGCGAATACACCATTTACACTGCGTGCAAGTACTTATACACAGAGCCCGCCTCCAACCCAGGAGGCAACTCACTATGAGGGGGAAGTCATGACGCTGTGCAAGACTCTGGGAGTCGTGGGAGTGGTGTCTCTGCTGGTGGTCGGCTGCGGTGGGGAGTACACGCCGGAAGAGGCTGCCCAGGACGCGCAGATGGGAGAAACGACGCAGGCCGTGGAGAGCGCGTTCATCGCGGGGGGGCAGACGCGTGACTTCTCGACCTGGCTGTTCGGTGTGACGCCGTTCTATGTGCGGAACATGTCCTCGACGCGGTCCACGCGCTTCAACGCGTACTGCGGCGGCAACAACATCTCCATCCTCCTGGCGCCGAATCAGGTCTATCCCACGAGCCTGAACTGCGCCTGGCCCGGCGCGCGTCTGTATGTCCAGAACCAGGGCCTCAGCCCGACGCTGGACCAGATCTACGTCGAGACGCACTGAGTCGAGGCGCGCCCTTCCCGGGTGTGCTCGGAGAGCCTCCGCGAGGGGGCTCTCTTTTTCGTCGTTCAGCCGTGATGACCCGACACGCAGGCGCGGCCCTCCCCGTGGGCGCTCGCCCGGGGCTGCGCTTTGCCGTGAAAGCCATGGGTTGCCATATTATGCTCATCATATGGTGGTCGAAGGGTTCTCGTCACACGGGAGTCGGGTCATGCAGATGAAGAATGCGGTTGCCCTGGTTACTGGCGCCAATCGTGGGTTGGGGCGTGCGTTCGCGCAGGCGCTGTTGGAGCGGGGGGCTCGCAAGGTGTACGCGGCGGCGCGGGAGCCTTCGAGCGTGGACATCCCGGGCGTGGTCCCGGTCCGCCTGGACGTCACCCGGCCCGAACAACTGGAGGCGCTGGTCCGCGAGGCGGGCGACGTGTCGCTGCTCATCAACAACGCGGGCATCCTGAAGGGCACGAGCCTGCTGGGGCAGGACGCGCTGGCCGCCGCTCGGGCCGAGCTGGAGACGAACTACCTGGGCCCGCTGGCGACGAGCAGCGCCTTCGCGCCCGTGCTGGCGAGGAACGGCGGTGGTGCCATCCTCAACGTGCTCTCGGTGCTCAGCTGGGTGGCCTTCCCGGGGTCGGCCAGCTACAGCGCCTCGAAGGCCGCCGCGTGGGCGCTGACCAACGGGCTTCGCAAGGAGCTGGCCGCGCAGAAGACGCAGGTGGTGGCCCTGCATGTCGGGTACATGGACACGGACATGGCCCACAAGGTCACCGCGCCGAAGTCGAGCCCCGCGGACGTGGTGCGCCAGACGCTGGATGCCATCGAGGCCGGCCAGGACGAGGTGCTCGCCGACGAGGTGAGCCGCAACGTCAAGCAGGGGCTGTCCGCGGGCGTCTATCTCCAGCGTTGATGGAAGAAGGGGGCGCAGCCGCCATCGGGTCCCGCGCTCAGCTCCTTCGAGGTCCGGGCCCTGGGCGCGCGCGGGCTGGTGGGGGCTGGCGCGGACCAGGTCCAGGTTCTGTAGGGGTGGAATCGCTCAGGGTGTCATCGGCACCCCTCGTCGCGACAGATTCTTTCAATCCGTGAAACAGGCGCGAGGGGGCGGCCTGTGACTGGGGCGCCACCGGGGCGGGGGCGCGAAGTGTGGTACGAGGAGCCTGGATTTTTGAAACCGGAGGCTCGCTTTGACGTTGGTTCGGGTGTGTTTGACTTCGCTGCTGGTCCTGATGGTCGCCTGCGGTGATGGTGATTCGGATCCAGTGGTGGTGGTTCCTGATGCCGGGCACAACGCGCCGGACTCAGGCAACGGGACACCCGACTCGGGGGGAGGAGCGCCGGACTCGGGAGGCGACCTTCCCGACGCGGGGGGGGAGACGCCGGATGCCGGCGGTGAACTTCCAGACGCGGGCGGCGAAATCCCCGACGCGGGCGGCGAGCTTCCGGACGCGGGGGGAGAAATCCCCGACGCGGGTGGCGAAATCCCCGACGCCGGTGGTGAGCTCCCCGACGCGGGCGTGACGCCGGATGCCGGCAACGAGCCCGCCGACGCGGGCAACGAGACGCCCGACGCGGGTGGTGAGCTTCCCGACGCGGGCAACGAGACGCCCGACGCGGGTGGAGACGCCGGCCCGGGCAACGAGACGCCCGATGCCGGGACGCCCGACGCCGGTAACGAGCCGTCGGACGCCGGAACGCCCGACGCGGGCGGCGAGACGCCCGACGCCGGTGGCGGCACTCCGGACGCGGGTGGCGAGCCGCCCTTGGTGAGCGTCATCGCGAACTGGGGCTTCGAGGCCTGGTCCGGCTCGCTGCCCGACGCGTGGCTCGGCAGCAAGTCGAACCTCGCCGGCAGCGACGTGCAGAAGGTGACGAGCGGCGCGTTCGAGGGCTCGAACGCGGCCCGTCTGACGAATGCCTCGTCCACGCACCGCCGCTTCACCACCGCGGCGATGACGCTGCCCGCGGGCCGCTACACCTGCACCTACCAGGTGCGTGGCACCGGTGAGGTCCGCAACGCCTTCTTCGACGACGACTACTCCAGCTACACCGGCTACACCTCCGTCGACACCGCCACGTGGCGGCAGCTGACGTACACGTTCAACCTCGCCGGCGACGTCTTCGACACCTTCGAGCTCATCTTCAGCATCCGCAACACCAGCGGTGAGCACCTGACCCTCGACGACGTGCGCTGCACGCGCGCCCCCCAGCCGTGTGACACCGTGACGTGCGAGCCCTGGGCGAAGTGCGACAACACCACCGTGACGTGCGAGCCGCTCGCGGGCCGCTGCTACGACACCGTCGACTGCGACGAGTGGCAGGCCTGCGACGCCAACAACACCTGCGTGACGGCCGAGGACCGCTGCGTCCGCCACGCCGACTGCGCCGGCACGCCCGAGACCCCCGTCTGCCAGCTCTCCACGCACCAGTGCATCCCGGGCGACCCGTGCGCGGGCGTCACGTGCTCCAACCCGGCGACCACCTGCAACCCGACCTCCGGCGTGTGCGAGCTGGCCCCCGGCGCCTGCTTCACCACGTACGACTGCGTGGGCGCGCTGCCCGCGTGTGACTCGGCCACCCGGCGCTGCGTGCCCGCGGACCACGCCTCGAACATCATCCGCAACGGCGGCTTCGAGAGCTGGAACGTCTACTCCATCCCCTACCAGGGCAATCACCTCATCCCCGATTATTGGTACGGCCTGGACAACGGCATCGCGGACCCGGGCACGGAGATTCGCGCCTCGCGCCTGCAGCCCTACACGGCCGCGGTGCACGGCGGCACGACGGCGCTCCAGTTCGTCGTCCCCATCCAGGTGGCCGAGCGCTTCTCCCTGGAGAAGTTCAACGTCCCCAGCGGCAACTACTCCTGCTCGTACCGGGTGAGGGGCCACGGCACCCTGCGCCACCGCGTCTACTCGAGCGCCGGCTGGAGCCCGCAGACGGACTTCATCCTGGTGGACAGCGATGCCTGGCAGCCGGTGTTCTTCAAGTTCACCGGCAACGTGCGCGACTGGCGCCTGTTCTTCTACCCGAGCCGCAGCGAGGCCGATCGCGACCACCTCCAGGTCGACGACGTCGTCTGCACGAAGGACTAGCCCGCACTACGTAGAATCCACGATTCGCCGGACGGGGCCGCGCAGCTCAGGCGGCCTCGTCCAGTATCTCCAGCGCCTCGCGGACGCCGGGCAGGGCGGAGAGCAGCTCCAGCTCGGCCGTCTGGAGGACGGAGACGCGCTTGCCGCTGACGCGCTCCATCGTCAGCTCGATGCGGTGCTCTCCCTCCGGGTTGACGCGACGGAAGATGCGCGCCCGCCGCCCCTCCGCCCGGCAGGCGAGGATGTCCTTCTGCAGGCTGCGCAGCCGCCGGAACACCTTCAGCGCCAGACGCCCCTCGGGGGTGTCGAACGTGTGGAAGTGCCGGTTGCGCGACAGCGGCTTGCTGGGGTCATGGAGCCTCTCCACGAGGCGCCGAACGAATGGGTCCATCGACGAGGGAGGATAACATCCGGTACCCTCCGGCTCAGCGATGCCCTGGAGAAAACGAAACCTGCCGTGGACGCTGGCGCTCCTCCTCCCGCTTGCCTGCAAGGAGCCCGAGGCCGCGGCCGTCCAGAACCGTGCTCAACAAGCCCAGAGCGCCCTGGGCGAGGCCCGCGTCCAGCTGGCCAGTGGACAGCCCGCCGCCGCGCTCAACGCCCTCAAGCGCGCCGCCACCGCCGCGCCCGACAGCGCCGAGCCCTTCCTGCTGATGGCCGAAGCCCACCGCATGAACAACAACATGGGCGCGGCCATCATGTCCCTCAAGCAGGCCGAGGCCCTCATCCCCGGCACGGACCCGTCCATCCAGAAGCAGCTCTCCGAGCTGTACCGGAGCAACGGCAACACCCAGGAGGCCCTGGCCATCCTCGTGACGCTGCGAGACTCGGGCCTCCTCCAGGAGCAGGACATCCTGGACCTGGCGCGCTTCCAGGCCCGCGAGGGGCAGATCGACGAGGCCTTCACCACGCTGAACAGCGTGCTGCGCGACAGCCCGGACGACCCGGAGGCCAAGGCGGTGGAGGCGGAGGTCCTCCTCATGAAGGGCGACGAGCTGCTCGCCGCCAACCTCATGGACCGGCTGCTCCAGCAGAACCCCTCGCACACCGCCGCGCGCCTGCTTCGCGCCCGCTACTTCCTGGTCAGCGGCGTGCCGCAGATGGCGGAGGCCGACCTGCAGGCCGTGGAGGGCAAGGACGCCCAGCGCGCGGACGTCGTCACCCTGAGGGCCCGCGCGCTGCTCGCGCAAGGGCGCGCCAAGGACGCCGAGGCCGCGCTCAAGGCGCTGGTCGACGCCGAGCCGCAGAACGCCGAGGCCCTGGCGTGGATGGCGGAGACGGTGCTCGCGCAGGGCCGCCGCGCGGACGCGCTGGCGCTGGTGGACCGCGCGCTCACGTTCCGTCCCCGGCTGGCCCGGGGCCTCTACGTGCGAGGCCGCGCGCAGGAGGAGGCCAAGGACATGAAGGGCGCGGAGGAGAGCTACCGCTTCGCCCTCAGCGCCGAGCCGCGCTTCGCGCCCGTGCACTCCCGGCTGTGGCGGCTGTACCTCCAGACGGACCGCAAGGTGGATGCGTTCTCGTCGCTGGAGCGCATGCTCAACCTGGGCGAGGCCTCCCTGGAGGAGAAGGTCGCCCTGGCCCGGCTCTCCGCCCAGCTCCAGACGCAGATGCCCCGGGCCATGAAGCTCATCGACGAGGCGCTCCAGAAGGAGCCCGACAACGCCGAGTACCAGGAGGTGAAGAAGTCCCTGGTCTCGATGGCGCCGAAGCCGAAGAAGAAGCCCTCCGGCCCCGTCATCATCCGCGGCGGCCGCTGACGGCGGCGCCGGGGCTCACGGGAGTCCCGGGGCCTCGGCCACCACGCGCTCCAGCGCCTTGAGGCCCTTGCGCTGGCCCACCGCCACCACCGTCAGGTTGTCGCGGCGGAAGTAGCGCCGCGCCACCTCGCGCACCTTCGCGGCGGACTGCGAGTCCACCAGGTCCGCGCGGTGGTCGAAGGTCTCCGGCGTGCGGAACAGCTCCGTGCCGCCGAACCACCCGGCCAGCTCCCCCGGCGAGTCCTGGGAGAACTCCAGCAGCATCCGGTGGCGGCGCTTGGCGCGGCTCAGCTCCTCCTCGCCAATCTCCGTGTCGCACAGCTGGGCAATCACCCGCAGGGACTCCTCCACCACCTGCGAGGCCTTCTCCGGGGCGCTCGCCGCCTCCACCTCGAACAGGCCCGCGTCGTGGTAGCCGTCCAGCGAGGCGTGGACCGAGTACGCCAGGCCCCGCTTCTCCACGATTTCGAACGGCAGCCGCGAGGACAGGCCGTCATCCAGCACGCGGCGGAGAATCTGCAGCGCGGGGTAGTCCTCGTGCTGCTCCGGCACGGCGCGGAAGTTGAGGCGGAACTCCGTCTGCGACTCGTCGTGGGTGACGAAGTGGAGCAGCGGCCCGGGCGCGCCGCGGGGCGGCGGCGTCTCGGAGCTGGCGGGGCCTCGCGGCAGGTGGGCGAAGGCGCGCTCGGCCAGCTCCAGCACCTCTTCGCGGCGCACGCGGCCCGCGGCCGTGACGACCAGGTTGCCGGTGACGTAGTGCTGGGCGAAGTGCTCCAGCACCTGCGCGTGCTTCAGCGCGGAGACGGAGTCGCGCGTGCCGGCGATCTTCTGCGCCAGCGGGTGCTGGGGGAAGAGCAGGTGCTTGGACAGGTTGTCCAGGTCGATGTCCCGGCCCTTCTCGTCCACCTCGTCGAGCATCTCCTCGAGGATGATCTGCCGCTCCACCTCCATGTCCGTGAGGCGGGGGCGGGTGAGCATGTCGCCCAGGATGTCCATGCCCACGCGCAGGTGCGCCGGGTGCAGGGGCGTGTAGTAGTAGCCGTGATCCCGGGTGGTGACGCCGTTGAGGTTGCCGCCGACCTCCTCCACGGCCGCGTTCATCCGCACCGTGTCCGGCCAGCTCTCGCTGCCCCGGAAGAACAGGTGTTCCAGGTAGTGGCTGACGCCGTTGTTGGCGGGCGTCTCGTGCCGGCTGCCGGTGCGGACGTAGATGGCGAGCAGGGCGGTGTGGAGGTGGGGCGTCTCGACGGTGACGACGCGCAGCCCGGAGGGCAGCACGTCCCGATACGGTGTGAAGCTCATGCGCGAGGAAGCCTTAACACGAAGGCCGTCCCCTGGCCGGGAATACTCTGGCAGGAGAGCGAGCCCCCGTGGGCCTGGAGGATTTGCTGACTCACCGCGAGCCCCAGGCCGGTGCCGCCCTCCTTGGTGGTGAAGAACGGCTCGAACAGGTGCTGTCGCACCTCCTCCGTCATCCCCTGGCCGGTGTCCTTGACGGTCACCTCCACGTCCTGCTCCACGGGGCGGGTGGCGATGGTGAGCTGGCCGCCGTGGGGCATCGCCTCGCGGCTGTTGCGCAAGAGGTTGAGGAACACCTGGCGCAGCTGCCCCTCGTCGGCGAGCACCGGGGGCGTGGTGGGGGCGAACTGGCGCACCACCTCCACCCCCGCGCGCGTCAGCTCCTCGCGGGAGAAGTCCAGCACGCCGTCCAGCACCGCCGTCACGTCGCGCGGGTCCAGGTCCGGCCGCTGGGGGCGGGCCATGCGCAGGTAGTGCTCGGTGACGTCCGCCAGCCGGTCCACTTCCCGCGTGACGGCGGAGAGCAGATCTCTCACCTCGCCGGACTCGTCGGGGGTGGGGAAGGTGGCGCGCTCCACCGCGTCCCCCAAGAGCTCCACGTTGAGGCCGATGGAGGACAGGGGGTTGCGCACCTCGTGGACGATCTGCGCGGAGACGCGGCCCACGGCGGCGAGCTGCTCGGCGCGCATCAGGGCCTCCGCCTGCGCCTTGATCTGCGCCTCGCGGGCCTGGAGTGAGCGGGCCATCTGGTCGAACTCGCGCGCGAGCACGGCCACCTCGTCGTGTCCGCGCACGCCCAGCTGCGCGCTGTAGTCGCCCTTGCCGATGCGCGAGACGCCCTCGATGAGCGTGCGCACGGGGCGCAGCGTGCGGGCCGACCACGCCGTGGCGCCCAGGCCCAGGAGGATGGCGGCCACCGAGAGGCTGATGATGGCGATGCCCGTCTGGCGCTCGCGCTCCTCGGCGCCGTCCACGCGCTCGCGGATGCGGTTGGACAACGACAGGCGCAAGAGCCGCAGCTCGCGGCCGATGGCGTCCTCCATGGTGAGCACGTCCGCGGTGGCGCGGTCCACCGCGGCCTTGTCCGGCGCCTGGGTGCTGAACGCGTCGAACACGCTCTCCGCCGCGCGGCCATACTCCTGGTAGCGCGAGTCCAGCTCCGCGAGCCGGGCCTCCAGTTCACCGATGAAGGGAATCTCGCTCTCGGGGGCCATCTCCCGAAGCTGCGTGGCGCGCTCGCGCGTGGCGGCCAGGCGCTGGGAGATGAAGGCCGTGGGCACGTAGACGCGGGCCAGGCGGATGATGGCGCGGCGGATCTCCGCGCTGTCCTCCTCCAGCATGCGCGCGGTGTGGCGCTGCTGGTTGGCGTGGTTCATCTCCATCTCCGCCGCGTCCTGGGAGAGCTGGAGGTAGCCCTGGCTCACCAGCCGTATCTCCAGCCGGTTGCGGTGCAGCTCGGCCACGCTGAACAGCGACACCAGGCCGAAGGTGACGAGCACCACCGCGTAGCCCAGGAAGATGCGGGTGGCGAGGGAGAGCTTCATGCGCGCGTGGACCGTGCACGGGTCCTGGCGCCATCGCTACGCAACCCGGACCCCGGGCGCAAGCAAAGCCGTCCTCCCGCTCGCCCTCCCGTGGGGCGGGCCGCCATCCAGACCTCCGGAGTCATGGCGCGAAAGGATAGCCCGGCCCCGGGATGGGTGGGGGGCGGGGACGTTTCTGTAAGTCGGTTGCAATCAGCCGCCGGGGTCCGCCGTAAGGCCCTACGGGCCTTGCCCCCTCGCTCGTCCACCCAGGAATCTTGATGAATTCCTCCCTCTCCCTGGGCGCCTTGCTGGCGCTCTTCTCCCTGTCCCCCACGGCCCGGGCCGCCGAGCCGGCCGCGCCCCCGAAGCCCCCCGCCCAGGCCCCCGCGGCCGACGCGGCGGAGAAGCTGATGGGCATCTGGTCGGCGGACCCCGTCTATGGGCCCGAGGTCCAGGGCGAGCTGACGGTGTTCCGCGAGGGCACCACGTGGCGCGCGCGAATCTCGGGCTACGAGGCCACGGGCCAGGTGGAGAAGGGCGCGCTGACGCTGGCCTTGCCGGGCGGACAGGGGACGTTCCGGGCCACGGTGGCGGCGGATGGCCAGGAGCTCAGGGGCCACTGGGTGCAGCCGCGCGTCATGGTGGGTGGCGTGCGGTACGCGACGCCGGTGGCGCTGCGCTCACTGCGGAAGGGCGTGTGGCGCGGGACGGTGACGCCGTGGGCGGACCGCTTCACGCTGTACCTGGTCGT
Source organism: Myxococcus sp. MH1 (assembly GCF_059738865.1). Classification (NCBI taxonomy): domain Bacteria; kingdom Pseudomonadati; phylum Myxococcota; class Myxococcia; order Myxococcales; family Myxococcaceae; genus Myxococcus; species Myxococcus sp. MH1. The sequence continues at coordinate 7,584,488 of NZ_AP026947.1, read as the reverse complement.
CTACAAGAAGCCGGATGGCGCCATCGCCGCGTACCTGAGGGACCCGGAGAAGGGCTTCGGAAGGCAGTTCGCGCTGAACGTCTCCGTGCAGGGCAGCGCCGTGAAGCTGGTGGACCCGCGCGGGCCGACGACGTTCGAGGGCACGCTGGATGAGAACTCGGGCCGGCTGTCGGTGCCCATCTTCTTCCTGGGGAACCTCCAGTTCACCCGTCGCGAGCGGGACCAGGCGGTGGGCCTGTATCCGCGCACGCCCGCGCCGGGGGCGTACGTCTACCGTCCGCCCGTGGCCGAGCAGGACGGCTGGGCGACGGCGTCCCTGTCCGACGTGGGCATGGACGCGGCACCCATCCAGGCGTTGATGCAGCGGCTCCTCGACACGGAGGTGGGCCCCGGGCCCGCGCAGCGCGTGCAGGGCGTGCTCATCGCGCGCAAGGGCAAGCTCGTGCTGGAGGAGTACTTCTACGGCTACGACAAGGAGCGGCTCCACGACTTGCGCTCGGCGTCCAAGACGCTGGCGCCGGTGCTGGTGGGCACCGCCATCCAGAAGGGCGCGAAGCTGTCTCCGCAGACGCCCGTCTACTCGATGTTCCCTGGCCATCAGCCGAAGGGGCCCCAGGACGCGCGCAGGGCGGGGCTGACGCTGGAGCACCTGATGACGATGACGTCGGGGTTCGACTGCGACGACGACAACGAGGAGACGCCCGGCAACGAGAACAACCTCCAGAATCAGGAGGGGGACTGGTACGCGTACACGCTGGACCTGCCCATGGCTCGGGCGCCGGGTGAGACGCAGGCGGTGTATTGCTCGGCGGGCATCAACCTGGTGGGCGGCGTGGTGCGCAACGCGACGGGCACGTGGCTGCCCGAGCACTTCGCGCGCACCGTGGCCACGCCGCTCCAGTTCCGGCACTACGCGATGAACCTGATGCCAGACGGGGAGGCGTACCTGGGCGGCGGCCTCTACGCGCGGCCCCGGGACGCGCTGAAGCTGGGGCAGCTGTACCTGTCGGGCGGCGTGTGGAACGGCAAGCGTGTGGTGTCCAGGCAGTGGGTCGAGCGCTCCACCGCGCGGCACTCGGTGATGAGCCCCGAGCGCACCTACGGGTATGCGTGGTGGCGACACGAGGTGCGCGTGGGCGAGCGCGTCTACGCGGAATACGAGGCGGGCGGCAACGGCGGGCAGTACGTCATGGTCATCCCCGAGCTGGAGCTCACGGTGATGTTCACCGGGGGCAATTACGGGCAGTTCAACGTCTGGAAGACCTTCCGGGAGGAATTGCTGCCCCGATACATCCTCGCGGCCGTGCGGCGGTAGGGGCGGGGGAGGGGGCGTCGGGCCTGTGTCTTGGCTCGACGCCCAGGGCGGAACGTGGGTAGAAGGCCGGTGCAATGGAGCCTGTTTCGAAGCCCAAAGTCTCGCTGGTGACCGAAATCTCGAGGGAGTTCACCTTCGAGGCCGCGCACTTCCTCCCCAACGTCCCGCCGGGGCACAAGTGCTCGCGCGTCCACGGGCACAGCTATCGCGTCGAAGTCACCGTGCGCGGTCCGGTGGACCCCCACTACGGCTGGGTGGTCGACTTCGCCACGCTCACCGAGGCCTGGCAGGCGATGCACGCGCAGCTGGACCACCGGCTGCTGAATGACGTGCCGGGGCTGGAGAACCCCACCAGCGAGCTGCTGGCCGCCTGGGTCTTCAGCAAGCTGAGCTTCCCCACCGCGAAGGTGGTGAAGATTCGCGTCGCGGAGACCTGCACGTCTCAGTGTGTCGTCTATCCCGAAGAGGGCTGACTCACTCGCGCAGCAGCAGCCCGCCGTCGAGCACCAGCTCCGTGCCGGTCATCCAGGACGCGCCCAGCAGGTGGCGCACGGCCTCGGCGACGTCCTCCGGATGGCCCAGTCTGCCGAGGGGATGCAGAGAGCGCAGGCCCGCGAGCTGGGCCTCCTGACGGCGGGTGTACTCCTCGGGCGGTGGCGTCGCCTCGCCCGGTGCGAGCCTCACCTCGCGCACCATGTCCGTCTCCACGACTCCGGGCAGCACCGCGTTGGCGCGGACGCCCCGGGCCGCGCCCGCCAGCGCGAGGACCTTCATCACCTGGAGCAGGCCCGCCTTCGCCGCGCTGTACACCGCGCTGGTGACGATGGGCCGCGTGGCCAGCGTGGACGCGACGAAGACCTGCGCGCCGCCGGGCTCCAACACCTCCAGCGCCTGCTCACCCAGGCGCAGCGGCGCGATGAGGTTGATCTCCAGCTGGGAGCGCAGCGCGTCCTCGCCGATGTGTCCCGGCGGTTGATGCACCACCTGGCCCGCGCTGTGGACGAAACCGTCCAGCCCGCCCAGCAGCTCCGCGGCCCGACGCAGCAGTCCCTCGCGCTCCTTGGAGGACGACACGTCACAGGGCAGGGCGAAGGCTTGTCCTGGCCACGCGCGTGACACCTCGTTGAGGACGTCCGCGCGACGACCCGTCACGACGACGCGGCCACCCGCGCGCAGCAGGGCCTCCGCCACCGCGCGGCCGATGCCCGTCCCGCCTCCGGTGATGAGTACCTTCCGGGTGCCTGTCGGCGTCATGAGCAGCGCTCCCAGCGCACGTCCACCTGTGCGCGGCGGTCGCTCACGGTGACGGGCGTTCCGGCAGGGCTTGCGTCACCTGGAAGGGCGTCGTTCGAGCGGGAGTCTCTCCTCGGTCCTTCATGCCCGGTCAGGTGCTCGTCCGTTGCCACCGCGCTCATGACCGCGTCCCCGTCGAGGACTCCGAGGCGACCAGCTCATCGTGCGGATAGTAGGAGGTGCCCGTGACGGGTGTCAGACCCTCGGCGGGGGCCTCGGTCTCCACCTCGTCCGACGGGATGAAGCCGGGCTTGTCGACACAGAGCACGGTCTGCTCGGTGGACGAGGGGTTGTCGTAGCGATGCGGGAAGCCGCGCGGCCAGTGGAACGCCTGTCCCCGGGCCACGGGCCGGTGTTGCAGGTGCAGCCCTCCGCCCAGCACCAGCTCGCTCTCCTCCATCTTCTGGTGCACGTGCGTGGGGATGTGGCCTCCGGGCCTGACTCGCAGCCGGTAGACGCCGTAGCCCGTCCCCTCGTGGATGATGTCCACGCGGCCGAAGGACTTCTCCTCCTTGCCGTACACCATCTCCTGCGCGCTGCGGTGCACCTGGAGCGAGGGAATCGCCAGCCCGCCCAGCGCGTGGGGCTTGGTGACTCGCACCGTGGCCGCGTGGACCTGAGCGCGCGGCACGTCCTCGGTGGGGGGCGCCAGCACGTAGCGGCAGATGGCCTCGGCGGCGGACTCGAGCAGCTCGAAGCGACACGACTCCAAGAGGAAGCGCAGCTCCCCCGCGAGCCGGCCGTAGTTCACCGTCTGCGAGAGCTTGCCGCCCGCCGCGGCGCGCGTGTCCAGGAACAGCGCCACGTCGACTTGCAGCGGCTGGGCGGAGATGCGCTCCCGATTGAAGATGCCCACGATGCAGTCCACCGTGAGGCCCCGCACCTCGATGACGTCCAGAGGTCGGCCCTCGGCCGTGGTGATGGTGGGGGGATGGAAGGCGTGCTCGATGCTCATGGCTGTCCGGGAATGTAGGCCGCCCATCGTCCGAGGGAAACGCGGACGAGGGCTCCCGTCTCCTCAGTAACAGGCCGGGGTGGTGAAGGCACTGCCGACGGGCTCCCTGGCCGTGCCCCAAGCGGCGTCCGGGCCCCCCTGCCTCCGAGGCCCCCGGTGTGGTCGTCCCGAGGCGCTCGTTCCTGTTTCCCGGCTGGAGGTGCAATCCAGTGGCATCGAGTCCTCCAGGTCCTGGCCTCGGGGGCGCGAGTTGCGCGATTCTGCGCGGTACATGCTCCTCGTCCTCCTGGGTGTGCTGCTGTCCGCGAAGCCGGCGCCGGCCGCGAAGGTCTTCGTGCCGTGTCCCCAGGCCACGCCCGAGTGGAGCGCGGCCCACGAGCGCCTCGTCGCGCTGGACGCGAAGCTGGAGTCGCTGCCCGACGGAGCCGACGGCAAGCCAGGCGTGACGGCGCTGCGCGAGCTCTTGTCCTCGCGCTGCTTCGAGCTGAGCCGCGAGGTGGACGAGCCGGTTCCCGCGGACGTGTCGCTCCTGGCCCTGAAGGACTGGTGGCGTCGGGGCGGGCGCACGTGGGTGGAGTCCTATCTGGAGCTGGGCAAGCCGGGCGTCCGCACGGTGGTGTTGCCACCGACGGTGCGTGCGGTGCTGATGCTCGACACGGTGAAGCCGGACCACAAGCTCGCGCCGTGGCTGTGCGCCATGGGGGACAGCGCCTGTGTAAGGGAGACCGAGCCCTGGGTCGTCCGGGCCGAGGCGGCCTTCGCCGCCCACCGGGAGAAAGAGGCGAAGCATCTCGCGAGCGTCGTGGATGCGGCCACCGCCGATGAGGGCTTCGGACCCGCGTTCTGCGAGAAGGAGGCCCGCAAGAAGTCCAAGCGCTGGCGATATCCCGCCTGGCGCTTGTGCCTGTCCAACCTCGGGGCCTCGGTGGAACTGCTCCCGCTGGCGGGCTTGCGAGTCCCCTCGGAGGGCTGGCTGGTGTTGCGCGGGCGTCGCGGGCACTACTCCTTCTGCGACGAGGTGCGCGCCTACCACCTGGGCACGGGCACGGCGTGGGTGTCGCAGAGCTGCAGCGAGCTGGCCCTGTACGAAGACGCGGAGCACATCGGCAAGGTCGACGTGAAGACCACGGACGCGAACCGGAAGGCACGCGTGGCGGCGGGGACGGTGAGTCGCGACGGGCTGCGAGAGCTGACGTGGATGCTCCTGTTGTCGGGCGAACTCGACGACGTACGGCGGCTCGCCCCCATCCGGCAACGGGTTCCCGAGGGCTTCGCCATCGAGTGGCGGGAGCTCCCCGACGACTTCACCACCGTGGGCGGCGTCTCCGGGGGCGTGGTGTGGGGCAACACCGGGCAGACCGTCCTCCGGTGGTCGTGGTTCCCTCCCGAGCGTGGCGAGCCGCTCTCGGGAGATCTGACCTGGCCCGAGGCCTCGGACCCCGGCGATGACCATGCGGACTCCTTGGTGGAGGCGCTCGAGCAGACCTTCCAGGCGGGCTGTCCGACGCGCCCCGTGCCCGTGGACCTGCTCGACTTCACCCGTACGACCACCGTCAGTCGGGTCGACGCCCCCGAGGGCGTGGCCCAGGTCCAGGATGCCCGTGTCACCGCCCTGCGCGAGTGGACGCCGCCCCCGGGCTGCACCGTCCCCGGCAGGTGAGGCCCCGCGAGATTGCGTTGCGCTCCGGGGCGCCGGGCAATTAGTAATGGGATATGTTGCAAATTACCTCGGCGGTGAGGCGCGCCGCGCCTCGGGCGTTCCGTTCATCGGGACGCTGTTGTCCCTCCATGTGTCGTTAGCGTCGTCATCGGACCTCGCGCGGAGGGCCGGGCCATCTCACGGGTCCGGTGCGTCGCGCCGTCGGCTCCGAGCTCCTCGATAGGTACCGCCGTCCTCCCATCGGTGACGCGTGCACCGGAGGGTCGACGTGTGCCTCCACACCCCAGTGTGTCGCCTCCGGCGGCCCTTGCGCCGAAGGGGTGACGTGCGCGTCGTCTCCCGTCCTGTCCGCTTGAGTCCATGACGTCGTAATCCCAGCCACCTCCATGTCCTCCGCCGGCGACCTCGCGCGCCGGACGGCAGACGTCCGTGAAGTCGTAGCCCCAGACACCCCTGTCCCCCGTCGGCGACCTCGTGCGCCGCACGGGAGATGTCCTCGAAGACGCATTCCTAGAGCCACCCCAGTCCCCCGTCGGCGACGTCGCGCGCCGCACGGCGGACGTCCGTGAAGTCGTTCCTCGTCCTGTCACTCAGGGACCGTCGGCGGTGGGCGCGCACGAGCGCGAACGCCACCGGTGTGTCCCGACCCTTGGAAGAAGTCGGAGTCCCCCATGAATTGGAAGCGTGCAGCAGTCGGAGGGGCCCTGTCCCTCCCTCTCGTAATCGGTGGTCTGGTCCTTGCGCGGAGCGAGAGCGCGGATGCGTCCGCTGGTGGTGGCGCGAAGATGGCGGCGGCCCCCGTCGTCGCCGCGGAGGTCGTCACCCGGCAGGTCGCCGACAGCGCCGAGTTCACCGGCACGCTGGCGGCGGTGCAGAGCGTGGAGCTGCGGCCTCGCGTCGGCGGCTACATCGACTCGGTGCGCTTCGCGGAGGGCGGGCTGGTGACGGCGGGGCAGGTGTTGTTCCAGCTCGACTCGCGCACCTTCGAGGCCGTGTTGGACAGGGCTCGCGCGGACCTGCGTCAGGCCGAGGAGCGCCGCACGCTGGCCGACAAGCGGTTCGAGCGCGGCGAGAAGCTGGTTGCCGAGCAGGCCATCTCCCAAAGTGACTTCGACGTGCTGACGGCGGAGCGCGCGGAGTCGCGTGCACGCGTCGAGTCCGCCAAGGCGGCGGTGCGAGGCGCGGAGGTCGACCTGCAGGACACGCGCGTGCGAGCGCCCGTGAGTGGACGGGTGGGGCGGGCGGTGGTGACGCAGGGCAACCTGGTCAGCAGTGGCGCGCTGCTCACGACCATCGTCTCGGTGGAGCCCTTCTACGTCTACTTCGACGTGGACGAGGCCACGTACCTGCGCTTCGCGGGCACGACGTCCGGCGCGCGCGGGAAGGATGGGCGCGTCAACGCGGTGCCGGTGCGCGTGGCGCTGACGGGGGACGAGGGCTTCCCGCGCGAGGCGCGGCTCGACTTCCTGGACAATCAAGTGGTGGCGGGGACGGGCACGGCGCGAGCGCGCGCGGTGCTGCCCAATCCGGACGGGAAGCTGACGGCGGGGCTCTTCGCGCGGGTGCGGCTGGAGACGGGCGCGGCGCGGCCCACGGTCCTCATCCAGGACCTGGCGGTGGGCACGGACCAGAAGGGGCGCTACGTGCTGGTGGTGCGTCCGGACCAGACGCTGGAGCAGCGGCGCGTGGAGCTGGGGACGACGGAGGGCGGCCTGCGGGTGGTGCGCTCGGGGCTGGCGGCGGGTGAGAAGGTGGTGCTCAAGGGCCTGGCGAGGCCGGGGATGGCGGTGGCGCCCACGCTGGTCGCCATGGCCGGCTCCGAGCACGCCGAGGGGGCGCGGCCGTGAAGTTCGCGCACTTCTTCGTCGACCGGCCCATCTTCGCGGCCGTGTTGTCGGTGCTGCTCCTGATTGGCGGCGGCCTGTCGTTGTTCCAACTGCCGTTGAGCGAGTACCCGGCCGTGTCTCCCCCCACGGTGGTGGTGCGAGCGGCCTATCCCGGCGCGGACCCGGCCGTCATCGCGGAGACGGTGGCCGCGCCGCTGGAGCAGGAGATCAACGGCGTGGAGGGCATGCTCTACATGTCCTCGCAGGCGACGAGCGACGGCCGGGTGGCGGTGACGATTACCTTCGGCATGGGCGTCAACCCGGACACCGCGCAGGTGCAGGTGCAGAACCGGGTGGCCCGCGCGATTCCGCGGCTGCCGGCGGAGGTGCAGCGGCTGGGCGTGCTCACGGAGAAGTCGAGCCCGGACCTGCTGATGGTGGTGCACCTGGTGTCCCCGGAGGGGAAGCAGGACCCGCTCTTCCTCTCCAACTACGCGGTGCTCCAGGTGCGGGACGTGCTCCAGCGCGTGCCCGGCGTGGGCAGCGTGAACGTGCTGGGCGCGGGTGAGTACAGCATGCGTGTCTGGCTGGACCCGAGGTTGCTCGCCGCGAGAGGCCTCACCGCGAGCGACGTGGTGGCCGCCATCCGCGAGCAGAACGTGCAGGTGGCCGCGGGTGTCATCGGTCAACAGCCGGACGAGCGCTCCGCGTTCCAGCTCACCGTCACCACGCAGGGGCGGCTCACGGAGGAGGAGCAGTTCCGCGACATCGTGGTCAAGGTGGGCGAGGAGGGCCAGGTGACGCGCCTGCGGGACGTGGCCCGCGTGGAGCTGGGCGCGAGCTCCTACTCCGTGCGAGCGCGACTGGACGGCAAGTCGGCGGTGGCCATCGGCATCAGCCAGGCGTCCGGCTCCAACGCGTTGGATGTGTCCGCGGGCATCCGTGCGCGGATGACGGAGCTGAAGGAGGCCTTCCCCCAGGGCATGGAGTACAAGATTGCCTACGACCCGACGCTCTTCGTGCGCGCGTCCATCCGCAACGTGGTGACGACGTTGTTGGAGGCCGTGGTGCTGGTGGTGTTGGTGGTGCTGCTGTTCCTCCAGACGTGGCGCGCCTCCATCATCCCGCTGGCCGCGGTGCCCGTGTCGCTGGTGGGAACAGCGGCGATCATGCAGATGCTGGGCTTCTCGCTCAATACGCTGTCGCTCTTCGGCCTGGTGCTCTCCATCGGCATCGTGGTGGATGACGCCATCGTCGTCGTGGAGAACGTGGAGCGGCACATCGCGCAGGGCGTGAATCCGAAGGAAGCGGCCCGCAGGGCGATGACCGAGGTGACCGGTCCCATCATCGCGATTACGTCCGTGCTGTCGGCGGTGTTCGTCCCCACTGCGTTCCTGGGTGGTTTGACGGGACAGTTCTACCGGCAGTTCGCGCTGACCATCGCCATCTCGACCCTCCTCTCGGCGTTCAACTCGCTCACGCTCAGCCCGGCGCTCGCGGGTGTGCTGCTGCGCGGTCACCACGGTCCGAAGGATGGCCTGACGCGCTTCATGGAGAAGGCGTTCGGCGGGTGGCTGTTCGGGCCGTTCAACCGCTTCTTCGACCGGGCGTCCTCGGGCTACGTGTCCCTGGTGCGCAGGGTGGTGCGCGTCAGCGGAATGGCGCTCGTGGTGTACGGCGGCCTGCTGGTGCTCACGTGGCTGGGCTTCGCGAAGGTGCCCGCGGGCTTCGTGCCGATGCAGGACAAGTACTACCTGGTGGGCCTGGCGCAGTTGCCGCCCGCGTCGTCGCTGGAGCGGACGGACGCGGTGGTGAAGAAGATGTCGGACCTGATGCTGGCGGAGAAGGGCGTGGCCAACGTCGTGGCCTTCTCGGGCATCTCCATCAACGGCTTCGTCAACTCGCCCAACTCGGCCGTCGTGTTCGCCATCCTGGACGACTTCGAGAAGCGACAGTCGCCGGAGCTGTCGGCCGGGGCCATCGCGGGGAAGCTCCAGGGGAAGTTCATGGGCGTGCAGGAGGGCTTCGCGGCCATCTTCCCGCCGCCGCCGGTGCCGGGCATGGGCTCGACGGCGGGCTTCAAGCTGCAGTTGGAGGACCGGGCGGGGCTGGGCTCGCAGGCGCTGTACGAGGCCACGCAGGCCCTGGTGCAGCGTGCGTCCGCGGACCCGCAGGTGATGGGGTTGATGTCGGGGTTCGAGATCAACGTGCCGCAGCTCCACGCGGAGGTGGACCGGGTGAAGGCGAAGCAGCAGGGCGTGCCGCTGGGTTCGGTCTTCGAGACGCTCCAGATTCACCTGGGCTCGCTGTACGTGAACGACTTCAACCGCTTCGGTCGGACGTACCAGGTGAACGTGCAGGCGGACGCGAAGCACCGCATGGAGCCGGAGGACATCGGCCGGCTGCAGGTGCGCAATCCACAGGGTGGCATGGTGCCGTTGGCCTCGCTGGTGGACGTGACGCCCTCGTTCGGGCCGGACCAGGTGCTGCGCTACAACGGGTATCCGTCCGCGGACATCAACGGGGCGGCGGCGCCGGGGGTGAGCACGGGACAGGCGGTGGCGGCGATGGAGCGACTGGCGGCGGAGACGCTCCCCGCCGGCATGAGCTTCGAGTGGACCGACCTGACGTACCAGGAGAAGCTCGCGGGCAAGGAGGGCCTGTTCGTCTTCCCGCTGGCCATCCTGTTGGCGTTCCTCATCCTGGCGGCGCAGTACAACAGCTGGTCACTGCCGCTGGCGGTGCTGCTCACGGTGCCGCTGGCGTTGCTCAGCGCGATTGCCGGCGTGTGGCTGGTGGGTGGGGACAACAACATCTTCACGCAGATTGGGCTCGTGGTGTTGGTGGGGCTCGCGGCGAAGAACGCCATCCTCATCGTCGAGTTCGCCCGGGCGCAGGAGGATGAGGGGATGGGCGTGGTGCAGGCGGCGCTGGAGGCGTGCCGGCTGCGGCTGCGGCCCATCCTGATGACGTCCATCGCGTTCATCATGGGCGTGGTGCCGCTGGCGGTGGCGACGGGGGCGGGCGCGGAGATGCGTCAGGCGATGGGAGTGGCGGTGTTCGCCGGCATGCTCGGCGTGACGCTGTTCGGCCTGGTGCTGACGCCCATCTTCTACATCGTCATCCGGAAGCTCGCGCTGCGCGGCGAGGAGCGGGAGGCCCCGGCCATCCCCGCCGGAGCGACGGGGGCGGAAGGGCACTGACGTCGTTGGAGTTTGTCGGGGGTCGAGGGGCCGTCTTCTCAGGGGGAAGACGGCCTTTCGTGTTTGGGGCGGGGTGCATGGCTCTGGACGAAAGGTGCCGACGTGCGGGGGCGTGCCTGGTTTGGCTGCCAGGAGGTGCACGTGGCGAAGTCAGGGGCGCGGTCCGGTAGGAGGCGGCACGCGACGAAGGTGCGGCGCTCGGACACGGCGCTGCTCATCATCCACGAAGAAGCGCGTCAGTGCATGTCATGGCCCCTTCGGTGAGCGAAGGGCGACGCCCAGGGGACTCTTGTGCGGATGGAGTGGATTCTATCCAGCCATCCGCACAACCCTCACCCCTCGCGCGAGCAGTTGGCGCAGCAGTTCCAGCCAGGGGCACGGCCAGCAAGTGCCCATCCTCGCTGCGCCGCTTGTAGCGGCCCAGGACGGCCTGCGCCGAGCCGCTGGCGCGGGAGCGGGCTGCCAGCGCTCGAAACGACGTGCCCCAGCGGCGCTGGTGCGCCTTGGCGTACTGCTCGGGTTCCGACGCACAAGACGATCTCGAAAAAGATTCAGACGCCGCGTTATGGATCGTCTTGTGGAGGAGGGCTTATTGAGAGGGTGTGGACAACGCGGAGGCCCTGACGGCTCCGACGCTCACCCAGGAGATAAGTGATGCCCCAGGCAAGACTGAAGGCGACCCACGGCTTCCATGCGACGATGCGAGCTCGTCCGGGGCGGGCCGACGCGCTGATCGATGCACTGCTCGCGGGAGCGCCGACGAGCAACGAGAACTGCCTCGTCTATCTCGTGGGGCGCTCGTCGAGCGAGCCCGACGTCATTGACGTCACCGAGGGCTGGACTTCGAAGGAGGCCCACGCCGAGGCGTTCGCGAGCGCGTCGGCGCAGGCGCTGATCGCGAGGCTCGCGCCGCTCGTGACTGACGCCGCGCAGTACCGGGATGTCGTCCCAGTGGGCGGCTCCGTGCGCGGCTGAAGTGAACCCCAAACCCCAAACCCCCAACCCCAACCACCGAAGGAGATTTCCATGAACACCACGAAGACCCTCAAGACTGTTCTCATCACCGGCTGCTCGTCTGGCTACGGGGAGGCGACGGCCCGCTACTTCCACGACCAGGGCTGGAATGTCATCGCGACGATGCGCACCCCTCGGCTCGGCGAGCTGCCGAAGTCCGACCGGCTCCGCGTCCTGGCGTTGGACGTGACGAAGCCCGAGACCATCGCAGCAGCCCTCGAGCAGGCGGGGCCCATCGACGTGCTGGTCAACAACGCCGGCATCGGCGTCGTCGGCGCGTTCGAGGCCACCCCCATGTCGACGATTCGCGAGGTCTTCGAGACCAACACCTTCGGCGTCATGGCGGTGCTCCAGGCCGCGGTGCCTCGGTTCCGCGAGCGCCGGGCGGGCGTGATCGTGAACGTGACCTCGAGCGTGACGCTCGCGCCGATGCCGCTCGCCGCCGTGTACACGGCCAGCAAGCTCGCCGTCGAGGGCTTCACCGCCTCGCTCGCCCACGAGTTGGGCGCCTTCAACGTGAAGGTGAAGCTCGTCGAGCCTGGCTACGGCCCGGGCACGCGCTTCACCGCGAACGGCACCACGCGCATGCAGGGGTTGATCCCCAAGTCCTACGAGGCGTTCGCGCAGCCCATCTTCGCGGCCTTCGCGCAGCCGGGGCTCACGACGACGGCGTCCGATGTGGCCGAGGCCATCTGGCGCGCGGCCAACGATGAGACCGGGACGCTCCATTTTCCAGCCGGGCCAGACGCCGTCGCGCTCGCGAAGTCGGCGTCGCTCATCAAGGTCGCCTGACGTCGGCACCCACTTCAACCTCAACACCCAGGAGAGAACACCATGTCACAGCTCAACGCGGAACATCGTCTCTTCATCAACGGCACCCTCGTCGAGGCCGAGGGCGGCGCCACCTACGACGTCATCAACCCGGCGACGGAGGAGATCGTCGGCGTCGTAGCCGCCGCCTCCGTCGCGGATGGCGACCGCGCCATCGCCGCTGCCCGCCGCTGCTTCGACGAGTCGGACTGGTCGACCAACACCGCGAGGCGCATCCGCGCACTGACGCAATTGCGTGATGGCCTCAAGGCGGTCAGCGAGGAGTGGCGGCGTCAGGTCGTCGCGGAGAGCGGGTGCCCCCTCGCGTTCACGCATGGTCCGATGCTCGACAGCCCGGTGGCGGACATCGACTACTCGCTGAAGCTCCTCGAGGCCTACGACTTCGAGCGCGAGCTCGAGGACCTTGGCTCGCCCATCGGCGGCCCCGCGCGTCGCCTGGTGTGCAAGGAGGCCGCCGGAGTGGTGGTGGCCATCACGCCGTGGAACGCGCCGGTGCAGACCAACATGCAGAAGAGCATCCCCGCGCTGGCCGCGGGCTGCACGGTGGTCCTGAAGGCGGCCCAGAATACGCCGTGGGCGGCGACCATGCTCGGTCGCGTCGCGGCCCAGTGCCCGGACCTGCCTCCGGGAGCCTTCAACGTGCTGACGTCGACGGGGAGCGGCTCGCTCGGCTCGATGCTCACGTCCGACCCGCGCGTCGACGTCATCTCCTTCACGGGCTCGACGGCCACGGGACGTCGCGTGATGGAGAGCGCGTCGAAGACCATCAAGCGCACGCTGCTCGAGCTGGGCGGCAAGTCGGCGATGATCGTCCTCGACGACGCGAAGTTCCCAGAGGCGCTGACGGGCGCGGCCTTCGTCTGCGCCAACGCGGGCCAGGGCTGCGTGCTGAACACGCGCTTGCTCGTCCCGCGCTCCCGTTACGACGAGGCCATCGCGATCCTCGAGCAGATCTACCGCGACGTTCCCTACGGTGACCCGGCCGACGTGAAGAACATCATGGGCCCGATGATCAGCGCGGGGCAGCGCGAGCGCGTGCTCGCCTACATCGAGAAAGGCAAGGCCGAGGGCGCTCGCCTCGTGGTGGGCGGCGGCACGCCGAAGCACCTCAGCAAGGGCTACTTCGTCGAGCCGACCCTGTTCGCCGACGTCGACAACTCGATGACGATCGCGCAGGAGGAGATCTTCGGCCCGGTGCTCGTCGTCATCCCGTTCGATGACGACGACGACGCGGTCCGCATCGCGAACGACTCCATCTACGGGCTCTCGGGTTCGGTCATCTCGGCGTCGCCGTCGCGCGCGATGCGAGTGGCCCGTCGCATCCGCACGGGCTCGATGAACGTCAACGGCGCCTTCTTCTTCTCTCCGAACGCACCCTTCGGCGGCTACAAGCAGTCGGGGCTGGGCAGGGAGAACGGCGTCGAGGGCTTCGAGGAGTACCTTGAGACCAAGACCATCGCCGTCCCCAGCGACTTCCCGCGCCTGGTCGGATGACATCATGGGACGCCTTCTTCCGCTCGTCGTGTACCTCCCCGCCGGCGTCGCCATCGTCGGCGGGATCCACTACTACCTCTGGGCGCGGCTCGTGCGCGACGTGGGCTTCGGGCCGACGACGGCGTTCGGACTGAAGGCGCTCCTCGTGTTCCTCGCGGCGAGCGTTCCGCTCGGCGTGATCGCGAGTCGGCTCGTGCCCTATCGATGGTCGGTCTGGTGGCTCGAGCCCATCTACCTCTGGCTCGGCACCTCCATGCTCCTCGCGATGGGGTTGGCCGTGATGGAGGTGCTGCCCATCACGACGTCCCGAGCGTCGAGCGCGGCTGTCGTCCTGGTGATGGGCCTCGGCGCGGCTGCGTTGGCCGCGCATGAAGCCCGCAGGGTGCGTGTCGAACGCGTGGAAATCCCCCTGCGCAAGCTGCCGCGAGAGTTCGATCGGCTGCGCCTCGTCCAGCTCTCGGACCTGCACATCGGCCAGACGCTCGGGCGCGCGTTCCTCGAGGAGGTCGTCTCGCAAGTGAACGCCCTCGCGCCCGACGCCGTGCTCATCACGGGCGACCTGGTGGACGGCCGCGTCGCAGACATCGCGGCCGACATCGCGCCGCTTGGCGCGCTCACCTCGACCTACGGCACGTTCTTCGTCACCGGGAACCACGAGTACCACGCGGATGCGCCCGAGTGGTGTGAGCATCTTGGCAAGCTCGGCGTCCGAGTCCTACGCAATGAGCACGTCGCCCTCGAGCGCGCCGGACAGGTCCTCCACCTCGCGGGTATTGATGACTACGAGGCGGCGCACTTCGACGTCGGCCATGGCCCCGATCTCGCGCGAGCCGTCGAGGGCCGCGACCGCAGCAAGGTGCTCATCCTCATGGCGCACCAGCCGAAGGCCGTTCAGGAGGCTGTGCGGCACGGCGTCGACCTGCAGCTCTCCGGGCACACGCACGGAGGCCAGTTCTGGCCACTGCGTTGGCTGCTTCGGGCGGGCCAGCCCGTCGTCGATGGGCTTCGCAGGGTGGGAGACACGCTCGTCTACGTCAGCCGAGGCACGGGCCACTCAGGGCCACCCATGCGGCTCGGCGTTCCGCCGGAGATCACCGAACTCGTGCTGAGGAGTGAAGACGATGTATGATGTCGAAATGGCAAAACGTTCGCCAGCGTCCGACATGCCGCCGCCCACGCACGAATCCTCCGACCCGCTCGCGGCTGTCATCTCCCTGCTCCGTCCGCAGACAGTCTTGCCCAAGGTCATCAGCGGCGCGGGGCAGTGGAGTGTGCGGTACCCGGCGCACAACGAGCCCGGCTTCTGCATCATGCTGGAAGGAACATGCTTCCTTGATGTCGACGGCGTCGACGGGGTGCAGCTCGAGGAGGGCGACTTCGTGCTCCTGCCTTCGACGCCGGGCTTCACGATGTCGAGCGCCCAGGGGCTGAAGCCGAGGCTCATCACCGCGGCGGACGGCAACGAGCTACGGCACGGTACGCCCACGGGCCGCCCGACGATGCGCCAGCTCGGCGGCTACTTCCTCGTGGACCGCGCGAACGCGAGTCTCCTCGAGAAGTTCCTGCCCGTGATGATCCTCATCCGCCGCGATGATCCTGGTGCCGTGCGTCTGCGGCGGCTCGTCGAGCTCATCGCAGACGAGGCGGCGACCCGTCGAACGGGGCGTGCGCTGATCCTCGAGCGGCTCGTCGAGGTGCTGCTCGTCGAGGCGCTGCGCCTTCGACCCGCGGAAGCGGCGGGGCGGGAGACGGGCTTGCTCGCTGGCCTCGCTGACCCTGACCTTGCGCGTGCCCTTCGGAAGATGCACGCCGACGTCGCGCACCGGTGGACCGTCGCGGAGCTCGGACGTGTCGCCGGCATGTCGCGCGCGGTGTTCGCCGAGCGATTCGCGAGAACGGTGGGCATGCCGCCGATGGAGTACCTGCTCGAGTGGCGCATCGCGATCGCCAAGGACGTCCTGCTTCGCGAGCACACGCCCCTTGCCGAGCTCGCCGAGAGGATCGGCTACCAGTCGGCAAGCGCCTTCAGCGTCGCGTTCTCGCGTCACGCCGGGTGTTCCCCGAGCGGGTTCGCGCGCTCGATGCGCGCGTGACCGTAGGCCCGCGAGGGGCCGTCTTCTCAGGGGGAAGGCGACCTCTCGTGTTGGGGGCGGGGTGCACGGTTCTGGACGAAAGATGCCGGCGTGCGGGGGGAGTGCCTAGCTTGGCCGCCAGGAGGTGCACGTGGCGAAGTCAGGGGCACGGTCCGGCGGGAAGGCGCGCGCGACGAAGGAGCGACGCTCGGACACGGCGCTGCTCATCATCGACGTCATCAATGACCTGGAGTTCCCGGGCGGGGAGAAGGTGCTGCCCTGGGCGCTGCGCATGGTGGAGCGGCTGGGGCCGCTGGCCCGGCGGATGCGCTCGGCGGGGGTGCCGGTCATCTACGTCAACGACAACTTCAACCACTGGCGCAGCAACTTCCGGGACGTCTATCGGCACTGCACGCGCAAGGGGATTCGAGGACGGCCGGTGGCGCGGGCGTTGAAGCCCGAGCCGAGGGACTACTTCGTCCTCAAGCCGAAGCACTCGGCGTTCTTCGCGACGTCACTGGTTCCGTTGTTGGAGCACCTGGGGACGAAGAAGCTGCTGATGGCGGGGATGGCCACGAACCTGTGCGTCTTCTTCAGCGCGCATGACGCGCACATGCACGAGTACGACATCACCGTGCTGAGCGACTGCTGCGCGGCGGAGAGCGACGGGGACCATGACCTGGCGTTGGACCAGCTCCAGCGCTTCCTGGGCGTGCGCGTGTGCCGGGCGGATGAGGTGAAGCGCACCCGCCGCGCTCGGAAGCCGGCGCATTCCGCCAAGGGGGCAGGGCGGTTGTGACGTCGGGACGCAAGGTTTCTCGAATCGAGCGCCGCCGCGTCTAGACTGCCCTGCGTGTCCAGGTCTTCCGAGCAGAGCCCCGTGGGCGGCTTCCGCGCCCGTCTCCACACCATCATCTTCGAGGCCGATACACCGGCGGGGAAGGCGTTCGACGTGGCCCTGATGTGGGCCATCCTGTTCAGCGTCATCGCGGTGATGCTGGAGAGTGTCGCCCCGGTGCGGGAGCGCCATGGCACCGCGCTCTCCATCGCGGAGTGGGCCTTCACCGCCATCTTCGCCACGGAGTATGTGCTGCGGCTCGTCGCCGTCCGCCGTCCGCTGGATTATGCGCGCAGCTTCTTTGGCCTCGTGGACCTGCTGGCCATCCTGCCCTCGTTCCTGAGCGTGCTGTTCCCGGGCGCCCAGACGTTGCTCGTCGTCCGCGTGCTGCGCCTGCTGCGCGTCTTCCGCGTGCTGAAGCTGGGGCACCTGTTGGGACAGGCGGAGATCCTCATGACGGCGCTGCGCGCGAGCCGGGGGAAGATCACCGTCTTCCTCGGCTTCGTCCTGACAGTGGTCGTCATCATGGGCTCCGTCATGTACCTGGTCGAGGGCGAGGCCCATGGCTTCGACAGCATCCCCCGCGCCATGTACTGGGCCGTGGTGACGATGACGACCGTGGGCTTCGGTGACATCACGCCGAAGACGATTCCGGGGCAGTTCATCGCGTCGGTGTTGATGATCATGGGCTACGGCATCCTCGCGGTGCCCACGGGCATCGTCTCCGTGGAGCTGGCCGCCGCCGCCCGTGGCCCCGTGGACACCCAGGCGTGCCCCGGCTGTGGCAACCAGGGACACGACCTGGACGCGCGCTTCTGCAAGAGCTGTGGGTCGGTGCTGGACTGGACGCCGCCGAAGCCTCCACCCACGCCCTGAGTCGCGCCGTTGTTCGACGCAGGCCACCTGCCCCAGTCGGGATGTTCATTGCTGGCCGGGGCGTGCCCGGCCCGTGCATCAATCCGAGCCTCTCCGCTCCAGGCGCGGCACAGTGAGGCCCTTCCTTTCCTGGAGACCTCACGATGAACCTCTTCATCACTGGCGCCACCGGCTTCATTGGCGGCTCGCTGGCCGTGGACCTCAAGTCCCGGGGCCATTCGATTCGGGGACTGGTGCGCGATGAGGCCAAGGCCCGGAAGCTGGCGGCGCTCGGCGTCGAGCCCGTCCTGGGGGACCTGGACAACGTCGCGGTGCTCACGGCCGAGGCCCGGCGCGCGGACGGTGTCATCAACGCGGCGAGCAGTGACCACGAGAAGGCCATCCGGGCCCTGATTGAAGGCGTGAAGGGCTCGGGCAAGCCGCTGCTGCACACCAGCGGCTCCAGCGTCATCGGCGACGACGTGAAGGGCGACGCGCTGTCACCCAACGTGTTCGACGAGGACACGCCGTTCATCGTCGAGCCCGAAAAGCAGGCGCGGCATGCGCTCGACAACAGCGTCCTCGCGGCGCCGGGGGCTCGGGGCATCGTGCTGTGCAACACGATGATCTACGGCACGGGGAAGGGCCTGAGCCGCGACAGCGTGCAGATTCCTCCGCTGGTGGCGCAGGCTCGCAAGAGCGGCGTGGTGCGCGTCGTCGGCAAGGGCGTCAACCGCTGGTCCAACGTCCACATCGACGACGTCACGGCGCTCTACGCGCTGGCGCTGGAGAAGGCCCCGTCGGGGGCGTTCTACTTCGTGGAGAACGGCGAGGCGTCCTACGCGGAGATTGGCGAGGCCATCGCGGCGCGGCTGAAGCTGGGCCCGGTGCGGTCCTGGTCCGTGGAGGAGGCGTCACGCGAGTGGGGCGAGGGCCACGCTCGCTACTCGTTCGGCTCCAACAGCCGGGTGCGCGGGAAGCGCGCGCGGCGCGAGCTGGGCTGGGCGCCTCGCCATGACTCGGTGACCCGCTGGATTCGCGAGGAGATGCCCCTGGATTGAGGCGGCTTGCGTCCGCCGTCCGACATCCCCACATCCTTTTCGCACGAGGCTCGCGGCACTTCGTGTTTGCTGCGCGTCGTTCGTCCCACCTGGAGGAGTGTGCTCATGCGTTCCCTGTTGGCGTCCCTGGCTTGTACTTCCCTGCTGACCCTCGCGGGGACCTCGCACGCACAGCCCGCGGGCAAACCCGCGGACCAGGGCGGCAACCTGGCCCCCGGGCAGGCAAAGGGCAGTCAGCAGACGGATCCTCGGCAGGGCCCCAACCCGACGGGCGCTCCCGTCGAGCAGGCCCCGCCCAACGTCCCCGAATTCAAGCCGGCCTTCCCCGGTCAGACGCGCGCGCCCGCCGTCAACACGCGCACGGCCCTGCAGGTCACCGAGGTCGCCTCCGGCTTCAACAAGCCCTGGGCCATCGCGTTCCTGCCGGACAAGCGGATGCTCGTCACGGAGAAGCCGACGGGGAAGCTCTTCATCGTCACGCCCGAGGGCAAGAAGTCGCCGGCCATCGCGGGCCTTCCCAAAGTGGATGGTCGCAACCAGGGCGGTCTGCTCGACGTCGAGGTGGGGCCGGACTACGGCACCAGTGGCCTCATCTACTGGACCTATTACGAGCCCCGGAAGGGCGGCAACGGCCTCGCGGTGGCGCGCGCGAAGCTGGTGGATGGACCCAAGCCCAAGGTCGAGGGCGTGAAGGTCATCTTCCGCATGGAGCCGACGCTGGAGTCCACGCTGCACGCGGGTGGCCGACTCGTCTTCACGCCGGATGGGAAGCTGTTCGTCACGCTGGGCGAGCGCTCCATCATGGAGGGCCGCGTCCAGGCTCGCGACCTCAAGAGCGACTTCGGCAAGATTGTCCGCATCAACCCGGACGGCTCCATCCCGAAGGACAACCCCTTCGTGGGGCAGAAGGACGCGCGGCCGGAGATCTGGACGCTGGGGCACCGCAACATCCTGTCGGCGGCGCTCGACAGCAAGGGACGCCTCTGGGAGGTGGAGATGGGGCCTCGCGGTGGTGACGAGCTCAACCTCATCGAGCGCGGCAAGGACTACGGCTGGCCCACCATCGGCTACGGCGAGGAGTACTCCGGCGAGCCCATCCACAAGACGACGCAGGGCCCGGGCATGGAGCAGCCGGTGTACTACTGGGACCCGGTGATCTCGCCCTCGGGCATGACCATCTACTCCGGTGAGCTGTTCCCCGAGTGGAAGGGCAACTTCTTCATCGGTGGCTTGTCCAGCACGGCCCTCGTGCGACTGGTGCTCGAGAACGACCGCGTGGTGGGTGAGGAGCGCTTGCTGATGGACCAGAAGGCCCGCATCCGCGAGGTCGTCCAGGGCCCGGAGGGCGCGCTGTACCTGCTCACCGACGACTCGAACGGCAAGCTGCTGAAGGTGACGCCGCGCTGAATCCAGGCGGGGTGCTCGCGTGCGGGGGCGGGCCCGGTTCGCCTCCGCGCGCGGTGGTTGACCGCAACAACCGGGTCGCCTTGCATCATCACGTGCGTCATTCCTGAACCGTGTCCGAGCGCGAGCTTCATGCCTCGGTGACGAACGGGAGTGGGCACATGCGGAGAAGCAGGGTGGGGTTGTCGGGAGTCCAGCTGAGAGGGGCGTCGTGAGTGCCCGAGCCCTTCGTGCGCGGCCGATGCGCAGCGCCGTGTCGGTGGAGACGAAGCTGGAGGCGCTCGACTGGACCGGGCTCGGCGCGGAGCTGGATGCGCGCGGGTGCGCCACCCTGAGCGGCTTGCTCACGCCCGAGGAGTGCGGCGCCTTGTCGGCGCTCTATCCGGCGGATGCACCGTTTCGCAGTCGGGTCGTCATGGCTCGCCATGGCTTCGGGCGAGGGGAGTACAAGTACTTCGCCTATCCGCTCCCTGAGCTCGTGGCTCGACTGCGGACCTCGCTCTATCCCGGGCTCGCGTCCATCGCGAATCGGTGGAACGAGGCGCTGCGCATCGACGCGCGATACCCCGAGACCCACGCCGCTTATCTCCAGCGGTGTCACGCGGCGGAGCAACTCCGGCCGACGCCGCTGCTGCTCCAGTACGGAGAAGGGGACTACAACTGCCTGCACCAGGACCTCTACGGCGACGAGGTCTTCCCGCTCCAGGTGGCCATCCTCTTGTCCGAGCCGGGGCGCGACTTCGCTGGTGGCGAGCTGGTGCTCACAGAGCAGCGTCCCCGCATGCAGTCTCGCGTGGAGGTCGTGCCGCTGCGGCAGGGGGATGGCGTCATCTTCCCGGTCCACCATCGCCCCGTGCAGGGCACTCGCGGCGTCTACCGCGTCAACATGCGTCACGGTGTCAGCCGCATCCGCTCCGGTCACCGGCACACGGTGGGCATCATCTTCCACGACGCGCGCTGACGCGGGGACAGGTCGCCTCCTCGTCGCGCCTGGTGTCGGCCGTATCCGCTCAGGGCGCTGCGCGATGGGGTTCGGCAGCCCAAGATGCTTGCTGCTGCGAAGAGAGCCTCTCTTCGCGCTGCCGGCAGGGCGTGCGCATGAAGGGCCTCGGGACAGGCCGTGTCTCGTGCCGGTTCCTTGCTGCGGTGTGTCCTGGGAAACCTGCACGGAGGGCGGGCTCGCGCGGCTATCCTGGCGCCCAGGCAGGTGGGCGCGCGATGGACGACTTTCAGGCGATTCTCGACGAGGTGATGACGGCCGTCCTGCCGGTGGTGGGGCAGGGCCGTGTGGCCAACTACATCCCCGCGCTGGCCGCAGTGGACCCGTCGCGGTTCGGCATGGCGCTGGCCACGCTCGATGGTCAGGTCTTCGGCGTGGGCGATTGGCGCACGCCCTTCTCGGTGCAGAGCATCTCGAAGGTCTTCGCGTTGGCGCTGACGCTCGCGAGAGACGGGGACGCGCTGTGGCGCAGGGTGGGGAAGGAGCCCTCGGGCAATCCGTTCAACTCCCTGGTTCAGCTCGAGTACGAGCAGGGTGTGCCCCGCAATCCGTTCATCAACGCGGGAGCACTGGTCGTCACGGACCGGCTGCTCAGTCTCACCGGGGACTCACGCGGTCTGCTGCGGGAGTTCCTGCGCGAGGAGAGCGGAAATGCCTCGGTGGACTTCGACCCGGTCGTCGCCGCGTCCGAGGCCGAGCATGGCCATCGAAACTCCGCGCTGGCGCACTTCATGGCGAGCTACGGGAACATCGAGAACCCGGTGCCCCGAGTGCTCGAGCACTACTTCTGGCAGTGCTCGCTGCGGATGAGCTGCGCGGACCTGGCGCGTGCTTGTGGATTCCTGGCGCGACATGGGCAGGGCGCCTCGGGGAGGCGGCTGCTCACGCGCAGTCAGGCCAAGCAGGTCAACGCGGTGATGCT
Source organism: Myxococcus sp. MH1 (assembly GCF_059738865.1). Taxonomy (NCBI): domain Bacteria; kingdom Pseudomonadati; phylum Myxococcota; class Myxococcia; order Myxococcales; family Myxococcaceae; genus Myxococcus; species Myxococcus sp. MH1. The sequence goes on along the minus strand of NZ_AP026947.1, from coordinate 7,562,745 downwards.
CACCTGCGGCACCTACGACGCCGCGGGCGAGTTCGCCTATCGCGTGGGTCTGCCGTGCAAGAGTGGTGTCGGTGGCGGCATCATCGCCGTCATCCCGAATCGCTGTGGGTTGTGTGTGTGGAGCCCCGGGCTGGATGCCCACGGGAACTCGGTCGCGGGCGTGGAAGCCCTGGATCGATTCACGACGCTCACGGGCCTCTCGGTGTTCTGACGTCGCCGCGTGGATGAAGGCGAACCGGTCCTCGCGAAGTTACGCTTCCGCCGAGGACCGGCTCCCACCGCCCATCCTTCACGCCCGAGCCGTCTCACCTTGTTGAAGCGGTCTCCCGCCTCGCTCGCTGCGACACGCCCATCCAACCCGCCGCCCGTACCGCCCCGAACTACCCCGTACCGCGTGCTGCTCGTGCTGCGTGCTGCCCCGTCCGACCCGCCGCCCGTACTGCCCCGTCCGACCCGCCGCCCGTACTGCCCCGTCCTGCGTACTGCCCCGTCCGACCCGCCGCCCGTACTGCCCCGTCCCGCGTGCTACCCCGTCCGACCCGCCGCCCGCACTGCCCCGTCCTGCGTACTGCCCCGTCCGACCCGCCGCCCGTACTGCCCCGTCCTGCGTACTGCCCCGTCCGACCCGCCGCCCGTACTGCCCCGTCCTGCGTGCTGCCCCGTCCGACCCGCCGCCCGTACTGCCCCGTCCGACCCGCCACCCGTGCTGCCCCGTGCTGCCCGTCCTGCGTGCTGCCCCGTCCGACCCGCCGCCCGTGCTGCCCCGTCCTGCGTGCTGCCCCGTCCTGCGAACTACCCCGACCAACCCGCCGCCCGTCCTGCCCCGTACCGCCCCGTCCTGCGAACTGCCCCGACCAACCCGCCGCCCGTACTGCCCCGTACCGCCCCGTCCTGCGTGCTGCCCCGACCAACCCGCCACCCGTGCTGCCCCGTACCGCCCCGTCCTGCGTACCGCCCCGACCAACCCGCCGCCCGTGCTGCCCCGCCCGACCCGCCCACCGCTGCGTCATCTTCGCTGCGTGCTCTACCCCATAGCAGGGCGCGTGCCGTCCGAATGACCTCCACTGATCCAAGTTTTTCCAAGCACTTGCACCGCACCCCCAGCGAGTGAGTCACGCGGTCCAGTAAGAAGTCCGGTGCCGTCCTTCCGGAATACCGAAAGCGCGCCACCGCGTTGACCCTGAATGCCCATCAAGACCCGTCGCTGGTGTGTCCCTGGCGAGCCCGATGACGGCTGGAGAGTCCTCATCTGCCGCTACAGGCCCCGCGGCCTCCCCAAGGCCAAGGAGACCTGGGACGAGTGGCGCCGCGAGCTCGCCCCCAGCCCCGACCTCTTCGACGCCTTCTATGGAAAGGGCCAGACGCCCATCACCCTGGACGCCTATCGCGCCCGCTATCTCGAAGAGATGCAGTCCCAGCGTGGAATCATCACGTCACTGGCCCGGCGCGTGGACGCGGGCGAAACCGTGACGCTCCTCTGCTCCAAGGACTGCATCCTGGAGCCGGTGTGTCACCGCACCATTCTCGCCGAGCTCATCCAGTCCGCCCGAGGCACCTGAACCCTCACCTCCCCGGACACGACTCCGCCGGCGCGGTGAAGGAGCCTGGTCGCTCCCTCACCGGCCGGCGGGCCCGTACCGCCAACCTTCAGGGCGCGTGGGCCGGCGCCGGCAGCTCGTCCTCCGACGCGTCACGCCGGGACGTCTCGCCGCGCACCTTCTGCATCAGCACGTAGAGGCCCGGGATGAAGATGAGGTTCACGATGGTGGACACCAGCATGCCGCCGAACACCGCGGTGCCCAGCGAGTTGCGCGCCGCCGCGCCCGCGCCCTGCGCCAGCATCAGCGGCACCACGCCCAGCAAGAACGCAATCGACGTCATCAGGATGGGACGCAGCCGCACCTCGGCGGCCTCGACCACCGCGTCCAGCGCGCTCTTGCCCTGCTCGCGCAGCTGCTCGGCGAACTCCACGATGAGAATCGCGTTCTTGCTGGCCAGGCCCACCAGCATCACCAGACCCACCTGGCAGAACACGTCGTTGGCGTAGCCCCGGAGCAGCTGCAACGCGACCGCGCCCATGATGGCCAGCGGCACCGACAGGATGATGACGAACGGCAGGCTGAAGCTCTCGTACTGCGCCGCCAGCACCAGGAACACGAACAGGATGCCCAGGCCGAAGATGATGAGCGTCTGCCCGCCGCTCTCCTTCTGCTCCAGGCTGATGCCCGTCCACTCCGCCGCCATGCCCTGCGGCAGGTTCTGCGCCGCCAGCGCCTCCATCGCCTCGATGGCCTGACCGGAGGACACCCCCGGCGCGGGCTGGCCGTTGATCTCCGCCGAGCGGAACAGGTTGTAGTGCCGGATGACCTGCGCGGACACCGTGGGCGTCACCTTCACCAGTGACTCGAGCGGAATCATGTCCCCGCTGTCGCTGCGCACGTAGAACGCGCCGATGTCCTGCGGGCTGTCGCGGAACTGCTGCTCGGCCTGCGTGTACACGCGGTAGGTGCGGTTGGCGTAGTTGAAGTCGTTGACGTACTGGCTGCCCATGTAGACCTGCATCGTCCCGAAGATCTGCTCGATGGGCACCCCGAGCGCCTTGGCCTTCTGCCGGTCCACGTCCACGTCCAACAGCGGCGTGTTCGCGTTGAACGCGGTGAACACGCCGCGAAGCTGTCCGCCCTCGTTGCCCTTGTTCACCAGGTCGTCCGTGGCCGAGGCCAATTCGTCCAGCGTGCGCGAGCCCGCCACGTCCTCCACGATGAACTGGAAGCCGCCCACGCTGCCCACGCCGCGAATCGCCGGCGGCTGGAAGGGCAGCACGCGCGCCCCGCCGATGCGGCTCAACGGGCCGCGCAGCCGCTCCACCAGCGCCGCCACGGTGCTGTCCTTGCCGGGGCGCTCCTCCCAGGGCTTCAAGCTGCTGAAGACGGTCGCCATGTTGGCGCCGGAGCCCTGCATGGAGAAGCCGCCGATGGCGAACATCGCGCGCACCTCAGGCTGCGCCTTGAGGATCTCCTCCACCTGCACCAGCACCTTCTCCGTCTGCGCCAGCGACATGCCCTCCGGCCCCTGCACGGAGATGATGACGTAGCCCTGGTCCTCGTCCGGGATGAAGCCCGTGGGCGCCACCTTGAACAGCACCACCGTGGCGCCGATGCAGGCGAGGAACGCCAGGAGCACCAGCACCGGGTGGCGGAGCATGGCGCGCAGGCCCCGGCCGTACGTCGCCTTCGTCGCGTCCAGCACCTTGTCCACCCAGCGGAAGAACACCCACTTCTCACCATGGTGGTGCTTGAGCATGCGCGCGCTCAGGGCGGGCGTCAGCGTCAGCGCGCAGAAGGTGGACAGCGCCACCGACGCGGCGATGGTCAGCGCGAACTGGCGGTAGATGGCGCCCGTGGTGCCCGGGAAGAGCGCCACCGGCACGAACACCGCCACCAGCACCACCGAGATGGCGATGACGGCGCCGGACACCTCCTTCATGCCCTCGCGCGCCGCCTGTCGGGGTGACAACCCCCGCTCGGCCATCAGTCGCTCGATGTTCTCGATGACGACGATGGCGTCGTCGACGACGAGGCCCGTGGCCAGCGTGAGGCCGAACAGGGTGAGCGTGTTGATGGAGAAGCCCAACAGCTGCACGAAGGCGAAGGTGCCCACCAGCGAGACGGGCAGGGTGAAGGCGGTGATGAGCACGCTTCGCCACCCGTGCAGGAACAGGAAGATGACGAGGATGACCAGGATGATGGCTTCCACCAGCGTCTGGAGCACCTCGTGGATGGAGGCGCGCACCGCCAGCGTGGTGTCCGTGCCCGTCAGGTACTCCATGCCCGGGGGGAACTGCTCGGACAGCCGGTCCAGCTCCCGGTACACGCCGTCGCGCACGTCCAGGGCGTTGGCGGTGGGGAGCTGGAAGATGCCCATGCCCACGCCCACGCGGCCGTTGAAGCGCAGGATGGTGCCGTAGTTCTCCGCGCCCAGCTCCACGCGGCCCACGTCCTTCACGCGCACCGCCTTGCCGCTCGGGTCGCGCATCAGGACGATTTCACCGAACTCCGCCGGCTCCACCAGACGGCCGCGCGCGCGCACCGCAATCTGGTACGGCTGCTCCTCGGTGGACGGCGGCTGGCCCACCTGGCCCGCGGCCACCTGGAGGTTCTGTTCTTGAAGGGCCCGCGTCACGTCCATGGGCGTGAGCTTGCGGCGCGCCAGCTCCGTGGGGTCCAGCCACACGCGCATGGAGAACTTGCGCTCGCCGAAGATGCGCACGTCGCCCACGCCGCGCACGCGCTTGATGGCGTCCTTGAGATTCACATCCGCGTAGTTGGAGAGGAACTGCGCGTCGTAGCGGTTGTCCGGGCTGGACAGGGCCACCGTCATCAGCATCTGGCTGGAGGCCTTGTTGACCACGATGCCCGTCTGGTTCACCTGAGAGGGCAGGCGCGAGGCGGCGCGGCTGACGCGGTTCTGCACGTCGACGGCGGCGACCTCGATGTCGCGCGTGGGCTCGAAGGTGACGGTGATTTGACTGGTGCCGTCGTTGCCGCTGGTGGAGGTGATGTAGCGCATGCCCTCCACGCCATTGAGCTCCTGCTCGATGGGGATGGTGACGGCGCTCTCCACCACCTCGGCGCTGGCGCCCACGTACGTGGACGTCACCGTCACCTGCGGTGGTGCCAGGTCCGGGTACTGGGAGATGGGCAGGGTGGGGATGGCAATCAAGCCCACCAGCGTCAGCAGGATGGAGCAGACGATGGCGAAGACGGGTCTGCGGATGAAGAAGTCGACGAACACGGCGTTCAAGCCCTCGAAATCATGGTGGGGGCCGGGCCTCGCGGCGTGCCGTCCGAGGCCCGGTCCATCCAGCGCTTCAGCGGCTGCCCGCCGTCGCCGCGCCCGCGCCCGTGCTCGGGGCGCTGTCCGCGGACTTCACCTTCACGGCCATCCCGTCACGCAGGGCCTGCAGTGAGGACACCGCCACGCGGTCCCCCTGCTTCAGCCCGTTCTCGATGACGTAGGCCATCTCACCCAGCGCGCCCAACGTAATCGGGCGGCGCTCCACCACCGTCTTGCCGTCCTTCTCCTGCACCACCATGGCGAAGGGCTGGCCGCTCAGGCGCACCACCGCGAGCGCGGGAATCTGCAGCGCGTCCCGCTTGGCGTAGACGATGCGCGTGCGCACCAGCTCGCTGGGGCGCAGCCCCACCGTGTTCTGGAACGCGGCCTTCACCTCCACCAGCTGCGTGCGCGGGTCCGCCTGCGGCGCGACGAAGAACAGGGGGCTGGTGAGCAGCACCTTGCCCTGCGCGTCCAGGACCTCCAGCTGCGTGTCCGGCTTGAGCGCGCGCGCCCGCTCCGAAGGCAGCGACACGCTGACCTCCAGCACGTCCGCCTGGGCGATGGTCGTCAGGGGCGTGGTGGCGCCCACGAAGTCACCCAGGCGCACCAGCACGTCGCCCACCGTGCCCGCGAAGGGCGCGCGCACGGCGTGGAACTGCAACTGCACCTGGCGCTGCGCCACCTGCGCGGCCGCCGAGCGCGCCGCGGCCTCCGAGGCCTCCAATTGCGCGCGGCCCTGCTCCAGCTCCTGCGCGCTGGCGAGGCCCTCCTTGTAGAGCGCCTCCGTGCGCGCGAAGGTGCGCCTGGCCAGCTCGCGGTTGATGTTCGCGGAGCTCTGCTGGGCCTGCGCGCTGTCGAGCGCGGCCGTCTCCGTGCGCGAGTCGACCTCCAGGAGCGTCGCTCCCGCCTCCACCTTCTGGCCGGGCTTCACGTGGATGCGGCGCACGTAGCCGGCCACCTGGGGCAGCACGGTGATGTTCTGCCGCGACAGCAGCGAGCCCAGGTACTCACCCGTGTCCCGCACCTCGCTGGGCGACAAGGTCAGCACCTGCACCTCGCGGGGCGGAGGCGCGGCGGGCGCCGCGACCTTGCCCGAGCACCCCGCCGCCATCAACAGGGCCGTGCTCCACACCGTCATCTTCAGCGCCATCAGGGGGCGCACCCGTCTCACCAGTCGCACCGGGCCTCCGTCAAGAATGCGTCCAGGCGCGCCTGGACCGCCTCGAATTCACGCAGCGCCAGGGCCAGCTCCGCCTGGCGCAGGGCCGCGCCGCTCTGCACCAGCTCCAGGCTGCTGCCGCGGCCCACTTCAAAGGAACGTCGCGTCAGCCGGTCCGTCCGGTCCGCCAGCTCGCGCGCCTCGCTCGCCGTCTTCACCAGCGCGTCCGCCACCTCGACGCTGCGCCGGGCCTGCGCCACCTCGACGGACACGTCGCGGCGGTTGCCCTCCAGCGTCTCGGCGGCCTGGCGCTCGATGCCCGTGCGCTCGCGCACCAGGCCCCCGCGCAGGCCACCCTCCCAGAGGGGCAAGGCGATGACGGCGGAGATGGTCCACGTGGAGAAGCGGCCGAAGCCCGGGTCCGTCGTCACGCCGTTCAGGTTGGAGGCCAGGCCCAGCGTGGGCAGGTAGCCCGCGGACGCCTGACGCCGGCTGTCGCGCGCGGAGTCCACCTGCGCCTTCGCGGCGACCAGGTCCGGACGGGACTCCAAGTCCTGGAGCGGCGTGCACGCCTGGCGCGCCTCCTCCATCAGCCCGTTGAGGTTGAAGGAGGGGTCCACGCCCACCGCGTGGCCGAAGCCCAGCGCGATGCCGAGCGCCTCGCGCGCCCGCCGCAGCTGCTCGTCACCGGCCACGAGCGACCCGCGCGCCAGCGCCACGTCCTGGTTCACCCGCACCACGTCCAGCTGGTTGCTGGCGCCCAGGTCGAACGAGCGCGTCGTCAGCGCGGCGCGCTCCAGCGCCTGGAGCAGGCCCACGCGGTTGAGCTCCGCGGCGCGCTCGGCGGCCACGGTGGCCACCAGCGTGCGCGCGAGGCCCAGCGTGAGGCGACGCCGGGTGTCCTGGAGGCTCGCCACCGCGCCCCGCTCGGCCGCGGACGCGGAGGAGAGGTTGCGCCACGCGCCCACGTCCACCAGCGACTGCGTCAGCGACGCCGTCAGCGTGCCCAGGATGGGCGCGGTGGGCGTGCGGCCGTCCAGCGCAGGGGAGGGGAAGACACCCACGGCGGTGTCCGGGTTGAGCAGGTCGTGGGCCGCCGTCGCCCGGGCGTTCGCGTTGGGCAGGAGCGACGCCAGGGCCTGACGCCAGCGGCCCTCGGCGCGCTGCACGCCCGCCTCGGCGGAGCGCAGGTTGGTGGAGCGCTCCCGGACGAGCGTCAGGGCCTCGTCCCAGGTACGCACCTGCTGCTGGGCGGGTGGGACGGGGGCCAGCATCGGGTCCTCCACCTTCGTCTGGAAGGGCTGAGGCGGAGGGACGGAAGGGCTCGACTCGGGCGGCGTCGAGGTCGCGACGAGCGCCAGGAGGATGACGGTGGGGGCGGACATACCAAGGGGGTAGGCAAGGGTGACGACAGGTGCGACTGGATTCCCCCCGTGCGGCCAGATGCGCCGAGCCGATGTAATTGACAACCGTTGTAGGTGACAACTATTTCGGAAGTCAGATGACTTTCGCGGAGCAACTCGCTTCCTTGCGTCGTGCCATCCGCCGCCACCTCACCGAGAAGCTGGGTGCGCGGACGAACCGGCCGTTCAATCAACTGTTGGCGTTGAAGGGCATTTCCGAGGGCGCGCGGCGACAGGCGGCGCTGGCGGAGCGGCTGCTGGTGGACGCGCCCGCCGCGAGCCGGCTGGTGGACCGGTTGGAGGAGGACGGGCTGGTGCTGCGGCGCGCGGGAGAGGACCGGCGCTGCGTGCGGCTGGAGTTGACGGCCGCGGGTGAGCGCGAGCTGTCCTTCCTGGTGGACGCGCTGCGGGAGCTGGATGGAGAGCTGGGGGAATACCTGCCCGCCTCGGAGGTGACGGAGCTGCAGCGGCTGATGGGCAAGCTCCAGGAGGGGCTGGTGACGCGGCAGTCCGGCGACGGCGCGCCCCCGACGGACGGGTGCGAGTGACGCCTCGGCGCGCGCGGGGGCCGTGAACGACGAAGGGCCCGGCCCACCGGAACGGATGTCCCGGAAGGCCGAGCCCCTCGGGCTCGACAGGCGCGGCGTGGGGCTCAGGCCTGCTGCGCGGACTTGGCCTCGCCGTCGGCGGCGTGCGAGTCGGTGGCGGCGGGGGCCTCGGTGGCCTGCTGCTGGGCGGCGGCCTGGGCCTCGGACTCGGCGCGCACGCGCGAGGTCTCCTCGGTGCGCTGGTCGCTGGCGGCCATCTCCTCGGGGGTGAGCTCGGTGCGCTCGGCGAGGATGCCCGTCTTCTTCTCCAGGTCCTTGATGGCGCGGCGCATGAGGTCGCGCTCGAGCAGCGTCCGGTTCAGGCGCTTCTCCAGGGCCTTGTACTTGTCCTTCATCAGGTCCAGGTCGTGCTTCGTCACGGTGTAGACGCGCTGCTGCGTCTCCGCGCGGCCCTTGACCCGGCGCACTTCCTTCTCCAGCTCCACGGCGCGGAGGCGGTCCTTGTTGGCCGCCTGCTCCAGCCGGTCCATCTTCTCCTTGTCCGCCTCGCTCAGCTCGCGGATGACGCGGCGGGGCGTGCGGTCCTCGCGCGCGGCCTCGGCGGCGGGCACCACCGGCACGGCGGCGGCGACGACGGACTCACCCTCCTTGGCGGGGGCGGAAATCTGCGGCGCGGGGGCGGCGACGGGCGCGGGAGCCTGGGGCTCACGGCGGCGGCCCTTGCCCTCGGACTCGGCCTTCAGGCGCTGGTTCTCGGTGAGCACCTGCGCCAGCTCCAGGCGGGTCTGCTCCAGCTGGATGGAGGCGTTGCGCTCCACCTCGGCGCGGGCCTTGGCCAGGTCATTGGAACCCTTGTCGGACTCCTTCTGCTCGAAGACCTTGCGCTTGGTCTGCTTGAGCTGCTCCTTCACCTCCTGCAGCTGGACCCGCTGTTCGTCGAGCTCCTTCTGCTTGCGCTGCAGCTCCGCCTCGGCGCGAGCGCGCGCGGCCTTGTGGTCGGCCTCCAGCTCCACGCGGGGCGCGTTGGTGGAGGCGGAGGAGGACGACGGGAGCGCGGCCTGCTTCGCGCCGCCGAAGAGGTTGAAATACAGCGAGATGGCGAGCCCGACTGCCAGGGCGATGACCAGGAACGACACGGGACGACCTCCACGGGAGGGATCTGCAAAAAGCGGGGCAGCCTACCGTCCAGCACAGGCGCGTCAAGGGTGCGCTGGGGGCGTGCGCGGGGTTCACCGCCTCCCTGCCTCGTCCGTGCGCGGGGGGGACTGCTGGAAATCTCCACGAAGCCGGGCGTCCGGCCGGTCGGGGTCTTCCCCGCCCCGTCGTGAGCCGCGATGCTGCACCGCCGTCGATCTCCCCGTCGAGGACCCGCCTGACATGGCGCACCTGGAGCTGAGACCCAAGCCGCGCATCTCCAGCTTCCGCAAGCTGGCCCTCGGCAGTTGGGCGGCGCCGTATGACCCCACGGTCTACGGCTCGCTCACGGTCCGGATGGACCGGGCGCTGGCCTACATGGCCGCCTTCCAGCGGGGCACGGGGACGCGGCTGACGGTGACGCACCTGGTGCTCAAGGCCCTGGCGGTGGCGCTGCGCCGCTGTCCCGACGCGAACGCGGTGCTGCGCTTCCACCGGCTCTACCTGCGCGAGCGCGCCACGGTGGCCGCGCTGCTGGGGGACACCTCGGGTGGGGAGGCGCGGTGGAGCGCGGTGCGGGTGGCGGACGCGGACCTCAAGGGCCTGCGGGACATCGTCGCGGAGCTGGAGGCGGGGCCGCGCGACGTGGCGGCGGCTTCGCGGGGTTGGCGGTGGGTGGAGCGGATGCCTGGGCCGCTGATGCGGGGCTTCACCCGGTGGGTGTCGTTCCTGGCGGTGACGCTCAACGTGGACTTGAGCCGCTTCGGGCTGCCCCGGGACGCGTTCGGCGCGGCCATCGTCACGGACGTGGGGGCGCTGGGGCTGGACGCGGCCTATCTGCCGCTGGTGCCCTTCACCCGGGCGGCGGTGTTCCTGGCGCCCGGCGCGGTGCGCGAGGTGGCGGTGGTGGAGCAGGGGCGGGTGGTGGTGGGGAAGGTGATGAGCCTCAACGCGTCCATCGACCACCGCTTCATCGACGGCTTCCACGCGGGCGTGCTGGCGAACACGTTGAAGGAGCTGCTGGAGGATCCGGAGTCGGCGTTCGGTCCTCCGGGGTGAAGCGCGGCGGGAGCCCGGTGTCCTGGGCTCCCGCGCTCGGCGGTTCCGTCAGTACGCGTACTCCCAGCCGCCGCGGCCTCGGGCGCGCGAGCCGCCCGCTCGGGCGCTCATGGCGCGCAGCCGGCGCACCCGCTCGGGGATGGGCGGGTGGGTGGAGAACAGCGCCATGACGCCGCCCCTGTGCAGCGGGTTGACGATGAACAGGTGCGACGTCGCCGGCGCCCTGTCGTACGGCATCATCTCCGCGCCGCGCTCCATCTTGAGCAGGGCGTCCGCGAGGGCATCGGGGTCCCCGCTCAGCTCGGCGCCGGTGGCGTCCGCGCCGTACTCGCGCGAGCGGCTGACGGCGAGCTGCAGCAGCGTGGCGGCGATGGGCGCCACCAGCAGCAGGCCCAGGTTGGCGAAGGCGCCGGCGATACCGCCGCCCTCCTCGTCATCGCTCCGGCCGAGCATGGAGCCGCCGAACCAGAAGAGCATCTGCGCCGCGTAGCTGATGATACCGGCGAGCGTGGCCGCCACCGTGCCGATGAGCGTGTCGCGGTTTCTCACGTGACCGATTTCATGGGCGAGCACGCCCTCCAGCTCGCGCTGGTCGAGGATCTCCATGATGCCGGCCGTCACCGCGACGGCGGCATGCTTGGGGCTGCGGCCGGTGGCGAACGCGTTGGGCGCGCGCGTGGGCAGGATGTAGACCTTCGGCTTGGGCATGCCCGCGCGGGCGGACAGCCGCTCCACCATCTGATGGAGCCAGGGGGCCTGCTCGTAGGGCAGCGGCTGGGCGCCATGGATGGCCAGGGCGATCTTGTCGCTGAACCAGTACGAGCCGAAGTTCATCACCACGGCGAAGAATCCGGCGAACATGAGGCCCTGCGCGCCGCCCAGCCGCTGGCCGATGACGAGCACCAGCGCGGTGAGGCCCGCGAGCAGCACCGTCGTCTTGAGCGCGTTGCCCAGGCGGTGCCACCCACCGCCGCCGTGCAGCGCCGGACGTCCGCCGCCGTTCCGGGAAGTTTCGTGGGTGTCGGTGAAAGCCATGTCGTCTCGTTCCTTTCCCCCGCTCAGGGGCTTCAGAAACGTAAACAGGGGCGCTGGCTCGTCAATGAAAGCCCGTGGAGAGGCCCGTGAATCCAGGGGCTTGCGGCCGCTCCGCGTCGACGGTCGGACTGTCCGTTGGCGGGCTGGCGGGCAGGCGCCTGTATGCATGTATCGGCACCGTGAGCGCGATGCGCGACAGGCGCCGACGTTTCACTCGGGTGTCTGTTTGAAAGACGGGAGGGTGACCGCTGCGCGGCTTCGCTCGCTCCAGGACGCGAGAGCGGGACTCCCGTGTAGGGTCGGAGGCCGAACAACAACATTCGGACGTTCACGCATGTCTCGAACATGCACGACGAGTCGGCGCATCGCGCGGGCGCAGCGCGTGAGCATGCATCCTGTGCCGATGATCCGCCGTGCAGGTGTCACGCGCCTGCGTATCGCTCAATCACGCGCCATTTGCTGACGCAGTGTCGGAGCACAATGTGCAGCCGCATCGCTCGCGCACGTGCCGATGCTCGGTCCAAGCACGTACCCCTCGCCGACGCGCAACTTGCGCACGCACGACATGATGCGGGGGCCGGCAGACATGTGCTGCCGCATCGCTCGCGCACGTGCCGATGCTCAGTCCAAGCACGTCCCCCTCGCCCACGCGCAACCAGCGCACGCACGACCTGATGCAGAGGCCGACTGACCCGCGGCACGCGCGAGACGTGTCCCGCGGTGCCGCGGCCATCGTCGCGCGTGACTCAATGCACCTGCGCGCGCCACGTGGGGCGCAGCTTCACGGGAGGCGTCTCGGGCGCCGGGAGGATCCACGGCTTCGCGGCGAGCCCATCCTCCACGCGTGCCAGGTCCACGTCCGGGTCCACGAGCAGCTGCGCCGCGCGCCCGTTCAACGACACGCGCACGTCGGCGCGCACCTCGACGGGCCCCAACCCCCGCGCCTCGAAGTCGCGAGCGATGTGCCGCGCGAGCTGGAGGATGAGGTCCGGCTGCACGGACATCTCGCGCTCCTGCAGCCGCGTGAGGTAGTCGCTGGGCGGCACGTGCCACTCGCGCCCGGTGGCGGGCGAGGTCACCACGAACGTCGCGCTGCCGTTCTTCTCCCGCGCCATCACCCGCCAGGAGAAGCGCATGCCCTGCTCGTGCCACAGCACGTTGCCGCCATACAGGTGCGTGCGCAGCGGCATCGCGACCTGGAGCACGCCGTACACCACGGCCACCGCGAGCCCCGCCCACGCGAGCCGCGTCACGGGCTGAACAGGGACGGGAAGGGCAGGCACGGACACTGGAGCCACCGTCCCTCGCCGCCACGCGCGCACCCGCGCCGCGATGCGACGAGGCCACGACGCGTCGAAGAAGACGAGCGCCGCCGTCACCATGATGAAGGGGAACATCCCGATGGGGAACAGCACCGACGTCGCCGCGTGGAAGCCCACCACCACCACGTACGCGAAGGGCCGCAGCCTGCGCGACAGAAGGAAGGCGACGATGGTCGTGTCGAACAGGAAGCCGGCCCACGCCGCCGTGTACGCCACCCAACGCTCATCCAGGAACGGCCCCACGAGCGGGAGGCTCGTTCGCGCGGACAGCCAGATGTTGAGCGGCTGCGCGTGCACGAGCCAGTCGGACGTGAGCTTCGCCAGCCCCGCGAACACGTAGACGACGGTGACCTGGAAGCGCAGCAGGTACGTGCACCACGCCGGCAGCGTGTCGCTCCTCAGCACGGGCCTGCGCCACGCATCGAGCGAGAAGGCGCGGTGCGCGGGCACGAAGACGAGCAGCCCCAGCAACAGGCTCACCAGGTAGTAGTGGTTGAGGTAGTTGCTGACGTCGACGAACTGCACGTACGAGAACGCGACGAACAACAGCACCGTCGTGGCCCGGTAGAACAGCCCCGCCGACAGCAGCACCCCGAGCACCGCCAGCCCCGCGAACAGCGCCTGCATCCACGGCGCGGGCAACGCCCGCACCCAGCCGAAGCCCCAATAGGTGAAGTGGTAGCGCGGCCCCGTGAAGAGCACGTCCACCCAGCCGTAGGCCAGGAAGCGCACCGACGAGACGGTGATGAGCGCGCCAAGCGCCACGCGGAACGCCACCAGCGCCGCGATGTCCCGCGGCGCCAACAGCCAGCTCCAGAGCCGCGCGGCCCCCCGAGCCTGCTCAGTCATTGTCCCCTTCGACGGACTGCGGCAGCTCCAGGTCCAGCACCGTGACGAGCTCCGTCTTCAGCACGTCCGTGACGCCCTTGAAGGCGTCATGCAGCGCGCGCACCGACGCCTTGTCCTGCGCCAGGGCCTGGTGCAGGTCGTCCTCCTCGATGGCGGAGAGCGCGGCCTCCGCGGCCACCACGCGCTCGACCAGCTTCTGCGCCAGCGCCTCCGCGCCCGCGGCCTTCAGCACGTCGTCGAAGCCCGTGCCCTGGTAGCCCTCCTCGCAGCCCTCCGCGAGAAGCCGGAAGCCCTTCACGTTGGCGCGCAGGTTCGCCTTCGAGCGGTGCGCGAACTGGGACTCGAGGTGCTCCGGGCACGTGTCCGTGGAGCACTCGCGCATGCCCAAGGGCCGTGCCAGCTTCAGGTCCTTGCCCTCGCGCTCGAAGTAGAACATCGCGTCGCTGATGGAGTTGAGCGCCGCCTGGCTCGTGGGGAACACCGCGTTGCCGGAGCCCGCCGACGCCAGCGTGTTGGCGAAGTTGTCCTGGTCCGCCGCCCACGCCTTCACCAACTGCGCGGCCTTCACGTCCACCTCGCGCGCCACCACGGCGGCGTACGCGCGCTTGCGCGAGGCCCGCTCCTCCGTGGACAGCGCCGCCCACGTCCCCTGCGCGACGATGGGCGAGGTGCCCTGGCACACGGTGTCCTCGCCCGCGTAGAACATCAGATACTCCAGCGCGTACAGCCCGCGCCGGCTCACCAGCGACGTCGGGAAGCCCGGGGCCTCATAGCCCTTGGAGACGAGCTGCTCCTCGATGGCGCACCGGCTCACCAGCGGCCACGAGTAGATGTTGTCGCGAAGCTCCGCCCCACCCGCCGCGCTGCGAGGCGCCGCCGGGCCCACCTGCATCACCTCCGCCACTTGCCACGCATCCATGGCCGCGTGGTACGCCGCCTTCGCCTGCGCCAGGCTCGCCGCGTCCGGCTGGGCCGCCCACGCGGACACCGCCTGCGACAGCGCGGTGCTCGTCGTGTGGAACTCGCGCGCCGTGCGCTCCACGCACACGCCCGTGGCCTTCAGGAGCGCCCCCCGAGACGTGTCCGGACCACCCGGACCGCCGGGCCCCGCGTCGTCCTTGCCGCGCTCGGACTCCTTGCAGCCCCCGAGCGTCGCCAGGGCGGTGATGAGAAGCAGCGCGCGAGTGCTCCGCGCGCGAGGGGAGGAAACGGAGGGGAAAGACATGGATTCTCGCTTGTCTCGGTCGGGTTCGCGGCTCTTGCCTTGACACCCAGTGAAGCCCTGGGCTAGGAGCCGCATCCGATTTTGAGAACGATTATCGTTAGCAGGTTACTGCTTATTACCATCACCCGGGAGCGGGGCCACCATGAAGCGAAGCAGTGAGCAGCGAAAGTTCGTCGGCGTAGCATTCCTCACGGCGGCGTTGGCCGTTTTCAGCAGCGCGTGCGGTGATGACGACGAGAAGCAGCCCCAGCAGCAGACCCCGGATTCCGGCACGCCCGACGCTGGCACGCCTGACTCCGGCACGCCCGACGCGGGCCCGGGCACGGCGCTGCTCGACAGCGACATCGGCCTGATGCGCTTCAACGCGGACGGCACGGTGGACACGACGTTCGGCGCGGGTGGCACGACGCGGCTGGACCTGACCACGGTGGTGCCGGGCGGCGCCCGCGACTCCGTGTGGGGCGTGGCGGCGGATGCCACGGACCGGCTGGTGGTCTTCGGTGCTCGCCGCGGTGACGGTGACCGCGTGGACGCGGACCGCGTGGTGGTGCGCTTCACGGCCAACGGCGCGCGCGACACCACGTTCGCGACCGAGGGCGTGCACACGCTGAACATCTCCAACCTGAGCGACGGCGCGCGCAACGGCATCGTGCAGGCGGACGGGAAGATCCTCGCCTCGGGCTACACCAGCCAGCCGACGGGCGCGGGCACCCAGGCGGCCAACCGCATCGTCCTGCTGCGTCTGGATGACGCGGGCAAGCCGGACAACAGCTTCGGCTGGAAGGGCGTGGTCAACGACGCGCCGTTCGGTCGGGTGAGTGACGTGAACCCCGAGTGGGGCATGGCCGAGGCGTACACGGCGGGCCAGCTGTCCGACGGCAGCTACGTCACCACGGGCTACGGCCGCAGCGCGTCCACCGGCACGGTGGACATGGTGAACTTCAAGTACAAGCCGAATGGCGAGCGCGACCTGACGTTCGGCACCGGCGGCGTCGTGCTGCTGGACCTGGTGGGCGACAACGACCGCGGCCGCCACCTGGTGGTCCTCAACGACGACCGCGTGGTGACGGTGGGCAGCGCGACGCCGGCGGCGCAGAAGATCCAGGGCCTCATCCACATCACCGACAAGAACGGCGTGCCCACCACGCAGCTCGGCACGGACGGCTACAAGCTGTACGACTTCGAGCGCCCGGAGCAGGCGTTCTTCGGCGTGGCGAAGTCGCAGGACGGCAACTGGGTGGCCGCGGCGGGCTACCGCGCGGGCGGCGACAACGATGACGACGCGGTGCTCGTCATCCTCCCGGTGGGCGCGAATCCGGGCGCGGACATCGCGATCGCCGCGCCCATCTCCGAGACGGAGAACGACCGGTTCTGGTCGGTGGCCTTCGACTCGACCAACCGCATCTACGCGGCGGGCTTCGTCACCGAGGGCGGCGACAACCGCCTGGCGGTGGCGCGCTACACGACGGCCGGCGTGCTGGACACGTCGTTCGGCACGGGCGGCGTCGTGAAGCACAACTTCTCCGTCGGCAAGACGGAGGAGGCGGTGCGCGGCATCGTGGTCCAGTCCGACGGCAAGATCGTCGTGGCGGCCACGGTCGAGAAGTAGTCACGTAGGAGTGGTCAGTGCCGGAGCCGGGGAGGTGGGTCCATGTCCGGACCCGCTCGCCCCGGCTCCTGGCGTCTGACACAGTGCCACCGCAGCACCGGGATAGAGGCGTACTTCGCAGATGGCATGGCTCAAGGACAGGTTGAGGCGGGCACGAGGCTGGGCGGCCCCGGTGCTCCTGGTGGGAATCGTCGCGGCCCCCGCGGCCGGGCACGCGCAACAGGCGTCGGGCGCGGAGGGTGCCCCCGCTCCGACGGACGCTTCCGTGGCTGCGCCCCCCGACAGGGCGCCGGCCGCCACCGGGCAGGTGTCCCTCCCGACAGGGGCGGCACCGGTCCAGCCCTCCTCCGAGCAGGGCTCCGCCGCGCCGGCTGAAGCCACGACGCAGTCGGCCGAGCAGGGCGCCGCCGCGCCGGCTGAAGCCGCGACGCGCACCGCCGCTGAGCAGGGCGCCGTCGCTCCAGACGCGACCCCGGCCGGAGCCCCGCCCGCGGCGGCGGGTGACGCCTCCGGCGAGGCTGCGGGAGCGCCGCTGTCCGACCCCGCGCCCGGGCTTCCGGGGGACGCCCCGACGCAGGCCTCGGGCGAGGTGCCCCCCGCGCCTCCGGACCCGACGCCCGAGCCCGGGCAGCGCAAGTTCGAGAGCGTGGTGGTGGGGACGTCGGAGACGCGCACCAGCGGCTCGGTGCATGTCCTCAAGCCGTCCCAGCTGGAGCGCTTCAAGCGCGATGACCCGAGCATGGTCCTGATGACGGTGCCCGGCGTCTACGCGCGCGGCGAGGACGGCTTCGGGCTGCGGCCGAACGTGGGCCTGCGCGGCGTCAACCCGGACCGCAGCAAGAAGGTGACGCTGCTGGAGGACGGCGTGCTCTTCGGCCCGGCGCCCTACAGCGCGCCCGCGGCCTACTTCTTCCCGCTCGTCACGCGCATGCAGTCGGTGCGCGTGCTCAAGGGCCCCTCGGCCATCCAGCAGGGGCCGCAGACGGTGGCGGGCTCCGTGGAGTTCATCACCCGCGACATCCCCGCCTCGGAGTCCGCGTGGCTGGACATCGCCGGCGGCGGCTACCTGTACGGCAAGGCGCACGGCGTCTTCGGCGCGAGCACCGAGCGCGCGGGCTTCCTCCTGGAGGGCCTGCACCTGCGCAGCAACGGCTTCAAGGAACTGGACGGCGGCGGCACCACGGGCTTTCGCCGCAACGAGTGGATGGCCAAGGGCCGCTACTGGCTGGTGCCCGACGGCGAGGTGCGCCAGAGCCTGAACCTCAAGCTGGGCTACTCCGACGAGGTCTCCAACGAGACCTACCTGGGCCTGTCCGACGAGGACTTCCGCGCCAACCCGCTGCGCCGCTATGCCTCCAGCGCGCTGGACCGCATGGAGTGGCACCGCACGCAGGTGGCCGTCAGCCACGTGCTGGAGGCGGGCTCGCTGGCCATCACCACGACGGCCTACCGCCACGACCTCACGCGCGCCTGGCGGAAGATCAACCGCCTGGGCGGCGCCGCCATCGCCACCGTGCTCGCGGACCCGACCAGCGCGCGCAACTCCATCTACTACGGCGTGCTCACCGGTCAGCTCGACAGCTCGTCCTCGCAGGAGCTGCTCTTCATCGGCCCCAATGACCGGACCTTCGTGTCCCAGGGGGTCCAGAGCGTCGCGCGGTGGACCACCACCACGGGTCCGCTGAGCCACAACCTGGAGTTCGGCGCCCGCTTCCACTTCGACAGCATCGACCGGCTGCACACCGAGGACGCGTTCCGCATGGCCGGCGGCGAGCTGGTCGCCACCCACACCGCCACGTCCACCACCGCGAACAACAAGGACGCCACGCACGCGCTCGCGCTCCACGTGACGGACGCCATCGCCTGGGGCCCGCTCGTGCTCACGCCCGGCGTGCGCCTGGAGGTCATCCGCTCCCGCTCGTACGACCGGCTCACCGGCGAGGACACGAACGGAGCGCTCGAGGTGCTGATGCCAGGCATGGGCGCGTTCGGCGCGCTGACGCCGAACCTGGGCCTCTTCGCCGGCGCGTACCGGGGCTTCTCACCGCCGGCGCCCGGCCAGCCGGACTCGGTGGGCGCGGAGCGGAGCATCAACTACGAGACGGGCGCGCGGTGGACCCGCCGCGGCGAGCGCCTCGAGGTGCTGGGCTTCTTCAACGACTACTCGAACCTCACCGCCATCTGCACCTTCTCCAGCGGCTGCGTGGACGACGACCTGGACCGCCAGACGGACGCGGGCCGCGCCCACATCTACGGCCTGGAGGTCTTCGCGGAGAAGGTCTTCCGTCCCGGCGGCGGCCTGACGTTCCCCGTCACCGCGTCGTACACCTTCACGCGCACGGAGCTGCTCGAGGACTTCCAGTCCGCCGACCCGCAGTTCGGCAACGTGAAGGCCGGCGACGAGCTGCCGTACGTCCCCCGGCACCAGCTCTCCGCGTCCGTCGGCGTCGAGGGCCGGCTGGGCGGCGTGGCCGTGAGCGCCCTCTACATCGACACGATGCGAGAGAAGGCGGGGCAGGGCGAGGCCCCTCCCGGGGAGCTGACGGACTCGCTGCTGACGTTCGACGTCAACGCGAACTGGAACTTCTCGCGCTGGGGGCAGCTCTACCTGAGCGCGCGCAACATCCTCGACACGGTGAAGATCGCCTCCCGCCGGCCGTACGGCGCGCGCCCCAACGCGCCGCGCACCGTCATCCTGGGCTTCAAGCTCACCCACTGAGGCCCGCTCGGGCCCCGCCCCGGGCCGTGACTCCCGGGGCGGCGTGGGCCTAGAGGTAGAAGCGGTCCGTCACCCCGGCGGTGCGCTGGAGGATGGCGCTCCAGCCCAGCCAGAGCGGGATGCGGCTGTCGCCGGTGAGCGCCTCGCCGCCCAGCGCCCCGAGCGAGCCGGTGCAGCCCGCGAGCGTGCACAGCCCTGAATCCGTCAGGTGCTCCAGCAGCGCGCGCAGCGTGGGCATGCCCCGGGACTCGAAGCGGTCCGCCACGTCCTCGCGGCCCGCGAAGTCCGGCTCATCCAGCGCGTCCTTCAGGAAGCGCTCGAGCGCCCACCAGAAGAGGTAGATCTCCGCGCGCCGTCCCGCCGCCGTCGCCGCCGCCGCGATGGACAGGCCCTGGTGCACGCGGTCGTAGTCTCCACTGTGAAGGAAGACGACCACCTTGGGCGACGCGGGGGCGCTCATGCGGGCCTCATACTGTCCCGCAGTGGATTTCGTCCATTGGCATGCCCTCTTGGACCGCTCGGCCCTTTGGCTTGCACCCCTCCCCCGGCGCTTGCTAGGTAACTCGGGCCTTCCGCACACCTCCGCCTTGTCGGGCACCCGGGACGGACCCACACCAAATGGTCGAGGACATCACAGCGCGGCGCAAGGACGCTCACCTCGACCTGTGTGCCACCGGTGACGTGGAGCCCGGTCAGAACAGCACCCTGCTGGACCTGGTCCACCTGGTCCACTGCGCCATGCCGGAGATGTCCGTGGAGGACGTGGACCTGTCCACGCTGTTCCTGGGCAAGCGGCTGCGCCACCCGCTGCTCGTCACGGGCATGACCGGCGGCACCGAGCGCGCGGGGGTGGTCAATCGCGACCTGGCCCTGGTGGCCGAGCGCCACGGCCTGGCCTTCGGCGTGGGGAGCCAGCGCGCCATGTCGGAGGACGCGACGCGGGCGGCCTCGTTCCAGGTGCGGCAGGTGGCGCCCACGGTGGCGCTCCTGGGCAACATCGGCCTGTACCAGGCGGTGCGGCTGGGCGTGGACGGCGTGCGGCGGCTGATGGACGGCATCGGCGCGGACGGAATCGCGCTGCACCTCAACGCCGGGCAGGAGCTGACCCAGCCCGAGGGCGACCGGGACTTCCGCGGCGGCTACGCGGTGGTGGAGTCGCTGGTGAACGCCCTGGGCGAGCGGCTGCTGGTCAAGGAGACCGGGTGCGGCATCGGCCCGGAGGTGGCGCGGCGCCTGGTGGAGTTGGGTGTGCGCAACATCGACGTGTCCGGGCTGGGAGGCACGTCGTGGGTCCGGGTGGAACAACTTCGGGCCACGGGCGTACAAGCCCAGGTGGGCGCGGAATTCAGCGCGTGGGGCATCCCCACGGCGGCGGCGGTGGCCACCGTCCGCGGGGCCGTGGGCCCGGACGTGCGGCTGGTGGGGAGCGGAGGCATCCGCACGGGGTTGGAGGTGGCGAAGGTGCTGGCGCTGGGGGCGGACGTGGCGGGCATGGCCCTGCCGTTGTTCCGGGCGCATCAGGCGGGCGGGGTGGCGGCGGCCGAGCAGGCGCTGGAGGTCATCCTGACGGGGCTTCGTCAGGCGCTCGTGCTCACCGGAAGCAGAAGCTGCGCTGAGCTGAGGCGGCGGCCGCGGGTGGTGACCGGTGTATTGAAGGATTGGATGGCGGCGCTGTAGTGGGGACCGCCAACGCAGGAAGAGGGAAGACTCATCATGTCTGAGACGGTGACGTCCCGGCTATCCGGGTTCCACAAGCTGCCGATGGACGAGCGCCTCGCGACGCTCGCCCGCATGTTCCGGCTGTCGCCCGGGGACCTGGAGCAGCTCCGTGGGACCGAGGCGCTCCAGCCGGTGCTGGCCAATCAGATGATCGAGAACGCGGTGGGGACCTTCTCCCTGCCGCTGGGCCTGGGGCTCAACCTCCAGGTGAACGGGCGCGACTACCTGGTGCCCATGGCGGTGGAGGAGCCGTCCGTCGTGGCGGCCGTGTCCTTCGCCTCGAAGATCGTCCGCGAGAACGGTGGCTTCAGCGCCGAGGCGGACGAGTCGATGATGATCGGCCAGATCCAGGTGACGCGCTTCGGCGACCCGACGGAGGCGGCCGAGAAGATTCTGGCGCACAAGGAGCAGCTGCTGGCGCTGGCCAACAGCTTCCACCCGGCCATGGTGGCGCGCGGCGGCGGCGCCCGGGACGTGGAGGTGCGCATCCTCCCGGCGCCCGAGGGCCCCAGGGGCGAGCCGCTGCTCGTGGTGCACATCCTCATCGACACGCAGGAGGCGATGGGGGCCAACCTCATCAACACCGTGGCGGAGGGCGTGGCGCCGCTCGTCGAGCAGATCACCGGCGGCAAGGTGTACCTGCGCATCCTCTCCAACCTGGCGGACCGGCGGCTGGCGCGCGCCACGTGCCGCATCCCGCTGGCGGCGCTGGCGGACTTCGAGATGCCGGGGGAGATCATCGCCGAGGGCATCGCCCAGGCCAGCCGCTTCGCGGAGGCGGACCCGTACCGCGCGGCCACGCACAACAAGGGCGTGATGAACGGCATCGACGCGGTGGCCATCGCCACGGGCCAGGACTGGCGCGCCATCGAAGCCGGCGCGCACGCCTTCGCCTGCCGCAACGGGCAGTACCGTCCGCTGTCCACCTGGTACCTGGAGGAGGGGCACCTGGTGGGCCGCATCGAGCTGCCCATGGCGCTGGGCATGGTGGGCGGCCCCATCAAGGTGCACCCCGGCGTGCAGATGGCGCTCAAGCTCTTGCGCGCCTCGGGCGTGCGCGAGCTGTCCATGGTGTTCGCGGCGGTGGGCCTGGCGCAGAACTTCGCGGCGCTCCGGGCGCTGGGCAGCATCGGCATCCAGAAGGGCCACATGGCGCTGCATGCGCGCTGCGTGGCGGTGACGGCCGGCGCGCGCGGCGACTGGGTGGAGAAGCTGGCGGACCTGTTGGTGAAGGCGGGCCACGTGAAGGTGGAGAAGGCCCGGGAGATTCTCGCCAGCCTGTCCGCCGAGGACGCCAAGGCCGCCACCACCGGTACCACCGTCTAGCGCGCCCGTGGCCACCTCGCCCCCACTGTCCACGTTCGGCGCCGGCAAGGTCATCCTGCTGGGCGAGCACAGCGTGGTGTACGGCCACCCCGCGCTCGCGGGGCCGCTGTCGCAGGGGGTGAAGGCGCGGGGCGTGCCGGCCCGGAAGTGTCAGCTGACGCTTCCCGCCACGATGAGCCGCGCCCAGCGCGCCCAGCTCACCGGCGCCTTCCTGCGCGCGGCGAGGCTGGTGGGCGAGCCTCCCGTGAAGGTGTCGTTGGACCCGGAGCTGCCCCTGTCGGCGGGGCTCGGCAGCTCCGCAGCGGTGTCCGTCGCCTGCGCGCGCATGTTGCTCTGTGCCGCGGGCCGGGAGCCCACGCCCAAGGAGGCCGGACGCCTGGCGTGGGAGATGGAGCAGGAGTTCCACGGCACGCCCTCGGGCGTGGACCACACCACCAGCGCCCATGAGCAGCTGCTCTTGTACCGCCGCGCGCCGGGCTCCTCCGACGTGGGGCGCGGCAAGGTGGTGGACAGTCCGCGTCCCTTGCGCGTGGTGGTGGCGCTGGCCGGTGAGCGCAGCCCCACGAAGAAGACCGTCGGGGCGCTGCGCGAGCGGCAGGCGCGCTGGCCCGAGCGCTACCAGCGCCTCTTCGCGCAGATGGGGAAGCTGGCGTCGGAGGGCGCGCGGGCGGTGGAGGCCGGTGACCTGGAGGGCCTGGGCGACGCGATGAACGTCAACCAGGGCCTCTTGGCGGCGCTGGGCCTGTCCTCGCCGGCATTGGAAGAGATGGTGTACCGACTGCGGGGCCTGGGAGCGCTGGGCGCCAAGCTCACCGGAGCCGGTGGGGACGGCGGGGCCGTGGTCGGTCTGTTCCTCGAACCCGAGCCCGCGGTGGACCAGCTCACCCGGCTCGGCGTGCGCTGCTTCAGCAGCCAGCTCGCGGGTCCGCGAGCGACCTAGGTGTCCGCATGAAAGCCACTGTCCTGGCGCATCCCAACATCGCCCTGGTGAAGTACTGGGGGAAGCGGGACGACGCCCTCATCCTGCCGCACCAGTCCAGCCTGTCGCTGACGCTCTCCCCGCTGTCGGTGACGACGACGGTGGAGTTCGGCGTCCCCACGGACGCGGTGGAGCTCAACGGCCACGTCGCCAAGGGCAGCGAGCGCGAGCGGGTGCTGCGCCTGTTGGAGTCCGTGCGCGCGCAGGCCGGCGACAAGTCCCTGGGCCCGGCGAAGGTCGTCTCGCGTGGCGACTTCCCCATGGCGGCGGGCCTGGCCAGCAGCGCGGCGGGCTTCGCGGCGCTGGCGGTGGCGGGGCGCGCGGCGGCGGGCCTGCCGCGGGACACGAAGGCGGAGAGCATCCTGGCCCGGCTGGGCAGCGGCTCGGCGTGCCGCAGCGTGCAGGGCGGCTTCTGCGAGTGGCAGCGCGGTGAGCGCCCGGACGGCGACGACAGCTTCGCGGTGCAGCGCTTCGACGCGGCGCACTGGCCGGAGCTGCGCATGGTGGTGGCCATCCTGGACCGCGGCGAGAAGGACGTGAAGTCGCGCGACGGGATGAAGCAGGCGGTGGAGACCAGCCCCTACTACGCGGCCTGGGTGAAGGACGCGGAGGCGGAGGTGCCCCGCGCGCGCGAGTACATCGCCCGTCGGGACTTGCAGGCGCTGGGCGAGATGTGTGAGCGCAACGCCTGGCGGATGCATTCCACGTCGCTCGCGGCCGACCCGCCGCTCTGCTACCTGAACGCGGCCACGGTGGGGCTCATCCACCACCTGCGTGAGCACCGCAAGAAGGGCGTGCCCGTCTGGTTCACGCTGGACGCGGGCCCCAACCCGGTGCTGCTGACGGACGCGGCGAACGAGGTGGCGGCGGAGGCGCTGGCCCGCGCGTGCGGCGCGCTGGACGTGATTCGCTGCGTGCCCGGTGGTGACGCGACACTGAAGTCGGAGCACCTCTTCTGATGGAGCGCGCGCTCTCGGCTCCGGGCAAGCTGTTCGTCTCCGGCGAGTACGCGGTGCTGTGGGGTGGGGTGGCGCGGCTGGTGGCGGTGGCGCCCCGCACGCACGCCTACGTGCGGCGGCGCGAGGACGCGCGCGTGCACGTCTGCCTGGAGGAGGGGACGCTCGCCGGGAGCATGACGCCGCGCGGGGTCCGCTGGGAGCGCGACGTGCCGGCGGGCTTCTCCTTCGTGGCGCGCACGCTGGACGAGGCGCTGCGCGCGCACGGCCGGGCGAGCCAGGGCTTCGACTTCGCGGTGGCGCCGTCCGCGGTGGGGCCCAACGGCCAGAAGCTGGGCATGGGCGGCAGCGCCTGCGCCACGGTGCTGGCGTCGGAGGCCGCGCGCTGGGTGCTGGACGAGCGCTACGACGCGCTGAAGCTGGCGCTGCTGGCGCACACGCAGGGGCAGGGCGGCAAGGGCAGCGGCGGGGACGTGGCGACGAGCTTCGCGGGCGGCGTGCTGCGCTACCGGCGCTACGACGTGGCGGCGCTGGTGGAGGCGAGCAACCACGGCCGGCTGAGCGCGGCCATGACGGAGTCCGCGTCCGTCGACGTCTGGCGGCTGCCTCCGCCCCGGGTGCCCATGGCGTATGCCTTCACGGGCGAGAGCGCCTCCACGCGCGTGCTCATCGGTCAGGTGGAGGCGAGGCTGGAGGAGCTGGGCCGTCAGGCCTTCGTCGCGCGCTCGGACGCGGTGGGGCAGGCGGTGGAGGACGGGCTCGCCGGCTGGGACTTCCGGGCGTTCTCCGAGGCGGTGAAGGCCCAGCACGCGCTGCTGTTGGAGCTGGGCCCGCTGGAGACCGAAGGCATGCGCCGCGTGCTGTCGCTGGCGGCGGCCTACGGTTGTGTCGGGAAGCTGTCCGGCGCGGGCGGAGGCGACGGCTGCATCCTCTTCGCGCCGGACGTGGCGGCCCGCGCCGAGCTGTGTGAGGGCCTGGAGGCGCGCGGCTTCCACACGCTGCTGCTGGAGCCGGAGCCCGGCGTCCGCGGCGAGGCGCACCTGGACGCGCGCCTGCGGGCCTGGGTGGACGCGCTCGTCTGAAGCGGGGCCCCGGTGGGCCCCTCAGGCATCAGCCGACCGAGAGGCGCGGCCCCTCGTCGAGGAGCTCCTGGGCGGGCTCGTTGCTCGCGCGCGCGCGCCGGGCGTTGGGGCGCCGGGCCACCACGGGGGCGTTGCCGCCGAGCCAGTCCCACTTCTCTCCGTCCCACAGCTGCTCCCGCCAGCCCAGCTGGGTGGCGGCCTCGCGCGCCTTCTCGCCGTGGGCGATGAGCGCCCAGCCCGCGCGCGACTGCTTGCACTCACCGCTCTTGAACTTCAGCAGCCGGTGCTGGCCCTGGGCCTCGTCACGGTCCGCGTCCCACAGCGCCTGCTGCTTGCCGCCCGTCCCCTCGTAGTCGACGCCGTTCCACTCACACCAGGCGATGACGTCCTTGAGCCGGACCAGCTTCGCGCTCCGCGACAAGGAGAGTTCCGTCACGGCCGCCACGAGGAGGCCAGGGGAGATGACACGCATGGAAGAAGCCCCGTTGCAGGTCAGCGATTGCAGCCAACCTACAGCGGGGGTGGTGTCGGAAGGTCCATGACGACTCCATGCCTTTGTCATGGTTCTGTCATGCCTCACGCGGAGCTTGACTCGCAGCGTTGAAGACAGCGCGCGGCGTCATGGCGAGCAAGCGTCAGAACATGTGGCCGAAGGTGATGTAGACGCGCTGGCGTCCCGTCTCGGTGGAGCGCGCGTAGTCCATGCGGACCACGGCGGCGCGGCGCATGAGGCGCAGGCCTCCGCCGATGCCCGGGTGCCACTCGTGCCACTTGCCGTCGGGCACGCCCGGGTGCCACACGCGGCCCAGGTCCAGGAACATCACCGCGCCCACCTTCATGCTCTTGCCGAACACCTGGAGGTTGGCGGCGTGGTAGCGCAGCTCCGTGTTGCTGAAGGCCTTCACGTTGCCGGAGAAGCGGTTGCGCTCGATGCCGCGCACGCTGCTCATCCCGCCGATGCCCTCCGACACGTTGACGCCGCCGGTGTTGCTCCACTCGAAGAACGGCACCTCGCCGAAGAGCATGTCCAACGTCAGCCGCTGCGCCAGCGTCAGCCGTGACGACAGCTTGAGGTAGCGCCGCTCGCTCAAGGTGATGCCCGCGTACTGGTACCGGCTGCCGGTGGCCATGCCGGAGACGCGCAGGGCGATCTCCTCCACGCCGCCCTCCAGCGGGTCCGTCTCGTCGTCGCGCGTGTCCCACAGCGCGCCCACGAGCAGCTGCCCCGTCATGCCGCCCTCGATGCCCAGCGGACGCTGCTGGTGGAGCATCGATTCGTCGTACGTGTCCACGCTGGTGTAGCGCAGCGCATAGCCCACGTAGGACTGGAGCGGATGGGTGGGACCGAAGGGCCGCCCCCGCAGCCGGAACCAGCCGCCCGGCGCGCCCTTGTCGAAGGTGTAGCGCTCGTTGTCCAGGTCGCCCCGGAAGTCGGGCGCCGAGAGGTTGCCCGCGCCGAAGAAGGGGCTCTTCAGCTCGCGCCTGTACTCCAGGCCGGCCTCCAGGCGCAGCGGGCCGATGAGCCGGGGCCCGTCGTAGCGCACGTAGTGGCTCTGCACGCCGCGGCTGCTGAAGAGCACCTGCGCGCCGATGCCGTGCGCGTACGGCGTCTTGCCGGGGCCGTACAGGTAGATGCCGCCGACGGCGCCGTAGCTGATGCCGTGGTCCGAGCTGAACGTCATCATCGGCAGGGCGATGATGTCCGAGCCGGAGTCCGCCTTCGTTTGAGGCAGCCCGGGCGCTGGACGGGAAGGCGACTTCACCGGAGCGGCGCCGAGCACGACGAGGAGGACAGCGGGAAGGAGCATGGGGACCGTGGTGACGTCTCTCTGAGTCGGAACCATCCCGACAGAAGGACGGCGCTACCTGCCCGCCTGCTTTCCAGGAGGGCTGCCTTCGACTGAAGGCGGCCGTCCCCCCGAGTGCTCATTCTGGCGGGTGAGGGAGGGGAGGCGTCAACGTGAGTGGTGTGATTACTCCGGCGTCCTGGATGTGGGCCCATGGGCTCGCGCGGCGGATTGGAACGAAAGTTCCGCCCGCAGCGGCGCATCGGCGCAGGAATCTGCTGCTCATCCACCTCGACGGCGTACCCAAGGCCCTGCTGGACGAGGCGATTGTCGCCGGCAAGCTCCCGTTCGTCTCACGACTCATCCGCTCCGGCACGTTTCAATTGGATGACGCCTTCTGGGGCGCGCCCACCTCCACGCCGTACTTCCAGGCGGGGCTCCTGTACGGCCTGCGGAATTCGAACCTGCCCGCATATTCCTGGTTCGACAGGGAGCTGGGACGACAGGTGCGGATGAGCACGCCCACGGACGCACACGTCATCGACGAGCGCCTGCGAGGCCAGGGGCGCGAGAGCCTGTTGGATGGAGGCGGCCACGGCTACTTCTCGCTGTTCCGCGCGGGCGCCCGGAACGCGCTCAGCATGAGCACGCTGGCGAGCTTCAAGCAGATGTCGCGCGCGTTCTCGTACGAGATGATGGGCCTGTCGGCGGGGCGCACGCGCGGCCTCTGGGACTTCCTCGGCGCGTTCGGCATGGACACGTGGCGCTCGGCGCGCGAGGTGGCCCACTGGGCCCACGCGCTGCACGACTGGCGGCACGAGCAGTCCTTCCTCGTCAGCCGCGTGTTGTTGCAGCGGCTGGGTTGGAGCTTCGCGTACACCAAGGCGCTGGTGGACATGGTGCGCGGCGTGCCCGCCATCTACCTGGTGTTCGGAAACTACGACGAGGTGGCCCATCGTCGGGGACCTCGCTCGGAGCTGGCGCTGTCCGAGCTGCACCGCGTGGACGGGTACCTCGAGGACCTGTACGCGATGTCCCAATCGGTGGAGCGCCCCTACGACGTCATCATCCTGTCGGACCACGGCCACGTGGACGCCCTGCCGTTGGAGCAGCGCCGGGGGCGACGGCTGGAGTCGCTGCTCCTCGAGGGCTCCCCCGGCGAGCTGGCCGAGGACGTGGTGCGCGGACTGCGCGACGGACGTCCGCTTCAGGACTCGGTGCCGAGCGCGCCCTTCGAGCCCGTCATCGTCGAGTGCGGCAACTTCGCGCACGTCTATCTCTCCGGTGCGCGAGAGCCGCTGGAGGCCCGCGAGCTGCTCGCGCGACATCCGGAGGTGCTGGCGCGCGCCACGCGCAGCGAGGACATCGGCATCGTCGCGCTGAGACGAGGTCACTCCGCGGTGGCGGTGATTCGCGGCGGCGTGTACGGCCCGGACGAGGTGGAGCGCGCGCCGCTGTCACCCGAGTTCAGCCGCCGCGCGGTGGCGGACTTCCTGCGAGGGCTGCCGGCGATGACGACGGCGGGAGACCTGGTCGTCTTCGGAGAGGCGGTGCGCCGGGGCGGCACGGTGGGCTTCGCGTGGGAGTTCGGCTCGCACGGGGGCCTGACTCGCACGGAGGCCAACAGCCTGGTGTGCTGGCCCGCGCACGCGCCGGTGGACCTGTCCGGACTGGGGCACTGCGCCCAACTGCATGACCGGCTCGCGGAGGTCTACGTGCGCCAAGCGCCTCGCTTGAGGTGGGTGCAATGAAGACCCCAACGCGTCGCGCGAAGGGGGCGTGGCCCAGGCCGTCCGCGCGGGGCCTGAGCCTGCCCAAGGTGCTGCTCGGCGTGGTGGGGCTGGTGCTGTCCGTCGTCCTGCTCTCCACTGCCTTCTTCCACTGGAACCCGAAGGGCCCAGGCCCCCTGCTGCAGCCGCGCTTCCCGCTGGACGACTTCCTGAGGGACTTGCCCGGGCACCTGGTGTGGCTGCTGCCCTTCGTCATGCTGCAGGGCTCCATCATCCCGCTGCGCGCGGTGCAGTGGCAGAGCACCCTGCGCAAGCGCGTGCCCTTCCGCGAGCGCTACCACCTGGTGGCCATCGGCGCGTTCGTCCACAACGCGCTGCCGGGGAAGCTGGGCGACATCCTCCGCTCGTTCCTGCTGTCGCGCACCGAGCGCATCCCGTTCCTGCGCTGCCTGGGCACCGTCGCCGTCGGCAAGCTGATGGAGTTCGCCGCGCTGATGATGCTGGTGACGCTGTCGCTGCTGGGGCCCTTCGGCTCCACCCTCACGCGCTTCCAGGGGCAGCTGAAGGTGGCGGTGTCCCTGTGCGTGGGGCTCGTCGCGCTCGTGGTGCTGCTGGCCCACTGGTCGCTCCCGCTGGCGAACGCGCTGCACCGGCGCCACCGCTTCCCGCGGCTGGAGGGCTTCCTCCACCACGTCAGCGACGGGCTGGGCTCCGCGCGCTCCTTCATCGGCATGGGCAAGGTGCTCTTCTACTCGGTGGGCCCGGTGCTCGCGTCGGCGCTGGCCTACGGGCTGGCGCTCCACGGCATCGGCATCTCCGGCGGCCTCTTCGCGGGCGCGGTGGTGCTGGGCGCCATCTCCCTGGGGCAGGCGCTCCCGGGCGTGCCCGCGGGCATGGGCATCTACTACTTCGTCACCAGCTGGGCGGCCCGCAGCCTGGGCGCCACCCCCGAGGACGCGGCCGCGTTCGCCACGCTCACCCACCTGGGCACGGTGTTCAGCCAGGCCGGCGTGGGCGCCGTCTCCGTCTACATCCGGAAGATTCGCATCCGTGACCTAAGGAAGGGCGGCAGCCTGGCGCGCGAGGCCGCGCAGCACGTGGCGCATGAAGCGGTGGAGCCGGCGCCGCAGTGAGCCGGGCGCGGACCCCTGAAAAGCGAAAAGGGGCCCCGGTTTGAAACCGGGACCCCTTATCGACTTTGTGCCCAGGAGAGGACTCGAACCTCCATGCCCTTGCAGGCGCTAGACCCTGAATCTAGTGTGTCTACCAATTCCACCACCTGGGCAGGTGGCTTCACCGCCTCGGCGCCGTGGCGTCGCTGCGATGGGGCGGACATATAGGTGTCCTGCCCCGGCTCGTCAAGAACTACGTAACAACCTCACTTCTTCAGCGGCCATTTCCCCTCGGCCTCCAGGGCCCGGCGGATGACCGGGTTCTCGTCCATGAAGGCCGTGAGAGACTCCTCGGTGATTTCGACCACCACGTCCTCCTGGCTGACCTCCGTCTGGCAGCTCAACCGGGAGTACGGACGCACGTCGAACCCCATGTCCAACCGGTCCGCCTCCGCGTCCGATTGCTCGCTGAGCGAGTCCAGGCCCTTGCGGACCCAGATGTGACAGGTGGAGCAGCCGCAGACCCCGCCACAGCTGTGGCCCACCTGGGCCCCCGACTGTTCGGCTGCGTCCAGGAGGATGGTCCCGGGGGGGACGTCCACGCTGACCTCGGCCAGCGGGCTCTTGAAGGTGACCTTGGGCACGTCAGTACTCCTCCACCGAGTGGCCAGCGACAACCTGGGTGATGGCCTTGTTCATCACCCGCTCGATGAAGGGCCGGGACGTCTCGTCCAGGGCGTGCACGGCCTCCTTGAGCTTCAGGTAGTCGTTGCCCTGGGCCACCTCTCGCACGCGGGCGATGGCCGCGTCGATGGTGGCCTTCTCGCCGTCCTGGAGCAGCGAGGCGTGCTCGCCCAGCTGACGGTCCGCCTCGGCCAGCACGCGCTCGGCGTCCACCCGCTGCTCGCGCAGCTGCCGGGCCTGGATGTCGTCCTCGGCGTACTCGATGGAGTCGAGCAGCATCCGCTCGATTTCATCCTCGGTGAGGCCGTGGCTGGGCTTGACGGTGATGGACTGGGTGGCGCCGGTGCTCTGCTCCTTCGCGGAGACGGAGAGGATGCCGTCGGCGTCCACCTGGAAGCGCACCTCCACGCGCGCCATGCCGGCGGCGAGCGGGGGGATGCCGGAGAGCGTGAAGCGCGCGAGGCTGCGGTTGTCCTCCACCAGCTCCCGCTCGCCCTGCACCACGTGCACGTCCAGGCCCGTCTGCGCGTCCTTGAAGGTGGTGAACACCTGCGCCGCCGCGGTGGGGATGGTGGAGTTGCGCTGGATGAGCTTCTCGGTGATGCCGCCCATCGTCTCGAGCCCGAGCGACAGCGGAATCACGTCCAAGAGCAGCACCTCGTCCTGCCGGTCCGCGTTGGTGAGCAGGTCCGCCTGCACCGCCGCGCCCAGCGCCACCACCTGGTCCGGGTCGATGTCGCCCAGCGGCTCGCGGCCGAACATCTCCGCCACGAAGCGGCGCACCGCCGGCACACGCGTGGAGCCGCCCACCAGGATGACGCCGTCCAGCTCGCCCGCCGCCACGCCCGCGTCCTTCAGGGCCCGGCGGCACACGATGCCCGTCTTCGCCACCAGCGGCTGGATCCAGGCGTCGAAGTCCGCGCGCTTCACCGCGTGCGTCCGGCCATCCACCGTGACGGTGGCCTCGGCAGCGTCGGTGAGGGCCTCCTTGGCCTTGCGCGAGGACGCGAGCGCCTCGGCGACCAGGGCAGGGGAGGGCTCGGTGATTCCGAGCGCCTCGAACACCTTCGTGGCAATCGCCCGGTCGAAGTCGTCGCCGCCCAGGGCCGAGTCGCCGCCGGTGGACTTCACCTCGAAGACGCCGTCCACCAGCTTGAGGATGGAGATGTCGAAGGTGCCGCCGCCCAGGTCGTAGACGGCGAACGTGCCCTGGCTGCCCTTGTCCAGGCCGTACGCGAGCGCGGCGGCGGTGGGCTCGTTGAGCAGGCGCAGCACCTCCAGGCCCGCGAGCCGCCCCGCGTCCTTGGTGGCCTGGCGCTGGGCGTCGTCGAAGTACGCCGGCACGGTGATGACGGCCTGCTCCACCTTGCTGGAGAACTGCGCCTCGGCGCGGCGCTTCAGCGCACGCAGGATTTCGCCGGAGACCTCAATCGGCGTCACCGGGTTGCCGCCCGACACATCGAAGCGGACCACCTTGGCGCCGGGGACGAACTTGTAGTGGCCCAGCTTGCGCGTCTCGGCGTCCTCGGGGCCTCGGCCCATGAAGCGCTTCACCGACGCGATGGTGTCCGTGGGGTGCGAGGCCGCGAGCGCGCGAGCCCGGACGCCCACCACCACGCCGCCGTCCTGGCCGTAGTGCACCACGGAGGGCAAGAGCAGCGAGTCGCCCTCGTCCACCGGGACGCAGCGGGGCTTGCCCTGCGTCACCGCCGCCACCAGCGAGTGGGTGGTGCCCAGGTCGATGCCCACCGCCTGGCCCTTGGGCTTGAGCGGATCATGGATCTGCAGGTAGCCGTTCTTGCTCACGACAGACTCTCCTCCTCGAACGCTTCCACCTGCTCGAGAAAGCGCGTGAAGTAGCGCACCCGACCCAGGGCATGCGACGCCTTTCTCACCGGAGACTGTGAGTCACCCTCGCCCTCCAGGGCGCGTAGGGCACCGGCCGCCTCGTCGAGCGCCGCCTTGCGCCGCCCCTCCACCTGGGTGCCCATGGCCTGCACCCGCGCCAGGTCCTTCTTCTCCATGGCGGTGTCGAGCGCCTCGCGCAGCTCCATGACCTCCTCGAGGAACTCCAGGGGCATGTCCTTCTGCGCGCCCGCGTCCTCGCGGTCCAGGTCCACGCCGTGGAGCTTGAGCAGGTAGAAGGCGCGGCGCACCGGGTCCTTGAGCGCCTTGAAGGCCTCGTTGAGGGCGGTGGTGCCCTCCAGGGCCTTGAGGCGCTCGCGCGCGTCGGCCTGGGCCACGCGGTCCGGATGCAGCTGGAGCGACAGCTCGCGGTACTGCTTCTCCAGCGCCGGCACGTCCACGTCATAGGCGCGCGGCAGCCCGAAGACGTCGAAGTGGGTCCTCACTCGGTGTGCTCCATGGGGGCAGGGGGCGGATAAACGAAAGGGGCCCGGCGGCTGGCCGGACCCCGCGTGACTGGAGGTCCCCCGCGCGAGGCGAGGGACGAGGGCTGTCCCCACGTCAGACGGAGAAGCTCTCTCCGCAGCCGCACGCGGCCTTGATGTTGGGGTTGTTGAGCTTGAAGCCGGAGGCCATGAGCGTCTGCTCGAAGACCAGCTCCGTGCCGATGAGGTACAGGTAGCTCTTCGGGTCCACGAAGACGCGCACGCCGTCCTTCTCGAAGATCTTGTCGCGCTCGCGGGCCTTCTCGGACCACTCCATGGAGTACTGGAGGCCCGAGCACCCGCCGCCCTTCACGGCCAGCCGCAGGCCGGCCTCGGGCGTCTGGCGCTGCTCCAGGAGCTCCTTGAGCCGCGCCACGGCGCTGTCCGCCACGACGATGCCCTTGGGGGCGGCCTTGGCCACGGGCGCCGCGTTGGCCACCGGGCCGGGCGTCATCTGCTGGGTCGCCTGTTCGCTCATGGGTTCACCTCCTGGAGTCATGTGGAGAGCACCGTGCTCCCAGGACTCAAGATGCCTGGGCCTTGCGCGCGGCGCGCTTCTTCTTGAAGTCCTCGATGGCCGCCTTGATGGCGTCCTCGGCGAGGACCGAGCAGTGGATCTTCACCGGCGGCAGCGCCAGCTCCCGGGCCACGTCCTTGTTGGAGATGGTCATCGCCTGGTCCACCGTCTTGCCCTTCACCCACTCGGTGACGAGCGACGAGGACGCGATGGCGGAGCCACAGCCGAAGGTCTTGAACCGCGCGTCCTCGATGAGGCCGTCGTCCGAGATCTTCAGCTGCAGGCGCATCACGTCGCCGCACGCGGGCGCGCCGACCAGACCCGTGCCGACGTTCGGGTCTTCCTTGTCCATCGTCCCGACGTTGCGGGGGTTCTCGTAGTGGTCGATGACCTTGTCGCTGTAAGCCATGCCAACTCCTTCAACCGATGCTTCGCACCAAAGGTTCCGGCGAGCAATGCCCACCGTCCGGGGAGCCATGCGCCCCGCTGATTGCTCGGGAAGGCGCGCTAATGCGCCGTCCACTCGATGCTCTTGAGGTCGATGCCTTCCTTGGCCATCTCGTACAGCGGGCTCATGTCGCGCAGCTTGCGCACCTTGTCCACGACGAGCTGGACGACGTAGTCGACCTCCTCCTCCGTGGTGAAGCGCCCCAGGCCGAAGCGGATGGAGCTGTGCGCCAGCTCCTCATCCACGCCCAGCGCGCGCAGCACATACGAGGGCTCCAGCGAGGCGGACGTGCACGCGGAGCCGGACGACACCGCCACGTCCTTGATGCCCATCATCAGGGACTCGCCCTCGGCGTGGGCGAAGGAGATGTTGAGGTTGCCCGGCAGGCGGTGCTCCAGCGAGCCGTTGATGATGGTCATGTCCAGCGCGTCCGTGAGGCCCTTGCGCAGCTTCTCGCGCAGCCGGAGGATCCGCGCGGACTCCTCGGCCAGCTCCTCGCGCGCCAGCTGCGCCGCGTGGCCGAAGCCGACGATGGCCGACACGTTGAGCGTGCCCGAGCGCATGCCGCGCTCATGGCCGCCGCCGTCGATGATGGGGGCGATGCGCACGCGCGGCTTGCGGCGCACGTACAGCGCGCCGATGCCCTTGGGGCCGTACATCTTGTGCGAGGTGATGGAGGCCAGGTCCACCTTCATGGCCTCGACATCGAAGGGCACCTTGCCGATGCCCTGCACCGCGTCGCAGTGGAAGAGGATGCCCTTCTTGCGGCACAGCGCGCCAATCTCCGCGATGGGCTGCACCACGCCGATCTCGTTGTTGGCGAACATGATGGAGACCAGCACCGTGCGAGGCGTCATCGCCTCCTCGAGCTTCTCCAGGTTGACCCGGCCGTCCTGCTCCACGTCCAGGTACGTCACGCGCGCGCCGCCGGTGGGCAGGTCCGCCCACTTCTTGTACGTCGCGTCGTTCTCCAAATCATGCTTCGCGGAGAGCTCCGCCACCTCCTCGGGCGACACGTCGCGCTCGGCGAGCTGCGACAGGCGCAAGAGCTTGAGCTCGTCCAGGCGCTCCTGGCGCACGCGCTCCAGGCGCTTGCAGGTGTCCAGGATGGCCTTGTGCTCGGTCTTCAGGGTGATGATGTGGTCACCCTTCGACTTGTAGTACTCGATGACCCCCTTGATGGCCAGGTTGTCGGACTCGGTGGCGCCGGAGGTGAAGACGATCTCCTGCTCCGTCGCGCCGATGAGCTCCGCCACCTGCTGCCGGGCCTTCTTCACCGCCGCCTCGGCCTTCCAGCCGAACACGTGGTTGCGGCTGGACGCGTTGCCGAAGTCCTCGCGCAGATAGGGGAGCATCACGTCCAGCACGCGCGGGTCCAGCGGCGTGGTGGCGTGGTTGTCCATGTAGATCGGCAGCTTCACCATTGCGTCCCACACCTTCCTGAAGGGGCTTGCGACTGCCCCCGCACCCCGGCGCCACCCAGGGGGCGCGCTGCGGCGGGCATACACCGTCACACATGAATGTGGACCGGACTGGTCAATTATAAAATCGGGTGCCCTCGGGTCAAGCGAACATAAGGCGTACGGGAGACCCGCTGGGACTGGCCGGAAGGAGGGGCTGTCGGCGTTGGAACGGCCGCGCCGGGGTGGATCACCCGGGTGGGCCGTCCTGGCGCGGGGTGGTCCGGAATGGGGCGAGGCGGGGGCCTCATCGCGCGCAAGCGGCTGATTTCCCGAGGGGCGTGGGGCTGGCCGGGGGGCTGCAACCGGGGCGCGTCGCCAGGAGGCAGGCATGAGCGCGAACGCGAAGCGGGTGAAGGAGTCGTCGGAGTCGACAGAGCAGGGCCGTGCACAGCTCGTCCGGATGGAGGGTGGCGGTGGGGGGATGGATAAGAACCGTTACTCGGACGGCTGGCGTGCGGGGAAGCCCGCGGAGGACCCGGAGAAGATGAAGCGCTGGGGCCTCATCACCGCCCGGCCGAGCGAGTTCCTGGTCCACATGCGCCGCGGCCGCGTGCGCGACATCAGCGGCCAGGGGGCCAGCTGCTTCAAGCTGCCGGGCGACTCGGTGGCGATCGTCCCCACCAGCATCCAGCGGCTGCAGTTCACCGCGGACCAGGTGACGAGCGAGAAGGTGGGCGTGCAGGTGACGGGCCTGGCGGTGTACCGCATCGCGGATCCGTTGGTGGCCTTCCGCATGCTGAACTTCTCCTTCCCGGAGCGGGCGCAGGAGAAGCTGGCGGAGCTCTTGCGCGAGATGTTCGTGGGCGCCGCGCGCAGGCTGGTGGCGAACCTCTCCGTGGAGGAGTGCCTGTCCCGGCGCAAGGAGGGCATCGCCGCGGAGCTGATGCGCGAAATCGCGCCGGTGCTGTCGGGGCAGGGGCGCCTGGCGGACTCGACGGACGCGGGCTGGGGCGTGCTGCTGGACACGATTGAGATCCAGGACGTGCGCGTCCTGTCGTCCACCGTCTTCGAGAACATGCAGGCGCGCTTCCGCCGCGAGCAGGAGCGCCAGGCCCGCGAGGCGGAGCTGGCCAAGGAGCGCTTCGTCCACCGCGAGGAGACGGAGGCCGAGCGGCAGCTGAGCCTCCAGAAGCTCGAGGCCGAGGACGAGGTGCGCCAGCGCCGGCAGACCGCGGACGAGCAGTCGCGGCTGGAGACGCTGGCCGTCGAGGCGCGCGTGGCCGAGGCGAAGCTCGCCCAGGAGCGCACGCTCAAGCAGGAGCAGGCCACGGTGGAGCGCGAGGTGGCGCTCACCAAGCTCGCCGCCGAGCAGGACGTGCGTCAGAAGAAGCAGGTGGCCGACGAACAGGCCAAGCTGGAGGCGCTCACCGCCGAGGCGCGGCTGGCCGAGGCGAAGATCGTCTCCGAGCGGCAGCTGGCGACGAGCCGCGCGCAGGTGGAGATGGAGAAGCTGTCGCGCGAGCAGGAGCTGGAGGGGGCCCGCGCGCGCATCGCCCTGGAGAAGCTCAAGCGCGAGCAGGACGCGGACGTGGGCCGCGCGAAGCTGGAGCTGGAGAAGCAGAAGCTGTTGCAG
Source organism: Myxococcus sp. MH1 (assembly GCF_059738865.1). NCBI lineage: Bacteria > Pseudomonadati > Myxococcota > Myxococcia > Myxococcales > Myxococcaceae > Myxococcus > Myxococcus sp. MH1. The sequence goes on along the minus strand of NZ_AP026947.1, from coordinate 7,526,078 downwards.
GAGGCCGAGGCCGCCCAGGCGCGCTTCGAGCTGGTGCGGCTGCAGCGCGAGCAGGAGACCGAGAGCGCCAAGGCGACCATCGAGCTGGAGCGGCTGCGCCGTGAGCAGGAGCAGCAGAACGCGCTGGCGCAGATGGAGCTGGAGCGGCTGCGCCGGGAGCAGGAGCAGGCGGCGGCCCGGCACGAGGGGCAGCTGGCCGAGCAGCTCCAGGAGGTCGAGAAGCTCAAGGCGCAGCTGCAGGTGGTGCAGTCGCGGCGCGGCATCGCGGAGGCGGAGGTGGCCATCGCGGAGCTGGAGGTGCGGCGGGAGAACGCGCGGCAGGAGCTGGAGCTGTCGCGGGCCCGGGCCCTGCGGGACATCGAGAACACCATCAGCCCGGAGGTCATCCAGATGACGCTGGCGCAGCAGCTCCCCCAGGTGGCGGCCGCGTTCCAGCAGAAGATGGGCGAGGTCCACGTCACGGCGGTGGATGGGGCGAACCCCTTTGGCTACATCGCCGCCGCGGTGGAGGGCGTCATGGGGCTGGCGCGGTCCGCGGGCCTGAAGGTGCCCGCCTCCTCGCTTGCCCCCACGGCGCAGTAGCCCCCGGGCCGGGGCCTGCGTATACAAAGCGGGCCCTTTTTGCTGGGGATGACGGAAGAGAGCGCGCATGGATGCCAAGAAGCTCGGGTTGATGGCCGTACTGGCCGGCGTGGCGGTGGTGGTGGTGCCGTGGCTGTTGCCCACCGGCCCCAGCACGGAGCTCGACGCGGCGCGTTTCCTGGAGTCCGGCAGCCTCTTCCTCGGCGCGGCCATCGTCTTCGGCGGCGGGTTGCTCACCGCGCTGACGCCCTGCGTCTACCCGCTCATCCCCATCACGGTCTCCGTCTTCGGGGCCCGCAAGGCGGAGAGCCGGGGCAAGGCGATGCTGCTCACCACGTCCTACATCGTGGGCATGGGCGTGGTGTTCAGCGGGCTGGGCATCCTGGCGGCGAAGACGGGCCAGGCGTTCGGCTCGATGTTGGGGCACCCCGCGGTGGTGACGGGGCTGGCGGTGTTCCTGCTGTTGCTCGCCTCGTCGATGTTCGGCGCGTTCGAGCTGGCGCTGCCGTCGGGGCTGCAGACGCGGCTGAACTCGGTGGGCGGCGCGGGGGTGGCGGGCGCGTTCCTGATGGGCAGCGTGTCGGGCTTCCTGGCGGCGCCGTGCACGGGGCCGGTGCTCACGGGGCTGCTCGCCTTCGTGGCGAAGACGGCGAACGTGACGCTCGGCGCGTCGCTGCTGTTCATCTACGCCTTGGGCATCGGCGTGCCGTTCTTCATCCTCGGGGTGTCCACGGTGAGGCTGCCCAAGAGCGGCGTGTGGATGGAGTGGGTGAAGAGCGTGCTGGGCATCATGCTCGTCGCGCTGGCGTTCAGCTACCTGAAGGACGCGTCGCCGTGGGCGCGTGACGTGGTGAAGGCGGCGGGCGCGGAGCTGGGGCGACTGCCGGGCGCGGCGCTGGCGGGGGGGCTCGCGGTGGTGGGCGTGCTCCTGGGCGCGGTGCACCGCTCGTTCAAGGAAGGCGCGCGCGACTTCTCGTTCAAGGCGTTCGGTGTGGCGCTGGTGGTGGTGGCGCTGATGGTGCGCGGCGGCGCGCTGGACGCGGGCCCGGTGGGCGAGCTGTGGGTGCGCCTGGGCATGGCCGAGCGTCCGCGTGCGCCGACGTGGGCGTGGGACCACGTGATGCCCGCGAAGAAGGCGACCTTCTCCCGCGAGGCGTTCGACCAGGTGCTGGCCCAGGCGAAGGCCGAGGGGCGGCCGGTGCTCATCGACTTCTTCGCGGACTGGTGCGCGGCCTGCAAGGAGCTGGACCGCGAGACGTACCCGGCGCCGCAGGTCATCTCGCAGTCGTCCGAGGGGCAGTTCCTCACCATCAAGATCGACGCGACGAACAGCGACGACGCGCTCGACGCGCTGATGGAGCGCTTCGGCGTGGAGGGCCTGCCCACGGTGGCCTTCGTGTCGCAGACGGGCACGGAGCTCAAGCGCCCGCGCGTCACCGGCTTCCTGGAGCCCGTGCCGTTCGCCGAGCAGATGCGCAAGGCGCGCTGCACCGAGGGCGCCTCCTGCTGAGTCCGCTGTCCGCTTCGTGAGACGACGCGACGCTCAGTCGCCGTCGTCCTCGTCACACGAAGGCGCGGGGCCCCGGCCGCGGCTCGCGAGCACGCGGTCGATCATCTTCTCGTGCAGGTCGTAGAGCGGGCGGGACACGTCCTCACCCTCCAGGTACGTGAGCGCGCCGGCGATGGCCTCAATCGTCGACATGCCGTCCGGATGCGGCGGCCTGCGCAGCCGGCGTGAATCCAGGGGCGGCGGAGGCAGCTTCAGTCCGGGCAGCCTGCGCAACCCCGGCAGTCGCTGCACCATGCGGCGCGCCTGTCCCCAGCTGCCATCCAGGACGATGAGCCGCCGGGGCTTCTCGGCCTCCGGCGCGGCCGTCTGCTGCGCGTCCGGGAAGAGCAACCACGTGGAGCCGTCGTCCTCCAGCACCGACGCATCGAAGCGCTGACCCGGCGAGCCATACGAGACGATGTGACAGCGCGGCAGCGCGAGCGCCGCCATGCGCGCGGTGTTCGTCGACTTGAGCGTCTCCTTGTGGTGCCGGATGACGAGCAGCTCCGTGCGCGTGGGGATGCTCGGCAGCTCGGCGCACAGGCACAGCGGGGAAGGCAGGAAGCAGCGCGGACAGCGGCCCGCGAGGTCCTCCGGAGTTCGAGACCTCATTTCCCCTGACGGTAGCGCTCCATCAGGACGCGCGCCTCACGAAGCTTCTCCTCCACGAAGCGGTCATCCGCGTCCGGCTCGTAGTCCGCGTCCGGCACGTCGAGCTGGAAGATGGCGGAGAGCAGGATGGGCGCGACCTCCAGCCACTCGGCCGTGCGGTTGAGCGCGGCCTGCCGACGGCCCGCGAAGGTCTCTGGTCCATCCTCCGGCCCGCAGCGACAGATGCGCGCCGAGTCTCCGGAGACGTCCACGTAGAGCCCCAGCACCTCGGCGTCGACCTCGGCCGCCAGCGCGCACGTGGCCTCGCTGACGTACGCGGCCATGGCCTGCGCCGCCGAGCGCTCCGTGAGCGAGCGCACCAGGTACACCTGCCACCCGGCCTCCGACAGCGCCCCGGACTCCTGGATGGGCGTCAGCTCCGCGGGCGGGGCCTGGATGCGCGACAGCAGCCGTCGCACGGGCGCCTCCAGCCGCTCCAACCTCGCGCTCGACGCGGGGCAGAAGAAGAGGACGCGGTACTCACGACTGTCTGCTGCGGTTTCCATGGGCATACGGCGTCGCAAGCACGGCGCTGCGGGGAGGAGCTGCGTTGGCCCAAGAGGACCAAAGGATTCCCCGACCTTGCAAGTGGGGAGTTGGGTGGAGATTTCAAGACGTGGCGGACGGGAGGGCCATGCTTGACGCGGGCGCCCGACGCTCGGAGGCGACCCAGACCCCCGCGGCCAGCACCAGGAGTCCCCCCGCCACGCCCACGGGTGTGAGCGCCTCGGAGAAGACGGCCCAGCCCACCAGGGAGGCCGTGAGCGGCTCCAGGTACGTCAACGCCCCGGCCGCCGCCGTGGGCACACGGCTCAGCCCCGCATTGAAGAGGCACGTCCCGGCAAGGCCGCACACCGCGCCCCCGGCGAGCACCTGGAGGGTGGCCGGGTCCAGCGCGGTCGGCAGCGCGTCCGTCCCGGCGATGAGAAGCAGCACCCCGGCGGACACCGGCGCGTGCAGCGAGGCCACGGCCAGGGGTGAGTAGGCTCGCGTCGCCGCCTTCGTCCCCAGGACGATGGCCGCGAAGAACAGGGCGCTGCCCGCGCCGAGCGCCGCCGTCATCCCCGTTCCTCCCTGTCCGTCGGGCCGGCCGATGAGCATCACCAGCCCCGCCAGCGTTACTGGCCCGGCCACCAGGGCCCGCACGGAGCGCTTCTCCCCCAGCACCCAGGGCGCGGCGAGCGCGAGCAGCAGGGGCGCGAGATAGTGCGTGAGCACGGCCACCGACACGGGGCCCCGCTTCATGGCGGCGAAGAACAGGCTGATGTTGGCCGCGTCCGCCAGGGCCACGACGAGCAGGGCCACGGTGGCGCGCCGGTCATGGAACGGGGCGCCGCGCAGCAGCAGGGGCACCGGCAGCGACATGGCGACCAGCGCCAGGAACGCGTTCTGCGCCCAGGACAGGCCCGCGGGCCGGAGGAAGAGGGACCAGCACCCCCACAGGGTGGCCCCTGCCGCGACCATCGCGAAATGCCGCACTGCTCATGACTCCTGGTGACGTCGGAGCGCCTCGAGGCGCCGACGGGGCGCACACTAGGAACATCTGCCACACTCCGTCCATGGGGCCCCTGTTCGCCTACAGCCTGGTGCCGGTCCTGTCGGTGTCGCTCCTCTTGTGTTTCACGGCCGCGCTGCGAGGCCGCGACGCCGCGGGGCTGACGCTGTACTGCCTGGCCACCGCGTTCTGGAGCGGCTCGCTGCTGCTGCTGTGCGTGCCCCAGGCCGCGTGGCTCGGTGAGCGCTTCGCCGCCAGTGGCGCCTTCACCGCCGCCGCCTTCTTCCACACCGCGCAGGACGTCTCGCGCCAGCGCTCCCCCCGGCTGGTGGTGCTCGCGTACGTCGTGGCCACCGTCGTCACGCTGGTGGGGGCGCTCTTCCCGGACGCGCTGTACGGCCCCCTGGCGATGAGGCGCGGCCCGCTGTTCTGGCCCACCATGGCGCTGTCGGTCTCCGCGGCGGGCGTGCCCCTGGTGCTCCTGGCGCGCTCGTACCGCAAGGAGACGCCCGAGCGCCGTCCGCTCCTGCGCAGCCTGGGCATCGTCGGCGCGCTCGCGTACTCGGGCGGGCTGGCCACGGCGCTGCTCCTGTCCGCCGGCTACGCGCTGCCCTTCGGGATGTACCTGGTGCTGGCCTCGTTGCTGGTGCTCGTGCACGTCATCAACGCGCACCAGCCGCCCTCCGAGCGCAGGCTCCTGGAGCGCAGCCTCGTCTACTCGGCGATGGCGGCGGTGCTGTCCGCGGGCTTCCTCTTCGGCGTGCTGACGCTGATGGCGGGCAGCGGCCAGCCCTTCCTCGCCGAGTACCGCGCGGGCGCCTTCTTCCTGCTCGCCCTGGCGGCGCTCGCCTTCGAGCCCCTGCGCCAGGGGCTCCAGGAGTGGCTGGGACGCAGGCTGCTGCGAGGGCGCGCCACGGGCACGGAGCTGGTGGCGGCGCTGGCCGAGCAGGAGACCCGCGCGGACCAGGCCGCGCGCCTGGCGGAGCTGGGACAGTTCTCCTCGGCCGTGGCCCACGAGGTGCGAAACCCGCTGGGCGTGCTCGCCGCGCAGCTGAAGCTGCTGGAGCACCAGGGCGCGGACGCGGACACCCTGGCCGGCATGCGCGAGCAGATTTCCCGCGCGGGGCACTTCGTCGACGAGCTGTTGCGTTATGGCCGGCCCCGCCCGCTGGAGCTGCGCCGGGTGGATGTCCATGCCACGGTGGCGCTGGCGTACTCCACCGCGCGACAGGGATTGGGCACCCTGGCGCCGGATGTCTCCTTTGACCTGGAGGAAGGCGAGCCCCTGGCCGTCGAGGCGGACCAATCCCAGCTCTCCCAGGTGTTTGTCATTGTCCTGGAGAATGCCTTGCTCGCGCTGGGGGAGGTCGCGCGGCCCAGGCTCCAGGTCCGCCTGTCTCAATCCGACACGATGCTCCAGGTCCACGTGGAGGACAGCGGTCCGGGCATCCCACCGGAGCTGTTGCCCCGGCTGTTCCAGCCCTTCGTCACGGGGCGGCGGCGCGAGGGTCCTCGTCCGGGGACAGGGCTGGGATTGGCCATCGCTCGAGGCATCCTGGAGCGCCACGGAGGCACCGTGCGGGCCAGCCGCTCCGAGTCGCTGGGGGGCGCATGTTTCACCCTCACGTTGCCGTTGAAGCAGCCCGCACCGCTCTCCGCCGCTGCGTCATGACACCCCGCGGGGCCGTGTCGTGTTGTCATCACAACACCCCACCTTGGACGTTCCCTCCTCATCCCAGGGGTGGCGTGTTTGTAAGAATAAGGGGGTGTCGGCAATAAAGCAGACCTGACGCGTTCTCTGGTCAAGGAGGAGGGGCAATGCGCTCGAGGCCGCGATTGAGGGTGGTGGAGCCTCCGTCAGGGGCGCCAGGCTCGGACTTCGAGGCCTTCGCCCGTCAGTATCAGCCGCTGTTGTTTGCCATTCTTCGCAAGTACTGTGTCGGGATTGAACACGAAGTGGAGGACTTGGTGCACGATGTATTGCTTCGTGCGCTCCTCCGGTGGGAGCACCTACAGCGATGGGACTGCTTCAAGCAGCGCTCTTGGCTGGGGCGGGTGGCGGAGAACTGTTTCCTGGACCGGTGTCGGCGTCGCCGCAGTGAGTCGGACCGGCTGCGGGGGCTACTCGAGCTGTCGGTGGACGCGGAGGAGCACGACGGGCTGGAGCAGGACGAGCTCTGGGGCTACGTCGGCGTGGAGGACTTGCGGTGGGCGCTGAGCTTCCTGAGCCCCACGCTGCGTCGGACGTTCGAGCTGTATCTCCAAGGGTGGTCCTACTCGCGAATCGCCCGGGAGACGGGCGTGGCGCCGGGCACGGTGGGGGCGCGGCTGCACCACGCGCGCTTGGAGCTGCGCGAGGTCTTGAGGGAGACGGCTGAGCGGCGTCGGCGGGAGCGGAGGCAATGACGGTTGATTGCAAGGACTTGCAACGCTTCCTCGATGGACAGATGCAGGCTCGGGAGCAGGGGAGGTTCCGACAGCATCTGGGGGGCTGCGGCGCGTGCGAGGCGCGCTTCCGGGAGTCGATGCAGCTCGAGCTGCTCGCGCACCTCGCGCAGGCGCAGGAGGTGGCCTCGTCGGACGCGCCCGCGCCATCGGCGCCCGCGGAGCGGCGGGCTCGGCGGACGTGGCTCCGGGGGCTGCGCGGGCTCGAGGTGTTGGTGGCGGGCGTCGCGGTGTGGATGCTCCTGCCCTTCTCCCTCCCGTGGGGCGGGGAGCAGAGCGCCTGGCTGTCCGCGGAAGGCCCTCGCGTGCTGGAGGGGCGGGTGACGTATCGGGCGGTGGATGCCCACCATCGACCGTATGTGCCGGACCGGGGGGCTGACGCGGCGCAATCGCCGGTACCCTCGCTGCCGCTGCAGGACTTGTGGCGGATGGAGGCGCGCGGAGATCTCCACGGCGTCGCCACGGCCTATCTGCTCCATGGCGCGCCCCGACAGGCACAGGCCTTCTTGAAGCGCATGCCCGCCTCGGCGGACCGGGATTGCGACCTGGCGCTGCTGGCCCTGGAGCAGGCGCGACAGGAGGGCTCGCTCGACACCCGACCGGCGCGGCTGGAGGAAGCGCTGGAGCTGCTCTCGGGGGTCCTGCGCGAGTGGCCTCGACACCCCCAGGCCCTGTGGAACCGGGCCCTGGCGTTGAGCGAGCTGGGGCTGCCGCTCCTGGCGGCCGACGCGTTCGGTGAGGTCGCCCGGTTGGGGGAGCCCGGGTGGAGCGAGGAGGCGGCGCAGCGCGAGCGCGTGCTTCGCGAGTCCACCTCGCTGCGCGCCCGGGCCTGGAAGGACGCCTACGCGTCGGTGCGGGAGCTGGTGACGGATTCGTCCGCGCCCCTGCCGCTCGCCGCGGCGCGTGAGCATCCCGGCATCCTCCGGCTCGGCTTCTACGATGCGGTGAGGGCGGCGCCCTCGCGTGAGGCGGTGCTGCGCCTGGAGCCGCTGGCGCGCGTGCTCGACGAGCGCTACGGCGGGAGCGTCCTTCGCACGTGGCTCGCGCGGGTGGCGGAGCGGGACTTCACGCACCGGGGGCCGCTCGCGCGGTTGTATGGGCGGCTCGTGATGGGCTCGCTCGCTCCGGCGGGTGAGGTGCTGGAGACGCTCCGGCGCTCGGGCGAGGAGGACTTGTACCTGGGCGCGCTGGTCCTCGCGGACGCACAGCGGCAGCCCGTCGACTCGCAGGCGGTGATTCGTCTGGCGCGTGCCTCCGGGGACCCGTGGATGCGCGTCCTCGCGGACCAGGAGCAGGCGAAGCTCTGGCAGCGCGAGGGCCAGTGGTGGAAGGCCGAGCAACGCTTGTTGGATGCGCTGGATACCTGCCAGAAGCAGGGGTTGGTGTACCGCTGCCTGGGCCTGCAGCGGAGGCTCGCCGACCTCTACCTGGACCAGCACCGCCCCGCGGAGGCCTTCCAGCACGCGTGGAAGGGGTGGGCGCGCGCGCTGGAGGCCCGGGAGTGGCGCTTCGAGCAGGAGTTCCTCCAGGAGCTGGCGGACGTGGCGCGCTACCAGCACGCGTTCACCACCGCGCGCGCGTATCTGGAGGAGTCCCTGGGCCGCATGCCGGAGGACTGCGCCCAGCGCACGCATGTGCATCGGACCGTGGCGTTGCTGGAGTGGCAGCGCTTCCGACCGGAGGCCGCGCGCGCGGCGCTGGAGCGCGCGATGGAGTGTGAGCGGCCGCTGGGGCTGACGGGCGCCTGGGTGTTGTCGGAGATGGCGCGCTCGGTGCCCCGGCCGCAGGACGGCGCGCTGCTGCGTCGGGCCCTGGCTGACTTGCGACGGGGGCCTGTCTCTCCCGGGCTGGAGTCGCTGCTGCTCGTCATCGAGGGGCAGTTCCTGCTCGCGCAACCGGGCAGCTCCGGCCGTGAGCTGGTGCATCGGGCACTGTCGATGGCGGACCTCGAGCCGGACAGCGTCGATGCGCGCAAGGCCCGCGCCTTCGGCTACTCCGCGCTGCTCTCCGAGGCGGGGCGCACGGGGGCGTGGGATGAAGCCCTGACGCTGATGGCACACGAGCTGCGTGTGGAGCCCGTGGCGCAGCGCTGCCTGCTCGCGGTGTCCGTGCAACACGAGCGGACCCTCGTCCTCGTGCGTGGGCCCTTGGGAGAGCTGAAGGGGGCGTACTCCACGGGGCGCCAGGTGCCGCTGCGCGACGAGGCCACGGGCCTGGTGCCCGCCGAGCTGGTGAAGGAGCTGTCGGGCTGCGACCACGTCGACGTGCTCACCCGTCCTCCGGTCCATGGGCTCGCGGGGTTGTTGCCGGACTCGCTCGCGTGGAGCTACCGCGTGGGGCGGGGGGCGCGGGGAGTGCCTGCTCGCACCGGGCCCTCGACCCACCTGGTCGTCACCGAGGTGGCGAGCCCGCCTTCCCTGCGGCTGTCGAGGCTGGCCCCGTTGACGCCGCCTCGCGTGCCGGACCCGTGGCGCGTGGAGCTGCGCGGCGCGGAGGCCACGGCCTCGCGCGTGCTCTCCGAGATGGCCCAGGCGTCGGAGGTGGAGCTCCACACGCATGGGCTGTTCAGCGCGTCCCAGTCGGATGCGTCCATGGTGGTGCTCGCGCCGGAGGCCGACGGCAGCTACGTGCTGACGGTCGACAAGGTCCGCCAGGCGCGGTTGAGCCACGCGCCGCTGGTGTTGCTGGCCACCTGTGGGGCCGCGAGGACGGCGCCCTTTCCCCACGAGTCCTTCAGCCTTCCCATGGCCTTCATCGAGGCGGGCGCGAGCGCGGTGCTGGCGGCGTCCGTGGAGATTCCCGACTCCGCGGGCGCCTTCTTCGAGCGGGTGCGCGAGCGCATCCGCGCGGGAGAGCGCCCCTCGGTGGCGTTGAGGGACTTGCGCGCCTCGTGGTTGCTCGAGCGCCCCGACGACGCCCGCTGGCTGTCGCGCGTGCTGCTGTTCGAGTGAGCCCGCCTCGCGGCACGCGCGCTCCCTGCCCGCTGAGATGTGGGAGGTTCAACGCAACAAGAAGGACCTGGGGCGTTTTGTTCCATGAGGACCGCGCGCTCCCGCATCCGGCGGGAGAGGGGCGAGGTCCCAGGAGCCGCGTGCCATGACGGGCAGGATGAACGAGGCGCAGTCTTCGGAGCAGCTCACCGCGACGGTGATGCTCCCGGAGGTCCACCCCCCCACTCCGGGACAGTCCTCCGACGTGGAGCCGGGTGGCGCCGGGGAGGTGGCCGTGCCGCCGCCTTCCTCCAAACCGGACGTGAGGGACCCGCCTCCGGGTGGGCCGCCGGGCTGAGCGCGTGCGCGGCCGACGGCGCGCGTTGCTCGTAGGGCATCCGAGCGGGCGTCCGAGGTGCTCGGTGTCAGTCCCACCACGTCCCGGGGCCACCCGGCCCCAGGGCCCGGAGCGATGTCCTGGAGCCACCGGAACCCAGCGTGACTGCGTCGGTTTCCAGACGACGACCCAAGGATTCCGGGTGGCTGCGTTTCGAGTGGGCGTGGAAGGAGGGCGAGGGGTCGATGAAGGACCATCGCATTGCCTCGGTGAAGCGATTCGCCGTGGCCTACAGTGCCAGCGTGGCACACGAAGGCTTCGAGGAGTTTGCTCAGCGCGTCAGGCCCATGCTCGTGGCCCTGGCGAAGCGTCTGTGCGGTCAGGGGGGCATCGACCCGGAGGACCTGGCGCAGGAGGCGCTGGTGCGCGCGCTCGTGCACCACGCGGCGTTGTCCGCGCAGCCGGAGCCCGTGTATCGCGCGTGGCTGTGCCGGGCGTTGACCAATCATTTCCTGGACCAGTGCCGCAAGCGCCGCACGGAGCTGCTGGAGCAGGAGCGCCGGGACATCCGGCTCGTGCGCGAGGACGTGGGCTCTCCCGACGCGGTGACGGGGGAGATGTGGGAGCGGATCTCCGACGCGGACCTGCTCAAGGCCATCGCCCGGCTGCCCAACGCCCGCGTGCGTGAGGCCTTCGAGCTGCACGCCAAGGGCCTGCGCTACCGGGCCATCGCCCAGCGCATGGGCGTGCCCGAGGGCACCGTGGGCAGCTGGCTGTTCCAGGCGCGCAAGGAGCTGCGCGAGCTGCTGATGCCGCTGACGGATGGCGGAGGGGACGCATGAGCCCCCCGTGTCACAAGCTGTACCTGTTCCTGGATGGTGAGCTGCCCCCGGTCGACGAAGAGAACTTCCGCCACCACCTGGCGCGCTGTCCCATGTGCGCCACGGGCCTGCACGAGGCGATGCAACTGGAGCTGCTCGGCTTCCAGGCGCTCCACGAGGAGGGGCTGCCGTCCGATGACGCGCTGACCGCCGCGCCGGAGGTGGTGTTGCCCGCGTGGCCCACGCCGCCCTGGCCCCGGCCGTCGTGGCGACAGCGGCTGCGCTCGCTGAGCCCCACGCGGCCGCGCGCCGTGCATGTCTGGGCCGTGGGAGGCGTGGCGCTGGCCGCGGTGCTGCTGGCGCTGGTGCTGGCCGTGCCGATGTCGCGCGAGGCGCCGCCCGAGGTGTGGGGCACCCATGTCGAGCAGCGAGGGCTGGAGGGGCGCGTGGCGTATGCGCGGGCGGATGGGTATCGGCGCTACGTGCCGATGCGCGCCGGGCCCGGGGCGCCGGAGTCGACGACGCCCCTGCCGCTGAGCGAGCTCGCCGAGCTGGAGGAGCAAGGAGACCTGCACGGCATCGCCGCCGCGTACCTGGTGCGGCAGGACTGGCGTCAGGCGTCGGATTTCCTGCGACGCACGCGGCCTTCCGTCGACCGCGACAGCGACCTGGCCCTCATCGCGCTGGAGCAGGGGCGGCGCGAGGAGGCGCTGGAGCTGCTGGAGGCCGTGCTGCGCGCGGCGCCGGACCATCCCCAGGCCCTGTGGAACCGGGCGCTGGTGCTGCGCGAGCTGGGGCTGTCGCTCCAGGCGGCCGAGGCCTTCGATGCGGTGGTGAGGCTGGCAGAGCCGGGCTGGAGCGAGGAGGCGCGCCTTCGCGCCACGGCGCTGCGCAGCGAGACGAACCTGCGCTCGCGCGACTTCCACGATGCCCGCGCGGCGGCGCAGAACCTCGCTTCGTTGGATGGCTCGCGCCTTCCGCTCGAGGAGGCCCGCCGCTTCCCGGGCGTGGTGCGCCTGGTCTTCTATGACGCGGTGAGGGCCGCGCCCACGCGCGAGGCGGTGCTGCGACTGCTGCCGCTCGCGCGGGTGCTGGACGAGGTCCAGGGGGGCTCCACGCTGGCCGACACCGTGAACCGCGTCTCGCTCGCGGACTTCGAGCGCCGAGGGCCCCTGGCGCGCGACTACGCCCGGCTGCTTCGCCAGGAGCACGCCGCCCCGGACGCGTTCCTGGAGACGCTGCGACGCTCCGGAGAGGACGACCTGTACCTGGGCGCGCTCGTCACGCTGGACGCGGCGGAGCGGCACCTGGACGACTTCGAGCGCATCGCGCGGGCCAGCCAGGACGCGTGGCTGGTGCTGCTGGCCGAGCGCGAGCTGTCCGTGCGCGAGGAGCGCGAGGGGCAGTGGTGGAAGGCGGAGCAGCGGCTGCGCGCGGCCCTGGCGTCCTGCACGGGGCGGGGGCTGGCGTACCGGTGCGCGACGCTGCGGCGCAGGCTCGCGGACCTCTTCGTGCGCCTGCACCGCCCGGCCGACGCGCTGGAGGAGGCTCGCGAGGGCCTGCGTCTGACGCGTGAGTTGGGCGAGTGGAACCTGGAGCAGCAGTTCCTCCAGGAGATGGCGCAGATCGCCCGCTACCGCCACAGCGCCGCCAGCGCGCGCGCGTTCCTTCGCGAGTCGCTGTCGCGCATCCCCGATGACTGCGAGCAGCGCACGTACGTGCACCGCAACCTGGCCTCCGTGGCGTGGGCGGACTTCCGTCCGGACGAGGCGCGCGACGAGCTGGAGCAGGCCACGCGCTGCGGACGTCCCCTGGGCATGCCCGGCGCCTGGGTGTTGTCCCATCTGGCCCGCCATGGCGCGCCGGTGCGCGACGAGGACCTGATGCGGCGCACGCTGGGCGAGCTGCGACGCGGCCCGCGCACGCCGGGGGAGCTGGCGCTGCTGTCCTTCCTGGAGGGCCAGTTCATGCTGGAGCGCGAGCGCGCGTCCGGGCGTGAGCTGCTGCTCGGCGCCATCGACGCGGCCCAGGCGCTCCCGTTCGACGTGGACGCGCGCAAGGCCCGCACCTTCGCCTATGGCGTGCTGGTGAGCGACGCGGGCCGCGCCGGCGCGCAGGAGCAGGTGCTGGAGCTGATGGGCCAGGCCCTGCGCGTGCCCGTGCCGGAGCGCTGCGTGCTCGCCGTGGCGGTGGACCACGAGCGCACGGTGGCCGCCGTGAAGGACTCCCAGGGGGCGCTCGTGGGCACGTACGACGACCACCGCACCGCGCCCCTGCATGCTTCCGCCGACGGGCTCGTCCCGGCGAGGCTGGTGGCGGCCCTGCGCGGCTGCGCGCACGTGGATGTGCTGGCCCTTCCTCCCGTGCATGGCCTGCCGGGCCTCCTGCCGGCGGACCTGGCGTGGAGCTACCGCGTGGGTCGCTCGGGCGTCGCCCCGGAGACGCGCGGACAGGCGGGCCATCACCTGGTGGTGACGGGCGTGGAGGCGCCCCGCTCGCTGGGCCTCGAGAAGCTCCAGCCCCTGGAGGCGCCGCGCGTCCCGGACCCGCTGCGGGTGGAGCTGCGAGGCGCGGCGGCCACCCCCTCGCGCGTGCTGCGCGAGATGGCCCAGGCGCGGGAGATAGAGCTCCACACCCATGGCCTCTTCAGCCCGGAGCTGTCGGACGCCTCGCTGCTGGTGCTGGCGCCCGAGGAGGATGGCCGCTACGCGCTCTCGGCGACGCAGGTGCGCGAGCAGCCGCTGCACGGCGCGCCCCTGGTGCTGCTCGCCGCGTGTGGCGCCGCCCGCGCCGCGCCCTTCCTCCACGAGTCGGTGAGCCTGCCGGTGGCCTTCATCGAGGCGGGCGCGCGCACCGTGCTCGCCTCCACCGGCGACATCCCCGACACCGCGGGGCGCTTCTTCGAGTCCGTGCGCGAGCGCATCCGCGCCGGAGCCCCGGCCTCCCAGGCCCTGCGCGACGAGCGCCTGGCGTGGCTGTCGCGCGAGCCCTCCGCGACCTGGCCCGCCCTCGTCCTGCTGTTCGAGTGAAGTGTCCGCTCCTCAAGGATTCCGACCCGCCACGTTCTGGTGTTGACGCTCCGCCACACGTCGCGGCGCGTCGACCTTGAACCGTCGAACCCAGGGGGAGCCTCACATGAGGAATTCGAACTCGAGGATGCCGGGCCTCATCGCCCACGAGATTCCAGATCCACCGCCGGAGCGGGACCGGGGCCTGCGCGCCCCCACGGAGGAGGCCCCCGAGGCCCTCTCCGCCAGGCCCTCCGTCCCGCAGCCTCCCGCCAGCCCCGCTGTCAATCCGGAGCGGTGAAACACGTCTCAGGGGTGACATGACTCTCCCGATTTTCCGGTGAGTTGCATGTTTTGCGGGCGTTTCTCGTGAGGAGGAGCGCCCGTTTTATTTCACCGCGAAACACTCAAGAAAAAGGGCTCGCCGCGTATTTCAGATGGAAGACGGCGGCGGCGGGGAGTGGAGCTGCATCGACTGCATCGCGACAGGGGGGAGTGATGTTCCGATGTGACGCGAGGGGCCAAGGGGAGTCTCACGGGATGTGGGCGCCGGAGGAGCGGGGCGCGGGCGGCGGGAGCTGGGGGGCGTTGGCGGAGGGTGAGGGACGGGAGCTGGGCGGGGGGCGGTGCCGGGGGGGCGCTTCTTCTGAAGAGGATGAGCCGCAGCGGGAGGCGCGTGACGCGGAGCTCCTGCTGGACGACGACCTGGATTTCCAGATCGCCAGCTACTGAGATTTTGGCGCGAGGGTTTGGGAGCGCTTCACACGGGCAGGCGGCGTCGGGGGACGACCGTCGCCTCTGACGGATGGCGTCGTGAAGGTGGGGGAGACGACGCGAATGACTCCAGGTCGTGGGGGGGCGTCATCCGGGAGGGCCTGCGTGGTGCGTGGTGGAGGAAGGGGCAGTCCGCGCCCCAGGTCCTCCGCCTCCGGAGTCTCCAAGGGCTCCGGAGGTGGGGGACTTCGGTGAGTGCCGTCTGGGCGATAGGGTGTGGCTCCTGCTCGACTCGGAGTCCCCAATGACCCTGCTGAAGTGGGCGGCCCTGCCGCTCCTGTTGTTGTCCGCGTGTTCGACGTCCCGGTGTGCCCAAGCCCGGGACGAGAAGCCCCGGCTGTTGCCCATGTCCCAGCAGATTGCGCTGCGGGAGGGCTGGCTGCGGAAGCGCCACGACATGTTGCTGGAGATGATGCGCCGCCATGGCGTGGGCATGTGGATTGTCGTCAACGAGGAGTTCCATGACGACCCGCTGACGCAGTACGTGGCGCCGCCGCGCCCGTACGCCGGCAACCGTGACGTCTTCGTCTTCGTGGACGCGGGGGCCGAGGGGCTGCGGCGCGTGGCGCTGACGGGCTACGCGGAGGAGGCGGTGCTCCAGTTCTTCGAGACGCCCGAGGAGGGCAAGTCCGGGCCGGAGTTCCTGGCGGAGCTGGACGCGCGCCACCAGCCGAAGGCGATTGCGCTGGGCATCGACGGCAAGCGGGGCGTGACGCGCAGCCTGACGCGGGACGGGTATGCGTGGATTCTGGAGGCGCTCGGGCCGAAGGCGGAGGCGCGCTTCGTGAGCGCGGCGCCGCTCATCGAGGAGTACCTGGACTCGCGGCTGCCCGAGGAGTGGGAGCACTACCAGGGGCTGGTGGAGCTGACGGACGAGGTGGTGAAGGAGGCCTTCTCGTCGAAGGTGGTGGTGCCGGGGAAGACGACGGTGGGGGACATCCGCCGGTGGCTCTACGACAGGCTGTGGGCGCTGGGCGTGAGCACGTGGTTCCAGCCGGACATGCGCGTGCAGCGCAAGGGCGGGGTGAACTCCAAGTCGCGCGGCTTCCTCGCGGTGACGAAGGAGGAGGTCGTCATCGAGCGTGGGGACCTCATCCACGTGGACTTCGGCATCAGCTACCTGGGGCTGCATACCGACTGGCAGAAGATGGCCTATGTGCTGCGCGAGGGGGAGACGGACGCGCCCCAGGGCTTGAAGCAGGCGCTGGCGAACACGAACACGCTCCAGGATGTGTTGATGCTGGAGGCGTCCCGGCCGGGGCGCTCGTCGGCGGATGTGTATGACGCGACGATGGCGAGGATGGACGAGCTGGGCATCACGGCGCAGGTCTACAGCCATCCGCTGGGCAACCAGGGCCACGCGCTGGGCGCGTCCATCGACTTCCGCTCGGCGACGCGCAAGGAGGCGCCGAAGCTGCTGCGCGAGGGCTCGTACATCGCCATCGAGCTCAACACGTCCACGCCGGTGCCGGAGTGGGACGGGCAGAAGGTCGCGGTGATGGAGGAGGACCCGGCCTATCTCACGCAGGAGGGCTGGAAGTTCTTCGTGCCCCGGCAGGAGGCCTTCTACCTCATCAAGTAGCGGGCCCTGTCAGAAGCCGACGCCGAGCCCCAGGCCCAGCGCCCACATCCGTGATGCGCTGGGCGCGGGGTGGGCCCGGGGGGCGCCCAGGTCGATGCGTACGCCCGCGCGGGCGAAGGCGGGCCCCAGGCGGACCCGGACGAAGGGCTCCAGCGAGACACGGGAGTCCTCTTTGTCCCAGGTCGCCTCGGTGAGGTGGGGCGTGACGACCTGCACCCGCGCGCCGGGCTCCAGCATGCCGAGCCCGAGCGCGGCCTCCAGGCTGGCCTGCGCGACGAAGTGCGTGTCCCTCGCCGTGCGGGAGACGGGGATGAGCATTCCCAGTGCCACGTCCGCGCGGAGCTGGAAGCCAGGCAGGTCCAGGCCCACGGCCATGGGCAGCACGACGGAGGTGGTGTCGAGCGCCCACAGCCACGGGTCCGCGAGCCCGCGCACCGCGGCGGCGGTGGTGTAGTTGGCGTCTTGTGTCTCCGGCCTGCGCGCGTCGAGCTCGTCGGCGTCCTGATGGCGGGCCAGGGGCACGGCGACGCCCACGCCCATGCGCACGAAGACGGTGTCATCGACGAAGGCGCGGACGTTGTGCAGGCCGACGAGCAGGTTGGAGGAGCCCAGGTGGCTCCTGCGTCCCTCGATGGCGCCGGCGGGGTCCACCGAGGTGTAGGGCAGTCCCCAGTCGAGCCGGAGCTGCGAGTGCTCGGAGAGCCGGAAGCCGGCGGCGAGCATGGGCGAGGCATGCCGGGTGGAGACCTGCCGCAGCCGAGGCGCGGAGGAGAGGGTGACGGACGTGGCGAGGAAGTGGTCCGGCTCCCGCACCTGCGCTTCCGCGCTCCGCCCCAGCAGGAGGAGGACGATGGCGATGAGCCACGTGCCTGTCCGGCGACAGGAGTCGAGGTGGAGCTGCGGCGTGGACATGGCGGTGCTTTCGCGTCGAAGGTCCGTCCGGCTCACGGCCCCCCATTGCCTTCAACACCGATGAAGACGCGCTCCGTCACCGTCCTTTGCGTGGCCCGTGCTTTTTTCCGGCGGGTCGACTCCAACGGTCGTGGAAACCCCCGAGGGCCACCCGCCGCGTCGAGTCAGCTCACATCGGCCCAGGTCAGGCCGAAGCGCGCCAGGTACTTCTTCAGTCGGTCCGCGTCGTTGACGCTCGACTTGCGAGCACGGGACTGAGCGAACAGCACGCGCCCGGCCTCCGAGAGCGAGCGGCTTCCCTGGCACACGCCCAACACGTCCGCGAGCTGCACGCGGTCGAACCGGTCCAGCTCCGCGGCGAGCTCTTCACCGAGCACCTCCGCGACCCGGTCCTCGCCGCTCATGGATGACACAGGGCCCGAGCGGGTACTGCCTGTCCGCCACTGCGCGCGCAGGCGCTCCAGTTCCTCGTCCACGACCTCGCGGGTGATGCGCCCCCCGGGCGCGAGCGTGGCCATGCGCAGCACCGCGGCGTTGAGGTCCCGGAAGTTGCCCGACCAGCGCGCATCAGGAGAGGTGGCGAAGCGCAGGAAGCGCTCCTGGGCCTCCTTGTTCAGCGTGATGCGCGCGCCCATCGCCTCCGATGCCCGGTCCAGCTCGTAGAGCAGGTTCGGCGGGATGTCCTCGGGGCGCTCACGCAGCGCGGGCAGTCGGAAGGTCCACAGGTTGATGCGCGCGAGCAGGTCCTCGCGGAAGCGCCCGCGCTCCACCTCGGTCTGCAAGTCCCGGTTGGTGCCGGCGATGAGCTGGAAGTCGCTCTCCACCTCCTTGTCCGAGCCCACCGGCAGGAACCGCTTGTCCTCCAGCGCGCGCAGCAGCATGGCCTGCTCGTCCGCGCCCAGCTCTCCAATCTCATCGAGGAACAGCACGCCGCCGTTCGCCTGCCGCAAGAGTCCAGGCCGGTCCTGCAGCGCGCCGGTGAACGAGCCCTTCACATGTCCGAAGAGCGCGGACATGGCGCCGTCACCGCGCAGCGTGGCGCAGTTGAGGTCCACGAACGGTCCGCTCACCGTGCCGCGAGACTTCTTCAGCGTGTAGACGCGGCGCGCGAGCTGCGACTTGCCCGCGCCCGTGGGACCGGTGATGAGCAGCGGCGCGCGCGAGTGGCTCGCCACCTGTTCGATGCGCTCGATGATGTGGTTGAACGCCGCGTTGCGCGTGTCGATGCCCGCCTTGAGGTACGACAAGCCCTCGCGCTGCTCACGCTGGAAGCGCGCCGCCAGCGTGTCGTAGCGCGACAGGTCCAGGTCGATGAGCGTGTTCGTCCCCGCGCCCGCCTTGTCGCGAGGGTCCGGCGACAGCTGCACCAGCCGCCCCGGAATCAGCCGGCTCTCCACCAACAGGAACATCGAGATCTGCGCGATGTGCGTGCCCGTGGTGATGTGGACGAGGTAGTCCTCCTCCTCGGGGTTGAAGCTGTACCCGCGCACGTAGTCGAGCAGCGCGCCGTACGTCTCCTCCAGGTCCCACGGGTTGCGGATGTCCAGCAGCGTGGTGCGCACCGTGGTCTCCGGCGACACCTGTCGGATGTCCGCCACCACCGTCGCCGCAATCTGTGTGGCCGCCGGCGGGTGCAACAGCTCCAGCCGGTGCACCACCAGGTCCTCCTGTTGGCACAGCGCCACCGTGGGCCGCCACTTCATCCACCGGTTCGGGCCCTGCCCCGTGTCGAGCGTCGTCCCGAGCATGCCCAGGACCACCGTCTGTCGTGCGCGCTTCTTCGCCATCAGGATAGGACTTTATCCGAACAGATACGCCACGCCAGGGCCCACCGGGCGCTCCCCTCTGGAGCGGGCCTGGCACGCCGGCTGCTCTAGGTCCCTGCGTGCCCGGGAAACAGAGCCCAGGGCGAACGACCGAAAGGTGAAGGCCATGGAGCGCAACAAGGTGAACTACGAGGTGCTGTCGGACGAGGCGGGTCGCCCCATCAAGTCGTGGACCGTGGGCGTGCCGTTCGAGGACGAGGCCAAGAAGCAGCTCCGAAACCTCCGTGGCCTGCCCTTCATCCACAAGTGGATCGCCGCGATGCCGGACGTGCACCGTGGGTTCGGCGCGACGGTCGGCAGCGTGGTCCCGACGGTGGGCGCGGTGGTGCCGGCTGCGGTGGGGGTGGACATCGGGTGCGGAATGATCGCGGTGCGCACGACGATGCGCGCGGATCAGCTCCCCGACTCGCTGCGTGGGGTGCGCTCGGCCATCGAGCGGGCGGTGCCGCATGGCCGCTCGGACAACGGCGGCCGTAACGACGTCGGCGCGTGGCGCGTGGCTCCGGCCTCCCACCAGAAGGAGTGGGCGCGTCTGATGGAGGGGTATGACCGCATCGTCGCCAAGCACCCTCGCATCGGCCGTGGGCCGGACCTGGGACACCTGGGTACGCTCGGCACGGGAAACCACTTCATCGAGCTGTGCCTGGACGAGTCGGATGCCGTGTGGCTGATGTTGCACTCCGGTTCGCGCGGCGTGGGTAACCGCATCGGAAGCCACTTCATCGAGCTGGCGAAGGAGGACATGCGCCGCTGGTTCATCCACCTGCCCGACGCGGACCTGGCGTACCTGCCCGAGGGCTCCGAGCACTTCGATGACTACGTCTTCGCGGTGAGCTGGGCGCAGGACTACGCGGCGACCAACCGCGAGCTGATGCTGCGTGGCGCAATCGAGGCCCTGCGGCTGAGCGGTGAGCTGCCTCCGTTCGAGCTGTCCGACGCGGCGGTGAACTGCCACCACAACTACGTGGCGCGTGAGCACCACTTCGGGAAGAACTGCTTCGTGACGCGCAAGGGCGCGGTGCGGGCGCGCGAGGGTGACCTCGGCATCATCCCCGGCAGCATGGGGGCGCGCTCGTTCATCGTCCGCGGGAAGGGGAACGCGGACAGCTTCCACTCCTGCAGCCACGGCGCGGGCCGGGTGATGTCGCGTGAGGCGGCGAAGAAGCGCTTCACGCTGGAGGACCACGCGAAGGCGACCGCGGGCGTCGAGTGCCGGAAGGACGCCGAGGTGATTGACGAGACGCCGGCGGCGTACAAGCCCATCGACGCGGTGATGGCGGCGCAGTCGGACCTGGTCGACGTGGTCCACACGCTCAAGCAGGTCGTCTGCGTGAAGGGGTAGGCGGTACCACCCCGACTCCTGCACGCGAGGTGACCATGCCGGGATGACGACATCGAGGCGCCCGCTCCCCCCAAGAGGCCGAAAGGCCGCCAGAGTGGGGGAGCGGGCGCCGCTATTTCAGGGCAGGGCGCTTCAGCGCGAGCGGCCCTGACACCAGCCTGAGGAGCTGCACGTGCGCATGCCGTCGCACTGACACGCGCTCCAGCAGCGGTTGGAGCCGCCCGGGTTCCAGGCCTCGTTCCAGTAATAGCTGGGGCTGGTGCAGCTCACGGCGGGGCGCGCGGTGCCCTGGCACCAGCCGGAGGAACTGCAGGTGCGCATGCCGTCACATTGGCAGCTGTTGGTGCACCGGTTGGGGCCGCCGGGGTTGCGGCCCTCGTCCCAGTAGTAGTTGTAGAACTGGCACTGCGACTGCTCCTGGGACGTCACCTCGAGCGCCGAGTCCTCGGGCGGAGCGGACTGCGTCTCCTGGGCGGGAGCCTCCAGGGTGTCCGGGCCGCACGCGGACGTGAGGACCATGAGCAGCGCCGCGAGGGGGACCATCAGATTGCGAGCAATGAGACTGCGAGAGACCACGACTGCCTCCAATGCAAGACACGCTTCCGGAGTGAGCGCCTCGGAAGCGCAGCTCGTGTAAGGCCTGGCGGAGCCGCTCGGTGGCTTTTCTGGAGGAGCGCTGGGTTGTGGATGCTTCGGGTGTTGACTGACACCGCGCGTGGCCGATAGCGGGCCAGGGTGCGGGGCGTGCTCGCGCATGTCAGATTGCGCGGGTGGGGCCGTGAGGCGTGGGAAGACGGGAGAGACGAGACATGCTGCGCATCGATGGTTCCAAGGGAGAGGGCGGCGGCCAGGTGCTGCGCACGTCGCTGGCGTTGTCGCTGGTGACGGGGACGCCGTTCACGATGACGAACATCCGCGCGGGCCGCGCGAAGCCGGGCCTGTTGCGACAGCACCTGACGGCGGTGAAGGCGGCCGAGGCGGTGGGCGCGGCGGAGGTGTCCGGCGCGGAGCTGGGCTCGCGAGAGCTCACGTTCCATCCGCGCGCCCTGGCCGCGGGCAACTACCACTTCGCGGTGGGCACGGCGGGCAGCGCGACGCTGGTGTTGCAGACGGTGTTGCCCGCGCTGCTGGCCGCGAAGGCGCCGTCCACGCTGATGCTCGAGGGCGGGACGCACAACCCGGCGGCGCCGCCGTTCGACTTCCTGGCGCGGGCCTACCTGCCGCTGTTGCGGCGCATGGGCGCCGACGTGGCGGCGACGCTGGACCGGCCCGGCTTCTTCCCGGCGGGCGGCGGGAAGTTCCGCGTGGACGTGCGGCCCCAGGCATTGAAGCCGCTCTCGCTGATGTCGCGTGGGCGGGTGCTGCGCCGCGAGGCGAAGGCGGTGGTGTCGATGATTCCCTTCGACGTGGCGAAGCGCGAGCTGGAGACGGTGGGCTCGCTCCTGGAGCTGCGTCCCGACCAGCTCCGTCCGGAGGAGTTGAAGCGCGGACAGGGGCCCGGCAACGCGCTCGTGGTGGAGGTGGAGAGCGAGCACGTGACGGAGGTCTTCACGGGCTTCGGGGAGCGAGGCAAGCGCGCGGAGACGGTGGCGGAGGAGGTGGCCGCCGAGGTGAAGCGCTACCTGAACGCGGAGGTGCCCGTGGGCGAGCACCTGTGTGACCAGTTGCTGCTCTTGTGCGCGCTCGCGCGGGGCGGGGAGTTCCGCACGCTGCCCCTGGATGGACACGCGCTGACGCAGTTGGAGACGATGGCGCACTTCCTGGATGTGAAGGTGGACGTGGGCGAGGTGGACCGCGACGTCCGCGACGTGGTGGTCCGCGGCTGATGCGCGCGCCGCTGGGGCTCCAGGCCTTCGTGGCACCTGGAGCCCTCGGCGTTCACCGCGCCGTCGTCACTGGCCGGTGTGCAGGAACTGGATGGCGCGCAGCAGCTCCGGGTCGGTCCCGTGGGCGATGTCCTGGAGGGTGGGCGCGACCTCGATGTGAGGGACGATGCCCACGCCGTGGAAGCGGGACTGGTCGGGGAAGAGAATCCCCATGCCGGTGAAGCTGACGGCCATCTGCCCGGGCAGCAGCAGTCGGGTGACGTTGCCGTTCGTCCCCGCGCTGCGCCGGCCAATCACCGTCACGCGCCGGGCGCCGGTCATCATGAACGACATGTCTTGGAAGACCTCCGAGACCCGGCCGGAATGGCTCATCAGGTCGCGCGAGTAACGCAGCCCCACGCGTCGCGATATCTCCCGCCAGGGGCGGCGCTTCACGCGACAACTATTTCCGAATCATCTCGTCGGCCGACGACCTGAACCCGGGAGGTGTTCCGTACTGGATTCCGAAGGCCTCGGGCCCGCGGTTCGATAGCGCGTTCCCGGCGCGTTCGTTCATCCGAAGGTCACCGGCAGGGTGCGCTCGAAAACGGGAGCGACTTCCTCGAGGAGCCTTCGATTCCGTGTCGTGGGCGGCGGGCGGCGAGCACTCGCGCCGACCCTGCTTCGTCTGGCGGGGACCCGGGCGAGCGGGCTCCGCCCATCGTCATGTGACTGGCGCAGCGCCTTCCTCGCACGACAGTAAGGAGGACGGAGGTCGTGAGACGGGATGGCCGAGGTCCCCGAAGTCGAAATCATCACACGAGACCTGCGGCAAGCGGTTCTCGGCCGGCGGATCGCCGACGTCGAGGTGCTCGCGCCCGCGGCGGTCCGCTTCCCCTCTCCGGAGGACTTCGTCACGGCGCTCCGGGGCCGGCGAATCGTCGACGCGCGGCGACGGGCCAAGTTCATCCTGTTGGGGCTCGATGACGGACAGACGCTCGCCCTCCACTTCATGCTCTGGGGCGAGCTGTCATTGCGGCCAGGCGGCGCCGAGCGCCCCTCCGAGACGCTCGTCGTCCTGACGTTGGAGGACGGCGAGGCGCTCCACCTCACTGACACGCTGGGCTACGCGCGCGTGGCGGTGGGGCCCACGGCGGAGCTGTCCGCGAGGCTGAAGCTCGAGGAGCTGGGGCCGGAGGTCCTCGACCCGGCCTTCACGCCCGAGTTGCTCGCGCGCCGTCTCGGTCGACGCAGGAGCCCGCTCAAGACGGTGCTGCTCAACCAGCGCATCATCGCCGGGCTGGGCAACCGCGACGCGGACGAGAGCCTGTGGCGCGCGGGACTCGACCCACGGCGTCTGGTGACCTCGCTGTCTCGCGACCAGGTGTCACGGCTGCACCAGGCGATGCGGACCGTGCTCGAGGAGGGGCTCGCGCTGCGAGGCACGCAGCGGGACCTGTTCGGCGTGAAGGGCCAGGCGAAGCATCGGCGCAACGTCTTCGAGCGCACCGGCGCCCCCTGTCCGAGCTGCGCCACCCCCATCACCCACGAGCGCGTCGGCGGGAGGAACACGCACTGGTGTCCCCGCTGTCAGCCCGAGGAGGGCACCGCCACGGGGCCGACCCAGGGCGTCCTCTGGTAGGGCGCCCATCGCCCGGGCTTCTCGTGCATGGCAGCAGGGCTTGTCCCCGGCACGCCCCCGCTGCGCTTCCCGCCGCCACGCTGTTATGAAGTGGCTGTGTCCGACGTCCCCGCGCCCGCACCGTCCGAGCTCGACTCCGCGCTGGCCCGCGCCAGTGAGGAGCTGGGCTTTCCCAGCTACTACCAATCCTGTGTGCGCCCGCTGCTGCGCAACCCGGAGGGCCGCTGGCCCCGCTGCTGTGGCGGCGGCTGCGAGCCCTGCGCCCAGACGCTCATCCAGGTGGCCCTGAGGACCCTGGAACTCTTGGGCACCCCGCGCCAGGCGCCGCTGCCGGACTGAGCACTCATCATGGCCCCCGCCCAGCCGCTGCTGCTCGTCGACGACGACGCCGCCTTCCGCAAGGTCTACGGCCGCCTGCTGCGTGACGCGGGCTACGAAGTGGTGGAGGCCGGCGACCGTCCCTCCGCCCGCGCCGCCTTCGACGCGCGCGACTTCCCCCTGGTCCTGCTGGACTTGATGCTGCCGCCGGATGGCAGCGTCTCCGCGGGCCTGGAGGGACTGGCGGCGCTGCTCGATGCGCGGCCCGGCGCCAAGGTCATCGTCGTCTCCGGCGCGGGCGACACCCGCCACTCGCTCGAGGCCATCCGCCTGGGCGCGCATGACTTCCTCACCAAGCCGGTGGACCCGGACGTGCTGCTCGTCGTCGTGCAGCGCGCGCTCGCCCGCGTGACGCTGGAGCGGCGCGTGGAGACGCTGCGCACGTCCCTGGAGCGCGCCTCGGCGGACGCGGCGATGGTGGGGCAGAGCGCCGCGTTCCTCGCCGCCGTGTCGCTGGCCGAGCGCGTGGCCGCCAGTGATTTGCCCGTCCTCGTCACGGGCGAGAACGGCACGGGCAAGGAGCTGCTCGCGCGCACCGTGCATCTCAAGAGCCGCCGCCACGCGGGGCCCTTCATCCCGGTCAACTGCGGCGCGCTGCCGGAGACGCTGCTGGAGAGCGCGCTCTTCGGCCACGTGAAGGGCAGCTTCACCGGCGCCACGAAAGACCACCGCGGACTCTTCGCGGAGGCGGACGGCGGCACGCTGTTCCTCGATGAGCTCGGGGACATGACGCCCTCGCTCCAGGTCAAGGTGCTGCGCGCGCTGGAGACCGGAGACCTCCTGCCGGTGGGCGCGGACCGCCCCGTCCACGTGGACGTGCGCCTCGTCACGGCCACGCACCGTGACCTGGGCCGCATGCTCCAGGAGGGCACCTTCCGCGAGGACCTCTACTGGCGCGTCAAGGGCGTGGAGGTCCGCCTGCCGCCGCTGCGCGAGCGCGCCACCGACCTGCCGTTGCTCGCCAAGCACTTCCTCAACCAGTGCGCGCACCTGTGTCCGGATGGCCGGGCGCGGCTGCTCTCGGACGCCGCCGCGGAGGCGCTCGCCGCGCACGCGTGGCCCGGCAACCTGCGCGAGCTGCGCCACGAGATGCAGCGCGCGTCCGTGCTGGCCGGAGAGCGTCGCGAGCTCCAGCCCGAGGACCTGTCCTTCACCGGCAGCGAGCGGCCACGCGCGAGCACGTCGGGCGGCACCACCCTGGCCGCGAAGGTGGAGGCGCTGGAGCGCCGTGAAATCGAGAGCGCGCTGGAGCGCTGTCACAACAACCGCACACACACCGCGGAGGCGCTCGGCCTGTCGCGGCAGGGGCTGCTCAAGAAGCTGGAGCGCTACGGCCTGACGTGAGTCAGAACAGGCGCGCCCCCAGGCCCGCCTTCACGCCCCAGCCCAGCCGCGTGTCGGAGAGGCCCACGCGCTCGCGGAACGTCTCCAGGCCCAGCTGCCCCGCGAGCAGGATGGACACGTCGTTGCCCAGGTACACCTCCACGCCTCCGCCGCCGAGCACCTGCGCGCGCCGCGACTCGGACTTGGAGAGGCCCACGTCCACGGGCACGTCGACCAGGCCCAGGAGGGTCACCGTCTCCGCCACCCGCCAGCCCACCACCAGCCCGGGCGACAGGCGCAAGAGCACACCCGAGAAGTTCTGGTCGTCCATGTACGTGGAGCCGGAGTTGAACACCACGCCCAGCCCCAGCGTGGGCGCCATGGACACCGTGCCGTTGTCCATCACCTTCACCCGGCCCACCAGCTCCAGCGCCGCGGACAGCTGGAACCAGTTGAAGCGCGCCCGCGCCTCCAGCTCCAGCAACGACAGGCCCTGGCGGAAGCCCACGCCCAGCTCCGGCGCGCCCGCGTAGCCGTACACCGCCGTCACCCCGGCTGGCAGCGTCACCGGCGCAATCACCGCGCCCAGCCGGTCCTCCGCGGACTCCATCGCCGTCTGCTCCACGCTGACCGAACCCGCCTCCCCCGGTTGCCCGGGGGCGCCCTGCTGGGCAAAGGCGGCGGAGGCCAGGAGCAGTGTGGACACCAGGACGGAGCGAGGGCTCGAGCGCGTCATGCCGCGCACCCTACCGCGCCAGGGAGGTGACGGAAACCCAACGATTCCGAGGACTTGTGTCCAGGTTGCGAAGTTGTCGAACTTCGCTGGAATAATTCGTTATCCATGGCTGCCGCGCTTCCTCATCTCCCCCTGTCGAGCTCTTCCGAGGACCCGGTGCCCTCGGAGGTGGGCTCGCGCCGTCGCGGAGGGCGGAGCCGGGCGCGGGTGCTGCTGGTGGACTCGGACGCGCCCGCGCAGTCGGCGCTGGCGGTGGCCCTGGTGGAGGCGGGCTTCGAGGCGCTGCTGGTGGGCGACGTGCGCGGCGCGCTGGAGGCGCTGGCCTCGGAGGAGCCGTTGCCGCGGCTGGTCATCGCCGAGGTGGAGTTGCCGGACGGTGACGGCTTCAGCCTGTGCGGACAGCTCCGCGCGGACGCGCGCACCTCTCGCGTGCCGGTGTTGCTGCTGGCCCGGCGCGAGGAGGAGTTCCACCGGGACCTGGCCGCTGGCGTGGGCGCGGACGACTACCTGGCGCGGCCGGTGGACGTGGAGGACGTGGTGGCGCTGGCGAGGCTCAAGTCGGAGCGGGCCACGGGCGAGTCCACCTTCGAGTCCCACACCGCGCGGCTGCCGCTGACGAAGGTGACGCGGGCGCTGCTGTCGGGCGTGCGCTCCGGGCGGGTGGTGCTGGCGGAGGGCGAGGGCTGGTTCTCGTTCCGGCACGGGCTGGTGGTGGACGCCATGTTCCACGGCGTGCGCGGCAGCCTCGCGTTCCGGAGGATGCTGGGCTTCGCCCACGGCGACTACGCGGTGGCGCTGGGGCCGGAGCTGCACAAGGGCTCGTTCACCATGGACCGGGCCTATCTGTGCGAGACGGTATTGCCGGCGCTGGAGCGCTTCGAGGCGCTCAGGGCGCGCGGCCTGCCGCTGGCGTCGCGGCTCACGGTGGACTTCGCGCGGCTCGCGCGGGAGCTCTCCACGCTGCCCGAGGACGTGGGCGTGCTGGTGAGGCTGTTCGATGGACGACGCACGGTGCGCGCCGTGCTGCTCGAGTGCGACTTCCCGGAGGTGGTGACGTACGAGGCGGCCACGCGGCTGTTCGCGCTGGGCGTGCTCGTCCCCGCCTGCCTCATGGAGGAGCGCGAGCGCGGGGCGGGCTCGGGCGACGTGCCCGGCTTCTTCGAGCCCCTGCCCTCGGTGGAGCCCGGGGCCAGCGTGACGGAACCGGACGCGGACCGACGAGGGGTTTGACTCCGCGCCCCGGGCTGGGAGACAAGGCCGCCACGAGGCGACACCTTCCATGTCCGGTCACAATCGGTGGTCGAAGATCAAGCGCCAGAAGGCCGCGATGGGCGCGACCAAGGGCAAGCTCTATTCGAAGGTCATCAAGGAGATCACCGTCTCCGCGAGGCTCGGAGGAGGAGACCCCGCTGGCAACGCGCGCCTGCGCGTGGCGCTGGGCCTGGCCCGCGACGCCAACATCCCCAAGGACACCATCGAGCGCGCCATCAAGAAGGGCACCGGTGAACTGGAAGGGGAGAGCTACGAAGAGGTGATGTACGAGGGCTACGGCCCCGGCGGCGCGGCCGTGCTCGTCGAGTGCGTCACCGACAACCGCAACCGCACCTCCGCGGACGTGCGCTCCGCGTTCGGCCGTCACGGCGGCAACCTGGGCGCCGAGGGCGCGGTGGCCTGGATGTTCCAGAAGAAGGGCGTCGTCACCGTCAAGCCGGGCCCCTCCGAGGACACGGTGCTGGAGAAGGCGCTGGAGGCGGGCGCCGAGGACGTGGTGCCCCAGGGCGCGGAAGGCTTCGAGGTGCGCTGTGCGCCGGCGGACCTGCACACGGTGGCCACGGCCCTGGAATCCGGGGGCCTTCCGCTGGGCGAGCAGAAGTGGGTGTATCTGCCGCAGAATACGCTCCAGCTCGACGGCGACAACGCCAGGAAGATGCTCAAGCTGATGGACGCGCTCGACGAGAACGACGACGTGCAGAACGTGCACGCGAACTTCGAGATCGAGGAGTCCCTGATGGAGTCCTTGTCGCAGTAGCGGCGGGTGGAACGGAGTCAACGGTGCGCGTCCTCGGTGTGGACCCCGGCAGCCGCTTCATGGGCTACGGCGTGGTGGAAGAGAAGCGGGGCCGCCTGGTGCACGTGGGCCACGGCGTCATCAAGGTCGACGAGAGCGCGCCCCTGTCCTTCCGCCTGAAGGAGCTGCACGCGGCGCTCAGCGCCCAGCTGGCGCACTTCCGTCCGGCGGCGGTGGCAGTGGAGGGGGTGTTCACCTTCCGCAACGCGCGCAGCGCGCTGGTGCTGGGACACGCGCGCGGCGTGGCGCTGCTGGCGGCGGCCCAGGTGGCGCTGCCCGTCTTCGAGTACCCGCCCGCGAAGGTGAAGAAGTCGGTGGGCGCCGGCGGCGCGGACGGCAAGGACGCCGTGTCGCGCATGGTGAAGACGTTGCTGGGGCTGCAGGCGGTGGACCTGGGGCGCGCGGACGCGAGCGACGCCCTGGCCGTGGCCCTGTGCCACCTCAATCACGGCCGGTCCGCCATTCCCACGGCGGGCCCGACCACGAAGAAGCGCAAGGGCGCCGCGGCGCTGCTCGCGGACAGGCTGGCGCCGTCCTATCGGCGTCCGGAGGCGGGATGATTGCTCGGTTGCGGGGAGTGGTGCTGGAGAAGGACGCCGAGGACGCCGTCATCGACGTGCAGGGCGTGGGCTACCGGGTGAACCTCTCCACCCTGTCGCTGGGCAAGCTGCCCCCGGAAGGCCAGCCGGTGGAGGTGCGCATCCGCACCGTGGTGCGCGAGGACGCCTTCGAGCTGTTCGGCTTCCTCTCCAAGGCCGAGGAGGACGTCTTCCTGCTGCTCAACGGCGTCTCCCGCGTGGGCCCCCGCATGGCGCTGGGCGTGCTGTCCGGCATGGAGGTGCCGGAGCTGGTGGCGGCCCTGTCCCGCGGCGAGGTGGCCCGGCTGGCGAAGATCCACGGCGTCGGGAAGAAGACCGCCGAGCGGCTGGTGCTGGAGCTCAAGGACAAGATGAAGAACGTCCACCTGGAGGCGGTCTCCCGGGGCACCGCCCCCGCACCTGCCAGCGCCACCCAGTCCGACCTGGTCTCCGCCCTGCTCAACCTGGGCTACAAGCCCCCGCAGGCGGAGAAGGCCGCGGAGCTCGCCACCAGCCGGCTGGGCGCCGACGCTTCCTTCCAGGACCTGTTCCGCGAAGCCCTCAAGTCCCTCCGGGCAGGGGGCTGATGCCTTCCGGACAGCCTCGTCCCCGGGTGTAGCCGGGAGGCCAATTCAAGACCTCCCTGGACAGCCCGCACAACCGTTTCTCCTCTAAGAAATCGAAACGGTCCGAGGTCCGACGGGCCCGGTGTCCTCCGCGTGGCACCTGTTGGCCTACGTCGCAGCATGGCGGACACCCTGAGCCTCCCGGTTCCCTCGGTGAGTAGCGAGTTCCGCCACTGGTGACACTTTCCAGCCACAGCGGTGGGGGCGCGGCCTCACCCAGGACAAGGAGTTGCTCACATGAAGGCATGGCGTGGCATCCCGGTGCTCGTGTCCGTTCTCTGGGGAGGGCTCCTCGCGGTGGGGTGTGGTCCCGCAGTCGACGGCCTCGACGCGGAGGGCGAGGCGGCGGTGGAGTCCGCGCGGGCCGAGGTGGCGACGGCGGGCCGGGCCTGCACGTCGGAGCGGGTGATGCCCTCGGGCACGAAGCCGGAGTGGCTGGTGCGCGGCGTGGACCGGCTGTTCTTCAGCGCGGACTCGCAGGAGCAGGGCCGCGAGCTGTGGAGCAGCCCGGGCCGCGGCGGCTGCGCGGGCCTGGTGAAGGACATCCGGGCGGGAGCGCAGGGCTCGGTGCCGCGCTACCTGACGGCGCTGGGGCGCTGGGTGCTCTTCGCGGCGGATGACGGGCTGCAGGGGCCGGAGCTGTGGCGCACGGACGGCACGGAGGCGGGCACGGTGCGGGTGCTGGACGTGTGGCCGGGCGAGCGGGGCTCGGCGCCGCGCGCGCTCACCCGCGTGGGCACTCACGTCTACTTCCTCGCGGAGGCGCCGGGAAATGGCCAGGAGCTGTGGCGCACGGACGGCACCGCGTCCGGCACTCGGCGGGTGCACGCGTTCATCCCCGGCAGTGACGTGTTGCAGCTGACGGCCTGGGGTGAGCGGCTCGCGCTGGTCTCCTACGACGCCGAGGCCGCGGTGCTCTGGGTGGTCGAGCCGAGCGGCGAGACGCGCGAGGTGTTCCGCTCGGCCGTGGGCGTGTTCGACTCGCTGACGGCGGTGGAGCGTCGGCTCTTCTTCGTGCGCGACACGGGAGAGGGCCTCGTGGAGCTGTGGGTGGTGGCGGGGCGTCAGGCCGTCGCGACGAAGGTGCGCGACTTCAGCGGCGGGGCGCCCTCGGAGCTGACCGCGCTGGGGGACCAGGTGTTCTTCCATGCGGGCTCGGACGGCAACTATGGCGAGTTGGGCGACACGCGGCACGGCGGCGAGCTGTGGCGCAGCGACGGCACGACGCAGGGAACCCGCATGGTGCGGGATATCTGGCCGGGGCCGAAGGGCTCGCTGCCCTCGGACCTGGTCGCCATGGACGGCGTGCTGTACTTCGCGGCGGAGGACGGCTGGCGCGGGCGCGAGCTGTGGCGCAGCGACGGCACGGCCCTGGGCACGTGGATGGTCTGGGACCTCCAGTGGGGACCGGAGGGCAGCGAGCCGCGGCAGCTGGTGGCGCAGGACGGCTGGCTGTTCTTCTCGGCGACCACCGCCGCGCATGGCCGCGAGGCGTGGAAGAGCGACGGCTGGCTGTGGAACACGCGCCGGATGACGGACATCGCCCCCGGTGCGTCGTCGTCGAACCCCCGCTCGTTCGTGCGCTCGGGCCGCGACGTGTTCTTCCTCGCCAACGAGGCCGCCGTGGGCGAGGCGCTCTGGGTGTTGCCGCTCCACGGCGCGTGGTCGTGCGCGGGCCCCCGGGGTGGGAAGGGCTGCTGAGGTCCCTCAGGCGGCGCGGCGGCTCGCGGGCGTGGGCCGCACGTCGCCGAAGTTGGGCGCGGGCAGGACGATGGTGGGCGACAGCCCCGGCGCCAGCAGGTGGGACGTCAGCAGCGAGGACGGATGGAAGTTCACGAAGGCGCCCTCCACCGCGGAGGGCCCGGCGAAGAGCTTCTCCACCACCATGGAGGAGTATTGCAGCAGGGAGTCCTCGCGGCTGTTGCCGTTGAGCACCACCTCCCAGCCCATGTGCTCGGCGAAGCGGCGCACCCCGGGGATGGCGGAGAGCAGCGGCGTGTAGCTCTCCGTGGCCACGCCGTTCTCGCTGGTGACGAACACCTCGCGCGAGGTGGCCACCGCCAGGGACATGTTGCCGCGCGTGTGGCCCGGCGTGCTCAGGATGGCCGCGCCCGTGCCCAGCCACGTGTGCCCGTCCAGCAGCACCACGCGCTCCTCGGGGATGTCCGCGCCGCCGGGGACGAACCACACCGACTGCATGGGGTGCAGGTCCTTCACCATCTCCCACTCCGCGCGCTGCACCAGCAGCTTCGCGCGCGGGAAGTACGCGGACAGGCCGTCACCGCCCAGCCACCCGCGCAAATCCTGGATGTGCAGGTGGTCGAAGGCGAGGAAGTCCACGTCCCCGGGCGTCAGCCCCAGCGAGGCCAGGTGGCTCTGCACCGTGCCGTGCTGGGTGGACATGACCTTGTCGGAGACGAACGCGCCGTAGCGCTCCCGCAGCGAGCGGTAGAAGGGCGCCGCCTGTCCCCGCTCGTAGTCGGAGGGGTTGAACAGGAGCGTGCGCCGCTCGTCGTTCGCGTCCACGAACTGCACCACCTGCATGCGGTGGGTCATCATCACGTAGGGCGCCGGCGAACTGGCCGCGCCGCTGAAGGCGAACAGCGACGGGTAGGGGAAGGTGACGAGCTCGCACGTGGCCACCGCCGCCACCGGGCCCTCCTGGACGAAGCGCTCGCGGGCCTGGAGCGCCGCGCGGCGCAGCTTCTGGAGGCGCGGGCCGGGCAGCGTCTCGGCGTGGGCCTCGGCGAGGAAGGGCAGGGGACGGAACGCGGGGCTCTGGCTCATGGGCTCACCGTGACTGCGAGAGGTCGATGACCTTGGCGACCGGAAAGGTGATTCGCGAGGGCATGTTCTCGCGCCCCCGGGCCGTCCCGCCAAGTCGCCTGGGACGTGTTTCTCACGAGCGTCCGCCAGTCCACAGGCGCGCCTGCCGGGCGGCCTCACCGCGAGCAGAGGGCGCCCGTGCGTCGACGGGCGTCCGGGGCGGGCTCCCGCTCGCCGGTCGGCTGGTCTCCGGGGCGTCCCGGGGGGCTTGCTCCGAGGATGTGGGCGACACGCGCGGCCTTCCTGTATAGGGTCACATGGTCATGGCGAGGAAGTCCGACACTCTCTCCGAAGAGGTCCTCCCGGAGGACGTCCGGCTCGAGGCCTCCCTGCGTCCGCGCTCGTTCGACGAGTACGTGGGGCAGGGCTCCGTCGTCGAGAAGCTCAAGGTCTACGTGCAGGCGGCCAGGAGCCGGGGCGACGCGCTGGACCACTGCCTGTTCTCCGGGCCCCCGGGCCTGGGCAAGACGTCGCTGGCGCACATCATCGCCAACGAGCTGGGCGTGGGCATCCACGTCACCAGCGGCCCGGCGCTGGAGCGCAAGGGGGATCTGGCCGGTCTGCTCACCAACCTGGACGCGCGCGACGTCCTCTTCATCGATGAAATCCACCGCCTCAACGCCGCCGTGGAGGAGTACCTCTACCCGGCGATGGAGGACTTCCGGCTGGACATCACCATCGACACGGGGCCGGCCGCCCGGGCGATGAAGATCGACTTGCCGCCCTTCACGCTCATCGGCGCCACCACGCGCACGGGCCTGCTCACGTCGCCCTTGCGTGACCGGTTCCAGATTCAGGAGCGCCTGGAGTACTACGACGCCCAGGCGCTGGAGCTCATCCTCCACCGCTCCGCGCGCATCCTCGGCATCCCCCTGGACAGGGACGCCGCGCGCGAGGTGGCCACGCGCTCGCGCGGCACGCCCCGCATCGTCAACCGGCTCCTGCGCCGGCTGCGCGACTTCGCGGAGGTGGAGGGCAACGGTCGCATCTCCCTGGAGCTGGCCAAGAAGTCCCTGGACCGGCTGGGCGTGGACGCCAGTGGTTTGGACTCCATGGACCGGAAGATTCTCCTCACCATCCTGGACAAGTTCGGTGGGGGCCCGGTGGGCGTGGAGACCATCGCCGCCAGCGTGGGCGAACAACGCGATACGATTGAGGACGTGTACGAGCCCTTCCTCATGCAGGAGGGCTTCCTCCAACGCACGCCCCGGGGCCGGATGGCCACGCACCGCACCTACCAGTATTTCAAGAAGCAGCCACCGCCCACGCCCCAGGGCAGCCTCTTCTGACCTCCCGCGAGCCATGAGCCAGGCCACCTCTCCCGCGTCTCCCGCCTCCGGACCCACCACCCTCCGCGTCGCGCGTGACTTCTACGCGGACCTGATGCGGGCCTCGCAGACGTCGCGCGCGGGCTTCCTCGCCGAGCGCGAGCGCTGGCTGCGCGGCGTGCCGGTGGATGGCCGCGAGGAGCTGCTCTTCGAGTTCGAGATGCTGCTGCGCGCGGTGGAGCGCTACCTCAACCTCACCGCCGTGGTGGACGCCAAGGACCGGCCGCTCGTCACCCGCGACTTCCACGAGGAGCTGGTGGACGTGCGCGACGCCATGGACCGCGCCATCCGCGTCGCCCGCCACCTGCAGGACCCCGACAGCGACCAGAAGATGGTCTTCCGCAAGTACGTGGAGACCCAGCTGGCCGACGACCGGGTGCGCCGCGCGCTCATCGAGGAGGAGCTGGACCAGCAGACCGCCCCGGAGAGCCTCTTCGTGCTGCGAGAGGACCTGGACGCGCTCCGAAACCTCCTGGACCACCTGCTCCAGCTGCCCACCGCGCGGCTCAACCTGTTCCAGGACCTGGGCAAGCTCGCGCTGAAGGAGATCGTCCTCAACCGCTACTTCCGGCCCTTCCGCCCGCTGGAGTTCCGCGTCGAGTACGACCGGCTGCGCTCCGTGCGCATCCTGGACACCCTGTCACAGATGTCAGAGGAGCCGCGGACGGCCTTCGCCACCGCCTTCCTGGGCCTGTTCCGGCTGTTGCACTACCTGTCCTACGTGGACGCGGAGGCCACGCCGCCCGTGCCGCGCCGCGTCCGGGTGCTGCTGGCCCTGGTGCGCAGCGAGACGCACGCCCTGGCCACGTGGATGCACGCGGAGCTGTCCCCCAGGGCGGGCTCCAAGGGGCTCCAGGCCGCCGCGCTGAGGGCCGCGCGGGACCTGGCCAAGGAGGCCGAGCGCATCGGCCGGGAGGTGCTCGCCCACGTGGACCGGGAGCCGGACGCGCCCCAGCGCGCCGCCGCCGCCTTCACCACGCTCCTGCGCACGCAGGTCGTCGCGCTGGTGGAGTCGCTCGCGCCCAACGGCGGCCTGACGGACGGCGTCTTCGACCACCTGGTGAGCCCCCAGGACGCCGCGCTGCGGCTGCGCAAGGACCTGTGGGTCTACGCCCAGCTGTGCCGCGCCGCCGAGGGACACCTGCGCGCCGACGACGTCCCCGCCGCCGAGCGCGCCCTGGACGCGCTCAAGAGCTTCCTGGGCTACTTCCACGATGGCGGCTACCAGCTCTTGCGCTACGCGGACTACGACGCCTTCGACCGCTTCACCGCGCTGCTGGTGGAGCTGCCCTGGCCGCCCGAGGGCCCCGGCATCCGCTCCCGCCTCGCCGAGGACCTGCGCCGCTTCAGCCAGACGCTCGAGTCCACCTTCCACGCTGTCAGCCGCCGCACCCTCCTGCAGGGCAGGGGCTTCGACCGCCAGGAGGCCGAGGCCCTGAGGGACCGCTTCGTGGCCCCCGCACCCCGCTGAGCCGCTCAGGACGGGGTTGCGAGGACCCACGCCCACGCGCACCGTATGACGCAAGCCCCCACGACGGGTGCTCATACGGGGCGTGTTTGCTTCCAGCCAGTTCCTTGCGCTATGGACGCCCCCGTGTTGCATGGAAGACACGCTTCGTTACGAAGCGCGTCACGGTGATGGGCGGCGGCGGAGGCGGTGATGGAATCCCGGACACCAATGTCACGGTTTCGGGCGATTTCACCGGGCCTCCAACGGGGGGCGGGTGTCTGGCCACGAGGGGCACCCACCGCGATGTCAGAAAAAGACCAGCCATTCCAACGGGTTCGAGCCACTCAAGGGCCCCTCGGAGGCCTCCGGGATGTCACGCGGTCGTGGCATGCCACTTGCTGAATCTGCGCGTCGCGTCAGACCACTGTTGAACGATTCCGGCGCCATCTGGCCAGATGACCGTTCGGAAGTCCCGCAGCACGAGCAGCCACGAGGCGACACCGACATGCCCCCGTCTTCCTACAACCAGCGCACCCTCTCGAAGACCGCCAGCCTCCAGGGCATCGGGCTCCACTCGGGCGCGAAGGTGACGCTCACGCTGCGTCCGGCCCCCGCGGGGCACGGCATCGTCTTCGTGCGTACGGACCTGCCCCGGCCGGTGAGCATCCCCGCCCTGGCGGAGTACGTGGTGGACACGGTGCTGGCGACGACGCTGGGCCGCGACGGCGCCAAGGTGGCCACGGTGGAGCACCTGATGTCGGCCATGGCCGGCATGGGCATCGACAACGCCCGGGTGGAACTGGACGGCCCAGAGGTCCCCATCATGGACGGCAGCGCCGCCCCGTTCGCGGCCCTCATCCAGGAGGCCGGCGTCCGCGAGCTGGACGCGCCCAAGGAGCTGCTGGTCATCAAGAAGCCGGTGTCGGTGGTGGACGGCGACAAGCAGGCCTCGCTCACCCCGTCGCGCCACTTCCGCATCAGCTGCACCATCGACTTCGAGCACCCCGTCATCCAGGGCCAGGCGTTCGACCTGGACTTCAGCGACCGGGACTTCTCGCGCGAGATTTCCCGCGCGCGCACGTTCTGCTTCCTGCGCGACGTGGAGAAGCTCAAGAGCCTGGGCCTGGCGCGCGGCGGCTCGCTGGACAACGCCATCGTCGTGGACGAGGTCTCCATCCTCAACCCCGAGGGCCTGCGCTTCACCGACGAGTTCGTGCGTCACAAGATCCTGGACGCCATCGGTGATGTGTCTCTGTTCGGCAGGCCTGTCATTGGCCACCTGACGGCCTACAAGACGGGGCACGCGCTCAATCACAAGCTGGTGCGCAAGGTCCTGTCGGACCCGAGCTGCTATGAGATTGTCCCGGCGCGTCGCCGCGACGTGGAGGGCCTGGAGCTGGGCCTGCCCGGGCTTGCTGGCGCGCTGGAGCTGGAGCCGCTCGTCGCCTGAAAGGGCGTCTTGCATTTCCTTGCAGGTCGGGGCTGCCTCGACTAAGTCGCGGGCTTATGCCCATGCGTCCAACCCCCGTCATCCTCGCCGCGCTGCTGGCGGCTTCGTTCACCGCCGGTTGCAACAAGGAGAAGGCGCCGGCCACCGCGCAGGCTCCCGCCGCCGCCGCGGCCACTCCGGGTGAGCCCACCCCGGACACCGTGGTCGCCACGTTCGGCGACGGACAGAAGATCACCTACAAGGAGCTCAACGAGCGCGTCTCGGAGCCCCTGGCCAACCTCGAGAAGCAGAAGTTCCAGCTGCGCAAGCGCGGCCTCGAGGGCATGGTGACCGAGAAGCTGGTCGACGCGGAGGCCAAGAAGCGCGGCATCTCCCAGGACCAGTTCCTCAAGGCGGAGATCGACGACAAGGTCCAGGCGCCCACCGAGGAGAAGATCAAGGAGGTCTTCGACGGCGCCAAGGGCCAGCTGCCCCCCGGCTCGACGTTCGAGCAGATGAAGCCGCAGATCGTCGACTTCCTCACCCAGCAGCCCAAGCAGGAGCGCGCCCAGGCCCTGTTCGCGGAGCTGCGCAAGAACGCCAACGTGCAGATCACCCTGCCCGAGCCGCCGCGCCCGCCGGCCGAGCGCAAGCAGGTGGCCGCCACCGGCCCGTCGAAGGGTCCGGACAACGCGCCCGTCACCATCGTCGAGTTCAGCGACTTCCAGTGCCCGTTCTGCAGCCGCGCCAACGCCGCCGTGGACCAGGTCTTCAAGGAGTACGACGGCAAGGTGAAGCTGGTGTTCCGCCAGTTCCCGCTCGACTTCCACAAGGAGGCGCAGAAGGCCGCCGAGGCGTCGCTGTGCGCGGCGGACCAGAACAAGTTCTGGGAGATGCACGACAAGCTGTTCGCCAGCCAGAGCGCCCTGCAGGTGGAGAACCTCAAGAAGTACGCGGGCGAGCTGCAGCTGGACCAGGCCAAGTTCGACAAGTGCCTGGACTCCGGTGAGAAGGCCACCATCGTGAAGACGGACATGGCGGACGCGCAGAAGGTCGGCGTCAGCGGCACGCCGGCGTTCTTCATCAACGGCGTCATGCTCTCCGGCGCGCAGCCGTTCGAGGAGTT
This sequence comes from Myxococcus sp. MH1, assembly GCF_059738865.1. NCBI lineage: Bacteria > Pseudomonadati > Myxococcota > Myxococcia > Myxococcales > Myxococcaceae > Myxococcus > Myxococcus sp. MH1. The sequence continues at coordinate 7,488,509 of NZ_AP026947.1, read as the reverse complement.
CAAGAGCATCATCGACGCCGAGCTGAAGCCGACGGCGCAGAAGTAATCCCGACGCACGGAGGACACGGGCGGTGGCCCAGAAACCCAAGGCCACGCCCCGGCTCGGCGGCGAGGCGGCTTCCCTCGACCTGGAGAAGTCGCTCTCCCAGGGCCTGTCCTCCTCCCGTCCCCTCTCGGCCTGGTTCCACGGGCCGGAGGGGATGGTGCTCCTCCATGAGCCCTCGGGCTTCGCCGGCTTCCTGGCCGGCACGCTCGGGACGTTGTCCGTGGAGGAGGTCTTCGCCCACGTCCTGACGGGCATCCGCAGCGGCCTGTTGGCCGTGCAGCACGGCGCCGTTCGCAGGACGGTGTCCTTCCGGGACGGGCAGGTGGTGTTCGCCACGTCCACGGAGCGCTGGGAGCGGCTGGGCGCGGTGCTGGTGCGGCTGGGGCTGGTGACGCAGGCGCAGCTCACGCAGGCGCTCTCGCGCGTGACGCCGTCGCGGCGCATCGGCCAGGTGCTCACGTCCGAGGGCATGGTCTCCGAGGCGAACCTCTACAGCGCCATGACGTACGTGGTGCGCGAGGTGGTGCTGAGCCTCTTCGAGCTGACGGAGGGCAGCTTCCTGTTCGTCGAGGGGCCCGCGCCCATGGCGGACGTGGTGAAGCTGCCGGAGCGCACGCGGGACCTGGTGCTCACCGGCATCAAGCGCTCGGAGGAGCTGTCGCGGCTCAGGCGCCGCTACCCGGACGACACGCGCGTGGAGGTGGGCCCTGCTGGCGCGCGCGCGGGTGAGGAGCGCTTCTTCCAGCGGATGGGCTCCGGCACGACGGTGGGCGAGCTGCGGTTGGTGCGCGAGAGCGGCGCGCACACGTTCTTCACGTGGCTGGAGGAGTGCGTGCGTGGGGGCCACCTCCAGGTGAAGCCCGCGGCGCCTGCCGTGCCCCCGGCGCCCGCGGTGGAGGGCATGGCCTGGGAGCTGTTGTCCGCGGAGGAGCGCTACAACCTGCTGTTGTCGCTCATCCACCGCGCGCTGCGCGACGCGGGGCAGGACGTGGACTTGATGCGCGGCTTCCTCGACGCGCCGCCCTCGGGGCTGGAGGACGCGTTCTCCGGTGTGGTGCTCGGGCCGGACGGGCGGGTGGACGTGACGCGGCTGCGGGCGAACCTTGCGTCCGGTGGTGAGGCCGTGGCGCGGGCGCTGACGCTGGAGGCGCTGGACGCCATCGTGTCCTATGCGCTGTTCACCGCGCGCAACGTGCTGCCTCCGGACGTGGCGGAGCGGCTGTCCAACACCTACCGCACCCTCCAGGGAGGGCTGGCCTAGCAGGCGCCACATGGCCACGTTCGCGACCACGGCGTTGGTGGTCGGGGGATGCGTGTCATGGGTGTTCTGCGGAAGCTGGCGTGGGGTTTCCTGTTGTTGGGCACGGCGTGCAGTGGCTCGCGCCAGGCCGTGAAGGCCGACGCGGCGGCGACGGAGCCGGGCACGGGCGGCTCCGGTCCCCCGGTGGCGGCTCAGACGGCGTCGGTGTCCGGGCCCTACGTCGACGAGGAGCTGGGGTTCGAAATCATCCGCCCCAGCGACGAGTGGCACCTGGTGGTGACGAACGAGCGCACGCCGGAGGGATTGGCGATTCCCGTCGTCCTGCGCCACCCGCCCTCCAACGCGCAGGTGGTGCTGCAGGTGGCGCCGGAGGTGGTGTCACCCACCCAGTTCGCCGAGCGGCTCGCGGAGGGCCTGCGTCAGCAGCCGGGCTTCACCACCACGGACCCGGTGCCGCTCGCGCTGTCGGACAAGGCGGTGGGCTTCGACTTCCAGGTGGGGGAGGGCGTGCACGGCCGCGTCGCCGTGCGCGAGGGACAGGAGGGCCGCGTGCTGATGATGCTGGCCACCTGGCCCGCGCTGGCGCCCGCCGGTGACATCCAGAACGTGGATGCCCTCATCCAGGGCATCCGGCCGCTGCCGGAGCGCAAGAAGCCGCTCCCCGGCACCGTGCCCCAGGCCGCGCGTCCCTGAGCTTCCTCCGTTGCTGGAGGCAGCCCGGCGCGCCCGAGCCTCAAGCGGCGCCGCGCGCCTGAGGGGTACGCGCAAGCGCCGCTGCCACGAACTCCACGAAGGCGTGGGGCTCGCGGACACCGCCGACAGGAGGCGTCAGCCGCGCGTGGACTTCTTCGCGCCGCGCGCCTGGCGAGCGGGCTTCGCGGGGGCCTCGGCCACCTCTTCGCCCTGCGTCTGCGCGCGCAGCCGCACCCACTCGACCAGGGTGCGCACGCCCACGCCGGTGCCGCCCTTGGAGAGGTAGCCGCGCTCCTTGGGGCTGTTGGACGGCCCCGCGATGTCCAGGTGCACCCACGGCGTGTCGCCGACGAACTCCTTGAGGAACAGCGCGGCGTTGATGGAGCCGCCCCAGCGCTCGCCGGAGTTCTTCATGTCGGCGACCTCGGAGCGCAGCGCGTCCTTCTGCAGCTCGCTCACCGGCAGGCGCCACATCTCCTCGCCCGCGGTGCGCGCGGACTGGAGCACCTGGTTGACGGTGTCGTCGTCGTCGCCGAAGGCGCCGACGATGTAGTTGCCCAGCGCGACGATGCACGCGCCCGTGAGCGTGGCCAGGTCGATGACGGCGGACGGCTTGTGCTCGCACGCCCACGTCAGCATGTCGCCCAGCACCAGCCGGCCCTCGGCGTCCGTGTTGGTGATCTCCACCGTCTTGCCCAGCCGCGACGTGAGGATGTCACCGGGCTTGTACGCGTTGCCGGCCGGCATGTTCTCGCACGCGCCGATGAAGGCATGCACGGGGAAGGGCGGCTTGAGCTGCGCGATGACCTGCATGGCGCCCAGCACCGCGGCCGAGCCCGCCATGTCCGTCTTCATGTCCACCATGCCCTCGGTGGGCTTGAGCGACAGGCCGCCCGAGTCGAAGGTGATCGCCTTGCCCACCAGCGCCAGCGGAGGCCGCTTCGCGTCGCGCGCGTTCTTCGGCGTGTACTCCACGTGGATGAGCCGCGGCTCCTCGGTGCTCCCGGCCGTGACGCCCAGGAACATGCCCATCCGCAGCTTCTCGATCTCGCGCTGACCGCCGATGGTGATCTTCAGCCCGTGCTCCTTGGCGGACTTGCGCGCCGCCTCGGCCAGCACCGTGGGCGTCACCGCGTTGGGCGGCTCGTTCACCAGGTCGCGCGCCCAGTTGGCCGCCTCGGCCACGCGCTTGCCCAGCGCGAGCGCGTCCTCGAGGTCACGCGACTTCTCCACGCCCTCGGGCAGCACCAGGGACACCTTGACGGGCTTCTTCGCGCCCTTCTCCTCGCGCGCGGAGGACTTGTACTTGTCGAACTTGTACGCGCCCAGCTCCAGCCCCTCCACCACCGCGCGCACCGCGTCCGCCTGCGCGTCCGTGACGGGGAGCGCCACCACGAGCGAGGCCACCTTCAGCCGCTGGGCCGTCTTCGCCGCGCGTCCGGCGGCCAGCCGCAGCACCTCCGGGTGGAAGCGCGCGCGGCTGCCCAGGCCCAACAGCAGCACCCGGCCCGCCGGGGTGCGGCCGAGCGTGTGCATCACCAGGGACTGGTCCGCCTTCGCCTTGAAGCCCTCCTGGGTGGCGGCGCCGCGCAGGCGGCCCTCCAGCGCGCTGTCCGCCGCGACGAGACCCGCCGGGGCACCCTCACCCAGCTCACCCTCGAAGAGCGGAATGACGAGCAGCTCGCCATTCGCAAGGGAGGCGTCGCCGGAGACGAAGGAGAAATTCATGGGCCGATGGACTCCTGAACGGATGAGGGAAGACGAAAGGCCGCGGACTGTAACGCCCGCCCTGTTGCACGCAAAGCGTTGGATTTCATTCGAGCGTTGCATTGCCGCGGGGGGCTGGGTAGCAGTCAGGCAATGCCCACCTTGCTGATGCATCTGACCGCCATCGAACGGTTGGCCGCCAACCCCGGAGAGCTGCCTCCGGAGTGGGTGCGTGCGCTCTCGGAGGACCTGCCCTACGCGCGCTTCGGCGCCGCGCTGCCGGACCTGCCCCTGTGCGAGGGCGTCCGAGGCGGGCTCGCCGCCTTCCTGCCCGAGCGCGAGATGCCGCTGTTCTCGCGGCTGTACCACGAGCGCGCGCCGGTGGGCTTCGGCCTGAAGATGGCGGAGCTCGTCGCCACGGGCGCGCTGGTGGGCACCGAGCCGGGACTGGCCCTGCTGTCCGGCTACTTCACGCACCTGTGCATGGACCGCCGGCTGCACCCCATCGTCGACCAGCTCGTGGTGAAGCACCGCCGACGGGGCGAGCGGGCGCTGGCGGCGCACCGCGACATCGAGTGGGCGCAGACGCTCTTCTACCTGCGCGAGCTGCACGGCGTGGACCTGCTCGGCACGCCCCGGCTGCGCGAGAAGTGTCAGGTGGTGAAGAGCCCGGGCTTCCCGTGGCGCGGCATCGGCCGGGGCATCTACGAACTGGTGCGCCTGTCCTCGCAGGAGCGCGTGGGGCAGGCGCCCTCCAAGGCGGACGTGGATGGCTGGGTGCGCGGGCTGTACGTCTCCGGACTCTTCCTCTCCAGCCCCGTGGGCCGCACGCGCGCGCTGCCCGCCTTCGCCCGCCTGTCCTTCCAGGAGCTGTATCGCAACGACACCTTCGACTTCGCCCAGGAGGTCGAAGGTGCGCTGGAGTCGGCGCGTGGAGTCCTTCGGAGGTTGCACGGCTACATGGCCAGGGGCACCTTCACGCCTCGGACGCGGGCGCGCTTCCTGGAGGCCTTCCCCGAGGGAACGCTGGGGGTTCGAGCGGCTTGACGCACCCGCCCCACGCCCTGCGGTGCCAGGGCGTTTCGCGCGCAGAGCAACCGTCCTGCCGAGCCTGCCTGCCGTCGGGGAATGCCGCTGTGCGAGGCGGCTCACCGCTCCTATCCTCGTGGAGGAATGACGGTACTTCTCCTCATGGTGGTGGGCGGGCTCGCGGGGGCGTTGGGAGCGATGCTCGGCATCGGGGGCGGCATCGTGCTCGTGCCCGCGCTGGTGCTGGGCTTCGGGCTGCCGCTGGAGGAGGCGGTGCCGGCGAGCCTCATGTGCGTGGTGGCCAACTCGTGCGCGGCCGCCGCCGGCTATGTGGACAACCACCTGAGTGACATCCGGCTGGGGCTGACGCTGGAGCTGGCCACGGTGCTGGGCGCCATCGCGGGGGGCCTCGTCGCGGCGCTCATCGCGCCGGCGATGGTGGCGGTGGTGTTCGGCCTGTTCACGCTCTACGTGGCGCTGCAGATGATTCTGCTGCGCTCGCCCCGACGCGAGCCGGCGACGCTGGACGACTACCAGCCGACGAACTATCCGCTGGGCATCTCCGGCTCGTTCGTGGCCGGTGGCCTGTCCGCGCTGCTGGGGGTCGGCGGAGGGCCGCTGAAGGTGCCGCTGATGAGCTACGGCATGCACGTGCCCTTCAAGGTGGCCAGCGCCACGAGCAACCTGATGATTGGCGTGACGGGCGCGGCGAGCGTGGCCGCGTACGCGCTGCGCGGGCACCTCAAGCTGGCGCTGGTGTCGCCGCTGGTGGTGGGCGTGCTGGCCGGCGCCTATGTGGGCAGCCGGCTGATGCCGAAGGTCCCCACGGCGGTGCTCAAGCGGCTGTTCGCGCTGGTGCTGCTGACGGTGGCGGGGCAGATGTTGTGGAAGGGAGGGGCGGGACTGTGGCCGAGCATCTGGGAGTGAGGGGTGAGGACCCGGACGGAGAAGAACCTCCAACGGTCTCCGCGGTGATGGCGGAGCCTGCGAGGCTGACGCACAACGCGGTGGCGGCGACGTCCGCTCCGGCCGCGGCGGAGACGGCGCCGGAGCTGGAGTCGGAGCCCGTCACCGCGAGCACCCTGGAGGCACCCGCGCCGAGCACCCCGCGCGTGCGCGACAGGGCGCTGGCCGGAGACCGGTGGATTGCCCGCGTGCTGCGCGTGGGCGCGGTGCTCAGCGGCGGCATGTTCGTGCTGTCGCTGGGGCTGGAGGCGCTGCCGGGCTCGGAGAGCACGCACGTGGCCATCGACCAGCTTCGCAAGGCGGCGGCGTCGCTGCTGCTGGTGACGCCGGTGGCGCGGCTGGGCGTGGCGGGCACGCTCCTGGGCCTGCGCGGAGAGTGGCGCTACGCCGTCATCGCCGCGGGAGTGCTGGGCCTGTTGGCCCTGGCGGTGGGGGCCGGCATCCAGGCGTGACGCACGGCACCCCGTGAGGCGGTGGGGCGCTTCAGGCGCCCCGGGCGGCGAAGTGGGCGAGGATGTTGCGCACCTTGGCGACCTCGTCCATGCGCCCCTGCTCCTCGTAGAGCGGCAGCACGGCCTCCAGCTGCTCCCGGGCCGCGGGCAGGTCCTGGGTGTAGTAGCAGGACAGGCCCAGGTCCCACCGGGCGCGCGCCTCGTGCACGTGGTCGTGCAGCTCCTGGTACAGCTCCACCGCGCGCAAGAGGTGCGAGCGCGCGCCCTCGTGGTTGCCCAGCAGGCCCTCGGACTCGCCGAGCAGCAGGTGGCCCAGCGCGAGCGCCTCGGGGTCGTCGCCCTGCTCCAGCAGGGGAATCGCCTCGAGGAAGCGCTTCCGGGCCGGCTCGTACTCGGCCTTCTCCATGCGGATGTCGCCGATGTCGAGCAGCAGCCGCGCGGTGCGCCCGGTGTTGCGCGTCTGGCGGTAGAGGATGAGCGCCTCCTGGTACTTCTCCTCGGCGGCCTCGGGCTGGCCCAGCGCGCGCAGGGACTCGCCGACGCAGGCGCGGCACATCGCCTCGCCCTCGCGGTCCTTGGTCTCGTTGAAGAGCATCGCGGCCTTGGCGATGAGCTCCAGCGCGCCGCGGTGGTCCTCGAAGTTCGCCTTGGCCACGCCCATGCCGAAGTACGCCTGGGCCAGGCCCGGCTTGTAGCCGGCCTCCTGGAACATCCCGAGCGCCTCCTCGTAGCACTGGCGGCTGGCGGCGTGGTCCTCGAGCAGGCCGTGCAGCTCCGCCAGGCTCACCAGGCCCTGGCCCACGGTGGTGGGCGTGCCGGTGATGCGCAGGGTGGCCAGCTGGTTCTTCTGCTTCTGGAGCGCCTCCAGCAGATGGGCGCGTTCGGTGTCTTCGGGCGGGTGCATGCTCACGCGTCGCCACCCTTGCGGCGCCGGGCCGCCTTGTCCAACGAATCGTGCTTCTCGCTCCCGTCAGCGCCATTGACGCCTGGCTGAGCGCCGCCGCCATTTCCAGTGGCGCCGTGGGCACCCCCGACGTGGCGCTCCTTCTCCACCTTGTCGGCCTGCTCGTAGCCCAGCAGCGGGGAGAAGAAGCAGTCCTTCTTCGTGTACTCGTCGAACGCGAAGGCGAAGCGGTAGCTGGCCGCCGCGCGCTGGTTGCAGTCGGTGCGCTCGCAGAAGCGGCAGGAGATGCCGGAGGGGATGGCATCCTTGCGCAAGTCATTGGTGGGCAGACCGTACGCCAGGTACTTCGCGTTCTCCGCGTGGGTGCCCAGGCCGATGGAGTAGGCGGTGCCCTTGACGATGGAGCCCTCCGTCGGCTGCAGCTGCACCTTGGCGAAGCAGAAGTACGTGGTGCCGTCCGGCATCATCGAATACTGCCGGGTGAGCTGGGACGGGTTGAGGAACGCCAGGTGCACGGCCCACTTGCCGCAGCTGCCGCCGCCGCTGGCGAAGCGGATGCCGGTGCCGCTGTAGCGCTTGGAGATGTTGCCGGCGATGTCCGAGCGCAGGAAGTGGAACGGGATGCCCGGGCGCTTCGGGTCCGACAGGTTGCACAGCCGGTGGGCCACCGTCTCGTAGGTGGAGCCGAAGATGCTCGACAGCAGCTCCACGTCGTAGCGCGTGCGCTGCACCTCCTTGAAGAAGTCCCCGTACGGCAGCATCAGCGCGCCGGCGAAGTAGTTGGCCAGGTTCACCTTGATGAGCCGCGTCGTCTCGCCGTGCCGGGTGCGCCCCGCGCCGAGGATGCGCTCGACCAGCTTCTCCTTGTCCAGCATGAGCAGGCCGATGGACGCCGCGATTTGAAACTTCAGCGGCTGCTCGGTGAGGTCCGGTGACAGCGTGAGCGTCTGCTCCTCCGGGTCCAGCCGCCGCACCACGGACGAGCCGCTGGGCGAAGCGTCGATGAGCACGCGGTAGCCGAAGCGCTTCTCCAACAGCTGCATCAGCTGCCCGCTGGTGAGCTGGCGCTCCAGGCTCACGTCGCGCCGCAGGGCCTCCGCCTGCTCCTCGATTTCGGGGAAGTAGTTGCGGTGCGTCTCCAGGAAGTCACTCACCTCGTCGAAGGGCGAGTAGTCGAAGCGCACGCCGGGCACCGTGCCGTTGCCGGCGCTGCTGCCTTGGGTCCGCGTGCGCTCCTCCACGTTGAGCTGCGCGAGCACGTTCTCCAGCTGCGTGCGCGTGTTCTTGTAGAGGTTGAAGAGCGCGGCCACGGTGCCGGCGAGCTTCGGCTCGGCCGACAGCGACTGGAGCGACTCCGGGTCGATGTCCAGGCTCTTGAGCAGCGGCTCGTCGAGCAGCTTCGCGAGCGCCTCGTCCACCCGGCCCTCGCCCAGCGTGGACATGAACTGCTCGGGGTCCTGGTCGAAGTAGCGAAGGGCCTTCCAGAGCAGCGGGAAGGGCATCACGCGCTTGCCCTTCTCGATGAGGTTCAAGTAGGCGGGGGAGACCCCCAGGTCCTTCGCCGCGTCCGCCTGCTTGATGTTGCGGGCGAGCCGCAGACCCCGGAGCTTCAGGCCCACGTTGGCGTTCAGTGCGTTGTCGTTCATGGCTGAGTCGGGTCCACCACAGGGCGCGCCTGGCCCTCGCGCCTCACGGACCCTTTCAACCACTTTGCAAATCGATTTACCGATTTGCAATCAGCGTTTTTCGACCGCGCTCCCCCTGTGCGGCCGGCGACGGAACAGCCAACTGCCACCTGTCCGATACCTGTCGAGCATGTGCAACCACATGTAATCGTTGCACTTTGTTCTCGCGCGGATGTGCGTTCCGGGCGGTGCTCGACGCACCTTGTCAAGTGTTTACCGCCGCGATGCGGCATGCGGTTCGCATGCGTTGGTAAACGAGTTTTCGCGGTTTACAGGGGTGATGCGGGACAGGGCTCAGGGGATCAGCCTTCGGAAGATGAGCGACACGTTGGTGCCGCCGAAGCCGAAGGAGTTGCTCATGACGGCGTCGACCTGGGCGGGCCGGGCGGTGTTGGGCACGCAGTCCAGGTCGATGCGTGGATCCAACCGCTCCAGGTTGATGGTGGGCGGCAGCAGGCCCCGGGTGAGGGCGAGGATGCTGATGACGGCCTCCGCGGCGCCCGCCGCGCCGTTCATGTGGCCGGTCATCGACTTGGTGGAGGAGACGGCGACGGAGCGCGCGGCGTCGCCGAAGACGTGGTGGATGCCCTGGACCTCCATGAGGTCGCCCACGTCCGTGGAGGTGCCGTGCGCGTTGATGTAGCCGATGTCGGCGGGGCGCAAGGCGGCGTCCTTCAGGGCCGCGCGCATGCTGCGTTGGGCGCCCTCGTGCTCGGGGGCGGGCGCGGTGACGTGGTGCGCGTCGGCGCTGGCGCCGTAGCCGGTGAGCTCCGCGTGGATGCGGGCGCCGCGGGCGCGTGCATGCTCCAGCTCCTCGAGGACGAGCATGCCGGAGCCCTCGGCGAGCACGAAGCCGTCGCGGTCCGCGTCGAAGGGGCGACTGGCGGCATGGGGCGCGTCGTTGCGCAGGGACAAGGCCTGCATGGCGGCGAAGCCTCCGACGCCGAGCAGGGAGATGGGGGCCTCGGCGCCTCCGGCCACCGCCACGTCGAATTCGCCGCGCTGGATGCCGCGCATCGCCTCGCCGATGGCGTGGGCGCTGGTGGAGCACGCGGAGTTGGGCGCCCAGGAGGGGCCCTTGAGGCCATGGCGCAGGCTCACATAGCCGGGGGCCATGTTGATGATCATCTGCAGGACGAAGAAGGGGCTGATGCGGTCCGGCCCCTTCTCCAGCGCGCGGCGGAACGTCTCCTCCAGGCTTCCGATTCCACCGATGCCCGAGCCGATGATGGTGGCGATGCGCTCGGCGTTCTCGGGGGTGACCTTCAGGCCCGAGTCCTCCAGGGCCATGTCGGAGGCCACCACGGCGAAGTGGGCGAAGCGGTCCATGCGTCGGGCCTCGCGCCGCTCGATGTGGTCCTCGACCTTGAAGTCCTTCACCTCGCCGGCGATGCGGCAGTCGAGCGCGCTCGCGTCGAAGAGGGTAATGGGGCCCACGCCGCTCTGGCCGCGCACCAGCGCCTCCCAGCTCTTCTCCACGCCCGTCCCACAGGGGCTGATGAGCCCCAGTCCCGTCACCACCACGCGCCGCTTCTGCATCCGCCGCTCCCTTGCATGGCACGCCAGGAGAACACACGGTCCGGCCGTCCGTGGGCCCTCCTTCTTCGCGACGTGCGCTCGATGCCCCTTTGTATTATGGGTATCATTCCATCTGGCAAGCCTCATTGTCGAGGAACGTGTGGATGTCCGGTTCTGGGACGATGACGGCCATCATTTCATCGAGGGAGAGGCCATGAGCGAGGCGGAGAGCGACGCGCGGACCCGGACGGTGACCTGGCGGGACTACCGGGAGGGGGTGGCGGCGGCGAAGACGATGTCGGGGCTGGAGTACCTGCGCGCCATCGTCCGGGGGGAGGTGCCGGGGGCGCCGATTGCGTCGCTGATGGGCTTCGCGCCGGTGGAGGTGTCGGAGGGGCGGGCGGTGTTCGAGGTGGAGCCGGGGGAGTACCACTACAACCCGATCGGGACGGTGCACGGGGGATTGGCGGCCACGTTGTTGGACTCGGCGCTGGGGTGCGCGGTGCACAGCACGTTGCCGGTGGGGGCGGGCTACACGACGTTGGAGCTGCACGTGAACATGGTGCGGGCCATCTCGCAGGACACGGGGAAGCTGACGTGCACGGGGGAGGTGATTCACGTGGGAGGGCGGGTGGCGACGGCGCAGGCGAAGCTGACGGACGCGAGCGGGAAGCTGTACGCGCACGGGACGACGACGTGCATGGTGTTCAGGCCCGCGGGCCCGGGTGGCCGGGAGTAGGGCGGCGATGCGCTACGCACCCGAGCACAAGCAGGCCACGCGCGAGAGAATCCTGGCGGCGGCGGAGTCGCTCTTCCGGAAGGAGGGGTTCGCGGGCGCGAGCGTGGAGCGCGTCATGCGCGCGGCCGGGCTGACGGTGGGCGGCTTCTATGCGCACTTCGCCTCGAAGGACTCGCTGCTCGCGGAGTCGGTGCGGGCGTTCTTCCAGGATCAGCACTCGCGCTGGTTGGGAGGGCTGGAGGAGCTGCGCGGCGCGGAGTTCCTGAGTCACTTCGTGAGGCGGTACCTGAACCGCCACAACCGTGACGACATGGAGGAGGGCTGCATCCTGCCCTCCGTGTTGTCGGACGTGACGCGGGGCACGCCCGAGGCGCAGGAGGCGCTGGGGCGGGGCGTGGAGACGCTCGCGGCGGAGCTGGGGGCCCGGGTCGCAAGTGGGGAGGGTGTCACCGGGAGGCAGCGCGCGCTGGCGACGGTGGCGCTCCTGTTCGGGGCGATGACGCTCGCGCGGGCGACGAAGGCGACGCCGCTGTCGGATGAAATCCTGGAGGCGGCGCGCGCCTTCCTGCTCGCGGGCGCGGGGGCTCCGGAGAAGAAGCAGAGCGACTGACGTCGAGTGAGCTGTGCCCACCCCTGAGCATCATCGGCGGAGTCGGTGGCTCCGAAGACGCAAGGTGATGGGATCCCACGGCAGCCCGGTGACCTCTTCCTCATGCAGGAAGGGTTCGAGGACCCGCGTCATCTCCCGATAGGGCAGCGGGATGGCGTGATTTTCGGTGTCGATGGCTTCGGGCCACTCTCCCAAGGTGACCAGAATTCGCTCCTCGTCCACGGCTTGGACAGAGACACCTGGCAAGTCGAGCTGTTGCTCCACAATCTCGCGACCTCCAAGCTGACTGAGCAACGGCTGTCCCAGAAACGTGAGCCAGTAAGCGCCTCGTGCGCGCGTACCGATGTTCCGACTGGTGTCTCCCAGACGTGGGAGGTCCAGGCCTAGGTAACGTTGGAGCACCTCTTGGACCTGCTTCCGGAGGGAGAACCAGGCCCCTGATGAGGAGATGAGCGCGGGGCTGGCGTAACCAAAGCTGAACGGAAGCTCACGAGCAATCTCGAGGGCCAGGGTGCGGAAATGCTCCGGGCTATGTGTCATGAGGTACTCGGTGGGGAACAAGAAGCAGAGCCCACTCGTTGCCCTGTCGTCGCGTGAGAAGATGGGGTCATCGAGCTTTCGACCGTCGTATCCGAAGTGGTAGTCGCTGGCCCCGCCGGGCAACTCGGACAGATCAACGAGCCACTCGCCCCCCCAGGCACGTTCGACAATTTGCTGACGGATGTGCGTCCACCCTGCTTCATCCAAGGGGAGCATGTCTCCATCGTCCGCTCCATACCACCCCAGTGCCAGGGGAGGGATGGCACGCCGGTACTTCTCCAGGCAGGACCAGACGCGGTCGGCCACATCCCGGTGTGAGTGACGCATGAAGAAGCAGAGCGCGAGTCCATCACGGGCCACCAGGTCTCCGTGCTTGTTCATCAGTCGGATGACTGGAAGCGAATCGCTCATTGTGTGATTCCCCATCGAGGCGAAATCATGACTGCCTCTCCTTTCAGGGCCTCTCTGTAGACTCGTCCCTGGTTCGAGCCCTGGTAGGCGCTCTTCTCCCCATAGAGAGTCCACCGGGCCTCATTCGAATCGGGGCAGGGGAACTTGAAGTCCAGGATGAGGATTGAGCTCAACAGGTTGGAATCGGAGTGCAGGACCACATCCGGCTTGATGGTGCGCCACAAATCACGCGTGCAGCCCTCTGCGAGAAGTCGAGCCTCTTCGCTTCGGCTGATGGTCTCCAGGAGGTCTGCATGAGGATAGTAACGATAGCGTTGCTCGATGCTGAAAGGCGCCGTCCAGGCTCGCTCCAGCACCTCGCGAGCACATTGGAGCGCCAGCAGGTGCTTGCGCTTCCCAAGGGCCATGGCGCGGGTGACAACGTCACCGCAGCCATCTCTCTCCACTTCCTCACCGCACTCTCTTCGGGTCGGGGAGCGCCCGCCGAAGAACTCATTGTTCACCTGGCGCTCCGCCTGGATGGCGCAATCCACGAGATGCTCTTCAAGCTCATCCACTGCATTGTCATCCTTCAGCACGACAAGCAGAACTGGAGCGAGTTTGATGAGTTGCGAGGCCGTTTCCTGGGTCGCCGCAGCGCCAGTCGCGCTACGCGACACCGCAGCCGCATGGCGAAGCCTCGCAGCGGTTTCTGTGTCGAGACGTAGGTCGACATGCCCGGATCGACTCGGGTTGCTCGCGCACGCTGTCAGCAGGACCAGGGAAAGGCACCATGGCGTGGGCTTCCGGGGATGATGTGGCATCAGGCGCATGAAGTCGGAATGCACGGCGCGGAATCTACCCGTCGCCCTGTGAGTCCGATACGGCGCAGTCATGGGGCGGGGCTCGTGTCCAACGGAGAGGCCCGCGCGGCCTCCAACGCTCCGAGTCCATCGTGCGCCAAGGGGGCCTCGGGGAGACACGCATCGAGCCATGGGATGTTCCCGCGCAGGCTCTTGAGGGGCTCGGAGTGTGGCCCTCCCACGGACTGGCGCGTCTCGGCCCGAAGGACCCACTGTCCCAGGTCGCTCGGCACCGATCGCGTCCTCGGCGCGCGGAGGGCCCTTCCCACACGCTCGCACGGAAGCGCCGACGGCCGCTCCCGCGCACGCTTCGCTCCAGGCTAGGGTTGTGTCCGTGATGTCCCCCGCGCGCATCCGTTCGATGCTCCCGCTGCTCTGCCTCGTGGCGCTGTCCTGCCTCGGCGGTGTCCGCTCGCGCGCGGCGAAGGATCCGGCGGCGCTGCGCTACAACCTCACCTACGTCCGCGAACCCACGCCCGCGCTCGACGTGGAGGTCGTCCTCGTCCGAGGCGCACCGCGCACCTTCCGCTTCACCCGCCCCGGCGGCGTGGACTCCGTCAGCGCATACCGCGAGGACGGCGAGCGCCTCGAAGTCCCGGTCCGCGACGGCCTGGTGCAACTGCCCCGCGACATCCGCTTCCTGCGCTACCGCTATGCACTCGAACCCCGCCGTCGTGGACACGGCTGGGACTTCTTCTCGGGGAGCACCGAGGAGGACACGTGGCACCTCACGGGGCGCACGTACCTCATCCGCCCCAACCTGGCGCCACCCGACCTGCGCGTGGAGCTCGTCGTCGAAGGCATTGATGCCCTGTTGCCCTGGCAACCGGATGACACGGGCCTGTACCACCTGCGCGCCGAGGACCTCGTCGACTCGGGGTTCCACGCCTTCGGCGGACGACGGTGTCAGGTGGTCCTTCAAGACGCGGTGCTGGACGTGGCGGTGCTCGGCCACTTCACCCACCTCGACGACGCGCGCGTGTGTCACTGGCTGAAGCGGACCGCCGACGAAGTGCTCACCGTGCGCCGCGCCTTCCCCTATCCCCGCGTCACCGTGCGGGTCATCCCCGTCCCCGGGCGCGAGGGCCCCGGCCTCTTCGGCATGGTGCTGTGGAGCTCTCCACCCAGCATCTCGCTGCTCGTGGGACAGGACGCCACCGAAGCCTCGTTCGAGCGCGACTGGGTCGCGCTCCACGAGATGCTCCACCTCGCGCATCCCGCCATCCTCCCGCGCGTGCCGTGGTTGTCGGAGGGGCTCGCCACCTACCTCACGGAGATGGCGCAGGTCCGCTCGGGAAGACAAAGCGCCCAGCGCGCCTGGGGCGAGCTGGTGGACGGCTTCGCGCGCGGCCGGGACGTGGCGAAAGCCCGCACCATGAAGGAGGTCGTCGCCGACAGCGACTTCTCCCCAGGCACCTATTGGACCGGCGCGCTCTTCGCCCTGCATCTCGATGTGGAAATCCGCCGTGTCACTGGAAACCGACGTCACCTGGAGGATGTGTTGGAGGGGCTCGCGGCGCGGGGGAGCACGTCCACCTTCGGGGCCTTCGGCATGGCGGTGGACGAGGTCGCGGGGCAGCCGCTGTTCGATGCGCTGCTCGCCCGCCACCTCGAGCGGCCTGCTTTTGTGGAGCAGGAAGGTTTGCTACAAGCGCTGGGCGTGACGACCGGCGCTGAGGGCATCCAGCTGGTGCCGGCCCGTGACAGCGCGCTGCGCGAGGCACTGGAAACGGGTGGGTGTAACCCACGTGCGGGAAGTTGCGTATCGGATGCATCCGCGATTCATCGACATCCGTAGATGAGGTCCGCCATGTCCAGAACGACGCTGGCGCTCATCGCGCTTCCAGATGACTCGCGCGCTCGAGCAGTAACCCCCCTCAACGCAGTACCGAAAGGAAGCAACCCCATGAACGCGAAGGCTCTTGCGGCGATTGTCGGCACCCTGTCCCTGGCCTCCCTCGCCACCGGCTGTGCCTCCACCAAGTCCGCCGAGGCCCAGCCGGCCGCCGCGGAGAAGGGCGCCGAGGGCAGCTGTGGCGCGCAGAAGGCCGAAGGCGACAAGGGCGCCGAGGCGGGCTGCGGCGCGCAGAAGACCGAGGGCGCCGCCCCCGCCGCGACGCCGGAGAAGGGCACCGAGCACGCCTGCGGCGCGGGCGGCTGCGGCAAGAAGTAGTCGTCACGGGCCGCATCCAGGCCCCCTCCGGGCGGTGGGAACATCCGCTCCCACCGCCCGGTTTCGCATCAACCCCGTAGGAGGTCCCCCGCCGTGGTGGCGACGTACGCGCGAAGACACGGACTGAAGCCCCTGGGCGCGGGCATCGGCCTGCGACGGAGCTTCTACGAGGAGCTGCCGCGCACGGAGCGCACGCTCGACTGGGTGGAGATCATCCCGGAGAACTTCCTGTCGCTCGGCGGTCGTCCCCAGCGCGCGCTGGACGCGTGCGTGGAGCGCTGGCCCGTGTTGCCGCACGGCGTGGGCCTGGACATCGGCGGGCCGGACGCGCTCGACGTCGACTACGTCACGGCCCTGGCCGCGCTGGTCGAGCGCGTGGACGCGCCGTTCTTCTCCGACCACCTGTGCTACTCGCGCCTGGGCGGCGTGTACCTGCACGACCTGTTGCCGCTGCCCTTCAGTGAGGCCGCGGTGGAGCACGTCGTGCCGCGCGTGCGCGAGGTGATGGCCCGCGTGGGCCGCCCCTTCCTGCTGGAGAACCCGAGCTACTACGCGAACATGCCCGGGGGCACGCTGGGCGAAGCGGACTTCCTGCGGCACGTGGTGGAGCAGGCGGACTGCGGCCTCCTCCTGGACGTGAACAACGTCTACGTCAACGCGCTCAACCACGGCTACGACGCGCGCGCCTTCGTGGACGCGCTGCCGCTCGAGCGCGTGGTGCAGGTGCACCTCGCCGGCCACACGCGCTACCCCGACGTCATCATCGACACGCACGGAGACCGCGTCTGCGACGACGTGTGGTCGCTGTATCGCTACGTGCTCGAGCGCACCGGCCCCGTGTCGACGCTCATCGAGTGGGACCAGGACATCCCGTCGATGACGGCCGTGCTGGACGAAGCGGACCAGGCGCGCGCCGTGCTCGGCGACACGGAGCGACGATGAAGCCCGAGCTCAAGCACTTCTTCGACGGCATGGGTGCCTACCTCGCGAAGCCGGGCACGGCCTCACTGGAGCAGCTCTACGCCAGGCACCCGGGGTGGGACGCGCCCGCCCGGCGCGTGTCCCTCTACGGCGACTTCGTGCGAGGCCACGTGCGAGGCGCGGTGGAGAAGCTCTATCCGCTCCTGCGCCGCGCGGTGGGGCCGGAGGCATGGACCTCGCTCGTGGAGGGCTACACGCTGACGCGCCCCGCGCGGCACCACGAGGTGAACCGGCTGGGCGAGGGCTTCCCCGCGTTCATCGCGGACTCGCTCGTGTCCCACGGCCTGCCGGCTTACTCCGCCGAGCTGGCGCGCTTCGAGTGGACGGACTTCGCGGTGTTCTCGTCCCAGGCGCCGTCGCCGGCCCGCGTGGAGACGCTGACGCCGAACCCCACCCTGGCCGTGCTGGAGCACACCTTCCGCCTCTGCGCGCACGTGCGGAGTCGGGGGGAGGGTGGGGCGCCCGAGCGCGGCGAGGAGCTGGCGCTCCTGTGGCGCCACCCCGTGGACCTGGTGACGTACTACCAGGAGGCCACGCCGCCCACGCTGCTCGTGCTGAAGATGGCGGTGGAGGGCCTGTCCGCATCGGACGTGACGGCGGCCACCGGGATGCCCGAGTCCGACGTCCTCGGCGCGGTGGCCCGGCTCTCCCGCGACGGGCTCGTGCTCACGCCGGGCGGGTGACTCAGGGCCCTCAGTCGCGGACCGAGCACACGCGACCGTCCAGGGTGTCCTCGCAGCGCGAGGCGCCCGGGCAGTCCAGGTCCTCGACGCACGGCACGGTGCACTGGCGCTCCACGCACAGGCCCGAGGCCATGCCCAGCCCCTGGCAGCGCTCGTCGTCCATGCACTCCGCGCCGAACTGCAGGAGCGCGCTGCAGCTCAGGAAGCGCTGCGTGTCCGGCAGGCAGCTGCCCGCCTGGCAGGTGAAGCCCGCCTCGCAGCGGCTCGCGGCGAGGTCGTCCTCGTCCACCGTCTCCGTGCAGGACTTCACGCACGTCGGCCCGCCGCCGACGAGCAGCATGCACGCGGAGCCGTCATCACAGCTGCGGCCATTCACGCACGCGCCGCACTGGGGGCCGTTCGCGTTGCAGCGGAAGCCCTTGCACGACATGCCCGCGCCGCACTGGTCGTCCTCCACGCACTCCACGCAGTGGCCACCCGGGCCGCACACCAGGCCGTCCTCGCAGCCCGTCGCGGCGCACCGGTTCACCAGGTCCGCGCGGGGCTGCAACTGGACGCGCAGCTCCTTCTTCTCTCCCGAGCCGACGCACGCCGAGGAGCGCACCTCCGGAAACCCCATGCCGACGATGGACAGCTCGTAGCACCCGTCCGGCAGGGGGCCCACCTGCACGCGCCCCTTGCCATCCAGTTGCAGTTGGTCCAGGTGCGTGCCCAGCACCGTCACCTCCACGCCCGCCACCCGCTCGCCCTGGGTGGACCGCGCGCGCAGCTCCAGGAAGCCCGCGGCCTTCGGCTCGACGCGCTCGACCTCGAGCGCCTTGCCGGCGGAGACCTTCACCTTCACCCGCGTCGCCTTCTCCCGCGTGGCGACGACGAACAGCTCCACGTCCCCGGAGGGGACCTTCTCCAGCTTGAAGCGTCCCTGGTCATCCACCGTCGAGCGCAGCTGTGGCGCGCCCACCACCGACACCAGGGCGTGCGCCGGGTCGTACTCCGACAGCGCCCCTTCGATGGTGCCCAGCCGCAGGGGCGCGTTCTCCAGGTTGCCGCACGCTCCCGCGCCCAGGGCCAGGAGGACTCCCAACGCGATGTGCAGTTTCGAGCGCATCAAAAGCGGTACCCCACACCGGCCCAGCCGCCGGTGAAGCCCACGGCCTGTCCCTTCCCGTCCAACACCACGTACGTCAGCATGAGCTGCGCCTGTCCCACCAACTCCAGGCGCTCTCCCACCCTCAGCACCACGCCTCCGACCACGCCGGGGCTGACCGTGAAGAAACTCTGCCCGGCGGCGTACGTCTCCACATCGAAAGACCGCCCCAGGTACAAGGTGGCCACACGCGGGCCGGCGAAGAGCGTCAGCCGCTCCCAGCGCCACAGGTAGGGGAGCGCCACGCCGGCGGAGAACGTCGTGTAGCGGAAGGGGACCGTGTCCTCCGGCAGGAGCCGCAGCGAGCGGCGGCCCGTGCTGAAGCTGACATCGAACAAGAGCCCGAAGTCGCGCAGCGGACGGTCCTCCAGCCGCAACGACACCGCCACCTCCGGCGCCATGGGCAACAGCTCCCCGCGGCTTCTCGCGTCCGCGAAGGTGAACATGCCGCCCAGCAGCGACAGCGAGCGCCGGGGGAAGGCCTCCGACAACAGCTGCTCCAGGGGCAGCCGCTCCCCGTCACCCACCTCCACCTCGCGGCGCACCAGCACCGCGTCACCCTTGGTCAGCTCCACCGTGCGCTTGCCCGGCACCACCGCCGCGCCGCCCGGCAGCTCCGTGCGCGGCTCCCCGTCCACCTTGAGCGTGAAGCCATCCAGGCGCGGGTTGTAGGAGAACAGCTCCGGCCGGCCCGTGCGGGAGATGCTGCCCGACAGCACCACCGGATCCGCGCCCACCTCCAGGATTTCCGCCGACGGCCGCTGCCGTCCTTCCGTGAAGGCGAACGTGCGCCGGCGCGCGTAGTCGTGCGCCTCCGTCGCGGTGACGGCTCCGTCCGCGTTGCGGTCAGCGCCGCCGCCCAGCCCCTCGACGAGGAAGTGCGTGTAGATGTCGTTCTGCAGGCCCTCGTCCTCGCGCGCCGTCTCGCCCCAGTCACAGGCGGCGAACACCATGGACGCCCGCGAGGACTCCTCCAGCGGCCGCGCGTAGAAGCCGGACTTGATGCCCGACAGCTCCTTCTCCAACTCCTTGGGCAACAGCGACTTGCCGTTGCCGCTGTGACACGAGGCCAGCACCAGCAGCCGCCGCCGGCTGGAGAGCGCGTCGAACTCCGCCTTCAGCGCGTCCATGGACAGCGCCGTCTGCGCGATGGCGCGGTAGGACGCGTCCCGCGTCACCAGGAAGCGGCGCAGCTCCCCGGTGGCGTCGCGCGCCAGCGTGCCGTGCGCGGAGAAGTAGACCACCACCACGTCATCCGGGCGGTGCGCCTCCTTCCGGAGCTGCCTGAGCGCGGCGAGGATGGCCGCGCGTGTCGTCTCCTCCGGCCGCGTGAGCACGCGCACCTGGTCGAAGCGGCCCTTCGTCGGGTCCAGCATCGCCGCGGCCAGGTCCTTGGCGTCCTTCGATGGGTAACGCAGCCCCCGCCAATGGGGGTCGTCGAACTCGGAGATGCCCACGAGCAGCGCCATCCGCCGGGGCGTGTAGGCGCTGGAGAGCGCCTCTTCGTCGAGCCGCAGCGGCACGAGGCCGCCCTTCTCCGTCCCCAGGGACGAAGGAGTCGCGCACGCCATCAGCGCCGCCAGCAGGATGGAGAGCAGGGGCCTCACGGTGACTCGGTCAGCGCGGATTCTCGCCGCTTCCCACGCGCACGTCGAACCTCGTCACGGCGAGCGTGCCTTGTTCCCATCGCTCACCTCCTCCCACCAGGACCCGCCTCACCTCGTCGGGCGAGGGCTCCAGGCCCGAGGGGGTGGCGGCCAACCACAACGTCACCGGCCCCGATTCCCCCTCCAGGCTGACGCCCGACAGGCCCTGGGGGTCGCGCAGGTCATGGGTCCCCGCCTCCAGCACGAAGGTGCCCAACAGCTCCGGCTCCTGCTCGGCCCGCTGCTGGAAGAGCAGGCCCGTGCCCGCTTCGGTGGCGTGGTAGCGCAGGAGCAGCACGTCGCCCGGGGCCACCTGGGTGTCCGGGTCCAACCGCCTGAGGCTCCCGTCCGCGCCGCGCGCCACCACCGCCAGCTCCAGGGCAATCTTCCCCACCTGGCCCTTCACGCCCGGCGCCAGCGAGTCTGTGCCCACCTCCACCCCGGCGCCCGACTGGCGCACCCGGGGCACCACCACCACCGCGACGAGCGCCGCGGCCACCGCGCCCGCCACCACGCCCCAGCGCCGCGCGTCCCACCGGGGCGGTGCGCGAAGCTGCTTCTTCACCCTCGCCAGGCCCACCTCGTCCAGGGGGGCCTGGGGGCGCGGAGGCGCCAGGGCCAGGAGCACCGCGTCCACCCGCCCGTCCAGGACGTCAGGGCCGGAGTGGGTGGCGAGGTAGCCCTCACACGCCTCACACGCGGTGGCCAGGTGCTCGCGGAAGTACGTCACCGCGTCCGGCTCACGACGGGCAAGGGCGCCGAGCGCCTCGTCATCCAGGTGTCTCATGACCTCTCACTCCCACCGACCGGCGAGCACTCGCCGCAGCAGCTCTCTCTTGATACGGCCCCGGAAGCGCTCGAGTCTCATCGTCACGGCGCTTTTGCCCACGCCCATCTGCTCCGCAATCTCACGCGCGGACAGCTCCCCTTCGATATAGAAGAGCTGCACTGTCCGCTTCTCCTCGCCCTCGGGCAGCTCGGCGATGAGCTGACGGACCACCTCGATGTCGCGCTCGAGCTGCAGGGACTCCGGCACGGGCGGCACCGCCTCCGGCTCCGGGTCCGCGATGTCGTCCTCCAACCTCCTGAGGTGGGCCTTTCGCTCCAGCCGGGTGCGCGCCCGGTTGCGAGCGATGGACAACAGCCAGGCCTCGAAGGCCCCCGGCTCCTTCAGCCGGGGCAGCGCCCGGAACGCCCGGACGAAGGACTCCTGGATGACGTCCTCCACCTCGTCCGAGTCCAGCGGGGCGAACCCCGCCACCAACCTCGCCACGAGGGGGCGGGTGCGCCGATACAGCTCACTGAAGGCGGAAGTCTCCCCACTCGCCGCGCGCCGTACCCACTCCGCCAGTCCCTCCGTGGAACCCACCTGACCTCCAGACCCCCGGGACGGCCCGGTGGCCACGCTGCATTTCCCGTCCCCGGGGCCGCTCCTGGAGGAGGCGGACGAGGGCGGACCGCTTCCTACTGGCTCCCGGGGGGGCGTCGGGAGGAAGAATGGGCCCCGCCGTTCCATTTCGAAGAGGAGCCCTGTCCGCCATGCGCGTCATCAACTTCAACCCCGGTCCCGCCGGCCTGCCCCTTCCCGCCCTGGAGCGCGCCCGGGACGAGCTGCTCGACTTCCAGGGCTCCGGCATGTCCGTCATGGAGCACAGCCACCGCGGCAAGGAGTACGAGGCCGTCCACGACGAGGCCATCGCCCTGCTGTCGGAGCTGACGGGCCTGCCGTCCACGCACCAGGTCCTCTTCCTCACCGGCGGCGCGTCGCAGCAGTTCGCCCAGGTGCCGATGAACTTCCTCACCCCCGACACGAGCGCGGACTACCTCATGACGGGCGTGTGGAGCGAGAAGGCGCTCGACGAGGCGAAGTACTACGGCAAGCCCCGCGTCGCGGCGACGACGGTGCAGCCCGACAAGCACTACACCCGCGTGCCACGCCAGGACGAGCTGTCCCTGGACGCGAAGGCCGCGTACGTCCACGTCACCACCAACAACACCATCTACGGCACCCAGTGGCACACGATGCCGGACACCGGGCCGGTGCCGCTGGTGGCGGACATGAGCTCCGACTTCCTGTGGAAGAAGATGGACCTGTCGCGCTTCGGGCTGGTCTACGCGGGCGCGCAGAAGAACCTGGGGCCCTCCGGCGTCACGCTGGTGGTGGCCCAGAAGGACTTCATCGCGAAGGGCCGCAAGGACATCCCGAAGATCTTCCGGTACGCCGTCCACGCGGAGAACAACTCGCTCTACAACACGCCCCCCACGCTGGCCATCTACCTGGTGCGCAACGTGCTCGCGTGGATGAAGGACGTGGGCGGGCTGGGCCAGATTGAAGCGTGGAACCGCCAGAAGGCGGACCTGCTCTACGGCGCGCTGGACACGCACGCGGGCTTCTACCGGGCCCCCGTGGAGCGCGCGTCGCGTTCAGTGATGAACGTCGTGTTCCACCTGCCCACGCCGGAGCTGGACGCGGCCTTCGTCGCTGACGCGAAGCGGCATGGAATGGTGGGGCTCAAGGGCCACCGGACCGCTGGAGGAATCCGGGTTTCCACGTACAACGCGGTGACTGTGGAGAATGTGCGCACCCTCGTCACCTTCATGGAGCATTTCGTGAAGACGCGTGGCTAGTGTGCGTCGGAGCACGTGAAACAACCCACTTGGAGGGATTCATGAAAGCCACCCTGTCCGCCGTCGCGCTCTGCCTGCTGTTCGCCCTGCCTGCTTCCGCCGCTCCGGGAGAGGCCCAGGAGGTCGCCGGGGTGAAGTTCCCCGGAACCGCCAAGGTCGAGGGCAAGGAGCTGAAGCTCAACGGCGTGGGCCTGCGCAAGAAGATGGTCTTCAAGGTCTACGCGGTGGGCCTGTACGTGGAGACCCCGAGCCAGGACGCCGCCGCGCTCCTGTCCGCGGACGAGACCAAGCGCGTGCGCATGTACATGCTGCGAGACCTGGACAAGAAGAGCATCACCGACGCCATCGTGGAGGGCTTCAAGAAGAACGCGGGCGACAAGCTGCCCGCGCTCCAGGAGCGGCTGAACACCTTCGCCAACGCCATTCCGGACGTGAAGAAGGGCGAGGAGATCATCCTCACCTACGTCCCGGGTTCCGGCACGAGCGTGCGGAGCACCAAGGTGACGGAGCCCATCTCGGTGGAGGGCAAGGACTTCGCCGACGCGCTGTTCTCCGTGTGGCTGGGCAAGTCGCCGGTGGACGGCGGCCTGAAGGACGGCATGCTCGGCAAGGACTGAGCCGCGCCTTCGTGTCGTACACGCGCCCCATGTCTCCCTCGGGAGGCGTGGGGCGTTTTCGTGAGGGGGCGTGGGGCCTTGAAATACGTGGGCACGTGGGCCGTAGTGGCCTGTGTGGGCCCGGGTGCACGGCGACGCCGGGTCTGATAGCAACCCGCCGGTCAGGAGGATGACATGGGAATCTGCTCGTGGCTGGTGCTGGGAGGGCTCGCGGGGTGGATCGCGAGCATCATCAAGGGAACGAACGCGAGGATGGGAATCTTCGCCAACATCGCGACGGGCATCGTCGGCTCGATGATTGGCGGCTTCCTGTTCAGCCTGTTGGGCGGGCGCGGCGTGACGGGGTTCAACCTCTACTCGTTGGCGGTGGCCACGGTGGGGGCGGTCATCCTCATCAGCATCGTCCAGGCGATACGCAAATAGGCGCGCTCAGAAGAGGCTGAGCTGGGGCGAGGGCGGTGGCTTTCGCGGCGGGCGCTGGAAGGTGTCCGGTGCCGGCTCGGTGATGTACGAGGTGCGCAGGCCCACCCTGCGCGCCGTCGTCTCGAAGAGGCGGTGGATGGTCTGGGCGTAGAGCCCCTCGCCTCGCATGCGGTGCTTGAAGCGGGAGTCGCTGAGCTCCCCGCCGCGCGTCTCCCGGATGCGGTGGAGCACGCGCTCGGCGCGCAGGGGGAGCCTGGCGCGCAGCCGCTCCTCGAAGACCTCCTTCACGGGCCCGGGCAGGCGCACCAGGGTGTAGTGGGCGCGGCGGGCGCCAGCCTCCTTCGCGGCGGTGAGGACGCGGTGGATGTCCTCGTCGTTGAGGCCGGGGATGATGGGCGCGAAGGAGATGGCCACGTCGATGCCCGCGTCCGCGAGGCGGCGGATGGCGAGCAGCCGCCGCTGGGGCGAGGCCGCGTAG
Organism: Myxococcus sp. MH1; assembly: GCF_059738865.1. Lineage (NCBI taxonomy): Bacteria > Pseudomonadati > Myxococcota > Myxococcia > Myxococcales > Myxococcaceae > Myxococcus > Myxococcus sp. MH1. The sequence continues at coordinate 7,464,330 of NZ_AP026947.1, read as the reverse complement.
GGCTCCATGGCGCGGGCGATGTCCGCGTGGTGGAAGGGCAGGCTGATGCTGACCCACAGCCGCGCGTCGCGGGACAGGCGCTGGAGCACGTCGAGGTCGCGCTCGATGAGCACGCCCTTGGTGACGATGCCGACGGGGTTCTTGTACTCGGCGCAGACCTCCAGGCACGCGCGCGTCAGCCGCATGGAGGCCTCGAGCGGCTGGTAGCAGTCGGTGACGCCGCTGAAGACGACGGTCTCCCCCTTCCAGGAGGGGCGCTCGAAGGCGTCGCGGAGCAGCTCCGCCGCGCGCGGCTTCATCACGAGCTTCGTCTCGAAGTCGGTGCCGGCGCCGAAGTCGAGGTACTGGTGGGTGGGGCGCGCGTAGCAGTAGGCGCACGCGTGCAGACAGCCCCGGTAGGGATTGACGCTCCAGTCGAAGCCCACGTCCGGGCTGTCGTTGTGGGAGAGGACCTGGCGGCTGTGGTCCTCCCAGACCTCCAGCTTCGCGGGAGGAATCTCGTCCACGTACTCCACCGCGGTGCTCGCCCAGGGGTTGGGCGGATTGTCGACGGGGCGGGCTTTCACCGTCCCAGAGTGGGACTGAAACTCCGTTCAGTCAAGTCCCATGTCTTTCAGGTCGGGATGTCTGTCATTCCAACACGGCTTCGGCTTCATGCGCCCAGATGGGCGAGCATGACGTCCTTGTCGCCCGTGGCCAGGGTGTACGGGGGGCCGGGAGGGATGACGTCCTGGCGTGCCGCGACGCCCTCCACCGCGTCCCGGGCATGGGCGAGCTGCACCCCGGCGCCGCCTCCGCCGAGCACGAGCGGCGCGCCCATCTTCAGGTCCAGCACCACCACCTGTCGTCGGGCGGGGCGCGGCTCCGCCATGTCCACGACGACGAAGTCCCCCGCGAAGCGGCGCTGGTCACAGCGGAAGACCCAGAGGTTGCGCTTGCGCTCCAGCAGCGCCTTCACGAAGGGCTTCTCGTTGCTCTTCAAGGCGTAGCGCTCGGAGAGCAGGGCGGCGGTGGAGAGCGGATAGCCCTCCTCCTTCACCAGCAGCAGCGCCCACGGGTTCGCGTGCCGGAGCAGAGGCAGCAGGACGGGCAGGACGATGGGCGGCTCGCGGGGCATGCGCGGACGGGCTCGACGAGCCACACAGCTCGTGTCGGACGGACATTCGAACACACCACCGCGTGTCTCGACGATGGCGGTTGTCTCAGGACTCCCTCAGAATCCACGGCTCTGGTAGAGGGGCGACGCTGTCAACCCACTCCTGGAGTCTCCGCATGTCCCGGTTCTCGCGCCACGCGCTCGTACTCTCCCTGTTGCTCACCTCCACCTCGGCGCTCGCGGGCTCGCAGTGGGCGCAGGCGCGCACGGTGCTCAACACGTGTGGCTACTTCAGCACCTCGCAGGCGGAAATCACCCTGACGTACCGCAACGACGATTTGCCCTGGGGCACCCGCGTGTTCCTCATCTACGGCTGGGGCGGCAGCTCCGGTCCGTCGAGCACGTTCGACTGGGCTCCGGCGCCGCAGACCGTGGAGGTGCCCGCCGTGGCGCCTTGGCACTGGGGCACCACCGTGACGGGGGTCATCCGGTCGCGCTCGTCCACGCAGTACACGAGCATCAACTACGTCTGGAAGGTGGTCCTCCCGGACGGGCACGAGTTCTACGAGAAGGGCAACGGCTCCACCTACGGCTACTACGCCGCGGACTTCTCGCAGGTGCCCATGCCGTGCACCACCACCGCCGGCACCTTCGTGGGCAACGCGACGCCGCTGACCATCACCACGGTCGTCAAGAACTGACGCCGCTCGTCCCTGTCCGCGCCACGGGACCTCATGAAGGAAACCCTCGCCTGACGTGGTGGGTCACCGCGGGGGACCTTCTCGAAAAGGGGCCCCCGAGGTAGACCCTGTCCCCGAGGCGGCCACTCGGGGCTGCCGGCAGGAGAGGGGGGACGTCTTCGTGTTGAGCGAACGTGGTGCCGAGCGGGAGTACCTTCACGACAACCTCCGCAGCGGTCTGAAGACCGACACGCGCCTGGATGGCGCGATGCCCCACCTCGGGGTGGGGTGGATTGCCTGGGACAGCGGGTTTCGGGGCTCGGGCCTGCGCGTGGGAGACCGCATCGTCGCGGTCGACGGCGAGCCCATCGTCACGCCCCCGGACATGCCCACCCGGCAGCGCACCGGCCCGTATCTGCTGGGCCAGCACGCCGAGAGCCAGACCTGGGCGCGGCAGGGGCGCAAGGAAGGGGACCTGGTCCGCTTGCGAGTCCTGCGCAGGCGCGCGCCAGGGGACGGCTGGGAGACGCTCGAGCTCAGCGGCACGCTGCGCCATGAGCGGCTCTGGAGCATCGGCAAGACGACGAAGCGAATCCTCGGGCCGGGTGGGCCCGAGCAGCTGGGCCGAGACGGCTTCGACGAGTCCTGGTCGGGCTGGGTCGACAAGCGTGTCTCCGAATGGGAGCGCCTCCTCGACGGGACCTTCGGCATCTGGCGCACCGCGCGCGGGACGCGGATGGAGCTCGCCAACCACCTGGTGCACAAGGCGCGCGTGGACTACCTGGTCGAGCACTTCCCCGGTCCCCTGGCGACGGCGATGCGCGACGACTGGGAGCGGGTGCGGGACTGTCTCGACGGCGACCTCGTCTCGCTCCCCGAGGGCGCCCTCGACTTCCGCAGCCGGGGCGAGGAGCAGGTCAGGGCCATCGGCATGCGGGCCACCGCGGCCTGGAAGGCCCTGCTGGAGTCGCGCGCCGCGGAGACCCTCGGCGCGTTCCCCGTCGTCGACCCCTTCCGCGGCGACCGCTCGGTGGTGACGGGCAAGCTGGTCGCGCTGCCGCAGGTGAGCCAGCGCGACTGGATTGTCGACATGGGCAATGCCTATCTGGCCTGGAACCAGTCGGGGGCGTGGGTCTTCTGTCCCGTCAACACCCCGGCCATGGCCCGGGTCTTCGCCGCCATGCATCGCTATCAGCGGCTCGTCTCTCCCTCGCTTCGGGTCGACATCGCCCTGCTCGGTCGCATCCTGCCGGATCCGCGTCTGCTCGCCGGCTCGGGGCGCACCGCCGCGGGGCTGGAGGTGGAGCCCGTCGCGGCCCTCATCGGCGGCGCGGTCTGCGTCGACGTCACCGACACGCGCGAGGGTGGGCCCCTCTTCGCCGGCGAGGAGTCGCTGAGACAGGAGACCTCGGGGCCCCTGTCCGACGACGCGAGCCCGCGCGCGGTGCTGGAGGCGATGATTGCCGCCGTGAAGCGCGGCGACCAGGAGACCTGGAACGGCCTCTTCGCCGACTGGCGCGCCGTGCCGGACGAACAGCGGCCCATCTACTACCCGGTCTACACCTGGAACGGCCGCGACAGCGAGTGGGTGCGCTCGCGGCGCCTGCTGCTCGACAAGGTGCTCGACGCGCGGGTGCACTGGTGTGGCGACGCGCGCACCGTCATCCGCGGCGACGAGGCCCCGGGCCTGCCGCGCATCGAGCAGGTGGAGCTGGAGGTCGACCACGTCGGCCTCTTCGAGGGCCAGACGCGCACGTTCAATTCGGTCGAGGTGCACCGGCGCTGGGAGCTGCAGCGCCGCGCTGGCGGCCCCTGGCGCATCACCAGCCAGCAGAGTCTGTGAGGAGCACCCATGGGTGGGTATTCGAGCCGAGTCGCCGAGCTGCAGGACCAGATGACCCGTGCCGCCGAGGGCGCTCCGGACACGGTGAAGCGCGCCTTGGCGGAAGGCCTCAAGCGGGCGGGGCGCGCGGCGGAGGACGCCCTGTCGGCCCTGCTCGACGCGAGCGAGCGCGCCAGCGCCGGCAACCTGGGCACCTGGCGCAAGTGGCAGGACCGCTGCGCCACGGCCCGGGCGGAGATCAGCCGGGCCTTCGGTGATGCCGCCAAGGACCACCTGCTGACGCCGCCCCTCCAGCTCTTCTGGTACCAGGCCCTCGAGCACGAGATGGCCTTCTTCGACTCGCTCGCCAAGGTCCAGACGCCCCAGCTGCACGACGACCTGCTCGTGCATCAGGACGTGCTCAACAAGATGCTCGGGGAGCTGTGGGACAAGTGGACCTTCCTCCTGTCCAAGGACGTCGCGTTCGAGAACGACCAGCGGCAGGTGGTGCAGCAGGTCGCGCAGATGGCGCAGAAGATCGTCGACGACCTGGCCCCCGGCGCCGTCAAGCGCCTCTCCGAGGGCGTCGCGCGCGCCACGTCGAAGTCGCTCGACAAGGCCCGTCAGCTCGATGACAAGCACCTGGGCGGCAAGGGCATCGACCTGGCGAAGTTCATCACCTCGCTGTTCGACATCGACATCCCCGACGGCATCGACCGGGATCTGCTCGACGCCGTGCAGGGCGGCTCGGACGTCTACCAGACGCAGAAGGGCCACTACCGCGCGCTGGTGGCGACCTACCAGAGCCTGGTGCAGGCGGAGAAGGGCAGCGTCCTGTTGCTCTTCAACTCCACGCGGGCGGAGGTGCTCACGTACTACGACAAGAACGACCTGGGCAAAGCGCGCGTCCTGCTCGACCAGGCCAAGGGGTACCTCTCCGACTGGGCCTCCCGCGTCGCCACCTCCGCGCAGCGTGGCGAGGCCTCGGGCTTCAAGGACAAGGTCTGCGCGGCGCTCGACACCGACTGGAAGCTCACCGAGGAGCTCGACGGCAAGTTCCGCGACAGGTTCAAGGGCATCTTCATCCAGTCGCTGGGCAGCGAGACCATCGAGCAGCTCGCGGAGTCCTATCTCTTCAGCAAGCACCTGGAGGAGGTCACCCGCAGGGGCGCGGCCAGCACGCTCAAGGCACTGCCGGGCCGACTCCAGAGCGAGGTGGACCGGGCCGTCGACCAGGGGCTGAGGCCGCTGGACGACCTGGTGGGCCGTGTCCCGGAGGAGGTGCGTGCGCTGGCGCGGATGGAGAACCAGGGGTTCAAGGAGCACGTGCGCGCCCGGCTCAAGGACCGCATCCAGACGCTCCTGCCCATCATCATCGAGCTCGCCGAGTTCCTGGAGCCGAGCAACCTCTCCCGGGACTTCAGCCGCGACGAGCTGACGCGCGGCCTGCGCTGAGAAAACACGAACCGGGAGGCCTCGACAGAAGCCCCCCGGTCCGGTGTGTCACTCACGAGGGACGCGGAGCGAGTGCCCCGCTACCCGTCATGTCGACTCAGAGCGCCGCGCAGGTGGACGGCACCTGGAAGCCGTTGGTCGGCGTGGTGCTGGCCGAGCCACCGGAGACGGCGTTGCTGCCCAGGCCGAAGGCGGCGAAGGCCGTCCACAGGCGGCACACGTCCTCGCCGTTGTGCAGGGTGGTGGCGGCGCTGATGATGCCGTCGCGCACCTGGGTGAACGTCGGGCTGCAGGGCGTGCGCTTCAGGCCCTCGGTGAAGTACAGCATCATGCGCTGGTTACCCGCGTTGCCCTGGGCGTTGTAGAGGTTCGCGTCGAAGCCCCAGTGGTTGACGAGCGCCCAGTAGGCCTCCCACATGCCCTGGGTGAACACGGAGCCCACGCCGTGCGGCACGGCCATGCCGTTGATGCTGGCGTACGTCCACGTGTTGCGCGTGGAGTCGAGCGTGTACGGCTGGGTGCGGATGCCGTTGCCCGTGGTCGCCTGGTTCAGCGCGTAGGTGCCCACGCCGCGAATCTTGTTCGCCGTGTCACCCGTGCGCGCCGTGTAGAAGAGCGAGAGGAAGTCGCTGATGCCCTCGCCCGGCTGCTGACGGTTGGAGAGGCAGGACACGTTGCTCGGACCGCCGACCAGGCGGTTGGAGATGCCGTGGCCGTACTCGTGCACGATGATGCCGCTGTCGAGGTCGCCGTCCTTGTCCGGGGTGGGCGCCGTCCAGATGTACATCTGCATGCGCGGGGGCGAGCCGTCCGCGGGCGTGGAGAAGTTGGCGTTGTTGGTGCCGCTGCCGTCCTGCGCCTCGGCCCGGACGTAGTCGTTGCCCGCGCCGCCGCGGCCGTAGTTGTTCTGCTGGAAGTTGCCGGCCACTTCGTTGAAGCCGTACTGGTACTGCACGTCGTGGATGATGTTGTTCCAGTAGAACAGGTTGGTGACGGCCGCCGGGATGTACGTGGAGGGCGCGCCGGTCAGGTTGATGGTGAAGACGCAGTTGATGGCCGCGCCGCAGTCCGGCTGGGAGGCGGGCGCCGCGTTGTTGGCGTCGCGGTCCTCGTAGGCGTGGACGTTGTTGCCGCGCGGGATGGTGTACTCCGCGCCAGCGACGCCGTTGGTGTCATGCCAGCCGTAGGGCGAGGCGACGGCGTTGGCGGGGTTGGTCACCGTGACGCGGCCATCGGAGGGCGGCAGCGGCGAGGTGTGGTTGGGGCTCTCCACGGGCACGGGGTAGACCTTGTACGAATCCGCGGCCACCCAGTCGAAGCGCGTGAGCACCTCGCCCGTGTTGGCGTCCACCGTCACGTCGTAGTCGTGCTGCGAGTCCAGCGTGGACACCTGGAAGTGCCACACCAGGCGCGCCTCGCCGCGGCGCATGGGGAGGATGGCCAGCTGCGCGTTGATGGGCTCGCGCGACAGGCCGTCCACCTCGACGCCCGTGCGGCGCTGCACGCCCGCCTCGGCCTGCAGCGCGCGGGGCTGGGCCGCCAGCTCCACGCCCAGGTGCCGGGCGAGCCCCGCCACGGCCTGACCCGCGTTGATGCGCGGCTCGGTGCCCGCGAGCGCCTTCTCGATGGAGGGCAGGAAGTCGCTGTGCACGCCCAGCACGCTGCCGTCCTTGGCGACGTTGACCTGGAGCTGCGCGTTGTAGACGGGCAGGCCCTTGAAGGTCTGGCGCAGATACAGGTGCGTGGCCCCGCTGACCTCGGAATAGACGCGGTCCGTGACTTCGAACGTGGACACGTCGCTGAGGCTCAGCCCGAGCGCCTCGTGGTGCTTCTGGACGAAGTCCAACGCGATGGACATCGGGTCACCGCTGCTGGGGCCCGTCAGCGCGCCCACGGGGTTGACCAGCGAGCGCACCAGGCCCGTGGACTCGTCCGTCTCGACCATCAGGTCCGGGATGCTGCGGCGCAGGGACTCGACGTGCGCCTTCTGCGTCGTCGAGAAGCCGAAGCGCGCCTGCGCGTTGTAGCTGGTGCGCGCGTCGAAGTGACGCTCGCCACCATGTGCGTGCTCCGGCGCCACTGCGAGCGCCGTGGACCCGGAGAGGGTCGCCGTGAAGACCACCGCCTGGAACAGCCGCCTTCGGTATGCACCTACGGACATGTCGTGCTCCTGCGCTGCGGGTGAAGTCGCCCCGTGCGGGGCGGGACTGGCAGTATGAGGAAACACGCATTTCTGGTTTAATGCAAATCAACGGAAATACGTGAAAAATACGCTTAAATTGTAGATGTGGTATTGGCGCCGCCGCGCGTCGGGTGACGGATGCGGCGCGGACGGGCGTGCGTCCGTGGGTGCGGGAGGACCTTGGGAGGTGTTGGTGGCGCGTGTCGGGGTGGCAACTTCCCCAGCAATTTGGCGCTGTTCAGGCGGCGCGGGAGGGAAGGGAGCAGTCGCCAACGTCCTTGACGCTCCCGGGGGGCTGCGGTACACCGGCCGGGTCGCTCGCGGTGGTAGCTCAGTTGGTAGAGCACGAGCTTCCCAAGCTCGGGGTCGAGGGTTCGAATCCCTTCCGCCGCTCTTGAAGGCCGGTAGTCCTCGAGGAGACTCGGGACTACCGGCCTTCTTGTTTCCAAGGGCTACATCGCGATGCAGCCGTAGACCTTCTCGTAGTGGACGGTCTGGGTGCCGGTCAGCACCCGCTCGGGCACGCTGCAGCCGCACTGGAGCTCGCCGACCTTGGTGAGCTTCGCGGCCTCCGCGTAGTACGTGATGACGTAGTCGCGTCCCGTGATGTCACGACACGGAATGGCCTGCGCCTCCGTCTCGGATTCGACGCTGACGTCGTCCTCGACTCCGCCGCAGCCCGTCATCAATCCCATCGCCAGCAGTCCCGCCATGATTCCTGCGCGCATGTGTCTCTCCGTTCGGGGTGTGGTGGGGGGTTACATCGTGCAGGTGTACCGGACGAGGCAGCCGCCCGAGTACACCGGGGTGATCGTGCCGAACTCGCAGAAGCCGGGGCCCGGGTAGACGATCTGGGGACAGTTGGCCTTGGCGGCGCGGGGAACACACTCGAAGCCGATGAGGCACGTGCCCGAGTAGATGGGGTAGAGGTCGCCGTCCTCGCACAGCGGAGGCATCACCTCCGGGCAGATGGGAGGCGGCACGCGGCCACCCGCCATGCTGGTGACAGTCTCTTCCGAGGTCTCCGCAACGGGTGCTTCCGGACCGCAACCAACCAGCGCCAACAGGCCGCACATCGCGGCAAGACGTCCAAGGGTGTTCATCCAGGCTCTCCGTGTCAGACCCGCCAAAGCGGCGGGTGTACGGAGCCTCTACCAGCCGCGTCTGACGCCTTCAAACCCAGCACACGCCGAGTGCGGATGTCGCAAGGCTCACGCCGCCGAGAACAGCTTTGTCTCGTGCGACTGCAATGACACACCGTTGGACGGCGGACGTTACAGGCAGTCACCGCTCAAGGGGCCAAGGCTCAGCGGCCCCGTGCTCCAGCCATACTCCGCGGGCTGCGGCCCTTCACCCGGCACGAGCTGCACCTCGAAGAAGAAGCTCCTGCCCTGGTCGAACGGATACTTACCGACCTGCAGCTTCCAGGGGCGCGCGGGCTCCTTGCCGGCCGTGATCTCCACGCCACCGCTCAAGGGCCGCCAACGGCCCGCGGGCTGCTCCGTCATGTCCTGGAGCGTCTCCACGACGCGCTTGTCCGCCGCGAGGGTGATGCTCTTCGGCAGCTGCCCCGGCCGGAGGAACCACCAGTCGGACGTGGTGCCCAGGATCTTCTCCCGGATGCCCTTCTCCTCCACCAGCACCGAGATGGCCTGACGCCACTTCTTGTATTCATCACGCGCCTTGAGGGCCTTGAGTCCCTGGGTGTCCTCGTCGATCTTCGGCAGGATGGCCTTGGCGTCCAGCTCCACCGCCTTCGACAGGTCGCCCAGCGCCAGGTAGATCCAATTGCGCTCGTAGGCGCAGGAGTCGAAGTCGTCGGCGTCCTCCTGGCCCTGGTTGAGCAGGGTGGTCGTCCTCGCCCGGTTGAGCCGCGCATAGGCGTTGGACGGGTCCTGCTTCAGCGCCTTCTCGAAGAGGGCGTGGGCTTTCTTGTAGTCGCCCTTGCCATACGCCGCGAAGCCCTGGGCATTGGCCTCCGGGGCCTTGGCGAGCACGGGCTGGCTGATGCCCAGACAGAGCATCATGAGCAGCGAACCTCGGGTGGGTTTGCACAGGGAGATGGGTATCACGCTCACGGCTTCTAGCACATTCCGTGTGGGCTGGAATGAGCCGCGGTGCCGTCGGACCGACGGCCAGTTCCAGGTGGCGCAGCGAGATTTCGATGGTACGCTTCGAGCGGCTGGTCTTCACTCTGAGTCAATGAAAGATCAGTCCCAGTCTCACACTCAGCGAGCTCCTCATGTTCCATGTCGGTGTGCGTCTTGTTCTCCTCGCAGTCCTCTCCCTCATCATTCCCTCCGCTGCGATGGCTGCCAATGCCGTTGCGGGCACTGCGTCTCATGGCCAGGCCATTGCTGCCCCAACGGGGACGAGCGTCAGCGATTGGAACGTCCTGCTCGTCCCGAGGGGAATGGGTTTCCAGGAGCTCGGCTCCGAGGGTGACAATGCCCTCCTTCGCTTCGAGGTATCGGCTCCTCCACTCAACAGCACCGCGTGGTCGGTCTCCGCCCGTTTCAAGTATCGAAACAGCAGTGGGAATGGCACCTGGTATTCCGGCAGCGTCGATTATCTGCTGGTCCGCAAGAGTGTGAGCGTCGGCGGTACGCTCACGAATGGTGAGAGCATTGCCGTGCCAGCGGGCACGTCCATGGCTGACTGGAACATCATCGTCAGCCCCGCGTCGGCCGGGCTGGAGGAGACCGGCGCCGAGTTCGACAATTCGCTGCTGCGGTTCTCGGCGTCCTACTCCGTCGTCAACAGCTCCACCTGGCAGATCCAATCCACCTTCAAGTTCCGCTACTCCAACCAGGGCCTGTCGCTCGTACACTCGGGACAGGCGAGCTATCTGCTGGTCCTGCGCGACGAGAGCTTCGTTGGCTCCACCACGCATGGCCAGAACTTCACGGTGCAGGGCAATACCTCCGTGAGTGACTGGTCGACGCTCGTGATTCCCTCGAGCGTGGGCCACGAGGAGCCGGGCAGTGAGGGTGATAATGCCCTGCTGGGCTTCGATAGCGCCGTGGAGGTCGCGAACACCAACCAGTGGCGGCCGTTCGGTGCATTCAAGTACCGGTTTCATAACGGCGACGGAAGCTGGCAGATGGGGCCGCTCAGCTACATCATCGTCCGCAACTGATTCAAGAGGTGGGGTGGCCGGGTGTGGCGCCCCGCCTGCGCACGCGGCGCGCTACACCTGGGCGCGCCGTGGCTCGTCGCGGCGGTCCGGGCGTACCCTCGGAGAATCGCTCACCGAGCAGCTCGATGAATCGCGCCAGTGGTGCGGAGCGCTGGCGTGAGGCGCGGGTGACGGCGCTCCAGCGGCGTCGGACTCCCCGAGGGGTGAGTCGGACGGTCCGCAATCCCTGGCGTTGCGTCGGCAGCATCCACTCGGGTAGCGCCGTGACACCGATGCCGCCGCGCACCAGCTCGATCAGCGCCTCGGTGAGGGGCACGGGGGAGACACGTTGCGGCTCCAGCCCCGCGGGCCACAGCACCCGCGTGAAGACATCGAGCTGTTCCCGGGGCGCGGTGTAGGTGAGCAGGTGTTCGCGCACCAGGTCCTGCGCCGTGACATGTGCACGCTGCGCGAAGGCGTGCGCCTCGGGGACCACCAGCATGAGCTCGTCCTCGAAGAGGGGCGTTCGTGCGAGCCGTGCCTGCTTCGGGGCGTCGGGAGTCAGGGCGAGGTCCAGCTGCCCATCGAGCAGCGCTCCGAGCGGCTGACGCGTGGCCTCCAGGACGATTCTCAGCTCGACGCGAGGGTGCTCGGCCTGCCACTGCCCGAGGATGGGCGGCAGCCAGCCATACACGGTGTAGCAGCCCGTGCTGAGCCTCAAGAGGTCATCCTGGGGATGCGCGCGGCACACGGCCTCCGCCTGGGCGACTTCACTCAGGACCCGCCGCGCGGAGAGGAGCAGCTTCTCGCCCGCGCCAGTCAGCAGCAGCCGTCGCTGGCGACGCTGGAAGAGCTGCACGCCCAGGCGCTCCTCGGCGTCGCGGAGCTGGTGGCTCAGGGCCGAGGACGTGAGGTGGAGCTGCCGGCTCGCGGCGGCCAGACTTCCCGTGTCGGCGACCGCGGCAACCAACTTGAAGTGACGAAGCTCGAGCATGGCCGGGGCAGCTTCACATGAAAACGGTTCAGCATCTTGGAGAAATCGTTTCGCTGCGCTCAGCTCGTGGTGCTCCTTAACGTGGGTGCACCACAGCCAGAGGAGCGGATGGATGCCGCGAACAGACAGCTTCCCGAGAGTGCAGGGCCCCTTCGTCCCCGTGATGATTGACGACGTCGAACCCGTCATCGTGGGGCCCGGCTGCCTGCGGAGGGACTTGCCGAGCACCCGTGACGTGAGGGTCTGGGTCGTGGACATGGCCCCGGGGAGTCAGTGGCCCTTCGTGGACGTCCATGACACGGGGGAGGAGGTCTTCGTGCTGAGCGGTGAGCTCATTGAGGGAGAGCAGCGCCTGGGCCCGGGCTCGTACCTGTTCTTCCCACCGGCGAGCCGTCATCAGCCGAGGACGGAGACGGGGGTGCGTCTCTTCGGCATCAACCCCGTGCGTGCTCCGGAGGCGCGATGAGCCGCCGAGGCTTCTTGCGCGCGGCGCTCTCGCTCTCGGCGGGAGCGGTCCTGTTTCCTCCTGGCCTGGGTCGGGCGGCGAAGCCCGTGGAGACCGAGTCGCTTCGCGCCCAGCGTCTGGCGTGGGCCGGAGTGCGGTTGCGACTGGGGAAGGACACGCTCTTCCTGGACCCGTTGAGCGACCCCTCCGTGTGGGGCGCGGCGCTGAAGGACCCGCTGGTCCCGATGGAGGTGGGGGAGGGCAACCGCTACGTCCTGGTGACGCATCGTCACCCCGACCACTTCGACCGACAGGCGGTGCGACAGGCGTTGGGGGACACGGGGACGCTGGTGTGTGGGCCGGACATGGCGGCGACGGCCGCTGCGTCGGGCTTCCGGGTGCGGCCCGCGCCGCTCCACGAGCCCGTCCTGCTCAATGAGTTCACCGTGACGGCCGTTCCTGCGGTGGACGGCTACGGAGACCCGCAGGTGTCGTGGGTCGTCTCCGGGGGAGGGCGTCGCATCATCCACTGCGGAGACACGCTGTGGCATGGCTCCTGGTGGAGCATCGGCCGGCAGCTCGGGCCCTTCGATGCGGCCTTCCTGCCCATCAACGGCGCACGCTTCGGGTGGCGCAAGCCCGTCAGCGACGTGCACGGCGTCCTGACACCGGAGCAGGCGGTGGCCGCGGCGAAGGTGTTGGGCGCGAAGCTCCTCGTGCCCATCCACTACGGCGTCGCGCCCTCCGAGGACTATCGGGAGGTGCCCGATGCGGAATTGCAGCTCCTCGCCGCCGCCCGTGCGCGGAAGGTGGACGTGGAGCTGGCGCGTCCTGGCGAGTGGCTGACCTGGCGACCCAGGACCTGAGACCGCCGGGCCTCGCGCCGCTCGCGCTACACCGGGCGGAGCGAGGCGCGGTCGATGTCGATGGAGTCCTCTTCATCCCCGAGGTGGACCTCGGTGCCCCGGAAGCGCTGGCCATCCGGCGTCACCAGGTACCAGGTGACGGCGATGGCGGGGTCGCCCGAGGGGGGAGACACGAGGACCTCCTCCCCGAGCAGCACGGCCACCCTCGCGGCCAGCTCCTGCGAGGTGAGCGCCTCTCCGCCGCGGACGCGAGACGCGTCGACGTACAGGCTCACGTCCGTGCGGAACCCCGCCGGCCGCGACGTGGTCGTCACGAGGACCATCTCATTCCCCGGCCGGTCGACGTCGAACAGCGACACCTCTCCGACCTGGATGCCGAGCGCCCGAGCGATGCCGTCGAAGAGCCGCTCGTCGCTCATCGCGGCGCGGACGAGGAACCCCAATGGAAGTCTGTCGGCCATGTTTCCTCCTACCCGGCCTTGAAGGCCTTGAGCGCGGCCTTCCTATCAGCTTCGGGGACCTTCATTTTGTCCAGGACCTCCTTGGCGCGGGGCGTGTCCTTCATCTCGTTGTAGATGCCCAGCGCCTTGAACGCCCCACGGTTCAGCTCGTGGATGCCATCGCCGCGCATGGGGTACAGGGTGCCATCGTGGCTGCCATAGGTCCGCCGGTTGATGGTCCATGTCTGGACCCCGGACTCGTTGCCCTTCTTGGCCTTGCCTTCGTTGATGTCCTGCACGTCCCGGTGGATGTTCACCCGGGACTCCACGACGCTGTTGTCTTCACGGACGTAGGACTTCTGGGTGACCTTGCGGATGGAGTGCCGATCGGCGGGCTTCTTCAGCGGCTTCGCCGGCATGTCACCCGCCCAGGCGGGCATCCCGCCCAGCAACACCCCGAGCACCAACAGCAGGGTCATCGGGAGCGGGACTCGCGAGGTCGTGGAGCGATGCATCGGGTTCCTCCTGCGCAGATGGACGAGCGTCGTGCTGGACCAGTCTGGCTCGACGCGCGAGATTCGAGGAGTGGGTATTCATGAGGCCAGGCGGGTGGAAAGCACCCTCCCGAGGACTCCAGGAAAGGTGCATCCGTGACCGCCGCTCCGACACTCCGTTTCGAACGCTATCGCGAGGTCCATCGCGGGGATGCCCGCCCCGTCATCGAGCGGTGCGAGCTGGTTGCGCCCCAGGGCGTCGACCCGCTGTCCTTGAAGCTCACCTTCCTCCCGTACTTCGGAGAGACGAAGCCCGACACCACGCTGGGCGCGTTCCTGGAGGAGCAGGAGGCCCACGCAGGGAGCGCTCAGCGAGCGCTGTTCCCGTCGAACCTGGAAGGTTGTCTGCGCCACCCGGCCGAGGAGCGCCGCCAGTTCCGCACGCTCGTCGAGCCCCAATCCCCGTACACCGACCTGCTCGTCGTGAGACGCGGCGATGCGCGGTGGTACGTCGATGAGGTCTTCTACCGCATCGAGTCGCTGTCGGGCTGGGCGTCAGGGGCGCGCACGGACGTCGTCGAAGGTCGGTTCGAGGACTTCCGCCGCTTCTCCCCGCTGGTCCAGTTGCGGCTGCACGAAGGGCTCCCGTGGCTCGCGCATCCGGAGGCAGCGCCCGCGCGCTCCGCGGAGGACCACGTCCTCGAGCTGTCGAAGTCGCCCGGCCTCCCCAACACGCGGAGCTTCTCGCTCACCGTCTTCCGGGACGGCCGCTTCCTGCGCCGCTCCACCCTCGAAGGCGAGCAGTCCGGCGCCGACGTCCATCGGCTCACGACCTTGCTCATCGCCGCGAGTCGGCTTGCGCCCATCCAGGCGTTTCCAATGCCGCCGGGCTTCGCCCACGATGCCCAGACGCTGTCGGTCTCCTTCCCCGTGGCGAGGGGGCTGGAGCGCGTCACGTTGGACGAGAACGCGCCGGCCGACGTGCTGGCCTTCGCACGGCAGGTGGCCGCGGCCTACGGGCTGGAGTTCTGAGCCGGCGGCTCAGCGGCGCGAGCGTCGGGGCCGCCGTACGGCGCGCACCTTGCCGCTCGTGCCGCCACCGGCGTAGAGCACGTCACCGCCGTCGGACTCCAGCCCGGTGACGCTCACACCCTCGGGCAGCGTGAGCCTGACGAGCACGCGTCCATCCACGGGGTCGAGTCGCCGGAGGTCGCTCGCGCCATCCTCCAGCGTGCCGTGCCACAGCTCGTCCTGGGCCCAGGTGACGCCGGTGACGAAGCGGTTGGATTCGAGCGTGCGCAGGATGGCACCCGTCTCGGGGTCGATGCGATGGATTCTCCGGGCGTGGTACTCGCCCACCCAGAGCGAGCCCTCGGCCCAGGTGAGCCCCGAGTCATCGCCCTTGCCGGGCGCGGGAATCGTCTTCAGCACCTGTCCCGTCTCCGGGTCCACCTTCCGGATGACGCCACCGCCGAGCTGGTAGAGGTGTCGCCCATCGAAGGCGGTCCCCGCGTCACAGGCCACCGCGAGCGTGCGCATGGGCTCGCCGCTCGTGGGGTCGAAGGCCCGGAGTCCCTCGTCTCCCGCGAACCAGACCCGCGCGCCGTCATACGTGACGCCATGGATGCGCGCCGCGCCGTCGAAGGGGCCGTATTCGCGGAGGACCTCCGCCGGCTGCGTCTCCTCGACTTCGTCCCGATGCTTGTCCATGGCCCGCTCCATCCCCTTCGGTCCGCTCTAAGTAGGTCGCCACAAGTTCCGAGACAAATGCAGGGACCTTGCCCGTTCCCGCTCCGCCTCGGATTCGCTCAGGAACATTTGGCGACCTACTTAGCCCGGCAGGGACAAGGCGGGGAGTAACAATGTCGTCGTGAACCCGCTGAGCGGAGGTGCCACCCAGCGCCTCGCCCGGCCTCGTCCCAACACGCGGACCTGCCCGGCCGCTTCCAGGGTGGTGAGCACGCGCTGCACCGTGCGCTGGCTCGCGCCGAGCGCGAGTGCGAGCGCGGAGGTCGACCAGTGCTCCCCATCCGCGAGCAAAGCCAGGACGGCGCCGCCCGCGCCCTCGACGGGGGGCGCCAGGACACGGACCTCGACCGCGCCTCGAGGCTCCAGGACGAAGCCTCGGGGCGTGGCCTGGATTCCCGCCACCTCGCGCACCTGGGCGCGCAGCCTGCCCAGCTCGACGCGCAACCGCGCGCGATGCGAGGCGTTCATCCTCCGCGCTCCGAACACCTGTTGAACGAGCTCCTCGCGCGCGGCGTCTTGAGGCCAGGCCTCGGCCAGCACCCGCAGCAGCGAGAACAGGATGGGACGCGTGGACAAGGTCACGACCCGCGGGCCCGCGCGGAGCACCCGACGGCACGCGTCGACGACCAGGTGCTCCGATTCGAGGAGGGCTTCGACCTCGTCGAGCACGACGGGGCGGGCCTCGCCTCGCGAGACGACCCGCGCGGCGGGGAGGTCCAGGGCGCCTGCTGCTTGTTCCACCTCCGCGACGAGCGCGGGGATGCGGGCGCGCCGCGCGGCGATGCGGGCGCGCTCCAGGGCGGCGCGCGCGGTGCGAGGCGTTCCCCTCCGCACGGCCACCTCGAAGGCCAGGAGCCACGCGAGCGTGGACGGCATCGCGGGCGTTCCCCCTGGTACGAGCGGGGCCTGTGTCACCTTGGCCGTAGCGGGCTTCGCGGGCGTTTCCTCCCGTGCGAGCGGGGCCTGTGCCACCTTGGCCGTAGAGGGCTTCGCGGGCGTTTCCTCCCGTGCGAGTGCGAACAGTGCTCCCTCCGCCTCCTCGATGCGTCCCAGCAAGAGGGCATGTCGCGCCCGCAGAAGCCGTGTGTAGCGCGCGTTCTCCACATCGCCGTGGCGTGTGAAGACGCGGACGGCTCCATCGAGCGCGAGGTCGATGCCCTCGAGCTCCCGGGTCGCGAGCGCCACCTCCGCCCGCGCGACGTCGCAGCGCGCTCGGGCGAGCGTATCCCCGGAGCCATACGCACGCGCCGCCCGCTTCAGCAGCGCCGCCGCCTGGGCGAACTCACCCAACTGCGCCATCGCGATGCCCCTCAGGGCCAACGCCGGCGCGTCCTCGCGCAGCGCCACGCGCTGGAGAGCCCCCAGCGGATCTCCCTCGCGAAGGGCCCGGGCCGCCACGCTGACGAGCGCATCCATGCGGCGCATCCTCCGTCGCTCCCTCGTCGATGGGAAGCCCGTCGTCTTTGTTACTCCCGACCCACGGGCTCGGACCGTTACGTCTGGGTGCATCCAATCCCTGGAGGAAACCCATGTCCCAGAAACTGACGGAGTCGAGGAGTGAGTGGCTGTCCGCGCGCAAGGCGCTGCTGGCGAAGGAGAAGGCGCTGACCCGGATGCACGACGAGCTGAGCGCCGAGCGTCGCGCGCTGCCCTGGCTGCGCGTGACGGAGCCCTACACGCTCGACACCCCGGATGGGGCCAAGACGCTGTCGCAGCTCTTCGAGGGCCACAGCCAGCTCGTCGTCTATCACTTCATGTTCGCTCCGGAGTGGGAGGTCGGTTGCAAGAGCTGCTCCTTCTGGGCGGACTCCTTCAACGGCGCCGTCGAGCACCTGGCTCAACGCGATGTCCGCTTCACCGCGGTCTCCCGTGCGCCGCTGCCCAAGCTCCAGGCATTCCAGCGACGGATGGGGTGGACCTTCTCATGGGTGTCGTCCCAGGCAAGCCGCTTCAACTTCGACTTCAACGTGTCCTTCCGTCCGGAGACGCTGGCGAGCGGCGAGGCCGTCTACAATTACGGACCGCTGGGGGAGTCCAACACGGAGATGCCGGGGTTCAGCGTCTTCGCGAAGGATGCGCGTGGCGACGTGTTCCACACCTACGGCACGTATGGACGAGGCATCGAGGTCGCCAACGCCGCCTATCAGTTGCTCGACATCTCGCCGAAGGGGCGCGACGAGGATGGGCTGTCCTTCTCCATGAGCTGGGTCCGCTTGCGGGACCAGTATGGACGCTGAGCAAATGTCCCAGGGCCCGACAGCGCGGCGCGTGCCGGCCGTGTCCCTGGTCCTGGGCCTGCTGGCCGCGCTTCTCCCGAAGTGCCCTCTGTGCATTGCCACCTGGCTGTCATTGCTCGGTGTCACGGCGAGCGTCGCGGGCGGAATCGGGACCATGGTGCGCCCCGCGGGCATCTGCGTGGCGGCGGTCTCATTGGGATTGCTCATCGCGCGGCGTCTGCGGCGGCGCAGATAGACGGTCCAGGGCGGAGGTCTGCCGAGGACCGCAGTCGATTCCGCGGCGCGGGGCGGCCCGGGCGCTACTCAGCGCTCGTGGTGGATTCCGCAGGGGGCGCCTCGTCCCCCAGGGCCTGCGAGGTGCAGATCCAGTACTCGAGGTCGCAGTCGTTCTGCTTCGCGTCGCGAGCGCGTTCGTCCGACTCGAGTGAGGCCAGGTAATAGCAGTAGGCGTATTCCTCCTCGCAGGTGTTCGCCAGCGAGGGAGGCGCCCACAAGGTCGATGCGGCAATCGGCGCTACCAGGAATCGCATCCACTTGAATGACATGTACGGCTCCTTTCCGGAGGCGCTGACTCTGTCAGTTTCCAACAGATAGGACTAGCGCCTGGCGCAATCGCTCATGGGTGCGCACAAGGAGGGGCTCCGCGCACACCTGCGACTCATCTGAACTCCGTCATCTTCCGCAGTCCGAGTCTCTTCATGGCGGCGATGCGTGTCTGGCCTCTTTGTTGGGACACCGCCACCGCCGTGTTCGATTGGAGCGATGCGCAGCCGTCGGGAGGGACCACGCCCCGCCCCGCACCCCGCGGACACTCGTCCTCTCGGGCTCTCACAAATGCGCATCAATGACAAACACATCGGACATCGGGCGCGTTGACGGGTTGCGCGAGGATGTCTAGACAGCCCATCGCCTCCTGGAACCTTGTGCCCCAGGATGGCTTGAAGGAGCTGTCATGAAGCAACCTGTCGTTTGGCTGGCCATCCTCGCCGTGCTGGGTTCTGGTTTCGTGGGCTGCGGCCCCGGGACGGAGGCCCCCGAAGTCCCTGTGGATGAGACGTCGCAACCCCCACCCTCGGAGGAGGTCTCGTCCGAGGACAGACCCGTCGAGGCGTTCGCGCGCAACTGCAAGACGACCTGCTCGGGCTTCACCGCGAGCGGCGGCACCTGCAACGTCGTCGGCTTCGGCGCCACCACGTTCCTTGGGGGCTGCAAGAAAGCGTGCCGGTTCGCGCGCCAGGACGCCGATGCGAAGGCGGCCAGCTACGGCTGTCAGCTCGCGCAGTGCAGCGATGCGTGTAACTGACGGCTGAGTTCCACCCCCGGCCGGGGACCTCGGGTGTGCTGCCTTCCGTCTCCGGCCTTCTTCTTGGACACGGGCGTGCTGGGCCCTGCTCGCGTGGCACCGTACACTCCCGTGCGTGACGTTCGCTCCCGACGACCTGGCGGCCATCTCCCCTGAGACGGACACCCTTCGCCTTCGTCGCGTGGCTCCCAGAAGACCTGGCGCTGCTCCTCGCGGTCGAGGGGCTACCCGCCTTGCGTCAACTCGAACTGCGCAGCCGCGTGTTCGGCGATGCGCAGTGCCGTGAGCTGGTCCACCTGTGGCACGCCCCCAACTGGAGGTGTTCGAGCTGACAGGTGCTGCTCTCTCGGACGAGGGTTCCCCTGCGTCATCGAGACCACTTCCCACGATTGCGGCGGCTCAGCTGTGGCCCCTGGGGTCTCTCCGATGCCCGGTGGACCGAGCTGCGAGGCGAGTACCCCGTCGATTCTTGAACTCCAATGGAGTGGGTGGCGGAGCGTCGAGTCGGCGAGCTGCGGGTGGCTTTACTCCGCACGACATGGCTGGAGGCGACGGCTAGCGTCCGCGCACCAGGCATCTTCCTGGCTCGTGGTCGGAGCAAGCATGTCGACGCAGTCGAATGAGAGCGCGGTGACGCAGGCGGTGGAGCGGCTGAAGTCCTTCGTGGAGACGAAGGAGGGCATGTCCGTGGAGTTCGCCGCGCCGGTGGACGCCGCGGCGGTGGCGGGTCTGGAGGCGAAGTACAAGCTGAAGCTGCCCCCCAGCTACGTGCGCTTCATCACCACGCTCGGCACCTTCAAGGTGGTGTACGGCGGGCAGGAGCTCATCGGGATGGAGGAGCCGGGACTGCTGCGCGCCGCCGCGCCGGACCCGTCGGACGCCGTGGATGGCGAGGACGCCGAGGTCGCGGAGGCCATCAACCAGGCCCTGTTCTTCCAGCGCCGCGATGACGACTCGGTGGAGAACTTCTGGTGCTTCAACCCGCGCGCCCGCTCCCCGGAAGGCGAGCTGGCCGTCGTCGCCTACAGCCATGACGAGGCCTTCAGCCTCTCCGACGGCGAAGATGACTTCCGCGACTTCTCGACCCACATCGTCAAGGTCATCGACGACTTCATCGAGACCTACGCGGAGGCGTAGTCCTCGGTACCCGGCGCGGGCGGGGCTCCCCGCCGCGCCCTGGGGGGGCCCATGAAGGTCTGCACCGCCATGCTTCGCTACCACCTGGGCCAGGTCATCCTGACCTGCTTCGTCGACCACAACGAAGTGCCGGAAGACCTCGGTGAACTCGACAGCGACATCGAGACCATAGGCCACGGGGCACAGGCCTCGGGAGACTTGCCCTGGCTGCTCCTGGGCTTGCGGCAGCTCCTCCATGACCCGCGGGCCGACCTCGCGTCCTACGGTGGCGGTGTGTTTCCCCTCGAGGACGGCGACATGCGGGGCATCATCATCCACGTGCTCAGCAGGCTCGATGCCCGCGGCGGATTCTCCTCCTCGCCCGATGTCCCCGTTCAGCGCGAGAGCATTGGCGGCGAACTCTGGCGGACGTACCGCGACCGCTGGGGCACCTCGTCCTGAGGGACTGACTGCTCGGAATCCCACCGCGACGTGGTCTCGCGCTTTCGTGCCCACTTGAGGGGCACCCTCTCGCTCCCTACCTTCCGCCGCTGCGTTTGGAAGGAGCGGTCATGCGTGTCAGGAATGGTGGTGCCCTGGTGTGGTTGGCTTTGCTGGCCTCGGGCTGCGGGGGCCTCGCGATGGAATCCCATGCGGTGACGGCCCAGGCCTGTCCGCCAGGCGTCGCGTCGAGGACGCGGGTGGTCAATCCTCCGGGAGCATCCGTCAACACCCACCTGGAAGGACTCACCGACGTCCAGGGGATGCTCTACTTCACGCTCGCCGCGCCGGGAGGTGGCACGGGATTGTGGCGCAGTGATGGCACCGAGGCCGGCACCGTGCAGGTGCGGAGCTTCCCCGCGGGCGTCTTCGCCGAGGGCACTCCGGCGGCGGTGGGCAACACGCTCTTCTTCCAGCTCGCCGACTCGGCGACGGGAATGGTCCACCTCTGGACCAGTGACGGGACGTCGGCTGGAACCCGCTTCATCAAGGCCTTCACGCCGGACGTCAACGGCCCCGCGCTGCGCGCCGTGACGGCCCTCCATGGCCGACTGGTCTTCTTCCACCTGGGCGCCTCGGGAGGTCCGGCGCTGTGGAGCTCGGATGGGACGAGCGCGGGGACGGTGCTGCTCGCGAACCTCCCCGGTGTCCTCGGGCTCTACTTCGACCAGACCCTGCGCGTCGGAGATGCGCTGTTGTTCTTCCGCTCGCAGGGCGGCGCCACGACGCTGTGGCGCACGGATGGCACCCAGGCGGGGACCATGTCCCTCAAGCAGTTGGATGCGGGAACCGTGAGCATCCAGCAGGTGGGGCGGGCAGGGGACCAGGGCTTGTTCGTGCTCCGGGACGGGCCGAACGACGAGGTCTGGAAGACGAATGGCACGGCCGCGGGCACGCTGCGATTGGACACGTTCGGTCAACGCGTCCGTCTGGTGGGCGGGCTGGGCTCGAAGGTGTACGTGGCCCAGTCGGCGCGGCTCTACAGCCTCTCCCTGGGGGGCGGTGGCAGGACACTCGTCACCACCTTGCCGCGCGACAATCCCGACCAGCTCCCCGCGGTGCTGCGGACCGCGGCCTCCGGTGACTCGCTCTACTTCTCGGTCGGCCTCAACGGCCTGAGCCCCGTGCCCGACGACGTGCGGCTCTGGGTGACGAACGGCACGGCGACGGGGACTCGCGAGCTCTTCCGCTCGCTGCACCGCAATGACACGTCCTATTCCCCCGTGTTCGCCACGGGGACGGGGGCCGTCCTCTTCACCGGCTCGCCGGACGGCACGGCCAACAGGCCCTGGTTCACGCGAGGCACGACGGCGACGACGGGACAGCTCGCGAAGGTCACCGTCCCGGTGGTGCTCGGACTGGGGCCCGAGCCCTTCGTGCGCGCGGGCGGCCGCGTGTTCTTCCCCGCCACGGATGACACCGGCCTGGAGCAGCTCTGGTCCGTGCCGGCGTCGTTCTCGTGTCCTCCGGGAGTGGCGGCCGAGTCCCTGTGAGCGCTATCGGCTCAGCGGGTCATCGGGCCGGGTCCCCCGGTCCAGCTCATCGCGGTCGAAGACGCCGTCCAGGTCCCGGTCGATGCCGATGCGCACCTCCGAGCCCTTGGGCACCACCGTGAAGGTCAGCTCGTTGCCGGGCAGCGCCATCGTCTGGAGCTGCGCGGCGGTGACGGTCTCCGCCGCGCGGTCGGCCTGGAACAGACCCCCGCCCACATAGGTCGCGCCGCGCGCGATGCCGCCCTGGTTGCCCTTCGCCACCAGCCCCACCTTGCCGCTGTCGGCGAGGGCCTGGAACGAGGCCAGGGTGCCGGTTTGCGCGGGCGTGGGGCTCGCCGTGGTCAGCGTCACCTGCCTGCCCACCGCCGCGTGGGTGTCCTTGCTGTCCGGCCCGGGCGGCTCCGCGACCGTCGTCGTGGTGCCCTTGGGCAGGTCCGATCCCGAGAACGCGAGCATGAACGCCACCATGTCCGCGACCTCCTGGTCGCTCTGGAGCGTGAACACCGGCTCGGTGATGAAGCGGGCAATCGAGTCCACGCTGCCGTCATGCGAGAAGCCGAAGCCCGCCAGGTTCGACGTCTGGGTGAACTCCATACCCACCTTCTCGTAGAGGTTTCGCAGTTGTGAAATCTTCATCGTCACGTTGGTGAAGCCATCCACGGAGACGAGCCCCGTGTGACGCTCGCCGTTGGGGCCCGCGTTGACGGGCAGGAACTGGCTCCCGTTCCAGCGCACGTCCGCGCCCAGGCCCGTGGGCAGGGTGTGGCACGTCGAGCAGGCGAAGACGCCCGAGTCCAGCAGGCGCGGCGGCCGGTAGATGCGCAGACCGTTGACCGCGTTCCCGTTGGGCAGCGGCTGTCCCGCGGCGCCGAAGCGCCCCGTGGTGAAGTGCCCGGGCAAAGGCAGGCTCGTGGGCAGCGAGTTGTCGAGGTTCCGGAAGGGATTGGGCGGGAAGGTGAGCGTCGCGAGGAAGTCCTCGAACTGCTGCATCTCGATGACGGTGAGCTGGGTGTCGTCTCCCTGGAGGCTGGTGAAGGCGCCGTTGAACTCCTCGATGCCCGCGCGGTCTCCGCGCCAGTGTAAAGGCTCCTTGCCGATGAGGTCCTGGAGCGTCTGCGTCGTCATCGGGCCCTTCATCGCGTGCCACGGCTGGAAGTTCGACGTGAGCCCGGGGATGCCCATGCCCAGGTTCTGCCCGGTGACGGCCTTCATCTCGCCGGCGGGGTCTCCCAAATCCCACGCGAGCCGGTCGAGCCGGCCGTCGATGTGGCATGACGCGCACGACACGTGTCCCAGGCCCGAGCCCGTGTGCGTGTCATACAGGTGCCTGCGGCCGACCTTGATGGCGCCGGGGGAGGGGTCGAAGAACGGCACCCGCGCGACCTCGGTGTTCGAGGTGGTGTCCACCAGGGAGATGCTCGCGGCGAACTTGTTGAGCACGTAGAGCCGCGTCCCGGAGAGCACCACGCCCGTGGGGCCCTCGCCCACCGTCACCTGGGTGATTCTTCCGCCCGCGTCGTCCATGACGGCGACGTTGTTGGAGCCCATGCCGGTGATGTAGACGCGGCTGCCGTCCGTGTTCCAGGCGAGCCCTCGCGGGTCTCCCAGCGCGAGCCGCCGCGTCGCCAGGGGCACCGTGCCCGTGGTGTACGTCAGGTGCGGATTGAGGTCGAAGCGGGAGACGACGGAGGGATTGGTCGGGTCGAACGCGGCGGCGAGCACGCGCAGGAAGCGGCCCTTGAGGTTGGGCTCGAAGCGGACCTCGTTCACCGCGTCCGTGCCCACCACGACGACGTGGCCGCCCGGGTGGACCGCCAGCGCCATGTTCAGGTTCATCGCCCCGCTGGCGTACGTGACGGCCAGCGTGGACGCGTTGATGATGGCCACGTCCCGGTCCGGCAGATCCCAGCCCGGGCGACGTCCGGACGCGGACGCGTTGCTTCCCGAGACGACGCTCGTCCAGTCACGGCTGTTGTCGTCCATCCACTGGCCGCTGGCGTTCTTCTTCACGATGAGCGCCACGGGAGGAGGCGCGGGCGTGCCGCTGCGCCTGGGCGGGTTGAACGCATTGCCGGCGTTGGGGGGCGGGTTGACGCCGCCGTAGGGGCCCAGCCCGCTGCTCACCACGTTGGGTGGGAAGCCGCCGCCGCCCATCGCATTGCCACCGCCGAGCACCGTGCTGCGGTTGCCGGACTCGAAGAAGGCGACGTAGACGTGGGTGCCCGCCGCGTTGGTGGCGAGCGCGCGAGGCTCTTCACCTTGCAGCGCGAGCCGCGTGGGCGTGGCGAGGGGATTGGTCGGGTCCAGCACCAGCACGCGGTTCACCTGCGAGCAGGAGATGAACGCGCGCTGCGGTGAGCCCGCGAAGATGACGTCCGCGGGCTCGTCATCCGTGGGAAGGGTGGCCCTGACGTTGAGCGTGGTGAGGTCCACGATGCTGACGCTGTCGGAGACGTGGTTGACGACCCACGCCTCGGTGTTGCTCCGGGCGCGCACGGACACGGGGTCCAGGCCCACCGGGATGGAGGCCGTGAGCACCGGCGTCCCGCCCGTCACGGAGAACACCATGAGCCGGTTGTCCGCCGTGTTCACCGCGAGCAGGCGCGTGCCGTCCGGCGTCAGCTCCAGCGGGTGGACGTGGGGGTGCTCCCAGTTCACGAAGGTGCTCGGTGACTGGGCCCGTGCCGCGCCCGCCACCAGCACCACGCACAGCAACAACGAGAGCCGCACCTCTCGGACACAGGGCATGGAGCCTCCCGCG
Source organism: Myxococcus sp. MH1 (assembly GCF_059738865.1). Lineage (NCBI taxonomy): Bacteria > Pseudomonadati > Myxococcota > Myxococcia > Myxococcales > Myxococcaceae > Myxococcus > Myxococcus sp. MH1. Next base: position 7,439,578 of record NZ_AP026947.1, on the reverse strand, counting down.
CGACACCCTCGTTCGCGCGTGGGTAGAGAATTCAGCGATGACTGCTAAAGCCGACTATCCTGAGTTGGATGAGTCTTTAGCATGAACCGCTGACGCGCGCTGTGGGGAAGGGGGCGCCACCTGGATGGGGCAGGTGGCGCCGCGGCTCAGGTGGGCTGCGGTGCCCCCGAGGTGTTCGTCACCTTCGCGGGGGCCTGCTGGGTGCTCTCCTGTTTGATGTGCTCCAGCACGTCCTCCATCGTCGCCATCATCGCGTGCGGACTGGTGTCCGACCACGTCCCGTCCGTCTCCATCATCTTGGCGACGCCGTTGCGCGCGCCCGCCACCAGCACCCGGCCCCGGCGGACGGCCAGCGCATCGGACAGCTCGCGCAGCGTGCGAAGGCCCGCCGCGTCCATGAACTTCACCTCGGAGAGGTCCAGCACCAGGAAGTCCGGCCAGGGCGGAGCCTGCAGCGCCGCGCTCACGTTGGCGCAGGAGCGCACATCCAGGTCGCCGCGCACGCGCAGCAGTTGCACCGGAGGCCGCGCGTAGGCGTCCTGCCCCTCGGCGCCGAGCGGGCGGAAGAGCGGGCGGCCATCGGGGCGCAGCAGCAGGCTGCGCACATGGGCCCTGGGCCGCGAGAAGAAGCCCCACGCCAGTGACAGCAGCACGCCCGCGACCAGGCCCGGCAGGAAGCCCACCGTGGCGATGAGCAGCGCGGTCGCAACGGACACCGCCCCCTTGCCCGCGTTCTGCCGCATCAGCGCGCGCAGCCCGCGCAAGTCCAACAGCCGCGTGGCGACGACGAGCAGGATGGCGGCGAGCGCGGCCATCGGAATCAGCGCGACCAACGAGCCGGCCAGGATGCAGGCGCCCAGCAGCATCACCGCGTGCAGCACGGAGGCGGCGCGCGTGCGGCCCCCCGCCTGGACGGACACGGACGAGCGGACGATGGCGCCCATCACCGGCATGCCGCCGAACATCGCCGATGTCGCGTTGGCGAAGCCCTGCGCCACCAGCTCCTGGTCTCCGTCCGTCCGGTGGTTCTCCAGCCCGGGCAGCTGGTCCAGCGCCCGCGCGGACAGGAGCGAGCCCAACGACGCCAGCACCGTCAGCGCCAGGATGTCCGGCAGGAGCGCCTGGAAGTCCAGCCCCGCGAAGGAGGGCATCACCGGCATGGGCAGGCCCGTGGGCAGCGCGCCGACGCGCGCCAGGCCCTCGGAGAGCACACCCAGGCTGGACGCCGCGGTGGCGACCACCAGCCCCACCAGCACCGCGGGAATGGAGCGGTGCAGTTTGGGCATGAGGAGCATGCAGGCCACCACCAGCACGCCCACCACCACGGAGGCGCCGTGCACGGACCAGGTGGACCACGTGGAGGGGAGCACCAGCGCGCGCGCGGAGGACGTGCCCTCCGTCACCGCGCCGAGCAGCCGGGGAAGCTGACCGTCGAGCAGCAACAACCCGATGCCGGCGGTGAAGCCACGGGTGACCTCGGAGGGCATGAACTGCGCGAGCCTGCCCGCGCGGGACAGGCCGAGCACCACCTGGAGCGCGCCGCACGCGAGCGTGGCCACGATGACGCCCGCCACGCCGTGCTTCATGGAGATGAGCAGCACGGTGGGCACGAGCGCGGCCTCGGGGCCCGTCACCTGGAGCCGGCCTCCGCCGAGCATCGCCGCGACGACACCGGCGACGGCGCCGCTGATGAGGCCGACCTCGGGAGGTAGCCCCGAGGCCACCGCCAGCGCCAGATTCAAAGGAAGCGCGACACACGCCACTGTCAGAGCGGCGCTCGCGTCACCCGGGAGCGTCCGGCGTGACACCATCTGCTTCCAGTCCGTCCACAACCGCTTCGGACCTGCGGTCCATCCACGGGGCGTCTTGAGCGTAGGAGTCTCGACCATGATGCCCGGGCCATCTACATGGACCGTGCCGACGGCCTCTCCCCTCTGAATGCTGATTCAACTGTCGGCCGAGGCCGACGCTTCGTCGTCACCTGTCGGCCGACACCTGTCTGTCGGAACCGACAGGAAGATTCACGAGGGAACACCCGCTCGAAATTGCTGCGCGACGCTCGTCAGCTCGGTAGTGAGACTTCCGGAACAAGCGCGCCCTCACATGCGTATGAATCGGCCTCATGCGACTCGCTCACCGACTGCTCATCTCCCACGCACTCATGACCGCCGCGCTGCTGGGCGCGGCTGCCTTCTCGGGGGTGGCCATCGTCCGGATGACGTCCCTGCTCACGGAGGTCCGTGAGGAGCAGCTCGGCGGAGTCATCAAGGAGGAGGCCGTCCATCAGGCCGCCTGGGCCGTGGAGGTGGCCGCCCGTCAGGGCCTGTTCGCTTGTGAGCACAGTCCCCAGGAGGTGCCCGCTGCCGCGGCGACGCTCGGGCAACGGCTCACCCACCTGGACGCCCTCCTGAAGCGTCACGGCGCCGCCACGCAGCCGTTGCTCCTGCGCGCGGCCGAGGGCTTCAAGAGCTACGCGAGCCACATCCTCCAGGGCGACACGTGCGAGCGGCTGCAGAACGCGGCGCTGCGCAACCAGCGCCTGCACCTGGCGGAGCAGCTCACCGACGCGTGGATCAACACCACGCTCGCGCTGCACTCGGCCATCCGTCAGCGCGAGATGCGGGCGCACGACATCGGCTCGTCCGCCATCGCGGTGGGGCTCATCCTGGGGGCCATGGCGGTGGTGGCGGCGTGGGCGGTGGCGCGGTGGGTGGCTCAAGGGGTGACGCGCCCGCTGGGGCAGTTGTCCGCGCTGGCGCACCGGGTGGGGGACGGCAACTTCGCGCCGCTGCCCGCGGTCTCCGGGCCCAGTGAGATTCGCGCGCTGTGGGCGGACCTGGACCGCATGCGGGGCCGGCTGTCGGAGCTCGACCAGCTCAAGGACGCCTTCGTCGCCTCCGCCTCTCATGACCTGCGCACGCCGCTGGCGCGGCTGCGCACGGCCATCGGTCTGTTGGCGGACGGCACCGCGGGCCCCTTGACGGCGCAGCAGCAGCGCGTGGTGGCGCTGGCGCAGGTGGCGTGCGAGCGCGAGATCCGGCTGGTCACCGCGCTGTTGGATTTGACCCGGGTCCAGGCGGGCAAGGCCGTGCGCCGGGACGAGGGGTGTCGGTTGGATGACGTCATCGCGCGCGCCGTCGAGGAGGTCAACGAGCTGGCGGAGGAACGCGGTACGAAGCTGGTGCTCCAGGCCGAGGGCACGACGCCTCCGGCCTCGCTGGATGCCGCGCTGGTGGAGCGCTCGTTGGTGAGCCTGATGACGAATGGTGTGCGCGTCTCCGCGCCCGGTCAGACTGTCTACGTCACCCGCACGCTCATGCCCCGGGGGCCGGATGGCCAGCCCGGGACGTGGGCGCGGATCGAGGTGCGGGATGAAGGCCCCGGCGTGCCCGACGACGTGCGCCCGCGGGTCTTCGAGCCCTTCTTCACCCGCGCGGTGGGCGCCGCCGCCGCGGATGGGTTGGGCCTGGGGTTGCCCCTGGCGCAGCGGATGATGCGGGCGCTGGGCGGTGATGTGCTGGTGCTGGAGAACGCGAACCCCGGCGCGCGGTTCGTGCTGGTGTTCCCGCTGGGGTTGGGAGCACCCGCCCCGGTGGCGACGGAAGCGATGTCCAAGAGGATGGAAGGATGAAGCACCCCCGCGGTGGACATGTGTTGGTGGTGGACGACGACGCGGAGCTGTGTGAGCTCATCTCGTTGAGACTGGAAGCGCGTGGGATGAAGGTCACCACCGCGCTCACAGCGGCCCGCGGGCTGGAGCTGCTCGAGCAGGAGGAGGTGGACGCCGTCGTGCTCGACCTCCGGCTGGAGGGGGCGGATGGGCTGGAGGTGATGGGACAGATGCGGGCCCGCTCGCCGGACCTGCCCGTCGTCATCCTCACCGCGCACGGCACCATCGAGACGGCCGTGGAGGCGATGCAGCGGGGCGCGTATGGCTTCCTCACCAAGCCCTTCCAGGACCACGAGCTGGTCCAGAAGCTGTTGCACGCGACGGAGCGCAGTGACTTGCGGCGGGAGCTGGCCGACCTGCGCCGCATCGTCGCGGGCACCACGCCCGAGCGACTGCTGGGCACCAGCTCCGCCATCGCCGAGGTGAGGGACCGCATCGCGCGGGTGGCCCCGTCCGAGGCGACGGTGCTCATCCTGGGCGAGTCCGGCACGGGCAAGGAGCTGGCGGCGCGGCAGGTCCATGCGCTGTCGCGGCGCGCGAGCGGGCCGTTCGTCGCGGTCAACTGCGGGGCGCTGCCGCCGGAGCTTCTGGAGAGCGAGCTGTTCGGCCACGTGAAGGGCGCCTTCACCGGGGCCACGCAGACGCGCGAGGGGTTGTTCGGCGCGGCGCGCGGCGGGACGTTGTTCCTCGACGAGATTGGCGAGGCGGCGCTCCGGGTCCAGGTGAAGCTGCTGCGCGTGCTCCAGGAGCGGCGCTTCGCGAGGGTGGGCAGCACGGTGGAGGAGGAGGCCGACGTGCGCATCGTGGCGGCGACCAACCGCGACCTGCGTGAGGAGGTCGAGGCGAAGCGCTTCCGCGAGGACCTCTACTACCGGCTCGCGGTGCTCCCCATCGTGATGCCTCCGCTGCGCGAGCGGCTGGAGGACATCCCGATTCTCGCCACGCGGCACCTGGAGCAGGCCGCCGCGCGCAACGGGCTGCGGCTGCCCCGGCTGGCGCCGGAGGTGATGGACCTCTTGCGCTCGCACTCGTGGCCGGGAAACGTCCGCGAGCTGGTGAACGCCATGGAGGCGCTGGTGCTGCTGGCGCCCGAGGACGACATCCGCTTCGAGCACGTGGCGCGCATGTTCGACCCGCCGACGTCCTCCCGCGCGCCCGCGGACGCCGTGCGCGAGGAGGAGCAGGACTGGCTGAGCGCGGAAGGGGAGCTGCCCACGCTGCGCGAGGCGAGAGACCGCTTCGAGCGGCGCTACCTGTCCGAGGTGCTCCGCCGCTCGAAGGGCAACGTGGCCGCGGCCGCGCGCACCGCGAGCCGCAACCGGACGGACTTCTACGAGCTGTTGCGAAGGCACGGCCTGTCGCCCGCGGAGTTCAAGTAGCGCCGGGGACGGAGGGACGACGGGCTTGATTGGTTTTTGCAATCGAGTTACGTAAGCGTCCGATGCTCCGCCCCATGTCCCTTCCAGCGCGCGCCTGCGCGGCCACCCTCGCGGTGTTGTGGCTGACGTTGCCGCTGGTGGGGGTGCTCCATTCGGACGAGCACGCGCACCGCTACTGCGCCGAGCATCGGGCGTTCGAGGAGTTGGACGACGCGGGGCTCCTCGCGTCCGCCGTGCGACAGGGGCCCGGGGCCGAGGTCGCGCTCACGGATGGCGAGGAGGATGGAGATTCGCATGCGCGGTGTGCCCTGGCCTGGGCACAGGCGCGTCAGGCGGTGTTCCTGCCTGCTGGACTCCTGCTGACGGTCCCGTCGTCGCGGCCGCTCCTCACGCTCGAGGAGTCCGTGGGGAATGGCTCCGGAGTTCCGTTGCTGGCGCTCGCACCGAAGGGCTCTCCGCCCGGTCGCTGAGCCGTCGCAGTCCGTCTCGTGTCGCGGGCCTGGGCCATGGCGCCCAGCGCCTCGTCGCGCGCGTTTCCTTCAATTCCTCTCTCTCAATGGATTCATCATGCCCAAGGGCAATCGGACCATCGTCCATCTCGTGTCGACCGCGAAGACCGGCTACTTCTACACGACGACGAAGAACAAGCGGAAGTCGCAGGACAAGCTCCAGCTCAAGAAGTACGACCCTCGCGTGCGCAAGCATGTGCTGTTCGTGGAGGGCAAGCCATGAGCGAGCCCGCCGTGAAGCGCCGCCTTCCCACCACCGTCCTCTCCGGTTTCCTCGGCGCGGGGAAGACGACCCTGCTCAATCACATCCTCAACAACCGTGAGGGTCTGCGCGTCGCCGTCATCGTCAATGACATGAGCGAGGTGAACATCGACGCGCGGCTCGTGCAGGGCGGCGCCTCGCTCAGCCGGGTGGACGAGAAGCTGGTGGAGCTGTCCAACGGCTGCATCTGCTGCACGCTCCGGGAGGACCTGCTCGAGGAGGTGGGGCGGCTGGCCCGTGAGGAGCGCTTCGACTACCTGCTCATCGAGTCCACCGGCATCTCCGAGCCGCTGCCGGTGGCGGAGACCTTCACCTTCGCCGACGAGTCCGGCCGCAGCCTGTCCGACGTGGCGAGGCTGGACACGCTGGTGACGGTGGTGGATGCGCTCAACTTCCTGCGCGACTGGGAGGGCTCGCAGGGGCTGGCCGAGTGTGGCCTCGCCATCGCCGACGAGGATGAGCGGACGGTGGTGGACCTGCTGGTGGAGCAGGTGGAGTTCGCGGACGTGCTGGTGCTGAACAAGACGGACCTGGTCTCCTCCTCCCAGTTGGAGGAACTGGGCGAGATTCTGCGCAGGCTCAACCCGGAGGCGCGGCAGGTGCTGGCGGAGCGGGGCAGGGTGCCGCTCGCGGAGGTGCTCGATACCCGGCGCTTCGACTTCGAGCGCGCGAGTCGTGCTCCGGGGTGGCTCAAGGAGCTTCGCGGCGAGCACGTGCCGGAGTCCGAGACGTACGGCATCCGCAGCTTCGTCTTCCGCGGCCGCGTGCCGCTGCATCCCCAGCGCTTCTGGGACTTCATCCATGGGAGCTGGAAGGGCGTGCTGCGCAGCAAGGGGTTCTTCTGGCTCGCCACCCGGATGGACATCACGGGCGTGTGGGCCCAGGCCGGTGGCGCGTGCAGCTTCGAGCCCGCGGGCCTGTGGTGGGCCGCGGTGCCTCGCGAGGAGTGGCCGGAGGAGCCCGAGGCCCAGGCGGAGCTCGAGCGCGAGATGACGGGGCCGTATGGGGACCGGCGTCAGGAGCTGGTCTTCATCACCCGGGATGCGGACCCCGAGGAGGTCCTGGGGCAACTCGAGGCGTGTCTCTTGACGCCCGCGGAGCTCGCGCTGGGCCCTTCCGGATGGTCTGCGCTGGAAGACCCCTTCCCGGCGTGGGAGGTGGTGCGCGACGAGGACGCGGCCGCCGAGGAGCGGAGCGCCTGATGGAGCCCGCCTCGCGGTGGGAGTCACGCGCTCCCGAGTCATGGTCCGCCTCGCACGTCCTCGTCTGGCAGCCCTCGGAGCTGACGGAAATCTATCGCGAGGGTCTCAACCTCTGCGTGTGGCGCCGGGGCCTGGGCTCCGAGCTCAGCCGGTGGTTGGGGACTGTCTGTGCCCGGCACACCCTCCACGTCGTCGAGCGCGTGGATGCAAGACGCCTGGACTTCCGAGGGACACTCGCGGAGCTGTCGGGGGTGGAGGAGCGCGAGGCCTGGTGTGAGGACCTGCGCCAGCTCTGCCAGGTGTACGCGGACCTCCTCGAGTGCCGGTGGCTGGGCGTGCGGCTCACCACGTTGGAGCGGGAGATGTGTCCGCGCTTCCACGTGGACCGGGTCGGCGTGCGGTTGCTCTGCACCTACGCGGGCCCCGCCACCGAGTGGCTGGAGAACGCGGACGCGCTGCGAGAGGGGCTGGGGCCGAAGGGCGAGGTGCTCCGCGCGGGCGGGCGCGTGCAGCGATTGGAGCGCTTCGACGTGGCGTTGTTGAAGGGAGAGTCGTGGCCCGGGAACGCGGGGAACGGTGTCGTCCACCGCTCCCCGGCGCTCGTGTCAGGGCAGCGGCGCATCATGCTCTCCATCGACGCCGTCGACTGAAAGGGCATGGCCTGCGATAACGGGCGGGCCCTGTCCTCCGAGGGGCGGGCACCTGCACCCGGCCCGAGGCGGGGGCGTCAAAGGAGTTGCCGATGGCGTGGGGAGTTCGGGTGGCCTCGTACAACCTCCTCGCGGATTCCTACATCCGACCGGAGTGGTTTCCGAACACGCCCGCGCACCTCTTCGAGCCGCGAAGGCGACAGGAGGCCCTGGCCCGACGCATCCTGTCGCTGGACGCGGACATCGTCTGTCTCCAGGAGGTGGAGGCCTCCACCTTCGACGCGCTCCAGCGGTCCCTGTCCTCGCACGGGTACTCCGGTGTGCTGGCGTTGAAGCAGCAAGGCAAGCCCGACGGTTGCGCGGTGTTCCATCGCGGGGAGCGCTACGTGGGGCACCGGGCCCACTACTTCAAGGACGTGCTGGAGGACGGGCGCGTCTCGGGGCACCTGGCGCTGGTCGTCGACTTCGCGGTGGGGCAGGACCGCTTGCGCGTGGCGTGTACGCACCTGCGATGGGACCGGCCCGACAGGCCGGTGGCGCTGCACCAGGGGATGCAGCAGGCCACGGAGCTGCTCGGGGAGGTCGTCCAGGCGGACCCAGGCGCGCTGTGGGTGGCTTGCGGTGACTTCAATGCGCGCCCCGGCGAGCCGCTGGTTCGCGCGTTCACCGAGGCGGGGCTGGAAGACGCCTTCCAGGGCCAGCACGCGCCCACGTGCAACGCGAATGGCGAGGCCAAGGCCATCGACTTCATCTTCCACTCACGGGGCCTGAGCGCCCGCCCCGTTGCTCCGCCGGTCATCGATGACCTGACGCCGCTGCCCTCGGAGCAGGAGCCCTCGGACCACCTACCCCTGGTCGCGACGCTGCGGCGGGCGTGAGGCAATGCCAGTCCGTTCCGCGCTAGATGCTGATGATGAACGGGCCGATCTGGAAGGGGCGATGGTCGACACGCAGCGTCTCCCCGCCGCGGTACGGGTCGCCTCGGGAGTTGTTGATCACCGCGTCCTCGTCGAGGAGCAGGACGAAGCGGTGGTAGCCGCCGGGATACCACCGGGCATGGTGTGCGCAGACCTCGGGTGACGCGAGCACGATGTCACAGTCCGTGGCGGAGCCGATGACGATGCCCGTCTCCCGGGAGCAGCGCGCTTCCAGGTTGTCGACGTGGCGTGTCTCCACCTGCCCGGTCCGGGTGTCTTCGATGTGCACGGCAATCTGGCTCATGTGAGGGATTGTAGAGGAACTGCTGGGAAGCCTTCAGTCAGGGGCGGAGCGCCCCGTGGCTGGCGGCCCTCTCCTTGTGGTCCTGGAGCCGCGTTCTCGACGCGCCATGTCGTGGGCCCGTGTGTCCCTCCAGTCGGAAGTCGAGGCATGCCGTCTGCAAACCCATGGTGCATGAAGAGGAATCCATGAACGACCGAGTCCACCGCGCCGCATCCTCTCCGTCCCGGGCGCCTCGGATGCGACGGCACCCTGGCCGAGCCCTGGCGCTCGGGCTGTGGCTCGGGAGCACGACGGCCCTGGCCGCTCCCACCGAGCCTTGGTTCGACAGGGGTGCGGTCCTGGTCGAGACGCCCGAAGGTGGCGCGTACTACGGGTTGGATACGCAGAAGCGGATCGCCTGCGAAGGTCGCCTCTGTCTTTGGCGCGTGGTCCAGAGCATGGGGCCCTGCTTCTACGGACTCTGCACGAGCCAGCAGATGGTCATGTCGGACCGGGAGGGGAGATTCCTGGGGGCGGCACATGACCTCGACGCGTGGTCCCCGAGCACCCTGCGCTTCATCGACGCGGGGCATGTCGAGGTCGTCACCACGAGCAGGAATGAGCCCTTCAGCATCCCCGCCAATGCATTGGACCCGACCGCCGTATCCCGCCAGGTCCTGAAGGTCGCGCCGGATGGCTCGCGATTCATCGCGGCCCCCCTTCGAACGCCGAAGTGGACGAAGCCCGCGGCGCGGCGTGGGAAGGCGCCAGTCGACCCGAAACCTCCCAGGTCCCTGCCCGTGGATGACGCGCTCCTCGCTCGGGCTCGCGCCCTGTGCCGCGAGGACCTGCGCTTCAATCCCGTGGACCATGCCTGTCGGGACGGGACCTGTTTCCTGCTGCTCTCCGGCGTCGAGCCCTCGTCCGAGGCCGATACCGAGGACGCCTCCCCACCGGCGGAGGCCGGCCTCAAGGGACCTTTCTGTGGCCTCCTGGTGAGGGGGGACGACCTCCAGTCGCTCGGGTTCGACGAGGACGGGGTCGAGGTCCAGGTGTCATCCACCGCGTACGCCTTGTCGGGACCTGTCGGCGCCCGCGGCTCGATGGAGCACATGGAGACGCTCTCCCGCAGCCGGCCGGGCTACATGGTGTTCAGTGACACCGTGGGCGCGGTGGTCGACGGAATCAGGCCGTACCCCGTGCGGTCGGCGCAGTCCACGGAGGCCGCGCTCGCGTTGGCCCCCACGGCCCAGGCCTATACGCCCGCCCATATCACCTGGGGGCTCGCGGGTTGGAGGGACGTGGAGGACCTGGCTTTCGCCTGGCGGCTGGCGCGCGTGGGTGGGGCGCTCGCCCTCCACGTGGAGGTGCACGATGACAGGGTTGTTCCTCTGGGCACCGGTACCGGTGTGCACTCGGACCATGTGGAGTTCACCGTGCACCGGATGCGCACGCCTGGAGCGTTCTCCGAGCTCAAGCTGGGCCTCCTGCTCGCGGCGGGAGGAAAGGTCGAGGCGCGTGACTGGACGGGAGAGGCGAACACCCCCCTTCCCGCCATCCAGGGCACCTGGCGCAAGCGTCCTCGGGGATACGAGATGACGCTCACGCTCCCGTTGGCGGACCTCCTCGGCGCGGCGGAGCCGAATATCTCCCTCGGCGTCTCGCTCGCGGTCTCCGATGCGGACGCGCGAGGCAAGCAGGAGACGCTGATGAAGCACAGCGGAACCCTGATGTTCTGGACCGAGTACCCGCCGAGCATCGACGAGTACCGGCGCCACGGCGCCATGGAATGACGCGCGGGCGGGGGCTACTGCATCGTCGTCAGCACGCAGCCCCAGCCGTCGTAGTCACCCTCGTGGGCCTGGAGGACCTCCAGGATCTCCACCGTCACCTCGTCCGCGCGCCCCTCCGCCAGCGAGTCCTCTCGGGTGAAGGACACGGCCCACCGCGTATCGGGAGGCTCGGGCGCGCGCGGGGCGGAGACCTTGAACCCCTTCTTCGCGAGCTGCCCCCCGGCGCGGGTCGCCTGCTCCTCGCTGGAGAAGTGCGCCAGATGGTCCACCTCGCGCGCCACTTCACTCCGGTCTCCTTGCTTCGCCAGCAGGTCGAGCAGGCTCCGGTTCGACATCAGGTGGCGGTGGAGCTCCGGCGGATAGAGCCAGTCGAAGTACACGGCCCACTCCGGGTCCTCCTCGAGCTCCAGCTCCAGCGTGTAGTCACCCTGCACGGGGGTCACCACGCGCTGGACCTCGGACTGCGAGACGCCGCGCGGGCCGAAGAAGAACGCCTCCGTGAGGCCCTGCCCCACGCTGCGGCCCACGAAGAGGAACCCCAGCGCCCCGAGCGCCGGGACGAACGCGTCCTCCAAAGCGAAGAGGGCGTCCGACTCCTCACGCGAGCGCAGGCCGTCCGGCCGGGGCGACTTCATCGCCACGCGCACGGTGAGCCGGAGCGGATGGCTCGAAAGAGGCGCCTGGGACGCCGCCTCCATGTCCAGGAGGAACGACGTGGGGCCGTCCTCCAGCTCCATCAGATACGTATCGAAGTTCTCCTCCCAGGCCTTCACCGCGCTGCTCACTGCTCACCTTCCTCCACCGTGAGCTGGTACGAGTCCTGGAAGTTGGCCTCGCGGTTCTTCGCGTCGCGCACCTCGAAGATGTAGACGCCGGGCTCCGCGCTGAAGCGGATGCTCTCCGGCTGGTCGCCCTTGGCCCGGTCCGCCGTCTGCACCAGCGACAGCTTCCCGTCCGGCTGCACGCGGTGCAGGTACAGGCCCACGTCCACCTTGAGGATGCCCAACAGCGTCGCCTTCAGCGGCGTGCGCACCGGACGGTCCGACAGGTCCAGGCGGTAGAAGTCCGTGTCCTTCACCGGGAACACCGTGCCGCGCACCGCCTTGCCGAGCGTCAGCTCCTGCGCGCGCTCCAGGTTGTTGTTCGGCTCGCGCTCCTCGCCGCCGTTGTCCGGCACCGTGGTGATGCTGATGCGGTAGGGCTGCTCCGCGTTCTCGAAGTCCTTCACCCACTTGCCCTCCACCTTGCGCGACGCGCCCTCCACCCGGAACCAGCACGAGCCACTGCACGCGACGTTGTTCAGGCGCTCGGGCTCCTTCAGCGCGCCGTCGTTGGCCCGCAGCAGCACCGTCTCCTGCTGACCGTCACCCTGGGGCGGCTCCACCATGGAGAGCACCAGGTCCAGCCGCTCCACGCCCGACAGCTCCACCTTCGCCAGCACCGGCTCCGTCGTGCGCAGCACGAAGTGGTCCACGTCGCCCTTGGGCGAGATGAAGCCCTCGCGGTAGCCGCCGGCCGTCAGCGGCGTCGCCTTGTACAGCTCGTCGTTGGGCTCCAGCTCCGCGTTCGCGCCGGCCTCCTCCTGCGTCACGGTGAGCGTGTACGGCGTGCCCGAGTTGAACGTGCGGCGCGCCTCCTTGCCCGTCCCCGTCCAGCCGCCCTTCACCACCACGTAGACCACCCGGTCCGTCGCCCGCACGCCGATGTTGCGCAGCGACAGCGCCTCGCCCTCCTTGCCTCGCAGCGAGAACAGCGGCGCCTCGGCCGCCGACAGCACGGAGAGCTCCGGCCGCACGCCCTCCACCGCGGACAGTTCGATCTTCAACGCCACCGAGGGAGGCTCGGGCGGCACGGCGGCGCCCGCGTCCATCGCCTGCGCCACCGCCGCGCCCTGGGGCCGAGGCGCCGCGGGGGGCTCTCCTCCGGCGAAGGTGCCCGAGGGGGCGGGCGGCGTGTCCAGCGGCGCCGCGCCTTCCTCCGGCGTGCCCGTGGCCGCGCCGCTCTCCGAACCCGGAGCGGGGGAGGGCGCCTCACCCTGCGCGGCGGCCGCGCCCTGCGCCACGGCGCCCTGGAGCGCCTCGGCTCCCTGGGGCGCGACGCCCTGCGTCGGCGTGGCCCCCTGCGCGTCGTCCGGCGCGGGGACGCCCTCGCCCGGCGGAGGCGTGGGGACGGCGGCCTCGGGCAGCTCCACCCGGTACCAGTCCTCGTCGCCCGCGTGGCCCAGGAACGCCGTCACCGTCTGCCCCAGCGGCAGGGGAATCGCGTCCACCGCGCGATCATTCGGCTCGTGCTCCTCGCCGTCGTTGGGCGCGCGCATCTTCACCGTCAACGTGTACGCCCCGCCCACGCCCTTGCGCGCGGGCGCCACGCGCACCCAGCGCTCCTTCTCCACGTAGAGGTTGGGGAAGCGCTCCGGCTTGCCGTCGCCCTCGCTGTTGATGGCGGCCAGGCGGTTCCTGTCCCGGTCATGGACCTCCAGGGTGATGTCCCCGCCGGGCAGGCCCGACACGGTGACGTCCACCACCCGGGGCGCGGAGGGCGCCAGCCGGTACCAGTCCTCGTCGGCCTTGTTGGGCTGCGCCGTCAGCTCCGCCGTCACCGTGCTGTCGCGGGTGATGTCGAGCGCCTGCTCGGGCCGCTCATTGGGCTCCTGCTCCGTGAGCGCCGCGGGCCCTGTCTCCACGGGCCCCGCGTCGGGCACCTCGGCCGGCTTGTCGTCCTTGCAGGCGACCAGCGTCGCGGCCAGCACACAGACCCACCCCCAGCGTCGCGTCACGTTCATTCTCCGCATCGTGCCGCATCACTTCCTCGCGGCGTCCGAGTGTCAAGCACCCCAACATCGCGGCGGGCGCTTTCATCCCCCCGGGCCGGGGATCCGCTGTCGCTGGATTCACCGCGAAGACTTCCAGCCAGGGACTGGAGCCGTCGACGCGGGGCGATCCAAGATGGCGCCATGAGCCGCCTCCCCCTCGCCCTGCTGCTGCTCTCGAGCGCCGCGCCCGCCGCGTCCACCGCCCCGCCGGGCTACGCCCAGGCCTCCGACTACCTGGAGCGCAAGCGCCAGCCGGAGCGCTACTCGCCCCTGCACCTGTTGGATGGACGCGACACGACGGCCTGGTGCGCCACGGGGACGCCGCCCGCCGCCGTCACCATCGGCTTCAAGGACGTGGTGACCATCGACGAGGTGCGCGTCTACACGGGCGACGGCACCGACAAGGCCGCGTACAAGGCCCACGCGCGGGCGAAGAAGCTCACCCTCACCACCGTGGACACGTCCAAGAGCCTCAAGGTGGAGGACAAGCGCGGGCTCCAGGTCGTCCCCATCAGCCCCGCCATGACGGGCAACCGCTTCACGCTGGAGGTTTCCGAGCGCTTCCCGGGCACGGCGGAGGACGGCCCCGTCTGCGTCACCGACCTCATCTTCTACTCGGGAGGCAAGGCGCTCAACGGCACGTGGCTTGCGCCCCGGCTGCGCTACGACGCGCGGCTGGCGCCCCTGTTGGGCACGTGGTTCAGCGGCCTGGAGGGCGCTCCGGACCGCTTCCTCTCGCTCTACGTGGACGGGACGTACCGCTTCGCGCACGAGCCGCTGGAGGGCGGCGAGCCCAGCGCCGTGACGGGCACGTATGCCCTGTCCGGTTCCCGACTCACGCTGGAGGTGCCCAAGCGCGGCAAGGTGACGCTGCGGCTGCAGAAGGGCGGCTCGGACGATGCGGGCGCCACCCTGGAGCCCGAGGGGGCCCTGGCCGAGGAGTGGGGCCGCGGTTTCCGCGGCCAGCCCTAGGTCCGTCCGGCGTGCCGCCCGTCTAGAGGGCGGCCACCTTCTTCTTGGCGCTGAAGCGGCGGAAGAAGTCGATGATCTCCTTCTCCGCGACCTTCACGTCGGTGGCGTCCTGGAATTCCGACTCCAGGAAGATGCCACCGCAGGACTCGCAGGTGTCGTAGTGGAGCGGGTGCTGGCGGTCGCCGCCGTCCACGCGGACGAGGTCGACATGGCACTCGGGGCACTGGCCGGTCAACGCCTCCGCGTCCACCTTGCCTCCCTGATGCTCCAGCCCTTGGAGGTTGTTGTGGAGCAGGACCCGGTTCAGGTCCGCGACGTCGATCCAGAGCCCGCCGCAGTCTCCACACTTTCGCAACGTCTGGTCATCCCCCTCGAGATCGGCCATCTCGACGTTGCAGCTGGGGCAATCCATGGGACGGTTCATTCTCCTGCAATGGGGGACGCACGTCCCCAGTGGTCCGAGAATGATAGGTCGCGCGAAATTTGGGATGCAACCCACGTTGCCGCTTCTGTTGGCAACGCGCCGTCTGGGGGTCGAAAGGCCCCGTGCTCCTCAGGCCTTCGCCTTGACCCGGCGGATGTCCGCGCCCAGGGCGCGCAGCTTGCGCTCCAGCCGCTCGTAGCCGCGGTCCAGGTGGTAGACGCGGCTGACGTCCGTGCGCCCCTCGGCGCGCAGGCCCGCCAGGATGAGCGAGGCGCTCGCCCGCAGGTCCGTGGCCATGACGGGCGCGCCGCTCAGGTGCTTGACGCCCTTCACCACCGCGGTGTGCCCCTGGATGGTGATGTCCGCGCCCAGACGGTGCAGCTCCGGCACGTGCATGAAGCGGTTCTCGAAGATGTTTTCGCTGATGACGGATGTCCCCTGGCTCACACACATGAGGGCCATGAGCTGGGCCTGCATGTCGGTGGGGAAGCCCGGGTGCTCGGTCGTCGTGATGTTGACGGAAGTCAGGGTGCGCGGGGCCTTGCAGCGGATGCCGCCGGCCTCGGCCGTGAGGGTGCACCCGGCCTCGCGCAGCTTGTCCATGACGGCGTCCAGGTGCTCGGGGACGGCGTGCTTCACCAGGACGTTGCCGCCGGAGATGGCCGCGGCGACGAGCAGGGTGCCCGCCTCGATGCGGTCCGGGAGGATGGCGTGCTCGACGGGCTTGAGGCCCTCCACGCCCTCCACGGTGATGACGGAGGTGCCGGCGCCCTCGATGCGCGCGCCCATCTTGTTGAGCACCCGCGCCAGCTCCTCGATTTCGGGCTCGCGCGCGCAGTTCTCCATGATGGTGCGGCCCTTGGCCAGCACGGCCGCCATCAGCACGTTCTCCGTGCCGGTGACGGTGATGACGTCGAAGTTGACGGTGCCGCCCTTGAGCTGCTTGGCGCGGGCCTCCACGTAGCCCTCCGTCAGGTGGATGTCCGCGCCCAGCGCCTTGAGGCCCTTGAGGTGCTGGTCGATGGGGCGCGCGCCGATGGCGCACCCGCCCGGCATGGACACCCGCGCCCGCCCGAAGCGCGCGACGAGCGGCCCCAGCACCAGCACGCTGGCGCGCATCGTCTTGACCAGGTCGTACGGCGCCTCCGGGGTGATGTGGCCGTTGACGCCCACCTCGCAGACGTCCTTCTTGCGCGCGGTGAGCCGCTCCGCGCCGCAGCCCATGGTGCGCAGCACCTTGAGCATGGTGGCGACGTCGGCCAGGTCCGGCACGTTGCGGAAGGTGGAGGTGCCGTCCGCCAGGAGCGCGGAGGCGAGGATGGGCAGCGCCGCGTTCTTCGCGCCCGAGACGACGACCTCGCCGTGCAGCTCCGCGCCGCCCTTCATCACGATCTTGTCCATGTTGCTTCCGGCCCTCAGCCCTGTGGCCCGCTGACCGCGGGCTGTGTCCCAAATGCCATGCGCTCCCGCCGCTCGAGGTCCTTCTCCACGCGCGCGTCCTCGTAACCGGCCGCGCGCAGGAGCTCCAGGACGGCGGGGCCCTGCGTCTCCCCCATCTCCAGTGCAAGCAGTCCGCCAGGCTCCAACCACTTCCGGGCCTCGCTGACCACGCGCTGGAGGGCGACCAGCCCGTCGGGCCCTCCGTCCAGCGCCAGCCGGGGCTCGCGCCGCACCTCGGCGGACAGCCCGGCAATCTCGTCGGACGCGATGTAGGGCGGGTTGGACACGACGACGTGGAAGCGGGCGTCGGCGGGCAGCGGGGAGAACAAGTCCCCCTGGAGCACCGTCACGCGCTCGGAGACCTTGAGCGCCTCCGCGTTCTCGCGCGCCAGCGCGCACGCGTCCGGCGACAGGTCCGTGGCCGTCACGGACAGCAGGGGCCGCTCGGCCGCGAGGCTGATGGCGATGCAGCCGGAGCCCGTGCACACGTCCAGCGCGCGCGCGGGCGCGTCCTTGGGCAGCTTGCGCAGGGCGGCCTCCACCAGGAGCTCCGTCTCCGGGCGGGGGATGAGCACGCGCGCGTCCACCTTGTAGGCGCGGTTGTAGAACTCGCGCGTCCCGGTGAGGTACTGCGTGGGCTCACCCGACAGGCGCCGGGCGATGAGCGCCTTGTAGGTGGCCAGCTCGTCCTTGGAGAGCGGGCGGTCCAGGTCCACGTACAGCCGCACGCGCCCGGTCTTCAGCACGTGCGACAGGAGGATTTCCGCGGTGAGTCGCGGCGCGTCCACCTGCCGCTTCTCGAAGTGCTGCGTCGTCCAGGTGAGGACCTTGCGGATGGTCCAGGTCTCGCTGCTCATGCTTCGGGCTGTGGCCTCGGACCGCCGCCCGTCTGCGCCTTGAGGGCCTCGGCCTGGTAGAAGGTCCGGCAGGCGGTGATGATGTCCTCGATGTCGCCCATCATCACGGCCGGCAGGTTGTGAACCGTCAGACCGATGCGGTGGTCCGTCAGCCGGTCCTGCGGGAAGTTGTACGTGCGGATCTTCTCGCTGCGGTCGCCCGTGCCCACCTGCGAGCGGCGGGTGGAGTCGCGCTCGGAGCGGATGCGCTCCTGCTCGATTTCGTAGATCTTCGCGCGCAGCATGCGAAGGGCCATGTTGTAGTTCTTCAGCTGGCTCTTCTCCTGCTGGCACTTCACCACGATGCCCGTGGGCCGGTGCGTCAGGCGCACCGCGGAGTCCGTGGTGTTGACGCTCTGGCCGCCGGAGCCCGTGGAGCGCATGGCCTGCCGGTCGATGTCCGCCTCGTTGATCTTCACGTCCACCTCCTCGGCCTCGGGCATGACGGCCACCGTGATGGTGGAGGTGTGGATGCGGCCCTGCGTCTCGGTGGCCGGCACGCGCTGGACGCGGTGCACGCCGGACTCGTACTTGAGGCTGCTGAAGACGGCGTCGCCCGACAGCGTCACGGTGGCGTCCTTCACGCCGCCCGCGTTGCCGGGGCTCATGTCGATGATGTCCGACTTCCAGCCGCGCGTGTCCGCGTACCGGAGGTACATCTGCATGACCTCCTCGGCGAACAGCGCCGCCTCGTCGCCGCCCGCGCCCGCGCGAATCTCCAGGATGACGTTCTTGTCGTCATTGGGGTCCTTGGGCAAGAGCAGCACCTTGAGGCTGGCCTCGAGCGCGTCGCGCTGTTCCTTCAGGCCGGGCAGGGCCTCGCGCGCGTAGGTCTTCTCGTCGGCGCTGCCGGCGTCGAGCCAGGCTTCGACCTCCTTGAGGTCCGCGAGCACCTGGCGGTACGTCCGGAACGTCTCCACCAGCTTCTCCAGGCCCGCACGCTCCTTGGAGACCTTCTGGAGCCTCGCCGAATCGGCGAGCACGTCCGGGTTGGACAGGTCCGCGGTGAGGCGCTCGAACCGGCGCTCGACGTCTTCGAGTTTGTCAATCATCGTCGTTCCAGGGGGTATTGCCCCTTTGTCCGGCTGCTGGCAAGGGAGGACGGAGTCAAGAAATTCCTTGGCCGCTCGGGCGGTAGCATGAAAGAAGGGCCGCCCTCACCGCCGAGCCTCGTGCCCGAGCGGTCGGTCTCACATCACCTACACGGAGTCCTTCCATGCCCGCCCAGAAGGGAAATCGTTCCAAGAAGAAGGTCGCCAACCGCGCCAAGGGCCGGAAGGCCCAGCTGAAGCGCCGCCGCAGCCGCGCCAAGAAGGGCCAGTCCAACAACAAGGTCTGACGCGCCGGTTACTCCCTCCCGCCTGTCGCGGGGGAGGGAGTCGGCCCGGCCCACGGCTCCAGCTCGGGGAGCATCTTCCCCAGGGAGCGTGAGCTTTCGGCCACCAGGCGCAGCACCTCCTCGGCCGCCGGCCCCGTCACGGGCACCGGCTGGAAGGGGAGCTCCGGGAAGCGGTCCGTGCGCAGCGGCAGCACCTCGCTCTTGAGGTAGCCCTCCGGTCCGAAGGTCCCCTTCCACAACGCGCTGCGCTTGTCGCGCGGGTTCCAGTTCCCCCCGAAGACGAAGTTGCCCAGCGAGTACACCACGGGCCTGCCCTGGAAGAGCTCCATGCCCTGGAGCACGTGGGGGTGGCTGCCCAGCACGCCCGAGGCGCCCGCGTCGATGGCGGCGTGCGCCAGGCGGACCTGGTAGGGCTCCAGCACCTGGGTGCCCTCGCGGCCCCAGTGGAAGTAGGGCAGCACGACGTCCGCCTGGGCCTTCGCCAGGGCGATGTCCTCGCGCAGCATCCGCTCCATCACGTCCACGTCGGAGAAGTGGCCCGCGACGCCCGGCGTGGTGTCGGTGGCGTAGACCTCCGGCGGCTCGATATTGCGCTCGCCCAGGAAGAAGTAGCCCAGCAGCGCCACCCGCAGGCCGCCCACGGTGAGGACTGCGGGACGGCGCGCCTCGGCCAGGGTGCGCCCGGCGCCGAAGTAGGGGATGCGCGCGGCCTCCAGCGTCGCCAGGGTGTCGAGCAACCCCTGGGCGCCGTAGTCCATCAGGTGGTTGTTGGCCAGGCTGACCACGTCCACGCCGCCCGCGGTGAGCGCGCCCACCAGCTCCGGACGGGCCCGGAAGT
This sequence comes from Myxococcus sp. MH1, assembly GCF_059738865.1. NCBI lineage: Bacteria > Pseudomonadati > Myxococcota > Myxococcia > Myxococcales > Myxococcaceae > Myxococcus > Myxococcus sp. MH1. Next base: position 7,420,192 of record NZ_AP026947.1, on the reverse strand, counting down.
TGAAGTTCTTGGGCAGCTTCTCGCCCCCTTCGGTGAAGGGGCACTCCAGGTTGATGACGAAGAGGTCCGCCGCGTCACCCAGGGCGCGGACCTCCTTGAAGCCATAGGCGAAGAGCTCCTCCCGGGAGCGGCCCTTGGCCAGCTCGTCGTCGAAGAACTTCTGGTGGTTGTGGCCGAGCGTCACGTCCCCGCCGAACAGGAGGGTGATGGGGCGGGGGACGGCGGGCGGGGAGGGGGGCGCCAGGGCGGCGGGCGTCCCGGCGTCCTCGGTTTGTCGGGCCGGGGCGGGAGGGGTGGGGTCCACCGTCACCGGGACGGGGCGTGGATGACAGGCGGAGAACAGGAGGAGCAGCAGGGCGGCGTGGCGCATGGACGGAGGGAAACTCTACCTTGCACCCGTGTTTGCGCGGCGCGTAGATTGCCCCGCGACTCTCATGGCCCGGGAAAAGGACAACATCGCGCTCTCCGACGAGCACAACACTCGCGGAATCGAGCTGGCGGACCGGGGTTGGCTGGACGAGGCCATCAAGGAGTTCAAGAAGGCCATCGAGCTGGACCCCAGCTCCGCGCACGCCCACGACAACCTGGCCACCGTCTACGCGGAGAAGAAGCTCTTCCGCGAGGCGCTCACCGAGTACCTCACCGCCCTGAAGCTGGAGCCGGAGAGCGCCACGGCGCACTACAACCTGGCCTGCTTCCTCTCCACGCACGCGGGGGAGATGGCGGTGGAGGAGTACAAGGAGGCCATCGAGCTGGACCCCGAGTACCCGGACGCGCACCTCAACCTGGGCCTCACGTACGCGGACCAGGGCCGGGTCGAGGAGGCGATGCGCGAGCTGCAGGCGGCCATCGAGCTGGACCCCCAGGACGCGTTCCCCCGGCACGAGCTGGCGGCGCTGATGATGGACGAGGGCGACTACCGCTCGGCGATTACCTTGCTCAAGGACGTGGTGCGGCTGGAGCCGGACAACTTCGAGGCCCAGTTGGATTTGGGCATCTGCTACGCGCAGAAGGGCTTCTACGCGGAGGCCGAGCGCGCGTACGAGCGGGCCCGGGCGCTCAACGCCGAGGACCTGCTGCTCAACTACAACCTGTCCGCGCTGTACGCCCTGTGGGGGCGACCGAAGGACGCGGTGACGTACCTGAAGTCGGCGCTCACGGCGGACCGGCAGAAGGTGATGGGGTGGTTGTCGACGGACCCCATGTTCGACGCCCTCAAGGGCGACACCGACTTCGAAGCCTTGTTCTGAGCCATGGGCATGGAATGGGTGTTCCTGGGGCTGGCGATCCTCCTGGTCTTCGCCAACGGCTTCTTCGTGGCGACCGAGTTCGCCATCGTGAAGATTCGCGCCACGCGGCTGCAGGCGCTGGTGGACGAGGGCCAGCCGGGCTCCACGCAGGCGCTGAAGATGGTGGAGCAGTTGGACGCGTACCTGTCCGCCACCCAGTTCGGAATCACGCTGGCGTCGCTGGGGCTGGGCTGGCTGGGTGAGCCCGCCTTCGCGAAGCTGTTGGAGCCGGTGCTGACGCGGGTGGTGCCCGAGGGCGCGAGCCCCACGGTGGCGCACACCGCGTCGGTGGTCATCGCCTTCAGCATCATCACGTTCCTGCACATCGTGCTGGGGGAACTGGCGCCCAAGAGCCTGGCCATCCAGCGCGCGGAGGCGACGACGCTCGCGGTGGCGCTGCCGATGCGGGCCTTCTACCTGCTGTTCTACCCGGCCATCGTCCTGCTCAACGGGCTGGCGGCGTGGGTGCTGCGGGTGGTGGGGCTGCAGACGGTGGGCGAGGCGCACGAGGCGCACAGCGAGGACGAGCTGCTCGTCATCCTCCACAGCTCCGCGCAGGCGGGGGCGATCACGACGGCGCGCGCGGAGCTGCTCGAGCGCGCGCTGGAGATGGCGCAGAAGACGGCGCGGCAGGTGATGGTGCCGCGCAACCAGGTGAAGTTCCTGGACGTGGAGGAGCCGCTGGAGAAGTGCATCGCGGACGCGCGCGCCGCGGGGCACACGTGGCTGCCGGTGTGTCGGGGCAACCTGGACGAGGTCGAGGGCGTGGTGAACGCCAAGGACCTCTTCTTCCTGTTGTCGCGCGGCGAACTGCGCAGCCTGGCGCAGGTGCAGCGGCCGGTGCTGTTCATCCCGGAGAACTCGACGCTGGAGCAGCTGCTCGCGGAGTTCCGGCGCCGGCGTCGTCAGACGGCGCTGGTGGTGGACGAGCACGGCGGCACGTCGGGCCTGGTCACCATCGCGGACGTGGTCGCGGAGGTGGTGGGCGACGTGGCGGAGCTGGGCCGGCGGGTGGAGGAGGTGCGTTCGCTGCCCGGTGGACGCTTCGAGCTGCCCGGCACCGCGCAGTTGGACGACCTGGAGGAGCGGCTGGACGTCAGCTTCGACCTGGACGAGGACGAAGAGGGCGAGGTGACGACGATTGCCGGCTTCCTGATGTCGAAGCTGGGGCGAGTGCCGGAAAAGGGCGACTCGCTGCGGCTCGACATGTGGCGCATCCTCGTGGAGGAGGTGGACGGGCCCCGCGTGGTGCGCGTGGTGGTGGAGCCCCAGTCCCGCGCCGCGCCCAGGACGCCCGCGGATGGCTCCGCGCCGGCGACGTCGACGGACGGCTCCCCGGGTGAGCCTCCCCCGACGGCTTCCTCGGGCTCGGGCGGCGAGTCCGCCTGAGCCTCGGCGCCCGCTCGTGACGCCCTGGAGGTCCGGCCTCGCGTGGCGAGGGCGTCGACTCCTCGGCGCGACAGCCCGCGTCGGTCATCCGTGACGCGGGCCGCGCTGCGTTGACGTTCCCGGTCCCTCGGCTGCGCGCTCAGGGCGCGGACGTGCCCTTCTTGTCGGCCGCGGCCTTCTTCACGGGCCGCTTCTCCTTGCCGGAGGACTTGGCCTGTGCGGGCTGGGGCCTTTCAACCTTGAGCAGCTCCAGATCCGTGCTCTCCGGCGTGGCGAACTTGATGATGCCCACGCCCGGCGCGAACCAGATGTAGCTCTCCATGGAGCGGCCCTCGGAGCCGGGGCGGCTGGCGCGCGCGGTGACGATGTTCTTCACCTTCAGGGCCTTGAACGTCCCGGCCGCGACGGTGACCTCCTCCTCGCCCACCACCGTGGACTCCTTGTCGAACGTCGTCGCGATGATGGGGCGGATGCCGCCCGTCTTGCCCACGGGAGGCTGGAGCTTCACCGACAGGCTGTTCTTCCAGGTGCCACCCAGCACCATGCTCGACGGCGCGGGCACGGCCACGCCCTCGGAGCTCACCACCTGGACATCCATGCCGGACGCCGACAGCAGCGTACCCTCCAGGCCACCCAGGCCCGTGCTCATGCCCAGGCTGCTACAGGTTGCATCCGTCTCGCCCTGTCGGCCCTTGAGCTTCACGGCGACCTTGCCGGTGAGGCCCTCGGGCGTGGGCGTCACGCCGTGCGTGCTCAGCACCATCTGCGAGGACCTGCCCGCCCGGTAGGTGAGCGTCAGCCCCTCCTCGAGGGGGAAATACGGGTTGGGGCAGGCAGAGACCGCCTCCACCGCTTGAGTGTCAGACCGGGGTGCTACCTCCGGCGTAGGAGACGCTCCCATGAGGAGCGTCACGGCGAGAAAGGGCTGGAACGTATGCAACCTCCGGAAAAGTCAATGGGAAGGTAGGGTGGGGCGCCCAGGGTGCAAGTCCGAGAGAGGACCCTGCTGGCCGACTCCTGTCCGACCGAAGGGCAAGCAGCCGAACGTATGGCCACGCGTGGCATGGTCACGCTTGATCGCCTGGGAGGCGGCTGGTAGTCCTCGGAGAAATCGTTCCGAGGCCGATTTCTAGGCCTCGCGCTCACTTTTCACTCAGTACCTCGCGCGTCTCCCGGGAGCCCGCTGGCATGCGTATCAAGCGGTTGGACATCACTGGCTTCAAGTCCTTCATGGAGCGCAGCGTCTTCACGTTCGACGAAGGCGTCACCGGCATCGTCGGCCCCAACGGCTGCGGCAAGTCGAACGTCGTGGACGCCATCCGCTGGGTGATGGGTGAGCAGAGCGCGAAGAACCTCCGTGGCCGTGGCATGGAGGACGTCATCTTCAACGGCTCGGAGAACAAGCCGCCCCTGTCCATGGCGGAGGTGTCGCTGACCTTCCTGGTGGACGACACGGACCAGCTCGCGCCCCAGTACCAGGGCTTCTCGGAGATCACCGTCACGCGGCGCCTGTTCCGCAACGGGGACTCGGAGTACCTCATCAACAAGACGCTGTGCCGCCTGCTCGACATCACCGAGCTGTTCCTGGGCACGGGCGTGGGCACCAAGGCCTACTCCATCATCGAGCAGGGCCGCGTGGGCCTCATCGTCTCCAGCAAGCCGGAGGACCGCCGGCACCTCTTGGAGGAGGCCGCGGGCGTCACCAAGTACAAGGCGCGCCGCAAGGCCGCCGAGCGGAAGATGGAGGCCACCGAGGCCAACCTCCTGCGCGTCACCGACATCACCAGCGAGCTGGAGAAGCGGCTGGACGCGCTGTCGCGTCAGGCGAAGAAGGCGGAGAAGTACAAGAAGCTCAAGGCGCGCATGCGGGACATCGACCTGCACGCGGCCAGCCACCGTCACCTGGAGCTGCTCGCGGAGAAGCAGGTCCTCCAGTCGCGCCTGTCCAACCTGGGCACCGAGGAGCGCGACAGCCTGGACCGCGTGAAGGAGCTGGAGGAGACCATCGCCCGGCGCCGCGCGGAGCTGGACGCGGAGGCCGCGGCGCTCCAGGCCCTGGCCGCCGAGGTGCACGCGCTGGAGAGCTCGCTGCAGCGCGACACGCAGGACTTGTCCTACGGCAAGCGCGACCTGGAGGAGACGCAGGCCCGCGTGGCCCAGGCCCGCACGGAGCTGGACGGGCTGCTCGCCAAGCAGGCGGAGATGTCCGAGGCCATGGCCGCGCGCGAGGCCGAGCTGTCCGGCATCGCCGGCTCGTGGAAGGAGGACGAGGTGGCGATGCAGGTGGCGCAGGAGGAGCTGCGCCGCGTCACCCAGCTGCAGACGGAAGTGGCCCTGCGGCTCGAGCAGGAGCGCGCGGGCCTGGTCGCCGTGGCCACGCGGCTGGCCAACCACGAGAGCAACCTGGTGGGCCTGGCCCGTCAGCGCACCGATTTGGAGGGCCGCCGCGCCAAGCTGCAGGCGGAGCTGGCGGCGCTGCGCGAGCAGGAGGCGCAGCTGGAGACGGCGCGTGGTGAGGTGGCGAGGCGGGTGGAGGACACCCGGCACCTGGCCGCGGAGCTGGCCGAGCACAAGGCGCAGGAGGAGGACGCCCTGTCGCGCACGCGCGCGGCCTTCACGGAGAACGAAATCCAGGTCATCGCCCTGCGCGAGGAGCTGAGCGACAAGCGGAGCCGCCTGTCGTCGCTGGAGGACATCCAGAAGAACTACGACGGGTTCGACCGCGGCGTGCGCGCCGTCATGGTGCGCGCGGGCACGGTGGCCCGGGAGCAGGGCATCTTCGGCCTCGTGGCGGACGTGCTCACGGTGACGCCGCGCTACGAGCGCGCGGTGGAGGCCGCCCTGGGTGAGCGGCTCCAGCACGTCATCGTCGAGAGCCGCGACAAGGGCGTGGAGCTGGTGGAGTACCTCAAGGGCCACGCGGAGGGCCGGGGCAGCTTCCTGCCCGTGCCCGCGCTGGACGCCCTGCCGCCCGTGGAGGCGCCGGACTTCGAGCGCCCGGGCGTGCTGGCGCACGCGCTGGGCGAGGTGACGTGCGAGGAGGCGCTGCAGCCCGTGGTGCGGCTGCTCCTCGGAGACGTCGTCATCGTCCAGGACCTGGCGGCGGCGCGCGCGTACTCGGAGGCCGGCGGCCCGGCGCGCACGCTCGTCACGCAGGACGGCGAGGTGTTCCGGCAGGACGGCACCATCGTCGGCGGTGAGCGCGAGGGCGCGGCGGTGGGCGCGCTCCAGAAGAAGCGCGAGATCGCGGAGCTGGCCACCGAGGTGGCCCGGGTGGAGGAGCGCTACAACGAAATCCTGACCCGGCACTACACGCTCCAGAAGCAGATGGGGCACACCGAGGGCGTCCTCAAGGGGCTGGCCAAGAACCAGCACGCCGAGGAGGTGAACCTCGCCAGCCAGGAGAAGGACCTGCACAAGGCGGGTGAGGACCTGGCGCGCGTGCGCGAGCGGGTGCGCTCCCTGGAGCAGGAGGACGGGCAGCTGGGGCAGAGCCACATGGCGCTGGCCCACGAGGAGGAGGCCAGCCGCGGCGAGGTGGCCCACGGCCAGACGGACCGCGAGGCCCGCGAGGAGCGCGTCAAGCAGCTCGCCGGCGAGCAGGAGTCCCTGCGCCAGCGCGCGGAGGCCGCCAACGCGGACCTGACGGGCCTGCGCATCAAGGTGGCCGCCGGCAGCGAGCGCGGCGAGTCCGCGCGCAAGGAGCTGGACAGCCTGGTCACCCAGCGCCGGGAGATGGAGACGCGCGTGGCGCGCCTGCAGGCGACCCTGGCCGAGGGCGGCGCGCGCACGGAGGAGCTGGGCAAGCGCACCACGGAGACCGAGGCGGGCCTGTCCCAGCGCGTGGAGGAGCACCGCGTCGCCGCGGAGGGCCTGGAGTCCCGGCGCGCCGCGCACCTGCTCGCCTCCAGCGAGGTGCGTGAGCAGGACTCCCAGTTCCGCGAGCTGCGCGGCCGGGTGGAGGAGCTGATGCAGGGGCTGTCCCAGATTTCGCTGCGCGAGCGCGAGATTGCCCTGGAGCTCGAGCACCTGTCGGCCGGCATCCGCGAGCGCCACCAGGTGGACCTGGCGCTGGAGCTGCACCGCTACCACCTGCTGCCGTCGCTGACGCCGGAGACGGAGGCGGAGCTGAAGGATCTGCGCGCCCAGGTGGAGAAGATGGGGGAGATCAACCTCACCGCCATCGACGAGCACGCGGAGCTCTCCAAGCGCTTCGACTTCCTCACCGCGCAGAAGACGGACCTGCAGGCCTCCATGGGGCAGCTCAAGGAGGCCATCCAGCGCATCGACGCGACCAGCCGCGAGCGCTTCAAGCAGACCTTCGACGTGGTGAACGAGAAGTTCCAGGCCATCTTCCCCCGCCTGTTCGGCGGTGGCCGCGCCAGCCTGGTGCTCACCAATGACGGGCCCAACGGCGAGCCGGGCGTGGAAATCGTCGCGCAGCCGCCGGGCAAGAAGCTCCAGAGCGTCAACCTGCTCTCCGGTGGCGAGAAGGCCCTCACCGCCGTGGGCCTCATCTTCGGCATCTTCCTCATCAAGCCCACGCCCTTCTGCCTCCTGGACGAGGTCGACGCGCCGCTGGATGAGGGCAACGTGGGCCGCTACAACGACATGGTGAAGGAGATGAGCCGCCAGTCGCAGTTCATCCTCATTACGCACAACAAGCGCACCATGGAGGTCTCCAACACCCTCTACGGCGTCACCATGGAGGAGCCGGGCATCTCCAAGCTGGTCAGCGTGAAGATTCGCGAGGCCAACGCGGCCAACGACGACAAGATCAGCGCGTAGTCGCGCGAGTCTGGGGCCGGGGAGTCCTCCCGGCCTCCCTGCTGGCGGCGGCACACAGGCCAGGAACACGGAAGGCGCGGGCCCCGACTTTCGGGAACCCGCGCCTTCGTGCGTTTCAGGCGGTGCCTGGGGCTACTTCTTGTAGCTCTTCTTCGGGCAGGCCTTCTGGTCCGCCTCGACGCGGGCCTGGGCGGTGCTCAGGTCCTTCTGGGTGTTGGTGAGGGCCGTCTGGCTGGCCGTCTCCACCGGCGTCCAACCCTCGGCGTCGGTCGTCTTCAGCTCCTGCACCAGCGCCACGGAGGCCTGGTCCACGACCTGCTGGGCCTCCAGCGCCTTCACCCAGCCCTGCGCGGCCTCGACCAGGCTGTTGCACTTGCCGGACAGCTCGTCGAAGAGCTTGTAGTCCTTGGTCTTCTGGTACTTGGCCACCACGGCCTCGAAGGCCTCGGCCGCCGCGGCGCGGGCGCCGAACGCGATGGCCGCGTCCGCCGCGCGCTGGTTGCGCACGACCTCCAGCTGGAAGAAGCGCAGCTGCGGGGGCAGCGAGGACGTCGCCTCGGTGGCGTTGGAGTTGAAGTGCACGAAGCGGTGCGGGTAGGTGAGCTTGTCGGTGGACACCTTCGCGGGCACCGCGAGCACCTTCGTCTTGAGGCACGCGGCCAGCTGGTCACCCTCGGTGCTGCCGGAGGCGTCGAACGTCACCTCGGCCGTGGGCTGCCCCTTGACGAGCGTCACGTGCGACGTCAGCACGGGCGGCGTCGCGCCCTTGTAGCCCGCGTAGCAGTCACACCACTCCTGCTGGGCCAGGCGCACCGCGCCGGAGAAGTCCGAGCCGTCGTTCACTCCGAACTTCACCGACGCGCTGCTGCCGGTGTCGTGCTCGAAGGTCGCGGTGGACTCGACGGCCGCGGCGCCCTTGGCGAGCAGCTTCGGCTTGACGAGCTTGTCCACCACGCCCTGGATGCACTGCTGGCCGGTGGGGGTGAGGTTGTCACCGCTGATGGCGTGCGTGGCGCTCGTGTCCGTCACGGTGGTCTTCACCGTCACGACGGTCTTCTCGGCGGGGCCCCGGTTGCTGGGGCTCACCAGACACTCGAGCACCTCCGGACGGGTGGTGAGCATGGCGCCCACGAGCACGCCCTGGTTGGACGGGGGCAGGTCCAGCTCGCGCGGGAAGCAGCTGGCCACGTCGAAGGCGGGCTGGTTGCCGATGCGCACGCGCTCCTCGGTGCTCACGGGCTTGCCGCCATTGCCATTGGCCGCCGCATCCTCTGCGGGCTTCTGCTGACCGGCGCAAGCGGCGGTGAAGACGACGGAGGCTACGACGAGACGACGCAACATGCGGTTGTTCTCCCTGGGGTAGGACTGCGAGGGGGCACTCACTTCTCCAGGCCCTCGGCGTTCTTGAGGTCCTTGAGGCGAAGCCCATTCTTCTTGAGCAGGCGGTAGAGGCTCTGCATCGACAACCCGGTGCGCTGCTCGGCGGCCTTCATGTCGAAGCCCACCGTGCGCATCACCTCGGCGAAATACAAACGCTCGAAGTCGGCCAGCACCCGGTCCTTGGCCTCGTGGTACGGCATGCCGGTGACGAGCGTGGCCACCTGCGTGCTGGGCGGCTGCCCGTCCGGGCGGCGCGAGGGCTGGGCCAGGAAGTCCAGCCAGCTGGTGTTGCCCGTCTCCTCCATGAGCGCGCCGCGCTCGAGCACGTTGCGCAGCTCGCGCACGTTGCCCGGCCAGTCGTAGCCCTCGAAGAGCGCCAGCGTCTGGGGCGTGAGCGACACGCTGGCCCGCAGCGTCTGGGACAGGGCCTGCGCGAGCGACGGCAAATCCTCCCGGCGCGTGCGCAGGGGCGGCAGCCGCACGCGCGCCACGGCCAGGCGGAAGTAGAGGTCCGCGCGGAAGCGGCCCTGGCGCACGTCCTCCTCCAGGTTGCGGTGCGTGGAGGCGATGACGCGCACGTCCACCGGCACCGGCTGCCCGTCCAGCGACGGCACCTCGCGCGCGTCCAGCACGCGCAAGAGCTTGCCCTGCACCAGCAGCGGCAGCTCGCCCACCTCGTCCAGGAAGAGCGTGCCTCCGCGGGCGGCCTCGAAGACGCCTCGGGCCTCCTTGTCCTCCGGGTCGCTCGCGCGCAGGCCGCCGAACAGCTCGCGCTCCGCCTTCTCCTCGGAGATGAGGTTGCAGTCGACGACCTTGAAGGGGCCGTGACGCCGCGACGAGTGCTGGTGCACCGCCCTGGCCGCCAGCTCCTTGCCCGTGCCCGTCTCACCCTCGATGAGCAGGCTCATGTCCTCGCGCGCCACGCGGCGCAGCTCGGTGAAGACCCAGCGCATCTTCTCCGACGTGCCCACCAGCGCGCCGAAGGACTCCGCCCCGGCCAGCTCCACCTCCGTGGGCTTGGCGGCCACCTTCACCGCGAGCTTCGTCTTGCCCAGCTCCACCTTGTCGCCGCGCCCCAGGTACGCCTGGAGCACCTGCCGGCCGTCGAGGAAGGTGCCGTTGCGGCTGCCGGTGTCGCGCAGCAAGAGGCCCCGGGGCGTGCGCTCCACCTCCAGATGACGGCGGCTCACCGTGGTGTCGGTCAGCACCAGGTCGCTCGCGGGGTCCGAGCCCACGCGCACCAGGCCATCCTGGGTGGTCACCTTCTTTCCCTTGTCGGGGCCCGACACCACCTCCACGGTCCACTCGTGAATGGGGATGCGCGTCGTGCGGCCTTCGTCCTTGTCCGTCTGGGTGGTCTGGGTGACCTCGGGCCTGGGTTCCATCATGGGTCCTCTTTAGGTGCGAGGGGACCGGGCGGGCAAGCCCGACGCACCGTCTGCGCGCCCCCACTTCGCGGGGGCAACAAGAGTGGAAGATTCTTCCCGGAAGGCAGCTGTAAGCGCGCCTCCTGCGAGAAGGAAAACCCGGGCATCGCGGCCCGGGACAATGGGAAACGTCGAGGGGGGACGCTTCAGGGCGAGGGAGGGTTCCGCGCGCGTGTGCAGCGCGAGCGCGGCCTCGCGGGTGGGCTTCGGGAGGACGCGTCGAGGGGCGGCGCCTGGAGCCACAGACGCTCCAGTCAGGGGTCGGCGGTGAGTGTCCACCAGGACACGTTCACCACCGGTCGCGCGCCAGGACGCGTCGGGCTCACGGCGCGCGGCCTCGTCCAGCGCGTGCCCGGAAAGGCCTGCGGGAGGAGAGGTCTCGACGTCGTGGGTCCGAGGGCCCCGTCCGGAAGACACGGCACGGCCGGCGCGCCGCCACATGGGCAGGCGCGCCGACTCGCATCGTCCGGGGAGGGAAGGGCCGTTCCTGAAACTCACGGCCGGCATCCAATGCGAACGCCTCGCGCGAATCCAGTGCTCACGCGAGGCCGTGCTTCACTTCAGTACGTCGCCGGCGAGTCGCTGGCCGGGAAGGACTCCTTCGACAGCTCGTCGACGAGGTCGTCGGACGCGCTGCCTCCGGACTTCACGCCCGCATTCACGGGAGCGCCGGCTCGCGGCGTCTTGCTGGAAGCACTGGACTTGCTGGAGCCGGCCGCGCGCTTCTTGCCAGGCTCCGCGGCGGGCTTCTCCACGGACGAAAGGCGCGAGCCCAGCAGGTTCTTCGCCCGCTCGGCCAGGTGGCGCTGCTCGTCCTGCCAGTCGCGGAAGAACTGCGCCAGCTCCGGGTCGCCCGCCTGCTCGGCGTCGCGGATGAACTGCTCGGCCGTCGAGGCGCCCTTGAGCAGGTGGTACAGCGTGCTGATGACGTTGTCGTGCGCGTCCCGGGTCCCCGTCTGCCGCTCTTCACCTGCCATGTCCGCCTCCCGAGAAAGGGTGGTGTGCCATGGGGGAAAGCTAGCCACGGGGGCGGTGGGCGGCCCCAGGTGGGGCGCCCGCCCGCCTGCTCGCACCCGGTCAGGCTTGCAGCATGGGGTCCAGCTTGCCTTCCTTGTCGAGCTGGGCCAGGTCCGAGTAGCCGCCGACATGCGTGTCGCCGATGAAGATTTGCGGCACGGTGCGCTGGCCGCCGCTCATCTCCACGAGCCTGGCTCGCGTGTCGTCGTCTCCGGTGACGTCCAGCTCCTGGAAGTCAACGCCCTTGCGCTTGAGCAGGTCCTTCGCGCGGACGCAAAAGCCACAGTAGTTCGTGGTGTAGATCTTCACGGGCTTCACGGTGTCTCCTCCTTCATTCCCAAACCTAAGGGCGTGGCCTGCCCCGCGCCACCCGGGGCATGAAAGCACGACGGCCCCCGGCTCCCTGAAGAGGAACCGGAGGCCGTCTTCGACAGCAGTCACCCCGGCCGGAGCCGGGGTGGGGGCATCACATCCCCATGCCGCCCATGCCGCCCATGCCGCCCATGCCACCGGCGCCAGCGGGAGCGTCCTTCTCCTCCTTCGGGCGCTCGGCCACCATCGCCTCGGTGGTGAGCATCAGGGAGGCCACGGACGCGGAGTTCTGCAGCGCCGTGCGGCTCACCTTGGCCGGGTCGATGACGCCCGCGGCCAGCAGGTCCTCGTACGCGCCCGTCGCGGCGTTGAAGCCGAACGCGCCCGTGCCTTCCTTGACCTTGTTGACGATGACGCTGCCCTCGAGGCCGCCGTTGCCGACGATCTGGCGCAGGGGCTCCTCGACGGCGCGGCGGATGATGTCCACGCCGAACTTCTCGCCCTCGGCGAACGTCTGACCCTCCAGCGCCTTGAGGCACCGGATGTAGGCCACGCCGCCGCCGGGAACCACGCCCTCCTCGACGGCCGCGCGGGTCGCGTTGAGCGCGTCCTCCACGCGGGCCTTCTTCTCCTTCATCTCCGTCTCGGTGGCCGCGCCGACGTTGATGACGGCCACGCCGCCCACGAGCTTCGCCAGGCGCTCCTGGAGCTTCTCGCGGTCGTAGTCGCTGGTGGTCTCCTCGATCTGCGCGCGGATCTGCTTCACGCGCGCGTTGATCTCCTGCTCGCTGCCCGCGCCGTCGACGACGGTGGTGTTGTCCTTGTCGACGGTGATGCGCTTGGCGCGGCCCAGGTCCTTGAGCTCCAGGGTGTCCAGCTTGATGCCCAGGTCCTCGGCGATCATCCGGCCGCCCGTCAGGGTGGCGATGTCCTCGAGGATGGCCTTGCGGCGGTCGCCGAAGCCCGGCGCCTTCACCGCGCACACGTTCAGCACGCCGCGGATCTTGTTGACCACCAGCGTGGCCAGCGCCTCACCCTCGACCTCCTCGGCGATGATGAGCAGCGGCTTACCCGCGCGCGCCACCTGCTCCAGGATGGGGAGCAGGTCCTTCATGGAGGAGATCTTCTTCTCGTGGATGAGGATGAGCGCGTCGTTCAGCACCGCCTCCATCCGCTCCGGGTCCGTCACGAAGTACGGGGAGAGGTAGCCGCGGTCGAACTGCATGCCCTCGACCACGTCCAGCGTGGTCTCCAGGCCCTTGGCCTCCTCCACCGTGATGACGCCCTCCTTGCCGACCTTCTCCATCGCGTCCGCGATGATCTGGCCGATGGTGGCATCGCCGTTGGCGGAGATGGTGCCGACCTGGGCGATCTCCTTCTTGTCCTTCGTCGGCTTGGCCAGCTTCTTCAGCTCGCCCACGATGACCGACACGGCCTTGTCGATGCCGCGCTTGATGTCCATCGGGTTGTGGCCCGCGGCCACCAGCTTCGCGCCCTCGCGGAAGATGGCCTGCGCCAGCACGGTGGCCGTCGTGGTGCCGTCACCGGCCACGTCGGAGGTCTTGGACGCGACCTCCTTGACCATCTGCGCGCCCATGTTCTCGAACTTGTTCTCCAGTTCGATTTCCTTCGCCACCGTCACACCGTCCTTGGTGATGGTGGGCGAGCCGAAGCTCTTCTCGATGACGACGTTGCGGCCCTTGGGGCCCAGGGTCACCTTGACCGCGTCGGCCAGGATGTTGACGCCACGGAGGATGGCCTCGCGGGCGCGCACGTCGAAAAGCAGGTCCTTCGCCATGATGGGGATTCCTTGAGTGAAGGGGTGGGGGCGGGATTACTTCTCGATGACGCCGAGCACATCCTCCTCACGGAGGATGAGGTGCTCCTCGCCGTCGAGCTTGATCTCGGTCCCGGCGTACTTGCTGAAGAGGATGGTGTCGCCGGCCTTGATGTCCAGGGGACGCACCTTGCCGTCCTCCTGCACCTTGCCGTTGCCGACCGCGACGACCTTGCCCTCGAGGGGCTTCTCCTTCGCCGTGTCCGGGATGAAGAGGCCGCCCTTGGTCTTGTTCTCCTCGGCGACCCGCTTGACGATGAGCCGATCCTGCAGGGGACGAATCTTCATGGTCTGCTCCTTGATGGGGCGCCCTCCGTCCGGGGACTCCGGGCGGCTTGGGGCGCCGCTGGGGGTTGAAAAAGGGCCGTGACGACCCGCGGCATTAGCACTCCGACCTCGCGAGTGCTAACGCCTAGGCGCGGCGGATAATAACCAGGGAAGATGACCCGTCAAGCGACGCGGGACGCTCGGGCCGTGAGCTGCCAACTGCCCGGCATTGCTGTCTTTTTTCCCTCCCGTTGCGTCCGTGACAGGTAGAGCCCGCCCGCATGCCCGCACGGCTCGGATTGGCACTCGGACGTCACGAGTGCTAGCGCAAGTGCCTGGAATCATTGACGGGCGCTTTTGCGACGCGGAGGGTCGATTGCTACCGTTCCCTTATTCCCGCCGGCCACGCGGGCCGGGCGGGGGGAAGGGAGTGTCGATGAGTCAACTGGTGGCGTCCCTGTCGTTGAAGGAGTTCTTCAAATCGCTCCTGGACGAGGTCACCTCGCGGCAGCGGGTGATGCTGGAAGAGGTGACGGAGTTCTACCTGGTGAACCTGCTGGCGGAGTTCGCCAGCACCGACAACCTGTTCGACCGCCAGGAGGACGGCCGCCGCGCGCGGGAGCCCCTGGCGGTGCTCTACCACCAGGCCCTCCAGCAGGAGCGTGAGGCGCGCATCAAGACGCTGCGGCGGCTGGGCGACGTCTCGCTCTACACCGTGGGGTTCTTCTCCGGCGCGCTGCAGGGCGGGGTGGTGGGGCCCGACTACTACATCCAGATGGGCGGCACCGCGTACGGTCAGGTGGCGGACCTGTCGCCCCGTGCGGGCTTCGCGGGGGTGTACCGGGAGCTGCGCGACAAGTTCCGCGCGGTGGCGGAGGTCCTGGAGGAGATCGCCGCGCGGGGCATGGTGCAGGCGGGGCCCAGCGGGGCGCTCAAGGTCTACGAGACGTGGGCGCGCACGGGCAGCGACCGGCTGGAGCGGGTCCTGGTGGATGCGGGGATGATGCCGGCGCCCAAGGGCCAGCTCCCCAACTGACGCGAGGGAGGTCGCCACATGATTGGCCGCGTTCAGGACCACCTGGAGGCCATCTACGGCTTCACGTGCGAGGCACGGGCGGAGACCTTCGTGGTGGACACGGAGGCCGCCGCCCGGCTGGGCGCCACCGGGCGCAGCGACGAGGAGCTGCTGGTCCACGAAGCCGACGACGCGCTGGAGCTGGCGCTGTACCTGTCCCCGGCGCTCCTGGACCGGCTCAAGCCCTACGAGGCCGGGCCCCTGGGGTACGTGCTGGACGGGGACCTGGCCGGCTACTGCCAGGTGGCCGAGGGCGTCAGCCACTTCCTCTACATGGCCCACACCGCGGCGCACGGGCGCACGGTGTCGCTGCTGGAGCTGGAGGCCCAGGCGGAGGTGGACAAGTTCGCCGTGTGCCTCCTGCACCGCTGGGGCGAGGGCGTGGGGGCCTGGGCGCAGGAGCTGCTCACCCGGCTGTTCGACCGGGTGTCCTACCGCGACAGGCTGTCCTCCCAGGAGCGCTGGCGCTACGAGGAGGCCAACCGGCTGTCCCGGCGGTTCTGCTCGCGGATGATGACGCACGTGGCCGGACGGCGGCTGGAGCGGCTCCTGTCGGACCTGCGGTACGCCTACCGGCTGGGGGCGGAGGCGAAGCTGAGCCACTTCGCCCACGGAGGCTGAGTCCGGGCCCCCACGTCCCGCCGCCATCGGTTAGGGTAGGTGGGCATGCCACGCGAGGCGTCCGCAGGCGGGATTGTCATCCGGGAGAGTGACGGCACCTGGGAGGTGGTCGTCATCCGTCCGCATGGCCGTCCCCTGTGGGCGCTGCCCAAGGGGCACGTGGACCCGGGCGAGACGCCGGAGCAGACGGCGAGCCGCGAGGTGCACGAGGAGACGGGCCTCACCGCCGCGCTCATCGCGCCGCTGGGGGAGATCCGCTACGTCTACCAGTTCCGGGGTCAGCGCATCTTCAAGCGCGTCCACTTCTTCCTCTTCCGCTACCAGGAAGGCGCGCTGGGGCCGCTGCCGGGGCCGCGCGTGGAGGTGGACGAGGTGAGATGGGTGCCGGTGGGACAGCTGGTGCCCCTGCTCGGCTACAAGGGCGAGAAGGCCGTGGCCGCGCGCGCCGTGCGGTGGATGCGCGCCCAGGGCCTGTTGCCCGAGGCCCCTTCCCCGGCCGTGGGGCCCGAGGGGAAGGGAACCTAGAGGGACGGCGGACTACTTGGCGGTGTCGGCCGTGTACTTGCCGGACAGCGCCTCGCGCACGTCACGGTCGAACTTCACGCGGCCGGTGGCCACCTCGCGCAGCGACAGCACGGGGGGCTTGTTCTTGGACTGCTCGATGATGGGGCGGGCGCCGGCCATCAGCTGACGCGCGCGCTTCGCACCGAGCAGCACCAGCGCGAACCGGTTGTCGACGAGGGGGAGGCAGTCTTCGACTGTGACGCGAGCCATGGAACGTCCTTCGGAATTTCGGTGGGGCTACCTGAGAACACTGAAACCTAAAGAGCACCCCGGGGGGAGTCAAGGAAGGACGTACCCCCCGGGCCGCCGGGCGGACAGGCGCTTCGTGGATCAGGTGTACCACCAGGCCCAGAGGATGAGGACGCCCTGCAAGGGGAGCCTCGCCCAGAGGGCGGCCTTGGGAATCTTCCGGAAGCGCTCCGGCTCGCGCGCCATCTGGACGTTGGCGGGGAAGACGGCGATGAACAGCGCGATGAGCCCCCAGGCGGACACCACCCGGGTGGCGGGGATGAGCAGCCCCACCCCCAAGAGCACCTCCGCCACCCCGCTCCAGAAGACGAGCGGGCCGTGCCAGGGCAGGTACGGCGGCATCATCCGCACGTAGGCGCGCGGATGGACGAAGTGGTTGATGCCGCCGGCCACCATGAAGAGGGCCAGCACGTACATCAGGACGGTCTTCACGCTCCGGCGAAGGCCTGGGCGACGATGGCGCGGGCCTCCTCGAGGATGGCGTTCAGGTGGGCCTCGTCGCGGAAGCTCTCCGCGTAGATCTTGTACACGTCCTCGGTGCCCGAGGGCCGCGCGGCGAACCAGCCGTTCTGGGCCACGACCTTGAGTCCGCCGATGTCCGCGTCGTTGCCGGGCGCGCGGGTGAGGCGCTGGAGGATGGGCTCGCCGGCCAGACTCTGCGCCTTCACCGCGTCCGGGGAGAGCTTCTTGAGCACCGCCTTCTGCGCGGGCGTGGCCGCCTGGTCGATGCGCGCGTAGTAGGGCGTGCCGAAGCGCGCGGCCAGGTCCTGGTAGTGCTCGCCCGGGTCCTTGCCGGTGCGCGCCAATATCTCCACCGCGAGCAGGTCCAGCAGCATGCCGTCCTTGTCCGTGGTCCACACCGTGCCGTCGCGGCGCAGGAAGGACGCGCCCGCGCTCTCCTCGCCGCCGAAGCCCAGCGTGCCCGCGAGCAGCCCGTCCACGAACCACTTGAAGCCCACCGGCACCTCGACGACGCGGCGGTGGAGGCTTTGCGCCACCCGGTCGATGAGCCCGCTGGACACCAGCGTCTTGCCCACCGCGGTGCCGGCCTTCCAGCCGGGGCGGTTCTGGAACAGGTAGTGGATGGCCACCGCCAGGTAGTGGTTGGGGTTCATCAGTCCCAGCGAGCGCGTGACGATGCCGTGCCGGTCCGAGTCCGCGTCGTTGCCGAAGGCCAGGTCATACTGGTCCTTGAGCTTCACCAGGTTGGCCATGGCGTACGGCGACGAGCAGTCCATTCGAATCTTGCCGTCGTGGTCCACCGGCATGAACCGGAACGTCGGGTCCACGGTGGGGTTCACCACTGTCAGATTCAGCCCGTAGCGCGTGGCGATGGGCTCCCAGTACGCCACGTTGGAGCCGCCGAGCGGGTCCGCGCCAATCTTCAGCTTCGCGCCCTGGATGGCCTCCATGTCGACGACGGAGCCCAGGTCCTCGACGTACGGCGTGATGAAGTCGTGCGGCTTCACGGTGGGCGCCGTGCGCGCCCGCTCGTACGGCGTGCGCTGGACGCCGCGGTTGTCCTCGCCCAGCAGCGCGTTGGCGCGGCGCTCGATGAGCGCGGTGACGTTCGTGTCCGCGGGGCCGCCGTTGGGCGGGTTGTACTTGATGCCGCCGTCCTCGGGCGGGTTGTGGGACGGGGTGATGACGATGCCGTCGGCGAGCCCCGTGGTGCGCCCCTTGTTGAACGTGAGGATGGCGTGGGAGATGACCGGCGTGGGCGTGGCGCCGTCGGTGAAGCGCACCTGCACGCCGTTGGCGGCCAGCACCTCCAGCGCCGTCTGTTGCGCGGGGGCGGAGAGCGCGTGGGTGTCCATGCCCAGGTACAGCGGGCCGTCGATGCCCTGCTGCTGGCGGTACTCGCAGAGCGCCTGCGTCACCGCGACGATGTGCGCCTCGTTGAAGCTGGTGCGGGCCGACGAGCCACGGTGTCCCGAGGTGCCGAAGGCCACGCGCTGCTCGGGGACGCCCACGTCGGGCTTCTCCGCGTAGTAGCGCGCGCGCAGCTTCTCGGGGTCGATGAGGAGGTCTTCGGGCGGGAGCTTTCCGGCGAGAGGATGGGCCATGTCGGCCGCACCATAGGCGCGCGGCCCGACAGTTTGCTCGGCCTTCTCGACCCGCTGTCCTCGGGTGGACCGAGACCCGCCCGAAGTCCCGCTACGGGCTGGGCGCGCCGGAGGGGGAGGGGGGCGCCTCCTGCTCGGGCAGGTAGAAGGCCCCGGAGCGCGCGGCGAGCACGGCGGCGGTGAGCAGGCCCACCGTCAACCCGAAGACGATGATGCTCGCCAGCGTCACCCAGTCGGTGACACCCGCCGGCTGGAACAGCGCGCCGAAGGGCGTGGCGAAGTCGAAGCCCGCCTGGGGCGTCTTGCGCAGGTTCTGCACCGCGGTGAGCAGCGCCGTCGTCACCAGTCCCAGGCCCATGCCCACCACGGCCGCGAGCGCCGCGCTGCCCACCATCATCGGCCGGCTCACGGCGCGCGTGGTCGGGCGGCTCTGCACGTCGAAGTCCGGGTCCCTCACGCCCAGCGGCACGAAGCGCGCGAGCAGCAGCAGGCCGGGAATGCCGCCCACCATGGTGAACCAGAAGAAGGGCTCCCAGCCGATGGAGTACACGAGGAAGCCGGCGATGGGGCCCGCCACCACGCGCGGAATGGAGAACAGGCTGGAGAGCAGCGCGAACTGCGTGGCGGAGAAGCGCTTCTGCGTCAGCCGCATCAGCAGCACGGAGAAGGCGCCCGTGCCCAGGCCTTGCGTCACCTGCTCGAAGCCGATGGCGCTGTACATCAGCCACACGTTGGGCGCGCCCGCGCGGGCCACGAGCACGTAGCCGATGTTGGAGACAATCTGGATGACGCCGAACACCCACAGCGCGCGGCCAAGCCCCAGCACCGTCGTCCACGCGCCGCCCACCAGCGTGCCCAGGATGGTGCCGAACAGGCCAATCGTCCCGAGCGCCACGCCGCGGTGCAGGTCGCTGTAGCCCATGTCCACCAGGAACGGGCGCAAGAGCGTGCCGCCGAGGTTGTCGGCCAGCTTGTAGAGGAAGACGAAGGCGAGGATTTCGAGCGCGCGGTGCCGCGACAGGAAGCCCACGAACGGATACCAGACGGCGTCCTTGAGGGACTTGGGCGGGGTGAGCCGCTCCTCGGGCTCCGGCGCGAAGCGGGTGATGACGAGCATGGGCAGGTACAGCGTCGCCAGCCCGATGACCACCCACTTCCACGACACGCGGCCCGCGAGCGTGATGGCCGCCGACCCCGCGATGAACATGGCCGCGCGGTACAGCGCCACGCGCGCGCCCACCGCCACGCCCTGCTCCTCCTTGCGCAAGACCTCCACCGCGTACGCGTCGATGGCGATGTCCTGCGTCGCGGACGCGAAGGCCACCGCCATGGCCAGCGCGCCCACCACCCACGCGGCCTCGGGATGTTCTCCCAGCCCCGCGAGCGCCAGCGTCGTGGCGAACAGCGCCACCTGCGCCACCGCCATCCAGCCCCGCCGCCGTCCCCAGAAGGGCGGCACGTAGCGGTCCATCAGCGGCGACCAGATGAACTTGAAGGACCAGGGCGCCTGCGCCAGCGTGATGAGGCCCACCACGCGGATGTCCACGCCGATGCTGCGCAGCCAGTCCGGGATGGCGATCCACACCAGGCCCAGCGGCAGACCCGAGGAGAACGAGAGCAGGGTGACGGAGGCCGTCCGCCAGGACGCCATGGCCCGAGCCAGGCTGGCCCACGTCCCCGGTCGCTTCTCCCCACTCTTGCCGCCCTGCTCGCTCATAGGCGGCGGACTCTATACCAGCCGCGTGCGGGGCCCAGGCCGTCCCGCGCTCCTGCGCTCGGAGGGTTGGCCGGTCACCGGTCCAGCGCCGACAGGTCCGGGCAGGAGGCTCGCACGCCCTCCGTCGGATTGAAGATGTCCCAGGAGCGGGCGATGAACGTCACCTTGCCCTGGGCATCCCAGCACTCGGTGTACTTCGCGCCCGGGATGTCGCCCTTCAATATCTCCACCGCGCCCAGGCCCCGGCCGTCCGGCGCCCAGCGCGTGGTGAGCGCCATGTCCTCCTTCAACCCCCCGAGCACGAAGTCCGTCTGGGCCAGCTCGAAGGTCATCTCCGCCACGCCGCCCTCGCCCTCCCGGTACACGTAGCGCGAGGGCAGGGGCCGGGTGGTGTCCGCGAAGGTCCAGACCAGCTCCACCCGCGTGGGGAACGTCTGCGTCTGGTAGTGGATCTCCTGCCGGTCGATGACGTCCACGCCCAGGTACCCCTCCTCGCGCGAGCGCTTCAGGTCCAGGATGAGGCCGCCCGTCCCCCGGCGCACGCCGCCGGTCGCCTCGAAGTGGCCGGAGAGGAAGCTCCACCAGTCGCCCTCACCCTCGCCGACGTCGCGAAGCTGGAGGTGGTAGTCGAAGCGGCCCCCCTCACGCGTCATCACGAAGCGCGTGTCGAACTTCATGTCGTTCCTGCCCGGGAACGGCCCCCAGACCCGACGGTTGGGGCCGCGGGAGGTCGCCGGCTGGGTCCGGATGTTCTCGATGGCCTGCAGCATGTTGCCGACCGAGTCGTTGAAGTCGCGGCCCGTCTCGGACGTGTCGCCGACGATGCCGGAGACCTCTCCCAGCCTCCCCAGTCGCAGGGCGTGGACCTTGGACGCCACGCGCAGGGCCCGGGTCTTCGCCTGCTCCTGCCCGAGCACCTTCGCCATCAGGTCCTCGCGCCGGGGGATGGCGTTCTGGAACTCCAGGTCGTCGTTGGAGAAGTCGCCGCCGCACGCGGCCAGGGCCAGACACAGGCAGATGGGCGTCAGGTATCGCATCGAACGCTCCTTCATGGCCGGTAGGTGAGGAGCGCGCCCAGCTCCCAGAAGCCCAGGGAGCGTTGCTCGTCCACGGTGTAGAGCAGGTAGTGGAGCCGGGCACGCCCCGTCACGTGCAGGCGTCGCAAGGGCTGCCAGCGCAACCCCGCGACGAGCCCCGGCGAGAACATCGCGAACTTCTGGTCCGGATACGCGGCCTCCTCGAAGTCGCGCCGCATCACGAGGTACGCCATGCGCGCGCCGACGAAGGGGGTCACGCGTCCCTGGGGCCACTCGGACGCGAGCGTCGTGCCCAGGCTCGTCACCGAGTACCGGTACGCGGGGCCACTCAACGTGGGCAGGTCCAACAGCGCCTGCTTGCGCCCCAGCGCCACGTCCACGCCCCACACCCAGTCGCGTCGGAAGTAGTCGTGCAGCTGCGCCTCCGCGCCCAGCAGGCCCACCGAGAGGAACAGCGACTGGCGCGTGGGCGCGTCGAAGTAGGACTGCACCGCGCCGGACAGGCCCAGCGTCCACCACGCGCCACCGTCCAGGCTCACGCCCTTCACCGGGTCGTCGGAGAAGGGCGCGTCCCTCAAGCGCGACTCCTCCAGCACCACGGGCTGTCCGCGCGACACCTGCACCTCGCCGATGCGCAGCTTGTCCGGGAGCCGGCGCTTCACGCGGTACGTGCCGGGCGCCAGGGCCACGCGGCGCTCCACGCCGTCCGTCTTGTCCAGCTCCGCCACCACCAGCCCGGCCGGGTCCACGAAGTAGTACATGCCCGGAGGCGCCACCCGCGGCACCACCAGCCCGTCGCCACCCGCGCGCAGGTCCGTGAGCACCAGGTCCCCGTTGCCCGCCAGGTCGTAGCTGAACGTGGGGTGCTGCGCGCCGCCGCTGCTCGCCGCGGTGTCCGCCACCGTGCGCGCGTACGCATGCGAGTACGCCTCGAACAGCGTCACCCGCCCATCACCGCTGCGGTCCGCGTCGCCCAACAGGCCGCTCGCCAGGTGGTGCGAGAAATAGCTGCCGCCCAGCGCGTCCGACTCCTGCGAGTCCTCGTCCGCCGCGCTCGAGGTGAGGATGACCAGGCCCCGCGCGTCGCGCGACGCGCCGGACTCGATCTCGAAGGCCGGGGCCCGCCGCGCGCCCTTGGTGCGCGTCATCGCGCCGGAGCGGCACGAGTCGAGAATCGCGATGCGGATGTCCGCGGGCGCGCTCGACAGCCGGCGCTTCAAGTCATCGAAGCCCAGGCGCGTGTTGCCCAGCCGCAGCGTGCCGTCCTTCGCGTGGCCGGAGTAGTAGACGAGCAGCGCCGTGCGCTCGCCCCGCTCCTGGGCGGCCTTCGCGCGCGCCTCCAGGTCCGTGAGCGCCGCGAGGAAGTCCTTCGACGTCTCGTTGAGCAGGAGCTTCGCGTCGCCGGGAGCCACGCCGCCCAGCCGCGCCAGCAGCCCGTGCATCTTGCGCGCGTCGTCGCGGGCGAAGCGCAGGGGCCGCGTCTCGTCGCCGCCCTCGTCGTTGCCGGCAATCAGCGCGAAGCGGCGCAGGCTGTCCGCGTGCGCCGCCGAGGCCACGGTGAGCGCGAGCACCAGGCCCAGGGCCCGCCCGAATGGGAAGAGGGGTGGGCTCATGGCTTGAGCAGCACCCAGTGCGTCTGCGCGCCCTTCAAGTCCAGCGGCGCCATCCGCTCCACCTCGCCGCCCGCCGCCGCGAACGCGCGCCGCGTCGCCTCCACCAGCGACTCCACCGCGAAGGGCTCGTCACCCAGCACCAGCACCACGCGCTCGACGCCCGAGCCGGTGAACTCCCAGCTCCCCTCCAGCCAGTGCACCTCCGCGCCGGGCTCCACCGCCACGCTGGCGCCGGACTCCGGATGCAGCGCCGTCACCTCGCCGATGGCATCCACGGACACGGCGGCCATGTACCGGTGCGCGCCCGCCTTGTAGCCCAGCATCACCCGCTCGCCGGGCTCCAGCGCCTCGGGCCTGTCCGGCCGTGCCTCGCGCTGCGGGCCCGTGCCGCCGCCGATGCGCAGCTCCGCTGCGTCGCCGCCACCCTTGCGCCGGTTCCACTCCGGGCCTTGTTCCAGCAGCGGCTTCGCGAGCACCACCACCAGCAGCGACGCGGCCAGGGCCACCGTCGCGGGCACCCAGCGCCGGGGGGGAGGGCGCGGGGCCCGCTGTTGTTGCTGGCGCTCCAGGGCGCGCTCGACGCCCGCCTCGAAGCGCTCGAAGGGGTGCTCCGCCTCGAAGCGCGCCTGGTGCTCCTCGAGTCCCTTCAGCACGGCGCCGCAGGTGACGCAGCCGGCCGCGTGGGCCCGGACGCGATGGGCCTCGGGGGAGGCCAGCTCGCCGGCCCTCAGGCGCCGCAGTGTCCACTCCGACTCGTGCGCGCTCATCGAACCCTCAGCTCCTCTCCGCCCAGCTCGGCGAAGCGCTCCAGCCGCTTGCGGATGGTGGGCACCGAGCGCCCCAGCATCGCGGCCACCTCTTCCAAGGTCATCCCGTCCACGTGGTAGTGGACCACCGCCGCCTGCGTCTCCTCATCCACCTTCGACAGCAGCCGGCGCACCAGGTCCCGCGTCTCCAGCTCACCGTCCCCGCCGTGTCCCTCCGAGCGCGCGGCGGCGTCGCGCTCGAACCACTGCCTCCAGCCCGCGCGCTCCGAGCGCAGCTGGTTGAGGCAGTGGTGGGTGGCGATCTTCATCAACCACGTCAGCGGCGAGGCGTCCGCGCGGAAGTCCTCCGCGTGGGCCAGGGCGCGCGCGAAGACGTCATGCATCGCGTCCTCCGCCTTCGCCGCGTCCTTCAACAGATAGCGGCAGCGTCCCATCACGCTGCCGCCGTACCGCGTGTACAGCTCGCGCAGGAAGTCACGCCGGTCCGGGAGGGGACCGCCTTGGATGACCCGGAGGGCCGGCTGGCGCGGAGCTGTCACGCACCCCAGACTAGCGCGAGCCGCCTCACAACGAGGAGTAGACCGCGGTGCTGAACCCGCCACAGGCGCTCACCGCCCCGTAGCCGATGACCGGGTTGTAGCTGGCCGCGTAGTAGGTGCTCATGTGCCCCGGGTCCCAGCACTCGTTGACGGTGGCCTCGCCGAAGAGGTCCCCGCCCGACAGCTTGATGTCCGAGCGGCCAGACCCGTCGCGCTCCCAGCGGCTCTTGATGGCCAGCCGCTCCAGCTTCGCGCGCGTCGGGTCCGCGTCGATGTCCTGCTGCGACACGAAGTCCAGCTCACCGCCGGAGCCCGGGGCCTGCTTGAAGCGATACTTCGCGCTCGTCACCAGGTCGCCCGTGTTGGTGTAGTCGAAGTCCGCCTCCACCGACGCCGTCGCGTTCGGCCCGGTGCGCGAGTAGCGGACCTCCAGCGTGGCCAGGGGCTGCTCGCCCGCCTCGTTGCCGGGCAGCGCGCGCTCCTTCTCGAAGTCGATGAGGAACTGGCCGGAGCCGTAGCCCGACAGCCGCTCGCCATCCCCATCCACGCCCGCCGTGTGCGAGCCGGACAGCACCGTCTTGAAGCCCGAGTCCGGCTCCAGCCGGCCCTTGGCATCCAGCACCCACGAGTACGTGTCGCCTCCGGTGTGCTTGACGGTCAGCTTCCACGTGAGGGGGTCCAGGGGGCCGGTGTGCGGGCCCCACACGGCGATGTCCCCGTCGATGGAGGAGGGCGGGTGCTTGACGATCTCCGCCACCAGCCCGAGCACGCTCAGCGTGGCGGCGTTGATGCTCACGGCGGCGGTGGCGGTGAGGAGGTAGTTCCCCGACAGCTGACCTTCGCCGTAGTACGCGGACGTCTTGCCCTGCCCGTCGCCCGTCGGTCCCGGCGACGACACCTCCACCATCTGCTTGGAGGGCACTCCCTGGCGGAACGACTCCACGTCCTGCTTCTTGTCGGAGTCACAACCCACCAGCATCAGGGCGGCACACAGCAGGCTCTTGCGCAGCATGGTCCTTCTTCCTTCCTGTTCGGATGGCCCCCGGCGGGCCGTGCGGCAGCGTGTTCGCTCCTATGGACACAGCCCCGTCGGAAAACAGAAAAGGCGTCCGGCTGACCTTGAAAGCCTCCGTGATTCCAGGGGGTTGAAGGCCGCCTGGCTGCTCCTCGGGCGACTTCGGGCGGCTTTCGGACGATGGAAATGCAGCGTCCCTACCTTTCGCCCATGGAAAAACGACACCCCAACCATCCTGGCGAGATGGGCACCGACGCGGCGTTGGCCGAGCGCGAGCGCACCTCGGACGAGCTCAACGCGCGAGCGCGGGCCGTGGGGCTGCTGCGTGAGGCGGGGGTGCCCTTCGTGGTGGGCGGCGCGTATGCATACGCCACCTACACCGGCATCTATCGTGACACGAAGGACCTGGACCTGTTCCCCCGCAAGGCGGACGCGGCGCGTGCGCTGGAGGTCCTGGGGAAGGACGGCTGGCGCACCGAGCGCACCGACGAGGTGTGGCTCTACAAGGCCTTCAAGGGGGAGTACTTCGTCGACTTCATCTTCTCGTCCGGCAACGGTGTGGCGGTGGTGGACGACGGGTGGTTCGAGCACGCGCGGACCTCCACCATCTTCGGACACGAGTGCCTGGTCGCGCCCGCCGAGGAGATGATCTGGTCCAAGGCGTTCGTCGCCGAGCGCGAGCGCTTCGACGGCGCGGACGTCAACCACCTCATCCTCAAGGCGGGCAAGCAGATGGACTGGGAGCGGCTGATGCGCCGCTTCGACCGGTACTGGGAGGTGCTGCTCAGCCACCTCATGATGTTCCGCTTCGCCTATCCCTCCGAGCGGGACCTCATCCCCGACTGGGTGATGGCGGAGCTGATGCGGCGCACGCTGGACAGCATGCGCGACGGCGGCTGGGAGCAGAAGCTGTGTCGGGGCAACCTCGTCTCCAAGGTGAACTACCACGTGGACATCCACCACTGGGGGTTCGGGGACGGGCGGGCCTGGGACGAGAGCGAACGACGACTGGGGGGCGAGCGTGGCGAGGGATCCGAGCTCGAAGGTTCGATTGGCGGCGGTCGGTGACCTTCACTGTCGTGAGGACCAGCACGGCCGGTTCCGGCACCTCGTCAAGCAGGTGAACGCGACGGCGGACCTGCTGGTGCTGTGCGGGGACCTCACGGACCGCGGCATGGTGGAGGAGGGCAAGGTGCTCGCCGAGGACCTCTCGGCGCTGCGCGTGCCGTGCGCGGCGGTGCTCGGCAACCACGACTACGAGCAGGGCCACGTGAAGGACATCTGCGCGGAGCTGGCCAAGGCCGGTGTGCACATCCTCGACGGGGACCACTACATCTTCGAGAAGGTGCTCGGCGTGGCCGGGGTGAAGGGCTTCGGCGGCGGCTACGGCAACGCGACGCTGCAGGCCTTCGGTGAGGGGCAGACCAAGGCCTTCGTGCAGGAGGCGGTGACGGAGTCGCTCAAGCTGGAGGCGGCGCTGAGCCACCTGGACACGCCACGCAAGGTCATCATCATGCACTACGCCCCGATTCCGGAGACGCTGGAGGGGGAGAACATCGAGATCCGCCCCTTCCTGGGCACCAGCCGTCTGGCGATGCCCATCGACCACTACGGCGCGGAGGCGGTCTTCCACGGACACGCGCACCACGGCTCGCTGCAGGGGAAGACCAAGAGCGGCATCCCCGTCTTCAACGTCGCCATGCCCCTGCTCACGAAGCACACGCCGGACCAGCGCTACGTGCTGCTGGAGGTGTAGCGCCGCCGCTCAGGTGGTGACGACCATGCCGTCCTCCACCTTCACGGGCCAGGGCGTCAGGGAGGCGCCGTTGCACGGGCCTCCCACGCACCTGCCGTCGTCGGGGCGGAAGAGCGCGCCGTGCCAGCCGCAGACCAGGTGCTGCTTGTCCGGCGTCAGGTACTGGTCCAGCACGCGCGCCAGCGGCAGGCCCGCGTGAGGACACCGGTCCACGAAGCCGTGGACCTGGCCGTTGTGGCGCACGAGGAAGCCGTGGAAGAAGGCCTCCTCTATCTGGAGGACGAAGTTGCGCGCGCCCGGGTCCGAGAGGGAGTCCACCGGGCACAGCGTGACATCAGGAGGCGTCGTCCAGACGCGCTGCCGGGTCGGAAGGCTCAAGGCAGACGGGCCTTCTCGAAGCCCGCCCAGCAGTCGTCGTAGTCGAGCTGCATGGACGACGTCTCCATGGCGAAGCGCGTGGGGCGGATGACCCAGCGCGACTCGAACATGAACGCCATCGTGTCTTGAATCTTGTGCGGCTTGAGCTCCGCCTTGATGGCCTGCTCGTAGCTGGCGCGGTCCGGACCGTGCCCGCTCATGCAGTTGTGCAGCGACGCGCCGCCCGGAGCGAAGCCGCCGGCCTTGGCGTCGTATACGCCCTGCACCAGCCCCATGAACTCGCTCATCACGTTGCGGTGGAACCAGGGCGGCCGGAACGTGTCGTCGGCCACCATCCACCGCGGCGGGAAGATGACGAAGTCGCAGTTGGCCGTGCCGGGCGACTCGCTGGGCGACGTCAGCACCGTGAAGATGGACGGGTCCGGGTGGTCGTAGCTCACCGTGCCGATGGTGTTGAAGCGCGCCAGGTCGTACTTGTACGGCGCCAGGTTGCCGTGCCACGCCACCACGTCGAGCGGTGAGTGGTCGAACCGCGACGCCCACAGCCGGCCCTGGTACTTCTGCACCACCAGCGTCGGACGGTCCACGTCCTCGAAGGCGGCCACCGGCGTGAGGAAGTCGCGCGCGTTGGCCAGTCCATTCGAGCCGATGGGGCCCAGGTCCGGCAGCCGGAAGAGCGCGCCGTGGTTCTCGCAGATGTAGCCGGCGACGGGGCCGTCCGGCAGCTCCGCGCGGAAGCGCACGCCGCGCGGCACGACGGCGACTTCACCCGGGCGCAGCTCCAGCACGCCCAGCTCCGTCACCAGCGTCAGCCGCCCCGCCTGCGGGACGAGGAGCAGCTCTCCGTCCGCGCTGTAGAACACCTTGTCGGTCATGGACCGGTTGGCGCGGTACAGGTGGATGGAGATGCCGCAGCTCGTGGCCGTGTCGCCGTTGCCGGCGTAGGTGATGAGACCCTCGACGAAGTCCGTGGGCTCCGTGGGCATGGGCTGGGGGCTCCAGCGCATGCGGTTGGGCGAGGGCGGCACCTCGTCGAAGGGACCGCCGCGCACCAGCCCCTGGGGGTGGGGTTGATACGCGGGATGGTTGGCGCTCGGACGCAGGCGGTACAGCCAGGAGCGCTTGTTCTCCCGGCGCGCCACCGTGAAGGCCGTGCCGGACAGCTGCTCCGCGTACAGTCCGAAGGGGACCTTCTGCGGAGAGTTGCGCCCCACGGGCAGCGCGCCGGAGACGGCCTCCGTCGCCACTTCGTTGCCGAATCCGGAGAGGTAGTCGCCGGGCGCCTTTCGGAGCCCGCTCTTCGGAGGTACCGCGGTTCGATTCTCGAGGGTCACCGTGAAGTTCCTCCGGAGTCGGGCCGGGAGCTACTTCCGGGACTTCTCCACCTTGATGACGCCGCGGCGGATCTGGTCCAACTCGATGGACTCGAACAGGGCCTGGAAGTTGCCGTTGCCGAAGCCCTCGTTGCCCTTGCGCTGGATGATCTCGAAGAAGATGGGGCCGAAGAGGTTGTTGGTGAAGATCTGCAGCAGCAGGCCCTCCTGCTCGTTGCCGTCGATGAGGATGCGGTTCTTGCGCATCCGCTCCAGGTCCTCACCGTGGTTGGGCACGCGCTTGTCGACCAGGTCGTAGTAGGCCTCCAGCGTGTCCTGCAGGTCCACGCCGCGCGCGCGCAGCCGCTCGACGGTGCCGTAGATGTCCTGGGTGGACAGGGCCAGGTGCTGGATGCCCTCGCCGTTGTACTCGCGCAGGAACTCCTCGATCTGCGACTTCTCGTCCTGGCTCTCGTTGAGCGGAATCCGGATGGCGCGGTCCGGGGCGATCATCGCCTGGCTGAACAGGCCCGTGGCCTGGCCCTTGATGTCGAAGTACTTCTGCTCGGTGAAGCCGAAGATGCGGTTGTAGAAGGTCGACCAGGTGCGCATCTGGCCCCGGCGCACGTTGTGCGTCAGGTGGTCCAGCGACTCCAGGCCCACGCTGTTCTTCGCCTCGGACTCGGCGGCGCCGGGAATCTGCACCCAGGAGTCGTAGAGGGTGCCGGCCGCCCCGTGACGGTCGATGAGATACAGCAGGCTGCCACCGATGCCCTGGAGCACATAGAAGCCCTCGCCCAGGGAGCTGGTGGCGGGGTCCGCGGCGACGGCGCCACGCTCCAGCGCCAGCTCGTACGCGGCGCGGGCGTTGGCCACGCGGAACGCCATGGCGTTGGCGGACGGGCCGTGCGCGGCGCGGAACTCGGCGGCCTGACCCGTGGGCTCCTGGTTGATGAGCAGGTTGATGTCGCCCTGCTTGTAGCGGACCAGCGCCTTGGTCGGGTGCCTGGCGTAGGCCGTGAAGCCCAGCTTCTCCACCAGCGCCACCATCGCCTCGGGCGCGGGGCTCGTGAACTCCACGAACTCAAAGCCATTCAGCCCAATCGGGTTTTCCGCCGTGGTCGCCATGACACTGCCTCCGAACATCATCTACGAGTGTGACCAAAAGGTAGGGAGGGGCGGAGGAGGAGGAAAGCACAAAGAATTGCCAGAGAATGTCAGCGGCCCGCACCATCTCCCCAGGGAAGGCCCACGCGAATGTGCACGAGGCGCGCGTCAAATCCGGCGGCGCGTCGCGTCACCTTTCCGACGTAGTGGATTGTCACGATGCGGCCGTGTGTGCCCTCACGGGCCGCGTGCGTTGGCGGGCTCCGCTGCGGGCGCGGCGTCCATCAGGTCCTCGGCTCGCTGGGGCAGGGCGAGGCCCTCGACGGAGACCTCCATCACCTCGGGGCCGGAGCCTCGGGCGTAGCGCAGCTCGGAGGACTCCGGGACTTCGGTGCCCAGCCACAGTCGCGCCAGCTCCTGGCCCTGGGCGCCCAGCAGCACCGCTCCGCGCGAGGCGTCGTCGATGCCGTACTTCGCCCAGCTCCGGGGCTTCGCCTCACCGAAGCTCGTGGCCTTGATGGCGCCCAGCGCGCGCAGCAGCGACACGACGCGGAAGTGTTGCGCCTTGCCCTTCACGGGCGACTCCACCTGCCAGGACTCGGTGCCACCGTCGCCCTCGGCCGCGTTGACCAGGGTGATGGCGGGCGCGCCGCCGCCTGGATGGAACACCACGCGCCGCACGTCCTCGCGGCGGAAGCTCAGCACGTGCTTGTCCTTCAGCTCGAGCACGTCCACGTCCAGCACGTCGAGCGCGCCCTCGGGTACCTCGGCCAGCGTCGCGACGAAGCCCTGCTCACGCAGCGCATGGAAGCGAGGCGCTCCGTCCTCCATCACCTGCGCCATCCGGATGCGCACCGTGTCGCCCGAGGTCCGCGTGAAGCGAGCGTCGACCTGTGGCGCCTCCAGGCCGAGCTTCTTGCGAGTCTCCGGTGTGTCCTTGGGGAAGGAGAGCGCGCGGTGCTCCTTCAGCGCCTTGAGCAGCGCGGACACCCGGGCCTCGTCCGCGCGCTCGGAGACGGGCTTCGTCAGCCGCCAGCGCGAGGTGCCCTTCTCATGCTCCAGCACGTAGGTGTGCGTCCGAGCGCGGACCTCGATGCCCGCAAGCGCGGTGACCTCCAGCTCGCCGAGCAGCTCCTTCGAGCGCAGCGCGAAGGTGTCCTTGTCCAGGCTCCAGCGCACGGAGCCCTGCGCCGCGTACACCTTGGGGTCTCCTTCGCGGCGCACGTACACGGAGCCATCGAACGTGTTCTCGACGCCGCCATGCAGCGTCACCGCGTGCGGCGAGCCCGACACCTGGGCCTGCGCCGTCACGGTGAACACGGGCGAGTCGAGCCCGTACTTCTTCAGGTCCGCGTCGGTGGGGGCCTCGGCCACCAGGGTGCTCGACTTCGAGCGCTCCAGGGTCTCGAGCAGGGCCTCCACGGCCGCCGGCTCCGCGCGGGCCTGCACGGGCGCGACGATTCGCCACGAACCGTCCGGCCCACGCTCCAGCTCGGTGGTGTCACCTTGCGCGCGAACGGTGATGCGGGTGAACACGGGCGCCGCGTCCTTGCCCGTCGTCGTCCCTGTCGGAGGCGCGAAGAGCTGCTCCGCCACGGCTTGCTCACGTGGCTCGCGCGGCCCGGACTCCTTGCACGCGGGCAGCGCTCCGGTGCCGAGGACGAGCAGCGCGACGAACCCTCCGCGCGAGGCGCTCACTTGTTCCGCCGCGTCAGCCAGATGGCCAGTCCCAGGCCCATCATGGAGAGGGGAATCAGGTCGGTGGAGATGAAGCGGATGTGGTCCATCGCGTCCGTATCCAGCTCCAGCGTCGACACCTCGCGGTCCGGAGGTCGCATCGTCACCTTGGTCACCTGGTTGGAGGCCCAGCCCAGCGTGTTCATCACCAGGTTGCGGTTGGGCTCGTGGCCCCAGTTCGGGTCCAACAGCAGCTCCGAGTCGCCCACCACCACGAGCCGCGCCTCGTCGAAGCGCTTGTCGGCGGCGTCCTTCGTGTCGCGGACGATGGCGGCCGCGAGCGTGAGCTGGCCCGTCTTCTCTCCATCCGACGGCACCGCGTTCTCGTCGGGCTTCGTCTCCACCCAGCCGTGCTGTGAGGTGTGCACCAGCGGCTCCACGCGCACGCCCTCGGCCATGCCCTCGCGCAGCACGGTGAGGCTGCGCGGCGTGGGCAGCTCCACGTTCAGGCCCCGCTGCTTGAGCGGCGCGACGATGGCGTGGGTGCTGTAGAAGGGGGACTGCACGACGTACGGGTTGCCGCTGTTGAACTGCGCATCCGCGGCGATTCCCTCGTCCACCAGGATGCCGTGCTCGGCGAGCAGCTCGCCCAGTCCATCCACGAGCCCCGCGTCGGTGAAGTAGACGAGCCGTCCACCGCTCGCGAGGTACTTGCGCAGCACGGCCACCTCCGGCTGCGTGTACGGCACGCGGGCTCCCGCGATGACGACGAGCGAGGCATCGCGGGGGATGTCCGTGGTGCCCACCAGGTACATGGCCTCCGCGGCGTAGCCTTCCTGGAGCAGCTGCCGGCGCAGCTCCGACAGCGAGCCGCCCGGGTCCGAGGGCGCGGCTTCATCCTTGTCGAGAGGCCACTCGCCGTGCCCGGTGATGAAGTAGACGCGCTGGGTGCCCACCGCGCCCAGCTTGATGAGCGCGTTGGTGAGGTCCTGCTCGGACACAGCGGCGAGCGTCGTGTGCGACTCGCCGCGTGCCAGCACCACGCTCGCCTGACCTTCCTTGAGCTGGTACTTCGAGGCCATCTCGGGAGAGCGGCGCGGGTCCCTGAACTCGTACTCGAACTTCGCCGGCGCCTCCGCGTGGTAGCGCTGGAAGAGCGTCTCCAGCAGCGCGTAGGACTCGTGCGTCGGGGGCAGGAAGCCGATGGCCTTCACCTTCTCCGGCATCGTGCCCAGGGTGGCGATGGTCTGCGGCGCCAGCGTGTGGATGCGCTCCTTCGTCAAGTCCCACTGCGGCGCCTGCTGATGGGCCACGTAGTTGATGCCCACCAGCGCGCCCAGGACGCCGAGCACGGTGAGGACGGAGGTGATGAAGAAGGTGCTCGACTTGCGCGTGGCGAGCTGGCCGAACTGCTTCAGGTTCGTGGCCAGGTACACGCCGACGAGCGCCAGGCCCACGCCCGCCTTCACCCCCGAGGCGATGAGGCTGCCGGAGGTGATGAAGAGGGTGAAGGGGCTGGAGACGAGGAGCAGCAGCCCGAAGGCGCCCAGGTACCTGCCGATGAGGGTCGCGTTCATGTCCGGGGGGTGCCTTTCACGTGAGGGCGGGCCACGTCACGAGACCCAGCGTCGCGCTTCCACGGTGCGGTGCGTGAGCACCAGCGAGAAGACGATGACGGAGGCGAAGAAGACGAAGCTCTTCACGTCCAGGATGCCCTTGAGCAGGTTCTGCAGCTGCGCGTCGAAGGACAGGTGCATCAGCACCGAGCGCGCCGGCTCCTCGGCCCCCTGCGCCACGCCGGACAGCAGCATCCACGGCAGCAGCACCGCGAAGGTGAGGAAGGCCGCGAGCATCTGGCTCTCCGTCAGCGCGGAGATGAACATGCCCACCGCCATGCACGTCGCGCCCCACAGGAGGATGCCGCCGTAGCCCAGCATCACCGTGGACCACTCCAGCGCGGTGCCGGAGTCCGCCTTGCCGAACGCGGAGAGCACCACCGGGAAGACGAGCGTGAGGCCCAGCGTGGCGCAGATGATGCCGACTCCGCCCAGGTACTTGCCCAGCACGATTTCGATGGGGCGCACCGGCGCGGTCATCAGCAGCTCGAGGGTCTTGTTGCGCTTCTCCTCCGCGAACAGGCGCATGGAGAGGAAGGGGGCGACGAACAGGGTGATGATGATGACGATGCCCCACAGCTGGACGACGACGCCGTCGGTGAGGTTGCGGTACGCGGTGAAGTCCTCGGGCAGCTGGGACCAGTTCGTGCGCCGCGCCATCTCCTGCACCTGCTGGAATCGCTCCAGCAGGCCCACGAAGAAGAACGACGAGAGCGCCACCATCGCCGTGAAGACGCCATAGGCCCACGGGGTGGTGAAGTAGAGGGACAGCTCCTTGCGAGCGATGGCCAGGGCGATGCGCATGGGCCGACGGGTTTCCTTGGAAGGGGGACGAAAGGCGCGCGCTCAGGCGGCGGTCAGCTTGATGAAGACTTCTTCCAGCGACGCGCTCTCGGCGGTGCCCTGGGTTCCGGCCAGCTTGCGGAGGTCGTCGTAGGCGGCGATGCGCCCCTGGTTGAGGATGAGGACCTTCTCGCACGTCATCGTCACCTCCGGGAGGATGTGCGTGGAGAGGATGACGGTGTGCTTGCCCGCGAGGCTCTTGATGAGCGCGCGCACCTCGGCGCGCTGGGCGGGGTCGAGCCCTTCGGTCGGCTCGTCGAGGATGAGCACCGGCGGCGAGCCGAGCAGCGCCTGGGCGATGCCGGTGCGCTGCTTGTAGCCCTTGGACAGGTTCGCGAGGACGCGGCCCAGTACGTGGGTGACGCCGGTGAGGGCGGCCACACGCTCCACCTCGGTCTTCTGCTCACGCGAGGGCAGGCGCTTGAGCGAGGCGACGAAGCGCAGGTAGCTCTCCACGGTCATCTCCGGGTAGAGCGGCGGCGTCTCCGGCAGGTAGCCGATGCGGCGCTTCACCTCGAGCGGATGCCGGTGGACGTCGAAGCCACCCACCCGGGCCACTCCCTCCGACGCGGGGAGGAAGCCGGTGAGGATCTTCATCGTGGTGGACTTGCCCGCGCCGTTGGGCCCGAGGAAGCCGAGGATTTCGCCCTCTTCGACGCTGAAGGTGAGGTCGTCGATGGCCACGCGGTCGCGATACCGCTTGGTGAGGTGCTGCACCTCGATCATCGCCATGGGGAGGCTCCAGGAAGACGTGCTCGACCTGGGCCGCCGGCCGTGGAGGTGTGTCTCGGACGGCCCGGGCAGAACCGCCGCCGACTATAGGAGGGGTCTTCGGGGTGTCAAGGCGACGCCCGGCGAGTGGCCTGGGTGCTTCCCTTCGCTGGCCGGGCTCCTGCAAGACTCCACTCCGGTGTGGTTCCCCGGACACGCCCAAGAAGGGTAGTGAGACGCTCATGCCTATCGTGGTCCAGAAGTACGGCGGCTCGTCGGTGGCCGACGTGGAGAAGATTCGCAAGGTGGCGCGCCGGGTGAAGGACAAGCGCGACGCCGGGTACCAGGTGGTGGTGGTGGTGAGCGCCATGGGCGACACCACGGACGAACTGCTGGCGCTGGCCAAGCAGGTGTCCCCGGACCCCGCGCGGCGGGAGCTGGACATGCTGCTGACGTGCGGCGAGCGCATCTCCATGGCGCTGCTGTCCATGGCGCTCCAGGAGATGGAGGTGCCGGCCATCAGCTTCACGGGCAGCCAGAGCGGCATCATCACGACGGACGCGCACGCGCAGGCGCGAATCGTGGAGGTGCGGCCCTACCGCATCCACGACGAGCTGGCGCGGGGCAAGGTGGTCATCGTCGCCGGCTACCAGGGCGTGTCCTACAAGAAGGAGGTCACCACGCTGGGGCGTGGCGGCTCGGACACGACGGCGGTGGCGCTGGCCGCGGCGCTGGAGGCGGAGGCGTGTGAGATCTACTCGGACGTGGACGGCATCTTCAGCGCGGACCCGCGCGTGGTGCCGGACGCGCGCAAGCTGGAGTCGCTGAGCTACGACGAGATGCAGGAGCTGGCGAGCGCGGGCGCGAAGGTGCTCAACGCGCAGGCGGTGGAGTGGGCGAAGTCGCGCGGCATCGCCATCCTCGCGCGCACGGCGCACGCGGAGGGCAGCGGCACGATGGTGCGTGAGCTGACCGCGCCGTCGGACAGTCGCATCAAGGGCGTCACCGCGGACGCGGAGCTGGCGGTGCTCGCGGCGGGCGCCGAGGTACCGCTGGCGGAGCTCCTGGAGTTCCTGGACGCCCGGGGCGTGCGAGGCCGCTCGCTCGGGTACGACGGGCTGACTGGGGGCGCCGGGCACGCGTACCTGCTGGTGCCGCTGGCGGACATCCACGGGCCGGAGGCGCTGCGCAAGGAGCTGGCCACGCGCTTCGGCGCGTCGGTGACGTGGCGCGAGGAGCTGGGTACCGTCACGTGCGTGGGCGTGGGCCTCAACGCGGACTGGGCGCCCTTGCGTCAGTCGCTGGCGGCGGCGGAGGAGCTGGGCGCGAAGGTGCATGCCGCGCACACGTCTCCGCTCCAGCTCACGCTCCTCGTGGACAAGCCGCACCTGAAGCCGCTCACGGCGCGGCTGCACCGCGAGCTGCTCGGCGCGTAGAGGCGAGGACCGACGGCGACACGGCTCTCGCACGTTGGATGCATGAGGCTGTGCCGCCGCCGCTTGGCGCGTAGCGGGGCGCTCTGCTCGACCTGCTCGCCAGCATTGGGTGCATGAGGCTGGGCGTCACAGGCTGTGCAGGGCGCGGCGGTTCGCGGCGCGGCCAACGGGCGCAAGCCTTCCGTGGTGGCGCTGCGGCGGGCGTGGGTCCTCTCCTGACAGCCCACCGGGACGTCGCAGCGTCGCTGAGCGGGCGGATGCCGCGAGCCTCGAATTCGCGACTCACCGCGCGAAGCAACCTCCCACGCGACAGCCCGCGTGGGAGGTCATCACCCGCGTGCTACTCGGTGAACTCCGCCGTCGCCGTCTGCAGGCCGGTGGGACAGTCGGACTCGATGGCGCCCACGTCCGGCGCGGCGCCGCAGTAGGGCAGGCCCAGGTCCATGCCCTTGTCCACCGCGCCCGGCCCGGGCTCGAGCGAGTCCGTGTCGACCAGCGCGTTGAGCGCTTCGATGGAGGTGACGTCCTGGCCCTCCTGCTGCTTCCACGCGGCGAACAACGTCCCCACCCACGACAGCTCGGGGACGAAGAAGTTGCCCGTCGTGAAGTTGGCGCCCGGCCGGTAGAGGTTGGACTCCATCTTCAAGCCCGGCGCGCTGTGGCCCAGGTGCACCGCGTTCTTCGTGTCGAAGATGTTGTTGCGCACAGCGACGTTGGTGGAGTCGCCCCCCGTGCCGTGGCCGAGCACCAGCGCGAACCCGTTCGTCCCCGTCACGGTGTTGTGCAGCACGCGCACGTCCACGCCGTTCTCGATGCGGATGGCGGAGCCCTCGGGCGTCTTCAGGTTGAAGATGCGGTTGCGCCGGATGGACACGTTGGTGGGCGGGGCATTCAAGCGGTTGCCGCCGATGGCGACGCCCAGCGAGGCCTGCGAGATGTCGTTGTCCTCGATGATGATGTTCTTCGCGGAGTAGTGCACCACGATCGCCTCGCCCCGCGACGTCGCGGACTTGGTGAAGCCGTGCATCCGGTTGCCGCGCACCGTGACGTCGTGGCACGTCTTGATGTCCACCGCGTTCTCGCGGTTGTCATACATGTCGTTGCCCTCGATGAGGACCCCGGCGGCGGGCGCGTCGTTGCTGAAGCCCTCGGGCCCCAGGCACTGCACGGAGTCACCCGAGTTGTCGTGGATGTCGTTGCCGCGCACGGTGATGTTCTTCGACGTGGGGGCGATGACGACGCCGTGGGAGTCGGTGCTCCCCTGGGCGAAGTGGTGGATGTGGTTGTTCTCGATGGTGACGCCCCGCGCGCCGGCGTCGGTGCTGATGCCGCTGCCGAAGGAGCCGTGGTGCAGGTCGTTGTTCGCCAGCACGCTGCCCTGCGTGTCACCGGCGAACGTCACCGCGACCTGGCGCTGGCCGCGCACGTCGAACTCGAAGCCCTCGATGCGCCAGTTCGGCCGCTGCACGAGCGCCATGTACCACCCGCCCGAGGTGGGGACGATCTTCGCCTTGCCCTCGCCACGCAGGGTGATGGGCGCGCTCGCGGTGCCCGCGCGCACGCTGGAGTCGAACACCAGCTTCTCCGCATAGGTGCCCGCCTGGACGCGGATGATCTCGCCTGGACCCGCCAGGGTGATGGCCTTGGAGATGGTGCGCAGCGGCCTCGACTCGTTGCCGGCCGCGGAGTCGTTGCCGGACGGACTCACGAACCACTCGCGGGAGTACTGGGGCTCGGTGGGCGCCTCGGGTGAGGGCGTGTCCGGAGTGGTGGGCGTCGTTGGAGACGGTGTTGGAATCTCCGTGACGGGGGGCGTGGGGTCCGGCTCGGGCTGCTGGGGATTGCCGGTGGACGGGAGGGTGGGGCGGGTGGGGTTGGGGATGGCGCCCGAGGGGGAGGTGGACTCCGTGTTTCCGGTACAGGCGAGGCCTCCCACGGAGAAAGCTCCGATGAGGCACAGGCTGCGCAGCGTGGACATGGGGGGTTGACTCCTCTGGGGGGGTGAGCGAGCCAATGAACGTCCGGGAGGGCGAGCGCTATTCTGGCTCCCCGCGCCGACCGTTCCCTCGTGAAGCAGGCGACCTGTCTTCCTTCCCGCGCGAGAAGCACTGGTGAAGGAGGGCCGTGGCTCGGTCCATTCCGGTACCACGAAGCGCCAAGCCGATGGAACGTCACTCGTGCTCGTCCACTTGACGGGCGGCGATGGCTCGCAAGGCCCGTCGTCGAGCGACGAGGCAGTCACTCGTGACTGTGTCCGTTACGCGGCGAACACGAGGGCCTGGAGGGCGAGACAGGAGTCGAGGCGGGCGTGCCTACAGTGCGCCGCCTCGCACGCTGGCCGCTGCGTGGACATCGTGCGACCGGACCCGACAGGAGGAGCGCCCATGGCCCTGCAGAACGACTATCAGGACGTGCTCGAGGTGG
This sequence comes from Myxococcus sp. MH1, assembly GCF_059738865.1. Classification (NCBI taxonomy): domain Bacteria; kingdom Pseudomonadati; phylum Myxococcota; class Myxococcia; order Myxococcales; family Myxococcaceae; genus Myxococcus; species Myxococcus sp. MH1. The sequence continues at coordinate 7,381,962 of NZ_AP026947.1, read as the reverse complement.
CGAAGACGGTTGGCGCGAAGGTCGAGTCCCGAGAGGAGAACGGGAAGCTCATCCTCAAGGGCTCGGTGGACCACGCGTGGGACCGCGACCGCATCTGGGATCAGATCAAGGCGAAGCACGCGAACTGGCAGCAGGAAATCATGGTCAACCTCACCGTGACGAACGCGGAGCCGTACGGCCTCTACACGGTGAAGTCCGGCGACACGCTGGGGAAGCTGGCCAAGGACATCTACGGGGACGTGAAGCTGTACCCCAAGATTTTCGAGGCCAACAAGGACCAGCTCAAGGACCCGGACAAGATCAAGGTGGGCCAGGTGCTCAAGCTGCCGCCCAAGTCGATTGCGCAGGCCTGACGGAGCCGGTCAGGGCAGCAGGCCCGGGATGCTGCCACCGGGCCTCGGCGTGAGGTGGAAGCGGATGGAGCCTGGCGCCAGCAGGCACGCCGGAGGCACGGGGGCCGGGAGGATGGCCCGGTGCGGTGGCCGCGAGCACATGCCGAGCAGCGGTCCGGTGGAGTAGGGCGCCCAGGGCCATCCACGGTCCACCCGCTCCGGGAGACGGGGCGGCTCGGGGGCGTCGCTCAGGGCGAGCGAGTCCTCCTCGGGCAGCGGCGTCGTGTCCGGCACGAAGACGATGCCCTCGGGGATGGGCTCCTCGCGCTCCGGTGTCCCGATGATGGCCGCGATGCGCTCGGCGCCCTCATCCCGCGACGCGACCCGTCCCGAAGTACACGCACACAGCACCGTGGCGCCCAGGAGGGCGAGGCGTGCGGAACGGGCTGGGAGGGTCAGGCGAGGCGACATGGCTCTCCGGGGCGCTCGGACCGATGTTCCCCTGGGGCTGACCCGAAAGGAAGATGTGCGGCCGGCCTCACGCGGGGGCAATGTCCCCGGGGGTGAGGTGACGCGCTCATGCGTGTCCACCCTCCGAGGAGCAGGAGGGCGCCTCGTCAGCACGCCTGCTCGTGGCCGAGCCCCACGCCCGCCTCCGTCCCTAGCTTGCCCGAGGGAGTGGAGCGCGGAGGTCGTCGACCATGCTGTGTCAGAACTGTGGAACGCGCCCGGCCGCGGTCCAGCTCAAGAAGCGGATGGAGGGACAGGAGACGACCCTCCAGCTCTGCAACCACTGCGCGAGCGCGATGGGCGTGGGGCTGAGCGGAGCGAACGGCTTCGGCAGCCTGGAGAGCCTCGTCGAGCAGTTGATGGGCCCGCGCCCGCGGAGCCGGGAGAACCTGCTCACGCAGCTGTCGGAGATGGCGCAGCAGGTGTTGGAGCGCGCGGCGCGGATGACGCTCGACTCGGGCTATGAGCGGATGCGCATCGAGCATCTGCTGTTGTCGTTGTTGCACTCGGTGCCGGAGCTGCGCGAGGCACTCAAGCACCTGGGCGCGCCCGTGGACGAGTTCGAGACGCGACTGGACGCGGTGATGCCGCGCCGCGAGCCGCGCAAGGCGGCCGTCGTCGCGCTGTCCTCCGGCGTCAAGCGCGTGCTCCAGATCGCGCGGCTCCAGGCCCTGCAGATGGGGCACAGCTTCATCGGTCCCGAGCACCTGTTGCTGGGCATCCTGATGGAGGCGGAGAGCTTCGCCGCGCAGTTCCTCTCGGGCGTCGACGTCAACGAGCTGCGCAAGCGCCTGATGGCCTCGATAGGGGGCCCGACCACGCCCGCGCCCGGAGGCGCAGCCCGTCAGGGGGGCGGAGGCCTGCCTCCGAACCTCACGCGCTTCACGCGGGATGTGTCCGCGCTCGCGCGAGCCGGCGAGCTGGACCCGGTCATCGGGCGCGAGAAGGAGATCAGCCGCGTCATCCGCATCTTGAGCCGCAAGACGAAGAACAACCCGGTGCTCATCGGCGAGCCGGGTGTGGGCAAGACGGCCATCGCGGAGGGGCTCGCGCAGCGAATCATCTCGGGAGATGTGCCGGAGGTGCTCAAGGACAAGCGCGTGCTGTCGCTGGACCTGGGCAGCGTGCTGGGAGGCACGAAGTTCCGGGGCGAGTTCGAGGAGCGCTTCAAGGGACTGATGGATGAGATTCGCGCCCTCAAGGGGCAGATCATCCTCTTCATCGACGAGGTGCACACGGTGGTGGGCGCGGGCGGAGCGGAGGGCGCGATGGACGCGTCCAACCTGCTCAAGCCGGCCCTGGCGCGGGGCGAGCTCCAGTGCCTGGGCGCCACGACGCTGGACGAGTACCGCAAGAACATCGAGAAGGACGCCGCGCTGGAGCGCCGTTTCCAGCCGGTCATGGTGGCCGAGCCCACACCGGAGCAGGCCATCGAAATCCTGCGCGGGCTGCGCGACGCGTACGAGGCGCACCACCGGGTGAAGATCCTCGACACGTCGCTGACGGCGTCCGTCGAGCTGTCGGACAAGTACGTCAATGACCGCTTCCTGCCGGACAAGGCCATCGACCTGCTCGACGAGGCCTCCGCCATGGTGCGCCTGGGCGCGCGCACCGCGCCGGACCGCCTGGGCGAGGTGGAGGCGATGCTGGAGCAGAAGGAGAAGGACAAGAGCGCCGCGGTGGCGGGGGAGCGCTACGAGGAGGCCAGCCGGCTCAAGGGTGAAATCGAGACCCTGCGCACCGAGCTGGAGGGGCTGCGGACCCAGTGGCAATTGAAACGCGGTGTCACCGAGCCCTCCGTGACGCCCGAGGACATCGCCACGGTGGTGAGTGAGTGGACGGGCATCCCCGCGCGCAAGCTGCAGCAGGAGGAGAGCCAGCGACTCTTGGAGATGGAAGACGCGCTGAAGCAGCGCGTGGTGGGGCAGGAGGACGCGCTCCGGGCCATCGCTGAAGCCGTGCGCCGTGCGCGCGCGGGGCTGAAGGACCCGAACCGGCCCATCGGCTCGTTCCTGTTCCTGGGGCCCACGGGCGTGGGGAAGACGGAGACGGCGCGCGCGCTGGCCGACTACCTGTTCAACGACGAGGCCGCGATGATCCGCCTGGACATGTCCGAGTTCCAGGAGCGCCACACCGTGAGCCGTCTCATCGGCGCGCCGCCCGGTTACGTGGGCTACGAGGAGGCCGGGCGACTGACGGAGGCCGTGCGGCGCAGGCCCTACTCGGTGCTGCTGTTCGACGAGGTGGAGAAGGCCCACCCGGACGTGTTCAACCTGCTGTTGCAAATCCTGGATGACGGCCGGCTCACGGACTCACGCGGGCGCACGGTGGACTTCAAGAACGCGGTCATCATCATGACGTCCAACCTGGGCTCGGAGGCGATGGGGGCCGCGAGGGCGGCGCTGGGCTTCCAGCGCTCGGAGGACGAGGAGAAGACGGGCCGGGAGCGCGCCAGCGAGGCGGTGATGAACGCGCTGCGCGGCCACTTCCGTCCGGAGTTCATCAACCGCATCGACGACATCATCGTCTTCCATCCGCTCAACCCCGCGCAGTTGAGGCGCATCGTCGACACGATGCTGGAGGCCACCCGCCGCAAGCTGCACGGGCAGAACCTGCGCCTGGAGCTGACGGACGCGGCGCGCGACGCGCTGGCGGAGCGGGGCTTCGAGCCGCGCTATGGGGCAAGGCCCCTTCGCCGCGTCATCCAGCGCGAACTGGAGACGGAGATCAGCCGCATGCTGCTCCGAGGCTCGGTGAGCGAGGGCCAGCGCATCCTCGTCGACTTCCAGGACGGACACTTCGTCTTCACCGCGGACGCCGGTGTCTCCGTCACGCCCGAGCCGACGACAGCCCCGTCATGACGGCGCGCGGGTGCTGTCCAGGATCCAGGCCAGGTAGGGCGCATGGCCACCGGCGATGTCGAAGCGCAAGACTTCCGGCACGTCGTAGGGGTGCAGCTCGACGATGCGCGAGCGCAGGGCGTCGAAGAGGGAGGCGCGCGTCTTGAAGAGGATGAGCGCCTCCGCGTCGTCCTGCACCTTGCCCTCCCAGTGGTAGATGGAGCGCAGCCCGGGGAGGATGTTGCCGCACGCGGCGAGCTGCTCCTCCACGAGGCTTCGCGCCAGCTCGGCGGCCTTGTCGGCGGAGGGCGCGGTGACGAGGACGAGGATGGCGTCGGTCATCCGCGCATTGACGCAAAGGACCCGCGGGCACGTCCACTGTCGTGAGCCGGAATACCCGGCTCCGACCCGGAAGCGCTCAGCGGCCCGCGCTGCGCATTCCCGCGGGCGGGTTGTGCAGCGAGTCCATCTCCTGCCGCGTGCGCCGACGGTCCGGCGTGTCCTTCGGCAGCTCCACGAAGGTGCACATCTCGCACAGGCGGCTGTAGATGCGCTCGCCCACGCGCTCGCGCAGCAGCTCGTAGTCCTTCACCGCGGCACGCGCGTCCTCCGTGGACCGGTAGCCCGTGGGCCCGTGGGTGCGCTGCTTCTTCTCCGGCTCCAGCGAGTAGTTCGTGGCGAACAGCGTGGTGCGCCCCGCGTTGTAGCGGCGGGCGATGAGCTCATCGAGCGTCTCCATCTCGAAGGGACTGCCGCGCCCCTTGCCCAGCTCGTCGATGGCCAGCACCTCCACCTCCGACAGCGGTCCGATGATCTCCCCGCCGCTCTTGCCCTCCTGGAAGCCGCGCCGGATGGTGGCGTAGAGCAGCGAGATCTCCACGTACCGCGCCCGCACGCCCACCTCGATGACCAGGTGGCCGAGCGTGGCCGCGAGCAGGTGCGTCTTCCCCGTGCCCACCGGGCCACTCAAGATGAAGCCCTTGGACGTCGCGCCCTTCACGTACTGGTGGCCGAAGTGCATCGCCACGCCGCGGCCCCGGTCCTGCGCCTCGTTGAAGGCCCGGTAGTTGTCGAACGACGCATGCGCCACCACGCCGGGCAGCCGCACCTCGTTGTAGAGCGACACGCGCCGCCGCCGCCGCGTGCACGAGCACGGCTCCATCACCTCGTAGCGCTTGGGACCCACCTTCTGGCTGAAGACGGCCTCGCGCTCCACGAGCACATGGCCACGTCCCTCGCAGACGGAGCAGCTCTCCGAGCACACGCACACGCGCGCCTGGGCCTGGTCTCCCTGCCGTTCGATGACGTACGTCCGGCCGGAACACACACGGCAGCCGTCGCCGCCCACCTTCGCTCCCACACCCATCTCGCGCATCGCCATAGCAGAGCCCTTCCCCGTCCCCTCGTGAACTGAACGCACGAGCAGTGTCGGGCCGCTTCTCACACTTCCTTCACGCCCAGTCGTCGCCGCACCGCCGCCACCAGGCGAAAGCGCCGCGACAGCTTCCTCGCGCGCACGGACATCACCTGTTGTTCGCTACCCACCGAAAGCGCGTCGCGCCACACCTGGTGACGTTGAGAGAAGGGCAGGGCGCGCAGGAGCACCAGGAAGCTCAAGGACTCCTGGGCATCCAGCGCGGAGGGCTCCTCCGGAACGCGGGCCAGCACCGTCCCACGCAGCCACGCCACCCGGGGCGCCAGCGTGGAGTCCCGCCCCGCCAGGTCCTCGAGCGCGTCCACCAGCCGGGCGTGTCGGGTCTCTTCCCACGACAGCGCCTTGCGACGTCGCGAGGGGGCCTCCGGCTCCGCGGCCACGCCCGCGCCCGCCGCCAGCGCGCGGTACTTCTTGATCTCCGCGTCCACCTGCCGCCGGCACGCGCGCAGGTTGCGCAGCACCGGCTCACCCGGACGCGCATCCCACAGGGCCTTCTCCGCGGAGCGGGAGATGCCTCGCGCCACCACCTCGAAGGGCACACCCTCCCGGGCCCACGCCGTGAGCAGCTCCGTGTCCAACGCCGACAACATGAGCCCCGCGCCACGCACCGCGAGGAAGTAGTCCTGCACCAGCTCCTCGAAGCTGGCGCTCTCCGGCAACAGGCTCATGATCCAGCGCGACTCCCAGCAGGGCGACCGGACAGCCGGCCGTCCGCTCCCCCATACCCGGTGGGTCCGACAAGGCAACCACCTTGTCGTCCTTTTCACAGTCGTTCTGGAAGTTTGCCGGCATGCTTTCCACTTCTGGAGCGGCCAGCCAGTCAGGGTTGACCCTGCCCTTGGAAACCGCGCATAGTGGTTCTCCCCGAATGGAAATTCCCGAAGATTCCCGGCCACTTGGCTGTCTGGCAAGCAACCGGGGACGCCGGTCCCCCCCGCTTAGGAAGACCATGCGCCGTTCGCTCCTCGTCTGCCTCGTGCTCCTGGCCACGGCCTCCGCCGCTCAGGAGAAGAAAGCGCCGCGTGACGCCGACCTCGGCAGGAAGTCCGCCACCGCGGTGGACAAGTCCCTTGCCGGAGACATCACGCGAGAGAAGAAGAAGGAAGAAGTCGCTCCCGCGCTCCAGTACGACCAGTTCCGCCTCGGCGTCGAGTTCCAGGTGGCTTCCAAGCGGCGCGAGCAGATCGCCTCGCTGAAGAAGATCATCTCGCTGTCGCCGGACCCGAAGGAGGTCCCCAGCCTGTTGTTCCGGTTGGGTGAGTTCTATTGGGAGGAATCGAAGTTCTACTTCTTCGAGGCCAACCGCAAGGACGACGACCTGCTCAAGGCGATGAACGCCAACGACGCCGCGGGCCAGCAGCGCGCCAAGGCGGAGAAGGCGGAGCTCGTCGCCAGGCAGAAGGAGTACGGCAAGCTCGCCGTCGAGCAGTACACGAAGATCGTCCAGGAGCACCCGAAGTTCGAGCGCACGGACGAGGTGCTCTTCTTCCTCGGTCAGTACCTGATGGAGGAGGGCCAGGACAGGAAGGCGCTCGTCGCCTTCAAGCGCCTGGTGGAGAAGCACCCGACGTCCAAGTTCATCCCCGACGCGTACCTGGCGTTCGGCGAGTACTACTTCAACAACTCCAAGGGCAAGCGCCCGGAGCTGGAGAAGGCGCTGGTGGCCTACAAGAAGGCCGCCGAGTTCCCTGAGAGCCAGGTGTACGCGTTCGCCCTCTACAAGCAGGGTTGGTGCCACTACAACCTGGGCGACTACGAGGCGGCGAAGGACAAGTTCAAGACCGTGGTGCTCTACGGCGAGCTGGCCGGCGCCAACGCGGTGGAGAAGGACGGCGGCAAGAGCGGCCGTGGCTCGCTGGTGCGCGAGGCCCGAACGGACTACGTGCGCGCGTACGCGCATCAGGGTGACGTGGCCCAGGCGCGCGCGGACTTCGGCAAGGTCGCGTCCAATCCGGACGACCGCTTCACGATGATGAAGCAGCTCGCCAACATGTACTACGGCGACGGCAAGGACCGCGAAGCGGCGCTGACCTTCAACTCCCTCATCAAGGAGAAGCCGCTGTCGCCCGAGGCGCCCGGCTTCCAGGGGAAGATCGTCGACTGCATCCTGCGCATGGGCAACAAGGAGCGCACCGTGGCCCAGGTGCGCCGGCTCGTGAAGATCATGAAGGAGGTCGAGGGCTCCGGCGTCATCAAGGAGGACAAGGACAAGAAGCTGCTCGCCGAGGCGAAGGAGCTGTCCGAGCGCACCCTGTCCAACCTGGCCGTCACCTGGCACAACGAGGGCAAGAAGACGCGCAACGAGGACACGTTCCGCTACGCGGACGCGGTCTACAGCGACTACCTCACGCTCTTCCCGGACAACCCCAAGGCGTACGACCTGCGCTTCTTCTGGGCGGAGCTGCTCAACGACAACCTGCAGAACTACGAGAAGTCCGCCGCCAACTACACGCTGGTCGTCCTGCAGGACGCCAAGGTGCTGGAGGCCAAGGACGACAAGGGCAAGCCCAAGCCGGGCAAGCCGGGCAAGTGGCTGCAGAACGCCGCCTACAACGCGGTGCTCGCGTACGACGAGGTCGTCAAGACGGCCGAGTCGCGCGGCGAGGCGAAGAGCGAGGGTGTGTCTTCCGACATCACCAAGAAGGCCACCATCCCCACGCTGAAGAAGGCGCTGCTGGACGCGTGCGAGCGCTACCTCAAGTACGTGCCCAAGGGCGACAAGCGGGTGGAGATCGCCTTCAAGGCGGCCAACATCTACTACCGCCACAACCACTTCGACGAGGCGGTGCTGCGCTTCAGCGAGATCGCGCTCGGCTACCCCGAGTACAAGTTCGAGGACGGCTCGCGCGCGGCGGAGATCAGCGCCAACCTCATCCTGGACTCGTACAACCTGCTGCAGGACTTCGCGAAGGTGAACGAGTGGGCGCGCCGCTTCTACGCCAACGACAAGCTGGCGACGGGCAAGTTCCGCGACGACCTGGCGAAGCTCATCGAGCAGTCGTCCTTCAAGCTGGTCAGCCAGCTGGAGGAGAAGAAGGAGTTCGCCAAGGCGGCCGAGGCGTACCTCAACTTCGTGCACGACTTCCCGCAGACGGAGATCGCCGACCTGGCGCTCTACAACGCGTCCGTCGACTACTACAAAGCCAAGATGCTGGATAAGACCATCGAGGTCCGCGCCCGGCTCTTCGCGCAGTACCCCCGTTCCAAGTACGTGCCGGACTCCATCTACGCGAACGCGGAGGCGCTGGAGGCCATCGGCGACTTCGAGCAGGCCGCGACCACGTACGAGCTGTACGTGAAGGGCTACGAGCGCAGCCTCGGGGAGAAGGGCGGCGGCGGCGCCAAGGCGCGCGGCAAGAGCGCCAGGAACGCCAGGAACGCCAGGAAGGGCGGCGGCGACGACAACAAGCCCGCCGTGGTGCAGAAGTGGGACGAGTCCAAGGCGCAGGTGGCGCTGTTCAACGCGTCCACCTACCGCGAGGGCCTGGGCCAGACGAAGGCCGCGCTGAAGAACCGCGAGCGCTACCTGGAGCTGTGGCCGAAGGCGAAGGACGCGGACGACATCCGGCTGTCCATCATCGACCTGACCGGCAAGAGCGGCGCGGCGATGAAGGCCATCAAGATGCTGGAGGAGTACGAGCGCGACAACATGCGCTCGGCCAGCAAGTTCCTCACGGCCGAGGGTCGCATCATCGACCTGTACAAGAAGATGAACAAGACGCGCGACGTGGTGCGCATGTACAAGCGCGTGGGCGAGCACTTCGACCAGCTGCCGCGCCGCGTGCAGACCACGCTGGAGAAGCCCGCGCTGGCCACCGCCGCCCAGGCGCACTTCCTGGGCGTGGAGCCGGACTGGGCCGAGTACAAGCGCCTGAAGCTGTACTGGGGCGCCCCGCCGTCGCCGGACCGCTTCCGCGCCAGCATCCAGGACAAGAGCCGCGCGCTGCAGGTGGTGGAGAAGAAGTACGTGCAGACGGTGTCCCTGGGCGCGCCCGAGCCGTCGCTGTGCGCGCTCAACCGCATCGGTCTGGCGTACGACCACTTCGCCGACCGCGTCACCAACGCGCCCATGCCCCGCGGCCTGGACGAGGAGTCCCAGCAGGCGCTGCGCGACGAGTTCTCCAACCAGGCCCAGCCGCTCAAGGACAAGGCCACGGAGGCCTTCGCCGCCACGGTCGCCAAGAGCCGCGAGCTGGACGTGTTCAACGACTGCGCCGCCGAGGCGCTGAAGATGCTGCGCACGACCTACCAGCCGGACCGCTACCCGGAGATGCACGAGGAGAAGGTCGCCCTGAAGAGCCGCAGCCAGCTCATCGGTGGTGACGTGCTCGCGGGCATCCAGGACGTGCCGCCCCCGGCGCCCACCGCGGTGGCCGAGGCCCAGAAGAAGAAGGAGACGCTGCAGGAGGACCTCACGGACCTCACCGCGCAGCTGCGCTCGCAGACCGAGACCCAGGTGGACACCAAGTCCACCGCCTCCACCCCGGATGGCACCAAGCCCGCCAAGTCGGGCGGCGCCGACGAGGAGCCGGAGGACTTCCTCTAATGAACCGGACGACCCGTACCATGCGCCTGTTCCCCCTGCTGGCCGCCGCGGCGCTCATCGCCGCCGGCTGCTCCTCGTCCAAGGCCACCGGCCCCGCGGCTCCGTCCAAGGGCCCCGTCGCGAAGTCCCCGTCGGATGCGCCGCCGCCGCCCATCTCGAACACGGCCAAGGCCCGCTTCGAGGACGCGGTGAAGTCCTTCGACACGCAGAAGAAGGCCAAGGCGTTCGACTACCCGGCGCTGGAGCGCAAGTTCAAGTCGGCCCTGGAGTCCGACGCGAACCTGGCGGAGGCCGAGTACAACCTGGGCGTCATCGCCGAGCGCCAGGGCAACACCACCGAGGCCAAGGCCCGCTACAAGGCCGCGCTCACCAAGAAGCCCTCGCTGCGCCAGGCGTCGGAGAACCTGGCCGTCATGGAGCAGAACGCGGGCAACGTGGCCGGCGCCGTGGCCCTCTACCAGGAGGTCCTCCAGCGCTACCCGGACGACGCGCAGTCGCGCGCCCGTCTGGCGGAGATCTACCGGCAGCAGAACGACCACGACAAGGCGATGGAGCTGTCGCGCGGCGCGCTGATGCGCGACCCCGCGTCCACCACCGCGCTGAAGGTGATGATCCGCAGCTACCTGGACCGCAAGCAGCTCTCCATGGCGAAGCTGGTGGCGCTGCGCGGCGTGAAGCTGGACGGCGCGGACCCGGAGCTGCACCACCTGGTGGGCATCATCCAACTGCGCGAGGGCAACGCGGACGACGCGCGGCTGTCCTTCAAGAAGGCACTGGAGGCGCGCGACGACTATGTCCCCTCGCACGTGGAGCTGGCCCAGCTGTCGCTCGACGCGGAGGACTACCCCGGCGCCGAGGAGCACCTGCGCCGCATCCTGCAGGCGGACGGGAAGAACGCCACCGCGCACCTGAACCTGGGCCTCTCCTACAAGGGCCAGGGGCAGTACGACAAGGCGATGCAGGAGTACGACGAGGCGGAGAAGCTCGACCCGGAGCTGGCGGCGGTGAGCCTCAACCGCGCCATCATCCTGCACAAGGTGAAGGACGCACCCGAGCGCGCCCTGGAGCTCTACAAGAAGTACGTCGCCATGGCGGGTGACGGCGTGGGCCTCTCCGGTGAGTCCCCGGTCTTCGGGCTGCTGCGCGAGGCGGAGACCCTCGTCAACGCCAAGCGCGAGGCCGCCATGGCCGAGCAGCAGGCGAAGAAGATGGAGGAGCTCCAGAAGCAGCAGCAGTCCCAGATGCAGGCCGCGGAGAAGAAGAACCAGGAGAAGAACCAGGCCCCGCCCCCGGGTGGCGCCGTGGCTCCGGTGGCCGGCTCCGGCACGGGCGCGCAGGCCACGCCCGCGGGTGGGACTCCGCCCCCGTCGCCCGCACCTGCACCCGCGCCCGCGGAGAAGAAGAATGCAGGCACGGCGGATCCTTCCGAGCCGGGTGAGCCCGAAGACGACCTGCTGTGAAAGTTGGGACGTCCCCGGGTGCCTTCGCTGTGGCGGGCCCCGGGGCGATGATGCGAACCTTCGCGGTGTCCGCGTCAGCGGACACACGGTGTGGAACGGGCCCGGCGGGGCCCGCGTGGGAGACAGTGATGCGGAAGGCTCTGATGCTGTGCGCGGTGCTCTCGGCGGCGACCGCGTTCGCCCAGGATGACGACGCCGCCAGGCCGGCGGGTGGTGGGGCGGGCGACGGCAATGTGCGCTACTCGAAGACGACCAACATCGACTTCGAGGACGACACCATCGAAGGCGACCTCACCAAGCCGGACGGCGAGTACATCGACGCCCGCGAGAGGGTGAAGCACTCGAACCTCATCCGCATCCGCGAGGACTTCGAGGACAAGGTGATGCAGTCGGTGGGCGAGCTGTAGTTTCCGCCTTCCTGCGCCGGTGGGAACCTGCCGGCGCGCGCGTTGTCATACCGGGCATTGACCCCACGCAGGAGCCTTCATGGCCGTTCCGCTGACACTCAAGGTCTTCAAGGGCGAGACGTTGGTCACGTCCAAGGACTACGAGCGCGACATCATCAAGATTGGCCGTCTGTCCTCGGCGCACCTGTGCCTGGAGGACGAGAAGGTCAGCCGCATCCACTCCGTCATCGAGGTCGCCGGCGACGGCTCCATGTCCATCATCGACATGGGCAGCGTCGAGGGGACGTATGTCAACGACAAGCGGGTCAACAAGGGCCAGCTGTCGTTCGGTGACAGGATTCGCGTGGGTGGGACGACCATCCACCTGGAGAACCCGGCCGCCGTGGCCGCGGTGAACCTGGCCGTCGCCGCCGCGAGCACCGACGCCACCACGGAGAAGAACCCCGTGCTGGCCGCGGGCGCTCCGGCCGCCGGGCTCGCGCAGGCCGCCGCCGTGGCCGCCGAGCCCGAGGCCCCCGCTCCGGCCGCCGCCGCGAGCTCGGGCGCGCTGGATGCCTCCGTCGCCGCCACGCAGAAGAACGCCATCGTGGCCGCCGAAGAGCAGCCCGCTCCCGCGGCCCGCGAGGCCGCCGCCGAGGCCGCGCCGCGTGCTCGCACCGTGCGCCGCTCCAAGTCGAGCGGTCCGCAGGGCGTGGCGCTGCGCTTCTCCTGGGGCGATCAGCGGGTGGGCGAGTTCTTCGTGGGCCCGGGCGCCAAGCGCGCCGTGGCGGTGGGCAGCGCCGCGGGCGTCGACTTCGTCATGGGGGACGCCAAGCTGGGCGGCCCGCGCTTCGAGGTGCTCCGCACCGACGGCCAGTCCTTCACCGTGCGCTTCACCGGCAAGATGAAGGGCGAGCTGGTGCGCAAGGGCGAGACGCAGGAGCTCAAGGCGGTCATCGAGTCCGGCAAGGCCTCGCACGAGGGTGACGCGTACACGCTCACGCTCGACGCGGAGGACTTCTTCTGGGTGGACCTGGGCGGCGTGACGATGGAGGCCGTCTTCCAGTCCGTTCCCAAGCGCGTCGTGGCGCCGCTGGGCGAGTCGCTGGACTACACCGCGCTCAACATCTTCCTGGTGATGTTCTTCGCGGCCACCGCGTTCGTCATCACCGCGATGAACCGCACCGGCGAGGGTGACGAGTACGCGGACGAGCTGTCCGCCAACTCCGCGCGCATCGCCAAGCTCATCATCAAGCCGCCCGAGGTGCAGAAGAACAAGTTCCTCGAGCGCCTCAATCAGCAGAAGGAGGCGAAGAAGAGCGGCGAGATGGCGGCCAAGAGCCGCGGTGACGAGGGTCAGATGGGCAAGAAGGACGCGCCCAAGACCAACAACCGCACCGCGCCCAAGGGCGACCCGAACAAGAAGGACGAGGCGCGCGCGCTGACCGCGAAGATCTTCGGCGGCGGCAAGGGCGGCATCTCCACCGTCTTCGGCAGCAAGGGCCTGGGCGGCGACCTGAAGAGCGCCATGGGCAACATGTTCGGCGCCAAGGCGGGCAACTCGGGCGGCTTCGGCGGCCTGGGCCTGCGCGGCTCCGGCGGCGGCGGCGGCGGCACGGGTGACACCGTGGGCATCGGCGGCATCGGCACCAAGGGCCGCGGCGGTGGCACCGGCAGCTACGGCACCGGCGTGGGCGTTTTGGGCGGCAAGTCCAGCGTGGACGTGGGCATCACCTCGTCCGACCCGGAGGTCATGGGCTCGCTGGACAAGGAGCTCATCCGCAAGGTCATCCAGGCCAACCGCGCGCAGATCCGCTACTGCTACGAGAGCATGCTCAACCGCTTCCCGAAGCTGGGTGGCAAGGTGGCGGTGAAGTTCGTCATCACGGCCACCGGCTCCGTGGCGTCGTCCTCGGTGGCGCAGTCCACGGCGGGCAACGCGGAGCTGGAGACGTGTGTGGCGGGCCGCGTTCGCACCTGGAAGTTCCCCGAGCCCAAGGGTGGTGGCGTGGTGGTCGTCACCTATCCATTCATCTTCAAGCAGTCCGGCGAGTAGCGCGCCGGATGTTCATTGTCGGACGGGCGGCCCTTCCCCGGGGCCGCCCGCGCAGTCACCCCGGCTCCCGTCCCCCGTGGGAGCCCCCGTCAACCTCAGGACCGCATGAAAGCCCTCGCCCCCATTGCCCTGTGTGCCGCGTTCGTCCTCCCCATGGCCGCGAGCGCACAGCAACCACCCACCACGGCGACGGGCGACCGGCCCGCCACCACGTTCGATGAAATCGAGCGGGGCTTCTACTTCGCGCTGCTCGGCGGTCCGCTGTTCGTGACCAACCCGCCCGCGGCCGAGGGGACGCCCCGGCCCTTCTCCTCCGGCCCCATGGCCCAGGTGGAGGTGGGCGTGGACCTGGGCGAGCGCATCTCCGTGGGCCTGTTCGTCATGGGCTCCAGCATCCGCACCAGCGCCGAGTACATCGGCGAGTCCGGCGGCGCGGTGTCCGGCGACTACTCCACCTTCGTCCCGGGCGCGGTGCTGCGCGCGCGTCTGGTGGGCCTGGCCGACAGCCAGGAAGTGAAGCGCACGTGGTTCTATCTCCGCGCGGGCGCGGGTTATGCGATGTTCTCGCCGAAGCGTCTCCTTCCGGATTCCGACATTCTTGTGTTTGCCGGGCCCGGAGTGGAGTACTACACACGGTTGCGCCACTTTTCCGTGGGGCTCGAGGTCACGGGGAACTACCTCGTTTCCGGAGGCTCGTTCGGATTCGCTGTGGCGCCGAACATTCGCTACGCGTTCTAGCGGGAGATAGACGTGCCTCAGGAGAATGGAAGCGGTGGGCCGCGCCAGGGTGGGCGCGGTCGTGACGGGGGTGCGCCGGGTCAGGGCCCGCGCCGTGATGGTCCTGGCGGTGGATTTGGTGGCCGCGGCGGTCCCGGAGGCCCTGGTGGTGGCAGGGGCGAGGGACGTGGCCGCGGCGAGGGTCGGGGTCGTGGCCGCGACGAGGGCCCCGTGGGCCCGGGCCAGCGGGTCATCTCCGAGCTGAGCGTCCTGGAGAAGGCGCTGTCCAAGACGGACTTCACGGCCGAGAAGGCCCCGCTGCAGGCGATCGTCCGCTCGCTGCGGCCCATGCGGCTGAAGTCCCTGGATGATCTGGACCTCAACACGCGAGGTCGCCTCATCACCACGATGCTGCGCGTGCAGCGTCAGCCCAAGCCGGCCGCGCCGGAGGCTGCCGCCGCCGACGCGGCTCCGGCCGAGGCCCCCGCGGCTGCTGCGGAGGCGGCGGCTCCGGCCGAGGGTGCCGAGGCTGTCGCCACGGAGGGCGCGCCCGCGGAGGCGGCGGCTCCGGCGGCGCCCGCGGTGGACCCGGCGAAGGAGAAGTTCGACGCGTGGACGGACGTGCTGTTCCTGGTGGGCCAGGTCTGGCGCGCTGCGGGCGACAAGGAGCGCGCCGAGGCGGCCTTCACCGCCAGCGGCCGTCAGCCGGGCCCCGAGGTCGAGGAGCCCCAGGCGCCCGCGCAGGCCCGGACGGAGTCGCGTCCGGAGCGCGGTGAGCGTCGCGAGCGCCCGGAGCGGGGCGAGCGTCGGGAGCGCGGTGAGCGTCCGGAGCGCGGCGCGTCCGGTGAGCGTCGTGAGCGCCCGGAGCGGGGCGAGCGTCGGGAGCGCGGTGAGCGTCCGGAGCGCGGCGCGCCCGGTGAGCGCCGTCCGGTGCCCGAGCTGACCGGGGACTGGAAGGAGCAGGCCAAGCAGCTGGAGGCCATGGGCCGCACGCGTGACGCGGGCCGGCTCCACGAGCGCAACGGCGGCTTCGCCGACGCGGCGCGCCTGTTCGAGGCGGGCGGGGACCTCAAGAGCGCCCTGCGCAACGCCCTCGCGGGTGGGGACAACGACTCCGCGCGCAAGCTGGTGAGCACGCTGCCGGCGGATCAGCTCGCCCCCACGCTGGAGAAGGCCGGCGCCTACGAGCTCCTCATGGAGCACTACGTGGGCAAGGGTGACTTCGAGAACGTGGCGCGCCTGTACGAGCGGGCCCGCCAGTTCGACCAGGCGGCGCTCGCCTATGAGCGCGCGGGCAAGCTGACCCTGGCGCGCAAGTCGTACGAGCGCTCGCGGGACATGGCCAGCGCCAACCGCATCCGCGGGCTCGAGGTGAAGAGCCTGGTGGAGCGTGGAGACCGTCTGGGCGCGGCCACGCTGCTCGTGGCGGCCGGCCAGCGCCGCGAGGCGGTGGAGGTGCTCGGCACGCTGCCTCCGCCCAAGGCGTTCCACTTCATGCAGCGGCTGAAGCTGGACGACGAGGCGAAGGAGCTGGCGCAGCGCGAGCTGGCCCGGGCCGAGTCGGAGCAGAAGCCCGCGGGCCGTGCCCGCTGGCTGGAGCTGCTGGGCGACGTCGCCGCGTCCGCCGAGGCGTGGGAGGCCGCGGGGCGCAAGGACAAGGCCCTGCCGCTCCACGAGAAGCTCGGCAACCTGACTCGCGCCGCCCAGCTCGCGGAGGAGCTGCAGCAGCGCGACAAGGCCGTGGCCCTCTACACCCAGCTGAATGACAGCGCGGGTCTGGAGCGGGCCAAGGCGCTGCCCGAGGCGGCTCCTGCTCCGGCTCCCACCGAGGCGTCCGCCGGGGGCGAGGACGGGGACACATCCCCCGACGCTTCCTCGGCCGAGTAGCAAGAAGGCCAATGATTCCCGCCCTTTGGCGGGTTTTGCACGATTGCTCGGGGGCGCTCGCGGCCGGTAGAGTCCGGCGGCTGGCGCCCCCGCTGCGTTCCATTTTCACCCCCGAGGCCCGCCGTCCCCATGCAACAGCCCACGTCTGCTCGACCCACGCTGCGCGTGTCCGATGACCGGAGCTTCGTCGAAGCCGAGGCCGCCCTGGAGAAGGCCGGCCGTGTGGAGGAGTTGATCCGCCTGTACGAGGGGCGCTCGCGCGACGTCGCCAGTGACGAAGCGGTGCGCCTGTTGTGCCGCGCGGCGGAGCTCGCGCACGAGCGGCAGCGCAACGCGCCGCGGGCGGAGGAGCTGCTCAAGCGCGCGCTGCTGGTGGCGAAGGAGCCGCTGCCGGCGCTTCGTGGCCTCAAGCGCCTGCACGAGTCGCGGCAGGACGCCGCGGCGCTGTCGGACGTGCTGGAGAAGCTGGGCAGCGCGACCCAGGGCGAGGAGAGCGCGGGCCACTACCTGAAGGCGGCGGACCTCTACGAGCAGAAGCTCTTCCGTCGCGACAGGGCGGTGCTGTGCCTGCAGCGCGCGGCGCGCGCGAAGTCGGACCGGGCCATCTTCCGGCGGGTGCGGCAGCTGCTCCTGTCCGAGGAGCGCTTCCAGACGGCGTTCGAGGCGCTGGAGCGCGAGCGCGAGGCGCTGGGCGACGCGGGCATGGCCGAGGAGTACGCGGCGCTCGCCGAGCGACTGGTGGACGACCCCACCGAGCACGAGCTGGCGCAGCGGGTGCTCGACGTCGCGCGGACGTTGGAGCCGCAGAACGCGCGCGTGGAGAAGGCCACCCGCGCGCTGCAGCGCTTCGAGCAGACGTGGCGCGACCGCGTGCGGATGCTGCGCGGCATGTCGCTGGAGGAGCGCGACAGGAAGAGCGCCGCGCGGCTGTCGCTGCTCGTGGCGAAGCTGTTCGCCTGGTACGACCCGGGCTCGGCCGGCAAGGTGAAGGAGGCGTTGGACCGCTGCTTCCTGCTGTGGCCGGGCATGCCGGAGGGCCTGTCCCTCATCGAGAAGATGGCCGCGCGCGCGGGCACGGACTTCGCGCCGGCCATCGAGCAGATTGAAGCGATGGCGGGCGAGGTGAAGGACCGCGGCGCGCAGGTGGACCTCTGGCTGCGCGTGGGCACGCTGCGCCTGGGCCGGCTGAACGACGCGCCCGGCGCGCTGGCGGCCTTCGAGAAGGCGGTGGCGGCGGACCCGTCGCGCGCGGACGCGGCGAGCCTCACGGCGGAGCAGCTGCTGGAGGGCGGCCGGGCGCAGGACGCGGTGGTGGTGCTGGAGCGCTACCTGGGCACCGTGAAGGACAAGTCGGGCCAGGCGGCGATGCGCCTGCGGCTGGCGGAGCTGTGTCTGACGCAGCTCAAGGACGGCGCGGCGGCGCGCGCGCACCTGGAGGCGGCGCTCAAGCTGGACCCCACGCACGCGCTGGCGGCCTTCCAGCTGGCGCGGCTCCTGGCGGAGGACGAGGAGCTGGAGGCGGTGGTGCCGCTGCTGGACCTGGCGCTGCTGGCGCCCCGTCCGAGGGCGGAGCGGGTGGCCTTCTGCGAGGCGCTCGCGCTGATGTTCGAGGAGAAGGACGACGCGCGCGGCGCCTTCGAGGTGCTGTCGCGGGCGCTGGAGTTGGATCCGGCGCGTCCGCTGCTGCTCGGCTCGGTGGTGGAGCACGCGGAGAAGGCCAACGCGCGGCCCGCGCTGGCCCTGGCGCTCCAGCGCGCGGCGCAGGCGGCGCCCGTGGTGGAGGTCGCGGCGACGCTGTGGCGGCAGCTCGCGCAGCTGCTCGAGGGACCGCTGGCGGACCCCGTGCGCGCGGAGGCGGCGTGGCGCGAGGTGCTGGTGCGGGTGCCCGGTGACGAGGCCGCCGCGGAGGCGGTGAAGTCGCTGCAGGCGGCCGCGGCGCTCGCGGACGACCCGAAGGCGCGCATCGAGGCGGAGGTGACGCGGCGCGAGGCCGCGGGCGCTCCGCCCGAGGAGCTGGAGCCGCTGGTCCGTGAGTGGACGCAGCTGGCGCCCGACGAGGTGGGCGCGGTGCAGCGGCTGCAGGCCTTGTGCGTGGCGTTGTCCCGCTTCGACGAGGCGGCGGCGCTGGCGGGGCGGCTGGCGGCGCTGGCGGAGACGCAGCTGGAGCGCAACGAGTGGACGGCGCGCCAGGCCAAGCTGTACGCGGAGCGACTGGGACGTCAGGAGGATGCGGCGGACCTGTTCCTGGGCCTGCTGACGGAGAACGTGTCCACGGGCGTGGTGGTGGGCGGCCTCGAGCGCCTGGCGGCCTCCGGCGTGAGGACGCAGGAAGTCACCGAGGCGCTGGCGGCGCACTACGGGCGCACGGGCGACCACCAGCGTCAGGTGGCGGCGCTCCAGCAGCAGCTCGAGTCCACGACGGACGGGGCCGCGCGCAAGCGGCTGTTCTCGCTTCTGGCGAGCATCCACGAGAAGCAGCTCGCGGACAGCCGCGCGGCCTTCGATACGCGCGTGCGCGTGGTGCGCGAGGACCCTCGGGATGAGTCCTCGCGCGGCGAGGCCTTGCGGCTGGCGAGGGACCTGTCGGCGCACGCCGAGCTGGGGCGCGTGCTGCGTACCCTGGCGGCGGAGGCCGAGGACCCGGCGGTGGCGCTGTCGCTGCTCACCGAGGCGGCGGGGCTGGCGGAGGAGGGCGGGCTGGTGGCGGAGGCCATCGCCGCGCTCGAGGCGGCGGTGGAGCGCGCTCCGGAGTCGGGCGCGGTGTTGCAGCGACTGGTGCGCCTGTACGGTCGCGCGGGTCGCGCGGCGGACGCGGAGGAGCTGCTGCGCAAGCGCATCCAGGGCGCTCGCGGCGCGGAGAAGCTGGAGCTGCTGCTCCAGTTGGTGGACCTGAACACGGAGCTCGGGCGTCCGGCGCAGGCCGCCGAGGCGCTCCAGTCCGCGCTCTCGCACGGCGCCGAGGAGGGGCGGCACCTGCCGCGCCTGGCGGAGCTGTACGAGAAGGCCGGCCGCACGCGGGAGCTGGGCGACACGCTGGCGCGGATGATTGGCCTGGCGGAGTCGGCGGGTGAGACGGACAAGGTCTCGCGGCTGAAGCTGCGCCGCGCGCAACTGCTGCAGGGCCTGCAGGACGGCAGCGCGGAGGCGGTGAGCAGCTACGCGGACATCCTGCTGCAGCGCCCCTCGGACCCGGACGCGCTCGCGGCGCTGGAGGCCATGCTGGCGTCGGGCACGGCGCGCGAGGCCGCGGCGCGCGTGCTGTTGCCCGCGCTCGAGCGGACCAAGGACTACCGCAAGCTGGTGGCCACGCTGGATGTGCTGGCGGAGGTGGCCAAGGACGACGCGGCGCGGGTGCAGGTGCTGCGGCAGGCCGCGCAGGTGCATCTGGCGCATCTGCGGCAGCCGGAGCTGGCGTTCGCGGCCCTGGCCCGCGCGCTCCGACTGGCGCCCGGCGACGCGGGCCTTCGCTCCACGGCGCGTCAGGCGGCCGAGGACGCCGACGCGTTGGACAGCTACGCGGAGATCATCGAGGAGCTGGCGGAGGAGGGGGACGTGGGCTCCGCGCGCGCGGCGCTGCTGCGCGAGCTGGCCGAGGTGCAGGAGAAGAAGCTCGACGACAAGGCGGGCGCGGTGAAGGCCCTGCGCGCGCTGCTGGTGCTGGAGCCGGGCAACCTCGACAGCCTGCGCGCCTTGCAGCGGCTGCACCGGGGCGGCGAGGAGTGGGCCGCGCTGGCGGAGGTGCTGGAGAAGCTGGCGGCCGCGTCGCCGGAGCCCGCCGAGCAGCTCGGGTTCCTGCGCGAGGCCGCGCTGCTGCACGAGGCCCGCCTGTCGGACCTGGAGAGCGCGGCGGAGGCGTGGCGCGCCATCGCCCAGCGGGACCCGGGCAACCGCGAGGCCGCGGCCACGTTGGACCGGCTCTACACGGAGCTCGGGCGCCATCAGGACCTGGCGTGGGCGCTGGCGCTGCGCCGCAATCAGGAAGGACAGAGCCCGCAGGGCCGCGAGGTCTCCTTCCGCCTGGCCGAGCTGCAGCGCACGGTGCTCGACGACTCGAACGCGGCGCTGGGGCTCTACAAGCGCATCCTCGCGGAGGACTCGGGTCACCCCGGGGCTCGCGCCGCGCTCGAGGCGTGGGTGAAGGCGGCGGTGTCCGCCAGTGGCGCCGCGCTGGATGTGTTGGACCCGGTGCTCGTGCAGGTGGGGGACCATGCCCGCCGCGTGTCGCTGCGCGAGGCGCGGATGGAGTCCGCGCTCACCACGGAGAAGATCCTCCTCGCCGGGGAGATTCGTCGCATCTACGAGCGCGACATGAGCCAGCCGTCGCTGGCCTTCATGTCCGCGGTGAAGTCCTTCGCGCAGGGCCTGGACCGGGACGGTGTGCGCCCCGACCTGGAGCGCCTGGCGCGCGAGACGGGCTCGCACGAGGTGCTCGCGGAGATCTACGAGACGGCGGCGGTGGAGCTCACCGAGGGTGACCCGGCCGCGCTGGACCTGCTGCGCCGCGCCGCGGAGCTGCGCGAGTCGTTGGACCAGCCCGAGGAGGCCGCGCGCCTCTGGAAGAACCTGCTCGCGGACGCGCCGCAGGACCGCCAGGCGCTGGAGGCGCTGTCCCGGCTGTACGAGAAGGGCCAGAACGCCAAGAGCCTGTCGGAGGTCTACACGCGTCAGGCCCAGCTCTCCCAGGACGCAGAGGAGCGCGTGGGGTTGTTGCTCAAGGCGGGCGAGGCGTACGCCAACGCGGGTGAGGACGCCCGGGCCATCGAGACGTACCGCTCGGCGCTGGCGCTGCGGCGGCTGCCCGAGGGGCTGCTCGCGCTGGAGCGGCTGTACGCGAAGGCGCGGCGCTTCGTGGAGCAGGCGGACGTGTTGGATCAGCTCGCGGACGGCGCGGCCGACGACGCCGCGCGGCGGGGCTGGCTGCTCAAGCGCGCGCAGTTGCTCGAGAAGGAAGTGGGCCCGGCGGAGGCGCTGCCCGTCTATCGCCGGCTCCTGGAGCTTGCGCCCGGGGATGGCCAGGTGGTGGCGGGCCTGGAGCGGCTGATGGCGCACGACGGGCCCCGCGTGGAGGCGGCGCGCCTGTTGGAGCCCGTCTACCGGGGCCTGAACGACACCCGGAAGCTGGTGGAGGTGATGGAGGTGCTGCTGCCTGGCGTGGCGCCGGAGCGGCGGCTGGAGCACATCCAGGAGATCGCCACCCTGCGCGAGGCGCTGGGGCAGACGTCGCTGGCCTTCGTGGCGCGGCTGCGCGCGTTCAACGAGTTCCCGCAGGAGACGTCGGTGCGCGACGAGCTGGAGCGGCTCGCGGCGGACTCCGGCTCGTTCGAGGAGGTCGCGGGCGCGTACGAGGACCAGCTCGAGCGGGACACGCAGGAGCCGCTCGCCGGGGACTTGTGGCGCCGGCTGGCGGCGCTCTACGACAACCGCCTCAAGCGCTACGACCTCGCGGTCCGCGCGCTGGAGGAGGTGAGTCGCAGGGACCCGAAGAACAAGGCGGTGCTGGAGTCCATCGCCCGCGTCCATCGGCGCACGGGGGCTCACCGTGAGCTGGGGCTGGTCATGCGGCGGCAGGTGGCCGCGGAGCCGAACGCGGCGTCGCAGGTGAATCTGCTGTTCGAGCTGGCGCACCTGGCCGAGGAGACGCTCGCGGACAAGGCGCTGGCGGCGCAGGCGTACCGCGAGATCCTTCTGCTGCGTCCGGAGAACGCGAACGCGCTCAAGCTGTTGGGGCGCGTGCTGGCGGAGATGGAGCGCTGGCCGGAGCTGGCGCAGCACATCGAGCGTGAAATCCAGCTCGCCGACGCGCGCGGTGCCCAGGAGGAGTCGTCCGATCTGCGCGTGCGGCTGGGGCGCCTGAAGTTCTCGCGCCTGGACGACCCGCGCGGGGCGCTGGAGCTGTACCAGTCCGTGCTGGAGCGGCGGGCGGGACACGCGGGCGCGGTGGGTGCGCTCGAGGAGATGGCCCGCTCGGAGAGCCCGCTGCGTGGCGCGGCCGCGAGCGCGCTGGAGCCGGTCTTCGTCGCCGTCGGCAACCACCTCAAGCAGGTGGAGATGCTGGAGTCGCGCGTGTCGGCGGAGGCGGTGCCCCAGGAGCGCGCCGCGCTCCTGCGCCGCATCGCCGAGATGTACGCCGGTCCGCTGGAGAACGCGGAGATGGGCTTCCTCGCCGCGACGCGCGCGTTGCGTGAGCTGCCCGATGACCTGCGCTCGCTGGAGCTGTGCGTGTCGCTGGTGGACCGCGCCGAGGCCCCCGAGGAACTGGGCGCGGTGCTGATGGAAGTGGCGCCCAAGGCGGGAGACGCGGCGCGCGCAGAGCTGTACCGCGCGCTGGCGCGGCTGCAGACGGACCTGGGCGAGCCCGCCGAGGCGCTGGCGTCCTGGAAGCGCGTGCTCGAGCTGCGGCCCACGGACGCCGAGGCGCTGGATGGCACCGTGCGACTGGTGGCGTCGCAGGGCAAGCCGACGGAGCTGCTCGAGGTGCTGCGCCGTCAGCTGGCGGTGGCCGAGGAGCCCGCGCGCCGTGCGGCGGTGCTCTTCCAGATCGGACACCTGCAGGAGGAGCAGCTCCAGGACGCCCTGGGCGCGCTGGCGACCTTCCGGCGCCTCCTGGAGCTCAAGCCGGACGACGTGGCCGGCCTGGAGCGCATGGAGGCGCTGTGCCAGAAGCAGGAGCGCTGGCCGGAGCTGGCGGACGTGCTGGCCCGCCGCATCGCGCTGATGCCTCCGGAGGCGGGGCTGGAGCTGAAGTTCCGCCTGGCCTCGGTGCGCGAGACGCGGCTGTTGGACCGCACGGGCGCGCTGGCGCTGTACGGCGAGGTGCTGACGGTGCAGCCCAACCATCCGGGCGCGGTGGGCCGGATGGAGGCGCTGGTGTCGCGCGAGCCGCAGAACCTGCTCGCGGTGGAGACGTTGCTGCGCGCCTTCCGCGCGAGCGGCGACGTGCCTCGGCTGGCGCAGCTCATCGAGACGCGCGTGGGCGTGTCCACGGATGCCTTCGAGCGCAAGGCGCTGTTGGGCGAGCTGGCGACGCTGCGCGAGTCGCAGGGCGAGTCGGAGCTGACGTTCCTGGCGCTCTTCCGCGCCTTCAAGGAGGACCCGAACGACGGTGAGGTGCGCCGTCGTCTGGAGAACGCCACGGATGCCTCGGACAGCTACGACGAGCTGGTCGCGGCGTACGAGGAGGCGCTGCCGCGCGTGGCCGAGGCCGCCGACGCGGCGCAGGTGTGCCTGAAGCTGGGCCAGCTGCTCGAGTCGAAGTTGAGGGACTCGGACCGCGCCGTCTCGTACTACGAGCGGGCGCGCACGCTGCATGTCGCGGTGCAGGCCAAGGCGCTGGTGGCGCTGGACCGGCTGTACCTGGAGCTGCAGGCGTGGCCGGAGCTCGCGGGCATCCTGGAGGCGCTCGTCACCGGCGCCACCGAGCAGGCCGAGCGCGTGGGCTACCTCTTCCGCCTGGGACAGCTCTACCAGGAGCGGCTGGACAGTCCGGACCGCGCGGCGAGCGCCTACGAGGGCATCCTCAAGCTGGAGCCCGGGCACCTGGCGTCCGCGCGGCTCCTGGAGAGCATCTACGAGGCGGCCTCCGCGTCGGAGAAGCTCTACGCCATCCTCAAGCTCCAGTCGGAGAAGGTGGCGGGGGCGGAGCGGGACCGCGTCCTCGCGAAGATGGCGCAGGTGTCCGCCGAGGGGCTGTCGGACCTGGGCGGCTCCATCGAGCTGTACCGCGAGCTGTTGGCGAAGAACGCGCGCAACGACCAGGCCTTCTCCGCGCTCGAGTCGCTGTACGAGCGGGCGAACCGTCCGGAGGACCTGCGCGCGCTGCTCGAGGGCCGTCTGGCGATGACGCTGGACCCCCGTGAGGTGGTGCGGCTCAACGAGCGGCTGGGGCGCGTGGTGTACCGGCTGCTCAAGCAGCCCGAGGCCGCCGTTCCGTACTTCAAGGCGGCGTTGGACCGTGACGCGCGCAACCGCGCGGTGCTGGACACGCTGCGCGAGCTGTACGACGAGACGGAGCAGCGCGAGGAGCTGGTGGGCGTGCTGCGCCGCCTCATCCCGCTCCAGGAGAACAGCGAGGGCGTGAAGGCGCTGCGCCTGCGCCTGGCGGAGGTGCTCGCTGGGATGGGGCGCCGCGAGGAGTCGCTGGACGCCGCCCGTCGCGCGTTGGAGGTCGAGCCCCACCAGGTGGCCGAGCTGGAGC
This sequence comes from Myxococcus sp. MH1, assembly GCF_059738865.1. Classification (NCBI taxonomy): domain Bacteria; kingdom Pseudomonadati; phylum Myxococcota; class Myxococcia; order Myxococcales; family Myxococcaceae; genus Myxococcus; species Myxococcus sp. MH1. The sequence goes on along the minus strand of NZ_AP026947.1, from coordinate 7,357,599 downwards.
GCGTGCACACGCTGTTCGTCTCGCTGCGCGCGTGGAACGACGCGGTGCGCGCGCTGGAGCTGAAGGTGCAGGTGCACCTGGGCGCCGAGGAGCGTGAGCGCGCCGTCGCCACGTACTACGAGGTGGCGGATCTGTGGGCGGGGCCGGGCGGTAAGCCCGAGCAGTCCACGGGAGCGCTGGAGAAGGTGCTGGAGCTGGACCCCGCCAACCGCACGGCGTACGAGCGCGTGTGCGACCTGTACCGGACGTACAACGACTGGCGCGCCTACGCGACGGCCGTCGACCGGTACATGCCCCACTTCGTCACGGACGAGGAGAAGATGGCCGCCCTGCGCGAGCTGGCTCGCGTGCAGGAGGAGCGGCTGGGGCAGAAGGACGTGGCCTTCCTGGCGCTCTGCCGCGCGCTGCAGCTGGATGCCTCGGACGACACGCTCCGCGAGGAGGTGGAGCGGCTGGCGGACGAGACGGGCAGCCACGAGGAGCTGGCGGCCGTCTACGAGGAGGTCGCGGACGAGCTGCCCCGTGGGCCGCTGGCCGAGCGGCTGTACGCGACGCTCGCGCGGGTCCACGACACGCGGCTGGATGACCCGCAGGCCGCGGAAGGGGCGTTCCGGAAGATCCTCGAGTTCGACCCGACCAACGCCACCGCGCTGGATGGACTGGCCGCGGTGTTCCAGCGCCGGGGCCACGAGCGCGAGTACGTGGTGGCGCTGGAGCAGAAGCTCGAGGCCGCCGGCTCCATCGAGCAGCGCAAGGGCATCCTGCGGGAGATTGCCCGCGTCTGGGACGAGAAGCTGGAGGACCCGTCCGAGGCCGCGAGCGCGCTGTTGCGCGCGCTGGAGCTGGAGCCGGACACCGAGACGCTCGGCGTGCTCACCGCGCTGTACCGGCGGCAGCGCGCGTGGCGCGACGTGGCCATGACGCTCCTGCGCGCCAGGGATCTCGCGGACACCGCCGAGGAGCGCGCGCGCATCCAGGTGGAGGTCGCCGGGGTGTTCGAGCGCGACCTCTCGGACGACGAGTCCGCGGTCGCCGCCTACCGTCAGGCGCTGGAGCTGGACCCGGTCAACCGCGAGGCGCTGGAGTCGCTGGAGCGGCTGCACACCAAGCTGGACCAGCCCGCGGACCTGCTCGCCATCTACGAGCGGATGCTGGAGCTGAGCGACGACTGGCGCGAGAAGGTCCGCGTCCTGTTCCGCAGTGCCACCATCTGGGAGGACAAGTACCAGAACCCGGCCAACGCGGACGTGTGCGTGGAGAGCGTGCTCTCCATCGACCCGCAGAACGTCCAGGCCATCAAGGTCCTCATCCGCCTGCGTCGGGTGCAGGGCCGCTGGGAAGACCTCATCAACGCCTACGAGCGGCAGCTCTCGCTCGCGGTCAGCCCCGAGGAGCAGGCGGAGCTGTACGTGGACATCGGCAACGTCCAGTACCAGAACCTCAAGGCGGTGGACCGGGCCGTCAACAGCTACCACGCGGCGCTCGCGGCGGACCCCGGCAGCCGGCCCGCGCTGCACGCGCTGGGCAAGCTGTACGAGCGCAGCGGCAATTGGCCCTTCGCGCTGGAGATGCTGCAGAAGGAAGCGGAGCTCGCCGGCCAGTCGAAGGACGCGGTGGAGCTGTACTACCGCCTCGGGAAGATCAACGAGGACATGCTGATGGACACGGGCAGCGCCCGGAACGCCTATCAGCTGGCCATCGCCATCGACGCGGGCCACCTGCCCAGCCTCCGCGCCCTCAAGGGCATCCTCGAGCAGGACAAGGACTGGAGCGGCTACGAGCAGACGCTGCGTCAGGAGGCCGAGCAGACCGAGGACCCGGTCGCCAAGGGCAAGGCGCTGCTGGACGTGGCGCGCTACCACGCGGAGACGCGCGAGGACCGCGACACCGCCACGGGCTACTGGGAGGAGGCGCTCAAGCACATCCCGGACAGCATCGAGGCCGCGCGTCCGCTGGCGGACGTGTACATCGCCCACGAGCAGTGGTCCGACGCGGAGCGGATGCTCGACATCGTCACGCGCAAGCTGTCGGAAAAGGCGATGGTGGAGAAGGACGCGGCCACGGCCGCGGACCTGTGCCGCCAGCTCTACCGGCTGGGCTACGTGGCGGAGAAGCTGGGCCGGCGCGACAAGGCGCTCAGCTGCTACGAGACGGCGTACGAGCGCGACGCGACGTACCTGCCCGCGCTCGAGGGCTACGGCAACCTGCTCGTGCAGACGCGCCGCTACGAGGGCGCGCTCAAGGTCTTCCAGACCATCCTCATCCACCACCGCGAGGAGCTCACGGACCTGGAGGTCGTGGAGGTCTACTGGCAGCTGGGTGACATCCACGCCGCGCTCAACCAGGCGGACCGCGCCCAGAACCACTTCGAGAAGGCGCTGGCCATCGACCCGGGCCACGAGCCCACGCTGCGCGCGCTCGTGGTGCTGATGGACAAGGCGGGCCAGTTCGAGAAGTCCGCGGACCTGCGCCAGCAGCTCGTCGGCGTGCTGGAGGGCGAGGCCAAGGTGAAGGTGTACCTGGACCTGGGCCGCATCTCCCGCGATGAGCTGCACGACCCGTACATGGCCATCGACGCCTTCACCGGCGCGCTGCGCGTCCAGCCCGACGCGCTGGAGGTGATGGACCAGCTCTACGTGCTGCTGCGTGAGACGCGACAGGGGCAGAAGGCCGCGGACGTGCTGGCGCGCATGCTGGCCCTCCCCGCGCTGGCGTCGGAGCCGCACAAGGCCAAGCGCGTCTGGTTCGCCCTGGGCGAGCTGCGCCGTGACGACCTGAAGGACGTCGAGGGCGCGAGCCAGGCGTTCAACGCGGCGTTGGACCTGGACCCCCGCTTCGTCGAGGCGTTCAGCTCGCTCGAGGCGATGCTCGGTGGCGCCCGCCAGTGGAAGTCGCTGGAGGAGAACTACACGAAGATGCTCGGCCGTCTGCCCAAGACGCCGGAGACGCACGTGGCGCGCATGGCGCTGTGGCGCGCGCTGGGGGATTTGTACCACCAGGTGCTCAAGCACCCGGAGGGCGCGGTGGCCGCCTACGGCGTGGCCGCCAAGGGCCTGCCGGACGATGCCGCGGTGCAGGAGACGTACGCCGAGCTCGCCGGCAACCTGCCCGGCAAGGAGGAGGAGGCCATCGCCGCGCTGCGACGCGCGCTGCCTCACACGACCGACGCGCGGAAGATCTGCGGTCAGCTCGTGCGGCTCGCGGCGCTGCGCAAGGACTACGACCTGGCGTGGCTCGCGGCCCAGGCCGCCTCGGGGCTGCTCGGTGAAGCAGGGGAGGACGAGAAGGAGATCCTCTCCAAGCTGGGGCCCTACGCGAAGAAGAAGGAGGTCGCCCAGCGTCCGGTCGACGACCGGCTGTGGCACACGCACCTGTTCCACCCGAAGGCGCGAGGGCCGCTGGCGGAGCTGCTCGGTCTGCTCTTCGCCAAGGCGGGACACCTGTACGCGGTGCCCTTCACCCAGTACCAGCTCGTGCCAAAGAAGCACCGCATCGACGTGGCCAGCGCGCAGGAGTACCACGTGCACCACTACCGGTACGTGGCGCGCCTGTTGGGCATGGAGGCGGTGGAGCTGTACTCGCCGTTCCTCGTGGCCACGCGCGAGCGCATGGCGAAGCGCTCCAACGAGCCCGCGCCCGAGCCGCTCGTCAACGTGGAGCTGCTCCAGACGCATCCGCCGTGTGTCCGCGTGGGCGGCAAGTACTTCGCGGAGCAGGGCCAGAAGGAGGTGTACTACCTCCTGGGCCGCGCGCTGGCGCTGGCGCGTCCGGAGCTGGCCTTCGCGCAGTACGTGCCGGCGGAGCGACTGGAGGCCATCCTCCAGGCGGCGCTGAACCTCGTGGTGGGAAATGTGCGCGTCGCCGAGTCGCTCCACGGCGTGGAGATGGAGCGGCGGGCCCTGGAGAAGGTCCTCACGGACGTGGACCGCGCGGCGCTCGCCAAGGCGGCCCGGGCCTGGCTCCCCACGGCGACGCCGCAGTCGGTGCGTCAGTTCCTGGAGGGCGCGGAGCTGACGGCCGCGCGCGCGGGCCTCTTCGTCGCTGGGGAGATGGAGCCGGTGCGCCGGCTGGTCCAGGGCGAGACGGGCTCCACCTTCCGCGTCGCTCCTCGCAACAAGCTCAAGGAGTTGCTCGTGTTCGCGACGTCCGAGGAGCTGCACCACCTGCGTGTGGCTGTTGGCACACACGTGGAGGTGCAGGTGCGCAGATAGCGCGGTAGAACCCGGGCAAGGGTTCACGCGTTGATGAGCAACCGGGCGGTCGAGGTACTGATCCTTGACCGCCTCGGGTGGCCACTTCTACGATTCCGACGGGATTTCTCCCGTCATTTCCGAGGCTTGCGGAAAAGATGCGTTTCGTCTGTGACAGCTGCCGCGCGCAGTACATGATCAGCGACGACAAGGTTGGCCCGAAGGGGGTCAAGGTTCGTTGCAAGAAGTGCGGCCACACCATCACCGTGCGCCCGGCGGGCGCCGCGGCGGGGAAGGATTCCCCGTCCGAGCCCGCGTCCACCTCTTCTCCCGCTCCCGAGAGCGCGAGCACCCAGGGCAAGGAGGCCGATTCGTCCTCCTCCGCCTCGCTGCCCGCGACGCTCGGGACCCCGCCCGAGGGAGGCCTCTTCACGGACGTGGAAGAGGACGAAATCGGCGCGGTCTTCGACCAGGTCCTCAGCTCCGGCACGCACAAGATTCCGGCGGGTGAAGCCGCCGGAGAGGCCGCCGCGCGCGATGCCACCACGGAGTCGGTGCGCAAGCTGGCCGAGGCCGAGGACGAGCCCGACAAGGAGGAGCCGAAGCCCGCGGCCACCTCTCACGAGTGGTACGTGGCCATCGACGAGAAGCAGGTCGGGCCGCTCACCGTGGAGAAGGTGAAGGACGCGTGGGACCGTGGCGAGGTGGGGCCCGACAGCCTGTGCTGGCGTTCGGGTTTCAGCGATTGGATTCCGTTGTCGGAGACGGCGGAGCTGGCGTCGGTGCTGGCGCCGCGTCCGTCGAAGCCGACCATCGTCGCGCCCGAGCCCGTGTCGGGCTCGACGCCCACGGTGCAGCCGGGGCCCGTGCAGTCCGCGTTCAGCGCGGGCAAGCCGAAGGGCGACTCGGTGGTGCTGGCGTCCTCCTCCGAGGAGCCGGTGGGGTGGAAGCCGTCGGCCGCCAGCGTGCTCGCCTCGCTCGTGAAGGAGGAGAACGACGCGCTGTCCAAGCCGCCTCCGACGCCCGCGCCCTCGCTGGGGCGTGAGCCGGTGTCGCAGTCTCGCCTGCTCGACGTGCCGATGCCGCCTCCGGAGCCGGTGTCGTCCCCGTCGCTGATGGGCGCGGGGCCGGCGATGGCCGCTCAGATGGCGCCTCCGCAGGCGTCGCATGCCTATCCGCAGCAGCCCTATGGCCAGCCGGCGCAGATGCCGTATGGGCAGCCGCAGGGGCACTATGCGCAGCCTGTCCCGGCGCCGTATGCGCCTCCCGCGGGCTACCCTCCGGCCTATGCACAGGGTGGGGGGGCGCCTTCTGGCGGAGGCAAGGGCCGGGTGGGGTTGATCGTCGGCATCGTCGTGGGCGTGCTGGGGCTCGGTGGTGGAGCCTGGGCGCTGGCGTCGAAGGGCGGCACTCCCGAGGCTCCGCCCACCCAGCAGCCTGTCGCCGCGGCCACGCCGCCGGCGGCTGCTCCGCCCGTGGTGACGCCTCCTCCCGTCGCGGCGGCACCTGTCGCCGCACCGCCGCAGACGCCGCCCGTCGTGGCCACGGCGCCCGGAGCGCCGACGCAGCCTCCTGCTCCTGAGACAGCGGCCGCGGCGAACCCCGCCGTGGCCGCCGCGGGAGCGCCCACGACGCCTCCCACGACCGCGCCCGTGGCGACGCCGCCTCCCGTGGCCGCGCAGCCCGTGGCGGGGCAGGTTCCCGCGACGCCGCCGGCGGATGCGGTGAAGCAGCCGCTGGACAACGCGGTGGCGAAGGTCGAGCGGACGACGACGCCTCGGCGTGCCTCCGGCTCCTCGTCTTCTTCGTCTTCTCGCCGGGAGGACACCGAGGAGCGTCCCGTGGCGCGCGCGGAGAAGCCGTCCTCGAGCGATGGTGATGACGACTTCGACGAGCTGTTCGGCACGAAGAAGTCGAAGCCCGAGCCGAAGGCGTCGGAGAATCGTCCCACGGCCTACATCCCTCCCGAGCCGGGCGGGGGCGGGGTGCGAGACACCCTTCAGCGTTCCGACATCATGGAGGTGGTGCTGAACAACAAGCCCGCCATCGTGAAGTGCGTGAACGAGCAGAAGAAGAAGGACCCGATGCTCAGCGGCAAGCTGGTGATGCGGTGGACCATCCAGACGAGCGGCAAGACGTCGAACGTCACCTGCAAGTCGGATGAGTACCGCAGCACGTACATGGCGACCTGCATCACCGGGCTCATCAAGAGCTGGGCGTTCCCGAAGCACAAGAAGCAGGGGGAGCCCATCGACTTCCCGTTCACCTTCTGAGCGGGAGAGGAAGAGTCTGGGTCCTTGGCGACATGTGTGTCACGCCAGGGTCCCATGTGAGTGTTCGCTTTCGTGAGGGCTGAATTTCCGCGGGAGCGACGCGTCCGTGGGCGTGTCGACACTCGTTGACACGTCACGACGGGCGGGACTAAAGCCGAACCGCTTGTATGGACGTCGGGGCCTGACTTCAGTGGCCGGAGGCCCCCCAGCAGACGATTCCAAGCAGATCCACGGAGGGATTCCCAACATGCAGCTTCGTAAGATGATGCTCGTGCTCTCGGCACTCGGCGCGATGAGCGGTTTGATGGCGGGTTGTGGCGACGACGACCCGAGTGGCACGACGTGCTCCGGCAACGACGACTGCGCTGAGAATGAAATCTGTCACCCGGACGCGAGCGTCTGTGTTCTGACGTGTACGACGAGCAACGACTGTCCCGCTTCCGCGAAGACCTGCGCGGAGCTGGGTGGGACGAGCTCCCAGTCCGACACGCTGATCTGCCAGTGCTCCACCGACGCGCTGTGCAATGGCGGCTCGGACGGCACGTCGAGCGACCTGGTCTGCTCGAACCTGGACAACGTCTGCGTCCCGGCGTGCGACTCGAACGATGACTGCGGCTCCGGCCGCGTGTGTGACACGGCCTCCGGTCAGTGCGAGGAGGACGACACGGGTCCGACCACCTGCTCGGGTGAGGGACAGTCCACGTGTCTCTACGGTGATTACTGCTCCAGCAGCACCTGCACCGCAGTTCCGGCGCCTACGTGCGCGAACTTCGACCCTGCGCAGGGTGGCAAGCAGCCCGTGTGGACGATTTCGAGCTCGGGGCCGATCATCTTCAGCATCACCAAGCAGTCCTGGGCGCCGGACACCAACTCCATGCCCTGGTGTGGCGCTGCGGACACCGTCAAGGTCCAGGTGAAGGCCTACCAGCCGGCCAACAGCAACAACAAGTTCCCGGATCAGCGGTCCGGTCTTCAGAACCTGCTCTACGTCAAGGTCAACGGCACCGAGGAAAATGGCGTCAACCTGATCCGCCCCTCGGAGTACGCCACCAGCCAGAACGGGAAGGTCGCGACCTTCACGATGAACTTCTGCCCGGGCGCCATCAACACGCTGTCCATCGGTCTCTACTTCCGGGACGGCAACGAGATCTGCGGCGTCATCCAGAAGTAGCTCGCAGCCTCGTTGCAGTCAGCTGAAAGCTGTTTGTAGCGCAAGAGCCCCATCCCATGACCCGGGGTGGGGCTCGTTGTTTTGGGCCGGAACGCAGTTGGTGGCGAATGCCGCCATGAATAAGAGAAGATTTCCTGCGTTGAGATAGGTGGTGGCGCTGCTCGTCCGGCGTCCTTCCGCGAAGGAGAGATGAGATGGCTTATCGTCACGTGGTCCTGGCTATTGCAGTGGTTTCCGCGCCTGCCCTTGCGGGAGACGCCTCGGCGGGTCAGGGGGTTCGTCTCGAATGCCCGGCCGGGACCACTCAGAAAGGAAGCAAGCCCACGAAGGACCTGGGGGTTTTCTGCATCAAGACCGGAGGAAGTTCGGACCTGGACAAGGTCGTCCGTCATGGTCCCTACGTCGACTTCTGGGCCAATGGGCAGAAGCAGTCCGAAGGGCAGTTCAAGGACAACCTGCGGACTGGGCGCTGGACGTTCTACGACGCGAATGGTGTCAAGACCGGCGAGACCGAGTTCGAGCGCAATGACTACCATGGCAAGCGCGTCGAATACTTCGCCAACGGCACGAAGAAGCTGGAGCAGGCGTGGGTGAAGGGACTTCAGGACGGTCTTGAGGTCGTCTACGCGGAGGATGGCCGGACGGTTTCGCAGGCCCGATTCGCGGCCGGCAAGCCGGTTTCCGACCGGTAGTCCCGGAACATCAATCTCCGTCTTGCCCCCTCCCTGTTGGTTGGGGAGGGGGAGGGCCAGCTCCCCTCAGGGCTTTCCCGCGTCGAACGACTCGGATAGGAAGCTCAGTCGTGAAGGCCCCCTTGCTCTCCCTCGTCCTTCCAGAGATCCCCGTCCGCACAGTGGCGGAGATGGGCTTGCGCGAGCTTGAGCGCATTCGTCTCATCCTGCGGGGTGGCTCGGTCATCGATTGGCGTCGGATGCACTTCCAGACGCGAGACGAGGTCGACCGCTTCTTGCGACTTTGCCAACTGGATTTGTCCCAACCTCACGACGAGGCCTGGGCGCGAAGCGTGCTGGCCGAGTCGGTGGTCTATTTGCGGAAGACGTTCAACTACCGTGTTGCCGACGCGGTAGCCCAACCGACAGAAATCCATGACCTGTTCCTTCTGGCCTCAGGGGCCAAAGGTGAGGTTCGGCATCGGCGGATCGCCTGTGTCGTACTCAAGGTGATGCATGTCATTCAGCACATCGAGGGGAGAGATCTGCTGTTCCGGCTTGCCATCTCCGAGGCTGAACTGGCGGAGTTGGTGACTGAGAGAGTCCAGGGGGTCGCACGTGAGATGCAGGCGAAAGGGTTGCCTGTTGTCGAATTCGCGCACTCCATCAAGACCCAAGACTCCTTGGTGACGAAGCTGCTGGCCAAGAAGGAGACGGTTGCGGCACAGGTCTATGATCGGACCCGTTTCCGGATTGTGACCCGTGCACGAGAAGACTTGTTACCGGTCCTCTACTATCTGACGCAGTGGTTGTTCCCGTTTCATCTCGTTGTTCCCGGGCAGACTGAAAACACACTGCTCCCCTTTCGCAGTGTCCTGGAGGAGAATCCTCACTTCGAGCAAGTCACCCATCGACTCCACCTCGATAAAGACTACGAAGCTCGTGAGGACAAGAGTGGCAACTCCTTCTCCGGAAACACCTATCGGGCGCTGAACTTCGTGGTGGACTTGCCAGTGCGTATGGACGCCCATCTCCCTGCTCCACACGAAGATACGCGTTCACGGAAGGGCCGGGTCATCATCTCCTTGGTCGAGTTCCAGATCGTCGACCAAGAGACCGCCCGATTGAATGAGCAGGGAGAGAATGCGCATGATGCCTACAAGCGCCGTCAGAAGAAGCGTGTGCTGAAGCGACTCAGCCAGGGGCTGGTTGTCCCAAAGCGCGACAACAGCTGAGTCGACGGAGGGCTGGGCGCGTTGAACGCCCAGCCCCACTGGCTCATTGGTTCTGCTGCGCGACGTAGACGTGCGTCCCAGTAGCTGTCGTTTCCAGCCAGGCAACCAGCGGACGGTTCTCTTTTCCGAGAGCCAGCACGGGTCGGCTACCCGGAGTGCTTGCGCCTGACTCCGCACTCAGTGCCGGGCCGAGCTGTGTCCAAGAGGACGTGCTTCGCTTGGCGACGAAAATCACTTGCTCCGGCTCGGCGAATCCACTCCAAGCCAGCAGCGGAGAGCCATCATCACCCATCGTGAGCGATGGAGCTTTGTTGTTGGTCGAGTGTGGGGTCACGAGCTCTGGAGATTGCCACGCACTGCCCTGCCACCGCGCGAAGAAGATGTTGGAGGATGCCCCAGCGCCCTTGAATTCGTCCCAGGCTACCAACGGTTCGCCAGCGCCATTGGTGGCAAGTGCTGCTTGGTCAGTGTAGGCGTCGGTAGGACTGGAGATGAGTGCGGTTCCAAATGGCTGTGAGTGGTTTTGGGTGACGGTGATAGCGCGAGTCCCGAGCGAGTCGACATAGCTGCTGTGGGCTGCGAAAATGGTGTTTCCCGCGCTGGTTATTGCCTTGAGATAGTTGTTGAGCCAGTCAGGGCCAAGAAACAGCTGTGCCTGCGTCCAGGTCTGCTGATTGGCTGTGAGGATGTAGGCTTTGGACTCGTAATATGCGGTGACGTAATAGACCTGGGCATAGACAGTGATCGCTCCCGATGCGTCCACCGCGAGCTTGGGGATGGTCGTTTCGGTGCCGGAATCATTCGGGAAGGGAGGAGGCGTGAGGGATTGCCACAACGTTCCCGACCAGGCCATGACTTGAATGGGCGGGACACCTGCTTTCCCAACAGCTTCATCCCAAGCGATGATGATCCTCCCTGAGTTGTCGATCGCAAGGTCCGGACGCTCTGCGTGGGCACCTGGTGCGGAGTGCACTCGAAGAGGTCCTCCGAGTCGTTGCCATTCTTGTCCGGTCCATCGCATCACATGGATGTTCTTGCTCGTCCCATCCGACTCCGACCAGGCAATGACGGGCAGCCCATCCGTTCCCACCTTCATCACCACGTTCTCCGCGGGCGTGTTCCCAGGAGACGCGCTGATGGCGCCTCCCATGGGCAGCCAGAAGGGGACCGCGAAGGACCACGAACCACCCGTGGTGAGGATGTTGCCCGCCTCGTCGGTGATGGGCTGCTCCGCCGTCCCAAGTCGCACGCTCACCGCCGTGGACGCGGCGAGTGACGCAGCCGGGGTCAACGTCAGGGTCCGTCCATCCGCCGACAGCTCCAGGGCGACAGGAATGGGCACGCCGCCATCCCCGATGAGTCCCACGTTCGAAGTGCTCACGGTCGCCGCCTTCACGGCCTCGCTGAACCCCACCTCGACGCGGGTCCGGGCGCTCACCTGGGTGGCCCCGTGTGCCGGCTGCCTGCTCGCGATGCTCGGCGCCGTCCGGTCCACCACCACGGTCCTCGCGACACTCGCGAACGTCGAGCCCGTTCTCGTCGCCTTGGCCACCAACGTGAACTCCCCCTCGGCCTCGCTCGTCGTATCCCAGGAGTACGTGTAGGGCGGCGCGGTCCACGTGGTCAGCACCGTGTCTCCCTTCATCAGCTCGACCTTCTCGGCTTGTCCCCCCTGCACCGCGACCTCGACCGACAGTCCTCCATTCGTGGCGCTGTACGACGCTGAAGGCGCAACCCAGGAGACCGCCAGGTCCCCCAGGGGAACGATGGTGAGCGAGACGCTCCGGTCTCGATGGAGCGCTCCTGAGATTCCACGCACCGTGAGTGTCACGGGGCCGGGCGCAACCTGCTCGGAAACACTGATGCTCAAGCTCGAGACCGTGCTCGCGCCGGGAATCGTGACCGAGGGCGCGGTGATGCCTCCCGGTGGACTCACCAACATCACCGAGACACTCCCATTGAAGCCATTCTTGCGGACGAGCGAGACCTGGAAGCTCCTCGTGGCCCCCTGGAGAATCGAGTCCTCCGTGGGCATGACATTGAGCTCGAAGTCCCCAGCGGGCTGCTCGCCTCCGTCCGGGAGACTTCCTGCGTCAGGAGGAGGCTGCCCCGCATCAGGGATGTCCTCCGGCCCCGCGACGTCCGGGACATCGATACAGGCGGACAGCAGGAAGACGGCGAAGAGGGGGACGGACAGGCGAAGTCGGTTCGTCATGAAGGTCTGCTGTGCAGGGAGTGTTCCAGTCCAGACACCTACCATGACACGCCCTCGGCCCGGCCGAGGCCCGCGGTGCCCCGTCCCGCCCCCGGGCTTCCGTCCCAGACCCTGGACCCCAGACAAGCGAAAGCCCGCGCCCCCGGACGTCTCCGGGTGACACGGGCTTCGTGCTCACGGGCCAGCGGAAGCCTGACCGCCTACCGCTTCTTGCGGTTCTTCTTCTTGTTCTCCTTCTCCCGCTTGCGGCGCTCCTTGATGGCATCCCGGTCCTCGCCCTTGGCGCCGGCGGCGGACGGCGGGGCGTAGCCCATCAACCGAGCCTTCGCCATGGCGGCCTGGCCCATGGGGGGCGTGTAGCCCGGAGCCACCTGCGGCAGCTGCATGGGCAACCCCATGCCCGGCATCCCGCCGCTCATCATCTTCTCCATCATCTTCGGGTCCCCACCGAACATGCTGGAGAGGTCCATGTTCCGCATCTGCGACAGCTGACCCAGCTGCTTGAAGCCGGGGATGCGACCCAGGAGCCCCGGGTTCTGGCCAATCGTCCCCATCACCTGCTGCATCATCCCGAACTTCTGCAGCAGCTCCCGCACGTCCTCGGGCTTGCGACCACTGCCCTTCGCGATGCGGTTCACCCGGCTGGCGTTGATGAGGTCCGGACGCAGGCGCTCCTTCACCGTCATCGAGTCGTACATCGACTCGATCTTGGTGAGCTCCTTCTCGTCCGGGTTCAGGTGCTCCGTCATCTCGCCGAAGAGCGGGAACTTCTCCAGCAGGTCCTTGAGCGGACCCATCTTCCGCACCATGCGGATCTGCTCGACGAAGTCCTTCATCGAGAACTGGCCGGACAACAGCTTGCGCGCGTCCTCCTCGGCCTTCTTCTCGTCGACGACCTTCTCGAAGTCCTTCATCAGGCCGACGATGTCGCCGAACCCGAGGATGCGGCCGGCGAGGCCCTCCGGACGGAACTCCTCCAGCTTGTCCATCGACTCGCCCATGCCGAGGAACTTGATGGGCTTGCCGGTGACTTCCTTGATGGACAGCGCCGCGCCACCACGCGCGTCACCGTCCAGCTTGGTCAGGATGAAGCCATCCAGGGTCAGACGACGGTCGAACTCGGCCGCCGTGCGCACGGCGTCCTGACCAATCATCGCGTCGCACACCAGCAGGATGTTGTCCGGGTGCACGTTCGACTTGATGGACTCCAGCTCCGACATCAGCGCCTCGTCGATGGCGAGACGACCGGCGGTGTCGATGAGCACCACGTCGCACTTCTGCTCGCGAGCGGCGGCATAGCCCCGCTTCGCCAGCTCGGGAGGCTGCACCCCGGGCTCGTGGTAGACGGGCACCTTGAGCCGCTCGCCCAGGACCTTGAGCTGGTCCACGGCGGCCGGACGGTAGATATCCGCGGCCACGAGCAGCGGCTTGCGGCCCTGCTGGAGCAGCCGGTTGGCGAGCTTGCCCGTGGTCGTCGTCTTACCCGAGCCCTGCAGACCCACCATCATGATGCCGGACAGCTGACCCTTGGGCTTGAGGTTCAGCCCCGTGTCCACCGGCCCCATCAGCGCCTCGAGCTCGTCGTGGCAGATCTTGATGAAGTGGTCCATCGGGCTGACCTTGCGCTTCTGGCCCGAGGCATCGGTGATGGTGGTCTGGACGAGCTCTCCCACGGCCTTCTCGCGGACGCGGGCGACGAACTTCTTCACCACGTCGAAGGCCACGTCGGCCTCGAGGAGCGAGACGCGGATGTCGCGGAGCGACTCGTCGACCAGCTCCGGGGTGAGCTCGCTCTTGCCGGCGAGGCGGTTCTTGGCGGCGCGGAAGCCCTTGGTGACGGTCTCAAGCATGGGGGGCGCTTTATAACAGGGGGGAGGTGGGATGCGACCTTGGAGCGCATCCCAGGCGTCGAAGAGTGAAGAGCCGACCCCCGGGCCCGTCTGGCCCGGGCCGAGGCCCTGGATTCATCAACGCTCCCAAGGGGTTGGCGCATCCCCCAGGGCCCGGCGGGTGGCTTTCGGGCCCGGGCCCCAGCCTGCCCGGGCCCCGGTCGAGCGGAGGCCCCGGGGCTGTCCTCCGCTCAACGGACCTGTTCGAGGTCCTCGAGGATCCTTCCCCTGTGCGCGGCATCGGCCATGCCCAGGGCCGCGAGCACGTCCTCGGCGGCGAGGGGCGCACCGCGAGGTCCTCGCCGCGCGGGCGCCGGAAGGTCATCCCCGCGTGGGCCGCGCCTGAAGTCGTTCGCGGACGGCCGGGGACTCGGCTCCACGGGCGACAGGATGGGCGCGGGCCACCCTCTGCGGTACGCGGCATACAGCTCCGCGAGCTCCCACAGCAGCACCTCCAGGGGCCGGATGTCGATGAGGCTGGGGTGGAATTCGAGCCGGAGCACGTGCTCGCTCACGTCCAGGACGAACAGCGTCGCCTGGACGAGGGGCGCGCCCTGGCGGTCGACCGGACGCCGGGCCTCGTGGCGCAAGGCCTCGGCCAATCGTGCCTCTCGCACCGCCGAATAGGGCGTTCCATCGAGCAGGCTGATGGTGGGGAGGACGAAGACGCCGGGCACGGGGGGCGTGGACCACGGAGCGCCGTGGCGATGCTGCAGGGCCTCGAGCGCCAGACGCAGCGCGCGCCAGTCGAGCAGGCCGGACAGACGGAAGACGCGGGGCAGGTGGCATGTGCTCGCCGCGTCCACGTGTCCCGGTCGCTCGAAGTCCCGCCAGAGGTCCACGTGCATCGGGCGGGCTCCCGTCCGTCCCCGAGGCTCGGATGCCGAGTGTCCCACGCTCCCGTTCATGGCGACTCACTCCGATGTCCAGCTGGGCGAGGCCACGGGGCCAGGCCCGACGCGGTGGGACGAGACAGCTCAGGCGCGTTGGCGGGCGTCCTCCTGGATTCGGACGCGGTCCTTCTTCCCGGCGGTCGTCTTCGGCAGGGATTCGCAGGTGTCGATGCGAGTGGGGACCATGTAGGGCGGCAGGTAGTCCGCGCAGTGCTGTCGCAGGTCCTGGAGGCTGGCGCTCGCGTTGTCCTTGAGCACCACGAAGGCGCGCAGCTCCCCGCCCGCGAGCTCGTCCGGGAGCGTCAGCACGGCGCTCTCCTCGACCTCCGGGTGGCGCAGCAGCACCTCCTCCACGGCGGTCAGATCGATGTGGCGGCCCCGGACCTTGACCCGGTCATCGCGGCGGCCCAGGAAGCGCAGCACGCCTCCAGCCTCCCGGGTGACCCGATCCCCCGTCCGATAGGCCTTGGGGTGGCCTGGAATGGGGCCGAGCACCTTCCGGGTGTGCTCCTCCTGTCCCCAGTAACCGCTCATCAGCGTGGGGCCCGCCACGCACAGCTCGCCCTCCTCTCCGTCCGCCGCCCGCGCGCCGTCATCCCGGATGACGAAGACCTCGTCTCCGCAGCAGACCTTGCCGATGGGCAGGGGTTCGGGGCTCGCGAGGTCCGCGGGCGTGACGACGTGGTACGTGCAGACGTTCGTCTCGGTGGTGCCGTAGAGGTTGAGGTACCGCGGCCTGGGCAGGGTCAGCACTAGCTTGCGCAGGTACTTGTGTGGGAAGACCTCGCGGGTGAAGAGCACGGTGCGCAGGTGCGGGAAGGCATGCCGTGACAGCTCGCCTCGGGCCTCGAGCTGGGTGAGCACCGAGGGCACGGAGTGCCAGATGGCGATCTCCCTCTTCGCGATGAAGTCCGCCAGCTCCCGCGGAATCGCGGACAGCTCGATGGGCACCAGCACCAGCGTGGCGGCACCCTTGGCCGTGGCGAAGAGGTCGAAGACGGACGGGTCGAAGTGGAAGGGCGAGAGGCTGGAGACGCGGTCCGAGGAGCGCACGTTCGCAGTCTGGAAGGCCCACTCGACGAAGGCCTGCGCGGCGCGGTGGCTGTGCATGACCCCCTTGGGGTGTCCGGTGGCGCCGGAGGTGTAGAGGACATACGCCAGGTCCTCTGCCGTGGCGCGCGAGTCCTTCTCCAGGCGCGAGGTGGAGCGGGTGCGCACCTGCTCCCAGGTCAGGGTCGTCGGGAGGTTCTCCCCGGGAGGTGCTGATGTGGTGTTCGGCTGTCGCGTTCCCACCAGGATGATTCCGCGCAGGGTCTGCACCTGCTGGAGCGAGGCCTGCCAGGAGGGGGTGGTGAGGATGGCCGCGAGCGCGCAGTCCCTCGCGATGAACTTCAGGCGCCACTCCGGCGCGGAGGGGTCGATGGGGACGTAGGCCGCGCCGGCCTTGAGGATGCCGAAAAGGCCCACCACGGCCTCGAGCGACTTGGTCAGGTGGAGCCCCACGCGCGCGCCCCGGCCGATGCCGAGCTCCTGGAGCGTGCGGGCCACCTGGTTCGCGCCCGCGTCGAGCTCCTCATAGGAGATGGCTCGCTCGCCGTCGATGACCGCTGTCCGTCGAGGGGCCGCTCGCGCGCTGTCTTCAAGGTACTGAAACAACATGGATGTGATTCTCCTCAGGGGCCCAAGGCGTGGGTCACGAGTTCTCGGTGGAGCACGGAGCGCGAGTCGGGGGGCTCACGAAAGGCATACACGCCGGGCGCGGGGGCCTGGACGGCGTCCGCTCGGAGGCGCGAACGGGGCGACGTGCTCATGGGCGGCGTTCTCCCCTGTCGTTCCAATGGGACCCGCGCAGAATGCGCGGTGCCACCGGAGATGTCGTTCGTCCCGGGGTCGTGCCCGTGAGGCGCCTTCAGGACAGTGAAAGCCGGGCGCCCTCGGAGTCCGAGAGGCGGGCGCGCTGGGGCAGACGAGGGAGGGGGAGGCCCGGGCGTGGGGCCTCGGAATGGTGTTGAGCAGTGGGCAGGGTGATTGGTAGGACAGGGGGCCTGCACGAATGGCGGAACTGGCAGACGCAGCGGACTTAAAATCCGCTGACTCGCAAGGGTCGTCCGGGTTCGATTCCCGGTTCGTGCAATATCGTGAGTCCGTCAGGGAGGATGCTCGCCTCCCTGACGGCGCGCTGCTGCCACGGCGGCACGAGACGGGTTCCGCTCAGTGCCCTGATCATCCCGAGGGTTTACGGATTCGGCGTCCAGCAGCGGAAGCTCTGTTCAACGAAGTTCGAGACGTAGGTGTTGGCGTCGAGGACGCGGAAGCGGATGTACTTGTAGTAATACCGTCCGCCCGGGTAGAGGCCGAACTTGCAAGGCTCGCTGAAGGTGGTGGTGCCATTGCGCCAGGGCCAGTTGCCTGGAGCGGGATCGACGTCGAGGTTGTGCGCCCTTTGCCATTGGTAGGTATAGGGCGTCACTCCGCCGCTCGCGCTCGCTGTGCACTCGATTCGCTCGGTCTCGTCCATCCATTCGCAATTCATGGTCGCCGTGGGAGGAGGAATCTCGAGCGTGGTGTCCGTCCCATCCGCCCGGGCTTCCGGCGCAATGCCAGGACACTCCCCACCGTCAGTTTCGATGAAGTACGGGCTCCTTTGCCCCGTGCGCACGGGTGTCCTTCCACAGATGCACCGCTCCGTGCCGACCGATGTGGTGAGGGTTGCATCGCTGTAATACCTGATGAAGTACTCCGACAGGCAGATGAGGAGCGGGGCCTCCTGTGAAGCCATATCGGGTTGCGCTTCCGTGTCGGCATCATCCACACCACAGCCGAACTGGAAGCCAAGGACTGCAAGGCCCAGGGTCAACAGGGTACGCATGGTTCCTCCCAACGCGATTGACGCTTCGTGTGCTGCCTGTCGATGATGCCACGGCCGTTGCGTGTGCATTCATGGTGGAGAGGCTTTTTCGCGCAGGCCGGTGGAAATGTTCACCGTCACCCGCGTGGCACACGCAATGGGGTTGTCGGAGGCGCTGCTCCTGGTGAAGGCTGCGCCTTCATGGAGAAACTCATCCCGGGACTGCATCACTTCCAGACCGAGGTCTTCCGCTCCAAGCAAGACCTCTATTCGAAGCTCGCGGAGGCGCAGAACCCCGAGGTCCTCTTCATCACCTGCTCCGACTCTCGCGTCCTCCCCAACGAGGTGACGGGCGCCGGGCCCGGCGAGCTGTTCATCATCCGCAACGCCGGCAACATCGTCCCGCCCTACAGCACCGCCAACAACGGCACCGCGGCCACCATCGAGTACGCCGTCGCCGCCCTCAAGGTCCGCCACATCATCGTCTGCGGACACACCCGCTGCGGCGCCATGCACGGTCTGCTCAAGCCCCAGCTCCTCGACAAGCTCCCCCAGATGGCCCAGTGGCTGCGCCACGCGGAGTCCACCCGGCGCATCGTCGAGGCCAGCTACGCCCACCTGAGCGGAGATGCCCTCCTCGATGCGGCCGTCGGTGAGAACGTCCTCGTGCAGCTCGAGAACCTGCGCTCCCATCCCACGGTCGCCGAGGCCCTCGCGAACCGCGCGCTCAACCTCTACGCCTGGGTCTACCAGCTCGAGGACGGCTGCGTGCACGCCTACGAGCCGAGCCAGGGGCAGTTCACCCCCGTCGTCGCCACGGACGGAGACTCCCTCCGCGCCCGGGGCCGCTTCGGCCTTCGCCAGGTGCTCTGACTCGGTCGCGCCCGGCTCAGCCCGTGAGGGGCGCCGCGCGCCTTTGGTGATGCAGCGCCACCACCACCATCCCGGCGAACGTCACCACCAGCACGGCGACCTCCTCCAGGCTGTCCAGCGGCGCCTCGCTCTCGTTGATGAGCGCGAGGCTCAACAGACACAACACCAGATGGGCGCTGAAGACGGGCAGGGACGCGCTGCCCAACAGCTCCAGCACCCTCGGCCGCAGCCAGCGATACACGAGCGGCGCACCCCGGTCCGCGAGCAGCGCCAGCGCCAGGAAGTTCACCAGCCGCAGCGGCGCCAGCGTCCACTTGTCGAGCAGCACGGGCCAGCTCGTGAACAGCTGGAACCCTGGCACCTCGTACCGCGCGAGCAGGAACACGACGACCACTCCCCACGCCAACACCCACTGGAGGCGCGGCGGCGGCGCGGGGCTCCCGGCGGCCCGCGCCCTGAGGCTCCCCCGCCACACGCCGAGCACCCAGAGGAACTGCCAGGCGAACAAGTCGAACGCCCCGGAGTGGTCCACCTTCATCGGCAGCCAGGACACGGACCCCAACGTGCCGTACAGCTCCCGCTTGAGCCCCAGCTGCGCCCACAGCCACACCAGCGCGCTGAGGCACACCACCTTCCCCCAGCCCGCATGGCGCGCCGCGGTCAGCACGAAGGGCGACAGGAACAGCAGCACGACGTAGAGCGGGAGGATGTCCAGCAGCGGCGGGCAATACAGCAACACCAGGCTGCTCAGCAGCGCCGTGAGCGGCTCCTGGTGGAAGAAGTCGAGCAGGTTGAGCACCGCGGGGCGGTGCGTGAGCCAGCCCACCGCGCCGATGAAGGTGAAGGCGAAGCAGAGCAGCCCGACGTGGTGCGCGTAGACCTTGAGGGCTCTGCGCCGCAGCCCGCGCCACAGCTTCCCCGGCGCGTCCCACGCCTTCACATGCGTGCCCCCCACCAGGAACGCCGACAGGAACACGAACCCCTCGGCCGCGGAGACGAAGCCGAACGGCTGGCTGGTGTACGCGTTGAGCCGCGTGGGCAGGTGCGTCAGCGTCATCAGGACGAGCAGCAACCCCCGCAGGGCATCCAGGTCGGGTCGACGCGGCATGAGGAAGACGGGCTCAGGGCGCGCCCAGCTCCTCCCGCAGATGACGCTGGAGCGCCTCGGGCCGACGACGCGCGCACTCGCGCATCCACTCCACCTCCGCTTGCCACGACTCCACCGAGGCCGGGTAACCCCACCGCGCGACGTGCTCGGCCATCTCGGGTGCAAGTCGCGCCGCGGCCTCGTCGAGCAGGGCCAGCACCCGCTCCGGCGCGAAGGTGTTCTCCAGGTGCCACTGGAAGCGCGAGACGAACAGACCCTTGAAGTCCGGCGACTTCATCAAGCTCCGGAACAGCACGACGAAGGACTCGCCGAGCCGCTCGTCGCGCAGCAGCCGGCCGAGTGAGTTGGCCTCGGGACCTCCGATGAAGGCCGCGTCCAAGTCGTGGAGCAGCCAGCGCCACCGCCCATCCCCGGGCCCCGTGTCGCCGGAGGTCTCCCCACCGCGCAGGCGCCAGAACTTCACGTTGTTGTCCGGCCAGTCCTCGTTGCCGAAGTAGACCTCCGCGATGTGGTAGTCGATGAAGTCCTCCACATCGATGCGCGCCGCGACGTACGCGGAGTGCTCGGGGACGGAGAGGTCGTGCTCGCGCACGTAGGCGAGCAGCTCCTGGTAGGGCAGCACGTCCGCGTCCTCGCCCGTGTCGAGGATGCCGTCGGCCTCCAGGATGACGATGTCCTTGCGCTTCAGCCCGTGGTGCGTGGCCAGGTAGTACTCGTCATACCGCTCGCGCAGCTCGTGCAGTCCCCAGTACTCGCCATCCAGGAACACCAGCGTGGGCTGACAGGCCTGCAGCGCCAGGGACGTCTCGCGCAGCAAGCCCTGGAGCGCGCAGTCGCGCAGCTTGGAGCCCACCTGGTCCTGCCCCGAGGTGCGCACGATGAGCCGCTTGAACTCGCGCAGCGGATGGTCCGGGAACACGTCCGCCTGGAACAGCTCCGGGCCGTACTCCTCCTTCGCGTACAGCCGGAGGCTCTTCTGCGGCATCGCCGCGCTGCCCGCGCCGTGGATGCGCACGCCCGCGTTCTGCGCGAACACCGTCGCGCCCACGGCGTCGAACCACTCGACGTGGACCGGGCGCTCCCAGTCCTTGCCGTCCTGCATGTAGTTGCCCGTGCCCCAGCCCTCCATGGGCCCCGGCGTCTCGGCGTAGACGCGGCCCGGCACGTAGATGCCCTGCTCGTCACCGAAGAAGTTCGCCGCGTCCGTCGCCAACGACAACACCGGCAACGTGTACGCGCGCGGCTGTCCGATGAGGTACGTGCGCGCCTGTCCCGCGTCCACCGGCGTCTCGCCCGCGAACTGCCGCACGCGCACCACCGTCGCGAGCGTGGAGGGCGCGGTGGGCGGCTTCCAGCGCCAGGGCTCCGGTGACTCGGCGGGATTCGTCGGGATGAGGCTGAGCGGCGCGGGCTGCCCGCGTCGGTTGAGCAGCACCAACGGCGCCGTGTAGACGGGAGACGTCGGGCCCGGCGTGGAGCCATCCAGCGTGTAGCGCGTCGTCGTGTCCGGGGACGTGGGGAGCGTCAGGAGCGCCTCGGCCGCGTACAGGCTGTCCTGCGTGCCGAAGCCCAGCCGCTGGAACTCCAGGCGCGTGCGCACCTCCGTCCCGCTGTCGTGATAGGCGACGACCTCCAGCGACTCGCTCTCGTGGCCCGGCTGCCACGGGATGCTCCACCGTCCGTCCTCGAGCACCGCCAGCCCGAGCAGGATGGAGCCCTCGTAGACCTCCACGCGCACGACGCCCGCGTCCATCTGGAAGCCGCCACGCAGCACGTGCTGCTCGTTGTCCATGGCGTCGATGGTGACGACCGGTGACGCCGTCTCCTCCTCCACCCCGGGCCCGGAGCCCTTGTCGGACGGCGTGCTCTCGCAGGCGGTGAGCGCGATGAACAGCGCGGCGAGTGCCCCGGAGCGCCTCGGCTTCGGGAAGACGAACGGGACTCGCTCGGAGGCCACGACGGGGCCCCCCGCGACTTCGGGACGAGACGGGTGATTCATGGATGAGACACGAAGGGGTGGACCCTGGGGGACGTGGGACCCGGGGTTGCCAGCAATCCTCGTGCCTCAAACTATCTCCCTGAATTCAGGGAAGCAGTGTCGGGAGAGCGTGGCAGTGTGCCACGCTGGGGGTTGCGGAATGCCATGGCTGTTGCGCACCCGAGCGAGGGAGCCCACCTGCGATGACCGGACCCCGACTTCGGCACTGCGCGACGTGTGGGCGCGCCCTGAACCCACGCGAGGTGTACTACCGCTTCAAGCTGGTCCTCGAGGGCGAGCAGGACGTGCTGGAGTCCGCCGAGGCGTCGGAGGACGGTGAGCAGGACGCGCTCGCGGCGCTGGTGCGGCGACTGGAAGAGGGGCCCGAGGATGCTCGCGAGCTCGAGGACCAGGTGCACTGGGAGCGGGCGGGCGTGGTGTGTGGCGGATGTCGCGCGGTGGCGGTGCGGATGCTCGACGAGAGCACGGACTCGACGCGCCCCCATTGAGAGACGGCGGCGCGCCGCCGGGTGACGGCGCGCCGGGTCGTGGCCTGCTTCAGCGACGCGAGGGCGCCACGGGGAAGACGAGGTCGTCGTGGTCCGTCCACTCGCTCGCGACGCAGCTTGCCCCGGTGGGATTGTCACCGATGACGCCGCGAATCGCCTGGAGCCCACCCTCCGGCAGCGTGAAGGTGACGGACAGCGCATTCTCTCCCGTCACCTCGACCGGGAGCGTGGCCACGTGGGTCCACTGGGGATGGCGTGCGTCGGGTGCGTGGAAGAGGTTCACGCGCTCGAAGAAGGGGAGGAAGCCGATGACGTTCGCGGTGAGCGTCACGGGCCTGCCGGCGGTGAGCGGGCCCCCATCCTGGCTGGCGACGCGCAGGCCTTCCAGCGATGGCGTGACACCGTAGGTGCCGCTGTTGCCATCGGCGCAGCTTCCGTCGAGCGTGTTGGGGGCATGGAGCTCCGGCCCCACGCTCCCCATTCCGCGAACCAGCATGCCCGTGTCGCATGCTGACGCGAGGGTGGTGCAGCGGGGCGCCAGGAGCGTCGCATCGAAGTCCGCGACGTCCGGGTTGCGCACCGTCACCTTCACCGGCGTGGCGCGCCAGGCTCCGAGCGCGGTGTCGTAGGCGCGGACCTCCAGCGTGGTGGGGCCGTTCAGCTCCTCGCGCGTGTCCCAGTCCAGCTCGAAGGGGAGGGTGGTGTCGCTGGCGCGCAGGAGGCCGTTGACCCAGAGGTCCACGCGGCGCACCGCCACGTCATCCCAGGCGAGCACGCGCACGCGCGAGGTGCCTCGCACGGTGCTCCAGGGGAACGGCGTCATCACCTGCGCCCAGGGACGGTGATGGTCTCCCGTCACGTGTCGGAAGCCCGCCTGGAGCAGCAGGTTGGGGGAGCCTGGGCCGGCCTCATTCACACGCCCCGCCACGGCGGCGCCCGCGAGCGCGTCCATCACCTGCGTCGCCGTGGCGCGGGGATGGGTCTCCAGGTAGAGCGCGGCGGCGCCGGCGACGTGTGGTGTGGCCATGGAGGTGCCGGAGCGGACCTCGGTCGCCGTGTCGTCCGGGAGGTCGGCGGAGAGGACGTCCTCGCCCGGCGCGAACAGGTCGATGCAGCGGCCGTAGTTCGAGAACGACGCCCGCGTGTCCGTCAGCCGGGTGGCGCCCACCGTGAGGGCTTCCGCCGCGCGGCCCGGAGAGTAGTCGCACGCATCGACGCTGCGGTTGCCCGCGGCCACGACGACGGTGACTCCGGCGGCCACGGCGTTGCGGACCGCCTGGTCCAGGGCCTCGGAGACCTCCAGGCTGAGACTCAGGTTGGCGACCGCGGGGGCCTGGTGATGGGCGGTGACCCAGTCGATGCCGGCGATGATGCCCGACACCGTGCCCTCGCCTTCGCAGTCGATGATGCGCACGGAGTGCAGCGTCGCGGCGCGCGCCACGCCCCAGGTGGAGCCTCCGAGGGTTGCCGCCACGTGCGTGCCGTGACCGTGGCAGTCCTCCGCACCACCCTCAGGGTCCAGCACGTCGAAGCCCTCGCCCAGGCGTCCCTGGAACTCGGCGTGCGTGGAGCGGATGCCGGTGTCGAGGACATACGCGTGGACGCCCGCGCCGCTCAGCGCGGGACGGTAGTGGCCGTCGAGCGGCAGGTCCTCCTGGTCCACGCGGTCCAGTCCCCACGCCGCTGTCTGCGACGTGGCGAGCGGGCGCACCCGGGCGTCCTGTTCGATGAAGGCCACGCGCTCATCGGCGCGCAGCGATTCGAGGCGTGTCGGGTCGAGCTCCGTGGTGAAGCCCTGGAGCGCGTGCTCATAGGCGCGCAGCACCGTCGCGCCGTGCGCCTTGGCGAGGTTCGCGACGTACTCGCGAGGCTTCTGTTGCCCGTGGGCCTTCGTGTGGGCCTGGGGGCGGAGCACGACGATGTATCGGTTCGGGATGGGCTGCTGGCGCGAGGCCTCGCGTGAGGTGGGCTCGGTGCAACCGGTGAGGGTGAGGAGACAGAGCAGCGGGATGAAGCGGAGTTTCCACATGGGGTGTGTGGCCTGCGATGTGCCGCCTCTTTCGAGGACAGCGTCTGGGTGAGCCCGCTTGGACGCCGGGGGCTCGGAGGTTGATCAATTCGAGACACCGCGCCCCTCAGGTTTCTGAGTGCGCTCGCGGAAAACACCGGAGACGCTTCGGATTGTCACCGCGGCTTCTCGAATGAGACGCTGCTGGCACCGCCATTGCTGTCGGCAGTGAGGTCGTACCCAGAGAGGAGTGTTGCTTGAACTCGAATCAACTGCGCCGGCTCTTCGCCCGTGCGCTGAGTGCATCCCTGGCGTCGCCCCTGGTGCTCACCGGTTGTGGCGACGGGGGGATTTCCCTGGAGGGGTTCTCGGCGCCCCCCTGTGACAACGGTCGCGTGTCGCTCCAGGGGCTGGCCCCCGCGAGCCCGACGGACTTCATCGAGCTGCGAATCGTGACGGACCTGGAGAGCTCGCCGCGGCAGCAGCGTCTGGCGTCCGTCGGGACGGCGTGCGAGACCGCCACGCAGCCCGCGGTGTGCAACGCGGAGCTGGACGCGCTGGCCTCCGAGGACGGGTTCCGCTCCCGCTGCGAGGTGGGCTGCTATGCGTACTATCTGGTGACGACGCGAGGAGATTCGGTCGAGGCGCACACGTCCCGCAACGCGCTCGCGGCCCTGCTGGGCAGCATCGACACCCCGACGGAGGCGCTGCTCCAGGTCTTCGCGGAGGACTACAACGTGAGCTGCACCGAGCTGAAGCATGGCGCGGTGAAGACGAACGCCGATGGGACCTTCAGCGTCATCGCCACCAAGGGGTTCGCGTGTGGCGAGGGGACGGCGCTGACGCAGTACCTGCTGGTGGTCAAGCCCTCCGGCGAGGTGGTCGAGAAGCGCACGCACGTCCTGGAGCGCGGCGACAAGGGGTGCTCGGTGGGGCGCAGGCCCGCGGGGCTTCGCTCGGATGGAACGGTGGACTGCGTGGATGAGCTGGGACAGCACTTCGCGCTCATCACCCACCTGGAGGAGGCCTCCATCACCGCCTTCCTACGGCTGCGCGAGGAGCTGGCGCTGCATGGCGCGGCCGTCGAGCTGCAACAGGCGGCGCTGCGCAGCGCGCTGGATGAGGTGGCGCATACGCAGGTGTGCGGCAGCCTGGCGCGGCGACATGGGGTGACGCCGGAGCGCGCGGTGGTGGCGCCGCTGGCTCCCCGGCCGCTGTTCGAGGTGGCGCTGGACAACGCGGTGGAGGGCTGCGTGCGCGAGACGTATGGCGCGCTGCTGGCGCATCACCAGGCGCTGCACGCGGAGGACGCGGAGGTGCGCGAGGCGATGGTGCGCATCGCTGAGGACGAGACGCGGCATGCGGACCTGTCGTGGGCCGTGGACCGCTGGGCGGAGGAGAAGCTCTCGCCCGAGGAGCGCGAGACGGTGCGCGCGGCACGTCAGCGGGCCGTGGAGGCGCTGCGCGCCGAGGTCTCCGCGCCGACCGATGAGGCGGTCTTGCGTGCGCTGGGATTGCCTCCGCCGGAGGTCGCTCTCGCGATGGTGGAGGTGCTCTCCCGCGAGCTGTGGAACTGAGGCGCGGGGCCGTGCATGCCGGGACGCCTGGGTTGACGTAGGCGTTTCGGTGCTTCGACGGGAGGCTCGGCTCGGGGCCGGCGTGCCCTCCGGCAGAATCCAAGGATTGGCGTGCCGCAGAGCCACGTCTCACGGTGACCGTGGTCCCTACCCCAAGGTCCGCTGTCCCCCCGATGGTCGATGCGGCGCCGCCTGCGAAGTCATCATCGGCGCGGTGTCGCGCCCAGGGTGGGGCCGTCCACTTGCCGCGACTCCTCGGCGCGGTGTCGCGTCCTCTCGGCGGCCGACTGCCGGCGCGGGGCGTGGGTGCATTCCTCGTCGAGTGACTCCGTGACGCGCTCAGGTCGGCGGCACTTCCGCGAGCACCTCCCGCAGTCGCTCCTCGAGGAAGCGGCGCTCTGGCTCCGTGCGCACCAGGGCGAGCGCGCGACAGTAGGCCGCCACGGCTTCGTCCCTGCGCCCCAGCCTGCGCAGCAGCTCCGCGCGGGCCGCGGGCAGCAGGTGGTGCTCGGTGAGTCGTCCGGACGACTCCAGGTCGTCGACCAACACCAGCCCCTGTGCCGGGCCCTTCGCCATCGCCACCGCCGCCGCGCGGTTGAGTTCCACCACCGGACCCGGTGTCAGCTTCGCCAGCCGCTCATAGAGCGCGGCGATCTGCTCCCAATCCGTGTCCTCCGGCCGCTTCGCCTGTGCATGCAGCGCCGCGATGGCCGCCTGCACCGTGTACGGACCGAAGGCTCGCAGGGACAACGCGGTGTCGAGCAGGGACAGGCCCTCCGCGATGTTCGCCGCGTCCCATCGCCCGCGGTCCTGCCGGTCCAACAGGACCAGTCCACCATCCTCGGCCACCCGCACGTGGCGCCGGGAATGGTGGAGCAGCATCATCGCCAGCAGCGAGGTGGCCTCGGGATGGCGGGGCAACAGGTCGCACGTCAGCCGGGCCAGCCGCAGCGCCTCCTCGCACAGGTCCACGCGCACCAGCTCCGTGCCCTGCGTCGCGGAGTGCCCCTCCGAGAAGAGCAGGTAGATGGCATGCAGGACGCCCCGGGTGCGCTCCCCCAACGCGTCAGGCTCCGGGATGACATACGGAATGCGCGCGTCTCGAATCTTGCGCTGCGCGCGCACCAGCCGCTGCGCCATCGTCGCCGGCGGCACGAGGAACGCTCTCGCCACCTCCTCGGTCGTCAGCCCACACAGCGTGCGCAGCGCCAACGCCACCTGGACGTCCACGGCGAGGGCCGGGTGGCAGCACGTGAAGAGCAGTCGCAGCGAGTCGTCCGGATGCGCCTCCCAGTCCTCACCCCGCGGCGTGGCGGCCAGCTCCTGCTCCAGCCTCGCCACCACCTCTAACGCATCCACCCGGGCGCCGAGGCGCACGCCCCGGCGCACCCGGTCCACCGCCTTGTTGCGCGCGGCCCGCAGGAGCCACGCGCGAGGCTCCCGCGGAATCCCCTCGCGCGGCCACTGCTGGAGCGCCGCCTCGAAGGACTCCTGCACCACCTCCTCCGCCGAGGCGAAGTCTCCCCCCATCGCGCCGATGAGCATGGCCACGATGCGGCCATGCTCGGCGCGATAGGTCTGCTCGACGATGGACCGCACGTCCTCCATGGACGACCCGCTCCGACTCCGGCCTCAGCCCATGACGTCGGAGTAGTCCATCACAGGGCGTATCTCCACGCAGCCCGACCTCGCGGCGGGGATGCGTGAGGCCAGGGCAATCGCCTCGTCCAGATCCTTCGCCTCCACCAGGAAGAAGCCGCCCAGCTGCTCGCGCGTCTCCGCGAACGGCCCGTCCGTCGTCAGCCGCTTGCCGTCCCGCACGCGCACCGTGGTGGCCGTGGACGTCGGCTGCAGCGCCTCGCCCGCGATGTTGTTCCCGCTCTTCTCGATGGACTCACTGAAGGCCGCGTACTCCTCCAGCACCTTCTGGGCCTCCTCCTGCGGCAGCGCGTCCCAGGCCTTCTCGTTCTCGAACAGCATCAGCAGGTACTTCATGGGTCCATCCTCACGGTGACGAAGGGGAGTGAAGCCTCCCGCCTTGGGTCGAACAGGCCGGCGGGAAATCGACCGCCCATTTCCCAAGGGATTTTCCGCCCCATTTCCACCCGGCCCCTCAGGAGGGCTCGAGCGGGGAGAAGTGGCTGAAGGGACCATGCCCCTGCCCCAGGGGGAGCGGGTGCTCCAGGGCCGAGGTGACGAAGGTCTTGGCGCGTCGGGTGGCCTCGAAGGGCGCCTGCCCCAGCGCCATCCACGCGGCGATGGCCGCGGACAGGGTGCACCCCGTGCCGTGCGTGTTGTGCGTCTTCACCGAGCGCAGGAACAACGTCTCCATCCGCTCCCCGTCGAACCAGACGTCCAGGCCGCGCAGCTCGCCCGACATGCCGCCGCCCTTGACCAGCACCGCCCGCGGGCCGAGCTGGTGGATGCGCCGGGCCGCCTCCTTCATGTCCTCGAGCGTCTGCAGGTCCATCCCGGAGAGCAGCTGCGCCTCGTGCCGGTTGGGCGTGACGACGTCCGCGAGCGGGAGCAGGTGCTCCTTGAGCGCACCGACGGCCGAGTCGTCGATGAGGCGCGCGCCGGCTCGGGACACCATGACGGGGTCCACCACGAGCGGGCCTGGCTTGAGCGCCTTCAGCCGCCACGCGACGACGGAGATGATCTCCGCGTTGACGAGCATGCCCGTCTTCACCGCGCCCACGCCCAGGTCGTCGATGACGGCGTCCACCTGCGCGGCCACGGAGGCGGCGGGGAGCACGTCGACCCTGGTGACGCCCCGGGTGTTCTGCGCGGTGACGGCCGTGAGCGCGGTGGTGCCGTGCACCCGGTGATACGAGAAGGTGTTCAGGTCCGCCTGGATGCCTGCGCCACCGCCACTGTCGGAGCCGGCGATGGTGAGCGCCGTCGGCACTCGCTTGGGAGTCTCCATGGGGCGCATGCTGCGCCGGCCCGCTCCAGGGAGCCACCCCTTTTGGAGGGCGCGGGCCCGCGGAGGTCCGCGAGCCCGCACCCGGAGTCAAGACGATTAGATGGTGATGCCGGCCGTCATGAAGACGACCTCGGCGGCGCGCACATCGCCCAGGCCCGTGAAGCTGGCCGTGTCGATGAGCAGTGTCCACTCGCCCAACAGGCTCCGGTCATAGAAGGAGTTGTTGGCCGGCGTGGAGCCGCCCGGCGCCACGCTGCACGCGTCCGTGAAGGCCGCGCCCTGGAACGGGGTGGAGCACGCCGGGTCGGCGACGTCGCACGCGGGCGGGCCGGAGACGCAGGCGGTGAAGGGCACGTAGTGGAGCACCTGCCGCGTCCCGCCGGAGGTGTACTCGTCCCGGTCCACCAGCTCGAACTCGGCGAAGTAGTTGCCGAGCTTGAACCCGTCCATGGTGTCGCGCACCAGCACCGCCGGCACCGACACGGAGGCGCCCGTGGCCGTGACGACGTTGACGCGCACGTTGCGCACGCGGTGGCCCTTGCGCAGCGACAGCACGGTGGAGGCACTCACGTCCGTGGGCGTCACCTGGAAGCGCGCCGCCCGGTACGTCGTCCCGGCGGTGACCAGATCTCCCAGCGCCTTCATGCGCTCCGACTCGTTGACGGTGAGCGGGTGGAAGTCGGTGGCGGCCAGGCGGCGATAGTACGGCGTCAGGCTCATCACCGTGTGCGTGGGCAGGCTGTCCAGGTGCTGCACCAGCCGCGTCTTCATGTCCGGGTAGTTGGCCAGGTTGAAGTCGTAGTTCTCGCGGAACGTCGCAGGGATGGCGCTGTCGCCGGTGGACGCGTCGAAGGGCAGGTACTGGTACTCGGCCACGCGGATGAGCTCCCAGTAGCGGATGGAGAGCTGGTCCAGCGTGCGCAGCGCGCGGGCGTACACCTGCTGGCCGATGAGCAGCTGGTCGAACTTGCGCAGCTCCGTGCCGTTGCCGAAGGCCAGGATGTCGTTGAGCGCGTCACGCGCGGCCACCGAGTTGCGCTGGCGCAGCGTCACCATGTCCCGCTCCATCAGCGCCAGCCGGTACTCCGCCTGGGCCTTGGTGACCTGGGCCTGGAGGTCCATCAGGTCCAGCGTCATCTCCACCTGCGACTGGGAGAGGATCTCCTTCTTCACCTCGTCGGAGATGATGCTGCGCGCGGGCTTCTTCTGGTTGCCGGAGACGATGTCCCACAGCTCGGTGCCGCCGCTCTTGAGCTTGTCCTTGAAGGGCTTGCTCGCGGCGGCGTTGGCGGCGCTCGTCTTGATGGCGTCCCACAGCAGGGTCTGGATGGAGCCGCTCTCGCTGCTGGGCGCGCCCGCGCCGGCCACGGGCGTGCCGCTGGACTCCGACTGGAAGCTCTTCTTCACCTCGCTCCACAGGGACTCGGCCGCCTTGCCCGCCAGGTCCGCCAGGAACTCGCCGCCGTAGGCCGCGGCCACCGTGCCGACCAGGTCCAGCAGGAACTCACCGAAGCCCTTGCTGGTGTTGTAGTGGTCCGTGATTCGCTGGTCCGTGGCCTGGATGTTCTCGGTCATCAGCTGAATCGCCGCCTTGCGGTTGTTCATGGACTGCTGGAGCGCGGCCATGGAGGCGTTCGCCACGGTGATGCGCTGGTCGGCCACCACCTTCTCCGCCTCCAGCACGCCGACGTCCGCGTTGAGCGCGGCCTGGTTCTGGGACATCCACGCGGACAGCTGCGTGCCGTTGGCCAGCGTGAGCCACTGGTTCACGGAGCTGTCGAGCACGTCGTAGAGCGAGTCGAACTCCGCGCGCAGCTGCTCGTAGCGCAGGTGGGGGTTGAAGGGCGTGTCCTTGGCCAGGCCGTAGAAGTTGCGCTGGCTCTGCAGGAAGCTCAGGCGCGTGACGTCGTGGGCCATCAGCGGGCACAGCGAGCCGTAGAGGTACAGGTCCGCGAAGGGACGGCCCGCCGCGGGCGTCTCGTCACACACCAGGCCCGCCTGGGCGAGGATGCCGCCCATCTCCATGATGTTCTGCAGGTAGTGGAAGCCCGCGCGCTGCAGCTCGCCCCGCTTGAAGAGGGCGTTGGCGTGGGACTGCGACACACGCCAGGACTGGGGCGCGAGCAGGGCGCGCAGCATGTCCACGTCGCGGCGCATCGAGCGCAGCACCTTCTGCGTGCCGGCCGTGCCCGCGGCGCCCGCCACGCCGTCGTTGGCCTTGGTGCCGACGTAGCAGGTGCGCGTCTCGTCGCGAGGCACGCAGAGGTAGTCGTCGTAGTGCTCGCAGCTGCCCGGAGGCGCCTCCTGCACCACCACCTGCACCGTCCGGGACAGCCGCTTGCCGGCGATGCCCTTCTTGCCGGACAGCGGCGCCGTGGTGACGAGCTCCGCGCGGGTGTCGACGTAGCGGCCGTTGTAGGAGTCCCCCAGGCTCACGTCGTGCCACGTCTGGATTTGATTCCGGCACGCCAGGTCCCCGAAGAAGGGGCTGTTGCGGCAGGTGGAGTCGGAGCAGTCCTTGTAGCCGTCGTTGTCGTTGTCCAGGCCGTCCGTGCACTGGGCGAAGGTGTTCTCCTGCGCGCCGCACACGTTGCCGGCCAGCGGGCTGTTGCTGCACTGGAAGTCGGAGCAGTCCGAGTAGTAGTCGCCGTCGTTGTCCACGCCGTCCGAGCAGGTGGCGGCGGTGGCCTCCTGCAGGAACGGGTAGGTGTCCGGCTCGCACACCTTCACGTAGGGGTTGCCGGCGCAGCCGGGGTCCTGGCAGTCCACCTTGCCGTCACCGTCGTTGTCGATGCCGTCCGAGCAGTTGAGCACCGTGCGCTCGCTGCCGCAGGCGTTCAGCACGCGGGGGTTGTAGCGGCACTCCTTGTCCGCGCAGTCCACGTCACCGTCGACGTCGTTGTCCGTGCCGTCCGAGCAGGCCGCGTCGTTGGTCTCCTCCAGGCCCGTGGTGAGCAGGAGCACCGGGCCCAGGCCGCAGTACGCGTTGCCGTGGCAGCCCGGGTCCGCGCAGTCACCCAGCCCGTCGCCGTCGTTGTCGATGAGGTCCGTGCACTCCTCGTCGCCGCCCTCGCCCGCGGTGCCGCAGGTGGTCGCGAAGTTCTTGCAGCCGAAGTCGGCGCAGTCGACGAAGCCGTCGCCGTCGTTGTCGTGGCCGTCCTGGCACGCCTCCTCGGAGAACTCGCTGTTGGCCGCGCGGCTCTGCTGACAGAAGCCGCGCTGGCTGCACTCCGGGTCCAGACAGTCCGTCTTGCCGTCGTTGTCGTTGTCCTTGCCGTCGCTGCAGGACTCGGCGGAGGCCTCGCGCTGGATGGGGCCCCAGGACGCGTCCGCGCACACGGTGACGTGCGGGTTCTTGGAGCAGGCGTAGTCCTCGCAGTCGGTGTAGCCGTTGAGGTCGTTGTCCTTGCCGTCGCTGCACTGGGTGTTGTCCGCCTCCGTGCGCGAATCACACAGCGCGATGGCGGGGTTCCAGCGGCACTTCAGGCTGTGGCAGGGGCCGTCCTCGTCCTGGAAGCACTGCTCGGGTGTGATGGGGGAGGCCTTGTGGGGCTCGTTGACGACGCCGGGACCGATGAGCGAGGTGTAGCGGATGACGACGTCGCCGGAGTGGCCGCCCTTGCCGCCGTTGCTGCCGTGGCCGGCTTGCGCGGTGGGGGTGCCGCTGCAGCTCACCTTCGGGTCCGGGCCGTAGTTGCCGGTGATGGTGGTGGTGGGCGGGGAGCCCGTGGCGTCGACGCCCGTCCAGCCATCCTCGCCCTTCTGGCCGGAGGTGGTGACGCGCACGCCGTTGAGGACGTTGGTGTAGAGCACGAAGCTGCCGCCGTTGAGGCCGTCGCGGCCCGGGGGCACGACGCGGTCCATCGGGTCCGCGTCCTGCTGCGGCGTGCGCGCGCCCGGCGTGGTGCGCACGGAGAAGCCGCGCGAGGTGAAGCCGCCGGAGGCGACGACGAGGGTGGCGCCGCCCGTCTGCACCGGGGCGGCCAGCTCCACGAGGGGCGCGACGATGACGATGACCTTGTGGTCCAGGGTGCCCGTGTCCTGCTGCGTGGGCTCGAACAGGTTGGCGCACGCGTGGGTGGAGGAGCAGGCGTTGGAGGCCAGCGTCTGCCAGGTGACGACGGGGCTCTGGGCGGAGATGACGCCGTCGGCCTGGGGCAGCAGGGCCTGGTGGCCCTTGAGGAACACGGGGTAGTCGCGCGCGTAGGACGTCAGCAGGCGCACCTTGTCGGTGGGCTGGTGGCGCGTCTGGAGCACGCCGCGCAGGTCGGCGAAGCGCGGGTCGGGCAGCACCGCGAGCAGCTCGCTCACCGTGGTGTCCATGGAGGCGGGCGCCGCGGGCAGCCCACGCAGCTCCGAGAAGTCCATGGGCGAGGAGAACGCCAGCGGCTGCGCCGTCGTCGCGGTCTCCAACTGCTCGTCTCCGGCCGGACGGGCGGTCTCCGGCAGGCCGTTGTCGCCACAGGCGCCCAGCACCAGCGCGGCCGCCAGACCCCAGACTCTCCGCCGGTCCCGGCGGATGTTTCGCAAGAAGTTCATTGTGATTGGTCCTTTGCTGGGGTGCTGAACGGACCCGGGTGGATTTCTTCCCGCGATTTGTCTGGCGTTATCCTCCGCGCCCATGGCCCCTACGCTTCGCTGTCCTGGCGTCGTCCTGGTGTGGCTGTTCGCGGTGGTGCTGTCCGTAGGTCCGGTGGCGGAGGCCCGGACCACCCTGGTGAAGGGGGAGGGCGGCTGGAGCTTGCAGGTGGATGGCCGCCCCCATGTCGCCAAGGGGGTGACGTTCAGCGGCAGCGCGGGCTCGGCCGCGTACGAGCAGGACTGCGCGCGGCTCGCGGCGCTCGGCGTCAATACCTTGAGGACCTGGGGAGTGGGGCCGCAGACGCAGCCGCTGTTGGACGCGGCGCACAAGCACGGGCTCAAGGTGCTCGTCGGGCTGTGGATGCGGCATGGCCAGCCCGGCGCGGAGGACGACGACTCGTTCGACTATCTCACCGACACGGCGGGCATGAAGAAGCAGCGCGAGGACACGCTGGAGAGCGTGCGGCGCTACAAGGACCACCCGGCGGTGCTCGCGTGGGGCGTGGGCAACGAGGTCATCCTCAACAGTCCCAACGACGCGGCGAAGGAGGCCTACGCCCGCTTCCTGGAGGGCGTGGTCCGGGACATCAAGAAGGTGGACGACGCGCACCCCGTCATCTCGGTGGATGCGTGGGTGCTCGCGGTGAAGTGGTGGGAGAAGCTCGTCCCGTCGCTGGATGCCTACGGCCTCAATGTCTATGGACGGGGGCTCCAGGCGCTGCCGGAGGCGCTGCGCGAGGAGGGCGCCACCAAACCCTGGCTCATCACCGAGTTCGGCGCGCAGGGTGAGTGGGACGCGCCCAAGGATGAGCGGGGCGTCCCGCGCGAGCCCGATGACCGGGAGAAGTACGCCGTCATCGTCGACGCGTGGAACACGCTGCTCGCGCCCCACGTGCGCACCGGTGACTGCCTGGGGCTCTTCGTCTTCAACTTCAGCTCCACGTTCGACCACACCAGCCTGTGGCTCGGCATGCTGTCGGGCAAGTCGACGCGGCCCGCGTGGCACGCCGTGCGCGAGGCGTACACGGGGCAGAAGCCGCAGCCGCCCCTGCCGGAGGTGGGCGCGCTCGTCGTCCAGGGCGTGAAGAAGGAGACCTCGGGCACCTGGGCGGACGTGGCCTTCGAGGTGAAGGACCCGCAGGGCCGGCCGCTGGACATCTCCTTCGCGTACAACTTTCGGGGCGCGGCCACCCGCTTCGAGCGCGGTGAGGTCATCCGCCTGCGCGCCACGCCGGGCGCCACACCGAACTCTTGGCGCGTGAAGCTCCCCTCGGTGAAAGGCCCCATCAAGCTGTACGGGCTGGCGAAGGACGCCTCTGGCAACCTGATGACGGCCACCACCTCCGTGCTCACTTCCTCTGCGCCATGAGCCGTTCCGCCGTGTCGTGGAAAGGCAGAGCGAATTGTATCTTCGAAGGAATACTGTAATTATCTGATTTCTGAGATTTTAAGGTCTGGGTGGTTGGAGCACGTAGTAGGGTCGGCGCGGCATGCGTCCCGAATCGTCTTCGCGCTCCACCTCCTCGGGCCGGCTGTCGCGCCATCGCGTGGTCGCCGTGCTCGTGGGTGGGCTGTTGCTGGTGTTGGTCGTGGGGGTGGTGACCTTCTGGCGCGGAAGTCTTGCGCCCTCGACTCCGGTGCCGGCTGTTGGCGTCACGCCCGACGGAGGGGCCCCGCATCGGGGCGCTCGCGCGGGTGGGCGGGCCTTGGCCGCGGCCCAAGAGGAGGAGGCCGTCGAGGCTGCGCCCCGGTACGACGCCACCACCTGCTGGCGGGAGCTGGAGCGCTTCAACGACGGCGTGAGCGTGGAGACGTTCCGCGAGTGGGCGGCGCCGCTGCTCGCGTCGAGAGACCCGCTGGTCCGGATGTACCTCAAGGAGCGGCTGACGGAGCTCATCGGCGGAGACGCGAGCAAGGCGCGCGAGGTGTTGGAGTGGACGCGCGAGGCGGGGCCGAAGGAGTTCAAGGTCTTCGCGATGGCGCTGAAGGACTCGGACGCGGTGCACCTGCCGGAGGTGTCCCGGCGCATCCTGGAGCTGGGGCTGGACGTGGAGCTGTCGCCCGAGCGGCGCGCGGGGGTGTTGTCCGCGTTGGACACGCAGAAGCAGCTCTCCCCCGACGCGCTGTCGAAGCTCTCGGACTTCGCCAAGGACCCGGCCTCGGGTGAGGCGGGGTGGGCGGCGGCGCGGACCATCGCCCGGGTGATGAAGAACGACTACGGGCGCACGGCGAACGCGGGGCCCTATCTCGAATCACTGTTGAGCATCGGCACGCAGTCGCTCGACGAGCACGTGCGCTACATGGCGCTCTCCACGCCGATGGAGACGGCGCCGGTGCTGGATGCGCGCGCCACGGACGGCTACGCGAAGGTGCTCACCACCGAGGGCAGCCCCGACGCGCGCGGCGCCGCGGCGCACAACCTGGCCCTGTCCGAGGACCGGACGAAGGTGCTGGACACCTTCACGCGCGCCTTCGAGCCGGAGCAGGACGTGTGCGTGAGATGGGCGTTGTTCCGCTTCTCCGCGCGCGCCGCGGGACAGGAGGCGCTGCCCGTCATGGCGAAGATGGCGCTCATCGACCCGCGCTTCCAGCCGCTGTACCAGGACTTCGAGCGCATCTACGCCAGCGGCGTCGTGGACTTCGAGCGCGTGTGGAACGCGCTGGCGGACCAGGACCCCCTCGGCTGTCTCCACCACGACTGAGCCCTCCATGACGCGCACCTCGTCTTTTCTCCGGGCCCTTCGCCTGCTGGCCCTGTCGTCGCTCCTGCTGTCCGTCCCTTCCTGGTCCGCGCCGCCTCCCGAGCTCCAGCCGGAGACGTGCTCGGTGGAGGGGCTGATGGACTCCATCCGTCGAGGGCTCCAGTCGAAGTCGCCCGCGTACCGGCGCTACCTGCGCGAGCTGTTGAAGGAGTCCGCCGTCACGCTGCCCGAGGCGCAGCTGCGCGCGGCCTTCGAGCGCGAGACGGAGCCCGTCATGGTGGAGCACCTGGCGGCGGCCCTGGCGGCGAAGACGGACCGGGGCGAGAGCCCGGGCACGCTCCAGCTCGTGGCGAAGCGCGCGCTCGGGGACGCGGACCCGGCGGTGCGAGCGGCCGCCACGCGCGCGCTGCGGCGCACGAGCGCGGAGGAGCACACCGGGGACATGTACTCGCGGCTGGTGCGGGACGCCTCGCCCCAGGTCCGCGAGGAGGCCGCGACGAACCTCATCGAGGACAACCAGTTCGTCTACGCGGGCATGCACGGGCCGTCGTCGGACCTGGCGGTGGCGGCGGCCGCGGCGTCCCATGACGCGAAGGTGACGGCGAGAATCCTGGGCAACATCTCCACCGCGGCCATCGGCGCGGGTTCCGCCGGGGCCCTGCACACGCTGCTGGGCAGCGATGACGCGCAGGTGCGCGCGTCGGCGGCGACGGCGCTGGGTGGGGTGCCCGCGTCGGAGATGGCGCGCGCGCGTCAGACGCTCGGCGCGCTGTATCGCGCCGAACAGGACGTGGGTGTGCGGACGGCCATCCTCCAGAGCCTCGCGCGGCTGGGGTTCCAGGGCGCGGTGCCGGAGCTTCGGGCGCTGCGGAGTGTCGACCCGCGGCTGGTCGCCGAGGTCGACGCCTGGATTGGCGCGTTGAGTACCGGTCTTCAGGAGTGGAGCCTGCTCCTGAGGGAGAAGCAGCGGTTGCGTCAGGCTCGCTGAGCAGCAGTCCTTCTGGGGGCCGCACAGTCGGCCCGAAAGGAACAACGATGCGTAGCTCCAAGTCGCGCCTGATGGCGCTGGCGGCCCTGGTCTCCCTTCCCACGGCCGCGCTCGCGTACACCGCCGTGGCGCCGTATCCGAGCACCGTGACGGCCACCACGTACTACTCGAGCGGCACGTACCACGGCGCCGTGGACGTGGCGAACTCGCGCTGCAACTACTGGGGGGCCCAGACGGGCGTGTCCGCCACCGTCTACTGGAACGTGACGGTGCGCACCTCGGGCGTGGTGTGCAACGGCAACGGCAGCGGCAACCAGAACGAGGCGAAGCTCAACCTCGGCAGTGGTTGGTCCTTCCGTCAGTGGCATTGGATCAAGACCAGTGACTCGTATGACCGCACGTGCAACCGCTGCCAGGTCGGAAACCTGGGCGGCACGGGCAACGCCACCGGTCCCCACTCCCACTTCCAGAAGGACCAGTACGGCACCAAGAACACGTCCTGGTACTCCTCGTACACGTCGAAGGGCGAGGCCTTGGACCGTGGTGAGCTGATGGGCTACATCTAACCGAAGCCCCGCACCGGCCAGGGAAGCGGGGCGTCGTGTTCCTCCTCCCTGGCCCGGTGCCCCTGCGTCAACTTGACGCGCTCGCGGACCGGGGGCTTACGGGTTACAAGGAGGCGTGTTCCGCCCGCCCTCCGACTCGCAGGCGGCCCCGCGTGGCTCGCCGGCGTCGAGACAACCTCCGCCTCGCTCCGCGTTCCACCGCTCCGCGCAGGACATGGTGGACCTGCTGTCGTCCAGCGCGATTGCCCTGCGGTGGCTCGCGCGCCTGCGCTGGCACGCGGTGGCGGGCACGGGGCTCACCATCATCGTGGCCGTGCGGGTGCTGATGCTCGACCTGCCGGTGGTGCCGCTGCTCGCGCTGGTGGCGACGACGGGTGTGTCCAACCTGCTCTTGACGCTGTGGCTGCGCCGGGGGCCGGTGGTGAAGACGCACCACCTGGGTGGCGTGCTCGCGTTCGACACGATGCTGCTGACGGCGATGCTCGCGCTCTCCGGGGGGCCGGACAACCCGTTCGCCATGCTGTACCTGGTGCACGTGTCGCTGGCGGCGCTCGTGCTGGGGCGGCGCTGGATCGTCTGCCTGTGCATGCTGTCCGTGCTGGGGCCCATGGCGCTGATGCAGTGGCACGTGCCGCTGGTCGAGGTGGCGCATGTGGCCAGTCCCATGCCGCCGCACTCTCGCCATGTGCTGGGGCTGTGGGTCGCCTTCGCGCTGACGGTGATGCTCATCGCGCTGATGGTGGCGCGGGTGTCGGCGGCGCTCCGGAACCGACAGGAGGCGCTGGTGCGCGCCCAACTGCTCGCGGCGCGGGCGGAGAAGCTGGCCTCGCTGAGCACACTGGCAGCGGGCGCCGCGCACGAGCTGGGCTCCCCGTTGGGCACCATCGCCATCGCGGCCAACGAGCTGGAGGCGCTCATCCAGGAGGAGCCGAACGAGGCGCTCGAGGACGCCAGGCTCATCCGCGACCAGGTGGAGCGCTGCCGGGACATCCTGGAGCGCATGAGCGCGCGCGCGGGGCAGACCTACGGCGAGGTGCCCGAGCGCACCACGACGGGCGCGGTGCTCGGGCTGCTGCGCGAGCAGCTGTCGGCCGGGGAGCTCTCGCGGCTGCGCTTCACGCAGGGGCCCGACGTGTCGCTGTTCTTCCCCACGCGCGGGCTGGTGCAGGTGCTGGCCAACCTGGTGCGCAACGCGCTGCACGCGAGCGAGGCGTCGCAGGCGCCCGTCACGTTGAGCGTGCACGGCGACGCGGAGGGCACCGCCTTCGTGGTGGAGGACCAGGGCACGGGCATCCCCCGCGAGGTGCTGGAGCGCGTGGGCGAGCCGTTCTTCACCACCAAGCCGGCGGGGCAGGGCATGGGGCTGGGGCTGTTCCTGGGTCAGACGTTCGCGGAGCTGTGCGGCGGACGACTGGAGCTGGATACGGAAGAGGGCCGGGGCACGCGCGCCACGCTCGTGCTGCCGTGCAGGAGGGAGGCTGTCCATGCAGCGGCCTGAGACCTCCGCGGTGGTGCTCGTCATCGACGACGACGAGCCCTATCGCGAGCGATTGGTGCGCGCCTTCGGGCGCAAGGGCTTCACCGCGCACGGCGTGGGCAGCGCGAAGGAGGCGCTCGAGCTGGCGCCGTCGGTGCGCCCCGGCTACGCCGTCATCGACCTGAAGCTGCCGGATGGCTCGGGGCTCGACCTGGTGCGCGAGCTCAAGGCGCTGGATGCGCGCACGACGATGGTGGTCCTCACCGGCTACGGGAGCATCGCCACGGCGGTGGAGGCCGTGCGCCGTGGGGCCACGCACTACCTCTCCAAGCCCGTGGACGTGGATGACATCCTGCTGGCCTTCGCGGGCGCCACGCTGCCCGCCGGAGAGGCCGCTGCCCTGGAGCACCAGGTGCCCTCGCTGGCGCGCGCGGAGTGGGAGCACATCCAGCGGGTGCTCGCGGACTGTGGCGGCAATATCTCCCAGGCCGCCCGTCTGCTGCGCATCCAGCGCCGCAGCCTCCAGCGCAAGCTGTCCAAGCACCCCGTGCGGCAGTGAGACGGGGTGACGCGGGGTGCGTCACCAAGACGCACGATGCGGCCCGCGCCCTTCGTTAGTGTGGCGGCGTGCGAATCGTCTGGCTCGTCGTCCTCGTCCTCCTCGCTCCGGGCTGTGAGCGTCGCTCCTCGCGCGGGGGCGCCGGCTGGAAGGCCGTGGACGGCGGCATCGTCTGCGAGGGCGGAGGGCTGCAGCACCTGGCCTGCACGGGCCTGTACGGCGAGGGGGGCAAGGGCTGGGAGAAGCGCGCGGTGGGCGCCGGGATTCGCGCCTTCGAGCCCGGCCTGCAGCTCTGGAGCGACGGGCTGGAGAAGTCCCGCTTCATCCTGCTGCCGCCCGGGACGCGCATCGACACCTCGCGTCCGGACGAGTGGCGCTTTCCTCCCGGCACGAAGCTCTGGAAGGAGTTCCGCTGGAAGGGAAGGCCCATCGAGACGCGGCTCTTGTGGAAGAAGTCCGAGGACAAGTGGCTGCGGACGACGTACCGCTGGAGCGACGACGGCCAGCAGGCCACCGAGCTCACCGACGGCGAGAAGAACGTGCCGGGGACCCCGGGCCATGAAATCCCGAGCCAGGTGGACTGCCTGACGTGCCACGGAGGGCGCGAGGACGAGGTGCTCGGCTTCGAGGCCGTGGCGCTCGGGCACGAGGCGGCGCGGGGACTGACGCTGGCGAAGCTGGTGGAGGAGGGCCTGCTCACCCATCCCCCCGAGCCTCCGCCGCGAATCCCGGGGAGCGAGGTGGACCGCGCGGCGCTGGGCTACCTGCACATGAACTGCGGCGTGTCCTGTCACAACACCAACCCGCTGGCGTTGGGCGGAGGCGGCGGGCTGCTGTTGCGCCTGGAGGCCGCGGAGCTGGGCTCGGTGCACCTGACGGATGCGTGGAAGACGGCGGTGGGCGTGCGCTCCATCTTCCGCACCACGGGCCTGTTCGGAGACGCCGTGCCTCGCATCGCGCCGGGGGACGTGAAGCGCAGCACCTTGTTCCACCGCATGAGCGCTCGCGGACTTCCCGTCCAGATGCCTCCCCTCGGCACCCACGTGGTGGATGAGCAGGGGCGCGGAGTGGTCCAGCGCTGGATTGAGTCCATGCCCGCCACGGCGGAGAGGTGAGCGTGAGCGCGTACCCGGTGGTGCTCTTCCTTCATTCGTGGGTGCGCTGGGCGGTGGTGCTGCTGGGCGTGCTCGCGCTGGGAAGGGCGCTTCGGGGCTGGAGCGGGGGGCGTGAGTGGACGCGCGGGGACCGGCGGCTCCAGGTGTTCTGCGTGTCCGCCTTCGACACGCAGATGCTGTTGGGGATGGTGCTCTATTCGGGCCTGAGCCCGTTCACGCCCTTCTCGCGGCAAGGCGGTCTGCGCGAGAGCCTGGCCCACCCGACGCTGCGCTTCTTCGGCATCGAACACCCGACGCTGATGCTGCTGGCGTTGGTCGTCGCTCACGTGGGGTCCGCGTTGAGCCAGCGCGCGGACGTGTCGGTGACGCGGCACCGCGCCTGGGCCCTGGGGCTGCTCGTCGCGATGGGGCTGGTCGCGTGCGCCATCCCGTGGGCCGGGTTGTCCCAGGGTCGTCCCCTGTTTCGAGGTTTCTGAGGTCCTCGCCCATGTATGACTTCCTCTGGATGATGTTCGTGGTGGCTCCCTCGGTGCCCCGGGCGCCGAGCCTCAAGCGAGCGCCGAGGGCCGCGCTGTCGGAGCGGACCCGGAAGGGGCCTGGCGAGGCGCCTCCCACGCCCCCGGCGAGGCGCGCGCGACGCCCGGTGGGCAAGACGCGTCGTCTTCGAGACCCCGCCGCAAGGTGAAGTGGGAAAGGGGCGTGTGACTCCCACCTCCACGTTCAGTGGCGGGAGTCCGTGGAACATTCGGCTTGAGCAGGGGGGCGACATGCCAGAACCTTGTCGCGATGAAGCTCGCCCTTCCGGTCATGGCCTCCGTGTTCTTCCTCGCGGGCGCCGGAGGATGTCGGCGTCAGCCCGATACCGAGGCTGCGCAGTGGGAGCCGCTTCCGCGGGTCGACGCCCGCGAGCTGCGCTCCCTGGACATGTTCCAGCGCATCGAGGACCCGAAGCAGCGCTCCCGGGCGCTGTTCCTCGAAGCCAGTCGCGTGCTGCTGCATCCGCGCTGCGCGAACTGCCATCCGGATGGGGACAGCCCCTTCCAGGAGATGGGCTTCAAGCCGCATGACCCGCCCGTGACGCGAGGCCCCGAGGGCTTCGGCGTCGTGGGCATGGAGTGCGCGGGCTGTCACCAGGACCGCAACCAGGCGCTGACGCGCGTGCCGGGGGCGCCGAACTGGCACCTGGCGCCGCTGTCCATGGCCTGGGTGGGCAAGAGCCCCCGGCAGGTGTGCGAGCAGCTCAAGGACCCCGCGAGGAACGGAGGCAAGACGTTGGCGCAAATCGTCGAGCACAACGCGCATGACGAGCTGGTGGCGTGGGGTTGGACGCCGGGCTCTGGGCGGGAGCCCGCGCCGGGCACCCAGGAACAGTTCGGCGCGCTGGTGGGCGCGTGGGTGGAGACGGGCGCGGAGTGCCCCAGCGAGGAGGCGCGGCCATGAGCATTCGCGTGAAGGTCAACGGCGTGGACCAGGTGCTGGACGTGGACCCGGAGATGCCGCTGTTGTGGGCGCTGCGCGACGTGCTCGGGCTGACCGGGACGAAGTACGGCTGCGGTGAGGCGCTGTGCGGCGCGTGCAGCGTGCACCTGGACGGGCAGGTGGTGCGCGCGTGCGTGACGCCCATCCGCCGCGCGGACGGGCACAGCGTCACCACCATCGAGGGCCTGTCGCCGGACGGCAGCCATCCGCTCCAGCGCGCGTGGGTGGAGCTGGGCGTGCCGCAGTGCGGGTTCTGCCAGTCGGGACAGCTGATGTGCGCGGCGGCGCTGCTGGTGAAGAAGCCGCGGCCGACGGACCAGGACATCGACCAGTCGCTCGCGGGCAACCTCTGCCGCTGTGGGACGTACACGCGCATCCGCGCGGCCGTGAAGAAGGCCGCGGGCACGCCCGACGCGAAGTGACGAGGACGCGATGAGCCAACAGCCTGAGTTGATTTCCCGGCGCTCCTTCCTCGAAGGGCTCAACCTCTCGGTGGGAGGGCTGGCGCTGGGCGTGGTGCCCACCGTGACGCTGGCGGGCGCGGCCCCTGGCGCGAAGGGCAAGCCCGCGGAGCTTCGGCCCAACGTCTTCGTGCACATCGCCTCGGACGGGCAGGTCACCATCGTCTGCCACCGCTCGGAGATGGGGCAGGGCGTCCGCAGCTCAGTGCCGGTGGTGGTGGCGGACGAGTTGGGCGCGGACATGGCGCGGGTGAAGGTGGTGCAGGCCGTGGGTGACGCCGTGTACGGCGACCAGAACACGGATGGCTCCAGCAGCATCCGGGGCGTGTACCAGTCGCTGCGCCGCACGGGCGCCACGGCGCGGGAGATGCTGGTGGCCGCGGCGGCGCGTCGCTGGAAGGTGCCGGCCTCGGACTGCGAGGCGAGGGAGCACGCGGTGTTCCACAAGCGGGGCTCGCGCTCGCTGGGCTTCGGGGAGCTGGTGGCGGACGCGGCGAAGCTGCCGGTGCCCAAGGCGGAGTCGGTGGCGCTGCGGCCCTCGTCGGAGCTGCGCTACGTGGGCAAGGAGCTGCCGCTGCTGGACGGGCCGGCCTATGTCACGGGCACGGCCGTCTTCGGCGCGGACGTGAAGCTGCCGGGCATGCTCATCGCGGTGGTGGCGCGGCCTCCCGTCGTCGGTGGGAAGGTGGTGCGCTTCGATGCCGCGAAGGCGCTCGCGATTCCCGGCGTGAAGCAGGTGCTGGAGCTGCCCGTGCCCAAGCGGCCCTATGTCTTCCAGGGCTGGGGCGGGGTGGCGGTGCTGGCGGAGAACACGTGGGCGGCGATGCGGGGCCGCGCGGCGCTGGACATCACCTGGGAGGACGGCCCCAACGCTGAGTACGACTCGGTGAAGTATCGCGAGGCGCTGCTGGAGTCGGTGCGGGTGCCGGGCAAGCCGGCGCGCGCGGTGGGGGACGTGGACAAGGCGCTCGCGAGCGCCGCGCGGGTGGTGGAGGCGGAGTACTACGCGCCGCACCTGTCCCACGCGCCCATGGAGCCGCCGGTGGCGCTGGCACGGGTGGCGAATGGGGTCTGCGAGGTGTGGGCGCCTTCGCAGCATCCGCAGGCGGCGCGCACCGAGGCGGCGCAGGCGTCGGGGTTGCCCGAGGACAAGGTGACGGTGAACGTCACGCTGCTGGGCGGCGGTTTCGGACGCAAGTCGAAGGCGGACTTCGTCGCGGAGGCGGTGCACCTGGCGAAGATGGCGGGCGTGCCGGTGCGCGTGCAGTGGACGCGCGAGGACGACATCCGTCATGACTACTACCACTCGGCCAGCGCGCAGCGGCTGAGCTGTGGCTTGGACGCGGCGGGCAAGCCCACGGCGTGGCTGCACCGCACGTCCTTCCCGGCCATCCGCTCCACGTTCTCCGAGGACGTGACGGGGCCGGTGGCGAGGGACTTGAATCAGGGCGTGCTGGACCTGGCGCTGGCGATTCCGAACGTGCGCGCGGAGATGGGCGAGGCGCTGGCGAAGGTGCGCATCGGCTGGCTGCGCTCGGTG
The DNA here is from genome assembly GCF_059738865.1 of Myxococcus sp. MH1. Classification (NCBI taxonomy): domain Bacteria; kingdom Pseudomonadati; phylum Myxococcota; class Myxococcia; order Myxococcales; family Myxococcaceae; genus Myxococcus; species Myxococcus sp. MH1. The sequence continues at coordinate 7,313,767 of NZ_AP026947.1, read as the reverse complement.
AACAACATCTTCCACGGCTTCGCGGTGGGCTCGTTCATGGACGAGCTGGCGCATGCGCGGGGGATGGACCCGCGGGAGAACCTGCTGGAGGTGATCGGGCCTCCGCGCCTCGTGTCCGTGGCGGAGCTGGGCGTCAGCGCGCTGCCGAACTATGGCGCGCCGGTGGAGGCGCATCCGGTGAACGCGGAGCGGCTGCGCGGGGTCATCGAGCGCGTCACGGCGATGTCGGGCTGGAGCGAGCGCGAGAAGAACGGCCGCACGCTGGGGCTCGCCGCGCACCGCAGCTTCCTGAGCTACGTGGGCGTGGTGGTGTCGATGAAGAAGGACGCGGCGGGACGGGCGCGCGTGGACGAGGCGTGGGTGGCGGTGGACGCGGGGCTGGTGGTGAACCCGGACCGCGTCCGCTCGCAGATGGAGGGCTCCGTCATCTTCGGCATGAGCCTGGCGTTCTACGGCGCCATCACGATGAAGGGCGGCGCGACGGAGCAGTCGAACTTCCGCGACTACAGGCTGGTGCGCATGGCCGACGCGCCCCGGGCCATCCACGTGGACATCATCCAGAGTGACGCGCCCCCGGGTGGCGTGGGCGAGCCGGGCGTGCCCCCGGTGGCCCCCGCCATCGCCAATGCGCTCTTCGCCCTCACGGGCACGCGCGTGAGGGATTTGCCCATCGTTCGGACACTTCCGGTGTAACCGGGCTTGATGCTAGGCTTCTTGGAGTTCCAAGAAGTCTGGCCCGGGGGACACCATGAAGACGTTCATCATTCGCGGAGTATTGGCTGTGGCGTTGCTGTCCGGATGTGGTGGCGAGGTCGAGCCTTCGCTGGAGGGCGACGCGATGAGTTCGGAGTCGGCGTCGCTGGAGCTGCCCGCGTGCGAGGCCATGGACGGTCAGACCTGCCGTGTGCGCATCGCCGAGTGCACCTGGCAGTCGAATGGGGCCCTTGGCGTGTGTCTCTGCAAGAGCACCTCTGCGGGATTGCGTTGGGATTGCCAGGAGTACTGAGCAGCGGGGAGCCGCGGGCATGCCGTCAGTGGATGGACGGCGGCGCGGTGGGCTCGGGCCCGGTGAGCGGCAGCTCGACGATGAGCGTGGCGCCGTGGCCCCGCCGGCTCTCCGCGCGGATGGTGCCCTGGTGTGCCTCTACAATCCGGCGGCTGATGAAGAGGCCCAATCCCAGTCCCCCGTAGTTGCGCGCGGGGACGGCGCGGCCGAACTTCTCGAAGATGCGCTCCAGGTCCTCGGACGCGATGCCGATGCCCTCGTCGCTCACCAGGATTCGTCCCCGCCCCGCGCGCTCCTCCACGCGGATTCGCACGGGCCTGCCGGGCCCGTACTTGATGGCGTTGGACACCAGCCCCCGCACCACCTGCTCCAATCTGCGCGCATCCCACCGGCCCACCACCGCCACGGGCGCCTCGACCTCGAGCACGCTGTCCGCCTGCGCCGCCTGCGCCCGGAGCTGCTCCGCCACCTCGCGCGCCACCGCGGACAGGTCCACCCGCCCCAGCTCCAACGGCAGCGGTGAGCCCGCCAACTGCGTCACGTCCAGCAAATCATTGATGAGCGCGGCCAGCTTGCGCACCTGCAGCGACGTGCTCTCCGCCGCCCGCATCACGCTGTGACGCAGGTGCTCCTCGGACGTGGACGAGCCGGCCTCGCGCGCGAGCCCCTGGAGCTTGATTTGCAGCGGCGTCAGCGGCGTCTTGAGCTCGTGCGAGGCCACCGTGAGGAACTCGTCTCGCAGGCGCACCGCCTCCTGGAGCCGCACCTCCGTGTCCTTCAGCCGCGTCACGTCCTGGAGCGCCAGCACCACCGTCGCCGGATGTCCGTGCATCGCGGGCAACAGCTCGGAGTCCACCAGGATGTCGAGCACCTGTCCGGACGCGACCCGCCAGCGCATCGGCTCCCGCCGCAGCGTCTCACCCCGCGCCGCGCGGGCTCCCGGCATGCGCTCGTTGGGCAGCGCGGCGTCGTGCTCGTCGATGACGTTGTAGACGGTGCCGTAGCGCTCCACCGGCACGCCGAGCGCGAGCTCTCCGCCCGCGAGCTGATGGGCCGCCTGGTTGGCGAAGAGCACCTTCCCCGTCCCCGGCTCCATCATGAGCAAGGCAATCGGAGTCATGTGCAGCAGCGACTCCAGCCACTTCTGCTGGCTCGCCTGGTGCGCGGCCAGCTCCTCGGCCTGATAGCGCGCCCGGACCTGGTCCGTCACGTCCAGCGAGAACGACAGCACCGAGTCCACCTCGCCCCGCGCGTCCCGCAGCGGCTGGTAGACGATGTTGAAATAGTGCTGCTCCAGCCCCTTGTCGTTCAGGTTCAACAGCTGCGGCATCTCCGTGAGCTTCATCGGACGCCCCGACGCGAAGACCTCGTCGATGGCCTGCGAGTACGCCTGTCCCTGCTCGCTCTCCCGGGCGAGGTCCCTCAGGGACGTGCCCACCAGCTCCGCGTTCTGTGACTGCCGCTGGAAGTTCGGGTTGACCAGCGTGAAGGTCTGCTCCGGCCCGGAGAGGATGGCGATGGACGCGGGAGCGTTCATCAACACGTCGTAGAGTCGCGCGCGCTGGGCCTCCACCTCGGCCTCCGTGCGCTTGCGGTCCGTGATGTCGTGGATGAGCACCACGCAGCCCTGGATGCGGCCGCGCGCGTCCTCGCTGGGCACGAAGGTGGCCTGGACATGGATCTGCCGGCCGTCGCGCAGGCCGAGCGCCGTCTCGTGGGCCACGTGCTCTCCCGACAAGGCGCGGCGCACCCAGGCCTTGAAGACGGGATAGAGCAACTCCCCGCCCACCTCGCGCAGCGTCCTGCCCACCACGCTGCTGGGCTTCACGCCGAACCAGGTCTCGAAGGCGCGGTTGCAGAACAGGTAGCGCTCCTCCGGGTCCAGGTAGGCCACCAGCGCGGGCAGCGCATCGGTGATGGTGCGCAGCTGGTGCTCCCGCTGGCGCGCCTGCATCCGGCTTTGCTCCAGCGCCCGCTGCGCCTGGGCCTGCTCCGTCACGTCCCGCTGCGTCCCCCACACCCGCACGAGCCAGCCGTCCTCCACCACGCCCACGAAGTTGGACAGCCGCACCCGCTCCAGGCCCTTCCTGTCCCGCTGGCGCGTCTCCAGGTCCTGCACCCGGAAGCCGCGTTGGACGAAGGCTCGGATGGCCTCGGCCGAGCCCCCCGTTCGCTGGATGAGCTCGCGCAGCGACACGCCCTCCAGCTCGCGAGCGGAGTCGAAGCCGCTCATCCGCGCCATCACCTCGTTGCTCTCCGCGATGTGGCCCGTGCGGATGATGGCGTCGACCAGCGCGTCCTCCGGCTGGCGCGTGTCCAGCGGCGCGTCGAACTCCATGCGCCAGATGCCCTCCGTGCTCTGGGCCAGGAAGGTCCGGTAGCGCTCGTCACTCGCCGCGAGCGCGCGCGTCGTCTGCCGCAGCTCCTGCTCCGCCTGCTTGCGCTCGCTGACGTCCTCGGCCGTGGACATCCACTCGCGCACCAGGCCGTCGTCGTCGAACACCGGCACGCCCCGGAGGATGACGTCCCGCCACGTCCCGTCGCGGTGCTGCAGGCGCACCTCCCCGCGGTACGGCTCGCTTGTCTTCAAGGCGGAGCGCCACTCCGCCACGAAGCGCCCGCGGTCCCCGGGGTGGATGGCGTCGAGCCAGCCGAGCCCCAGGTGGGCACCCCGCGACTGTCCGGTGAAGGCCATCCAGCGGGGAGCCGCCTCGGTCAGCTCCCCCTGCGCATCCGTGGTCCACACCGGCTGGGCCGTGGCCTCCACCAGCGAGCGGAAGCGCTCCTGATTCAGCCGGTTGGCCTGCTGCGCGAGCTTGTGCTCCGTCGTCTCCACGACGGTGATGCCCACGCCCTGCATCGCGCCCCCCGCGTCCCGCACGGGGAAGTAGTTGATGACGAAGCTGCGGGGGACGCCGAGCGCCTTGGCCGTGGCGCCGACAATCTCCAGGTTGCGCACCGGCTGCCCGTGCTCCAGCACCTGTCGGTAGTGCGGCTCGATGAAGGGCCACAGGTCCGGCACCACGTCGCGGACCTTGCGGCCCAGGTGCGCGTGGCGCGGCAGGCCGTTCATCTCCGCGAGCGCCTCGTTGATGTGGATGTAGCGCAGCTCCAGGTCGACGAAGGCCAGGCCCACGGGCGCCCCCGCGACCATCGTCTCGAGGAAGAAGCGGGACTGCTCCGGGGAGATACCCTCGATGGCCTCCTCGTCCGTCACGCTGGCGCCTGGTCCCCGCACACGGTGTTCCCCCGGCCGGCTCCACCCAGGATGGGTGGTGGGTAGGTCGTGCCCGCGCGCGCTTCCGGGCACACCCCACCCACCGCGAGTCTGTACATCCTCCCTGTCACCGGGGAGATGCGGGCCCACCAGGAGGCGAGCCCGCGGTCGTCGGGTGACAGTGGAGGACGCAGGGCACCTGGGGGCGGGGGACTTGCGCCCGCCGGGCCGTCTGCCCTCACGCGTGTGTCAGAGCTCGTGCCACGTCTGCTCGAAGACGATGACCTTGTACGACTGGGGGAAGAGCATGATGTAGAGGATGCGGTGGGTGTCTCCGTTGGGGCCGGTGGAGTACTCGCGGAAGTAGCGCTTCACCTGCACCGTCTCCGTCCCGTTGCCGTACGTCTCCAGGATGACGGGCAGCAGCGGGCGGAACTGGAACCACATGGAGCTGCTCGTCTCCGACAGGGAGAGCACCGCCGGCGCGGGGTCGCTGCGGTAGACCTGGTAGCGCCCCTGGGCGAGCACCGCCTGGACGGCCTGGTCCAGCGTGGCCTGCCCGGTGAAGGTCCAGTAGTAGTCGAGCCGACGCAGGGAGCCCGTCTCGTTCTCGAACCAGTCATTGCCCTGGTCGACCACGGACTGGAGGCGCTCGGTGATGGGCTGCTCGAGCCAGCTCAGCGTGAGGCCCGCGGGCGGCGCCGGCGGGTTGACGAGGCAGGTGCCGCCGACACACGAGGCCGCGAGGCGGAACTGCTTGTTCGCGGCGTTCACGAAGCCGACCACCGCCAGGTACTCGCCCGTCTTCGGCACCGTCACCAGCTCCACCTTGCTGAGCGTGCCGTAGCCCGAGTCGTCGTCCTGTGCGAGCGGCGTCACCCCGAAGCTCCCGTCGGCGTCCTTGGGGCCGTAGAGGAACAGGCCGGTGTCCAGGTACATGGAGCTGCCCAGGTGCGTGACTTCGAGCCGGAGCTGCGCGCCCGCGTTCGCCTGGATGGTGTAGCCGAAGTAGCCGGGCTGCGAGCCCGGGTAGCCGGCCACCGCGCCGCCCACGGGCAGCACCCCCTGGTCCACGACGCTGTCCGCGATGTTCCCGCTGGGCGGTGTCGGCGGAGCGGCCACGAGCCCCGCCTGGCCCTGCTCCAGCGGCGCGTCGTCGGAGGCGGGCGCCTGGGGCGCTCCACCACACGCGCTCAACAGGGCCGCCGGCAACGTCCACAGAATGGCTTGCTTCAGATTCCCACGCATCGTCTGGGCCTCCACGGGGTGAGGACGGCGCCACGGCTGGTGTCGCCGCCCTGGGATGGGCCGCCCGTGTGCCATCCCCTCGCGTGGAACTCAAGCGGACGCAGATAAAACACAACAACGATTGTAGTCGGATGTACCGCGAGGTCCGTGGCGCCTTGCGGCTTGAAGCAGACGCGGGAGGTTGTGAATGCTGCGCGTCATGTCCTCACGTCAGAAGCCCTGGAGCGCGGCGTTGGTGTCGCTGGTCCTCGTGTCGTCGCAGCGGGTGGAGGCCGAGCCTCAGGCTCCTTCGGTGCGCGAGCGGGAGGTGATGTCGCTGACGGGAGCGGTGCTGGGGGCCACGCCGATGGTGGAGGACCTGCGCTCGCTGGTGGACGAGGTGGGTGGGCGGGCCACGGGCTCGGAGGCCAACCGTCGCGCGGTGGAGTGGGCGCTGGAGCGCTTCCGGGAGGCGGGCGTCAGCGCGAAGGCGGAGCCGTTCCGGATGCCGACGCTGTGGCTGGAGCAGGGCGCGAGCGCGACGGTGCAGGGCAAGGGCGTGCGCTTCTCGCCCCGGGTGGCGGCGATGCCCTTCTCGGCCGCGACGCCGAAGAATGGACTCACCGCGCCGCTCATCGACCTGGGGCGAGGCACGGAGGCGGACCACGCCCGCGTGGGCGCGAAGGTGAAGGGCGCCTTCGTCCTGGTGGAGACGGACGAGCTGCGGGACGTGGACGGGCTGTTCCGCGAGTACGCGGAGGCGGTGGGAATCGAGGCGCGCGCGGTGGCCGCCGGTGCCGCGGGCGTCGTCTACATGGGCAGCCGCCCCGGCAATCAGCTCTACCGCCACAACGTGTCGACGGGCGCGAAGAACACCCGGCCCATGATGGTGATGGAGCGCGATGGCGCCCGACGCGCGCAGCGGTTGCTTCGCGCGGGCACGGCCCTCACGTTGAGCGCGGCGTTGGATTTGAAGACGGGCGGGCCCTACGAGGCGCGCAACGTCATCGGTGAGATTCGGGGCACCACCAAGCCGGACGAAGTCGTGGTGCTGGGCGCGCACCTGGACAGTTGGGATCTGGGCGGAGGCGCGCTCGACAACGGCGCCAACGTGGCGATGCTCATCGACCTGGCCCGGCAGATTCGACGCCTGGGGCTCAAGCCCGCGCGGACGATTCGCTTCGCGCTCTGGAACGGCGAGGAGCAGGGTCTGTATGGCTCGGCGGGCTACGTGCGCTCGCACGCGGCGGAGCTGGACGGGCACGTCATGGCGCTGTCGGTGGACATCGGCTGCGGGCGCATCAACGGCTTCTTCACCAACGGCCGGCCTCCGCTGGTGCCCCTGGTGGACCGGGCGCTCGCGCCGGTGGCGGGCCTGGGGCCCTTCACCCAGGTCGACGTGCCGGTGGTAGGCACCGACAACCTGGACTTCATGCTCAGCGGCGTGGCGAACCTCATCGCCAACCAGGAGTCCGCGACGTACGGGCCCAACTACCACGCGCGCTCGGACGAGTTCGAGCAGTGCGACGCGCGCACGCTGCGCGGCAACGCGGCGGTGGTGGGCTCGCTGGCGTGGGGCTTCGCCACCATGGAGGAGCGGCTGGGGCGTCAGGGCCGCGCGGAGGTGGAGGCGCTCATGAAGGCGACGGACCTGCCCCAGCAGCTGCGCTCCTTCAACCTCTGGGACGAGTGGCAGGAGGGCAAGCGCGGCAGCCTCGCCGACAAGCAGGCGACGCCCACGCCGCGCTGAATCGCCCTCAGCGCAGGCGGTGCTCGGCGAGCCAGGTGTCGATGAGCGGCTGGGTCCTCGGGGACGGGTCCTCCGTGAGGGCCATGGCCTTCGCCTCGTTGGCGAGCCGCACGGCGCGCTCGCGGTCCTTGCCGGAGTCCCACAGGGCCTGGGCCAGGAAGAAGCGCACCTCGGTGCGGTGGCCGGGGCCCGGCAGGGCCTTGTCCCAGCCCGCGACGGCGCGCTCCAGCGGCGCCAGCGCCTCGCGGGGCCGGCCGAGCTTGAGGAAGGCGGCGCCCAGGTCCCTCAGGCTGAGCGTCCACTGACTGGCGCTGTCGTCCGCCTGCTGCATCTGGATGTCGACGGCGCGCTGCAGGTGCGGCAGGGCGTCCTCGTACCGGCCCTTCAAGCCAAGCACCCGGGCCACCAGCCGCAGCGGACTGACGAGCCCCGGGTCCGTGAGGCCGCGCGCCTTCTCACGGATGCTCACCGCCGAGAGGAAGCGCTCGAGCGCGAGGTCGTGCTTGCCGCTCTGGAAGTAGAGCACGCCCAGGTTGGCGTTGATGACGGCGGCGCCCAGGCTCACCGCGCCGTCCGTCTTCGCGACGATGGAGAGCGCGCGCTCGTACAGCGGCAGGGCCTCGTCCGTGCGCGACTCGACGACGAGCGTCGAGGCCAGGTCATTGAGCGCGTCGTACACCCGAGGGTGCTCCGGGCCGAGCGTGCGCTCGAAGACGCCCAGCGCCTCGCGCGCGATGCGCTCCGCGACGTCCAGTTCGTTCAAGTCTCGCAGCACGGGGACCATGGCGATGCGCACGCGCGCGACGTCCGGGTGCTCGGGGCCCAGGGCCTGCTGGGTGATGGCGGCGGCGCGCTCCAGGTGGGCCTTCGCCTCCTCCAGCCGGGGGTGCACCCACTGGGTGGAGCCCAGCTCCAGCAGCACGTCCGCGACCTCCAGGCTGTCCGGGCCGAAGGTGCTCTCGGCGAACAGGAGCGCCTGCCGCTGGAGCTCGACGGCCTCCTCGAACCGGCGCTGCTTGCGCAAGAGCGTGCCGGAGTAGGTGAGGAGGTTGACGCGCGTCAGCTCGTTGCCGCCGCCCAGTCGCTCGATGGCGGCGGCGGCCCGGTCCTTCCAGCGCGAGGCGAGCTCGTACTCGTCCAGGCCGATGCACGTCACGCGCACCAGCAGCGTCCAGGCCCGCGCGGCCACGGCGTCCTGACGCGTGGCCTCCGCGGCGTTGAGCGCCTCGAAGAGGGCGGCCTCCGCGCCGCGCCAGTCGCCCGCGCCCTCGCGCAGCTCGCCGAGCAGCAGCGAGATTTCGGCGCCGTCATGCCGGTTCGCCGCGCGCCGGGCGGCGAGCGCCGTGGGCTCCACCAGCGCGACGCCCTCCGCATAGCGCCCGGTGGAGAGCAGCGCGCGGCCCCGGGCGAGGGTGGCGCGCAGCGTGGCGTGCTGGGCCCGGGCCTCGGGCCCCTCGGGAATCACGGCCCCGCCCGGCGCGAGCGCCTCCGAGCAGCCCGACAACGCCGGCAGCCCCTTCACCGCGCGGTGCGACTCGTCCACCGTCCGGGCATCCGCCTGGGACAACAGCCGCGCGAGCGCAGAGACGTCCGCCAGCCGGTTGTCGAGACAGCGCATGCGCCACGCCATCACCTCCTCGGGCTGCTCCTGGCGCACGCGCGTCGCCTCGCAGGCGGTGATGCGCGTGGTCGTCCACGCGGCGGTGTACGCGTCCAGCTCGCGGCGCACGCGCTCCCAGGCGGCGGTGGCGTAGGGACGGCCAGTGGCGGCGAAGGCGTTCTGGATGGCGTTGTGCTGCTCGGGCCCCCAGACGGCGGTCATCTCGTCCGGGGCGCTCGCGCAGGCGCGGGCGCCCCGGGTGTGCACCGCGTGCGTCAGGCCCACAGCCGCGCCGAGCATGGCCACGGCGCTGCCGAGCTGGAGCGCGCGCTTCCATCGGGCCGAGGGGTCCTTCTGGAGCGCGTCCAACAACGCCCCCAGATGCGGGAAGCGGTCCTCGGGACGCCGGGCCAGTCCACGCAGCAACACGCGGCGCACCCACGGCGGCACGCGCGTGCCGGCGGGCGCGGTCCGCACCTGCCCCGAGGACACCTGGGTGGAGAGCTCCGCCAGCGTGGCGCCCTCGAAGGGCCGCGCGCCGTAGAGGGCCTCGTGCAGCGCCACGCAGAAGGAGAACTGGTCCCCGGCCGCGCTCGCGCGTGTCTTGTCGAGCAGCTGCTCCGGCGCCATGTAGGCCGGCGTGCCGCCCGTGACGGAGCGCTCCATGCCCGCGGTGGCGGCACCCTCCGTCGTGGTGGCGGCGCCCTGTGTCGCGGTGGCGGCGCCCAGGCGCGCGAGGCCGAAGTCGGTGACATGGACGTTGCCGTCGTCGCCCACCAGGAGGTTGGCGGGCTTGAAGTCGCCGTGCACCACGCCCGCGGCGTGCGCGGCGGCGAGCCCCCGGCCCGCGTCGAGGAAGAGCTCGAGCACCTGTCGCCACGGGCGCGGCGCGGCCTTCAGCCACTCGACGAGCGTCCGGGCCTCCACGCGCTCCATGGCGAGGAAGACGTGCTGGCCGAAGGTGCCCACGTCGTACACGGCCACCACGTTGGGGTGGGAGACGCGGGCCATGGCCTGCGCCTCGCGCAGCAGGTGCGCGCGCTCCTTCTCGACGTTCAGCCCGAGCGCGCCGGTGCGCAGCAGCTTGAGCGCCACGCGGCGGTCCAGCTCCGGGTCATACGCGCCATAGACGACGCCCATGGCCCCGGCGCCGAGCAGCTCCAGCACCAGGTAGCGGCCCACGGCGGTGCCCTTCTCCAGGGCCGCGTCCGGGCGGCCTGAGAACGGCTGCGCGGGCTCGGTGGGGGGCTCCGCGCCGGCGGCGTCCGGGGACTGGGCGCGCAGGCCCTCGGCGACCATGGACCTGCAGGAGGCGCACGTGTCGAGGTGCGCATCCACCTCCGCGGACTCCTGGGGGGACAGCTCCCCCAGGAGCAACTTCATGAAGACGGCCTCGTCGACACAGCGCATGAAGGAGGGGTCTGGCTCCGGGTGGGGAGGGCGTGGGCGACGATAGCAGAGCCCTGTCACGAGTTGATGTCAGGCCCGGGGCACCACCTCCAGGCGCTCCTCGCTGCCCAGGCGCAGCTCCACGTGCCGGTGGGGCGCGCCCGCATGGGCGGCGAGCCACTGGGCGAGCGGGACGACGGCGTGCTGCTCCACCGCGCGCTTCAGGGGCCGGGCGCCGTAGCGCGCGTCGAAGCCCGTCCGGGCGAGGAAGTCCACCACGTCCTCGCCGAAGGACACCTTCACGCCCCGCCGTGAGAGGCCCTCGCGTCCCAGGGCGGCATCCAGCGTGCGCCGGGTGAGCGTGCGGATGACGTCCGCGGACAGGGCGCGGTAGGGGACCACCTGGTCCAAGCGGTTGAGCAGCTCCGGCCGGAAGAAGGCCGTGGCCGCGCCCAGGTAGTGGGCCTCCATGTCGCGAGGCCCATCCCCGCCGAAGCCCAGCGAGCGCGCCGCCGACTCCGCGCCCAGGTTGCTGGTGAGCAGCACCACCGTGTTGCGGAAGCTGACGGTGCGGCCCGTGCCGTCCGTGAGCCGCCCCTCGCCGAGCACCTGGAGCAGCAGGTCGTGCACACCGGCGTCCGCCTTCTCCACCTCATCCAGCAGCACCACGCCGAAGGGCTGCTCGCGCACCCGCCGCGCAAGCCCCCCCTGCTGTCCACCCACCTCACCCACGAGGCGCCCCGCGCTGCCCGGCGCCGCGTACTCGGCCATGTCGAAGCGCGCCAGCCGCGACACGTCCCCGAACAGGTACTCCGCCAGGGCCAGCGCGGACTCCGTCTTGCCCACGCCCGTGGGGCCCAGGAGCAGGAACGCGCCCAGGGGACGTGAAGGGTCGGCGAGGCCCGTCTTCAGCGTGACGACGAGGTTGCGCAACAGCAGCGTGGCCTCGTCCTGGCCGACGATGCGCTCGCGGAAGCGGCGAAGGAGCGCGTCCGGGTCCAGTCGAATCGACGCGTCCACCAGCTCGCGCGGATAGCCCGTGCGCGTGCAGAAGGCGGCCGTCACCGCGCCGGGGCCCACCTCCGCGCCCGAGTCGAGCTGGGACGTGGCGGCGCGCAGCAGCGACACCGCGCCACCGGGCGGAGGCCCCTCGCCGAAGCGCTCCGTCAGCTCGGCCGCGCGCTCCAGGGACTCCGGCGTGAAGCGCACCTTGCGCGTCTTGGCCACGCGCTGCGAGGCCTGCTGCACGGCGGCCCTGGCGGCGGACGCGGGCAGCGGCTCCACCGCGAGGTGTCGCAGGGCCTGGAGGAAGGCGCCATGCGTGCGCTCGGCGCGCGCGACGTCCTCGGGGGTGGCCTCCAGCACCAGCACCACCTCGCCGCCCTCCAGCGCGGGCAGCAGGTGCCGCGCGACGTCCAGGCCCGTGTCGCCGCCGCCCAGCGAGAGCAGCTCCGAGAGGCTGTCCAAATGCAGCACCGCGCGGCGCACCCGCAGCTCGAGCACCATCTGCTGCACGCGCTTCTGCCACTGCCCCAGGTAGGCCATGCCGGCCATGATGCGGCCCCCCGACGTGCTGTAGACCTCCAGCCCGTGGAGCGGGTTGCCCGCGGGGGCGGACTCGGCGCGGTGCACCAGCTCGTGCACCAGCGCCGTCTTGCCCACGGAGGGCGGCCCCACCAGCAGCACGCTGGCGCGCGCGCGCGCCGTGACGGCCTCGGTGAGCAGCCCCACCTCCTTGTTGCGTTCCCACGCACGCTCCAGCAGGCCCGCGCGGGCCTCCTCGTTGAGGCAGCGGCTGGCCTCCGCGAGCGCGGGGGGCGGAGGCGGTCTGCGCTCGGCGCGCCGGGACTCGTCGACCCGGGTCGCGCGGGGTGCCTCGCGGTGCTTCATCGACACGGAGAGGGTTTCGACGGTCTCATCGCCCAGGTAGGCCAGCGAGTGCAGCCGCTCCAGGGGCGCGAGGTAGAGCTCGTGCCGGACGAGCTCCTCCACGTACGCCTCTAGGTCGGAGAGGTCCTGCAGCGAGCCCTGCACGTCCACGCGCGGCACCCAGACGTGCACGGGGTCCTTGCCCGAGCCCGCCTTGCGCTTCGCGCGCTCCGCCTTGCCGCCGCCGCGCCCACCGCGCGTCACCACGGTGAGCTTGAGGGGCACGGGCAACAGCCGCCCGTGCTGTACGGCGCGCACGGTGAGGTTCATCTTCTTGGTGCGCAGGTCCGGCCAGTGCGTGACTTCATCGTGGAGCTGACCGCGCTTGAGCAGCCGCCCCAGCACCTCCGCCACGTCCAGGCGCGCGGTCGCCAGGTCCGGCGCGAACGAGGCGAGGTGCGGATGCGTCAGCACGTGCGCGGCCACACCCACGCCCGGGTAGCTGCGCACGAACAGGTGAAAGTTCTTCTCCATGTCAGTGCCCTCCTCGGGACTGCTCGCGCAGCACTCGCGCCGCCCAGGTGACGGCGTCCGCGGGCGGCCGTCCGCTCGCCAGGTGTTGGATGGGCGGCTGCATTCCTTCCAGGACGACCCGGCCCGGGGTGGGCGCGGGGGCCGTGCCCGCGCGGCGTGCCTGCTGCTCGGCGAGCTTCAGTTGGTCTCGCGCGGCCACCCGCTGGGCCACGTCCGCGAGCTGCTCCGGCGAGCCCTCCAGTTGCTCCACGCGCAGCAGCGCGGGCCTGGGGCCGTCATCGCGAGGGATGAGGACCAGCGCGTAGCCCTCCAGCTGGGGGAGGACGTCCGACAGACCGAACGCGGTCAGCGTCACCACCGCGCGCCGGACGCGGGCTCCGACGGGGAGCGCCGTCCCGCTCGACTCCCATGATGTCCTGCCATCCGGCTCCACGCGCTCCTCGAGGACGACGCAGCGGCCGAGCCCCTGGGGCAACGAGCCCGTCACGGCGCTCACCGCGAAGGTGGACGCGTCGGCCAGACCCTCGACCAACAGGCTGTGCGTCTCCACGCCGCGCTCGCGCCGGCCAAGCTGGTGCGCGAGCCACTCCACCTCATCCCGCAGCTTCATCACCTTGGGGCGGCAGCGGCGCAGCCGCTCCTCGGGAGACACCGGCAGGGGCTGCGCGGCGTACGCCGGACGGGGCCTCAGTCCACCGCGTCCCTTGTTGTGCCAGCTGGAGTCGTACGCGCGGCGCTCCTCCTTGCCCGCGCGCTCCTCCGTCTCGAGGAAGTCGCGGTCCGCCAGCTCGTTCTCGCGGATGTCCAGGGCCTCGGCCGACAGTCGCTCCAGGCGCTCGCCCAGTTCCAGCGCCTCGGGGCTCGTCGATACGTCTCCCGCCTCCGCGCGCTTCGCCTCCGCCGCCAGCAGCGCGTCCAGCCGCGCGGTGACCTCCTCGAGCGCACGGAAGACCGCGGGCAGCGTCCATGCGCTCGCGGCCTGCTCGGGCGCCCACGCGGGCTCGCGCACGAGCAGCTCCACGGACAGGCCCATGTCGTCACCCTGGCGATACAGCTCCACGCGGGCCAGGTCGTCGCCTCCGCGCCGCACCAGGTGATGCGCCAGGGGCACGGTGAGGCGACGCTCCAGCGCGCGCTTCAGTGGACGCGCGCCATAGCGCGGATCATAGGCCTGCTCCACGAGCAGGTCGAGCAGCGGGGACTCCACCTCCACCAGCACGTTGCCCCGGCGGATGCCCCGACGCGACAGCAGCGACTCCAGCGCGTGCTCCACGACGAGCCGCAGCGCGGCGGGCGTCAGCGAGCGGAAGGGCACCACGCGGTCCAACCGGTTGAAGAACTCCGGGCGGAAGAACGCGCGCACCGCGGAGAGGTAGTGCGCCTCCGCGCCTTCGGGGGCCCGGTGGAAGCCCGTGCGGGCGGCGGCCTCGCGCACGCCCAGGTTGGACGTGAGCACCACCACCGCCTGCCTTGCGTCCACGGTGCGCCCGGCGCCGTCCGTCAACCGCCCCTCGCCGAGGAACTGGAGCAGGGCATCGAACACGCGCGGGTGCGCCTTCTCCACTTCGTCGAAGAGCACGACGCAGAAGGGCTGGGTGCGCAGCGCCGTGGTCAGCTCACCGTCCGGCGCACCGGGCCGCCCGAGCAGGCGGGTGATGCTGGACGCGGAGATGAACTCCGACATGTCGAAGCGCACCAGCCGCTCCTCGCTGCCGAAGAGGGTGCGCGCCAGCGCCTTGGCCGTCTCCGTCTTGCCCACGCCCGTGGGGCCCACGAAGAGGTACGTGGCCAGCGGCTTGTCCGGCGGCTGCAGCGAGCGCTGGAGCGTGAGGATGGCGTCCACCACGGCGCCGACGGCCTCCGGCTGCCCCGCCACCTGCGTGGCCAGGGCCCGCTCCAGCGCCTCGCGGGGGCGGGGCGGCGCGCTGCCCAGCACGAAGTCCGGCAGGCCCGTCTGCTCACGCATCGCGGCGGTGACGTCGACCTCCGTGAAGCGCCGCACGTTCTGCTCCACCGTGCCCGGGCGCGCGAGCACCCGGCGCAAGAGGCGCACCGCCTTGCCCGGGAAGGACTCGTGCGCGACGAAGCGGTGCTGCAGGTCCAGCAGCGTCTCCAGCGCCAGCGGCGACAGCCGCACCGCGGGCCCGCCGTCACCCGAGCCCTCCAGCTCGCGCAGCGTGCCCAGCAGGGCGGGCAGCGTCGTGCGGGGCTCCAGCGCTGGCACGTGCACCACGCGGAAGAGCGAGGCGAGCGTGGGGGCCTCCTCGCGCACGCGCTCGAAGCGCTCCGGCGTGGACTCGGCCAGCACCGTCAGCTCGCCGCGCGCCATGTGCGGCTCCAGGAACTGCGCCACGTTGGTGCGCTCGTTCGCGGTGCGTCCCGCGTAGACGAGCGACGCCAGGTCGTCCACGTAGAGCAGGTCCGCGACCTCCACCAGCTCCTTCACCACGCCCCGGGCCCGCGCCTCCCACTGGCCCACGTAGCTCATGCCCGCGATGAACTGGTTGCCGTCCACGCGCCACACGTCCCGGCGCTGTCCCGCGGCGTCCTGGCGGACGGTGAGCCGGCGCACCACCTCGTGCACCAGCGCCGTCTTGCCCGAGCCCGGCGGGCCCACCAGGACGATGGCCGCGCCCTCGCGGCCTTCCAGTGCGTCCACCACCTCGCGCACGAGCGACTCGCGGCCGTAGCAATGCTCCAGCCCGTCGTCGCGCGCGGCGTGGCTCAGGTTGCGCGCCACCTCGCGCAGCTCCGTGAGCGTGAGCCGCCTGCGGTTGCGCCGCTTCTCTCGCTGCTCCGGTGTCTCGGGCGGCGTCGCGGTCTGCTTCGACTCCGACGCGGACGCGCGGCGACGCCGGGGCGGCTTGGGCGGCCGGGGCGGCGTGCGCGGGAGGATGGAGGGCGCGTAGGCATCCACCTCCAGCAGCTCCAGCCGCTCACGGCCCTGGGCCCAGCGCGAGTCCAGGTTCTTCAGCCCGTGCTCCAGGCACCACGCGCCCAGCCTGCGCCCCAGCGCCTTGGGCAGGTCCTCGGGCCGGGCGATGGCGAAGCGGGCCTCCGGCATGCGCGTGGGCGTCACCACCCAGAAGTCATCGCGAGGCCACTTCTCCAGCAGCACCGCCATGCGCCCCTCCAGCGCGATGCGCAGGCCCTTCTCCCGATCTCTCGCCTCGGTGTCCACCTTCACGTGCTTGAGCGACAGGTGCGGAGGCAGCTGGTAGCTGGCCACGCGCGACGGGTGCTCCTTCTCGAAGCGCTCCATGATGGCGAGCGCCAGGTCGTCGCGCAGCGCGGACAGGCTGGGGCCCACGCGGTGCAGGGCGGGCCAGAAGGCGGGGACCCAGGCCTCGACGAGGCGGCCACCCATGGGGGCGTAGACGAGGGGCAGTTTGAGATCCATGGGTCAGTCCTCCTCCGTCTCGCCGAACACGCGCCAGTTCATCCACGGCTCCTGCAGCGACTCCATGTCCAGCACGCCGCCGGCGTAGCGCGCGCGCGCGCCGGTGCGCAGGTCCTCCACGGAGCCCCCCGACATCTCCGTCGAGCCGGGGCGAATCCTCCGGACCTCCTCCTTCGGCAGCAGCTTCTCGAGCTTCTCCCACTCCGGCAGCACGTCCCGGCTGTACGGGTTCGTCGTGAAGAGCACGCGGACCAGCGCCGCCTGGCTCCCCTCGACGAAGCGGTGCACGCCGTGCTCGGCGGAGAGGAGGAGGGGGCGCGTCTCGCCCGTCACCTCGATGGCGTAGGCCATGGGCGTCGTCTTCAGCTTCGTCAGGTCGTCGTGCTTCTCGTAGCTCCACGTCGGAGGCGGGGGCTTGCGAGGCGCCTTCTCTCCCTCCGGCTTCTGGTAGGGCCACAGGAGCACGCGCTGGAACGTGAGCTGCTTGCTGTTGCACCAGCGCTCGTAGGAGGCCGCGAGGAAGCACAGCCGGGCCCACGCGCCCCGGCTGGGGACCAGGATGAGGGAGACGCTGCGCGAGTACTGGTAGAGGCTCCCGTAGAGCCGCTCCCGCAGAGGGCGGAACGTGGCGCGCAGCGAGGAGACATCACGCGCGAGCGACTCCGCCTGTCCCACCGAGCGCGACAGGTGCGCCTCGAAGAGCAGGTCCTCGATGGCCTCCGTCTGCTGGGCGCACTCGCGGAAGGCCTTGTCCAGCTCACGCGCCTCGCCGGACTTGCGTGACGACTCCTCCGCCAGCGCGCGCTCCTCCCAGTACGACGTCTGCCGGGACATCTTGTCGAAGACAGCCAGCTCCTGGCGGAGCACGCGCATGGGCGGAGAGCGACCCCAGCGCTGCACCTCCGCGCGCAGGGTGGCGGCCTCCTCCAGCACCTGCTCGATGGCCTGTCGACCCACGCCCTCCGCAGCGCCGCCCACCGCCTCCGCGCGCAGCGTGAGGCCACTGTCGCCGCCTTCCACGTGCAGCGTCACCGGGCCGCTCGTCGGGTGCTCCGCGAGCCAGGCCGCCACCGGCACCACCAGCTCCCGCTCCAGGGCCCGCTTGAGCGGGCGCGCGCCATAGCGCGGGTCGAAGCCACGCGCGGCGAGCCAGTCCAGCGCGGACTCGGAGACCTCCAGGCTCGCGTCGTGGCGGGACAGGCCGGAGCGGCGTCGCACGGCCTCCACCTCGCGCACCACCAACCGGCGCAGCAGCTCCGCGGAGAGGGGCGAGAAGACGATGGTGTCGTCCAGGCGGTTGAACATCTCCGGCCGGAAGAAGCGCTGCACCTCCGCCAGGTAGTGCGTGCGCAGCGCCGCCACGTCGGGGACTCCGCCCAGCGAGTCGAAGCCCACGCGCGCGCGCCACGTGTCCGCGCCCAGGTTGCTGGTGAGCACGAGCACCGCGTTGCGGAAGTCGGTGAAGCGGCCCGACGCGTCGGTGAGCCGGCCTTCGCCCAGCACGCCCAGCAGCGCGTCGTGCACGGCGGGGTGGGCCTTCTCCACCTCGTCCAGCAACACCACGCAGAAGGGCTGGCGGCGCACGGCCGCGGAGAGGTGGCCCGGCGTCTGCCCGTCACCCAGGAGGCGCAGGAGCGCGTCCGGGCCGGCGTACTCGCCCATGTCCAGGCGCACCATGCGCTCGCGCGAGCCGAACAACAGCTCCGCCAGGGCCTTGGACAGCTCCGTCTTGCCCACGCCCGTGGGGCCCACGAACAGGAGCACGCCCAGCGGCCTGCGAGTGTCCGCGAGCCCCGCCTTCAGCACGGACACGACGTTGGCGACGCGCTCCACCGCCGTCGGCTGTCCCAGCACCCGCGTGGAAAGGAACGCGCGCACCTGCTCGGCCTCCAGCGGCACGTCGTCGCGAAGCAGGGACTCGGGGATGCCGGACTCGGAGGCGAACTGGCGGACGGCGTCCAGGCGCGTGACGTGGGCCTGGGCCGCGTGGGTGCAGGTGGCGAGCAGCCGCCGGAGGAAGGCCACCGCGTTGCCCACCTGCGCGCCGTACGGCAGGAAGCGCCGGCACAGGAAGCGGCACTCCTCCAGGGCCTCCGGCTTCACGTCCAGCGACGTGGCGCCCACGGTGTCCTGGGCCACGCGCGTCAGGATGCGGGAGAGCGACTCCAGCGCGGGCTCCTCCACGCGCACCACGGAGAACAGCCGGGCGAAGCTGGCGTTGCGGCGCTCCACCTGGGCCCACGTCTCCGCCGTGGCCTCGGCCACCACGGACACCTCGCGGGTGGACAGCAGCGGCAGGAGCAGCTGCGCCACGTTCTGGTCGCTGTGCGCGCTCTTGCCCGCGTCGAGCAGGTCGACGGCGTGGCCCAGCGCGAGGATGGCGCGGGCCTCGGAGGCCTCGCGATAGGACTGGAGCACCTGCTGCTGCCAGCCGCCCCACATGCCCTCGCCCGCGATGAGGCGGCTGCCGTCCAGGAAGAAGAAGGGCCGCGCGCGCTCGTCGTCCGTGGCGGTGGGCGCGCGCAGCGCCTCGGCGAGCGCGTGCAGCAGGGCGGACTTTCCCACCCCGGAGGGGCCCACCAGCACCACGGCCTCCGCGTCCTTCGCGGCCAGGCGGGCGCGCAGCAGGGACACCAGCGCGTCCTGCTCGTAGGCGGGGTCCAGCTGGCCGTCCTCCGCGAGCTTGTGCCAGGGCACCGCGATGCGGTCCAGCACGGGCGTGGGGGGCGGCTTCGCGGCCTTGTCACCCGGCTCATGGCGCCGCTTGCGCTTGCGGGGCTCCCACGTGTCGTCGTCGAGGACCTCCTCTTCGTCCTCGTCGTCCAGCGGCCCGGTGACGCGAGGCTCATCGGATGTGTCGGGGGCGTCCGGGGGACGCGGCGGTGGGCGGATGTCCAGGTGGAGCTGCCGCGGCGTCAGGGCCGACAGCCGCGTGGGCGTGGCCTCCACCTCCACGTCGATCAACGCCTCGCCGCCGTCCGCGCGCAGGGCCAACAGGCGCGCGTCGCTGAGTCCCTCCAGGCGCTCGCGCAGACGCTCCGGGGCATCTTCGGGGAGTGACTTGCCCTGGAACCACAGCTGCGTCTCCAGGCGCGGCGTGTTCAGCCCCAGGTAGGACTGGTGCGTGGGCGCGGAGACGCCGAAGAGCGACAGCGGCGCGACGGAGTTCTCCTCCTCGCCCCAGACGGGGAGGGCCCGCAGCTCCAGCGCGTGCGGCGTGCCGCCCGTGGCGGAGATGAACTCCGGCACGCGGCGGGGATGGATGCGGGTCAGCTGGTCGTCGAGCGCCAGCGTGAGCTCCTCGGTGGCCTTCTCCAGGGAGTCCGCGTGCACCGCGAGGTGGGGAAGTGACAGCGGCGTGAGCGTCACCCGACCGCTGGCGTGGCGCTGCACCCAGCACTGGAAGCGAAAGTTCATGGAGTGTGTTCACGCTAACATGGGGCGGCGCAGTGACGGTGCGACGCTCGCGTGGCTGACGCGGTCCGTCGGCGCGTGGGGACTGGACAGTCGGCGCGCTTCGGCGGGACGCTGGGCCCCACCACGAGAGGTGCGAGCGATGCACGACGCGCGTACACGGCTGGTCGAGTCGATTCGAGGCGCCATCCTGGGGGAGGGGCGGGTGCTCGACGGCCCCTTCGGGGCCCGCCGGCTCACCTATGCGGACCACGCCGCGTCGGGCCGCTCCCTGGGCTTCATCGAGGACTTCATCCGGGACCACGTGCTCCCGTTCTACGCCAACACCCACTCCGAGACGTCCGGCACCGGCGCCCAGACGACGCGCTTTCGCGAGGACGCACGCGACATCATCCACGCGGCCGTGGGCGGTGGACCCGAGGACGTCGTGCTCTTCTGTGGCTCGGGCGCCACCGCGGCCGTCTGCAAGCTCATCGACATCCTCAACCTGCGCATCCCCGCGGACCTGGATGCCCGCTATGACCTGCGCTCGCGCATCCCCGCCGCCGAGCGCCCCGTGGTGTTCGTGGGGCCCTACGAGCACCACAGCAACGACCTGCCCTGGCGCGAGTCCATCGCGGACGTGGTCACCATCGACGAGGACGCGGACGGGCGCATCGACCCGGACCACCTGGAGCGGGAGCTGGTGCGCTACCGGGAGCGACCGCTGCGCATTGGCAGCTTCTCCGCCGCGAGCAACGTCACCGGCATCCTCAGTGACCTGGAGGGCATCGGCGCGCTCCTGCGTCGTCACGGCGCGCTCGCGTTCTGGGACTTCGCCGCGGCGGGCCCCTACGTCCACGTGGAGATGAATGGCCGGGAGGACGGCACTTCGCGGCCCCGCGTGGAGAAGGACGCGGCGTTCCTGTCACCGCACAAGTTCATCGGCGGGCCGGGCACGACGGGGGTGCTCGTGGTCAAGCGCAGGCTGCTGGGCAACCGCATCCCCACCGTGCCGGGGGGAGGCACGGTGTCCTATGTGAGCGGCAGCGAGCACGTCTACCAGCGCGACCCCGTGCATCGCGAGGAGGGTGGCACGCCCGCCATCGTGGACTCGATACGCGCCGGGCTGGTGTTCCGGCTGCGCGAGTCCGTGGGCGTGGAGCACATCGACGCCCTGGAGAAGGACTTCGTCGCCAGAGCCCTCACGCGCTGGGGCGCGAACCCCGCGCTGCGAATCCTTGGCAACCCCGCGCTGCCCCGGCTCCCCATCGTGAGCTTCCTGGTCCGCCACGGTGACGCGTACCTCCACCACAACTTCGTCGTCGCCCTGCTCAACGACTTGTTCGGCATCCAGGCGAGGGGAGGGTGCTCCTGCGCGGGCCCCTACGGCCATCGCCTCTTGAGCATCGACCCCGTCACCAGCCACCGCTTCCAGGACGTCATCCTGAGCGGCACCGATGGCGTGAAGCCCGGCTGGGTGCGCCTGGGCTTCAACTACTTCCTGTCCGAGACGACGTTCGGCTTCCTGTTGGACGCGGTGGACTTCGTCGCCGCCGAGGGCTGGAAGCTGTTGCCGCGCTACGTGCTGGAGCCCGCCACCGGACAGTGGCGCTACCGGGGACATCAGCGGGCGCTGCGACGACTGGATGCGCTGTCCTATGCCAACGGCGACGCCGAGGCGCCCCCTCCAGGGCGCTCCGTGCCCGAATCGGAGCTGACCTGCTATGTCGCCCGCGCGCACGAGGCCGTCGAGGAGGCGCTCCAGGACTACGCGCGCCTGAAGACGGACGACGCGCCGCTCCGCGTGGAGGCCGAGCGGCTGCGGTGGTTCCCGCTCCCCGGCGAGGTGCTCGAGGTGCTGACCCGCGAGCACTCCGCCGGCGAGAAGGGGACGCCCTTCAGGCTCCAGGGGACCTGAGGGGCGCCGGGGCTCAGGGGTTGATCTTCCAGGGCACCGTCACGGCGGGCTGGAAGCAGTGCACCTGCGCGAGGTAACCCAGGCCCAGCTCCTGCACCACGCCGGCGCCATACCCTCGCGCCTGGCACCACCGGCTGACCTCCAGCTTGGAGTCGGTGGTCATGAAGGCGCCGGAGTTGGACACGGGGCCGAGCTGGTCCTTGGCCACGTCCTGGATGAGGCCGGAGTTGAAGCAGCCCACCCAGGGACGTGACGTCACCTCGAAGATCTGTCCCGTCGTCCAGCCCAGCTTGTTGCACCAGCGATGCGCGGCGGCGCCGCAGTCCAGCGTCTGCGCGACGCGCTCATCCGTGCAGAGCCCGTGCAGGCGCGACAGCTCCTCGAAGGTGACGGCCACGCTCTCATGTTGGATGGGGCCGCAGGCCACGTTGACGTCGGTGGCGTTCGCGCCGGCGAGCACGCCCAGGAGCGAGATGGGCGGGCGGTTGCCGATGAGCTGCTGAATCGTCTCCAGGACGTTGGTGCTGTTGGCCAGGGCGTCATGCGCCCCGCGCTGCGCGCAGACGCGGTGCATGGCTGACGAGCAGGCCCGCGTGCCGAGCGCCGCGTAGCTGTTGCACAGGTGCAACTGCTGGCTCATGCCGAACTGCCCCTCGGTGGGTGTCTCCTGGATGGCGGTGTCCAGACAGTCCGCGCCCGGCGAGGTCATGCAGATGGAGCGGGCCGAGCGCGCGTGGCTGAAGAAGCGCACCTCGTCGATGGCGCCCTTGAACGAGCCCTCGCCATTGACGGGACATGACTGGGTGTTCATCACGTTGCCCGCGCCGATGCTCAGCACGCCCGTGCCCAGGCGGAAGCTGCCCGGGGCCACCGGGAGGACGCGGCGCGTGGGCACGCCGTTGAGGTACTCGCGGAAGACGCCGGTGACGCCGTCCCAGGAATAGCCCAGGTGGGTCCACGCGCCGACGGGCAGCGGCGGGCTGCGCCCCAGGCGCACGCGGGTGCCGTTGATGACGAGGGAGAGCTGCACCGTGTTGTCGGACTCGTAGATGAGGTCGATGGCCCCCGACTTCTGGAAGAGGTAGCGATAGGGATTGCCGGTGGTGCAGCCCGCGTGGATGTTCGCGTCGGGACGGACGGCGAGCTGCACGGTGAAGCCTCGCACCAGCGCGCCCACGCCGCGCACGGTGCCGCTGGGGTCCGTGAGATTCACGGTGAGGGCGCCGCCTCCGGGGACGACGAGCGCCTTGCCCTGGCCGTGCGGCTCCCACAGCGAGCCGGAGGTGGACTGCGTCACGAAGTTGCCCGCGGAGATGGACGCGGTGCCGGTGAGGGTGCCCGTGTAGAAGTAGCCCGAGTGGTCCGGCGTGCGCGTCAAGTCGTAGGCGCCCGCGCGCGTCACCAGCTCGTTCATGGGCAGGTTGAGCACGTGGAACGGGTCCACCAGCTCGCCCACGTCCACCTCGTTGTAGTCCGACGTGTTGCTGCCGAAGAGGGCGAGCACGTCGTGGGACTTGGTGACGGGCAGGTAGCGGCTGTCGTTGTTGGCGCCGGGAGGGAAGTTCTGCTCCGGGGCACGCTCCTGCTCGAAGTTCCACATGGGGCCCGAGTAGAAGAGGTGCGCGATGTCGAGCCGGCCCGTGTTGATGGCGCCATCGATGTGGTACGCCGTCCACTGGGTGTCCGCGCCAATCAGGCTCACCGCCTCGCGGCGCGCGCCATCCGTGTAGACGACGCCGGTGTACGTGACGTTGCGCCCCTCGTGGTCCACCCACGGATACGCGCCGCGCAGCAGCGGGCCGGACGTCGTCTCGCCGAAGAGCTCGCCGGTGGCGGCCTTGAGCTTCTGGCGCGCCAGTGGATAGCGCAGCACACCCGAGGCCGTGTCGGTGTTCATCATCGACAGGGGACGCGGGTTGCTCCAGCCCGAGGCGGCGCACGGCGTGGGGTTGTAGGCGTACATCAGGTGGTCGATGCCGCCATCGTTCAGGGGCCCGCCCTGGAAGATGAGCAGCCGGCCGTCGGAGGTCATCGTCGGCTCGATGCCTCGGATGCTCGCGCCGGTGACGGTGGTCAGCGTCTCCAGGTTGCCGGTGGTGAATGACGAGATGTCCGCCTGCGGCGTGAAGGGCTGGGACACGCGGAGGTCCACCGGACGGCGGCGGAACACGTTGGGGCCGTTGAACATCATCGAATCGAAGAGGTACGGCTGGTACACCGCGAGCCCGTCGACCAGCGTGTAGGGCTGGGCCGGGTGGGTGAAGCAGAACGCCAGCGCGTTCTCTCCGTTCCTCACCGTGGTGGTGCGCCCGGGGGAGAACGCGGCGGCGAAGCTCGGCTTGCCCTCCGCGTCGTACGTCACCGCCTCCGGACGGAACACCCGCGCCACCCAGGTGGTGGTCGTCGTCGCGTGGTCCTCGCGGATGTTGCCCACGAAGACGCGGCCATCAATCGTGGACGAATGCCCGTTCGCGCCGAAGGGCGTGCCAATGCGCGTGTTCACCAGCGAAGGGCGCTCCGCCGCGAGGACTGCTGGCGCCGCCACTCCCGCGAGGAACAGCGTGGCGAGGCGTGGAACCCACCGCGAACGACTGTGTTTCGACATGGGACCTCCTGACTTGGAGTTCCAATTATGCTTGGATTCCAGTCATTGGCCGCGAGGCCCTCGGGGGCGAGTGAGAGGGGGCGGGCAAAGGCTGTCCGGAGTGGAAAGTGCGGCTGCCGGCGGATGGCTGTCGTCAGGGGCCGCGTTGACAAGATGGAGGGTGGCGGGCATCGTGGCGGAACTCGATGCGCCGCTCGACCCACCACGCATGTTGCTGCTGTGACGCACCTGCGGTGGGCGCCTGTCGACCCGTGGCCTGAGAAGCCTGGTTCGAGCTGGTTCGAGGAAGCCCACCATCCGCGAGGAGGTGGGCTTTCGGCTTTCTGGAGTTCGAAACCCCCGTCCATCGCGCCCCTCTCCGCTGTCGAGGTTCCGCCATGGCAGGTCCACCCCCGCATCGATGCACCCCGCTCCTGGCCGTGGCGCTGAGCTGGCTGTGCTCGTCCGTCGCGCTGGCCCAGACACCTCCGCCCGCCGAGCCCACGCCGCCCGCCCCGGGGAGCGTCAGCGTGAGGGCGACGTCCGAGGGAATCTCCCTCCACTCCGCCGACAACGCCCTGTTGCTGAAGCTGCGCGGCTACGTGCAACTGGATGGTCGCTTCTTCGAGAGCCGCGCGGACCGTCCCGGGGCGACGACGCTGCTCATCCGGCGCGCGCGTCCGCTGCTGGAGGGGACACTCTTCAGTCTGTTCGACTTCCGCCTGCTGGTGGACTTCGCGGCCAACGTGCCTCCGCTGTGGGATGCCTATCTGGAGTTCCGCCCGCGCAAGGAGGTCCGGGTGCGCGTGGGCAGGTTCCGTCCGCCGGTGGGGCTGGAGCGCAACCAGTCCGGCATCCATACGCTCTTCATCGAGCGGGCGCTGCCCACGGACCTGGTGCCCAACCGGGACGTGGGGGTGATGGTGCACGGGGAGCTGAAGGACGGCGTGGTGAGCTACGCGCTGGGGGCCTTCAACGGCACGGCGGATGGGGCGAGCGCCGACACCAACCTGGATGACAGCTTCGACCTGGCGGCGCGGGTGTTCGCCCATCCGTTCCGGGCGCTGGGGCTCTCGTCGCTCTCGGGACTGGGGCTGGGCATCGCGGCGTCGCGCGGGTCGCAGTTCGGCTCGGCGTCCACCACGGGCGAGGCGCCGCTGCGCTCCATGGGGCAGCAGACGTTCTTCATCTTCAGGACGGGCAACGGCCTGGGGGAGACCGTCGTCGCCCACGGCGCGCACGTGCGCTGGTCGCCACAGGGCTATCTCTACCTGGGGCCGCTGGGCGCGATGGCCGAGTACGTCTCCTCCACCCAGGAGGTCCACCTGGGGGAGCAGCACGCGCGGCTGCGCTTCGAGTCCTGGCAGGCCAGCGCGTCGTACGTGCTCTTCGGCGGCAAGGCGGCCTACGACGGCGTGAAGCCCACCGAGCCGTTCGGCGCGAGCGCGGAGGGCTGGGGCGCGGTGGAGGTGGGGGCTCGCATGTCCGAGCTCCGCGTGGACCCGGACGCGTTCCCCGTCTACGCGGACCCCACGCGCGCGGCGCGCAAGGCCCATGGCTGGGGCGCGGTGGCGAACTGGTACCTCAACAACAACGTCCGGGTGGCCACCTCGTATGACCACACCGAGTACGAGGGAGGCGCCGTCGACGGCGCTCGCCTGCCCGAATCCGTCGTCATGTCCCGCTTCCAGGTGAGCTGGTGAAAGGCCCCTCCATGCATTCGTGGCTCGTGTCGTCCCTGCTCGTCGTGCTCGCCCTCGTCGGGTGCTCCAAGTCCGCCGGTGCCGATGCGGCCTCGGCCAACGTCGTCACGCTGCTCAACGTGTCCTACGACCCCACGCGGGAGCTGTACGTGGACGTCAACGCGGCGTTCGCCAGCCAGTGGGAGGCGAAGCGCGGACAGAAGGTGTCCATCAAGCAGTCGCATGGCGGCTCCGGCAAGCAGGCGCGGGCGGTCATCGACGGGCTGGAGGCGGACATCGTCACGCTGGCGCTGGCCTACGACGTGGACATGCTCCACGACAAGGCGTCGCTCATCCCGGAGGGGTGGCAGGCGCGGCTCCCGCACAACAGCGCGCCGTACACCTCCACCATCGTCTTCGTGGTGCGCAAGGGAAACCCCAAGGGCATCCGCGACTGGGAGGACCTGCTGCGCGAGGACGTCGCGGTCATCACGCCCAACCCGAAGACGTCCGGCGGCGCGCGGTGGAACTACCTGGCCGCGTGGGGCTATGCGCTGCGCAAGCCGGGAGGCACCCCCGAGAGCGCGCGCGGCTTCGTGGAGGCGCTGTTCCGTCGGGTGCCGGTGCTCGACTCCGGTGCGCGGGGGGCCACCACCACGTTCGCCGAGCGAGGGCTGGGCGACGTGCTCATCGCCTGGGAGAACGAGGCCTTCCTGCTGACGGACGAGGTGGGACAGGGGCGGTTCGACATCGTCGTGCCCTCGGTGAGCATCCTGGCCGAGCCCCCCGTCGCGGTGGTGGACCGGCACGTGGACAAGCGCGGCACGCGCGCCGTGGCGGAGGCGTATGTCCAGTTCCTCTACTCGGAGGAGGGGCAGCGGCTGGCGGCGAAGCACCACTACCGTCCGCGCTCGGAGGCGGTGGCGAGCAAGGAGGGCGCCCGCTTCCCGAAGCTGACGCTCTTCACCATCGACGAGGTGTTCGGAGGCTGGCGCAAGGCGCAGGCCGCGCACTTCGATGATGGCGGCGTCTTCGACCGCATCTACGTCCCCCAGGCGCGCTGAGCCATGAGCATGCCCGCGCGTCGTCATGTCCTGCCCGGCTTCCGCCTGTCGCTGGGCTTCACCTGGGCCTATGTGGGGTTGTTGGTGCTCATCCCCCTGTCGAGCCTCTTCCTCAAGACGTTCTCCCTGACGTGGCCGCAGTTCTGGGAGACGGTGTCGGCGCCCCGCGCGCTCGCGGCGTACCGGCTGAGCTTCGGCGCGTCGCTGGTGGCGGCGCTGGTCAACGTCGTGTTCGGCCTGCTCGTCGCGTGGGTGCTCGTGCGCTATCGCTTCCCCGGGCGCTCGTTGGTGGAGTCGCTGGTGGACCTGCCCTTCGCGCTGCCCACGGCGGTGGCGGGGCTGACGCTCACCACGCTGTTCTCGTCGAAGGGGTGGTACGGCCAGTATCTGGAGGCGCTGGGGGTGAAGGTGGCCTACACCTCCGTGGGCATCGCGGTGGCGCTGACGTTCATCGGGCTGCCCTTCGTGGTGCGCACGGTGCAGCCGGTGCTGGAGGAGCTGGACGCGGACGTGGAGGAGGCCGCGGCGACGCTGGGCGCCACGCCGTGGCAGACCTTCACGCGGGTGCTGTTCCCGGCCATCTCCCCCGCGCTGCTCAGCGGCTTCACCCTGGCCTTCGCGCGGGCGCTGGGCGAGTACGGCTCCGTCGTCTTCATCTCCGGCAACATGCCGCTGCGCACCGAAATCGTCCCGCTGCTCATCGTCACCAAGCTGGAGCAGTACGACTACGCGGGGGCCACGGCCATCGCGGTGGTGATGCTGGTGACGTCGTTCCTGCTGCTGCTCGTCGTCAACCTGCTCCAGCGCTGGAGCCACCGCCGGTTCGAAGTCCGGCCTGGAGCGTGACGGACATGCTGGCTCCTTCGAGTCTGGTGTCGCACCGCGCGACGCGCCCGCTGGAGGGCTCGCGGTGGGTGCGCTGGACGCTCATCACCCTGTCGCTGGGCTTCCTGGCCGTCTTCCTCGTCGTCCCGCTGGTGGCGGTCTTCACCTTCGCGTTCCAGAAGGGGTGGGCCGCGTATGTGGCCGCCGTCACGGAGCCGGAGGCGCGCTCCGCCATCCTCCTGACGCTGACGGCCGCGGGCATCGCCGTGCCGCTCAACCTGGTCTTCGGGCTTGCGGCCGCGTGGCTGCTGGCGCGCTTCCGGTTCCGGGGGCGCGCGCTGCTGCTGACGCTCATCGACCTGCCGTTCAGCGTGTCGCCCGTCATCGCGGGGCTCATCTTCGTGCTGCTCTTCGGGCGGCAGGGCTGGCTGGGGCCGCTGTTGGCCGAGCACGACGTGCACGTCATCTTCGCGGTGCCGGGCATCGTGCTGGCGACGGTGTTCATCACCTTCCCGTTCGTGGCCCGGGAGGTGCTGCCGGTGATGCAGGCGCAGGGCAGTGACGAGGAGGAGGCGGCGCTGACGCTGGGCGCGAGCGGCTGGCGCACCTTCCTGCGCGTCACGCTGCCGAAGGTGAAGTGGGGCGTGCTCTACGGCGTCATCCTCTGCAACGCGCGGGCGATGGGCGAGTTCGGCGCCGTCTCGGTGGTGTCCGGGCACGTGCGCGGCGTCACCACGACGCTGCCGCTGCACGCGGAGATTCTCTACAACGAATACGACTTCGCCGGAGCGTTCGCCGTGGCCTCGTTGCTCACGGTGCTGGCGCTGGTGACGCTGGTCCTGAAGAAGTACGTGGAGTGGAGGAGTGAGGCGTCATGAGCATCGTCGTCGAGCAGCTCACCCGGCGGTTCTCCGCGGGCGGAAGCCCCGCCGTGTCGTCGGTGTCGTTCCAGGCGCCCGCGGGGGCCATCACCTCGTTGCTGGGCCCATCGGGCGCGGGCAAGTCCACGCTGCTGCGCCTCATCGCCGGGCTGGAGGTTCCCGACTCGGGGCGTGTCCTCATCGACGGCGCGGACTGCACGGCGCAGCCGGTGCAACAGCGCAACGTGGGTGTCGTGTTCCAGAGCTATGCCTTGTTCCGCCACATGACGGTGCGGCAGAACGTCGCCTTCGGATTGGAGATGCGCAAGCTCCCCCGGGCCGAGGTGGAGGCGCGCGTGGACGAGATGCTGCGCCTGGTGCAACTCGAGGCCCTGGGCGCGCGCCATCCGGCGCAGCTCTCCGGAGGCCAGCGTCAGCGCGTGGCCTTCGCGCGGGCGCTCGCCATCCGCCCTCGCGTGCTGCTCCTGGATGAGCCCTTCGGCGCGCTGGACACGCGGGTGCGCGAGGAGCTTCGCGAGTGGCTGCATGGCCTGCACGAGCGCACCGGTTTGACGACGCTCCTGGTGACGCATGACCAGCAGGAGGCGCTCGAAATCTCCCAGCACGTCGTGGTGCTGAGCGAGGGGCGCGTGGCCCAGGCGGGCTCACCGGAGGACATCTACGACCGCCCGGCCTCGCCCTTCGTGGCGTCGTTCATCGGCGGGGCGAGCATCCTGCGAGGCCATGTCCAGCAGGGGCGCGCGGCGCTCGGCTCGCTCGCCCTGGCGATGCCGTCCGCCGCTCGGGAAGGCCAGGCGGTGCATGCCTTCGTGCGTCCGCATGACATCAAGCTGGCGCGCACGGATGAAGCGGCGCGAAGCGCCTCCCCTGTCACCGGGAGGGTGGAGCGCCTCAAGTCCGTGGGCGGCTTCGTCAAGGTGCTCCTGAGACTTCCTTCGGGCGATGAAGTGACGGTGCAGGTGTCCCGCTCCGAGTTCGATGCGCTCGGCGTCTCGGAAGGGGACGCGGTCAACGCGGACGTGCGCTCCGCCTCCGTGTTCGTGGGGGACTACGCCATCTGACTTTGTTGTCACTCCGAATGAAGTAAATGCTAGAATTCGAGTAAATCGTGTTCTCGCATTATTCCAGGAGGAGCGGATGGCATATCGGAGCGAGTCCAGCTGGGGTGCGTGTTTTGTCTTGGGCGGGTTGTTGTTGGGGGGATGTGGGAGCGAGGTTCCGGTGGAGTCCGAGCCGCCGCCGTTGGTCGCGCAGGAGCAGAAGGAGCTGGCCTACGACCCGGGGCCTGGCTGGAACCTGGCGTGGCAGGACGACTTCACGGGCTCGGCGCTGAACTCGGCGAACTGGAACGTGTTGACGAGCAATTACGACCCGGTGACGGGCAACTGCAACTTCGGCACGGGGGAGCTGGAGTACCCGCGCGCGCAGAACGTGACGGTGAGCGGGGGCAAGCTCATCCTCACCGCCGAGCGCACCAACGACGCGCCCAATGACTCGCGTTGTACCGGCTATGGGCCGCGCTCGTTCTACTCGGGGCGCATCCACACCAAGGGCAAGGTGGAGCGGACCTACGGCAAGCTGGTGGCGAGCATCAAAGTGCCGTCCGGCTACGGCATGTGGCCCGCGTTCTGGACGCTGGGGGCGAACATCTCCAGCGTCGGCTGGCCGGCGGCGGGGGAGATCGACATCCTGGAGTGGCACTCGAACGAGCCGTCGTGGATGAAGGTGGCCACGCACTGGGGCGAGGGCGCGAGGGATTGGGGCTCCGGGGCGAACCGGGGCTACAGCCTGGCGGATGCGTTCCACGTCTACGAGCTGGAGTGGACGGCGGACCGGATGGTGTTCCGCTTGGACAACCAGGTCCGGGCGAACGCGGACTTCGTGCACGCGGCGCAGGCGTTCCGGCAGAACCACTACATCCTGTTGAACCTGGCGCTGGGTGGGAACTGGTATGGCAATACGCCGGCGGGCAACGTGGACCTGCCGCTGGGGCAGCGCAAGACGATGGAGGTGGAGTGGGTGCGTTGGTACCAGGCGGGCAGCACGCCGGGGGGGACGCTGACGAACCCGGGCTTCGAGTCGGACATGGCTGGCTGGGCGACGTGGAGCCCCAACGGCACGGAGGCCGCGGACTTCAGCGAGACGCACAATGGTGGGCACTCGGGCAGCTATCACCTGACGCACTGGAACAACGCCGCGCCCTTCGAAGTGTGGACGTATCAGACGGTGTCGGGGCTGGCGTCCGGCAACTACCGGGTCCGCGCGTGGGTGCGAAAGGGCGGCACCTTCGACCTGTCGCGCATCCAGGCGAAGACGTGTGGCTCGTGTGCGCCCGTGTTCACGGAGCTGGGGACGTATGGCGCGTGGACGCTGGTGGAGACGCCGGTCATCTCCGTCACCGGCGGCTATCTGGAGCTGGGCTTCCACACCCGCGCCACCACGGCCAACGGTGCCAACTTCGTACACATGGATGATGTGCAGTTGGTGAAGCTGTAGCCGCTGCACGCCGCGCCGGAGGCTGAACGTCCCTCCGGCGCGGTGGGAGCCCGCGCTAGGTGGAGGGCATCCGCCTGCGTCGCAGGTTCGCCTGGGCGCTCAGCGTCACCGTCGCCATGAGCGAGGCATACGCCACCAGGGGCCACGCCGTGTCGCCGTCGAGCAGGACGACCATCAGCGTGCCCACGGTGCCGACGATGAGGCTCTGGACGCAGAAGTAGAGCGCGACGGCGGTCCCCGCCACGGCGCCGAAGGCCTGGAGCGCGCCGTTGGCGGTGACGGACGCCGCGAAGACGATGCCCGCCGCGATGACCCACATCGGCGCGACGAACGTCCAGAACGACGGGGCCGCGAACAACTGCCCCGCCGCGAGCAGGGCCGCGCCGGTGAGCAGCAGGAGCATGCCCCGCGTGAGGCTGCCCGCCAGGCCCCACGCCGCCACGAAGCGCCTGGCGAAGCGCGTCGTCGCAATCATCGCGAGCGCCGCGGTGGCAAAGGCCAGGCTGAACCCGAGCTCGGTGAAGCCCGCCTGTCCGATGAGGACCCGGGGCGCCGTGGAGAAGAACACGAAGAACGCGCCCATGGCCGAGCTGAAGCCCAGCGTGTACGTCCAGAACGCGGCGTCGCGCAGGATGGGACGGAACGCGACGGCGGGACGTGGCCCGTCCGCCGCGTGGGTTTCGTGCCACCGGGGCCACGCATTCACCACGGCCGCCGTCGCCAGGCCGCCGAGCGTGATGAAGATGGCCCGCCAACCGAAGTGTCTCGCGAGCAGCGCCCCGACGATGGGGCCCAGCGCGGGCACGCAGGCCAGCATGGCGCTGAACAGGCTGTAGATGACCGCGCTCTCCGGCCGCTCCGCGTAGACATCACGGACGGTGGCGAACGTGGCGACGAGCGCCGCGGAGGCGCCGACGGCTTGCAGAGTCCGCAGGCCGACGAACGTCATCGCGTCCGAGGTGCCCGCGAGCAGGAACGAGGTGGCCGCGAACAACAGCGCGCCTCCCAACAGCACCCGACGCCGACCGATGCGGTCCGACAAGGGGCCGAACACCACCTGTCCCAGCCCGAGCACCGCCATGTAGAGGCTGAGTGTGAGCTGGATGATGGCGGGAGACGTCTGGAGGATTCCGACCATCGCCGGAACCACGGGCAGGTAGATGTCCATGGCCAGCGAGGCCAGGAGGTCGAAGGGGGCCATCAGCAACAGCGCTGCTGGCACGGAGTACGTCCACGGCAAGGTTTTCGAGTGAGCCACGATGGCATCCGCACAAAAGGGGAACAGCGGGCGGCCATCTGCCTCTCCACGGGAACGTGATGAGCTTTGGACAGAGGGCCGCGGCAACAGGGTCGCCGCGGCTCACTCATCTGCGGATTTGGTCGTTCCCATCCGTTGGCTCCGAGAGGTGCTCCGGACTCTACAACATCCACCGCCAGGACAGGCCGAGCAGGGTGGTGTAGCCCACCACGGAGCGCTCGATGCGCCCCTCGGCGGACAGGAAGAACACGGTGGGGAACATGCTCACCCGCCACGCTTCCTGTATCGAGTCGTCGCCGAGCAGCACCGGGTAGTCCACCGCGTGCTCCTGGGCGAAGCGCTGCACGGCGGCGACGTCTTCATAGGCCAGCGCCACCGACACGACGTGCGCGGAGTCTCCGGCGATGCGGCGCAGCTGGGAGAGGTTGGAGGACTCGGCGCCGCATACGCCGCACCACGGGGCCCAGAAGGCGAGCACCACGGGTTTGCCTCGCAGCGAGGCGAGCGACACCGTCTCTCCGGAGAGCGTCTGCACGGTGAAGTCTGGCGCGGGCGCTCCGGAGCCGGGCAGGTGGCGCGTCTGCCAGGCCGCGACGGCGGTGAACACGAGCGCCAGCAGCACCAGGTCCACGCCCCATCGCACCCACCAGCGCCGCCTCGCGCGGGCCCATGCGGCCCGTCCTCGCGCCAGCACGCCCGGCCCCGCCGTCTGCATCGGAAATCCTCCAGGAAAGGGACGCGCGACGCGCGTCATGGACCCATCCTGACATCGCCGGGGCCCTTCGGGGAGAAGGGCCCTCGGCGGCGCTTCACGTCAGAGCGGGCTGTGCTGCTCCTCGGCCTCCCAGGGACCGGTCCTCACGCTCTCGCTGTCCTGGCGGTGCGAGCGTCCCAGGGCCTTGCCCACCGCGTGGCCGGCGCGCTCCAGGGCCCGGTCCACCGCGCCGGGGAAGGTCGCGTCCATCGCCTCCGACGCGAGCTGTCCGCCGTGCTCCAGGCGCACCGTGACCTTCGCCACCTTGTCCACGCCTCCGCGTGGGCCGTTGATGTCTTCCAAGCGCACCGTCACCTCGCGGACCCGGTCGGACAGTCGCCCCATGGCGAAGCGCGCGCGGCGCTCGACGTGGGTGCGGAGGGTCTCGGTGAGGGTGAAGTGTCGGGCTCGGATTTCGATTCGCATCCTCGGCTCCTTCCGGCCCACCATGGGCCTATCTCCTATCTGCTGGTCCGCGGAGTTTCGCGCCAATAGGAAAAGCTCCCGGGAGGCTTCGAAAAAACGAAGGTCTCCGGGCGGGAATGCGGTGGAGCGTGAGGGTGTTGGACCCAGGCTACGTCCGGGCGGCGATGGGGACCCGTGTGTCTCGCGGCCGCCCGAGCGCCATGAGGATGCCTGACGCGCTGTACCAGCCGAGGACGTGACCGGCGCCCGTGCCCATCACCGGGATAGGGAAGTGGCCGAGTCCCTGTGGCCCGATGCGGCGCGGCATGGTCGCGGGGGCGTGATTTCCGAGGGGCAAAGGCAAGCTCGATGCGCCCGTGTGAGGAGGGAAGCCGCGGTGGCCGCCCCCCGAGTTGCTACGGGCGCAGCGGGAGGCAGTGCTGCCGTAGTGCGACTTCCAATCCGTGATCCAGGATCTCGTCTGTCATGGGCAGTTCGCTGAACAGGCTGCCTCTCGATGGATGGTTGCTCAAGTAGAGTCGGTCGTGCAGGGTCGGGTCCTCGCTCGTGCGCTTGGCCAACCGTTGAAAGAACGGATAGAAGCGCATTGTCGAGGTTTTCCTGGCAAAGAGTTCCTTGTTGCCGAGAATCCAGACGTGGGCCCCAGTTATCTGTGCCAGTTGGCCAATGGCCTCAGCCATCGCCAGGAGGGATTCGTCGAGGATTTCCTGCTGCTTCGGGGACAGGTCGTCCAGTTCATCCATGTTGGAGCTGGCAAGGCTTGTTTGATTCAAGGCCAACACGAAGTCCCAACTGGGGACATCATGCCGCAACAGCACATGCATTGGTGCGCCTGACGGTCCCGCTGGGTGCAGGTAGCGACCGTCTCTCGCCTCCAGTTTCCCGGGATTGATCCCCGCCACGATCCATTTGATCTGGTGCGGACCCTCCTTCTCCAGGAGTCGATCCAGTTCCTTGTTCCAGATTGATTCCAGATGACCTTTGACTCCCTCGTGCCACCTGGCGACCTTCTCTTTGAGTGGCCTCAGCACCTGGCGGACCTGCTCCAATTGGTACTTGTTCAAGGCCGGAACGGGGGTCACCAGGACGAGTTGGGTCGTCTGGTCTGGCATCGTGAGCGTTGCCCAGCGGGAGCCCAATAGGGTTTTCGCCCGCACCTGAACCTCCACGTCATTAGCCGGGTGCAAGGGGACGTCTTTGGGGTTGACCTCGACCAGGATCTGCCGCGTGCGCCCTCGCGGGCCGTGCAGCAGCACAACCCGGGTGTCTCCCAGGTGAACAACAGCCAGCGCACCCTGGCTGGCAATCGCGGCAGTTGGGAACCGGGCTCGAAACCACCGGGTTGCCTCCTCGACTATGGGAACCGCGATCACGATGCTTGTGGGGAGGTCGTTCATATTCGGGGGCTCGAAGTGTGTCAGACGCCGGCAGAAGCTCAATCGCGCGTCACCCGGACGGGGTCGTTTGTGACGGAGTCCTGGGGTGTCGTCGACTCTCATGGACAGTCTATCGCATTCACCTCATAGTTGTGGTTGCCTCATGGGCACCCACTGGAAAGGCATACGGCCAATGAATATCCGTCAGGTTGCGGCGTTCGTGTTCTTCGCGGCGGTTTCAACGGGTTGTGGCGGCGTCTCCGACCCGGAATATCGTATCGAGCATGGTGAGAATGGCTCGATGGTCATTCACAGTGACTCAGGCTCCATGCCGGTGACATCGGGTACGGTCGTGAAGACCGACGGGACTGAGGCGAAGCTCTCTTCGACCGATACTACGCAATCCATTGTCTATGTCGACTGTTGCGAATACTGCGTGTTCTGGTCGGATGGCACCTTCTACTGCGCGGGATGCGACGTCTGCTGAGTCGCCTCGAGACCGCATGAAGCCATTGGCGCGCCCTTGCCTGGGCGGAGAGCCGGGGCGAGCCGTGGTGGTGTCTTGCGCCACGGTCATCCGGACGTCGAATCCCGGAGGCGGCCCGGTCCCAGCGACGGGACCACGCCACAGGCGCTTCGCTGACGGGGACATTGCCGCGAGTCTGTTGGGGGAGCCTGGAGGGGCAGGATTTCCCGCCCGGTCTCCATCAGTTTCCTGAGGAAGACCGGGCGGTTGTCCCTGCGCGCGATGCAGGAGTCGAACCTGCGGCCTTTGGCTCCGGAGGCCAACGCTCTATCCAGCTGAGCTAATCGCGCAGAACCGCTGCGGCGAGGGCACAAGTAGCCGAACTTGCTGGCCGACGCAAGCACACATTCGGCCTGAGGCTGGCGAGAGGACACTGCTGGCTGGCCCGCGGCAGCCTCCGTGCCCTAGGGTCGAGCAGGCACGGAGGCTCCTCCTGTCGGGAGTCCTCCTGGAGGACTCGAATGACGCGGACGACTCGATGGGTGCTCCTGGGCGCCGTGGGAGCCCTGCTGGCCGCGGGGGCCGGGGCCTACCTCTGGGCCCGGGCCTATGTCCGACGGAGCCCCTCCATCATCCACCCGGATGAGCCCCTGCCGACTCCACGGCAGTAGCCTCGAGGCGAGTCGAAGCCGCCCGGACTCCGCCTAGAGAGTGTTGCAGCGCAGGATTCCACTGAGGGTGCAGACGCAGACGCTCTCAGCTCCCGAGGCCGTGCAGCACGGCTCCCTGGAGCCGGGGGCGCAGACGCTTCCCACCAGGTCTCTGCACCGCGGCAGGTCGCCACACGCCGGGGGCGTCGTGGGACACGCGATGAACGTTCCGTTGCACGTCACCCCGGAGTTGTCCTGGGCGGAGCAGACCGTCGTTCCCGACGGACAACTCACCGACCCCGTGGCGCAGGCCGCCGTACAGGTCGACAGCTCCTGCGAAGACTCCTGGATGCCTTCCGTCGTGACGACATCTTCAGCAGACGGCGCTCCACAGCCCATGGCCATGGTCACCAGCAGTCCCAGTGCCGCTCCAATGCAATACCTCGTCGACATGGTTGCCTCCTTGGGGAGGATGCAACGGTATTCGAGGAGCGCCGGGCAGGCCCATCCCAGGAATCTGGGATTGCGGAGTCATTGGGCCGCGGCACCCCGCCCGGGACAGCCCCGGGCGGAGTGCCGCGACCTCAATCCATTACAGCAGCGAGCAGAGCAGCCCGGGGTACGTCGTCCCCGAGGGGCAGCCCTCGCCCTGGCAATACCGGGCCCCCGAGTCGACGGCGGGGTTGCCCAGCAGCGCGGGAACGCGGACCTGACAGGAGCCCACGGACTGGTTGCCCGTGTTGTCCGACACGCCATACACGAACGTGTAGACGCGGCCGTTGCCCAGCAGCGCCGCCTCCGCGCGCACCATCGCGGACTTGCCATCCGCGCTCAGCTTGATGTCGTCGCAGGCCAGCAGCCGCAGCAATGACAGCGCGTCGTTCTGCTCGTCGGAGGTGACGCGCAGCAGCGAGCCCGCCTGCGCCAGGGGCAGCGTGCCGCCACAGTTGTCCGTGGCTGGCAGGGCGCAGTCATCCAGCGACACCAGCACGTAGTCGGAGCCCGCCGAGGGCGTCAGGGTGATGCCCCGGCTCGCGCCCGGCGTGGGCGCCGTGACGTCGACCACCTTCACCGTCGCGGAGCAGGTGCTCGTGCTGGCGCCATCCGTCACATCCAGACGGACAGGCGTCGTCCCCAGGGAGAACGGGCCCGCGGGGGTCTGGCTCACGCTGAACGGCCCCGGGAAGCCATCCGGGTCGAACGAGCCGTGGTCCACGGAGGCCTGCCCCCGGCACGTCGCGTCCGCCTGGATGGTGACATCCTGGCAGCTCGCCACCGGCAGCTGATTCGTCGCACACGGAATCGGGAAGTCGAACGCGGCGCGGTTGTTCGCCTCGTCCCCCTCGTCGAAGACGCCGTCGTCGTCCGCGACCACCACCACCTGCTGCGTCCCCTCCGGCACCGTGAAGGAGAGCTGGAAGGGGAAGCGCTCACCCCCCACCAGGAAGGGAACGCTGACGATTCCCAGGCGCGTGCCGCCCGCGCCCGGCTCGCCTGCGTAGATGGCCGTCGTCGAGCCGGCGATGCCGGTGGCTCCCAGGTTCTGCACCGCCGCGGACAGCGTCAGCGCCGTGGCCTGGCAGGACGCCACCAGGTCCACCACCGCCAGGTCCAATTCGCCTACCGCCGCCTCCTGTGTCTGCAAGGAGGATGGCGCGCCCACTTCGGAAGAGCTGCCATCGCAGCCGCCCAAGAGAAACAGCGCCGCGAGCGCGGGGAATCCATATACACGTGTCATGTCTGGCTCCGGTCAATGGCCTCGCAATGAGGCATGCCCACGTTAGGTCATTTGCGTGGGTGTATTGAACTGGGTCAAATCATTCACGCAATGACTCACCGAGGGGTGGTTTCCACCCAACCGAGGCTGTTCGTGTAACCGAGTCCCAGTCAGTAAAGCCCAGATTCCGTGTCCCCTGGGACCCGCCGTGCATCACGGTGTCTGAAACGGCGAGAAAGAGCGGGCGCCCGCCCGGGGTGTCTGGGATTCGCCGCGGAGGCTCGGGCGTCGTCCGGCGCGAGGGCGGGGGCGCGGCCATCGCTGAAGGGGCCCATCCTGTCAGTCCTGACAGCTTTCCCACCCGGGGTGTCTGGCTTTAACTCAGGGGAACCCTTCGCACGGGAGGTCGTCGATGTCCGCCACCGCCGCAGAGCGCCAGTTCGACGAACTGGCGAGCCTCTACGAGGACGTCGCCCCCTGGCCCTTCCGTCGGGACATCGAGGTGCCCTCGGTGCTCCACTCGCTGGGAGACCTGACGCGCAGCGACGTGCTCGACTTCGGCTGTGGCGCGGGGCTGTACTCCCGGCTGCTCGCCGGGCGAGGGGCCCGCCGGGTGGTGGGCCATGACGCGTCCGAGGGGATGCTGAGCGCCGCGCGGCAGCGGGAGGCGAAGGAGCAGCGCGGCATCGAATACGTGTCTCGGCTGACGCCCGAGCTGGAGCAGCGGTTCGACCTGGTGTTGGCCGTGTACGTCCTCCCGTATGCCTCCACGCGGAGCGAGCTGCGACAGATGTGCGCGAGCATGGCCCGGGTGCTGCGCCCGGGAGGACGTCTGCTCGCGCTGCCGCTCCATCCCGACCACGCGCCCGACCCGGACTACTACGCTCCCTATGGCCTGCGGCTGGTCTCGGACGCGCCCCATGCGGAAGGAGGCGCGCTGCGAGTCGAGCTGCGCGCCGCGGGCGTGGAGGCAGACGTCACCGCCTGGTACTGGTCCAGGAATTCCATCGAGGAGGCCTTGCGAGACGCGGGCTTCGGGCCCGTGTTCTGGGCCGACCCCTGGCCCCCGGGGCTCGCCCGCGTCGAGGACGCCCCTCCCGCGCTGCACGCCTACCTGCGAAGGCCCCACGCCGCGATGCTCGACTGCCGACGGGCGCGGGTCTCCGGATGAGGCTGCTCCAACAACTCCAGGGAGGCCTCGTGGTGGCCTGCGAGGCCCTGCCCGGCGAGCCGCTCCATGGCAGCGCGTTCATGACCGCCATGGCCGTCGCCGCGGTCCGGGGCGGGGCGCAGGGCCTCCTCGCCAACGGGCCCGCGGAGATCGCCGCGATTCGCGCGAAGGTCCCCCTGCCGCTCCTCGGCGTCCTCCTCCGCGAGTATCCAGGCTCGAGGGTGCGCGTCACCCCGACGCTCGCGGAGGTGGCCGAGGTGGTGGACGCCGGCGCCCAGCTGGTGGGCATCGACGCGACGGAGCGGTGGCGTCCGGAGGGTGAGTCGCTCCCGGACCTGGTCCGCAAGGTCCGCGCCCGCTACCCGGACGTCCCGTTGATGGCGGAGGTGGCCACCGTCCGCGAGGCCGCGCTCGCCCAGGAGCTGGGGTTCGACTGTGTCTCCAGCGGCCTGTATGGCTTCACCCGGGAGACGGCCGGACGCCACCTCTGCGACGATGACTTCGAGCACCTGAGGGCGCTGCGCGCCGCCGTGGTGCGCTGCCCGCTGGTGGCCGAGGGCGCCATCTCGACGCCGGCGCAGGCCGCGCGGACCTTGCGGCTCGGCTCGGACCTGGTCGTCGTGGGCAGCGCCATCACCCGCCCTCAATTCATCACCGCGACCTTCGCCAAGGCCCTCCGCGCGCGCTGAATGCGCGGTGCGGGCCAGGTGCGCGCCCCATGCGGGGCAAAGACAGCCATCGAGGGTGGTCCGCCGGGGGAGGGCTGTCTATATCATCCACTCATCGTCGGTCTCATCCAGCCTGGCTCCGACGAGGAGGGAGGGCAGATGGCCACGGGGGAGGCGAGCGGACCGCCGTCGCGGCGCGCGGATGAGGCGCAGGCCTTGTTCGAGCGCGTGGACGCCCTGGCCCGCACGCTGGGCTTCGACTTCTGCGGCTACCTGTTGCGCATGCCCTGGCCCGTCGCCCATCCCGTGGTGGCGACCTTCGACTCCTATCCGCCGGGATGGATGGCGCACTACCGGAAGCACGACTACCTGCGCATCGACCCGGTGGTCCGCCTGGGCGTGAGCAGCACCGAGCTCGTGGTCTGGTCCGACGAGCTCTTCGCCCAGGCGCCCCAACTGCTCGAGGACGCGCGCGCCTTCGGGCTGGCCTCCGCGGTGGCCCAGTCGTGCTGGGCGGCGCATGGCGTCTTCGGCCTGCTCACCTTCGCCCGCGCGTCACCCGAGCCGCTCTCCGACGCCACGCTCGCGGCGCTGCGTCAGCCGATGCTGATGGCCGCCCACCAGCTCCACGCGCGGATGATGGGCCTGCTGGTGCCCCGGCTCGCGCCGGACGTGGACACCGCGCTGACGCCGCGCGAGCGCGAGGTGCTGCTCTGGACGGGGGAGGGCAAGACGTCCGCGGACATCAGCACCATCCTCGACATCTCCGAGCGCACCGTGAACTTCCACATCGGCAACGCCCTGCTCAAGCTCAACGCCACCAACAAGGTCCAGGCCGTGGTGAAGGCGCTCACCCTGGGGCTGATGGACGCGGGGTGAGCACGGGCCTCAGTCGCTGTCGCCTTCTTCCGGCTGGGGCGGCGGCAGGAAGATGCGCACCGTGCGCACGCGCCGGGGCGAGGCCTCCACCACCTC
This sequence comes from Myxococcus sp. MH1, assembly GCF_059738865.1. Taxonomy (NCBI): domain Bacteria; kingdom Pseudomonadati; phylum Myxococcota; class Myxococcia; order Myxococcales; family Myxococcaceae; genus Myxococcus; species Myxococcus sp. MH1. The sequence goes on along the minus strand of NZ_AP026947.1, from coordinate 7,273,468 downwards.
CAGCTCCAGGCCGTCCTTGGTCTTCAGCTTGGTGCCGGGCTCGGGGATGGCGCCGCCCGCCAGCGCGATGCTCAGCCCCGCCACCGTGGAGTAGTCGCCGTCCTCGGCCAGCTCCAGCCCCAGCTCGCGGTTGATGTCGCGGATGGCCGCGCTGCCCTGCACCACCGCCGCCACGGGGCTCTCGCGCCGCACCAGCTCCTCGGGCGTCTCCGACTCGCTGAGGATGTCGCCCACCATCTCCTCGACCAGGTCCTCCACCGTCACCAGGCCCACCACGCCGCCGCGCTCGTCCACGATGATGGCCAGCTGCATGCGACGGCGCTGCAGCTCCTTCAGCGCGTCCATGGCCCGCATCGTCTCCACCAGGAAGAAGGCCGGCCTGAGCACGTCCTCCAGGACGATGAGGTTCCCCTCCCACGCCACGGCGAGCAGGTCCTTGGCGATGACGTAGCCGACGATGTTGTCCAGTGAACCCTCGAACACCGGCATCCGCGAGTGCCCGCGCTCCAGCAGCATCTGGCGAATCTCGTCCGCGCTCGCGTGGCGACGCAGCGCGACGATCTGCTCGCGCGTCACCATCAGCTCGCCCACCGTCAGCTCGCCCATCTCGAACGCGCGCGAGGCGATTTCGCCCGCCTTCGGGTCCAACGAGCCCTGCTTCGCGGCCTCCTCCACCAGCGCCTGGAGCTCCTCCGCGGACAGCCGGCTCTCGGTGAAGTTCGTCTTGTCGCCGAACAGCCGCAGCACCACGTTGGAGCTGGCCGTGAGGAACCACACCACCGGCCGCATCACCCACGACAGGCCCAGCAGGGGCCGGCCGATGAGCATCCCGTAGCGCTCGGACGCGCGCAGCGCCAGCGACTTGGGCACCAGCTCCCCGAGCACCAGCGACAGGAACGACACGAAGACGACCACCGCGGCCAGGGCCACCTCGTCCGCCGTCGTCTCCGGCAGGCCCAGCTCCATCAGCACCGGGGCCAGGCGGTTGGCGATGCTCGCGCCACCGAAGGCCGCCGCCGTCGCGCCGATGACGGTGATGCCGATCTGCACCGTGGCGAGGAACCGCTCGGGGTTGGCCCGCAGGGCCTCCACCGCCTTGGCGGAGCCACTGCCTTGCTCCATCAGCTCCTTCAGCCGCGTCCTTCGGATGGAAATGATGGCGAGCTCGGCCCCGGCGAACACGCCATTGGCCAGGACGAGCAACAAGATGACGAGCAGCTCCGATGCGATGACGGCCCTCCTCTCAGGAGCCCTCTACCGTATCCCCGGTTGGCCGGCGGCTCACCCACCAAGTGACTGCAAGAGCAGAGACAGTTGGTCCCGGCTGGCGCCCTTGGGCAGGTAGTAGTGGGGGCCGGCCAAGAGGGCCATGCCCACGTCCTGGGCCGCCGCCGAGGTCAGGAACACCACCCGGGGGTGGGGCCCTCGTGGCAGCCGCTCGAGCTTCTCCACGACCTCCAGGCCGCTCATGCCCGGCATGTTCAGGTCCAGCAGCATGACCTCGAAGCGCTCACCGCGCCGGAGGCTGTCCAGGGCCTCCTGGCCGTCGGCCGCCTCCATCGTGTCATACCCCAGTTCCTCCAGGCTGAGCCGCAGGAACTCCCGCCAGTCCGCGTCGTCGTCGACCACCAGCACTCTTCTCAAGCCGTCATCGGTGTCCAGTCGCGCCAAGCATCCTCCCCAACATGGGAAGAACCCCACCGCGCCCCCGGGCCATTCGCTTCCCCCGGTGGAATGGCTTCCGCTCGCAGAGCGAGCGGGCGGACATCAGAAGAGGGCCATGCCCAGCTGGGTGACGAGGTACTGCAGCGCGGGGCGCACGTTGTGGCTGGCCGTGCGCGGACGCTCCGGCTGGGTGGAGTGGCACCACACCGGCTCGCTCAGCAGGCGACCCTCCGAGTGCTGGAGCAGCCGGAAGCGCCCCAGGTCGGTGGAGCTGCCCGCGTTGAAGACGCGCAAGGGGCGGCCATGGGCCGTGTCCACCACCGTCTCGTTGGGGTGGTGGCGGTGGCCGTGGAGGACCAGGTCGCACCTGCCCTGGATGCGCGCCACCAGCTCCGCGCCCAGGGACAGCTCGGACGCGTGGGGCCAGCCCATGCGCGTGGCGAGCCGCTCCGGGAAGCTCTCCTCGGGCAGGGGCAGCACGTGGTGGTGCACCAGCACCGCCACCAGCGCGTCCTTGGGGGCGCGGCCAAGCGCCTTCTCCACCTGCTCCACCGTCTCGAGCGACAGCTCGCCGTGGCTCGCGAAGTAGTTGCGGTTGTGCTCGCCGGTGGAGTCCACGCACACCAGATACAGCCCGGGGCGCTCCACGGTGCGGACCTTCAGGCCGTCCATCCAGCCGCCGCCCACGTCCTCGCCAGGGCGGTCGTGGTTGCCGGGGATGAGCGTGAGCCGTCCGGTGTCCAACAGCGGCGAGAAGATGTCGAGGAAGCGACGGTACTCCTCGTGCGAGCCCTGGTGCGTCAAGTCACCGGTCACCACCACGTGGTCCGCGCGGTTCGCCTGGAGCGCGGCGACGAGCGCCCGGGCCTGGGCGTCACTGGCCGGGCTCAGGTCCAGGTGCAGATCCGAAAGGTGCGCCAACGTCCTTGGGGGCATGCACAGCAACGTAGGCATCGACCGCGTCGGCTTCACGTCCGCCACGTGAATCCGTCGCGAGCGTGATGAAACACCTGTGCATCAGCCGGCGACCCACTCGTCCCGAGGGGCCAGCGCCGCGTTCGCCGTGGACACGCGCGCGCGCGGCGGCAAGAGGCGGGTGCCCGGGCCCACGCGAAGCCGCGTCCCGCGCCAGTCCACCGTGCGGCAGAACACGCCGTGCCACCACGCGGCGAACAGCAGCGCGTCCTTGAGCAGCACCGCCGGCGCGGCGCGCCATGACACCGGCTGGGGACGCAGCGCGCGAAACGCGCCCAGGTCCACCAGGACCTTGCCGAGCACGACGAGCGTGGCCAGCGTCACCGACTCCAGGCAGGGGCTCACCAGCGCGCCCGCCACGGCCAGCGGCGCGGGGTTGAGCAGCGACTGCGCGACATACGTGGACGGCGTCACGGCCGTCCGGTGGATGACGCTCCAGCGCAGGTAGCGCTGGAAGAAGGCGCGCACGCTCTTGCCCAGCGACACGTTGTACACGGGAGCACGCGCCACCACGACGCGGCGTCCCAGCTTGCGCGTCACCCACTGGCCGATGACGAAGTCCTCCGCGAGCACGTCGCGCACCGAGTAGAAGCCGCCCAGCGCGTCGACGTCCGCGCGCTTGAGCGCCATGGACTTGCCCACGACGATGTCCTGGTCCGCCAGGCGCTTGGCGCCAATCATCCCCGCCGCCGCGCTGGACGTCAGGTAGAGGTTGTCCAGCAGCGAACCCAGGCTCTTCTCGCCGATGCCCGAGACGGGGTGCGTCACGCAGCCCACCGTCGGGTCCGCGAAGCCCGCGGCGATCTCCTCCAGGTAGCCGGGCGCCACCCGCGTGTTGCTGTCGCTGATGACGAAGAGGTCGTACCGGGCCCGGTCCGCCAGGGTGATGAGCTGGTTCACCTTCGGATTGAGGCCGGGGGCGCCCTCCTGCAGCGCCAGGCGCATGACGCCGGGCCAGCGGCGCACCGCCTCGCACGCCACGGGGTACGCCGCGTCGCGGGTGTCCTTGACGCCCAGGACGACCTCGTAGGCGCCGGGGTAGTCCAGGTGGGCGAAGTGCTTGAGGTTGGTCTCCAGGTCGTCATCCGCGCCGCACAGCGGCTTGAGGATGGAGATGGCGGGCCACGCGGCGCCGGAGGGGAGGGCCCGGGGGGCCTCCCGGCGGTGGCGGAGCACCAGCACGTACTGGACGGCGAGCGCGGTGAGGCCGAAAGAGGCGGCGAACAGCAGGAGGGCGGAGGCGAGCGACATGCGCGGGCGGTCCCCGGGGACTGGCGCGCGGGCATCGCGCGACCGGTTGCCACGCTAAGTAGGTCGCCAGAAGTTCTCTAACAAATCGCGTAGCCAGAAGCCCTCGGCGAGGCAGCCGGCCTTGCGGAGGGCGTCCCGTGCAGAAAGGCCCAGCACCCATCGGATGGCGGCGCCGACGTGCTGCTCGACCGTGGGGTACTGACGGTTGGCGGAAACGCGTTGCTTCAGGGAGCGCCACAAGTGGTCCATGCAGTTGAGTTCTGAGCGCTGCTTGGGCAACAGCAGCAGGTGGATTCCGAGGCGAGCGGCGAGCTGCTGGGACTTCTGGGCCGTGTGACAGCTGGCGCGGTCCAACACCAGCAGCAGAGGGCGACCGGGGTAGGCGGCACGCAGGGCGCGCAGAAAATCCATGAAGTCTTCGCGTCTGGCGCGCTGGGTTGCCAGCAGCACGCGCTTGCCGGTGCGAGGGTTGATGGCGCCCCACAGTGTGCGCTTGGCGTTCTCGCCTGTAATCGGCACCACGGCCTGCTCTCCCCTGGGGGCCCAGGCGGCGCGCAGCGGCGGAAACCACCGCAGCACCGTGCTGTCCATGACGAGCAGCACGGCCCGGGGGAACAGGCGTTTGAGCCGTTTCAGACGGCGGACAAGGCCCCCTTTTTCTGCCCTGGATGGGGCGCCGCCGTGGCGTACACGTACCGTGGCCGCTTCCACGCCAGGCCCGCCTCGTGCAGCCGGCGGCGCAGTGTACGGGGCGACACCTCGATGCCCTGTCGCTTCAGGTGCGTGCACAGCAGCGGCACCGTCCAGCCGTGGCTCGCCCAGGACTGCTTCTCTGGGCTGCCTCGGACGACTTCGCGCAGGCGCTCGGCCGTCAGGCGCGGCGCATTCCTCGGCCGCCCCTGCCGCGGGGCATCTCGCAGCGCTTCGGGGTCACGCTGCGCCAGATAGCGCTCCAGCCAGAAGTAGACGGCTGGCCGACTCAGGGCTGCCAGATGCGCAGCCTCGCCCGGGCCTTTGCCCTCTGCGAGGAGTCTCACTGCCAGTAGTCGACGGAAGTGGCGGGCGTCGCGCACGCTTCGCAGCGCATGCTCCAGCTTCCGCCTGTCCTCTGCTGTCAGCCCCAGTTCGGCAGGGCTCCTTGCCGGTCGCATGGTCCAGAAAATGCGCATGCGACCGGCATTTGTCTCGGAACTTCCGGCGACCTACTTAGGGGGCCCGCGCGTCAGGAGTGGGGAGCGCCCGGGGCGCCCCGGGCAATTCCACGTGACGGCGCGGTGAAGCCGTCCGGCTAGTCGCCCAGGTTGCGGCTGCGCGGATGGCGGATGTCCTTGCCCCGCACCATGTAGACGACCATCTCCGCCACGTTCAGCGCGTGGTCGCCGATGCGCTCCAGGTGCTTGGCGATGAACATCAGCGCGGTGGCCCGCCGGATGTTGCGCGAGTCCTCCATCATGTACGCCAGCAGCTCGTTGAAGATCTTGAGGAACAGCGCATCCAGCAGGTCATCCCCCTGGAGCACCTCCTCCGCCTTCGCCACGTCGTTGGACACGAAGGCATCCAGGGAGCGCTTCACCTGCTGCTGGGCCAGCTCCGCCAGCTTGGGCGTGTCGACGTAGGGCGCCAGCGGAGGGACCTGGTTCAGGTCCATGGAGCGCTCGGCGATGTTGACGGCGAGGTCGCCGATGCGCTCCAGGTCGGTGACGATCTTCAAGGCCGTGGTGATGAGGCGCAGGTCACTGGCGGCCGGCTGGCGCAGCGCGAGGATTCGCCGGCACAGCTCGTCGATCTCCACCTCCAGCCGGTTGACGTCCTTGTCGGCCGCGACGACCTTCTCCGCCAGGGCGCTGTCGCGGTCCGTGAGGGCGCGCATGCTCTGGACGATGAGGCCCTCCACCTTGGCCCCCATCGCGAGGAGCTTCTCGCGCAAGTCCCTCAGGTCCTGCTCGAACGCCTTGTCCGTGTGGGTCAACGGCATCTGCGACAATCCCTTCTCTGCGCTCACCCGAACTTCCCGGTGACGTAGTCCTCGGTGCGCTTCTCGCGCGGGTTGGTGAAGATCTGCTCGGTGGGCCCGCACTCCACCAGCTCACCCATGTAGAAGAAAGCAGTCCTGTCGCTCACGCGGGCGGCCTGCTGCATGTTGTGGGTGACGATGGCGATGGTGTACGTCGCCTTCAGCTCGTGGATGAGCTCTTCGATCTTGGCCGTGGCGATGGGGTCCAGCGCGCTCGCCGGCTCGTCCATGAGCAGCACCTGGGGCTCCACCGCCATCGCGCGGGCGATGCACAGCCGCTGCTGCTGGCCGCCGGACAGGCCCAGGGCGCTCTCGTGCAGCCGGTCCTTCACCTCGTCCCACAGGGCCGCGCCGCGCAGGGACTTCTCCACGCGCTGGGCCAGGGCCGCCTTGTCCTTCATCCCGCCCACGCGCAGGCCGTAGGCGACGTTCTCGAAGATGCTCTTGGGGAACGGGTTGGACTTCTGGAAGACCATGCCCACGCGGCGGCGCAGGTCCACCACGTCCACGCTCCGGTCGTGGATGTCCGTGTCGTCCAGCAGGATGGTGCCGGTGTGGTTGGCGCCCGGAATCAGGTCATTCATCCGGTTGAGCGAGCGCAGAAAGGTGGACTTGCCGCAGCCGGACGGGCCGATGAGGGCGGTGACGCGCCGGTCCTGGATGGCCAGGGAGACCTTCTTGATGGCCTCCTTGGCGCCGTACCGGAGCGTCAGCTCGCGGGCCTCCATCTTCGGGCGGGGAGCGTTGGGCGTGAGGGACATGGAGGGCGTGTACCGTCAGTGGGCGCCCGCGGCCTTGCGGCGCGTGCGGGTCCGGATGATGACCGCGACCAGGTTGAGGGCGAACGTGAGCAGCAGCAGCACCAGCACCGTCGCGTAGAGCAGGGGACGGGTGGCCTCCACGTCCGGCGACTGCGTGGCCATCACGTACGTGTGGTAGCCCAGGTGCATGAACTGCGAGTTGAGGTGCGAGGGCAGGTCCGGCAGGAAGTAGGCCGCGCCCGTGAAGAGGATGGGCGCCACCTCGCCCGCGCCGCGGGAGATGGCCAGCACCGCGCCGGTGAGGATGCCCGGCAGCGCGCCCGGCAGCACCACCCGCGCCAGCGTCTGGGACTGGGTGGCGCCCAGGGCGAGGCTCGCGGTGCGGTGGTCCATGGGCACCGCGCGCAGCGCCTCCTCGGTGGAGACGATGACCACGGGCAGCGTGAGCACCGCGAGCGTCAGCGACGCCCAGAGGATGCCGGGCTGGGCCCAGTACATCTCCTCGTGGCCGAGCGCCCGGTCCATGCCCTGGCCCACGAAGAGGATGAAGAAGCCCAGGCCGAACAGGCCGAACACGATGGAGGGCACGCCCGCCAGGTTCACCACCGCCACGCGGACGACGCGGGCGAAGAGTGAGTTCGGGGGTGCGTACTCGTGCAGGTACACCGCGGTGAGCACGCCCACCGGCATCACCGCGAGCGTCATCAGGAGGGTGAGCGCGGCGGTGCCGAAGATGGCGGGGAAGATGCCGCCCGCCATCATCCCGTCCTCGGGCGGCTGGGTGAGGAAGGTCCAGGTGACGCCCCCGGCGCCGTTCTCCACCACGTTGAAGAGGATGATGGCCAGCACCGCGACGATGACGAACGCGGCGAGTCCAGTGAGCGACGTGAGCGCGAGGCCCACGGCGCGGCGGGTGCCGGGCGTCACGCCGCACCTCCGGTGAGCTTCTTCACCACCCGCTTCGTCCATGTGGACGCGAGCAGGTTGAGGACGAAGGTGAACAGGAAGAGCTGCACGCCGATGAAGAACAGCAGCGAGTAGTGCGGGCTGCCCACCACCACCTCGCCCATCTCCGCGGCGATGGTGGCCGACAGGGAGCGCGCCGAGTCCCCCAGGCTCCAGGAGATGACGTCCGCGTTGCCGGAGGCCATGAGGACGATCATCGTCTCACCGATGGCGCGCCCGAAGCCCAGCACGCAGGCGGCGAGGATGCCGGGGGCCGCGGCGGGGAGCACCACCTTCCAGGCCGTCTCCCAGGGCGTGGCCCCGAGCGCGAGCGACGCCTCGCGGTAGCTGCGCGGCACCGCGGTGAGCGCGTCCTCGGACACGGTGAAGATGACCGGGACGATGGCGAGCGCCAGGCCCAGGCCCGCCACCATGGCGTTGAGCGGCCGGTCGAAGGCGAAGACGTCCTTGATGACGGTGGACATCACCATCAGCGCGAAGAAGCCGAGCACGACGGAGGGGATGCCCGCGAGCAGCTCGATGACGGGCTTGAGCAGCTCGCGCAGGCGGCGGGGCGCGAACTCCGCGGCGAACAGCGCGCCGAACACGCCCAGCGGCACCGCGACGAGCATGGAGACCACCGTCGTCTTCAGCGTGCCGACGAACAGCGGAATCATGCTGACCTTGGGAATCTTCGACACCGGCTGCCAGCGGAAGGGCGGGCGGCCGGGCGGGACCTCCTGCGGCAGGAACATCTTCGACAGGCTGGCCTCGTGTCGTGCCTCGGCCTGGGTGAAGAGCGCCAGGGCCTCCTTGGCCACGAAGATGATGATGAGGATGAGCGCCGCGATGCCGGTGAAGGCCATCAGGGTGATGAACCCCGCGATGGCCTTCTCCTTGAGCTGCCGCCGCCGCGCGGCCGGGGACAGTGTGGGCGCGACCAGAGGCTGAGTGAGACCCTGCTCCATGACGGCCTGTCTATCCATGTGGCCTCCAGCCCCGCGTGACATTCGTGTGACGGCCCGGCGTCACTTCACCGGGAAGTAGCCGACCTTCGTCACGACGGCCTGTCCTTCCGGGGACAGCGCGTAGTCGATGAACGCCTTGGCCTCCCCGGCGGGCTTGTTGCGCAGGTAGAAGTACAGGTCGCGCGACAGCGGGTACTTGCCCGTCTTGATGTTCTCCGCCGAGGGGGCGATCTCCTCGTTGCCCTTCTTGATCTTCAGCTCCTTGATGCCCTTGGCGTAGGCGGAGCCGCCGTAGCCGATGCTGTTCTTCTCCTTGGAGACGGCGTTCACCACGGCGGCGGTGCCCGGCAGCGTCTGGGCGGAGGCGGCGTAGTCGTCGCCGTCCAGGACGTGGTCCTTGACGAAGACGTAGGTGCCCGAGGAGTTCTCGCGCGAGTAGATGATGATGGGCGCGTCGGGGCCGCCCACCTGCTTCCAGTTGGTGACATCCCCCACGTAGATGCCGCGCAGCTGCTCCACGGTGAGGGACGTCACGGGGTTGCCCTCGTTGACGTAGAAGGTGACGCCGTCCTTGGCGACGGGAATCTCCTGGCCCGTGGTGTTGTAGCGCGCGCGCAGCTTCTGCTTCTCCGCGTCCTTGATTTCGCGGCTGGACATGGCGATCTCGGTGGTGCCGTTCTGCAGCGCGGCCAGGCCCACGCCGGAGCCTCCGCCGGTGACCTGCACCTTGGTGGCGGGCGTCTTCTTCATGAACTCCTCGGCCCATCGCTGCCCGAGGATGACCATGGTGTCCGAGCCCTTCACGGTGACGTTGCCCGCATGGGCGGAGAGCGGGAGGGCGAGCAGCAGGCCCGCGATGAGTGCGCCAATGAAAGTCTTCATGGTGGTCGGCTCCTTGACGAAGCGTTGTGAGTCGGTGGGAAGGTAGGGCCTAGTAGCGGGCCTGCATCTGAAGCGTGAAGAGGTTGTCGTGCGGGTCCTTCGGGGCGCCGGGCGCGGCCGTCACGGGCATCTCGTAGGCGGCGGTGACCTTGAAGTGCTCGCCGAAGTAGTGGAGGACGGCGATGGCCAGGGTGCCCACCGAGTTGGTGCTGGCCGGGCGTCCGTCCGTCACCGTGTTCTTGCGGCCGTTCTCCGGGTCGAAGAAGTCGTAGCGGACAGCCACCGCGTCCGTCAGGCCGATGTTCTGGACGATGAGCCCGTACCAGCCGCTGGCGGGCACACCCGGCTGTTCAATCTTCACGTCGCCAGAGCTCTTCCAGTACGAGCGCCCGGTGATGTACTCGCCCTTGATGGCCGTGGCCCCGAAGGGCAGCACGTCCAGGTAGAGCTGGGCGTCCAGTGCCAGACGATCCCGCGTGTACGCCTTGCGGTAGGTGTCCGTGGGGCCCTTGGTGATGGTGTGGCCGTACCAGCCGGAGATGCCGCCGGACACCCAGCCCAGGTCGAAGCCTGCGCGGCCGATGGCGTCCTTCTCCTTGTCGTTGTCGGAGCCGACGTAGCCCTGGTTGAAGATGCCGTCGCCGTCGAACACGCCGCCGCTGAAGTGGAGCTTCCCGTCCAGGAAGTTGCCGGCGAACTTCACACCGCGATCCCGCTCGTCGGGCAGGAAGGCGCGCACCACGCGGGTGCGCTCGGGGATCTCGCGGTCGCTGGAGGACTGCACGGCCTCGTAGCCGAAGGGCCACTTCATCTGGCCCAGCGTCAGGCCCAGCTGCTGGTGGGTGCCCGGGATGTAGAGCGTGGCCTCCGCGTCGCGCACGGTGACGCCCGTGGTGGGCACGCCGTCGAACTGCAACATCAGCTGGGACCAGTCCGTGGTGTACGTCGTCTTGAGGCGGCCTCGGCGCACGGTGAAGCGGCTGAAGCCGCCCGAGCCGCTGTCATCCAGGCTCTGCTGGTACTGGTAGCGCCCCTGGACGTAGCCCGAAATCTTCAGCTTCTTGAGCGCGGACAGGTCCACCTTCGTCTCCGCGTTCTGCTCCTCCAGCGCGGCCACCTTCCCCTCGGCGTTCGTCATCCGCTCGTCCAGGTCCGCGTCCGCCGGCGCGCTGTCGGCGGGGGGCGGCTCGGCGGGCGCCTGGGCGTCGGCGGAGGGCACCTGGGGGGCGGACGCCTCGGCCGGCGGTGACGCGGGCTCCTGGGCCAGGGCCGGGCCGGACGCCACGCAGAGGGTGAGGAAGGTGGTGACGAGACGCATCGAGGAGGGTTTCGGGAGGGTCACGAAACTGGCTTCTAGGTAACGTCCGTGGCTGTTTCGGGTCTCTTGTGTGACATCCGTGTCACGAAGTCAGTGGGCCGGGTCGACGATGCGGTAGCCCACCCCGCGCACCGTCTCCAGCAGGGTGCGCGCCGGGCCCAGCTTGTCGCGCAGGCGCATGACGTGGGTGTCGATGGTGCGCGTCTCCAGGGACGAGGACAGGCCCCACACCTCCTCGAGGAGCTGCTCGCGCGTCTGGACCCGGCCCGTGCGCGTCATGAGGTGGCCGAGCAGCCGGAACTCCAGCGCGGTGAGGGGGACCTCCTTGTCCTCCACGTAGAAGCGGTGGGCGGACAGGTCCAGCTTGAGCGCGCCCAGGGCCAGGGGCGCCGTCTCCGCGGTGGTCTGCGGCGTGCCGCCCCGGCGCAGGATGGCCTTGAGGCGGAGGACCAGCTCCCGGACGCTGAAGGGCTTGACGACGTAGTCGTCCGCGCCGACCTCGAAGCCGCGGATGCGGTCCGCCTCCTCGCCCTTGGCGGTGAGCATGACGATGAGGACTTCGCGCGACGGGGACTGGGCGCGCAGCTGCCGGCAGACATCGATGCCGGACATGTCGGGCAGCATCAGGTCCAGCAGCACGAGCTCGGGGGGCTTCTCCCGGGCCGCGACGAGGGCGGCCTCGCCCGTGCCTGCGAGCTGGGTGGAGAAGCCGGAGTCGCGCAGGTTGAAGTCGATGAGCTGGGCGAGATCGGGTTCGTCGTCGACGATGAGGACGTGGGCCATGGCGCCCGGAGTCTGCGCGGCCCGATTTCCATGCACGTGACGCGTTTGCAACGATTGTGTGATGCGGGCGGACGCCAGGGCGGGCGAGCCGCCAGGAATGCGGGCCGGGGCGTCCTGACGAGAATGTGACAATGGCCTGGGACCGAGGGGTCCTTCGTCCGCCGGCCCGACCCCATTACTCAAGACAGGTCCGGTGGGGCCGGAGGTCTTCCTCGCGGCCGTGGCCCGCATGCGCAAGACAGCCCGCACGTGTTTCACGGTGCGGAATCAGCGCGGGCTGCAAGGCTTTGTGAAAGACAGACGGATTGCGTGCGGGCCGGAGTGCGGGCGGGGAGGATGGAGCCCCGGGATAAATGCGGGGCGGTTGCAAATGCTGGATGCAAGGAATCGTCCATGAGACCCGGTCCATCGCTCGGGGGCGGGGTTCCTTGTGCCTGGGTTCAATGTCTCTGTGGGCTGACGAACCGCATGGGGGCGCGGATGTCCGCGGTGCGACAATGGTCCCCGGGGGGTGGTGATGTGTCATATTGCTCGTGGGTTGCGCGTGACTCATTTGAGAGGGATTGTCATGGTGTGAGGTGATTGATGACGGATGAGTTTCTGGATACGCAGGGCGTTCGTGGTGACAGGTCCACCCAGTCCGTATTCGCGGGCTTCCAGCGGTTGTCGCTGGAGGAGCGTCGCGAGCGGGTGGGGGTGGAGCTGGGGTTGGACGCGGAGGCGTTGAGCGGGCTCACCGGGGAGCAGGGCCCCCGGATGCAGACGACCTTGTCGGCGGTGGAGAGCGCGGTGGGGCTGTTCAGCCTGCCCCTGGGCCTGGGGCTCCACCTGAAGGTCAACGGGCGCGCCTACGCGGTGCCCATGGTGGTGGAGGAGCCGTCGGTCATCACGGCCGCCTCCTTCGCGGCGAAGCTGGTGGGAGAGGCGGGTGGGTTCCTCGCGGAGGCGGACCCGTCGCTGATGCTCGGTCAGATCCAGGTCACCCGCTTCGGGCCGCCCAGCTTCGCCATGGCGCGCGTCCTGGAGGCGCGCACGGAGCTGCTCGCGCTGGCCAACAGCCTGCATCCCCAGCTGGCGGAGGAAGGCGGAGGGGCGCGGGAGGTGGAGGTGCGGCTGTTGCCCTCGCCGGAGCCCGGGATGGATCCGCTGCTCGTGGTGCACGTGCACGTCGATACGCGGGAGTCGCAGGGCGCGCTCGTGGTGGACTCGATGATGGAGACGCTCGCGCCGCGCATCGAGCAGCTCACCGGGGGCAAGGTGTACGTGCGCGCCCTGACGCACCTGTCGGCCCAGTGCCTGGCTCGCGCGCGCTGTTCCATCCCCGAGCGGACACTGGGGGACTTCGGGTTGTCCGGCACCGAGGTGGCGGAGGGCGTGGTCCAGGCCAGCCGCTTCGCCCAGGCGGACCCGTACCGGGCGGCCGCGCACAACAAGGGCATCATGAACGGCATCGACGCGCTCGCGCTCGCCACGGGGCAGGACTGGCGCGCCATCGAGGCGGGCGCGCACGCGTTCGCGGCCCTCCGGGGGCGCTACGGTCCGCTGTCGGTGTGGCGCAGGGAGGCCGGCAACCTGGTGGGCGAGCTCCAGCTGCCGCTGGCGCTGGGCACCGTGGGCGGCACCCTCCAGTCGCACCCCGGCGTCCAGTCGGCGCTCACCCTGCTGGGGCGGCCCAATGCGCGGGAGCTGGCGTGCATCTTCGTCTCGGTGGGGCTGGCGCAGAACCTGGCGGCGCTGCGCGAGCTGGGCGCGGCGGGCGTGCAGCGGGGCCACATGGCGGTGCATGCGCGCACCGTGGCCTCGAGCGTGGGCGCGCCGCCCGAGTGGGTGGAGGCCATCGCCGCGCTGCTCGTGCAGGAGGGCGAGGTGAAGCCGGACCGGGCGCGTCAGGTGTTGGACAGGATGCGCGGCGGAGGGGAGGCGGCCAGCCTGGCGCCGCCGCCACCCACGGGGGACCTGCGGCGTCGCGAGGACCTGGAGTGAGCGCGGGCTGACGCCCGCGCGTTGTCGGTTCCCCAGGCGCGGGGGCTGTGCCACAACGGCGGGGCGAGCACGCCATGACCCCGCCCGAACCGCCTCCCGCGCCACCCTCCACCGCGCCCCTGCGCCACCTGCCGGTGCCCACGCTGACGCCCACGCCGGGGCAGCTGGCGCAGGAGCAGCGGCGGGGGGGCCGCTCGGCGCTCCTGGGGCTGGGCCTGGTGGGCGTGGTGGCGCTGACGAGCCCCGTCCTCGGCTACCTCGAGGATGTGGACAACGCGCGGGAGGAGCTGCTCGGCCACCTGTCCAACCAGGCCCGGGTGCAGGCGGACGCGCTGGGGGTCCACCTGCTGCTGCTGGAGGCGGAGCTGGCGCGCGTCGCGGGCCATCCCATGCTGCTGCCCGAGGACGGCGCGTCCCCGGCGGAGCAGGCGCTGCTCGACAGCGCCTTCTACCACTCGTCGCTCTTCTCGGAGGGCGTGGCGCTGCTGGGCCCCAAGGGGGAGCGCGTGTGGAGCGACCCGCCCGGCATGTCCCTGGGCGCGACACCCATCACCCGCAGGCCCTGGTTCCAGCGCATGGTGGAGAGGAAGGCGCCCACCATCGACCTGCTGGAGGGCGAGGGCGGCCCGCTGGTGGTGGCGGTGCCCATGATGAGCGAAGGCCAGCTCAAGGGGGTGCTGCTCGGCGAGGTGCGCACGGAGGCTTTGCCCACGCGCGCCACGGAGGAGACGGCGCTGTTCCTGATGGACGCGCGCGGGCGGCTGCTGCTGCCGTCGGCGACCTTCAGCCACGCGGAGGACTTCTCGCAGTCGCTGCGCGCCCTGGCGAAGGCGCCCGGGCCGCTGATGCTGGAGGGCACCCGGCTGATGGGGGCCGCGGCGTGGGTGGGACGCAGCGAGCTGCTCTTGGTGGTGCTCGAGGAGGAGCAGTCCGCCACCGCGGGCCTGCGCTCGCGCTTCCTGCGCCAGCTCGCCTTCCACATCGCGCTGCTCACCTGCACGCTGGGCCTGTTCCTCGTCCTGCTGCGTCACTCCTACCGCTCGCTGCTCGCGGCGGAGGAGCGGCTGCGTCGTCAGGAGACCATGGCGGCGCTGGGCACGGCGGCCGCGCTCATCGCCCACGAGGTGAAGAACGCGCTCAACGGAATCCAGGCGGCGCTGTCGGTCTTGAGGACCACGCCCGCGGGCAGCGAGCTGCCCGTCATCGGCCTGCGCTCGCAGGTGGAGCGGCTGGGGCACCTGGCGCGCTCGCTCTTGTCGTTCGGCGCGCCGCGTGCCGCGCTGCGCCGCAGCTGCGAGCTGCATCTGTTGGTGGGCGAGGCGCTGCAGTCGGTGCGCATGCTGCCGGAGTCGGAGACGGTGGAGCTGCGCACGTCGCTGGAGGAGCATCTCACGGTGCAGGGGGACGCGGCGCTGCTGGTGTCCGCCGTGGACAACCTGGTGCGCAACGCGGTGGAGGCGGGCGCGGTGGCGAAGGACACGGGCCTGCGCCCCTCGCCGTGGGTGTCGGTGAGCCTGTCGCGCGAGGGCCCGGAGGCGGTGCTGGTGGTGGAGGACAACGCGGGCGGGGTGGACCCCCGGCTGGAGCCCCGGCTGTGGGAGCCCTTCGCCACCGGACGGGCCAAGGGCGTGGGCCTGGGGTTGCCCATGGCGCGCACGTCCGTGGAGGCACATGGTGGAAGCCTGACCTATACCCGCCGTCCACAGGGCAGCCTCTTCACGCTGCGGTTGCCCCTGGAGCGCACCTCATGAGCACCCATCTGTTGCTGGTGGATGACGACCGGACCTTCGCCTCGCTGGCGGCCACCGTGCTGCGTCACGAGGGCTTCCGCGTGACGCTGGCGCACTCGCTCCATGACGCGCGCGCGGCGCTCGCCCGGCAGGCCCCCGAGGTGGTGGTGCTCGACAGGCGCCTGCCGGACGGGGACGGCATCGACTTCCTGCCGGAGCTGCGCGCGCAGTTCCCGGACACGGCGGTGATGATGGTGACGGCGCACGGCGACATCGCCAGCGCGGTGGACGCCATCAAGCAGGGCGCGCGCGACTACCTGTCCAAGCCCGTGGAGCTGGACGACCTGGTGCTGCGCGCGCGCAGGGCCGCGCAGGACCTGCAGCTGCACGAGCGGCTGCGCCAGGCGGAGAGCGAGCTGGGCGGGCGGCGTCGGCTCTTGCGTCCGCGCGCGCCGGCCATGGTGGAGGCGCTGCAGATGATCGAGCGCATCGCCACCGCGCCGCGCAGCCCGGTGCTCATCACCGGCGAGACGGGCGCGGGCAAGGAGGTGCTCGCGCGCCACCTGCACAACGTGCAGGGCGGGCAGGGGCCCTTCGTGCACGTCAACTGCGCGGCGCTGCCGTCGGCGCTGGTGGAGAGCGAGCTGTTCGGCCACGAGCGGGGCGCCTTCACCGACGCGCGCGCGGCGCGGCGCGGGCTGGTGGAGGTGGCCGACGGCGGCATCCTCTTCCTCGACGAGATTGGCGAATTGCCGCTGAGCCTGCAGGCCAAGCTGCTCACGTTCCTGGACCAGGGCGCCTTCCGGCGGCTGGGCGGGACGACGGAGCTGACGAGCAACGCGCGCGTGGTGACGGCCACCAACCGCGACCTCACGCGCGAGGTGGCCGAGGGGCGCTTCCGCGAGGACCTCTACTTCCGGCTCAGCGTCTTCCGCGTGGAGATTCCGCCCCTGCGCGAGCGGCGCGAGGACGTGCTGCCGCTGGCGGAGTCGCTCCTGGTGGAGCTGTGCGCGGAGCTGGGGCGCAGGCCGGTGGACTTCTCCAGCGCGGCGAAGGCCCGCCTGGAGCGCTACCGCTTCCCGGGCAACGTGCGCGAGCTTCGCAACGTGCTCGAGCGCGCGCTGGTGCTCGAGTCCGGCCCCGCGCTGGAGCTCCAGGCGCTGGAGCCCCGCGGCAACCAGGGCCCCGCCGCGGTGGACCCGGACGCCTTCGTCGTCTCCGGCGGCCCCCGCACGCTCGACGAGGTGGAGCGGCTCTACGTGAAGCACGTGCTGGGCAGGCTGGAGGGCCGCCGCATGGAGGCCGCCAAGGCCCTGGGCCTGTCGTATCCCACCTTCCTGCGCAAGCTCGAGGAGTCCTGAGCCGCCGTCCCACGGCGGCCGCCCGGGGCAGGGGACTTCAAGTTCCTTGCTCAAGTTTCTTGAAGTCGGCCCCCGGCCACTGAAGTTTCCTTTCATCGCCCGCCCACCCTTGATGGGGGATTCGCATGTGAATCCAAGGGGTTGGGGCGTGGCACATTCATTGCCATGACGCGCCGCGAGACTCAGCGTGCGCCACCCCCGGTGGCGTCTTCTCGTGGAGGTGTATGGCGATGTCGACGAGTCATGGGAACGCTGGCTCGGCCTGGAAGAACCTGGCCGCTGACCTGCCCGCTTCCTTGGTGGTGTTCCTGGTGGCGTTGCCGTTGTGCATGGGCATCGCCCTGGCCTCCGGTGCGCCGATCGTGTCGGGCCTCATCGCCGGCGTGGTGGGCGGCGTGGTGGTGGGCCTCTTGGGCGGCGCGCCGATGCAGGTGAGCGGCCCCGCCGCCGGCCTGGCGGTGATGGTGTTCGGCTTCATCCAGACCATGGGCCTGGCGATGACGTGCGCCGCGGTGGCCGCCGCGGGCCTGCTGCAGATGGCCTTTGGTGGGCTGAAGGTGGCGCGCGCGGCGCTGGCCATCTCCCCCGCGGTGATTCACGGGATGCTGGCCGGTATCGGCATCCTCATCGTGCTGGGGCAGATCCACATCGTGCTGGGCGGCAGTCCCCAGTCGAGCGCCTGGCAGAACATCAAGGAGCTGCCCGAGCAGCTCATCGGGCTGCACGGCCCGGCCGCGCTGCTGGGCCTGGTCACCATCGGGTTGATGGTGGTGTGGCCGTTCATCGGCAAGGGCAAGCTGAAGCTGGTGCCCGCGCCGCTGGTGGCGGTGGTGGGCGCGACGGCGGTCTCGGTGTTCTGGGGCGCGGACGTGGCGCGCGTGCAGCTGCCGGAGAACGTGTTCAGCAGCATCCAGCTGCCGGCGCTGCCCGCGGCGGGAAGCTGGGGCACGTTCATCGCGGCGGTGCTGTCGCTGGCGCTGGTGGCGAGCGCGGAGTCGCTCCTGTGCGCGGTGGCCACGGACAAGATGCACACGGGCCCCCGGGCCAACCTGGACAAGGAGCTGTTCGCGCAGGGCGTGGCGAACACGGTGTCGGGTCTCATCGGCGGCCTGCCGATCACCGGCGTCATCGTGCGCAGCGCGGCCAACCTCGCCGCGGGCGCGAAGTCGCGCTGGTCGGCCGTCATGCACGGCCTGTGGCTCCTGCTCTTCGTCACCACGCTCGGCTCGGTGGCGGGCCTGGTGCCGCTGACGGTGCTGGCCGGTCTGCTCGTCGTCGTCGGCACCAAGCTGGTCAACCTGCACCACATCCGCGAGCTGCAGAAGCGCGGCGAGGTGCTCGTGTACGCGGTGACGGTGGCGGGCGTCGTCGGCATCAACCTGCTGGCGGGCATCGGCCTGGGATTGCTGGTGGCCATCCTGCGGTTGTTGTGGCGGCTGGGCAGCGTGAAGGTGGACGTGAAGCAGGTGCAGGACGAGTACCTCGTCCAGGTGTCCGGCTCGCTCACCTTCGTGGGTGTCCCCCGTCTGTCCATGGCGCTGGCGCAGGTGCCCGCGGGGAGCAAGGTCCGCGTGGACCTGGCCGTGGATACGCTGGACCACTCGGGCTTCGAGGCCATCGAAAGCTGGAGTGACACGCATCGCAAGACGGGCGGCTCGGTCGTCATGGAGTCGCTCGAGGAGGTCTGGGTCCGCAGCGGGACGTCCAAGACCTCGAGTCCTGTCCTGGGTCACCAGGTTCCCAACAACACTCTCGCCTCAGAAGGTGCCCGATGAAGAAGCTCATTCGTGGTCTCTTGGACTTCCAGCTCAAGAGCCGGCCCGCCTACCGGGACGTGTTCGCCAGGCTGGCGAAGGGTCAGTCTCCGGATTGTCTCTTCATCTCCTGCTCGGACAGCCGGCTGGTGCCCAACCTCATGGTGTCCACGGACCCCGGCGACCTGTTCGTCGTGCGCAACGTGGGCAACATGGTGCCCGCGTCGGACGCGCAGGGCGTCTCCACGGGCGACCAGTCCGAGGCCGCGGCGCTGGAGTTCTCCATCGCCAACCTGGAGGTCCAGGACGTGGTCATCTGCGGCCACTCGAGCTGCGGCGCCATGAAGGCGCTGCTCGCGGGCGGTCAGGTGCCCGGCGCGCCGAACCTGTCGGCGTGGCTTTCGCACGGCAACGAGTCGCTCAAGACGTTCAAGGCCGGCAGCAAGCTGGGGGAGGACCTTCCGGACTACGACCGCCTCTCGCAGCTCAACGTGCTCCAGCAGTTGGAGCACGTGGCCTCCTACCCGCTCGTGAAGGAGCGCGTGGCGGCGGGCAAGCTGCGGCTGCACGGCTGGTGGTTCGACATCGCCAACGCGCAGGTGCACGTGTGGCGTCCGGCGCATGGCCGCTTCATCCCCATGACGGAGCTGGTGGGGGAGGCGCTCCTGCGCGAGCTGGGCGGCGACGCGCCGACTCCGGCCGCGGTGGTGAACCCGTCGAACGGCGCGGGCGCGGTGCACCTGTCGGCCGTGGCCAGCGGCCACTAGCCGTCTCGTAGCAAGCAGGCGAGGGGCACGGCCCGTTTCGGGCCGTGACTCCTGATTGGAATTCGGGCGGAGGAGAGGAAGGATGCGGCCCGGCGCCGCATGACACCCTTCCTCTTCACGTTCGTCGTCCTGGCCTTCTCCGTGGGCGCGGGCCTCTTGGGCTCCCTGCTGGGGATTGGCGGCGGGCTCATCCTCATCCCCGTGCTGACGCTGCTGTTGAAGGTGGACATCCACTACGCGGTGGGTGCGTCCATCGTCTCCGTCATCGCCACGTCCAGCGGCGCCGCGGCTGCGTACGTGCGCGAGCGGATGGCCAACCTGCGCGTGGCCATGTTCCTGGAATTGGCCACCACGGCGGGCGCGCTCACCGGGGCCTTCCTGTCGGGTCGGGTGGGCGGGCGCGGGGTATACCTGGTCTTCGGCGCCGTCATGGCGTACTCGGCGCTGGTGATGCTGCGCCGGCTGAAGTCGGGCGCGGTGCCCACCGAGGTGCCCGAGGACGCGCTCGCGGACCGGCTGGGGCTGCACGGCAGTTACTTCGACGAGTCGCTGGGGCGCGAGGTGGGCTACCGCGTCACCCGGCCCGTGGCGGGGCTGGGGCTGATGTACGTGGCCGGCACGGTGAGCGGCATGCTGGGCATCGGCTCGGGCGCGCTGAAGGTGCCGGCCATGGACCTGACGATGCGGCTGCCGCTGAAGGTGTCCACGGCGACGAGCAACTTCATGATTGGCGTCACGGCGGCGGCCAGTGCGGGCGTGTACTTCGCGCGAGGCCACATCGACCCGTTCATCGCGGGGCCCGTGTGCGTGGGCGTCACGTTGGGCGCGTGGCTGGGCTCGCGGCACCTGATGGCCCGGGTGAATGCCGCGTGGCTGCGCGCGCTCTTCGTGGGCGTGTTGCTGTGGGTGGCCTTCGAGATGCTGCGCAAGGGGTGGACGTCATGAGCGAGCCTTCGTCGAACGAGCCCCGCGTGGAGGTCCGCGCGGTGGTGGTGCCTCGCGCGGGGGACGCCCCGCTGAGCGCGGAGCTGCTCATCAGTGACCTGCTGCGCTACGGCGTGCTCGCCAGCATGGCGTTGGTGACGCTGGGCACGGTGGTGACGTTCTTGCGCCACCCCGACTACCTGGTGTCGTCGGAGGCGCTGGAGCGGCTCACCGCGCCGCACCCGGTGCCGCATGGGCTGGCGGACGTGGTGGCCGGCGCCCTGGCCGCGCGCGGGCAGTCCTTCGTGATGGCGGGGCTCCTGGTGATGATGGCTGTGCCGGTGATGCGCGTGGCGCTGTCGCTGCTCATCTTCCGGCAGCAGAAGGACAGGCTCTACGTGGCCATCACCACGTGCGTGCTGACGCTGCTGCTGGTGTCCTTCCTGGTGGGCGCGGCGGAGGGCTGACGTCAGCCTTCCGCGTCGTAGCGCTTGAGCGAGCGGCCCGGCGCGGCCCACCACACGAGCTGGTAGCCGCCGTCGTCGGCGAGGGCGCGCAGGGCCACCGCGGTGCCCTTGCGCAGCTTGTCGGGGGCGCGGGTGTCGTCGCCCAGCGCGAGCGCGAGCGCCTTCTCCAGCGAGGGGTTGTGGCCCACCAGCGCGAAGCCCGGGCCCAGCGTGTGGGCGAGCTTCAGGATGCGGCGCGCCGCGCCCTTCCTCGGCAGGAGCGCGGGGTGGACGTCCACCTGGGCCAGGCCCAGGGCCTCGGCGAGCAGCTCCGCCGTCTGGACGGCGCGCACCAGGGGGCTGGTGATGATGCCGCGCAGCGGCGTGAGGCGGGCGAGCTTGCGCGCGTGCTGGCGGAACAGGGCGCGGCCCTCGGGGGTGAGCGCGCGGGCCTCGTCGCCCAGCACGTGGGCCTCCTCGGCTTCGGCGTGGCGGACGAGCAGCAGGGGCAGTTCGCGAGGGGACATGGTGGCCTGCCCTCAACCACCCGGCGCGCCCCGACTCAAGCAACGCCCTGGCGACAAATCTCAGCCGTCCAGGTCGTTCAACACATCCAGCGGCAGCGGCGTCGCGTCCGTGACGGTGCCGTCCATGTCCGTGGGCAGGGAGGTGGGGTCGACCTCCGGGGGCGCCCGGCCCTCCAGCGGCACCGCCGCGTTGCGGATGGGCGCGCCCGGCGGGGGCCGCAGCACGGGGCCCGGAGGCGGCAGGCCGGAGTGGCGGCGCGCGGCCTCCATCAGCGCGTGGTGGTGGCGGTAGCGTGCCTCCACCAGCTTGTGGATGAGCAGCGGCCCGCCCGGCACGCGGCGCGCGGTGAGCGCCTGGGTGGCCTTGCGCACCGGGTAGCGCACGCGGCGGATCTGCACGCGCCAGCCCTTGGGCGTGTACGTGAAGACGCCGTAGGCGGGGCGCAAATCCCCGTCACGGGGGATGCCCGCGCTGGCCACGTCCGCGATGAGCATGCGGCCCACGCGGCGGCGGTAGGGGAAGTGCAGGTGGCCGAAGGCGCACGCGGCCGCGTCCAGGTGGGCGAAGAAGCGGCGCACCGCCACGTCATCCAGCGTGGGGTCCAGCGACTCCTCGAGGTTGCGCGGGTTGGCGTGGCACACGAAGAGGTCCTGCCCCTTGCGCGGCGTGTAGCGCACGGAGAAGGGCAGGGCGCCCAGCTTGCGCAGGTGCTCCTCGCCCAACTGCTCCCGCGTCCAGCGCAACAGCTCCGTCTTCCAGTGGTCCCGCTCCCGGTACGCACCCCCCAGGTAGTTCCCGGCGAGGTAGCAGTCCGTGTTCCCCATCAGCACGGAGTCGCAGCGGTCGAAGATGAGGTCCACCGTCTCGCGAGGGTGCGCGCCGCGCAGCGCCAGGTCTCCGGCCGCGACGATGAAGTCGGGCGCCACCGAGCGCTCGATGTCCTCCAGCACGGCCTCGCAGGCGGGGAGGTTGCCGTGAATGTCCGCGAGGATGGCGACCCGCATGGTCGCGCCATCCTATCCCGTCGCAGACCGCGCGGGGGCCGCCTGGGGCAGAAAAATGGTGAAGGTGCTGCCCTCGTTCGGTTGGCTCTCGACCTTGACCTCGCCGTCCATGGCCTGGAGCAGGTGTTTTACGATGGAGAGCCCCAGCCCCGTGCCGCCCATGTCCCGGCTGCGACCCTTGTCCACCCGGTAGAAGCGCTCGAAGATTCGCGACAGGTGGCGCGGCTCGATGCCCACCCCCGTGTCCCGCACCCGCACCACGCACCGCCCGTCCTCGCACGCTCCGTCCACGTCCACCCGCCCGCCCGCCGGCGTGTACTTCACCGCGTTGTCGAGGAGGTTGAGCAGCACCTGCTCCACCGCGCGCGGGTCTCCCACCGCCCGCAGGCCCGCCGGGACGTGGAGTGAAACCACGTGGCCCTTGCCCTCGGCCTTCAGGCGCACCGTGTCGGCGGCCCGGGCGGCGGCCTCGGCGAGCGAGACTTCCCCGAGTTTCAGGTTCACCTCGCGCGACTCCAGCCGTGACAGCTCCAGCAGGTCCTCCACCAGCTCGGAGAGGCGCTCGGACTGACGGTGGATGATTTCCACCATGCGTGGGGCCATCTTCGCGTCCCCGAGCGCGCCGCCCTGGAGCGTCTCGGCGTAGCCGCGGATGGCGGTGATGGGCGTGCGCAGCTCGTGGGACACGTTGGCGACGAAGTCCTTGCGCACCTTCTCCAGCCGGCGCAGCTCGGTGACGTCGTGGAAGACGGCGGCGCTGCCCGGCAGGTCCTTGCCCAGCGGCGTCACCCGGATGGACAGCGTGCGGGGGAACAGCCCCTCGAGCGACAGCTCCAGGTGACGGGAGGCGCCCTCGCGGCAGGCGCGCATGACGGCGTCATGGAGCTGGTCGTCGCGCAGGATGGCCAGGGGGCGCTGGCCGACGAGGGACGCGCCGGGCTGGAGGATGCCGCGCAGGGCGTCGTTGTGGCGCACCACCGTGCCCTCGGCGTCCGTCACCCAGACGCCCTCGGCCATGCTGTCCAGCACGGCGGTGAGCGTGCGCGTCTCCTGGCTCAGCTCGGTGTTGCGCGCGGACAGGCGCGCGTGCAGCGAGTCGATGGCGCCCTCCAGGCTCGCCACCTCCTCCAGCCGGTCCGGGTCCGGCGTGGGCCCGTTGCCGCCCTCGGCGCGGCCGCGCGTGCTGCGCTCCAGCCGGTCCAGCTGGCGCTGCAGCGCGCCTCGGCTGAGCCCCAGCGCCATGAGCGAGCCGGCCAGGGTGATGAGCGCCACCGGCACCGCGCCGCTCGGCGTCCCGAGCGAGGCCACGAGCAGGCCCACCACCGTGGCGGGCAGGAGCAGGGGGAGCAGCGTGTAGCGCAGGGGCATGGCGCGTGGGGGCTCGTCGGCTACGGAGGGCTGAGCTTGTAGCCCACGCCGCGCACCGTCTCGATGATGTCACCGGCGGGGCCGAGCTTCTCGCGCAGCCGCTTGATGTGCGTGTCCACGGTGCGGGTGTGGATCTCGGCCTGGATGCCCCAGACGTCGGACAGGAGCACCTCGCGCGTCTGCACGCGATCGCTTCGCTCCAAGAGCGTGCGCAGCAGGCGGAACTCCAGCGCGGTGAGGATGACCTCCTCGTTCTTCACGCGCACCTGGTGGCGGGAGGTGTCCAGGAGGATGTCGCCCGCGGCGAGCACCTGCGCGGGCCCCTCGTCGGCGTCGCCCCGGCGCAGCACCGCCTTGACGCGCAGGAGCAGCTCGCGCACGGAGAAGGGCTTCACCACGTAGTCGTCCGCGCCCAGCTCCAGGCCCTGCACGCGGTCGGACTCCTGGCCCTTGGCGCTGACGATGATGACGGACGTCTTGCGCAGCTCCGGGTCCTGCTTGAGCATCCGCAGCACCTCGCCGCCCGCGATGTCCGGCAGCATGAGGTCCAGCAGCAGCAGGTCCGGCGGGTTGGCGCGCGCGCGGGCCAGGCCCCCGGCGCCCGTGTTGGCGGACTCGGTCTCGAAGCCGGCGGCCCGCAGGTTGTATTCGACGAGGCCGGCGAGGTCCTGCTCGTCCTCGATGATCAGGATTCGCGTCATGGCGTCCTCTTAAGGCGGTGGGCGGCGCTGTGCCCGGAGCGTGGGCGCACGGCTGCTCAGGGGGCGATGCTCGGGTCGCAGGACTGCTCGGTCAGCACCAGCGGCGCGGCGAGCACCGGCGCGTTGTTCCCGGAGTTGACCACCTGCAGGTAGTTGCAGGAGCTGCCCAGGAAGCGCGAGGGCGAGCCCACGGCGATGGCCTCGATGACGAGCGCGTAGTCGCGCCCCACCGGCACGTCCACCTCGAGCGCCTGGCTGCCGCCGCTCTCCAGGGCGGCCATGTCCACGGTGAAGCGCAGCGCGCGGCCCTCGTTGCCGCGCGAGTCCTCCAGCATCACGAGGTCCTCGCGCTTCACCTGTGTGTTGAGGCAGGTGCGCTGCAGCTCCGTGCAGCTTCGGCCCGAGCCGTTCTTGAGCACGCTCACCTGGAGCGCGTGGACCTCGTTGGCCACCGCGCGCGACATCGTCACGTCCAGCGGGAAGCGGCCGGCGTGGGAGGAGGGGGCATCACCGCACGCGAAGAGCAGGGCGGCGAGCGGCAGGACGTTCAGGAGGCGCAGGCTCATGGCTGGGAGGGGTCCACGCGGATGGTGATGGGGACGCGGCCGCGATCTTCGGACGAGGTGAGGGCGACGACGCCCGCGGTGCCGCCGATGGCCACCGCGCCCACGGCCACCCAGAGCCAGGGGCTCTTGTACCAGGGGCGGCCCTCGGAGGCCTCGGCGGCCGTGGCCGTGGCCTTCTCGGGGGCGACCTGGAAGAGCAGCGGCTGGAACGAGTCACCGCGGCCGGCGAGCCGGCGCTGCGCCGCGTCCACCACCTCGAAGTAGTACTCGACCTCGTAGGGCTCGGGCTCCACGGGCACGTCGTAGGCGGGGACGACGGCGCGGAAGCGCTCCTTCTCGCCGCGGTCCTTCACGAAGTCGACGGAGTTGTACGCCTGGCCTCCGGCGCGTCGGTAGAACAGCCGCGCGCGGGCGCCGAGCGCCAGCTCCTGGATGGTGGCCTCCACGACGATGGGCTCTCCGCCGCGCGGGTCCGGAATCGGGTCCACGTCCAGGGTGACGGGGCGCACGCGCCGGCTGCGGATGTCCTCCTTGATGCGCGCGTAGAGCGAGCGCAGCTTGGGCGGCGCCGTGCGAGGCAGCTCGTAGTCGGGACGGGCCTGGAGCAGCTTCTCGTAGGCCTCGCGCGCCTGGTGCTCGTCGCCCAGGTAGAGCGCCGTGAGGCCGAGCAGGCGGTAGAGCTCCACCAGCTGGTCGTCCGTCACATCCGGCGCGTCCAGCCCTTCCTGGAGCGTGCGTCGGGCCTCCTCGAACTCACCGTCGTCGATCTGCTCGCGCGCGCGGTCGATTTGAGGGCTGGTGGGGCCGAGCTGTGAGAGGACGGGCGCGGGGAAGAGCGGACGGGCCAACCCGGGGGGCGCCAGGAGGCCCACGACGAGAAAGAGCGCCCCCACCCGCGACGGCGAATCATGCCTGTGCATCAAACCGACCCTAGCAAAGCGTTGTCTGGAGGATCCACGAAGGCCACTCCACCGGTGGTGACGGCGGCGTGACATCTTCGCGGTGCTGTGGAACCCGGGCGTGTTGACGCTGGAGGGTCCGCCTTCTATGTTGCCCGCCCCATTTTGACCGGGAAGTCGCGTAAATGCTCGTAAAGGTTGAACAAATTCATGAGTCCGGGCTGAAGCTGGACGAGCCCATCGCGCAGGAGCTGCTGAGCGCCGCGCTGGACGGCGAGTCGTCTGGCCAGGAGACCGGCTTCCGAGCGACGCGGGCCTCCCAGCTCAAGGCGTCGCTGCGCAAGGTGAGCGGCGGCGTGCTGCTGGAGGGGAAGTTCACCGCCCAGCTGACGGCCCCCTGCAAGCGCTGCCTGAAGGACGTGGAGCTGGCCCTGCCCGTGTCCTTCACCCTGAACCTGGTGCCCGAGTCGCTGGCCCGCGGCGACGACTTCAAGGACGACGACGAGAAGTCCATGGAGAAGAAGGAGCGGCAGCAGGGCGAGACGGGCGGCTCGTTCGAGCTGGACGACGCCGACCAGGAGCTCTTCGATGGGAAGACCATCCACCTGGACCCCATCCTCCGCGAGCAGCTGCTGCTGGCGCTGCCGATGAACCTCGTCTGCAAGGAGGACTGCAAGGGCCTGTGCTCGCAGTGCGGCACCAACCTCAACGAGGCGACGTGCCAGTGCGACACCCGGCCGGTGGACCCGCGGCTGGCGAAGCTCAAGGACATCAAGCTCAACAACTGAAGTTTGGATGATTGCTCACGGCCCCGCGCGGTTGGCGGGGTCGTGAAAAGAGCAAGGGCCGCGACCTCCGGAAGCAGGAGGCGCGGCCCTTCGCACTGAAGCGACGCTCCCGGGAAAGGGAGCGTCAGTGAGGCAGACTCAGGCTTCGGCCTGGGGCAGCAGCTCGCGGCCCTTGTACTGGCCACAGGACGTGCAGGCGCGGTGAGGCATCACCGGCTCCTTGCAGTTCGGGCACTTGGTCACCTGCACCGCGGTGCGCAGGTTGTTGTTCGCCGCACGACGGCGGTCACGACGCATCTTGGAAGTACGCTTCTTGGGGACGCCCACGGCTCACCTCTGTCTCACGCGCTGTGCCGGGGTCCCCGGCTCCCTGCGCAACATGTCGGTCCAACGCCGGGCTGGAAGCGGTCGCGATCAACTCGCGTACTCCCCGTCCGGCATGAAAGGCGGCGGACCCTAGCGGCTCACAAGGTCCGAGTCAATGAGCGTGTATGGCTTGGATCCATCATCCAGACCTCGGCGCTCGAAGGCCACCCCGGGGCCAGATATCCCATGGGGCGCGTCGGGACAACGCTCGTGACGCCCAGCCCATTCTGCGCCACCGCGCGGATCATCCCTGGAGCCCTGGAGCCGCGGATCCACGCCGCCCGCCCGGCTGACCTCCACCCCAGGTACGGGACACCGATGCGGAGCGTCTCCCGGGCCGTCGCCCACCTGCTCCCACCCCACGTGGCGGGGCCAGCGATTCGTTGCCCCCCTGGGAGGTTCCTGGTCTCCTGCGCGCCGCCTCGCGCCCGGAAGGTGCGGGCCGGGTGGGACATGACACGCGCACAGACGAGGGGACGGCAGGGATGAGGCTGGTCCTGGACGCGATGGGGGGCGACCATGCCCCGGCCGCTCCGGTGGAGGGTGGCGTGCTCTTCGCCCGCGCCCACCCCGAGCATCAGGTCGTCCTGGTGGGGGACACCGCGCGGGTGACGCCCCACCTGGGCCGGGGGCTGCCGCCGCCGAACCTCCGGGTGCACCACGCCTCGGAGGTGGTGGAGATGGACGACCACGCCTCCACGGCCTTCCGCCGCAAGCGCGACTCGTCGCTGCGCGTGGGCTTCGAGCTGGTGCGCGACGGCCACGCGGACGCGCTCGTCTCCGCGGGCAACTCCGGCGCGGTGATGGCGGGAGGGCTGATGACGCTGGGGCGGCTGCCGGGCGTGGAGCGTCCGGCCCTGGCCGCGCTCTTCCCCGCGCTCAAGGGCGGCGGGCGCTGCCTGCTGCTGGACGCCGGCGCCAACGTGGACTGCAAGCCCTCGCACCTGGCCCAGTTCGCCGTGCTGGGCGAGGCCTACGTGCGCCTTCGCATGGGCGTCGCGCGTCCCCGGGTGGCGGTGCTCTCGAATGGAGAAGAGGCCTCCAAGGGGACCCCCCTGACGCGCGAGGCGAGCGACCTCTTGCGCCAGTCGGACCTGGACTTCGCCGGCTACGTCGAGGGCAAGGACCTGTTCTCCGGCGACGTGCAGGTGGTGGTGACGGACGGCTTCACCGGGAATGTCGTCCTCAAGACATCCGAGGGCGTGGGCATGGGCGTCATCGGCCTGTTGCGGCAGGCCATCGAGAAGCGGGGCGGCCTGTCGGAGAAGCTGGGCGCGATGCTGCTCCAGCCCGCCCTGGCGGGCCTGCGCAAGATGGTGGACTACGCCGAGGTGGGCGGGGCTCCACTGCTGGGCCTGAACGGGGTGGGCATCGTGGCCCATGGCCGCTCGTCCCCACGCGCCATCCACAACGCGCTGGGGGCCGCGCTGGCCACCGCCCAGGCCGGACTGCAGGAGGAGTTGACGCGATGCATCGCCCGCGCCGCGTCCTGGCTGCCTGCCCACCCGAGGGGAAAAAAGGGGACAGAGCAATCGGTTTCCGATTAGAGAGCGGACGCCTGGGCATTGGGCTGCGACGGGTCTCCTCGAGGTGACGTCAGGACCGGCTGGAGACAGGACGCGCCCCGCGACCCACGACGTCGGGTGAGTGCTTCCCGGCGGAAGACCGTGGCCCGGGGGATGTCGGCGCGAAGGCGCCCGATGTCACAGGACGGATTTGGACGTATCAGGAGGCAGAGACCGCACATGGCGAAGGTCGCATTCGTGTTTCCCGGGCAGGGCAGCCAGGCCGTCGGGATGGGCAAGGACCTCTTCGAGAAGTTCCCCGAGGCCCGCGCCGTCTTCGAGGCCGCGGACGACGCGCTCGGAGAGTCGCTCTCCAAGCTCTGCTTCGAGGGACCAGAAGACGCGCTGAAGCTCACGGCCAACACCCAGCCGGCCATCCTGACGGTGTCGGTGGCGGCGCACGCGGTGTTCGCGAAGCGCGGGCCCCAGGCGGCCTTCGTGGCCGGCCACTCGCTGGGCGAGTACTCCGCGCTGGTGGCCGCGGGCGCCATGTCGCTGGGGGACGCGGCCCGGGCCGTTCGCGCGCGCGGCAGCTTCATGCAGGAGGCGGTGCCCGCGGGCGTGGGCGCCATGGCGGCGGTGCTGGGGCTGGAGCCCGCCAAGGTGAACGCGGCCTGTGACGCGGCGGCGGAAGGCCAGGTGGTGTCGCCGGCCAACTACAACTCGCCCGAGCAGACGGTGATTGCCGGCGACGCGGCGGCGGTGGAGCGCGCGGGCGTCAAGTGCAAGGAGGCCGGCGCCAAGCGGGTGATGCCGCTGCCCGTCTCCGCGCCCTTCCACTGCGCGCTGATGGAGCCGGTGAAGCCCCGGCTGGCGGCGGTGCTGGGCGGCGTGAAGCTGTCGGCGCCGGCGGTGCCGGTGGTGACGAACGTGGAGGCGCGGCCCAACCAGGACGTGTCCCGCGTGGTGCCGCTCCTGCTCGAGCAGGTGAGCGCGCCGGTGCGGTGGATTGAATGCGTGGAGGCGCTCAAGGCCGAGGGCGTCACGCGCGTGGTGGAGCTGGGGCCGGGCAAGGTGCTGTGCGGGCTGGTCAAGCGCATCACCAAGGACATCGAAACCTTCAACGTCGAGGACGCCGCGAGCTTGGAGAAGGTGCTCGCGGCGCTGGGGTGAGCGCATGAGCTTCAAGGACAAGGTGGTGCTGGTGACGGGTGGCTCGCGCGGCATCGGCCGGGCGTGCGCGGTGGCGTTCGCGAAGGCGGGCGCCTCCACGGTCATCATCAGCTACGCGGGCAACGAGGCCGCGGCCCAGGAGACGGTGGGGATGCTCACCGCCGCCGGCGCCAAGGCGGAGTCCGTGCGCTTCGATGTGTCGGACACCGCCGCGTGCGCCGCCGCCATCGAGGGCATCGTCAAGAACCACGGTCGGCTGGATGTGCTCGTCAACAACGCGGGCATGGCCGTGGACGGCCTGGTCATGCGGGTGAAGGACGACGATTGGGACAAGCAGCTCGACGCCAACCTGCGCGGCCCCTTCGCCCTCATCCGGGCCGCCAGCCGGCCCATGATGAAGCAGCGCTCGGGCGCCATCGTCAACGTCACCTCTGTCGTGGGGGACATGGGCAACCCCGGCCAGTCGGCCTATTCGGCGGCCAAGGCGGGCCTCGTGGGCCTGACGAAGACGGTGGCCAAGGAGCTTTCCAGCCGGGGCATCCGGGTCAATGCCGTTTCGCCCGGCTTCATCAGCACGGACATGACGGCCCACCTGAACGACGAGCTGCGCCAGAAGATGGTGGAGGGCATTCCGCTGGGGAGGCTGGGCAGCCCGGAGGAGGTGGCCCAGGCCGTCCTCTTCCTCTCAGGTGACGCTTCCTCCTACATCACCGGCGAGGTCCTCAAGGTCAACGGCGGCATGTACATGTAACCCAAGGTTGGATTGCCAGCGGGCGTGGGATATACCGCGCCGGCTTTCGACAGGGCTCGGGAAGCCTTCCGGGCCTACATCTGGTTCCTGGAGGGTTCAGCATTATGTCGACGTCCGCTATTGAGGCCAAGGTCAAGAACATCATCGCCGACCAGCTCGGCGTGGGAGAGGACGAGATCAAGCCCGAGTCGTCCTTCATCGAAGACCTTGGCGCCGACAGCCTCGACATCGTCGAGCTCGTGATGGCGATGGAAGAGGAGTTCGAGGTCGAGATTCCCGACGAGGAGGCCGAGAACATCAAGACCGTTGGCGACGCCATCAAGTACGTCACCGACCACAAGAAGTAGACAGCACACAGCGTGCCGGGGGGCGGGGTGACGCCGCGTTGAAGCGCGGCGTCCCCGGCGTCTCAGGCGCCACCGGAGAGGACCGTGTCACACCGTCGAGTCGTCATCACCGGTACCGGGCTCATCTCGGCACTGGGCACAGGAACCGAGAAGAACTGGCAGGCGCTGCTTGCTGGCACTTCAGGCATTTCCCTCGTCACCCGCTTCGACCCCAAGAAGATCGACACGCGAATCGCCGGCGAGGTCCGGGACTTCGAGCCGGAGAAGTTCATCGACAAGCGCGAAGTGCGCCGCATGGACCTCTACGCGCAGTACGCCATGGCCGCGGCGGCGATGGCTGTGGAGGAGTCTGGGCTGCCGGTGGGCCCGGACGCGCCGCACGGCTATGTGCCGGAGCGCGTGGGCGTCATCGTGGGCTCGGGCATCGGCGGCATCTCCTCCTTGGAGGAGCAGCACCGCAAGGGCCTGGAGAAGGGGTTCGACCGGCTGTCGCCCTTCTTCATCATCCAGATGATCGTCAACATGGCGCCTGGGCTCATCTCCATGCGCTACAACTGCAAGGGGCCCAACTGGGCTCCGGTGTCCGCCTGCGCCACCAGCGCCCACGCCATCGGCGAGGCCTGGAAGTCCATCAAGCTGGGCGAGACGGACGCGGCCATCGCCGGCGGCGCCGAGGCGGCCATCACCCCGCTGGGGCTGGGTGGCTTCTCGGTGATGAAGGCGCTGTCCACGCGCAATGACGACCCGGCGGCGGCCAGCCGTCCGTTCGACAAGGACCGGGACGGGTTCGTCATGGGCGAGGGCGCGGGCATGCTGGTGCTCGAGGAGATGGAGGCCGCGAAGAAGCGCGGCGCGAAGATCCTCGCGGAGCTGGTGGGCTACGGCGCCAACTCGGACGCGTACCACGTGACGCAGCCGGCGCCGGAAGGCGAGGGCGCGGCGCGCTGCATGCGGCTGGCGCTCCAGTCGGCGGGGATGAACCCGGAGGACGTGGGCTACATCAACGCGCACGGCACCTCCACGCCCTTCAACGACGCGAACGAGACCAAGGCCATCAAGGCGGTGTTCGGCGACCACGCCCGCAAGGTGGCGGTGTCGTCGACCAAGTCCATGACGGGCCACATGCTCGGTGCGGCGGGCGGCTACGAGGGCGTGGTGAGCGCGCTGGCCTTGTCGCGCAACATCCTGCCCCCCACCATCAACCAGACGACGCCCGACCCCGAGTGCGACCTGGACTACGTGCCCAACCAGGCGCGCGAGCTCCGGGTGGACGCGGTGATGAGCAACTCGTTCGGCTTCGGCGGCACCAACGCGGTGCTGCTGTTCAAGCGCTTCCAGTAACGGGAAGCGAGGAGACCCCGCGTGAAAGTCATTCTCGCTTCGGACCACGCGGGCCTGGAGCTCCGCCAGGAGTTGGTGGCGGCGCTCCAGGAGCGGAAGGTGGCCCACGAGGACGTGGGGCCCTTCGCCCGGGACTCGGTGGACTACCCGGACTTCGCC
This sequence comes from Myxococcus sp. MH1, assembly GCF_059738865.1. NCBI lineage: Bacteria > Pseudomonadati > Myxococcota > Myxococcia > Myxococcales > Myxococcaceae > Myxococcus > Myxococcus sp. MH1. The sequence goes on along the minus strand of NZ_AP026947.1, from coordinate 7,241,445 downwards.
GCGCGCGTGGCGAAGGCGGTGACGTCCGGCGAGGCCACGCTGGGCGTGCTGGTGTGTGGCACCGGCATCGGCATGAGCATCGTCGCCAACAAGCACAAGGGCGTGCGAGCGGCCCTGTGCACCACGGAGTTCGAGGCCCGGATGGCGCGGGCCCACAATGACGCCAACGTGCTGTGCCTGGGCCAGCGCGTGGTGGGGGCCGGCGTGGGCCGGGCCATCCTGGAGGCGTTCCTCGGCACGGCGTTCGAGGGCGGTCGCCACGAGCGCCGCGTGCAGAAGATTCGCGAGGCCGAGTCCCAGGGCTAGCGGCCTTCGCAGTACCCGTCGTCGTGAGGAGATCAGCCATGGAGAACACCCGCACTCTGGCCGAGGTGGACCCCGAGATTGCCCAGGCCGTGCGTCATGAGACCGAGCGCCAGGAGCAAGGCCTGGAGCTGATCGCCTCGGAGAACTTCGTCAGCCCCGCGGTGATGGAGGCGGTGGGCTCGGTGCTCACCAACAAGTACGCGGAGGGCTACCCCGGCAAGCGCTACTACGGCGGCTGCGAGGTGGTGGACGTGGTGGAGAACCTCGCCATCGACCGCGCGAAGCAGCTGTTCGGCGCGGACTTCGTCAACGTGCAGGCGCACTCGGGCAGCCAGGCGAACATGGGCGCGTACATGGCGCTGATGAAGCCCGGTGACACCCTGCTGTCCCTGGACCTGAACTCCGGCGGCCACCTCACCCACGGCGCCACGTTCAACTTCTCCGGCAAGCTCTACAAGGTCGTCCACTACGGCCTGACGCGCGACACGGAGACCATCGACTTCGCCCAGGTGCGCCAGCTGGCCCTGGAGCACAAGCCGAAGGTCATCGTCGTGGGCGCCAGCGCCTACCCGCGCACGCTCGACTTCGCGAAGTTCCGGGAGATCGCCGACGAGGCGGGCGCCTCCATGATGGTGGACATGGCGCACATCGCGGGCCTGGTCGCCGCGGGCGTGCACCCCTCGCCGGTGCCCTTCGCGGACATCGTCACCACCACCACGCACAAGACGCTGCGCGGTCCGCGCGGCGGCCTGGTGATGGGCAAGGAGCCGTACGCGAAGTCCATCAACAGCCAGATCTTCCCCGGCATCCAGGGCGGCCCGCTGATGCACGTCATCGCCGGCAAGGCCGTGGCCCTGCGCGAGGCGCTGACGCCGGAGTACAAGGCGTACCAGAAGCAGATCGTCGCCAACGCGAGCGCTCTGGCGGAGGCGCTCCTGTCCGCGGGCCTGCGGCTGACGTCCGGCGGCACCGACAACCACCTGATGCTGGTGGACCTGCGGCCCAAGAAGCTGACGGGCAAGGTGGCCGAGGCGGTGCTCGACAAGGCGGGCATCACGGTGAACAAGAACATGATTCCGTTCGACCCGGAGAAGCCGATGGTGACCTCCGGTGTCCGGGTGGGCACGCCCGCCATCACCACGCGCGGCATGCGCGAGGCCCAGATGGCCACGGTGGGCAAGCTCATCGGCGCCGCGCTGGACGCGGCCCAGGACGACGCTGGGCTCGCGCGCATCCGCGGGCAGGTGAAGGAGCTGGCCCAGAGCTTCCCGCTGTACGCCTCGCGTCTGAAGTAGCTCGCCGCTCGTTCGCCGACAGGAGCTTCTCTCCCGCCTCCATGCGTTGCCCGTTCTGCCAGGATGCCGAAAACAAGGTCATCGACTCGAGAGAGTCACACGAGGGCTCCGTCATCCGGCGGCGCCGCGAGTGTCTGGCCTGCAAGCGCCGCTTCACGACGTACGAGCGGGTGGAGGAGCTCTACCCGCTCATCGTGAAGAAGGACGGCCGGCGGGAGGCGTTCGACCGCGAGAAGATCGTCAGCGGCCTGAAGAAGGCCTGCGAGAAGCGCCCCGTCTCCGCCGACAAGCTGGAGGAGACGGTGGTGGCCATCGAGCGGCTCTTGCAGGGCATGGGCGAGAAGGAGATCAACTCGTCCGTCATCGGCGAGGAGGTCATGCGCCGGCTGCAGCAGATGGACGAGGTGGCCTATGTGCGCTTCGCCTCCGTGTACCGCAGCTTCCGCGACATCTCCGAGTTCATGCACGAGCTGAAGGACCTGCTCGAGGACCAGGAGCGCGAGCGCAAGGCGAAGCCGCCGCTCCTCCCGGGCCGGGGCAGTTGAAGGAGAACGGATGAGGCTGCTCACGCGGGCAAAGCTCGAAGCCACGAGGGCGCCCCGGGCGAAGCGGGCAGCGGACTTCGACCGCGCGGTGGCCGAGTTCTTCATGCGCATCGCCCTGGAGGAGGCCGCCAAGGGCCTGGGCCGCACCAGCCCCAACCCCGTCGTGGGCGCGGTGCTGGTGAAGGGCGGCCGCATCATCGCCCGCGGCTACCACAAGAAGGCGGGCACCGCGCACGCGGAGGTGGTGGCGCTGGAGGCCGCGGGCGCCAAGGCGCGGGGCGCGGACCTCTACTCCACGCTGGAGCCGTGCGACCACTACGGCCGCACGCCGCCGTGCAGCCTGGCCATCATCGAGGCGGGCGTGCGCCGCGTCTTCTGCGGCTCGGCGGACCCCAACCCCAAGGTGAGCGGCAAGGGCGTGGCGCGCATGCGCCGCGCGGGCGTGAAGGTCGTCACCGGCGTGCTCCAGGCGGAGGCCGACAAGCTCAACCGGCCCTTCTTCAAGCTCATCCGCACGGGCATGCCCTGGGTGACGCTCAAGGCCGCGGCCACGCTGGACGGCAAGCTGGCCACGGCCACGGGGGACTCGCGCTGGGTGACGGGGGAGAAGGCGCGCGAGTGGGTCCACCGGCTGCGCGACTCCGTGGACGTCATCCTGGTGGGCGCCAACACCGTGCGCCACGACGACCCCAAGCTCACCACGCGGCTGCCCGGCGGCGGGGGCAAGGACGCGCTGCGCGTGGTGGTGGACAGCCGGCTGCGCCTGTCGCCGCGCTACACCGTCTTCAACCAGAAGAGCTCCGCGCGCACCATCATCGCCACGCTGGAGGACCCCGAGGGCCGCAAGGCCCGGCGCTTCCTCGCCCAGGGCGTGGAGGTGTGGCAGGTGCGCCCCAAGGCGGACCGGGTGGACCTGAAGGCGCTCCTGCGCAAGCTGGCCCGCTCCGGCCACAACCACGTGCTCGTGGAGGGCGGCGCGGAGATGTACGGCTCCTTCCTGCGCGAGAAGCTGGCGGACGAGCTCGCGCTGTTCCTGGCGCCCAAGCTGCTCGGTCGCGAGGGCATGTCGTGGGCCGGGGACCTGGGCGTGAAGGAGATGGCCCAGGCGCTCGCGGTGAAGGACCTCACCTTCGAGCAGCACGGCCCGGACATCCTGCTCCAGGCGCTGCTCTAGGCACTTTCGGCGCCCATGAGCGGGGCGCATGGTGTCGGTGAATGACGGACACATCGGCGCGCCGGACGAGGGCGACCCGGGGGGCCGTTCGTTATAAGCCTGGGCATCATGTTCACCGGGCTCATTCAGGACATCGGCAGGGTGGAGCGCGTCATCCCGGGTGGGATGACGGACTTGTGGATTCACACGGCGCTGGGGGCCTCGGGCTTCGCGCTGGGCGAGTCGATCGCCGTGGATGGCGCGTGCCTCACGGTGGTGGAGCGGTCCGGGGACACCTTCCGGGTGCAGGTGGCGCCGGAGTCGCTCAGGCGCACCACGCTGGACGGGGTGCGGCCCGGGGACCGGGTCAACCTGGAGCGGGCGCTGGCGCTGGGGGACCGGCTGGGCGGGCACCTGGTCTCCGGGCACGTGGACCAGGTCAGCTCGGTGCTGGAGACCTACCCGGAAGGCGGCTCGTGGGTGATGGTGTTCGGCCTGCCCGAGTCCCTGGCGCCGTACTTCATCGAGAAGGGCTCGGTGGCCATCGACGGCATCAGTCTGACGGTCAACAGCGTGGGCGCGGACCGCTTCGGGGTGCAGCTGATTCCGGAGACGCAGGAGCGCACCACCCTGCGGGCCAAGGCGGTGGGGGCCCGGGTCAACCTGGAGGCGGACCCGATTGGGAAGTACGTGGCCCGGCTGTTCTCGCTCCAGCGCGGGCAGGTGGGCGCTTCCCCGGGTGGGGTGACGGAGGCGGCCGTCCGGGCGGCGGGCTTCGGCACGCCGTAGCAGGCGACGGCGGGGGCGCGGGTGGTGTAGGAAGCCCCGCATGCCTCGCTACATCGAAGGTGACTTCCTCCCCCCCAAGGGCCGCTTCGCCATCTGCGTTGCCCGCTTCAATGGCTTCATCACCGAGGAGCTGGCCAAGGGCGCCGTGGACACGCTGGTGCGCCACGGCGTGGCCGACGCGGACGTGGACGTGTACCGCTGCCCCGGCACGTACGAGCTGCCCGGGCTGGTGCGCCGCGTGACGGAGTCGCGTCAGTACGTGGGCGTCATCGCCCTGGGCGCCGTCATCCGCGGCGGCACGCCCCACTTCGACTACGTGGCCGGCGAGTGCGCCAAGGGCATCGGCGCGGTGGCCTTCAACGCGGCGGCGGCCAACCCCGCGACGTCCGTGACGTTCGGCGTGCTCACCACCGACACGGTGGAGCAGGCCATCGACCGGGCGGGCGTGAAGGCGGGCAACAAGGGCGCCGAGGCCACGCTGGCCTGCATCGAGATGGTGAACCTGTACGCGCGCATCCCCGCGCTCGACGCGAGGAAGGGGTAGTCCATGGGCGCGCGCAGAACGGGACGTGAGCGGGCGTTGCAGGCGCTCTACCAGCTGGAGATGGCGCCGGGGACGTCGGTGTACGAGGCGCTGGAGTCGGCGTGGACGGCCTCCGCCGAGGCCGAGGAGCAGAAGCGCGATCCGGACGCGGTGAAGTTCGCCCGCGAGCTGGTGGACGGCGTGCAGGGCCACCGCGCGGAGATCGACCGGCTCATCGAGTCGCACAGCCACAACTGGCGGTTGGACCGCATGTCCCGCATCGACCGCAACGTGCTGCGCGTGGGCATCTTCGAGCTGAAGTACCGTCCGGACATCCCCCGCAAGGTCACCATCAACGAGGCGGTGGAGCTGGGGAAGAACTTCGGGACGGAGGAGTCCAGCGCGTTCGTCAACGGCCTGTTGGACCGGGTGGCGGTGGCGCTCAAGAAGGACTGAAGTCCCGAGCCGAGGAGCAACCGCGGTGAGCCAGACGACGACGCACGACATCGGGATGGAGGGGCTGGACTCGCTGACCGGCGTGGACGCCCTGTGCCTGTTCGTGGCCGAGGATGATCGCCCGTTGCCGGCCACCGCGGGCTACGTGGACTGGCGCCTGTGCGGTGCGTTGTCGCGGGTGCTCAAGGGTGGCTTCTTCTCCGGCGTGAAAGACGACTGGCTCCTGTTGCCCGCGGACGGGAAGCTGGAGGTGCCGCGCATCTTCGTCGTGGGCCTGGGGGCCCGGAAGGCGCTGGACGCCGAAAGGCTCCACGAGGCGCTGGCCGAGGCGGGCAAGGTGCTCAGCCGGGCCAAGGTGGCGTCGGTGGCGCTGGAAATCCCCGGCGGCGGTTCGTTGGATGACGCGGCGCGGGCAGAGGCCTTCCAGAAGGGCTTCTTGCCGGCGTTCAAGGGCGGACGGGTGGCCCTCCTGACGGACAAGGCGCTCGTCCGACTCCTACCAGGCAGGAAGGGCTGAAGCTCGGCGACCGGGCAGGCCTTCTGTTAGCATCGGGGGACCGTCCGGGGCGTGCACGCATGCGTGTCAAGGTGTTGATTGTCGAGGACTCCAAGGCGTCGCGCGAATACATCGCGTCGACGGTGGAGGCGGTGGAGGGCATCGAGGCCGTCGTCACCTCCAGCGGCTTCGAGGCGCTGAAGCTGCTGCCGCGTCACCGCTTCGACCTCATCATCACCGACATCAACATGCCCGACATCAACGGGCTGGAGCTCATCAACTTCGTCAAGAAGAACCCCAACTACCGCGACGTGCCGCTCTTCATCATCACCACGGAGGGGCGGGAGCAGGACCGCGAGCGGGGCATGGCGTTGGGGGCGGCGGAGTACCTGGTCAAGCCGTTCCAGCCCGGCAGCCTCGAGGGGCTCTTGCGCCGGTACCTGAAGCTGCCGTGAGTCCCCCGAGCAAGGCCCTGGCCGAGTTCGTGGCCGAGGCGACCGAGATTCTCGAGGCGCTCGGCAAGGACTTGCTGGTGCTGGACGAGCGGCGCGGCCAGGAGGCGGACCCGGAGCGGGTCAACGGCATCTTCCGCGCGGCGCACTCGCTCAAGGGCCTGGCGGGGCTGTTCGGGCAGGAGCGCATCTCCCGGCTGGCGCACGGGACGGAGGACCTGCTCGACCGGCTGCGGCTGGGCAGGCTGCTGTTGGACGACGCGGTGCTCGACACGCTGATTGAAGCGCTGGATGCGTTCCAGTCGCTGCTGGCGGAGACGGCGCGGGGGTTGGAGACGGAGGGGCTGAGCCGGCGCGTGGAGGGCATGGCGGAGCGGTTGATCCGCCTGGGCGAGGTGCCCGTCGCTCGGGACGAGGACCCGCTGGAGCGGCTGGAACTGGAAGCGCAGGTGCGCTCGGTCTTCACGGAGTACGAGGAGCATCGGCTCCGGGAGAACATGCGGCGGGGCGTGGCGCTGTGGCGCGTGCGCGCGGCGTTCGACCTGTCTGACTTCGACAAGGGGCTGGCGGACCTGAACACGCGGCTCAAGCCGCTGGGCGAGGTCATCAGCACGCTGCCGTCCGCGCGGCCGGGTGGGGCGCATGGCATCGCGTTCGACCTCATCTTCGGCACGCACGTGTCGGTGACGGAGCTGGAGTCCGGGTTGAGTGGGACGCCCGCGGAGCTGGCTCCCCTCAATGTGCGGCCCGTGGGAGTGCCCGCGACGGCCCACTCGGCCGAGGTGCTGGCCCGGGTGGTCGAGCCGCCCGCCATCGTCGTGGAGCCGCCGGGCACGCGCCCCGAGAGTCCCGGGGTGGCGACGCCCGCGCCGAAGCGCGGTGGGAAGAAGCGCGGCGCGAAGGGGGCGGCGGAAGGGCGACAGCCGTCGCTGCCGCTCACGGAGCAAGGGCCTGGGGCGGTGCAAGGTGACGCCGGGCATGAGAACGCGGGCGCGCAGGGCGCTGATGGCGTCCCCGCCACGTACCTGGCGGGCTCATATCCGATGGGGCAGGGTGCTGGAGGCGTGAATCCCTCGTCGGTGCACCCCACGGGCGCGATTCCCCCTGGCGTCGTTCCTCCCGCGGACTCGGGACTCGCGGCTGGGGCGCGCGGCCCCGGGGCCCCCTCCGCCGCATGGAGCGCGACCGTCGCAAGCTCGGGCGCATTCCCCTCGGGGCTGCGCTCCTCCCCGTCGACGGGTCCGGGCGGCGGACCGTTGCCCCAGGGCGCTTCGGGCACCACCGGGCCGTCGCTCGTCACGTACCTCCAGGGCCCCGGAGGCCGCGCTCCCGTGCGCGCAGTGACGACCTCCGCCGAAGCCCCGACCTCTGCACCTCCGACGACCGTGGCCTCCACCACGCCGGAGCCGTCGCTGCGCTCGTTGACGCAGACGGTGCGCGTCGACATCGGCAAGCTGGATGGCCTCATCAACATGGTGGGCGAGCTGCTGCTCATCAAGGCGAACCTCCAGCGGCTCGCCGAGTCCGCGCGGCAGGACGGCGTGGTGCCCCTGTCGAAGCTGTTCGGTCAGGAGCTGGCGCGCGAGACGCGGGGCCTGGAGCGCAAGCTGGAGGCCCTCCAGGAGGGCCTGCTCGAGGCACGCATGGTCCCCGTGGGCCAGGTGTTCGACAAGCTGGCCCGGCTGGTGCGTCGCATCACCCGCGAGGCGGGCAAGGAGATCGACTTCGTCATCGGCGGCGGCGAGGTGGAGCTCGACAAGCTCATCGTCGAGGAGCTGAGCGACCCGCTCATGCACCTCATCCGCAACGCCATCGACCACGGCGTCGAGTCACCGGACGCGCGACTGGCCGCGGGCAAGTCCCGCCGCGCGGTGGTGGCGCTGCGCGCCGTGCAGAAGGGCAACCACGTCGTCATCGAGGTGAGCGACGACGGCGCGGGCATCGACGAGCTGCGCGTGCGCGAGGTGGCGCTGACGCGGGGCCTCATCACCTTCGCGCAGGCCGAGGAGATGGGCCGCCGCGAGCTGCTCAACCTCATCTTCCTGCCGGGCTTCTCCACCGCGCGCAGCGTGTCCGAGCTGTCCGGCCGAGGCGTGGGCCTGGACGTGGTGAAGAACAACCTGGGCAACCTCTCCGGCATCATCGACGTGTGGAGCGAGCGCGGGAAGGGCACCGCCTTCCACCTGACGCTGCCCGTCACGCTGGCCATCATCCGCGCGCTGGTCGTGGGCGTGAGCGCGCGCACGTACGCGGTTCCCCTCAACAGCGTGCTCGAAATCCTCTCCGTGCAGCCCCGCGAGATTCGCACCGTGGAGCGGCGCGAGGTGCTGGACCTGCGCGGACAGACGCTCCCCTTCGTGCGCCTGTCGCGCCTGTTCGGTCTGCCAGAGCGGCCGGTGAGCCGCTACTTCGTGGTGGTGGTGGGGCTTGCCCAGGAGCGGCTGGGCATCGCCGTGGACGAGCTGCACGGGCAGCAGGACATCGTCACCAAGCCCCTGGGCGGCCGGCTGCAATCGGTCCGGGGCATCTCCGGCGCCACGGACCTGGGAAACCGGACTCCCGTGCTGGTGCTGGATGTCGGCGCGCTGCTGGAAGACGGGCTGGCCCTGGAGCGAAGGCGGGCCTGACGTCCGGCGCGGCCGGCTGCTATCCTCGCGAGCCGTGTCCCGGTTCGCCGAACTGCTCGACGACTTCTTCTTCCGTCCGGACGAGGACGTCAGCGGGCTGCAGGACTTCGCCGCCGGCAGCGACGGCGTGGCCTCCGTCACGCCCGAGGAGGTCCCCGAGGAGTACCTCGCCTTCCGCCTGGAGGGAGAGTGCTACGCGGTGCCCATCCGCGCGGTGCGCGAGATCGCCAAGGTGCCGCCGCTGACGGAGATTCCCAGGGCCGAGCCCCAGCTGCTGGGCGTGCTGAACCTGCGCGGCGAGCTGCTGCCCGCGTACGACATCAAGGTGCGCCTGGGCCTCGCGGAACGCGCGCCGCTGGTCGCCGGCCCCGAGGCGCCCGTGCCGCCGCGAGACGCACGCATCCTCGTGCTGCGCACGCAGACGGGGCCCGCGGGTGTGTGGGTGGACAGCGTCAGCGGCGTGGTGAAGCTCAAGCCCTCCATGTTGGAGCCGCCACCGCCGAGCCTCCGAATAGGGGACCGTGACTGCGTGGTGGCCATCGGCCGACGCGGACCCTCGCTGTTCATCCTCCTGGACCCCGAACAGGCGCTGGCGTCATGAAGGACTCCGTCAACCTGCTGGCGCATCATCCTTCCGGTGTGCCCGAGGCGCCCGCGGGACACCCGGACTCGCCAGTGCAGCTGTGCGCCTTCTTCGTCGGCGAGGACGAATACGCGCTCGACATCCAGCGCGTGGAGGAGGTGCTCCCGCTCCAGCGCGTGACACCCATCCCCCACGCGCCGTCGTTCGTCGAAGGCGTGCTGCACCTGCGCGGCGTCATCCTGCCGGTGGTGGACCTGCGCAAGAGATTGCAGGGGCAGCCCTCGGTGGAGTCGCGCAAGGCGCGCCTCTTGGTCTGCAGGCTGGGCGCGCGGCGGGTGGCGGTGAAGGTGGAGCGCGTGGCGGAGGTGCTGCGCGCGCGTCGGGGTGATATCAAGCCCGCGCCCGCGTTGACGGTGGCGGGGCGCTCGCCCTTCGTCGTGGGGGTGTGCGGTCCACCGGACCGGTTGCGACTGTTGCTGGACTTGAAGGCGCTGTTGCGCGCGGAGCTGGAGCGCGAGGCGGTTCGTCCGGCGCGATGACACGTGAAGGGAAGGGCCATGCCTCGCAGTGACTTGGACAACCACCGCCGCATCCTCGGCATCAGCTTCCTGGTGGTGAACGGCTTGACGGTGCTGGTGGGCGTCGGCGCGATGCTCTTCTTCACGGTCATGGGGCTGGGCATCATCAGCGACTCCGCTTCGGCCAAGGACCGCGCCGACTTCTGGTGGTTCGGCGGCGGCGTGAGCGTCTGTGTCCTGGTGTACTGCCTGCCGGGGCTCTTCACGGGCATCGGCTTGTTGAAGCGGCGCGCGTGGTCGCGGGTGCTGGCGCTGGTGCTGGGAATCCTGAACCTGGCGAACTTCCCGCTGGGCACGTGCCTGGGCATCTACGCCCTCTGGTTCTACGCGCAGGAAGGGTCCGACCGGGTCTTCGAATGAGCCACCTGCCCGTCTTCCCCGCGGAGGAGGAGCGCTACCGCGCGCTCCAGGAGCTGGACCCGCGAGCAGAGGGCATCCTCGACGTGCTCGTCACCGGCCTGCACGACGAGAGCTGGCGCGTGCGGCACGCGGCGGCGACGGGCCTGCAGCGGCTGACGCCCCCCGAGCAGGTGGCCTCCCGGCTCGTCGCCGTGCTGGGCGAGCGCGGGGAGACGGGCGCGCGCAACGCCGCGGCGGAGGCCCTCTCCGGCCTGGGCCCGGCCGCGCTCGCGCCGCTGGTGAAGCTCTTGGGCCACGTGGACCCGGACCAGCGCAAGTTCGCCGCGGACATCCTCGGGCAACTGGGGCTCGGCACCGCGGAGCTGCCGCTCGTCCAGGCCCTGGAGGACCCGGACCTGAACGTGCGCGTGGCGGTGTCGGAAGCGCTGGGGCGCGTGGGCGGGGAGCACGCGGCGCGCGCGTTGTCGCGGCTGCTCGGTGACGCGGAGCCGCTGCTGCGCCTGTCCTCGCTGGAGGGCCTGGCGCTCCTGCGTCGCCCTCCGCCCCTGCCCGTGGTGGTGGCGCTGCTGGACGACGCGAAGCTGCGACGCAGCGCCTTCCGCGTGCTGGGGCTCATCCCCCAGGTGGCCGCCACGGAGCGGCTGTGTCAGGGCCTGTCGTCGGACGCGCGCTCGATTCGCGAGGCAGCCCTGGCGGCGCTGGGCACGCAGGCCTCGCTGGTGGAGGCGTCGCGTCGCTGTGAGCTGGAGGCCGTCATCGTCGCGGCGCTCCGGCGCCTGCCGGACGCGGTGTCGCGGCTGGAGCAGGCGATGGAGGCGGAGGACGTGGCGGTGCGCTCGGGCGCGCTGCTCGCGGTGGCGGCGCTGGGCGAGGCCTCGCTCGCGGTGCGGGTGGCGGAGGTCGCCCGCGAGGACCGGCTGCTGCGGGATGTGCTGGGCACGCTGGGGCGGCTGGGCTCCGAAGGTGGCCGGCTCCTGCTCGCGGCGATGGCGGACCTGTCCGCGCCGGCGAGGGCCGCGGCGGCCGAGGCGCTGGTGGACCTGGTGGACCCCGGCTCCGTCACGCCGCTGTGCGCGCTGCTGGAGTGGGCGGAGGATGACCTGCGCGGGGTGGTGGTGCGGGCGTTGGGGCGGACCCGCTCACCGGAGGCGGCCAGCCCGCTGGTGGATCTGCTGCGGGACCCGGTGACGGCGGGCGCGGCGACGCGGGCCCTGGGCGCGCTCGCGGGGAGCTGCCGGGCGGCGGTGCTGTCGGCGCTGGAGGAGGCGGTGGCGCGTCGGGCCACCCCCGTGGCGGTGACGGCGCTGGGCCGCGTGGGAGGCGCGCCCGCGCTGCCGTCGCTGCGTGCGCTCGCGCGCGATGTCGACCCGCGCTGGCGAGCCGCGGCGGTGGAGGTGGCCGGAGAGGTGGACGGCGGCGTCGGTCGGGAGCTGGCGCGCGCGGCGCTCGCGGACGAGGCCTCTCCCGTGCGGGCGGCGGGAGCGCGCGCCATGGGACGGTTGGGAGGCGCGGAGGCGGGCGCGCTGCTGCGCTCCGCGCTCCAGGACGAGGACGCCTCCGTGAGGCGGGCCGCGGTGGAGGCGGTGGGGGAGAGCGGCGCGGTGGACCGCGCGCCGGAGCTGGAGCGACTGGTGCGTCATCCGGACGGCGCGTTGGCGGTGGCCGCGGTGCGGGCGCTGTCGAGGCTGGGCCGGGTGGAGGCGAAGGTGCTGCGGGAGGCGTCTGGGCATTCCGACGAGGAGGTGGTGAAGGCGGTGTTGTCCGCGGGTGCGGTGTCGCGGGAGGGCGTGACTCTGGCGGTATCCTTGCTGGAGCATCCCCACTGGGATGTGCGCGCGGCGGCGGCGCGAGTGCTGGGAGACTCGGGAGGGCCGGAGTGTCTGGAGCCGGCCCGTCGGGTGCTGGAGACGGAGCCGGACGCGCTGGCTCGACAGGCACTGGCGGACGCGGTGGAGCGCTTGTCGCGGCGCTGAGCGGGGGGACTCGGGGTGGCTCGCTTCGACGACAGTCGGCCGGAGATGACCGCGGAGGAGTTCCGGCTCCTGCGCGACCACGTGTACTCGCACTGCGGCATCCTCGTGCACGAGGACATGAAGTTCGTGATGGAGCGGCGGCTGTGGCCGCGCCTGGAGACGCTGGGCGTCCCGGACTTCAGCGCCTACCACCGCTACCTGCGCTACGACGCCAACCGGCACGCGGAGCTGGAGGCCGCCGTCGAGTCGCTCACCACGCACGAGACGTACTTCTTCCGCGAGCCCTCGCAGCTCAAGGCCTTCCGGGAGGAGCTGCTGCCCGTGCTCGAGAAGCGCAACGCGCGCACGAAGCGGCTGCGCCTGTGGTCCGCGGGGTGCTCCTCCGGTGAGGAGGCGTACACGCTGGCGATGCTCCTCAAGGACGAGCCCCGCTTCGAGGGCTGGGACGTGGAGGTGTACGGCTCCGACATCTCCCGGCGCGTGCTGACGATGGCGCGGCGCGCGGAGTACGGCCCGTCCGCGCTGCGCGCCACGTCCGCGGACCTGCTGGAGCGCTTCTTCGTCCCCGCGGGCAACACCAAGGTGCGCGTGCGCGACGATGTCCGCGCCATGGTGTCCTTCGGCCATCACAACCTGCTGGACGAGGCCGGCAGCCAGCTGGTGATGAAGATGGACGCGGTGTTCTGCCGCAACGTGATGATCTACTTCGACCAGTCCGCGCGCAGGAAGGTGCTGCGAATCCTGCGCGACAGGCTGGTGCCCGGGGGGTACCTGCTCCTGGGGCACTCGGAGAACCTGCTCAACCTGGGCGCGGACTTCGAGCTGGTGCACCTGCGCGGAGACCTGGTGTACCGCAGGCCCGAGCTGCCGGGGCTCGCGGGCGGTGAGGTCCGATGAGCGAGCGGGGCACGGTCTCGGTGCTCGTCATCGACGACTCCGCGCACAACCGGCACACGCTCACCACGCTGCTGGAGTCCTCGCCGGACGTGCGCGTGCTGGACCGCGCGGCCGACGGCGAGGAGGGCCTCAAGAAGGTCCTGGAGCTCAAGCCGGACGTGGTGACGTTGGACCTGGAGATGCCGAAGCTGGGCGGCTACACGTTCCTGCGGCTGCTCATGCGCACGGCGCCCACGCCCGTCATCGTCATCTCCAGCTACGCGCACCGCTCGGATGTCTTCAAGGCGCTGGAGCTGGGCGCCTTCGACTTCATCGCCAAGCCCGCGCGCGGCACGCCCGAGGAGCTGGAGGGGCTGCGCGTGGAGCTGCTCGACAAGGTGCGCGCCGCCCTGCACGTGCGGCCGGGACAGCGCCACGTGTCGCCCGGGGCGAGAGCGCTGGCGGTGGCGGGCGAGCTGCCCCTGGTGGTGGCCATCGGCGCGTCCACGGGAGGACCTCCCGCGGTGCAGCGTGTGCTGGAGGGGCTGGCCGCGGAGCCGACGCCGTGCGTGCTGGTGAGCCAGCACATGCCCGCGCAGTTCACCCGGGCCTTCGCGGACCGGCTGGACAGGATTGGCCCCTTCTCCGTGACGGAGGCGAGCGAGGGGGACGTGGTGCAGCCCGGGCACGTGTACATCGCGCCCGGAGGCCGGCACCTGGTGGTGGTGGACCGGGGGACGCGGCTGGAGCTGCACACGCCCCCGCCGACGCCCGTGGACAAGTACGCGCCGAGCGTGGACCGGCTCTTCACCAGCGTGGCGCAGGTGCTGGGCCCGCGCGCGCTCGCGGTGGTGCTGACGGGCATGGGGGCGGACGGGGCGCTGGGGGCGCGCGAGGTGCAGCGCGCGGGGGGCGAGGTCTGGGCGGAGTCGGAGGAGACCGCGGTGGTGTACGGCATGCCGGGCGAGGCGGTGGCGGCCGGGGCGGTGAAGCGGGTGCTGCGACTGGGGGAAATCGGACCCGCGCTCGCCTCGCTGGCCCGTCGTCGACGGTGAGATGGCCGGGCGGGGCGACGGGGTCGGGTGTTAGTGTGCGCGGGCCATGACGCAGCAGATTCGAGCCCTCGTCGTCGACGACTCGCAGGCGATGCGACGCAGCATCATGTACGCGTTGCAGCGCATCAGCGGGATGGTCTGCACCGAGGCGCAGGACGGCGCCGAGGGGCTCAAGAAGCTGACCCAGGGCCGCTTCGATCTGGTGCTCACGGACATCAACATGCCGTTGATGGACGGGCTGAAGCTCATCCACCACATCCGTCAGGCCACGGACCATCGCGGCGTGCCCATCGTCGTCATCACGACGGAAGGCGCGGCGGCGGACCGGGAGCGGGCGCTGGCGCTGGGCGCCAGTGCGTACCTGGTGAAGCCCGTGCAGGCCAAGGTGGTGATGGACACCGTCAGGGACCTGCTGAAGCTGGCCTGAGGCGAGGGGCGTGCGAATGGACTTCGTCCTGCGGGTGGCGGGCCTGGAGAAGCGCTACGGCGCGGTGACGGCGGTGCAGGGCCTGCACTTCAACGTGGCGCCCGGCGAGGTGCTGGGCCTGGTGGGCCCCAACGGCGCGGGCAAGACGTCCACGCTGCGCTGCCTCGCCGGCATCCTCCCGCCCTCGGCGGGCAAGGTCATCGTGGCGGGGTATGATTTGGGCAAGGACGCGGTGGAGGCCAAGCGCGAGCTGGCCTTCCTGCCCGACGAGCCGCGCTTCTTCGACTACCTCACGGTGTGGGAGCACCTGAACTTCACGGCGCGGCTCTACGGCGTGGAGGACTGGGAGGCGCGGGGCCGCGCGCTCCTGGAGGAGATGGAGCTGACGGGCAAGGAGAAGGCGCTGCCCGGCGAGCTGTCGCGCGGCATGAAGCAGAAGCTGTCCATCGCCTGCGGCTTCCTGCACTCGCCCCGGCTCATCCTGCTCGACGAGCCGCTCACGGGCCTGGACCCCATCGGCATCCGGCGCATGAAGGACTCGCTGCGTCGGCGCGCGGAGGAGGGCTCGGCGCTGGTGTTGTCCTCGCACCTGTTGCCCCTGGTGGAGGAGCTGTGCCACCGGCTGCTGGTGATTGCAGGAGGGCGGGCCATGGCGCTCGGCAGCCTGGAGGAGATTCGCGCGCGGCTGAGTGGACCGGACGCGGGCAGCGCGTCGCTCGAGGACCTCTTCGTGCGTATCACCAGCGGCGCGGGCTCGGAGATGCCCAGGCCGTGAGCTTCCCGGGCGCGGTGCTCTTCCTCTGGCTTGCGTCCACGCGCAACCGCCTGCGGCTCCAGGTGCTGCGGCTGCGCAAGCCCCGCTACCTCGTGGGCGCGGCGGTGGGCCTGTTCTACATCTACTCGCTCTTCCTGCGCCGGCTGGACTTCACGGGACCGGTGGCCGCGGTGCCTCCGGGCGTGAGGCTGTTCGCGGAGCTGTCGCTGGTGGGCTCGGTGCTCGTCACGCTGTTCTCCGCGTGGGCGCTGGGGCCGGACCGGCCCTCGCTGACCTTCACGGAGACGGAGGTGGTGCAGCTGTTCCCCGCGCCCGTCACCCGGCGCTCGCTGTTGCACTACAAGCTCGCCCGAGGCGCGATGGGCGCGGCGGTGGGCGCGCTGTTCGCCACGCTGTTCGTCGGCCGGGTGGTGAGCCCCGAGCCCGCGCTCTTCTTCGCCGGGGCCTTCCTGTCGCTCGGCACGCTGTACCTGCACGGCATCGCGGCGTCCTTCATGCGCACGCGCTGGGCTGCGAGGGGACGGCGGGGGCAGGTGGAGCGCTGGGTGGGCGTGGGGCTGGTGCTCGCCGCGGTGGTGATGGGGGTGTTCTCCACGCTGGAGACGTACCCGTTCCCCAGGACGGTGGGGACGCCGGGGGCGCTGCGCCACTGGGTGGAGGCGGTGGTGGCCTCGCCGGGGCTGAGCGCGGTGCTGTGGCCCGGCCGGCTCCTGGTGGCGCCGTCGCTGGCGCGCGACACCTCGGCCTTCTGGAGCGCGCTGCCGCCCGTGGTGGTGCTGGCCGTGGCGCACTACGTCTGGGTGCGATTGGCGGAGGTGCCCTTCGAGGAGACGGCGGTGACGCAGGCCGAGGCGCGCGTGCGTGAGCAGTCCCAGCGCCTGTCCGGGACGCTCGTGCGCAAGGGCGGGCTGGGGGCTCGAAAGGCGCCCTTCCGGCTGTCGGCGCGGGGGCGTCCCGAGGTGGCGCTCATCTGGAAGAACCTCATCACCCGCAAGCGGATGGCGGGCGGGGTGTGGACGGTGATGGCGCCGCTGCTGCTCGCCGCCGTCATCGTGTCGGTGATGGGCGAGTCGAACGTGTTCACCGACACGCGCCGCGTGGTGGGGCCCATGGCCACGCTGCTGGCGGTGATGATGACGGTGGTGGGGCCGAGCGCGTTCCGCATGGACCTGCGCATGGACCTGCCGAAGCTGGACCTCTTGCGCGCGCTGCCGCTCGCGGGCTGGCAGGTGGTGGGCGCGGAGCTGGCGGCGTCGGCGCTGGTGGTCAGCAGCCTGCAGCTGGGGCTGCTCGCGGTGGGCCTCGTCTGTGGCCCGGGCGCCGAGGACGACTGGCTCATGACGTACTGGTGGCCCGGGGGACTGGCGCTGGCGGCGCTGTTGCCCTCGGTGGCGCTGGCGGGGCTGTTCGTCCAGAACGGCGCGGTGGTGTTGTTCCCCGCGTGGGTTCCGGCGGACCGGGTGGGCAGCGCGCGCGGCATCGAGGCCCTGGGCCAGCGCCTGCTGACGCTGGTGGGCTCGCTGGTGGTGTCCCTGCTGGGGCTGGTGCCCGCGGCGCTGGTGGGCTCGCTGGTGGCCTTCGTGGCCTGGAGCTCGCTGGACTTCTGGGCGCTGCCGCTGGCGGGGCTGGCGGCGGCGGCCGTGCTGCTGACGGAGGTGGGGCTGGGCGTGCTCTGGCTGGGCCGCGCTTTCGAACACCTGGACGTCTCCGAGGACCGGCCGGAGTAGGCCCGAGCGTCGGCTCCTGGACTCGCGCCCGGAAAGAGGTGGCGGGCACCGGGCCCGGGCGCGCAGGAAGTCCGCGGACCGAACCGACGGGAGCGCGACATGAAGGTGGGATTCGTGGGACTGGGCAACATGGGGCTGCCCATGGCGAAGAGCCTGCTTGGCGCCGGGCATGCGCTGACGGTGTGGAACCGCTCACCGGCGCGAGGCGAGCCCCTGGTGAAGCAGGGCGCGCGCATGGCGTCGAGTCCCGCGGACGCGGCCCGGGGCGCCGACGTGGTGTTCAGCATGCTCGCGGACGACGTGGCGGCGGAGGCCGTGTCCTTGGGCGCCCAGGGCATCATCGAGGAGCTGGGCAAGGGCGCGGTGCACGTCTCCTCGAGCACCATCTCCGTGGCGCTCTCCCAGCGCCTGACGGACGCGCACGCCAGCGCGGGGCAGGGCTACGTGGCGGCGCCCGTGTTCGGCCGCCCCGAGGCCGCCGAGGCGAAGCAGCTGTGGGTGGTGGCCGCGGGCGCGCAGGTGGACGTGGAGCGCGTCAAGCCGCTGCTGGAGTCCCTGGGCCGGGGCCTCACGGTGCTGGGCGAGCACGCGTCCATGGCCAACGTGGTGAAGCTGTCGGGCAACTTCCTCATCGCGTCGATGCTGGAGGCGCTCGCGGAGGCGTTCGCCTTCACGCGCAAGTCCGGCGTCGAGCCCCGACAGTTCCTGGAGGTGTTCCAGTCCGTCTTCGCAAGCTCGCCCATCTTCGCCAACTACGCCCGCGCCATCGCGGAGGAGCGGTACTCGCCGGCGGGCTTCGCCCTGCGGCTGGGGCTCAAGGACGTGGGGCTGGTGCTGGAGGCTGCGCGCGCGGCGGAGGTGCCCATGCCACTGGCCAGCCTCGTGAGGGACCAGTACCTGGGCGGCGTGGCCCAGGGACATGGAGACCTGGACTGGTCCGCGCTGGGAGCGCTCGTCGCGGAGCGCGCGGGGCTGGGCAGGCCTCCTCGCTGAAATGAAACGCCCCGGGCGAGCGACGATGCGCGCACCCGGGGCTGTGACGACGGGGGCTCCAGGCGTTGGCGCTGGAGCCCCGGAGGACGGCTACTGCCGTCCGTTGACCTCGGCGACGGGGATGGGGAAGAACGCGTGCGGCGGGACGTTGGGGTCCAGGTTGCGCGGCAGCTCGTCCAGCTTCCCGTAGCGGCGCATGTCGATCCACCGGTGGCCGCCCTCGAACATCAGCGAGTAGCGCTTCTGCTTGAGCAGCTCGTCCACGGCGTTCTCCGCGGTGATGTCCGTGCGCGCCGGCAGGCGGCCGGAGCGGGTGCGGATGTAGTTGAGGTCATCCGCGGCGGCGCCAATCTGGCCCATGCCGATGTTGGCCTCGGCGCGCAGGAGGATGAGCTCCTCGTTGCGGATGATGGGCACGGGCGCGTCCGCGGACGTGTACAGCGTGAAGCGCAGGTCCGTCGTCAGCTTGCCGTCCGCGGCGCTGACGGGGGCGTTGAGCTTGACCGTCTTGCGCGTCACGCGGTCATCCACCGGGCCACCCGCGCCCGCGGTCTCCGCGTCCGTCGCGATGGACGGGTGGGCGAAGACGGTGGTGGACAACAGGCCGTTGTCCGCGTCGCCGGAGGCCGCGCGGAAGACGTGGTAGACGCCGACGTTGAGCGAGGCGAGGGCCGCGGCCTTCGCGCCGTCATCGGCCGGGACGTTGGCGGTGATGAAGGACTGGCTCAGCGCCGTGAGCGCGTCCTCGTTGCGGCCCATGTACACGGCCACGCGCGCGCGGACGGCGCGGTTGAACGTGCGGAACGTCGCCGGCGTGTCGAAGCCGTTGAAGCCCGTGCTCAGCCGGAACGAGAAGCTGTCCCCGGCGTTGTCCAGGTGGCCCGCGGCCGTGTCGAGCAGCCCGGCGATGTGGGCGAACACCGCGTCCTTGCCCTCGATGGGGGCCAGGTCCGCGCCCAGCGGGCGGTCCACGTCGATGGGCGCGCCCTGGGTGTCACGCGTGTTGATGACCACCAGGAAGTCGAGCGCCTGCATCGTCTTCGCGAAGCCGCGCACGCCCTCCTTCTGCGCGTCCGACAGGCCCGCCACCTTCTCCAGCGCGGCCAGCAGGGTGTTGGCGTTGCGGATGTTGGCGTAGGGCGCCGTCCAGTAGTTGCCGCCGAAGGCCGCGGCGCCCGGGTCCATGACGGGGCCGAGCATCTCGTCGATGGCGCGCGGGTCCGCGGGGTCGAACACGTACGCCTCGCGGCCGATGACGCCCAGCTGCGCGACGTAGCCGTTCGGCGCCGACACGCCCGCGCGGTGGCCCAGCAGCAGGCCCGTGGACGCGCTGTTGACGCCGGAGACGGTGGGGTTGTCGCGGAAATCATCCAGGCTGGGGTTGTTGAGGTCGCCGATGTCCAGGCTGCCGCAGCCGCCCAGTCCCACCGCCGCGCACAACGCCAACAGGGTCTTCTTCGTCTGGTACATGTTCATGGCTTAGAACCCGACGTCGAGCGACGTCCAGAAGCTGCGGCTGGGAGGGAACGGGGCGACGTCGATGTTGCGCGCGATGGCCTGGTTGCCGAAGTTGCTCACCTCGGGGTCCAGACCCGAGTAGCCCGTGAACACCAGGAGGTTGCGGCCGCTGAGGCTCAGCCGCGCGTTCTGGAGCTTCGGGATGGCGGACACCCAGCTCTTGGGCAGGTTGTAGCTGAGCGTCACCTCGCGCAGCTTCAGGAACGTCGCGTCCTCGATGTAGATGGTCGCGTTGCCCCGGCGGTTCGCCACGCGCTCACGGCCCGCCGTCTCGAAGTCCGCGGAGGTGCCCGCGCTGTCATACAGGTAGCGCGTCAGGTTGATGATGTCGCTGCCCTGCTGCCAGTGCCACAGGAAGGACAGCGTCACGTCCGCGTAGCGCAGCGTGTTGGCGAAGCCCATGGTGAAGGTGGGCTCCGTGTCGCCAATCTTGCGGACGATGGGGTTGCCGTTCGCGTCGCGGCCCACGTTGCCGACGATCTGCGTGGCGGACGCGCCCTCCTCGATGAAGAACGCGCCCAGCGAGTTGCCGAAGCCGCCCGCCTGGAAGGGCGCCACCGGCAGGTTCGTCACCTTGCTGCGGTTGAGCGCGAAGGTCGCGGAGCTGGTCCACTCGAGCGGGCCGCTCAGCGGCGTCACCTGCACCATGGCCTCGATGCCGCGGTTGCGCAGCGAGCCGCCGTTGACGAACTGGGTGGTGAAGCCCGTGGAGGTGGGCAGCGCGCGGCGCAGCAGCATGTCGCTGATGCCACGCTGGTACACGGACAGCTCCAGCGTCAGGTCGCCGCCGAACAGCAGCGCGTCGACACCGGCCTCGATTTCACGCTGGCGCTCCGGACGGATGTTCGGGTCGCCCGCCACGCCCGTGCCGATGAGGCCCGGGGTTCCCTGCACGTTGTTCAGCGCGCTCATGCCGCTGAACTTCATGCCGTACTGGGGCAGGTTGCCCGTCTCGCCGTAGGCCGCGCGGACCTTCAGCTCGTTCATGAACGCCGGCAGCGTGGGGATGCGGTACGCGGCCGCCAGCTTGGGGAAGAAGAACAGCTTGTTGGGGTTGCCGTTGACGCTGGACTGCTCGCCACGCACGGCGCCCACCAGGGTCAGCCGCTCCTCGAGCAGGAGCACCTCCTCCTGCAGGTAGTAGCCGCGGTCCCTCACGTGGTTGGCGTCGTCGCGCACGCCAATCACGGTGCCGTTGTCCACGCCGGGCTGGCCGGCGTTGAGGTTCTCGCTGATGACGTAGGTGGAGTCGATGCGGCGCTCCTCGAGCTGCACACCGACGGACGTGGTGGCGCTGAGGAACTTGGAGGCCGGCTTGTAGCTGTGCACCAGGTTGAGGCCGCCGTTGAGGTTGCGCACCTGGCTGGTGCCGAACAGCGACGTGCCCGGGAAGGTGTCGTCCACCGGCTCGAAGTTGAGCTCGGGCGGGAACAGCAGCCGGTTCTCCTGCTGGAAGCGGTCCACGCCCGCGTTGGCCAGCACTCGCAGGTGGTGCTCGTCCGTCTTCATCAGGTGCACGGTGGCGTCACCGGACCCGATGAAGCGCCACACGTCCTCGTCGTTCTTCACCAGCGCGGCCGTCTGCAGCGGGTTGGCGCCGTTGCCGAGGAACGGGTTGGTGGGGTACACGCCGGCCGCGTCCGGGTCCATGTTCAGGAACTCGGGCACGTTGGGCAGCACCATGTAGTTGGTGATGGTCTGGTTGTCGTTGTTCGTCAGACCGCGCTGACCCAGCGTGTGGATGAGGTTGGTGGCGACGTTCACCTCCACCACCTCGCCGATCGTCTGACCCAGGTTGAGGCGGAACGACTCCTTCTCGTACCCGGTGTTCTTGATGATGCCCTCGTCGTTGCGGAGCATCGCGGACGCGAAGTAGCGCGTGTTGCCGCTGGCGCCGCTCACGCTGGCGAGCGTCTCCGTGGACAGGTCCCGCCGGCCGCTCAGCTTGGCCTCGTGGTCATACCGGTTGCCGGTCCAGTAGTTGGCGGCCTCCGGACCGAAGGTCTCCACGGCCTCTTCCACCGTCTCGAAGCGGCGGGTGCCCAGCTTGTTGGCCAGCGTGTACATGCCCACGCGCTGGGTGAGCTCCACCTTGGGCTCGCCGGCGCGGCCGCGCTTGGTGTTGATGATGACGACGCCGTTGGCGGCCTTGGAGCCGTAGATGGCGGCGGCGGACGCGCCCTTGAGGACCTCGATGCTCTCGATGTCGTTGGGGTTGATGTCCGCGATGCGGTTGACCTGGTTGTCCTGGGTGGGGTTCGGGTTGGAGCCGCCCACCGAGTCGGTCACCACGTACACGCCCGAGGCGATGGCCACGTCGCTGACGAGCACGCCGTCGATGACGTAGAGGGGCGCGGTGGAGCCGTTGATGGTGGACACGCCGCGCAGGCGCATCTGGATGCCGCCGCCCGGGGCGCCGGAGTTCTGCTGGATGTTGGCGCCGGCGATCTTGCCCTGGAGGGCCTGGTCCACCGTCTGCGCGGGCGCGCGGTTCATCTCCTCCGCGCTGACGGAGGCCACGGAGTTGGCCAGGTGCTTGCGCGCCAGCTCGGAGGCGCGGCCCACGACGACCATCTCCTCGGAGAAGACGTTGTCGAGCGCCACGTTCACGTTGTCCTGCGTGGCGCCGACGCGCACCTCACGCTCGCCGTAGTCCTGGCTGGAGAACAGCAGCGTGGTGGCCCCCGGCGGGACGTTGGGCAGCGAGAACGTGCCGTCCAGCTCCGTCTCCACGCCCTGGGTGGTGCCCTTGATGATGACGCGCACCAGCGGCAGGCCCTCGTTCGTCAGCCGGTCCGCGACGCGTCCCTTCACCGTCCGGCCCAAGGAGGGCGCGGGCGCCGCGGCGGGCGGGGGGGAGGCTGGAGTGGTGGCGGCCGGAGCCTGAGCGGGTGCCGGGGTCGCCGGAGCCTGCGCCGCGGGAGCCTGCGGCTCGGGAGCCGGAGTGGTGGCCTCCTGCGCCATGGTTTCCAACGAGAAGAGTGCGATCACGCACCCCGGAATCAACGCTCTCTTAAGCGTCATTCGGATCTTTCCTCGCAACGGTGGGAACGGCCCCCCCTGCAGGTGCCGTGGGCGCGAATCGTCGGTGGGTGAACTGAACCAAGTCAATGGTAAGACTTGTTTTTCAAGAATGTTGGCCAAATCCATCCAAACGGAAATATTCCGATCTCGTATCGAGAGCTGACTGACGCGAAGCGCGATGGACCGACGCCACGAGGGAAGCGGTGTCCCTACCCGAGGGGGGACGTCGTGGATCTCCGCAAGGTCGACGTGGTGGGGAGGGTGGAGGCGTCACCGCAGCAGCCCCCGCAGGGCGGCGCTGTAGCGGGCTGTGTTGGCGCGGTGCATCCGTGCCTGCGGCCGCCCGGTTCCATGCGCGCGGCGGGCACAGAACGGCCGGGCCGGGGGTTCTCTCGGGTCAGCCGGAGAAAGCGGGCTCCGTCGGCCAGGAGTGGCCGGCGAGATTGGTTGCCCCCAGGGCCGGCCCTCCCATAAGAGGCGCAGCGGATATGGCGATGAACGAGCGTTACGAGCCGCAGGCGATTGAAGGTAAGTGGCAGGCCCGTTGGGACGAGGCCGGCATCTTCCGGGCGGGCAAGCGTCCGGGCGCACCGAAGAAGTACGTGCTCGAGATGCTGCCGTACCCCAGTGGCAAGATGCACATGGGACACGTGCGCAACTACCTCATCGGGGATGTGTACGCGCGCTACTTCCTGATGCGCGGCTACGACGTGCTGCACCCCATGGGCTGGGACGCGTTCGGCCTGCCGGCGGAGAACGCGGCCATCAAGGACGGCGTGCACCCGGCCATCCGCACCCAGGAGAACATCGTCTCCTTCAAGGCGGAGATGAAGAGCCTGGGCTACAGCTACGACTGGTCCCGCGAGGTGAACACCAGCCAGCCGGAGTACTACCGCTGGAACCAGTGGTTCTTCATCAAGATGCTGGAGAAGGGGCTCGTCTATCGCCGCTTCAGCAAGGTGAACTGGTGTACCGGCTGCCACACCGTCATCGCCAACGAGCAGGTGAAGGACGGCGTGTGCGAGCGCTGCTCCTCGCCCGTGGTGGACCGCGAGATGCCCGAGTGGGCCTTCCGCATCACCGCCTTCTCCCAGGATTTGTTGGACGCGCTGGACACGCTCAAGGAGTGGCCGGACCGCATCACGTCCATGCAGCGCAACTGGATTGGGCGCTCGGATGGCGCGGAGGCGGACTTCCGCGTCCAGGGGCATGACGCCTCCATCCGCGTGTTCACCACGCGCGTGGACACCCTCTACGGCTGCACCTACGTGGTGCTGGCGCCGGACCACAAGCTGGTGGCCCAGGTGACGACGCCCGAGCGCCGCGCGGACGTGGACGCCTTCGTGAAGAAGATGGCGGCCCAGTCCAAGACGGAGCGCACGGGCGAGGACACGGAGAAGGAGGGCGTCTTCACGGGCGCCCACGCCCTCAACCCGTTCACCGGCCAGCCGGTGCCCGTGTGGATCGCCAACTTCGTGTTGAGCGACTACGGCACCGGCGCGGTGATGAGCGTGCCCGCGCACGACGAGCGCGACTTCGCCTTCGCGCGCAAGTACAGCCTGCCCGTGAAGGTCGTCATCCAGCCGGCCTCGGGCGACCCGCTGCCCGCGGGCGACGCGCTGGAGGCGGCGTACACCGAGTACGGCGTGCTGGTGGACTCCGGTGAGTACAGCGGGAAGACGTCCGAGGCGGCGCGTCAGGAGATGGCGCGCAAGCTGGAGTCGGAGGGCCGAGGCCGCGCGACGGTGACGTACCGCCAGAAGGACTGGGGCTTCAGCCGCCAGCGCTACTGGGGCACGCCCATCCCCATCGTCTACTGCGAGAAGTGCGACCCGCAGCGCCACGGCATCCCCGTGCCCGAGTCGCAGCTGCCCGTGAAGCTGCCCGAAATCGACGTGCAGGAGGTGCTCACCGGCAAGGGCGAGCCCCCGCTGGCCAAGGTCGCCTCGTGGGTGAACACCACGTGCCCCAGGTGCGGTGGCCCCGCGCGCCGGGAGGCGGAGACGATGGACACCTTCGTCGACTCCTGCTGGTACTTCGCGCGTTACCTGTCGCCGCACTACGACGCCGCGCCGTTCGACCCGAAGGAGGCCCAGCGCTTCCTGCCCGTGGACATCTACGTGGGCGGGCCCGAGCACGCGGTGATGCACCTGTTGTACTTCCGGTTCTGGACCCGGGTGATGAAGCTCTTGGGCTTGAGCCCGGTGGACGAGCCCGTCACGCGGCTGATCACCCAGGGCATCGTCAACGGTCCGGACAAGCGCAAGATGTCCAAGCGCTGGGGCAACGTCGTCGCGCCGGCCTCCATCATCGAGAAGTACGGCGCGGATACGGCGCGCGCGTACGTGGCGTTCGCCGGCCCGCCGGAGCGTGACTTCGACTGGTCCGACGCCCAGGTGGAGGGCGTGTTCCGCTTCCTGAAGCGCGTCTGGGTGCTGGCCTCCACGCACCAGGCCGCCGTGGCGGGCGCCACGCACGCGGGCCCCTTCGAGGGCAAGGCGCTGGAGATCCGCCGCGCGGCGCACAAGGGGCTGAAGCGGGTGGGGGAGGCCATCGAGCGGCTGTCCTTCAACACCGCCATCGCGGGCATCATGGAGTGCCTCAACGCGCTCTCCGACGCGGGCACGCCGGAGACGCCCGCGGAGAAGGCGGCCATGGCGGAGGCGGTGCGCCTGTTGTCGATGATGCTCACGCCCTTCGCGCCGCACATCGCGGATGAAATCGCGGAGGCCTACGGCAGTGCGCAGCTCACCGTCTCGCAGACGTGGCCCGAGTTCGACCCGGCCCTGGTGGTGGATGACGTCATCCCCTACGCGGTGCAGGTGAACGGCAAGCTGCGCGCGGAGATCCAGGTGCCCGCGGACGCGAGCGAGGCGGACGTGCGCGCGGCGGCGGAGGCGGACGAGCGGGTGAAGTCCGCCATCACCGGCAAGACGCTGCGCAAGTTCGTCTTCGTGCCCAAGCGGCTGGTGAACTTCGTCGTCGGCTGAGCGGGGAGTCGGGTGCCCACCGAGGTCCTCGTCATGTGCACCGCGTGCGGTCGGCCCCAGGCGGCCGGCGGCGCGCGGTGCATCGCGTGTGGCGCGCCCCTGCCGGAGGCGCCGCTGCCGGCCCCACCGCCGGCGGACGTGCCGCCTCCCGCTCCTCCCGGGCCGTTCCTGACGGCGGACCTGGGGGGAGGCCGCCAGCTCGTCGGCGAGGCGGGGCGGCTCTCCTATCGCATGGCGGAGGGCGTCTCTCCCCGGGTGGTGGAGCTGGTCCACCTGCGCGCGCTGACGCTCGAGTCACGGCCCTTCCTGGAAGCGCTGATGCTCTGCGGCTTCGGTGCGCTGGGGGCCGTGACGTCGGTGCTGGTGCTCAAGGTCGTGGCCTTCGGATTGACGGCGCTGGGGGTGCTGCTGGCGGCCGTGTGCCGCGTGCACACGCTGGTGCTGGAGACGTCCACCGGCGGCACGACGCGCTGGTCCCTGGGGCTCGCGCGGCGGGGCTCGGAGCGGGACGCGCGGCTGCTCCAGGCCTGGCGCACGCTGGCGAGCGCGGTGAAGGCGCGGGGCGTGGTGGTGACGGACGCGGACGGGCGCCCGGTGGACGGGCCTCACGCTTGACGTAAGGGCCGGGGCGGGTAGGGTGCCGCCCATGTCGCTCCGCTCGAAGTCCGCCTCACGGCGTCTCCACGTGGCCGTGCTGCTGTCGGGCTTGGGGGTGGGCTCCCTGCTGCTGTCCGGGTGTGGCTACCGCTTCACGCCGCGCGGCGAGGGGCTGCCCGAGGGCGTGAAGTCCGTGTGCGCGCCCATCTTCACCAACGACACGCCGGAGCCCGCGCTGGAGACGCTCTTCACGCGCCACTTCCGCCAGGAGCTGACGCGCGTGGGGCGGCTGGGCAGCGGGGCGTCGTGCGACGCGAAGGTGGAGGGGGCGGTGCTGTCGCTGTGGAGCTCGCCCACCATCGTGGGCCGCTTCTTCCGCGTCGCCGCGACGGTGCGCCTGCGGCTGGTGCGGGAAGGGCAGCCACCCCAGGAGACAGTCATCTCGGGGACCGAGGACTACCTGCCGGGGAGCGGAGACATCCTCGAGGCCGAGTCCAACCGTCAGGCGGCCCTGGACCGGTTGGCGCAGGTGCTCATGCGGGATGGGTTCGATCGGCTCGCCAGCACCTGGTGAGGAGGCGCGGAGCCTCCTCCCGGGGAGCCTGTTTCGAGGACTGGGTGGGGACCTGTCG
Source organism: Myxococcus sp. MH1 (assembly GCF_059738865.1). Taxonomy (NCBI): domain Bacteria; kingdom Pseudomonadati; phylum Myxococcota; class Myxococcia; order Myxococcales; family Myxococcaceae; genus Myxococcus; species Myxococcus sp. MH1. The sequence goes on along the minus strand of NZ_AP026947.1, from coordinate 7,214,695 downwards.
AGAGGCCCCCGGGTGCATCAGGCCTGACGCGCGCTCTTGGCGGCGGCCTTGGCCAGGCGGGAGATGCGGCGCGAGGCGGTGCGCTTGTGGATGACGCCCTTCGTCGCGGCCTTGCTCAGCGCCTTGGAAGCCGCCTTGAGCGCGTCCGTCTTCTTGGCGCCGTCCTTGGAGCCGATGGCCTCCCGGGCGGACTTCACGGCGCTCTTCACGTCCGTGCGGACGGTGACGTTCCGGGCGCGGCGCTTCTGGGACTGACGGTAACGCTTCTCTGCGGACTTGGTGTTGGCCAAGAGAAATCTCCAGCGAAAGGCAGGCTAAAAAGAGGGGCCGTCCTTACTGCGACGCCTCGCAGGCGTCAAGACGGGCGTGTGCGTACGGACGGGTTTTCCGGGCTCCGGACGCGATCAGAAGGCTCTGGCGGGGGAATCACCCAGCCTGGGTGGTGTATTCCCACACCAGCCCGGCGGGGTCCCGGAAGGTCAGCCGCCCGGCGCCCGCTTCGAGCACGGCGCTCGGGGAGGTCCGCTCCACCTGCCGGCGGATCAGCGCCACCGCGTGCTCGGACGGTGCCTCCAGGGTGAGGGTGGCCCCTGTCGCCGCCGTCTTCGCGCGCTGGAAGACCAGCCGGATGGATCCGCTCTCGTAGCGGGCCTCGCCCGCCGGGACAGGGGCCGGGATGATCCACCCGAGCAGGGCCGCCAGCGGCGTCCAGAAGGCGGCCTGGGCCTCCAGATCCACCACGCCCAGGCGCAGGGTGGACAGGGGCGCGCGGGGCAGGGTGGGGGGCGGGAGGGATTTCTCCTGGGACTTGGCCGCCTGCCAGTGGCGCTCCATGTGCTCCAGGGTGGCTCCGCCGAAGGGGACCCCCTCGGCCCGGAGCGCGGCCTCGATGTGCTGGAAGCGCCGGGTGAAGCGGAGGCTCGCCAGGCGCAGCGCGTCCTCGGCGGGGGTCTTCACGAAGCGCGCGAGGTTGGCCAGGGAGAAGAGGACGTCGCCCAGCTCATGCTCGATGGCGGCCCTGTCCCCGGAGGCGATGGCCTCGTCCAGCTCGACCAGCTCCTCGGCCAGCTTGCCGCGCACGCCGGCCAGGTCCGGCCAGTCGAAGCCGATGCGGCTGGCCTTCTCGGTGAGCCGCTCGGCGCGCAGCAGGGCGGGCGCGGCGGAGGGGACGCCGTCCAGGACGGAGCCCTCGCTGCCCGTCTTCTTCTTGCGCTCCTCGGCCTTGAGCTTCGCCCAGTTGGCCAGCACCTGCTCGGAGCCGTCCACGCGCTGCTCGCCGAAGACGTGGGGGTGGCGGCGGGTGAGCTTGTCGCTGATGGCCCGGCTGACGTCGGCCATGGTGAACTCACCCCGCTCGGCGGCGAGCTGGGCGTGGAAGACAATCTGGAAGAGCAGGTCTCCCAGCTCTTCACACAGCGGGTGCCAGGGGCCGCCCTCGGTGACGCGGTCCATCTCGTCCAGGACCTCGAAGGCCTCCTCGAGGAGGTAGGGCCGCAGCGTGCCCAGCGTCTGCTCCCTGTCCCAGGGACAGCCGTCCGGGGCCCGCAGCCGCCGCATGATGTCCACCAGACGTTCCAGCTCGGTCCCGGGGGTCCCCATGTCGTTCACGCCTCCCTCGCGCGGGCCGTCCCGCGACATGCCGACCCTGTAACACGTGGTCCTGGCCGGCCGTCCCGGAAAGCCGGTCCTGACCGGACAGGTGGCGTTGTCTTTCGTGGTTCGGCCCGGCTCGCCTATCATCCGAGCCCTGGATGATCCGCTTCCTGCTTCCCTCCCTCCTCCTCTCGGGCCTGCTGCTCCTGTCCCCTGCGTCGGCCCTCGCGCAGCTCGAGGCGCCCACGCGCCTCCAGGAGGTGGATCCGGGCCCGCTCGAGCCCGACCTCCAGGATGAGTCCTACGACGCGGCCGGGCCCGAGGACGACACCCCCGTCGAGGACGGCGAGCTCGACGTCGACGAAGAGCAGGATCCGGCCTCCCGGCGCACCGGACGGGGAGAGAAGGCCAGACCGCCTCCCGCGCGCGCCGCCACGCCCACCCCGCCCGTCGTCGAGCCCGCGCCGACCCCCGTCATCGTGCCCCGGCCCGTGCTGAGCCCCGTCCTGACGCCTCGCGTGTCGGACGAGGAGGTGCTCGCGGTGTGGGACCGCTGGCGGCATGCGCGCTCGACGAACGACGTCGGCACGGCCGAGAAGGCGCAGCAGGAACTCCTGACGCTCAAGCAGGAGCTGCTCGCCGCGGACCTGGAGCCCATCAGCGTCGGCTTCCTCCGCGAGTCCGATGTCCGGCGTCGGGCCGGGGACATGGGCGGCGCGGTGCGGCTGGCCCGGCTCGCGGTGGAGCTGTCGCCCCGGCTCCCGCTGGCGCACTTCGAGCTCGCGGAGCTCTACGCCCAGGAGGACTTCACCGCCGTGGGACGGGTGCTGGGCGAGCTTCGCGCCGCCTTCCTGTCCCTCGCGTTGGACCCCCGCTACCGGGGGCCGGCGCTGGCGGACCTGGGCTCGCTGTTGCTCCTGGCCTGGTCGGCCATGGCCGTGCTCTTCGTCGCGCTGCTGTTCCTCAGGCGCGTGCGCTACGCGCTGCACGACTTCCACCACCTGCTGCCGCGAGCCGTCGCGCGCTGGCAGTCGGCGCTGCTCGGGGTGCTGCTGCTCGGGCTGCCGCTGACGCTGCCGTGGGGGCTGGTGCCCCGGCTGCTGGTGCTGCTCGCCGTGGTGGCGGCGTACCTGACGAACCGGGAGCGCGTCGTCTCCGCCGTGCTGGTGGCGGGGCTCGGCCTGACGCCGCTCGCCGCGGGGCAGCTCACCCGGGTGACGGCGTTCGCGGGCACGCCCGCCGAGGACGTGTTTCTGTTGGAGCGCGGTGGCCTGTCCGCCGAGGGCGCGGTGGCCCGCGTCAAGGCGCGGCACGAGTCGCGCGCGGCCACCTTCGCGGAGCTCAACGCGCTGGGGCACTACGAGTCGCGCCGTGGCCTGCTGGAGGACGCCCGCACGCACTTCAAGGCAGCCTCGGCCGTGCGCAGCGGGGACGCGCGCCTGTTGACCCGCTTCGGCAACACGCTGGTGGGGCTGGGGGACGTGGACGGCGCCGCGCAGCTCTACGTGCAGGCCTCGCAGGCCGACCCGAGGATGGCCGCGCCGCACTACAACCTGGCGCAGCTCCACCGCCGGCGGGCCAAGACGCTGCCGGACTCGGAGGTGGGCAAGGAACTGGACCGCGCGGCCACGGCGACCGCGTCCGCGCAGGCGCTCGATGGCGAGCTGCTCCGCCGCGAGCCCCCTCCGGATGACCGCTTGCTGCTCAACCTGTTGACGCTCGCGCCCACGGTGCCCGCATCGGAGTGGCTGTCGCTCGCGGACGGCTCGGAGGCGGGGCGGCGGGTGGAGGCGCAGCTGTCCGGCTGGGTGTTGCCGGGCGTGGCGCCGGGGCCGGTGTCCTGGCTGCTTCCCGCCGGCGTGGCGGGGCTGCTGGTGCTCTGGGGCGTTGCGGCGCGACGGCTGAAGGCCGCGAAGGTGTGCGAGCGCTGCGGCCGTCCTGTGTGCACGCGGTGCGACCCGGAGCTGGGCGTGGGCAGCACGCAGTGTGGCCAGTGCGTGAACGTCTTCAGTCGCAGGGGCCTGGTTCCCCAGCAGCTGCGTCAGCGCAAGGCGGATGAAGTGCAGCGGCACCAGGCCTGGGTGGGTCGGGTGACGTACGCGGTGGGCACGCTCCTGTCCGGCGCGGGACACGTCTTCTCCGGGAGCACGGTGCGCGGGGCGCTGTACGCCTTCCTGTTCCTCTTCGCGCTGGCCGCCTCGCTGCTGTACCGGGGCCTGGTGCGCGCGCCGTACGCGGACGCGCCGCTGTACCTCAAGCTGGTGCCGGCGGTGCTGCTGCTGGTGGGCATCCACCTGATGTCGCTGCGGGGCCTGGTCCGGCTGCGCAGGGGAGAGGAGTAGCCATGTCCCTGAAGGGAACGCTCAAGGACTTCGGCATCGGCGACATCCTCCAGCTCATCGGCCAGCAGCAGAAGACGGGCTCGCTGCAACTGGAGAACAAGGACCAGGAGGTCCGCATCGGCTTCCGGGACGGCCACATCATCAAGGTCGAGAGCGTCACCCGCAAGCGCAAGGACCTCATCGGCGCCATGCTGGTGCGTGCCGAGCTCATCACCGAGACGCAGCTGGAGGCGGCGCTGGAGACGCAGCGGCGCACCCTGAAGCGGCTGGGCGACGTGCTCGTCTCCAGCCAGGCGCTCACCACCGAGCGCTTCCAGTCGATGATGCAGCTGCAGGCCACGGAGACGCTCTACCGCCTCTTCACGTGGAAGGCCGGCACCTACGAGTTCATCCAGGAGCCCGTGGAGCCCGACGCCGAGGCCATCCGCCCCCTGCGCGCCGAGACGGTGCTCATGGAGGGCTTCCGGATGGTGGATGAGTGGCCCGTCATCCGGAAGTCCATCCACCGCGACGACCTCTCCTTCGAGCGGCTCAAGGCGCTGCCCCCGCCCCGCGAGGGCGAGGAGGGCGGCGAACTGGGCGTCATCGCGGGCACCGAGCGCCGCGTGTACGACGAAATCGCGCCCGGCCGGGATTTGCGCAAGCTGGTGGATGTCTGCTGCCTGGGCGAGTTCGAGACCTGCAAGGCGCTGCACAACCTGGTGAAGGGCGAGTACGTCCGGGTCATCCACCCCGAGGGCGCAAGGGCTCCGGCCCCAGGTGACGAGCGGCTGCTCTCACGGCTGGTGGGCGCGGTGGGGCGCGTGGTGGCCACCATGCTGGTGCTGGCGGTGCTGGGGGTGGTCGTCTTCCGGGTGGCGCTCTCCGATGCGGAGCGCACGCGCGGGGCCACGGCGTTCGCGGACCCAGCGGCCCAGCGTCATGTTTCCGATGCCCAACGCGTCCGCATCGAGGCCGCGCTCGAAGTGTTCCGTCTGGAACGGGGTGAGTTGCCGGAGCGGTTGGATGCTCTGGTCCAGGCTGGATTGTTGAGCTCGGAGGAACTCAGATACCCCTGGCGGGAGGAGTACTACTACCGGCGGCTGGCCGCTCGGCGGTTCGTCCTCCTGCCACCCTTGCGCTAGCCTCTGCGTGAAGTCGTCTTTCGGAGCCGGGGGGGCGGCGTTACGTTGAAGACAACTGGTACCGACCCGAGGAACGACCCGCATTGCGAAACCCCGCCACGTTGGAAGCGCCCGCAGCCGCCGTCACCGCCTCCTCCGCCAAGGTGGACGTCCGTGACAACGAGACGGCCCTGGCGCTGTGCGGCAACCAGAACGAAAACCTCAAACTGATGGAGCGACGCCTCGGGGTCCGTGTGGGACAACGGGGGACGGAGTTCCACCTGTCCGGCCCCTCCGACGCGGTGGCCTTCACGGTGCGCCTCCTGGAGAACCTGGAGGGGATGATCCGCGCCGGTCGCCCCATCTACCGCGAGGACGTGGAGCAGGGCATCAAGGTGCTCGGCCGCGGCGCGGAGTCCCTGCAGGAGGTCATGCTCGGCCCGGTCCTCAAGAGCTCCGGCAACCGGCAGATCGCGCCCAAGAGCATCGCCCAGAAGCGCTACGTGGACGCCATCCGCGCCCACGACATCGTCTTCGGCATCGGCCCCGCCGGTACGGGCAAGACGTACCTGGCCATGGCCATGGCGGTGGCCTTCCTCCAGGAGCGCAAGGTCAAGCGCATCATCCTCGCGCGCCCCGCGGTGGAGGCGGGTGAGAAGCTCGGCTTCCTTCCCGGAGACCTGCAGGAGAAGGTGAACCCGTACCTGCGGCCGCTCTACGACGCGCTGCACGACATGATGGCCGCCGAGCGCGCGGCGCACCTGGTGGAGGAGGGCGTGGTGGAGGTGGCTCCGCTGGCGTTCATGCGCGGCCGCACCCTCAACGACGCCTTCGTCATCCTCGACGAGGCCCAGAACACCACCGTGGAGCAGATGAAGATGTTCCTGACGCGCCTGGGCTACAACAGCAAGGCCGTCATCACCGGCGACGTGACGCAGGTGGACCTCCCCACCGGGAAGCTGTCCGGCCTGAACCACGCCCGCGCGGTGCTCAAGAACATCGACGGCATCCACTTCGCGGAGTTCTCCGACGTGGACGTCGTGCGCCACCCGCTGGTCCAGGAGGTCATCCGCGCGTACGACAAGGCGGAGCTGGCGCAGCGCGAGGCCCACGCCGCTCGCGAGGCCGCCCAGGCCACGGCCTCCCCCTCGGAGTCCGCTCCCCTGGTCGCCATCCCGCCGGAGGCCGCCGTCGGCTGAGCACCTGTCGAGGCTTACGTATGCCCACCCGCGCCTACCCTGGCGGGCGGGCATTCGTATTTCCGGCCCCGTGAATATTCCGGGACGCTGCGGCCTTGATGGAGCCACGGCCCCTATCTAGGGTGAGGACCTCCATGGACGAACCGGAACCGCAGCACCCCGCGCCCAGTCCGTTGGACGCGCTCGCAGCACGCTTTGGCCTGGGCCGAGGCGTGTGGGGGCGGCGTGCGGTCCAGGTGTTCCTCCTGCTCCTCGTGTCGGTGGGGGCGGGCTTCGTCATCTCCCCCGGGCTGTACAGCCAGCAGATCCCCGCCCTCTCCGAGGAGAACCTCGGCAAGCCCTTCCGGGCCAGCTCCCCCGCCGGCTTCAAGGCCGCGCGCGACTACGAGGTCGTCCACCGCGCCATGACGGCCCAGCGGCGCCAGGAGGCCCGCTCCGCCGTCAAGCCTGTCTACGACTTGAACCCGGCCGTGGTGGGACACCTGCGCACCGTGGTGCGAGCCTCCTTCGCGACCATGCGCCAGCGGCTGGCGGAGCTGGCCGAGGCCCAGTCGGAGCTGGAGCCGGAGGAGGGCGCCGCCCCGAAGAAGTCGCGCAAGGCCCCGGTGCTGACGCCCGAGCAGGTGGAGCGTGAGCGCCGGACGCGCGAGGAGATGCAGGCGGAGCTCCAAGAGTTGCTCTTCGGCCAGCGCGACGCGGGGCTGGAGGCCGAGGACTTCCAGGCGCTCTACGCGAAGGGGTTCTCGGACGAGGTGGAGACGGCCACCTTGCTGCTGCTGGAGCGGGCGTACCGCTCCGAGCAGGGCCCGGTGAACGTGGCGGGCTCCCGGGAGGAGCTGGCCCGCGAGGCCCCCCAGGGCCTCACCGTGCGGGACGTGGTGAACAAGGGCGAGGAGACCCTGCCCAACGGCGCGCCGCAGGTGGCGGACATCCGTGAGGCGCACCAGGAGATGGAGCGCTTCGCCTCCATCCCCGGCAACCTCCTGCCGGACGCGCCCGGTGTGCAGCGCCGCGCGGTGCTGCGGCTGGCCAAGCGGCTGGTGCGCGCCAACCTGACCATCAACATCGCGGAGACGGACGCGCGCCGGCACCAGGCCGCGCAGGCGGTGAAGGACGCCGTCATCTCCATCAAGAAGGGCCAGCGCGTCATCGGCGACGGTGAGCTGGTGAACGAGGGGCACCTCGTGGTGCTGCGCGGCATGCGCGCGGAGACGGACCGGCTGGACCTGGTGCAGGTGCAGCTGGGCGGCACGGGGCTGGTGGCCCTGCTGGTGGTGGCCTCGTACTTCTTCTGCATGACGGCGTTCCGCCGCTTCCGGCCCACGCGCAAGGACGGCGTCCTGCTGGGGATGCTGCTGGTGGGCACGCTGGCGCTCTTGCAGCTCTGGGTGTCCATCGCGGACGCCATCCAGGACCGGTACACGGCGCTGCCCATCGAGGCGCTCTACTACGTGTTCCCGGTGGCCGCGGGCGCCATGCTGGTGCGCTTCATCCTCACGCAGGAGCTGGCGCTCTTCTTCGCGATGGTGTTCGCGTGTCTGGCGGGCGTGATGCTGGGCAACTCGCTGGCGTTCGGCATCTACACGCTGGTGGGCTCGCTGGTGGCGGCCGACCGCATCGTCCGGGCGAAGGACCGCGTGGGCATCTTCCGCGCGGGGCTCGTCACCGGCGCGGCCAACACGGTGGCGGTGCTGTTCCTGTTCCTCGTCGAGGGCAAGGGCCTGACGGCCGACACGGCCATCACCGCGCTGAGCGCGTTCGTCGGCTCGTCGCTGGCGGTGCCGGTGATGGTGATGGCGCTCACGCCGCTCATCGAGATGACGTTCGGCTACGCGTCCGACATCAAGCTGCTGGAGCTGGCGAACCTCAACCACCCGGCGCTCAAGGAGCTCATCGTCCAGGCGCCCGGCACCTACCACCACTCCATCATCATCGGCACGCTGGTGGAGAACGCGGCGGAGACCATCGGCGCCAATCCGCTGCTGGCGCGCTCGTGCGCGTACTACCACGACATCGGCAAGGGTCGGAATCCGCTCTACTTCGGTGAGAACCAGAAGGGCGAGAACCGCCACGACTCGCTGGCCCCCGCGATGAGCGCCGTCATCATCAAGCGCCACGTGACGGAGGGCCTGGAGATGGCGCGCCAGTACCGGCTGCCCAAGCTGGTGGCGGACGCGATTCCGCAGCACCACGGCACGCGCACGGTGGGCTATTTCTACCACAAGGCCTTGAAGGAGCAGGAGGGCAAGGAAGGCGCGCCCCCCATCGACGAGAGCATCTACCGCTACCCGGGACCGAAGCCCCAGTTCCGCGAGGCGGCGCTGGTGATGATCGCCGACGCGGTGGAGGCCTCGACGCGCTCCATGGCGGAGCCCACCACGCCCAAGCTCCAGGCCCAGCTGCAGAAGATCATCAACCTCATCTTCTCCGAGGGGCAGCTCGACGAGTGCGACCTGACGCTGAAGGACCTGAACCTCATCTCCCAGTCCTTCCTGCACACGCTCGAGGGCATCTACCACACGCGTCCGGTGTATCCGGCCGGCGCGGTGGGCGGCGGCAAGGCGCCGCCGCTGGTGGTGGCGGGGGGCAAGGCCGTGGAGACCAAGGACAAGGCACGCTCGGCGGGGGCTTCGTGACAGGGGTGCGAGGAGTGACGGCGTGAGACTGCGCAAGGGCAAGGTCATCCCGAGGGACGACGGCAAGCGCATCGAGGAGTTCGTGGGCGCGGCGACCACCGGCACGGACTCGGCTTCCGTGGCGCGCATGCTGGCGCCGCCGGGCTGGGCGGAGCCGGCGCAGCGGCCGGAGTTCGACGAGGTCGTGCTGGTCCTCAAGGGCGAGCTGACGCTCGTCATCGAGGGCCGCCGCGAGCGCATCGCCGCGGGCGAGGTCGGCCTGGTGCCTCGCGGCAAGCGCGTGGTGTACCGCAACGACGGCAAGGGCGCGTGTGACTACTGGTCCGTCTGCGCCCCGGCCTTCCGCCCCGAGCGCGCGCACATGGAGGCCCCCGCGCCCCCGAAGACGGAGAACGTCGTCACGCTGCAGGTGGCGCACCCCCAGGGCAAGGAGTTCGGCCGGCTGCTCACGACGTGGGCGCGCGACTACCTGACGCGCCTGTCGCTGGCGCACTGCGAGCTGTCGCTGTCGCTCGTCGACGACCGGGCCATCCGCCGGCTCAACCGCACCTGGCGCGACAAGGACAAGGCCACCGACGTGCTGAGCTTCCCCGCGGGCGATTTGCCCAAGGGGACTCCGGGCCCCCGGCCCCTGGGCGACGTGGTCATCTCCCTGGACACCGCGAAGCGGCAGGCCAAGGAGTACGGCCGACCGCTGGAGTCGGAGATGGCGCGCTACCTGGCGCACGGGCTGCTCCACCTGTTGGGGCACGACCACGAGCGCCCGCGCGACGCCAAGCGGATGGCGGCCCTGGAGGAGGAGCTGTTGGGCGAGCGCGGCATGGTGGCGGACTCGCTCCAGGTGGACGCGAAGGCCCGCCGGGCGCGCAGCCTGATGTAGGCCTCGCACGGCTCCCTGTCGGACAATCCGGCATCCTGTCGATTGAGTCGGCCATCGCGCATGATAGGTAGGCCGCCTCCCGCGTGTTGGACACAGCCATGCTCCGCCTGTCGCTCATCGCCCTCGGTCTGCTCGGCTTGTTGCTCGCGTCTCCCGCGCATGCGCAGTCGGGGCTTGTGCCCCCCTGGGGCACGGGCGAGAGCCAGGGCGAGGACCTGGTCATCTCGCTGGCCACGTTCAGCCCCGGCGACGACGTGCCCGCCTGGTGGGGCCACGGCTCGCTGGTGGTCGAGGACCGCAAGCTCGGCGTCTCGCGTCTCTACAACTACGGGATGTTCTCCTTCGACGACGCCATGCTGGCCCGCTTCGCCATGGGCCGCCTGGAGTTCTGGGTGGGGCAGGCCCGCACGGAGGCCACCTACCGCTACTACCGCGCCGAGGACCGCGACGTCCGCATCCAGGAGCTGAACCTCACCCCGGAGCAGCGCGAGCAGGTCGCCAGGCGCCTGGCCGACAACGTCCTGCCGGAGAACCGCGAGTACCTGTATCACCACTACAACGACAACTGCGTCACGCGTCTGCGGGACATGATCGACGTGGCCACGGGGGGCCAGCTGCGCGAGGCGGACCGGGCGCCGGGGCGGATGACGCTGCGCGAGCACACGCGGCGCTACACCGCAGTGAACCCGCCGATGAGCGTGCTGCTCGACTTCATGATGAACGATGAAATCGACCACCCGATCACCCGCTGGGAGGAGGCCTTCCTCCCGGACGAGTTGGAGCAGCAGGTCGCCACGCTCCAGGTGAAGGGCGCGGACGGCCAGCTGCGACCGCTGGTGGCCCGGCAGTGGAACTATTACGAGGCGTCCAACCGCCCGCGTCCTCCCGTCGAGCCTCCGCCCTGGGGACCCTGGATCCTGGCGCTCGGGCTGGGGCTCGGGGGCGCGGCGCTGGGACTCGCCGCCTGGGAGCGCAAGAAGGGCGGCCGGCTGCCCCGGGTGCTGCTCGGGTTGGAGACAGCGCTGCTCGGGCTGGTGCTGGGCATCCCCGGCACGGCGCTCTTCGTCATGTGGCTGGTCACGGACCACACGGTGACGTACCGCAACGAGAACCTCTTTTTGGCCAACCCGCTGACGCTGCTCGCCATCCCCTTCGGCGTGTCCCTCATGCGGGGCAAGAACCCGAAGGCGCGCACGAGGCTGTTCAAGCTCTGGGCGGTGCTGGCGGGCAGCGGCGTGCTGGGCGTGGTGCTCAAGTTGTTGCCGCCGTTCGACCAGGACAACTGGCGGCTCATCGCGCTCATCCTGCCCATCTCCCTGGGGATGGCGGGGGCCTTCGGCCTGGAGCGCCTGCTGGCGCGGCTGCCGGGCGGGGCGCGGACGTCAGCGCGGCGGGACGGGCCCGTCGCTCGGCTCGAGGCGCCCTGAGCCCTTCACCTTCAACCCTTTCACCCGGGCGGTCGGCGAGCGTCGCCGCACGCGTCCGAAGACGAGGAACGACACACCATGGCGAACGATTCGATGGAGAAGATCAACGGCCTCAGGGAGCGCGTGTTGGCGCTCCGGGGGCATCTTTGACCTCGACCGCAAGCGCTCCCGCATCGCGCTGATTGAGCGGGACAGCACGCAGCCGAACTTCTGGGACGACAACACCAAGGCGCAGGCGATGTTGAAGGAGAAGTCCACGCTGGAGCTGAGTGTGGGCGCCTACGACAAGGTGATGCGCGGGCTGGATGACGCGCAGACGCTCCTGGAGCTGGCCGCGGAGGCCGGTGACGAGGACACGGCCCGCGAGGCGGAAGGCTCGCTCGAGGGGCTGGACGGCGAGGTCGCCAAGCTGGAGCTGGCGCGCATGCTCTCCGGCGAGCAGGACCGCAGCAGCTGCTTCATGGACATCAACGCCGGCGCCGGTGGCACGGACTCCATGGACTGGGCGGCCATGCTGCTGCGCATGTACACGCGCTACTGCGAGTCCAAGGGCTGGAAGGTTGAAATCAACGACGAGGTGCCGGGCGAGGAGGCGGGCTTCAAGAACGTCTCGCTGCGCATCGAGGGCGACTTCGCCTACGGCTACCTCAAGGCCGAGGTGGGCGTGCACCGGCTGGTGCGCATCTCCCCCTTCGACGCCAACGCGCGCCGCCAGACGGCCTTCGCGTCCGTGGACGTCTACCCGGAGGTCGATGACACCATTCAAATCGACATCCCGGAGAAGGACATCGACCTGAAGTTCATCCGGGGCGGAGGCGCCGGTGGACAGAAGGTGAACAAGACGTCCTCCACCGCGCAGCTGCGCCACCTGCCCACGGGCATCATCATCACCTGCCAGACGGAGCGCTCGCAGTCGGCCAACAAGGACATGGCCTTCAAGATTCTTCGCGGCCGCCTGTACGAGCTGGAGATGAAGAAGCGCGAGGCCCTGCGCGACGCCGCCGAGGCCGCGAAGAAGGACATCTCCTTCGGCTCGCAGATCCGCTCCTACGTGCTCGCGCCGTACCGCATGGTGAAGGACCTGCGCACCGGCGTGGAGACGGGCAACGTGGACTCGGTGCTGGACGGTGAGCTGGAGGAGTTCATCACCGCGCAGTTGTTGGGCGTGAAGAACCCCAACCGCAACGCGGCGTTGGATTAGTCACAGGTCCGGTGGAACCTTTTCCGCGCCCCGCTGTCGGAAGGCGGCGGGGCAGGGGAAAGGGGTAGGCTTCTGGGGCAGTGGCTCCTCCTGGGATGGAGGGGCCGTCGCGGGAGGACACCGGTGTCACCGGGCGGCGTGCTCGAAATCGGACAGGACGGGCCGGCCGCCGAGGCGTCCGACTCCCGGCGTGAGGACGCGGCCCTGCTGGCGCGCCTGCGTCAGGGGGACTCGGATGCGTTCGAGCAGCTGGTGCGCACCCACCAGGACCGCGTCTACGACTTCTGCGTCCGCATGCTGGGGGACCGCGAGGAGGCGCATGACCTGGTGCAGGAGATCTTCGTCAGCGTGCACCAGAACGTCCGCCGCTTCCGCGAGGACGCGCGGCTGTCCACCTGGCTGTTCCGCATCACCAAGAACCACTGCATCAACCGGCTGAAGTACCTGAAGCGCCGGGGCCGGGGCCGCTCGGAGGAGTACGACGAGACGAGCGAGGCGTGGGTGGATGGCCCGGGCGCCCCGCCCGCGCCCGACGCCGCCCTGGAGTCCGCGCGCGAGCGGGCCCGGGTGCAGTGGGCCATCTCCCAGCTGGACCCCGACGCGCGCGTGCTGGTGGCGCTGCGCGACATCGAGGGGCTGAGCTACGACGAAATCGTGGACATCACGGAGTTGCCCGAGGGCACCGTGAAGAGCCGGCTGCACCGCGCGCGCGAGAAGCTGGCCAATCTCCTGGGGCGGCTTGAGCCATGAGCCAATTCCATCGCAGACTCCCGGACGTGGACCCGCGGATGAACCACCGCGAGGCGAGGGCCCTGTTCCTCGCGCTCGCCGACGACGAGCTGCCCGCCCCCCAGGCGCAGGCGGTGCGCACGCACCTGGACGGCTGCGACGAGTGCCGCCACGGGTGGGAGGGCTATTCGCGCACGGTGCAGCGCGTGCGGGGTGTGCAGAAGGAGAAGGCCCCCCCGGCCCTGGCGTCGCTGGTGATGACGCGCGTGCGCCGCCAGCGCCGCTTCGGCCTCAAGGGCCTGCACATGGCGCATATGAACCACCGCTTCCCGGTGGAGATCCTCATCCCCCTGCTCCTGGCCGCCGCCGTGGCCGCCTTCCTGGTGATGGCCGCCCCCTGAAGCTTCCCGATGTGTTGCGTTGCGTCCCGGGGGAGCCTTGGCTACGGTGCCGCGCCTCTTGGAAGGGCGCGCGATGGCTGAAGACCAGAACAACGACCTGGGTTCGAAGGAGCAGGAAATCTACGAGCAGCGGCTGGAGAAGGCCGCGAAGTGGCGCGAGGCCGGCTTCAACCCGTACGGCAACGGCCACGCTCCCCAGCACCTCGCCGCCGACATCCTAGCCAAACATGCGGACTCCACCCCGGAGTCGCTCGAGCAGACCCCCGTCACCTACGACGTCGCGGGCCGGCTGGTCGCCATGCGCTCGTTCGGCAAGGCCGCCTTCATCAAGCTGCGGGACCGCTCGGGCGAAATCCAGGTCCACATGAAGAAGGACGCGCTGGCGGACGCGTACGAGGTCTTCAAGCTGTGTGATCTGGGCGACTTCCTGGCCGTCACCGGCACGCTGTTCCGCTCGAAGACGGGCGAGCTGACCCTGGCCGCGACGAAGTTCTCCCCGCTGACCAAGTCGCTGCGCCCGCTGCCGGAGAAGTGGCACGGCCTGACGGACGTGGAGAGTCGCTACCGCCAGCGCTACCTGGACCTGGTGTCCAACCCGGACGTGAAGCAGACGTTCCTGCGCAGGAACAAGCTGGTCCGCTTCATCCGCTCCTTCCTCGACGGGCGTGACTTCATCGAGGTGGAGACGCCCATGATGCACCCGCTGGTGACGGGCGCCGCCGCGCGGCCGTTCTCCACGCACCACAACGCGCTCGACATCGACCTGTACATGCGCATCGCTCCGGAGCTGTACCTGAAGCGACTGGTGGTGGGCGGCCTGGAGCGCGTCTACGAGGTGAACCGGAACTTCCGCAACGAGGGCATCAGCACCCGGCACAACCCCGAGTTCACCATGCTCGAGTTCTATCAGGCGTACGCCACGTACGAGGACCTGATGGACCTGAGCGAGGAGATGATTTCGGAGGCGGCCAAGGCCGTCACCGGCGACTCCAAGGTGAAGTACGGCGAGCACGTGATTGACTTCGGCAAGGGCTGGAAGCGCATCTCCATGACGGAGGCCATCCGCGAGGCGCTGGGCAGCGCGCTGTCCGACAAGGACATGTCGGACGAGGGCAAGCTGCGCCACGAACTGCTCAAGACGACGCGCGGCGAGGCCGAGCGCCGCGCCGTGGACACGATGACGCACGGGGAGCTGGTGGGCGCGCTCTTCGAGGCCCACGTCGAGCACACCCTGATCCATCCCACCTTCATCACCCATTTCCCCACCGCCGTCTCGCCGCTGGCCCGGCGCAACGACCAGAATCCGGAAATCGCGGACCGGTTCGAGCTGTTCGTGGCGGGTCGGGAAATCGCCAACGCGTTCTCCGAGCTCAACGACCCGCTGGACCAGAAGGGCCGCTTCCAGGCCCAGCTCGACGCCAAGCAGCGCGGACAGCAGGAGACGATGGACTACGACGAGGACTACATCCGCGCCCTGGAGCACGGCATGCCCCCCACGGCGGGTGAGGGCATCGGGATTGATCGCCTCGCGATGCTGTTCACGGATTCGCAGAGCATCCGCGACGTCATCCTTTTTCCGCTCCTCAAGCCACTGGCGAAGTAGCCAGGAGGCCAAGTGCACTCGGCAGAACGGCAGACCGTCCATCGCTGGAGTCTCATCTGGGCCGGAGGACTCGTGGCCCTGGTGGGCCTCATCCTCGTCGGCCTCTCCATCTCCGCCTCCGAGGCGTGGGCGGAGGTGGCCTCGGCCCTGGGCCTGTCGCTCTTCGGTTGGGGTGGGGTGGCCCAACTCGTCGACGGCGTGATGCTGCTGCCGGCGCAGGCCGCCGCGAAGCAGTCGCTCCCCCTGGGCAGCCCCGGCTTCCTCTGGTCGGGGGCGCTCGCCTGGCTGGTGGGCTGGGGGCTCATCGCCTCCGGCATCCGCCGCGCGCCCGAGCCCACGGAAGGCCCGAGCCCCGCGGCCGGCGCCCCGCTGTATCCTCGCCTGGCGCGCTACCGGGACTTCTACTGGAGCACCCTGGCGGCGTACGGCGGCGGCATCCTGCTGGCGGAGCTGGTGCTGGTGCTGCTCCAGACGGTGCTCTCCAGCGGCGTGCCCTCCACGGACCTGTCCTCCGCGCGTGACGCGGGCGGCGGTGGCTTGTCGCTCCCGCCCACGGGGGCGTTCGCCATCGCCCTGGTCGTCGCGGGCCTGGTCGCCTTCATCTCCGGCTTCGTGGGCGCTTCGCGCGCGCAGCGGCTCGCGCTGCCCGAGGCCACCATCGGCGTGCTCTACCTGGGCCTGCCGGTCCCCATCCTGCTCACGCTGATGGAGCGGATTCCGTCGCTCCAGCTCGCGCTCGGCTACCGGCTGCGCGAGGTGACGTATGTCGCGGGATTGCTGGGCCGCCCGGAGCTGGCGTACTGGCTGACCTTCACCGGGCTGGTGCTGGCGCTGGTGCTCGGCATCAACACGGGCTTCATCGCCGCCGGCAGCGGGCGCGTGGACCTGAAGCTCGGCTTCGAGCTGTTCGTCGCGCGCCGCCACGTGGCGGTGTTCCGCCCGTCGCTCCTGTTGGGGACGCTGGCGGTGCTGATGTTCGGCATCATCCCGCCGCTGCTCGTCTACTTCATCATCCGCGCCGCCGAGGCCGCGGTGGAGAAGACGCGCATCCGCTCGCTGGGCCTGTCGGACCCGCTGGCCGCTTCCGAGGCGCTGCACAAGCTGAAGCTGCGCGAGCAGTCGCCGACCATGATGATGACCGCGCTGTCGGTGGGCGGCGTGGGCGTGGGGGTCATGGCGCTCATCATCGTGCTGTCGGTGATGAGCGGCTTCGAGGCGGACCTGCAGCAGAAGATCCTCGGCACCAACGCGCACGCGGTGGTGTCGCGCTACGCGGGGGACCTGCCCGAGTACCCCAAGGTCATGGAGACCATCCGCAAGGTCCCGGGCATCGCGGGGCAGACGCCGTTCATCATCAACCAGGTGATGATCGCGTCCGAGGGCAACGTCGACGGCGTCATCATCAAGGGCATCGACCCGAAGACGGTGGGCGACGTGACGGACCTGCCCCGGAACATCCTGGGCGGCGGCTCGCTCGACATCCTCTACACGCCGGAGAAGATCCTCTCGCGTGGCGGGGACGACGAGGAGTCCGAGACCCCGGCGGGGGAGGGTGACGAGGCGCCCGCGGAGGACGACATCATCCGCCGCACCGGCCCCGCCAAGAAGGCGGCGGCGGTGCTGCCCGGCATCGTGATTGGCCGGGAGCTGGCCGCGTCCCTGCGCGTGGTGGTGGGGGACCGCGTCAACGTCGTGTCCCCGCTGGGCACCGAGCTGTCCCCGTCCGGCCCCGTCCCCAAGAACCGCGCCTACCGGGTGGCGGCCATCTTCTACTCGGGGATGTACGAGTACGACTCCAAGTTCGTCTACATCCTGCTCAAGGAAGCGCAGGACTTCTTCGGCGTCCAGGGCGCGTCCGGCATCGAATTGAAGGTGCTCGACATCGACGACGCGCGCCGCATCGCCGGGCAGGTGGTGAAGGCGCTGGGCGGCTACCCCTACCGGGCCCGCGACTGGGGCGAGATGAACAAGAACCTCTTCTCCGCGCTGCGCCTGGAGAAGCTGGTGATGGGCATCATCCTCTCCATCATCATCATCGTCGCCGCGGGCCTCATCGTCGCCACCGTCATCATGCTCGTGCTGGAGAAGCGCAAGGAGATCTCCGTGCTCAAGGCGCTGGGCGTCCCCGATGGCGGCATCGTGAAGATCTTCCTCGCCGAGGGGCTCCAGATTGGCGTCGCCGGCGGCCTGTTGGGCCTGTTCTCCGGCCTGTCGTGGTGCCTCTTCATCGAGAAGGTCGGCATCAAGCTGGACCCCGAGGTCTATTACATCCCCGCGCTGCCGGTGCGCGTGGAGCCCCTGCAGACCGCGCTGGCCGTCGTCATCGCGGTGCTCGTCACGTACCTGGCCTCCATCTACCCGGCCCTCAAGGCCAGCAGCGTGGAGCCGGTGGAAGGGTTGAAGGCGGAGTAGCCATGACGCTGTTGTCCATCCGCAACGTCTTCAAGAGCTACTTCCTGCACGGCAAGCGCATCGACGTGCTGCGCGCGGTGTCGCTCGACATCGGCAAGGGAGAGCTCGTCTCGCTGGTGGGCGCCTCCGGCGCGGGGAAGAGCACCTTCCTGCACGTGCTGGGCACCCTGGACGCGCCGGCCGCCGGGGAGGTCTTCTTCGAGGGCCGCTCCGTGTTCGCCATGAACGACGCGGAGATCGCCGAGTTCCGCAACCAGACGATGGGCTTCGTCTTCCAGAGCCACTACCTGCTGCCGGAGTTCACCGCCCTGGAGAACGTGGCCATGCCCGCGCTCATCCAGCGCAAGGACCGCGCCGGCGCCTATACCTACGCCCGGGAGCTCCTGGAGCGGGTGGGACTGGGACAGCGGGTGGACCACAGGCCGGGGGAACTGTCCGGTGGTGAAGCCCAGCGGGTGGCCCTGGCGCGCGCCCTGGTGCTCAAGCCCGCCGTCCTGCTCGCCGACGAGCCGACCGGCAACCTGGACCCGGCCACGGGCGAGGGCATCCATCAGCTCCTGAGGGACGTCAACCGGGACCTGGGCATCACCGCCGTGGTCGTCACCCACAATGAAACCCTGGCCCGTTCCATGCCCCGCCGCCTGCGGTTGGCAGGGGGGCAGGTGTCGGAGGCTTGATGGCTCCGCGCTTTTGGATTGAGGGTCTTCGGCCCCTTCTCGTAGATTGCCCCGCCTTTTCCTGGCCGGTCTCCCCTTGAGGCACCCCGTTCTGTCGCGCAAGTCACTGCTCCCGCTGCTAGCGGTCGTCCTGTGGTCGCTCGTGCCCGGCTCCGTCCAGGCGCAGGTGAACGGGGGTGCGCCTTCCGAGGCCCCGGTTCCGAGCTCCCCCGCGCCCGCAACCCCGACTCCCGCGCGTCCCCCGGACGCCCCCGTCGACGAAGAGGCTCCCCCCGAGGACGGCGACCCCGACCGGGTGGTGGAGATTCGCGTCGAGGGCAACAAGCGCGTGGAGGCCGAGGCCATCCGCCGCGCCCTGCGCACCCGGGTGGGCCAGACGCTGGACGCGTCCAAGTCCGCCGAGGACCTCCGCGCCGTCTGGGCCCTGGGCTACTTCACCAACGTGGAGCTGCTCGTGCAGCGGCTGCCCCGGGGCGTGGCCTACGTCGTCCGCGTGGAGGAGCGGCCCATCGTCCGGGCCGTGAACCTCAAGGGCAACGAGGAGCTCAGCCGCGACGACCTCAAGGACGAGCTCGACGCCAAGCCCAACACCATCCTGGACATGGAAGCCGTGCGCAGCACGGTGAAGAAGATCCAGGCCAAGTACGTGGAGAAGGGCTACTTCCTCGCCGAGGTGACCCACCAGATCAAGCCCTCCGAGACGGGGGGCAGCGTGGACGTCATCATCATCATCAACGAGCACGCCAAGGTGATGGTGAAGCAGATCACCTTCATCGGCGCGGAGAAGGTCCCCGCCCAGGAGCTCAAGGAGACGATGATCACCCGCGAGGGTGGCTACTTCTCCTTCTTCACCGGCGAGGGCACCTACCGCGAGGAGGCCTTCCAGCGCGACCTGGCCGTCATCCAGATCGCCTACTTCGACCGGGGCTTCATCAACGTCAAGATCGACAAGCCCACCGTCCAGCTCTCCGCCGACAAGCGCTACATCTACATCACCCTGCGCATCGAGGAGGGTGAGGCCTACGACATCGGGAAGATCGACTTCTCCGGCGACCTGCTCGACGACGTGTCGAAGGAGCGCATGGCGCAGCTGATGAAGTCGACGCCGGGCCAGCGCTTCAACCGCTCGCAGCTGTCGCAGGACATCGTCGGCCTGTCGGACGTGTATTACGACCGGGGCTACGCGTACGCGAACATCAACCCCGTCACCAGCGTCAACGCCAACAACCGCACGGTGGACCTGACCTTCGACGTGCAGAAGGGCCCCCAGGTCACCATCGAGCGCATCAACGTCGTCGGCAACAGCAAGACGCGCGACAAGGTCATCCGCCGCGAGCTGCGCGTCTACGAGGGTGAGCTCTACAGCGGCACCGGCGTGCGCCGCAGCAAGGACCGCGTCACCGCGCTGGGCTTCTTCGAGACGGTGGAGATCACCCAGAGCGCCGGCAGCACCGACGACACCATCGTCCTCCAGGTGGAGGTGAAGGAGAAGGCCACCGGCACCTTCCAGGTGGGCCTGGGCTTCTCCAACGTGGAGAACTTCATCTTCACGGCGCAGATCGCCCAGAACAACTTCCTGGGCTGGGGCCAGAGCGTCTCCGCGTCCGCGCAGATCTCCGGCCTGCGCTCGCTGGTGCAGCTGTCGTTCTACGACCCGTACTTCCTGGACACGAACTACCTCCTGTCCGCGGAGTTCTTCCGCGTCCAGGCCGACTACGACGGCTTCATCCGCAACTCCACCGGCGGCACCGTCTCCATCGGCTACCAGTTCATCGACGACCTGCTGGGCACCATCGGCTACACCCGGGAATGGGTGAACGTGGAGGCGGGCTCCAACCTGGGCGCGGTGCTGCTGGCCAACCAGTTCCTGTCCGGCACCACCAGCGCGGCGCGCCTGTCGCTCTCGTTCGACCGCCGCGACAACCGCCTGTTCCCCTCGCGCGGCTTCATCCACTTCGGCTCGGTGGAGCTGGCCCCGGACTTCCTGGGCGGCACGTTCCTCTTCAACCGGTACACCGCGTACTCGCGCCTGTACTTCCCCATGCCGCTGGGCTTCGTCTTCAAGACGAACGCCACCATCGGCTACATCCAGCAGCTCGACTCGAACAAGCCGCTGCCCATCTCCGAGCTGTACTACGTGGGTGGCATCAACAGCGTCCGCGGCTACTACCTGCGCAGCATCAGCCCCTCGGTGAAGGTGCCCCGCTCCGGCAGTCCGGACGCCACCGTCACGGACTTCCTCGTCGGCGGCAACAAGCAGCTCGTCTTCAACTTCGAGCTGGAGTTCCCCATCTTCGAGAAGGCCGGCCTGAGGGGTGTGCTCTTCTACGACGCCGGCAACGCCTTCGCGTCGAGCGAGCGCTTCTTCCAGGACCGACAGAACGACCTGCCGCTCGGCCTCTTCCACTCGGCGGGCTTCGGGTTCCGGTGGTTCAGCCCCATCGGCCCGCTGCGCTTCGAGTGGGGCATCCCGCTCACCAGGCGGCCGGAGGACGACCGGATTCTGTTCGAGTTCACTATCGGCAACTTCTTCTGATAAGCCGTCGCCTGTCGTCCCGGCCCCGCCCTGGCGGGAAGGGTTGAACAAGCCCGGGCGTCTGACGTCGGACCCTGTACCCTTCCCTGAGGAGCTGTTGAACATGTCGCTTCGCACCACTGTCGCGGCCTTGGCCGCCGTCCTGTCGCTTGCCCTGCCGGTGGCCGCCTCGGCCGCCGAACTGAAGGTCGCCTACGTGGACCTCCAGCGCGTCCTGCTCGAGGTGGATGACGGCAAGGCCGCCAAGGCCCGTCTCCAGAAGTGGTTGGATGACAAGCAGAAGGAGATCGACAAGGAGCAGACCGCCCTGCGTGCCGAGAAGGAGACGCTCGACAAGCAGGCGAGCGCGATGACGGCCGAGGTGCGCGCCCAGAAGGAGGGCGAGCTGCAGAAGAAGGTGATGGTGCTCGCCCAGAAGTGGGAGAAGAGCCGGGGCGAGGCGGCCAACAAGGAGCGCCAGGAGATGGAGCCCATCATCAACAAGATCGACCAGGTGGTGGCCTCCATCGCGCAGCGCGATGACCTGGGCATGGTCCTGGACAAGCGGGACTCGGGCATCGTCTTCGCGAAGGCCCAGTACGACATCTCCAACGAGGTCATCCGGGCCTACAACGGCTCCGGCAAGAAGACGACGGCGGCCAAGGACGCCCCGACGAAGTAGCCCCGCGCTCCCGTGAAGACCTCTCCCGCACCCCGACGGCTCGGGGAGCTCGCCGCCCTCGTCGGTGGCGAGCTTCTCGGCGACCCTGAGCAGCTCATCCACGGACTCAACGGGCTCGAGGAAGCCGGCCCGGGAGACGTGTCCTTCTACGGAAACACGCGCTACCGCCGCCAGTTCGAGGCCTCCCGCGCCTCGGCCGTGCTGGTGGGCACCAGCGAGCCGGCCCGCGAGGGCGTGGCGCTGGTGCGCGTGTCCAATCCGCACCTGGCCTACGCGCGGCTCTTGCGCGTGTTCCACCCCGACGTGCGTCCCGCCCCCGGCATCCGCCCGGGCGCGTGGGTGCACCCGGAGGCCACCGTGCACCCGGAGGCCAGCGTGCTCGCCGGCGCGACGGTGGAGGCGGGCGCGAAGGTGGGCGCGCGCTCGGTGCTGTATCCCGGCGCCTACGTGGGCGAGCACGCCTCCGTCGGCGAGGACAGCGTGCTGCACCCCAACGTCACGGTGCGCGAGCGCTGTGTGGTGGGCTCGCGCGTCATCCTCCACGCCGGCAGCGTGGTGGGCGCGGACGGCTTCGGCTTCGCCTTCGACCCGGAAGGGGAAGACGGGCCCCAGCACTTCAAGATTCCCCAGGTCGGCATCGTCCGCATCGAGGACGACGTCGAGGTGGGCGCGTGCACCTGCATCGATCGCGCGACGGTGGGCGAGACGGTGGTGGGGCGCGGCACCAAGCTCGACAACCTGGTGCAGATCGCCCACAACGTCCGCGTGGGGCCGCTGGCGCTCATCTGCGCGCAGGCGGGCGTGTCCGGCTCGGCCGAGGTGGGCACCGGCGTGGTGCTCGCGGGCCAGGTGGGCGTGGTGGGCCACATCCGCGTGGGTGACCTCGCCAAGGTCGGCGCCCAGTCCGGCGTGGCCCATGACGTCCCGGACGGACAGATCGTGAGCGGCAGCCCGGCCATCCCCCACCGTGAGTGGCTCCGGGCCAGCGCGGCCTCGGGGCAGGTGGCGGACCTGCTCAAGGAAATGCGCGCCCTGCGCAAAAGGGTGGAGCAGCTCGAGAAGGAGAAGGGCCCGTGATGGACATCGGCGAAATCCAGAACCTGCTGCCGCACCGGTACCCGTTCCTCCTCATCGACCGGGTGGTGGAGATTGTTCCCGGCCAGCGCATCACCGCCTACAAGAACGTCACCATCAACGAGCCCTTCTTCAACGGCCACTTCCCCGGCCACCCGGTGATGCCCGGCGTGCTCATCCTGGAGGCGCTCGCCCAGGCCTCGGCCATCCTCGCGTACAAGAGCGAGAACATGGACCCGAGCCAGAAGGTGACCTACCTGATGGGCGTGGACGGGGCGCGCTTCCGCAAGCCGGTGGTGCCCGGAGACAGGCTGCAGCTGGGAATCGAAGTGCTGCGCCACAAGGGCGCCGTGTGGAAGACGAAGGGCACGGCGACGGTGGATGGCGTGAAGGTCGCCGAAGGCGAGTTCCTGGCCACGGTGGTGGACAAGGACAAGGGCGCGACGGCGGAAGAGGGCGCGGCGTCCTGACCGCGGGCCCGCGAGGTAGAGGAGACGACATGGCTCAGGTTCATCCCACCGCGGTGGTTCACCCCGATGCGCGTCTGCACGAGTCGGTCCACGTTGGACCGTACTCGGTCATCGGACCGCAGGTGACGATTGGCGAGGGCTCCCACGTGGGCCCTCACGTCGTCATCGAGGGCCGCACGACGCTCGGCGCGCGCAACCGCATCTTCCAGTTCGCCTCGGTGGGGGCGGACCCGCAGGACCTCAAGTACGCGGGGGAGGACACCGAGCTCACGCTCGGCGACGACAACCAGATTCGCGAGTTCGTCACCCTGCACAAGGGCACGGCGGGCGGCGGCGGCGCCACGCGCGTCGGCAACGGCAACCTCTTCATGGCCAACAGCCATGTCGCCCACGACTGCGTCGTCGGCGACGGGTGCCGCATCGGCAACGGGTCCGCGCTCGCGGGCCACGTGACGATGGAGGACCACGTCATCATCAGCGGCCTGGCGGCGGTGCATCAGTTCACCCGCCTGGGCCGCTTCGCCTTCATCTCCGGCGGTGCCATGGTCACCATGGACATCCCCCCGTACGCCACGGCGCAGGGAGACCGGGCGGAGCTGGTGGGGCTCAACACCGTGGGTCTGGAGCGCGGCGGGTTCACCAAGGACCAGATTGAGCGCATCAAGGAGGCCCACCGCATCCTGTTCCGCTCCAAGCTGGGGCTGCAGGAGGCGCTGGGGCGGCTGCGCACGGAGCTGGGCGGCCACCCGGAAGTGGACCACCTGGTGTCCTTCATCTCCCAGAGCAAGCGCGGCCTGACGCGCTAGGCTGTGGACATGGAGCACGCACCTCCGGACGGTCGCATCGGCCTCATCGCGGGCAACGGTCAGCTTCCCCTCTTGTTCGCGCGCGCCGCGCGGGCCCGGGGGCTGGAGGTGGTGGCCGTGGCCCACAAGGGCGAGACGAACCCGGCCCTGGCCTCGGAGGTGGGCTCGCTCACCTGGGTGCGGGTGGGGCAGGTCAACCGCATCCAGAAGGCCTTCGTCGCCGCGGGCGTGAAGCAGGCGGCCATGGCGGGCGGCATCGGCCGGGTGAAGGCCCTGTCCGAGGCCCGGCCGGACCTGGGCGCGGTGCGCATCATCTCCCGGCTGCGCAGCTTCCGGGATGATGCGCTGCTGCGCGCGGTGGCCGCGGACTTCGAGTCGCGCGGCATCACCATCATCGCCCCCACGGACTTCCTCGGGGAGGTGCTGTGCCCCGAGGGGCACCTGGCCGGCCCCGAGCTGAGCTCCACGCAGCAGCAGGACGTGGCGCTGGGGCGCGAGGTGGCGGCGTTGCTGGGGCAGGCGGACGTGGGCCAGACGGTGGTGGTGCACCAGGGCCACGTGCTGGCGCTCGAGGCCGTGGAGGGCACCGACGAGGCCATCCGCCGGGGCGGCAAGCTGGGCGGCGCGGGCGCGGTGGTCGTCAAGCGCTGCAAGCCGCAGCAGGACCTGCGCTTCGACCTGCCCGCCGCGGGGCCCCGCACGCTGGAGGTCATGAAGGAAGTGGGCGCCCGGGTGCTGGCGCTGGAGGCCGGGCGCACGGTGCTGCTGGACGCGCCGGAGCTCTTCGCCAACGCGCGCGCGGCGGGAATCACGCTCGTCGGCGTGCGGTAGCGGCCCCCTTCTCGCGCCCGGGCAGGAGAGGGCCTGGTGGCCGTCCCCCCGGCTGCCCTGAGGGGTGTGGCGCGCGGGAATGAATGTCGGCGCGCTTCTCGCGTCTGGCTCGCGAGGCGTTTCCACGCTCGCGAAGCATTTCCACGCGGGGGACACCGTCCTACCCTGGCGCGGAGGAATCCACCCATCCGGGTCGCTGTTGCACGGCGACCCGCGACGCCGGAGTCGACGCCGCGCCATGAATGCCCGCCTGGTTCTATTGCTCAGTCTTGTCGCCTCGACACCCCTGCCCGCGTTCGCCGACGCCATCCGCGTGTCCCTGGAGGGCCGGGCCGCGGTGGGCGAGAAGCTCCCGGCATTGCTCGTGCACATCGAGGAGCCCATCGCGGGCTTCGAGGTGAAGCTCAAACGCGACGACGGGAAGGTGGTCGACGTGAAGGGCGGCGGGAAGCCAGGCATGACCCGGCGTATCGAGCTGGAGCAGCCCGAGGGCCGCTTCCACTACGAGGGCGAGCTGGTGGTGCGCTTCGCCAACGCCGAGTCGGGCAGCCTGCCGTTGTCCTTCGACACGGAGCTCAACGGGCCGCTGCGCCTGGACGTGCGCCCGGAGGACGTGGACGTGCCGGGGCGCACGCTGCGCTTCCAGCTCTCGCGTCCCGCGAGCCGCGTGGAGCTCACCGTGCTGATGGACACGGGGAAGAAGGCCTTCGAGGGGGAG
This sequence comes from Myxococcus sp. MH1, assembly GCF_059738865.1. Classification (NCBI taxonomy): domain Bacteria; kingdom Pseudomonadati; phylum Myxococcota; class Myxococcia; order Myxococcales; family Myxococcaceae; genus Myxococcus; species Myxococcus sp. MH1. The sequence continues at coordinate 7,189,396 of NZ_AP026947.1, read as the reverse complement.
GTGGCCTTCAAGGGCGAGAAGGCGGGCACGCCGCTGTCATTGAGCTGGCCGGCCGCCGAGGGGAAGGTGATGAAGATTTCCCTCCGAGCCTTCGACACATCGGACTTCTACACGGGTGTGGACCTCTTCCCGTGGCGCGTGGACATTCCCCATGAAGAGGTGGGCTTCGCCTCGGGGCGCGCGGACATTCCCGCCGGCGAGCGAGGCAAGCTGGACAGGAGCCATGCGTTGATTGCGGAGGCGCTGGCGAAATACGGCCGCTTCGCGGCGGTTCGTCTGTACGTGCTGGGCCACACGGACACCGTGGGCGCTACGGCGGACAACCGCGAGCTGTCGCTCAAGCGCGCGCGCAGCATCGCCGCCGCCTTCCGTCAGCGAGGGCTGAAGGTCCCCATCTTCTACGAGGGTTTTGGCGAGGAGTCCCCCGCGGTGCGGACTCCGGACGAGACGGCGGAGGCTGCCAACCGCCGGGCGGAGTACATCATCGCGGTGGAGGACCCGGTGCTCGCCGGCGCTCCCTTCTCGCCGCGGTGGAGGAAGCTGTAGCGGACGGACGCAGTGACGAGGAGGTAGCAGCGGATGGACCGATTCCAACGGTGGACCTGGGGCGTGGTGGGGATGGCGCTCCTGGTGGGGGCGGGCTGCGCGCATCAGGCGCCGCTTGCCGTGCGGCGGGAGGTGGAGGCGGACAAGTGCAGCCTGGTTCAATCCGTGTTGAAGGAACCGACACCGTCACGGGTGGTGGAGGAGATCGCCGCCCAGGGCCGTCACGAGCCCACGCCGGTGCGCGTGTACGTGCGCCGCCCGGAGCAGTCCATGCTGGAGCGCTTCTTTGAAGGCGATGAGCCCCGCTGCGGCGACTCCACCTTCAAGGTGGTGCAGGACAGCGTGCTGGACGCCGTCGTCGTCTACCTCCAGGAGATTCGCGAGGGCTACGCGTACGACGCGCGCCGCGCGGGCCCGGACGAGCTCACCCTGGAGGGCAAGCCCCAGGGCACGCTGCGCCGCGCGGGCCCCACCTGGGTCGTTGGCAACTAGGTTACTTCAGCAATTCCTTGGCGCCGTCCGCGATGAACTGCACGGCGATGGCGGCCAGGATGAGCCCCATGACACGCTCGACGATGGCGACGCCGGACTGGCGCAGCACCCGCTGCACGAGCCCGGAGGCGCGCAGGATGAAGTAGCTGAAGACGAACGTCAGGAGGATGGCCGCCAGCACCGGAAGGGTGGAGGCCATCGAGTTGGAGTTGCCGCGAGCCATCAGCACCATGGCGGTGGCGATGGCTCCGGGCCCCGACAACAGCGGGATGGCGAGGGGGACGATGGCCACGTCCTCCTTCACCACGCCCTCCTGCTCCTCGGTGGGGGTGGTGCGTGTCTCGGACGGACGCGCGCGCAGCATGTCCAGCGCGGTGATGAGCAGGAGGATTCCGCCCGCCACGCGGAAGGCCCCCAGCGACACGCCGAACACCTTGAAGATGATGGTGCCGAACAGGGCGAAGAAGGTCATCAGCCCGCACGCCACCAGACACGCGCGCATCGCCGTGCGGCGTATCTTCTCCTTCGTGTCCCCGGCCGTCATGGCCAGGAACAGCGGCACCACGCCGATGGGGTCCACCACGAAGAAGACCGCCGGCAGGGCGACGAGGAATTGCGTCAGGTAGTCCTTCATCACCGCACGACCTTTGCGACTACACCGTGAGGCGCAGCTTCCACACCATGGTGAGCGCCTCGGCGAAAATCTTCTTGCTCATCTTCGAGTGCCCCACGCGGCGGTCCTCGAAGATGATGGGGACCTCACGCACGGTGAAGCCGTTCTTCAGCGTGCGGTAGGTGAGCTCGATCTGGAACGCGTACCCGGTGCTGTGTACGGCATCCAGGTCGAGGGTCTCCAGCACCCGGCGGTGGAAGCACTTGAAGCCGCCAGTCAAGTCCTGCACGCCCACGCCCAGGATGGTGCGGGCATAGAGGCTGCCGCCGCGGCTGATGACCTGGCGGCCCACGCCCCAGTTCACCGTGCCGCCGCCCGTGACGTAGCGGCTGCCGAGCACCAGGTCGGCGCCCGCCTCGGCCGCGTCCATCAACCCGGGCAGGTAGCGCGGGTCATGGCTGAAGTCCGCGTCCATCTCCAGGATGTACGTGTAGCCCTCCGCCAGGGCCCAGCGGAAGGCGGCGAGGTAGGCGCGACCCAGGCCCTCCTTCTTCTCGCGGTGGAGCACCCGCACGCGGGGCTCCTTGGCGGCGAGCTGGTCGGCGATGTGCCCCGTTCCGTCCGGCGAGTTGTCGTCGACGATGAGGATGTCGACGCGCGGGTCGGCCTTGAGCACCGCCAGGGTGATGGCCTCGATGTTTTCCCGCTCGTTGTAGGTGGGGATGCAGACCAGCGCTGGGTTCATGGCCGGGCCGACATACCCTAAATGGCGCGCGGGGGCAGTAGCTCCATGACGGTCTCCGCCGCCCGGGTGGCGGCCCCTGCCTCGCCCAGCCGCCCCCGGACCTCTCCCAGCCCCTGGAGCATCTCGTCCCGGGCGGCCCCCGGCAGCCACACCTTGCGGACCTCGTCGGCGATTCTCTCGGGGGTCATCTCCCCCTGGAGCAGCTCCGGCACCACGCGCCGCCCGGCCAGCAGGTTGACCAGGGACACGAAGGCCACCTTCAGCATCAGCCGGCCCACCCAGTACGAGATGAGGGACACCCGGTAGATGACGACGAGGGGGCGCTGCATCAGCCCCGCCTCCAGCACGGCGGTCCCGGAAGCGACCACCGCCGCGTCGCTGGCGCCGACCACCTCCGGGGCATGCCCGTCCACCAGCACCGGCGTCAGGCCGCTGCCCTCGAAGCGGGAGAGCACCTCCTCGCGGGGGATGGTGGGGGCCACGGGGACCACGACCTGGAGCCCGGGCCGCTCGGCGGACAGGCGGCGGGCCGCGTCCACCATGGACGGCAGCAGCCGGCGGATTTCGCTCATCCGGCTGCCCGGCAGGAGCGCGAGCGTGGGGGCCTCCCTGGCCAGGCCCAGGCGCTCCCGGAACGCGGTGGGGCTGTCGGGGGCGGGGACCTGCTCGACGACGGGGCTGCCCACGTAGCGGGCGGCGACGCCGGCTTCCCGGTAGAAGTCCTCCTCGAACGGGAGGATGCACAGCATCCGGTCCACCAGGCGTTTGATGGTGCGCACCCGGCCGCGGCGCCACGCCCAGATCATCGGCGAGATGTAATAGGCGACGGGGATGCCCTGGGCCTTGAGCTTCTCGGCCAGGCGCAGGTTGAAGTCCGGGATGTCGACGAGGATGGCGACGTCGGGGCGCCGCTCGGCGGCCGCGTTCGCCAGGCCCTTCATGATTTGGAGGATGCGAGGGATGCGGGGGAGCACCTCGGTGATGCCCATGACGGACACCTCGCGGGCGTCGAAGAGCAGCTCGACTCCCCGGGCGGCCAGGCGCGAGCCGCCCATGCCGAAGAAGGTGAGGTCCGGACGGCGGGCCTGGAGGGCGGCGACGAGCTCTGCGGCATGGGCGTCGCCGGAGGCCTCGCCTGCCACGACGAGGATTCGGGGCGGGGGCGTCATGTGAGGGGGGCGCATCGTACCCTGATGCAAGCCGGGGTGAAGGTGTAGACTGCGCCAACCCTTGAAGACGCTTCTGCTCGCCGAGAGCCATCCCCCCACGCTCGAGCACCTGACGGGCCTGCTCTCGCAGGCCGGGTACTCCGTGCGCGCGGTGAATGACCCCATCGCGGCGCTGGAGCACTTCGCGGCGGACAACCCGGATGTGATGGTGTTGTCGGTGGACCTGCCGCGCGTGGAGGGCTCGCACGTGGTGCAGCTCATCCGGGGGCACAGCCAGGGTGGGCGCGTGCCCATCGTCGCCATCGACAAGGGGCACCTGGGGCGGGCGCGGGGCGTGGGCTCGGTGTTGGACTTGAAGGTGAACGCGTACGTCGCGGACCCGCTCAAGCCCGGCGAGCTGGTGCCCCGGCTGGAGTCGCTCGTGCGCGCGGCGCAGGCGGTGCCGCTGTCGGGCCTGGCGTCCACGCTGTCGCGTCCGGCGGTGAACAGTGGCGAGCTGAAGGGCTATCCGCTGCCCGGCCTGCTGCACTCCATCCACCGGCTGCGTCGGGATGGGGTGCTGGTGGTGGCGCACCGGGGACTGAGTCGGCGGGTGTACTTCCTGCGCGGCGGGCCGGTGAGCTTCGACTCGACGGTGAAGGAGGACTCGCTGCCGCGCTACCTCGTGGAGCGCAAGCTCGCCACGCCCGCGCAGGCGGAGCAGGTGGTGGAGGCGCTGGGCTCGGGGCTGCGCATCGGCTCGGCGCTGGCGGACGCGGGCGTGGAGCTGGTGGGGGAGGAGTTGTCGCAGTTGTTGCGGGACTACACGCGCGACAAGCTGGCGCGGGTGCTGGGCATGCGCGAGGGCCGGTATGCCTTCTACTCCGGCGACGAGTTCACCGCGGAGGTGGCGTCGGTGGACCTGCCGCCGCTGGCGCAGATTCTCGAGGGCGCGCGGCGCACCTTTCCGCTGAAGGTGATGGCCGCGTCGCTGAAGGCGAACCTGGGGGAGTACCCGGTGCGCTCGCCCGAGTTCGGCCGTGATTTGCAGGCGATGGCGCTGGACACGGACGACATCAAGATCGCCATGCAGGTCAATGGCCGCATCGTGCTCAAGGAGCTGCTCGCGCATGGCCGCGGGGAGCTGAGCGCGGCGTACTCGCTCCTGTGGTTCCTGAAGCTGACGGGGGGCGTGACGTTCTCCCCGACGCCGGTGGCGACGGGGGCGGACGTGCTGTCGGCGGCGGTGGTGCCGGACCGGATTGGCCCGCGCAAGCGCAAGTCGTTGCCGGTGGAGACGGCGGCGTCGCTGCGCGAGGAGGCGGTGCGCATCATCACCCGCAGCTACTTCGGCAGCCTGGGGCTGGACATCGCGGCGGACGCGGAGGCGGTGGAGCGCGCGTACCACGAGACGGCGATGCGTTTTCACCCGGACACGTATGCCGAGTACGACATCTCGGACCTGAAGGACCTGCTGGACTCGGTGCAGGAGAAGCTGTCGGCGTCCTACCGGGTGTTGAGCGTGGAGGAGAAGCGCAAGGCGTACCTCCAGTACCTCTTCAGCAAGCTGGACGTGGGGCGCAACACGGCGGTGGTGGTGGACGCCGAGATTGCGCTGCGCCGGGGCGAGTCCGCGCTGAAGCGGCGGGACTTCCTGTCGGCGATGCACGCGTTCGAGGAGGCGGTGACGCTCAACCCTCGCGAGCCGGAGTACTACTCCTTCCTCGCCTGGGCGACGTACCAGGGGGCGGGCGGTCCGTTGGTTCAGCGTGCGCAGAAGGCGCAGAAGGTGTTGAAGAAGGCGTTGTCCCTGGGGCCGTACGTGGAGCGGCTGCACATCATCGCGGCCATCATCGACACGGACCTGGGGGATGCGCCGCTGGCGCGGAAGAAGCTGCTGAAGGTGCTGGAGTACAACCCGTACTCGCAGCTGGCCAAGGCGGCGTTGCGCAAGGTGGGACGGTAGGCAGATGGGGCGGACACTCTGGCGATTGTTGCGCTACGCGCGCCCGCATGCGGCGGTGCTCGTGGTGGCGTTCGTGTGCATGGCGTTCGTGGGCATCGCCACGGGGGCGTACGCGTACCTGACGGGCCCCGCGCTGCGCTTCCTGCTGTCGGGCGGCGAGGAGGGCTTCGGCGGAGCGAACCGGGTGCCGTGGCTCTCGGACCTGCCGCGTGACGCGGCGCTGTGGGGCTTCCCGCTGATGATGGTGGTGGTGGGCGCGGTGAAGGGCGTGGGGTACCTGGGCCAGTTCTACTTCATGGGCCTCTTCGCGCAGCGGGTGGTGAAGGACCTGCGGCGGGAGCTCTTCGTGAAGCTCACGTCGTTGTCGCCGGCGCAGCTCGCGCGTGAGCGGCAGGGAGACCTGCTCAGTCGGTTCTCGTCGGACGTCGCGGCGGTGGAGGCGGCGGCGATGTACACGGTGGGCTCGTACCTGCGGGACAGCCTGCAGGTCATCATCCTGGCGGGGGTGGCGTTGTCGATGAGCCCCCTGCTGGGGGGGCTGATGCTGGTGGTGATTCCGCTCGCGGCGCTGCCGGCGTCGCGGCTGACGCGCAAGGTGCTCAAGGGCACGCGCGAGGGGCAGACGCAGCTGGGGCATCTGGCGGGGCAGCTCCACGAGGGGCTCGGCGGACTGCGGACGATTCAGGCGTTCAACGGACAGGAGGCGGAGCTGGCGCGCTTCGCCTCGCACGCGAAGGCGCACGAGGAGGCGGTGGTCGGGGCGGCGTGGGCGCGAGGCGGGGTGCCCGGCATCATGGAGGTGCTGGCGGCGGCGGCGCTGGCGGGGGCGTTGGCCTTCGCGGCGAGCGCGAAGTTGATGGAGCCGGAGGCGCTGTTGTCGCTGCTGACGGCGGTCATCCTGGTGTACCAGCCGGTGAAGGACCTGGGCCGGGTGACGCAGTTCGCGATGCAGGCGGGGGCGGCGGGTGAGCGGCTCTTCGCATTGCTGGACCTGAAGCACCCGGTGCAGGACGCGCCGGATGCGGTGTCGGCGCCGCCCTTGTCCCAGTCGGTGCGCTTCGAGGACGTGAGCTTCGCGTATGGCGAGCGGCGCGCGCTCGAGGGCGTGACGCTGGAGCTGAAGGCGGGGCAGGTGACGGCGCTGGTGGGAGGCAGTGGTGGGGGCAAGAGCACGGTGACGTCGCTGCTCCTGCGCTTCGAGCGGCCCCAGTCCGGGAGGCTGTTGTTGGACGGCGTGGACATGGACCGGTACACGGCGGCGAGCCTGCGCGAGCAGTTGGCGTTGGTGACGCAGGAGCCGTTGTTGTTCCAGGGGACGGTGCTGGACAACCTTCGCTATGCGCGACCGGACGCCACGCGTGAGGAAGTGGAGGCGGCGGCGAAGGTGGCGAACGCGGACGGGTTCATCCGGGCGCTCCCCCAGGGCTACGACACGCGCATCGGCGAGCGCGGCGTGACGTTGAGCGGTGGTCAGCGGCAGCGGCTCTGCATCGCGAGGGCGGTGCTGGCGCGAGCGCGCGTGCTGGTCCTGGACGAGGCGACGAGCAGCCTGGACCCCGAGAGCGAGCGCGAGGTGCAGGCTGCGCTGGCGGCGGTGTTGCCGGGGCGCACGGCGCTGGTCATCGCGCACCGGTTGTCCACGGTGGTGAACGCGGACGTGCTCCACGTGATGGAGGCGGGGCGGGCGGTGGAGAGCGGCTCGCACGCGGAGCTGCTCGCGAGGGGCGGGCGTTACGCGGCGCTGTGGAAGATGCAGACGGAGGGCACCCTCGAGCGAGGCGCCGCGTGAAGCGCGGTCCCCTGGAGCCGAGGGCATGCCGTGAGACGCCTGTCCGGGAGTCACGGGTTCATGTCGGGTGGAGCGAAGTCCCGGCGTGCAGCGCACCCATGCGGCAAGACGCCTCTCGGGGCGGGGCTCGTCGTCGACGAACCAGGGTGGTTCGCTCGCCGTCGGACCGGGCGCTGGTGCGCCTGGGCAGGCCTTCGTGTGGCGGCATCCAGGCACAGGACCTGTCGCGGGACGCGGTGGTCTCCGCAGGAGCCGCGCCAATACGTCGGAGCGAGTGCTGGGCTGGCGCGCAGCGGTGCGGTCGGCCCGCGGATGGGGGCTGGCCGGAAGGCTCCTTCGTGCGCGCCACGCCTGTGCGGCGAAGCCGGGTCCCCGCGCCAGGAGTCGGGACTGAACGTGGTGGAGCGCCTGTTTCGGGGACGGCCGAGGTCCGGACAATGATGCTGGAGTCGTCACAGGCTTTGCCTCGGTGCGGCGCCAGGGGCGTTGCCCTCATCGTGACATCCATCGACGTCGTCCCTGCGCGACGTGGAGAAGAGGGGCGATGAGCCGACTTCGTGTGGCGCTCGGCAAGGGGCTTCGCGCACTGGTGGGCCTGTTGCTCCTCCTCCTGGGCCTCTGCGGTTTCTTCGCGCTCCCGGCCTCGTACACGACATACCCGGTGGTGCCCCCGAAGGAGGGCGAGCCGAGGTGGATTCGGGGCGCCTTCCACGTGCACACCACGCGCTCGGATGGACGAGGCAGTCCCCTCGACGTGGTGCTCGCGGCGAAGGCCGCGGGCCTCGACTTCGTGTTGTTGACGGACCACAACGACTTCACGCCGCCCGCGCCGACCTGGGGCGATGGCGTGCTGCTGATTCCCGGCGTTGAAATCTCGACGTCCGCGGGGCACCTGGTCGCGTTCGGCATGGAGCGCCCGCTGGAGGGCATGACGCGATGGATGCCCGCGGCGGATGCGGTGAGGGCAGTGGAGGCCGCGGGAGGCATGACGGTCCTCGCGCATCCGGTGCAGAAGAAGAACCCGTGGACGGACGAGCCGACCGCCCGTGAGGCAAAGGGGTTCGAGCTGTACTCGGCGGACACGTTCTTCCGTCACGCCATGCGCAATCCGGTGAGCCGGTTGCTGCCGGCCGTGGGCGCGTATCTCGCGAACCCGATGCATGGAGTGATGCTGCTCGTCGCGCCCGAGCCCGAGCCCGGCGAGCGCTTCATGGACCTCTCGCGGGAGCAGCCCAAGCGCTCCTTCTGCGCGCATGATGCGCATGGCCTGCCGTCGTACGAGTCCGTGTTCAGCTCGCTCGCGATGTACCTCCCGCCCGAGCAGCTCCCCTCGCCCCTGCCGAAGGATGCGAAGGTGGCCGCGGCGCTCGTGACGAGAGCGCTGCGAGGAGGCTCGGCGCTCTGTTCCTTCCGCGCGCTGGGGGAGCCCGAGGGCTTCGCCCTGGAGGGCGTGGACCCGGAGCAGCGCGAGGCCCGGGTGGGGGATGTCCTGAAGGTGCGCCTGCCGGGGTTGCCGGACGTGGACACGGTTCGGGTGCAGGTGTGGGGAGAAGGCCGACTGGGGGAGGACGGCACGTCGGTGGAGCTGACGGGGGAGGGGCTGGTGCGGGTGGAGGTCTGGGCGAAGGGGCCCGGACGCTTCTTCGGGTCCGAATGGCGACCTTGGATTGTTCCGAATCCCGTGCGTGTGCTGCCTCGGACCCCTGGCATCTGATAGAGGGCCGGGGAGCCGTCCATGCGACTCCTCTACATCCTCGCCACGTACCTGCTCTTCCCGCTGCTCCTCCCGGTGCTGTGTGTGCACCGGAAGACGCGTCATGGCCTGTGGCAGCGACTGGGGTTCTATTCCCCGGGCGCGTTGCCCGTGAGGGGCGATGGGCCCGTGGTGTGGCTGCACGGAGCGAGCGCGGGGGATCTGCTCGCGCTCTCCCCGATGTTCGCGCCGCTGCGAGCGCGCTTCCCGGGTTGCCAGCTCATCCTGTCGACGATGACGGACAGCGGACATGCGATGGCGACGGGGCGGCTGGCCAAGGACATCGATGGCGTCATCTACGTGCCGTATGACCTGTGGGGCGCGACGCGGCGGGCGATGAATGCGCTCCGGCCGGACATCCTGGTCCTCGAGTACACGGAGATCTGGCCCAACCTCATCCGCGCGGCGAAGCGCGGAGGGGCACGCGTGGTGATGACCAACGGCCGCTTCTCGCCTGCGAACGTGGGGCGCTACCGGGCGTTGTTCGGGCTCATCGGCAATCCGCTGAAGGACCTGGACCTGATGTTGATGCGCCACGAGGACGAAGCGGAGCGGGCGAGGAGTCTGGGCGCGCGTCCCGACTGGGTGATGGTGACGGGGAACACGAAGTTCGACTCCCTGGCCTCGGGGCCCGCGCCGGAGGACATCACGTTGCGCGAGGTCCTGGGGCTGCCGGTGGGCGCGCCCGTGTGGATTGCCGGAAGCACTCACGAGGGGGAGGAGGAGGCGCTGCTGGGAGTCTACCGGCGCCTGCTCGCGAAGTGGCCGGAGCTGCGGCTGGTGATTGCGCCCAGGTACGTGGACCGCGCGGCGCGGGTGGTGACGCTCGCGCGGGACGCGGGGCTGAGCGTGGGGCTGCGCTCGAAGGGCAACCCCGAGCGAGGGCAGGTGGTGGTGTTGGACACCATCGGCGAGTTGTCGCGGGCCTACCGACTGGGGACGGTGGTCTTCGTCGGAGGCTCGTTCACGAAGCGCGGTGGCCAGAACATCCTGGAGCCGGCGGGGCAGGGCAAGCCGGTGTTGTTCGGGCCGCACATGGACAACTTCCGGGACAGTGTGGCGGTGTTGTCGGAGCACGGAGGCATCCAGGTGGCGGACGCGGAGGAGCTGCACGCGAGGCTCGCGGAGCTGTTGGAGGACCCGAGGCGAATCGATGAGCTCGGGGCCCGGGCCCTGGAGACGGTGGGCCGGATCTCCGGCGCGAGCGAGCGCAACGCCGAGGCGATGCTGTCGCTCTTCCCGCACGGAAGGGCGGAGCCGCGATGACGCTCATCATCCACCCGCATTTCCACAACCGGTACACGGGCGTCACGCGTCACGTCGAGTCGGTGGTGCCGGCGCTGGTGAAGGACTCGGGCTCGGAGACGCGGGTCATCGGCTCGGGCCTGAGCGAGGGCTTGCCGCGCATCACGTGGCCGGAGTTGCTGCGCAGGGCGCGCTCGGAGCCGGTGGTATGGCACGCGCATCGGAACAACGAGCTGCTCGCGGGGATGCTGTTGAAGCTGGTGGGCCGCCAGGTGCGGTTGGTGTTCACGCGGCACACGTCGATGGCGCCCAGTGGTTTCACGCGCTTCATCGCGCGGGGCGCGGACGCGCTGGTGTCGTTGACGAAGCAGGTGGCGGACGTCATCGCGTTGCCGTCGACGGTCATCTCGCACGGCATCGACCTGACGCGCTTCCATCCACCCGAGGACCGACAGAAGGCCTGGGAGCGACTGGGGCAGGGTGGGCGCCTGGGAATCGGCGTCATCGGTCGCATCCGGAAGGAGAAGGGGCAGGGCGACTTCCTGGATGCGGTGCGTCCGCTGCTACCCGAGCACCCCGAGTGGCAGGGCGTGCTGGTGGGCCTGGCGAAGGGCGCGGATCTGGACTGGGTGAACGGCCTGCGCGCCGGCATCGAGGATCGGGTGACGCTGGCCGGAGAGCAGTCGGTCATCGAGCCCTGGTACCAGGGGCTCACGGTGCTGGTGCACCCGTCCTACGCGGAGGGGTATTCGCTGGTGCACGTGGAGGCGATGGCGTCGGGTTGCTGTGTGGTGGCATCGAAGCTGCCGTACCTGGACACGCTCATCGAGCATGGCCGCACGGGCTTCTTCTTCGAGCCGGGAGACGTGAAGGCGCTGCGGGAGCTCCTCGACATGTTGATGCGGGAGCCGGAGCGGGCGCGGCAGGTGGGGCGCAACGCGGCCGAGGAGGCACGTCGGCGGTGTGGCGTGGAGCATGAGGCGCACGCGCTGGAGGCGCTGTACCGCACGCTGGTGAGGCGCTGAGCGGATGCGCATCCTTCACCTGCTCGCGAGCCCGTTCTTCAGTGGACCCGCGGAGAACGTCGCGCTGCTGGCCCGAGCGCAGCGGGAGGCGGGGCACGAGGTGACGGTGGCGGTGGACCGTCGTCGCAAGGACGTGCCGGCGGAGGAGCCCGCGGTGCCGCGCTTCCAGGAACTCGGCCTGTTGGACGAAGGCGGCCTGGAGTTGTCCGTGAAGTCGCCGCCGTGGCGCATGTGGAGCGACTCGCGGCGTCTGCGCGCGCGGCAGGTGGACGTGGTGCATTCGCACTTCAGTCACGACCACTTCCTCGCGAGGTGGGGACGTCCCCGAGGCGCGGTGCTGGTGCGCTCGCTGCATGCGCCCCGTTCGCTGCGCTCCTCGTTGCCCGCGGCGGACGCGTACACGGTTCCGGCGAGCGCGCTGTTGCCGAGGCTGTTGGAGCGAGGGAAGCGAGCCCGGGTGCTCCCGGCGCTGGTGGACCCGAGGTTCCGGCCCGAAGCGGACCGCGAGTCGCTCCGGCGCGAGCTGGGGCTCATGGGCGGACCGCTGGTGGGAATGGTCTCCACGTTCCAGCCTTCGAGGCGCCATGCGGTTGGCGTGGAGGCCTTCGCGAAATACCGCCAGCACCATCCTCACGCGCGCTTCATCCTCGTGGGTGACGGAGCGTTGCTGGAGGCGACGCGCCATCAGGTGGCTGCGCTGGGATTGACGGACGCGGTGACCTTCGCGGGCTATCAGCAGGGCGCGGCCTTCGCGCGCTGGCTCAAGGCGCTGGATGAGGTCTGGCTGCTGGGCTTGGGGAATGACTGGAGCGCGAGGGCCGCGGCCCAGGCGCGAGCGTGTGGTGTCCGAGTGGTCGCGGTGGACGAAGGCGCATTGCCGGACCTGGCGGATGCGCGAGTGGCCGAGCCCACGCCCGAAGCCGTCGTGACGGCGGCGCTCTCGGGAGTGCTCGCGCCGGTGGCCCATCCGACGAACGCGCGCATCGCCGCCGATGTGCTCGCCATGTACGCCGAGGCGGCCAACGGGGCTCCTCGATGAGGTCCATGTCGGACGTCGAGCCCAGCGCGCTCCGGGCGATGGGAGCCCGTCGGTCTTGAGTCCTCCCGCCTCCGAGTCGCCCACCGCCATCGAGCGGGTCTTCTACCCACCGTCACCGGAGGACTGGGGCCGCAGGGCGTTGCTGTCTCCGCTGACGGCGTTGTCGTGGAGCTACGCCGCGGCGGTGCAACTGCGAAGAGCCCTGTACGACAAGGGGCTGCTGCGAGCCGAGCGTGTCGAGGGACTCCGAGTCCTCTCCGTGGGCAACCTCAACGTGGGCGGAACGGGCAAGACGCCCGCGGTGCTGTACCTGGCGGAGCAGCTCGTCCGGGCGGGGCGCAAGGTCGGCATCCTCACGAGAGGTTACGGTCGGCGCTCACGGGAGCCGCTGACCTTCACGGGAGCACAGCCTCTCCCCTCGGTGGAGGACGCGGGAGACGAGCCGCTGTTGCTCGCGACGCGATGTCCGAGCGTGAGGCTCTTCGTGAATCCCGACCGGGTCGCCAGTGCGCTGCGAGCACGGGACGAGTTCGGCCTGGACACGGTGTTGCTCGACGATGGCTTTCAACACCGTCGCCTCGCGCGGGACGAGGACCTGGTGGTGGTGGACGAGGCGGTGGGGCTGGGCAATGGCCACATGCTTCCGCGAGGTCCGCTGCGTGAGCCCGCTTCATCGATTCGACGCGCCACGCTGCTCTGGGTGCGCACGTCCGCGGCGGCCGTGGGTGAGCCCCCAGCGGTGAGCCTTCCGCGAGAAGCCGAGTCGATTCCCCGGGTGCGAGCGCGCTATGGGCCCTCGGCATGGGTGGACCCGGAGGGCATGTCGCATCCACCGGAGCGCCTGAGAGGGCAGGGCGTGTTGGCGCTGGCGGGGCTTGGCCGGCCGGGGGGCTTCCTGAAGACCCTGAGGACGCTGGGGGTGGAGGTCGTCGACGCGGCGCTGTTCCCGGACCATCACCGCTTCACTGCCGAGGAGCTGGAGGACGTGGTCCAGCGGGCGGCGCGTCGCGGCGTGATGGTGACGACGACGGAGAAGGACGCGGTGCGGCTGCCTCCCGGGTTCGAGGCGTGGAAGGTGCGGTTGGGGGTGGAGGTGCTGGAGGGAGCGGCCCACCTGTATCGGGCGCTCGGGCTGGCGGGCGCGTCAGGCGACTTGTGAGACGAGGGGGGCTGTGGGACAAACCGCCGCCATGGCCGCGGTCTCGCCCGTTCGCTCCTCGCCCTTGCCCTCTCGCCTGCCGCTCGCGTTCTCGCGTCGTCGCGTGCTGCTGGTCGGGGACCTCGTCGCAGACCACTACATCTACGGACAGACGGACCGGGTGAGCCGCGAGGCGCCCGTGCTCATCGTCCGCTACGAGTCCGCGGAGGTGAAGCTGGGCGGAGGCGCGAATGTCGCGGCCAACGTCCGCGCCTTGACGGGCCAGGTGACGGCCGTCGGTGTGCTCGGCGCGGACGAGATGGGCGGCGAGCTGCGCCACCTGTTCTCCGAGGCCGGCGTCCGACTGCACGCGGTGGGCGGTCGAGACATCGCGACGGAGACGAAGACGCGCATCCTGGCCGGTGGCCTGAGCACCACGCGGCAGCAGATGCTGCGCCTGGACCGGGGACAGCGCTCGGAGTTGCCGCCCCGGGTGCGCAAGGCCCTGGCCCGTCACGTGGAGCAGGCCGCTCGGGACGCGGACGCGGTGGTCGTCTCGGACTACGGCGCGGGGGTGCTGAACGACGAGGTGCGAGGTGTGCTCCGCAAGCTCGCGGCGGATGGGCTGCCGGTGTGCGTGGACAGTCGCTATGCGCTCGCGTCGTTCTCGGGCCTGACGGTGTGCAAGCCCAACGAGCCCGAGCTGGAGGCGCTCGCGGGCCGGCCCGTGCGCTCGGAGCAGGACCTGCTCCTGGCCGGGAAGGAAGCGGTGCGCCGGCTGGGGTGTCGTGCGTTGCTGGTGACGCGGGGCCGCCACGGCATGGCGCTCTTCGACGCGGACGGCGGCGTGGACCTCATCCCGGTGCACGGCGCGAAGGCCGCGGTGGACGTGACGGGCGCAGGCGACACGGTGATTGCGACCTTCTCGCTGGCCGTCGCGGCTGGAGCTTCGTTCGGCGAGGCGGCGAGGCTGGCGAACGTGGCTGGCTCCATGGTGGTGCAGAAGCCGGGGACCGCGACGGTGTCCCGGGATGAGCTGCTGGCGGAGCTGCGGAGCTCGCGATGAGCACCTTGGAGAAGATTCAGTCGCTCGAGCAGGTGGCCGAGGCGAGGGCCCGCTGGAAGCAGGAGGGCCGCACGGTGGCGCTCGCCAACGGTGTGTTCGACCTGCTGCACGTGGGCCACGTGCGCTACCTGGAGGGCGCGCGCGAGCTGGCGGACGTGCTGGTGGTGGCGGTGAACTCGGACGCCTCGACGCGCGCGTACAAGGGGCCTGGCAGGCCGCACATCCCGGAGAACGAGCGCGCGGAGCTGGTCGCCGCCCTCGCGTGCACGGACCGGGTCATCGTCTTCGACGAGCCGAACGTGCGCGGCATCATCCGGGTGTTGAAGCCGGACGTGCATGTGAAGGGCACGGACTACACGCCCGACAGCATCCCCGAGGGTGACGAGGTCCGTGCCTACGGTGGCCGCACCGCGGTGTCGGGCGACCCGAAGAACCACAGCACCACGGAGCTGGCGCGTCGGCTCGGGCGTGAGGACGCGAAGTAGCCCATGGATGCCCCGCTCCTGGCGGTGCTGGGCTGCCCCCGATGCAAGGGGGCGCTCGTCGTCCTGGGGACTGGCGCCACGGAGCGGCTCCACTGCGCGGCCTGCCGTGCCTCGTGGCCGGTGAAGGACGGCGTGCCGCAGCTGCTTCCCGAGCTGATGACTCGCGAGGACGCGCCTAAGGGGTGAGCTTCGCGGCGAAGGACCGCGCCTCTTCGGCGGCGCGAGCCTCGAGCCCCTGTCCTCCCGCGCCATCGACGATGGACGTGAGGTCGACCATGCGGTGTGGGCCATAGGCGTGGCCCCAGCGCTCCATGTCCATCCGGAGGAAGAACGCCAACGTCGGCGCACCCACGGCGACGGACAGGTGCATGGGCCCGGTGTTGTTGCACACGGTGAGGCCGGCGGCGCGCATGAGGGCCGCGAGCTCATCCAGGTTGGTGGGAGGCGCCAGTCGGGCCCCGGGCGCGCCAACGAGCACGGCCTTCGCCAGCTCCTCCTCTCCGGGCCCCCACGTCACGATGGGCGTGCGGCCCGCCTCCAGCAACGCCCGTGCGGCGGCGGCGAAGGCCTCCGGAGGGATGCGACGGGGGCCCAGCCGGCCGCCGGGGTTGATGACCGCGCACGGCATGGAGGCGTCCTCTTCCAGGAACGTGCGGAAGGAGTCGCGGATGTACGGCTCCCGGAAGGACAGCTCCCGGGCCAGCTCGTTGCCGGCCACGGGGGAGAGCAGGTGGGTGCGCTGGACGGCCTCGCTGCGGGTATCGGGCCGCGCGGGAACGGAGAGCGAGTGCAGGTACGTCACGGGCCAGACCTTGGGGCCGACGACCACGGCGCGAGGCGCGGCCAGTCGCGACACCAGCGCGCTCGTCACGGACGGGGCCTCCCAGTTGGCGCAGTCGACCACCAGGTCGTAGTTCGCCTGACGCAGGGAGCGGATGCCGGGGGCCAGGGGACCGGCCCAGATGTGGCGACGGTCGAAGGCGATGACCTGGTCCGCGTCGGGGTGGTTGGCGAGGACCCGGGCCACCTTGGCGTGGACCAGGACGTGGACCTCGGGCGCGGGATGGACCTGGGCCTTGAGGGCGCGCAGCAGGGGGGTGGTGAGGAGGGCCTCGCCCACGCGGTTGTCGGGCCGCACGAGCAGCACCTTCCGGGGGACGGGGAGAGACTTTCCGGGGCGCAGCTTGCGGCCGGGGCGCCAGAACAGCAGGGACGCCACGAGCGCGAGTGCCAGCTTCGCCCATAACTCGAGCCGCTTGTGCCAGGACATCGCGGCGCGGACCCTACACAGAACTGAAAGGCGTGCAAGCACGCTGCTTGACCTGCGGGCGGAAAGCCCCTAGCAACCGCCCAATGCTGAAGAGCATGACCGGGTTTGGCGCGGGCCGCGCGCGCGTGGGAGACGAAGAGGTCTCCGTGGAGCTGCGCTCGCTCAATCACAAGTTCTGCGAGGTGAAGGCGCGACTGCCGCGCGAGCTCGCCTCCCTGGAGCCGCTCGTCACGAAGCAGGTGAAGGACCGGCTGGCGCGTGGCTCGGTGGAGCTGCTGGTGAAGCGGCAGTCCTCCACGGCCTCGGGCACCGTGCCCACGGTGGACCTCAACCTGGCGCGCGAGTACCTGCGCACCTTCCGGGAGCTGGCCAAGGAGCTGGGCCTCTCCCAGGACGTCACCTGGTCCCAGGTGGCCAACCAGCAGGGCGTGGTCCGCCTGGAGGAGAAGGGCGTCGACCTGGAGTCCGCGACGCCCGCGGTGACGGCGGCGCTGGACCAGGCGCTCGGGGCCTTGGAGAAGATGCGGCTCGTCGAGGGGGAGGCCATCCACGCCGACCTCGATGCGCGCATGAAGC
>NZ_AP026947.1:5037500-7167500 GCF_059738865.1 Myxococcus sp. MH1 | reverse complement strand
CCGAAGCGGGGTGATCTACACATGGCCAGGTTGAAGTGCGGGTAACACCGCATGGAGGACCGAACTCATGAAAGTTGAAAATTTCTGGGATGAGCTGTGTGTAGGGGTGAAAGGCCAATCAAACTCCGTGATAGCTGGTTCTCCCCGAAAGATATTTAGGTATCGGCTCGGGCAATTCAATACTGGAGGTAGAGCACTGGAACGGCTAGGGGTCTCACCAGATTACCAAACCGTACCAAACTCCGAATGCCAGTAATTGTTAGCCCGGGACGCAGTCAGTGGGTGATAACGTCCATTGGCAAGAGGGGAATAACCCAGACCGACAGCTAAGGCCCCCAAATCTAGTCTAAGTGAACACTAGAAAGGATGTGGCAGGTCATTGACAACCAGGAGGTTGGCTTAGAAGCAGCCATCCTTTAAAGAAAGCGTAATAGCTCACTGGTCAAGACAGGCCGCGCCGAAAATGTAACGGGGCTCAAGACTAGTGCCGAAGCTTCGGGTCATACGTAAAGCGTATGGCGGTAGGGGAGCGTTCCAACTGCAGCGAAGGCCGACCGAAAGGGCGACTGGAGCGGTTGGGAGTGCTGATGCCGAAATGAGTAGCGATAAAGGGGGTGAGAAACCCCCTCGCCGTAAACCCAAGGTTTCCTGGGTCAAGTTAATCTTCCCAGGGTTAGCCGGAACCTAAGTCGAGGCCGAAAGGCGTAGATGATGGAAAGCGGGTTAATATTCCCGCGCCATCTTGCAAGCGTTGAACTAAGGGAGGACGGAGAAAGCTAGACGAGCTGACCGGCGGTTGTGTCAGTCTAAAGGCGTAGGGGTGTCGCGTACGAATAAAGGCGCGGCAGCTATCCTCGAGACCTTATGGCGCCCCGTAAGGGGTAAGTCGTCGATGCTCTGCTTCCAAGAAAAGTCCCGTAGGGAGCTTGCAGGGTGTCCGTACCGTAAACCGACACAGGTGGGTGAGGAGAAAATCCTAAGGCGCTTGAGAGAACTCTCCTCCAAGGAACTAGGCAAATTTCCACCGTAACTTCGGAAGAAGGTGGGCCTCTGGTAGGTGAAGGCGTACAGCTGGAGCCGAGAGAGGTTGCAGAGAAATGGCGGTAGCGACTGTTTACCAAAAACACAGGACTCTGCGAAGGCGACAAGCCGACGTATAGGGTCTGACTCCTGCCCGGTGCTGGAAGGTTAAGGGGATTCGTCAGCCGCAAGGCGAAGCGATGATCCGAAGCCCCAGTAAACGGCGGCCGTAACTATAACGGTCCTAAGGTAGCGAAATTCCTTGTCGGGTAAGTTCCGACCTGCACGAATGGAGTAACGACTTCCGCGCTGTCTCGGAGAGGGACTCAGCGAAATTGAAATAGCTGTGCCGATGCAGTTTACCCGCAGCAAGACGGAAAGACCCCGTGAACCTTTACTATAACTTGACAGTGACACTAGGGATTGACTGTGTAGGATAGGTGGGAGCCTTTGAAGCCGGGCCGCTAGGTTCGGTGGAGGCAACGGTGAAATACCACCCTGTTGATTTCTGGTGTCTAACCATGTCCCGTTAGCCGGGATTGGGACACTGTCTGGTGGGTAGTTTGACTGGGGCGGTCGCCTCCCAAAGAGTAACGGAGGCGCGCGATGGTTCCCTCAGCCCGATTGGAAACCGGGCGGCGAGTGCAATGGCATAAGGGAGCTTGACTGCGAGACGGACACGTCGAGCAGGTGCGAAAGCAGGTCATAGTGATCCGGTGGTCCTGAATGGAAGGGCCATCGCTCAACGGATAAAAGGTACTCCGGGGATAACAGGCTTATCTCCCCCAAGAGTTCACATCGACGGGGAGGTTTGGCACCTCGATGTCGGCTCATCGCATCCTGGGGCTGGAGCAGGTCCCAAGGGTTTGGCTGTTCGCCAATTAAAGCGGTACGCGAGCTGGGTTCAAAACGTCGTGAGACAGTTTGGTCCCTATCTGCTGTGGGCGTAGGATACTTGAGAGGCTCTGACCTTAGTACGAGAGGACCGGGTTGGAGGCACCGCTGGTGTACCAGTTGTCTCGCCAGAGGCATCGCTGGGTAGCCATGTGCCGATTGGATAACCGCTGAAAGCATCTAAGCGGGAAACCGACCTCAAGACCAGGTATCCCGGGCGCAAGCCCCTGAAGACCCGTCGAAGACTACGACGTTGATAGGCTGGGTGTGTAAGCGCGGTAACGCGTTGAGCTAACCAGTACTAATTGGTCGAGCGGCTTACTTCCCCCTATCTCTTGCGCGCCCCCTCGAGGGGAGTAAGGGACTCGGGGCCAAGGCCGAGGCTTGAATGCATGCGCATTCACCCGGAAGAAACTTCTTTAAAGCACAGCGAGGCTTGATACTCGCAGAATGCTGCAACTTACCCTTCGTATGCACTGTCTCTATGTTTTCCGGTGGCAATGTCGGAGGGGTCACACCCGTTCCCATCCCGAACACGGAAGTTAAGCCCTCCAGAGCCGATGGTACTCCGCGGGAAACCGCGTGGGAGAGTAGGTCGCTGCCGGATTCTTTTTGAGAAGCCCTCGTCGCCTCGTGCGACGGGGGCTTTTCTTTTTTCTGCGTCCCGCGCGGACCACCGCCTCACCGCTCCGAGGACCTGCAGGCCTGGGGAAGCGCGGCGTGCCCAACGCGGCCTGCGTGGCTGTCCTGCTCAGCGCCGGACCCCGTGCCTTCGTACACGAAGCCCTCGTGCGCGCCTGTTCGGCATCGCGCGGACGGCCGGGGAGCTCGACCGCGTCAAAGGCGGCACTCGGCTCCATGCGCGACTCCGCGCGCCGCCTCGCCGCCCAGTCGTGCGTCGAAGGGCTTCGGCCGACACCGTTCCTTCCGCAGGAATCCGGCGGGAGTCGCCGTCGCGGCGCCATCGGTTCAAGCACCGGGCGGGGTGGGATCAGCGCGGCCGATGTGGGGCGTTTGCCGGGAGCGCATCAGGTCCTGTCCGACAGACGACGCTGCGCCTGGTCCCCACGTTGCCTCCGAGTGGCCTCTGAACCCCTCAACCTTCTGAATTCGTTCGGCTTTTGGGGCCGCCGAGGTGTTTGACTCGCTATCTGTGCAGAACTAGAGTCCCACTTCTCCGCCCGGTCTGCGCTCCGCCTGCCGCGGTGCTCACTCCGGCCTCGGACCGCTCCACGAGATGAAGAAGCCGACCCTTTTTGGGAAGTACCTGCTCCTCGAGCGCATCAACGTCGGCGGCATGGCCGAGGTGTTCATCGCGAAGGCCTTCGGCGTCGAGGGCTTCGAGCGCATCCTCGCCATCAAGAAGATCCTCCCCACGATGGCGGAGGACGAAGAGTTCATCACGATGTTCATCGACGAGGCGCGGATCAGCGTTCAACTGAACCACGCCAACATCGTGCACATCCACGAGCTCGGGAAGCACGACGACACCTACTTCATCGCCATGGAGTACGTGGCGGGTCGCGACGTGCGGACCATCCTGGAGCGGTACCGGCGGCGCAAGGAGATCATGCCCACCGCCCAGGCGGTGTTCATCGCCTCCAAGTTGTGTGACGGCCTGGACTACGCCCACCGCAAGAAGGACGCGCGCGGCCAGGACCTCCACATCATCCACCGCGATGTGTCGCCGCAGAACGTCCTCATCTCGTACGAGGGCGAGGTCAAGGTCATCGACTTCGGCATTGCCAAGGCGGCCAACCGCTCGCAGAAGACGCAGGCCGGCATCCTCAAGGGCAAGTTCGGCTACATGAGCCCGGAGCAGGTCCGGGGCATGCCCATCGACCGGCGCAGCGACATCTTCGCCGTCGGCGTGCTGCTCTACGAGATGCTCACCGGCGAGAAGCTCTTCGTCGGCGAGTCGGACTTCTCCACCCTGGAGAAGGTGCGCAACGCGGACGTCCCGCTGCCGCGCGAGTTCAACCCGAACATCCCCCCGGGGCTCGAGAAGGTCGTCCTCAAGGCGCTCGCCCGCGAGCCGGAGGAGCGCTACCAGTGGGGCTCCGACCTCGCCGAGGACCTGATGCGCTTCCTCCTCGCGGGGGATGCCATCTACTCGTCGAAGCATCTGTCCTCCTACATGAAGGAGGCCTTCGCCGAGGACATGCTCCGCGAGGCGGAGAAGATGGAGCGGTTCGCGGGCATCGAGCGCCCGGACCAGATCGAGACCTCGGGCATCACCGTCCCGCCTCCCGCGCAGGTTCGCAGCACCAAGCAGCGTCCTCCGCCGGCGGTGGTGGTGACCGGCTCTCCCGCGGGGCGTGCCCCGACGGCGCCGGGCCATCCAGCCCCTGGCTACATCCCGCCTCCCTCCGCCGAGGAGCTGGAGGAGATGGGCGTCGGCGCGGGCGACAAGACGCAGATCGTCGACTCGACCCAGACCTTCATGTCGCCGGAGACGCGCGTCGCCGAGAGCAGCGTGCTCGTCGACGACAGCATCACGGGACGGTCCGAGAACCCCACGCTCCAGGGCAGCGGCACCGCGTCCGCCTATCCGTCGCGTGAGCCCGAGCCCTCGATGCGCAAGGGCAAGAGCGGGCCCAAGGCCCAGGTGGTCATCGCCAGCGAGGACGGCGAGGCCTACTCCGGCGCGACGATGATTGGCCCGGCGCCGACGGCTCCGCCCTCGCGCTCGAGGCCGATGGAGGACGAGCCGCCCGAGGAGACGACGGGCAACATCACCGTCGCCCAGAACGGGCGAGGGGGCCGTGGCGGTCAGCGCGGCTCGCAGCAGCCCCACGACACCGGCGCCTTCGATGCGCCCCAGGACGAGGGCTACGACCACCAGGACGGCTACGGTCAGCACGACGACGGCGCCTACGCCGACGACCACCAGGACCCCGAAGAGGTCACCGGTTCCCAGGCGCCCGCGCCCGTGGCGAACAAGGGCGGGAAGGGGAAGGCCAAGCCCGTTCAGCCCACGAAGGCCAAGCCCAAGGCGAAGGGCTCCGGCAAGGGGCAGCCGCCGCTCCTGCAGACGCTCGCGAACCTGCCCAAGCCGGTGCTCTTCGGTTCCGCGGCGGGCATCGTCGCCGTGTTGATTCTGCTCCTGGCGCTCGTGATGAGCGGCTCGGGGGGAGAGCAGGTCATCTTCTCCGTGACGCCCCAGGTGGGCGCGTCCGTCACGGTGAACAACCAGGCCGTCGAGCCGAACACCGTCCTGGCCCTCCCCGCCGGTGACTACGAGGTCATCGCCAGCGCTCCGGGACACAAGTCCGAGCGGAAGTTCGTGAAGGTCGTCGAGGGCACGCCGCTCGCCGAGTCCTTCAGCCTGGTGCCCGATGCAGTCGAGCCTCCGGCGGACGAGCCTCCCCCGAACAAGCCCGTCGAGGTGGCCGAGCGCCCCGCGACGCCCCCGGAGAACAACCCGGGAACGGTCGTGGACCCGGGCCAGCCCGGCACGCCTCCAGCCCAGCCTGGGACAGAGTCTCCGAGCGATGCGAAGCCGGGCACCGACTCGCCGACGGAGACGGTGAAGGTCGAGCCTCCTCCCAGCACGCCCACGGCCCCCGTGGAGCCGCCCGCGCCCAAGAAGCTCGCGGCGGTGTTCGAGGGCGCCGACGGCGCGGAGATCTCCGTGAATGGCAGCCGGGTGGGGCTCACGCCCGACGCGCGGATGGCCAACCTGGAGGCGGGCAAGACCTACCAGTTCACGGCGAAGCTCGCGGGTTACAAGCCCTACTCGGGCAAGTTCGTCGCCAAGGGAGAGGGGGACGAGCTGACCGTTCCGTTCCAGCTCGTGAAGGAGGAGGCTCCTCGGCCCCCCAAGCCCGTGGTACAGGCCGACCCGCCGCCGACTCCGAGGCCGCAGCCGCCCAAGCCGCCTCCGGCGTCCAAGGCCACGGGGACGCTGGCGTGCAGCACCAAGCCCGCGGGCGCGGAGATCTTCGTCGACGGAAAGAAGACTGGCCGACAGACGCCGGTGACCCTCGGCAGCCCCCTGGTCCTGCCGGTGGGCAAGCGGAAGATCACCTTCAAACTCAATGGCAAGACGAGCAAGCCTTTCGTTGTCTCCATCGCGGAAGGCAAGATGGAGAAGCTCGTCAACGTCGCCATCGAGTGAGGAGTCGGGCAGGCTGCGCGTCGTCGAATTGTTGAATGAACCGGTGCCGGGCGCGGTATGACGCCCGGCCCGCGACGCCACACGCTGAGGGAATGCGCCATGACCACGACGCCCATCCGGGGCAAGACCGAGGCCGGTCCTGCCCAACAGCCTTTTTCCTATCCGCTCCGCCGTGAGTTCGTCGAACCCGACTGGAAGCGCATCCCCGGGTACAAGGACGTCACCCAGGCGGAGTGGGAGAGCTCCGTCTGGCAGCGCAAGCACACCGTCAAGAACCTGAAGGAGCTCAAGGCGACGCTCGGCGCGCTGCTCCCGGATGACCTGGCGGAGAGCCTGGAGCGGGATCAGCGCGAGCGCGCGACGATGTCCATCCTCGTGCCCCCGCAGATGCTCAACACGATGGACTTCCAGGACCTCTGGAAGGACCCCGTGCGCCGCTACATGCTGCCGGCCTTCGCGGACCGCCTGACGGACTGGCCCAACCACCCGAAGGCCAGCCGCGACAGCCTCCACGAGCAGGACATGTGGGTCGTCGAGGGGCTGACGCACCGCTATCCGACCAAGGTGCTCGCGGAGATGCTGCCCACGTGTCCCCAGTACTGTGGACACTGTACCCGCATGGACCTGGTGGGCAACGACGTGCCCCAGGTCAGCAAACACAAATTCTCGATAGGCCCCAAAGATCGCTACGAGCAGATGCTCGAGTACCTGCGTCGCACGCCGACGGTGCGCGACGTGGTGGTGTCCGGCGGTGACATCGCGAACCTGCCCATCCAGCAGCTCGAGCCGTTCGTCAGCTCGCTGATGGACATCCCGAACATCCGGGACATCCGTCTGGCCAGCAAGGGCCTGATGGCCATTCCCCAGCACTTCCTGCAGGACTCGGTGCTGGCGGGGTTGGACCGGCTGGCGAAGAAGGCGGTGGAGCGGGGCGTGGACCTGGCGCTGCACACGCACGTCAACAACGCCTCGCAGCTCACGCCGCTGGTGGGCAAGGCGGTGCGAAAGCTGTTGGACATGGGCTTCCGCGACGTGCGCAACCAGGGCGTGTTGCTGCGCGGGGTGAACGACAGCGCGCAGTCGCTGCTCGAGCTGTGCTTCACGCTGCTCGACCACGCGAAGATCCTGCCGTACTACTTCTACATGTGCGACATGATCCCCAACAGCGAGCACTGGCGGCTGTCGGTGGACCAGGCGCAGCGGCTGCAGCACGACATCATGGGCTACATGCCGGGCTTCGCCACGCCGCGCATCGTCTGTGACGTGCCCTTCGTCGGCAAGCGCTGGGTCCATCAGATCGCCGAGTACGACCGCGAGCGCGGCATCTCGTACTGGACCAAGAACTACCGCACGGGCATCGAGGCGAACGACCCCGAGGCCCTCAACCGGAAGTACGAGTACTTCGACCCCATCGACTCGCTGCCCGAGGCGGGCCAGGCCTGGTGGCGGGAACAGACGAAGGCGGCGTGATGGATTCCTCCGCGTGGGTGGTGCCCCCGTCGCCGGAGCCTCGCTCCGAGCGGACCTCGTTGAGCTCCGAGGGGCGCCGTCGCCTGTTCCCCCAGGCCACCGACGCGGAGTGGGCGGACTGGCGTTGGCATCAGCGGCATGCGGTGCGCGGGCTGGAGCAGCTCGAGCGCTACGTGCCGCTGACCGCCGATGAGCGCGCGGGCGTCCAGGAGACGGCCTCGCTGTTCCGCATCGGCATCAGCCCGTACTACCTGTCGCTCATCGACCCGGAGCATCCGTTCTGCCCGGTGCGCATGCAGTCCATCCCCGTGCGCGCCGAGGCGCGCGTGCGTCCCGGCGAGCTGGAGGACCCGCTCGGCGAGGACAAGACGCGGCCGGAGGAGTGCATCGTCCACAAGTATCCGGACCGGGTGCTGTTCCTGGCGCTGGATACGTGCTCGGTCTACTGCCGTCACTGCACGCGCAGGCGCATCACCCAGGGCGGCGTGGCGGAGCTGTCCAAGGACCAGATGCGGCGGGGCATCGACTACGTGCGCCGTCACCCCGAGGTGCGCGACGTCCTCATCTCCGGCGGAGACCCGTTCCTGCTCAGCGAGCAGCGGCTGGAGGAGCTGCTCGCGCCGTTGAGCGAGATTCCCCACGTGGAGATGATTCGCATCGGCACCCGGGTCCCCGTGGTGCTGCCCATGCGCGTCACCGACTCCCTGGCGAGCCTGCTGCGCCGCTACGCGCCCGTCTTCGTCGTCACCCACTTCAACCACCCGAAGGAAGTGACGCCCGAGGCTCGCGAGGCCTGTGAGCGACTGGTGGACCACGGCGTGCCCGTGGAGAACCAGGCCGTGTTGATGCGGCAGCTCAACTCGGATGCGCGCATCATCAAGGAGCTGTCACACCTGCTGCTGCGCACGCGCGTGCGCCCGTACTACCTGCACCAGATGGACGTGGCGGAAGGCTGCGAGCACCTGCGCACGCCCATCGCCAAGGGGCTGGAGATCATCCAGCAGCTGCGGGGGCACACCACGGGGCTCGCCGTGCCGCACCTCGCGGTGGACCTGCCGGGCGGCGGCGGCAAGGTGACGCTCCAGCCGGACTACGTCGTCGAGCGCAACGAGCGCGAGACGGTGTTCCGCAACTTCAAGGGCGAGCGTTACGCCTATCCGGAGCCCGAGGAGACCGACTGCGCCTGTCCGTATGACGAGACGTGGCGCGAGCGGGCCCAGCAGTTCGGCTACCACCGGAAGGGCTGAGGCCCGGGCCTCGGCCCAGGCTCCGTGGGACGACGCTCAGTCGTCCCTCGACTTCTTCTTCCGGACGAACTTCTTCTTCGCCTTGGACGACTCGGAGCTGGCGCGGCGCACGGCCTTCTTCGCCGGCTTCGCGTCGCCGTCGCCCATCACCTCCACCTGCACGTTGTCCTCGGCCGACGCGGCGGCATCGGCGCCCACCGCGCCTCCACCCTCGCCCTCGGCGGTCTCCACGCCTTCACCGTTCTCGCCGCCCGCCTCGTCCTCGACGGGGATGCCAATCTCGACCTCGGGGCCATCGCCTCCGGAGGACTCCAGCTCGACGGGGTTCTCGTTGTCGAAGCCCTTCTGTACGGAGACCTCCTTCTCCTCGCTGGCCTTCGCCGCGGCGGCCTGGCGGGCCGCGGCCGCCTTGGCCTGGTCTTCCAGACGCTGGGCCTCGACCTTGGCGCGCTCGTTGCCCTCCGGCCCCATCTTCGCGGTGAAGCGCTCGTACTCCTTCGCGCTGACGCCGTGCTTCTCCATCACTGCGGCGGTGACGGCGGCCTGCTTGCGGCTGGCCTGTCCGCGCTCCTCGTTGCTCATCTCCGAGGGCTTGCGGTTGCCGAACTCCTCATCCACCTGCTTCATCGCCGCCGCTTCGTCCCGGCGGATCTGCGCCACCTTCTCGGGAGTCATCTCGCCCCCTTCTTGCGCTCCAGCACCGCCCGGAACGACGAGCAGGGCAGCGATGAGCATGGAGATGGGGCGGGACATGACGCGGCTCCTCGATGTTGGAAACAAGGGCATCTAAGCACGGCCATCCACCGGCGTGCACCGGTTGCGTTCCTGCTGGAGAACAGTGTGGCGACGGGGGCGAATCCCGTGAAGCCCCGGCGGGCGCGCGCCGGTGGGCTCAGCCATTGCGGCAGCTCGTACAGCCGTCCCGGGCGCTGGAGCACTGCTCCCGACCCTCGGCGCAGCGCGGGGGCAGGTCATCGCGGTCCGCGTGACGGTCCACCAGGGCGCAGAGCTCCTCGGAGACCTCGCACGTCTGTGTCGCCGCGGCGCAGCGCTGGTCGCACGTCAGGTCGTCTTCCGCGGTCCGCACCCGCAACTCCTCGAGTCGCGCGGCGGCGCCATCGATGGCCGCGTCGTCATCTCCCGCGACGCGCGTGTCCACGTTGCGCGCGCAGCCAGCCAGGAGGGACGTGAGGACGACCAGGGGCAGGGCGAAGGAGAGGGCACTCATGGATTCCCCTTACGCGCCGGGTTGCCCCGTCGTCCAGCGCCCCAGGCTCCCAATGTCGGCCGATGACCGGCGCTCCGGCGCTGTCTGTTGCGCGCGCCCGACGGTGCGGAGTCTTTGCTCGGTCCGTGGAGAAGCGGCCTGAAGTTGTCGAAGCGCGAAACCCCCAGCCACGGTGGCCGCCGCGCTGGGCTGTTGTCCCATGCCAGGCGCGGCGGTCCATCGGCGGCGGATAGGCGCTCCGGTGGGACTGTCAGGTGCGTCGGCGAAGCCAGGGGCAGCGCCTCCCACGAGGCGGCCCGTCGGAGGAGTCACTGCACCGCTGCGCTGGGCTGACGTCCCATGGACGCCGCAGGTCGGGATGGCGCCCCCCGCTTCGCGAGGTGCCTGGTGTGTTCGTCCACGCGGCCTGGGGCGAGGCGGCACGTGCAGGGCGATGCCCCCGTGCTCTCGAATGCTCAGGGGCGTCCCGAGTCCGGCGCCGTGGGCTGTGGCGCCGTGCTGGGGCGACGCGCGGGCTCCTCGGGACGCGACAGGTACAGATAGGCCGTCAGCGCCAGCAGGGCCATGACGGCGAGCCTGCGCAGCCAGTCCTCACGACGCCGCTGGGGCGATGCCTGGTCCTCCCGCGTCGCGGCCTCGAGCCCCGCCGTCACGTCGCCGCTCAGCGCGCGCAGCCTGCGACACGCCTCCACCACGGGCACCAGGCCCGTGGGGACCGGGGCGTCCTCGCGCTCCAGCGCCGCCGCGAGCATCCTCGCCCAGGCGGATTCCTCCTCCGCCGTCGCGGGCTCCCGGGCCCCGGGGAAGACGTTCCGCGTCAACGACACGGCCGCCCGAAGGAGCATCACCGACAGCGCCTCGTCCGTGACGCCATAGAAGCGCGCGCAGTCGCCCAGGGACGCCCCCGTCACGAGTCGACGGGTGAGGACGGCGGCGGAGCGGGGCTCCATCTCTCGCAGGGCCCGGACGAAGGCCTGGGGGGGAGGTCGGGAAGGGGAGGACTCGGGAGGTGTCACGTGGCCGCCATCCTCGCCCATCCACTGGTCGTTTTCTTGAGGCACGTGGCCACCCTCCTACACTCCCAGGCCATGTTGCGACCTGTTGCACTCCTCCTGCTCCTGCTCGCCGCTCCACGCTCGCTCGCCGTGGAGACCCTGCGCATCGCCATCGAGGACACGGGGAGTGAGGTGCGCATCCGGGGACAGGGCCTCGGCTTCGGCGCGGACAGCGAGGAGGCCACCTACGTCTCCATCCCCTCGGAGGTCGCCATCGTCCGACGCAAGGCCGGCAAGCTCGAGGTCAACGGCGCGCCGGTGCTCGGGGACTCGGTGCGCTTCCGCGCCGGCTTGAGCACCTCTGAGGACGCGGGGACGATTCCCGGGGAGCAGCCCATCAAGGCCGGCAACACCCAGGTGCGCGGCGATGTCGTCGTGCGCCCGCTGCGCGAGGGCCTGCAGCTCATCAACGTCATCCCCCTCGAGGACTACCTGGCCGCGGTGCTCGGCAGCGAGATGCCCGTGTCCTTCCCCCCCGAGGCCCTCAAGGCCCAGGCCGTGGCCGCTCGCACCTATGCGTTGCAGAAGAAGCTGGATGCCTACAGCAACGCGTTTCATCTGGGCAGCAGCGTGCTCCACCAGGTGTACGGCGGCGTCAACCGCGAGGACCCGCGCACCCGCGCCGCCGTGGACGCCACCCGCGGCCAGGTGCTCACCTACGAGCTCGCGCCCATCGAGGCCTACTTCCACGCCTCCTGCGGCGGCCGCACCGAGTCCGGCCAGGATGCCCTCCACCGGGACTTGCCCTACCTGCAGCCCGTCGACTGCCCGTGCGGCCGGCTGCCCGCGAGCCGCTGGTCCGCCTCCATGTCGGATGCCGAGATCAAGGCGGCGCTCAAGCGGCCCGCCCAGGGCATGAAAATCACCGCCCGCACGTCCACCCGCCGCGTCACGCGCGTCACCCTGGGGGACGGCAGCTCGGTGGACGGCGTGGAGCTGCGGCGGAGGCTCGGCTACACCCGGCTCAAGAGCCTCGATTTCGAGGTGGAACGGACCGACCAGGGCTACCAGTTCTCCGGACGCGGCTATGGCCACGGGGCCGGGCTCTGCCAGTGGGGCGCCAAGGCGCTCGCCGACAAGGGCAGGGGGTACCTGGAAATCCTCACCCACTACTACCCCGGCGCCGAGCTGCAGCAGCTCTACTGAGGCCCCCGGCGTCGGCGCGCTTTCCGTGGCGGCATGGGGGCTGCTACAAGCGCCAACCCCGTGTCGTCCCGCCTCTCAGACTACGACTTCGAGCTCCCCGAGTCCCAGATTGCCCAGGCGCCGCTCCCCCAGCGCGACGCCTCGCGGCTGATGCACGTGCGCCGCGCCTCGGGCGACGTGAGCCACCGCCAGTTCTCCGACGTGCTGGAGCTGCTCGGCCCCGGAGACCTGCTCGTCCTCAATGACGCCCGCGTCATCCCCGCGCGCCTGCTGGGCCAGAAGGCTGGCTCCGGAGGCCGCGTGGAGCTGCTGGTGGTGCGTCCAGCCGCCTCCACGCTCACCTCCGCCGCGCTCGGTGGTGCCCCCGAGTCGCTCGACTGGCTCTGCCTGGGCCAGGCCTCCAAGGGCCTCAAGCCCGGCCAGCGCCTCATGTTCGCCAGCGGCCTGGAGGCCGAGGTGCTCGAGGTCCTGGGGGGCGGGGAGTACCGCGTGCGCTTCCACGCGCCGCCCGGTGCGTCGCTGGCCTCGCTGCTCGACGCCGCGGGCCGCCTGCCATTGCCGCCCTACATCACCCGCGAGCCCGACGCCGCGGACGCCGAGCGCTACCAGACGGTGTACGCCAAGGCCTCCGGCGCCGTGGCCGCGCCCACCGCCGGCCTGCACTTCACAAAGGACACCCTGGCCGCGCTCGAGGCCCGCGGGGTGCGCCGCGCCCTGGTGACGCTGGACGTGGGGCCCGGCACCTTCCTCCCCGTGCGCGAGGAGGAGCTGGACAAGCACCACATGCACCCCGAGCGCTACACCGTGCCCGAGTCCACCGCGCGCGAGGTGAACGCGGCGAAGGCGGAAGGCCGGCGCGTGGTGGCCGTGGGGACCACCGTGGTGCGCACGCTGGAGTCCGCCACCGACGCGGCGACGGGCCAGCTGCGCGAGGGTCCCGGCGAGACGACGCTCTTCATCCGCCCGGGCTTCACCTTCCGCCAGGTGGACGCGCTGTTGACGAACTTCCACCTGCCGCGCTCCACGCTGGTGGTGCTCGTGAGCGCCTTGTTGGGCCGGGAACGCACGCTCGCCGCGTATTCAGAGGCGGTGCGCGCGGGATATCGATTCTTCAGCTACGGCGACGCCATGCTGGTGTCGGAGTGAGTGTCATGGGTGAGCAGCACGAGCAGGACGCGGGCACGCCGCGCGAGAAGGGCGACACGCGGGTGGCGCCGGGCATGGTGAAGTTCGAGCTGCTCCACGAGGACGCCTCCGGCACCAAGGCCCGCCGCGGACGGCTCGACACGCCCCACGGCCCCATCGAGACGCCCATCTTCATGCCCGTGGGCACCGTGGGCAGCGTCAAGGGCGTGGGCCCGGACGACCTGCTCGCCATGGACGCGCAGATCATCCTCGGCAACACGTACCACCTGATGCTGCGCCCCGGTGAGGCGCTGGTGGGCGAGATGGGCGGCCTGCACCAGTTCGTCTCCTGGAACCGGCCCATGCTCACCGACAGCGGCGGCTTCCAGGTCTTCAGCCTGTCGGAGAAGCGGAAGATCACCGAGGAGGGCGCCGCCTTCCAGTCCCACCTCGACGGCGCGCGTCACTTCCTCACGCCCGAGCGCTCCATCGACATCCAGGAGACGCTGGGCGCGGACGTCATCATGGCGTTCGACGAGTGCCCGCCCTCCACCGCCGAGCGCGCGTATCTGGAGAAGTCCCTGGCGCGCACCACCCGCTGGCTGCACCGGTGCGAGAAGGCGTGGACCCGGGGGCGCTCGTCGCTCTTCGGCATCGTCCAGGGCGGCCTGCACGAGGATCTGCGCAAGCGCCACGCCGAGGAGGTGTGCGCGGTGGACCTGCCCGGCTACGCGCTGGGCGGCTACTCGGTGGGCGAGGCCCCCGAGGCCATGCACGCGGGCGTGGCGTACTCCGCGCCGCTGCTGCCCCGGGACAAGCCCCGCTACCTCATGGGCGTGGGCACCCCGGTGGACCTGGTGACGTGCGTGGAGCACGGGGTGGACATGTTCGATTGCGTGCTGCCGACGCGTTGTGCACGCAACGGCCTGCTCTTCACCTCGGAGGGCAAGCTCACCATCCGCAACGCGGCGTTCGCCAAGGACCCCAGGCCGGTGGACCCTGAGTGCTCCTGCTACACCTGCCGCAACTTCAGCAGGGCCTACCTGCGCCACCTGTTCGCGGCGGGGGAGATCCTCGCCATGCGCCTGAACACCCTGCACAACCTCCATTACTTCCTGGGGTTGATGGCCCAGGTGCGCCGGGCCATCGCGGAGGACCGCTACGCCGCCTTCGCCCGGGACTTCCGCGAGCGGGCGCGGGCCCAGGAGGCCGAGCGGACCCGTGGCCGCTGAGCGGGCGGTTGGGATGTCGGGGTTCCCGCGTTCACTTGCTCACATGGGGACCCCTTGCTAAGAGGGCCCCCTTTCAGGATGGGTTCCTCGATTAGCGTGGGGGGTCCCCCATCCCAAGCCTTCCACAACCGACGAGGCAGTCTGTGGCTGAGAGCTTTTTGATGCTGGCGCAGGCCGGGGGCGGCGGGACGAGCCCGCTGAACACCCTGGCTCTGCTCGTGGGATTGGTCGCGATCATGTACTTCGTGATGATCCGCCCACAGCAGAAGCAGATGAAGGAGCACCGCAACCTGCTCACTTCGCTCAAGAAGGGCGATGAGGTGGTCACCGCGGGCGGCATGCTCGGGAAGATCCACCAGGTGGACGAGCGGACCGTGACGGTGGAGGTCGCGAGCGGTGTGCGCATTCGCATCCTGAAGACGTCCATCAGTGCCAAGGGCACGGTGGCCGAGGGCGCGCAGGCGGGGGCGCCGACCGAAGAGAAGAAGAAGGAGGAGAAGTAAAAATGGACCGCGGCTGGTGGTGGAAGTTCGGACTGATTGTCGCGGTGACGCTGGGGACCCTCTGGTTCCTGATTCCGACGTATTACACGCTGGTGGTCATGGATCGTGACCAGCGCAACAACCTGGCGCTTCTCGAGGAGAAGCTGCCGGCGTGGGCGCCCCCCGCGAAGTACCGGCTCAACCTGGGCCTGGACCTTCAGGGCGGCATCCACATGGTGATGCGCGTGGACACCAAGACGGCGCTCCAGAAGCGGACCGAGCGCCGAGGCCAGCAGATCGCCACGTACGTCGCCGACAAGAAGCTCGGCGAGGTCACGGCGGATACGGACCCGGAGAAGCTCCAGCTCACCTTGACGGCGAAGGACCCGGCGACGATGGACGCCATCGAGAAGGACGTCCTGGCGACCTTCGGCGACTTCAAGCGGGTCAGCCGCGACGGCGCGACGCTCGTGCTGTCGCCCGACGACACGCAGGTGAACCGCTTCCGTGAGGAAGCGGTGGACCAGGCGATGCTCGTCATCCGCCGCCGCATCGACAAGTGGGGCGTGGCCGAAGTGGACGTGCGAAAGCTCGGCACCGACTCCATCCAGATTTCGCTGCCCGGTCGCAGCAACCCGGAGCAGGCCAAGGAGCTGGTGGGTACCACCGCGCAGCTCGAGTTCCGGATGGTGGACGACACCAACCCGCAGTTCTTCGCGCAGATGCTCCAGACGACGCCGCCGCCCGCGGGCAGCGACATCACCGTGACGGACGAGGGGGGCTTCGCGCAGCTGCAGAGCGCCTCGCGCGAGGCGCTGCTCGAGTACACCAAGGACAAGGTTCCGGAGAACCGCCAGGTGGTCACCGAGTGCATCGCGAACCCGCTGAAGAAGAACGAGTGCTCCTCGTACCGCACGTACCTGCTGGACAAGAACGTCCCGCTCACGGGTGAGAGCCTGGCGGGCGCGGACGCGTCCGTGAACCAGATGAACGAGCCGGAGGTGAACATCGCGTTCGACCCGGCCGGCGCGCGCGAGTTCGAGAAGCTGACCGAGGCGGGCGTGGGCCGCCGGATGGCCATCGTGCTGGACGACAACGTCCACACCGCGCCGAACATCAACGAGAAGATCGGCGGAGGCCGCGCGCGCATCACCATGGGCCGCATGGGTGCTCGCACCCGCGACGAGTGGCTGGGCGAGGCGCAGACGCTGGCGCTGGTGCTCAAGGCGGGCGCGCTGCCCGCGCCGGTGACGGTGGGCGAGATTCGTCAGGTGGGCGCGAGCCTGGGTGACGAGCTCATCAAGAAGGGCGGCCTGGCCGTGGTCCTGGGGCTGGGCCTGGTGGTGCTCTTCATGGCGCTCTACTACCGCAAGGCGGGGCTCATCGCGGACGTGGCCCTCATCCTCAACGGTCTGCTCATCCTGGCGGGGTTGGCGTTCTTCAACGCGACACTGACACTGCCTGGCATCGCGGGGTTCGTGCTGACGCTGGGCATCGCGGTGGATGCCAACGTGCTCATCAACGAGCGCATCCGCGAGGAGCTGTCCCACGGGAAGACGGCGAAGGCGGCGGTGGACCAGGGGTA
The DNA here is from genome assembly GCF_059738865.1 of Myxococcus sp. MH1. Classification (NCBI taxonomy): domain Bacteria; kingdom Pseudomonadati; phylum Myxococcota; class Myxococcia; order Myxococcales; family Myxococcaceae; genus Myxococcus; species Myxococcus sp. MH1. The sequence continues at coordinate 7,150,896 of NZ_AP026947.1, read as the reverse complement.
TGATCGTGCCTTCTGGACCATCTTCGACGCGCACGTGACGGCGCTCATCGCCGGCTTCATCCTGTTCTTCACGGGAACGGGGCCGGTGCGAGGCTTCGCCACCACGATGATCATCGGGCTCTTGGCCTCGCTGTTCACGTCCATCATGGTCACGCGCGTGCTGATGACCTACTTCGTCCACGGCCGTAATGCGCAGTCGGTGTCCGTCTGACCGGCGGGAGCCCGGGAAACTGCCATGCAGATCCTCAAGAACAAGACCAACATCGACTTCATCGGCAAGCGCAAGCCGGCCGTGTTCATCTCCACCCTCATCAACCTCGCCATCCTGGTGGGCATTGCCACGGTGGGGTTCAACTACGGCGTGGACTTCGCGGGTGGCACGGTGGTCGAGCTGAAGTTCGACCACCCCGTCTCCGCGGCGGAGGTGCGTGAGCGCGCGGAGAAGGGTGGCCTGCACGACGTGAGCGTGCAGAACATCGGCAGCGCCTCCGAGAACGCGTTCCTCCTGCGCATGGGCGGCGTCACGCAGCTCAACGAGGAGAACGCGGACAAGGCCAAGGCGGCCATCGAGGGCCTGGGAAGCGTGAAGAACGTCTACGCGGACCTGGCCAACGGCATCATCAACTTCCGCTCCTCGACGCCGCTGACGGCGGAGGCCATCAAGGCGGCGGTGGAGAAGTCCGGCACCGGCGTGCAGGAGGTCCGCGTCCTGGGCGAGAACCAGGGCGGCACGGGCGTCGACTACCAGGTCGTCGCCAGCGGCATGGCGGACAAGGTGTTCGGCGCGCTGAGCGCGGGCCTGGAGAAGCCGGACTTCGAGCAGCGCCGCGTGGACTACGTCGGTCCGCAGGTGGGCAAGCAGCTGCGCAACCGCGGCGTCATGGCGCTGCTGTACTCCATGGTGGCCATCCTCATCTACGTGGCGTTCCGGTTCGACTTCAAGTTCGGCCCCGGCGCGCTGCTGGCCATGCTCCACGACGTCATCATGGTGGCGGGCTACTACCTGGTGAGCCGCCGCGAGTTCAACCTCACGGCCATCGCCGCGCTCTTGACCATCGTCGGCTACTCGGTGAACGACACCATCGTCATCTACGACCGCATCCGCGAGGACATGGCCAAGTTCAAGGGCAAGCCGTTCGCGGAGGTCATCAACATCGCCATCAACGACACCCTGGGCCGCACCATCCTCACCGCCGGCACCACGGCGCTGTCGCTCATCGGTCTGCTCATCTTCGGCGTGGGTGAGATCTTCGACTTCGCCATGGCCATGCTGGTGGGCATCGTGGTGGGCACCTACTCGTCCGTGTTCATCGCCAGCCCAGTGACCATCTGGCTGGACGAGCGCGCCGCGGCGAAGGAAGCCCGCGTCACCGCGCCGGCCTGAGGCCGCGCGGGCCCTGCAGGGGCGACGTGACACGAAAGAGGGCCCTGCGCTTCCGGAGGTTCGGAAGTTCAGGGCCCTCGGTGTTTCTGGAGCGGGACGTCGCGCTAGAAGCGCGCGCCCAGCGTCACGGAGGCGTCGAAGAGGCCGCCGTCGGAGTCCTCCACCGCGCCGTTGGCGAAGCCCGCGTCGTCAATCAGCAGGCGGTAGGTGGCCCGGAGGCCCGCGGTGAGCGCGCCGCTGTTGAACTCCAGGCCCGCGGCGAGCGGCACCTCCTCCATGGTGTCGTTGTCGTAGAAGCCGCCGCCGGTGCCGCGCACGTCCACGTACGTCAGGCCGAAGCCCGCGCCGACGAAGGGCCGCACCGCGGTGAGCATGGGCGGGGAGAGCTTCACGAGCGCGCTGCCACCCTGGCGGACGATGGACGGGCCGTCGTCGAGGATGCGCACGTCGTTGATGCCGTTCTGCGAGCCCTCGTAGCCGAGCTCGAACCCCAGGAACGTGGTGGGCTGCACGTTGAGTGAGAGACCCCACGACGGACCGGTGCTCGTCAGATCTCCCAGGTTGCCCGTGTAGTCGCCCAGGCCGCCCTTCAGGAACACGTTGACGTCACCGCGCTTGCCTGCTTTGCGCTCCTGCGCGGAGGCCGTGCCCGCAGCGAGAATCGCGAGCGCCAGCGCGCCAACCTGGATACCCCTTGAAAACATGCGTCCTCCCTATCAGGTGGTGTGCACTCAAGCTGTGCACCGGGCGCACGGCGCGCCTCCCACCGGCAGGCGAAGGAGCAAGCGCATGCCTGAACGCGTGAGCAGGAAGGGAAATGTCGTGCCCCAGGTTGGACTTTCCTCGTCAGACGTCTGAGGTACTGTCTCGCGTGTCAAGATTTCGTCCCGGCCACGGAGGAGTTCCGTGCGCCGAGGAGGGGAGCTCGCGAGTGCGGTGGTTGCTTCCAGACGTGGTCGAGGAGGAGGTGGGGTCGCTCGCTGGGGAGCTGTCGCTCCATCCGCTCGCGGCGAGGGTGCTCCTGCACCGGGGATACCGGACGCCGGAGTCGGCCTCGGCGTTCCTGTCGGACCGGTTGGCGGACCTGCCGGACCCCTTCCGGATGAAGGGCATGGCGGCGGGCGTGGAGCGGCTGGTGCGCGCGCTGCACAAGCGCGAGAAGGTGACGCTGTACGGTGACTACGACGTGGATGGGGTGTGCTCCACGTCGCTCCTGTTCCTGTTCCTGCGCGAGCTGGGCATGTCGCAGCTCGCCACGTACATCCCCCACCGGCTGGATGAGGGCTACGGCCTGAACCTGGGCGCGGTGGAGCGCATCGCCGGGGACGGGACGCGGGTGCTGGTGACGCTGGACTGCGGAATCACGTCCGTGGCCGAAATCACCCGCGCGAAGGAGCTGGGGCTGGACGTGGTGGTGGTGGACCACCACACGGTGCCGCCCACGCTGCCCCCCGCGGTGGCGGTGCTCAACCCGCACCAGCCCGGCTGCGAGTACCCGACCAAGGCGCTGTGCGCGGCGGGCGTGGCCTTCAACTTCTGCATGGGGCTGCGCAAGCGGCTGCGCGACGACGGCTACTTCGCCACGCGCAAGGAGCCCAACCTCAAGGCGCTGATGGACCTGGTGGCGCTGGCCACGGTGGCGGACGTGGTGCCGCTCACCGGCGCCAACCGCATCCTCGTCACCCACGGGCTGCAGGAGCTCACCGCCGCGCGTCGTCCCGGCGTGCGCGCGCTGAAGGAGGTGGCGGGGATGGACCCGGACACCCCGATCACGGCGGGCCAGGTGGGCTTCCGGCTGGGGCCTCGCATCAACGCCGCGGGTCGGCTGCATGACGCGTCGCTGGGCCTGCAGCTGCTCTGCTCGGAGTCGCTCGAGTCGGCGCGCGCGCTGGCGTCGGTCCTGGACCGGGCCAACGCGGAGCGCCAGGGCATCGAGAGCACCATCCTCACGCAGGCGCTGGCCCAGGCGGAGGAGCGCAAGGACGCGCGCGGCTTCGTGCTCTACGACGAGGGCTGGCACCCGGGTGTCATCGGCATCGTCGCCTCGCGCGTGGTGGAGCGCTACCACCGGCCCACCGTCATGGTGGGGGTGAAGGACGGGGTGGGGAAGGGCTCGGCGCGCAGCATCGAGGCGTTCCACCTGTTCGACGCGCTCAGCGGCTGCTCGGAGCTGCTCACCAAGTTCGGCGGACACAAGCACGCCGCAGGCCTCACCATCGACGCGGACAAGCTGCCCGCGCTGCGCGAGGCCTTCGAGAAGATTGCCCTCCAGCGCCTGTCCCCCGAGGACCTCATCCCCCGCTGCCGCGTGGACGCGGTGGTGAGCCCCCGGGAGCTGGACGCCACGGCGGTGGAGGCGCTCCAGCGGCTGGGGCCCTTCGGTCAGGGCAACCCGGAGCCCGTGCTGGTGCTGCGCCACCAGGTGGCCCGTCCGCGCGTGCTGCCGGCCAAGTCCGCGGGCAGCCACGGCCACCTCAAGCTCGCCCTCCTGGACGCGCCGGAGCTGGACGCCATCGGCTTCGGCATGGCGGACCGCGTGCGGCTGGTGGAGGGGCCGGTGGACCTGGCCTTCCAGGCCGGCTTCGACACCTTCCGGGGCCAGCGCAAGCTGTCGCTGCGCCTCAAGGACGTGCGCGTCGCCGCTTGAGCCCTTGGCTTGTGAGGCGGTCCCTCGCGGGTGACGCGCGGGCCCGCGGGTGTCACCTCAGGCAAGGCCCCAGCGCACCCGGCCGGGCGTCATCAGCGCGCCCACGCGGGCCAGCTCGTTGAGACGGAAGCGCTCCGCCTGACGCTCGAAGGTGTGGCGACACCGCTCCGAGCAGAAGAAGTACCGGCGCTTCTTGTACTCCGAGGAGGGCTGGCCCTCCGGCGTCTCCAACTGCTTGCCGCACACCGGATCCCAGTGCTTGCCCTGGCCCTGCGTCTGTCCCTGCACGCCTGTCATGCCTCGCCTCCCCGCGCCGCCCTGAGGGCTCTACGCCCACACCCGACGGTGGACACAAGCAGGGCATATGCCAACCCCCAACTCCTCGGAATGCCGAGGGGCGGGGGAACGCACGGTGGGCAGGAGGTGGAAAAACTTCCACTCGGCCGCGCCCGCGTGGGAGCGAGCGCGGCCGGGAAGTGTTCTTCAGAAGGCGATGCCGGCGCTGCCGCCCAGGAAGAAGTCGTTGAGGTAGCCCCGGCGGAAGCCCATGGCCTCCAGGCGCAGGGACAGCCTCATGTTGCTGTCGCCGAACACGCGGGGACGTCCGCGCAGGCCCAGGCCGTACTGGATGACGGGTTTGATTCCGTTCACCTTCGTCTCGGCGGTGTCGATGGTGATGGACGTGGCCTGGTAGGCGATGCCGCCGCCCACCTGCCCGAAGACGCCGAAGTCCGACTTGCCGAACTTGAACTCATAGGCGGGGGCGAGGGTGAAGTAGTGCTGGCTGGAGCGGCCCTTCAGGAACCGGGTGCCGTCGCTCTGGCTGCCGTACGTCCAGCGCAGGTCCGCCCAGAGCGCCTCGCGCAAGGGCTCAATGTCGAGGATGCGGCCGTACTCCCAGGTCGCGCGGATGCCCAGGCCGAGCACGGGCTCGGCGAAGCGGCCTCGCGACGAGTCGAGCAGCAGCGCGCCGGCGAGCAGCTCCGCGGCGAAGCCCTTGTTGGGGTCGTCGATGCCGGCGAGCCGCTTGAAGTCGCCGTCCTCGCCCTCCTGCTCGGAGATGTCGCGGAACTCCTCCACCTGGTCCGCGTTGCGGCGGCGGCGCTCGTAGGCCTCCTCCTCGTCGAGCTGCTGCTGGGTGGGGCCCGGCTCGTCCTCCGGATAGGCGTACGGGTCGTCATCGGTCTGCGCGTGGGCGGCGGGCGCGACGAGCAGGCCGCCCAGCAGGCAGCGGGTGAGCCAGGTCTTCACGGTGGCGGTTCTCATCAGTCTTCGCTCAGGCGGGGGCAGGTGGTGCCGCCCGCGGCGCTGGGCGGGCAGAGGTTGGGATTGGTGGTGCCGACGAGCAGATCCCGGGGAATCTGCAGGTGGTCCATCACCTCGTTGCAGACGGCCTCCTTCAGGCGCAGGTCCGTGATGTGGGTGATGATGGGCGTCACCGCCACGGCGAGCGTGAACTTGGTCTGGTCCGACAGGTACTGACGGGTGAGCTGCAGGATGCCCGGCGTGGTCGTGGACTCGTCGTTGTACGCCGTGACGATGGAGCGCAGCAGGATGTCGCGCTGCCCGGTGGCCTCGCCCGCCTGGTACAGGGCGCTCGCGAGGATGGTGCCCACGCGGTAGTAGTTCTCGAACTGGTTCAGGTTGGCGCTGAGCAGCGTGTCGCGCAGGTTCTCGTCGATGCAGCGGTCCGAGCGGGCCAGGTCGCGCTCGTCGGCGACAGCGCCGTACTGGCCCTCGAAGGACGTGGAGAGGAAGCGCGTGTCACAGCCGTTCTTGGAGCGGCAGGTGGCGCCGTAGGCGTGCAGGTCCGCCAGGCCCTCGTCCATGGACTTGAGGATGTTGGCGCCCGGGCTGGGGCCGCCGCCGTCGGACCACGTGCCCAGGGCCTGCGGGAAGGGGTTGCCGCCGTAGGCCTTCTGGTTGAAGACGCGGTGCGCGTACTCGTGGGTGGTGACGCCCGCGTTGATGGCGAGCGGCGCGCGCTGCAGCTCGTCGAAGGGCAGGATGAAGAAGGAGTCCATCGCCGAGAAGTACAAGGCGTTGTCCCGCAGGGGGTCCTTGTCGGTGGCGGGGGTGCGGAACTCGGGGAAGTAGTACGTCCTGGGGGGCTTCTTGAAGTCCGCGACCGGGATGTTGGTGACCTCGCGGAAGTAATCGAAGGCGCGCTCGAGGTTGTAATACGTCGTCACCATGTTCCAGGTGTGGAAGTCCGCCGGCCACAGGACGTCGCCCTGGGTGATGTAGCTGGCGGTGACGTCGCGGCCCTCGTCCTTGAGCAGGGCGTTGACGAAGGCCTCGGGGGTGGTGGCGCCGCCGAGGTCCGGGTCGTTGGGGTCCAGGACGATGCGCGCGCCGCCGTGCAGGTCGGCCACGCTGCCGCTGAGACCGACGATGTCGGAGACCGTCTTGAGCTCGACCTCCTCGGGGATGTACTGCCCGTTGCTGGAGAGCACCAGGGCGCGAATCTTGACCGGCGCGCTCGGGTCGGGCGCACAGCCGGCGGCCAGGCCGAGCACGGCGGTGGTGGCGATGACTGTTCGGAGCATGGGGCCGTTTTACTCCGGTCCGGGCGGAACGTGTATTCCCCTCCGGGTGCCAGCGGCGCGTGAGGGAGACGCGGGGTGTGGGCGCGCGGCCGGACAGGGCAGGGGGCCGAGCATCCTGGCCGCGGGGACGATGCCGTGGGGCCGTGAGGTTCTCCAGGCAGGTCGACGTCGGGCGGGCAGGGCTTTCCGGGGCCGTCAGGAACGCGCGTCAGGTGGCGACCGTCTGGGAGCTGTCAGGCCGGCGCGGACTCCTTGACGCATCGTTTCCACGCTCTTTATGGTGCCGCGCCTTTTCCCTCTACGCACAGCGCAGGCGGTCTTTATGGCGGTCCCGTTCATCTCCGAGGTCAAGCGTACCCACACCTGCGGCCAGCTCACGGCGCGCAATGTCGGCGAGGAGGTCGTCCTCTTCGGCTGGGTGCACAATCGACGCGACCATGGTGGCGCGGTCTTCATCGACCTGAGGGATCGCGACGGCTTGACGCAGGTGGTGTTCGAGCCGGACCACGCGGAGGCGCATGGCCTCGCGGGCAGCCTTCGGCTGGAGTACTGCATCGGCGTGCGCGGCAAGGTGGTGTCGCGCGGCAAGAACGTGAACCCGAAGATGAAGACGGGTGAAATCGAGGTCCAGGCGAGCGACCTGACCATCTTCAACCGCTCGGAGCCGACGCCGTTCCCGATCGAGGACTCCATCGACACGTCGGAGGAGAAGCGGCTGGCGCACCGCTATCTGGACCTGCGCCGCGCGCCGCTGCAGAAGTCGCTGCGCACGCGCTCGCAGATGAACGCGCTGACGCGGGCGTACATGGTGGACCAGGGCTTCCTGGAGCTGGAGACGCCGTTCATGGGCAAGTACACGCCCGGCGGCGCGCGCAACTTCCTGGTGCCCAGCCGGATGAACGCGGGCAAGTTCTACGCGCTGGCGGAGAGCCCGCAGCTCTACAAGCAGCTCTTCATGGTGGCGGGCTTCGACCGGTACTTCCAGATCGTGAAGTGCTTCCGTGACGAGGACCTGCGCGTGGACCGGCAGCCGGAGTTCACGCAGATCGACGTGGAGATGAGCTTCGTCAGCCAGGACGACATCTTCACCATCATCGAGGGGCTCATCAAGAAGCTGTGGGGCGAGGTGCTGGGCATCGACGTGCCCACGCCGTTCATGCGCATGGACTTCTACGAGTCCATGGCGAAGTACGGCAACGACAAGCCGGACCTGCGCTTCGGGCTGGAGCACACGGTGCTGACGGACCTGATTCGCGAGCACGGTGAGGCGGGCGGCGTGCCGATGATGTTCGAGGCGGTGCAGAACAAGGGCATCGTCAAGGCGATGGTCATCCCCGCGGACAAGGCGATGAGCCGCGCGGAGAGCGACAAGCTGGAGGAGTTCGCCAAGCAGGCGGGCGCCAAGGGCCTGGCGCGCGCGAAGGTGGCGGAGGGTGGCGAGTGGACGCAGTCGCCGCTGTCCAAGACGATCACGCCGGCGCTGCGCGCGGCCATCAACCAGGCGGTGGGCGCGAAGACGGGCGACCTCATCCTGTTCCAGTTCGGCAAGGAGGCGCTGGTCCACACGGTGATGGCGAACCTGCGCGTGCATGTCGCCAAGAAGCTGGGGCTGATTCCGGAGTACGGCAGCGGCGGCCAGTGGAAGTTCCTGTGGGTGGTGAACCCGCCGCTGTTCGAGCACGACGAGGAGACGAACACGTGGGTGGCGGCGCACCACGCCTTCACGCGGCCGCACGATGGCGACGTGCAATATCTTCTGACGGAGCCGGGCCGGGTGAAGTGCCACCGCTACGACGTGGTGCTCAACGGCTTCGAGATTGGCGGCGGCTCCATCCGGCTGCATGACCCGAAGGTGCAGGCGGAGGTCTTCAAGGCGCTGGGCATCGGTGACGAGGAGGCGCAGGCGAAGTTCGGCTTCCTGCTGGACGCGCTCAAGTACGGCGCGCCCCCGCACGGTGGCATCGCGCTGGGCATGGACCGGCTCGCCTTCCTGCTCACCGGCTCCGAGTCGCTGCGCGACGTGATTCCGTTCCCGAAGACGAAGACGGGCACGGACCTGATGACGGGCGCGCCGGGCGACGTGGACGACAAGCAGCTGCGCGAGCTGCATGTCCGTCCGGTGCCGCCGCCGCAGAAGTAGTCGTCAGACGATGGAGGCGAGGGGCTCCGGCCCTCCCTCCAGCGTGTCTTTCAGGCGCTGGAGGCCCTTCTCCAGCGCGGCGCGGGTGCGCGGTGCTCCCAGGCACACGCGCACCGCCGCCGGCGCGGTGGCGGGCCCCACGCTGAAGACCTCTGCGGGTGTCACGGAGACGCCGCGCCGCCGGGCCTGGGACGTGAAGGGCTCCGCCCGGAAGCCGCCGGGCAGCTCGAGCCACAGGTGATAGGTGACGTGGTTCGCGGGAATGCGTCGCAGCCTGTCTCCAAGGATTTCCTTCGCCAGCTCCAGTCGCTCCCGGGCCTCGCGTCGACGGCGGGTGACGAGCTCGTCCGCGGTGCCGTCGTTCACCCATCTCGCGGCGAGCTCGGCCGTGAGCGCGGGCGTCATGCGTGAGGCGAGCGCGGCCTCTTCCGCGAGGCGCTCCGTACCAGGGCCCTCGGGCGCCGCCAGGTAGCCGATGCGCAAGCCCGGGGCGAGCAGCTTGGAGACACCCGCGATGAACCAGCCGGACTCGGGCAGGAGCGCGCAGAGCGGGGGTGGGCGCTTGTCGAGCAGCAGCCCGTAGGCATCGTCCTCCACGACGGAGAGCCCGTGCTTGCGAGCCACGGCGGCGATGCGGCGGCGGCGCTCCTCGGACATGACGGCGCCGGTGGGGTTCTGGAGATTGGGCAGACAGAAGAGGACCTTCGCGCCGCCCCGGCACGCGGCCTCCAGGGCTTCGGGCACAAGTCCTTGCGCATCCATGGCCACGCCCTGCAGACGCAGGTGGAGGCGGCTGGCGAGCACCTTGAGGCCCGGATAGGTGAGGGCCTCGCAGAGCACCGTGTCGCCCGGGCGCGTGAGGACATTGAGCGCCACCTCCATCGCGTGCTGGCCACCGGAACACACCATGACGCGCGCCGGGGACACGTCGAGGCCGAAGCGGGACATCCACTCGGCGCCGGCCTCGCGGTGCGAGAGGTGGCCCAGGTGCGGGGCGTACTCGAGCAGCTCCGCGACGCGGGGCGAGCGCTGCACGGCGTCCAGGGGCTTCGCGAACGCGGTGCCGGCCGGGTCGCCTGATGGCGTGGCGGGCCAGTTGAGGCCCAGCTCCACCAGGGCGTCATCCCCTTCATCTGGTGCGGGGGAGGGCAGGTGGCGGGGCGTGTCGCGGTGGCGCACGAAGGTGCCTCGGCCCACCTCTCCGCCGATGAGGCCTCGGCGCTCCGCCTCCGCGTAGGCCCGGGTCACCGTGCCCACGGTGACGCCGACCTTCTCAGCGAGCTCCCGGTGGGTTGGCAGGCGTGTCCCCGGAGCGAGGCGGCCCTCCTCGATGTCCGCGCCGAGCGCATCCGCGATGACCCGGTACAGCGGACCCTCTCGGTCGCGGAGGTTGGGCGTCCAGATTGTCATGGTGACAATTCATACGGTTGACGGGCGGCTCCGCGCAATGCATCGATTGTGTCGATTCTTGAGGTCGATTGTTTCGGTACAATCCTCGGCCATCGAGCGAGGTGGCCAGCGGAGGAGCACACCATGCAGGTGAGCATTGTCGATGCCTTCACGCGGACGCCGGGAGCCGGCAACCGCGCGGGCGTGGTCCTGGATGCGGCGGGGCTGGGCGTGGACGCCATGCAGCGCATCGCCGCGGCGGTGGGCGCGTCGGAGACAGCCTTCGTGTTGGCGGGCCCCGGAGCGCAGGGAGTGAAGCTGCGGTACTTCACGCCGGAGGCGGAGATTGATTTCTGCGGCCACGCGACTGTGGCGACGTTCCATCTGCTAGCCGAGCGAGGGCTGTTGCCGCGCTCCGGGGCGACGCGGTTGGAGTGCGCGGCGGGGGGGCTCGACGTGGAACTGGAGGCGCTGGAGTCGGGTGGCAGCCGCGCGTGGATCGTGACGCCCAAGAACCCGTGGCTGGAGTCGCCGGTTGCGCTGTCACAGGTGCTCGCGTTGGTGGGCGGGACGGTGGAGATGGTGGAGGCGACGCTCCCGGTGCGGCGCAATGCACAGCGGCTGATGGTGCCGTTCCGTCGGCGCGAGGATGTGTGGGCATTGGCGGCGCGCTCGGGGGCGCTGGCGGAGTTGCTCCGGCCGCATGGGCTGCGTGGTCTGTATGTCTTCACGCGCGAGACGCGTGAGGCGGGGAGCGTGGCGCACTCGCGCTACTTCGTGCCGGGGCTGGGGGTGCCGGAGGATCCTGTGACGGGCTCGGCCGCGGGGCCGCTCGGGATGTACCTGGCGATGCACGGTGCGCTGGAACTGCCGGCCTCGGGTGGAACGGTCCGGGCGCGCATCGAACAGGGCGACGCCATGGGCAAGCCGGGGCGCATCGAGGTCGAGGTCTCCGGTCGCGCGGGCCATCCCGAGCAGGCCCGCATCGGCGGTGTCGCGGTGACGGTGCTCGAAGGCTCGCTGCGCGTTTGATTCGGACTGCTCGAAGGTCCTCTCGGGCCCGTTGGTGAAGTCCGCGGTGACAGTCCTCGACGGCCCGCTGCGCGTTTGAATCGTGCAGCGGGACTGTGTCCGAGCGACTGCTCGATTCGCGGATGAAGTCCGAGCTGGCGCTGCGGTGAGACGCGTCTGGGCTTGCGCCTCGCGTTTTTTGTGGCTTCTTGTCCGTGTCGGGCAGCCAGCCCGTCCGCGCCGCATGCGATTGCTTGCCTACAGCTATGTGGGGTCCCGGGAGATACGACAGCGCTCGCTCGGGACTCCCGGGACACCCGTGACGTCTGCGTTGGCGCTCCGTTCCTGGCTCTCCGTTCAGCCGGAGGCCTTCAGCGAAGGAGCGACCTACGTCGTCGACCTGCTCGGACGCCTGCGTCTGGCTCCGCGCCGCTCCGAGCACGTCGCATGCGCGGACGGCGAAGAGGTGCTCGCGGCCGGAGAGCTTCGCTTCCGGCTGGATGCAGGACAGCCCTCCGTCGCCGAGGTCTCGAACCTGTCCACCGGCTACTGCCCGGACGTCACCTGCTGGGCGGTCGTGGCCCGGGCCCTGGCGCCCTTGGGGCTCCACTCGCCCACCGGCTTCACCGGGGCGATGGACTTCCGGCGGTGCCTTGCGTGCGGTGAAGTCACCCTGGTGAAGGAGCGGTGGTTCGTCTGCGCCTTCTGCGACGCGGACCTGCCCTCTGACTGGAATGTGTCACTCGCCCGGGAGGTGGACGTGGAGTGACGGCATCGTCGTGCCTCAAACGGCCGGGACCTGTGCGCTGCGTCAGCGGAGGGGCGGGGTCGCGGGGACCTGGACGACCTGGGGAGGGGTGTCGCGAAGTGGAGGTTGGCGCCACAACCGCGTAAACAGGGGCGTTACAGGGAGGGGTAGGTGCCGATGAAGACGTTCCTCGTGGTCAACCCGCGCAGCGCGAATGGTCAGACTGGAAAGCGCTGGGTGGAGATTGCCGCGCAGGTGGGAAGGGTGCTCGGCGACTTCGGGCATGGCTTCACCCAGGGCGGGATGGACGCCGCGCGCATCACCCGGGAGGCCATCGACCAGGGCTACGAGTGCATCGTCGCCGTGGGCGGTGACGGCACCCTCAACGAAGTGACGAACGGCTTCTTCCGCGACGGCAAGGCCATCAACCCGAACGCCGCCCTCGGCCTCATCCCCCGTGGCACCGGCGGCGACTTCCGCCGCACCTTCGGCTGGGGCCTGGACCTGGAGTCGTCCCTGGAGCGCCTGCGCACCGACACCACGGAGCCGTTCGACGTGGGCCGGCTCGACTTCATCGACAACGACGGCAAGCCCGCGACGCGCTACTTCGCGAACATCGCCTCGTTCGGTGTCAGCGCGGTGGTGGCCCGCGAGGTGAACAGCGGCAGCAAGGCGCTCGGCGGCAACTTCAGCTTCGTCTGGGGCACGCTGAAGGGCCTGGTGAAGTACACCGAGCGCAAGGTGAAGGTGTCCACCGACGGCGGGCCCGCGCAGACGCTCGATGTCACCGCCGTGGCCGTGGCCAATGGCCGCTACTTCGGCAGCGGCATGTTCGTCGCGCCCGACGCCATCACCCACGACGGCGCCTTCGACGTCACCATCTGGTCCGGCTATGGCCTGAGCGACTTCCTGCTCAAGTCGAAGGGCGTCTACAACGGCTCCCACGTCACCTGGAAGGGCACGCGCCGGCTGCGCTGCCAGTCCGTGCATGCCGAGCCCGTCGACGAGCAGGAGGTGTTCCTCGACGTCGATGGCGAGACGCCGGGCCGCCTGCCCGCGACGTTCACGCTCCTGCCCTCGGCCATCCGCATCAAGGTGTAGCCGGCGCCGTGGCGACGTTGGCGCGGGACTTGGGCGCGAACTTCTTCAGGTAGTACCGCTCCCACAGCTTGAGCCCGGTGACGCCCACCACGGTGGGCCCGAGGAACACCGCGAGCTGCATGCCGTTGATGCCCAGGTGTCGCGCGTTGACCACGAGCACCGCCGTCAGCGTCGCGATGCCCGAGCCCACCATGGCGCCCATGTGCTCGAACCACCAGTGCATGCGTGTCTGGGGCGGGCGCAGCCAGTAGCGGAGCGATGACGCTCCCAGGAAGATGCCCACGAACGAGAAGCCCCAGAGCAACGGCATGCTCACCGCGAGCCCCCACGCCGCCGTGAACAGGCCGAGCACGAGCGTCAGCGCCGACATCCCGAGGTCAAAGGGATTGCGATTCGCAGTCGTCCTCGCGCGGGTGCGCAGCACTCGCACGCCCATGGACGCGGACGTGCCACTCAGGACGCTGATGTAGATGAAGAACAGGGCCGCGGAGCGCTGTGCCGGGTCGTGCAGGAACCGCCAGCCGGACAGGAGGAAGCCGGTGAGGGACACGGCGGCCATCGCCGCCACGTAGACCCAACCCACGCGTTTGTGGAGCGTGCCGCCCTTTCGGGCCACCAGGGGCAGCCAGAGCGCGGTGAACCCGATGACCCCCGCGGTGATGTGGAGCGTGCGAGCCAGGGCATAGAAAGACATGCGAGCCTCCCGTGTGCTGCGAGACGAGGCCAAGGTACGGGAGCGCTCCGGGGCCCACATCTGCGGGAAGTCACACGGGCGCCCTGTGACTTCCGGCACATGTCCACCCGGAAGGGGAGGTCCTATGCTGCCCCTCCATGGCCTCGAGGCACCACACGCGCAAGTCGGCATCGGTCCACCGGTTGTTGCTCGTGGCCGGGCTGCTGACGTGGGCCGTGGTCGGCTCCTCCTACATGGAGGAGATTCTCCGGCGCCCCTCGGTGCTCGCCTCGCCGCGCGTGCTGGCGTGGTTCCTCGGGTTCCTCGCGTTCGGCGTGGGGTACTGGCGAAGTGCTCGTTCACGGGGGCAGGGCGGTCCGGTGCTGATGGCCGTGCAGACCGTTGCGGCGCTCGTCGTCATCGCCACGGGAGGCACGGGCGTGGAGGGCGCGCTGCTCGCCATCATCGCGGGACAGGCTCCCGAGATGATGTCCCAGCGTCGCGCGATGGTCTGGGTCCTCGCGCAGTCGGTGGCGATGCTGGGCGTCTTCCTCGTCATCTACCCGCTGGAGCGCGCGCTGCTCCAGACGCTCATCTTCGTCGGCTTCCAGGGCTTCACGCTGGGCTCGGCCGTCGTCATGGTCCGTGAAGCCAAGGCCCGCGCCGAGCTGGCCCGGCTCAACGTGGAGCTCCAGGCCACGCAGGTGCTGCTCGCCGCGCGGGAGCGGGAAGGGGAGCGGCTGCGCATCGCGCGGGAGCTCCACGACTCCTTGGGACATCACCTCACCGCGCTGTCGCTGAACCTGGAGGCCGCCGTGCACACGGTGAAGGACCCGGCCTCGGTCGAGCATCTGCGTCGTGCCCGCGAGGCCTCGCGCACGCTGCTCTCGGAGGTCCGGCAGTCGGTGTCCGCGTTGAGGGAGTCACCCGAGCCGTTGCTCGCCACGCTTCGCGAGCTCGCGCGAAGCACTCCAGGGCTCACCGTGCATCTGGATGTGCCGGAGACTCTGGCGCTCGATTCGCCGGAGGCGACCCACTCGCTCATCCGCTGCGTGCAGGAGGTCCTCACGAACACGCTGCGCCATGCGCGAGCGACGCAGCTCTGGGTGCGCATCGCGCCCGAGGAGGACGGCGGGGTCCGCGTCTCCACGCGGGATGATGGGCATGGCGCTCGTGCTCCGACTCCGGGCGCGGGGCTGACGGGGATGCGCGAGCGCTTCAGTCGACTGGGCGGCCGCGTGGAGTGGCGCGCGGAGGAAGGGCAGGGATGGGAGCTGAGCGCATGGTTGCCCGCGGCGCGCGGCACGGAGCTCTCGTGAGTCGCTCGACAGTGAGTCGCGCGTATCCGATGAAGAGTCGTGACAGGGGCATGCGGAGGATGACCGCTGAATCCCTGGATGGCTCCGGTGCGCGGGGCGGAGCGCTCTTGCGTCGCTTCATTTTGAGTCGCGCACAGCAGATGGCACGCGTGACAGCGTCGCGCGGAGGCCGGGCGGAGAATGCAGCTGAAGCCAGGGCTGCCTGCGACGCGCGAGCCCGAACGCTCATGCATCCCTTCATCCGAGAGCGCGTGCAGCCAATGGCGTCCTGTGACTCGAGGGCCCGCGGATGATTCGTCTCGTCCTGGTGGATGACCACGCGCTGGTGCGCCAGGGGCTGCGCAGCCTGCTGGACCTGACTCCGGACCTCCGTGTCGTGGGCGAAGCGGTGGACGGTGAGGATGCGCTGGCCAAGGTGGCCGAGCTGAACCCGGACGTCGTGCTGATGGACGTGCGCATGCCGCGCATGACGGGCATGGAGGCGCTCAGGCGCCTGCGCCAGGAGCCGGTGAACCGGCGCGTGGTGCTGCTCACCACCTTCGACGAGGACGCCGCCATCGTCGAGGCGCTGCGCGCGGGCGTGCAGGGCTTCCTGCTCAAGGACGTCTCGCTGGAGGAGCTCGCGGACGCCATCCGCCGCGTCCACGCTGGCGAGACGCTGCTGCCGCCCGGAGTCGCCGAGCGTGTCGCGCGTGGACTCGTGGACCTGGGCCGCGACTTCCCGCACGCGGAGCTGCCCGAGGGCCTCACGCGCCGCGAGGTCGAGGTGCTCCGCCTCATCGCCCGGGGACTGAGCAACCGCGAGATTGCCCAGGCGCTCGGGACGGCGGAGGGGACCGTCAAGAACCAGACCTCCAGCATCCTGTCGAAGCTCGGCGTCCGCGACAGGACGCGCGCGGTGCTCCGGGCCATGGAGCTCGGCTGCCTGTAGGACGGACATCCCCCTTGGGGAGTCCCTAGGTTCTGAGGCAACCTCCTGAATCCCGTGGAGTCCGGCGTTATGTGCGCTGGACGTGCGGCCCGCCGTCGCGGGTCCACGGGACGCAGGACGTAGGAGATGCCGATGGCCCCTCAGCGTGGACCTTCCCAGCTCGACCTCTTCACCGGCGCGCCCGCCGAGGCACCCGCGCGTGCCCGGAGTCGGAGCCAGCCGGTGGAGCCCGCGCCGGTACAGGACTCGCTCGCGTCCCTCGGTCAGCAGCTCCCCACTGGCGTCTTCCTGGGCACCTCGTCGTGGACGTTCCCCGGCTGGTCCGGCCTCGTCTACGACCACGAGGCCTCCGCGTCGCAGCTCGCGCGCGAGGGCCTGTCCGCGTACGCGCGTCACCCCGTGCTGCGCACCGTCGGCATCGACCGGACCTTCTACGGCCCCATCTCCGCCGAGGCCTTCGCCGAGTACGCCGAGCAGGTGCCCGCCGACTTCCGCTTCCTCGTGAAGGCGCACGAGGTCTGCACCCTGGCCCGCTTCCCCGTGCACGAGCGCTACGGCGCGCACCGAGGCCAGCTCAACGAGCGCTTCCTCCACGCCGCCTACGCCGAGGAGCACGTGGTGCGCCCCTTCGTCGAGGGCCTGGGCGACAAGGGCGGCCCGCTCGTCTTCCAGTTCCCGCCGCAGGACCCGCAGGGGCTCGGCGGCACCGCGCGCTTCGTGGAGCGCCTCCACGCGTTCCTCTCCGCGCTGCCCAAAGGGCCCCTCTACGCGGTGGAGGTCCGCAACGAGGAGCTGCTGACGGAGGGCTTCGCGCAGGCCCTGGCGGACGTGGGCGCCTGTCCCGTGCTCGCGGTCTGGGCCCACATGCCCTCCATGGGCATCCAGGCCAGGCGCACCCGCGCGCTCGACGCCCGCGCGCTGGTGGTGCGGTGGATGCTGCCGCCGAACCTCGGCTACGAGGAGGCTCGCGCCCGCTACGCGCCCTTCAACCGGCTGGTGGACGAGGACGTGCCCACGCGCGACTTGCTGGCGCGCGCGTGTCTGGCGGCCCTGCGTCGTGAGCGCCCCGTCTTCGTCACCATCAACAACAAGGCCGAGGGAAGCGCGCCACTGTCCGCCATCAAACTGGCGGAGCGCATCGTCACAGGTACGACCAAGGAGGGGGACCAGCGAAGCGTCGCCTCATGAACGGGGGCTTGCCACCGAGCACGACTCTTGCTTACCTCATTAGGCATGAAGTCCGTCCTGCTCGCGGCACTGATGGTCCAGATGACGACAGCCGGTGGCGCTGGCGCGCGGGAGAAGCGCGCGGACGCACACCGCAGCGTGGCCGAGGATGAGGACGTTTCCAGGCACCTGTCGGCCCTGAAGAACGAGCTGACGTCCGTGTCGGAGCAGTTCCGCGCCGCTCGGGAGCGACGCCGGCTGGAAGCCGAGCAGAAGAAGCGCGAGTCAGGAGAGTGGACGAATGAGCCCGCGTCGCCTGCCCCCGCTGCCAGCAAACGAGCCCTCGCTCCCACCGGAGGGGCCGGAACCCCCGCCCCCTGATGACGAAGTCGTCGAGCTGCCCATCGACGGCACCCTCGACCTGCATTTCTTTCAGCCTCGCGAGGTGAAGCCCCTCGTCATCGAGTACCTCTGGGCCTGCCGCCAGAAGGGCCTGCTCGATGTGCGCATCATCCACGGCAAGGGCACCGGCGCGCTGCGTCGCACGGTGCATTCACTGCTGCCGAAGCTGGAGGAGGTGGAGTCGTTCCGCCCCGCCTCCGAGTTCGACGGAGGCTGGGGCGCGACCTGGGTGCGGCTCAAGCCGCTGGAGGCTCAGGACAGCCAGAAGTAGGCGGAGGCGATGAGCGCGCGCTTCTCCGTCACCTTCGCCTTCTGGGCGAGCTCGGCGAGCTGACGGTCCTTGGAGGCGTAGCGCTTCTCCTCCTCGTTGCGCAGCGAAGACAGCTTGCGGCGGTACTCGCGCTCCATCCGGTCCGAGTTCGCCCGGGCCTTGGCGCGCTCCGCGACGTCCTCCACCGTGGTGACCTGCTTGCGCGCGTCGATCCACTGCTGGCGCGCCGCCTCCACGCCCTCGCGGGACTCCATGAGGCAGTCCTCGACGTAGCGGTCCGCGCGCTCCTTGGCCTTGTCCAGCTCCAGCGCGTTGCGGCGCTCGGCGGCGCGGACGATTTCGTCCTTCGCGGCCACCAGCGCCTGCTCCTGCATCAGCTGCACGGACACCGGCGCGGGCTGGCGGCGCTTCTCGTCCTTGGCGGACAGCTTCACGAAGTGCGCGCCGTCCTGGAGGGGCAGGGCGCGGAAGTTGCCCTCGCGGTCCTTCACCAGCACCAGGTGGACCAGCTTCTCCTCGGGCTTGAGGCCCGTCGTCTCGAACTTGTAGACGAACCACCAGCCCTCGCTGCCGGCCAGCCGCGCCAGTCGCGACGGGAGCCCCGAGGCGTCGAGCTGCAGGTAGCTGACCGCGTCCTGCTTGCGCTCCTTGACGGCGTAGGCGGCCTTGGCGATCTCCAGCCGGCCGGAGGTGCGGCTGCCCAGCACGGAGCTGGTGAGCGCGCGCGCCTCCTGCTGCCGCTTGGCGAGGGCCTCCTTGGTCTGCTCGCCCTGGCCGCGCAGGCGGCGGCGCACGTCACCGTCGAAGCGCTCCAGCACCACCGAGCGCATCTCCGTCATGCGCTTGCTGATGCGCGACTCCATCTCCGCGCGCAGCTTGTCGAACGCGGCGTTGATGTCCTCCACCTTCCGGCAGCCCTGGTAGATGTCGAGGATGCGGCGCTCGAAGTCGACGCCGCTCTCCAGCGCGCCCAGGATTTCGTCGGAGGCGCCGAAGACGCCGTCGAAGAGGTTGAGCTTCTTCTCCAACAGCTCGAACAGGCGCGCGTCCGCCGCGTTCGCGCGGTTGAGGAAGTTGATGACCAGCACGTCCCGCTGCTGCCCGTACCGGTGGCAGCGGCCGATGCGCTGCTCCACCCGCTGCGGGTTCCAGGGCAGGTCGTAGTTCACCACCAGGTTGCAGAACTGGAGGTTCAGGCCCTCGGCGCCGGCCTCGGTGCAGATGAGGATCTGCGTCTTGTTGCGGAACTCGTCGACCAGCGCGCGCCGCTCCTCGGGCGTGCCGGCCATGTCCCCGGACAGGAGCGAAATCTTGCCCCGGTAGCCGTTGTCCGACAGCAGGTTGAACAGGTACTGCTGCGTGCGCTTGGACTCGGTGAAGATGAGCGCCTTCTCCGGCCAGCCGTGCGCGCGCATCACCCCGAAGGTGCGGTCCAGGCCGCGCTTGAGGGCCTCGCCCTTGGCGTTGACCTTGATGGAGTCCGCCAGGTCCGCGTACTGCCGCAGCTCCCAGACCTCCTGCTCCAGCACGCGGATGTTGGGCGCCTTGGCCGGATCATCCGACCACTCCTCGCCCTCCTCGACGTACTGCTTGGCCTCCTCCGGCTCGAACATCGCCAGGGCCTGCTGCCCCAGCTTCGCCGCCTGCAGGCGCTTCTCCAGGTTGTCCGACAGCCGCCGCAGCGTGGGCGCGATGGCGTACGTGGAGGACGCCAGCAGCTTGCGGTAGCACAGCGTCAGGAGCGTCTTCTTGCCGGGTTCAATCGCCGCGGCCTCGGAGCGCTGCAGGTACTCGCTGACCTTCTCGTAGAGGTCGTGCTCCTCGGGCGAGGGCGTGAAGTCCTCCACGATGGAGCGGCGGTTGGTGTACCGGACGTACTCGCGCACCTGCCGGCGCAGGGTGCGTTGCACCACGGGGGCCAGCCGCTCCTTGAGCTCGCACGCGGCGGCCTCGGACATGCCGCCGCCCTCGTCCACGCGGTAGCGGCTGCGGAAGGCGTGCTCGGGGCCGAGGATCTGCTCGTCGAGCAGCGACATCAGCCCGAACAGCTCCATCAGGTCGTTCTGGAGCGGGGTGGCGGTGAGCAGCAGCTTGGGCTTGCCCGCCAGGGACGCCTTGAGCGCCTGGCCCATCTTGTTGTTGGCGCGGTGGGCGTTGCGCAGGCGGTGGGCCTCGTCGATGACGATGAGGTCCCACGGGATTTCCGACGTCAGGTGCGCCTTGTTGGCCGCGAACGGGTGCGAGCAGATGACGGGGAAGGGCTGGTCGAAGCAGTTGCCGGTGGCGCGCACGGTGCGGCCGTCCACGAGCACGCTGTCCAGGTCGAACTTCTCGCGCAGCTCGCTGTTCCACTGTGCGCGCAGCGTGGCCGGCGCGAGGATGAGGATGCGCGTCTTCCCCTCGGCCATCAGCTGGGCGATGACGAGCCCCGCTTCAATCGTCTTCCCCAGGCCCACCTCGTCGCCCAGCATGCAGCCGCCGCGCGACAGCGAGTCGAGCGCGAACATGGCGCCCTCGACCTGATGCGGGTTGAGGTCCACCTTCGCTTCCGACAACGCGCCCGCCAGGCGCTGCTGCGTGTCACCACTGCGCGCCAGCAGCTCCTCGGCCAGCAGGCGCTCGTGGAAGTGCGTCAGCGACTGGACCGGCTCGGTGGGCTCCGCCCGGGCGGCGATGGCCGCCGCATCCGCCTCGACTTCCAACCTCAATCCCCTCGCGACCTCCGCCAAGACCGTCTCCATCCGTGCTGTTTCAGGGGGCCCGCCGATGCGGCGGGCGAGAGAGACGCGCCATTTTGTTGACGAAGGCCCTCATGTAAAGGGGGTCGTGTCCGAGGCCGAAAAATCGGCCTCCGCGCGATTGGCATGCTTCTTCGCGAGCGACGCGCGCGCGCGCCGTATGTGCACGCCACACGAACTTTCCGCTGGACATATTCGCGAGGCCTACAACAGCCCGCGCGACTTGACGTCCAGGTACACGTTGAGCGCGGCGGCGCCGAAGCCCTGGGCCGGCGCGCGCACCACCAACGCCCCCGCGTCGCGCAGCGTGGTGGCGGTGCGGCGGAACTCGGCTTCCAGCCGCGTGGCGGCCTGTCGCGCGTAGGCGTCCTGGGCCGCGTCGGGCACGCGCGTGGCCGCGTCGCGCACGTCCTCGTCCAGCAGCGAGGCCACCACGGGCAGGTGCCGGGGACGCAAGGCGAGCGTGCGGGTGAGCAGGCCCGCGGAGGCGTCCGGGTCCACCAGGTCCGTGAAGAGCACCACGAGCGTGCGGCGCGTCTGGCGGGCGAAGGCGAAGTCGTAGGCGCGGCCGTAGTCGCTCTCCTCGAGCGCGGCCTCGGCGCGGTAGAGCGACTCGGTGATGAGGCGCAGGTGCTCGTGGCCCTTGCGAGGAGGCAGGTACGTGAGCACGTCGCTGGCGAAGGACATGACCCCCACCACGTCTCCGGCGTCCAGGCCCACGCGCGCCAGCCGCAGCGCCGCGTCCACCGCGTGGTCCAGCTTGCGCCGGCCGCGCACCTTGCCGGCCATGTGACGGCCGCAGTCCAGCAGCAGCAACATGGGCTGGTGGCGCTCGGGCTGCCACGTGCGCACCAGGGTGTTGGCGTGACGGGCGGAGGCCTTCCAGTCGATGTGCCGGTAGTCGTCGCCGGGGCGGTACTCGCGCAGCGACTCGAACTCGCGACCCTCCGCGGCGCGGCGGCGCAGGGTGCGCTCCGAGGGGGAGTCCGAGGCGCGCGCCAGGCTCAGCGCCTCGCGCGAGAGCGCGGTGAGGTCTGGATAGATCTTCACCGCCTGCTCCGCCCTCACGCGCACCTGCCGCGCGCACAGGCCGAGCGGGCCGGGCAGTCGCAGGTGCACGTCGCCGAAGCGTGCGTCTCCGCGAGACGGTGGGGTGACGAAGTACGTCATCCTCGGGGCGGGCTCGCTGGGGGCGCCTCGGGGCGGCAGCACGACGGACTGTCGGTGGTGGTGGCTCGCGACGACCAGGGGCGGCTCGTCGCGCACCTCCACGCGCAGGGGCGAGGTGCCCGTGTCATGGCGCTCGAGGGCCAGGTGCACGGGGTTGCGCGTGCCGGAGGAGAGGATGGGCTCGACGACGCGTGTGACGGTGACGTCGCCCTCGCGAGGCGCGCGCAGGAAGTCCACGGCGCACAGCGCGAGCACCGCCACGTCCACGGCCAGCGCGAACCAGCCGAAGGTGGGGCTCGCCACCGAGAGGGCGGCGGGGACGAGCGCCACGGCGAGCAGCGCCACGGCGAGGCCCGTGGGGACCGGGCGGCCCAGGCTCACCGGGGGACCCGGACCCGCTCGAGCGTCTGCTTCAGCACGTCGTCGGAGGTGAGCCCCTCCACCTCGGCCTCGGCCTTGAGCAGCAGGCGGTGGTTGAGGACGCTGCCGGCCACGCCCTTGACGTCATCGGGGGTGACGAAGTCGTTGCCCATCAGCGCCGCGCGGGCCTTGGCCGCGGCGAGCAGCGCCTGCGCCGCGCGGGGGCTCGCGCCCAGTCGCACGCGGGGGTTGGCGCGCGTGTCGCGCACCACGGCGACCACGTACTGGAGGATGGAGTCGTCGCAGGTGACGCGGGCCGCGCGGGCCTGCAGCTCCAGCAGGGTGGGGGCGTCCAGCACGCGCTCGACGGAGGGCACGCGGCCCTCGCGCTGGTGGAAGGCGCGCAGCATGGTCGTCTCCGCGTCCGAGTCCGGGTAGCCCACGCGCACGCGCATGAGGAAGCGGTCCAGCTGCGCCTCGGGCAGGGGATAGGTGCCCTCGAGCTCCAGCGGGTTCTGCGTGGCGACGACGAAGAAGTGCGGCGGCAGCGCGTGGGTGACGCCGTCGATGGTGACCTGGCGCTCCTCCATGGCCTCCAGGAGCGCGGCCTGGGCCTTGGGCGGCGTGCGGTTGATTTCGTCCGCCACCAGGACCTCCGTGAAGATGGGGCCCTTCACCAGCCGGAAGGCGTTGTCCTGCGGCTGGAAGACGTTGGTGCCCAGGATGTCCGCGGGCATCAGGTCCGGGGTGAACTGGATGCGCGTGAAGAGCAGCCCCAGCGCGCCCGCCATGCTGCGCGCGGTGAGCGTCTTGGCCACGCCGGGCACGCCCTCCAGCAGCACGTGGCCTCGCGCCAGGAAGGCCGTCACCAGGTCCGCGAGCACGCGGGGCTGACCGAAGACGGTGCCGCCGAGCGCGGCGGTGAGGCGGGACAGGGGCGTGGCGTCGGACATGGTGCGCTGGACGGTAGAACGGCCGCGCGCGGCGCGGCACCACTTTCGTGGCGTCCGGGCCGCGCGGGCGGGAAGGGGCGTCAGTCCTGACGGCCCTTGAGTCCCAGGAACGCGCCGATGAGCGCGCCCACCGAGCCCAGGATGCCGATGAAGACGCCGAAGCTGGGCGACGAGTTCATCATCTCCGAGTTGCCCACGGGGCTGGGCACCAGCGCCGTGTCCGAGGACACCTTGATGAACACGATGCACCAGATGAGGCACAGGAACGTGGTCAACAGCTGCGCCATCCACGGCACCACGGGGTTGAGCTTGGGGAAGGTGGCGCGCACGCGCACGCCGATGGCGCCCATCGTCAGCAGCGCGAGCAGGAAGGCGCCGAAGCCCAGGCTCATCAAGCCCAGCGCGTCACCGTCCGCCGCCGTCTCCTTCCACGGCACGAAGCACGACAGGACCACGAGCCCCGCGCTGTAGAAGGCAATCTTGTCGCCGGCGCTCATCGCGCCCAGCAGGTCCTTCGCGTCCTGGATGAGCTCGTCCGGGTCGGCGATGGCGCTGTTGTTCTCCTCGTCCTCGTCGCGCGCGCCTCGGGCCCACGGGTCGGGCCCGGTGGCGGCGGGGGCGGGCGCGGGCGCCGGGGCACGACGCGGGGCGGTGCCGCCACTGCGCGCGGGCGCGGGACGGCTGGCGCGCTGCGAGGCGCTCCGGGCGATGTCGTCCACGCTGCGCACGTTGGTGGCGTCCCCACCCGCCGCGGCGGTGGGAGCGGGCCGGGCGCCGGACTTCGCGGGGCGGGGGCGCGCGGGGGCGGGCTTCCGGGCGGGAGGTGGACGGGGGGCTTCTCCGACGCCCGTGTCCTCATCGTTGTCCGCGGGGGGCTCGGCGGAGAGGAACGAGCCGTCGATGATGTAATCGCAGACGGGACAGATGGATGAGTTGGCGGCTACCTTCGAGCCGCAGCCAGGGCAGTTCAGGACCGGCGCTCCTGCTGAGAGATGCGAAGGCGCATCTTCCGGGGCCGGGGCGGACGTGTCAAACGGCACGCGGCCTAACCCCTGGATTTTCGCGGGGAATTGGCCTAGGCCCCAGCCCATGCGCCGCTTGAGCCCCGTCCGACTTCCCCACGTCTGCCTGGCCCTCGTCGTCCTGCTCTCCGGGTGTCACCGCGGTGTCCGCGGCTCCGACGAGGCGCCCCCGGACCCGGAGGTGATGGCGCGCATCCTGGACTGGGAGGACCGCCGCTCGCTCGGTGACGGGCAGCTCGCGGCGCTGGCCCACGACGCGCCGGACGCGCGAATCCGGGCGCGGGCCTATCGCGCGCTGGCGCGCATCCAGGACCTGGCCTCGCTGGACGTGGTGGCGCGGGGGCTGAAGGACCCGGAGCCCCGCGTGCGCGGTGAGGCCGCCTTCGCGGTGGGCGAGCTGGCGCTGGCGTGGGAGGCCCCGACGGACGCCGAGCGCGCGCGGCTGGTGGCGCCGCTGCTCGAGGCCGAGGCGGTGGAGCGGGACGTGGACGCGCGTGACGCGCAGCTCGACTCCCTCGGACGGCTCGCGACGCCGGACGCGCTGGCGCGGCTGGTGGAGCGCCTGCAGGCAAAGGAGGTCGCGACGGCGGGCAAGGCCGCGCTGGTGCTCGGCGTGGCGGCGCGGCGGGGCGGCGCGGCGGTGGTGAAGGACGTCCCGCTGGCGCCCGCGCGGGCGTTGCTCGCGGCCGGGGTGCCGGTGGAGTCGCGCTACGGCGCGGCGTACCTGCTCGCCACGGCGAAGCGCGCCGAGGAGCTGCCGACGCTGCGCCGCTGCCTTTCGGACGAGGACGCGGACGTGCGCGGCCTGTGCGCGAAGGCCTTCGGCGACGTGGGCGGTCCGGAGGACGCGGTGGTGCTGGGGCGGCTGCTGGATGACTCGGTGCCGCGCGTGGCGGCGGAGGCGGCGCGCTCGCTGGCGAAGCTCGCGGCGATGTGTGGCGGGCCCTGCGTGCCGCTGGACGTGCTGGAGGGCCTTGCGCCTCGGGCGAAGCGTGTGGCGCGCGGCATGGAGACGCCCGTGCCCACGAGCGCGACGCCCCGGGTGGAGACGCTGGCGCGCTCGGCGGATGGTCACCCGTTGCTGGCGCTGGCGCAGCAGGGCCTGCCGGACTTCGGCGCGCCGGTGCTGGTGGCGCTGCGGCTGGCGCTGGCGGACGCGGAGCGGGGCGCGGCGTCGGACCTCGCGCGCGCGGACCTGGGCTGGCTCGACTGTCGGCTGGCGGCGGCGTTGGACCGGCAGCGCGGCGTGGTGGCGGACGTGCGCACGTGCGGCTTCGACAAGGTGCCCGAGGAGCGCCGGCTGGCGCTGGGCCTGCGCGAGGTGGCGCTCTTCTCGAAGAAGACGCCCGCGGACTTCGCGGTGGGCTACCTGCGCCACCCGGCCGCGCGCGTGCGGCTCACCGCGATGGAGGTCCTGGCCGCGCGCCCCGTGCTCCGCGGCGCGACGGCGGTGAGCGCGCTCCTGAAGGATGAGGACCTGGTGGTCGCCGGCGCCGCGGCCGCGACGTTGGGACTGCTCAAGCCCCCCGCGATGCCTCCGGAACTCGAGGCGCTGGCGGAGCGGGTGCCGTCCCAGCCGGACCTCGCGGACCCGGTGGCGGGCGCGCTGGTGGCCCTGCAGGGACAGGCCGCGGAGCCCCGGTTCCGGCAGTGGCTGTCGCTGCCTCACGCCAACGTGCGCCGCGTGGCCGCCGAGTCGCTGACGAAGCTCACCGGCCAGCCCGTGCGCTCCGAGCGCGTGGAGCTCCCCGCCTACGCCTTCCGCCCGGAGCCCGCGCCCAAGGGAGCGGGGCTGGTGCTGCGCACGGACAAGGGCGACATCACCGTGCGGCTCGACGCGGACGAGGCACCCCTCACGGCGGGCAACCTGTACGCGCTCGCGCGCAAGGGCTACTTCAACGGCGTCACCTTCCACCGCGTGGTGCCGGACTTCGTCGCGCAGGGCGGAGACCCGCGCGGGGACGGGGAGGGCGGGCCGGGGCACTCCATCCGCTGCGAGATGACGCGCCGTCCGTACACGCGCGGCACGCTCGGCATGGCCCTGTCCGGCAAGGACACGGGCGGCAGCCAGTTCTTCTTCACGCACGCGCCCCAGCCGCACCTGGATGGCCGCTACACGGCCTTCGGCGAGGTGGCCTCGGGGATGGACGTGGTGGACGCGCTGCTGGAGGGCGACGTCATCCGCGAGGTCACCGCGGTGACGCTGTCGCCCTGACGGCCGTCGCTCAGGCGCCGCTCGCGCGGGCGAGCGGTGCGGGGACCCCGAGCGGGTGGCTGCGCCAGCGCTGGTTCTCCTCCTCCTCGAGCTGCTCCACCTGGTGGCGGATGCGCTGCCACTCCGTCTCCGGGATGCGCAGGAACGCATCCGCCAGGTTCGGGTCGAACTGGGTGCCCGCGCAGCGGCGGATCTCATCCCGCGCCACGCTCATGGGCCGCCCCTTGCGGTAGGGCCGGTCGGAGGTGATGGCGTCCACCGTGTCGGCGATGCAGAAGATGCGCGCGCCGATGCTGATGTCCTCGCGGGACAGCCCCTGGGGATAGCCCTTGCCGTCCCAGCGCTCCTGGTGCTGCAGGACGATGAGCGCCGCCTCGTGCAGGTAGGGCATCTTCGCCATCATCCGGTAGCCGAACTCCGGGTGCTTGCGCATCTCCACCCATTCGTCCGGCGTCAGCGGCCCGGGCTTGAGCAGGATGGAGTCGCGCACGCCAATCTTGCCGATGTCGTGCAGCAGCGCTCCCTGCTCCACCACGTCCAGCGCGGCGCCCACCAGCCCCACCTCCTCCGCCAGCCGACGCGAGTACAGCGCCACCCGACGCGAGTGCCACTGCGTCTCCGTGTCGCGGTAGTCCAGCGCGCTGATGAGCCCGTCCAACAGGCCCGTGGTGCGCTCCACCACCCGACGCTCCAGGTCCTGGTTGATGGCCACCAGCTCCGCGTTCTTCTCCGCCACCTCGCGCGTCAGCCGCTCGTTGGCCTCCACCAGCCGGTAGTGCTCCACGGCCTGGCGCACGCTGCTCGTCAGCTCGCTGAGCGACCACGGCTTGCCGAGCAGCCGGAACACCTCGCCGCGGTTGACCGCCTCGGACGCGACGCGGAAGTCCGCCGCCGCCGTGAGCATCAGCCGCACCGCCCTCGGGTTCTTCTCCCTCAGGGCGCCCAACAGCTCGATGCCGTTGAGGTACGGCATCATGAAGTCCGTCAGCACCACGCAGAAGCCCACCTCGCGCGCGGCGAGCGCGGGGTCGCTGTGCGTGACGACGTCATAGCCTTCCGTCTGGAGGATCCGGGAGAGCGCGGCGAGGATGAGCACGTCGTCATCCACCACGAGGATGCGGTCCATGTTGGAGGGTCTCCGGGGGATTTTGGGCCTGTCTTTCTTTATACAGCCTTGTCGCGCACCCAAACAGGGCCCCCCGACGGTTTGCGCGCGCAAGCCCCGGAAATCCTTGAAGGTTCTCGCATTGCGCAAGATGCGCGGAACCAAGTGATGCTTGCCTGCCCGCCAAGGTGTGATTTATGGTGCGCGGCAAGGCTGCGTTTCAGCGCTAACCCCTTGGAATCCTGGAGCAATCTCCGATGGCTAGAGCCCCAGCAGGGCCGGTGCCGGTGGTCGTGATGGGGCTGGGATTCATCGGGCAGGAGATTGCCAAGGCATCCCTGTCCAGCCCGGAAGTGGAATTGATTGGGGCCGTGGATACCCATCCCTCCCTGGTCGGTCGCCCCTTGGGTGACGTGCTGGGAGGTCCCGCGCCGCGCGTGAAGGTGGTGGACTCTCTGGAGAAGGCGGTGGGCCGGCGCAAGGGCGTGGTGCTGCTGCACGCCACGGGCTCGCGGCTGCCGCAGGTGATGGAGCAGCTGCTGGAGGCCATCAAGCTGGGCCTGCCGGTGGTCAGCACGTGCGAGGAGCTGGCCTTCCCCTATCTCAACCACCCGGAGCTGGCGGACAAGCTGGACCAGGCCGCGCAGCGCGCCGAGGTGGCGGTGCTGGGCGCGGGCGTCAACCCGGGCTTCATCATGGACCGGCTGGTGGCCACGGCCGGTCAGGTGTGTGGGCCCGTCAGGCGCGCCACCGTCACGCGGGTGGTGGACGCGCGCACCCGGCGTGAGGCCCTGCAGCGCAAGGTGGGCGCGGGGCTGACCGAGGAGGAGTTCTTCGAGTTGGTGGATGGTGAGCAACTCGGCCACGTGGGGCTGGTGGAGTCGGCGGCACTCGCGGCATTGGGGCTGGGGTTGGATTGTGATGACTACGAGGAAGAGGTAGCCCCCGTCTTCGCCGAGGAGGACATCTCGGGCGGAGCGTTCGCGGTGAAGAAGGGACGGGTGGCGGGCATGTTCCAGTCGGTGGTCGGGTTGGAGGACGGGCAGGAGCGGGTGCGACTGGAGCTGACCATCGCCGTGGGGGCAGAGGACCCGAAGGACCGCATCGAAATCGATGCGGACCCTCGATTGGTGCTGGAAATCCCGGGGGGAGTGGCGGGCGACCGGGCCACCGCGAACGCGCTGGTGAATGCCGCGCCACGCTTGACGGCCGCCGAAGCTGGGCTCCTCACGGTGCTCGAGCTTCCGGCCGGACGCTAGTCAGGAGAGGGATAATGCTGGACAAGAATGCGATCGGCCGTGCCTCGCCGCCGACGCTCAACGAAGTGGAGAAGGGTGCCATCCGCCGCTTCGCGGAGGCCATCGGCGACTACAACCCCATCTACTACGACGAGGAGTACTCTCGGGCCTCCGGTTACCCCACCATCATCGCGCCGCCCACCTTCCCCGCGTCCTTCCATTCGGCCGCGGACCTGAGGGAACTCTTGGGGGTGGGCATCAAGAGCCTGCTCCACGCGGAGCAGGGCTTCGAGTACGAGCGCCCCATCTTCGCCGGAGACCGCATCTACGTCTCCACGCGCGTGGCGGACGTCTCCGAGCGCCAGGGCCCGTCGGGGAAGATGGACATCGCGGTCATCGAGGACGAAGGCCGCGACGAGGAAGGCAACCTGGTGTTCCGAGCCCGCCGGACGCTCGTGGTCCGCGCCACCAAGGAGACCCCGTGATGCCCGCGCGCAAGCTCTACTTCGAGTCCATCCGCGTCGGGGACGAGCTGCCCGCCCTGGCCAAGGCCCCCGTCGACCGCGTGCAGCTGTCCCGGTACGCGGGCGCCTCGGGGGACTACAACCCGGTCCACGTCGATGAGCTCTACGCCAAGAGCGTGGGCATGCCGAGCGTCTACGCCCCCGGCATGCTGGTCATGGGCATGCTCGGCCAGCTCATCAGCGACTGGGCCCGCGGCGGCCAGATGCGCCGCTACAACGTGCGCTTCAACAAGATGGTCTGGCCGGGCGACACCGTCGTCTGCAAGGGCCGGGTGAGCAACCGCCACGGCACCGGCGGCCGCTACTACGTCGAAATCGACCTGTGGGCGGAGAACCAGCGCGGTGAGCTGGTGATGAAGGGCGGCGCGCACATCCAGCTCTTCTATTCGCTCGAGGACGAGAACCGTCAGCGCTCGGGTCAGAGCCCCATCGTCATCGAGGTGCCCCGCGAGAGCCTCGCGGCCCCCGTGCCCACCCCCAGCAGCACCGGTGGGGTGAGCGAGGCGACGGGCGCCTCCGAGGACGACGAAGGGGACGACGAGGACTCGGACGAGCGTCCGGCCGGCGCCTCCTCCAAGAAGACGGCGCCCCGGGAGAAGCCCGCCGCCAAGACGGCGACGCTTCCCTCGGCCAAGAAGGTCAAGAAGTAGCGCTTTGCAGTCCTGCGGTGGGGGGCAGACGGGTTGCCCCTCAACGCAGGGTGTCATTCAGGGTTGACTCAAAAATCAGTCGCCGCCACACTTCCTGTGTCTCAATTTCGCGCCGCTGACCCGAGGCCCTCCCTGGAGGGTGGGCAGCGAGCCGTCACGCAGGAGTGGCCATGTCCGCCGGCATCAACACCTACAAGACCGACCTCCGAGAGATCTTCTTCACGTTGTTCGAGCAGTTCGGCTTCGGCCAGGTGGCCGGTCAGGCGCCGTACGACGCCTGGGGCCCGGACGAGGCGAAGGCGGTGCTGACGGAGACGTACCGCTTCGCGCGCGAGGTGCTCGGGCCCCTCAACTCCGTGGGAGACCGCGAGGGCTGTCGGGTGGAGAACGGCTCCGTCTACACGCCCACGGGCTTCAAGGACGCGTGGAAGAAACTCTACGAGCAGGGCTTCAAGACGGTGGCGGTCAGCCCCGAGCACGGCGGCCAGGGCGCGCCGATGATGCTGCAGGTGACGGTGGAGGAGCTGCTGTCGGGCGCCAACACGGCCTTCAACATGTACCCGGGCCTGTCCTTCGGCGCGGCCGAGGTCATCGCGGAGTGCGGCACGAAGGAGCAGCAGCACCTGTTCGTGGAGCGCATGCTCAACGGCACGTGGGGCGGCACCATGTGCCTCACCGAGCCGCACGCCGGCTCCGACGTGGGCGCGGCCAAGTCCACCGCGCGCCGCAACGGTGACGGCACGTACAACATCAAGGGGACGAAGATCTTCATCTCCGGCGGCGACCACGACATGGCGGAGAACGTCATCCACCTGGTCCTCGCGCGCATCGACGGCGCGGCGCCCGGCACCAAGGGCCTGTCGCTGTTCATCGTCCCCAAGCTGCGCATCGGCAAGGACGGCAGCTCGGGTGCGTCCAACGACGTGTCGGTGGGCTCCATCGAGCACAAGATGGGCATCAACGGCTCGGCGACCTGTGTGCTGAACTTCGGTGAGAACGACGGCTGTCTGGGCGAGCTCGTCGGCACCGTCGAGCACGTCGGCATGAGCCAGATGTTCAAGATGATGAACGGCGCGCGCATCGCCGTGGGCATCCAGGGCGTCGCGCTGGCGAGCGCCGCCTACTACAACGCGGTGGACTACGCGAAGGACCGCAAGCAGGGCTCCCACTTCACCAAGTGGAAGGACCCCACCGCGGCGCGCGCGGCCATCATCGAGCACCCGGACGTCCGCCGCATGCTGCTGGACATCAAGGCCCACGTGGAGGGCATCCGCGCGCTCATCATCAAGCTGGCGCACCACCTGGACAAGGCGCGGCAGCTGGCGGGCAAGGACGACGAGGCGGCCACCTACCACAAGGGCCAGGTGGAGCTGCTCACCCCGCTGGTGAAGTCCTACGGCTCCGACCAGTCCTTCCGCCTGTGCTCGCAGGCCATCCAGGTGTACGGCGGCGCCGGCTACATCCAGGACTACCCGGTGGAGCAGTACACGCGCGACTCGAAGATCTTCTCCATCTACGAGGGCACCAACCACATCCAGGCCATGGACCTGGTGGGCCGCAAGCTGGGTCAGGCCGGCGGCGCGCACTTCCAGCAGTTCATGGGTGACGTGGGCGCCTTCGTCGAGGCCAACCGCGAGCACGCCGTGTACGGCGAGGCCGTGAAGATCCTGGCGAGCGCCCAGGAGGCGCTGATGTCCAGCGCGATGACGGTGTTCGGCTGGTCGCAGGACGGCGGCAAGTTCCCGCTGATTCCGCTGTCCGCCAACCGCTTCCTCAACATGATGTCCGAGGTCGCCGTGGGCTGGCTGCTCCTGGACGCGGCGCTCATCGCGGAGAAGGCCAAGGCGGAGCTGTCCGCGGACCACCCGGACCGCGCCTTCTACGACGGCAAGAAGTACAGCGCGCTGTTCTACGCGCGCAACGTGCTGCCCAACGTGGAGCAGGCCGCGCGCCTCATCGCCCTCGAGGACACGTCCCCGATGGAGATCACCGACGCCGCGTTCGCGTCCGTCTGAGCGGGGAAGGCCCGCTCCTGGAGTCGAGGCGCCCCACGTGAATGGGGCGCCCGCCTGAAACACTCGAGGCCACCCTGGGGAGCCCTGGCTTCCCGAGGTGGCCTCGATGCTTTCCAGCGGTGTGCCGTGGGCTGGCGGGTCAGTCGCCCTCGCGCACGCCGATGGCGAGCTGACCCAGGCCGGCCTTCTTCGCCAGCTCCATCACCTGGACGACGGTGCCGTGGGGCACGCCCTCGTCGGCCTGGACGATGACGACGGTGTCCGGGTCCTTCACCTTGGCCTCGTCGAAGGACTTCTGCAGCTCCTCCTGGGTGACGACGTTGCCGGCGAGCACGAAGCGGCCGTCGGCGAGCACCGCCACCGACAGGTCCGTCGTCTTCGCGGTGACGTCGGCCGCGCCGCCCTTGGGCAGGTTCACCTTGAGGCCCGCCTTGGCGCCGCCTCCCGGGCCCTGCTGGACGATGACCGAGCTGGTCACCATGAAGATGATGAGCAGCACGAGGAAGATGTCGGTGAGCGGGGTGATGTTGATCTCCGCGAAGACGCCTTCATCGCCGTCGTCGGACCCCGGTGTCTTGCCCATGGCCATGGTGCGTTCCTTCCGGGCGTCAGGCCGGCTGCGAGTCGGCGCGGGAAGCGGCCGGGGTGTCGGTGCGGGGCGAGGGCTCCGGAGGAGGTCCCCCCGCGGCGCGCTCCTTGAGCAGCTCCGCGAACTCGTCGCCCATCAGCCGCAGCTCCACCAGCACGCGCGACAGCCGGGCCTGGAAGTAGTTGTAGAAGACCATGGCCTGCACGGCGACGAGGATGCCGACGGCGGTGGCCACGAGCGCCTCCGAGATGCCCGTCATCACCGCGGCGCTGCCGCCGGTGCCGCCCGCCTCCACGTCCAGGCCCAGGTCCTTGAACGAGCGCATGATGCCCGCCACGGTGCCGAACAGGCCCACGAAGGGCGTAATGGAACCGATGGTGGCGAGGATCCACAGGTTGCGCCGCAGCTTGAGGCCCACCTGCGCGCGCTCGCGCTCCACGGCGGCCTCCACGCCCGCGCCGCCCGAACCCCGGCTGCGCTCCCAGCGGTCGAAGCCCGCGAGGAAGATGTCGGCGGCCACCGAGTCGGAGCGCTCGGCGGCGGTGCGGGCCGCGGCCACGTCGCCGCGAAGCAGGTGCTTGCTGACCGCCTCGCCCAGCAGGCGCGAGCGCTCGCTCACCCCCCAGAGGGCGATGATGCGCTCGACGGCCACGACGAGCGCGGCGACGGAGGCCAACAGCAGCAGGGCCAGGGTGACTCCGCCCAGGCGGAGGTAATGCAGGATGTCGTTCAGGCTCATTGGTGGGTGACCCGGCAGGGCGCCATGGCCCAGACTAGGACATATGAACCGCGCAGCCGCCGCAATCTTCCTGGGAGTGCTCTGTTCGGGTTGCCCCAAGCGCATCGAGTTCGGCCCCGAGGGCCAGCTCACCGACGCCGAGGTCGTCTACGAGCGCGTCCGGGCGAACCAGGAGAACGTCGTGACGCTGGAGGGGGACGCGAAGCTGCGCGTCGAGTCCCCGCAGCAGAGCGGCACCATCGGCATGTTCCTCGCCGTCACCCGGCCGGCCTTCCTGCACCTGGAGACGTTCGACTTCTTCAACCGGCCCCTCGCCTCCCTGGTGGGGGACGGCTCGCGCTTCGGCCTGTACCAGGCCCAGACGCATACCTGGTACCAGGGGCCGGCGAGCCCCGAGAACGTCTCGCGCTTCCTTCCCGTCGTCCTGCCGGGCGAGGAGCTGGTGGCCATCCTCCTGGGCCAGGTGCCCCTCCTCCCGCCCGAGCGCAAGACGCTGGAGCTGGACACGAAGGAGGGCGTCTACGTGCTCACGCTCCACCGGGGGGCGGCCACCCAGGTGCTACAGGTTCACCCCAAGTACTTGCGCGTGGTGCGCAGCCAGGTGCGGGGCGTGCCGGGGTACGACCTGGCGTTCGACGACTTCCTGGAGCAGGGCGGGCTCATCTTCCCGGGCAAGGTGGAGCTGGAGGCGAAGCAGGCACAGACGAAGCTCCAGGTGCGCTACCAGCAGATCAAGCTCAACGCCCGGCCGGACCTGACGCTCTACGAGCTGGTCCCGCCGGAGGGGGCCAAGGTCGTCGAGGTGGATGACTCCGGGCGTGAGCAGCCGGTCGGTCCCCCCGAGTCGCCGGCACCCCCGGCGCCGGGTTCCTGACCGGCCAGGCACGGAAGAAGAAGCGCGACGGCTGGACTCGGGTAGAGTGGCCCCCACGACATGGCACAGATCAAGCTTGGAGAATTGCTGATCAAGGCGAATGTGCTCCAGGAGAGCCAGCTCAAGGCCGCGCTCGCCGAACAGGCGAAGTGGGGCGGCAAGCTCGGTGAAATCCTGGTGCGGATGAGCCTCGTCTCCGAGGACATCCTGGTGCGGGCGCTGTCCAAGCAGCTCGGCATGCCGGCGGTCAACCTGGACGCGGTGCAGGTGGTCGCGCCGCACGTGAAGGCGAAGATTCCGGCGCAGACGGCGCGCGACTTCTCCGTGCTGCCGCTGCAGCTTCGCGACGAGGGAAAGACGCTGGTGGTGGCGATGTCGGATCCGCTCAACGTGCGGATGCTCGACGAGCTGCGCGCCGTGACGAAGTGCCGCATCATCCCCAACGTCGCCGGCCGCACCTCCATCGCCCGGGCGTTTGCTCGCATGTACGAGCAGAACATGGAGCTGGAGGACGCGGACACCAACTTCAAGGTGGTGGACGCCCAGGGCCGCACGGTGGTGAAGAACCTCAAGGACCTGGACCCGGCGGCGGCCGCTGTCGCCTCCGCTCCGGCGCCCAAGCCCGCTCCCGCCGCGCGCCCGGCACCGCCGGTCGCGGAGGCCCCTCGCGCGTCCTCGGGAGGTGGCAGTCCGGCGGACCTCCTGCGCAGCGTGGAGGAGGTGCAGCGCAAGGAGGTGGCGGCCCTGAAGGCGATGGTGGAGCTGCTCATCGAGAAGAACGTCTTCTCCCGCGATGAGTACCTCGCGAAGGTCAAGCGGTAGCTCTGCCTTATGCGCAAGAAGATTGGCGAGCTGCTCGTCGAGTCGGGCGTGGTGACGGCGGAGCAGGTGAGGGTGGCGCTCGGGCAGAAGGGCGCTCCGGGGAGCCTGCGGCTGGGCGAGGTGCTGGTGGCGCAGGGGGCGTGCGCGCCCATCCATGTCGCCCGGGCGCTGGCCGTGCAGCACGGGCTGCCCTTCATCGAGCTGCCGGATGAGATCGCGCCAGCGGTGTCGTCGCTGGTGTCGTTGGACTTCCAGGCCGAGCACCGGGTGCTCCTCTTCCGGATGGAGGTGGAGGGCCGCAGCGAGCGCGTCCACGTCGCCGTGGAGGACCCGGGGGATTTGACGTTGGTGGATGAGCTGCGCTTCCAGCTCCGCAAGCAGGTGCGGGTCTTCGTCGTCGCGTCGGACGACCTGGACACCGCGCTGGCCCGGGCGCGGGGAGAGCCGCTGGACATCGTCGAGGCGGAGCCGCTGTACGAGGAGGAGGGCGCAGGTCCTCTCCCCGTGGCCGCGGGAACGCCACTGGAGTGGGAGATGCCGGAGACGCCGAAGCCCCCCGCAGCGAGACCACCCCCCGCCGCCGCTCCCGCGGCCCGTCGGCCCGGGACGCCGCCGCCTCCGCCCGCCGAGGCCCTGGGCGGCGCCGGGGGCGACTCGCTGGATGACCTGCTCGGCGTGAAGCCTCCGCCGCCCCGGCCTCCGCCGCCTCCCGTGCTCGAGGCCGACGACGGCAAGCCGCGCGTCCCGGTGGTGATGTTCGGTGGCGCGGCGAAGGGCTCGCAGCCCGCGCTGGCGCTCACGCCCACGCCGGACTTCTCCGACGACGACCTGGCCATCCTGGATGACCTGGAGCGCATGTCGCGGGGCGACGAGGCGGTGCTGGACACGGAGAAGGTGAAGCCCGCGCGCATGGTGGCCAGCCTCATCCGCCTGCTCATCCGCAAGGGGCTCATCCAGGAGGTGGAGTTCCTGGAGGAGCTGGCGAAGAAGTGACCTCCGTCGCGTCGCCCTCGGCGGAGGGGCCCCTGCTGGACGTCCGGGGCCTCACCGTGGAGCTGTCGCGGGAGGAAGGCCCGGTGCGCGCGGTGGACGGTGTGTCCTTCGCGCTGCCTCCTGGCGGCACGCTGGGCGTGGTGGGTGAGAGCGGCTGCGGCAAGAGCCTCACCGCGCTGTCCGTGCTGCGACTCGCGCCCCAGCCGCCCGTGCGGGTGGCGGGCGGCGAGGTGCTCTTCGAGGGGCGCGATCTGCTGACGCTCCCGGAGGAGGAGCTGCGGCGCGTGCGGGGACGCCACGTGGCCATGGTGTTCCAGGAGCCGATGACGTCGCTCAACCCCGTCTTCACGGTGGGCGAGCAGATTTCGGAGGGCGTGAGGCTGCACCTGGGCGCCTCGCGCTCCCAGGCCCGCGAGCGCGCGGTGGAGATGCTGCGTCAGGTGGGCATCCCCGCGCCCGGCGAGCGGGTGGATGCGTGGCCTCATCAGCTCTCCGGCGGCATGCGGCAGCGGGTGATGATTGCGATGGCGCTGGCGTGCGACCCGTCGCTGCTCATCGCGGACGAGCCCACCACCGCGCTGGACGTCACCATCCAGGCCCAGATTCTCGACCTGCTCAAGCGCCTGCAGGCCGAGCGCGGCATGGCGGTGATGCTCATCACCCACGACCTGGGCGTCGTCGCGGAGAGCTGCGACACGGTGGTGGTGATGTACGCGGGGAAGGTGGTGGAGCACGCGCCGGTGCGCGAGCTGTTCGCCCATCCGGCCCATCCGTACACCGCGGGGCTGTTGCGCTCGCTGCCCGCGCTGGGCGGCGAACTCGACGCGAATGCTCGCGCTCCCAGGATGAGACTGAGGGCCATCCCCGGCATGGTGCCCGCGCTGGGGCGACTGCCCTCCGGCTGCGCCTTCCGCGAGCGGTGTGAGCGGGCCACCGAAGAGTGCGCGCGCGTGATGCCGGTGCTCGAGCTCAAGCGCGGCTCGCAGCGCGCGGCCTGTCATCATCCGGTGCCCGCGCCATGAGCCCCGTCGAGCCGCTCCTCCAGGCGAGGGATGTCCAGGTGCACTTCCCCGTGCGCGCGGGCGTGTTGCAGCGCGTGCGCGGCGCGGTGAAGGCGGTGGACGGCATCAGCCTGGACGTCTTCCGGGGCGAGACGCTGGGCCTGGTGGGGGAGAGCGGCTGTGGGAAGAGCACGCTGGGGCGCGCGCTGTTGCGACTGGTGGAGCCCACCGCGGGCTCCATCCGCTTCGACGGGCAGGAGCTCACCGGCTTGTCCCAGCGCAGGCTGAGGCCGCTGCGTCGCCGGATGCAGCTCGTCTTCCAGGACCCGTATGCCTCGCTCAATCCGCGCATGACGGTGCGCGAGCTGTTGGGTGAGCCCTTCGACATCCACGGCCTGGCGCGTGGTCCGGGAGAGAAGGAGCGCGAGGTGCTCGCGCTGCTCGACGCGATGGGCCTGCCGCGCGAGGCGCTGGGGAGGCTGCCCCACGAGTTCTCCGGCGGGCAGCGACAGCGGCTGGGCATCGCCCGGGCCATCGCGCTGCGCCCGGACCTGGTGGTGGCCGACGAGCCCATCAGCGCGCTGGATGTCTCCATCCAGGCGCAAATCGTGAACCTGCTGGTGGACCTGCAGCGCGAGCGCGGGCTCACCTATGTGTTCATCGCGCACGACCTGAACATCGTCGAGCACGTGTCCACGCGCGTGGCGGTGATGTACCTGGGGCGCGTCGTCGAGCTGGCCCCTTCGGACAGGCTGTATCGCCGACCGCGCCACCCCTACACGCAGGCGCTGCTCGCGGCGGTGCCGGTGCCGGACCCGTCGCGGACCCGGACGCGGCTGTTGGTACCGGGCGAGCCGCCCTCTCCGCTCGCGCCGCCTCCTGGCTGCACGTTCCATCCGAGATGTCCCCACGCCATCGAGCGCTGTCGACGTGAGTCGCCTCCGCTGTATCCCCTGGACTCGGGGCACTTCGCCGCGTGTTTCCTGGCGGAGGACGCATCCCAGCGGGCTGCTCCCACTCCACCTCCCGGAGGGACCGACGGTGTTCTGGCTCAGTCACCATCACCCGGATGAGTACAACCGCACGTACCTCTTCGGCGGGCTGAGGCTCTGCGCCCGCTGTCTGGGGACCTACCCGGTGATGCTGGCCGGGCTGGTGGCGCTGTTCGTGGCGCGCGCGCCGCTGAGCTGGTCCTGGGACGTGCCCGCCGTGCTGCTGCTCACGCTGCCCGCGCTGGTGGACTGGGCGGTGGGCCGCTTCCGGCCCGCGGCGGGCTCCAACGCGGTGCGCACCGCGACGGGGGTCCTGCTGGGCCTGGCGCTCGCACGCTCGCTGCACGTCCACCTCCAGCGTCCCCTGCCTGGCGTGCTCCTGGCCCAGGCGGCGCTGGTGACAGGGGTCGCGCTGCCTGTCATTCTGGCCACTTACCGGAGACCACGACCGGATTAGACCCTCGCGCGCCGTCGTCCGTTATGACGGCACGGGTTGAGGGTGGGCCGGAAGTGAGCGTGGCTCCACGAGCGATGGGGGAGAGTTGGGACCGGAGACCTCAGACGAGCGCCTGATGCTCGCCTTCCAGGCGGGGGACGCTCGTGCGTTCGAGGCGTTGGTGCGAAGGCATCGGACACCGGTGTTCAACTTCATCCTGCGCTTCGTCGGGCAACGCGCGCGGGCGGAGGACGTGCTGCAGGAGACGTGGCTGAAGGTCGTACGCAGCGCCGGCGAGTATCAGGCGAAGGCCCGATTCACCACCTGGGTCTACACCATCGCGAGGAACCTCTGTGTGGACAGCGCGCGCAAAGAAAGCTACCGCCAGGCCGCGTCCCTGGAGTCGCCGGTGAATGGTGCGGACGGCGAGGACGGCCGGGCGCTCGCGGACGCGCTGCCGGATGGTGGCGCCAGCCCCGAGCGCGGCGCGCACAACGCGCGGCTGCGGCCCCTGTTGGAGCGCGCCCTGGCGGCGCTGCCGGAAGAGCAGCGCGAGGTGTTCATCCTGCGTGAGTACAGCGGCATCCCGTTCAAGGACATCGCCGACGTGACGGGCGTTTCGGAGAACACGGTGAAGAGCCGGATGCGCTACGCGCTGGACGGCCTGCGTCGCCGGTTGGCCGAACTGGGCGTGGATGGCGACCTCGTCGAGGATGGAAGGACGGTGGTGGGATGAAGCCGCAGAACCTCCATGCTCATGAGGACCGGCTCCTCGACTTCGCCTACGGCGAGCTCTCCACGACGGAGGCCCAGGCGGTGGAGTCCCATCTGCAGGGCTGCGTGCGCTGCACCCAGGCCCTGGACGACATCCGTGGCGTGCGCGTCACCATGTCGCAGCTCTCCGAGGAGCCCGCGCCGGACGCGGGCCTGGAGTCGCTGCTGGCCTACGCGCAGCAGTCCGCGCGCCGGGCCGCGGCGGGCCCCGAACCCAAGCCGTCCCGGTGGCGTCGCTGGTTCTTGCCCGTCGTGGGGCTCGCGTCGGTGGGTACGCTGGGCATCGTCTCGTTCATGGCCGTCTCGCCCGACTTGACCCGCCCCGACCTGAGGCAGGTGGAGGCCCAGGTGAAGAAGGCGGAGCCCACCTCCGTGGACGCCCCTCCGCCGCCCACCGCGGGCATGGCCCCGGCCCCCGCTTCGGCCGCGGCCGCCGCCGCGTACGCGGACTCGGCGCCGGTCGTCGATGGCGAGCTGGCGGAGGACCGGCTCATGCACGAGACCCGGCAGCGCGACGAGTTCGGCGAGCGGAAGAACCAGGTGGCCCGCCGCGCCGAGGACTGGGACCAGAACGGCAGCGGGGGTGGAATCGGCTCGGTGGGCCCTCGCGAGGCTTCCAGGTCCAAGTCGAAGGGCGCCCCTTCGTTGCCCACGGCCTCGCTCCCCGTCACATCGAAGCCCGCGCCGAAGGCCCTGGAGAAGCGCGCTCCCGTGAGCGACGAGCTGGAGGTTCCGCAGGGGAAGGTGGCGCGCCGGGAGCCGCTCCGGCTCGGAGGTTCGAGCGCGGCGAAGAAGGAGTCCAGCGCGGACCTGGACGACAAGTCGTCAGCGGACGTTGCTGCTTGGGAGGAGGCCGAGGGTGCCCCGGCGATGGAGTCCGCCGCGGAGTCGCTGCCCCAGGCCGTCGTCGCCCAGCCGCCGCCCGCACCGCCCCAGGATGATTCCGCCATCGAACGTTCGCTCGCCTCCAGGACGGCTCCGGCGGCCCCGGAGCCGACGAAGCAGCAGGAGGATGCCCTGGTGATGCGGCCCAAGAGCCCCAAGGCCGCCTCGACGGCTCCCGAGGCCGCGAAGGAGGACAAGGCCCGGGGCCCCTCCGTCCGTGAGCTGTCCCTCAAGGCCGAAGCCGCGTTCCGGGAAGGGGACCGGGCCCGGGAGGCGGGTCTCTTGAACCTCGCCCTGAACGCCGGGGCCTCCGGGACGGAGCGCATGGGTCTGCTCAACCGGCTGTGCGATGCCGAGCTCGCCCTGGGACGCCGACGTGAGGGGTTGGCCGCGTGTCGTCAGGTGATCCAGGAATCTCCGGGTTCCAGCGCCGCGCAGGCGGCCCGGCGACGCCTGAGCCGCGAGGCCGACTCGGCGGAAACCCCGGCCGAGCCTGCCCAACCCGCGCCGTAAGCCCGCGCGATTTTTCAATAAATGGGAGGCTGAAACCGTCCGGCGGTGTCCATTTGACCGATGCGTGCCGGAGGCGCTGATCGAGATAATGGCGCCATGGGAATGGAACAGGAAGAGCGGCCGCGAAAGGCGTCGGGCCGTCAATCCGGGCAGGCGGCGGTCGAAGCGGCGATGATCATGCCGCTCGCGGTCTTCATGACGCTGGGCATCATCCAGCTGACGCTGATTCAGCACGCGAAGCTGATGACCGAGTACGCCGCCTACCAGGCCGCGCGCGCCGGCGTCGTGTGGAACGGCAACAACGAGCGCATGCATGACGCGGCCATCGTCGCGCTGCTGCCGACGTTGGGGCGCACCGACGACATCGGCAACCTGGCGAAGACCTTCGCCATCCATCAAATCTACGACTCCGCGATGCGCACGCTGAA
Source organism: Myxococcus sp. MH1 (assembly GCF_059738865.1). Taxonomy (NCBI): domain Bacteria; kingdom Pseudomonadati; phylum Myxococcota; class Myxococcia; order Myxococcales; family Myxococcaceae; genus Myxococcus; species Myxococcus sp. MH1. The sequence goes on along the minus strand of NZ_AP026947.1, from coordinate 7,110,128 downwards.
CTTCGGCGGCGGCGTGGTTCCTCGCACGGTGAACGGCTCGAACCTGTTCGGCCTCATCCGCGTGGACACCATCAACCCGGCGTACTTCACGCCCATCGACACCATCTGGAAGCTGCGCAGCGGCTACAACTGGCAGGAGCTGGACTTCGACGGCGCGGACAGCTTCCCGGAGGTCCCGTCGCTGGAGAGCAACATCCGCAAGTTCTTCAACCTGCCGGAGCCGGACAGCTCCGAGCTCGTCTACCGGAAGGCCACGCGGCTCACCATCCGCCTGCGCTACTTCTACGAGATGAAGGTCCCGTTCGCGAACTGGATCATCTTCACGTCCTGGTACGCGTCCAACGCCCAGGTGGCCCTGCGCGGCGCCATCGACCGCGCGACGCTCGCGCCCCGGGCCAACATGATGTCCGACGGCGGCAACCTCACGCCGCTGGCCGCGATGGCCAAGGGCATCGACCACGAGCAGGGCTACAACTCGCTGTACCCCGCCGAGATGTGGGTGCTCTGGGGGCTCGCCACCGGCAGCATCCCGTTCGTCTCCAGTCTCGTCGGCAAGCGCTACTTCATGCCGCTGACGGCCACCTACACCATGCGCATGCAGTCCAACTTCCACCGGAAGTGGATCATGCACCTCAACCCCGACTGGGGCCTGTAAGAGGACGCACGCACCATGTTCACTCGAATCCTCCGACAGAGCTTCCAGCGCCAGGAGGGCCAGGCCCTCATCCTGGCCGCCTTGATGGTGCTGGTGATGTCCATCGCCGTGCTGACCACGGTGAACATCGGCCACACCGTGCACGAGCGCGTGCGCCTGCAGAACACCGCGGACGCCGCCGCCTACTCGATGGCCGCCATGGAGGCGCGCGCGTTCAACTTCTACGCGTACGCCAACCGCACGCAGGTGTCCCACTACGTGTCGGCCATGATGTGGCACTCGCTCATCTCGGTCATCTACTCGGCCGAGGCGTTCTTCACGGACCTGTTCGGGTTCATGAAGACGCTCAACCCGTGCGCCGGCAAACGCAAGAAGCTGTGGATCGTCTTGTGTCCCATCATCGAAGTGATTCCGTACGTGGGACAGGTCATCAAGGCCGTGAACAAGATCATGACCTTGTACAAGACGGTCTTCCTGCAGCCGTTCCAGCGCATCCTCAAGGCCGCCAACCCCGACAAGTGGTTGGGCAAGTTCCTGATTCCAGCGCATCGGGTGCTCAACGGCGCCATGTACTTCATGTCCCAGGCGGTGATGATGTCCGCGTCGACACACGTGACGCAGACGACGCAGGGCGTGCTGGACGCGAACGACACCAAGCTCAACTCGCTGGCCAGCCAGCTGGCGACGGGCATCTACAGCCAGTGTCTCTTCAGCCAGGCGCACAACTCGCACGCGGGCGGCAAGCCCCTGAACCCTGGCACGTGGAAGAACCCGTTCGGCGCGCTGGACGTGACGAAGTACAAGGCCAACGACGACATCGCCCGCGCCAAGCGCTCCATGGGCGGCATCACCAACGCCACGCGCTACGCGTGTGACCACGAGGGTGGCATCTGCCCCGAGCGCTTCACCACCTCGCGCGAGCTGGGTGACATCCTCCCGCTGCCGGACGCGCTCGGCTTCCTGCGCGACATGCTCAACAACGGCGTGAACGCTCCGGGCCTGATGGAGTTCAAGAAGATGGGGCAGACGCGCATGCTGTCCGCGACGTTCCCCACCGCGAAGAGCATCATGGATTCGCGCAACTACATCCGCGACTGGAACGACAACCTGAGCCCGTGGGGCATGACGGCGCAGGGTGACAACATGGGCGCGGACGACCTGTACTGGCTCAAGCTGGGCCCCGCCGAGGTCGACGTGGGCGTGGGCAAGGCGGACAACCCGCTGTCCTGCAACAACAAGGACCCGTACACGCGCTGCTTCGGTGACAACCGCAAGGGCCTCAACGACAAGGGCGGCATCAAGCTGCCGTACCGTCACACCATGAAGCCCAGCGTGTGGGCGCTCAACGACAAGGACACCGGCAGCGTCAAGGGCGGCGTCCACTGGCGCATCCACTACCCCCAGAACAGCGAGGGGTGGCGCAACCACCGCGCGCCCAGCGGCGCCGAGCGCGAGGTGGGCATCCACCGCGAGAAGGTCTGCGTCCTCCAACTCGTCGTCTGCTGGTTCAAGGTGGACGTGTATACGGCCAACGTGCGTCCGGCCCAGGACGGCAACCACCCCTGGGGTGGCGTGACGCCGTTCATGCACTTCGAGCCCGGTCAGTACTCGGGAAGCACCTGCAACCCGATGGCGAACGCGGCGAACAACGCCATCGCCGAGCGCAAGTTCGACTTCAACCAGCCGTCGGCCTGGGTGGCGCTGAACAAGTCTCCCGAGGACGTGGTGAACAAGGAGAACGCGGACGGCACGGGCTCCAACGCGCCCGCGCTCCTCAACGACGACGGCAAGGTGAAGTTCTCCTTCACCGCGGACTCGGAGGGGCTGGAGATGCTCAACAACCGCAAGAAGTTCCTCAGCCTCACCGAGGGCCTCAACGTCATCTCGCGCGGTCAGAGCTACTACCACCGCCCGGGCAACTGGACCGAGCAGCCCAACTTCTTCAACCCATACTGGCGTCCTCGCCTGGCGTCCGTGTACCAGGGGCGCAACCAGCTCCCGGTCGTCGGCAGCATGCTGGACGCGCTGCCCGGCGCGCTCCAGGGCTTCGCCCCGAAGGTCATGACGCACTGAGGACCGCGATGAGAGCCCCCATGTCCCGCAAGAGTTTCCGGCGCGGTGCCGCCACGGTCGAGTTCGCGCTCTCCGTGCCGCTCCTCGTCATGATTCTGATGTTCAGCATGTACCTGACGGAGTTGGTCCGGGCGAAGCTGAAGCTCCAGGAGATGGCGCGCTACGCCGTCTGGGAGATGACCAGCTACTCCCTGTCTGACTTCGCCAAGGGCAACCACGACAACGCCTTCGAGGACGCACGTCAGGAGGCGCACACCGAGCTGGTCGAGCGCTACAAGGACATGGACTCGGTGGAGCCCAACGGCACGGTGGGCACGTTCATCGCCCGCTACGGCAACGTGCAGGGCACCATCACCAACAAGGAGATTCCCTTCCTCGAGTCCGGGATGCTGGGCGGTCCCGGCAGCACGGGAGAGGGTGGCGGGCTGGGCGCCGGGGTGATTGGCATGCTCAACTCGGGCGCCGGCTCGGTGCTCAACATGTGGGGCTTCAACAACAAGGGATGGGTCGAGTCCGAAGTCACGATGAACTTCGACAACGTCATCATCCCGCGCAGCTACCTGGACGAGTCGGGGCAGGGCGGCTTCTTCAAGTCGGACACCTTCGGCGGGCAGGACCTGGCGAGCATCCCCATGCGCTCGCGCTACTCGATGTACGCCAACGGCTGGAACATGCCGGACGGCGGCGACGCGGTGGTGCGAGACAGGCGAGCGGGCAACCACCGCTCGGGCAGCGACCCGCACGGCATGCACGTGCAGGTGGGGCGGATGAAGTTCCTGGGCCTGACGCAGGCGCTGGATGGCAGCGTTGGCAGCGTGCTCAGCTTCCTGGGGAGCTTCCTGCCGAACTTCTTCGGCACCTATGTCGTCGCCCGCAACTACGGTATCGATCCCCAGCAGAAGGGGAACTGCAACGGCCTGACGGGGTACGACAGCTCGGCGAGCAGCGGTCTGCACGCGATGCGCGACCTGCTGGACAACGACCGGCCGGACTGCTTCGACACGGCGCCGTTCCGCGATGAGATGACGTACGGGGACAGCAACTACATCAAGCTGTTCATGGCCCGCGGTCCGCACTTCATGGGCTGCAAGAAGGCCATGGCCGACGACCCGTCGGACCCGGACGCCAACCAAGAGGCGACGAAGAAGGATGAGCAGGACAACAAGATTCGCTGCGAGTAGGGCCGCGGCCCTCGGGCTGGTGCTCGGCTGTGCGCTGGGGGCCTTCGGGCCGGCGCGCGCGGCCGAGCAGCAGGTGCCCGTGTATCCGGGCACCGTCCACACCCGCATCGGCAACGACCTGGTCATCGGCGGGGAGTACTACCGCCTGGCCTACTTCACCACGACCGACCCCATGAAGAAGGTGGTGGCCTACTTCGCGCAGAAGTGGCGCGACGAGGGCTACCCCACCGTGGTGGAGGGCGACATGGAGGAGGAGGCCGTCGTCTCCGCGCTCTTCACGCGCGAGGGCCTGCAGCGCGGGGTGGTGCTGCGCATGCACGCGGGCAAGACGGTGGGCTTCACGGCTCTGCGCGATTTGTGGTCGCGTCCGCCGAAGACGCCGCCGCAGGGCCTGGTCAAGCTGGAGGGCACGCTCTACAGCCAGGACCTGGCGACGCGCGACGACCCGGGCGGCTCGCAGAACCGCACGTCCCTGGTGACGGGGGACCTCAACGACGTGCAGCGCCGCGTGGACGCGGAGCTGGAGCGCCAGGGGTTCTCGCCGGTGCGCAGCACGGTGACGAAGCTGGGCGGTGGCACGCAGGTGACGATGGAGCACGCGCGCAAGGGCGAGCAGGTGATGACGACCATCTCCGAGGTGGACGAGGGCATGTCGACCGTCCTCCAGACCTGGGTGGGCTCGGACCGTCCGGACGCGGTGCCCAACGACGACGCGGTCCGCAAGAGCCGCGAGGCCTACGAGCAGGAGCAGAAGGCCAAGACGAAGGGGACGGGCAAATGAGGGCGACGTGGGCCGTCCTGGCGGTGGTGTTGATGGCGGCGTCGGCGCGCGCGGAGGAGAGCCCCGCGGCGCGCGAGGTGATGAACCACCTGACGCGCGGCGCGCGCAACACGCGCGTGGGCGATTGGGTGACCTACCGCTTCGACGGCGGCGCGGGTGGCCAGCGCATCTACTACTGGCGCATGGCGGTGGTGGGGGAGGAGAAGGACAAGCAGGGCCGGGACGCGGTGTGGGTGGAGATGGAGGCGGGCACGCACCCGGCCATGAAGTCGCCCCTGATGCAGATGCGCATGCTGGTGGCGCGCGAGGGCGAGCAGATCCAGTACGACGCCATCTCCCGGCTCTATGTGGGCGGCCCCACGGACCGCCCGCAGGAGTACTCGCAGGAGGCCCTGGACCACGTCATGAAGAAGATGGGGCAGGAGGCCAAGGACGACAAGCTGCCGCACCCGGACGAGGACAAGGAGCCGCTGCCCGCGGGGCTCAAGCCCGTGCTACGCTCCAGCAAGGAGATGCGGGTGATGACGCTGGCGGGGACGGTGTCGGCCGTGCAGATCGAACTGGTCGTGAAGAAGACCGTCGTCAAGCGGATGTGGATTTCCCGCGAGATTCCGTTGATGCAACTGGCGAAGATGGAGATTCCAGGCATCGCCCATTCGATGGAGGTGGCGGAGTACGGTATCGACGCCAAGCCGCGAATGGTGCTGCCGCCTCCGTCCGCCCCCAAGGTCCGCCTGGAGTACGCGGACCGTGTGTTCCCCAACCTGCCCGACATGGACGCGCCGCAGGACGCGGCCCCGGAGGAAGCCTCCCCATGAGCATCCCCAAGACGCAGCGCCGGCGCGCCTCCCAGCGCGGCCAGGCCATGGTCGAATACTCCATCCTCAACTGGGTCCTCGTCGTCGCGCTCATCATCGGCGGGTCGGTCAAGGTCCGGTGGACGGATGACGTGCAGTCGAACGTCATCGACCTGTTCATGCGCTCGTACCAGATCTACTACGACTCGTTTTACTTCGTGCTGAACCTGCCGTTCCCGTGACGGACCGGAGCACGGTGGGGGCGCCGTCCCCCTTGGGACTGAGGCTGGTGCACGCGGCCGCCTTCCTCGCGATGGCGGGGGGCGTGCTGTACGTCTCCGTCCCCGAATGGCGGCACGTCGTCGGAGTCCTCGGACACGCGTTCCATGTCGGCCCCCTGCCGCGCTGGACGCTGCTCGGGGGCTCCGTGGTGGCGGTGCTCGCGGTGCTGCGTCTGGTCTGGGCGCTGGTGCGCGGGCACTCCGCGCCGCTCTGGGCGTCGGGCGCGGTGCTGGTGGCCGTGGCGGGCGCGGTGGCGGCGGGCGACGGGCGGCCCCTGCGCGAGGCTCGCGCCGAGGAGACCGCCAACCTGTCCATCCTCCGCGTGGGGCGCCGGGTCCATCTGACGATGGTGCAGGAGCTCCAGGCGCACGGAGAGGTCCCCACGGAGCGTGGGGACTGGAGCACGGCCCTTGAGGTGGCGGGGCCCGTGAACGACCGCGTGCGCACGCGCGCGTTGAGCGCCGTGCCCATGCGGCTGGAGTGGCTGGAGTCGGATGACGACCGTCCCGCCACGCTGGTGCCTGGAGCGCTGTGGGTCCACGTCACGCCGGACGGAGTGGGCTTCAGCGTGCGCATGGTCGGCCTGCGGGAGGGCGAGCCCGCGATGCTGCTGGATGAGCGGGGGCGGGAATTGATTCTGCGCGGCCTCTACAATCCGGACCTTCCGCCCATGCAGCAGCCCTCGGCGTCGCCCCTCGAATCGCCGCATCCTTCGCACACTGCTGGACACTGACGCGTTCCTTGCGCGTCGGTGTTGCCGAGGACCCGGGACTCGGCGAGTCTCGGGATACCTCATGACGCAGTGGCTCGTGGCCGGAGGAGTCGCCTGCGCACAACGACGAGGACAAGGAGCGCGACATGGCGCATGCGGCCTGGAAGTGGATGGTCGTCGCGGTGGGTGTCGGGGCAGGGGTGCTGGCGTGCAGTGATGACGACGACGGGGGCGGTGGCGGCGGCGGGGATGGCGGCTTCACCTTCGACGCGGGCGTGAACCTGGTGCGGCCCGGCTTCGGCGAGGACCCGGGCCGGCCGGTGGGCAAGACGTTCGTCTTCCCTCCGGGCGTGGAGCTCGCCGGGGTGCCGTACGGCGCCAGCGACGCCACGAAGGACTGCGGCAACGGCGTGGCGCCCATCGGAACGGGGCCCGCGGTGCTGGTCTGCGTGCCGCTGCGCAACACCACGGGTAGCCCCGTCGAGGTGACGTTCGAGCCGGGACTGGTGGTGCTCAACACGGCGCCCAGCCGCATCCAGAACGGCATGCTCATCGGCCGTGAGCCCATCACGGTTCCCCCCACGGGCACGGGCCCCGGCGGCGTCGACGCGGGCACGGATGGCGGCAGCGAGGAAGAGGTCTTCCTGGTCCCGCTCCACATGTACTGCCTCAACGAGGCGCGTGGCCCCTCCGAGGAGGGGGGCACCTTCGAGCTGGGCCCCGTGTCCACGGACCCCGACATCGTGAGGCTGCTGCAGCTCCTGGAGAACAAGGTCATCGCCAACGAGGATGACGCCGACGTGGTCCAGGATGCGATCTACAGCATCACCGAATACAACGGGTTGACCGCCGAGGACCTCGCCGCCATCAACGGCCTCAGGAACCGTTGACGCAACCCAGCGATTCGACAGGGTTGGCGCGGGATTCTGTGCTGTCGCGGGAGGTGGTTTTGACACCTGCTGTATCGCACGGCTAACATCCCGCGCCGTCGGCGCCGATGTGCGCCTTTTTGGAATTCAACACCCCTCGACTTCGCCGCCGAACGGCGCCCCCCCGTTTTGGAGGTTCCTGAACCATGCTGAAGGGCAAGACTCCGCTCGTCGTCGCGCTCGTGCTCGGCCTTCTGGCCGGCGTCATCGCGTACTCCGCCATCAAGAAGAAGGAGGCGGATGTCCGCCGCGGTTGGAACCTGGTGCCCGTCGTCGTGGCGGCTCAGGATGTCCCCGAGGGTACGGTCATCACCTTCGAGATGATCTCCCAGCGCTCGGTCCCCGAGCAGTTCGTCACCTCGTCGGTGGTCCGTCCGGACTCGGCGTCGTACGTGGTGAACCAGAAGGTGCTGGTGGCCCTGCAGGCGGGTGACCCGCTGCTGTGGAGCCAGTTCGAGACGACCAAGGCCGCCGAGCGCCTGTCCTCGAAGGTCCAGAAGAAGATGCGCGCGATGACCATCGAGGCGAAGAACACCACCTCCGTTGGTGGCTGGATCCGCCCGAACGACCACGTGGACATCATCGGCACGTTCCGCGACCCGCAGACGGACGAGAACGTCGGCGTGACGCTGCTGCAGAACATCATCGTGGTGGCCACCGGCAAGATCACCGGCACCACCAACGTGAACCTCATCCCGGAAGGCCAGCGCGACTACAACAACGTGTCGCTGATGGTGCTGCCGGAAGAGGCGGAGATCCTCGTGCTCGCGGCGGAGCTCGGCGCGCTGACGCTGTCCTTGCGCAACGAGGACGACGTGGACCTCATCGAGGAGCGCGGCCGCGCGACCATCAGCACGCTCCTGTCGGGTGAGCGCACCCGCGTGCTGGAGGCCAAGCGCCGGGAGATCATCCAGATCATCAAGGGCAGTGGCGACAAGGCCGCGGCCGCGGGCGCCCAGTAGTCGGCGCCACGGCGCCCTCGTCCTCAGGGAAGCACGCCCATGCTCGCAGGAATCGTCCTCCTCCTCGTCACCGGCTCGGTCTTCTTCTTCAGCCTGGTGATCTTCAGCGTCCTCTCGAAGGCGTACGAGCAGTACCAGGAGCGCTACGTCGCCAAGTCGATGAACGACTTGAGCGACATGTTCCTGTTCATCGACGCGCGGCAGATGTTGGTCCTCAACATCGCCAGCATGTGCTTGCTGGGCATCCTCACCTACATCATCTTCAACCCCATCCTGGCGGTCATCGCCACGGTCTTCGGCTTCTTCCTGCCGATGATCATGGTCAAGCACTACCGCAAGCGGCGCATCAAGAAGTTCAACGTCCAGCTGGTGGACGCGCTGCAGGCGATGGCGAACGCGTTCAAGGCCGGCCTCACCTTCCCGCAGGCCATCGAGCACGTGGCGCGCGAGGCGATGCCTCCGCTGTCGCAGGAGTTCGGCCTGTTCGTGAAGGAAGTGAAGCTGGGCGTGCCGCTGGAAGAGGCGCTCATCAACATGGGCCGCCGGGTGGGCAGCGACGACCTGGAGCTGGTGGTGGTGTCCACCAACATCGCGCGCCAGCTGGGCGGCAACATGGCGGAGATGTTCGAGACCATCTCCACGGTGATTCGCGAGCGCTTCCGCCTGGAAGGCAAGATCGACGCGCTCACCTCGCAGGGCAAGCTGCAGGGGTGGATCGTCGCCGCCATGCCGGGCGTGCTCGGCATGGTGCTCAACTACATGCGGCCGGACCTGATGGAGCCCATGATGAACCACTACTTCGGGTGGATCCTCGTGGTGCTGATCGCCATCATGGAAGTGATGGGCATCCTCATCATCCGGCGCATCGTCAACATCGACATTTGAGGGGTGCCCGGTGGATATCCTGACGCAAGTGTTGGTCGGAAGCTCGGCGCTGCTCTTCGCAGGCGCGGTGGGCTTCCTCGGAATCGGTCTGTACCAGGTGCTCCTGGAGCGCTTCCTGTCGGAGGTGCGCGACGAGTCCCAGGGCGGCATGAAGGGCTTCGGCTCGGTGGCCATCCGCCGGCTGGGTGCCATGAACCGCCGGTTCATCTGGCCCAGCTACGAGGCGAAGTCGCGCCGCAACCTCATCAAGGCCGGTGAGCCCCAGGGCTACAAGCCCGAGGACATGATGGCGCTGCAGGAAGTCAGCGCCGTCGTCGGCCTGTTGATGGGCCTGTTCATGCTCAACGGCCTGGGCCAGAACCTGGTCTGGTCGCTGCTGTTCCTGCTGTTCGGCATGTACTACCCGCTCCTGTGGCTGAACGACCAGGTGAAGAAGCGCCACCTGCTCATCAGCCGCGCGCTGCCCTACAACCTGGACCTCCTGACGCTGTCCGTGGAGGCCGGTCTGGACTTCACCGCGGCGCTGGCGAAGGTGGTGGAGAAGGGCAAGGCGGGCCCGCTGCGCGAGGAGCTGCAACTGGTGCTCAAGCAGCTGAAGATGGGCAAGACGCGTGAAGAGGCCCTCAAGAGCATGATTGTGCGCGTGGACCTGCCGTCGCTGACGACGTTCGTCACGGCGCTCATCCAGGCGGACAAGATGGGTACGAGCCTGGGCAAGGTGCTGCGCATCCAGTCCACGCAGATGCGCATCGACCGCACGCAGCGCGCGGAGAAGCTGGCCGGCGAGGCGCCGGTGAAGATGCTCTTCCCGCTCATCGCCTGCATCTTCCCGACCGTGTTCATGGTCCTCTTCGGACCCATCGTGTTCCAGTTCTTCTTCGGTGAGCTCGCGTAGGGGGAAGTCCTCTGCCGATTCTCCTCTCCATCACGAAGGGGCTCCAGGAAGGACGCGAGCTCGTCTTCGAGCAGGCCGAGGTCAAGATCGGCCGCACCTCGGAGAACGACGTGGTGTTGCATGACCACGGCGTCTCCCGGCAGCACGCTCGCATCGTCCTGCGTGCCGGGCAGTACTACGCCGAGGACAACGGCAGCTCCAACGGCACGGTGCTCAACGGCAACCTGCTGAAGGGCGAGCAGCTGCTGCGCGACGGGGACCGCATCGGCGTGGGGCCGGTGGAGTTCACCTTCCTGTGGGTGCCGCCGGATGGGGACGTGGACGCCACGCGGCCCATCCGCCGCGCGCCCCCGCAGCCCTCGGTGGTGCTGGAGCAGCCGGACCAGGAGTACCTGCCCACCGGAGAGCTCCCCGCCGTCGCTCCCGTGGCGCCGTCCTCGTCGAACCCGCCCAGCGGCAAGCGTCCGCTCGTGGCCCCCGCGGCGCCGCTCCCCATCCTGCCGTCGCTCGCGTCCCTGTCCGAGCCGGCGCCGACCGCCTCGAAGCGCCCCTCCGTGCCGCCGGTGCCCCCGGTGTTGGTGCCCCCTCCAGCGCCGCCGCAGGAGGACCGCACCGAGCTGAACCTGGCGCCGGTGGTGATGGTGCCGGTCCTCACCTCGCGGCCCCTGCCGCCCCCCGTGCTCCCACGCGAGGAGCACACCGAGGTCCTCCCTCCCGCCCGCGCCGCCATGCCCCCGGTGCTCCCCGTCGAGGAGCGCACCGAGGTGCAGCTGACCCTCTCACCCGCCCTGCTGGGCGTGCCCCTGGCGCCGCCGGTGGAGGAGCGCACCGACGTGCTCCTGGCCGCGGTGTCGCCGCCCATCGCCACCGCCATGCCTCCGGGGTTGCTGGAGGAGTCCATCCCGGAGGAGCGCACGGAGCTGGCGCTGCCCACGCTCGCGGCGGTGGGGCTGCTGGAGAGTCCCGCGGACGAGGACTCCACCCGACCCATCGTCCGGCTCGCGAAGCCCGTCGCCGCGCTCGCCCCTGGCGTGGAGGACGCGCCGACGCTCGCGCCCCCTCCCGTCGTCGCCAAGAGCGCGTCCGCTCCCGGGGCCACCGCCGCGGACCGTGCGCGCGAGCGACGGGCGCTGTCGCGGAGCCGGGGAGGGCAGTTGGTGCTCGGGTGGCGCGGGCTGTCCCTGCCCCGCAAGCTGCTGACGGGCGCGGTGCTGCTCCTGGTGCTGGGGGGCGTGTCGGTGGGGCTCGCCGCCGTGTTCCTGCCCGGAGGGGTGGGCCTGGGCGGCGCTCGCGCGGAGCCCTCGAGCCTGGGCCTGGAGGCCGTGACGGACTCGTTCGGGCTGGGGGAGGGGGTGCGCTGGGAGCACCCGGACCAGAAGTCCTTCGAGTTCCAGTTCGTCGCGCCCACCCGCGCGGTGGCCCTGCTGCACTACCAGGCCAGCGGCGTGTCCAAGGAGGAGGTCGCCCTGGTGCTCAACGGGGTGAACCTGGGCTGGGTGCCACCGGATACCACCACCACCGCCGAGCGGGAGCTGGAGCACATCCTCCCCGCCAGCGCCCTCAAGCGCGGCGTCGTCAACACCTTCGCCTTCGACAACGTCCGCAACCCCCCGGGCAACGAGACGTGGCGGGTGTGGAACCTGCGGCTGGAAATCATCCCCGTGCCGGAATTGCCGCCCGAGCAGCTTTTGGAGCAGGCGCGCGAATATGCCTCCACGGGCCGGCGTTTCTTCGACTCGAAGGGGGTGGGGGCGGAGAACCTGTTCCGGGCCTGGCAGCAGTTCCGCTTCGCCTGGATTACCCTGGAGGCCCTGGACACGCGGCCGGAGCTGTACGAGGACGTCCGGTATCAGCTTTCCCAGGTCTCCTCCGAGCTGGACCACCAATGTGCCCAGCTCATGCTCGAATTCCAACGCAGTGTGCAGTTCCGCAGCGCGAAGAAGGCCCGGGCGGCTTTGCAGGAAGTCAGCAGGCGCTTCCCTACGACAGAGCATCGCTGCCACAATCTGGCCAAGGAAAAGGCGTTCGAGCACGAGCTGTAGCTCTCGTGCTCTTTTCAGGAAGTCGGTGATTGGTCATGTCGAACGGTTCCCCTCCTGCTCGTCGCAGGCCTCCTTCCGGGACGCCCTCGGGCGGGACCGGAGCTCGCCCCGCCACCCGCAGGTCGTCTCCGGCCGCTGCTCGGCCCGCGCCCGTGGCGGCGTCGCCCCGGCTCGTCTGCATCGCGGGACCCAAGGCGGGTGAGGAGTTCTCCCTGGAGGACGGCGAGTACGTCATCGGCCGCGCCACGGACAACCCCATCTGCATCCCGGACACCTCCGTGTCGCGCAAGCACGTCATGGTGCGCAAGTCGGGCGGTGGCTGGACGGTGAGTGATCTGGGGTCCGGCAACGGCACGCTCGTCAACGGCGAGGCCATTGGCGACGAGACGCCCCTGGCCACCGGGGACATCATCACCCTGGGCGACACGGAGCTGCGCTTCGAGGACGTGGCCAACTCCACCATGATGGTGGCCGCGCCGCCGTCGCGCAGCCGTCCCTCGAGCGCCGCGGGCCGAGGCGGAGTCCCCGCGCGTCCGCCTCCGCGCGTGGAGGGTGGACGTGTGCGCAGCGCGCGCTCGTCGGCCATGGCGCCTCCTGACCCGGAGGTCCTGGCGAAGAAGAAGAAGATGATGCTCATCGGCGGCGGCGTGGTGGTGCTGCTGCTCGGTGGCCTCGTGGTCGCGCGCGTGCAGGTGGCGAAGCAGAACGAGCAGCTGCTCCTGCAGAAGGGCCAGCAGGAGGCCGTCCGCAAGGAGCTGAGCACCGTCTTCCAGGACGCCAAGAACCTGGTGCGCGAGGGCAAGTGGGTGGAGGCCAAGGCCAAGCTCGAGGAGCTGGCCGCCGCGGCGCCTGACTACCCCGGCGTGAAGGACTACCTCGACCACGCCCAGCGCGAGATTCCCATCCAGGAGCGGCTGACGGAGGCGCGCGCCGCCATCATCAAGAACGAGCTGGGCAACGCCGCCGCCGCGCTCGCGAAGGCCGGCGAGAGCCAGTTCCTCTACGAGCAGGTGAACGCCGCCAAGCGCGAGCTGAAGGACCTGGCCGACAAGCGCTCGGTGGAGGCGCGCAAGGCGCTGGACACCAACCAGCTGGACCAGGCCAAGTTCATCACCGACGACGTGCTCAAGGCGTACCCGGACCACCGCGACGCCAAGCTCATCAACGAGCAGGCGGTGCAGGCCATCGCCGTGCGTGACGCGCCCAGGCCCGTCATCGTCGGACCCGCGCCCAAGCCGTGGGAGCCCGCGGTGCAGCGCTTCGTCGACGGCGACATGTCCGGCGCGGTGGCCATCCTCAACGCCTGCATGTCGAAGGCGCCGCAGTGCAAGAAGCTGCTCGGGCAGATGTCGGAGTTCAGCAACCTGTACAAGCGGCTGGAGGACCTGGACGCCAAGGGCCTGACGAAGCTGATGGCGCTGGACAAGGACATCACCGACGGGCGCACGAGCAAGATGGCGCGCAACGCGGGCACCCGCGCGGCGACCATCTTCTACAAGAGCGCCACGGGCGCGAAGGCCGCCGGCCAGTGGGCGCGCGCCATGGAGTACGCGCGCCGCGCGCTGCAGGCGGACCCGGGCCACGCGGGCGCGTCCAACATCATCAGCGAGCTGAAGGCGAAGGCGAAGGAGCTGTACTTCCTGGCCTACGCGATGAAGGACGGCAACCCCGAGGACGCGCTGCCGAAGTTCAAGGACGTGGTGGCGATGACGCCCCCGGACGACGAGTACCACGACAAGGCGAAGACCTGGGTCGAGAAGCTCTCGCGATGAAGAAGCGCAAGGGCGCGGGCGGCGAGGTTCCGCCGTCCGCCGCGTCGGGATTCCAGGGGGACTTGTTCGGGACGCTCGCGCCGGTGGAGCCCGCCGTGGCCGCCGTGCCCAAGGTGGTGGCGCTGCCGCGCAAGGCGCCGCCTCCTCCTCCTGTGGACGCGGACGGCACCGGGCTGTTGGGTCCGTTGGAGGGCGCTCCCTCGGCGCCTCCGAAGCCCGAGCGCTCGGTGCTCTCCGTGGGAGAGCTCACGCGGCAGCTCAAGCAGACGATTGAGTCCCGCTTCGCGCGCGTCATCGTGCGCGGTGAGGTGACGGGCTTTCGCGGGGCGAACGCGCGGGGCCACTGGTACTTCTCGCTGAAGGACACCGTCGCCTCCATCGACGCGAAGGTCTGGGCGTCGATGGCGGGGCGGATGCGCTTCGCGCTGCGCGACGGCATGGAGGTGCTGGCCGAGGGCAGCGTCGACCTGTACGAGCCGCAGGGCCGCTACAGCCTCATCGTCACGCGGCTGGAGCCGGTGGGCGAGGGCGCGCTGGCGCTGGCCTTCGAGCAGCTCAAGGCGCGGCTCGCGGCGGAGGGCCTCATCGGCGACCGCCGCGTGCGGGCGCCCCGGCCGTTGCCCTTCCTTCCCCGGCGCATCGGCGTGGTGACGAGCCGCACGGGCGCCGCGCTCCAGGACTTCCTGCGCGTGCTCCACTCGCGCAACCCGCGGTTGAGCGTGCTGCTCGCGGACGCGCGCGTGCAGGGGGAGGGCTCCGCGGCCGAGGTGGCGCGGGCGATCGCGCGGCTCTCCCGCTCCGACGTGGACGTCATCGTGGTGACGCGCGGCGGAGGTTCGGTGGAGGACCTCTGGACGTTCAACGAGGAGGAGGTGGCGCGCGCCATCTTCGCCTCGCCCGTGCCGGTGGTGTCCGCCATCGGTCACGAAATCGACTTCACCATCGCCGACTTCGTGGCGGACTGGCGCGCGGCCACGCCCAGCGCGGCGGCGGAGCGGCTGGCGCCGGTGCTGGCGGACCTGGAGCTGTCGCTCGCGACGCAGGCCGGGCGGCTGCGGCGGGCCACGGAGCGCCGGGTGTTGGAGCTGCGCGAGCGTCAGGGACAGCTCGCCTCGCGCCTGGAGGACCCGCGGCGGGCCCTCAACCACCAGCGGCTGCACCTGTCCGAGCAGGTGGAGGCGATGATGCGGGTGCTGCGGCCCGCGGTGCGCGAGCGGCGGGACTCGCTGCGCGCGCTGACGGAGCGGCTGCAGCGCGCGCGCCCGCAGGCGCGGCTGGGCGAGCAGCGCGCGCACCTGTTGAAGCTGGCCATGCGGCTGGCGGAGGCGGCGCGCGCGGGCGTGGCGACGCGGCAGGCTTCGCTGTCCGCGGCGCGGCTGGGGCTGGAGCGGGCCTCGCCGGTGGCGCTCGTGGCGAAGGAGCGCGCCCGTCTGGCCGCGCACCAGGCACGGCTGCGAGCGCTGCAGCAGGGGACGCTGGCGGACGCGCAGCGGCGTTTCCAGCGTCTGGAGGGACGACTGGACGCGATGAGCCCGTTGAAGGTGATGTCACGCGGCTATTCGGTGGTGTTCCGTCAGCGCGACGGGGGCGTGGTGCGCTCCGTCGCGGATGTCGAGGTGGGGGAGAAGCTGGGCATCAAGCTCGCGGCGAATGGCGCGAGGACACTCGGCGGGTGTGAAGAAGTCGAAGCCACCGTGACATCGGTAAAAGGGCCGGTGGACTGCTAACGGGCCACCCTCTAGAGTCCCGCGCCCCGAACGGGGAGGTGGAAGGCTGTGGCGAAGGCGGACAAGGCGTCCAAGGCGGACAAGGCAGGTGAGGCCGAGGTTCCCGGTCAGTACGGGGACGTCGTGAGCCGTCTCGAGGAGACGGTGGGCCGGCTGGAGAGCGGCAACCTGTCGCTGGAGGATTCGCTCAAGGCGTTCGAGGAGGGCATCCGGCTGGTACGTCGGGGTGAGAAGCTGCTCACCGAGGCGGAGCAGCGAATCGAGCAGCTCCTCCAGGACGAGGATGGCAACGACGTGGTGGCGCCGCTGTCGGTGGCGGCCCGACCTCCGGCGCAGGCGGCGGCCCCCCGGGCGCCCGCACCGCGACCTCCACCCGAGGATGACGTCCCGTTCTAGGTCGTGCGGGACGCGCGCTCGGGCATGTCGAAGCCGAAGATCACCATCGTCGACGATGACCGCGACACGCGGGAGCTGCTCGCGGCGGCCCTGGAGGACGAGGGCTTCGAGGTGACGCTGGCGGCCAACGGGCTGCGGCTCATCGCGTCGCTGCAGCTGCACCGGCCGCAGGCCATCCTCCTGGACGTGAACATGTCCTGGATCGACGGCTTCGAGCTGTGCAAGGCGGTGAAGAAGAACGAGCACTTCCGGGACATCCCCATCATCTTCATCAGCGGGCGTGGGGACTCGGAGGACAAGAAGCGCGGTCGCGAGGTCGGCGCCGCGGACTATTTCGTCAAGCCGCTGGATACGGACAAGCTCGTCCGACGCATCCGTGAGCTGGTGACCCCGGCCGCGCCCTAGCGCTCATCCAGCAGAGGAGTATCGATTCATGGCTCAGTTCGACCTGGATGCCTTCCTGCGGACCCAGCAGGCGCGGGTGGAGTCGCTGTTGCTCGAGCGCGCGGACCGGCTCGCCTCCTCGGGGGCTCCTCCCCGGTTGGTGGAGTCCATGCGCTACTCGCTGCTCGCGGGCGGCAAGCGGCTGCGGCCCGTGCTCTGCCTCACCTTCGCGGACACCGTGGCGCAAGCCTCGCTCGTGTCGGCGCTGGCGGCGGACGCGGCGTGCTCGCTGGAGTTCGTGCACACGTACTCGCTGGTGCATGACGACCTGCCGGCCATGGACGACGACGACTTCCGTCGCGGCCGGCCGACGAACCACAAGGTCTACGGTGAGGCGATGGCCATCCTCGCGGGCGACAGCCTGCTGACGGATGCCTTCGGACTGCTCGCCGACGGGCCGGAGCCCGTGCGGGGCGCGCTGTGCCGCGAGCTGGCGGTGGCGTCGGGCGCCGCGGGCATGGTGGGCGGCCAGGTGCTGGACACCGCCGAGGACCGACCCGCGAACCTGGACTACCTGGTGCGCATGCACCGGCTCAAGACGGGCGCGCTCATTCGCGCGGCGTGCCGCATGGGCGTGCTCGCGGGTGGAGGCGATGCGGAGGCGCTCGTGCGCGCGCAGATGTACGGCGACGCGGTGGGTCTGGCGTTCCAGATCGCCGACGACGTGCTGGACGTGACGTCGACGCGGGAGCAGCTGGGCAAGCCCGTGGGCGCGGACGCCGACGCGGGACGCTTCACCTTCCCGGCCGTGGTGGGCCTGGAGGAGTCGCGCCGTCTGGCCGACGAGCAGGTGCGGCTGGCGGTGGAGGCGGTGCGGCCGCTCGAGGGTGAGGATGGGCCCCTGGCGGCGCTCGCGCGGTACGTGGTGGAGCGGAAGCTTTGACGGCGGAGGTCCTGAGCCGCATCGCCTCGCCGACGGACCTGCGGGCGCTTCCCGAAGCGGAGCTGCCGCAGCTGTGCACGGAGCTCCGGGAGGAGATCATCTCCATCTGCGGCCGCGTGGGCGGCCACCTGGGCGCCTCGCTGGGCGCGGTGGAGCTCATCGTCGCGCTGCACCGGGTCTTCCACTCGCCCACGGACGCGATTCTCTTCGACGTGGGGCACCAGACGTACGCGCACAAGCTGCTCACGGGTCGGCGCGAGCAGATGCACACGCTGCGGCAGGCCGGCGGTGTGGCGCCCTTCCTGGACCCGCGCGAGAGCCCGCATGACGCGCTGCTCGCGGGACACTCCTGCACCGCGGTGTCGGCGGCGCTGGGGGTGCTTGAGGGGCGGAGGATGCTGGGGCACCGGGGCCACGTGGTGGCGGTGCTCGGGGATGGCGGGCTCACCGGCGGCTTGACGTTCGAGGGGCTCAACAACGCGGGAGGCAGCCACCTGCCGCTCGTGGTGGTGCTCAACGACAACCAGATGTCCATCAGCGCGAACGTGGGCGCCGTTCCCTCGCTCCTGCGCACGCGCGGCGCGCGGGACTTCTTCCAGGGACTGGGCTTCACGTACCTGGGTCCCGTGGATGGGCACGACCTGGGTGCGCTGACCCACGCGCTGCGCGAGGCGCGCGCGTCCATGCGCCCCGTGGTGGTGCACGCGCTGACGCTCAAGGGGAAGGGATTTCCTCCGGCCGAGGCGGATGCCCAGACGCGTGGGCACGCGATGGGCCCCTACGAGTGGCGCGACGGCAAGCTGGTGCGCTCGCGCGGAGGGCATCGCACGTACAGCGAGGCCTTGGCCTCGGCGCTGGAGGACGCGATGGCGCGTGACTCCCGCGTCGTCGCGGTGACGCCCGCGATGCTGGAGGGCTCGGCGCTCAACGCGCTCAAGGCCCGCTTCCCGGACCGCGTGCACGACGTGGGCATCGCCGAGCCGCACGCGGTGACGTTCTGCGCGGGGCTCGCCGCCGCGGGCGCGCGTCCCGTGTGCTGCATCTACTCCACGTTCCTTCAGCGCGCGTACGACCAGATCATCCACGACGTGTGTCTTCCGGGCCTGCCCGTCGTCTTCGCGGTGGACCGCGCGGGGCTCGTCGGCGCCGATGGGGCCACGCACCAGGGCACCTACGACGTGTCCTCACTGCGCCCGCTGCCCGGGCTCCGGCTGTGGTCCCCCGTGGTGGGCGAGGACTTCGCGCCCATGCTGCGGACCGCGCTCGCCTCGCCGCTGCCCTCCGTGCTCCGCTTCCCTCGCGGCACGCTGCCTGCGCTGCCTCCCGAGGTGCACGTGGGCGAGGCGCCGGTCCAGGGCGCCCGGTGGCTCGTGCGAGCGAAGCAGCCGGAGCTGACGCTGGTGACGCTGGGGCCGTTGGCGCTCCCCGCGCTCGAGGCGGCGCGACACGAGCCGCGATGGAACGTGCTCGACGCGCGGGAGCTGTCGCCGCTGGATGAGGGCGCGCTCCTGGAGGCCGCGCGTCAGGGGCCGCTGGTGGTGGCGGAGGAGGGCACGGTGCGCGGAGGGCTGGGGAGCGCGGTGTTGGAGCTGCTCGCCGAGAAGGGCGTGTCCCAGCGCGTGCGGCTCGTGGGCATGCCGGACGTATTCGTCCCCCATGGCGATGCGCGGGTGCAGCGCGCGGAGCTGGGGCTGGACGCGGAGGGCTTGCGACGCGCGGGCCGGGCGCTCCTGGAGGGCACATGACGATGAAGCCTCGCAAGGAGCGGGTGGACGTGCTGGTGGTGGAGCGGGGGCTGGCGGAGTCGCGTACCAAGGCCCAGGCGCTCATCCTCGCGGGCCAGGTCGTCGTGGATGACCAGCGCGTGGACAAGCCCGGCTCCCTCATCCCCGTGGAGGCGGAGCTGCGCCTCAAGGGTGAGGTGCTCCCGTACGTCTCGCGCGGTGGGCTCAAGCTCAAGGGCGCCATCGACCACTTCGGCCTGGATGTTCGCGGCAAGGTGGGCGCGGACATCGGCGCGAGCACGGGCGGCTTCACCGACTGCCTGCTCCAGCATGGCGCGGTGCGGGTGCACGCCATCGACGTGGGCTACGGCCAGCTCCACGAGAAGCTCCGCAAGGACCCGCGCGTGCGCTCCCGTGAGCGTGTCAACGCGCGCTACCTGACGGAGGAGGACCTGCCGGAGAAGGTCGGCGTCGTCGTCATCGACGTGAGCTTCATCTCGCTCACCCAGGTGCTTCCCTCGGTGCTGCCCTTCCTGGAGCCGGGCGGTGTCCTGGCCGCGCTGGTGAAGCCCCAGTTCGAGGTGGGCCCGGACCGCGTCGGCAAGGGAGGCGTGGTGCGGGACGCCGCCGCGCGGCAGGACGCCATCGACACCGTGACGGCCTTCGTGCGCGAGCAGGGGCTGACCGTGCGTGGCGTCATGGATTCGCCGGTGCCAGGGCCGGCGGGCAACGTGGAGGCGCTGCTCGTCGCCGAGCGGCCCTGACGCGGCACGGAGGGAAGGGCGGCGGAGGGCTCGCCCTTCCCGGTGGCCTTCGGCTACGGCCGGGCGCTGCGGTACTGCGACGACGTCTGCAGCTCGAGCAGCTTCTGGTTGGTGCGCATCCAGAGCCGGCCGCTGTCGTCGAAGGCCGCGCCCATGGACACGGAGACCTGGTAGCGGAAGAGCTCACGGCCCTCGGCCGAGCTCCCCAGCGTCTGGTCCACACCCACCAGCTCCACGGGAAGCGTGGCCGTCGAACCCTGGGCCGCGGGGGCGTTCAGGAAGAACAGGTCCGAGGTCGGGTTCGCCGGCAGCAGGTACTTCACGTGGAGCGCGCCGTTGGCGTCCACCGAGCGCAGCTCCCGGTTGCGGATGGTGCCGGTGTTCGAATCCAGCAGCCACACGCGCTGCGTGGTCGCCGCGGCCACCCGGCTGCCGTTGGCGTAGGTGGCAATCTGCTGCACCTTTCCGGTGAGCACGCCCGTGGCCCACTTCGACGCGTTGCCCTCGCAGCCCTCCAGGTTCGCGACACAGGCGAGGACCTGGGACTTGTCCTCGGGCAGCGCGAAGCCCAGGTAGAGGATGCTGCCGTCGCTGCTGAACTGCCCCACCGGGCGCGGCGTGGCGGTGTTCGACGTGAAGAGCTGCCGGATGATGTGCGTGGCCTGCAGCGTCCCGCCCGCCGAGTCCGTGCCGCCGTCCAGCTCCTCGACGATGATGTCCGCGCGGTTCTCGCTGTACTCGATGTGGCTGGCGAAGAGCACGCGGCCATCCCCGCGGATCAACAACTGGCCGACGGGGGTGCCCACGGAGATCTCCCGCTGGTACTCCCAGCGCGTGACGCCGATCTTCAGGCCGTCCTGGGTGTCGTGGGTGATGCGGTAGATGAGGCCCTGGACGGAGCGGATCAACGCGTCGCCGTTGGGGAAGACGACCAGGTCGTTGACCTCCAGGTCCACCGGCGTGCGCGCCGTCATCTTGAAGTCGCGGTCGATGGCGAACGCGCCGTACCCGGGCGTGTAGACCCAGCGCTTGCCGCTCTGCGCGTTGCGGGGCGTGATGACGGTGGACGCGTTGCAGAGCGTCGGGGCCTGCAGCGTCCCGGCGGCGCCACCCGAGGCGTTGTGCCGGTACATGGTCTCGATGCCGCCCGTGGTCGTCTTGGCGCAGCTCAGGAACGTCGCCGTGGAGCCCGAGCCGTCGATGGCCAGCGGCATGGCGTAGACCTGCAGGCCCTGCGGATCATCGTTGGCGCGGGAGACCGGGAAGAACGTGGCCGGCTGGGGCAGGGACGTGTTCTTGCGGCCGTCGTCGCACACCACCTCGGCGGTGAGGGACAGGCTCGCGGCGAGCCCCACCAGCGGGTTGGCGTACGGGATGTCCGACGCCAGGAGCTCGAAGTTGGTGGTGCCACCGCCCGAGGGGAACGCCTTGAGGAAGGTGGTCCGGTCGTAGAGGTTGAGCGTGTTGACCTTCTCGCAGCCGGCGATGGTCGCGATGAGCTTGAGGCTGGTGCCCGCGACGTTGCCCTGGGGAACCGTCAGGGCCACCTGCGGCGGATCCGGCGTGGGCGGTGGCGGGTCGTCGCCACAGGCGATGGCCAGACTGGAGACGAGTACGAGGGCAGTGCGCCATGCACGCCGAGTCACGGGAGGGTGGAGCATGGCACCGCACTCTACCTCGCTCGCACCATTCCCGGCATCCTCCCCCATCCGCAAAACGGCCCGGCCCCCGCGCCCCCGAAGATTGCGGCCCTCCAGGGCCCCATGACGTGATAGCCCGGCGATTCCCGTGGGTGGGGACCTCGGGTCCTCCACCACTCCAGGGCACACGGGAACGGGTGGGAGCTTGCGATGACGGGTGGTTGGCTGCTCGAAGGGACGGAGTCCGGCCGGACGAGCGGCGCCAGGTCATGGCGGGCGTGGGAAGGATTCCCACCGCGCGGTGTTGGCGCGCGCCCGTTCTGCCCCCGGAGTGGGGGACATGGGGTGGAAGTGCTCCAGGGGCGTGGGTGTGGGAAGCCACGATGGGCGTGGCGCCCGGGCATCTCCACTCACAGTCCCGGTCGCCACCGGCCGTGCGCCGCTCTGGCCCACGGACGTGAACGGCGGCAAGATTCGGAAACCGAACCATGAACCCTTCCGCATTCAACGGGTTTTTGCAGCCTCCCCAGTGGCGCCCGCACAGGGCCGCCGCGGCGCGAGGTTCACTGTGAGAGTCGAGATGCAGGCGGATCAGCGGGGACGCGTGCTGGTGGTGGCCGGGAAGGAGTCCGGCGACGCCTTGATGGAGCGGCTGACCGCCAGCGGCTACCACTGCGCGGCGGCCGAGAAGGACACCGGGCTGGCGGAGCTGGCGGACTCGCTGCAACCCGAGGTCGTGCTGCTGTCGGTGACGGCCAAGCGCGCCGCGGAGCTGCTCGAGTCCCTGCGTCGGGTGGAGCGGCTGCAGCGGTTGCCCGTGGTGGTGGACCTGGGCAAGTCCCGGTCGGCGGAGGCCTTCAAGCGCCTGGCGGTGGATGACTGGATTCGCGGCGCGGACGAGGTGGTGCCCCGGCTGGAGGCCGCGCTCAGGGCGGGACGGCTGAAGGACCGCGAGGAGCGCGTCCGGCTGCGCATGGGGATGCTGCTGGAGATCACCCAGGCGGCGACCAGCTCGCTGGAGCTGGAGGAGATCCTCCGCATCGCGGTGGACAAGGTGGGGCGCGTCACCGGGACGGACCGCTGCTCGGTGGTGCTGGTGGAGGGCAGCCACGCGCGCACGGGCAAGGTGGTGGCGACGCAGGAGGACCCCAGCCTCGTGCAGCTTGACATCGAGGTGGCGCGCTATCCGGAGCTGCGCCGCGCGCTGGAGACGCGAGAGCCGGTGCTCATCGAGGAGGCGCAGCGGGATCCGCTCATGGCGGAGGTGCGCACATCCATCGTGCCCCTGGGCGTGAAGTCCATCCTGGTGCAGCCGCTCATCTGCCAGGACGACCTGCTGGGCGCGCTGTTCCTGCGCGTGTCGCGCATGGACGCGTCCTTCGGCCGCGACGAGCAGGAGTTCACCCAGGCCGTGGCCGGCGTGCTGGCCAACTCCATCCGCAACGCGCGGCTGCACACCGCGGTGAAGAAGAAGCGCGAGGACCTGGAGCTGGCGTACGTCGAGCGCTACCACGAGCTGCTCGAGGCGAACCGCCGGCTCAAGGAGCTCAACCGCCTGAAGGATGAGATCATCGCGGTGGTGAGCCACGACCTGCGCGCGCCGCTCCAGGTGCTGCTGGGCCATGGCCGCCTGCTGCTGGAAGGGCCGCTGGAGTCGCAGCAGAAGCAGTCCGCGGAGGCGATGATCCGCCAGGGCAAGAAGATCCTCGGCCTGGTCGAGTCGCTCCTGGAGAAGGGCAAGGGCGAGGCGGCGCGGCTGTCCATCGAGCCCCGTGTGCTGGACGTCGCGCAGCTGTGCCGTGACGCGGTCAACGAGCTGGAGATATTGGCGGCCGAGCGGGGCGTGTCCCTGCGCGCGGACTGCCCCGACAGCCTGATGCTCATCGGTGACGAGGTGAAGCTGCACGAGGTGCTGCAGAACCTCATCACCAACGCCATCCACCACGCGCGCGACGCGGGTGAGGTCGTCGTGTCCACGCGGCGGCTGGGCCGTCCGGACGGTGACGCGGCGAAGGTGTGCGTGCAGGACGACGGCGTGGGCATCCCCCAGGACGAGCTGCACCTGGTGTTCGACCGGTACCGTCACGGCGGCAAGGGGACGGGGCTGGGGCTCGCCATCTGCAAGGAGTTCGTGGAGCTGCACGGCGGCGAGATCTGGGCGGAGAGCCCGCCCGAGCACGGGTGCCTCTTCGTCTTCACGCTGCCGCTCGCGCAGGAGGCGCCGCGCAACCCCCGACCCGTGGTCGCCACGTCGTCGGTGACGGAGCAGCCGCGCGTGCTGGTGGTGGAGGACGAGCCCGAGATCGCCGCGGTGCTGTCGGAGGTGCTGCGCTCGAAGTACCGCGTGGAGGTGGCTCGCGACGGCGCGGAGGGCCTGGCCCGTGCGCGCGCGCAGCGGCCGGACCTGGTGGTCATGGACGTGTTCCTGCCCAAGCTGGACGGCCTGGACGCGGCCATGGCGCTCAAGTCGTCTTCCGACACGGCGCACATCCCCGTCATCCTGCTGTCCGCGCACCAGGGCGTCGCGGAGAAGGTCCGCTCGCTCAACCTGGGCGCGGTGGACTACATGAGCAAGCCGTTCAACGCGGTGGAGCTGCTCAACCGCACGGACCGCGCGCTCAAGCTGCGCCAGGGTGAGCGCGAGCAGCAGGAGCGGGAGCGCTCCCAGCCCTCGCTCCAGCGCCGCACCGGGAGCGACCCGGCCACGGGGCTGCATGACCGGCGCGGGCTGCTGCTCCGGCTGGAGCAGGAGCTGGCCCGCAGCCGGCGCTACCACCGGGCCCTGAGCCTGGCGGTGCTGCGGCCCGACCGGCCCGTGGAGCCCGTCCCGAACAACATCGCGGACGTGATGCGCAAGCGGGTGCGCCACCCGGATGCCATCTCCCACCTGGGCGCGGGTGTCTTCGTCGTCGTCCTGCCCGAGTGCAACGCGGAGGCCGCTCGCGCCGTCATCAGCCGCCTGATGCCCGACGTGGAGAAGGCGACGGACACCGAGTACCGCTCGGCGGTGGCGGACGTGAGCCAGGACAGCGACCCGGTGGAGAAGCTGCTCGAGAAGCTGGGCGCGCCGCCTCCCGAGGAGACCTGAGACCCTGCAAGGCGGCTGGGGCCGCGCTAGACTTCCACCTCGCGTGAGCCCCTCCCGCCTCCTCGTCGCCGTCCTGCTCGTCGCCTTGTCCGGGCCCCAGGCCCTGGCGACGGCGCCCGCGTCGCGGCGTCCCCGCGTCGACCGGGAGGCCATGCGGGAGGCGATGGACGCGGCGGCCACGGACGACGGGGCCTTCTCCTCGTCCGCCAGCTACACCCAGTACCTGCGGGCCCGGTTGCTCCACCACGCCGGAGACCACCGGGGCGCGGTGGATGCGCTGCGGCTGGCGCTGGCCACGGATGACGGCCACCCGCTGCTGCTCACCCGGCTGGCGGAGGAGTACGCCCGGCTGGGAGACCTGGACAAGGCGGAGCGGGAGCTGCGCCGCGCGGTGGAGCGCTCCTCGGCGTACTACCCGGCACATGTGCTCCTGGGCCGCGTGCTGATGGAGTCGGGCCGCTTCACCCGCGCGCGCCTGCACCTGCGCCGCGCCGTGGCCCTCAAGCCGCGCGAGCCCGAGGCGTACCTGGTCCTCGCCCAGCTCTACCTGGAGTCCGGCTCCCCGGCGGAGGCCGTGAAGGTGGTGGAGTCCCTGTCCCGCGCGCTGCCGGGAGAGGCCTCCGGTTACCGGCGGCTGGGGCTGGCCCTGGCCGAGCGCGGCGACACGGCCCGCGCCGAGCGGCTGCTCGCCGAGGCGGCCACGAGGGACCCCGGGGACGTGGAGGTGCTGGGCACGCTGGCGAAGCTGTACGAGGAGACGGGGCGTCCAGGCAAGGCCGAGGAGACGCTGGCGAAGGCGCTGGAGCGCGAGCCGGACAGTCAGGAGGTGCTCCTGGCCGCGGGACGCTCGGCGCTCAAGGCGGGCTCTCCGGTGCGGGCGCGGGCGTACTTCGACCGGCTCCTGTCGCTGTCGGGTGAGCCGGAGACGGCGGTGCGGGTGGCCTTCAGCTACCTGTCCGAGCGCGAGCCGGACGCCGCCGTGCAGGTGCTGGAGGCCGCTCGGAGCGCCAGCGATGGCGAGCCCCGGCTGGCCTACTACGTGGGCCTGGTGCACGAGCGCCTGCGGCGCTTCCCCGAGGCGGCCAAGGCATTCGCCTCCGTGCCGGAGGGCTCGGACATCTACCCCGACGCGCGGGTGCGCCTGGCGAAGTGCCTGTCGCTGTCGGGCCAGCACCCGCGTGCCCTGGCGCTCCTGCGGGCCGCGCTCCAGGACTCGCCCGATGACCTGGAGGTCCGCGCGCAGTACGCCCGGGCGCTGGAGCGGGGCGGCACGCCCGCGCGCGCCGAGTCCGTGCTGAAGGAAGGGCTGTCCCGGCAGCAGTCCGCGGCGCTCTACGACGCGCTGGCCGCCACGCTGCAGCGGCAGGGAAGGGGGGCGGAGGCGCTGGTGCTGCTGCGCGAGGCCCTGGCTCGGATGCCGAAGGACCCGGCCCTCCAGTACGTGATGGGCGCGGCCTTCGAGCGGCAGGGGGACATGGCGGGCGCGCAGGCGCGCATGCGCGCGGTGCTGGAGGTGGAGCCGGACCACGCGCCCGCGCTCAACTTCCTGGGCTACCTGCTGGCGCAGAGCGGACGTCACCTGGACGAGGCCGAGCGGCTGGTGCTGCGCGCGCTGGAGCTGCGCCCCGACAACGGCGCGTTCCTGGACTCGCTGGGGTGGGTCTACTTCCGCCGCGGGGACTACCCTCGCGCGGTGGAGGTGCTGGAGCGGGCCTCCACGCTGGCGCCGGACGAGCCCGTCATCCTCGAGCACCTGGGGGACGCCTATCAGCGCGCCGCCCGGGGACCGGAGGCGGCGGGGGCGTGGCGCCGGGCGCTGGAGGTGTTGTCGCTGGACCCCGAGTCCGCCGAGCCCCCGGGCCAGCGCGAGGCCCTGGAGCGCAAGCTCAAGGCGCTATCCACGGGTGCGGCGGGCCGCTAAGTTGCTGGGCCTATGGCTCGCCATGACGAGGGCTACTTCACCGGCCGGGACGGGACGCGGCTCTTCTGGAAGACGCACCTGCCGGACGCGGAGCCGCGAGCGCACGTCGCGGTGGTGCACGGCTACGGAGACCACTTCGGCCGCTACCAGTACGTGACGGACGCGCTGGTGGCGGACGGCTTCGCGGTGCACGGCTTCGACTACCGCGGCCACGGGCGCGCGGAGGGACGCCGCGCCTACGCGGAGAAGTGGCCGCACTACGTGGACGACCTGGAGGTGTTCTGGGAGCGCGTGCGCGCGGCGGCCGGCGGCGCGAAGACGTTCGCCCTGGCCCACAGCCACGGCGGGCTGATGGCCGCGCACTGGGTGGGCGCCCGCAAGGTGGAGGGCCTCTCCGGGCTGGTGCTGTCGGGCCCGTACTTCAAGCTGGCGATCACCCCGCCCGCCGTGAAGGTGATGGCCGCGAAGGCGGCGGGAGCGCTGGTGCCCTGGCTGGGCATCGCCTCCGGGCTCAAGGTGGAGGACCTGACCCGGGACACGGAGGTCCAGCGCGCCACCCGGGAGGATCCGCTCTACCTGTCCATCGCCACGCCGCGCTGGTTCATCGAATCCACCAAGGCGCAGGCGGAGGCGATGTTGCTCGCCCCGAAGATTCAAGTCCCGCTGTTCGTGCTGTGCGGCGCGGAGGACGGGGTGGCGGCGCCCGCGGCGGCGCGGGTGTTCTTCGAGACGGCGGGCTCGGCGGACAAGAAGTTCAAGGAGTACCCCGGCATGAAGCACGAGCCGCTCAACGAGGTGGGGCGCGCCGAGGTGTTCCGGGATATCTCCGGCTGGATCTCCGCGCATCTCTGACATAATCAAGGCGCTCGGCTCCTCGGGAGGAGCGGGCTCTGGGTGAGGTCACCGCATGGCAACGGGTGAAACGGGCATCATCGGCAAGGGCATCGTCATCAAGGGGAACCTCACGGGTGGTGGGGACCTTGTCATCGAGGGGCGGGTGGAGGGGCAGATTGCCCTGAAGAACCACCTCACCATCGAGAGCACCGGGAAGGTGCAGGCGGACATCCGGGCCGAGGAGTTGACCATCAACGGCGAGGCGAGCGGCAACATCGACGCCTCGACCCGCGTGGCCATCAACGCCTCGGCGAAGGTGGCTGGCGACATCAAGGCGCCGCGCGTCGTCATCGAGGATGGCGCCGTGTTCAACGGCTCCATCGAGATGGACGTCCGGCTGCCGGACGACATCTGAAGCTCACGCCGCGGGCGGACGCGGCACACACCTTTCGAGAGGGCGGACAACACTCATGGCGAATACGGTCATTGGTTCGAGCATCGTCATCGACGGAGAGATTTCCGGAGACGAGGACCTGGTCATCCAGGGCACCGTGAAGGGGAAGATCTCCCTCAAGGAGAGCCTCTACGTGGAGGGCAGCGGCGTCGTCGAGGCGGACATCGAGACGCAGAACGTGGAGATCGCCGGCCGGGTGACGGGCAACATCGTCGCCAGCGACAAGGTCGAGCTGAAGACGGACTGCCGCGTGGTGGGCGACATCAAGGCGCCGCGCATCCTCATCGCCGATGGTGCCTCCTTCAAGGGCAACGTCGACATGGACATGAAGGAGCGCTGATTCGTGGCCACCCCGAAGGAGTTGAGCGGTAGCACCGCCGTCAACAACACCGTGGTGGGGCCTTCCATCCTCATCAGCGGCCGGTTGACGGGCGACGAGGACCTCACCGTCCGGGGCCGCGTGGAGGGAGAGCTGACGCTCAGCCGCACCCTCATCGTGGAGCCTTCGGGTGTGGTGAAGGCGAACGTGGCGGTGAAGAACGCCATCGTCAGCGGCGTGGTGGTGGGCAACATCAACGCCACGGAGAGCGTGGAGCTGACCCGCGAGGGCCGCATGGTGGGCGACATCCACGCCCCGCGCGTCATCATCGTGGACGGCGCCAGCTTCCGCGGCCGCGTGGACATGGGTGACGTGGAGCCCGGCCGCCTGCCTTCGGAGCGCCCCGTGGTGGCCCGTCCCACGGCCGTGACGCGGCCGACGACGGCGACCCCCGTGCGCACCACGACGACGCCCGCCCGCCCGCCGACGCCTCCCGCGCGTCCGCCGGCGCCCCCGGCCCGTCCCACGACGCCCGCCGCGGCGCCCACGACGGTGGCCCGCCCCTCGAGCAAGCCTCTGCCGCCGCCTCCGCCCCCCCGGGCCGAGACGCGTCCGACGCCGCCGCCCGTGGAGCAGACGACTTCTGCCGAGCCGCCAACGCCCTTCTCGGTGGGTGCTGGCGCCAAGAAGAAGGTCGTGGTGAAGAAGAAGACCCGCTAGAGCACACAGCCCGCGCCGCCGGAGTCGGTGGCGCGGGAGTGGGCAGACCAGGGGTGCCACCATGGACGCCGAGCACAGGGTTGACGGAGAGGAAGGGATGCCGGGTTCTCCGGAGGGTGGCTCGTCGTCCGCGCCCGAGGCGATGTCGGCGCGGGGCGATGGCGCAAGCCAGGACGGCGCGCCGTCAGAGTCGTCGCGTATAGAGGGAGCCGTCGGGGAGTCCGCCCCGGTCGATTCCCCCGCGCCCGAAGCGGGTGCGTCGGCGCCGGAAGGCGGTTCACCGGAGTCCCAGGCAATCGCCGCCGAAGGCGCGCCCAGCACGGGCGAGCCCGAGCGGAGCATGGAGTCGTCGGTGGGTTCGTCGGAAGAGTCCCAGGAGAAGTCCCCGTCGGAGGCCTCGAGCAGCGAGTCCGCGGCGTCGTCGGAGCCCGCGACCTCCGAGGGCGCTCCCCGCCAGGAGTCCGCGGAGGCGTCGTCCACCGATGGGGCGCCCGGCCAGGAGTCCGCGGCGTCGTCCTTCACCGGAGCGCCAGGCGAGGAGTCCGAGGCAGCGTCCTCTGAGGGGGCCCCGGGCGGGGCCGAGGCGTCCGGAGCGGAGGAGGACGAGGAGTCCGAGCTGCTCGCCGCGCCCGAGGAGCGCCTCGCGGGGCGGGTGGTGACGGTGTTGATGCCGCTGGAGCGCCTGGAGGACGAGTCGGCGTACCGGCTGCGGCCCGAGGGGGACGTGTCCGGGCTGGCCACGGACATCGCGCGGCTGGGGCAGCTGTTCCCGGTGGACGTGCGTCCCCGGGGCAACGACCGCTACCAGCTGGTGTGCGGGTTCCGTCGCGTGGCGGCGCTGCGCTTTCTCAAGCGCGACGCGGTGCAGGCGCGCGTGCACACCGACCTGTCGGACGAGGACGCGCTCCTCATGTCGCTGGCGGAGGCCATCCACGCCACGCCGGTGGAGCCGGAGGTCCTCGAGGCCAAGCGCGACCAGCTGGAGTCCGAGGGGCGGTTGAGCGCGGCCGTGGCGGACATGCTCGCCAAGGCGCTCGCCACGGACGAGTCGCTGGCGCCCGAAGGGGTCGAGGAGGAGATCGACGCCGACGAGCTGGCCTCGGACGTGTCGCAGCGGCTGGGCGCCATCAACCAGGACCTCTCGCTGCTGGCGGACGTGTTCGCGTCGCTGGACGAGTCACGCCGGGCGGAGCTGTTGATGCAGTTGCGGTACTCGTCGGAGCTGGTGGCGTACCTGGAGGGCCTGTCGTGATGGTGGATGCTCTCGCCCGAGACCGGGCCCGGCTGCTGGAGCTGCTCACGCAGCGCTCCTTCGAGCGTCGCCGCGTCGTGCTCTCGTCCGGCAAGGAGTCGGACTTCTACATCGACTGCAAGCGCACGGCGCTGCTGGCCGAGGGGCACTTCCTCATCGGTCGGCTGTTCCTGGACGCCATCCGCCGCGAGGCCCCGGAGGCGGTGGGCGTGGGCGGGCTGACGCTCGGCGCGGATCCGCTCGCCTCGGCGGTGAGCCTCACCGGCTACCTCTCCAGCTACCCGCTGTCCGCGTTCATCGTCCGCAAGGAGCCCAAGGGCCACGGCACCGGCCAGTGGATCGAAGGCCTGAGCGGGCTGGGCACGGGCGCGAAGGTGGCCATCGTCGAGGACGTGGTGACGACGGGTGGCTCCACGCTGAAGGCCATCGAGCGGGCCCAGGCCGAGGGGCTCACGGTGCTCGGGGCGTTCGCCCTGGTCGACCGGTTGGAGGGAGGGCGCGAGGCGGTGGAGGCCGCGGGCCACCGACTCACCACGCTGTTCACCCGCAAGGACTTCATCCCTTGAAGAAGCTGCTCGCGACGGGAGCGCTGCTGGGAGCGCTGGTCGGCTGTTCCTCCCTGCCTCCCATCGCCGTGGGCGAGCAGGCCCCCACGCTGAAGGACGAGAACGCGGAGTCGCGTTACCGGGCGTTGCTCGCGAAGTACACGGGCCACCAGGAGATCTACGACGGCTTCGACACGCGCCTGTTCGCGGGGGCGACGCTGCAGACGTGGACCTTCCGCGAGGCGCGCGTGAAGCGGCAGGCGGCCTTCCAGGTGCTGCCCGAGGCGAAGGTGGCGGAGCTGCTCGCCGAGGAGCGCGCCGAGTCGTCCCAGGTGCACGAGTTCTTCCTGGGCGTGCACGTCAATGACTACCGCTACCTCGACTTCGACTTCCGTCGCTCCATCTGGCGCCTGGCGCTGGTGACGCCCGCGGGTGAGGTGACGCCCGTGCGCATCCGCCGCCTGGGCCGCGCCGATTTGGAGATGCGCGCCTACTACCCGTACACCAACGTCTTCTGGGTGGGGTACGAGGTGCAGTTCCCCACGGTGATGGCCAGCGGTCAGCCGGTGATTCCGCCGGGCACCGAGCACGTCACCTTCCGACTGGCCTCGTCGCTGGGGCAGGCGGAGATGAAGGTCTCCGCGCAGTAGCAGGACAGCTCGCGCCTCAGGTCTGCTCGGGGCGCTTGAGCCACTTCTCGGTGACGGTGAGCGTGGGGCCGGCCTGCAGCCGCTCCAGCAGCCCGGCCGGTGAGGCCTCCACCGCGAAGGGCAGGGCCTGGGATTCGGGGACGAAGCCCTCGGTGGCCAGGTGCCTGGACAGCGCCACCAGCGGCTGGAAGAAGCCGCGCGTGTCGAGCAGGCCCATGGGCTTCTGGTGCAGGCCCAGCTGCGCCCACGTCACGATTTCGAAGAGCTCGTCCAGGGTGCCGAAGCCGCCGGGCAGGGCGACGAAGGCGTCCGCGCGCGTGGCCATCAGGGCCTTGCGCTCGTGCATGGAGTCCACGCGGATGAGCTCGGTGAGGCCCAGGTGGGCAATCTCCCGCGCGCCCATGAAGTGGGGCAGCACGCCCACCACCTGGCCGCCCGCGGCGAGCGTGGCGGCGGCGACGGTGCCCATGAGGCCCACGCTCGCGCCGCCGTAGACGAGCGTCATCCCCCGGCGGCCCAGCTCCGTGCCCAGCTCGCGCGCGGCCTCAGTGTACTCGGGGTGGGTGCCCGGCCTGGAGCCGCAGAAGACGCAGATGCTGCGCACGGACATGTCAGAAGGCTCCGCGCCGCTCGGGGTGCGCCGCGTAGAGCGCCACCAGGGCCGAGAGGAACAGGATGATGGGCAGCGCGAGCGCGTACACCTGCCGGCCCTGCCGGAGGGCGATGCCGCACGGCAGGCCGAAGAGGAAGCCGCCCAGGTGGCCCGACCAGCTCACGAAGGGCAACAGGCTGAGCACCGCCACCTGCACCAGCCAGATGCCCAGCTCCCGGCGCCCCTGCCGCGTGGCGATGGGCAGCATGGCGCCCGCCCAGCCCAGAATCATCCCGGACGCGCCCACCATGGGCGTGTTGAAGTTGAACAGCAGCGAGAACACGGACGAGCCCAGTGCCGTGACGAGCGACAGGCCGAGGAAGCGCAGCGAGCCGATGCCGCGCTCCAGCGTGAAGCCCAGCGTCACGACGACGGACATGTTGAAGACGAGGTGGAGGATGCCGCCGTGCTCCAGCGCGCACGCGAGCAGCCGCCAGTACTGGCCCTCCTGCACCGCGGGGCCGTACAGCGCGCCCAGCGGGAGCTGCCGCGCGGTGAAGGACGGCAGCTGTCCGGCTTCCTCCAGGAGGAAGACCGCCACGCACAGCCCGATGATGGCGTAGCAGACCCACGGGCGCGGCTGCGGGGCCTGGGGCGGGGGAGGCGTGCCGAACGGATGGCCTCCGCCGCGAGGCTCAGTCCCGCCACCTGGCGCGTCGAGGATGTGTCGCGGTCCGGAGGACATGTCCCTCACAGCTCCCGGGAAAGGGTGGTGTCTCGCAGCCAGTGGTGGTCATCGGGATGCGGATAGTCGAGGGTGAAGTGCAGTCCCCGACTCTCCTTGCGACGGCTGGCGCAGTCGACGATGAGCAGGGCCACATCGGCGATGTTGCGCAGCTCGATGACGTCCCGGGTCACCTCGAAGCGCCAGTAGTAATCACGAATCTCCTCGCGCAACAGCTCCAGCCGGCGTCGCGCGCGCATCAGCCGCTTGTCCGTCCGGACGATGCCCACGTAGTTCCACATGAGCCGGCGGATCTCATCCCAGTTGTGGCTGACGACGACGCTCTCGTCGGACTCCACCGCGCTGCCCGGATCCCACTCCGGCGGGTCCTCGCGCGGGGTGGGCAGCGACGCCAGCTCCTCCGCCGCGACCATCACGGCGCGCTGACCGAACACGAGCCCCTCCAGCAGCGAGTTGGACGCGAGCCGGTTGGCGCCGTGCAGTCCCGTGCAGGACACCTCACCGATGGCGTACAGGCCCGGCACCGACGTGCGCCCGTGCAGGTCCGTCACCACGCCGCCGCACTGGTAGTGGGCCGCGGGGACGACGGGGATGGGCTGCACGGCCATGTCGATGTTGAACGCCTTGCAGGTGGCGTAGATGTTGGGGAAGCGCTCGGTGAGGAACGCCCGGCCCATGTGCGTCATGTCCAGGTAGACGCACTCGTCGCCGGTGCGCTTCATCTCCGCGTCGATGGCGCGCGCCACCACGTCGCGCGGGGCGAGCGCGCCCAGCGGGTGGTAGCGCTCCATGAACGTCTGCCCGCCCTTGAGTCGTAGCTTGCCGCCCTCGCCGCGCAGGGCCTCGCTGATGAGGAAGCTCTTGGCCTCCGGGTGGAAGAGGCAGGTGGGGTGGAACTGGTAGAACTCCATGTTGGCCACCTGCGCGCCCGCGCGGTACGCCATGGCGACGCCGTCCCCCGTGGCCACGTCCGGGTTGGACGTGTACAGGTACACCTTGCCCGCGCCGCCGGTGGCCAGCACCGTCACCTTCGCGAGGAACCGCTCGATGCCGCCGTTCTCCAGGAGCGCGTACGCGCCCAGACAGCGGCTGCCGCCGGGCCTGGGCTGGCGCCGGTCCAGGATGAGGTCGATGGCGGCCGTGTTGGCGAAGAAGGTGATGTTGGGCGTCTCGTCGCACCTGGCGAGCAGCGCGCGCTGCACCTCGCGCCCGGTGATGTCACCCGAGTGGATGATGCGCCGCGCGGAGTGGCCGCCCTCGCGCGTCAGGTCGAACTCGCCGGAGGTCTGCCGGTTGAACTCCGCGCCCAGCGTGACGAGCTCCCGCACGCGCTCGGGGCCCTCGCGCACGGTGACCTCCACCGCGTCCCGGTGGCACAGGCCCGCGCCCGCGACGAGGGTGTCCTCGATGTGGGCGTCGAAGGAGTCGGTGGGGGCCAGCACGCTGGCGATGCCACCCTGGGCGTAGGCCGTGTTGCTCTCGCCTCGCTCGCGCTTGGTCAGCACCGCCACGGTGCCATGCCGGGCCGCCTGGAGGGCGAAGGAGAGGCCCGCCACGCCGCCTCCCAGGACGAGAAAGTCGAACCGATGGGGCATGGCCAACAGCCTTAACGACTGTAAGTGCTGGAAACAAGGCGTTTTCTTGAGGACTTTCCGGCGTGTGTCTAAGGTTCGAGGGCCGATATGCGAGCCATTCCCGCGCTCATGCTCTGTGCCGTGCTGGGCCTCCCGTCCTGGGCGGGCGCGTCCGAGTCCATCTACCGGTACGTGGAGAAGGACGGGACCATCGTCTACACGAACGTGCCGCCGACGGGCTCCAAGGGCGCGAAGAAGATGAAGGGGGCGTTCACCCAGGCGCCGGCGAAGAGCCGGCCGGTGGTGGGGCGCTCCCGCACGCCGCCGGACCTGGACCCGCACATCGCGGCGGCGGCGGTGCGCTACCGCATCCCGACGGCGCTCGTGCGCGCCATCATGCACGCGGAGAGCAACTTCAATAAGAACGCGCTGAGCCACAAGGGCGCGAGCGGACTGATGCAGTTGATGCCGGCCACGGCGTCGGACATGTACGTGAAGGACATCTTCGACGAGCGCGACAACATCGAGGGCGGGGTGCGCTATCTGCGCGTGCTCGCCAACATGTTCGACGGCGACATGGTGAAGATGATTGCCGCGTACAACGCGGGCCCGGACGCGGTGAAGCGCTACGGCGGCAAGGTGCCCCCGTACGAAGAGACGCAGGGGTACGTGCGCAAGGTGCTCCAGCTCTACTACCACTACAAGGAGCGCGAGCGACCCGCCGAGAGCGGACCCCGCGAGCTCACATCCCAGAATGACGACGCGCGTGAAGGGGCGGCCGGAGACGAGCCCCGCTGACGACGAGTTCCTCCAACAGCTCCAGCGTGGTGGAGAGCTGCTGGCGGCCAACAAGGTCATCGAGGCCAGGAGCTTCCTGGAGCGTGCCCACCAGCTCCAGCCTCGCAACGAGAAGGCGCAGAACCTGCTCGGGCTGTGCTTCTTCAAGCTCGGCATGTTCGACAGGGCGGCCGAGCTCTACGAGATGCTCGTGCGCGACAACCCGGTGGACCCGACGCTGCGGGTCAACCTGGGCCTGGTGTACCTGAAGACGAACGCGCTGCAGCGCGCGGTGCGCGAGTTCGAGACGGCCACGGACCTGTCGCCCGAGCACCAGAAGGCGCAGAACTACCTGGGCCTGGCGCTCGCGCAGATGGGCGAGTACGGCCGCGCGCGTGAGCACTTCCTGCTCGCGGGCAGCGACGCGATGGCGGAGAAGATGTCCCGCGCCATCGCCGGGGAGAACTTCGCCCGCGCCACGCCCGCGCCCGTGCCGCCGCCCGCGGCGCGGGTGGAGAGTCCTGCCCCCGTGCGGGCTGGGCCCCCGGAGCCCGAGGAAGAGGAGATCCGCTTCGCCGAGGACGAGGGGCCGAGCGCGCTCGGTGGTGGTGAGTCGGAGTCCTCCGCGTCGCAGTCCCGCGAGGATGCGGGGAGTCCGTTCACGACCGCTGGCCCTGTCGGCACGTCGGGGGGGGCTCTCTCCGCGTCGGGGGCGTCCGGAGCGACTGGCGCGCCGGGAACCTCGGTGGCCGGGGGCGCGCTCTCCTCCTCGGGGGCGTCCGGAGCGGGTGGCGCCTCGGGAGCGTTCGCAGCGGGTGGCCCACCGGGGAGTTCAGGCCCGTCCGGGGTCGGTAGCTCGCTGGGAGCGTCCTCGGCGGGTGGTGTGCCGGGTGCGACGGGCGCGGTCGGTTCTTTGGGCGCGTCCGCCTCGGTCGGAGCCGTCACCGCTTCGGGCGCGTCGAACGTGGCGAGCCAGGGTGCCGCGGTGGGTTCGCCGCCCATCCACGGGGCGGCGGCCTCGGCGGGCGCGTCCCTCCAGACGGGCTCGAGCACGTCCCCCGCGTCGGGTTCCTCCGCCACGGCGGGCACGGGCCCCACCTCGGACGAGACCTCCGCCGCGACCTCCTCGGTGCCGCTGTCCCGGCTGCAGCTCACCAAGGTCGCCGCGCGGCCCGCTCCGACGCGTGAGGCGACCTCCTCCGCGCCGCTCCTGTCGGTGCTGGCGCCCTCGCTGGCCCTCGAATCGGAGCGGGGGAGTGGTCCCTTCGCCCTCGGCGAGGGCCGCTTCCGCATCGCCGTGGAGACGGAGCTGCTCACCCGGCTGGACGGCCTGGTGGCGCTCGAGGGGCAGCTCGCGTTCCAGCCAGAGATGAAGCGCTTCCGGGGCCGGGCGACGGACAAGCCCTTCGGTGAGGGCGCCTCGCGCATGGTGCGCGCCCGGGGCCGGGGCGTGCTCCACCTGGAGCCCTCCGAGCGCCGCACGTTCCTGGCGGTGGACCTGGGCGAGGACTCCGCCTACTTCCGGGACGAGAACGTCTTCGCCTTCGAGGAGCCGGTGATGTTCGAGAATGGCCGGGTGCCCTCCGACATCGCGCCGGACCTGGACCTGGTCCACCTGCGCGGTCAGGGGCAGGTGCTGCTGAGCCTGCCCGGGCCGCTGCGCTCGGTGGCGGTGCGCCTGGAGGCGCCGGTGACGGTGCCGCTGACACACCTGGTCGGGTGGCAGGGCAACCTGACGCCTCGCGTGGTGCCGCTGCTCAAGTCCGCCTCCGGCGAGTCGCTGCGCACGGCGGTGGAGCTGGGGGGCGAAGGTTTTGCCCTCATCGCGCTTGGGGTCCGCTAGAAGGCGCGCCATGGCCACCGACCGAGCGATTCGCAAACAGCGCAAGCGGGAGGAGCGGGCGCGCCGGCGCGCCGAGCGCAAGCCGAGCGTGCTGGTGCAGGAGTTCTGGAACCTGCCCAACATGCTGACGCTGGGGCGCATCTTCCTCATCCCCCCGTTCGTCTGGCTCATGTACGACGGGGACCCGCTCAGCTCCCTGTTCGCGGGGCTCGTCTTCGCCGTCGCCGCCATCACCGACGTCATCGACGGCTACCTGGCGCGCAAGTGGAACCTCATCACCGTGGTCGGCAAGTTCATGGACCCCCTGGCCGACAAGCTCATCGCCATGGCGGCCCTGGTGATGATGGTGCGGCTCGGACGCATCGCGGCGTGGGTCGTCATCGTCCTGCTCGCCCGCGAGCTCATCGTCAGCGGCCTGCGCACCATCGCCGCCAGCGAGGGCATGGTCATCGCCGCCGGCCAGGAGGGGAAGTGGAAGACCTCCCTCCAGCTCGTGGGCATCATCTCCCTGTGCGTCCACTACGTGCACCCGCTGACGCTCGGCTCGTTCAGCACGCCCGTGGACTACAACCTCGTGGGCAAGGTGCTCGTCTACCTGTCCGGCGCGTTCTCCGTCTGGAGCGCGGTCGTCTACTTCCGGGCCTTCCTCGCCATGCTCGCGAAGCGGGGAGACGAGGCGCCGATCGCGAAAAGTGTTTGACGCCGTTGGGAGGCCTCTGTATACCCCACCTCACTTCGGGCGCGGCGCTGACGCGACGCGGCTGAAGCGGTGCCTGATGCGGGAATAGCTCAGCGGTAGAGCATCGCCTTGCCAAGGCGAGGGTCGAGGGTTCAAATCCCTTTTCCCGCTCCAAAAGAAGGCCCCTTGGGAAACCAGGGGGCCTTTTGTTTTCACCTGAGAAGGTGCGGGCGCCGGAAGGTTGAGACGTCGTCGCGGTACGTGATGCGGGAATAGCTCAGCGGTAGAGCATCGCCTTGCCAAGGCGAGGGTCGAGGGTTCAAATCCCTTTTCCCGCTCCAGAACGAAGGCTCCCAGGGAAACCCGGGAGCCTTTTTGTTTTCTCACGCAATGACTCGCATCGCATGCGTGGCGGCCCCGCGGGGTGGGACGGCCAAGCGTGCGTCAGGGCCGGCTGGACGGAGGGGAGACGACCCTTCGCGAGAGGGCACGAGGGAATCGTGCGGGGTGTATGGCTTGCCTCGCACGCACTCGGGCCCTGCTATATGAAGGGCCCCCTCATGATTCGCCTCGTCCGAGAACTGTACCAATACCGAGGCCTGCTCCTCAGCCTCGTCCAGCGTGAGCTCAAGGCCCGCTACCGCGGCTCGTTCCTGGGCTTCCTCTGGACGTTCCTGAATCCCACGCTGCACATGTTGGTGTACGCGCTGCTCTTCACCATGGTGATGCGGCAGAACATCCCCAACTACCCGTACTTCATGTTCGTGGGGCTGCTGCCGTGGATCTGGTTCACCTCGTCGCTGACGGCGGGCGCCAGCGCCATCAGTGACCGGCGCGACCTGATGACGAAGGTGCGCTTCCCGGCCCAGGTGCTGCCGACCACGGTGGTGATGACGAACCTGAGCAACTACGTGCTGTCGCTCCCGCTGATGCTGACCCTGGGGCTCATCTACGGGCAGTACCCCACCTGGCACGTCATCGCGTTCCCGCTGGTGGTGCTCATCCAGCTCGTCTTCACGCTGGCGCTCACGTACATCGTCGCGGCCATCAACGTGTCGTTCCGGGACCTGCAGCACATCGTCGGCAACGTGCTGACCATGTGGTTCTTCCTCACGCCGGTGCTGTACCAGGCGAGCACCATCCACGACGAGGGCCTGCGCACGACCATCCTGATGGCCAACCCCATGGCCAGTTTGATGCTGTCGTACCAGGCCATCTTCTACGAGCACCGCCTGCCGGACGCGGGCCCGCTGGCCGCGCTGGCCGTCGTGTCGGTGGTGCTGCTGTGGGGCGCGTCCGTCCTCTTCGAATCCCGCCGCGAGGACTTCGCGGAATCCATCTGAGCCGTCGCCATGCAGGAACCCCTCGACGCCATAGTGCTGCGCGATGTCGTGAAGAGCTTCCGGAAGAGGACCATCCGGGGTGAGTACACGACCTTCAAGTCCGAGCTGCTGCGCTGGTTGCGCGGCAGGAACAAGCCGAAGGAGGGGGGGCTCATCACCGCCCTGCGCGGCATCAACCTGCGCATCCCCCGCGGCAAGACGGTGGCCATCATCGGCCGCAACGGCTCCGGCAAGAGCACGCTGCTCAAGCTCATCACCGGCATCTACACGCCCACCTCGGGGGTGATGGAGATCAACGGCCGCATCTCCGCGCTCCTGGACCTGGGGGCGGGCTTCCACCCGGACTTCTCCGGCCGGGAGAACATCCTCATCAACGGCATCATCCTCGGCATGTCGCGCACGGAGGTGCGCGAGCGGATGGATGACATCATCGCCTTCAGCGAGCTGGGCGAGTTCATCGACGAGCCGGTGCGCACGTACTCCAGCGGCATGTACATGCGCCTGGCGTTCGCGGTGGCCACGCACGTGGACCCGGACATCCTCATCGTCGACGAGATTCTCGCGGTGGGCGACGAGCACTTCAGCAAGAAGAGCCTCGCGAAG
Organism: Myxococcus sp. MH1; assembly: GCF_059738865.1. Lineage (NCBI taxonomy): Bacteria > Pseudomonadati > Myxococcota > Myxococcia > Myxococcales > Myxococcaceae > Myxococcus > Myxococcus sp. MH1. Next base: position 7,070,645 of record NZ_AP026947.1, on the reverse strand, counting down.
ATGACGGAGTTCAAGAAGCGCGGGAAGACCATCGTCCTGGTGACGCACGACCTGGGCACGGTGGAGAAGTGGTGTGACGAGGTCGCGTGGATCGACGGTGGCTACATCCGCCGCGTGGGCCGCCCCTCGGACGTCGTGGCCGAGTACAAGCAGGCCATCGCCCTGGCGGAGGCGCAGTCCGCCACCTTCACGCCGCCGGCGCTGACGGAGGACGGCGGCGCGCTGCCCCAGGTCAACGTGCCCGTCGAGGACGGCCCCGTGCGCCTGTCCGGCCTGCGGCTGACGTCGCCGGGCGGCGCGGAGGTGGCGCGGCTGTCCCCCGAGGTGGCGGTGGAGGTCTGCGTGGACTTCTCCGTCCAGGGCCCGTGCGCGGACCTGGAGTTCGAGGTGTCGCTCCAGTCCCCGGAGGGCCGGGCGCTCTACGAGACGAGCACGCGCGTGGAGTCGGTGCCGCTGCCGAAGGAGCTGCCGTCCTCGGGGCGGATGCGCTTCGTGCTGGAGCGGCTGGGCCTCTTGGCGGGCACGTACGTGTGTGTGGTGTCGGCACGCACGGCGCAAGGGGTGTCCCGCGAGCGCTGCACCTTCGAGGTGAGCTCCTCGGTGGCCGAGCGCGGGGTGTTCCGTCCGGCCCACCACTGGGTGGTGGAGCCCGTCGCGGTGCAGATCTCCCCCGCGCTCGCGGGTGGCGGCCGTCCCTGAGTCATTCGGGTTGGCGGGAGTCGTCAGGGGGCGTATCCGTGCGGCCGGCACGCGAACGAGAGAGGCGGTACGGCGGTGAAGACAGTGCTGGAGAAGCTCGCCGGTGATTCACAGGCGCCCGACGCGGCGCCGGGCGCCGGGGAGCTGGCGCGGATGGTGGCCGTGGTGCGCTCGCTGTTGGATGCGCGCCGCCCGTGTCTGCCCGGGGCCTGCGAGGACGTGACGGCGCTGGAGGGCGCGCTGCGGCTGCTCACCGAGCAGCTCTACCGGGCCCGGCCGGAGGGGGCGCACGCGCTGTCCCCGCTGCAGGAGGCCTCGCGGCTGGCGGTGCCGCACGAGTTCGCGGTGCCGGACTCGCACCGCGCCACGCTGGGCCGCGTGGTGACGGCGACCAAGCGCGCCTTCATCGAGGGCCTGCACCCGTTCCACGTCGAGTCACTGCGTCCCCAGGCCGACTTCAACAAGGCCGTGGTGCGCGTGCTGGAGTACCTCACGGTGCACCGCGCGCTGGGCCTGCGCGAGGACGTGTCGGCCTGGGCTCGCGCACAGCTGGCGCCCAAGGCGGACCCGACGCGCTGGCGGGTGGCGCGCTCCCACCGGGGCGGCGCGCTGGGCTCGGTGGTGGAGGCCGCCAAGCGCTCGTACCTGTCCGCGGCGGGGCCCGTGCTGGAGGGGCTGCTCAAGGGACAGTCGGCCTGGAACGCGGCCATGGTGGAGGCCGTCGTCGCGGCGGCCAGCCCCACGCCGCCCGACGAGGCCACGGGCGCCCGGTGGGTGGCGGGGCTCGTCGAGCACAACGACCCGCTGCGGCCCGAGGCCCTGCCGCGCCCGCTGCGCGCGGGGGCGCCCTTGTGGACGGAGCTGTTGCGTCGGCAGACGCGCTTCAACGAGCAGGCGGTGCTGGCGCTGGCGGGTGTGCTGGGCACGCGCACCCCCGCGCCTCGTCCCCCGGAGCTGGGTGACTACGAGGGCTGGTGCGCGAGCCGGGAGCCGGCGGACCTGGAGGCTGCGCGCGAGGCGCTCGGGACGCTGTCCTCGCGGCCCCGGGTGACGCTCGTCACGCCCGTCTACAACACGCCCGAGTCCTTCTTCCGCGAGTGCGCGGACAGCGTGCGGGCGCAGCTCTACACGGAGTGGGAGTGGGTGCTCGTCGACGACGCCAGCACCGCGCCGCACGTGGCGGGGATGCTGCGCGAGGCGGCGGCGGGGGACGCGCGCATCCGCGTGGTGACGTTGGAGCAAAACGGCGGCATCGCTCGGGCGACGAACGCGGGCCTGGCGGTGGCGACGGGCGACTGGGTGGGCTTCCTGGACCACGACGACACGCTGGCGCCGCACGCGCTGGCGCGGATGGTGCTCGCGGCGGAGGCGGAGCCCTCGCTCGAGGTCCTCTACAGCGACGAGGACCGGCTGGACTCCGAGGGCCGGCGCACGGCGCCGTTCTTCAAGCCGGACTGGTCTCCGGACCTGCTGCGCTCGGTGAACTACGTCTGCCACTTCCTCTTCGCGCGGCGGCGGTTGCTCGAGGCGGTGGGGGGCGTGCGCGAGGGCTTCGACGGCTCGCAGGACTTCGACCTGATGCTGCGGCTGAGCGAGGCGGCGCGCGGCATCGGCCATGTGCCCCAGCTCTTGTACCACTGGCGCGCCAACCCGGCGTCGTTCTCCAGCCAGGCGGCGGGGCTTTCGAAGGCGACGGACGCGGGCGAGCGCGCGCTGCGCGAGCACCTGGCGCGCAAGGGCGAGGCGGCCGAGGTGTCCAGCCCCGCGCCCACGCAGTACCGGGTGCGCTATCCGGTGAAGGGCACGCCGAAGGTGTCCATCATCGTCCCGTTCAAGGACCGGCCGGACCTGCTGGAGCTGCTGGTACCGGGGCTGCTCTCGCGCACGACGTATCCGCACTTCGAGGTGCTGCTGGTCTCCAACAACAGCACGAAGCCGGAGACCTTCGCGCTCCTGGAGCGGCTGACGGACCCCCGGCTGGTGAAGCTCACCTGGGACTTCCCCTTCAACTACCCGGCCATCAACAACTGGGCGGCGAAGCAGGCCACGGGCGAGCTGCTGCTCTTCCTCAACAACGACATGGAGGTGGTGGACCCGGGCTGGCTGACGGAGCTGGTGTCGCAGGCGCAGCGGCCCGAGGTGGGCGCGGTGGGCTGTAAGCTGCTCTTCCCCGAGGGCACGGTGCAGCACGCGGGCGCGGTGGTGGGAATCACCGGCATGGCGGGCCACCCGTTCTGGCGGCTGCCGGACGGCCCCATCTCCACGCCGTTCGGCCACACCGAGTGGACGCGCAACTGGCTGTCCGTCACCAGCGCGTGCGTCATCTTCCGGCGCGACGTCTTCGAGGGCCTGGGCGGCTTCGACGAGCGCTTCCAGGTCTGCGGCAGCGACGTGGACATCGGCCTGCGGCTCAACCAGCGCGGCCTGCGCGTGGTGTACACGCCGCACGCGCGCCTCATCCACCACGAGTCCGCCAGCCGCCGCGCGGACGCCGTGCCGGAGTCCGACTACTGGTGGTCCTACGTGTCCTACCGGCCCTGGCTGGGGGAGCGCGGAGACCCGTTCTACAACCCGAACCTCTCGCTGCTGGGCACGGACTGCTCGCTCCGACGTCACCCGGAGACGGGCGAGACGCTGGCCCTGCGCACGCTGACGCACGACGTGCCCAGCGCGCAGGACCCGGCCATGGAGGCGCGGGCGCGGGCGCAGCGCCATCTGGTGGAGCACCTGGGCGAGCTGGACTTCACGCCCGAGCAGGCGGCGGCGTCCCGCGAGTCGTCGGGAGCGGCCCTCTCGGCCCTGCGCGCGCGGGGGAAGGTGCGCACGGCCACCTGGTTCATCCCCGCGTTCGGCCACGTCTACGCGGGCATCCACACGCTGTTCCGCTTCGCGGACCTGATGCAGCGGCGTCACGGCGTGCAGAGCGACTTCGTCGTCTACGACAAGCCGGGCGCGAGCCCCGGGGACTTCGAGGCCAGGGCGGCCACCGTGTTCCCCGGCGCGGCGGGGGCCTTCCGCGTGCTGGCGGGGGCGTCCGCGCTGTCGGAGCTGCCCGAGTGCGACCTGGCCATCGCCACGTACTGGACGTCCGCGTACCAGGTGCTGCGCCACCCGCGCGCGGCGGTGCGCGCGTACTTCGTGCAGGACTACGAGCCGATGTTCTTCGCGGCCGGCACCCAGTCCGCGCTCGCGGAGCAGACCTATCAGCTGGGGCTCCAGGGCATCTTCAACACGCCGGGCCTGCGCGACACGGTGAAGGCGCTGCATGGCATGGACGGCTTCGCCTTCGAGCCCGCCGTGGACTCGGCGCTCTTCCATGACCGGCGTCCGGCGCGCAAGGGCCCGGTGCGGGTGTTCTTCTACGGACGGCCCGGCAACGAGCGCAACGGCTTCGAGCTGGGCCTGGCGGCGCTGGCGCGGCTCAAGCGGGAGCTGGGCCCGGCGGTGGACATCGTCACGGCGGGCGCCGAGTGGCATCCGGAGTCCTACGGCGTCCGCGGGCTGGTGACGAACCTGGGCGTGTTGCCCGCGGAGCGCACGGCGGCGCTCTACCGGGAATGCGACGTGGGTCTGTGCTTCATGTTCACCCGCCACCCGTCCTACCTGCCCCTGGAGATGATGGCGTGTGGCGTGACGGTGGTGACCAATGACAATCCCGCGAACCACTGGTTGCTGGAGGACGGGGAGAACTGTCTGCTGTCCGCGCCGACGGTGAGCTGCGTGCTCGCGCGGCTGCGCGCGGCCGTGACGGATGCCTCGCTGCGCGCGCGAATCGGTGCGCGCGCGGCGGAGCGTGTTCGCCGCACGAGCTGGGAGGAGCAGGTGGACCTGCTGCTTGAATACCTGCTGACGCCAGACGTCGGGAGCGCTCGCGCCGCCGTCAAGTGAGGCACTCGCCCGGCCCGCTCGCTCGGATGTGGGCCAGGCGGGCGTCGGATGCGTCGGATAAGACAGGTGCCCGTGCGACTGGGCGCACCTCGTGGCTTTTACCCTTCACTGCCAGCACGTCCCTTGCCTGAGCGCCGCCAGTCATGGGAATGGTTGCAGGACTTACCGAACTTCGCTGGAAACGGACCCTCGGTCCATGTAGGCGGCGTCAATTCTCAACGGCCTATGTACAAAGACATCAAGAGCGAGCGCCCCAGCGGGGACTCGACGCAAATGAGCAAGGGGCTTCCATTGTGGACGCCGGCCGCCGGCCGCGCGCAGTGGGAGGCGGGGAACGCCGACGCGCAGGGCGCCAGGATTTACGGTCAGCAGGAGCGGGTGCTGAGCACGCTCATCCGCGCGGAGCAGAAGCGCCTGGACCGTGCACTGTCCGTGCTGGAGCTCGGCTGTGGCTTCGGTCGTCACGCCGCCTATGTCACCCGGCTCTCGCACGTCCAGTACCACGGGTATGACGCCTCCGAGTCCATGACGGAGCCGCTGCGTCGCGAGGCGCCGCACCTGGCGAAGGAGCGCATCTTCTTCGGCGAGGACCCGCTCACCGCGGTGGGCGAGCGCCGCTTCGACGTGGTCTTCAGTGTCGCCACGCTGCTGCACACGCCGGGGGACCGCATCTCCAGCCTGCTGGAACGCCTGGGGCGGCTGCTGTCGCCGGATGGCGTGCTGGTGCTGGTGGAGAACCCGCTGGTGCCCACGAGCGTGTGGGACGCCTCGCAGCACCCGGGCGGCTGGCTTCACGCCTTCGCGGACCTGCTGCCGCAGGGGTGGGATCTGCACCACGGGCCCGGTCTGGTGGACGGCCAGGACGTCTATGTCCTCAAGCGCCACGGTGACGAGGGCCGCCGCTACTTCCAGCTCACGGGGCTGGAGTCGCCGCGGGACGAGTCGCGGCCGGTGACGCTGGAGGCGCTGCGCGAGCGCGCCATGCCCCAGTTCCTGGCGTGGGCGGAGCGGGCCAGCAAGTCCCTGTCGGGGGCCGCGGCCACGAGCGCCGAGGCGAAGGTGGAGGAGCTCACCGCGCGGCTGGCGGCGGAGACCGAGCGCTTCGCGCGCCGCCAGCGGCTCCAGGCGCTGTCCGACGACCTGGCGCGCCTGCGGGCCTCGCGCGTCGCGTTCCCGGACGCGCCCACGGCGTACACCCCGCCCGCGGGCATCCCGGGCTTCCTCCACAACGCGCCGCTGGACACGCGTTGGGCGGCCATCATGCCCCGCTTCGGGAAGCTGATGCATGTCTTCCACCAGGAATGGCATGGCATCCGCGCCGCCGCCGGCTACATGCCGGGTCAGAAGCTGGCCATCGCCTGCGAGCGCACGCTGGATGAGCGGGAGCTGCGCGCGGCCCTGGAGCTCGTGCAGCGCAGCGGCTGTGACACGGTCATCGTCCACTCGTACTCGCCCAACGCCCGCGACTTCATGGTGCTGCTGCGCCGGACGATGGGCTCGTCGGTGCGCATCCTCTCGCTGTGGCACGGCTCGTCGGCGCAGTTCCACTACTCGCTGGAGCTCGACTACTTCGCGCAGCTCGTGGACCTGAAGCGGCGCGGCGTCATCGACGAGGTGGCCACCGTCAAGCCGGGCATGCACCTGCTGTCCTCGGACATCTTCCCCAAGACGGTCATCAACCTGCCGCCGCGCGTGTCGGACGCCGAGCGCACCTCGCCGACGCGGCGGATGACGCGCGCCGCGCTCATCCCCACGCCCAATGACTGGCGCAAGAACTTCTTCACCAACCTCTTCGCCTGCCAGGCCTCCACGCGCATCGACGACGTCTACGTCACCGCGAGCTACAAGCTGCCCGAGGCGCTCAAGGCCCGCCGCCGCATCCACCACGTCGCGCGCCCCAGCCGCACGGAGCTGTTCGAGCTGGTGCGCCGGTGCGACATCGTCCTGAACGCCTCGCTGTCGGAGTGCCAGCCGATGACGGCGCTGGAGGCGCTCTCGCTGGGCATCCCGTGTGTCCATGGCACGCTGAGCCTGGGGGCGCTGGACGCGCATCCCTATCAGCGGCTCTCGCAGATCGCCGGCGTGGACTCGGTGGAGGCCGTCACCGCGGCCATCGAGCAGGTGGTGTCGCTGCGCGAGCGTGCGCCCGAGGAGCTGGCGCAGATGATGGCGGACTACGCGCGCGCCCTGACGGCGGAGGCCGTCGACGTCCTGGGGGAGTTCGTTCAGTCATGAGCCCGCGTCGTGTCTGTCTCGTCACCGACGAGCTCTATCCCTTCACCGCGGGAGGCATCGGACGGGTCCTCCACAACCTGGTCGAGGACTCGCTCCAGCGCGACGCGGACATCGAGCTGCACCTGCTCTTCCCGTCGAACGCGACGTTGGACCCACGCGAGGTGGAGGAGCACTTCCAGGGCCGCGTGCGAGCGCACCGCGCCGCGCCGCGCGCCGACTGGGAGACGAGCATCGACGAGGGCGGCGTCTATCCGCCTCCGGGGGCCTTCACCGACACCTCCAGTCATGCCCAGTCGATGGAGCTGCTGCTCGAGCTGCGCCGGCTGGAGTCCGAGGGCGTCGACTTCGAGGTCATCGAGTTCCCGGACTACCGGGGCTGGGGCTTCTGCGCCATCCAGGAGAAGCTGCTCGGCTGTGGCCTCGTGGGCGCGCGGATGGTGGTGCGGCTGCACTCGACGGCCGGGATGCTGGCGCCCTTCGAGCGTCAGCTGCCGGGGCGCGAGCACCTGGGCCAGTACGAGCTGGAGCGCAAGGCGCTGCTGGACGCGGACCTCATCGTCGCGCACATCCCCGGCGTCGCCGAGCTCAACTGCTCACACTACGGCTTCGCGCGTGGCTGGCTGGACAAGGTCATCCGGGAGTTTCCGCCCGTCGCGCCGAAGCGGGAGCTGGTGCCGCTGCGAGGCGAGGGTGAGCCGGACCTGCTGTTCGTGACCAAGGTGCAGAGCATCAAGCGCGCGGACGTCTTCGTGCGCGGAGCCGCCGCCTTCATGCGCCGCTGCTCCGAGTACCGCGGCAAGGCGGTGCTGGCCTGCCACGTCGCGAGCGCGGCGTACCTGGCCCAGGTCCAGGCGCTGATTCCGGAGGACCTGCGTCCGCGGTTCGTCTTCACCGGTCCCAGCAAGGACCGGGACGCGCTGATGCGACAGGGCATCGTCGTCATCCCGTCCGCCTACGAGTCCCTCAACCTCACCGCGTACGAGGCCGCCAGCGCGGGCGCCACGTTGGTGCTCAACGCGGCGTGCGTGGCCTTCGCCCCGGGCAGCCCCTTCGTGGACGGCGTCAACTGCCACACCTTCGATGGCTCGGTGGAGGGGCTGGTGGATGCCATGGAGCGCGCGTGGCGCTCCGGTGCGCTCCATCCGGTGGAGTGGACGGCGGACGCGCCGTACTGGGAGCGGCCCCAGCCGAAGCCCGAGCGGCCCGGGAACCCGCCCGACGAGCGGCGGCCTCGCGTCAGCGTGCTCATCACCAACCACAACCTGGGGCGCTTCCTCCCGGAGACGCTCGAGAGCATCGCGGACAGCGACCATCCGGAGATCGAGGTCATCATCGTCGATGACGCCTCCACGGGGGCGTTCGACCACGAGGTGCTGGCGCACATCGAGGAGGCCATCCGCGCCGGTGACAGCGGGGTGAAGCTCATCCGCAACCCGGTCAATCGAGGGCTGCCGGCCTCGCGCAACATCGGCCTGCGCGCCGCGACGGGCGACTACATCCTGCCGTTGGACGCGGATGACTGCATCAGCCCCACCTTCATCCGCATGGCGGTGGAGGCGCTCGAGCGTCACCGCGAGTTCGACGTGGTGGTGCCGTCCACGGGCTACTTCGACTCCGACGAAGCGCGGGCCCAGCGCCGCTTCATCGACTACGCGCTCTTCATCGGTGACTGCCCATCCCTTGGAATGGTCGCCAACCGGTTGGCGTGCGCCACGTCGCTGATGCGCCGCTCGGTGTTCGAGCGGATCCGCTACAACGAGCAGCTGACGAGCTACGAGGACTGGGACCTCTACCTGCGGCTGGCCCACTCCGGCAGCCGGTTCCTGGTCACCAACGCGCTGCACTTCCACTACCGGCGGCGCAAGGGCTCGATGATTACCGGGGTCAACCGGCACCGGCACCTGGAGCTCCTGTACCAGCTCCACCAGGGCCTTCCCCGGCCGCTGCCCGCGGGTACGCAGCTGGCCATGTTCCTGTTGCTGGCCCAGCCGGAGCACGCGCTCCACGCGGCGACCACCGAGGCGGTGTCGACGGCGGCGGCGAGCGAGGCGCCCCTGCGCTACGACGTGGTGGACAAGGTCAACCGGGCATTGAAGCGCGTGCCCGTGGTGCACCGGATGCTCAAGGTCGCCGCGGCCGGATTGACGCCGGAGGGCGAGGAGGTCCGGCCCATCCGTTATTCGCTGGTGGACCTGCTCAACCGAACCCTCAAGCGGATGCCGGCCGTGCATCCCCGCATGAAGCAGGTGGTTCGCACCACCAGCCAGTGGGGGCTCAGCCGTCGCTGAACCGGCGGCGCCCGGAGAGGACACGTCACGGTGTCCTCCGGGCGTCCTTCAGCGCCGACCGCGCAGGCGGTCCACGAGCTGCTGACGCAGCGGGCGCGAGGTGTCCTCCGTCCCCACCACGCGTGTCGCGACGCCGCGCAGCGCGTGGTGGACGAAGTCGAGGCGCTTCAGCGTCCCGTTCACCCGGTCGACCACCTTGTCGAGCAGGGGATGGGGGGCTGCTTCCGCGGCCCTCGCGAGCGCCAATGACTCCAGTTTGAGGGCCTCGCCCTGGAGGATGCACAGCGAGCGCTCGGGGTGGAGCGCGAGGCGTGGGTGCTTCTGACGCAGGTAGGCCATCAGTGGAGGGCGGTCTGCCACCATCGACGTCCGCGTCATCGAGTCCTGTCTCAGCCGGTACTGGAACAGGGGCTCCGGGATGACGGAGCCGCCGAGTCCCCGCTCCGCGAGGGAGCAGAAGACATCCCAGTCCTCGAAGCCGGTGAGCCACTCGTCGTACCCGCCGACCTCTTCCAGGTGACTGCGCCGCATCAGCGCGGTGCAGGTGGAGGCCACGTTGGCGACCCAGAGCGCGTCACGCTCGACGCCCCACGGAGCCCAGCCCCCCGTCACGTGGGTGGCGTCCTCGACGAAGTAGGTCACCAGGGACGTCACGTAGCCGAGCCCCGGCGTGCCCTCCAGCACCGTGAGGCACTTCTCCAGGAAGGTCGGGGCGATGAGGTCGTCCGGGTCCAACGGCAGGATGTAGTGCCCTCGGGCGGCCTTCAAACCCGCGTTGCGGGCGGAGCTCAGTCCTCCGTTCTGCTTGCGGATGATGCGCAGGTCGGGGGCCTGGACCCTGTCGAGCAGCTCGATGCTCTCCGGGTCGGTGGAGCCGTCGTCCACGAGGAGGATTTCGTAATCCGTGAAGGTCTGCGCGCGGATGGAGCGCAGCGTCTCCGGCAGGTATCGCCCCATGTTGAAGTAGGGCAGGAGCACCGAGACGCGTGGCGTGTCGGACCGCTCGCGAGCGGGTCGGGGGAGCACGTGGTTTCGCACGTGCGCCACGCCCTCCACGGCGGTCTCCCACTGCTTCACGACTCGCGAGGGGGCGTGGACGTCGGCGACACGGAGCGGGGCTTCGCGCTGTGCCGTCTGTCGAAGCTCGGGGCGGGTGAGTGCCTTCTCCAGCGTGGCCGCCAGCTGTCCCACGTCGCCAGAGCGGAAGAGCAGGCCGCTGCGGCCGTCCTCGATGAGGTCCGCCAGTCCGCTCGCATCGTCGCCGACCACGAGCACGCCGGAGGACATCGCTTCGAGACAGGCATCCGGAACTGGCCCCGAGGGCGCTGGGATACAGCACACGGTGGTCGCGGCGAATGCCGCTGCCAGCTCGGCGTCGGGAAGCGCGGAGTCGAAGTGGATGCGCTCGTGCCACGCGGGAGCGACCTGCCGCTCCAGCCAGCCACGCAAGGAGCGCCCGAAGGGGCCGGTCTCGGTGTCGTCTCCGATGAGGCGGAGCTCCGCGTCCACGCCTCGCTCGAAGAGCGCCTGCATGGCCTCGATGAGGAGGTGGAGGCCCGCGCGATACTCGAGCCGGCCGGCATACACGACGCGTGGCCGAGGCGTCTGCGTGCGCCGGGTCGGGGAGGCGTCGTTTCGCGCGACGAACGGCGGGGGCACCACGACACCCCGTGTGTCGAGCTTCAGCCGGGTGCTCACCTGCGCGAGCAGGGCGCGAGTGGGGGACAGCAGCAGGTCCGCCTCGCGAATGGACGTGTCCTCCAGGTGCTCCAGCTGGGCCGCGTCCATGTCCATCGTGGCGACGCGATTGAGCGCACGGGCTTCGTGGGTGGGGCCATGCAGCCGAATCGCGAGCACGGCGGAAGCGAAGTGGCCCAGGGTGCGTCGGGCGCGGAGCGAGAAGTAGCCCTCTCCCTCGTACTCGGGGAACTCGATGACGTCGAAGGGGTGGCTCGCGTGCAGCTCGCGCAGCGCGAGATACACCGCCATCGAGTGACGCAGGGGCGGGAAGGGGAAGGCCCCCGCGAACCCCGGCGTCAGCTCGGACGGTACGGTGTGGATGCGGACGCCGGGCAGCAGCGCCCGTGTCTGTTCGAGGGCCGGATGCGGTGCGGTGAGCAGATGCACCTCATGGCCCGAGGCCGCGAGCGCGCGGCTCATCGGCAGGGCATGGTGGCCGATGCCCTCGGCGGGGCTGACAGGCAGCGCTCGGCGGACCAGGCAGATGCGCACGAAGACCTCGGAAGCGAAGGGCTACCGTTTACCCGAACGGCGACGTCGCGAAGTGTCGGCGGACGGACGTGGCGTGGCTGCGCCGGTGCCCTTGGCGATGGGCTCCGGCGTCCGAGACGAATCCATCGCGTCGCTGCCTTGCGGTGACGTGAACGAAGGCGCGTCCTGAGCCACCTCGCGCGCGTTGCCTTGCGCCGACGCGGACTGCGCCTGCGTGCCGCTTCCGCGCGCGGCCTCCTCGATGCGCGCGAGCCGCCGCTCGACGTCCTGCCGCCAGGTGGCCTGGGTCCGCGCGTGCTCACGCTGCACGTCGTGAATCGTCGCCAGCGCATCGAGGATGGACTCGTTGAACTCCACCTGCTTGCGCAGCGCCTCGTTGATGAACGGCTGGAACACGAGCCGGAAGGCGCGCTTCGCCAGCACCAGCGCAGGCCCCGTCACGCCGCCGCGGTGCGACGTCACCGGGCCCGCGTAGCGACTGTCCATCTTCCCGCGCGCCTCGGTGAGCAGCGCGGGCCAGGGCGTGGTGACCGCCGGCCTCGCGGACGCCTCGAGCACCTGGCGAAGCGACTCCCTCGCCTCGTCCGAGGGCTCCGGAAGCTTCTGGGTCTCCCTCGCCACCGTCTCGGCGGAGGGCGCCCGGGTCAACAAGTCCTCAGCGCGCATTCGAGCCACCTCGGGCAGAAGAAAGTGCCTCTACCAACGCCGTCACGGCCTGCTCCGGATGCGCAGGCTCCATGGCGACCAGCCGCGCTCCCAACTGACGACGCGCGGGCTCCAACACCGTCGACGGCGCCGACGGAACATGCGTGCCACAGGCCCTGGCTCCCACGTGCGGCAGGAGCGCCTGCGCCACCAACGTCTCCACTCCCAACAGCACCACCGGCGCCGCGGACACGCGCGCCGCGGTCTCCAGCGACGAGGACCCAGGCAGCGCATCAGGGCCCGGGCTCACCGGCTGGTCCGGCGTGAAGTGCCACACGGGCACCCCCTCCACGTCCTCGGGCCCCAGCGTGGTGGACGCCTCCTGTCCCCGAGGCCGCAACGCCAGCACCCGTGCTCCGGGCAACCGCTCCACCAGTCGCCGCGCCAGTCGCGACGAGGCGTCCTCGGGGCGCACGGTGAACGCGGGACACACCACGTCGACAGCAGCCTTCTCGTGTCCCAGCGCGGGCCCGCCCGGGCGCGCCGTGAGCAGCGCCTCGAACGCCTGGCGCACCTGCTCGGCCACGCTCTCCTGCGAGAGCGACGCCAGCCGGGCGCGCTGTCCCTGGAGCACCTCCGCGCGCAGGGCGGGGTTTCGGTCCAGCACGGCGAGCAACTGCGCCACCTCTTCCGGCGCATCCGTCAGTGTGGCCAGCCCCGCGCCACCCATCGTCTCCGGAACCGCCGCGGCCCCATACGCCACCACGGGCACGTCGCGGTACATCGCCTCCAACAAGGGCACACCGAAGCCCTCGTGCCGGCTCATCGACAGGTACGCGGACGCCGTCCTGAAGCACGCGGAGAGCTGCGCCGGACTCACGCGCCCCAGGAACAGCACCCGCTCCGCGCCAAGCACCTCCTTGAGCCCGTGCAGATACGCACCATAGGCCCCGTCCCGATGCAGATACCCCGCGACCACCAGCCGGCTCCTCGGTTGGTACAGCCGCTGGTACGCGGTGAAGACGCGCAGCACGTCATCCACCTTCTTGCTCGGCACCGCGCGTCCCACGAAGAGGACGTTCGCGCACCCATCACCCAGCTCCGCGAGCAGCGCCGGGTCCGGGGCCGTGTCGAACGCACTCCAGTCGATGGCGAAGGGCAGCGTCGCCACGGAGCCGTAGCCCGCGGCCACCAGCTCCTCCGCGCTGAAGCGCGAGTAGCCGAACGCCCGCTCGATGTGCGGCCGCAGCTCCAGCAGCTCCTCCCGGGCCGCGTCGCACGCGGCGGCCACCTTCCGCTCGAACCCCTCGAACAGCCGGGCGGGCGTCACGTTGTGGTACACGAGCACCTTGCGACCAGGCGCCCGGACGATGAGCGGCACCAGCCGTGACTGGAAGCTGTGGTGCACCAGCAGGAGGGAGTCCGGGCGGGCGTCTTTCGCGTACTCGCGCGCGTGGCGGACCTGGTCCTTGCAGGCGTCGTCCCAGTCCTCGGCGTAGATGTCCGACGCGTGGCCCCAGCGACGCAGCAGGTCCTGGAGGTAGCGCACCTGGTTGCCCACCGCGTCGCCCCAGGCGAGCCGGGGCAGGAGCTGGTGGACCGCCGGGAGACCCGTCGTCGGGGGGCTGCGTCTGGATTCACTCACGCGGAGGCTCCCTTAGCGCCGCGAGGGGGAGCACACAAGCCCGAGGCCCCTGGCGCCTTGACCGTCAAGAACCTCTCCGATACGCAGGCACCCTCTCTGAGCACCCGAGGCCCGCGGCACATGAACGTAATGGTGACAGGAGGGTGTGGCTTCATCGGCTCCAACCTCGTGCGGTACCTGCGACGCGAGCGACCCGACTGGACGGTGCTCAATCTCGACCAGCTGACGTACGCGGGCAACCTGGAGAACCTCTCCGACCTGGAGGGCGACCCCCGCCACGTCTTCGTCCGCGGCGACATCGGCAACCGCGAGCTGGTGGAGCACCTGATGTCCGTGCACGCCATCGACGCCGTGCTGCACCTGGCGGCCGAGAGCCACGTGGACCGCTCCATCCTCGGCCCCGAGGTCTTCGTCACCACCAACGTGCTGGGCACCCAGCGGCTGCTCGAGGCCAGCCGCGCGCGCGGCATCCAGCGCTTCGTCATGGTGTCCACCGACGAGGTCTACGGCTCGCTCGGCCCCACGGGCGCCTTCACCGAGTCCTCGCCGCTCAACCCCTCCAGCCCGTACTCGGCCAGCAAGACGAGCTCGGACCTGGTGGCGCTCGCCTACCACCACACGTTCAAGATGGACGTGGTGGTGACGCGCTGCTCGAACAACTACGGCCGCTACCAGTTCCCCGAGAAGCTCATCCCGCTCATGGTGGTCAACGCGCTGCACGACAAGCCCCTGCCGGTGTACGGCGACGGCGCCAACGTGCGCGACTGGCTCCACGTGGAGGACCACTGCCGGGCGCTGCTGCTCGCGCTGGAGAAGGGCCGCGCGGGCGAGGTCTACAACATCGGCGGCGGCGCGGAGCGGCGCAACATCGACATCGTGAAGGCCATCCTCGGCCTCGTGGGCAAGCCCGAGTCGCTCATCCAGTACGTCAAGGACCGGCCGGGACATGACCGGAGATACGCCATCGACCCGTCGAAGATTCGCGCGGAGCTGGGCTGGACGCCCGCGCACACCTTCGAGGAGGGCCTGGCCCAGACGGTGCGCTGGTACGTGGACCACCCGGCGTGGTGGGGCCGCGTGATGAGCGGCGCGTATCGCCAGTACTTCGAGACGCAGTACCAGCACCGCCTCCAGGGGAGGGCGTGACATGCGCGTGCTCGTCACGGGCTCGAATGGACTGGTGGGCAGCCGCGCCTGTCTGCAGTTGGAGCAGCGCGGCCACACCGTGGTGGGCCTGGGGCGAGGTCCCCGTCGCACCGGCGGCGCGTATGGCTACGCGGCGGTGGACCTGACGCGCGAGGCGGAGGTGGCCTCGGCGCTGGAGGCCGCGGCGCCCGAGGTCGTCATCCACTGCGCCTCCATGACGGAGGTGGACGCCTGCGAGAAGGACCCGGAGGCCGCCTACGCGGGCAACGTGCGCGCCACCGAGTTCGTCGCGCGGGGCGCTCGCAAGGCCGGGGCGCACCTGGTGCACGTGTCCACCGACTACGTCTTCGACGGCGAGGCGGGCCCGTATGACGAGGACGCCGTGCCCAACCCGCGCGGCGTCTACGCGGTGACCAAGCACATGGGTGAGCAGGCGGCGCGGGTGCTCGCGCCCGGCTGCGCCATCGCCCGCACGGCGGTGGTGTACGGCTGGCCTCCGGTGGAGGGGCGGCTCAACTTCGGCGCGTGGCTGGTGACGAATCTGGAGAAGGGCCAGCCCGCGAAGCTCTTCGAGGACCAGGTCGTCTCGCCCAGCCTCGCGGACAGCGTGGCGGCCATGCTGGTGGAGCTGGGAGAGCGCAAGCTCGGCGGCGTCTGGAACACCTGCGGCGCCGCCGTGGTGGACCGGGTGGCCTACGGCCGGGCGCTGTGCGAGGTGTTCGGGTTCGACCCGAAGCTCATCGTCCCCACGCGCATGGCGGAGCTGAAGCTGCCCAGCCCCCGTCCGCTGAAGGGGGGACTGAGGACGGACAAGGTTCGCACCCAGCTCGAGGCGAAGCCCCTGGAGCTGGCCGAGTCGCTCGCGCGCTTCCACGCCACGTGGAAGGCCGCGCGGGGGCACTGACGTGGAGAGGTGGACATGAAGGGCATCATCCTCGCCGGCGGCTCGGGCACCCGGCTGTATCCGCTGACCCGCGTGGTCAGCAAGCAGCTGCTCCCGGTGCACGACAAGCCGATGATCTACTACCCGCTCAGCACGCTGATGCTGGCGGGCATCCGCGACGTGCTCATCATCTCCACGCCGCAGGACCTGCCGCGCTTCCGGGAGCTGTTGGGGGATGGCTCGCAGTGGGGCATGCGCTTCGAGTACGCCGAGCAGCCCCGGCCCGAGGGCCTGGCCCAGGCGTTCATCATCGGCCGCGACTTCGTGGGCAAGGACCCGGTGTCGCTCATCCTGGGCGACAACATCTTCTACGGCCACGGGCTCAGCAACCTGGTGCGCGACGCCGCGCGCCGCACGTCCTCCGGCGCCACCGTGTTCGGCTATTACGTGAAGGACCCGCAGCGCTACGGCGTCGTCGAGCTGGACGCGAAGAACCGCGCGGTGAGCCTGGAGGAGAAGCCGGCGAAGCCCAAGTCCAGCTACGCCGTCACCGGGCTGTACTTCTACGACAACCAGGTGCTCGACATCGCCGCGCAGCTCAAGCCGAGCCCGCGCGGCGAGCTGGAGATCACCGACGTCAACATCGAGTACCTGCGCCGGGGCCAGCTCGACGTGGAGCTGATGGGGCGCGGCTATGCGTGGCTGGACACGGGCACGCACAGCTCGCTGATGGAGGCCTCCAACTTCATCGAGGTCATCGAGCGGCGGCAGGGCCTCAAGGTGTCGTGTCCCGAGGAGATTGCGTACCGGATGGGCTACATCGACGCGAAACAGCTGGTGGCGCTCGCCGAGCCGATGCGCAAGAACGAGTACGGCGAGTACCTGCTGGCCGTCGCGGAGAACCGGGGGGCGGTGTCGTGAAGGTCATCCCCCAGGAGATTCCGGAGCTGCTGCTGCTCGAGCCCAAGGTCTTCGGTGACGACCGGGGCTTCTTCATGGAGCTGTTCCACGCGAAGCGCTACGCGGACGCCGGCATCCCCGGGCCCTTCGTGCAGGACAACTACTCACGCTCGGCGAAGGGCACCCTGCGCGGTCTGCACTTCCAGGAGCCGCAGGGGCAGGGGAAGCTGGTGCAGGTGCTCGCCGGCAGCGTGTTCGACGTGGCCGTGGACGTGCGGCGCGGCTCGCCGACGTTCGGCCGGTGGGTGGGCGTGGAGCTGTCCGCGGAGAACCGCCGGCAGCTCTGGATTCCGCCGGGCTTCGCGCACGGCTTCTGCGTGACGAGCGCCACCGCGGACTTCCATTACAAGTGCACCACGCTGTACGCGCCGGAGGTCGAGCGCTGCATCGCGTGGGACGACCCGGACCTCGCCATCCCCTGGCCGGTGACGGAGCCGCTCATGTCCCCGAAGGACCTGCGCGCCCCCCGGCTGAAGGACGCGCAGGTGCTGCCTTCGCTGTAGTCGTCGCCTTGACGGGTGGGCGGGCGACGGGCCCGCTCACATCGCTCCGCCCGCGCGCAGGTTGATGCCGTACTCGAGGTAGGCCTTGAGGCACGACATCATGTGCATCCAGCCGCCGCAGTTGCCGTAGGACGCCTGGACGTCCGCCGGGGTGTCCTTCCAGCCGGACTCGCGAATCTGGACCATGGTGTTGCCGGCATCGATGGGCGTGAAGCGCATCTCCACCCGAATCTGATAGCCGCCCGGGCCCGCCTCCCACTCGAAGACGAGCCGGGCGTCCTTCTCCACCTCGCGGACGACGACGTCGTGCTCGCCCGGTACCTCCGCGAAGCTCCACTTCACCGTCGTGCCCGCCACCAGCGGCGCGCTCGCGGTCTGGACGAAGTAGCCGCTGAGCTTGCGCGGGTCCACCACCGCGTCGAACACCTGCGCCACCGGCTTCTGGACCTTCAGCTGCACCTGGAACCTGGGCTCCATCTCGTTGCTCCTCTCGCTGGGTTTCGGCCGGACAATATGTTATAGAACTATAACATGTCGAGGGCGGAGCGGGATGACCTCATCTTCAAGGCGCTGGCGGACTCGCGGAGGCGGGCGATGCTGGACTTGTTGAAGGAGGCGCCGCGGACGACGGGAGACCTGTGCGAGCGGTTCGAGGGCTCGCTGGACCGGTGCACGGTGATGCAGCACCTGAAGGTGCTGGAGCGCGCGGGCCTGGTCATCGCGGTGAAGGAAGGGCGCACGCGCTGGAACTACCTCGACGTCACGCCCTTCCAGGAGATCCACGAGCGGTGGATCTCCCCCTATGCACGGGAGGCGGTGGGCCTCCTGTCGAAGCTGAAGCGGGACGTGGAAGACGACTGACGCCCGCTGGACTCGCGGCTACAGGCTCTTGAGGAACTCCACCAAATCACCCCGCTGCGTGGCGTCCTGCACGTAGACGGGGTGGGGTGCCTTGTCGCCGCGCGCGGGGTCCAGCAGCGAGTCCAGCCCGGCCACCTCGCTGTCGTGGAGGAAGCGGTCCTTGCGCCCCAGGTCCAACAGCAGGGGCAGGGCGGAGCCACGCGGCTCACCGCGGCGGCTGGCCTCCACGATGACCGTCTTGTCGTCGAAGATGGTGGTCGGGTCGTCCTGGATGGGCGCGAAGGCGATGGTCCGGATGCCGGGCTCCACGGGGCGCTCGGCGAGCACCGTCGGGTTGTAGCCCGGGTAGATGCTCTTCATCGGCACGATGAAGGACGGGACGCGCTTGCTCTGGTCCACGTTGTGGCAGTTGGTGCAGCGCGCGGTGAACTGCTCGCGCCCACGCGCGGCGCGGGTGGCGTCGAAGGCGACCGGCGCGGGCGCCTGGAGGCTGTCGGTGTACGCGTTGAGGTCCCTCAGCGCGCTCTCGTCCACGCGCAGGCCCACGGGCGCGGCCTCGGTGCCGACCTGGTCGGCGGGGACGGCCGTCGCGGTGATGTACGGGAAGCCCTCGCCGACCACGCCTCCCTTGCCCACCACCTGCGTCTCCTTGAGGATGGCCAGGTAGTCGTCCGCCAGCTCGGTGCCCGCGGCCTTGCCGCCCAGGGCCTGGAGGAAGGTGCGCCCCCCGGGCGTCACCAGGCTCGTGAGGTCCAGCAGCACGGTGTAGACGAGGTTGTTGAAGTTCTCGAGCCGCGCGATGTCGCCGGGCGTGCCCCAGGGCGCGGCCAGGTCCGTGCGGAAGAACGACGCGATGTGCTGCTGCGCGCCCGTGCCGTCCGGCGCGTCGTCGAACGAGCCCAGCGGGTAGAAGGCCGGGTTGCTGACGAAGGCGTCGACCTCCGCCTCCGTGGACTTCTCCGTGAGGCCCTGCTCCGAGGGTGCGCGGCCGATGGACCTGTCGCCGTTGGCGGTCAGCTTCACCTGGAGCAGCGGGTAGAGCGCGCGCGTGTTGGCCGCCACCGCGAAGATGCCGCCCACGTTGAGGTTGTGCGGCGTGGGGCCGTCGATCTGCTTGCCGACGGAGCCGCCGCCCAGGTTGTTCGGCGACTTCACCACCGAGCCATCCGTGATGGCGTGGCACAGCGCGCAGGACACGCCCACCTTGTCGCCGCTGGCGACGTCCAGCTTGCCGTCCCCGTTGGTGTCCTTGACCACGACGCCAATCACCGCGTTGGCGTTGATGAGCGCCACGGTGGTGGCCGGGTCATTGAGCAGCGGACCGCTGGTGCCCTGTGAGGCCAGCTCCGCCGCGACGGCGGCCTTGGTGGCGTCATCGAGCGCGTCCACGTTGACGCTGAGGCCCGCCTGCAGTGCCTGCACCGGGGTGAGCCGCGCGGCGACGATGCCCGCGGGCAGGCGCACCGCGTCCGTCCAGAAGCCCTCGTTGCCGAAGGTCTCGAAGCGGAACACCTGCTGGCCCCGGGTGCTGTCGCCGCCCGTCAGGCGCGGCAGGTCCGGGCCCTGGTCCGCGGGGCCGTCCTTCGTCTGGTTCTGGTTGATGTTCGGGCCGCTGTCCTTGCTCTTCGAGCAGGCCCCCTGCGCCATGGCAAGACTGGTGGCCAGGAACACCCAGCCGACCTTCCCACGATTCTTCTTCATCCTTGTTCCCCCAATGCTGACGCGCTTCGAAGCGCGCAGCTATTGAGGTCACTCGGGCGCGCGTGGCACGTGCATTCCGCGTGGGAGTTGGTGCCTGTCGCTTCGGCGACACCCGGGGTGATCGCCTGTGCTCACTCGGGCGCGCGAGCGTCGGGCGCCGTGCTTCCGGGTGCGGGGCACTCAGCGCGAGACGCTGTCACGGGCGAGCGTGCACTCCTCGCAGCCGGCGTCTGGCCCGCAGAGGAAGACGAGCGGGTCCGAGGCGAGCTGCTCCAGCGCGACGGCGACGATGTCCCGCGCGTCCGCCAGTCGCGCGTCGGCGTGGCCCACCTTGCCCTCACGTTGCAGTCCCCGAGCGAGGAGCCACGCGTCGGCGCGTCGGAAGCCGATGCAGCAGTGGTCCGTCTCGGCGATGTCCACCGTGCTCGCGACACCGTCGACCTCGACGACGCAGGGATGGGAGATGGAGTAGGGCACACCCGCGAGCGACTCGGCGAGGTGCAGCGTGGTGTCCTCGCTGTGCGTCACGCCGAGGAGCAGGACCTGTCCACCCAGCGCGTGCACCTGACCCACGGGGCTGTCGGGGCCGTGCGGCGGAGACAGGGGCTGGGGACGGCAGATCTCCACCGCGTGGGGACCCGCCGCGGCGAACGAGCCGCCCGGATGCGTGCTGCGCACCACGCCCGGCTGGCGCCAGAACAGCTCCGCGGTGATGCCCATGTCCGTGGTGGGCGTGGAGCGCGGGTCGAAGACGGACTCGCCATCGGTCATCGTCGGCATCACCAACGTCCCGCGAGGTCCGAGGGCCGCGCGCAGGGCGGCCACCAGTCCGAGCGGACCGCCTTCCACGGGGCGCACGGCCCGGAAGGACGTGTGGACCAGGAGCACGCCCGCCTCGCGCACGCCGAGCGCGCGGAGCTGCTCCACCATCTGTTGTTGGGTGATCTCGTCGGACATGGGGCTCGAAGGCTCAATGGGGCTTCATCGTGAGCGCCGTCGGAACGTGCTCGATGAGGAAGTCTCGCATCGCGACCACGCGGGGCGCGAGGGGGCGCTCGGGGAGGGTGACGAGGGAGAGTGGGGTGCCGGGGAAGGTGAGGTCCGACAGCACCCGAACGAGCGTTCCCTGCGCCACGTCCCGCGCGGCGAGGAACGTGGGCAACAGCGCCACGCCGCCCGCGTTCCGGGCCAGCTCCAACAGGGCGCCGAAGTCCTCGCACTCGACGGCTGGGGGAGGCGAGTCCTTCTTCGCGGCGAAGCTCTTGCGCCCCGGTTGGGTGGAGGGCCACAGGCCGTCATGCCGGGCCAGCTCGCTCTCGGACTTCATGCTCCCGCGTGAGGCCAGGTAGCGGGGCGAGGCGAAGAAGCCCGCCTCCAGGGTGCCCAGCTTGCGTGCCTTGTACGGCCCGGGGCGCAGCGCGCCCACCCGCAGGGCCAGGTCCGAGCGCGTCGCCGCGAGCGCCACCACGGAGGACTCCAGGATGAGCCTCACCCGGACCAGCGGGTAGCGCGCGCGGAAGGCGGCGACCAGGGGAGCCACCACGGTGCGGCCCAGGTCCGGCGTCGTCGTCACCGTCACCAGCCCCGAGGGGGTCACGGGCCGGTCCTCCAGCGAGGTCGTGGCGGATTCGAGCGCGGCGAGGGGCTCGGCGATGCGCGAGAGGAGCTGCTCTCCGGCGACGGTCAGCGCCACCGCGCGGGTGGTCCGGGTGAGCAGGACCACGCCCAGCTCGGCCTCGAGCGCGCGGACCACCCGGCTCACGTGCCCCTTGTCCACGCCGAGCCGCTTCGCGGCCTGGGTGTAGCCGCGCGTCTGCGCCACCGCGAGGAAGACGGTCAGGTGGTTGAGGTTCATCGTTGCGGATTCTACAACGATGGGTTGCGTTTCCTCGCATTGTTGATGGGGGAGGACGGACGCATGGTGGGGCTCGCGCATGTCGCGCCATCGAGTCCGAGGAGGTTGCCTCCCATGAAGCGTTGGGTCGTCGTCGCGTGGTTGCTGTTCACCTTTGCTTGCGCCAGCACCGTTCCGGGCGCGTTGCCCTTGCGCGCGGAGAAGGGGCCGGAGCCGGAGGTCACGTTGTTGTGGGTGGGCGAGGCGCAGGCGGAGCGCTTCGAGGAGGGGGCGTGGAAGAGGGTGCCGGCGTTCGACTACGAGTTCACGGTGGAGCAGCGTCGCTTCGGGAACCACTGGGAGTCGGTGAAGCACCTGCGTCGGCGGCACCCGGACTATGACGGGAGCGCGGGTCCGCGGGAGCAGACGATGTTCTTCCGGGTCGACCTGGGGGCGGTGGAGTCCTCGGGGAGCGTGGCGCTGAAGCTGGTCTCCACGCTGGGCCCGGGCGAGGGGACGACCGACCGCGCGTTCCGGGAGGCGAAGCTGGTGTTCCACCCGGAGCTGAGCTCCTTCGCGCCCTTCGACACCTACCGCATTCAGCAGCATTACGAGTACGAGCAGGGGCTGTTGAAGGAGACGGTGTCCCTGGACAAGGGCGAGCGGCCCTGGGTGCGCAACCACGAGCGGGCCGGGCTCTTCGCCCCCCACCGCTTCGAGTCGCCCCCGACGACGCGGTGACGAGGGGGGCGTCCGAGCCCTCCTGCGTTTCCCGTGCACGGGAGCGCGCCCTGCGTTAACGCAAGGGCTTTCCGGGGATGGCGCCGCCCGGGAAGGGACGGGCCCGTCCCTCGTTGCGCGTGCGCGCCCTGAGGTCCTCCGATGATTCCCTTCTCCGTTCTCGACCTCTCCCCCATCCGCCAGGGCAGCGACGCGGCGGACGCCCTGCGCTCCACGCTGGACCTGGCCCGGCACGCGGAGCGCTGGGGCTACCGGCGCTTCTGGCTGGCCGAGCACCACAACATGACCGGCATCGCCAGCGCGGCCACCGCCGTCGTCATCGGCCATGTCGCGCAGGGCACCTCGAGCATCCGCGTGGGCGCCGGCGGCATCATGCTGCCCAACCACTCGCCCCTCGTCATCGCCGAGCAGTTCGGCACGCTCGAAACCCTGTACCCCGGTCGCATCGACCTGGGCCTGGGCCGCGCCCCCGGCACCGACCAACGCACCGCCTCCGCCCTGCGCCGCAGCCGCGTGGACACCTCCGACGCGTTCCCCCAGGACGTCGCCGAACTCCAGGCCTACTTCCAGGACCCCGAACCCCAACAGGCCGTGCGCGCCGTGCCGGGCATGGGGCTCAAGGTGCCCCTGTGGATCCTCGGCTCCAGCCTCTTCGGCGCTCAGCTCGCCGCCGTCATGGGCCTGCCGTACGCGTTCGCCTCGCACTTCGCGCCCCAGCAGCTCTTGTCCGCCCTGCGCGTGTACCGCGCCAACTTCCGCCCCTCCGCGGCGCTCGACAAGCCCTACGCCATGGTCGGCCTCAACGTCTTCGCCGCCGACACGGAGCCGGAGGCCCAGAAGCTGTTCACGTCACTCCTGCAGGCCTTCATCAACCTGCGCCGCGGACGCCCCGGCCAGCTGCCGCCTCCGGTGGACAGCATGGACGGACGCATCACCGAGTACGAGCTGGCGGAGGTGGAGTCCATGCTCGCCTGCTCCATCGTCGGCAACCCACAGCAGGTCGAGGAGGGGCTGCGCTCCTTCATCGCGGAGGTCCAGCCCGACGAGCTGATGGTCACCTCGCAGATCTTCGACCACACCGCGCGGCTGCGCTCCTACGAGCTGCTCGCCCAGGCCCACGCCCGCCTCTCCAGCGGCGACGCGGCACAGCGCTCCGCGGGCTGAGCCAGGCGCCCTCCTTCGCGAGCGCTCCCCTGGATGCCTGCCCTCGGGCGTCCTCCCTGGGGGAGCGGGCGAGGAGGCTGTCCTTCCGGGCAGGGGCGCCACCGAGGGCGCGCATGGCCAATATCCCCTGGGACTTCCATGGGATGAGGACTGCGCGATGGTCTTGCCGGGCAAGGGCATGGGATGGCTGGAGTTCTTCAAGCTCCTCAAGGACGAATGGAAACGCGATGACGTGGGCGACGTCGCGGGAGCGTTGACGTTCCGCGCCATCCTCGCGCTGTTCCCGTTCCTGCTGTTCCTGGTGTCACTCGCGGGCGTCATCATCGACCCCAACCAGGCGCAGGTGCTCATCCAGGAGCTGGGCAAGGTGGCTCCCAAGGAGGTCACCGCCATCCTGAGCCAGCGCATCGAGTCGCTCGCCAGCAGCAACCCCGTGGGCCTGCTCACGGTAGGCGGCGTGGGCGCCATCTGGGCGGCGTCCGGTGGCATCGTCGCGTTGATCAACGCGCTCAACACCGCCTACGGCGTCGAGGAGACGCGGCCGGTGTGGAAGCTGCGGCTCATCGCTGTCTCCACGACGCTGATCGCCGCGGTGGTCGCCATCGTCGCGGCGCTGGCGGCGGTGGCCACGCCCGCGCTGGCGAGCAAGCTGCCCGGGCCCGTGTCCACCGTGGCGCTGTGGCTGCGCCTCCCGGTGGCGGGCCTGCTGATGATGTTCCTGTGGGCGGTGCTCTATTACGTCCTGCCCAACGCGAAGCAGAAGTTCCGGTTCATCACCCCGGGCTCCGTCGTGGGCGTGCTCATCTGGGTGGCCGCGTCCTGGGCCTTCTCCAAGTACGTGGCCAACTTCGGCAAGTACGACGTGAACTACGGCGCCATCGGCGGCGTCATCGTGCTCCTCCTGTGGATGTGGCTGTCCTCGCAGGTGGTCCTGTTGGGCGCCGAGATCAACGCCATCCTCGAGCAGCGCTCTCCGGAGGGGAAGGCGCCGGGCCAGCGCGTGCCGGGCCAGGGCAAGGCCCTGACGGCCACCAAGACGGAGCTGGAGGAGGGCGGCGCGGGCCTGCCCGGCTCGCGCGACTTCCGACCCCAACTGGACCCGGCCACGGGCCAGCCCGTCACCAACACGCCCCCGAAGCTCGGGCAGACGCCCCTGGCCGCCGCCGCCAAGTGGGCCGCCGGCCTGGGGCTGGGCGTCTTCTTCCTGCGCAAGACGTCTCGCTGAGGCCCGTCCGGAAGCGGGCGGACGCCCCAGGGCCGGGGTTTGCCGGGTTGCACGCCGCCAGGGCGGACGATAGGTAACCTGGAGGTGTCTGCATCCCAGCCCGGAGGGTGAGTGAACAGCCGATTCACCATGGCGGCGCACATCGTCGCGATGCTCGCGAAGTGCTCGGCGAAGGCGGAGGGTCCGCTCACGTCCGAGGTCATGGCGCGCAGCATCCAGACGAACCCCGTCGTGGTGCGGCGGCTCCTGGGCGACCTGGCGCGCTCGGGGCTCATCGAGACGAAGCGCGGCGCGCGGGGCGGCGTGACGCTGGCCCGCAGCCCCGAAGCCATCACCCTCCGCGACATCTACGAGTCGGTGGAGGAGGGCGAGCTCTTCGGCCGTCACCCCGTGGGCCCCGCGCCGGACTGCACCATCGGCCCGTGCGTGGCCGAGTACCTGGAAGGCGTCTTCGGCCGCGCGGAGGCCGCGCTGAAGAAGAGCCTGGAGGGCACCACCGTCGCCCAGATGTCCGAGGAGCTGGAGGCCCGCTTCCGCGCGCTCAATCCCTCCCTCGGGCAGTCCGGCTGAGCCTCAGTGCGGCAGCGCGCTCAGGTCCATGTGGATGACCTCCCAGTGATGGCCATCCGGGTCGAAGAAGCTCCAGCCGTACATGAAGCCGTGGTCCTGGGGCTCCCCCGCCGTCGAGCCGCCGGACGCCACCGCCGTCCTCACCATCCGGTCCACGTCCTCGCGGCTGGAGGCCGACAGCGCGAAGATGCCCTCGGCCGTCGTGCGCGTGTCGCACAGGGCCTTCTTGCTGAAGTCCTGGAAGCGCGCCTCCGTGAGCAGCATCACGAAGGCCTCTTCGCTGACCACCATGCACGTCGCGTGGTCATCACAGAAGCGGGCATCGAACGTGAAGCCCAGCTTCGTGAAGAACGCATTCGTGCGCTTCAGGTCCTTCACGGGCAGGTTGACGAAGAGCTTGCGCGAGCCGGTCATGGCCATGGATGCCTCCACCTCGGGTGGGTTCCCTGGCATGGACGGACAAGGGGGCCCGGAATCATCGGTGCCCCCCAGAAAAAGGCCCGGGCCCTCAGCGCGCCGGCAGGAAGGGGGGCAGCCCGAAGCGCGGGAAGAGCGTCTTCGCGTCGAGGAAGTAGTTGAGCCCGACGATGCGCTCCCCCTCGATTTCGAGCACGTTGAGCGCCCACGGGGTGAGCGTCCCGTCCGGGCCGCCCGGCTTGTACTGGCCGAACGCGGGGGCCCCGTTGGCGGACACAGGCACCAGCCGCGAGCCCCGGCACGCCGCGCCCCGTCCCTCCATCCACAGGGCCACCTGCTCCGGGCCGCGCACCCAGAGCGCGAGCGGAGGCATGGACATGTTGACCTCCTGGTGGAGCAGGGCGGTGAGCGCGGCCATGTCGTAGCGCTCGAACGCGTCCACGTACCGGTCCACCAGCGAGGCCTGGTTCTCCGACAGCGGCGCCCTGGGCGTGCTCACGTCCTTGGTGGCCAGCGTGGCGCGGGCCCGCTGCAGCGCGCTGTTGACGGCGGGCACCGTCAGCTCCAGCGCGTCGGCGACCTCGGCGGCGGACCAGTCCAGCACCTCCGTGAGCAGCAGCGCCGCGCGCTGCCGGGGCGGCAGGTGCTGGAGCGCGGCGACGAAGGCCAGCCGGATGCTCTGGCGCATCATCACCAGCTCCGCGGGCGTGGCGTGGCTCGGCACCACGAGCGCGTCTGGCACGGGCTCCAGCCACTCCTCCCCGGGGCGCTCGCCCAGGGGCGCGTCCAGCGGGCCCGGCGGCCCCAGCTCCATGGGCCGCACGCGGTGGGCGCGCTCCTGGAGCACGTCGATGCAGCGGTGGGTGGCGATGCGGTACAGCCACGTGCGCGCGCTGGAGCGCCCCTCGAAGTGCTCCAGGTGGCCGAGCGCGCGCACGAAGGTCTCCTGGACGGCGTCCTCGGCCTCGGCGATGGAGCCGAGCATCCGGTAGCAGTGTCCGGTGAGCGCGGTGCGGTGCTCCTCCATCGCGAGGAGCGCGGCCTGCGGTGCGGGGGAAGGGCCTTCAGCCATGGCCGGGCCTCTATCAAGCCTCCGCGGGGCGGGCCAAGCGCCGGGGTGTGAGGGCCCCGGCGCTTCGACTCGAAGAAGCGGTGCGTCAGCGGCGGTGGGCCGTGACGTCCGCGTGCTTCTCGCGGAACTCCGAGTAGGGGCCGTTGAAGTCGAGCACCTCCTGGCCGGCCTGGAGCGACCAGATGCGCGTGGCCACCTCGGAGATGAGCTCCTGGTCGTGCGTCACGACGATGACGGTGCCCTCGTACTTCTGCAGGCCCTCGGCGAGCGCGGAGATGGACTCCAGGTCCAGGTGGTTGGTGGGCTCGTCGAGCACCAGGACGTTGTCCTGCATGATCATCAGCTTGGAGAGCAACAGGCGCACCGTCTCACCACCGGAGAGGGTGTCCGTGTTCTTCATGCGCTCCTCGCCGGAGAAGAGCATGCGGCCCAGCACGCCGGAGATCTCCTCGTTGGTGAGCTTGTCGTGCAGGTCCCGCAGCCAGCCGAAGCAGGTGGTGCCCTTGCGCACGACGCCGTGGTGGTCCTGCGGCAGGTAGCCCACGGAGGCCTGGTGGCCCCAGCCGATCTTGCCCGTGTCCGGTTCCAACTGGCCGGCGAGCATGCGCACCAGGGTGGACTTGCCCACGCCGTTGCGGCCGATGACGCAGACCTTCTCGCCCTTGCACACCAGCGCGTTGAAGGGCCGGATGACGGCCTGGCCGTCGAAGGACTTGCTGATGCCCTCCACCATGAGCGTCTGCTTGCCGCTGACGACCTTCTGGTCGAAGCGGATGAACGGGCGCGCGATGTTGGAGCGCTTCAGGTCATCGGTCTTGAGCTTCTCGATCTGCTTGATGCGGCTCTGCACCTGGGAGGCGCGGGTGCCGGCGTGGAATCGCGCGACGAAGTCCTGCAGCTGGGCGATCTTCTTCTTCTTCTCCGCCGTCTCGGACTCCACGCGGGTGCGCAGCTGGGCCTTCTGCCGCACCATGTCGTCGTAGCCACCGTTGTACTGGATGATGGCCTCGTAATCGATGTCCGCGATGTGCGTGCAGATGGAGTTGAGGAAGTGCCGGTCGTGGCTGATGGTGATGAGCACGCCCTCGTACTCGTGCAGGAAGTTCTCCAGCCAGCGGATGGAGTCGATGTCGAGGTTGTTCGTGGGCTCGTCGAGCAGCAGCCCCTCGGGCTTGCCGAACAGCGCCTGGGCGAGCAGCACGCGCAGCTTGAGGCCGCCCGTCAGCTGGCGCATCTGGCCCTCGTGGAACGACTCCTCGATGCCCAGGCCCGCCAGCAGCGTGGCCGCGTCGCTCTCCGCCGAGTAGCCATCCTCCTCCGCGATGACGCCCTCCAGCTCACCCAGCCGGTTGCCGTCCTCTTCGGTGATGTCGGACTTGGCCAGGAGCTGGTTCTTCTCCGACATGGCGTCCCACAGGGGCTTGTTGCCCATCAGGACGACGTCGAGGACGCGGTTCTCCTCGTAGCGGAAGTGGTCCTGGCGCAGGATGCCCAGCTTGCGCGGGCGCACGACGTTGCCCATGTCCGCTTCCTCGTCTCCGGCGAGGATCTTCATGAACGTGGACTTGCCCGCCCCGTTGGGACCGGTCAGGCCGTAGCGACGGCCCGGGGAGAAGGTCACGTTGACCTCCTCGAACAGCTTCTTGGGCCCGTAGGCCTTGGAGACGTTGATGACGTTGAACATGGCGGCGGCGTTGTAGCGGAATTGACGCGCAGCGGCCAAGGAAGCGTGGAATCGCCTCCGGACCGTCTCGCGGTGACCTGAGGAAACGCCTGCCAGGTGACGAAAAATGCCCTGGAATGGCGGGGCCTTGGGGCCCTGTCCGGCCGGCAGGTGGGGGAACGGGCGACAGGGATGGACTGTCGGGCGGGATTGGCGGGTATAAGGCCCCGCCCATGGCCGTCCGTTTCGAGCTCGTCACCACCGACCCCACCGGCGCCCGCGCCGGCATCCTCCACACCCGGCGCGGCAGCTTCCGCACGCCCATGTTCATGCCGGTGGCCACCCACGCCGCCTTCCGGCACCTGGCCATGGAAGAGGTGAAGGAGACCGGGGCCAGCATCCTCCTGGCCAACACCTACCACCTGATGCTCCGGCCCGGCACGGAGGTCTTCAAGCGCTTCGGCGGCATCCATCCCTTCATGCAGTGGGATGGCGGCGTGCTGACGGACTCGGGCGGGTTCCAGATCTTCTCCCTGCCGGAGGACCGGCTCATCACGGAGAAGGGCGCGCACTTCCGCAGCTTCTACGACAACAGCCGGCAGCTGCTCAGCCCCGAGTCCAGCATCGCGATGCAGCAGTCCATCAACTCCGAAATCATGATGGTGCTGGACGTGTGCATCGACTCGCGCACGAACGAGGCGGGCACGCGCGAGGCGATGGAGCGCACCCACCGCTGGGCGGTGCGCAGCCTGGCGGCGAAGAACCAGGTGGACACCGGGCAGGCGCTGTTCGGCATCGTCCAGGGCGGCGTGTTCCCGCACCTGCGCGACGAGAGCGCGGCGTTCCTGACGCAGCTGCCGTTCGACGGGTTCGCCATCGGCGGGCTGGCGGTGGGCGAGACGAAGGCGGAGCGCGAGACGATGACGTTGCGCACCACCGCGTCGCTGCCCGCGGACAAGCCTCGCTACCTGATGGGCGTGGGCACGCCGACGGACCTCATCGAGGCGGTGCTGCGCGGCGTGGACATGTTCGACTGCATCATCCCCACGAAGATGGCGCAGCAGGGCTACGCGTACACGTTCCAGGGGCTGGTGCGCATCACCCGCACCGTGTACCGGCTGGCGGACGAGCCGCTGGACGCCGAGTGTGATTGCTACGTGTGCAAGCGCTACACGCGCGGGTACCTGCAGCACCTGATGCGCGGCAAGCACCACCTGGGCTCGCGCTTCCTGTCGGTGCACAACGTGCGGCACTACCAGAAGCTGATGGGCCGCATCCGCGAGGGCATCCTCTCCGGCACGTACGACCAGGTGGCGCGGGAGCTGAAGGCCGCCATCGCCACGCCGAAGGACCTGAAGGAAGAGGCGGCGGCGCGCGACGTGACGCTCAAGGAGGTCGGGTGAGCCAGGAGGCCAACCCGCGCGACGGGGACTTCGAGCTGGTCACGCTGCGCAACGGCTCGCGCGCGGTGCGGCACCTGGGCCATGGCGAGGTGATGCACCCGTCGGTGGGCCCGTGGAAGGAAGCGCTGGGGCTCTACGTCGAGCAGCCGAGGCTGGCGGAGCGGCTGTCCCAGCCGGGGCCCAAGCTGGTCATCCACGACGTGGGGCTGGGCGCGGCGACGAACGCGGTGGCGGCGCTGACGTGCGCGCGGGAACTGGGCGCGGCGCGGAGGCGGGCGCTGGAGGTGGTGAGCTTCGAGGTGGACCTGGCGCCCCTGCGGCTGGCGCTGGCGGACGCGGCGGGCTTCCCGTTCCTGCAGCCGTTCCGCGCGGCCGTCGAGACGCTGATGCGGGACGGGGTGTGGGAGGAGGAGGGCCTTCGCTGGCGGCTGCACCTGGGGGACGCGGTGCCGTTCCTGGACGGGGCGCTGCCGGTGGCGGACCTGGTGTATTTCGATCCGTTCTCTCCCGCGTCGAACCCGGACATGTGGACGGAGGGCGTGCTCGCGCGGGTGCGTCGGCACTGCCGCGAGGACGGCGAGGGTGCGCTGTTGCTCACGTACAGCGCGGCGACGCCCACGCGGGTGACGCTGCTGCTGGCGGGGTTCTTCGTGGGTGCGGGCTCGTCCACGGGGACGAAGGGTGAGACGACGGTGGCCTCCACGCGGCGCGAGTCGCTGGTGGCGCCGCTGGGGCAGCGGTGGGTGGAGCGGTGGACGCGCTCCTCGTCGCGGGCTCCGCACGGTGGAAGCCTGACGCCCGAGGTCGAAGCACGCGTGCTCGCACATCCGCAGTGGCGGTGAGCGGGCCCGCCCGGTCCCCAGGTGCGAGCGTGGCCCCTGGGACGAGGGTGCAATGGGTTGTGATGGACATTGGGGTTAGGTGTGGAGTCCCCGCGCTCAGGCCTGTCGCGGGCTGGGAGCTCCCTCATGTCTGCCATTCGCGCGCGGCTGATGTCGTTGTCCTCTCTTCTCGCGGCGCTCGTCCTGTATGCGGGGCCCGCGAGCGCTGAACCCGTCACCCTCAACTGCCCGGGCACCATGGCGGTGAACTACTCGCCCGGCATGACGAACACCCCGCGCTTCATGACCATCTCCGGGACGGGCACGTTCGGTCCGTGTGTGGGATTGCCGCTCGGCATCCTCTCCGCGGACTATTCCGGCGTGGCGCAGGGGACGACGAGCTGTCTGACCAGCTCGACGACGGCGAACCTGACGTTGACGTGGAACGACGGCACCGTGAGCACGCTCTCCATGACGCAGACCCTCAACACCCGGCCGACGGGACAGGTGGTGTCTGTCTATGCGGGCACGGTGACCTCGGGCCGCTTCCAGGGCGCCACCGCGACGGGGACGCTGACCCTCCTCCAGACGGACCTCCTGGGGTGCTTCACCGAGGAGGGGGTCACCGCCACGGCGGGTCCGGCCGTCATCACCCTCATCGGGCTGCTCTGAGGCTCCGTTGGGAGCCGGAACACGTCTGTCCTGGGAGGAAGCATGTCATATCGTTCGTGGTGTCGTGGTGCGTGGGGAAGTCTGTCTCTGCTGTGGGTCGTCGTCGCGCTGGGCTGGGCCTCGCCTTCGCGCGCCGAGGCGGTGCTGTTGACCTGTCCCGGTACGCTCCAGGCGCGGTACTCGCCGGGCATGACCAACACTCCGCAAACCATCGCGACGAGTGTGAGCGGGACGTTCGGCCCCTGTGTCGGTACACCGCTGACGCTCCTGTCCGCGTCGCTCCAGGGCGGTGGAACGGGGCAGCTGAGCTGTCTGGCCGGTTCGACGCAGTCCATGTCGACGCTCACGTGGAATGACGGCACCACCAGCACCGTCAGCGTGAGCATCCTCGTCTCCGCCCGGCCGCTCGGCGAGGTGGTGGTGACGTACTCCGGCACCGTGTCGAGCGGGCGGTTCGCTGGAGCCGATGTGCTCATGGTGCTCGTCCTGGCCCAGACGCAGGTCACCGGATGCTTCACGGACGAGGGCGTCACCGCCACGGCGGGGCCCGTGGTCCTCACCCTCACCGGCGCCTGAGGCCCGGCTCAGTGGGGCGGATGTGACGTGGGGTCCGCTCCCGGGGGGCGCCGCAGGGGAGGCTGCTCTCGCGGGGGCACCTCATCCGAGGAGGGGCGGGCCGCCCGCGCGAGTGCGTCCTGTCGCTGCTCGTCGCGAATCTCCCGGCCGAGGAAGTAATTGAGGGCGGTCCGGATGGCGGCCACCGCGGCGACCTGGCCGATCTGCTCCCACGTGGGCGCGACGGCCGTGCGCAGCAGGTCCGCGCCGAGCTGGAACTCCAGTCCCAGCGCGAGGAAGCGGCCGAGGGTGAGGCGGATTCGGGTGAAGGAATCGGTCCGCTCCTTCTGGACCGCCGCCAGGATGAAGCGCACGAAGCCGATGGCGGCGCCGGTGAAGATGACGAGCGCGGCGGCGACCTCCACCAGTCGCACCAGCAGCGTCACCACGCCGTGCAGCCAGGCTTCGTTGATGAGCTCGTCCATGGACCCGGGGCTCCTCCGCCTTGGAAGATGGACATCGCCAGGGGGCGCTGGTCCTGTTTCTCCGGATGCGCGGGCGGGCGCGCGAGGGGCCGCCGCCTGCCTGCATCTCGTGGACACCCTGGGGAGCTGTCGTCGAGGCAGACAACCGGGGCTGTTCGGGATATCCGGGAGGGGCATGAGCGAGGCCCTTCAACTGGATGACTGGGGCGGCACCGGCCCCGTGCTGCACCTGGCGCACGCCAACGGATTTCCCCCAGGCACCTATCGCCAGCTCATCGAGCGGCTGAAGCCTCGCTTCCACGTCGTGACGGTGCGCTCGCGGTGCCTCGTCCCCGGCTCGGATCCGCTGTCGATGCGGGACTGGAACGACATGGCGGATGACCTCATCGGCGCGCTCCGCGCCGCGAAGCTGGAGGGCATCGTCGGCGTGGGGCACAGCATGGGCGGCGTGGCGACGCTGCTCGCCTCCGTGAAGGACCCGAGCCTCTTCCGCGCCGTCGTCACCCTGGACCCGGTGCTGTTCTCCGGGATGCGCAAGCTGGTGCTGGACGTGCTGACGCTGCTCGGACAGCGAAGCCGTGTGCCTCCCGCGAGCCTGGCGCGCCGCCGTCGCGCGCACTGGCCCACGCGTGAGCTGGCCTACACCGTCTATCGCAAGAAGCCGCTGTTCGCGGCCTTCGACGAGGCGTGCTTCCAGGACTACGTGACGTATGGGCTCACGGAGGCGCCCGAGGGCGGCTTCCGGCTGACCATCCCTCGCGAGTGGGAGGCCCGCGTCTTCGAGACGACGCCGAAGGGGATGTGGCGGTCGCTGCGCTCCATCTCCGTGCCCACGCTCATCGTTCGAGGGGCACGCACGCGCACGTTGGCCGCCTCGGCCTTCGCCAAGGCCCGGCGGGTCATCCCGGGCGTCCGCCTGGAGGAGGCTCCTGGCGGGCACCTGTTCCCGCTGGAGGACCCGGCGGACTGTGCCCGGCGCATCCTCGCGTTCCTGGACTCACTCGAGGCTCCTGGCGAGCCGCTGCGTCAGGCGCGTTAGGGGGCGGTGTCGTCCGCCACGGGCGTCGGGAGCGCGTCGGGCGACTCCGAGGGCTGCTGGGCCTCGAGCTGGAGGAGCGCCTCGAAGGCCGCGGCCTTGGGGCTGGTGGTGGTGCTCTTGACGACGTGCTGCCAGGCGCCACCCGGGAGGCGGTGTGCGTAGCCGCCCCAGAGCAGCTTGCCCTGGAGCCCGACGAAGACCTCGTCCTTCTCGAAGCGCTGGTCGGCGGTCCGCTGCATCAACTCGAGGAGCTTCACGCGGTCCGGGTTGCTCACCTTCTTGAGGTGGGTGGAGCGCGCGGTGATGACCCGGATGCCCTGGTCCTTCACGGCCGCGGAGGCGGCGGTGACGGACATGGACGTGTGGCCCGCATCCTCGAACGCGGACTGAAGCGCCTCCTGGAGGACGAGGTCCTCGGCCTGGGCGTGGAAGCGCTGGTCGAAGCCGTGGCGCTCTTCCTGGACCTCCGTGCCGTCCTGCGTGCCGGTGACGGCGGAGGTCACCGCGCCGACCACGGGGAAGCCCACGCAGCAGAAGAGCAGGGCGCCAAGGGGGAAGAGACCTCCCAGGCGGTGCAGCACGGGCTTCGTCGGCACGTGGCCGATGGACTGCTCCGGCACCTCCGAGTGCAGGTTGCAGCGGGAGCAGGCGAGGACGTACTTCGTCCTCAGGGAGAAGAGCGGGAACCAGAAGACGTGGGCGACGCTGTAGTGCCGCTGGAGTCGGTGGGGCGTCTCCCGCTGGCAATCCCGGCAGAGGGCGGGACGCTCCCCGAGTTCCTGCTGCTTCGCCGAGCTTCCGTAGATGATGAACATGCCTGACTCCGCTCGGGGTGGAGTCCGTCCCATACCGCGACGTTGATACAAGCGTCCACCGTGACACTCTGTCTCGGAGACCCCTCGCTCCCGTGACAGCCTGTTCGGGCGAGAGGTCCCGGGCCGCGCGGTGATTCCGCGCGGGTCCCTCTGAAGTCCAGGCGGCGGAGGCCCCTGGCCTCGTGCTTGCTCAGTCCCTGCTTCACCCCTGGAGGGGAGGAGGTCGGGCCCGATGAGACATTGGTTGGAGCGGCACTCGTGGTGGTTGCATGGCGCATTCATCCTCGCGGTCGCGTTCCTGCTGTCGCGCATCGTCCACGTGTTCACCGAGTTTCATCTCAGCGCGCCTGTTCCTGGCTGGGAGGCGTCGAGCGCTCGCCCCATCCGGGTTACTCCAGGGGCGGCACGCGCACCGCTGAGTGAGGACACGCTGTCGAGGCTGCTGGGAGTGGCCCTGCCGACGCCCGGTGTCCCCGGGGGAGATGCAGGCCCGCCGCCTGGCGCACGGCGCGCGAGGCTGGTGGGGACGTTGATGTCACGCGAGGCGCACTGGTCGCTCGCGTCGGTGGAGGACCTGGAGAGTCGGCGGGTGCGCAGCCTGCGCGTGGGCGATGTGCTCCAGGACTCGGAGGTCGTCGCCATCGAGCGTGAGCGCGTCATCGTCACGGTCCAGGGGCGACGGGAGGTCATCGACCGGGGAGGCCCCTCGGGCGCCGCTTCGCCGATGCCGCGTCCGCCCTCGACCGGAGCCGCGGACATCCGACGCGTGGGCGAGCACACCTACGAAGTCCCGGGGCGGTATCTGGAGCTCGACCGCTGGACGGGAGGCTCGACGCTGTCGGACGCGCGGATGGTGCCGGCGTTCAAGGACGGGAAGGCGCAAGGCTTCAAGGTCCTCTCCATCCGGAAGGGCTCGCTCTACGAGAAGCTCGGCCTCCAGAACGGGGACGTCCTCCAGCGCATCAATGGCATGCAGCTCGACTCGCTGGAGAAGGCCATGGAGACGTACATGCTGCTCAAGAGCCAGCGGCGCCTGGAGGTCGAACTGGAGCGGGGTGGGGTGCGGGTGCGCAAGGTCTACGACGTCCAGCCCTGAATGTCAGGAGGCCGGGCGAGTCGCGTCCCCCCGCGAGCCATGACCATCCGCCCCTTCCAGCCCTCCGACACCGACGCGCTCGTGGACATCTGGAGCCGCGCGGTCCGCAAGACGCACGACTTCCTGAGCGACGCGGACTTCGAGGACATCCACCGCAAGCTCGGGCCCGTCTATCTCCCCGCCGTCGAGGTGCACGTCGCCTGTGAGGACACGCGGCCCGTGGCCTTCATCGGCATGAGCGGACACCACGTGGAGATGCTGTTCGTCGACCCCCAGGTCATGGGCGGCGGACTGGGGCGACGACTCCTCGCCCACGTCTCCACGCGGGGACCGCTCACCGTCGACGTCAACGAGCAGAACCCCCGCGCCGTGGGCTTCTACCTCCACTGCGGCTTCGTCCAGACGGGCCGCAGCCCCACCGACGGCGAGGGCCGGCCCTATCCGCTCCTCCACCTGGCCATGCCCCGTCCCGTGACGTCGTAATCGCTGGAATTTCAGACAGGCTGGAGCTTGCTCCGAGGTCCGTCTAACCTCGGGAGTCACCCGCGTTGCCTGGAGTGATTCCATGTCCGAGTCCAAGCCCCGCCTCAAGCGTCCCGTGGAGAACGTCCGCGCCGAGCTGCTCGCGGACCCCGACACCCAGCGCATCGCGAAGTCCGTGGGCATGGAGCTGGCCGCCTACGTCGAGCTCGTCCTCGACTACGCCCAGCACCCGGAGAAGGAGCCCGTCCTCCAGGTCGTCCCCGACGAAATCCTCAAGCAGTCCGGTTACGAGCCCGCCAGCATCGAGGAGGTCGGCGAGTTCTTCCTGGGCGCCGCCCGGGGCGAGTTGGGGCTGGGGCCTCCGCCGGCCTACTACAGCGGCTTCGAGTCCAAGCCCGCCCCCGGTGCGGGCAAGCCCTCCCTCCGCGGCGACGAGAACCAGTCCCAGGTCGAGGTCGACGAGGAGACCCGCAAGGCCCTCCTCAAGCACGTCCCCCGGGGGCCTGATCGCCTCTGAACCTACCTTGGAGGCAACTTCCTCCGAGCTCCTCCGATAATGGGGATAATCATTTCTACCGAGGAAATCCCATGTCTGTCGGCGGCTCCAGTGGCGCGGGTGGTAGCAACGGCACGAACGGTGCGAACAGCGCCAGCAACGCCGCGAGCAAGGCGGCGGACGCGGCGAGCAAGGCGGCCAACAGCATCAGCAACGCGCTGGGCGGCCTGGGCAAGGCGCTCGGTGGGCTGTCCAAGGGCCTGAGCGGCCTGGGGGGCCTCGCGCAGGGCCTCAGCGGCCTGGCCAAGGGCCTCAGTGATGTGGTGGGCAAGGTCTCCGAGGCGCTCAGCTCCGTCTCGGGCCTGCTGGACAAGGCGCTCAGCGCCATCTCCGGCCCCCTCAAGGACATCGTCGGCAAGGCGCTCGACAACCTCCCGTTCGGCCTGGGCCAGCTGGCCAAGCCCTTCGCGGACAAGTTCATCGACAACGGCCTGTCCATGGTGGCCGGTGGCCCCCTGGCCGGTGTCAGCAGCCTGTTCAACGGCGCCTCCAACGTGGGCAAGCTCGCGGACACCGTCGACACGGTCCGCTCGGCGGCCACCGCGGTGGGCGACATCGCGCAGGGCAAGTTCAACACCCAGCAGCTCGCCGCCTTCGCCCAGTCGAAGCTGCTGCGCGGCCTGGACTGACCCGCCCCACGAAAACCCAGCACGAGTCTTGAGGACGTCCGCCCAGGCACCCGCTGCCCGTGGCGGACGTCGTCGTTTCCACCCACGTCACGACGGGGCGCCCCGCGTCAGTTCAGGTATCCGCCGGAGAGCTGGAGCTCAGCGCGGCGGTTCTTCTCCAGCTCGGAGGCGGAGAGCGGCCGCTCCTCGCCGTAGGACAGGGTGGACAGCCGGGACGGCTCCACGCCCAGCCGGCGCAGGTAGTCGCGCACCACCGAGGCCCGACGCTGACCGAGCGCCAGGTTGTACTCCGTGGTCCCCAGCTCGCACGTGTGCCCGGTGATGCTCACCTTCGCCTGCGGCCGCTGGCGAAGGTCGTCCGCCAGCTGCGTCAGCGTGTCGCGGAACTCCGGGCGCAGCGTCGTCGAGTCGAGCTCGAAGTAGACGGGCTCCAGGCGGATGGGGTGCAGGTCCGTGTCGGGATTCGGGGTCATCGCTGAGGGACGCTCCGGCTCCGGACGCGTGGCCACCGGAGCATGGGGGGGCTGGGAGTCGGTGGAGACCGTGGAGATGGGCTGCTTCGCGGCACAACCCACCAGACCGAGGACGACGACGAGAAGCGAGAGGAAGGGGCGCATGGCCTCGTGCTGAGCATGCGCCGTGCCGGGGTGTCCCCACCCGGGACGTCCCCGGCGACGCTCAGCCGGTGTTGCGAAACGCCAAGCCGCCCATGGCTATTTGCCCTCCGAACGCTCGCGCCGGTGAATCGTGGAGACGTCGATTCCGAGCAGCTCCGCCGCCCGTGTCTTGTTCCCGCCACAGCGCGCGACGGCCCAAGAGATGTACTCGCTCTCCAGTTTGCGCAAGGGGATGACCTCGCGTTGGGCCTCCAGGAGCGGGTGGGGCTCCGGCCCCCCCTCCGCCAGGTGCGGCCGCAGCTGCTCCAGGTCCACCACGTCCCGGGTCCCCAGCACCACCAGCCGCTCCACCAGGTTCTCCAGCTCGCGCACGTTGCCCGGCCAGCGCAGCGAGCACAGCGCCGCGAGGGACTCCTGGGCGAAGCGCTCCACGGGCGAGCGCGGGTTTCGCGCCCGGGCCTGCTCCAGGAAGTGCTCGGCCAGGGCGGGGATGTCCTCGGGTCGCTCCCGCAGCGGCGGAGCCCGCAGCGTCACCACGTTGAGCCGGTAGAACAGGTCCGCGCGGAAGCGGCCCTCCTTCACCCGGGCCTCCAGGTCCTGGTGCGTCGCGGCCACCACCCGCACGTCCACCGTGCGCGAGCCGTCCGCGCCCACCGCCCGCACCTCGCCGTCCGCCAGCACGCGCAACAGCCGCGCCTGGAGCTCCGGCGCCATGTCCCCGATTTCATCCAGGAACAGCGTCCCGCCGTCCGCCTCCACGAAGAGCCCCCGCCGCGCGCTCGTCGCGCCGGAGAAGGCGCCCTTCACGTGTCCGAACAGCTCGCTCTCCAGCAGGGCGTGGGGCAGGGCGGTGCAGTTGACGGCGACGAAGGGGCCCGCGCGGCGGGTGCCCTCGAAGTGCAGCGCCCTGGCCACCAGCTCCTTGCCGCTGCCGCTCTCACCCCGCACCAGCACCGGCGCGCTGGACCAGGCCACACGCTCCACCAGCGCGTACAGGGCCCGCATCGCGCCGCTGCGGCCCACCATGGCGCCCAGCCGGCCCCGGTCCTCCGCCTGCTGCTTGAGCGTGCGGTGCTCGGCGCGCATGCGCCGCTGCTCCAGCGCCCGGCCCACGTACAGCCGCACCTCGTCCAGGCGGAAGGGCTTGGCGAAGTAGTGCCACGCGCCGCGCTTCATCGCCTCCACGGCGTTCTCCACGCCGCCGAAGGCCGTCATCATCAGCACGGGCAGGTCCGGGTCCAGCTTGCGCGCGGCCTCCAGCACGTCGAAGCCGTCCACGTCCTTCATGCGCAGGTCGCAGATGACCGCGTCGTACACGGCGGCGCGCAGCTGGGCGATGGCCTCCGCGCCCCCGGACGCCACGTCCACCGTGTAGCCGGCGTCCGCCAGCGGCTCCTGCAGCATCTGCCCCATCTCGACGTGGTCGTCGACGACGAGGACCCGGGCTCTAACCGACATGTTGCTCCTCTCGCGCGGGGGCCGCGGCGGGCCACTGCAGCATCACTCGCGTGCCTTGACCGGGCGCGCTGTCCAGCTCGATGCGTCCACCGTGGTTGCGCACGATGTGCGCCACCATGGTGAGTCCCAGGCCCGTGCCCAGGCCGCGCTTCTTGGTGGTGAAGAATGGGTCGAAGACCTGGTGCAGGTGCCGGGGGGCGATGCCGCACCCGTCGTCCTCGATGGTGATGCACACGCGCCCCCAGGCGCCGGACGTGTCCGCCTCGCCCGGCGTCGCGGTGAGGCGCACCTGGCCTCCGGGCTCGCACGCGTCGCACGCGTTGAGCAGCAGGTTGACGAGCACCTGCTGGAGCTGGTCCGCGTCCGCCGCCAGCGGGGGCAGGGGCTGGGACACGTCCAGCCGCAGGTCCACGTGGCGCCGCTCCGCCTCGACGCGCAAGAGCTCCTGCACACTCCGGACGAGCGGCCCCAACGTCACCGCGCGCGACTCGGCGGGCTGCAGCCGGGAGAAGTCCAGCAACTGGCGGATGGTGCGGCTGACGCGGTCGATCTGCTCGACGATGGCGCCCACGCCCGGGGACTGCGGGTGCTCCGGGCCCAGCTTGTCCTGCACGTACTCGGCCCGGCCGCGGATGACGCCCAGCGGGGTGCCGATTTCATGCGCGATGCCCGCCGCGAGCACGCCCACGGTGGCGAGCTTCTCCGCGCGCAAGAGCTGCCCCTCCA
This sequence comes from Myxococcus sp. MH1, assembly GCF_059738865.1. Classification (NCBI taxonomy): domain Bacteria; kingdom Pseudomonadati; phylum Myxococcota; class Myxococcia; order Myxococcales; family Myxococcaceae; genus Myxococcus; species Myxococcus sp. MH1. The sequence continues at coordinate 7,030,918 of NZ_AP026947.1, read as the reverse complement.
GCGCGCGCAGGTTGCTCAGGTCCTCCAGCACCAGCAGCGTGCGCACGTCGGGCTGGTGCGGCTCCAGCGGCACCGCGTGGACGTTGTACTGTCCCTCCGACTCGAACAGGCGCAGCGGCTCGGCGTGCAGGCTGCGCACGCGGTTGTCCTGGCCCGCGGCGTTGACCAGCTCCTCCAGCCGCTGGATGACGGGCGCGTGGGCCTGGGGGAAGGCCGCGGCGAGCGTGGAGCCCACCACGTCCTTCGGCATCCGCGAGCTGAGCGCCTGGTTGGCGGAGGTGATGCGGCCCGACGTGGACAGCGCCAGCACGCCCGTGGGGATGTGGTCGAGGATCTTCTGCGTCTTGTCGTGCAGGTGGGCCAGGCGGCTGGCGTGCCGCAGGCTCTCCTGGAGCGCCACCGCGCGGCTTCGCGCCAGCACCACGTACACGCCGAAGGCGATGAGGAACGACGAGAACAGGAAGGCCGCGAACGACAGCCGCAGCACCAGGCTCCGCTCGTGCGAGCGCAGCCCCCGCGTGGAGGACAGCGACGCCAGCGGCCACAGCGCGCCGTTCTTCATGCCCACCGGGGCGAAGCTCGCCACCACCTCCGCGTCGCCCAGCCCCAGCACCATCGCCTCGGCGCGGTCGATGACGAGCGAGCCCGCCTCACCCTCGCGCAGGCGCGAGGCCAGGAGCGCCAGCCCCGGCGTGTCGGTGCCGGGTTGCTGGTAGCGGGCCGCCAGCGTCGGCGCGCTCAGCGCGGTGGGCGTGCCGTGCGCGCCCAGGAGCAGGAGGTTCGTGTCGCTCTCCGCGGTGAGCAGCTTGAGCGGCGCGAAGAGGGGCTCGGCGTCCACCAGCACCACCACCGCGCCGCCACCCCCCGGCGAGTCCTCCGGCAGCGCGGTGGCGAAGGCCCTGAGCCACCCGGACACATCCCCGCTCAACGGCGGCGAGGACGCGATGTGGCCCGCGGGTCCCTCGAGCGCGCTCTTCGCCGTGAGGGTCAGCGCCTGGGCGGGGTACTGTCGGGCGATGGACTCGCCGGTGCGCCGGTCCAGCAGGCGCAGGCGCTCGTCACCCTCGGGGCCGAAGACGACGATGGCCTTGTACTGGCCCACGGCCTCCAGCAGCGCGCGCAGCTCCCGGCGGTGCTCCTCGGGCGAGCCCGGCTGGGAGAGCAGCTCGGCGGTGAAGCGCAGGTCCTCACCCACGTCCTCCAGGGCCTCGGACACCCCGCGCGCGGCCTCGCGCAGCTGCGCCTGACGCTCCCGGGCGAACTGGTCCACCAGCGCCTGCCTGTCCCGCTGGATGAAATACACGGCTCCGCCGATGACGCCGGTGAGCGCCGTGCACAGCAACAGGACGGGCAGGAGGGAGAGGCGCATGGGGGCAGATAGCAACATCCCGCGCGGAAGAGGGGGATGTTGCCCGCCGGGCCGCCCCTGCTCCGGGGGCCCGGACGTCGTGTCGGTGCCCGGCTCGGGCGGCAACGGAGGACTCAGGGCCTCGAGGCCTGCTGGTTGAGCTTCTGCGACACCTCCCGGACCTTGCCCTGGATGAGGCGCAGGTTCGCCGGGCCCATCCGCAGCAGGTGCTTCTGCGCGGGCGTGAGCGCCTCCAGCGCCGGGTCCGCGTACACGTACAGCGCGCCCCGGGCCAGGACCTCCACGTCACCGTCGAGCACCGGCACCGCGAGCACCTGCTCGAAGGCGCGCTGGAGCGTGGCCTCGAAGGAGCTGCCCGGCGGCGCGCTCTCCTGGTGGAGACGCTCGGCCAGCCGCCGCACCTCGCGGTACGTGTCTACCAGCAGCGTCGAGTCCAGGCTGCCCACCACCCGGCCCACCGCGTCATGGCGGCCGTACGTCCGCTTCGCGATGTGCGTGCGACCCTCGTGGGTGCGCACCTGGAAGTCGCCAGATGGGGCCAGGAAGCCCACCACCGCGCGGGGACTCTCGCCGCTGGCCATGTTCGACACCACCGCGACGAAGCGGCGCAGCAGGTCCGCCTCGCGCAGCCACACGCCGAACTCGCGCTGGGACGACGCCCCCGCCAGCCGCGAGCGCAGCAGCGCGTCGAGCTCCGTCGCGGGAGGCAGCGGCGCGTCCGGGCCCCGGTCCAACGACCTGGGCGCCTGGGCGACGGGCGGCGGCGCGGCGGGCGTGTCCGGTGCGCCATGCAGCAGGCCGTGCCACACCCCGGCCCCCGCGAGCACCGCCGCCACCAGAATCACCAGGCCCCAACCCCAGAGCGCGCCGCGCTCGAGCTTCCCCACCACATCACCGCCATTGCCGTCCATGAGTCCTCCACTTCGGGACTCAGCGACTGCAGCGCGGATGCCAGCGTGGGGACGCGGGGGAGGGCGGCGAGGCCTCACTCGGGAGCGCGTGCCCCCGGGACCTCCGTCGCGCCCGCTCGCAAGCTGCGCGAGCATGGCGTTCCGCGAGCCACCCTGGCGGATTGCGACAGGGGGGCGCGCGGGACTCGGGGCACCTCAGGCGCGAGGACGCGACGCGCCCGCCGACCCATCCTCCGGGGGAGGCATGGCCGCCTCCGCCGTCACCTCCGCCCAGCGGATGTGGAACGTCGACGCCGTGCCGTCGAACTCCTCTGGCAGCACCACCACGCGGAAGCCACCACACAGCTCCACCGCCCGGGCCAGCAGCCCCGCGGAGAACGTGGGCAGGTCCGCCAGCACGTCGTTCATCCGCAGCTCCAGGAAAGTGGGGCTGCGCTCGACGATTTCGACCACACTGAAGTTGTTGCCGGCGCGAAAGCCCATCCCCGCCCGCAGCAGCATCCTCCGGGGGCCGGCGAGCCGGACGACGCCCAAGAGCGCGCGACCGAAGAAGGTCCCGAAGTAGGCGTCCATGAAGCGCTCGCCCAGCGAGTAGTACGCGGCCTCGGCGGGAACTCCGCCGTAGACGTGACCCGCGGCGATGCGAAGGAACTCCTTCCATTGCTCCAGCGTGTAGGTCCGCTCCAGCTTCTGCTCGAGGTCCAGCCCCGCACGACGCAGGTGCTCGCGGCACGCGGGCGTGAGCCGGTTCTCGAGAGCGCGAAGGAAGAGCGCTTCCACGGTTTGCGTGAAAATCAGCTTCTCGGAAGAAGTCATAGGGTCGCACCCTACACCGGTCGGCCCGTCGCATGCTCGCCCACAGGTGAATCGGCGTTCAGTGCCCCTGTCGGCGAGCGACAGCCCGACTGCTCGCCGAGAAAAAGCCCTGGAGAGTCGAAGGGTTAGCGGTTGCTACGCGGTGCGGCGGCGGCGCGGAGCATCATCCCCCGGAGCCACCGGTGGGCCGGGTCGTCGTCAAAACGCTCGTGCCAGACCTGGAGGACGTCGAACGGGGCGAGCTCCACGGGGGGAGGGAGGATGCGGAGGTTGCCTGGCTCGACGAACAGCTCGGCGAGCCGGCGAGGGGCGGTGAGCACGTGGTTGGTGCGCGTCACCGCCAGCGCCGCGGTGAGGAAGTACGGCAGCCGCACGCCGATGCGTCGCGTGCGACCCAGCTTCTCCAGCGCGATGTCCACCGAGCCGACACCTTCGCCGCGCGGGCTCATCAGCACGTGCGGCAGCCGCAGGAATGTTTCCAGGTCCAACCGTTGCTTCACCACGGAGTTGTCGCGGCGCACGACGCAGACGAAGTGCTCGGTGAAGAGCTTCTGCTGGCGCAGGACGGGGGACGGCTCCGGATAGGCGCCGACGACCAGGTCCAGCTCGCCGCTCTCCAACTGGGCTTCGATTTGGGGGATGACGAGCGGGCGCACCACCAGGTCCACCTGGGGGGCTTCGGTGTCCATCAGCTCCAGCAGGGACGGGAGCAGGGCGGAGGCGAAGTAGTCCGTCGTGGCGAGGATGAAGCGCCGCGAGGAGGCCTGGGGGTCGAAGACGGACTCGTTGCGCAGGGCGCGTTGGACCTCGAGCAGGCCCCGGTGCAGGGGCGCGGCGAGCTGCTCGGCGCGAGGCGTGCGCACCATGCCGCCACGTCCCCGGATGAGGAGCGCGTCCCCGAGCAGCTCACGCAGCTGCCTGAGCGCGTGGCTCATGGCGGACTGGGTGATGCCCACGCGGGCCGCGGCGCGGGTGACGTTGCCCTCGATGAGCAGCGCGTCGAGCGCCACCGCGAGGTTGAGGTTGATGTTCGCCAGGTCCAGGTCGGCCTTCGCGGGCGGGCTCGGCGCGGGGGCGCGGGGGGCACGGGGCCGTCTGGGGGCGCGGGCCTTGCGGCGGGCGGTATGCATGGCGCTCATGGGCACATGAGTAACATGCGGTCGCCTCATGGTGTGGCCGGGCGCATCTTTCGCCCATCTCGAAGTCACTGGAGCCGCCCATGAGCATCGTCATCAACACCCCGAACGGAAACATTGGCCGTCCCCTCGCGCACGCGCTGCTCGACGCGGGAGAGCAGCTCACGCTCATCAGCCGGGACGCGCGCAAGGTGGAGGACCTGGTGAAGCGCGGCGCGAAGGTGGTGGAGGGCTCCACGGATGACGCGGCGGTGCTGGACAAGGCGCTCACGGGAGCGAGCGCCCTGTTCTGGCTGACGCCCCCGGCGACGCGGCCGGACTTCCTCGACTGGGCGGAGGCGACGGCGCGGGTGGCGGCCGGCAAGGCGAGGCAGCACGGCGTGAAGCGGGTCGTGGTGTTGTCGAGCATCGGCGCGCAGACGGGCCGGGGCACGGGCCCGGTGGGCGCGCTCCTGGCGGTGGAGGAGGCGTTCAAGGCCGCCGTCGCGGATGTCACCATCCTGCGCCCGGGCTACTTCATGGAGAACCTGCTGCAGTCGGTGCAGACGCTGGCGAGCGCGGGCTCGTTGTTCGTTCCCATCTCCCTGACGCGCGCGCTGCCCATGGTGGCGGTGGCGGACATCGCGCGCAAGGCGGCGGACGTGCTGCTGGACGCGGGCTGGAAGGGCGCGCGCATCATTGGCGTGCACGGCCCCGCGCACCTGTCGTATGCGGACGTGGCGCGCATCCTCACGGAGGTGTCCGGCAGGCCGGTGAGCGCAGTGCAGATCTCCATCGAGGACTTCCGCAAGGCGATGGCGGGGTACGGCCTGCCCGACTTCCTGGTGGGGCTCTTGGCGGAGATGTACCAGGCAGTGGGCGAGGGGCGCATGGACCCGGCGGAGCCGCGCAGCGCGGAGACCACCACGGCCACGACGCTGGCCCAGTGGGCGAAGTCAGTGCTCCTGCCCGCGGTGGAGCAGGCGCGCGCGGCGGCGGCGTAGTGATGGAGCGTGCGAGGGAGGAGCACCGCCAGGGTGCTCCTCTCGCCCGTGGGGTGTACCCACGTCAGTTCGCGCGGCGGTGTCTTGCCCGGTAGAGGTCGTCGAAGAGGTTCATGATGAGGTGGGCGCCGAGCGCCAGCCCTTGCTCGATGTCACTCGCCAGCTTCGGGTCCGATTCATAGGGGCCGTCGAGGAAGCGATAGAAGTCATCGGCATGCTTGTCGTCGAGCGTGGAGTGGAGCGGGTAGTGGACCATCTGGTCCCGCGCGAGCCAGCCGTGCTTGACGATGCTCTCACCCGTGACGAGGGCGATGGTGCCGAACAGGTCTTCGATCATCCCGAAGACCGCCATGGCGAAGTGGACGGACTCGAAGCAGGCCGTGCCCGCCAGGGACGTGTTGAACGCGAGGATCTCCGGCCAGGGGCGACACTTCTCCACCCGAGCGCGCGGCGCGCCAAGGCGCTCCAGGAGCAGGCAGAAGGCGTTGTCGTGGGCCTCGCCGGGCTTTCCGTTGCCGTGCTCGTCGATCACGTTCTCGAGGAGGGGGAGCCTGTCGGAGACGTTCGGCAGCCGGCTCAGGAGCAGGGCCATGGGACGCGAGAAGTTCGCGACGGCGGTGCGCATGTGGACCTGTGCCTCCACGAAGTCCTCGCGTGCGAAGTCGCCCGAGGTCAGCGCGTTGAGGTACTTGCTGGACTTGATGTGATTGCCGCGCTCCTTGAACGCGGCGATGTAGCGACGCAACTGGGGTGTCGCGCTGGGGGAAGCCAGAGACATGTTGGACACTCCTGTGGGTGAGGTGTGGCTTTGGGATGGTAATCAGGGGGCTCCGGCGCGGCCAGTTGCTTGTCTTGGAGTTTTGGACTGTCTTTGTTGCGGGGTCGTCTGGTTGTGATTGCGGGCCTCGCGTGGAAGGTTTGTTGAATTCACGGGGCGGGTCTTGGATTGCTGCGGGGAGCGTGTGGGCCCGCATGTGGGGATGAGTTGGTTGGCGTGGCCGCGGAAGCATCTGGCGCCCGTGCGGAAGCCTCGCTGCGGGCGGAAGTGTAGATACGCTGCGACCGTCTTTGACCGTTGGCCCGTGTCCGCGCTCGGCGCCAGGGATCATCCACTCCACTCGAGGCTCTCCATGCGTTCGTTGCGCCGTCTCCCTGCTTTGCTGCTCCTGTCGCTCGTCTTGGGTTGTGGTCAGGAGGGACTCCCCGAGCCCGAAGCCGAGACGCTCTCCGCGCGAACGGACGCGGCCACCCGGGGCGGGTGGACGATCCAGAATGCGTGCGGCAACGCGGGCACCACGCCTCAGATCTTCAGCAACACGCTGATGAGTCCCCCGGCCCTCAACATGGGCGGCGGTGCCCCCGCGAACTGGAATCCGGAGAGTGGCCGCATCCGCCGTGGCGGCATCGAATACGTCTCCGCCAATGGCCTGCGCTTCGAACTCATCACCGACCGGTGCACGTACATCAAGGAGGTCAAGGTCGGCACGCGCGTCGTGACGCCGGACTATACGGATGGCTATTGGTATTCCGCCACGGATGCCTCGTACCAGCCCGCGGACCCCAGCCGTTATGGCTACAACCTGTGGATCTTCTTCCCCTATCAGGGAGATGGCTCCACGAACCAGGTGACCATCACCGTGGGGCGCACCTTCGGCAGTGGCGTCGCGACGTACAGCTTCCCGATGGTGCAGGTGGATACGGTCGAGGCGAGCTCCGCGTCCGCGCCCATGGGGTTCTCGCGGGCCGAGCTGTGGAACATGTTCGGCAAGGCGCTCTACGAGAAGTTCAATCGCGAGACGAACTCGACCGTCATCACGTCGACGGATGGCTCCATGCGCCGCATCTACGACTACGACCCGAGCAGCCTCCAGCTCTCCGTCACCTCGAATGGCGTGGGCTTCTCGTTCAAGTTCAAGACGGACATCAACAACTGGTGCGACCCGACGATTCGCGCCTACGGCACGTTCAAGCTGAAGGCGGACTTCACGGGCATCTCGGTGGATTGGGTGACGGCGCCCCAGGCGAGCCTCGATTGGCCGGCCCTCTGCAGCGCGGTGCAGGTCGTTCCCATCCTCGGCCTCATCCCCAACCTCATCTACGACATCATCGAGAGCGAGGCGGCGGGCAGCATGTCTTCCACCATCGAGAACTCCATCATCGAGTCGCTGCCGGAGACGGGCTCCGTGAGGCTGTTCCTCGCTGGCTCGACGACGCGCACCAACGAGCTGCTCGTCAACCTCAGGCTGCCGGCGCCCTCCATCAAGATCAACGTCCCGTATGACGCGTTCGACATGACCCGGAGCGCGACGCTCTTCCCCTCGGGGGAGAACCTGACGCTGCTCGCGAGTGGCCTGGGTGTGAATGACTACGTCGCCGGAGTGACGCCCCAGACGACGCTCTACTCGGGCCCGAGCGGTGTTCCGCGCTACGGCTCCACCACGTGGCCGAACCCGCAGACGTTGAGCCGTGCGTCCAACCCCGTCTGGTATGGCCAGCCCATCGCCCGCTTGCTGGCGCGCACGTGGCCGACGGTGCTCTCCACGTCGACGTACCAGTACTCGCCGGGCTGCACGTTCAAGGCGCACAACACGTTCGGCAACGCGGCGGTGCGCTTCGGGGTGAATGACACGGTGACGGATGCGCAGCGGCTTCGCGGCGTCTTCGGCGCCGCCCCGGGCTACTCGCTGCGGGTCGTCTTCTTGAACGAGTTCAACCCCACGACCGGGGATGGCGCTTCCCGCTGCGCGGGCACGACGTCCGGCCCCGTCGTGTCCTCGGATGTGGGCGTCCTGGCGAGTCCGTAGCTTCCCGGGCCGCCATCGCTCCGAGTGTCAAGGACACTCGGGGCGTGCTCGGCGCGGAGCATTGCAACCGCGAAGCGCCTCTTCGCCAAGGTGATGTACCGGGCGGGCGGCAACTTGGTGCCCTTCACCGGGTACCAGGAGCGCGGCTATTTCGCGGCGAAGGCCGGCGAGCAGGAGGACCCGCCTTCTCCTCCGCACGCTTTACGGCGAAGGGCATCGCCTGATCGGCGAAGAGGTACGAGTACGTGCCACTGGAGGGCGAGCCCACAGTGCTGCTTGTGCGGCCGATGCAGGGCCGGCTGCTGTGACTACCACCCTGGAGCGATGGGGAGGTGTGTGTCACGCGAACACACCCCACCAGGCAGTTGATCGGCGCACTCATGGTGCGTGAGGCTCGCGAAATGCGCAATGCAATGACGGCCGTCGCCATTCTTGCATCGATGCCAGCAGCGTCTGCAACGCCGCCCCCGGAGTTGCCACCTGGGTTCATTAACATCGCAGCAGTCGAGGAGCGAGCATGGCTCACGATGGAGTGTGCCTGGGGCGCCACCAAGACTGAGGCCATTTGCACATTCACTCAACTTCGGATTGAGCAAAACTCTGTCGCAGACGTGACCGAGGCCGTCGCCAAATTCAAGGCCGACTACAGCAAGGATGCGTCCGAAACACGCAAGGAACTTGCGAAGATGTGCTCGGAGTGGACGGCAAGTTTCGAGAAGGGCAGGCAAGCGAAACTTGCTGGCTCAAGGGGCAACGACGCTGCCCGTATACGCATGATAGAACTTCTCGAAGCCCCATGCCTCTGTCGCGACGACGCTTGTCGCGTGCAAGCGTTTGGTTCACTCGTGGAGGCCCAGGAACGGGTGTGTAGGGTCCTGACCAGTTCATTCACAGCAACGCTGCGGCGTGTAGGAAAGGACAAGTGGGTCAATAGTCCGGCTCCCGCCGGAGTATGCAACGCCGTCACCGCGATTGTTGTCGAGCGGAAGCCCCCGTCAAGTTGGACCTTCACTCAGACCAGAATTACGGTCGACACCGACGACACTTTCTGTGCTGGGATGGCCGCTAATGTGAATCGCCCGTATGTCTTTTCGTCGGACGCAGCTTCGACATTTAAAGTTGACTGTGAGTTCGTCACTCCGTCGCTGATTGGGTGGTAGGGCTCATCAGACGAGTCAACCCGAACGGCAGACCTCCGCCAATCGGGCTGTGGCGCTCTGGTGGAATGCGCCAGTGAGTTCGGGCGGGACTCCGCTGTCTGCGGGATCTGCATGCGGGGTCTACACAGCGCCATTCCTCGCGCCGGATTGGCACAGAGAGCCAGAAGGGAGCACTGCTGACGAACCTAGGCGAAAGGAGGTGTCCGGCTGTTCTCGACACTTCACACTTCTTCATCTGAGCGTCATCTCTATTCATCCGCGAGACGGCTCGGAGGGGGAGAATGTGCTCTCGGAAAGACGTCGTGCGCGGAGAGCGAGTCATGGCTTCGGGGCAGGGAATCATCGGCGGATTGTTGGGGCGGTTGTTCTTCCGGGAGGCGACGGTGGAGCGCGTCCGCGAGGTGTCACCGCACTTCCGCTGGGTGGAGTGGGCAGGGGCCGGTCTGCGGGACGTCACCTGGAGCCCTGGTGACAAGGTGCAGGTCTATCTCCCGGGCGAGGGCATGCGGACGTACACGCCGCTGGGTTGGGACGCGGCGCTGGGTGCCACGCGCTTCCTCGTCTATCTCCATGGTGATGGCCCTGGCGCGGCGTGGGGACGCGCCCTCAAGCCGGGAGACCGGTGCCAGTTCTTCGGGCCGCGAGGCTCCATCGACCTGAAGTCCCTGAGCGGCCCCGTGGTGCTCTTCGGTGACGAGACGTCCTTCGCCGTCGCGCACACGCTGCGCAACCTGCGGGCGAGTACGGCCGACGTCGAGCACGTGTTCGAGGTCTCCGCGCGCGCCGAGTCGGAGTCCGTGCTCACGGAGCTGGGGCTCGCCAATGCCACGGTGGTGGAGAGGCAGGCTTCGGACGCGCACGCGAAGGAGGTGGCGTCGCGGGTGCGCGCGGCGCTGGAACGCCACCCTGGCGCGCAGCTCGTCCTGACCGGCCGCGCCCGCTCCATCCAGACCCTGCGAGCCACGCTGCGCGACAGTGGCGCGCCCCACGCGGGACAGAAGGTGAAGGCCTACTGGGCCGACGGCAAGCGCGGCCTCGACTGAGGCTCACAAGGGGCTCCCTTCTCAACGAGACGGATGACGGGTGCCACACGCTTTCCACGCAAGAGCCTTGCGTGGGGCCCCGCGTCGCGTGAGACACCGGACCCATGGACCCGCGCGCCCCAGGCTCCCGGAAGTCGGACCCTTCCTACGACGTGCTGCACCAGCAGCAGCGCACACGTCAGCCCCTGGATGTCCTCTTCAAGCCGCGCAGCGTCGCGGTGGTGGGGGCCAGCGAGCGTCCGGGGAGCGTGGGACGCACCGTCCTCTGGAACCTCATCAGCAACCCCTTCGGCGGCACCGTCTATCCCATCAATCCCAAGCGGCCCAACGTGCTGGGCATCCGCGCCTGGCCGTCCCTGCGCGCGCTGCCGGAGCCGGTGGACCTGGCCGTCGTCGTCACGCCCGCGGCCGCCGTGCCCGACGTCGTCCGTGAATGCGCGGAGGTGGGCGTCCAGGGCGTCATCATCATCTCCGCGGGCTTCAAGGAGACGGGCCCCGAGGGCGCGGCCCTGGAGCGGGAGGTCCTCCAGATTGCCCGGACCGCCGGCATCCGCATCATCGGCCCCAACTGCCTGGGCGTGATGCGTCCCCCCACGGGCTTCAACGCCACCTTCGCCGGCGCCATGGCCCGGCCGGGCAACGTGGCCTTCATCAGCCAGAGCGGCGCGCTCCTGACGGCCATCCTCGACTGGAGCCTGCGCGAGTCGGTGGGGTTCAGCGCCTTCGTCTCCGTGGGCTCCATGCTGGACGTGGGCTGGGGCGACCTCATCGACTACCTGGCCGATGACCCGATGACGCGCTCCATCCTCATCTACATGGAGTCCATCGGTGACGCGCGAGCCTTCCTCTCCGCCGCGCGCGAGGTCGCGCTCACCAAGCCCATCATCGTCATCAAGGCCGGACGCACGGCGCAGGCCGCGCAGGCCGCCGCGTCCCACACCGGCACGCTCACGGGCAGCGACGAGGTGCTCACCGCCGCCTTCCGCCGCTCCGGCGTGCTGCGCGTGGAGTCCATCTCCGACCTCTTCTACATGGCGGAGACGCTCGCCCGGCAACCCAGGCCCTCGGGCCGCCGCCTCACGGTGCTCACCAACGCGGGAGGCCCTGGAGTCCTCGCCACCGATGCGCTCGTGGCCGGCGGAGGCGAGCTGGCGGTGCTCGGAGACGACACGCTCGCCGCGCTGAACACCTTCCTGCCGCCCCAGTGGAGTCATGCGAACCCGGTGGACGTGCTGGGAGACGCGGACCCGGACCGCTACGCACGGGCGCTCGAGGTGGCGGGCAAGGACCCGAACAGCGACGGCCTGCTGGTCATCCTCACGCCGCAGGACATGACGGAGCCGACACAGACTGCGGACCGGCTCAAGCCCTACGCGAAGCTCGGGCACAAGCCCGTGCTGGCGAGCTGGATGGGAGGCTCCGAGGTCGCCGCCGGTGAGCGCATCCTCAACGACGCGGGCATCCCCACCTTCGGATACCCCGACACGGCCGCGCGCATCTTCAATTACATGTGGCGCTACGCGTACAACCTCGCGGGCCTGTACGAGACGCCCACGCTCACCGAGGAGCCCGCCGGGCGTCGCGACGTGGCCCGTGGGCTCGTGGACGCCGCGCGGGCCCAGGGCCGAACGCTGCTGACGGAGTACGAGTCCAAGCAGCTGCTCGCCGCCTACGGCATCCCCACGGTGGAGACGCGGCTCGCCACGACCGAGGACGGCGCGGTGGCCGAGGCCCAGTCCCTGGGCTTCCCCGTGGTGCTCAAGCTCCACTCCTACTCGGTGACGCACAAGACAGACGTCGGGGGCGTGCGGCTGGACCTGCGGGACGTGGACGCCGTGCGCGCGGCGTTCCGGGGCATCCGAGAGCGACTGGTGGAGCTGGGACAAGGGGACGCCTTCGCGGGAGTGACCGTGCAGCCCATGGTGCGACTCGGCGGCTACGAGCTCATCGTGGGCAGCAGCCTGGACCCGCAGTTCGGCCCGGTGCTGTTGTTCGGCGCGGGCGGGACGCTGGTGGAGGTGTTCAAGGACCGGGGGCTGGGCTTCCCGCCGCTCAACACCACGCTGGCGCGCAGGATGATGGAGCAGACGCGCATCCTCCAGGCGCTCAAGGGTGTGCGCGGGGCGAAGCCCGTGGACCTGGCGGAGCTGGAGCGACTGCTCGTGCGCTTCGGCCAGCTGGTGGTGGAGCAGCGCTGGGTGAAGGAGGTGGACATCAACCCACTGCTTGCCTCACCGGAGCGACTGCTCGCGCTGGACGCGCGCGTGGTGCTGCATCCCCCGTCCGTGACGGAGGCCGAGCTGCCCCGGCTGGTCATCGAGCCGTATCCGCAGCAGTACGTGGCGCCCTTCCGCATGAAGAGCGGCGAGGAGCTGATGCTGCGCCCCATCCGTCCTGAGGACGAGCCGGCGATGGCGCGCTTCCACAAGACGCTCTCCGAGCAGACGGTGTTCCTGCGCTACGCGGGGCTGATGCAGCTGAGCACGCGCGTGGCGCACGAGCGCCTGGCGCGCATCTGCTTCAACGACTACGCGCGGGAGCTGGCGCTGGTGGCCGAGCGCAAGGGCGGAGAGCTGCTGGGGGTGGGGCGCCTGACGCGCCTGCGAGGCACGGAGGACGCGGAGTACGCCATCCTCATCAGCGACGAGGTGCAGCACCAGGGGCTGGGGACGGAGATGCTGCGCCGGCTGGTGGAGGTGGGCCGCGCGTGGGGCGTGCGGCGCATCGTCGCGGACATCCTCGCGGGCAACCGGGCCATGCAGAACGTCAGCAAGCAGCTCGGGTTCTCCATCCTGCCGCACGAGGAGCTGGCCCCGGACATGGTCAAAGCGGTGAAGGTGCTGTGACTCACATCCGGGGCCGGTGACGCCCCGGGTTCAGCGGGCCTCGAGGTCCAGCTCGAGGTCGAACGCCACGTCGCTCGACTCCGCGTTGGCCTGCTTCACCATCACCGCGATGATGTTCTCCCCCTCGACGAAGACGGAGCCGTCGAAGCTGAAGGTGCTGAGGACCGCGTCCTTCACCACGCCGCTGGCGAAGGCGCCGTGCTCCATGCCGTTGTCCATGTAGCGCGAGTACACGAGTCGCCCGTTCACCCAGACGGCCACGCCGTCATCATGGAGCACCTGGAGGTGCGCGGTGCGGATGGCCTCGTCCAGGGTGAGCTTCTTGCGGAAGTACACGCTGGGCTGCACGGGGTTCGTCTTGGTGAGCACCGTGTGCTCGTCACCGTCGCCATAGCCGAGCCGGCCGGGCCCCTGCCGCCACGCGCTGTCGTTGAAGCCCAGGGAGATCCACTGCGCGCCAGGGCTCACGTTGCGGTCGTCGAGCTTCCAGTACTCCCCGAAGGCGATGGCCTTGAACCGGGGCGTGGCGGTGATGGTGAACGGCAGGTCCGTCTTGTCCTCGATGTCCGGCCGGGCGCCATCCTGGATGCGCAGCACGCCCTGGGACGTCTCCGTGCGCGGCACCTTCCACTCGTAGAAGCCGATGTTCGACACGCCCGTCTCCACGGTGCTCCAGCTGGCGCCGTTGTCCTGGGAGAACTGCACGTCGACGGTGTCGACGCCCGCGCCGTGGGTCATCCACTGCACCGTCTGCAACTGGCCCGGCCGCAGCGTCTCGCCCCCGTTGGGGCTCTCCAGGAAGAGGGCGTCGTGCTGCATGCCGTCCGTCGTCACCTTCAGCTCCAGATCAAAGGACAAGTCGCTGGAGGTCGCGTTCGCCTGCTTCACCATGACGGCCAGCGTGTTCTCGCCCATCGCGAAGCGCATGCCGGGGATGGTCGTCTGGCTCAGGTGGTTGTCGGAGCTGGCGCCCTGGGCGTAGGCCGCGTGGGCGGGGTTGGGAATCAGGCTGTTGAACACCTGCGTCCCGTTGAGGAACACCGCCACGCCGTCATCGTGAATCACCTTGAGCGTGGCCTGCTCCACCATGCCGTGCAGGGTGAACTTCTTGCGGAAGTACACCGTCGGATGCACAGGCGTCGTCTTCGTCAGCACGGTCCGCTCGTCCGCCTCGCCATAGCCGAGCTGCGCCAGGCCCTTCTTCCACGCGCTGTCGTTGAACGTCGCGGCCTTCCACGTCGGACCCGGGTCGATGTTGCGGTCGTCGTACTTCCACTCGGCGCCGAAGGCCACGGCGGTGAAGCCCGTGTTCGGCGGCGGCTCCGTGGGCGGCGGCGTGGTGCCATCCCCGCCGATGCGGATGATCTTCGCGACGGACGGCACCTTGCGCCCGTTGAGCAGGAACAGCATGTAGTGCCCGGGCGGCGCCACGTTGGGGTTGGGGGGCGCGACGACGTTGAGCCCGCCGCCGCTCGCGGTGAAGCGCAGCTTCATGAAGCGCTGGTTCTCGTCGAACGCGTGTGTGACGGAGCCCAGCCGCACCCAGGACGCCATGGTGATGTTGGCTGCGTCCGGCGTGTTGACGCGGAAGGTCTCCCCATAGCGGATGGTCGCGGGCGCGGAGGAGATGGTGGGACGCGGGCCCTTGAAGAGGTACGGCGGCGAGTAGACCTGCATCGTCTTCACGTTGCGGCTGCCGGCGGACAACAGGCGCCCGTCGGGCAGGAGCACGGTGGTGGAGTGATAGCCGCGATAGGTCCCCAGCGGGGCGAGCAGCGACCAGGTCTCCTTGACCGGGTCCCACAGCTCCGTCTCCAGGCGGGGGTAGTTGGGGTTGTCCGTGCCGGGGCCGCCGTGGCCGCCGGTGACGAGCACCGTCCCGTCCGGGAGCACGGTGCTGTTGTGCTGGCGGCGCACGTAGCGCATGGGGGCGACGGGGCGCCACGCGGGCTTGGTGACGTTGAGGTCCAGCACCTCCACGTTGTTGGTGGGCGGGTTGTCGCCGCCGGTGATGAGCACCTTGCCCTCGTCGTACATCACCGCGCTGCCATAGTTGCGGCTGGCGGTGTAGGTCGTGCGCGGGCCGCTGGTCCACGCGCCCACGCCGTCCGTGTCCAGATAGCGCGAGGGCCTCCAGTAGCCGGACATGAGCGTCTTGCCCGAGGGCATGACGAACATCCACGGGTAGTACATGAGCTCCAGGCTCGCGCCGGTGAGCGTCCGCCAGGAACCCTTCGAGGTCTGCCACACCTGGGGAATGAGGTTCTTGGTGCGGTCCTCCTTGGCGCCGCCAATCACCAGCATGTCGCCGTTGGGCAGGGTGGTGACGGTGGGGTACCAGCGGCCCGCGTTCATGTTGGGCAGCCGCGTCCAGGTGAGCTTGAAGGGGTCGAAGATGGCGGCGTACGGCAGGCCCGAGTCATCCGCGATGTGGCCTCCGGCGATGAACAGCCGCCCGTCCGCCATGAAGGCGTGGCCCGAGCAGAAGATGTTGAAGCCCGCCTTGGGCAGGGGGGTGAGCGCGTCGGTGGCGGGGTCCCAGAGGTAGGGATTGTCTCCATCCGCGAACTCGGAGAAGAACATCACCTTCCCGGTGGGAAGCACGTGGGTGTGGACGGCGGAGTAGGGCCACTTCTTGACGGGCGTCCATTGGCCGACGACGGCCGGGTCCGTGGACTGCGCCTGGGCGACCGCGACCGAAACCCAGACGGAAAGCAAGGCGAGACGCCATCGATGGAACATCATGCTGCCCCTTTGTTGGCCGGAGGTCGCGCAACGGTAGGCATGCGCTCGGGCCCCCACATCGTTCCGGCGTGCGTGGCCAATGACGCGCGGTGGACCGTGCCATGGGCCCCTCGTCGTGGCTCGTACGGGGGGCGCTCCGGGATTTCACAGCGGACGGGAGGCGGGGGCTGCTCTAGAGTCCGGCGGTGATGGCCACCCCTGAATCCCAAGCGCCGCTCGCAGCCCTGCTCCCCAAGAAGGGAGAGCCCGCGCTCGACCCGGACAGCATCCTGGACCGTTTCGTCGGCTATGTCGCATCGAACGGGCTCAGCCTCTACCCCGCCCAGGAGGAAGCCATCCTGGAGCTGCTCGCGGGCAAGCACCTGTTCCTCAAGACGCCCACGGGCTCCGGCAAGTCGCTGGTCGCCACCGCCCTGCACTTCAAGGCCATGGCCGAGGGCAAGGTCTCCTTCTACACGTGCCCCATCAAGGCGCTGGTGAACGAGAAGTTCTTCGCGCTGTGTGACGCCTTCGGCGCGGAGAACGTGGGCATGCTCACCGGCGACGCGAGCATCAACCGCGACGCGCCCATCATCTGCTGCACCGCCGAAATCCTCTCCAACCTCGCGCTGCGAGACGCGGGGGCGAAGGTGGACTACGTCGTCATGGACGAGTTCCACTACTACTCGGACCGCGACCGCGGCGTGGCGTGGCAGATTCCGCTCATCGCGCTGCCGCAGGTGACGTTCCTGTTGATGTCGGCGACGCTGGGCCCCACGCACATCATCGAGGAGAGCCTGCAGCGGCTCACCGGCCGCGAGGTGGCCACGGTGCGAAGCGCGCAGCGCCCGGTGCCGCTGGACTTCGACTACCGCGAGTCCGCGCTGCACGAGACGATTGAGGACCTCATCGCGCGCAAGAAGTACCCCATCTACCTGGTGAACTTCACGCAGCGCGCCGCCGCCGAGCAGGCGCAGAACCTCATGAGCGTGGACTTCTCCACCAAGGAGGAGAAGGAGGCCATCCGGCTGGCGCTGATGGACGCGCCCTTCGACACGCCCTACGGCAAGGACTTCCAGCGCTTCCTGCGCCACGGCATCGGCATGCACCACGCGGGGCTGTTGCCGAAGTACCGGCTCCTGGTGGAGAAGCTGGCGCAGGGCGGGCACCTGAAGGTCATCAGCGGCACGGACACGCTGGGCGTGGGCGTGAACATCCCCATCCGCACGGTGCTCTTCACGCAGCTGTTCAAGTTCAACGGCGAGAAGCTGGCGACCCTGAGCGTGCGCGACTTCCAGCAGATCGCCGGGCGCGCGGGCCGCAAGGGCTTCGACAACGAGGGCAGCGTCGTCGCGCAGGCGCCCGAGTACGTGGTGGAGAACATCAAGCAGGCGGCGAAGGAGGCGGCGGGCAAGAAGAAGGCGCCCAAGCAGAAGCCTCCGCAGAAGAACTTCGTGCAGTACGACAAGAACACCTTCGATCGACTCCAGACGGGCATGCCCGAGCCGCTGGAGTCACGCTTCGCGGTGTCGCACGGCATGATCTTGAACCTGCTCCAGAGCGACCACGTCCGGGGCACGGGGGGCTACCACCGGCTGGTGCAGCTCATCCAGCGCTGCCACGACTCGGACTTCCTGAAGCGCCGGCACCTGAAGGAGGCGGCGCGGGACTTCCGCACGCTGCGCGGCGCGGGAATCGTGGAGGTGCTGCGAGGGGAGGGCGGCTCGGGGGCCTCGGTGAAGGTGGCGCAGGAGCTCCAGCACGACTTCAGCCTCAACCACACGCTGTCGTTGTATCTGCTGGAGACGCTGGAACTGCTGGACCCGACCACGGAGACGTACGCGCTGGACGTGGTGACGCTGGTGGAGTCCATCCTGGAGAACCCGGAGGTGGTGCTCTACGCGCAATTGCACCAGCTCAAGGGCGAGAAGATTCAAGAGATGAAGGCGCAGGGCGTCGAGTACGACGACCGGATGGAGCAGCTGGAGAAGCTGGAGTGGCCCAAGCCGAACCGGGACTTCATCTACGGCACGTTCAACGCCTTCGCGCGCAAGCACCCGTGGGTGGGCGAGGAGAACATCCGCCCCAAGGCGGTGGTGCGGGACATGTTCGAGCGCTTCATGTCCTTCCACGACTACGTACGCGAGTACGGGCTGCAGCGCAGCGAGGGTGTGCTGCTGCGCTACGTCAGCGACGTGTACAAGACGCTGGCGCAGACGGTGCCGGAGCGCTTCCGCACGGAGGAGGTGGAGGACATCATCGACCACCTGCGCGCGACGATTCGTCAGGTGGACTCGAGCCTGGTGGACGAGTGGGAGCGCATGCGCAACCCGGACGCCGTGGTCGAGGCGAAGCCGGCGGTGGAGCTCAAGCCGAAGGAGCTCACCGAGGACCCGCGCGCCTTCGCGGCCCGCGTGCGCGAGGAGCTGCACCGGCTGCTGCGCGCGCTGGGGCAGAAGCGCTACACGGACGCGCTGACGCTCTTGGACAACCCGCTGGGCGAGTGGACGGCGCCGAAGCTCGAGCAGGCGATGGTGCCGTACCACGAGGAGCACAAGGTAGTGGTGCTCACGCCGCAGGCGCGCAAGCCGGCGAACACGTTCCTGAAGGAGACGGGCCCCCGGCTCTGGGAGGTGCAGCAGCGCATCATGGACCCCGAGGGACATGGGGACTGGATGATCGACTGCGAGATTGACTTGCGAGATCGGCGGCTGGACGAGGGGGCCATCCTCATCCTGCGGCGCATCGGGCCGTAGGCTTCAGCCCTGGGGGCCGGGCTTCACGGGCTCGGCCTGGGCGTGCTCGGTGGGGACGGGGGTGACCTCGCCGTCACCGAGGACGGACTCCTCGACGTCGAAGTCGCCCTTGCCGTCGGGGACGAGGACCATCTTCCAGTCGAAGGTGGAGAGGATGATGCGGTCGGCGTCGCACTGGACCTCGACCGTGGTGTCCTCGACGGTCCAGGAGCCGACCCACACTGTCGTCTTGTCGATGCACTCGGTGTCGCCGCACTCCTCGGTGGACGCGACCCAGAGGCGGCCCTCGGGCGCGGAGGCGCAGGCGACGGGCTCGACGTGGCGCAGGCGCGGCGGGGCCATCTCGTCGGGGGCGCCGGAGAAGAGCTCCTCGGGCGACGGTGGAGTGAGGCTCGGCTCCAGCGTGGTCATGTCTGGCTGCTCGGTGGGCTCAGCAAGCGTCGTAGACCGCGCGAGCGCCCCGGACGCGGCCAGCGAGCCGCACATCACCGCCACCTTCCACCACCCTGTCGTCCACATGACCTTTCACCCCTGTGCGGCACCGTGGGCCGCGTCGTGTGCACAGGGGTTCTGCAAGGCGCGGACCGGGCCTGAGTGCGGTCGATGGGCCACAGGGGCGTGGCGTGTGCTCACGCGAGGCGTGAGGCCAACGCCGGTCATGGGTGGGATGCCGCGCCATTCGTCTGTGCCGGGGCTGATGCGCCGCTCGTGCACGGCGAGCCCGGTACATGAGGGCGTCATGGCTGGCGCACAGAGCGTACCGGGTGCGGCTGCCGCGCCGCGAAGCCAAGGCGCGTCGCTGACGGTTCAGGAGGCCTGGCGGAGCGAGTTGCTCGCGGAGAGGGCGGGTGCGGCGCCGAGTCACGAAGCCAAGGCGCGTCGCTCACGGTTCAGGGGGCGTGGCGGAGCGAGTAGCTCGCGGAGAGGGCGGTGGCGGAATGGGGACACCGGAAGGTCGGGCCTGGGCCAGTTCCTGGGCGATTCGCGCGAGGTTCTTGTCCTCGGGGGCGAGCTTGCTGGCGCGAGCGGCGAGGTCGCGAGCCAGTTCCAGTCGTCCCGCGCGGAGGTGATGCTCCGTGGCCACGCTCAGCACCCCAGGAGCCTCGGCGGCTTCCGCGAGCGCCATTGCCACGGTGTCCTCGAGCGGACGGGTCGCGAAGTTGTGCCCCGGTAGAAGCTGGAGGGCGCGCGCATAGGCGCGAAGCGCCTCGGCATGGCGGCCGAGTCCCGTGAGCGCGGCGGCGCGCAGGTGGTGGGTGACGGCCACGTCGGGAATGGCGGCGAGGACCGCGTCCGCGTCCTGCAGCGCACCGGTGAAGTTCCCCCAACGCAGGCGCGCGAGCCCTCGCGCGTGTCTGGCGCTCAACAGGTCGTGGATGGCGAAGAGCTTCGCGTCCCAGCGGGCTCGCTGTTCCTCCGCATTGGTGGCGAGCGACTCCGCGCCAGCCACCGCGAAGGCGAGGGCGTCCAGCGTGCCGCCTCGTTCATTCAGCGACGCCTCCGCAGCCTTCAACGCGCCGGCGCGGTCGCCACGTGACAACAGGCAATCCGCCACCACCAGGGCGGGGTCCAGCGAGGTGTCATAGAGCGCTCCGCGATAGCCCGCGTCCTGGGCCGCGTGTGCGGCGGGGAGGGCCTGGTCGCAGTGGCCGGCGCGCCGTGCCAGCTCCGAGGCGAGGTAGAGGTCCATGGGTGTCTCCAGGCCCAGCTTCTCCACGGACATCGCTCCCGAGCGCTCGGCGACCACGGGCGATTCGAACGGCACGCCGCGCAGGGGCCTCGCGAGCGCGGTGAACGGGTGCGCGGCCTGGAGTTGCTCGAAGGCCTGGGTCGCTTCGTCGTAGCGGCCCTGCTGGAGCGCGGTGTTGAGCGCCGCGCCCGGACTTCCCACGGCTTCCGTCCGCGCGAGCATCCGTTCCACGTCGCGCACGAAGGGGAAGAACGTGGGCAGGGCGAGACAGAGCGCGAGGCTGACGGTCAGCAGTCCGAGGACCCGGGGCTCGCGCCGTGACTCGAAGGCCATCACCGCGAGCGCGCTCGCGAACAGCGCCCAGGCGGGCAGCGCGGCCAGTCGGTAGCGGCTCACGACGTAGAAGCCCACGGCGAGCGCGCTGCTCGCGGCGAGGTAGAGCACGATGAGCCCGACGCTTCGTCGTCGCGCGAGCATGGCGCCGAGTCCGGCCACGCCGAGCAAGCCCAGGACCTGGGCATCGAGGAGAGGGAGCCCCGCGAGGTGCGCTTCGGCGCGGCGCACCTCGACCAGGTCGTGGCCTTCCGGGCCGAAGAGGAAGAACGCCAGCTTCCGGCCGAACAAGCCGAGGACGGTTCCTGGCTCCTCCAGCGCGAAGTTCAGCGTCTTGCGCATCCAGTACAGCTCGGTGCGGGAGGGGGACAGGTCTTCGCCCGCCTCGGCTCGGGCAAACTGTCGGTAGAGGCTGTGCGCGTGGTCGGGGCGCTCGGGGGAGCGCAGCTGCGCCTCGTACTGCTTGATGAGCGTGGGCGGTTGCGCGCCCAGTCCCGTGCCCTCGGGGCGGTTGCCCATGTGCAGCACGGCGCCCGCGCTCATGGTCGCGCCGAGGTGTGAACCCACGGTCGCGCGGATGATTTGAGCGGGCAGCCAGGATGAGAACATCCCCGTGCCCAGCAACAGCGCTCCGGCGAGCAGGCTCGCGCGTCGTGCCTCGTGGCGGCGCTCCCAGAGCATCCAGCCCGTCGCGAGGACGAGGATGGCGAGGCCCGTGGGACGTGTCGCTCCCGAGAGTCCGAGCAGCACGCCCGCGAGGACCAGCCAGTGTTTCTGGAAGTGGGGCCGTGCGTGGGCCAGCAGCGCGAGCGCTCCCAGATTGAGGACCATGACCAGCAGGTCCGGCTCCAGCGTGGCCTCGTAGAGGAGGACAGGCGTCGTCACCGCGACGAGCGTCGCGGCGAGGAGTCCCACGGGGCGCGACAGCAGCCGGGCGCCGAGCACATAGACGGCGATGAGCCCGAGCGCGCCCGCGATGCTCTGGACCCAGCGCAGCGGAGTAGGGGAGAGGGCCACGTTGAGGATGAGGTACAGGGGGCTGAAGTCCGCGCCCTGCTCGGGGAGCATCCGGCCCGACGTCAGCAGCCGCGCGCTGTCGGGGTACTTGGCGAACATGGCCCCGGGGAGGAGGACGAGCCCGAGCGCGACGTGCGCGACGCACAACACCAGCAGGACGATGGGGACAAACCCACGGGGGAGGGGCCGACTCATGCTCACGGAGGGCACCTTACCGGATGTGCCCGCCCGGAGCGTCAGGGCCCGCTCGAACGCGTGCAGGGCGGGAGGTATCGACCCGAGCAGGCGACCTTGAACGGGCTCCCCTCGGCAACAGGCTCACGTCAGGAGGTCCTTGCTCCCGAGCGTCGGGCCCGCAGGAAGTCGACGAGCGCGCGCAGCTTGAGGGGGAGCTGGGTCCGACTCGGGTAGTAGAGGAAGAGGCCGGGGAAGGGCGGACAGTAGTTGGAGAGCACCCGGACGAGGCGCTTGTCGGCCAGCTCCTGCTCGACGGTGTGCTCCATGACGTACGCGAGCCCCACGCCATCGAGCGCTCCACGAACCATCAGCTCGTTGTCGTTGACGATGAGCCGCCCCTCCACGGCGACGGTGAAGTCCCGACCCTTGTCGCTGAACTCCCAGCGGTACACGGTGCCACTCCTGAGGTGGCGGTAGTTGATGCAGTCGTGCGCGTGCAAATCCCGTGGATGCTTGGGCCGTCCGCGCTCGCTCAGATACGCGGGTGAGCCGACCACCGTCATGCGCAGGTCGTCGGTGAGCCGCAGCGCCACGGCGTCCTTGTCGAGCATCTCGCCGAGTCGGATACCCGCGTCGAAGCCGTGCTCCACGATGTTGGTGATGCCGTCGTCGACGACGATGTCGAGCTTGAGCTCCGGGTTCGCCGCGAGGAAGCCCCCCAGGATGGAGTCGAGCACCGCCGCGATGGCCAGCCGGGGCACATTGAGCCGCAACGTCCCGGAGGGACGCCCGCGGACCGCGTCGAGGGACTCGAAGGCGGCGTGGATGCTCGCCATCGCGGGCCGGAGTTGTGCGAGGAAACGCTCGCCTGCCTCCGTTAGACCCACGCTCCTCGTCGTCCGCTGGAGCAGCCGCACGCCCACCCGCTCCTCGAGCGCTCGGATGCTCTGGCTGAGTGCCGACGGCGTCACGCTCAACTGGGCCGCCGCGGCCGTGAAGCTGCGCTTGTCCGCCACCGCCGCCAGCGCGTTCAGCCCCGAGTAGTCGTCTCGCATGTGCATATTTTAGCGAAACTTAAAAACCCATCGCAATTCCACCGCTAATCACGAGGCCCCCGGACTCCTAGTTTGAACCGCGTCAACGAACTCGAAGTCGAAGGGGTCCACCATGAGCACCCAAGGTTCTTCATCGCCCATCTCCAACAAGGTCTGGTTCATCACGGGAGCGTCCTCGGGACTGGGGCGTGCGCTCGTCGAGGAGGTGCTGCGGCGAGGCGACAGCGTGGTCGCCGCCGCGAGGCAACCGCAGGTCCTCGCGGAGCTGGCGTCGTCGGCCTCGGGGCGGCTGCGCCTCGCCGCACTGGACGTGACGCAGCCCGAGAAGGTGCGCGACGCCGTGACGACCGCCATCTCCCGCTTCGGCCACATCGACGTGCTGGTCAACAACGCGGGCTTCAGCATCCTCGGCGCCATCGAGGAGACGAGCGACCGGGACCTGCGCGCGACGATGGAGTTGATGTTCTTCGCCGCCGTCACCACCACGCGCGAGGTGCTGCCTCACATGCGGGCACGGGGCTCCGGCACCATCGTGCAGGTCTCGAGCGTCGCGGGGCTCTCCTCCGCGCCGGGCTTCGGTGCGTACTGCGCCGCGAAGCACGCCCTGGAAGGCATGTCCGAGAGCCTCGCGCAGGAGGTGAAGCCGCTGGGGATTCGCGTGCTCGTAGTGGAGCCGGGGACCTTCCGCACCTCGCTGTTCGGCGCTTCGTTCCGGCACATGCCCGCGATGAGCGCCTACGAGGGAACGGTGGGGCAGTTGCGCACCTGGGTGCGCCAGACGGACGGCAAGCAGGGCGGAGACCCGGTGAAGGCAGCCCGGGTCATGGCGGACGTCATCGCGCGACCGAGCGCGGAGCTTCCGTTGCGGCTGCCCTTGGGCGGTGACGCCGTGGAACAGATTCGCGCCAAGTTGTCCCTCGTCGCCACCGATGTCGACCGGATGGAGCTTCTCTCGCGCTCCACTGCCTTCGACGCGAAGACGTAGCCGCGAAGTGCCCGGTCAGCTCCCGCCCGTTCGCGCCGTCGGCGCGCTCGACCCGCGTCGAACCCAACGAGGAGCCGGCCCCATGGGCTACAGCATTCAACGACCGTCGGAGCTGTTCGAATCCGTTCGCTACAACACCAAGACCACCCCCGACCTTCGGGTGGCGATGCAGAAGAAGGTCAAGGAGCTGGTGGCGCGCATCGAGGACCGCGAGGGCCGGATGCGTCGCATCCGCGCGGAGTACCAGATCGACTCCGAGCGTCTGGCCGCGCTGGTCATCCAGTTCCAGAACAAGAAGTCCGAGTTCGTCTCCTATCAGAACCAGGGCGGCGCCCCGAGTGAAGCCATCGTGCCCGCGGGCGTCATCGCCAACCTCATCAAAGAGGGAGAGATGATCGACTCGGAGCGAGGGCAGATCCGAAAGCTGGAGCTGGTGCTGCGCAACCTTCCGGACTCGGAACTGTACAACCACCCGGAGACTGGCGAGGTCTTGAGCCGGCAGCCGTTGCACCAGCTGACCGATGACGAGCTCGAATACCTTGGGTTCTGACTCGACTTTCGCCATTTTAGAGCGAGGGAGAGAGCGCGACGGTCTACTCCGTGCTCTCCTGAGATGGCGGGGCGCGAGAGGCAGCACGTAAGTTGGCGCGAAGTCGACGCGGCGAATGCCAGCGGGCCCGGGCCAGGGAGGATTGAGCCAGGCGGAGGACATCCGCGAAGCTGACCGTGGTCTTGGTGGTGTACCAGGGGCGCAGAGGCCACCTCATCTGTTGCCAGCTGGCGGTGAGCTCCAGGTACCAGAGGACGAGAAGGGTGTAGCTCAAGCCAGCGAAGGGAGCGGTGCGAAGCACGGCCAGGCGACGGCGGGCCCGCGAGTCGGCGAAGCCAAGCAGTTGCTTCAAGTCCCGGAAGAGCACTTCGATGCTCCACCTGAAGGCATACCGTTCCACCACTTCGAGGGCAGACAGGGAGGGGGCGGTGCAGAAGAAGACTCGCAGGGGGCGGCTTCCACTTGTCATCCGCACGACGACCACCTTGAGCATCCGCTCGCCGGCAGCACTCCTCCACCGGGCCACTACCTCCTTGTAGTCCACCTGCTGCGAGCGGCCGTAGAGCTGGGCTGTCAGCCGCATCCAGGGGAGTGCTGAATCTCTGGCAAGGGCCTCGGGCTTGGGCACCGGCACGTCACGCGTCAGCCAGCGGCCCGTTTTCCGCGAGCGGCAGCGGTGCACGCGCGGGCGCGTCAGCACTGCATCTGGACGCATGGCTCCGACGAAGACGAGCCGCTGCGGCAACCCCTTGAGCAGGGTGCTGCATGAGTACGCTTCGTCCGCGGCCAGTTCCAAAGGGCCCGTTGGCAGCCAGCTGAGGACACGCTCAACCAACTCTCGGCCCAACTGCGTTTTCTTCCGGTGCCGGATGTCCCTCCTCTGGCACTCGGCTTGGGTGCGGTAGAGCCGGAAGAGAACGGGCAGTGCCCAGGGGCGCGCAGCAAAGGGCACGTGCACCAGCACCGCGAGCGTCACCCAGACGTGGCCGAAGCAGAAGACGCGCATGGCCCGGGTGGAGCGAACCGCATCCAGGTGACTGCCCAGGCCGAAAACCTTCGGCCCCTTGTGACTGCAAAGGGTGTCATCGAGTACCAACCGCACGGGTCCCAATGCCGCCAGCTTCAACAGGAGCAGTCGGCCTACCTCGTCCGTACTCCACCGCGTCCGGGAGAAGAAGCGATGGAAGGCCGCATGGTGCTGCACGCCCGACACTCCCGCTGCCACCAGCGCCTCGGTAACGGCGTGCGTGCCTCCACTGCACACCCAGCCGGCGAACAGCACCAGGAAGCGGAGGAACGAGGGCTCGGTGAACGCCGGCCGAACCAGCTGCAGGACTCGAAGCAGTGCATACAAATGGGAAGCGGCCATCGCAGACCTCGAAGGTGCTGGAAGAGGCGTGTCTTGCCGGACACCTCTCTCAGCTGGTCTCGATGGCCGCTCTTTACCTACCCTCAGCCCTCTCTCCTCTCGGCCCCCTGCTTGGGCATCCCACCCCAAAAGGGCGAAAGTCGAGTCTGAGGTGGACGAGAAACGACGGGCCCGCCGACATTGCCCGCGCGGCCCGTGGCGGAAGGCGTTACCTTCCACGGCATATGGCCCGTGTCCGTGCCGTGGATCAGCCCCTGCGTCGTGATGTCCGCCTGCTCGGGCGACTGTTGGGAGAGGTGCTCGTCGAACAGGAAGGCCAGGACCTGTTCGACCTGGAAGAGGAGGTCCGTCGGCTCGCCATCCAGCGACGACGCGGCCCCGTGGCGGGAAGGCGCGCCTCCGCGGCCGAGCTCGCGGAGATCCTCAAGCGCCTGCCTCTGGAGCGCACCGAGCCCGTGCTCCGCGCCTTCTCGGTGTACTTCCAGCTCGTCAACCTCGCCGAGCAACACCACCGCATCCGCCGCGCCCGCGCGCACTCCAGCGCCGAGTCCACGACGCCCCAGCGTGGCTCGCTGGAGGCGACGATGCTGTCGCTCAAGGACGCGGGCATCCCCGCGACCCGCGTCCGCGAGGCGCTGCGCCAGATGCACGTGACGCTCACGCTCACCGCGCATCCCACGCAGGCCGTGCGCCGCACGCTGCTCGAGAAGCTCTACCGGATGGCCAGCCTGCTCGAGGAGCGCGACCGGTGCGAGCTGACGCCCCGCGAGAGCGCCGCCAACGTGGAGTCCCTCCGCGAGGAGATCACCACCCTGTGGCAGACGGACGAACTGCGCCGCGAGCGGCCCACCGTGGGCGACGAGGTGAAGAACGCCCTCTGGTACGTCGAGGAGGTCATCGCCGAGCAGATCTCCGAGCTGCCCGAGCTGCTCGACTGGGCCTTCGAGCGCGCCTACGGAGAACCCCTCGGCCAGGTGGACACGCCCGTGCGAGTCCACTCGTGGGTCGGCGGGGACATGGATGGCAACCCGCTGGTGACACCGGAAGTCTTCGCGGACACGCTGCGGGCCCACCGTGCACGTGGGTTGCGCCTGCTGACCCAAGGCCTGGAGCGCCTGGGTGGAATGCTCTCGCAGTCGGAGCGCCATGCGAAGCCGTCGGCGGAGCTCATCGCCTCCCTGGAGCGCGACGCGAAGGAGCTCCCCGAGGCCGAGCAGCGCCTGGGGCCACGCACCATCGGCGAGCCCTGGCGCCGCAAGCTGCGCTTCATGGAGGAGCGGCTGAACCAGGCCCTGCGCCACGTGCTGGCCCAGCGCACCGGTGACGCGGGCCCCATGCCGGCCAGCGCCTATCGCACGCCCGAGGCCCTGCTCGCGGACCTGGACCTGCTGTCCCGCTCGCTCGAGGAAGCGAAGGCCGCGAAGTCCGGTCTGCGCCAGGTGCGCCGCATGCGCGAGCGCGTCCTCGCGCTGGGGCTCTCCCTGGCCGAGCTGGAGGCGCGCGTGCCCGCCGAGGACGCGGTGAGCGCGGCGGCCTCCTTGGACGCGGGAGGTCCCGCTCCGTCCGAGGGCGGCAAGCGGCTGCTCGCGGTGCTGGAGAAGCTGCGCGAGGCGCAGGCCGAGGCCGGCGAGCCCGCCTGTCGCACGCTCATCCTCAGCATGGCCAGCACGGCCGAGGACGTCCTCGCGGCCTTCAAGTGCCTCAAGCTCACGGGCCTGTGGGACGAGCAGCGCGGCTGCGCCACCGTGGACGTCGTCCCGCTCTTCGAGCAGCTCGGCGCGCTCGACGGCGGGCCCGACGTGCTGCGCTCGCTCTTCGCCAACGCCGAGTACCGCAAGCACGTCGACGCGCGCGGCTTCCAGGAGGTCATGGTCGGCTACAGCGACTCGGGCAAGGAGGTGGGGCTGCTGGCCGCCAGCGCCGCGCTCTATCGTGCCCAGGTCGCGCTCACCGAGGCGGCCGCCCAGTCCGGTGTCCCCCTTCGCCTGTTCCACGGTCGCGGCGAGTCCGTGGCCCGCGGTGGTGGCCCCGCCCAGGAGGCCATTCTCGCGCTGCCTCCCGGCGCCGTGGCCGGTGGCTACAAGGCGACGGAGCAGGGCGAGGCCCTGGACCACAAGTACGCGCGCCCGGAGCTGGCTCGCCGCACGCTGGAGCTCATCCTGGGCGGCGTGCTGCCCCACCTGCTCGACGCGCAGCCTCGCCCGACGCCGGAGGACGAGAAGACCTTCCGCGCCACGTTCGACACGCTGGCCGAGACGGGGCGCAAGGCC
This sequence comes from Myxococcus sp. MH1, assembly GCF_059738865.1. Lineage (NCBI taxonomy): Bacteria > Pseudomonadati > Myxococcota > Myxococcia > Myxococcales > Myxococcaceae > Myxococcus > Myxococcus sp. MH1. The sequence goes on along the minus strand of NZ_AP026947.1, from coordinate 7,002,924 downwards.
TACCGCGCGCTCGTGTGGGAGGACCCTCGCTTCCTGGAGTTCTTCACCACGGCGACGCCCGTGGAGGAGATCTCCGCGCTGCCCATCGGCTCGCGCCCCAGCAAGCGCAAGGCCGGAGGGCTCGAGTCGCTGCGCGCGATTCCCTGGGTGTTCGCCTGGACGCAGAACCGGGCCATCGTCCCGGGCTGGTACGGCGTGGGCTCCGCGCTGGAGGCCTTCTCGAAGGAGCCGGGCGGGCCCGCGCTGCTCAAGCGCATGTACCGCCAGTGGCCCTTCTTCAAGGCCGTCATCGACAACGTCACCATGGTGCTGGCCAAGTCGGACATGGCCATCGCCGGGCGCTACGCGGCGCTCGCCCCCGCGTCCACGAAGGCCCTGTGGCGTCGCATCCAGCAGGAGCACCGGCGCACGCGTCGGCAGGTGAAGCGGCTGACGGGGGAGGGGAAGCTGCTCGACAACAACCCCCAGCTCCAGCGCGCCATCGCCCTGCGCAACCCGTACGTGGACCCGATGTCCTTCCTCCAGGTGGAGCTGTTGCGCCGCAAGCGCGAGAGCGACTGTGACTGCGACAGGCCGCTGTTGCTCTCGCTCAACGGCATCGCGGCCGGCATGCGCAACACCGGTTAGACTCCGCGCCATGCCCGTCTCTGTCTGCGAAGGCGACCTGCTGGACCAGCCGGTGGAGGCCATCGTCAATGCCTGGAACCGGAACATCATCCCCTGGTGGCTGCTGTTGCCGCAGGGGGTGTCCGGCGCCATCAAGCGACGGGGTGGCGTGGGCCCCTTCCGCGAGGTGGCGAGGGCGGGCCCCATGCCGCTGGGCTCGGCGGTGGTGACCTCCGCGGGGCGGCTGCCCTTCAAGGCCATCATCCACGTGGCGGGCATCGACATGCTGTGGCGCGCCTCCCAGCGCTCCATCCAGGACTCGGTCCGCAACGCCTTGGAGAGAGCCCGTGAGCAGGGCCTCCACTCCGTGGCCTTCCCCATCATCGGCGCGGGCTCCGGCAGCTTCGACGAGACGCGCGCGCTCGAGCTGATGAGGCAGGTCCTGGACGCGGAGGCGGGGGACCTCGACGTGCGCGTGGTGCGCTTCCGGCGCTGACGACTTAACCTTCAGCGCTCCAATACAGACGTCTTCAACGGCTTTCGAGACGAGGTCGGGATGGCCAGGGACGCATTCACGGTGGAGGACGTCAACGCCCAGCACGGCTTCGCGCTCTTGCGGCCGGACTCAGGAGAGGGGCCATTCCATGCCCCGCTCTATCCGGAGCCGGAGTCCGACGCGCCTCCCTTCCAACTGCGCAAGGGAGACCGGGTGACGGGACAGCGTCGCGGGCAGTCCGTGACGGAGGTCGCGTGGGTGACGCGCGTGGAGCCGCCGTACGAGCTGGTGGAGCGCATGGCGGAGCTGCTCGCGAAGCTGGAGCAGTGGGAGCTGAAGGTCCCCGCCACCGCGCTGGAGCTCGCCGAGCACCACTGGCGCCAGAGCCGTGAAGACCCGCTGCGCAGCGAGCTGACCTCGCAGCTGCCCACCTTCTTCGACTGGGAGCTGTCCCACCCGTACAAGGACGGCGCGCTGCTGGAGCGACTGGAGGCGGCGCTGCAGCCCTATCTGCCGGGCTTCGCGGTGCGGCCCCTCCAGGGGCGCGAGGCCTTCGTCGTGGACCCCGGTGGACACGAGGTCGAAGCGGGCGAGGGGGACTGGGACGCGCCCGCCACCACCTTCGAGCCGCTGCTCCAGCGGGTGAACGCCGTGCTGGAGCAGGCGGGCGCGCCCGTGCGTTGGGTGCCCACGGGCAACGACTGGGTGCTGGCTCCGCCAGCACTGGCGGAGCTGCTCGTCCTCAACAACGTGCTCGGACCCCGCTGAGCCACAGCGGGGCTACAGCTCGCCCCGCTCGCGCAGCGTGCGCACCACCTCGGCCGCCATCACCCGGTGGCCCTCGGTGCTCGGGTGGATGCCGTCGATGCCCAGGCCGTCGAGGTAGAGGTGCACGTTGCTCGTCTGCCGCATCACCGACTCCAGGTCGATGACGTCCGTGCTCGTGCCGCCGCCGCGCAGCCACGCGTTGAAGCCCAGCCGCTGCGACTTCACGTAGTCATAGGCGCCGTAGTTCGTCTTCTCCTTCGGCAACAGCGTGCTCACCCACACGCGGCAGAAGGGCTCCAGCCGCTGTACCAGCAGGAGCATCCGCGTCTCCATCTGCTCCTCCGCGCCCGCGTCGCCCAAATCATTGGTGCCCAGCAGCACCAGGCAGTCGGTGACGCCCTTCACCGCGAGCACCTCGTCGGACAAGAGCCTCAGCGCGTCGTAGAAGCCCTGGCCGCTGACGCCCGCGTTGACCACGGGCACGCCCAGCTGCGCCTCCACCAGCGCCGGCCAGGCGTTGCGCGTGTCGTTGCGCAGGTCGACGTAGCCCTCGGTGATGCTGTCACCCAGCGCGATGAAGGCGCGGCCCGTGGGGCCCTCCACGTGCACCGAGGCCACACCCACGGAGCGCTCGAAGGGCTCGCCGCCGATGGCGCCCGTCACCAGCGCATGCGTGCCCGCTCGCGCGAAGCTGCCCGGGAAGGCGTTGATGGCGCTGGCGGCCAGCGCCCCGCGCACCTCGAAGGTGATGGCCACGTCCTCGCGGAAGCCCACGGGGAACACCACCGGGTCCGACGTCACCAGCGCGCGCGCGCCGACGTTGAAGCCCGGCTTGCCCTCGAAGCTCAGCGCCACCGGCGCCGACACCAGCGAGCCGTCCACGCCCGCCTTCGCCACCGTGGCGCGCTGGAGCGTGAGGTTCCCGTCGCCCGCGCGGAACGTCACCTGGAGCCGCTCTCCGGCGCGCGCCACCGGCACCCGCAGGCGGAACGTGGTGACACCGCCCACGTAGTGAGACCAGCGCAGCGCCTGATGGAAGCCCGGCTGGAAGCCGATGCTCGGCAACGGCGGCTGCGGCGCGGGCGGCGGCGGTGAGCTCACGTGCCCGTCGTCGTTGAGCACCAATGGCGGCGCCACGTCCACGGAGGCATCCGGCGCGTTCGTGGACTCACCCTGCTCTTGAGAAGGCTCTTCCGACAACGGGTCCTCGGGGCTGCTGGGAGTGCACGCCAACTGCGCGCCACCCACGCACGCGAGGACACCGAGCCACGTCCGCCACATTCGCATCGTCGCTCCCTCCCGACGACGCACGATGTACACCGCTCATTCCCGCGACGACCACCGAACATGCGCGCAAGTCCCGAGGCTCGCGGCGCACGCCCCCTTGGTCTCCGGGCGAGATGGAGACAACGCTTTCCCTGTCACGCGAACCCGCCGGCCTTGCTTGGGTCCAGCGTTCACCCACGTGGCGGCGGAAGTTGTCCCACGTGGGTAGCCCGCTTCATGGGATGCAGGCTCCCACCCCAGGATTGTCATTCAGTGGACGGCATGTCCCGGCGGTGCATGCGGGCGAACTGGAGGGCCTGCACAGGGGCCGGCAGTTGAGCCCTTGCCCCGTGTTCACACAGGCGCTCCCCGGCGCGCACTGGTTGCTGAAGTCGCACGCCTCACCCGTCGCGCGAGTCCCGCTGCCCGCGCACACGGGACCCGACGAGGACGGGTAGCAGCTGAGCGGCGCCGCGCAGCCCTGCGCGAACGGGTCGCACGGCTGCGAACGCGGTCCGCACAACAGCGGCAGCTCCGACGTGCCGGCCAGCCGCAGCACCGTGTTGCACTCGCGCGAGTCCGTGCACTGGCTGCTCGTGTGGCACAGCTTCCGGCAGAAGAAGCCCACGCCGCCGTCGTCCTGCCGCTCGTCCTTGCAGAACAGGCCCGCCGCGCACGTGTCGAACTCCGGCCCACCGTCCGTGGGGGACAGCGTGCACCGCGCGCCCTCGGCGACGGTGCCCGCCTCCACGCACCGGCGCTCCGTCACCGCGCCCGTGCTCACGTACGTGCAGCGCTGACCCTGCGCGCAGTTCTGCAGCACCACGTCGCACGCCGCCGCGAAGCACCGGCTGCCCGTCTTGCCGCCCGACAGGTCCGCGAAGTGACAGCTCTGGCCGGTTCCACAGCCTTCCTGTCTTGCGACGTTGCACGCGAAGTCGGGACTCACGCCGCCATCGCCCGCGCCGCCTCCGTCCGGGTCTCCGGGCACCCCGGAGTCACCCTGGCCGGGGCCCGGCTGTTTGTCGTCGTCATCACACCCAGGCGTGACGAGCGCCAGGAAGAGGGTCCCCGTCAACACCGCGAGCCACGCACGCATCCCGAACTCCCGAATCGAACTGTGTGAGGACTTACCTGATGGCGCCCATTCGTGGGGGCCCTCTTGAATCGAGCCTGGAAAGCAGCGGACACTTGCTGGATGACCGATGCCCAAGGGGTGGCTCGGCGCGTCAGTATCCCGTCGGTCCTCGGGAAGGCATTAGGTCGCCAGCGGCGGACGGCTGGGGGTAGCGGGTGCACATGACTAGCAAGGCGGCGGAAGCAGAGATGTCATCGGGAGACCCAGCCGCGTACGCGAACCGGCGCACGGACGAGCGCGTCGCCGCCAAGTTCGCGGTTCGCTTCACCCAGGCCGAGGACGCGGCCAGGGCGCTGCGCGTGTTCTCCATCAACGTGTCCGCGGGTGGCCTGTGCCTGCGCACGCGCAAGGCCTACGACGTGGGCGCCCAGGTGCGGCTGTCCATGGACATCGCGGGCGAGCAGTTCGACCTCACCGGCGTCATCGCGTGGGTGCGTGACGAGCAGGAGGCCATCGGTGTGCGCTTCACGGACGTGAGCGACGACGACCGCGTCCGGCTGCACAACGTGGTGGAGCGCATCAAGCGCTGACGTCACCGTGCGCCTCGGCCCCGGAGAGAACCCGGGGCGCGAGGGACGGGCGGCGCGTCAGCGGCTCTTCTCCGTCTCCAGGTGGCGGAACACGCCCGCGTCGACCTCGGAGAAGCCACACGCCGTATAGAAGCTGCGCACCTCCGGCGTGGTCGTTATCGGCGAGACCAGCTGGAGCTGGCGCGCGCTGAGCACCTTGCAGCGCTCCAGAATCTGCTTGATGAGCGCGCGGCCCACGCCCCGGCGGCGCCACGACTCGGTCACCACCAGCTCGTCGATGGTGCCCACGCGCCCGCGCAGCCGCAGCTGCGGCCGGTGGGAGAAGGAGAGCATGCCCACGGGTTTGTCCTGCGGGTCTCCGGCCACGAAGATTTCAATCTCCGGATGGCTCACCACCCAGTGGACCGTCTGCTGGTCCGTTCCCTGGGGGTAGCCCAGCTCGCGAAGCAACAAGGCCATGGCCTCGGCGTCGCCGCGACGGGCTCGGCGGATGCGGAAGGCGGGAGCTTCTGCGCCCGCGGGGCTGACGGTCCGGACGATTGGCTGTGACAAGGCAGTTGGCAGTCTAACGAAAGGGCCGCCGCTCCTCCAAAGAGGAACGGCGGCCTGGGACTTTTCCCGTGGGCGGACAGCCCACACGGGGGCACTGGGTACGACGCCTAGGGCTGCTCGCCGGCGAGCGAGCGCAAGGCGTCGGTGATGTCGTTCTGCTGGGGCACGGAGGCCATCTCCAGCGTGTCGGCCAGGCCGATGCCGGGGATGAACTTGCCCGCCAGCAGCCGGGGCGGCGCGAGCAGGGAGTAGAAGAGCTCCTCCACCGTGCGTCGCACCAGGTGCTCGCCGAAGTTCGTCACCTCGGTGTCCTCGTTGACGAAGAGCACGCGGCCCGTCTTCTGGACGGAGGCCTTGATCATCTCCCAGTCGTAGGGCCACAGCGAGCGCAGGTCGATGACCTCCACGCTGATGCCCTCGTCGGCGAGCAGCGCGGCGGCGCGCGCGCACAGGGGCAGGGTGCGGCCGTAGCTGACCACCGTCACCTGCGAGCCCTCGCGCACCAGCTTCCCCTTGCCGATGGGGATGGCGAACGCCTCCAGCCCCTCGGGCCACTGGGGCTTCCACTGGCTGCGGTCGCCCAGGGGCGCGTCGATGGCCTTGGACAGCGCGCGGTCATCGTCCGGCTCGCCGGGGATGCGCTCCTCGCCCTTGACGCGCAAGAGCGCCTTGGGCTCCAGGAACATGACCGGGTTCTGCTCCTTGCACGCGGAGATGAGCAGGCCGTACGCGTCCAGCGGCGTGGAGGGCATCACCACCTTCCACCCGGCGATGTGGGTCATCGTCGCGTCGAAGGAATGCGAGTGGTAGATGGACCCGCGGATGCCGCTGCCCACCGGCGTGCGCACCACCATGGGCAGGTTCCAGTCACCGTTGCTGGACCAGCAGGTGTTGCCCGCCAGCTTCAACAGGTCGATGGTGTTGTAGACGTAGTCGCAGAACTGGATTTCGGCGACGGGGCGGCCGCCGCCCATCGCGATGCCCATGGCCGCGCCGATGATGCCGCGCTCGTCCAGAGGCGAGTTCCACGTCGTCTTCAGGCCCTGCGTGCAGGTGAAGACGCCGCCCAGCGGGGCGCCGACGTCCTCCCCGAAGATGTCCGTCACGCCCAGGTTCTCCTCGGCGTAGTGGAGGGCCATGCGAATGGCCTGTGCCATGTTGGCCATGGGTTACTTGTCCTCCGCGAAGATGTGCTTCCAGATGGTCTCGGGGCCCGGCAGCGGCTCGTCCCGGGCGATGCGGGCGGCGGCGGCCATGTCCTCGGTGTAGCGGTTGCGCAGCTCGTCCATCTGCTGGCGCGTCAGCACGCCGTCCTGCTCCAGGCGCGCCTCGAAGTTCTTCAGGCAGTCCACCTCTTCGGAGACGTAGTTGGCGCCGGACGCGGACGAGTGTCCGTACAGGCGCGACACGTTCGCCTCCAGGAGGAACGGCTTGCGCTCCTTGCGCACGTACTCCATGGCCTCCTTCAGCTCCTGGTAGGCCTCCACGGGATCATTGCCGTTGATGGTCTTCGAGCGGATGCCGAACGCCTTGCCGCGCTCGCTCACGCGGGGCTCGCCGTGCTGGCCTTCCGCCGACGTGGAGATGCCCCACTTGTTGTTGGTGACGATGATGAGGATGGGCAGCGGGTTGGCGGGACGGCTGCTCCACACCAGGCAGGAGGCGAAGTCACCCTCGGCCGTGCCGGCGTCGCCGCCGGTGACGATGGTGATGCCGTCGCCGCCCACGCGCTTCTGCACCATGGCCGTGCCCGGCGCGATGGCGTACTGCACCTCGATGGGCGAGCTGACGGGGGCCACGTTGTACTTGCGCAGCGAGAAGTGGCCCGCGAAGTTGCGGCCGCCGGAGTACGGGTCCGACGCCGTGTTCTTCATCTGCCGGAGGGCGCCGATGGGCTCCTCGCCCAGCGCCAGCAGCGTGCCGGACTGACGGTAGTGGGCGTGGAGGTAGTCGTACTCGGGGCCCTGGCCCTTCTTCATCAGCAGGCCGAGCGGGACGTTGAACGCCTCCTCGCCGGGACCGCCAATCCAGAAGTACCCATGGCCCTGCTTGTACATCTGGATGAGGCGCTCCTCGAGGACGCGCGTTTTGACCATGAGGTCGTGGATGCGGACCAGCAGCTCCTTGTCCAGCTGGAGCGGCGCGGACGATTCTTTGATGAGTCGGGGTCGAGACACGCGCGGGCTTCCTCTATCTGGAGGGGACGCCCCTATAACCCGGATGCGCCCCCATTTCTCAAGCGAGAGATGCCGCGTCGGCTTCCCACCACCCGGCCGGGCCCGGTGGCGCGGCGCGGCAATCAGCCTCGCTCATCCGACTTAGGAGCCCGGCCACGTCGCAGGGCCGTGACGCGGTCCGTTAGCGTGGCGTGGCCCAGGACGTGGGCCCGCGCGTCGACGGCGGCCAGCGTCTCGTCGGAGACCAGCGGCGCCTGGGGGCCTGAGAGCAGCGACTCCGGCTCCGCGGTGCGTCCGGCCTCCAACAGGGCGAGGGCCAGCGCGTGGGCCGCGCGTGGCGAGGGCTCGCGGGTGAAGGACTCCTGGAGGGGCCGCACCGCGAGGTCCGCCAGGCCGCTGTCGAGCAGGAGCTGGCCCACGCTGCCCGCGTCGTGGGGGACGTCCTCGTCGCTGGCCACCGTGCGCGGGGAGGCGCGCGCGTGCTCGGGGCCCGGCTCGGGTGTCTTGGCCGCGGCGGGCTTGCGTCCCAATAGCGCGTCGAGCGGGATGGCGCCCTCGGTCGAGCCTTCGCGCGCCAGGGGACGGCGGGGTGGGGTGATGGGCTTCAGGCGTGCCTCGCGCTGGCGCTGGAGCAGCCTGCGCCCGTTGCTGAACCCCAGCATCAGGGCGAGCACGCCCATCCAGACGGTGCGCGTGACGATGGCGCCCATCACCAGCGCCACCGCGGTGAGGACGCCGAGGACCTGGAGCCCCCGCTCGTGTCGATAGCCGGCGCGGTGGCGCACGAGCGAGGCGACGAAGTCCCCGCCATCCAGGGGGCGCACCGGCAGCAGGTTGAAGAGCCCCCAGCCCAAGTTCGCCCACAGGAGCTGTTGGAGCAGCGCCCCGCCCAGGCCCGGCTGCCCTCCCGGCGAGGCGAGGTCCGAGGCCCACCACGCCAGCCCGCCCACCAGGAGGCTCGCGGCGGGCCCGGCGAGGCTCACCCACGCGGACTGGCGGTGCGTGAGCCGGTCCGAGCCCCGGGTGGTGCCGCCCAGCTCATGGAGGGTGATGCTCGCCGGGGAGCCGAAGCGGCGCAGCGCCCAGGCGTGGGCCAGCTCGTGGAGGAGCACGGACACGAAGACCACCGGCAGCCACATCGCCAGACGGCCTGGCTCCGCGGCGAAGTCCCAGCCCGTCGCCAGCGCGGTGAGGAAGAAGAGCGGCTGGAGATGAACGGGCGTTCGCGCCACGTGGAAGAGCGGCTTCATGCTCCCGCGAGCCTAACCGGGCCCGCGCGCGGACGCCGGGTGAAGGGCCTCGCCCGACACTCACCGGACGTGAAGTGTCCTCGCTGAACAGGATGCGGGCCACACCCGTCAAGGCACGTCGCGCCGCGCGGTGGCGGAGACGTGTCGTGGGGGGCAGGACCTCGCGAAGCAGGAGAAGTGCGCTAGAGTCGCGACTCTTTTTCGCTCCCGCCGCGCCTCGGGCGTGGCCCTTCCGGGTGTGTCCTTGTCCAGCACGAACACGCGTCTGAACCCCGCGCCGGAGTCCGGTACGTCCCCTGGCACGTCTGCGGGAGCCGCCCCACCACCGGCCGAGAGGACAGGCACCCGGGAGCTGACGGGCTCTCGCGAGTCCACCGCCACGCGCCTGACCTCCAACGTGGGCCTGCCCCACGCCGAGCAGACGGGCACGCTCATCGCGCCGCTGGAGGCGGGGGAGCTGCCCAACGTCGCCGCCATCCGCGGACCCCGGCTGGACCAGATCCTCCTGCTCACCACCACGGCGCTCGTCGTGGTCATCGTGGGCCTGCTGGCGGCGCTGTCGGTGGCCTCCACCCAGTCCCAGTTCGAGGAGACCGCGCGCCGCTCCACCGAGCGCATCCAGGAGCAGGCCCGCGAGCTGGGGCGCACGGTGGGGCAGACGCTGGCGCTCACCTCCGTCACCAACCTGCGCGACAACAACTACGCCTTCCTGGAGGGCGTGGCCGGCTCCATCGTCACCACCAACCCCAACATCCTCCGCGTCCAGATTCTCGACCCGGAGGGCGTGGTGATGGCGGACAGCGAGCCGAAGGCCGCGGGCGCCGCCGAGTCCGATGCGCCCACCGGCCGCGTCGCCGAGCAGCGCCTGGTGCAGGCCTTCTACCGCGACCAGCCGGTGTACGAGATTCAAGAGCCCATCGACTACGGCTCCAGCAGCGGCAAGGGGCTGGTGGTCATCAGCTACTCGCTGCGCGCGCTCCAGGTGCAGTTGGAGGAGCTGGAGCGGGACAAGCGCGAAACGGTGCGCGCGAACACGGTGCGCATGCTGGGCCTGGGGCTGGGGTTCGTGGTGCTCGCGGGCGTGGTGGCCGCGTTCCAGAGCCGTCGCATCACCCGCCCGCTGGGCATGCTCACGAACAAGGTGATGCAGCTGGCCGCCGGTGATTTGGGCGCGCGCACGCAGGCGGCGCGGGGCGCGGGGCGCGAGGTGCGCACGCTGGGCGTGGTGTTCAACCACATGGCCGAGCGCATCAAGGTGCTGCTCGACGACGTGCGCGCCAAGGCGCAGCTGGAGCGCGAGGTGTCGCTGGCGCGCACCGTCCAGGAGACGCTCCTGCCCGGCCGCGACGCGGTGCAGGTGGGCGCGCTGCGCATCGCGGGCCTCGTCGTCACCGCGGACGCGTGCGGCGGCGACTGGTGGTTCCGCGCGGCGCTGGACGAGCAGCGCGTGGTCATCGGCATCGGCGACGTGACGGGCCACGGCCTGTCGACCTCGCTGGTCGCCACCAGCGCCACCAGCGGCTTCGCCTCCGCGATGACGCTGCGCGAGCCCTCGGAGGTCAACGCGCGGATGCTCATCACCGCGCTCAACGTGACGCTGGCCAACGTGGGCCGCGGCGAGCACCAGATGTCCAGCGCCCTGGCCGTCATCGACGTGTCCACCGGCGTCATCGACTACGCGGCCGGCGCGCACCCCAGCCCCCTCGTCTTCAACCGCCACAGCGGTCAGGTGGCCTCGCTGCCCGCGCGCGGTCCGCTGCTGGGCGCGTCCGTGACGTCGCAGTTCACCTCGCGCGACGGCCAGCTCCGCCCCGGCGACATCGTCGTCTGGTACACCGACGGCCTCACCGAGGCGCGCGACGGCGGGGGGCGCATGTACGGCACCCAGCGCCTGGCCGCCGCGGTGCAGGCCAATGCCCACCTGTCCGCGGAGGCGCTGCGTGAAGCGCTGCTCGCGGACGCCCGTGCCCACAGCGCGGGACAGCCGCAGCGCGACGACATCACCGTCGTCGTCGCCGAGTTCAGCCCCGCCTGACCCCTGGACGACTCCCGCATGCGCCGCACACCCCACACCCCCAAGCGACGTCTCGTCCCCGCGCTCGCGCTCCTGGCCTCGCTGGCCAGTCCTCCCGTCCTGGCGCAGTACCGCGCGCCCCCCATGTCCGAGTCGCAGCGGCTGGTGAAGGAGGGCGAGCAGGCCCAGGTCTCCGCCAGCGCCGCGAGCGCCTCCGGTGACAAGAAGGAGGCCGAGGAGAAGTACAGGAAGGCCCTGGGCCTCTTCGAGAAGGCCCTGGCCGCCGAGCCCACCTCCATCACCGCCGCCGCGGGCGTGGGCTCCGCCGCCAACGCGCTGCAGGATTGGGCGCGCACCGTGGAGCGCGTGTCCGCCGTGCACACGGCGAACCCGTCCGAGCTGACGCTCGCGTATCCGCTGGGCGTGGCCCTCTTCAAGCTGCGCCGCTTCCCGGAGGCGGTGCCGATGCTGGAGAAGGTGGCCCAGGCCGACCAGGCCGAGCACCTCATCGTCCACTACTACCTGGCCAGCTACTACCTCTACGCCCAGCAGGGCGACGCGGCGGTGACGCGGCTGCAGCGCTACCTGTCGCTGCGCCCCGCGAAGCTGTCCGGCAACGACTTCCAGATCCACGAGCTGCTCGGCCGCGCGCACGTGCTGCGCAGGGACACCGTGGCCGCTCGCGCGTCGTTCACCCAGGCCCAGGCCGGGCGGCCCGAGTCGCCCACGGTGCAGTTGGGGCTCGCGAGCGTGCTGGAGCTGGAGGGCAAGGGGGTGGAGGCGCGCACGCTGCTGGAGGGCGTGGCCACGCGCTTCCCGCAGGTCGCCGAGCCGAGGGAGAAGCTCGCGCGGCTGTACCTGTCCGCCGGTGATTTGACGCGCGCCGAGTCGGAGGCGGTGGCGGTGGTGAAGCTGGGCGCGACGCCCGCGGCCTACCTGCTGCTCGGTGACGTGCGGCTCGCGCGCAAGCAGGCCCCGGCCGCCGAGGAGGCCTACCGCAAGGTGCTGGAGCTGCAGCCGGGCCTGGTGCTGGGACAGATGGCGGTGGGCAAGGCGCTGCAGGCGCAGGGTCGTCACGAGGAGGCCATCCAGTTCCTGGAGGCCGCGGTGCGCTCGGGCGCGAGCAGCGTGGACCTGTGGGCCTCGCTCGGCTCCGTCAACCGCCGCGCCGGCCGCTTCCAGCGCGCGGTGGAGGTGCACCGCCGCGTGGTGGAGATGGCGCCCCGGCAGGCCCTGGGATGGATGCTGCTGGGCGCGGACCACTTCGCCACCGGCCAGTGGGACCAGGCCATCGAGGACTACGGCAACGCGCTCCAGGTGGAGCCCCAGCACGCGGGCGCGAAGCAGTGGCTGGCGCGCGCGCTGGCCCATCGCGCGAGAGATCGCAGCGGTGGAGGCCGGGCGGACGACGCGGTGCGGGATTTGCGCCGCGCGTTCGACCTGGACCGCAGCGCGGTCATGGCCCGCCGGCTGACGGCGGCGCTGTTGGAGACGCGCACGTACGCGGATGCGCGCAAGGTGATGGAGCAGGGCGCCACGCTGCCCGGCGCGACGTGGAGGGACCAGCTCCTGTTGGGCTATGCGCGGCTGGGCGCGGGTGACGCGCAGGCGGCGCTGGAGGCGTTCAACCTCGCCGGCAAGCAGACGGAGGAGCCCGACCAGCAGGCCGAGGCGTCCGTGGGCGCCGCGCTGGCGGAGGTCGAGCTGGGGCAGGTGGACGCCGCCGTGCAGCGGCTCACCGAGGTGGGCCCGTCGCGAGATGCCGCGAGCGTGGCCCAGGCCAACCTGCCGCGCGTGCTGGTGCGTCGCGCGCTCGCCCGGCTGGAGGCGGGAGATGCGGAGGGCGCGGACCGCGACCTCGACGCGGTGGACAAGCTGGGCACCGGCAAGCGGGGAGACCTCGCGAAGCTGGCCCTCTTCGCCCGGGGCCTGACGCGCGCGGAGGCCGGTCGTCACGCCGAGGCCGCCGCCGCGCTGAAGAAGGCGCTCACCCCCGCGCAGCCCTGGGCCTGGCCCAACACGCGCGCGCTGGCGGACGCCTTCGTGCTCTACAAGAAGGGGCAGGTGGCCGCCGCCCGCAAGCAGCTCACCGCCGCGGCCAAGAAGCCCATGCCGGGGCAGCCCAAGTGGATTGCGTCCATGACGGGCGCGCTCCACCGGCGCGAGGCCTCGCTGGCCTACGCCTCCGGCAACATGAAGCTCGCCGAGAAGGCCCTCAAGGCCGCGCTCGCCACCGAGCCCGAGGACGCGCTCGTCCAGCACAACCTGGCCTGCGTCGACTGGCGCAAGGGCAAGACGTCCGACGCGCTGAGCACCTGGCGGCGGCTGGAGTCGACCGTGTCCGTGGCCTCGCTCAACCTGGGCATCGACGCCCAGGAGCGTCGCCGTGAGCCGGCCGAGGCCGTGGACGCCTGGCGCCGCTACCTCGCCTCCGGCACCGGGCCTCGCATGGCCCAGGTGCGCGAGTGGAAGGACCGACTGCAGAGCCTGCACGGCCTCGCCGAGCCCGCGGGCAGCGTCCCGTCCAACGGCCCCGCCGTGGTGGAGGAGACCCCATGAAGACGCCTCGTTTCCCGTGGGCCATCCTCGCGCTGGCCTTCCTCGTCGCATCCCCCGCCGTCGCCGCGGCCCCCAAGAAGGCCACCGTGGGCGTCTTCCTCGCCACCACCTTGAGTGATGGTCAGGAGCGCTTCCAGTACGCGGAGGCCCTGGCCGCCAAGCTCACCGAGGTCCTGGACCGCCCCGTCGCCGCCAAGAGCTTCGGCCGCTACGAGGACTTCGCGCGCGCCATGGCGGACGGCCTGGTCGACTTCGCCGTGGTGGAGGGCTGGGCCGCCGTGCAGCTGGGCTCGCGCGCCACGCCCCTGGCCTGGGCCTCGCGCCCGGGGGAGTCCCAGCAGCGCTGGGCCATCGTCTCCACCCACAAGGGCGCGGTGAAGGACCTCGCCGGCAAGCGCCTGGCCCTGGTGAAGGGCGCCGGCCCCGCCGACCCCAAGTTCGTCACCCACGCGGTGCTCGGCGGCGACTTGGACGCACAGCGCCATTTCAAGCTGTCCCCCGTGCCCAACGTGGAGTCCGCGCTGAAGATGCTCGAGGCCAAGGGCGCGGAGGCCGCGCTCGTCCCCGTGTCCCACGTCCCCAAGGACAAGGAGCTGCGGGTGCTCTTCCGCAGCGCCCGGCTCCCCGGCGCCGTGCTGGTGGACCTGCGCAACCACAAGGAGGCCCTGGAGCAGGCCCTGCCCACCGTGGGCGCCGTGGCGCCGTTCGAGCCCTTCGCGCGCATCCAGGGCAAGGACTTCGAGGACTTCCGACGTCTCGTCACCCAGGGCCCCCCGCGCCGCCAGCCCGTCTTCGCCGACGTGGCGGACACGCGCGTGGACGCCGAGGTCTTCGTCCGCGCCGAGGCGCTGGGGCCCTCGCTGCCGTCCTTCACCAGCGACCTCGCCGTCTCCGCCGAGCAGCCCGACGACTGATTTCACGCAACCTTGGACGCTACAGCCCGAAACACTCTTGAGTTTCCAGGGAATGAGAATCACCGGCTTGGCCCGGCGGGGTCTCTGGGGTAGCTTGTTTTTCGACGGCGCGAGCGTGCAGGTGAGCGAATTCGTCCAACAGACCGATTGCCCTGGCGCCGCGCCCGCCAACCGGGGCGTACAGGACCGCGGGGGCTCCTCCCATCCGCGGATGAGAGAACGATGCACTCGATTGTGTGTGGTGATCCGCTGCCAGGTGCGGTGCGTGCTCACGTGAAGCGCCGGGGCCTTCGCGCCTTCTTCACGGTGTCGGCCGTCCTCTGCGCGCTGGCCGTGGCCCACCCGACGGTGGCCCAGGCGCAGCAGAGCGACGCGGCCTCCGAGTCGCAGCCCAAGGTGAAGCGCAAGAAGCGCGTGGCGAACGGGACGAAGCCCGCCGCCACGACGACGAAGACGCCCGCCACCAAGCCTCCGCGCGCGACGGCGAAGAAGCCGCCCAAGACGCGCAAGCCTCCTCGTGGCACCGAGGCCGCGCCCGCCGACGCGGAGATCCCCGTGCTGGGCGGTGGCCTGGAGGACGAGCCCACCCCGACGACGGAGTCCGTGACGGCCGAGCCCCCCGTGCCCGTCGCCCCGGCGCCCACGGTGGAGTCGCATCCCCCCGCGCCGCTGCCCACGGCTCCCGTGGCGAGCCCGGGCGCCCAGCCCGGTCCCAGCATCTCGGATCCGCTCACCTCGTCGCCCGCCTCCACGCCGGGCCACGGCGCCGTGCTGCCCGCGACGAAGACCCCGCCTCCCGCGCCCGTCGCCACCGACAACGTCCCCATCAGCGCGCCCTTCGCCGAGCCCACCATGGACCGGGCCATGCCGCCCCCGTCGGGCCTGGCCGGGTTGGATCCCCTGGGCGGCGCCGACCCGCTGGAGGAGTCCGTCAACCGCGTGCTCAGCGAGGCGGTGGTGACCACGGCCGGCAAGCGCAACCAGCGCATCGCGGACGTGCCGCTGACGGTGTCGTGGATTCCCGCCGAGGAACTCGAGGGCACCGGCCAGTTCACGCTGTGCGAGGCCATCCAGTACTTCCCCGGCATGGAGTGCCGCCGGGGCTCCATGCGCAAGGCGGCGGTGAGCGCGCGCGGCCTGGGCTCCAACTACCTGTCCAACCGCCTGCTGCTCCTGAAGGACGGCCGCCCGCTGACGGACCCGTGGACGGGCCAGTTCTACGCGGACGAGACGACGCCCCTGGTCAACCTGAAGCAGGTGGAGGTCATCCGGGGCCCGGGCTCCTCGCTGTACGGCTCCAACGCCTTCAGCGGCGTCATCAACATCATCGAGCGGCAGCCCGCGGACCTCATCGCCCCGGGACGCAGCGTGGGCGCGGAGGCGCGCGTGCTCGCCGGCCAGGACCAGACGTGGCGGCTGCACGGCAACGTGGCCGGGCGCGGTGGCCCGGTGGAGGCGCTGCTCGGCTACTACGGCTTCGGCTCGGACGGCCCGCAGCTCTTCAATGATCCGGCCACGGGCCTGGTGGACCGCAACCAGGACTCGATGGTGCACCAGGTCAACGGCAAGGTGCGCGTGGGCCCGCTGGCGCTGGACGCGGACTTCACCGACGCGACCATCGGCCGTCCGGGCGGCTCGCACACCGGGATTTCGACGGTGGGCAACTGCGGCCGCTGCCACTACACGCCGAACGACGAGGAGTCCGTCCAGAACCTCAACGCCTCCGCGCAGGTGGACCAGCAGGTGACGGACAGCCTGCGCCTGTTCGGTCAGGTGTACGGCTTCTTCAAGCGCCGCGACGTGGTGATGGAGAACGCCTTCGGTGGCGACCCCACGCGCGCGCTGGGCAAGCGCCGGCGGCTGGGCGGCGAGGCGCGCGCCTTGTACTCGGCGGGCCCGGTGTCCGTGACGTTCGGCGGCGACGTGAAGTTCGACCAGGTCAACGTGCCCAACGTGCTGCCCGAGCTCACGATGGACGACACGAAGCAGACCATCATCGGCGGCTTCGTGGACGCGGAGTACCGCCCGCTGGAGCGCGTGGTGCTCAGCGCGGGCGCCCGCTATGACCGCTACCAGATTCCCGAGCGCGTCTGGCGCGAGCGCACGGACCAGATCTCGCCGCGCGCCAGCGTCGTCTTCCACGCGGTGCCGGAGCTGCTCACGCTGCGCACCAACTACGGCCGCGCCTTCCGCGCGCCCACGCTGGCGGAGCTCGCCATCAACCAGCAGATGTACGCCTCCACGCTGGTGGGCAACGCGGGCCTGCGGGCGGAGACGCTCGACACCTTCGAGGCCTCGGTGGACTTCTGGCCCTTCGAGCGGCGGGTGCGCCTGACGGGGACGGGCTTCTACAACGTGGCCAAGAACTTCATCAATCAGCAGCTCGTGTTCGGCTCGGTGTCGCAGTTCCGGAACATGGGTGACGCGCGCATCGCCGGCGCGGAGCTGGAGGCGGCCGCGCAGATTCCGTCCATCAACTCGTCCTTCGACGTGGCCTACCAGTTCCTCGACGCCAAGAACGTGCCCTTCGACGGCGGGGCCCGCACGCCGCTGGACTACGCGCCCACCCACCGCATCTACGCGCGCGGCCGCACCAACATCGGCAAGGTGGCCTTCGTGGAGCTCTACGCCCTCTTCGTGGGCTCGCGCTTCGACCCGGGCTTCCAGGTGGACGAGGCCACGGGCCTGCCCAGCTCCCGCGTGGAGCTGCCCAGCTACCTCACCGCCAGCGCGCGGGTGGGCTTCAACGTCTACGACGGCATCTCCGTGTCGTTCCTGGGCTCCAACCTCTTCAACGCCGCCTACGAGGAGTCTCACGGCTTCCCCGTCGCGCCCCAGTCCTTCTTCAGTGAAGTCAAGGTACGCTACTAGGCACCTCGTTTGAGTACCGCACCCCACCTGGAGGCCAGTGGCCTCCTGCTGATTGCAGATGCTTCCCTGCCCGCGGCCGCGCTCGAGCAGGTGGTGCCTCTGCTGACGCAGGGTGGGGTGGGGGCCTCCGCGGAGACGTCCCCGTCGACGGGCTCGCGCGGCCTCCTGCTGTTCGACGGGGTGCTCAAGCCCGAGCACGCGCAGTGGCTGCGGCGCGAGCCTCCGGCGTTGCTGCTGGCCACGCGCGAGCGCGACGGCGGCCCGTCCATGTGGGAGGCGCTCCTGGTGGGCGCGGTCCTCAAGCCGTCCGGGACGCTGATGCCCGAGCGCGCGGAGGTGACGCGCCATCCGCTGCGCCGCGTGGCGGACATCCACGAGGCGGCCACGGCGGCCGCGGCGGCGGTGGGCGCGGCCGAGGGCAGCCGGGTGGCCGCGGGGCTGGTGGCGGATGTGGTGCATGAGATCTCCGCCAACGCGCTGCTGGATGCGCCGGTGGACGCCAAGGGCGAGCCCCGCTACGCGCACCGCCGCACCGAGGTGCGCGAGGTGGCGCCGGAGGACGCCTGCGAGCTGGTGTTCGCGGTGGAGGACGGCCGGATGTGGCTGGAGGTGGCGGACCGCTTCGGCGGGCTGCGGCCGGGGCCGTTCGCCCGGGCGCTGGACGGGTGGGGCCAGAAGGTGAAGGTGGATGCGTCCGGGGGCGGAGCGGGCCTCGGGTTGCGCCGCATCCTCGAGCATTGCGACACGGTGGCCGCGCGGGTGTGCGTCGGCCGCGAGTCTCGCGTCGTGTGCGTGGTGGACCTGGGAGACGCGCGCCGCCGCGCGACCCAGCCCAAGTCACTGCTTTTCTGTTCGCATGAGGTCAGGGCCGGTGGATAGCCAGGGTTCCAACGCCATCATCAGCCGGCTCCGTGTGGGTACCATCACCCACGTCCGGATCGCCGGCGTCATCGACGAGACCTTCCCCCTGACGTCGACCAGCCCGGAGCTCAGCGGGCTTCTCGTCGTCGACCTGGGGAGGGTGGAGCGCATCAGCTCCTTCGGCGTGCGTCGGTGGATCGAGTTCGCCGCCAAGCTGCCCCCGGGCGCGCTGGGGCTCTACGTCGTCCACGCTCCGCCCGTCGTGGTGGACCAGCTCAACATGGTGGAGGGCTTCGCGGGGGTCGCCCGCGTGCTCTCCATGCTGGCGCCGTACACGTGCCGCACCTGCAACGAAGACCGGATGCGGGTGGTGAACCTGGTCGACGAGGCGCAGGTCATCGCCGAGGAGCGCGCGCCCGAGCACGCCTGCCCCGTCTGCTCCAACCCGCTGGAGTTCGCGGACCTGCCGGGCGAGTTCTTCGACTACGCGCGCCGCCAGCAGTTCGGCACCGTGGACCCGGTGGTGATGCGCTACCTGCGCGCCAGCATGCCGAAGGAGCAGCCGGACCTTCCGCAGCACCTGAAGATCGTCCAGGACGACATCACCTTCATCTCGCTGGCGAGCACCCTCAAGGGCGACCTCAACGTGCGCCGGCTCGCCTCGGGCCTGGAGGGGCGCGTCGCGTTCGACTTCAGCCACGTGAGCAAGGTGGAGCCGGAGGCCTTGCCCAAGCTGGAGCAGGTGCTGGACACCGCCGCGCAGGGCGCGCAGGTGGTGCTCTGCCGGCTGCCTCCGCCGGCGCTGGCCGTGCTGGCGCGCTCGGCCAAGCTGCTGCCCGCGAAGCTCGCCACGCTGTGGCTGCCGTGTGAGTGCCGCAGCTGCGGACAGGTGAGCCACCAGCGCATCCAGGCCAGCGCGTACCTGGCGCAGCTGCGCACGCAGCAGACGGGCCTGTCCAACGAGTGCCCCATCTGCGGCGGCGCCGCGCAGGTGCCGCACATGCCCCAACTGCAGGGGTTCCTGGCGCGGATGCAGCTGACGGACCGGCCGCTCGAGGACATCGAGGTGCTGGAGCCGCGCGCGCTCAGCCAGTACCTGTTCGGGTCCACCAACATCGACCCGCAGGCGAACAAGGGCTCGCCCACCGACATCTCCAACTCGCTGGGCAGCACCAAGCTGAACGTCATCCGCCGGCTGGGGCAGGGCGGCATGGCGGAGGTCTTCCTCGCCAAGCAGGTCGGCGTGAAGGGCTTCGAGAAGTTCGTGGTGATGAAGAAGATCCTCCCGCAGTTCGCGCAGAACCCCGAGTTCGTGGACATGCTCTTCGCGGAGGCGCGCGCCAACGCGCGGCTGACGCATCCCAACGTCGTGCAGACCTTCGACGTGGGCGTGTCCGACGGGGTGGCGTACATCCTGATGGAGTACGTGCGCGGGCCGGACCTGAAGCGGCTGGTGAACGAGCTGCGCCGCAAGGGGCTGGCGCTGCCCCTGGAGCACGCGCTGCGAATCGTGGCGGAGGTGGCCGCGGGCCTGCACTACGCGCACGCGTACGTGGACCCGGCGGGCATTCCGCACCCGGTGGTGCACCGCGACGTCAGCCCGCACAACGTGCTCATCTCGCTGGACGGCGCCATCAAGCTCAGCGACTTCGGCATCGCCAAGGTGGCGGGCGAGGAGCACACGCAGGCGGGTGTGCTGAAGGGGAAGATTTCGTACATCTCCCCGGAGGCCGCGTCCGGGCGCACGCTGGACGCGCGCAACGACGTGTTCGCGCTGGGCGTGGTGCTCTTCGAACTGCTCACCGGACAGCTGCCGTTCCGCAGGGACCACGACGCGGCCACGCTCAACGCCATCGTGCGCGAGCCGGCGCCGGTGCCCTCGCAGCTGCGGCCCAACATCCCGCAGGACGTCTCCGACCTCATCCTCCGCGCGCTGGTGAAGGACCCGGCGCGTCGCACGGCGTCCGCCGCGGCGATGCGCGAGGAGATTGAAGCGGTGATGGCGCACCACCGCCTGAACTCGTCTCCGGCGGCGGTGGCGCAGTTCTTCAAGGACACGCTCGGGGACCGGCTGGTGGAGTACGCGCCTTCGTCCGCGACGGGGACGGGCAGCCATCCGCGCCCGGTTCCCTCCGGGAGCGGCACGGGCAGCGGCGACATGGCCGCGCCGGTGGACGGCAAGACGCCGAGGCCGGGGACGGGCAGTGGCCCGAAGCCGACGGCCTCCACCAGTGGAAGCATCCCTCGCGTGCCGGGGACGGGCAGCGGCAACGTGTCCGCGCCCCCCGTGCCCGGGACTCCGCCGCGTCCGTCTCCCGTGGCCGCGCCGCCTCCGCGTCCCGCGCCGGTCGCCGCGCGTCCCGCGACGCCGCCTCCCGTGGCGCCCGTGCGTCCTCCTCCGCCTCCCGTCGCGCCCGAGCTGCCGATGCTCCCGGACCTGGACGCGGGGGACAGGACGGAGGTGGTGGTGCTCCAGCCGGGGGTAACTCCTCCCGCGGCGCCTCCGCGTCCCGTGGCGCCCGCGCCCAGGCCCTCGCAGCCGGGACACACCGCGGTGCCCACGCCGCAGCGTCCGTCGTCCGTGGGGATTCCCGCGGCGAACGTGGCGCCCAGGCCGGCTCCTTCGCCCCGTCCCTCCACGACGGCGCATCCGGTCCCGGTCGCGCCTCCCCGCGTCGAGCCCGAGGTCGAGGCCGATGGGGAGGAGCCCTCGAATGCCTCCACGTGGAAGTGGGCGGCCATCGGTGGTGGAGCGCTCCTGGTCATCGCGGTGGTGGCGCTGGTGATGCTGCGCGGCTCCGGCTCCGTGTTCGTGAACCTGTCGGAGGGCGAGCACGTGTTCGTCGGCGGTGTGCGGGTGGAGCCCGGTACGAAGACGCTCGCGGTGCCGTCCACCGGCTCGCTGCTCATCTCCACGGCGGTGGATGGCAAGCTGCGCCGGTTCGGCACGACGACGCAGCGCGAGGACATCGACGTGCGCACGCTGGCGGACGCCACGCCGCAGTCCGGGACGCGTGGGGCGCTGAGCGTGGCGACCAGCTCGCCGGGGTGTGAGGTGAAGGTGGATGGCGCGGTGCTGCCCCACCGCACGCCGGTGACGAAGTCCTCCATCGAGGCGGGCAGGGAGCTGGAGGTGGTGGTGAACTGCGCGGGGAGCGAGAGCACGCGGTGGGTGCTCGCGGTGCCTGGGCAGGAGATTGTCGTGACGGCTCGCTAAAGTCGCAGTGGCTGGCCTCGGGACGGGACGCCTCTTGTGGGGCGTCCCTCGAGGTTGAAGGGCATGTGATCCATGAAGGGCTGGACCCTCTTCCCCCACCTCGTCGTTCGCGCGACAGGCTTCCCGTTCGACTGGCTGGAGCGGCTGGGGTGTCCGGAGTCGGCGCGATGGGCGCGCGCGCTCGAGGCGGAGCGGCGCGCCTTGGACGCGCTGCGTGCCCAGGGCCCGCGCGTGCACCGTCCTCCCCGGGAGCTGCTCTCCGCGCTCAAGGCGGGCCGCCCCGTCGACACGGAGGGGCTGGAGGCCCCCGAGCGCTTCGCGGAGTGGAACACCCGCGCCCGCGCGGCGCAGGAGGCGGAGGCCGCCCTCGCGTCGGCGCTGGAGCGTGAGCTGCCGGCGGTGGAGACGCAGATGGAGGCGCTGTGCCAGGAGCCGCGCTTCCTGGAGGCGGTGGCCAGCTCCAGTCCCCCCGTGGCCAGGGACCTGCTCGCCAAGCGCGAGGGCTCGCGGCTGCGCAGGCAGGTGGCGAGCTACCTCCAGCGGCTGTGCGCGAAGAACGAGACGATGGGCTTCTTCGGCCCCATCAACTACGGCCGGGTGGATGCTCAGGCGCCCACGGGCGTGACGCTGCGCTGGTCCGGGCCCGAGACGCTGGTGGGGCGCAACACCTTCGCGGCGTCGTGGCTGGTGCAGGGGCTGGTGCGCGCGATTGCCTTCGACCCGGACATCGCCTCGTGGCTGGTGCCGCGACGCAAGGCCTTCGCGGAGATGCCCGCGCGCAAGGCGGGGCCGGCGCCGGAGAGCGCGGAGGAGCTGCTGCCGCGAATCGTGGAGCTGGCGGATGGGACGCGCACGCTGGCGGCGCTCGCGTCCTCGCTCGGCGTGGCGCCCGGCATGGCGCGCGAGGCGCTGCGGCTCGGCTGTGACAAGGCGCTGCTCACCCACCAGCTCGAGGTCCCGTCCGCCGTGCATCACCCGGTGGACGACCTGGCCCAGCGGGTCGCCGCGCTGCCGGGCGCGGGCGCGCGTCGTCACGTCGAGGGGCTGAGCACGCTGCTGGAGCTGATGGGGCGCTACGGGGCGGCCGACGCGAGCGGGAAGATGGCGCTCCAGGACGCCTTCGCGCGCAGGGCGAAGGAGCTGTGGGGCGTGGCGCCACCGACGGAGCGCGGCCCCGCGTCCGAGTCCCACAACTTCTACCAGGACCGTCTCCCGCTGCGGGAGGAGTGCGGCGGAGACCTGCGGCTGGAGGTCGGCGGTGATCGCGCGCGGGAGCTGGGCGCGCGCCTGGAGCCGGCGCTGGCGTGGATGGCGGAGGCGGCGTGGCGCACGCGTGACGCGGCCCGTGAGGCGGTGGCCCGCAAGGTGGGCTCGCGCACGGTGCCCTTCTGGAAGGTGGCGGCCGCCGCCGCGGACCTGCCCGTGCCGCTGGACACGACGGTGGCGGAGCTGCTCGCGAAGTCCATTCCCGACGCGGCTGCCCGGTCCGTCGAGCTGGGCGCAGTGGAGCGCCCCTCGTGGGACGCTGGGAGGACCCTGCCACTCGTCACCTCCGTGGACCTGCTGGTGGGCGCCACGGACGTGGAGGCGTGGGGCCGGGGCGAGTACACGCTGGTGATGGGAGACATCCACGACACCGCGCTCGTGTGGGGCTGGGCGCTCCAGTTCCATCCGTCGCGCGCGAAGGTGGAGAGCGAGATGGTGCGCGCGCTCGGGGCGCTGTCTCGCTCCGTGCCGTTGGTGACCGTGTTGCCGTCGCGGCGCACGGGGTTGTTGCCCTCCGAGTTCCCGGGGCCGGTGGTGGAGCTGGGCGGCGTGAGCTCCCATGCCTCCGCGTGGCGAATCCCGCTGGATGACCTGTTCGTCGAGAGCGATGGCAAGAGCGCGCGGCTGGTGTCGAAGCGGCTGGGCTCCGAGCTCTGCCTCTACAACGGCGAGCTGGAGAGCGCGGTGCACACGGCGTTCTCGCTGCCTCGCATCCGCCCCTTGAAGGTGTCCCTGGGAGAGCACACGCCCCGAGTGACGCTCGGTGGCGTGGTGGTGCAGCGCGAGCAGTGGAAGCTGGACGCGGCGGCGTGTGAGGCGCTGCTGGCGTGCAAGGACGACCGCGCGAGGCTGCGTGTCGCCGCGGGCCTGTGGGACGCGCGGGGGCTTCCTCCGTGTGTCTTCGCGAAGTTCAAGGGCGAGCGCAAACCGGTGCTGGTGGATGTTCGCAGTCCGCCGCTGCTGCGCGTCTTCCTCAACCTGCTGGAGCAGAAGGAGGAGGTCCTCCTCTCGGAGATGCTGCCCGGGCCGGAGCAGCTCTGGCTGCGAGGGCCCTCGGGCCGCCACACGGTGGAGCTGCGCTGCACGCTGATGTCGGGTGCTCCCTCCGTCTCGCGGGAGGAGGAGCGATGAAGTGGCTGGTGCTGCCTCCACACCGGGACGTGACGCTCGTGCCCGAGGTCCCCGAGGGGTGGCACCTGTTGGACCTGGCGAGGGACTTCACCCGCCGGGTCTTCTCCGCCGGGTCCGTGGAAGCGGAGTGTCTGACGCGCGAGTCGTCGCCACCGTCGTCCCAGACGATGCGCGAGCTGCTCCTGCTGCGGGCCGCGCAGGGCCTGCGTGAACGAGGCGCTCTGTCGGAGCTGCGCGCGCTGGGCGCGGTGCTGACGGCCATCTCCGGCTCGCCGCACGGTGTGCACCTGCGGCTCGATGACGTGGAGCTGGAGTCCGGGACGACGGAGCGGAGCGCGGACGTGCAGCGCGTGTCGGGGATGCCCTCGCCGTTCTCGGATGACGTGGCGGCGGTGCTCGCTCGGTTCGAGGATGCGCGGTGCGTTCGTCTGTGGCTGGAGCGAGACCTCCAGCTCCCGGCCGCCGTGTCTCTGGCGCAGGCGTGCCCCGCGCACGTGGCCCTGGAGGTCGCGGGGCCCTTTACCTCGACGCATCGCAAGGTGCTGGCGCGGATGCCCGCCTTCCGGCGCGCCACGTTCCCGGAGCAGGTCCCCGCGTTGCGTTGGCGTGTGCGCCCGCTGTCCGGCGATACGAGCGTCGAGGACCTCGTGTGGATCTCCGATGGGCTCGGGCTGGAGGTCCTGGCTCCGTCTCCGTGGGGTGATGACCAGGACTGGGCGGTGATGGAGCCCGACAGCGCGAGGCCGGAGTCCGGACCCGAGCAGGGTTGGCTCGGTCGGTGCTCGTTGGACGACGTGCGCGCGTACACAGGGGGCGCGCGGTGGGCGGGGCATGTCTCGCTCGGCTCGCTCCTGGCCGCGGACGCGCTCGTGGAGAGCGGCTGTCACACGGTGGTGGTGGGGTTCTGCGGCCTCGCGAGCGGTCGCGTGGTCGACCCCGACCACGGCTTCATCCCGGTGGAGCTCCTGGTCCAGGGCTACCAACGACTGAAGGCCGCGGGCGTGCGCGTCGTCGCGGAGTGGTGGGTCGGCGCGCCGGGTGTGGACGAGGCGGCGCTGGACGCTACGCTGGCCGCGCTGGAGGGCTCACGCTTCTTCGACCACCTCGCCGGCGTGCGCCCGTTCCATGCGTCGGTGGAGCGCATCGCGCGGGTCCGCAACCCGGCGCGCTGGTGGGGACAGCCCGGAGACGCTCCGGCGGACCGCGATTTGTCGCGCAGTCGCCCCGTCGAGAGGCCAGGCACGATTCCCAGTGCGCGTCTGCCCGGGGTCCTCACGTCGCTGGCGAGCCGGCTGATGACTCGGGCTCCGCTCAGTCCAGGCCGTGTCGCGGCGGCCTTCCTGCTCGCACCGCCAGGCCTCGATGGCGCCACGCACGTCCGCCTGGACGTGGACTGCGCGGTGGTGCACCTGCCCGCCACGCTCGAAGGGGCGCCGAAGCCTTCCTGGTACGCGGCGAACCTGCGCACGGGGGGGGTGGTCGCGATGGATGCGCGCCTCGCGCCGGTGCTGGCCCGATTGACCGCGCCCACCGACGTGGCGAGCGCGTTGCCCCAGGTGCCGGAAGCGCAGCGCGCGAAGCTGGTGGAGATGTTGGTGACGAAGTCCATCCTGGAGAGGACGCACGGATGAGCGGACGCTGGACCTTGGGCGAGGTGTTCGTGCTCCGTCATGCCGGCTTCCCCTTCGACTGGCTGGAGTCGCTCGGGTTCTCCACCGCGCTGGTGGACGACGCGAACCGATGGTTCGCGGACGAGCAGGCGCTCCTGGATGCGCTGAGCGCGGAAGGCAGCCCCGTCAAAGCCCCCGTCCTCCGGGCGTTGCTCGAGAACGACACGGCGCCGCGTTGGGCGCCCGCGGGCTCGGAGCGCCTCGCCGCGCTGTCGCGCCTGCGCGCCGGGTACAAGTCCCTCCAGGAGCGCCATGCCCAGGAGCGCTCGGAGCTGCGCTCGAGGCTGCGCGAGCGCGCGGCGGAGCCCTCCATCCAGGAGGCGGTGTTCCTCTCCAGCCCCGCGATGTTCGACAACGTCTGGGCGCGCTACCTGCGCGGCGGTGAGCGCAGGGACACGTCCGACGGGCGCCGGGTGGAGCGACAGGTCTACACGTACCTCCAGCGCTTCTGCGCCAAGAACGAGACCACGAGCTTCTTCGGTCCCATCTCCTACGGCGAGCGCACGGACGAAGACGGGTTCGACGTGCGCACCGTCGCGAGCGGTGACACGAGCCGACGCACGTTCTTCTCCTTCTGGGCGGTGACGGAGCTGGCGCGCGCGGTGGGCCGTGAGCGCACGCTGCGGCCCCATCTCCCGTTGCGCCTCAACCCGCTCTTCACGGTGTCCCCCGGCCGCGCCGCCTGCGAGGTGTTGAAGCTGGAGGTGCCGCTCTCCGAGAGCGCCGAACGCCTGCTGTCCGTGCTCCGCGAGCATCCGACCCCCGCCGCCGCCGCGAAGGTGCTGGGCATCGCGGTGGAGGACGCCGAGCGCGCCGTGCTACCCCTGGTGAAGGGTGCGCTGCTGCTCTGGGGACTGCCGTTCCGCCCCAACGACTTCGCGACCTTCGAGAGCGTGCGGGACGCCGTCGCCGCGCTGCCCGAACTGGAGGCGCGCTCGCGTTGGTTGGAGCGCCTGGACACGCTGTCGCGACTGAAGGCCGAGTTCCAGGTCGCGGACCTGACCCGCCGCAAGGTGCTGCTCCTCGAGCTGGAGGCGTGCTTCACGGAGGCCACCGGCAAGCCAGCCCGACGCGGTGACGGTCAAGTGTACGCGGACCGGCTCATCCTCTACGAGGAGGCCAGCTCTCCGTTCCGTCTGCGCTTCGGCCGCCGCTTCACCGAGGAGCTCGAATCCGCGCTGAGCGGCCCGCTCGAGCTCTCGGCCGCCTATGGCGAGCGCGTCCAGCAGGGCTTCCGCGAGCAGGTGCGCGAGGCGCTCGGCACGGACGAGCGTCCGGTGGACCTGCTCGACTACGCGGTGCGCTTGCGCCCGGACCAGGTGACGGGCAGCCGCTTCTCGCCGGTGCCCCCGGTGTTGCTGGACGAGTCGCCCGAGCGCGCGCGCACATTGCCCGTGGACTTCCTCGGCACGTCCACGCCGGGAGGCCGCTATGCGCTGCCGGATGTCTGCCTCGCCGCGAAGGGTGACGGCGCGGGCTTCGAGGTGATGCTCGCGCGAGTGCATCACCACCTGCTCCTGCGAAGTTGGCTGAGCGCGTTCTTCCCGTCGAAGGAGCGCTATGCGGCGGTGGCCTCGCGCTGGTTGGAGTCGGACCCGTCCGCGCGCGGACTCGTGGGCCTGTCCATCCGCCGTCGCAACAAGGGCTTCTATGTCTTCCCGGGCCGGCGGCTCGTCTACTCGGTGTCGGACGTGCTGGACGTCGAGGACGGCGCGCTCACGCCGGGCGACGTGAAGGTCCTGCCCACGTCCAATGGCCCCGTGCTTGTGGACGGGAAGGGTGAGCGGCTGCACCTGTACCTGCCGCTGGATGACTTCTCTTCCTACCCGCCCTTCGCCGCGCTGGCGCATCCCCAGGTGCTCCATGCGCCGCTGCGCACGCGGGGACAACACCTGCCTCGGCTGAGCATCGGCGGCGCGGTGTACCAGCGCGAGCGCTGGGAGTTGTCCTCCGAGCACCTCGCGCGTCCCTCGGGCTTCGAGCTGTTCCTCGCCGTGCAGCGTGAGCGCCAGGCGCGCGGCTGGCCTCGCTTCGTGTTCATGCGCAGCACGAAGGAGCGCAAGCCCTACCTCATCGACACCGCGAGCCCCTTCGCGTTGGACCTGCTCTCGCACCTGGCCCGCGAGGCCGAGCGGCTCTCCGTGGAGGAGATGTACCCGGCCCCCGAGCAGCTCTGGCTCCGGGACGAGCGGGGCCGCTACACCTGTGAGCTGCGCATGCAGTTCACCCGCTGGAGCGAAGGCGCCTCGCCGCTTTGACATCCGAGCCGCGTCCGCGAACAGAATGCGCCCGAGGTTCAGCGCACCACCCTGGAGAGGTCATGGCTGGAGAGAACACCGTCGTTCCGGAGCCCCGGAAGCTCAAGCGCCCCGTGGAGGAGATTCGCGCGGAGCTGCTCGCGGACGCTGACGTGAAGGAGCAGGCGCGGATGCTCCAGATTCCGGTGGAGGCCTACGTCGAGAAGATCATCGGCTACAAGCTGCACCCCGAAAAGCCGATGCCGCTGGAGATCACCCTCGACCACGAGCTCAAGGCCAAGGACCCCAAGGCCGCCACCGTCGAGGAGATCCAGGGCCACCTCGACAAGCTCATCAGCGGCGAGGTCATCATCAGCCGCGCCCAGCAGCGCGACGGCTTCAGCTCCGACAAGGGCGATGAGCGCTACAAGGCCGCGCTGGCCTCGGACGCGGTCCTCACCGGCACCCCCGAGTCCCGGGGCGCCCCGACCCCACCTCGCGGCCCGAAGAAGGGCTGAGTCCCGCAACCTCTCGGAATCACTGGGCCTGACGGAGCTCTCCCGGATTTGTTCCGGATCCACGGAACTTTGTGGGCGCCCGTCCGATAACTCCACTGTCAGGCTTACTTTCGGCGGACGCTGCGCGACGCCGGCACGCGAGAGGCAATCATGGGGCTCTTCAAGAACGTTCTCGGCAAGGCGCTGGACATCCTCAAGCCGGCGCTCACGGCCATCAACCCGGCCCTGGGCATCGCGGCGGGCTTCGTCAGCGGGCTGATGAAGGGCGAGAACCCGCTCCAGGCGGGCCTGGGCGCGGCCATGGACCTCTTCCCCGGCGCGAGCGTCGCGAAGAACCTGCTCAACAAGTTCCCGGGCAGCAACTTCCTCGAGGGCATGGGAGGCAACAGCCTCGTGAGCGGCCTGCTCGACAAGATGGGCGGCAAGAACCAGATCACCGACCTGCTCTCGGACGTGATGAAGGCGAACGAGAAGGGCGGCCTGTCGGAGCAGAGCCTGCGCAACGCGGCGGAGCTGTTCGCCAAGCGCATGGCCGAGGCGACGCCGTCCTGATTCGGGCTTCCATTCAGTAGCCCTCCCCCCCGGGCGCCGTCCCCTCGATACAGGGGCGGCGCCCTTCGTGTATTCAGGGAGTGACATCTCGCTGCACACCGGTGGGTCTGACGGATGGGTTTCAGCTCGGAGGTCCTGATTCTCGGCGCGGGCGTGGTGGGGCTGTCGGCCGCGCGGCGGCTGGCGGCGCTCGGCGCGCGCGTGACGGTGTTGGACGCGGTGGACCCGGGAGGCCGGGGCTCTCGCGCGGCGGCGGGTGTGGCGATCCCCTCCGTGCGCCTCCACGACGACGCGGACATGCTGGCCTTCGCGCGCGGCGGCAGGGATGCGCTGGTGGCCGAGCTGGACTCGCTCCCCGAGGGCGCGCTGCTTCGCCGCGGACAGGGCATCCTCCGCATCGCCGCCGACACGAAGGGCCGTGACGCGCTCGCCGAGCGGGCCGTGAAACATCCGGAGGAGCTGGGCACGTGGGTGGACGCCGCGCGCCTGGTGGAGTTGGAGCCCGCGCTGGAGGGGACGCCGCTGTTGGGGGCCTTCGAGTCGTCGCGTGGCCACATGGTGGACACGGAGGGCTACGTCAACGCGCTGCTGGGCGCGGCATCGCGCGCGGGTGTTCGACTGCTGCTCGGCGAGGCGGCGCACGCGGTGGAGGAGACCTCCGACGCCGTGGTGGTGCGCACGGACCGATGGACGCTGCGCGCGGACCAGCTCCTCGTGAGCGCGGGGCCCTGGTCCTCGACACTCGCGGGTCTACCTCCGCTGCCGCTCAAGCCGGTGCGAGGGCAGATGATGGTGGTGCACCAGCCAGGGCTCTGCCTGTCGCGAGTCGTGTCCGGGCCGACGTACCTGGCGCCGTGGCGCGCGGGAGAGCTGGTGGTGGGGGCCACGGAGGAGGACGTGGGCTTCGTGGAGAACGTGACGCCCACGGGCCTCCTTCACCTGAGCGCCACGGTGGCGAAGCTGGCGCCGCGTCTGCGCGAGGCTCGCTTCGTGCGGGCCTGGGCTGGGCTTCGCGCGGTGACGCCGGATGGTCGTCCGTACCTGGGCCGCTACCCAGGCACGCGCCGCACGTTCGTGGCCACGGGGTTGGGCGGGCAGGGGATTCTCACCGGCGCCCATGCGGCGGCGCTGGTGGTGGAGCAGCTGGCGTCGGGGCGCGAGGCGCCGTTCCCGCCTGCCCGGGACTTGGTGCCGGGCGAGGGGCGCGGCTGACGTCTTTGCTGGGAAACACCGTCTCTGGGCCGGAATGCAGTGGGTGGGGAATCCGACATGCGTGACGAAGTGTCTCGAGGAAAGACGTACCTGCGCGTCCCGTTGCTGTTGGTGACGGCCGTGCTCTCCATGGGCAGCGGCATGGGCAATCCGGGCTGCGACAGCGGGGATGACGACGTCGACGTCATCGCGCCCGAGGAGTGTGAGTTCGGCTGCGCCATCAGCGGCGCCTACGTGTTTCGCTTCCAGGACACCACGCCGTTGAGCGCCGAGTGCGCCCAGGTCGGCGTGTCGTTGCCGGAGGCCGAGCGGGTCGTCGTCGTCCAGAACGGACGCGAGGTGGACATCCAGGGCACCCTGGGCGAGGTCCCGCTCACGGGCTCGCACTACAAGGTGGGCGAAGACAAACACCTCGTGCTGAGGGCGGTGGTGGAGCTGCGTCGCCGCGAGGGCCCGCCCACCGAGCTGCTCTATCTCATCGAAGGCGTGTTCGCCGAACCCCCCGAGCGCCTCGATGCACCGGCCTCCTTCTCCGGGACGTTCAATGCCAACCACGTGAACACGGTGGAAGGTGACCCGCAGTGCCGCGTGGTGCGCCGCTTCACGGCGACGCGCCAGTGACGCGTCGATGTCTCAGTAGAGGCTGACCGAGTCGAACGGTCGGTTCAGCTTCGTGCGAGGGCGGGGCAGCAGCGCGTGCACCGCCTTCGCGTCCGACCTCGTGAGGGCGTCCACCAGGGCCTGGGTCTCCTTGGGCCAGGTGGTGCTGGCCCGGGCGCAGCGCAGGGCCTCGGACCAATCCTCGCGTCCCGCCGCGAGCGACAGCCCCGCCAGGCTCTCCGCCGCCTTCAGGGGCTCGCCAATCTCGCGGGCGTGCTGCTCGGCGCGGGCGAACCACTCCACCGCCTGCTCCATGCGTCCGTCGTCGAGGAACAGGCGGCCGAGCTCCGCCGCGATGACCTGACGGTGGAACGAGTCGCGCAGGGCCTCCGCGCTGGCATATGCCTGCTGGAAGTGGTCCACGGCCTCGTCACGCTGGCCCGCCGCGAACTCCAGGCCCGCGAGTCGGTAGCGGTGGTGCTTGGAGAAGTTGACGCCCCAGCGCTCGCTGATGCCCTCGAAGCGCCGCCACGTGCCGATGGCGTCCGCGAACTGCCGCGCGGATTCCTGCAGGTAGCTGGCATTGGAGATGAGGTTGATCTTCAGGTGCGTGGCGCTCGCGTCGTGCAAATCACCCACGCAGCGCATGGCGAGCTTCTCCTCCACCAGCGCCTTGTCGAGCTTGCGCTCCTGGAACCAGGTCAGCGCGCACACGTTGCGCAGCCATCCCTCCTGGAGCGCGCGGTCCGGCGCGGTGGAGCGGCCGAGCTCCGCGAGCCCCGCCTCCACCTCCGCGCGGGCATTGGGGAGCTGTCCGAAGCGCTTGGTGAGCGTCAACGCGCGGAACATGTGCAGCCGCGCGCGCAGCTCGGGAGGCAGTCGGCACTCGAGCCCGCGGCCGAACGCGGCCATGGCCTCGTCGTGCGAGCCGGTGAAGACATGCACCACGCCCATGCACCGGTGGAGCAGGGCCTTCAGCTCGTCCTCGTCGCCCAGGCTCGCGCGGTCGATTTCGATGGCCGGCGTGGTGAAGCCCGTATCGAGCGCCTCCCAGGCCTGGACCACGCGCCCGGGGAAGTTCGGCTCGGACGTGGACTCGAGCAGCGACAGGCCGTGCTCGGCGGCGAGCAGCGCGCCCTCGTAGTTCGTGGTGAAGAAGCAGCTGCGGATGGCGAGGATGGCCGCGGCGACGCGCGCCTCGCGCGACTCCGACTCGTCCACCACGAGCCGCAGGTAGCGGCCCTCCAGGTCCACCGCGGGCTCCAGCTCGCGCGAGGACACGGGGCCCGGGCCGGAGGCGTGGGGGACGCGCATGCGGTCGCACAGCGAGTCGAGATAGGCCTGCCGGCGGGACTCGAAGGCGGCGGCGCCATGGGGACGTCGCATCCGCCAGCCGGTCAGCAGGAGGGTGCCGTCCAGGCCCTCCAGCCGGGCCCACTCGGCGGCGCGCATGACGGCGCGCAGGCTGACCAGGTCACACTCGCCCGCGCCATGGAGTACGAGCGGGCGGCCGCTGGCGCGCAGCGTCTCCACGAGGGTTCGCGCGGCCACGGTGAGAATCCAGAACGTCTGTTCGGATTCACGGTGGAGCCGTCGCTCGGACGGGGACAGCGCCAGGTCCTCGAGCGCGGGGACGCCCTGCGTCGTGCCCGGGAACAGCCGGTTCCACTCGGAGGGGTGGGCGGCGGCGATGGCGCGGTGGACATCAGGGGCCGCGTCCTCACAGGCCTTGAGGACCTTGCGCAGGCCGCCGAAGGCGGTGGGCAGCGCCACGCCGACGTCGACTTCGATGGCGCGGGAGGGGAGGGCGGAGGGAACTCCCTGTTCCACGGACACTGCGAAGGCAAGACCAGGTCGGGCGCTCACGCTGGGGGGGCCTCGAGAGGGGGACGACTGCGGACGACTCGAGGCGTACTTTCACATTCTCCAAGCAACCGAGCAATCCGGGGTCCCCGTAATTCACCCGGGGCGGAACGGCCAGGCGTCTTCAGCGATGTATCACGCGGCGCGCCATGTGTCGGGGAATGCGGGCGCGCGGGGGATTCCTAGCGTCGCCAGTTGACGACGGTGGAGGTGGCGAGACCCAGGACCAGGGCCCAGAAGGCGGCGCCGACGCCGAACAGGGAGACATTGGACAGGGCGACGAGGAAGGTGACGACAGCGCCCTCGCGATGGCGCTCGCTGCTCATGGCCGTGGACAGGCTGTTGGCGATGGTGCCGAACAGGGCCATGCCGGCGATGGCGAGGACGAGCTCGCGGGGGAAGGCGGTGAAGAGGGTGACGAAGGTCGCTCCGGCCAGGCCCGCAAGGAGGTAGAGGACGCCGGAGACGACGCCGCCGGCATAACGCTTGGAAGGGTCCTCGTGGGCTTCCTTGCCGGTGCAGATGGCGGCGGTGATGGCGGCGAGGTTGAGCGCGAAGCAGCCGAAGGGGGCGAGCACCATCGTCGCGAGGCCCGTGGTGGTGATGATGGGCGAGATGGGCGTGGTGTAGCCGGACGCGCGCAGCACCGCGACGCCAGGGACGTTCTGGGACGCCATGGTCACGATGAAGAGCGGCACGCCGACGCCGAGCAGCGCGTGCCAGGAGAACGTCGGAGCGGTGAAGACGGGCGTGGCCCAGGCGAAGCGGAGCTCGGAGAAGCGCATCAATCCCGAGGCCCAGGCCACGCACGTGCCGAGCCCGAGGACGACGAGGATGGCGTAGCGGGGCCACAGGCGCTTGCCGAGCACATAGGCGCCCAGCATGACGGCGACGAGCAGGAGCCGCGTCTTCATGGACACGAAGACGTCCAGGCCGAAGCGGGCGAGGATTCCGGCGAGCATCGCGGCGGTGAGAGGGAGCGAGATGTGGCCGAGGGCCCGCTCGAACCAGCCGGTGACGCCGAAGAGGGTGATGAGCGCGCCGCAGAAGAGGAACACGCCGATGGCGTCGGACATCGGCAGGCCGACGAGGCTGGTGGCGAGCAGCGCCGCGCCGGGGGTGGACCACCCGGTGAGGACGGGCGCGCGGTAGCGCAGGGACAGGCCGATGGTGGTCGCGGCGATGCCGAGACCGAGGGCGCCCATCCAGGAACTCATCTGCGCGGGCGTCGCACCCGCGGCCTCCGCGGCCTGGAAGATGAGGGCGCCCGTGCTCGAGAAGGCCACGAGCACCGTGACGAAGCCCGCGGACAGCGTGGAGCCCGTGAATGCGGGCGCGGTTCCGCCGGTCAGCAGTTGACTGGCTTCAGCGGACGGTGTGACGGCGTGCTGTTTCATCCACTCGCCACCGTATGCCCGCGCGAGCGGTACAGAACAGGGGGCGCCGAAGCCAGTACAGAAGCCACGTCGCTGGGCGTGTCTCGGATGTGAGGGTTTGATTGGGTGCCACGGGTTGGAATGTCTGGGTGAGCTGTCCTGCCTGGACCCTTGCTGGTCGCTCGTCCAGAGGAGCACGTTCACGCAATCAACAGTCAGAGGGCCCCTCGCCACCCCCACTGGTTTTTCCCGAGGCCCATTCTTACCTGCACTCACAGTCAAGTTGGATGAAGGGTGGGGCGAACGTGAAGGTGGGTAACAGAGGGCAGGGGTTCTTCGGCGTGGGGCTTCTCGTGGGCTGGATGGGATTTGCTTCCCCAGCATTGGCGGCGGAGGGGTGCGAGGTGGTCCCGGTCATCCAACCGGAAGCGCTCGCGGCCTGGAAGTACGCGACGCAGGCGACAGCGACTTACGGTTCGTGTGATTCCTCGGCGGTGGATGGTGCGGGCAACATCATCATGACCCAGATGCCCGAGAATCTCATGTCGATGGGGTTCAAGGTGTTGCGTCCCGACGGCAGCGATTTGTGGAGCGGCGGCGTCTCGAATGCGAACACCATGCAGTTGCTCGGTCAGTCGCAGGGGTTCCTGGGGCGGAGCTACCACCCGTTCGAGGACCTCTCGTGGCTGATGTTCCTCGACAATGTCAACCGGCAGGTCGCGGTCCGTTCGGAGCCGTCGACGGGGCTTCTGTGGGGCGCGGAGAACCCCGTGGGAGGCCTGCATGAAATGGGGGAGGACAAGACCGTCCGGGCCTACAGCGACGTCGGGCAGCTTCGCTGGAGCACGTCATTGGCCACGGTCCTGAGTGGCGCGCCGCACGTGGTGGGCGTGAACACGGAGGGCCACACGCTGGTGCTGTCCATCACGCAGACGTCCTCGGGGGCGGCGGAGGTGGAGGGTGTCTGGGTGGACAGCGCGGGGCAGCCTGGCGCTTCGTTCTCCGCGCTCACGCTGCCGAATCCACCACAGTACGCGCATTTCACGCTCGTGCCCCTGCTGCAGGGCGGTCTGCTGCTGAGCGCCCAGAACTATCTCGGCAAGACGTGGGTGGCCTCCTTCGGTTCCCTGCAGACGTCGGCGGGTCCCGTCCCGGGCTGGCTTTCGAATGGGGATACGAGCCCGTTCGCGCTGCTTCCGGGGGGGAGGGGTTACCTCCGGTGGGGGACGGTGAATGAGGACCCCTCGGGTTGCCAGTTCGAGGCCCGGCTCACAGCGCCCTCCGGCGAGTCCTGCGGCACGGTGCGCCTGCCGAGCACGGGGATGGGGGATTCCTGTTTCATGGTCAGCGTGGGCCGGGACGGGACGGTCGTCGAGAGCCTGCCGTCCATCTACGTCAGTGAGAGCCACAGGCCGTATTCCATCTGCCGCGCCCGGTGGTGGCCCGCCTTGTTCCACTGAACCGGGCGGTCACGCTTCCTCGATGGCTCCCGCCCGAAAGAGGTCGAACGCCTCGCCCATCAACATCCGCACGGTGTCGGTGGGGTGGGGGAACCAGTAGGGCTGGTGGACCTGCTTCGGGGCCACATTCGCCTCGTGGATGCGCGCGACATAGAAGCTCGGGTCCTGGAGCACCTGGACCCGAGGCGTCACCGCGCCCCAGAGGAAGCGCGCGTCTTCTCCGACCTGGATGTCCGCGAACGGATTGCGCTGCCAGAACGCCTTCACGTAACACATCGTCCCGCCGGCAACCCAGGGGCGATGACCCCGGGGATAGACATACTGCCAGGACTGTCCCGTGGACGGCTGATGATAATAGACACGCGTCAGTCCATTCACATCCGCGCCTGAGTCGAGCAGGGACGTGACCTGATATCGAAGCCGCCGAGGCGCGAGCCAATCATCGTCATCCCAGTGGACGATGACCTCCGCTCGCGCCGCCTCGCAGGCGAGGTTCCGCTTCGCCCCCACGGAGTGTCGCCCCTCCAGCCTCACGTACCGGATGTTCGGTGATTCCGGAAGCAGGTCCGCGACAGGCTCGGTGCCGTCATCAACGACGACGAGCTCCTTGTCCGCCCAGTCCTGGGAAAGGAACCAACGCACCGCGAGCGGCACGAGCCTCCGCCGGTTGAACGTCGGCATGATGCAGGACACCGTCGGACGCGACGTGATGACCGGTGCCCGCTGGGGCTCCTCGACAACCGGCGCCGGTGCCTCCTTCTCAGGCGGACGCTCGTAGCCACCGAATCGCGCCCGCACATGCGTGCGCAGCGGGTCCTCCAGCCGACGTGGAATCGGGTGCGCCCAATACGCGCGAGGCGCGTCCATCGCGGTGTCGAGCTGCGCGGTCGAGTACTCGACCCGGTACTTCACCCACTCGTAGTCACATGGGCTCGTGAGGACGCGGTGGCCCAGGAGCGCGGCGAGCGTGGGGAACAGCACCTCCTCCGAGGCCCAGATGCGCGAGCGTCGCAGGATGTCCCGGAGCTGCTCATCCCGCTCCCATAGCGCGACCAGGTCCCGAGCCGCGTCCACCGTGAACACCGTCGACGGCCAGAACGTCCAGTGGACGAACTGCGACTCCCCATTCACGAACTTCCGGAGGAACGGCCTCCACAAATCCACCTCGCGCCGAGCCTCGACCGCCGGAGCCGCCCGCGGCCCAGGTCCATGTGGCGCCTGCACATTCCCCAGGAGCCCCGCCCCAGGATTCGCCGCCAGGAAACCCCGCAGGTGCTCCGAGTACCCAGGTCGCAACCCGAGCTGGTCCGAGTCGACGATGGTCATCGCCTCGAACGGATGGCTCTCCAGCGCGAAGCGGAAGCAGTCGAGCGCGAAGTCATGCAGCCAGCCCCACTTCATCGGCCGCGGAGCCGGATGGACCACCGCGTTGAAGTGCTCGAAACAGAGCCCGTCGAACAGTCCCGGATGCTTCCCGCCGTTGTAGAGCAGGATGAGCGAGTCCGGGTCCAGGTGGTGGAGGTTGCGCACCAGGTCCATGACGCAGTCGGGCCGCTCGTGGACCAGGCACGCGAAGATGTTCCGCATCGAGCCCCCTGCCGCGTGACGCGGCGCCGCACCGCCCATCACCTTACCCGCGGTCGCTGACGCCGCTCACTACTCGACGTGTCCACCTCCGGGGCCGTGCGAATCCGGTAGGGCGTGCGTGTGTGCTGTTGACGTCCGAGCGGGAGGAGGCCCGCCCCCCTGGACAGGTCCTCGCCCGCATCGTCCGTTACAGCTTACGAGTAGGGTCGTCGCCGAGGGGGGCATGATGCTCGAGCTGCCCGGCTTGCAAGACGCTCGGAGAATCTACCGGGGCCACCGGTATGACGTGCTCCGTGCCTGGACTCCCGACGGCGGCGCTCGGGTGCTCAAGGTCGTCCGCGAAGGCCCGCTGGCGGAGAGCAGCGCCGGAATGCTGCGCCACGAACATGTGATGCTGCGCGAGCTGTCCGACCTCGACGGGGTGGTCGACGTCATCGGCCTCGAAGAGCTGTCGGGCCACCTGGCCCTCGTCCTCGAGGATGCCGGCCCCACTGACCTCCGGGACCTGCTGCGACGAGGACCGCTCGAGGTGGACCTCTTCCTCGAACTGGCCCTGGACGTGGCGACCACCCTGGGCGCCCTGCATCGGCGGCACGTCATCCACCGTGACCTCAACCCCGCCAACCTCGTCGTGGCGGCCAGCGGTCGCCGACTGGTGATGATCGACTTCGACCTGGCCACCAGCGTGCAGGGCCTCGTGCGCAGCGCCGGTGTTCCGGGCGGCTTCGAGGGCACGCTGCGCTACATCGCCCCCGAGCAGACCGGGAGGATGGGCCGGCGCGTGGACCACCGCGCGGACCTCTATGCGCTGGGCGCGACCTTCTACGAGATGCTCACGGGCGAGGCGCCCTTCCTCTCGGCCGATGCCGCGCAGCTCGTGCATGCGCTCCTGGCACAGCCTCCCATTCCTCCCGCCGACCGGAACCCCTCGCTCCCGAGCATCCTCTCCGACGTCGTGCTCCGCCTGCTCGCGAAGTCCCCCGAGGAGCGCTACCAGAGCGCCGAGGCCCTCGTCGCAGACCTGCGGGAAATCCAGCGACGCTGGCGCGGTCCCGGGACGCCCATCACCTTCGAGCTGGGCCGCCACGACCTCGCGCGCGAGCTGGGCCTGCCCGACAAGCTCTACGGTCGCGAGCGTGAACTGGCCCTCCTGGATGCCGCCCTGGAGCGCGCCCGCGCGGGCTCTCGCGAGTGGGTGTTGCTCGCCGGAGCCTCCGGGAGCGGCAAGTCGTCCCTGGCCAACGTCCTGCGCGAGCGCGTGGGCGCGGGCCACTTCCTCGCGGGCAGGTCTCCCGAGCTGCGAGGGCAGACGCCCTATGCGTCGCTGATGGAGGCCGTGCGCGGGCTCGTGGTGAGCGTCCTCGAGCTGCCGCCCGAAGGCGTGGAGGCGTGGCGACTGCGCCTGCAGAAGTCCCTCGGAAGCCACGGGCGCATGCTCACCGAGCTCGTGCCCGAGCTGGAGCGACTCATCGGCGAACAGCCCCCCGTCGTCGCGCTGGGGCCGCGTGAGGCCGGGAGCCGCTTCCTGCGGATGCTCCAGTCCTTCCTCCGCGACCTGGCCACCGCCGAGCAGCCCCTGGTGCTCTTCCTCGACGACCTCCAGTGGGCGGACGCGGCCACGCTGGAGCTGCTCTCACGATTGTCGACGGACTCGGAGCTGCACCACCTGCTGGTCCTCGGCGCCTGGCGTCCGGGCGAGTGGGGGCCCACGCATCCCCTGGAGCGCTGGCGGACGGCGCTCTCTGCCGTGGGGTGCTCGCCGCTCCTGCTGGAGCTGGGGCCCTTGGACCTGCCCGCGTTGACGGCGCTGTGCGCGGACGCGCTGAAGTGCGACGCGGCGCACGTCGAGCCACTCGCGAGGCTCGTGCTCGAGAAGACCGCTGGCAATCCCTTCTCCGTGGGCCACTTCCTGCGGCACCTGCATCGCACGGGGCTGCTCACGTACGACCTGGAGTCGGGGACGTGGCACTGGGAACTGGAGCGGATCGCGCAAGCCGAGGTCACCGACAATGTCGTGGAGCTGATGCTCGACTCCATCCGTCGACTGCCGGCGTCGACGCAGCGACTGTTGACGGTGGCCGCGTGCATGCGAGGGCAGGTGGACCTGTGGTTGCTGGCGCGCGTGGTGGAGGCGCCCCTGGAGGACACGGCGGGAGCGCTCTGGAGCGCCCTGCGCGCGGGGCTCCTCGTCCCGGAGGGGCGTGGCCCTCGCTTCCCGTCCCAACAGTCGGCCAGCCTCATGTCGGTGAATCAAGCCACGTATCGCTTCGCGCATGACCGCGTCAGGCATGCCGCGTACTCACTCCTGTCCGAGGCCGAGCGGGCCGCCGTGCATCGCGCCATCGCCCGCCATCTCTGGGCCGATGCGCGGGGCACGGAGAACGAGTCGCGCGTGTGCGAGGTGGTGGACCACTACCACCTGGGCGGCGACGTGGTGCGCGACACGAACGAGCGCACGTGGCTCGCCGAGCTCAACCTGCGCGCGGGACGCAAGGTGCGCGATGCCTCCGCCTTCGAGGCGGCGCTGGCGTACTTCATGCGTGCTCGCGCCCTGCTGCCCGAGGACGCCTGGTCGACCCGGACCGAGCAGATGCTCCAGCTCCACCGGGACGCGGCCGAGTGCGCGCAGCTCACCGCAGACCGCCTGTTGTCCGAGCGCCTCATCGACGCGGCGATGGCGCACGCGCGCACGCCGCTGGAGAAGGTGGACCTCTACGTCCTGCGGATGAACGCGAGCATCTTCGCCAGGGACCACGAAGCCGCGCTCCGGCACGCGCGCGAGGGGCTCCGCTTGTTCGGCGTGGAGCTGCCGGAGGGGGATGCGACCGAGGCCTTCCGCGCGGAGCTCCCCCAGGTGGAGGCCCTGTGGAAGGACCGCTCCGAGGAGGCGCTCCTGTCCGCGCCGCGCATGGACGCGGAGTTGGAGCGCGGCTGCATGCGGCTGTTGATGAACGCGGGCATCGCGGCCTGGTTCTCGGACCCGCCGATGTTCTCGTTCATCTACACGCGCATGGTGGGCCTCACGCTGCGCCACGGCAACAGCGTGTACTCCGCCTTCGCGTACGTGTGCTTCGGCCTCGTCTTCGGCGAGTCCCGAGGCGACTATGCCGCGGGCCACCCCTTCAGCCACCTGGGCATGGAGCTGAGCCGCCGCTTCGACGAGCCGCGCGAGGAGTGCCGCGTGCTCGCAGCGTTCCTCTTCTACATGCGCCACTGGCGCGAGCCCCTGCGCTCGTCCATCCCGCTTCTGCGCCGGGGCATCTCCGCGGGGCTCGAGAGCGGTGAGCCGCAGTACGTCGCATACTTGCTGGCGAGCCTCAGCTTCACGCGCTTGCGGATGGGCGCCGAACTGGACCGCGTCCACGCGGAGAGCGAGTCGGCGCTCGCGTTCGACCAGAAGAGCGGACAGCGCGCCATGGCGGACCTCCAGCTCGCGCTGCGTCAGGCCGTGCGCTGCCTCCAGGGGCGGACCCGCGAGCGCGCGGGCTACGACGATTCGACGTTCGACACGCGTGCGTTCCTCGAGAAGGCCCAGGGGGACCCCACCATCCTCGGGCAGTTCTTCATCCTCCGGCTCCAGACGTCCTATCTGCTCGGAGACCTGTCGGGCGCGCGGGAGATGCTCCGCGCCGCCGAGCCCCACCTGCGGTTCATGCCGTCGCTCTTCACCGTCACCGAGCACGCCTTCTTCAGCGCGCTGGTGCACGCGGCGGGCAACGGCGCCCTGGCCTCACTCGACGAGCGTCGGTCCCTCGTCGAGCGCGCCTGGAGCCAGTTCCGCCACTGGTCGACGAACTGTCCGGAGAACTTCCGCCACCGCTACCTGCTGCTCTGCGCCGAGCGTGCCCGGCTCGAAGGCCACTTCACCGAGGCCGC
This sequence comes from Myxococcus sp. MH1, assembly GCF_059738865.1. NCBI lineage: Bacteria > Pseudomonadati > Myxococcota > Myxococcia > Myxococcales > Myxococcaceae > Myxococcus > Myxococcus sp. MH1. Next base: position 6,962,357 of record NZ_AP026947.1, on the reverse strand, counting down.
CGAGCTCTTCGACGAGGCCATCGACCGAGCACGCGAGGACGGCCATCCCCACGACGAGGCGCTCGCGAACGTGCTCGCGGGGCGGCTGTACGGCGCGCTGGGCCGCAAGCGCGTGGCCTCGCTCTACCTGCGCGCCGCGCGGGAGGGCTTCGCCCGCTGGGGCGCCAAGGCCGTGGTGTCCGCATTGCAGGAGGAGTTCCCCGACCTCCAGGTGCAGGAGTCCGGCCTGTGGGACCAGACCGTCACGCCCACGGGCGACGACTTCCGGGGCGCGTCACTCGACCTGCTCAGCATCCTCAAGGCGGCGCAATCCCTGTCGGGCGAGGTCGCCCTGGAGCGGCTGCTCGAGAAGTTGATGGCGGTATGCCTGGAGGTGGCGGGCGCGCAGCGCGGCGCGCTGGTGTTGGACGAGCAGGGCGCGCTGGTGCTCACGGCGGTGGGCGGAGTGGGGGAGCCCCTCTCGCGGCCCCAGCTTCCCCTCGTGGGTTCGACGCTGGTGCCCGAGTCGCTCCTGGCGCACGCCTTCCGCACCGGGGACGCGGTGGTGCTCGGGGACGCCGTGCACCAGGGGCGCTTCGTGTCGGATGCCTACGTGGCGCGGCAGCGCGTGAAGTCCGCCCTGGTGGTGCCCATCCGCCGCCACGCGCGCACCATGGGCGTCCTCTATTTGGAGAACAACCTGGCCACCCACGCCTTCACCCCGGACCGGGTGCGCGTGCTCCAGTTGTTGTCCTCGCAGATGGCCATCTCGCTGGAGAACAGCCTCCTGTTCGAGGAGCGCCGGCGCGCGGAGGAGGCCGTGCGCTTCCTCGCCGAGAGCAGCGTGGTGCTGGCCGAGGCGCTGGACTTCGAAGCGACGCTGTCCCGGCTGGCGCGCCTGTGCGTGTCCTCGCTCTCCACGCTCTGCGCCATCGACGTGGTGGAGCCCTCGGGCGCCATCCGCCGGCTCTCCACCGCGCACGCCGACCCGGGACACGAGCGCATCGCTCGCGACCTGCAGTCGTTCTACACACCCGACTGGGACTCGTCCCAGCCCGCCATCGCCGTGCTGAAGAGTCGCGAGCCGCTGCTCATCCCCGTCATCACCGACGAAGTCCTGGAGCGGTTGTGCCGCGACGAGGCGCATGTCGCGCTCATCCGCGCGCTGAAGGCCCGCTCCTTCCTCGCGGTGCCGCTCATCGCCCGGGGGCGGATGCTGGGCGTCATCTCGCTCGTGTCCTCGGTGCCGGGCAAACGCTACGGGCCCCCGGACGTGGAGCTCGCGCAGGACCTGGCGCGCCGCGCGGCCATCGCCCTGGACAACGCGCGGCTGTACCACGAGTCCCAGGACGCCATCCGCCTGCGCGACGAGTTCCTCTCCATCGCCGCGCACGAGCTCTACACCCCCATCACCGCGCTCCAGCTCTCCGTGCAGGGACTCGCCCGGAGCGAGGTGCCCACGCGCGACGCCGTCCAGCGCGCCTCCAGGACGACCCAGGCGCAGACCCGGCGACTGGCGCACCTGGTCGACGAGCTGCTCGATGTCTCCCGAATCCAGACGGGCCGCCTCCACCTGACGCTGGAGCCGGTGGACCTGGCCTCCGTGGTGCGCGACGTGACCGAAGGCATGCGGGACGCCATCCAGCGCTCCCGGTCGCCCATCTCCTTGAGCCTGTCCCCGGACTGCATCGGCCGATGGGACCGCGTCCGCCTGGAGCAGGTGGTGACGAACCTGTTGTCCAACGCCCTCAAGTTCGGCGCCGGCAGCCCCATTGAGGTGCGACTGGCGCACGCCGAGGGCCGCGTCCACCTGGACGTCATCGACCAGGGCATCGGCATCCCCGCCGAGCGACTGCCTCACATCTTCGGCCGCTTCGAGCGCGCCGTGTCGTCACGCGAATACGGGGGCCTGGGCCTGGGCCTCTTCATCGTCCGCGAAATCGTCGCGGCGCTCGGCGGACAGGTCCACGCACAGAGCATCCAGGGCGAGGGCGCCCGCTTCACCGTCGAGCTGCCGAGCGAGGGCCCCGTGGACCTCCGCGCCAGCAACCCCTGACACCCTCAGTCGTGCGTGCCGATGTGCTGGTCGCCGTGCCGCTCGCAGACCCAATGGAACGCGCACGAGCACGCCACCGCGCGGGCACTGGAGCAGCACCGCCCACCGAAGTGCTCGGGCAGGGGAAGGGCGTCGTCCTCCGGCGGGTCCGGCAACAACCGCGGCGCGCCACGCCCCGACTCCGCGGGGTACTCGTCACAGCACCCTCGCTCCATGCATCGCGGGCACAGGGACAGCTCACAGTTGGCGCACCAGTCGAAGATTTCACCGGGGCCACCACGTCGCTCACATCCACCACAGGTGTCGAACACGGCCACCTCCAGGCTTGACGTGAAGCAGGTTACGGAGGGGGTCTGACAGGCCAGGGCGCCTGGGGCGCGGAGTACCCCTGGGCGCGCCGCGTCCTGCAAGCGTCATTTCGGGCTCTGTCGGAGGGTGGATCCTTCCATCGGTGAACGGCGGACGCGGACTCTGTGCCGCACTGAACGGTTGCGCCGGATGCGTGGGACGCACATGGAAGAAGCTGGGGGGCGGGCCGGTCACATCCGCGGGAAGGAGCAAACCAGTCATGAGAAAGGAACGGCGGATCATCGGCGTGTTCGGCTCGGGGCGGCAGGAGCACCTGGAGCGCGTCATCCCGTTGGCGCGGTGGATCGCCGAGGCGGGGTTCGACCTGCTCACCGGCGCGGGCAGCGGCGTCATGCGCGCGGCGGCGGACGCGTTCGTCCAGGTGGTGGGCCGGCGGGGCATCTCCATCGGCATCGTCCCCGGCACGGTGAAGGACGGCGAATACGTCCCGCGCCAGGGCTACCCCAACCCGCGCGTCGAGCTCGCCATCTACACCCACCTGCCCTTGAGCGGTGAGCAGGGGACGGATCCTCTCAGCCGCAACCACATCAACGTCCTCACCCCCCACGCCCTGGTGGCCCTGCCCGGAGGCGCCGGCACCGCGGCCGAGGCCGTGCTGTGCGTCCGCTACGACAAGCCCATCATCCTCTTCGGCTCGCCCGATGAGTTCCGCCGCTTCCCCTCCGGCCTGGAGCGCACCGACTCCCTGGAGCGCGTCGCCGAGTTCCTCCGCGCCGCCGTCCTCGAGCCCGCCCGCCCTCCTGCTCCCTGAGCTTGGAAAGCCAGGAATCCTCGTCTGTTTCGAGGGTGCTCGAAGCCGGGTGAAAACCGACTAGGATGGGGAGCCGGGGGCACTGCCGCTCCACGCTGAAGACCGGTTTCCGCGTCGTTCCTCGTGCGTCGACATGATCAGTGCCGAATACCCGCTGGCAAGTTGGTTCCTGGCCGTCTCGACGACGTTCTTCCTGTTGGTGTTCGCCCTGCCGCTCCTCCTGATGCCGCTGCGTTGGTCTCGCTGGTTGGGCTGGGCGCCCATGCAGGGCAACACGGACCTGACGGTGTACTTCGGTCGGTGCCTGGGCGGGGTGGCGCTGGCCATCATCCTCACGGTGATGCGCTACATCCCGGACCCGCGAAGCCAGCCGGCGCTCTTCGAGCTCATCGGCTGGGTGTGCGCGGCCATGGTGGTGGTGCACGCGTGGGGGGCGTTGAGGAAGGCGCAGCCGTTGTCGGAGACGCTGGAGACGTTCCTCTACGCCGGGGTGGGCGTGGCGGCGATGTGGATTCGCTTCAGGACGTTGGGCTGAGGGCGCCAGCATGTCGTCGGCCGACATCGACCTGGTGCTGTCCTCGCTCCGGCCCTACATCCCTGGCGCGCTGATTCGCAGGCTGGAGGGCACGGAGGCGCACGCGCTGCCGCCGGTGGAGTCGGTGCGCGGCGCCATCCTGGTGCTGGACATCGCGGGCTTCACGCCCATCGTCGTGCGCCTGAGCGGCGAAGGCCCTCGCGGTATCGACGCGCTCCAGCGCCTCTTGCGCGGCTACTACACGGAGATGATCGACGTCGTGAAGGCGCACGGCGGCGACATCTACCAGTTCGCCGGAGACTCCATCCTCGCCTGCTTCGAGCCCGCCTCCGACGAGGGCGACGCGGAGGCGGTGGCGCGCGCGGCGCGGTGTGCGCTGGACGTGCAGCGCAGGCTCGCGCCCTTCTCGCGACTGGAGCTGCTGGGGCAGCGCTTCGGCGTGTCCTCGCGCATCGGCATCGGCGTGGGCGAGTCGCACCGCATCGTCCTGGGGACGACGGGCATGTGGATGCACCCGGCGCTCGTCGGCCGTCCGCTGGAGCAGGCGGTGACCGCGGAGAAGCGGGCCCGGGTGGGTGAGGTGTTGCTGAGCCCCGAGGCCTGGGCGCTCCTGCCGGACCTGGCGCGCGTGGGCGAGGAGTGCGACGGCGCCTACCGCCTGGAGCCCTCGGTGCCGCTGGAGGCGCGGCCTCCGCCGGTGTTCGACGCGCCGGGCGGCGAGGAGCTGGTGGGCCGCTGCGCGCTCCTGCTCCACCCGGTGCTCTTCACGCGCATCACCACCGCGCACCAGGAGCTGGGCGGTGACTTCCGCGATCTCACCTGCTTCTTCCTGCGCTTCAAGACGGACCACGGGCCCTCTGAGGTGGAGGCCTTCACCCGCGAGCTGAACGCCTTCTACGAGTACGTCCAGCGCGAGAGCGCGCACCACGGCGGCGTGCTCCTGATGACGGACTTCACGGACAAGGGCAACGTGCTCTACGTCCTGTTCGGCGCGCCCACCGCCCAGCAGAACAAGGAGGTGCTGGCCAGCCGGCTCGCGTGCAAGCTGGTGCGCGAGCGCGAGGCCTACCCCTACGTGCGCGAGCTGCAGATTGGCATCGCCACGGGGCACGCGTACTTCGGCGACATGGGCTCGCCCTGGCGCAAGGGCTACTCGGCGCTGGGCGAGGTGGTGAACCTGGCCGCGCGGCTGATGACGTACGCGGACGGGGTGGGCATCCACATCGACGCGCAGACGGAGCGCAAGCTGCAGCAGGGCGGCTTCGCCACGGAGTTCGTCGAGGACGCCACGCTCAAGGGCGTCACCCGCGCGGTGCCCATCTTCCGGCTCAAGGGCGAGGTGCGCCGCAGCCTCTTCGTGAAGGGGCGGGGCGGCATCGTCGGCCGGCGGCGCGAGCTGGGGCAGCTGCAGGCCGCGGTGGAGGAGTCGCTCCAGGGCGCGGGGCGCCTGTGCGTGGTGTCCGGCGAGGCGGGCATCGGCAAGTCGCGCCTGGGCGCCCGGGTGGTGGAGGAGGCCGAGTCGCGCGGCGCGCGCAGCCTGTACGGCATCTGCTACTCGTACGAGATGTTCACGCCCTTCTTCCCCTGGAAGGAGGTGCTCGTGCAGCTGTTCGGCCTGCACGAGGGCGATGACGTGGACGCGCAGCTGCTCCGGGTGCGGCAGGGGCTCGACAGCCTGGAGGACGTGGGGCCGGAGTGGACGCCGGTGATGGCGCACATCCTGGGCCTGAGCGTGGCGGAGGACGCGGCCACCTCGGGGCTGGACGCGCGCCACAAGAACCAGAAGGTCTTCCACATCATCTTCCAGCTCCTGGAGAAGCACGCGCGCAAGACGCCGCTCCTGCTCTTCTTCGAGGACCTGCACTGGGCGGACAACATCTCCGTCGACCTCATCGAGTACGTCGCCGCCCGGCTCGCGCCCCTGCGCCTGACGCTGCTGGTGACGATGCGGCCCGGAGAGCAGCTGCGCGGCCTGGAGCACCTGCCGTACCTGCGCAAGCTCGACGTCTCCAGCCTGGATGACGAGGACACGCGGGCGCTCTTGCGCGTGCACCTGCGCATGGAGCCGCCGGACACCGCGCTGGAGGACCTGCTGCTCTCCAAGGTGCAGGGCAACCCGTTCTTCGCGGAGTCCATCGTCCAGGGCATGGTGGAGGGCGGCTACCTGGGGCCGGTGTCGCCGGGCGCGGCGCGGCGCGAGCTCAAGCGCGGCCTGCAGACGCTGGTGCTGCCGGACTCCATCCAGGACGTGGTGCTCGGGCGCATCGACCTGCTCAGCGAGACGGAGAAGCTGGTGGTGAAGGTCGCGTCCGTCATCGGCCGCATCTTCACGCTGGACGCCGTGGCGGCGCTGGCCCCCGGCTCGGTGCCTCGCCAGCGCATCCGCGAGGCCATCGACACGCTGACGCACCTGGGGCTCATCCTCCTGGAGGTGGAGGAGCCCTTCACGTGCATCTTCAAGCACATCGTCATCCGCGACGCCGCGTACAACACGCTGATGGTGTCCTCGCGCGAGGACCTGCACCGGCGCCTGGCGCTCTTCCTGGAGGCGCGCGCGGGGGAGAACACCGCGCCGTCCGCGGGCATCCTGGCGTTCCACTTCCTCGCCGGGAACGACGAGGTGAAGGGCCTGGAGTACACGCTGATGGCGGCGCGCGGCGCTCGCTCGCAGTACGCGAACGACGACGCCGTCCACCACTACAACAAGGCCATCGAGATCCTCGCCATCACCCAGGCGTTGGACCCGGACGAGGTGCTGCTCAAGACGCGCCGGGTGATGCAGGAGCTGGCGGAGACGCTCTTGCAGGCGGGCAACTACGCGGGCGCCATCCACATGTTCGAGCAGTGCCTGGCGGACGAGGACCAGGACCCGCGCCGCGCGGAGCTGCACCTGGGCCTGGGCCGCGCCCACCAGGAGAAGGGCGAGTCCAAGCGCGCCATCCAGGAGCTGGAGCGCGCCATGGACTTGATGGGGCGTCCCATGCCGCGCAACCTGTTCTCACTGGCGCTGCGCACGCTCCTGGCCTTCGGGCTGCACCTGCTCTACGGCCTGTTCCCCTTCCTCGCCCGGCCGCTGGGGCCTCGGCTGCCGCTGTACCTCAAGCAGCTGTCCACGCTCGTCTCGCTCATCAAGATCTACTACTTCAAGGACCTGGCGAAGCTCACGTGGGCGACCATGGTGGCCACCATCATGGCGGAGCGCTCGAAGGGGGAGCGGGGGCTGAGCCTGGCGAGCAGCTACTACGGCTCGCTGCTGTTCGGCTCGGGCTTCCTCGGGTTGTCGAAGCGCTGGTGTCAGCGGGCGCTGAGCTACGCGCGGCAGGCGAGGGACCCTTCGGCGGAGGGCATCGCGCTGTCGCGCCTGGCCACGCTGTCCATCTTCAGCAACAAGCAGGCGGAGGCCACGCAGTACGCCGAGCAGTCCATGGCGCTCTTGCGCCAGGTGCGCGACATGTGGGAGGTGCAGACGGGGCTGATGATGCTGGGCTCCAGCCAGTTCCTCGCCTCGCGGTTCGAGGGCGCGGAGGCCGCGTACGTCGAGATGGGGAAGATGGGCGAGGAGCTGCACGCGCTCATGCACCAGGGCTGGGCGCACTCGTGGGTGCCCATGTGCCGCTACCTGCGCGGCGAGGGCGAGGTGGGCGAGCTGTGCGCGGAGCTGGAGCAGGGGCTGCGCATCAGCATCGAGGTGCAGGACCTGGCCAACCAGTGCGCCAGCCTCAACCACCTGGTCAACGTGACGGTGCGAGAGCACCAGGTGGAGGAGGCGGGGCTGATGGCGGTGCGCGCGGACGAGGCGCTGTGGCGCTACCACGTGCTCGTGCCGTTCCTCCAGATTGGCCTCGTGGACGCGGCGGAGGGTGCGCTGTTCGCGCTGGAGCAGGGGGCGCAGGCGGTGCCGCGCCAGACGCTGTGGGCCATCGTCCGCCGGTGTCTGTTCAAGGCGCGGCTGCTCGCGTGGCGCTATCCGTACATGAAGGGCCCGGCCTTGCGCGTGTCGGCCCGCGCGCTGGCGCTGAAGAAGGGCGGCAAGGCGGCCGAGTCGCTGTTCCTGCGCGCCATCAAGACGCTGGAGGACACGCCGAACCGGTGGGAGACGGGCGTGGCGTACCACGACGCGGCGGTGGCGCTGCCGCACCGGCGCGCCGAGTTCCTGGCCCGGGCGCGCGCCATCTTCGAGTCCATTGGCGCGAAGGCGGAGCTGCGCCGGCTGGACCGGCTGGAGGCCGAACTGGGGATGGCGCCCGTGGTGGAGGCGTCACCCCCGGCGGGCGGGCGTCAGGTGAGCTGCTGAGGCTTCAGGCCCAGCGCCGCCATCTGCCGCGTGTCCCAGTCCTCGAGTGCGTCGAGCCCCGCGATGTAGCGCCGGGCGGGGTTCTTCAGCGGGTTGCGGATGCTGAGGATTTCGGGGCCGGAGAAGGTGATGACCTGCTTGTAGCGGGGCAGGTTGCTCAAGGTCAGCTTGGACCAGTAGTGCCTCGCGATGTTGGGCAGGCTGCCCAGCTGGCCGCAGAGCCGGTGGAAGTGCTCGATGACCTCGGAGGGGTGCAGGTTCTTCGGCCGGTGGCAGAGGGTGTAGCCGTCGTAGTCGCGGCTGACGGTGCCCGGCAGCAGGCGGTTCTCGGCCTGGAGCTCGCGGAAGAAGGGCGTCTCCGGATAGGGGCAGACGATGCCGAGGAAGGTGACGGAGAAGTAGCCCAGGTCCGAGAGGTACATGGGCAGCTTCTCCAGGTACTCGTTGGTGTCGCCGTCGGAGCCGACGATGAGGCCGAAGGACAGGAGGATTCCGGAGGAGAAGACGCGGCGGATGACGGCGTCCACTTCGGAGAGCGTGTTCTGGCCCTTGTTCATCGCCTTGATGGACTCGGGGTTGAGGGACTCCAGGCCGGTGTAGACGTAGCGGCAGCCGGCCTTGGCCATCAGCTTGACCAGCGACTCGTCCTTGAGGACGTTGAAGGTGAGGGCGCAGCCCCAGGTCTTCTTCAGGGGGATGAGCGCCTCGCACAGCTCGCGCAGGTACTTGGGGGAGCCGCCCAGGTTGTTGTCGAGGAAGATGAAGGCGTCCTTCATCAATCCCAGGTAGTTGGGGTTCCAGCGCATGCGTGTCTGGATTTCGTCGAGGACCTGGGCGACGGGGCGGTAGCGGTAGCGCTCGTGGCCGGTGAGGACGCAGAAGTTGCAGCGGAACGGGCAGCCGCGGGACGCCTCGATGCCGGGCAGGCGGACCTTGTTGTGCTCGAAGTCGATGAGCTCGTAGCGATACGGGCGGATGGCGGTGGGGCCCGAGGAGGGCAGGGCGTAGCGCTTCTGGAGCCGGCCCTGCTCGAAGTCCGCGATGAGGGCGGGGACGTTGGACTCCGGCTCGCCGGTGATGACGGCGTCGAAGTGTTCCTGCGCGTCATCGGGGAAGTGATTGGCGTGCCGGCCTCCCGCGACGGTGGTGATGCCCCGTTGACGGAAGAGCGTGGAGAGCACCTTGGTGTGCTCGTAGTAGGAGTGCAGGTACGAGAAGAAGACCAGGTCCCAGTGACGGTCCATGGGGAGGTCCACCTCCTTCTCGTTGAAGATCTCCACCTCGGCATGCTCGGGGCACAGGCCGGCGATGAGCTCCGGCACGGCCGACTGCATGATGGAGGGTTCCTTGATGCGCAGACGGGTGGGGTGCGTGTACGTGGAGATGACGGCGATCCGCATGCGGGACTGTGGCTCCTGGAAGAAGCGGACGCGCGTGAGGAGCCGCCAGCCGGCGGTCGGGTCTCCCCCTCACGAGACCGTGTTTCCAGAATCCCTCCGGGAAGGCGGCTTGGCAAAATGCCAGCGCCGTTCTCCGGGTGTTTCATGACGTCGCCGGGGTGTCCGAGTGGACGGGCCTTGCTTGGCTTTACGGTCGCTCTTACCGCGGGACTCGCGGCAGTGGGCACGCGGCACGTCTCTCGGGGAGACACGGGCTGCTTCGCGTCACCGGTTTCCCGGAGGTTGCTACCTTGGGACCGTTAGTAGGGCTTGGTTGCGTGTCGGACCCGTACGGCCAGACACCCCGGCGACGAAGATTCTCACCGCCTGTGCTCGTCGTGACGCGCGGTGGACGACTCCTCGGCGCGGGGCCTGACAGCGGCTGTGATTGGCGTAGGATGGCTGTGTCGGCCGTGACCCGCTCACCCGACACTCCCCCTCGATTCGCACCGACGAGCTCCCCCTCATGCCCGTGACCTCCTGGAACATCGACCCCGCACATTCCACCGTGCTCTTCATCGCCCGCCACATGGTGGTGGCGCGCGTGCACGGCCGCTTCGAGCGCATCTCCGGCTCGCTGCGCGTGGACCCCGAGCAGCCCACGCGGGGCGAGGTCGAAGTCTCCGCGGACACGGCCAGCATCTACACGGGCGCGCCGGAGCGCGACGCGCACCTGCGCTCGCCGGACTTCCTCGACGCGGAGGCCGCGCCGAAGCTCACCTTCCGCAGCACCCACGTGGAGCCCACCGGCGGCGCCAGCTTCCGCCTGTCCGGCGAGCTGTCCATCCGCAACGTCACCCAGCCCGTCGTCTTCGAGGCGCGCCACACCGCCACGTCGAAGGACCCGTGGGGCAGCACGCGCCTCATCTACACGGCGCGCGCCACCATCAACCGCTCCGACTACGGCATCCGCTGGAACAAGACGCTCGACAACGGCGGGTGGCTCGTCGGCGAGAAGGTCGACATCGAGCTCGACATCCAGGCCATCCCCGCCGCGAGCTGAGCGTCAGGGCCCCGGCATGAAGTCGGCCTTCACGGCGGCGTGGTCCGAGCCGCCGTAGCCGCTGCCGTCCCGGACCGCGCGGAACGAGCCCGGCACGTACGTGCCGGCCGCGTTGTTGGCCACGAACAGGTGGTCGATGGCCTGCTTGCGACCGGAGTAGTTGTACGTCCACGTCTGGTCGTCCGGCCGGTCCTTCGCCACGCGCTTGAGCATCCCGTCCTGCTCCAGCGCGTCGATGGGCGCCGAGCCCGGCGTGTCGTTGAGGTCCCCGCCCATCACCACCAGCGAGCGGGGCGCGCGCGCCGCCGCCTGCGTGACGATGTCCCGGGCGGCGCTGGCCTCCGCGTAACGGCGGCCCGGGTCATCGTTCGACTTCGCCTTGAAGTGCGCCGCGAAGACGATGACCTCCTTGCCGTTCACGTCCAGGTGCACCTCCAGGAACTCACGAGCGAAGCGCGTGGACGAGCCGTCCGGCCGCGTCAGCGCGCGGTGCCGGTGCGTGACGACCGAGGTGATGGGGAACGCGGAGAGCACCCCCACGTCCACGCTGGCCGGCTCGTGAATCTCACCCAGCACCGCGTGCGGGAACTCCGGCAGCCGCGCCTGGAGCGCGTCCAGCCCCGCCTGCGTCTCCACCTCCGCCAGCAGCACCACGTCCGCGTCCAGCAGCCCGATGGCGCCGGAGAGCCGGGCCACCTGCGCGTCGAACTCGTCGCGCGTGGGCAGCTCCTCGTACTCCGTGCCCCCACACCGACCCGAGTCGCAGACGGTGTCGAACAGGCGATGGACGTTGTACGCCGCGATGCGCACGCTGCCCTCGGGGCGGATGGCCTCCCCATCGCCGTTGCCGCACGGCCCCGAGGGGCACTCGGCGCCCGGGAGGTCCGGAGGCGGGCGCCCGTCACAACCGAGCAGTCCGACGAACAGTCCCCACACCAGCCGTGCGCGGAGGAAGGAAGGACCCAACGCCCCGACGTACGCCAGGGGCCGTGCACCGCGAGTGGACAGGTGAGGCATGCGGCCGTGCACACTACCACTCCGCGCCCGCGCGGACGCTGTCCGTGCACGATTGCACTCGTGACGCGAGCTGCTAGTTTGCCGCGTCACGCGAGGTGTTCCAGGAAACCGCGTGCCTGCCCGGTCTCCGGGGCAGCGGGCTCACGGGGCGACTCGGCTCACGAAGCGGCGAGGGGTGGAACCGGACCTCCGCCGTGCCGACCCGGGCGCGAGGCGTCAGGTTGTGGAAGTGGAAGGAGGCGAGGACATGATCTGGGAAATCCTCATCGGCGCGGCGGTGATGACGCTCGTCACGGTGCTCTTCACGGGGCCGGGGATGTGGAGCTCCACGTGGGGCTGGAAGAACAACAAGCAGAAGGGCAAGGAGCCGTCCAAGCCGGACGTGTAGGCGACCACCCGCGTCAGGGCCCGGTGCCCCGCATGCCCAGGCGCTGACGGGCCGAATCCACCCGCGCGTCCAGCTCGGCGCGCTGCGCCTCGTCGAGCATCGCGCGTCCCTGGCCCACGCCCCCCTGGTGGATGAACGTGCCCCGCGCCAGCGCCGCGGCCCGGGGGCCCAGGTTGTCGAAGCGCTGGGTGTGCTGCTTCATGTAGGCGATGCCGCAGTGCTCCAGGATGTCGCCCATCCGGGACTCATCGATGGGCAGCCCGCAGAAGGCGGCCACGCGCCGCACGCCCCCCTCCAGGTCCTGGACCAGGTCCTCGTAGCGCACGTGGAGCACGTTGGGGTCCGCGCGGTGCGGCCACCAGGACTCCAGATGCGTGAGCCACGGGTCATCCAGGTCCATCACCACGCGGAAGAAGCGGTTGAAGTCGAGCGGCGTGTCCTCCACTAGGTAGTGGTGGTGGTAGAGCGACTTGAGCGAGTCGGCCGCGTTGCGCGTCACGTACAGGATGCGGCTGTCCCGGGGCGGCTTGAGCTGCGAGTAGGGCAGGTGCGTCTTGATGATGCGCGGCGACGGCAGCCCGTCCAGCAGCGCCTCCGCCTTCGCGTCGCGGACCAGCTGCTCCAGGAAGGGTGAGATCTGGTTGATGTGCTCGAACTCACCGCGCCCCTGCGTGACGAGCTGGTAGACGATCATCTGCATCCACGTCGTCCCCGCCTTGGGGCTGGTGGCGATGTAGATGTCGCCCGGCCTGGGCTTGAGCCACGTGTGGCGCAGGCGCACCCAGCGCAGCCGCTCGGCGGCGCCGGCGAGCACTCCGGACAATCGGGTCAGCCCGATGATGGTCTGACGCAGCAGGAAGCGAAGCCACGGACGGCGAGGGCGCGCGGAGGGAGCGAGGGCCGACATGCGTCGGCCACTATGCCCAATCGCGCGGAGACAACCAATGCTGGAAACGCGTGGAAATCTGGAGTCTGTCCCGGTCGAGGCCAGGGTTATTCGCAGACGCCCGGACAGTCCGCGCCGCCCGCGCCGGGAGTGCAGGAGTCGGTGGGGTCGTCGACGCAGCGCGCATCCTCTCCAGAGGCGACGCAGCCACCCAGGAAGCCGCCGCAGCACTCGCGGTAGCCCGCGGGGATGTCGCAGCTGGACGCGTAGGCCGTGCAGTCGCCCGTCGGCGAGCGCGCGAAGACGGTGCGCTCGACGCACGGCTCCCGCTTCACGTCGTCCGAACCACACGCGCCCCACAGCAGCGCGCCCAGCAGCCAGCCTGTCGTCGCGAGCTTGTTCATGGTCGCCATCCTGACAGCTTGAGCGCCTGGCGCGCGACGAATCTGTGGCGTCTGTCATCGCGCCGACTGCACGCGAGCAGCCAACCAGGCAGGGCACGCGCGAGCCCTCAATCCAGCCATCCCCTGACGTCACCCGGGCATGTCAGAGGTGGGGTGTATGGATGATGCGTCATGGACTTCACGACGCTCGAGACCTTGCGTCTGAAACACCCCGGCTGGCGGTTGCTCGTCGCGGACCACGCGCCGCTCATCGTCGGCTTCCTGCACCGGGTGTTCGTCGCATCCAACGCACGCGCCATCGCCCAGCGGGAGCTGGTGCTGCGGCTGGAGGACCATCTGCACGCCCTGCGCGAGCAGCGGGGCGCGGCCGCGTTCCCGCGCTCGGCGAGCGCCTATCTCGATGAGTGGGCGGCCGACGGCACCGGCTGGCTTCGCAAGTTCTATCCACCGGAGATGGACGAGCCGCACTTCGATTTGACGCCCGCGGCGGAGCGCGCCATCCGGTGGCTCGTCCAGCTCACCGAGCAGCCCTTCGTGGGGACCGAGTCGCGGCTGCTCACCGTCTTCCACCTGCTCCAGGAGATGACCGAGGGCACCGAGGTGGACCCGAAGGCGCGGCTCGCGGAGCTGGAGAAGCGCAAGGCGGAGCTCGAGGAGGAGATAGCCCGCGTGCGCGAGGGCCATCTGGAGTTGATGGACGAGTCCGCGCTCAAGGACCGCTTCCAGCAGATGTCCGACACGGCGCGCGGCCTGATGTCCGACTTCCGCGCGCTGGAGGACGGCTTCCACGCGCTGGACCGTCGGGTGCGCGAGCGCATCGCCACATGGGAGGGGACGCGTGGCGAGCTGTTGGAGACGGTGCTGGGGGAGCGCGACGCCATCAACGGCTCGGACCAGGGGCGCAGCTTCCGCGCGTTCTGGGACTTCCTCATGTCGCCCGAGCGCAAGGAGGCGCTCACCCGCAACCTGGAGCGCGTGCTGTCGCATCCGGCGATTCAATCCCTCCAGCCGGACGCGCGCCTGCCGCGCATCCACTTCGACTGGCTGGAGGCCGGCGAGCACACCCAGCGCACCGTGGCGCGACTGTCCGGACAGCTGCGCCGCTTCCTGGATGACCGTGTGTGGTTGGAGAACCGCCGCATCCTCCAGGTGCTGCGCGGAATCGAACGCAACGCGCTGGCGGTGCGCTCGCGTCCTCCGGGCGAGGGCTTCATGTCGTTGGAGGAGCTGGCGCCCACGCTCGAGCTCCCCCTGGAGCGGCCCTTGTATGGGCCGCCCGCCCGCGCGCGGATGGCGGACGAGGAGGTGAAGGAGGCGACCGACGACGTGCCGTCGGAGGCGCTGTTCAACCTCGCGTTCATCGACAAGGCGCGGCTGCGGCTCAACGTGCATGAGGCGCTGCAGGCGCGCGAGCAGGTCTCGCTCGCGGAGCTGGTGCGCGAGCATCCGCTCCAGCACGGGCTGGCCGAGCTCGTCACGTACCTGAGCCTCGCGTCGGAGGACCGGAAGGCCTCGGTCGACGACGCGCGCACGCAGGACCTCTTCTGGACCGATGCGAGCGGCGCCACTCGCCGCGCCTCCCTTCCCCTGGTGCTCTTCGTCCGATGATGACCCCCGCGATTCGTACCGCCGATGCCGCCGACACCCTGTCCCTCGTGCTCGTCTCGCTCCTGAAGGGCGCGGTGTACCGCGACGAGCACGCGGGGGTGTGGCAGGCCCTGCTCCAGCTCCAGCCGAAGGTGCGCGAGCAATTGGCCGTGCTGGGCTTGAAGCTCGTGCTCGACGAGCCGGAGGGCTACGCGTTCCTGCGCCAGCGCTCGGAGTCGGAGGGCGGCGTGGAGCTGCCCCGGCTCGTGGCGAGAAGGCAGCTGGGCTACGGGCTGAGCCTGTTGCTCGCGCTGCTGCGCAAGAAGCTGGCGGACGTGGACGCGGCGGCGGGGGGCACGCGGCTGGTGCTGCGGCGCCACGAGGTGCACGAGCTGGTGCGGCTGTTCCTCCCGGAGGGCACCAACGAGGTGCGCTGGGCGGAGCGCGTGAACCAGGACCTGGAGCGCGCGGTGGGCATGGGCTTCGTGCGCCGGCTGGGCGAGGAGGAGGACACCTTCGAGGTGCGTCGCATCCTCAAGGCGTTCATCGACGCGCAGTGGTTGGAGGACTTCGAACGGCGGCTGGAGGCGTACCGCGTCCGGCTCGTCGAGGAACAAGGAGGCACGGAATGAGCACGGTGCGAACCCTCACCCAGGCGGACCTGCTGGACATCGGCGCGCCCAACGAGCGCGCGGGGTTCCGGCTCCACCGCTTCGAGGTCTACAACTGGGGCACCTTCCACCAGCACGTCTGGCACCTGGACCTGCATGGGGAGAGCGGGCTGCTCACGGGAGACATCGGCTCGGGCAAGTCGACGCTGGTGGACGGGCTGGTGACGCTCTTCGTCCCGCCGCAGAAGCTGGCCTACAACAAGGCGGCGGGCGCGGAGGCGAAGGAGCGCAACCTGCGCTCGTACGTGCGCGGCCAGTACAAGTCCGAGCGCGGCGACGCGGGGCAGGTCGCGCGGCCCGTCTACCTGCGTGACGCGCCGACGTACTCGGTGCTGCTGGCGCACTTCCACAACGAGGGCTACGGGCAGGACGTCACGCTCGTGCAGGTGATGTGGATGCGGGAGCCGGAGGGCCAGCCGGTGCGGCTTTATGTCGTGGCGGACGGGAAGCTCTCCATCGCCGAGCACTTCTCGCGCATCGGCTCGGACCTGAACGCGCTGAAGAAGCGCCTCAAGTCGCTCGCGCGCGAGGTGCATGAGACCTTCCCGCCGTATCAGGCCGCGTTCCGCCGGCGCTTCGGCCTGGAGAACGAGCAGGCGCTGGACCTGTTCCTCCAGACGGTGTCGATGAAGTCGGTGGGCAACCTGACGGACTTCGTGCGCCACCACATGCTGCCGCCCTTCGACGTGGAGACGCGGCTGTCGGCGCTCATCGGCCACTTCGACGATTTGCACCGCGCGCACGAGGCCGTGCTCCAGGCGAAGCGGAGGGTGAGCCGGCTGGAGCCGCTGGTGGCGGACCACGAGCGCCACGCGGTCCTGGCGCGGGAGCTCGAAGCGCTCCGGCTGTGTCGGGAGGCGCTCCGACCCTGGTTCTCCGAGCAGAAGGCGCGGCTGTTCGAGGAGCGGCTGGCCAGCGTGCGCGACGAGCGCGAGAAGCTGCGCGCGGAGGCGGAAGCGCTTCGCGAGCAGCGCGAGCGGCAGGGCACGGAGCGCGACGGGCTGCGGCAGGCCATCTCCTCCAACGGGGGAGACCGGCTGGAGACGGAGAAGGCGGAGCTGACCCAGCGGCGCCGCGAGCGGGACGAGCGCGCGCTGAAGTCGGACCGCTACGCGCGGATGGCCCAGTCGGTGGGGTTGCCCGCGGCCACGGACCTGGACCTCTTCCTGTCCAACACCCGCGCCATCCAGCTCCAGCGCGAGGCGGCGGCGCGCGAGCTGGCCGAGGTGCAGGAGTCGCGCACCGAGCTGGGCATGGCGCTGCGCGATTTGAAGAAGTCGCACGAGGCCGTGGCAGTGGAGCTGGAGTCGCTGCGCCGTCAGCGCTCGAACATCCCCGCGCGCTTCCTCCACCTGCGCGCCCGGCTGTGCGCGGACCTGGGGCTGTCCGAGGAGGCGCTCCCGTTCGCCGGCGAGCTGCTGCGCGTGCGTGACGAGGCGCGCGATTGGACGGGCGCCATCGAGCGCGTGCTGTACTCGCTGGGCACCTCGCTGCTGGTGGCGGACGCGGACCATCCCCGCGTGAGCCAGTGGGTGGAGCGCACCCACTTGAACGAGCGGCTCGTCTACTACCGCGTCCGTGAGGACGGGCTCGCGAGGCCCCAGGAGCCTCGCCCCGATTCGCTCCCCGGCAAGCTGCTCATCAAGCCCGGCTCGCACATGGGCGGATGGCTCTTGGCGCAGCTCGCGCGGCAGTTCGACTACACGTGCTGCGAAACGCCGGAGCAGTTCCAGCGCGCGCGTCAGGCCCTGTCCCGCTCGGGGCAGGTGAAGACGGGCGGCGAGCGACACCTGAAGGACGACCGGCGGCGCATCGATGACCGCTCGCAGTGGGTGCTCGGCTGGACGAACGACTCCAAGCGCCAGTCGCTGGAGTCGGAGGGCAAGGCCCTGGAGACGCGCCTCCAGGCGGCCTCGGCGAAGTGGGAGGCCCAGGAGCAGCGCCACGCGCGGCTGAGTCAGCGGGCCGAGCAACTGGGGCAGCTCGCGGTGTTCGACAACTTCCGGGAGCTGGACTGGCGCTCGGTGGCCAGCGACATCCAGCGCCGGGAGGCGCGGCTGGGCGAGCTGGAGGGCGAGTCCGACGTGCTGCGGGGCTTCGAGCGTCAGCTCGCCGCCATCGAGAAGGAGCTGGCGGCGACGGACACCGCGCTGAAGGCGGTGGAGAAGCGTCAGGGACGGCAGGATGAGAAGGAGGAGGCGGCTCGGCGGACGCTGGCGACGTGTCAGCGCACGGCGAGCGAGACCCCCGAGCCCATCCGGGCCTGCTTCCCGCGCGTGGCCGAGCTGTGCGCGGAGGGGCAGGGCGAGCTCCTGCTGGAAGCGGAGGCGTGCGACGAGCGCGAGCGTCAGGTGCGCGAGCGGCTCCAGTCGCGCATCGACGGCGAGGCGCGCAAGCTGGAGCGGGTGCGCGACGCGCTGTTGTCCGCGATGCAGGCCTACCGCGCGGAGTTCCCGGTGGAGACGCAGGAGCTGGGCGCGAGCCTGGAGGCGGCCGGGGAGTACGTGGCGCTGCTCCACTCGCTGCGCGCGGACGACCTGCCTCGCTTCGAGGAGCGCTTCAAGCGCCTGCTCAACGAGAACACCATCCGTGAGGTGGCCAACTTCCAGGCGCAGCTGCACCGGGAGCGGCACGGCATCCGCGAGCGGGTGGACACCATCAACCGCTCGCTGAGGGCCATCGACTACAACCCGGACCGCTACATCGTCCTGGAGCTGTCGCCCACCCAGGACGCGGACATCCGCGAGTTCCAGCAGGACCTGCGCGCCTGCATCGAGGGCACGCTCGGCGGCGCGGAGGAGGACGCCTACTCCGAGCAGAAGTTCCTGGACGTCAAGCGCATCATCGAGCGCTTCCGGGGCCGTGAAGGCTCCGCGGACGCGGACGCGAAGTGGACCGGGCGCGTCACGGACGTGCGCAACTGGTTCAGCTTCTCCGCCTCCGAGCGCTGGCGCGCGGACGACCAGGAGCACGAGCACTACGCGGACTCGGGCGGCAAGTCGGGCGGACAGAAGGAGAAGCTCGCGTACACGGTGCTGGCCGCGAGCCTCGCCTACCAGTTCGGTCTGCAGTGGGGCGAGACGCGCTCGCGCTCGTTCCGCTTCGTGGTCATCGACGAGGCCTTCGGCCGGGGCTCGGACGAGTCCGCGGCGTACGGCCTGGAGCTGTTCCGCCGGCTGGACCTGCAGCTGCTCATCGTGACGCCGCTGCAGAAGCTTCGCGTCATCGAGCCGTACGTGGCCAGCGTGGGCTACGTGCACAACGAGGAGGGACGTCGCTCCCGCGTGCGCAACCTCTCCATCGAGCAGTACCACGCGGAGCGCGAGGCCCGGAGCGCCTGAGGCGGACGCTCGGGGCCCTGTCTCCTTGACGCACTGGGGACCCTTCGCTACGAAGGCGCGATGACTACAATCGTCGGTGTCGTAGGCCGTGAGATAATCGACAGTCGCGGCAATCCCACTGTCGAAGTCGACGTCATCCTGGAGAACGGCATCCGCGGTCGCGCCGCCGTTCCCTCCGGCGCCTCCGTCGGTACGCACGAGGCCGTGGAGCTGCGGGATGGCGACAAGCGCCGCTACCTCGGCAAGGGCGTGCAGAAGGCCGTCGCGGCGGTGAACAACGAGCTGTTCAAGGCGGTCCGCGGCCTCAACGCGGAGTCGCAGCTCGAAATCGACGAGACGATGATTGCGCTCGACGGCACGCCCAACAAGGCCAAGCTGGGGGCGAACGCCATCCTCGGCGTGTCGCTGGCCGTGGCCAAGGCCGCCGCCGCCGCGCGCGGGCTGCCGCTCTACCGCTACGTGGGCGGCGTCTCCGCCAGCCTCCTGCCCGTGCCGATGATGAACATCATCAACGGCGGCGCGCACGCGGACAACGCCATCGACTTCCAGGAGTTCATGATCATGCCCGTCGGCGCGAAGTCGCTCGCCGAGGCGGTGCGCATGGGCGCCGAGGTCTTCCACACGCTGAAGAAGGGCCTGTCGGAAGCGGGCTTCGGCACCAACGTCGGTGACGAGGGCGGCTTCGCCCCCAACCTGACGTCCGCCGAGGCCGCGCTGGACTTCATCATGAAGTCCATCGAGAAGGCCGGCTACAAGCCGAACGAGGACATCGCCCTGGCGCTCGACTGCGCCGCCAGCGAGTTCTACAAGGACGGCGTCTACGACTACGAGGGTGAGGGCAAGAAGCGCTCCGTGGAAGAGCACGTGAAGTACCTGGAGAGCCTGGTGGCGAAGTACCCCATCGTCTCCATCGAGGACGGCCTGGCCGAGGACGACATGGCCGGCTGGAAGCTGCTCACGGACCGCATCGGCTCGAAGGTGCAGATTGTCGGCGACGACCTGTTCGTCACCAACGTCAAGCGCCTGTCGGACGGCATCAAGAACGGCATCGCCAACTCCATCCTGGTGAAGGTCAACCAGATTGGCACGCTGTCGGAGGTCATGGCCGCGGTGGAGATGGCGCACAAGGCGGGCTACACGGCCGTCATGTCGCACCGCTCCGGTGAGACGGAGGACGCGACCATCGCGGACCTGGCTGTCGCCACCAACTGCGGGCAGATCAAGACCGGCTCGCTGTCGCGCGCGGACCGCACCGCCAAGTACAACCAGCTCATCCGCATCGAGCAGGAGCTGGGCAAGCAGGCCCGCTACGGCGGCCGCTCCGTGCTGCGCGTTCGCGGCTGAGCCCGACGCCAGGGGCCGCGGGGCGAAAGCCCTCGCGGCCCTCCTGGCCCGGGCCTCACGCGGCGAGCCCCAGGTTTCGCCGCACCGCCGGCTGCCTCACCTTCCAGATGAGGCTGTCGACGATGTAGTGGTGGAAGTTGAGCGTCTGCACGATGAGCAGGCTGGCCGCTGGAATCCACGACAGTCCGCGCAGGATGAACGTGTAGAGCAGCGCGGACAGCGCCACGCACACCACCAGGTACTGGAGCATCCGCCGGCTCTGGCTCAGCGTGGACAGGAAGCGGTGCTCGGGGCTGACCTGCTCCTTGAAGCGCCGGTTGTGGAACAGCCAGACGATGAGGATGTACTGGGCGTTGTGCCACACGTTGAGGCCCAGCCAGCCCGTCTCCAGGCTCGGGATGACGAAGTAGCCCACGGCGAACATGCCCGCGTGTGTGGCCAGGTAGAGCGTCTGGGCGGGGCTGCCCGCGCCCGAGCGCAGCGCCCGCGCCTGGAGCACCGCCCACGCCGCGAAGGCCACCAGCGCGCACGCCGCCGCCGCCCACGCCGCCTCCCAGGGCACCGGCAGCATCCGCACCTCCAGCTTGAGGAAGGTGGTGGAGCCCTGCGCGGAGCGGTAGAGCAGCCCCGCGAGCGGCAGCAGGTAGAGCATCCACGCGGTGGCGGGGTTCTCCGCCGCCGGCCGCTTCGAGGCGCGGTCCAGGATGCGGCTGACGCCGTAGCTCTGCCTGAGGTAGTGCCACCCCTGCCAGTAGAAGTAGATGGACATCAGCGGCCAGACGCCGCCCGACTGGTACACGGCGAACGTCGCCGCGAAGACGAGCCCCGGCAGCACCCACAGATGGAAGCGGTGCTGACGCCGGCTCTCCGCGTCGAACCCCAGCCGCGTGAAGGTCGACACCACGTGGTGGTAGCCGAGCAGCCACACGTCCACCATCAACAGCACGGGGAACAGCGACGGCCGCGCCAGCGCCGCCAATGAGAACGCGAGCCCCAGGCCCGCCGTTCCGAGGATGAAGAAGAGGTCGAACCTGGGATTGCGAACCCAACCCCAGGACAGCGTCGCGGCGTCCGTTCGTGTGCTCACGGCTCGCGATGATAGGGCTTGTTCGTAGTTCATGTAAAACGTGCAATGTCGGCAAGTGTGGTCATGGGCAATCAGGGATGATTATTCTTCTGGGCGCGTAAAGAGATGTCGGAATGTTTTGATTGTCTTCTCAGGTGACACGGATTGATGCAGAGTGCGCGCATCTCCAGGCTGAGGGAGCGCCCGTGAAGACACTCCTCGTCACCCAGGCGGACCTGCGCAGGCTCGTGCACGAAGTGGGAATCGATGTCCTGATGGACCGGGTCATCGAGTCGGTGGAGACGGCTTTCCGAACGTTCGACCTCGCGCGCACGGAGCTGCGGCAGCGCGAGGGCTTCACGCTGCGCAACGCCCGGACAGGCGTGCTCGAGTGGATGCCGGTGATGCGGCAGGGTGAATCCATCACCATCAAAGTTGTCGGCTACAATCCGATGAATCCCAGACACTATGGGGTTCCCACCATCATCGCGACGAACAGTGTCTATGACTGTGCAACGGGCCACCTGACGGCGCTGGTGGACGGGGTGCTTGCGACGGCGCTGCGCACGGGGGCGGCGTCCGCCATCGCCAGCCGGCACCTGGCACATCCGGAGAGCCGGGTGGTGGGGCTGGTCGGCGCCGGCGCCCAGGCGGTGACCCAGCTGCATGCACTGTCGCGGTTGTTTTCCATTGAGAGGGTGCTTGTCTTTGACGTGGACCCGGTGGCGCAGCGCTCGTTCGCGGGGCGGGCGGCGTTCCTGGGATTGGATGTCCGCGCGGCGCCGTTGGAGACGGTGGAGGCGGAGGCGGACATCGTGTGCACGGTGACGTCGGTGGGCGTGGGAGAGGGGCCGGTGTTGGAAGACGGGCGGCTCAAGCCGTGGGTGCACGTCAACGCGGTGGGCTCGGACCTGCCGGGGAAGCTGGAGCTGCCGCGCTCGCTGCTGGAGCGCAGCCTGGTGTGTCCGGACTTCCTGCCGCAGGCGCTGGTGGAAGGAGAGTGTCAGCAGCTGCGGCCCGAGCAGATTGGCCCGGGCATCATCGAGGTCGTCCAGCATCCCGAGCGCTTCGGGGAGTGGCGGGAGCGGTCCACGGTGTTTGACTCCACGGGGTTCTCGTTGGAGGACGAGGCGGTGACGGGCGTGCTCATCGAGCTGGCGCGACGCCACGGCTTGGGGCTGGACGTGGAGCTGGAGTGCCTGGCCGGTGACGCGATGAATCCGTACGACCTGCTCTTGCCGGAGCCTCAGGGGCAGCCCGGGCAGGGGGCGCCAGAGGGGCCTCGGCCCACGATTCGAGTGGCGTGATGATGCGGAGCGCGCCGTCCATCGCCACGAAGCCGGAGCGGACGAGCCGTCGGCCTCCGCTGACGCACCAGCCGCATGGCGGCGTGGCGGAGCAGTCCTTCGCGCAGCAGCGGCTGTGGTTCCTCTCGCAGCTCGACGCGGGCGGAACGTCCTACAACGCGCCCTTCGCGGTGCGGCTCACGGGCCGGCTGGACGTGGGAGCGCTGGAGGGCGCGCTGCGTGACGTGGTGCGAAGGCACGAGTCACTGAGGACGACCTTCGGCGAGGTGGATGGGAAGCCGGTGCAGCGGATCCACGACGAGGTGGAGCTGTGGCTGGAGGTGGAGGAGGTGGCGGCCGCGGACGTGCTTCCAAGGGTGGAGGAGGAGGCCCGGCGTCCGTTCGACCTGGAGCGAGGGCCGCTGCTGAGGGCGAAGGTGCTGAGGGTGGGCGCGGAAGAGCACGTGCTGGTGTGGGTGGTGCATCACATCGTGTTCGATGGGTGGTCGGTGCGCTTGCTGGAGAAGGAGGTGGGAGAGGGGTACGGGGCGAGGGTGAGAGGGGAGGCGGTGGAGGCCGCGAGACTGGAGGTGCAGTACGCGGACTACGCGAGATGGCAGCGGGAGTGGCTGAAGGGGGAGGTGCTGGAGAAGCAGCTGGGGTGGTGGAAGGAGCAGCTGGCGGGAGCGCCGCCGGTGTTGGAGCTGCCCACCGACAGACCGCGTCCCGCCGTGCAGACCTATCCGGGCGCCCTGAAGTGGATGCCGCCCCTGCCGGCCCTGGAAGAGAGGCTGCGGGAGCTGGGCCGGAAGGAAGGGGTGACGCTGTACATGACGCTGCTGGCGGCGTTCCAGGTGCTGCTGGCGCGTCACAGCGGGCAGCGGGACATCGTCGTGGGCTCGCCCTTCGCGGGGCGCGGGCAGCGTGAGCTGGAGGGCGTGGTCGGGTTCTTCGCCAACATGCTGGCCCTGAGGGCCCAGGTCGAGGACGTCCCGTTCCAGATGCTGCTGCGTCAGGTCCGCAAGACGTGCCTGGAGGCCTTCGCAAGGCAGGACGTGCCCCTCGAACAGCTGGTCGAGGCACTGCAGCTGGAGCGGGACCCGAGCCGCTCGCCGCTCTTCCAGGTGGCCTTCGTGCTCCAGGGAGAGCCGTCCGCGGCGCTCAGCCTGCCGGGGCTCGTCGCGACGGACATCCCGCTGGAGCCGGGCGTCTCCAAGTTCGACCTCACGCTGTTCGCGCGCGAGACGAGCCGCGGGCTGGTGACGTACTGGGAATACAACACGGACCTCTTCGACGAGGAGACGGTGACGCGACTGGCGGAGCGCTACGTCGCGTTGCTGGAGGCGGTGGTGGAGCGCCCCTCGTCGAGCGTCTTCGAGCTCCCGCTCGTGAGCGCGGCCGAGCGTGGGCTGCTCCTGACGGAGTGGAACGCGACGCGGACGGAGTATCCGCGCGACGCGAGCATCCCCGCGCTGTTCGAGGCACAGGTGTCCCGCACTCCGGACGCCGTCGCGGTGGAGTTCGAGGGCGAGCGCCTGACGTACGCGGAGCTGAACCGGCGCGCCAATCAGCTCGCGCACCACCTGTGTCGACTGGGGATCGAGCCCGGGAGTCGGGTGGGGCTCTTCGCGCGACGCTCGTTGGAGATGGTGGTGGCGACGCTCGGCATCCTCAAGGCCGGGGCCGCGTACGTTCCATTGGACCCGTCGTATCCGGACGAGCGGCTGTCCTTCATGTGTGAGGACTCGGAGCTCGCGGCCTTGCTGGCACCGGACGCGGCCTGTCCGTGGCTCGTCTCGGGTTCGGTGAAGCTCGTTCCCTTGGAGCCCACGGGGGCGGCGTTCGCTCACGAGCCCGAGGTCGACCTGGCGTTGCCCTTGCCGCCGGAGTCGCTCGCCTACGTCATGTACACCTCCGGCTCGACGGGGCGGCCGAAGGGCGTCTGCGTTCCGCACCGCGCGGTGGTGAGGTTGGTGAAGGGGAGCCGCTTCGCGGAGCTGGGACCGGAGGAGGTCTTCCTCCAGCTCGCGCCCATCTCGTTCGATGCCGCGACGCTGGAGCTGTGGGGGCCGCTGCTCAATGGCGCGAGGCTGGTGGTCTTCGCGCCGAGGACACCCTCGGTGGAGGAGCTGGAGGCGGGGCTGGCGCGAAGTGGCGTCACCACGCTGTGGCTGACCTCCGCGCTGTTCGAGCAGGTGATGGCCACGCGTCCCGAGGCGCTGTCCGGGGTGCGTCAGCTCCTCACGGGCGGCGACGTGGTGTCGCCCTCCGCCGTTCGCGCGCGTCTGGCGCGAGGGGGAGTCGTCATCAACGGGTATGGGCCCACGGAGAACACCACGTTCACCACGTGCCATCCGTTGACGGCGGGCTCGCGGGTGGACGGCGCCGTGCCGATTGGTCGACCCATCTCGAACACCCAGGTCCATGTGGTGGACGCGGCGATGTCGCTCGTCCCCGTGGGTGTCTGGGGCGAGCTGTATACGGGCGGCGATGGGCTGGCGTGGGGATACCTCCGTCGTCCGGAGCTGACCGCCGAGCGGTTCGTCCCGAATCCGTTCAGCGCGGAGCCCGGGGCGCGGCTGTACCGCACGGGAGACCGGGCGCGGTGGCGGCGGGATGGGACGCTCGAGTTCGCGGGGCGGTTGGACGGACAGGTGAAGCTGCGCGGCTTCCGCATCGAGTCGGGCGAGGTGGAGTCCGTGCTCGCGAGCCACCCGGACGTGCGCGAGGTGGCGGTGGTGGCGCGCGAGGATGGCCCCGGAGGACGGTGGCTCGTCGCGTACTGTGTTCCCTCGGAGGGGGCGCTCCCGAAGTCCCAGGAGCTGCGCGCGTGGGTGCGTGCGCGGCTGCCCGAGTACATGGTGCCCTCGGCCATCGTCATGTTGCCGGGCCTGCCTCTCACGCCGAACGGGAAGCTCGACCGGAGGGCGCTGCCTTCCCCCGGGGTCGAGGGCTCGCGGCGTGAGTACGTGGCGCCTCGCACGGCGATGGAGCAGGTGGTGGCGGAGGTCCTGGCCCCGCTGCTGGGCCTGGCGCGGATGGGCGTGGAGGACGACTTCTTCGAGCTGGGCGGACACTCGTTGCTGGCCACGAGGGCCATGTCGCGGCTGCGCGAAGTGGTGGGACGTGAGCTGCCCGTGCGCGTCCTGTTCGAGTCTTCGACGGTGTCCCGGCTCGCGGAGCGGTTGGAGGAGGACCACGAAGCCCAGCGCAGTCCCCTCACGCACCAGCCGCACGGTGGCGTGGTGCCGCAGTCCTTCGCGCAGCAGCGACTGTGGCTCACGTCACAGCTCGACACGGGAGGCATCTCCTACAACGTCCCGTTCGCCCGACGACTCACAGGCCGGCTGGATGTGAGGGCGTTGGAGGGGGCGTTCCGTGACGTGGTGCGAAGGCACGAGTCCCTGAGGACGACCTTCGGTGAGGTGGACGGGAAGCCGGTGCAGCGGATCCACGAGGACGTGGAGCTGTCGCTGACGGTGGAGTCGGTGTCCGCGGCGGAGGTGCTGCCGAAGGTGGAGGAGGAGGCTCGGCGTCCGTTCGACCTGGAGCGAGGGCCGCTGCTGAGGGCGAAGGTGCTGAGGGTGGGGGATGAAGAGCACGTGCTGGTGTGGGTGGTGCATCACATCGTGTTCGACGGGTGGTCGGTGGGGTTGCTGGAGAAGGAGCTGGGAGAGGGGTACGGGGCGAGGGTGAGAGGGGAGGCGGTGGAGGCCGCGAGACTGGAGGTGCAGTACGCGGACTACGCGAGATGGCAGCGGGAGTGGCTGAAGGGGGAGGTGCTGGAGAAGCAGCTGGGGTGGTGGAAGGAGCAGCTGGCGGGAGCGCCGCCGGTGTTGGAGCTGCCCACCGACAGGCCGCGTCCCGCGGTGCGCACCTATCGCGGTGCACTCAAGCGCGTGACGCTCTCGCACGGTCTGGAAGAGAGGCTGCGGGAGCTGAGCCGGAAGGAAGGGGTGACGCTGTACATGACGCTGCTGGCGGCGTTCCAGGTGCTGCTGGGGCGCTACAGCGGGCAGGGCGACGTGGTGGTGGGGACGCCGATATCGGGGAGGAACTGGAGGCAGGTGGAGGAGCTGGTCGGCTTCTTCGTGAACACGTTGGTGGTGAGGGTGGAGACGGGAGGTGCGAGCTTCAGGGAGTTGCTGAGGAGGGTGAGGAAGGCGTGTCTGGGGGCGTTCGCGCACCAGGACCTGCCCTTCGAGCAGGTGGTGGACGCGCTGCAGCCGAGCCGGGATTTGAGCCGCTCACCGCTCTTCCAGGTCATGTTCGTCATGCCCGGCGAACTGGCGCCCCTGGCGCTCGAAGGAGTCACGTCGGAGGAACTCGACTTCGAGCCGGGCGTGTCGAAGTTCGACCTCACGCTGTTCGCGTGGGAGACGCCGCGCGGGCTGGTGACGTTCTGGGAATACAACACGGACCTGTTCGACGAAGAGACGGTGTCGCGGATGGCGGGCCACTACGGACGCTTGCTCGACGCGGTGGTGGAGTCCTCGGAGCAGCCCATCTCCGCGCTCCCGTTGCTCGATGCGACGGAGCGTCGGCACCTGCTGGTGGAGTGGGGCGCGCGTCGCGACGCGACCTATGTGCCGGGCCTGATGCACCAATGGGTGGAGGCCCAGGTGGCGCGGACGCCTCACGCGGAGGCGGTGACGGACGGCACGCGCTCGTTGACGTACGCGGAGCTGGACGCCCGCGCGAACCAGCTCGCGAATCACCTGGTGGCGTTGGGGGTGCCGCCCAACGGCTCGGTGGGGCTGTGCCTGGACCGGAGCAGCCTCGAGATGCCCGTGGCGGTGCTGGCCACCCTCAAGGCCGGAGCGGCCTTCCTTCCCCTGGACCCGACCTGGCCCACCGAGCGACTGCGGCTGATGTTGGAGGACACGGAGGCGCCGGTGGTGGTGGCGCAGGCGCACCTGGTCTCCGCGCTGCCCTCGGGGACGTCGGCGCGGGTGTTGAGCCTGGAGGACGAGGCCGCCGCCATCTCGCGCCGCCCCACGAGCGCGCCTTGCGTGGACCTCTCCGTGGAGACGAACTGCTACTTCGTCTACACGTCCGGGAGCACGGGGCGACCGAAGGGCATCGTCATGTCCCACCGCGCGGTGGGCAACATGCTCTGGTGGTTGCTGAAGCGGACGGTGAAGCCGGACGCGACGACGCTCCAGTTCGCCTCGCTCAACTTCGACGTCTCCTTCCAGGAGATGTTCGGCACCTGGTGTCTGGGTGGCCGCGTCCTGCTCATCACCCCGGCGCTGCGACAGGATCCTGGCGCGATGCTCCGGTACATGGTGCGTCACCAGGTCGAGCGGCTCTACCTCCCCTTCGTCGCGCTCCAGGCGGTCTGCGACGCCGCTGCGTCCGAGGAGGTGCTGCCTCCCTTGACGGAGGTGGTGACGGCGGGAGAGCAGCTCCAGGTGACGCCCGCGCTCGTGGCCTTCTTCGAGCGGCTCCCGGGATGCGTGCTGGAGAACCAGTACGGGCCCTCGGAGGCGCATGTCGTCACCGCGTGGCGGGCCTCGGGACCTCCTTCCTCGTGGCCCGCGCTTCCGCCGGTGGGCGTGCCCATCACCAACGTGCGCCTGTACGTGTTGGACGCGAACGGCGAGCCCTGCCCCATCGGTGTCCCGGGTGAAGTGGGCGTCGCGGGCGCGAGTCTGGCGCACGGCTACCATGGCCGCCCCGATTTGACCGCGGACCGGTTCCTCCCGGACACGCTCGAGGGCACGTCGGGTGAGCGCTACTACCGCACGGGAGACCGGGCGCGGTGGATGGCGGACGGGAACCTGGAGTTCCTCGGGCGCCTGGATGGACAGGTGAAGCTGCGGGGCTTCCGCATCGAGCTGGGCGAGGTGGAGGTGGTGCTGCGAGCGCTGCCCGGTGTGCGGGACGCGGTGGCGGTGGTGCGCGAGGACGTGCCGGGAGACCGGCGCCTGGTGGGCTACGTCGTGTTCCAGGACGGTCACACGCTGACCCCGGCGGAGCTGCGCGCGCACCTGCAGGCGAAGGTGCCCGAGTACATGGTGCCCTCGGCCTTCGTCGCGCTCCCCGCGTTGCCGATTGCCCCGACGGGGAAGGTGGACCGCAAGGCGTTGCCGGTGCCGCGCGTGGAGGAGTCACGCGGTGGCGACGTGGCGCCACGCACGGCGATGGAGCGGGTCGTCGCGGAGGTGTTCGGTCCGCTGCTCGGCTTGGAGCGCGTGGGCGTGGAGGCACACTTCTTCGAGCTGGGGGGGCACTCGCTGCTCGCGACCCAGGCGGTGTCCCGCTTGAAGGACGTGGTGGGGCGAGACCTCCCCGTCCGTGTGCTCTTCGAATCGCCCACGGTGGCGCAGCTCGCCGAGCACCTGGAGGATGTCCTCGAGGAAGCGAGGGGTGCACCTCCGCCCGCGCTGACCTGGAGACCGCACAACGGCGTGGTGGAGCAGTCCTTCGCGCAGCAGCGACTGTGGTTCCTCTCGCAGCTCGATGCGGAGGGCTTCTCGTACAACATGCCCTTCGCGGTGCGGCTCTCGGGTCGGCTGGACGTGGGCGCGCTGGAGGGCGCGTTCCGTGACGTGGTGAGAAGGCACGAGTCCTTGCGGACGACCTTCGGTGAGGTGGACGGGAAACCGGTGCAGCGAATCCACGAGGACGTGGAGCTGTCGCTGAAGGTGGAGCCCGTGGCCGCGGCGGAAGTGCTGGAAAGGGTGGAGGAGGAAGCCCAGCGCCCGTTCGACCTGGAGAGAGGGCCGCTGCTGAGGGCGAAGGTGTTGAAGGTGGGGGATGAAGAACACGTGCTGGTGTGGGTGGTGCATCACATCGTGTTCGACGGGTGGTCGGTGGGGCTGCTGGAGAAGGAGCTGGGAGAGGGGTACGGGGCGAGGGTGCGAGGGGAGTCGGTGGAGCGCACACCGTTGGACGTGCGGTACGCGGACTACGCGAGATGGCAGCGGGAGTGGCTGAAGGGGGAGGTGCTGGAGAAGCAGCTGGGGTGGTGGAAGGAGCAGCTGGCGGGAGCGCCGCCGGTGTTGGAGCTGCCCACCGACAGACCGCGTCCCGCGGTGCAGTCCTTCAACGGAGCGCACCTGTCGCTCCGGATTCCTCCCGAGCTGGCGGGCGCGCTGCGGGAGCTGAGCCGGAAGGAAGGGGTGACGCTGTACATGACGCTGCTGGCGGCGTTCCAGGTGCTGCTGGGGCGCTACAGCGGGCAGGGCGACGTGGTGGTGGGGACGCCGATATCGGGGAGGAACTGGAGGCAGGTGGAGGAGCTGGTCGGCTTCTTCGTGAACACGTTGGTGGTGAGGGTGGAGACGGGAGGTGCGAGCTTCAGGGAGTTGCTGAGGAGGGTGAGGAAGGCGTGTCTGGGGGCGTTCGCGCACCAGGACCTGCCCTTCGAGCAGGTGGTGGACGCGCTGCAGCCGAGCCGGGATTTGAGCCGCTCACCGCTCTTCCAGGTCATGTTCGTCATGCCGGGCCCCACGGTGCCGGTGTCGCTCCAGGGGCTCGGCGTCGAGAGCCTCGCCTTCGAGCCGGGCATGTCGAAGTTCGACCTCACGCTGTTCGTCCAGGAACAGCCCCAGTCGCTGGTGACGTCCTGGGAATACAACACGGACCTGTTCGACGAGGAGACGGTGTCGCGGATGGCGGGGCACTACCTCCGGTTGCTCCAGTCCGCGCTCGCCCAGCCCGCGCAGGACGTGGAGACGCTGCCGCTGCTCGCCGAGTCCGAGCGGCACCGGCTGCTGGTGGAGTGGAACGCCACCGAGGCGCCACTTGCCTCCGTGAGCCGGGTGAACGCGCTCTTCGAGGAGCAGGCCGAGTGCACTCCCGACGCGGTGGCGGTCCGCTTCGGGGAGCACGTGCTCACCTACGGCGAGCTGAACCAGCGCGCGAATCGACTGGCGAGACTCCTTCGCAGGGAAGGCGTGGGCCCCGATGTGCCGGTGGGGCTGTGCGTCCGTCGCTCCCTGGACCTCGCGGTCGGTGTGCTCGCCATCCTCAAGGCGGGTGGCGCGTACGTCCCGTTGGACCCGTCCTATCCGCGCGAGCGACTGGCGTGGATGCTCCGCTTCTCCAGGGCGCCGTGGTTGCTCACGCAGTCCTCCCTCGCAGACCTCGTGCCGGATGGGGCGGCACAGCTGCTGCTGCTCGACACGGAGGCGGCGCGCTTCGAGGACGAGGACCCGGAGGACCTCCCGCCACTGGCGGGGCCGGAGTCGCTCGCCTATGTCATCTACACCTCGGGTTCGACGGGAGACCCGAAGGGCGTGGCCATGCCCCATGGGCCCCTGCTCAACCTGGTGCAGTGGCAGCTCGGCGCCTCGCGCCTGCCACAGGGGCGCACGCTCCAGTTCTCCGCGCTGAGCTTCGACGTCTGCTTCCAGGAGCTGTTCTCCACCTGGGCGGCCGGCGGGGAGCTGGTGCTCATCCCCGAGGAGCTGCGGCTGGACGCACGTGCCCTGCTGGAGCACCTGGAGCAGCATGGCGTCGAGCGGCTGTTCCTCCCCTTCGTCGCGCTCCAGAACCTCGCCGAGGTGGCGGACCGGGACGGGCTGGCGCCGGGTCGACTGCGCGAAATCATCACGGCCGGAGAGCAGCTCCGAGTGACACCCGCGCTGCGGCGCTTCATCGGCCGCCTGCCGGGCTGCGTGTTGCACAACCACTACGGGCCCACGGAGTCCCACGTGGTGACGGCCCACACGTTGGAGGGCGACCCCGCGTCCTGGCCGGACCTGCCGCCCATCGGTCGTTCCATCTCGAATGCGCGTGTGCACGTGCTCGATGCGCGAGGCACTCCGGTTCCTCCGGGTGTCCCCGGCGAGCTGTATCTCGGCGGCGCGGCGCTGGCGCGCGGCTACCTCCACCGTCCGGACCTGACGATGGAGCGCTTCGTCGCGGACCCGGTGGGCCTTGCTCCAGGCTCACGGGTGTACCGGACGGGAGACTTCGCGCGCTACCTCTCCGACGGCACCCTCGAGTTCCTCGGCCGACGCGACGCACAGGTGAAGGTGCGCGGCTACCGCATCGAGCTCGCGGAGGTGGAAGCCGCGCTCGCACACCATCCCTCGGTGAAGGACTGCGTGGTGGAGGCGCGCGCGGATGGCTCGGGGCTGTCGCGGCTGGTGGCCTATGTCGTGGGCACGGACGGCGCGGAGCCCGAGTCGAGCGCCCTGCGCGCCTTCCTCCAGGAGCGGCTGCCGGACCACATGGTTCCAGGCCACTTCGTGATGTTGGACTCGCTGCCCCTGTCTCCCAGCGGCAAGGTGAATCGCCGGGCCTTGCCCACGCCGGACGCGGACGTCACCCGACGGGACACGGCGCCCCGGGTTCCTCCGAGGACCTCACTGGAGCTCCAGCTCGTCCGGGCCTGGGAGGAGACGCTCGGCGTGCACCCGGTGGGCATCCGCGATGACTTCTTCGAGCTGGGTGGCCACTCGTTGCTGGCCATGCGCCTGCTCGCGCGGATTCGTGAGCTCACGGGCCGAGCCCTCCCCGTGGCCGCGCTCTTCCAGGGCGCGACGGTGGAGCGCATCGCGGCCCTGGTATCGAGTCGCGCGCCTGCGGCCAGCTCGCCCCTGGTCCAACTGCGCGGCGGGACGAAGCGCCCCTTCTTCTGCGTCCATCCCGTGGGTGGCACCGTGCTCGCGTACGCGGAGCTCGCGCACCTGCTGGGCGCGGACCAGCCCTTCTTCGGCCTCCAGGCGCCCGGCCTCGATGGGGAGACCGCGCCGCTCGACAGCGTGGAGGCCCTGGCGGAGCGCTACCTGCACGCGATTCGCGCGGTGCAGCCACAGGGCCCCTACCTGCTCGGGGGCTGGTCCCTGGGCGGGACGCTCGCGTTCGAGATGGCCCAGCAGCTCCAGGCGCGCGGAGAGTCGGTGGACCTGCTGGTGCTCATCGACACCTATGCGCGGGCCCACGCGGGAGGAGCGGTGGACCCGTCCTGGCTCGAACCCGCGCGGTTGGGCGCGCTCTTCTTCCGGGACGTGCTGCGCTCGGCGGGAGCCTGGCTGCCGTGCTCCGAAGACGTCCTCGCGAGCCTTGCCCCCGAGGAGTCGCTGGGCGTGCTGGAGGACGCGGCGCACCGTGTCTCGGCGCTCCCTGAAACAGGGCTCGCCGCGCTGCGCGCCGTGTTCGAAGCCAACCTCCGCGCCGCCTGGCGCTACGTGCCCAGGCCCTACCCGGGAGCGCTGGTCTCCATCGAATCCGCCGAGTCACCTCGCGCGCACGAATGGGAGCTGCTCGCCAGGGGAGGCGCGGCCGTCCACACGCTGCCCGGTGACCACTACGCGTTGCTGCGCGCCCCGGGAGTTCACACCCTCGTCACGCTCCTGCGTGACGCGCTGGAACGTTCCCACGCCCGGACACTCCCACGGAGTGTGTCCGCGTGAGCACGTCGATACGCCGTGCCGAAATACCTGAGAAATGTGGCCTTGCTGCACTCACTTGTGTTTCAGGGCTTGTCTTGACGACTGGAATGAAGACTCACACACTGCGCCGATTCAGCAAAAGAGGAGCAAGGGCATGCATGCACTGACGAAGCAGTCGGAATCGACCGGGCAGGCCCGCTGTCCCACGTGTTCGGAGCCCATCGAGGCCGAGGGCCGCGTGCAGGGCGAGGTGTTGACGTGCTCGGGCTGTGACGGAGAGCTCGAGGTGGTCGGCCTCAATCCGCTCCGGCTCGAGGAAGCGCCCGAGGTCGAGGAGGACTGGGGCGAGTAGGCCCGGGAGCGCCATGAGCACGAACGAATCCCCGGAGCAGCCGCTCCTCTCACCCGGAAGGGTCTTCGCCCAGGCCGTCGCCACGCAGGGCGCGAAGGCCTCGGTGGAGTTCTCGCACACCATCACGGAGGCCTTCCCGGGCTTCAAGCGGCGCCCGCGCATCGCGGTGCGCGGCCTGTTCAAGGTGGTGAAGGCGGAGGGCGGCAAGGTGAAGTACTGGCACGAGACGCCGCCCCAGTCGCCGCCCACCGTGCAGGTGGAGGACGTGGGCCTGCGCCCCGAGGCCGCGTTCGAGTTCCACACGGACCTCGCGACGCTCAAGCCCACCACGGCGTGGATTCAAGTCCCGCCCGCGCTCCTGGACGACCCGGAGACGCTGGCGACGTTCATCGACTTCCGGCTGCTCGTGCGGCTGTGCACCGCGGAGAACCAGGCGCTCGCCAGGGGGCGGGGTGGAGACCGCGTGCGGGGCCTGCTGGAGACGCCGGGAATCACGCGGCTGCCGGCGCGCTCGGACCCCGTGTCCTCGCTGCTGGCGGCGTGTGACAGGGTGGAGCAGATGGGCGGCAGCGCGGACGGCATCCTCGTCAACCCGGCGGACTACTACCGCTACTTCGTGGGCAAGGGCGGGCTGTTGTCGGACCTGACGAGCATGGGCGTGCGCATCGCCCGCGCGCGCATGGTGGACCCCGGGCAGGTCATCGTCGGGGACTTCACCGCGGCGGCCACCATCTTCGACAGCGGCCGCTCCTCCATCCGCTTCGCCACGCCGCCTCCCGGCATCTTCCCGCGCGACGGCCTGGCCGTCTGCGGAGAGATTCACGAGGCGCTCGTCGTCCACCTGCCGACGCACTTCTACGTCGCCTCGCTCGCCTGAGGCGGGGTGCCCGCCCGGAAGTCCTCCAGCGACTTCCGGGCGAGTGGGCGTCAGGGCTTCTCGGCGCTGACCACCGCGTACTCGTCGCAGTTGAACAGCGTCAGCCACTGGAGCTGCTCGAACTCCATCTGGCGGGCGCGCCGCACGTCCTCGCGCACCTTCGCCACGGTGACGCTGCCGGGCTGACGCTCCGCGGCCGTCATCCCCCGGAGCGCGGCCAGCGCGGTGTTGACGGCCGGGTAGACGTCCGACGCGATGGACTCCAGCTTCCCCTGGTGGAAGCCGGCCGCGTTCAGCTCCGTGAGATAGCGCTGCGTCGTCCAGACGTTGGCCTCCGGAAACGCAATCCGTCCGCGCCAGTACCGGTGCCTCAGCCGTCGGCGCAGGCCCGCGCCGGACTCGCGGTCCGTCTTCTGACACATGTCCGCCATCACCAGGCGCCCGCCGGGCTTGAGCACCCGGAAGGCCTCACGCAGGAAGTCGCCGCGCGTGCGGAAGTGCATCGCGGACTCCAGCGCGAAGACGACGTCGAACTCGCCATCACCGAAGGGAATCTGCGTCGCCGAGCCGACCTCCAGCCGCACCCGGTCCTCCAATCCCGTCAGCTTCACGCGCTCCTTGCCCACGCGGACCTGATTGGGGGTGACATTGATGCCCACGATTCGGGCGGGGCGGTACTCCTCCGCCCAGAGGATGTCCTGGTCGGCGTAGCCGAACCCGCAGTCGAGCACCACGTCCCGCTCGCCCAGCCGCGCCGTGCGCGCGAGCAGATGGGCCATCTGCGCTTGTGCGGCTTTGAACAAATCCCCGACGCGCTCGCAGTTCGTCTCGTCCACGCGCTCCACGTCACGCCAGTAGCCCAGGTTGATCCAGAAGGGCTCCCGCCCCGTGACGACGCGAATCTCTTGTGGTCTGGGCAGCCCTGCCACCCATGCACCCGTCTCGTTCGAGTAGAAACGCTCGGGGTCCGCCAGCACCGCGCTCTTGAGCTGCCTTGCGACCTGCATGACGTCGAACATCGCGAGCCTCCTTCGTGGCGGTCCTCTCATTATGACCTGGAATGCACGAATTGAGGAGCTGTCCTGAGGCGCCAGCCGTCCGCCCAGGCCCTGTCGGCTGATGGACAGAAGTGGCTGTCTTTCAGGTGGAGTCTCTCTTTGCCGTGTCGTTGTTTTGGTTGTGATTGCCTCCGGGACCCGCTCGGCCGGCGAGGAGGCCTTATTGGCAATTGGCAGTCACGGGGTGACGCGACGCGTATTGAGACGCTTCACTGACAGGCATAGAAAGTGTCTTGTTGTCACCCTGCTAATAAGCGGAGGAGGGCCCGCTCATGCGACTGCACCGCAGTGGTTCGTTGGCTTTGTCGAGTGTCTTCGTCGCGGCCCTGGGAGTGACCCAGGCCGCGGCCGCGGAGTTGCCGTTGTTGGACAGCACCCCCTTGCGAGCGCCGTTCGCGGCGGCCTGTGAGGGGAAGCCGGACTCCACGCTGCTACCCGTGGACCCGCGCACGCTCGTCGTCCCGGGCGTCAACAAGCCGGGCGCGGCGGTGCAGTTCAACGCCTTCTGGGTGGACCTGCACACCCCGCCGCCGCCGTTCATCTCCAACCTGCCGCCCAACCCCAAGACATGTGGCGAGTTCCGGGCCAGCGTCGCCCGCGGCAAGAAGAACATCGAGACGCGGGCCTACTTCCAGCCGTTCACCACGGCGTCCGCGTACTACTTCATGTACACGCTGTGGGGTTACCCGCTGCGCCCGTCGGACTTCGACGAGCAGATCATCAAGCGCTTCGGCCTGGCGAAGGCCCCCTTCCGCAATCCCTATCCGTACCCCTGGGAGAACCCCAACCTCACCAACGGCGGGAGCGGGCAGCTGCCCCTCGGCATGGTCCAGGAGCGCGACGCCAACGGCCGCTGGACGGGCGCCATCGCCTCCTCCTGCTCGGGTTGCCATGACTCGAAGCTGGGGGGCGACTCGGAGTCGTCCTTCCTGTGGGGCCGCTCCAGTGACGCCATCGACGCGGGCCTCATCCAGTCCGACATGTTCCGCTCCACCGTGGTGGGCAACATCTTCCAGATTGTCCCGGTGCCGTGGAGCGTCGGGCGCGGCATGAGCGACGCCATTGGCATCGTGGACCTGCTGCCCGCGCTCTTCGACATGGATGCCATGTCGCTGGCGCCCAGCCTGCTCGAGTACTTCCCCACCCACGCGGGTGGCATGTCGCGCGCCCCCAACTGGTGGTACCGCGCCTTCAAGACGCGCCAGTTCTGGGACGGCGCGCTCACGTCCGACAACGTCCGCTCGGAGATGGCGTTCGGCATCGCCAACATCACCCGCTCCGCCCCCGAACGTCGCGCCCTCACCGCCGAGTTCGAGGACAACGACAACTTCTTCGTCTCCCTGTCGCCGCCCACCTATCCCAAGCCCATCAACACGGCCCTGGCGGAGCAGGGCGCCATCCTCTTCCACGAGCGCGACCTGTGGGCCAACGGCGCCAACGCCAACATTCCCAAGCAGGCTGGCAACGGCTCCTGCGCGAGTTGCCACGGCGTCTACTCGCCGCGCCACGCCGCCAACCCCGCCTTCCTCCCGGACCCGCGCCTCAAGGGCATCTCCGGCGTCATCACCCCGATTGAGACCATTCGCACGGACCCGGCCCGCAAGGACCTGATGGCGGACGAGCGCAAGCGCCGCGCCTGGAACACGTCCTTCCTGGCCTACAACGACCAGCACCCGGACCACGGACCCTTCTATGACGACCCCATCACCAGCGCCCTGCGCCGCGTGCCGCGCGCCGCGTATGACCGGGGCACCGGGCCCATCTACTCGCCGGAGGGGCCGAACATCTGGATCAAGCCCTTTGGCTACATCGCCACGCCGCTCTACGGCGCCTGGGCCTCCGCGCCGTACTTCCACAACTCCAGCGTGCCCACCCTCTGGGACGTGCTCAAGCCCTCGGACCGCCCCAAGGTCTGGAAGCGCCAGCAGGTCTCCGGCAACGCGCTGGGCTCCAACGCCGGCTACGACATGAGCTTCGCCGCGTACGACTTCAACAAGCTCGGCTGGAAGGTGCAGGCCCTGGCCTGCGGAGACCGCCCGGCCAATGACCCCTTCATCCCCTGCAGCCAGGAGATGGCCACGCTCGACGTCCTGTTCGCGAACATCGCCAACACCGTCGCCAACTACAACTCGCTGGCCTACCAGTCGCCGCCGCCCATCACCCAGAAGCAGATCCGCTCGCGCATGATCTTCAACTCGCACCTGTACGGGCTCGGCAACGAGGGCCACGACTTCACCCAGTCGCTCACCGACAGCGAGCGCTGGGCCATCATCGAGTACCTGAAGACGCTGTGACGACGAAGGCCTCCCGCGGGCGGGGCAGGGTGCCCGTCCGCGAGAGGCCTGGAGGAAACCGGGCCGTCGGGAGCAGCGTCCCGGCGGCCTCGTCGTGTCGGGCTACATCAGGCGCTTGAAGAGGCCCAGCTTGCCCACGTACGGCGGGTAGCGCATCGCCAGGTCCAGCAGGAAGGGCCGCTTCACCACGCTCTTCTTGTGGCTGAAGGCATCGAAGCTGGCCTGGCCGTGGTAGCCGCCCACGCCGGACTCGCCCACGCCGCCGAAGGGCAGCCCCTCCGCCGCGAAGTGCACGCACACGTCGTTGACCACCGCGCCGCCGCTGGATGTCTCCGTCAGCCCCCGCTCGTTGACGGCCGCGTCCTTGGAGAAGCTGTAGAGCGCGAGCGGCTTGGGGCGCGAGCGCACGAAGCGGATGGCCTCGTCGATGCTCGGGCAGTCCACCAGCGGGAGGAGGGGACCGAAGATTTCATCCTGCATCAGCGGGCTGGACAGGGGCGCGTCGGTGATGACGGTGGGGGCGAAGAAGCGGCTGGCCGCGTCGTGCTCGCCGCCGAAGGCCACCTTGCCGTGCCCGGCCAGCGCGCGGACGCGCTCGAAGTGCCGGGGGCTGATGATGCGGCCGTAGTCGCTGCTCTGGCGCGCGTCCTGGCCGTAGAACTGGGTGACGGCCTTCTTCACCAGCTCCGTGAAGGGCGCCTTCAGCTCGGGGGGAATCAGCACGTAGTCCGGGGCGATGCACGTCTGGCCCGCGTTGAGGTACTTGCCCCAGGCGATGCGCCGGGCGGTGACCTCCAGGTCCGCGCTCCGGTCGACGATGCAGGGGCTCTTGCCGCCCAATTCCAGCACCGTGGGCGTCAGGTGCTTGGCGGCGGCCTCGGCCACCACGCGGCCCACCTGGGTGCCGCCGGTGAAGAAGATGAGGTCCCAGCGCTGCGCCAGGAGCTCGCGGCTGGCGTCCGCGTCGCCCTCCACCACGGCGACGACCTCCGGGGAGAAGGCCTCACCCAGGAGCTTCGCCAGCACCGCCGACGTCGCCGGCGCCAGCTCGCTGGGCTTGAGCACCGCGGTGCACCCGGCCGCGAGCGCCCCGATGAGCGGCGCGATGGACAGCTGATACGGGTAGTTCCACGGCGCGATGATGAGCGTCACGCCCAGCGGGTCCGAGTATTGGTACGCCCGCGCCGGCTGGATGACGATGGGCGCCGAGCCCCGGCGCGGCTTCATCCACGACTTCAGGTGCTTGAGCGCACCTTTTATCTCTCCATAGATGCTGCCGACCTCCGTCAGATACGCCTCCTCGGCGCTCTTCGAGAGGTCGGCCTTGAGGGCGGCGAGGATCTCCGCCTCGTACTTGCGCACCACCCGGTCCAGGGCTTCCAGCCGCGCCCGCCGCCACTCGAGCGGGAGCGTCACGCGAGACTCGAAATAGGCGCGCTGCTTTTCGACGAGCGCCCCCGCGTCGAGCGGAGGCGGTACGGCGGCGAGGCGACTGGAGCTCTGGACCATGGACTTCTCCTTGCGAAAGGCGATGCGCGGCTACTTCAGGAGCTCACCTCGCTCCGCTTTCTGGATGAGCGACGCGGGCGGCTCGAAGTGCTTGCCGTAGCGCTTCGCCAGCTCGTTCGCGCGGGCGATGAAGCCCCTCAGGCCCGTGCCCGTGGACCCCTCGTAGCCGTTGATGAACTGGGCCACGCCGCCCGTCCACGCCGGGAAGCCGATGCCCAGGATGGAGCCGATGTTGGCGTCCGCCGCCGAGCGCAGCACGCCCTCGTCGAAGCAGCGCACCGTGTCGATGGCCTCCGCGAACAGCATCCGGTCCTTCATGTCCTCGAAGGGGATGGTCGTGCCCGGCCTGGTGTAGTGCTTCGCCAGCCCCGACCACAGGCCCGCGCGCTTGCCGTCCACGTAGTCGTAGAAGCCCGCCCCCGTGGAGCGGCCCTTGCGCCCGTGCTGGTCGATGAGCGAGTCGACGACGGCGTAGCTGCCGTGGTCCGCCCACGGCTTGCCCTCGGCCACCGCGGCGGCCTTCGTCTCCTCGCGAATCTTGCGCGGCAGGGTCAGCGTCAGCTCGTCCATCAGCGCCAGGGGCGCCGCGGGGTAGCCCGCCTGCAGGCCCGCCTGCTCGATGGACGCCGGGGAGATGCCCTCGCCCACCATGGCGATGGCCTCGTTGAGGAACGTGCCGATGACGCGGCTGGTGAAGAAGCCGCGGCTGTCGTTGACGACGATGGGCGTCTTGCCGATCTGCACCGCGATGTCGATGGCCTTCGCCAGCGTCGCGTCGCTCGTCTTCTTGCCGGCGATGAGCTCCAACAGCGGCATCTTGTCCACGGGGGAGAAGAAGTGCATGCCCACGAAGTCCTCGGAGCGCTTCACGCCCTCCGCGAGCAGGGTGATGGGCAGCGTGGACGTGTTGGACGCCAGCACCGCGTCGGGCGCCACCACGTCCTGGACCTCCTGGAAGACCTTGTGCTTGAGCTCCACGCCCTCGAACACGGCCTCGATGACCAGGTCGCAGCCCTTGAGCGCCGCGGCGTCCTGGGTGGGGGTGATGCGCGCGAGCAGCGCGTCGCCCTTCTCCTTCGTCGTCTTGCCCTTCTCCAGCGCCTTCTCCACGAGCTTCACGGAGTACTGCTTGCCCTTCTCCGCGGCGGCGACGCTCACGTCCTTGAGCACCACCTCGATGCCCGCCTTGGCGCACACGTAGGCGATGCCCGCGCCCATCATGCCGGCGCCCAGGATGCCCACCTTCTTCGCCGTGTGCTGCGGATAGCCCTTGGGCCGGCCGCCACCGGAGTTGATGTGCTGCATGTCGAAGAAGAACGCTTGAATCATGTTCTTCGCGACCTGACCCGTCGCCAGCTCCGTGAAGTAGCGCGACTCGACGGTGAACGCGGTGTCCACGTCCACCTGCGTGCTCTCCACCGCCACCGCCATGATGGCGCGGGGGGCGGGCATGTTCGCGCCCTTGAGCTGCTTGCGCAGGTTGGCGGGGAAGGCCGGCAGGTTCGCCGCGAGCCCGGGGGACGTCGGCGTGCCGCCCGGAATCTTGTAGCCCTTCTGGTCCCACGGCTGCTGCGAGCTCGGGTTCGCCTTCACCCACGCCTTGGCCGCGGGGATGAGCGCCTCCACCGAGTCCACCACCTCGTGCACCAGGCCCACCTCCTTGGCCTCCTGGGGACGGTAGCGCTGGCCCTGCAGGAGCACCTTCATCAGCGCGTCCACGATGCCCAGCATCCGCACCGTGCGCACCACGCCGCCCGCGCCGGGCAGCAGGCCCAGGGTGACTTCCGGCAGGCCAATCTGCGCGCCCTTCACGTCCGCGACGATGCGGCGGTGACAGGCGAGCGCAATCTCCAGGCCGCCGCCCAGCGCCGCGCCGTTGATGGCGGCGACCACGGGCTTGCCCAGGGTCTCCAGCGCGCGCAGCTGCGCCTTGAGCTCCTGGCCCAGCTCGAACGCCTGCTTCGCGTTCTCCTTGCGGATCTTCAACAGGTCATTCAGGTCGCCGCCGGCGAAGAAGGTCTTCTTCGCGGAGGTGATGACGACGCCCTTGATGTCCGCCTTCTCCTTGACCAGCCGCTCCACCGTCGCGCGCATCGACTGGATGTACGCGGCGTTCATGGTGTTGGCGGACTGGTTGGGGTCATCCAGCGTCAAGGTGACGATGCCGTCGGCATCCTTGTCCCAGCGGATGGTGCTCTGCTCGCTCATGGGGTTTGCTCGAATCTTGGTCGAAAGGGGATGCGCAGAAAGGTCAGACGCGCTCGATGAGGGTGGCCACGCCCATGCCACCGCCGACGCACAGGGTGATGACGGCCCGGCGCGCCTTGCGCCGCTCCAGCTCGTCCACCATGGTGCCCAGGATCATCGCGCCCGTGGCGCCCAGCGGGTGCCCCATGGCGATGGCGCCGCCGTTGACGTTGATCTTCTCGTTCGGGATGCCCAGGTCCTTCTGGTACTTGAGCACCACGGAGGCGAAGGCCTCGTTGAGCTCGAACAGGTCGATGTCCTTCACCGACAGGCCCGTCATGTCGAGCAGCTTGCGCGTGGCGGGGATGGGCCCCGTCAGCATGATGGTCGGGTCCGAGCCGGACGTGGCCACCGCGGCGATGCGCGCGCGCGGCGTCAGCCCCAGCGACTTGCCCACCTTCTCCGAGCCGATGAGCACCAGCGCCGCGCCGTCCACGATGCCCGACGAGTTGCCCGGGGTGTGCACGTGCTCGATGCGCTCCACCATGTGGTACTTCTGCAGCGCCACCGCGTCGAAGCCGCCCATCTCACCCATGGCGGCGAACGACGGGCTCAGCTGCCCCAGCGACGCCACGGTGGTGTCCTTGCGCGGGTGCTCGTCGCGCTCCAGGACGACCAGGCCGTTCTGGTCCACCACGGGGATGACGGAGTTCTTGAAGTAGCCCTCCGCCCAGGACTTCGCGGCGCGCGCCTGCGACTGCGCGGCGTAGGTGTCCACGTCCTCGCGGGTGAAGCCCTCCATCGTCGCGATGAGGTCCGCGGAGATGCCCTGCGGCACGAAGTACGTGTCGTAGTTGGTGGCCGGGTCCATGGCCCACGCGCCGCCGTCGGAGCCCATGGGCACGCGCGACATGCTCTCCACGCCGCCCGCGATGACCAGGTGCTCCCAGCCCGAGCGCACCTGCTGCGCGGCCATGTTCACCGCCGTCAGGCCGGAGGCACAGAAGCGGTTGAGCTGCACGCCGCCCACCGTCTCCGGCAGGCCCGCCGCCAGCACCAGCGTGCGCGCGATGTCCGCGCCCTGGTCGCCCACCGGCGACACGATGCCCAGCACGATGTCGTCGATCTGCTGGGGGTCCAGGCCGGGGTGGCGCTTCTTGAGGGCGTCCACCAGGCCGACCAGCAGGGAGATGGGCTTGATGCCGTGCAGCGCGCCCTTCTTGCCCTTGCCGCGAGGTGTACGGACGGCGTCGAAGATGAATGCTTCCTGGCTCACCGGGAGCCTCCTTGGGATTCGGTGTGGGAGTGGTCTACAGCGAACGGGCGACGAGTTCCTTCATGACCTCGTTGGCGCCGGCGAAGATGCGCATGACGCGAGTATCCGCGAACAGGTGAGCGATGGGGTATTCCTTCATGTACCCATACCCTCCGAAAAGCTGGAGGCAACGGTCCGCGACGCTGCTCGCCTGGTCCGTCAGCCAGTACTTGGCCATGGCCGCGGACGCCACGTCCAGCTCCCCCGCCAGGTGCTTCTCCACGCACTCGTCGAGGAACGCCCGTCCAACCCGGCCCAGCGTCGCGCATTCCGCCAGCTCGAAGCGCGTGTTCTGCAGAGCGAAAAGCGGCTTGCCGAACACCTGGCGCTGCTTGGTGTAGTCGACCGTGAGCGCCACGGCCCGCTCGATGCTCGCCTGCGCGAGCACCGCCGTGGCCAGCCGCTCCTGGGGCAGCTGCTGCATCAGCTGGATGAAGCCCGAGCCCTCCTCGCCGCCCAGCACGTTGACGGCCGGAATCCGGAGCTCGTCGAAGAACAGCTCCGTGGTGTCCTGACCGTGGCCGCCCAGCTTCTCCAGGATGCGGCCCCGCTCGAAGCCGGGCGTGGTGTCGGAGACCTCGGCACACAACAGGGAGATGCCCGCATGGCCCTTCACGTCGCTGGTGCGCACCGCGATGATGAGGAAGTCACAGACGCGGCCGTTGGAGATGAAGGTCTTGGACCCGCTCACCTTGTAGAAGTCGCCGTCGCGCACCGCGCGGGTGGAGATGGCCTGCAGATCCGAGCCCGTGCCCGGCTCCGTCATGGCGATGGCGCCCACCCACTCGCCGCTGGCGAGCTTGGGCAGCCACTTGAGCTTCTGGGCCTCGGAGGCGTACGCGAGCACGTAGTGCGCGACGATGGTGGAGTGCACCGCGAAGCCCATCGTCGGGTCCCCGGCGCGCACCTGCTCCTCCAGGAGGATGGCCTCGTGGGCGAACGTGCCGCCGCCGCCGCCGTACGCCTCCGGGATGGACATGCACAGCAGGCCCAGCTCGCCCGCCCGGCGGTAGAGCGCCTTGTCCGGGAAGCCCTGGGCCACGTGCTTGGGCACGTTGGGGAGGACCTCCTTCGTGAAATAGGTGGCCGCGAGGCCGCGCACCTGCTCGAGCTCGTCGGAGCTCCACCGAGGACGTGCCGTCATAGTCTGTCTCCGCGCTGTCGTGACTGCTGTCTAGAGTCCGAACGTCTTGCCGATGATGTCCCGCTGGATTTCGCTGGTGCCACCATAGACGGTGGAAATCACCGTGGCACGCAGATGCGATTCCATATCGAACTCGGTGGCGTAGCCGTAGCCCCCCATCATCTGCACGCCCTCCAGCGCCACGCGCTTGGCCGTCTCGGTGGCCTTCAGCTTGGCCATGGAGGCCTCGCGCGGGAGCATCTTCTCCGGGGCCTCGTCCGCCATCTGCGCCACGCGGTACAGGAGCAGCTCGCTGCACTCCAGCTCCAGCGCC
Organism: Myxococcus sp. MH1; assembly: GCF_059738865.1. Lineage (NCBI taxonomy): Bacteria > Pseudomonadati > Myxococcota > Myxococcia > Myxococcales > Myxococcaceae > Myxococcus > Myxococcus sp. MH1. The sequence goes on along the minus strand of NZ_AP026947.1, from coordinate 6,918,543 downwards.
AGGTCCGCGATGCGGTGCTTGAGGGCCTGGAACGAGCCCACCGACTTGCCGAACTGCTTGCGGTCCTTCACGTACGCCACCGCGTCGTCGAACGCGCGCCGGCCCCGGCCCAGCATCGTCGCCGCCAGGATGAGCCGCTCGCTGTTGAGCCCCGACATCAGCTGCGGCCACGCCTGGTCCACCACGCCCACCACGCTGTCCTCGGGCAGGAAGCAGTCGGTGAAGTAGACGTCGTTGACCTCCTTGCCGTTGAGCGTGGGGATGCCGCGAATCTCCACGCCCGGCGTGCTCGTGGGCACGCAGAACATGGTGAGCCCCTCGTGGCGCGAGCCCGGGCCCGCGCCGCGCGTCCTCGCCACCAGCAGCAGGTGGTCGGCGATGTGCGCGTTGGAGCACCACGTCTTCTGGCCGTTGACGACGAAGCCGCCCGAGGCGCGCTCGGCGCGGCAGGTGATGGCCGCCGCGTCCGAGCCCGCGCCGGGCTCCGAGATGGAGATGGCCTCCACCCGCCCTTGCGTGATTCCCGTGAGCACCTTCTGCTTCTGCGCGGGCGTGCCGAACCTCGCGTAGGGCCCGGCCGCGACGGCGGTGGTGACGTAGCCGCCCACCGGCGCGAGCCCGTAGGCGGTGCGCTCCGCGAACAGGCAGATCTCCGACATGCCGCCGCCGGAGCCGCCGTACTCCGCGTCGATGCCCACGCCGAGCCAGCCCAGCTCGGCCATCTGCGCGTACAGCTCGACGTTGTGCGCCTCCACGCCGTGCTGCGTCAAGGCGTCGCGCTGGGCGCGGGTGCCCGTCCTGGCGCGGCAGAAGGCATCGATGGACGCGGCGAACGAGGCTTGCTCGGGGGTTCTGGCGTGCATGGCGGCAGGGCTCAGGCGTTCTCGTAGAAGGTGGCGATGCGCTCGGCGTACTGCTGGAGGATGACGCGGCGCTTGAGCTTGAGCGTGGGGGTGAGCTCGCCCGTCGCCGGCGACCACGTCTCGTTGACGACCTCGAAGCGCTTGACCTGCTCGGCGCGCGACAGCCGCTGGTTGACGGAGGCCACCAGCGCCTCCAGCTCCGAGCGGATGGCGGGGTCCTTCGTCAGCTCCGCCACGGACATGGGCGGCAGGCCCCGGGCCTTGGCCCAGACGGGCGCGACCTCCGCGTCCAGGCAGATGAGCGCGGTGACATACGGCCAGCCATCGCCAATCGCGAGCGCCTGGCCCACGAGCGGGTGGGCGCGCAGCAAGCCCTCGATGCGGGACGGGGCGATGTTCTTCCCGCTCGAGGTGATGATGAGCTCCTTCTTGCGGTCGGTGATGGTGAGGAAGCCCTCGGCGTCGATGGTGCCGATGTCACCGGTGGCCAGCCACCCGTCCTCGTCCGTGGCGCTGACGATGCGCCCGTCCCCCGCCAGGTAGCCCATGAACAGCACGGGGCCGCGCACGAAGATTTCACCGTCGGAGGCGAGCTTCAGCTCGAGCCCGGGGACGGGGCGGCCCACCGAGCCCACGCGGAAGTCGGTGGGCAGGTTGATGGTGGCGCAGCCCGTTGTCTCGCTCATGCCCCACACCTCGAGCACGCGGATGCCGAAGCCGCCCAGGTACTCCAGCACCTCCACGGGGATGGGCGCGGAGCCGCTGCTGGCCCACTGGAGCGCGTCCAGGCCCAGCGTGGAGCGCAGGGGCTTGAGCACCTTCTCCTCCGCCACGGCGACCTTGGCGGCCAGCTCCTCGGACACCTTCTGGCCGGAGCCCTCCAGGCGGAAGGCCTCCAGCGCGAGCGCGTGCGCGCCCATGATGGCGTCGCGGCGGGGCGCCTCCAGCGTGCCCAGCTTCGCGCGCAGGCCCGCGGCCAGCTTCTCCCAGACGCGGGGCACGCCGAAGAAGGCGGGCGGGCGCACCTTGGCCATCAGCGGCACCACGCCCGCCGGGTCCGAGCAGACGTGCACGTGCAGCGCCTTGAAGAGCATCCGGTACAGGCCCAGCTCGCGCTCGGCGATGTGCGCCAGCGGCAGGTAGGCGATGGACGGCGCGCGCATGGGCGTGGGCACCACCGCGTCCACGCAGATGGCCTCGTAGAAGGCGTTGCGATGGCTGAGCACCACGCCCTTGGGGTCTCCGGTGGTGCCGGAGGTGTACATCATCGCGATGGGGTCCTCGGGACGGATGGGCTTCCAGGTGTCCTCGAAGACCTGCGGCGCCTGCTCATGCAGCGCCGCGCCGTCCGCCTCCAACTGCGCGAAGGAGACATAGAGCGCGTCTCCGGCGGGCACGGCCGCTGGGTCGATGACGACGATGCGCTTGAGGGAGAAGAGTGACTTGAGGATGGGGCGCCAGCGGGTCACCTCCTCCGCGCCCTCGAGCACCACCACCGTGGCCGCGCTGTGCTGGGCGACGTAGCCTACTTGCTCCGTGCTCAGCGTTTGATAGGCGGTACAGGGGATGGCGCCCAGGTGGGCCGCGGCGTAGTCGATGAGCCAGTGCTCGGGCCGGCTCGACATCATGATCATCATCCGCTCGCCGCGCTGGAGCCCGAGCGCGCCCAGGCCCCGGCTCAGCGCCGCGGTGCGGGCGCGAATCTGGGCCCAGGTGAGCGTGGTGTCACCGGCGGTGAGCGCCGGCTCGTCCGCCAGTTCGTCCGCGTTGCGCTTGAGCAAGAGCGGCAGGGTGAGCTTGTTCGCCAGGGATTGGCACTGCGCCTCCAGGTCTGCGAGCGACGTACCCATGGACTCCTCCTGCGTCTGGTTTCGCGGCGACTGCGGATGCGGCGTGTGGGGTGCTCCTCAGGGGTCGACGTAGAGGTCGAGGATGACGTCGTCGCCGCCCCCGTAGCGGCTGAAGTCGGTGACGCCCTCGGCGCGCAGCACGTCCTCGTCGATGAAGGTGTGGCCGGTGCAGTCGCGCGGCTTGCGCTGGAGGATGGCCACCGCCGCGTCCGCCATGATGTCCGGCGTGCGCGCGCGCTGCATGGAGTCATCCCCGCCGAGCAGGTTCTTCACCGCCGCGGTGGCGATGAGCGTGCGCGGCCACAGCGCGTTGGCGGCGATGCCCGCCTCGGCGAACTCCGCGGCCCAGCCCAGCGTCAAGAGCGTCATCCCATACTTCGCCACCGTGTACGCCGGGTGCTTGCCCAGCCAGTGCGGCGCCAGGTTGACGGGCGGCGACAGCGACAGGATGTGCGCGTGCGCAGAGCGCTTGAGGTGCGGCAGCGCGGCGCGCGTGAGCAGGAAGGTGCCGCGCACCTGGATCTGCTGCATCAGGTCGAACCGCTTGAGGGGCAGCTCGTCTGTCTTCAGCGGCGCCAGCGCGCTGGCGTTGTTCACGCAGAAGTCGATGCCGCCGAAGCGCTTGACGGCCTGGTCCACCGCGCGCTGGACGTCCGCCTCCTCGCGCACGTCGCCCACCACCGCGAGCGCCTGGCCTCCGGCGGCCTCGATGTCCGCGGCCGCCGTGTGGACGGTGCCCGGGAGCCTGGGGTCGGGCGTGTCCGTCTTGGCCAGGAGCACCACGTTGGCGCCCAGCCTCCCCGCGGCGACGCCAATGGCGAGGCCGATTCCGCGGCTTCCTCCGGACATCAACAACGTGCGTCCCGACAGCGGCTTCTGGCTCATCAGGGCTCCTTGTCGCTCGGACCCTCGGACGGAGCGGGCGTGGCTTCCGGCTCCGCGCGGGGCGGCATGTTCTTCAGTTGGGGGATGACGTCGCGAACGAGCGTGATGAGCGATTCGCTCAAGAGCAGGTGCGCCTCCTCGCGCGTGAGCGTCCCGCCTCGAATCCACTCGCGGATGGTGGCCTTCACCATGCCGGAGTAGGAGCGCATCATCGCGCGGTGGCGCGCGTCGCTGCCCACCTCCACCTTGAGCCCCAGGAACTCGAGCGTCTTCGCCGCCGCCACGTCGTCCGCGGCGGAGATGATGCGCTCGACCTCCGGGTCCGCGCCGATGCCGCCCACCGCGGTGACGGCCACGTACGTCTTGCCGTGGGTGGCCACCGTGTCCAGGTACCACCGGACGCTGCGCTCCACGCGCTCGCGCAGCGTGCCCGTGTTGCTGACCTTCTCCTCCAGGCCGGGCATCAGGAGCATGCGCTTGACGACCTTGAGGTACAGGTCGCGCTTCTGCCCGAAGTAGTGGTTGAGCAGGCCGCGGGCGACACCCGCTTCCTTGGCGATGTCCGTGGTGGAGACGTCCGCGTAGGGACGCTCACCGAACAGCCGCGTCGCGACCTCGAGGATCTGCTCGCGGCGCTCGTCCGGCTCCAGGCGCTTCCAGCGGGGGGCGGGGGAGGGGCTCATGACTTGTGCTCCCGCCACGGCAGGAAGGCCGGCTGGTCCTGCTCCACGGTGCGCGTGAAGGCGGGGGGCCGCTTCTGCAGGAACGCCATCACGCCCTCCACGGCGTCGGGGTTCTGTCCCAGGCTCGCGATGAGCTGGCTGTCCAGGGAGAAGGCCTGCTCCGGGCTGGGCAGGGCGCTCATTCGGTAGAGGGACTGACGGATGACGGCCACGGACACGGGCGCGGTGGACTCCACCAGCTCGCGCGCCAGCGCCTGCGCGGCGCCGAGGACCTCGTCGGATTCATGGAGCGAGCGCACCAGCCCCGCGCCGAGCGCCTCGTCCGCGGGGATGAGCCGGCCGCTCACCATCCAGTCGAGCGCGCGGCCCATGCCGACCAGTCGGGGCAGGAACCAGCTGGAGCCGCCCTCCGGGTAGATGCCCCGGCGGCTGAAGACGAAGCCGAAGCGGCTGTCCTTGGCCGCCAGCCGGAAGTCCGCGGGCAGGAGCATCGTCGAGCCCACGCCCACCGCGGCGCCCCGCACGGCGGCGATGACGGGCTTGCGCAGGGAGAACAGGCGGCGGGTCACCCGCGTCGCGGGCTCCACCCACCCCGGCTCGGGCAGGCCTCCGTTGGCGACCTCGAAGGACAGGCCGCTCAGGTCCGCGCCCACACAGAAGTCCTTGCCGGCCCCCGTGAGGATGACCACGCGCACGTCCTCGTTGGCGTCCGCCTGGGTCAGCGCGTCCGCCAGCTCGTCCGCCATGGTGATGGTGAAGCCGTTTCGCGCCTCGGGACGGTTCAGCTCGAGAGTGGCAACCCGGTCCGAGACCGAGGTCCGGATGTGTTGGTAGCTCATGGTGGGGGCCTCATCACTTCGATGAAAGGGATATTGGAGGCTTGTTGGCGGGGTGTCAACAGTGTCTGCGCGGCCGGATTCCGAAAGAGTGACGACGTGTTGCGTCATCCCGGAGTGACTGTTCTGGGTGGGTGGGGTGGGGAGCTGCCGCGTGGGTGAAGTCTTGTGGCGGGACGGGACCTCCGGGGCCGCGTCTGTCGTTGACCTGTATCAAGACTGGGGAGTGGTGTCCGACCCGGCGCGACTGTCTTTGATGTTTCCTGACGTGGGGAGGATAGTTCCGCCGCCGTGTGAGGTGACGCGGCTTGTCCTCATCCGATGTGTCGTTCTGGAGGCTTCATGAACCGCATCTCGAAGGCGTTGTTCGCGGCGTTGGCGCTGGCCCCCCTGTCGGCGTTGGCGCTGCCGCCGGACTGTGATGCCCGCTGCGTGTCCCCCATCCCGTGTCGAATCGTCTGCGCCATTCCCTGGACCATGCAGGTGGTGTCGTGCGGCGTCTGGGTGGAGGACTACGACCCGGGCGCGTCGTGCGTGCCGGACACGGCGGCGCAGGCGGGGGAGGAGGAGCAGATGTTCTCGTCCGAGGACGCGGACGAGGTCGACGCGGCCTGGGAGTGCTCAGAGCAGGGCGCCGCCGAGCAGTGAGTCCCGTCCCGCTGGGACGTGTCGTGATGGGTTCAACTCGACGTTTCAACCTGGAGAATTCAATGAAGCTCATGTCGAAGACGTTGCTCGCGGGTTTCGTGGCGTGCGTGCTGTCCCCCCTGTCCGCGCTGGCGCTGCCGCCGGACTGTGACGACATCTGCGTGGAGTACGAGTCGTGCGACACCACGTGCGCCGTGCCCTGGTCCACGCGCATCATCACCTGCGGGCGGTGGGCGACCGAGTACCACCACCCGAACCCGGCGTGCATGCCCTCGCTGGCGGCCGAGGGCAGCGAGGAGGAGTCGCTGCTGTCCTCTGAGGACGCCGAGGAGGTCGACGCGTCCTGGGAGCGCGCCGCGCAGGACGTCTCCGCGGAGTAGGACCGTGGCGGGCGGGTGCGCCTGGGAGGTGACGCCTTCCCCGGCGCACCCCGCCTCGCATCAGAAGACGAAGACGCTCTTGGGCGCGAACTCGAGCGGGCTCAGCCACTCGCCTGGCAGGAGCGTCACGGGATAGCCCGAGCAGTCCTCGTTGGGGAACAGGTACGCGTTCTGGGTGCCCCGGTTGATGGCGGACTCGGCGCGGCCCTCCCAGCCGTGCTCGGGCAGGCCCACGCAGGTGGACGTGCCCGGAGGCCAGGCCCGGACGTTCCACACCGCGCCGGTGTAGTCCTCTCCATCGAACAGGCAGAGCACGTCCGAGAAGGGACAGGGATTGGTGTCATCGGCCGAGGCCTCGGCCGGGGACAAGAGCAGCGAGCCCGTCGCGAGCCCCGCCACCGTGAGAAGGGCGCCGAGTCTCCAGGAGCCCGCGCGCGTGAGACGACGGAAATCGAGCCAGTTCATACAGGTGTCTCCTCTGCCCGCCATGGGCGTTTGCCGCGGACGCATGGTGACATGGCGTTGCCTGGGGCAAGGCCCGACCTGCGCGTCTGCGATTGAGTCCATCCGCTGGTGGACTTCCCGTGGCCCGTCGGCTTGGATTGATGCGGTGCCTCTGTAAATGGCACGCCCACCTCGAATGCTGGCCGGGAGAAGTCGATGGCGAAGAAGGCGACCGCTGTTGCATGGCTTTGCTGCGCGTGGATGTCTGGCTGTGGAGGTGTCGGGCCGGTGCTCACGGACGAGACGCGGGAGACCGTGGAGAACCTGGTGGAGGCGGGGTTCCGGACGGAAGACATCCACGTGGTTGACGGTGTCGTCCAGGTGGGGGGCGACGCGGTCGTGAGCCTCCAGGCCTCGCGGGAGATGCTCGACACGGGAGGCTCGACGGCGGAGCACTACCGGACGACGAACTTGGTCTCCAGCGCGGTGAGGAAGGTCACGGTCCAGCTCCCTTCACCCGTTGCGTCGACGATTGCCGCGGGCCTGGCGGAGGCCGTCGCCAACTACAACGCGCTGGGGCTTCGCCTCACGTTCTACACCGCCAATCCGTGCCTCGCCGACCCCTCGGCGTGTCCGCCCGGCAGCCACGCCACCATCAACGTGGTCGTCAACTCCACGCTCCCCAGTGGTCCGAGCGGGGCGAGCGGCTATCCCTCCGGCGGGTTGCCTTATCCGACCATCTGGATCGGCACGGGCCTGTCCACGTACCCGCTGGATGTCATCGAGCACGTCCTCACGCATGAGCTTGGCCACACGATTGGCTTTCGCCACACGGACTTCTTCAACACCGCCATCAGCTGCGGCGGCACGCCCGTGCGCGAGGGCGCGAACCCGGGAGGCGCCATCCTCATCCCCGGGACACCCTCCAGCGCGACGCCGGGCGGCTCCATCATGAACACCTGCGTGCCCCTGAGCACGAACGGGGAGTTCACCTCGACGGACATCGCGGCGCTGAACTTCATGTACTGACCCAGGGCGCTCGGAAGCGAGGGGCACTCCGGCCGCACCCGTCGTCGGTGGGGCCCGGAGTGCCGTGGGCGTCAGAAGCTGCGACCGAGGCCGAGCACCGCGGCGTCGTTGACCCGACCCACCGTGGGCATGAGTCCCAGCGGGAGCCGGAGCTGCGGGCCGCGCGAGGACGCGAGCTGCGCCTTCCGGGTGGGGCGGGGACCGCCGCGCTGGGCCTGCCGGCAGGACGCCTTGTCGACGCATCCGCCGTAGCCCTCGTCGTCCTCGTACTCATCCAGGTCCGCGAGCAGCTCCAGGTAGCCCAGTCCAAGCGTCGCGCCGACCACGATTCCACCCAGGATGGCCTTGCCGCAGTCCCCGTCGCCCACCGCGCCGGACGCGCAGACCGCGATTCCAGCGACGAGCCCTCCGCCCGTGAGAATCAGCGGGACGAGCCAGACATGCGTGGGGATGAACTCGTCGTCCTCGTACGTGTCGGTCTGCAGGGCCCGCAGGCGGTTGCCCTCCGCCATGACACCCCTCGCGGAAGGTGAAGACATCAGCCGCAGGGCCCTGGACTGGTGGCGCGGCGAGAAGTCGAACGGGCGGGGCGCGGCATGGGCGGTGCCTGGCGTGAACAGCCAGAGGCACAGCCCGGCGAGGGCGAGGACATGCTTCGTCATGGTGGGGAGTCCGGGAATGGCGCTGACCGGCCGCCTGGCCGGCAAACGTGCGGTACTCGACGCAAGCCGCGTCGATGTATTCACACTGCGTCGCGCCCAGGCGCGCACCCCGGGATGGGGCGCGCCGGACTCCCCGGTGTGGCTACGTGCGGCGGGCCTGCGCGGACTGGCGCGCGGCCTGGAGCGTGTTGGCCAGGAGCATGGTGATGGTCATGGGGCCCACGCCGCCGGGGACGGGGGTGATGGCCTCGGCGACCTGGCTGACGCCGTCGAAGTCCACGTCGCCCACCATGCGGAAGCCGCGCGCGGAGCCGGGGTCCTCGACGCGGTTCTGTCCCACGTCGATGACCACGACGCCGGGCTTCACCATGTCGCGGGTGATGAGGTTCTGCTTGCCCACCGCGACGATGAGGATGTCCGCCTGGCGGGTGAAGGAGGCCAGGTCCGGGGTGTGCCGGTGGGTGATGGTGACGGTGGCGTCGGGGCCGGGGGCCATGAGCAGCGAGGCCAGCGGCTTGCTGACGATGAGGCTCCTGCCCACGATGACCACGTGCCGGCCCCGGGTGGGGACGTTCTCCCGGCGCAGCATCTCGAGGATGCCCGCGGGGGTGCACGGGATGAAGGCGCGGGGATCTCCCACGAAGGCCAGGCCCGCGTTGCGCGGGTGGAAGCCGTCCACGTCCTTGTCCGGGTCGATGTGCTCCAGGACGGCCTTGTAGGGAAGGTGCGCAGGGAGGGGGAGCTGGACGAGGATGCCGTGGACGGCGGGGTCCTGGTTGAGCCGGTCGATGACGGCGAAGAGCTCCTCCCGGGAGACGTCCTCGGGCAGGTTGAGCGTCTGCCCGCGCATGCCGAGCGCCTCGCACGCGCGCGTCTTGCTCGCCACGTAGGCCTGGCTGGCGGGGTTGTTGCCCACCAACACCACGGAGAGCCCCGGAGTGATTCCCTGGGCCTGGAGCTCGGCGACCTGCTGGGCCATCTCCGCCCGCATCACCCGGCTGATCTCGGTTCCATCGATGTTCCGCGCCATGGAGCGCTCCATACGCCAGTTTCCCGCCCGCGCCGCGCCCTTTCTGGGAGGGGCGACGCCTGGTCGACGGCTCGGGGCGACGGTCCGCCGCACCCAGGACACACCCGGAGCGAGAGGACCTGCTGGAACGGACGTCGCCCGTGTGACGTGGAGGACGATTCCGGCGCCGAGTCATGTGCTCATCCGTGGCGCCGGGACGGCGGTCGGTGATGCGGCGTGCCCGCGTCTTTGAACCGTGGACGCGCAATGCCTGCCCGTCGGGCGCGAGACCGTCAGGTGCGTCGGCTGGAGACAGGGCCGGGTGGTGGTGTCTCGGTTGTGGCGAATGGGGTTACAGCTGAAGACTGACAGAGGTGACCTGGCTGTGGCGTGGGGCGCTACAGTTTCAATGTGTCACCATGTATCCGGGGCGTCGCTGTCAGGAGTGTAGCATCGAGCGCCACAGCTCGGAGTGGCGTATCGTGAAATGTTGATGTTGTGTCTTGTTTTTGAGCCATCAATCACAGCAGAGTGCGTGCATCACACCTGGAGGTCGTATGCACGCTGCTTCATCGTCTGGTGGACGCATGGGTCTGTCTCGTCTTGGTTCGTTGGTGGCTGTCGCCGCCGTGGCGCTCGTCCTGGGGGCGCCGGTGCGCGCCGAGGCCCAGTGTACGAGCTGGCCCACCAACACCACGGTCACGCCGGGGACGTCGTACGCGGACACCATCAACGTCTCGGGGCTGGCCTACGGGACGTACATCATCACGGCGTCGTTCTCCGGCAGCGCGGGGCTCATCAACCTGGCCTTCAGCGCGGCGCCGGGCGTGAGCTGGAGCAACGGGCAGAAGGGCTTCATCGGCTCTTCGACGACGCTCTACCTGAGCTTCATCATGGCGGCCGGCGCCCTGCCGGGTCGTTACTCGACGGTGACGATGAACGTCGCCAACACGGCGGGCCAGACGGTGTGCAGCTCGAGCTTCGTCGTGGGCGTGCCCGGTGACGCCTGCCCGGGTGACGTGAGCTGGCTGGGCAACACCATCAAGGCGGGCTTCGACAGCGCCAACTGCTACGTGGCCGCCGTCCCCGCGCAGGACGGCTCGCCGTTCATCCACGCCAACAACTATTACGTCACGCGCGGCCCGAACAACGTGTGTGAGTACGGCTGGTTCGACGGCGCCAACTGCTACCTGGGCACGCCGCCGCCCGGGAAGTCCGCCTTCATCTGGGGCAACGCGTTCTACTACTCGCCCTGAGGCGTGAGGACTCCCCGCGCGATGTCGGCCACCGCGCGGGGAGTCGTGTCCGTTCAGCGGAACGGCCCGCTCACCTCGAAGGTGACGCCGGTGGTGCCGTCCGTCCCGCGCTGCGAGCTGAAGTACAGCCGCCGACCATCGGGGCTGAAGGCGGGGCCTGTGAGCTCGGAGCCCGAGTGTCCGTCGAGTTGGAGGAAGGGGGCCACGGTGCGCTCGGGGCCCGGGGTGATGAGGCACAGTTGCAAATCACCGCCGTCCTCGGCGACGAAGAGGTCACCCGAGCGGGACATGGTGATGTTGTCCACGCCTCGGAGCGGCGAGTCCGGGTAGAGGTCGTCGTCGTAGATGATTTCGACCTGGCCGGTGGCGGGGGTGTGGGCCCACACGCGGTTGTCGCCCTTGGTGGTGAAGTAGACGGTGCCGCTGTCGTACCAGCAGCCCTCTCCGCCATTGAAAGCGGTGGTGAGGAAGCGCTCGAGCTGGAGCGAGGCGGAGCGCGACGCGGAGACCTTCACCCAGCTGAAGCTCGCGGTGCCGTCCAGGGCGTTGCCGTTGAGCTTCGCGGCCTCCAGTCTCCCAGCGCCGAGCGAGGGCCACTGTGAGGGCGTGAAGCGGTAGAAGCGGCCCTCGGGGCGGTCCTCGGTGAGGTAGAGGCGCTGTCCCACCGGGTCCACGGCCACGGCCTCGTGGGTGAAGGCGCCGAGGGCCGAGCGGCGCTGGCCCTGGGAGGGGGAGCGCGGGTCGCATTCCCAGACATGGCCCAGGTCCCATTCCTCGCACGACAGCCAGGTGCCCCACGGGGTGGGACCTCCGGCGCAGTTGATGCTCGTGTTGGAGAGGATGCGGTAGGCGTCCACCACGTTGCCGCCGCCGTCGAAGCGGATGGAGGACACACCGCCCAGGAGGGGAATCTCGCTGTTGGAGACGTAGACCCAGCCTCCGTCACCGGTGTCGAAGCACGCGCCGCCGTCGGGGGCGAGGTGCCAGGTGTAGTTCGTCCCGGGGACGTTCTGTCCGGTCCGGGCGATGATGCGCGAGGTGAAGCCCGCGGGCAGCCTCAGGCCGTGGGCGTCCGGTGAGCCCGAGATGGCGCCATAGGGGCCGGGGCCCGGACGGGCGGGGGCGGCATAGGCCGCGCGCCAGAAGCCGGGTCCCAGGACCAGGATTCCACTGCTCATCGCGGTGAGTCGAAGGAAGTTCCTGCGCTGCATGGGCATGTCTCCAATCGCCAGGAGGGCGAAGGAGATTGAGTCGCACGGCGCGGTGCGCCCACCGCATCACGAGTCGGTGACCTTGTCGCGTGGGTGACAAGGTCACGCATTCGTCACCTCAATCGCAGCCTTCAGCGTCGCGGGGCGTGTGCGGTCACCTGCCTCATGCTCCAGTGGCAGGAGATGTTTCCAGCGGAATCCCGCAGGGGCTCCACGGCGGAGAGGAAGGCCTTGCGGACGTCCTCGCGGGTGGAGGGGGAGAGCTGGTCCGCGTCATAGGTCTGGGCGAGCGAGTCCCAGACGTGCTCCGGGGAGCCACCGTCCTGGACGAGGAGGTCGAAGACGTCGACGTGTTGGAAGGCGAGGCCGAAGAGCTGCTGGAGTCCCTCGGTGGAGCGGAAGCGCTTGTCGCCCAGGCTCAGCAGGGGGCGCGGCTGGGATTCGATTGCGGGCTTCATCAGCTCGCGGAACACGGCCAGCGAGCCCGTGGGGGCGAAGCCTCCGCCGACGACGCAGGACAGCTTGCCGTCGGGCTTGAGTGTGCGCCGGACCTCGGAGAGGACCTGTTCGCAGTCGTCCATCAGCATGAGGGCCAGGTGGCTGAGCACGACGTCGAGGCTGTCGTCCTCGAAGGGGAGCGACTGCGCGAGCCCCTGGTGGAGCGTGGCGGCGCCCTGGAGTCGGGCCTGGGCGTGGGCGAGCTCGTCGGCGCTCATGTCGAGGCCGAGGAGTCGGGGGCGGGGAGGCTCGCGGTGGGCGAGCAGCTCCAGCAGGTAGCCATCACCGCAGGCGAGGTCGAGCACGGTGTGTTCGCGCGAGTCCGAGGGGACTTCGGCGGCGAGCAGCGCGTAGGTCGAGTCGAAGCGGTGGTCGCCTCGAGTCACAGGCGTTCGGGAGAACCACCGCGCCGTCACACCGGCGAGGCGACGGTGGTAGTCGAGGAGGTAGGACTCGGTCTCCGAGGGCGGCATGGGGGTGGGTCATACCATGCCGCCCCTGGGGGTCAGTCGACGAGCAGGCGTTTCACGGGCGCGGGGTCGACGGCCACCATGAGCGGGCGTGCGAAGTTGCTGAAGGAGACCAGCGCCTGTCCTGGCGCGAGTCTCGTCACGCGGTTCCAGAGACTCTCATCGATGCTGCCCACGGTGCGTTGCATGCGGGAGATGACGGTGCTGTCGGTCATCTTGTGGATGATGAAGTTGTTGAGCAGGCCGAGCACCTCGTTGGGGAGGTGTTGGGGGAGCTGGGTGACGAAGACGAGTCCGAGCCAGCGCTTGCGGCCGCGCTTTGCGATGCGAGCCACCTGTTCGAAGAGGACGGGCATCTGGCTGATGCGGCTGGCGGAGAGGAACTCGTGGGCCTCCTCGATGATGATGAGCACGGGAGGGACGGCCTGGTCCTGGGCGTTGGCCTTTTCGTAGCGGACCTCCTGGGCTTCTTGGAGGCCGCGGAGGACATCCGCGATGACCAGGTTGTTGAGCTGCGGCGAGTCCGTGTCCGACAGGTCGATGACGGACACGCGGCCCGGAGCGAGCATCGAGTTGTAGGCGGGGCCGGGCACCGAGCCCATGTCGAAGATGTTGAGCCGGCGCAGGCGGTGGAGCTTTCCGTAGAGCGTCTTCCAGCTCACCGCGTTGCGGCTGCTCTGGGCCATGACGCGTCTCATGACCGTGCCACGGTTAGCCTTGAACTCGCTCTGGAGGAAGGGACCGGTGGGCGTCGCTTCTTCGGTCTCTTCCTCGGCCTCGGCTGTCTCTGCTGTCGTCTCCCTGCGGCGGCTGCGTGAGCGGCTTCGAGTCGTCTCCCCGCGATTCTCGTCGCCCAGGCTGTAGATGTACGCGTTCACGACGTCCAGCAGGTGCTGGATGGTCATCTTGGGATAGCCCGTGGACATCTCGTCGACTTCGAGCGCCTGCCGCCTCTCTTCATCCGTCTGCGGGAAGACCTCGAAGTCCTCCAGCAACTGCTTGGTGACGTCGTAGGCCTTGAGGAAGCGCTCCTGCTGGGCATCCGACAGGCCGAGAATTTCCGCGATGGCGTAGGGCGAGAGGCTGGAGAAGTTGAGGGAGAAGCGGTGGAGGTTGCGGTGTCGGGGGTTGCGGCTGGTGCGTCCGATGAGGTGGTGGATGTGCAGGTCGCGGACGCCCTCAGCCTGCTGGCCCCGGCGCTTGAGGGCCTCGAGCATGGGCTCATGGTCCGTGGGTTCGTCCACGTGGGTGTACTCACCCTCCACGTCGAACACGATGGTGGCGATGCCTTGGGACTGAGCGCGGTGGACGAGCGTGGCCACGGTGGTGGACTTGCCGCCGCCCGTGGTCCCGATGATGCCGGTGTGCCGGGGGAGGACGGACTTGTCGCTAGGACTGATTCGAGCCTCCATCTGCTCGTAGCCGACGACGACACCCAGGGACATGTCGCCACCGACCCCGAGCACGCGCTCGCTCTCCTCGTCCGTCAGCACGAACACGGGGCTCTGGGGGCGGGGACGGAAGCGGGGTGGCTTGAGGGTGCCTTCCACTTCTTCGCCCAGCAGCTCCACCTCGGCGCGGCCGTGGTAGTCGAACGTGTACGTGAGCTTCTTGCCGTGCGTCACGACGCCGACGGCCATCGTCGAGTTGGCGGGGACCGCGTTGGGTTCGGCGAAGGGGCCCTTGACGACGACGCCCAGGTAGGCGCGGCCATCCTCTCGGGACTTCACCCGCACCAGCGTCTGGGACGCGAGCAGGTGCAGGTCCGCGCGAGTGAGCAGCACGGTGAGCAGGTTGTCCTCGCTCGACGCGGTGTCGAAGTGGGTGAAGCCCGCGGCGGACTCGAGCTCCGGGTCGACTCGTGTCGCCGAGGAATCGTTCTTCAGCTCCTCGAGCGCGGCACGGGCCGAGGCGGGCGTCTCGCGGATGACGTTCTCTGACCCGTTGGGGGGCGTCGAGGGGGCCCTCGCCGAGAGAGGGCCGGGAGCGCGCGTCGAAGCAGGGGAGGTGGCTCCCGGGGCGCGAGATGCTCCGCCTGTGTCGGCGGAGGTTCCAGCGACAGGGGAGGGGCCTCCTGATGCGCGAGACGTGACCCCTGCGCCGGGAGGGACTCCGATGGAGCGCGATGCACCCTCCGCGCTCGAGGTCGGAGGCCCGGAGACGTTCAAGGGGCCTCCCGAAGTGCGGGGTGGGCCCTCCGAACCGGAGGCAGAGGCCCCCGAGTGGGTTGAAGGACCGCCCGAGGCGCGGGAGGCGCCGTTCAGGGCGGACGCGGTGGTTGTCGAAACAGGAGGCGATGAGCCAGGGGAGGGAGCTCTCGTGGGCCCAGGCGCTCCAGGAGGCTCGGCGCGGTCCGATGCCTGTGCGGATGACGGAGCGCGTCCGATGGACACGGGTGGAGGGGTGGGCCGGTGGGTCGAGCCATTCGGAGGCGGAGGGCGGCCGGCCGCGCCGTTGGGAGCCGGCTCGCGCTGCGCGCTCGGCGGTGGGGTTCTCGTGGCGCCATGAGGCGGTGGCGTGCCGTTGCGTGGAGGCACGGCACGTGCGCCATTCACTATCTGGAGGGAGGGAGACTTCCCGTTGATGTTGCCTGCACCCTGCGGCCTCGGTTCCTTGCCATCATTGGACATCCGTGGTCCCCCCTTAACGGCGCATCCCGCGCTCGGTCATGAACTGCAGATTGGCTCCGGCCTGGGTGTAGGCGTCCTCGACGAGCCCCAGGAAACCATCGACCCCGAAGACACCGCGGCAGGTCACCGCCGCGACATCGAGGAGCATCGGGAATCCGCGCTCGGGGCGCAGGATGCTGTCGGCCATGGCCACCCAGGCGGCCTCGTGGGCGTGGTCTTTGTGCGCGTAGAACAAGCGCGGCGCCGAGTGGTCCGATACGCGGAAGATGCCTTTGACGACGCAGGGGCTCGAGTCCCTCACGAACTTCCAGGCGCGGTGCTTGCTCCGTCCGCCGTACTCCCAGTTGCGGACGATCTGCGTGCCCTCGCGCTTGAGCGTCTCCAGGAGGGCATACTCGCCAGCGTCCAGCGCGAGTCCCATCGTGAGGAATCCCCGGTCGGTGAGGGAGTCCGAGACGTAGACGAACTTCTTGTGCTCGTGGATGAGGCGCTCGAGCACCGTGAGTGAGCGGTCCAGGAGTGACATGTAGCCCGAGCCGGAGAGCAGCTCGTGGGCGCACGGATTGCCGGAGCCCATGCGCCACTCCGCGGTGGCCTTCTCCACGAGCGCGGCGCGCTCGGCATAGGCCTGGATGCCACGGCGGGCCATGCGCGACAGGGTGTCCTGCTTCCCCTGGTAGCGGTTCTGGCGCATGTCGATGAAGTCCATCGCCTCCTGGAGAGGGTTGCTGGTGTTCTGGGACGCCATCTCCTTGCGGAACAGCCGTTTGGTGAAGGCGCCCGAGGTGCCCTGGTAGCTGACGATGCCGACGCCAATCTGGGAGATGCCGATGGGCAGGCTGTCATGGGAGACGTGGGTTCCGGTCACCGCGTCGACCTTGCTGCGAAACAGCAGGCGCTCGTGGACGAGGGACAGGTCCTCTGGAGTGACCTTGTAGACACCGGCGTCCGGGAAGGCGTCGGGGCGCGTGGCCAGCCGGGGGAAGAGCTCGCTGCGGACGATGGCGCGCAGCTCGCCCTCCTTGTGGACGGCGCTGGCGATCTCCCGGCGGAACCGCTCCATGATCTTGTCGAGGTCGAGCCCCGTGGACCACCGGTCGAGGTCCAACGTCGAGGCGAGGTCCTCGCCGAACGCCGAACGGTAGTCCGCATCGCCAAACAGCTCTTCCTTCAGTTCATCCGCCTCGGGCGGCAAGTCACTCGACATGGATTACCCCTCCTCCACTCCCAGGAACTCCGCGATGGAAAAACGGGACACGCGCAGCCGCCGACGAAGCCCATCGACGTATTCGGTGGCTTTCTCCACGGGCAGGTGGAACTGGAACCGCAAGCTGTTGATGGCATCCTCCCGAGAGAGCTGTTTCACGAGCGGCAGGACGCGCTCCACGGGCGCCAGCAGCTCGAGCGCGACCCGGTCCGCGCGGTGCTCGGCGACCACGACGTCTCGACTGGCGTAGCCCCCCGAGCCATCACGGGCCATGAGGTCCGTGCGCAGATTCAGCGGGACCTGTTCGAAGAACAGGGTCAGGGCCTCCTCGGGAGAGGGGGCCCGCTCGCCATCGAGGACTGGGAGTATCTCAGGGCCGAAGATGCTCAGTGCTCGTCTGCGGGGGAGCCACTCCTCCAGGACGAAGTGCGCGACCTCGTGGACGATGGTGAAGCGCTGCTCCGCTTCCTTTCGCTGATTGTCAAAGAAGAGGATGCCGTGTCCGCGCCACCAGGCCATGAAGCCATGGAGGTCATGATCTTGTGTCGTGAACCACTGCCCCGGGCTCCGGCGAGACAGCCAGTCCTGGGCTGTCTGCGGAGTGAATCTGGGGAGGGCAACGGGCCGGATGTGGAACTGGCCGCAGAAGCAGTCGAGCAGGTCATGGACGGACGCATGACAGTCCTTCAGTGCACAGGCTTCCACCGCTTCCTGCAGCCAGCTTTCCATCACGTGTCCGTTTCTTCATCCGGGAGGTGGTCTTGGGCCGCCATCCGGATGGGGGTCGTCGACCCGGTTCGTGTGCCGTTGGAGAAGACATTGATGACGTCGACGTGGCGAATCACCTGCATCAGCGTCAGCCGGTCGACACCGAACTTCTGGGCGATGGCGGTGCACTGCTCGCTGAAGCTGTCGCCTTCGGGGCGGCGGCACAGGGACATCCAGTGGAGCGTCTCCTGGGTGCACCCCAGCTCCTCCGCCAGCGTGTCCTCGTTGATGCCCTCGATTTGTCTGTACTGCTCGAATGTGTAGGCCATTGACCAGGGCTCGCTCCGGCCGCGTCGGGCCGCTCGCTCGAGCCATTCAGGATTCGTCATCTCGGTCCTCCTTCCCGATGCGCCTCAACGTCTTGATGAGGCGGTCTCGATTCCGCTTCACCTCGCGACGGCGGTCCTGCTCCGGCATGGGGGGAAGTCCCATGGCCTTGGCGAGGATTCGAGTGGAGCCTTCTCCCTGGAGGATCAGCCCGATGGCATCCCGGTCCTGTTCCGACAATCCGGCTTGGTCGATTCGTCTCACGGCGAGCCTGGCTTCCACGGTGACCTCCAGGCTTTCATTCGGTGCCCTCGCGCGAAGTTCGAAAACAGTCCCGAATTCCCGTTCCCGGCGGCTGCGGGCTACCTGGGAGCGGTAGCGATCGAAGAGCTTCTTCTTGGCTGCCTCCCTCAGGTAGGTGGACAGCCGACCCTTCTGCGGGAGGTACCGTTCAGGACGCGCCACATAGGAGTGGATGACGTCGACGACCGCGTCCCAGACCTCCTCCTTGGATCGGTTCAAGCTCCTGCACAGACGCGCAGTGATTGGGTCGACGAAGACCGCGAAGGCCTCCGCGGTAGCCAATGACTCATCCTTCTTCAGGATGCGTTCGTGAAGCTCCTGCTCCTCCGATGGTGTTGGAAGACTCATCCCCACTCCTCGCCGGGAACACGTGCCCGCTCTCGGGTTGACATCGAACTGTGTGTCCTTTCGTTACCGGCTCGGTGAGTTCGACGGCCTGTGTCTCGTTCACGTCCGCGGAAGGTTGGTCGCGGAGCGAAGCAATGTCTGTACCTCCCGGGTGGTATGGCTCAGGGTGGACGAGACATGGGGTGGTGGGCGCAGTCGGGGCGGGGGCGCCGAAGAAGGGGGACGGGGTCGGTATGTCGCCGGCCTGTTTCAGGAGGGACCCATGACGTCCATGCACTGCCGAGTCGCCACCACCCAGCGCGAGTTGGATGACGCGCTGCGGATCCGCTGGGCTGTTTTCGGAGGAGAGCTGCGCTTGCTGGGGGGCAAGCCGTCACCGACGCGGCGCGAGGTGAGCTGCTTCGACACGCTGGAGACGACGGTGCATCTGGTGGTCTACGCGGACCGGACGCCGGTGGCGACGCTGCGGATGTTGTTGACGAATCCGGAGGTGGCGCTGGCGACGGGAGGGCGACTGGGGGTGGAGATGGAGCAGAAGCTGGACCTGTCGAGTCTGGTGGGGCCGGGGCGGGTCATCGCGGAGACGGCGCGCTTCTGCGTGCTCGAACAGTGGCGGCACACGGAGGCGGTGGCGCACCTGCAGGCGGGCATCTACGCGGAGAGCCGGCGGCGCGGCGTGACGCACTGGGTTGCCGCGGCCAACATGGACACGGACTCACACGAGGACGCGCGGCTGATTGCGTGTGTGGCGGAGCACCGGGGTTGGGTGAGCCCGCGTTGGCGGGTGAGGTCGACGGTGCCTCATGAGTCGCCCGCGATCCCCAGGAGCCCGTTCTATACGCCGGCGGAGCGCGAGCGGGCAGGGCAGGGGTTGTTGGCGGGATTGAGGATGCCCCGGGCGCCGTCGCTGTTCGCCAGGAAGATGGGCGCGCGGTTCGTGGGTCAGCCGCTGTACGACGCGAGCTTCCACCGTTTCACGCTGCCGCTCGTGGCGGCGCTCGATGAGATTCCCGCCAGCACGTTGGAGCGCTTCCGGGCGTTGGATGGTGGACTGCGACGAGCTGGTTAGACCCGGTCGAACTCGTTCCTTCACGGCTTGCCAAGTTTGGGGCTGACGGTCGCGGTCCTGCTCACGTCATTGCGATACAGGCAGTCCATCCATGGGCGTCCGCGAGTTGTGATGTTTCGTACCACTGGAGTGGTAGAGACAATCCAGCCGCGGGGTCGCATGCTTCTCGTCGAAGTGGACATCAGGCCAGACAAGCATGTCAGGCCTCTGTTCGTTCGAGGGAGGCATTGAATGTCGAAGTGGGCTGATTATGGTGTTTTCCGGGTGAAGTATGACAACGACCACACCAAGATCGTCGAGGTCGAGGTGCGCCCAGATCTGGGCACGAGCTTTGGCGATGCACGGAAGATGCGCCGTCAAGACGTGGTTTCCGCCATCGACGAGCAGAAGAAGACGTTCGTCACGGTGTATTTGAAGGACAATCAGAACAAGAAGGGAGAGGATGTCCGTACGGTGTCGGTTGGCAACGAGAAGTACCTTCGCACTGACACCAATTCGACGAGGGCAGACAACCTCGGCTCGCTGCCCGAATACACGTGAGTGACGGCGACCTCGATGCCCTGCTCTTCGAGGTCGTCACGCTTCTGGCTGGAGGGATGCACGAGAGCCGTCGATGACCTGGTCGCTCCACGACTCGTTGCGGAGCGGGCTCCTATGCCGAGGGCCGCTGGGAGGGCAGGGTGACACGCAGCGCTTCCGGGCTTCCCGTGAGCACCAGTCGGTCAACGGCCCGGGTCATGGCGACATATAGGAGGCGCGCCTTCTCCTTGGCGTCTTTCACATGTCGAGAGGGCCGCCCGACCCCGGGAATCGCGATGACTGGAAATTCCAGGCCCTTGCTGGAATGGAAGGTGATGACCTTGACGCTGTCTTCCATGGGTCTCAGCGCGGATTGAGGCGCGCGAGTGCCCACCCACTGGGACGGGATGCCTGACTTCTGAAGCTGGTGGATGGCCGCGTCTCCGACATCGACGGTGCGGTAGAGCACCGCCATGTCACTCCAGCGGAGGCCTTCCGAGCGGAGTTGCTGCAGGTGCCCGGTGATGTATTGCAGCTCGACCCTCAAGTTGGGCAACGCAATGACTTGCGGCGGAGGCCCATGTCGGCCCTGAGCTATCCCCTCATTTGACGTTTCTCCTCGGAGAACCCATGAGCAGCCGACCAAGCGAGCTCAGAGGGAGAATCCGAAATGAGGGGATGCCTCAGCCTCACGGAGCCACTTGAGGTGGAGGCGAGTCGCGCAAACGGTCACATCATGAGCTTACTTATCCCATGAAATTCCCAAGACGTACAGGTTCTTGTTGATCGCGGCCTTGATTTCCTTCTCAAGCTCTGATTCGAAGGCAGGGCCAATTTTTGCCTGCGCCGCCGCGACTGCCGCTTGCAATTCCGCGTCGGCAGTCAGTTCCCCCTTGATATTCCTGAGGATATTCTGCGTCGCCGTGCCAGAAACTTGCAAAACGAGCATCTGCTTTCGAACGAACTTGTTTATGGAAGCGTCTTGGCAGTTTCTATCCTGCTTTAGTTCCAAATACGCGCTTCGCTTCATGCTGTAGACGTGCGCTTCGAGCTCCAGTTGTGTGGTCAGCACCCTCTTGAGCGCAGCGTCAAGCTTTGCTGTTGCGGATGCCTGCCCCAACAAGCCAATAGCCTTTGTGAGCCGCCCCTGAATGTCTGCCTTAAGGCGCAGAGCGTTGGTCTGGGTGACATTCATCGATGCCGTGGTAACTGGAATGGCATCGTAATCGCTGTCTGCAATTTGTCGGCACGAGAGTGGGGTCGCCCAAGGCCATCCCTTTTGAGAATGATCGTCTGTTGCCCCCAGAAGATCTTGGACCGGTTCCGTAGCAACATAGGGCGAGGTATTCACCCATTGAATAACCTGTCCTCCAAGTCCGCAGTTGGTTGACTTGCCGCAAAGGTCTGAGCGGTGGATCTCTGTTGGCACTGCGGGGATTGCCCAGCGTACACAACCAGAGGTAGTTGCGACCAAGCCAAACAGAAGGGCATACATCAAGTGGCGCATATTCGTAAATGCTCCTTGCTTGTGGATGGACTTCCTTGTTGAGCCACAAACCTTGCACGGCGGCAAATTTTCAGCAAGTGGGCTTGTGTTCCCCGAGCAAGGGCTTGAATCGGAGCCCTCTGGCGACCATTTGCCCCGAGCGCCATGCCCTTCAGGGCAATAGACAAGCGCGAAAACGGATCGGCAGGTTGATGAAATGCCGCTTCCGTCGTTCTTCCGCGTTTCGCAACGGTTCTTCTCAGGGCATCAAACTGAGTGCAATACAGAAAAAGACAGTGGCATCTTTCGGCGTAGATTTTGAAGTCCTCACCAATGTCGCTATCCATTCCCTCGTCACCAAGTCGGGATCCAGGACGCGTACAGAGCTTTGGTATCCGTCCGGTCATCGACGTGGCGTGAGGGGTTGAAGACGGACGAGGTCCGTGCCCGACAGAGGCCGGGGCCGGAGGTGTGTTCAGGAAGCGGGTTGGGGGTGTGACTCGGGCGGGCCGGTGGTCTGCCGACGCTTCCACTCGTGAGGCAGCAGCTCCGCGATGCGCGAGTTGGGATGCGTCTGGACGCGGAGCAGGACGTCAGCCAGGTATGCCTCAGGGTTGACGCCGTTGGCCTCGCAGGTGGCCACCAGGGCGTAGAGGCCCGCGAGGTTCTCACCCGCAGCTTCGTGCCCGACGAAGAGAAAGTTCTTCCTGCCGAGGGCAACGCCCCGTTCATTCTGCCGTAAGCATCGCGGAAGTTGCCCAGGTCCAATACCAATGGCACCCCTTGGTGGGCCAGCAGGTTCCAGTCCTGTACCGAGAACATCGCAAAGGAGAGCAAGTCGCTATTTGCGAACTGCTTGATGGCTCGCGAGCGGTTGTCCCCGCCTGGATGCTGGAGCGGGCGGCTTGCGCGACGCTGACTTTCGGCATTCCGCGGGTTTCGTTGGAGGCACTTCGCGATTTGCGCCGGTTGCTCGACGCGCAGGCATCCGAGCACGCGTCGGCAACCACCTCAGGCTTGAGGGTGGAGGTCGCGCATGGCCAACCACCAGGAAAGGAAGCCGAAACAGCTCTCGCTCCCGCTCGGAAGGGCGCCGAGTCCCCGGGTCACCGAAGAGCAGCACCACCAAGTGGTACTGCTGCTCGCGCAGTTCCTGCTGAGCACGGTGCCTCCGCCAAGCCGCGGCGACGGCGCCGCGACGGAGGCCGGCGATGAACCGTACTGAGTTGCCGGAGACGGTCCTGCAGCGGCGCGCCATCGTCTACGTCCGTCAATCCACCGTCGCGCAGGTTCAGGACAACGTGGAGAGTCAGCGCCGCCAGTATGCGCTCGCTGACCTGGCGCGCGCCTACGGATTCCGTGACGTCGTCACCATCGATGAAGACCTTGGCCGCTCGGCCAGCGGGACGATCGCCCGTCCGGGCTTCGAGGCGCTGGTAGCACAACTTTGCCAGGGCCGCGTCGGAGCCGTCTTCTGCCTGGAGGCTTCCCGGCTGGCGCGCAACGGTCGTGAGTGGCACCACCTCCTGGAGTTGTGTGGCCTTGTGGATGCTCGCGTTGTCGACGGCGACGGTGCCTATGACCCGAGCGTGCCGAATGACCGGCTACTCCTCGGGCTGAAGGGGACCATCAGTGAATTCGAGCTGACCCTGATGCGCCGCCGGCTCATCGACGGAGCGCAGGCCAAGGCACGGCGCGGGGAACTCCATATTCCCGTGCCGGTCGGTTACCTGTGGGCCCAGGGGCCTGCCTTGGAAATAGACCCGGACCGGCGCGTGCAGGAAGCCATCCGTACGGTATTCCGACTCTTCGCGCGCCTGGAGAGCGCACGGCAGGTGCATCTGTCCATGTGCCGTGAGCGCCACCTGTTCCCACGGCCGAGCGATGGCAAGCGGTGGGGGGCACCCAGGTGCTGGACGCCACCGACCTACCGCAACATCATCAGCGTGTTACAGAATCCTGTCTACGCAGGCGTGTATGCGTATGGGAAGTCGACCCAGCGCACCCAGCTTGTCGAGGGGCGCCTTACGAAGAGCTACGGGCACCCCCGTCCCATGCACCTATGGACGGTGCTGCTGAGAGACCATCATGCAGGCTACATTTGCTGGGAAGAGTTCGAGCGCAACCAGGAACGCCTGCGGCGCAACGCGCACCGCCGCCCTGCTGGCAGCGCGAAGTCGGCAAGAGGCGGAGGAGCCCTGCTCTCGGGCCTGCTGCGTTGCCGCCGCTGTGGGCGCATGCTCCTCGTGGCGTACACCGGGCGTCCGCCGCGCCGCGCGCGCTACCTCTGTCACCGGGGCCGGGAGGCCCACGGCACCGCGCCCTGCATCTCCTTCGGCTCCTCTCGGCCGGACGACCTCGTTGCGGCCGAGGTGCTGCGAGCCGTCGCTCCCGTCGCCGTGGAAGCAGCAATAGCCGCCATGGACCTTGCCCAGCAGCAACACGCCGAGCGGCGGCGCGCCCTCGAACTCGAGAAGGAGCAGGCGAACTACGAGGTGCGTCTCGCACAGCGTCGCTACGAAGCCGTTGACCCGGACAATCGACTCGTCGCCGCCGAGTTGGAAGCGCGATGGAATGCGGCACTCACGCAACTGCGTGCATGCGAGCAGCGCGTCAGTGAGCGGGAGCCTTCGTCTGCCTCCGTCCCGGACCGCGAAGCGCTGTTACGTTTGGCAGGCGACCTGCGCACAGCATGGGACGCCTCAGGGGCGGATGCCGCCTTGAAGCAGCGACTGGTGCGTACCCTGATTGAGGAGGTAGTCGTCGACATCGACGATGCTCGCCGAGAGCTGGTGCTCATCATTCACTGGCGGGGTGGGCAGCACTCAGAGGTGCGAGCACGCAAGCCCGCCACGGGAGAGCACCGCAAGCGTGCCTCCGCCGACGCCGATGCGATGATTCGTGCGATGGCTGGCGAGCAGTCGGACGCGGCCATGGCGGTACGTCTCAACCAGGCGGGCCACCGAACTGGCCACGGCCTTGCGTGGACCCATAGGCGCGTCGCTGCGTACCGACGGACGGCCCGAATTCCAGCCTACGCCTCTGGCCGGCAGGACAGCGGCTGGCTCACCATGCGGGATGCTGCCGCAGCCCTCGGCGTGCCGAACCAAGCCATTCGAAAACTCATCCAGTGTGGGCTTCTCCCCGCCAAGCAGGTGATGCCGGATGCTCCGTGGCAGATTCGAGCGGAGGACCTGCGAGCGACACACGTGCTTGAGGCCGTCCACAAGCGACGTAGGAGCCCTCGCGGCGCGAGCAAGCCCCGCCGTCGCGTGAAGCGGTCGACAACGCCCCGAAGAGGTGACGCACAATGAAACTCCCATTGCCCTCGGCAGGAAGAACTTTCTCTTCGTCGGGCACGAAGCTGCGGGTGAGAACCTCGCGGGCCTCTACGCCCTGGTGGCCACCTGCGAGGCCAACGGCGTCAACCCCGAGACGTACCTGGCCGACGTCCTGCTCCGCGTCCAGACGCATCCCAACGCGCGCATCGCGGAGCTGTTGCCGCACGAGTGGAAGCGTCGGCAGACCACCGGTCCGCCCGAGTCACATCTCCAACCCTCGCGCTGAACAGCCCTCTGGTCCCGGCATCCGTCGGGCACGGACCTCGTCCATCTTCAACTGCTCACGCCACGTCGCTGACCGGACGGATACGTTGCGCCTTCACCGCTACCTCAGGCGAAGGGCTCGTTCTTGTGGCTTCGCTCTGCCCCCGCTGGGGGGCAATAACCGACCTGTTTATTTCTTCGCCTTGTACATGGACTGAGTTAACACAGGCCGACCAGCGCTTGGCGTGAAGTTCAAAATAGCCACTGCTTGAGAGTCTTGGTGGTTGTCGTTCGCGGTTCGCACGGACGAAGCAAGTTCACCTGATGAAGAAGAGGCGCCAACATCTGATGGTCCTGCAGATTCTTGACGTGCCTTGCCGTCGTCAAAATCGAAGTTGTCCTCGGCATAAGCCGCATCCTCGGCGCGATCCGCATCGCGATTGAGGGGCTTGACACTTAGGCATCCCTCCCACCCGTTGGCTCTTCGAACAAAAGCGCCAGACAAGTCGACTGTGCCAATGTGTGTGTCGGGGAGGCCATGAACAACCTCGAAGACCTGCTGCTCCCCGAATAGGGTCCACAAGACCTCAAATCCTTTGCGTCGAAGAAGATCAAGTTGGTCAGCACGAAAAAGCAGCGCCCCCGGACCAGTTTCTGTGATCGAGGGATCAAATGCCACAACCTCCCCATGGGAATTGCAGAAGTGGCCGTCCTTGGGACTGTGCTCCAAATTGAGCATCTCCACTAACTCTGGGCAGGGGAGATGGAGTGTGTAGGCTTCCTCAATGGAGCAGTCATGCGTCGTACTCTCTGCTAGATAATAGTCCCAGGTAGGCAACACAGGATGTGGTAAACCACGTGCGTCTCGCGGGTTGCTCCACCCAGGACGGCAGTGCCAAGGGATGTTGAAGCAGCGCCACGCTGGAGACCAAATTCGCTCTCGGAGCATCAGTTGTGGTGTCTCTTCGCGTGTCTCAGGCATCCAACGGCCAAAGAAATCTTGCTGCTTGGCCCATGCGAATACAGTTTCAGCATGCTCTGCACGCACTAGGTAAGCTCTGATCCAATAGTAGATCGTACGTTGCGGTAAAGGAACGTCACCGACGAGGCTGGGTAACGCTTCTCTCCACTCCCGATGTGCGTCCATCGCCAGGAAAGTTGGACTTGCAGGTGAACGACGAACCTCCAACAATTTTCGAGGATCTGGCAGAGACTGAGCATCCGCGAGCCATCGTTGATCATCCGGTTCTAAGTTCCGCCCAATATCGTAGGCGCTTGGGGACCACCAAGTTGTTGTGCGGTCTCCTTGATCGGATTGTGTGCGTGACAAGAGGCAAGTCGGGTCAATGTCTCGCCGATGAACTTGCCACGGTCCGTCATAGACAACCCGCGCACCGTCGGGATCGTTCAACCCACCCCGGTAGACAAAGTTGTCGGAGACGACAGCTAACAGTCTATGGAGGGCAAGCCATTGATACTTCTTCCCAATGCGCTCTGCTTTGTGCGCTGTCCGGCCATCATGCGTATATTGAGTGAAGGATTGATCGAGCGCCCCTAAGAACGCTTCGTCCCAACCGAGCTCCAATACATTCTGAAGAAGTTGCCGTTGCACGAGTTCAAGAGGAAACGCCCACTTCCGTTGAAAGCGGCCAGCCAATGCCTCCAAGACTTCTGTGTTGAAGGTTTGTTGCTGGGAAACGCTTAGGAGGCGCTCTAATTCCTGGCGTGCTTTTTGTTGTGCATTTTCAATTTCGGCCCACAGGGCGTCAATTTCTTCGTCCGACGATGCTTTTGCCGATTCATCAGTATTCGCGGATGGTTCAGCCTCTGGTTCACCCTGTACTTCAAAATCAGCGCGAAGTTTAAGCGCGAACCTGAGTAAATCGCGCGATGGAAAATGGCTAAATGGAAAATGGCCAACCAGTTTCCGGAAATTTGCCCACGCCTTGAGTTGCTCGGGACTCAACGCAGTTTCAAAGGTTGAAATCACTTCTTTGTCCGCAGGCGGTGCCGGTTGCGTTCGGCTGAGCTTCCACCAAGGAAAATTCCAAGTGTTCGAACCCACTATGTATCGATCAAAATCTCCACCCTCGACCATTGAACTCACGAGTTGCGAGTAGTCCGAGCCGAAGCGTTGCTTCAACTCCTCCAGTGATGCGGAAGGGTCTTCCCATTTGCTGTTGTAAGGAGGCCGAACTCGGGTCATGTCGACCTTTGCAGTAGGCGCCCCCAAGTGCATCGCATGCTCAAGAATATTGCGTGCATAATCTCGTGCAAGCAGGTGCACTGGCGGAGGGCCTGGCTCAAACCAGCGCTCGTATATTGCACTAGCCACGCGACCAATACCGCTTAGATCTTTCGAACGTACGATCGCCCCATATGCTACAGCCAGCACCCTCTCAGTCGCATAGAGATCATTGATCCCCGACAGGTCAGCAAGCCAAGTCTCAAGAGTCGCCAATCGGTCGCTGAACAATTGCACCAATGCCTTGGTGGATCGGTCGCGCAGCGAACGCTGTGAAGTTGTCAGAAACCAGCCAAGAGCCAAACCCAACAGATAAAGGACTTCGTCATCAAGGTCGTTGAAGTTGGACCGCGTCTGGACCCAGCGAATGAGTCCATCTGTAATTGCATCCTCGCTATGGTGGGTCAAAAGCGCGGTAGACCACACGGCATCGCGATCGGGCATGCTCATGGGCGTCAGCCAACTATGCAGAAGGCGTGCGTTTAGCGGATGGCCCGGTTCGGCGGCAATGAGCAGTAAGGTTTTCAGTACATCCCAACGCTCAAGCGGTTCTGAGTCAACGAGTGACTTGAGCACCAAATTGATCAGCGATGACGTAATGCTCTTGCCTGGCCTCCAAGGTAAGGCATTCAGGGTCTCTTCAGCAGCCACAATGCGAAACTCATGTGGTGCAATATCAATTAGCTCCACCCCATGCTCTGTAGGCAATATGACCGATAGAGCCTGCAAGAGGCCTGGCTCATATTCCCAAGAACGCACCAACCAGTCGCGAGAGGCCAACGAAGAAATTGAGCCTCCTTGATCTAGATGCTGGCGAATCAGCGCACGCGCCACTAAGTGATCGCGAATACGTTCGTACTGAAAGCGGACAAGCGGCCGATCGCTTTCCGTTTCAATGGTTTCCACCACGATCCCCTCATCAATGAGAGCTTTGAGGAGAGAGTCGTTGTAACTCACCGCAGGGTGGATGGCAGTTAGGATTATTTTGGCGCGGGCATGAGGGATAGCCCATTCACCTGTCTTCGCTAACTCGGAGGCCAATGCTTCTACGCTATTGCGGACGACGTGGTCGTAAGGGTCTGTGTTTAGCCGGTCATCGACGTGCTTTGCCTTGGCAGACAGCCAGGCATCTAGGACATCAATGAAGCCATGCACGACTGGTGCCTCTCCGGCTAGGGTGCGCGCACGCATCGCTTCGCAGTAGAGGAGAAGGAACAAGGGGTTGCTGTACTCTGGAAGCAGTAGCGGCGTGCGTGGCGGGGGCAACTGGAATGCTGCAAAGAAGCGTGTTACAGCATCGGTTTCTCGCCCAGCGAATCCTCGGTGGTTCACCAAGTGCGGCCCTACACGCAGCGCTTCTGGTAGGACTGCTTCCTCGAAGAACGTTCGGACGCTAATTGCTAGGGATACATTGGGGTATCGACGCACAGTGGCGCGCATACCAGCCAAGTTCTGGCGCCACATTCGATGCACATCCCGCCCATGCTCATTCAAGGCATCAATAACCAAGAGAGCTCGGTGACCACTTGCCTGGGCAGTTGCATCCAAGATGCTGAGCAGTTCGTCTGCCCCAGCGCAGTCTAGTCCTAGGTGATTGATTATCTGTTGCCAAGGATTCCCCGGGACGAAATATTGCCCAAGCAGTAGCAAGGCGGGCGCCCCGAGTTCTAAGTGAGCGGAGGTTAAGTGAGTCAGCAAGTGGCTCTTGCCTATACCTGCCTCGCCCGTGAGCACCAAGAATGGATCCACAGCAAAATACAGTGGGCCGTCGACTTGCTTTTTTAGGTCATCAAGAGATTTTGCAACGCGGTCCAGCCCTCGTATGTCCTGTACGAGATCATCGCGCTCTTGCTCATCCCCCCTCCCTGTGTTGCGGAGTTTTTCCAAGACATCCGAGCGCAGAGTTGCAATGGCACGAAGGCCTGCCTCGACAGCGCTTTTAGGCTTGTCAAGGTTAAGATTGCTTAATCCCTCAAGGGTGAGGACTTGAGCAGTTTGTACTGCCGTGCGCAATGCAGATTCTGCTTCGCTAAATGCTTTGGGTTGCCGCGTAGCAATCCGATGGTTGCTGCGCTGCCAAGCTTGAGTGAGCGCTGCAATCCCCGCTTTGAATCGCTCCGACGCATGAGAGTTTCGCGCGAGCGCATCAAACGCGTGTTGCACGTTAACATCGACATGAAGCTCAGGTTTGTAGCGTTGGTCGAGATCAGCCTTTACTTCGGCAAAGCGATGACGAAACCACTCTGGCTGCAGCAGCTCCGTTCGAACCCGGGTCTCGAGCGGATTCGGGGCGCGCAGTACGGCTGTTGCTGGAATCGATGGCGTCAGCGCATGCACATCAGGGGCGTGCTCACTCTGGCCGTTAAGTTGGTCCGCTGTGACGCCGCATTGTTGGGCAAGATTCTTTACCACTGCGACTGGAGCTGCCCATGCGGTATCTGCACCCTCAGTTACGTCTGTCAACACTCCGACCACTCGTTCGTCAACGCACACAGGACTTCCAGAAACACCCTCCCAAACAACCTGTGTGCGCTGATCAATAGTCAGCTGAAGCCGTTCACTTGCATCAACGCTTGCATTTGTCACCAGCCCACTGAGCGCGAATGGTTCTCCATGGTGAATGCCCGGATACTCAATGCCACCCGGATACCCGATGCCATGCCAGCGTGCATGGCGCTCAGGCTCCTTTGGCGCCAGTGCTACCACCGACTCCGGAACTGCTTGGCTTAAGCGTAGGAGTGCTACATCCGAATGTGAGTCGAACACCAAGGGCTTAAGCGCAACCTCGCGCGATTCGATGCGGAGATGGTAGGTGACGTCTTCATAGGGCCCACGATGAAACCAGTCACAGCCTTCAACGCCAACGACGTGAAAGGCGGTGACTACGATATCCGGTCGCACCAGCCAGCCCGTGCCCTGTTTCAGCTTTTCCCGCGCCCCTTGAGCGCGGACTATGAGTAGGTAACTTTTCAAGGTGCAACCTGTTCCAACGTCGCGTGTGTCACCCGACCATCGGTCTCGACGCGCAGGTTAGCGTACGTGCGAGGCGAAGCACGAAGCCGATCCGCGTGGAGGTCACGCAAGAACATCTCGAGCGCCCCCTCGTCCTCGATCGCTCGAGCCGGCACGCGCACAACGTCTGCCCATGTGCCTGTATTGATGTAGCTCGCGCGCCCGGCGTCACCGATCTGTCGCGCCAAGTGGGTGTGGCCCATCACTACGGTCTCGATTTCCCCTTTGCTGTCGTCGATGAGCCGCTTTGCGGCCGCTCCGTACTGCTCGGTGGGTCCATCCGAGCGATCAGAGCGGTCGTCGAGGAGCAGACGGCGCATGACCAGCTGGATCTGCCGCAGTCGTTGGGGCGGTACTGGCATTCCGCGCTCGAGAAGCGTCGCGAGACTGTCCTCTCGCGCGGACCACGCGATCGACAGCACGTCACCGAATCCCACCTGTGTAGGCGGCTGACGGAGCTGCTGGTAGGTCGTGCCGAACGCCTCCATCAACTCTTTGTCGGGTTCATTAGGCAGCGTGCTCGCGACATGGCGTGTCTTGCCAGGTTGGATGCCTTCGCGGTTCTCCGCCTGGAGCTGCCTGCCGCGGAGGATGCGCGCGAGCTTGTCGATGCTCCACATCAGCGCGGGCTCGAACGCTACAAGCAGCAGGGCGACCAGTTCACCTTGGGGTTGGAGAAGATCGATGAAGGGGTACCGTGGCTTAATGGAATTGATGACCTTCTCGACGATGAGACTCCCAGCGGAGACCGTCAGCGCAACGGGAGACGCTTCGCCGCGCGAGAGTGCCGAAGCGATGACACGGAGGCTGGCCCAGTCATTTACATTGGCGCCGTCGTAGCGGTTGCCGTGCTCGATAAGTGCACGACCGATGCGGTAGGCACGCCCGTCATCAATAAACAGCACTTGATGGCGCGAGGCGCCCAGTTGAGCTAGCAGCGCATCTTGGACTTGCGGCAGTGCCAGTTCTACATCGTGATTACCGACGAGGATGGTAACGCGATGGCCAGTGTCGACAAGGTGGGCAAGCGCCGCGAAGACTGGAGCGAAAACAGAACTGCCAGTCATTGTGCGCACGAGTTTGTCTCTCGCCGTGTATGGATCGGGTGTCCAACTTGCTTGCTCGGGAATAGCCAGGAAATCAACAAAGTCGCCAGCAACTACTACCTCAAGTGTCTCGTCATTGAGGAGCGAGGCGGGCAAACCTCCGAGGAAGGTGGCAAGCCGATCGGGTCGAGACATCATGTACGGAGGAGAGCCACCAAGATGAAGGTCTGAGATGATGATAGCTCGCGTCGCACACTTCCTCGTAACAGGCATTGGAGTCTCCTCGGCTCGCAGGTATATACCAGCCGAAACAGCCGTCAGAGGGTTTCGGGTAGTTGGCAAAGTCCCACTCCACGTACTAGAGCAGGCTACGCCCCACCTAGCGCCTCCACCCACAGCGTGGCGAGGTTATCCCTCACTGCATCGGTCAACACCGTCCTTTCCGGCTTCTTCTGCCGGTACGTCCAACCCGCGCTCTTCCACCTGACTCTCCTCAGCCACACCTAGCCAGAGCACACGCTACCGTTAGCACCTCCCAAGAGTTTCTCGTGAGCCCTAGGAAGCCGGGGAACTCTGGGCGCTCGCGTCCGTGAGCGGATCTACCCTGGTGGGTCGCATGTGCCCCGTATGTGACCCTCCGGCGCGGAATCAGGCGGAACCAGGTGGGACAGGGTGGGACGGGGCGGGATGGCGAACCCGAGTAAAATCAAGGGGATGATGGGTAACGGCGCGTCCTGCTTGGGGTTTTCCATCCTCCCGTGTCGGGTTCGAATCCTGCCCTGGGCACTCCAAAGAAACCTCCAAGTCGCTGAGACTTGGGGACTTTCCTATTCTCGGGAGGGCTGGGTGCTCGTCGGGCGGATACGCTTCTTCGGCTCCGGGCTTGCCGCTGCCATTGGCGGCGGGCTCGTCTCTTCCGGCTTCGGCTCTACCCCCGCTGGACGGAGGCGCCCTCCGGCGTATCCGTCCGGTGGACGCTGTGCCGGACCGCTTGAAGACGGACGAGTACAGTGCTCGACGGTGGTCTCGAGCTCAGGCGTGAGCGGGCAGGCGTGATGGACCTCAGCGGCGGTGTTCAGGAGGAGTCGGCGGCGCGACGGTGTTTCCACTCGTGGGGCAGCAGTTCGTCGATACGTGAGTAGGGGTGAGTCTGCACGCGCCGCAGCACGTCGGCCAAGTACTGCTCGGGGTTGACGCCGTTGGCCTCGCAGGTGGTCACCAGGGCGTAGAGGCCGGCCCGTGGACGCGGCGGCGCAGGTTGCGGGCCGAGCGCGGGCGCCCGGCACTTGAGCAACGCCAGGAGGGCGCGCTCTCACCCGTGGAGCCTATGTTACTTCGCGAAGTGGACGGCCCTCCTCCAGGAAGAGGAGAAGGGCCATCCTGATCAAGCTGAGGCCACCGGCTTACCGGTGTCCTCGGAGGGCTTCTCGGGGGAAGCCGTGCGGGCAGCCTCTGCGACCGTGAGCTTCTGCTGCAACTTGGCAGCCTCCGCGGCGGCGAGCTCGGCCTGCTTCTTCTGCTTCGTCACCTCCGCCTCCGCCTGCTCCGCACGCTTGCGCATCGCCTGCTCACGTTCGCGTGCCGCCTCTGCCTGCTGACGAGCGGCTTCCGCCTGACGCTGCGCCTGCTGCGCCTGACGGGCCTCCGCCGCAGCCTGGTTCTCGGCCTGCAACCGCTGCTGGTTCTGCCGCTGCACCTCGGCCTGGAGCCGCTCCCGAGCCTCCTTCTGTTTCGTCCAGGCCAGGTAGACGCCGCCCCCAAAGGCCGCGAGCCCCACACCGAACACCCACTTCAACATTGTTCCCAGCTTCACGTTCACCGCTTGCCTCTCCATCGAGGTACGGCGCGAGGGGCCATGGCCCTTCTGCCGCATTTGCCTCGGAGCAGATCGTCTCATTGCTGAATCCCCAATCCACTCACACGTCCCGAGGCACCCGACCTTGACGAAGAAGCCCCAAGGGCTTAGCTGTTGCCCAGAGCATTCGCAGGTAGTGAGTCTGCCCCAGTTCCGTGGACACCCGAGATGTGATGAAGGGGTTCAGGGATGTCCACGGATACGAAGCAGAGAAGGAAGCGCCGCAGCTTCACCTCCGAGTTCAAGGCGGAGGCTGTCCGGCTGGTGCTGGAGGAGGGCAAGACAGTGGGCCAGGTGGCACGAGACCTGGACCTCACCGAGACGGCTCTACGCACCTGGGTGGAGCGGGCCCGGACGGACCGGGGCCAGGGCAAGCCCGGAGCACTGACGACAGCCGAGCGCGAGGAACTGGCGAGGCTGAGCAAGGAGAACCGCCAGCTGCAGATGGAGCGCGACTTCCTAAAAAAACTACACCGGCAAATATGGCCTGAGCTCCTCTTCGATGCCTCGGAGGTAGCTGTCCGGGTCTGCGCGGAAGCGCCGGCCCATGACGCGAGGGACGCGCCGCTGTTCCAACTGAGCGCGCAGCGTCCGCCAGGCGTCGAGGTCTCCCGGTGCCAGGTGGGTGCCGTCGAGCGCTGGGAGCAGTTGGGCTGCAGCGATGGCGGGCAGCCGGACCCCACCGCGCACGACGAGGCCGGCGCTCCCGCGCACCCGGCCCGAGGCTCGCCGCTCGTGGTAGCGACAAGTGCCGAAGAGGTGTTCCAGGTCATTGTCGGTGCGCGGCAGCTCCGGCACGTCGTAGCAGTGGAAGAGGCCCTTCCAGTAGCGACGCGTTTCGAGCAGGAAGTGGGCGAGTGCCTGACGCAGGACGCCCTGATGACGTCGGCGTGTCCAGAGCACCATGGCGGCCAGCAGCGCGGCGAGCCGGCGTCGCACTCCTGCGGCGTCCAGGCCAGGCTCGTTCTTGAGGATGGCTGCAGTGCGTTCCACCCACCGGTAGGCCCGCGCAAGGGCGGGCCAACTCGCGGCAGTGGCCCTGAGTGCGTTGCGCAGCACCGCGTGCAGGCGGCTCAATTCTGGTGGGCAGGCCCCCCTTTTGACACCCGCTCCAGGCTCTTCTCAATGGCGCCCAGACGTCGGCGCAGTAGCAGTCCGGAAGGTTTGAGGGGTGGGCGGTGGTCGTCGGTGAGGGCGCTGCGGACGGCCGCCGCATAGGCTTGCGTGGCGCGAGCGCCCGCATCCTGACGGCCTTCCACGGTCCGTTCGACCTTCCTCACCTCGCGCACCCGCTTCTTCAATTCCTTCTTCGCGTGCCGGTCCGCCTCGTAGAGGGGACGCGCCGCTTCACGCAGGTAGTGGAAGTGGCAGAGTTGGTGCGGCACCTGTGGCAATGCGTGGGCCAAGGCGTTTCGGATGCTCCGCTGCCCATCGGACACCACGCCGACGATGGGCACCCGCCCCAGCGTGCGCTTCACTTCTTCGAGGAGCGGTACCAGTTCCTGCTCGCCTCCGGACAGCAGGGGCCGCGCCAGCAGCACCTGCCCCGACAGGCACTCGCGCACCACCCAGAGCACCTCGTGCCCCACGTCCGGAGCAAGCCCATCAATGGCAAGCACTGCCCGCCCCTGGCGTTTGAGCGCCGCTTGCAGCCGCCCGGAGTCGAGCAACGTGAGGCTGATGAGCTCGTCGTAGCGGTCGAGCAGGTTGGTGCAGGTGCGCGCGGAGACGGCGACGCCCTTGTGTCGTAACAGGGCGTGGATTTCCGGCACGCTGCGGTGCTCCCGGTAGCGCTGCGCCCCGATGAAGGCCAGCACGTCCAGGCCGAACTCGTGCTCGGGCAGCACCCAGCGCCCCTCCCCCTCGGCCCGCAACGACACGCCCTCCAGCAGGCACCCCTCTCGGTGGCACACCCGCACCTGCACCGACAATCCCACGCAGCCGGTGAGCGTCGTCACGCAGCGGCGGGAGCGCCAGTCCGCACGCGTCCGCGCGCCGCACGCCTCGCAGCGCCGCCGCTCGCTGTCGACCCTCACCTCACGGGTGGCAACAGGGCGAGCAGTCGTTCGAGCCATGGTGGTATCCCCCTTCAGAAGGACAACACCTGGGGCTCAGGCCATATTTGCCGGTGTAGAAAAAAAGCAGCAGCCTTCTTCGCGAAGGAGGGCTCGAAGTGAAGTTCGAGTTCATCGAAGCGCAGAAGGCCCACTTCCCCGTCGAGCTGATGTGTCGGCAGTTGGACGTGGCCCGCTCGGGCTACTACGCATGGCAGAGCCGACCAGAGTCCGCGCGGAAGACGGCAGACCGAGCTCTGGCCGTGGAGGTGGCGGCCGTGCACCAGAAGAGTCGCGGCACTTACGGCAGCCCGCGAGTGCACGCGGAACTGCGCGCCGGAGGCCGGCGCGTCAGCCGCAAGCGCGTCGCGCGCCTCATGGGCCAGCAGGGCTTGGCGGCGCGCAAGAAGCGTCGCTTCGTGCGAACCACAGACTCACGTCACAGCCAGCCGGTTGCGCCCAACGTGCTCGCGCGAAAATTCTCCCCCGACCAGCCCAACTGCACCTGGGTGACAGACATCACCTACGTCTGGACGAGGCAAGGCTGGCTCTACCTGGCCGTGGTGCTCGACCTCTTCTCGCGGCGGGTCGTCGGCTGGGCCATGAGCGAGTTCATCGACCGCCACCTGGTATTGGGCGCGCTCGACATGGCGCTCAAAGGCCGCCAGCCTCCGCGAGGGCTGCTGCACCACTCGGACAGGGGCAGCCAGTACGCTAGCGAGGACTACCAGCGAGCCCTGGCTTTGCGTGGCATCGAGTGCAGCATGAGCCGCAAGGGGAACTGCTGGGACAACGCCGTGGCCGAGAGCTTCTTCAGCACCTTGAAGATGGAACTGGTCCACGACGCGGACTTCGCGACGCGCGAGCAGGCCCGCTCCGCGCTCTTCGAGTACATTGAGGTCTTCTACAACCGGCAGCGCCGCCACTCCTCGCTGGGCTACGTGAGCCCGGTGGAGTATGAGCGGGACGACTTGCTGGTGGCGCAGGCAGCATAACCACGCTGTCCACGAAGCCGGGGCAAGCTCACGAGAGCAAGCCTAGCGAGGACGATCCACTGCGCTCCCTCGATGCCTATCGAGCGCAGTCCCGGAGAGGGCTCGCCCAGGCCTTGGCTGAATGGGGGCCGAGCTGGGCTACGTTGGCCGCTGATGTCGACCCAGGAGGAAACGTTCTGAGGACCCATGAAATAGGGAAGGGCGAACACCGTCTCTGAGACGGTGGTGCGCAACGGCCCGCTTGCATGCGCAAGTAGGCACAATCATGAGGCACGCTCCTTTTTCGGCTCCGCTCACCCTGCTGCCTCAGGCACAGGGCTCGCCTCCTCTGCACCTGCTGGGGACACAAGCCGAGCCCTGCGGGATGCTCCGTATAGGGCGGCAAGGTTGGTCAGGAGATTGGTTACCTGGAGATCGGACGGAGGGAGCGCACGCCAGTCAGGTACTCGGCCACCAGTTCGTTCCTGGGATAGGTCGTGGCGAGCAGATCCTTCCACCCAGCGATGGAGCAGGAGCCTAGCCAGAAGAGCTTGATATGGGCCTGTGCCTTGATCTTGTCCTTCATCGGGCTCGCGAGACGCTGCTCATACGTGTCTACGTCATAGACGAGGTGGCTTGCATCGACGTGCTCGAACCTGCCCGTTCCGATGATCGAGTCGCAATGGAAGATCCGCGTCGAGACGAACCCCAAATCGATGTCTCTCTCCGAGAGCGGGAGGAGTTCCTCGAACAGGAAAGAGACTCGATCGTCGCGCTCGGTGCGCAAGACCTCCAAGCGGTCGAGTGGATTGAGCCGGTCCCATGCGGACTCAACTTCATTCACAGGCGCCTCCCGGCGCAGGACTGTGGGGAGGTGCTTCGACCAGAGCCGCTTGAGGACGAGCTCATCCTTGAATGACAGCCCGAATTCAATCGCCTCTTCCAGACGCTGCTGATACTCGGCCTGCGGAACCGGAGGCGTTCCTGCGGGCCTCCAGCGCAGCTCTACGCCTGGTTGCGCAGCGAACGAGGTCAGCTTCCGTCGAAGCAGGAAAGGCGTGAACGGGCTGAATGAGAACGCGTGGCCCCGGTATTCGAAGGCGTCAGGCAAGGGCTTGAACGTCGCCGCGGGCAGGAGATCATCGCTATCGAGCTGCCCACGCAGCTCTGGGAAGGCGTCGAAAGGCGGAGCGTCCACCATCCGTTGCGCGATTGCGCGAGTCAGGCTCAGGCGCTCCATCGTCACGTCGAGCAGATGCGCGAGCTTCGCCCTGGCCAAGGCTGTGTCTTCTGGTTCCCCTGGCCGTTCGACGATGGAAACGAATCCCGAGAACTTAGTTCGATCAGCGGCGGACAGCGAGGACGCAACCTCTTCTAGAGCCGAGGCGAGGAGCGCATCTATCGCTAGATCTATGCGCCTGCCTACAGCTTCCCAGTTCCACCCTTCGTCGATGGCTCGAGCTGCGAGTTCTTCGATTTTCGTCGACTCAGCCACGCAAGGTCCTTCCCCTCTGCCACCGAGCCTACACGATCACCTGCTGTTCGACCCCAGCGAGGACGACGTTGTTCCCGGGCGTGTTCGCCGAGATTACGCCGTAGCGGAGGCGGATGACGAGGAGGTTCTCGCCATCGAGGCGTTCGTGGGTGAGCCGCACTGAGGTGACCTTGGATCCGCGGCTCCCAGCGCTTTAGGGCCTCGACCACGTGGACCCGTACCCGTTCCTTGGAGCACGGCGTCGTCCTTCGGGTGCCGCAGTAGGTAGATGAGCGAGCCGAACGGCGTGCAGCAGGCAACTCGCCCTCTGTGTGTTCGCTGGCGGCCATGATCCCGAGGAACTGGCCGACGGCGCTGCGCACGAGGGACTCCCCGCCATCTGCGGCGCGAAGGCTGGGAGCACATCGACGAGCCCGAAGACCATCAGCAGGATGGAGAGTTGCAGGACGAGCTTCAGGAGCTTCGACGCAAGGTGTGGTGGAGTGGGATACCCACGGCAGATTCTTCCCCCACTTTTCCCCCACTCGGGACGTGCCAGAAGCGGCCAGCGCAGGCCATTTTCAGAGGGAAGAGCCCCAGGCAGCTTGTGCCCAGCCCCGATTCGTAATCAGGGGCACTGGCACGGCAGGGGGAACTGACCGAAGGGGAAGTTCCTCATAGAGGGCGAAGCTCACCACCATGAGAATCGAGCATCAACCAAAGCTACCCGCCCAGTACTGATGCGAGTGCTGCTGCCTCGCGTTCCGTGTCGCTGTGATGAATCAATTCTGTGAAAGTAGGGGGCTGCGGCACTGATAGCCCCAGGTGGGGTGCCATGGTGACGACCGTGCGCTGCCATGGCGTATGCTGCTTGGTGGACGCGGGCACGCGCTTCACCAGGGAGAGTTTTGATGCCGTGATGGTTCCGAACACGAGCAGTAACTCGTCGTCCACGCGCGAGCTGTCGCGGGCGCACTCGAATGCAGCGGGCGCTGCGAGGTAGTGCGGGGTCGAAGGGGGCAGACTGCGTGGATCTAGCCAAACGGTATCGTCGGCGCAGATGTACAGGAACTCCGGCCCACCGCTGAGCCTATGGGCCGTGCGCACTGGTGCTAGTGGGAAGATGCCGACAAAACCCTGCTCTTTCGAGTACAGCCGGTCTTCGCTGGACAGCGCGTAGCACCGTGCGACACGCGGTGAGCAGGAGAACGAAACGGCGTGCTTTTGCGGTTGCTTGAGTAGGGGAGCGAGAACGTGCTCGTAGACGAGCTGGATGCTGTGCAGCGATAGAGCCCGGCGCTCCCAGTCGGCAACCGAAGCGAAGAGAGGCTCGAGTGGTGACCATGGCGCTCGTTGGTCGCTCATTCCTCGGTACGCGCGCTTCGCGTGTACGAAGTCAGTGATGCGGGGCTCTACTGGGTGCATCGTCATCATGGGAGCTCCTTCATGCGCCTAGGTGAGATGGTGTCATGGGTACACTAAGATGGCAAGTGCGCAGACCGACGTGCAGGCATCGCGCACTGACGCCATCAGTGTTCTTGCCGCTTCGACATTGAGGTGGATTGAGGCGACGTCACGATCGAACGCTGCTGTGGGACGCCATAGGGACGTAAAAGGGACGTAACCGACTGAACGCCTGCGCACCCGCCCGAACGATTCAGTCCTTACCGAGGACCGGCCGCAACCGCCTGATTTCAGAGGGAAAGGGTGGCGGTAGGGCATGAGAATCGAACTCACCAGGGACCGCTCTCACGGCCCCTCACCGGTTTTGAAGACCGGGCCGGCCACCAGGTCCGGAGGCCCTACCGTCTCCGATTAGTGCCGGCCACCCCCGCACCCGTCAACGCGTCCGTGCGCCCCGCGCCGGCTTCAGCCCCGGCAGTCCGTGCACAATCGTCTCCAACAGCGTGTCCCGCAGCATCTCCGCCGTCGTCTCCTTGAACGCGGCGCACGTCAGCTTGAGGCTCACAATCCCGTGCAGCCCCGCCCACAGCATCTCCGCGAGCCTCGCGGGCTGGGCCTCCGGGGCCAGTCTCCCAGCGGCCTGCAGGTCCACGAACACACTCGCCAACAAGCCAAATGAGCGCGGCCCCGCTCCGTCCGGCGTGCCCTGGAACAGTTCCGCCGACAGCCTGGGGTCTTCCATGAAGATGAGCCGGTAGGTCTCCGGATGCTCCAATCCGAACGCCACATAGGCCGCGGCCATCACCTTCAGCCTCGCCAACGGCTCGGGCTCCGCCGCCGCGGGCTCCAACCTGGCCAGGAACTCCTCGAACCCCCGGATGCACAGCTCCCGGGCAATCGCCTCCCGGTTCTCGAAGTGCAGGTACAGCGTCGCCGGCGCGTACTCCACCGCGTCCGCCAGCTTGCGCATCGACAGCGCCGCGAACCCCTCCTTCACCACCATCTCTCGCGCCATCCGCAGGATGTGCTCCCGCAACTCCGCCCGCTGGCGCTCCTTCCGCTCCGAAATCCCCATACCCACCACCCTAGGACTTGACCTCCCGAACGACCACCATTAAATGAACGGCGTTCAGTGAACGGTGTTCACAAAATCTTCGCTGTTCGCACAAAGGGGTCCGACATGGCAGGCAAGGTGGCGTTGTTCGGAGCGTCCGGAGTCATCGGTCAGAGCGTGGCCAACGCGTTGAAGGCCGCCGGACGGCCCTACCGGGTGGTCGGCCGCTCCAGGGGCTCACTCGAAGCTGAGTTCGGTGCGGACCCGCTCGCCGAGGTCGTCACGTGGAACCCGGATGACCCGGTCTCCGTCAGGGACGCCGCCCGGGGCGTGGACACCCTCATCTACATGGTGGGCGTCAATTACTGGCAGTTCCACCTGCATCCGCAGGTCATGCGAAAGACGCTCGACGGCGCCATCGCCGAGGGCGTCAAGCACGTGGTCCTCATCGGCACCGTCTATCCCTACGGCCTGCCTCGCACCGCGCCCGTGCGCGACGACCACCCGCGCGAGCCCAACTCCTTCAAGGGCCGCATGCGCAAGGAACAGGAGGACCTCCTCCTCGCCGAGCACGCCGCCGGCTGCATCCAGGCCACCATCCTCCGCCTGCCCGACTTCTACGGCCCCCACGTCGAGCGTAGCTTCCTCCACCGCGCCTTCGTCGCCGCCCTCGCCGGCAAGCGCGCCCAGCTCATCGGCCCCATCGACCGGCCCCACGAGTTCATCTTCGTCCCCGACGTGGGCCCCATCGTCCTCAAACTCATGGACGAGCCCCGCGCCTACGGCCGCTCCTGGAACCTCGCCGGCGCCGGCGCCACCACCCAGCGACAGATGATCGAAGAGACGTACCGACAGCTCGGCCGCCCCGCCAAGGTCCTCACGATGGGGAAGGGGATGCTGCGCTTCATCGGCCTGTTCGACCCGTTCATGCGCGAGCTGGTGGAGATGCACTACCTGCTCACCACCCCCGTGCTCATGGACGACTCGGAGCTGCGCCACCTGCTCGGGGATGTCCCCAAGACGCCCTACGCAGAGGGCATCCGCCAGACGCTCGCCGCCATGAAGGCGCCGCGCACGGCCACCGTCAGTCCAGCCCCCGTTGCCACAGGTCGTCCTCGTCCAACCCCATGAGGTGACCGACCTCGTGCATCACCGTGATTCCAATCTGCTCGATGAGCTCCTCGCGCGTCTTCGCGAAGCGCTCCAGGTTCTTCTGGTAGAGCACGATGGACGCGGTGAGGTGGTCATACGCGCTCGTCACGCTGCGCTCGCCCACGGGCGTCCCACGGAACACGCCGAGGATGCTCGGTGACAGGGGAGGGTCCTGCCCCAACAGGTCCTCGTCCGACGGGATGTCCTCCACCGCGATGGTGACGTTGTCCAGGTACTGCTTGGCGTGCTGGGGCAGCGCCTTCACCGCGTCCTCCACCGCGCGGTCGAACTCCGCCTCGCCCAGCGCCACCGGGGGAGGGAACTCCTCGGGCACCAGCGCCTGCGCCCGCGCGAAGCGCCTCTTCGCCTCCTTCTCGTCCCCGCGCCGCTCCGCCATCAGCCCCAGGTAGTGGTGCGCCCACGGCTCGTCCGGCATGTCCTTGAGCACCGCCTCGAAGGCGCCGCGCGCGTCGTCGAAGCGGCACAGCTCGAACAGGGCGATGCCCCGCTCCAGCCTCGCGTCCACCGAGCGCGGCATGTGCCCGAGCGCCGCGTCCAGGCTCACCAGGGCCTGCTCGCACTCGCCCATCTGGTTGAGCCCCATGCCCTCCAGGAGCAGGAACTCGTAGAGCATCTCCACGTC
Organism: Myxococcus sp. MH1; assembly: GCF_059738865.1. NCBI lineage: Bacteria > Pseudomonadati > Myxococcota > Myxococcia > Myxococcales > Myxococcaceae > Myxococcus > Myxococcus sp. MH1. Next base: position 6,876,764 of record NZ_AP026947.1, on the reverse strand, counting down.
CTGCTCGCGCTGCGCCAGGCGCTTGCCCCGCGCGCACAGCTCCAGGCCCTCCTCCACCGCCTCGCGGTCCTCACCCGCCCGGCACACCAGGCAGTCCGCGGCGCCCAGCAGGATTTCCAGGTCCTCGGGGGCGGCCTTCAGCGCTAGTCCGAAGGCGCGGCCGGCGTCCTCCAGGCGCCCCAGCTCCGTGAGGGCCGCGGCCCGGTAGTGCAGGGCCTCCGGCAGCTCCGGCGCGTCCGAAAGCAGACCCTCCACCTGTCCCAGGGCGCCCTCGAAATCGCCCGCCTCGAAGGCGTCCGCCACCGCCTCCAACCGCACCCTCGGGTCCCCCGACCCCGATGCCTTCCCGGTCCGCTTCTCCATGGCCCGGCTCATAAGAAGGCCCGCTGTGCGTTGTCAACGACAGGGGCGGCTGTTACGGTTCAGCGCCCTGTTGGTGCGGCATTCCGTCCTGTGAACATCCTTGTCGTCGACGACGATCTCGAGCTGTGCACCTTGCTCTCTCGCTTCCTGGAGATGCATGGGTACACCGTGTACTCGGCGTCCGACGCCCTCCAGGCGCTCGACATCATGGAGCGCAACGAGGTGGGCATGGTCATCACGGACTACATCATGCCCCACCTGGACGGCATCGCCTTCACGGAGATGCTCAAGGCCGACCCCCGGTTCCAGGCCATCCCGGTGCTCCTGATGACGGCCAGCACCGACGGCAACGTCACCGAGAAGGGGCTGCGCAAGGGCGTGGCCCTCACCCTCAACAAGCCCCTGGACATGGGTCAGCTCCTGACCCTGGTGCGCTTCGCCGAGTAGTCCCGGCCGCCCCTGTCCCCAGGACGCGGCGGGCCGTCCGCTCGCCCACACGTCCGCCCTTCTCGGTTGACATCGTTGCCCCGCCCCTTATGTTGGCGCTCGCCAGGGCCGAGTGCTAACGGCCTGCGTTGTACCCACAAAAATTCCAAGTAACTTCAGGAGGTTGCGATGGCAGCGAAGGAGATTTTCTTCCACCAGTCCGCCCGTGAGGCCATCCTGCGCGGCGTTCGTACGCTGGCGGATGCGGTCGCGGTGACGCTGGGTCCCAAGGGCCGCAACGTGGTCATCGAGAAGAGCTTCGGCTCGCCCACGGTCACCAAGGACGGCGTCACCGTCGCCAAGGAGATCGATCTCGAGAACAAGTTCGAGAACATGGGCGCGCAGATGGTGAAGGAGGTCGCGTCGAAGACCTCCGACAAGGCGGGCGACGGCACGACGACGGCGACGGTGCTCGCGCGCGCCATCTACGAGGAGGGCCTGAAGCTGGTGGCCGCGGGCCACAGCCCGATGGACCTCAAGCGCGGCATCGACAAGGCCGTCGAGGTGGTGGTGGAGGAGCTCAAGAAGATCTCCAAGCCCACGTCCGACAAGAAGGCCATTGCCCAGGTGGGCACCATCTCCGCGAACGGGGATGAGACCATCGGCACCATCATCGCGGACGCGATGGAGAAGGTGGGCAAGGAGGGCGTCATCACCGTCGAGGAGGCCAAGGGCCTCGAGACGACGCTCGACGTCGTGGAGGGCATGCAGTTCGACCGCGGCTACGTCTCGCCGTACTTCGTGACGAACCGCGAGCGCATGGAGGTCGTGGTCGACGACCCCTACATCCTCATCAGCGAGAAGAAGATCTCCTCGATGCAGGACATGATTCCCATCCTCGAGCAGGTCGCGCGCTCCGGGAAGCCCCTGCTCATCATCGCGGACGACATCGAGGGCGAGGCGCTGGCCACGCTCGTCGTCAACAAGATCCGCGGCGTGCTGAACGTGGCGGCGGTGAAGGCGCCGGGCTTCGGTGACCGTCGCAAGGAGATGCTCAAGGACATCGCCACGCTGACGGGCGGCATGGTGGTGAGCGAGGAGCTGGGTCACACGTACGAGAAGCTGACGCTCGCCGAGCTGGGCCGCGCCAAGCGCATCACGGTGGACAAGGACAACACCACCATCGTCGACGGCAACGGCAAGAAGGAGGAGATCGAGGGTCGCATCAAGCTCATCCGCGGGCAGATCGAGGCCGTGACGAGCGACTACGACCGCGAGAAGCTCCAGGAGCGCCTGGCGAAGCTGGTGGGCGGCGTGGCCGTCATCAACGTCGGCGCGGCGACCGAAGTGGAGATGAAGGAGAAGAAGGCCCGCGTCGAGGACGCGCTGCACGCGACCCGCGCGGCCGTCGAGGAGGGCATCGTCCCGGGCGGCGGCGTGGCGTACCTGCGCACGCTGGCGGCGCTGGAGGCGCTCAAGCCGGGCGGTGAGCAGAACTTCGGCGTGGAGATCATCCGCCGCGCGCTCCAGGAGCCGCTGCGGAAGATCGCCAGCAACGCGGGCGTCGAGGGCGCCGTGGTCATCAACAAGGTGCGCGAGGGCAAGGGCGCGTTCGGCTACAACGCCCGCACGGACACCTACGAGGACCTGGAGAAGGCCGGCGTCATCGACCCGACGAAGGTGGAGCGCACCGCGCTGCAGAACGCCGCCTCCGTCGCCTCGCTGCTCTTGACCACCGAGGCCATGGTGGCCGAGCGTCCGAAGGGCAAGTCCAAGGGCGGCGGCGCTGGCGGCGGCATGCCGGACTACGGCGGCGACGACATGGAGTACTGAGCCACGCTCCGCGCCCCGGGCTCCACGCTCGGGGGGGCGGTGGGTGAGCCGGCCTCGGCCCCGGTTGCCTCGTGTGAGGCACCGGGGCCGTTGTCTTTGGGTGGGGCAGGGGACGTGCGTCCAGGTGCCCACGGGCTCACGATGAGGGCGGGGCCGACGCGCGTCAGGGCTCGTGGTCCGCCGGGCCTCGGCGGCGGCTGGGAGCGACGCGAGGCCTGGACGTGTCAGGGCACCCGGCCGACCGCGCCCCCGGTGCCGCTCTCCTGTGAGGTGAAGAGCAGCGTGTCTCCGTCCACGATGAGTCCACCGGGGCCCGTGCCCACGGGGCCCACGGAATCCGTGGTGTTCGCCGGGCATCCGCGCACCCGGCGCAGGAAGTCCGCGTCACCGGCCACGGACTCCTTGAAGTACACGGCGCCGTGCAGCTCGACGGGGAAGAGGGGACCCTGCAGCCCGTCCGCGAGCACGCGTGCCTCGCCACCGGCTCTCGGCAGCGCGAGGACACGGCCCGTGCCGCCGCCTCCCTCGGTGATGAGGAAGCGCGAGGGCGTCAGCTCCAGCGAAGTGCCCGAGGAGATGCTCGCATTCACGCGCTCTGCTGGAGTCTCCAGGTCCAACGGGACGCGGTAGAGACCCGGCTCCGTGTTCCCCGTCACGAGGAACCACACGTCCGTGCCGTCGATGCGCGCACCACGGACCTGGGTGCCGGCGGGGCCCTCGTAGAGCACCAGTGACGAGGAGGCGCTCCCCGTCGCGTCCACCCGCACGAGCCGCCGTGCTCCCGTCGCCACCACGACGTAGTCACGCCCGGCCAACCGTCCGAGGAGGACGTCCGTCCCGCTGGAGATGACATCCGGCACCGAGGCATCGATGGGCACCGTGCCGCGCGCGCCCGTGGCCTTGTCCACGCGCCACAGTCCCGTCTGGTCCAACACGAAGAGGAACTGCGCGTTGACGGCGATGGCGTTGGGGGCAATGAAGCCCTTCGCCACCGTCGCCACATCGCCTCCCGACCTGGGGACCCGGAGGATCTGCCCGTTGCCCTCGGTCTGGCTCGGACGCAGCGAGTGCGACTCGGAGATGTAGATGTCGGTCGCGTCCACCGCGAGCCTGCGCGGATTGTTCAGCCCGGGGACGAGCAGGGATTCGCGCACCGAGGCAGGGGGCTCGCAGCTCCCCGCGTCCTCCTCGCCAGAGCCCGCATCCGGCGAGCCGGTGCCGCCGTCTCCCGTCGAGCCGCCGTCATCGGCGCCCGTTCCACCATCGTCGTCGGAACCCGCATCGCTTCCCGCATCCGAGCCCGAGTCCACGGGCCCGCTCGCGTCCGGTTCGCCCTGCACCGGGGGCTTGTCCGAGGAACACGCCACACCCAGCAACAGGACGGACAGGAGCGCGAGTCTCATGGGACGCCTTTCTTGAACGCGCGGCTCAGCTCACGGCTGAGCGCCGTGGTGTCGGACAACAACTTCGGCAGGCACGCCGCCGCCCCCGCGCGCAGCGACTCCAGCGCCGTCTCCATCGTCAGGTGCTCGGCGAGGACCACGAAGGGCGCGCCCTGCGCCAGCGCCTTGCCCAGCTCCAGCGCCTTGCGCCCATACGCCGGCGAGAAGTCCCAGCTCACCACCACGCCCGCGGGCTGCTCCAACGCGATGAGCTCCGACGTCGGGAGGATGCGCGCCTCCAGCCCCACCAGCTCCAGCGCCTCGGCGATCTGCTCCGCCGTGGTGGGGTTGTCCTCGAGCACGTCCACCCGCTTCACCTGCGTCGCCGCGCCAGGCTGGGCCGGCGGCGCCGCGAGCGTCGCGCGCAGCAGGTTGCGCACCTCGCGGATGTCGTCGAAGGGCTTGAGCAGGTAGTCCACCACGCCCAGCTCCAGCGCCTGTTGCGTCGTCACCAGCGACGGATAGCCCGTCATCAAAATCACCCGCGACGTCGCGGACAGCCGCCGCGCCTGCTGCGCCAGCTCCAGCCCCGACAGGCCCGGCAGGTTCTTGTCCGTGACGATGAGGTCCACCGGCGCCTCGCGCAGCAGGTCCAGCGCCTCCTCTCCGCTCGCGGCCTCGATGACCTCGCACTCCTTGCTCATCAGGTCGCGGAACACCATGCGGATGATGGTCTCGTCATCCACCACCAGCAGTCGCTTTCGCCGCCCGGGCGCGGCCTCGGTGGCGGGGAAGAGCACCCGGAACACCGTCGCTGGCGGCGGCACGTCCCGAATCGCGCCCTGCGGCGCCAGGTCGATGCGCGCGTGGTGCTCCTGCGCGATGCGCCGACACACCGACAACCCCAGCCCCGTGCCCCGCTTGCTGGCGGTGACGTACGGCTCGAAGATGCGCTCCTTGAGCTCGTCGGGGATGCCCGGACCCCAGTCCGCCACGTACAGCACCGGCGCCGAGCCCTCGCGCGTGAGCACCACCTTCACCCGCCCGCGCCCCGACATTGCGTCGCGCGCGTTGTTGAGCAGGTTCAGCGTGAGCTGCTCGATGAGCCGCGCGTTGCCCTGCGCGAAGATGTCCTCGGGCGCCTCGACCTCCAGCGAGATTCGCGCCGAGTCCGGGTTGACGCTGAAGAGCCTCGCGGCGGCCCAGATGGGCGCGGCCAGCGACAGACGCTGCTGCGGCGCGGGCCGCTCGCTCGCCAGGCGGATGTAGTCGGAGACGATCTGCTCCATCCGCTCCACCTGCGACATGAGCAGCCGCAAGGGGCCCGTGGGGCCACGGTCCTCGGCGAGCAGCTGGGCATACGCCTTCACGCCGAGCAGCGGCTGCCGCAGCTCGTGCAGCACCTCGGCGGCGAGCTGGGTGGAGTGGAGTCCCGAGCGCTGGAAGGCCGCCGCGGCCGCGCGCGCGGCTGGCAGGTCCCCCGCATCCAGGGCCTGGAGCAGTTGGGCGAGCGGCGCGGGTATCTCCATGTGAGGAGCATGACGGAGGCGGGCGGCTCCACGCAACGCACCAGGAGGGATTCCGTTGACCGACTCCCCGGGGACGCGGATGCTCCGAGCGTTCGCCTCGCGGCCCCAGCCTCCCCTGGACTGGACGCCGCCGCCAGGCCTCGGAGGGCCTCAATGCCGCAGACCGACCCGTTCCATTCGCTCGTGCCCCGGAAGATGACCGACTCCGAGCTGGCGCGCTCCATCCGGCTCAACATCGAGGCGGAGCTGGACGCCATCAACCTCTACGCCGCCCACATCGACGCCACCGACAACGAGGAGGCCAAGGCCGTCCTCCGTCACGTCATGGACGAGGAGCGCGAGCACGCCGCCCTCTTCTGGCAGCTCATCGCCCGGTTGGATCCGGAGCAGGCCCAGCACGCCCAGGAGGCCGTGGAGAAGTTCAAGCTCATCATCTCCGGTGCCCCGCATGAGTCCGTGGAGGCGGTGGGCAAGGATGGCAAGGGCGGCGCCGAGGCCCCCGAGCCCAGCATCGTCAAGCGCCTCACCGTGGGGAACATGCGGCCCTGAAGCTCTGGTGCCGCTCAGGTGCCGTTGCTCCCCTGGCGCCGCTCGGCCGGGGGGGCCTCCAGGTCCTGCGCGGCCATGTAGACCACGTTCCGGGTGCCGCGCTTGCCGCGGTACATCGCCCGGTCCGACAAATCCAGCAGCGTGGCCTTGTCCCGTGCGTGCTCCGGGAAGCTCGCGACGCCGATACACGTGGACAGCTTGAGCGACAGGCCCTCGCGCGCGAGGAACTGGTGCGTCTCCATGGTGCGCCGGATGCGCTCGGCCACCTTGAGCGCGCCGCCCGAGTCGGTGTTGCGCAGGAGCACCACGTACTCGTCGCCGCCGTAGCGCGCCACCACGTCGTGGTCTCTCACGCAGCCCTTCACCACGCGCGCGGTCTCCACCAGGAGCTTGGAGCCGACCAGGTGGCCGTGGTTGTCGTTGATGGACTTGAAGTGGTCCAGGTCCAGGAACAGCAGGCTGAAGGGGCGCTGCGTCTGGATGGACGCCTGGACCTCGCGGTCCAGCACCAGGTGCAGGTAGCGCGTGTTGAACAGGCGCGTCAGGTCGTCGACGTACGCCAGGTCCTCCACCGCCGCGAAGCGGTCCAGGTTGCGCAGGGCCAGCGCCCAGTTGCGCACCAGGTAGCTGGCGGCCTCGGCGCCGCCGTCCGTGGCGCGCGCGTCCGAGTAGAAGAGCACCGCGTGCCCCAGCACCGTGTTCGACTCGATGGCCGGGAAGGAGCTCACGCGCTGGAAGGGGACATCCAGCATCTCCGAGTCGCTGGGCGCCTTGCCGTGGAGGAGCTGCTCGCGCAGCCACGCCACCAGCGCCTCCTCGGTGCCCTCGGGGAGCCCCCGCGTGCCCTGGGCGCGCAGGCCCAGGTTGGCGTCGCGCTCCAAGAGGACGATGCCGTTGGCGTGCGCCATGGTCTCCAGCGCGCTGGTGGTGGCGACGGCGAGCTTCTCGCGGTCCAGCGTGGTGGCCAGGCGCTGACCGGCCTCGAGCAGCGCGACGTGCCGGCGCAGCGAGGCGTTCTCCTGCATCAGCTCGCGGGTGGTGAGCGCGCGGCGCACCGCGTGCTGGAGGGCTTCGGGCGCGACGGGCTTGACCAGGTACTCCGCCGCGCCGCTCTTGATGGCGCGCACGGCGGGGTCCACCTTGTCCAGACCGGTGATGACCACCACCTCCACGCCCGGATGCCGCTCCCGCACGTGCCGGAGGACCTCCATGCCGTCGCCACCGGGGAGGATGAGGTCCGTCACCACCGCGTCGAACCGGTCTGCGGCGAGCGCCTGTCGGGCCTCCAGGAACGTGGCCACCGCCGTGACGGTGTGGCCCACGGCCGTGAGGTAGTCGCCGTAGAGGGTGCGGGCGATCTTTTCGTCGTCGACGAGGAGAATGCGCGCCATCTCCCGCATGGCTTAGCACCCCCCATGGAACGCTGCTAGGGTCGCGCCCCGTGTCGCCCTTCGAAAGCGGTCGCCGTCTCTGCTTGCTCGTCGAAGCCGGGGAGACCCGCTATGCCGTGGAAGCCACATCCGTCATGGAAGTGGCGATGCCCGGTGGCAATGGCAGCAACCTGCGAGGCGTGCTGGAAGTGAAGGACCTTGCGGCGCTGCTCGGCGGCGCGCCGGAGCCGGACGCGGGCATGGTGGTGGTGCTGGATGTGAGCCCCACGCTCGCGGTGCGAGTGCGCTCCGTGGTGGAGGTGGCGGACGTGGCGCGCGCGCCGTTCTTCCTGTTGCCGCCGGGGCTGGCGGACTCGCTGGCGCCGTTGAGCCGGGGGGCGGTGCTGCACAAGGACCGGCTGTACCTGGAGCTCATCGCGGAGGCGCTGCCGCACCGGGTGGGCCCCCGCGCGACGCCTGCTCCCCCGCGCCCCGTGCACTGGGCCGAGTCCGTGCCCGAGCGGGCGCTGGTCTTCGAGTCACAGGGGCGGCTGTTCGGCGTCCCCCTGGCCTTCGTGTCCCAGGTGGTGGAGCGGGGCGAGGCTTTCAGCGTCCTGCCCGTGCAGAGCGGGCCGGTCGCCGGTATCTTCCCGCATGCCCAGGTCCTGTGGCCCATCTGTTCGGTTCCGGCACTGCTCGGCACGCCCCCCGCGCCGGAGCCGTTCTTCCTCCTGGCGGAGCTGGCGGGACGTCACGTGGGGCTGACGGCCACGCGGGTGCTCGGAGTGCTGCAGCGCTTCGAGCCGGACGAGACGGCGGGGACCTTCCGGGTGCCCGGGTTGGCGGAGCCGGTGCTGTTCCTCGACCTGCAGCGCATGTTTTCTTGATCGTCCCGGAGCGCGAACCGTAAGCTGCCAGGCTTGATACCGTGCCGTGAAGCAGGTTTTCACGGCCGGATTCCTCAACGAATTCAGGGGGTCCGACGCCCCCGAGGCCCGATACCGATGCCCAAGAATCTGCTGGTCGCCGATGACTCGCTCACCATCCGCAAGGTGATCGGCATGATCTTCGCGACCGAGGACTTTCAGGTGACCGCGGTCGACAACGGGCTGGACGCCATCTCGCGCAGCCGCGAGCTGCGTCCGGACGTCGTCCTGGCCGACGTGATGATGCCGGGCAAGAGCGGCTACGAGGTCTGCGAGGCGCTGAAGAACGACCCGGCCACGCAGGGCATCCCGGTGATGCTGCTGGCGGGCACCTTCGAGGCCTTCGACGAGAACCGCGCCCGCGCGGCCCGCGCTGACGACCACATCACCAAGCCCTTCGAGAGCCAGGTGCTGCTCGACAAGGTGAAGGCGCTGGTCGGCCAGAAGTCCAACACCCTGCCGGCCTCCGTCGCCACGCAGGTGATTCGTCCCTCCGCCACGCCCGTCGCGCCGCAGCCGGCCCCCGCCGCCGCGCCTCCCGTGGCCGCCCGTCCGGGCGTGCCGCCGGCGCCGGGTGCGCGTCCTCCTGGCCCCGGGATGCCGCCGGGCCCTGGCGCTCCGCGTCCTCCGGGTCCGGGCATGCCGCCGGGCATGGCGCGTCCTCCTGGCCCTGGCATGCCGCCGGGTCCTGGCGCTCCGCGTCCTCCGGGTCCGGGCATGCCGCCGGGGCCGGGCATGGCGCGTCCTCCTGGCCCCGGGATGCCGCCGGGCCCTGGCGCTCCGCGTCCTCCGGGGCCGGGCATGCCGCCGGGCGCCGTGGGTCGTCCGGGTGTCCCGCCTCCGCCGGGGGCTCCCGCGCCGGGCATGCCGCCGCGTCCGGGGATGCCTCCGGGGCCTGGTGCTCCGGGCATGGCCGGTCGTCCGGGCGCTCCCGGGCCGGGCATGCCGGGTGGGCTGCCCCGTCCGCCGGGTGCCACGCCGCTGCCTCCCATCGCGGGTGGTGGGGCGACGCAGCCGGCGGCTCGCAACCGGGATCCATTCGGCCTGGGGGCTCCGGCGGCGCCGGTGGCTGCCCAGCCGGCCATCAGCATCGAGGACTCGCTGCCGGACACCAGCGGCGCCGAGGAGATCTCCCTCGACATCGGTGGCCCGCCGACGGCGCCCGCTCCGGCGGCCCGTCCGGCCGCCACGGCGCGCCCGACGTCGTCGGATGGGGGCGAGGCCCTGCTTCGCGAGGCGCTGTCCAAGGCGTCGCGCGAGGTCATCGAGAAGATTGCCTGGGAGGTCGTACCGCAGCTGGCGGAGACCATCATCCGTGAGGAGCTCGAGCGGCTCATCAAGGACCGAGAGACCCAGCACTGAGGCGCCCCGCGCCGTAACCCCTTGACCTTTGCCGGCCCTCCTCAGGGGGGCTGGCCGTCTTCAATGACCGACACGACCGAACTGTCCAAGGCCTACGAGCCCACCGAGGTCGAGGCTCGCCTCTATGCCTTCTGGCTCGAGCGCGACTACTTCCGCGCCGCGGCGACCTCCGACAAGCCCGCCTTCTCCATCGTCCTGCCTCCGCCCAACGTCACGGGCAGCCTGCACATCGGCCACGCGCTCACCGCGACCATCCAGGACATCCTCACGCGCTGGAAGCGGATGAGCGGCTTCAACGCGCTCTGGCTGCCGGGCACGGACCACGCCGGCATCGCCACGCAGATGGTGGTGGAGAAGGAGCTCAAGAAGACCGAGGGCAAGAGCCGCCACGACCTGGGTCGCGAGAAGTTCCTGGAGCGCGTCTGGACGTGGAAGGGCAAGTACGGCGCCCGCATCGGCGAGCAGCACCGCTTCCTGGGCGCGTCGCTGGACTGGAGCCGCGAGCGCTTCACCATGGACGACCAGTCGTCGGCTGCGGTGCGCGAGGTCTTCGTCCGCCTGTACGAAGAGGGCCTGATGTACCGGGCCCAGAAGCTCATCAACTGGTGTCCCTCGTGCCGCACGGCGCTGAGCGACCTGGAGGTCGAGCACGAGGAGAAGAACGGCTCCATCTGGCACATCCGCTATCCCATCAAGGACAGCGAGCGCACGCTCACCGTGGCGACGACGCGCCCGGAGACGATGCTGGGCGACACGGCCGTGGCCATCCACCCGGAGGACGAGCGCTACCTGGGGCTCGCCGGCCAGCAGGTGGTGCTGCCGTTGACGGGCCGCGAGATTCCCATCGTCGCGGACGCGGAGCTGGTGGACCCGAAGTTTGGCACCGGCGTGGTGAAGGTCACGCCCGCGCATGACTTCAACGACTACCAGACGGGCCTGCGGCACAAGCTGCCGATGCTGTCCATCCTGGACGAGTCGGCGCGGATGACGAAGGACACCGGCAAGTACGCCGGCATGGACCGCTTCGAGGCGCGCAAGGCGGTGCTCGCGGACCTGCAGGAGCAGGGGCTCCTGGAGAAGGAGGAGCCGCACAAGCTGAACGTCGGCACCTGCCAGCGCTGCACCACCGTGGTGGAGCCGCGCCTGTCGCCGCAGTGGTTCGTGAAGATCGAGCCGCTGGCGCGCCCGGCCATCGAGGCGGTGGAGCAGGGCCGCACGAAGTTCGTCCCCGAGTCGTGGACGAACACGTACTTCCACTGGATGCGCAACATCCACGACTGGTGCGTCAGCCGCCAGCTGTGGTGGGGCCACCAGATTCCCGCGTACTACTGCACGTCGTGCAGCCCTCGTCAGGGTGACGACACCGACCTCCCGCTGGATGCGCCGACGGTGAAGGTGGGCGGCGTGGACTTCGCTCGCGCGGAGCCCATCGTCGCGCGCACCGCGCCCGAGGCTTGCCCCAAGTGCGGCGGCAAGAGCTTCATCCAGGACCCGGACGTGCTGGACACCTGGTTCTCGTCCGCGCTCTGGCCCTTCTCCACGCTGGGCTGGCCGCGTGACACGGCGGAGCTGAAGACCTTCTACCCGACGTCCGTCATGGAGACGGGCCACGACATCATCTTCTTCTGGGTCGCCCGGATGATGATGATGGGCCTGCACTTCATGGGCGATGTGCCCTTCCGCACCGTGTACCTGCACGCGATGGTGCGCGACGAGAAGGGCGAGAAGATGTCCAAGACGAAGGGGAACGTCATCGATCCCCTGGACGTCATCCTCGGCGCCAAGCCCGAGCAGCTCAACGCGACGCTGAAGAACAAGTTCCCGCAGGGCATGCCCGCGTTCGGCGCGGACGCGCTGCGCTTCACGCTCGCCTCGCTCACCCAGCAGGGCCGCGACATCAAGCTGTCGATGGACCGGCTCGCCGGCTACAAGGCGTTCTGCAACAAGCTGTGGAACGCCAGCCGCTTCGCCCTGATGAACATGGGCGGCGGGTACCAGTACGACGGCCGCTCGCCGAAGGAGCTGCCGCTGACGCTGGCGGACCGGTGGATCCTCTCGCGCCTGCAGCGGGCGACGACGGAGGCCCGCGCGTCGCTGGAGGTCTACGGCTTCGCGGAGGCCGCCTCCACGCTCTACCAGTTCCTCTGGGCGGAGCTGTGCGACTGGTACATCGAGCTGTCGAAGCCGTCGCTGTACGGCGACGACGCGACGGCGAAGGACACCACGCGGGCGGTGCTGGTGTATGCGTTGGACCGCGTGCTGCGGCTGATGCACCCGTTCATGCCCTTCATCACCGAGGAGATCTGGCAGAAGCTGCCGATGTCCCGGCCGACGGAGAGCATCATGATCGCCTCCTACCCGGAGCCGGACGCGGCGCTGGTGGACGAGGCGGCCGAGTCGGAGATGGCGCCGGTCATCGCGGCCATCGAGGGTCTGCGCACCATCCGCGGTGAGAGCAACCTGTCGCCGGCCACCAAGCTGAAGGCCGTGGTGCAGAGCCCGGATGCGCGCACGCGCGAGCTGCTCGAGCGGTGGCGAGGCTACCTGCTGCCCCTGGCCGGCCTGTCCGACGTCCAGGTGGGCCCGCCGGGCGCCAAGCCTCCCCAGGCGGCGGCCTTCGTGGCGACGAACCTGGAGATCTACGTTCCGCTGGCCGGGCTCATCGACCTGGACGCGGAGCGGGACCGGCTGCGCAAGGAGATCGCCCGCGCCGAGCAGGAAGCGGCCAGCGTCCTGCGCAAGCTCGACAACCCCAACTTCGTGGCCAAGGCGCCTCCGGACGTGGTGGAGAAAGATCGCGCCCGCGTGGAGGAGTTGAAGGAGCGCAAGGCCAAGCTCGAAGATCACCTGCAGCGGATTGCCCCGGAGCCCTCCATGCCCGAGAACCTGCCGTCCGAGAGCACCACGCGTCCTGACGAGGAGAGTGCCTCCCCCTCCGAGCCGGCCCAGGTGAAGGTCGCCCCGTCGAAGCAAGAGACGGGCGGCGTCGACCTGGGCCAGGAGCTGAAGGGTGAGATGGGAGGGGACGAGGGCCAGGTGCCCCAGACGGACCCCCAGGTCCAGGACGCGCTCGCGAAGCTGCGCGAGGGGACGAAGGAGGGGTTGTCTCCCTCCGACCACCACGACCTGGGCGTCGCGTACATGAGCATGGGGCTCGTGGACGACGCGATGCGTGAGTTCGGCAAGGCGAAGGAGGGCGGCGATGGCCGCGAGGCTCCCGCCGATGCTCCCAAGGCCGAGAAGAAGCCCAAGAAGGCCAAGGCGCAGGCCGACGACGGGGCTCCCAGCGCGACGACGTTCCCGCCTCCGACGGAGGCTCCGACCCCTGTCGCCAAGGCGGCTCCGGCGAAGAAGCCCGCCGCGCCCAAGCCCACGCCTCCGGGTGGGGTGTCGGCGAAGAAGGCCGGCGCGGACGTGGCGCCTCCGGGCGTGGAGTTCGAGGTGAAGGCCCCGACGAAGAAGGCTCCCGCGAAGCCCGCGGACTCGGCTCTGGCGAAGAAGGCCGGCGCGAAGTCGGCGGGCAAGGCCCCGGCCAAGAAGGCTGGCGCGAAGTCCACGGGCAAGGCCGCCGCGAAGAAGGGCGCCACGAAGAAGGCCGCGGGCAAGGCCGCCGCGAAGAAGGGCGCCACGAAGAAGGCCGCGGGCAAGGCCGCCGCGAAGAAGGGCGCCACGAAGAAGGCCGCGGGCAAGGCCGCCGCGAAGAAGGGCGCCACGAAGAAGGCTTCCGCGAAGTCGGCGGGCAAGAAGACGGGTGGCAAGGCCACCGCGAAGAAGGCTTCCGCCCGGAAGGCGGCGGCCAAGAAGGTCACCCGGGCGAAGCCCTCGGCACGGGCGAAGGCCCGGCGGTAGCAGGAGGAGACGTGCAGCAGGATTACCTGGATCGGCTCATCGACCTCGCCCTCGACGAAGACCTGGGGGCGGCGGGAGACGTCACCTCGCAAGCGCTCATCCCTCCCGACGCGGAGGGAAGCGCTGAGCTGGTCGCCAAGGAGCAGTTGGTCCTCGCGGGGCTGGAGGCCTTCACGCGCGTCTTTCACAAGGTCGACCCGGACGTCGAGGTGGAGCTGGTCCGCCAGGACGGCCAGGAGATCAAACCCAAGGTCGTGGCCGCCCGATGTCACGGGCGGCTGCGCTCCCTGCTCGCCGCCGAGCGCACCGCGCTCAACCTCGTGCAGCGCGCCGCCGGCATCGCCACCCTGGCTCAGCAGGCGATGACGTCGGTGCGTGGCTCGAAGATGCAGGTGCTGGACACGCGCAAGACGCCGCCGGGCATGCGCGTGCTGGCCAAGGACGCCGTCCGCATGGGCGGCGCCACCAACCACCGCTTCGGCCTCTTCGATGGCGTCCTCATCAAGGACAACCACATCGCGGCGGTGGGCGGCTCCATCTCCGAGGCGCTCAAGCGCGCCAAGGCCAATGGCCCGCGGCTGTGCAAGATTGAAATCGAGGTCACCAACCTCAAGCAGCTCGCGGAGGCCCTGGAGGGTGGGGCGGACGTGGTGATGCTCGACAACATGGACGACGCGCAGATTCGCGAGGCCGTGAAGCTCGCGGGGGGCCGCGTGCCTCTCGAGGTCTCCGGCGGCGTCACGCTGGACCGGCTGCCCCGGCTGGCGAAGATGGGCGTGGACTTCGTCTCCATGGGCGCGCTGACGCACTCGGCGCGGGCCATGGACCTGTCGCTGGAGATCACCAGCACCAAGAAGCCGCGTCGTCCGCGCGCGACGCCCACTCAGGGCTGAGCGTCACTGCTCCGGGCCCTTGCCTTTCTGGGCGAGGGCCTGGGCCCGCAACCCCTCCATGTCGGGTGTGAAGTGGCGCCCGGGCACGCGGCGGGGCCGCTGGATGCGGTCCATCCGGAACATCCGCGCCGCGGACTTCTCCACGTCGCGCGCGAGCACGTACCAGACGGGCGCCTCGACGAGCAGCCCGTGCGGCTCGACGCACCGGCGGCTCTTCTTCCCATGCCGGTCCACGTAGTCGAAGGACAGGCACACCTGCTCACGGAAGGCCTGCTCGAACACGGCGAGCAGCTCCCGGGGCGGAGTCCCCAGCTCCGCCAGCACCCGCTCCGTCGCGGGCTTCCCCACCACCACGCGCCGGCAGAGCTCGCGCATGCCGCGTGCGCGCTCCTTCGGCACGCTGGCGAAGAGCTTGTCGAGCCCCGAGCGCGCCGCGTCCCCCCACGGCAGCGCGCTCCCCGTCGAGGACAGGCTCGCCATCAGCCACAGCGAGACGACCTCCTCCACGGACAGGTGGACGGCGGTGACGCCCCTGTCCCTTTCCAGGCGCACGCCACCTCCCGGGCCCGTGTCGCTGGCGATGGGCAGGCCCTGCTCACGCAGCGTCGCGAGGTCCCGGTGGACGGTGCGCTCGCTCACCTCCAGGGCCGAGGCAATCTCCCCCACGGTGGTGGCCTCGCGCCCCCGCAGGAAGTCCACCAGACGCATCACTCGGCTGACTCGTGTCATTTGGTGACAGATTCTGACAGGGATGGGGCGTACTCAAGGATTCATGGCGCGGCTGGACGCGCTCTCGATTCCTGGAGGTCGTCATGAAGGGCACGGCGGGTGAGCTGTACGTGGATGATGGTGGCGTGGGTGGGCTTCCGGTGGTGTTCGTCCACTCGAGCGCCGGGAGCACGAAGCACTGGCGCGCGCAGCTGGAGCACCTGCGCACGTCGCGTCGCGCGCTCGCGTTGGACCTGCGCGGCCACGGCCAGTCCGAGCTCACGCAGGCCGCGGATGCCACCGTCGAGGACTTCGCCTCGGATGTGGCCGCGGTGGTGGATGGGTTGAAGCTGGAGCGGTTCGTGCTCGTGGGACACAGCCTGGGCGGAGCGGTGTGTGCGGCGTACGCGGCGGCGAACCCCTCGCGCGTGGCGGGCTTGCTGCTGTTGGACCCCGCCTCCGACGGTCGCCAGATTCCCGCCGAGCAGGCCCAGGGGTTGATGGCGGTGCTGGGCTCGGACGCGTGGCTGGCCGTCGTGGAGGAGTACTGGGCGCCGATGCTCGCGCCGTCCAGCGAGGAGGTCCGGGCGCAGGTGCTCGCGGGCCTGCGCGCAACCCCGCGGCGCGCGGTGCGCTCCGGACTGGGCGCGCTGCTGACGTTCGACCCGGTGACGGCGCTGCGGGCCTACCCCGGGCCCAAGCTGTCCGTGGTGACGGCGCACAACCAGGGCCCGGACGCGTACCAGCACGTGGTGTCCGAGCTGCCGTGCCTGAAGGTGGAACCCGTCACCGGACACTGGCTCCAGCTCGATGCGCCTGTGTGGGTGAATGGCGTCCTGGATCGGTTCCTCGCGACCACAAGTTGATCCACGGACGCGTCGGCCTCATCCTCGTTCCGAAGGGCGGCGAGGGTGTCGCGTGGTGGGCATTCGTGGTGTGCGGGCGTTGCCGGGAAATGTCGTGATGTGAAGATTCGAAGCGTAGGGCCAGCGTCGCGCCGTCATCCCCCAGCCGACCATGATCAAGTTTCCCAAGAAGCCCGGGGCCCGAGGGCTGCCGGACATTCCGCCGAAGGCGTCCGTCCCCGCACGTCCGCCTGACCCGAAGCCCCTGGCGCCGACACCGGGGAGGGCCAGCGCGTCTCCCAAGGACGCGTTCCAGCCCACGGCCAGCGTGCCCCGCACCGGCTTCGCGGCCTCGCAGGCGCGACTGTCGGTGCTGACCACGAAGAAGTCCGAGCTGGAGCTCCAGGCCCAGCACATCCTCCAGTCGCGCAACCAGCTCAGCCACCTGATTGGCGTTTTGTCCAACCTGGCGGCGAAGCACCCGCCTGGCTCGCGCGAGGGACGGACGCTGGAGTCGCGCATCGCGAACATCCAGCAGGTGGACAAGGCGTTCGAGCTCCAGTTGCAGCAGCTCTCCACCCAGCGTCAGTCGGTGGAGGCGGAGCTCGACGCCGTCCAGATGCTCATCGCGAAGACCCCCTAGGACCGGGGACTCGCGTCACTTGCCGGTGAGGATCTCCGCTCGGGGCTTGCCCTCTGTCGACGCGGGCATGCCCATCTCCATCAGCGCCGCGAGCGTGGGCGCCACGTCCACCGGGTCCAGCTCCGTCATGTACGTGCCCGGCTTGACGCCCTTGCCCGCGAACACCACGGGCACCTGCGAGTCGTACGAGTACGGCGAGCCGTGCGTGCTGCCCTGCGCGTCGTAATAGACGACCTGGAAGGGGGCCAGCATGTAGAGCACGTCGCCGCTGCGCTCCGGGTAGTAGCCCTTGCGCAGCGTGGCCAGGTGGCCCGCCGGGTCCGGCGCGGAGAACAGCTCCTCGCGCGTCACCGCCGCCACCACGATGGGCTGCTTCTTCAGCCAGTCCACCACCGCGCGCCGCACCTGGGCTCCATCCACCTTGCCCGACGTCAGCGCGGGGCCCCCCAGGTACACGTCCAGCTCCTCCATCGCCACGGTGACGTCCGGCCCGAAGCGCTCCTTCACCATCGCCGTGATTCCCTCGCTGATGGCCTTCGGGTGCATCCGCTGCGCGGGCAGTCCCGCCGCGGACCACTCCTCGGGCGCCGCCGCTCCGCCGTGGTCCGCCACCAGCGCGATGCTCAGGTTGGCGCGACCGCCCGCCGCGCGCTCGGCCGCGGAGATGAGCTCCCCCAGGGCCTTGTCCAACCGCAGCACCGTGTCCTGCATCTCCCACGAGTACGGGCCGTACTCATGGAACACGTTGTCCGTGCCGCTGAAGCTCACCATGAGCAGGTCCGGCACCGCGTCCTTGCCCAGTCCCTCGCCGGCGATGGCCGCCTTGGCCGCCTCCACGAGGAACTCGTGCGAGTCCGGGGATACGCCGAACGCCTTGTAGAAGTCCGTCCCCGGCGCCTTCAACCCTCCCGTGAGCGGGTGGGGGAACACGCGGCCCAGGCCGTACGAGTCCGCCTCGTGGGGCAGGTCATCCTCGCCCACGTACTCGGCGCGCGGACGCGACAGCTCCCATGTCTTGCCGAAGGACCGGTCCGGAAGCTTGCGCGCGTTGAACTGCTGGAGCCACTGGGGGAACTCCTTCGCGTACCAGGTGCCGGTGACGAACTTGCCGCTGTCCTCGTCGAACCACCACGCCTGACCCAGCCGGCCCGCCATGGCGATGGCCGAGCGGGACTTGAGCGACATCGACACCGCCTTGCCGCGCTGCTGCGTGGCCATGCGCAGCCGGTCCGCCAGCGTCTCCGCCATCAGGTTGACGGGGCTCGCGTCCTGGCCCGGCTTGGACGCGGCCTCCAGCACCGGGTGCGCCGGGTCCACGAACGAATAGACCCGTTTGCCCGAGGCCCGGTCCCACCAGCGGTTGTCGACGATGCCGTGGCGCCACGGGTTGGCGCCGGTGGCCAGCGTGGTGTGGCCCGGCGCCGTGCGGCACTTCGCGTAGCCATAGCGCGCGTACGGGAAGTAGGCGCCACTGTCGAGCAGTTGACCCAAGCCGCCCTGGAGCCGGGGCCGGTTGCGCAAGAGGACGTCGCTGCCGAGCGCGTCCACGGTGATGAGCAGGGTGAGTCGGGGAGGACGCGCGGCGGCGGGGAGCGACGCCAGCACCGCGGTCAGGACGAGGGCGCGAATCATACGTCCGAGAAGCTGCACTGCCCGGCCGCGTGGATGCAATCCAGAAGGTACGTCGCGGCTTGGACGCAGGCGCCCACCCCCTGCTACGGTCCGCGCCCTCATGGTCGAGGCCCGACTTCGCGTCATCTACGGCGACACCGATCAGATGGGTGTCGTGTACTACGCGAACTACTTCCGCTACTTCGAGTTCGCCCGGAGCGAGTTCTTCCGCGCGCGCGGTGGCAGCTACCGGGAGCTGGAGGGCTCCGGGTTGATGCTGCCCGTGGCGGAGGCGAGCTGCGCGTACAAGGCGCCCGCGCGCTATGACGACATGCTCGTCATCCGCGCGAGCGTGAGCGAGTTGCGGCGGGCCTCGGTCGTGTTCACCTACGAGCTTTTTCGCGAGGGCGAGCCGCGCACGTTGCTGTGCACCGGTCGTACCCTCCACGCGTGCGTGGGGCGCGACGGCAAGCCCACGCGGTTGCCGGAGTCCGTGGCCCGGCTGCTGGAAAATCCGAACGCAGGACCTTGAAGGAGCACAGAAGATGGATCGCAACCTGGCAATGGAGGTGGTGCGCGTCACCGAGATGGCGGCCATCGCCTCCGCCCGCCTGATGGGCCGTGGGGACAAGAACGAGTCGGACCAGGCCGCCGTGGACGCGATGCGCCGCGCCTTCGACGCGCTGCACATCGACGGCACCATCGTCATCGGCGAGGGCGAGCGCGACGAGGCGCCCATGCTCTACATCGGCGAGAAGGTGGGCCGCCGCGCCGACGGTGACCCCGCGGTGGACATCGCGTTGGACCCGCTCGAGGGCACCAACCTGTGCGCCTACGGCCGTCCGGGCTCCATCACCGTGGTGGCCATGGCCAGCAAGGGCGGGCTGCTCAACGCGCCGGACACGTACATGGAGAAGCTGGCGGTGGGCCCCAGGGCCCGGGGCGCCATCGACCTGCGCAAGAGCGCCACGGAGAACCTGCGCACCATCGCGGAGAAGATGAAGGTCTACGTGTCGGACCTCACCGTGGTGGTGCTGGACCGCGAGCGGCACCAGGACCTCATCAAGGAGATCCGCGCCGCGGGCGCGCGCATCCGGCTCATCGAGGACGGTGACGTGGCGGGCGCCATCGCCACGTGCTTCGAGGGCACGGGCGTGGACGTGCTGATGGGCACCGGCGGCGCCCCCGAGGGCGTCATCGCGGCGGCGGCCATCCGCGCCACCGGCGGCGACATGCAGGGCCGGCTGGTGCCCCGCAACGCGGGCGAAGTCGAGCGCGCGAAGAAGATGGGCATCACCGACATGGCGAAGATCTACGCGGCGGAGGAGCTGGCCCGGGGCGAGGTGATGTTCGCGGCCACGGGTGTCACCAGCGGCGACTTCCTCAAGGGCGTGCGCTTCTTCGGCGGCGGCTGCGAGACGCACTCGGTGGTGATGCGCAGCAAGACGAGCACCGTGCGCTTCATCCAGTCCCTGCACAAGTTCGACAAGAAGCCGGGATACGCTTCCATCTAGGCCGACCCCTCGACGCTTTCGGAGACCGACACCATGCCTGGCGCCACGCGGACCATCGTCATCAACGCCCCCATCGAGAAGGTGTTCGATGTCATCACGCAGTACGAGCGCTACCCGGAGTTCCTCCCGGAGGTGAAGGAGATCCGCACCGCCAACCGCAAGGGCGACACCGTCGACGTCCACTACAAGGTCGACGTGATGAAGACCGTCCGCTACTCCATCCGCGTGGTGGAGGAGCGCCCGCGCCGCATGGCCTGGACCTTCATCGAGGGCGAGGTCATGAAGGACAACAAGGGCAGCTGGCTGCTGGAGGCCGAGGGCGAGGGCAAGACGCGCGCGACCTACAACGTGGAGATGGCCCTGGGGCTGCTCGTGCCCAAGGCCGTCGTCAACGCCCTGGTGGACACCTCGCTGCCCAAGATGCTGGACGCCTTCAAGAAGCGCGCGGAGTCGCCCTGAGTCAGGGGTCCACCCGGACCCCTTGCCGGACGTTGACCCCGCCTGTCACGCGGCAGGCAGGCGGGCGAGCCCTTCCAGCAGGGAGGCTGACCTCCCTGAAGGGCGACGTGTGCCCGAGAAGGGTCTGCTTGCGGGCCGTCGTGAGGGCATTAGAATCAACACCATCCCGACCGGAAGTTTCGGATGTCCATGACATCTATGCCACGGTTCCCCTGGCCCTGATGTCGGATGGCGGACGAGCAACCGTGCGAGATGGCGGCAGCGTACCCAGTGCGGAACCGGGGTTCTTAATTTGCATCTGAGTGTCGTGGAAGTCGAAGCGCTTTTCGGGCGGGACGGCGGGCGTACATCGGGGTACGTAGGCTGAGGGGAGACGGAAGACCCATGCTCGACGCCTTCATCATCGAGGAAATCAAGCGCCGCGAGCGCCGCCGCGAGGACCACGACAGGCCCGTGGTGGAGCTGCCGCTGCCCATGCCGGACGACCGCCCTCGGCGGCGGACGGAGACCGAGGAAGAGAAGCCCCAGCGGGGCGTGGTGGTCATCGACATGCTCTCGTGAAGAGACAACCTCACGCGGCCCCATGGCCGCGTCGTGTGGCCAGGAGCCCGCGGCGGACGTCCCGATGAGGACGGTCCACCGCGGGCTTCGTGCATCCTGGGCCCGGGCGGGGACGGCCCTCAGGTGGCCGCGAGCCCCAGCAGGTGGCGGGGGTGGTAGACGTCCCACAGGGGGCCCTTCTGGGTGGAGAGGGCCTCCAGCACGTGCTTCCGCCACTCGGCGGGCAGGGCCTCCTCGCCGTGGAAGGCGCCCACCAGCGCGCCGGTGACGGCGCCGTGGACCTCGGTGTCTCCGCCCCGGTGGATGACGTCGATGAGGGCGGCCTGGGCGGTGGGCGCGTGCAGGAGCTCCCAGAAGGCCAGCCGGAAGGCGACGTGGATGGCGTGCTGGGCGCGGTGCACGTGCAGCTCCGGGCCGTACAGGCGCGGGTCGTCGTCCCGGGCGCGCGCCAGGTCCTCGCGCAGCAGCTGCTGGGCGAAGGCCACCTCCTGGACGTAGTCGGGCGCGGAGCGGCCGAGCGCCGCGCCGGCGAGCAGCAGGCCGGACTCCGCCGCGGTGAGCACGTCCTCGAGCTTGAGCTCCGCGCCGCTGGTGACGGCCTTGGCGATGGCGGCGGTGAGGCTCGCGCAGGCAAGCTGGCAGCGTGGGTCGTAGTGGGTGAGGGCGGAGTCCTCGAGCGAGGCCTGGGTGCGGGCCTTCGGGTCGCTCGCCAGGTAGACGCCCAGGGGGGCGACGCGCGCGAGGCTGCCGGCGCCCACGGCCTTGCGGTGGCCCCGGAGCCATACGCGGCGGCCCGCGCCGAGCGGTGGCAGGCCGGACTGGCACTCCTC
The DNA here is from genome assembly GCF_059738865.1 of Myxococcus sp. MH1. Taxonomy (NCBI): domain Bacteria; kingdom Pseudomonadati; phylum Myxococcota; class Myxococcia; order Myxococcales; family Myxococcaceae; genus Myxococcus; species Myxococcus sp. MH1. The sequence continues at coordinate 6,855,111 of NZ_AP026947.1, read as the reverse complement.
GAACACTTCCTTGAGGGGTTCGCTGACGTCGAAGGCGTGGGGCTGCCAGGCGCGGTAGCGGCGCAGGGCATCCGCGGCGTCGTAGCGCTTGAAGTCCCGCAGGCTGTGGCCCAGGGCGCAGGCCAGGTGGACCTCCTCCGTCACCTGGCCCTTGCGCAGCTGCTGGGGTCCTCCACCGGACATCGCGGTGTAGATGCCGTCCGCCAGGGTGGGGAAGGCGGGCGCGTGGAGGGGCCGGTGCGCGGTGGGCACCGCGAGGGCGTTGCCCACGGCGAGCCCCAGCAGGGCGCCCCTGCGTCGCTGGGCGAGGAGCGGATCAGGCCCCTGAGGGGCATTGCGGCGACGGGGCGGCGGCATTCGGCGGGTGGACACTGTAGCAGCGCGGTCCCCGAGTGTGCTTGCCCACTCCGGAGGGCTCCTCTACAACCGCGCGGCCATGCGGAAACCGCGGATTCTCGTATCCAACGACGACGGCTATTTCTCCGAGGGACTCCAGGCGCTGGTGGAGGCGGTGACGCCGCTGGGAGAGGTCTGGGTGGTGGCGCCGGACCGCGAGCAGAGCGCCGCGTCCCACGCCATCTCCCTGCACCGGCCCCTGCGCATCAAGGAGGTCCGCGAGCGGTGGTTCGCCATCGACGGGACGCCGACCGACTGCGCTTATCTGGCCATCGTCCATCTCCTGAAGGATGATCGCCCCACGCTCATGGTGTCCGGCATCAACCACGGTTCGAATCTGGCCGAAGACGTCACCTACTCGGGGACGGTCGCGGCGGCGATGGAAGGGGCCCTCCTGGGGGTGCCCGCCATCGCGTTCAGCCTCGTGGCGCGGGGCACGTTCGACTTCGCGCCCGCGGCCCGGTTCGCCCGCGCGCTGGTGACGGAGGCGCTGTCGCGTCCGTTGCCCAAGCGGATGCTGCTCAACGTGAACATCCCGGGTGGGGTGGAGCCGGAGGGCTACAGCGTCACGCGGCTGGGGCGCCACTCGTACGGCTACGGCGTGGTGGAGAAGGAGGACCCTCGCGGCCGGAAGTACTACTGGATTGGCGGCAGCGACTATCAGCACGAGGACATCCCGGGCAGCGACTGCAACGCCGTGCACCTGGCGAAGCGGGTGTCGGTGACGCCGCTGCACCTGGACCTGACGGACCATGGTCGCCTCGAGGACCTGGGAGGGTGGAACCTCCAGGGCTTCGCCCGACACGAGCCGGATGGTGCCTAGCGTTGAGGCCCGGCATCTGCATCCGAGCGGCCAGGGCGCTCCTGTTCCTCCTGTCGACCGTCGTCGTGACGGGCTGCGTGGGCCCCCGGGCGTCTTCCTCCGGGACGGAGCTCTCGCTGGTGCAGGAGACCAGGTCGCAGGCCGTCTCGGGTGACGGAGCCGGTGCGTCCGCCGCGTCGGGCGAAGCGCCACCGCCGAAGTCGGGGGCGTTCCCGTTCGCGCTGCGCTCCTCGCACGACGAGCCGGAGCTGGTGGCCGTGCGCCACCGCGTGGCCGCGGGCGAGACGGTGTACCGCATCGCCAAGACGTACGGGCTCACGGTGGACGAGCTCAAGTCCGCCAACGGCATCAAGGACGTGCGCTCGCTGGCGGTGGGCCAGGAGCTGACGATTCCGGGCGTGGAGCGGCGCGTGCCGGTGGATGCGCCGGAAACGATCGCGGCGGAGGCGGACCCGGAGCCGGTGCGCACCTCGGTGGAGACCCCGCCCCGTCGCGGTGGGCCGGTGGTGGCGCGGCGCGAGGAGCCGCCGCGTCGACCCGTGTCGCGTCCGGGCGCGCGGCCCCGGCTGGCCACGCAGGGGATGATCGACTGGCCCCTCAAGGGCGTCCTGTACGGGAGATTCGGGAAGAAGGGGCGCGAGCCGCACGACGGCATCGACCTAGCGGCGCCCTCGGGGACGCCGGTGAAGACGGCGCAGGAGGGCACGGTGCTCTACGCCGGCGAGCAGCGCGGCTACGGCAACATCGTCATCGTCGAGCACGAGAACCGGCTCATCACGCTGTACGCGCACAACCGCGACTTGCGCGTGCGCACGGGGCAGAAGGTCCGCCGCTCGCAGGTCATCGCGACGGTGGGGGAGTCCGGCAAGACGTCCGGTCCGCACCTGCACTTCGAACTGCGGCTGGATGGGAAGCCCGTGGACCCGCTCGACTACCTGGGGCCGATGCCCAGCCTGTGAGCGCCTGGCCGGGGAGGGCGGGGCTCGCCTCGTCGCCTGCTGGGGGCGGGTTCCCGTGAGAATGTTCCATCGAGACCGGGCAGGCCCTCCGGGTGGGGGCCGGGGAAGGGTAGAGTCCCGCGCCGTGTCGCGCGTCTTCGCCCAGCTCGTGGTCCTCCTCGTCCTTGCTCCCTCCGCGTGGGCACAGTCCCCCGTGGCGTCGGTGCCGCCCCCCGAGGCTCCGCAGGTGGGCTCGGCCCCAACGCCTCCGGCCTCCGAAGCTCCCGCCGTCACCGCGCCGTCCGCTCCCGCTCCAGACGAAGCGCCGATGAGCGTCGCGGTGCTCGCGTTCGACTCCAATCCTTCCGCGCGGGACTCGGTGACGGGCGTCACCTCGCTCATCACCGCGCGCCTCGCCGAGTCACCCCGCCTCTGGGTCATCTCCCAGCGCGACCTCGAGGCGTCCCTCGACGCCGAGCGCCGCCGCCAGCTCGCCGAGCTCGAGACATGCGACGTCGGCCCGTGCCTCCAGCAGCTCGCCACCCTCACCGGCGCGCGCTACGTCGTGTCCGGCCGCGTGGACCGCTTCGGCGACTCGTACCTGCTCACCGCCCGACTGGTGGACACGGAGGCGGGGCTGACGCTCGCGAAGCCGCGCGCCGAGTCCCCCGAGGCCGACACGCTGTTCCCCACCGTCTACGCCATCGCCGACGCGCTGGTCGCCGAGCTCGTCAACCCCGGCGAGAACCACGGTGCCCGACCGCTGATTGGCGGCGCGCCTCGCACGGGCGGCGGCGGCCTGTCCCTGGGCCTGCGCATCAACAACAACTTCGTCGACAAGCTCGCCACCCTGAACCCGGGCGCCGACGTGGAGGTGGGCTACTGGTTCCACCCCGAGTGGCTCGGCTTCATCCAGGTGGGCTTCTCCTACGTGCAGTCCACCACCGAGGGCGCCAAGGGCGGCCTCAACGTCCTGCCCAGCGTCGTGGGCGCGCGCCACTACCACAACGTGGAGAAGTCCCTGCGCCCGTACTGGGGCTTCGGCCTGGGCGTGCAGCTGTCCTTCGGCGACTTCGGCATCTTCCAGTCCACCGGCCCCCTGCCCACCGTCGTGGGCTTCATCGGGCTGGAGTACCTCATCGCCGGCCACGTCGGCGTCCAACTGGAGGCGGGCACCAACGTCGCCCAGGCGGTGCTCGGCCTGGCGGAATCCCAGCTCGGCGATGGCCTCAATCTGGACCTCAACCTGGGCATCGCGTACCACTTCTAGGATTCGGAGCCCCTCATGTTCCAGCGCCTGCGCGCCTTCCCGCTGATTGCCCTGCTCGCCGCCGCCGCGTGCGACGAGCGCCCCACGGTGACGCCCAAGGACCACGCGGAGGGCCTCTACATCAAGGGCACCGCCGAGTACCTCCAGGGCCAGTTCACCGCCGCGCTCGCGTCCTTCGACGAGATGCAGAAGCTGGCCCCCAATGACCCCCGGCTGCCCGCCGCCCGAGGCGAGGTCTACCTCTCCATGGGGAAGATCTCCGAGGCCGCCACCGAGTTCGAGGCCGCCCTCAAGCTGGAGCCCAAGCGCTCCACCAACTGGAGCCGCCTGGGCTTCGTCCAGGCCCAGCTGGGCCGCACCGACGAGGCCATGAGCTCGCTGCGCAAGGCCATCGGCCTGTACCCCAACGACGCCAACGCGCTGGAGCAGCTGGGCGAAATCCACTTCAAGAAGGGCGAGCACGAGGAGGCCGTCCGCCACTTCATCCTCGCCGCCAACGTCGCCTCCCATCTGGAGGCGAAGTCCGAGCTCATCCTTCGCGCCGTCGACGTGCTGACGAAGCAGGGGCGCGAGCCGGAAATCCTGGCGCTGGCGCAGAAGTCCGCCAACGAGGGGGTGCGCACCGTGGGCGTGCTCACCACCCTGGGGGACTCACTCGTGCGCGCCAAGAAGCTGCCCGAGGCCGCCGCCGCCTACCAGGAGGCCGCCAGCAAGTCCCCGAGAGACCCGACGCTGTGGGAGCTGGTCGGCACCATCCACCTGCAGCTCGACAAGCCGGGCGACGCCATCGCCGCGTACAAGGAGTCCCTGCGCGTGAAGGACCGCGCCATCGTCCACGTGGCGCTGGCGCGCATCCAGCTCGCGATGAAGAGCAAGGAGGGCGCGGAGCAGGAACTCGCCGCCGCGCTCGAGTCCGTGCAGGGCAACGACGTGCGTGAGCTGCGGGAGCTGGCGGACCTGCTCGTCACCATGGAGCGCAAGTCGGATGCGCTGCGCATCCTCGGCAACCTGAGCGCCGAGAAGGACATGGCGAAGGACGCGGAGCTCCACCTCACCACGGCGCGCCTCGCGCGAGACTTGAAGGACGTCGCGCTCCAGCAGACCGCGTGTGCCCGCGCGCTGGCCGCGGACCCCGCCCAGAAGAAGTGCCCCTGAGCTCCACGGGGAGCCCAGGAGCACGCAAGGCCGCTACGCGCGTCCGCCCTGCATCTTCCGGTACACGCCGACGACCAGGCCCAGAATCATCGTCGAGCGGAACTCCGTGCGGCTCACGTAGATGGGCTGCATGGTCGCGTTCGCCGGCTGGAAGCGGATGCGGTCGCCCTCCGGGTAGTAGCGCTTCACCGTGGCCTCGTCCTCGATGAGCGCCACCACGATGTCGCCCGGCTGGGCGGCCGGCGTCTTCTTCACGAAGAGGTAGTCGCCGTCGTGGATGCCGTCGTCAATCATGGACTGGCCCTTCACCCGCAGGGCGAAGACCTCCCGGCCGTTGACGCCTCCCAAAAGGAAGCTGTCGATCTTGACCGAGTCCTCCATGTGCTCCTGCGCGAGCAGCGGCGCGCCGGCGGCCACCTTGCCCAGCAGGGGGACCTCCACCATGCCCGCATCGCGCTTGGCGCCCAGGCCCAAGAGCAGCCGGGCCCGCTTGGTGGGCACCAGCGAGCGGCTCTGCTGCTCGCCCCGGTTCAGGTAGCCCTTTCGCTCCAGCGCCTTGAGGTGGTCGTTCACCCCGTTGGTGGAGCGGATGTCCATGTGCTCGCCAATCTCCCGGATGGTGGGCGGGAATCCGCGAGTCTCCGTCTCCTTCACGATGAAGCTGAGAATCTCGCGCTGGCGGTCCGTCAGCTCTTCCATGCGCTCCCTCGCTCGGCGGGCCTGATTGCTACAGGGCGGTTGCCCAGGCAACAGGCTTTCAGTGTCCACTCTCCCTGAACAGACGTGTAGAGTCAATTCGTTCAGTGTCCCACCGCGCACCTGGAGTGCGTGCCCATCTTTTCGGCATTCTCAGTTCTTGAGGGTAGTGGACGAACTCGACGTACAATTCCGCCCGCTTTGTCCGAACTCCGCCACACGCTGCTCTTCGTCGACGATGAGGCCGACGTCCTGGACATCCTCACCCGGATGTTCCAGCGCCGGTATCGCGTGCTCACGGCCCTGAGCGGGCAGGCCGCGCTGGAAGTGCTTCGCCGGGAGACGGTGGACGTGCTCGTCACGGACCAGCGGATGCCGGAGATGACGGGCATCGAGCTGGCGGCGACGGCACGCGCCGAGGGCTTCGACGTCACCACGCTCCTGCTCACGGGCTTCACGGACCCCGATGACCTCATCGCGGCCATCAACCAGGGGCAGGTGTACCGCTACATCACCAAGCCCTGGGACGTGAACGACCTGCTCATCACCGTGAAGAACGCGGTGGAGTACACGCAGCTGCGGCGCGACAAGGAGCGGCTCATCCGCCAGCTCCACCAGCGCGTGGAGGCCCTGTTCGTCCTCTACGAGGTCAGCCGCGCGAGCGCGAATGATCCGGCCAGCTACGACAACATCATCGACCGCGTGCTCATCGCCGTGGCCAGGGTGCTGCCGTACGACTGCGGCGCGGCGCTCATCGCCCCGGACGAGTCGCGCAGCGCGACCTTGCGGCTGCGCTGTCACGGCACGGTGGGGGAGCAGGCGCTGCTGGGCGTGAAGGAGTCGATGCTCGGCGCGTACCGCAAGAGCTCCGGCCTGCTGCTTCCGGAGGACCGCGTCATCACCCGCGTGGCGGGCACGACGACGCAGGACGCGGCGGCGCCGGCGGTCTACCCCAGCCAGCTCACGGTGAACCTGGTGGCCGGCGGGCGTCCGGTGGGCATGCTGTCGCTGTTCAGCCAGCGCTCGGACGCGTTCACCGAGGACGACGGCGTGCTGCTGGACGTGCTCGCCAACCAGACGGCGGACGCCATCCAGTCCTTGCGCTCGGCCGAGGAGGAGGCCCGCCACCGCATGGAGCGGATGGTGGAGTCCATGGCCGACGGCGTGGTGCTCACCGACGAGAAGAACGACATCGTGGTGATGAACCCGGCGGCGCGAAGGCTGTTGCACGTGGGGGACGACCCCGCGGAGCACACCAGCCGGATGATGGAGGAGCGCCTGGGCTTCCAGCCGTTCCACCTGGTGCGCGGCTGGGAGTACAGCGGCACGCAGGTGCTGCGCGAGGAGGTGAAGCTCTTCGACCGGCACGTGCAGACCACCACCACGCCGGTGGGCGACGCGCGCGGCACGCTGCGCGGGGTGTGCGTGGTGCTGCGCGACATCACCGACCAGAAGCGCCTGGAGGAGCGCAAGGACGAGTTCGTCTCCATGGTGAGCCACGAGCTGCGCACGCCGCTCACGTCCATCTCCGGCGCGCTGGACCTGGTGCTCAACTTCATGGCCGGCGACATCAACGAGCGGCAGCGCCGCTACCTGTCGCTGGCGCGCGACTCCACCGAGAAGCTCAACACCATCGTCGACGACCTGCTGGACCTGTCGAAGTTCGCCAAGGGTCGGCTGCGGATGAACTTCGAGGTCGCGTACCTGGACGAGCTGGTCCAGCGCGTGGTGGAGAAGTACGGCCCGGCCTTCGACGAGAAGCGGGTGAAGGTGACGCCGGGGCTGCCGCGCCACCCGCTGCGCGTCATCGCGGACCCGAACCGGCTCAACCAGGTCCTCAACAACCTGCTCAACAACGCGGTGAAGTTCACGCCCGAGGGCGGCGAGGTGCGCGTGGAGCTGCACGCCACGTCCAGCCTGCCCGGCTACGTGGTGCTCTCCTGCTGGAACAGCGGAGACCCCATCGCCGAGGACAGCCTGGAGCGCATCTTCGACCGCTTCGAGCAGGCGCGCACCAAGGCCAACCGCACCGTGCGCGGCACGGGCCTGGGCCTGGCCATCTGCCGCAACATCGTGGAGGCCCACGGCGGGCGCATCTGGTGCGAGCCGTGCGTGGACGGCGTGCGCTTCATGGCGGTGCTGCCCACCGAGCCTCCCGCGGAGCTGCGGCAGTCGGACGACGCCGCCGAGGCCCAGTCCCCCAAGCGGCGCGAGAGCCGGGGGCGGGTGCTGGTCATCGAGGGCGAGCACGAGGTGGGCTACATCGCCAAGGCGCTGATGTCCGCGCGCGGCTACGAGGTGCGGCTCGCGTTCAACGCCGAGGAGGGCCTGTCCAGCGCGCGCAAGCACCACCCGGACATGGTGCTGGTGTCCGTGCGCCTGCCGGACGTGGACGGCCTGCGGCTGGCGGAGATCCTCCGGCACGACCCGGAGACGCGGCGCGCGCCCTTGCTGCTCACGTCCGCGTTCGACGAGCGCCAGCGCGCCTTCCGCGCCGGCGCCGACGCGTTCCTGGTGCGCCCGCTGACGCCGGACAAGCTGCTGGCCACGGTGGACTCGCTGGTGCGCGGCCGCGCGGGCCCGGCGCACGGGCGCGTGCTGGTGGTGGACGACGACTCGAAGATCTCCGCCATCTGTCGCGAGGTGCTGGAGAACATCGGCTTCGACGTGGCGGTCGCGGGCTCGCTGGAGGAGGGCCGGCGCGCCCTGCGCGAGCGCAGGCCGGACGTCATCCTGCTGGACGTCACGCTGCCGGATGGCGACGGGTTCCTCTTCCTCGAGGAGATAAAAGCCGAGCGCGCCAGCGGTCACATCTCCGTCATCTTCATCTCCGCGCGCGCGGAGACGTCCTCGAAGGTGCGCGCGCTGAAGCTGGGCGGCGACGACTACCTCACCAAGCCCTTCGACGCGCTGGAGCTGGGCGCGCGGGTGGAGAGCGTGCTGCGCCGCAAGGAGCAGGAGCTGTCGGCCTCGCCGACGACGCAGCTGCCGGGCTCCACCGCGATTGAACGCGAGGTGCAGCGGCGGCTCATCGCCCGGCGCCCCTTCGCCTTCTGCTACCTGGACCTGGACAACCTCAAGGCCTACAACGACTACTACGGCTTCGCGAAGGCGGACGGCGTCGTGCGTCAGACGGGCGACCTGATGCGTGAGATCTTCGCGCAGGAGGGCGTGGCCGGGGACTTCCTGGGCCATGTGGCCGGGGACGACTTCGTCTTCATCGCCTCGCCGGAGTCGGTGGACCGGGTGTGCCAGACGGCCATCGAGACCTTCGACCGCATCATCCCGCTCTACTACGACCGGCAGGACCGGGAGCGGGGGCACATCGAGGCGGAGGACCGCTTCGGGGAGCGCCGGCGCTTCCCCATCATGAGCGTGTCCATCGTCGCGGTGATGACCGACGGCACCCAGGACCACGCGGAGCTGGCCCGGCGGGCGGCCGACATGAAGAAGCGCGCCAAGGCCATCCAGGGCTCCGTCTACCTGCGCAGTGACCGCGAGCAGGTGGTACGCTCCGTCGCCGGGTGAGGCTCTACCAGCAGCTGGTCCTGTTCATGCTCGCGGCGACGGTGCTGCCGCTGGCCGCCGTCGGCTTCCTGTTGCTGTCGCGCGCGGAGGCGGAGCTCGTCGCCCGCATCGACGCGGAGCAGCGCACGCAGGCCGCCGCGGCGGCGGAGGCCGTGGGCTCCACCCTCATGGAGGTCGTGGACGCGCTGGCGCGCTCCGCGGAGCTCATCGACTGGCAGGCCGCCACGGAGGCGGAGACGGTGGGCGGCCTGCGGCTGCTCTACGGCCAGTCCCAGGCCGTGAGCGCCGTGCTCAAGCTGGACGCGCGGGGCCAGCCGGTGGGCGCGCCCGTGTTCCGCCCCCGGGATACGGAGGGGCACCCCGGTTTCCGTGAAACGGGGCTCGAGCGGATGGTGGGCTCGGTGCCCGTGCAGCAGCTGCGGGGCGGCGGCAAGGGGCAGGCGGCGCTCGGCGGCGCGTACGTGCACGCGGAGAGCGGCCGGGCGGCGGTGGCCGTCGCCGTGAAGCTGGCCGAGGGCGAGGACGCGCCGTTCGCGCTGGCGGAGGTGGTCTTCGGTCCGCTGGAGGCCGCGCTGCGCCGCCGTCCTCCGGGCGCGCTGGGTCGGGTGGACCTGGTGGACGAGGAGCGCCGGGTGCTCGCCAGCTCCGAGCCCGAGCGGCGGATGGTGACGCTCTCGCCGGAGGTCGCCGCGCACCTGCTCGCGCCCACGGCGCCGGAGCCGGACGTGGTGCGCAGCTTCCGGCTGGAAGACCCGCCGCGCCGGGTGAGCGTGGCGCGCGTGTCGCGAGGCCTGCGCTTCGACGTGGTGGTGGAGGTGGACGAGGCCGCGGCGCTGGCGCCCGTGCGGGCCATGCGGCGCACGGTGCTCTTCTCCATCGGCGGCGCGCTCTTCGTCCTGTTGGGCCTGGGCGCGCTCTTCACGCGGCGGCTCAACCGGCGGCTGGAGGACGTGGTCCAGGGCGCGGAGGCCTTCGGCCGGGGGGAGCTGGACAAGCGCGTGAAGGTGGAGGGGCAGGACGAGCTGAGCGAGCTGGCCAACACCTTCAACCGCATGGGCGCGGAGCTGGAGGCGGCGCGCGCGCGGATGCTGCGATGGAACGACGAGCTGCGCGTGCGCGTGGAGGAGGCCACGGGTGAGCTCAAGAGCGCCCAGGCCCAGCTGCTCGAGGCGCAGAAGCTGGCGGCGGTGGGACAGCTGGGCGCGGGCGTGGCGCACGAAATCAACAACCCGCTGGCCGGCATCCTCGGCAACGTGCAGCTGCTCATGCTGGACCGCGGCTCCGCGGACCCCGACCTGGATACGCTGCGCAAAATCGAGCAGAGCGCCAAGCGCTGCAAGGAGATCACCCAGAACCTGCTGCGCTTCTCCCAGCAGCGCGAGCGTCCGGACCTGCGCCCCGTGGACCTCAATGCCGTGGTGCGCGATGCGCTCAGCCTCACCGAGCACCAGATCCTCAGCGACGGCGTGACGCTCGAGACGAAGCTCGCGCCCGGGATGGGCCGCGTGCGCGCGGACCCCGGCCACCTGTCGCAGGTGGTGCTGGCCCTGTTGTCCAACGCGCGCACCGCGATGATGAAGTCCCCCACGCGCAGGCTCACGCTGCGCACCGGTGAGCGCGACGGGCGCACGTTCCTGGAGGTGGAGGACACGGGGAAGGGCATCCCCGCGGACATCCGCCCGCGCATCTTCGAGCCCTTCTTCACCACGAAGGATGTGTGGTCCAACGTGGGGTTGGGCCTGAGCGTGTCGTGGCGCGTCGTGACGGAGGCGGGAGGAACACTCAGCGTCCGCTCGGAAGTGGGGCAGGGGGCCTGCTTCACCGTGGAGCTGCCGAGGGCCTGAGCATCCCACGCGGCCTGTGATAGCTAGGAGGACTCCATGGCCGAGCCCCGCACTCATCGGCGCCAGACGCCCTTCTACGTCGGCCTCGTGCTGATCCTCGCGGCCCTGCCCCTGGGCTGGTTCCTCTTCCTGCGCCAGCCTCCCGCGCCGCCGACGCCGCCGCCCCCGCCCGTCGTCCCCGTGGTGGCGCCGGTGGTGGAGAAGGCGATGGAGCTGGAGCTCACCGAGGTCACCGGCACGGTGGAGGTGAAGGAGGGCAGCGGCGCGTGGCGCAAGGCGTCCGTGGGCATGGCGCTGAGGCGCCACGACAAGGTGCGCACGGAGGACGGCTCGTACGCCGTGCTCATCGGCGGCGAGGCGGTGGAGTTCCGCATGGACCCGGGCACCGAGGTGTCCGTGGAGGACCTGACGAAGTCCGCGTCGCGCCTGTTGCTCGCCAGCGGCATGGCCACCGCCGTGGTGCGCCCCGGCAAGCGCCACACCTTCGAGGTGAAGGCCGCGCAGAGCGACGCGGTGGCCACCCTGCACGAGTCCGGTGCCTTCACGATGAGCAACAACGGCCAGGGCACCGTGGCCGTGGGCACGCGCGAGGGCGAGGTGACGCTGCTGGGGCAGGGCAAGGTCGTCATCGTCCGTGCGGGCCAGCAGTCCGTGGTGCGCCCCGGACAGGCGCCGTCCGAGCCCGCGGCCGTCCCCACCAGCCTGCTGCTCAAGGTGGACTGGCCCTCCGAGCGCACGCGCCGCGAGAAGGAGCTGCTCGTGCGGGGGCAGACGACGCCGGGCAGCCGCGTGCAGGTCAACGACGTGCGCGTGCTCGCCGACGCGGAGGGCCGCTTCGAGCGCAAGGTGAAGCTGCGCGAGGGCGCCAACACCGTGGACGTGCGGGCCGTGGGCGTCGGTCGTGTCGAACAACGCGAGCAGGCCGAGGTCATCGTCGACACGCGCCCGCCGCCGTTGAAGACGGACTCGGACATCTGGAATCAGGCGAACGATTCAAGCCCCTGAAACCCCGAGCGTCCTGGCAGGCGGTCGGCTTGACCCCTGGCAGGGGGTCTCCCTAGACTTCGTCGCGAAGTCATTCCTGTTCAAGGGCAATCCAGGGCGAAAGCCTTGGTGCGCAAAGCCGCGGGGCCCGAAGCAAGGCCGGCCGTGGTTGCCGTGGGGAACCAGCTCCGGGGAGGACTCCGGGCCCACTGCTGCCTTGTGCGGGCATGGGTCTGTGGTTCCAGCGTCCTTCCGGGAAGGTGGTTTCCGATGCTGCGCGCTCTGTCCCTCGTGACGTGCCTGCTCCCTGCCTTGGCCTCCGCGGACACCCCCGAAGTGGGAACGCTGTCCGGCTTCGCCAAGGTGGTGAACGACAGCCCCGGAGACCAGACGGACCCGCACGTGAGCGGCGCGCTGGTCGCGTACACGAACGAGTCCGGAGGCCGCAGCGAGATTCGCTACCACGACCTGGTGTCCGGCGAGGACGCGGCCATCCCCAACGAGGGCGCGTTCGACTTCGTCTCGGACATCAGCGGGGACACGGTGGTCTTCACCCGCGTCAGCGCCTCCAGCGCCATCTACACGTACCAGGTGGGCGCGGGGCTGCCGGCGCGGGAGCTGGCGCCCCAGCCGGGCAGCAGCCGCAGGGCGGCGGTCATCGGCGGGCGCACCGTGGCGTGGCAGGACTTCGGCTTCACGGGCAGCACGCTCGAGCCGGAGATCGCCCTCTACGACCTGGACCAGGGCACGCTCACCCGGCTCACCGAGGACCGGATGTTGGACCGCACGCCGGCGGTGGCGCCGGACGGCCGGACGGTGGTCTGGGCCAAGTGCAACGCGGAGGGCCTGCAGTGCGACATCTGGCGCGCGCGGCGGGAGGGCGCCGCGTTCTACTCGCAGGCGCTCACCGGCAGCGAGGGCGAGGAGTCCCAGCCGGACACCAACGGAGAGCTCGTCGTCTACGCGAGCACGCGCACCGTCGACGGGGTCTCGGACCGGGACATCTACTGGAAGCCGGTGAACGGCGGCACCGAGCAGCGGCTCGCGCTGCCGGGACTGGATGCGAACCCCAGCATCAGCGGCTCGTTGATCGCCTTCGAGCGGAGGGACCCGGCCAAGGGCGACTTCGACATCGCGCTGTACAACCTCGACACGCAGACGCTGTATCTGCTCACCGACTCGCCGGACAACGAGAACCTCAACGACCTGAGCGTGTCCGACGACGGCACCGTGCGCGTCGTGTGGACGGTGTCGAAGAACGGTGACTTCGACGTGCACAGCTTCACCTTCCAGCTCCCCCGGGATGGACCGTGCGACGTCGCGCCCACGGCCACGCCCACGCCGCCCCGGAGCGCGGAGGAGGTGTGCAAGCAGCCCGGCAAGACGCCGCTGCTCGCCGCGCTGGAGGTGGCGCGCACCACGGGACAGCCCAACGCCGTCTCGCTGGGCTTCCACGGCAAGGGCGCCGGGGTGATGTGTGTCGACAATGGCTACAGCGGCGAGCGCGCCACGTCCGGGTGGGTGTGGCTGGATGGGCGTGAAATCGTCGACCCGTCCCGTTTCAAGCCCACCGTGGCGCTCGTGGCGCGTGACGTCACCCTGGGCGGAAACACGTGGCTCGCCGCGCTGATCTCCGGAAATCCAGGAAGCTCGTTCCGCATCCGCGTGTACGGCACCGCGTCCGAGTGTGGCGCGACGGTGTCGCCCGCGGGCTCGCAGCAGGTGCTCGGGCAGGCCATCACACCGATTTCCCTCGGGACGAGTGGGGTGTCATCCCTGACCTTCGAGCCGGGTGAAGATGGGCGGGGCCTCGGGTGCAGTACGAGCGGAACCACGTCCGGGGCGGTGGGGCTGGTGATGTTGGCGTTGTGGCTGGCGCGGCCTCGGCGCGAGCCGGTGTTGGTTTCGCGGAAGGAACTTCGGAGAAGGGGAAGCAGCCTGTAGACTTCCGTGCGTCCTGAACCGTTTTCATCCCCCAGTTCTCCTGCTGCTATGCGTGTGCGCTGCCTCGGCCTGGGCCGACACGCTCGAGCTGCTTGGACCGTCATCGGCGGTGACTCCCGATGGTTTCCCGCTGGCGCTGGTGCGCAGGGATGCCTCGGGTACGCCCGTGCCGTGGGTGGGCAAGCCGGTGGTGACGGTGGAGGGCGCGGAGCTTCGGCCAGGTGACGCACGGCCGCCGCTGGGCACGTACGTCGTCGTGCCTCGGCCGGGGGCTCGGGACGTGGTGGTGCGCGCGAAGGTGGATGGGCTGGAGGCGCAGGCGCGCTTCGTGTTGGGGCCGCCGGCCACCGAGGTGCAACTGGCGCTGGAGCCCGCCGCGCCGGTGAAGGGGCGCGACAAGGAGGCTCGGCTCACGGTGAAGCTGCTGCGGCCGGACGGCACGGCCGATGACAGCGGCGCGCCGCCCGTGGTGCGCGTGAGCACCGGACGGGTGGCGGACCTGGAGCGGGTGGAGCCGGGCACGTATCGCGCGCGCTACATCCTGCCGGACACGCGCTACCCGGAGGTGGCCATCCTCGTCGCGTTCTCCGCGTGGCCCAGTCCGCAGTCCGTGCACGGTGCCTATGGGCGCGTGCTGGTGCCGCTGGCCGCGTCGGTGAACCTGCCGGGCACGACGGAGAAGGACGCGCGCATCTCCATCGAGATCGCCGGTGAGAGCTTCGGCCCGGTGACTGCGGGGCCGGACGGGCGCTTCCGTCTGCCCATCGTCGTGCCGCCGGGACATCGCTTCGGCAAGGGGAGCGTGGTGGACCGGGCGGGCAACGTGCGTCGGGAGAGCATCGACCTGAACCTGCCGCCCACGGATGGTCTGGCGTGTGTGCTCCAGCCGCAGCGGCTGCCGGCGGATGGGGTGTCGCGAGCGCGTCTGGTGTGCGCGACGAGCGACCCCTTGGGCAAGCCGGTGGAGGACGCGAAGGTGACGGCGCAGGCGCGGCGGGGAACGCTGTCGAATGGCACGCGCGCGGCGGGCGGCATGCTGGAGTGGCTCTACACCGCGCCCAAGACGCTGGCGGATGACGAGCGCATCGAGGCGGCGTGGCCTCAGCGTGGCGCGGGCTCGAAGGAGAGCCTCGCGCTCCAGCTCGCGCAGGGGCCCGCGTCGGAGCTGACGATGTCCGTGGCCGACCCGCTCGTGCACCGCGGCTCCCACGTGGACGTGACGGTGGGAGCGCGGGATGCGCTCGGCAGGCCGCGTCCCGGGGTGATGCTGGCGCTGGAGGCGCCCGAGGGGGAGTTCTCCGTGGCGCGGGAGACCTCGCCGGGGCAGTTCTTGAGCACATGGTCTCCGCCGGCCTCGGGTGGCGAGGAGTCGGTGGCGCTGCGTGCGCGGGCCTGGGGGCCGTTGGGCAGTGAGCCCGCGCGCATCGCGGTGTGGTCTCGCGGCGGCGAGCTGTTCGCGGGCGTGTCCGACCTGGCGGACCAGCCGGTGCCCTCACAGCCGCTGCGCGTGGACGGGCATCCGCTGACGACAGGCCCGGATGGCACCGTGTCCCTGGGCGTGTTGGCGCCGGGCGCGCACGTGGTGGCGCACGGCGTGTGGACGGGGCTGGTGCGCACGCTCCATGTCCTGACGAAGGACGGACAGGCGTATCCGTTGGATCCGCCGCTGGTGCCCGAGCCGCTGACGCAGACGGTGCGCGTGGCGCCCGAGGTCCCCGTCAACGTGCGGCTCCGCGTGGAGGGCACGCGCGTGACGTACTGGCTGGAGGACGCGAAGGGACACACGCTCGAGGGTCGGCGGGTGCATGTCTCGCTGTCGGAGGGCGCGCGGGAAGCCGAGCAGGTCCGCGAGGGTCGCACGTCCTTCACGGTTCGCGCGGCCACGCCGGTGAGTGTCTCCGTGGCGGACGTGGAGACCGGCGTCACGGCGCTGGCCGAGGTACGACCGTGAGACGCTCGGGCCTGGGCCTCCTGCTGGTGGTGTTCTGGGCGGGCCTTGCCCGGGCGCAGGGCGCGTCGATGGACGTGCCGTCGCTGGCGTCGACCATCGCCGGGCGCGTGTGCCAGGACACGGATGGTGACGGACGCTGTGGCGCGGACGAGCCTGGCATCGCGCAGGTGCGCCTGGTGCTGGCGACGGGACGCGAGGTGCTCACCGATTCGCACGGGCGCTTCCACCTCACCGGCGTGGACGCGCGCGTGCCGGAGGTCACCCGAGGGCTGCACCTGCGGCCGGGGCGTCATCGGCTCAAGGTGGACGCGCGCTCATTGCCCGCGACGAGTCAGGTGACGCCGGAGGCCGCCACGGTGGAGGTGCCCTGGGGCGCCGTCGTCCTCCAGGACTTCGCGGTGCGCACGAGGCCCGCGTCGGCGTCGTCGCTGGGGCTGTCCTTCGAGCGCGCGCCGCCGGTGGCGAGCGTCGCGTCGGGCGAGGGCGCGGTGCTGTTCCGGGTGGCGGGGCAGGCGTCCGTGGGGGACCACGTGCGTGTGGGGGCCGCGGAGGCGGAGGTGGATGCGCGCGGCGGTTGGAGCGCGCGGGTGCCGCTCATCGCGGGCGCCAACGAGCTGGCCATCACCGCGACGGCGCCGGATGGCTCGGTGCGCCTGTATCGCCAGCGCATCGACGTCGTGCAGCGCGCCGAGGGCTGGCTGGTGGTGCCCAGGCCCCTGGAGCTCCTGGGCTCGGTGCGCCTCCCGGCGGCGCGTGACGAGCGCGCGGCCACCGGCGTCGCGCGAATGAAGGTCGAGGCCCGCGAGGGCACGCTGGTTCGCGGCGTGGGGCAAGAGCCCCTGTTCGTGGGGCCGGAGGGCTGGGTGGAGGTCCCCGTGACGCTGTCCCCGGGCCTCAACCGCGTGCCCCTGGTGCTGGCCCCGCCGGGCGCGAGCGAGCGCGAGCTGCTGCTGGACATCCAGGCGGAGGCGCGGCCCTTCGCGGTGGCCCTGCTCGATGTCGAGGTGTCGTTCGCGCCGGGAGACAGCGACTGGCAGCTGCGAGGGCGAGGCTCCGCGCACGCCGAGCTGCGCCTGGGGCCCGTGGACGTGGTGGGCGAGGTGGACCTGCGCGACACGGACGCGCGCACGCTGCGCGGCAAGGAGCTCCCGGACTGGCTGCGTCCCCGGGTGCCCGAGCGCTTCGAGCGCGTGGCGGACCCGGACTTCTCTCCGGCGGAGTGGGGCGATGACTCGGTGTCGCTGACGCCGAACGCCTCCGAGGCCCGCCTGCGCGTCGAGGCCCGGCACGCGGAGCATGGCCGCGCGGGCCTGGGCACCTATCGCGCGCTGGTGCAGGACCGCGAGGTGGGCCGCTATCACCGTCCGCTCTTCGGTCCCTACGCGGAGCTGGCGACGTCGGCCGACGCGCGCGACGGAGCGCTCCGGGCCGGCGTGGACGCGTTCGGTGGAAGCCTCACCGACCCGACGCGAGGGCTCGCCGCGGTCCCCGCGCACGAGGAGCTCCGCGCCACGGGCGGCAGCCTCTACTACCTGGGCGCGGTGTCGGTGGCGGAGGGCTCGGAGTTGCTGCGCGTGGAGGTGCGCGACGGTGTCACGGGCCTGCCGTTGGCGGAGCGGCACCTGGTGCGAGGTCGCGACTACGACATCGACTACTTCGCGGGCCGCATCCTGCTGTCCCGGCCGCTGTCGTTCCTCGCGAGCGACACCTTCTTCCGGACGGACATGGTGACGCAGGCGCCGGAGCCGGTGCTCGTCGCGGACTACGCGGCGCTGCGCTCCATGGACACCGAGGACTCCGGCGGCGGTGAGCTGTGGGCCGAGTGGAAGGGCGCCCGCGTGGGGCTCGCCGCGGTGCGGGAGGGGCGCGGCCAGGGCCGACCCTACACGCTCTACTCCGGCCGGGCCTCGGCGCGTGTCGGTGGCTACGCGCTGGAGGCGGAGGGGGCTTCCAGTCGCGGCTCCGCGGTGGACGCGGGGCTCTTCGGCGTCTCGGATGACGGAGGGCTGAGCTATCTGCGTCCGACGGGCGCCGTCGCGACGGGCGGCGAGGCGCTGGGCCTGCGGCTGCGCGGTCCGGGGTTCTCCGGCGATGGCTCCGTGGATGCGTCCTACCGCTGGCGCGCGCGGGGCTTCTCGGATGGCGCGCACCTGGACGCGGCGCGCTTCCAGCAACTGGCGCTGCGGGTGCGTCAGCCCCTGGGCCGACTGCGCCTGTCGCTGCTCGCGGATGGACGTCAGTCGGCGGACCCGCGCGAGCCCTTCGTCGACCATCCCTTCTCCGCGAGCACCGTCGGCGCGAGCGTGGGGTGGGAGGAGGCCGACTGGGGCGTGAGCGTGGAGGCGCGCGACGCGCGCTTGAAGGCGGCCGAGGTCGTGGGGCAGGGCGAGGCGCTGACGGGAGGCCGCACCTCCGTGGGTGTCGCGGGCCGCTACCGGTTGCTCGAGGGACTGTGGCTCCAGGCGTCGCACCGGCAGAAGCTGGCGCTGCATGGCGCGGGGCCCGGTCGGGTGGATGACACGTTCAGCGCGGCGGGCGTGGACGTGGCGCTGGGCCGCGACACGCGCGTGGACGTGCGCGGCGGCTGGGGGCCGGACCTGGGGCCCCGGGCCTGGGCGAACGTGGAGTCGCGTCGTGGCGCCGACGTGTACTACGGCGGCTACTCGGTGGACGTCGACGGGCCGGACTTCGGCGCGGGCCGGACGCTCACGGGCGCGCGCACGGAGCTGCCCGACAGCGGCACGGCGCTCTTCGTCGAGGAGGTGGGCCTGCATGATGCCTCCACCCTCCGCATGTCTCGCGCGGTGGGCTTCCAGAAGACGGTGCTCGACGGCTTGAGCGTGGGCGCGCGCTATGAGCGCGGCGTGCGCAGCCTGCTGGACCTGGACCCGCCGCTGCGGCGCGACGCGGGAGGCGTCTTCGGCCAGCTGCTCCTGAGCCGGCTGCGACTGGAGGGCCGCTTCGAGCTGCGTCGCGAGAAGGGCACGCCGGAGCGAGGCGCGACCGAGGCCGTGGACCGGCTGCAGACGGTGGTGGCGCTGGCGGCGGAGGCGGAGCTGCTGCGCGACGTGACGGCCTCCGGCCGTGTGGACTTCGCGCGCACCGTCAACGACGACGCGCTGGAGGCCCGGCTGCTGGAGGGCTACGCGGCGCTGGCCTGGAGGCCCGGTCCGTGGCTGGTGGTGGCGCGCTACGGTGTCACCCGAGAGCTGTTGCCGGGGACTCGGGCCGCGTTCGGAGACAGGGCGCTGCAGATCCTCTCGCTGATGCCCGCGGTGCGCCTGGGTGACCGGTTCTCCGTCGCGGCCGGGGTGCATGCGGGGCGCAGTGAGCTGCGGGGCTCGTCGCGGTGGGTGTGGACCGGCACGGTGCGTCCGGCGGTCCGGGTGGTGGGGGCCGTGGAGGTGGCGGCGGAGGCGGCGCGCAGGACGGCCTCCCTGGACGGAGAGCGGCTGACGGCGGTGCGGGCGGAAGTGGCCTATCGGATGGATGAGCGACTCCGGATGGCCGTGGGGTACACACTGCTGGGCTTCAGCGGCTTGGGTCTGGCCACCGAGTCGTCGGAGAATCAGGACCGGCTCTACCTGCGGGCGGAGCTCGCCTACTAGGAGTCTCGCGTGCGCGCCGGCATCCTCATCTGTCTCTGCGTGGGAGTGTCCGCGGTCGCCTCCGCGGAATGGAAGGTGGGGCCCGGCGTGCCCGGAGAGCCCCGGGACGTGCGGGCCTGGGGCCATGAGCGTGTGGCCCTGGCGCACTCCACGGGCGCCGAGCTCTTCGAGAACGAGGAGCAGGTGGCCTTCCGCTTCCTGTCTCCCGCGGTGGGCACCTTGCTGACGTCCACGGGCTGCTTCGCCGGCGTGCACGCGAATGGAACCCTCTACGCGTACGACAGCTGCCTGCCCGACTCCAAGTTCATCCCCGAGATTCCCACCTCCACCGTGTTCGATGTTCGCCGGGTGATGCAGACGCAGTCGGGGAGCAGCTACGCGGCCATCACCGTGGACACGAACGAAATCCTGGTGCTGGGCGCGACGCCGTCCGGCACCGGTGTGCTTCCCTGGAACACGCGCATCCTGCAGACGAGCCAGTTCAGGGCGACCTCGGTGATGGGGGTGACGGACACGGCGGGCGCGGTGCCGCACGCGCTCCTCCAGGTCGTCGGGCCGCCCAACCTCATCTACGTGCGCGGCGACCAGCGCCTGGCGGAGTTCAGCGTGCCCACCGCGCTGACGACGCTCCCGTTCCAGACGCTGGACCTCTTCGCCACGAGCGGTCCCCATCCCGTCGCGCTGCTGGGCAACCAGGACGGGCTCTTCCGGGGGCAGCTCACGTCGGGCGTGCCACCGAACGACACGTTCCAGCGCGTCACCCTGCATGGCTCGGGGCCGGTGAGCATCACGTCCGTGGACCTCACCACCGAGCAGGGCAGCGCCCGGGGGACGGGCTTCGGTCTGGCGGTGGGCGTCGACAGCAATGGGGAGCCGGTGGTCCTGGGCGCGGTGCCCACCGCGAGCGCGGCGGACTCGGGCACGACGTGGCGCATCCATCCCGCCTTCGCGGGCGCGTCGCTGCCCGTGTCGGCCCCGTTCAACCAGGTGTCCTGCGTGGACCCGACCTTCTGCGTGCTCACGCTGAGCAACATCGAGCCGAACGTCATCTACTACTCCAACGCCGCGGCGCCGGTGTTCGGCTCCTTCCCGGACCCGGTCCTCATCGACGAGCGCACCACGCGGACGCTGGACATCACCGCCACGGACCCCGACGGCGACGCGGTGCGCGTCTCCGTGGACGCGGCGCAGTCGACGCTGAACGTCAGCGCCACGCCTCGTCCGGACGCGGTGACGCTGACGCTCACCGCGCCCGAGGTCTGCGAGCCGACCACCACGCAGCTCATCGTCTTCGCCGCCGACGGCCTGGGCACGCATGACCGGCAGACCACGGTGAACGTGCGTGTCGAGAACACGGCGGGGCCCGCCACGCCGCGCGTGCAGCCCGCCCAGGCCTCGACGAGCGCGGGAGGCCCCTCGCGCGTCTTCACCGCGTCCCCCGGCGCGGGCTTGTGCGAGTCGGTGGACTACGTGTGGAGCTCGCCTCCGGGACAGCCCGTCCTGGTGACCGAGGGCAACGGTGGCAGCGCCACCTTCGTGCCGCCGGAGTTTTTGTGCGCGGCCTCCGGCGCGCGCTACACGTACGAGGTCCGCGCGAGGGACCGGGGCCAGACGCCTTCGCCGCCCACGACGTTCAGCGTGGACGTGCAGCCCTGGGGCCGTCCTTTGGCGCCCTTCGCGCCGGACGCGGTCCGCCGGTTCACCTCGGGCGAGAGCGTGGAGGTGCGTCCGGATTTCCTGCATCCGTGCGCCGGCACGCAGGCGCTGCCCGGGGTCCAGACGGTGTGGCGGCTGGCGGACGGGAGCACCACCGTGCCTGCGGGGCTGACGGTGCGGGATGACGCTGGCGCCGCCGTCGACCTGTCCGCGCCCGTGACGGCGCGCGCGCTCCAGGTGTCGGCCGAGGGCTGCGCGAGCGCCTCGCTGACGTTCTCGGTGCGCAACCGCCTGTCGCTGCAGGACGGGACGGTGCTGGAGGGGCCGGAGGCGTGGGTGAAGGTGGAGGCGGCGCCTGCGCCCGAGGACGTCTCCGCCGCGAGCCTGGACCTGTCGATGCAGCTGTCGGGTGGCCAGGACGCGGAGGCGCGGCTGGGCACGTCGCTGCGCTGCCCGGGCGTCCACGCGCTCAAGGCGCGCATGTTCCTGGAGTCCGCGTCCGGCGAGCCCATCGCCTCGGACGTCGTCCCCGTGCCCGGGGTGTGGCGCTTCACGCTCCCGGCGGTCTGCTCGGTGACGCCCTTCACGGTGCGCGGCGAGCTGTTCTCGGACGGGCCCACGCCCGTCGAGGCGGGGCGCGCGAGAGAGACCTTCACGGCGCAGGCGCGCCCGGTCGCGCTGGGGGAACTGGACGGTGAGGCGCTGGTGGCCCGATGTGGCGAGGGCGCGACGGCGCGGCTCACCCAGGAGATTCCCGCCGACGCCTGCAGCGAGGTCAGCCTGTCGTGGTCGCGCGAGTCCGGCCCGGCCCTCACGCAGGACTCCCTGTCGGGCCCGAGCGTCACGCTGAGCACGCGGGAGACGGGGCTGCAGGACCTGGTGGGCGAGTCCCTCAGCCTGCGCGTCACCGCCAGCGCGAGCGGCGGCGGTCAGGCGGACCGGGTGCACTCGGTGCCGATTGTCGCGGACCCCTTCGTCGACGTGCGCCATGAGACGGAGGCCGCCGCGGGACAGGAGACGGGCCTGGTGGGCGTGGTGGTGGCGCTGCGCAACACCACCGCGTGTGACGTGACGGGCCTGCGCTACGTCGAGCACGTCGAGGGCATGGACGTGGTGCCCGGCAGCGTGCGCGTGGAGGGACAGTCGCTCGCGGAGCAGGCGACGGAGGGCGGCTTCTCGGTGGAGGGCGTGTCGCTCCCGGCCCACGCGCAGCGCACGCTGACGTACGTGGCCCGGCCCCGGCTGTTGGGCTCGTCGCGCTTCAGCGGCGAGGTGTTCCTCAAGGGCGTCCCGGTGTCGGGGACCCTGGACCGTGAGCCGCCGTCGTCCTGTGGTTGCTCGCAGGGCGGCTCGGGCGCGGCGCTGTTCGGCCTGCTCGCGGTGGCTCGGCTGCTGCGCCGTCGCCGCGAGGGCTGACGGGGCGGTTCAGAGCCCGAAGGAGATGCGATGACGGCGGCTGGGCGTCTCCGGCCGCTCCTCCAGCACCCCGAGCAGCTCCAGGCCCCGCAGCGTGGCGAGGGCCTGTCGCTCCGACACGTCCACCAGCGCGAGCAGATCCTCCACCGTCTTGCTCCCGTCGGCGTACGCGAGCAGCAGGGCCTGTGGACCCTGCAGCTTCAGCTCGTGCAGGCCGTACGGCGGGTCGGCGGTGGGGAAGAGGCGACGTCCGGCGGACATGCGCTGGCGCAGCGCGACCAGCGTCTCCGTCTTCTCCACGCCCTCCAGGATCAAGTCCCCCGGGAAGACGGACAGCTTCACCAGGTCGGCGCGCTGGGGGCGCATCGCGCTGAACCCGTACGCGCCCTCCGTCCAGGGGAAGGTGGACCAGAGCAGCTCGCGCACCTGCTCCTCGAGCAGCTGCTTGCGCCGGCCCGCGTCCAACAGGCCCAGGCGAATCATCGCCTCGCCCGTGCGCAGCCCCTGCTCCTTCGCGACGGTGGCGACCTCCGCGAGCCTCGCCTCGTCGAGCACACCCCGGCGCACGCAGAAGCGGCCGAAGCGCTCATGGGCCAGGTTGGAGGCGGCGTACACGATGCGGCCGGACTCGAAGTAGACGACCTTGAGCACGGAGCCCTGGCGCAGCTTCAGCTCGCCGTGGTGGCGCGACTCGTAATAGGCGTTGAGCAGCCGCGCGACGGACGTGTCCTTGAGGTCCCCCGCCAGCGACCACTCGGGCAGGGCGCGCCGGGCCTTCGCGGGCGCGGGCGTGGGGGACGCCTGCTCGCCGGACCACACCTTGCCCCGGTGGGCGAAGGGCAGGGGGAGCGCGGGCTCCTCGCTCTCCAGGCCGGGCAGCGGCGCGGAGTCGGGGATGGCCTGCATGGGCGAGCCCGCCTCCCCCGCGTCCTCCGGGGTGGGCATCAGCTCCTCCAGCACGATGAGGTCCGCGTCGTCGAGCAGCACGTCCTGCGCGGCCCCGTCCTCCACGGGGGGCGGGGCGCGGGGCACGGGCTCGAAGCCGCCGGCCTTCTCCAGCGCCTCCAGGACCTGGATGAGCTCGAAGGGCTTCTCGAAGAAGCCGCGGGCGCCGTGAATCTGCACGGCCTCCTGCGCGAACCGGTCCCCCTTGTAGACGCCGCTCACCGCGATGGCGGGGATGCCATGGGCGCGCAGGGCGCCGAGCACCTCGCTGCCCCGGATGTCGGGCAAGAGCAGGTCCACCAGCGCCGCGTCCCAGCGCGTGCCCGGGCTGAGCGCCTCCAGGGCGGCCTCGCCCGTGTGCACGGCGCGCGCGTCATGGCCCCGGCCCTGGGCCGAGGAGACGATGAGGGAGGCCAGCTCGTGGTTGTCCTCGACGATGAGCAGTCGCGCCATGGGCGGGCGGACCATACCATCCGGCCCCATGAACGTTCAGGGCTTCCACCACGTGGCAATCCAGGCGAGGGACGTCGAGCGGGTGACGGCGTTTTACAGAGACTTGCTGGGCTTTCCCGAGCTCGCCCGGCATCCGAGGCCGGACGGCACCTTGAGGAGCATCTGGGTGGGCGTGCCCGGGGGCGGCTTCCTGGCCATCGAGGCGTCGAGCGGCGAGCCCGAGGGTCGCCCCTTCCGCCACGAGCACCCGGGCCTGCTCCTGCTGGCGTTCCGCATCGCCCGCTCGGAGCGGGAGGGTGTGGTGTCCGAGCTTACTCAGGCGGGCGTGACGCTGGAGCACCAGACGAAGTGGACGGTGTACGTGCGAGACCCGGAGGGCAATCGCGTCGCGCTCAGTCATCATCCAGAGGACTAGGCGAGGGCGGCGGCGTGCTTGCGGAGGGGGATGGGGCACGGCTACAAGCCCGGCATGCGCCTGGGTGAACAGCTCCTGAAGGAAGGCCTCGTCACTGCCGAGGGACTGGAGGAGGCGCTCGAGGCCCAGGTGGTGCACGGCGGCCGGCTCGGGACGAACCTGGTGGAGCTGGGCCTGTTGTCCGAGCAGGACCTGGCGAAGACGCTGGGCGCGCTGCACAACGCCGCGTTCGCCTCCGGGGAGATGGTGCCGGACCCGAAGGCGCTGGAGCTGGTGCCGCCCAACCAGGCGGACGACAAGGAGCTGCTGCCCATGCGGGTGGACGCGACGCGGCTGAGCGTCGCGGTCGTCAACCCGCACGACTTCACGACGCTGGACGCGATTGCGTTCAAGACGGGCAAGCGCGTGGTGCCGGTGGTCATCCCCGAGTTCCGGATGAACCAGCTGCTGCGCCGCTACAGCAAGGCGTTCCGGCCCCTCCGGGCCATCGACATGAACGCGGTGCGGCCGCGCCCCAAGCCCGGCTCGCGGGAGGAGGTCGAGCTCGCGAAGTCGCGTGAGAAGCCGCCCGACCTGATGAGCGAGGAGGAGTTCCAGTCCCTCTACGCCCAGGCCCTGCGCGGCGGCGCGGACGGCGACGTCGACATCGAGGTGGGCGAGGAGGAGGTCATCACCGGCGTCGAGGTGCTCGAGGCGCCGCCGATGCCCGTGGCGCCGCCTCAGCCGCAGCGCCCCGTGGCGCAGCCTCCCGTGCAGATGGTGCAGCCTCCCGTGGCGCAGCCTCCGGCGCAGGTGGGCGTGCCGGTAGCGCAGCCTCCGATTCAGGTGGGCGTGCCGGTGGCGCAGCCTCCGATGCAGGTGGCTCAGATGTCTCCCAGGCCGCCGGTGGCGCAGCCGCCCGTGGCCGCGGCGCCGCCGACGCCGCCCCCTCCCGCGCCGCCGCCGACGCCGCTGTCCTTCGCGGAGGCGCAGGCGGAGCTGTCGCGCAGCCTGGACCGCGAGGACGTGGCGCGCACGGTGCTGCGCTTCGCGATGGGCAAGTGGCGGCGCAACCTGCTGCTGTCGGTGCAGGGCAGCCTGGTGACGGGCTGGCACGGGATGGGCTCCGGCGTGCGCGAGTCGGCGGTGCGGCGCATCGGCGTGGCGCTGCGGGAGCAGAGCACGTTCCGGCTGGTGCGCGACACGCGCTCGCACTACGTGGGCCCGGTGCGCCGGGACGCGGCGATGGCCGTGTTCTACAAGCTGCTGGGCGGGGGCTTCCCGACGACGGCGGTCATCCTCCCGCTGCTGGTGCGGGGCAAGGTCGTGCACCTGCTCTACGTGGACAACGGCCCGGACCAGCTCACGCCGCCGGACGTGGGCGAGTTGATGATCCTCTCGCAGAGCGTGGGCCGCTCGTACGAGGCGATGATGCGTCGTCGCAAGAGCGCGTAGCGTCGCTCGGGATGAGCGAGACCGCGACGCGTGTTCGTGGTGGCCGCGAGATGGCGTCGTGAGAGGGCGCGCGCCGCGTCGGCATGACGGGTGCGGCGTCTCGGGAGCAAGGCTTGGAAGACGATGGCAACCACAAGACGGGGAGCGACCAGGCGCAGCTGCGCGCGCTCCTGGCCGCGATGGAGGCCGCCCACCAGGGTGACTTCTCGCGGCGCGTGCCCGTGTCGGGGACGCATCCGTTGCTGGACCGCATCGCGGAGACGTTCAACGCCGGGGCCGAGCGCTTCGTCCTGCTCACGCGCGAGGTGACCCGCGTCTCCCGAGAGGTGGGCGTGGAGGGTCGGCTGGGGAGCCTGGTCGACGTGCCGGATGCGTCGGGGGCGTGGCGGCAGCTGGTGGACGGCGTGAATGTGCTCGCCAGCAGCTTCACCGTGCAGGTGCGCGACCTCATCCGCGTCAGCGGCGCCGTGGCGCGGGGCGATTTGACGCAGACGCTGGAGGTGGATGTCCGGGGCGAGTCGCTGGAGCTGAAGACCCTCGTCAACACGATGGTGGAGCGGCTCACGGACTTCGCGCGAGAGGTGAACCGGGTGGCCCGGCAGGTGGGCGTGGAGGGGGCGAGCACGGACACGGGCGTCTCCGGCGTGTGGAAGGACCTGACGGACAACATGAGCTTCACGGAGAAGCTCGCGGTGGCGTCACGGCACAAGAGCGAGTTCCTGGCGAACATCAGCCACGAGCTGCGCACGCCGCTCAACAGCCTGCTCATCCTGGCGAAGGTCCTCTCGGAGGACTCGGACCATCGGCTGGGGCCTCGCGAGGCGGAGTACGCCCGGACCATTCACGCCTCGGGCGTGGACCTGCTGGACCTCATCAACGACCTGCTGGACCTGTCGAAGGTGGAGGCGGGGAAGCTGGAGGTCGTCGCGGAGGAGGTCTCGCTGGCGGAGGTGAAGTCGCTCGTCGAGCGGGACTTCGAGCACGTCGCGGACCAGAAGCGGTTGGGGTTCGGCGTGGTGTTGTCGGGTGGGCTGCCGCGCTCCCTGCGGACCGACTCGATGCGGCTGCGGCAGGTGCTGAGGAACCTGCTGTCGAACGCGTTCAAGTTCACGGACGTGGGGCGGGTGGAGCTTCGCGTCGCGCCCGTGGCGAAGGGGCTGTTCCACTTCGAGAGCGATGTGCTCAACCGCGCCGAGGCGGTGCTGGCGTTCAGCGTGGCGGACACGGGAATCGGCATCCCGCAGGACAAGCTGCAGCGCATCTTCGAGGCCTTCCAGCAGGCGGAGGCGGACACGAGCCGCAAGTACGGCGGCACGGGGCTGGGCCTGTCCATCAGCCGGGAGCTGGCGCGCCTGTTGGGCGGAGAGCTGCAGGTCGCGAGTGAGTTGGGGCGCGGCAGCACGTTCACGCTCTATCTGCCGGACGTCTACGTGGGCGCGGAGGTCGGGGGGCGCGACGCGGTGGTCGAGGCGGGCGTCGGCTCGCCGCTTCATCTGGAGGCGATGGAGTTGTCGGCGACCGACTTCGCCGGGGGCTCCCGGGAGGATGCGGAGTCGGAGGTGGCTGGGTGGGAGCCGGTGGACTCGCGTGAGGCGCTGATGCGTCAGGAGGCCTTGCTCGAGCGGCCCACGCGGCACCGGGTCCTCGTCGTGGACGACAACATCCGCGAGGTGTTCTCGCTCATCAGCGTCCTCGAGTCGCGAGGGCTGGAGAGCTTCCACGCCGAGAGCATGGGGGAGGCCCTGCGCGTCCTGTGGGACTCGCCCGAGGTGGATGGGGTGGTGCTGCTCGTGCCCATGACGGACGCGGGCTACGACGTCCTGCGGACGATGCGGAAGGACGCGCGCTTCGGAGCGCTGCCCATCGTCGTCGTCGCGTCGCAGCTGACCGACGAGGAGCGGGGACGGTGCCTCGCCGCCGGCGCGAGCGACTACGTGGCCCGCCCCGTGGATGCCCACCGCATCATGGAGTTGCTGAGGCTGGAGCCGCGTCTCGGCAGGTCGTGAGCGGCGTGGCCTGCGTCGCGATGCCCCCACCGGTTCGCCGCGCGCCCGCGCTGTCGGCGCGCGGCTTCGGTGGGGACCTCGGGTGAATCACTCCTCGGGCGGCGCCTCGAAGTCGACGTCGAACGAGATGCGCTGGCCGGGCTCGACCTTGAAGGTCTTCTGCCAGCGCGCGCCGTTCGCGATGACGAGGAGCTGGTGGGTGCCCTCGTAGACGTCCTGCTCCTCGACCGGCGCGGCGCCGATGAGCCGTCCATCGAGGGTGACGATGGCGTCCTTCGGCGCGCGCACGTTGAGGAAGGCCTTGTTCAGGTAGAGCTGCTGCGCGTTGCGCCCGTTCGCGGGGATGGTGAACGTGCGAGACAGCTGGATGCCGAGCACCGCGTTGGTCAGCGTGAACACGTGCCGTCCCGCCGGAAGCGACACGCTCAGCGGCGTGCGCCCGAGGAAGCCGCCCGGATAGGACACGTCCACGCGCGGGTCGACGGTGAGGTCCAGGTAGCCCATCGCGATGGCCTGGGCTCCCGCGTCCGTTCCCGCATCCGTCCCCGCGTCGCCGTCCCCTGCCGCCTGCGCCACGGTGGCGGGGCCGGCGTCCTCCAGCGAGGCCTCCACCTGCGTGGGCAGCCGCTGGACGATGACCGCCGCGCCCGCGAGCGCCAGCGCGGAGCCGACACCCACGATGGCGAGCCAGCCGCGCGAGGACTTCCTCGGCGCCGCCGCGCCCGGAGGCACGGGGCCCGCCGCGGTGGCGGTCGCGGGCTGGGTCGACGAACCCTGCGTGCTCGTCGCCACCGGCTGCCGCGAAGGTGCGCCGACGACGGGAGCGCTGCCCGTGCCCTCGGAGGACTTCGTCACCACGGCCGTGGGCTCGGGGGACTTCGTGGCCACGGCCGTGCTGCCCGTGGGCTCGCCCGCCTTCGCGGCCACGGCCGTGCTGCCCGTGACTTCATCAGCGGCCGCGCTGACCGTGGGCGCGCTTCCAGTGGCCTCGGCGGCGGCGGGGGACGCGCTGCTCGCGGGAGCCGAGGCCGGGCCCTCCGTGCTCACGGCCTGGGCCGCGCTCGTCGCAGCCGTGCTCGCGGGCTCCTTCGCCCCCTGCGCGGAGGAGGGCTCGGCGATCTGCACGTCGCTGCTTCCCCCCGACACGGCGGCCAGGATGGACAGCTGGCCCTGCATCGCCGGCCAGACCTTCGGGATGATGGCGGCGGGCAGGGCGCCGGTGGCGAGGAACTCCGCCACGGCCGGGGGCGGCACGCCCGTCTTCTGCAGCACGTCCGCGATGCCCGCGTCGATGACCCGGCGCCGCGCCGCGCGGGCCTCGTTCTCCGGCGGGAAGAGCTTGGCCAGGTAGTCGGCGAGCAGCGTGTGCGCGGGCAGCGTGCCCACGGCCTCGACGATGGCCTCGCGGAAGGCGTGCGCGGAGGCGTACCGGTCATACGCGCGCTTCGCCGTCGCCTTGCGCACCACCGCGTCCAGCTTCAGCGGCACGTCCTGCGACATCGTCGGCAGCGTGCGCGTGAGCGTGGCCTTGTCCGGGTCCGCGTTGTCCTTGAAGGGCATCTTCCCGGAGAGGCACTCGTGCAGCACGAGCCCCAACAGGAACACGTCCGACTGGACGTTCACCGCCTCGCGTCCGCCGAGCAGCTGCTCGGGAGCGCTGTACGCGCGGCGGTTCTTCACGCGCTTTCCGTCGCGCTCGCGCGGGGCCACGCTCAGCGCGCCGTAGCCCGTCACCTTCGTCAGGCCGCTGAAGGAGACCATCAGCGTCTCCGGCCGCACGTCGCCGTGCACCAGCGGCGTGCCGTCGTCGTTGCCGGCCATGTGCGCGTAGTGCAGGCCCGTGGCCGCGTCGGCCGCCACCAGCGCGGCCAGGGGCGGAGGCAGGCGCGGGCTCGCCTCCAGCACGCGACGCAGGGGCTCGCCGTCGGCGAACTCGGTGACGCGGGCCAGTCCCCCGTCCTGGGCCGCGAGGCTGTGGACGCGGAGGATGTTCGGGTGCTCGAAGACGAGCGCGCGGCTCGTCTCTCGCGTCAGCTTCGCCGTCAGCTCGGGGCTCTGGACCACCTCCTGGGGCGCCCAGATGAGGACGACAGGACGAGGAGGCAATCCATCTTCCAGGGCGAGCCCCAGGAAGGCTCGGGAGCCCGCCCCGGCGAGCAAGGGTCCAAGGGACAGGTAGCGCACGGTGCTCATGGGGCACGCATGCTAGTGCGAGATGCGCGCCCTTCGAAATCCGAGGAACCCGAACCCCCGCTCGGTCGGAGGACAGCCCTACAGGCTCTGCCCCGTGTCCTGCTCGAAGGGCAGGGTGATGTGATAGCCGTAGCGGCCCCGTCTCACGAGCAACAGGACGCTACGTCCGCGACGCGCGGTGAGCAGGGCCTCCTTGAAGGCGTCCGCCGTCGTCACCGGCTGGTTGTTCACCCGGAGGATGGTGTCCCCGGGCTCCAGCCCCACCTCCGCGGCCGCCGAACCCCCTCTCACGCCCGACAACATCAGCACGCCCCGGCTCTCCTTCACCCGCAGTCCCAGCCTGTCCCAGGCGAGCGCCTCCACCATGCGCGCGGGGAACTCGGAGGGGGTGACCTGGACGGTGCGCGAGGCGCCTTCACGGAACAGCACCAGCGCGAAGGCGGAGCGGGCGGGGTAGCCGCGCACGCGGGTGTCGAAGTCCTCGGCGTCCTGGATGCGCGAGCCGCCCAGCTCCGCGACGATGTCCCCGCGCCGCACGCCGGCCTGGGCCGCGGGGCTGCCGTCCTCCACGGCCGTCACCAGCGCGCCGTAGGAGCGGTCCCACCCGAGCTGTCGGGCCGCGCGCGGCGTCAGGTCCACGGCATCCATTCCCACCCACGCCGGGCGCAGCTTCCCGAAGCGGGTGAGCTCATCGACGATGCGGCGGACCTTGTCGGCGGGGATGGCGAAGCCGATGCCCTGCGCGCCGCCGCCGAAGATGGCGGTGTTGATGCCGATGATTTCGCCGTCCACGTTGAGCAGCGGTCCGCCCGAGTTGCCGGGGTTGATGGCCGCGTCCGTCTGGACGAAGTCGTTGTACACGCGGTTGTCGGCGCGGAAGGTGCGCCCCGTCGCGGACACCACGCCCGCCGTCACCGTCTTGCTCAGGCCGAACGGGCTGCCGATGGCGACCACCGTCTCGCCAATCATGAGGTCGGAGCTGATGCCCAGCTTCGCGATGGGCAGCGGTTCCTTCGTCGTCACCTTGAGCACGGCCAGGTCGTTGTTGGCGTCGCTGCCGATGACCTCCGCGTCGAGCGAGCGCCCATCCGCGAGCACCACGTGGATGGTGGACGCGCCCCGGATGACGTGGTCGTTGGTGACGATGATGCCCGTCGGGTCGATGATGACGCCGCTGCCCAGGCCCTGGATCTTCTGTCGCCCGCGCTCGCCGCGCTCACCCCCGAAGCCGCCGAAGAACTCCTCCAGCGGGGAGCGGCGGCGGAAGCGCGCCTCCACCTCCTGCTCGGTGCCGATGTACACGACGGCCGGCGAGACCTTCTGGACGACCTCCACGACGGCGTCACGCCGCCGGGCCAGGTCCGCGCTCGCGCTCCCCGTGGCGATGAGCGCCGCCAGCAGGGTTGCCCACCTCATGACTCCACCCTTCATGTCACCCTCCGTGGGCCTCCAGCGGATTGTCCGGCGAAGGACAGGTGGACTGTCGGGAAGCCGGCGTCATTCCCACGATTCGCTGGAGGCGGTGCTGCGCCTTTCATAAACCACTCCGCACGTCCGTGAACGATTGCATCTCCGG
This sequence comes from Myxococcus sp. MH1, assembly GCF_059738865.1. Lineage (NCBI taxonomy): Bacteria > Pseudomonadati > Myxococcota > Myxococcia > Myxococcales > Myxococcaceae > Myxococcus > Myxococcus sp. MH1. Next base: position 6,823,880 of record NZ_AP026947.1, on the reverse strand, counting down.
GTGGTGGCCGTTCCCCGAGGATTCTCGCTTCATCCAAGGGGCAGGCCGAGTCCTGGCGGCGTGGCTTGGGGGCCACGCTGGTGCGGAGGAGCGGAAGCATGAGTCTGGTCCTGGTCGCGGATGATGAGCCCGCGGTGCTGGAGGTCCTCAGTCAGGTGGTCGAGGACCTGGGTCACGATGTGGTGAAGGCTCGCGATGGCGAGGAGGCCCTGGCCCTGGCCCGGACGCGTCGCCCACATCTGGTGGTGACGGACCACATGATGCCGCGCCTGAGCGGGGTGGAGCTCTGCCGCCGGCTCAAACGCGACCCGGACCTGCACGGTGTGCCCGTCATCCTGCTGAGCGCGGTGTTGCCGCAGGGGGCGCCGGAGGCGGACGCGTTCCTCCACAAGCCGTTCGAAATCACCGACTTCGAGGCGCTCATCCACAAGTCGCTGGTGGACGCGCCGAAGGGGGCGGCGGTGGGCGGGGGGCTGCCATTGGGGGCGTGGGCGGCCCGGGCGCTGCAGGGGCCGCTGGACGAGGCGCGGCGGCAGCTGCGGCGGCTGGAGGCGGGGGCGTCGGTGGACGCCGCGGCGCTGGAGGTGCTGCACGCGCAGCTCGAGTCGATGGCCTCGGTGGCGACGGAGCTGGCGCGCCAGCAGGGTGTGGAGCCCTCGGTGGTGCGGAGCGTGCCCTTCGGCGTGCGATTGCCGAAGGGCGGGGTGAGCTGACGCTCAGGCCTTCTGGGACTTCAGCATCCAGCCAATCATCTTGTAGAGCAGGCGGGCGCCGACGTTGCCGTCCCACTCGCTGCCCTCGGGGTCGGGGGCCACCTCGGTCAGGTCGAAGCCGACGATGGTGCGTCCGGAGCGGACGACGCCGGCGATGAGGGCCACGGCCTCCGGGAAGGACAGGCCGCCGGGGACGGGGGTGCCGGTGTGGGGGCAGAGGACGGGGTCCAGGCCGTCGATGTCGAAGGACAGGTAGACCTGCTGGGGGAGCAGGGCGACCATCTCATCGACCTGGCGGTTCCAGGGCACGCCGTCGAAGCGCTTGTTCTGGAGGGCGGCGTCGAAGAAGCCGTGGACGCGGCCGTTGGAGTCCTCGATGTAGCGGTGCTCCTCCTGGCTCATGTCGCGCAGGCCGACCTGGACGAGCGTCTTCACGCCGGGGATGCGCTCGGCGACGTTGTACATGATGGAGGCGTGGGACCAGGTGAAGCCCTCGTAGGCGACGCGCAGGTCGGCGTGGGCGTCCAGGTGGAGCACGCCGAGGCCGGGGTACTTCTCGGCGTGGGCGCGGATGATGCCGTAGGAGATGGAGTGGTCTCCGCCGACGGCGGCGACGCGCTTGCCCTGGTCGAGCCAGTGCTGGGTGGTGCGGTAGACCCACTCGTTCATCTGGTCGCAGAGGGCGTTGACGTCCTTGGCGGCGGCGAGGAGCTCGGCTTCACCGGAGTGGATGCCGCCGGCCTCGATGACGACCTGGGCGCGCTCCTTGGCGCGGGTGTTCCAGTCGCGCAGCTGCTGGGGCTCGGGGAGCATGGCGATGCCGCGCTCGTAGGGGCGGCCGGTCTCCACGTCGAAGAGGTCCACCTGGCGGCTGGCGTCGAGGACGGCGGCGGGGCCCTCGGAGGTGCCGCCGCCGTAGCTGGTGGTGGCCTCGAAGGGCACGGGGATGAGGACGACGTGCGCCTCGTCGGGAGAGTGGGGGAGTCCGAAGACGCCGGAGCCCGGCTGCGCCGCGGCGCTGGGGTCGAAGTGGGTGGCCATGGCGGCGGAGGATACGGACCCCGGGACGGGGCGCAACTGTCCGTTACGGACTGCGTCGGACGCCACACCGGCCGACGGGTTGGTCGTCGTCCTTCAGGCACTCATGGCGGCCATCGACCGGGTCACAGTCGCGGTCATCGGTGCACCCCGTGCCGGCCGGGCAGTCCATGCCAGTTCCTCCGCCCAGGGACGTCACGGTGAAGCCGGGGTTCACCACCGACTCGATGATGGGCTGATTGCCCTGGGGCCCTGGATGACGATGCTCCAACTCCAGACGTGTCCCTCCATCGGGTCGGCGGACGTTCAGTCGGAGGGCAGGAGGAGGCGCGAAGCTGCCTGCGTCCGGAGTGTCGCAGCCCTGCTTGGTCTCGTGGGTCGTAGCGTCACCGAGCGCGGAGAAGAGGTGGTCGGCCACGTCCATCCCGCTGCCCGGGGCAGAGGGTCTCACCTGCGCATGCGTGTCGAGGACCTCGCCATCGGTGTCGAACTCGAAGATGCAGCGGCCGACACCGTCGCTGACGATGAGGATTTCGCCATCCCGGACTCCCCCGTCCACCAGGTCGAGCATGATGACGCCTCGGGCGTGGGCAGGCTCCTGCTGATGGGTGCAGGTCGCACTGCATGAACCACATGCGCTTGTATTGCCGTCATCGCATTCCTCGCGAAGTTCATTCGTGTCGAGGACGAAGCCGTCTCCGCAAGTTGCGTTCTTGCAGGTGCGAGGGCACGCATCGGTGTCGACGTCATTGCCGTCGTCGCATTCCTCGCCTGGGTCCACCAGGGCATTTCCACACTTCTTGAGCGAGCGGCAATCGGAGCGACAGGGACCGTCGAGAAGGGGACCGTCATCACAGGCTTCGTGGTCAGCTCCCTGGGTGTTGGTGAAGCCGTCACCGCAGCGGGCGCTCACGCACGTGGTGAGGCAGTCATCGCTGTTGGACTCGTTTCCGTCGTCACATTCCTCGTCGATGTCTCGAATCCCGTTCCCGCACGCCTCCATGGACCTGCAGTCACTGCTGCACTTGTCTCCGTTCGCCCTGTTCCCGTCATCACAGAGTTCGCCAGGGTCGAGGAATCGGTTCCCGCAGCTCTCGGTGGAGGTGCAGGTCGCATTGCATCCATCACTCGAGGCTTCGTTGCCATCGTCGCAAGCCTCTCCGGGGTCGAGGACTCCATCGCCGCAGCGCCTCTTTGCGCAGTATTGATTGCATCCGACGCCGCCGTCGGCGTTGTAATCACATTCTTCATGCAGGTCCACCAGCCCGTTTCCACAGCGTTCGAACATGCAGTCGGGGCTGCATCCATCTCCAGCCACGGAGTTGCCGTCGTCGCATTGTTCTCCTTCGTCTTTCTGGGTGGTTGCATCGCCACAAAGACCCTGGATGCAGCGGTCTTCCTCGGCGGCGCAGACCATCCCAGCAGGACATACGAGCCCGTTCTTGCATGTCACGCTCTTGGACTCGATGCATGCGGCGGTCGTGAGGACTGCGAGGCATGTCACGACGATGCTTGGGATTGAGCTCGGGGAAGCATTGGGGAACACGAAGCGCCTCCTTCAGAAGCGAATGGTTGCCACGACGCTCTGTGATTCGGATTCGACGACGGGGACGATGACCACGGGGGGCGCGAGGTCCTCCGCCGTCAGCCGATAGGACCGCTGCCGGTTCAGGTAGAGCAGCACGGTTCCCGTGATGGCGGTGGCTCCTCCCAGTGCATAGCCGCTGTAGGCAGCCGCCCTGAAGCTCGCGCCCTTCTTGTGAAGGCTCTTCAACTCGGGCGTGAGCGTGCTTCCCTGGGGACGCTCGATGCGTGCATCGAACTTCCCGAAGGACTCATTCGCCTTCCAGTGCATCCAGCCACCTCCGCCCGCCGCCGCCAGTCCCGCGCCCAGCACGGTCCACGGCACCCACGCGGACCACCGTCGTCGGTACCGGATGACCTCCTCCTCCGTATACAAATCCAGCGCGAGCTTCGTCCGCTCCCCGGGCATCAAGGCCTGACGCTTCTCCGTCGGCAGATACCCGTCCTTGAAGGCAATCACGCTGTGCATCCCGGGCCGGATGAGCCCCTGGTATCTCCCCGGCCCCGTGAACAGCGGCTGTCCATTCAGCGTGACGATGGCCCCCCGCTCGTCACACCGGACGTCCACCCACGCCAACTGCTTCTCGAGCAACGCCTTGTACGAGCGCGCATGCTCGTACCGGTTCGAATCCAGCGGGTCCGCCCCATGACTCAGCGCCGATTCCAGGTGCTTGTGCACCTCGATGGGCTGGTCCAGGTTCATCAACGCCAGCGCCAGGTTGTAATGAATCGCCGGATGGTTCCAGTGCCGCAGCGCCCGCCGATAGCTCCGGCTGGCCTCCACGAAGACCGACTCCCGCAGCCGCTCGTTCCCCTCCAGGAAGAGCGCCTGTGCCGCCTGCTGCTCGTCCCGAGGCACCCCCTGCGCCCACGGGCGATTCCCGCCGACCTCCAGCGGCGAATCCAGCCGCTGCGCCTGCGCCAGCATCCCCCACAACGACACCACCACCACGGCCAGCCCGCGCCCACGCGAGCCCCAGCTTCGCATCACCGACATGGCGTGCCTCACGTCACTTCAACGTTTCGATGAAAGGACTTCCGAGCGTCGACTGGATCCGCAGCGTCCGCTCCTGCTCGCGCTGCAACAGCCGCTCCGCCTCGGCGCGCGCCTGCCGCGCATTCAACGCGCTCTGCTCGGCCCGCCGCATCGCCACGTTCGCATGGAAGCGCGCCCACTTCGCCCGCCTCAGCGCCGTGACGAGCTCGGCGTTGCGCAGCACCAGCGTCTCGTTGGTCGCCTCGACCCGCTCATTGGCCTCCTCCGCGCGAGACTGCGCCGCCCGTCGGTCCTCCTCCTTGGCGCGCACCTCCGCGAGCCGCTCCTGCGCCTCCGCCTCCGAGCGCTTCGCCAGGAACTCCGCGTTGCGCGCCGTCGCCTCCGCGCGCAGCGCGATGATGGCCTGGTGCTCGGCCTCCTGCTGCGCCTCCCGGATGAACACCAGCGCCACCGCCGCCGCCGCGAACAGCATCGACACCAGCGCCACCGCCCCCACGATGAACGCCCGCTTCACCCGCGCCAGCCGCTTCGCCTGCGCCCCCACCGCGTCCAGGAACGCCCGCTGCGACTGCGGCAGCTCCCCCCGGTAACGACGCTGGAAGCGCCGCGCCTCGTCCGCCATCTCCCCCCGCCACAACAACCCGCCGTCCCGCCCCTTCGCCTGCCACTGCCGCGCCGCCGCGCGCAACTGCTCCAGGAACGCCGCATCCTCCTGCCCCTCGTCCAACCACCGCTTCAGCGTGGGCCAGCTCCCGATGAGCGACTCGTGCACCAGCTCCACCGACGAGCCCGAGCTCCCGCCCGTCTGGATGACCAGCAGCCGCGCCTGCACCCACCCATCGATGAGCCGCTGGAGCGCGTCGGTGTCCCGCGTCAGCTCCCGCAGCTCCTCCATCGACACGATCGCCCGCGTGCGCTCCGCGGTGACCAGCCTCAGGCACACCGCGCGCGCCAGCGCCCGCTCCTGGGACGACAACCCCGCCAGCACGCTGTCCGCATGCGTCGCCAGCGCACCCGAGATTCCCCCCATCCGCTGGTACGCGCCCTCCGTCAGCAGCCGCCGGCCCGGGTCTCTCGCCTCCCACAGCCGCGTGGCCGCGAACTGGAGCAACGGCAGCGCGCCCGGCGTCGTCTCCAGGTGCTGGAGCATCTGGTCCACCATCTCCGGGGACTCGAACCGATAGCCCGCCAGCTCCGCGGGCTGCACGAGCGCATCCCTCAGCCCGTCCTGCTGCGGCGCCGTGAGGAAGAACAGCCCCGGCGACAGCTCCGCCATGAACCGCTCGTCCTCCGACACCCGGTCCAGGAAGTCCGAGCGCAAGGAGAGCACCACCCGGATGGGCGACGTCGCGTCGTCCGCGATGCCCGACAGGCAGGCGGTGAAGGCGCGGCGCTCGGCCGCGTCCGGCACCAGCGTGTACAGCTCCTCGAACTGGTCGATGAAGAGCACGATGCGCCGGCGCTCCCGCCGCGCGCGGGCCCGCAGCACGGCGCCCACGTAGCCGGGCTCCCGGCGCAGATGGGCGGAGATCTGCTGCTGCTTGCGCAGGTCCTCCTCCAGCGTGGGGGACGACGTGACGAGCGGCGCCACCATGCTGGCCAGCGCGGCCAGCGGGTCCCTCCCCGGGCGGATGATGAGCGACTCCCAGGGGATGCCCGAGCGCTTGAGCACCGGCACCAGCCCGGCGCGCACGAAGGACGACTTGCCCGCGCCCGAGGGCCCGACGACCGCGAGCAGCGGTCGGTCCTGCAGCCGGTTGACCAGCGCCGCCGTCTCCCGCGCCCGCCCGAAGAACCGCGGCGAGTCCTCCTCCTGGAACGAGCCGAGCCCCGCATAGGGGCTCTCGTCCACGCCGACGTCGGGGATGAACCGGCCGGGCAGGAACGGCTCCAGCGCGCGCAGCACCGCGAGCGCATCCGGGAAGCGCTGCTCCTTGGGCTTGAGCAGGCAGCGGTCCACCACCGAGGCCAGCTCCCCCGGGATGTCCGGCAGCACCGCGCGCAGCTGCGGCATCGGCTCGTCCATCATCGCCGTCACCATCAACTGCGGACCCCGCAGCGGCTCCAGCGGGTGTCTGCCCGAGAGCATCCGGAACAACATGATGCCCACCGCCCAGATGTCCGTGCGGTGGTCCACGCCCACGCCGTTGCCCCACTGCTCCGGGGACATGTACGCCAGCGTCCCCAAGAGCGCCCCCTGGCGCGTCAGGTGGACCGACTGGTCCATCCGGCCCGGCGGGGGGAGCAGCCGCAGGCCCTCCAGCAGGACGCGCGGGTCCGTCTCCGCGCCGTGCTCGTCCCCCTGCAGCACCTTCGCGATGCCGAAGTCGAGCACCTTGATGGTGCCCGCGTCCGTCACGATGATGTTCTCCGGCTTCAAGTCGCGGTGGACGATTTTGTGCGCGTGCGCGCACGACAGCGCCCGCAGCACCGGGGACATCAGCTCCACGGCGCGCGACGGCGGCAGGCGCGGACTGCTCTTGAGCAGCCGGTCCATCGGCTGCCCCTGCAGGTACTCCAGCACCATGTATGGGCTGCCATGGGCCTCGCCCACCTCGTAGATGATGACGATGTTCTCGTGGCTGCACCGCGCCGTGGTGCGGGCCTCCAGGATGAAGCGCTGGCTGAACTGCGCGTCCTTCGAGTGCAGCAGCTTGATGGCCACCCGGCGGCCCAGGCGCGTGTCCCGCGCCAGGAAGACGGTGCCCATGCCTCCGCTGCCGAGCTGCCGGATGAGCTCGTAATGCTGGATGCGGGCTCCGGGGCCGAAGGCTCCAAGACCCATCGGAAGCGGAGCGCTGGGGTGGGGCGCACTGCGGGCGGACAGCGAGGGTTCTGGCTTCATGGTCTGCACTCGACGAGGCGAGGGGACACCTCTGGAAAGCACGCGCGGCCCGCGCCACCGCGAAGGGTGCGGGCCGTTCATCGGGGACGCGGAAATGAGCGCTGGCGCGCCAGGGATGGGGCCTCGGGCCCGTCCCTGGTCGCGGGGGTGACTGACGCCAGCCTGGGCGAGAGCGTGGGGGGGACTCGGGAGTCGGACTTTCCGGAGAAAGCTCTCGTTGCCAATCTTGAGCGGACGCGTCTGCTTGCCTATGTGAACGCGAGGGCAGGCGTCTGTCATTTGATGGGCGCCGGGCCGGAACCATGCAGACACTTGCGCGTGCGGTCCTGGACCACCCCGGCGCTGCTCAGCGCGTGCGAAGTCGGCAATCCGTCAGCGCGCCCCGCGTCAGGAGTCCAGGGGCTCTGTCGGTTCGAGGACGCTCGGGGGCCATCCGTCTGCTATCGTCACGACATGGCGAAATGGCTCGTGCCCCTGCTGACGCTGCTGGGAGCGGCGTTGATGACAGGATTGGGATATCTGTCGTTCACGGCGGCGCTGGCGGTGCCGCTCCTGATGCTGGCGGGGGCCGGGTTGGTGCTCGTCGCGCTGGTGCTGGCGGTGCTCCCGGTGCGCAGGAGGGTGAACTTCCTGTCCCTGGCCTGGATGCTCGCGGGCCTCGTGCTGTCCTACCTGGGGCTGACGCGCGGCACCTCCTGGCGCTTCGACCAGCTGGAGGTCCGCTTCGCTCCGCTCATCGCGGCGCTGGAGTCCTATCACGCGAGCAAGGGCGCCTATCCCGAGTCCGCGAAGGAGCTGGTGCCCGAGTGGATCGCCCAGGTGCCCACGTGTGATGGGGTCGAGCCCGAGGGCCCGGCCGCCACGTTCGCCATGGACATCGGCTATCAGCGTCGGGAGGACGGCTCGTTCGGCATCACCTGCTACACCATCGTCTTCTGGAAGTACTCGTACGACTCACGCCAGAAGCTCTGGTATGGCTGGGATTAGTCCCAGCGCACCACCAGCTTGCCCACCGAGTCGTTGCGCGCCATGCGCTCCAGGCCCCGCGCGAGCTCGGCCCGGGGCAGCACCGCGTCCACCACGGGGCGCAGCGCGCCCGAGCGGAACAGCGGCAGCAGGTGTCGCTCCGCGCTCTGGACCAGGGCCATCTTCTCCTCGAGCGGCCGGCTGCGCAGCACGGTGCCGGTGATGCTCAGGCGCCGGGTGAGCCACAGCCCCAGGTTGACCTCCGTGCTCGCGCCGGCCACCAGGCCCACGAGCAGCATCCGGCCCCTGGGCGCCAGGGCCTGCATGGACTCGGGCACGTAGTCCCCGCCCACCAGGTCCAGGCACAGGTCCGCGCCCCGACCTTGTGTGAGCTCACGGACCGGGTCCGCGAAGCGCGGCGGCGAGGACTCGCACACGAGCGTGTGCTTCACGCCCCACTCGGAGGCGCGGGACAGCTTCGCCGCGCTGCGCCCGGTGCCCACCACGCGCGCGCCCGTGGCCTGACACAAGAGCGCCGCCGCCGAGCCCACGCCGCTGGCCACCGCGTGCACGAGCACCGTCTCGCCCGGCTTCAGGCCTCCCTGGAGCACCAGCGCGTCGTACGCGGTGAGGTACGCCTCCGGCAGCGCCGCGGCGTCCGTGAAGTCCAGGCCCTCCGGCATCGGCAGCGTCTCCCGCTCGTGGGCCAGCAGCTGGTCGGACCACGCGCCGCCGCCCACCAGCCCCATCACGCGGTCTCCCACCTTGAAGCGGTGCGTGCGCGGGCCCACCGCCACCACCTCGCCCGCGTACTCCAGGCCGGGGACGTCCGGCGCCACGTCCGGCGGGGCGGGGTAGAGCCCGCGAATCTGGAGCAGGTCCGCGCGATTGAGGGCGGTGGCGCGCACGCGCACGCGCAGCTCTCCAGGGCCGGGGATGGGCTCGGGGCGCTCGTCCTCGGCGAGGACCTCGGGGCCTCCGGGCGTGGTGATGCGGATGACCTTTATGGCGGGCCTCCTCCTGCTGGCGGGCGGGCACGAAACGTCCTGGCCCACGAGAGCGTCAAGGCTTATCTAAGAAGGCAGGTCCCACATGAGCACGCCCTCCTGTCCCATCTGCAAGAAGCCGGTTCCTCCCCGTCCCGAGAACACCTCGTTCCCGTTCTGCTCGCGCCGCTGCCGCGCGGTGGACCTGGGCAAGTGGTTGGGGGAGGAGTACCGCATGCCCGACCGCCAGTCCGATGAGACGGAGGACGAGCTGCCGCCCGGAAGCCATCCCGACCGCCAGCGCGAGGATGCGTGAAGGGCTACGTCGACCTGCACTGCCACCTGCTGCCCGCAGTGGATGACGGCGCGCGCTCGCTGGAGGACGCGCTGGAGATGGCGCGGGCGCTGGTCGACCTGGGCTTCTCCACCGTCGCCCCCAGCCCCCACGCCCGGCCCGAGTACGCCCCCGTGGACGTGGTGGAGGCCCGCCTCGCCGAGCTGACGGCCGCCCTGGCGCGCGAGCGCATCCCGCTGACGCTCGGCCGCAACGCGGAGAACGTGCTGGACGACGCCTTCCTGCGCGCCCTGGGCACGCCCGCCGCGCGCATGCTGGGGGCGGGGAAGGTGACGCTGGTGGAGCTGCCCTACACCGCGCCCGTGCCCGCGCTGCCGGACATCCTGTTCCGCATCCGCACCAAGGGCGTGGTGCCGCTCATCGCCCATCCGGAGCGCTGCGTGGAGTTCGAGCGCAAGGGGCGCGCCGCGGAGGCGGTGCGCACCGGCGCCCGGCTCCAGCTCGACGTGGGGGCGCTCATCGGCCGCTACGGCCCCACGCCGAAGAAGCTCGCGCGCGCCTTCCTGGAAGAGGGCCTCTACGCCGTCGCCGCCACGGACCTGCATGGGCCGGTGGGGGCGCGGGACTGGCTGGGGCGCTCCCTGGCGGAGCTCGTCGGCCGGGTGGGGGAACAGACGGCCGTCCGGCTCCTGCGGGACAACCCCTCCCGACTGCTGGCCGGAGAGTCGCTGGAGTCCGACCAGGACTGACGGTATACCCGGCCGCCGTGAAACGCGCCGTCAAGCTCGCAGCCAGCCTGCTCGTTACCCTCGTCTTCCTCTGGTGGGCCTTCCGGGACACGGACTGGGGGACGCAGCTCAACAGCCTCAAGTCGGCCAACTACATCTGGTTGCTGCCGTACTTCGGTTGCCTGCTGGGCATCCACGTCTTCCGCACGCTGCGCTGGGGCAGCCTGTTGTCGGGCCTGGAGCGGGTGCCCTTCCGCAAGCTCAACGAGGCCTCCGCCATCGGCTTCATGATGCTGCTGGTGCTGCCCTTCCGCCTGGGCGAGTTCGCCCGGCCCTTCCTCATCGCCCAGCGCAGCTCCATCCGCCGCAGCGCCGCCATGACGTCCGTGGTGCTCGAGCGCATCGTCGACGGCCTCTTCGTCGCCGCGTCCATGCGGGTGCTGCTCTTCTTCGTGCCCACCGAGACGCCCGAGGTGCGCTACGTCAAGCTGGGCTCGTGGCTGATGTTCGCGGTGTTCGGCGGCGGGCTGCTCTTCCTGCTCTTCGGCCTGTGGCAGCAGGAGCGCACCGTGCGCCTGGTGCGCGCGACGGTGGGCCGCTTCGCGCCGGGGCTCGCCGACAAGGTGGCCGACATCGTCGACACCTTCGTGGGCGCCATGCGGCAGCTGCCGGACGCCAGGCAGGTGGTGCTCTTCTTCCTCTTCACCGTGGGCTACTGGGGCCTCAACGGCTTCGGGATGATGCTGCTCGCCAACGCCTTCGACTGCTCGGGCGTGGCGGCCGGCGCCGCGTGCCAGCCCATGGAGCTGTCGCTCTTCCAGGCGTACGTGGTGCTGTGCGTGCTCGTGGTGGGCGTGATGATTCCGGCGGCGCCGGGCATGGTCGGCACCTTCCAGGCGGCGTGCAAGGTGGGCCTGAGCCTCTTCCTGCCGGCCACCGTGGTGAACGCCGGCGGGCTCGCGTACGCCAACGTGCTGTGGATGGCGCAGACGGCGCAGACGGTGGGCCTGGGCCTCATCCTCATGTCGCTGGGCCACATGTCCTTCAAGGACATCGCGGGCAAGCTGGAGAAGGAGGGCGAGGCTACGGCCCCCAGCGCGTGACGCGGGCTCAGTACGGGGCGTCGTCGGGCTGCGTGTCGGCGCCCGGCGCGCTGTCGGCCGGAGGCGTCGACTTCCTCGGCGCCTTCGTCGAGCCGAGCGAGCTCTTGAAGCTGCCGAAGGGAGTGTCGATGCGCTGCTCGTCGCGTGTCTCGATGGCGTAGCCCTCCGGCGCGCACACGGCCTTCGCGGTGTCACGGATGGAGACGATGGGCGTGTCGACGGCGGTGCGCTCTCGCGTGGTCGACTTGGCGACGAGCTTGTCCTCGCGCATCAGCACGCACTGGTCGTCGCCGTAGTACCAGGCGGAGGACCGGTCGGGGAACTCGTGGGCGCGGGTGGGGCCCTGGCCCATGGCCTCGACGACCTCCCGGGACGTCATGCCGGGGTAGAGCTTCTGGAAGCCACCGGGGCCGGCACAGCCGGAGGCGGCGAGGGCGGCGACGAGCAGGACAGTGCGCATGGCGGCAAGCCTAGCCCGCGCGAGTCGGTCGCCTCCAGGTGCCGCGTGGGCGGTGCTCCTACAGCTCCTGGTCCAGCCAGCGGATGATGGCATCCCGGATGGAGGAGGGGCGCTCGGAGGAGGGGCGCGGGCGGGGCAGGCGGAAGGCGCCGTCCCACTCGCGGCGTCGCAGGACGGGCTGGGGCTCGCCCAGACGCGGGGAGGCGCCTCGCTGGGCGAGCATGCTCACGACTGGCCCTCGGGCTTGGCGGCGCCGCGGCCGTACTTGCCGAGCAGGTCCTCCACCGCCTCGCGCAGGTACTCGCTCTGGTGGATGCGGGTGCGCCGCGCCAGCTCGCGCAGCTTCTGCACCTGCTCCTCGGGGACCAGGACGTGGGTGGAGACGATGTCGGCCTCGGGGCCCCGCGCGTCGACGGGCGTCTCCGTGGCGCCCGGTGACGGGGCGAGCTCGGGGCTCAGGGGGCTGGCGCTTCCATCCTGCATGGGGGTTCCTCCCGGGGGGACTGCTACAGGCCGCTACTGACGTGTCCGGGCATTAGGAGGGTGGTCCGGGGACTCGTCAACAAAACGGCCCGGCCCCCGAGGGGTGGAAGTGACACCTTTGTTAGCCGGTTTCTCAAATTGGTGTGCTAATCCGCGCCTTCCTCACCTGGAGCACACTGATGAACTTCCGTCGTCTGATGGTTGCGGTGGTCGCTGTGTTTTCTTTCTCCGCCTTCGCGGAGGGGGGTCGGGAAGTCGCGACGGTGGCCAAGGCGTGTACGCCGGTGCCGTTCTCGCTGACGTCCATCAATGCCTCATCACTGGAGCCCGCTCGCGCGACGTGGAACCTGGGCTCCAACGGTGGTGCGTGGCACTACCTGCATCCGATTGCCGCGTACATCACGCCCCAGTGTCCCACCACGCCCACCACCATCCAGGCGGTGATGCAGGAGCTGGCGTGGGAGAACCAGGGCTTCCCCTCCGCCGAGGATGGGACGTTCACCAACCGGGCCGGTCTGTCGCAGAGCATCCTGTTGACGTCGAACTACTACGGCAACGGGCTGGCGCTGCTGGCCGCCATCGACGCCTTCGCGGGCGGTGGCGAGGTGCAGGCGTGGCTGTCGACGCAGGAGGTGCCGTGCCACAACTGCCATGAGTTCAACCAGTTCGCGGTGCTGTACTACCCGGCCAGCCGCAAGGTCGTCGTGCTGCAGGGCTACACCGGCTACGACTCCTGACGTCTCGTCGTCCCCGGGCGCCGGTCCCCTGTCCTGGGGCCGGCGCCTTTTTCATTTCATGTATCAATCCAGGTCTCCTCGGGGCCCGCGGCGCTGTGACGGGATTGACACGTTGTGTGGCCGGGTGCTCACGTTATTATGATTTTCCCCGAGTAGCTCACCTGGAGCGGAATGATGCGTCTTCGCAAGGTATTGATTGCATGTCTGGCGTTGTCTGGAGCGACGGGCTGTATGGATTCGGGTGGGGAGCCGGCGCCAGAGCCGGCGCTGGCGGTCTCCGAGGCGGAGGCGACGGCGACGCGCATCTACGCGTCCGAGGCGTCGCTGGAGCTGAGCTTCGAGACGATGGGCACGTTCGAGACGCGCAACGGGGTGCGCTCGCTGGTGTTGAAGGCGACGGCGAACCGGTATCTGCAGTATGTGTTCAGCTTCGTGCCGGATGACGCCTTCGGCACGGCGAACATCATCAGCGAGCGCCGCTTCGAGGTGGTGCTGCCGGTGGGGCACGAGCTGAACTCCATCCTCTCCGGGCTGCCGCTGTTCATCACGGTGAACACCTTCACGGGCACGCCCACGCAGTACACGGCGCGCATCGAGGTGTACCCGCGCTTCTTCGACTTCCGGGGCACGTCGCCGGTGTGGATCGACGAGAAGGTGGACCCCGTCTATGTGAAGGACCCCATCAGCAGCCTGGTGTACCGGGGCCGCGCGGACGTGCTGGCGGACGGGCTCCTGGTGACGGGGCCGGATGGGATTCCGCAGGTGTCACGCGTGGACGCGGACACCTTCAAGCTGGACTGGTCCTACTCCGCGGTGGAGCAGGCGATGGACCCGACGACGATTCCGCTCGCCTTCAACGTGATTCAGGGCGGGCAGGCGGTGTCGCAGAAGACGGCGCGGCTGGTGCCGAGGGTGACGAGCCTGGCGGTGACGACGGGCGACCCGTACGAGGTCTGGCCGACGCCCGCCTGTGAGCTGTCGGTGTATGACTGCATCCACGCGCAGCCGGCGGGGACGCTGGACTTCGGGCTGTGCGGCTCGTACCGCCAGGTGTCGCGGTGCCAGTACGTGACGAACATCTGCGACCAGACGCCGAACGTGCCGTTCGCGCTGACGGAGATCGACGCCTCGGCGCTGGAGGCGGCGCGGGATGCATGGAACGACGGCTCGAACAACGGCGCGTGGCACGGGCTGGACTCCATCTCCGCGTACACCACGCCCCGCTGCTCGCAGCCGGCCGCGAGCCTGCGCGCCGCGTACGACGCGCTCCAGTGGCCGGGGTACCGGGACATCCCGACGTTCGAGGCCGGCACGGTGACCAACCGCGCGGGCCTGGCGAACAGCATCCTCTTGAGCACGAACTACTACGGGGACGGCGCGGCGCTGCTGGCCGCCATCGACGCGTTCACCGGAGGCGGTGAGGTGCAGGCGTGGCTGGGCACCCAGGAGGTGTCGTGCCAGAACTGCCACGAGTTCAACCAGTTCGCGGTGCTGTACTACCCGGCCAGCCGCAAGGTCGTGGTGCTGCGCGGGTACACCGGTTACGACTCGTGAGTTGCTGAGGTCGTGACTCGGGCCGGTGCCCCTGGCCGCGCATGCTGGCGCGGTGGGGCGCCTGGTTGAGTTCCTCCACGAGTGCTCGGTCCGCCGTGGCGAGTGGCCCGGCGGCTCGCTGGCCCTCCTGCGCGGCGACGTGTCCTGGGGGATGGAGGGCCCCGAAGTGTTGGAGGCTCGTGGTGGCCTTCCCGGGGGAGCAGGGGGGGCCAATCTCCACCCGGGTCCTGCCCTTGCAGGCTGGCCCGCGCGGGGATGCCAGGTCCGCTGAAGTCCCGGTGCCACGAAAAGAAAAGCCCCGGAATCACTTGGGAAAGTGATTCCGGGGCAGTGGCCAGGGTCGGACTTGAACCGACTACCTGCGGATTATGAGACCGCCGCTCTAACCAGGTGAGCTACCTGGCCACAAAGTGACGCCCGTATAGCGGGACAAGGACGCCGCCGCAAGGACTTCGACGCAGGGAGGCTCGGGAGGAGCGCCCGAGGCGGACTGTCGGTCCTGGCTCATGGCGGATGGCGCTGGCAGCAGGGCCTCCCGCGCTCCGGGCTTCAGGTCGTGACTCCTGGGCTCTGCGAGAGCGTGAGACCGGTTCTCTGGACCGCCCGCCAATCGACTCTCCAAGGTGGAGCGCCGCATCCTGGGGGGAGGCAACTCTCAGTGGTCACCCAGAACCGGCCAATGAAGTTCCCCTGAGAAGCGGCCAAAGGGGAGGGCCGAGACGTAGACGCCCGGGAGGAGTGGGGCCTCATCTGCGCCACCCACAACCTTCTCAAGCGCTTCCGCGCGACGGCAGCGTTGGGGGTAGCCCAGTTCCGTAGACACCCGAGATGTGATGGACGGAGCCCGGGATGTCGTAAGACCTCGCCGTGCCCCGTCGTGACGGACCGAGCCGCTCATGAGACCTCCGTTGGCCACACGCCAGGAGGTGGTCCGTGGAGTTGGAGAAGGAGTTGGAGCAGTTCCGCCAGGAAGCGCAGCGGTTGAAGGCCGGGAGGCGCAGCGGCTCATTGCCGTTCCCCGAGGCGCTGCGCGCCTTCGCGGTGCGCTACGCCGAGCACACCGTGGCGGCGGGTGGGACAGTGACGGACGCGGGAAAGACGCTGGGCGTGTCCGGACCGACGCTCTACGAATGGCGCAAGGGCCGCTCCCGTCCGAAGCCCGTTGAGACAAGCGCGGCCCTGGTGCCGGTGCGCGTCAGCGCACGTCCCGCCGCAGCCGCGGGGCCGGGAGTGCAGCAGGTAGTGCTGGTGTCGCCGGGCGGCTGGCGAGTCGAAGGACTGAGCGTGGAGAGCGCCGCGCAGCTGCTGGGGACGCTGGGGTGCTGACGCTCACGCGCGCGGTGCGCGTCTTCGCGTACGCGGCTCCGGTGGACATGCGCCGGGGCTTCGATGGATTGAGCGCGCTCGTCGAGCAGCAGTTGGGACAACAGTTGCTCAAGGGCGACGTCTTCCACTTCGTCGGTCGGTGTCGGCGTCGAGCCAAGGTGCTGCACTTCGACGGCACGGGCCTGGTGCTGCTCACCAAGAGGCTCTTCCGGGGACGCTTCGCCAGGCCCTGGAGCGAGGAGGGCGCGCAGGCGGTGGAACTGACGGTGAGTGAGCTGTCCCTCTTCCTGGAAGGCTGCGAGCTGGCGGGGCGGTGGAAGCTGTCGCCTCCGGCCGTGGACGACAAAGTCCTTGCGATAGGGGGTGTGGATCTGATCCTGAGCAGCGAGTGAGCAGACAAGCAGGGGGACCGCCGGGTGACTGATGGTCGATGGGAGGGGAGGTTGCTGGCGGGTTGAGCCACAGGAGGACATCCGACGATGCCGAAGGTGACCATCGAAGTGCCGGAAGGATTCGAGGACAGCGTCAAGGCGCTGGAGGAGACGTTGGAACGCGCGCAAAAGGGCGTGGTGGGTGCAAGCACTGGAGACCTGGCTGCGTTCGACACCGCGTGGCAGGCGGTCAATGCGGGCGTGGAGGAGACTGAGCGGCAATTGAAGCGGAGGTTGCTTCGAGGGCTCGACGTCGATGCCGCCCGAATCCTCATCGAAGGCGAGCCCTACGCGCGCGTCGGCCGGTATGCGGCGAGGTATGGGCTTGATCCGCATCAGTGGACACCAAGGAAGAGGCAGGTACGGTGTCCGACATGACGGAAGTGAAGAAGCCGCGACGTCCCCGGCGTAGCTACACGGAGGAAGTCAAGGCTGGGGCGGTGAGGCTGGTACTGGAGGAGGGCAAGACGACGTCCCAGGTGGCAAGGGACCTGGACTTGACGCTGTCGGCCTTGAGGATGTGGGTGGACCAGGCGCGGGCCGACAAAGGCCAGGGTAAGCCTGGAGCACTGACGAGTGCGGAGCGGCAGGAGCTCACGAAGCTGCGCAAGCAGGTGCGCGAGCTGGAAATGGAGCGGGCGCTCCTAAAAAAACTACACCGGCAAATATGGCCTGAGCCCCAGGTGTTGTCCTTCTGAAGGGGGGATACCACCATGGCTCGAACGACTGCTCACCCTGTTGCCACCCGTGAGGTGAGGGTCGACAGCGAGCGGCGGCGCTGCGAGGCGTGCGGCGCGCGGACGCGTGCGGACTGGCGCTCCCGCCGCTGCGTGACGACGCTCACCGGCTGCGTGGGATTGTCGGTGCAGGTGCGGGTGTGCCACCGAGAGGGGTGCCTGCTGGAGGGCGTGTCGTTGCGGGCCGAGGGGGAGGGGCGCTGGGTGCTGCCCGAGCACGAGTTCGGCCTGGACGTGCTGGCCTTCATCGGGGCGCAGCGCTACCGGGAGCACCGCAGCGTGCCGGAAATCCACGCCCTGTTACGGCACAAGGGCGTCGCCGTCTCCGCGCGCACCTGCACCAACCTGCTCGACCGCTACGACGAGCTCATCAGCCTCAAGTTGCTCGACTCCGGTCGGGTGCAAGAGGCGCTCAAACGGCAGGGGCGGGCAGTGCTTGCCATTGATGGGCTTGCTCCGGACGTGGGGCACGAGGTGCTCTGGGTGGTGCGCGAGTGCCTGTCGGGGCAGGTGCTGCTGGCGCGGCCCCTGCTGTCCGGAGGCGAGCAGGAACTGGTACCGCTCCTCGAAGAAGTGAAGCGCACGCTGGGGCGGGTGCCCATCGTCGGCGTGGTGTCCGATGGGCAGCGGAGCATCCGAAACGCCTTGGCCCACGCATTGCCACAGGTGCCGCACCAACTCTGCCACTTCCACTACCTGCGTGAAGCGGCGCGTCCCCTCTACGAGGCGGACCGGCACGCGAAGAAGGAATTGAAGAAGCGGGTGCGCGAGGTGAGGAAGGTCGAACGGACCGTGGAAGGCCGTCAGGATGCGGGCGCTCGCGCCACGCAAGCCTATGCGGCGGCCGTCCGCAGCGCCCTCACCGACGACCACCGCCCACCCCTCAAACCTTCCGGACTGCTACTGCGCCGACGTCTGGGCGCCATTGAGAAGAGCCTGGAGCGGGTGTCAAAAGGGGGGCCTGCCCACCAGAATTGAGCCGCCTGCACGCGGTGCTGCGCAACGCACTCAGGGCCACTGCCGCGAGTTGGCCCGCCCTTGCGCGGGCCTACCGGTGGGTGGAACGCACTGCAGCCATCCTCAAGAACGAGCCTGGCCTGGACGCCGCAGGAGTGCGACGCCGGCTCGCCGCGCTGCTGGCCGCCATGGTGCGCTGGACACGCCGACGTCATCAGGGCGTCCTGCGTCAGGCACTCGCTCACTTCCTGCTCGAAACGCGTCGCTACTGGAAGGGCCTCTTCCACTGCTACGACGTGCCGGAGCTGCCGCGCACCGACAATGACCTGGAACACCTCTTCGGCACTTGTCGCTACCACGAGCGGCGAGCCTCGGGCCGGGTGCGCGGGAGCGCCGGCCTCGTCGTGCGCGGTGGGGTCCGGCTGCCCGCCATCGCTGCAGCCCAACTGCTCCCAGCGCTCGACGGCACCCACCTGGCACCGGGAGACCTCGACGCCTGGCGGACGCTGCGCGCTCAGTTGGAACAGCGGCGCGTCCCTCGCGTCATGGGCCGGCGCTTCCGCGCAGACCCGGACAGCTACCTCCGAGGCATCGAAGAGGAGCTCAGGCCATATTTGCCGGTGTAGTTTTTTTAGGAAGTCACGCTCCATCTGCAACTGGCGGTTCTCCTTACGCAGCCGCGCCAGTTCCTCACGCTCGGCTGTCGTCAGCGCTCCCGCCTTGCCCTGGCCCCGGTCCGCCCGGGCTCGTCGCTCCACCCAGGTGCGAAGGGCCGTCTCGGTGAGGTCCAGGTCTCGCGCCACCTGGCCCACCGTCTTGCCCTCCTCCAGCACCAGCCGGACAGCCTCCACCTTGAACTCGGCGGTGAAACTGCGGCGCTTCCTTCTCTGCTTCGTATCCGTGGACATCCTTGGTCCCCTTCATCACATCTCGGGTGTCCACGGAACTGGGGCAGACTCACCCTGCCACTGCCACTCGACGAAGAAGGGCAGAAACGCCAGCTCGACGACGACGCCGATGTCCGCGTCGCACGGGCTGCGCAGGATGCCCTCGCCGTCGCGCACGGGACGGCCTCGGTGCAGCAAGTCGATGCACAGCGGCGTGAGCCGAACGCGCTTGTTCCGATCGCGGTGAGCCGCCCATCCCCGAGTCGCGGCGCGAGCCGTCGCCGCACGCTTACCCTGCGCCGGTGAGGCGGACGCGCCCCTCTACTGGTACTCCTCGATCGCCGGTCTGGCGCAGATGCTCTTGCGGACGAGCGGACCAGGCTCCGGTCCGGTGGGAGCACGTTCGGATGGGCGAGGGAATTGATGCCTGATGGGGAACTTCGTCGGCGGCACGCGAAAACCGCATAATCCTTCATCAGATCAACCTTCCGCTTGCCTGGCCACCGCAATCTTCCCGTATAGTGGACCGATGCCTGATCCGGAATGCGCATGAGTTCATCAAGCCGAGACCTCCGAAACCTGGCTCGGGGAAGTGGCACTTTTCATGTTCACCGACGCGAAATCCTGAGGGGCATACTCGACACCTCGGGAGCCGAGCAACAACGGCTCTCGCCCTTCTTGGCAAGCAAATTCTTCCGCCTGCCGGAAGGCTGGACCGTATTCGAGTTCGACCCCAAGGACTGGCAGTTGTGCGAGCGTTTGCTCGCATCGCGGCATCCCTCAGTGGAGGCGCGGCTCCTTGAGATTGTCCTTGCATATGCTGACGCCAACAGTGAGTCCGTCGCGCGGCTGTACGCACTCGGCTCAAGTATAAGCGACCGCCTTCTCCAGCGAACTCCCGTTGCGTTGGATCCGGCTAGCGACGAATTGGGGTCCGTAGACTCGCAGTCGCTCTTTGGCCTGCGGCTCAAGTGCGCCTCAAACCACTCAGCGACCGAGACGATGATCGAGCGCCTCGAGCATGGACTCTCATCAAAGGGGTGGGCCCGCGCGCGGCTGGTCCACCCAATGGTGTACCATTTCTCCAGCACCCCGCCCGCTGCAGCACTGGATAACTTTCTGTCCTACGTCGTTACCGGGAGAGAGCACGACGCCGAAAAGCTAGCGTTGAAGCTGATGCTAAGCGACGAGGCCGCGCGCGAGACCTCGCTCGCATTTAAGTGCTTCATCGGGTTGATGGGACACCCGTATGACGCTATCGAATTCGTCCTTGACCACGTTGAGCACGAGATCGCGTCGGGAACGCGCTTAGCGAGGCATCTGGCGAGCTTCCTCTCCGACATCGCCGATCAGCAGCCTCGTTCCCGTGCCGGAATGATATCGTCGATGGTGCGCGAGCGCGTTGACTTCATTCTCGGAACGCGCTCGGACCGCCTCGCAGAACGGTTCAGCTTGTCGCGGGACGAACTCGACGGCTACGCCACCCTCTGCAATCTCGACCCCGTGGCAGGGCTCTTTGACGAAGGCGCATCAATGCCGTTCGGCGTGCTGACGAACATGCGCGTCAGGGAGTATCCGGACCCGTCGCAATTCACCATCATCGTGGGCGACCACGCGGTCTGGCACTTCGTCGACGCCGGCCGCTTCATCGGGTCAATGCTCCGCTCAATCTACATGATCGAGCGGGCAGCGCGCGACTTGGAAGTGCGGGATGCTTTCCGCCTGATGTGCTTCCTAGGATTTGTGAATCCGTTCGTCGCCTCAACGCCATCCGCAATGGTGATGATGAGGCGCCTGCACGATCACGGTGTCGACATTCTGCCGCCGCATGAGATCCAGCGGTCCACCGATGCCGAGATCAGTCGTCGGGTTCCGTTCCGCGACCGTCTCTGGATCAATGAACTCCAATGGAGGTTACGGCATCTTGAGGAGGAGGGACGGATAGCGGAATGGCTGAGTGTCGTCAGGTCCCAGACGCGCCTTCGGCCATCGTACCTGACTGGGATCAACTGGCACTGGGTAGAGGAAATCATAGCGACTCGGCGGTTGAAGCCGTTCCGTAACTTGGACGGGGCCTACCTGTTCATCCTCATGGAACTCGAGACCAACGCCGACCCGCTTCGCCTTCGCCTCACTCTGGAGCCGTTGCTCAGGGGCATGGACTTCCAGTCAGCCGTCGACACCATCATCAAAGAGTTCGGTTCCGCCGCACCCGCTCTGGTCCGCCGTTACTTGACTACGCAAAACCTATTGGCTACTGGAATGGCGCCCAATTATATCGCAGCGATGGACCAACGCGTTCGGGCAATGGAATCTTGCATCCGACGGTTTGGCTTCGGCGTGCTCCTCACGGAGTATGTCTACGAAAGCGAGGTGAAGGCACTCACAGCGGAACTCCTTCTCACCGATGTAAACGCAGGCAAGTTTGAGGTGCCTTGGGAAACGTTCCGAAAGGATGCGAACGACGCAAACCAAAACCTCTACCAAGCCGTCGAGAGTTTGCGTCCCCGCCTTGACGACGCTGGGCCTTTGACGGCCATCGTTGAGACACCTATTACGTTCCCGAACGGGCGCACACAGGTGTTCAGGGTTCGGCAACGCGACCAATCCCTTTTCGCGTGCGTCATGGCGGTCCTCGAAGGTTTCATGCAGCACCCCGCGTTTGGATTGGAGGTCGTCCTTTCAGGACGGTTCCGGCACAACAACCTACTTCAGGAGTTGTGGTCTGCGATGGCTGAAGTCGTCGCCGCGACCATACCGTCGGTGTCGCGGCAGAGAAGGGCTGCGCTTGTCGAGGACTACAAACTGGCTACCGAGCAATGGGTCGATGCTTGGTGCGGAAGCCGCCTCCAGACCAAACGGGTCGAGAAGCCCGATGGGCTGTTTGACTTGATCCCGGAACCCAAAGAATTGGACGCACTCTTGGCCAGAGCGAGGGAGGCGGACGGTATGCTTGCGGTGACGGATATCGTCATCGAATGGATCAAGGGCAAGCTTCGCGGACAGGTGGCTGCGGCACGGTCGGCGTTTGAGCAGGAAGTGGCGACCGGCTTGGTCGCGCCGTTCATTGCGATCCGGGATAGGCAAGCCGGCAGCACGAGCTACCGCGAGGCAGATGTCCATTTAGTACACAACGCCGTTAACGACGCCGTTCAACGACGGATCGCAGACCTGCGCAACTGGTTCGACGGCGTTGACGCCGTGACGTCCGGTCCCATCTCCTTAAGCCAACTCAGCCTAGCGGCCGAGGCGCTATTCGAGAACTTGATCCCCGGCAAAACGTTGAAAGTGGTCATGGATTCCGAAGCCCACTCCGTATCGTTCGGCCCTCGGCACGTGAAGATCGCGTTCGACATGTTGCGTGAACTCTACTTCAACGCGCTGCGCCACGGCTTGGGGCCGGAAGTGGAATTGAAGATCGACCGCCGCGAGGGCGCGCCCGAGTACTTTGCGTTTCGGAATGCGGCCGACGCATGCTCGGTCGATGACCTCGGGGAACGGAGCGTTGAGGGTCACGTGTATCATAGTCGGAACGAGGCCGTGACGCGTGAGGGTAACTCCGGTCTAGCGAAGATTGCCGCGAGTTCAGCCACCCTTGTCGGTCACGATGCGTGTGTGCTCTGCCGGCGCACTGAGCGCGCGTTCGAGGTCCTGGTATCGGTTCGTAACGGGGTTCCGGCTTGATGCGCGTCCTTGCGGTGGAGGACAACGATCCGAAATGGTCCCGCATCGAGGCGGTGCTCCGCCAAGGATTGGGCTCCATTGATGTCGTTCGCGCGCGCGACCTTCGAGATGCTGAGCGTCTCGTCGAGGAGGGGGGATGGGACCTCCTGATCCTGGACATCTCCCTCGACATCCGCGCCGGCGGCGACCGCGGCGGACGTGGCGCGCACGACTATACTGGCGGCCTCAAGATCGCTGGCCGGATGTTCTACCTTGAGTGCGAGGTGCCTACGATAGTAGTTACCGGCTTCGACGCATTCCCAACAGCAGCGCCGGCCGCAGGGCATGAGGTGATCCTCGGCTTGGAGGATGTGGGCCGTCAGGCGCGCAGATTCCTTGGACACCATTTGCTGGGCGCCGTGCGCTTCGGCTCTGCCGGTTGGGACGCTGATCTTCTCGAACTGCTCAAGGGAGTGGGCCGCGCATGAGAATCCTGATCATTCATGACCGTCCAGACGTGGGCGCCGAGCTACAGCGCATCGCGAATGAGGCTGCCGGCGCCGGGTCGAAGGTCGACCTAGTCCAGGATGTCTGGTCCGCCCGTGACAGGCTGAAGGCCGGTTTCCACGATCTGGTGGCCATCGACCTTACCCTTCCGATCAAGGCTGGAAACGCGAATGTCAGCCTCGCGAACACGCAGCTCCTGCTTGAGGAGATATTCGAAGGCGAAGAGGTCAAGGCCCCTTCGGACGTGATTGGCATCAGCAAGGACCCCGAAGTCCTGGACGTCTTACGGACAAGCATCGGTCAGCATCTGATGGGTTGCCTGCACGAGGATGCTGAGGGGACGTGGCGAGAAGCGTTCAAGGCGAAGGTTAGCTACGTGATGCGGGCGAGGACGGCCCGTCGCCTAGTGACGAACTCAAGCCATGACGTCGACCTGATCCTCCTAACGGCACTGGATAAGGAAGCCAAGCCGTACGCCGACATCTTCGAACTGAGCCCGTCCGACGACCTCGATGGGGCGAAGGACTTCTCCTTCACCGATGCCTTCGGCCGGATGCGTCGAGGCCTCCTCTACTCGATCGGGCAAGCCGGGCAGCCCCCGTGCGCATCGGTGACCCAAGTTTTGCTAACCCAGTTCCGCCCGAAGCTGATCGTCCTAACGGGGTTCTGCGGGGGTGTTGCCAAGCGCACAGCGATCGGCGACCTCGTGGCGTTTAGAAGTGCTTCGGCATGGGACTACGGGAAGTGGGAGGAGGTCGACGGACCAAACGGCACGGAGACGGTGTTCAGGCCGCGCCCGATGCCGCTGAATTGCCCAGGCAACGGCATTAGCAAGACGATCCGCCGGATGACCGAGGGCGGCTACAACCCTACCCCGCACACACTCGCTGCGGTCACGAAGCAAAGCGAGGGACGTATTGCGAACTGGAAGGTGCATGAGAGGGGCGCAGGCTCTGGTTCGGCGGTCGTCACCAGCTTGAAGACTCTCAGTCAAATCACCGACCGGGACGAGGAGATCTGGGCCATCGACATGGAGAGCTATGCTTTCTATTACGCCTGCCTAAACACGCCAGTCCTCACTCCAGACTTCATCTGCCTGAAGTCGGTAGCCGACCACTGTAACGGCGAAAAAAATAGCATCTATCATGCCGTCTGCAGTACGATTTCTGCCCGCTTTGCGCATGAGGTAGTTACACATCACTACAATTTCGGCGTATAGCCTTCTCGGTGAGCGTCAAGGTAGTTGTCGCGTGAGAGGGTTCAGCCGGCGTCCCTCACTTCCAGCAGAGGCGGGATGAGGTTGGGCGCGGGGTTGAGGCGCACGGGGCCCACCGGTGACCAGTCGCGCGTGCCGCGACTCCAGCGCTCGGGGTGACGGGCTTGCGCACGTTGGTATACCCCGTGGCGTCGAGCCAGCAGTGCCGTCTCGCGGCCGAAGTGCCTGTCGTCGGGTGTGACGAATCGGATGGCCGAATGTCGGTGCTCGGTGTTGTACCAGTCCACGAAGCGCGTCACCCAGTCGTGCGCGTTCTCGACGGAGGCGAAGGGCCTCAGGGGAAAGCTGGGGCGGTACCCCCCTGTGTCAGGGAAGTTGTCGCCTCGGCGGATAAGCCGAGCTGACGACGCCTTGGGGGCGAGAGCAGGCAGGACGTGGTGCCGTACACGGATGCATTCAAGACGCAGATGGTGAAGCGGATGGTGGGCCCGGGAGCGGTGAGTGCCGCGGCGCTGGCCCGGCAGGTGGGAGTGTCCCAACCGACGCTGTCGCAGTGGTTGCGCGAGGCGAATAGGGTGGCGGCGATGACGCCCCCACCTGAAGAGAAGAAGCCCACCGCGCCCGCAGGGCCGAAGAAGTGGACGCCGGAGGAGAAGCTGCGCGTGCTGGCGGCAACCCAGGGGCTCACAGTCGAAGAGTTGGGGGCCCTCTTGCGCAGCGAGGGGCTGCACGAGGCGCAGCTGAAGGAGTGGCAGCAAGCCGCAGCGGGGGCGCTCTCGGGTAGCGCCACGGAGCCGCTGCCGGCCAAGGAGCGCAAACGCCTGGCCGCCGCCGAGAAGCGGGTGAAGGAACTCGAGCGGGAGCTGCACCGCAAGGAGAAGGCGCTGACGGAGGCGGCGGCGCTGCTGGTGCTCGAAAAAAAACTACACCGGCAAATATGGCCTGAGCCCCAGGTGTTGTCCTTCTGAAGGGGGATACCACCATGGCTCGAACGACTGCTCGCCCTGTTGCCACCCGTGAGGTGAGGGTCGACAGCGAGCGGCGGCGCTGCGAGGCGTGCGGCGCGCGGACGCGTGCGGACTGGCGCTCCCGCCGCTGCGTGACGACGCTCACCGGCTGCGTGGGATTGTCGGTGCAGGTGCGGGTGTGCCACCGAGAGGGGTGCCTGCTGGAGGGCGTGTCGTTGCGGGCCGAGGGGGAGGGGCGCTGGGTGCTGCCCGAGCACGAGTTCGGCCTGGACGTGCTGGCCTTCATCGGGGCGCAGCGCTACCGGGAGCACCGCAGCGTGCCGGAAATCCACGCCCTGTTACGGCACAAGGGCGTCGCCGTCTCCGCGCGCACCTGCACCAACCTGCTCGACCGCTACGACGAGCTCATCAGCCTCAAGTTGCTCGACTCCGGTCGGGTGCAAGAGGCGCTCAAACGGCAGGGGCGGGCAGTGCTTGCCATTGATGGGCTTGCTCCGGACGTGGGGCACGAGGTGCTCTGGGTGGTGCGCGAGTGCCTGTCGGGGCAGGTGCTGCTGGCGCGGCCCCTGCTGTCCGGAGGCGAGCAGGAACTGGTACCGCTCCTCGAAGAAGTGAAGCGCACGCTGGGGCGGGTGCCCATCGTCGGCGTGGTGTCCGATGGGCAGCGGAGCATCCGAAACGCCTTGGCCCACGCATTGCCACAGGTGCCGCACCAACTCTGCCACTTCCACTACCTGCGTGAAGCGGCGCGTCCCCTCTACGAGGCGGACCGGCATGCGAAGAAGGAATTGAAGAAGCGGGTGCGCGAGGTGAGGAAGGTCGAACGGACCGTGGAAGGCCGTCAGGATGCGGGCGCTCGCGCCACGCAAGCCTATGCGGCGGCCGTCCGCAGCGCCCTCACCGACGACCACCGCCCACCCCTCAAACCTTCCGGACTGCTACTGCTCCGACGTCTGGGCGCCATTGAGAAGAGCCTGGAGCGGGTGTCAAAAGGGGGGCCTGCCCACCAGAATTGAGCCGCCTGCACGCGGTGCTGCGCAACGTATCCGTCCGGTCAGCGACGTGGCGTAAGCGGTTGAAGACGGACGAGGTCCGTGCCCGGTAGACGCCACGACCGGAGGGGTGTTCAGGGAATGGGTTGGAGGTGCGACTCGGGAGGACCTGTGGTCTGCCGACGCTTCCACTCGTGCGGCAGCAGCTCTGCGATGCGCGAGTTGGGATGCGTCTGGACGCGTAGCAGGACGTCGGCCAGGTACGCCTCGGGATTGACGCCGTTGGCCTCGCAGGTGGCCACCAGGGCGTAGAGGCCCGCAAGGTTCTCTCCGGCGGCTTCGTGCCCGACGAAGAGGAAGTTCTTCCGGCCCAGAGCAATGGGAGTTTCATTGTGCGTCACCTCTGCGGGGCGTTGTCGACCGCTTCACGCGACGGCGGGGCTTGCTCGCGCCGCGAGGGCTCCTACGTCGCTTGTGGACGGCCTCAAGCACGTGTGTCGCTCGCAGGTCCTCCGCTCGAATCTGCCACGGAGCATCCGGCATCACCTGCTTGGCGGGGAGAAGCCCACACTGGATGAGTTTTCGAATGGCTTGGTTCGGCACGCCGAGGGCTGCGGCAGCATCCCGCATGGTGAGCCAGCCGCTGTCCTGCCGGCCAGAGGCGTAGGCTGGAATTCGGGCCGTCCGTCGGTACGCAGCGACGCGCCTATGGGTCCACGCAAGGCCGTGGCCAGTTCGGTGGCCCGCCTGGTTGAGACGTACCGCCATGGCCGCGTCAGACTGCTCGCCAGCCATCGCACGAATCATCGCATCGGCGTCGGCGGAGGTCGTGTCCCTATATGTGTGTAGTCGGCGAGCAGGGACGAGCGGGAAAGAGGGAAGCTCCTCGGTGAAACCAACCGAGACGGTCTCCCCCTGGCAGGGGAGCCGAGGAGTTCCCTGAAGTGGACGATACCGAGTTTGCCGCGCCCTCGCACGAGGAGGTGCGCACCGACGTGCGAGGCCTGTTCCTGGGAGCCATCCGCATGACGCTGGAGATGCTGCTGGAGGAGGAGATTCGGGGGCTGGTGGGGGCCGGGCGCTGGCAGCAGGTGGCGGGGCGGAAAGACCAGCGCAACGGCAGCTACCTGCGCGGCCTGCTGACGTCCATGGGGCACCTGGAGGTGGCCGTGCCCCGGACGCGGGCCAGCGGCTCGGCGGAGGCCGTCCTGGGTCGCTACAAGCGGCGCAGCGAAGAGCTCGACGAGGCGATTACCAGCGCGTACGTGCAGGGCGTCTCCACGCGGAAGATGGGTCGGGTGACGCGAGCGCTCATGGGCGAGGAGGTTTCGCGTTCGACGGTGAGCCGAGTGACGAAGTCCCTCGAAGAGAAGGTGGAGGCCCTTCGCACCCAGCCTCTCACCCAGGCCTTCCCCTACCTGTACCTGGATGCCACCTTCCTGGACGCCCGGTGGGCGCGCACGGTGCAGAACGTGTCGGCCCTGGTGGCCTACGGCGTGGGAGAGGATGGGCACCGGCACCTGTTGGCCGTGACTCTGGGTGGCAGCGAGTCGCAGGACTCCTGGCTGGAGCTGCTGCGCCAACTGCTCGAGCGAGGGTTGAGGGGCGTGCGCCTGGTTATCGCCGACGGGCACGCGGGGCTGGCCGCCGCGGCCCGGCAGGCACTGCCCGAGGCCCAGCTCCAGCGCTGCACGGTGCACCTCACCCGGAACGTCCTCGCCAAGGCTCCCTGGCGCCTGCGAGGACGCCTCGGCAAGGAGACCTCGGCCGTCTTCGAGGCCCCCTCTCTCCTGGACGCCAGGAAGCGTCTGGAGGCGCTCCAGGCCGGACTGGGCCGCCAGGTCCCCGAGGCCATGGAGTGCCTGCGCGAGGGCTTCGCCGCCGCCACCTGCTTCTTCTCCTTCCCCAAGGCCCACTGGAAGCGCCTGCGCAGCACCAACGGCCTGGAGCGTCTGCACGGCGAAGTGAAGCGCCGCATCCGCTCCGTGGGCGCCTTCCCGGACCGTGCCAGCGCGCTGCGTCTCATCACCGCCGTCGCCCTCGAAGTGACTGGTATCTGGGACGACCGCCGCTACCTCGACATGGCCCTGCTCAACTCAACCCCAGACACTGCCGCTGATTGACACCGCCAAGGAGCATTCCTCCCCTGCCTCCCTCCGAACCAACTACACACGATTCGGGACTTGACCTCGGCGGAGGCACGCTTGCGGTGCTCTCCCGTGGCGGGCTTGCGTGCTCGCACCTCTGAGTGCTGCCCACCCCGCCAGTGAATGATGAGCACCAGCTCTCGGCGAGCATCGTCGATGTCGACGACTACCTCCTCAATCAGGGTACGCACCAGTCGCTGCTTCAAGGCGGCATCCGCCCCTGAGGCGTCCCATGCTGTGCGCAGGTCGCCTGCCAAACGTAACAGCGCTTCGCGGTCCGGGACGGAGGCAGACGAAGGCTCCCGCTCACTGACGCGCTGCTCGCATGCACGCAGCCGCATTCCATCGCGCTTCCAACTCGGCGGCGACGAGTCGATTGTCCGGGTCAACGGCTTCGTAGCGACGCTGTGCGAGACGCACCTCGTAGTTCGCCTGCTCCTTCTCGAGTTCGAGGGCGCGCCGCCGCTCGGCGTGTTGCTGCTGGGCAAGGTCCATGGCGGCTATTGCTGCTTCCACGGCGACGGGAGCGACGGCTCGCAGCACCTCGGCCGCAACGAGGTCGTCCGGCCGAGAGGAGCCGAAGGAGATGCAGGGCGCGGTGCCGTGGGCCTCCCGGCCCCGGTGACAGAGGTAGCGCGCGCGGCGCGGCGGACGCCCGGTGTACGCCACGAGGAGCATGCGCCCACAGCGGCGGCAACGCAGCAGGCCCGAGAGCAGGGCTCCTCCGCCTCTTGCCGACTTCGCGCTGCCAGCAGGGCGGCGGTGCGCGTTGCGCCGCAGGCGTTCCTGGTTGCGCTCGAACTCTTCCCAGCAAATGTAGCCTGCATGATGGTCTCTCAGCAGCACCGTCCATAGGTGCATGGGACGGGGGTGCCCGTAGCTCTTCGTAAGGCGCCCCTCGACAAGCTGGGTGCGCTGGGTCGACTTCCCATACGCATACACGCCTGCGTAGACAGGATTCTGTAACACGCTGATGATGTTGCGGTAGGTCGGTGGCGTCCAGCACCTGGGTGCCCCCCACCGCTTGCCATCGCTCGGCCGTGGGAACAGGTGGCGCTCACGGCACATGGACAGATGCACCTGCCGTGCGCTCTCCAGGCGCGCGAAGAGTCGGAATACCGTACGGATGGCTTCCTGCACGCGCCGGTCCGGGTCTATTTCCAAGGCAGGCCCCTGGGCCCACAGGTAACCGACCGGCACGGGAATATGGAGTTCCCCGCGCCGTGCCTTGGCCTGCGCTCCGTCGATGAGCCGGCGGCGCATCAGGGTCAGCTCGAATTCACTGATGGTCCCCTTCAGCCCGAGGAGTAGCCGGTCATTCGGCACGCTCGGGTCATAGGCACCGTCGCCGTCGACAACGCGAGCATCCACAAGGCCACACAACTCCAGGAGGTGGTGCCACTCACGACCGTTGCGCGCCAGCCGGGAAGCCTCCAGGCAGAAGACGGCTCCAACGCGGCCCTGGCAAAGTTGTGCTACCAGCGCCTCGAAGCCCGGACGGGCGATCGTCCCGCTGGCCGAGCGGCCAAGGTCTTCATCGATGGTGACGACGTCACGGAATCCGTAGGCGCGCGCCAGGTCAGCGAGCGCATACTGGCGGCGCTGACTCTCCACGTTGTCCTGAACCTGCGCGACGGTGGATTGACGGACGTAGACGATGGCGCGCCGCTGCAGGACCGTCTCCGGCAACTCAGTACGGTTCATCGCCGGCCTCCGTCGCGGCGCCGTCGCCGCGGCTTGGCGGAGGCACCGTGCTCAGCAGGAGCTGCGCGAGCAGCAGTACCACTTGGTGGTGCTGCTCTTCGGTGACCCGGGGACTCGGCGCCCTTCCGAGCGGGAGCGAGAGCTGTTTCGGCTTCCTTTCCTGGTGGTTGGCCATGCGCGACCTCCACCCTCAAGCCTGAGGTGGTTGCCGACGCGTGCTCGGATGCCTGCGCGTCGAGCAACCGGCGCAAATCGCGAAGTGCCTCCAACGAAACCCGCGGAATGCCGAAAGTCAGCGTCGCGCAAGCCGCCCGCTCCAGCATCCAGGCGGGGACAACCGCTCGCGAGCCATCAAGCAGTTCGCAAATAGCGACTTGCTCTCCTTTGCGATGTTCTCGGTACAGGACTGGAACCTGCTGGCCCACCAAGGGGTGCCATTGGTATTGGACCTGGGCAACTTCCGCGATGCTTACGGCAGAATGAACGGGGCGTTGCTGCCTTTCGCAGCGCCGCCTCCGAGCGGTTGTTGTTCAAAGGCAGCCGCTCGTTGTCGACGAAGCGCGTGAGGGCCTCCCACTGCTTCGTCGCGTAGGAGAGGGCCTGTCCCATGGGGCTCTTCGGCGGGTGGCGCGGCGTCTGGACTGCGAGCCACGTCGACAGACGCGCGAGAATGCGAGTGCTGGACTCCTGGCGCAGCGCTCGGTGCGCCGCGGTGCCCACGAGGTCCGCGTCCCGCGCCTGGGCTTCCACGCGGTAGAGCTCGAGGATGAAGTCCATCGCCTCGCGGGCTTCGGGCGCGGTAGAGAGTGCCTCGAAGAAGCGACGACGCAGGTGGGCCCAGCAGCCGACGCGCGTGCGGCCCTCCGGCAGCGTCACCGCGTTGTAGCCGGTGTACCCATCCACCACGAGCGCGCCCGTGGTGTCACCCAGCACGTCCTTGGCTGTCTTGCCCGCGCGGCCCAGGCTGAAGCGGTAGCCGATGAGCCACTCACCCTGGGGCGTCTGGGTGAGAAACGTCCAGAGGTAGCCCCGGCGCGTCTTCTTCACATCCAGCACCCGCAGCGGCGTCTCGTCGGCCCACACCACCTCCGCCGAGGCGATGCACTGCAGGAGGTGAGAGGACAGCGGCAGCAGCGTCTGGGCGGACTGGTGGAAGAGGTCCGTCAGCGTGCTGCGGCTCATGGGGACGCCGCCGCGCTCCATCCGCTGGGCCAGCCGGTGCAGGGGCATGGCGTCCGCGCACTTGGAGACGACGACGTGCGCCAGGAGGCCCGGGCCGTACTCGCCCTTGTCCACCACCTTGGGCGGCGCGGGCGCGGTGACGACGCCTCGGCCACACGCGCACGCCAGGACTTCTTGCGCGTGTACCTGCTTCTCGAAGAAGGCCGGCACGTACTCGTACACCACCGTCCGGCGCCCCTCTCCCAAGGGCTTCAAAGCCTCGCTGCCGCACGCCGGGCAGCGCCGCTCCTCCGCGGGCACCTCGTGCGGGACTTCGCGCTCCACAGCCCCGGCGGCCTTGCGTGCCGCGCGCTCGCGGCGCGTCTGCAGTGCGCTCGCGGCCCGGGCCGCCTCGTCCTCCGGGCTGGTGGATGACGGCCTGAGCTCCATGGCCACCGGCGGCAGCTTCTCCGTCTTCCTGCCGAAGACGCGCCGCTCCAGCGCCGCCATCTTCGCCTCCAGCGAGGTCATCCGCTCGCGAAGCTCTTCGGCTTCCTCGCGCCAGGGGCAGAAGTGGTCTTGGGGCAGCTCTCGTGGCACCTGGTGCCAACACCTCGCCACCCAGCGGCGTGCCCGCGCGCTACGAGGACGTGCGCCCGGGCGGCGTCCAGGCGGGCGAGCGTTTGACTTCGGTGACGTCCATGCCGTCCAGCAGCATTGCCAACTGCGTCGCGTCCAACTGCACCGCGCTTGCGTCCGCGTCCACCTTGGGCATCCGGAAGCGGCCCGTCTCCAGCCGCTTGTACAGCAGCACGAAGCCGCCCCGACTCCACGTCAGCACCTTGAGGCGGTCGCCCCGCCTCGAGACGAAGGCGAAGAGATGGCCGGAGTAGACGTCCTCACCCCAGGCGGACTTCACCAGTGCCATGAGGCCATCAATCGACTTGCGCATGTCCACCGCCTCGGTGGCCAGCACCACGCGCACGGACGCCGGAAGCGTGAACACTCGCTCACCTGCTCAGCGCGGTGACGAGCCGGACCACGTAGTCGACGTCGGCGCCCGACGGGAACCGCAGCCGCGCTCCGCTCGCCAGCTCCACCTCGAGCAGCACGGGAGTCTCCTTCGCAGCGGCGGAGACCTCCACCGGCAGCAGGCGCACCGCAGGAGTCTTCTGGGGGCGCTGGCGGCGCCGCCGGTACACCCACGACTGCAGCGTGCTCAGCCTCAGCCCTCGCTGCGCGGAGAACTCCTTCTGCGTCAGGCCGCTCGCCTCGAAGGCTTCGGCGACTCGGAACCACTCCTGCTTCTCAACCGGCTTCGACATTCCGGCCAGGGTCCACCACGACTGCTACCCCGGCAATGCCTCTCGCCACGTCGCTCGCCGGACGGTTACGCAGCAACCGATTCACCGTGGCGCGGCCGACCTGGAACTGCTCGGCCAATTCCTCGTACGTCTTGCCGGTCGTCTCCCGCACCTTGAGGATGCGGCGACGTAAGTCCTCGGAAATCGGTCGGGTCATCCCCCGAGCAGATCACGCCCGAAGGATCGGCTCAACCGAGCTCCGCTGTCACACCAGCCGTGGGCAGTCCCAGGTGCTCCAGAATCGCGCGCACCCCTCTCAATTCCTTCACGGACGCCAACCCCCGCCGCCTGTCTCCACACACGCAGGCGAACACATATGCTGTCCAGGTACGTGTGATGCCGCTAGTTGTACTTCACTGGTGTGGAGGCTCATTCAGCCGCAGACGAAACCTTCCGCACACGCTTGCTCAGGTCCCCCAGCACGCTCTCGATCTGCTCCAGCGCCGACCGCAAATCGTCGGCAATCTCCGCTGCGACAACAGGTGGGTCCGGCAGCTTGGTCGAGTCCTCCAAGCTCTCATCTTTCAGCCAGAAGATGTCAAGGCTGCACTTGTCCCGCGCGACTAGTTCCTCGTAGGTGAACACGCGCCACCGGCCCTCTGGGTTCTGCTTCTCGTCCCAGAGCGGCTTGCGCTGGCTGCGGTTCTCCGGGTTGTAACAGGCGACGAACTCGTTGAGGTCGGCGCGCGTCATGCGCCGCGTCTTTAGCGTGAAGTCCTTGTTCGTGCGCAGGTCGTAAATCCAGAGCTTCTTCGTCCAAGGCTCGTTCGCACCCGGCTTGCGGTTGAAGAAGAGCACGTTCGCCTTCACGCCCTGTGCGTAGAAGATGCCCGTCGGCAGCCTGAGCAGCGTGTGGACCTCGCACTCCTGCAAGAGCTTGCGCCGGATCTTCTCGCCCGCCCCGCCTTCGAAGAGCACGTTGTCGGGCACGACAACGGCGGCGCGCCCGTGGATCTTGAGCATAGACTTGACGTGCTGGACGAAGTTCAACTGCTTGTTGCTCGTCGTCGTCCAGAAGTCGGGCCGGTTGTAGGTGATGGTCTCCTTGTCCGTCTCACCCTCGTCGTTGACGACGGTGATGCTCGACTTCTTTCCGAACGGCGGGTTCGTTAGCACCACGTTGACGTGGCTCGACGGCTCGTTGCGCAGCGAGTCCTCACCGCCCTGGATCGGCGGCTTCCGCGAGTCGTCATCAGGACCGATGCCGTGGAGGAAGAGGTTCATGGCGCACAGGCGGGCCACGCCGTCCACGAGTTCGGTGCCGCGGAGCGCCTCGTATCGCAGGTGCTTCTTCTGCTCCTTGTCGAGCTTGTACTTCGTGGCGAGGTAGTGGTGCGCCGAGAGCAGGAAGCCGCCGGTGCCGCAAGCCGGGTCGGCGATGACGTCGTCCGGCTTCGGCTGGATGCAGTCCACAATGGCGTCGATGAGCGGCCGAGGGGTGAAGTACTGGCCCGCGCCACCCTTCACGTCCTGCGCGTTACGTTCGAGGAGGCCCTCGTAGGCGTCGCCCTTCACGTCGGCGGTCATCTCCAACCACGACTCGTTGCCGATGAGATCGACGACTAGCTTGCGGAGCTTCGCCGGGTCTTGGATCTTGTTCTGCGACTTCCTGAAGATGAGGCCGAGCATCCCGCCCTGCTCGCCGAGCTTCTTCAGCGTGTCGCGATAGTGCTGCTCCAGCTTCACGCCTTCCATCTTCGGGTTGGAGAGTTCCTCCCAGCGGTAGCCCTTCGGGATGGGCTGCTCCTCGCCCGTGAGCTTGGCCCGCTCGTTGGCCATCTTCAGGAAGAGCAAGAACGTCAACTGCTCCAGGTAGTCCTGGTACGACAGGCCGTCGTCACGAAGGACCTGACAATAGCTCCACAGCTTCTTGACGATGCGCTCGCTCTGTTCGCTCATGATGCAGCCTTCGCCTTGCGGGCTCGGGACTCCTTGACGGGAGCTGCGGTTGCGCGCTCAGCCTTGATGCGCGCGAGGAGCTTCTCTGCGGGTTCGTCGCTGGGGTTTTGGTCGACGAGCTTGCCCTCGAATGCCCATCTAAGGATCGACTGTCGGAGGCGTACAGTTCGCCGTTGAGTATCCGCCACCATTTTCATTGATACCCTTTGAACCGATTCCAGGCGCTCGACTTCCTCGACGATACGCCTTTGCTCCTCGACGGGAGGAAGCGGTATCAGCCACACAAGCATTCGCTCCGCAGTCAGGTGGACGATGCCGACGCCAGGAGCGAGCCGCGCGAACTTTCCAGTCACACAGTCGCGGAGAAAAACGAGCCGGAGGAACTCCGGCAGGAGCGCGCGCTCATCAATCGCACGAACTCTCAGGAGGGTCTTCTGGTAGCAGGCGCCGGGGATCTCGTCGCGCCAAATCGCAGGTTTTCCAGCTTCCATCGGGCTGCCTGAGGCCTCAGACAGAAGCACGTCGCCCCACCTCAAACGATATCGTTCTGGATTGGGGAACCCCATCTTCTTTACATCGGAGAGGTCCAGCCCCTCCCAAGTGATGTTGGCAGCTCTAACGTACGGAATCTGCTCCTCAGCACCAGCGTGAACAGGCGCGCGCTGCTGGCCAAGTTGAACCTCGGTGACCTGCTCAAGTCGAACCCAACACCACCCCTCTGGCAACTCCGGCGCCTTGCTCGCATCCGGCGGCGCCGGCTCTTCGTACTTCGCCTTCCACTTGTCGTCCTTCGGCGGCTTCCCGGCCTTCTGCAGCCGGGCCAGTTCGGCCTCCTCCCAGCGGCGGCGGCGCTCTTTGAGGATGCGGTCCAGGAGCACCTGAGCGGGCTCGTAGTCGCGACCCTCTTGCCGGGCGATCTCCGCCTCAGTTGGAACCAGACGGCCCTCCACCGCGGCATTCAGGACCGAGGCGCGGTACGCCTTCAGCTTGGTATGGACCCGTTCGAGACTTGCGACGGCGGCATCGAAGCGAGAAAGGTAACTCTCGACGGCATCGACGATGCGCTGCTGCTCGTTCGTTGGTGGCAGCGGAAGTTGCTGCTCTTCCAGGAACTGAATCGGCACGCGGAGCTGTCCCGCCGTACCAGTCATCCGCGCCCGGGCCTGGCGACGAAAGCTCTCTTGCAGGAGGTAGTGAAGGATGAATCGCCCCTCGACTCCTTCGCGTGGTCGAAAGACGTGGAATTCTGTCGTCCCTGCACCGATTCCGCCAATCAAGCCACGCGCGAATGCGGCCTTACCATTCTCCATGCTCGGGGTGATCTTCGCCATCACCACGTCGCCCTCTTGGAAGCGCGTATACCCCTTACGGACTTCGGACCACTTCTTGGCGACTGTCGCATCCATGCGCCCCGTCATCTCCTCGACGGCAGCCATAGGAACGAACGAGACGAGAGCCGAGTCGGAAGGCACTTTGCTTGGATTCGGCGGATTGATCTCGGTAACTTCAGAAAGCAGCGCCTCGGCCCAGTTGCTAGGCAGATGCTTCGTCATGCAGCCAACACCTCGTTCAGCTCGCGCACAACGGCGTGCAGATCCCTGCCGAACACCTTGCTCGCCCGCGCGAGGCCACCCTCGTTCGTGAAGGGACTCAGATCGAAGTCGTCGATTTCGACCTCCAGGCTCGTGGCGATGTGGTCCCTCATCATTTCCAACCACCGGCGCTGTTCATCGGTGAACTTCCTACCCTTGTTCGCCTGCTGTGCAAACCAGTTCTCGAATCGCGCCAGCACGCGCTCAGCGTGCGGCACCAGCTCGCCGTCCTGGTGCAGCGCGAAGCGCACGAGGCTGACCACGTCGGTGAGGAGCCGCCCGGCCGATGCGCCCCGAACCTTCGATTTCTCCAGGGTCTCGTAGGCCCGCCACAGCGCGTCGGGCGTCCATGACCTCGGCGGCGACGAGATGGCGTCTGCGAGCGCCTTGATGTCCTTGTACTTGAGCCGCCTCTTGTGGGGCACCGAGTAGAAGAATCGCAGCGCCTCGATCTCGTCCATGTGCTCTTTCAGGAACTGCTCGAAGGACTGCACCAACGACTGCGCCCGCTCCTTCGCCTCGGCGCTATAGCCGGTCTGCTCCTCGATGAGCGTGTCGATGCTGACCTCATCGACGATCTGCTCGAACTTCTGGCGGAGTTCGATGAGCAACTTCCGCAGCTCGGGCATCCCCATGAGCGGCTTCGTGGCCGCGAGCTTGAGCGGCTTGGTCGCCTGCTTCACCTGCTCGTCGGTCGGTTCTGCGTCCTGTGGAAGGTGGAAGACCTTGCGGGCCTCTTCGTCCTGCACATCGGGGTCCACCGCATGCAGAAGTCTGGAGGCGATCTCCGACAGCGTCATGCCTCCGGTGACCTCGGCGATGCGCTTCGTGTCCTCCGGGCCGCACTGCTTGTCGATCCGCGCGATGCGGCCCGCAAGTGACGAGAGGTGGTCGTCGTTGGTACCGCCCGAAGCGACGTGCTCCAGCAGGTCCTTCAGCGGGACGCTCGGGTTCTTCTCCAGCGGCTTCGTATCGGCGAGCTTCGCCTCGCAGACGCCCACGCAGTCGATGATGAGGAAGCGCGTCTTCGCCTTGGCATCCGGCGTGACGGCCCGAAGCTCGTCGGGGTTGATCACGCGGACGCCGCGCCCCTTCATCTGCTCGAACAGCACGCGCGATTTCACCGTGCGCATGAACATCACGATCTCCACCGGCTTGATGTCCGTGCCGGTGGCGATGAGATCGACGGTGACGGCGACGCGCGGGTAGTAGCTGTTGCGGAAGCCCTGGATGAGGTCGGCGGGCTTCGTGCCCGTCACCTTGTACGTGATCTTCGATGCGAACTCGTTTCCCTTGCCGAACTCCTCGCGCACGATGCGGACGATGTCTTCGGCGTGGCTGTCGTCCTTCGCGAAGATCAGCGTCTTCGGCACTTCTTTCCGCTCGGGGAACGTCTCCTTCAGCACCTTGTCCCGGAAGGTGCGGATGATGAGCCGGATCTGGTCGATGGCGACGACGTTCTTGTCGAGGTCGCTGCCGGTGTAGCTCACGTCCTCGTCGGGAGCCGCCCAGCGGACCTTGCGCGTGAGCCGGTCTCGGTAGCCGAGCATGACGCCTGGGCTCGCGTCCACCGTCGAGCCCCGTGCCGTGATCTTCGTGCGGATCTTGTAGACGTCGAAGTTGACGTTCGCGCCGTCGGCCACCGCTTGCTCGTGCGGGTACTCCATGACGACGTTCCCATGGAAGAACCCGTAGGTGTGCTTGGCCGGTGTGGCGGTGAGCCCGAGGAGGTGGGCGTCGAAGTATTCGAGCACCTGCCGCCACAGCGAGTAGATGCTCCGGTGGCACTCGTCGATGAAGATGATGTCGAAGAACTCGGGCGGAATGGCCTTGTTGTAGACGACCGGCAGCGGCTCCTTCGCCGACACGTCGTCGCTGTCGAAGCGGGTGTGCGCCTCCTGCTCGGGATCGAAGTCAGGCTCGCCCTTCAAGGTTGAGTAGAGCCGCTGGATGGTCGAGATGACGACCTTGCTCGACGAGCCGATGGTATTCGACGTGAGCCGCTGGACGCTGTACAGCTCCGTGAACTTCCGGTTGTCATCGGGCGTCCGAAAGCCCTGGAACTCCTTCTCCGCCTGCTCGCCGAGGTTCGCCCGGTCGACGAGGAAGAGCACGCGCCGGGCACCGCCGAACTTGATCAAGCGATAGAGCGCGGTGACCGCGAGGAGCGTCTTGCCGGTGCCCGTCGCCATCTGGATGAGCGAGCGGGGCCGGTCGTCGAAGAGGCTCTTCTCGATGTTGGTGACAGCCTTCACCTTGTTCGGCCACATGCCGGGAAGGTCGACCGGGGGCATCGCCCGCAGACGGGCGCGCAGGGTCGAGGGCTTGGTGTCGTCCGCCTTTGTGTAGAAGCCCCCCGAACGCTTCAGCCATTCATCCAGCGTATCGGCCGACAGCCACTCCCGGAGGGTCTCGGGCCGGTGGAACGTGAAGACCTCCCGCGTGCGCGGTAGTGGGTCCAGGTGGTTGATGAACGCGGTCTCTTCGCCCGTCGAGATGTAGGCGAAGGGCAACGGTTTGTGGGGAGCCTCCAGCGCCAGGGGCAGCCCATCCACGTACCGCTTCGCCTGGACCTCGACGTTACGGACGGGAACTCCGGCAGGCTTCGCCTCGCATACCCCGACGGCCCTGCCATCCACGAAGAGGAGGTAGTCGGCGAAGCCATGGCCCTTTTCGAGCTTGAACTCCCGCACCGCGACGGCCGGAACGGTGAGGTTCATCTCGTCGCGGTCCTGGACCGTCCACCCTGCCTCTTCGAGCAGGGCGTCGATCTTCTCCCGCGCCTTTGCCTCGGGTGCGTTCTTGCTTCCTGTCGGAGACACTGGGGGCCTAAGTATAGGCGAAGGTACACGGGAGCGTGCAAGCGGGCGGCGGGCTGGCGCAGGCGCCGTCTACCCGCCCCAGGTGCCACGCTCGCTCCCTCCTCATCTGCTTGTGGGAACTGCCACCGTAACCCACGGTGGTCCGCTTATTATTGCGGCTCCGGGAAGCCTTCTGCTCGGAGCCGCGCACGTGCGCCGTTGGCCCAACTCGGAATCGGCATTCTCGGGTGGTTGTACCAAGTAACAACAACCTTCAGACCAGCGGCGGCAAGTTTCTTTCTCAGCCTGTTCTCCATGAGTGCACGATTATCGGCTCCAAGCAGAAGGATGCCGACCGGCTTCAGGATCTTCGCGGCCTTGAACGTCCACTGGTAGCGTCGTTCGTTCATCTTCTTGATGAAGTCGGCGACTTCATCGTCGGCGATCTTCGAATTGGTCTGGCGCAAGGCTGCTTTCAGGTCCTTCTCCACCGGTGCGCGGCCGTGCTGCTTTGCGACCCTGGGATCCACAAAGGCCAGGGGACACGGGTTGAGAAAGAACGCCCGCTCAAGCCCCTTCTCAGCAGTGCCGTACAGATTTGTCAGCAACTCATAGACCGGCCAGGAGCTGTTCTCGGAGTTGTTGCTCGGGTTCAGAAACGGAAGCAGCTCTTCCGGCGCCTGCCCCCGCTCCCCCTTCCACTTACGCGCTGCCAGTAGCGCATTGAGCAGCTTGGGCAGGCGCGTGGCGATCACGCACTGATCCGTGAGAGGCATCCCGGTCTGCAGCATCCCATAGAGCCCGGGGTTCAGCCCCACCACGAGGAGCCCGCCTTCCTCAGGGGGGTAGAGTTCAAGCCGCAACCTGTGCCAATCATTGTCATCCTTGATCGGATTGAAGCACTTCCACCCCGTCGCAGCCGCGATGCCGGTCCGTTTCTTTTCCCAGGCCGCACCAAGCTTGGTCCAATACGCATCCAACTTCTTCGCGAGTTCGTTCACGCGCTCACCCCCGTCAGCCCGTCCCGTACCATGGCCGCCACACTCCAGAGGGGACCACGGAGCAAGAGTCCGAGTGACGGCTTCAGTTCCACACTCTGGCCACCGACGTAGTGACATCGGTGATACCGTCCCCGCCGCGCCTGAGCTGTGGCTGGGTGATCATGGGGTCTCCCTTGCTGGAGAACCGACCGGATGCCCTCAAGGCCTGAGGCGTAACTTCCCATGCCATGAGAACTTTCGAGAGATCCTTCGAGAGCCAGATGCAGAGACTGAGGTCGAAGTTCAGCCCAGGCTCATGTTCGAACTGTGGTGCAGTAACCGCCGTTCTCGCTTTGGCCTGAATCCGGCGACCGTCGGCGGCAATGAGGTCGAAGCCATTCGTGTTGCCACGAGCCAACTGCCCGCCGTAGTACCTGCACGCGATCCATTCGCCGACGCCTTCAACAACCGTTCTGCCGCCCACTGCCTGTCGCAGCGCTCGTTCCGCCTCAGCGAAGTTGCGAACTAGCTCTCTGATGTCGCTCGTCACAGAGTGCTCCGTTGTCGAAGTTGAATCGAGGTCTTCACGACCCGCCCAGATGGTCCGGTCCCTTAGCCCCCTGTACGGATTCTGTACAGACCGGGCCGGTGACGTGCGAACGCCAGCGACGGCCTACGGTCAGTCAGAATAGGGGGTTACGGCTAAGGGTTCAGAAGGTGAGGGGCAGGGCCGCGATTATGAGACCGCCGCTCTAACCAGGTGAGCTACCTAGCCACAAAGTGACGCCCGTATAGCGGGACAAGGACGCCGCCGCAAGGACTTCGACGCAGGGAGGCTCGGGAGGAGTGCCCGGGGCGGACGAGGGGGGCGGGCCATGGCGGACGGCGCCGGCGGCGGGGCCTCCCGCGCCCGGGCCTTCAGGTCCGGACTCCTGGGCTCGGAGAGGGCGTGAGGCCGGCCCTCCGGACCGCGCCGATGTGGAGGGTGGCCGGCCTCGTCGAATCCCCGCGACCTGGTGGGTCGAGCCGCGGGTTCGGCCCTTCCCCTCGTCGCCAGGCGCGGTGGGTGGAGCAGGCGGTGCTCACCACGACCGAAACCCGTCACGGTGCGAAGTCATTTCAATCAGGCCGATGCGCTCATCCATGCGGGCTCGGTATGGCTGAGCATGAAAAATGGAGCGCGAGCCTGCCCGACTTGCAAGGTTGGGATTGAGGCCCGAGCACCTGCGGACTCAAGACGTCACCCGACATAAAAAAGAGAGGAGCTGATGGAATCATCCCCATCAACCCCTCTCTGTGCATCTGAAACGAGGAACGACCAGCTTTACAGCTGACATCAACGACTCACTACTACTAGCGCGCCTTGGGGCCGCCGCGGACGTGGATCTTGATCTTCATGTCGTGCCTCCTTTCAAGACGAACGCTAAGTGTAATCGAAGCTCGATGTCAAATCGAACAAACGATCAATGTGCGACGCATTGCGGCGATGTGGACGACGTCCCTGTCGCATCGAGATGCCTGTATTCATGCAAT
This sequence comes from Myxococcus sp. MH1, assembly GCF_059738865.1. NCBI lineage: Bacteria > Pseudomonadati > Myxococcota > Myxococcia > Myxococcales > Myxococcaceae > Myxococcus > Myxococcus sp. MH1. The sequence goes on along the minus strand of NZ_AP026947.1, from coordinate 6,782,526 downwards.
GGGAGCGTGAATCCCAAAGCAGCGGCCGAGGTGTTGACAGGGCGCGACCATTAAGGCGACTTTGGGTTCACGGACCATGGCATATCCCTTCGAGCGGACCCTTCGTTCCCTGAACTACGAGTCGGACACGCGCCTCGTGTTCGTCGCTCTGATGGTCTTGTGTGCTGGCGGGCTCGTCGCCTGGTCGTTGTTCGCCAAGGTCCCGCTCGTCAAGGCCAGCTCACAGGCGCGGATCGAGCCCCATAACGCCGTCCATCGCATCGAGCCGCCCAGTGCGGGCAGGGTCGTGCGCTCGTTGCTCAAGCTCGACCAGACGGTCAAGGAAGGCGACCTGCTCATCGAGTTCGACGCACGGGCCGAACGCCTCGAACTCGAGCGGAGCCAGGCGACGCTCGCCGCGACCGAGAAGGAACTCGCCATCATCCGCCAGCAGATCACCAACAAGCGCGACGAGGCGGCCCTGACGGCGGCGGTGGACGAGGTGGCCATCAAGGAGGCGCTGGAGCGGGAGCAGGAGCTCGCGCCCAGGCACCGGCTCGCGGTGGAGCGCGCGGAGCTGGCCCTCAAGAGCCCGACGGGCGCGGTCTCCGAGATGGAGAAGCTCGAGCGCACGACCGATGTCGACGCGCTCCGCTCCGCGAAGGCGGCGCAGAGCCTGGCGCTCACCCGACTGCGGCGCGAGCAGAACGTGCGCCGTCAAGCCCTCGCCGCGCAGCTGCTGGAGCTCGAGCGAGAGGCGCTGGGCGCCGAGGGGCGCATCCGGGAGCTCCAGGGCGCCATCGACCGCCTCGAGTACCAGATTGACCGGAAGCTGTACCGGGCGCCGGCCACGGGCCACCTGGTCGACGTGGCGGAGCTCGGCTCGGGAGCATTCATCGCCGACGGGCAGCGGGTCGGCACCATCGTCGCGAGCGACGCCGAGGTGCGCGTGCGCGCCCGCTTCCCGAAGGAGGTCGTCGGGTTGATCGAGCCCGGTCAGACCGCGCGCCTCAAGCTCGACGGCTACCCGATGACCATCTACGGGACGGTCCCCGCCAGGGTGACCGCCGTCGGGACCGAGCCCGGCCAGACCGCCACGCCCGAGGCCATCCCGGGCACGGTGCGCGTCGAGCTCAAGTTCGCGCCGCCGGAGGACCCCCGCATCCAGCTTCGCCACGGCATGACCCTGTCGGTGGAGGTCGAGGTCGCGCGGGCGTCGCCCGTCGCGCTGCTGATGCGGGCGGTCGGCGAATGGAATCCGCAGCCCGATGAGCCGCCCGTGACCGTGTTTCGGCCCGAAGCCGAGGCCCGCTGACCATGACTCCTCCCAGGCGTCGGTCCTCAATCATTCCCGAGGTGATCCAGATCTCGGCGACGGATTGCGGCCCTGCTTCACTCAAGAGCCTGTTCGCGGGGATGGGCGCCGAGCTCAACTATCGCGTCCTCCGCGAGGTGTGTCAGACGGACGTCGACGGCACCTCGATCGTCACCTTGGATGAGGTCGCCAACCAGCTCGGGCTCGACTCCGAGCAGGTGATGCTCCCGCTGGACCACGTGGTGGTCCCCGAAGCCAAGGCGCTTCCCGCCATCATCGTCACGCTCAGCGCGGGAGGGCGGCCGCACTTCGTGGTGCTGTGGAATCGCATCGGCCCGTTCATCCAGGTCATGGACCCGGCGGCGGGCCGCCACTGGACCCGGATCTCGACGCTGCTGAGCCACCTGTACCAGCACACCACCTCCGTCCCGGCGGACGGCTGGCGCGAGTGGGCCGGGTCCGAGGAGGCGGTCGCCACGTTCGAGCGCCGCCTGCTGGACCTGGGGGCGACGCAGGCGCGGGCGCTGGTGGCCCAGGCGCTCGAGGACCCCGGGTACCTGTCGATCGCCAGGCTCGACGCCGCGTGCCGGGCGTCCGAGGCGATGATTCGCGCGGGCGCCGTCCGGAGAGGCCGGACGGCGGCCAGTCTGCTGCAATCCATGGTCGCGAAGGACGCCTCCGGCGAGGTGCCCATTCCCGCGACCTATTGGTCCGTTCGCCCCAACCCCGAGGTGGACGGCGAGCTGTCGATGACCGGCGCGGTGCTGATGCGCATTCGCGGCTGGCGCGAGGCTCCGCGCGAGGGCGAGGACGCGCCCAGGGCGGTGCTCGCGAGCGACCTGGCGACGGAGCTCGTCGCCAAGCAGGTGAGCCCCGCGCGGACGCTGCTGCGCCTTCGAGGCCAGGATTCGTGGCTCGTTCCGGGCCTGATTGTGATGGGCCTGGTGTTCGCCACCTTCGGGCGGCTCCTGCAAGCGCTGATGCTCCGTGGCGTGCTCGACCTGGGGCGCGACCTGGGCACGTTCGCGCAGCGTGCGACGGGCATGGCCGTGCTCGCGGGCGTCGCGCTCTGCTTCATGCTCATCCAGATCCCCATCTCCTTGGGGCTGCTCGGCATCGGCCGCCGGCTGGAGGTGCGGCTGCGCAAGGCGTACTTCGAGAAGCTCCCGGAGATGGAGGACCGCTATTTCCAGAGCCGGCTCGCCTCCGACATGGCGTCGCGAACGCACAACATCCAGGCGATGCGCTCGCTGCCGCTCCTGCTCTCGCAGGCCTTGATCCTGTCGCTCGAGGTCGTGAGCATCACCGTCGCGCTCATCTGGGCCGCGCCGTACGCATGGCACATCGTGCTCGCGCTCGCGGCGGTCACGCTGCTGGTGCCCCTGATGGCCCAGAAGCTGCTCTTCGAGCCCGACCTGCGCGTGCAGATGCACTCGGGCGCGCTCAGCGGCTTCACCCTGAACGCGCTCGTCGGGCTCACGCCGATCCGCATCCACGGCGCCGAGCGGTCGCTGCGCCGCGCGCAGGAGACCTTGCTCGTCAGCTGGACCAAGGCGCGCTACTGGCTGCAGACGCTGTCGGTCGGGCTCGAGGGCGTGCTGATGCTGGTGAGCTACGGCCTGGTCATGCTGCTCGTCTATTCGTACCTCGCGGGCACGAGCCGGGCTTCGCTGGTGTTGCTGGTCGTCTACTGGGCGCTGCGCTTCCCCATCCTCGGCCAGCGGCTGATGGTGCTGAGCCGCGCGTTCCCGAACGCGATGAACCGGGTCCGCCGGCTCCTCGACGTCATCGGCGATATCAAGGAGCCGCAGGCCCGGCCCGAGGCGCCGGTGCAGGCGCCCGTCGCGCCCGCGGCCTCGGCCGACGCGAGCGGCGTTTCCATCGTGATGGAGAAGGTCCGCGTGAAGGGCGGCGGTCACACCATCCTCGACAAGGTCTCCTTGAACATCGCCCCCGGCGAGCACGTGGCCGTGGTCGGTGTCTCCGGAGCAGGCAAGTCGACGCTGGTCGGCCTCCTGCTCGGCTGGCTCCGGCCGGCGCGTGGTGAGATCCGGGTCGACGGGCAGGTGCTCGACCAGGTCGCCATCGAGCGGCTGCGGCGCACCACGGCCTGGGTGGACCCGGCGATCAGCCTCTGGAACCAGAGCCTCCTCGACAACCTCCGGTACGGCAACGACGGCGCGCACGGCTGGGCCCTGTCGGGAGCGCTCAAGGGCGCGGAGATGCTCGACATCCTCGAGGCGCTTCCAGACGGGCTGCAGACGTCGTTGGGCGAGGGCGGAGGGCTGGTCTCCGGTGGCCAGGGTCAGCGCGTGCGCCTGGCGCGCGCGATGCTTCGCTCCGGCGTGCGTCTGGCCATCCTCGACGAGCCCTTTCGTGGTCTCGATCGCGACCGGCGCGCGCGGCTGCTCGCCGAGTCCCGGCGGCTCTGGAAGGACATCACGCTGCTCTGTGTCACCCACGACGTCGAGCACACCCAGGAGTTCGATCGCGTGCTCGTGGTCGAGAACGGCCGGATCCTCGAGAACGGGTCGCCGAAGGAGCTGCTCGCGAACCAGGAGTCGCGGTACGCGGTGCTCCTTCGCGCCGACCAGGAGAATCGCACCCTGCTGTGGGGCGGTGGGCGCTGGCGCCATTGGTGGCTGTCGGGCGGCCAGCTGGTGGAGAGGCCGGCGCCGAACCCGGCGGAGACGCCAGCGCCAGAGCCGGTGGAGACGCCTGCCGCGAAGCCCGGCCCGGGCGGGTTGGAGCTGGTGGGATGACGCGCGCGAACTCCGACCTGTTGTGGCCGGTCGAGCGACTGCCGGACGCGCTGGAGCAACTGGCGCAGCGGCAAGGCTATGGCAGGGCCGGGGGCGAGATAGCTCCGCCCGCGGCGGCCGTCGAGCCGAGCCGGGTCTGGATGTTCGCGCTCGGAGACCGGCTCGGCGTGGAACTCGAGCCGATCACGCCGCTCTACCATGAGCTGCCCGACGTCCTCGCGCGCGCCGCGCCCTGCATCCTCCAGGTCCGGCGAGACGGCGTCCCGTCCTATCTGGTGCTGCTGGGGACACGGCGCGGGAAGCTGCGCCTGCTCGCGTGCGACGGCACCGCCGTCCTGGTCCCGAAGAAGAGCGCGCTCACGCTCCTGCGCGAGGAGCAGGAGGCCACCGCCGCGGAGGTCGACCAGCTGCTTGGCGGCGTGGAGATGTCGCCCCGCGCGCGCGAGCACGCCCGCTCACAGATGCTGCTGCAGCGGCTCGGCCAGGCGCAGCTGCGCACCGGCTGGATCATGCGCCCCCGGCGCACCGCGAGCCGGCGGACGCTGCTCGGCGACATCCCGTCGCTCATCGCCGGCATCCTCGTGAGCCACACGCTGCTCTCGCTGGTGCTGGCCTTCTCGTTCTGGCTGCTCGGCCGGGCCGCGCTCCAGGCCCACCTGGAGACCGGCTGGTTCCTGGGGTGGATCGCCGTCATCGCGTGCGCGATTCCGCTGCGCATGCTCGAGGTGTGGTGGCAGGGCGTGTTTTCCATCCGGCTCGGGACGCTGCTCAAGCAGCAGCTCCTCACGGGAACCCTCAAGCTGACCCCCGACGAGGTGCGGCTGGACGGCATCGGCCGTCATTTCGGCCGCGTCGCCGAGTCCGAGGTCGTCGAGCAGCTCGCGGTCGGCGGCGCCCTGCTCGCGGTGTTGTCGCTCGTCGACCTGGTCCTGGCGGGGGGCATCCTCGTGCTCGGGGCGGGAGGGTGGCCCCAGACGCTGGTGCTCGTGCTGTGGGTCGTGGTCGCGTTCGTCCTCGCGCGCCGTCACTACGGCGTCCAGCGGGCGTGGTCGAGCGCGCGCGTCGAGATCACCCACGACCTGCTCGAGCGCATGCTCGGCCATCGCACGCGGCTGGCGCAGCTCCCCCTCGAGCGCTGGCACGATGGCGAAGACATCCGCTTGAGTGCCTACTCCGAGGTCTCGAAGGTCATGGACCGCCGGACCATGCAGCTGACCGCGCTGCTGCGCGACGGCTGGTTGGTGCTCGCCCTGCTGACCTTGCTGCCGGCGTTCAGCACCGGGACGGCCAATGCCAGCGCGCTGGCGGTGTCCGTGGGCGGCATCCTGCTCGCGCTGCGGGCCTTCGACGAGGTCGCCGTCTACTTCCAGCAGGTCTCCCAGGCGGCGGTGTCGTTCGAGCAGATCCGCGACCTGCTGGCCGCGGTGGGCCGCCCCGAGCTCGAATCGAAGGTCCCCCTCGAGATGGAGGGAGGCAAGCCCACGGACGCCGACAGTGGGACGCTCATCGAGGCGCGGGGCGTGACCTTCCGGCACGACGCGCGCACCCGGCCGGTCATCGAGAACTGCTCGTTCCAGATCGCGAAGGACGACCGCATCCTGCTGGAGGGCCCCTCCGGCGGTGGCAAGTCGACGCTGGTGTCGCTGCTCACGGGCCTGCGCTCGCCGCAGGGCGGTGTGATGCTGTTGCACGCGCTGGACCGCGCGACGTTCGGCGCCTCGGGCTGGCGCAAGCGTGTCACCGCCGCGCCGCAGTTCCACGAGAACCACGTCCTGTCCGGCAGCTTCGCGTACAACCTCCTGCTCGGGCGCGAGTGGCCGACGTCGCCCGAGCTGCGGGCCAAGGCCGCCGCGCTGTGCAAGGAGCTCGGGCTGGACGAGCTGATCGCCAAGATGCCCGCCGGCCTGGAGGAGATGATCGGCGAGACCGGCTGGCAGCTCTCGCATGGCGAGAAGAGCCGGCTCTACATCGCGCGCACGCTCTTGCAGGGGGTCGAGCTGGTCATCCTCGACGAGAGCTTCGCCTCACTTGATCCGGAGACCATGAGGGTCGCGCAGCGCTGCGTCCTCAACCACGCGAAAGCCCTCGTGGTCGTCAGCCACCCATGAGACTTCGACTCCCGCTCGCCCTCCTCGCGACGACCTTCTCCGGTTGTGGGCTGGTCCGTCCCGTCGTCGTCACCCCGCCACCGGCACCGAGCAGCTACTCGACCGCCATCGAGCCGCCCGCGCCGTCCACCGCACCCGAGGGCGGGGCTCCAGACCCGCGGCCGTCGAAGGAGGGCGGGCCCGCGCGGCCCGCCGAGCACGTCACCCAGGACGAGGTCTGGTGGTCGGCGTTCGCCGACCCGGCGCTCGACGCGGCCATCCAGGAGTGCTTCAGCAACAGCCTGGTCCTGCACGACGTGCGGGACCTCATCTACGAGAACCAGCTCGACCCCAACGTGCCGCAAGGTTGGTGGTACCCGCTCCAGGTCGGCGTCCTCAACCCGGCGGGGCTGAGTCAGGTCGTCGCCATCGTCCCGCCCGCGCCGGCGACCCAGGCCCGGTACAGCATCGCCACCGCCGATGTCGGTCTGACCTACCAGGTCGACCTGTTCGGCAACCTCGCCGCGCAGCGGAGCGCGGGCTTGAACTTCGCCGAGCAGCAGCGTCAGCTCACCGAGGCCCGCGTCCAGGACCTCGCGCAGCGCATCGCCCAGGTCTGGTTCGACATCCTCGAGGCCCGCGCGCTCAGGGACCTCACTCAGCGGCAGATCGACTACAACAAAGAGCTGCTCCGCCTGATTCAAGCGCGGTTCGAGCAGCACCTCACGCCCCGGCTCGCGGTGCTGCAGCAGGAGCAGCTGCTCTTGAACCTCGAGGCGCAGGTGCCGCTCATCTCCGCCCGGAACGCGCTCTTGAACTCGGAGCTGAAGGCGCTGCTGGGCCGGGTCCCCAGCCCCGCGGACGACATCGTTCCCCTCGAGCGACAGCTTCCAGATCTCCCGCCTTCGCCCAACCTCGGAACGCCAGGAGACCTGAACGCGAACACGCCGGAGATGCGGCTCCAGGAGCTGCGCGTCGCCGAGGTCGAGCACCGCATCAACGCGAACCGGGCGAGCTGGCTTCCGGTGATCCAGCTGGTGGGCAGCGTGGGCGCCGCGAAGGTCGGCCTCTCGGAGCCGGTCCTCCACCAGTCCGTCGTCGGCGTGAACCTGACCTGGGCGATGTTCGATGGCAGGCGCTTCACCGAGCACAAGCGACTGCCCATCCAGCTCCACCGTCGCCACGTCCAATACGAGCTCGCGCTGAACACGGCGATCGGCCGGGTGCAGGATGCCGTGGTCCAGGAGGAGACCGGGGCGACGAGCCTGCGCGCCCTGCGTGCGCAGGTCCTGCTGGGGCAGCAGCTCCTGGACGAGGCGAGGCGGCTCTTCGAGCAGGGGCGCTCGGACTACCTGACGGTGCTCTCCGCCCTGACGAACCTGGTCGGGCTCGAGCGCGCGAGTCTGCAAGCACAACGGCTGCTGCTCAACCATCGCGTCGCGGTCTATCGTTCGCTCGGCGGCACCTGGTCGCGCGACGTCACACTGAAGCGGGAGTGAGAAGCCATGGCACAGCTGCAAGCGGATGAGATGCTCTACATTCCCAATCGAAGGCGGCTCACGCACGACCGGCTCGACGCAGGCGATGGCCAGAAGGTCCTGCACCTCTTCTATGGCGAGGTGGAGCTCATCTTCGACGAGCCGGACATCGCGCCTTTGGGCGAGAAGCTGCTCCAGGTCGAGCAGTTCCAGGCCTCCGATGCCATGGCGTGGTCGGACGGCGCGCCCCATTCCTGGGAGAAGATCCGGGACCTGCTCGAGATGTTGATGGAGCAGCGGGTGTTGCGGCGGGTCTCGGATGGGCCCGCGAGCCGCGCCGCGGTGTCGTATCCCGAGCGGTTGGGAGAGGTGCCCGCCGGGCGTGAGCCGCTCACGTTCAGCGCCCACGACAATCGTTGCCCCGTGCTGACGGAACAGGCGTTCGGACGGGCCTTCGAGCTGTCGAACCTCGAGGTCGTCGTGCCGGTCTACCGCGTGGCGCATCCGGCGGTCGACGGTGATGGCCGGCAGGTGGGCGAGAACAACGTCACACCGCGCACGTTGTTCCTCGACCTCCCGACCGTGCGCAAGCAGTGCCACTACGCGGGGAGCCGCTATCAGAGCGAGCTCCCGATGAACGTAACGGCGATGAAGGCCATGGCGCGTCAGTGGCCGGAGCTGCTCTCGCTGACCGAGCAGTTCCGCCGGGCCTTCCTCACGCGCATGCCGCCTCGGACCCCAGGCGTGCTCACCGCGGGCGAGCTCCACATGCAGGTCGTCTGCACGCTCGCGTCGGTGGGGTACGTGATGGTGCGGGGCGTCGATCCGGCGCGGAACGGCGAGCTCGACAGCGGACTGGCGGCCATGTTCCGGTTGATCGACGGCGTCCGCCTGGTCACCAATGATTTGGTGCGCGACGCCCCCGAGCAGCCCGTCACCGCGCAGACCATCGTGGACTACGCCGAGCGTCACGCGGTCTTCCATGGTCCGCACGGCGTGTGCGCCGGACCGCCGGCGCTGATCAACGAGTACATGCAGGTGTTGACCGGCCTGGCCCCGGCGCCCATCGATGTCCAGCCCGACATCGCGGCGCGCCTGGGAGATCTCGACGCCGCGCTCGATTACGGTCTGCTCGGGCAGCGCGTCGAGGCGGTGGTCCGCTTCCTCGGGGCGAGCCAGGGGCTGCTTCACGAGCGGCTCCGGGCGGCGTTCGCCGGGCACCTCCCGCGCACCGCGCTGCAGGAGTTCGTGGAGGCGCCCATCGACGTCGCGCGCTACCCGCTGCTCCGGGACGACTTCCCGCTCGCCGAGACCTACCAGCGGGAGATCAATCTCAGCCGCTGGTTGTTCGCGCGCATCGGCGAGGCCCTGCCGGGCACGCCCCAGGGTGCCTCGCTGGACGCGCTGGCGAAGCTGGACCCCGCGGAGCAGGCCACGAGCCAGCGGCGACTGGCCGAGTTCTTCGCGCATGGGCTGCCGGCGGACAAGGTCGTGGCGGAGCCGCTCCGCGGTGAACTCGCGGGGGTCGTCGCCAGCGCGTTCGCCCTGGAGCGTCGGTGCCTGGGCGTCGTCGAGCGCGAGCAGTCGATGTTGAACCAGCGGCTCCGGCGCTCGGACCACCCGCTGACGGGCGCGGACCTGGCCGCGTTCACGCGGCCGCGCAATGGCCCCCCGTTGGCGGAGACCCTCGCGCGCGGCCTGGGCATCTCGGTCACCAGCCACGCTGCCTCGACCGTGCTGAGTCACGGAGAGAGCAGCCTCACGTTGAAGGACTAGAGGGTTCGATGCATCCAGAGCTCGTCCGCCGCTTCCATGAACCGATTCGCGATGAGGCCGCGCGCCGGTACGGCCTTTCGCCCGAGCAGCTCACCGAGCTCACGGCCTTCGAGAACTTCGTCTACGAGGCGGAGAACGAAGACGGCGAGGGCTTGATCCTGCGCATCTCGCACAGCACGCGGCGAACCCTCGACTACACGCTGGGGGAGGTCGAGTTCGTTCGCTACCTGGCCGCCGCGCGCATCCCCATCGCCTCGCCGGTCCTCTCCGAGTCGGGGCAGTTCGTGGAGCGCATCGAGGACCGCGAGCCCGGCAGCTACTTCGTCGCCACCGCGTTCGAGCGCGCGCCGGGCATCGTCTTCGACGACGCGCCTCCGCTGAAGGAGCGCTACTGGAAGCCCCCCCTGTTCCGCGACCTGGGCCGGCTGTTCGCGCGGCTCCACAACCGCGCCCAGACCTACGCGCCCTCGAACCCCCGGCTCAAGCGCCAGGAGTGGCATGAGTACGACGTGGTCGACATCGACCGGTTCGCGCCCCCCGAGGAGAAGCTCGTCCGCGAGCGCACCGCGGCGATCATCGCGCGACTGAACCAGCTGCCGCGAACTCCGGAGAGCTACGGGCTGATCCACGCCGATCTCCACATGCACAACTTCTGCTTCGCCGAAGGGAAGATCACCGCGTTCGACTTCGACAACTGCGAGTATGCGTGGTTCGTCAAGGACATCGCGGTCCTGCTCTTCTACATCGCGCGAGGCGAGGAGCGGGATGCGCGGGACGCGGCGGTCACCGCGTTCCTGGGGCCTTTCCTCGAAGGGTATCGGGAGCACCGCCGGATGGACGCCGAGTGGCTCGCGGCCGTGCCGGACCTGCTCGCGCTCCAGCGCTCGATGAACTACGCGCTGTTCCACCAGTATCGCGACCCGGCCGTGCTCGACGAGAGCACGCTCGACCGGTGGGGGCGGTTCAAGCGCGACATCGAAGCGGACACCCCCGTCCTGCAGATTGACTTCACGCGCTTCTAGCGTGAGGGAGGGGGCCCCTGTCGAGAGCGTGCCGCGCGAGGCGCGCGCGCTTCAGCCGGCGGCCCGCGCGAGCGCCGCGAGGAGCTCTTCGCGGTACGCGCCATAGAGGTCCTCCGTGCGGAAGCCCTCGGGCAGCCTGCCTCCTCGTCCGACGAAGAGGAGGATGAACAGGTCGAGCCGCAGCAGGTCGATGGGACGGGCGCAGTAATGGCTGAAGGGATGTCCCTCGTGGTGCTCCGCCGGAACGAGCGTCTCCGCGAGCCGCCTGAGCTGCTCGGAGGCACCCGCCACCGCGGAGGGCGCCGCGAGCTTCGGACGCTGGATGATGTGCTCGGCGATGGACGCGGGCAGCACGCGTCGGGCGACCTCGCGCAGCAGCACCTTCCGGGTCTCTCCTCGCAGGCGCCAGGACCACGGCAGCGCGAGGGCCAGGTCGCGAACCCGGGTGTCCAGGAACGGCACCCGCACCTCCAGGCCATGCGCCATGGAGCCGTGGTCCCAGACCCGCAGGTGGGAGTAGCGCAGCGGGCTGTCGAGGAAGAAGCGGTGGACGGCCTCGCGCAACACCTGCGGCTCCCGCGTCGACAGGGTGGAGAGCACCGCCTTGGTCTCGCGGCACTCCTCCGGCGCCACCCGGCGGGTGCGGATGAGCCGGTTGTAGTTCTCCATCGAGGAGCGGACCCACGGCTCGGGGGAGGCATGGACGGCGTAGCCGGCGAACAGCTCGTCCGCGCCGTCGCCACAGAGCACCGTCTTGACGTGGCCTCGGATGTGCGGCGCCGCGCTCTCCACGAGGGAGGCCTCCATGGGCGCCTCCAAGGTGACGATGGTCTCGGGCAGCGCCCGCACCAGCCGCTCGGAAGAGAAGAGGTACTCGTGGTGCTCGGTGCCGAGCAGCGCCGCGAGCTCCCGGCTCGCCCGCACGTCGGGGTGGTCCACGGACTCCGCGGCGGTGAAGGTGTGGACCGGGGAAGCCCCCTGCGCGGTGAGCAGCGCGGTGAGCAGGGAGCTGTCGAGCCCGCCGGAGAGGAAGACCCCCACCGCGTGGTCCGCGACCCGCTGCCCCTCCACGGAGGCACGCAGTCGGGAGAGCAGCGCCTCCACGAGCGCCTCGGGCTCCGTGGGCAGCTCCACGGGCCGCGTCCCTCCGTGCCGGCCCTGCTCGAGCTGCAACACCCCCTCCGGACCGCGGCGCACCGTGAGGGTGCCCCCGGCGGGCAGCTCGCGGACCGCGTGGAAGAAGGTCTTGTCCCCGAGCACGTTGTGGAGCGTGGACCACTCGAAGAGCGAGGCGCGGTCCAGCTGGCGAGGCACCGCGGGCTCCTCCAGCAGGGCCTTCAACTCCGAGGCGAAGACGAGCCGCCGTCCTCCATCCACCAGGGCGTAGAGGAGCGGCTTGATGCCGAACGCGTCCCGGGCCAGCCAGAGCTGCTCGCCATCCGTCGCCGCGAAGGCATACATGCCCTCCAGCTCCTCGACGCAGCGCAGCCCCTCGTGCTCGAAGGCGCGCAGCACCACCTCCGTGTCGCTGCGTCCCTCGAACCGGACGCCTCGCGCCTCCAGCCGGGAGCGCAGCGCCTGATGGTTGTAGAGCTCGCCGTTGTAGACGAGCACGGGCTGGCCCGTCCGCCCTCGCATGGGCTGGGAGCCCGTCTCGAAGTCGAGCAGGCTCAGCCGCGTGCTGGTCAGGCCCGCGTGGCCCAGCACGGCCGTGCCCGAGCCATCCGGCCCCCGGTGGACGAGGCGTTGCCTCATCCGCGAGAGCACGCGCTCGTCCACCCCTCCGAACATCCCCGCGATGCCGCACATGCCAGGTCGCTCGGGCTCAGGCGTGACTGAACGCCACGTTGATGGAGTTGTCCGGCGCCGAGAGGACGATGAGGCCCTTCTGATGGAAGAGCTGCAAGGCCTCGAGCAGGGGGCGCTCCAGCTCCTCCGCGGGGCGCCCTGTCCGCGCGGCTTCCGCGTCGAGGAGCGCCTGCGCCGTCTTCGTCCCGTCGCACCGCTCGAGCAGGCCCGCGGTCCAGGTGTTCACCCGGAAGTGGTGGCCGTTCATGTTGGGCTGCTTGTGGAAGACGACGATGCACGCGCCGGGGCCGGAGCCCTCCCTGCCGGGAGGGAGCCCGGGCGGCAGCACCTCGAACCGCTCGATGCGCAGCAGGTTGGAGCGCGTGGGCACCAGGCGGAGCATCGCCTGGATGGGCGCGTTCCGATTGTCGGCGCCCCACCGGTCCACGCGGTCGTAGAGGGGCAGGCGCTCCTCCTCGGCGCGGGTCGTCCCCAGCCAGACGAGGCGCTCGCAGTAGCGGGCGACGTCCCGCAGCCGCGCGTCCCCTTGTGTCTGGTGGTTCAGGACCCACTCGCAGAAGGCCGCGGCGTCCGCGAAGCAGCCGGCCCCGGGGCTCGGGTGCGCCGACACGAAGGACTCCACCGCGGCGCCGGCGCGCGCCCCGAGCGCCTCGAAGAGGGCGGGGACGAGGGTGCGCAGCGCCTCCTCCCGCGTCTCGGGCAGTCCCCGGTCCGTGAGGGGCAGGGTGGAGGGACGACCGCCACGCCGCTCGAGGACGTCCTGGAAGATGGGCTCGTAGCCCCGGCCCGCCGGCTGCTCCTCACGACCGTCGACGAGCAGCTCCGCGCCCTTCTGGCCGATGCTTGCCGCCAGCGCCGCGTCGTCGATGACCAGGCGCAGGGCATTGGCCAGGTCCGCGTGCACCTTGGGGTCGGGGACGACCAGCGCGTTCTCCCCCGCGATGATGCGCTCGCGGAAGCGCTGCTTGCTGGCGATCTCCCCCGACAGGATGAGGCAGGTCCCGGAGGCGAGCACCTCGCGCGGGACGGTGGGCGCGTGGAAGGTGATGGGGAAGTCGCGCTCCAGGAAGCAGACCGCGCGGCAGGCGCGGATGAAGCGGCCGACCTTCCAGTGCGGCACGAAGGGCAGCACCCAGGTGCTGGCGGCCAGCCCCAGCTCCTCGAGGACCCGGAAGTAGGTGTCCATGTTGCGGCTGCGCGCCAGCGCGACGAGCTGGAAGCGGCGCCCCTCGGCCTTGAGCCGCGCGAGCGCGCGCAGCAGATCATACGAGCCCTTGGCGATGCCGAGCTTGCCGTACACGCCGATGATGGGGACGGCGGGGTCGATGGGGCGCGCGTTGGAGACCAGGTGCGGATGCTCGCGCTGCATGCGCGCCGCATGCAGGGGGATGTCCAGCGGGACCACCTGGGGGCTGAAGCACGAGCGTGGCAGATGGGAGGGAGGGCCGCGGTAGAGCGCCTCGGGGCGAACACCCATGCCCAGATAGGGATAGGGGCTGCCCGAGCAGATGCCGTCGGCGCGGCGAAGGACCTCGCGGTAGGTGGTGGCCAGGCCCAGGTGGTTCATGAGCCGGCCGACGTCGCTGCCCGCGTTGCGCACCAGATAGGGCACGCCCGTCCAGGACGCCGCCAGGTGCGCCGCCACGCCGTAGGGCTCCAGGTAGTAGCTGTAGATGAGGTCGCAGCCATATCGACGGACCACCTCCGCCGCGCTGCCGGCCAGCTTGCCCGTGAAGGGATTCGACTGGGGGATGTGCGTGAGCGTCGGGGAGAGCGGCTCGGTGCCGTGGAGATGCACGCGGCCCTGCCCGAAGGCGGGCGCCAGCCACTCCCGGTCATCCTCGTCGAAGATGATGCGGTGCTCCGGCTCCACCTCGTCCGCGTTGGTGACGACGTGGACCTCGTGGCCCGCCTCGGCCAGTCCTCGTGCCATCCAATAGGACTGGGCGCTCACCCCGCCTTGGATCGGCGGGTACTTCATGACGGCACAGATGCGCAAGTGATGCTCCTGGTGGCGGGCGCCCGCCCTTCACTGCTTCAAGCCCAAGTCCAGCATGACGGCGCCCAGGCGATGGAGGTCCCGGATGAGCTTGAGCCCCCCCGCCTCGGTCCGGTCCTTGTCCCCTGGCGAGCCCCGCGACGCGAGCCGCGCGAGCAGCTCCTCGGTGGTGCACTGGCCATCGCACAGCGACAGCACGGTGGCCGTGCGCTCGTTGATGCCCAGGGGCTGCACGTTGCGCCAGCCTGGCGCCTTGAGGAAGAGGATGAGGGTGGGCGTGGTGGCGACGTCCTCCAGCGAGGCCCCGCTCGTCACCCGGCGGATGGCTTCGATGACGTCACACCCGAAGCGCTCCACCCGCGTGTGGGCACCCAGGTGGGGGCGCGCCGTGAGCAGCTCGCCGTCGGTGGGCTCCGGGCGCGCGTCGCGAGCGGCGTGGGCGGCCAGCGCGCTCTCCACCGGGGGCCGCGTGGAGTAGAGGCTCAGCTGGGCGCGCTCGAAGCGGGCGATGTCTCGCAGGTGCGGAAGCTGGAGCTCGCCGTCGGTGAACAGCTGCTCCACCAGGTCCAACAGCCAGAAGCCGTCGCGCACGGAGCGATTGGGATACTCCCGTGACTCGCGCGGCAGGTACGTGGCGACGAAGCGGGTGGTGAGGCCGTGCAGCAGCCGCTCCTTCTGGAGCAGCTTGAGCGTCGCTGGCGCGATCTTGGCCAGCAGGGCGAAGCGCTTGGCGGCGACCTCGCGCCCGAACAGGTCGATGTGCGCCGGGCCCGCCTGGAGCAGGGCCTCGGTGGCGGGCGCGCTCAGCTCCAGCGCGGCGCACGTCGCGGCCGGCGCCTCCAGGAAGCGCTGGCGCAGGCCCGGGTCCACGATGATGCGGGCCAGCGCGGCCTGGAAGCGCGGCTCATCCACGGGCAGGGGCGTGGGGGAGGCGTCCAGGTCCAGCGGGCGGGCGGCGGGGAGCGGGGGCTCCACGGTGCCCCGGCGTCCGAGGATGTCCCGGGCGTGCTCGATGTCCTGGAGCATCTCCTGGAACTCCTCGGGGAAGTTCTGGTCCCGTTCAATCAGCACGGCGCGCACCGGGCTGCGAGCCACGACGTACTCCAGCAGGCGCCACACCTCCGGATGCGCGTCGACGGACTGGCTGTGGCTGTCCACCCAGCGTCCGCCGTGCTTCTCGCCCCCCGCCAGGTGGATCTGGATGACGCGCTCCAGGGGGAGCGCCTCCAGGAAGGCGTACGGGTCGTACCGGTGGTTCTGGGAGTTGATGAAGACGTTGGTGAGGTCCAGCAGCAGGCCGCAGTCCGCCTCGGTGACGACCCGCGACACGAAGGCCTGCTCGGTCATCGGGCTGGGGAAGGCGAAGCTGTAGGAGACGTTCTCGAGCAGGAACGGCACGCCCAGCATCCGCTGGATGTCGCGGGCCTTCCGGGCTGCTCGACGCGCGGCGGCCTCCGTGAACGGCAGCGGGGTGAGCTGGCCGATCTCGAACCCCCCGGCCTTCGTCATGCACAGATGGTCGCTGTAGAAGGGCGCGCGCAGCGTGCGCACCAGCTCCGCGACCTCGTCACAGTAGGCGGGGTCCAGAGGCCCCTCGGTCCCGACGGACAGCTCGAGACCATGGGGCACGAGCGCCTGACGGCCCTTCATGGCCCGGGCGCGCTCGATGCTCTCGGGCACGGAGCGCAGGTAGCGGTCGGCGATCAGCTCGAACCAGTCGATCCGATCCAGATGCCTCGACTGCTCCTTCTGCAGCTCCGGCCGGAAGCCGATGCCGACGCCGAGGAATGGCAGTTCACGCAAAGAGACCACGGGGCGTCGGCGTCCGGGCGTTGAATCAGGCGGAGGGGTCGGACGTGCCCGTGCAGCCACACAGACAGCCGCTGCCACAGAAGCAGCTGAAACAGACCGCCTCGCTGTTGGAGTAGGTATAGCCAGGGCCGCAGTCGAGCATTTCCAGCTTGAACTCTTCGGTCTCGACGTTCTGCGGAGACCGAGCCGACTGAGACTTGGGGAGTGAGCTGAGATTGTTCATGGTGAAGAGGAATCTCGCCCGCAGTGCGACTCTCTGTCAAGAAGGATTCACTGGGGGAGGGGTCGTTCCTGAACCAGGCTCGCTCGTGGGCGGCAATCCCTGCCGTCCCCCGGCCGGCCTTGCCGCCCCCATCGCACGCATTCACGGCAACGCTTGCTGGAGAATGCAGGTGCTCCGAGGGCGCGCCCGCTGGCACCCCCGTTGCTCAGGGGCCAACCCGCTCTGTCCCGCTGCGCCGCATCCCGTGGCGTCACGCGAGGAGCGTTCCGATGTCTCTCTGGAAAGGGTTGGGACGATGAACCGGATGACTGTGATGAAGCGCTGGTGTCTGGCCATGCCTCTGGCGGCCTTCGCGGTGGGTTGTGGCGTGGAGCAGGAGGCTCCAGGCACCGAGGGCGCTCCCGCGCCCGTGGCGGAGGAGACGGGCGAGACCACGCAGGCCGTCGGCGTCGAGAACGCCTACTGGTGGGGGACCACGGCCAACGGCTACACGTCCACCAACATCGGGACGACGACGGGCCGCACGTGCTTCCTCTCGGGGGTGCAAGGCAACCTGAAGCCCGCGGTGGCGGGCCGCTGGGCCACCGGTGGCGTGCTCCAGTCCGCGGGCGACTACATCCTCTTCGTGAGCCACAACAACAGCAAGGCGTTGGGAGTGGGCGTGCAGTGCATCTACACGTCGGCCGGACGGACGACGGAGATGTCCTGGGCCCAGGGCCAGGCGGCCCGGCTGCTCGGCGCCGTGACGGCGCAGCGGCGCTGCTTCCTCACGCAGGTGACGGCGTCCGGCGGCTTCGCGTCGAACTCCGACTACGTGCGCGTGTGGAACGACGGCCTCAACTGGTACCTGGGTGGCAACCTGTCGGGCGCCGGCGGCGGCCGGGCCGTCTGCGTGAACGTGCCCGAGGACCATGGCGGCTGGCTGTGGATCGCCGGGGACCCGGGCGGCTTCACGGAGACGCTGGCGTACAACCCGGGCGGCGTCGCGTGCGCGCTCTCCGGCGTGGGCGGGAAGTTCGATGACAACAGCTTCACCGATGGCGTGAGCGTCGACTACAACGCGGGCACGCGCTACTGGGAGATGTCCGTCATGAACGGCAAGCGCGGCTGGGGCAACTGCGTGAAGTAACGCGCGGCCAGGGATGCCGGGCCTCCGCCCTGGGAAGCCCGGCGTCCTGTGTGCGTGCTCGCCTCAGAGGCTCTGGAAGCCGTGGATCGTGGCGCCCAGGGAGCTGCCCTCGGCGTTGGTACACTCGACGTGCCAGCGAATCAGGTCGAAGGGCCCGGGCGCCGGCAGCGTGGCCGGGTTGCCCAGCAGGAGCGTCCCGAAGTCGAGCGACGGGGGATAGGTGCCGCTGTTCCACAACTCATGAGTGTCCCAACCGAAGTTCCTGAGCCCCGTGGTCGTCACCACGCACGCGTCGGCGCCCACGCTCTCGTAGCGTTGGGACACCATCGTGTCGGGGGCCCAGGAGAACCGGTTCGTGTCGATGCGGACGCTCGCCCCGGAGAACTCCTGCGGGACATTGCCCGTGCTCGTGCTCTTGATGACCCAGACCACCTTGGTGATGCCCCGAACGATGGTCGCCGTGATCTGGCTGGTGGCCAGGCGCGTGTTGGCGGCGTTCGCGCACTCCAGCACCCACCGGTACTGGCCCGGTGTCTGCGGCGCCGTGGGCACCGTGCCGTTGGGCGTGAGGTTCACGGCCTGGGATTGGAGGACGTTGTTCCGATAGGACTTGATGGAGCACCGCGCCGCGCCGCTCGAGCCGTAGCGCAGGATGAACGGGTCGCTGTTGTACTGCTGGAAGTGGCCGGCGAGGCCGTTGTTGCCGAGCGCCACCGTGGGCTGGGCGATGACGGACTGAAGCTGCAGGTTGGGCACCGTCGCGGTGGAGCCGGAGTTCGTCACGTGGCGCGCCCGGACCGCCTGTTCGATCTGCGCGGGGGTCGTCAGTGCTTGCGATTCCGCGAGGAACGAGGCGAGGCCCGCGACGTGCGGCGCCGCCATCGACGTGCCGGACAGGTCGGCGTAGCCCCCGGGCCACGTCGAGCGGATGACGTTGCCGGGAGCCCACGTCTCCACGCACCGGCCGTAGTTCGAGCCCGCGCCATCGCCCGCGAGCGGCTGGTTGCGGATGGCGTTCACGCCCGCCAGCTGCTGGACAGGCTGGGCGTTGCTGTCGATGGCGCCGACGACCATGATTCCGTCGCTGGGGCTGGGCGTGTTGAACGAGGAGTTGCACGCGTCCCGGTGGTCGTTCCCGGCGGACTGGGCGATGAACGCGCCGGGATATCCCACGGACGGGTTCGGGGTCGCGAGGACCCGCATCTTGTCGCCGAGCGTCCTGCCCTCCTTGAAGTCGGGGCCGTTCATCGAGATGTTGATGATGCCGACGGTGCCGGAGGCGAGGATGCGCGAATAGATGAGGTCCAGCCCCAGCCCGATTCCCACATAGGTCCCCCCGGACGAGCAGGTCGTGACGCCCGGCTCATTCTGTCCGACGGCCACCGAGACGATGCGCGCTCCCTTGTTGACGCCCACCACTCCGCCCTGGGGCGTGGGCCTGGCGCCGATGATTCCCGCCACATGCGTCGCGTGCGGATAGCAGCCCGTGGGGGAGTTGCCGGGCATGGCCACGAGCCGCTCGAGGAACGGGAGGTTCGTGTGAGGCGCCACGCCGGTGTCGAGCACATAGACGGTGCGCGAGCCATTGCTCGTCTGTGAACCGCCGACGGCCTGGATGCCCCAGGGCGTGACGGTCGTCGTCCCGGAGTTGCTCCACACGGCGCTGAAGTCCACGGGCGCGTCCTCGGTGAGCCGCTTGACGCGAGGGTCCTTGCTCAGCCGCTCCACCTGCTCCTCGGTGAGATAGGCCGAGAAGCTCTTCCCGACGTGACTGACGAGGTGCGTGGGCGTGACGGCGTGCGCCAGACGCAAGTCATTGACCAGGTGCCGGGTCGGCAGGTCGTGGTGGCTGTCGAAGCCGTCGGCCGGGGGCGCTGCCTTCGCCAGGAACGCGTGCGTCGCGGACTCCTCCAGGTCGACGAGGTAGAGGGTTCGGCCACGCTCGTCGCGAAGCTGCCCCGCGCGGCCCTGCTCCGCGCGGAAGACGGGCGCCTGCGCGAGCGAGGTGGTGCTCCACAACCCCGCGACCAATGCGACGACACTTCTCCAGTGAGACATCGGGAACCCCTTTTCAAGGTGGACCCGGATTCCTAACAAGAGGAATGCACGGACAACCATCCGCCAGATGAACGCACGGTCCGTCTGTTGAATCGTTGCCCTGTTTTCTCAATGGCCGAGTGTCACGACTTCCTGGATGGGAATCAGCCTGGCTCCGTCTGTTCCGCGGGAAAGGCGCGCGTGAGCCTTGCAATCGCGGCGGGCAGGCCGCGCACGCGCAGCTTCCGGCCGTGCTCGTCGTACTCCTCGGCCAGCACGGTGGTGTGCTCATACACCTCGCCGAGGCGTCCCTGGCTCGAGTACGGGATGTTCAACTGGGCCTCCACCATGGACGCCTCGAAGAAGCGGAGGATGTCCAGGCGCAGGCTGGCGACGTCCTCGGGGCGGTGGGCGGACAGCAGCACCGCGTCCGGGTGCTCGGCGCGCAGGGCGTCGCGAGCGGCCTCCTCCAGCCGGTCGCACTTGTTGAGCAACAGCTTGCTCGGCACCACGTCGGCGCCAATCTCACGCAGCACGGTCCGGGTGACCTCCAGCTGTGAGGGCCACGTCGGGTCGGAGGCGTCCACCACGTACAGAAGCAGCGACGCCTCCAGCGCCTCGTCCAGGGTGGAGCGGAACGAGGCGACCAGGTCATGCGGCAGCTTCTGGATGAAGCCCACGGTGTCGGAGACGAGCACGCGGGGGCGTGTCTCCGGATGCAGCGCGCGCACGGTGGTGTCCAGCGTGGCGAAGAGCTGGTCGGCGACCAGGACCTCGCTCCCGGTGAGCGCGCGCATCAGGGAGGACTTGCCCGCGTTGGTGTAGCCGACCAGGGCCACGCGGAGCTGCTCGCGGCGGGCGTACCGGCGCTGGTCCTGCTCCTTCTCGATGGCGGCGAGGCCCGCGCGCAGCTCCGCGAGCCGGTCTCGAATCTTCCGCCGGTCCAGCTCCACCGCGGAGTCTCCCGAGCCGCGTCCCTGCTGTCGCTCGCTCCCGCCCGAGGACTCCCGGAGCCGGGGCGCCAGGTAGCTGAGCCGGGCGATCTCCACCTGCATGCGGGCCTCGTGGCTGCGCGCGTGCCGGTGGAAGATGTCGACGATGACGCCGGTGCGGTCCATCACCGGGACGCCCGTGGCCTTCTCCAGGTTGCGAAGCTGGCTGGGCGACAGCTCGTGGTCCACCACCACCATCGTGGGCCTCGGCCCGCTCGTGTCCAGCCCGGCCTCGGTCGTCTCCTCATCCTCCGCGTCGAAGTCCTCGTCGTCCTCCACGGGGGCGCCCGCTTCCTCGGTGGCCTCGCCCGTCGGCACGGGGGCGGCGTCCTCGGCGCCTTCCTCCTCGGCGGCCTCCCACTTCGCGCGGGCCTTGCTGGTCCTGTCACGCGCGCCCGACGACACGACGCCCGGGCCCCCGGTGAGCGCGGCCAGGTCCTTGAGCTTCCCCTTGCCGAGCACCGTCCCGGTGGCGAGCGCGCCCCGGCGCTGGCTCACCGTCGCCACGGCGTCGTAGCCCAGGGTGTGCACCAGTCGCGTCAGCTCCGCGAGGTCGGCGGCATGCTCCGTGTCCGACACGCTGGGGAACTGGACGCCCACGAGAACGACAGGAGGGCGGGGAGGGGGCGGCGTCTTCGACATGGGGCCCCTCGTAGCACGGTGGGCCCGGGGTGGGGTGGTGCTGATGCTGCTGGTTCTCCTACCAAAGCAACTCGACCTTGGCTTTCCGCAGTTTCATGAATCGTGAGAGTTCTGTCGGTGAAGCGAACTGCAGCTTGTTGCAAGAGACCTCCGCGCCGCTTTCAAGAATCTCATTCCAGTCGGCTTTGCCGGTTGGCGAGGGCAGCACGTCAACAACGGCTCGAACGCCGCGAAACTCGATATCGGCGTCTGTCTTGCTTCGTCGGACGTGAAGCCGACCAATACTGGCTGCCTTGCGTTTGGCCGCGGCCGCGTTCACCGCCTTGATGAGAACGATGTTCTCCCAGACATCCAAGGCGGCACGACGGGCACGCGCCTTCGGCACGATCACCAAGACGATGTGGGCCGAAAACCACTTCTCGCGCGCACGCTTAGCCACGGTGGCCTCGACAGGACTCCTTGCATGCCCCGGCCAGTACCGCCATGACTCCCATCAACAGGGCAACCCGGTTCGTCACAGCGTCTCCAAGGCAAGACTTCGTGAGGCTTTGTCCAGTAGGTTGCATATCGCCTCCTTTGCATGCGGGTCAATCAATCCTTGTATTGGCTCGTCACGCATGTTTGCCATCGCGATACGCATGCGTCGGGTGAACGCGCCTCCGCCGAGAGGGGACACCCGCTCCTCCGAGGTGCCCGTCACGCATTCTCGGCGCTTCGAGTCCTCTTGGCAGCTTCGCCCGCCCTTCCTCCAGCACCCACTCGCGGGCCACCTTCGACTCGTCGACAGCCGCCATGGCGTGGACGTCCGCGCGGAGGCGCACGACGCAGCGGAGGACCGGGACCAAGGTTCGAAGGAGGCATTCTGTCTGGGGCCGAGCTTTCTCCAGACACGGAAGACCGGAGTCGGAGTTTCTGTCGGAATCACGACAGTCCCGCGGGCCCCTGTCGCCAGCGTGCCGGTGTCTGTCTTCAGCTGGGGCTTCACGACGGATTGAATGCCCGTGGAGCCCATGAAGACCTCTGTGCGGACGCGTCCCCTTCACGTGGTGGTGATGTGCCTGACGTTGGGGGGCGCGCTCGCGCCCGTCCCGGGGCGGGCGCAGGAGCAGAGCGCGGTGCGGCCCTATGTGCTGGCCGCGACCCGCCTCTACAACGACCTCGAGTACGAGCAGGCGCTGGAGCAGATCTCCCGGGCCAAGCGGCTGTCGAAGAGCCAGTCGGACGACGCGCTGTTGTCACTCTACGAAGGCGTCATCCTGGCGGACCTCGGGCAGCCGGACTCGTCCGACGCGGCATTCAAGGCGGCCCTGTTCCTCCAGCCGGACGCGAAGCTCCCCCTCTCCGTCTCGCCCAAGGTCTCCGAGCGCTTCGAGTCGCTGCGAGGACGGGTGAAGCGTGAGCTGGAAGCGGCGGCGCCGCCACGCGAGCCGGAGGGCACGCGACTGGCGACAGCGGAGGTGTCGGATGCGGTGGGGTCCGGGCAGGGCGCCGCCATCCCGCGGCGGGTGTGGTTGTCGGGCGCGGTGGGCGGAGGGCTGCTGGTCGGCTCGGGCGTGACGTGGATGTTGGCCCGAGGGCAGCATTCCAAGCTGACGCAGGCGTCCGGTGCGCCCGCGACGATGTCCGAGATGAAGGACACGGCCTCGCGGGGAAGGACCTACCAGACGGTGAGCGCGGTGCTCGCGGGCGCGGGCGTGGTGGGGCTGGGTGTGGCCGCGGGCCTGTATCTCTGGGGAGGCGCGTCGCGGCCCCGGGAGCCAGGGCTGGTGTTGGGGACGGATGGCACGTCGGCCTTCGTCTCCGGGAGGTGGCCGTGAAGACGCACGCCTGGTTCGTCGCGCTGTTGTCGGGCGCCCTGATGCTCCTCGCGGGCTGCGTCGACTTCGACGCGGGCGAGAAGACCTGGTGCCAGCGTCACCCGGAGGTCTGCACGCCCTCCTTCGAGCAGGTGCCCCCCTCGGTGCTCTACGTGGAGAAGAAGGGGGTGTTGCGGCTCCAGGCGGGCGCGAAGGACCCGGCGGGTGAGCCGCTGCGGTTCACCTGGTCCTCGAACGTGGGGAGCCTGGGCCAGGCGCGCGACACGGCCACGACGACGGAGGTGGAATGGACCGCGCCGGAGTGCATCCCTCCACCGGCGGCGACCTTCACGCTCACCGCGAGCAGCAAGCTGGGGGCATCCACGCAGGTGACGTTCTCCGCCATCGGCATCCCGGAGTGCCCGACCATGAGCGGCACGGGCAGGCTCACGGTGGCGCGCTCGGGCCACACGGCGACGCTCTTGTACACCGGCGTGGTGCTGGTGACGGGAGGCGAGTCCTCGGGGGGCCCACTGGATGTCGCGGAGGGCTATTCCGCCAGGGCGCAGACCTGGGCCGCGGCGGGGAGGATGTCCACGCCGCGAGTCGACCACGTGGCGGTGCGGCTGGTGACGGGCACGGTGCTGGTGACGGGCGGGCGCAACGCGAGTGGCGTGCTGAAGAGCGCGGAGCTGGTGAGCGAGGACTTCACCTGGACCGCCGCGGCGAGTCCCTCGACGGCGCGCCATGGCCACGCCGCGGCCCTGCTGGAGAGCGGCAAGGTGCTGGTGACGGGTGGCTTCGATGGCAACTCGGTGGTCACCACCTCGGAGCTGTACTTCCCGGGGCATGAAGGCGACCCGGTGCCCAAGTGGAGCACCACCGCCAGCGCGCCCGTGGCCCGAAACCACCCCGTGGCCACCGTGGTGGATGCGGGGAAGAAGGTGCTGGTGACCGGCGGCACGACGGAGGGCGGCGGGTATCCGACCAGCGCGGATGTCTACGATTCGGCGACGGAGACGTGGACGCAGGTCGACGCGGTGGGGGAGGGGCGGATCGACCACACGGCGACGTCGCTCTCCCCCGGGCGGGTGTTGGTGACGGGCGGGAGGCATGCGGGAGGGGCCCTGGGCTCGACGGTGCTGGTCGATGTGGCGCAGCGGGCGGCGACGCCGGGGCCGGCACTCTCGACACCCCGCTACGGCCACACGGCGACGTTGCTGCGCTCCGGCCAGGTGCTGGTGGCGGGTGGGCTCGGTGCGCGCGGTGAGGCGCTCGCGTCGACGGAGCTCTTCGACCCGGAGACCGGGACGTGGTCCCAAACGGTGCCGCTGGCGGCGGCCCGACATGGCCACGAGGCCATCCTGCTGGATGCGGGGAAGGTGCTGCTGGTGGGGGGGCAGGGGGCGGGAGGCGAGCTCGCATCGGCCGAGGTGTATGACCCGGGGACGAAGACGTGGACGAACGCGGACCGTCTGCTCGTGCAGCGCGGGAACCATACGGCCACGCTCCTGCCGAGCGGCCAGGTCCTGGTCGTGGGGGGCAGCAACCGGTTGGTCTCCTCGGGCGCCTATCTCTCCGCGGTCGAGCGGTATGACTCCGTGGCGGGGACCTGGCGCGCGTTGGCCCCGCTTCGCGTGGCGCGTGATGGCCACACCGCGACCCTGCTGGCCTCGGGCGGCGTCCTGGTCGTGGGCGGCTACAACGGAGGAGAGCACGTGGCGGAAGTGGAGCGCTTCGACCCTGTCCGGGAGGAGTGGCTGACCGGAGGCCGCCTCGAGAAGGGACGGGACCTGCACTCAGCGACGCGTCTGGCCTCCGGCAAGGTCCTGGTCGCCGGTGGGCATGATGACAATGGAACACTCGCCACGGCGGAGCTGTATGACCCCGTCCTGGGGACGTGGTCACGCACGGGGCCGATGGCGACGGCGCGTGCCGCGCACACGGCGACCCTGCTCCCCTCGGGGAAGGTGTTGGTGGCGGGCGGCTTCGCGCATGCGTCGGGCATCTCGGCCCCGCTCCAGAGCGCGGAACTCTACGACCCGGCGACGGAGCAGTGGACCTCCGCGGGAGCCCTGGTGTCTGGGCGCGGCGCGCACACGGCGACGCTGCTGCAGAACGGAGACGTGCTGGTGGCGGGAGGCTATGCGGAGCAGATGGGGAAGGGCTCGCTGGCGACGGCGGAGCGCTATGACCCGGCCAAGGGGACGTGGACACAGACGCCACCCTTCGCGGAGAAGCGCGGGGCCCACACCGCCACCCTGCTGCCCTCCGGAAAGGTGCTCATCGCGGGAGGCTACGGGGGGTACCAGGACCTCTACTTCCTCTCGCCGTGCGAGCTGTATGACCCCGCCACCGGACAGTGGTCGTCCACCAGCGGCGTGTTGACGCCTCGCTCGAATGCCACGGCCACGCTGCTGCCCCTGGGCAAGGTGCTGGTGGTGGGCGGCTATGGCTACAACGACGAGGTCCACGGAGAGGCGGAGCTGTTCATGCCGTGACGATGCCCTTCGCGGGGTTGTCTTCGCCAGCCGCGGTGCAATCCCTTGCGGGTCAGCTGGGGCGCGCAAATGCTTGCGCCACCTTTTTCGCCAGCGCCCGCTGCGATATGACAAGCGTCGCAGAAGGCTCTCGAAATCCACGGGGGGATGCCGCGTGTCGGATTCATCAGACGACGTGCTGCGCCATGTTGGAAAAGCGGCGCAGGGAGTCCAGGACGCGGAGACGGCCGCCCGTCAGGCTCGAGCCGGTGTGCTGCCCGCCCAGGCGGTGCAGCCACTGGAGAGTGCCTTGCGGCAGGTGCCAGGGGTTCAGCAGGCGACACAGCAGGCCCAGCGCATCCAGCAGGTCGCGGCCGTGGCGCAGGGGGCCCTGGGCGCCGTGGGCGGGGTGGAGGCCCTGTCTGGGCTGGTCCAGGCACTCGGTGGCCAGGCGCCCCTGGACAAGGTGCGCTTCTCCTTCCAATCCAGCGCCGCGCCCGGCGCTGGCTGGCGCGTGGTGTCCTTGCATGCGCGGGAAGGGCTCAGCGAGCTCTACACCTGCGTGGTGGACCTGGCCAACGAGCACCTGGACGCGGATGTGGATGGGCTGCTCGGCTCGTCGGCGGAGGTGCTCATCGCCCACGAGGCGGGCGCGCGCCGCCTGTGCGGCATCGTCCACCGGGTGGAGCACCTGGGCACCCAGGCGGGGCACCTGCTCTCGCGCGCGCACGTGGTGCCGGCGCTCTGGTCGCTGTCGCTGCGCAAGGACCAGCGCATCTTCCAGGAGAAGACCGTCCCGGAGGTGCTCGAGGAGGTGCTCACCCAGGCGCTGCAGCCCTTCGAGCGACCCTTCCGGCTGGAGCTCAACCGCGAGTACCTGCCGCGCGAGTACTGCGTGCAGTACCGGGAGTCGGACCTGGACTTCGTCCAGCGCCTCATGGAGGAGGAGGGCATCGTCTTCTACTTCGACCATTCGGGGGAGAAGGAGGAGCTGGTCCTCATCGAGGAGAACGAGCAGTCGCCCGCGTGTCAGGCGGTGATGGGGACGCCCATCACGGTGAAGGGACCGGAGGCGGCGACCGCCTCGGATGAGTGTCTTCGCCACTTCGACTATTCGCAGCAGCTGCGCACCACCAGCACGGTGGTGCGGGACTTCAACTGGACGCACCCCGACTACGACTTGACGCGTGAGTCCCGGAGCAAGGACGAGCTGGGCCGGGAGCGCGAGTCCTACGAGTACCCCGCCCCGCTGCTGGGCCCGTATGACGCGAACGAGAAGAAGTACAAGTACGAGCCGGCCCAGAAGCAGGAGCTGCTGCGCCGTCAGGCCTTCCTGGCCGACGGCAAGCGGGGCCTGGGCGAGGGCTACGTGACAGGCTTCACGCCGGGCTACATGTTCGAGCTGACGGGACATGGGCACGCCGCGCTGGACCAGTGGTACCTGCTCACCCGGGTGGAGCACCACGGCGACGCGTCCGAGGAGCTGACCCAGGACTCGCTGTCGTTGCGCCCGCCGGGCGAGCAGCGTGAGCGCTATCGCAACACGTTCGAGTGCATCCCGCTGGATGTGCCCTTCAAGCCCGCGCGTCGGCGTCCTCGCGCGAGGATGGCGGGCTTGCAGACGGCGACGGTGGTGGGGCCGGCCAGTGAGGAGATCCACACCGACGAGCACGGCCGCATCAAGGTGCAGTTTCATTGGGATCGGCAGGGCAAGCGGGACGAGAAGAGCTCCTGCTTCCTGCGCGTGGCGCAGGCGTGGGCGGGCCTGGGGTGGGGCTTCGTGTTCCTGCCGCGCATCGGCATGGAGGTGCTGGTGGACTTCCTGGAGGGGGACCCGGACCGGCCGCTGGTGGTGGGCTGCGTCTACAACGGGAAGAACACGCCCCCGTACGCGCTGCCCGAGCACAAGACGCGCAGCACCATCCGCACGTCGAGCTCCAAGGACAGCGACGGGTTCAACGAGCTGCGCTTCGAGGACGCCAAGGACGCCGAGGAGATCTTCCTGCACGCGCAGAAGGACTTCAACGAGGTGGTGTTGCACAACCACACCACGTCGGTGAAGGCGAACCAGACGAACGCGGTGGACGGCTCCCAGACGGAGACGGTGGGGGGCGACCAGTCGATGTCGGTGACGGGCAAGCGCACCAAGTCCGTGGACAAGGACGAGACGACCACCGTCAAGGGCAAGCGCACGGAGACGGTCGACAAGGACGAGGACATCACCATCAAGGCCACCCGCACGGAGAGGGTCACCGGGAAGGAGACCCTCACGCTCAGCGCGGGCCGGGAGGCCACCGTCAACACCCTGGAGAAGCTCACCGTCACGGGGAACCGGCAGGAGGCGATTGGCGGGAAGGACACGCTGGAGGTGACGGGTGACAAGTCCGTGCACGTCACCAAGAACTACGTGATGACCGGCGACGTGCAGCTCCAGGCCGTCCAGGGCGAGTGCAGCATCACCCTGAAGGAGAGCATCAGCGTGGAGGGGACCAGCAAGAAGGTGGCCCTCCACAACAGCTCCGGACAGATGGTCTTCGACGGCGGCAAGGTCGAGGTGACGTGCACGGGCCAGGAGCTGAAGCTCGTGTGTGGCAACGCGAGCATCCTGCTCAAGAGCGATGGAACCGTGTCCATCAACGGCTCCAAGGAGGTGGGGCTGGGCGCTCAGTCGAGCACGGTGAAGCTGGAGGCCGCGGGGGCCACCATCTCCGGGCCCAAGGTGACCTCCTCGGCCATCGGCGTGCACGAAATCACGGGCGCGCTCATCAAGATCAACTGAACCAGGGACTCACGCGCCCTTCGCGCTGAGCGCCTGGAGGTTGTTCTCGAGCGCCTCTCGGGTGATGGCGTTGGTCTCCACTGCCAGCGCCGCGCGCAGTGGCTCGATGACCGAGGGGTCCCCGAGCACGCGCAGCGAGTGGGAGGCGCGCATCCGGACGTCTGGCGACGTGTCCTTCAAGGCGGCGACGAGCGGGTCTCGAAGTATCTTCTTCGCGGCCGCGGGGACCCGGCCCTCGCCGCCGAGCATGGCGGGGCCCACCACGGCCACTGCGCGGACGGCCTCCACCTTGTCCTTGAACCGGGGAACGACGCTCTGGCTTGCCTCGTAGCCAGCCAGGGCCCATGCCGCGATGACCGCGCGAAGGCGCGTGAGCTGCCGCTTGCTCTCCAGCAAGGGAAGGACGTCCGGGTAGGCACGAAAGTCGGCCAGGTATCGCCCCGCGATGCCGGAGAGCGCGACGATGGCCTTCTCCACGACCAGGGGGTCCTCGTCACGCAGGGCCACGGTGAGCGCCTCGGTGGTCCTGGGGTCCTTCAGCCACGCGGCCCGCTCGCGGGACTCCTCCGCGAGCGCCGCCTTCGCGATGGTGTCGGCGGCCTCGCGGCGGGTCGCGACGTCCTTGGCCCTCAAGTCCTTCACGGTGCCGGACAGCTGCTTCTTCAAGAGGCCCTCGACCGGGAAGAGCTCCTCGAACGCGGCCTGCGCCCGCGCGTCCAGGGTGGGCCCATAGGCGGCCTTCAACAGCAGGTCGCGCGCGGCCTCGGTCTCGTCGTTCTCCAACAGCTTCCTGGCTCGAGTGATGGTCTGGGAGTCGGTCATGGCGGAGGGGAGTGCGTCGGGTGCCCAGGCGCACCCTACCTGGGAAGGGTGATGATGTTGTTCCCGAGCTGTTGAAGGGTGGCGCTGGCTGACATGAGGGGGCGGGTCGTGTCTCCGTTGTTCCGGTAGCTGTGCCAGTAACCGCCGTCCAACCGGGTCCGGTTCAGGAGCAGCGGAGGGGCCGGTGGGGGCACGGCGAGGTGGAAGAGTGCCGAGCCTTCGATGTTGCGAGCCGCGCGCCGGTCCGAGAGCCCCGTCGCGACGACACGCATGTGGTCGAAGCTGCCAGGAGAGTGCCCGCTGCGGTGTTGGCTGAGGCGCTCGTGGGGATGTTGGTTGGTGATCCCCACGTAGACGACCTGCGGGGGCTCACCCCGGGTGAGCACGTACACACTCCACCCAGAGGTCCTGCTGCCGCACCTCAACCCGAAGGGGTCATCCCAGCCGATGGGGTTCGGCGCATAGAGGAAGAGGTTCGGTCCCCCCGCGAAGCCGGTGGGGTCGGCGGAGATGAACTGCCCGGCGGCCGGGTCGTAGTACCGGGAACGGTTGTAATGGAGACCGGTCTCTTCATCCCAGAACTGACCGGGAAGCCTCAGGGACGGCGCCCGCGCGCTGCCCTCCTGGTGGACCAGGTTCCCCCACGCATCGTACTCCCCGCGCCAGACGCACTGCCCGGCTTCGTCGAGCAGCTCACGGGGGACTCCCAACTGCGACACGATGGCATGGCGCAGCTCCCCGTCTTCCCAGAGCGCGTGAAGCCAGAAGTTGTCGATGGCGTAGTCCGTGACGCCCCGAGGCCCCTGTTCGCTGAGCAGGTCGTTGCCCGCCCAGTAATAGGACGTCCTGCGTCCCTCGTGCTCCTTGAAGACGCGCCGCCCCGTTCCGTCATAGCCATACGTCGTCTTGCTTCCGTCAGGATGTTGGACCTCCCGGAGCTGGTCCAGGGCATCCCAATGGAACCGGGTCTGCTGGTCGCCCTCGCTGGCGCGCAGCCGTTGCCCGTTGGGGCCGTGGGTGAAGCGGGTCGCTCCATGACCGACGAGCACCCCGCCGGGGGCGTAGCTCAGTGACTGGTGGCCCTTGCGCGTCAGGTTCCCCAGCTCATCGTAGGCGTAGCGTCCGGCGATGCTGGAGGGCCCGTGAGCCGCCAGCAGTCTTCGGCCCGGGTCGTACTCGAAGCCTCGGGACCCCCACTTCGGGTCCTGGACCCCGAGCAGCTCCCCGTTGCGCGCGTAGACGTAGCTGCGCTCGACGAGCGGCTCCTGGTTCGGGGCGTGGACGCTTTGCCCTACGAGGTTGCCTCGCGCATCACACCGCACGTCCTCCCGGGCCGGCCCCAGCTCGCGGCTCGTGAGGTAGTCCCGCGCGTCGTAACGGAAGGACTGGAACGTCCCGTGCGCCGTTCCCATCGAGCGCAGTCGCCCGCGGAGGTCGTAGTCCAACACGAGCGGCTCCGCGCGAGCCCCCTCGAACTCCCGCCGCGCGACGCCGCCGCTCGGGTGGTACGTGTACTGGACGCGCAGCCCGTTCTGGACCTCCGCAGTCACCCGTCCGAGCAGGTCGCGCTCGAACCGGACGGTGGCATCCGGCGTCCAGCTCTCGACGAGCTGCCCGTGGGCCGCGAACTTCTGTCGCAGCAGGTCCTGGGTGCCCGAGGTGAGCTGGAGCAGGTTGCCGGAGATGTCATAGGTCGACTCGACCACCGTGCCGCCGGGCTTGTGGTGCCGCAGCACGTTGCCGCCGAGGTCGTATTCGAAGCGCTCGGTGGCCCCATCGAAGCGCTGCTGCGCGACCAGGTTCCCCACGCTGTCGTATTCGAAGGTGGCCAGCTCTCCGGCGGGGTTGCGCACCCGCGTCAGTCGCCCCTCGGTGTCCCAGGTGTATTCGGAGACGAGGCCATTGGGGTCGATGGCGCGGACGCACTGCCCGAAGGCGGAGTGCTCGAGCCGATGCACGTACTCCGCGCCATCGACCCGCCGGGTCAGCAGGCCCTCGGCGTCGTAGGTCATCCGCTCCGTGGCGCCGTCGGGTTGTTCGACCTGGACCAGCCGTCCCAGGACGTCGTAGCGCAGGCGCAGGAGCGCGCCGCTGGCGTCCTCGATTTCGGTGGGGTTGAGCCGGGCATCCAGTCGGCGTCGCTCGATGAGCCCGTAGCCGTCGGACAGCCGCGTCTCGGTCCATGACGGGTCCCGCGAGACGAGGATGCGATTGCCGCCGGGCGTATGAATCGCGACGACGTCGTTGTTCGCGTCGCGCACATAGAGGCGCTCGCCTCCGAGCGGCTCCAGCACGTGGACGAGCGCCCCTCGCTCGTAGCGCATGCGCCAGACGGCGCCGCCGGACTCGGTGATGGACACCGCCTGGTGGTGCTCGTCGTACTCGAAGCGGGTGGTGGTGCCGTCGGGCCAGAGCTTCGTCGCGACGTCTCCGCGGTCGTCGTAGACGTAGGTCGTGACGTCCTTGGCCGGGCCCACCTCGACGACGGGGCGGCCGTGTTCGTCGTACTCCGTCGCGCGGATGCCTCCGTTGGGGAGGATCTCCCGCTCGACCTGTCCCCGGGCGTTGTATTGGTACGCGGTGACGTGGCCGAGGCTGTCGGTGACCTGTGTCAGCCGCGCCACGGCGTCGTACTGGAAGCGGCGCAGGTTGTAGCCACCTTCGCCCGCAGCCTCGATGCAGCGCCCCTGGGCGTCGTACTTCATGAAGTAGGCGCCGCCGGCGCGGTTGCGCTCCTCCGTCAGCCGGTCCTCGGCGTCATAGCCGTAGGTCATCGGCACGTCCGCGGCGTCGTGGACGGCCACCAGCCTGTCCCTGGCGTCGTAGACGTAGCGGGCGACGGTGACGGGCGGCGGCGCGTCCGCTCCCGGCATGGCGAGCTGGAGCATGGCCAGCCGGCCGCTCGCGTCGTATTTCAGGTGCACCGCGCGGCGCTCCGCGGACTGCGTCACGGAGGTCAACCGCTTGGCGCGGTCATACTTCAGCAACAACCCGTGGCCGGAGGGAATCTCCAGCGCGCGCAGCAGCATCGGGTCGCCGTCGTCCGCGGAGAAGACGTAGCGCTGCACGTCCGTCTCCAGGTCGTGCCAATGATAGACGACGAGCCGGTCGCCCTCGCGGCGCAGCTCCATCGAGTCGCCGAGGTTGAACAGGGACGCCCCGGTGTCGAGGCGCCCCGACGGGTCGTCGAAGAACACCTCGAGTCCGCCATGGCCGACGAAGCGGAATCCCTCCAGGTCCCGGCTCAGGCGAGCGTCCAGGTTGTGGAGCCAGCCCCGGCCCAGGATGGACGCGGGCTGGTCCAGGAGGTCCGTGCTGTACGTGCGGCGGAAGATGAGGGGCACGGTGCCCCAGATCTCCACGTCGTGCGCCGCGGTGAACTGCACGCCAGAGGCGACGTCCACCGGGTGTCCCACGGCGCGCCGTCCGGTCTGCATGGCGCCGCCGCGGCGGTCGACTCCCTCGGAGGTGGGCTGCGGGGACGGCGGGCTCAATGGTTCCTCCCGGAGTTGCGACGACCCCGGCGTGCGCCGGCGCGGGCCCGCAGGCCCTTGACGAGCTTCATCAGTCCTCGCGCGACGTTCATCCAGCTGGGCATGGGGAACCCGCCGATGAGCACATTGGGCGCGCCCAGGGTGACGGCGCCCAGCGTCCCCGGGGGGACACAGGCGTCCTTGCCCATGGCGGCGCCCATCGCCATGGCGAGCGCGTCGGCGGCCATCTGCGCCGCCATCATCCCCGCGCTCATCCCCAAGGCCCCCGCCATGGCGGCATCGCCCTCCGCGCTGGCGCCAGCCGCCTCGACGGCGTCGCCCGCGATGGAGGCCACCTGCGCGGCCATGCCGGCGACCATCATGGCCTTGCTGGCCGCTTGCAGTGCCGCCGCGGCGCCCCGCGCGGCGGCTCCAGCGGGTGGGACGGGTTTGCAGTGGTAGGTCAAATCCAGCAGCCGCGCCGCGCGCGCTCCGCCGATGAAGACCTTGGACGAGCCGGTGAAGACCTCGAAGATGGGCGGCAACCCGCAGCAGGTCGGCGTGAAGCCGAGGTCTCCGCACCGCGCCGCGGGCATCCCGTTGATGAGCACCTGGACCGAGGTGCCCAGGGCGATGGCGCCGAGCACGGGCATGGGCGTGGGCGGCACGGGCGGGGGGCCGCTGGGCGGATGCAGCACGTGCGCGTGCGGGATTCCCACGGCCATGGACCCGAGCGTGGCGGCGGGGAACGAGGGGAGCGCCTGGGAGACGGAGTTGGTGGCCAGGGCGAAGCCTTCGTTGAGCAGGTTGATGCCCATGGAGGGCAGGCCCGCCACCATGCCGAGTCCTTCCGACAGGGTGTGGAGGGCATTGCGAGGCCGCTCCGGTGAACGGTAGCGAGGCGCGGGGGGAACGTTAGGCATGGTGGGGTCCCTCGCGTTTGAGGTGCGTGAGCTCGGTCTCGACCCCTGACAGGCGCTCCTTCATGCGCAGGTGTCGATACGTGCGGCTCAGGTGCTCCAGGTTCGCGCACAGGTTGAAGTGCAGGCCGACCTTGCGGCTGAGGTGGGCCGCGGCCTCCCAACGCAACACGGCCTGCTTCGCGTCGCCCTGTTTCTCGCGGCAGAGCCCGAGCCACTCGAGCGCCCGGGCCTTGCCCTCGGGGTCGAGCATGCGCGCGGAAACCTGCTCCAGTCCCTCGAAGTAGCGCTCCGCCTCGCTGTAGCGCTTGCGTTCGAAGGCGAACTCGCCCAGGGACTTCACCACGACGGACAGGATGACGGGCGCCTTCGACGCGATGGCGGGGACCAGCGCGCATTCGTACCAGTGCTGGGCCTGGTCATGTGTCTGCGTGCGGCGGAACACGTCACCGATGCCATGCATGACCATGGCTTGCATCGAGTGGTTCTCGGTCTCCTGATAATAGCCGAGCAGGGTGGTGTACTTCGCGGTGGCCTCCTTGTGTCGACCGTGCGCGTAGTCCAGACAGGCCAGGGTCATCAGCGCCTGCATCCGCTCCGCGCGGGGGCGCTCGTCGTCCTCCATGTCCTTCTGGAGGCTGGCCTGCACCGCGTCGGGGCCGAGGTCGACGGGGAGGGTGCTGACACGCGGGAGGAGGGGGGCGTTCTTGTCCGTCCCGGTCGGGAGTCTGGGGTCCCTGAGAATCAATCGCAGCCCCTGCATCCAGGGGTGGATTCCATGTCGGGGCACCAGCGACGCGACGAGCGCCGCGTAACCGGCGGCGTCGGAGATCTGCTCGGGGAGCATGACCCACACCAGCCGGTGGCCGCCCTCTCGGGGGAAGAGGGAGCGCGCGAAGCCGATGGCCTCCTGGAGGAGCTCTTGAGGAGGCCGGGAGGGACTCAGGAGCGTCTGGGGAAAGTCCGGGAGGGGAGGCTTGCCGGCGTCGAGGAGCGCTCGGGATGCCAGGCCATGCTGCTCCTGGAGTTGCTCGATGGCCTCGCGAACGAACTGTCGCGGTTGATGAAAGGCGTTGCTGAAGAGAAGAAAGACGTCGACGTCCGAGGCCTGTTCCTGGTCGCGCAGGAGCTTGAGGAGGATGGCCGTGTCGTTCTCGGAGCACTGGACCAGGAGCAGCAGGTCCTCGCGTTGCTCGATGAACTCCTCGAGGCGCTCCTGTAGCTCCTGAAGAAGCCTGCGCATCGCCTTGTTGCCCCCCCGGCACCGAGCTTCATGACCGGAGTCCGCACACTAACGCCGCCGGCAATCTTTTCTCAACCGGTTGGCCGACCAGCTCCCGCCCGGTGGCCCTACCTGGATGGGATTGGGTCCGAGGCCCGCACCCGGGGCCATGCACGGGGGCCATGTCTTTCAATGGCCGCCCGTGCCGAGGCTCCTCGCGGCCTCAAGGTCCTGCGTTGCGCTCGATGTGCTCGCGGCGCTGCTCGAGGGCCGTGCGCTCGGTGTCGGGCAGCTCGGGCAACTGGAGCCAGGCGCAGACCAGGGCGTACTCGTAGCTCGCGTAGTCCTGGGTGTGCTGGTCCAGGGACTGGAAGAGGGCGCGGACCTCGGCGCGAGCCTCGGGGGTCGTCCGTGCCACGTGGGCCAGCGCCACGAGCGCTGCCTCCACCGTCCAGTCCATGGGGCCCTTCGCCAGGGCGAGCAGGAGCGTCCGTCGCCGCGAGTCGAGCCAGCCTTCCTCGCGGGTCGCGATGACGAAGGCCGCGGCCAGCTGGACGCGCTGCAGCCACGCCCAGGTGGAGTGGCTTCCTCGCGGCGGCGGTGGATGCACCATGGCGCGGGCGATGCTCTCCAGCTCGTGGGCGCTCAACGCGCGGGACGTCCGTGCCGCCTCACGCCACCAGTCCTCGAGCTGGAAGGGCGCGCTGGCCAGCTCCGCGAGCGCCGTGCCCACCTCCTCGGGAGGGGGCGGGACCGCGCGCGTCGGACGTGTGTCGGTGTAGCTCCACAGCGTGAGCTCCACCGGCTCGATGGGCTGGCGCGGGTCGGGCCGCTGTACTTGCTGGACGACGACGTCGACGACGCAGGGGAAGCCACGCCATTCGCGATGGAGCTCCCACGCCAGCTGGACGCTGGGCGCCTCGAGCCACTGGGTGGTGAACTTCACCTTCGGCGGTGTGTTCCCTGACGCCGCGGGGGGCTGGAGGCTCATCTGCCGCAGGGCGTGGATGCCCGCATCGACTCTCTGTGGCAGGTAGTCCACCCAGGGCACGAACTCGCGCGTGACGGAGGCCGCGAGCTGGCTCTCGCGCGAGGGACCGGACGTCGTGTCCGCCACCGACAGCAGGCGCTCCAGGGTCGCGCGCTCCTTGCTCTCACGGAACTGGAGGGCGGCCACGGAGGCCTGCGCCCAGGCGCTGCCCGGCTCATGGCTCAACGCCGATTGATACCAGTTGAGCGCCTCGTCGAAGCGCTCCTGTTCACGCAGCATGTCCGCGATGTCCAGCCGCGTGGCGTTCTGGGTGGCGTCGTGGCGCAGCGCGGCCTGATAGGCCTCGAGTGCCTGGGGAACACTGCCTCGTGCGCGGTGGACGTTGGCCAGGAGCATGGCCGTGAGCCAGTTCGGGATGGTGGCATGGGCCTCGGTGGCCACGGCGAGCGCCTCGTCCAGCCGGCCGAGGCGGTGGAGCAGGGTGCCGCGCAGCCACGCCACGGCCGAGTGGGTTCGATGCCGGATCGAGAGGCGCTCCAGCACCTGGAGTACCCGGGGCGGCAGGCCCGGCTCGGAGGGCGCCAGCCGCGTGAGGATGACGCTCAGCAGGCTCAACGTGGGCTCGATGGGGGCCTGTTCGGCGACCCCCTCGGCCTCCAGCCAGGGGAGTCCCCAGCGCACGAAGTCCGTGTCCCGCTTCGCGTGGACCACCTGGGAGAGCAGCTCGAGGGCCTGTGCGGGCTGACCTTGTTCGTGGAGCATCCACGCGCGCACGGCAACGGTGGCGAAGGACACGCGCCCCTGGAGGGGGACGATTCGCAGCGGGTCGGGGCCCGCGTCCTGCTTGATGCGCCGCAGCAGGTCCAACCATTCAGGGCGGGTGACGTCCGTGCTCAGCGCGCAGCCCACATGGTACGCCGCGTGGGGGAGGTCGCCCGCGAAGAGCGCCTCCGCGGCGAAAGAGGCGTCCTGCTCCGGCGTGGGTCGAAGTGAGGCGTGTTGGCAGTCCATGTCGAGGACCCACCGTACTTCGCCGACCCTGCTTCCGCCACGGCTGGAGCGTCCCAGCGCGAGCTTCCGCTCTTCGACAGGAATTGAGACATGCCGTGCCCGCGAGGAGGAGCGCTCGCGGGCACGGCTCCTCTCAAGGCACCTGGGTGAGCGTCTCCAGTCCTGAGGCGAAGAGCACGGCCGCCTCCGCCTGCTGCACCGCCTCACGCTGCTCCAGGTGTTGCAGCCGCAGGTCCTTCAGCGAGCGGAACGCGTCGAGCAGCTCCAGGATGCTCCCGCGTCCTTCCCGGTACGCGTCCTCCGCCATGCGCCGCAGCGTGGGCAGGCGCTCCACCACGTCCCGCTCCAGCGTGGCCAATGCGCGGTGCCTGCCCGCCAGCACTGCGTGCGCGCGGGTGAGCTCCGCCCGGGCCTCGGCGACCTCCGCGTCCAGCGCCCGGGTCTCCGCGTCCACCTCCGCCGAAGCGCGAGCAATCGCCCCCTGGTTCCGGTCGAACAGTGGCATCGGCAGCGACAGCCCCAGATACCCGATGGTGCTGTCCTCCCGCCGCGTCACCACCGCGCCCGCCTCGAGCGAGGGCACCGGCATCCGTTCCCGCTTCGCCACCGCGAGCCCGCCCTGCGCCACCGACTGCCGCTGCCGCGCCGCCACCAACGACGGCCGCTGCCGCACGCTCGCCTCCCACAGTCGGCCCAGCTCCGGAAGGGGGCCCGTCGCCCCCAGCGTCCCCGAGGCACGAGGGCTCCAGCCCGGTCGACCGAGCAGCGCCGCCAGCCGCCCCGCGGCATCGTCGACGCTGGCCTTCGCGTTGAGGACCTCGACCTCCAGCGTGCGTCCCTCCACCTCGATGCGCTCCACGTCGTACCGGCTGGAGTCACCCGCGGCCGCTCGCCCCTTCACCACCTTCTCCACACGCCCCAGGTCCACGGAGGTCTCCTCCAGCAACCGCAGCGCCTCCTGGCTCGACAGCAGGGACGCGAAGGCCTCGCGCACCGACAGCTCCCGCTCCGCGAGCGACGCCGTCACCCGCGCCTTCTCCGCGGCCACGCTCCGCTCGGCGAGCTCTCGTCGGACGCCGCGCTGCCCGAAGAGCAGCAACGGCTGCTCCACCGTGAACTGATGCGACATCGACGAGCCCGTGTTGGCCCCGTGCAACAGCCGCTGTCCGCCATAGTTGAACGACGGATTGGGCAGGATGCCCGCGGCGATGCGCTCCGTCTCCGCCACGCCCACCCGGGCCTGCTCCGCCGCCATCCACGGACTGTCCTTGGACAACAACTCCAGGGCCTGGGGCAGGGTGATGACCTCGGGGGGCACGGCGGCCGACTCCTCCGCGCGAGCCCCCACCGAAGTCAGCGCCCAGCACAATCCCCACATCGACACGAGGCGCTTCATGCCGCCACCCCCTCGGCCTTGCCCGCTTCATGGCCCGCGCCCGGCACCACGTGCGTCACGCCCGAGTCCCCGGCGTCCTCGTCCTCCTCCGAGGAGGCCGTGGGGCTCCGGTTCCCCACGATGACCGAGTAGAACGCGGGCAGCGCGAACAGCGACACCAGCACCGCCGTCACCAGTCCGCCGATGATGACGATGGCGAACGGGCGCTGCGTCTCACTCCCCGCGCCGCTGGAGAGCGCCGCCGGCATCAACCCCAGCATCGCGAGCAGCGCCGTCATCAACACCGCGCGGAACCGGCTCGCCGCGCCGCGCGGGAGGGCTGTCTCCAACGCCTCGCCCAGCTTCCGCCGGTCATCCACCGCGCTCACCACCAGCAGCGACGCGAGGCACACCTGGCCCAGCAGGGTGATGAACCCCACCGCCGCGCTGACGGACAGCGGAATCCCCGTGAGCGCCAGCGCCAGCACGCCGCCGCACATGGCGAACGGCGCGCCCGCGAGCACCGCGCCCGCGCTGCGCATGGAGCCCAGCGCCGCGTACAAGAGCGCGAACACCACCAGGAACGACAGCGGCACGATGACCGCCAGTCGCCCGAGCGCGCGCTCCTGGTTCTCGAACTCGCCGCCCCACTTGAGGAACATGCCCTCGGGAATCGTCACCTCGCGCTCCACCGTGGCCATGGCCTCCTGAATCGTGGAGCCCATGTCACGTCCCTCCACGTTGAACTTCAGCGCCAGCGTGCGGCTGTTCGCCTCGCGGTTGATGCTCGCGCGGCCCAGCGCCTTCTCCAGCCGCGCCACCTCGCGCAGCGGGACGTGTCCTCCGCCCGCGGTGGGCACGAGGATGTCGCCGATGCGCGACTCGTCCTCCTTCTCGGTGCCGGGCAACAGCACGCGCACGGGCACCGGCCGCTCCTGCTCCCACAGCTCCGTCACCACCTTGCCGCCCAGCGCCGTCTCGACCAGGTCCTGCGCCGTGGACACGTCCACGCCCGCGCGGGCGAGCGCCTGCCGGTCCAGCACCACCTGGAGCTGCGGCACGCTCGAGTCGCGATAGAGCCCCAGGTCGACCACGCCCTCCACGCCCTGCAGCGCGGTGACGGCGCGCTCCAGCGTGCCGCGCATGGCCTCCAGGTCCGTGCCGAAGACCTTGAGCACCACCTTCCCGCGCACGCCGCTGATGGCCTCCTCCACGCTGTCCTTGATGGGCTGCGAGAAGTTGAAGCTCACGCCCGGAATCTCCAGCAGCGACGCGCGCATCTCGCGCACCAGCCGCTCCTTGTTCCAGCCGTCCCGCCACGTCTCCGACGGCGTGAAGCGCACGAACGTCTTCCCCATGTTGACGGCCTCGTTGTCGGTGCCGTCCTCCGGGCGGCCCTGCTCGACGAGCACCTCCTTCACCTCGGGGAAGTCCAACAGGCGCTTGCGCACCTCCAGGAGGATGTCCGCGCCCTTGGCCAGGGAGATGCTCGCGGGCATCTCCACGAAGACGTTGATGTCGCCCTCGTCCAGCTCGGGCAGGAACTCGCTGCCCACGCGCGAGCCCACGACTCCCGTGAGCACCACCAGCGCCGCCATGGAACCGAACACCAGTGTGCGACGCGGCATCAGCCAGGTCACCGCGCGCGCATAGGACTCGCGCAGGGTGACGAGCAGCCGGGGCTCCTTCACCTCGGCGTCCTTGGGCCTCAAGAGCAGGGCGCACAGCGCGGGCACCACCGTGAGCGCGAAGACGAGCGCCCCCACGAGCGCGAAGCTGTACGTCAGGGAGAGAGGACGGAAGATGCGGCCCTCCACGCGCTCCAGGGTGAAGACGGGGATGAGGGCCGCGATGATGATGGCCATGGCGAAGAAGGTGGGCCGGGCCACGTCGAGCGCCGAGTGGATGATGAGGCCCAGCATCTCGCGCCGCTTCCGGGGCCGCTTCACGCCCGCTTCGTGCAGCACGTTCTCCACCAGCACCACCGCGCCGTCCACGAGGATGCCGAAGTCGATGGCGCCCATGGAGATGAGGTTCGCGGGCAGCCCCACCATGCGCAGGCCGATGAAGGCCGTGAGCAGCGCCAGCGGGATGACGGACGCGACGATGAGCGAGCAGCGCATGCTGCGCAGAAACAGCCACGCCACCGCGACCACCAGGAGCGCGCCGTGCAGCAGGTTGTGGTGCACCGTGGACAGCGTCTGGCCCACGAGCACGTTGCGGTCATAGAACGGCTCGATGTGCATGCCCTTGGGCAGCACCTGCCCGTTGAGCTCCTTCACCTTGGCGTGCACGCCCTCCAGCACCGTGCTCGGGTTCTCGCCCCGGCGCAGCAGGACGACGCCCTCGGTGACGTCCATGTCCAGGTCGTGGCTCACCGTGCCCCGGCGCGGCGTGTGGGAGGCCACCACGCGCGCGACGTCGCCCACCGTCACCGGCGTGCCGTCCTCGCTCTTGAGCACGATGTCCTGCACGTCCTTGGCGCCCTTGAGGTAGCCCACGCCGCGGATGAGCAGCTCCTGGTCGCCCTGGCGCAGGAAGCCTCCGCCCACGTTGCGGTTGGAGCGCTCCAGGGCCTCGGTGACGTCCGCCAGCGTCAGCTCGTGCGCGAGCAGCCGCGACGGGTCCACCTGGACGTGGAACTCCTTGAGGAAGCCGCCCAGGCTGAGCACGTCGGCGACGCCGGGCACCTGGCGCAGGTGCCGCGCGATGCTCCACTCCATCTCCGAGCGTGTCTCGGTGAGGGTGTGCCGGTCGCTCAGGACGCGGAACTGGTACACCTTGCCCAGGGGCGTGGCCTCCGGCGCGAGCCGCACGTCGGCTGCGTCGGCGAGGTCCGCGTTGGACAGGCGCTCACCGACGATGGTGCGCGCCTTGAACGGGTCCACGCCGTCGTCGAAGGTGAGGAAGATGAGCGACAGTCCGAAGAGGCTCTCGCTGCGCATCTGGAGCATGCCCGGGGTGCCGTTGAGCACGCGCTCCAGCGGCACCGTCACCTGGCGCTCGATCTCCTCGGGGGCGAGCCCCGGCATCTGTGCGATGACGTTGACCTGGAGGTTGGTGACGTCGGGGAACGCCTCGACGGGCGTGTCCAGATAGGCCTTCACGCCGAACAGGCCGATGCCCAGGGTCAGCAGCAACACCGGCAGGCGGCTGCGGACGCAGAATTCGATGAGTCGTCGCAACATGGGGTGCGGTCTCCGCTAGAGCAGCTGGTCCGCGGCGCCGTCGAGCAGCAGCGCGCCCCGGGTGACGACAGGCTCACCCGCGGACAGCCCCGCGATGACCTGCACGCGCCCATCCACGGGCGTGGCGACGACGACGGGCCGGCGCACGAAGGTGCGAGCGTCCTGCCGCACGTACACCACGGAGTCCTTCCCGTTGCGCAGCAGCACCGCCTCCACCGGGAGCGTCAGGCTGGCCTCGGCCGCGTCGATGCGCGCGCGGCCGAACATTCCTGGACGCAGCCCCTTGGACGGGCTGTCCAGCGCGATGCGCACCGGCGCCGTGCGCGAGCCGCTGGTGACCACCGCGCCCACCGAGACGACCTGGCCCGTGAGCGGCTCGTGCAGCGAGGGCAGGGTGACGCTCGCCCGCGTGCCCTCGCGCACCTGCGGCAAATCCCGCTCGAACACCTCCGCCACCACCCAGAGCGCGGAGGCGTCGCCCACCTCCACCAGCGGCTCGCCTCCGGGCTGCACGGAGACACCTTCCGTCGCGGTGCGCGCGAGCACCGTGCCGGCCAGCGGTGCGCGCAGGACGACAGTGGTGCCGCTCCCCGCGCCCACGAAGCCCACGGAGGCCTGGGCGCGGGCCAGCTCCGCGCGGGCCTCGGCCAGGCGCGTCTCCGCCGACAGCCGCTCGCGCTCCGTGCTCACGCCCTGGTCGAACATGCGCCGCTCACGCTCGAAGCCGGACTCCGCCTCGCGCAGCGCCGCCGCCGCGGTGGCCACCGCCGTGCGCGCCGCCGCGGCCTCCGGGCAGTCGAGCGTCACCAACGGGTCTCCGGGCTTCACCACCTCGCCGGTGCGCACGTGCACGCCCACCACGCGGCCGGCCAGCGGCGCGCCGAGCCGGGACACGGCCCCGTCCCGGAAGGCCACGCGCGCGGGCGCCTGGAGCCTCGCCCCGCCGGCATCGGGCTGGACGGGGGTGACGGTGACGAAGGCCTGGGAGGCCTCGGCGAGCTGCACCACCCCCTCCTTCAGCGTCTTGGGAGGAGGCCGCTCCGGGGTGGCGGTGGTCGCGGCGGCGCTGGAGCAGGCGGAGGAGAGGGCCAGCAGGCCCAGGAGCACGGTCCTTTTCATGGCTGGGCACCAGGGCAAGTCCTGGTCCAGCGTGTCGCGTACTCAACTCATTGAAATCACAGGGAGTGAACTCGCCCAGCGAGCAGGTAGGAGCGAGGCGAATTGAATCATCTGTGCACTTTCGCCACAGTGGGCGGCGTGCGCATCGCCACCAAACTGGGGCTCTGGCTGACGCTGACCAGCGCCCTCATCCTGGGTTCCTACGGGTACCGACAGCTCCGGCGGGAGGAGCACGAGCTGCGCACGGCCACGGAGGAGTCCTCCCGGCTGTTGGCCACGGCGCTCCAGGTGGCCATGGAGAACGCGCTGAGGGACGGGCAGGGCGCGGACGTGCGGGAGATGCTGGAGTCGTTGGAGGTGAAGGACCCCACGGTCGACGTCTTCGTGTTCGATGCGAAGAAGGGGCTGGTCGCCCGCTCGTTGGGGAGCTCGCGCACGTTGCCGCTCGTCGAGGCGGAGGCGCTCCGGGTGATGGAGGCGCACGGCGTGACGTCGCGCTTCGAGGGGCCGGAGGGCCTGTCCCACCTGTCCGTGGTGGTGCCGCTGCGCAGCGACGAGGGCGGGACGGTGGGCGCGCTCGCGGTGGTCAATCCGCTGGATGGGCTGCGCATGGATTTGGAGCGGACGCGTCGGTCGACGCTGCTGTCCGTGCTCACGCTCATCGCGGGCATCTCGGTGGTGGGGTGGCTGCTCTTGTGGCTCCACCTCCAGCGTCCGCTGGAGCGCGTGGTGCGGGCGATGCGCGCGGTGCGCGGCGGTGACTTCTCCGCCACGGTGGTGGTGGAGCGCGAGGACGAGGTGGGGGAGATGGCGCATGCCTTCAACGCGATGGTGAAGGAGCTGGGCGAGGCGCGGGGCCGGCTCAACGTCGAGACGGAGGCGCGCATCTCGATGGAGGCGGGGCTTCGCCGCGTGGACAAGCTCGTCACGCTCGGACAGCTGTCGGCGGGACTGGCGCATGAGATTGGCTCGCCGCTGCTCATCCTCGGTGGGCGGGCGCAGGCGCTCGCGTCGAGGACGGAGCTGCCCGACGACGTGCGCCGCAACGCGGGCATCCTGGTGGAGCAGTGCGAGCGCATCACCCGGACGGTGCGACAGCTCCTGGACCTCACGCGCCGCAAGCCTCCGCGTCGGGAGGTGCTCGATGTCCACCAGCCCGTGCGCGCCGTGGTGGAACTGCTCGAGCACGACGCTCGCAAGCGGGACGTGACGCTGGAGTTCCAGGTGGAGGCCCCGCTGCCCCGCGTCCTCGCGGATGGGGACGGCGTGCAGCAGGTGGCGCTCAACCTGCTCACCAACGCGCTGCGCGCCACGCCTCGCGGAGGTCGCGTGCGGGTGACGCTGGCGCCGTCCGTCTTCCGGAGCGCTCCCGGGCTGTCCGAGCGCCGAGGGGTCTGCCTGTGCGTCGAGGACACGGGCGTGGGCATCGAGGAGGAGCAACAGGCGCGAATCTTCGAGCCCTTCTTCAGCACCTGGACGGAGCTGGGCGGCACGGGGTTGGGGCTCGTGGTGGTGAAGTCCATCGTCGCGGACCACGCAGGC
This sequence comes from Myxococcus sp. MH1, assembly GCF_059738865.1. Taxonomy (NCBI): domain Bacteria; kingdom Pseudomonadati; phylum Myxococcota; class Myxococcia; order Myxococcales; family Myxococcaceae; genus Myxococcus; species Myxococcus sp. MH1. The sequence continues at coordinate 6,738,746 of NZ_AP026947.1, read as the reverse complement.
GCCGTCTCGGTGACGTCCCGAGCGGGCGAGGGCAGCCGGTTCCTCGTCCAGCTCCCAGCGGCCGAGGACGAGGACATGAAGGAGGAGGCAGAATGAGCGCGCGTGGACAGCGGATCCTCGTCCTGGATGACGACGCGGCGGTGGTGGACTTCCTCTGCGAGAGCCTCACGGAGCGCGGCTACGTGACGGTGGGGATGACGTCCCCCGAGGAGGCCCTGTCTCGCTGCGCGGAGGAGGCGTTCGACCTGGTCATCTCCGACGTGGAGATGCCTCGGATGCGGGGGACGGAGTTCCTGGAGGCGGTGCTCGCGCGGAGGCCGGGGCAACTCGTGCTGCTCATCACGGCGTTCGGGAGCATCGAGCTCGCGGTGGCGGCGGTGAAGGCGGGGGCCTGCGACTTCGTGACGAAGCCCTTCAACATCGACGCGCTGGTGCTCTCCATCGACCGCGCGTTCCGCGAGCGTCAGCTGCGCAGGGAGATTGTGCGGCTGCGCGCGGCGGTGCCCACGGACGCGCCGGGGGGACTGGTGGCGCGCAGCCCCGCGATGCGCAAGGTGCTGGAGATGGCGCGACGGGCCGCGCGCACGGACTCGACGGTGTTGCTCACGGGGGAGACGGGGACGGGCAAGAGCGCGCTCGCGCGGCTGGTGCACGAGTCGAGTGCCCGGCGCGCGGAGCCCTTCCTCCAGCTCAACTGCGCTGCGCTGCCACCGGGGCTCGCGGAGAGCGAGCTGTTCGGCGCCAGGCGTGGTGCGTTCACGGACGCGCGTGAGGACCGCGCGGGTGTCTTCGTGGCCGTGGGCGCGGGGACGCTGTTCCTGGACGAGGTGGGGGAGCTGTCGCTGGAGGTGCAGGCCAAGCTCCTCCAGGCGCTGGAGACGGGGAAGGTGAGACCGCTGGGCGCCAGCGCGGAGGTGACGGTGCGCGCGCGGGTGGTGGCCGCGACGAACCGGCCGCTCGAGGAGCTGCTGCGCGACGGGCGGTTCCGGCCCGACCTGTACTACCGGCTCAACGTCATCCGCCTGGAGGTGCCCCCGCTGCGCGAGCGGCGCGAGGACATCGTCCCGCTGGTGGACTTCTTCCTGGGGCGGCTGGGAGGCGCGCAATCGCGCGAGGTGCTCGGGGTGTCCGCGGCGGCGATGCGCAGGCTGGTGGCGCACGCGTGGCCGGGCAACGTCCGGGAGCTGGCGAACCTGCTCGAGCGCGCGGTGGCGCTGGCGGACCACGACACGCTCGTGCCCGAGGACTTCGACCTGCCGGGTGACAACGGCGGGATGCAGGCGCTGTTCACCCGGGCCAGCGGCGAGGAGCTGCCCCTGGAGGACGTCGAGCGGGCCTACGTGCGGCGAATCGTGGACGCGCAGAACGGCAACAAGGCCGCCGCCGCGCGCATCCTCGGCATCAACCGCCGCACGCTCTACCGGAAGCTGGGCGAGGAGTGACGCCTCGTCAGTCCCAGACGAACAGCCACTTCACGGCCTTCCCCAGGCCGTAGAACACCCAGCCCACGGGGCCGGGGCGCACGGGGCGCTCGAAGTCGAGGTTCACGGTGGACAGGGCGACCTCGCCCACGAGCCCCTCCAGGCGCGCCTTGAGCGTCTCGTACTCCACCGTGATTCGCTCCAGCTCCTTCTCCACCTTGAGCGTGTCCTCGACGCTGACGGCGCGCTGGAGCAGCTCCAGGTAGCGCTCCCGGATGCGCGTCACGTTGGCCAGGCGCACCTTCAAGTCCCGGTGCACGTCGGTCACGTCGCTGGCGGAGACGCTCTTGCGCTCCACCTCGCCCAGCGCGGGCACCGCGGCCAGGAAGCCGTCCAACCGCTCGGCGGGGATGCGCACCACCGCGGAACGGGTCGTCACGTGCTCGGCGTAACCCCCATGCGTCTTCGCGAGCTGGACGGCCTGCGCCGGCCCCGACTCGGGCTCGTCCCGCTCCAGCGTCAGGGACGCCCGGTGGATGATGGAGCGACTCTCCAGCGGCACGGCGGTCCCCGGCGCACCTCCGGCCGCCAGGCCCTCGGCGAACGCGACGCGCTCGTGGGCTCGGTGGGTGGAGCAGGCGGTGAGGGTCAGGGCGAGGACGACCAGGAGCGAGCGCACGCGGGTTCCTTGTGAAGGGGAGAGGTCCGTTGAACCGGTCCTCTCAGGACACACCCGCCGGGCTCGACGTTCCAGCTCGACGGCCCGGAGTCGGGCCGGAGCCTGGACGCCCCTTCAGGACGCGCGGGGCGCCGCGGGGAGGGGACGCACGCCGTCGCCCTCGTAATAGATGCTGGCGCAACCCTTCTCGTAGACGACGAGGACGCGATCACTCTGCTCGAGCAGGTCGGAGGCTTTCTCCGTGGCCTTGCGGACGAGGGTGTCGAACCTACCCGAGCTCTGCTTGCTGCTGGCCCGGACTGTCACGACTGGCATGCGGTGTCCCGCTCCTTGTGCCCCACGGCAGGTGGCTCCAGGTACGACCTGGCTCCGGGCCCATCCGCAGGTAACGAACGCGTCATAGCCAAACGAACACTTCGTTGACAAGCGCTCCGCTCCGTGGCGCAAAGATGGATTCTATGCACCGCAAGCTCCTCTTTTTGCTGGTTTTCACGCTGGGTCTGGTCTCCACGGCGCAGGCGCAGACGATGACGAGCGCTCCTCGTCGCGTGCACACCTCGCCCACGCCCTTCTGGCTCCCGCGTGGCGCCTTCCTGGGGACCTCGTACAACGATGCGCTGCTGACGCCCCGGCTGAAGGTGCAGTGGGAGCTGACCTTCTTCCAGGACCGCAAGGACGCCTTCGTCTTCCTGGTGGAGGGCGGACTGGGGTGGGGGGCGCGCATGCCCACGCCCAAGGCGGGCAAGCCCGAGACCAACCTGGGCGCCTACTACGAGCACACCGCGCAGGTGGGCTTCGGCTACCGCAACCAGCTGCCCAACGCCGCGCACTGGGGGTTCCAGGTGACGGGCGGCCCGGTCTTCTATGGCGCCAAGTTCGACGGCGGCCCGCTGCCGGACAAGAACGTGGCCGGCATCGTCGAGGGCCGCATCCAGATTGGCTACCAGTTCGACAAGGTCGCCGCCGGCGTCGCCGTGGGCTACGGCGAGCCCTTCGGCCTCAAGCGCCGCTACCTGGGCCGGGGTTTCGTGGGTGGCCCGATGGTCGGGTTGTTCATGGATTGGCGGTGAAGTCCGCGTAGACTGGGGTGCGCGGGAACCTCCCCCTTCCCGCGCCGCCCTTATGCCCGAGCTTCTGAGCGCCCATGTCTCGCGGTACCTGCGCAACCGGGGCGACCTGGAGCGGCAGCTGCCGCCCGGGCTGCTCCTCTTCTCCCCCTCGCCCGCCGACGACAGCCCGGTGGAGCAGGAGGAGTACCGTCTCAAGACGGTGACGAACGCGGGGCCCCCGACGCTGGGGGCGAGCGAGTCGGTGGTCTTCCCGGTGGTGAAGGCCCGCAGCAACGCCTTCGGCCGGGGCATCACGGTGGGGCGCACGGGCAACAACGACGTGGTGCTGGATGACGGCAGCGTGTCGCGCTTCCACGCCTGGTTCGCCCGGGACGAGGCCCAGGCGGGCTTCCTGCTGACGGACGCCGGCTCCAAGAACGGCTCGTGGATGGGGGGCGTCCGGCTCACCCCGCGCAAGCCCGTTCTGCTGGAGGATGGCGCGCGGTTGCGCTTTGGACAGGTGGAACTCGCGTTCTACACGGCAAGCGGTTTTGTCCGGATGCTCTCCGTACGGATGGCTCCCTGAGCCTTGCCACGTCTCAAGTGGCCTGCGTAACGTACGAAGTCGCCTACAGTCACACACGGGAGTGTTCGCGGTGGCCTTGACCACAGAAGCCTTCGGACTGACCGACGTCGGCCGCAAGCGGCAGCACAACGAAGACGCGATGCTGGTGGACGTGTCGCTCGGGTTGTACGTCGTCGCCGATGGCATGGGCGGGCACGCGGCCGGCGAGGTCGCCAGCAATCGCGCCACCGAGGTCGTCAAGCAGCACATCACCGCGAACCGGCACCTGCTCAAGGACCTGGGCAACAACCCCACGGCGGACAGCCGCTCGGCGGCGGCGGCGCTGGTGGAGGTGGCCGTGCAGCGCGCGTGCGCGGACATCTACCGCACGGCGATGTCGGACTCGACGAAGCGGGGCATGGGGACGACGTTCGTGTGCCTCGCGGTGGGGGGCAACAAGGCCGTCATCGGTCATGTGGGTGACAGTCGCGTCTATCTGGTGAGGCACGGCCAGTGTCACCGGCTGACGGAGGACCACACGCTGGTCGCCGCGCAGCTGAAGGCTGGCACCATCACCAAGGAGCAGGCGGCCACCTCGCAGTACCGCAACGTGATTACGCGCGCGGTGGGCATCCAGGAGTCCGTCCAGGTCGACACGCTCATCGTGGACCTGGTGCCCGGGGACATGTTCGTCCTGTGCTCGGACGGCCTGCATGGGTACGTCGAGGACGAGGAGCTGTTGCCGCTGGTGTCGGGGCTGGCGCCGGGGGATTTGCCCAAGCGGCTCATCGACATCGCGAACGAGCGGGGCGGCAAGGACAACATCACCGCGGTGGTGGTGAAGATCGCCGGGGACAGCGCCGCGCTGGCGAGCGAGGAGTCGAGCGAGGCGCAGTCGCGGATGGAGGCGCTGCGCAAGATTCCGCTGTTCCGTCACCTCACGTACAAGGAGCAGACGGCGGTGCTGTCCATCGCGACCACGCGCACGTATCCGGCGGGGCGTGAAATCGTGGTGGAGGGGCAGCCGGGCGAGGAGCTGTTCGTGGTCATCCGGGGCCGGGTGGCCATCGAGAAGAACGGGGTGGAGATCGCCGAGCTGCGCTCGGGCGGCCACTTCGGGGAGATGGGGCTCATCGACAACGCGCCGCGCTCGGCGACGGTGAGGGCGACGGAGCCCACGCGCACCATGGTCATCTCCCGGCCTGATTTGATGGGGCTGATGAAGCGCGAGTCCATCCTCGCGGTGAAGATGCTCTGGAGCTTCGTGCAGGTGCTGAGCGATCGGCTGCGCGCGACGAACTCCGAGCTGAGCGAGGCCCGCCAGGAGCTCGCGGTGGCGCAGGCCATCCAGCCCTTCGCCGAGGAGTGAGGGAGGCCACGCCATGAGCACGCGCACCCGTCGTCCGAGCACCGCCAGCTCACGTCAGACCCGCCGCGTAGGGTCCCGTCAGGATGTCACGGGAGGTCGTGTGGCGAGGGCGGCGGGCAGGGACGTGATGGTGAAGTTGATGGGTGAGGTGGTGGAGCTGCGCGAGGAGATGAAGTCCTCGCGGATGCACACGCGCATCCTGGCCTCGGGCATGGGCTCCATGCTGAAGAACATGGGCGAGATGCGCGAGAGCATGTCCGTGACGCAGGCGAACATGGGCGCGATGCAGGCGAACATGGGCGCGATGCAGGCGAACATGGGCGCGATGCAGGCGAACATGGGCGCGATGCAGGAGGCCATCACCGCGACGCAGGCGGCCTTGAGCGAGACGCAGGCGGCTCTGCGCGCGACGCAGGTGTCCCTGGGCGCGACGCAGCTGTCCCTGGGCGCGACGCAAGAGAGCATGGGCTTGATGATGACGACCATGGAGTCCGTGGTCGGCGTCGTCCGGACGGTGTCGGACGGTTTCCATCGGATGGAGACGAATGTCGGGCGCATGGCCCGGCTGTTGGGCTCGTTGAGCGAGACGACGAACGAGCGCTTCGAGCAGGTGGAGAAGCGCCTGGACGCACTCGAGGACGACACGAAGCAGTGATGGCTGCGTGACGTTGTCGCCCCACTGCGCTGGGGACGACGTGGAGTGGGGGAGAGCGTCGGGGAGAGGACTGGGTCCGGAATTTCCGGTGGGAATCGGCCGTTGCCGGGCCCGCCGCGGGCTAAGGTCCTCGTGACGAGCGCATGCGCAACTGGATTCTCATAGGGGTTCTGTCCGCCCTCGTGGTGGCTGGGGCCGCCTGGCTCTGGTCTCGCTCGGAGCGAGCGCCTGGAGACTTCCGCGCGTCCGCGTCCCTGGGCGCGACGTCCAGGTCACTTCCCGAGTTCTCCGCCGTGGAGGTCACCTCCGGGAGCCAGGAGGGCCTGGCGCTCACCGGCCGTGTCCTGGATGCCTCGGGGCGGCCCGTGCCGGACGCGGAGGTGTTCCTCTCGGCCAGCGCGGAGCGCACCCTGGTGGACGTGCGCTGTGACGAGTGCGACCAGGCGCTCCTGTCCTGTCCGGCGCGTGAGTCGACGCTGCACACGCTGGCCTTCTTCGAGCAGCAGCGCGGCTTCCTCAGTCCCCGGGCAACGGCGCGGACGGACGCCGAGGGACGCTTCCGTTTCGAGCACCTGGTCGGCGTGTCCTTCTCCGTGTGGGCCCGCGCGCCCGGCCTGGGTGTCGCGCTGAGGGACCGGGCCGCGCCGGGTGACCCGGTGGAGCTGTTCCTGCCGCCGCTGCGCTCCATCCTCGGCCAGGTCGTGGACGAGTCCGGACAGCCCTTGCGCGAGGCGCGCGTGTACGCGGTGTCTCGACGGGTACCGCTGCCCTTCGAGGCGCGGTCCGGAGCGGATGGTGCCTTCTCGCTGGAGGGGCTGGGCGAGGGCCCGTTCTACGTGCTGGCCATGGCGGAGGGCTACCTGCCCGCCGTCGAGTCCCTGGTGGAGGCGGGCTCCCAGCCCGTGCGCCTGCAGCTGACACCGTCGAGGACGCTGGAGGTCCGAGTGACCCGCGAGGGCCAGCCCGCGGCCGCGACGGTGCGAGTGCGCGGCGACCACCTGTCGCGCGACCTGCGCACGGAGGGTGAGGTCGTCCGCTTCACCGGCCTGTATCCGGATGAGCTGGTGGTGACGGCCGAGGCACCGGGACTGGGCTCGATTCCGCGCACGCTGACGCTGGAGGCGCGCGTCACGCAGGTGACGCTGGAGCTGGAGGAGGCCGGCAAGCTGCTCGTCACGGTGGTGGACGAGGCGGGCGAGCCCGTGCCGTCGCCGGAGCTGCTCTTGCGCACCGCGCGCGGAGAAGTCGTCCGCCGGGAGCGCGCGAGCACGGGCGCGCTGGTGGAACTGGGGCCGCTCGCCGTCGGCGAATACGTGCTGGAGGGCAAGGCGGAGGGCTTCCGCGAGGCGCAGCTCCCCGCGCGGGTGGGCAAGGGCGAGACCTCGCTGGAGCTGGAGCTGGAGCGCGCGACGCTCATCACCGGACGGGTGATGGACGTGTACGGCCGTCCCGCGCCGCGCGTGTCGGTGCTGGTCCAGCCGACGGGGGAGACGGTGCTCGCCGATGGGGACGGGCACTTCTCCGCGTCGGTGCCCACGCCGGGCCTGTACGAGCTGCACGCGCACCACTCCGAGTGGGGCGGTGGACAGGTGAAGGTGACGGCACCCGCGAAGGACGTCGAGCTGCCGCTGGAGCCGCATGCCTCCGTGGAGGTGACGGTGTCCTCCGGGGGCCGACGTGTGGAGGGCGCGGACGTGGTGCTCTGGGTGGACCAGGAGGGCATCTTCCGCAGCGACCGCTCCTCGGGGCCCGACGGCGTCGTGCCGATGCGCGGGATGCCGGAGGGGACGTACTCGATGGTGGCCTCGCATCCGGACTTCCAGCCCTCCGAGCGCAAGCAGGTGACGGTGACGGAGGGGCAGACGCTGAAGCTGGAGGCCGAGCTGAAGCCCGGCGCGCCGCTCACGGGCGACGTGGTGGACACGCAAGGGGCGCCGGTGGCGGGGGCCGCGTTGTCGGTGGTGCCTCGCGGCGCGGATCCCGTGGTGAGCGACGCGCGCGGCCACTTCGAGTTCCGCTCGCTGCGGCCCGACCGGGGCTACCGGCTGGAGGTGAAGCACTCCGGTTACGACCAGACGGAGCGCGCCGAGGGCAAGGCGGGCGGGCCTCCGGTGAAGGTGGTGCTCAAGAAGCGCGACATGTTCCGCGGCCGCGTGGTGGGCAATGACGGCGCGCCCGTGCGCCGCTTCCGCATGGACGAGCATCAGGTGGACAGCCCCGACGGTCGCTTCGAGCTGCCCCTGCCCACGGCGGGAGACCGCGTCATCGTCGCGGTCGATGCCTCCGGCTACGAGCCGCTGATGGTGGACCGTCCGGTGTCTGCCGAACTGGGAGACCTGGTGCTGGAGAAGCTGCCGAGCATCAGCGGGAGGGTGCGGGACGCGAGCGGCGGGCCCGTGGCGGACGCCGTGGTGTCCTGTGAGGTGTGCGACGAGTCCGTGATGTCGGGCCCGGACGGCACCTTCACGCTGGCGAGTCCGCCGTATGTGGCCCGCTACACCGTGTCCGCGCGCAAGGGGCGGCTGAGTGGGACGCAGGCGGTGGAGCGTGGGAGTGGCGCAGCGCTGGAGCTGACACTGAAGCAGGCGACGCGGTTGAGCGGTCGCGTGTTCCTGCCGGGAGGCCAGCCCGCCGCGGGCATCGGCATCGAGGCGGTGAACGGAGACCGGGGCGAGCCACTCAACATCGTCACCGGGCCGGATGGGGCCTACTCGGTCGACGTGGCGCCCGGCAGCTATCGCTTCATGCTGGGCACGGGACGCGACTTCGCGGGCGAGCCCGCCCTGGTGGTCCAGGTGGGTGGCGCGCAGATGCACCTGGACCTGGGGCCCGCGCCGGGCAGCGCGTCGCTCACCGTGCAGCTCAAGCCCGAGCGCGGCAAGGCGCTGTGGGTGGTGGCCGGGGACGTCCCGGTGACGAGCAATCCGCCGGCGCAGGAGCTGATGCGCTCACGCTGGGCGCACCTCATCTACCAGCCACGCTCCGAGCAGGTCGTCGTCACTGGCCTGCCACCCGGGCGCTACACGCTGGTGTGGGGGGCGTTCCATGTGGAGACGCCGGGAGGCCCCGAGGTGCGGGTGGTGGACGTGCCCTCCAGCGGTGAGGTGACGCTGGGACGTTGAGGCGCCGGGCCTGCTGCTCGTGCGGCTCGGGTTGCGAGCCGGCATGCGGGCGCATTAGGAAGCCGCATGGACGTGACCGCGTTGAAGGGCCGTCGCATCGTGGTGGGTGTGGCCGGTGGTATCGCCGCGTACAAGGCCTGTGAGCTGGTGCGCGAGTTGGGGCGCGCGGGCGCCGAGGTGCGGGTGGCCATGACGGAGGCCGCTCGGCAGTTCGTCACCCCGCTGACCTTCCAGGCGCTCAGCGGGCATCCGGTGCTCACCGACTACTTCGACCCCTCGCAGGAGGGGAACTTCGGCCATTTGGACCTGGCGCGCTGGGCGGAGGCGTTCGTCGTGGCGCCGGCCACGGCGGACCTGCTGGCGCGGGTGCGCGCGGGCATGGCGAACGACGCCGTGACGACCTCGCTCCTGGCCTTCCGCGGGCCGGTGGTGCTCGCCCCGGCGATGAACGTGGCCATGTGGGACAACGCGCAGACGCAGGAGAACGTGGCGGCGTTGGCGGCGCACGCGCGCTTCAGCTTCGTGGGGCCGGGGGCGGGGCTGCTGGCCTGTGGCGACGTGGGCGAGGGGCGACTGGCGGACGTGCCCGCAATCGTGGCGGGAGTCGCCGCGCGCTTCGCGCCGGGGCCGCTCGCGGGCAAGCGGGTGCTGCTGACGGCGGGGCCCACGCGTGAGTTCCTGGACCCGGTGCGATTCATCTCCAATCCCTCCACGGGGAAGATGGGGCTCGCGCTGGCGCATGCGGCGCGTGCGCTGGGGGCCTCGGTGACGGTGGTGTTGGGGCCGGTGGGCGCGGTGGACCGCACGGGGCTGGAGGTGGTGGACGTCGTCTCCGCGGAGGAGATGGCGCGCGAGGTGCTGAGCCGGGTGGCCGACTCCGACGCGTTCATCGCCACGGCGGCCGTGAGTGACTGGCGGCCGGAGACGCGCGCGCCGCAGAAGGTGAAGAAGGGCTCGATTGCAGGGCCGGAGACGCTGAAGCTGGTGCGCACGCCGGACGTGCTGGCCGAGGCCTCGCGGAAGGTGGCGGGGCAGGCGCGGCGGCCGGTGCTGGTGGGGTTCGCGGCGGAGACGGAGCGGGTGGTGGAGCACGCGCGCGAGAAGCTCGAGCGCAAGGGGCTGGACGCCATCGTCGCCAACGACGTGACGGCGCCCGGCGCGGGCTTCGGCACGGACACGAACCGGGTGACGGTGTTGACCCGGACCGGCTCGCCACGGGATCTCCAGGGCACCAAGGACGCCGTGGCCCGGAGCCTCCTCGAGCTCCTGCTGGTGCAGCGCGCGGCGTCCGGCGTGTGAGCCTCAGGGCGTCCGGGGCTCGACGACGGCGAGCGTGACGGTGGCCTTGGAGACGCGCTGCTCCTGGCCTCCGGCGACGGTGTGGACCTCGGACTCGACGACGATGAGCCGGCGGCCCGCGCGCAGCACCCTGGCCTTGCAGCGCAGCGCCTCGCCTCGTGCCGCCTGGAGCAGGTGGAGCGTGAAGTCCACGGTGAGGACTCGCTGAGGGCGGGGCACGAGGGTGAAGGCGGCGCCGCCCGCGGTGTGGTCGGCCAGCGTCGCCTGGACGCCCGCGTGGATGACGTCGTCCTGTTGCAGGTGGCGGGGCTGAACCACCAGTCGTGCCTCCACCTCGCCCGGGAGGATGGAGACGGGCTCGATGCCGAGGTCGGTGACGAAGGGGGCCGCGCGGAAGAGGGCCTCCGTGTCCTGACGGTAGTCCGGGTTCTGTGGATTCATGGGGAGCAGGGTAGCCCGCCATCAGGGGGACCCACCCGGGGGGCCGGCGCGCGGGTCGACCCGGTGTGCGGTGAATCGAACCCGCGGCCCGTGGCTCCGGAGGCCCACGACGGAGGTGTGAAAGGCCGGCCGTGACGCGGTGTGGTGGGGAACTTGACGCTGTGAGGGAGGTCCGGGCCGCCCCGTGGAGGAGCGTCCGCCCAGGATGGATGTCCGCTTCCTTGCGCCCGGGCCTGCCCTCCGATACCGATCGGTCATCGTGAACGACGATTCGCCCGAAGCCACGCAGGAACTGAGCGCCGTGCTGGAGGATGTGCGCCGTCACCTGCTCTGGCAGGAGGACGGTGGCGGGCGTCAGCTGATGATCGACGCCAAGGCGGCGGCCGAGCTCCAGCGCCTGACGCCCTCCTTGCGCTCCCGGTTCGCCCGTCCCGGACCAGCGACCGAGCCCGCACCGGCCGAGCGCAAGCCCGCTCCGTCCACGGCGACCACGCCGATGTCGCGTCCGGGCGACGCGCCGCCGGGCCCGGGCACCTCGCGCTTCGAGCGGCCCGTGGGCGCCGCCAGTGCTCCGAGCCAGGCGACTCCCTTGCCATCGAGCCGTCCACTGGCCCCCTCGGAGCCCGCTCCCCGCGCGCCGGGCCCCGCGCCCCTCGCGGCGCGGGGGACCACCGCGCCTTCCGCCTCGAACGGGATGCTCCTCGACGTGCCGAGGTCGTCCTCCACGGGCAGCGGACCGCTGCCGGGCGTGGTGGACGGCGAGCGGCCGACGCTGGACCAGGTGCGCCGGGAGCTGGGCGACTGCCAGCGCTGCAAGCTTTGCACGGGGCGCAAGAACATCGTCTTCGGCTCGGGCAACCCCCGCGCGGAGCTGGTCTTCGTGGGCGAGGGGCCGGGCGAGAACGAGGACCTGCAGGGCTTCCCGTTCGTGGGCGCGGCGGGAGATCTGCTCACGAAGATGATCGAGGCGATGGGCTTCCGTCGCGATGACGTCTACATCTGCAACGTGGTGAAGTGCCGGCCCCCGGGCAACCGGAACCCGGAGCCGGACGAGATCGCCGCGTGCGAGCCCTTCCTGCGCGCGCAGCTCGCGGCCCTCCAGCCGAAGGTGGTGGTGGCGCTGGGCAAGTTCGCGGCGCAGACGCTGCTTCGAGATTCGACGCCCATCACCCGCATGCGCGGGGCCTGGCGTGTCTACGAGGGCATTCAGCTCATGCCCACCTTCCACCCCGCGTACCTGCTCCGCAATCCCGCGGAGAAGCGCAAGGCGTGGGAGGACCTGCAAGCCGTGATGAAGATATTCGGCAAGAACCCGGGCTCGCGCGCGTAGCGCGGCCGCGAAGGGGGAGACTCGGATGAAGGGATTGCTGGAGACGCGCGAGGTGCAGTCGCCCGCGCTGGAGTCCAACCCGCTGGGCGACCCGGCCCGGCGCAAGCTCACCGTGTACCTGCCGCCGGGGTACGCCGAGTCGGACCGTCGCTACCCGGCCGTGTACTTCCTGCACGCGTTCGGCAACAGCGGCGGCACGTGGACCAACGCCTCGGGCTTCGCGCCGTCCGTGCCCGAGCGGCTGGACGCGCTCATCGCGTCCGGCGCGGTGCCCCCCGTGGTGGGCGTGTTCCCCGACGCGTGGACGTCGCTGGGCGGCAGCCAGTGGATCAACAGCGACGCCATCGGCCGGTACCGTGACTACCTGGCCAAGGACATCGTGGGCTTCGTGGACCGCACCTTCCGCACGCTGCCCAAGGCGGCGTCGCGCGCGGTGCTGGGGCACAGCTCGGGTGGCTATGGCGCGCTGGTGATGGGGCGCTACCATCCGGAGCTCTTTTCGCTCCTGGGCGCGCACTCGGCGGACGCCTACTTCGAGTACTGCTACCTGCCGGACCTCCCGAAGGCGGCCAGCTCGCTGCTGAAGTCGGGCGGCATCGAGTCCTGGCAGGGAGAGTTCCGTCAGCGCGTGCGCGAGACGAAGATGCGCGGGGACGACTTCCCGGTGGTGAACACGCTGGCGATGGCGGCGGCGTACTCGCCGAAGAAGGGCGAGCCGCTCAACCTGGAGCTGCCCTTCGACGCGCAGACGGGCCGGCTGAAGCTGGACGTGTGGAACCGGTGGCTGGTGCATGATCCGGTGCGCTTCGTCCCCAAGTTCCTGGATGCCTTCCGCAAGCTGAAGGGCGTCTTCCTGGACTGCGGCACGCGCGACGAGTTCAACCTGCGCTGGGGCACGCGCATGCTGGCGGACGACCTCAAGAACGCGGGCGTGGACCTGGTGCACGAGGAGTTCGAGGACGGTCACTCCGGCGTGTCCTATCGCTTCGAGCGCTCGCTCTCGGTGCTGCTGCCCAAGCTCTCCCAGGAGTAGCCCTTCACCCAGGCTCGCGCGGTGCTGTGTCCGGAAGGGCCCTCTTGCTGACAGGAGGGCCCTCGGGAGTGGGGGCCGCGCGACGTGATGCTGGCCATCCCCCCGGCGGAGCGGATAGACGCAGGACTCCCGCGCGACAGGCCGCTCGGCTGTGGGCGCGGATGGACCTTCAGGGAGATGGAACATGAGCAACGACCTCTACGGGCTGTCCCGCGTCGTCGGCGAGAAGGGCGTGTTGCCGCAGCGCGCGCGCAAGCTGGACCCCTCGCTGCCGTGCCGTGATTCGGAGGTGCTCATCGACGTGGAGAGCCTCAACATCGACGCGGCGTCCTTCAAGCAGATCAAGGGCGAGGTGGGCGGAGACCCGGCGCGCATCGGCGCGCGCATCCAGGAGATCGTCCTGGAGCGCGGCAAGATGCAGAACCCCGTGACGGGCTCGGGCGGCATGTTGATTGGCCGCGTGAAGGAGATCGGCGCGAAGCACCCTGCGCGGGGGCAGCTCCAGGTGGGCGACCGCATCGCCACGCTGGTGAGCCTGACGCTGACGCCGCTGGTCATCGAGGAGGTGAAGGCGGTCCACGTGGACATCGACCGCCTGGACATCCGCGGCCACGCGCTGCTCTTCGCCACGGGCATCTACGCGAAGCTGCCGGCGGACCTCCCGGACACGCTGGCGCTGGCGGCGCTCGACGTGTGTGGCGCGCCCGCGTTGGTGGCGCGCTACGTGCGGCCGGGCATGACGGTGGCCGTGCTGGGCGCGGGCAAGAGCGGCGCGCTGTGTCTGGCCCAGGCCCGGCGCAACCTGGAGAGCCGGGGACAGCTCATCGCGATGGACGTGTCGCAGCCGGCGCTGGACGCGCTGACGGCCATCGGCCTGTGTGACGTCGCGCTGAAGGTGGACGCGACGCAGGGCGTGGACGTGATGGAGGCGGTGAGCCAGGCCACGGGCGGTCAGCTCTGTGACCTGGTGGTGAACTGCGCCAGCGTGGGCAACACGGAGATGGCCACCATCCTCTCGGTGAAGGACGGCGGCACGGCCATCTTCTTCTCCATGGCCACCAGCTTCACCACGGCCGCGCTCGGCGCGGAGGGCGTGGGCAAGGACGTCACCATGCTGGTGGGCAACGGCTACGTGCCCGGCCACGCCTCGCTCACCCTGGCCCTGCTGCGCACCGAGCCCGCGCTGCTCCAGCTCTTCGCCACGCGCTACGTCTGAGCGGCGGCCTCCCGTCGCGAGGCTATCTCGCGGCGGCGGTGTCCTCCGGTGACACGGGGGCAGGCGCCACGGGGGCCTGAGGCGCGCTCTGCGTCCGGGCCCAGTCGGCCGCGCTGCGACCGCTGGCGTCCTTGAGCTCCTCGGACGCGCCCTTCTGTCGGAGCGCGTCCACCACCTCCTGCCGACCGAACAGCGAGGCGAACATCAGCGCCGTCTGGCCCAGGCTGTTGGCCTGGTCCACGGCGCACGGCTGCGCGTTGAGCAGCGCGACGATGTCCGCATGGCCCTTGAAGGCCGCGCCCATCAACGCCGTGTTGCCGCGCTTGTCCCCGGCGCACGCGTCCACCCCGGCCGAGAGCAGCACGCGCACGGTGTCCAGGTGCCCGTGGTAGGCGGCGAGGATGAGCGGCGTGAAGCCGCGCTCGTCCCGGGCCTCCGCGGAAGCGCCCGCCTTCACCAGACCGGAGACGATCTCCGTGTCACCGACACGTGCGGCGGCGAGCAGGTATCGCTCCGCCTCGTTCGCGGCGAGCAGACGTCCCTGGGGCACGGGCTCGGCCTTCAGTGAGTACCACGCGGCCGTCACCACCCCGCACACCAGCACCAGCAGACCGAGGGCTCCGAGGAGCAGCTTGCGGAACATGTCCATCCTCCAGGCGGACGAGAGGGAAGGGGCCCGCGCCGGTGCTCAGGCACGGGCCCCGGTGCTTCACTCAGGCGCGCTTCAGCGGGTGGCGAGCGGCGCCACGGCGGCGCGGGCGTCATCCACCTTCACGTTCACCGCCTTGGCCAGCCTGGTGCCGAACTCCTCGTTGGCGACGAAGAAGTGGCCCACCATGCGCGCCTTCACGCGGGCGTCACGCACCTGGCCCAGGTCCCCGGCCAGGTTCTTCACCAGGCGCTCACGGGCCGCCGGGTCCAACGCCACGTAGAACGAGCCCGCCTGCGAGAAGTTGTCCGTCTTCTCGATGGGCTGCTGCTGGGAGGTGCCGGACAGGGGCAGCCGCGACAACAGGTGCTGGGGGGCCTCCTGCGACTCGCGGGCGATGCTCGGCTCGTAGTTCACGTCCGACTTCGTGTTCGCCACGTTCATGGCGCCGGCCTGGTTGTTGTTGTTCACCGAGGCGCGCGCGCGGTTGACGGGCAGCGACTGGTAGTTGGCGCCCACGCGGTAGCGCTGCGTGTCCGCGTAGGAGAAGAGCCGGCCCTGCAGCAGGCGGTCCTCGGACGGCTCGATGCCGGAGGGCTGCACGCCGGGGGAGAACGCCGACTGCTCGGTCTCCTCGAAGAAGTTGTCCGGCAGCTTGTTGAGCGTGAACCTGCCCAGCTTGACGGAGGGGGCCTTGTCCTCGGGCCAGACCTTCGTCGGGTCCAACGGGTTGAACGCGAAGCTGTCCAGGTCCTTCGGGTCCAGCACCTGCGCCGACAGCTCCCACGAGGGGAACTTCCCCGCGCCGATGGACGCGTACAGGTCCGTGGTGGCGTTCTGGTGGTCCTCGCCGGCGATGCGCGAGGCCTCCTCGTTGGTGAGGCTCTTGACGCCCTGCTGCGAGGCCCAGTTGAACTTCACGTACTTGTACTCGCCCTTGGCGTTGACGAACTTGAACGCGTGCACGCCGTGCCCGTTCATCTGCCGGTAGTTCGCCGGGATGCCGATGTCCGAGTAGAGCTGCGTCAGCATGTGCGTCGACTCGGGGATGTGGGAGAAGAAGTCGAAGAAGCGGTTCGGGTCCTGCTTGTTGGTGACGGGCGACGGCTTGAGCGAGTGCACCATGTCCGGGAACTTGATGGCGTCGCGGATGAAGAAGACCGGCAGGTTGTTGCCCACCAGGTCCCAGTTGCCGTCGTCCGTGTAGAACTTGAGCGCGAAGCCGCGAGGGTCTCTCAGCGTCTCCGGCGAGCCGGACGGGTGGATGACGGTGGAGAAGCGCACGAACATCGGCGTCTTCTTCCCCTTGTTGGCGAACAGGGACGCGCGCGTCAGGTGGGAGAAGTTGCCGTAGCTCTCGAAGACGCCGTACGCACCCGCGCCGCGCGCATGCACCACGCGCTCGGGGATCCGCTCGCGGTCGAACCGCGCCAGCTTCTCGATGAGGTGGAAGTCCTCCAGCAGGATTCCGCCGCGCGGACCCGCCGTCTTGGAGCTCTGGTTGGTGCCTACGGCGGCACCCGTATCCGTGGTGAGCGGCGGCGGATTGGCCGCGAGCGCGGGACCACTCAGCAGTACGGCGGACAGCAGCAGCGAACGCGTCTTCATGCGGAAACTCCTCTCGGGGGATGAGGCGGAGCCGCTCCAAAGCACGCACCGTGCCGTCTCTTGGAATCCAATAATTCCGAGCGCTTGAAGGTGGTTGGAAGGCCAGGCTCACCGGTATTTCGGTGGCGGCACCGCTCCCTCGGTGGGATGGGCGCTGTTATTTCGGTGTCGGGGTTGGCCAACCGATAATGCGGTGCGGCAGCGCCATTCCGGTATGCTTCAGCGCTTCCTGTAGGCGTTCAGGCGGGTAAGGTGCGCCCATGCCAGGCCCGTTCATCGACGACGCGCAGATTGCGCATGCGCGCACTCTGGCGGAGGAGATCGTCAATCCGATCTTCGACCTCATCCGCCGTAACACCACTGTATCGATTGAGCGCACCGTGTTGCGCTTCTTCGGAATCTCCGGAGCAGGCGCGCGAGGGGTGCCGCTCGCCAACCTGATGGTCGACAAGCTCAAGGCCGCGGGCGTCCTCAACCGGGGCGCCGCCTATTGGTATGGCCGCGCGCTGCACCTGGGCGCCAAGAGCCCGCTGGAGGCCGTGGAGCGGCTGACGGCGCTGCCCACCGACAAGCTGGGCCCCCTGTCCCCCGACGTCGAGCAGAACCTGCGCGACGAGGTCCGCTCCGAGGCCCGCTCCGCCTTCGAGGACATGAAGGCGCGCATCACCGCGCGCGAGGATTTGCGCAAGCAGTTCCCCATGTCGCCGGCGCCGCACAAGTACGTCATCGTCGCCACGGGCAACATCTACGACGACGTGGACCAGGCCCGGGCCGCGGCCCAGGCGGGCGCGGACGTCATCGCCGTCATCCGCTCCACCGCGCAGTCGCTGCTCGACTACGTGCCCCACGGCGCGACGACGGAGGGCTACGGCGGCACCTACGCCACCCAGGAGAACTTCCGCATCATGCGCGAGGCCCTGGACGACGAGAGCCGCAAGCTCAAGCGCTACATCCAGCTCACCAACTACTCGTCCGGCCTGTGCATGTCGGAGATCGCCTTCTGCGCGGCCTACGAGAAGCTGGACATGCTGCTCAACGACGCGATGTACGGAATCCTCTTCCGTGACATCAACATGCGGCGCACGTTCATCGACCAGTACTTCAGCCGCCGCATCTGCGCCCTGGCCGGCATCATCATCAACACCGGCGAGGACAACTACATCACCACCGCGGACGCGTACGACGCGGCCCACACCGTCATCGCCAGCCAGTTCATCAACGAGTGCTTCGCCAAGCGCGCGGGCCTCAAGGACTGGCAGCTGGGCATCGGCCACTCGTACGAGATCGACCCGTACCGCGACGACACGCTCCTCTTGGAGCTGTCCCAGGCGATGCTGGTGCGCCGCTGCTTCCCGGACGCGCCGCTCAAGTACATGCCGCCCACCAAGCACAAGGAGACGGACATCTTCTTCAGCCACGCGTACGACGTGATGGCGGACCTGGTGGCCATCTGGACGCGGCAGGGCATCCAGCTGCTCGGCATGATGACCGAGGCCATGCACACGCCGCTGCTCGCGGACCGCTACGTGGCGCTCAAGTCCGCCAACTACATCCACCGCGCGGCGCGCGGCATCGACGAGGAGTTCACCGTCCGCGAGGACGGGAAGATCGCCAACCGGGCGCGTGAGGTGTTCGCCCAGGCGATGAAGCTGCTCCAGGAGTGCCGGGATGAGGGCATGGTGGCCGCCATCGGCAAGGGGCACTTCGGCGACGTCAAGCGCGAGGAGACCGGCGGCAAGGGTCTGGACGGCGTGCTGGAGAAGGCCCCCGATTACTTCAACCCGTTCCTGGAAATCCTGGAGGCACAATGATTGTCGGTACCATCCTGACGGTGGTGATGGCGGCGGGTGGCTCGGCGGACGCGCTGACGCAGTTCCAGGTCAAGAACGTGGCCGTGCAGGTGCCGGCCGCGTGGACGCGCTCCAACGAGGACGGGACGGCGAAGTTCACGGCGCCCAGCGGGGACGCGTACTTCCTGGTCGACGTGGGCGCGGTGCAGACGGCGGGCATGAAGGCGCAGGTCTGCGTGGACAAGATCGTCACCGGCAGCGGCGGCACGGGCTGGGAGAAGCTCAAGGTCGGCGGGCAGCCGGCGGCGCGGCGGCTGGACACGGACGCGTCGACGAACGGGGCGCTGGTGGACACCTGGACGTACGTGGGCTGTGACGGCCGCACGACGTGGTCCGTGGTCTTCCACCTGGAGCAGGGCAAGAAGGAGCGCTTCGCGCCCCTGGCGGAGAAGGTGGCCGGGAGCGTGAAGTTCCAGCGGGCGCGGGGGAAATGACGCGATGGTGAAGCCGAGCAAGCAGATCATCCGTCCCTACGGAGACCGGCGGGACGACGGCGTGGTGCAGCTGTCGTTCACGCTGCCGGTGCCCCTGTCGGAGAAGGCCAAGGAGGCCGCCGCCGTCTTCACGCGCAAGATGGGGTTCACCGACGTGAAGGTGGCCGCCGCCGAGCGCGCCGCGGACAGCTACACGTTCTTCATCGTGTACGCCCGCTCGGGCGTCACGCTGGACTACGCCGAAATCGACGTGCCCGAAGTCGTCGTGAAGAAGATGTCCTTCGACGACCTCAACGCCTTCATCAAGGAGAAGGTCGCCCGGCGCATCGTCGTGTTCGGCGCGTGCACCGGCACCGACACGCACACGGTGGGCATTGACGCCATCCTGAACATGAAGGGCTACGCGGGCGACTACGGCCTGGAGCGCTACCCCGGGTTCGAGGCGTTCAACCTGGGCAGCCAGGTGCCCAACGAGGACCTCATCAAGCGGGCCATGGCGAAGAACGCCGACGCCATCCTGGTGAGCCAGGTCGTCACCCAGCGCGACGTGCACAAGGACAACTCGCGCCAGTTCATCGAGGCGGCCAAGGCGGCGGGCATCCACGGCAAGGTGCAGCTGCTCTTGGGCGGCCCGCGCGTGGACCACAAGCTGGCGCTGGAGCTGGGCTTCGACGCGGGCTTCGGTCCGGGCACCAAGCCCTCCGACGTGGCCAACTACATCGTCCATGCGCTCCTGAAGAAGCTGGGCAAGGAGCCCCAGGACATGCACTACCAGGGAGAGCCCTCATGAGCACGGGAACCAAGGCCATCATCCGCCTGCGCATGAGCAGCCACGACGCGCACTACGGCGGCAACCTGGTGGACGGCGCGCGGATGCTCGGGCTGTTCGGCGACGTGGCCACGGAGCTGTGCATCCGGGCCGACGGCGACGAGGGCCTGTTCCGCGCGTACGACTCGGTGGAGTTCCTGGCGCCGGTGTACGCGGGGGACTTCATCGAGGCGGAGGGAGAGATCGTCAGCGCGGGCAACACGTCGCGCAAGATGCGCTTCGAGGCGCGCAAGGTCATCCGCCCGCGTCCGGATGTGAATGACTCGGCGGCGGACCTGTTGCCGGAGCCCATCGTCGTGTGCCGTGCTTCGGGCACCTGCGTGGTTCCCAAGGACAAGCAGCGAGGTCAGCGATGAGCACTCCCATGGTCATCACCGCGGCGATGGTGGGCGCGGAGACGACGCGCGAGCAGACGCCGCACCTGCCCATCACCGCGGAGGAGATCGCCGAGGACGCGGCGCGCTGCCGCGAGGCCGGCGCGGCCATGGTGCACCTGCACGTGCGCACGCCCGACGGCAAGCCGTCCCAGGACGCGGAGCTGTTCCGGGCGGCCATCCGCGCCATCCGCAAGCGCACCGACGTGCTCATCCAGACCTCCACGGGCGGCGCGGTGGGCATGACGGTGGACCAGCGCTGCGGGCCGCTCACGCTGACGGGCGAGGACCGGCCGGACATGGCCACGCTCACCACGGGCACCGTCAACTTCGGCGAGGAGGTCTTCTGGAATCCCCGCCCGCTGGTGCGCGACATCGCCAGGCGCATCCGCGCGCTCGGGCTGCGGCCGGAGCTGGAGTGCTTCGACGTGGGCATGATCGACGAGGCGCGCTACCTGGCGAAGGAGGGCCTGGTGGACCTGCCCGCGCACTTCGACTTCGTGCTCGGGGTGCCGGGGACGCTGCAGGCGCGGCCGGAGGTGCTGGACTTCATGATCGCCTCGCTGCCGGAGGGCAGCACCTGGACGGTGGCGGGCGTGGGGCGCTTCCAGCTCGCGTTCGTGGACGAGGCCGCGAAGCGCGGCGGCAACGCGCGCGTGGGCCTGGAGGACAACATCTACGTGTCCAAGGGCGTGCTCGCGAAGGGCAACTGGGAGCTGGTGGCCGAGGCCTCCAGAAGGGCCCGGGCCCACGGCCGGGAGCCCGCGACTCCCGAGCAGGCTCGCAAGCTGCTGAGACTGAGCTGAACCCCGCCGCCGACACACTCAAGTGTGTCGGCGGTTTTCTTTCCAGAACATGTCAGCAACCTGGGCCCCTTCGCGTCGGCGTTCGCCGGACGCCGCTCGTTCGCCCGGACTCCGGCGCGTGAGGGTCCCACTCACTTCCGAGGAGTCGTACGCATGGACACGGAGCTGAAGGGGCAGGGCGTCCTGGTGACGGGCGGCGCGGGCGGCATCGGCACGGCCATCGTCCAGGCCTTCGCCGCCGAGGGCGCGAAGGTGGCGGTGCACTACCACTCCCGCGAGGCCAAGGCGCGCGAGCTTGCGGGGAAGGTGGGCGGCGCGGCGGTGGGCGCGGACCTGACGTTGGAGGCCCAGGTGGACGCGCTGGTGCCCGCGTCGGTGGCGGCGCTGGGCCGACTGGACGTGCTGGTGTGCAACGCGGGCGTGTACCCGGCCCCGGACGTGCCGGTGTGGGAGATGTCGCTGGAGCGCTGGCGCCGCACGCTGGCGGAGAACCTGGACAGTGTCTTCCTGTGCTGCCGCGCCTTCCTGCGCCACGTGAAGACGACGGGCGTAGGCAACATCGTCATCGTCAGCTCGACGGCGGGCCTGTTCG
The DNA here is from genome assembly GCF_059738865.1 of Myxococcus sp. MH1. NCBI lineage: Bacteria > Pseudomonadati > Myxococcota > Myxococcia > Myxococcales > Myxococcaceae > Myxococcus > Myxococcus sp. MH1. The sequence goes on along the minus strand of NZ_AP026947.1, from coordinate 6,717,425 downwards.
GCGAGGCGGGACACGCCGACTACGGGGCGGCCAAGGGCGCGCTGGCGAGCGGATTCCTGCGCAGCCTCAAGAACGAGCTGGGCCGCATCGCGCCGGGGGCCCGCGTCAACGTGGTGTGCCCCGGTTGGACGGAAGTGGACCGCAACCGCGACAAGCTGAAGGCGGAGGGGTTCGTGAAGCGGGTGACGCGCACCATGCCGTTGCGCAAGGTGGGCCAGCCCGAGGACGTGGCGCGCGCGGTGGTGATGCTCGCGTCGGATTTCGTCTCCGGCCACGTGACGGGTGAGGTCGTCACCGTCGCCGGAGGCATGGAAGGACGGGTGCTACATGACGACTGATGCCATCGATGTACGGAAGCACAACCGCGACGCCTGGAACCGCCAGGTGTCCCTGGGCAACCGGTGGACGGTGCCGGTGGGGCCGGAGGTCATCGCGGCGGCGCGCAAGGGCGAGTGGGGCATCCTGCTCACGCCGACGAAGATTGTTCCTCGCGAGTGGTTTGGTGAGGTCGCTGGCAAGCGCGTGCTGTGTCTGGCGGGCTCCGGTGGACAGCAGGCGCCCATCCTCGCGGCGGCGGGCGCGAAGGTGTCGGTGCTCGACAACTCGCCGGCGCAGCTGGGGCAGGACCGGCTGGTGGCCGAGCGTGAGGGACTGACGCTGCGACTGGAGGAGGGGGACATGCGCGACCTGTCCGTCTTCGAGGACGGCAGCTTCGACCTCATCTTCCACCCGTGTTCCAACGGCTTCGTGGACGACATCCAGCCGGTCTGGCGCGAGGCGTTCCGAGTGCTGCGCCCCGGCGGCGCGCTGCTGACGGGCTTCTGCAACCCGCTCATCTTCCTGCTCGACCCGGACCTGCAGGACCAGGGCGTGATGCAGCTCAAGTACAAGATGCCGTACTCGGACTTCACCAGCCTCACGGAGGCCGAGCGGCGCAGGTACACCGACAAGCACGAGCCGCTCAGCGTGGGCCACTCGCTGGAGGACCAGATTGGCGGACAGCTCCGCGCGGGCTTCGTCCTCACCGGCTTCTTCGAGGACGGCTTCGGCCCGGGCGACAAGCTCTCGGAGTACATCGATGGCTTCATCGCCACCCGCGCCGTGAAGCCTCCGCTCCCGTAACCGTTCGTCCCAGGAACGTGGAAGTTCATTGCGCCGTGGAGTCCGAGGGGACTCCCATGCGGGCTGTCCTGGATGCCCCAGGACGTCCCGCAAGGAGCGCATATGCGTACCCTCAGGAATCTCTCCTCGTTCTGTGTCGTGAGCCTCGCGCTGCTGGGCGTGGGGTGTGAGCCGTCGGCCTCGCCGGTGACGTCGCGGGAGGGCGCGGTGCTGGAAGAGAAGAAGGACCGCGCGGTGGGTGACGTGCGGCTGTACTGCGAGACGACGCAGGACGGGAGCTACTTCGAGTTGAAGGAGACGGCGACGGGGTTCGAGGGCGTGGTGGCGTCGCTCGAGTACGACCCCTGGGACTGCCGCTGCATCCGGTTGAAGCGCGAGGTGGTGGGGCAGTACACGTCCTGCAACTTCGCGGCGTCGGACCCGCGCATCGCCAACTGCTGGCGTCGTGACGCCAACGGCTCGACGACGAAGGCGTTCATGTCGTCGGCGAAGATCACCCGGCAGTCGCTGGTGTTCGCCAATCCCATCGAAACGTCGGACCAACTGCTGGAGGTCACCGTCGTGAACCAGGACCCGGGACAGACGCCGCGGCACGACCTGTCGTTCCCGCTCAACGACTGCGTGGCGGAGCAGTAGCAGAGCAGGCGGGCAGGCCCGCTCCGGTGTGGCGCCGGGGCGGGATTTAACCTTCGTTTTCGCGTGGGGTTCTCCAAGGCAACAGGGCGCGAGCAGGGCTGGACTCGTGCTCCTCGAACCAATGGAGCGTCTCACCATGCGTCAGAATTTCCTCATGCGGTCCTTCGTCACGGCGTCGCTGTTGCTGGCCACCCCGGTGTTCGCGCAGAGCGCGGCGCCCTCGACGGAGGACAAGGCGGCGGAGTGCGGTGAGCGGCACGGCCGTCATGGCAAGCGGGGCATGAAGGGCGAGCGGAAGCTGGCCCGGATGGAGCACCGGTTGGACCGCGCGGTGGTGGATGGGCGACTCACCCAGGCGCAGGCGGACCAGTTCAAGGCCGAGGCGAAGCAGCTCCAGGAGGAGCGCAAGGCGCTGCGCGAGGCCTCCGGAGGCCAGCTCACCGAGGAGCAGCGGCAGCAGGGCCGCGAGCGCTTCCGCGCCTTCCACGAGAAGGTGAAGGCCGCGCTGAAGGCCACCGCGCCCGCGAAGACTTGAGCGGTGCGTCTGGAGTGGCGCGGCGCCGTGCGCCTCAGTCGCGCAGGCGCTCCGCCCAGGTGAAGTACGCGGCGCGCGCGTCCACGAACGGGTCGCGGAAGAGGGCGCGGACCTCGGCCTTGTCCACCTGTCCCGCGTCGAAGGCGCGGTAGAGCTTGTCGCCGAGCAGGTACCCCAGTCCGTGGCTGACGCCATGGAACAGCCGGTCCTTGCGCAGGGGCAGCAGCTTCACCGCCTCCTCGGGCGCCTCCAGCTCGGCGGCCGCGTGGGCGAGCACGAACGCGGAGACCTGTCGGTCCACGCCTCGCGTCTCGCCGAAGCGCCGCACCCAGTCCGCCAGGTTCAGGCACGTGCGCCGGGGATTGACGAGCCGCGAGCCGAAGAAGCCCAGCGCCTCCTCCATGCACCGCGCGTAGAACGCCTCCGACGCCGTGCGAGGCTCCTCCATCGCGCTGCCCACCGCGCAGTGCCGCACGAAGTGCGCGGCCTCCTCCGCCGCGTGGTTCAGCGACAACGAGGCCAAATACGCCGTGCGCGCACGCGGGATGTAGCTGCTCTCCCGCGACAGGATGTGCCGACGAAGCTGCGACAGCTCCGTCTGCGTGAAGCGCCCCCGACGCTGGATGCGCGCCAGCACGTCGCCGTCCGCCACCGTGGTGACTTCCACCGACTCCAGCGCGCGACCCACCGGCACACCGGCCAGTCGCCCGATGAGCGCCGCCATCTCCCGGAACCGCTCCGACGCGCCCCGGTCCATCAACGGCGCATCTCCCGCCTCGGCTTCCAGGTAATCCAGGAAGCTCTGCTGACAGACGACAGGGGAGGCGTTGAGCAGGCACAGGGTGTCGTCGGCCAGCTCCACCGCCTCGGCCGAGCCCATCTGCCCGTCGCGGGCCAGCTTCCACCAGACGCCTTCCGCGTTCTGGTAGACGACCAGGCCCCGACGCTGGGTCTCACCCAGGGCCCGCTCCACCTGCGCGGGCAGGTGGCACGGCGCGATGTGGTACTGGCCCACCAGGACGAGGATCAGCGGACGGTCCTCGGCGCGGGCGGCGCGGGCGATGCGCTCGGCGGCGTAGGCATCGCGCAGCGCGAGCGAGCGCTCACCCTGGGCCCGCCGGTCGATTCCGAGGACCTCCAGGCGGTGCTTGCGGGCGAAGGCGAGCAGGCCACGCGGCGCGCTTCCTGGGCCGAAGCCCGCACCCTCCGTGCCAGCACCCAGGCGTGCGAAGAGGGAGCGCTCCGACAGGCGCCCCGAGCCCCACGCATCGATGGAGGCCTGGTGACGCCCCTCGATGCACTCGAGGGCGAGCACGACGCGGCGGCCCGAGGACAGGGCGCGCTCCGCGAGCTCCAGGTACGTCTGCTGGGCCAGGGGCAGCGTGTGGTAGTCGCCCACGTACACCACGTCCGAGGCGCGCACGCGCTGGTGGACGTCGCTCAGCGGCAGGACGCGCCGATAGCTGGCGGTGCGCCGCCGGTAGCGGGCCTCGTAGGAGCGGAAGGCATCTGTCTGCCCGTCCACCACGCGGGCGATTTGTGCCCGCTGTCGACGGAAGAGGGCAAGGTGCAGGGCGAGCGAGTCGCGCATGGAGTGCGGCGATCCCTCGCACGGCCTCGGAGACCCGGCAAAAAATCGGCGGCGCTCTGGCCCTCGGGCCCCCCTTCCTTGACTCGGGGAGGGCCTCAATGGACCATCTGCGTCAGCTTGAAGAACACACTCGCTCGCGCGACCCTCCTCAGCCTCGTGCTCTTCCTGGCGGTGCCTGTCCGTGCCGAGGAGCCTTCTCTTCTCCACTCCGCTCCGGCACGCGCGGAGGCCAACGTGCCGCTGCGGCTCGACGGCACCCTCGTGGAGGGCGCACGCATCCTGGAGATGCAGGTGCGCTACCGGGGCCCGGGAGAGCCGTTCGCCCGCGTGCCGATGGAGCGCCAGTACGGCGACCTGTATCGCGCCGTCATCCCTCCCGAGCACATGGTGCCTCCTGGCATCGAGTACTACGTCGAGGGCCTCACCGCCGACGGCGAGCGCATCGCCATCTTCCAGTCCGCGTCGCGGCCCGCCCGCGTGCTCGTGGCCGGAGAGGCGCCGGCGTCCGCGCGCAAGCCCGGCGCGTCCGAGCCTCCTCCGTTGGCCACCGTCGACGAGCGTCCCAGCACGCGGACGCCGGCCACCCAGGAGCGCCCGCGTCCGTCGTCCTCCGATGACGATGACTCGATGGCCGCGCTCACCGCGGACCTGAACGAGGGGGTTCCACCGCCGACGCCCAAGAACTCCCGGGACTCGCGCGGGTCGTCCACGCCTCCGCCGAAGGGGACGTCCGCGACGTCGCGCGATTCCTCGCGTGCGTCTCGCGATACCTCATCGACCTCGAGAGACGCGCCCACGCGCGAATCGCAGCCGTCGCGCGAGTCGCCCTCACGCGATGCGGTGACCTCGCGCGAGTCGCCCTCACGCGAAGCCGTGAGCGCGCGCGAGCCGAGCGTCACCCGGGAGTCGCCCACGCGCGACACGTCCCGTGACACGGGCTCCTCGCGTGGCGAGCCTGCGGCCCCACAGCGCACAGAGCTGGAGGACGACCTGGCCCTCTACAGCGCCGAGGACACGCTGGCGCTGGCCACGCGTCACGAGGAGAAGGTCCGCAAGGTGCCGGCCATCGGCGCGTCCTTCAACCGCGAGCAGATCAGCGTGCTCGGCGCGCGCACGGTGGCGGACGTGCTGGACGTGGTGCCCGGCCTCACCGTGAGCCGCGACGTGCAGGGCTTCCACCGCACGGCGGTGCGCGGCCTGCGCAACGACGCGGAGGTGCTGTTCCTGCTCAACGGCCACCGGCTCAACAACTTCTTCGACGGCAAGGCGCTGATGAATCTGCCGGTGGAGAACCTGGAGCGCATCGAGGTCATCCGTGGCCCGGGCTCCGCGCTGTACGGCGCGGGCGCGTTCCTGGGCGTGGTCAACATCGTCACGGACACCTCGGACGGAGTCCGCACGGCCGTGTCCGCGGGCGGCTTCCCGGAGAAGGACGACCGGCTCGCCGTCACCGTCAACGGGCACGCCTCCGCGGGGCACACCTTTGGAGACCTGCGCCTGTTCGCGGACGTGGACGTGTGGAACCAGTCCGGCGACGCGAACATCATCGAGCACGACGGCCTGGACGACGAGTCCACCTCCCAGGGCCTGCGCTCGGTGGAGGACCCGGCCGGCAGGACGCGCGATGACCGCTTCCTGCTCAACGTGGGCGGTGGCGCGACGTACTCCATGGGCGACGCCGGCCGGCTGGCCGCCTCCGTGCGCTACCTCTCCGAGAACCGCACCGCGCTGCTGGGGCTGTTCGACGTCGTGGCCGAGGACTCCGAGCTGAAGTGGAACGTGCTCATGGCGGACGTCCACTGGGAGAAGAACATCGGCTCGTCGATCCTCCTGCGCGCGCGCGCCGGCTTCGACCAGCAGACCACCGACCGCCTCTTTCAAATCACGCCTCGCAACTTCCGCACCGGTCCGGACTCGAACCAGCTGTTCGACAACGGCCTGCGGGAGCAGACGCAGATTTCCGTGCGCTCGCTCACCGGCGGCGTGGACGCGGACATCGTCCTGTCGTCCAACAACCGCCTGTCCGTGGGCGCGGTGGTGGAGCAGCAGTCGCTGGGCGACTACACCTACGAGACGAACTACACGCTGGACGCGCGCGTGCGCCCGGGCGGCTTCACCACGCCCGAGGGCCTGGCGGACCTGCTGGAGCTGGCGGGCGGCGCGGCGTCCCGCCGGCTGACGGTGGGCGCCTTCGCGCAGGACCAGTGGACCGTCGTCGCCCCGCTGACGCTCACCTTCGGCGTGCGCGTGGACGCCACGCAACTGCCCACCGTGGGGACGAGCGGCGACATCACGGGCACCAGCTTCGTGGCGCGCGTCAACCCACGCGTGGGCCTGGTGTTCTCCGCCACGGACGCGCTGGTGCTCAAGGCCCTGTACGGCCGCGCCTTCCGCGCGCCCACGCTGCAGGAACTGGTCGAGCGCATCCCCGACACCGACTACAACCAGGGCCGCTTCGAGGGCAACCCGAGCCTGCAGCCGGCCATCGTGGACACCTTCGAGCTGGGCGCGGACCTCATCCAGTCCGCGGGCGAGGCGCGCGTGCGGCTGCGCGCCAACGCGTACCTGGAGCTGTTCTCGTCGCCCATCGTCCCGGTGGACACGTCCGGCAACATCGTCCCGCTGCGCAACCGCGAGCTGGGCGTGCGCGTGTACGGCATCGAGGGCGAGGCCCGCCTGGAGGCCTCCAAGCGCGCCAACGCCTGGTTCAACGCGAGCATCTCCCGCGCGCAGGACATGGAGCTGCCCTCGCAGTCGCGGCTGCTCACCGACACGCCGCAGGCGCGCTTCAACGCGGGCGTGTCCATGCCCATCGGCGCGTGGGTGAACTTCGACGTGGTGGTGCGCACGGGCGCCGAGCGTCGCAACAACAGCCGCTCCGTGCTGGAGCTGGTGCGCCGCTACAAGATCCCCGCCTACAGCCTGGTCACCGCGCAGATTCGCACCGAGCCCATCCTGGACATCTGGGAGGTCTCGCTGGTGGCGCACAACGTCTTCGACCACGACCTTCGCGATGACGTGCCGCGGCCCGACCGCGTCACCGGGAACCTCCCGCGCGAGGGCATGTCCGGCTACCTCACCGTGAGGGCTCACTTCTGATGCCACTGCCCAAGTCCCTCGTCGCCGCGCTCGCGTGCGCCCTGGCCTCGCCCCTGGCCGGGTGCATCTCCTACAACGACTCCTGCCAGCCGCTTGTCGCGGACCCCGACGCCGTCGTCGGCTACCTGGGGCAGGACGTGCTGCTCGACAAGCCCTTCGTCTGGCACGACAACAACGCGCTGGCGCAGGCCGCGGCGGATGCGTTCCGCCACGCGGAGGACGGCTCGGCCCGGCCCGCGGTGCTGGGCGTCATCAACGGCGGCTCGCTGCGAGCAGAGGGCCTGTGCTTCACGCGCCAGGCGCTGCGCAAGGGCCCGCTCACCGACGGTGTTCTCCACGAGGTCATCCTCTTCGAGAACCTGGTGGTGTCCGTGGACCTCACCGAGACGGAGCTGGTGAAGATGATGGAGAACAGCGTGGGCAGCCTCTACCGGGAAGGGGAGCTCATCGCGTCGCCGTCCGGCGCCTTCCTGCACCTGTCGGAAGGCACCACGATGCACGTCAACTGCGCGAACCCCCGGGGCCAGCGCGTGGAGGCGCTGACGGTGAACGGGCAGAGCGTGCCCCTGCCGCCGCGTGACGACGCGAGCATCCGCTACCGCGTGGCCATGCCCAGCTTCCTGCTCGGAGGCGGCGACGGCTACGGGGAGGCGTTCGGCAACGCGGGACAGAATCCGGACCGCTTCCCGGTGCAGGCGCGGAAGCTGGGAGGAACGGACGCGAACATCACCTCGGCGTACCTGCGGGAGATGCACCCCTCACCCGAGCAGTCGCTCACCGAGAAGCCGCGAATCACGTTCTCGAACTGCGCACGACCCGCGCGGCCCGCCGGAGGTTGAGTGCCGGGGGCCGTTCGCGGGGACCTTCAGGACTTCGGCTCGTCCGGGGTCGGAGCGGCCGCCACCAGCGTGGCGGTGGCCGCGGGCGTCGCCGCCGGGCTCGCCGCGACGGCGGCGGGACGGGCAGGCGCGCTCAGCACGTCGTTGACCGACGGCATCCTCCGAATCTCGGCACGCGCCACCTTCCACGCCTGCTGGACGATCCACGACAGGGAACGGTCCTGCCGCGTGGCCTCACGCTGGATCTCCTCCAGCATGTCCTCGGGGAAGTAGAGGCTTTGCTTGCGATGGTCGGTGGTGGCCATGCCTGCGCTACTCCTCGCGCGGGTCCTGGCGCTCGTCGCCAGTCACGTCGTTGACGGCGGGGAACGACTTGATGCGCTCGCGGGCGATCTTCCACGCCTGCTGGACAACCCAGGAAAGAGAGCGGTCCTGTCGGTTCGCTTCTTCCTGAATCTCCTTCAGCATCTCCTCGGGGAAGTACAGCGACTGCTTGCGCTTGTCGGTGCCTGCCATACTTGAGTCTCCGGGGCGGATTCGAGGTGACGACCTGAACACACCGGTGCCGTTATCCGACAGACGCCCAAGAGGGTCAACGGTTTAGGACGACTCATTCCGCGCCCGTCGGCTCCCTGCTCGGACATGTTCAGTGCCGCCTGACGTATCCAGCCGGGCGCGAAAAAGGAAACGCCCCGGGCCTCGCGATGGGAGGACCGGGGCGTTTCGGAAAGAGGGACCGCCGGGAGTGGATCTCCCAGCGGACCCGTGGACCCAGAGGGGGAGGGGGGGGACCCCTAGGTCCAACACCTTGAAAAGTCGACCGTCCCCTCAACAACGCCCGGTGTCGCGCATATTTCCGCTTCCGCGACCGCGCCCATCCGGTGTGACGATCATAAGAACCGACCCCCCCTGCCTTCAACCGCGCGCGCCTCTGTAACCCTGTTACCCGACATTCCATTCCGCCCCCGCAGATGTCACCCACTGGACCCGCGACGCAGTTGCTGAAGAGGACGCTGATGGACACGTATGCGCGCCTCGGACTGGAGGGCCGGTCCGTGTTGTGCGCCGTGTCTGGAGGCGCGGATTCGGTGGCCCTGCTCGTCGGCACGGCGAGCGTGCGCGAGCGGCTGCGGCTGCGAGTGGAGGTCTGCACGGTGGACCATGGCGTGCGTCCCGAATCCCGAGCGGAGGCCCGGGCCGTGGGCTCGCTCTGCGAGCAGCTGGGCGTGCCCTGTCACGTGCGGACGCTGGCCCTGGCGCGGGGCCCCGGACTCGAGGCCCGCGCGCGGCAGGCGCGCTACGAGGCCCTGGAGGCGGTGCGGCGCGAGCGGGGCCTGTCCCTGGTGGCGACGGCCCACTCGGCGAGCGACCAGGCGGAGACGCTGCTGATGCGGCTGGCGCGGGGCGCGTCGACGCGGGGCGCGGTGGGCATCCGCGAGGCGCGGGGCACGCTGGTGCGGCCGGTGCTGTCGCTGACGCGGGCCCAGCTGGTGGCCTCCTTGAAGGAGCAGGGCGTCGGCTATGCGACAGATGAGATGAACGACGACCCCGCCTTCCTGCGCGTCCGGGTGCGACACGACGCGCTGCCGGCCCTGTCGCGCGCGGCGGGCTTCCCGGTGGACGCGCGGCTCGCGTCGTACGCGCGGCTGGCGGCCGAGGACGACGCGCTGCTGAGCGACCTGGCGGACGCGGCCTGGGAGCGCGTGCGGCTCGCCGACGGCGCGCTGGACGCCGTGGCGGTGCGCGCGCTGGAGGTGCCCTTGCGGCGCAGGGTGCTCGCCAGGCTGCTGGCCGCGCACGACGTGGTGGCGGACGCGGCGATGGTGGAGCGCGCGCTGCGGGCGGTGGAGCAGGGAGGCTCGGCGACGGTGGGGCGCGCGCTGCGGCTCCGGGCCACGGGCGGGCGGGTGCGCTGCGTGGCGTCGTCGGAGGTGAAGACGCCTTCGGTGCGGGCCATGGTGCTGACGGGGCAGGGGGCCTCCGGCGTCCTGGAGGGCACGGGGTGGTGCTTCAGCGTGGAGTCGCGCGAGCCACCTCCGGGCATGCACGGGCTGGCGCTGGCGCGCGATGTCCTCTGGCCGCTGACCGTGCGGACGCGCAGGCCGGGAGACCGGGTGCGCGCGGGCGAGAAACAACGCCGGCTGCAGGATGTGTTGGTGGATCTTCGGGTGCCCGCGGAGTCGAGGGATTCGCGGCCGGTGGTGCTGGACGCCGAGGGCACCGTGGTGTGGCTCCCAGGGCTGTGGACACCTCCGTCACGGGCGGAGGTTTCCGGACACTACCTGTGGGCCGCACCCGTGGGTCCGAGCAATCACCAGGACCCTTCGTTATAGAGTGGAATGAGTGTTGTCGGGGGTTGGCCGTGCCCCCTAAATAGTTGAGGGCTTTTTGCTGTTGCTGATACGGTCCGACGACTGGGAGCTCGCCTGGTGTCGGGCAAATGATTGAAAAGGCTGGGTTTCTCCCGGCACGGCCCTCACCCGCCGAGTACCGAAAGGGCAGCTGACACGTGCGTTCGACCTACAAGACCATCGGGCTCTGGGTCATCCTGATCGTCCTCTTCGTCGCCTTCTACAACTTCTTCTCCCAGGGCAACGACCAGGTCCAGGAGCCCTCCTTCACCCAGCTTCTGTCGAAGGTGGAGGAGAAGAAGGTCAAGGAAGTGGCGGTCAAGGGCAACACCTACTCCGGCAAGTTCGTGGACACGAGCGAGCGGTTCCGCACGACGGGGCCCGCGCCGGATGCGGCGATGCTCAACCAGCTCCGCAACAACGGAGTGGACGTCAAGTATGAGCGGGAGGAGCAGAACAGCCTCTGGCTGACCATCCTCGGGCAGTGGATGCCCGTCGTCTTCCTGTTCCTCTTCTTCATCTTCTTCATGCGTCAGCTGCAGGGCGGCAGTGGCAAGGCGATGACCTTCGGGAAGTCGAAGGCCAAGCTGCTCAGCGAGAGCCACAACAAGGTCACGTTCGCGGACGTGGCCGGCGTGGACGAGTGCAAGGAAGAGCTCGAGGAGATCGTCGCCTTCCTGAAGGACCCCAAGAAGTTCACCAAGCTCGGCGGCCGCATCCCCAAGGGCGTGCTGATGATGGGTCCTCCGGGCACGGGCAAGACGCTGCTGGCCCGCGCGGTCGCCGGCGAGGCGGGCGTGCCGTTCTTCTCCATCTCCGGCTCGGACTTCGTGGAGATGTTCGTGGGCGTCGGCGCCAGCCGCGTCCGTGACCTGTTCGAGCAGGGCAAGAAGAACGCCCCCTGCATCATCTTCATCGACGAAATCGACGCCGTGGGTCGTCACCGTGGCGCCGGTCTGGGCGGCGGTCACGACGAGCGTGAGCAGACGCTCAACCAGCTGCTCGTGGAGATGGACGGCTTCGAGTCCAACGACGGCGTCATCCTCATCGCCGCGACGAACCGTCCGGACGTGCTGGACCCCGCGCTGCAGCGCCCGGGTCGCTTCGACCGCCGCATCGTGGTTCCGCGGCCGGACCTGAAGGGCCGCCTGGGCGTGCTGAAGGTGCACACCCGCCGCGTGCCGCTGGCGCCGGAGGTCGACCTGGAGGTCATCGCTCGCGGTACGCCGGGCATGACGGGCGCGGACCTGGAGAACCTGGTGAACGAGTCGGCGCTGATGGCCGCGCGGCAGAACAAGGAGCGCGTGGACCTGAGCGACTTCGAGGCCGCCAAGGACAAGGTCTTCATGGGCCCCGAGCGGCGCTCGATGATCATGACCGAGAAGGAGAAGAAGAACACCGCGGTGCACGAGGCGGGGCACGCGCTGCTCGCCAAGCTGCTGCCGGGGTGCGACCCGCTCCATAAGGTCACCATCATCCCGCGTGGACAGGCGCTCGGCGTCACGTGGAGCCTGCCGACCGAGGACAAGGTCAACGGCTACAAGAAGCAGATGCTGGACCAGATCTCCATGGCCATGGGTGGCCGTATCGCCGAGGAGCTGCTCTTCAACGAGATGAGCAGCGGCGCGGCGAACGACATCGAGCGGGCGACGGAGACGGCGCGCGCCATGGTGTGCCGCTGGGGCATGAGCGAGAAGCTGGGGCCCCTGGCGTTCGGCAAGAGCGACGGTGAGGTGTTCCTGGGCCGCGACTTCAACTCGTCCAAGGACTACTCCGAGGACACGGCGCGGCAGATCGACGCCGAGGTGCGCGGCATCGTCGTCGGCTGCTACGAGAAGGGTCGCAGCCTCCTGACGGAGAACCTGGAGGCGCTCAAGCGCGTCTCCGACGCCCTGGTGGAGTACGAGACGCTCGACGCCGAGGACGTGAACATCCTCCTGCAGGGTGGCCAGCTCACCCGTGAGCGTCCGCCCCCGCGGGTGAACGCTCCGCCGAAGGCGACGGAGAAGAAGGACAAGCGGAAGATCCTCGACGCGCTCGAGGGCCTGCCGAAGATGGAGCCGAACAAGGCGTAGCTCCAGCGGCCGCCACGCGGCGCTGAACGAAGGCCCTTCCCACCCCGGGGAGGGCCTTTTCGTTTGTGGGGAGGCGGGCGGCGCCAAGGGGGTAGGGTGGACGCCACGTCCCTCGCAGGAGTCCTCGCCCATGCTTCGCGCCCGCCCCATCAGCGTCGACCGTCCGGAGGACCTGACGCTGGCCTTGCGTCGCATGGGGCTGCCCACGCCCGCGCGCGAGTACCTGTTGGAGAAGGTGCCGCATGGCCAGTGGCTGCTCACCGGCGTCTCGAAGGACGTCGGCCAGTTCCTGCAGGGCCTGGCGGAGCGTTCGAACGCGCCGGGGCGCGAGGAGTTCCCTTCGTGGGTCTCGGGTGATGTTCGCACCCGCGCTGGCTCGGGCCTGTTGTCCGGACGCCGTGAGCAGGTCGAGCGGCTCATCGCGCTCGCCCGCGCCGAAGGGGGCGAGTTCATCGCGCTGGCGGGCGCGCTGGAGCGGGTGCTGGGGGCACACGTGGCGCCGACACCGCTGGTGCTCGGCGAGCGCACCTTCGAGTGGGGCTCGCGCACCTACGTCATGGGCGTGGTCAACGTGACGCCGGACAGCTTCTCCGATGGGGGGCGCTACCAGGACGTCGACGCGGCCATCGCCCACGGGCTCGCGCTGGCGGAGGCGGGCGCGGACCTCCTGGACATCGGCGGTGAGTCCACGCGCCCCGGCTCACGGGCCGTCCTGGCCGAGGAGGAGGTGGCCCGGGTGCTGCCGGTCATCGAGGGCCTGCGGGCCCGCACCGCCGTGCCCCTGTCGGTGGACACCACCAAGTCGGCCGTGGCGCGCGAGGTGCTCCAGGCGGGCGCGCACCTCATCAACGACATCACCGGCTTCCGCACGGACCTGGAGCTGCCCCGCGTGGTGGCGGAGTTCGGCGCCGCCTGTTGTCTGATGCACATCCAGGGGACCCCCAGCACGATGCAGCAGGCGCCGTCGTACGAGGACCTGGTGGACGAGGTGCTGACGTACCTGGAGGACTCCTCCGCCGTGGCGGCGGCCGCGGGGGTGCCGCGCGAGCGCATCCTGCTGGACCCGGGCATCGGCTTCGGCAAGACGTTCGACCACAACCTCTACCTGCTGCGACGGCTGGGGGAGCTGCGCGTGCTCGGGCTGCCCCTGCTGGTGGGCACCAGCCGCAAGGGCTTCCTCGGCGCCCTGACGGGTGGCAAGCCGGCGGGCGAGCGTCTGGCGGCGACGCTGGGCTCCGTGGCGGCGATGGCGGTGCTGGGCGGCGCGGACGTCGTCCGGGTGCACGACGTGGCGGAGGCTCGCGACGCGCTCCTGGTGGCGGATGCGATTCGCGTGGCGCGCGACGGAGGGACCCTGCTCGGACGCTGAGCCGGCGTGGGCCGCGCGCCACACGGCGGCGGTGGAGCCGCGTGTAGGCGTGGGGCGGGGGCTGGTATCGTTTTCGCACTGACCTTCAACGGTGATACAGCCTGCAAGCCCGGGCCGTTGCCGGGGGAGCATCGGGGCCCTACCTTCGAGCCCCGGCGGTGGGCGGGGTATAAGCCCCGACGTCGAGCGACCGGCGAAGGCCCGGCGTGGGAAAGGTGGAGCGGAAAGCCATGGCGTACAGGATGAACATGCCTCCCAAGGAGGAGCGCGCGTCGCAGAAGCTGTTCGGCACGGACGGGGTTCGCGGAAAGGCGAACGTCTACCCGATGACAGCGGAAGTCGCGATGCAGCTCGGGCGGGCGCTCGCGTACCTCATCCGCAATGGACCGCACCGCCACCGCGTCATCGTGGGCAAGGACACGCGACTGTCGGGCTACATGCTCGAGCAGGCGCTGGCCGCGGGCCTGACGTCCATGGGCGTCGACGTGGAGCTGGTCGGTCCGCTGCCGACGCCGGGCATCTCCAACATCACCACGTCCATGCGCGCGGACGCGGGCGCGGTCATCTCCGCGTCCCACAACCCGTACGAGGACAACGGCATCAAGTTCTTCTGGCGCGACGGCTTCAAGCTGCCGGACGAGACGGAAGGCAAGATTGAAGAGCTGCTGTCCACGGGCGCCATCGACTCCATCCGTCCCACGGCGACGAAGATTGGCCGCGCGTTCCGCATGGAGGACGCGCGGGGCCGCTACATCGTGTTCCTCAAGGCGACCTTCCCGCGCGAGCTGACGCTCGAGGGGATGACCATCGTCGTCGACTGCGCCAACGGCGCGGCCTACAAGACGGCGCCCGCGGTGCTGGAGGAGCTGGGCGCGAAGGTCATCACGCTGGGCGTCTCGCCGGACGGCAAGAACATCAACCACAAGTGCGGCGCGCTGTACCCGGAGAACCTGGCGCGCACGGTGCTCAAGCACGGCGCCCACCTGGGCATCGCGCTGGACGGTGACGCCGACCGCCTCATCGTCGTGGACGAGAAGGGCAAGGTCGTGGATGGCGACGCCATCATGGCCATCTGCACCGGCGAGCTGGTGGCCCGAAAGCAGCTCAAGAAGAAGGTGCTGGTCTCCACGGTGATGAGCAACGTCGGCCTGGAGCGCGCGGTGGCGCGCTGGGGCGTGAAGGTGGCTCGCACGCGCGTGGGGGACCGGTACGTCGTCGAGGAGATGCGCAAGAACGGCTACAACCTGGGCGGCGAGCAGAGCGGCCACCTCATCTTCCTGGACCACACCACGACGGGGGACGGCACGCTGGCGGCGCTCCAGCTGCTCGCGGTGATGTGCCGCGCGGGCAAGCCCCTGAGCGAGCTGGCCTCCATCTTCGAGCCGGTGCCCCAGACGCTGGTCAACGTGGTGGTGAAGCAGAAGAAGGAACTGGGCGAGCTGCCGGACGTGATGAAGATCATCAAGTCCGTGGAGCAGAAGCTCGGCAACTCCGGCCGCGTGCTGGTGCGCTTCTCCGGCACCGAGCCCAAGGCGCGCGTGCTGGTGGAGGGCGAGGACGCCGCTCGCAACGAGGCCTACGCGAAGGACATCGCCGACGCCCTGGCGAAGGCGCTCAACCGCTAGTCGTCGTTCACGACGGTTGACTTCCGGACGCTGGCCGCGATTAGAGGGGCCAGCGCGTGCCGGGGCCCCCGACAATCCCGGCACCGCGCGTCAAGCGAGGTGCGGTCGATGGGACAGCGACTGGGTGTCAACGTGGACCATGTGGCGACGCTGCGGCAGGCGCGGCGCACCACGTATCCGGATCCGGTGACGGCGGCCGCGCTGGCGGAGCTGGCCGGCGCGCAGCAGATCACCATCCACCTGCGCGAGGACCGCCGCCACATCCAGGACCGCGACCTGCGCATCCTGCGTGAGACGACGCAGACGCTGCTCAATCTGGAGATGGCGGCCACCCCGGAGATGGTGAAGATCGCCTACGAGCACAAGCCGGACGTGGTGACGCTGGTGCCCGAGCGCCGCGAGGAGCTCACCACCGAGGGTGGGCTCGAGGTCGCCGGCCAGCGCGAGCACGTCGCGAAGATCATCAAGAACCTCAAGGACGGCGAAATCACCGTCTCGCTGTTCATCGACCCGGACCTGGACCAGGTGCGCGCGTCGCACAAGGTGAACGCGGACCGGATTGAATTGCACACGGGCCGCTACTGCGAGGCGCGCAACGAGAAGGAGCGCGCGCGGGAGCTGGCGCGCATCGTCGACGCGGCGAAGGCGGGCACCAAGCTGGGCCTGGGCGTGGCCGCGGGCCACGGGCTCAACTACGACAACGTGCAGCCCATCGCCCGCATCGCGGAGATCGACGAGCTGAACATCGGCCACGCCATCGTCGCGCGCGCGGTGCTGGTGGGCTTCGACCGGGCGGTCCGGGAGATGCTCGACCTGATGCGCAACCCGGGATAGCGCGCCATGGGAATCCGGGGCCTGGGTCTGGACATCTGCTCCATCTCCCGCATCCAGCGCATCCTGGACGGGCCTCGCGCGGAGCCGTTCCTGAACCGCGTCTACACCGAACACGAGCGCGCCCTGTGTGGCCAGCGTCACGACGCGGCCAGCGCCTACGCCGCGCGCTTCGCGGCCAAGGAGGCGCTGGTGAAGGCCCTGGGCGCGCCGCCGGGCATCCGCTGGAAGGACATGGAGGTGCGTCGCGACGGCGGCGCGCCGTACTTCGGCCTGTCCGGCGTGGCGCTCGAGGTGATGGAGGCCCGGGGGCTGGAGGCCTTCCTCGCGTTGACCCACGACGCCGACGTGGCCGCCGCCACGGTGGTGCTGCAGTCGAAAGGGGAGTGAAGCCATGCTGCGCGTCCTCACCGCCGCCCAGATGCGTCAGGCCGAAGAGGCCGCCGAGCAGCGCCACGGCATGCCCTCCGCGCTGCTGATGGAGAACGCGGGGCGGGGGCTGGCGGAGGTGGCGCGCAAGCTCGCGGGGCCTGATGGCCGCTTCGTGGTGGTGTGTGGACCGGGCAACAACGGCGGCGACGGGCTGGTCGCGGCGCGCTTCCTCCTCGAGGGCGGCGCGCGCGTCTCGGTGACGCTCGTGGGCGACACCGCGAAGCTGACGCCCGAGGCGAAGCGCAACCTGGAGGCGCTGCGGGGCTTCGGTGGTTCGGCGCTCGCGCTGGAGTCGGTGGAGCCTCCCTCCACGGGCGACGTGGTGGTGGACGCGCTGTTCGGCACGGGGCTGAGCCGGGCGCCGGCGGGCGCGTTCGCGGAGGCCATCTCCGCCATCCACCGGTGGCGACGCGCGGGCGCGAAGGTGGTGGCCGCGGACGTGCCGTCCGGTCTGCGGAGCGACACGGGCGAGCCCTTCTCTCCCTGCGTGGAGGCGGACGCGACGGTGGCCTTCGGCTTCCTCAAGCCGGGCCAGGTCCTGGAGCCCGGGGCCTCGCTGTGTGGCCGCGTGCACCGCGTGGACATCGGCATGGGGGGCGCGGCGTCGCGCGACATCACCGGCGCCGAGCTGTTCGTGGTGGAGGAGGCCGACGCGCGCCGCACGCTGCCCGCGCGCAAGGCGGACACGCACAAGGGCACCTACGGGCACGTGCTGGTGGTCGCCGGCAGCCGGGGGAAGACGGGCGCCGCGGCGCTGGTCGCGAAGGCGGCGCTGCGCTCCGGCGCGGGGCTGGTCACGGTGGCCACGCGAAGCGACGCGCTGGAGTCCGTGCAGTCGCACTCCGCCGAAATCATGGGCATCCCCCTGGACGGCTCGGGCCCGCTGGGGCTGGGGGATCTGGACGCGCTGCTCGCGGCGGCCGAGGGCAAGGACGCGCTCGTGATGGGTCCGGGCATCCCCCGGGGCCCCGAGACGGGCCGGCTCATCGGCGAGCTGCTCTCGCGCGTGGAGCTGCCCGCGGTGCTGGACGCGGACGCGCTCAACGCGGTGGCGGAGGACCTCTCCGTGCTCCGCCGCGCCAAGGGGCCCGTCGTGCTCACGCCCCACCCGGGCGAGATGGCGCGCCTGACGGGCAGGTCCACCAAGGAGGTCCAGTCACACCGGTTGGACCTCGTGGGTCGACTGGCGGCCGGGCTCAACGCGACGGTGGTGCTCAAGGGGGACCGCACGCTCACCGCGCACGCGGATGGCCGGGTGTTCATCAACACCACGGGCAACCCGGGCATGGCCACGGGTGGCTCCGGGGATGTGTTGTCCGGCGTGTGCGGCGCGCTCCTGGCGCAGGCCTTCCCGCTGCCCGACGCCATCTGGACGGCGGTCTACACGCATGGCCTCGCCGGAGACCTGGCGGCGGCGCGACGCGGGCAGCTGGGACTGGTGGCGGGGGACCTCATCGAGCAGGGGCTCTGCGAGGTGTGGCTGCGGTGGGAGCGATGAGCGACACGGTGCTGTCGAGCGAGGTGCGGCGATGAGCGAGTCCAACACGGTGGAGCGGCGCGTGACGCTGGCCTCGCCCGAGGAGACCCATCGGCTCGGAGTCCGGCTGGGCGAGCTGCTCGAGCCGGGGGACTTCGTGGGCCTGATTGGCGATTTGGGCGCGGGCAAGACGCACCTGGTGCGCGGCGTGGCCGAGGGCGCGCGCGTGCCTCGCTCCGAGGTGGCCAGCCCCACCTTCGCGATTGTGTACCCGTACTCCGGCCGCATCCCGCTGTACCACGCGGACCTGTACCGCCTGACGGGCTACGACGACCTCTACGCCACCGGCTTCATGGACCTGGTGGGCGGCGAGGGCGCGGTGCTGGTGGAGTGGTTGGACCGGGTGCCGGAGGCCGCGCCTCGCGAGCACCTGCGCGTCACGCTGGCCCACGCGGGCGAGGACTCGCGCACCCTGGAGGCCCAGGCCTTCGGGGCCCGGGCCTCGGCGCTGCTGACGTCCTGGCTGCCCTGACGTCAGGCG
Source organism: Myxococcus sp. MH1 (assembly GCF_059738865.1). Classification (NCBI taxonomy): domain Bacteria; kingdom Pseudomonadati; phylum Myxococcota; class Myxococcia; order Myxococcales; family Myxococcaceae; genus Myxococcus; species Myxococcus sp. MH1. The sequence goes on along the minus strand of NZ_AP026947.1, from coordinate 6,698,902 downwards.
GCGTGCTGGCTGGGGCCCGGCGTGGGCGGCGGGACGACGTCGCCCGCGAGCTCCGGCACCCGCCAGCGGTGGAAGACGAGCCCGGCGTCCACGCCGATGACGTCCTCCTCCTGGACCGGCGCCCAGTGCGGCCCGCCGCACAGCGCCTCGCTGGAGACGATGAGCTGCTCAAGCCGCGTGCCCGCGACGGGCAGGCCGCCCAGCTCGCACCGCGCGCCGCCCACGGAGACGAAGAGCGTCCGGTTGCGCCGCGAGGCCACCATCACCTCGCCGTTGGTGACGAGGAAGTTCATCGCGGAGCGCTGCTGCGCCTGCGAGTCATCCGTGATGGCCGCCACCAGCCCCATCGTCTCCGCGAGCGCCCGCGCGACGTCCTCGACGGGGACCGAGCCGACGATGGGATGCCTGGCCGCCAGGCGGGTGAGGAAGAGGTAGAAGCACCGCTCGCTGTCCGTGGTGCCCCGGATGCCCACGCGCAGTGTCGGACAGATGAGCTCCTCCACCGCGGCGCGGTGCCGGGCGAAGTCCCTCAACGTCCCATTGTGGACGAACGTCCAGCGGCCGTGGTGGAAGGGGTGGGAGTTGCGCAGCTCCACCGCGCCCACCGACGCCAGACGGATGTGCGCCACCACCGTGTGTGAGGACACACGGCTGCTGACGCGCTCGAAGTCGGGGTCACTGTGCGCGGGCCCCACACCGTGGGCCACGACAGGCGCCGCTTCGGCGCCGTAGGCGGCGATTCCCCATCCATCCTTGTGCTCGCGTGACTGGATGAGGAGCGAGTTCTTCTGCGTCACCAGCGAGGGGTGGACCGCGGAAGGGACTGACGATCTGAATCCAAAAAGTCGGCACATGGCTGCAGTTGGTACTTATAACGGCCGGCCCCGACGGGAAGTTCTCCTGCACTCCCGTGCGACGCACGTGTCACCAGTCGACGTCGCTTCACCCGCAGGAATTCAGCTCCTGCTGGACGACCACACGCCCGGCTTTCACCACCGTGCGCGCGTGCCCTATTCCTAAATGGTAGGGCAGATGGCGGAAAGACGCACAACTGAACAACACCAGGTCGCCTGCATCACCCACGGCCAACCGCCCTTGTCGTTGCAGTCCCAATGACAACGCGGCGCCACGGGTCGCGGCCCAGTACGCCTCCGCGGCACTGAGGCCGTTCTCCAGACACGCGAGCCCCAGCGCCAACGCCGTGTTTTCGCTCATGGCGGAGCCCGGGTTGACGTTGGTGCCCAAAGCGACATTGAGGCCCGCGTCGCGGATGCGACGTCCCGGCGCGTAGGGGCGCATGCGCAGGAAGAGGGTGGAGGTGGGCACGAGCACCGCGGTGACGTTGGCGGCGGCGAGCGCGCGCAGGCCGGCGTCGGTGACCTGCTCCAGGTGGTCGGCGGTGGCGGCGCCCAGCTCGGCGGCGAGCTCGGAGGCGCCGAAGGCGGTGAGCTGGTCGGCGTGGAGGCGCGGCTGCATCCCCAGCTCGCGGCCGGCGGTGAGGATGCGGCGGGCCTCGTCGACGGTGAAGGCGCTGTCCTCGACGAAGACGTCGCAGAAGCGCGCCAGGCTCTCTTGGGCGACGGCGGGCAGGATTTCGTCGATGCAGAGGCGGACGTAGTCCTCGCGGCGCTCGCGGTACTCCGCGGGGATGGCGTGCGCGCACAGCAGCGTGGGCACCAGCTCCACGGGCGTCATCGTGTTGAGCCTGCGCACCACGCGCAGCATCTTCAGCTCGGTCTCCACGTCGAGCCCGTAGCCGCTCTTCACCTCCGCCACCGTCACGCCCTGCGCGAGCAGCCGCTGCACGCGGGGCAGCGCCAGCCGCACCAGCTCCTCCTCGCTGGCCGCGCGCGTGGCGCGCACGGTGCTGACGATGCCGCCGCCGGCCTTGGCGATTTCAAGGTACGTGGCGCCCTGGTTGCGCAGGTCGAACTCCGCGGAGCGCTCGCCGGCGAAGACCAGGTGTGTGTGCGGGTCCACGAAGGCGGGGCCCACGAAGCCGCCCTTCGCGTCGAGCACCTCCGTGCCCGTTCCCACGCTGCCCGGCGGCAGCGTGGCCTCCGCGCCCACGTACGCGATGCGACCGGCGCGGATGCCCACGCAGGCGTGGGGACGCGAGGTGAGGGCGGCCTCGGCGGGCTCGCGGTGCGTGCCCTCCAGGGTGAGGACCTCGGACGTGTTTCGGACCAGCAAGTCCAGCGCATCCATGACGTCAACGACCTCCACGCACACCCACGATGGGAACGTTCCAACTGGTGCTGTCTCCGACCCGCGCGCGACCGAAGCCCCCCGACAGCTCCAGGGTGTCCAGCCATCCCCACGTGAAGCGCGCGGCGACGACACCGCCGTAGTACAGCGAGCCGTTGCTCACGCCATGCGACGACAGCGTGTGCACGGCGACGAAGGGGACCAGGCCCACCGACACCCCGGGCTCCGGCGAGAAGCTCAGGGCACATGTCGCCTCCGCGCCCGCCATGCTGCCCGGTCCGCCCTTGCTCGAGGAGATGCCGAAGTCGGACGCCCCGCGCACCGCGAGCGAGGGCGCGAGTCCCAGCTGCTCGGAGCCGAGGTAATAGGACATGCCCGCGTAGACGCCGTAGCCGGGCACGGGCAGCGGCAGGAACATCTCGCCCTGCAGGCCCGTGTGCAGGTGCAGCCGCTCGGTGAGCGGCCACGTCATCGCGGCGTCGAAGGCGAGCCCCCACTGCTGGGTGGAGAAGCTCGCGTCGTCGCCGCGGAAGCGGTCATCGGTGCCGACGGAGGGCACCGTCCCCGCGATGGGCGCGCTGAGCCGGGGGCCGGTGCGGATACCGGCCTGGAGCATCCGCTGCTGGGCCGAGCCGGGCCCCAGGCGCATCACCATGGGGCCGACGGCGGAGGGCGCACACCCCGCGAGCGCTCCGAGAGCAAGGGCGAGCAACAGCGTCAGGCTCGGGCGCGCGGGGTGGGCCATGGCGAGGCACAAGGCTACACGGTGATGCCCGGAATCTTCACGCCCCGCTCCTTGGCCACCTCGATGGCCTCGGGGTAGCCCGCGTCCGCGTGGCGCAGCACGCCCATGCCGGGGTCGCTGGTGAGCACGCGCTCGATGCGGCGCGCGGCCTCGGCGGTCCCGTCCGCGACGATGACCTGACCGGCGTGCAGCGAGTAGCCCATGCCCACGCCGCCGCCGTGGTGGAAGGACACCCACGACGCGCCATTCACCGCGTTCACCAGCGCGTTGAGGATGGGCCAGTCCGCCACCGCGTCCGTGCCGTCCTTCATCGCCTCCGTCTCGCGGTTGGGCGACGCCACCGAGCCGCAGTCCAGATGGTCGCGTCCGATGACGATGGGCGCCTTCACCTTGCCCGTGCGCACCAGCTCGTTGAACGCGAGGCCCGCCTTGGCGCGCTCGCCGTAGCCCAGCCAGCAGATGCGCGCGGGCAGGCCCTGGAACGCCACGCGCTCCTCCGCCATGTTCAGCCAGCGCTGCAGCGAGGCCTTCTGCGGGAACAGCTCGCGCACCACGCGGTCCGTGACGCGGATGTCCTCGGGGTCTCCGGACAGCGCCACCCAGCGGAACGGGCCCATGCCCTCGCAGAACAGCGGGCGGATGTACGCGGGCACGAAGCCGGGGAACTCGAACGCGTTCTCCATGCCGCCCAGCTGCGCCTGGCCGCGCAGGTTGTTGCCGTAGTCGAACACGTGGCAGCCGGCGGCCTGGAAGTCGTTCATCGCCTCCACGTGTTCAATCATGGACTCGCGCGCGCGGCGCACGTAGCCCTCCGGGTCTCTCTTGCGCAGCTCGGCCGCGGCCTCCAGCGACAGGTCCGTGGGGATGTAGCCGTTGAGCGGGTCATGCGCGCTGGTCTGGTCCGTGACGAGGTCCGGTTTGATGCCGCGGCGGTACAGCTCGCGGAACACCGAGGCCGCGTTGCCGATGACGCCGATGGAGCGGCCCACGCGCTTGGCTTGAGCCTCCTTCACCATCGCCAGCGCCTCGTCGAGGTCCTTGGCGACGACGTCCAGGTAGCGCGTCTCCACGCGGCGCTGGGCGCGCCACGGGTCGATCTCCACGCCCAGGAACACGGCGTTGTTCATGGTGGCCGCGAGCGGCTGCGCGCCGCCCATGCCGCCCAGGCCGCCGGAGAGGATGAGGCGGCCGGAGAGGTCGTCGGTGCCGAAGTGGAAGCGGCCGGCGGCGGCGAACGTCTCGTAGGTGCCCTGGAGGATGCCCTGGGTGCCGATGTAGATCCACGAGCCGGCCGTCATCTGGCCGTACATCATCAGGCCCTTCTTCTCCAGCTCGTGGAAGTGCTCCCAGTTGGCCCAGCGGCCCACGAGGTTGGAGTTGGCGATGAGCACGCGCGGCGCGTCGGGGTGCGTGCGGAAGACGCCCACGGGCTTGCCGGACTGGACGAGCAGCGTCTCGTCGTCGGCGAGGCCCTGGAGGCTGGAGACGATGCGGTCGAAGGAGGGCCAGTCGCGAGCGGCCTTGCCGGTGCCGCCGTAGACGACGAGGTCCGCGGGATTCTCGGCGACCTCCGGGTCGAGGTTGTTCATCAACATCCGGAGCGCGGCCTCCTGGACCCAACCCTTGCACGAGAGGGTGGAACCACGGGGGGCGCGGATGACGCGGGACATGAACGGACTCCTGAGGAATGGCTGACGGAAAGGCCCGGCACACTACCCGAACCCGTGGAGCGCGGGGGTAGCACCGTGGGGGCCTTCGCGCGCAGTGTCCGCTGGAGGCTTGGGGCGCGCCCCGTCCCCGAGGTGGGGACGGGCACGCTCCGTCCATGACGCGCGGGGCCGAAGCCCGCTTCAGGAGTGCAGCGAGCCGTCGTCGTCCGGCACCGGGAGCGGCGCCTGGGAGGTGGGAGGCCGCGCCACGCCCTCGCTCCGGTGGAGGCGCAGGTGGTTGAGGACCTCCTTCACGCCGAGCACCGACTCGGTGACGTCCTCGATGGCGCGCTTCTCGTCGCGGCTGCGCACGCTCCCGGCGAGCGTCACCACGCCGTCCTGCACCTGCACCCCCACGTCCGAGGCGTCCATCCACTCCTGCATCAGCCGGTCGCAGATGTCGGCGCGGATGCGGTCATCGCCTCGCTGGTAGCCGCGGGGCCCGCGTCCCTGGGGCGCGCGGGGGCGGATGGGGCCTCCGGCGTAGCCACCATGGCCCAGGTCGTGGTCATCCGCGCGCGTCGCGCTGGTGGAGAACCCCACCCGGGGCGGCGCCATGTTCTCCACGCCCGGTCCGTGTCCCGAGGGCTGGGTGCCGCCCAGCCGCACATCCGCCTCGGCGGGCCGCTCGCGAGGGCGCAGCTCCCGGAGTTCGTCCATCCACGCCTCGGGTTCATCCCAGGTATCCGCGCCGCGTCGCCCCTGGCGCGAGTGGCCCGGCCCCACGTCCCCGCGACGGAGCGAGTCCGAAGGCGCATCCCTCCAGCGGCCCCGGTGCGCGCCGCCCCTGTCGTCGGGCGGGCCGTGGCGCGAGTGGCTCGGGCTCACGTCCCCGCGACGGAGCGAGTCCGAGGGCGCGTCTCTCCAGGAGGCCCGGTGCGCGCCGCCCCGGTCGTCGGGCGGGCCGTGGCGTCGTGGCGCATCCTCGTCGAGCGCGCGGAAGGTGCCGCTCGGGCTGTAGCCCGGTCGTCGGGCAATCCGCTCCGGGTCGAAGTGCCGGGCGCGGCGGTCCATCTCTCGGTCGCGGTCGAAGTCCCGGCCATACTCGTGGGCCCGGTCCAGCGCCCTGGCCGCGTCGCCGAAGTCCCGGTCGATTTCATAGTCGAGCGAGTCCCGGTCGCCTCGGAGCGTGCGGTAGTCCCGGTCGCGGTCGAGGTCCCGGGAGGGGTGCTCGAAGTCGCGCCGGGCGTCCCAGTCAGAGCGGTGGGAGTCGCGGCCCGGACGAGCATGGTGCTCAGGGTGCTCGTGACGGGGCGGGCCCCGGTGGTGGCCCGGGTCCCCGGCGCGCCAGGCAGGCGGGCCCTCGTGTTCGCTGCGCGGGTGGCGTCTGCCTTCGTGCTCTCCGCGGCCGTGTCGCTCTTTGCCCCGTCGGTCGGGGTCATCATGGCGCCTTCCACTCATGTCATCCGCCTCCTTGGATTCCGGCTCGCGCGTGGGGTCCTGTCCTCCAGAGGGTTTTGACCGCGAGCGTTCCCGGCAACGCCGCCTCGCCTCGTCGGTCGTCCGGGCGTGGGCCGGGCGGGGAGCGGGGGCCCGACGGGCTTCGAGCAGGCGTTACCGCGAGGCCCGGGAGCGGTAGAGTCGCGCGCGCCACGAGCGGACGGTCGTCCGGAGGGCACCAGGAGAGGGCGGGCATGGCCGAGACACAGCGGGACGACGAGGACACCCGGAGTGGGCAGGGCGCGGCGCTGGCCCGGCCCCTGCCACCGGTCCAACCGCCCGACGAGCCGAGGCCTCCCCTGGTCAGTCTCCCTCCCACCGTGGCGGGTGGCGTGCCCGCCATCGTCTCCTCGATGAAGCACGCGTGGGGCGAGATGGGCCCGGTGCGCGGCACGTTCCTCCTGCACAAGGTGAATCAGAAGGACGGCTTCGACTGTCCGGGCTGCGCGTGGCCGGACCCGGGGCATCGCTCGGTGGCGGAGTTCTGCGAGAACGGCGCGAAGGCGGTGGCGGAGGAGGGCACGAAGGAGCGCGTGACGCCCGACTTCTTCCGGCAGTGGAGCGTCGCGGAGCTGTGCGCGCAGTCGGACCACTGGCTGGGCAAGCAGGGGCGGCTGACGCACCCCATGGTGCTGCGCGAGGACGCCACGCACTACACGCCCATCTCCTGGGACGAGGCCTTCGCGCTCGTGGCGGAGGAGCTCAACGCGCTGGAGTCGCCCGACGCGGCGTGCTTCTACACCTCCGGGCGCACGAGCAACGAAGCGGCGTTCCTGTACCAGCTGTTCGTGCGGCAGTTCGGAACGAACAACCTGCCGGACTGCTCGAACATGTGTCACGAGTCCAGCGGCACGGGGCTCGGCGAGACGATTGGCATCGGCAAGGGCACCGTCACGCTGGAGGACTTCGAGCAGGCGCAGGCCGTCTTCGTCATCGGCCAGAACCCAGGCACCAACCATCCGCGCATGCTCTCCACGCTCCAGGCCGCGGCGCGCCGGGGCTGCGAAATCGTCAGCATCAACCCGCTGCCCGAGGCGGGGCTCAATCGCTTCCGGCATCCGCAGGAGGTGTTCCAGTTGTTGGGCCCGGGAACGGCGCTCAACAGCCAGTTCCTCCAGGTGCGCATCAACGGGGACGTGGCGCTGCTGCAGGGGTTGGGCAAGGCGCTGCTGGAGATGGAGGCCGAGCGGCCCGGCACGGTGGTGGCGCGCGGGTTCATCGAGGACAAGACGCTCGGGTTCGACGCGTACGCGCGCAACGTGAGCGCGGTGAGCTGGGACGACGTGGTGGCGCGCAGCGGGGTGCCGCGACCGCAGATTCAAGCGGCCGCGGAGCTGCTGGCCCGCTCCGAGCGCATCATCTTCTGCTGGGCCATGGGCCTGACGCAGCACCGCAACGCGGTGGCCAACATCCAGGAGATCGTCAACCTGGCGCTCCTGCGCGGCAGCATTGGCAAGCCGGGCGCGGGCCTGTGTCCGGTGCGCGGGCACAGCAACGTGCAGGGCGACCGCACCATGGGCATCTGGGAGCGGCCGAAGCCCGAGTTCCTGGACGCGCTCGCGCGGGAGCTCGACTTCGAGCCTCCTCGGCACCATGGCAAGGACGTGGTGGACACGCTCCACGGCATGCACGAGGGACAGGTGCGGGTGTTCTTCGCGCTCGGGGGCAACTTCCTGTCGGCCACGCCGGACACGGAGTTCACCGCGCGGGCCCTGCGGCGCACGCGGCTCACGGTGCATGTGTCCACCAAGCTCAACCGCGCGCACCTGGTCCACGGGCGGCGCGCCCTCATCCTCCCGTGCCTGGGAAGGACGGAGCGCGATGTGCAGGCGGGTGGGCCTCAGTTCGTGACGGTGGAGAACTCGATGGGCGTGGTGCACGCCACGCGCGGCGCGGTGGCCCCGGCGTCCGAGCACCTGCTCAGCGAGCCGGTGATCGTCGCGCGGCTGGCCACGGCGGTGTTGGGCTCGCGCTCGAAGGTGCCGTGGATGTCATGGGTGGAGGACTACGCTCGGGTGCGAGACGTGATTGCCCGGGTCATCCCGGGGTTCGCCGACTTCAATCGGCGCGTCCAGGAGCCGGGCGGGTTCTACCTGCCGAACGGGCCTCGGGAAGGGCGCTTCACCACGGCGAGTGGGAAGGCGCACTTCACGGTGCACACCATGCCGGGCGAGGAGTTGGAGCCCGGGCAGTTGATGATGATGACGCTGCGCACGCATGACCAGTTCAACACCACGGTGTATGGATTGGATGACCGCTACCGTGGCATCAAGGGTGGGCGGCGCGTGGTGTTGATGCATCCCAAGGACATCCAGGAGCGCGGGCTCACCGAGGGCCAGGTGGTGGACCTGACGAGCCACTTCCGGGGCGAGACGCGGGTGGCGAGGCGATTCGTGGTGGTGCCGTACAACATCCCCCGGCGGTGCGCGGCGACGTACTTCCCGGAGACGAACGTGCTGGTGCCGGTGGACAGCTTCGCGGAGAAGAGCCGCACGCCGGCCTCGAAGTCCGTGGTCATCACCGTGGCGCCGTCGGTCGAGGCGCCTTCCCTCGTCGAGGGTTCGACTTCATGAGGTCCGTGAGCGCGCATGCACCCGCCCGGTGAAGCCGCGTGGCCGGAGTCGCTCCGGCCGCTCTACGAGGAAGTCGCGAGCACTCCCGCCACGGAGGCGGTGGAGGCGTCCGCGCGCTGGAGCACGTCCTTCGCCGATTGGGTGCGCGGGGCGTCGCTGGAGGAGCGGACGCTGGCGCAGCTCGCCGCCTGGGAGCGGCTGGCCCGGGGAGAGCGCGGGCTCGGCGAGCTGTTGTTCCTGGTGGGCTCGTGCAGTGAGCTTCTGTGGCCCTATGCGGCGCCGCCGGCGGGCTTGCTGGAGCGGTTGTTGTCGCGGCAGGGCGCGATGCTGGAGATCCTGCGGGGCACGGGTGAGCCGGAGGTCGCGGCGCGGGTGCTTCGTGAGAGCGAGGCCGCGCTGTCGACGGTGCTCACGCGGTACCTGAAGCGTCACCCGGACTCGCTGCTGTCGCTGGTGGGGAACGTGCCGTGTACGTATGACGGGCATGCACTTCGCTTCCTCGACTCGGTGGAGGTGGACCTCAAGCGGGTGATGGCTTCGGGGAACAAGGCCATCGGGATGCTGGAGCAGCTGCGCATGCTGCTGCCGGCGACGGCGGAGGCAGGGCGCGACAAGCTGGCGGACTACATCCGAACGCGGGCCTCACGGATTCCGTGGCAGGAGGCCTCGGAGGTGCTGGCCGAGCGGCTGTTCGCGCTTGCGACGTCTCCGGATGGACGCGGGGCGATGCGCGGGTTCCTGGCGTGCTACCCGAACGGGCGCAAGGAGCCGGAGTGGTGTGCCCGCGCGGGGGTGTTGCTGGCGCGCACGTTGGAGGTGGGTGGGGCGCCCGCGGTGGTGGAGAACCTGTGCGAGCTGCTGGGGCGCTTCGATGCGCCGCCGGTGGATGGGCTGCGCGGGGCGTTGGGCGCGTTGGTGGGCAGTGACTTCGACACGCTGACGGACCTGGGACCGGTGCGCTTCGTGCTGGACCACTGTCAGGCGAACCTGCGCAAGGGTGAGCCGGGGCTGGTGCTGACGCAGGTGTGGCTCGAGGAGCGGCTGTTCCGCGCGTCGGTGCGCAAGGGCTTGTCGGACGCGTTCGAGCGGCGCAAGCGGATGCGGGCGAAGCTGGAGCCGATGGCGACGGGCTTCGCGCACCTGTGCTGGCTGGCAGAGGAGTGCGCGGACTTGTGGCCCAAGCTGGGGTCGGAGACTCGGCCCGGGTTGGACGAGCTGGCGGCGTGGCGGGACGAGGTGGCGGAACGGATTGCTCGCAAGCCCATGCCTCGGAAGGCGGCCATCGAGTTCTTCCTGTGGTGTGCGCCGGACGCGGCGTCGTCCGAGGCGGAGCTCGTGGTGCTGTCGCTGGCGCGGACGGAGACGGACCGGCGACAGGTCCGGCGGCTCAAGGCCCATCCGTCGTCCCGGGTTCGGCTGCGCGTCCGGACGTTGCAGCGCTGGTTCCAGGGGGCCACGGCGAAGGATGGCGCGAAGGCTCCGCCGCCCACGGGCGCGGTGGCTCCGGCGTCGCTCACGGATGCGTTGAGGCATCTGCACGTGACGCGTGCGGTGCCGCTGAGTGGCCGGACGTGGCTCAGGGACCGTGACCTGGAGGAGCTGCTGTTCGGCGCGGTGTCTCGCGTGGAAGCGGACTTCTCGGCGCGCTATCCGGAGCGGTTCCGTGAGGACACGGTGGAGCTGGTGGACTCGCTGCTCGAGGCGCTGAGTGGCGAGCTGGGCCGCGTGAAGGCGGACCTGTTCTCGTTGCTGGCCCAGGGCCAGCCGCCGCCGCTCGATTTCGAGCTGACGGTGCGACGTGTCGCGGAGCGGGTGGTCGAGGCGCCGAAGCCCTCGAGGCGAGGACGGGGGAGGGCGCCAGCCGCGCCCGTGGCCACCGAGGTGGGGCCGGTGGGCGTGTTGGACATGTCGACCTCCTGGGCTCCCGTGGTCGAGTCCGTGATGGCCGAGGATGAGAGCGCGCGGAGTGGGGACGAATCGCTGTCGATGGAGGACGAGGTCTCGCGCCTGTTGGAGGCGGAGGCGCTGTCGCGGGTCGAGGCTTCCGACGAAACGTCGCTCGCGGAGGTGAACGAGGGGCCTTCTGTCGGACTGGCCGTCGGGGAGTCTGTGCCTGCCGCCGATGCACGGGGCCCGCGGGAGGTGGAGGCCGTCGTCGAGAGCGCCTCCTCCATGGTCATCGCCACGCCGGCCGCTGATGGCGTGGTTGACGGCGGCTCACAGGTCGACGCCTCTGCAGCTGAGCCCTCGGCCGCCGCCGAAACGGCCCAGGCGGAGCCGCTGCCTCCGCTGGTCGCGCCCACGGAGACCTCCGCTTCCGAAGCACGTCTCCCCGACGAAGACCCCTCTGCGCGCTCGCGGCGCGGCCGAGGCAGACGAGGCTCGTCGGACCGGGTCCCGGACTCACGCACCTCGGGCACCGAGGTGGCGTTCATGATGAACGCCGAGGTCGACGGCTTCGTGGACACGGAGCGCGCGGTGCTCGTCCAGGTCGTGAAGCTGGAGCAGCGTGGAGAAGGCCAGTGGCTGCCCCACTTCCGGCTCGGCCGTGAAATGGTCGATGGCCTGCTGTCACGCACCGACTCGGCCTACTGCCTCTTCCTCGTCCCGCCCATCCCTCGCGCCGAGTGCTGGATGCTCCCAGCCCGACTGGTGCGTGACCTGATGGACGCCCAGCGCTCCCTCACCACCGTGTCCCGGGACTCCGTGGCCCGCGCCGCGCGCTCCCTCTCCCAGTGGTGGATGGGCGACTTCGTGAACCTCTGGACCGGAGACGAGCGGACCGCGTTCCTCGAACACGTCTCCCCCGAGTCCCCGAACGCACCGGACTTCGTCGTTCGGTGCTCCTTCCACTCGGGGACCCGCACGCCGCGGCCTTGAGCGTCAGACCGCCAGCTCCAGCTCCACCTTCTCCAGGTAGCCCGGCACATACGCCTTCCAGCCCTTCGACTGCACCCGCCGCCGGAGGGCCTCCAGCGCGTCCGGCTCGCCGTGCACCAGCAGCGTCTGGCGCGGCGGCGAGTCGAACCCCTCCATCCAGCGCATCGTCTCCGTCCAGTCCGCGTGCGCGGAGAACCCGCTCACCGTCCGGATCTCCGCGCCCACCGGCACCACCTGCCCGTGGATGCGGCACTCCTTCTCCCCATCCAGCAGCTTGCGCCCACGCGAGCCCACGGACTGGTAGCCCACGAACAACACCGTGTTGCGCGGGTCCGGCAAGCGGTGCTTCAGGTGGTGCAGCACGCGGCCTCCCGTCGCCATGCCGGACGCGGAGATGATGATGGCCGGCCCCTCGTGCAGGTTCAGCCGCTTGCTCTCCTGCGCCGACGTGACGAACCGCGTCTTCTGTGTCGCCAACGGTGACGCCCCACGCTCCACCAGCGACTTCATCACCAGGTCGTGCTCCTCGGGGTGCGCCAGGTACACGGGCGTCGCGTCACAGGCCATCGGCGAGTCCACGAACACATCCACCACGGGGATCTGCTTCGCCTCCTCCAGGTTGCGCAGGTGGAAGAGCAGCTCCTGCGTGCGCCCCACCGCGAACGCGGGAATCACCACCACGCCCCCACGGTCGAACGCGCCCTTCACCGCGTCTCGCAGCGCCTCCATCGGCTTCTGCTCGCGGTGTTGCCGGTCCCCATACGTGCTCTCGACCACCAGCGTCGTCGCCGAGTCCACGCTCTGCGGATCCCTCAAGATGGGCGCCTGATAGCGACCCAGATCCCCACTGAAGACCACGCGCTGGCGCGTGCTCTTCAAGTCGAAGACACAGACAGCCGAGCCGAGGATGTGTCCCGCCCGATAGAAGGTCAGGGTGATGCCCGGGAGGATCTCCTTCGGCCGCTCGTAGCCGAAGGTCTCGATCATCCTCACCGCGCGCTCGGCGTCCGGGACCGTGTAGAGGGGCAGGGCGGGGTGGTGCTTGGAGTAGCCCTCCTTGTTCGCGTAGCGCGCCTCCTCCTCGTGGAGGTACGCCGAGTCCGGCAGCAGCAGGGCCGTCAAATCCCGGGTGCCGGGCGTGGCGTAGATGGGGCCGTCATAGCCCTCGCGAATCACGCGCGGCAGCCCACCCGTGTGGTCGATATGCGCGTGCGTGAGCACGATGGCGTCCAGCTCACGCGCGGGGAGCGGGAGCGGTTGCCAGTTGCGCTGTCGCAGCTCCTTCTGTCCCTGGAAGAGCCCACAGTCCACGAGCACCTGCTGCCCGTCATGCTCGAGGAGGAACTTGGAACCCGTCACGGTTCCGGCGGCGCCGAGGAAATGGAGGGAGGCCATGGCCCCCAGTCTACCGTGCTAGCGTGGGATGCTCATGAGTACCTCCGAGCGTCCCCCCGGGGCAGACCGCTTACCCTCCAAGGGCGAGGACGCCCAGCAGACCCGACCCACGGGTACCGGACGCCCCGGCTTCACGGGCGCGGTCCGCCGCTTCCGGGTCACGCTCCTGGAAGGCCCCCAGCCCGGCGTCTACAAGGACTCCAACGCGGACACCTTCTCCATCGGCTCGCACGGGCTCAACGACTTCGTCATCGACGAGCCCACCGTCTCGCGCTTCCACTGCGAGGTGCGCATCGAGCGCGATGGCGCCCGGGTGCGGGACCTCGACAGCCTGAACGGGACGGTGCTCGACGGCGTCCACGTGCGCGAGGCCTACCTGCGCGGAGGCAGCGTGCTGCGCCTGGGCCGCGTCAGCCTTCGCTTCGACTTCAGCGCGGAGAGCAACCGGCTGCTGATCTCCGAGCGCACCGCCTTCGGCGAGCTGGTGGGCACCTCCGTCGTCGCGCGCGCCAGCTTCGCGCTCATGGAGCGCGCCGCGGCCAGTGATGCCACCGTGCTCCTGGAGGGAGAGACGGGCACCGGCAAGAGCCGCGCCGCGCTGGCCATCCACCGCGCGGGCTCGCGTGCCGCCGGTCCCTTCCTCACGGTCGACTGCGGCGCCATCCCCGGCAACCTGCTGGAGAGCGAGCTGTTCGGGCACGAGAAGGGCTCCTTCACCGGCGCGCTCCAGCGGCGCATCGGCGCCTTCGAGGAGGCCGACGGCGGCACCATCTTCCTCGACGAGGTGGGCGAGCTGCCCGCGGAGCTGCAACCCAAGCTCCTGCGCGTGCTGGAGCAGCGCGAGATTCGCCGGTTGGGCGCGAACACGTATCAGCCCGTCAACGTGCGGGTCATCGCGGCGACCCACCGGGACCTGCGCGCGGAGGTGAACGCGAGCCGCTTCCGGCCGGACCTCTTCTTCCGCCTCGCGGTGGTGCGCATCCTCATCCCCTCGCTGCGCGAGCGCCCCGAGGACATCCCCGCCATCGCCGAGCGCATCCTCGCGGGCTTCGGCGCCGCGCCCGAGCAGGTCTCCGCGCTCAACACGCCCGAGTTCATCAACCAGCTCCAGCACGCCGCGTGGCCCGGCAACGTACGCGAGCTGCGCAACCACCTGGAGCGCTGCCTCGTGTTCCAGGACGCGCTGCCACCCGAGACCGAGACCGTGGGCGCCCAGGGTGTCATGGGGAGCCTGGTGGACCCGAAGCAGCCCTACGCGGATGCACGTCGCAGGGCGCTCGAGATCTTCGAGCGCGAGTACCTGGACGCGCTGATGCAGCTTCACCACGGCAAGGTGTCCCAGGCCGCCACCGCGGCGGAGATGGACCGCGTGTACCTCTACCGGCTGCTGCGCAAGCGCGGACTGCGGACGTAGCTAGCGCGCCGCGTGCTCGGTCACCTGGCCGGGCACGCCACCCGTGGTCCAACCCTCGAGCCGGGCCAGGGGACTCCCCGCGAGCTGCCGCGCGCCTCGCGCATCCATCGAGAGCGCTCCGGGCTCGGCGTGCAGATAGACGCGCGTCTCGAGCTCCGTCCCCGCGAGCTCCAGGACACGCGCGAGGAGCCGCTCGGCGAGCTGCCGACAACCCCGTTGCTCCAGCGCCCGCGCCGGCGCCTCGTCGGACAGCGCGCGCCACGCGAGCAGGGCATTGCCTCCCTCCAGCGCCAGGGTCCACCCCTCGGACTCCAGCAGCTCACGGCCCGCGTCGAGCGCGGCGTCCCTCGCGTCGAGCGCTTCGTCCGTCGGGTCCACGTCCGAGGTCGCGAAGCGCAGGTCCAGGTACAGCGCCGAGGCCCAGGTGTTGGAGTCGGAGGATGCGATGAGCGCCGCGCGCAGCGCCGCGAGGAAGCTCGTCACGTCCGGCCAACGCTCCTCGGGCCTCTTGGCCAGACAGCGTGAGACCACCGCCTCCAACGCCGCGGGCACCCGGACGTGTTCGCTCAAGCGGGGCGGAGGCGCGTGCAGGTGTTGCTCCTCGACCTCCACCGCGCTCTCGCCGTCGAACGGGGGGCGTCCCACGAGCAACTGGTAGAGCAGCACGCCCAGCGCGTACAGGTCCGTGCGCGCGTCCACGGGGTGGCCGAGGATCTGCTCCGGCGCCATCGCCACCGGAGTTCCGAGCACCGCGCCCGCGGTGGTCAGCGCCGTGCCTCCGGACAGGGGCGCCACCTTGGCGATGCCGAAGTCCACCAGCTTCACCGTGAAGCCCTCGGGGCGCGGCAGGAACATCACGTTCTGGGCCTTCAGGTCGCGGTGCAGGATTCCCTGCCCGTGTGCCGCCGCGAGCGCGCTCCCCAGCTCCTCCATCACCGTGTGGGCCTCGGCGAGCGAGAAGGGGCCTTGCTGGGAGAGCCACCGGTCCAGGCTCTCTCCCTCCAGCCACTCCATGGCGAGCCAGGGCCTTCCGTCTCGCAGCTCCCCGTACTCCAGCACGCGGACGATGTGGCGATGGTCGAGCGCCAGGAGGGTGTCCGCCTCCTGCCTGAAGCGCAGGAGGACCTCGCTGACGTGGTTGAGGTGGGCCCGCACGACCTTCACGGCGGCGGGCGTCCGGGTGTCCAGGTGGATGGCGCGATAGAGCGACGCGGTGATGCCGGAGTGGACCCGCCGCTCCACCATCCACGCGCCGACGAGGGCTCCGGGCTCCAGCTCGTCGCCGTACAGGGCGACCTGGGCGTTGCCCTCGCGCTTGTCCCACTCACTCATTCCGGCCCTCCATCCGCTGCGCTCGCGTCCTTCCAGGACGTCCCATCGGGTGCCTATGGACCTGTTTTGGCACGCGTGCTCGCGGGAGCGCCATCCGGCCACTGGCCCTTCACGGCCGACTCGAGCCGTCGCACACGCGAGGTCCAGAGTGGAGCCTCATGCGCGGTCTGCTCGACCTCGGCCACCCGGGCACTCAGCGCTTCGTCGTCGCCCGCCGCACGGGCCGCTCGCGCCGCCCAGACGAGGACCTCCATCCGTTCATCGGGCGGCATCCGTGTTCGCGAGGCCTCCACCTGGGCCTCCCAATGCTCGCGGGAGTAGGGCACCGAGGCCGAGGACTCGGCGACCACGCGGCGCACCACCTCGCCCATGAGCTGGTCCGCCGAGGTGAGGCGCACGCGTGAGGCCTGTTCATCGAGCCACGCGAGCTGCTTCGTGGCCTCGGACAGGTCGCCCAACTCGCAGCACAGGCGGGCCACGAGCAACGCGTCCTGCGCCATGGAGTGGGGGAAGCAGCGCTGGCTGAGCACTCCCGCGCGTCTGGCCAGCGGCAGGGCTTCTTCCGCGAGGCCCTGGTAGCCCAGGAGCACGGCGAGGTTGAACGCCGAGGTGCGCTCTATCTGCACGTTGCCGAGCTCGCGTCCCAGGCTCACCGCGCGTTCCAGGTCCGTGCGCGCCCCCGCCACGTCGCGACGCTGGACGTGGAGCACCAGGCGGTTGTTGAGCGCGACCCCCAGGTGCAGCGTGTCTCCGGTGGACTCGCACAGTGCGATGGCCTCGGCGAAGCGGCGCTCGGCGTCGTCGAGCTGCCCCGTCCAGCCCAGCATCGCGCCGAGCATGGCCAGGGCGATGGCCTCCGTCTCCTCGTCGCCCGTCGCGCGTGCCAGCGTCACGGCTTCTTCGAGGGGCGCGATGGCCCCCGTGATGTCCTCCCGACGCACGAAGGCGCGCGCCTTGGCCAAGGCGTGGCGCGCGGCCAGCTCGGAGGGGACGGGTTCTCCGAGCAGTTGGAGCGCCTGTTCCTGCAGGGCGGTGGACTCGTCCGTGTCGTCCCGCCAGTCGAGCGCGGTGGCTTCCTCCAGGAGCAGGTCCGCTTCGCGCAGCACGGCGCCTCGCGAGACGGCGATTCGCCGCGCCTCACGCAGGTCCTCGAGGGCGTCGTCGATGCGCTGGAGCCGGTAGCGGACGCGGCCCCGGCCCGACAGCAGCTCCAGTCGACGCACGTCATGCTCGCGAGGCGCGCACTCCAACGCGGCGGAGAAGTGGCGCTCGGCCTCGAGCAACCGGTGTCCACGGCGGCTCGACTCCGCCAGGGCGTGGTGGAGCTCGAGCGCCAGGATTGTCTCGCCCGCGCCCTCGGCCCATCGGGCGCGCCGGGGCAAGGGGGCGTCGGGCAGGGACTCCAGGGCGGCGGAGCAGATGCGGCGACGGAGCGCTCCAGGCAGCCTCGCGGCGAAGGCCTCGCGCAACAGGGTGTGCTCGAAGCGCCAGCGGCGGGGGCCTCGGGGCTCGAGCATCCCGAGCCGCGCCAGTCGCTCCAGTCCGACGCCCGGGTCCAGGGAGAGGTCCAGCGCTTCGCTCCCGTCGAGCCGGGTGAGCGTGGCGGACAGCTCCTCCCAGCGCACGTCTTCGCCGAGCACGGCCGCCACCTGGAGCAGCGCGCGCAGCCCGGAGGGCAGGGCGAAGAGGCCTCGCTCCGCCACGCGCTCGTCCGGGCTCTCCACGGCCAGCGCATCCAGGGCCTCCGCCGCGAGATAGCCTCCTCCTCCGGCGCGAGTCCGGATGGCGCCGGCGGCCCTCAGCGCGCGGACCGTCTCCACCAGGCGCAGCGGCGAACCGCCACAGCGCTCCACCAGCTCACGGAGCATGCTCTCCGCGGGGACATCCACGGGACTCAGGAGCTGCCGCAGCACATGGCTCGCGGCTTCGTCATCGAGGGGCGCGAGCGTGCGCCGGGCGCTGTCCGCCGCGCGCTCCCCGAGGTATGGGCGCAGCTCCAGCAGTCGAGGGCGTCCAGTGAGGACGATGCAAAGCGGCGAGGTGAGGCCGGAGAGCGTGGCCAGCTCCAGCGCGTCGAGCGCGGTGGGGTCCAGCGTCTCCGCATCGTCCACGAGCAGCACCAGGGGGCGCTCCTCGGCACGGCGGCGCAGGTGCGACGCGAGCGCTCGTGCGAGGTGCTGTCTGCGCGCCGCGGGATGCGCGGTCGCCAGGTCCAGCGTCGTGTTCGTGCTCTCGATGAGCCTGCGCACCCCTTCGTCAGAAGAGGTGGTTGGCGGCAGGCCGAGGAGGGTGGCGATGAGGTGGCCCAAGCCACTCTCGGTGGCGCTGCCTTCGTCCCGCTGCGCTCCCACCAGCAGGGTGGACAGAGCGCCTGCTGTCAGCAGCTCACCGTGGAGCTCGGTCAACAGCCGCGTCTTGCCGAGCCCTTCGTCGCCCAGCAGGGTCAGCAGCATGGGCGAGCGCTGCTCGCGCACCTTCGTGATGCCCGCGCGCAGCCAGTCCAGCTCCGCGTCGCGGCCCTGCACGGTGGCGATGGGGAGGGGGGCGAGGTCCGATGGCGTGGGTGTGCTGACAGGGTCGAGCGCGCCGAGTCCTTCACGCGCTTCGGCAGTCAGCAGGAGTGTGTCGGATGGGGTCGCGGGCTCGGGCCACCACCTGCCCACCTGTTCGAGCGCGACGCCACCGAGAACCCATCGGCCACCTCGCTCGCGCACGCGGAGCCGTGCCTGGTGCACGACGCGCATCGAGCCGGGAGGGAGCTGGCTCGTCAGGGCTTCCGCGGCCTTGAGCGCGGCGCGCAGCCCCGACTCGACCTGGGGCGCATGGGGAAACGCGAAGATGGCGAGCCCCGGCTCCATGCGCGCCAGCTCCGCGCCGGTGCTGGTGAGGAGTCCCCGCAGCGTGGGGACATCGAGCGGCGTCTTGACGCCCAGCAGGGCGACGTCCCTGGCTCGTTGTGCGGAGGTCTCCGAAAGGCCCGGAGGGCTCTCACCCGTCATGGCGACCGTGCGCGGTTCAGGCGACTCCAGCACTGGCGCGGAGGTCCCCATCAGGACCCCGTCCGCGTCTTGCGTCGCGCTGAGCAGTGGCGGGGTTGAGGCCCTCGAAATGGTCTCCGTTTCGAGCGCATCCGCCACGACCGCCCCTTGCGTCGAGCTGAGTTGCGGCGGTGCGGAGGTCCTCGCCCCGGTCTCGGCATCGAGCGCATCCGCCACGACCACCCCTTGCGTCGGGCTGGGTTGCGGCGGTGCGGAGGTCCTCGCCCCGGTCTCGGCATCGAGCGCATCCGCCACGACCACCCTTTGCGTCGGGCTGGGTTGCGGCGGTGCGGAGGTCCTCGCCCCGGTCTCGGCATCGAGCGCATCCGCCACGTTCGCCCTTTGCGTCGGGCTGAGTTGCGGCGGTGCGGTGGTCCTCGCCCCGGTCTCGGCATCGAGCGCATCCGCCACGTTCGCCCTTTGCGTCGAGCTGAGTTGCGGCGGTGCGGAGGTCCTCGCCCCGGTCTCGGCATCGAGCGCATCCGCCACGCCCGCTCCCTGCGTCGCGCTGCCCCGTGGCCTCCCAGAGGTCCCCTTCCGCGGCACGGCTTCGAGCGCATCCGCCACGCCCGCCGCGCCGGGCCCGCGCTCCTCCGGGGCCTTCGCTAGCAAGCGGGACACCAGGGCATCCAACTCGAGCGGCACCGCCCACGGCGCCAGCTTCGAGAGCACCGGTGGCCTCCGGGCGACATGCGCCTGGAGCACCGACGCGGTGTCTCCCACGAACGGCGGACGCCCACACAGCAGCTCGAAGAAGACGACGCCCAACCCGTAGAGGTCCGCGCGCGCATCAATGGCTCGCGCATCGAGGCACTGCTCGGGCGCCATGTACTCGGGCGTGCCCAGGCGCTGCCCGGTCCTTGTCACCGTCGGCGCGGGCGCCGCGTCCCGCTCCGCGCCCAGGCGCGCCAGCCCGAAGTCCACCAGGACCAGCCGCTCTCCGGAGAGCATGATGTTCTCCGGCTTGAGGTCGCGGTGCACCACTGCCGCGGCGTGCACCCGCGCCAGCGCGCGCGCCAGGGCGAGCATCACCGGCCTCGCCTCCTCCCACGGCATCGCGCCCGACCGGGGCAGCTCCGCCAACCGCTGCGCGAGCGTCTGCCCGGCGATCAACTCCATCACCACCACGGGCTCACCCGTCAGCGTGCGGACCTCGCCCAGCAGCTCCGGCGTCACGGGCGGGCCGATGCGTCGCAGTGCCTCCAGCTCCCGCGCCAATCGTTCCGCGGCGAGCGGCTCCAGCACCTTGAGGGCCACGGGCCGGCCGTCGGACTCCCGCCGCGCGGCGAGCACACGCCCGAAGCCGCCTCGTCCCACGGAGACGCCCCGCTGGTACCCCGGGACGTCCGGAAGGGGGGCCGCGGGGACTCTCGGCGGGAGCTCGGCCGAGGGGTGGAGGGGACAGTGCTCCACCACACGGCGATGACAGGCGGGACAGCGCATCGATGGCGGCGGCGAGGGGGGAGAGAGAGTCCGACGTGCGAGCGGGCCCGTCGAAGCATCGCCTCTCGGTGGCATGGACGGAAGACCTCCCCCGATACGCCCCCGTCCATCCGTCAGGCGCCGGTCGGGGCCATCAGCCCTCGTCCCGGCGCGCTTCCGGACGCATCCTCAGTCACTCATCTCCGGCAGCTCCTCCGGCAGATTGTCCGGATCCAACCGGAGGATGATGCACAGCCGTACCAGGGTGGAGATGGTGGGCACCATCACCCCGCGTTCCACTCGGGAAAGAACCTCCACGGGCATCTCCAGGCGCTCGGCGACTTCCTCCATGCCGAACCCCTTTGCCTGGCGGGCGGCCTTCAGTGCCGCCCCGAGCACCTCGGCCCTTTCCGCGCGACTCGTCTTCATGGATGCGAGCATGACGCCATCCGGCCCGCTCGTCATCCAATTCACCACATGCTTTGTCGCCGACGCCCGGCCTCCAACACTGACGTGGGGCTGGAGTCGGAGCCGGGGAGGCCTCGGCCGGCGGGGTGCCCGGCGCAGGGTGGAGTGCCACCCTGGAGGAGGGCTGGGCGCCTGCCTGGGGCGTGCCTAGGCTGCCTGAATGGGGGCTGTGGCATTGGCGCCGGGCGAGGGCTGTGTTAGGCCGCCCCTCCCTCGTTGGCCTGCCCAGGAGTCAGGAGAAGCGAATGGCCCGTCGCCACGTCCGCGTCGTCGGTGCGATGCTCGAGAACGAGCAGGGACGCTACCTCATCACCCAGCGCCCCCCCACCGCGTCGCTCCCCCTGCTGTGGGAGTTCCCCGGCGGACGGGTGGAAGAGGGGGAGAGCGACCCCGAGGCGCTCATCCGGGAGATCCACGAGGAGATGGGAGTGGCAGTGGAGGTGCTCGACCAGGCCATGCACACCCGCCACGAGTATCCCACCTACGACATCGACTTCCGGGTGTTCCGCTGCCGTCTGGCCGAGGCCGAGCACCACATCCGCCACCTGCGCGTGCATGACCACCGCTGGGTGACGCTGGAGGAGATGTCGCAGTACCGCTTCCCCGACGCGGACGCCAAGACGCTGGCGAAGCTGTTGGACCTGGACTCCTGACGTGTGGCCCCGCTGGACCTGGGCCCTCCTCGTGGGGATGGGGCTCGCCGGTTGCTCCAGCCCCAAGCCCCTGCCGCCCGACTCGGGCGTCGAGGACGCCGGCGCCCAGCCCCCGGCGACGGGCCTGCCCGGGTGCACCTGGTACGGCGTGCCGCTGCGCAGCGGTGAGGTGCCCTCCGAGCTGCCGGAGCTGTCCGGCCTGGCCGCCAGCCGCCGCTTCCCCGGCGTCTTCTGGGCCCACAACGACTCCGGCAACGACTTCGAGCTGTTCGCCATCGACGAGACCGGCCGCGTGCGGGCCCGGCTGAAGCTCACCGGCGCCCAGCCCCGGGATCTGGAGGACGTGGCTGTGGGGCCGTGCTCACCCGGGGAGACGCGCACGTGTGTCTTCCTGGCGGACACGGGCGACAACTTCGAGATTCGCGACCAGGTGCGCCTGTACCGGCTGCCGGAGCCGGACGCGCTCGGCGACGCGACGGTGGCCGTGGAGGTGCTGGCCTTCACCTATCCGGACGGCGCCCATGACGTGGAGGCGCTGGTGGCGGACGCGCGCTCGGGGCGGCTCATGGTCCTCACCAAGACGCGGCGCTCGCTGGGGGAGGTCTTCGCGCTGGACGGCCTGAAGCCCGGCGCCGCCATCCAGGCGACGAAGCTGGGAGCGCTGGAGGCGCCCGGGGGCGTGGACCGCGCGACGACGGGCGCGTCGCTGCAGGCCTCCGGACAGCGGATGCTGATTCGCACCTACTCGCGCGTGTGGGAGCTGCGCCAGCCGGGGGCGGAGGATTTCGAGTCGCTCTTGAAGGGCTCGCTCGTCGAGGTGCCGGGCGGACCCCAGGCCCAGGCCGAGGCGGTGTCGTACCTGTCGGATGGCGAGGGGTATCTGCTGGGGACGGAGTTCACCGGTCAACCGTTGTGGCGCGTCGGGTGTCGCTGATCTCGCGACTCGGGTGCGTCCGGGGTGCAGGGAAACCGTCCAGCGGGTTGACGCTCTGGCGCCGGTGAACATCTTTGCCCGGCTGAGTGTGACGCCATCCGGGCACGGGGCCCGAATGAGCGGGGAGGGGGAGGGCGAGCGTGCCGACGATGAAGCCACAGGAGCTCCCGCCGGGTGTGGGCCCGCGGGGAAAGAAGTCCGACAAGCCAGGGACGCCGGGCAAGGGGTTCAAGTTCGGCTCACCGCTGGGCTACATCCTGCTGCTCGTCCTGGGCTTCCTTCTCTTCCGGAACGTGTTCCAGGACGCGGGCGTCCGCCGGGTGAGCTACAGCCAGTTCCGGGACGCGGTGGAGTCCGGCAACTTCAGCCGGGTCCAGATCTCCAACGAGTGGGTGAAGGGCTTCCTCAAGGACACCGCCCAGCCGCCTCCGCCGGCGCAGGGGGAGCGTCCGCTGCGAGGCGAGCCCAGCGCGTTGCCGTGGATGGCCTACCGCGTCCAGGGGGACGAGTCGCTGGTGCCGCTGCTCGAGCAGAAGGGCGTCCAGTTCGAGGCGGTGCCGCAGTCCGGGTTGGGCGAGGCCCTGTGGATCTGGCTGTTGCCGCTGGGGCTGTTCTTCCTCTTCTGGAGCTTCATGATGCGCCGGGTGGCCGGCGGCATCGGCCAGGGTCCGCAGAGCGTCATGAGCTTCGGGAAGACGCGCGCCAAGGTGCAGGCGGAGGCCGACACCGGCGTGGGCTTCAAGGACGTGGCGGGCGTGGACGAGGCGGTGGACGAGCTGCGCGAAATCGTCGAGTTCCTCAAGACGCCGGAGAAGTTCCGCCGCCTGGGCGGCCGCATCCCCAAGGGGGTGCTGCTGGTGGGCCCGCCGGGCACGGGCAAGACGCTGCTGGCGCGCGCGGTGGCGGGCGAGGCGGGCGTGCCGTTCTTCAGCCTGTCCGGCTCGGAGTTCGTGGAGATGTTCGTCGGCGTGGGCGCGGCCCGCGTGCGCGACCTGTTCGCCCAGGCCACGGCCAAGGCGCCCTGCATCATCTTCATCGACGAACTGGACGCCATCGGCAAGAGCCGCAACTCGGGCGTGGCCGGCGGCCATGACGAGCGCGAGCAGACGCTCAACCAGCTGCTCGCGGAGATGGACGGCTTCGACAGCCGCGCGGGCCTCATCATCCTGGCGGCGACCAACCGTCCGGAGATCCTGGACAGCGCGCTGATGCGGCCGGGCCGCTTCGACCGGCAGGTGCTGGTCGACCGTCCGGACAAGCGCGGGCGCGAGCGGGTGCTGGAGATCCACGCCCGCGGCGTGAAGCTGGGCCCGGACGTGGACCTGAAGACCATCGCCTCTCGCACGCCGGGCTTCGCGGGCGCGGACCTGGCCAACGTGGTGAACGAGGCGGCGCTGCTGGCGGCCCGTCGCAACCGCGACGCGGTGATGCGGGCGGACTTCGAGGAGGCCATCGAGCGCGTCGTCGCGGGCCTGGAGAAGAAGAACCGCCGGATGAACGAGCGCGAGAAGGAGATCGTCGCGCACCACGAGGCGGGACACGCGGTGGTGGGGTGGATGCTGCCGCACGCCGAGCGGGTGACGAAGGTCTCCATCATCCCGCGCGGGCTCGCGGCGCTGGGCTACACCATGTCGCTGCCCCTGGAGGACCGCTACCTCATGTCGCTGGACGAGCTGCGCGACAAGATGGCGGGGATGATGGGCGGCCGCGCCGCGGAGGAGATCTTCATCGGCGAGGTGTCCACCGGCGCGTCCAACGACATCCGGCAGGCCACCGAGGTCGCGAAGATGATGGTGCGCGACTACGGCATGAGCACGCTGGGGCCCGTCGCGCTCAGCGCGGACCACGGCCCCAACTTCCTGCGCTCCGCGGGCCTGCCCGAGTCGCGGACGTACTCGGAGCAGACGGCGCGGATGATCGACGAGGAGGTGCGCAAGCTCGTCAGCGAGGCGCTGGACCGGGCCCGGGAGGTGCTCAGCAAGCACCGGGACAAGGTGCAGGCGCTGGCGGCCCGGTTGCTGGCGGTGGAGGTGGTGGAGGAGGACACGATGGTGACAATCCTCGGCCCCAAGGTGCTGGCGCAGCGGGGGCTGTTGCACCCCGAGGCCCGCCAGGTCATCTCCGCCCACCCGGTGGGCAGCAACGAGGAGCCGCCTCCGCCGACGCAGCACGCCGACAAGCCCCTGGACTCGTAGCCGACGTCCGGGCGCCTGCTCTCCGGCCTGGCCCACGCCCCCCGCCACCGCGCATTCCTGCGGTGTCCGGGGGGCGAAATTATCTTGAGACCTAAAGGAGGCGTCGCCGTGGAGAACAGGATCGGCAAGAGCTACATGGCCCGGAAGGCCCTCTTCGCGAAGGGGCTCAAGGAGGGGCGGCTCACGGTTCAGGAGATAGAGGAGGCGCTGCCGGCGGGGACGTTGACGGCGGCGGAGCGCTGGCTCCTCTACTACTCGCTGCGGGCCGCCCAGGTGGAGATCATCGACGAGGTGACGGGACAGGTCGACCATGGGTTCATGGCCGAGTCCCCCGCCGCCCAGGAGCACTAGCTCCGCTCGTTGACACGCACTCGCGCGCGGTTAGGTTGCGCCTGTTGACGCCTACCCGCGCGTGAAGCGCGCTCTTCCACCTCGACTTCAGGTTCGACATGTCCGGTCCTTCGCACTCCGACCCCTCCCAGGAATCCCAGCACGCCCAGTCCGCCAACGGCGGAGGTCCGCCGGGCCCGGAGGCCGGTGCGGCGGGCGAGGCCGAGGCCAGCACGCCCGCCGATGACGTGGTCTCCGAGGCGGCCGACGCGGAGAAGGAGCGGCTGCGCGCCGACCTGGAGTCCTCCCGGCGCCGGGTGGACGAGCTGGCGCGCGCCTACCAGGCAGTGAACAAGGACCGCGAGGAGTTCAAGCAGCGGCTCACCCGCGAGCGCGAGCGGATGATGGACGTGGAGCGCGGCAACGTGGCCGTGGCGCTCCTGGAGGCCATCGACGAGCTGGACCGGGCGCTCTCCATGAGCGGCCAGGACAACTCGCCCCTGGCGCAGGGCGTGCGGATGATCCGCGACTCGCTCTTGAGCAAGGCCCAGGGCATGGGCATCGAGCGCATCAGCGTGACGGGGCAGCCGTTCGACCCCAACGTGGCCGAGGCCACGGACATGGAGATCACCACCTCGCCCGACGAGGACCAGAAGGTGGTGGCGGAGATTCGCGCGGGCTACCGGCTCAAGGAGCGCGTCATCCGCCCGGCCCGGGTGAAGGTGGCCAAGTACGTGGCGCCCGCCCAGGCCTGAGGACGTCCCCACCGGAAAACGAGGAAGACGGCGGCGGGGTGGGTTGTTCCCGTCGCTCGTCATGCGCCGCCGTATAAGCTTCCACCTCGTGGCTTCCCGACTGCTCTTCGTCCTGTTGTCCGTGGCCGTGCTCCCCCTGACGGCGTCCGCCGAGGAGGGGCCGGTGGGGCCCTGGCTGCAGGCGCGCATGCGAGAGCATGCCGCCTGGTTCTCGTACCAGGGCTCGGGTGAGGCCCGCCCCGGCGGCGCGCTGGGCCTGTGGCGCGAGCGCCCCGCCGGGGAGACGGGCCTGCCCGCCTTCGTGCCGCCCACGTCGCTGGCGCCGTTGATCCGCGCGGTGGAGGCGGGCGTCGTCAACATCACCACGGTGAGCCCCCGGGACAGTGGCCTTGCCGGGATGAAGCGCTCGACGGGCTCGGGCTTCGTGCTGACGCCCGACGGGCTGGTCGTCACCAACAGCCACGTGGTGTCGGGGGCGAGCAAGATCGCCGTGCGCCTGTCGGACGGCCGCGAGTTCTCCGCCGAGGTGGTGGGCCGCGACGCGTCCACGGACGTGGCGCTGCTGAGGCTCAGCGGCTCGGAGATGGGGGACCTGCCCGCGCTCTACCTGGGGGACTCGGACCGGCTGGAGGTGGGGGACTGGGTGGTGGCCATCGGCAACCCCTTCGGCCTGGACCACTCGGTGTCGCACGGGATGATTTCGGCCAAGGAGCGCGTGCTGGGCGTGGGCCAGTTCGACGACTTCATCCAGACCGACGCGCTCATCAACCCGGGCAACTCCGGCGGGCCGCTCTTCAACATGAAGGGCGAGGTGGTGGGGGTGAACACGGCCATCATCAGCCAGGGGCAGGGCATCGGCTTCGCGGTGCCCATCAACCTGGTGAAGGACCTGCTGCCGAACCTGCGGGAGAACGGGAAGCTGACGCGCGGCTGGCTGGGCGTCATCGTCAACGACGACCGGGAGAGCGCCGAGCGCCGGGCCCCGCTGGTGAAGGACGTCTACCAGGGCAGCCCCGCGGCCGCGGCCGGCATCCGCTCCGGGGACCGGCTGGTGGCGGTGAACGGGCGCACCATCGGCTCCTACCTGCAGCTGCTCCGGAAGGTGGCGCTGCTGGCGCCCGGGACGGAGGCGAAGCTGACGCTGCTGCGCCAGGGGACGACGCAGGAGGTGGCGGTGCGGCTGGTGGAGCGCCCCGCGCAGGAGGCCGCCGAGGGGCTGGTCCAGCGGGTGACGAGCGACGAGGACCTGGGGCTGACGCTGCGGGATTTGACGCCCGAGGTGGCCGCGCCGCTCAACCAGGTGGCCTGGGACGGGGCGCTGGTGTCCGCGGTGTCGCCCCGAAGCCCCGCGGAGGCGGCGGGGCTGCGCATGGGCGACGTGGTGACGGAGGTCAACCGCAAGCGGGTGAAGGACGCGGCCGGGGTGCGCGCGGCCCTCTCCAAGGGGAGCTCCGGGGCCAGCATCCTCCTGCGCGTCAAGCGCGGGGACTCCCAGCAGTACCTGGCCATCGCCCGGTGAGGGAGCCCCCGAGGACGTCCGCCTAGCGGCTGGCGTTGGCGTCCTTGCCGTTGAGCCACAGGCCCAGCGGGTGGCCCGTGCGGCCCTCGGTGAGGATGAGCCCGTCGATGCGGGCCGTCACGCCGTGGTTCTTCCCGCCGCCCTTCTTCGGCAGGGACCACACGGCCTGCGGCGTGAAGACGACCTGGGCGCGCACCTGCCGCATGGAGAACATGCGCGAGAAGAGCGAGCCGTTCCACCCCTCCGGCAGCGTGCCCGTGACGGTGAGGAAGGGCAGCACCGGGTTGCCGTTGCCGTCCTGCTTCTTCGGAGCCCCGTGGGTGAGCGCGTAGCGGCCGCCCGGGAAGAACGGGGTGATGTTGATGGTGTACTCCCCGGCGCCCGGGTTGTACGGCCCCGGCGACAGCATGGTCGCGTCGTCCTCGCCGATGATCATGTACAGCCGCTTGCCCTGGTACTTCTTGCGGAAGGCCTCCGCGTCCGACTTGCACTTCGGGTCCACCAGCGCCCCTTCACACGCGCCGATGTACTTCTCGAGGAAGGCCCCCAGGCCTCCCAGCGGCTCGGCTTCGTCGCGCAGCTTGGCGAAGCGCGGGTCCACGTCGGCCAGGGCCAGGGTGGGCAGGAGGAGGGCGACGGCGGCGACCAGAAAGCGGCTCAAGACGAGGGGCTCCGGGGTACGGGGGGAATCCGGATGGTGCCATGTCCCGCGCAACAGGGAGCAGCCTTCTCGCAGGTGCGTGGGAGTAGATGTAGGTAGATAAGTTGCCTACATGTAGCCACCATGTAGGGTGTGCCTGTCACCACCTGTTGCCGGGAGGCACCCCCAGTGTTCGAGCGTCCGCAAGAGCGCCGCAGTCACCTGCGCTTCGACAAGGTCTTCACCGTCTACCTCACCACCCAGGACGGGATGATGAGGGGGGTGGGGCGCAACATCAGCGCGCGAGGCATGTTCGTGGAGGTCCGCGACGCGGTGGGGCTGGGGGAGAAGCTGAAGGTGACGTTCGCGGGCGAGGACGGCACGGAGATGACGTGCCTGTGCGAGGTGCGCTACCAGGTGGCGCTGGCGTTCGGCCGCAAGGACGGGCGCGAGGGCTCCAGCCGCGGGGTGGGGCTGCGAATCGTGGCGTACGAGACGCACGACGACGCGCCGCTGCTCCTGGTGGACCGCGAGCGGGTGATGCACTGAAGTGCTCGTGGCCGCCTGGCTGAGCGGCCCGGTGGCCCGACGACGCTCCCGGGACAGGGGGCCGCCTGGGGCCGCCACAGCGGGCGCCACGACATGACAAGGGCACGGTCCTCACGAGGAGAGCCGTGCCCTTGGTGCTTTCAGGAGGCGGAAGGGCCTACTGCGAGAAGCCCTCGAGCAGGTAGTGGGCCTCGATGCGCTTTAGCGCGAGGATCATCGCGGCGCAGCGGCTGTCCACGGCCTCGCCGACGCAGTACTGGCGGCTGTCGTGCATGTCCGTCTTGCGCGGCTGGTTGCGGGAGATGTCGCGGATGATGCGGTAGTTGCGCTTCATCGCGCGCTCCAGGCGCTGGTCGACCTCGGCCTCGCTCCAGCGCTCCATGCGCTTGTTCTGGATCCACTCGTAGTAGCTCACCGTCACGCCGCCGGCGTTGGCGATGATGTCCGGGATGAGCTCGATGCCGCGCTTCTGCAGGACGCGGTCGGCCTCCGGGGTGGTGGGGCCGTTGGCGCCCTCGGCGATGAGCTTGACCTTGAGGCGCTCGGCGATGTCCGCCGTGATCTCTCCACCCAGGGCGGCGGGGACGAGGATGTCCGCCTGGACATCCCACAGGTCCTTCTTCTCGATGCGCTGGGCGCCCGGGAAGCCGAGCACGCTGCGCTTGAGGTTCTTGGGGTCCTGCACGTAGGCGGTGAGCGCCTGCACGTCGATGCCGTCACCGTTGTAGATGGTGCCGTCCGCGTCGTTGACCGCCAGCAGGCGCGCGCCCATGCCGCCCAGGATGTTGGCGGCGTGGCTGCCCACGTTGCCGAAGCCCTGGATGACGAAGGTCTTGCCCTTCACGCTCTCGCCGCGGTCCGCGTAGTAGTCCTCGATGCAGAACGCGACGCCCTGGCCGGTGGCCTTGCCGCGGCCCTCGGAGCCGCCGATGCGCACGTCCTTGCCCGTGACGATGCCGCGCAGGTTGTGGCGCTCGCGCTCACCGTCGGAGAACTGGCGGTACAGGAGCGCCATGATCTCCGGGTTGGTGCCCACGTCCGGGGCCGGGATGTCGATGTTCGGCCCGATGAGGCTCTTGAGCCGGTACATGAAGCGCAGGGTGATCGCCTCCAGCTCCTCGCGGCCGTACTCGCGCGGGTCGATCTGGATGCCGCCCTTGCCGCCGCCGAAGGGGACCTCGGCGATGGCCGTCTTCCAGGTCATCTCCGCGGCCAGGGCCTTGAAGAGGTCCAGGGACACCTCGCGGTGGTAGCGCAGGCCGCCCTTGTAGGGACCACGGGCCTGGTTGTGCTGGACGCGGTAGGCCTTGAAGCGCTGGGACTCGCCGGGGACCAGCTGGTAGACCTTGCCGTCCGGCAGGCGCAGGTGGCCCTGGCGGATGGCCACGTCGGAGCCCAAGAGGGCGCGGCCGTTGAGGATGATGCTGCCGTTGGCCAGGGCCTCCAGGCCCTCCTTGTTGCGCACCTGCGTCTCCGGCAGGTCCGCGAACTGCTTGGCGCGCTCCGGGATGAGCGGCACGAGGCGATCCTTCAGCTTCGCCGTCACATAGAAGATGTGCTCGTAGTCGGGCTCCTCGAGCTCCAGCCGGACGCGCTTGTCCAGCTTGATGAGGTCGGCGGCCCGATGGAAGATCTCCATCGCCTCGGTGTAGACGGTGCGCTTCGGCGTCGGCGCCGGAGCGCGCATGAAGTTCTCTTCGCTGGCCATGTCGAAAACGGCTCCTTGTGGTCCCAGCCACGCTCGGGCCGGGGACGCGGGGATAGCGGCGCCCTTATGTGCATATGCGCCAACCGAGTTCAACCGCCGTGGCGCCACGCTTCCTCCCGAAAAACCGGAGCGATGACGGGGACTTATGGCAACGCGCTGTGTCACCGACGGCGGATGCACCGTGTCATGGATGTCACGGTGGGGTGGGTTTGTTCGTTGGGGAACGAAGCACCTGGGCCGGATTGAAAACGGGAGGGCCTTCATTTCGGCTTGCCCTACCCGGAACGCCATGGTACTTCCCGCGCCGCCTTGCGCCGACATAGCTCAGCGGTAGAGCAACTGATTCGTAATCAGTAGGTCCCCAGTTCAAGCCTGGGTGTCGGCTAGAGAGTAGAGAAGGGCCGGTTGCGAAAGCAGCCGGCCCTTTTTCTTTTCGGCGTGCAGCTCGCCGGGCGGCCGGGTTCCCGTGCTTGCCTCATCGCCCTGGAGGCGGGCGGGCTTGCGCTCGAGGCTCCGGGATGGGGGGCTCCGCGCCTCCGTGCGTGCCCGCGGCCGTTGTGTCCGGAAGCCGCCGCGCGGGGCTCCACTCCTCCAGGTCTCTTCGAAGCGGGGGCGAGCACGAAGCGCTCGCGGACGTGGCGGCCGGAGCAGGTGAGGGCCGCGCCAGGGCGCTGCATCCGACGTGGGGTTACAGGCTCGAAGCATGGTTCCGCGTAACCCCACTGGGAGGCTCGGGTGTGTGTCTTTGAGGAGTCGTCTGGATTTTTCCACGGCTCTCGATGTCTGACTTGATGAGTGTCCGCGAGCGGACGAATCCACGGTTCTCGAATGACACCTGGGTGCGCCGCTGACCCATCCGTGGCGTTCTTCCATGTCCGGGCAATGGCAGACAAGTGCTGATTGAAATCCTCCATTTTAACTGGAAATGCGTGTTTTCCTTGTTGTGATTTGCAATGAAAGGGAGCCCGATGTTAGGAAGGTTGCGGCTCAGGCCAACACCAGACAACACAGGAGAAATACCCATGACGAGGAACGTGAAGCGTTTCCTGGCCGTCTCCCTGCTGTCCCTCGCGCCGTCCGTCGCCGCCGCCGAGCAGTTCGACTTTGGTGGGCTGGAGTTCTTCCGGGGTGAGTACGTCACCGCGGTGAAGACGGAGACCTTCGAGCTGAAGGCGCGTCACGCCGAGGGTGGCGCGTCGCTCCTGGCGAACCCTCTGCAGACCTTCGCCGTGGGCAACTGGACGGGCGTCAATGTCAGCTTCGGTGGCACGCTTTCCGGCGTCCGCCTGCCCATTCCCCCTCCGAACCCGCTCGGCCCCGTCGCGAAGCCGTCGGTCAACGGCGTCTTCCAGATTGAGGTTGCCCCGGCCACCTCGGTGACGCAGACGTACTACTACACGACCAATCCGGCGGACCCGACGGGCGCGGCGAAGACGTGCCTCTGGCAGCTGGCGGTGACGTACAACGCCGGCACCGCGACCTGTTCGGCCACCATCGGTCAGGCGGCCTACGGTACGCAGGGCGTCCTCTGCTACCTGGACAATGCGCAGTCGTGGATCAACCCGACCACGTGTGACGCGCAGGTCGTCTCCGCCATGGAGTGAGCCGGGCTTCCTTCCGCGGGTGGCGCGCTCGTCGCCACCCGCGGTGGGGTTCGTTGCTCAGGGTGGAGCAGAGGCTCAGTAGTCCCAGGCGTTGAGCCGGATGGCGCTCTCGAACTGGGAGACCTCCGGATGAGTCTCCTTCAATGCATCCATGATCTGTTGGACCCACTGCTGGAGTTCGGGGCTGTTCTTCCGGACCTTCGCCCCATAGATGAAGACGTACTCGATGGTCCCCGACGAGTTCATGTCTGGCATGGCCCTGTAGAGTGATAACCTCAGGACTCCGTCGTCGTTCTCGTCCGCCTCGTCCGCCTCGTCCGAGGGCGTGAAGTAATGATGCTTGGCGAGGTAGTCATTGATGAAGGACATCGCGGTGGTGGCGACGGTATTGCTGTTCGCGGAGTTCATTTGAAGAGACCTCATGAGCCTGCTTTCACGGCGCTTGGGACTGCGCTGTCCGCCGTGCCCCGAGTGCGTGGTAGGCCCGCTTCAGGCTTTCTTCTCGATTGCATGGACTGACCGGCCCAGCAGCGCGCTTGCTCAATAGTCCGATGAATTCAGCTCGATGACGCTCTGGTACTGGGAAACCTCCGGATGGGTCTCCTTGAGCGCGACCATGATCTGCTCCAGCCACTGCTGGAGTTCGGGAGCATCCTTCTCGACCTTCGACCCGTATATGAAGGTGTACACGATGGTTCCCGGTGACGTCTGGTCCGGCATGGCTCTGTAGAGCGAGAGTCGCAGAGCGCCGGGATCCGATGAGTCAACCTCCTCATCAGGCGTGAAGTTCCCATGTTGGGTGAGGTAGTCGTCGATGAAGGACGTGGCGGTATCTGCGACGGTATCGATTCTCGTGGGGCTCATTCGAGGCAAGTTCCGAATGTGGCTTCCTGTAGGCCCTCCGTCGGCGGCTATGGCGATCTGGGGTCTGCAGGCGATGTAGGCCGCGTGATGGGGCTCGCGGCCCGCATTGAATGGGCCTTCAGTAGTCCCAGGCGTCGAGTTCGATGGTGCTCTTGAACTGAGAGACCTCGGGATGAGCCTCCTTCAGCGCGGCCATGATCTGCTCGACCCACTGCTGGAGCTCGGGACCGTCCTTCTCGACCTTCGACCCATAGACAAAGGTGTACACGATGGTTCCGGGCGAGGTCTGGTCCGGCATGGCTCTGTAGAGCGAGAGCCGCAGGGAGCCGTCGTCGTTCTCGTCCAGTTCATCAGATGGGGTGAAGTACTGGCGCTGGACGAGGTAGTTGCTGATGAAGGATGTGGCTGTCTCGGCGACGGTATCGATTTTCGTGGGGCTCATTCGAGGGGACCTTTGAAAACAGGTTGAAATAGAGGGATGACGCTCAGCGCGCACTGCCCTTGGTTCGCGGAGGCCCTGCTCCAGGGTCGCCGCGCAGGCGCGAGGCCTGTTCAGCCCGGCAGCGCCCCCTCCGGAAGGTATTGGCTGCTCGCCGCGCCCTGGTGACTTCCGCCTTGGCCGCATCCTCTCCGGGCGTTCCCCGTGCGGCTTCTCGGTTGGCGGTGGCATTGTGGACGTTCTGGTCCAGATGAGCCTGGTACTGGTCCTGGCGAGAAGGCGGTGGCGGCGAACCCGTGAATGAGGCGGGAACGGTGCTGTCCCGCTCATGTTTGGCCATGTCATCCGCCATCTTCTGCTTCATCTGTGCTTCGGCCTTCTTACGCCAGTTGTTGATGCACTTGGCGGCGGACTTCCCATCAACGACGTCGGCCGGAGGACAGGTTGGGGACTTCACTGAGCCCAGGCCCGCGCCCGCGGCGCCTCCTGGCCCTCCCGAGGCGCTGGCCGAGCCTCCTGCCCCCGTCCCACTCGCCCCCGCAAGTCCTGGAGGTTGTTGGTTCGCCTCGCGTTCGGAGGTACGCCACCGCTGCCGGTGTTCCCTCACGTACTGGTTGACGCGTTCGTCTTCATCCGCGTGTCGTTGGCGCTGGCTGTAGTCTGTCTCCGGCCGACCTGTCTCGGAGTTCTCGTAGCGCCGCCGTTGGGTGTCCGCGTTCTCCCGGCGGGTATGACGTCCGTGCTCCATGTTCTCGGAGGCCATGCCTTGCTGGGGAACAGCGGGTGCGCGATTCGACTCATAGCCGTCGATGACGTTCCGGCAGGGGTCTCCGCGCGCATCATTGCCCATGTCATCCGAACCGCTCTCCCGGAAGTTGGAGTCACGGACAAGATGGCCTGACTGGCAACTGGCGAGATAGCGGTCACCAGCCGTGGGCCGCTCCAGCGGAGTCCCGTCCTTCATCCCCGCGGCATGCTCCGCGGCAGTCGCCGTGTCCCAACGGTTGCATTTGGCCCGTGCCTCCTTGTTGAGCTTGGCGACGTGGTCATACGAGCCGAACCAGTCCGGGTTCAGCTTGGCCTGGATGAGCAGTTGCTGGCACTGCCGGGAGAAGAAGCTGCTGCCGCCGCCCTCGAGATAGTTGACGGGTGTGTGCGGTGGTGGCGTGGGCGCGCTGGCTGTCATGTCGGGTCCCCCTCGAACGGACGGCTTCGCTGACCTTCGTGAATCGAGTCTCTCACCACTTGCGTGGAATGTCCTGGACGCAGGCGACGAAGTCCGCGAGCGGAATGGTCCGGAACTCCTTCGCGTCCTCGGTGTCGACCAACCCCTCCGACGTGGCCATCACCAGCCGCTTCCGGGTGTCCAGGCTCAGGGGCTTCACAGGCGCCTCCACCTCCTCGAGCTGATTGCCGCGCAGCGTGAAGAGCCCATACGTCCCACCCGCCACCCAGACCTGCTCCCGGTACTTCGCCACGCTCATCAACATCCCGGGGGACTCCGCCACCTCCGACCAACCATAGACGCTGCCTTCGTGCACCCCCGCGTCGCTGCACGCATACATCTCATCCTTGCTGACGACATGCACAGCCGTCATCACCGCCTCCGTGAAGGACGGTGCCGGATGCCACCGCGCCCCATCCCAGCGTGCGATGAGCCCCTCCCCACCCACCGCGTAGACCAGGTCCGGCGCCAGCCCATGCACCGCGAAGACCTCGCCAGGGCAGGGAAGCTCATGCCATTGCCTGCCATCCCAGCGGTAGAACGACTCCTTGCGCTGCTGTGAATGCGGTCCCCAGGCCAACACGAACCGGTCATCCAATCCCCAGATGCCCGACACGACGCATGGCAGCTCGTGGAACTCCCACGCCGGACGCGAGGGATTCTCCGAGCGGTTGATGTGCACCCCTCCGCGACGGAAGCTGCCCTCGGCCACGTAGACCGTGCCCGACGGCGAGCGCCAGAGCGAAGTGAGCCACCCCACCTGGCCCAGCTGCGTGTAGACGCGCCCGTCCACCACCTGGCCCACCCACGACTCCGCGTGGTCCTCCATCCAGTCCTTGCCATCCCACCGGTCCGCCAGGAAATGGCAATCCCAGGCCGAGTCTCCGCTGGCCCGGCGGAATGCGTGTGCGAGCTTCATGATGTGGGGTCCTCGGGTACGGGGCGCCTCGCGGCGGCGGGAAGCTCGCCTGGGTCTCTTGAAGCCACGGTCTCGTGATAGTCGTACATCGCTCGGGGTGTTGCCAGGAGGCGGTGACGATGTCGAAGCTGCGTGGACCGGGGGGCGACGTGCTCGCGGAGAACCCGGAGGTGACGCTGACCCGATATGCCCTCGGGCTGACGCTGTACCTGGATGAGCCCTACGTCTGGGCCACCGAGGGCGCCGCGGCCCTGCTCCGGCGCTTCCTCCAACTGGCTCCCGCCGAGCGACTCACCTGGTACACCACCTCCACGCTTCCGGAGTGGCACCGCTTCACGCCTCGGGTCGCCGACGACGTGCTCGCCTCCCTCTCCGTCTCCTGGGCCGATGTCCGCGTCAGGCACCTGTTCACGTTCCGCCTGGTGGATGACCTCGGAGCGCCAGGGCTCGGCTTCATCTACCGGGAGCTGGACGCGGCACGGGGCCGTCGAGGCTTCCTCCAGGTGCTGCTGCCGGAGACCCTCGACCCGAAGCAGCTGCTTCAACTGGCCAAGGAGGTTGGCGAGCGCTGGCCCCTGCTCTGCGGCGTGGGCGGCTACGTGGGCACCTGGAACGAGTGGGTCAAGTCCACAGCGTTCTGGAGTCTGTACCGCTCCAGCCAGCGCTACCTCGGGCTCGACATCCAGGACCCGGATGCCATGTCCTGGTGCGTGGGCGAAGGGCTGCCCGGGAGCAACTGGCTCACGCTCGTGGGTGACGGCCTCGCCGGGAAGCTCGCGCTGGACGTCGCCGCGCTCAAGGCCCGTGCCTGGACGTCCGAGGTCCACGTGCACACGCTGAAGGGGACCACGCTCATCCAGGCGGGTGAAGCCCCGACGCTCGGTGACGTCAACGCGCTCGAGTACCCCTCCGCCTACGCCGAGGTGGCGCGTGTCCTGGAACCCCACTTCGTCAAGAAGCCCACCGAGTTCTGGGGTGGCTTCCAGGAGGAGCAGAAGACAGGGGCCTGGCTGCGCCGCTTCGTCTTCCCGGAGGACCTGCGCTGAGCCCATCTCACGGCTCCCGTGAGAGCAGCACCACGCCGCGCGCGCCGCCCGCGCTCGAGCCCGTCAGCAGGCAGGTGGCCGCGCCCGGGTCACCTCGCAGCATGCCCTCCACCGCGACGGCCAGCCCCGTCGGCATCGCCGCGGCGCCGAGGTCCCCCAGGCATTCGGACAGGTACTCGAGCGTGGCCTCCGGCGGCATCACGTCGTGGGCCACCCGAGGCCAGGCCAGCTTGAACTCGTGCACGCGCAGCTCCTCCGCCGTCATGTCGGAGAGCCACCAGTCCAGCGTGCGTCGCTCTTCACGGAGCCGCTCGGACACCACGCGGCCCGCGCGTGTCAGCGCCGCCGCCATGCAGGGCATGTCGTTGTCCTGGGTGGCCAGCTCGACGTCGGTGGCCACGGTGTCGAGCCGCGCGAGCACCGGCCACTTCGTCCGCTTCGCCACGTCCGTCCGGGTCAGCGCGCAGAAGGCCGCGCCTTCTCCTCCGACGAAGGTGTCCAGGTTCTCCCCATCGAAGATGCGCTGCTGGTCGATGAGCGTCTGGACCACCTCCGGGTCGTAGTACGTGTCCACGCCTCCGACGAGCGCGACGTCCACCTTGCGGCCTCGCAGCGCCTCGCCCGCCTCGATGAGCGCGAAGGCCAGCGAGGCATGACCCCGCGGCACCACGTGGACCACGGGCCGGACGTCTCGCTCCTCCAGGAGCCGCACCAGCGCCTTCTCCACCTGGCGTCGCTGCGTGGCGAAGCCCTCCTGCGTCCGCTCCCCCATCCGCTCGGGAAGACAGAGCACCAGGGCCACGGTCGCGTTCGGCGGCAGCTCCTCCAGGTTCGTCAGCAGCTGCGTCAACGTCCGGGTGGCGATGGGCACCAGCCGCTCGGCGCCCGAGTCCCGGGTGGGCAGTGTCCGGATGGGCGCCATCGTCACGCGCTTCCCGTTGGGCGCGCGGAAGGGCGTCTCCGCGTAGGCGGACAGCTCCGCGCGGCGGAAGGCCCACGTCTGGTACGGAGCGAAGGCCAGCCCGTTCCACGCGGCCGTCCCCACGATGACGGGCGCCGAACCCCACCGTCCGCCGTAGTGCGCCGAGTCCAGGTGTCGAGCGGTGCTCATCGGACGACCTCCTTCTCGTGCACCTGGATGTAGTGCAGGCGGCGCGCGGGGCGCGGCATGGGCACCACGGTGCGCCAGGTCAGCTCCAGCGTCTCCTCGTCCGAGGGCCGCAGCAGCACCGTGTCCAGGACCGGGCGGTGGTCCGTGTCCCCCTGCGCCGTCCGCGCCGTCACCGCGAAGTGCAGGCGGGGGAGCGCGAAGTGATACGAGCCGCCCGCGGAGAGGTTGAGCAGCTTCACCATCTCGCCCCCCTTCAAGTACTCGGGGCAGATGAGCTCGGGCGTCGCGCACTGGTTGTGGCGCTCGTCGAAGTCCAGCGGCTGCAGCGGCATGCGCTCCTTCATCCACTTCTCGTCCGCGGTCCCCGCGTAGCGACGACGGGGCTCCCAGTGTCTGCCGATGGCGCCCACGCCGGCGGGCGCGGGCCGCGTCCTGGCGGAGGAGATGAGGTCGCGTGGATCCTCGATCTGCGGAGCAAGCTGGTTCACCAGCGCGTCCGAGTCCCGCGCGACGCCGCGCCCCAGGGGGTTGCGTGCCTCCTCCACGGGCGGCTTGTTGGCGTCACTCGCGTCGAAGCCCCCATACGCGAGCTCCCACTTCAGGGGCACGCTGGTGAAGGGCTGCGGCGGTCCCAGCGCCATCCCGAGCGCGCCCCGGTACCAGACCCGCGTGCCGAACACGCGCAGGCTCTTGGCGACGGGGCCCACCTCGATGTGGACGTCCAGCTGCTTGACGGCCTGGCCGCCCTTGCTCATGGCGTTGCCCACCACCACCACATCCGTGGAGGGCTTGCGGATGCACACGTCCGCAGGGAGCTGGATGCTGCTGGCCTCGGGCGCCTTCTTGTCCCAGGGCTCGTCGGCGTGGCGGACCTGGGCGCCACCGACGCGTGTCACCCGCGCGCTGCCCGGGGCGATGGAGAAGAGCTCCTTGATGAGGACCACCATCAGGATGCCTCCGTCCATCCCCAACTGGGGAACGAGGGCCACCGTGGATGAGGTGCCGTTGAGCAGCTCGGGCGTGTTCACGTCACGTCACCTCGCATACCGCGTCGTCCATCCATCCGACGGGCTCCGCCGGCTGCCCGACTCCACATGAACCCTCCAGGCCTCGAGCTGCGCGAGCTGCCGGACGACGAAGTCCGCGCGGTCCAACGGAACGGCTCCGCCCGTGCGCACCGCCAGCTCCACGTGCACCCAGCGGCGCATCGCGGGCAGTGACTCCGGAGCCTCCAGCTCCCACAGGGAGACCTTCGGGCTCCACGCATGTCCGAAGCGGTAGCGCGTGCCCTTCCTGGCATGGCGACCATGCTTCGCCCACCAGTCCGCCCACACGACGGCCCGGTCCGTGAGGTCGAGCACGGGCGTGGGCGGCGTGAAGGGTCGCTGGAAGGGCAGGGCGTCCCGCGTGTACTCGGGGCTCGGGACGTCCTCCGTCAGGGACGCGCCTGTCATCCGTTGCAGCGCGTCCAGCGCCGCGACCTTCGTGTCGGGAGCGTCCATCGCCAGGTGCTCGAGCAGCACCTCCATGAACGACAGGTCCCCGAACCACCCCAGGGCCCGCAGCACCGCGGGCACGTCACCCGAGTCCAGCGCGGCTCGCAGGTCGTCGGCTCCGGACGCGTCCGCGGACACCGCCAGGAAGAGGGCCGCGTCCGCGAAGGCGCCCTGTCCCTTCAGCACCAACGCGCGCGCTCGCTCCAGGCCTTGCTCGCTTCTTCGCAGCAGGGTGCTCTCCAGCGCGGCGCGGACGACCTCCTCGTCCTCGTGGCGCAGCGCCTGCTCGAGCGCGCGGTGAGGCACGGGACCCTGGGTGGCTCCGAGCGCCTGGCTCGCGGCTCGAATCACCTCCAGCTCCGGGTCCTCCAGTCCTCGCTCCACGTCGGACACGGAGAGCGCGCCGCGCCGCGCGAGGACGCGCAGGCCCGCGGCCCTCCGCGCCGGCAGCTCCGCGTCCAGCCACGGGCGCACCGCCCGCTCGATGCCGGGATGCGGCGCGAGCGAGAGCGCGTCCGTCACCGCCTCGGCCATCCTCGGCTCGCTCAGCTCCACGGTCCGGATGATGCGCAGGGCCTGGTCGAGCGCGTCGTCCCCGGCCAGCGAGCCGAAGAGGAACACGTTGGCCCAGGTGAGCTCGGGGTCCGGCTCGGGACGCTCCTCCAGCAGCTTCACCAGGCGCGGCAGGATGGGAGGGCCACAGGCGACGATGGCGTCCACGCGGCGCACCAGCCGTTGCTCGGTGCGCTCGCTGTTCGACCAGGGCGTGAGGGGCCGGGCCCGCCGCATCAGCCCGAACATCCCCAGCTCCTCCAGGCAGGTGCGCGCATGGCCGAAGAGCACGTCCTCCTCGGCCTTCGGGTGGCCGAAGTGGAGGGGCAGGGCCTGCGCGTCCGTCGCCGCGACCCTCGCTTCGTCCTCCTCCGGCGCGGCGTCCTCGTCGTCTTCTTCTTCGGCCTCGAACGCCGCCAGCCGTGCGTGCGCCTTGGCGAGCAGCGCGTCGAGCTGCGCGAGCGTCGTCACGGGCGGAGGCGCCGCGGGTGGGGCAGGGGGCGGCGCTTCCGGCTCGGGCAGCTCCGGCAGGGGGATGGCCGGCAGGAGGACCTCGCGCACTGGTTCGAGCAGCCGGGGCTCGCGGAGGCTCGCGCGCAGGGGCTCGGCGCGGACCTTGGGCGGCAGTGGGCGCGCGTCGGCGCCCGTGGAGAAGGGCTCGCCCAGGGCGCCGATGGCCGCCTTCATGGCCTGCTGGAGCAGCGCCAGCTCCGCGAGTCCGCCCGGGTCCTCCGTGGGGACCTGCGCGAGCAGCCGCGCCGCCGCGTGGAGGTTCGTCGCCATGGCGCGGATGCGCTCGCGCCGGACGTTGAACTGCGCGCGCGCCGCGTGGGCCTCGTACGCCTCACGCAGGGCCAGCGCGAGCTGCTCCTCGGCCTGCCGGACGGGCAGCGCCGGGTCTGTCACCGCCCTCAAGCCGAGCAACGCCTCATCGAGCAACGCCTGGACTGTCTGGATGCCCATCCGCTCCGTCACGCCCACGCCCCTACCGGGAGTCCCCGAAGCCCACGTTCCCCGTCACGCAGACGGGCTTGCCCTCGAAGTGCACGGTGACGGCGGGGACGGGCAGCCCCCACGCCACGCCGCGGTTGACGCCCGCGACGGTGATGTCCTTGGTGAGCGCGACGCCGGGCTCGTTGCCCTTCATGTTCCCCGTCTTGCAGAACGAGCTGTGGACGTGCTTGCTCTCGATCTCGATGTTGCTGCACTTGACGCTCAGCGAGCCCGAGTCCCCGGTGATGGGGTAGGGCATGGGCAGCGGGCTGGGCGCCGCGGGCGTGTGGCACATGTTGGGCGCCATGGGCACCACGGTGTGCTTGCTCTTCTCTCCGACGACCGTCATTCCAAGCGCGGTGACGCTCATGGCGCGGGCTCCTAGTTCAGCTTGATGAGGGTGGCCAGGACCTTGGCCACCTCGCGTGCACGGGTGATGACCCGGTCGGCGTACAGCTCGACCTCGGTCGCGGTGACTTGGAGGAACGCGCCGGGGACGCGCAGCAGCGCCTTCTCGTCCGCCGTCACGGAGAAGCTGCGCACGCGCGCGTTGACCGCTCCCTGCCGGTCCAGGTGCAGCGCGCGCTGCGTGGTGAGCAGGCCCGCGATGAGCGGCGTCTCGTCGGAGGCATCCACGATGACCCTCGCGCCCGAGGCGAGCGCTTCGTCGAGGAGCGCGGGGTCCACCGCGGGGTCCACCTGGAGCAGGTGCTCCGTGGCGCCGATGCGCACGCGCCACCCCTCGCCCTCCCGCGCCACCAGTCGCCCCAGGCTCATCGGAGGCAGGGCGGCCGCGGGCGCCGGTGCCAGCCTCACCTGACGCGGAGACTCCTCGGAGGTCTCGGCCTCTTCACGTGCCACGCTCTTGAGTGCCTGCATGCTCATGTCCTTCTCCTCATCCCGGCATGATGGCGGGAGGGTGCATCTTGATTTCGGAGGTGCCTTCGATGGTGACGCCCAGCGCGCCCTTGATGGCCACGCCGCTGGAATCGATGACGACCTCGGAGGCTCCACACGTCAGGGTGATCTTCCCGGACGCCTCGAGCTTGAGATTGGCGGCGGTCACCACGCCCGCGGCGCCCGCGGTGATGGAGTGGCCTCCGGTGATGTCCTGGGTCTGGCTGGCCACGTTGATGGCCACGGCCCCCTTCGCATCGATGGCGAGCGCCTTGGCCACCTTCACCATGTACGCGCCCACGGTCTCGAGCTTCGCGATACCCACCTGCTCGTTCTTGCCACCGTTGATCAACTCGATACGGGCAGCGCCGATCGTCTCCGTCGAGTCTCCGCCGACCGCGAACGAGACTCCCGTCACCGCGTTGATGACCGCCAGCGCGCCGATCTTCTCGGTGACGGAGCCCTCGACCGTCGTGCCCCACGTACCGGGGCCGCCGCCACCACCTCCACCTCCGCCGCCTCCACCTCCGCCGCCTCCACCTCCGCCGCCTCCTCCTCCGCCACCACCTCCGCCACCGCCGTCTCCGCCACCGCCGCCGCCTCCGCTACCCGAGTTCGCGGTGGCCGGCGCATCCCACGATCCCCCCGCGCCGCCTCCGCCACCACTTCCTCCTCCGAAGCCCCCGAAGCCTCCTCCCTCGGTCCCCCCTCGCGTCAGCGCGCCGCTCGACACGGCTTGCGCCATGCCGGATGCCATGACGCTCGAGAGGGACAGGTTCCCGTCCTCGGCGAGCTGGCCCACCTCCGAGCCGAAGACGGCCACTGCGGTGTTGTCGCCTCCGAGGAGGGCCGCTGCCGGGCCGGCCAGCTCCGCGGCGGTGCCCAGCGCTTCCCGGGCAGCGTTCAGCCCCGGCATCAAGGGCCCGAGCAGGGCGGCTTCGGCGCGGCTCGCCGCCTTGCCCGCGAGGGCGATCGCCCCTTCGAGGGCCAGTGTCTCGATGCTCTCGAGCAGCCCTTCCGCCGGGTCGCCGACCTGCATGTTCTCCAGCCCGCCGACCTTCAGCGTGACGGCGCCGGTGATCTCCTCGCCGATGATGCCGCTGACCTTGACCGCGCGGTTGGCGCCCACGGTGACCTTGTGGTCCTTGCCCACCGAGGCGTTGTGAATTCCCTTCACCGCCATCTTCTCGTTGGCGCCGACGGACATCTCCCGATTCGTGCCGATGGTGCGCTTCTGGTTCACCGCGACCTTGGCGCTCTTGTCGTTGGCGGCCTTGATGTTGATGTCGTAGGCGCCATTGACGTAGACGCGCTGGCTGTCCGCCGAGTCGTCGAAGCTGACCTCGTTCGAGCCCCCTGCGCCGGGCGACGAATTGGAGCGGTGCCCGGACAC
This sequence comes from Myxococcus sp. MH1, assembly GCF_059738865.1. Taxonomy (NCBI): domain Bacteria; kingdom Pseudomonadati; phylum Myxococcota; class Myxococcia; order Myxococcales; family Myxococcaceae; genus Myxococcus; species Myxococcus sp. MH1. The sequence continues at coordinate 6,656,456 of NZ_AP026947.1, read as the reverse complement.
CGTCTTCTGCGCGGGCAGGCTGTAGTCCGGCGGGTTCAGCGGGTTGTAGAGGCGCCCCAGGCACACGGGCCTGTCCGGGTCTCCCTCCACGAACTCGATGAGCACCTCCCAGCCGATGCGGGGAATCATCACGGAGCCCGTGGTGTGCGCCTGCGTGACGCGGACCCAGCAGGACGACTTGTCGTCGAGCATGCCGTCTCGGTCCCAATGGAACTGCACCTTCACGCGGCCATGCTCGTCGCAGTGCAGCTCCTGCCCCGAGGGCCCCGTGACTCGCGCCGTCTGGAGTCCCAGGATGCGCGGCCGAGGCGTCTCACGTCGGGGACGGAACACCTGCGCGGAGGGCACCACGTCGAAGTCCACCTCGCAGTGCGCCGCGCCGGTGTCCACGAGCGGACCGGGCTCCTGCTGGCCGTGGAAGCGCAGGTGCAGCCGCGAGGCGGTGATGAAGTACTCGCCATCCGCGAAGGGGTGGCCCACCAGCGACACGCGCCGGCCCGGCGCCAGCGTCATCGCGTTGGTGCGCGCCCGCGCGGACTTCCGCCGTCCCCGGAGCTCCTCCAGGCGACGCTTCGCCAGTCGTTTGCCATCCGCGGGCTGCGTGTAGCGGCCCGGGTACTCGTACCACTCCGCCTGCACGGAGTCCTCGGCGAGCTGGTCCGCGGCCAGCTTCTTGGAGGGGTGCAGCATGTCGTAGTCGTCCAGGCTGACCTTGGAGACGCTGGCGCGCACGCCGCTGCGCCAGTCCCACACCGCCACCGCGTCGCCTCCGAGCGAGGCGTCGTAGCGGAAGGGCAGGGCGTCCGGCTCCATCACCTCGGCGGACTCGCTCGCGTCCGAGAGCACCATCACATGCCCGTCCGCGCTGTGCTCGAACGCGAACCAGATGCCCTCCTCCTCGAGCAGCCGGCACACGAAGTCCCACTCCGACTCGTCGTACTGCACGCAGTACTCACGCTGGGGATACGCGCCCTCCAGCGACCAGCGGAACAGCTTGTCCTCGAGCCCCGCGTCCTTGAAGACGGCCTTCACGATGTCCGGGACGGACAGCTCCTGGAAGATGCGGAAGCCGTACCGGTACGCGACGAGCCACGGATGCGGGACGAGCGTGAGCCGGTAGCGCACGAGCTGCGCCGGGTCGTCCGTGGCGACGACGTCGACCCGGTCCACCACCCCCGACACCTCGCGCACCTGCCCGAAGGCGTCCTCCAGCACCACGTGGGCGAACCCGCCGCGCGCCTCCTCCGGCGCCAGCTCCGTTGCCGACAGGTCGAGCTCGAACACGAACCGCCGTGACACCTCTTCTTCGCCACGCAGGGCGTGGACGACCAGGTCCCCCCGCTGACCGGGGATGCTGGCGGTGACGGACACTGCCGAGGGCGAGTCGCTCATAAAGCCTCAGGCGCTCTTGTGCAGCAGCTGGTTGAGCACCTTGTTGTTCTTGATGACGACGGTGGGGGCCTTGATGTTGATCTGCCCGCTGGCCAGCAGCTCCACCGTGCAGGCGCCGCCCCGGAGGACCAGCTTGTTCTGGGCGGAGAAGGTGACGTTGGTGGCCTTCACCTTCATGCCTCCGCCCGCGGTGATGGCCACCAGGCCCTTGGCCGTGTCGGTCCTGCTGCCGCCGCACTTCACCTTCTCCACGCCCGCGTTCATCACGTAGCCCGCGCCGCAGGAGACGGACATCTGCTTGGCCTTGGTGAACTTCAGGGCGCCGATGGTCTCCGTGAAGTTCGTCGACACCGAAACGAGCCGGCTCTTCCCCGCCAGCTCCATCCAGGCCGCGCCGACCTTCGTCGAGGAGGCCCCCACCACCTTGCGCGTGTAGGCGACGAGCGCCGTCACCACCTGCATCGCGGCCACCTTCCGGTCCAGGGTGCCCTGGATGCTCTCGGCCATGTCCCCACCCACCTTCACCATGCGCGCGCCGCCGACGCTCACGCTCAAGTCCCCGCCGACGCCATCCGTGTAGTCGCCCCCCACGTTGATGTCCTGGTTGGCGCCCACGCTGAGCGTCCGGTTGCCGGTGACGTTGGCGTAGTGGTTGCCTCCCACGCTCACCGTGTTGTCCACGCCCACCGAGCAGCGCTCAGCGTTGGCGACCGTCATCTCCGCGTCGTTGTCCACCAGCAGCGTGTAGTCCTTGGACGCGTTGATGAAGATCTCCTCGGCGCCCGCCGCGTCCTCGAAGCGCAGCTCGTTGGCGCCCGGTCCGCCGCCCGTGGTCGCGCTCTGGATGGAGCTGCGCGTGGCGCCGTCCGGCAGCGCGTACGGAGGCGTGTGCTCGGCGTTGTAGAGGTGGCCCGCGACGAAGGGCCGGTCGAAGTCCCCCAGCTCGAAGTCCACCAGGAGCTCGAACTCCACGCGGGGGATGATGAGCGAGCCGCTGAGCGGAAGCTGGCCCACGCGCAGCCACGTGGAGCTGCGGTCATCCTTCAGGCCGGAGCGGTCCCACGGAAAGCGCACCTTCACCCGGCCGAAGGACTCCGTGTGGATCTCCTCGCCCGAGGGCCCGGTGACGAACGCCAGCTGCGTGCCTCCGATGAGCGGCTTGGGCGGCGCCGTCACCGGCCGGTAGGGCACGGTGTGCGGGATGGCCCAGACCTCGTTCGAGTAGAAGCCGGGCCGCTGCGTGTCGTGCTCGCTGGAGGCGTGGTGCACCACGCGGGTGATGAGCAGGTCCACGTTGGCCTCCGTCCGGCCATGCCCCGTCACGCAGAACGTCCTGCCGGGCTCCAGCCTCGGGCAGGTGCTCTGGCCCTGGAGCGTGCGCGTCCCCAGTCGCAGCCGCTCCATCAGGCGCCTGGCGCGCGTGCGGCCCGCCGCCGCCTCCACGAAGTCACCCGGATGCTCGTAGACCTCGCGCCCCGTGGTGGACTCGGCGCTGTGGGTCGCGGACAGGTCGACCGCGGGGCGCTTGAAGTCGTAGTCGCGCAGGAACACCTGGTCGGAGGCCATGCTCCGGCCATCACGCAGGTCGATGACCACGTCGTCGTCGAGCTGGCTGCTGTCGCGGTCCACCAGCAGGCTCTGCCCCCGGATGGGCTCCAGCCGGGTGCTGTCGTCGAAGAAGAGCATCCGCGCGCCGTCCGCCTCGTGGTGCACCGCGAAGGCGATGCCCTCCGAGTGGAGCAGCCGCGACATGAAGGCGAAGTCGCTCTCGTTGTACTGGACCACGTTGACGCGCGTGGGGGGCGGCTCCATCAAATCCCAGCTGGACGCGTCCCCCAGGCCCGCGTCGTCGAGGACGCTGGAGACGACCTCCTGGACGCTCTGCTCCTGGAAGATGCGCGAGGTGCGGCCCAGCTTGAGCAGCTCCACCGGGGCGCAGATGACGACCACCAGCCGGAAGGCATGGCTCTGCGTGGCCTCCAGGTGCGCCTCGGTCACCACGCCGTGGAAGGGGCGGTCCTCCGAGTCGTCATGGAAGCGCAGCCACAGGGCCGCCGGCGTGCCCGGCAGCGCGTCCAGGTCCACCTGCTCCGGCGTTTCGGCCTCCACCTGGACCCGGCAGCCCTCGCTCAGCCCTTCCGTGGCCTCCATCCGCAGGACGCGGAAGCTGGTGGGGTCGAACCCCTCCAGGGACAGCTCCAGGCTCAGTCGACGCATCCCCATGATGAGAGCCCCCTACTTCTTGAAGTGAATCTTCCCCTTGAGCTGCACCTTGGCGCCGCCCTTGAGGCCCTCCGCGTCCACCGTCAGCGTCGAGCCCGACAGCTCGAACACCTTGCCCCCGCCCTTGAGCTTCGCGCCGCCTGGCGCGGTGAGGGTCACCGTCTTGGCGGACATCGCGAAGTCCTTGCCCACCTTCTCGGAGATGGGCCCCGCGGAGGTGACGGCCACCGCGCCCACGGCCTCCAGGATGAGGTCCTCGCCCGTCTTGAAGTCCGCCAGGCCCGTGGTGAGCACCTTCGCCGCGCCCACGTCCTCGGACTTGGCGCCCTTGAGCAGCTCCACCTTGGCGCCGCCCACCGTCTCCGTCTTCCCGCCGCCCACCGTCTCGACGATGGCCGTCGCCGCGTTGATGGAGAACGCCGCGCCCACGGTGCGCGAGCAGTCCGCGTTGAAGGTCTCCAGCACGTGGTTGGCCAGGACGTTCATCGGTCCGCCGATGGTGTCGCTGCGCTGGCCGTCCACCGTCTGGGAGAAGTTGCCGGTGACGCCCCAGTCGTCCACCGCGCCGACCTGGACCACCTTGGAGCCCGTCGTCTCCAGCACCGCGTTGCTCGTCACGCTGAGCCCCTGGTTGGCGCCGATGTCCACCGACTCGTCGCCTCCCACCAGCGAAGTGGACTGGTCGCCCACCTCCTCCTGCGCGTTGTTGACGATGTCCTCGGAGAGGTCGTGCCCGGTGACGAGCTTGAAGTCCTTGGAGGAGTGGATGAAGAACTCCATGCCCCCGTTGCCGTCCTGGATGCGCACCTCGTTCGTGCTCCCGCCGCCGGGCGAGGTGGCCGACTGGAGCGTGGACTGGGTCCGCTCGTCCGGGAGGGCGTACGGCGGCATCGTCTCCTGGTTGTAGAGCTTCTGCAGGACGACGGGGCGGTCCGGGTCTCCGTCCAGGAAGCCCACCTCCATCTCCCAGCCCACGCGCGGCAGGAGCATGCTGCCGCTGGTGTTCTGCTGCTGCACGCGCATCCAGCACGAGGCGGTGTCGTCCACCTTGCCCTCGCGATCCCAATAGAAGTGGACCTTGATGCGCCCGAACTCGTCGACGTGGATCTCCTCGCCCGGCGGGCCGGTGACGACCGCGCTCTCCTTGCCCCACACGCGCGGGCGCGGGGTGCGCCGCGGGGGGCGGAAGTCGGCGCCCGCCGAGGGGATGGCCCGCACGCGGGTGCCGAAGCGGGTGGACTCCCCGTCGTCCGCCTGGACCAGCGCGTAGTCGTGGGTGACCTGCAGGAGCAGGTACTCCTGGCAGAGGAAGGAGGGCAGGGCGTCGAGCAGGGAGAACAGGCGCCCGGGCTGGAGCCGGAAGCTGTTGCTGCGCGCCTCCAGGACCATCCGCTCCTGCACCAGCCCGCTCAGGCGGTTGCGCGCGCGGCGGACGCCATCCGAGGGGCTGGAGAAGGAGCCCGGGTATTCGTAGCGCGGGAAGTCCGCCTCACTGGAGCGCTCCTCGGCCTCCAGCGGCTCGCTGGGGCTGCGCCAGTTCCAGTCCCGCGTGGTGTACAGGCCGTGCACCAGTCGCGAGGTGAAGGTGAGCTCCGCCACGCGCTCGTCCTCCGCGTGGATGAGCGAGTCGCGCGTGAAGCCGAGCGCGGGCGTCCCCAGGATGGGCTCGTGGGCGGAAGGGGCGTCCGCGAGCTTCAGCACGTGCTCGGTGGGCAGGTGCTCGAACCAGAAGAAGATGCCCTCGTCCTCCAGCAGCCGGAGCACGAAGTCCAGGTCGCTCTCCTTCCACTGGGTGCAGTACTCCCGCTTCATGTAATCGCGGGACAGGTGCCACTCGGTGGACTCGGCCGGAAGGCCCGCCTTCTCCAGGACGGCCTGGATGATCTCCACCGCCGTCATGTCCTGGAATATCTGGCTGCGGCTGCGGTAGCGCAGGCCGTGCAGCCGGGGCCGCAGGCGCAGCCGGTAGACGAAGCCATGGGTCGCCAGCCTGGAGCGGTACTCCGCCTCCTCCACGACGCCGTGGAAGCAGCGCTCCTCGAAGCTGCCCTCCGAGAAGGTGGGGGAGAGCCTCAGCGTCCCCGCCGTCCCGATGAGGGCCGTCAGGTCCAGATCCGGATCATCACAGGCGAACTCGAGCTCCACGTCGAAGAGCTCGGACAATCCCTCGCGAGCCGTGGCCCGCAACACGATGGCTTCCGCGGGAAGGCTCGCATGGTCGATATGGGCACGCACCTCCATGCTGTCTCCCCCTCGTCGTTCAGGATGTCAGTCTCAAGGACATCCTTGCCCATATGCAACTCCATGTGGCGCGGTCGCCCTCATCCCTGGCGGCCAACACCTCCCTGGGTGGGGTGAACGCGGACGGTGTGAAGTCTTCGGTCACAAGTCCGCGACCCGTACTCCTGGAGGACCCGTGGAGGCTGGCGGCGACCCCCTCTAGACGAGCGCTCGATGCGCTGACGGACCCCTGGTGAAGCGTGAGCCCTCGCACTTTCCGTGAACAGTGGCGGGAGATAATTCCCGCGAAAATGTCGCGTCGTCATGCGTCAATGACATCCCGGACGCTGGCTGTGCCCTGTCTTGAACTGAAAGGGGTGGCTGTGGCACGTTGTGAGCGATTCTGCTGGCGCGCAGCGACTTTCAGAGAGGATGCCATGCCGGTTAGTGGGGGGGGCTTCGGCCCACGGGCGCGGGTTTGCGTCGGGGGGGTCCCGGGAGTGACATTGCTCTGGGGGCTGCTCGCGGGTGCTTGTGCCCACAACCCGCCGCCCCCGGCGGCGTGTGAGCAGCCGCCTCCATTCCTCATCCAGCTGGAGGCCGGCACGCGACTGAACCCGGATGACCAGGGCCGCTCGCTGCCGACGAACATCCAGGTGTACCAGCTCAAGGACTCGCGCCGCTTCGAGGCCGCGGAGTTCCAGGACCTCTGGCAGCGCCCCAAGGAGGTGCTGGAGGAGGACCTGCTCGCCGTGGACGAGCTCACCCTGGAGCCGGGCCAGCGCCTGTCGCGCGAGGTGAACCGCACGCCCAAGGCGGAGTACCTCGCCGTGGTGGGCGTGTTCCGCCGTCCCGCGGGCGTGGTGTGGCGCGACGTGGAGCGGCTGCCCGCGGTGAAGCCGGAGGACTGCCGCCCGGGCGCGCCGCGCGAGACGTCGCTGCGCTTCCTCGTCGAGGACTACCGCGTCGAGGCCCGGGCCGGCGAGGTCCGCAGATGAAGACGCCGCAGCGGGTCGTCTGGTCCGAGGGGATGTTCATGAATCCCCAGCACCTGCAGCAGTCGGACCTCTACCACGAGGGCCTGCTGGCGGCCCGGCTCGGCGCGCTGACGCCCTACGACTGGGGCGTGGTGGAGCAGGAGGTGGACGAGAAGGCGCTCTCCGCCGGCCAGCTCCAGCTGCTGCGCTTCTCCGGCATCCTCCCGGATGGCCTGCCGCTGTCCTTCGAGCGCGGCCAGCCCGAGGCCCCGCAGACGCGGCCCATCGAGGAGCACTTCAGCGCCAACAAGCGCTCGCTGGACGTGTACCTGGGCGTGGCGCGCGAGCGCGAGGGCATCGCCAGCTACGGCGCGCCGGACGAGTCCACCACGTCGCCGCGCTTCTCCCTAGTCAACCGCACGGTGCCGGACCTGGCGGCGGCGGAGTCCGTGGTGCCGGTGGCCTTCGCGCAGCGAAACCTCCGGCTGCTCTTCGGCACCGAGCCGCGCGAGGACTACGACGTCATCAAGATCGCGGAGCTGGTGCGCGACAAGACGGGCGGCGTGGCGCTGGCGAGCAACTACATCCCCCCGTGCCTGCGCGTGTCCGCCTCGCCCTTCATCCTGGAGCGCATGCGCAGCATCCTCAAGGCGATGCAGGGCAAGCAGCGCGAGCTCGCCGACGGGCGCCGGCACCGCGACGCCACCGCGCTCGAGTTCACCGCCGGGGACGTGACGAAGTACCTGCAGCTGAGCGCGCTCAACGGGCTCATCCCCCAGGTGGCGCACGTGGTGGAGGTCGCGGACCTCAACCCGCAGATGGTGTACCTGCTGCTGTGCCAGGCGGCGGGCCAGCTCTCCACGTTCTCCGCGGAGGCGGACCCGGGGGACCTGCCCAAGTTCCAGTACACGAACCTGCGCGCCACCTTCGAGGGCCTGTTCCAGGTGCTCCAGAAGCTCCTGGACGTGGTCGCCATCGAGCAGTGCATCACCGTGTCGCTGGAGCCGCGCAAGGACGGCATGCACCTGGGGCGCATCGAGGACGAGCGCTTCCTGAAGTGCTCGCAGTTCATCCTCGCGGTGCGCAGCGACCTGCCCGAGGCGGACGTCGCCAAGAGCCTGCCGGTGCTGTCGAAGATCGCCAACTTCGCGGAGATACGCGACATCATCAAGGCCGCCGCTCCGGGGGTGCCGGTGGAGGTCACCTTCCGCCCGCCCGCCGAGGTGCCGGTGAAGCCGGGCGTCGTGTACTTCTCGCTCGAGAGCGGCGACCCCTACTGGAAGAACGTGATGAGCGAGCAGAACGTGGCCGTGTACCTGCCGCGTCCGTTCGAGCCGTCGAAGACGAAGCTGGAGCTGCTCGCGGTCCCCAAGGGGGGAAGCGGGGGGCCTCCGGCGAAGAAGAACGCCGTCAGTCGTTGAAACAAGGTCGTGCGGGGGGCCGTCCAAATCACCGGCGAGCGGCGGTTCGCGGTGAGGCTCCCTGTCGACATGGGGTGGAGGCATCGACAGGATGGACCGGATCAATTCCATCACGCAGGAGTGCTTCGGGGCACTGCTGCAGCTGAGGCAGTTCGGGGACCATGCGCTCCCCTCGGCGGAGCTCGTGCACCGGCAGCTGCGCACGTTCTTCGACCGGCTGCTCAAGCGCGCCGGAGAGCTGGGCTTCAACCAGCAGGACGCGCAGGAGATTGCCTATCCCATCGTCGCGCTCGCCGACGAGCTGGCCCTGGCGCGCGCCGACACCTTCCGGGAGTACTGGCTGGCGAACCTGCTCCAGTTCCACTACTTCCGGGAGAACCGCGCCGGTGACGGGTTCTTCACGCGGCTGGAGGAGGTGCGCAAGGACTCGCAGCGCACCGAAATCCTCCGCGTCTACTACCTGTGCCTCATCTTCGGCTTCAAGGGCCGCTTCCGGGTGCGGGGCGGCGAGCTGGAGCTGATGCAGCTCACCGAGACGCTCCAGCGGGAGCTGGCCCGCACGCACAAGTTCGACACCGAGACGCTCTCCCCCCATGGAGACCGGCCGCCCGACAGCGCGGTGAGCGCCAAGCGCACGCTGCCCTTGTTGGCCATTTCCGCCGCCGCGGTGGTCTTCGCGCTGCTGGTCTACACGGGCCTGCGCATCGGCCTGTCCAGCAGCGTGTCCTCCCTCGTCGAGGAGGTCGCGGCCTCCTCTCCCCAGCAGCCCTAGGACGCTCGCGATGCTGCTGCTCACCTTGTTCATCGCGGTCTTCATCGTCATGGTGTGGACCGTCGTCATCCTCTTCAGCCTGCCGCTGTGGGGCGCCATCGTCCCCACCGTGCTGCTGGTGGCCATCGTCATCGGCGCGTACCTGTACCAGCGCCACCTGGCGTCCAAGGCCGCGCGCGACATCGAGCGGGAGCTGGGCGTGCAGGCGGACGCCCAGCTGCAGAACGTGCGGCCGGATCAGCAGGAGGAGATCCAGGCCATGCAGGCCGAGTTCTCCAAGGCGCTCCAGTCGCTCAAGTCCTCGAAGCTCGCGCGAGCGCGGCAGGGCAAGGACGCGCTGTCGGTGCTGCCCTGGTACATGATCATCGGCCCGCCGGGCTCCGGGAAGAGCACGGCGCTGCGCAACTCGGGCATCCAGTTCCCCTACCTGTCGGCGCGCGGCGGCGGCGTGAAGGGCGTGGGCGGCACGCGCAACTGCGAGTGGTGGCTCACCAACGAGGGCGTCATCCTCGACACGGCCGGCCGCTACACCACGGAGGACGATGACCGCGAGGAGTGGCTGAGCTTCCTCGACATGCTCAAGCGCAACCGCCCGCGCAAGCCCGTCAACGGGCTGGTGGTGGCGGTGAGCGTGGGGGAGCTCATCGGCATCGACGAGGAGCAGACGGTGCAGCTCGCGCAGACCATCCGCGAGCGCGTGGACGAGGTGATGGAGCGGTTGAAGATGATCGTCCCCGTCTACGTAATGTTCACCAAGTGCGACCTGCTCGCGGGCTTCGTGGACCTCTTCGGGGACCTGGCGAAGGCGGAGCGCGGGCAGATCTGGGGCTTCACGCTGCGGCCCGAGGACGCGCGCGAGGCGATCGGCGAGACGTTCGCCGCGCGCTTCGACGAGCTGGCGGAGGTGGTGGAGCAGCGCTCCATCGTGCGCCTGGGCTCGGAGCGGCACCCGGAGACGCGCGAGCGCATCTTCCGCTTCCCGCAGCAGTTCGAGGGGCTGCGCGGCAACCTCATCGAGTTCGTGCAGGCGCTGTTCGCGGAGAACGTCTACGCGGACACGCCGGTGATGCGCGGGGTGTACTTCACCAGCGGCACGCAGGAAGGCAGCCCCATCGACCGGGTGATGAACAAGATGGCGGAGGCCTTCGGCATCCGCCGCACCACCACGCCCTCGGGCAGCCGCCCCGCGGTGGAGTCCCGCTCCTACTTCCTGCGGGACATGTTCGCGGACGTGGTGTTCCCGGACCAGAACCTGGCGATGCGCAGCTCCGCGGAGGTGCAGCGCCAGAAGCGCATGCAGCTGGCCTACGCCGGAGGCTGCCTCGCCGTCGCCCTGCTCATCCTGCTCTTCCCGGCCATCTCCTTCTTCGAGAACCGCAAGTTCATCCAGACGACGCGGGTGATGGCGCAGGCGCTCAAGCTGGAGGAGGCCAACAAGGAGGGCGGCGCCGGGAAGATGGTCGACGCGATGATGCCCATGCGGCAGCAGCTCGACCAGCTGCTCCAGTGGAAGGAGGACGGCCCGCCCACCGGGATGCGCTTCGGCATGTACCGGGGCGACGACCTGCTGGGGCCGCTCGGCGCGTTCTACGGCGCCACCGTGCGCCGCGTGCTGGTGGACCCGGTGCTCACGGGGGACCTCAAGGACGCGAAGGCCTGGGTGGAGAAGGCGCGCGACCGGGAGGAGCGCCCCACGGCGAGTTCGTACGCGCTCTACTTCGACCGGCTGAAGCTGCACCTGCTGCTCTCCGGTCCTCGCACGCCCCGCGAGCCGGAGCTGGGTGAGGCGGAGCGCGAGTGGATCGTCAACAGCCTCCGGGAGCGGTGGGGGCGCAAGGCGGGCTTCACCGACAGCGCCCACCGCACCACGCAGATGGCGAACCACATCGACCTGTACGCGAAGCTGCTGGCGCAGGACCCGGCGCTCGCCTTCACGCGCAACGACCAGGTGGTGCGCGACGTGCGCGTGGTGCTGGACCGGCTGCCGTTCTCCGAGCTCGCGCTGGCGCAGCTCATCTCGGAGGTGTCGCGCAAGAAGGACCAGTACGACGTGACCCTCTCCTCCATCCTGGGCAGCACCGCTCAGCACATCAAGGGCACGGGCCGCGTGCGCGCCGCCTTCACGCGCAAGGGCTGGGAGAAGGTGGTGGAGCCCAAGCTGGAGCACCCGCTGCAGGGCGCGGACATCTGGGTGCTCGACAAGGACGCCAACTCCACCAACGAAATCGAGCTGGCGCGCCAGGAGCGGGCGCTGCGCTCCGCCTACTACAAGCAGTACATCGAGGAGTGGAAGGAGTTCCTCAGCACCCTGAGCATGAAGGAGCCCACGGACGCGACCGTGGCGCTGGCCATGCTGGAGGACCTCACCCGCGGCGAGCCGCCCCCGCTGGGAAAGCTCTTCCGTGCCGTGGCCTACAACGTGCGGCTGGGCGGAGAGCAGGTGGAGGGCAAGTCCGACGCGGACGGCATGCTCGACAAGCTCAAGCAGAAGCTGGGCCCCAAGGGGAAGGTCATCGAGTCGGGCGTGCGGTTCGCCAACGGGAAGCTCTCCGAGGACGAGGCGCCGAGCGAGGAGGAGGAGCGTGACTACACCGCGGTCGACGTGGAGCCGGCCTTCGCGGGCCTCCTGAAGTTCGGCGCCGCGCCGCCGCAGGCGAAGGGGCCCGACGCGCCTCCGCCCGAGGCCATCCCCCTGGACATCTACCAGGAGCAGCTGCAGTTCCTCCGCGACGCGCAGCGCGCCTCCATGGAGAGCCAGTCGGAGACGGCCGCGATGATGACGCGGGTGCAGACGGCGCGCGTCATCATCCAGTCGCTCATCCAGGCGCAGGAGGTGGGGTGGCGCCCGCGCATCGAGGCGCTCTTGTGGCCGCCCATCGAGAAGATCTCCGACCTGACCATCCGCGAGCAGGGTGGCAAGGCGAGCGACCAGTGGTGCAGCGAGGTGGCCAACGCCTTCAAGCAGAAGCTGGCGGGGCACTACCCCTTCAACCGCAACGGGCAGGACGCGGCGGTGGCGGACGTGGGGGACTTCTACCGCTTCGAGTCCGGCACGCTGTGGGGCTTCTACGGCGGCGTCCTCAAGAGCCACGTCGAGCAGTCGGGGACGCGCTTCAAGTTCGTCACGCGCGCGGGCCGCGCGGGCGGCAACATGTACTACGGCTCCGTGCTCTCGTTCCTCGCGCGCTCGCGGGAGATCTCCGAGTCGCTCTTCGGCGCGAGGGACGCCGAGCCGGGCGTGAAGTTCGCCTTCCACATCCGCCCCTCGCCGAAGCTCTCCTCCATCCGCTTCACGGTGGACGGACAGACGGTCGAGTACAACAACGGCCCCGAGGAGTGGCACAACTACGAGTGGCCCGGGAAGGGCGGCAAGTCGCTGGGCGCCACCATCCGCGTGCGCAACAACCAGGGCAAGACGGAGACGCTCGAGCAGGAGGGCGAGTGGGGCCTGTTCCGCCTGATGGAGGAGGGGACGCCGAACGTCTCGGGCGGCGGCCGGACGTTCTCGGTGACGTGGTCGATGCCCTCGCTGGACGCCGAGGTCATCATCGACTTCCGTCCGACGCGCAGCGCCTCGCCGTTCTTCGGCGTGTCCCCGGGCCGCACCCCCAAGCTGATGCAGCCATTCCGCGCGCCGGGGATGAGTCCTCCACGCGTCATCGCGAAGGGAGGCGTGGGATGCTCGGGGTAGTCGGCCGCAACCAGGTGGCGCTGTTGGGCAAGGCGCCGTGTCAGGGAGACTTCATCCGCTGGAACGCGGCGGATGCGGTGTCACAGGCCTTCCACCGGTGGCTGGAGGAGTCGCACGAGGCGGTGCGGCGCGCCAACACCCAGCTGCCCTCGGAGCCCACGTGCTTCGTCTTCACCATGCCCGGCGGACGCCAGGCCCTGGTGGGCACGCTGGCGACGAGCACGGACAAGGTGGGGCGCGTCTTCCCGCTCGCCGTGTACGTCGCCGTCGACGCGGCGGGCGCGGCGGAGCAGTTCCCCTCGATTCCCGACAGCTTCCGGGCCTTCTTCGCCGCCGGCGCGCGCCTGCTCGCCGACGCCGCGACGCTGTCCGCCAGCGAGCTGGAGTCTCGGGTGGAGGCGCTCTCGGCCGTGTCCTCCGCGGACACAATGGGCGCGAGCGCGCAGCGCCGACGGCTGGAGTCGAGCCCCGCGGGGCCGCTCGTCCAGCGACTGCAGGGCGACGGCGCCGCGCCCGGCGTGGCCTACTACGCGTTCAACACCTTCCTGAAGGCCTGCCAGGCCGAGCGCGGCAAGGAGCCCGCGAAGCCGGGCGTGACGCTGGAGTGTCCGTTCCCGGAGGCGCTCGGGCCCTTCTGCTGGGCGGAGCTGGCGAAGCGGCAGCTGGGCTGGCGCTCGATGCCTCCGGCGATGTTCTGGCACCTGGGGCCGTCGCCGCGGCTGCTGCTCTCCATCGGCACGCCGGGCGTCGCGCTGCTGATGCACCTGGCGAAGCCCGAGCACTCCAGCATGAAGGTGTGGCCGCTGCTCACCCGACAGCAGTCCGCCATCGACAGCGCGCAGAAGGCGCTCACCCCCGCGAGACGGCAGGCGCTCGAGGACCCCACCACCCCGGTGGAGTCGCTGCTCGCCGCGTTCGGGACCTGAGCACGAAGGCCGCACGGCGAAAGGAGGGCGGATGGCGATGACGTTGGAGCAGCTCAAGCAGCGCGCGAAGGAGTGGTTGGAGCCGGTGTCGGCGGCGTCGCCCGCGGGCAAGGCGGCCAAGTCGGAGCCGGGCTACCTGGCCGTGCTCGCGGAGGTGGCCAAGCTGGAGGCCGTCACCGGCGGCGCCGTCGACTGGGCGCTCGTCCTGGACTCCAGCGGCAAGGTGCTCCAGACCAGCTCGAAGGACCTGCGCATCGCCACGTACCTGGCCCAGGGCCTGTACCAGACGCAGGGCCTGGACGGGCTCGCCACGGGCCTCGTCGTCGTCTCCGAGTTGATGGACCGCTACTGGCCGGAGCTCTTCCCGGAGCTGACGCGCATGCGCGGCCGCTCCAACGCGGTGACGTGGCTGGTGGAGCGCGCGTCCAATCAGCTGCCCTCGCTGGAGGTGGGCGCGTCGGACCGCGAGCGCGTGGAGGCGCTCGACGTCGCGGCCAGGCGCCTGGCGGAGGTGGCGCGCCAGAAGTTCGAGACCAACGGGCCCGCGATGCGCCCGCTGCTGGAGAGCGTCCAGCGCCTGCTCGCGTCGCTGCCCGAGGCCGCGCCGCCCCCGCCGCCCGTCGCACCCGTCACGTACAAGCCCGCACCGGCTCCGAGCGCGCCGACTCCTCCGGCCGTGGCGCCTCCGCCGCCACCGAAGATCGCTCCGGTGGCCGCGCCCGCGGCGGCGATGCCCGAGGTGGGCGCGCTGGCGAGCGCGGAGGGCGCGGTGGACTTCCTGCGTCAGACGGGCACCGCGCTGGCGAGCGCGGCGGGGCTCGTGCGGCGCGCGTCGCCCGCGGAGCCCATGCCCTACCGGCTCCTGCGGGTGGGGCTCTACCTGCACCTGGCCCAGCCGCCTCCGGGGGACGCCAGCGGCAAGACGAGCATCCCCGCGCCGCCCGCCGCGCTGCGGGCCAACCTGGAGCGCATGGCGGCGAACGCGCGCTGGGTGGAGCTGCTCGAGGAGTCCGAGTCGGCGCTCGTCCAGCACCGCTTCTTCCTGGACCCGCACTTCCTCAGCGCCCGGGCGCTGGGCGAGCTGGGACACGCCGCCGCGCGCCAGGCGCTGATGGGCGAACTGGCCTCGTGGCTCAAGCGCATGCCCACCGTCCCGGGGCTGCTCTTCGGCGACGGCACCCCCGTGGCCTCCAATGAGACGCGGACCTGGCTGGACACGGTGCTCGCCACGCCTGTGGCGCCAGCCGTTACACCCGCCTCACGCGACGAGAAGGACGACGGCGGCGCGGACGTGCTCGCCGAGGCGCGCAAGCTATTGGCTGGCGGGAACCCCGCGGGCGCCGTGGGGCTGTTGCAGACCCAGGTGGGCGCTGCGGGCACGGGCCGCAAGCGATTCGTGGCCCGGCTCTCCCTCGCGCGGCTGTGCGCGGCGGCGGGGCAGGCCCCCGTGGCGCGGGCCCTCTATGAGTCTTTGGACCGGGAGTCGGTGACGCACGGGCTGGATGTCTGGGAGCCGGCGCTCGCGGCGGAGTGTCTGGAAGGATGGCTTGCGCTCACGCGGCCTCCTCCAAAGTCGCCGGAGGCGCTGGTGTCTGACTTCACTGCCCGTTATCATCGGCTGTGTCTGCTTGATCCCGGTGCTGCGCTGAAGGTGTCTCTGTGACGGGGGGCAGCGAAGCCATCCCCAACCAGGAGGTCGTGCGGTGAGCAAGGAAGGGTCTGTGGCTCCGAAGGAGCGCGTCAACATCGTCTACAAGTCGGAGACCGGGAATGCGCAGTCGGAGGTCGAGCTGCCGCTCAAGGTCCTCGTGGTGGGCGACTACACCGGTCGTCAGGATGAGCGCCCCGTGGAGGAGCGCGCGCCCATCAACATCGACAAGGGCAACTTCAACGAGGTGATGGCCAAGCAGGGGCTTTCACTGGACGTGAGTGTGCCCAACAAGCTCTCCAACGAGCCGGACGCGTCCATGTCTGTCTCGCTGAAGTTCCAGACGCTGGCGGACTTCACCCCGGAGGGCATCGTCAACCAGGTGCCGGAGCTGCACCAGCTGTTGCAGCTGCGCGCGGCGCTCAACGCGCTGAAGGGCCCGTTGGGCAACGTGCCCGCCTTCCGCAAGAAGATCCAGGCGCTGCTCGGGGACACCGAGGGACGTCAGCGATTGATGGCGGAGCTGGGGCTGGACAAGAAGTCGGAGTAGGGCGGCATTCGCAAACGCACTCAGAAAAGGCGTGACACAGATGAGCACTGAAGCCAAGGCGTTGGCCCCGGTCGAGACCGCCGATGCCGCCCCCTCGCTCCTGGACGAAATCCTGTCCGAGACGAAGATGAAGCCCAACGACGACGGCTACGACGTGGCCCGTCGGGGCGTGCAGGCCTTCATCGCGGAGATGCTGGCCCCGGGCCGGTCGGCCGAGCGCGTGGACAAGGCGCTGGTGGACGCGATGATCGCGGAGGTGGACCAGCGGCTGAGCGCGCAGGTCAACGAGATCCTCCACCACAAGGACCTCCAGTCGCTGGAGTCCGCGTGGCGCTCGCTCAAGTTCCTGGTGGAGCGCACCGACTTCCGGGAGAACGTCCGGGTGGAGGTGCTCAACGCCTCCAAGCAGGACCTGCTCACCGACTTCGAGGACGCGCCCGAGGTGGTGAAGTCCGGCCTGTACCGCACCGTCTACTCCAACGAGTACGGCGTCTTCGGCGGCAAGCCCTACGGCCTGGTGGTGGGCAACTTCGACATCGGCCCGGGCGCGGAGGACCTGACGCTGCTGCGCAGCATCGCCTCCGTGGCGGCCATGTCCCATACGCCCTTCGTGGCCAACGCCTCGCCGGAGTTCTTCGGCCAGCCGTCGTTCCTGGAGCTGCCGGCGCTCAAGGACCTGAAGTCCCTGTTCGAGGGGCCGCAGTACGCGCGCTGGCACTCGTTCCGCGAGAGCGAGGACGCGCGCTACGTGGGCCTGTGCATGCCGCGCTTCCTCTTGCGGCTGCCCTACAGCGAGAAGACGGTGCCGGTGAAGTCGTTCAACTTCACCGAGGACGTGGTCGGCTCGCATGACCGCTACCTGTGGGGCTACGCCTCCACGGCGTTCGCCACGCGCGTGACGGACTCGTTCGCCAAGTTCCGCTGGTGCCCGAACATCATCGGTCCCCAGGCGGGCGGCGCGGTGGAGCAGCTGCCCCTGCACCAGTACGAGGCCATGGGGGAGATCCAGACGAAGATCCCCACCGAGGTGCTCCTCACCGAGCGGCGCGAGTACGAGCTGTCGGAGGAGGGCTTCATCGGCCTGGTGTTCCGCAAGGACACGGACAACGCGGCGTTCTTCTCCGCCAACTCCGTGCAGAAGCCCAAGTTCTTCGGCAACAGCCCCGAGGGCAAGGTCGCGGAGACGAACTACCGGCTGGGCACCCAGCTGCCCTACATGTTCATCATGTCCCGCCTGGCGCACTACGTGAAGGTGCTCCAGCGCGAGCAGATCGGCAGCTGGAAGGAGCGCTCGGACCTGGAGCGCGAACTCAACCAGTGGATCAACCAGTACGTCGCGGACATGGACGACCCGGCGCCGTCCGTGCGCTCGCGCCGTCCGCTGCGCACCGCCCGCATCAAGGTGGAGGACGTGGAGGGGCAGCCGGGCTGGTACCGCTGCAACCTGCAGGTCCGCCCGCACTTCAAGTACATGGGCGCATCCTTCACGCTCTCGCTCGTCGGCAAGCTGGACAAGGAGTGAGCTGAGCGGGCGTGAGACCCGGAGCCGAAGGGTCCTTCAGGTCGCCGTTCCAGTCAGGGGCGGCGGCCACCATGCAGTCGGAGCCCTACGGCACGAGGGCTCCTGTTCCACGTCGCAGGCGTCACACCACCAACAAGCAGGGGGAGAGCCACATGGCCGAGACAGTACATCTGTACCTGAAGGCGAACGGGAAGGACATCAAGGGCGCGAGCACCCAGACGAGCCTCGGTCGCGAGGACTCCATCGAGTGCGTCTACTACGAGCAGGGTGTCGTCACCGCGCGCGAGGCCGGCTCCGGCATCGCCACGGGTCGCCGCCAGTACCAGCCGCTGCTCATCCGGAAGCGCATCGACAAGGCGACGCCGCTCCTGATGAAGGCGCTGACGAACAACGAGGCCATCGACGCCACGTTCAAGTTCTTCCGCCCCAGCCCCACCGGTGACGGCACCACGGAGCAGTTCTACACGGTGACGTTCTCCAAGGGCCGCGTCGCCAGCGTCAAGCAGGTGGTGGAGAACACCATCGTCCCCGCGACGGCGACCAACCCTCCGCTGGAGGAGGTCTCCTTCGTGTTCCACACCATCAGCTGGACGGTCAGCGAGGGTGGCGTGACGCACGAGGATACGTGGGACAAGCAGCAGTAAGGGGAGCCATGGCGCGTGCTCCCTGAAGGGAGCGCGGGCCGGGGCGGCGAGGCAGGAGGGAGCGACGGGATGGGACGCGGGTTGTTGTCGCGAATCGAGGTGGGGACGGGCTCGGCCGAGCGAGAGCAGGACATGACTGACTCCATTGCCCAACACCTGCGCGTGCTGCTCAACGCGCGCAAGGGCGGCTCGGCCACGGTACCGGGCTTTGGAGTCATGGACTTCACCGACCTGGTGCACACCTTCCCCACGGCCATCCAGACGCTCCAGTCGGCCATCCGCGCGACGGTGTTGGAGTTCGAGCCGCGCATCCAGCACGTGAGCGTGCGCCACGTCCCGGACGTGGACCCGCTGCTCTTGCGCTTCGAAATCACCGCGCAGCCCGCGGGCAAGGGCGCGCGGGGGATGCTCCGCTTCCGGACGCAGATGTCGCCGGGAGGCAAGGTCGAGGTCTGGTAAGCGAACCGGTACGGCGGGGGAGTCGCGGTGTTCAGCAAGTACTACCAGAGCGAGCTCACATATCTGCGGGAGATGGGCCGCGCGTTCGGCACCGTCAACCCGGCGCTGGCCGGGCTCCTGGTGGAGCGCGGTGGCGACCCGGACGTGGAGCGGCTCCTGGAGGGGTTCGCGTTCCTGACGGCGCGCGTGCGCGAGCGCATCGACGGCGCGGTGCCGGAGGTGATTCACGGGCTGACGGAGCTGCTCCTGCCGCACTACCTGCGGGTGGTGCCGGCGTGCTCGGTGGTGGAGTTCACCCCCCACGCGCGCCTGCTGCGCGGCCGCTCCCGGATTGCGGCGGGGACGGAGGTGGGCGCCAAGCCCGTGGACGGCACCGTCTGCACCTTCCGCACGACGCGCGCGGTGGACCTGCTGCCGCTGACGCTGACGGAGACGACGCTGGACCAGTCCTCGCCCGCGGCGCCCGTGCTGCGCGCGCAGCTGCAGCTGGTGGAGCAGGGCCGGGCGGAGATCTTCACGGAGGAGGGCCTGTCGCTGTTCCTCCACGCGGAGCTGCCGGTGGCGTCCATGCTGCTGGTGTGGCTCTTGCGCCATTGCAAGGGCGTGGTGCTGCGCAACCCCGCGGGCGGTCCGTCCGTGAGGCTGGGACCGGAGTGCATCCGCGCCACGGGCCTGGAGGCGGGCAACACGCTGTGGCCCTGGCCGGCCACGGTGCCGGAGGGCTACCGGCTCCTGCAGGAGTACTTCACGCTGCCGCAGAAGTTCCTCTTCATCGACGTGAAGGGGCTGCAGGCGGCCAGCGAGCTGACCGGCCAGAAGCTGGAGCTGCTCTTCGAGTTCGAGCGGCCGCCCACGCTGCCCGGGCGCCTGCCCAAGGACGTCTTCCGGCTGCACTGCGCGCCGGTGGTCAACCTCTTCGCCGCGTCCGCGGACCCGGTGCGCACCGGCTCCCTGGGCCACGAGCACCTGGTGCGCGCCTCGGGCGTGGAGCCGGGGCACATGGAGGTGTACTCGGTGGACTCCGTCACGGGGCTGCCGCAGGGCCGCACTGAGCGCCAGCAGTACCGGCCGTACTTCGACTTCGCGCACGCCACGGGCGACGCGTCGCGCTTCTATCGGCTGCACCATGCCCTGTCGCCGCTGGATGACGCGATGGACGTCTCGCTGTCGCTGGGCAGCCCGCGCGACGCGGCGCCGTCGCTGGCGGATGAGACGCTGTCCATCGAGCTGACGTGCACCAACCGCTCGCTGCCCTCGCGGCTGCAGGTGGGGGACTTGAGCGTGCCCACCGCGGCGTCGCCCACCACGGCGCGCTTCCGCAACATCGTCGCGGTGACGCGGCCGTCCAGGCCGCCCATGGGCTCGGAGCTGCACTGGCGGCTGCTCTCCCACCTGAGCCTCAACCAGCGCTCGCTGCTGGAGCCCGGCGCGCTGCAGTCGATGCTGGCGCTCTACAACTTCCAGGCGACGGCGGACCAGTCCACCGCGCGCGCCAACGAGCTGCGCGTGGGCGCGCTGCGGGAGGTGAGGGGACAGCCGCTGACGCGCTTCCTCCAGGGCGCCCCCGTGCGAGGCGTGCAGGTGACGGTGGAGCTGGACGAGGCGGGCTTCACGGGCCCGGGGGACGCGTTCCTCTTCGGCTGCGTGCTCGACGAGCTGTTCGCCTCGCACGTGAGCCTCAACTCCTTCAGCGAGCTCGTGCTGCGCCTCCAACCCTCTCGACTGGAGTACCGGTGGCTTCCCCGGAACGGCCGACAGACGATCTGCTGAAGGCCGTCCAGCGCTTGAGCGAACGCCCCGGGCAGTGGGCCTTCAGGCCGCTGGTGGCGCTGCTGGAGCGGCTGACGTCGGAGGCGGTGCCCGTGGGCGGCACGGGGCCCGTCGTGGAGGAGGCCATCCGCTTCCGGCATGACCCGTCGCTCACCTTCAGCGCGGGGGACGTCAGCCGCATCCGCGTCGTGCCCCCGTCGGGCGAGCCGGGCGGCTCCTCGCACGTGGTGGAGGTGATGACCACGTTCCTGGGGCTCACCGGCGCCGTGTCGCCGCTGCCGGACTACATCCCGGAGGAGATTGCCCAGGAGGACCCGGACTCCGCGCGCCGGCGCGACTTCCTGGACCTGTTCCATCACCGGCTGCTGTCGCTCTTGTACCGGGCGCTGTCGCGCTACTCGCTGCAGGCGGAGACGACGCGGGAGGGCAGCGACGTCTGGTCCCAGCGGCTGTTGTCGCTGGCGGGGCTGGACACCTACGAGCGGCCGTACCCGGGCGCGCTGTCATCCGCGCAGCTGTTGCGCCTGGCGCCGCTGCTCGCCGCCCGCGCGCGCACGGCGGGCACGCTGGAGCTGGCGCTGACGGACGTGCTGGCGCCCGTGCTGGGCGAGGCGAAGGTGTCGCTGCGTCAGTTCTCCGGCCACTGGGTGGACATCGAGGCGGACAACCGGATGCGGCTGGGGCGGACGAACACGAACCTGAGCCGCACCGCGCTGCTCGGCTCCAGGATGTTCGACCGCTCGGGCAGCTTCGACATCCACATCGCGCCGCTGGAGGGGGACGTCTACCGGCGGCTGATGCCGGAGGGGGACTTGTCCCCGGTGGTGCGCGAGGTGGTGGACCTGGTCGTGAGGGACCCGCTCGACTGCTCGCTGGTGCTGGGCGTGCGCGAGGCGGAGCTGCCGCGCTTCCGCCTGGCGACGCAGTCCCCCTCGCGGCTGGGCCACGACTGCTACCTGGGGCAGCGCCGGAGCGACACGCGCCTGCGCCTGCGCACCGTGCCACTGCCGGCCGCCCCCCGGCGCGCCGCGCCGCCTTCGCCGTCATGACGCCGTCCTTCCGGTGTTCCCACCCGCCGCCAGCCAAACCCCTGGAGCGTAATCATGCGCGTTGAACCCAAGACCCTCGTGCGGCGCCTGACGCCCTCGGCCACGCGGATGCTGGAGGCCGCCGTGTCGCGCGCGAGCACCGCGCGCTGCTACGAAATCATCCCCGAGCACCTCTTGCGCCAGCTCCTGGAGGACGAGGACGGCGAGGCCTCGCGGCTGTTGCGCCACTTCCAGGTGGACCGCGCGAAGGTCATCGGCTCCATCGAGGACGCGCTGCGCGAGCTGCGCACGGGCAACGCGGGCCGGCCCGTGTTCTCCGAGAGCCTGTTCCAGTGGTTCGAGGACGCGTGGCTGGTGGCCTCGCTGGAGCACGGCGCGGCGCGGCTGCGCTCGGGCGCGCTGATGTGGCAGTGGATCGCCCGCTCCTCGCGCTACTCCGCGGAGTCCTACCCGGCGCTGGACGCCATCTCCGTGGAGGCGCTCAAGAAGGTCTTCGACGAGGTGGTGGGCGGCTCGAAGGAGGCGGCGGAGGTGGGCAGCGCGGCCTCGGCGGCGCCCGCGGCGGGAGGGGGCCGGGGCGAGGAGGCGCTCACGCGCTTCACCAACTCCTTCACGCAGAAGGCGCGCGACGGGAAGATCGACCCCATCTTCGGCAGGGACCGGGAGATTCGTCAGGTCATCGACGTGCTGGCGCGGCGGCGCAAGAACAACCCCATCATCGTGGGCGAGCCGGGCGTGGGGAAGACAGCGCTGGTGGAGGGGCTGGCGCGCGCCATCGTCGCGGGCGACGTGCCGGAGTCCATGCGCAACCTGGAGGTGCTCGGGTTGGACCTGGGCGCGCTGCAGGCGGGCGCGGGGGTGCGCGGTGAGTTCGAGAACCGGCTCAAGGCGGTCATCTCCGAGGTGAAGGGCTCGCCCAAGCCCATCATCCTGTTCATCGACGAGGCGCACACGCTCATCGGCGCGGGCGGCCAGCAGGGCGGCGGTGACGCGGCGAACCTGCTCAAGCCGGAGCTGGCGCGCGGCGAGCTGCGCACCATCGCGGCCACCACGTGGGCCGAGTACAAGAAGTACTTCGAGAAGGACGCCGCGCTGGAGCGGCGCTTCCAGCCCATCAAGGTGGACGAGCCGTCGGAGGCGGACGCGGTGCTGATGCTGCGTGGCCTGACGCCCACGTATGCGCAGTCCCACGGCATCACCATCCGCGACGAGGCGGTGGTGGCCGCGGTGGAGCTGTCCCACCGCTACATCTCCGGGCGGCAGCTGCCGGACAAGGCGGTGGACCTGCTCGACACGGCGGCGGCGCGCGTGAAGATTGAGCAGAGCGCCCGGCCGGACGAGCTGGTGGAGGCGGAGTCGCGCCTGGCGGCGCTGGAGCGCGAGCTGGGCGTGCGCGAGCGGGAGCGCGCCGCGGGGCACGTGTCGAAGGACGAGGACGAGGGCCCGACGCTGGAGGAGAAGCTCTCCGCCACGCGCGACCAGGTGGCCACGGTGAAGGCCCGCTGGGAGCAGGAGCGGGCGGCGGTGGACGAGGTGAAGAAGGCCCGCGCGGCGCTGGAGGCGGCGGAGCCCGACGCGGACACCGCCAAGCTGAAGGCGGACGTGGCACAGGCGCGCGCGAAGCTGGAGACGCTGCAGGGCGAGTCTCCGCTGATCCACGTGGAGGTGGACCCGGACGTGGTGGCGCGCGTGGTGGCGGGGTGGACGGGGGTGCCGGTGGGCAAGCTGCGCAGCAGCTCCGTGGGGGCGGTGCTCTCGCTGGAGGAGACGCTGCGCTCGCGGGTGCGCGGGCAGGACGCGGCGCTGCGCGCGGTGGCGGAGACGCTGCGCATGTCGCACGCGGGCATCCGCAACCCCAACACGCCCATCGGCGTGCTGCTCTTCGTGGGGCCCAGCGGCGTGGGCAAGACGGAGACGGCGCTGGCGCTGGCGGACTCGCTCTACGGCGGAGACCGCTTCCTCACCACCATCAACATGTCGGAGTTCCAGGAGAAGCACACCGTGTCGCGGCTCATCGGCTCGCCGCCCGGCTACGTGGGCTACGGCGAGGGCGGCGTGCTGACGGAGGCGGTGCGCCAGCGGCCCTACTCCGTCGTCCTGCTGGACGAGTGCGAGAAGGCGGACCTGGAGGTGATGAACCTCTTCTACCAGGTGTTCGACAAGGGCATGTTGTCCGACGGCGAGGGGCGGCTCATCGACTTCCGCAACACGGTGGTCATCCTCACCAGCAACCTGGCCACGGACGCGCTGATGCAGCTGTACTCGGGCCCGGAGGCGCCGAGCACGGACACGGTCAGCGAGACCATCCGCCCCATCCTCAGCCGGCACTTCAAGCCGGCGCTCCTGGCGCGCATGTCGGTGGTGCCGTTCCTTCCGATCGCCAAGGACGTGCTCAAGCAGATCGCCGAGATGAAACTTTCGGCCCTGGCGGACCGGCTGCACACGTCGCACCGGGTCAAGACGGAGTTCGCCCCGGAGGTGTACGAGGAGTTCGCCCGGCGCTGCCAGGACAACGACTCGGGGGCTCGCAACGTGGACCACGTGCTGCGTGCCTCGTTGATGCCCCGGCTGTCGTTGGAGGTCCTGGAGAGGCTCGCCGCGGGAGGCGTCCCGAGCCGCCTGAGGGTCGGCCTGGGGGCCGGGGGCGACTGGGACCTCGCATTCTCAGACAGCTGATAGTCGGGTGGTGCATCTCGGACCTGGGGGAGGGATGATGCCTCCCGCCGGGCCGTGACGAACTGTCGCGAGGTACACCCCCCGGGGGGGCTTCCCCCCACCGCTTCGGGATAGGAGTGAGCCGTGCTGCCCCTCGTCATCCGAATCAAGGACCTGGAGACGCAGCCGCCGAAGGAGCGGCAGTATGTCTTCACGCACTCGCCCGTGCGCATCGGTCGCAACCAGCTCAACGACATCTCCATCCCCAAGTCGTTCGTGTCGTTGTTCCATGCGCTGGTCCGGTTCAACCAGAAGTCCATCCACGTGGTGGACCTGGGCTCGACGAACGGGCTGAGCATCGACGGGCGGCGCATCGACAAGAACGTCCCGGTGCGGGTGGGCGAGGAGACGCGCGTCACCATCGGCACCATCGAGATGCGCCTGTCGCGGGAGGCCGCGGCGTCGGCGGGGGATGGGCAGTCGCGCATGACGCAGTTCCGCGCGCTGGCCACGCTGCAGGGCCCCGATGACGGGACGCCCATGAGCTTCAAGCCGACGCCGGTGCAGGGGCGCGAGCAGGTGGTGGCCACCGCCATGCTGCCGGCCCTGAGCGACGCGGCGATCTCGCAGTCCCGCCGTCAGGAGGAGGTGAGCCCTCGCACGCTGCTGGTGCCGGCGCTCGACGAGGAGCTGGAGGGACAGGACCCGGGGCAGCGCACCATCATCTCCGGCATCCCCATTCCGGACCCCGAGCCTCCGACGGCGCCCGCGGGCCGCCGCGCGCCGACGAGCAACAGCGTGCGCGTGGTGGCGCCGCCGCCGCCCGCCGCGTCCTCGAACGGCTTGCAGAGCTCCATCCAGCAGCTGGTGCCGCTCTACAACGCGTACCGCAACGCGTGGCAGACGCTGCACGAGTCCATGGTCCGTCAGGCGGGGACGCTGCCGGAGGCGGACCGGGCGTCGCTCGTCGCGCAGCTGCAGCGGCGGCTGCCCGGGGTGGCGCATGAGCCGCAGTTCGGCCAGTTCGCGCGCTCGCTGGGGGTGGCGCTGCCGCAGTCGTCCGGGGGCAACTCCCAGGTGACGCCGGTGCCCGCGGCGCCGGGGGGCGGCAACCGGCTGGATGTGATGGCGCGGGAGCTGTTGGGTCAGTTCGTGCGCTCGTACCTGCCGGGGAGCAAGGGATTGGAGTCGGGGGCGGATATCGACCGCTTCCTGGACCGGTTGGCGGATGTGCTGGAGACGTTCGGCCGCGCGTTCGTGGAGCTGCGGCAAGGGCATGACCAGTTCGGCCAGGAGATGGCGGTGATGCTGGCGCGGGACGTGACGCCGCTCTCCAAGAGTCGCAACACGCGCGAGGTGTTGCGCTACCTGTTGGACTGGAAGGCGCCGGACAGCGCGGAGCGGGTGCAGGAGCTGATGGGCGGGTTCGTGGATGTGATGATCCACCAGATTGCCTTGCTCAACGGCATGCGCGAGGGCGTGAAGGACCTGCTCCAGCGCTTGTTGCCGGGCGAGCTGGAGGAGGGCAAGGGCGGCTCGTTCTTCTCGCGGCTGTGGCCGTTCCATGCGTCGCGCAAGCTCAAGCGGCTGGAGGAGCGGCTCAGGACGCTGATGGAGGAGGAGCGCGAGCTGAGCGCGGTGTTGTTCGGTCCGGAGTTCGCGAAGGCGTACCACGCCATCGTGGGTGACGCGGCGAACAAGAGTGGTGATGGGGAGGTCTCAGTGGTGTCCAAGCGCCGGGCTCGGGAGTCATCAGGGACATGAGGAAGACACAGTCGTTGGTGTTGGGGTGCGCGTTGGCGTTGGCGGGGTGCAAGAGCACCGCGCCGGTGCGCGCGGCGCCGGCGGTGGCGGCGTTGTGTTTCTCGGAGCGGCCCACGGGGGTGCATGCGCTGTCGCCAGACCAGTGGCGGGCGGAGGTGCTCTATCCGTTGCTGCTGAGTGGTTACGACACGCGGACGTGGCAGGTGGCGACGCCGGTGACGGACTGCATGGGGACGCCGGTGCTCTGGCAGGACCCGGCGCCGGGGGAGTGCGTGGAGGCGGGCTCCACGGCGGCGATGTTGCCTCCGACGACCCTGACGGCGGGGGACGTGGTGGTGAGCGAAATCCGGCCGGAGCTGCGGCTGGTGTGGGCGGTGGCGCGTCACTTCGCGGATGGAGAGGGGCTGGGCCCGGTGGCGTTGGTGGAGTCGACGCCGCGAGGGTTGGCGGTGCGGGCGCTGGGGGTGCTGCGCTCGAGGACGAAGAACGCGAGGTTGCGGCTGGAGCGGATGGGGGGCGTGGACCTGCTGGTGGCGGAGGGGGAGCGGTGCGCGGGGCCGATGGGGACGGCGTGCCAGCGCGCGGTGCGGGTGTTGTTGCAGCGGGGCAACCGCTTCATCAACGAGCCGGTGTTGACGGCGGAGGGGGCGTGCGCGAGTCCGGCGCTCTTCCAGCTGAACCGGACGGCGTCGCGCTCGCTGCCGAGCCGGTGGCTGCGTCGCTACGACTACACGGCGGCGCTGAGCTTCGCGGCGGACGCCATCCGGTTGCAGGAGCAGATGGTGGTCAACGACATGGACCCCAAGCAGCCCAGCATCCCGCCAAGGCAGTTCCGCAAGGCGCAGATCGACCGGAGCGTGAAGCTGTCCTCGGGCCGCCTGGTCGTCGACGACTCCTCGCTGTGGGGCCGGCTGCTGGAGGACGGCGCGACCGAGTCGACGAAGTAGACGTCTTGGAGGGCCCCGGTGACGAGGCCCTCCTCAGGGCTACGCGGCCTGGGCCGTGGCGAGCAGGGCCCTCAGGTGCGTGAGGTACGCCGAGGACAGCTTCTCGAGCGTGCCCCTCGCATGGAGGTTCTCGCTGTAGGCCCACGCGAGGTGGAAGGTGCCCTCGGAGACGTAGGCCGTGATGTCCAGGACGCGCGAGCGCGGGCCACCCGATGCCCGCTCGGGCCCGACGGACTCCGACGCGGGCCGCAGCGGTGCGTTGCCCGAGCGCACCAGGTCGAAGTGGCCCAGGTAGTTGAAGCACACCTCGGTCCTCGGCAGCCGCGCGAGCTGCTCTCGCACCGCCGTGTCCCGGCTCAGGTAGCGCAACACCCCGAAGCCCACGCCGCGGTTGGGCACCGCCTGGAGCTGCTCCTTCACCGACTGGAGCAGCGCGCCCGCGGAGGCCCCCGCGGGCTCCTCCACCACCACGGGGCTCAGCGCCGTGAACCAACCCACGGAGCGTGACAGCTCCACGCCCTCCAGAATCGACTCGCGGCCGTGGTTGTCCAGCTCGAGCAGATGCGCCGCGCGGCCCGTCCACTCCGTCAGCGCACGCACCAGCGCCGCGAGCAACACGTGGTCCACGTTGACGCTGTGCACGTCACGCATCCGGTGCAGCAACACGCGCGTCTCCTCCTGGGTCAGCGCACCCTCCACCAGTCGTGTCGAGCCCTCGAGGTTCCGCCCCTCCGGGAAGTCCCGGGGAATCGGCGCCACCCGGCCGTAGACCTCCGAGGTCCACGTGGGCAGCTCCCGCCGCACCTTGTCCGACTGCGCGTACTCCGACAGCTTCCGCGCCCACGCCTGATACGACGTGCTCTTGGGCGGAAGCTGGAGCGCCTTCCCGGCGCCGAGCTGCTCCCACAGCGTCTGCAGGTCCTCCATCAACACCCGCCACGAAATCCCATCCGTGGCCAGGTGGTGGACGATGAGCAGCAACCGCCCAGGCTCCTCGCGCCCCCAGTCGAAGAAGGCCACCCGCATGAGCGGCCCCGCGGACAGGTCCAGGCTCTTCTGGAGCGAGGTCGACAGCCGTTCCTGCTCCTGGACCCGCTGGCTCGCGGACAGCGCGCTCAAGTCGTGGTGGCTGAACGGCACCGGCACGTCGGGTCCGGCGTAGGACTGCTCCCATCCCGCGGAGCCCTGCACGAAGCGCAGGCGCAGCGAGTCGTGGTGCCGCATCAGCTTGCGCACCGCCTCCTCCATCTGCGCGGGCGACAGCCGCTGGTGCACCTCGAACAGGAACGCCTGGTTCCAGTGGTGCCGCTCCGTCGGGTACAGCTCGAAGAAGCGATTCTGGATGGGCGTGAGCGGCAAGGTCCCGGACACCGTCTGCTCGTCGGCGGCCTCCTCGGGCCTGCGCACGCGCGCGGCGAGCTCCGCGAGGCTCTGGCACTCCAGGATGTCCAGCGGCGTGAGCTGCAACCCGGCCTGGATGGCCTTGGCGACGACCATGATGCTCAGGATGGAGTCGCCCCCCAGCTTGAAGAAGTTGTCCGCCGGGCTCACGTGCTCCACGCGCAGCACCTGCTTCCAGATGTCCGCCAGGAGCAGCTCCGTCGGCGACTGGGGCGCCTGCGCCTCCTCCGGCTTCGGAGCGCTGGGGCTCACGGGCTCGGGCAGCGCCTTGCGGTCCACCTTGCCGTTGGGCGTGAGGGGCAGCGCCTCCAGCACCATGAAGACCGCCGGCACCATGTACTCCGGCATCTGCTGGGCGAGCCGCTCGCGCAGCGGCTCGGTCGCGAGCGTCTGGCCCGGGTGCGAGACGAGATACGCGACGAGCCGCTTCGTGCCCACGTCGTCCTCGCGCGCGAGCACCACCGCGTCACGCACCTCGGGCTGCTGGCAGAGGATGGCTTCGATCTCCCCCAGCTCGATGCGGAAGCCGCGAATCTTCACCTGATGGTCGATGCGGCCGAGGAACTCGAGCGCTCCATCCGGGAGCCGCCGCACCACGTCTCCCGTCCGGTAGACGCGCTCCTCACCGAACCTCACGAAGCGCTCGGCGGTGAGCTCGGGCCGTCCCAGATAGCCGCGCGTCACACCCGGTCCGCCGATGAACAGCTCCCCCGGCACACCGACGGGAACGTGCTGCCGGTGGGCATCGAGGACGTGCGTGGTGGTGTCCCCGATGGGGAAGCCGAGCGGCACGGTGGGCGCGGGCTTCGAGGCCAGTCGCGGTGGCACCGCCCAGGTCAACACACCGATGGTCGTCTCGGTGGGACCGTAGTGGTTGATGACCCGGCACTCCGGAGCCAGGGTCTGCACCCGCTCCATCAGCTCCCATCGCGACGCCTCGCCGCCCAGGACGAGCCGCTGTCCCGGCAGGACGTGCTCGGGACGGGACGCGGTGAGCAGCGCCGTCAGGTGCGAGGGGACGATCTTCAGGCAGTCGATGCTCCGCGAGTGCATGTACTCGGCCATGGCCTCGGGGTTCGAGGCTCGCTCGTCGGAGATGATGTGGAGCGCTCCGCCCGTGGCGAGCGCCGGGAAGACCATGGTGTTCCCCAGGTCGGCGGCGAACGTGGACACCGTGGCGTAGCGAAGCCCTGGAGGCACGTCGAGGACGCGGGCGATGCCCGACAGGTAGTGGCTCAGGTTGCCGTGCGTGATGCCCACGCCCTTGGGCCGACCCGTGGAGCCGGACGTGTAGATGACATAGACGAGGTGCCGCGGCTCGACGGTGAGCGGCGGATTCTCGCGAGGCCGTCCTTCAAGCTCCTTCCATTGTGAGTCGACGCAGAAGACGTGCGCCTCACCGGGAGGAATCGACGCGCGGAGGGACTCCTGCGTGAGCACCACGGGCAGGCGCTGGTCCGACATCATGAACGCGAGTCGTTCCCGCGGGAGCCCCGGGTCCATCGGCAGGTACGCGCCGCCGGCCTTGAGGATGGCGAGCAGGCCCACGAGCAGGTCGAGCGAGCGCTCCAGGTACAGGCCCACCACGCGGTCCGGTCCCACGCCGAGCGATTGCAGCTGCGCGGCGAGCTGGTTCGCGCGCTCGTTGAGCTGTCGATAGGTGAGGGACCGGTCCTCGGAGACCAGCGCCGTGGCGTCCGGTGTGGCGGCGGCCTGTTGCTCGAACCGTGCGTGGAAGCACGTCGCGGGCGACTCCAGCGCTGGGGCCGTGTTCCACCGGACGAGCTGCCGCTGCTCCTCCGGCGTCAGCATGGACACGGAGTTGATGGGCACATCCGGGTTGGCCGCGATGTTCTCCAACAGCTGGCCCAGGTGGCCGAGCATCCGGCGGATGGTCTCCGGCTTGAAGAGGTCCGTGCTGTACGCGAAGGAGGTCTGCAGACCCTCGGCGGCCTCGCTCATGAAGAGGTGGAGGTCGAACTTGGTGTAGTTCCACTCCGTCTCGAGCATCGACACGTCGAGCCCCGCCATCTTCAGGTGGCCATAGGGGCTGTCCTGCAGGTTGAAGCGGACCTGGAAGAGCGGCGAGTAGCGAGGGTCTCTCGGAACCTGGAGCGCCTCGACGACCTGCTCGAACGGGACATCCTGGTGCGCATAGGCACCCAGGGACACCTCACGCACGCGACGCAGCAGCTCACGGAACGTGGGCTCGCCGGACAGGCGCGTGCGCATCACCAGCGAGTTGACGAAGAAGCCGATGAGGCCCTCCAGCTCCGCGCGGTGGCGATTCGCGATGGCCGTGCCGACGCTGATGTCGTCCTGCCCCGAGTAGCGTGAGAGCAGGAGCTGGAAGCCCGCGAGCAGCGTCATGAAGAGGGTGGTGCCCTCCTTCCGACTGAGACGCACGAGCGATTCGAGGAGCGCGGGCGGCAGCGTGATGCTCTCGACGGCGCCACGGAAGGACTGGGAGGGAGGACGCGGGAAGTCCGTCGGCAGCGGGAGGAAGGACGGCGCGCCCGTGAGCTGCTCCTTCCAGTACCCGAGCTGAGCATCGAGCCGTTCACCGTTCAGCCACTGGTGCTGCCACACGGCGAAGTCGGCGTACTGGATGGCCATCGGCGCGAGGGGCGAGGGCTCGTCACGGGTGAACGCGGTGTAGAGCGCGCTCAGCTCGCGGAAGAGCACCTCCAGGGACCAGCCATCCGAGACGATGTGGTGCATCGTCAGCAGCAACACGTAGCGCTGAGGCGCGGTCCGCAGCAGCGTCGCGCGGATGACAGGGCCTTGGGCGAGGTTGAAGGGGCGCTGAGCTTCTTCCACCGCCAGCGCACGCGCCGTCTCATCCGCGTTCGGCTGGGTGGAGAGGTCGAACAGGGCCAGGTGCAGGGACTGCGACGGCGCGATGAGCTGGAAGGGTTGGCCGTCGTGGAGGGCGAAGGAGGTGCGGAGGGACTCGTGACGCGCCATGAGGGCGTCGAGAGCGCGCTGGAGGGCGGGGAGGGAGAGCTCGCCGGAGAGGTGGATGGCGAGAGGGACGTTGTAGGCGGCGCTGCCAGGCTGGAGCTGGTCGATGAGCCAGAGGCGCTGCTGGGCGAAGGAGAGGGGGAGGCGAGCGTCCCTGGGGGAAGGGAGGATGGGGGACTGGGCGCCGGAGAGAGAGGCGGAGAGGACGCGGGCGAGGGAGGCGACGGTGGGGTTGGCGAAGAGGTCGCGGAGAGGAAGCTCGAGGCGGAGGGTTTCGCGGACGCGAGAGACGAGCTGGGTGGCGAGGAGGGAGTGGCCGCCCAGGTCGAAGAAGTTGTCGTCGACGCCGACGCGAGGAAGCGAGAGGAGCTGAGCCCAGAGGTTGGCGAGGAGCTCTTCGAGAGGGGAGCGAGGCGCGACGTAGGAGTCGGAGGCGTCGGCCACTCCGTCGGGAGAAGGAAGCGCCTTCCTGTCGACCTTGCCGTTGGGAGAGAGGGGCAGGGAGGGGAGGGAGACGAAGACGGAGGGGAGCATGTACTCCGGGAGGGAGCGCTTGAGGAAGTCGCGCAGCTCGGCGGAGGAGGGAGGAGAGGAGGAGGAGAAGTAGGCGACGAGGCGACGGTTGCCGGGAGAGTCCTCACGGGCGAGGACGACGCAGTCGTTGAGGGAGGGGTGGCGAAGCAGGGCGGCTTCGATTTCGCCCAGCTCGATGCGGAAGCCACGAATCTTCACCTGGAAGTCGGAGCGGCCGAGGAACTCGATGGAGCCGTCGTGGAGGAGGCGGACGAGGTCTCCGGTTTTGTAGAGGCGAGCCTGGGGCTTGAAGGGGTGAGCGACGAAGCGCTCCGCGGTGAGTCCGGGCTGGTGGAGGTAGCCGCGGGCGAGGCCGTCACCGCCGACGTAGAGCTCGCCGGGGACACCGACGGGGACAGGCTGCAGGGCACCGTCGAGGACGAAGGCGGTGGAGTTGGCGAGAGGCCTGCCGATGGGGACGGTGTGGCCCGGCGCGGGCGCCTGAGAGATGAGGTGCCAGGTGCTGAAGGTGGTGTTCTCGGTGGGCCCGTAGACGTGAAGCAGACGGGAGGGAGGGCCGTGGAGGAGGACGGCGCGGACGACGTCAGGGTCGACCAGCTCCCCGCCGAAGAGGACGGTGGAGAGGGAGGAGAAGGCGTCGGGCGCGTGGTGGGCGAGCTGGTTGAAGAGGGCGGTGGTGAGGAAGAGGGTGGAGACCTTCTCGTTGCGCAGGTGCTGGACGAAGAGAGGCGGAGAGAGGGAGACGTCGCGAGGGACGCCGACGAGGAGCGCGCCGTTGAGGAGGGCGCCCCAGATTTCGAAGGTGGCGGCGTCGAAGGAGGCGTTGGAGACCTGGGCGACGCGGTCCTGGGAGGACAGCTGGATGTAGTCGGAGTCGCGGACGAGACGGACGACGCCGAGGTGGGGGACGAGGATGCCCTTGGGCTGGCCCGTCGAGCCCGACGTGTAGATGGCGTACGCCAGATGCGAAGGCTGTGTCGAAGTGGGCGGCGCGCGGGGGGGCTGCCGGGCGAGCACCTCCGCTTGCGTGTCCATCGCCACGACGTGGACCCCACTCTCGGAGGAGAGCTTGCCGGAGAGCGCCTGTGTGGTGACGAGGATGGGGGCTCGCGCGTCCCGGAGCATGAACGAGAGGCGATCCACCGGATACGACGTGTCCAGCGGCAGGTATGCCCCGCCGGCCTTGAGGCACGCGAGCATCGCGACGATGAGTGACGGCGAGCGCTCCAGGTAGATGCCGACCAGCGTATCGGGGACGACTCCGAGGCCCTGGAGGTGCCACGCGAGCTGGTTGGCCTGGGTCTCCAACTGCGCGTAGGTGAGCGACTCGTCTCCGAAGCGGACCGCGAGCGCGTGGGGTGTGGCTCGCGCCTGCACGGAGAACAGCTCATGGATGCAGCCGTGCCGGGGGAACTCGGTGGAGGTCTTGTTCCAGTCGAGGAGGACCTTGTTCCGCTCGGGCTCCGTGAGGAGCGGGAGCCCTGTGATGCGGGTGTCCGGCTGCTCCGCCGCAGCGGTGAGCAGCGTCTGGAAGTGCCCCAGCATCCGGTGGATGGTGTCCGGGGTGAAGAGGTCGGTGTTGTACTCGACCGCGCAGTCCAGCCCCTCGGAGCCCTCCACCGTGGCGACGATGAGGTCGAACTTCGACGTGTGCGTCCGAAGCTCCCTCGACTCCATCGACAAGGCCGATGTGGGCGGCGACTGCTCGACGCCACTCTGGAGCGCGAACATCACCTGGAAGAGCGGTGAGTAGCTCGGGTCCCGCTCGGGCTGCAGGGCTTCGACGACCTGCTCGAAGGGGACGTCCTGGTGCGCATAGGCTCCGAGCGCGACCTCGCGGACGCGACGCAGCAGCTCGCGGAAGGATGGCGCACCGGACACGTCGGTGCGCATCACCAGCGAGTTGACGAAGAAGCCGATGAGCCCCTCGAGCTCCGCGCGGTTGCGGTTCGCGATGGGTGTTCCGACGCTGATGTCCGTCTGTCCGCTGTAGCGGCGCAGGAGCACCTGGAAGCCCGCGAGCAGCGTCATGAAGAGGGTGGTGCCCTCCTTCCGGCTCAGCCGCTTGAGCGAGTCGAGCAACGACAGCGGCAGGGTGCGTCTCGCGACCGCGCCCCGGAACGTCTGGATGGCGGGGCGCGGGAAGTCCGTCGGCAGCGGCAGGAACGGCGGCGCACCCGCGAGCTGCTCCTTCCAGTATGAGAGCTGGGCATCGAGCCGCTCGCCCTGGAGCCACTGACGCTGCCACACCGCGAAGTCCGCGTACTGGATGGGGAGCGCGGACAGGGGCGAGGGCTCGTCACGGGTGAACGCGGTGTAGAGCGCGTTCAGCTCGCGGAAGAGCACATCCATGGACCAGCCATCCGAGACGATGTGGTGCATCGTCAGCAGCAAGATGTGCTTCCTGTCGTCCGCGCGAAGCAGGGCGGCTCGAATCAGCGGTCCCTGGCTCAGGTCGAACGGCAGTCGCGCCGCTTCCTCGGAGAGCTGCGTGAGTCGCTCCTCACGCTCGTCGACGGGAACCTGCCGCAGGTCCACACACGTCAATGGCAGCGGGAGAGACGGCGCGATGAGCTGGAAGGGCTGGCCGTCGTGGAGAGCGAAGGAGGTGCGGAGGGACTCGTGACGCGCCATGAGGGCGTCGAGAGCGCGCTGGAGGGCTGGGAGGGAGAGCTCGCCGGAGAGGTGGATGGCGAGAGGGACGTTGTAGGCGGCGCTGCCAGGCTGGAGCTGGTCGATGAGCCAGAGGCGCTGCTGGGCGAAGGAGAGGGGGAGGCGAGCGTCCCTGGGGGAAGGGAGGATGGGAGACTGGGCGCCGGAGAGAGAGGCGGCGAGGACGCGGGCGAGGGAGGCGACGGTGGGGTTGGCGAAGAGGTCGCGGAGAGGAAGCTCGAGGCGGAGGGTTTCGCGGACGCGAGAGACGAGCTGGGTGGCGAGGAGGGAGTGGCCGCCCAGGTCGAAGAAGTTGTCGTCGACGCCGACGCGGGGGAGCGAGAGGAGCTGGGCCCAGAGGTTGGCGAGGAGCTCTTCGAGAGGGGAGCGAGGCGCGACGTAGGAGTCGGAGGCGTCGGCCACTCCGTCGGGAGAAGGAAGCGCCTTCCTGTCGACCTTGCCGTTGGGAGAGAGGGGCAAGGAGGGGAGGGAGACGAAGACGGAGGGGAGCATGTACTCCGGGAGGGAGCGCTTGAGGAAGTCGCGCAGCTCAGCGGAGGAGGGGGGAGAGGAGGAGGAGAAGTAGGCGACGAGGCGACGGTTGCCGGGAGAGTCCTCACGGGCGAGGACGACGCAGTCGTTGAGGGAGGGGTGGCGAAGCAGGGCGGCTTCGATTTCGCCCAGCTCGATGCGGAAGCCGCGAATCTTCACCTGGAAGTCGGAGCGGCCGAGGAACTCGATGGAGCCGTCGTGGAGGAGGCGGACGAGGTCTCCGGTTTTGTAGAGGCGAGCCTGGGGCTTGAAGGGGTGAGCGACGAAGCGCTCAGCGGTGAGTCCGGGCTGGTGGAGGTAGCCGCGGGCGAGGCCGTCACCGCCGACGTAGAGCTCGCCGGGGACACCGACGGGGACAGGCTGCAGGGCACCGTCGAGGACGAAGGCGGTGGAGTTGGCGAGAGGCCTGCCGATGGGGACGGTGTGGCCCGGCGCGGGCGCCTGAGAGATGAGGTGCCAGGTGCTGAAGGTGGTGTTCTCGGTGGGCCCGTAGACGTGAAGCAGACGGGAGGGAGGGCCGTGGAGGAGGACGGCGCGGACGACGTCAGGGTCGACCAGCTCCCCGCCGAAGAGGACGGTGGAGAGGGAGGAGAAGGCGTCGGGCGCGTGGTGGGCGAGCTGGTTGAAGAGGGCGGTGGTGAGGAAGAGGGTGGAGACCTTCTCGTTGCGCAGGTGCTGGACGAAGAGAGGCGGAGAGAGGGAGACGTCGCGGGGGACGCCGACGAGGAGCGCTCCGTTGAGGAGGGCGCCCCAGATTTCAAAGGTGGCGGCGTCGAAGGAGGCGTTGGAGACCTGGGCGACGCGGTCCTGGGAGGACAGCTGGATGTAGTCGGAGTCGCGGACGAGACGGACGACGCCGAGGTGGGGGACGACGATGCCCTTGGGCTGGCCCGTCGAGCCCGACGTGTAGATGGCGTACGCCAGATTCGAGGGCGTCGTGAGCGTCGAGGGCGCGCGCGTGGGCAGCTTCACGAGCGTCGGCGCGAGCTCCTCCAAGCCGAGCACGCGGACTCCCTCGGGCGCTTGAATCGCTCCCGCGAGCGCGCGTGAGGTCAGCAGGATGGGCGCGCGAGCGTCCCGCAACATGAGCGAGAGGCGCTCCGCCGGATACGACGTGTCCAGCGGCAGGTACGCCCCGCCGGCCTTGAGGCACGCGAGCATCGCGACGATGAGCGACGGCGAGCGCTCCAGGTAGAGCCCGACCAGCGTATCGGGGACGACACCGAGGCCCTGGAGGTGCCACGCGAGCTGATTGGCCTGGGCCTCCAACTGAGCGTAGGTGAGCGACTCGTCTCCGAAGCGGACCGCGATGGCATCCGGCGAGGCATAGGCCTGGGCGGAGAACAGCTCATGGATGCAATGCTGGCGCGGGAAGTCGGTGGATGTGTGGTTCCAGTCGACCAAGAGCTGCTGCCGCTCCGCCTCCGTGAGCATCGGCAGCTGGGTGATGCAGGTGTCGGGCTGCGTCGCGGCGGCGCTGAGCAGGGTCCGGAAGTGCCCCAGCATCCGCTCGATGGTGGCCGCGTCGAACAGGTCGGTGTCGTACTCCAGCTCTCCCGTGAGACCCGACGGCGTCTCCTCCAACGCCATCAACAGGTCGAACTTCGATGTGCCCGTCTCCACTGGCAGCGTGGTGAGCGTGAGCCCATCGAGCGACGCGGACGCGGTGGCGGACTCCTGCAGCGAGAACATCACCTGGAACAGCGGGTTCTGGCCCAGGTTGCGCTCGGGGTGGAGCGCTTCGACCACGTGCTCGAAGGGCAGGTCCTGGTGCCCGTAGGCGCCGAGCGAGACCTCGCGCACGCGCTGGACGAGCTGTCGGAAGGTTGGCGCGCCGGACAGGTCCGTGCGGAGCACGAGCGTGTTGACGAAGAAGCCGATGAGCCCCTCGAGCTCCGGACGGTTGCGGTTGGCGATGGGCGTCCCCACGCAGACGTCCGTCTGGCCCGCGTAGCGGCTCATCAGGACGTTGAACAGGCTCAGCACCGTCATGAAGAGCGTGGTCCGCTCCTCGCGGCCCAGCTTCTTGAGCGCGTTCACCTCATCCAGCGGAATGGAGAACCGCGCCGCCCGGCCCTGGTGGCGCTTCACTGGCAGGCGCGGGCGGTCCGTGGGCAGCGTCAGCAGCGGCGGCGCTCCGGCGAGCTGCTTCTTCCAGTACTCGAGCTGCTCACGGACGGCGTCACTCCGGAGCCACTCGTTGTGCCAGAGCGCGAAGTCCGCGTACTGGAGCTTGAGGGGAGCAAGGGAGGGCTCGGTGCCCAGCCGGAGGGCGCTGTAGAGCGCCCCCAGCTCGAAGAAGAAGACGGACATCGACCAGCCGTCCGAGACGATGTGATGCATCGCCAGGAGCAGGACGTGGTCCTCGGGGGCCACGCGCAGCAGGGTGGCTCGGACGAGCGGGGCCTGGCTCAGGTCGAACGGCTTGCGAGACTCCTCCGTCGCGAGGTCCCGGAGGCGCTGCTCGCGCTCCACTTCGGACAGGCCGCCGAGGTCGACGACCTGGAGGTCCAGGGACAGCTCCTCCGCGATGAGCTGGAGGGGCTCGTCCCTCTGGACGGTGAAGCAGGTGCGCAGCGACTCGTGGCGGCGCAGCAGCTGGTTCAGGGCCGCGCGCAGGGCGCGTTCATCCAGCGGCCCCTGGAGGCGCACGAAGACCGGAACGTTGTACTGCGCCTGACCCGGCTCCAGGCGGTCGAGGAACCAGAGCCGACGCTGCGCGGAGGACAGCGCGACCTGATTGCCGCGCGAGGTGTTCGGCGTGATGGCCTGCTGCGCGGGCGCGTCCTTCTTGAGCGCGGCGAGCGACGCCCGGGCCTTGGCGTTCAGGATGCGGTCCGAAAACTTGCTCATGGATGAAGGTCTCGTTCTTCGAAGAGAGGCGCGGCGCTCAGTCGAGGGCCGCTTCGTCGGGCTGGGACGACAGCGAGAGGACCAGCTCCGCGGTGCGAAGCAGCTCCTCCCGGTCCGCCGGGGGATTCAGGAGGGCCTCCGAGAAGGTCGCGACCGTCGGATTCCCGAAGAGGACTCGCAGCGGGACGGTGACCTGGAGGATCTCCTGGACCAGGGAGATGAAGCGCGTGGCGAGCAGGGAGTGGCCGCCCAGCGTGAAGAAGTCATCGTGCGCGCCGAGGCGTGAGACGTTGAGGATCTCCGCCATCAGCTCCGCCACGACCTTCTCCACCGGAGAGCCGGGCTCGACGAAGTCATCGGTCCGCGAGCCCTCCGCGTCGGGCGACGGGAGCGCCTTCTTGTCGACCTTGCCGTTGGGGGACAGCGGCAGGGCCGCGAGACAGACGAAGGCCGACGGGACCATGTACTCCGGCAGCGAGCGCTTGAGGCTCTC
This sequence comes from Myxococcus sp. MH1, assembly GCF_059738865.1. Classification (NCBI taxonomy): domain Bacteria; kingdom Pseudomonadati; phylum Myxococcota; class Myxococcia; order Myxococcales; family Myxococcaceae; genus Myxococcus; species Myxococcus sp. MH1. Next base: position 6,618,377 of record NZ_AP026947.1, on the reverse strand, counting down.
GCGCAGGTCCGTGCTGGAGGGCGGCTGCGTGGAGGTGAAGTAGGCGACGAGCCTCCGGTCTCCCGGCACGTCCTCGCGGACGATGACGACGCACGCGTCGACCGAGGGCTGCGAGAGCAGGGCGGCTTCGATTTCACCCAGCTCGATGCGGAAGCCACGGAGCTTCACCTGGTGGTCGCGTCGGCCGACGAACTCCAGATGGCCATCCGGCAACCGGCGCACGATGTCGCCCGACCTGTAGAGCCGGCCCCCGGTCGCGAAGGGGTTCGGGATGAAGCGCTGCGCGGTCAGCTCGGGCTGGCGGAGGTAGCCGCGCGCCAGGCCTTCGCCACCCAGGTACAGCTCACCCGGGACACCGACGGGCACGGGCTGGAGCGCGTCGTCGAGCACGAAGGCGGTGGAGTTGGAGAGCGGGACGCCGATGGGCACCGAGTGCACGGGCAGGGGGGCCCGGGGGACGAGATGCCACGTGCTGAAGGTGGTGTTCTCCGTGGGCCCGTAGACGTGGAGCAGGCGCGAGGGGGGACCGCCGAGGAGGACGGATCGGACCGCGCCGGCGTCGACGTTCTCGCCACCGAAGAGCACGGTGGACAGCGTGGAGAAGGCGCCCGGGACCTGGTTCGCGAGCTGGTTGAACAGCGCGGTCGTGATGAAGAGGACGGAGACCTTCTCGTTGCGCAGGTACTCGACGAAGAGCGAGGGGGACAGCGAGACGTCGCGAGGGACACCGATGAGCGCGCCGCCGTTGAGCAACGCACCCCAGATTTCAAAGGTGGCGGCGTCGAAGGAGGCGTTGGAGACCTGGGCGACGCGGTCCTGGGAGGACAGCTGGATGTACTCGGAGCCGCGGACGAGGCGCACGACGCCGAGGTGGGGGACGACGATGCCCTTGGGCTGGCCCGTCGAGCCCGACGTGTAGATGGCGTACGCGAGGTTCGACGGCGCGGTGTTCGTCGTGGGCGCCGTCGTGGGCTGCCGGGAGATGGCGCGCTCGTCGGAGTCGAGATCGATGACGTGCAGGCCATCGGGGACCGGGAACTTCCCGGAGAGGGCCTCGGTGGTGACGAGGAGCGGCGCCCGTGCGTCCTGGAGCATGAAGGCCAGGCGCTCAGGGGGATAGGACGTGTCCAGCGGCAGATAGGCACTTCCCGCCTTGAGGCACGCGAGCATCGCGGTGATGAGCGTGGGGGAGCGCTCCAGGTAGAGGCCGACGAGCGTGTCCGGACGGACGCCGAAGGACTGGAGGTGCCAGGCGAGCTGGTTGGCGCGCGCCTCCAGCTGGGCGTAGGTGAGGACCTCTTCACCGAAGTGGAGCGCGATGGCCTCCGGCGTGGCCCGGGCCTGCTCGGAGAAGAGCTGGTGGATGGACTGGTGCCGGGGGAAGTCGGTGGAGGTGGCGTTCCAGTCGACGAGGAGCTGCTGGCGCTCGGCGTCGGTGAGGAGCGGGAGCGCGGTGATGGAGACGCCCGGGTGTTGGACGGCGGAGGCGAGCAGGGTCTGGAAGTGGCCCAGCATGCGCTCGATGGTGGTCGCGTCGAACAGGTCCGTGTCGTACTCGAACTCGCCGACGATGCCGGTGGAGGTCTCCTCCAGCGCCATCAGCATGTCGAACTTGGCGGCGCCCGTCTGGACCTCCTCGGGGTGGACCTCGCAGCCGCGAATCGACAACGGGGTCGTGGAGATGCTCTGGAGGTTGAACATCACCTGGAAGAGCGGCGTGTGGCGCGGGTCCCGCTGGGGCTGGAGCGCCTCGACGACCTGCTCGAAGGGGACATCCGGGTGTGCGTACGCATCCAGCGCCACCTCGCGCACGCGGCGCAGCAGCTCCTTGAACGACGGCGCACCAGACAGGTCCGTGCGCATGACCAGCGAGTTGATGCAGTAGCCGATGAGCCCCTCCAGCTCCGCGCGATTGCGGCTGGCGAAGGGGGTACCGACGCTGATGTCCACCTGCCCGCTGTAGCGGGACAGCAGGGTCTGCCACGCCGCGAGCAGCGTCATGAACAGCGTGGTTCCCTCCTGGCGGCTCAGCTTGCGCAGCGCCTCGACCAGCGGGGCCTCCAGGTTGAACCACCGCGTGGCGCCCCGGTGCCGCTGGGTGGCGGGGCGAGGACGGTCCGTGGGCAGCTCCAGCAGCGAGGGCGCTCCGGCCAGCTGCTTCTTCCAGTAGTCGAGTTGCGTCTGCTGGACCGAGCCCTGCAGCCACTTGCGCTGCCAGTGCGCGAAGTCCGCGTACTGGATGGTCAGCGGCGGGAGGTTCGGCGTCTCGTGGGCGGCGAAGGCCTCGTAGCAGGTCCCGAGCTCCTGGAAGAGGACCGTCAGCGACCATCCATCCGAGATGATGTGGTGCACCGTCAGCAGCAGCAGGTGCTCGGTCTCGCCCAGGCGGACGAGCAGGGTGCGCAGCAGCGGGCCGCGGGCGAGGTCGAACGGGCGCTGGCCCTCGGTCTCGATGAGCTGTCGTGCCCGCGCTTCCCGCTCCTCGGCCGGGACGTGGGTCAGGTCGACGAGGGGGAGGGTGTGCCCGGGGGCGTCCTCGGCCACCTGGACCAGGAGCCGTCCACCCCGGTGCTCGAACGTGGAGCGCAGCGCCTCATGGCGGCGCACGAGCGCATCCAGGCCCTGCTCCAGCACTCGCGGCTGCAGCGGCCCCTTCACGCGGAGCACCATGGGGACGTTGTAGAACGAGCTGCCCGGCTCGAGCTGGTCGACGAGCCACAGGCGCTGCTGCGCGAACGAGGCCTCCAGCTCCTGGTCGCGCGAGATGGGCACCAGTGGGCCCGTCTCCGTGTCCTCCATGGGCGAGGACAAGAGCTGCGCGAGTCCCGCCACCGTGGCGTTCTGGAAGAGGGCTCGAAGCGGCAGCTCCTTCCCGAAGTTCGCGCGGATGCGGGAGAGCAGCTGCGTGGCGAGCAGGGAGTGCCCGCCCAGGTCGAAGAAGTTGTCCTCGACGCCGACACGGGGGACCGAGAGCAGGTGGACCCAGAGGTTGGCGAGCAGCTCCTCGATGGGCGTGCGCGGCGCGACGTAGCTGTCGGTGGGCGCGGAGACTCCGTCGGGTGAGGGGAGCGCCTTCCGGTCGACCTTGCCGTTGAGCGTGAGGGGCAGGCTCGGCAGGCGGACGAAGGCGGACGGGACCATGTACTCCGGCAGCGAGCCCTTGAGCCGCTCGCGAAGCTCCGGGACGGCCGGGGCCCGCGACGACGTGAAGTAGGCGACGAGCCGCCGGTCTCCGGGGCTGTCCTCGCGCGCCAGGACAACGCACTCGTCGATGTCCGGGGACCGCGTGAGCGCGGCCTCGATTTCGCCCAGCTCGATGCGGAAGCCGCGAATCTTCACCTGGTGGTCGCGTCGGCCGACGAACTCCAGGTGGCCGTCCGGCAGCCAGCGCACGATGTCGCCCGACTTGTAGAGCCGGGCCTGGGGCTCGAAGGGATGGGCGACGAAGCGCTCCGCGGTGAGCGCGGGCTGGTGGAGGTAGCCGCGCGCCAGGCCCTCGCCGCCCAGGTACAGCTCACCCGGGACACCGATGGGCACGGGCTGGAGCGCCTCGTCGAGCACGTAGACGGTGGAGTTGGAGAGCGGGATGCCGATGGGCACCGCGTGGCCCGGCGGAGGTGCCCGCGAGATGAGGTGCCACGTGCTGAAGGTGGTGTTCTCCGTGGGGCCGTAGGCGTTGATGAGCCGCTGGGGAGGTCCGCCGAGGAGGGCGGAGCGCACGGCCCCCGTGTCCGCGATCTCCCCGCCGAAGAGGACGGTGGACACCGTGGCGAAGGCGTCGGGGACCTGGTGGACGATCTGCGTGAAGAGGGCGCTGGTGATGAAGAGGGCGGAGATGCGCTCGCGACGCAGGTACTCGGCGAAGAGCGAAGGCGAGAGCGAGACGTCGCGGGGGACGCCGATGAGCGCGCCGCCGTTGAGGAGGGCGCCCCAGATTTCGAAGGTGGCGGCGTCGAAGGAGGCGTTGGAGATCTGCGCGATGCGGTCGGCCGCGGAGAGCTGGACGAAGTTGGAGTCGCGCACGAGGCGCACGACGCCGAGGTGGGGGACGACGATGCCCTTGGGCTGACCCGTCGAACCCGACGTGTAGATGGCGTACGCGAGGTTCGACGGGGCCGTCTCCGTCGCGGGGGCCCGCGTGGGCTGCCGCGAGATGGCGCGCTCATCCGAGTCGAGCTCGATGACGTGCACGCCGCTCGGGACGGGGAGGTTGGCGGAGAGGGCCTCGGTGGTGACGAGGAGCGGCGCCCGTGCGTCCTGGAGCATGAAGGCCAGGCGCTCAGGGGGATAGGACGTGTCCAGCGGCAGATAGGCACTTCCCGCCTTGAGGCACGCGAGCATCGCGGTGATGAGCGTGGGGGAGCGCTCCAGGTAGAGGCCGACGAGCGTGTCCGGACGGACGCCGAAGGACTGGAGGTGCCAGGCGAGCTGGTTGGCGCGCGCCTCCAGCTGGGCGTAGGTGAGGACCTCTTCACCGAAGTGGAGCGCGATGGCCTCCGGCGTGGCCCGGGCCTGCTCGGAGAAGAGCTGGTGGATGGACTGGTGCCGGGGGAAGTCGGTGGAGGTGGCGTTCCAGTCGACGAGGAGCTGCTGGCGCTCGGCGTCGGTGAGGAGCGGGAGCGCGGTGATGGAGACGCCCGGGTGTTGGACGGCGGAGGCGAGCAGGGTCTGGTAGTGGCCCAGCATGCGCTCGATGGTGGCCGCGTCGTACAGGTCTGTGTCGTACTCCAGCGCCAGGTCCAGCTCCGACCCGTCCTGCTCGGTCGTGAGGATGAGCTCGAACTTGGCCGTGCCCGTGCCCAGCTCCTCGAACGACATGCTCAGCTCGTCGAACGTCGGCGGCTGGAGCGGCGCGTTGTGCAGCGCGAACATCACCTGGAACAGCGGATGCTGGTCCAACCGGCGCTCGGGGCTCACCGCCTCGACGATGCGCTCGAAGGGGATGTCCTGGTGCGCGTAGGCCTCCAGCGCGGCGTCTCGCACCCGGTGCATCAGCGCGCGGAACGAGGGCGCGTCCGACATGTCCGTGCGCAGGACGAGCGAGTTGACGAAGAAGCCGACCAGCCCCTCGATCTCCGCGCGGTGCCGGTTCGCGATGGGCGTGCCGACGTTGATGTCCACCTGTCCGCTGTAGCGCCTCAGCAGGATGTTCCAGGTGGCCAGCAGCGTCATGAACAGGGTGACGCCCTCACGACGGCACAGGGCGTCGAGCTGTGCGACCAGCGCCGCGCTCACCCGGGCCCGCTGGATGGCGGAGCGGTGGTGCGTCGCCGAGGCACGCGGGCGGTCCGTGGGCATCACCAGCTCGCCCGACGACGAGCCGAGCTGCTGCTTCCAGTACGTCAGCCCCCGCTCCAGCGTCTCTCCCTGGAGCCACTGCCGCTGCCACAGGGCATAGTCCGCGTACTGGAGCGTCAGCTCCTCCAGTGGTGACTCCAGCCCATCCCGGAAGGCCGCGTACAGCCGGCCCAGCTCCTGGACGACCACGCCCATGGACCAACCGTCGGAGACGATGTGGTGCAGGGTCAGCAGCAGCAGGTGGTCCTCCTCGCCCATGCGGATGAGCACCTGACGCAGCAGCGGGCCGTGCTCCAGGTCGAACGGCGTCCGGATGTTCGCGTCCAGCGTCTCCTGGCGCCGCTGCTCCTGCTCGGACTCGGGCAGCCCGCCCAGGTCCACCACGGGCAGGGGCCGAGGCTCGAACGCGTGGATGACCTGGACCAGCGCCTCGTCGACCTCGCGGAAGGTGGTGCGCAGCGCCTCGTGGCGTCGCGCCAGCGCCTGGAGGCTCTTCTCCAGCGCGGGGACGTCCAGCCGCCCCTTCAGCTCCAGGGCGAACGGCGTGTTGTAGGAGACCCCCGTCGGGTCCATCCGCTGCGTGAACCACAGCCGTGCTTGCGCGGAGGACGCGGGGACGGTGTCGCCCCGGGCCGCCGCGCGAACGGGGGGGATGCTCACGCCCCGCCGGGTCCTCAGCTCCTGGGTGACCTTCTCCGCGAGCCCGCGAAGCGTGGGCGTCTCGAACAGCGCGTGCAGGGGCAGCTCCACCCCGAAGGCCCGGCCCACGCGCGAGATGACCTGCGTGGCGAGCAGCGAGTGGCCACCCAGCTCGAAGAAGTTGTCGTGGAGTCCGAAGGCGTTGCCTCCGAGCACCTCCGCCCAGATGCCGGCCAGCAGCTCCTCCACCGGCGTCCGCGCCGCCTCCGCTTCGACCTGCCGCGCGAGGGTCGCCTGGCTGGGGGCGGGGAGCGCCTTGCGGTCCACCTTGCCGTTGGGCGTGCGCGGCAGGACATCCAGGCTGAGGATGGCCGAGGGGACCATGTACTCGGGCACCCGCTGCTTGAGGTGCTCCTGGAGCAGCGGCACCAGCTGCCGCGTCAGCGCCGCCTGCAGCGGCTGGTTCGTGTACGCGCGCCACGGCTTCGCCACGAAGGCCCGCTCGGTGGACGGCGTGAGCGGCGGCGCCACCGCGCCCCGCCGCAGGAGCCGCAGCTCGAAGGCGCCGTCCTCCTCGCCGCCGGACCAGTGCAGGCTGACGGCGTAGGGGAGCTCCGCCTCCAGGGCCCAGAGCTCCTCCGGGTTGACGCAGTCGGGCTCGGGCTGGCTGCGCAGTTCGGCGCGCAGCTCTCCCACCGTCGAGGGCCGCTCGTCGCGCTCCAGGATTTCGCGGGCCCGCCGCACCTCCGTGAGGCGCGCGTTGGGGATGCGCGTCACCGCGAGCTGCTCGGGCCGCTCCGTCTCGAGCCTCCGACGCAGCTTCGCCATGCTGAGCCCGTCGCGCTTCCAGTCGAGCACCGTGCCCGCGTACGGGTCCACGGCCTCGGCCGCGTCGCCGACGTGCAGCACGACGTCATAGCGGAAGCACGTCAGCTCGTTGTGGTGCTGGCCGCGCTTGGGCCACAGGTCCACCCGCTGGATGCGGGGCAGGTGGGCGCGCAGCGCGAGGAAGAACGCCGGGTCCACCACCAGCTCGTTGTCCAGCGACACGCGCCGCCGGACGGCCTGGGACAGCTGCTCCAGCGGCAGCGTGTCCCGCGCCCGGAACAGCTCCACGGAGAGCGCGAAGGACTCCAGCAGCGACAGGCTGCGCACGTCGCCCACGAAGACGCGGCCCCGCTCGCCCACCGTGGCCACCGCGCCCTCGAGCACCTTCACCAGGTAGTCCACCGTGGGGAAGTGCTGGAGCACGGAGTTGATGACCACCGTGTCGTGCGAGCCGGGCTCGATGCCCGTGAAGTCCTCGGCGCCCCGGTGCAGGAGCGCCACCGAGCCGAGCTTCGGCGACATCTTGTCCACGAAGCGCTGCAGGCCCTTGAGCGCGCCCTGCGCGAAGTCCGCGCCGGTGAAGTGCTCGCAGTGCGGCGCGATTCGCACCAGCAACAGGCCCGTGCCGCAGCCAATCTCCAGCACCCGCCGGGGCTTCAGGTCCAGGATGCGCTGGACCGAGTGGTCCACGAACTCGCGCATCTCCTCGGCCGTGATCGGCTGGCCCGTGTAGCTGCTGTTCCAGCTCGCGGTGTTGAACTCGCCGTCCTCCTCGTCGGCGGCGCGGTGGTAGGCGTCGTCGTAGAGCGTCTGCCACTGGGAGATCTGCTCGTTGTTGAGCTCCTGCTCGTCGATGGCGTCACCCCACGCCTCGCCCGGGGGCGAGGGCACCACGTAGGCCACCAGCCGGGGCTGCCCCGGCGAGTCCTCGCGCGCCACCGCCACCGCGTCGCGCACCGCGGGGTGCTCCATCAGGTGCGCCTCCAGCTCCCCCAGCTCGATGCGGAAGCCGCGCACCTTCACCTGGTGGTCCACGCGCCCGAGGAAGCGCAGCTGCCCGTCCGGCGACTGGCTGGCCAGGTCCCCGGTGCGGTACAGGCGCGCGCCCGGCTCGCCGCTGAACGCGTCCGGCACGAAGCGCTCGGCGGTCAGCTCCGGTCGGCCCAGGTAGCCGTGCGCCAGGCCATCGCCGCCGATGTAGAGCTCACCCGGCACGCCCACGGGCACGGGGCGTCCGTTCGCGTCCAGCAGGTACACCCGCGTGTTGGCGATGGGCCGGCCGATGGGGATGCCCAGGTGCGCGCCGGGCGTGGGGGCGCCGGGCGGCAGCGCGAAGAGCGTGGAGGTGATGGTGGCCTCGGTGGGGCCATAGGCGTTGAACCACCCGAGCCGCTCCCCCGTGAGCGCGCGCCACGCGGCGAGCTGCTCCGGCGCCGCGCGCTCTCCGCCCACGATGACCAGCCGCACGTCCGGCGGAGGCTGGGCCTGTCGGAGCGTCGCGTCGGTGACCCACTCGTGCCAGTACGCCGTGGGCACGTTCAGCACGGTCAGACGCTCGTGCTCCACCATGCGCAGGAACTCGGCGACGGACGGCAGGCGCTCGAAGGGCAGCAGCACCAGCGTGGCGCCCGTGGCCAGCGTGGGGAAGATCTCCTCCAGCGAGATGTCGAAGCTGATGGACGTGCACTGGAGGATGCGGTCCTCCGCGGTGAGCTGGTACGTCCCCTGGAGCGAGGTGACGTGGTTGACCAGCCCCCGGTGCGACAGCAGCACGCCCTTGGGCTTGCCCGTCGAGCCGGAGGTGTAGATGACGTACGCCGGCTGCTCGGACGTCATGCGCACCAGGGGCGGCTCGGCGCTGAGCGCGTCCAGGGCCTGCTGCTCCAGCACCAGCACGGGCACGTCCTGGGACGGCAGCCGCTCCACGAGCCGCTCCTGCGTCACCAGCAGCGCGGCGCCCGAGTCGCGCAGCATGTAGCGCAGCCGCTCCCGGGGATACGTCGGGTCCAGCGGCAGGTACGCGCCGCCGGCCTTCAGGATGCCGAGCAGCCCGACGAGCATCTCCAGCGAGCGCTCCACGCAGATGCCCGCGAGCCGCCCCGGCCCCAGGCCCCGCGCCCTCAGCGCGTGGGCCATCTGGTTCGAGCGGCGCTCCAGCTCGCCATACGAGAGGCGCCCCTCGCCATTCGTGACGGCCACCGCGTCGGGCCGCAGGCGGGCCTGCTCGGCGATGAGCTCGTGGATGAGCCGCTCGCGCGGGTAGGTCGCCGTCGTCTCGTTCCACGTCCGGAGCGTCCGCTCCAGCTCCTCCGCGGACAACAGCGACAGCTCACCCAGCCGGGTCTCCGGCGCCTCCACCGCGTGTCGCAGCACGTTGAGCAGGTGGCCCTGCAGTCCGCGCACGGTGTCCGCGTGGAACAGGTCCGCGTTGTAGGTGAAGGCCAGCTCCAGCCCCGCCGGTCCAGGCGTCACCGTCAGCGACAGGTCATACCGCGCGAAGCGGTTCTCCAGCGGGAGCTGCCGCACGCTCACGCCCGGCGTCGCGAACGACGGGGGCGGGGCGGACTCCAGCTCCAGGGTCACCTGGAAGTAGGGCGTGTAGACCAGGCTCCGCTCCACCTGGAGCGTCTCCACCAGGTGCTCGAACGGCACGGCCGCGTGCGCGAGCGCCCACTGGTGCGTCCGGCGCGCCTGGGACACCTGCTCGCGGAACGACGTGTCGGCCCGCGGGTGACCGCGCAGCACGAGCATGTTCCCGAACCAGCCCAGCACGCCGCGCTCGGACGGCTCACGCAGGCTCGACGGCGTGCCGATGCACAGGTCCTCCTGGCCGGTGTAGCGATACAGCACCGCCTGGAGCGCCGCGAGCAGTACGTCGAAGAGGTCCGCGCCCTCCGCCCGGGCGAGCGCCTCCAGCCGGCGCGTCAGCTCCAGCGGCACGCCCTGGCGCCCGGTCGCGCTGTTGTACGTCTGCACCGTCGGCCGCGCCTGGTCCGTGGGGAGCGCGAGCACCTGGGGCGCGCCGTCCAGCGCCACGCGCCACGCCTCCACCTGCTGCTTCGCCTCCGCCGAGCGCAGCCACTGCTGCTGCCGCTCGGCGACCTCCACGTACGGCCCCGCCACGTCGTCGCGCCCGCTGAGCACCGCCGCCAGCGACTCCACCAGCACCGGCACCGAGCCCGCGTCGCAGACCATCTGATGGAATGACAAAAGCAACAGGTGCGCCGCCGCGTCCCGCTTCACCAGCGTCGCGCGGAGCAGCGGCCCGGTCTCCAGGTCGAACGGATGCAACGCCTCCTCGCTCGCGAGCGCCGCCTCCCGGGCCTCGCGCTCGGTGGGCGGGAGACCCTGGTGGTCCACCTGGCGGAACGCCGGAGGCTGCTCCAGCTGTATCTGTTGCAACGGCTGTCCTTCGTGCGCCGTGAATCGCGCGCGCAGGATGTCGTGTCGCAGGGTCAAGGCCGCGAGACGTCGCGCCAGCTCGGACGGTTCAACCACCCCGTGAAGTTCCAGCGAGACCAGCTGATTGTGGAAGGGATTGTGGCGCTCCAACTGGTCCAGGAACCAGAAGCGCCGCTGGCCGGATGTGACACAACGGGAATGAGGCCGGCCCGAGGGGGACCGGTGCTGATTGCTGGCGGAAGGCAAGCGAATGCCCCTGTCTGATTTATTCGCGGAGTGGGGACCCACAACGGCGCACGCGCGGCTCGACTCGTTGTCTGTCCATCTCAATCCCGGTGACTGTTGCTTATCGAATTCAAATCTTTTAAGTGGTAATGCGTGGAAGTCAAGAGGGGTCCGTGAAGCACGCCCGGCATGAGGGTGTGTCACACAGGGTCCATGTCCGCGCGGAGCCGAGGGCTCTGGTGGAGTAGGAGAAGCCGTTGGATCTGCGAGTACTGTCGGACGTGTCGCAGCGTGCGCTGCCAGGGGCACCGCCGTGTCTGCTGGCGCTCGGCCCCGAGCGGGAGGGCGTGGACCTGGTCGAGTGGGGACGGGCTCACGCAGAGGCGCTGAGGCACCTGCTCTCACAGCGGCCGGCCATGCTCTTTCGCGGCTTTCGTGTGCCGGGCGTGGAGGCGTTCGAGCGCTTCGCGGAGTGTATCCAGCCGTCCCTGGCCGAGTATCAGGAGCGTTCCACGCCACGTACGGAAGTCAGTGGCAAGGTGTACACATCCACCGAGTACCCCGCGAACGAAACCATTCCGCAACACAATGAAATGTCGTACGCGTCGGCCTGGCCGATGAAGTTGTTCTTTCACTGCGTACAACCTTCTCTGGAGGGTGGCGCCACACCCATCGCAGACAGCCGGGCCGTCCTGGAATGCCTCTCACCCGAAGTGCGTGAGCGCTTCACCCGGAATCGGGTGATGTATGTGAGAAATTACGGCACGGGCGTTGACCTCCCCTGGCAGAAAGTCTTCCAGACCGAGGACCGGGCCCAGGTGGACGCGTACTGTGAGCGTGTGGGAATTCAGGCGGAGTGGTTGGGCGGAAACCGCTTGCGGACCCGCTCGGTGCGCCCTGCGGTCATGAAGCACCCCCTCACCGGAGAGGATGTCTGGTTCAACCAGGCGCATCTTTTCCACGTATCCAATCTGGGGCCGAAGGTGAGCGCGGCGATGCGGATGGTCTTCAAGGAGGAGGACCTGCCGCGCAACAGCCTGTACGGGGATGGCACGCCCATCCGGGACGCGGACCTGGAGGAGGTGCGCGAGGCGTTCCTGAAGACGACGTTCGCGTTCCCCTGGCAGGCGGGGGACGTGATGCTGCTGGACAACATGCTCGTGACCCATGGCCGGACGCCCTTCGCGGGGGCGCGTCGGGTGGTGGTGGCGATGGGCGAGATGCGCTCCGAGCGCGACAGCTGAGCGGCAGGGGGCTCCCATCTTCGCGGTCCTGAGACATCGTGACTTCGCGCTCATCTGGTGTGGCCAGCTGGTCTCCGGGCTCGGGGACTGGCTGCGCAACATGGCGCTTTTGTTCTGGGTCTTCTCCGTCACGGGGGGCGAGTCCCCCGTGGCCACGGCGGCCATCACCGTGGCGACGACGGCGCCCGCGCTCCTCTTGGGGCTGACGGCGGGGACGCTGGCGGACCGGTGGGAGCGGCGCAGCGTCATGGTGTTCTGTGACGCCGCACGGTGCGTGCTGAGCCTGTTGCAGCTGGTGGCGGTGGCGAAGCAGAGCCTGCCGCTGGCGTACGCGGTGGCCTTCTGCTCCAGCGCGGTGGAGCAGCTGTATGACCCGGCGCGGGTGGCGTTGATCCGCTCCACGGTGCCACGCGAGGACCTGGTGGCGGCCAGCTCGCTCAGGCAGGCCACGACGAGCGCCATCATGATTCTCGGCATGGCGCTGGGCACGGGCATCTACTTCGTGCTGGGGCCGTGGGTGAGCTTCGCGCTCGACTCGGCGTCCTTCCTGGTGGCCATGTGCATCAACCTGGCCATCCGCGCGCGCTGCGTGAGCGTGCCGTCCGCGCAAGGCACGTCCGTGCTGCGCGAGGCGAAGGAGGGGCTCGCGTACGTCCGGGGCAGCGTGTTCGTGCGCAGCCTGCTGGGGCTGGGCGCGCTGGCGATGGCGGCCTCGGGGCTCATCGAGGTGGTGCAGCTCTACCTGGTGACGCGGGAGCTGGGGCTGCCCGAGGAGCGGCTGGCGTGGCTGGGCACGACCTTGGGCGTGTCCATGTTCGCGGGCTTCGCCGTGGCGGGGAGCCTTCACCGGCGGCTCCGGCTGGAGTGGCTGCCGGGGCTGGGGCTGGGCGTGTGTGGCCTGGGCGTGCTGCTGATGGCGGTGGCGCCGACGCTCGCGGTGGCGATGGGCGGCATGGTGTTCATCGGCCTGGGCAACGTGCTGCTCAACGTGGGCCTGGGGCCGCTGATGCAGACGCACGTGGAGCTGGGGCTGCTGGGCCGGGTGATGGGCGTCTTCCGCTCCGTGAGCACCGCGTGCCTGCTGCTGGGCGCCAGCAGCGCGGGCTACCTCATCGACCTGGTGGACACGCGGCGGATCACGGGGCTTGCGGGCGTCATCCTGATGGTGGCGGCGCTGGTGGCGGGCACCCGACTGGCCCGGGCCGTCACCGCGCTGCGCGCCGCTCCCCGGGTGGAGCCCCCTCGCGCGGCCGTCAGCGTGGAGTGAGCGGACGCGTGGAGGCCCTCGTCGACAGGCGCGGTGCACGCGTGGGCCGGGCACCAGGCTGGCTCGTCCTCCTGCTGCTGGCGTGGGGGCCGTCCGTCCTCGCGCAGGTGCCCACGGTGGAGGTGGAGGGGCGCCGCCTCCAGGCGAGCCGGGTGGACAAGGGGCCCTCGCTGGACGGCGTGCTGGATGACGACGCGTGGAGCAGCGCCGCCTTCACCAGCGACTTCCTCCAGAAGGAGCCCGTGCAGGGCATGCCCGCCTCGGTGAAGACCGAGGTCGCCTTCGTGTACGACGCGGACGCGCTCTACGTGGGCGCGCGCATGTCCAGCCTGGGCCCGGAGGACATCGAGACGGTGATGACCCGGCGGGACGAGAGCGGCTCGGCCGAGCGGCTCATCATCTCCCTGGACACGTACCGCGACAGGCGCACGGCCTACAGCTTCGCCGTCACCGCGGCCGGGGTGCGGGTGGACTGGTACCACCCGGATGACCACGAGTACGTCGTCGACCTGTCCTTCAACCCGGTGTGGGAGGCGCGCACCACGCGGACGGCGGACGGGTGGGTGGCGGAGCTGCGCATCCCCTTCTCGCAGCTGCGCTTCGACGCGGCCGACGAGCAGGTGTGGGGCCTCAACATCCAGCGCGTCATCCCGCGTCGCAACGAGGACGACTTCTGGGTGGTGGTGCCGCGCGACATCACCGGCTGGTCCTCGCGCTTCGGCGAGCTGTCGGGCCTGCGCGGCGTGGCGCCATCGCGTCGCGTCGAGCTGCTGCCGTACGTGACGGGGGACTGGCGCCTGGACTCGGGCGCCAACCCGCGCGAGGGCACGCCCTTCGAGGACCGGCGCGCGTACTCGGCGCGCGTGGGCGTGGACGGCAAGGTGGGGCTGGGGCCCAACCTGAACCTGGACGTGACGGTGAACCCGGACTTCGGGCAGATCGACGCGGACCCGGCCCAGGTCAACCTCACGGACTTCGAGGTGGTGGTCGACGAGCGGCGGCCCTTCTTCACCGAGGGCAGCCAGCTGTTCAACAACAACAACACGAACAACAACGGGCCCGCGTACTTCTACTCGCGGCGCATCGGCGCGGCGCCGCGGCTGCGCGCCAGCGCGGACTACGTGGAGCCCTCGCGGGCGACGCCCATCTGGGGCGCGGCGAAGCTCACCGGGCGCCTGTCGTCGGGGCTGTCGCTGGGCGTGCTGGGAGCCCTCACGGGCGAGGGCTACGCGGACACGTACGACTTCGCGACCCAGGAGCAGGGGCGCGTGAAGGTGGACTCGCGCACGGGCTTCGGCGTGCTGCGCGCGCAGCAGGAGCTGGGCAGGGGCTCGACGGTGGGCGCCACGCTCACCACCGTCCACCGAGACATCGGCGAGGGCGAGGGGCGCACGGGGGAGCTGGCGCGCGAGGCGTACACGGGCGGCGCGGACTTCCGGCTGCGGCTGCGCGACGGCGAGTACATCGTCTCCGGATTCGCGGGCGGCAGCCTGGTGCGAGGCGACCCGGCGGCCATCAGCCGGCTGCAGCGCTCCAGCGCGCGCTACTTCCAGCGGCCGGACCAGACCTACGTCCGGTTGGATCCGGAGGCGCGCTCGATGTCGGGCTACACCGTGGGCGCGAAGGTGGTGCGCCAGAGCGGCGAGCACTGGCTGTGGAACGGCAGCGTGGGCGTGGAGTCCCCGGGCTTCGAGCTCAACGAGCTGGGCCGGCTGAGCACCACGGACGACGTGGACCTGAACCTGGGGCTGTACTACCGCGAGACGAACCCCGGCACGTTCCTGCGCGGCTACAAGGTGGGCCTCCTGACGTACGGCAACTGGAACCACGGCGGCACGCGCACCGTGAACCAGTTCATGCTCAACGGCGAGGTGACCTTCCCCAACTTCTGGGAGGCCAGCCTGCTCGTCACCTACTACCCCCGCGCGTTCTCGGACCAGCTGACGCGCGGCGGTCCGCTGATGCAGACGCCCCAGGGACTGGAGGCGAACCTGCTCCTGAACAACAACGCCTCCGGGACGAACCTGTGGGAGGTGGACGCGCTGGCGTGGACATACGAGGACGGCAGCGGCGGTGGAACCTTGACGGGCACCGTCACCGTGCAGCCCCTGCGCAACCTGCGCCTGTCGGTGGAGCCCGTGGGCTCGCTGTACACGGAGGCCCGTCAGTACATGGCCACGCTGGAGGGCGGCCGGGAGGAGACGTATGCGCGGCGCTACGTCTTCGGCGCGGTGCGACGCCGCGAGCTGGCGCTGCGCTTTCGCGCCAACCTCTTCATCACCCCGGACCTGAGCCTGGAGGCCTACGCGGAGCCGTTCGCGTCCAGCGGTGTCTTCAGCGCGCCCGGTGAGCTGGCCCGGGCGCGGGGACGTCAGCTGCGCAGGTACGGCCAGGACGGCACGTCGCTGTCTCGAGGCGAGAACGGGGACTGGGACGTGACGGACGGCGCGAGCGGCTTCCAGCTGGCCAACCAGGACTTCAACGTCCGCTCCTTCCGCAGCAACGTGGTGCTGCGCTGGGAGTGGCGCCCGGGCAGCACGCTCTACGCGGTGTGGCAGCAGGACCGCTCCGCGGATTCGCTCGGGGGCAACGCGCTGGCGCCCAAGGCGCTGGGCGACGCGCTGCTGAGCCCGGGGGGACACACCTTCGCGCTCAAGCTGTCGTGGTGGTTCCCCGCGGGCTGAGCTTCACGGTGGCTCAGTCGTCGTCATCGTCATCGCCGTCGCCCGCGCCATCCCAGACGCTCCCGGCGGCCGCGGGCGTGGGGATGTCGAAGGTGCACTTCAGCTCGTCTCCACTCGCATAGCGATAGACGAAGTGGCCCTCGGCGTGATCATCCGCCAGCACCTCCACCGTCAACGTGCCGCTCGCGGGGACCCCCGAGCGCTCCGGGTAGCCCGTGCCGCTGCCCCCCGAGTCCGAGCGCGTGGGGCGCCAGCGCTTCACCCCGGAGCCCTCCTCGGGGGCCAGGGCAGCGCCGGTGTTGACGAGCTGCGCGGTGCGAGGGGCGTCGCCCCTGTCGAACGCCGCGCCATCCACGAGCTCGATGTCCACGCCGAAGTCGGAGAGCGTCGCCTGCCCGTCGGGCAGGTAGCTGATGAACAACAACGGGTCGATGACCCCGAAGCGGTCTCGCGTCAGGCGCGAGTACTCGCCGTCGATGGGCCAGTCCACCTGTTCTCCCTGGAGGGTTCCTCGACATTCCCCCCGGGCCTCCCGAGGATCTCCACAGGCCGTGGTAAGCAGGAGCGTGACGACACCCGGAACCGCCGCGCGACGAAGCCATGCGTTCATGCGGCCATCCTACGGGCCTTCGTCACTTTTCCCGCGTGGGTCGCGACCGCCTCCCTCCGTGCCGCGGTGCGTCCCGACGCACGCTCACGGGGGCGACAGCGGCAGGTCCTCAAGCCCCAGGGGAGGGTGGCCCGTGACACGCTCGACGTCGGAGGTGACGGTGGACATCTCCCCGGAGGCGATGGCCGTATAGGTGCTGACCCACGCGTCCACCTGCCACTGGGGCGCGCCGTAGTGGGCGCGCGAGCGGTAGGCCTCGTCGATGCTCTCGGCGTAGTAGCGGATGGGCCTGCCGAGCCTCCGCGTGAGCACCTGGGCGATGTCGTCGAAGCCCAGCGCCGCGGGGCCCGTCAGCGTGAGCGTCTGTCCCCGATGCGGCTCCGGATGGAGCAGCACGGCGGTGGCGACGTCGGCGATGTCCGACTGGGCGACGGCGGCGACGCGCCCGTTGCCCGCGGGTCCCCGGATGATGCCGTCCTCACCGGCCAGCATCGGCAGGAAGTCCAGGTAGAGGCTGTCGCGCAGGACCACCGACGCGAAGCGCTGCTCGCGAAGCTTCTTCTCGGTGGCCCAGTGGTCCCTGGCGAAGGTGAACGTCGCGTGGGGGGCCGCGCCCTGGAACGACGTGTAGACGAGCGTCTGGACGCCCACCGAGGCCGCGGTCTCGATGAAGGCGAAGTGCTCATCGAGCCGCGTGGGGGCCTCCTTCGCGGACACGAAGAGCACCGTCTTGATGCCCTCCAGCGCCCGGGAGAGCGCGGCCCGGTCCTGATACGTCGCGACGCGCACCTCGGCGCCGGGCAGGTGGGGGGCGCGCTTCTCGTCGCGGACGATGAGCCGCTGGGGGACGCCCTTCTCGGCGAGCTGTCGCGCGACGCGCCCGCCCAGCTTGCCCGTGCAACCGGTGACGGCAATCGATGGCTCCGCCATGGACTCTCCTTCGGGGTCTCAGTTCGACTGCGTCATCCGGATGACGGGCTTGAGCGTGTCGCCCTTCTCGGAGTCCTTGGCCGCCTCGTTGATCTGCGTCAGCGGGTAGAACTTCACCAGCTTGTCGAACGGGAACCTGCCCTGCGAGTAGAGGTCGATGAGCTGGGGGATGAAGACGTCCGGCACGCTGTCGCCCTCGACGATGCCCCGGATGCTCTTGCCGGGCACCATCAGGTCATTCACGTCGAAGCTCGCGGTGGTGCCCATGGGGGGCGCGCCCACGACGCCGCACGTGCCCAGGATGTCGAGCGCGTCCACGGCCTGCCGCAGCACCTTGGGGTGGCCGGTGGACTCGAGCGTGAAGTCCACGCCCTTGCCGCCGGTGACGCGGCGGATGAACTCCACCGCGTCCTCGTCCTGGCCGTTCACCGCGTGCGTGGCGCCCAGCTCCAGCGCGAGCTTGAGCCGGTGGGGCCTGGTGTCCACGGCGATGAGGGTGGTGGCGCCCGCGAGCCTCGCGGCCATGATGGCGGAGAGGCCCACCGCGCCGGAGCCGAACGCCGCGAACGAACGTCCCGCGGTGACCTTCATCGAGTTGAGCACCGCGCCCGCGCCGGTGGAGATGCCGCAGCCGAGCGGTCCGAGCAGCTCCAGCGGCACGTCCTTGCGCACCTTGACGATGTTGCGCTCGGTGGCGATGGCCAGCGTGCCGAAGGAGGACTGACCGAAGAAGTGGTCGTGCAGCGGCTTGCCCTCCTTCTGCGTGGCGGTGGAGCCGTCGATGCGCCCGCCGCCCATGTTGCGCGCGAAGAACTCGCGGCAGTAGGCCGGGTGCCCGGACTGGCACAGGTCGCACTTGCCGCAGAAGGTGAAGGCCATGACGACGTGGTCGCCCGGCACCACCTTGGTCACCCGGCTGCCCACGCGCTCGACGATGCCCGCGCCCTCGTGTCCGAGCACCGCGGGCAGGGGCACCGGGTAGTACTGGTCCCGGACGATCATGTCCGTGTGACACATGCCGGTGGCGACCATGCGGACGAGCACCTCGTCGGCCTGGGGCGCGTCGATGGTGACGTCCTCGAGTTGGAAGGGACCGCCCTTCTTCCAGACGACCGCGGCCCTGGCCTGGGTTTGCTCGCTCATGGACTTCGTCCTCCGTCGCTTTCGGTACCCGCCAACGGTACGGATGGCCCGGAGGGCGGGGGAACCTGCCCTGTGCCTCGAAGGGAGCGCGGGCAGGCCCGCCCGTGCCCGCCCGCCGGGACGGACGAGCCTCCAGGCATGCGCCGGGTGCCTCCTTCTCCCAGACGCGGAGGCGCGCACCTGGGCAGCGCGGTTCGTTTCCTCGAACCCTGTCGCTCGCCCTGCACGCGTGCGGGCCCGCCGCCGTGCCTGCGGGGGTTGTGACGCACGGCCCGGGCGCCCAGCGTGACGCGCAGAGGAGGACGTGTGTCCATGGCCCGACAAGGTGAGCGGCGAATCCGGTATGCGGTGGTGGGAGCGGGCAACCTGGCCCAGGTGGCCATCCTCCCGGCGTTCCAGAACGCGAAGGACAACTCGGAGCTGGTGGCCATCTTCTCCTCGGACCGGGAGAAGCGCGCGGCCTTGAAGAAGCAGTACGGCGTGGAGTGCGCCGGCTACGAGGACTTCGAGCAGGTGTGCCGCGATGCGCGCGTGGACGCCGCCTACATCGTCCTGCCCAACACGATGCACCGCGAGTTCACCGAGCGCGCCGCGCGGGTGGGCGTGCACGTGCTGTGCGAGAAGCCGATGGCGACGACGGTGGAGGACTGCGAGGCGATGATTCGCGTCGCGGACGAGAACGACGTCCGGCTGATGATTGCCTACCGGCTCCACTTCGAGGAGGCGAACCTGCGCGCCATCGAGCTGGTGCGCGCGGGCACGCTGGGCGAGCCGTCGCTCTTCTCCGCGGTGATGACGCAGCAGGCGCGGCCGGGGGACATCCGCACGCGCCAGGAGGTGGGCGGCGGGGCGCTGCTCGACGAGGGGCCCTATCCCATCAACGCCGCGCGCTACCTCTTCGGCGCCGAGCCCACGGAAGTCGTCTGCTTCACGCAGGAGGACCCGGACGCGCGCTTCGAGGGCGTGGACGGCACGGCGCTCGCGCTGCTGCGCTTCTCCGGCGGGCGGCTGGCGCAGTTCGCCATCAGCCACGCCGCGTCGGAGGTCTCCAGCTACCGCGTGGTCGGCTCCAAGGGGGATCTGCGCGTGGAGCCGGGCTTCGGCTACGGCACCGAGCGCAAGCACTTCCTCACCGTGGACGGGAAGACAAAGGAGCGGAGCTTCGCGGACCAGGACCAGTTCGCTCCGGAGCTGCTCTACTTCTCGCGGTGCATCCTGGAGGGGCGTGAGCCGGAGCCGTCGGGCTGGGAGGGGCTGGCGGACGTGCGGGTGGTCGTCGCGCTCCAGGAGTCGGCGCGCACGGGGCGCGCGGTGAAGCTGCCGCCCTTCGAGCGTCGCGAGCGGCCGTCCATCGACCAGCTCATCACCCGTCCGGCCCTCACGCCGCCCGAGCCGGTGAACGCGCCGTCACCCACGCTGGAGTGACACGTCCAGCTCCGCGACCCGCTGGGGGGCCAGCCCGAGCAGCGCCTTGCCGAGGCGCGCGGCGGCGTCCCCTGCCTCCCTCCGCCAGGCGATGCGCCACGGCCGCTCCAGGGGCCCGGTGTCCAGCCGCCGCAGGACCAGGTCGCCGCGCGCGAGGTGGGGCGCGACGATCCACTCCGACAGCACCGCGACGCCGAGCCCCGCCCGCGCCAGGTCCAGCAGGGCCTCCGTGAGCGGGATGCGCTCGACGCGCAGGCGCGGGCGCTCCCGGCCGAAGATCTGGTTCACGAACCAGACGTCCTGCGCCCTGGGGGTGTGCGACGTCAGCAGGGTGTGGGCCTTGAGGTCCTCGGCGGTGAACGTCTTTCGCGCCGCCAGGGGATGGGACGGCGCGACCACGAAGACCAGCTCGTCGTGGAAGAGCGGGCGCACCTCGAAGGTGGAGGAGCGGCGCAGCGGGGAGTTGGTGAGCAGCGCCACGTCGATGTCGCCCGCCTCGAGCGCGGGGAGCGGGGACAGCGTGTGCTCCACCGCCAGGTCCACCGTGAGCCGGGGGATGGAGCGGCGCAGCTCCATCAGCAGGGACGGCAGCCAGTGATAGGCCGTGTAGCACTCGCACACCAGCCGCAGGCGGACGGGCGGCGTGGCGGGGGTGCGCACCTCGCGCTCCAGCTCTCCCAGCTCGACCAGCAGCTTGCCGGCCCCGGCGACGAGCCGGCGCCCCGCGTCCGTGAGCACGAGCCCGCGCGGCGTGCGGTCGAACAGGGAGGCCCCCAGCTTGTCCTCCGCGGAGAGCAGGGCGCGGCTGACGGCGGGCTGGGTGAGGTGGAGCAGGGACGCGGCCTGCGCCGTCGTGCCGGCCGAGGCCAGCGCCATCACCACCCGCAGGTCCTTGATGTCCAGGCGGGTGCTCGGAGGCGGAGCGATGTCATCCATGCATCGAGCCTATGCCAAGGATGCGTTGGACGCATAGGGTGGGGAGGGGCAGAGTCACGGGCGTTCCCGAGGGGCATCCAGCCCCGCCTCGTGGAGGTATGCCCATGCAGCTGTATTTCCTGCCGATGTCCTGCTCGCTCGCGACCCGGATCTCCCTCTACGAGGCCGGCGCGGACGTCCGCTTCATCCCGGTGGACCGCAAGACGAAGCAGACCGCGGAGGGACAGGACTATCGCGAGGTCCATCCGCTGGCGCTCGTCCCGGCGCTGCGCAAGGAGGATGGGGCGCTGCTCTTCGAGAGCACCGCCATCCTCCAGTACATCGCCCACCGCTGGCCGGAGGCGAAGCTGGCCCCGGTGGACCCGCAGGGCCGGGAGCAGCTCCACCGCTGGCTGTCCTTCATCGCCACGGAGCTGCACAAGGTGGTGTTCGCGCCCGTGTTCGACCTGCACTCACCGAACGCCGTGAAGGAGTATGCGCTGGCGAAGGCGCCCGCGAGGCTCGACGTCGTGGAGCAGCACCTGTCGGGTCGCGAGTTCCTCCTCGACGCCTTCAGCGTGGCGGATGCCTATCTCTTCGTCGTCCTCAACTGGTGTGGCGCCACGCCGCTGGACCTGAAGAAGTGGCCCGCGCTGAGCGCCTACGTGGCGAGGCTGCGCGAGCGCCCGAACTTCGCCAGGGCGGTGAAGGAGGAGTGGGCCCTCTATTCGGAGCGCAAGGCCGCGCAAACGTAGCCGCGGGGGGCAATCCAGTCCCCGCCGCCGGGACGACAGGCTTTGACAAGGGCGGGGTCTGGGATTAGGGATGGGCGCAACGCGCATCTGGGGGGCCGGGACGCGCGAGTGAGAGCCCATGACTTCTCGTCCCGTGTCCCTGTGCGTCGTGCTGCTGCTGGTCTCGTGGCTCGGCGCCTGTTCCTCCGGTGGACAGCCGCCCACCCCCAATCCCTCCCGTGCCCCCGGGGTGGCCCGGCTCCAGCTCGACACGGTGGTGGTGGAGCCCGGCGCGCCGACGCCCATGCACTGCACCGCGTCCGACCCGGATGGCGACGCCGTGACGTATGTCTTCGACTGGGGCGGTACGACGAGCCTGGTCACCTCTCCGGAGGTCCCGAGCGGCACGACGTCCGGCGTGGTCGCGACCTTCGAGCGGGAAGGGACGTTCCAGGTCCGCTGCCGCGCGGTGGACGCCCATGGCACCGCGGGCGAGTGGTCTGCCGCGGTGGCGCTGACCGTCCGGGACGCCTCGCCGGCGGGCACCTGGGAGCTGCGGGTCCGCGTCGTGGGGAAGGGGCGCGTGACGAGCACTCCGGTGGGAATCGACTGCTCGGAGGCGTGCGACGCGCGCTTCGCCACCGGGACGCGCATGACGGTGGAGGCCGAGCCCGCCGAGGGGTGGCGCCTGCTGGAGATGAAGCCCTGCCAGGGCGCGGCGCGAAGCTGCGAGGTGGTCATCGACGGCGACCGCTTCGTGACCGCGCTCTTCGCGCCGGAGACCGACGCGACGCTGTCCTGGCAGCGCTCGGGCGCGCGCCTGCCCGGGTCGCCGCAGTGGAGCCCCGACGGGACGCGGCTCACCGCGTTGGAGGGGACCTCGAGCGGCGGGCCGCTGCGCATCTGGGACGCGCGGAGCGGCGCGGTGACGCGGATGATCTTCGCGCCGGCCGACGCGCGCTTCGTCGGGCTCGCGTGGAAGCCGGAGGGCAACACGCTGGCCGCGGGGCTGTCGACGGGCCGCGTGGTCCTGCTGGACGCGGTGACGGGCGCCACGCTGCGCACGTGGGCCGTCCAGGGCGGGGCCGTGGAGGCGCTCGCGTGGAGCCCGGATGGCGCGCGCCTGGCCACGGCGACGAACGCGAGCAAGGAGGTCCATGTCTGGGACGCCGCCACCGGTGAGCGCGAGGGCGCGCCCCTGACGGCGGTGGACCGCGTGCGTGCGCTGACGTGGAGCCCGGATGGCTCACGGCTCGCGATGGAGGCGGGCCGGTGGGGCGGCGCCTTCTCGCAGTGGGTGGAGTTCCACGGCGTGGGGACGCGGACGCTCGAGGAGCTCTTGGAGATCCCCGGCGGCTTCGCGTGGAGTCCGGACGGGACGCGCTTCGCGGTGGGCTTCGAGGGCGAGGTCCGGGTCTACCTCACCGCGGGCTACCTCCTGGAGTCCACGTACAAGGGCGACTGGAGCCGGGCGACGCTGGTGGAGTGGAGCGCGAACGGGCGCTGGCTCGCGGTGGGCGACCCGATGCGCAAGCTGTTCGTGCTGGACGCGGCCACGGGCGCCGTGCTCGTGGATGCCAGCCAGACGCCGCCGACGGGCACCGCCACGGGCTACGACGCGCTGAGCTTCCATCCCACCGAGCCTCGCTTCGCGGTAGTGGATGACCTGCCCACGTCGGTCCTCGATGTCTTCACCCTGGAGCTGGACAAGGCGACGGTGGTCCGAAGCGAGCTGCTCGCGCACGACCTGTCGGTGGAGAATGTGGCGTGGAGTCCGACGGGCGCGATGCTCGCGTCCAGCGGGGGCGAGGGAAAGGTCCAGCTGTGGGGGCCCGGCGGTGAGTGGTTGCGGACGCTCACCCGCCCCGGCGGGAAGCGGGTGCGGGCGCTCGCCTGGAGCGCGGATGGAACGCGACTGGCGTCGGGAGGCGATGACGGCCTCGTGCATCTCTGGAACGCGGCGGACGGGACGCACGCGCAGCTCCCCATCACCCAGTCACCGGCGACGCTGGCCATCGACCACGTCGGCCTGAGCCCGGATGGAACCCTGCTGGCCACGGCGGCGAGCTCGCCGGGTCTGCCCACCGAGCGGGGTGTCATCCGCGTCTTCCGTGTCGGCACGGGCGCGGAGGTGTTCCGCTTCCCGGAGGGCGAGCGGCGAGTCCTGTCGCTGCAGTGGACGCCCCAGGGCCAGCTGGTCGCCACCTTCGTGGACGTGGGCTGGTCCATCTGGAACCCCACCACCCGCGAGGTGTCGACCGTCCCGGCGCATGGCGCGGACCTGTTCCTCGCCGCGGCGCTGAGCCCGGATGGGACGCGGCTCGTGTTGGGCAACAACGTCGGCCTGTTCGTGCGCGAGGTCGCCACGGGCAGCCTCGTCATGTCGGCGACCACCTCCGTCTGGCCGCTGTCGCTCACGTGGAGTCCGGACGGGCGCCGCTTCGTGGGAGGGTCCCTGGCTGGACAGGTCCTGGTCTGGGACACGGCCCGGTTCGAGAGCCCCGCCGAAGTCATCGGCTTCCACGAGAGGGGCGTCGCCGCCGTGTCGTGGCGCTCCGCGGAGGACCTCATCGCCACGGGCGGTGGTGACGTGGCCGTGCGGGTGTGGCGCTTCGTGCCGTGAGCCTCACCGGGGCCTGAGCGAGGCGTCCGGGGGGAGCTCGAGCCGCGAGCTCCCGTCATGCGTCGTCACACGGAGGACCTCCCGGGGGTCGAACGCCTCGGCCAGCGACTCCGACGCCGTGCACAGCAGCACCTGGGCATGGCGCGAGGTCTCTCGCACGCGCTGGACGGTGTCCCAGATGGCGGCGGGCGGCGGGTCCGCGTCGGGGGCCTGGAAGAGCACCAGCGTCCCCACGTCCTGGGGCGTCCGGCCCTCCACTCGCACCCCCCGCAGGAAGCACCGCATCTCCCACAGCACGCTCTCCAGGACGTTGCCCACGTACCAGCGCTCCAGGTCGTCGGTGCTCGTGCCCGCGGGGGGATCTCTCGACGGCTCCTGGGGGGCCAGCTCCGCCAGCGAGGACTCCTCGCGAGGCGCGTCCAGGTCCGGGTCCACCAGCAGCGCGGACAACCCGACGAGCAGGTCCGCCAGCTCCCAGCACACCCGCCACGTGTCCGTGCCCGTCCGCCGCAGCTCGACGCCGTAGTCGTCCGTCCGCAGGCCCAGCTGCAACCGGATGGACTCCCCCCCGGGCGCGGCCGGTGAGCCGCCTGCCTCCCTCAAGTGCCGCTGGAGCTGTCCCTCGGCCAGGGCCCGCAGCAGCTCGAACAGGTGGACGAAGTCGCGCGTCGCCGTCCCCTCGGTGTCCACCAGGACACAGATGGCGCCTGGGCGCAGCTCGACCTCCCGCAGGGAGCGGAAGCCCGAGACTCGGAGGCGGGTGAGG
Source organism: Myxococcus sp. MH1 (assembly GCF_059738865.1). Classification (NCBI taxonomy): domain Bacteria; kingdom Pseudomonadati; phylum Myxococcota; class Myxococcia; order Myxococcales; family Myxococcaceae; genus Myxococcus; species Myxococcus sp. MH1. The sequence continues at coordinate 6,593,644 of NZ_AP026947.1, read as the reverse complement.
TCCGTCGGCATGCCCGCAGCCTATTCCAGCCGTCCGGATGCGGGAGATCCCTGATGCGGACCGGGACCGCGAGCATCGAAAGGGCGGCACTCCGGGTCGAGGTCCGCGCTCAACGTACGAAAGCCGACATCGTGCGCGAGGCGGAGGTGCGGGCCGTCGTCGGAGCCATGTTACGGGAGGCTTCCGCGTGTGGTCCCCCGCTGCCGGACGCGCTCTCCCATGACAGGTGTTCTCCCGTGCTGTGTGCGCGGACCTCGGGTCCGTCGGATGGTTTCCCAGGAGGGACAGTCCTCCTCTCGTGGAGGGCGTGAGTCATGACTCCGCCTGCCCCGGACGGCTCGCGCTCGAGGGCCACGCGCTTCGGCCCGCTGCTGCCCACCGCCACCCTGGCGGGCTTCATCGTCGCGGCGCTCGCCATCTTCGTCATCGCCATCCTGTCGTACCGCTCGCTCGAGTCCCACGCGGACGCGGCGGCGCTGGTGCGCCACACGATGGAAGTGGTCGAGCGGATGAAGACGCTCCTGTCCACGCTGAAGGACGCGGAGACGGGCCAGCGCGGCTTCCTGCTCACGGGGGACCGCACGTACCTGGAGCCCTACACCAGCGCCAGCCGCGCCGTCTCCGAGCAGCTCGTGGGCATCCGCGAGAGCGTGTCCGACAACGCCGCGCAGGTGCAGCGGGTGGACGCCTTGAGGCCGCTCGTCGAGGCGAAGCTGGCCGAGCTGCAGGCCACCATTGATTTGAAGACGGGTGGGCAGGGGGAGATAGCCCTCGTGCGCGTGCGCTCGAACGAGGGCATCGAGCTGATGAACCGCATCCGCGTCCTCGTGGACCAGATGGAGAACGAGGAGCGGCGGCTGCTCGCGGACCGCACGACGGCGTTCCAGGCCTCGGCGACGCTGTCGCTGGTCATCAGCTGGCTGGGCGCCGCGGTGCTGCTGTCCCTGATGGGCATCTCCGCGTACATGACGTCCCGCGACTACCGCGCCCGCTCCATCCAGGGCTGGATGCAGCAGGGGCAGACGCTGCTGGCCGCGCGGATGCAAGGGGGGCCGGGGCTGGAGCAGCTGGGCGACCAGGTGCTCCAGTTCCTGGCCACGTACCTGGACGCGCACGTGGGCGCCATCTACCTGGCGGACGGGCTGGACCACTTCCACCGCTTCGCGGGCTACGCGCTGCCCGCCTCCTTCCCAGAAGGGGACTCGCGGCTGCGCCCCGGCGAGGGCCTGGTGGGGCAGGCGCTGAAGGAGAACCGCACCTTCCACGTGAAGGACGTCCCGGAGGGCTACCTGCCCATCAACTCGAGCCTGGGGCAGGGGCGGCCGAGGCACCTGGTGGTGTTCCCCACGCAGGTGGACGGCAAGGTGAACGCGGTGGTGGAGCTGGGCTTCCTGCACGCGGTGCACCCCTCGGACCTGGAGCTGCTCCAGCGGGTGGCGGAGCCCATCGCCATGGCGGTGCGCTCGGCCAATGACCGCACGCGCCTGGAGCAGCTGCTGGAGGAGACGCGGCGTCAGTCCGAGGAGCTGCAGGCCCAGCAGGAGGAGCTGCGCGCGTCCAACGAGGAGATCGAGGAGCAGAGCCGCGTGCTGCGCGACTCGCAGGGCCGGCTGGAGCAGCAGCAGGCGGAGCTGGAGCAGACCAACGTGCAGCTGGAGACGCAGACGCGCCTGTTGGAGCGCCAGCGCGACTCGCTCACGAAGGCGCAGGCGGAGCTGACGCAGAAGGCCACGGAGCTGGAGCGCACCAGCCGCTACAAGTCCGAGTTCCTGGCGAACATGAGCCACGAGCTGCGCACGCCGCTCAACAGCTCGCTCATCCTGGCCAAGCTGCTGGCGGACAACAAGACGGGCAACCTCACCGAGGAGCAGGTGAAGTTCGCGCAGACCATCAGCTCCGCGGGCAATGATTTGCTCGCGCTCATCAACGACATCCTGGACCTGTCGAGAATCGAGGCGGGCAAGGTGGAGGTGGTGCCCGAGGTCTTCAGCCTGCCGCGCTTCGTGGAGGGGCTGGGGCGCTCGTTCCAGGTGCTGGCCCAGGAGAAGAAGATTGGCTTCTCCACGCGCGTGGACCCCGGGTGCGCCGAGTCGCTGGAGACGGACCCGCAGCGGCTGGGGCAGGTGGTGCGCAACCTGCTCGCCAACGCGCTGAAGTTCACCGAGCGGGGCGAGGTGTCGCTGCGCGTGTCGCCGGCGGGGCCGGGGCGGGTGTCGTTCGCGGTGCGCGACACCGGCATCGGCATCCCCGCGCACCTGCAGGGCCTCATCTTCGAGGCCTTCCGACAGGCTGACGGCAGCACACACCGCAAGTACGGCGGCTCGGGGCTGGGGCTGTCCATCTCCAGGGACCTGGCGCGGCTGTTGGGCGGCGACGTCACGGTGGTGAGCGAGGCGGGGCGGGGGAGCACCTTCACCGTCACGGTGCCGGTGGTGCTCGCCACGTCGGGCACGGGCGCCAGGCCCGCGGCATCCGCCGAGCCCTCGTCCACGCAGTGGGTGGCCAACGCGGTGGCCCAGCTGCCGGCCCCGTCGGAGACGGACGGCGTCTCGGGGCTGAGCGCGCCCATCGAGGATGACCGCGAGCGGCACACGCCCGGCGCGCGCCTCATCCTGGTGGTCGAGGACGACGTGCGCTTCGCGGAGATTCTGAGGGACCTGTCCCGGGAGCTGGGCTTCCTGTGCGTCGCCACGGACCGGGGCGGGGCGGCCTTCGACGCGGCCGTCGCATACCAGCCGAGCGCCATCCTCCTGGACATGAACCTGCCGGACCAGTCCGGGTTGATGGTGCTGGACCACCTCAAGCGCGACCCGAGGACGCGGCACATCCCCGTGCACGTCATCTCCGTCACGGACGCCTCGCGCGAGGCGCTGGAGCGCGGCGCGGTGGGCTACGCGCTCAAGCCCGTCAAGCGCGAGCAGCTCATGGAGGCGGTGCGCAAGCTGGAGACGCGCCTGTCGCCGGGCGTGCAGCGCGTGCTGGTGGTGGAGGACGACGCCCGCCAGCGCGAGAGCATCGAGAAGCTGCTGGAGAGCGAGGACGTGCGCATCGACAGCGTCGCCACCGCGGCGGAGGCGCTGGAGCGGCTCCAGCAGAACACCTTCGGCTGCATGGTGATGGACCTGAACCTGCCGGACCTGAGCGGCTACGAGCTGCTCGAGCAGATGGCGGAGCTGGAGACCGTGTCGTTCCCGCCCGTCATCGTCTACACGGGCCGCTCGCTCACCCGCGAGGAGGAGCAGCGCCTGCGCCGCTACTCCAAGTCCATCATCATCAAGGGCGCGCGCTCGCCCGAGCGGCTGGTGGACGAGGTGACGCTGTTCCTGCACCAGGTGGAGTCGAAGCTGCCGCCGGACCGGCAGCGGATGCTCCAGGTCGCCCGCGACAGGGAGGCGGCGCTGGACGGACGGCGCATCCTGGTGGTGGAGGACGACGTGCGGAACATCTTCGCGCTCTCCAGCGTGCTGGAGCCCCGGGGCGCGAAGGTGGAGATCGCCCGCAACGGCCGCGAGGCCCTGGAGCGGCTGGCGGACAGCCTGGCGCAGACGACGCAGGGCGTGGACCTGGTGCTGATGGACATCATGATGCCGGAGATGGATGGCATCACCGCGATGCGCGAGATCCGCAAGCGCGCCGAGTGGCAGAAGCTGCCCATCATCGCGCTCACGGCGAAGGCCATGCGCGACGACCAGGAGAAGTGCCTGGCGGCGGGCGCGAACGACTACATCGCCAAGCCGCTGGACGTGGAGAAGCTGCTGTCGCTCATCCGCGTCTGGATGCCCAAGGCCTAGGCCGGGCCTGCTTCCGCGCATGGACTCCATGGCCCAGGACATCGAGCTGAGGCTCCTGCTCGATGCCATCTATCTGAAGTACCACTACGACTTCCGTCGCTACGCCACCGTGTCGCTGCAGCGGCGGCTGGTGCTCGCGGCGGAGAACTTCGGTTGCAAGACGCTCTCCCAGCTCCAGGACCGGCTGCTGCACGAGCCGCTCGTCTTCCCGGCGCTGCTGGACTACCTCACCGTGCAGGTGAGCGAGATGTTCCGCGACCCCTCGTACTTCCGCGCGGTGCGCGAGTCCGTGGTGCCGATGCTGCGGACCTATCCGTCGCTGAAGCTGTGGGTCGCGGGCTGCTCCACCGGCGAGGAGGTCTACTCGCTGGCCATCCTGCTGAAGGAGGAGGGCCTGTTGGAGCGCACGCTCATCTACGCGACGGACATCAACCCCGGCGCGCTCCAGAAGGCGGAGGCGGGGGTGTATCCGGTGGACCGCATCGCCACCTTCACCCAGAACCACGTGGCGTCCGGCGCGCGAAGCTCCCTGTCGGACTACTACACGGCGGCGTACGGCAACGCCGTGTTCGACCGCTCGCTCAAGAAGCATGTCGTCTTCTCGGACCACAGCCTCGCGACCGACAGCGTGTTCGCCGAGGTCCAGTTCCTGTCGTGTCGCAATGTGCTCATCTACTTCGACCGCGAGCTGCAGGAGCGCGCGCTGGGGCTGTTCAAGGACTCCCTGTGCCGCAAGGGCTTCCTGGGCCTGGGCGCCCGCGAGTCCATTCGCTTCTCCCAACACGAGTCGGCGTTCTCGGTGGTGTCCCGGGACGACCGCATCTTCCAGAAGGGGTGACCGGTGATTGCTCCCAGGAAGGAGAACAAGGAGTCGTCGCCCGCGGTGAAGTGCCTGCTCGTGGATGACCTGGAGGAGAACCTCATCGCGCTGGACGCGCTGCTCAAGCGCGACGACGTGGAGGTCCTCCAGGCGCGCTCGGGCGCCGAGGCGCTGGAGCTGCTGCTGGAGCACGACGACGTGGCGCTGGCGTTCCTCGACGTGCAGATGCCGGAGATGGACGGCTTCGAGCTGGCGGAGCTGATGCGCGGCATGGCGCGCACGCGGCACATCCCCATCATCTTCGTGACGGCGGGCTCCACCGACAAGCGGCGCCTCTTCAAGGGCTACGACACGGGCGCGGTGGACTTCCTCTACAAGCCGCTGGAGCCGCTGGTGCTGCGCAACAAGGCGGAGGTGTTCTTCCAGCTCCACCGGCAGAAGCAGCAGCTGGCCCGCCAGCTCGACGAGCTGACCGAGACGCTGCGGCTCAACGAGATGTTCACCGCGGTGCTGGGCCACGATTTGCGCAACCCCTTGAGCGCCATGCTCACGGCGGCGGACCTGCTCCAGCGGCGCTCGGAGGACGAGCGCGTCCGGAAGACCGCGGGCCGGATGCTGTCGAGCGGCAAGCGCATGGGGCGCATGATCGAGGACGTGCTGGACCTGGCGCGGGCGCGGCTCGCCGGGGGCATCCCGCTCCGACGTGGGGAGACGGACTTCGGCGCGCTGGTGCTGCGCATGGTGCAGGAGCACCAGTCGGCGTCGACGCGGCCCGCCATCGAGGTGTCCCAGCAGGGAGACCTGGTGGGGGACTGGGACTCGGACCGGCTCGCGCAGGTGGCGTCGAACCTCATCGGCAACGCGCTCCAGCACGGCGACGCGAGCGAGCCGGTGCAGCTGCGGCTGGACGGGACGGACGTGGATGCGGTGCGCTTCTCGGTGAGGAACCTGGGCGTCATTCCGCTGGACCTCCAGCCGCACCTGTTCGACCCGTTCCGGGGCGGCGCCCAGCGACGAGGGCGCACCGGCGGCCTGGGGCTGGGGCTCTACATCGTCCAGCAGATCATCCAGGCCCACCACGGCGCGGTGGAGGTGGAGTCGGGCTCCAGCCCCTACACCGAGTTCCGGGTGAGCCTGCCGCGCCGGGGCACCGAGGTCATCAAGCTGTAGCGGCGGCTATTCGCCGCGCAGCACGTCGTTGACGCTGATGCCGCGGCCCTTGGGCAGGAGCGCCTCGAGCGCGGCGGCGTCCTCGGGCTTGGGCGTCCACAGGCCGGCCTTGGCGTTGGCGCGCACCTGCTCGGCGGAGGTGGCGCCGGCGATGACGGAGGCCACGGTGGGCCGGGCCGCCAGTCCCCCCATGGCCACGTCGAGCAGGGAGAGGGAGCGCTCCTTCGCGAAGGTCTCCAGCTTCTCGATGGCGTCGAAGACCTTGTCGGCGAGCAGGCCGCCCATGTTCCACTGCTTCACGCGGGTGTTCTCGCCCGCCTTCGCGCCGCGCTGGTACTTGCCGGTGAGCAGGCCGCTGGCGAGCGGGAAGTAGGGGAGCAGGCCGATGCCGTGCTCCTGCAGCGCGGGGACCAGGTCCTCCTCCACGCCGCGGCCGATGAGGCTGTACTCGTTCTGGGCGCTGATGAAGCGCTCCATCCCGCGCGTGCGGGAGAGCCACTCGGCTTCCGTTACCTGCCAGCCCTTGAGGTTCGACGAGCCGATGTAGCGGACCTTGCCCTCGCGCACGAGCTCGGTGAGCGCGCTCAGCGTCTCCTCGAGCGGCGTCGCCGGGTCGGGCCAGTGCAGCTGGTACAGGTCGATCCAGTCCGTGCGCAGCCGCCGCAGGGAGCGCTCGATGGCGCGGCGGATGTAGCGGCGCGAGCCGCGCGCGCCCCAGTCCGCGCCGTTGTCTCCCTTCAGGTCGCTGCCGAACTTGGTGGCGAGGATGACGTCGCCCCGGCGCTTGCCCAGCGCCTCGCCCAGCAGCTCCTCCGACGTGCCGTAGGAGTCCGACGTGTCGAACAGCGTGATGCCGGCGTCCAGCGCCGCGTCCACGACGGCGCGCGTGCCCTGCGCGTCGATGCGCAGGCCGAAGTTGTTGCAGCCCAGGCCCACCGTGGAGACGGTGAGGCCGGAGCGTCCGAGGCGGCGGTAGGTCATCTGGGTCATGGGGGCTCCTGTGACTTCGGTGGAGGGGGAGGTGGATGACGTGGCGTGGCCCCACCCGTCAAGGCGCGAACGCGTGGCGCGCGGGGGCCGGCGCTGGTTTTCACACGGGGGCGTTCCGGGCACGGCGAGGCGATGTCGTTGGCTGAACGCTCCGGGGGACATGGGATTCATTCCGTGTCCTCCGGGGCGTGGGGCGCGCTACCCCTGGCTCGGGTGGTGCTCCTTCTCTCCTCGCAGCAGGGAGGTCCTCGTGTCCTGGTCGACGCCGCACGCCGGCTGGAAGTCCTGGTGGCTCGTTTCATTCCTCGGCGTGCTCGCGTGCGCGCGAAACGTGCCGGAGGCGGTGCGCGGTGGCGAGGGAGCCGTGGTGGTGCTCCAGGGTGCGCGGCTCATTGACGGCAACGGTGGCCCGCCCATCGAGGATGCGACGCTGGTCATCGAGGGCGAGACGCTCCGCGCGGTGGGGCCGTCGGCCGAGGTGACGGTGCCGTCCGGCGCCCAGGTGCTGGACGTGAAGGGCAGGAGCGTGTTCCCGGGGCTCGTCGCGGACCACTCGCATCTGGGCGTGGTGGAGGGGTCGAAGTCCGGCTCGGGGCACTTCACCCGGGAGAATGTCCTGCGACAGGCTCGGCAGTACGAGGTGTACGGCGTCACCACGGTGATGTCGCTCGGGTTCAACACGGAGCTGTTCCCGAAGTTGCAGGAGGAGCTCAACGCGGGGGCGCCGAAGGGCGCGGACATCCTGGGCGCGGACCGGGGGCTCGGTGTACCGGACGGCGCGCCACCGGTGGGCGTGGGGGCGGACCAGCTCTATCGGCCGAGGACGGTGGAGGAGGCGAGGGCGGCGGTGCGGGAGTCGGCGTCACGCCGGCCGGCGTTGTTGAAGATCTGGGTGGATGACTTCCATCACTCGGTCCCCGTGAAGATGTCGCCGGAGGTGCAGGCGGCCATCATCGACGAGGCGCACCGGCAGGGGCTTCGCGTGGCCGCGCATGTCTACTATCTGGACGACGCGAAGCGACTGGTGCGCGAGGGCGTGGACGTGCTCGCGCACGGCATCCGCGACAGGCCGGTGGACGACGAGCTGGTGCGGGAGATGAAGGCGCGAGGGACGTGGTACGTGCCGACGCTGGGGCTGGACGAGACGTTCTACATCTACGCGGAGGCGCCGGAGTGGATGCGCACGCCGTTCTTCCAGCACGCGGTGCAGCCGGAGCTGGCCGCGCAGTTCGCGGACCCGGCGTGGCGCGCGAAGGCGCTGGGGGATGCGAAGGCGCTGGCGCAGAACCGGGCGTCGGTGGCGATGAACCTGCGCAACGTGAAGGCGCTCCACGACGCGGGCGTGTCCATCGGCTTCGGGACGGACTCGGGGGCGAACCCCCTGCGCATTCCCGGCTTCGCGGAGCACCGGGAGCTGGAGTTGATGGTGCATGCGGGCCTGACTCCGCTGGAGGCCCTGCGTCACGCGACCCGGGATGCGGCCGCGCTCTTGAAGCTCGACGACCGTGGGACGCTGGTGGCCGGCAAGCGCGCGGACTTCGTGCTGGTGGAGGGCAACCCCGCGGCGGACGTCCTGGACACCCGCCGCATCGTCGGCGTGTGGCACCGGGGCCAGCGCGTGAGTGGCGGTGTGGAGGACCTCACGCCCTGAGTGGGGAGAGGCTCCAGCCCCCTTCGTCCCCGGGTGAGGACATCCAGGAGTCGCCGCATCGTCGGCACGTGGCCCCGGGCCAGCGAGTGAGCGGCGGCGTGGCGGAACTCACGTCCTGGAGTGGGGAGGGGCTCCCAGCCCCCTTCGTCCCCGGGTGCGGACATCCAGGCGCCCCCGCATCGTCGGCACGTGGCCCGGGCCAGCGAGTGAGCGGCGGCGTGGAGGAACTCGGCCAATGCGTGGGCGCGTCTCCTCGCACTCTCGTTGCTACGGAGCGCGAGATGCGGCCCGCCGTCCCCGGGTGAGGGGGCCCCGCGCGTTCGTCCTCCGCGCGGAGCCGAGACGGGTCCGCAGGCTCACTCCGTCCCATTGCGTGTGGGACGGAGCCGTGAGCCTCAGGCCGCGCTGCCTTCGGCGTACAGGCGCTTGTGGTCGCGAATCTCCGTGAGGCGGAACGCGCCCGGGGGCGGAGCCTTCGTCTCGGGCGCATCCGAGCCCAGCTTCATCAGCCGCTCGTACTCCTCGATGGGCACGCGCTCGCGCCGGGCCAGGACGGTGTCCAGGTCCGCGCGCGCCATCCGCTCGGCGGCCTTCTCCCCGACGACGCCGGAGAAGAACTCCGCCATGCAGCCGCTGCCGTAGGACAAGAGCCCAATCCGCTGGTTCGCGAGCTTCGCGCCCTCGCCATGCAGCAGCCCCGCGAGCGCCAGGTACAGCGACGCCGTGTACACATTGCCGATGCGCGCGTTGAGCCCCAGCGACGAGGCCACCTGCGCGTCATAGCTGGCGGCCGACTTCGCCAGCTCCTCGCGAGCCTCCGGCGTCCCGGCCTTCGAGTCCTTCGCGTCCTCCAGATCACACAGCCGCAGCTGCGTATGCGCCTTGCGCGCCATCTTGCAGAAGGGCACGTGGTAGGCGATGCGCGCCAGCTGCTCCCCCGGCAGCGAGCCGGACCAGCGCACCAGCCCCGCCGCCAGCGCCTTCTCGCGCCAGCCCCGGTACGCGCCGGACAGCGCCTCCAGGTAGCAGTTGATGGAGTAGTGCCCGTCCACCACGGCCTCCCGCCGGCCGATGGGCCGCCAGAAGTCATACACATCCATGGTGCACGTGCCGTTGAGCCCCACGTCCAGAGCCAGCAGGTCCGGCTGCTCGGACACCAGCAGCGCCACCGCGCCGCCTCCCTGCGTCGGCTCGCCCGCCGTGTTCAAGCCATACCGGGCGATGTCCGCGCACACCACGATGGCGACCTTGCCCGCACCCGCGCCGGAGGCGATCCACTCCGTCGCGGCCATCAGCCCCGCGGTGCCGCCGTAACAGGCGTGCTGCGTGTCATACGTGCGCATCGTCCGCGGCAGCTTCAGCAGACCCTGGACGTGGGACGCGACAGGCTTGGAGTGGTCGATGCCCGTCTCCGTGCCCACCACGAGCATGCCCACGCGCGACGGGTCCACGCCCTGCTGCCGGATGAGCCTCGCCGCCGCCGTGGCGGCCAGCGCCACCGTGTCCTCACCCGGGTCCGTGACGGCCATCTCCCGAGCGCCGAGCCCCGAGGTGAACTTCGCCGGGTCCACGTTCCGGGCGCGCGCCAGGTCCTCGATGTCCACGTACCGGGAGGGCACCGCGACCGCCAGGGCCTCGATTCCAACTTTTCTCTGCATGGGCTTCCTCATTTCCAACTCGAGCGTCGATGTCTGGGGTTGCAGGACTTTTTTCTGCTCACGCCTCTGGCGGCACCAAGACCAACCGGCCCGCCACCTCGCGGTTCTCCAGTCGGAAATGCGCCCGCGCTGCTTCAGCCAGCGGAACCGTGTCCGTGACGAATTGGCGCACCCCGCCCGTCGCCGTCAGCCGGAGTGCTTCATCGAGCTCGGCCTGATTCGTGGCATACGCACCGATGATCTCCAGCTCCTTGACGATAATGAGCCCGGGATTCACCTGCACGAGCCCCGACTCCAGATTGCCCACCACGACGAGCCGGCCGCCGGGAGCCATGGCCTTGAGCGTCTGGTCGAAGGTGGCGCTGCCGACGATTTCCACCGCGAGGTCGACACCTTGGCCCTGCGTCCGCTTGCGCACCTCCGCCGCGAAATCCAGCCCCCGAGACAGGATGACCTCATCCGCGCCGGCGGCCCGCAAGGGCTGCACCTTGGCTTCGCCAGACGTCACGGCGATGACTCGCGCTCCGTCCAGCTTGGCCAATTGCACCGCGGACATCCCCACGCCGCCGCTGGCCCCGGTGATGAGCACTGTTTCACCCGCACGGATGCGACCGCGCGTGCGCAGGGTGTGCACCGCCGTGCCCGTGGTGCAGCACACCGTGGCGGCCTCCGTCCAGGGGAGCGACGACGGCACGCGGCCCAGTCCCGCGACGGGCGCCACCATGAACTGTGAATACCCGCCCGGCAGCTCCTCGCCGAAGAAGCGGTTGTCCGTCTTGCACAGACTGTTACGCCCGCTGCGGCACAGCGCGCAGGTGCCACAGGACATCCGCTGGAGCGTCGCCGCCCGGTCGCCTGTCTTCCACCCCGGTGTCTCAGGCCCCACCGCGACGACTTCACCCGCGGCCTCGTGGCCGAGAATCGCTGGCACGTGGGTGCGAGGCAGGTTGCCGCGACGGTTGATGACATCGTGATAACAAACCCCGCACGCGTGAACCCGCAGCAAGACCTCACCCTTGCCCGGTGCGGGCACGGGGACGTCCTCCAGCTTCAAATTGCCGGCTTCACCAAAACTGCGCAGAACAATGGCCTTCATCTCGTACCTCCGCGAGACACAAAAGTCGAAACAGGGATGCCTGGATTCAGCGACCGACGAGCTGGTCTCGCAGGCCGCGAGGGTCCAGCGCGCGGATGGCGGCGACGGTGCGCGCGTCCGGCAGCGGGGTGATGGTGAGCGAGTCGTCCACCGTGAAGTCGAAGCCCGTGCGCTCGGCGATGTCCTCGGTCGAGGCCCACGGGTGGCGCGCCTTCAGCCTTGCACCGGAGGCGCCCAGCTCGAAGACGCCCAGGTCGGAGATGAGCCGCACGTCGCGGCGCGGGTCCCGGGTGGTGGCCACCTGCACCTCGGGCACCAGGTTGCGGCGGGACTGGCGCGGCACCAGCAACACGGGGCGGTGGACCCACTGGCGCAGCGTCGCGGCGCCGGCCACGCCGGGGAACTTGGTGCGCGGGTGCGCCAGGCTGCCGCTCGCCGTCATGTTGGTGCTGCCGGTGGCATCGACCTCGGCGGCGCCGAAGAAGACGGTGTCCACCCGGCCCCGGCGCGCGTGGTCGAACAGGTCGGGGATGGTGATCTCCGCCGAGCGCCCCTCCAGGTAGCCCAGGTCCTCGGAGGAGGGGAGCAGCGAGGAGATGTCCGGGTCCAGCGAGCCCACGCAGGCCAGGTACGTCAGGCCCGGCGCGTGCGTGGCGCGGGCCACGGCGATGGCGAGGATGGCCAGCGGCGAGGCGACGCCCGTGGCCACCACGGCGCCGTCATCAATCTGTCGCGCGAGCAGGGAGACCACGGTCTCCGCGGGGGTGATGTCCAGGGCCGCGCTCATGCCGCCCTCCGCGTCTTCAGCGAGGCGAGGAACTCCGCCTCCTGGCCCGTCTCGGCGAGCGACAGGTAGCGCGCGAGCATCGCGTCGTCGTGGGGATACAGCCCCGCGCAGCCGGTGGGCAGCGCGCCGCCGGGCGCGAGGACGATGCGGTCCACCTGGAAGCCGGGGATGGTGGCGCGAGGCAGCTTCGTCACGCGCTCCTCCACCGTGGCAATCACGCGGCGCGCGGCGCCCGCCACGAGCAGGTCCGTGGTGGGGTCCTCCATGTACAGGTTGCCGCGCTCGTCCGCGGCGCGCGCGTGGATGAGCGCCACGTCCGGGAAGTACGCGGGCTCCACCGGGACGCTCTCACCGGTGAACGGGTCCACCACGGTGCGTGGCGGCTCGGCTTGCGCCAGCCCCGACACATCGGCGTCCGGCGCGGGGATGAAGGGCAGGCCCATGGAGGCGGCGCGCAGGCGCTGGACGACGCGGTAGCCGTCATGCTCGCGCCACGACAGGGTGCCCTGTTCGATTCCCCGCTTGATACAGGGCATGGGGCGCACGCGGCCCTCCAGGCTCAGCGCGCCGAAGGCGATGTCCAGGTGGGCCAGACACCCGCCCGCGACGAGCAGCTCGGCGGGCAGCGGGTTGGGCAGCGAGATGAGGCGAAGGCCGCGGCGCTCCTGGGCGATGAGCTCCATCACCAGCGCCATGGGCGCGCGGCCGAGCATGAAGCCGCCCGTGGCCAGCGACGCGCCGTCGGGGATGGACGCGACGGCGTCTTCCAGCGAGCACCAGCGCGCGGTCTTCACGTCCCCTCCGTTCCGGAGCGAGACACCATGCGCAGCGAGGACACCCCGGGCTGGCCATCCACGGCGGCGGCGACGATGGGCGGGAAGAGCAGCTCCACCATGCCGTCGGCGATCTGCTCATCCGAGAGGCGGCCGTCGGGCTTGAACCACTTGTAGACCCACAGCACCATGCCCAGGAACGAGAACGCGCCGATGGTCGGGTCCACCGGACGGATGCGCCCCTGCTGCGCGGCCTGCGAGAAGGCCTCCTCCAGGAAGTCGACGTAGCGCTTCTTGCGGCTGTCGATGAACGCGCGCGCCTCACCGGTGAGCGTGGCGTGCTCGTGGAGGATGATGATGACCTCCTTGCTCCACCCGCGCGTCACCAGCAGGATGTTGTGGCGCATGCACGCGCGCAGCCGCTCCACCGGGTCCGCGATGTCCTGCACGCGCGAGAGGACCTGCTCCTCGAACAGGTCCATCCCGTAGTTCATGATGGCGAAGAGCAGCTGCTCCTTGTTCTGGATGTGGTGGTAGAGCCCCGCCTTCGTCATCCGGCACGCGGCGGCGATCTCCTGCATCGAGGTGCCTTCGTAGCCGCGCTCGCAGATGAGCCGCGCCGCCGTCTCCAGGATGGCCTTGTAGCGCTCGCCTTCATCCGGCTTCCGTCCGCTATGCGTCACGTGTGCCTCGTCACGGTGGACTGTAAAGTTTTCAAAAGCCACGACCTACCGACCGGTAGGTAGCACCGGTCGACGCGAGGTGTCAACGCGCTCGTGCGCCAGGGGTCGTGGGCCCCGCATAGGAGTTTCAGGGGGTTGGGGAAGTGCTGGGGCTTCTGGGCAGGTGGATGGCCCTGTTCGGCGGGTCCATTTGAAGTCCCTGTTCGTAGCGGAGGCGTGGAATGCGATGCCGCCACCTCGAAGATTGTCTCTTCGAGGGTCGCGCTCCGGCCCCCTGGGTCCTTCCGTCGGGTCCACGCGATGTGGGAGGCCGGCGCGACGGTGGCACGTGTGGCCGTCCGCCGTGCCGTGTCCCGGTGATGCCTAGCTTGATGAGGCTTCGTGCTCGGCGTCTTCGCGCGCGAGTCGCGGCATCGGACGGTGGGGTGGGGAGGGGGACGACGGTCATGGCTGCGCGTCGACAGGCGGACATCCTGGTGGTCGGTGGAATCAGCACGGACTTCCTGGTCCAGGGGCCTCGGCTCCCGAGGCAGGGGCAGAACGTGGAGGGGCACCTGTTCCTGGAGAGCCTGGGAGGAAAGGGCGCCAACGCCTCCGTGGCCGCCGCGCGTCTGGGGGCCCGGGCGACGCTGGTGGGGCGGGTGGGCGCGGATGCCCGGGGACTCGGGCTCTTGGAGCAACTGGAGGGCGAGGGCGTGGACACGCTCGCCGTGACGAGGGACCCGGGCGCGAGCACGGGCGTCGTGCTCGAGATGGTGGATGAGTCAGGGCACCGGCAGAGCCTGTCCGCGGAAGGGGCCAACCGACGGATGCGAGTTCCCGACGTGCTCGCCGCCGAGGAGCGCATCTCCCGCGCGGATGTCCTGCTGGTGCAGCTGGAGGTCCCGCTCGAGGTCGTCGTCGCGGCGGTCCATGTCGCGCGGGCCGCGGGGACGCATGTGGTGTTGGACCCGGCGCCGCCCACGGCGCTGCCCGAGGAGCTGCTCGAGGCGGTCCATGTCATCCGGCTCAATGACCTGGAGGCGGAGGTGCTGACGGGCGTCGAGGTGGTGGACCGCGAGTCCGCCCGTCAGGCGGCGGAGAACCTGTTGCGGCGGGGCGTCGGCTCCGCGGTGGTCGCCGCGCCGCAGGGCAACCTGCTCCTCGGGTCCGAGGCTGAGCTGTGGCTGCCCAACCTCCCCGTGGACTGGGTGGATACCACGGGGGCGGGAGATGCCTTCTCCGCGGCCCTATGTGTGGCATTGGGTGAGCGGCGCTCTTTATCCGACGCGGCCCGCTTCGCGCACGCCACGTCGGCCCTGGCCACGATGCGGCTGGGGGCGCTGTCGGGGCTGCCGAACCGCGAGCAGGTGGAGTCCTTCATGGCGCGTCTGGCCATGTCGGCGCTGTCGGGCGAGTCGGCCCGGTGGTGACGGAGGCGCCAGCGCCCGTCGCGGGTCTCTGGCTCAGGCCGCTCGACGGGCTCGGATGCAGATGAAGCCCGGGGCCTGGGACAGCTCCTCGAGCAGGCGTGGGTCGGCGACCTTCATGTCGTCGTGCGGCTTGGAGCGGCGAGGCCGAGCGACTCGTCCGCCTCGTTCGTGTCTGCCATGCGCGGCCTCCCGGTCGAGGGAGACCACGCTATGTCATGAGTACGCGGTCGTCGAAAGGGTTCTCCGGCCGCGCGCTCACCCGCGCTCGAGGTGACGGCGTCAGCTCAACCGCCTACCACCCGTTCCGGTACCAGGAGTGCCGCAGGGCGCCATCCGAACCGATGTAGAAGACGTCCATGTGGCCTGACGCCTTGCTCACGCCCTCCGGCGCGGAGGCCAGCTCGCCGCCGAGCCACGTCCAGCCGCTCCAGCTCGCGCCATTCCAGGTGTTGCTCCACAGCGCGTTGTCCGCGGTCCGGGCGAACACATCCAGCAGGTTCACCCCTCGGGAGACGACCGTGGGTGACGAGATGAAGTTGCCGCCCAGGGAAGACCAGCCCACCCACGTGGTGCCATTCCAATACTTCTGCACGATGGTGTTGTCCGTGGCCCGGGCGAACACGTCGATGCGGCCGGACCCCCAGCTCACCGCCGCCGGGTCCGAGGCAATCGTGCCGCCGAGCGAGAACCAGGAGCTCCATGTGGAGCCGGTCCAGAAGGACTGCCAGACCGCGTTGTCCGTGCCACGCACGAACACGTCCATCCGGTTCGAGCCCCACGATGCGACGGTGGGCCCCGAGGCGAAGTTGCCGCCCAGCGACGACCAGGCCGTCCACGTCGTCCCGGTCCAGGACTTCTGATGGATGGCGTTGTCCGAACCCTTGGCGAACACGTCGATGCGGCTGGAGTCACGGCTCACGGCCGCCGGGTCCGAGGTCAGCGTGCCGCCGAGCGGGAACCACGAGAACCAACCGGTGCCATTCCAGTAGGCCTGCCACAGCTGGTTGTCCGTGCCGCGAGCGAACACATCCAGCCGGTTCGTGCCGCGCGCGGCGACCGCGGGCGCGGAGGTGTGGTTGCCTCCCAGCGACTCCCAGGGAACGCCATACGTCTGCTGTGCGCCCACCTGGTCCGTGACGCTGAGGTTGCCATCCCCCGCCCACTGGGGATTGCAGTAGTTCATCACCGAGGCCAGGTCCCACGCGCCGATGGTCTGGTCACCATTGGAGCCCTGCGGAGGCTCCGTGCAGGAGCCCGGCGTGTCGGGGCGATTGTGCTCGTGGGCGTAGCCCAGGGCGTGGCCGAACTCGTGCACGGCGATCGTCTCGATGCAGTACTGGCGCGTGTTCTGGCAGCCCTGGCTCCAGTTGTTGAACGTGAAGTTCAGCACCACGCCCGCGGCGACGCCGTTGATGGCGTTCCCCAGCCCCTTCGCATGCGGGCCGACATCGCTGATGTTGAGCCGGATGCCCATGGCCCCCGCGGCGCAGGTGCCCCAGCCGGTAAAGCGGACTCCCGAGCGGGTCGCCCACGTCCGCTCCACCGCGTCGCGCACCCACTGGCGCTGCGTGCCGTCATTCGCTCCCGGGTTCTCCCAACACACGGGGATGCTCATCGGCCGCCACAACCGCGTGGAGGCCACGTAGAGCTCGGCTTCGCTGTTGACCATCTCCTCCCCGGGGCCCGTCGTCTGCGTGCTGCTCCCACAGCCGGCCAGTGCTCCCAATCCCAAGGTCGCGAGCAGCGCTCCACCGCGGCGGACTGCCATTGCCATCAGCATGGTGTTCTCCCCCCTCCATTGTCAGACGGGACCGGATGGGTCCTCTCGCCCTGGCAAGGAAGTCGGGAGTATGTCTGCCATATGGGTAGGCATGCTGCCAGTGAATTGTGGGTGCCGGCATTGTTCGGGCTCGGCTGGAGGATTCTTGTGTTGTCGTTGCGTGCCCGCACCAGCCAATCATTGCCCGCAAGTTCAGTCGGTGCTCCGTTGAACACCGGAAAAGCCGAGTCTCTATTGGAGCTGCAAAGTACAACCGGGATGAAGCGTCGCTGCCCTCCTCATGGCGCCCCGCTGCCTGATTCCAGCCGGGTGTGATATGTCTTGCCATGCATGCTGCCGGCAATGGCTCTCTCCAGGGCAGCGCACCGGGAGTCCCATGAAGTCGACGCGGTGGACCGTCCTCTCCTTCCTGTTCCTGTCGGCTGTGTCACCAAGACGGAGATCACCCGTCTACGGGCCGGTCCACCCCAGCTGACGGCAGCCGAGTCCCTCTACGTGTTCATCCCCGCCGACGGTGTCTATGAAGACAAGCGGTCCGCGGGCTCGGCCCGCAGTCGCTCCGCTTCCAGCGCATCGTACACGGGGCGTACCCCGTTCTCGGCTGCCTTGCGCGAGGCTTCGCTGACCGCTTCGGCCTTCTGCCGCGTGTCGTCCTCGAACGGGAGCACGGGGTTCTTCGCGTCACGGGCCGCGGCCTGGGTCAGCAACTCCAGCTCGAGGGCATCCGGCTCCATCCCGAACAGCTCCACGAGCCGGGACACGGCGGTGTCCTGGAGCCCCCGGTGGTTCAGCAGCAACGCCGGTGACTTCCGCGCGCGATAGCCTTCCAGCCCCGCCTCGCACAGTCGCGCGAGGACCCGTGCGCCGTACTCCTCCAATGACAGCTCGGACAACTGCTCCATTCCGAGCCCCACACGTGCGGGCTCCAACACCCCCGGCAGCATGTGCGCGCCCCGGTGCTTCTGATGTGAGGCCATGACCTCCACCGGGTCCCGATACAAGAACAGCCACGGTACCCCGGGAAACGCCCGCTCGAGCAGCGGCAGCTCCAACACGTGCCACGCATCCAGCTTGAGGAACACCGCCTGCTCCTCGGGGTTCCTCTGCTGGCCCAGTCCGGCCACCACCGCCCGCAGCCACTCGATTCGCCGCGCCTCATCCACCCACGGGAGCCGCGAATGGATGCGCAGCACCGTGTCTACGGGGGCCGCCTCGGACAGGACGATGTGGCGGGGCAGCGATGCCAGCAGTTGCGCGAGCAGCGTGGAGCCGCAGCGGGACATGTGGAACACGAGCCCTCGCACCGGCAACCCCGGGTGCGACGACTGTCTCTCCACCAGCGTCTCCATCGACGTCCGATGTCGGAAGAGCAGGGGGAACGGATGCCGCAGCCGGCGCTCCAGTGTCTCGTCGAAGAACGGGTCCGTGAAGCGCTGGCTCCCCAGGTGACACCAGTCGACCCAGGGCTGCTCACCCTCGACCTGCAGCCGTGCTGGTATCCACCCGTCCAGCCGCGAGCTCATACCCACGTCCCCAGCCACCGCTTGCGCTCCTCGCGCATCAGCTCGCGAAGCTCCGCCTCCGTGAAGTGACAGCCCCGCTCCGCCCCCAACCGGATGGCGAGCGCGATGAACCCAGGCACATCCTTCGGCCCTCGCAACTCCTCCTGAAGCCCCTCGTCCTCCAGCACTCGCACACGGAAGCGCTCGAAGTCCTCAAGCGACACGAGCGCCGCCTTCCTCCGTCGCGGCCCTCGCGAAGACGTCCCGCAGCCAGTCATCCACCACGCAGTCGAGCACCAGGTGCACGCGGTCCGTGTCCCCGGAGTTGTCCACGCGGTGGGGCAGGTTGAAGTTCAGGTACCAGCACTCCCCGGGCCTCATGTCCACGCGCTGGCCCGAGAGCACGAAGCTCACCTCCGGATGCGTGACGATGGGGACGTGGATGCGCACCTCGCCATCCTCGAACGCCAGGTTGTAGTCCGTGTGCTCGCGGATGTTCGCGCGGGCCGCGAGCTTCAACAGCCGCGCCGAGCCGATGGGACACCGGAACATCGCGAGCGCCTCCCGGAACGCGGGGTGACGCCCGAGCAGCGGCGTGTCCGCGTACTCCTGTCGTGCGGTGGGGTCGGGGTAGATGCGCCCCTCCATCCCTCCCACCGAGCGCAACGGGACGCCGCTCCACTCGCCCTCGTAGAAGCGGGTGTTGAAGTGCGGCACCCACGCCTCCGGGGGCACCCGCGCCAGCTCCTCCTGGAGACGGCTCACGTCGAAGCGAAGAGGCAATCGCAGCCGGTCGGGCACGGAGGGCGGGGCCATGAGCCCCTGTTCTACACCGTTCCCCTGTCCCTCAGCCCGGGGTGCTCCGCCTTCACCCGCGCGAGCGCCGCATGGGCCCGGGCGAGCGTCTGCCCCGGGTCCTCCTCACCCTCCACGGCCACGGCGACGGTGTGGACCTCGAACGTCTCCAGCTCGGAGAGCAGGTGCTCCCGCAGCGCCTCGGTGGCACCCGCGTCCAGCCCCGGCAGGGCCACCAGCAGCGTGCCGCCCTCCCACCGCACCGCGAAGCCCGTGGGCGCCCCCACCGGCTCCAGATGCCGTGCCACATCCCGCAGCGCCGTGTCGCCCGCGTCGAACCCGTGCCGCAGGTTGAGCCGACCGAGCCCCACCAGGTCCACCAGCAACACGCCGCAGGGCACGCCGTCCCTCCGGCATCGGCCAATCTCACGCAGCAGGCGCTCCTCACCCGCGCGTCGGGTGGCCAGTCCCGTCAGCGCATCCACGCGCAGCATCCGCTCACGCTCGTCGCGCGGAGACACGCCCCCCGGCTCCGAGAGCGTCAGCAACTGCGCCATGCCGCCCGGGATGGCGAACGGCCGCGCCACCCACCGGATGCGACGGGGACGTGGGTGCTCCAGCGTCAGGGACAGGTGCAGTCCCCGCGACGTGTCCGACGCCAGGTCGAGCAACGGCGAGTGCCCCGTCGGGTCCGCCGTCAGGCTGGCGACGTGCTGACGGAAGGTGTCGAAGGTCAGCTTCGCAATCCCCTCCAACGGCAGCCCCAGCAGCTCCGCCAGCGCGGCGTTGCCCGCGAAGGGCTGCCGGCCCGGAGCCACCAGCAGCGTCGCCACGTCGAGCGCTTGAATCGCGTCCCGCACCTGCGTCAGCGCGGCCAGCTCCGAGCGCGAGGGCTCCTGCCGCGAGCGGCTCCAGTCCCTCGCCTCCGTCCTCGCCCGGGACTTCAGCTCCAGGTCCCCGGCCACGCGCCGGGCCAGCTCCCGCAGCGCCGCCATGTCCTCGGTGCCGAGCACCAGGGGCCGCGTGTCGATGACACACAGCGTGCCCAGCACCTCACCGCTCGGCGTCACCAGCGGCGCGCCCGCGTAGCTGCCGACGATGCCGTCGCGCACCAGCGGGTTGTCCTTGAACACCGGGTGCCGCGTGGCGTCCGGGACGACCAGCGACTCGCGCCCCATCACCACGTGGTGACAGAAGGCCCAGTCCCGGGGCGTGCCCCTGTCGCGCGCCAGCGCGTGCGGCAGCCCCACGTGCGCCTTGAACCACTGCCTGTCTCCCAGCACCAACGTCAGCAACGCCACGGGCACGCCGAAGGCCTGCGCCACCTCCGTGACGAGCTCCTGCAGCTCCGCCTCCGGAGGGCCGTCGTCCACCAGGTGCAGCGCGTCGATGTGCGCCAGCCGCTGGTGCTCGTCGTCGGGGACGCTCTCCGCGGGCGTGGCGGGCAGGGGACGCTGTCCGGCGAGGACCCGGCGCACGGTGTCGCGCACCGTCTCCGTCGGCGCGCGTCGGCTGAGCAGCGAGTGGATGCCGAGCGCCTCCTTGAGCTGCCACGCGCGCACCCGCAGTTCGTCGAACGCCGTCACCACCACCACCTGCGTGCCGCCCGCGTCCTGCCGCTCACGCAGCCACGACAGCAGCGTGAAGCCATCCACGCGCGGCAAGGCCAGGTCCGTGAGCAACAGGGCAGGGGCGCTGCGCTGGCGGACCACCTCCTGGGCCTCCGCGCCATCCCGGGCCAGGATGCCCTCGAGCCCTTCCCCCGCGACGAGGGTGAGCAGGCTGGCGGCGCGGTGGGGGTCGGGCTCGGCGATGAGGGCGTAGCGGGCCATGTCTCACCGATGCTGCCACGGATGGGACCGCGCCGGTGATGGTCGCCACCGCGCGAGGTTGTTCGGGCAACGCTGCCCGCCCGGCCGCTACCGGCCCTCGCCCGGCGGGGCCGAGGTCCCCGGCGCGGACTGGGGATAGCGCACGAAGAGTCGACGCAGGGCGCCACGCTGACGGCCCAGCTCCTCCGCCCGGAGCGCCGAGTCCACCAGCAGCATCAGCCCCAACCCCAGGCCCCCGGGCACCAGCGGCAACACCCAGCCCAGGTCCGCCGCCAGCCACCCCACCAGCGCCACGTGCAGCATGCCGAGCACCAGCGCCGTGCTCCCCACGGCCCCCAGCGTCCGCACGCGGCGACAGCGCCAGCCGAAGAGCCACAGCAGGGCCACGGTCTCCAGCAGGCCCATGAGCGCCACCCCGCCCGACGAGCGCATCAGCCGGTCCGCGCGGAGGTTGTCCAGCGCGAAGGCGTGGATCTCCACCCCCGGCACCGCCACCTGGCCCGGCAGCGTGCTCTGCCCGTGCAGCCCCGTCGCGGTGACGCCGACGAAGAGCGTCTTGCCCCGCAGCGCCAGGTCCAGCCCCACCGAGCGCGGGTCCGCCTGGAGCACGTCCGCCAGGCTCACCCTCGGCAGCCAGTCGGGTGAAGGCAGCCGCATCAGCGGGGCGCCCTGGTCCACGCTCGCCCGGCGCAGCAGGGACTCCGACTGCTCCGGCATCAGCTTGAGCGCCGTCGCCAGCGCCAGCGAGGGCCACCTCCGGCCGTCCACGTCGACGGCGAACGGGTAGCGCCGGATGACGCCATCCGCGTCCACCAGCATGTTCAAGGTGCCGCTGCCGTGCGCCGCCATCCGCAGCGGGGCGATGCTGCCCGCGACGCTCCGGGCCTGGAGCCGCAGCCGGTCCACGGGCATCGACACCGAATCGGCGGCCGCGGTGTCCTCGAGCGGCGCCATCATCGAGACCTCGTCCATCAACGCCGCGGCGCCCAGGATGACGGCGCCGTTCTCCCCGAGCGCCTCCGCCAGTCGCGCGTCGCCGTCCTGCTCGCGCAGCCGGTCCTCCAGGTCCGCCACCAGCGCCGCGCCCGCGGGCTGCCCGGCGAGCCCCGACTCCCGCAGCGCCGCCAGCACGTCCTCGCCCAGCTCCAGCGCGTCGCGCGGCCCGGGCTGGTCGAACACCACGTCCACCGCCACCGCCGCCGGACGCTGCGCCGCCAGGGCCTTGAAGGCCCGCGCCCACGTGGCCCGCGACAGGGGCCAGCGCTCACCCAGCGCCATCAGCGCCCGGTCATCCACCTCCACCAGCACCAGGTCCGCGCTGCGCGGGACACCCGGCAAGAGCCGGCTGACGACCTGGTCATAGAGCGAGCGCTCCAGGGGCCCCGGCGCTCCGCCCGTCGCCGCCGTCACGCACGCCAGCGCCACGCCCACGCCCGCCGCCACCACGCGAAGCAGCCCCGGAGAGGGGCGGGGAAGCCAGGGGCCTCGCGCAGGCGTGTCGGGGCTCGGGTTCATCGGCGCGTCTCAGGGCCTCAGCTCGAACGCATGGATCTTGGAAGGGAAGCCGATGAAGTCGTCCTTGTCCACCGGCAACACGCGCCAGAACCACTTGCCCGTGTGCTCACCGGGCACTGTCAGCGTGAGGCCCGTGGCCTCGAGGGTCCGCACGCCCGCGGCGAAGTCCGCCGTCCGCGCCAGCTCCACGCGGTAGTGCTTCGCCTCCTTCACCTCGAGCCACTTCAGCGTGGGCGGCGTGGTGAACGTCCCGCCGCGGGGCCCTTCGAGTCGCGGCGCCGTGAGCAGCGCCCGGGGCGCCTCGGGAGCGACGCCGGGCAGCACGCGCGAGCCCTGGCCCGCGCCCACGTCGACCTCCGCCCCCTGCGCGCCGAGCGCCACCTTGCCCTCGAGCGTCTCCAGGCGGCTGGCGCCGTCCTCCTTCGCCGTCACGCGGAACTGCGTGCCGCGCACCCCGGCCACCGCGCCGCGCGTGCGCACCTCGAACACGGAGCCCTCGCCACCGGGCGCGGCCACCGTCTCCACCGAGCCCTTCAAGAGCTCCAGGCGGACCACGCGCGTGCCCTGGGCGCTCAGCTCCAGGGTGCCCAGCCGCAAGAGGCTGTCGGGCTGCACACGCACCCGGCTTGCGTCCGCCAGCTCCAGCTCCGCGCTCGCGTCGCTGGCCGTCTGGAACAGCTCGCCCGTGTGGAGCGAGTCACCGATGGCGCGCGGCTGCAGGGCGTCCTCCGTGGCGCCCGCCAGGATGCTTCCACCCGCCGCGCGCACGCGGGCCACGCGGGGCTGCGCGGGGCGCTCGACGTAGGCGAGCTGGAGCTGCCCCGGCTGTCCCGGCACCGCGGGAGGCGCCACCACGGACACGCGCGTCTGGGGCACGCCCGCCGCCACCAGCACCTGCGCCGCCGCCTTCGCCACCGCGAGGCCCTGGCCTCCCAGCCGCTCCGCGTCCGGCAGCCGGGCGGCCACCGTCACCGAGCGGATGGCGGGACGGGCCACGAGCGCCTGTCCCACGTGCTTCAGGCACTGCTCCGTCTCCGGGCCCTGGGGCGCGAGCGTGCGGCCCAGCTCCACGCGGCCATTGTTGAAGCGCACGCCGCCGCACGGCTCCGCGCCCTGCGACTGCGCGAGCACGGGCGAGCCCGAGAGCGTCAGCACCATCAGCCAGGAAGTGGACCGACTCATGGCGTGGCCTCCCCCGCCGAGGAGTCGGCGGCCTTCACGATGTTGAACTCGACGCGGCGGTTGTTCTCGCGTCCCTTGGGCGTCTTGTTGGTGTCCACCGGCTTCGTCTCGCCGAAGCCCACCGCCTCCAGGCGCTCCGGCGCGATGCCGGACTTCACCAGGAAGGCCTTCACGTTGTTGGCGCGGCGCTGCGACAGGTCCAGGTTCTTCGCGTCCGAGCCCTGGCTGTCGGTGTGGCCCTCCACGCGCACCAACTGGAGCTGCGGGTTCGCCTTGAGCACCGAGGCCACCTGCGCGAGCAGGCTGAACGACTTGGGCAGGATGACGTCCTTGCTCGTGGCGAAGTAGACCTTCTCCAGGATGACGATGCGCGAGCCCTCCAGGCGCACGCTCGACGTGCCCTGGTCGGGGCAGCCGTCCTCGTCCTTCACGCCGTTGATGGTCTCCGCCTCCAGCGGGCACGCGTCGGCCGTGTCGGGGATGCCGTCCCTGTCGTTGTCCGGGTCGGGGCAGCCGTCCGCGTCCTCGAAGCCATCCAGGTCCTCGGGCTCGCTGGGGCAGCGGTCCTCGCTGTCGACGATGCCGTCCTGGTCCGTGTCCACGGGGGCGGGGGGGAGCGTCATCGGCGCGCTCGCCTCGGGGGCCTGGGTGGGTGCGTCCTCGGACGCGGGAGCGTGCTCGCCAGGCGAGTCGGGGCAGCCGTCCTCGTCCTGATAGCCGTTGAAGGTCTCCGGCTCGCCGGGGCACACGTCCGGTCCATCGAGGATGCCGTCGTTGTCGTCGTCCGGGTCCAGGCAGTGGTCGTCGTCCTGGAAGCCGTCGTAGTCCTCGGGGCCGAGCGTGCACGCGGGGGCTGACGAGGGCGCCGAGGACGCCGTCCAGCTCAGTCCACCCAGCACGCGGAAGCTCGGGGTGCCGTAGCCTCGGGTGAGGCCGGGGCCCGCGCCCACATGGGCCGCGAGCTCACGGGTGAAGCGGTACTTCACCGCGCCGAGCGCCTCCAGGGGCCGCTCCTCCGTGTTCGTCTCCTTCAACCCCAGCGCGCCCGCGAGCGTCGCGGCGACCGAGAGCTTCTCGGTGAGCGGCACCTCGGCGCCGATTCCGTACGCGAACTCGCTGCCCACGCGCAGGTTGCGCAGCCGCTCCTCGCCGCGCAGGTTCACGCCCACGTTGGCGAGCAGGCGCACGCGCTCGGTGGCCCACTCGGCGATGAGCCTCGGCTGGAAGGTGAGCCCGTCGGAGCCCAGGAACTCGTCGCCTCCCGAGGTGGGAATCGTCACCGACGCGGCCACGGCCAGGTGCAGGCCTCCGTCCGTGGACAGGAGGCGCGCCTTGGGGACCAGCCGCAAATCCCCGATGCCCGTGGCATCCACGCCCTGCGCCAGCGACGGGGCCACCTCGCCCGCGGGCTGCGACGTGGTGGTGGAGATGGGCAGCGCCACGCCGACCTCCAGCCAGTCGAACAGCGCCAGCGCGCCCAGCACGTCCACGGTGAGCTGGCTGTCGACGATGCGGTAGACGAACGCGTCCCGCCTCGGGTCCAGCAGGTTGAGCGGATCATCCGCGTAGTTGACCGACAGCCCCAGGTTCCAGTCGAGGTGCCGGCCCACGCGCGCGCCGTGCAGCCCCAGCACGTCATAGGCGCCCGGTCCGGGCTTGTACTGCTGCACGTCGATGGCCTGGGAGGCGGGAATCTGTGCCTGGGCGCCGCTCGCCAGCAACAGCGCCAGCGCGAACCACGCCCACGGGCGGGTGGGAGGAAAAAGCACTCGCATGCTCCGACGGTGCCAGAAGGGCACCACCCACATCAACGTGCCGCCAACAATTGCGACACGTGTTGGGCCAGGGAAGGCAGGGGTTGCGGCTTGGGCAAGACCAGGTCGACGCCGAGCTCACGGGCCCGGGCCGTCAGCTCCGGAGAAGCGAAGGCCGTGAGCAGCACCACGCGGGTGTCCGGGGTGAAGCGGCGCACGAAGTCCGCCAGCACCAGCCCCTCCTCGGACTGCGTGCCGCTCAGCCGCAGGTCGCTGATGACCAGGTCGTAGCGGCCCGTCGTCATCAACCCCAGCGCCTCATCGAGCGCTTGCGCCGAGTCCACGCGGTAGCCGGCCCCCGAGAAGAACTGCCCCAACACCCAGCACAGGGTGGATTCGTCGTCGACGATGAGGAGGTTCTGAGACACGCGGCCGCCGGAGAGCAAGCCTGGGGCCAACCGTACTCAGGCCCCCCGCGATACGACTTTCCCGATACTTGCGGGCTGTCGCCCGGTGCCTCGTCCGCCTTGCGTCCAGATCACGGATCCGATTTCTGGAATCCAGATCTGTTGATTCCCAAACGCTTGAGGCGCTCGTAGAGGGAGGAGCGGGGGATGCCCAGGCGGACGGCGGCGCGCTCGACGTGGCCGTTCTCCCGGCGAAGCACGCGCTCGATGTGGCGGCGCTCGAGCTCCTCGAGGGTCAGGTCATCCTCGGCGGCGGGCTCGTCGGGGGAGGACTCGAAGCGCAGGTCGCCGCGGGACAGGGCGCCGCCGCCGGAGAGCAGCACGGCGCGCTCCAGGACGTTGCGCAGCTCGCGGATGTTGCCGGGCCAGGCGTAGCGCATCAGGGCCGTCTCTGCGTCCGGCAGGAGGCCCACGCCGCCGCGTCCGCGCGCGGTGCCCATCTCCGCGAGGAAGCTCCGGGCCAGCACGGGGATGTCCTCGGGGCGCTCGCGCAGGGCGGGCACGTGGAGGATGAGGGTGCTGACGCGGAAGTACAAATCGCTGCGGAAGCGCTTCTCGCGGGTGGCGGTGCCCAGGTCCTGGTGCGTGGCGGCGATGAGGCGCACGTCGACGCGCCTGTCGCGCACGTCGCCCAGCCGCCGGAAGCGCTTCTCCTCCAGCACCTTGAGGAGCTTGGGCTGGACGGTGAGGTCCATGTCGCCAATCTCGTCGAGGAAGAGCGTGCCCCGGTCGGCGACCTCCAGCAGGCCCTGCTTGTTGGCCACCGCGCCCGTGAAGGCGCCCTTCTCGTGGCCGAACAGCTCCGAGTCGAGCAAGTCCCTGGACAGCGCCGCGCAGTTGAGGTCGACGAAGGGCGCGTCGGCGCGGGGGCCGCCTTCATGCAGCCAGCGCGCGAGCACGCTCTTGCCGCTGCCCGTCTCGCCGGTGACGAGCACGGGGCTGTCGCTGTGCTGCATGCGCTCGGCCTCGGCGCGCAGGTTCTGGATGGCGACGCTGGTGCCCAGGAACGGGTCCACCGAGGCGCGCGCGGTGCGCGACAGGTCCGCGCGCAGGCGCTGCCGCTCGCGGCGCTGGGCGACCAGGCGCTCCAGCACGACCTTGAGGACGGCGAGCTCCACGGGCTTGGTGAGGAACTGCTCGGCGCCCTCCTTCACGGCCTGCACGGCCAGCTCGATGGAGCCATGGCCGGTGAGGACGACCAGGGGCACGGCCGCGTCGATCTCCTTGAGGCGCGGGAGCAGCTCCAGGGCGGTGCCGTCCGTGAGGCGGTAGTCCACCACGGCCACGTCGGGGCGGTGCGTGCGGAAGACCTCCTGGGCCTCGGCGAGGCTCTGGGCTTCGTCCACGTCGAAGCCGTGGGCGGTGAGATAGCCCCTCATGCCGAGCCGGACGCCGGGCTCGTCGTCCACGAGGAGGATGCGGGTACGGGTCATGAGGCGAGCGAGTCTAGGGGCACGGTGGCCGGAGGCGAGGAAACCGCTGGTAGCAGCAGGGTGACTTCGGCGCCACCCTCGGGATGATTTCCCAGGCGGATGGCGCCCTGGTGCTCCTCGAGGATGCGCTGGACGATGGACAGGCCCAGGCCGGTGCCGCCCCGGCGCTTGCTGAAGAAGGGCTCGAAGACGTGGGGCAGGTCCTCCTCGCGGAAGCCCGGGCCGCCGTCGCGCACGGTGCAGCGCACCCAGGCGCGGCCCTCCTCCTCGAGCACCGCGGTGGACACGCGCACGGTGGCTCCCGCGGGGGAGTGCTGCACGGCGTTCTCCAGCACGTTGCGGAAGACATGGAACAGCCGCCGCGAGTCCATGCGCACGGGCGGCAGGGACTCGGTGAGCAGCGGCGTGACGGCCACGCGGGCCTGCTCGCCGGTGAGGGCGCACGCGGCCAGGGCCTCCTCGACGACGGGGTGCACGGGGCCCTCCACCCATTCGCCGCGCGTGGGCCGGCCGTACTCGAACAGCTCCTGGGTGAGGTGGTTCAAGCGGCGCACCTCGCCGCGCAGGACGTCCATGTACGGGGCCAGGTCGGCGCGCTGGCCCACGGTGGCCTCCACCGCGTCCACCACGGCGGAGATGGAGAAGAGGGGGTTTCTCACCTCGTGGGCCACGCCCGCGACGATGGCGCCCATGACGGCCATGGTCTCACTGCGGCGCAGGCTGGCCTGCAGCTCGAGCAGCCGGGTGACTTCGGTGGCGACCAGGATGATGCGTGAGTCGTCGCCTCCGGCCTCGTCGACCCAGGCGGCGGACAGCTCCCAGGTGCGGCGCGAGCGCGGGTCGGTGACTTCGCGGGTGATGGTGCCGTGGGTGCGGCGCAGCTCGTCGATGAGGGGCGGGGTGCTGGACCAGGGCGGCATGCTGGCCGCGGTGGACAGG
Organism: Myxococcus sp. MH1; assembly: GCF_059738865.1. Taxonomy (NCBI): domain Bacteria; kingdom Pseudomonadati; phylum Myxococcota; class Myxococcia; order Myxococcales; family Myxococcaceae; genus Myxococcus; species Myxococcus sp. MH1. The sequence goes on along the minus strand of NZ_AP026947.1, from coordinate 6,565,614 downwards.
GGCTGGCCGGAGGGGTCCAGGCCCCCGAACAGCGCGCAGGCCGGGGCGTTGAGGCGGTGGATGACGCCGTCCGCGCCGAGCACGAGCAGGGGGGCGGCGACGGCGTCGAAGGTGCGGGTCCACTCCTGGGCGGAGCGGCGGAAGCTGTCGTGGAGGCGCTGGCGCAGCTCGTCCGCGAGGTAGCGGTCGGTGATGTCGGTGACGACGCAGCCGACGTGGAGCTCGCCCTGGGTGTCTCGCGCGGAGGCGGCGGCGCGGCTGCGGACCCAGCGCACGCGGCCGTCGGCGCAGATGAGGCGGTGTTCCAGTTCCACCTCGGAGCCGGGGGCGAGCGACTCGATGCGGGAGCGGTAGCGCGCGCGGTCCTCGGGGTGGATCATCTCCGCCCAGAGGCGGGGCGGGCCGCCGCCGGGGGAGGGCTCGACGAAGGCGGAGGCGGGGTAGCCGGTGGTGCGCTCGATGACGGGGGTGCAGTAGAAGTCGCGCAGCCTGCCGTCGCGCAGCTTGCCGCCCCAGAGGTAGTCGGGCAGGGAGCGGGTGAGGACGTCGAGGCGGCCCTCGTGCTCCTGGAGGGATTGCTCGGCGCGCATGCGCTCGGTGAGCTCGGAGAGGGAGGCGATGACGCCGAGGACTTCGCCGCCGGCGCCGCGCACGCGCGAGTAGCTGCCGAACCAGAAGCGGGGCTCGCCGGGGGCGGCGGGGGTTTCGACTTCGAGGCAGGTGTCCTGGACGGGGGCGTCGGTGCCGAGGGCGCGCTCGAGGCGTGGGGCGAGGAGTCGGCCCAGCTCGGGCATGACCTCGGTGACGTGGCGGCCCAGGTGTCCACCGGCGGGCAGGCCGTTCATGGCGGCGAGCGCGGTGTTGACGTGGATGTAGCGCAGGTTGCGGTCGAAGAAGGCGAAGCCGACGGGGGTGACGTCCATGAGGGCGTCGCGCAGGGCGCTGGAGTCACCGGCGCTGCGGAGGGCTGCGTCGCGCTCGCGGCGGGTGCGCTCGCGGGCGTGGGCGAGCAGGAGGGCGGGGACGCCCGCGCAGGTGAGGACGAGCGCGGAGGTGGCGAGGATGCGCGGCAGGGGATTGGCCGCGTCCGCGCTGGTCCAGGCCCATTCGATGAGGGCGGCGAGCGCGGCGGCGGTGAAGGCGGCCAGGAGCATCTGACTGCGTGAGGGGAACTCGTGCATGGGGGCGTGGGCCGCGCGAGCCTACCTGGAATCCAGGGGCGCGCCGTGCATCGAGGCCCAGGGACGGGTGCCCTCGTCGTCTGGTGGGCAAGGGGGCGGGTCCGGGGTGCGCCGCGGGGGTGGCTCAGACTCCTGGCCGCGGCGCGGCTTCATGGGCCGAGCGAGCGAGGAGGTCCTGGACCTCTTCGTCGGAGGTCTGGTCGAAGTGCCGGTACCACAGGCCCACGGCGCCGAAGGGCTCCGGGGTCCGGGCACACACCATCTCGTCGACGAGCGGTGCCAGGGCGTCGCAGGTGTCGGGAGGGGCGACGGGGACGGCGACGGTGATGCGGGAGGGGTGCTGCAGGCGCAGGGCGGCGACGGCGGCGCGCATGGTGGAGCCGGTGGCGAGGCCGTCGTCGACGAGGATGACGTCGCATCCGTGGACATCGAGGGCGGGGCGGCCCTGGCGGTAGCTGACTTCGCGACGCTGGAGCTCGCGGGTTTCATGCGCGGTGACGGCGTCGAGCTGCGCGGAGGTGATGCCGAGCTCGTCGATGACCTCGGGGTTGAGGACGCGTGTGCCGCCAGTGGCGATGGCGCCCATGGCGAGTTCCTCGTGGCCGGGCGTGCCCAGCTTGCGGACGATGAAGACGTCCAGCGGGGCGCCGAGCGCGCGGGCGACTTCATAGGCGACAGGGACACCGCCGCGTGGGAGCGCGAGCACGCGGGTGTCGGGACGGTGGGCGTGGTGGCGGAGCAGCCGCGCGAGGGCCCGGCCCGCCGTGGAGCGATCCTGGAACGCGGGTCCTGTCATGTGTGGCTCCTCGGTGCGTGGGTGGGTGGACGTGCCTCGGAGTTCAACGTGGTCATGCACTCAGCGGAGGTGCACGGACGGCCTAGTCACATCCTGCTGCCCGAGCCCTGTTTGGCTCGGGCCCATGGAGCGTGGCATGGCGCTTCTCTTTTTCACACGCCATGACTCAGGGTCTGCGAATGTTTCTGCTTGGGTACGCGTCACGGTGTCCAGCGGATGCGTTTCACTCCACCACGGTTGATGCACTTGCCCCGGGCCCAAGGCGCACAGTCGGAGCAGGCCACATGCGTGTTGTCGTAGTAGCCATCACAGCACCTTACGTTGCAGGTCGTGAGGTCCGACCGACAGACGTCGTACCATTCGAGTCTGCATGTTTGGACGGATAGGGATTCAGGTTCGCCTCCGGAGACTGGTGATGAAGTCTCGGAGTACATCTCGGGCGACGCCTCCGCTGTGTTGTCCATGGGTGGGAGACTTGGATTCTCGCCAAGGCTGTCATTGTGCTCGGGGCCACATGCTCCCAGCATCAGTGCACAGCTCAACATCCACAAGAATGTCCGATTGGGGATCGACATGGTTCAGGCCAGGGGTTGAAGAAGAGACCCTGGTCATAGGGGAGAGCCAGGGCGGCCAGATACTGCATCCAGTGTCTGGTTGCTCTGAGAATGGAGCCCGGGTTGGCCGGTTGGCCACTGTCTGGGATGACCGGGTCGCTATCTGCTGCCGGACATTCCCTATTCGTGGTCGACGCAGAGGGGATGGGGTCCCTGCTCGGGCACGGCCCGTCTGGGCCCTGTGGGCATGATCTCTGGCCCGTGAAGCAGTTCGTCGTCCTGCGAGGTCGACGTAGACGTGGGCGACCACTCAGGGTGAGAGTTTGCATCCATGACGACCGTGAACATCAAGATTCTCTGGCCGCATGAAGCCATCCGGGCTCGTCCGGGGATGTACTTGGAGGGTGCCTCTGATCCGTGCTCGCAGGCCGAGGTGTTGCTCAAGTTGACTGTCGAGAGCATGGCCATCACAGGAAATGGTGCCGAGCGGCTTCCGGTCGTGCTCCGGCTCTGGCCAGGCCCCGCATTCGAGATGACCTGCCCCTGGCAGTGTTCTTCGTCCGAGTTTCTTGGCCGTGGGCGCTCCACCCTCAGTTCCATCGAGTGGAGAATGTTGAACCTTTTCGCGGGGGGCCCAAGGACTTGGGAGTTCCTCGATGGCCACGGCATTCTACTCAGTGCGTTGTCATCCCGCGTACTCCTGCAGGTCTCGAACGGAGAGCGATGCTGCGAGAGTGCCTATTCTCGAGGCGGCCTCATCTCTCCCTTGCAGGACTCAAGGACAGGCCCGTCGAACGGCTCGCGCGTCGTGTTCGAGCTGGATCCACTCTTCTTCGATGACGCAGCGAGAGCGCACGTGCACTCGGATGAAGTGCTCGACGCCCTCGCGGCCCGATTCTCCTGGTTGACCATCGCCCAGCGCGCATCGGACGTTCGCGCGGGCGACCCGTGGTCGCCGTGAGCCTCTCTACGCAATGATGCTCGGCTTGCCCGGCTGCCCTGGAGGCGGCGGGTCGTGAATCCCCGGCGGCGAGATGTCAGGCGGCAGGGGAGGCTCGATCTCCGGCGGTTGCTTGCGCGGCGGCTCCTCGGCGGGAGGCTGCCGGAAGGGCGGCTCATGCTGGGGCTGCCGAGGGTCCGGCTCCTTGACCGGCGCGTTGGGCTCGGGCTCGGGAGGCAGGGGCGTCGGGTGCGGAGTCCCGGGGATCGGCGGCTGCTGCGTGGGCATTCTTGCGGCGCTCCTTGAAGGGATTCGGTCCGTCTGCCCGCTCAAGGTGTGCACGCCCGGTCATGCGGGCACCTTCCCGCACACGCTCGCGTGGGCCACCCAGGCTCTCGTGGCCCTCACGCGCGGGGGCCGTGCTCACGGGGCCCGGCTCGGACGTCCCGTGGTTGCTGCATCGCGCCATGTCCGCCGTCAGGTTCTCCCGATGGGACTTATCGACAACCCAACAGGAGGCACTTCATGAAGGCAGCCATTTGGGGGCTCGGGGGACTGGGGCTGGGCGTGGGGCTGATGTACTGGAGCGATCCACGCAGCGGCCGCTGGCGCAGGTCTCATCTGCAGGGCAGGGCCGTGCACGCCGCCCACGAGGCCAGCTCCGCGGTCGACGTCGTCCGCCGCGACCTGGCCCAGCGCTCGCGAGGCCTGTTCTTCGAGTCCGTCAGTCGCTTCCGCTCGGAGCCCGTCGACGACGTCACCCTCACCGAGCGCGTCCGCGCGGCCCTTGGACGGGTCTGCTCGCATCCGGGCTCCGTGAAGGTGTCCGCAAGGGACGGCATCGTCACGCTCGAGGGCTCCATCCTGCTCGAGGAGCTCAAGTCCGCCGTCCCCTACCTCGGCCGCGTCCGAGGCGTGCGCGGCGTGGACAATCGACTGCTCCCCTTCGCCCAGCCCGGCCGCCAGTCCGAGCTCCAGGGCGGCATCGCGCGGCGACGCCCCTTCGGCTCCAGGCACTGGTCCCCCTCGTCACGCTTCTTCGGCGCGCTCGGAGGTATCTCCCTCGCATCCTGGGCGCTCCAGCAACGCGGTGTCCTGGGCTCGCTCCTGGGACTCGGCGGCGCGGTCCTCGGCATCCGCGCGCTCAGCAACCTGGAGCTGCGCCGGCTCACGGGTATCGGCGCGGGGCCTCGCGCCATCACCCTGCACAAGGACATCACCGTGAACGCGCCCGTGGAGGAGGTCTTCGCCTTCTGGGACGCGATGCAGAACTTCCCGCGCTTCATGACCCACGTGGACGAGGTGCGCGTCGACGAGCGCGGTCGCTCCCACTGGAAGGTCCGTGGCCCCGCCGGCCTCCACTTCGAATGGGAAGCCGTCGTCACGAAGCGAGTGCCCAACCAGCTCCTCGCCTGGAAGAGCGTGAAGGGCACCTCCGTGGAGAACGCCGGCGTCATCCACTTCGAGCCGACCGCGAAGGGCGGCACCCGCGTGGACATCCGCCTGTCATACAACCCGCCTGCCGGCGCCATCGGCCACGCCTTCGCCCGGCTGCTGGGCGTCGACCCCAAGCGGCAGATGGACGACGACCTCCTGCGCTTCAAGTCCCTGCTCGAGCGCGGCAAGGCCACCGGCCACGAGACCGTGACGCGCGAGTCCCTGGCCCCGAACCGGAGCGGGCGGACCTCCCTGATGCACTGACGCGCCGTCGTCACGCAGGATTTGCGCGCCCTGGGCCATGAGCTCCGAGGCGCGCATTTCTTGCGCGCCACCGGGTCGCCCGGACCCGCTGCGGGCTGGCGCGGTGCTTGCTGCGGAGTTGCTCGTCCGATGTGGGGCGAGCGGTTAATGTCCGCCCCGAAACCATGGCGGAAACCTTGTTCGAGGAGCTGAAGCGGTACGTGGGGTTCGGAGCGCGGGACGAGCTGTCACTCGTCGGCCTCCACTCCCTCGCGAAGCCGCACTTCCCCCGCATCGCGCGCGTCTTCTACGACCGCATCCTGGAGCACGAGGGCGCCCGCCAGGCGCTCGAGGGCGGCGAGAGCCAGGTGGGCCACCTGCGAGGCACGCTCCAGGTGTGGATGGACCAGCTGCTGCGCGGCCCGTGGGATGAGGCGTACTTCGCGCTGCGCTGCCGCATCGGCCGCATGCACGTGCGAATCTCCCTGGAGCAGCACTACATGTTCGGCGCGATGAACGTGCTGCGCCAGGAGCTCAACGCCATCATCGACACGGCGTTCACCACCCAGCCCCAGGTGCTCCACGACACGCGCGCGGCGCTCGGCCGCATCCTGGACCTGGAGCTGGCCATCATGCTCCACACCTACCGCGAGGACCTGCTCGCGCAGCAGGCGCGCACCGAGCGCCTGGCCACCTTCGGCCAGCTCGTCGGCTCCATCGGCCACGAGCTGCGCAACCCGCTGGGCGTCATCGAGACCTCGCTCTACATCCTGCGCAGTCGTCAGGGCGCCACGGTGGACGAGCGCACCGCCAAGCACCTGGACCGCATCGGCGAGCAGGTGGGCATCGCCAACCACATCGTGTCCGACCTGCTCGACATGATTCGCGACCGCCCCCTCCAGCGGCAGGAGGTCTGGTTGGACGAGGTCTGGCAGGAGGCCCTCAAGGCCGTGGTCCGCCCCGAGAACGTCCGTGTCAGCGCGGAGGGCCTGGTGTCCCTGCCCGCGGTGCACGGTGACGCGGGGCAGCTGCGCCAGGTGTTCGTCAACCTGCTGGAGAACGCGGTGCAGGCGCTCGAGGAGTCCGGCGGGGACATCTCGCTCCACGGCTCGACGAGCGACGCCGGTCAGGTGGAGCTGGTGCTGGAGGACTCGGGGCCCGGCCTCAGCGAGGCCATCCGCGAGCGCCTCTTCGAGCCGCTGATGACCACGAAGGCGCGGGGCATCGGTCTGGGCCTGCCGCTCGTGCGCCGCATCCTGGAGCGGCACGGCGGCTCCATCACCTACGCGCCCCGGGCCGGCGCGGGTGCCCGGTTCGTGCTTCAGCTCCCCAAGTCCCCCGAGGAGGGCACTCGTGCGACGCTACCTCCTGCTCGATGACAACCGGGCGTTGGCGGAGAACCTCGCCGAAATCCTCCGCGACGAGGGCCACCAGGCCACCGTCGTCTCCACGGGCGACGAGGCCCTGCGCGCGGTGGGCGCCACGCGCTTCGACGCGCTGGTGACGGACATGCGCATGCCGGGGATGAGCGGCGCGGACGCGGTGCGCTGCATCCGGCGCGTGGACCCGGGCATCGCCACCGTCGTCATGACGGCCTATCCCCGCGAGGACGACCTGGAGACCGCGCGGCGTGAAGGGCTGCTCGCGGTGCTGCCCAAGCCCGTCCCCATCTCCACGTTGATGGAGCTGCTCGCCAACGCACGACGCGACGGCCTGGTGGTGGTGGCCGAGGACGACCCGGCGCTCAGCGACAACCTCTCCGAGCTGTTGCGCGCCAGGGGCTTCTCGTGCGTGACGGTGAGCTCCGCGCTGGACGCGGACCTGCTCTCCTGCGCGATGCCGTTCGCCGCGCTGGTGGACCTGCGCATGCCGGGAGGCCCGGACGGCGAGGCGCTGCGCCGCCTGCGCGCGCGCTTCCCCAGTCTGTCCACCTTCGTCATGACGGCCTGGCCGGACCTGGCGCCCCTCGGCGAGGGCGTGGACGTCTACTCGAAGCCCTTCGACACCGGCGCGCTCATGGGCGCGCTGGAGACCGCGCACGCCGCGCGCCCCGTGTCCTCTCCATGACCGAGCCCAACTCCCAGTCCCCCGCGCGAGTCCTCGTCGTGGACGACAACGCGGCGTTCCTGGACAACCTCGATGAGCTGCTCGGCGACGCGGGCTACGTGGTGCACGCGGCGTCGACCTGTCGGGGCGCGCGGGAGAAGGCTCGCGACGGGTTCGACGTGGCGCTGGTGGACCTGCGGCTGCCGGACGGAGACGGCACGGCGCTGGCGGCGGAGCTGAAGGAGGGCTCGCCGGACTCGGAGGTGGTGCTGCTCACCGGCTTCGCCACGCTGGAGACGGCGGTGGCGGCGGTGCGCGCGGGCGCGTGCGCATATCTCATGAAGCCCTGCGCGCCGCGAGAGCTGCTCCTGACGCTGGAGCAGGCGATGCGGCAGGTGCGGCTGCACGCGGAGAAGCGGGAGCTGGCCCGACGCGCGCAGGTGACGGAGAAGCTGGCCGCGGTGGGGACCATGACGGCGGGGCTGTCCCACGAGATTCGCAACCCGCTCAACGCCGCGGCCCTCCAGCTGTCCGTGCTGGAGCGTCGGGTGCGCAGGCTGCCGGACCACCAGCAGGGCACGTTGCTGGAGCCGCTCCTGCTCGTGCGCGACGAGATTCGCCGGCTGGACCACATCCTGGAGGACTTCCTCCAGTTCGCCCGGCCCCGTGAGTTCCGCCCCGGCTCCGTGGACGTGAAGGCGCTGGTGCGCCGCGTGGTGGACCTCTTGAGCAGTCAGGCGGAGACGCGCAAGGTGTCGCTGACGCAGGTGGTGCCGGAGTCGAACCTGCCCGCGCTCTCCGGTGAGGAGGAGCGACTGCGGCAGGTGCTCATCAACCTGTGCCTCAACGCGCTGGAGTCCACGCCCGCCGGAGGCCACGTGACGCTCACCGTGGGCACCGAGGACACGCGCGTGTGGCTCACGGTGGACGACACCGGCTCGGGCGTCCCGGAGGCGATGAGGGATCGCATCTTCGAGCCCTTCTTCACCACCAAGGCGCAGGGCTCCGGGCTGGGACTGCCCATCGTCCACGCCATCGTCACGCAGCACGGGGGGACGCTGGAGGTGGGCACCGCGCCGAGCGGCGGCGCCCGCTTCCTCCTGCGGCTCCCGATGGCGCGCTAGGACGACGCGCCACTGGAGGCTTCACGTCACTTCAGAAGCCGGCGACGGGAGGCGTCACCACGCTGGACGCGGAGACGCTCGCGCAGAGGATGCAGGCGCTCTGGCTGGAGCCGTCCGCGCGCTTGCCGGGCTTGTCCGCGCTGGCGAGCTGCTGGTCCCTGCCGCCACCGGGCTCGTTGGTGAACCAGATGTCGAACTCGTAGTGCACGGGCACCGGCTTGCCGTCGAGCGTCGCGGGCTCGTAGCGCCACGTCGTCAGGGTGCGGATGACGCCTTCCTCCAGACCGGAGAGGCTCTGCAGCGACTTGCAGTTGGTGACGCTGCCCTCGGCGGTGATGGTGCACCGGGTGACGATGGAGCCCTTGGGGACGGCGGAGATGCGCGAGCGCAGGTTCTGGGTGATGTCCTGGAAGGCGAGCCGCTGCCCGGACACGAAGCGGGGCGGGGTGATGCCGGGCCCCAGCGTGAAGGCGCCGTCGTCCTCTGGTTGGGGACGGGGCGGCGTCGGCGCGGCGGGCGGCGTCGTGGCCGGAGTGAGCGCGGGCAGCGCCGCGGCCATCACCTGCATCGAGATGCTGTCGTGCTCCACCTGCGCTTCGTCCACCGGGGCTTCGTCCACCGGCGTCTCGTGGCTCTCCACGGCCACGGCCTCGGAGGGGACGGCGGGCTCCACGTCGAGCGGGTAGGGCGTCCTGGGGAGCTGCGTGCGCGCAATCCCCTGCGTGTCGGGGATGAGCAGCGGCCGGGGGCTGGACTCGCGCGCCTTGCGAGGCGCGGTCGAGACCTTGTGGAGCACGCGCGTCGGACGGCTGGGCGTCTTGGAGGTCAGGTCGAGCGGGAGGATGCGGGGCGCCGGAGCCACCAGGGGCCGATGCACGGGCGGGGTGACCTCCGTGAAGGCGCGCTCGTGCTTCGCCACCGGCGCCACGTCCAGGGCCTGGGGCGCCACGGCCATCGCCGTCATCGGCACCTGTGAGGAGCCCAGCGCCACGGCGAGCGCCGCGCCACCCAGTCCACTCACCAGCCGCCACGAGCGACGAGGCGCCCGCGTGTCGGGGACCGACAGCAGCCGCCGGATGCGGCCCAGCAGCGAGCCCCCATCCGCGCCCAGCGCGAGCAGCGCGGACGGCGGCGCGCGCAGTTGCTCGATGTGCGCCAGCGCGCGGGCGTAGAGGACTGCGTCGCCACACGACTGCACGGCCTGGTCATCGGCGCAGTGCTCGCGCTCCTCGCGGATGCGGTGGGACAGCCACCAGACGGCCGGGTGGTAGAACAAGAACGTCTCCACCAGCGCCTGGAGCAGGTTGACCAGGTAGTCGTGCCGCTGGATGTGCGCGAGCTCGTGGGAGAGCACCGCCTCCAGTTGCTGCGGCGACAGCCCGGTGATGGCCCCCGCGGGCACGAGGATGAGCGGACGCCACAGGCCGATGACCTGGGGCACGTCGATGCGCGTGGACGCCATCAGCCGCACGGGGCGCGACATCCGCAGCTTCGCGAGCGCGCGCTCCATCGCCTCGCGCCAGACGCTGTCGGGCTCGCGGGTGTGCAGCCTCGACAGCCGCTGCGCCGCGTACCAGGAGACGAGTGTCCGGGCCGACAGCAGCAGCACGCCGGCGCACCACGCCGGCAGCAGCCAGGGCCGCAACAGCTCCAGCCAGGTCATGGTGACCTCGGCCGTGGGCGCCAGGTCCGCCACCACGACCTCGCGGGCCACCGCCGCCGGAGCGAGCGCCTGGGGGGCGAGGCCCAACGAGGCCGCTGCGGCCGGACCCTCCATGAGGGCCCTCAGGAAGGTCACGAGCGGCAACACCGCCATGGTCGCGAGCCCCAGGCACGCGACGACATAGCGCCCCTTCGCCGAGCGGCGCGACATCATCGCCAGCAGCCCCGCCACGACGAGGGCCACCGCGCCGCCCTGCCAGACGAAGTCGATGAGGGCCCGTTCCAGCGCGTCCAGCACGTGCATCACTTCCCCCGCCTCTCGTGCTCGTCCAGCAGCTTCCGGATCTCCGCCAGCTCCTGCGCCGAGGCCCGCTTCATCGACAGGGCCTGGGCGACGACGCTCGACGCCGAGCCCCCGAAGGCGCGGTCCATCAGGTCTCGCAGCAGGTCACGCTGCGTGCGCTTCTGGCTGAGGGCCGCCTCGTAGACGTGCGTGCGCTCACTCTCGTCGCGCTGCACGAGCCCCTTCTCCGTCATGTTCTGGAGGAGCTTGAGGACGGTGGTGTAGCCGGTGTCCTTCTCCTGCGTGCCTCGGAGGGACTCATGCACCTGCCGCACGGTGCTGGGCCCCAACTGCCAGAGGACTCGGAGGATGGCCAGCTCGGCGCGCGTCGGCTGCGGTGGAACGGGCGTCATTCGCGAAAGTATTACGACGTATGTCGTATCTGTCAACGACACTCGTCGTAGATGTCCAGGGACGGGACACCGCGTCAGCGCGGGAGGACGGGGGGCCCGGGGCGCGGCTCAGGACTCCGCGGCCAGGTCCGGGCCGTTGGGCTCGTCGCCGTCGAGCCGGGCGGGGGCGCCGTCCGACTGGGCGCCGTACTCCTTGAGGCGGTACTGGATCTTGCGCACGCTGATGCCCAGCACCTCCGCCGCGCGCGAGGTGGAGCCCTGCACCATCTCCAGCGTGCGCAGGATGGCCTCCCGCTCGATGGCGGCCAGCGTGGCGCCGGGGATGAGCGAACCCTGGCTGGTGCCCGAGGGCCGGGGGCCGCGCAGGACCGGGGGCAGGTCGTCGGTGGTCAGCTCCTGGCCCTGGGTGAGCACCACCGCGCGCTCGATGGCGTTCTCCAGCTCGCGGATGTTGCCCGGCCAGTCGTGCGCGAGCAGGGCCTGGAGCGTGCCCGGGGCCAGCCCCCGGACCTGCTTGCCGTAGGAGTCGCCGTACTTCTCCAGGAAGTGGTTCACCAGGGCGGGGATGTCGCTCTTGCGCTCGCGCAGGGCCGGGAGCGTCACGCTGACGACATTGAGCCGGTAGTAGAGGTCCTCGCGGAAGCGGCCCGCCTTCACCTCCGCGGCCAGGTCGCGGTGCGTGGCGGCCACGATTCGCACGTCCACCTTGAGCGTCTGGGTGCCGCCCACGCGCTCCAGCTCGCGCTGCTGGAGCACGCGCAGCAGCTTCACCTGCACGGTGGGGGAGATCTCCCCGATTTCATCCAGGAACAGCGTGCCGCCGTCGGCCAGCTCGAAGCGGCCCTCCTTGCGCGCGATGGCGCCGGTGAAGGCGCCCTTCTCGTGGCCGAACAGCTCGCTCTCCAGCAGGTTCTCGGACAGCGCGGCGCAGTGCACGCGGATGAAGGGCTTGTCGCGGCGGGGCGACTCCTGGTGCAGCGCCTGGGCGATGAGCTCCTTGCCCGTGCCGGACTCACCCAGGATGAGCACCGTGGCGCGCGTGCTGGCCGCGCGGCGGATGACGTCGTAGATGCCCTGCAACTGCGGCGACTCGCCGATGATGTCGTGGAAGCGCCGCACGCGGGTGCGGACCTGGTCCCTGAGCGCCTCCGCCTCCTGGCGCAGGCTGCGCTTCTCCAGGGCCTTGGACAGGGTGACGAGCACCTGGTCCGCGTCCAGCGGCTTGAGCAGGAAGTTGTCGGCGCCGGACTTCATCGCCTCCACCGCCATCTCCACGCTGGCGAAGGCCGTCATCATGACGAACGTGGCGTCGCTGCCCTGCTCGCGCGCGGCGCGCAGCAGGCTCAGGCCGTCCATCTTCGGCATGCGCACGTCGGTGAGCACCACGGCGGGGGAGAAGTCCGCCACGCGCGCGAGCGCCTCGGCGCCGTCGGCGGCCTCGGCCACGTCGTAGCCCTCCTCGTTCAGGATGGTGGCGATGGCTTTGCGGGCGTTGTCCTCATCGTCGACGACCAGGATGCGCTGTGCGGACATGGGCGGGGGCTCGGGGTCAGGGGAGTGCGAGACTCGTGGGTTCGCGAACGACGGGGCGGGCGGCGCGGGCGTGCCACGTCTCCACCACGGGCTCGATGCGCGGGGATATCTGGATGACGGAGCTGGGGAAGCAGTGCGCGGGCAGCTCCGCGAAGATGCGGCGTACCACCTCCGCCTCCGCATCGGTGGCCACGGCCACGTGGGGGCGGACGATGATGTCGGTGAGGTGCGGCGCCTGGCCGGGGCTCGCCACCAGCCGGGCCACCGCGCAGCTCTGGTAGAAGAGGATGGACACCTCCGCTTCGCGCGCGCGCTCCAGGAAGGCCAGCAGCGTGCGGCCCTCGACAGCGCCCACCAGCAGCGTCTCCGGGGCCCAGCGGCCGGCCTCCGTCGCGCCTGGCTCCACCAGGGGCAGGCCGATGGGAACGGGGGGCGCACGGTCGCTCGTCAGGACGGCACCGTGGTCGCCTTGCCAGTAGAGACGCGTTTCGTACTCTGTGACGGTAACGGACGTCATGGGCGCTCCTCCCGCAGAGCCTTGTGCCGGCATTGCCCCTTCAACCCGTGTGCCGGGACAGTGCTTCATGGTGGACCCAGGCTTCGTCCTGGAGTCCTGGAGGGGCGGGCGAGGGTAGCTCATGGCAGCCCGAAGATTCGCAGGACCCAGGGGCCTGTCGCGCTGACCAGCAGACAGCCGGCCACCATGAGGGGAAGTCCCAACCGCAACAGCTCCGAGGTCTCCAGTCCTTCTCCCGCGGCCATGGCGTTGGGAGGGGTGCTGATGGCGAAGGGGATGCCGAAGGCGCACCCCATGGCGACGAGGATGGGCGTGGACGCGGAGGGCTCCACGCTGAGCGCCAGCGGCATGAGGAGCGCGGCGGTGCCGGTGTTGCTCATGAGCGCGGACAGCGCCGCGGCGACGACGACGAGCGCGCCGAGTCGGGCCGACGGGGGCCAGGCTGCAAGGCTCGCGCCGTCGAGCGCGTGGGCCACCAGCCCCGAGTGCTCCAGCAGCTTTCCCAGCCCCAGCCCTCCGGCGATGAGCAGGAGGGTGGACCAGTCGAGCTTCTTGAGGTCCTCGCGTTCGAGCAGGCCCGTGCCGAAGAGCAGCGCGGTGGCTCCCAGGGCGACCACGGGAGCGGGCACGCCGTGCACGGGCTCCGACAGCCAGGCCACCACGCACGCGGCGCTGACCCAGAGGACCTTCCGGCCTCGGCCATCCAGCGGACGTGTCACCTGTGCGGGCAAGGACAGGGTGCCGCCCAGGCGGAAGCGCAGCAGCACCAGTCCGAAGCCCAGCACGAGCATCAGCGCCGTGAGGGGCAGGGCGAACGCCATCCAGCCCGCGAAGGTGACGTGCGCGTAGGCGCTCGCGGCGGACACCGCGAGGGCGTTGGGGCCGCTGCCCACGGGCGTGGCCATGCCGCCCAGGTTCGCGCCCAGCGCCACGCCCGCGAGCAGGGCGGGCCGCAGGGACGTGCCGGGAGGCGAGGTGTGGAGGACGGGACGGAGCGCGGCGAGCATCATCGCCGCCGCGGCGACGTTGGACATCCACATGGAGAGGAAGGCCACGCCGCCCATGACGAACAGGAGGAGTAGCCGGGGGCGTCCGCGCGACAGGCGCACCACGTGGCCCGCCACGGCGGAGTCGAGGCCGTGACGCATCGCCGCGACCTCGAGCGTGAAGCCGCCCAGGAAGAGGATGAGCACGGGGTCCGCGCACCAGGTGAGCACGGACGAGAGCGCGTAGTCCTTCCCCAGCGGACCGAGCACCACCGGCGTCGCCCCGAGGAGCAGGAGGGTGGGGACGAACGGCGGGACCAGCTCGGTGAGCCACAGCACGAGGCAGACGCCGGCCACCAGCACCGTGCGCGACGCGACCTCGCCCTGCACCCCGAACGCGGACAGCCACGCCACCGCACCCAGCCCCACCAGTGCCAGCGCGGGCCGCACCCAGCGCCGCCCGGGAGGCAGGGGCGCCGTGTCGGGCGCCGGAGAGGTGTGGGCCTCGGCTTCACGTATCGAGGCGAGGGGAGCGTTCATGGTGGGAGTCGGTTGCGCGGTGGAGCGAGGGCCCGCGTCGGGGGCGCGTTCGTGGCCGAGGCCCATCGACGCGAGGGCGCATCGTCGGACCCGGAAGGCGCCCCGCGAGGGAGCAGCCGACGTGGCACTGCGGCCCCACGTCGAAGAACTCAGGCGTTGAACTCGCGCGCCAGCTCGCGGCGGTCCTTGTCCTCGATGAGGTGTTGCGCGTAGCGCACCAGGTCCGCCTCGGTGATGAGGCCCAGCAGCGTGCCGTCGCTGCTCACCACCGGCAGGCAGCCGAACTTGTTGCGCAGCATCATCACCACCGCGTCGCGCAGGGAGGCCTCGGGCGCGACCGTCGTCACCTCGCGCGTCATGATGTCCGCGGCCCACAGCGGCTGCGCGGCCGGATCATTCGCGCTCGTGGCCGCCGCCCGCAGCAGGTCGCGGTGGGTGATGAGCCCCACGAGCTTCCCCTGGCGCACCACGGGCAGATGCCGGATGCGGTGCAGCCGCAGCAGCTCTTCCGCCTTGCCCAGGTTCTGTGTTTCCTTGAGCGTGACCACCTCGCGTGTCATCAGCTCTCCGACGATCTGCATGTGTGGCGCTCTCCGGGTGAGTGTGGATGCCTCCAGGAGGCATTGCAGGACGGGGGCCAGCCCCGGTTCCCTCGGGCAACGGTGATTGCGGCCTGTGGCGCGCGCAAGGTTTGCGCGTCGAGGGGTCGTCCCGCATTCCTTGCGCCTGACTGTTCGCCGGTCGGCGCCTGGCTCCGCCCCCAGTCCGGGTTGAACCCCGTCCCCATGTGCGCTAGATGCTCACCCAGTCGCTAGGGGTGCCCCTTGGAAGGGGCTGAGACGGCCGCGCGGCGCGGCCAACCCTTGGAACCTGAACCGGGTCATACCGGCGGAGGGAAGCGGCCCGAAGCTTCCTTCCGGAGGCTTCGTCTGCCTTCCCGCCCGTCCTCGAGGAGAGAGAGATGAGCGGAGCATCCAAGAGCCTGAAGGTCGATGGGAAGCTGTTGGAGGGCATCAGTCGAGGCCCCCTCCCTGCCTCCCGCAAGGTGTACGTGAGCGGGGCGCTGCACCCGGACGTGCGCGTCCCCCTGCGCGAGATCTCGCAGACCCCCACGCGGCATGGCCACGGGCCGGACGCGCGGCAGACGCCCAACCCCCCGGTGCACGTCTATGACTCCAGCGGCCCGTACACGGACCCGGAGGCGGACATCGACCTGCGCCGGGGCCTGGCGGCGACGCGCGAGGCGTGGATCCACGCGCGAGGCGACACGCGCGAGCTGGAGGGAATCACCTCCCAATACGGCCTCCAGCGCGAAGCGGACCCTCGGCTCGCGGGGCTGCGCTTCGGCCACCGCCGCAAGCCGCGCGTGGCGCGCGCGGGCAGCAACGTCACCCAGCTGCACTACGCCCGGCGCGGCGTCATCACCCCGGAGATGGAGTACGTGGCGCTGCGGGAGAACCTGCGCGTGGAGGCGTCGCTCGCCGCGCAGCACCCCGGACACTCGTGGGGCGCGGCCATCCCGCGCGTCATCACCCCGGAGTTCGTCCGCGACGAGGTGGCCCGGGGCCGCGCCATCATCCCCGCGAACATCAACCACCCGGAGCTGGAGCCGATGATCATCGGCCGCAACTTCCTGGTGAAGATCAACGCGAACATCGGCAACTCCGCCGTCACCTCCTCCATCGAGGAGGAGGTGGAGAAGATGGTCTGGTCCATCCGCTGGGGCGCGGACACCGTGATGGACCTGTCCACCGGGCGCAACATCCACGAGACGCGCGAGTGGATCCTCCGCAACGCGCCGGTGCCCATCGGCACGGTTCCCATCTACCAGGCGCTGGAGAAGGTGGGCGGCAAGGCGGAGGACCTCACCTGGGACATCTACCGCGACACGCTCATCGAGCAGGCCGAGCAGGGCGTGGACTACTTCACCATCCACGCCGGCGTGCTGCTGCGCTACGTGCCCCTCACCGCCAGGCGCCTGACGGGCATCGTCAGCCGAGGCGGCTCCATCCTCGCCAAGTGGTGCCTCGCGCACCACCAGGAGAACTTCCTCTACACGCACTTCGAGGAGATCTGCGAGATCATGAAGGCGTACGACGTCAGCTTCAGCCTGGGGGACGGGCTGCGGCCGGGCTCCATCGCCGACGCGAACGACGCGGCGCAGTTCGGCGAGCTGGAGACCCTGGGCGAGCTGACGAAGATCGCCTGGAAGCACGACGTGCAGACGATGATCGAAGGCCCGGGCCACGTGCCCATGCACCTCATCCAGGAGAACATGACGAAGCAGCTCGCCGTGTGCGGCGAGGCGCCGTTCTACACGCTGGGGCCGCTGACGACGGACATCGCGCCCGGGTACGACCACTTCACCAGCGGCATCGGCGCGGCGATGATTGGTTGGTTCGGCACCGCGATGCTCTGCTACGTGACGCCCAAGGAGCACCTGGGGCTGCCGGACCGTGACGACGTGAAGGAGGGCGTCATCACGTACAAGATCGCCGCCCACGCCGCCGACCTGGCCAAGGGGCACCCGGGCGCCCAGGCGCGCGACAACGCCATGTCCAAGGCCCGCTTCGAGTTCCGCTGGGAGGACCAGTTCAACCTCGCGCTGGACCCCGAGCGCGCCCGCGCCTTCCACGACGAGACGCTGCCCGCGGAGGGCGCCAAGGTCGCCCACTTCTGCTCCATGTGCGGACCCCAGTTCTGCTCCATGAAAATCACCCAGGACGTTCGCGACTACGCCGCGAAGACCGGAGTTTCCGAGGAGGCGGCGCTGGGGGCGGGGATGGAGGCGAAGGGGGAGGAATTCAAGAAGGCGGGAAGCGAGTTGTATCGCTGAGCAAGAACCCCGGAATCGAGGGCGTCAAACGACGCGGTGCCTCACCTGTCCGAGACGTGACAATCAGAGTGTGTGCATGCCATGGTAGGTGGGCATGGGCGCGGCGTTCGCGCCCTCGATGATCGGGAGGGGAGACTTCATGGAGACTCCGCCGCGGGAACAAGTGGGTTCGTACATCACCGGCACGCCGATGCCGACCCAGGACGAGAAGACGATGGCGCTGATTGCCCATATGGGCACCATCCTGGGCAACTTCGTGGGACTGGGCTTCGCCGTTCCGCTGGTGCTGATGCTGACGAAGGGCAAGGAGTCGTCCTTCATCCGCGAGCACGCGGTGGAGTCGCTGAACTTCCAGATCACCATCTTCATCGCGGCGGTGGTGGCCTCCATCACCCTGTGCGTGGGCATCGGCTTCGTGCTGCTGCCCATCGTCGGCGTGGTGGCGCTGGTGTTCTCCATCATCGCCGGCCTCAAGGCGAACGAGGGTCAGCTGTACAGGTACCCGTTCGCCATCCGGTTGGTGAAGTAGTCCAGCGCGGGGCTCCCCATGGGAGCTCCGGTTGCACCGGGCGGGTCATGCGCGAGTCGCGCGGGCCCGCCCGTCGTGTTCCTGGGGGGCACGGCCTCAGCCGCCGATGCCCATCATCGACAGCAGGGTGGCGCCGTTGCCGGGCTCGGTGAAGCGGTGGCCCTCCGGCTTGTCGCCCAGCGCCGCGCGGATGGCGCGCGCCAGCTCCACGTCGGTGGCGCCTCCGCGGATGAGCTGGTGCAGCGGCGCCTGCGCGCGTCCTCCCAGGCAGCTCCTCAAGTCCCCGTTGGACGCCACGCGCACGCGGTTGCAGCCGCCGCAGAAGTTCTGCGTGAGCGGTGAGATGAACCCCACGCGGCCCCCTGGCGCGCGCCAGTACCGCGCGGGACCGGAGGTGATGGAGTCCGCGGCCGCGCCCGTCTCCTCGGGCTCCGGTGACAGCTCGAGGCCCTCGCCGCGCAGCCGCTCGATGAGCTCCGCGGTGGGCACGGGCTTGCCCTGTCCGAAGGGCATCAGCTCGATGAAGCGCGGCGTGATTCCCCGCGCGTGCGCGTACTCCACCAGCGCGCGCGCCTCGTCGTCGTTCACCCCGCGCATCACCACGACGTTGAGCTTGAGCGAG
The DNA here is from genome assembly GCF_059738865.1 of Myxococcus sp. MH1. Lineage (NCBI taxonomy): Bacteria > Pseudomonadati > Myxococcota > Myxococcia > Myxococcales > Myxococcaceae > Myxococcus > Myxococcus sp. MH1. The sequence continues at coordinate 6,547,372 of NZ_AP026947.1, read as the reverse complement.
CCGTAGCCGACCTGGGCCGCGCGGTCGATGCCGCGCAGCACCGCGTCGAAGTCACCCTGCTTGGAGATGCGCCGGAACGTCTCCGGAGACAGCGTGTCCAGGCTGAGGTTGAGCTGGTCCACGCCCGCCTCGCGCAGCGGCGCGGCCAGTGACTCCAAATGGCTGGCGTTGGTGGTGATGGCCAGGTGCTGGATGCCGGGGATGCCGGAGATGCGCCGGGCGACCTCCAGGATGTCCGGGCGGATGAGCGGCTCGCCGCCGGTGAGCCGCACGCGACGGATGCCCAGGGCCGCGAAGAGGGCGGCGATGCGCCCCAGCTCCTGCGCGTCGAGCAGGTCCTTCTTCCCGCCCCACGACGCGGGAGAGCAGTACGTGCAGCGGAAGTTGCAGCGGTCCGTGATGCTCAGCCGCAGGTACGTCATGCGGCGCCCCTGCGCATCCAGCAGGGGCGCAGCGAGTGGATCCGTCTGGAGGGCGGGCATCGTCACGGGCGGCCTGACCTCTTAACAGCCGGCTGGCGGCTGTTCATCTCATTCCCCGACGACGGGCTCAGCCTTCACTGCCTGTCGCCGAGCGGATGACGCTGACCTTCGGCTCGGTGGGCTCGCTCGTCCCCGAGCGCGGGGCGGCGGGGACGTTCTCCAGCTCGTCGTCCAGGTCCGTCAGGCGGGCGAGCTCCGCCTCGGCCTCGTTCGCCTCCTGCTCCGCCACGGGGAGCTGGAGCTTCTTCTTCTTCATCTCCTCCTTGATGTGGATGAGCCCTTCCTCGCCGATGTCGAGGAACGCGCGCACCACCTCCGGGTCGAACTGCGTGTTCGCGCAGCGGCGGATCTCCTGGATGGCGTTCGCGAACGTCGTGCCCTTGCGGTACGGCCGGTCGCTCGTCATCGCGTCCAGCGTGTCCGCCACGGCGAAGATGCGCGCGCCGATGTGGATCTCCTGCCGCGACAGGTTGCGCGGATAGCCCGCGCCATCCCAGCGCTCCTGGTGCGACAGCACGATGGCGGACGGCGTGGACAGGAACGGGATGGCCTGGATCATCTGGAAGCCGATCTCCGGATGCTTGCGCATCTCCAGCCACTCGTCCGGCGTCAGCTTGCCCGGCTTGAGCAGCACCGCGTCCGGCACGCCAATCTTGCCGATGTCGTGCAGCAGCGCGCCGCGGCCGATCTCCTCCAGCTCCTTGCCTTGGATGCCCATGCGCCCGGCGATGGCGGACGTGTAGCTGACCACGCGCTGCGAGTGGTCGCTCGTCTCGTGCTCGCGCGCGTCCAGCGCGGCGACCAGGGCCAGCAGCGTGTTCTGGTAGGTGTTGGCGATGTTGTGCAGCGCGCTGCGAAGCTCCGCGGTGCGATCTCGCACCTTGCGCTCCAGCTTCTTCTGGTAGCGCTTCCTCGCCATCTCGATGCGGCGCTTGGCGAGCGCCCGCTCGATGGCCCGGATGAGGTCCGTCAGCTTCGGTGGCTTGAGCAGGTAGTCCACCGCGCCACGGCGCAGACAGTCCACCGCGGACTCCGTGTCCCCATAGCCGGTGAGCATGATGACGGACGTGTCCGGCAGCCGCTCCCGCAGGTTCTCCAGGAGCCAGAGGCCGTCCTTGCCCGGCATCTTCATGTCGCTGATGACGAGCGGGGTGTCCTCTTCGCCCGCCACGTCCAGCGCCATCTCGGCGCCGCTCGCGACGACGCAGTTGTAGCCCTCTTCACGCAAGAGGACCGAGATGACGTCTCGCACGGAGTCGTCATCGTCGACGATGAGGATTCGGGGTGGTGCAGGGGGGATGGCTTCCACGGCGGGAGATTCTAGAGGTTTCCGGGTTTCAATGGCGAATGAGTCAGGGAAATTACCACCTTCCTCCACTTGCAGGTTGACAGTCCAGTGCGGCGGTCCAGAAGGCGACCCTGGCAGGCAGAGCGGGCAAGCGGGCGGAGCCCATCGGGCAGGTGGGATGCAAGGCGTTCAGGCGCGGGCCCGGGTGCCTCCCCGGTCATAGCGGAAGGGGGCGAGGTCCAGGGTGGTGCGCTCCCCGAGGACGGCCTGGGCGACGAGCCTGGCGGTGATGGGGGCCAGGAGGATGCCGTTGCGGAAGTGGCCGGTGGCGAGGAAGAGGCCGGGCGTGGGCCCCTCGCCCAGGTAGGGCCGCTTGTCCTCCGTCCAGGGACGGAAGCCAGCCCACGTCTCCGTGATGGGCGCCGAGCCCAGCTCCGGGCACAGCTCCAGGGCCATGTCGAGGATGCGCGCCAGCCCCGCCGCGGTCACCTGCTTGTCGAAGCCCACCAGCTCCATGGTGCTGCCGGCGATGACGCGCCCGTCCGCGCGCGGCACGACGTAGCCCTTCTCCGAGGTGAGGACGCGCTGCAGCAAAGGCAGGCGCGTCTGGAGCTGGATCATCTGTCCGCGCGCGGGGCGCACCGACTTCGCCTCCACGCCCGCGCCCTGGACCAGGGAGGACCACGAGCCCGCGGCGAGGACGATGGCGTCCGCGCGCAGCACCTCGCCATCCAGGTCCACGCCCACCGCGCGGCCGTCCTCGTGGACGATGCCGCGCACGTAGCCGCTCCGGAACTCGGCGCCCACGCGCGCGGCGGCCATCGTCAGCGCGCGCACCAGCAGCCGGTTGTCCACCTGGTGGTCATCCGGGAAGTGCGCGGCGGCCACGGCCCGGGCGGACAGCTTCGGCTCGAGTGCTCGCGCCTGCTCTCCGTCGAGAAGCTCCGCGCGCAGGCCCATGCCGCGCTGCCACAGGACGGTGGCCTCCAGGTGATGGACGCCGGTGTCGGCGAAGGCGACCTTGAGGATGCCGCAGGGCTTGTAGGCGATGTCCACGCCGGACAGCTCGCGCAGCTCCTCGGCGAAGGCGGGGTAGAGGCCGCGGCTGCGCAGGCACAGGTCGAGGAAGGGGCCCGGACCGTCCGACTCCATCTGGGGGGCGAGCATGCCCGCGGCGGCGCTGCTGGCCTCGGCGCCGGGGATGGAGCGCTCCAGGACGGTGACGCGCGCGCCCGCCTGCCGCAGGCGCAGGGCGATGCCGCAGCCCATGATGCCCCCGCCCACGATGATGACGTCCGAGACTCGCATGGCCTTGCTTCCTGCTCGCCCCGTCGAGGGTTTGCAAGCGGCATGACGCAGGTCGAGTTGACGGCGGGGCACCTTTGCCATTACTGATGGAGCCGTGCGTCTCTCTTCCGTGCATCCCCATCATGCGCATCATCGGCTCGGCCCCGACGGGACCGTTCGCCATGCGCATGCCTGGGTGAGCCACTAGACGCACCACCCTCCCGGCACCTGCCGCAGCGACCGAAGGCCCGTCCCCCCTGGACGGGCCTTTTTTCGTTTCCGCGCGGCCACCGTTCCCCCGCAGTCCCCCGCAGGTCCACCCATGTTGCTGAAGATCGCTCTTCCCAACAAAGGCCGCCTCTCCGAAGAGGTCCGTGAGCTTTTCAACGATGCGGGCCTGGAGGTCCGCGCCCGAGGCGAGCGCGCGCTCACCGCGTCGCTCGGCGGCGAGTTCGAGGCCATCTTCGTCCGCGCGCAGGACATCCCGGAGTTCGTCGCGGACGGTGCGGCGCACGCGGGCGTCACCGGCTGGGATTTGGTGAACGAGGCGGGTCGTGAGCTCGAGCACCTGATGGACCTGGAGTTCGGACGCTGCCGCCTGGTGGTGGCCGCGCGCGAGGAGAGTGGAATCAGCCACGCCAACGACGTGCGTGACGGCATGCGCGTCGCGTCATGCTTTCCGCGTCTGACGCAGGACTACTTCGCGCGCCGGGGGCAGAGCGTCACGGTGGTGCCCGTGTCGGGCGCGGCGGAGATCGCGCCGCACCTGGGCATCGCGGACATCGTCGTGGACCTGACGTCCACCGGGTCCACGTTGAAGATGAACGGCCTGCGCGAGGTGGCCACCGTGCTGGAGTCCAGCGCGCGGCTGGTGGCGTGCCAGGCGAACGTGCCGGAGGCGCGGAGGAAGCTGGAGGAGCTGAAGCTCGCGCTCGGCTCGGTGCTCGCGGCGCGGGGCAAGCGCTACCTGATGGCGAACGTGCCGAAGGACGAGCTGCCCCGGGTGCGTGAGGTGTTGCCGGGACTCAACGGTCCCACGGTGGTGGACGTGCTGGACGGAGGCCGGTTCGTCGCGGTGCACGCGGTGGTGCCGGCGAAGACCATCTACCGCACCGTCAACGCGCTGAAGACGCTGGGGTGCGAGGGCATCCTGGTCACGCGCATCGAAAGGCTGGTGGCGTGATGATGTCGCTTCCTTCGTTCCTGCGGTACCGGGGGCCGCTGGCCAGCCTCTCGCGTCAGGACCGTCAGCGGTTGTTGGAGCGCGGTGGGGACGTGGACACGCGCATCGCTGCGCGGGTGCGGGAGCTCATCGCGAAGGTCAGGCTGGACGGGGACTGGGCGCTGTTCGAGATGGCGCGGCAGTTCGACCGGGCGGAGCTGTCCTCGCTGGAGGTGCCCCGGGCGCGCTGTGAGCAGGCGCTCGCGTCGCTGGAGCCCTCGGTGGCGCGGGCGTTGGAGCGCGCGGCGCGCAACATCGCTCGGGCCCACGAGGCGCAGAAGCCGCGCGCGGTGGAGGTGGAGACGGAGCCGGGGGTGTTGGTGGGACGCAGGCCCGACCCGCTGGGCCGCGTGGGCGTGTACGCGCCCGGCGGGCGAGCGGTGTATCCGAGCAGCGTGTTGATGGGCGTGGTGCCCGCGAAGGTGGCGGGCGTGGGGGAGGTCATCGTCTGCTCGCCGCCGGGGCCGGATGGCCTGCCGCACCCGAGCGTGCTGGCGGCGGCGGTGCTCGCGGGGGCGGACCGGGTCTTCGCGTTGGGGGGCGCGGGCGCGGTGGCGGCCATGGCGTACGGCACGGAGAGCGTGCCCCGGGTGGACCGCATCGTCGGGCCGGGCAACGCGTACGTGGCGGAGGCCAAGCTCCAGGTGGTGGGCGCGGTGGCCATCGAGGCGCCGGCGGGACCGAGTGAAATCCTCGTCGTCGCCGACGAGACGGCGAGCCCCGAGGCGGTGGCGCGGGAGATGTTGGCGCAGGCCGAGCACGACCCGGATGCCGCGTGCGTGACGGTGGCGCGCGGTGAGGGGGTGGCGGAGGCCGTCGCGGAGCAGGTGCGTCGGCTGGCGGAGGACGCGAAGCGGCAGGAGATCGTCGCGGCGGCGCTGCGCTCCCGGGGCGCGGTGCTGAGCGTCGCCTCGCTGGAGGAGGCGTGGCCGTTCGTGGCGGACTTCGCGCCGGAGCACCTGTTGCTCGCCACGGCCGCGCCCTCCGCGGACCTGGCGAGGGTGCGCAACGCGGGCACCGTCTTCCTCGGTGAGCGCTCGTCGGTGGCGTACGGCGACTACATGACGGGCTCCAACCACGTGCTGCCCACGGCGGGGCTGGCGCGGGCGTACTCGGGCCTGAACCTGCTCGACTTCTACCGGTGGACCACCTACCAGCGCGTGGAGCGCGCGGCCTCCGAGGCGCTGGCGGAGGACGTGGGACTGCTCGCCGACAGCGAGGGGCTGTTCGCGCACGCCGACGCCGCGCGTGCCTGGAGGGGCGCATGATTCCCCTGCGCGAGTCCTTCCGGGACATCCCCCTGTATTCACCGCCGAAGCGGCCGTGTCGCGTGGACCTGAGCGACAACACGAACCTCTTCGGCGTGCCTCCCGCGGCGGAGCGGGTGCTGCGCGAGTCCCGTCCGGAGTCACTGTCCCGTTACCCGCGAGGCTACGCGCCCGACCTGCGCAACGTCCTCGCTTCTCGGCTCGGTGTCGGTGTCGGGTGCGTGACGACGGGCTGTGGCTCGGACGACGTGTTGGACAGCGCGCTGCGCGCGTTCCTGGAGCCGGGTGAGGTGCTCGCGTTCCAGGACCCGACGTTCGTGATGATGCCGCTGTTCGCGAAGGTGAACGGCTTGAAGGCGGCGCCGGTGCCCCTGCGCGCGGACTTCGACGTGGACCCGGAGGCGCTGCTGGCCACGGGGGCGAAGGTCATCTACCTGTGCTCGCCGAACAACCCCACGGGCACGTCGCTGTCCCGCGCGGCGGTGGAGCACGTGGTGGAGAAGGCGCCGGGCATCGTCATCATCGACGAGGCCTACGTGGAGTTCTCCTCGGCGCCGGACTTCCTGGGCCTGGCGCGCACGCGGCAGAACGTGCTGGTGACGCGGACGTTCTCCAAGGCCTATGGGCTCGCGGGCATGCGGGTGGGCTGGGGCGTGGGCAGCCCGGCGCTCATCGCGGAGGTGGAGAAGGCGCGCGGACCGTACAAGCTCACGACATTGGCGGAGTCGATGGCCGTCGCCGTCCTGCGCGAGGACCGGATGTGGGTCGAGGCCCAGGTGGTCGAGGCACGGAAGAATCGTGAACATCTCCGCGCGGAATTGATGTCGATGGGGCTGTCGCCGCTGCCCTCGGAGGGCAACTTCCTGATGGTGCCGATGCCGGACGCGCTGGGGGTGGCCCAGCGGATGCGTGAGCGGGATGTGAACGTGAGGGCCTTCCAGGGGCTGACCGGCGTGGGGGATGCGCTCCGGATCGGCAGTGGACCGTGGCCCATGCTCGAGGCGGCGCTCGTGGCGCTGCGGGAGTCCTTGCGATGAGAGTCACCCTGTTCGATTACGGCGCTGGAAACCTGCACTCGCTCTCGAAGGCCCTGGCCATGGAGCCGGGCGTGGAGGTCCACGTCGAGGAGGACCCACGCCGGGCAGTGGACACGGATGTGCTCGTGTTGCCCGGTGTGGGGGCGTTCGGTCTCGCGGCGGCGAGGCTGGCGCAGGGGCGGGACACGATGCGTCTGGCGCTGGAGCGAGGGTTGCCGTGCCTGGGCATCTGCCTGGGGATGCAGCTGCTGTTCGACTCGAGCGACGAGGGGGCGGGGAAGGGGCTGGGCTACTTCGCGGGCCACGTGCAGCGACTGGCGGCCCGGCGGGTGCCGCATATCGGCTGGAACCAGGTGGACGAGGACAGCACGTTGTCCGGAGCGAAGCTGGACACCGTGTACTACGCGCACAGCTACGTGTGCCGGGTGGCGGACCCGTCGCTCGTCACCGCGTGGACGACGCACGAGGAGGACCGCTTTCCCGCGGCGGTGCGCCGAGGGAAGGTGGTGGGTGTGCAGTTCCACCCGGAGAAGTCGTCGGCCTCGGGTGTGGCCTTCGTGCGGGCGTTCCTCCGTGAGGTGCGCTCATGAGGGCCATCCCAGCCATCGACCTGCGCGAGGGGGCCTGTGTGCAGCTCGTCGGAGGCTCGTATGACGCGGAGCGGGTGCGAGTGGATGACCCGCTCGACGCGCTTCGGCACTGGCGTGGCTTCGGCTTCCGTTCCTTTCACGTCGTCGACCTGGACGCGGCGCTGGGGCGTGGCTCCAACGCTCGGGTGGTGACGCGACTCACGTCGCACGAGCCGGGGCTCGCCTTCACGGTGGGCGGGGGTGTCCGGGACACCGCGCGGGTGACGGCGCTGCTGGAGGGAGGTGCCTCGGGGGTGGTGGTGGGCACGCGCGCCATCGAGGACGCGGGGTGGCTGGCGGAGGTGACGGAGCGCTTCCCGGGGCGCGTGGTGGTGGCGGCGGACGTGCGCGGGCGGGAGGTGGTGACGCGAGGCTGGACGGCGGGGAGTGGCAGGACGCTGGACCAGGTCCTCGCGGTGCTGGAGCCCCTGGCGCTCGGTGGGCTGTTGGTGACGGCGGTGCACAAGGAAGGACAGCTGGAGGGCGTGGACCTGTCCTTGATGCGCGAGGTGGTGGAGCGCAGTCGTCATCGGCTCTACGCGTCTGGGGGCGTGACGACGATGGACGACCTGCGCGCGCTGGCCTCGGCGGGGGCGTACGGAGCGGTCATCGGCATGGCGCTGTACACGGGACGACTGGATGCGCGTGAAGTCGCGCGGGAGTTCGCGGAATGACCCTGGTCACTCGGGAGACGAAGGAGACGCAGGTGCGCGTGGAGGTGTCGCTCGGTCGCGGGCAGACGCAGGTGGACACGGGGCTCGTGTTCTTCGACCACATGCTCTCCACCTTCGGGCGCTACGCGGGGCTCGACTTGAAGCTGCATGCGCGGGGTGACCTCAAGCACCACCTGATGGAGGACGTGGCGATCACGCTGGGGACGGCGGTGCAGCGGGTGATTCCCGCGACGGCGGCGCGCTTCGCGGAGCGGACCATTCCCATGGACGACGCGCTGGTGCAGGCGTGCCTGGATGCCGGGGGACGCTTCTTCTACGAGGGCCCGCTGAAGAACCGGCTGTACGAGCACTGGATGCGCTCGTTCTGTGAGCACGCGAAGGTGACGCTGCACCTGCGGGTGCTGCGTGGGAAGGACCGTCACCACGTGACGGAGGCCGCGTTCAAGGCGCTGGGGCTCGCGCTGCGGGACGCGATGGTGGATGGCGGCACGGTGTTCAGCATGAAGGGCTCCGTGGCCCTGGAGGTGACGTGATGCTCACGCGACGACTCATCGTCTGTCTGGACGTGAAGGGCGGCCGGGTGGTGAAGGGGGTCCGCTTCGAGGGGCTTCGCGACGTCGGCGACCCGGTGGAGCTGGCGCTGCGCTACGAACGGGAGGGCGCGGACGAGGTGACGTTCCTCGACATCTCCGCGAGCGCGGAGGAGCGCGAGACGCTCTGGGATTTGGTGCGGCGCACGGCGGAGCAGCTGTTCATTCCGCTGACGGTGGGCGGCGGCGTGCGCACGGTGGAGGACGTGGGCCGGGCGCTGCGCTCGGGGGCGGACAAGGTGAGCATCAACTCGGCGGCGGTGGCTCGGCCCGAGCTGCTCACCGAGTGCGCAGAGCGCTTCGGAGCCCAGTGCGTGGTGGCGAGCATCGATGCTCGCAAGGAAGGAGAGCGCTACCGCGTCTACACGCATGGAGGGCGAAGGCCGACCGAGCTGGACGCGGTGACCTGGGCCCAGGTGTGCGTGGCGCGTGGGGCAGGGGAGGTGCTGCTCACGAGCATCGACCAGGACGGCGCGCGTTCGGGCTACGACCTGGAGCTGACCCGGAGGGTGGTGGACGCGGTCGCCGTGCCCGTCATCGCCTCGGGTGGCGCGGGCAGCGCGGAGCACGTGAGGGACGGGCTCACGCGAGGTGGCGCGGACGCGGCGCTGGTGGCGGGCATCCTCCACGATGGGCTCACGACGGTGGGCGCCATCAAGTCGCTCCTGCGCTCGAGCGGCCTGCCGATTCGGAGCACGCCATGACCCGGACCTTTCGCTGCGCGATGCGCGTGTCCGAGGCGCGATGTCTTCCCGACATCGATGCCGCATCGAGGAACACCATCACCCGGTTGCGCCGCGCGAGCCCGCGCCCCGAGGGTTGGCTGCCAGCGGCGGTGCTTCGCTCAAGCCCCTCCGGTCGCTTCGGACGAACACCGTGGGAAACAGGAGCATGAGATGACGAGCCAGGGACTGATGCAGGCGGCGGCGGAGGTCGCGCGCTCGGCGGGTGACGTCGCGCTCAAATTCTTCCGAGGAGGCATCGCGGTGGACACCAAGAGCGACGGCACACCCGTCACCGTGGCGGACCGCACCGCGGAGCAGACGGCACGCGAGTGGCTCGAGACGCGCTTCCCCGAGGACGGCATCCTCGGTGAGGAGTTCGGTGAGACACGCCCCGGCGCGAAGCGTCGCTGGATTCTCGACCCCATCGACGGCACCAAGACCTTCATCCGCGGAGTGCCGCTGTGGGGCACGCTCGTCGCACTGGCGGAAGGTGAGCGCATCCTCGTGGGGGCCGCGTACTTCCCCGCGGTGGGCGAGCTGCTCGTCGCCGCTCCTGGCGAAGGTTGCTTCTGGAACGGCCAGCGCGCCCGCGTCTCCGAGCAATCCGACCTCGCCCGCGCGGTGGTCCTCTCCACCGACGAGCGCTTCTCCCAGTTCCCCGAACGAGGCGAGGCCTGGCGCCGCTTCACACGTGACGCGGCCGTGTCACGCACCTGGGGCGACTGCTACGGCTATCTGCTCGTCGCCACGGGACGCGCGGAGGTGATGGTGGACGAGCTGCTCTCGCCCTGGGATGCGGCCGCGCTCCAGCCCATCATCGAGGAAGCCGGCGGTGTCTTCACCGACTGGACCGGAGAGCGCACCGCCTTCGGCGGCAACGGCATCGCCACGAATACGGCATTGGCCCGCATCACCCGTGAGCGCCTGGGCGCGCTGAGGAACGACTGATGCTGGACCTGGACACACTCGACTTCACCAAGGGCAACGGGCTCGTCACGGTGGTGACCCAGGACGCGGCCACGGGCGACGTGCTGATGGTCGCGCACGCGGACCGCGAGGCCCTGGAGCGCACGCTCGCCACCGGCGAGATGCACTACCGCTCCCGCTCGCGAGGCCTCTGGCACAAGGGCGCCACCAGCGGGAACACCCAACGCGTCGTCTCGCTGCGCGCGGACTGCGACAGGGACGCGGTGCTCGCCCGCGTCCACAAGGCCGGCCCCGCCTGTCACACCGGCGAGGAGACCTGCTTCGGCTCCGGTCGCTGGGATGCGCTCGCCGCGCTCGACGCCACGCTCACCGAGCGCGCTTCACACGCCCCGGCGCGAGACGAGAAGCCTGGCTACACGCGACGCCTGCTCGGCGACAGGAACCTGCGCCTCAAGAAGCTGGGAGAAGAAGCCGCGGAGCTGGTCACCGCCTGCGCGGACGCGGACGCGAGCCGCGCCGTGGAGGAGGCCGCCGACCTGCTCTACCACCTGCTCGTCGCCATCAAGCCCCTGGGGCTCTCGCTCGAGGACGTGAAGGCGGTGCTCGCTCGTCGCGCGGCACCCCAGGTCTCAAACGACACGAGATGAGGCCGTCACACTTCACGTGAAATCCACGCGGGGCTGTCCGGACATTCCACGTATCAGCCCCCGAATTCCGGACGTGTCAGCGTCGACCCAGCGGGATTTGTCCGTCACGGCTGCATCCTCACAGTCGCACTGCGACGAAGAGGTGCGCGCCCCCAGCAGTGACTCTCTTCAATGAAAGGAGTGTTCCTGCTACACATCCAGACGCGCGGCGCAGTGGAGAACGCCGGCCGGGCGCTTCGTGGCATCGAAACCGTCCGCCTCACCGGAGGCATCGTGAACGGCCCCACCACGTACAAGGCAGAGCTCATCGACCGAGTCATCTTCTCCCGCTGGCAGAATCCTCCGACCAAGGAGGACGTCGCGGCGATCCTGGCTCAGATGGAAGAGGCGGCGACGAGCCTCAACACGCGCCTCATCTACATCGGCTCCGTGAGCCCGAAGTCCAAGGTGCCCGACGCGAACGAGCGCACCATCCTCAACAACTTCCTGGTGGACGCGCGCAAGAAGTGTGTCGAGCAGGCGTGGCTCATCTACGAGGGCACGGACCTGCAGCACAACCTCCAGCGCGTCATCATCTCCGGCGTGCTCATCCTCACCCGCACCTTCGACAACTTCCTGTCGGTGGCGAAGTCGGGCGAGTCCATCGTCAAGGACGTGAGCACCGTCCTGAAGAAGGACGCGGCGCCCATCTTCCAGCTCGCCAAGGAGCGCGGCCTCGTCGCCTGAGGCCGCCCCGGCGCGAACTCACCGGGCGCCGAGTATCTCCAGCTCCGCGAGCTGGCCGTCCGCGCTCTCGGGGAACACGCTGACCGCGTCCACGTCCACCTGCGGCACGGTCAGCACGCAGCTCTCCCACGCGCCCGTGCCCTGGTAGCGGCACACCGTGGGGTTCACGAACGAGAAACCTCCCTCCGGGTCACCGAGCCCCACGCCCTTCGGGGTGCGCACGACGGCGCGCAGCGTGCCCGCGCCCTTCGCCCGGACGCGCACGCCCACCAGGTGCTTGAGCGTGGGCGCGTAGCCCGCGCGCAGCGCCCCATCCGCCGCCCAGCGTGAGGTCTTCGCCGCGTTGCTCACCGCGACGCGCGTGTTCTCGTCCCCGTCGAAGGCCTGGAAGCCGGGCTGGGCCCCGGTGAGCTGATCCGGCTTCACCGGCTCGGTCTCCACGCGCGGCGCGCTGACGAGCGTCCGGAGCGTGGGCACCTTGTCCCCCTGCTGGAGCGCCGCCGCGCGCAGCACGGACACGGGAAGGAGCCCGGCCCCCTGGCAGCGGGGGGCGAGACCCTCCAGCAGTGGGAGCACCGTCGCGGGCAGGGCGACCTCCGCCTGGGCGGCCGGGGCCAGCCCCAACCGGACGAGGGTGTCGCAGGCTCCCGCCGTGCCCGGCCCCGCGTGCTCCAGGTTCCACAGCAGCTCGGGGACCTCCGGCGCGCGGCCCACGGTGGCGTCCAGCAGGGCCTGACCCACGCGCTGCGCGCAGGGGTTCACCCGGCCCGGGCACTGCTCGCACAGCGTGGCCAGGAGGCCCCGCAGCGGAGTGTCCACTCCCTGGCTGAACGGGGCCCGGGCATTCAGGGCCGGCCCCAGCTCGCAGGCGCGCGCGGTGGGCTGGGCGCAGGCCTTCAGGCGCGCCCGGGCATCGTCCAGGATGCTGGGGACCTCGGGGGCGCGCAGGGCGGCGTCCAGGGCCCGCTCCAGGGCGAGACAGTCGGGCGAGCCGAGCGTGACGGGGGCGGCCGGGGAGGCGGCGGCCCGGGCGGGGGGGCGCTCGGGCGGGGCAGCGCTCGTCACATCCTGGTGCGTCACGCACCACAGACGGCCGAAGGCGATGAGCGCCACGAGCATCAGGAGGAGGGTTCTGAGCGGGAAACGGCGCACGAGCAATCTCCTTGATTCCAACCGGGAGCGGGGGTTATCAGCCCCACCGGGTTCCATCCGCAAATAATGACGGAGGCGTGCGTGGCTGAGACGTTCGACGTGGTGATCATCGGTTCGGGCCCTGGCGGCTACGTGGGCGCCATCCGCGCGGGGCAACTCGGGCTGAAGACGGCCATCATCGAGAAGGACAAGCGTCTGGGTGGCACGTGCCTCCACCGCGGGTGCATCCCCACCAAGTCCCTGCTGTGGACGGCGGAGCTGTTCCACCACGTCAAGGAGGCCGGGGACTTCGGCATCGACCTGTCGAGCCCGACGGTCAACTGGCCGAACGCGATGAAGCACAAGGACAAGGTCGTCACCAAGGGTGCCAACGGCATCGACTTCTTGATGAAGAAGAACAAGGTGACGGTCATCAAGGGCCACGGCCGCATCGCGGGCAAGGGCAAGGTGGAGGTCACCGCCGCCGACGGCACCAAGCAGGTGCTGGACGCCAAGAACGTCATCATCGCGACGGGCTCGGTCCCCAAGTCCCTGCCGAACGTGCCGGTGGACCACAAGCGCGTGCTCAACAGCGACTCCATCCTGCAGCTCGAGCGCATCCCCAAGAGCATCATCGTCCTGGGCGCGGGCGCGGTCGGCTGTGAGTTCGCGTCCATCTTCAACCACGTGGGCAGCAAGACGGCCATCGTGGAGTACCTGCCGGCGCTCTTGCCCATCGAGGACGCGGACATCTCCAAGGAGCTGGAGAAGATCTTCCGCCGCCGCGGCATCGACGTGCACACGGGCTCCGCGGTGGAGAAGGTGGAGCACACGGCGGACGGCGTGCGCGTCACGATGAAGGTCGGCAACGAGACCAAGACGCTGGAGGCGGAGATCCTCCTGTCGGCCGTGGGCCGCTCGCCGGTGACGGACGACGTGGGCCTGGACAAGACGTCCATCAAGACCGAGCGCGGCTACATCAAGGTCGACTCGATGCTGCGCACCAGCGAGCCCAACGTCTACGCGGTGGGCGACGTCATCCCCACCCCGATGCTGGCCCACATGGCCAGCGCCGAGTGCGTGGTCGCGGTGGAGCACATCGCGGGCAAGAACCCGCAGCCCATCAACTACGACCTCACCCCGTCCGCCACGTACTGCTACCCCGAGGTCGCCTCGGTGGGCCTGACGGAGAAGAAGGCCAAGGAGCGCGGCTACGACGTCAAGATCGGCAACGCCCCGTTCGGCGCGGTGACGAAGTCCGCCATCACCAACGAGTCCACGGGCCTCATCAAGATCGTCTCCGACAAGAAGTACGACGAGGTGCTGGGCATCCACATCATCGGTCCGCACGCCACGGAGCTGCTGGCCGAGGCCTGCGTCGCGCTGAAGCTGGAGATCACCACCGAGGAGCTGGCGGGCACCATCCACGCCCACCCGACGCTCTCGGAGATCGTCCACGAGGGCGCCGAGGCCACGCTGGGTCACCCGCGCCACTTCTAGTCGGCGAGGGTGGAGGACGGGCGCCCCTCACGGGTGCCCGCTGGGGCCGTCCCGGAGCGCGAGCTTCGAGGGCGGCCTCTCCATTTCCGGCGTCCTCCCGATGCCCAGGTCCAGCAGCTCCGCCAGGTCCAGCGCGTCCAGCAGCGCGTGCCCTCGCGAGTCGTTGTTGAAGTAGACCCAGGCGGTGTGGCCCGCGTCCCTCCACCGCTTCAAGTCGCGCGCCACGGGGCGCAGGGCCGCCTTGCCGTAGCGGCCCACGTACCGGGCCTCGGTGCCGTGGAAGCGCAGGTAGCGCAAGCCCCCGGTGGGGTGGGGAATCGGCTCGGGCAGCAGGTCGTGCTCGCAGAGCCCGGCGCGGTGCCGCTCCAGGACGTCCAGCACCTCCGGGTGGTACCAGGCCGCGTGACGGAACTCGACGACCTGGCGGATGCCCCGAGGCTGGTGGGCGAGGAAGCGGTCCAGCTTCTCCGGGTCCGCCCGCGTCATGTGGGGCGGGAGCTGCCAGAGGATGGGGCCCAGCTTGCGGCCCAGGCGCAGGACGGGGGCGTAGAAGCGCTCCAGGCCCTCGTCCACGTCGGTGAGGCGCTTGAGGTGGGTGAGGAAGCGGCTGCCCTTGCAGGCGAAGCGGAAGCGGCCGGGGACCTCGTCGCGCCAGCGGTCCACGGCCTGGGGCGTGGGCAGCCGGTAGAAGGTCGCGTTGAGCTCCACCGTGGGGAAGACGCGCGCGTACCAGGAGAGCCAGCGGCGGGCCGACAGGCCGGTGGGGTAGAAGCGCTGCTTCCAGTCCTTGTAGACGTACCCGCTGGTGCCCAGGTGGATGGCGGCCATGGGCTTCAGGCTGGGCATCCGGGGGCCCCGGTGCTCGCCGACAGGGGGCTGCCCGGCCGGGGCGCGGGCATTAGTAGGGAGACGACGTGCGCGAAGGCCCTGCGGGTGCTAACGCCTCGCGTTAGAGGCTTCCCGCTTGAACGTCTTCCGCCCAAACCATAGAAGGCCCGCGACCCATGGCGACTCCTGACCGGTTCCCTCTCCCCCAGGTGACAGAGACGACCCGCAAGCCGGACTGGCTGAAGGTCCGCCTGCCTCACGGCGAGGGGTACGAGCGGGTCAAGGCCATCGTGAAGCGCACGAAGCTGGCCACCGTGTGCGAAGAGGCCCGCTGCCCGAACATCGCCGAGTGCTGGGGTGGTGGCACGGCCACGGTGATGCTGATGGGTGAGGTCTGCACGCGCGCGTGCCGCTTCTGCCACGTGAAGGTGGGCGCTCCGCCGCCGTTGGATCCGATGGAGCCCATCCACCTGGCCCAGGCCGTCAAGGAGATGGACCTGGAGTACATCGTCGTCACGTCGGTGAACCGGGATGACCGGCCCGACGGTGGCGCCAGCCACTTCGCCTCCGCGATCCGCGAGCTGCGCCGCGAGAGCCCGCGCACCATCGTCGAGGTGCTCATCCCCGACTTCAAGGGCGTGGAGAAGGACCTGGCCACGGTGGCCGAGGCCCGGCCGCACGTCGTCGCGCACAACGTGGAGACGGTGGAGCGGCTGACGCCGACGGTGAGAGACCGGCGCGCGAAGTACGCCCAGTCGCTGCGCGTGCTCGAGTACCTGAAGAACCGTCCCGAGGGCCTCTACACCAAGACGTCGGTCATGGTGGGCCTGGGCGAGACGGACGCCGAGCTGGAGCAGACCTTCAAGGATTTGCGCGGCGTGGGCGTGGACGTGCTCACGCTGGGACAGTACCTGCAGCCCTCGCAGTACCACCTGCGCGTGGAGCGCTTCGTCACTCCGGCGCAGTTCGAGTCGTACAAGAAGCTGGCCGAGTCCTACGGTTTCCTCTACGTGGCCTCGGGTCCGCTGGTTCGTTCCAGCTATCGCGCCGCCGAGTTCTTCATGAAGGGCCTGATGGAGCGCGAGCGCCTGGAGCGACTCGGCTGAGCGGGCCCGATTCGAGCCTTGACGCAACCCCCGTTCCTCTCGGAAAGACACCCCATGGCAACCTTCGAATTCAAGCTCCCCGACCTCGGTGAAGGCGTGATGGAGGGCGAGCTGGTCAAGTGGCACGTCAAGGCCGGCGACGTCGTCAAGGAAGACCAGGTGCTCGCCGAGGTGATGACGGACAAGGCCACCGTCACCGTCCCCAGCCCGAAGGCCGGCCGCGTCATCCAGACGCACGGCAAGGAAGGGGACATCGCGAAGGTGCACCACCCGCTGGTGACGATGGAGATCGAAGGCGCCGCGCCGGTCCAGGCCGCGGGCCACGGGGCTCCCGCTCCGGCGGCTTCGGCGGCGGCGCCCGCTCCGGCGGCTGCCGCGGCGTCGACGCAGGCGACGAAGGTGCTGGCCACGCCGGTGACGCGTCGGATGGCGCGTGAGCACGGGCTGGACCTGACGACCATCTCCGGCAGTGGTCCGCAGGGGCGGGTGACGAAGGCGGACGTGGTGGCGGCGCTGGAGGGTGGTGGCGAGCAGAAGAACGTGGTGGTGGCGGCGCCGGCCCAGGCGCGTCCCGCGGCGCCCTCCGTGTCGACGGGTCGCTCGGACGAGCGCGTGCCACTGCGGGGGCTGCGCAAGAAGATCGCCGAGAAGATGGTGCGCTCGAAGTTCACGATGCCGCACTTCGCCTTCGTGGAGGAAGTGGACGCGACGGAGCTGGTGGCGCTGCGTGCGCGGCTCAACGCGCAGCTGGCGGCGGTGGGCGACAACACGAAGATCAACTACCTGCCGTTCATCATCAAGGCGACCATCGCCGCGCTGAAGCGCTTCCCGCACCTGAACGCCAACTTCGACGAGGCGGCGCAGGAGCTGGTGGTGCGCGGCGAGTACAACATCGGCATGGCGGTGGCGACGCCGGACGGCCTGACGGTGGCGGTGGTGAAGGACGCGGACCGGCTGACGCTGGCCGAGCTGGCGCGCGAGACGTCGCGGCTGGGTGTGGCGGCGCGCGAGCGCAAGCTGAAGATGGAGGAGCTGACGGGCGGCACCTTCACCATCACCTCGCTCGGGCAGACGGGCGGCCTGTTTGCCACGCCCATCATCAACCACCCCGAGGTGGGCATCATGGGCGTGCACAAGCTCAAGAAGCGCCCGGCCGTGGTGAAGGACCAGGTCGTGGTCCGCGACATGATGAACCTGTCGCTGTCGTGCGACCACCGCGTCATCGACGGCTCGGTGGCCGCGGACTTCGTGTACGAAGTCATCAAGTACCTCGAGAAGCCGGACATGCTGTTCCTGGCGATGACCTGAGGTCCCTGGATGCGGGCCCGGTGAGCGGAGGCTCCCGGGCCTCGTGTCCACGGTAGGGCGTCCCGTGGGGTTGCCAGGGGACGGACCGCCCGCTCGACGGAGGTCGGGCGGTGGTCCTCCAAGACGGTTAGGCTCTGTCGGTATGGCCGAGAACCCTCGCGAGCTGATTCGCGCCGCGCAGTCCGCCGAGCTGAGCGGTGACGCGCCTCGTGCGGTGGAGCTGTTGTTCCAGGCCGCGACGCTCTTCCAGCGCGCGGGGAACGCACCTCGGGCGCTCCAGTTGCTGCGCCATGCGCGCCGACTGGATGCGCACCGCGCGGACATCGCCGACGAGGTGGCGCGACTCGAGCGGATGTCGGCGATGGACGCTGACGAGCCTGCCCCTCCAGCGCCCTTGATGATGGGAGGCGAGGAGGGTGTCTCGTCATTGGAGCTGGCGTTGAGGCAGCGCCTCATCGAAGCCGCGCTGCGCGAGGAGGAGGCGCCTGGGCTCGCGCAAGCACCTGCCGAAGTCACCGCGTGGGTGTTGGACGCAGAGGTGAGTGAAGACCTGCAGCGCCTGGAGGCCCAGCTGTCGCGTGGCAGCGACTCGTACGAGGCCGAGGCGTCGCGAGATGACGCGCTCGCTCCGACGGACGAAAGCACAGGAGCGTCTCCGGGAAGGGCCGGGCCGCCTCGACAGGGGTGGGTCGCTGATCCGCACGACAGCATTGGCGCTGGTGTGACGTCGCGCGTGACAGCCGGAGCTTCGCCCTGCTCGCGATCAGCCGACGATGGGGGAGGGGAATCTCCCGAGCAGGGAGGACTCGCGCCGCGAGGCCGGAGCAGGGTCGGGGCCGACAGCGAGCGCTCTGGCTCGACGCGTGGCCAGTCGTCGGGCGTGACAGCCGGAGTGCCGGCGCGGGACTGGGAACTGGACGCTGACGACAGTGCGAGTTCCGGCGAGGCCTCGAGCGTGACAGCCCGAGCGTCGCCAGACTTCCGATTCATGGCCCGGAGCGCAGGTGCGCGAAGTCGAGCACGAAGCTTCGGTGGCGATCGACTCATGGGTGGCGCTGGCTCTGACGATGCGTCCTGGAGTCCAGGGCTGCTCGATGCGTGGGATGGCCCGGTGGCTGGCGTGTCCGGAGCCGATGACACGTCGGGCGCGGTGGGGTCGAGCGGCGCATCCGAGGTCGAGGATGAGACCTGGCTTCTGGGGGACCTGGGCGAGTTCGTGAGCGCCGAGGCGAGCCAGCCCCACCTCTTGGGTGTGACGGGAACCCGTCCGTTCGGAGCGCCGCTGCGCGAGCCGTCTGACGAATTCGAAGGCGGTGAGGATGACGTCGCGCGCGAGCCTCACGACGTGGAGGACACGCCACCCCAGCGTCGACGCAAGCCGCGCATCATCGAACGTGGCCCCACCCGCGCGGACGTGACGCTGGACGCGTGGTGCTCGTTCTGTTGCCGACCTCGCGTGGAGATTGGTGAGCTCGTCGCGGGGCCGGCGGGCGCGTTCATCTGCAAGGCCTGCCTCACGGCCTCATCATCCCTGTTCGGTGACTCGGTGAGCCCGGTGTCGCTCCCGGCCCGTCCTCGCGTCGAGACGCCGACTCCGAGCGCGCCGGACTTCATCGGGCAGCCGGAGGCGCGGAGTGCGCTCATCGATGCACTCCGCACGGGCGTCCGCTGCGTGCTGCTCATCGGTGCGGAGGGCTGTGGGAAGAGCACCTTGCTCCAGATGCTCCAGCGAGAAGGGCAGGGCGCTCTCACCAAGGTCGACGCGCTCACGGCGGCTCCATCCTCCACGCCGCTGTTCATCGAGGACGTGGACCAGCTGACCACGGAACAGCAGCGCACACTCAGCGCCTTCCTGGGGCGGGCCTCGAGACCCACGGTGGTGCTCAGCGCGCGGGGCATGTCACCCACGTCGAGCAAGCTCGCGCTGCGTGGAAATGGCCTCCGCCTCAACGTCCCCACCACGGACGCCCTGTCGCGTGCCGTGAGCGGCACCGTCACAGTGAGCATCCTGGAGCACGTTCAGCGCCTCGTGTCCCTGCGTCCGCCCACCTCCGCCGAATACAGGGACATGGCCCGGGCCCACCTCGCCGCGCGCGAGCACACGACGACGGTGTCCGAGAAGGCCCTCTTCGTGCTCGTGGCGGAGGCCGCGCGTTCCCCGCGCGCGGGCCATGAGCTCCGGGCGCTCCTCCAGCGCATCCCCCCAGGCACCTGGGACCTCGACAAAGTCACGAAGCCAGCCCCTGCTCGCAAGGGGCGGCGCAAGAAGGGAACGTCGTGAACACCATCACCGTCTACCGGCTCGGCCGGGTGGAGTACGAGGACGGCCTCGAGCTCATGCGCCTGTTCGGCGACGCGCGTCGCGAGGGGCTCTGCTCGGACGCACTGCTCCTCCTGGAGCACCCGCCCGTGCTGACCCTCGGCCGAGGCGCGAAGCGCGAGAACATCACCGCCTCCGACGCGAGCCTCTCCGCCGAGGGCGTCCAGGTCTTCGAGACCAACCGCGGCGGCGACGTCACCTACCACGGCCCCGGGCAGATCGTCGGCTACCCCATCTTCCTGCTCCCCGAGTCGCGCCGTGACGTGCGTCGCTACGTGCGCGACGTGGAGCGCTCCATCATGCAGGTGCTGTCCGAGTGGGGCATCACCGCCGGCCCCATCCCCAAGTGGCCCGGTGTGTGGATTGGCGAGGAGGGCGCCCCGGACGCGCGGAAGATCGCCGCCATCGGCGTCCACATCTCCCGCTGGCTCACCACGCACGGCTTCGCGCTCAACGTGAACACGAAGATGGAGCACTTCCGCTTCATCGTCCCGTGCGGCATCCGCGAGGCCGGCGTCACGTCCATGCAGCGCGAGCGTGGCAACGCCATCCCCGTGCCCGACGTGGAAGAGGCCCTGGCTCGCAGCTTCTGCGCCGTGTTCGACAGCGAGCGCGTCGATGCGCCGCCGCCCATGTCCACCGTCAGCGTCGCCGTGGTGCGCGGACATGGCCCCGAGGCCCGCGTCCTGCTCGTGCGCCGCCGCCCCGAGCGCGGAGGCTTCTGGCAGATCCTCACGGGCCGCGTGGAGCCCGGTGAATCACCCGCCCAGGCCGCCGCCCGCGAGCTCGAGGAGGAGACCGGACTGCGCCTTGCTCCCGAGGACCTCCACTACCAGCACGCCTTCGCCATCGGCGAGACGCTGCCCCCCGTGCTCGCGCGGGAGAACGGCTTCGCCGTCCAGGCCCCTCCGGACGCGGAGGTCCGCCTGGGCCCGGAGCACGACACCTTCGAGTGGGTGGACGTGCCCACCGCCCTGGAGCGCCTGCCCTTCGTGGGATTGCGCGAGACGGTGAAGCGCGCGGTGGCCCGCCAGCGCGGCGGCGCCTGAGCTACAGCGAGAGGACCATCGCCTCCTTGGCGGCGATGGCCTCCGGGCGGTGCTTGCGCACCTGACGCAGCAGCTTGTCCATGGCCACGTCGTCGCGGGACGGGTCGTGGTGGAAGAGCACCAGCGTCTTGACCTCGGCCGCGTCCGCGGCGGCCACGGCGGCCTGCCACGTCGAGTGGCCCCAGCCCGTGCGCGCCGGCCCACTGCGGCCGTGGTACTCGTCCTCCGTGTACATGGAGTCGTAGATGAACAGGTCCGCGCCGCGCGCGAACTCGAACATCGCCGCGTCCAGCTCGCTGCCGTGCTCCACGTCCGTCGCGTACACCACGGACCTGTCGCCGCACTCCACGCGGTAGCCCAGGTTGCCGCCCGGGTGGTTCAGCTCCAGCCACCGCACCTTCGCGGGGCCCACCCGCAGCGTGTCCCCGGGCGCCAGGTCCCGATACGTCAGCTTCGCGCGGAACGTGCCCTCGGCCGTCACCGGGAAGTAGGGCTGCACCATCTGCCCGCTGAGCAGCTCGCGCGTGCTGCGCCCGTTGCGCGCGGGCCCGTTCACCGTCAGCTCGCTCGTCGGGATGAAGATGGGCGCGAAGAAGGGGAGCCCCTGCAGGTGGTCGTAGTGGTAGTGCGAGATGAAGATGTTGCCGCGCACCGGCGACGTGCCCGACGCCAGCAGCGCGTCACCCAGCGCTCGCGCCCCGGAGCCCAGATCGAAGATCAGCAGCTCGTCCCCGCACCGCACCTCCACGCACGGCGTGTTGCCCCCGTAGCGCTTCGTCTGCGGACCCGGGGCGGGGATGGAACCGCGCACACCCCAGAAGCGCACCTCGAACGGCACGCGCGCCTGATTGCGCACGGCGGTGTTGCGCCGCCGCGCGGGCGTCTTCTCAGCCGGCCTTGGCTTCCGTGTCGTCGTCCTCGGCGAAGAGCTCAATCAGGTGCCCCGTACGCTCGCGCTTCGTCCTCAGGTAGTCGACGTTATGCGGATTGTGCTCGGTCCGGGAAGGGATTCGACGCAGGACCGGAATCCCTTCCTCCACCATCCCGGCGATCTTCAGCGGGTTGTTGGTGATGAGGTCCACCGAGCGTACGTCCAGCGAGCGCAGCATCTCCGCGGCGATGTCGTAGCTGCGCAGGTCGTCCGCGAAGCCCAGCTGCCGGTTCGCCTCGTACGTGTCCAGCCCCTTGGCCTGCAGCGCGTACGCCTTGATCTTGTTCCCCAGGCCGATGCCCCGGCCCTCCTGCCGCAGGTAGAGCACCACGCCCAGGCCCTGCTGGGTGATGAAGTCCAGCGCCCGGTCCAGCTGCTCGCGGCAGTCGCACTTGAGGCTGCCGAAGACCTCGCTCGTCAGGCACTCGGAGTGGATGCGCACCGGCACCCCCTCCACGCCCGACACACTCCCCGCCACGAGCGCCACGTGCTCGCGGCCGTTGCGCTTGTCCCGGAAGACAATGGTCCTCAGCGGTCCACGCCCCGTGGGGACGTCCGCCTCCGAGAAGCGCTCCAGATGCTGGGTGGGCTTTCGGGTCGGAAGGACCTGGGGTGAGCGAGTATCCGACATGGTGTTCTGTTCTCCGGCTGCGAGGCCCCCTGTTTGGTGCCCCACGGAACGCAAGTCAAGGCGGACTCACCAACGGAGCCCACCTGGAATCGCGGAAAGGATGCGTGACGGACGCCTTCGGTTTCTCAAGCCCCCCAGGAGACCGGTAGCAACTCCACACCGTCCCCATGAGACAAGCTGCTGGCCTCCCGGGGGAAGTGCAGCAGGTGCGTCGCGGAGGCCGCGGAGCGCAGCGCTCCGGACGTCTGGGTGGACAACGGCCGTGCCCACAAGCTTCCTTCCCGCCAGGTGGCCGTCACCCGGACGAAATGCGCCAGCCCCGGGCTCTTGGCCAGGCGGCCGTCCAACCGCCCGGACACCCGGATGGGGGCCACGTCCGAGTGCCCCAGCAGGCGGCGCAGCGCCGGCCGGACGAACAGTTCGAACGTCACCAGGGACGAGGTGGGGTTGCCGGGCAGGCCGAAGAACAGCGTGCTGCCGCGCTTGCCCACCACCAGCGGCTTGCCGGGCTTGATGGCCACGCGCCACAGGTGCTGTTCCACGCCCAGGGCCGCCAGGACCTCCTTCACGTAGTCCCGCTCGCCCACGGACACGCCCGCGCTGGTGAGCACCACGTCGAAGCCGTGGGCGCGCGACAGGAACTCGCTCACCGAGTCCCGCGTGTCCTGCGCGATGCCCAGCAGGGACGGCAGTCCGCCCGCGCGGCGCACCGCCAGCGCCAGGGACGGGGCGTTGGTGTCGACGATGCGGCCCTTGGGGGGCTCGTCGGCCCGGCACAGCTCGTCCCCGGTGGAGAGGATGGCCACCCGGGGCGCGCGGGGGACGGGGATGGACAGCTGGCCCTGGCCCCACAACAGCCCCAGCTCGGGGATGCCCAGGGGCGTGCCCCGGGCCAGCAGCAGCGCCCCCTCGTGGGCGTCCTCGCCCCGCGGCCGCACGAACTGGCCGGACTCCACCGCCTCCAGGATGTCCACCTGATCCGCGCCGCCGTTGGGGACGGGGCGGGCGCGCTCGCGCATCACCACCGCGTCCGCGCCGTCGGGCAGGGGGGCGCCGGTCATGATCCGCACGCAGGTGCCCGGGCGGACCTCGTGCCGGGGCGTGGCGCCCGCGTAGACCGTCTCCAACACGGGCAGTCTCACCGGCAAGGGCCCCGTGAGGTCGGAGGCGCGCACCGCGTAGCCGTCCATGGCCGAGTTGTCCCAGGGGGGCAGGGTGCGCTGGGCCATCACGTCCTCCGCCAGCGTCCGGCCCAGGCCCTCGTCCAGGGACACCCACTCCGTGGCCAGGGGGGGGACCAGGGCCAGCACCCGGGCCCGGGCCTCGTCCTCCGGCAGCAGTGTCGCGGCGTCGTTCATGCGCGTGTTCTCCAGGGCTGTTCGCACCCAAAGTCCGAGAGAAAATCAAGTGTTAGTTTGACAGCCCTGCTGATCATCGTTACAAGCTCCAATCATCGCGAAGCCTGCCAGTCCTCCTGGGGGTGGCTTGGCAACCCGTTGAAAGTACACGGGAACTCTCAAGGAGACAGCGTCGATGGCCAAGCCCAAGTCCGGGGCCAAGAAGGCGACTCCCGCTGGAAAGACTGGCGCGAAGCCCGCCGCGAAGAAGGATAAATCCGCCCGGCTGGATCTGATCAAGAACGCGTCCAAGCGCGTCGCCACCTCGACGACGAAGGCGGTCAAGGCCGTCGCGGAGACGGTGGCCAAGGGCGCGAAGTCCGCGGCGAAGAAGGTGGCCGCGGAGGTCGCCCCCGAGAAGGGCAAGGCCGCCGAGAAGGCGGAGAAGGTCGACAAGACCGAGAAGGCCGCCGCGACCAAGAAGTCCGCCGCCAAGCCCGCTCCCGCCGCCAAGTCCGCCACGGCCAAGGCTCCGGCCGCCCCCGCGGCGAAGGCGCCCGCTGGCAAGGCCGCTGGCGGCAAGGCGGGCTCCAAGGCCTCCGCGCCCGTCATCCCCGCCGTGGAGAAGCCCCGTCCCCGCGCCACCAAGCTGCCGCCTCCGGGCGAGCCGCTCACCAAGCGCGAGATGGAGCAGCTGCTCACCGCCGGTGAGGGCCGCGGCGTGACGGGCGAGGGCAGCCTCAAGGGCCGCCTGGTCGTCCTCAACGAGATGCCCAACCTGGTGGTGGTGGGACGCGACAAGCGAGAGCTCACCTTCCTGCTCCAGGGGCCGGACCAGGAGGTCCTGCCGGCCTACGTGAACCACAAGGTCTCCGTCAGCGGGTTGATCCGCAAGACGACCAACCACGGCGGCGTGGTGGACGTGCGCAAGTACTCCGCCAAGAAGCCGGAGGCCGAGGTGGTGGAGGCGCCCCCGGCGGACACCGAGCCCCGGCTGCGCTACCTGTCGCCCGGCGAGGTCTCCATGGTGACGGCGGCCGGCATGGGCGCGGGCATCAAGGGCTTCGCGGCGGTGCGCGGCAACCTCGAGATGACGGGCGAGGAGTTCGTGCTCGTCGTGTCCAACGGCGGCACCCGTCAGCAGGTCTCGTTCCTCATCGAGGGCAAGGCCGCGGTGAAGGGGCTGCGCAAGTTCGTGGGCCACACGCTGCAGGTCATGGGCGTGGTGGACAAGACGTCCGGTTGGGGCGGCCGCATCGGCGCGGAGAACGTGGAGCCCCGTCCGTCCGAGGCGCGCGCGGTCTCTCGCGATGAGATGGAGCTGGTCCACATCGAGGGCGAGGTGCCCACGAGCGTGGACGTGAAGCTCAACCACGGCCTCACCGTGCGCCTGCCCGAGCAGCCGGGCTTCACCTGGGCCATCGAGCCCACCGCCGCCAAGCGCGTGGGTCTGCGCGAGGCCAACTTCGAGCCGGGCCTCAATGGGGGACCGGCCACCCGAGAGTTCTTCTTCACCCCCCGCAACCCGGGGACATCCGAGGTGGAGTTCTTCCTGGCCAAGGCGCTCGCGCCGGGCCTGGTGGACCGCTCCTTCAAGATCAACGTCACGGTCAAGCCCTGAACGTCGCTTCCCGGAGGAGGACTCCGGGAAGCAGTCGGTCGCCGGGGGGTTCCCGCCCGGCCGCTTCGGGCTTACCCGTTCCCGTAGCGGCCGAGCCGCGACCCCACCGTGAGCATTCCTCCCGACCTTCTCCAGCAGATTCTCTCCGACGCAGACCACCCGCTGGGCATCAAGGAGCTCCTGCGACTCGCGGGCCTGCATCCTGGCCAGCAGACCGAGCTCAAGCGCGCCCTGCGCGAGCTGGTCCGTCAAGGCGCCATCGTCAAGGAGGGCAAGCGCTTCCTGCGCCCCAGCCCCCGTCGTGACGAGGCCGTACGTCCTGCCCCCGCGCACCCTGAGCAGGCGCGTCCGGAGGCGCCCCGCTTCGGCAAGGCCCACTCGAACGACTCCCGCGCCCGCTTCCAGGGGCATGGAGCGCGCGGACAGGAGGGCGGCCGTTTCCAGGACCGTGGTGCCCCGTCACGTGGCGCCCGCGACGCCGGACGCCATGGCGGTGGCCGGCGCGACGACTGGCGTGAGCGCTCCGGTCAGCGAGGCCGGAGGGAGCGCCGCTTCGGCGAGGTGCTCGACACGGTGGAGGGCATCCTCCACGTGCATCAGAACGGCTTCGGCTTCGTGCACCCGGTGTCGGGCGAGGGCGAGAACATCTTCCTGCCGCCGGGCGAGGCGCAGCGCGCGCTCGACAATGACCGGGTGGTGGTGGAGGTGGCGGGGCGGCCCGGACGTTACGAGGGGCGGCTGGTGCAGGTGGTGGACCGACGCCGCGAGCTGGCGGTGGGCGTCTACACCGCGCACGGGCGCCACGCGCTGGTGCTGCCGACGGACACGAGCCTGCCGGGGCCCATCCGCGTGCCGTTCACCCAGATGGCCCAGGAGGGCGACCTGGTGAAGGTGCGCCTGGGCGTGGGCGCGAACCTGTTGGACCCGGGGCGTGGGTTGATCGGCGAGGTGGCCGGCTCGCTCGGCAAGCCCGGCACGCCGAGCTCCGAGGTGATCGGCATCGCCTACTCGCAGGGCTTCTCGGACGAGTTCCCGCCGGAGGTCATGGACGAGGCGGACCGCTACGCCGTCACGGTGTCCGAGGACGAGGCGCGCGGCGAGCAGCGCCGCGACCTGCGCGCGATGGCGCTGGTCACCATCGACGGCGAGGACGCGCGCGACTTCGACGACGCGGTGTACGTGGAGGAGCAGCCGGGAGGTTGGCGGCTGGTGGTGGCCATCGCGGACGTGACGCACTACGTGCGCGAGCGCAGCGCGCTGGACGCGGAGGCGCTCCGGCGCGCGACGTCCGTGTACCTGCCGGACCGGGTGCTGCCGATGCTCCCGGAGCGGCTGAGCAACGGCATCTGCTCGCTGCGTCCGGACGAGGACCGGCTGTGCATGGTGGCGGACATGACGTTCGACACCCAGGGCCAGCGGCGCTCGTCCACGCTGTACCCGGCGGTGATGCGCAGCCAGGCTCGGTGCACGTACAACGAGGTGCAGGACGTCCTCGATGGCAAGGACGTGCCGCACCGCAACGCCTTCAAGCCGCACTTCGAGCGGATGATGTCGCTGGCGCGGGCGCTGATGAAGATGCGCAAGGAGCGCGGCGCCATCGACTTCGACCTGCCCGAGCACAAGGTCGTCGTGGGCAAGGACGGCCTGCCCGAGCGCATGGACAAGCGCGAGCGCAAGGACAGCCACCGGCTCATCGAGGAGTGCATGCTCGCCGCGAACGAGGCGGTGGCGCGCTTCTTCCAGGACGAGGGCCTGCCCACGGTGTACCGGTTCCACGGCGAGCCGGACGAGGAGAAGCTGGCGGCCTTCGCGGCGCTGGCACAGGCGTATGGCTTCAAGCTGCGCTTCGAGGACGGGGTGTCGTCGAAGGAGCTGGACGCGTTCATCAGCCAGCTGGCGGGCCACCCGGAGCAGCGGGCGCTGAACCAGCTGCTGCTGCGCTCGATGATGCAGGCCGTGTACACGGCCTCGAAGGTGGGGCACTACGGGCTCGCGGCCGAGCACTACCTGCACTTCACCTCGCCCATCCGTCGCTACCCGGACCTGCTGGTGCACCGGCTGCTCAAGGCCCACTGGGCGAGGGCAGGCCGCAAGCCGTCGCAGGCCATGCTCGAGCGCGAGGAGGAGAAGCTCGAGGACATGGCGATGCAGTGCTCGGATCGCGAGCGCGCGGCCATGCAGGTGGAGCGCGAGGTGGTCTCGTTCTACGCGGCCCTGATGATGAAGGACCGCGTCGGCGAGGAGTTCGCGGCCACCATCGCGGCCATCACCGACTTCGGCTTCTTCGTCGAGCTGGACGAGGTGCACGTCGAAGGCCTGGTGAAGGCGGAGACGCTGGGGCCGGGCTCGAAGCTGGACAAGCAGACGCACGCGCTGGTGTATCCGAACGGGCGCCGCGTCCGCGTGGGCCAGAAGCTGCGCGTGCGGTTGCTGTCGGCGAACCCGACGGCGCGGAAGATCGACTTCGAGGCGCTCCAGTTCGACGGCGAGGCGCCGCTGGCGCGCCGTGAGGGCGGAGCGTTCTCGCACCGTCGTCCCGAGCGCCGCGAGCAGGTCGCGCATGGCAAGCACCGGGCCGAGCGGCCGGGACGCTGGGAGCGCGAGGAGAAGAAACAGGGCTCCGCCCGAGGCTGGGCCGCGCGCGAGGAGCCCTCGAGTCCCCGCGGCCGGTTCGTGCGGGAAGGGCGCCGCGAGGAGCCCGCGCGGGGCGAGGAGAAGTTCAAGCAGCCCTGGCGCGACGAGTCGGCGAACAAGCCCCGCGAAGGTCGTCCCGAGCGGGAGGGCCACGGTGAGAAGCGTCGGGTCTTCGTGCGCCCCGAGCAGCAGGGTGCCGAGGTGCGAGGTGCGCAGTCCGTGGAGCAGGAGTCCTCCGCCGTGAAGACGTTGGAGGCCCCCTCCGCTCCCGAGGCGACGGGTGGCTCGCCGCATCCCGGATTCGACCGGCTCCGCGCCCTGGCCGCGCAGGGGCAGCGTGGCGGCGGTACCCATGGTGCCAAGGGCGGGCGTCCGCACGCGCCGCAGAAGCACGGTCACGGCGGGAAGCCCGCCTCGAAGGACACGCGCTTCCACCACCGGCCGCCGCCGAAGTTCGAGCCGCCGAAGCCTCGCGAGGAGACGGATGCCGCGTTCTCGCCAGAGAACTGGCAGCCCTCCGTTCCCGCCGAGCCTCCCGCGAAGCCGCCGGCGGCCCGTGAGTCGCGCGACGTGACGACGCACGTGGAGCCGTCGGCTCGTGCGACGCCAGGGGTGGTGTTGACCGCGGAGCCCGTGGTGACGACCGCTCCGGAAGCGGTCTCCCGTCCGGTGACGCCGCCTGCTTCGCGGGTCCGTCCGGCGGACGTGATGGACGCGGAGGTCGTGGGAGAGGCCCCCGCGAAGAAGCGCTCCCCGCGTGCGAAGCCGAAGCGCGAGTCCTCCGCCCCGAGCACACGGAAGACGGCCACCAGGCCCGCGGCCACGAAGAAGTCCGCGAAGAAGCCCGTGGCCGCGAAGAAGGCGCCCAAGGCGAAAGCGGCCAAGTCCACGACGCCCAGGTCGAAGCCCGCGAAGGTCAAGGTCACCGCGCCCAGGTCGAAGCCGGCGAAGTCCAAGGTCGTGCCCGCGAAGTCCAGGACGGCGCGGGCTCCGACGAAGGCCGCCGCGAAGAAGGGCAAGAAGGCCGCGTCCGCGAGCAAGCCTCGCGGCACGGGCAAGGCTCGAACGAAGCGCTGAGCGCCGAGCCAGGCCGCGCGAGCGACAGTCGCTCGCCGCGCGGTGTGGGGCAGGTGGGCCACATGATGTGGGGTGGTCCCCCCTGAATCCACGCGGATGCAACAGTGACGGCGGCAGCTGCTCCCAGGTGACTCCGTGCGAGCGCCCATGGCATGTCACTTGCCTTGGGGACGCGAACACACGACGCGTGTGCGCACAGTCATCTTGTCGAGGAGTGGAGCATGCGAGCCGTCCGGCCGGGCCGACGTTCGTCACCTTGGGTTCTCTGCCTCGCGCTCGGTGTCGCGAGTGTGCTCACGGCCTGCTCCTCCGATGACCCGGTCGACGGGAACCCCAAGCCCGACGCGGGCACGAGCGCTGACGGCGGCACGGGCTCCGACGCGGGAGGCAACCCCGACGCGGGTTCGTCCGGCTCCGACGGTGGCGCGTCCACGCCGGATGGTGGACCCGGCCCGCTGCCTCCGTTCACCTGGGGAAGCGGGCCGGAGACGGGCTCCATCTCGGGGGACGTGTGGACGCCGGGGCGTGACTCGACGGGTCTGGTGAACGAGGCCTCCTGGGCGCTGGTGCCCAAGGGACGCTGGATTGAAGTCGCGGGGACGCCGCTCACCACGCTCGACGCGGAGGTCAAGGCCGCGCTCCCGGGCTTCAGCGACCTGGGCTCGCAGGGCATCGCCGGTGTCATCAACGCGTACTCCGGCATCGCGCTGGATGCGCCGAGGGCGCGGTGGTGGGCCTTCGGCGGTGGCCACGCCGACAGCTCCAACAACGGCCTCTATCGCTTCGACATGGCGCGGATGCGCTGGAGCATCGAGCAGCTGCCGGACAACTCCGCGAACTGGACGAACGTCCCCTGGGGCAACACCTACAGCGGCTATCCCCCCGCGGAGGCGTACGCCAAGGCGCATCCGGACAGCGACGTCCATTCGGACGAGTTCTTCGACCCGGACCGCCCCGCCGCGTCGACGCGCAACCCCACCGCGCGCCACACGTACAACGGGCTCGTCTACAACCCGGACCTCGACGAGGTGGCCACCGGCGTCCGGCGCATGTGGCGCTACAGCCTGAAGACTCGCACCTGGACGCGCCACAATCCGTTCAACACGCCGGGGGCCTCGTATGACGGCTCGAAGGGCTACGGCGGCGCCGCCGGCTGGACGTTCTGGGACGAGGTGCGCGGGCGCTACATGTTCGGCCCCACGGAGAACTACAACTATTCGCAGTGGTGGTCCTTCGGCCCCGAGGACACGTCCTGGAAGTGGGAGGTCGTCACGCCTCCCGCCTGGCACTTCGCGCAGATGGCCCGCGTGGGCCGCGTCCTCGTGAGCTTCCCCGCGCCGGGACACGAGGAGCCGCACGTGCAGATGCCGCGGTTGATCACCTACGACCTGGACACGACGAAGTGGAACGACATTCCACTGCGGAGCGACCTTGTGCGGGCGCGCTGCTATCCCGAATACTTCGAGGGCATGATCTTCACCCACGTGCCGCCGCTCAATCGCTACATCGCCGCGTTCCGGTATGACCGCGACGGGGACGGCTCCTTCGAATACCGCACCTACGAGGTCGACGCCGAGGCCCGCACCCTGCGCGAGGCCCCCCAGTGGGAGGCGGGCGCCTTCGGCGGCTGGCATGACCTGGTCAAGAACCGCTTCTTCTACCAGGCCACGCACGACGCCCTCGTCTATGTGCGCAAGGGCGAGGAGAACCTGCGAGTCTTCAGGTTGCCCTGAGCGGATTGCCTTCACGCTCAGCGCGAGAGTGATGTGATTGGGAGCAAGATGGCCCTGCCTTTGCTGGCGGGGTCGTTTTGTTTTCACAGGCACATGAAAAAAAGTCCTGGATCTGCGTAGCCCGTAGAGAGCGGAGGTCCAGTGAGAGCAGCCCTTTCCGCATGTATCGTCCTTGCAACAAATCATGAATATGCGGGATCAATCGACCCCCGCATGATAGGAAGCGCGCCCATGCGCACTTCCCTTCGGCTGTCTTCCCTCGTCCTTGCGTCGTCCTTCATCGTTGGTTGCCTCGGTCCCGAGGCGGAGCCGACGCCCGAGCCCGTCCAGGCCACCCAGGAGCAGGAGGCCACGGACCCCAACTTCCGCGTCTACAACATCGTCGAGGCCGTGCTGCCCGCCGGCAACTATGACGGCGTCGCGGGCAACGAGTGTGTTGCCCTCCTGAACCCCGAGCACCGCCTGCGCAAGGTCATCCTGGTGGCGCCCGCGGCCGCCAACGGCAGCTGCGCGCTGAGCGGGTACACGGCCGGCTCCGCCCTGAGCTTCACGTGGGGCGACACGTCCGTCTACCAGGGCTCCGCCGGCATCGCCTCCATCCGCGCCGCGCTGTCCGACTCGAACGGCGCCGTGCACCGCGTCGTCGGCTCCATCACCAACGAGGCCGCGGCCCTGGCCAGCCTCAACGCGTTCCTCGCGCAGCCCACCGCGACGCAGGGCGCCCAGCTGGGTGGCTTCACCGCCGTCCGGGTCCACTCCATCTATGACTTCGAGGGCCAGGAGCAGGTCAATGCCGAGGCCGCGTACCAGTCCGTCCGCGTCACCCAGCCCTGCGAGAACCCCGGCTCCCCTGAGCTCGTGGCGCGCGTGAACAACGGCTTCGTCTACGGCTACTCCGCCAGCAACACGGGCAGCTGCCACAGCGGCTGGTTCACCGTGACCCGCCGCTACAACCGCAACTGGCAGCTCGTCTACAACTACTCCTACTCGGAGTGATTCGCCGCGCCGCTCGGGCGCTCCCGTGAGGGCTCGAGCGACGCGTGGTTCCGCCGGTGCCCGCCATCCTGGGCGGGCGCCGGTGTGATGCGGTCGGACGCCCTCCATTGACTGCCATTGCGCCGCGCCGGGCGCGATGTGTGCCGTTGGGGGTGTCTGTCGTGCGGGTGGGCGTGGGTGCCACACCTGGGATTGCCGCCATCCCCCTACCCAGACGCCCCGCAAACAGACATCGTGTGGCCCGCGAAGTGCCACTTCGATGCGCCTCGAGCGTCCAGGACGGGTTGCCCGATGACCCAGGAGCCGCAGCAGAGCCTCGGACGTTATGAGCTCCTCGCCCAACTCGGCAGGGGAGGCATGGCGGAGACGTGGCGCGCGCGGCTGGTGGGCGCCGCCGGAGTCACCAAGCCCGTCCTCATCAAGAAGGTGCTCCCGGAGCACGCGAACGACGAGGCCTTCATCGCGATGTTCATCAGCGAGGCGCGCATCTCCGCCACGCTGTCCCACGGGAACATCGCGCAGGTCTTCGACTTCGGTCGGATGGATGGCCAGTACTTCCTGGCCATGGAGCTGGTGGATGGCCAGCCGCTGCACCGCGTGTTGAGACGCGCGGCGAAGACGGGCCTCGCGTCGATGCCCATCCCGCTGGCCACGTACATCGCGATGGAGATGTGCCGCGGGCTGCACTACGCGCACTCGCGCACGGACGACCAGGGCGTGCCCCTGCACATCGTCCACCGCGACATCTCCCCCGACAATGTCCTCATCAGCTACGAGGGACAGGTCAAGATCGTCGACTTCGGCATCGCCAAGGCGCGCATGCTGCGCAGCTTCCACACCGAGCCGGGCATCGTCCGGGGGAAGTACCTCTACTTCTCTCCCGAGCAGGCCCGGGGCCAGGAGGTGGATGCGCGCACGGATGTCTGGGCCACGGGCCTGGTGCTGTACGAGATGCTCTGCGGTCAGGCTCCGGTCTCCGGCTCGGAGGCCCTGGTCATGTCGAAGCTGGCGCACGGCGAGTTCCCCTCGCCGCGAGAGGTGCGCAAGGAGCTGCCGAACGCGCTGAATGAGATTGTCATGCGGGCGCTGGCCGTGGACACCCGGTTCCGCTACGAGTCGGCGAACGCCTTCGGCGACGCGCTGGCCGGATTCCTCCATTCCTTCGCGCCCCGCTTCGGGATGTCCAACCTGGCGTACCTGGTCCGCGAGCTGTTCCGCGAGGACCTGCTGCAGCAGGGAAGGGACCTCGCGGTGCCGGCCTCGTTCGTCGAGGAGCTGAGCGCGTGGCGAGGCACCGAGCACGCTCCGACGCGCGCGCCCACGAAGTCGACCCGCGTTCTCCAGGACGTCGTGCCCACGACGCCGCTGCCCGGGAGAGGCCAGGCCAACCCCGAGCCGCCTCCGTCCGCTCCCCAGGAGCCGCCGAGCCGGTCCTGGCGCTGGGGGCTCCTCGCCGCCGGAGGACTGGTGGCGATGCTCACGCTGGCCCTGCTGCCCTGGGTGCTCGATGACGGGCCTCCTCCCGCGCCGCCCCCGCCGCCGGGGCCCCTGGAGCCCTTGGGGGAAGGAGGCCCGGAGGTCCTGGCCGGGAGCGGCAGCGCGCTGGGGACATCGGACTCGACCTCCGAGGTCCAGGGTGTCCCCGTGGCGGAGGCCGAGTCCGTCGCCGACCATCCCGACGCGACCTCCATCCGCCTGGACTCCCGTCGACATGTCTTCCGCGTGCCGGGGGAGATGGTGGCCTTCTTCCACCTGTCCCCGTCCGCCACGTACTCCCTCTGGGAGCCGGGCTTCTCGGCCCGGAGCCCGCCGCGCGCGGTCCTGGAGCCGGCTGTGTATGCCGAGCAGCCCATCTTCTATCTGCTCGCCGGAGATGCCGTCCCCGTCGCCCAGCGTCAGGGCGTCGTTCCGCGGCGTCCGCTGGCGCTCAAGGGCATCCGGTCCGTCGCCCTGTTCACGCTCGGGGAGCCCATCAAGGACGACCTCAGCCCGCAGAACGTGTCCCTGCGCGATCCCCACGAGCGCTCCGAGCGGCGCTTCATCTTCCATCCGGAGCCCATGCGGGTGTCCACCGCCCAGGGCTTCCTGCTCCGGGGGCTGGACGCCCGGCAGACGTACACCGTGTCCCTGGCTCCCGTGGGCGAGGGCGTCTTCCCGAGGGGCCGCCCGCTGGGGCCCGCGAACCACGCCGCCTGCGTCGAGTGGTCCCCGAGCAACGCCCTGCCGAAGCTGGACCGGTACGGCGACCCCATCCGGATGCAGCCCGTGCGCTTCTTCCTGTCGGGGACGCGCGAGGTGAAGGTCCGAGGCATCCAGGGGCTGCGCTGCGGTCTGCTCGACGACGATGTCTCGGACAACGAAGGTGAGGTCGAGGTGCGGGTGAGCTCGGCGGATGCGCGACGGCCCAGGAGCCCGAGCCCCGCCGCGTCCTCGACTCCCGACGACGAGGCGGCCCGGCTGTACGCCGAGGCCCAGCGGCTGTCGCGCGCGGGGAAGACCCACGATGCCTTCCTGCTCGCCGAGGACTGCCTCTCCAACGTGCCGGAGCAGGCGAGCTGTCTGCTCCTCTCCGGCGCCATGCAGGCACGTCTCAACCGGATGGAGGGCGCCCGCGAGCGTTACCGGACGTTCGTGAAGCGCTATCCCGCCCACCCCGAGGCCGCCAGGGTGCGCCAGCTCCTCGAGGACTATTCCAAGACACGCTGATGCCTCATGGCTGTCTCGGTACGACCGCCAGGAAGCATCCCGATTCAATCGGCACTCCGACGCCCGCGGAGGTGTCCGCCGCGGGCGTCGGCTCTTCAGGCAGAGCCTGGGTGGGCCTGACACACGCGCTTCGTGTCACGCCCGGATGGGTGGCTCAGAGCGGCCTGGCGATCTTGGACAGGAACGTGTCTGGGGTCCCCAGGATGGTGTTGCCCTGGTAGTGACCGTCCACGTAGCCGCCGACGTAGAGGTTGCCTGTCCCGTCCACGACGACACCCATGCTGCGCACGTCCTTGGCCACGCCGTTGATGGCCGCGGTCTCCTGCTGGATGACCCACTGCAGGTTGCCGGTGTGGTCCAGCTTCGCCACGTAGTTGTGGACCTTGCCTCCGCTGGTGTCCGTCACCTGCGTGATGTCCGCCACGCCGCCGCCCGTCGCGTAGATGCCGCTCGCGTCGACGTAGAGCCCCATCGCGAAGGAGCCGGAGCCCGAGTCGAGCTCCCACACCCACTGCTTCACGCCCGAGGGGCTGAAGCGGGCCACGAACACGTCGATCTGCGGGGTGACGTTGGGCACGCCATCCATGCCGCCACCCGAGTAGCCCGCGAGATACACGTTGCCCGTCGCATCGACCTGCGACGCGTACAGGTAGGCCGCCGTTCCGGGCGCACCCGCAAGCCGGGTCCACTGCTTCACGCCGTCGGCGTCGTACTTGGTGATGAAGGCGTCCTGGGGGCCCGTGAGGGTGTTTCCATCCAGGTTGCCGTCCGTCCAGCCGGACACGTAGACATTGCCGAGGTCATCCGCGGCGGCACGGCGACCATGGGTCGTCTTGCCGGCAACGCCCAGCTGTCGCGTCCACAGCCTGGTGCCGTCGGGGCCGTACTTCACCACGAAGGCGTCATAGCTGCCGATGCGCGTGTTCCCATCCAGGCCACCGTTCGTCAGGCCCACCAGGAAGGCATTGTCATTGGCATCCACCGCCACGCCGTAGCCCTCCGTCTGGGCATTCGCGACGCCAATCTGGCGCGTCCAACCATGGACGCCCGTGTAGCGATAGCGCATCAGGAACGCGCTCGACCCTGGAATGGACGGGTTGCCGTCCAGTGATCCCGAGGTCCAGCCCGCGACGTAGATCTCCTCGAAGCTGCGGTTGCGCGCCACGCCGTAGCCCAGGGCGATGTTGCCCGCTGCGCCGATCTGCTTGTGGAACAGCAGGTTGCCATTCCAGTCTCGCGCCGAGAGGAAGGCATCCATCTGGCCCACCGCGGGCTGGCCCGACAGGCCCACCGAGGTCATCCCCGTGGCGTAGGTGCGCCCCGCCGGGTCTCCCGCGAGGTCATGGATGCGACTGAATCCCCCCGTGCCTCCGGTGGTCCGGGTCCACAGCGAGGACGTCATGGGGTAGGGCTGACAATTGTAGAGCTCCAGACGTGAGATGGAGACCACGACGTTGCCCGCGCGGCTGTCATTGTCATCCGTCACGCTGATTCGATACTTCTTGTACGCGCCGGGGGAGCTGACGGCGAACTCGCGGCGCTCGTGGCCGGCCCAGCCCGTCTGGTTGGTTCGGGTGTCCATCACCGTCCAGGCGCTGCCGGTCCACCCCTCCAGCGTCCAGTTCTTCGGGGCGCGGGTGGTGATGGTGCCGTTGCCGTAGGTGACGGCATATCGCTGCACCAGCTGGGAGGTGCTCGGAAACTCATAGGCCAGCCACGCGGGTGTCTGTCCCTGGGTCGATAGCCAGAAGCTCGCCGCGTTGTCGAACCCGAGCCATGGCTGATAGCTGGGGTCATACATGCTGGAGGCAGATGCGATGCCCGACGGGATGTTGTTCCCCGACATCACGGGGATGAGGCTGGTGCACGTCAGCCCCTGCTCCTGCGCCGACAGACTTGCGTCCGCCTTCTCCTCCTTCGCATCCACTCCGTCGCAGCCGGCCAGTGCCAGAGCGCTGGCGACAAAAATGCTCCGAATCGTTCGATGACTCATCACGGTGTCTCCTCTCGACTTCCGCGTGCCGGATGGCACACGTCTCCCGGGCGCGTTCGTTCGTCGTCCCGGTCAGGCTTTGATGGCGATTGATTCGGGCCACAGTGACTCTGGTACTTGTGAAGTCTGACGGACTCTTTGTGTCAGCGTGTTTCCAGTGCCGTGGAGTAGGCTCGGGCGTGAGCGAGGGGATGGCCCTCGTGTGAAGGGGGAACTCCATGCGATACGTTGTCCCGTTCGTGCTGCTCTCCGCGACCTCCGTTGTCGCATCCACGCCAGCGCCGGAGGGGCAGGGTGGGGAGTACGTGGCGGTCATCTGGGGAGGCGGCAAGGACGCGGAGGCCGCGAAGGCGTCCGTGGCGAAGTGGGAGTCGGAGCGGGAGCTGGTCGCGAAGGCGCTCGTGTTGGCGGAGGGTTTTCCGAAGACGGTGTCGAGCGGCTCGGTGCCGGGGCTCAACCCGGGTTTCGAGGTCGTGTTGCTGGGGTTCTGTCGGAGTGACGAGTCCGCGGTGCAGCTCCGCTTGTTGAAGGCGTATTACCCGTTCATCTACGAGCGGCCGGTGACGCAGGCGGTGTCCGCGTGTCCGAAGTGGAAGGAGGCGGGGGGCGAGCGCGTGGTCCATGAGCCGGCGATGTTGAAGGTGGGGCTGAGTGGCGTGACGCTGACGCGCGTCGTCTCCCGGCCGAAGCCTCCGGTGTCGTTGGGGGATGGGCAGGTGGTGCTGTGGCTGGACGTGGTGGCGCGCGACGCGGCGGGCAAGTACCTGGGCAAGGTGAGCATGGAGGACGAGCACTCCCCGACGGGCATGGGGATGGAGGGCTGCGACACGACGCTGGAGCCCTCCCGCAAGACGGCCTTCGTGGTGACCCGGCGTTGCACCTACGCGGCGGGGGCCGCGTGCAACTTCCTGCCGAGCGACACCACGCGCACCGTCGTGAAGTGGGACGGGCAGAAGCTGGTCGAGGAGGACAAGGTCATCGAGAAGCGGGAGCTGAACTACGACAGGGACTGCGCCGAGTAGCCCGAGGGCTCACGTCGACGGGCAGGACGATGACGGCTGTCAGGGGGCTGATGACTGCCGTCATCAGGCGACGCGGGGAGACCCGGGAGAGGGTGCTCGCCAACTGATTGAAATCAGGAGGGCAGTGCGTCCGCTTGGGGCGACACGGGCATGGCATGTGGGGTGCAGTGGGGAGGGGCATCGCAGGAACGACCCATCCGCCGCACTTCGAAGGAGCCTCCCATGTCCCCCCGCATCGGTAAGAAGCTGACCCGCTCCAACACGCTGCCGTCCTCGTCCACCCCGAAGGTGTCCCAGCCGAAGCCCTTGGGGCGGGCGAACACGCTGCCGTCCTCGGCGCCGTCCTCGCAGGTGACGAAGCCCGTGGCGACGAAGCCGACGCCGGGTGCGCAGCCCGCGGTGGAGCCCAGGCCGCTGAAGCACCCGGGCATGGTGGAGGGCCAGCCGTCGTACAGCCCCTTCGAGAAGACCACGGGCCAGGCCTCGGACATCATGGTGAGCGGCGGCGACAACAAGCTCACGGCTCCGGCGGGCGCCCAGCCGAACATGCTCGTGGACCGGCCTGGCAAGACGTTCCAGAAGGACACCTTCGGTGGGGGTTCGCTGAGTGGTGGCACGGGCTCGGTGCAGGCCTCGACCACGCGGTACGACGCTCCGGGCGTGCACCACTACTCGGCGCAGGCCGAGGTGAACGGGCCCAACGCGGCGTTCGAGCTGCAGAAGACGCACGCGGGCCGGTTCGGCGTGACGAGTGGTCAGATCACCGGTGAGGCAAACAGCTTCAAGGCGCAGGGGCAGGCGGGGCTGTCGTACGACCGGCACAACCACGCGTACACGGCGGCGCTGACGGGCAAGGCGGAGACAGGCGTGGGCGTGACGGCGAGCGCGAGCCACGACTTCAACCGGCACGTGGGTGGCTACGTGAAGGGCGAGGCGAAGGCGTCGGCGACGGCGTACGCCGAGGGTGTGGCGAGCCTGGACCCGAGGACGGCTACGGCGATGCTCTCCGGTCAGGTGGGCGCGGCGGCCACGGCGGGTGCGTACGGCACGGCGGGCGGGCACCTGGGCCGGCTGCACGGCTCTGTCACGGGCGGCGTGGTGGCGGGCGCGGCGGCGCAGGCGGGCGGCAAGATTGGGTTGGAGAATGGCTTCTTCAAGCAGTCGGCGGATGTGAATGCCGCGGCGGGCGTGGGTACGCACCTGAAGACGGACGTGGCGGTGGACCTGCGTCACCACATCAAGCCGGGCATCGCGTCGGGTCTGCGTCCGGCCGCCGGGTTGGGCACGAGCGTGGCCTCGCCCGCCAACACCCTGGAGCCCGAGAAGTCCCGCATGGAGAACTTCTTCTCGAAGGTCTTCCACCAGTCCTGAGGCGTGCGTCGGGCGACCGGGTCGCCACGGTGAAGGATGAAGCCCAGTTCCCTGGTGGGGAGCTGGGCTTTTACGCGTCCTCGGCTGGGATGGGGGCCACTCGATTCGCTCGCAGCGGGTCTGGCTGGGGTTCCCCGTGCCACACTGACGGGAGTAGGCGTACTCGCTCACGAAGCAGCGACCGCTCGGGCAGTCGCTGATGCCGCACTCGATGACGTCCGCCATGGCGCTGTGGCTGTTCCCCCGGTGGGGGACTCCGGCACCTCCGGCCGGGTGTCCTCTTGGGGGGGCGGGGCCACAAGTCACGGGGAAGAGGGAGGCCACTGCCGTCGCGAGCATGCGCTGATGCTCTTCATTCAGTCCTCCTCTGTTGGCGGTGACGCCATCATTGGTTTCGAGAGCCCAACAAAAAGGCGGGGAGATACTCCTGGGTGTCCTTCAGGTCATGGCTGCTGCGAGGGAGCAGGCTCGCTGTACATGGGCCAAGGGTTCTCCGGCGGATCCTCGCAGAATCCCTCAGATATGACTTTGATGAATGCCGTCGCTCTTCCGCCCCACCGCATGGGAGCGAAGCAGGTGCAGATCTCATAGCCGACGAGTACGCGGTACGTGTCGTCGCTGTAATAGTGGTAGCTGTAACTGTTGTTGTCGCACCAAGGAAGGGCGTCTTCACGAGATGCGAGGGCTTCGTTCTCCTCGTCGAGGACGGCTGCCCCACAGCCAGCAAGTACACCTGAAAGAAGCACTCCTGCGATTCGCATGGTTCCTCCCCGGGAATGACGTTCGAGGTACAGTGTAGCTTTGCGTGTCGAGTGATTGCGTGGCCAGTGGGTCGCATGGGACTCGCCCTGAAAGTTGCGAGTGAAAGGGATGTCCGCCTGATGTTGGATTGCAGTGCTCACTTTCTTACCTCTCTCAGTCTGCCGGGCTAGGGTGGCCCATCGCCCGCAGTCGTTTGGATAGAACACAGGCCATGACCGCCGCCCCTTTCCGTCTGGGAATGCTCATCCCGGAGTTCCCCACGCAGACCCATGCCTTCTTCTGGCGGGAGATCACCGCCCTGCGCGCCATGGGCGTGGAGGTGCATGTCTTCTCGACGCGGCGCCCGGTGGAGGACTGCCCCCACGAGTGGGCCTCGCGCGCGGCCGCCGAGACCACGTATCTCTTTCCGCCCAGGCTCTCTTCGGCGCTGGTCTCTCCAAGAGACTTCCCGGGCATGGCCCAGGCGCTCGCGTACGTCTCCAAGCTCTCGGTGGGGGTGAAGCAGAAGGCGCGTGCGTTGGGGATGCTCGCATGCGCGGTGGACTTCCTGCACCACGCGCGGGAGCGGAAGCTGGACCACGTGCATGGCCACTCGGCAGCGGATGCCGCGCATGTGCTCGCGCTCTGCCGGATCCTGGGAGGGCCGCGCTACAGCTTCCATCTGCATGGGGATCTGCCGGTGTATGGGACGGACCATGCCGCGAAGGCCTGGGATGCCACGTTCGTGGCAGCCGCCGCGCGCCCCATGCAGCGCGAGCTCATCGAGTCCGTGGGGCTTCCTCCCGAGCGGACGTATACCCTGTGGATGGGGGTGGACACGGACCGCTTCCGCCCTCCGGCGAAGCGCGCGGAGTCTCCTCGGGGACTGCACCTGGCTTCGATTGGACGACTCAATCTCTGCAAGGGGCACGTGCATACCTTCGCGGGCCTGCGCAAGGCGTTGGACCGGGGCCTGCGTGCGCACCTGACCTTGGGCGGGCGAGGGCCTCACGAGGAGGAGATCCGTCAGGCCATCGCCCGTTTCGGATTGCAGGCGCACGTGGACATGGTGGGGCCGCTGAGTGAGGCGGCCGTCATCGAGCTGCTGCACGGCGCGGATGCCTTCGTGCTGTCCAGCACGGGGCTTGGAGAGGCTTCGCCCGTCGCCGTGATGGAGGCGATGGCGTGTGGTGTCCCCGCGGTCTGTTC
The DNA here is from genome assembly GCF_059738865.1 of Myxococcus sp. MH1. NCBI lineage: Bacteria > Pseudomonadati > Myxococcota > Myxococcia > Myxococcales > Myxococcaceae > Myxococcus > Myxococcus sp. MH1. The sequence continues at coordinate 6,506,626 of NZ_AP026947.1, read as the reverse complement.
CATCATCGGGGGTACGCCAGACATGATTTCCGATGGGACGGATGGGCTGCTGGTGGGGCAGGGGGACGAGGAGGGGTTGGCGAAGGCCTTCCTCCGGCTCGGGAAGGACACGGCGCTGCGTGAGCGGATGTCCCGTGCGGCGCGTGAGCGTGCCGTGCGCTCCTTCGATTATCGTGAGACGAGTCGGAGCCTGCTGGATGCCATCCAGCAGTCACGTGCGCCGCAGCGCCGGGCCGCGTGATGGGCGGCCGGCCCGCGTCTGAATACCCCGGGTTTGTGGTCTACTCGCGCCGCACCGCTTCCATGTGCGGCGCTTGAACGACACACCTGGGGATGACAGATGACATCGACGCGTCCGACGAAGCTGACGGTGATTGGCAGTGGCCTCATGGGAACCGCGCTGGCGCGAGCGTTCGCCGCCGCGGGGCACGAGGTGGCGGTTTGGAACAGGACCCACGCCAAGGCGCAAGCGGTGGGCCGTGGAACGGTGGCGTTCGAGAAGCTGGGGGAGGCGGTCGCGGGCCGTGAGCTCGTCGTCGTCTCACTGTCGAACTACGCGGCCTGCGCCGAGCTGTTCTCCTCACCGGGCGTCTCAGCGGCGCTCGCGGGGAAGACGCTCGTGCAGCTCACCAGTGGGTCGCCGGCGGATGCGCGCAGTGGCTTGGAGTGGGCGAGCGCTCATGGTGTGGACTATCTGGATGCGGCGATCCTCGCGTATCCCGCGTTCGTGGCCACGGAGTACGCCACGGTCTTCTATGCCGGCTCGAAAGCCGTCTTCGAGCGACACATTGGGACGCTCCACGCGATTGCGAAGAACGCCGTGTACGTCGACGAGAAGATCGGTTCCGCCGCGACGCTCGACTGCGCGATCCTCGAGGCGTATTACGGCGGCACGCTGGCGGTCCTCCACGCCGCGGCCATGTGCAAGGCGGAGGGGTTGGACCCGAAGGAGTTCTTCGCCCAGAAGAGCTCCTTCCTCGGATTGATTTCTGTCACCGCCGACGCCGCGCAGGGAATGGTCGAGCGCAATGACTTCACGGGCGACCAGTGCAGTCTGAATACCCATGTCTCAGCCCTCGAACACATCGTCCGGCTGAGCAGCGATGCGCGCATCAGCACCCGCTTCCCGCGGGAGTTGCTAGAGAACTACCGGCGAGCCCTCGGTGCGGGACTGGGTGAGCAGGAGTTGCCCGCGGTGTTCCGGACGTTGGAAAAGGACTGAACCTCCGGTTCAGTCCCCGAGTGCGTCTGCGATTGCCGCGATGAACGTAGCTGGCGATGTGCTCTTCGGGCGATCGCTGACCTGGCCGTCTCCCAACTCGACGATACGCCAGACTCCGTCCGCGCGCAGCGCGAGGTCGACCGTGACGAACGGCAGGTCAAGTGCTGCCGCGGTAGATGCAATGGATTGGAGCAGTGTTCGTCCTTCGGTACTCAGCCCTTCGCAAGCCAACGAGAGTTCGGACTGAAGGTTCTTCGTGACTACGGGGGCATTCGGTGAAGCAGGAATCGCTGAGCAGGGCTTCAATTCAGGAGCTGAAGGCGTTGTACGAGGACGCTGCGAGTCTGCACGGGCAGGCGTCGGTCTCTGGTAACCACCGAACCGCAAACGCTCAGTACAAGCGGATCACCACGGCGTGGCGAGAACTCAGGCGCAGGGGGGATGAAGGACGGTCGACGCTTACGGAGTTGCTCCAGAGCGGCAACCCGGCAGTTCGCGGCTGGGCTGCGTCACACGTCTTGGAGTTTGCTCCCGAACTGGCCGCCGCCGAACTGGAGCGCCTCGCAAGCGGGCCTCCGGGTGTCACGAGGCTCGATGCAGAGATGACGCTCTCTGAGTGGAGGGCCGGCAACCTGAAGTTCGACGAGCAGTGACCTGAGTCAGCTCCCGCTCGTCGAGCTTCCCTAGGGACGCTCGTGTCGTTACGCGGGCTGGCGTAACGCCGCAGTAACGCCATTCAGCGGCCAAAAACGAACGGGGTTGGACAGTTCGCACCGTCCAACCCCGCGTTTTTACATGTCCCCGACGGGATTCGAACCCGTGTTACCGGCTTGAAAGGCCAGCGTCCTGGGCCTCTAGACGACGGGGACGTCGTCACTGCATGAGTCGCGGGGGGATCGAACCCCCGACCCTCGGCTTAAAAGGCCGGTGCTCTACCATCTGAGCTAGCGACTCGCACTATTCTTTTGTCCAAAATCCTCGGGCAACCCTCCTGGGCCCCGGAGGCAGGCGCTTCCTACCAGCACTCCTTCGCGCTTTCCACTGGCGAGCGCACGTCCGGCATCCTGACAGTGGCGCGCTCGTCACTTCGGGCACACCCGTCCCCTCGGCCCCCACCTCCGTCAGCCATCGGCGGTATACAAGTCCCATGTCCCAGGACCTCTCCCCAGATGAGCACGATGACCTGGAGGCCGAGGACGGCGAGGAGAAGGCTCCGTTCCGTCGCTACCTCACCCGCTCGGGCGCCGAGCGGATGCACCGGGAGCTCATCCGCCTGCTCAACGAGGAGCGCCCCAAGGTCACCGCCGAGGTCTCCGCCGCTGCCGCCCAGGGCGACCGCTCCGAGAACGCCGAATACATCTACGGCAAGAAGCGCCTGCGCGAAATCGACCGCCGCATCCGCTTCCTCCAGCGCCGCCTGGACACCGCCACCATCGTCACGCCTGCTGAACAGACCGACCGTGCACACGTCTACTTCGGCGCCACCGTCACCCTGGAGGACGAGGACGGCCAGCGCACCACGTACCAGATTGTTGGGTCCGACGAGATCGACGCCGCCGGAGGTCGCATCAGCGTGGAGTCCCCCATTGGACGCGCCCTCCTGCGCAAGGGCGTGGGCGACACCGTGGAGGTGCGCCGCCCCCGCGGTGAAATCGAGCTGTCCATCGTCGACATCCGCTACGACTGAGTGAGGACGCCCCCATGCCTCGGACGCTGCCCATCAACCCCCGCTTCCGCCGCATCTATCAGCACCTGAGCGGGGCGGACCTGGCCGCGCCCGAACTCGAGGAACTCTCCCTCGAGGACCTTGGCCTGGGCGACTCGCAGAAGTCCCGCGTCGGCCTGCTCTTCGGCACCTACAGCCACCCGGGCCTCGAGCGCGTCCTGCGCGCCTACGGCCTCATCCAGCGCGCCGAGGAGCGCGTGGGTCCCGTGGAGCTGCGCGTCCAGGGCGAGGACCCCTTCCGCCCCCGCGTCATCCTCTGGAGCCGCCGCTTCTACGCCCCCGTCGCCGACCTCTCCCTGCGCATGGCCACCGGCGCCGAGGTCGGCCTGGGCGACGCGCTCGCCACCGCGCCCCTGCTCTACGTGGACGCGCTCCTGCTCCAGAATCCGGGTCGCCCCTTCGACTGGCACCGCCCGCCGCTCCCCGGCCAGAGCCACCCCGGGCTCGCGCTCTCCGCGCAGCTGCTCGAGGTGCTCATGCTCATGGCCCGCCGCATCGGCGCGGAGGCGCTGGCCCTCACGCCCTCCACCTTCGCCGCCGCCAGCGTCTATGACCGGCGCTTCCTCTTCGTGGACGGCGCCGCCCAGGGCCGCTTCCTCGCCATGCGCGACGCCGGAAGAGGCCGTCCGCGCTGGCTGCTCGCGTGGGCCGTGGAGCTGGGCTGCCTGCGCGACGCGGAAGGGCAGCCCGTTCCCTTCACCCCCATGCCCATGCTCGCGCCCCTGAGCCGCCGGTTGATCCGCACGTTCGACGCGAAGCGCTGGGCCGAGGCACGCGAGCAGACCGGACGACAGCCCCTCACGCTCGACGAGGAGGCGCTCCAGCAGCGCTTCCCCTGGCAACGCATGCCCCCGGGGCCTCCGCCCGAGCGATTGGCGGAGCTGCTCGGGTATGATCCGCTCGCCCCCGTGCTGGCCCACTGAGCCGCGCGCCCCCGGAGTGTCGGCCAGGCCACGTCCCCTCGCGGCGAACGCTTCGCCGGGAGGACCGGTGCGGGGCGTGGGGTTTCGAACAGCCCGCGTCCACGCACGAACACGGCTGCTTCCGTGGGAGCCGCTGCGTATATTGGAGTGAGCGTCAGGCACAGCCACGTCGCACGGTCACCAGCGGTCGCACCCGTACCCATCAAGGTCGCGCGAACCCACGATGCGAAAGAACTTCATCCTCGACACGAACGTCCTCCTGCATGATCCGCGCAGCATCTACGGCTTCGAGGACAACAACGTCATCATCCCCATCTACGTCATCGAGGAGATCGACCAGTTCAAGCGCGACCTCTCCGAACTGGGCCGCAACGCCCGCCTCGTGGCCCGCTACCTGGATGGTTTCCGCGCGGAGGGCTCGCTGAAGGAGGGCGTACCCCTGCCTCGCGGTGGCATGCTGCGGGTGTCCTTCACGGACCGTGAGCTGCCGCTGTCCATGGCGGACAGCAACCTGATGGACAACCGCATCCTCGCGGTGGCCATCGACCTGATGGAGCAGGAGCCGGACACCCAGGCCGTCTTCATCACCAAGGACACCAACCTGCGCATCCGCGCGGACGCCCTGGGCCTCATCGCCCAGGACTACGACACCGAGCGGGTCGAAATCACGGAGCTGTACACCGGCTTCACCGAGCGGCTGGTCCCCAAGGAGCTGGTGGACCAGATGTACAAGCCCGGCGCCGAGGTGGAGCTGCCCGACGTGGACACGCTCTTCCCCAACCAGCTCGTGCTGCTCAAGGACGAGACGAACCCGTCCCACACCGCCATGGGCCGGCTGCACGGGCTCAAGAACCGGCTGGTGCCGCTCCTGCGCCAGAGCAAGGAAGGCACCTGGGGCATCCGCCCGCGCAACATGGAGCAGGCCTTCTGCCTGGACCTGCTGCTCAACGACGACATCAAGCTGGTGACCATCGTCGGCAAGGCGGGCACGGGCAAGACGCTGCTCGCCATCGCCGCGGGCCTGCAGAAGGTGACCGAGGAGAACCTCTACCAGAAGCTCCTGGTGAGCCGTCCCATCTTCCCGCTGGGGCGCGACATCGGCTATCTGCCCGGCAGCGTCGAGGAGAAGCTCAACCCCTGGATGCAGCCCATCTTCGACAACGTCGAGTTCCTGATGAACTTGAGCCGCGCGGACAAGAAGGCCGGCCGTGGCTACCACGAGCTGTTGGACCTGGGGCTGATGGAGATCGAGCCGCTCACGTACATCCGCGGCCGGAGCATCCCCAACCAGTTCATCATCGTGGACGAGGCGCAGAACCTCACGCCCCACGAGGTGAAGACCATCATCACCCGCGTGGGCGACAACACGAAGATCATCCTCACGGGGGACCCGTTCCAGATCGACAACCCCTACGTGGATTCGACCAACAACGGCCTGGTGCACGTGGTCAATCGCTTCAAGAGCGAGAAGATCGCCGCGCACATCTCGATGGCCAAGGGTGAGCGCAGCGCCCTGGCCGAGCTCGCCGCCAACCTGCTCTAGGCACCTGGGGTGCCCAAGCGATAGAGACGTGTCATGAAGAAGGACGGACCTGGAGACGCGCCCCCGGAAGAAGGGGAGAAGAAGCCCCTCATCGAGTACCCCTCGGTCTACACCTTCAAGGTGATGGGCAAGCAGGGCCCTGGCTTCGCGGAGCACGTCAGGGAGCTGTTCCGCCGGGCCATGGGCACGGAGATCTCCCCGGACTCCATCAGCGAGCAGCCCAGCAGCAAGGGCACCTATGTCTCGCTGAGCGTGTCGGTGTACCTGCTGTCGGAGGAGCAGCGCCGGGCCATCTACGACCTGCTCCACAAGGACCCGCGCGTCATCTATCACCTGTGACGCCAGGGGCTCGGGAGGGGGCTCCCTCTCGTCCGTCTCTGGAAGTCCGGTCGGGGTTGGGTATATGAGGAGTCCATGAGCCCGGCAGAGCCCTTTCCGCTGTACCACCCCGCGGACGCCCGGCGCGCGTTCAGCTCGGACGACGTGACCCGGCGTTTCGCCAAGGTGGCCCAGCTGGAGCCGGGCTCGCAGGTGCTCGTGCTCGGGTGTGGCCCGGATGCCAGCGCCGCCCTGGTCCTGGCCCGGGAGATGGGCTGCACCGTCATGGCCGGCGACACGGACGAGTCTCATGTCGCCGCCGCCCGGGAGCGGGTCCGCAACCAGGGCCTCGGCGACCGGATCGAGGTCCGGGGCGTTGCCCTGGACTCCCTCGGGCTGCCAGACGGTGCCTTCGACGCCATCCTCATCCCGGGTCGGGTGCTCTACACGCTGAAGGGGACGATGTCCGTCCTGCGGCCGCTGCTCGCCAAGCGCGGGCGGCTGGGGATGACCTTCCCCGCCAGGGTGGGGCGCGTGGTCCCCAAGGCCGCCGCCGAGCTGTGGGAGCGCCGCCTGGGCGCGCCGCTGCTCCTGCCGCGTGAGCTGCTCATGTCGCTGGAGATGGGCGGGTTCGAGCCGGAGTCGGCCGAGACGCTGCACGACACGGAGCTCGACGACTATTACCGCGAGGTGGAGGCCAGCCTGCGTCCGACGTCGGGCCCCCAGGCCTCGTCGCTGCGCGAGGAGCTGGCGCTGCACCGCGAGAGCAACGGCAAGGCCAGCGTCAGCTACGCGTTCCTGGTGGGACGCCGCAAGGAGCCGGGCGAGAAGCCCCCGGCTTCGCGCGACCGCGGCTGATTCACGTCACCCCGCGTGTCCGGGAGCGCCTCGGTCCGTCCTGGGCGCCTCGCTGCATCCTCGTCACATGGCTGCATCGCCCGGTGCCCGGGCGACGTGAAGGCGGCGGTGCGTTGGAGTCGTGCCCCTTGGGAGGGCGCGTGCGCTTCAGCTGTCGATGTGGCGCCTAGTTCAGCGCGCCGTTGAAGTCGACCAGCTCGATGGACTCGGGCGCGACGGACAGGTTGACCTGGTCGCGGTAGCCGGCCGCGTCGCCGCCGACCTGGAAGGGCATGGGGCGCGCGAAGCGGATGGTGGCCTCGCGGACATGGAAGTCGTGCAGACCCTCCGGGAACCAGCGGCCGGCCCACATGCGCGGCAGGTTCGCCAGCACCTGCGTGGGCGTCACCTGGCCCAGGCGCAGCTGCATGAATCCGCGACGGCCGCACGAGAAGGGGAACATGCGCAGGCCATAGCCGTAGAAGGGCATGGTGCCCGCCGCCGCCATCATCAGCTTCCCGCGGAAGAGCACGTCGCCGGGCGCCAGTGGCGCACCCTGGGGCTGGCCATCCGGGCCCAGGCGGTAGGCCTCGCTCGACGGGCCGTTGACGACCTCGCACTCCACCCAGGTCGAGTTCGTCAGGTAGTGCGGCACCGTCTTGCACGCCACCGCGGAGAAGTAGCCCCCGCTGCCCGTGAGCACGCTCTTGAAGAGCCCCTTGCCCAGGTTCTCCTTCACCCAGATGTAGTCGTTGAGCACCTTGCCATCCACGCCCAGGCCGGCGAACGGCGCGCGCTGCCCGTCCACCATCAGCAGGTCCATGGGTCGGAATCCGGGCACCTCACCCGTGCGGGCGCGCAGCACGTCGTTCAGGATGCCGTCGCCCCGGGTGCCGGAGGCGTTGACGTGGTTGGCGATGCCGTTGCCCGTGCCGAGCTTGAGGATGCCGAAGCGGGGCACCGGCTGGCCGGCGAAGCGGCCTCGCGGACCCACCTGCTGGAGCACCTCGTTCACGAAGCCCATGAACGTCCCGTCACCGCCGCCCGTGAAGACCATCGGGTAGCCCCGCTCGAGCACCGTCTGCGCGATGCGGCGCCCGTCCAGCTCCGAGCGCGACAGGAACAGGTCCTGCTCCGGCACCACGTGCGACAGGGACTTCACCACCCGGGCGTCCACCTTCCGGGCGTTGGCGTTGAGCAGCACCGCGACCTTGGGTTCGACGGAGACATCCGCCGAGGGGGCGCGGCGGAGGTCCGGAGAGCGCAGGGGCTGAACCAGCATGGGGACATGCTCCAGGGTAGGTGCGGGTGGGGGGACCCGACATCGACGCTGGCCGTACTGTGCACTTTCATTGCCAACGGGTGACGCGGGGCGTCAGCAGGCAGGCAGGCACGTCATTCCAGGGGGTTGCAACGTTGGTTGCTGTGCCAAAGGCCGGCCGGTTGCTACCTCGGGGTGACGGGGGTGTAGAGCGGGTTACGCACCCGTGGCGTGAAGGTGGCGATGGCGTGACGCGGCAGGCGGCCTCATGCGCACTGCGCTACGCACCCAGGAGCATCACCTTGAGGCGTGAGGAGCCGACACCACTGCCTGGTTTGACACCCGGGGGTGGGTGGTTACGTTGGGCGTACATCAGGAGCTTTTGAAGAAAACGCAGTCATTTCCGGAGGATACGAACCGTGGGCAAGATTATTGGGATCGACCTGGGCACCACGAACAGCGTGGTGGCGATCATGGAGGGTCGCGAGCCCAAGGTCATCGTCAACGAGGAAGGCAGCCGCATCACGCCCTCGGTGGTCGCGTTCACGAAGGATGGCGAGCGCCTGGTCGGCCAGGTGGCGAAGCGTCAGGCCATCACGAACCCCGAGCGCACCATCTATTCCATCAAGCGCTTCATGGGTCGCCGGTTCGACGAGGTCTCCGAGGAGACCAAGCTGGTGCCCTACAAGGTCTCCCGCGGCCCCAATGGCGACGCGCGCGTGGACCTGGATGGCAAGCAGTCCAGCGCGCCGGAGATCAGCGCGCAGGTGCTGCTGAAGCTGAAGCGGGCCGCCGAGAACTATCTGGGTGAGAAGGTGACGGAGGCGGTCATCACCGTCCCGGCGTACTTCAACGACGCCCAGCGCCAGGCGACCAAGGATGCGGGTGAGATCGCCGGCCTGACGGTGCGGCGCATCGTGAACGAGCCGACCGCGGCGGCGCTGGCGTACGGCCTGGACAAGAAGAAGGACGAGAAGATCGCCGTCTACGACTTCGGCGGCGGCACGTTCGACGTGTCCATCCTGGAGGTGGGCGAGAGCGTCGTCGACGTGCTCGCGACCAACGGTGACACGCACCTGGGCGGTGACAACATCGACCAGCGGATCATGGATTGGCTGGTCGTCGAGTTCAAGAAGGACACGGGGCTGGACGTCACCAAGGACAAGATGGTGATCCAGCGCCTGAAGGAGGCGGCGGAGAAGGCGAAGATCGAGCTGTCGAGCGCGACGGAGACGGACATCAACCTGCCGTTCCTCACGGCGGACGCGTCGGGTCCCAAGCACCTGAACGTCAAGCTCACGCGCGCCAAGTTCGAGGCGATGATCGACGACCTCATCGAGCGCTCGCTGGAGCCGTGCCGCAAGTGCCTCAAGGACTCGGGCCTGGACCTGAAGGACCTCAGCGAGGTCGTGCTCGTGGGTGGCACCACGCGCATCCCGAAGGTGCAGGAGGCGGTGAAGCGGCTGTTCGGCAAGGAGCCGAACCGCTCGGTGAACCCGGACGAGGTCGTGGCGGTGGGCGCCGCGGTGCAGGCGGGCGTGCTCTCCGGCGAGGTGAAGGACATCCTCCTGCTGGACGTGACGCCGCTGTCCCTGGGCGTGGAGACGCTGGGCGGGGTGATGACCAAGCTCATCGAGCGCAACACCACCATCCCCACGCGCAAGTCGGAGACGTTCTCCACGGCCGCGGACGGCCAGTCGCAGGTGGAGATCCACGTGCTCCAGGGTGAGCGCGAGATGGCGAACGACAACCGGAGCCTGGGCCGCTTCCACCTGACGGGCCTGCCCCCGGCGCCGCGTGGCGTGCCGCAGATCGAGGTGACGTTCGACCTGGACGCCAACGGCATCCTGAACGTGAGCGCGAAGGACAAGGCCACGGGCAAGGAGCAGAAGGTCACCATCACCCAGTCCTCGGGCCTGGCGAAGGACGAGGTGGAGAAGATGGTCGCCGCGGCCCGCGAGAACGAGGCGGCCGACAAGGACAAGCGGGAGCTGGTGGAGCTGAAGAACCAGGCGGAGGCCCAGGCCTACGGGGCCGAGAAGCTCATCAAGGAGAACAAGGAGAAGCTCTCCGCGGATGTGGCGAAGGGCCTCGAGGACGGGGTGGCGGAGCTCAACAAGGTCCGCGAGGGCCAGGACAAGGACGCCATCAAGTCCGCGCTCGAGAAGCTCCAGGCCGCCAGCTACAAGGCCGCCGAGGAGATGTACAAGGCGACGGGCGGGGCGCCGGGTGGCGAGCCGCCTCCGGGGGCTGCTCCTGGCGCGCAGCCGGGCGCGAAGAAGGACGACGTGGTGGACGCCGAGTTCCGCCAGTCGTGATGCCGGGGCCGTGAGGCCCGTGCGTTGAGTCAGAAGGGCCGGTACCTCCGCCACGCGGGGGGCCGGCCCTTCCGCTTTGCGGGCGCGTGCGGCCGGCCCTCCGGGAGTCGGGATGAGCGTATGTGGAGCGAGACGCGGCGCTGACGCAAACGCCCGAGGACACTGGGGCGAGCGTGGGTGAGGGGGATGCAACGTGGGGCGGCTCCACGCAGTCTCGTGAGGTGCCCGCATGTCCCGAGTCCTGTCCCAGCAGTCGTCCGTCCTCGCGCTGAACATCGAGCCCGAGCCCGGAGCGCTCCCCGTCGACGCGTCGGCCACGAGGAAGCCGCAGTCCGCGTCCGCGAGGCAGGAGGCCAGCACGCTGGAGGTCTTCCGGGGGCCTGCCTCGAGCGGTGGCGGTGTCTCGCCTGGGGTGGGGCCCCGATGCGGTCCCATGACGGGGACACCGAACGACTTCGACTTCGCGGTGGGGGGCGCTTTTCCTCCACGCCCCACGGGCAACGTGCGGGAGCAGATGAAGCAGGGAGCCCTGACGGTCGCCCAGTCCGAGGCGGCCGCGGCGAGCCTGCTGCTGGGGAAGGGGACGGTGGTGGACGCCTACGCGCGAGGGCACCTGCGGCTGCTGGACCCGAGTCCTCCCCTCGAGGGGGCTCCCACCTCCCTGACGGACTACACCAGCGTCCTGCCCGGCGTGGCGCCGGAGGTGGCGTGGGACTACCTCGTGCGCAATCCCGGTCCGGTGTTCGAGGCCGCGGGCATCCGGCTCCAACCTGCCACGGGCGCGCTGGCGGACGGGGCGAAGGTGTTCCTGGAGGAGAAGGGGCCTCCGCCCGTCTGGGCGCCCGTGACGTTCCGGCTCGAGCCGGAGAAGCACACCGTGCACATCACCACGCTGGACGGACATCCCCTGCGGGGGACGAACCGCTTCGTCTTCGAGGACGACGGGGCGGGTGGAGCGCGACTGCGCCAGTACTCGGCCTTCCAGGGCAGCTCGCCCGCCACGTCGGTGGGCATGAAGCTGATGGACCCCATCGAGCGGCAGCATGACATCTGGCGCTCCGTGCATGCGCATCTGCATGACACGCTGGCCTCTCGCTGACATAGAACCAGGGTGGAGGTGACACGGATGGTGCTGAGGACGACACCCCCGGGACATGATGTGATCCTCTACGACGGGCACTGCAGCATCTGCAGCGGCGCGGCGCGCGAGTTCCAGCGACTGCTGGGCGGACGGGGCACGGAGCTGCGCTCGTTCCGGGACGAGGGCGTGCTGGAGGCCTTTCCGGGCATCAGCGCGGAGCGGTGTGAGCTGGCCATGCAGCTGGTCCGCGCGGACGGGCGGGTGATGGAGGGCGCCGAGGCCATCGTCCGGGCGCTGGGCCGGCATCCCCTGGGGAAGCTGTTGTACGTCTATTACGTCCCCGGACTGCGGCAGCTGGTGGATGTCGTGTACCGGGCCGTGGCGCGCTATCGGTTCCGGATTGCCGGGCGGACCTGCACGGATGGCGGTTGCGAGGTCCACTTCAAATAGACGGAGGGCGGCGGGTAGCATGGGGCCAACCCCGCTGCCTCCGGATAGTCCGTGCAATCACAGCCGACGACGTACCTCCAGGCCGCCCGGGCCTTTCGCCACTTCTTCAATGAGTTGCGGGATGTCTACCTGGAGCGGGAGACGCTCTTCACGCAGCTGGAGCTGGCGCTCCTGAGCCGGGAGCACGTGCTGGTGGTGGGGCCGCCGGGGACGGCCAAGAGCGCCATCGCCAGCGCGGTGCTGGGGCGCATCATCGACGAGAAGACGGGACTGCCGTCGCTGTTCTCCAAGCAACTGGCGGAGTCCACCGTGCAGACGGACCTGCTGGGGCCGGTGGACTTCAAGGTCCTGACGGAGACGGGGCGCACGGAGTACCTCACCGACGAGGGCATGCTGGGCTCGCAGCACGCGTTCCTGGACGAGGTCTTCGACGGCCGGGACATGCTGCTGCGCTCCATCCTCAACGTGCTGTTCGAGCGCGAGCTCAAGCACGGGCGGCGGGTGACGGCGGGCCGCACCGAGTGCGTGGTGATGACGAGCAACCGGTACCTCTCCGAGGTGCTGGCGCGCTCGCCGGAGCTGCTCCTGGCCTTCGCGGACCGGCTGAGCTTCATCAGCTTCGTGCCCAAGTCCTTCGCCCGGAAGGAGAGCCGGGCGGCCATGCTCCAGCGCTTCGAGCACGGCGCGCGAGCGGACCTGCGCGCGCCGCTCTCGCTGCAGCAGGTGGACCTGCTCCAGGACGCGGTCGCGCGCGTGCGGGTGCCCAGCGTGGTGATGGAGGGCGTGGAGCTCCTGACGGACGCGCTGGAGCGCGCGCTGACGTCGCACGTGTCCAAGCTGCCTGACTACGTGCCGACGAAGTACTTCTCACAGCGCTCGGCGGTGAAGGCGCTGTGGGCGCTGAAGGCGGCGGTGGTCCGGGATCAGATCTACCGGCGGCCCGAGCGCCCGCTGGAGGCCTCCGTGGAGGACCTGGACGCGCTGCGCTGGTTCTTCCTGCTCGGAGGGCCGCCCTCGACGGAGACGGACGCGCTGCTCAAGTCCGTGGTCGACCCGAGGGAGCGCGCGCAGCTCGAAATCGTCCGGCTGGAGCAGCGCACGTTCGACGAGGTCATCGCCCAGGTCCGCCAGGAGCTGGGGGGCGGGCTGGAGCGCGAGGCCCAGGCGCTATCCGCGGCGGACGAGGCCACCACGGTGGAGGCGCTGTCGCGCAACTGGCAGCCGGCCATCGCGTCCACCTCCGCGCGCAGCCTCATGTCCAAGCTGATGCCCGGTCCGCGCCACCTGCAGAACCGGGTGCCGCTGCTGGCCGCCGCGCGCGCGCTGGTGGCGGCGATGGACCAGCGGCTGGCGCGAGGCATGGCGGGGCAGGGCGAGGGGCGCGGCGGCCTGTCCCTGCTGACCTCGTTCCAGGACGTGCTGGAGCTCTGCCGCGTCCTCCCCGAGCTGAAGCCCGGGCTGACGCCGCTGAGCGAGGCCACCGCCCGCTTCCTCGAGGGCGCCCTGGAGATGATTGCCCTGACCGCGGAGAGCGCGGACTTCGAGGAGGGCCTCAAGCTGGAGGGGCTCGTCGGGCTGGCGGACAACCTGGAGGAGGAGCTGTCGCGGATGGCCGACCTGATGGGCCTGCTGGCCGAGGGCGCCCCGGCGACGGTGGAGCGGCTGCGCAAGGTGGAGGTCGACGCGCGCAAGCGGGTGGTGGGCGCGCTGCGGCGCCGGGCCACGGTGGCCTTCCAGGGGGCCTCGCCGCGAGGCCGCAAGGAGCCGCTGGAGGCGCTGGCCGCGGACTCGCGTCGGCTGTCCCAGCTGGAGCAGTCCCTCATCGCGCTGGACCCCAGCCAGCGCAGCTTCAAGGAGGAGCTGCTGCTGCCGCTGGGACTCTCGTATGCGCGCGAGGTCCTGGCCTCCACGCCGTTCGAGCGCGTCGAGCAGTACGGCCGCGCCGTGCAGTCGGTGGTCGAGAACCTCCGACGTGAGGGCCTCCCGGTGGACGTGGTGATGCGCGAGTGTCAGGGCATCCTCGACGGACGTCTGCGGGAGCACGCCAAGGCGCTCACTCGCGAGGTGGCGAGCCCCCCTCCCGCGGCGGCCTCGGTCATCAACGGCGATGCGTACGTCTTCTATCGCGGTGAGTTCTCCGCCAGGGCGCCGGACGGAGAGCTGGCCGCGCTGCTGGGGCTGGACGGACAGCTCGCGTTCACCCGTGGCGGTGGGGCGTCGGCGTTCTTCTCGGAGGAGGCTCGCGCGGCGGTGGCCCAGGCGGAGCTCGCCTTCCTCCAGTCGCGGGTGAAGTTCCTGCGCAGCTGGTTGACCCAGCTGCTCACCTCGCTGCCGGCGCCGGAGGCCTTGAAGGAGCGCAGCGAGGTGGAGCGCACCGTGGACCGGCTGGTCCGCAGTCGCTTCCCGTTGCTGGCGTTGAAAGAAGGCGAGCTGGTGCGGCTCAAGGGCGTGTTGTCACTGCTCTCGGGGCTGCCGGGAGAGGTGGGGGAGAACGCGCGTCGTCTGGGGACGTTGCTCCATGGCATCGAAGAGGACTTCGGGCGCTACAGCCGGCAGGTGCTGGAGCGCCGGGCCGCGGCATGAGCGCACCCGGGCCGCATAGTGCTGAGAGGCGGGGCTGAGCATGCTCTCGCGGCGGCTCACCGAGTTGCGAGCGCGGCTGGACGCGCTTCGTCAGCCTCCACCTGCAGCGGGCGGGCCACGGTGGTGGCCCTTCGGCCGGAAGGTCGCGGGGACCGGGGACCTGTCGCTGCCAGTGCTCGAGGCGTTGGACCGCGAGCTGGACCGCGTGGGAGTCCACACGTCGGCGGATGCCCTGCTGCTCCATGCCCTGGGGGCTCGTCGCGGGCGCGCGGGCTCGCTGTCCCAGGGCCTGCAGGCCCGCGCGGGACAGGCGCTCGGGGAGTTCGAGGAGCGTCTGGTCCGCGTGGAGCGGGCATGGCGGGCGGGAGTGCTGCCCCCAGGGACACTCTCCATCCTCGAGCGGGCCTTCGTCCGGCTCGCTCGCGCGGTGAAGGTGGCCGACCTCTTCCTGCGGCCCTACACGGAGGACCTCCCGGACGAGGACTTCGTCGTCTACGAACGACCAGCGTCCGCGAGCCGACCCCAGCGGCCTCCGAGCAGCGCGCGGATGGCGGTGGCCGAGTACTTCGCGACACGGGCCCGGGAGAATGTCGCCGACGTCGTGCAGAAGCGCAGGGACCTGGACCTGGCGCACGAGATGTTGCTGCGACTGGGGGCGGACCATGACCGGGAGCGGGCGCTGCCGCTGCGTCGCGACGTGGCCGAGGCGCGGGAGCGCACGCGCGCGGTGCCCGCGGTCCGCTCGCTCGAGGAGCTGCTGCGTCACGTGCGGCACACCGCGCGCCACGAGCCCCAGGTGGCCTATCGCTCGCTGCGTGGCCTCTATGAGCGGGCCCTGGAAGCAGGGGACCTGGAGCTGGCCGCCGCGGCCCGCTCGAGCCTGGAGCCCTTGCTCCCCACGCGGACGCACCTGACGGTCATGGTGGAGAACGCGGAGCGCGACGCCCTGGCCGACTGGTTCGGCGAAGCGCCCCAGCCGGCGCGGCCCGAGGTCGACGCACCCCGCCCGGACGAGCTGCTGGCCGACCTGGCCTTCTCGTTGCGCCCCGAACAGCTCGCGACCTTCGAGCTGGCCGCGGGCTGTGCCCGGTACTTCGACGTGGAGGACGCGCTGTCCGAGGAGATCGTCCTGGCGGAGACGAAGACCGCCCGGCGTATGGCGCGCCGCGTGCCCTATCCCACGCAGACGATGACCTTCGAGACGACAGGCGCCCTGCACGAGGTGAACAACTTCGTGCTGACGGACCCGCGCATGCTCCTGAGGGACCTCGCCGCCAACCGGCAGCTGGTGCGGGCGTACGTCGAGGACGCGCCGCCACCGCAGTCGAAGAAGGTGAAGCGCACCGCCGTGCGCGTCTATGTCTGCGACGCGTCCGGCTCCATGCATGGCGCCCGCGCCCGCTTCCGCGACGCCCTCATCATCGCCGAGCTCAACAACCTGCGCGTCAAGGCCCGCAGGGGCGAGTCGTTCGACCCGCTCTACTTCAGCTTCTTCAACGACGTGCCCACGGAGCTGGCCCGGGTGGACACGGCCGTCGAGGCCACCCGGCAGATAGAGCGCCTCTTCCGCGACTCGCCCGCGGAGGGGCAGACGGACATCTCGCTCGCGCTGATGTCCGCCTTCGACTCCATCCGCGCCGCGCAGGGCAGGGACCCGTACCTGGCGCGCGCCACCGTGGTGCTCGTCACCGACGGTGAGGACCGCGTGGACCTGGACCTCATCCGGCGCACGCGCGCGCCCATGGGCTCGCTGGACATCGCCCTGAGCTTCATCTCCCTCGGTGAGGAGAACCCGGACCTGCGCTCGCTGGTGCGCGAGCAGCGGGCCTCCGGGCTGCGCGCCTTCTACCACCACCTCTCCGACGAGGAGATCCTCTGGGCCCGCACCGAGTTCGACACACCCTGGCGCACGCTGCTGCCGCGTGACGTGCCCGCCACGCCGGACGCGCTGGAGCTGCTCGCGCCGCACCTGGAGGCGCTCGAGGCCGTGGCGAGCGGACGCGGCTCGAACACGCCTGTCGCGGTGGAGGCCTCGTTCGAGGCGCTCTTCCCTGAATCGCCCCCCAGACCCGAGGGCGGGCAGGTTCCTGGCGCGGACGTGGTGGGCCGGGTGGTGGACATCCTCGGCGCGCTGGTGGAGGCCACGTCCCTGGCTCCCGCGGACAAGCGCGCCACCGAGAGCGTCGTGCTCCTCCAGCACCTGCTCACGGTGTATGGGCTGACCCCCGCGCGCTACCTCGCGGCGCTGTCCGTCGGCGGACCCTCGGTGGAGGACGCGCTGTCACGAGTGCGGCTGTTGTGCCGCCCCTTCGGTTAGGCTTGCCGCACGCCATGTTCTTCGGCCTCTGGAAACGCAAGAAGGAGCGCTCCCGGCCAGTGGACCCGCTGGCCGCCTTCGACGAGCTGCTCGAGAACCTGGAGCGGCAGGCCTCCGAGCTGCGCAAGTCCGCGGCCACGCTGCTCGCCCTCAAGGGAGAGCTCACCCGCGCCGTGGAGCGCTACACGCGCCGCCTCACGGAGCTGGACGCGCGCCGCGCCACCGCGGAGTCCCGCTCCGACGCCAAGGCGGTGGCCGTGCTGAAGAAGGACCGCGTCCAGGCCGAGGCACTCCTCGCCTCCACCCGCGAGTCGCTGGAGCGTGCCGAGGCCGACGGTGCGCTGCTCCTGGAGGCCGCCGCGGAGCTGGGCGAGCGCGTGGAGGAGCTGCGCCGTGAGCGGGAGAGCGCCTCCGCGCGCCTGGTGATGGGCGGCATCGTCACCGACGCGCTGAAGGAGCGCGTGGCGCGCTTCGAACAGGCGCTGGTGGTGGACGCGGCGCGCGACGAGGTGGAGCGCGCGCACGCGCTGGCGGAGGTCTACCGCGAGGAGCTGCGGGAGAAGGCGGACTGAGGCTTCAGGTCCGGCGTGCCGTCTGGTGGAGCTCGAGGACGATGTTGCCGCCCTTGAAGAGGCGCACCGCGCCGGACGTCTGGCTCACCACCAGCGCGATGCAGTGCGTGGTGGAGGTGATGCCCGCGGCGGCGGCGTGCCGGGCGCCCAGGCCGAGCGGAATCTTCACCGCCTCGTCCGCGGAGGACAGGTAGCGCCCCGCGGCCAGCACCACGCCGTCCTCGCGGATGACGAAGGCGCCGTCGAGCACGCTGAAGTTCTTGATGGCCTCGCGAATCTTCGGGTCCAGCACGTTCCGCTCCGCCTCGGAGAGGCCCTGGAACGGATTGATGGTCATCTGCCGGCTCTTCTCCAGCACCGTCGTGTGGTCGCCGATGGTGATGATGGTGCCGATGGGGTGACCCTCGAAGCCCTCCTGGCCGATCTGCAGCGCCAGCTGGATGAGCGCGTCCACCACCTGGGAGTTGAACTCCTCGCCCAGCTTCACGCCCTCGATGGCGAGCCGATCATCCAACGAGCCACCGATTCGCATCTGCATCAGCGTGTCGGGAGCGCGCCCCACGCGCCCCGTCATGCAGAGCACCAGGTCGCCTTCCTTGAAGGCCCCCTGGGAGAGCGCGGAGACGAGCGCCACCTTCACCCGCTCGGTGCGCGAGTAGTCGTAGGCGGGGATGACGAGCGCGCGGACCTTCTTGAGCTGGTGCTCCTGTGCCAGCTTGTCCAGCGTCACCGCGTACACGAGCTTCTTGCGAGCAGGCCTGCCGCGCAGCTCCTCGGGAGGGATGGGCGTGTCGCAGATGTAGAGGAAGTGATCGACGTCACTCTTCGCGGCCAGGGAGAGGGCCGAGCGCAGGAACTCCCGATCGAACTTCGTGTTCTCGCTCAAACGCCCCTCCCTTCACCCGCAGTTCGTGACCACGTCAGCTTGACACCGAAGGCTCCCTGAATAAAGCTTTCGGGCCCTTTTTTTGGGGGACAGGGCCCAAAAACCCTCGCGTACTGGAGCGAAGGCTGTGAACCAGAAAGATCTCAAGCGTTACAAGAAGATGCTCGAGGACAGCAAGGCGAGCCTGCTCGAGAGCGCCAAGAAGACCCTGGTGGAGGAGTCGAGCTTCGACACCGACGATCTCCCCGACGAGATCGACCTGGCCTCTTCCGAGTATGCGCAGTCGATGGTGTTCAGACTCCGCGACCGCGAGAAGTTCCTGCTGCAGAAGATTGATAAGGCGCTCGAGCGCATCGAGAACGGCTCGTTCGGCGTCTGCGAGCGTTGCGAGGAGGACATCTCCCCCAAGCGGTTGGAGGCGCGTCCGGTGACGACGCTCTGCATCCGCTGCAAGGAAGAGCAGGAGAAGAAGGAGAAGTCCTACGGCTGATGGCCGTGGGGTCCTGGGGCCGCGCGGGAAGAGATGTCCCGTGCGGCCCGGGGAGTCAAAGCGCGGGGCGGTGCCTCAGGCCAGCGGTGCCTGGATCTCCACCCTCAAGAGCTGCCGACCGATGAGGTAGTGGTCACCGTTGTCGACGAAGGTCGGGCCGGCCAGCCGCATGAAGGTGCCGTTGGACGAGCCCACGTCGCGCACCGTCAGCCGGTCCTGGCGCACCTGCAGCACCGCGTGCCGGCCGGAGACGAAGCCGTCAGTGGGGAAGGTGAGGTCGCCTTGCTCGCGGCCCAGCAGGTTGTCGCCCTCGCGGAGCGGATAGGCCGCGCCCTTCAGGCCCCCCTCCAGCAGCTGGATGAGCCGCAGGCGGTAGCCGGGATCCGGTGAGCCCCAGACCTGGGTGCCTCCCGGGCCGGGTGTCGCGGTGGGGATGGGCTCCAGCACCAGCCGTTGCCGACCCAGACGCAGCTCGCCCCCGGGGGACAGCTCCCGCTCCTGGCGCAGGCGGACGAAGACGCCGTTGGCGCCTCCCACGTCCTCCACGGCCAGGCGCGCGCCGGAGAAGAAGAAGCGCATCTGCACGGGCATGATGAAGGGGTCGTCCGGGAGCGGGATGTCACCCTGCTGACCGCAGGTGAGGGTGTCGCGCTGCATGCGGACGACGGACTCGGGGCCGCCATCGGCCCGCACCACGCGGATGGAGACCTGGGGCCGCGAGGACAGGCTGGCCACGGCCATGACCATGGTGCCGGAGCGCAGCGGCGAGCCGCAGGCTCGGCAGACGGTGGCATCCCGGGGGTTCTCGGTGTCGCAGCGGGGGCAGTATTCCATCGCTTCCATGGGGCTGGGCGGGTTCTACCAGGGGTGGGGCGCGGTTGCTCGCATTGCGCGCGGCTTGCTCATCACCCGAGCGACGTGGTGAACTTCCAGCCCCACCCTTCGGGGACGTTTGACTTGCACTGCCCCTCCTGCGGCGCTGACGCCCAAGAATCCTCCCGTTTCTGCCCGGCCTGCGGCGCGACCCTCGTGCGCACGGCGGATGCTGACGATTACGTCGGCATGACGATTGCCCAGAAGTACCGGGTCGAGGCCCTCATCGGCGAGGGGGGCATGGGCAGGGTGTTCCGGGCCCGGCAGATCTCCCTCGACAAGGTGGTGGTGCTCAAGGTGCTGCGGCACACGTTGCTGTCGGACGAGCGCACCGTGGCGCGCTTCCAGCGCGAGGCCAAGGCGGCCAGCCGGCTCAACCACCGCAACTCCATCAGCGTGCTGGACTTCGGCCAGGCCGAGGACGGCGCGCTCTTCATCGCCATGGAGTACGTGGCGGGGCAGGACCTGCACCAGATTCTGAGCCGCGAGTGGCCGCTGGGCGAGGCGCGCGTGGTGCGCATCGTCAGCCAGGTGCTCGGCGCGCTGTCGGACGCGCACGGCGCGGGCGTCATCCACCGGGACCTGAAGCCCGAGAACATCATGGTGGAGCAGCGGCGCAACGAGCCGGACTTCGTCAAGGTGCTCGACTTCGGCATCGCGAAGATCACCGACTCCACGGACGACGGTCCGGCGCTCACCCGCGCGGGCTTCGTCTGCGGCACGCCCGAGTACATGTCGCCGGAGCAGGCGCGCGGGGCGCAGCTGGACCACCGCTCGGACCTGTACGCGGTGGGCGTCATCCTCTACCAGCTGATGACGGGGCTGTTGCCGTTCGAGTCCGACTCGGCGGTGGGCTTCGCCACCAAGCACCTCACCGAGGAGCCGCCGCCCCCGACGCGGCGCCGGCCCGACGCGCGCATCTCCCCGGCGATGGAGCGGCTCATCCTTCGCACGCTCTCCAAGGACCCGGATGATCGCCCGGCGAACGCGGAGGCCTTCCGCGCGGAGCTGCTGGCGGTGGAGAAGGAGCGCCGTCGCGAGGCGGCGGGCTCGCGGCGTCCCCAGCCCTCGGCCGTGCTGGCGCCGCTGCCGCGCAAGTCCGGCGGCCGCCCCGACGATGCCCGGGATGCCACGGCCCCCGGGTGGGGCAGCGAGATGACGGTGGAGGCCACGGTCCGCGCGCTTCCGGACGTGCTCTCGCCGCTGCCCTCGAGCGCCGACGTGATGCCCGCGACGCGGGAGAAGACCGACTCCGTCGTCCCCACGCAGCCCGGCGTCGGTGGGGGTGGACTGGCGTTCTTCTTCAAGTCGCTGACCGTGTTGCTGGTGCTGGGCGCGGGGCTCTTCTACGCCTACATCTATTACACGCAGGGCGCGGGGAAGGGCGGGGGCTCGCCCTTCGCGATTCCCTCCAACGCCCCGGTTCCCGGCAGGACGGGGAGCGTCATCCCCTCGGATGCGGACCAGCCGCTGTACGAGCGGCTGATTCCGGCGCCCGATCGCAACCTGGAGCTGTCCAAGAAGCACGCCCAGGATGGCGATCAGTCCCTGGAGCGGGGGAAGCTCGACATGGCCGCCACCAGCTACCGGCAAGCGTTCGAGGCGAACCCGGACCCGGAGCTGGCGCTGAAGCTCGGCGAGGTCTACTGGCAGCGGGACCAGCAGGATGAGGCCCGGAACTGGTGGATGCGTCACCTGCGCGACGTGCGGGACTCGCGGGCCCGCGCGCTCATCGAGCAGCGGCTGGGCGGCAGCGTGGCCCGCCCGTCGGCTCCGTAGCGTCGGTGCGTGGGTCGGTGGTGTCGGGTGGGGGGCCCGCCCGCGCGACTCCGCCGCTCCGTAGCGTCAGTGCGGTGGCGTCAGGTGGGGGTTGCCTGCCCGCGCCGACCCTGCCTCGTTCCCATGCAGGGCGGGGTGCTCGTCTTCACTGGCGGGGGGCGTGCTGCCACGGACATGCTGAGACCGCGGAAGGGTCGTCCTCAAGAGGTGCCGCTCCGCGGAGGGGCCATCTTCAGTGGCGGCACCGAGCCTCGCGAGGCCCCGGCTTGCTATCGGGCCTCATCGAGGCATGACTCGTCTCGCCCGAAGCGGTCATGCGCTCCCGCGCATGCTCTGATGCGTGCTGCTCGTGGGACGTCCGTGGGCGCCCGAACGGAGCACACCCGCTCGCTCAGGCGAGCGTCTCCACCTGCAGCACGTGCTGGCCCAGGCGGACGCGGTCTCCCGGTCGCAGCGGGCGCTCCTCGCCGGGCGGGATTCGCACGTAGGTGCCCAGTCCTCCGGACAGGTCCCTGAGCAAGGCGCCCGTCGGTGTGGGGGACAGCTCGCAGTGCCGACCCGCGAGGCCCTCGTCACCGGGGAAGCTCAGGTCGCAGTGGGCCTGTCCCAGGGTGAGCAGGGGCGCCGCCGTCACCACCGCGCGGCCACCTCGACCGCCCATGATGACCTCCTCGACGCCGTACACCGCCTGCCCGAGCGGCACGGGCGCGCCGTACACTGTGGGCCGACCCGGCACCGGCGCGACGGGCTCCAGGCGCCCCGTGAAGCGGAACAGCCGCTGGCCCGCGCTGAAGTGCGTGCGCGCCGTGATGGCCTCGGTGCCCGCCACCGTGACGAACACCCCCGAGGCGCTGTTCTCGTCGCGCACGAAGAGCGCGCCGTCCTTCACCAGGAACGTCGCATGGAGCGGCGAGACGAACCCGTCATCCGGGAAGAGGATGGCGCCGCGCTGCCGGCCCACCACGCACCCCGTCACCGGCAGCTTGTAGCGCTGCCCCCGCGTGGACCCGGCGATGACCGCCAGCCCGAAGCGCGAGGCCGCCGGTGGAGGGCGGGGCGCCGCCACGGCCGGGGCGGAGGTCCCCGTGCGTCCGGGCATCGCCGCGTCGGGCACCGGCGGAGGCGGCCGGGTGTTCGCGGGGCCCTGCGGCGCGGCTCGGGGCGCCAGGGACGGAGGCGCGTTGCCCGCGGGCTGCGCCGCCGGAGGCCGGGTGTTCGCGGGGCGCTCCACCATCAACCCCGCGGCGGCCGTGGGGGGCGGCGTCCGGGCGGACGGCCTCATCCCCGGCGGAATGGCGCTGGGCGGGGGCGGGGTGGTGGGAGGACCCACGGGTTCGGAGCCCCGAGGCCCGGGGAAGGAGGCGACGGCCGCCGGGCGGCCTCCCTGGGGTGTCACGGCGGGCGGGGGGCGGCCCGTGGTGGCCGGCTTGGACGCGGGGGCCTTGGCGGTGGGCGCCTCCCCCGTGGCCTGGCCGCACAGCACACAGGTGGCCGAGCGCGGCGGATTGAACCCGTCACAGTTCGGGCAAACCACGGAGAGAGCCGACAACAAGAGCTGTGACATGGGCGGAGGCGAATCTACGAGCGCGTAAAACGTCGGGTCAACGAAAGCGAACGCGACGGGTGGGACAATCCCGGAAGAGAAATGTGACAGGCACTGTGGGGCAACGTTGCCCCCCCTCCGGCACGAAGTTACGATTCCCCCTGCTTCGATGATCCGCCTGAACGACATCCTCCAACGGGTTTCCTCGTACCACCCGGACCCCGACCTGGACATCATCAAGAAGGCCTACGTCTACTCGGCCAAGGTGCATCAGGGCCAACTGAGGAAGTCGGGAGAGCCCTATCTCGTCCACCCGCTGGAGGTCGCCGGCATCCTCGCCGACCTCAAGCTGGACGAGGCGTCCATCGTCACCGGGCTGCTCCACGACACCATCGAGGACACGCTCGCCACCGCCGAGGAGCTCACGGAACTGTTCGGCGCCGAGGTGGCCCAGCTGGTCGACGGCGTCACCAAGCTGTCCAAGTTCTCCGCGTCCGCCAGCCTCTCCCAGGAGGAGAAGCAGGCGGAGAACTTCCGGAAGATGATCATCGCGATGGCGCAGGACATCCGCGTCATCCTCGTGAAGCTGGCCGACCGCACGCACAACATGCGGACGCTGGACCACATGAACGAGGAGAAGCAGGCGCGCATCGCCCAGGAGACGCTGGACATCTACGCGCCCCTGGCGAACCGGCTGGGCATCTCCTGGATAAAGACGGAGCTGGAGGACCTGAGCTTCCGCTACGTGAAGCCGCAGGAGTTCTTCGGGCTGCAGGAGAAGCTCAACAAGCGCAAGAAGGAGCGCGAGAAGTACATCGAGGACACCTGCGACCTGGTGCGCACCAAGCTGGCCGAGCGGAGCCTGAAGGGCGACGTGAGCGGCCGCTTCAAGCACGTCTACAGCATCTACAAGAAGATCAAGGCGCAGGGCATCGACTTCGATCAGATCCACGACATCATCGCGTTCCGCATCATCGCGCCCACCGCGCCCGCCTGCTACGAGGCGCTGGGCCTGGTGCACGAGATGTGGAAGCCGGTGCCGGGGCGCTTCAAGGACTTCATCGCGATCCCCAAGCCGAACATGTACCAGTCACTGCACACCACGGTGATTGGCCCCCTGAGCGAGCGCGTGGAGGTGCAGATCCGCACCGCGGAGATGCACAAGATCGCCGAGGAAGGCATCGCGGCCCACTGGAAGTACAAGGAGGGCAAGGCGGTCATCTCCAAGGATGACGAGAAGTTCGCCTGGCTGCGCCAGCTCATGGAGTGGCAGCAGGACCTGAAGGACCCCAAGGAGTTCCTCGAGACGGTGAAGGTGGACCTCTTCACCGACGAGGTCTTCGTCTTCACGCCCAAGGGCGACGTGCGCTCGCTGCCTCGCGGCGCGACGCCGGTGGACTTCGCGTACGCCATCCACTCGGACGTGGGCAACCGGTGCGTGGGCGCCAAGGTGAACGGAAAAATCGTTCCCCTGCGCTACAAGCTGAAGAACGGCGACACGGTGGAGGTGCTCACCAGCCCGCAGCAGCACCCGTCCAAGGACTGGCTCACCTTCGTCAAGACGAGCCGCGCGCAGCAGCGCATCCGCGGCTTCATCAAGCAGCAGCAGCGCGAGAAGAGCCTCCAGTTGGGCCGCGAGCTGACGGACCGCGAGCTCAAGCGCTTCCAGCTCAACTTCAACCGCCTGCTCAAGAACGGCGAGGTGAAGCGCGTCGCCGAGGAGCTGGGCTTCCGCGTCGAGGACGACCTGCTGGTGGCCGTGGGCTACGGCAAGGTGACGCCGCAGCAGCTGGTGCAGCGGCTGGTGCCCGAGGAGAAGCGCAACGAGGCGGAGGCCACGCCGCGAGGGGAGTCCTCCGGCAACGGCGCGCCCTCGGGGGGCTCGTCCATGCTGCCCGGCCTGTCGCGCGTGACGGACCTGGCCAAGCGCCTGGTGGGCCGCAGCAACCGCAGCGGCGTGCAGATTGGCGGCGTGGATGACGTGCTGGTGCGCTTCGGGCGGTGTTGCAACCCCGTCCCCGGCGACCCCATCGCCGGCTTCATCACCCGGGGACGGGGCGTCACGGTGCATACGGTGGGGTGCGAGAAGGCGCTCGCGACGGACCCCGAGCGGCGCGTGGACGTGAGCTGGGATGTGCGCGGTGACTTCAAGCGCCCCGTCACCCTGCGCGTGCTCACCGCGGACCGCACGGGCCTCTTGGCGGACATCTCCAACATCTTCTCGAAGAAGGGCGTCAACATCTCCCAGGCCAACTGTCGGGCCACCGGGGATGACCGGGCCGTGAACACCTTCGAGGTCATCATCTCCGACCTGAAGCAGCTCACGGACCTGATGCGCACCATCGAGCGCTTGAGCGGCGTGTACTCCGTGGAGCGAATCTAAAGGGCCGCCATTCGTGGTAGAGCGCCCAGGAAAATCCGGCGGCCACCTCCGGCCGCCCGACTCCTCGAGGTGCGCTCCATGGCTCGACAGACCATCCACTCGGACCAGGCCCCCAAGGCCATCGGTCCGTACTCGCAGGCGGTGCAGGTGGACTCGGGGAAGATGACCTTCCTCTCCGGGCAGATTCCCCTGGACCCCGTCACCATGGAGATGGTGCCGGGGGACGTCGTCGCCCAGGCGGAGCGGGTGATGCTCAACCTCCAGGCGGTGCTCAAGGCGGCCGGGCTGGACTTCAGCCACGTGGTGCGCAGCACCATCTACCTCACGGACCTGGGTGACTTCGCCCGCGTCAACGAGGTCTACGGCCGCTACTTCACCGGCGCCCCGCCGGCCCGCGCCACCGTCCAGGTCGCGGCGCTGCCGCGCGGCTCCAAGGTGGAGATCGACGCCATCGCCGTGTCCTGACGTCCCAGGCCCCGTGACGTGAAAGCAAGAGGCCGTCGGACCCAAGCGGTCCGACGGCCTCGAGTGCTTCAGGGCTGCGAGGAGCGGACTACTTGCGGTCCGCCGCCACCGCGCCGGCCTTCTTCAGCTCCTCATCGATGACGCGCTTGAAGGCGTCGAACGGCTGGGCGCCCACCAGGGTGCGGCCGTTGATGAAGAACGTCGGGGTGCCGGTGGCGCCCAGACGGCCGGCGTCCGCCGCGTCCGCCTCGATCTGCTGGGCGAACTTGTTGCTGTCCAGGGCGGCCTTGAACTTGTCCACGTTCAGGCCCAGCTCCTGCGCGTACTTGTCCAGCGAGGCCCGGTCCAGCGCGCGCTGGTTGGCGAAGAGCTTGTCGTGCATCTCCCAGAACTTGCCCTGCTCGTGCGCGGCCAGCGCGGCGGCCGCGGCGGCCTTGGCGTTGGCGTGCATGGGCAGCGGCTGGTTGCGGAAGGCCACCTTCACCTTGCCCTGGTACTGGTCCTCGATCTGCTTGAGCGTGGGGACCACGCGGCTGCAGAACGGGCACTCGAAGTCGGAGAAGGCGACGATGGTGACGGGCGCGTTCGCGGGGCCCTTCACCGGGGCGTTGCCGACGTCGACCTTCTGGACGGGCGGCTCGGCGGGGGCGCCGGGGGCGGCGGCGGCCGGGGCGTTGGCCACGTTGTCCGCGTTGAGCTTCGCGTACAGCTCCTCGGGCTTGGTGCCGGAGGCCAGCAGCTTGTCGGCCTTGGCGATCTCCTCGTCGATGAGGCGCTTGAAGGCGTCGAAGGGCTGCGCGCCCACGAGCTCGCGGCCGTTGACGAAGAACGTCGGGGTGCCGTTGGCGCCCACGGCGCTGCCAGCGGCGCTGTCCGCCTCCACCTTCGCCTTGAACTTGCCGGAGTCGAGCGCGGCCTTGAACTTGGCGACGTTCAGACCCAGCTCCTGCGCGTACTTCTCCAGGGAGGCGCGGTCCAGGGCCTTCTGATTGGCGAAGAGCTTGTCGTGGTACTCCCAGAAGCGGCCCTGCTCACGCGCGGCCTCGGAGGCCTCGGCGGCCGCCTTGGCGTTGGCGTGGAAGGACAGCGGCTGGTGACGGAACACCACGCGCACGTCCTTGGGGTAGTCCTTCTTGATCTGCGTCAGCGTGGGGACGGCGCGGCTGCAGAACGGGCACTCGAAGTCGGACCACTCGACGATGGTCACCTTGGCGGTGGCCGGGCCGAAGGAGGCCGAGTCGGCCGGCACGTCGATCTTCTTCACCGCGGGGGCCTGCTGCTGCTGCTGGGCCGCCTTGGGGGCGGCGCGCTCGGCGCCCTTCTCGATGATCTTCGCGTAGACCTGGGCCGGGCGGACGCCGCCCTTCACCAGGGCCTCGGCCTTGCCGAGCTCCTCGTCGATGAGCGCCTTGAAGTTGTCGATGGGCTGCGCGCCGGAGAGGAAGCGGCCGTTGATGAAGAAGGCGGGCGTGCCGCTCGCGCCGAGCTGGCCGGCCAGCGTCTGGTCCTTCTGGATGACCTCGGACAGCGCGGGGCTGGCCATGTCGGCCTTCCACTTGTCCAGGTTCAGGCCCAGCTCCTTGGCGTACTGCTCCAGGGAGGCGTCATCCAGCTTCTTCTGGTTGGCGAAGAGCTTGCCGTGCATCTCCCAGTACTTGCCCTGCTCGCCAGCGGCCAGCGCCGCGAGGGACGCGGGCTTCGCGCGGGCGTGGAAGGAGAGCGGGTTCTGCTTCATCACCACGCGCAGCTTCTTGCCGTACTCCTCCTCCAGCTTCTCCACCGTGACGTTCGCACGGCTGCAGAAGGGGCACTCGTAGTCCGAGAACTCGACCAACGTGACGAGGGCCTCGGGGTTGCCCCGGGTGGGGGAACCCTCGACGGGAACCTTGAATACGGTGGGGTCCACCGGACGGCGCGCGGGGTTGGCCTGACCAGCCTGAGCGGCGGGCTTGGTTTCGGCCTTCGTGGGAGAGCCGCTGTAGACGCGGCCGCCGACGAAACCAAGCACCAGGCCGACCAGCAGGGCCACGATGATATTGGGCTTCATGGGTGGGTTCTGCTCCTTCGCCATAGGTCCGACTCCGGCCCCGAGCGTGGATGTACGAGAAAAGTCGAGAGGGCCGGGGTACTTAACAGAGGGATTTCCAGACACGCAAGCCGAGTGGAAGCCCTCCGGGCTCGCCACCAAGGCCCCTCAGGGGCCCGAAAACTGGGCGGTTCTCGGAAAAATTCCGCACGCTCGGATCTCACCCATGGGAGACAGTTCGCGGATGGACAACAGCGTGCGAGTGGACACCTCCGGCAGGCCTTGTCCGGTGCCCATCCTGGAGATCGCCAAGGCGATGCGGCGGCTGCCCGTCGGCACGCTCGTGGAGCTGGTCTCCACCGACAGGGGCCTGGAGGCGGATCTGCCCGCCTGGTGCGAGGCCACGGGCCACGAGCTCGTCCGCCTGGAGCGCAGGGAGACGAGCTACGTGGGCTGGGTCCGCAAGGTGGGTTGAAACCCGGTGGCTACAGCAACTGGAGGACGCGATCCTCCAGGCGCCGGCCGCGGCTGACGCCGAGGATGAGCACGCCGCTCTGGAGCAGGTGGGCCACGACGCGGCTGATGACCTCCTCGGGAGGTACCTGACCGCCGAAGCGCACCACGAGGACGTGCTCGCCCTCCAGGCGCGCGTCGGTGACGTGGGGGAGGGTGGCGATCTCCGGTGGGATGACGGTGCCGCGGGCGATCTGCACGCGGAACTCCGCGCCCTGGCCGGTGAGCTCGGACATGCTGCCGTCCTGCGCCAGCGTGCCCTTGTCGAGGATGGCCGCCGCGTCGCACAGCTCCTCCAGCTCCTGGAGGTTGTGGCTGGAGACCACCACCGTCTGGCGGCCCTTCATGTCCTTGATGACCTGGCGCACCTGCGCGGCGATGCGGGGGTCCAGTCCGGCGGTGGGCTCGTCGAGCAGCACCAGCGGGGGCTGCCCCATGAGCGCCTGTGCCATCGCGGTGCGCTTGGCCATGCCGTGGCTGAGCGCCTGCGTCTGGACGTTCCAGGCCTCCATCAGCCCGACCTTCTCCAGCGCCTCGCGGGCCTCGCGCTCGGGGGCGTCGAGGTCGGACAGCTTCGCCCAGTACATCAGGAGCGCGCCCACCTCCCAGCCGGGGGGCAGCACCGCGTCCTGGGGCAGGGCGCCCAGCCGGCCCTTGAGGGCGCCGGGGGTGGTGGGGTCCACGTCCATGACCTTGAGCGTGCCCTCGGACGGATAGAGGTAGCCGCACATCATGGAGAAGGTGGTCGTCTTGCCAGCGCCGTTGGGGCCGATGAGGCCGTACACCGCGCCCCTGGGCACGGAGAAGCTGACGTTGTTGACCGCGACCTTGGGGCCGAAGCGCTTCGTGATGCCGAACAACTCGATGGCCAGCTCGCTCACAGGTCCCTCGCGCGCAGGGCGCCGTAGGCCCCCAGCAGGAAGATGGTCGCGAAGCCCGCGTAGGCCGCGCCGCTCACACCGAACTCGGTGAAGCTCGGGTGCAGCAGGTCCCCGGCGTAATAGGAGGGCGACAGGTAGCGCAGGAACCGCAGCGCTCCCTCCTGCTGGCCCGACGCCGCGTCCACCGCGCTGGAGGCCCGGCCCACGGTGTCCATCAGCCAGAAGACGAACAGCAGGATGAAGTTGAAGACCAGGCTCACCGCGGGGCTGCGGAAGAGGCTGGAGCACAGCGTGGTGAGCGCCACGTAGGACAGCGAGAAGACGATGGCGGCCATCCAGAACTTGAGCAGGTTGAGGCTCAGCGCGGCGAAGCCGAAGTCCGGGTTGGCGATGCGCGCGTAGATGAAGATGGCCAGGTCGATGACGAGCACCAGGCCCACCAGCAGCGCCGCCTGGGACAGGAACTTGCCCAACAGCACCGAGGAGCGGCGGGCGCGCACCGTGAGGTAGCGCATGGAGCGCGGGCCGACTTCACCGCTGATCTGATCGAACCCCATCAGCGCGACGTAGGCGGGCAGGAAGAAGAGGGTGACCTTGAAGACGAGCAGCACCTCGATGGGCACCTGCGCCAGGGCCTCCATCATCGCGGTGTCGTTGCTGGTGAGGAAGCCCAGCACCCCCTTGCGCATCTCCTCGGCGAAGCGAGCGGACGTGTCCGCGTCCGCGCCGCCGGCCTCGGCGAGCTTCTGGTTCACCGCGGTGCGGACTTCACGGGCGAGCCAGCCGACCACCAGCAGCACCAGCGCGGAGAACATGCTGTAGAGCCCGAGCAGCACCACCGCGCGCCCGCTGCGCACGGCCCGGCGCAGCTCCGCGCTCCAGATGACCAGGGTTTCTTTCAGTCCGTCCAAAGTGTGGGGAACCCTACTGGGGAGGTGCACACGCCGTCGCCTGGTTTTTGACGCGGGCGCCGTTCGGGCGGGCAGGGAAGCGTCCGTGGACAGCGGGCCGCCAGCCGCTAGGATTCGCCTGCCTCACCCCCTCCTCGCCCCCCTCGCGCCGCACATGACGATTCGCCGACGACTCCTGTTCGCCGCCGCCCTGCTGCCGCTCTCCCTCCTGCTGGGCGCGAACGCGTCCCCGCCCGGGAGCGCTCCGGCCGTGGGCCCGGAGGACGCGGGCGTCGTGGCGTCCTCCCCGGATGCGGGGAGCGTGGCGATGGCGCCCGAGGACGCGGGGCCCGGGGCCCACGCGGGCGGCGGCGGTCCGCTGGAGGCCCAAGGAATTCCGGGAGAGGACGGCGGCTCGGACTCGGAGGCGGTGGCGGCGGCCGCGGTGCAGGGCGGGGCGGACGGTGGGCTGGCCACGCTGGTGACGGTGCCCGGGCTGGTGCCGCCCTCGCCGGTGCCCTCGCGGCTGACGGCGCCTCCCATCACCACGCTGCGGACGATGGCGAAGTCCCAGGACCTGCTGGCGCGCGCGAAGCTGCAGGGTGAGCGACTGGTGGTGAAGGAGAAGAACGGTGAGGAGAAGGTGCTCACCGTGGACCCGGTGCTCCAGGCGCAGTTGACGAAGATCCTCCGCGACTACGAGGTGCCGTACGGCGCGGCCGTGGTGCTGGAGCCGTCGACGGGGCGGGTGCTGGCGCTGGCGGAGCACTCGGCGGCGCAGCCGGAGCTGCGGGGGCTGCCGTTCCGCGCGGTGTTCCCGGCGGCGAGCATCTTCAAGATCGTCACGGGCAGCGCGCTCCTCGAGGCCGGTGTCTCGCCGGAGATGGAGGAGTGCTTCCACGGCGGCAAGCGGCGGCTGACGGAGCGGCACCTGGAGGACAGCGAGCGGGACGGGGCCTGCTATTCCCTGGCGATGGCGATGGGCAAGAGCGCCAACGTCATCTTCGCCAAGCTGACGCAGAAGCACCTCTCCGCGGAGGTGCTGCGGCACATGGCCGCGCGCTTCCGCTTCAATCGCGCCATCGACTTCGTGGTGCCCACGGACGTGTCGCTCGCGGCGGTGCCGGAGGAGGGCTTCGCGCTGGCGAACACGGGGGCGGGGTTCGGGGATGTCTACCTCTCGCCGCTGCACGGCGCGCTGGTGGCGTCCGTGGCCGCGAACGATGGGCTGTGGGTGGACCCGGTGCTGGTGGAGCCCGAGCCTCGGCCCGGCGTGTTGCTGCCCCCCGAGGAGCCCGAGCGCGTGCTGACGTCCGAGGCGGCGAAGGCGCTGACCGACATGCTGGAGACGACCGTCACGCACGGCACCGCGCGCGGCGTCTTCCGGGAGCGGCACTTCCGCGTGGACGACGCGGTGGGCAAGACGGGCACGCTCGCGGACCGCAATCCCTTCCGGGACTACTCGTGGTTCGTCGGCTTCGCGCCCCGGGACAACCCGCGCGTCGCCGTGGCCGCGCTCGTGGTCAATGACCCGAAGTGGCGCATCCGGGGAACGTGGCTCGGACGTGAGGCCATCCGGCTCGGACTCGAGCGAGTGCCCGCGCCCGTCGAAGTCACCGCGCCCGCGTCGGCGGCTGGCAAGCACTGAGCGCGAGGCCCGCGTGGCCTCCTACCGCGCGGTGAGCTTCACCAGCCCCATGTCCACGAAGCCGTGGAGGAACTTCAGCGCGTCGAGCTCCTGCAGCGGCGACACGTGGACGATGGCGGCGATGTCCCGCCGTCCGTCGATGCGCGACAGCAGGTAGCGCTCCGGCGCGGTGAGCTGGAGCGTCTTGAGGTTCGCGGGCGCCACCAGCAGCGCCGGCACCTTCGCCGAGTCCATCAGCTCCCGCCGCAGCTCGGCCAGCAGCTTCTCCTGCGCCGACTTCACCAGCGCCGCGGAGCGGGGCGACGGGGACATCTCATGTGCCTGCCGCGCGAGCGCCTCGCCATCCCGGACATTGCCCGCGTCCAGGAAGAGCTGCGCTGCCTGCAGCACCTCGTCCGAGGACGACTCCGCGCCGATGACGCCGCCCTCCTGCTTCTCCTCCTCCACCACCGCCGCCGTGACGGGGACGGGCGCCTCGTCCGACACCTTCACCGCGTCCAGGCGATAGAGCGCGTACAGCCGCTGGTACAGGAAGAAGTCCGTGGCGTGCAGCGCCCGCGCCATCCCGTCGATGCTCAGCCCGTCATGGATGAGCTGGATGATGCGCTCGTCCATGCTGCCGGGCTTGCGCTCGGGCAGCTTGCGCTCGTCCACCGCCAGCCGCGTGCCGCCCGTGGGGAACACCGCGCGGATGGCCTCCCACGCCGTCTCCCGGAACTCGCCCTCGCGGTGGATGTCCACCAGGTCCACTTCCACATCCAACCCGGCGATGTCCGGCGCCGTGTCCGAGGCCTCGAAGGTGAACTCCCCCTCCTGCCAGTGGAAGGCGTCCAACATCATCTCCCGGAACTTGTGGCTCAACGTCGAGCGCGCCATCGCCTCCGGCACCACTCCCGACGTCGCCAGCACCTTGCCCAGGAACACCCGCGTCTGGGCTTGCGTGGCGAAGGCCTTCTCCAACTGGGCCTCCGTCAGATGCCCCATGTTGATGAGGAATTGACCGAAGAACTCCCGAGGCTGATTGGAGCTGGCGCAAACGACCTGCCCGTCACGCAGGACCCATTGCTTGCGCACGTCCCCGCGCTCCACCTTGAGCGAGCCCGTGGCCCGTCGGTTCCCGAGGTAGACGACGAGGTCCTTGAGGGGCATCGTCGAGAAGTCACCAGTCAGGCCGCGCATCGGCCGTCCATCCTGCACGCCATGAGAGTCGAGATCTACTCGAAACCCAAATGCTCGCTCTGCGACAAGGCAGCCGACGTCGTGGAGGCCGTCCGCGCTCGCATCCCCTTCGAGCTGCGGCTCATCTCCATCCTGGAGTCCCCGGAACTGTTCGAGCGGTGGCGCTACGACATCCCGGTGATCGTCATCGACGGGGTGCCCGCCTTCAAATACCGCGTCACGGAGGCCGAGCTGGAGGCCCGGCTGCGTGAAGTCCAAGGTGGCATGTCCATTGCTAAAACCGCTGCCCAGGATGGGTAGCCGAATGCCCTTCCCCAGGAAATCCGGGGGGATGAAGAGGTCAGGGAAGGGCTGGAGACTGTAATTCCGGGCACGCGCCGGAGGAGCGGTGGAGAAAATTCTGGTGGGGAGGCGGATGTGGTGAGCGTTCGACGCAAGCGGGTGGGGAAGGCGGGACAGCCGCCCACCGTGCTGCTCATCGAGCCGAGGGCGGACGACCTGGAGCGGACCCGGATGCTCCTCGGGGAGGCCGGCTTCCGCGTGGTTCCCGTGACTCGCTTCGACGCGGCGGTGCCGCTGTTCGAGGTCATCCGGCCGGAGGCGGTGATCCTCGCGGTGCAGGCGCCCGACTTCAGCGCCGTGCAGGTGGCCCGGCGGCTGCGGCAGCTCAGCCGAGGCACCGTGCCCCTGCTGTACATGGTGGACCCCCAGGACGCGGGGGCCTACCAGCACTGCCTGGAGAAGGGGCAGTGCGTGGACGTGGTGCCGCGCGGGGGCAGCGGGGCGGAGCTGGCGGTGAAGCTGCACGCGCAGCTGCGGCTGAAGGCCGCGGTCCTGCGGGCCGCGGCGGGTGAGGAAGAGGACACGGCGCTGGCGCTGCATGACCCGGTGACGGGCGTCTACAACAAGCCGTTCCTGCTGGCGCTGATGGGGTTGGAGGTGCGCCGGTGCGAGCGCTACGGCGGGACGTTCTCCGTGGTGGCGGCGGAGGTGGGGGGCTGGAGCGCGCTTCGCAAGGAGTACGGGCGGGGCATGGCGGAGCGTCTGCTGGTGTACAGCGCGGTGGTGCTGGGGCAGACGGTCCGCGAGGCGGACGCGGTGGCCCGGGTGGGCGACAGCCAGTTCGCGCTGATGTTGCCGGGCACGCCCGCGGAGGCGGTGCCGGTGTTGTTGTCGCGGGTGGCCGCGAGGTTCGAGGCGGCCCGCTTCCAGGTGGATGGACGGGTGGTGCGCACCACGTTGGAGCTGGGGGCCGTGAGCTTCCCGGACACCGTGGGGACGCCGATGCAGCTCTTGAGCGCGGCGCAGCAGGAGATGCGGCGCACGCGTGAATTTCGTCGACTGACCGGGTCCATGACCCGGCTCTCGGTGTGAGGATGGGCGGAGGTTCGATGCAGAGGGCGAGCGGAGGCGAGGGGATGGATCGGATCGCGGTGCTGGTGGTGGATGACGAGGAGTCGGTTCGCACCTTCCTGTCCGAGTTGCTTGGGAGCGCGGGCTATCAGGTGCGCTGTGCGTCCAGTGGCGCGCAGGCGCTGGAGATGCTCGCGGGAGGCTCGTTCGACGCGGTGTTGCTGGACGTCGTCATGCCCGAGATGAGCGGCCTGGAGGTGTTGCGCCGCTACCGGGGGCAGGGCGGCAACGCCCCCGTCGTCGTCCTCAGCGGCCTGACGGGCGCGGACGACGCGGTGCGGGCGATGAAGATGGGCGCCAGCGACTACCTGTCCAAGCCGTTGGGCAATGACGAGCTGCAGGACGCGCTGGCGCGCGCCCTGGGGACGCGTGCCCCGGAGCGTCAGCCGGTGGTCCAGGGCGTGGCGCCCCGGCCGGTGGTGGACACGGGCGCGGACGCGCGCGTGCTCATCTCCACGTCGCCGTCCATGCGCCGGGCGCGCGCGCTGGTGGAGCGCATCGCGAACGAGAACGTCCCGGTGCTGCTGTTGGGCGAGTCCGGCACGGGCAAGGAGGTCATCGCGCGTGAGATCCACGCGCGCAGCCAGCGCCGCGGCCGTCCCTTCATCAAGGTGAACTGCGCGGCGCTGCCGGGCGAGCTGCTGGAGAGCGAGCTGTTCGGCCACGAGCGCGGCGCCTTCACGGGCGCCACGGCGGAGAAGCCCGGCAAGTTCGAGCTGGCCGACCAGGGCACCATCTTCCTGGACGAGATTGGCGAGATGGCCATCCGGCTGCAGGCCAAGCTGCTCCAGGTGCTGCAGGACGAGGAGTTCTTCCGCGTCGGTGGCAAGAAGAGCGTGCGCGTGGACAGCCGCGTGGTGGTGGCGACCAACCGCGACCTCGAGAAGGAGATTGCCCTGGGCAACTTCCGCGAGGACCTCTACTACCGCCTCAACGTGGTGGCCATCCGGCTGCCGCCCCTGCGCGAGCGGCGCGAGGACGTGATGCCGCTGACGGACCACTTCCTCAAGAAGTACGGCCGCCAGTACATCTCCGGCGTCAACGAGCTGCCCACCGAGGTGCTCCAGGCCTTCGCGGACTACGACTGGCCGGGCAACGTGCGCGAGCTGGAGAACATGGTGCGCCGGCTGTGCGTGCTGAAGGACCCGACGCTGGTGCTCGACGAGCTCCACGGCGAGGGCCGCGCTCCCGCGAGCGCCCCGTCGTTGCCCACCGCGTACGCCGGCGACGACAGCGTCTACGGCGGCCGGGGCATGGAGGAGCCCGTGCGCGCGCCGCCGGCCTCGTCCGTCCAGGTGCTGGAGATGCCCTCGCGCAACGTGGCCGGCGCCACGGCCCTGTCCCACATGCAGCCGCACGCGCCGACGCCCGTGGTGCACGAGCCGCTCAACTCGGTGATTCCGGCGCCGCGCTACGTCAACCCGTTCGACGTGCCCCAGCCTCCGCCTCCGCCCCCGCCGACGGGCGAGCTGTCGCTGAAGGACATCGGCAAGCGCGCGGCGATGCTGGCCGAGCGCGAGGCCATCCTCGCGATGCTCCAGCGCACCGCGTGGAACAAGCGGCGCGCGGCCGGCAAGCTGCGCATCAGCTACAAGGCGCTGCTCTACAAAATCAAGGAGTGCGGAATCATCGACCCGCGCGCCAGCGCGGAGCTGTAGTCGACACGTCCCGCCTTGCGTTCGCCCCCCGCTCCCGTTATCGCGGGGGGCATGACGCCACCTCTCGTCCTGCTGGGCTCCGGATACACGCTGACGAGGCTCGCCGTCAGCCAGGCCCAGTCGGGGCGAGAGGTGCTCGCGACCACCAGGGACACCGCCCGCCGCGAGGAGCTCCAGCGCGCGGGCGCCCGCGTCGCCTCGCTGGAGGACGCGCTGCTCCAGACGAAGGGCGCGCACGTGGTCGTCTCCATTCCGCCCGAGGCCGGGCTCGACGTGGCCCTGGCCCAGGCGCTCTCGGCCCAGCCTCCCGCGCGGCTGATGTACCTGTCCTCCACCGGCGTCTACGGCGGCGCGCGCGGCGTGGTGGACGAGGACACGCCGGTGGACGTCACCTGGCCCGCGTCGCTGCCGCGACTGGAGGCCGAGTCGCGCTACCTGCCGCTGGGCGCGATGGTGCTGCGCATCGCTGGCATCTACGGCCCGGGGCGCGGCGCGCACTCGCGGCTGCTCTCCGGCAACCTCCGGCTCCCGGACAAAGGCGGGCGCATCTCCCGCATCCACGTCGATGACCTGGGCGCGGCCATCCTCACGGTGCTCGAGCGCGGCACGCCGGGCGCGCTCTACTGCGCGGCGGATGACCGGGCTGCGCCGCTGGAGGAGACCGTCACCTGGCTGGCGCACCGGCTGGGCATGTCGCCGCCGCCCCGCGTGCCGCTGGAGACGCTGCACGAGTCGCTCCGGGGAGATCGGGCCATCTCCAACGCGCGGCTCAAGGAGCTGGGCTGGACGCCGCGCTACCCGGACTTCGTCCAGGGCTTCACCGCGGTGCTCAAGGAGGAGGGGCGCTCGAGCGGGGAGGGGGACATCGCCCTGCGCCCCATCTTCCCCTCGGAGGTGGAGGCCTTCTTCGCCCT
The DNA here is from genome assembly GCF_059738865.1 of Myxococcus sp. MH1. Lineage (NCBI taxonomy): Bacteria > Pseudomonadati > Myxococcota > Myxococcia > Myxococcales > Myxococcaceae > Myxococcus > Myxococcus sp. MH1. Next base: position 6,469,934 of record NZ_AP026947.1, on the reverse strand, counting down.
GCGGCTGCGCGCGCTCAAGGAGCACCCGGAGTCGTTCGGCACCTCGTTCGAGGAGGAGTCCCTGCGCTCGCTCGACGAGATGCGCGCGCGGCTGGAGTCGAGCGACTCGCAGCGGGTGCTCGGCGCCTATGACGGGACGAAGCTGGTGGGCATGGTGGGCGTGCGCCGGGAGCCTCGCCGCAAGAGCGCGCACAAGGCCGTGGTCTGGGGCATGTACGTCCCGGCGGAGGCGCAGTCGCGCGGGCTGGGCCGCCGGCTGCTCCAGGCCGCCATCTCGGAGGGACGCAAGCTGCCCGGCGTCGAGCAGCTCCTGCTCGCCGTCGTCGCCGGCAACACGTCCGCGCACGCGCTGTACCGCTCCGTCGGCTTCCAGACCTACGGCGTGGAGCCCCGGGCCTTGAAGATCGGCGGCGCCTACGTGGACGAGGAGCTGATGGTCCTCACCTATTAGCCCCCCGCCCGAGTCGGGGCCCACATCCGCGCACCTGCGCCACTCGACGCCGGGGCGTGTCCTCACGGGCAGGTGACAGTTCCAGGGCAGGGTGGTGTTCCAGTGGGCGGAGGGCGCGGCGGAGGCCTGGAGATGGGGCTTGTGGACCGCGCTGGAGGCTTCGTGAGCATGGCCCTGTGCACCCCTGACTGGCTGCTGGAGCGGATTGCCCTGGGCGAGCTGACCCCGGACGCGCTCGCCGACGCTCGCGCCCGGCTGGAGCGCGAGCCTCACGGGAGGGCCCGGCTGGCGCGGCTGGAGGCGGACTCGGCCCAGACGCTGGCCCGTCATCCCCCCGAGGACTTCGCCCGGGAGGTCGCCCGCCGCGCGCGCACCGCGGACGTCCAGCGCGAGAGCGCGGCGCGCGACCCGGGCTGGCATGGGCTGTCCATGGGGCTGCCCGTGGCGGCGTCCCTGGTGCTGCTCATGCTGTCGGCCCAGCCGGAGCGGCTGGCGGAGCCCCCGGCGCTGGTGCCCGCGCGGGTGGAGCTGATGGAGGAGACGGTCGGCATCAAGGGCGACGCGCGGCTCCTGGTGTACCGGCAGCATGACGGCTCCACGGAGCTGCTCGCGGACCGCACGCGCGCCCGGCGCGGCGACTTGCTCCAGCTGAGCTACCTCGCCGGCGGACGGCGCTACGGGACGGTGGTGTCCGTGGATGGCCGGGGGGCGGTGACGCTCCACCACCCCACCACGCTGGTGGGCAGCACCCGGCTGCAGAAGGGGGACGCGGTATCGCTGGCGCACGCGTACGAGCTCGACGACGCCCCCGCCTTCGAGCGCTTCTTCTTCGTCACCTCGGATTCACCCATCGATGTGGGCCTCGTGCTGGAGTCCGCGCGGAAGCTCGCACGTCAGCCCACCGAGGCGAGCACCCGGCCGCTCCCGCTTCCGGGTACCCTGGCCCAGACATCCTTCACGTTGGAGAAGGTGCCGTGATGGCGCGGTCACTCCTGTTCCTGTCCCTGTTGCTTCCCACCCTGGCCACGGCGGCCCCAGCCGGTACCCCTTCGTCCAACCCCGTCGCCGTGCGCCGGTTCGCGCTGCTCGTGGGCGTCAACGACGGCGGCGCGGGTCGCGCGAAGCTGCGCTACGCCGTCACCGACGCGAACGCCTTCGGCCAGGTGCTGGAGGAGCTCGGCGGCGTGCAGCGGCAGGACCGGATGATGCTGCTCGAGGGCGACCGCAAGGCGCTGGAGAGCGCGCTGGCCCGCTTCAAGGCGATGGTCGCCGCGGGCAAGACGCCGGGCGGACGCACCGAGGCGCTCATCTACTACTCCGGCCACTCCGACGAGGAGGGGCTGCTCCTGCATCAGGACCGCTTCGGCTACCGCGAGCTGCGGCAGGCGCTGGAGCAGCTCCCCGCGGACGTGCGCATCGCCATCCTGGACTCGTGCGCCTCCGGCACGCTGGCGCGCTCGAAGGGCGGCGTGCGCCGTCCCGCGTTCCTGGTGGACACGTCCACCGCCGTGCGGGGCCACGCCATCCTCACCTCGTCGTCGGAGGACGAGGTGTCGCAGGAGTCGGACCGCATCGGCGGCTCGTTCTTCACGCACAACCTGGTGTCGGGCCTGCGCGGCGCGGCGGACGCCACGGGGGATGGCCGCGTCACGCTGCACGAGGCCTACCAGTTCGCCTTCCACGAGACGCTCGCGCGCACGGAGCGCACGCGCGCGGGCGCGCAGCACCCGGCCTATGACATCGAGCTGGCCGGCACGGGCGAGCTGGTGATGACGGACCTGCGCACCACCTCCGCGGTGCTCGTCATGGACGAGAACGTGGAGGGGCGCCTGTTCATCCGCGACGAGCCCGGGCGCCTCGTGGTGGAGCTCAACAAGCTGGCGGGCCGCTCCACCGAGCTGGGGCTGCAGCCGGGCCGCTACACGGTGACGCGGGAGTCGCGCGGCGCCAGCTCCCAGGCGGTGCTCACGGTGGGCGACGCGGGCCGCACCGTGCTGGCCCACACGGCGTTCGTGGCGATGCAGGGCGAGCTGACGGCGATGCGTGGCGGTGGCGCTCCGGTGGCCGGCGCGCAGGGGCCGATGGTCGAGCCCCTGGCTCCCGCGCGCGGCAACTTCCGCTTCGTCAACCTGGGCCTGGCCCCGAAGCTCCAGACGAACGACCTGTGGGGCGGCGGGCAGCAGATGGACAACGCGCTCTCCATCTCCCTGGGGCTGGCGACCATGGGGCGGCTGGATGGCTTCGCGATGGCGCTGGGGGCGAACTGGGGCTCGGGTGAGACGCACGGCGTGCAGACGGCCCTTGGCGGCAACGTGGCGCGCGACATCATGGAGGGCGCGCAGCTCGCCGTGGGGGGCAACTGGGTCAGCGGCAGGGCGGAGGGCCTGCAGGCCGCGGTGGGCCTCAACATGGCGAGCCAGGGCGGCTTCCTCGGTCAGCTCGCGGTGGGCGCCAACGTGTCGCGCGCGTCCATGAGGGGCGTGCAGATGGCGGTGGGCAGCAGCTGGGTGAACGGCGACATGGACGGCTACCAGGCCGCGGTGGGCATGAGCTGGGTGGCCGGGACGATGCGCGGCGTGCAGATGGCGGTGGGCGTCAGCCGCGTGAACACCCTCCATGGCGCGCAGCTGTCGCTCATCAACGTGGGCGGAGACGTGACGGGCGCGCAGGTGGGCCTGATCAACGTCGCCGGGAAGATGAACGGCCTGCAGCTGGGCATCGTCAACGTGGCCAACAACCTGGAGTCCGGCGTGCCGGTGGGCCTGCTCAACATCGTGCGCAACGGCCAGTTCCACGTGGAGGCCTACGGCAACGACTTCAACTACGCCAACGTCGCGCTCAAGGTGGGCAGCCGCTACCTCTACACGACGCTGGTGGTGGGCATGGGCGCGGTGCCGGACCACCGGGGCCCCAGCCACTGGACGACGGGCGTGGGCCTGGGCGGCCACGTGCCGCTGACCGAGCGGCTCTACTTCGACGTGGACGTGGTGTCGAACACCATCCACGAGTGGGGCGGGGCGCTCGCGGACAACCGGATGCTGCACCAGGGGCGGTTGATGGTGGGCTACGCGTTCGCGCCGCGCTTCGCCATCTTCGCGGGTCCCACCTTCAACATCCTGCACGCCACGGACGGCGAGCCGGTGACGGCGCTCAGCCGGTTCTCCAAGTCGTCGGACCGCGACGTCCTGATGTGGGCTGGTGTCCAGGCGGGTCTGCGCCTCTGAACGGAGCGTCAAGGGAGCCACTCATGGGGTTCGAGCCCCGGGGTGGCCCCGAGCGGAGCGGATGGCTCCCATCAGTCGGACGAAGCCGGGACGACCTGGAACGGCTTTCCACTGGGTGCTCCACGGTGCGAGGCTGGATGAACGGCCAACGGCATGGCCGGGCAACCCTTGCCCTGGGGGCACGATGTCCAAGTTGCTGTTCGCGGCGTTCAACGAGGGCTCCAGCCTCTCGATGTCAGGCCAACACGAGGCCGCGATCTCCGCCTTCGACAAGGTCCTCGCCGTGGACCCGAAGCACTTCCCGGCCCTGACGGCGCGGGGGTCGTCCCTGGCTCGGCTCGGCCGCGCGGAAGAGGCCCTGCGCTGCTTCGAGCGCGCCATCGAGGTGGACCCGTCCGCCGCGGACCCGCATCGCGAGGCCGCCCTGTGTCAGCTCGAGCTCGGGGAGCCCGAGGCCGCCGCCCAGCTGATGGGCCGCGCCACCCAGCTCAACCCGGAGCCCGGCTACCGCGAGGCCGCCGCCATCGAGGTCTACGAGCGCGGCAACGCGCTGCTCACCCGAGGCTCCCGGCGTCCCGACAAGGCGCGCTATCGGCTGGCCCGGTACACCTTCGAGCTCGCCCTGGAGCTGTCTCCCGCGTACGTCGAGGCCGCCAAGGCCTTGTCCGACATCTGGGAGAACCTGGGCGACACGACCCAGCGGGACCACTACGCGCAGCTGGCCCTGCGGCTGCGGCCCGCGGGCCATTGAAGCAGGCAGCGGGGCAGGGGGCCGCGTGCCCCGAGGCGTCCGCTCGCTCGGGACGGGCCGCGTGCCCGCGCGTGGACGCATCCGCGCGTCCCCGATGTTACAAGTCGCGCGACCCGGTCCGCGCCCACTCAAAGACCTACAAGACAGAGCTGTCTGGAGATTCCGAAGATGATCGTCATGCTCGAGCCGGACTCACCCGAGTCCGTGGTGTCCGCCGTCCTCCAAGCCGCCGCCCAGTACAAGGGGGTGACGCCGCGTCCTCACGTCATCGAGGGCGCGGAGTTCACGGTGACGGAGGTGTACCTGCTGGGCTCCACGGCCCAGGTGCCGACGGAGGTCTTCGAGCAGATTCCGGGCGTGCGGCAGGTGGTGCGGGTGTCGCAGAAGTACCGGGTCATCGGCCGGCACAAGGGCCAGCGCACGACGACGGGCTTCGAGTACAACGGCGTGACGTTCGATGAGCGCTCGGTGCAGTTGTTCGCGGGCCTGTGCGCGGTGGACACGAAGGAGAACGTGGAGACGATGATGGCGGCGCTCGCGCGCCACGACATCCGCACCACGCGCATGGGGGCGTACAAGCCTCGCACCAACCCGTACGAGTTCCAGGGCCTGGGCGCGGCGTGCCTGCCGTGGGTGTTCGAGTCCGCGGGGAAGCACGGCATCAAGGTCGTGGCGATGGAGGTGACGCATCCTCGCCACATCGACGAGATTCGCGACGCGCTGGAGCGCTCGGGCAACGCCACGGGGGTCATGCTCCAGGTGGGCACGCGCAACGCGCAGAACTTCGAGCTGCTCAAGTCCATCGGTCAGCAGCGCGTGTTCCCGGTGCTCTTCAAGCGCGGCATGGGAATCACCCTGGAGGAGTCCCTCAACGCCTGCGAGTACATCGCGAGCGAGGGCAACCCGAAGATCGTCTTCTGCCTGCGTGGCGTGAAGACGCACCTGGGTGACCCGCACCGCAACATGGTGGACTTCGCGCACGTGCCCGTGGTGCGGCGGCTCACGCGCATGCCCGTGTGCGTGGACCCGTCGCACGCCATCGGCCGCGCGGACCTGCCGCCGGACGGCTTGCCGGACATCTTCCACGCGATTGGCCAGGGGCTCATCGCGGGCGCGTCCATGGTGCTGGTGGACTTCCACCCGCAGCCCGAGGCCGCGCTGTGCGACGGCCCGCAGGCGCTGCGCATGGAGCAGCTCGGCGCGCTCCAGCGCTACACGCAGATCATCCGCGAGGCGTACCAGTCCGCCGTGAAGAACGGCGACGGCCTGACGGCCTGATGACGCCCGCGCGGCGTGGCGCTCGCCTCAGGCCACGCCGTCGCGACGGCGCATCCGCGAGGCGTGCCCATGCGCGGGGAGCCATCGCGACGGGCTGATGAAGCCCGCGCGGCGAGGTGCTCGACGCAAGCCACACAGTCTCTGGAGAGCGCCCGCGTGGCGCTCGCCTCAGGCCACGCCGTAACTGCCGAGAACGCGCAAGGTGATGCACGCCGCCTGCGCCGCCTGCACCGCCTCGCGCACGCGCGCCTCCTCCAGCGCGCCCTCCACATCCAGGCACCAGACGTACTCCCACGCGCGACGCTGGGGACGCGACTCCAGTCGGGACACGTCCAGCCCGCGCGCGGAGAACGCACCCAGCACGCGGTACAGCGCCCCAGGCTCATTGGGCACAGTCAGGGCGAGCGCCGTCTTGCGCCGCTTCCACGTGTGCTCGGGCTCCTGGCCCAGCGTGACGAAGCGCGTGTGGTTGTCCGACGAGTCCTCCACGCCGTCCTCAAGCACCACCAGCCCGTACAGCTCCGCCGCCAGGCTGCTGGCGATGGCCGCCGTGCGCGGGAGCGCCTCGCGAGAAACCCTTCGCGCCGCGATGGCGGTGTTCGTCTCGGGCACGGGCCTGAGGCCGCGCCGCCGCAGATAGCCCGCGCACTGCGCCAGCGCCTGCGGATGCGACAGCACCTGCTCCACGTCCTCCAGCGCGAGTCCCGGGGGCGCGACGAGGCAGTGGTGGATGCGCAGCGACAGCTCACCTGAGATGGGCAGGTCATGCTCCAGCAGCAGGTCCACGTTCTCCGCCACCGGCCCGCCCAGCGAGCTCTCCACCGGAATCACGCCGCTGTCCACGTGGCCCTCGGCCACCGCCTCGAACACGGCGCGGAAGGTGGGGCAGGGGACCGCCTCGACGTCCGGCCCATACAACACGCGCAGGGCCTCTTCCCCATACGCGCCCGGCTCTCCCTGGAACGCGACGCGAATCTCCGAGGGCGACAACTCATCCATGGCTTCCCTCGGCCCGGGCATACGTGCCCAGCACGCGCAGGAAGGACGTCAGCGGCCGGATGTCCTCCAGCGCGGCCGTCAGCGGCGCGGAGGCCGCATGTCCCTCCACGTCGACATAGAACCGGTACTGCCACGGCCGCCCCGGGATGGGCCGCGACTCCAGCTTGCTCAGGTTCACCCCCCGCAGCGTCAACCGCTGGAGCATCTCTCCCAACGTGCCCGGCTTGTGCTCCAGCACCATCAGCAGCGACGTCTTGCACGGCACGCCCGGCGCCAGCGGCGTGGGCTCGCGGCCCACCTCCACGAAGCGCGTGTAGTCGAACTCCGGCTGGAGCTCGCGCGCCAGGACCTCCAGGCCGAAGCGCTGCGCGGCCGTCTCGCTGGCGATGGCGGCCACCGTGGCGTCGTTGCGCTCACGCACCTTCTGCGCCGCGCCACCCGTGTCCGAGTCCGGCACCGCCCGCACCCACGGCAGCTTCTCGCGCAGGTACGCCTCACACTGCGCCAGCGCCTGCGGATGCGAGATGACCTCGCGCAGCCCCTCCAGCTTCGCGCCCGGCAGCCCGAGCAGCCGGTGGTCCACCTGGCTCACCAGCTCCGCGGTGATGACCACGCCACCCTCGGCGAGCAGGTCGTACGTCTCGTTCATGCTGCCGGCGGTGGTGTTCTCGATGGGCAGCAGCGCCAGGTCCTGCTCGCCGCGCCGCACCGCCTCCACCACCTCGCGCGCATCGTCGAACCCGGTCAGCAGCACGCCGCCCGCGCGGCCCGTGTAGAGCCTGCGCGCGGCCAGGTGGCTGTAGGAGCCCTCGACGCCCGGATAGCCCACGCGCAGCGGCGTCGTGTCCAGCCGCGTGACGAGCGCCTGCTGCCGCGCCACCGACATGTCGATGACCAGCCGCCAGATGCGCTCCGTCTCGTGCGGGTCCAACCCGTGCTCGGACGCGCGCGTGCGGATGCGGCGCAGCAGCAGGTCCTCGCGACGCTGGTCCCGGAACGGCGCCGCGGTGGCCAGCTTGGAGCGCGCCACGTCGTCCGCCAGGTCCATGCGGCGGCGGAGCGCGTCGAGAATCTCCTCGTCCAGGTTCTCGATGGCGATGCGCAGCGCGTCCAGGTCCGGCGAGGTGCTCATCGCCCCGGCTCCCTCAGCTCGCGGGACATCAGGTGGTGGGGCCCGATGCCGGGCAGCTCGAACTGCTCTCCGTGCTGGATGAACCCGAGCGAGCGATAGAAGCCCGAGGCGGTCGACCGCGCGTTGCACCACACCTGCGTGCCCTTCTGCGTCACGGCGTGCTCCATGCACGCCTTCAACAGGGCCGCGCCCAGCCCCTGTCCCTGGCGTCCGTGCTCCACGGCCATGCCCCGCAGGCGCCACGCGGTGATGGCCTTCAGGGCGTAAGGTGGCGGCTCCCGATAGATGGAGGCCACCCCGAGCAGGCGGCCTTCCGAGTACAGGCCCAGGTGCACGGTGTCCGGGTCGTCATCTCCAGGATAGACGACGGCCTCGGGAGGCTGGTGGGGGCGAAGCACGGCGCGGCGCAGGCCACGGGTCTCCGCGGCGGGAATCCGTCGGATTTCGGAGGGGCTCACGCTTTCGAGTATGCCGTTTTCCGACCTCGTGCGTCCTCATTCCGTGGAAGCCGTCGAGGAGGTCTTTCCGCCGTGAAGGGTACCGCCATCCTGGAGGAGCCTGGAACTCCAGCGCGCGCCACCGCCGCGCCCGGGTTCGAGTCGCTCCTGGAGGCGGAGCAGGCCGGGCTGCTCCGCCTGGCCCGGCGGCTGGTGTGGGACGCGGAGGAGGCGAGGGACGTGGTGCAGGCAACCCTGGCTGATGCCTACGAGAAGCGCCACGGTTTGAAGGATTTGCAAGCGGGGCCCGCATGGCTGCGGCGCATCCTGGTGTCCCGCGCGATGAGCCACCTGCGCAGGCGGCGCGTGTGGAACGTGCTGCGTGATGCGTTGGATGGGGGCACGCCCCTGGAGCTGTCGCCGGAGGAGCGCTTCGTCGGCGCCGAGCGCTGGCGGGCCCTGGGCCGCGCGGTGCGGGCGCTCCCGTCGCAGCAGGCCACGGCCTTCAGCCTTCGCTACCTGGAGGGACTCGAGTTGGACGCTGTCGCGGAGGCCATGGGCATCGAGCGGGGCACCGTTCGCATCCACCTGTATCGCGCGCTCAAGAAGCTCAAGGCCGAGCGGGCCCTCGAAGGAGAAACGCCATGAGATGCCACGACGTGGCCCCCATCCTCCTGGAGTCCTCGCCCCCGTGGCCTCCCGAGGCGCGCGCCCACCTGGAGGGCTGTGAGGAATGCCGGGCGCTCGCGGCCGTGCATGCCTCGGCGTCGCGGCTGCGCCTGCCCGTGACGCCGCCCCTGACGCCGGTGACACGCGAGGCCGTGCTGGGCGAGGTGCGCCGCCGCAGGGTGCGCCGCCGTGTCGTCGCGGGAGTGGTGGCGTCGTGCTGTGTCCTCACCCTGGCGTGGCTGACGCGGTCCGAGTCGCCGGCGCCCCGCGTGTCGGAAGACACCTACGTCCAGGTCGACGACACCGCGCCCCGGTCCGAGCTGGAGCTGCGCCGCGCGGACACGGAGGCCGAGCCGGAGCCGGAGGCCCTGGCGCAATGGGGCCGCACCTCGCTGTCCGACCTCTTCACCGAGGTCCGTGGCTACACGCGGCGCGACGCCGTGTACCGCGATGACCTCTACCGACCTTTCGGGGCGATGGCCGCGTGGCTGCGCCCCCCGGATTCCCGCGCGCTGGAAGCACCGCCGTTCCGAACGGCGATTCAACCCATCAGTTACCAGGAGTCGATGCCATGAAGCTTCGCACGTCCATGTTGTTGGCCGCGGCGGCGTTGAGCCCGCTGCTCGCATCCTCGCCCGCACAGGCCCAGTCCGAACCGGAGAACGTCGTCATCCACCGCTCCGGCCCGGGAACGCTGCACGTCATGGGGCCCGCGGACAGCACGCTCCCGCTGGGCCCGCTGCCTCCCGCCGCTCACGGCATCCCGCCGCAGGTGGTGGAGAAGCTGGGCATCCCCCGGGACGTGGCGAAGCAGATTCAAGACCTGACGTTCGACGCGAACGAGGCCGTCATCCCGCTGGAGGCGGACCTCAAGCGCGCGCAGCTCCAGCTCGAGCGCCAGCTGCGCGCGGACTCCACCGATGAGAACGCGGTGCTCAAGCAGGTGGAGGAGGTGGGCCGCGCGGAGACGGCGGTGCGCAAGAACCGCCTGTCGTTGATGGTCCGCATCAAGCGACTGTTGGGTCCCGAGCTGTGGCGCAAGGTGGAGGCGGAGATGGGCACGATGCGCATCCAGAAGCGCATCGAGTTCCGCAAGGGCTTCCCGGGCGAGGACGGCCCCAGCCCCAGCGGCCCCTTCCCTGGCGGCTCCTTCCCGCGCAAGCCGTAGCGTTCCGGACAGACGCGGGCTCTTTCGGTGGACCCCTCCAGGGAAGGACGAGGGGGCCCGCGTATCCTGGGAGGCATGGCCCACCTTCCGGATTCGGAGCGTCAGCTCGAGGAGGATGCCGCCCAGCTCCAGCGGCTGGGGTACGCGCAGGAGCTGTTGCGCGGCATGGGGGGCTTCTCCAACTTCGCCGTCTCCTTCTCCATCATCTCCATCCTCACCGGCGCCGTGACGCTGTATGGCCATGGGCTGCGCTTCGGCGGGCCGATGGTGATGGGCGTGGGCTGGCCGCTGGTGGCGGTGATGACGCTCACGGTGGCGGCGAGCCTGGCGCAGCTCGCGTCGTCGTTCCCCACCGCGGGCGCGCTGTACCACTGGGCCGCCATGCTCGGCGGTCCCCGCGTGGGCTTCTTCACCGCGTGGCTGAACACCCTGGGCCAGTTCGCGATTACGGCGGGCATCGACTACGGGCTCGCGGAGTTCCTCGCGGACATGCTCGGCTGGCCCCGCGAGCGCATGTCCGTGCTGCCGCTGTACGCGGGCATCCTGCTGTCCCACGCGGTGCTCAACCACGTGGGCGTGCGCGTCGTCGCGTGGCTCAACGACTTCTCCGCATGGTACCACGTGGGCGGGGTGGTGGTGCTCATCGGCGCGCTCGCGCTGTTCGCGCCCAAGCAGGACGCGGCCTTCCTGATGACGCGCTTCAGCTCGGAGACGCCGCTGTATGCCTATGGCTTCCTCATCGGCCTGCTCCAGGCGCAGTGGACCTTCACCGGCTATGACGCCAGCGCGCATGTCTCCGAGGAGACGAAGGACCCCACGCGCAATGCCCCCTGGGGCATCTTCCTGTCCGTGGCCGTCAGCGCCGTCGCGGGATACCTCCTGCTGGGCGCGGTGACGCTGGCCATCCAGGACCTGCCCACCACGGCCGCCGCCGCCAACCCGTTCCTCCATGTGCTCACGCAGGGCCTGGGCCCCGCGCTGGGCGGCGCGCTGGTGTGGGTGGCCATCGGCGCCATGTGGTTCTGTGGACTGTCCTCGGTGACGTCCAACTCGCGCATGCTGTTCGCCTTCGCGCGCGACAACGGCCTGCCCGCGTCGAAGTGGCTCGCGAGCGTGTCGCCGCGCTTTCGCAGTCCCGCCGTGGCCGTCTGGGTGTCGGTGGCGGGCAGCGGCCTGGTCGCGCTGTGGAGCGAGGCGTACGCGGCCATGGTGGCGCTGAGCACGCTGGCGCTCTACGCGTCCTATGCCTTGCCCGTCTGGGTGGGCCTGCGCGCGCGCCGCTCCGGGACGTGGTCGCACCGAGGGCCGTGGGACCTGGGGCGCGCGTCGTCGTGGGTCAACGTCGTCGCGCTGGTGTGGTGCGGGGTGGTGATGGTGCTGTTCGTGCTGCCGCCCAACCAGCTCGCCGGCTACACGTTCGCCGGCGCGCTGGGGCTGTTGGGCCTGTACTGGGCGCTGGTGCAGCGGCACAGCTTCACGGGGCCGAAGGTGACGCTGCTGCGGCCCCCGGAGGCCGCGGCTACTTCGGCAGCGCCGTCTTCCCCATCTTCAGGATGAGCTTGAAGTGCTCGGCGGTGACGGGGGCCACGCTGAGCCGGCTGCGGGTGATGAGCGGGAAGTCCTTCAGCGCGGCGGTGGCCTTGACGGTGGCCAGCTCCACGGGCGCCTTGACGGGGACGACGGCGGCCACCTTCACGGAGGCCCAGTCCTCTCCCGGGGCGGTGGAGTCCTCCGTCGCCAGCGTGAGCACCCGGGCCACGCCCACCACGGCCTTGCCCTCGTTGGAGTGGTAGTAGAGGCACAGGTCCCCGGGCTTCATCGCCCGCAGGTTGTTGCGGGCCTCGAAGCTGCGGATGCCCGTCCACTCCGTCTGCTTGTCCTTCTCGAGCTGCGCGTACGGGTATACCGACGGCTCGCTCTTGATGAGCCAGTACTGGGTCTTCGACATGGCGGCGCACCATAGAGCAAGGCCGCGTCGCCGCGCGCGGTGTTCCTCAGTGCAGCAGGTCCGACGCCTGCCTCCCGGGCCCCGAGGACGTCAGGCACTGGGCCGCCCACGTCAGCCGCTCCACCTCCCGCAGGCTCGCGAGCATGGCGGCCGCCACGTTCCGCGGACTCTGGAAGTGGAAGTCCCCCCGGCGCGTGCCCTCGGTGAAGACGGACTCCAGGAGGGCGAGCTCCCGCGCGTGCAGGTCCACGACGTACAGGTCGATGAGCGGGAGGATGTCGAGCAGGGCATCGAAGGAGACGTTCAGCTCCCGGAGGATGCGCTCGGTCTGCTCCTGGCGGACCTCCACGAAGGTGCGCACCTGCTGCTCGGGGGAGGGCGCGCGGGCGACGGCGCGCTCCAGCGCCTCCATCGCCGGCACGCCGTGCTGCCGCACCACCTCGATGAACAGCGCCTCCTTGGTGGAGAAGTGGCGGAAGACCTGGCCGTGCTCCAGCCCCGCGCGCCGCGCGATGTCCTCCAGTGACACCCGGGTGAAGCCGAGCTGGGCGAAGTGCTGCGTGGCGGCGGTGAGGATGGCGGTGCGCTGTTGCGTGCTCAAGAGGGACCTCGCGGTCTGGGGGACGACACGACTACATGGAGAGGCCCGCCGCGAAGCTGACGACGAGCTCTCGGGTCTGGGGAGCCCGCGTCACATCCAGGCCCAGGGCGGGAACAGCGACACTGCGCAGGTACATGCGGAGCCCGGCGCCGGGGGCGACGTAGCGCGTGACTGTATTCCTCCACTCCACGTGCCCGGCGTCGACGAAGGCATGCGCGGTGAAGGTCGCCAGGCTGGGACTCCAGAGGGGGACCTGGTACTCGAGCGTGGCGATGGCGGCCTGCTCCGCCCAGAGCGTGGCCAGCGTGAAGCCGCGCGTGCCCGTGCGCTGTCCCAGCAGCACCGCGTCCAGGGTGGAATCTCCATCCACGTATTCGAGCGTGCCCGACAGGGTGAGCGCATGGTTCCCGAACAACGCATGGGTGTAGGCGGCCGTGAGGGTCGCCTGTCGGTAGTCCCGGGAACCACTCCCCAGGTCGAACCCCTGACGCAGGTTCAGACGCGCGAACAGCCCTTCATTGAAGAAAAAGTGGAAGTCCTGTCCCAGATACTCCGCCACGGCGCTGACGCCCTGCGCGTGGCTCCGTTCAGGAGCGGGCTCGTCCTCGCTCGCGCGGAGCGGCCGGTTGAAGATACCGAACAGTCCCGCGCCCACGTTGAGCTCGGGCGTGAGCTGGTGGCCGAGCACGCCGGACACGTCCAGGCGTCGGTCCGTGTACTCGTCGACGACGATGTCGCGCACGCGACGCTCGCGGTCCAGCTTGGCGTACTGCCCGAAGAGCGTGCCCGTCCACCGGCTGCCGCGGATGCCCGGGTCCTTGTACAGGGAGAAGACGTTGCCGCCGCGGTTGCCCGCCATCGCCCCGAGCACGAAGAGTTTGTGCAGACCGAAGACGTTGCTCTCCAACAGGAACAGCCCCGCCTGCCACTGGCCATTGCTGGAGGTGAACATGGGGATGGGCAGCAGCGTCCAGCGCTCCTCCACCTTGATTCGCAGCGCCACGCCGTCGCCCTCCTGACGCGTGCGCACCTCGACGTGCTCGAAGAGCTTCAGGTTGAGCAGCCGTCGCTTCAGCTCCTCCGTCGCGCCGGCGGTGAGCAGCTCCCCGGGCTGGGTGCGCAGCGCGCGCAGGATGACGACCTCCTGGGTGCGCTCGTTGCCCTCGATGTCGATGCGCTCGATGCGCCCCGTCAGCTCCGGCTCGGGTGCGGGCGGTGCCTCGGGCGGGGGGACGGCGCGGGACAGCTCCTGGGTGGGCGCGTCCGGGGGCGGCTCCTGGGCGCGCGCGTCCGAGGGCATCAGCGCGGTGTTCAGCGCGAGCACCAGCCACGCCGGTGGATACGTGCACACGCAGGAAGAGAAGGGCTTCATGCGCGGGGTCTCCTGAGCGCGTCGAGGCGCGAGGCGCGGGCCCGCGCGCGAGCGGGCGAGGGCGGACGGTGGAGCGGCTTCATGGTGGGAGCCAGGCGGGCGGGTGGAGGTCGTCCGAGCCTCCGCCTGGGGTCGGAGAAGAGGTGAGGGGCGCCGGGGGTGTCTGTCATGGCCCGGCTCCGGAGTCAGTCGTGAGGGACGCGCACGGTGTCGTGCAGGCGGTCCAGGAGGCGGAAGAGCGTCTCCAGCTCATCCGGGGGCAGCGTGGCGAAGAAGCCCGCGAGCGCCGTCTCGATGCGCTCGCGGATGCCCTCGTAGATGGACCGGCCCTCCGGGGTGAGGGCGTTGACCACGCTGCGGCGGTCCGAGGGGTGGCGGGTGCGCTCGACGAGCCCGCGGGCCTCGAGCCGGTCCACCACTCCGGTGATGCTCTTGTCGTGGATGTCCGCCAGGCGCGACAGGGCGCCCGTGTTCAAGGGCCCTTCGTGGCCCAGCCAGATGATGACGTGGCTCTGGGGAGAGCTCAGCTCGTGCGCGTCGCAGAACTGCTTGACGGGGTCGCGCAGCACGGAGCGGTCCCGATTGAAGTCCAGCAGCTTCCCGAAGAACCGCGCGCCCTGCTCGCGCAGCCCCCGCGAGTTGTCGACGGCCGCCTTCGTCGCCTTCTTCCGCATGGAATCGCACCCACTCCCGCCGGACGCTCCCCTGAGGGACTGCCCCGGGCGCGGCACGCGTCATGCCCCGGAGAGATACACCACGTTGCCGATATTCCGCAATGTGGAATATCCGTGATGCGTCGGGATGGGGGTTTCCCTGGCGTGGCGGGGCGTGAAGCGGGCTGGCGGGGTCCCACCGCGCGCGTTACCTGTGGCCGCGCATTCTCACGAGGGAACGAATGGACCTGGACTTGAAGGACAAGGTGGCGTTGGTGACCGGCTCCACGGCGGGCATCGGCCTGGCAATCGTGGAGGCGCTCGCGCGCGAGGGGGCGGAGGTCATCGTCAACGGCCGCACCCAGGCGCGCGTGGACGCGGCCATCGCCGAGGTGCGCCGCAAGCAGCCGGAGGCGCGCCTGCGCGGCGTCGCGGTGGACCTGGGCACCGCCGAGGGCGCCGGCCGCTTCATCCAGCAGGTGCCCCACGTGGACATCCTGGTCAACAACCTGGGCATCTTCGAGCCCAAGCCCTTTGAAGACATCTCCGACGAGGAGTGGCTGCGCACCTTCGACGTCAACGTGATGAGCGGCGTGCGCCTGAGCCGCCACTACCTCAAGGGCATGCGCCAGAAGGACTGGGGCCGCGTCGTCTTCATCTCCAGCGAGTCCGGCGTGCAGATTCCGGTGGAGATGATTCACTACGGGGTGACGAAGACGGCCCAGATTGCTCTCGCGCGCGGCATCGCCGAGGGCCTGGGCGGTACGCAAATCACCGCCAACTCCATCCTCCCGGGCCCCACGCGCTCCGAAGGCGTGGAGGTGTTCCTGGGCGAGCTGTCGCGTCAGCAGGGCGTGGACGTGGCCACGGTGGAGAAGGGGTTCTTCAAGAGCGCGCGGCCCTCGTCGCTGCTCCAGCGCTTCGCCACCACCGACGAGGTCGCCGCCCTGGTGGCCTTCGTGTGCAGCCCCAAGGCCTCCGCCATCAACGGCGCCGCGCTGCGCGTGGACGGCGGCGTGGTGCGCGCCATCCCCTGAGGTCGTCGCGTGGACGACATCCAGCCACCCCCGAGTCTTGGGCGAGGCTGAAAAGAAGAAGGCCCGGCGTCCCAGGGGACACCGGGCCTTTTTACTGTCACGGCGTCGGGCGTCAGGCCTGGTTGGCCATGCCGCGCGCCGTCTCCTCGCCAGGCTTGCCGCTCAACAGCGCGCTGCTCGCGTACAGGGCCAGGCCCACGACACCCAGCGCCGCGGCCTCCGTCTGCGCCATGAAGGCCACGCCCATCCACGCCATCACACCGGTTCCCATCGCGAACGCCGCCGCCACCGCCCCCGCTGCCTTCCTCATCCGCTGGCTCCCTGTCTGCTGGGCCCACTGGCCCGTTGTGGAAACAAAACTCCTCCCGCTCAACAGACTTCAAACCGCGTGCCGAGCACCCACCGTGCGGATTGAGAACCCACATGCCCCGCGGTGGGAAATCGTCTTCCATCAACAGGGCCCGGACTGTCGAAAGGACCAGACTCCTACCCTGTCGGATGCCAGTAATTCTTCCCGACCCGCGCGACGCCACAACGTGGGCAGTTTCGTAACCCACGGCGATCCATGGGCTTTCCCTCACAGGGCTCAGTGGCACACCCGCTGCTATGGCAACCGCGCCGAGAGCGACGGTCACCGCGAGGTGCGGGACCTCGGACGACATCCGCAGCGAGACGAGGGAGAAGACGATGGGCAAGACGAGCGCGGGGTTCTGGACGGTGTTGGGGGTGATGCTGCTGGGCGGGTGCGCGCACCAGCCGGCGGTGAAGGTGGACAACTCCGAGCAGCCCTACCGCATCGGTCGTGAGGACGTGCTGGACATCGCGGTGTGGCGGGACGCGGAGCTGAGCCGCACCATTCCCGTCCGTCCGGATGGCTTCATCTCCATGCCGATGGTGGGCGAGGTGCAGGCGGCGGGCAAGACGCCCACGGAGCTGGCCGAGTCGCTGAAGCAGAGCTTCCAGTCGTATGTGCAGGAGCCCCGCGTGACGGTCATCGTCCGCGAGGTCAACAGCAGCCGCGTGTTCGTCACCGGCGAAGTCACGCACCCGGGTGCCTATCCGCTGCGCGGCCGCGTGTCGCTCATCCAGGCCATTGCCCTGGCGGGCGGCTTCACGGACTTCGCCAACTCGGACGGCATCGTGGTCATCCGCAGCGACGGCAACGGCGGGCAGATTCCGGTGCGCTACAGCGACCTCATCTCTCCGGACGGCGGTCAGGACGTCATCCTGCGTCCCGGCGACACCATCGTCGTGCCGTGAAGGGGCGTCGAGGGCAGTCGGGTGGCGGTGGGTCCATGGGTCGAGGGTGGCGTAGGCGAGGGAGGACGACGGTGAAGGGCGACTGGAAGAAGTGGTTGCTGACAGGCCTGATGCTCACCGCGCCGGCGGCATCCGCGGCGACCGTGTGGGAGCCTCGGCTGCGCATCTCCGCCGAGGAGCGCTACGACGACGACCTGCGCCTGGGCGGCCCGGATGCGACGGGCGGCCAGCTGATGACGAAGCTGTCGCCGCGCGTGGGCGTGCAGGGGCGCGACGGGCGGCTGGACCTCAACAGCTTCTATGCCGCGGACGTGCTGATGCGGCATGGCTCGGGCAAGGTGACGCTGGACCACCGGGGTGGGCTGGAGTTGCGCCACCTGCTGTCTCGCAGGCTGCGGGTGGACTCCAACGTGCGGGTCTTCCGCGTCACGGACCCCATGTCCCTGCCGCGTGACGGCCTGGCGCGCTCCACGTCGCCCACGTTCTACACCCAGGCCCGCGTGGGCCTGACGGGCCGCGCCACGGACCGCATGGACGTGCGCGTGGGCTACGGGCTGGAGGCGGTGCGCATCCTCGAGGATGGCCAGAAGGCGGGCTATGCGCATACGCCGTCGCTGGAGCTGATGTATCGCACCACGCGCCGGCTCACCCTGGGCATGGAGTACCGCTACCAGGGCTTCCTGTATGACAATGAATTGTCCCAGTCGCACGGCGTGGCGGGGACGCTGCGCTACCGGCTGACCCGCCCGACGACGTTCATCGCCCGGGCGGGCCCGGTGCGCTACCTGGCGCCGACGGGGCAGGAGGGCGGCTGGGTGCCTCGCGTCAACCTGGAGCTGGCGCGCGAGGGCGAGCTGTTCGACCTGGGAGTCGCCGTGGGACATGACCTGGTGGGCGCGAGCGGCTTCGCGAACGCCCTGTGGGCGGACTACGCGACGGTGTCGCTGGCGCGCAGGTTCAACCACCAGCTGTCGGCGTTCGGCGCGGCCAGCTTCTTCCGAAACGGGCGGGCGCCCGGGCGGGACTGGTCGACGTTCAGCAGCACCCCCCTGGTGTCGCAGGGGTACGCAGTTGGAGGCGGAGTGGAGTACCGCTTCAGCCGCCAGGTGGCGGCTCAGGGGGCGGTGGATCGGATTGCCCAGGTGGGCGTGGCGGACTCGGCGGGCGTGGCGGGCGACCTGACGCGCAACGTATTCGCGGTCCGTCTCATCGTGACGGCGTGGTGACAACACGTGAGTGGGTTGGAGGAGGAGCGAGTCATGGAGCGTGGGATGACGGCGGACCAGCTGCTGGCCTCACTGTGGCGCCGCAAGGCGTTGGTGGGAGCCATCGCGGCAGTGGTTTTCGCGGTGGGCGCGGCCATCGTGTTGACCCGGCCGAGCATGTACGAGGCATCGGTGGTGGTCCGCGTGGAGCCGCAGCGGCCCGGTGAGGAGATGGTGCAGCGCACGGTGAGCGAGCTCATCGAGCAGCGGTTGCTCACCGTTCGACAGGAGCTGCTGGCACGGCCCGTGCTCCAGAAGGCCATCGAGGAGATGAACCTCTACCCGGACATCGTGTCCGAGAAGGGCATGGAGGCGGCCGTCGCGCAGATGCGCAAGGATTTGACGGTCCGTGTGGAGGGTGAGACGGCGTTCGAGCTCACCTATGCGAACCGCGACCCGCAGGTGGCGTCGCAGGTGGCCAACCGGCTGCCGACCATCTTCTCCGAGGAGACCCTGAAGCTGCGCCAGGCGCAGGCGGCGCGCGCCACGGACCTCTTCAACGAGGAGATGGTGCAGATGGGCAAGGCGGTGTCCAACTGGGAGCACAAGATTGCCCAGTTCAAGGTCGCCCACCTGGGCGAGCTGCCCGAGCAGATGGAGATGAACATGCGCGGGCTCGAGCGGGTGTCGCACGAGCTGCAGACCAAGTCGGAGGAGCTGCGCGTGGCGGAGGCGCGTCGCTCGGACCTGGCGCGGGCTCGCAACGCGGTGGACAGCGAGGCGGGGCGGCTGGAGGCGGCGGAGAGCGGGCTGACGCGGGCCCTGGTCAACGCCCGCACCACGTGGACCGAGGACCACCCTGAGATCAAGCGCATGTCGTCGGAGCTCGCCGGCATGACGGAGCGCCGCAAGGAGGCCGAGGGCCGGCTGTGGGCCGAGCGCGCCGAGCGCACCCGGGTGGCCAGCCTTATCGGCAGCATCCAGAAGGAGATCGTCGACCTGCAGGGCAAGGCGGAGGCCTACCAGGCGCGGCTGAACAACACCCCGAAGTGGGCGCACGAGCTGGCGGTGATGAACCGCGACTACGAAATCGCGCGCACCAAGTACCAGAGCGTGGTGAGCCGCAAGGTGGAGGCGGAGATTGCCCAGGAGCTGGAGGCCAAGAGCGCCAAGAGCCTGTTCAACGTCATCTCCCCGGCGGGGGTGCCGGTGACGCCCGCCCGGCCGGACAAGTTCGCGGGGATGGTGATGGTGCTGCTGGTGGCGCTGGGCCTGGGCGTGCTGGCGGGAGCGGTGCTGGAGATGCGGGATGACAGCCTGCGCGACGGGACGGAGGTGCGCCAGCGCCTGACCCTGCCGGTGCTGGCGGTGGTGCCGGACATGCAAGGCAAGACGGAGCGGCGGGTGCTGATGCCTTCGTCGGGGTCGCGCAACAACGTGTCGAACCCCACCTCGTTGAACTGACACCCACGGAAAGGACGGAAGACGGACATGGATCAGACGATGGAGCGGGCGGGAAACTTCCTCCCCCGGGTGGATGACAACGCGGCGAATCCGAACGCGGTGGACCGGCGGGTGGTGACGCTGACGGCGCCGGCCTCGGCGGCGGCGGAGCAGTACCGCAGCCTGTACTACCGGTTGGAGCGGATGCGGGAGCTGCGGCCGATGAAGGTCGTGGCGCTCACCTCGGCGATGCCGGGCGAGGGCAAGACGGTGACGAGCGTCAACCTGGCGATGGCGGCCGCCCGGGCGAACCCGGACCGGCGCATCCTCCTGGTGGACGCGGACCTCCGGCGCGGCGGGGTGGCGAACACGCTGGGGGTGCGCAACAAGACGGGCCTGGCGGAGCTGCTCACGGGCGAGGTGGAGGTGCGCGACGTGGTGCGCCGCTTCAACTCCACGCGCCTGGCGCTCATCCCCGCCGGCGCCACGCCGGAGGAGCCGTCGCAGGTGCTGGCGAGCCCTCGCATGAAGCAGTTCCTCAAGGCGGTGCGTGAGGGCTTCGACGAGGTGTACATCGACCTGCCGCCCACGCTGCCCTTCGCCGACGCGGCGATCCTGGGCCACCAGGTGGACGGCGTGCTGATGGTCATCCGCGCCAACGTGACGCCGGGCAAGACGGTGCACCAGGCGGTGGAGCAGCTGGCCGGCGCGCCCATCCTGGGCTGCGTCCTCAACGGCGCGGAGGTGCACGCGACGCCGTATCTGAAGAACTACGAGAAGCAGAAGTAGAGAGGCGGAAGACCCTCCGCCCCGGCTCCCGGTGACGGGGCAGGGGCGGAGGGCTTTGTCGGGGGGGCGGGTCGTCGTGAGTCGGGCGGGTTGGTCGGAGGGGCAAGTGCTCCGGGTCTTTCACCACTATTTTTCAGCCAAGAAGCTGACGTTTTTTCTCGCCGAGAGCTCGGCAATCGCATTGGCCTGCGTGATGGGCGCGGCGGCTTGTGCGGCACTCTTCGCGCCCGAGGGCACCCGGCCGCCGATGGCGGCGCTGTGGCCCACGCTGCTGGGGCTGGGCGCGGCCTTCGTCGTCACGTTCCAGTTCACGCTGTACCTGTTGGACCTGTATGACCTGCGCGTCGCCGCGGAGGACCGGGCGCGCGGCTACCGCTTCCTGAAGGCCGCGGGGGTCACCGCGATGGTGACGGGCGGGCTGATGCTGGTGGCCCCGCTGCTGTTCCCCGTGGCGCTGCCTCCTGGGGCGCTGCTGGGCGGGGCGATGGGCGCCCTGGCCGGCACGCTGGTGGTCCGGGTGTCCATCCGCGCGCTGGTCGGCGCGCCGGACTCGGTCCTCATCGTTGGTGACGGCCTCAAGGCCCGCGCGGTGGCGAGCGCCATCGAGGCGGGCGGCGAGGGCAGCTACCGCGTCATCGGCATGGTGGACCCGCGCTCCAGCCAGGAGCCGCTGGACCAGATGGCGGCCCGATTGGGCGCGGCATATGTCGTGCAGGCTGCTGACGACATGCGCGGGGCCAACTGGGTGGACTCACTGCTCATCTGCCGACTGCAGGGACGTCGCGTGTACGACGCGACGGGGTTCTGCGAGCGCGTGCTGCGGCGGATTCCCGTGCAGTTCCTCCGGGCGAGCGACTTCGCCTTCGCGGACGAGCTCACCGTGTCGCCGCTGCGCCGGGCCTTCAAGCGGGCCTTCGACCTGGCGGTGGCGTCGCTGCTGCTCACGCTGTCGGCACCGTTCCTGCTTCTGGTGGCGGTGGCCATCAAGCTGGACTCGAAGGGCCCGGTGTTCTACCGGCAGGAGCGCACGGGCCTGGGCGGCGCGACGTACTACTTGTGGAAGTTCCGCAGCATGCGGACGGACGCGGAGAAGAACGGCGCGGTGTGGGCGCGGGCGAACGATGACCGTGTCACGCGGGTGGGCAAGTTCATCCGCCGCACGCGAATCGACGAGATTCCGCAGGTGTTCAACGTGCTGATGGGGGAGATGAGCTTCGTGGGTCCGCGGCCTGAGCGGCCCGTGTTCGTCGAGCAGCTCAAGCAGCAGATTCCCTTCTATGGGCTGCGCGAGGCGGTGAAGCCGGGCCTGACGGGCTGGGCCCAGATTCGCTACCCCTACGGGGCTTCGGTGGAGGACGCGCGCAACAAGCTGGAGTTCGACCTGTACTACGTGAAGAACGGCAGTTTGTTCCTCGATGTGGGAATCATCTTCCACACCGTGAGACATGTTCTTCTCGGTCGTGGAGCTCGGTAGGTACACCTCCCGCGGGCCCTCCTCCTCGTGAAGGGGAGGGGGCCCTAGGGGACCCGCCAGGGGTGGCGGGTCGGGCGTCGTGGATGGGGGTTGGGACATGGTGGGGATGGACATGGATTCGCCGCTCCCGGAGTCGTGGGAGGAAGCGCGTGCCCGTCGGGAGCGCGAGCGGGAGCGGGAGACGGAGCGCAACGAGCTGTTGCAGTCCCAGGTGGACCGGCCCACGCGCATCGTCGCCATCGGCGGCGGCACGGGGCTGCCCATGGTGCTCCGGGGCCTGGCGCGGCGCGCGACGCCGAAGGCGGGAGATCCGGGCGTGGACATCACCGCGGTGGTGGCCATGAGCGACGACGGTGGCAGCTCCGGGCGCCTGCGCCGGCTGCACGGCGCGCTGCCGCCCGGTGACATCCGCAACTGCCTGGTGGCGCTCGCCGGCGGCAAGAGCGCGCTCAAGGACGTGTTCCAGTTCCGCTTCGGCGGGGCGCGGGGCCTGGCCGGGCACGCGGTGGGCAACCTGCTCATCGCCGCGCTCGCGGAGCTGAAGGGCGACTTCCTGGAGGCGGTGCGCATGTCCGGGGAGCTGCTCGGCGCGCGGGGCAACGTGCTGCCGTGCACGCTGGCCTCGGTGCAGCTGGTGGCGCAGATGCACGACGACACGGAAGTGGTCGGCGAGCGCAACATCTGCCGGGCCCAGGGCCGGGTGCGCAAGGTGTCCCTGAGCCCGCGCTCTCCGCCGCCGGTGGACGGCCTCCTGGAGGCCATCTATGCCGCGGACCTGGTGGTGATCGGCCCGGGCTCGCTGTACTCGAGCCTGCTGCCCAACCTCTTGGTGGACGGCGTGGCCCAGGCGCTGAAGGAGACGCGCGCGCTGAAGGTCATGGTGGCCAACCTGATGACGCAGCCGGGTGAGACGGACGGCATGTCCTGTCTGGACCACGTGCAGGCGGTGCGCGAGCACGTGGGGCCGGTGCTGGACGCGGTGCTCGTCAATGGCACGGAGCCCTCTCCGGAGGCCATGCGGCGCTACGGGCGGCGCGGCTCGTTCACGGTGAACGTGGACACGCGCGAGCTCATCGCCGCGGGCGTGGTGCCGGTGCGGGCGGACCTCCTGAAGGAGGGGTCCAGGATCCGACACGACAGCCGCAAGGTCGCCGCCTGCCTGCTGAAGATGGCGCGCAGCGGCTTGTAGCCGAGCAACCCCATCACCACCTTGGGCGCCCGAACATGGAAGCAACCCTGAGCAGTCCCGGGCCGCGTGTCGTCGAAGTCGATGACCGCGCGGCCTTCATGGCCCTGGAGTCGGAGTGGAACGCGCTCGTCGAGGCCACGACGGACGAGCTGTTCTACCGCCACGAGTTCATCCGCATCTGGCTGGACAACTTCGCGCCGGGGGCGCGGCTGCGCGTGCTGACGCTGCGAAACAGCGAAGGCCGGCTCTCCGCCGCGCTGCCCCTGTGGGAGGAGCGCACCAACCTGTACGGCGTGCCGGTGCGCCAGCTCTCCGCGGCGGCGAACACGCACTCCTGCCGGTTCGACCTGCTGGCCCGCGAGCCGGACGCGGCCGCGGCGATGTTCCTGTCCCACCTGCGTCAGCAGGGTGGGTGGGACGTGCTGCGGTTGACGGACGTGCCGGATGGCGGCGCGGCGTGGCGGCTGCATGCGGCGGCGCAGGCGGCCCGCATGCCGGTGGGGGCGTGGGAGTCGCTCCAGTCGCCGTACATCCCGCTGCCGGGCACGCGCGAGAAGTTCCAGGCGTCGCTCCAGTCCAAGTTCAAGGCGAACTGCAGGCGGCGTCGCCGCAAGCTCGAGGAGAAGGGGAAGGTCACCTTCGAGCGGGTGGACGGTGGCCCGGGCCTGGAGGGCACGCTGGAGGAGGGCTTCCTGCTGGAGCAGAGCGGCTGGAAGGGCGAGCGCGGCACGGCCATGGCGCAGGACACCGCGACGCGGGGCTTCTACACGGAGCTGGCGCGCGACGCGGCGTACCGGGGGAAGCTGGCGCTGTACTTCCTGCGGCTGGACGGCCGGCCGGTGGCCTTCCACTACGGCCTGGAGCACGGCGGGCGCTACTTCCTGCTCAAGCCCGGCTACGACGAGCAAATGCGCGAGTGCAGCCCCGGCCAGCTCCTGATGGAGGAGGTGGTGGGGACGTGCATCGACCGGAAGCTCGGCGAGTTCGACTTCCTGGGGCCGGACATGGTGTGGAAGCGCGACTGGACGGACCAGGTCCGGCGCCACACGTGGCTCTACATCTTCAATGACTCCGCCTTCGGCCGGGCGCTGTGCGCGGCGAAGTTCCGGTGGACCCCCGCGGTGAAAGAGGTGGTGGCGAAATGGAAGCGATGACTCCCTCGGGCCGGCTGTTCGTTCCGTCGCTGCCCACGCTGTGGCCCCACATGCTGGTGTCCAAGCCGAGGCCCGGCTCGCTTCCGCCGTTCTCCTCGCCCAACGTCCGCTACTTCTACTTCGCCCGCAACGCGGTGTGGTTGACGGTGAAGATGCTGGGGTTGGACAACGGCGAGGTGCTGATGCCCTCCTACCACCACGGCGTGGAGGTGGAGGCGCTGGTGGACGCGGGCGCGACGCCGCGCTTCTACCGCGTGGGCAGCCGCTGGGACGTGGACCTGGAGGACGTGGCCCGGCGCATCACCCCGAAGACGAAGGCGCTGTACCTGACGCACTACGCGGGCTTCCCGGGACCGGCCGCTGAGATGCGCAAGCTGGCCGACCAGCACGGGCTGGTGCTCATCGAGGACTGCGCGCTGTCCCTGCTCTCGTCCGACGGCGCGGTGCCGCTGGGGACGACGGGCGACGTGGGCATCTTCTGTCTGTACAAGACGCTGCCGGTGCCCAACGGGGGCGCGCTGGTGGTGAACGGGCCGCGCTCGTACAGCCTGCCGGAGCCTCCGGCGCCGCCGTCCGCGTCGACGTTCAGCCACACGGTGTCCGCGCTGTTGCAGAACCTGGAGCTGCGCGGCGGCGCGGTGGGCCGCGGCCTGCGCGGGCTGGTGCGCACGGTGGGGCACGGCACGGTGAAGGCGGCGAGCATCGAGCGGGTGGCCACGGGCACGCAGCACTTCGACCGCAAGCACGTGGACCTGGGCATGAGCCCGCTGACCAAGCGCATTGCCTTGGCGCAGGACCTGGAGTCCATCGTCGAGAAGCGCCGTCGCAACTACTTCTACCTGCTGGGCCGGCTGCGCGACGTGTCGACGCCGCTGTTCAACCAGCTGCCGGCGGGGACCTGCCCGCTGTTCTACCCGATGGTGGTGCAGGAGAAGGCGGAGGTGCTGGCGCGGCTGAGGGCGAAGGGCATTGACGCCATCGACTTCTGGAAGCGCTTCCATCCTGCGTGTGACGCGGGGGCCTTCCCGGAGGTGGCGCAGCTGCGGCGCAGCATCGTGGAGATTCCGTGCCACCAGGACCTGTCGCCGGAGGTGATGGCGGACGTGGCGTCGGTGGTGCGCGACGCGGTGCGGTCGGAGAATCGGTCGAAGAAGCGCGCGGGTTGAGCCGGACGGTGGGTTGGGAGGGGCGTGAAGCCCCCTCCGAGGAGGCGGGGCGGTGATTCGCGAGGACGAGCTGAGGCAGGGGCCCAAGGCCGCGCGGCGGCTGGACGTGAGCGCCGTGGGCAGTCTGTCCGCGCTGGCGGGGATGAGGGCCGAGTGGGACGCGCTGCTGGATGCCAGTGACGCGGGCCCCTTCAATGCGTGGGAGTGGCTGTATCCGTGGTGTCGGCGCATCGCGCCCCAGCGGCGCCCGCTGGTGCTCACCGCGCGCGACGCGGCGGGCACGCTGGTGGGACTGTTGCCGCTGGGCCTGGAGACGCGCCGCGTGGCGGGCGTGCCGGTGCGCCGCCTGGGCTTCCTGGGCGAGACGCACGTGGGCAGCGACTACCTGGACGTGGTGGCGCGGCGCGGGCTGGAGCGCGACGTGGCGGAGTCCTTCGCGCGGATGCTGGTGGCGCTGCGCGAGGAGTGGGATGTGCTGGACCTGACGGACCTGCGAGAGGACTCCGTCACGGTGGACGTGCTGCGCGAGGTGTTCCGCGGGCACGACGTGCGGCTGTCGGAGCGGTACGTGTGTCCCTACGACGTGTTGGACCCGCGCGAGCCGTTCGACGCGTTCCTCAAGCGCACGGGCCGGCGCGACAACTACCTGCGCCGGCGCAAGTGGCTGGAGAAGCAGGAGGGCTATCGCATCGAGCGCACGGAGGCTCCGGGCGAGCTGGCCGGGCCGATGACGGACTTCTTCCGGCTGCACTCGGCCCGGTGGGCGGAGGACGGCGGCTCGCAGGGCATCAAGGGCACGGGCGTGGAGGCCTTCCACCGTGACGCCACGCAGTGGCTGGCGGAGCGCGGCCGGCTGTGGCTCTACACGATGAAGGTGGGCGGCAAGGCCGTGGCGTCCGTGTACGGCATCGTCCACGGCCACCGCTTCGTCTACTTCCAGTCGGGATACGACCCTGAGTGGCGCAACCGCAGCGTGGGCCTGGTGCTGGTGGGGGAGAGCTTCAAGGACGCGCTGGCGGCGGGGCTCACCGAGTACGACTTCCTGCGCGGCACGGAGACGTACAAGTCCGACTGGGTGTCGAAGCAGCGGCGCACGGTGTCGGTGCGCGTGCACTCGGGCACGAAGGCGGGGCAGTGGTACTCGCGCGCGGAGGAGCTGGCGCGCAAGGCGCGCAACGCCGCCAAGCAGGTGCTGCCGGGCACGTGGGTGGAGAAGGTCCGCCGGCTGCGTCGGCGCCGCGCGGCGGTGCACTGAAGACAGCGTCGGGTCGGCGCCCCGGAGTGAAGCGGGGCGCCGAGGGGGGCGACTAGTTGCAGTAGAAGTTGAGCGTCTGCGAGTAGCGGCCCGACAGGGTGCCGAACTCGGTCAGCGTGCCGTCGCAGTCACAGTACTCGCGACCCACCTCGACGCCGTTCACCGTCCAGTAGCGGTTGAAGGAGCGACGCCCGTCGCAGGCCCAGATGAGGCCCTGCTCGCTCGACTCGAGCGTCTCCGTCTCGGACGGCGGCTGCTGCTCCGGGGCACCACCACAACCACTCAGGACCAACGCGACGACACAGGCCAGCTTCGCGGAGTACTTGAACATGTCGAGCTCCCTACCAACGACGGGGGGACGGCGAGACATGTCTACCATGGAGATGACATCAGACCCGGATAAACTGTAGTGACTGTGTTGCGTGAGCCGTGTCTCAGGGCACGTTGGCGATGTCGGCCCGGAGCTGGGCGATGGCGGGCCCCAGCTGGGGCGGCTGCATGTTGCGCGGCACCTCGACGGAGAAGCGCTCGAAGTGCTCCAGGGCCTTCTGCTTGTCGTCGCGGCGCAGGGCCAGGCTGCCCAGGAAGATGAGGGCCTCCTGCGCGTCGGGCCAGGTGTTGACCAGCTCGGTCAGCTCGGCCTCGGCGCCCTGGAGGTCGCCCTGGGTGGCGCGCAGCACGCCGCGGTGCACGCGCAGCTCGACGTGGAACGGGTCCACCGCGAGCCCCTTGGCCGTCACCTGCGCGGCCTCCTCGAACTGCTGGCGGCGGATGAGCTCGTGGCTGAGCATGGACGCGGCGTCCAGGTCGCCGGGGTTGGACTCCAGCCGCGCGCGGGCCTGGGCGAGCTCCGGGTCCTGTGACTCTCCCATGCCGCCCTGCTGCGCCTGCTGACCGGCCGCGGCGCCCGGGGGCATGCGGCCGGTGGCCTCCTGGCCGTCGACGCGGGTCTGCTGCTCGGAGACGAGCAGGTAGCCCAGGCCGCCGAAGAACAGGACGATGCCGGCGCCCCACAGCGCGCCGGACAGCTGGGGGTTGCGCGCGGACCAACCGGTGGGCGCGGGCAGCTCGCGGGCGCGGGGGCGGCCGTCGCCGCTGGAGGTGGCCTTGCGCTTGAGGTGCTCGTCCTTGGCGCGCAGGGCGCCGGCGGCCTCGCGCTCCAGGCGGGACTTCTCCGTGGCGTACTGCTCGGGGGCCAGGTTGTGCTTGTCGGCCTCCAGCGCGCGGAGCTGGTCGATGAGGGACTGGGCGCGCTGGCTCAAGTCGTCGAGCACGCCGTCCTTGGACGGCTCGGGCGGGGTGGCGGCGATGGCGCCCCGGCTGCGCATGTAGAGCAGCCACGCGGCGGCGGCGACGAAGGCCACGGAGAGGACGATGATTCCGGGCAACCAGTTCGTAGGCTGAGGCTGCATGGCTTAGCGCTCCAGCTCCCGGCGCACGGCCTGGAGGTAGGGGTCGGCGTCATCCGCCGCGGAAGGGGGGCCGCCCGGCGCGGCGGGGGCGGAAGGCGAGGTGGCCTGGGCGGTGGGCTCCAGGGCGGGGCCCTGCTGCAGCTGTCTCCAGATGACGAAGCCGCCCACGACGAGCAGCGCGACGGGGCCCAGCCAGACGAACCAGTTGAAGCCCTCGGCCTTGGGCTCCAGGAGGACCCACTCGCCGTAGCGCGACACGAAGAACTCGACCACCTCCTGGTCGCTCTTCCCCTCGGAGACGAGCTCCCGGACCATGTCCAGCTGCGCGCGGGCCATGGAGGACGGGCTGTCGGAGATGGAGAGGCCCTGGCACACCGCGCAACGCAGCGTCTTGCCGAGCTTCTGGACGCGCTCCTCCAGGGCCGGGGCGAGAGGCTCGCTCGCGGCCTGCTGGGGCGCGAACTGGCCGGTGACGAGGCCGAAGGCGAGGGTCAGGGACAGCAGGGCGGCGGTCATCGGAACTCCCGGAAGCCGTCTTAACTAGCGCTACCGCCCGGTGTTGGACAGCGAAACCTGAGCGCCGGGCGCCTGCCCCGCTTCCCGGACTGTAGGTGGGCATCCGTCACGGCCGGGCCGGCGGCGGGCCCGGGCGGGGCACGGCCGCGACGCAATGGTTGGTCGCCCGGTTCGTTCCCGGTGGAGCATGGGACGCCGCCGGGCCGGCTCGGATGGAGCGGGGCGATTCAACTTCCTTGGAGAGCGGAATGAAGCTGGCTTGGATGGATGCGGGTGTCGCGGTGGGCCTGGGGTTCTTGTTGGCGGTCTCCCCGGCGGACGCGGCGAGCCGCAAGGACAAGGAGGCGATGGAGCGGCTGGCGGCGAGGTACCACGCGCTCAACCAGTTCAACGGGAGCCTGCTGGTCGCGGACGAGACGGGCATCGTCCTCAAGAAGGGCTACGGCCAGGCGAACATGGAGTGGGGGATTCCCGCGGGGCCCGACACGAAGTTCCGCATCGGCTCCGTCACCAAGCAGTTCACCGCCACGCTCATCCTTCAGCTCGTGGGTGAGGGCAAGGTGGGCCTGGAGGACCCGGTGACGAAGCACCTGACGGACTACCGTCAGGACACGGGCTCGCGCGTCACGGTGACGCACCTGTTGAACCACACCTCCGGCATCCCCAGCTACACGTCGAACCCGAAGTTCGGCGACGTGGCCAGAGACCCCTTCACCGTCGCCGCGTTCGTGAAGGAGCACTGCTCCGGAGATCTCCAGTTCGAGCCGGGGACGAAGTACGCGTACAACAACTCGGGCTACTTCCTCCTGGGCGCCATCATCGAGAAGGTGACGGGCAAGACGTACGCGCAGGTGCTGGAGGAGCGCATCTTCAAGCCGGCGGGCATGAAGAACACGGGCTACGACGTGTCCGCGACGGTGCTGCCCAAGCGCGCGTCGGGGTACGACTTCAAGTCGGGCCAGTACGTCAACGCGGACTACCTGGACATGGGGTTGCCGTACGCGGCGGGCTCCATCTACTCGACGGTGGAGGACCTGTACCTGTGGGACAAGGCGCTGCAGGGCACCTCCCTGTTGTCGGAGGAGCTGAAGAAGAAGATGACGACGCCGGGCCTGGACCAGTACGGCTTCGGGGTGTCGCTGGAGCCGTTCAGGCTGGATGACGGCAAGACGAAGCTGACGGCCGTCTACCATGGGGGGGGCATCAACGGGTTCAGCGCCTTCTTCGTGCGGGTCCCGGAGAAGAAGCAGGTCGTCGTCGCGCTCTCCAACGTGGGACGCGGCGCCAGCCCCCGGCCGCTGTCCGCCGGCGTGCTGAGCATCCTGAACGGCGTCGCGCCGAAGCAGCCGCTCAAGTCCATCGCCGACGAGGTCTCTCGCATCCTGGCCACGGGCACCGCGCAGCAGGCGCTCGCCACGTACCAGCAGCTCAAGGGCAGCAAGGCGGGCGCCGAGTACTTCTTCGGCGCGGGCGAGCTCAACCGCGTCGGGTATGACCTGTTGCGCGGGGGCCGCGTGCCGGAGGCGATTGAAGTCTTCAAGGCCAACGTGGAGCAGTTCCCCGAGGACGGGAATGTCCACGACAGCCTGGGCGAGGCGTACCTGGCCCAGGGGAACAAGGCCCTGGCGAAGGCGAGCTATCGCCGCTCGCTGGAGTTGGATCCGTCCAACACGAACGCGGAGAAGGTGCTCAAGGAGATGGACGCGCCCGAGGCGAAGAAGGCCCCCTGAGTCGCGCGGCGGCTTCATCGGGCTCGCGTGATGACACGTCACGCGAGCCTTTGACGTGTCTGGCTCCAGGGCGGACACGCCAGGATGGTCGGACTTCGCGTGGCGCGCGGGGGCTGACAAGCTCAGCGCTTCGCCACCAGCCGGTTCTCGCGTCCGCGCTCCTCGTAGTCGGGCCAGCCGAAGTGGCCCTCGGACTCCTCGACTCCGAGCTCCGCGGTGTCCGATGCGCGCAGGGCCTCGAGCTGGCCGCTGTCGCGCAGCTCGAGCAGCATCGCGACGAGCATCTTCCCGAGGTGCTCCTCCAGTCGCGCATGCGCCTCGGGGGTGCCCCACGTCCCATCCTCGCGGGCCGCGAGCTTCACGCCGCCGAGGCCCACCAGCGCCGGCTTGTGCTCCTTCACGTCCGGCCAGCGGGGGACGAGCAGCTCCGCGAAGTCGTCATGGGTCATGCCTTCGCCCGGCTCGGACTCCGGGTTCAGGTCGAAGCCCACGTTCAGCGCCCCATTGTCGGTGGAGTACCGCAGCGCCAGCCGCTGGACGGGCCGCGGGTCCTTGTGGCTCCGCGCGAAGTCCTTCACCGCCTTGGCCAGGAACCTCGAGACACGCGCCTGCTCCTTGCCCAGGTCCAGCGGGGCGACCTTCTTCTTCGGCGGAAGCTCGACGTAGTACGACGCGCGGAAGGCGCCCTCGGTGCCCTCCCACGGCGCCAGCGCGATGAACGCCTCCGTCTGGTGGCCCTT
This sequence comes from Myxococcus sp. MH1, assembly GCF_059738865.1. Taxonomy (NCBI): domain Bacteria; kingdom Pseudomonadati; phylum Myxococcota; class Myxococcia; order Myxococcales; family Myxococcaceae; genus Myxococcus; species Myxococcus sp. MH1. Next base: position 6,438,881 of record NZ_AP026947.1, on the reverse strand, counting down.
GTCGCTCTTCAACACCAGGTCACACCAGTACGTGGGTTGCGGGTGCAGGCGCGTGGTGCGGAAGATGGACCACTTCGGCTGTACGAAGGGCTTCAGCTTCGCGCTCGCGACCCGGTAGCCGCTCGTGCCGAGCCCGCGGATGAAGCTGTCGTTCTGCTTGGGCGGGCCTGACCCCGGGAAGTCGGGATGCTCGTGGGCCCGCAGGGCGGCCCAGTCCCGCGCATCGAACAGCTCACGCCAGCGGTCCACGAAGGCGACCGCGCCAGGGGGGAGGGGAGGAGAGGACGACATGCCTCCGCTCTACCTCAACGGCCGCGAGGCTTGGGCTCCTCCTCGTCGTCCGGGCCCATGTCATCCGGGTTTCCCTCGTCGTCCGGGCCCATGTCATCCGGGTTTCCCTCGTCGTCCGGATACATGTCATCGGGGTTCGGGTCCTCGACACGCTCCGTCTCGTCGAGGCCGTCGTCATACGCGGGCGCGGGGACCAGCGCATCCCTTGACTCCCGCAGCTGACGGACCACCTGGACGCCCATGGCCGCCAGGCCCACGACGAAGATGAGCGGCCCGGGTGACAGCTTCAGGTGCAACAGCGCCCACAAGAGCCCCACGCCCAGCACGCCCACTGGCGCGAAGCGCGTCCACGCGGGGCGGGACACCTCGGGCCTCAGCGCGAGCAGCGCCAGCACCGACAAGAGCAAGAGCTCCACCAGCACCGCGCCGGACAAATCCCAGCCCGTCAGGGTGATGGTGCCCGCGTTCGCGGAGTACAGGACGTCATCCGCGGCCCGCTGCGCGCCGATGACCCGCAGCTCCGGCGGACCCGAGGGCACGGGCGCGTCCGGCACCTCCGGCAGCGTGCTGAGCGTGGCCCACGGCGCGAACAGCGTCAGCAAGGCCAGTCCCACGCCGCCGAGCGTGAGCACCGACGGCATCACCAGCAGCTGGCGCAGGTCGAACCAGCGCGCGAGCACGCCGTCGGGGCCGGCAATCACCTTCCGCCACTGGTCATGGATGATGAGCCCGGAGGCCAGCAGCCACAGCACGGGCATCACGCCAATCCCGAGCATGCGGAAGCTCAGCGCCGCCAGCAGCGCGCAGAAGGCCGCGGGAATCTCCGGGCGGTAGAGCACCTCCGGCAGGAGCTTCGTGACGCCCTGGGCCTCGCCCGCGAGCCTCAGCTCCCGCGCCAGCGTCAGCATCGCGCCCACCACCGCGAGCAGCGCGCCCACCACGCCCACGCCATCGAAGGAGGGGAGGATGGAGAGCGCCAGCGCGAACGACAGCACCGCGAGCCCCACGATGCTCTGCGAGTGCGCCGGCACGCTCGCCAGCCACCTGGGGCCGTCATAGCCGGGGCGCGACTGGCCCGGGTCCGTGTCCTCCGCGGTGTCGCGGCTGCCCGCGGGCACGTAGGCGGCGCCCTGGCTGTGGGCCTCCGCCTCGTCGAGGATCTCCGCCGCGTAGGACGGCTCCTCCATGGCCCGTCGCGTGGAGTTCGTCCGCAGCGCGGGGCGCGAGCCCGTCAGCCCCTGGGGGCTCTCCGGCATCTTGCCGCCGCAGTTCTCGCAGTACTTCAGCCGCGCGTTCGAGGACTCACCGCACTCCGGGCACCGCATGAACCCACCTTGCTGTGCGGAGGGCGGGGGGAGCCCTCACGGTCAACGCAAGTCGTGGAATAACACGAGGTTTTCACCGGAAGCGAGAGGCCCCAGGTGAAGCGCGGGTGACGGTTGCAGCTCCTACGGACGCTGGGCCTCGGCGGCGGACGGGCTCGCCGTGGTCAGCTCGCGGATGCGCCGGGTGAGCGACTCCGGGTCGATGGGCCCCACGTGCTTGCCACGGATGGTGCCCGCCGGGTCGATGAAGTACGTCTCCGGCACCCCCGCCACGCCGTAGCTCACCGCCATGCGCGAGCGCGGGTCGATGAGCTGCGGGAAGCTGTACCCCTGGCGCCGCAGGAAGGCGCGGGCGTTGTCCTCGGAGTCCTCGAACACCACGCCCAGGAACACCGCCTGCGAGCCGTACTCGCGCTGGCCCCACTCGAGCACCGGGTGCTCGTACTGGCACGGCCCGCACCACGACGCCCAGAAGTTGATGACCACCGGGCGGCCCTTCAGGTCCGCCAGGCTCACCTTCTCGCCGGTGTCCAACGAGCGCAGCACGAAGTCCGGCGCGGGCTTGCCCGTCAGCATGAAGGGCACCTCGTGCGGGTTTCGCCCGAAGCCCTTGTAGAGCACCGTGAGCAGCGCCACGGAGAGGACGACGAAGCCCAGCGTGTAGCGCCAGCGCTTCATGCCGCCCCCCGTTCCGCGTCACCCCCGGCGAGGCTCGCGCCCACCTCCGCGCTCGACAGCGCCACCGCCGCCTTGCGCCGCGGCCAGATGGCGATGAGCGTGCCCAGCACCAGCAGCGGGATGCTCCACCAGATCCACCCCACGAGCGGGAAGACCCAGACGTTGAAGCTCGCGTTGCCGGCCTGCTCGGAGAACGCCATCAGCGAGACGTAGAAGTCCTCGCCGGCCGTCTCGCGCACCGCGGGCGTGCCGATGGGGTCCGTGCTCCGCTCGTAGTAGTTGAGCCGGGGCTTCATCTCCGTGACCTTGCCGCCCGGCGTCGTCACCTCCACGCGCGCGGCGACGAAGGTGCGGTGCGGCTCCTCGCCGCTCATCAGCCCCAGGTACTTCAGCTGGTAGCCGTCGAGCTGCATCGTCTGGCCCTTCTTCAGCGTGCCGGACGTGTGCTTGACGTACGCGGACGACGCGGCCACCGCGACGATGATGAGGACGATGCCCAGGTGCACCACGTAGCCGCCGAAGCGGCGCTGCGCCTTGGTGGCGCTGGTGACGAGCGCGGTGAGCAGGCCCTCCTTGCGCTCCGACATGCGCACGCGCACCGGCGCCACCAGCTCGCGCACCGTGATGACGGTGACGAAGCCCGCGAGCCCGAAGGTGAGCAGCGGGTAGACGCCGCGCAGCCCCACCGCGAAGCACACCGCGGTGACGATGAGCCCCACCACGGCGGGGATGATGAACTGCCGACGCAGCGTGGCCTTGTCCGGCGTGCCCCACGGCAGCACCGGGCCCACGCCCATCAGGAACAGCACCGCGATGCCGCCCGGCACCGCCATCTTGTTGAAGTACGGCTCACCCACGCTGACGCGCACGCCGCGCACCGCCTCGGACACCAGCGGATAGAGCGTGCCCAGCAACACGGTGAAGGTAATGGCCACGAACACCAGGTTGTTGACCAGGATGCTCGCCTCGCGTGACACCAGCGAGCTCATCCGCCCCTCCGGCACCAGCAGCGGCCCGCGCACCGCCAGCAGGCCGATGCACAGCACCAGCAGCACGCCCAGGAACACCAGGAACGTGGGGCCGATGTCCGACTGGGTGAAGGAGTGCACCGAGTTGAAGATGCCCGAGCGCGTCATGAACGTGCCCAGGATCGTCAGCACGAAGGACGCCAGCGCGAGCGACAGCGTCCACAGCTTCAGCATCCGCTTGCGCTCCTGCACCATCGTCGAGTGCATGAACGCGGTGGCCGTCAGCCACGGCAGGAAGCTGGCGTTCTCCACCGGGTCCCACGCCCAGTAGCCGCCCCAGCCGAGCACCGCGTAGGCCCACCACGCGCCGAGGATGATGCCGATGGACAGGAACAGCCAGGCGACCAGCGTCCAGCGCCGCAGGGGCGCCATCCACGCCTCGCCAATCTCCCCGCGCAAAAGCCCCGCCACCGCCACGCCGAACGGCACCGTCATGCCCACGTAGCCCAGGTAGAGGAAGGGCGGGTGGATGACCATCAGGATGTGGTTCTGCAGCAGGGGATTGGGCCCCGGGCCGTCCGGCGGCACCGGCGACACGGCGCCCCAGGGGTTGGCGGGGCCGGCGATGAGGAACGTGAAGAACACGCCCACCGCCAGCATCGTGCCCAGCGCCAGCGACATGTAGCGCGCGTGCTCGCGGCGGTGCAGCCACGCGAAGGCCGCCACGTACGCGCCCATGATGAAGCCCCAGAAGAGGATGGACCCCTCCAGCGCGCTCCACAGCGACACCACCGTGTAGAGCAGCGGCGTGTCCCGGCTGCCCACCTGCGCCACGTACTTCACGCTGAAGTCGTGCGAGACGAGCGCGTACACCATCACCAGGTTCGCGGCGATCATGCAGCCGGCGAAGCCCCACACCGCGCGCATCACCCACGGGAAGCCCGCCTCGCTGCGGCGCAGCCCCGTGACCAGGCCGACCAGCGCGCCGAAGGTCGCGAACGCGAGCCCTCCGAGCACCAGTCCGTATCCAAGCGAGCCGTTCACCGCGCCTCCGCTCCGGGCGTCGCGCTCGCCGTCGTCGAGCTGTCCGACAGCGTCTCACGCCACTTGTTCGGGTCCTCGCCCTCCTTGGGGGCGCGGTACTCGTTCGAGTGGTTCACCATCAGCCGGTTGGAGCTGAACACGCCGGAGGCGTCGTACGTGCCCTCCACCACGACGCCAATCTTGTCGCGGAACATCTGCGGCGGCGTCTCCGTGGAGCGCACCAGCACGCTGGCGGCGCCCTCCGTCACGTCGTTGGCGACGCGGAAGTGCAGGGTGGTGTGCTCGGCGTTCCACTGGATGCTGCCCGGCTGCACCACGCCGCCCAGGCGGATGGTGGCCGTGTAGGCCTTGTCCCCCTGGGCCAGCATCTCCGACGGGCTCCAGTAGTAGACGAGGTTCTCACCGATGTTGCCGAAGGCGACGAAGCCCAGGCCAGCGGCGGCCACCAGCAGCGCTCCCAGGGCGAAGATCCGATTACGGGCGACAGGCGTCATGACCACTTACTCCTTCGCGTCCTGCGAGGCCTGGGGCCGGCGCAGCCAGAGGGACAGCGAGTAAAGCACGAGCGCTGCCACGGTGATGCCGTAGCAGGCCCAGACATAGCCCCAGCCCCCCTGGATGCGGCCACTTCCCACCTGGCCCGCGGCCTGGGCGAGGACTCCCAGCGTCGTCAGCGTCGTCATGGTCAGGCCACCTTCGGGGTGTTGTGGACATCCGGCGCGCCCGCACCGGGCAGCGCGTCCGGCAGGGCCACCTCCGCCCGGCGCTCGGCCAGGGCGATGCGGTAGCGCTGGATGAGCAGGGCGATGGTGACCAGCAGCATGCCGATGGCCGCCACCCGCAGGGGCAGCACCATCTGCGGATCCACCGTCTTCGGGCTCGACTGCACCTGGTGCAGGCTTCTCCACCAGCGCACCGAGAACCAGACGATGGGCAGGTTGATGGCGCCAAGAATCGCCACCACCGCGCTCCACGTCGCGCGCTTGTCGGGGTCCTCCACGAAGCGCCGCAGCACCAGGTAGCCGGTGTACGTCACCAGCATGATGGCCTCCGACGTCAGGCGCGGATCCCACGACCAGTAGACGCCCCACGTCGGGCGGCCCCAGATGGCCCCGGTCACCATGCCCAGCGCGCCCAGCACCAGCCCCACCTCGGCCGCCGACTCCGCCAGCGAGTCCAGCTTCCAGCCCGGCTTCGACTTGAGCAGGTGCGACACCGCCATCACGAAGTTCAGGAACATGGCCAGCATGGCCATCCACTGGAGTGGGACGTGCACATACATGATGCGCTGCACGTCACCCATCTCCCGGTCCGGAGGTGCCCACGCCAGGCCCAACCACCAGCCCGCCGCGAGCACGCCCAGGCCCACCACCGGGAGGCCCCACTTGATGAGCTTGTTCATCCGTCAGTCCTCGATGATGCGAGGGAAGAGCATGAAGCCCACGCCCCAGTAAATCAGATTGAAACCGAGCAAAAGCCCCAGCCATGAGCCCAACTGATTCATGGGGTCTCCCTGCAATACGAGGGTGGTCGCCTTGGCCGCGGACAGCAGGGCAGGGATGACCAGCGGGAACAATAGCAGAGGCAGGAGCACATCCCTTGCCCGGGCATTGCTGGAAATCGCGGCGTACACCGTCCCCGGTGCGCTGAGGGCCAGGCTGCCGAGCAGCAGGACACTGCCCAGGTCCACCGCGCCCATGACCACCCGCACGCCGTACAGGGCGACCATGACGGGCAACAGCAGGATGCCCAGCGCGACGAGGAGCAGCGCGTTGCCCAGGGCCTTGGACAGGTAGATGGCGCGGGGGTCCGCGGGGGCCAGCCGCACGCCGTCCATGCAGGCGTTCTCGGACTCGACGCGGAAGGACTCGCCCAGGGCGAGCACGCTGGCGAAGAGGATGGCCAGCCAGAAGTAGCCGCCGGCGTTCTTCTCCAACAGGCGCGTGTCCGGGCCCAGCGCGAAGGAGAACATCAGCAGGGTGGCCAGCGCGAAGAAGACGATGGCGTTGAGGCGCGCGCGGGTGCGCCACTCGATGAGCAGGTCCTTGCGCAAGAGGGCCAGCGTGGCGCCCATGAGTCCGAGGGGCCGGGGGCGCTGGGGGCTTGTTGGCAGATTCACGCCGACACCGCCCGTCCGTCCTGCAGGTGCAGGCGCTCCTCGCACAGGGACAGCCCCTGGTCGATGAGGTGCGTCGCCAACACCACCGTGACGCCGCCCGACTTGAGCTGGGCGATGATGCCCTCCATCTCCCGGATGCCCTCCGGGTCCAGCTCGCCGAAGGGCTCGTCCAGCAGCGCGATCGTCGGGGCCTTCATCAGCAGCCGGGCGATGGCCAGGCGCTTTCGCATGCCGGCGCTGAAGCCGCGCACCGGGTTGTCCGAGCGCTTGCCCAGGCCCACCCGTGCGAGCAGGCCCTCCGCCGCGTCCTTCGGCGAGGGGTGTCCCAGCAGCCGCGCCAGCACGGTGAGGTTCTGGTGCGCGGTGAGGTCCTCGTAGAGGAAGCTGGCGTGGGACAGGAGCGCCACGTCGCGGCGCAGCTCGTCGCGGTGCACGACGGCGTCCTTGCCCAGCACCTCCACGCGGCCCGCGGTGGGGCTCAGCGCGGTGGCGAGCATGCGCAACAGCGTCGTCTTTCCGGAGCCGTTGTGGCCGGTGAGCAGCAATGAGCGTCCGGCGGGAAGCGCGTACGTCAGCCGCGCCAGCGCCCAGCGACGTCCATAGCGCTTGCTGACGTCATGCAACGCGAGCGCGGCAGCGGCGGAGTGGGGAGTCATCGGGATGCTCGTTCGTATCCGGAATCGCAACTGTCATCCAGTGAAACCCGGGCGGCTGGCCGGCCAGGGGTGGGGCGACCCTGAAGACAGGAAAGTTTTTCCAATGGGTGGGGCACGGTGTGCCCGCGTGGTCCGCCGTGTTTCCCTGGTGCAACGTGTCCAGCCGTCGTCATCCCTCTCGTCCCGCCGGGCGTCCCCCCGAGCGCGGACGTCAGGCGCCTGAATCGGCTATGGCATCACCCCTGCAATGGCTCCCGCGCGAGTTGGAAGTTCCCTGAGGGGAACGTGGGCCAGGGGTTCCTTTTCCGCGGAGGGCGTGATGGCAACGGCGAGGGTCTTGCGGAGGGCGGTCAAGGCGGCGACCGCTGGCGTGCTGCACTACAGCGGCATGCGTCGGGCGATGGCGGCCTATCGGAGGGTGCAGTCGGGTGGCAGGCGCATCCTCATCGTGAGTTATCACCGCGTGGTGAGCGACTTCACCGGGGAGCTCCAGCGCTCCATCCCGGGGTTGCTCATCAGCCAGGAGACGTTCCGGCGTCATCTCGAGGAGGCCTCGGCGGCCGGCTTCGAGCTGGCGTCGATTGGCGACGCGGTGGACGTGATGTCGGGCCGGAGGGTGGCGAAGAAGGACCTGTGCGTCATCACCTTCGACGACGGGTACCGGGACGTGTACCGGTACGCGTACCCCATCCTGAAGCAGATGGGCGTGCCGGCCATCACCTATCTGCCAACAGCGTTCATCGGCACGAAGCGGCGGTTCAACCATGACCGCCTCTTCCACCTGCTCAGGCGCGCGCAGGAGCGGCACTACCACCCGGTGTACGCGGCGCTGCCGGAGGCGTCGATGGAGCTGCTGGGCCCCATCCTCTCCGGACAGAAGACGGTGTCCGCGGCGCTGGATGACTTCATCGGGGAGCACCCCACGCGGGTGCTGACGGCCATCATCGACGCGCTGGAGCAGCAGCTCGGCGGTGGCCAGGACCTGGTGCCCGAGCAGGGCGACGTCATGAACTGGGACGAGGTGCGCCGCATGGCGCGCGACGGGTTCGAGTTCGGCGCGCACACGCTGGGGCACACGGTGTTGACGCTGGAGCCGCAGGCGGTGGTGGAGCAGGAGATCCTCGAGTCCAAGCGGACCATCGAGGCGGAGGTGGGCATCCAGGTGCGCGACTTCGCGTACTGCAACGGGTGGTACTCGGACGAGGTCATCCGCGTGCTCGCCGCGAACGGCTTCCGCTCGGGCGTGACGACGGAGGACCTGCCCAACCGCATCGGCGGGGACCCGTTCACCCTCAAGCGCAAGGTGCTGTGGGAGAACTTCAGCCTGGGGATGCTCGGGGACTACTCGTCGCCGCTCACCGGCTGCCAGCTGGATGACTGCTTCGGGTTGCTCGGCGTGAGCCGCCCGGTGCCGGGGCGCAGGACGCACTCCTTCCGCGGCAGCCTGATGGGCAACGTGCTGGCGACGCCCGACGGAGCGGCCCTGAAGGAGGCTCCGTGAGCGGAGCGGCATCACCGGCGGCGGCGGGGGGCTCGTTCCTCGGCCGCGCCGGTCCCCTGGTGTTGGCCCGGCTGTTCACCGCCGGGCTGACGCTGTCCATTCCGCTCGTGCTCGCCCGGGTGCTGAACCTGGACGAGTACGGCACGTACTACCAGCTGTTCCTCATCGCCACGACGCTCTACTACGTGCTGCCGTTCGGCGTGGTGCAGAGCCTGTACTACTTCCTGCCGCGCACCGGCGAGAAGCGGCCGTACCTGGGACAGACGCTGCTGTTCATGTCGGGCGCGGGCGTGGTGGGCGCGCTGCTCGTCTTCGCGTTGATGGGCCCGGTGGCGGGGTGGTTCTCCAACCCGCGGCTGCTCGACTACCGCTGGGAGCTGGCGGCCTACACGGCGTTCCTGCTGGGCAGCTTCCCGCTGGAGGTGTCGCTCACGGCGCAGGGGCGCACCAAGGCCTCGGCCGTGGTGTACCTGGTGTCGGACGCGGTGCGGGCCTCGGTGATGGTGCTGCCGCCGCTGCTGGGCTTCTCGTTGCATGGGCTGATGGTGGCGGTGTGCGGCTTCACGGCGCTGCGCTTCGTGGCGACGTGGGTCGTCTGTCTGCGCGGTGTCACGGGGCCCCTGGTGAGCGGGCCGCTGCTGCGCGCGCAGCTGGCGTACGCGGCGCCGTTCGGCGCGGCGATGTTCCTGGCGATTCCGCAGCAGAACGCGCACCTGTACATGGTGGCGGGCGCGGTGGCGCCGGCGATGTACGCGCTGTACCGCGTGGGCTGCTTCCAGCTGCCGGTGGTGGACCTGCTCTACACGCCCACCAGCGAGGTGCTGATGGTGCGCCTGGGGGAGCTGGAGCGGGAAGGGCGCCTGGAGGAGGGCGTGGACGCGTTCCGCGAGGCGGCGGGGAAGCTGGCGTACGTGTTCCTGCCCTTCGCGGCGTTCCTCTTCGCGGCGGCGCCGGAGTTCATCGGCGCGCTGTTCGGCGAGAAGTTCCTGCCGGCCGTGCCCGTGTTCCGCATCAGCGTGCTCGGGGTGGTGCTCTCCATCCTGCCCATGGACGGGACGCTCAGGGCGCGCGGGCTGACGCGGGCCATCTTCGTGTCGTACGCGGTGAAGGCGGCGGTGACGGTGCCGCTGGTGTACTTCGGCGTGAAGCACCTGGGGATGCTGGGCGGCATCGGCTCGTGGGCGGTGGCGGAGGTGGTGGGCAAGGTGCTGCTGCTCACCCGGATTCCGGCGGCGCTGTCCACGCCCCGACGCTCCTTGCGTCTGGTGGACGTCATCCCGTGGCGGGAGCTGGGGCGCGCGTCGCTGGCGGCGGGGGCGGCGGGGCTGGCCGTGTTCGTGCTCCGGGCGGCGGCGCAGGGGGCGTGGGGGCACCTGCCCCAGGGCTTCTTCTGGCGCGTGCTGCCGCTGGCGGTGGCCGGGGTGCTCTTCTCGGTGGGCTACGTGGTGATGCTGTACGTCGCGGGGGTGCGGCCGCTGGCGGTGCTCGCGGGCCTGCGTCCCCGGAGGACGGCCTGAGGAAAAGTCGGGATGCGCCTGGGGCCTACTTCCCTCTCGGGGGAACGGTACCTAGGTTGCTCCCCGTCGCGAGGTTGGGTCAGGGGAGGCGTGGATGGGTGTCGATGCGATGACGTTGTACCGGATGGCTCGCGGTTTGCGGCTGAAGAAGGTTCCGCTGCTGCCCGCGCTCTTGCGCAAGGCCATCTACTACCTGCACAGCTCCTACGTCCCGGACGAGGCCGACATCGGCGAGGGGACGCAGCTGGGCTACGGCGGAATCGGCGTCGTCATCCACAAGGCGGCGAAGATCGGCCGCCACTGCCTCATCTCTCAGCAGGTGACGATTGGTGGACGCTCGGGCATCGAGGGCGCGCCCATCATCGGCGACTACGTGCGGGTGGGCGCGGGCGCCAAGATTCTCGGCAACATCCACATCGGTGACTTCGCGGTCATCGGCGCCAACGCCGTGGTGCTCAAGGACGTGGCGCCGGGCTCGGTGGTGGCGGGCATCCCCGCGCGGGTCATCCGGCAGGATCCGGATCCGCTGACCACGTATCAGCGGGAGATGGGGCTCTTGCCGCGTCGCTCGCCGCTGTCGGCGGTGCCTCCTTCGGCGTCGGTGCCGAGCTAGGGCCTGCCATGCGCGTGCTCCTGGTGGGAGACCATCCGCCTCCGTTCGGGGGCGTGGCGATTCACGTTCAACAACTTCATCGGTTCCTGCGCAGCCGTGGGGTCGAAGCGAAGGTGCTGGACATCGGGAAGGGCGGCCGGCCGGTTCCGGACGTGCTCCCGGTGCGCAGCCCCGCTCACTTCGGCCTCAGGCTGACCGGGTTTCTCGCCTCGGGGTGGACGGTGCATGTCCACACCAGCGGGAACAACCCCAAGGCCTGGCTGCTCGCGGCCATGGTGGCCGGGGTGCCCGCGGGTCGGGCGCCCCGCTTCATCACGCTGCACTCGGGGCTCTTGCCGGACTACCTGGCGGCGTCCGCGGCGCGGCGCGCGTTCGCCCGGGTGGCGCTCGCGGGCTACACGCGCATCATCGCCGTCTCGCTGGCGGTGCGTGAGGCGCTGCTGTCGTGCGGCGTGCCGGCGGAGAAGGTCCTGGTGCAGCCCGCCTTCTGCGCCTCGCAGGTGCAGGCGGGCGAGGTGCCCGTGAAGGTGGAGGCCGCGCGGGCCCGGCGGCGTCCGTTGCTGACGATGGCGCACCACCCCTCGCCCGTGTACGGGCGCAAGGTGGCCTTCCGGGCGCTGCGGAAGTTGATGGAGTCCCATCCGGACGTGGGGCTGGCGCTGTTCGGCCCCGGGACGGACTCCGAGGAGTTCATCCGCGACGCGCGCGAGCTGGGCGTGGCGGGGCAGCTCGAGGTGCTGGGCGAGCTGGACCACCCCGCGGCGCTGGGGCTCATCGCGCGCGGCGATGTCTTCCTGCGGCCCACGACGCATGACGGGGACTCCATCTCCGTGCGCGAGTCGCTGGCCCTGGGCGTGCCCTGCGTGGCGAGCGACGTCTGCGCGCGGCCGGAGGGGACGCGGCTGTTCCGGGCGGGGGACGCGGCGTCGCTCGCGACGAGCATCGGTGAGGCGGTGGCGGCGGGGCCGGCGAAGGTGGCCTCGCCCGACGTGGGGCCGGTGTTGCTGGAGCTGTACGAGGCGCTGGCGCCTCGTCGGTCCGCGCCCGTGCAGGCGGCGCCCGCGGCATGAGCGGTTCTTCACACGAGATTCGCGGGACTCCCGCGAGGACTTCAGACACAGGGGAGATGAGAGATGCGTCGCAGTGATGACCTGGATTTGACGCGCCGGGCGCTCCGAGGGCGCGACCTGGTGGTGTTCTCCAACGACTGGGACGGCGACCCGCTGTCGAAGGTCCACATCATGCGGATCCTCTCCAGGGACAACCGCATCCTCTGGGTGAACAGCATCGGCAACCGCGCGCCGAAGGCGAACGCGCACGACGTGAAGCGCATCTTCTCCAAGCTGGAGCGCTTCACGCAGGGCCTGCGGGAGGTGGAGCCCAACCTCCACGTCCTGTCGCCGCTGGCCATTCCGTTCTACGGCTCGGAGATGGTGCGCGGGGCGAACCGCGAGCTGCTCCGGCTGCAGGTGCGCCGGGCGATGAAGCAGCTGAACTTCCAGCGGCCCATCTCCTGGAGCTTCCTGCCCGCGTCGGCGCCGGTGTCGGGCACGCTGGGGGAGGAGTTCGTCGTCTACCACTGCGTGGACGAGTTCTCCGCCTTCAGCGACACCAACGGTCGGCACATCGCGGAGCTCGAGGACCGGCTCCTGCGTCGCGCGGACCTGTGCATCACGTCCGCCGAGCGTCTGAGGGACAACAAGTCCCGCGTCAACCCGCGCACGGTGCTGGTGCGTCACGGCACGGACTTCCGCCACTTCGTGAAGGCGTGTGATCCGACGACGGTCATCCCCGCGGACATCGCGAACCTGCCCAAGCCGGTCATCGGCTTCTTCGGGCTGGTGGCGGACTGGGTGGACCAGGACGCCATCATCGCCACGGCGCGCGCGCACCCCGAGGGCTCGGTGGTCATCATCGGCAAGACGACGCCGGACTGCGATGACTCCCGGCTGCGGGCGGAGCCGAACATCCACATGCTCGGCCGCAAGGCGTACGCGGACCTGCCGGGTTACAGCCGCGCGTTCGACGTGGCGCTGATGCCGTTCAAGATCAGCGAGCTGACGCTGAACGCCAACCCGCTCAAGGTGCGCGAGTACCTGGCCTCGGGTCTGCCGGTGGTGTCCACGGACCTGCCGGAGGTCCGCAAGGTGGGCCTGTGCAAGATCGCCAAGTCCACCGAGGACTTCGTGGCCAAGGTGGATGAGTGCCTCGCGGAGGGCCCGGGCCCCAGCCGCGAGCGCGCGGAGAAGATCTTCAACGAGAGCTGGGACGCGCGCGTGGACGAGATTCGTCACCACGTGGGCACGGCGATGGTGGCAGCGGGCAAGTCGCTCTGAGCGTCGGGGCTGCCGGGCGCGGTGGTCTCGCGCCCGGTGTCCATGTGAGGGTGGGACTCAGGAACGGTTGAGCGATTGTCGGCCCGCCACGGTGCGCTCCAGGTGCGCATAGAGGCGGGCCACTCGCGCGTAGTCCGCGGGCTTGACGGTGGCCTGTCCGAGCAGTCGGTTCAGCTCCGCCTTCGCGTCCAGGTAGTGCGACGCGGGGATGCCGCCGTCCTGTTCGAGGAGTCGCGCGGCCTCCGCGTCGGCGAGGGCGGGGGAGATGCCCAGGCGCTCCTGCAGTTGTTGACGCAGGGAGGTGTCCAGCTCGGGGAGCAGGGACTTCTCCACCTTCGCGCGTCGCATGAGCCAGCCCATGCTGCGCACGTACTCCAGCGCGGAGCGGTGTTTCTCCTCCCGCTCCGGCCTCGGCGCGCCGAAGCGCGTGCCGCGTGAGAACGCGTAGAGGCCGCTGACGACCAGGACCTGCGCGACGAAGACCCAGATGCCACGCGACAGCGGCGGCGGGGGCGCGAGCTGGTGGTGGTACTCGTCGATGACGAGCGGGCCTCGGGCCGCGAGCGCGTTCCAGAAGCGCGCGTTGTCGAGCAGCTCGATGCGGCGGTTCTCCAGGAGGTCCGCTCCGGCGAGCACGTAGATCTCGCCCTGTCCGAGCGCACGTCGCCACATCGTCACCGCGCCGCCGAGCCCCGCGAGCGGAATCGCGTCCGGGTGCTCCATGAGGATGCCGCGGTCCTGGGAGACGCGCAGCGTGCTGAGTCCGCGAAGGGGACCCGCGCCCAGCCACACGTCCACCGTGGTTCCACCCGCGTCCGCGAGGTCCGTGGAGAGCCCGCGCTCGCTCGCGGGCAGCAGGGGACCGGGCTCCAGACGGAGCCACTTCTCCAGCGCGGCCTGGTGCATGCCGAGCTCGCGCGTCGACAGGTACACGAGCGTGCCGCCCTGCTCGACGAAGTGCTCGACCTTGCGTACCTCCTCGTCCGTCACGGGGCTGCCGATGGGGGAGGCCAGCACGAGCGTCCGGGTGTCGGCGGCGAGTGACTCCAGGGAGGCGAGGTGCGTGCTGACCGCGCGTCCTCCTTCTTGGAGGAACAGGTAGAGCGCGCGGGCGCCTTGGGGGCCCGTGTTCTCCACGGAGGGAACGGGCGAGTCGGGCGCATCCGCGCGCGTGGACAGGCCCATCGCCAGCGCGATCGCGATGAGGACCCCGAAGACGATGAGCGTCCGTGCGTTCTTCACGGCGTGACCTCCTGCTCCCCAGGCGCGGTGCCCGCGATGGAGCGGGCACCGGGCCGTGCAGAGGGGGAATGAGGACGCGCACTTCGCGCGGGATGAAACAGGCTCCCGACTTCAGCGGCGAGGCTGTCGCGTGTCGTCGACCCGCCGAGGTCACGCGGTCGCAGCGACGACTGAGGTCCGGCTTCAGCCGCCGGAACGAGCTTGCGTGTCGTCGGCCAGCTCATGCCGCCGCCTCCGCGCCGAGCGTGCCGAGGAGCCGCTCCACCGCTTCGAGGAACCGCGTGGCCTCGTCCACGGGGACGGGGGCCAGGGAGTAGAAGGCGTGGTCGTACCACTCCACCAGACGCTCCACCTCCCGGGTGAGCGAGGCGGGGGCCCCTCGCGACGGCAGCTCCGAGGCCAGCTCCCGGTTCGTCTTCACGCGATCGGGGCGCGCCAGCCGGCGCTCCTCCAGCGCGGACAGCATGGCCAGCAGTGCCTCGCGAATCGCCTCGCGTGAATCGTTCGCCAGGGCCGTGCGCGCGCGTCGCAGGTGCTCCGGTGGCGCGTCCAGCACGAGCGGCGCCGCGGGCCCGACACCGTCCTGTGCTCGCCCCGGAGCGCGCCCCCGACGCATGGCGCGAACCTTCAGCACGCCCCACAGCACGAGCGCCATCGCCAGTCCCAGCATCACCGTGCGAGTCGCCACCGCGAAGCCCTGGGCCTCGCGCGACTCGAACAGTCCCTCCAGCCACGCCTCCAGCTTGCGCAGCCACTGCTTCACCAGATCTCCGTGCCGCTGCCGCGCGCGAGCGAACTCCGGCCGGTCCAACACGGACTTCAGTCGCTGCTGCTCGCTCCCGGGCAACTCCGTCACCGGCTCGCCGGAGCGGGCCTCCTGTTCACGCAAGCCACACGCGCGCTCGAGGAACGCCGTCACCTGCTCGACGCGCTGAGCATCCGTCGCGTCCTCGGGTGCAGGCGGCAGCGGGATTCCCCCGAGCCTCCGCTCCAGTCGCTCCAGTGACGCGGACACCTCGGAGGGGCCCGCGCGCAGCGCCTCCTCGAGCGAGCGCGCCGTGTCCTCCCGCTCCTCGCAGGGAAGCGCGGTCAGCAGGAGCATCAAGGGCAGGAAGGACACGGACACGGGCGCGCGAGGTCAGGCGGCGAGCGGCGACGTCGGTGAGGTATCACCGCCCAGCCGCTGCTCCAGGTCCAGGGCTTCCCGGCGCACGCGCAGGTCCAGGTAGAAGAACGCGCAGACGACGAAGTTCACGGGGGAGAAGAAGGACTGGGCCATGACCTGGAGCAGCTCGACGGGCACCAGCAGCCACTGGGGCGTGCGGGCGATGGTGTCCGCGGAGAACGGGTTGCCGTAGGGCAGCATCACCAGCCAGGAGGGGATGCCGAACAGCAGGTGCACCGAGAACAGGATGAGGCTGACGACGGTGAAGAGAATCATCCCCCGCACCACCACGCGCCCCATGAAGCCCGGCTCCACGCGCCCCGACAGCAGCGTCCCCGAGCGCTGGAAGGCGGCCCACGCGCCCAGGTCCTCCATCGCCAGCACCGGCGGCAAGAGCAGGAAGCGCAGGAAGTACCAGAGCATGGCACCCACCATGCCCAGGCCCAGCACCAGCGCACCCAGGATGAGCACCACCGCGCCCAGCGCCTGCGAGCCCATCGCCGACACGACTCCGCCCACGACGAGCACGATGATGCCGGGGACACACGCCACCAGCATCACCAGCAGCGACCAGCCCAAAGACAACACGAACGCCCCCGTCACCGGCCCCACCATGGAGAGGCTGCGGCGCAGGCTGTCCGCGGGGCTCACCGGCGTGCCGAGCTGCGTGGACACCACGAAGCGGGAGGTGGCGACCATCGCCAGCCAGTAGCTCCAGATGAGGAACGAGAACATCCCGCCCCACAGCACCATGGCGAGGGCGGACTGCCCCAGCATCTCGAACGGCTTCTGCTGGGCCAGCACCTGCTGGTCGGGGGAGTACAGCATGGGCGTCAGCACCCGCGTGAGCTGGAGCACGCCCTTGGTCGCGATGTAGTTGACCAGCGAGTAGCCCAGGCTGAGCACGAAGAGGGGCTTGAGGTGGCCGCGCCAGAAGGTGACGGAGCGGTCGATGAGCTCCCCCAGGGCCAGGGGACGCAGCGCGGATGCGGAGGCAGGTGAAGTCACGGGACCGGCAGCATAGCCCGGGGCGGGCAGGCCGCGAGCAGCGTGCGCGCCGCGCGCGCCGGGTCCTCCGCCTCCAGCACCGCCGAGATGACGGCCACCCCCGCCGCGCCCTCCAGCGCAAGGGCCCGCTCGCTCGTGATGCCCCCGAGCGCGAGCGCCGGGCACCCGAGCCTGCCCGCCAGGGCACGGAACCCCTCGGGACCGAGCGGTCGCCGCGCATCCCCGGGCTTGGAGCCGGGCGCGTGGACGGGGCTCACCAGGGCCAGGTCGGCGCCGCTCGCATCCAGGGCCTCGGCCTCGTCGTGCACGGCCACGCTGAGGAGTCGGCCCGCGGGCAGGCGAGGGCGGACCTGCGCGGGCAGCAGCCCGTGGGCGGGCAGGTGCAGATGGGCGTCCACCAGCAGCGCCACGTCCAGCCGCCCGTTGATGAACAGCGGATTGCCCCGGGCATGGCAGAGCGCGGCGAGCACCCGGGCCTCCTCGAGGAACCCGCGCGAGGTGGCCTCCGGATGGCGGTGCTGCACGGCGACGTCCGGTCCCGCGTCCAGCGCGCGGGACAACGCCTCCAGCAGGCGCCCCCGAGGAAGGCGCCAGTCGGTGATGACGACGAGCCGGGGGAGGGTGGGCGCCACGGGAGCGTCCTGTCCGTCCGCGGAGAAGGCTACTGGACGATGCCGTCGATGGGGCTGGACGCGGAGCCGTAGGCCTTCCGGGGGATGCGGCCGGCGAGGTACGCGTCGCGGCCCGCCTCCACGGCCTTCTTCATGGCCACGGCCATGCGCACCGGGTCCTGCGCGCCGGCGATGGCGGTGTTCATCAGCACGCCGTCCACGCCCAGCTCCATGGCGATGGCCGCGTCGGACGCGGTGCCCACGCCTGCGTCGACGATGACGGGCACCTTCACCGTCTCCAGGATGAGGCGCAGGTTGTGCGGGTTGCGGATGCCCAGGCCGCTGCCGATGGGCGCGCCCAGCGGCATCACCGCCGCGCAGCCCGCGTCCTCCAGCTTGCGCGCGGTGATGGGGTCATCGCTGGTGTAGGGCAGCACGGTGAAGCCCTCCTTCACCAGGATGCGCGCCGCCTTCACCGTCTCCTCGACGTCCGGGTAGAGCGTCTTCTCGTCGCCGAGGACCTCCAGCTTCACCCACTTGCTCATGCCCAGCTCCTCGGCGAGCCGGCAGGTGCGCACCGCGTCGTCGGCCGTGTAGCAGAGGGCCGTGTTGGGCAGCAGGCGCAGCTTCTGCCGGTCGATGAAGCTCATGAGCGACGCCTCGCCCGTGGCCTTCAGGTCCAGCCGGCGCACGGCCACCGTGACCATCTCCGTGCCCGAGGACTCGTGGCACTGCTTCATGATGGCGTGACTGGGGTACTTGCCGGTCCCCAGGATGAGGCGGGAGGAGAACGTCACCCCCGCGATGGTGAAGGGCTTGTCCTGGATGCTCATGGCCATCTCCTCGCTACCCGCCGCCGACGAAGGTGACGATCTCCACGCGGTCCCCCGGCTGGAGGCGGTGCTCGGGGTGGCGGGCGCGGCGCACCACCTCGGCGTTCACCTCCACGGCCACGCCCGGGCCGCCGACCCGAAGCGACTCCAGCAGCGCCGAGAGGGTGATGGCCTCCGGCACCTCGCGCGTTTCTCCGTTGACCCAGACCTGCACGGCGTCACGGCTCCTTGCGATGGGGACCCGGGCACGCACTACAGGGGCCCTCTCGTGCTGTCAACGCACACTCCGGCAGTACGTCCGCCAGCGTCACCGCTATACTCGGCGCCATGCTCATGGCTCCCAGCAGGCTTGTCTCCACCGCGCTCGTCGTCGCGCTCGGGCTGCCCGTCACCGCCGCCGCCGCGGACCCCGTCGCGACCCTGGATGCCCCTGTCCGCGCGCCCCAGCCCCTGCTGCACGGTCACCGGTATGCCTTCGTCGCGGGCGGCGTGCTGGCCGTGGGGGGGCTGGGCCTGGGCTTCTTCGCGCAGGGAGAGGCCAAGCGCGCGCAGAGCCTGTCGTCCGCCCGGGAGGCGAGGAGCACGCTGGACCGCGCCCGCTCGGCGTCCACCGCGGCCAACCTGATGTACGCCGCCGCGGGCGCCGCCGTGCTGTACGGGCTGGTGCTGGAGCTGCTCCCGGACGAGGCCGCCGACACCGCCAGCCTCACCTACCACTTCTGACCGAGCCCCCCGTGGCCCTCCGCTCTCCTGTCCCCCTCCTGGCCTGCGGTGCCGTGCTGGTGGCCGTGGCCTGCTCCATCAACGTGGACGACCTCGCCGGGCGCGCCTGCACGGACGACACCGAGTGCCCCTCCGCGTATGCCTGCACCGCCGTGGCCGCCGACGGCCAGCGCACGTGCGAGGTCATCTATCCCCCCAGCTACGCCGAGGCCGACGGCGGCACGGACGCGGGGCCGGTGCCCACGTACTGCAAGGACGTGGCGCCCATCCTCGCCGCCAGCTGCGTGAGCACCTGCCACGGCGCGGACACCAGCGGCAGCGGCCAGTCCTCGTTCCGGCTGGACTACTACGAGCCCACGGGCAACGGCGCGCCGGGCGCGCGCGCCAAGGCGCTGCGCATCCGGGTGCGCACGTCGGACCTGAAGGACATGCCTCCCTCGGGCAGCGGCGTCACCCAGCCCACCGCCGAGGAGCGGGCCCTGGTGGCGCGCTGGGTGGCCGGTGGTGCTCCCTTCTGTGACAGCCCCGATGCCGGGCCCTGACGTCGCGGCCGTTCCCCCTCGCTTCCTTCGTCCCCGGTTTCTCCCGAGCCCAACATGAAGAAACTCCTCGCGGGCGCCACCGGCGCGGCCGCCCTCCTCGTGGCCTGCACCATCGACGTGGCGGACTTCACCGGCAAGACGTGCGAGACGGCCGGCGACTGTCCCGACACGCACGTCTGTGTCGCGGTGAGGCAGGGGCAGGGGCGCACGTGCGAGGTGCTCGGCCTGCCCGGGGCCGACGCGGGCCCCACCGACGCGGGGCCGGTGCCCACGTACTGCGACGACGTGCAGCCCATCCTCGCCGCCAGCTGCGTGAGCACCTGCCACGGCGCGGACACCAGCGGCAGCGGCCAGTCCTCGTTCCGGCTGGACTACTACGTGGCGCCGGATGGCGGCGCGGACGGTGGTGGACTGCCGGGCGCTTTCGCGAAGGCGGAGAGAATCCGCGCGCGCACTTCGGTGTTCCAGGACATGCCGCCCTCGCCGACCACCGTCCCGTTGCCCACGGCGGAGCAGCGTGCCCTCGTCGCCCGCTGGGTGGAGGGCGGCGCTCCGTTCTGCGATGACGCCGACGCGGGCGGCGGCGCGCCGGATGGCGGTTCTCCGGACGCTGGCGGCGACGCGGGGCCGTAGTCCATCAGCGCCTGGAGCACGGGGAGAAGCCGGCGCCTCTCAGGAGGCAATCCGTTTCTCTCCGATGGGCCGTGTCGGGGAATGTTCCCACGCAGAGCGGCCGGGCGAGCAAGGCCCGGGCGCACGCCGAGGGCCCCCTGTGTCCTCCCGCGCGTGTGCGCAAGCCCTGTGCAAGTTCGAGGGGAGCGCTCACTTTCTGTCCAACACCGGGGAACACTCACTCCGGACAGCCTACCGAAAGGGGCAGGACGAACATGCGCAAGCTCATGATGGCGGTCGGTGCGGTCGCGGCGATGGCGATGGTGACCGGTTGCAGCAAGCGGGACAACGTGGCGGAGCAGCGCCAGGACGTCGCCGAGGCGCAGAGCGAAGCCCGCCAGGAGGTGGCGGAGATTCGCCAGGACGAGCAGCAGGACATCGCGAACACCCAGCGCAACGCGCAGGAGGACATTGCCGAGTCCCAGCGTGAGGCGAACGAGGAGATCGCCAGCGCCCAGGAGGACGTCCGCGATGAGCAGGCGGACCTCGCCGAGGCGCAGCGTGATCGCAACGAGGAGCTGGCCCAGGGTGGCTCCGGCACGGCGGGCGCCATGGCGGCGACCACCAACGTGTCCGGTCGCGTGCTCTCCACCAGCGGCAGCTCGCTGACGGTGGTGGACACCTCCAACAACCGTCAGCTCAAGCTGAAGACGAACGACCAGAGCCGCATCCTCCAGAACAACCAGGAGGTGAAGCTGGGTGACCTGAAGGAGGGTGACCAGGTCCGCGCGTCGTACGTCATGGATGGCAAGGACATGGTGGTCCGCGAGCTGAACGTCACGCAGAACGTGACGCCCACCAAGTAACCCACGGGGCGCGGTCGGGCGGCTCGTCTCCTCACGGGCGGCCCAGGGACGGCTCCCACTCCGGTGGGGGCCGTTTCCTTTTTTCCCTGAATCCATTCTGAAGGGTCGGAAGTGCGTGTCGGACCTGGATGGTAGGGAGGATGCGTGAGGTTTCCTCACGCCTTCCCAACCCTGGGGAGGTCCTTCGCATCAGGAGCCGTCCTTCGCATGGGCACCCACCACCCGGACCAGCCTTCCCTCAAACCCTTCATCCTCTTCTCCGCGGGCGCCACGTCCTATGAGTTGATCCGCTACCTGGGCTCGCGTGGCTCGGGGGAGCTGCTGCTCGCCCGCAGGCACTACGCGGACTCGCCTGGCGACCTGGTGCTCATCAAGCGCCTGATGGACGCGGAGGACGAACTCGGTCGGGCGCGGCTGCGCGAGGAGGTCAAGCTGCTGATGCGGCTGTCGCACCCGTCCATCGCGCGGGTGTTCCTGGTGCGCGTGCACGACGGCTCGCCCCACCTCGTCATGGAGTACGTGGAGGGCCAGAGCCTGGAGACGCTCATCAGCTTCGCGGCGCTGCGCCGCCGGCCGCTCTCGGAGGCCTTCACCGCCTACGTGGGGGAGCAGCTGGCGGACGCGCTCCACCACGCGCACTCGCTGGAGGATGACCGGGGCAGGCCCCTGGGGCTCGTGCACCGGGACGTCAGCCCGCGCACGCTGCGGCTGGACGCGCGCGGCCACGTGAAGCTGGCGGACTTCGCGCTGGCGTGGGCGCGGCTGCCGGGGCGCGTGGCCACCGAAGGCCACGTGGTCCGCGGAGACCTGGCGTATGCGTCTCCGGAGGTGTTGCTGCGCCGCCCGGTCGACGGGCGCTCGGACCTGTTCTCCCTGGGCGTGGTGCTGCTGGAGCTCGCCACCGGGTTGCACCTGCTGGACCTGGAGCCGGTGGAGCGCGCGGCGCTCGCGGCCGGCCCGCACGCGGACGCGGAGGTGCTCCAGGCGGAGTCGCCCAGCTGGCTGCCCCTGCCGTTGATGGCGGCGCGCGTGGCCTGCTTCGCGCCGGAGCACGTGGAGCATGCGACGCGGTCCCTGAGCTCGCCGCTGCGCTCCATCCTGGCGCGGCTGCTGCGCCGGGAGCCGGAGGAGCGCTTCCAGACGGCGCTGGAGCTGCGGGACGCGCTGCGCGGGGTGCTGGCGGGGCGGGGGTACACGTATGGCCCGCCGGAGGCCGCGCGGGAGGCCCTGCAGGTGCGCCAGGAGGCGCGCTCCCGGGGGCAGGCCGCGGACGTGCTGTCCCCGGAGGACGCGCTGGCCGGGCTCGCCTTCCCCCGTGGCGTCATCGCCACCGGGACATGAGCCCGGCGTGGGTCGGAGGGTGCTTGTCTGGGGCCGTGGGATGGGCAGACTCAGGCACCTATGGGTGACGTGAACGAGCTCCACCAGCGCTGGTGCATCGCGGACGGACACGCGGACTCCCTCATGTGGAACCGGGATTTGTGTGTCCGCTCCGACGAGGGGCACGTGGACTTCCCCCGCCTGCGGGAGGCGGGGGTGAAGCTGCAGTGCTTCACCATCGTCACCCGGGGCTTCCCCTTCATCGGCGGCTTCCCGGTGTTCGCCGCGTGGCGCGGCTGGCCTCGGGAGGCGCGCGCCAGCGAGTGGACGCGGGCGCTGTGGCAGCTCGAGCGCATGGCGGAGTTCTGCCAGCGCTCCGGGGACACGGTGCGCGTGGCCGACTCGCGTCAGGTGTTGGACGACAACTTGGCCCAGGGGCGGCTGTCCGCGGTGCTGGGCGTGGAGGGCGGGCACGCCATCGAGGGGAAGGTGGAGCGGCTGGCGGAACTGCACCGCCGGGGTGTGCGCTTCATGGGGCTCACGCACCTGTCGAACAATGACCTGGGCGGCTCCTCGTTCCCGATGATGGGCAACCGGGGGCTGACGACGCTGGGCCACGAGGTGATGGAGGAGATGGCCCGGCTGGGATTGAGCGTGGACGTGGCGCACGCCTCCGAGCGCACC
This sequence comes from Myxococcus sp. MH1, assembly GCF_059738865.1. Classification (NCBI taxonomy): domain Bacteria; kingdom Pseudomonadati; phylum Myxococcota; class Myxococcia; order Myxococcales; family Myxococcaceae; genus Myxococcus; species Myxococcus sp. MH1. Next base: position 6,416,227 of record NZ_AP026947.1, on the reverse strand, counting down.
CTGGAGAACCTCTTCTCCCATCCCTCGGTGCGCTACTTCTGTTCGCACACGGGGGTGCGCGCGGCGGGGGGCGGGTGGCGCAACCTGAGCGACGCCTCGCTGCGCTTCATCGCGGACCGGGGTGGGGTGGTGGGAATCATCTTCGCCCCCGTGTACCTGGGCGGAGACTCGGTGGACGACGTGGTTCGCCACATCGAGCACGCGGTGGACGTCATGGGCGAGGAGGGCGTGGGCCTGGGCTCGGACTACGACGGCATGGTGCCCTTGCCCAAGGGCATGAAGGACGTCACGGACCTGCGCCTGCTCACCACGGCACTGCTGCGCCGCCATCCGGAGTCCTGGGTGGAACGTGTGATGGGCGCAAACTTCCGGCGTTTCTTCCAGTCGACACTGGGTGGTTGACCGGGAGCGGGACGCTCGAAATATTGGGTTCAGCCCATGAACCGCTCCTTCCTCGCACTCGTGTCCGCTGTTGGCTCCCTCCTCCTCACCGCCTGCGGTGGCCCCGGCTCGGGGGACGACTGCGACGAACCGGGGAGCTTCATCTGTCAGGAGGCCGTCCTGGCCCTGGAGTGTCGTTCCGGCAAGTGGCGGCAGCTGCCGTGCCGGGGCCCGCTGGGGTGCCGCGAGTCTGACGAGGCGGTGCGCTGTGACACCTCCGGCAACGGCCCGGGGGATGCGTGCGCGGCCAGCGCCGAGGGGCGGGGCCTGTGCCGTCAGGACGGGAAGGCCATCCTGGAGTGCCGCGAGGGCATCCTGGTGGAGACGGCCTCGTGCACCTCCTGCGTGGTGGAGGACACCGAGGTGTCGTGCCAGCCGTGAGGCGGTGAAGGCGGACGTCAGGAGTCCCCGGCGCGCGACGTGTGGTAGCCTCGGCGCGCCGCTCGCGGGACTCCGATGCGACTTCCGATTCAAGCCTTTGGAGCCTGACACGCTGGTCGTTTCACTCTTCCCCGAGCGGCGCTCCTCTCGTCTTCCCGGAGGCAGTGCGCGCGATGGCCTTGCCCGCAGAAGTCCGTATCGAACAGGTCGCCCGAGAGGACCTGGTGATGTTCGTCAACGCGTGCTTCTCCTGCACGGGCCAGCGGGAGTTCTACGGTGACGCGCGCGGGCAGTCGGTCTCCATCGAGTTCCTGCACCAGTACATCCTGGGCAACTACCGGCGCCTCTACCGCCGCACGCTCGCGGCGGGCATCAACCACTTCAACCAGGCGCAGATCATCCTCAACCTGCTCGCCGCCGGCAGTCCCGTGGACCCGGCCGGGCGAGCGGAGGAGGGGGCCCTCATCGCCGCGGCGCTGCGCCGGCTGCCCACGCAGCGCGCGTTCCGGGTGTTGGAGTCGCTGCGCTCGCGGCACGTCAACAACCGCCGCAGCCGCGCCATCGTCCGGGAGTACCTGGCCGGGCGCTCGAACCTCTCCTTCGACGCGGTGAAGTACCGCTCCAAGCTGCGCGCGGCGGTGGTGCACGGGCACGTGAAGCTGGAGGGCGAGCTGGGGCCGTTCCTCTTCAAGGGCTGGAAGAAGCGGGTCTTCACCCAGCCGCTGTTCGAATCCTTTCGTCGGGCGCACTTCGCGCAAGAAGCGCTCTACGAGCTGCCCTACACGGTGGCGGAGGGACTGGCGCAGAAGCACGGCGTCCCGCGCGACGTGTTCCTCCAGGGCATCGAGCCGCGCCTCACCCAGGCGGAGCGCCTGCGACTCCAGGAGTCCGCCGCGCGCGAGGGGGGCGTGGAGCCGGCGGTGGACCTGTCCCGCGCGCCGCTGACGAAGCTCGCGCTGTATGTGTTGTCATTGAAGGCGGAGGCGCGGGCCTCTCGCCGCGAGGAGTTGCACACCGCGCTGGAGGGCTCGGCGGCGCGGGTGCTGGCGCGCGCGAAGCCCGCGTTGGGGAAGGTGGCGGCGGTGTTGGACCGGAGCTATTCGACGTCGGGCTCGCTGCAGAAGCGGCGGCGTCCGCTGGCCGTGGCGATGGCGACGCACTACCTGCTGTCCTCCGCGGCGCGGGAGTACCGGGCCTTCTGGACGGGCGAGCCCGTGGAGGACCCGTTGACGGTGTCGGCGCGCGGGCAGACGGACCTGGCCACGCCGCTGTTGGATGCGCTGGAGTGGGGCGCGGAGCTGGTGGTCATCGTCTCGGATGGCTACGACAATGACCCGCCGGGCGCGGTGGCGGAGTTGACGCGGGTGTTCCGTGAGCGCCTGGACCGGGACCGGCGCACCGCGCTGGTGCACGTCAATCCCGTCTTCGACGCGGAGGAGTACGCGCCGCGCTCGTTCGGCGGAGCGGTGGCCACGGTGGGCGTGCGAGACGCCGAGGACGTCCCGACGGTGCTCGGGTTCGCGCGCTTCGCGGAGGGCACGGCGTCGCTGGCGGAGCTGGAGCGCTACCTGTCCGGACGCGTGGATTCGTGGCTGAAGCCCCAGGTGCATGAAGGCGCGGACGAGGTGGAGGCATGAGCGACACGCGACTCATCCGGCGACTGGAGGCGCACGGGCTGCGCTTCGCGCCCGCGCAGGCGTGGAACCGCATGCGGCTGGTGCCGGTGCTCCGCGACGAGGTGCGGGACGACCTGCGCTTCGCGCGCCGCGAGTACTCGGAGTGGGCGGCGGTGGTGTCCCTGGCGGGTGAGCTCGAGGGCCGCGGCCTCAAGTACATCTCCTACGTCCCGCACGGCATGGTGGTGAGCTGGGGCCAGCGCCAGGCGGACGCCGTCTACGGCACGCGGCTGAACGCGCGTGACGGCAAGAAGGTGATGGCCGGCCCCGTCCCGGTGCGCCTGTTGCACCGCATGGTGCACCGCGAGGACAAGAACCAGCTGCGCATGTTGCCCCTGCATCTGGCGATGGAGGGCTTCCTGGCGCAGCACTTCGGCGGGCCGGAGATCGCCTGGTCGGAGTACTCGCGCGACGCGCTGACCTACGGGCTCAATCCCCGCATGGAGTCCTCCGTCCCCGGGTGGCTCAGCTCGGTGTTGGACGGGGCGCTGCGCACCTTCGAGGTCCACGAGAAGCAGGTGGGCCTGCTGCTCTTCAACGCGGATGAGCTGCTGTCCGCCTTCGTCGTCTCGCATCCCGACGACTACCGCGTCCTGCACCGCACGCTGCTCGAGGACTTCTACGGCGAGCTGCTGCTCCAGTACGGCTATCTCCAGGAGGTCGTCGAGCTGTGGACGCCGCTGGACGCGAAGCGGGTGTCGAGCCTCGGTGACCTGCGCGCGGAGGTGACGCGCATGCGCGAGGACTGGGGCGCCTTCCACGGCTTCATGGCCGGAGGCCTCTTCGGCGTCGAGGTGTCGTCACAGAAGGTGTACGAGGCCGGCCCGTATCTCCTGCAGCGCTTCCACACGAGCCTGGTCCCGTCGGCGGAGAACCACCTGGGCGAGGCCATCGTGGACAAGGACGGCACGCTTCAATACCTGAAGACGTACCGCCTCTCCGCGGCGCAGACGCGTCGCGCCTACCTGCTGCAACGGCTCGCCCAATCCCGGTGGAACCTGGACGAGGTCGCCGAGCACATGGGCTCCACCCGTCAGGAGCTCGTCACCCGCATCCAGAACGCGGGCTTCGGTTATCTCCTCAAGGCGCATGTCCTCGAGGAGGCCCGCCGACTGGCGACCCGTGGGCGCTGAGCTCCTCAGAGTGACGCGAGGAACGCGTCCAGCACCGCGTTGACGCGCTCGGGCTGCTCCTGGTTGGCCAGGTGCGCGGCGCCGGGGATGACCTCCAGCCGGGCTCCCGTCACCAGGTCCGCCATCTGCTTCGCCTTCTCGGGCGGGGTGATGGCGTCGTGCTCTCCCACCACCATCAACGCGGGCCCCGCGTAGCGCGCCAGGATGTCCTTGCTGTCGGGACGCAGCGCCATGCCACGCTGGGCGGCGGCGATGGCCTGGGGCGAGGCCGCGCGCATCTGCGCCTCCACCGCGCGACCCACGGGTGAATCCGCTCCCGAGCCGACCAGCTTGGACAGCAGGGCCTGGATGACGGGCTCCACGCCTTTTTCGAGCGCCTCCTTCGCGGAGGCCTCGCGGCGCGCCTTGCCCGCGTCGTCATCCGCGGTGCACTGCGTGTCCATCAACACGAGGCCCGCAACCCGCCCCGCGTCCTCGCGCAGCAGCGCCATGGCCGCGTAGCCACCCATGGACACTCCACCCACCACGGCCCGGTCGATGCCGAGCGCATCCAGCAGCGCCAGGGTGTCCTGGGCGATGAGGGACATGAGGGTGGGGCCCTCGCCGAGCCCGCTCCCGCCGAAGCCCCGCGTGTCCGGGAGGATGAAGCGGTAGCGGCCCGACAGGGCCTTCACCTGCGCATCGAAGGACTCCCCGTTGAGGGGAAAGGCGTGCAGCAGCACCACCGCCGGGCCCTGGCCCACGTCGCGGTAGTGCAGGGAGAGGCCATTCACGGTGACGGTCGGCATGCATCCTCCAGCGAGCGGCCTCACAGCCACTGCTTGCGTTTGAACCAGAAGAAGAGGGACACGGGCAGGGCGACAATCGAGACCCACATGGCGATGTACGAGCCCCGTCCCGACAGCGCATCGAAGTTCTGCCCGAAGAATCCGACGATGAACGAGAGCGGCAGGAAGATGGTGGCGAAGATGGTGAGCTGCTTGGTGATGTCGTTCGTCTTGTTGGCCACCATCGACAGGTAGCCGTCCATCACGTTGCCCAGGATGTCGCGGCCCGCGTCGATCTGCTCGTACAGCCGCACCAGGTGGTCGTACACGTCGCGGAAGTAGAGCGTGGAGCGCTCGTCGACGTGGGGGATGCCTCGTCGCGCCATCAGCCCCACCACGTCGCGCTGGGGGGAGAGCACCCGGCGCAGCTGCACCAGCATCCGCTTCAGCTCGAAGATGCGCTGCAACTGGGCCTTCTCCACCTGCTCGAAGATGGCCACCTCCAGGTCCTCCAGCTCGTCGCTGAACGTGTCGAGGATGGGAAACTGGGCATCCACCAGCCCGTCCGCCAGCAGGTAGAGGATGAAGTCCGTGCCGCGCCCCAGGGTGGTGGCAGGGTCCGCGCGCACGCGCTGTCTCACGGACTCCAGCCCGTTGAAGGGCAGCTCGTGCACGCTGATGATCCACTCCTTGGCGAGGAAGAAGTGGTGCTCATGGAGGGTGAGCTGGCAGACGTCCTTGCCCGCGCTGAAGCCCTGGAGCACGACGAAGACGTGGTTGGGGTACTCCTCCAGCTTGGGGCGCTGGTCCAGGTGGAGGCAGTCCTCGACGGCCAGCTTGTGCAGGCCGAAGCGCTCGGCGAGCCGGGCCATCTGCGCCTCGTCGGGCTGGAGGACGTCGATCCACTTGCGCCCCTCCTCGGCGAGCAGCTCCTCACCCCCGGTGAAGAGGGCTCCGTCCTTCAGCAGACAGACCTGAATCATCCCGTAGCGCTCCCGGGCCTTGCGGCGCGGCCCCGGTCCGAGTGCTAGAACTCCCCCGCGCGGAAGTCGAGCGCTAGAGTGTGCCCCCCGTGTCCGCAGACGCCGAGAACCCGCAGGCCTCCCTGACTCCGAGGCTCGAAGAAATCCTCCAGGCCCACCCCGACGGCGCCTTCGCCGGCCGGCTGCGCAAGGTGTACGCCGCCGCCGCCCAGGCCATCGCCCGGCTGAGCGACATGGACCTGGTGAAGTACGAGACGCCCGTGGTGGATTCCAGCCCGGACCTCTCCCTCTGGGAGGAGATGGCGCCCGTCATCCGTGACACGGTGATGGACGTCAACGCGCTCCTCAACGTCATCCGCGTGCAGTTCCCCGCGCAGCCCGGTGGAAACCTGGCCGACCTGGTCCTGAGCGGCACCAAGGACCCGGGCATGCTGATGCATGACGCGATGACGCAGCTGGCCCAGGGCATCACGCAGCTGGGCGAGGCCATGCGCAACCCGTCCGTGGTGAGCGACCGGTGGACGCTGCTGGCGGAGATCCAGCGCTTCCGCTCGAGCTTCCGTGAGCGCGTCAGCAACCTCGTGTTCGAGACGGCGAGCACGCTGGGCGAGGTGACGCGGGCGCAGGTGGTGCCCGGCCACGAGGCGGAGGTGAAGGCCGCGGTGACGGTGCGCGCCATCTCCGCGGACCTGGGCCGCATCCTGACGGCGCGGCTCAACAAGGTGCGCGAGGCGGAGGCGCAGGACGTGCAGTGGAACGCGCAGCAGCTCCAGACGGAGATGGACGCGTTCGGCCGCACGGCCGCGTACCGGAACCTGCGCGCGCAGGACAAGCGCCACATCGTGGAGATGCGCGCGGAGGTGGGGCGGCTGGCCATCCTCGCCAACCCCTCGCGCGAGGAGCTGCTGAAGGTCGTCAGCGAGCTGGACACCTTCGTGCGCGGCCTGTCCGCGGTGAACCAGCGGCAGATCCTCATCATCCACGACCGCGAGGTGTGGGCCTCCTGCGGCGTGAAGCTGGAGCGGGCCCTGTCGCTGGTGGACGAGGACGCGCCGGTGTCCGCGCGGCTGCTCGCCGAGGCGGCCCAGGCGGCCCAGGCGCTCTACGGGCGCGCGTCGGACATGGACGCGTTCCTGCGCAAGGCGCGCAAGCAGCCGCTGGCCCAGCTCACGGGCCCTGAGCTGGGGGCGACCATCGAGATCTTCCAGGGACTGCTCGCCCAACTGGACGTGATGTGATGCCGGCCTCCAGCAAGGTCGTGACGCCGCGCCCGCTGCGCGAGGCGGACCTGTCCCGTGTCGAGGGCGTCTTCACGGACGTGGATGGCACGCTGACGACGGGCCACAAGCTGCGCTCGGACACCGTGCGAGCGCTGGAGCGGCTGTCCGACTCCGGGCTGCGCGTGGTGCTGGTGAGCGGTCGTCCGGCGGGGTGGGGTGAGGCGTGGGCCCGACAGCTCCCGGTGGACGGCGTCATCGTGGAGAACGGCGGCCTGTTCTTCCTGCGCGGCAAGCGAGGGCTGCGCAAGGTGTACCTGGAGGCGCCCGCCGAGCGCGTGGCGAACCGGCGCAGGCTCCAGGCCGAGGTCGCCCGGGTGTTGAAGCAGGTGCCCGGCGCGCGGCTGTCGGTGGACAGCGCGTACACGGAAGTGGACCTGGCCGTGGACTACAACGAGGAGGCCCGCCTCGGTGAGGAGGGTGCTGCTCGCATCGAGTCGCTGCTGCACGCGCGAGGCGTGACGGCGGTGCGCTCGTCGGTGCATGTGAATTGCTGGCTCGGCCGCTTCGACAAGCTGAGCGCGACGCGGAGATTCGCGCGGGTGGCGTGGGGGGAGAAGTTGGAGCCCCGGGACGGCCGCTACGTGTACGTGGGGGATTCTTTCAACGACGCCCCGATGTTCCAGGCTTTCGAGCTGGGAGTGGGCGTGGCCAACGTGCGCGCGGTGCTGGACCGCATCGACGCGCCGCCGGCCTTCATCACCCGGGCGGCGGAGGGCAAGGGCTTCGAGGAGCTGGCCCGGACGCTGCTGGCCCGGCGGAGCCGAAGGGCTCGTGAGGAGTGACACCGTGAATGTCGTGAAGTTGGAGCTGGCGCGCGGACTGGGACGGCACCTGCGCGCGGGGCACCCGTGGGTGTTCCGCAAGGCGCTGGAGCACGTGCCGCGCATCCCCGCCGGCAGCGTGGTGGACCTGACGGAGAACGGGAAGTTCGTCGCGCGCGGGTATTACGATCCGCACTCGGCCATCGCCGTGCGGGTGCTGACGCGCGACTCGCGGGACACGGTGGACGCGGGCTTCATCACCCGGCGCGTGCGCCAGGCGCTGGCCGAGCGCCAGTCGCTCATCGACCTGACGGACACGGACAGCTACCGCCTGATCCACGGCGAGGGCGACGGCCTGCCGGGCGTGGTGGTGGACCTCTACGCGGGCTGGGCGGTGATGAAGCTGTACTCGGCCGGCCTGACGCCGTACCGGCCGCTCATCATCGAGGCCTTGAAGGCCGGGGTGCCGGGGCTCAAGGGCATCGTCGGCCGCGACGAGGTGGCGCGCGACGACGTGGAGGAGGACGAGGGCCGAGGCACCGGGCGCATGCTGTACGGCCCGGAGGCGCCCGAGCAGATCGCCATCCGCGAGCGCGGCGTCACCTTCATGGTGGACGTGTGGCGAGGACAGAAGACGGGCTTCTTCCTGGACCAGCGGGAGAACCGTCACCTCATCCGTCGACTGGCCAAGGGCCGCGACGTGCTCAACTGCTTCAGCTTCAGCGGCGGCTTCTCCGTCAACGCGGCGCTGGGCGGGGCCAACAGCGTGTTCTCGGTGGACCTGGACCCGGAGGCCATCGCCCTGGCGCGCGAGAACTTCACGCGCAACGGGCTGCCCGCGGAGAAGCACGACTTCCTCGCGGCGGACGTGTTCAAGGTCATCCAGTCCTTCAAGGACGAGGGCCGCACGTTTGATTTGCTCATCCTGGATCCGCCCGCCTTCGCCAAGAGTCAGCGCGCGGTGCAGGCCGCCATCGACGGGTACGCGTCGCTCAACCGTCAGGCGCTGGGAATCCTGCGGCCCGGTGGGCTGCTGGCCACGGCGTCGTGCTCGGCGCGCGTGAGCCCGGATGAGTTCATGGGCGCGGTGCGCGAGGCGGGCTTCAAGGCCGGCGTGGACCTGGCGCTCGTCGAGGAGCGCTACCAGCCGCCAGACCACCCGGTGCGCCTGCAGTTCCCGGAGGGGAAGTACCTCAAGTTCTACGTGCTGCAGGCCGTCTGACGCGCGCTTGCTGCTCGCCGTCGCGTGGGGGCGCCGCGGAGCTTGGGGGATGAGTGTCGCTCCCTCCCGGTCGGGGAGGGTGCGTGCCCCAGGCGAGTGGCCGTGCTCCGGCCGGTGCCTCACCACCCTGGCTTGCTGCGAGGCGCGAGAAGCCGAGGTATGCGGCTTGCGGACTTGCGCCGCGCTCAGGTCCCGAAGACGCGCGACGCCACGCGGTCCAGCACGGTGGTGCCCCACGTGAGGCTGGCCTTCATCAGCCGCTCCATGTCCTTCGTGAAGGCGGAGCCCGAGGGCAGCTGCGTGTAGTCGCGGCTGAGGAACAGGCTCTTGTTCTCCGCCTCGAAGTCCACGGTGCCGCCGCCCGCGTCGGTGCCTTCCTCGGCCTCACGACGGAAGCCGTCGATGACGCCCGGCTTCGGGTCCTCGCGGAAGCGGTACACCAGCGCGCTGCACTCGAGCGTCTGCGTCGCCTCGTGGTGCTCGAAGTAGAGCTGCGCGTCGCCCACCATCGCGCCGCCGAAGCCCTGCGCGTTGAGGCCCTCGCTCATCCCCGCGCCCTGCGTCTGCAGATACCAGCGCACGAGCTCCCGCGCGGCCTCGCGAGTCATCGGGCCGCCCGGTGGGGGAGGGGGCTTCGCCAGGCCCATGGTCGACAGGAGCCACTGCAGGTGGCGGGAGAACGCGAGCGCCATGTCCGAAGCCCTCTTACGTCACTTCGCGGGGATGACCTTGGAGGCCACGCGCTCGAACACCTCGCTGCCCCAGCGCAGGCTCGCCGCCATGAGCTTGCTCAGCTCCGAGGCGAAGACCAGGTCGATGGGCGGCGTCTGGTACGAGCGGCTGAGGAAGAGGCTCTTGCTCTCCGACTCGAAGTCCACCGTGCCACCGCCGGCGTCCGTGCCTGCGGCCTGCTCGGAGCGGAAGCCCTCGAGGACGCCGGGGCGGGGCGCGTCACGGAAGCGATAGATGAGGGCGCTGCACTTGAGCTCGCCGGTGTCCTCGGAGTGCTCGAAGTACAGCTGCGCCTCGCCCACCGACACTCCACCGAGCCCCTTGGGATTGAGCCCGGGGCTCAGGTGGACGCCCTGAGCCCGAAGATACTCCTGCACCAGTTGAGTGGCCTCGTCACGCGTCATGGTGGTGGTTTACCACGACTGGCGTGTGGGCCATCAGAACTGGCCGGCGCGAGCCTGCTCGAACGGGACGCGGTGGTTCAGGTACGTGCCCACCAGCGAGTGCGCGCCCGAGAACACGGTGTCCTCGGAGAAGTAGTGCACCTGCGCGCCCTTGCCCGCGTGGCGCAGCATGTCCGCGGGGCTCCAGCCCTTGCCGCCCAGACCGAAGAGCGTGGGGACCGCGTCGCGGTTGTTGATGTAGTGCACGTAGTTGGGGCCGTCCGGGTAGGTGCAGGCGGCGGCCGCGAACGTCTCCACGTTCAGCTTGCTCATCGTCTGCTCGACCTGCTCCTTGGTCATCCCGTCTTCGATGCGCAGCCGGCGCGCCACATCCGACAGCGCGCGCGAGGTGATGAGGCCACCCTGGCTGTAGCCGACCAGGTGCACGTCCCGGCCCGCCTTCAGCTCGTTGTAGACGGTGTCCGCCAGCGTATCCACGGCCGGGTTGGTGCCCTTGTCCAGCTTGTCCTTCACGGCCTGGAACAGGTCGGCGACGGTGCCCTGCGTGGAGTTGTGGATGCCGATGGTGCGCATGCCCGTCGTGTCCGCGAGCGCCTGCAGCTCCGCCGTCTGCTTGGCCAGGTCCGTGCGCATGCCGTTGGTGTAGATGACCGTGGCCGTCGCGTTCGGGTTGTTCTTCGGCGTGAAGGCGGGGATGTCGCTCAGCGGCGTGCCGGGCTCGAACGTCTGGCCACCAGCGCCCACCAGCTTGCCGTCGTAGACCTTGTCCTTCGAGCCCGGGGGCGCCGTGAAGACACCGGCCACCGTCGCCGTGCCCCTCGCCTTGCCGCTCTCGAAGCCATCCACCACCGCGTTCGCGCGCGCCGCGCTCGGCTGCACCGCCGGCGTCGCCACGGTGTTCACTTCCGACGTGCGGCCAACAGGGGTCCGGGGGGTGGTGCCGACGACGGGGCGGCCACGCTCGATGGTGCTCATGCTGGAGGGCTCCTGCGGACTACGACGGGGGGATGGAAGATGACGTCCTTGCCCCATTGTCCCAGGAAGCCGTCCGAAGTTGCGCACGAACGCGGTAATTCGCTCCAAACACTCAATTCCGACGCGGTGCGTCGTGGTGACTTGTCGCGTCACATCCCGAGTGAAGCGGGGAAGCCGAGCCGAACCCGAGGCGATCTCCAGGGTTGGAGGCCTTCCGAGGGGCGGTGCGGGCAGGAGTATCGGTCCGGCGCCCGCCCTCCTATGGTGGATTCCATGGTCCAGAAAGGTCAGTTCCTGGAGCGCTCCACGCTCATCCCCGTGGGCGCGGAGGTGATGGAGGGCACGGCGCATCGCGGCAAGCGCGCGCCTCCGTTGCTCATCATCCCGCCGCGGCCGGACGAGGGTGGGGGGATGGATCACGTCATCGCCGCGGAGCTCGCCTGGGCGGCGGCCAGCGCGGGCTTTCCCACCCTGCGCTTCAACCACCGGGGCGTGGGCGCGAGCCAGGGCAAGCGGGGCAAGGACCTGGCGTTGCTCGAGGACGCCGAGGCGGCGATGCGGGTGCTCCTGGAGACGGCCGGCACGAGCGCGGTGGCGGTGGCGTCGCTGCACGGCGGCGCGCAGGTGGCCCTGGCGCTCCAGGCGCGCTTCCCCGCCGTGGGGGGCCTGTGCCTGGTCGCGCCGGCGGACGTGGACCCGGCGGTGCTGGGGCGCGTGACGTGCCCGTTGCTGGTGGTCCAGGGGGAGGGGGACGCACGGATGCCTCGGGCGGCGGTGTCGGCGGCGGTGGCCCGGGCGGGGGGGGATTTCGAGGTCATCGACGACGCGGGCGCCACCTTCCAACGCAACCTCCCGCAGGTGGGGCACGCCCTGTCCACCTGGCTCCAGCGCCTCTCCGGCGGTTGACCGATGCTCCGCAACCCAGCGGACTTCTTCACATTTCTTCAGCCTCCCGCACTTGCACGCCGGGAGAGTGGGCGTACAGACTGTCCGTGCAGACCCAATCATTTCTCCGTTCGTTCGTAGGGTCTTCCGGAAGCGTGCCTCGTTCCTCAAGGAGCAACCCGATGCGGATGGTGCGATGGAGTTTGGGCGGAGCCGCGCTGGCCCTGGCCGTGACGGTGGCGCCCGCGTGCAAGTCCGCCCAGAGCGAAGCCGAGCGCCCTGCGCCGCCTCCCGCCTCGTTGGCGGACGCGGTGGATGTGGTGCCCCACGCCATCGTCGTGGACTTCAAGGACGGCACCACCAAGGCGGAGTTCGACGCCTGGGAGGCCGACTGGGGCGTGGACCTGGAGCTCAACTCGGTGGAGAGCGCCGACGAGGCCCTCACGCTGGCGGTGGGCGTGGACGACGTGGCGGGCGTGCTGGAGAAGATCCGCCGGCACCCGAGCGTCGAGGCCGCCGAGCCGCTGATGGAGGTCCGCGCGAGCTTCACGCCGAATGACCCGGAGTACGCGCGGCAGTGGAACCTCCAGATGATCGACATGCCCAAGGCCTGGGAGCGCAGCCGGGGCAAGGGTGTCGTCGTGGCCGTGCTGGACACGGGCATCGCGTACGAGGACCACGAGGACTTCAAGCAGGTGCCCGACCTCAAGGGCGTGAAGTTCGTGGCCGGCTACGACTTCGTCAACGACGACGAGCACGCCAACGATGACCACGGCCACGGCACGCACGTGGCGGGCACCATCGCGCAGGCCACCAACAACGATGAGGGCGTGGCGGGCGTGGCCTTCGAGGCGACGCTGATGCCGGTGAAGGTGCTCAACCACTTCGGTGGTGGCACCACGGCGGACATCGCGGACGCCATCCGCTTCGCGGCGGACAAGGGCGCCAACGTCATCAACATGTCGCTGGGCGGCGGCGGCTATTCGCAGGTGATGGCTCAGGCGGTGGAGTACGCCCGCAAGAAGGGTGTCACGGTGGTGGCGGCTGCGGGCAACGGCGGCCGCGCGCACGTGGAGTTCCCCGCGGCCTATCCCGGCGCCGTGGCGGTGTCGGCGGTGGGGCCGGAGGGCTCGCTCGCGCCGTACTCGTCCTATGGCAAGGAGCTGGACATCGCCGCGCCCGGTGGTGACAAGCGCAGTGGGGACGCGGGCGGCATCATCCAGAACACCATCGACCCGAGGGACGTGTCGCGCTCCGTCTACGCCTCGTATCAGGGCACCAGCATGGCCACGCCGCACGTGGCCGCGGTGGCCGCGATGCTGTACTCGGCCGGCGCCAAGGGGCCCGACGAGGTGGAGAAGGCGCTGTATGCGGGTGCGACCAAGGTGGCGGACCAGGCGTGGACCGAGCAGTACGGGCACGGCCTGCTCAACGCGGAGGCGTCGCTGGCGTCGCTCGGCGGTGGCATGTCGCGCTGGCCGCCGCTGTACTGGGCGCTAGCGCTGCTGGCCTTCGTGCTGCTGACGCTGCGCGGCCGTGAGCGCCCGGGGTACCTCAACGCGCTGCTGCGTCCAGCGTTCCTCGTGCCGCTGCTGCTCTCCACGGTGGGCGTGTACTTCGTGCGCGCCTGGTTCATGGGCACGGCGGGCGCCGCGGGAGACGTGGTGGAGATGGCCTCGCTGCCCATCCCGGATTGGGAGCGCATCATCTTCGGCCGGGGCCGCACGGTGAACCCGCTGTTCTACAGCGCGCTCATCCCCGTGCTGCTGTCGCTGCCCGCCATCGGATGGAAGGGGATGCGCTCGGCGGTGGGGGGCCTCGCGCTGGGCTTCGCGGGCTTCCTGGCGTACTCGGCGTGGGCGGGCGCTCCGGCGCTGTCGTGGATGCCCTTCGCGTTCCTGGCGAAGCCGTGGCTGGGCTTCAACACGGTCGTCTGCCTCATCGTCGCTCGCGCCATGCTCAAGCGTGAGGACGTGCCGTGACGCTCACAGGGCGCGTGGTGTTCCGAGACATCGAGACGGGCGTCTGGGTGCTGGAGGCCGATGACGGCACCACGTACCAGCTCGCGGGTGGCGACCGGCACATCAAGAAGGACGGCCACCGCATCGAGGCCGAGGGCCGCGTGGACAAGGACGTGCTCACCGCCGCGATGGTGGGGCCCGTCTTCCACGTGAGCTCGTATCGCTTCGTCTGAAGTGGGGGGCTGGAGTCCGCTCCGGTCCTCCCTTGTCGCGGAAGACGTCAGGTGCTGGCCCGCGAATATGGGACAGGCGCGACCTTTCGCCAGCGCTCCTGTCCGTGATGGGCTCGTGGGCGCGCTGTCTTGTGCGGTGGCACGCCGCGCCGAGACGACCAGCGTCAGGGCGACGTGACGAACCGCGCTTGCTCCATGGCATGAGGGCCGCCAGCGTCGGGGTGGCGGCACCACGTACGCAAGTCGTTCAGTGAGCGGCGCCCATCAGCGCCCAACCGTTGGCTTCGCGCCCGCTCACGGTGACTTGGTACCGCCTTCGGCCTTGTGTGCGCGCGCCTGACGCGTGCGCTCCTCGCTGTACGCCTCCAGCGGAGCCTCGCCCCGGCGCACGGCCTCGCGGAGTTCCTGCAACGACTCCCGCTCCGCTTGGAGCCCCGCGGGCGCGTCCTTCTTGAGTGGCGCCAGCGGGTGGGCCACGTCATGGAGGTTGAGCGCGATGCCGCGCCGGTCCACCACGGCGAGCAGCACCAGGGACACCGTCGCGGCCACCACCCACGGCAGCACCAGCTTCGCCAGCGACGGCACGGGCTTCGTCTCCCGCGCGCGCGCGTCGCTCACCGCGATGCCGGTGCCCCAGACGGGGACCCACCGCGACATGCCCAGCAGCGCGAGCACTCCCGCCCAGCCGAGGCTCGCCAGCATCAGCACGTCCTGGGGGTTGGTGTCCGTGTCCGCGGCCTCGGTGCCCATCGACTTCGCCACCAGGAACGCCGCCGAGGACACCAGGTTGTTGGCCGCATGCGCGGCGATGCCGGGCCACAGCGAGCCGGTGCGCAGGTAGAGCCAGCCGAACAGCAGGCCCAGTTCCACGCGCGCCACGAAGCCCACCGGGTCCAGGTGGAACGCGCTGAACACCACCGCGGAGATGACCAGGGCCGTCGTGGGCGAGCGCGGCGACGGGGGCGTCAGGCCCCGCTGGAAGACGCCTCGGAAGAACAGCTCCTCGCAGATGGGCGCGGCGACCGTCACGCCCGCCAGGATGATGGCCAGCTCCACCGGCGTCTGCTGCTCGAAGAGCCGCGAGCCATCGAACATCTCCCTCATCCACTCGGGCGCGAGCTTCTGCGCGGTGAACTGGATGGGCACCACCAGCGCGAAGAAGTTGGCGATGCCCAACAGGAAGCCGAAGAGCGTCGACACCGGATGCAGCGGCGTCAGCCCTGTGAAGAGCGCGGGCTTCCATCCTCCGAGGCGCGGCAGCAGCCACCCCAGCGCCATGAAGATGAAGACCTCGGTGAACCAGATACCGAAGGCCGCGTTGAGCAACTGGACGGAGCCGCCCACCAGGATGAAGAGCACCAGCGCCAGGGCCGCCCCGCCGAGCGCCAGCATCCGAGGGCTCCTGGGCTCCGGAAGGGGAGGCTCGGAGGGGCCCGTCGGCCCGAGGGGCGCGGCGTCGCTGGGGGCGGAATCTTCCAATTTGTCGTCTCCTTGACGCGAAAAGCTGAACTGTCGCGACAGCAGGTTCTCTATACTGTCAGCACCTTGACGTCCTACATCCTGGCTCGAACGGTGCAGCGGACGTGGTGGAAGCCCCCTCGAATCCTTGGCGCTGTCTGTGCCCTGGGCCTGGGGCTGGGAGCAACGACGTCGCACGCGTCGGCGTTCCTGGTGGAAGCGCGAACCGAGGCGCAGGCGTACCAGATTCGTGCGTGGCGTGGCAGCACGTCGGACGACCCGGTGCTGCTGCCAAGGCGGCGAATCGTCCAGTACCTGGGGCTCAACGCCTTCGAGCTCGCCACGGGGCAGGACCTGGGCTTCGAGTCCAACATGCGCATCTGGGCGGACTTCGGTCTGCCCAAGGGTGAGGCCGAGCGCGTCGACGGGCTGAAGTCCGAGGACGCGGAGCTGCTGCATGCGTACGTGCGCTACGCGAAGGGCGGCTTCGAGGGACGGCTGGGCCGTCAGCTCTACACGGACGTCTCGGACATCATCGCGTTCGATGGGCTGCGCGCGCGCTACGTGACGCGCATGGGCCTGGGCGCGGAGCTGTACGGCGGCCTGTGGGTGAAGGGCGCGAGCTTCCTGGGCTCGTCCGTGTATCAGCCGGACGGTACGCGGGAGAGCGACTCGCGGCGGCTGGACCAGGGCGTGGCGGGCGCGGACCCCACGCTGACGTCGATGGAGCCCGTCTTCGGCGCCAAGCTGCTGATCGAGGACCTGAAGGGCTTCAACGCCGCGGTGGGCTACCGCAAGGCGATGGTGGAGGGGAAGACGGACCTGGAGCGCGCCACGGTGGAGGCGCGCTACGGCCGGGGCCTGGGTCTCAACGCGCTGGCCGGCGTGGACTACGACGTGCTGCAGGGCAAGGTGGCCCAGGTGCGCACGCAGGTGCGCTGGGACGGCACGCGCGTCGCGACGACGCTGGAGGTGATGCGCCTGTCGCCCGTGCTGTCGGCGGACTCCATCTGGTACTACTTCGCGTGGGCGCCGCGCGACGAGGCGCGGGTGCGCGTGGACGTGTTCACCCCCGGCCCGCTGCGCTTCTACGTGCAGGCGCTGGGCAGCCGGTACAACGAGAACGTCAACCCGGAGATGGCCATCGCCTCGCAAGTGGACGCGGAGGGCGCGCCGGAGTCCACCAGCGTCGGTGGGGCGGCGGGCGCGGCGTGGCGCTCGGGCGCGTTCCGCTCGGCGCTGGACGTGACGTACCGCACGGGCTTCGGCGGAGACCAGCTCTGGGGCGACCTCACCGGTGGCTACACGTTCGACCGGGAGCGCTTCACGCTGGACGCGCGGGTGTCCTTCGCGCGCATCTTCGACAGCTTCAACGCGCGCCTGGGGGGCAACTTCTACGGCGCCCAGGTGTGGGCCAGCCGGGCCCTGACGCGCGCGACGCGGCTGTCGCTGGTGGTGGAGCAGAACTTCAATCCCTTCACCGACTCCGACACCAAGGCCTTCCTCCTCTTCGACCTGAAGGCGAGCTTGTAGATGCTTCACCGTCAGAACCGACATGCACTGCTCGCCCTGGCCGCGCTCGCCATGCTGGTGGGCGCCGGCGTCGCCTGGGCCGCCACGGCCCGCGAGCGCAGCCTGGCCGTCTATCCCGCCCAGCACGTCCCGCTGCGCTTCGACCACGCCCAGCACCTGGAGGCGGGCGCCGAGTGCACCACGTGCCACGATTCGGCCCGCGCCAGCGCGTCCTCCAAGGACCTGAACCTCCCAGGCCACGAGGAGTGCGAGACCTGTCACGACATCGAGGCGGGTCGGAAGGGCAAGCCCACGGACCCTCCGTCCGCGTGCAACACCTGCCACCCGGGCTTCGACGCCACCGTGCGCAAGGAGCCCGCGAAGCTGTCCATGCCTCCGGCCAACCTGCACTTCAGCCACCAGCAGCACGTGGACAAGAAGGTGGAGTGCTCGGTGTGCCACGGCGAGATGAAGGACGTGAAGCTGGGCACGCGAAACCAGCTGCCGAAGATGGCCACGTGCTTCAAGTGCCACGACGGCACCGTGGCCTCGAACACGTGCGCGACCTGCCACCCGACGGAGCCGTCCGGCCGGCTCAAGCTGACGTTCGACTCGGGCCTGCTGCGGCCCATGCAGGGCAACCCCCTGGGCCTGGACCACGGCCCGCGCTTCGAGTTCAACCACGGGGCCCGCGCGTCCACGGACCGGCTGGTCTGCATGCAGTGCCACAGCGAGAGCTACTGCCAGACGTGCCATGACGGCATGCAGAAGCCGCTGTCCATCCACCCCAACGACTTCATCACCCTGCACCCGGTGCAGGCCCGGACCAACTCGCCCCGGTGCGAGAGCTGCCACCGCGCCCAGTCCTTCTGCGCCGCCTGCCACGAGCGCGCGGGCGTGGGCATGGACGCCGCCCAGTCGCTGCGGCCGCGCAACCAGAAGGTGCACCCGGACTACACCACGTGGGTGGAGCTGCCCGGACCGCAGCACCACGGCATCGCCGCGTCGCGGGATCTGACCAGCTGCATCTCCTGCCACCGCGAGGAGTCGTGCATGAGCTGCCACTCGGAGCTGTCGCCGCGGCGGCAGATCAACCCGCACCCGGCGGGCTTCGCGCAGTCGTGCAAGAAGCTGGCGTCGGCGAATGACCGCGCCTGCCTCAAGTGCCACTCGTCGGAGAGCCTGGCGCAGAAGGGGTGCCGCTGATGGGCGCGCGCTCGAGTCGGTTCTTCGCGGGCGTGCTCGCGCTGTCGGCGCTTTCCGGGTGCCTGGAGCCCGGGGACGCCATCTACCTGCCGCGCGACACGGTGCCGCCCCGGGTCGTCTCCACGGCGCCGGGAGGAGGGGAGACGCTGCCGAGGGGAGGCGCCCTGCGCGTCACCTTCTCCGAGGCCATGGACCTTCGCAGTCTGCGCCCGGGCATCGCGGTGTTCTCCGGCCGGGATGAGCTCCCGCTCGTGCTCACCGCGCCCCCCGTGCCGGAGTTGGACGAGGACGTGGAGCGGGGCGACGTCCCGTACACGGTGGAGGCCGCCTTCGCCGAGGGCGTCGTGCTGACGCCCAACACGCAGTACACGCTGGTGCTGCGCACGGTGCTCACGGACTACGAGGGCAACCCGCTCTCCAGCGAGATTCGCATCGTCTTCCGCAGCGCGCCGTGAGCCCTCGCGGGCCTGCGGCTACATCTGGAAGAACTCGAAGCTCTGTCCCGCCTCCTTGCCGTCCTTCTTCCCCTCGATGCGGGCGGTGAGGCGGTTGGCGGTGGGGCGCTGGTAGAAGATTCGCTGCGGGTAGTCGTGCTGCGGGTTCTCGAACAACACGCCGTTGCTGTTGCAACGCAGCATCTTGAAGTCCGAGGGCGGCCGTCCCATGGGCTGGGCCACGAAGTAGAGCCCGTCCTTGCGCGCCTCGATGCGCATGTACTCGAAGAACACCGTCTTGCCCTGGACGATGGTGCGGCTCACCCCGAAGAGCGTGCCGCCCGCGGCGGGCGTCCAGTGCTCCTCCATGAGGTTGCCGGCCGTGTCCTGACGCCAGCTCCCCGCCAGCCAGGCCACGTCGTGGATGGAGGCGCCACATTCACGCGAGGCGGGCTCACGGGTGTTCGGCGTGGAGCCACAGCCGAGAAGCGGGGAGGCACCGAGGACGAGGGCCAGGAGGGCAGGGCGAGCAGTCATCCGCCCATCCTCCCATGCCCCGCTGACGGGCCGCACCGTCCTCGAGGAGGCGGCGCGGCCCGGAGTCGACACGTCAGCGCTGCAGGTACTCGCGGATGCTCTCGACCAGCTGCTTGCGCGCGTCCGCGTCCGTCGCCTGGGGACCGACCTTGAGCTTCTTGTCCTCCTCGACGAGGAGCTTCTGGTCCTGCAGGTACGTCACCGCGTTCTCCAGCGTCACCTTGGCCAGGGACTCGGCGGCGGTGATGCGGCCGGCGTGGTACTCGGCGCGACCCGTCTCCAGGGCCATCCGGAGGAAGGCCTTGCGGTCCTCGGCGACGCCCGTGGCCACGTCGTTGAGCGTCATCGCGGCCAGCAGGTACGCCTCCAGGTAGTCGCGCAGCAGGTCCGCCAGGAACTCCAGTTCCGGCTGGGCGTGGGGCTCGGGCGCGACGCTCAGCGTGTCGCCCTCGTGCATCACCAGGCCCATGCGCACCAGCCGCTCCACCGTCTCCGCGAAGATGGTGTCGAAGGTGGTGTTCACCCGGTAGATGAACTCGAGCTTGAACAGGCGCGAGAGGAACAGCGCGCGCGCCTTCACGTCGTCGTACGAGGCGGACGTGCCGGCGGCCAGCATGGCGTTGGCCACGAGGCTGCGCGCGGCCACCAGGTTCATCAGCGTGTTCTTGTAGAAGGACATCTCCGCGCGGCGGTCGTCCTCCACCTGGTAGATGACGTCACCCTTGGCCTCCTGGGTGCGCACCATCTCGTCGCCGATGAAGGTGCGCATCGCGTCCTGGATGGGCCCCATCGTCTCGGGGTTGCTGGGGGCGTTGCCCAGCTCGCGCGACTGCGGCGCGCCATCCTCCTGGGCGATGCGGCGCAGGATGCTGATGCGGTCCGCCAGCTCCCGCTGCGTCAGGCCCCGGCGACGGTGCGCGAGCAGCGACGTGCTCACCAGCGCGTGCGGCGTCACGGTGGACACCTTGCTGATGCCGTACATCACGCGGTTGCCGAGCGCGCGGACCAGGCCCTTCTTCTGCTCGTCCGTCACCGGCTGCTCGGGGTCGAGCCCGCGCTCCTTCATGAACTCCACGAGCGAAATCGGCTCGTCGAAGCCCAGATGGATGCGGCCATAGCGCGCGGCGAGCACCTTGGGCGTGCTGAGCAGCGCCTTGAGGTCCTCGGGCTTCTTCTCCCCGCCGGCCAGCTCCTTCGAGTAGCTGCCCGACTCGACGACCTTCTCGTAGTCGATGGCCACCGGGACGAAGAGCAGGTCGTTGCGCGCGCCCTCCAGCACCGACTCCACCTGCCAGGTGAACATGCCCAGCTTGGGGGAGAGCAGCTTGCCCGTGCGCGAGCGGCCGCCCTCGGGGAAGAACTCCTGGTGGATGCCGTCGTGCACCAGCTTGCGCACGTAGGCCTTGAAGGACGCGGCGTAGACCTTGTCGCCCTTGAACGAGCGGCGCAGGAAGAACGCGCCGCAGCGGCGGAAGATGCTGCCCAGGGGCCAGAAGGACAGGTTGGCGCCGGCGGCCACCAGCGGCACCGCGTAGCCGCGGTTCCACAGCACCCAGCTCATCACCAGGTAGTCCATGTGGCTCTTGTGGCTGGGGCACAGGACGATGGGCGCGCGGGTGGCGGCCTTGAGCGCGCGGTGCAGGCCCGCCTCGTCCACGTGCATGCCGTCGTAGATGCGGTTGAACACCCAGTCGAGCAGCGGGGCGACGAAGGCCAGCGTCGTGGGACTGGGCTTCGCGGCGATGGCCTCCAGGTTGCGGCGGGCCTCGCGCAGCACGCTCTCCTGCTTGCGGCCGGACTGCGCGGCGTGCTCGTCCACCACCTTGCGCAGCTGCCTGTCGCGCAGGGTCTCGTCGATGATGCGCACGGCCGGCTTGGCCGGCGGGCCGAACACCGCGCGCGTCTCCCGGGCCAGGTGCACGTGCAGCGTGCTGCGCACCTTGCGCGCGAGCACCTCCACCGAGTCCTTCGGGTTCTGCTCGGCGAAGGCGCGCAGGTCGATGGGCTCTCCCACGCGGAACTGCGCGCGCTTGTAGTTGCGGAAGAAGGCCAGCATCGAGTGCAGGAAGCCCGGCGCCTCGGGGCTGCCGAACACCATGTCCACCCAGTTGGGCTTCAGGCGCGCGCTGCGCTTCTCCCAGACGAACAGCTCCGGAACCAGGTACACGGGCCGGTCCGACGTGCGCGCCAGCTCCACCAGGGCGGGGAAGGGGTCCTCGTGCGTCTCCTTCCCGGACGCGTGCAAGAGCGCCGTGCGCCGCAGGAAGACCAGGCCGCTGCCTCCCTGTTGGCGCGCGTACTCGAAGCGCTCCAGGAACGCGCCGCCCTGCTTCGTCTGGCGCCACGGCTTGGTGAACCACGGGCGCAGGTTGGACACCGCCCGCACGGGCGGCAGGCTCCGGCGCACCATGGCCCAGGTGAGGTAGAGGAAGTTCACCCACGCCGTGGAGCGCATGACGTGCACCACGAACCCCTTGGCGTGGAGGTTTCGCAGCTCGTCCTCGGCCTCGGGTGGGAAGTGGACGCTCTCCAGATAACGAGTGCCCAGTGCCCGACCCATCGGGCCGAACTCCGCCTTCAGCAAGGACTCTCCCTGATTCGCAGACTGCGACAGCGCGGTTTCCAAGGCAGCCCCCGGGGCTACATGTTCTCGGGTGTCGGAATGCCCAACAAGGTCAGACCCGACGCGAGCGTAACCCGCGCCGCGTCCGCCAGGGCGAGTCGCGCGGAACGCAGCGCGTCATCCCCTTCGACGTTGATGCGCTTGTCGCGCTCCTGGTTGCCGAGCGTGTAGTAGCGGCTCAGCGAAGCCGCGACGTCGAGCAGCAGGCGGGCCACGAGGCTGGGCTCGTACTGCTCGGCCGCGTCGCGCACCACCTCGGGCAGGCGCATGATTTCGCGCACCAGGGCCTGCTCCTCGGGGAGCGTCAGCAGGCTGGCGTCGTAGGTGGCGGGCGCGCCGCCGCCCTTGCGCAGCACGTTGACCACGCGCGCGTGGGCGTACTGGAGGTAGGGGCCCGTGTGGCCCTCGAAGCTCACCACCTCGTCCCAGTCGAAGGTGTAGTCGGTGGCGCGCTTGTGCTTGAGGTCGCCGAAGGCGATGGCGCCCAGGCCGATCTGCTCGGCGAGCTTGTCCGGGTCATCCGTCTGGAGCCGGCCGGCCTCCTGGTTCTCCTTCACCTTGGCGGCGGCGCGCTCCTTGGCCTCGTCGAGCACGTCGTTGAGCTGCACCACCTGGCCCTTGCGCGTGCTCATGCCGTGGATGCGGCCGAACGCCACGTGCACGCACTTGTCCGCCCACGGCTGGCCCATCTCCTTCAGCGTGCGGAACACCTGACGGAAGTGCAGCGCCTGGTCCTGGGCCACGACGTAGAGCGACTTCTCGAACTGGAAGCGCGTGTGGCGGTCCTCGGCGGCGGCCAGGTCGCGCGTGGCGTAGAGCGTGCTGCCGTCGTTCTTCTTGAGCAGGATGGGCGGCTCGTTCTCCGCGTAGGGCAGGTCGACGATGAGCGCGCCCTGCGACTCCTTCACGCCGGGCTTCTTGGCGATCTGCTCGATGACCGCGTCCATCTTGCCCTGGTAGCGGCTCTCGCCCTCGATGTGCTCGAACTCGATGCCCATCCGCGCGTAGATCTGCTTGAAGCCGCGGATGCTCGTCTCGCGGAACTGGTTCCAGAGCTTGAGGGCCTCGGCATCACCGGCCTCCATGCGGCGGAAGAAGTCGCGGGCCTTCTCGTCGAACGCGGGCTCCGTCTCGGCGCGCTTGTTGGCGCGCACGTAGACCTCCACCAGGTGGCCCATGTCGTCGATGCGCGCGGGGTCTCCGTACTCCTGGAAGCCCACCGCGACGAGGCCGAACTGCTTGCCCCAGTCACCCAGGTAGTTGATGCCCTCCACCCGCCAGCCGAGCGCCCGGTAGATGTTGGCGATGCAGTGACCCAGGAACGTGGTGCGGATGTGATGGAAGCCGATGGGCTTGGCGATGTTCGGCGACGAGTAGTCGATGACCACCGTCTTGCCGCGCCCCGCGTCCGCGTCTCCGCCGTAGGTGGCGCCCGCCTTGCGGGCCGCGTCGAGCACCTCGCTGGTGAAGGGCACCGCGTTGAAGCGGGCATTCACGTACGGGCCCACGGCCTTGATCTCCAGGCCCGGCACGGAGAGCTTCTCGGCCAGCTCCTTGGCGATGACGGGGGGCGCCTTCTTCTGGGCCTTGGCGAGAGGGAAGGTGGCGAAGCTCAGGTCGCCGTGCGCCGCTTCCGCGGGCTTGACCTGGGCTTCGATGTCGGCGGCCTGCACGCCCAGGGCGCTGGCGAGGCCCTCGGCGAATGCGGCGCGGTAGCGGGAATAGACGGAAGTGCTCATGAACGCGCGGATACTAGCCAAGCCGAGGTGGCGTGCGGCCACCTCTTGTTCGTTCCGCGGTCCATTCCGTCCCCCTCAGGGGACGGCGGGAGCCCGGCGGCTGGGCCGCACCACCGCCGACACCGTGTCCAGCAGCTTGGGGAGCTGGAGCGGCTTCTCGAAGAAGCCGTCGATGCGCTCCAGGCCCTGGCCGGAGGTGAGGGACGCCACCTCGCTGGCACCCGAGATGATGTACACGACGATGTCCGCGAGCGACTCGGTGCCCCGGATGAAGCGGAGCACCGACTGCCCGTCCTCCTCGCTCAGCCGCAGGTCGAGCAGCACCATGGCCGGCCGGATGTGCGAGAGGATGGAGCGCGCCTCGGAGGCTCCCGAGGTGGCCATCACCCGGTAGCCCTCCTGCTCCAGCACCTGCTGCAGCACCTCGCGGCAGTCCGCGTCGTCCTCGACCAGGAGGATGCCGCCCGCCTTGGGCGCCGCCTGGTTCGGGTCCGGGGAGCTGACCGCCCCGGCGAACATCGGCAGCACCAGCTGGAACGTGCTGCCCTCGCCGAGCACGCTGGACGCCTCCACACGGCCGCCGTGCAGGGCGACGATCTTCCCCACCAGCGGCAGGCCCAGCCCCGCCCCGGGAGGACGCGGCACGCCCGGCTGCGCCCGGTAGAAGGCGTCGAAGATGTGCTCCAGCGCCTCGGCCGACATGCCGGGACCGCTGTCCTTCACCGTCAGTGCGGCGAGCCCCTCCTCGGCGGAGACGGTGACCTCGACGGTGTCATCCTGCTCGCTGTGGTGGATGCCGTTCTCGACGAGGTTGTGGATGGCCTCGGCGATGCGCTCGCGGTCTCCCCGGACGAACACCTCCGCACACGGGGGGATGTGCACCTGCACCTTGCCGTGCTCGGCGACGACGGCCAGGGAGCGGACCACCTCCTCGGCCACGGCCTTGAGGCCGAAGGGGCGCTGGTTGAGCTGCATCTTCCCGGACTGGAGCCGGGACATGAGCAGCAGGTCGTTCACCATGCGCAGCATGCGGTCGGAGTTCCGATCGCAGATCTGCACCGCGCGGCGCTGGGAGTCCGTGAGGGGCCCCAGCTTCTCGCGTCCCAGCATCGCCAGGTACGACTTGATGGTGGTGAGCGGGTTCTTGAGGTCGTGCGAGACGTTGCCGAGCAGCTCCTCGCGGTTCTGCTCCAGGCTCTTCAAGCCCGCGATGGCTGTCTGGAGGTCTTTGTTGCGGCGGGCGCTGTCGTCGCGGAGCCGGGCCACCTCGTAGGCGGCGGCCAGCTGCGCGGCCAGCGACTGGAGCACGGTGTCGGAGACGGCGCGGCGCGCGCCCAGGACGACGAGCACGCCGGTGACGCCGTGGGGGCTCTCCAGCGGCACCGCGAGGGTGTCCGCTTCGCGCAGGAGCTTCTTCTCGGAGAAGGCGCGCCCCACCACGCCCTCGCCCGGGACGGCGGCGACGACGCGGCTGTCGTAGCGGCCGCGGACGTGCTCGACGTGGAGCTGCTCGCGCGAGGCGAAGAAGCGGGCCACGTAACAGACCTTGGGCTTGAGCAGCGCGTGGAGCGTCTGGAGGTGGGAGCGCAGGGCCTCGGTGGGGCCCGCGTTGTCGGTGAGGTGGCGCGCCATCTCCAGGAGGGCGCGCGCGACGGCGTCGGCGTCAGCCGGGGGAGCCGGCTTCGCTGCTCGACGGGTGGACTTCTTCGAGGTGGTGGGGCGCAGCGGCACGACCTCTGCCAGGGCCCCTTTCTTCTTCGAGCGCACGGGAGAATCCTGCTCCAGGTTCCGAGCGCCTGGGAACGGCCCCGGTGTGCAGGGCCTTCCGGAGGACAGTGGTCGTGTCGGCTGCCCGACACGACCGGGCCCGGGCGCTCAGGCCCGGCGCTGGATGCGGCCGTCCTTGTCCAGGACGTAGGGCTCCACCAGGAGCGACTCCACGCGGGCGCGCTGCTCGCCCACGCTGAAGCCCGCGTCCGCCAGGGCGGAGAGCGCCGAGGTCTGCACCCGACGCGCCGTCTCGTCGGCCGTCAGGAGCGCGAGCATGGGCTCCCTGGCCGGCTCGTACTTGAAGGAGGCGAGCGCCTTGAGCGCGGCGATCTTCACGTCGTCCGACATGTCCGAGAGGAACGGGACGACCACCGGGGGGATGCGTGCGTCCTGGCGACCGGTGACGTGGTGGAGCAGGACGACCTTCTTCTCCGGGTTCTTCGTGTAGGTCGAGGACAGGTGCTGGAGCGCCTTCACGCAGGCCTCGGTCACCTCGTCCTCGCTGACCAGCTCACCCAGCAGCCTGAGCGCCCACGACGTGGCGGGCTCCGTCTTGCTGAGGAACTCGACGATGGGGGGGACGGCGTCCTTGCCGAAGGCCTTCACCAGCTCGAAGGTGTGCTCCTTCTCGTCGGCGTCCGTGGTGAGCGGGTCCACGGTGATGGTGAAGCGGGCCAGGAGCACGGAGACGGCCTCGGGGAACTTCATCTCCCCGAGCTGCTGGATGGCCTTCTGGCGGGTCGCCGGGTCGCCGTACTTCTGGGTGACCTTGGGCTTGAGCTTGAGGGCTTTCTCGGGGCCCGAGCCGCCCGTGAAGATGTCTAAGAGGCCCATGTGCGCGTGTGCTCCGTTTGCGGCGACGTGAAATCCGACTGTGGGAGGGGCCGTCTATGCCTTGGCGGCGCCCAGGACAAGAGACAAGAGCTTCAGAGGGTCAGCTCGCGACGGACATCGTCCCGGTAGGCCTTGGCCAGGGTCTCCGCCGCGGCGCGGGTCTCCGGGGTGTCGGTGTCCGGCACCTTGACCTGGAGGCGGAGGTAGAGGTCACCCGGTGAACCCCCCTTGAGGGAGGGCACCCCACGCCCCTTGAGGCGCATCTGCCGGCCGGACTGGGAGCCAGGGGGGACCTTGACGGTGAGCTCGCCCTGGAAGGTGGGGACGCGCACCTCCGCGCCCAGCATGGCCTCCGGCACCGTGACGGGCACGTCCATGTGGAGGTCGTCACCTTCCCGACGCACCAGGGGATGCTCCATCACCTCGGTCTCGATGTAGAGGTCGCCCGGAGGCCCACCCCTCGCGCCGGGGGCGCCCTGGCCCGCCAGCCGGACCTTGGAGCCGGTCTGGACGCCCGCGGGAATCTTCACCGTCAGGCGGACGCGCTCGTCCGGGGTGGAGCGGTCGGGGGAGGCGCGGCTGACGGACAGGGGCCGCTCGGTGCCGTTGACGGCCTCGGCCAGCGTCAGGCGGACCTGGGCGTTGAGGTCCTCGCCACGCTCGGGACCCATGGGGCCGCGCCCCCGGACCCGCCCGAAGGGGTCATTGAACCCGCCCCCACCGCCCCTGCGTCCTCCGAAGAGGTCGTTGAAGAGGTCCCCCAGGTCGAAGTCCTCGCCTCCGTAGGGGATGCCGCCCACGCCCCCCCGGGACGCCTGGGCGCGGTACTGCCGGTACGCCTCCGCCTTCTTCTCGTCGAAGCCGATCTTCTCGGCGTCCTCGCCGAACTCGTCGTAGAGCTTGCGCTTCTTCGGGTCCGACAGCACCTCGAAGGCCGAGTTGATCTGCTTGAACTTCTCCTCGGCGGACTTGTTGCCGGGGTTGACGTCGGGGTGGTGCTGGCGCGCGAGCTTCCGGAACGCCTTCTTGATGGCCTCCTCGGAGGCCGTCCGTTCCACGCCGAGGATCTGGTAGTAGTCGTCCGCCATTTGTTCCCGCCGAGCTGTACGTGATTGAAAGTAACCAGTCGGTGGGAGTGCGCCAGCAAGGACTGTTCGGCTGGCCTGGGATGTATAAAGTCCGGCGGAAGATGAGGGAGGCCATGGCAGCGCCGCGCCGAGCGGGAGCAGGTACCTTCTGGCTGGCGGGCTGGCTCCTCCTGCTGGCCGCCCCGGCCGTCCATGCCCAGGCTCCCGCGGGAGAGGCGCAGGGCAGGGTGGTGGACCGGGTGGTCGCCATCATCGAGGGTCGGGTGCTCACCCAGAGCGAGCTGGAGTTCGAGGCCCGGGTGGCGCTCGTGCAGCGGGGCGGCCTCCAGGCGCTCGAGGTCCCCCTGGACGAGGAGCTCCTCCGGGGGGCGCTGGAGCTGGCCATCAGCCAGCGGGTCCAGGTGCTCAACGCCGACCGGCTCCAGGCGTTCCCCGCCGAACCCGCCGAGGTGGACGCGCGGCTGGAGGCGTTCCGGCTGCGCGTCGGGGGCTCCCAGGCCCTGGAGCGCTTCCTGGCCCGGGCGGACGTGGACGTGGAGGGGCTCAAGGCGGTGCTGACGCGGGGGCTCAGGGCCGAGCGTGTCCTGGACAGCCGCATCCGCCTGCGGGCCCAGGTGGGCGAGACGGAGATCCGTCGGTTCTACGAGCAGCACCCCGGGGACTTTCCGGCCGACTACGAGACGGTGCGGGAGTCCATCCGGGAGAAGCTCTTCCGCGAGCGCTATGCGGCGCTGGCCGTGGAGGAGCTGGCGCAGGTGAGGGCCTCGGCCCAGGTGCGTCGGGTGGCGCCCTTCACACGGGAGGCAAAGCGATGAGGCGGATGCGGGAGGACGCCGAGCCACGCGAGCCGCATGGCTTCTCCATCCGTCAGATGACGGAAGGGGACCTGCCGGCGGTGATGGCGCTGGAGCAGGCGGCGTTCAAGAACCCCTGGTCCCCGGAGCTGCTCAAGCGCGAGCTCCAGCACGAGTGGTCCACCATCCTCCTGGTGGAGGAGCCCCGGCAGTTCGTGCCCCCGCTGCTGCTGGGGCTGGCCATCTTCTGGATCGTCCACGACGAGGTCCACGTGCTCAACGTGGCCACCGCCCCCCAGCACCGGCGGCGGGGCGTCGCGCGGGCCGTCATGGAGGAGGTGCTGGAGCGGGGCAGGGCACGCCGCTGCAGCCTCGCCACCCTGGAGGTCAGGAAGAGCAACGAGCCGGCGATCCAGCTCTACCGCGCCTTCGGCTTCCGCCCGGTGGGCATCCGGCCGAACTACTACGCGGACGAGGGCGAGGACGCCGTGGTGATGGTCCTCGACTTCTGAGCGCACGCGGAGTAGAGGACCGACCCGTCGTAAGCTGGGTTGACGAGTCTCAAGGAAAGACCTCATGGACGCTGACCTGTTCCAGGTCTGCGTCATGCCGTGCTTGACACGGAGGGGTCGCTCCCTATACTCGCGGCCTTTTTCAGTAGTCCTGTAGGTAGATATGCGCCGCCTCGTGTCTCGTGGCGGCTGCGAACCCGAAGAACGAGGTATCAGTGCCGACCATTAGCCAGCTGGTCCGCAAGGGCCGCGAGAAGCTGAACATCAAGGGCAAGAGCCCCGCGCTCAAGGAGTGCCCCCAGAAGCGCGGCGTCTGCACCCGCGTGTACACGACGACTCCGAAGAAGCCGAACTCGGCCCTCCGCAAGGTGGCCCGCGTGCGTCTGACCAACGGAATCGAAGTGACGTCCTACATTCCCGGCGTGGGCCACAACCTCCAGGAGCACTCGGTGGTGATGATCCGCGGCGGTCGTGTGAAGGACCTCCCGGGCGTGCGCTACCACATCGTCCGTGGAACGCTCGACTCCGTGGGCGTGGCGGGCCGCAAGCAGAGCCGCTCCAAGTACGGCGCGAAGCGTCCGAGCTGAGCGCGATCACCTTCGTTTGAGAGTTGGGACGTTGAGCCCCGCACCCTGGGGAGCGTCCTCGTGAAGTTTCCTTCAGCGGTACTTGAAGCCCGTCGTAGCGTGCTCCCAAGGGAGCCAGGGCGTAAGGGAAGAGAGAAGAGATGCCTCGCCGTCGCGTAGTCGCCAAGCGCAAGATTCTTCCGGATCCGAAGTTCCAGGACCGGCTCGTCACCAAGTTCGTCAACGACCTGATGCGGAAGGGCAAGAAGTCCATCGCGGAAGGCGTCTGCTACGGAGCCTTCGCCCTCATCGAGGAGCGCGCGAAGGAGGACCCCCTCAAGACGTTCAAGAAGGCCCTCGACAACGTCAAGCCGGTGCTGGAGGTCAAGAGCCGCCGCGTCGGTGGCGCCACCTACCAGGTGCCCGTCGAGGTCCGTCAGGACCGCCGGGTCGCCCTCGGCATGCGTTGGATCATCACGTACTCCAAGGCCCGTGGCGAGAAGACCATGCAGGAGAAGCTGGCCGGCGAGATCATGGACGCCGCCAACAACCGCGGCAACGCGGTGAAGAAGCGTGAAGACACGCACAAGATGGCGGAGGCCAACAAGGCCTTCGCGCACTACCGCTGGTAGGTCTTTCGGCCTCGCGGTGTCCCGCCCGGATGCAGAGGTTGCATCCGGGCGGTTTCTTTAGGTGAAGCAGGTTCTCTGAAATCGTCCGGGTGGGAACGTGAGACGGGGCTCCCAAGCCCTCCCGCCCTCATGGAGAGGTACCGACGCAATGGCTCGCGAGCATCCCCTGGAGCGCTACCGCAACATCGGCATCATGGCGCACATCGATGCCGGCAAGACGACCACCACCGAGCGGATCCTCTTCTACACCGGCGCCATCCATCGGATGGGCGAGGTGCACGAGGGAAACACCACCACGGACTGGATGGTCCAGGAGCGTGAGCGCGGCATCACCATCACCTCCGCCGCCATCACCGCCTTCTGGCAGCGCAACGAGCAGCGCTACCGCGTCAACATCATCGACACCCCCGGACACGTGGACTTCACCATCGAGGTGGAGCGCTCCCTGCGTGTGCTCGACGGCGCCGTCACCGTGTTCGACGCGGTCAACGGCGTGGAGCCGCAGTCGGAGACGGTCTGGCGCCAGGCGGACCGCTACAAGGTCCCCCGCATCTGCTTCATCAACAAGATGGACCGCATCGGCGCGGACTTCGAGATGTCCGTGGGAACCATCCGCGAGAAGCTCGGCGCGCGCGCGGTGCGCATGCAGCTCCCCCTGGGCGCCGAGGACAAGCACCGCGGTGTCATCGACCTCCTGACGATGAAGGCCCTGGTCTTCGTCGACTCGGAGCAGGGCAGCCGCTACGACATCCAGGAGATTCCCGAGGAGCTGCGCGAGCAGGCCGAGGCCGCGCGCGCGGAGTTGCTCGAGGCCGCCGCGGAGCAGGATGACGCGCTGACGGAGAAGTTCCTGGAGGGCCAGGAGCTCACCGAGCAGGAGGTCCGCGCGGCCATCCGCAAGGGCTGCGTGGGGCTGAAGCTGTTCCCCGTGTTCTGCGGGTCTGCGTTCCGTCACAAGGGCGTGCAGCCGCTCCTGGACGCGGTCATCGACTACCTGCCGAGCCCGCTGGACATCCCGCCCGTGCACGGCAAGACGCCCAAGGGCGAGGACGCGGTGCGCGAGACGCGGGACGACGCGCCTTTCAGCGCCCTGGCGTTCAAGATCATGAACGACCCGGCGTTCCAGTCCCAGACGCTGACGTTCCTGCGCGTGTACTCCGGCAAGCTGGAGGCGGGCACGGCGGTGTGGAACTCGGTGAAGGGCAAGCGCGAGCGCGTCAGCCGCCTGGTCCAGATGCGCGCGGACAAGAAGGACGAGCTGACCGAGTGCTACGCGGGTGACATCTGCGCGGTGGTGGGCCTGAAGCTGGCGGCGACGGGCGACACGCTCTGCGACGACAAGCAGCCCATCATCCTGGAGCGGATGGAGTTCCCCGAGCCGGTCATCGACATCGCCATCGAGCCGAAGTCCACGGCGGACCAGGACAAGATCATCCAGTCGCTGCAGCGCCTGGCGATGGAGGACCCGTCCTTCCGCGTGCGCACGAACGAGGAGACGGGGCAGACGCTGATCGCCGGCATGGGCGAGCTGCACCTGGAGATCATCGTCGACCGCCTCCTGAGGGAGTTCAAGGTCGACGCGAACATCGGCAAGCCGCAGGTGGCGTACCGCGAGACCATCACCACCCAGATGGAGGCCGAGGGCAAGTTCATCCGTCAGACGGGCGGCCGGGGCCAGTACGGCCACATCTGGCTGCGGGTGATGCCGAACGAGGCCGGCAAGGGCTTCGCCTTCGAGAACAAGATCGTCGGCGGCGTGGTGCCCAAGGAGTTCGTGGACGCGGTGCGCGACGGTGTCCAGGAGGCCCTCCAGAACGGCCCCGTGGCGGGCTACCCCATGGTGGACGTGAAGGTGGAGGCCTACGACGGCTCCGTGCACGACGTGGACTCGAGCGAGATGGCGTTCAAGATCGCCGGCTCGCTGGCCTTCAAGGACGCCGTGCGCGCGGCCAGCCCCGTGCTGCTCGAGCCCATCATGAACTGCGAGATCGTCACGCCGGAGCCCTTCATGGGCGACGTGATTGGCGACCTGAACGGCCGGCGAGGCAAGGTGCTGGGCATGACGCCCCGCCCAGGCGGCCTGCAGGCCATCCAGGCGCAGGTGCCCCTGGCCGCCATGTTCGGCTACTCGACCGACCTGCGCAGCCGCAGCCAGGGAAGGGCGACCTACACCATGCAGTTCAGTCACTACGCGCCGGCGCCCAAGACGGCGCTGAACCGCTACTGACGGCCCGGCAGTCGACCCTGCGGGCGATTTCAGTTGACGTTGTGGCGGGTTTGGAGCAGGACGCAGCACCTTCGCAGTGAGTTTTTGCGGGATTCGATACGCGCCGGGTGATTGACCGGCTCAGCCGCGGTGAGGAGTGTCATGGCCAAGGAGAAGTTCGAGCGTAACAAGCCCCACGTGAACATCGGCACGATCGGACACGTGGACCACGGCAAGACGTCGCTGACGGCGGCCATCACGAAGGTGCTGGCGAAGACGGGCGGCGCCACGTTCCTGGCGTACGACCAGATCGACAAGGCGCCGGAAGAGCGCGAGCGCGGCATCACGATTTCGACGGCGCACGTGGAGTACCAGACGGCGAACCGTCACTACGCGCACGTCGACTGTCCGGGCCACGCCGACTACGTGAAGAACATGATCACGGGCGCGGCGCAGATGGACGGCGCGATTCTGGTGGTGTCGGCGGCGGACGGCCCGATGCCCCAGACGCGTGAGCACATCCTGCTGGCGCGCCAGGTCGGTGTTCCGTACATCGTGGTCTTCTTGAACAAGGTGGACCTGCTGGACGACCCGGAGCTGCGGGAGCTGGTGGAGATGGAGGTGCGTGATCTCCTGAAGAAGTACGAGTTCCCCGGCGACACCATCCCCATCATCCCGGGCTCCGCGGTGAAGGCGCTCGAGGGTGACACGAGCGACATCGGCGAGCCGGCCATCCTGAAGCTGATGGCGGCGGTGGACAGCTACATCCCGACGCCGCAGCGCGCGACGGACAAGCCCTTCCTGATGCCGGTGGAGGACGTGTTCTCCATCGCCGGCCGTGGAACGGTGGCGACGGGCCGCGTGGAGCGTGGCAAGATCAAGGTCGGCGAGGAGGTCGAGGTGGTCGGCCTGCGCCCGACGCAGAAGACCGTGGTCACGGGCGTGGAGATGTTCCGCAAGCTGCTGGACGAGGGCATGGCGGGCGACAACATCGGCGCGCTGGTCCGCGGCCTGAAGCGTGAGGACATGGAGCGTGGGCAGGTGATTGCCAAGCCTGGCAGCATCACGCCGCACACCAAGTTCAAGGCGCAGATCTACGTGCTGTCGAAGGAAGAGGGTGGTCGCCACACCCCGTTCTTCAAGGGCTACCGTCCCCAGTTCTACTTCCGCACGACGGACGTGACGGGAACGGTGAAGCTGCCGGAGAACGTGGAGATGGTGATGCCGGGCGACAACATCGCGATCGAGGTGGAGCTGATCACCCCTGTCGCGATGGAGAAGGAGCTGCGCTTCGCCGTTCGCGAGGGTGGCCGCACGGTGGGCGCCGGCGTCGTGGCGGAAGTGATCGAGTAGCAGACCTCCTCCCGGCTCCCCGGAGCTCCCTTCCGGGGAATTTCCAGGGAGCCGGAGGAAATCCAGTTGCATACACTGGGGCGGGATGGTAATCACCGCGCCCCTTCGTTCTGAAGAAACGGCTCTGTGACAACCAGGGGACGTCGGTCGTAGCGCCTTCCGGGGCGTTGGCACAAAGTTCGTTCTAAGAGGTTCTTGCGAATGGCGACACAGAAGATCCGCATCCGGCTGAAGGCATACGACTCGAAGCTCCTGGACCAGAGCGCGGGTGAGATCGTCGAGACGGCTAAGCGCACTGGCGCGAAGGTGGCCGGTCCGATCCCCCTTCCTACGCGCATCAACAAGTTCACCGTGCTGCGTTCTCCGCACGTGGACAAGAAGAGCCGCGAGCAGTTCGAGATCCGCACCCACAAGCGCCTGCTCGATATTCTCGAGCCTACGCAGCAGACGCTGGATGCGCTCATGAAGCTGGATCTGTCGGCCGGCGTTGACGTCGAGATCAAGTCCTAGGAAGCGGGTGGGCGTCTGAGTGGTTTCACTCCGACCCCCGCGAGGAAAGTGCCATGGCGAAGTTTGACGTTGTCGACCTGGATTTGAAGAAGGTGTCGGAGATCGAGCTCTCCGACGACATCTTCGGCGCTGAGCCGAACACGCACCTCTTTTACGAGGTCGCGAAGATGCAGCAGATCAACCGGCGTCGCGGCACGGTGGGGGTGAAGAACACCTCGCTGGTCAGCGGCGGCGGCAAGAAGCCCTGGAAGCAGAAGGGCACCGGTCGCGCCCGCCAGGGTTCCATCCGCGCTTCCCACTGGGTGGGCGGCGGCAAGGCGATGGCTCCCAAGGCTCGCGACTACTTCTACCGCCCGCCCCGCAAGGTGCGCCGCGGTGCGCTCAAGTCCGCGCTGTCCCTGCGCGCCAAGGAGAAGACGCTCATCATCCTGAGCGGGTTCTCCCTGGACGCCCCCAAGAGCAAGCAGGCCTTCGAGGTGCTGACCAAGCGCCTGAAGCTGCAGAACGCCCTGGTGGTGGACGAGAAGGGCAACACCAACCTGCACCGCAGCGTGCGGAACCTGGCCAAGTTCGACGTGCTTCCTCCCGAGGGTGTCAACCTCGAGATGGTGCTGAAGCACTCGCACCTGGTCCTGACCTCCGCGGCCGCGAAGACCCTCGAGGGGGCGCTGTCATGAAGATCCACGACGTCATCAAGGGCCCGCTCATCACGGAGAAGCTGGACAAGGCCCGCGAGAAGCTGCGTCAGTACTCGTTCATCGTCGACCTCAAGGCCACCAAGCACGACGTGGCCAACGCGGTGTCGACGCTGTTCAAGGTCACCGTCGAGGACGTGAACACCAACATCGTCCGCGGCAAGATCAAGCGCGTGGGTCGGAGCATCGGCAAGCGGCCCAACTTCAAGAAGGCGGTCGTCACCCTCAAGGAAGGCGACTCGATCGAACTCTTCGAGGGAGGGGCGGCCTGACGCTACGGCGTTGAGGTCAGCCTGAGGAACACACCATGGGCATCAAGAAGTACAAGCCGACAAGCGCCGCCCGCCGTCTGATGACGGTGTCCGATTTCGCGGACATCACCAAGGACGCGCCCGAGAAGAAGCTGACCGAGCCGCTGAAGCGCTCGGGTGGCCGCAACGTTCACGGCCACATCACCCGCCGTCACCAGGGTGGTGGTCACAAGCGCCGCTACCGCGTCATCGACTTCAAGCGTCGTGACAAGGACGGCGTGCCGGCCAAGGTCACCGCGGTGGAGTACGACCCGAACCGCACCGCCAACATCGCCCTGCTGACGTACGCGGACGGTGAGAAGCGCTACATCCTGGCCCCCGTGGGCCTGAATGTGGGCGACACGGTGTTCGCCGGCGAGAACGCGGACATCCGTCCGGGCAACTCCCTGCCGCTGCAGAACATCCCGGTGGGTACCGTCATCCACAACGTGGAGCTGAAGCCGGGCCGTGGCGCCCAGGTCATCCGCTCCGCCGGCACGTCCGGACAGCTGATGGCGAAGGAGGGCCGCTACGCGCAGGTGCGCATGCCTTCCGGGACCGTCCGCATGGTCCTCATCGAGTGCCGCGCCACCGTGGGCCAGGTGGGCAACATCGAGCACGAGATCATCCGCGTCGGCAAGGCGGGTAAGAGCCGGTGGCTGGGCATCCGCCCGACGGTTCGTGGTCTCGCGATGAACCCCGTGGACCACCCGCACGGTGGTGGTGAGGGTAAGTCCGGTCAGGGTAACCCGCACCCGGTGTCGCCGTGGGGCAAGAAGACCAAGGGTCTCACCACGCGCACCAACAAGCGTACTGACAAGTTCATCGTGAGCGGCCGCCGCCAGGGCGCGCGCAGCCAGTAAGAGGATTCGCAAGCCATGGCTCGTTCGATCAAGAAGGGTCCGTTCGTCGACGACTTCCTCGTCAAGAAGATCGAGGACATGATCAAGACGAACAAGAAGACTGTCGTGAAGACGTGGTCCCGCCGCTCCACCATTCTGCCGGAGTTCGTGGGTCACACCTTCGCGGTGCACAACGGGAAGAAGTTCATCCCGGTGTTCGTCACGGAGAACATGGTGGGCCACAAGCTCGGCGAGTTCGCCCCGACGCGTACGTTCGGCGGTCACTCGGCGGAGAAGAAGGTCGCCAAGGCCCCGGGCAAGTAGCCTGGCGCATTGCCTGAGAGCCTGAGGAGATGACCATGGAGTCGACTGCACATCTGCGTTTCCTGCGCATGAGCCCCCGCAAGCTGTCCACCGTTGCGGCGCTCGTCCGGGGCAAGCCCGTTGAGGCGGCCCTCAACATCCTGAAGTTCACCCCGCGCGCCGCGGCCCTGCCGGTGGAGAAGCTCATCAAGAGCGCCGTGGCCAACGCGACCGACAAGTCCAAGGGACAGGTCGACGTGGACACGCTCTACGTCAAGACCATCTCGGTGGACCAGGGTCCCACCCAGCGCCGGTTCATGCCGCGCGCCATGGGCCGGGCCACCCCCATCAAGAAGAAGACCGCCCACGTCCACGTGGTGCTGGCCGAGGCCAAGAAGTAGGACCCGTCGGGCCCTGCCCGGACGTTCAAGGAGATTCACGTTGGGACAGAAAGTTCATCCGATCGGGTTCCGGCTTGGCGTCATCAAGACCTGGGACTCCAAGTGGTTCGAGCACAAGAACTACGCGCAGTGGCTCCATGAAGACATCCGCATCCGCGAGTTCGTGAAGAAGTCGCTGAACCACGCGGGCGTGTCCAAGGTGGAGATCGAGCGCGCCGCCAACAAGGTGAAGGTCAACGTCCACACCGCGCGTCCGGGCATCGTCATCGGCAAGCGCGGCGCGGGCATCGAGACGGTGAAGAAGGACCTCCAGCAGTTCACGAAGAACGAGGTCTTCCTCAACATCGTCGAGGTCCGCAAGGCGGAGACCGACGCGCAGCTGGTGGCGGAGAACATCGCCACGCAGCTCGAGCGCCGCATCGCCTTCCGCCGCGCCATGAAGAAGGCGCTGCAGACGGCCATGAAGTTCGGGGCGAAGGGCATCCGCGTGGCCTGCTCGGGTCGCCTGGGTGGCGCCGAGATGGCTCGCTACGAGTGGTACCGCGAGGGCCGCGTGCCCCTGCACACCCTCCGCGCGGACATCGACTACGGCTTCGCCGAGGCCAAGACGACCTACGGCAAGATCGGCTGCAAGGTCTGGGTCTGCAAGGGCGAGGTTCTCCCGGGCAAGGGCGGCCAGGCCCCCATGCCCTCCAACCGGTAATTGCCCTCCCGCGCCGGGTGTCTCCGCGAGGAGGCGCCCGGGGCAGGGTAGGGAAGGACAGCGACGATGCTTCAGCCTGCACGTACGAAGTACCGCAAGATGCACAAGGGCCGCATGCCGGGCGCCGCTCACCGTGGCAGCGACCTGACCTACGGCGAGTTCGGTCTGATGAGCCTTCAGCCGGGCTGGATCACCTCCCGGCAGATCGAGGCGGCCCGTATCGCGATGACCCGCCACGTGAAGCGCGGCGGCAAGATCTGGATCCGAATCTTCCCGGACAAGCCCATCACCAAGAAGCCCGCCGAGACCCGAATGGGTACCGGTAAGGGTGGCGTGGAGTACTACGTCGCGGTGGTGAAGCCCGGCCGCATCCTCTACGAGATGGAGGGCATGACGACCGAGGTGGCCACCGGGGCGCTGAAGCTGGCGCAGGCGAAGCTGCCCGTGCTCACGAAGATCGTGAAGCGCGCGGACCTGAGCCTCTAGGCACCGCGGCGGGAGCCGTCCTCTGGGTGGCTCCCGCACGCATGTGGAGATTGCAATGGCGACTGCGAAGGAACTGAGGGAGCTGTCGGCGGACGACCTGCAGCGGCGGGCGACGGAACTGCGTGAGACGCTGTTCCAGGACCAGCTCAAGCGGCGGACCGGTTCGCTGGACAACCCGGCGGAGCGGACCGGGCACCGGCGTGACCTGGCCCGTGTCCTGGCCGTGCTGACCGAGAAGAAGAAGGCGGCGAAGGCGTAACGCCTTCACCCGCGAATCCTCCAAGCGCGCTCGCCACAGGTCGGGTGCGCAAGGCCATCCGGGACGTGAGAGCGCCCGGGTGCATGAGAGACAGTGAGAGAGAAGATGGCTGAGACGACCGAAGCGCCCAAGGCAGAGACCTCCACCCGCGGCCGTCCCAAGACGCGCGTGGGAATCGTCACCTCCAACAAGATGCAGAAGACGGTGGTGGTCACCGTCCAGCGCCGCGCTCCCCACCCGAAGTACGGGAAGATCATGAGCCTGCGCGAGAAGTACAAGGCCCACGTGGAGGACCACGACTACCCGAAGAAGGTCACCATCAACGAGGGTGACCGGGTCCGGATCGCCGAGACCAAGCCCGCTTCGAAGGACAAGCGTTGGCGCGTGGTCGAGGTGCTGGAGAAGAGCAAGAACGTCTAGCACGCACCTCCACATGCGCGGCCGAGAGGCTGCGCGGTGGAGACACCGGCGATAGGAGATTCCCAGATGATTCAGATGACGAGCGTGCTCGACGTGGCGGACAACTCGGGCGCGAAGAAGGTGTTCTGCATCAAGGTGCTCGGCGGTTCGAAGCGCAAGTACGCGTCCATCGGCGACGTCATCGTCGTGTCGATCCGCGAGGCGCTGCCCAACTCGAAGGTGAAGAAGGGTGACGTGGCCAAGGCCGTCATCGTCCGCACCAAGCGCGAGGTGGGTCGTCCCGACGGCAGCTTCATCAAGTTCGACGGCAACTCCGCGGTCCTCATCAACAAGGACATGGAGCCCATTGGTACGCGTATCTTCGGGCCGGTCGCCCGTGAGCTCCGCGCCCGCAAGTTCATGAAGATCATCTCGCTGGCGCCCGAAGTCCTCTGAAGAGGACCCACCAGGCCGGACGGCGAGCAGCCAGAGAGACGAGGAAGCCATGCAGAAGATGAAGGTGGGAGACACGGTCCAGGTCATGGCCGGGGCCGAGGCCTCCGAGAAGACCCCTGCGACGAAGCGCGGCAAGGTGCTGAAGATCGACCAGGAGGCCGGCCGGGTGACTGTGGAGGGCCTGCGCCTGGTCAAGCGGCACCTGAAGAAGACGCCGCAGAACCCCGAGGGTGGCATTGTCGAGAAGCCCGGCACCATCGCCCTGGCGAATGTCCAGGTCGTTTGCGTGAAGTGCGACAAGCCGACCCGCGTGGGCATCAAGACGGACGGTGAGAAGCGCCAGCGGTTCTGCAAGAACTGCGACGCGCTGATTGACTAGGAGTCCCTGTTGGGGCATGTATGCGCGCCCTTCTGTCCGCCCTGGTAGGCGGGTAGGGGGGCGTGCAGGCAACGAGGGCCTGGGTAGTCCACGGGGCCCTCGCGGTGTTTTCAGTTTCCAGGTGAAGGACTGATCGGACGCGCTGGGTCACGACGGCGCCCGAAGCAGAGGATACGACGATGGCTGACGAGAAGAAGCCGGACCAGAAGGAAAAGAAGGCGAAGCGGGGCAAGAAGGAAGAGGCCAAGAAGGTTGGCTTCGCGGCGAACATCGAGGAAGGCCTCGAGAGCAAGCCGGCCCGCATGAAGGAGCGCTTCCGCAAGGAAGGGGTGCCCGCCCTGATGAAGGAGCTGGGCCTCAAGAACCCGATGGAGGTTCCGCGTCTCCAGAAGATCGTCGTCAACATGGGTCTGGGCGAGGCGCTCGCCAACAACAAGATCCTGGAGTCCGCGGTGGACCAGCTCGCGGCGATCACGGGTCAGAAGCCCATCGTGACGCGCGCCCGCAAGAGCATCGCGAACTTCAAGCTGCGCCAGGGCCAGGCCATCGGTGCCGCCGTCACCCTGCGTGGCGCCCGCATGTACGAGTTCATGGACCGCCTCATCACGGTGGCGCTGCCGCGCGTGCGTGACTTCAAGGGCGTGTCCCCGAAGGCCTTCGACGGGAAGGGCAACTACACGCTCGGCGTGCGCGAGCAGATCATCTTCCCCGAAATCAACTACGACCAGATCGAGAAGGTGAAGGGGCTCAACATCAGCTTCGTCACCACTGCCCGGAACGACGAGCAGGGGTTGGCGCTGATGCGTCACTTCGGCATGCCCTTCCGCCAGTAAGCCCTCGAGCCAAGGACCTCAAAGACAATGGCCAAGCTCTCCAAGATTGCCCAGGCGAAGCGCAAGCCGAAGTTCGCCGTGCGCCAGTACAACCGCTGCCCGCTGTGCGGCCGGCCGCGCGCGTTCCTGCGCAAGTTCAAGATGTGCCGCATCTGCCTGCGCAACCGTGCGCTGCGCGGTGAGATCACCGGCGTGACCAAGTCGTCCTGGTGAGTCGGTAGGGCAGGGTGCCAAAGGGGCCTTGACGGTCCCGTTGGCGCCCTGGACGCGCTTCGGAAGGAGCGTGTCCACGAGCAGTTTCAACCCAGGTAGTTGCGCTCGGCGCGAACCCCCGGGATGGGCCCGGCAGGCGCGACGAACGCGAACACGAAGCACCCGGACAGGGTGCTCGTTCGGAAGGTAGCCCATGCCGGTCAATGATCCCGTTGGCGACATGCTGACCCGCCTGCGCAATGCGTCGCGCG
This sequence comes from Myxococcus sp. MH1, assembly GCF_059738865.1. Classification (NCBI taxonomy): domain Bacteria; kingdom Pseudomonadati; phylum Myxococcota; class Myxococcia; order Myxococcales; family Myxococcaceae; genus Myxococcus; species Myxococcus sp. MH1. Next base: position 6,376,109 of record NZ_AP026947.1, on the reverse strand, counting down.
CGCGTCACGACAAGGTCGTCATTCCCCACTCGAAGCTCAAGCTCGAGGTCATCAAGGTCCTCAAGGACGAGGGCTACATCGGGGAGTACGTCGTCCACACGCAGGACGGCTCGCCCCAGAGCGAGATCAGCGTTCAGCTCAAGTACGGGCCGGACCGCGCTCCCGCCATCACCGGCATCCGCCGCGTGTCCAAGCCGGGTCTGCGCCGCTACGTCGGCGTGAACGACATCCCGCAGGTGCTGGGAGGCATGGGTATCTCCATCCTCTCCACGTCCCGCGGCATCCTGGTGGACTCCGAGGCCCGCAAGCAGAAGGCGGGCGGCGAGCTGCTCTGCACCGTCTACTAGCCAGCGGCCTGGTGGCCGCGCCTCGTGAGAGTGCGCGCCCCGGGCATACAGGACCGAGGCAACCATGAGTCGGATTGGAAAACTGGCGATCAAGCTCGGCGACAAGACGAAGGCCGTCGTCGCCGGCCAGCAGGTGAACTTCGAGGGCCCCAAGGGCAAGCTGTCCGTGAAGCTGCCCGGCAAGGTCAAGGTGGAGATCAAGGACGGTCAGGTGACCGTGCAGCGCGCGGATGATTCGCGCGAGGCGCGCAGCCTGCACGGCCTGACGCGCACCATCCTCGCCAACGCCGCGAAGGGCGTGTCCACGGGCTTCGAGAAGAAGCTGGACATCCGCGGCGTCGGTTTCCGCGCCGAGGTGAAGGGCAAGGCCATCCACTTCGCGCTGGGCTACTCCCACCCCGTCGTCTTCGACCTCCCCGAGGGCGTGACGGCGGAAGTGGACAAGACGGCCCGCACCGAGGACAGCCTCCCTACCGTGGGGCTGACGCTGCGTTCGGCGGACAAGGAAGTGCTCGGCGCGACGGCGGTGAACATCCGCTCGCTGCGCCCGCCCGAGCCGTACAAGGGCAAGGGCATCAAATACTCCGAGGAGCGCATCCGCCGTAAGGAGGGCAAGACCGGAACGACGTAATCGTTCCGTCTGTCCTGAGTGTTCCCAATCCCGCCGGGCCCATGGGGTCTGGCGGCATCATCCGGCGGCGGAAGACCGCATCGCCGCCGGAAGGACAAGGAAGCAGCCATGCCGACGAAGATCGATCCCCGTATCAAGAGGAAGAACCGCATCCGCAAGAAGCTCTCGGGTACCACCGAGCGGCCGCGGCTTACCGTCTACAAGAGCCTCAAGCACATCTACGCGCAGGTGGTGGACGACACCACGGGCAAGACCCTCGCGTACGCCTCGTCGCTGTCCAAGGAGCTGAAGGGCCAGGACGAAGGCGACAAGAAGGCGGACGCGAAGCGGGTGGGTGCCCTCATCGCGCAGCGGTGCAAGGCTGCCAACGTCGAGGCGGTGGTGTTCGACCGCAACGGCTTCCCCTATCACGGGCGCATCGCCGCCGTGGCTGACGCCGCGCGCGAGGCCGGGCTGAAGTTCTAGCTTTCGAAAGGATTTCCAAGTGGCAACTCCGATCAATCCGAACGATCTGGACCTCACCGACCGCGTGGTGAACATCAACCGCGTCGCCAAGGTGGTGAAGGGCGGCCGGCGGTTCTCGTTCGCCGCCCTCGTGGTGGTGGGTGACGGCGCCGGACACGTGGGCGTCGGCCTGGGCAAGGCCAACGAGGTTCCCGAGGCCATCCGCAAGGGTGGCGAGAACGCGAAGAAGAACCTGTTCCGCGTTCCGCTGATGGGTCACACGATTCCGCACGAGGTGCTCGGGCACTTCGGCGCCGGCTGGGTGCTGCTGAAGCCGGCCAGCGAAGGTACGGGCGTCATCGCGGGTGGCGCGGTGCGCGCGGTGCTGGAGGCGGCGGGCATCCGCAACATCCTGACGAAGAGCCAGGGTTCGCGGAATCCGCACAACGTGCTGAAGGCCACGGTCGCGGGTCTGAAGCTGCTGCGCAGCGCGGCGCAGGTGTCGCGCCTCCGCGGCAAGGACGTCGAGTCGGCGAAGCTCGCCGGGGAGCAGAGGGGCTAGTCATGGCGCTCAAGGTGAAGCTGACGAAGAGCTACGCGGGCGCTTCCGAGGACATGCTGGCCACCATCCGTGGCCTGGGTCTGAAGAAGTTCGGTGATGAGCGCCTGCTGAAGGACACGCCGGCCATCCGCGGGATGGTGTTCAAGGTGAAGCACCTGGTCTCCTCGGAGACGGTGTCCGCCGAGGCGCCGGCGCCCAAGCGCCGCAAGCCGCGCAAGATCGCCCTGCGGGACCGCGCGCGCGCCTACCAGGCCAAGGCCTGAGCACGAGAGGACCTAAGACAATGAGCACTCTGCACGGTTTGAAGCGCCCCTCGCGCTCGTGGCACCGCAAGAAGCGCGTGGGCCGCGGTCAGGGTTCCGGCCTGGGCAAGACGGCCGGCCGCGGTGGCAAGGGCCAGAAGGCCCGCACCGGTAACATGCGGTTCGAAGGCTTCGAGGGTGGCCAGAGCCCCCTGCAGCGCCGCCTGCCGAAGTTCGGCTTCAACTCCCCCAACCGCACGGTGTACGCGGTGGTGAACCTGTCGGATGTGGACACCCACTTCGACGCCGGTTCCACGGTGGATGAGGCCTCGCTGAAGAAGGCGGGTCTGGTGAAGGGCCGCTACGACGGCGTGAAGCTGCTGGGTCGGGGCGCGCTGACGAAGAAGGTGACCATCCGGGTGCACAAGGCCTCCGAGACCGCCAAGTCGGCGGTCGAGAAGGCGGGTGGCGCGGTGGACGTCCTTCCCCTGATGGCCCACAAGCCCGAGGCGGCCGCCAAGGCGCACGCTGGCAAGGGCGTCAAGGCCCCTCGGCAGCCGAAGGCCTGAGCATGTCCGACGCGCATCACTTGTCGGTGGTGCGCGTCATTTCGCTTGTGTAGGCTTCTGCGCCCCTTTCCCATCCGTGGAACAGGGGCGTTTTGTCGTCCTGGCAGAACCCTCACGAAGAGGATGGCTACCCCGTGGCTCTCAATGCCTTCGCCAACGTCTTCCGCATCGCGGAGCTGCGCAGCCGGCTCGCGTACACGCTAGCCCTGCTGGCCGTCTACCGCATCGGCATCTTCATCAACACGCCCGGCGTGGACCGGGCCGCGATGAACGCCTTCATGGACGCCCAGAAGCAATCGGGCGGGCTGGTCTCGCTGTTCAACCTCTTCTCCGGCGGCGCGCTGGAACAGATGTCCATCTTCGGATTGGGCATCATGCCCTACGTCAGCGCCTCCATCATCATGCAACTCCTGGCGGTGGTCATCCCCAGCCTGGAGCGCCTGCAGAAGGAGGGGGCGGCGGGCCGGCAGAAGATCAACCAGTACACGCGCTACGGCACCATCGTCCTCTCCGTCATCCAGGGCATCGGCATCTCCCGCTGGCTGGCGTCGCTGGGGCGCTCGGACGCGGGGCAGAGCGGCTTCAACCAGGTGGTGGTGCCGGACGACAGCGTCTGGTTCACCTTCATGACGGTGGTCAGCCTGACGGCGGGCACGGCCTTCATCATGTGGCTGGGTGAGCGCATCACCGAGCGCGGCATCGGCAACGGCATCTCGCTCATCATCTTCGCGGGCATCGTGGCGGGTGTGCTCCCCGGCGCCAGCACGCTGCTGGACCTGACGCGGCAGGAGGTCATCGCGGTCGCCGAGGTCCTGGCGCTGCTGGTGTTCATGCTCCTCATCATCGCGGTGGTGGTCTACGTGGAGCGCGGCATGCGCCGCATCCCCATCCAGTACGCCAAGCGCATGGCGGGGCGGCGGATGTTCGCGGGACAGGCCACGTACTTCCCGATGAAGGTCAACACGGCCGGCGTCATCCCGCCCATCTTCGCGGGCGCGGTGCTGTCGTTCCCGGCGACGCTGGGCACGTGGTTCCCGTTCCTCCAGGACGTGCAGCGGGCCATCGAAGGCAACCTGTGGATCTACAACGGGCTGTTCGTGCTGATGGTCATCTTCTTCGCCTACTTCTACACGGCGCTGACCTTCCGTCCGGATGACGTGGCGGACAACATCAAGAAGCAGGGCGGCTACATCCCGGGCATCCGCCCGGGCCGGCAGACGGCGGAGTTCATCGAGCGGGTGCTGAACCGGCTCACGTTCGGCGGCGCCATCTACCTGGCGGTCATCTGCGTGATTCCGTCGGTCATCAGCGGTCTGCTCAACGTGCGCTTCACGTTCGGCGGCACGGCGCTGTTGATCGTCGTGGGCGTGGCCCTGGACACGGTGCAGCAGATCGAGGGTCACCTCATCAGCCGCAACTACGAGGGCTTCGCGGGTCCGCGCGGTCCCCGCATCCGCGGCCGGGTGCGCGTGGCGGCCTGAGTCACGGCGACAACGTCACGGGCGCCTCTCCTCGTCGTGGGGAGGGGCGCCTCGTCGTTCCGGGGCGCAGTCATTCGAGTTATTCGGTGGTGCACATGGGGGGCGCGTGAAAGTTTCGTGGCTGACGACTTCCGTGCCTTCCTTGGGAGCTGAGAGGAGCACATGAACCTGATCCTGTTGGGACCGCCGAACGCGGGGAAGGGTACCCAGGCGAAGAAGCTCTTCGCCGACTTCCACATCCCGCAGATCTCCACCGGTGACATCCTCCGCAAGGCTGTGGCGGAGAAGACGGAGCTGGGGAAGGTCGCGGGGCCGCTGATGGCGGCGGGCCAGTACGTGCCGGACGAGGTCGTGATTGGAATCGTCGAGGAGCGCCTGAAGGAGGCGGATGTCGCTCAGGGCTTCGTCCTGGACGGTTTCCCTCGCACTCCGGGCCAGGCGGACGCGCTGGACAGGATGCTGGAGCGGCTGGGCAAGAAGCTCGACGCCGTCGTGTCGCTCGAGGTGCCGCACGAGACGCTGGTGAAGCGTGGCTCGGGACGGCGCGTGTGTCCGAAGGACGGCAGCGTCTACCACGTGGAGACGAGCCCGCCGAAGCGCACGGGCTTCTGCGACAAGTGTGGCGAGGGCCTGGTGCAGCGGCCGGACGACATGCCGGAGGTCATCGAGAAGCGCCTCCAGAAGTACGACGCCGAGACCAAGCCCCTGAAGAACTTCTACGAGAAGAAGGGCGTGCTCAAGAGCGTGGACGGCGTGGGCTCTCCGGAGGGCATCTACGAGGAGATCAAGGCCGCCGCGGGTCGGAGCAAGGCCTGATGGACGGACGGGCTGGCGAGCGGAGCTCGGGGGCTTGCGGTGCCTCGAGTCGCTGGCCACCCGTGTCCCGTGCAGGTGAGGTTGGCGCGGGACTCCGATGAGCCAGGTGGAGATCAAATCCCGGGAGGAGATCGCGCTCATGCGCGAGGCCGGCCGCATCGTGGCCGACGTCCTGGATGCGCTCGAGCAGGCCGTGGCGCCGGGCATCACCACCTGGGAGCTGGACGCGCTCGCGGAGAAGATGACCGCGGAGCGGGGCGCCAGGCCAGCCTTCAAGGGCTACCTCGGCTTCCCGTGTGTGCTCTGCGCCTCCATCAACGACGAGGTGGTGCACGGCATCCCCAGCCGGAAGCGGAAGCTGGTCGAAGGCGACCTGATGAAGCTCGACTTCGGGGTGTCGTACCGGGGGTGGTTCGGGGACTCGGCGCGGACGGTGCCGGTGGGGAAGGTGGCCCCGGAGGCGCGGTCCCTGGTGGAGACCACCCGGGAATCGCTCCAGAAGGCCATCCAGGCCATGAAGCCGGGCAACCGGCTGGGGGATATTGGCCACGCCGTCCAGCGGCACGTGGAGGCGCGGGGGTTCTCCGTGGTCCGGGATTTCACGGGCCACGGGATTGGCCGCAAGCTCCACGAGCACCCACACGTGCCCAACTACGGGCAGGCAGGGGCGGGGATGAAGCTGCGCGCGGGCATGGTGCTCGCGGTGGAGCCGATGGTGAACGCCGGGACCTCGGACATCGAGATCCTGGAAGACGACTGGACGGCGGTGACGGCGGACCGGAAGTTGTCCGCCCACTTCGAGCACACCATCCTCATCACGGATGGGGGGCCCGAGGTGCTCACCCGAGGGCGTTGAGGACGGTCGGGACTGCGGGTGAAATAGGTCCTTGTTACGGTGGGTTGGTAGGAATCCGAGTTTTGCTGCGCGGGACGCTTGCCACTTGCGGACCAAAGTGCTACTCCGCCGCGCTTCCAAGAGGTTCGTGGTCCGGGAAGAGGTTTGACGCTTGCCGAAGGATGATTCCATCGAAGTCGAGGGGACGGTGATGGAGCCCCTCCCCAACGCGATGTTCCGTGTGGAGCTGGACAACGGCCACAGGGTGCTCGCGCACATCTCGGGCAAGATGAGGATGCACTTCATCCGAATCCTTCCCGGTGACAAGGTGAAGGTCGAGCTGTCTCCGTACGACCTGACGCGTGGACGGATCACGTACCGGGCGAAGTAACGAAAAGGGCGGCCCGCTGATGTAGGGGTGGGTGGCCCGCTGGCTTTTCTCTGTTCGAAGGAAGGAAGTTCGCTCCATGAAGGTTCGGGCGTCCGTCAAGAAGATCTGCGACAAGTGCAAGGTTGTCCGCCGCAAGGGTATCGTGCGCGTGATTTGCGCCTCCAACCCCCGGCACAAGCAGCGCCAGGGCCGATAGCCGCAAGGCTGTTGGCTTCAGACCAACTCCACTCCAGAAGGAAGACCGAAGATGGCTCGTATCGCCGGCATCGACCTGCCGCCCAACAAGCGCGCCGTGATCTCGCTCCAGTACATCTACGGGATCGGCAACAAGTCCGCGCAAGACATCATCGCGGCGGCGGGTATCGACCCCACCACCCGGACCAAGGACCTCACCGAGGACCAGGCTCGAAAGATCCGCGAGATCATCGAGGCCAGCTACAAGGTCGAGGGTGACCTCCGGCGTGAAGTGACGATGAACATCAAGCGCCTGATGGACCTGGGCTGCTACCGGGGCCTGCGTCACCGCAAGGGTCTGCCCGTCCGCGGCCAGCGCACCCACACCAACGCGCGCACCCGCAAGGGTCCGAAGCGTGGCATCGTCCGGGCGAAGCCGGCGGCTCCGGCTCGGTAAACCGCAGCGCCGGCGCCATGAGGCGCTGGCGTCGATCACCTCTCAGGAGCAGCAACTCACATGGCTGACGAGACCAATACTTCGGCTGCGGCGCCCACGGGTGCCGAGGGCGAGGCCCCGGCCGCGAAGAAGTCCAAGCGCAAGGGCAAGAAGAGCATCCTCAACGGCGTGGTCCACATCCAGTCCACGTTCAACAACACCATCATCACGATCACGGACGTGTCCGGGAACGTGATCTCCTGGTCCTCGGCCGGGGCGCGTGGCTTCAAGGGAAGCCGCAAGTCCACCCCGTTCGCCGCCCAGGTGGCCGCCGGCGACGCCGCCGCGAAGGCGATGGAGCACGGTCTGAAGAACGTGTCCGTGTTCGTGAAGGGGCCGGGCGCGGGTCGTGAGTCGGCGCTGCGCGCGCTGGCCGCCGCTGGCCTGAAGATCAACCTCATCCGCGACGTGACGCCCATCCCGCACAACGGGTGCCGTCAGCCCAAGCGTCGTCGCGTCTAAACCCTTCGTCCGGGTCGCCCCGCGTGCTCACGCGCGCCGGGGCGGCTCCAGATCATCTCCAAGGACAAGACCATGGCCCGTTATACCGCGAGCGCTTGCCGTATCTGCCGGCGCGAAAACCTCAAGATGTACCTGAAGGGCGACCGCTGCTACACGGACAAGTGTGCCATCGAGCGCCGCCCGTATCCCCCCGGCCAGCACGGCCAGGGCCGCGTGAAGTTCTCTGGTTACGGCGTGCAGCTGCGCGAGAAGCAGAAGGTCAAGCGCATGTACGGCCTGCTGGAGAACCAGTTCCGCGGCTACTACCACCGCGCGTCCGCCGCCAAGGGCAAGACGGGTGAGAACCTCCTGCAGCAGCTGGAGCTCCGCCTGGACAACGTGGTGTTCCGCATGGGCTTCGCGGACACGCGCAACGAGGCGCGCCAGCTGGTGCGTCACGGCCACTTCCAGGTGAACGGCCGCAAGGTCAACATCCCCTCGTTCTCCATCAAGCCGGGCACGGCCGTCGAGGTGGTGGAGAAGAGCCGCAAGGTGCTCCGCATCTCCGAGGCGCTGGAGACGGTGGACCGCCGTGGCGTTCCGCAGTGGATCGACCTGGACAAGAAGGCGTTCAAGGGCACGGTTCGCACGGTCCCCAACCGCGAGGACCTGACCATGCCCATCCAGGAGCAGCTCATCGTCGAGCTGTACTCGAAGTAATCGTCCACGCCAGGCGCAATCTGGCGCCTGGAAGTGGAACCCAGCGCCCTGGCCGACGAGGCCGGGGCGTCGTGCTTTATCGCAGTCCCCTACGTGTCCATCCTCCCGCCGTGCTGGTGGGTAAGTCGGTGGTGGCGCACGTCTTCAGGAGCCGTACACCATGGCAGATACGTTCGTTGCGAAGAACTGGCGTGACCTCATCAAGCCGCGCCGGATGGAAGTGGACCAGGACAGCCTGACGCCCACCTACGGCAAGTTCGTCGCGGAGCCGCTCGAGCGCGGCTTTGGCACGACGCTGGGCAACTCGCTGCGCCGGGTGCTCCTGTCGTCGCTGCAGGGCGCGGCGATCACGTCCGTGAAGATCGAGGGCGTGGACCACGAGTTCACCACCATCCCCGAGGTGTCGGAGGACGTCACGGACGTCGTGCTGAACCTGAAGGAAGTCCTCCTTCGGATGCACACGAACGAGACGAAGACGCTGCGCATCGAGGCGGAGGGCCCCAAGGAGGTCAAGGCGGGTGACATCATCGCCGACGCCGACGTGGAGATCCTCAACCCGGGCCACCACATCTGCACCATCTCCGAGGGTGGCAAGCTCCGCATGGAGCTGACGTGCCGCCGGGGCCGTGGCTACGTGCCGGCCAACTCGAACAAGGTGGCGGGCTCGCCCATCGGCACCATCCCCATCGACTCGCTGTTCTCGCCCACGCGCAAGGTGAACTACCAGGTCACCAACGCCCGCGTCGGTCAGGTCACCGACTTCGACAAGCTGTCGCTCGAGGTCTGGACGGACGGCTCGGTGTCGCCGCAGGACGCGGTGGCGTACGCGGCGAAGATCATCAAGGAGCAGCTGACCGTCTTCGTGAACTTCGATGAGACCGAGGAGCCGGTCATCGCCGAGGCGCCGAAGGAGGAGGCGAAGCTCAACGAGAACCTGTTCCGCTCGGTGGACGAGCTGGAGCTGTCGGTTCGCTCGGCCAACTGCCTGCAGCAGGCGAACATCAAGACCATCGGCGACCTGGTGCAGCGCACCGAGGCCGAGATGCTCAAGACGAAGAACTTCGGCCGCAAGTCGCTCAAGGAGATCAAGGAGATCCTGGCGGAGATGGGCCTGTCGCTGGGCATGAAGCTGGAGAACTGGCCGCCGAAGCAGGCCCCGGCTCCCGCGGCGCCCAAGGCCTAGGTCTTTCGCGGTACGTGGTACTTTCCCCGCGCGCCCGCGACATGGCGGCAGGCGGCGCGCGGCGGGAAGGAGCCCGGTGAAGTCCTCCGGGTTCGACGAGCAGTGGTGGGCCTCGTGTCGGGTCCACCCTTCCCACCCGGTACCTGATACGGCCGGAGTGGTGGGTCCCCACGGGGGCCCGGAGCACGACGATGCGTCACAGGGTAGGACAGAGGAAGCTGCACCGCACCACGAGCCACCGGCTCGCGATGCTGAACAACATGGTCACCTCGCTGCTCGAGCACCAGGCCATCCGCACCACGCTTCCCAAGGCCAAGGAGGCCCGGAAGCTGGCGGAGCGCATCATCACGCTGGGTAAGCGTGGTGGGCTCTCCAACGTGCGCCTGGCGGCCCGGACCGTGAAGGACCGTGACGTGCTGAAGAAGGTCTTCAGCGAGTACAAGGACCGCTACGCCAACCGCCCCGGCGGCTACACCCGCATCGTTCGTCTCGGCTTCCGCCGGGGTGACGCCGCGGAGATGGCCCTGCTGGAGCTGGTGGATCGGCCCGAGAAGAAGGCCGCGCCCGCCGCCGAGGCTCCTGCGTCCACCGAGGAGACCAAGGCCGAGTAACGGCCGCCAGCCGCGCCCCTTCGCGAGGAGGGGCCGGTGGCAACGCGAGGGCGCTCTTCCCGCTGGGGAGGGCGCCCTTCGCTTTTGCGGGGCTACTTCTTGGGGCTCAGCAGGCGCTTCCACTCGTTGCGCAGGTCCTCGGTGAGGTTCGCGCTGTCGTCGTGGCTGCGCATCTCCAGCGTCTCGAAGCGCAGGTCCGCGGGGGCCGCGCCGCTGGTGCCCATGAGCTGCTTGGGGGTGATTGTCATGAACTCCCCCGCGCCCACGGACGCCACCGCCGCGCGGTACTGGCCGTTGACGATGAGGGTGACGTCCTTCCACTCCTCCTTGCTCTCGTTCCAGATGGTGATGGACGGGCGGTCCAGCTTGTCGCTGAGCACCAGGCGCGCGTCCATGTCACCCGTCTGCACGGAGCTGCCAGGGCAGGCGATGGCGAAGCTCGCCGCCGTCATCACCAGCCACCCGGCGACGATGGAGGCCTTGTACTTGAAGAACCTGTCGCGGTTGCTGAAGTCCGCCGCGAACTCCTTGAGGACGGAGAGCGCGTTGAGGGCCTGATTGGAGGCCTCGCCCGCGAGCCGCTTGCCCAACGGCCCATCCTGCTTCGACTTCTCCAGCGGCGCGGTGCGCGCGGCGGACATCACACGCATGCCGGGGCTCGTCGGCGTGCGCGGCATGCCCGGATTCGTCGGAGTGCGCGGCTGGGAGCCCGTGGGGGCGGCCGTGCTCGGAGACTTGCGACCTTCGCTCATCGGAACTCGAAGTGTAGAGGGCCGGGCCCGTCGGTGGCTACTGGCCCTTGAGGCTTTGCAGCGCGCGCGAAGCCATTGCGTTCTCCGGCTGCGCTTCCAGCACCTTGGAGAGCCAGCGCTCCGCCTCCTCGGCCGCCGCCTTGCGCACCTGCGGGCGCGTGGACTTCAGCGTCTGCTCGGTGAAGAGCAGCCCCAATCGCAGCGTGAACTCGACGTTCTCCGGGTCCTTTTCGACCACGTGGCGCAGCTCGCGCTCGGCGGCGGGGTAGTCCCCCTCGAGCTGGTACACGAGGGCGAGCTTGCCGCGCGCGGGGAGGGAGTCGGGCGTGAGCGACACCGCGACGGTGAACGCCTCGCGCGCCGCGGGCAAATCCCGCCGCTCCAGGTGCAGGTCTCCCAGGCGGAACCACGCCGCGTCCAGGAGAGGGTGCAGCGCGACGGCCTTCTCGAACGAGCCGCGCGCCGCGTCGGGGCGCTGGCGGGTCGCGTAGAGCTCGCCCAGGTACAGGTGGTTCTTCCCGTCGCGCGGGGCGCGCTCGATGGCCTGCTTGAACTCGTCCACCGCGCGGCCCGCGTCGTCCAGGCGCTGATAGGCCAGGCCCAGCAGCGAGTGGAGCACCGCCAGGTCCGGGTAGTCGTGCAGCACCTCCTCGAAGGCGAGGATGGCGTGCTGCGGGGCGTCCAGGTCGTTGAGGTAGCGCAGGCCCTCTTCCAGCTTGGCCTCGGCGGCCTTGGGGATGCCTCCGAAGGGGTCGCTGATCTGCTCCATCAGCGCGCGCGCCGTGGCCACGTCCGCGGCCGAGGGGCGGCCTCGCACCACGACGCCGAGCGCCTCCACCGCGCCCGGGGAGTCCCCGGTGCGATGCAGCGCCTTGGCCAGCGGCAGGCGCCACGCGGTGCGCTCCGGCGCGAGCAGGGCCGCGCGGCGCAGCGGCTCCACGGCGGCGGGGTACTGCTCGGACTCGAGGCGGGCGACGCCCAGGCGGTAGTGGTACTCGGCCGTGTCCGGGGCGAGGGCGATGGCGCGCTCGAAGGCGGCCACGGCGGGGGCGCCGGCGTCCCTCGCGCGGGAGAACAGGGCCAGGCCCAGCATGTACTGGTCCACGGCGCGCTCACCCGTGGCGATGCGCCCCTGCAGCTCCTGGATCCACGCGTCCGCGCGGCCCGCCTTCACCTGGGCTTCCGTCAACGTGCGCGCGACATCCAGGTCCTCGGGGGAGCGGGCATGCAGGTCCGCGAGAATCCCGAGGGCCTTCTGGGGCTGGTTCTCCTCCAGGTAGGCCCGCGCGCGGGAGCGCTCGTCGGTGGGGGCCGCGGCGCCCGTCTTCGTGGCGGAGGTGTGGCCGCAGCCAGCGGCGAGCAGTCCCAGACCCAGCACGGCGGCGCGAGCCCAGGGGCGGAAGCGGAAGGCGGGAGTCATCGTCACGGAGCGTGTCTCAGGGAGTGGGGGAGGCGTGGGCGGAGCCGACGCCCTCGTGTCCGGCGGAGGCGATGGCGTCCTCGCGGTCGCCGCCCTTGCCGCCCATCGCCAGGTTGTCCGCGATGATGGCCTCGCGCACGGCCCGGGCCAGGCCCTCGCGATCATTCTCCGCGAAGCCCGTGGTGTCGATGGGCTTGCCCACCCTCACGCGGATGGGGCCGGGGGTGATGTTCCAGCTGTCCTTGGGCATGAGGTCCCCGGAGCCCTCGATGGTGACGGGGCAGATGGGGACGCGGGCCTTGAGCGCGAGCGCGAAGGGGCCCTTCTTGAAGGGCAGCACGCGGCCATCCGAGGAGCGGGTGCCCTCCGGGTACAGGAAGATGCTGGTGCCGCCGCGAATCTTCGCCGCGGCCGCCTCCAGGGAGCTGATGGCCTTGGCGCGGTTGGAGCGGTTGATGAAGACGTGGCCGCCCAGCGCCAGGTACCAGCCGATGAGCGGCACCCACTTGAGCTGATCCTTGGCCACGAAGCGGAAGGGCACCGGCACCGCCATGAAGTGGGCCGGGATGTCGATGGTGGACTGGTGGTTGCCCACGTAGATGGTGGGGCGCTTGGGGTCCACGTTCTCCTGGCCGGAGACCTCCAGCCTCGCGCCACCGGCCCACAGGAGCACCGGGGACCACAGCTCGCGGACGACCCACAGCGCGCTCGAGGAGCGCAGCGTGACGAGCATCGCGACGAGGGTCAGGGGAAAGCAGACGAGCGTCCAGACTCCAGCGGTCAACATGCAGAAAAGCTTGCGCATCCCTCGGCCCCCTCCTCGGGGCCGGCTCGACGCCCAGGCAGAGGCCTGGACCCGAGGGCAGTCCCGCCGCGAGATGTCCTGTCCCGAACGTCCAGACGGGCGGCCGCACCCTGGGTGGTGGCGGCTCCCGGGACGTGGCGGGACGGTGAGGGCGGGGGCATGCACTTCTTCTACCACGAGCCTTCCGTACCTTGTTGCTGGTGTGCTCCGCTCGCCGGGGTTACAAGCAGGGGTGGCTTGGCCAGGAAAAAGTTCATCGCCATCGCGGGCAACATCGGCGCCGGGAAGACGGAGCTCACGTCCTTCTTGTGCCGGAAGTACGGGCTGACTCCGTCCTTCGAGCCCAATGACCAGAACCCCTATCTCGCGGACTTCTACAAGGACATGAAGACGTGGGCTTTCCGCTCACAGCTCTTCTTCCTCACGCACAAGTTCCGCCTCCACCGGGAGTTGGAGCGCACGTCGGGCACCGTGTTGCAGGACCGCACCCTCTACGAGGACGCGGAGATCTTCGCGAAGAACCTCCACCGCCAGCGGCTCATCGACAAGCGGGACTGGAAGACGTACTGCGAGCTGTACGAGACCATCTCCGAGTCGCTGCGGCCCCCCGACTTGATGATCTACCTGCGCTGCCCGGTCCCGACGCTCAAGGCGCGCATCCGCCTGCGCGGCAGGTCCATGGAGAAGGACATCCCCACCCGCTACCTCCAGCGCCTCAATGCCCTGTATGAGGAATGGTTCGGTGCCTACCGGTTGTCTCCAGTGCTGGTGCTGGCCACCGACAAGCTCGACTACCTGACCAACCTGGTGGACCGCGTGGACCTCTTTCAGCAAATCGAGAAGCACCTGTGATGGAGGTCTACCTCCTGGCGACCGAGCAGGAAGGGCCCGTGCCGTTGGATGCCCTGCGGGCCTCGTTCGCGACCGATGAGGTGGAGTTCACCCCGGACGAGGATGCGCAGGGGTTCGTGCTCCGGGCGGACAGCTCGGAGGTGCGGGTCCGGCTGACCGTGGGCCCCCAGGAGCTGCCGAAGTTCAACAAGGCGGCCTATAGCGGCAGTCCGGAGGCCTTCGCCAGGCTGGGCAAGGCGCGCGCGTACTACCACCTGTCCCTGGAGCCCGGTGGGGCGCAGCCCACGCTGCCGGTGTTCGAGGCGCTCTGGGCGGTGCGCACGCTGCTGGAGCACGTGCCCGGCGTCCTGGTGGACCTGGCGGCCTACAAGCTGCACGAGCCCGAGGACGTGGTGGAGATCACCGAGCTGGACTTCGACATCCGGGACCACGTCCACCTGCACGCGGTGGAGGTGACCGAGGGTGACACCCCGCTGTGGGTGCACTCGCACGGGATGGAGAAGTTCGGGGCGAGGGATTTGGAGATCTTCCACCTGGCGGAGCAGGACCTGCTGCCGGCGGAGAGCTTCCTGCACGAGCTGTGCACGGACCTGGCCTTCGGGCAGGGGCCGGCCTTGCGCTCGCAGGTGGGCACCAGCGAGGGCCAGGCTTTCATGGTGGTGCCGTCGGAGGAGGCCCGGGCGAACCTGCTCGGCGTGCCGCTGGAGACCTTCGAGGGGCATGAGGGGCTGTTCCTCACGGTGGTGTCACCCCTGGGGCGGCACAACACGTCCCAGCTGTTGGCACCCTACCGGGAGCGCTTCTCGCAGGAGCCGGAGGAGCAGACGGAGTCCATGCGCCGCGAGGCCCAGGCGCTGCTGCCGGCGTTCCTGGCGCGCTTCCAGCGCCGGGGGCTGATGGAGCCGCTCACCTTCCTCGTGCGGGCGCCGTTCGACACCCACCCGGATGGGAACAAGGTGGTGGAGAACCTGTGGCTGGAGCTGATGGCCCGGGACGACGGCAGCCTCGTGGGCAAGCTGGTGGATGGCGCGGTGCACACCACGGAGTGGCGCAAGGGCGCCCACGTGGAGGTCGAAGAGACCCAGGTCAACGCGCTGGCGCTCAGCCGCGAGGGCCGGGCCCTGGACGAGTCCGAGATCCGGGCCCTGCTCAACGCGGAACGACCGATGTAGTGCGACGCGGCTCCGCTTGCCCGCGTCGTCCAGGGCGCTAGGCTCGCGCGCCGCATGCCCGCACTCCTGCTGCTCACCGGCCCGTCCGCGGGGCGCCATTACGAGGTGCTCTCGGACATGGCCATCGGCCGCAGCCCGTCCTGTGAAATCCCCCTGCGGGATGACCAGGTGTCGCGCAAGCATGCCCAGCTCACCGTGCACGAGGGGCAGGTCCGGCTGACGGACCTGGACTCGCGCAACGGGACACTCGTCAACGGCGCTCGCATCAGCGGGCAGGTGGTGCTGCAGCCGGGAGACCGCGTCCGCGTGGGCTCCACGATGGCCGTCTTCGAGCCGGCGCCGGTGACGCTGGTGGAGGGCGGGCCGACGTCACCAGGGCATGTGCCCATCGAGGAGGTGCTGCCTCACGTCGGCGCGGCGGCGGCGCTGTACTCGGCGGGCACCGCGCTCCTGGGCGCCACCAGCGAGGCCATGGTGCTGCGCAGGCTGGCGGACGAGACGGCGCGCGCGCTCAGCGCGGACCGGGCGGCGGCGCTGCTCGGGAGCAACACGGGCCTGCTCACCGCGGCGGTGTCGGGCGCGGACGCGGTGGCGGTGCCCCGCTCGCTCGCGCAGGTGGCGCTGGACCGCAAGGAGATGGTGCAGGCGGAGACGGAGATGTGCGCGCCGCTGGTGGCCTCGGGGGGCATGCCGTTCGGCGTGCTCTATGCGACGCGGGCGGACTCGTCGTTCACCGGTGGAGAGGGACAGCTGCTCGCCGCGCTGGGGCGGTTGGGGGGCGAGGCGTATACGGCGGTGCGCTCGCGGGTGGAGGCGGAGGCGCCGGTGCCCTTGCTGCTTGGCACGTCCAGGCCGCTGCGCGCGCTCGCGGATGCGGCGCGACGGGCCGCCAACAGCGCAGCGCCAGTGGTGCTGCATGGCGAGCCGGGCACGGGCAAGACGCTGCTGGCTCAAGTCATCCATGCCCGCTCTCCGCGCGCGCTGGAGCCCCTGGTGACGGTGGACTGTCGTCTGCCACAGGCCGCCGTGGAGGAGGCCCTGTTCGGCCGCGCCAGCGCGCCGGGACAGCCTCCGGTGGCGTCCGCGTTGCTGCGCGCGGACCGGGGCTCGCTGCTGCTCCAGCACGTCGAGGCGCTGCCTCGCGCCACGGCGGAGCGACTGGTGCGGCTGCTGGCCCGGAGGACGGCCCCCGCGCGGCAGGGCGGCGAGGAGCCCGTGGACGTGCGGCTGCTCGTCACGTCGTTGGCGCCGGTGGCGGCGCTGGGCTCCAAGGGCGAGGTGGACGCGGCCCTGGCCCGGGCGCTGATGGGCTTCGAGCTGGAGGTGCCGGCGCTGCGGGAGCGGCGCGCGGATGTGATGGCGCTGCTCGAGGGGGTCCTCGCGCGGGCCTCGCGTCGGGTGCGCCGTGAGCCGCCGACGCTGGGGCCCGATGCCCGCCGGCTGCTGACGGACTACCCCTGGCCCCACAACGTGCGGGAGCTGGAGCTCGTGGGCGAGCGG
The DNA here is from genome assembly GCF_059738865.1 of Myxococcus sp. MH1. NCBI lineage: Bacteria > Pseudomonadati > Myxococcota > Myxococcia > Myxococcales > Myxococcaceae > Myxococcus > Myxococcus sp. MH1. The sequence continues at coordinate 6,359,665 of NZ_AP026947.1, read as the reverse complement.
CTGGGGTTGCTGTACGCCGGTGCTCGCGTGGGCGCGCTGCACCTGCCGCCCGAGGTGCAGCAGGGCGCGGCGGCGAGTGATGCGCAGACGCTCCAGGCCCGTGTCGGGAGGCTCGAGCGCGACGCCATCGCGGAGGCGCTGCGTGAGGCGGGCGGCAAGAAGGTGAAGGCCGCGGCGCTGCTCGGCATCAGCCGGCCCACGCTGGACAAGAAGATCGAGGAGTACGGCCTGTCGGTGGAGCGCGGACGGCGAGGCGAGGACGGGCGCTGACGGCCGGCGCGGCTTGGTTTCCGGCCCCGCGCTGTCAATCCTCGACGCGAACCAAGGCGAGGGGCCTCAAGCGGGCCGCGAGCCGAGGACGGACGCGGTGCTGCCTCGAGGTGGAGGGGCGCTCAACGACTCACGGGTATCGCGATGTGGCTGGGGCCGAGGCTCCGCGGCTCACTCTAGCAGGCGCCCTTGCTGCCTCGGGACTCTCTCGGTCGCGCCGAGGGAACGGGAGATGCGTCGAGGGGCGTGATGGTCGTCCGCTCACTTCCTGCGGCTGAGCAGCACGCCCCCGAGGATGAGCACCGCGCCCAGGGCCTGGAGCCACGTGGGCCGCTCGCCGCGCACGCCCCACGCCGTGAGCGCCGCCACCACGGGCACGCCCGTGTTGTAGAGCGACGCGCGGGCGCTGCCGACCTGCTGCACGGTACGGCCCCAGATGAAGTAGCTGAGCACCAGCGGCACCAGCGCCGAGTACACCACGCCGGCCCACGCCCCGAAGCCGATGCTCCCGACGTCCAGCGCGAGCACCTCCGGCACTCCCGCGAGCACCACGCCCGGCGCCCCCGTCAGCATGGTGATGGCGGTGATGCGCAGCGCCGACACCTCGTTGCCCACCGAGCGGATGCCCACCGTGTAGAGCGCCCAGCACGCGCACGCCCCCAGGATGAGTCCGTCGCCCAGTCGCGTCCCCGTTCCCAGCGACGGGCCTCGCGCGGCGACCACCAGCACCATCCCCACCACCGCCAGCGACATGCCCATCACCAGCGGACGGCCTGGACGCTCCACGCCCAGCACCGCGCCCAACGCCGCCACCAGCACCGGCGTCACCGCCGTCAGCAGCCCGCTGTTCGCCGCCGTGGTGTTCGCCAGGCCCAGGATGAAGCACAGCTGGTACAGCGTGTTTCCCACCAGCCCCAGCGCCGCGAGCTTGAGGAACACCGGCCGGCTCAGCGGCTTCCAGCCCTCCACCACGAGCAGCAGCGCGGCCATGGCCACCGAGGCGATGGCGAAGCGCACCGCCATGAAGGCGAGCGGCGGAATCGTTCCCAGCGCCTCCTTCACCACCGTGTAGTTGGTGCCCCAGACAACGACGACACACAGGATGGCCACGTCGTTCGCGGAGAAGGTGCGAGGCGGCGCGGCGGGAGCGCTGGCGACAGTCGTGGACACGGCGCGCGAGGGAATAAGGCCCGGCACTCCCGCGTGCAAGCCGACGTTTCCGCGCGCGCCTGGCTTGTGCCCCAACGACAGCCATGGCTTAACCGCGCGTCATGGACCTACGCTTTTCGGACGAGGTGCGTCGCGCCCTCGACTCGCGCCAGCCTGTGGTCGCGCTCGAGACGAGTGTGGTGGCTCAGGGGCTTCCCTATCCGGACAACCTCGCCGCCGCTCGCGCCTGTGAAGAGGCCATCCGCCGCGCGGGCGCCGTGCCCGCCGCGACCGCCGTGGTCGATGGTCAGGTGTGCATCGGCCTGGAGGACGCGCAGCTGCGTCGGCTCGCCGAGGGCAAGGAGAAGCTGCTGAAGCTCGGCTCTCGTGACCTGGCCATCGCCGTGGCCACGCGCGCCACGGGCGGCACCACCGTCAGCGCCACGTGCGAGCTGGCCGCCGCGGCCGGCATCCGCGTCTTCTCCACGGGCGGCATCGGCGGCGTCCATCGGGGCGCCTCCGAGCACTGGGACATCTCGCAGGACATCGCCGCGCTGGCGCGCTTCCCCGTGGCCGTGGTGTGCGCGGGCGCCAAGTCCGTGCTGGACCTGCCCAAGACGATGGAGCTGCTGGAGACCGCGGGTGTGCCCGTCATCGGCGTGGGAACGCGCGAGCTCCCGTCCTTCCACAGCCGCGAGTCCGGCATCCAGCTGGAGCACAGCGTGGGGGACGTGGCGACGGCCGCGCGCATCGCTCGCGCTCGCTTCGAGACGCTGGGGCAGGGAGGGGTGCTCTACACCGTGCCGCCGCCGGAGGAGACGGCGCTGCCCAAGCACGAGGTGGAGCTGCAGATCGCCTCCACGCTGGCGGAGGCGGAGCGTCAGGGCATCCGTGGCAAGGACGTGACGCCGTTCCTGCTGCGCGAGCTGGGCAATCGCACGGGAGGCAAGACGCTCAAGGCCAACCTCGCGCTGCTCGCCAACAACGCCCGCTTCGCCGGACAGCTCGCCGTGGCCTACGCGCGCGGGGACTGAGCCCGCGCGCCCGGGCCCGCGTCGTCTACTCCTGGAACCAGCGCATCATCGTCTCGAGCTCGCGGCGGTCCACCTCGTCGAAGGTGGACTTGCTCGCGGAGTCGATGTCCAGCACGGCGATGAGCTCGCGGTTCTTCCCGTACACGGGCACGACGATCTCCGACGCGGAGCGCGCGTCACAGGCGATGTGCCCCGGGAAGGCGTGCACGTCCGCCACCACCTGCGTCTCACCCTTCTCCGCGGCCGTGCCACACACGCCCTTGCCGAACTTGATCTCCAGGCACCCCAGCGTGCCCTGGTAGGGGCCCACGCGCAGCAGCTTGCCCGGCGTCACCACCCGGTAGAAGCCCGTCCACAGGTGGCCGAAGGCGTGGTGGATGAGGCAGCTCATCGTCGCCATGCCGGCGATGGGGTCGTCGATACCCGCGAGCGCGGCCTTCACATGCTGCTGAAGCTCCTCGTACGCCTGCGCCTTGGGAACCGCGGTCAGGTTCAGCGTGATTTCCGCCATGATGGGCTCCTCGAGCCAAGGGCTTGCGCACCCACGAGTCAGCCCCGGGGGCGGTCAACGTCCCGCTTCATAACCTGAATCCCATGTCGTGCAGGAGGCTCCATGGAAACGCTCCTTCTTGATTCCAATACCTGGCTGCTCGTCCTCACCGGCGCCGGTGTCTCCGCCGAGAGCGGAGTGCCGACCTTCCGAGGAATGAACGGGTTGTGGGAGGACCAGCCCGTGACGGAGGTGGCTTCACCCCGGGGCTTCGCGAAGGACCCGCTGCGGGTGTGGCGCTTTTACTCTCAGCGCCGGGCCGGAGCGGCCGACGTCTCGCCGAACCCGGGCCACGACGCCCTGGTCGCCTGGGAGCGCCACCTGGGAGACCGCTTCCTCCTGGCCACGCAGAACGTGGACGGCCTGCACCGCCGCGCCGGCAGCCAGCGCGTGGTGGAGATGCACGGCAACCTCTTCACCACCCGCTGCAGCAACCCCGACTGCACGCGCGCGCCCTTCCCGGACACCACCGTGTACGCGTCCGGCACCGTGCCCGGCTGCAAGGAGTGCGGAGCCCTGCTCCGGCCCCACATCGTCTGGTTCGGGGAGCAGCTGGACCCCGACGACCTCACCCGCATCGAGTCCTTCGCGGTGAAGGCGATGCGCTCGGGCGGGCGCCTCGTCTTCCTCGCGGCCGGCACGTCCGGCGCCGTGTATCCCGCGGCGGGCATGGTGGACAACGTGCGGGCCGCGGGCGGAGAGACGTGGCTCGTGAACCTGGATGCGTCGGAGAACGCCTCCAGCTTCGAGCACTTCGTCCAGGGCAAGAGCGGTGAGGTGCTGCCGAAGCTGGGCCGGCTCGTCTGAGGCCCTCGTCGTGCGGCGCGGCTCCCCGTGAGGTGACGGGGAGCCCGGGCCACGACTCACTCGAAGACGTTGATCTCCTGCCCGGAGTTGGTCGGCCGGGTGGGGCGCGGCTTGGGCGGCGTGGCGGCGCGGATGGGCTCCAGCGACACGTCCACCGTCTGGCTGTCTCCCGCGACGCGGCTGAAGTTGAGCGAGCGCTCCTCCGACTTGTGGTTCGCCAGCCGGAAGGTGAGCTGGTGCGACTTGTCGCGCGGGAGCATCAGCTCGATGGGCGTGGTGCCGATCTGCTCCTCACCCTCGAAGATGGCGGCGCCCGCCGGCGACGAGTTGAACTTCACCCGGATGGACTGCGCCGCGGCCTGCGTGGGCGGCGTGTTCGCCGTCGTCGGCGGAGGGCTCGTGGGACGATCTCTCGGGACCTCGACGACCTGCGTGGGGGGCGTCTTGGAGCCGCCCTGGCCTCCGATGACCACCGCGGCGGCGATGCCGAGCAGCAGCAGCGGCACCACCACGAGGGCCGCCTTCTTGCCCGTGGACATGCCCTCCGGCGCGGGGGGCTCGGGAGGCGGGGCCTGGACCGGCGCGGGGCGAGGCGGGCCCTGGCGGACGCGGCTGGGAGATGAGCCGCTGCCTCCAGGCACTCCCGTCTGGCTGCGGGCCACGACGACGTTGGACGGCGTGGAGCCCCGGCCCGGTGCGCCGCCGGCGCGAGACCGCACGCCACTGCCGCTGCCCGCGGAGGGACGTCCGGCGCGGCTGCTGGCCCGGCTGCCGCTGCCGCGCTCGTTGACGCCGGAGGAGGAGCCGCCGCTGGGCATCGCGTCGAACTGCTCGGGCGTCGCGTCCGCGACCGAGTCCATCATCGCGTCGATGAACTCCTGCGCGTTCTGGTAGCGGTCGTCCTTCTCGGGCGCGAGCGCCTTGCGGAAGAACGCGTCCAGCGCGGGCGGGACGGGGGCGCCCTGGCGCTTGGTGTTGACGGCGGGCACCTGCTGCGTGAGCGACGCGGTGAGCGCCTTGCGCACGGTGTTCGCGCCGAACGGCGAGCTGCCCGTGAGGCAGAAGTAGAGCACGCCCGCCATCGAGTACAGGTCCGAGCGCTGGTCCACGGACTCACCGCCGGCCTGCTCCGGCGGCATGTACTGGGGCGTGCCCAGCACCTGGCCGGTGGAGGTGAGCTGCTCCTCCTCCTCGGCCTCGAGCGCCTTGACCAGACCGAAGTCCAGCACCTTGACGAAGTCCCGCCCGCCCAGGTCCTGCACCATGATGTTGTGGGGCTTCAGGTCGCGGTGGACGCAGCCCTCGGCGTGCGCGTGCGCGAGACCCTGGGTGGCCTGCTCCAGGAGGCTCGTCGCGCGGCGCAGGGACATGGGCCCCTCTCGCTTGACGACCTCCTTGAGGCTCTCGCCCTGGAGCAGCTCCATCACGTAGTAGCAGGTGCCGTCGGGGGCGCGGCCGAAGTCGAAGATGGTGATGACGTTCGGGTGGCGCAGGCGGCTGGCGATCTCCGCCTCGCGGCGGAAGCGCTCGAAGAACTGGGGCGCGGCGGCGAGCGACGGGTTGAGCGTCTTGACGGCGACGGGGCGCTGCACCGACGTCTGAGTGGCGCGGAACACCATGCCCATGCCGCCCTGGCCGAGCACGCTCTCAATCTTGTAGCGGCCATCGAGCACCTGGCCGATGAGCTGGAGGCTCTGGCCTGCGCAGAGGTGGTCGACGCCGTCGGTGCTTCCGCAATGGGGACAGGGGGCAGCCATGTGGGGCCGGAGTATAGGCAGGCCCCGGGCGGGTCCGGAAAGGGGGCGTTGGGCCGCAGGGCCTCCGGGCAGGCATCTGCGCCATTTCCCGAGGCGCCGGAGGCTGTTACATCCCCGCCCGCCATGAGCCTCGTCATCGCCCAGGACCTCAGCCTCTCCTATGGGAAGAAGGTCCTCTTCGACAGCGACAACTTCACCCTCGGCCCCAAGGACCGTGTAGGCCTCGTGGGGGCCAACGGGACGGGGAAGAGCACCCTGATGAAGATTCTCGCGGGGGTGCTCCAGCCGGACTCGGGGACCTTGACGTACCGGCGCCGCGCGCGGTGGGGGTATCTGCCCCAGGAGATCGCCGGCCTGCCGGAGGGCACGGTGGTGGAGGCGGTGATGAGCACCGTCCCCGGGCGCGACTCGCTGGAGGTGCGCCTGAAGGACACCGAGGAGGCGCTCGCGGCGGCCACCGACGAGGAGGAGCAGCTCGAGCTGGCCCAGTCCCTGGCGGACCTGCACGCGGAGCTGGACGACTTCGAGAACCGCTTCGGGAAGCACCACGCCGAGCGCATCCTCAAGGGCCTGGGCTTCAGGGACCTGGACCTGGCCAAGCCCACGTCGGCGCTGTCGGGCGGCTGGCGGATGCGCGCGGCGCTGGCGGGCCTGCTGCTCCAGGACCCCGACTTGCTGCTCCTCGACGAGCCCACCAACCACCTGGACGTGCCCACGCTGGCCTGGTTCGACGGCTTCCTGCGCCGCTCGAACAAGGCGCTGGTGCTCATCTCCCACGACCGCGACTTCCTCAACCGGCAGATCGACCGGGTGGTGTCGCTGGAGCTGGAGGGCGTGCGCGAGTACGCGGGCAACTACGACGACTACAAGCGCCTGCGCGCGGAGGAGAAGGAGCTCCTGAAGGCTCGCGCCGAGAAGGTCGAGGCGCGGCGCGCGGAGCTGCAGGGCTTCATCGACCGCTTCGGCGCCAAGGCCACCAAGGCGAAGCAGGCGCAGAGCCGCGCGAAGATGCTGGAGAAGCTGGAGAAGGTGCACGTCCTGGAGGAGCGCTCGACGATGCGCTTCCGCTTCCCGGAGGTGGACCGGAGCGGTCGGGACGTGGTGACGCTGGAGCGCATCACCAAGAAGTACGGCGCGCAGACGGTGTACGACGGCCTCACGGGCCGGGTGGAGCGCGGGCAGCGCATCGCCGTGGTGGGCGCCAACGGCGCGGGCAAGACGACGCTCCTGAAGATGGTGGCGGGGGAGCTGGCGCCGGACACGGGCACGGTGACGCTCGGGCACAACGTGGTGGTGGGCTATTACGCGCAGCACCACGCGGACAAGCTCGACCGGCAGAACACCATCATCGAGGAGGTGCGGCCCCTGGCGGCGGACAAGCCGGAGAGCTACGTGCGCGGCGTGCTGGGCGCGTTCCTCTTCAGCGGTGACGACGTGGACAAGCCCATCGGCGTGCTCAGCGGTGGTGAGCGCGCACGCGTGGCGCTGGCCAAGCTGCTGCTGGTCCCCTCCAACTTCCTCTTGATGGACGAGCCCACCAACCACCTGGACCTGGACTCGTCCGAGATGCTGATTGAAGCGCTCAAGGGCTACGGCGGCACGCTGCTGTTCGTCAGCCACAACCGCAGCTTCATCAACGGGCTGTCGTCGCACGTCTGGGAGGTGGCGGAGGGCAAGCTGACCCCGCACCCGGGCAACCTGGACGACTACCTGTACCACCAGGAGCAGCAGCGACTGGAGGCGGAGGCCGCGGCGGCTGGCGCGTCACGCGGAGGGGAGAAGGTGTCCTCCGGGCCCGTTTCGGAGAAGGACCGCAAGCGACTGGAGGCCGAGGCGCGCCAGCGTCGCAGCGTGGTCGAGGGGCCGCTCAAGAAGGAGATCGCGAAGCTCGAAGAGCAGATCGCCAAGGTGGAGGCGGAGCAGAAGGAGCGCGAGGCGCAGCTCGCGGACCCCGTGCTCTACAACGACTTCGCGCGCGCCAAGCCGCTGATGGATGCGCACCGCGCGGGCAAGGAGTCGCTGGAGGACCTCTACGCGCGCTGGGAGGCGGCGCAGGAGAAGCTGGCGGAGGCGACGGCGTCGTTGGGCTGAGCCGTCCGTGAAACGCGGGTCCGCGCGCGGGCCGCGTCACCCCGTGACGTGAGCCTCAGCCCGCCTTGCGCTTCCGCTCGCGCTTGCTGGCGCGCGGGGCGGGGGAGGGCGGCTTGGGGGGCTCGCGCAGCTCCTCGGGCACGGGAATCGACTGGGAGATGCGCGTGGCCGGAGGCGGCGTTCCCGTTCCTTCCGGCAGCGCCTCCACGGGCTTCTCCACCGGCAGCGCGGGCATGCGGATGATGAACGTGGTGCCTTCGCCCGCCTTGCTCTGCACGGAGATGCTGCCTCCGTGGTTCTTCACGATGCGCTGACAGATGGCGAGCCCCAGCCCCGTGCCCTTCTGCTTCGTCGTGAAGAACGGCACGAAGATGTGCGGCTGCTGGTCCAAGGGGATGCCCGGGCCGGTGTCGGAGACCCGCACCTCCAACAGCTCGCCGCCCGCGTTGCGGAACTCACCGAAGCGCTCCGGCCGCTCCGTGCGCACCGTGATTCGCCCCTCGCGCGTGTCCAGCGCCTGCACCGCGTTCTGGACCAGGTTGATGAGCACCTGCTTGAGCTGCTCCGCGTCTCCGTCCACTCGCGGGAGCTGCAGGTCCAGCTCCACCGCCAGCGCGACGCTCGACGGCACGTCGTTCTGGATGAGGCGCATGGTGCGCGTCACCACCTCGTTCAGGTCCGTGGGCCCGAAGCTCTGCTTCATCGGCCGCGCGTAGTCGAGGAACGCCGTCACCACGCCGTTGAGCCGGTTGACCTCCTCGACGATGACCTCCAGGAACTCGCCGTCCTCGCCCGGCAGCCGCCTGGGGTCCAGGCACTGCGCCGCGCCCTTGATGGCCCCCAGCGGATTGCGGATCTCGTGCGCCAGACCCGCCGCCATCTCTCCCAGCGCCGCCAGGCGATCCCGCTCCCGGATCTTCTCGTAGAGCTTCGAGTTCTCCAGCACCGTCGCCAGCTTCTCCGCCACCTCCAGGATGAGGGCGATCTCGTCGGACGCGTACGCCTCCGGCACCCGCTCGTCCCACAGGTTCAGGAAGCCGATGACCCTGTCGTTGCCCACCAGCGGCACGCTGATGCCCGCGCGCATCTGCACCAGCGCCGCGCGCGTGTCGTTCAACCGCTTGAGCTCGTCGCGATACCGGCGCCCCTCCACCGACTGGAGCCGCATCGTCGCGCCTCGGCGCTCCACGTTCTCCAGCAGCACCGCCTTCTGCCCGCTCGCCACCGCGAACAACAGGCCCCGCGCCGCCGCCGTGTCGAGGAACGCCACCGGCAACGGCCCGCGTGAGTCGAGCAGCCGGTAGCCGGGCCGGTCCTCCGCGAGCAGGTACACCGACGAGTGCGTCACGCGCCCCGTCTCGTGCAGCGTGTCCAGCACCAGCGTGGCCAGCTCGGAGATGTCGATGACGTTCGCCATCCGCGCGCGCAAGGTCCCCAGCGCGTCCAGCAGCGCGAAGCGCTCGCGGAAGAAGATGCGCACCACCATCTCCTCCACCTTTGTTCGCAGCGGGTCCAACAGGATGAGGATGACGAAGGCCGCCACCACCGTGTTGAACAGGAACAGGCCCGTGTCCTCGTCCACCCACGCCGTCAACACCGTGAAGACGGCCGCGAGGATCACCGCCAGCACCGTCTGCGACGCAATCTTCCCCAGCAGCTCGTGCAGGTCCATCAGCCGCAGCCGCAGCAGCGTCTGCGCGAGGAAGAACAGGTACAGCGTGGTGAAGACCGGCCCCAGCGTCGGCAACGGCACCGAGCTGCCGATGAAGTCCAGCGCGGAGAACAGGATGCCCGCCGCCGCGCCGATGGCCAGGTACATCAGCCGCAGCTGCTCGATGCGCGACTCGTTGCTGCGGACCCGGTGGAGTAGCAACGACACCGAAGCGAGCAGGGAGCCGTGCACCCAGACGCCCATGGCCACCCGGGCCCACAGCTTGTCGGCCAGGGGGGTGACCGCCACGGCCAGGCCCAGGAAGACCGACAGGAGGGCGAGCCGGCGGCCCACCAGGTGTGTTCCCTTGCTGACATCCAAGAACTCGAGGAAGAACCCCACGGCGGCGCCCGGGATGAGCGAGGCGACCAGGACGGTGATGCCCAGGGTGATGCGGTGCGCCCAGGGGTACGTCACCTCGGGGAAGAGGCTGTGGAAGAAGAACGAGAGGTAGTACCCGGCCACCGTCAGGGCGAAGACGGAGTACAGGGTGAGCACCTTGGGCCTGGCCGGGCGCAACAACATGGACACGCCAAGGGCGAGGCCGATGATGGATGCCAGCAGCGCGCTCTGAGTCCGGATGTCCATGGGCGGGCGGACAGTCTAACCTGTGACAGCCTCCGGAAATTTTCCATGCACCCCCGGTTGTCCTGGGGCGAGCCCGCGCCCACCTCCCAGGCTCCCCAGCCCCGCGTATGAAGCCCTTCCTGCCCAAGCTCGCCGTCATCGCCTCCGCGCTCATGCTGTCCGCGCAGGCTCCCTCGTCCCCGGCCCCCTCCGGGACGGAGGCCTCCGAGGCCCCCACGACCCACACCGAGAACGCGCCTCCGGAGGCGCAGCTCTCACCGCCGCCGGACGCCGAGAAGTCGCCGCTGCCGCCTGGCTTCGTGGAGGTGTTCAACCCGGCCTTCCCCAACGCCGCGCCGCCCGCACCCGTCGTCCACCGGGGCCGCCGCTACGCGCTGGAGGACCTGTCGCCGTACTTCGGCGAGGGCAAGAAGAAGGAGGCCCGCGCGGCCTTCGACAAGGGGCACTTCGCCCGCGCCCGCGAGCTCTTGAAGGACGAGGGTGACAGCCCGCCGGTGCGCTACCTGCGCGCGCTGGCCGCGCTGCGCTCGGGGGACGAGGAGACCGCCGCGAAGGAGCTGGCCGCCCTGGCGCCGGACTACCCCGCGCTGAGGGACCGGTGCCTGACCCACTCGGGCGTGGCGCTGGAGGGGCTGCGCCGCTACGACGAGGCCGCGGTGCAGCTGGCCCAGGTGCCGCCCGAGTCCCGGCTGTACGTGGACGCGCGGCTGGCGCTGTCCCGGGTGCTGCGCAAGAAGAAGGACGCGGAAGGGGCCATGGCGGCGCTGGAGCCGCTCACCTCGCGCGCGGCGCCCAGCTGGGGGCGCAACGTGGGTGCCGAGGCGCTGATGGCCATCGCCGACATCGCCGCGGAGAAGAAGGACAAGGCCGCCGAGCGCGCCGCGCTGTGGCGCCTGTGGGGCGCGCATCCGTTGTCACCGCTGGCGGTCCAGGCCGACAAGCGGCTCAAGGGGCAGACGGCGCCGGTGGAGGCCCGGGTGGCTCGCGGCGAGGCGCTGGTGGAGCTGCACCGCAACAAGCAGGGCCTGGCGCAGCTGGAGCCGCTGCTCACGCAGCTGAAGCTCCCGGACGCGCTGGCGTGCCGCGCGCACTTCTCCTACGGCAAGGGCCTGCGCAAGGAGCGCGAGCACACGCGCGCCATCCAGATGCTGTCGCCCGTGGTGGAGAAGTGCACGGACAGAGACCTGCTGGCACGGGCGCTGTACGTGCTCGGCTCGTCGCGCTCCATCGTCGACTCGTCGCGCGGCACGGAGACGTACGAGCGGCTGGCGCGCGAGTTCCCGGACCACAGCTTCGCGGACGACGCGCTCTTCTACGCGGCGGACCTGTACGTGAAGACGGGCCGCCCCAAGGAGGCGATGGCGCGGCTGGACGAGCTGTCGCGGCTGTATCCCCAGGGGGACTTCCTGGGCGAGGCGCTCTTCAAGGCGTACTGGATCGCGCGCACGAGCAAGGTGGAGGACGCGGGCCTGTCGTTCCTGGACCGCATCGAGCAGCGCTTCGCGCAGGCGGACGAGAGCTACGACGTGGAGCGCGCGCGGTACTGGCGGGCCCGCACGTTCCAGGACCAGGGCAACATCCAGGGCGCGGCGGAGCTGTTCGAGAAGATCTCCGTGGAGCACCCGGCGACGTACTACGGGCTGATGGCGCGCTCGCAGCTGGCCGCGTTGGATCCGCAGCGACTGGAGCGGATCTCCCCGGAGATCTTCGCGGTGCCGGAGGCGGCCAGTCCCTGGCCGCTGTTCGCGGGCCCGGTGGGTGAGGACCCGCACTTCCGCGCGGGCGTGGAGCTGTTGCGCCTGGGCTTCCCGGAGGCGGTGTCGTCGGAGCTGCTCGCGGTGAGCCGGACGAACCAGCCCGCGGAGGCCATCCGCTTGTTGGTGCTGGTGCTGCACGAGGCGGGCGATGAGCGCGCCGCGCACGCGGTGGCCCGGTTGGCGCTGCGCAAGGACTTGAGCGGACGCATCACGAGCGAGACGCGCGTGGTGTGGGAGGTGGCGTATCCCAACGCGTTCCGCGACCTCATCGAGAAGCACACGGCGGTGTCGGGTGTGGAGGCGGACCTGCTCCAGGCGCTGATGCGCGAGGAGAGCGCGTTGGACCCGAAGGCGCTGTCGTGGGCCGGCGCGCTGGGGCTCACGCAGCTCATGCCGTCCACCGCGAAGGGCGTGGCGCGCGAGCTGAAGCTCAAGCGCTTCACGGTGGACCAGCTGCTCCAGCCGGACCTCAACATCCGCTTCGGCGCGCACTACCTGGGCGGGCTGCTCAAGAAGTTCGGTGGGCACACACCGTACGCGGTGGGCAGCTACAACGCGGGGCCGGGCGCGGTGAACCGCTGGCGCGCGGACAAGCCGGACCTTCCGCTCGACGCGTGGGTGGAGGAGATCCCCATCTCCGAGACGCGCGGCTACATCAAGCGCGTGCTGCGCTCGTACAACACCTACCAGTTGCTCTATGGCCGGGCGCCCAAGCTGCCCGTCATCAAGACCGCGAACCGGGAGTGAGGGCACAGCGGCTCGCTCACGCTGCAGGGCCGTGAGCGAGCATGGCGCGCCGCCAGGGGCGCGAGGGCACTTGGGGCGCATCCGTCGACCGTGTTGCTCGCAGTCCGGTACATGCTCCGGCGCAAGTGTGACTCCGCCGTGGGCATCGGCCTGTCTGTCCGCGCAGTCGAAGCGGAGGCTGCCTGTGCGTGGCTGCGTCCCTCCGGCATCGGGTCACGGCGCATCCAGGCCGGACGTCGCCGCGCCGACCTCCTCCTCATCCCAGGACCGTCGTCAACGCGCCCCCACGCCGGACCATCGCGAGGGCCCGAGGCCGATACTCAGTCGAGTCGCTTCAGGGCGCGCCCGATGGACGTGCCCTTGCTTCGCCTCGCGAGCCCGCGTGGCGCGAAGCACTCGAAGAGGACGGATTCAGCCGGGTCGCTTCAGGACGCGCCCGATGGACGTGTCTTTGTTCCGACGCGCGAGCAGCGTCAGCGCGAAGCACGCGAAGAGGACGGGGACGGAAGACGTGCCCGGTGACGCCGAGCAGCCACCGGATGACGGAGTCCTGGGCGGAGCCGGGGGCGCCTGCACTTCGATGCGCACCCGTCCCATGACGGTCTCGAGCCCGTCGGACGCCGTGTACGTGAACGACGCCTCACCCGCGAACGAAGAGCTGGCGCGATAGGTCAGCGTCGGCGCCTCCCCCGTGAGCGTGCCCGACGCGGGCGCCTGGGTGATGGCATACGTCAATGCATCGCCGTCCGGGTCCTCCGCATCCAGCACGATGTCGATGGACGCGCCCTGCGGGACGACGAAGGTCTGCTCCCGGATGACAGGGGCCTGGTTCCTCCGCTGGGTGACATCCATCGTCACCATCGCCGTCGCGCCGAGCGAGCCATCGCTGACGGAGAACTCGAACGAGTCCTCCCCCGGCTCCGTTTCATCCGCGCGATAGACGAGGCGAGGCGGTGTGCCCGAGAGCGCTCCCCTCATGGGCTGCCGGGTCACGCGGTACGCCAGCGTATCGCCATCGATGTCGCTGCCCTCCAACATCACCTCGACGCTCCCCGCCGCGGACACCGTGAAGCGGCCGGCCCGGGCGATGGGGGCGTCATTGACGGGTGTCACCGTGAGCGACGCGGCGACGGGCGTCGAAGCCTGCCTGCCATCGTTCGCGACGAACTCGAAGGCATCCACGCCATGGAAGTCCGCGTGTGGCGTGTACGTGAGCCTCGGCGGTGTGCCCGTCAGCGTGCCGTGCGCGGGTTGCACCGTGACGGTGAACATCAGCGGGTCTCCATCTCCATCCGAACCGTCGAGCACGAGCTGCGCCGCCGTGTCCTCCTGGAGTGAGAGCGTGAGCGCCTTCGCGACGGGGACATCCTCCTGCGATGTCACCGTCAGCGACACGGTGGCCTCATCCGAGGGTGCGCCACGGTCCCTCGTGAGGAACCGGAACTGGTCCGTCCCATGGAAGTTCTCGTCCGGCGTGTAGACGACCTGCGGCGGCGTGCCTGTCAGCGTGCCGTGCGCGGGAGGCACCGTGATGAAGAATCCGAGCGCATCGCCCTCCGGGTCCGTGCCCGTGAGCGTGATGGGCCGAGGCGTGTCCTCATCCAGCACGGCGTGTCCCGATTCGGCCTCGGGGCCCGCGTTGTAGGCGACCTCCCGCGTGTGGACCCTCGGTGCGGCGTGGGGCTCGCCCCTGAGTCGCGAGGAGACCAGCATGAAGTGCCCCGGGCCCACCGAGGCGATGCTCGAGCCTTGAGGCGCGTGTGGGTCCTGGTCCGGCGCCACCTCCATCAGGTCTCCGAAGGCTTCGCCCGAGGGCAGCACGCGCCGGGCCCAGACCCGCCAGGGGTGGTGCCACGGTTCCCCGGACAGCCTGCTCACGATGCTGACGAGAAAGCCCTCTCCATCGAATGCAAGGTTCGGCGTGCTCGGCGCCTCGAGCCCGGAGGCGAGCACCCGCGGCTCCAGGTCGAGGAGGGTCCCGGACCTGCTCACGCGCTGGCTCCGCACCGTCGTCTGCTCCCCCCAGACCATGAGGTGGTTCTGCCCGTCGAACGCCAGCCCGGGCCGGCTCACCAGGTCCTTGTTCGGCTCCCCGAGCACGAATCGCCCCGGTTCCAGGAGGAGTCCATCCTTGTCGACGCGAACTCCCTCCAGTTGATGGACCCCGTCTCCGAGGAGGTAGCGGTTCCAGATCACCATGAAGTCCGCTCCGTCGAACGAGACGGAGGGCTCGGCCATGACGTTCCACACGTCCGGCGTCAGGACGATGGGCTGAGGATCCAGGACCGCGCCCGCCGCGCTCACGCGTGTCGCGAGGATCTGGTAGCCGCTCCCCCAGGTCACCAGGCATGCGCCACCGCCGCAGGCGACCTGCTGGTCCATGTTGTACTCGTACTCCGTCGGGATGGGGAACTCGGCTCCGCGCGCTCCGTGGCCGGGCGGCGGAATCCTCCGACCGTAAAGCTTGGGCTTCTGGGGCGTGGCGCGCTCGTCCTGCCAGACCACCAGGTACTGCGTCCCATCGAACGCGACTGTGGGGGACCGCTGGACTCCCACGGCGTCGCTGATGACGAAGCCTCCAGGCGTCAGCTCCGTGCCCGCCGCGCTCAGGAAGGTTCCATGGATGTCCTCGAACCGGGGCGTCTGGGTGCGGTTCGTCCAGACGACCAGGTACCCATGGCCATCCGTGGCGATGGCGGGGAAGGTCTGCGTATTCGTGGAGCTGCTGAGCCGCTGCTCTGATTTCAGGACGGTTCCCGACAGGCTCATCACCGAGGCCCACGTGTCCTGCTCATCACTCGCGGGGGAGGCGTCGTGCCACGCGACGAGCACGGAGCCCTGGCTCAGCGCCAGCCCGGTGGCCTGACGTGCTCCATCCACGGTGTTCCTCCGGAGGACGATGCTGGCCGGGGTGAGCACGGCGCCCGCGCGACTGATGCGCGTGGCGCGCAGGCCACCCGAGTCGTAGGGCTCGCCCCCCGCGTAGTCAGTCCAGGCCACCACGTGGTTCGTGCCGTCGAACGCCACGCCCACGGGCCGTCGGTCACCCGCGCCGGAGAAGAGTGTGACGGCGGTCGCCATCACGCCCGCGGCGCTCACGCGTGCTCCCATGACCGCGACGGCGGTGCGGTTGACGTCGTGGGCCTCGCTCCAGGTGACGAAGTACCCTTCGCCGTCTGAGTCGATGGCGGGATGCCCCAGGATGCGCCCCTGGGGCCGCTCCAGGAAGATGCGCTCGATGAGCGCGCCGCTCGCGTCCAGCCTCGCGCCCCAGAGGGCGTTGTTGGAGAGGAAGACCCCATTGGAGACGACGAGATACTCCGAGCCACTCCAGGCCACCCTCGCGTCACCCCCGTGGTACAGCTCGTGGCCGACAGGGGTCGCCGGGAGCCCGTCCAGGCTCACCCGGGTCGTGCGAAGCTGAGGCGTCTCGGAGGAGGCGACCTCCCGCTCGCCCCAGACGAGGAGGAGGTCCACCCCGTTGGAGACGAGCGTCACTTCGACGAACTCCCGATGGGACGCGGAGGGGGCGGGGACGATGACCTGCGGTGTGGCCTCGACAAGAGTGCCGTCCGGACGGACCCGGACGCTGTTGAGGAGCGTTCCTCCCGTCGGGGCCTGGCCCACCCAGACGACGCGGTAGTTCGTGCCGTCGAAAACCACGGCGGGCGGATGCCGGGTCTCGCTCCCCGGCAGCGCAATCCCGAGCGGGTCCAACAGCTCTCCCGACGGACTCACGCGTGTCGCGCGAAGCTGGCTCGCGTTGCGTTCGTCCCGGTCGTCGATCCACACGACCAGGAAGTTCGTCCCATCCGACGCGGCCCTCGGTGTGGACTGCGTCCTGCGTGCGGGGCCGAGCTGCCGCGCGCCCACGTCGCGCTCCGATGAGAGGAAGGGCGGGGTGCCCTGGGCAGGAACCAGGTCCAATCCGTGCGATGGGGCCAGGAAGTGCCCGAGCTGCCCTGCGGACCAGGCGTCGTGCGTCGCGGTGTCGGGCCCGCGAGATACAGCCGCGACGGACACACTCCTCGATGAGGTGGTGCCCCATGCAGGGCTCGGCCTCATGCACATCCCAAGACACACCATGAGCGCGGCGATGGCTCGCGCTCGCATCCACGATGAAGACATGTCTGACCTCGCTGGGAGTCGAGGCCGGGGGGGTGTTTCGTCGGTGGCACTTCAACCCGAAGGGGAGAAGGCGCTCATCACGGAATCATCATGACTTCCGCATGCGTGGGGCACCGTCGAGCCCGCGGGACGGCTGAAGCCAGGCTTCCATGAGGTGGGCTCGAATGCCGCGCGTGGGCCCGAAGCGACGCGGGCCCACGCATGACTCCCGGTTTCAGCCGAGGTGCTTCGTGGCGCGTGCCCTCACGAGGCCGAGGACGCGCTGTCGCCGCGCGAGCAGAGCGAGGACGCCGAGCACCAGCATCAGCGACGGTGCGCCGCCGGACGACGAGCATCCTCCTGACTTCCCGGCGGGCGGATCCACCGGTCTGGCCAGAGACCGGATGAACACGCGGCCGGTCGCTGACTCCAGACCATCGCTGACGACGTAGGTGAAGGACACCTGGCCGGTGAACGAGTCGCTCGCCTGGAACCGCAGGTGGGGCGGCTCGCCGGACAGCGTGCCCGAGGCGGGCCGCTCGGTGAGCTCGTAGGTCAACACGTCACCGTCCAGGTTCTCGACGTCGAGCTCGATGTCGATGCTCTCGCCGGGGTTGACGGAGACCTGTTGATCCACGGCGAAGGGCGGCACGTTCAGGAACCGGACGTCGATGGTGACGGTGCCCGTGGCCACACGCTTCCCGTCGCTCACGGTGAAGACGAGCGACTCGTCCTCCCGGGCATTGGGGAAGGGTGTGTAGACGAGGTCCGGCGCGGTGCCGGTGAGCGTCCCATTCCGCGGCTGCGCCACGGAGTAGGTGAGCGCATCTCCATCCACGTCGTGGGCCTTCAGCACGATGGCGACGGAGGCGTCCCGGTCCACGACATAGGACGAGTCCTCGGCGACCGGCGCGTCATCGACGGGATGCACGGTGATGCTCACCCGGACCCGCGCGGACTCGAGGTCGCCATCGCTCGCGGCGTACTCGAAGAAGTCGGTGCCGCTGAAGTCCGGGTGCGGCGTGTACGAGAGGTCCGGCGGTGTCCCCATGAGCGTGCCGTGCATGGGCAGCGGGCCGATCAGATACGTCAGCACATCGCCGTTCTCATCCGTGGCCAGCAAGCGGAGGGTGACGCTCGTGTCCTCGTCCAACTCGACGTCGAGCGGCACCACCTGAGGCGCCACGGGCGCGCGGAGGACCTTCACCCGGACGGTGGCGGTGCTCGCCATGCCCTGGGCATCGGTCGCGGTGAACTGGAAGCGGTCCTCGCCCCGGAACCCGGACTCGGGCGTGTACGTGACGTCGGGCGGTGTGCCCGTCACCGCTCCGTGCGCTGGCCTCTCGCTGACGCTGAACGTGACGTCGTCACCCTCCACGTCGCGCGCGGTGAGCGTGAGGTCGAGCGGCGTGCTCTCCACCAGGTCGTACGAACGGTCCGTCACCTGGGGCGCGGTGTTGTAGCGGGCAGCGCGCGTGAAGACCCGGTGTGTGCCATGCGGCGGCCCCTCGAACCGGGAGTAGGCCACGAGGAACTGCCCGCGCTTCACGGACGTGCCCGCGGCGAAGGTGTCGCTCCACGGCGCGGCGGCCAGGACCTGGGGCGTGCCCGGGGTGCTGTCGAACGCCATCGTCCGGGTGCCATGAATCGTGTTGAGCGTCGAGCCCTCGGGAGGCCGCGAGGCCCAGAGCACGAGCGAGGAGATTCCGTCGGAGACGACCCTCGGACGCTGCTCGAGCGAGGCCTCCACGGGAGACATCTCCCAGGCCGGAGTGTCCAGCACGGCGCCACCGGGGCTCACGCGGGCGGCGCGGACCTGCGAGCCCTCCATCCACGCGACAACATGGTTCGTCCCATCGAACGCGACGGATGGAGCGCGCAGGCCCGGTGACTCCCCGCTGATGGGGAAGGTGCTCATGGCGGGCTGGTTGGGAGACGCCGCCACGCGCTTGCCTTCGACGCGCATCAGGTTCGCGCCCGTGCTGAAGCCCGAGCTGTAGACCAGCAGGAAGTGACTTCCATCGAAGGAGACCGACAGGTCCTGCTCCAGGGGGCCGCGCCCGATGATCTGAGTGGATGAGAGCTGGGAAGGCGCACCTTCATCCGGGCCCACGTAGCTGCCGACGATTCTGTCCCACGATGGGTCGGAGCTCTGGGAGTACCAGGCCACGAAGCACGTCTTCGTGTCGCACGCGAGCCTCGGCCGGGCCGAGGGCCTCTCGTTGGGCTGGAGGCGGAACTCGGGGGTGACGGGGGCCCCGAACGCGGGGACCCGTCGCGCCATGATGTCGACGGTGTCGGAGTCGGTCTCCGTCCAGGTCACCAGGAAGTTCGTGCCGTCGAACGCGACGGCGGGGTGCTGTTGGTCCCTCGCGGACTGGGTGATGGCGAAGCCGCCCGGTGTCAGCTCGACGCCCGCGTCATCCAGGAAGGTGCCGAAGATGTCCGAGCCCTGCGGGAGCGCGTTCGGCTCGCTCCAGACCACCAGGTGGTGATTGCCACCCGCGGCCGGCGCGGGCGAGAGCTGGGGGTTGGACGACGACGAGACGAGGAGATGGTCCTCCAGGAGCGCTCCCGTGCTGTCCAGCCGCGAGGCGTGGAGGGTGGAGTCGGGGGCCTCGAAGTCGCTCTGCCAGACGAGGAGGATGTCCGTGCCGGAGGCCGCCATCGCCTCCTGCAAGAGGAAGACGTTCCCCGGGTTGCGCCGCACGATGTAGCCGCTGGCATCCAGCACCGCGCCGGCCGGAGACACGCGTTTGGCGTAGACGGTGGTGACACGCGCGCTGTTGAGGCTCTGGTCGTCCTGCCACGTCACCACGTAGTTCGTGCCATTGAAGGCGACCTGCGGAGAGGGCTGGAAGGCGGGGGCGTCGTGGAGGGAGAACGGCGCCCCGAGGACACCCTGCGTGGCGCTGACCCGCGCGCCCATGACGTTCTGTCTCCCGCTGTTCTCCGCCTCCGGCTCGGTCCAGACGACCAGGTGGTTCGTGCCATCGGACGCGAGGTGGGGTGGGCTGGCGCGCGTGGCTTCAGGTGCGCTGATGCGGAACGCGCTCCCCTGGGCCTCTCCACGTGTGTTCACCCGGACGCCCCAGACGCCCCGGGACCCGTAGGTGATGAACCCGCCCTGGGGTGTCCAGGTCACTGTCCCGGCGCCGCCCTCGCCCAGCTCCACGCCGTCGGGGTCGAGCACCGTTCCATCCAGCTCCACCCGCGTGGCGCGAACGTGTTCCACCCCCATGTCCGACTCCTCGTCCCAGACCAGCAGATAGCCGTCACCGGTGAATGCCAGGCTGGTCCGCGTGGAGGTGCCGGGCTTCGGGCGGAGCAACTCCCGGTCGGCCCACAGGACCTGTCCATCCGCGCCCACGCGTGTGCCGCGCAGGGGCGCGACGGTGTTGCCGTCGACCGAGGCGTCCTGCCAGACCACGAGGAAGCCCGTGCTGTCCCCGGCGATGGAGATGCCCTGCTGATAGAGCGGCACATGGGAGCCCCGGGTCAACCGGATGCCCGCGGGGTCCAGCACCTCCCCCGAGGCGTTCAGCCGGGTCGCGTAGACCTGCGTCCCTTCTCCGCCTTCCCCATGGATGCCGTGGCGCTCGTCCACCCAGGCCGCGAGGTAGGTCGAGGTGCCCCAGGCGAGGGCGGACTCGGTCTGGCTCAGGTGCGCCGGGCCCCGTCTCGTGGCGCCTGCCGGCCGCTCCGTGGAGAGCACGGGCCCCGACTGTGGCGTGGCACCCCACGCGCGCCCCTGAACGCCCGACACCCCGAGACAAAGGACGAACGCCGCGATGGCTCGCGTTCGCATCCGTGACGACCACATGGTTGACCTCGAAGGGAGCCGAGGCCGGGGGGGCTTGCGTCATGAACGGACGTCGGACGTCCGCGTCGCACGCGAATCCGCTCGAGGGCTGTCCTCACCTGGAGAAGAACGACGGGCCGCGCGAACGGGGCGTGTCCGCGCGGCCCGTGGTGGCGTCAGCCCTGGATGAAGGCGAGCAGGTCCTCGTTGATGATGCCCTTGTTGACCGCGCACATGCCGTGGCTGAAGCCGGGGTAGACCTTGAGCTTCGCGCCCTTGACCAGGGTGGCGGTGAGCTTGCCCGCGCCCTCGAAGGGGACGATCTGGTCGTCATCACCGTGCATGACCAGCGTGGGCACGTCGAACTTCGCCAGGTCCGCGCGGAAGTCCGTCTCCGAGAAGGCCTTGACGGTGTCGTACTCGGCCTTGATGGAGGCCATCAGCCCCTGCATGACGAACGTGTCACGAAGTCCCTCGGAGACCTTCGCGTTCGGGCGGTTGAAGCCGAAGAACGCCAGGCTCAGCTCGCGGAAGAACGACGCCCTGTCGGAGCGCACGCCTGCGCGGATGTCGTCGAACACCTTCATGGGGAGCCCGTTGGGGTGCCAGTCCGTCTTGAGCATGATGGGGGGCACGGCGCCGATGAGCACCGCCTTCGCCACGCGCGAGGTGCCATGCCGGCCGATGTACCGGGCCACCTCGCCACCGCCCGTCGAGTGGCCCACGTGCACGGCCTTGCTCAACCCCAGCGCCGAGGTCAGCTCCGCGAGGTCGTCCGCGAAGTGGTCCATGTCATGCCCGCTCCACGGCTGTGACGAGCGACCATTGCCCCGCCGGTCATGCGCGATGGTCCGATAGCCGCGGTCCGACAGGAACATCATCTGGTCCTCGAACGCGTCGGCCGACAGCGGCCAGCCGTGCGAGAAGACGACGGGCTGGCCATCCCGGGGGCCCCAGTCCTTGAAGTAGATCTGCGTGCCGTCGCGGGTGGTGAGGTAGCTGCCGGAGATCTTCCCGGCCCCTGTGGACGCTTGTGTCGCCATGGCATGTCCTCGCGTTTCGGGTGGGTGCAACCGTCGCGAAGATGGGGACCTGAATCAGGGGACGCCATTGAACCCGGGCGCGCGGACGGACGGCGATTCGGGTGCCAGGCGGAGGGAGCCGACCAGGCTGGCCAGCAGGGGAGCGCCTGGGAGCGGACATCCGATGACACGGAAGGATGCAGGCCGCGTCGGCGGTGCTACCCTGCGCCGCGATGAAGAAAGTCCTCGCGGCTCTGGCAGTGGTCATCGTGTTGGCGGCGGTGGCGGGTGTGGGTGCCTTCGTGGTGATGGAGGGGGCGGTCAACAAGGCCGTCGCCGCTCCGGGTGCGCCCGTGGTGGAGTTCACCGTCCCAAAGGGAACCTCGGGCAGGGGCCTGGGCGGCCTGCTCGTCACGCAGGGGTTGCTCTCGGACACCAGGGTCTGGCGCTACCACCTGTTCCGTCGGGGTGGGTTCTCGCCCAAGGCGGGGCGTCATCCGGTGAGCCCGTCCATGACGGTGGCGGAGCTGGCCAAGGCGCTGGAGGGCAACCCGCTCCCGGACGACATCCCGTTCGTGGTGGTGGAGGGCTGGCGGCTTCGCGACACGGACGCGGCGCTCGTCGCGGCGAACCTCATCAAGCCGGGCGAGTACATCGCGGCGGCCAGCAACCCCAGCCGCTTCAAGGCGCCGTTCCCGCTGCCCGTCACCACGCTGGAGGGTTACCTCTACCCGGAGACGTACGGCATCATCCCAGGGGACGTGGACGTGGAGGACCTCATCCAGCGGCAGCTGGACGCCTTCGCCGCGCGCTTCTACACGCCGAACAAGGACGCCATCGCCAGGAGCGGACGCTCGCTGCACGAGGTGGTGGTGATGGCCTCCATGCTGGAGCGCGAGGAGCCGGTGCCCGCGCAGCGTCCCCTGGTGGCGGGCATCCTCTGGAAGCGCGTGGACAAGGGCTTCCCGCTCGGCGTGGACGCGACGTCGCGTTACGTGCTGGCGCAGTGGAACGACCGCAAGGAGTTCCTCAAGCGCCTGCGAGACCCCGAGGACCCCTACAACACGCGGCACCGCAAGGGCCTGCCGCCGGGTCCCATCGGCGCGCCCACGGTGGAGTCGCTCCAGGCCGCGATGGCGCCGAAGCCGAGCGAGTTCTGGTACTACCTGCACGACGCGCAGAAGAACCTGCACCCCTCGCGCAACGCGGACGAGCACGAGGCGCTGCGCAAGAAGTACAACGTGTACTGAGCCTGGATGGCGCCCCCCCGCCGAGGAGGCGGGGGAGCGGTGCCTCGGCTCCATCTGTCCTCGGGTGGCCAATCGCTGGCGCACCTGTTGCTCAGCGACCTCCCTCGTTGAACACGAGGGAGAGGTGCCGTGCGGCGCAAGACAGTCGGGGCGGTGGGGTGGGGGCTGGGTGTGGCGCTCGGGCTCCTGGGTGGGTGCGGGCCTTCCCAACCAGGGGAACGGAGTGCCACTCCTCCGGTGGAGTCGTCCCCGGACACGCGCCCGGAGTCGAGTGACGAGGAGCTGGTCACCCGGACGGTGACGTTCGGCGCGGGCGCGGACACGCACGTGGTGGCGACGTCGCCGACGACGAGCTTCGGCTCCTCGCCCACGCTGGAGGTGGACCGCGCTCCCGAGTCCGAGGCCTACCTGCGCTTCTTCATCGAGCCCTTCTCCGGCACGGTGACGACGGCGCGGCTGCGGGTCTTCGCGGTGGATGGCTCGGTCGATGGCCCCACGGTGTACGACCCGCCCGGCGTGCGTTCGTGGAACGAGCTGACGACGTGGAGCAACCGCCCGGACTGGGGCGGGTACTGGGGCGTGGTCAGCGCGGGCGCCGTGGCCAGCGGCACCTGGATGGAGCTGGACGTCAGCGACATGTCCATCTCCCAGGGCAGCTACGTGGACGTGTTCCTGCGCGCGGACAGCACGGACGGCATGACGCTCGCGTCGAGCGAGCACCCCGACCCGGCCCTGCGTCCCCAGCTGGTGCTCACGTTGGAGTCCGCGTCGGACCATCCGCCGCCGCGCCCCGTGCCGCTGACGGTGTCCGGTGCGCCGGTGTCCTTCGCGCCGAGCGCGGACACGTTCGTCTCCGAGGATGCGCCGGGCTCCTCGGAGGGTGGCTCGGCGCGGGCGCTGCGCGTGGGCACGAGTCCGGGGCGCGAGGCGCACCTGCGCTTCTCCGTGACGGGGTTGACGGAGACGGTGCAGCGCGCGGTGTTGCGCTTGCGAGTGGCCGCGGACGGTACGGAGGGCGGTCCGTCCGTCTTCGGGACCCAGGGCACGTGGAGCGAGTCGGGCCTGACGTGGAGCACGCGTCCGGCGCGGGTGGGGGGCACGTTGGACCGGGCGCCGTTCCTCGCGCCCTATGGCTTCGTGGAGTACGACGTCACGAACCAGGTGCGTGGCAACGGGGACGTCACCTTCGGGCTGTATGGCAATTCCAGGGACGAGGTGACGTTCCACTCGCGCGAGGCCGCGGACCTGGAGCCTCGGCTGTTCGTGTGGGCGGGTGCGTCTCGGAGCGAGCCGGGCGATGACTGCATGACGCGACAGGAGGTCATCGCGACCACCATCCCTCCGCTCCATGACACGTATGCGACGCCGGAGACGCCGTCGACGACGTACCACCGCGAGGCCTCGCTGCGCGTGGATGGGGCACCTCGAGCGGAGGGCTTCCTGGACTTCGACGTGCAACTGGGCACGCAGCCCGTGCGCCGGGTGCTGCTGCGCCTGTATGCGCTGGATGCGTCGGCGAATGGACCGCAGGTGTTCTCGGCGCGGCCGTTCGACGAGGCGACGACGGACTGGGCCCATCGCCCCGTCGTGAGCGGGAGCGCCCTCGCGAACCTGGGCGCGGTGACGCGGGACTCCTGGGTGGAGATCGACGTGACCGATGTGGTGACGACGTCGGGGCGTCATGCCTTCGCGTTGGTGCCGGACTCGGCGGATGGGTTGCGCTTCGCCTCGTCCGAGGCCAGCGAGCGCGGCATCCTCGACGCCGCGCCCCAGCTCGTCGTCGTCAAGGACGCGGCGCCGCGCTGCTCGTACCGGGGCACCCGGCCCTCGGGGACGACGGCGTGGGTGAAGCAGTCCACGGCGGCGGAGGCGGAGCGCTCGCACCACACCGCGCCCGCGCCAGGCGGGGGCTTCGTCGTCCTCAGCCACCAGGAGCAGACGCGGGATGCCCCTCCGTCTGCCGAGCGGACGGACGTCGTCACGCTGCACCGCGCGGACGGGAGCGTCGTGTGGACGCGGGCCTTCACGCAGGCGCAGGTCTCCTTCTCGAGGGTGGCGGTGACGGCGCGGGGACACGTGCTCGCCGCCGGCTCCTACGCCGGGACACCGGACCTGGGGACGGGCGCGCTGCCCCAGGGCACCGGCATGTTCGTGCTGGAGCTGACGGCGTCGGGCGCGGTGGCGTGGGCGCGGGGCTACACCGCGTGGTTCCAGCGGGCCGACGAGCGGCTCGACAATCCGATGCAGGTGCTCGACCTGGCCACGGACGCGCAGGGCGGCGCGGTGCTGGTGGGCACCTTCTGGGGCTACACGGACTTCGGCGCCGGGCCCGTCTACTCCGGCAAGCCGTTCCCCTATGACGACACGTATCCGAACTCGTACGTGCTGAAGCTGGACGGGCAGGGGGGCTATCAGTGGGCGAAGCTGCTCCTGGCGGACACGCTGCGCGGCACGGAGGCGACGAGCGTGGCGGTGGACGCCGGAGGGCAGGTCACCGTGGGCGGCTGGGCGGGGAGGGCGACGGACTTCGGCGCGGGACCGGACGCGCGAATCGGTCCGTTCGTGGCGCGGTGGGACGCGAGCGGTGCGCTCGGCTGGGTGCGCGTCATCCCGGTCTACTTCAGCAGCCTGCGTGCCCTGGCCGTCATGCCGGACGGCGGTGTCGCGTTCATCGGAGACTTCGGTGGCCGCTTCGACTTCGCGGGCCAGCCCTACGCCAGCCGCGAGCCGGACGAGTACGACGGCGGGCCTCGGGACACGATGCTCGGTCGGCTGGGCGCCACGGGGGCGGACGTGGTGCTGCGCACGTTCCGTGAGCTGACGTTCCAGGACCTCATCGTGGACGCCCAGGGGCACCTTGTGACGACGCAGGCGGGCGGCGGGAGTCTGCTGGGCCTGGGAGACGTGGGCCCGTCGGAGTCGGAGGCGCCGTACCGGCCCACGGTGGCCAGCTTCACGGGCGCGCTGGAGACGCGCTGGGTCCGGGTGTTCGACCTGCTCCCGTCGAACCTCCTGCTCACGCCGCAGCCGGGCGGCATCCTCTTCACGGGAGACCTGGTCAGCGCGTTCGAGGTGGATGGCGTCTGGTACACGCCGACGTCACGCCGCTCGGACGTGTTGCACCTGCTGCTGCGGCCCTAGCGAGGCTCGAATCTTCGTTGCGCGGGGGACGGGCGCGGGCACCCACGGTGGGGCTCGCGCCCGCACGCGTTGGCGCACCTGTTGCTTTCCCATCGCAATGGCAGCACGCGAGGGAGAGATGACGTGAATCGGTGGACAGTGGGAGCCGTGGGTGGGGGTCTGGGAGTGGCACTGGTCTTCCTGGGTGGGTGCGGGGGTGCCCAGGAAGGTGTTTCGGTTTCACAGACGGAAGTCATCGAGCAGGAGCGTGACGCGCTGGTCACGCGCACGGTGAGCACCATCGCGATGGCGGACACGCATGTGTCCGCCGCGCAGCCGACGTCGAGCTTCGGCTCATCACAGACACTGGTCGTGGGGCGCGCTCCCGAGTCGGAGGCGTACCTGCGCTTCTTCGTCGACCCCATCCCGGAGGGGCGCATCACCACGGCGAGGTTGCGGGTGTATGCGATGGAGGGCTCCTCGGATGGGCCCACCGCCCATGGGCCGGGCGTGTACCGGAGCTGGAACGAGGAGACGACGTGGAACACGCGGCCCGTGCACGCCACCTCGTGGCTCGCCACGTCGGCGGTGGTGCCGGATGGCTCGTGGATGGAGTTCGACGTCACCAACGTCCACGTCGGTCCCAACGCCTTCAATGACCTCTTCTTGAAGGCGGATGGGGACGACGCCGTCACCATCGCCTCCAGTGAGCATCCCGACCCCGCGCTGCGCCCCCAACTGCTGCTCACCGTCGAGAGCGCGCCGGACCACCCCACGAACCCGCTGGTGCCCCTCGCGGTGGCCAGCCCTCCGCTGACCCTGGTCGCCGTCGCCGACACGTTCGTCTCCGCCGACGCGCCGACGTCGTCCGCGGGAGGCAGCGCCGACACGCTCGTGGTGGGCAATGCCCCGGAGCGCGAGGTGCACCTGCGCTTCAACGTCCAGGGGCTGCCGGAGACCGTGCAGCGCGCGGTGCTGCGGCTCCACCTGGGGTTCGACGGCACGACGGGCGGCCCGTCCGTCTTCGCGACCCAGGGCCCCTGGAATGAGGCGAGCGTCACCTGGAGCACCCGCCCGACGAAGACGGGCCGTGAGCTGGACCGCATGCCGTTCCTGGAGCCCTGGGGCTATGTCGACTACGACGTGACGGCGCACGTGCGCGGCAATGGGAGCGTGACGCTGGGGCTCTACGGGAGGTCCGCGGACGCGGTGACGTTCCACTCGCGCGAGTCCGACCTGTCGTCGGCGAATCCTCCCCAGCTCCTCATCTGGACGGGGACTCCCCGCGAGGCGCCGATGGATGCCTGCCTCACACGCCGCGAGCTCCAGACGACGACGGTGCTCCCGCTGCATGACACCTATGTCGACGCGCTCCACGGCACCCGGACGTTCCATCGCGAGGCGACGCTGCGCGTGGACGCATCGCCGGGAGCCGTCAGCTACCTGGACTTCGACGTGCAGCCGTTCCCGGGACAGGTCCGCCGTGTGCTGCTCCAGCTCTACGCCCTGGAGGCGACGGGCAGCGGCCCGCGCATCTTCAAGGCCCGGCCCTTCGACCCGTACACCATCAACTGGCACCAGCAGCCCACCACGCTCTACCCCTTCGGAGACCTGGGCCCGGTGAAGAAGGACCAGTGGGTGGAGTACGACGTGACGAGCGAGGTGACGGCGCCGGGTCGCCACGCCTTCGGGCTGGTGCCGGACTCGTCCGACGGGCTGAGCTTCGCCTCGGTCGACGCGCACTGGGGCTATATCCTGCACGCCGCGCCCCGGCTGGTCATCGTCACGGAGAGCGAGCCGTTCTGCTCGTATCGCGGCACGAACCCCGCGGGAGGGACGCTGGAGGGCACGCAGGCCGGCCGTCCGGAGGCCGAGCGTTCGAGGGACACGGCGCCCGTGCCTGGTGGCGGCTTCGTCGTGTTGAGCGCGGTGGAGCAGACGCTGGACAGCACGCCCTGGTCCTCGCAGACGGACGTCGTCACGCTGCACCGTGAGGACGGCGGCGTCGCGTGGTCGCGCGAGTTCGCCCAGCCGGGTGTGGAGCTCCGCAAGGTGACGGTGACGACGCTGGGCAACGTGCTCGTCGCCGGTGAGTACCGGGGCGCGCCGGACCTGGGCAAGGGCCCGCTGCCCCTGGCCGGGAACACGGGCCTGTTCGTGATGAAGCTGACGCCGTCGGGAGCGGTGGACTGGACGCGCGGCTACACCGCCTGGTTCGACGACGGCACGGTGCGCCACGAGAACCCGATGGCGGTGTTCGACCTGGCCACGGACGCGCATGGCAGCGCGGTGGTGACGGGCAGCTTCTGGGGGAAGACGGACTTCGGTGGCGGGGAGCTGCACTCCGGCAAGACCTTCCCCTACGACGACTCCCGCCCGAACAGCTTCATCGTGAAGCTCCAGTGGGATGGGGCCTATGCGTGGGCCAGGACCCTCAAGTCACCGGGCATCCGAGGCGCCCAGGCCACGGCCCTCACGGTGGACGCGCAGGAGAACATCACCGTGGGCGGCACCACGGGGCAGGGCATCGACTTCGGTGATGGCCCCGTCTACCGCAATGGCCTGTTCGTCGTGCGATGGAGCCCGAGCGGCGCCTATCAGTGGTCCCGGGGGATGGGCGTGAACCACTCCAGGATGACGGGGGTCGTCGTGCTTCCGGACGGCGGCGTGGCCTTCGCCGCGAGCTTCGAGGGAGGCCTCGTCTTCGGTGGGCGCACCTACCTCAGCAAGGAGCCGGACGAGTACGAGGGAGGTCCCTGGGACGCGGTCCTCGGCCGATTGAGCGCCACGGGCGAGGAGGTGTCGCTGCGGCACTTCCAGCAGACGCCCGCTCACTCCAGCTTCTTCCACGACCTGGTACTGGACGGTGCGGGCAACCTGGTGGTGTCGCTGGGGGGCTTCGGCGGGCTGCTCGGGCTGGGCGAAGTGGGGCCGCCGGGCGTCACCTCGCCGCCGCGTCCGACGGTGGCGAGCTTCACGGCCTCGCTGGAGCCGCGCTGGGTCCGCGTGCTCGACGTGCTCCAGTCGGACCTGCGCCTGACGCCCGCGGGCGAGGGCGTCATCGTCACCGGTGACTTCGCGGGGGCCTTCGAGCTGGAGGGCACCTGGTACACCTCCATGGCCCAGCGCTCGGACCTGCTGCACTTCAAGCTCCGGCGCTGACCCGCAATCCCTGACGTGATGTTCGCGACCGCTCGGTCCGCTGACCGGGCGGTCGCATTTTCATGTCAATCGTAGACACTGCGAGTGGTCCAATGACTCACACGCGTTGGCGCACCTGTTGCTTTCCCAATTCAGTGGCAGCACGCGAGGGAGAGGTCACGTGAAACGGTGGACAGTTGGCGCAGTGGGTTGGAGTCTGGGAGTGGCACTTTTCTTCCTGAATGGGTGTGGAGGTGCCCAACCAGGAGCAGGGGTTGACCCGGAGACGGGGAGCCACGAGCAGGAGCTCGTCACGCAGACGGTGGCGATCGTGGCGGCGGCGGATACGTATGTGTCGGCGGCCTCGCCGGCGACGAGCTTCGGCTCGCAGCCGACGATGGAGGTGGACCAGTCACCCGAGTCGGAGGCGTACCTGCGCTTCTATGTCGCTCCGGTGGACGGCACCATCACCACGGCCCGGTTGCGGGTGTATGCCTTGGATGGCTCGGCGGACGGGCCCACGGCGCATGACCCTCGCATCGGGGGGCGGGCCTGGAACGAGCTGACGACCTGGAACACGCGGCCGACCCGGGATGGGTTCTCCGCGTTGAGCAGCGCGGGGGCGGTGGCCAGTGGCACGTGGATCGAGCTGGACATCACCGGGATGCACATCTCCACGAGCGCCTTCACGGACGTCCACCTGGTGGCCGACAGCACGGACGGCGTGACGATTGCGTCGAGCGAGCATCCGAACACGTCACTGCGTCCCCAGCTGGTCCTCACCGTCCAGTCCGCGGACGACCACCCCCCGCACCCCGCGCTGCCCATCACGGTGTCGAGCCCTCCGGTGGTCTTCACCGCGAGCGACGACACGTATGTCTCCGCCGACGCGCCGACGTCCACCGAGGGCGGTTTCGCCACGGACCTGCGGGTGGGGCAGTCGCCCGACCGCGAGGTGCACCTGCGCTTCGACGTGCTGGGCCTGACGGAGTCGGTGCAGCGCGCGGTGCTGCGGATGCACGTGGGCCTGGATGGGACGACGGGTGGACCGGCGGTCTACGCCACGCAGGGGCCCTGGAGCGAGATGAGCGTCTCCTGGAACACCCGCCCCACGAAGGTGGGCGCGGAGGTCGACCGGCTGCCCTACCTGGCGCCATCCGGGTACGTGGACTACGAGGTGACGGACCTGGTGCGTGGCAACGGCAACTTCACCTTCGGCGTGTACGGGACGTCGGGTGACGCGATGCTCTTCCACTCGAAGGAGTCCTGGTCCGGGGGTGGAGGCCCGCGGCTGCTGGTGTGGACGGGGGCGCCCAGGGCCGCGCCGACGGATGCGTGCATGACGCGTCGGGAGCTGCTCTCGAAGGTGAGCGAGCTCCGGCATGACACCTATGTGAGCGCGGAGCGTCCGACGACGACGTTCCACCGCGAGGCGTCGATGCGCGTGGATGGCTCGCCGGGGCTGAGCGGCTTCCTGGAGTTCGACGTCCAGCTCGACGCGACGCCGGTGCGCCGCGTGCTGCTCCAGCTCTACGCCCTGGAGGCGACGGACAACGGGCCGCTGCTCTACCAGGCGCAGCCGTTCGACCCGGCCGCCGCGACCTGGCAGCACCCGCCCGCGGTGACGGACCTGGTGGGGGACGCGGGCGCGGTGAAGAAGGACCAGTGGGTGGAGTACGACGTGACGAGCGTGGTGACGGCCTCGGGGCGGTACGCCTTCGGGCTGCTCGCCGACTCCTCCAAGGGATTGAGCTTCGCGACGGGGGACGCGAGCGCGAAGGGGCTCCTGGACGCGGCGCCCCGGCTGGTCGTCGTCACGGAGAGCGCGCCGTTCTGCTCGTACCGGGGCACGCAGCCCTCGGGGACGACGGCGTGGGTGAAGCAGACGAACAACGCCTCGGCCGAGCGCGCGCGGGACACGGCGCCCGCGCCGGACGGTGGCTTCGCCGTCGTGGGCACGCAGGAGCAGACGCGGGACGGCGAGTCCTGGGCCGAGCAGACGGATGTGGTGACGCTGCACCGGGCGGATGGCTCGGTGGCGTGGCGACTGACGTTCGCCCAGCCGGGCGTGGAGTTCCGCAAGGTGACGGTGACGACGCTGGGCAACGTGCTCGTCGCCGGTGAGTACCGGGGCACGCCGGACCTGGGCAAGGGCGCGCTGCCCCGGGGCACGGGCATGTTCGTGATGAAGCTGACGCCGTCGGGCGCGGTGGACTGGACGCGGGGCTACACGGCGTGGTTCCGCATGGACGACGAGCTGCTCGACAATCCCATGTTCGTGCACGACCTGGCGACGGACGCGCACGGCAGCGCGGTGGTGACGGGCGGCTTCTGGGGGAAGACGGACTTCGGTGGCGGCGAGGTCGACGCCGGCAAGCCGTTCCCCTACGACGACGAGTACCCGAACTCCTTCGTCCTCAAGCTCCAGTGGGACGGCGCCTACCAGTGGGCGCGCGTGCTGAAGACGAGCGCCATGCGGGGCACCCAGGCGGTGAGCGTCGCGGTGGACGCGCAGGAGAACATCACCGTGGGCGGCTGGGCCGGACCGGGCACCGACTTCGGCGCGGGCGCGCTCGCGCGGGGTGGAGTGTTCGTGGCGCGCTGGAGCGTGACGGGCGACCACCAGTGGCACTGGCTGCTGCCGACGTCCTACGACACGGTGTTCGCGGACCTGTACCAGGTGGCGGTCTTGCCGGATGGGGGCGTGGCCTTCACGGGCGACTTCGACGGCCGCTTCACCTTCGCGGGGACCCCGTATGTCAGCGCGGAGCCGGACGACAACTACGATGGTCCCCGCGAGGCGATCCTCGGCAGGCTCACCTCCACGGGCGCGGAGCTGACGCTGCGGCAGTTCCCGCTGAGCACGACGAGCTCCTATGGCCTGGGCTCGCTGGTCGCGGACGCCAACGGGAACCTGTTCACGGTCCAGGCGGGGCACGGCGGCCTGTTGGGGCTGGGCTCCGTGGGGCTGCCGGAGACGGTGGCGCCACAGCGACCCACCGTGGCCAGCTTCTCGTCGACGCTGCAGACGCGCTGGGTGAGGGTGTTCGAGCCGCTCCAGTCCCCCCGGCTGACGGCGGTGACGGGCGGGGTGGTGCTGACGGGGGACCTGGGGGGGGCCATCGAGCTGGATGGCACCTGGTACACGCCGACCTCCCGCCGGCTGGACCTGCTGCACGTCAAGCTGAGGCCGTGAGCGACGGGTGACTCCGGGGCTGTGACCGTCCGTGCTTGTCCGGGCGGGCGGTCACCTGCCCGGGGTGCGACGAGGCGAGCCACCTGTCCATTGGCGCGCGTTCGTCATGTTCGCGGGGGATGGTCTCTTCCTGCTTCCCGGGAGCGGGATTCGCGATATGGACGGAGGGGTACATGACTCCTTTCCCCAAGAAGCTCCAAGATCGTGCAGAGGCCCTCGAGGCCGCGGATGAGCAGCTCACCACGTTGGACGAGGACGGCCTGTTGGCCGCGCCCGTCGATATCTTCTCGATGCTGCGGGATGGCATCGACCTCCACGAAAACCTGAAGGACACCTCCCGGACGTTCGCCTCGAACGACTGCGTGGTGGTGACGGGGAACGTGGATGTGGAGACGCTGGTGTTGAAGGGGCCGGGCGGGATGCTCGTCCTCGGTGACCTGCGGGTCGGCACGGCGGAGCTGCACGCCAACGTGCTCGTGCTGGGGAACTGTGAAATCTCCGAGCGTGTCGTCGGACACGACGAGCCGCACACGCTCACCGTCCTGGGCGAGGTCCAGGGTGGCCGGGCGGAGATGCAAAAGCAGTTCATCATGCAGTTCCTCGGTGGCGGCAAGCTGACGGCGCTGGTCGACAGCGAGGGTGGCGCGGCGGAGCTGCTCGAGCTGCTGAGCGGCGCGGGCAGTGAGCTGGAGGTCGACGAGGTCGACCCGTAGTCGTCGTGCAGGCAGACCGCCGGGACGCGCAATGCGTCCCGGTGGCCCTGCTCCGAGGTGTCAGGCCGCCACGCCGAGCAGCTCGCGGAGCTGACGCAGCATCTCGATTTCGCTCGGGTGGATGTGCCCGTCGCTGGCGATGAGGTCATGCGCCGCGTCGATGACGGCCTTCGGGTCGGCCTTGAGGATGCCCAGGTTGGGCGCGGGCAGCGGCGTCCCGTTCTGCAGGCACTTCGCCAGCTGCTCCAGGTCCGGCAGGGGAACGCTCATCCCCCGGGCCGTGGCCATGATGTGGTCGATCTCCTCCCGGCTGACCCCCTCGTCTCCGCTGGCGACCTGGAGCAGCAGCTTGAGGACTTCAATCTGGAAGCGGGCGTCGGGGCTTGAGGCGGTGGACATCCTTGGTACATCCTCCGAGGTGGGCTCGCGAGTGGGCGCGACACATGTATCGCTCCTACAAGTGCACGGGCTTCGCGGAGAAAGCTTCTCATGAAAGTGGTGGAGACGGAGCGGCTCGTCCTGCGTCGCGTGACGCACGAGGACGCCGCCTTCATCCTGGGGATGTTGAACGAGCCCGCGTGGCTGCGCTTCATCGGAGACCGTGGCGTGCGCACTATCGAGGGCGCGCACGACTACATCACCAACGTGCCCCTGACGCAGTACGCCCAGCTGGGCTACGGGCTGTACCTGGTGGAGGGCCGGCAGGACGGCGTGCCCATGGGGTTGTGCGGCCTGCTCAAGCGCGACTCGCTGGAGCACCCCGACATCGGCTTCGCGTTCAAGCCCGCCTACTGGAGCCAGGGCTACGCGCGGGAGGCCGCCGAGGCGGTGCTGCGCCACGCCCGGGAGGACCACAAGATTTCGCGCGTCGCCGCCATCGTCTCCAAGGACAACGTCAGCTCCATCAAGCTGCTGGAGCGGATGGGCCTGCGCTTCGAGCGGCACATGCGCCTGCCCGGCGCCACCGAGGAGATCAGCCTCTATCTGACGGCGCCGTGAGTCGAGCGGGGAATCCAGGAAGACGCCCGCGCGTGAGCGGGACGTCACCTGGCTGACACCGCCGCTGGCTTGGCGTGCGGGGCGTGCGTCTCCTAGACTCGCGAGCGTGGGCCCCCCGTCGAACAGCGTAGACGGCGGGAAGAACGCGCTGCTGCGCGCACTCCCCTCCATCGAGCAGCTCCTGCGACGGCCGTCGCTGGAACCGCTGCTGTCTGGTGTTCCCCGCGCCAGGGCCGTGTCCGCGCTGCGGCTGGCCGTGGACCGCGTGCGCGCGCGCCTGCTCCAGGGCGACCCGCGCCCCTTCGACGACGCGGACGTGGGCGAGGCGCTCAGCACGCTGTCCACGCCGGGGCTGCGCGCGGTGCTCAACGCCACGGGCGTGGTGCTGCACACCAACCTGGGGCGCGCGCCGCTCGCGCCGGAGGCGGTGGCGCGGGTGGCCCAGGTGGCGCGGGGCTATTCGAACCTCGAGTACGACCTGGACGAGGGCGAGCGGGGCAGCCGCTACGCGCCGGTGGTGGGGCTCTTGCGTCAGCTCACCGGCGCGGAGGACGCGCTCGTCGTCAACAACTGCGCGGGTGCGGTGCTGCTCGTGCTGGCCGCGCTGGCGTCCGGCCGCGAGTGTGTCGTGTCGCGCGGGGAGCTGGTGGAGATTGGCGGAGGCTTCCGGGTGCCGGACGTCATGCGGCAGTCGGGCGCGCGGCTCGTGGAGGTGGGCACCACCAACCGCACGCGGCTGTCCGACTACGCGGCCGCGGTGGGCCACGACACGGGCCTGTTGGTGAAGGTGCACCGCTCCAACTTCGCGGTGGTGGGCTTCACCGAGGAGGCGAGCGTGGGAGCGCTCGCGACGCTGGGCCGGGAGCGCGGGGTGCCCGTGTTCCAGGACCTGGGTTCGGGGGCGCTGGTCCCCATGGTGGGAGAGGGGATGGGACAGGAGCCCACGGTGGCCGAGGTGGTCGCCGAGGGAGCGGATGTGGTGGCGTTCTCGGGGGACAAGCTGTTGGGCGGGCCGCAGGCGGGCGTGGTGGTGGGACGCTCGGCGTTGCTCGCGCGCATCAAGGCGCATCCGCTCACCCGGGCGTTGAGGGTGGACAAGCTGACGGTGGCCGCGTTGGAGGCCACGCTGGAGTTGTATCGGGACGGCAAGCCAGGGGCCGTGCCCACGTACAGACTGCTCGCCCAGTCGTCCCAGGAGCTGCGCGCCCGCGCGCTGCGGCTTCAGGACTTGCTGGCCGAGCAAGGCGTGAGTGCCCGAGTGGACGGGGTGGTGGGACAGGTGGGCGGGGGCGCCATGCCGCTGGCCCGGTTGCCTTCCTTTGCGTGCATCCTCAACGTGGGTGCACCGGAATCTTTCCTCGAGCGCCTGCGCGCCGGCGGGATGCCGGTTATTGGCAGGATCGCGGATGGCGAGGTGGTCCTCGACGTCCGCTGTCTCGCGGAGGAGGAGCTCAGGTCGGTCGCCGAAGCGGTGGCGACCGCAAGTCCCGGGAAACCACCATGATCAACAGCGCCGTCCTCGTACTCAACCGGTATTACCAACCGGTGCATGTCACGTCGGTGAAGCGGGCCTTCAGCCTGTTGTATCAGGGCGTCGCCAAGGCCATCGACGCGCAGTACCGGCTCTACGAGTTCGATGATTGGGCGGCGCTGAGCGCCACCAATGACTGCATCACCACCATCAACCGGACCATCCGCGTCCCCCGGGTGCTGGTGCTCAGCGCGTATGACCATCTGCCCCGAGGGCGGGTGCGCTTCTCCCGGCTCAACATCTACGCGCGCGACGCGGACACCTGTCAGTACTGCGGCAAGAACCTGCCGCGCAGCGAGCTGAACCTGGACCACGTCATGCCCCGCACGCAGGGTGGCAAGACGACGTGGGAGAACGTCGTGTGCTCGTGTGTGCCCTGCAATCTCAAGAAGGGGGGCCGCACGCCGGAGCAGGCGGACATGCGGCTCCTGAAGAAGCCGGTGCGCCCGCGCTGGACGCCGTTGTTCCGGGGCGCCACGCGCAAGGTGACGTATCAGGAGTGGCTGCCGTTCCTGCACCTGGCGGATGCCTCGTATTGGAACGTGGAGCTGCTGGACGAGTAGGGCGCCCGAGCGCTTGCTCACCGGCCTGCCCGGCGAACCCTGTAAAATGGGGTGTCGCGGGGGGAGTCATGGCTCGGGTTGATCCACGAAGTGGCCACGGATTGGCGGGGAGTCGACTCGGGCGGTAGGACGGGCTTTGATGCCCCTGCCCATGTCCAAATCCACGCGAGCGCCCCAGGCCGATGCCCGTGCCCTGGGGACCCCGACCGCCGAGCCGGTGGCCCCAGGGCCTGGCGGCGCTCGGCAGCGGCCCCGGCGCATCATCGCCGTGGGCGGTGGCAAGGGCGGCATCGGCAAGTCGATGGTGTCCGCCAACCTGGGCGTGGCGCTGGCCCAGGCGGGGCTGAACGTGCTGCTGGTGGACGCGGACCTGGGCGGAGCGAACCTGCACACGTGCCTGGGGGTGGGGCAGCCGGAGGCGACGCTGTCGGACTTCCTCAGGCGCAACAAGTCGCGGCTCGAGGACGTCATCGTCCCCACGGGGGTGCCCCGGCTGTCGCTCATCGCGGGCGCGCAGGACGCGCTGGACGCGGCGAACCTCAAGTACGCGCAGAAGCAGAAGCTGCTCAAGACGCTGATGGGCGCGTCGGCGGACTACCTCATCCTGGACCTGGGCGCGGGGACCAGCTTCAACACCATCGACTTCTTCATCCTGGCGGACCACGGGTTGTTGGTGGTGCTGCCGGAGCCGACGTCGGTGGAGAACGCGTACCGCTTCGCGAAGGCGGCGTTCTTCCGGCGGCTGCAGCAGATGGAGGCGGAGTACGGCATCCAGGACCTGGTGGACAGCGCGCTCACCACCCGGGAGGGCTCGCTGCGGACGTTGCATGACGTGCTGGCGCAGGTGCGCAACAAGGACCCGGTGGGTGCGGAGCGACTGGAGCGGGAGCTGTCCGAGTTCCGCATCCGGCTGGTGGTGAACCAGGCGCGCACGGACGCGGACCTGAACGTGGGTGCGGCGGTGGCCTCGGCGTGGAAGAAGTTCTTCGGCATCGCGATGGATGACCTGGGCGCCATCCGGTATGACGATGAGGCCTGGCGCGCGGTGCGCAAGCGGCGCCCCGTGCTCATCGAACGACCCGACGCCCCGGCCGCCCTGGCCATCCAACGTATCGCCTCACGACTGCTCGCCCTCGACGCGACCCCCGACCCTTCCTCGTCACCATGAAGCCTTTCGCGCAGCAGACCTATTACGAGCTCCTGGAGGTCCCGGTCACAGCGCCCATGGAGGAGATTCGCGCCGCGTACTCCCGACTCATGGAGCTGTATGCGCCGGACTCCATCGCGGTGTACGCGCTGGTGGAGCCGGACCAGGTGGATGCGCTCCGCGCCCGGATGACCGAGGCGATGGAGATCCTCACCGATGGCGACCTGCGCGGTGAGTATGACCGCGACCTGGGGCTGCCGGCGCCGTGGGGCACGGTGAAGGCGGCCGAGGCGCTGGCGAGCGCGGTGGCGGAGGGGAAGAAGAAGCGCGCGTCCGAGGACGAGGCCCCGGCCCTGAGCGGGCCCGAGGCGTTCCGGGCGAGCTTCGTCAGCGGCTACTCGCTGTCGTATGTGACGAGCTCCCTGCAGACCGCGCCGCTCGTCGGTGGGCTGGTGGATGTGCCCGCCTCGCTGAGCGTGGGCGCGGAGGCGCAGGCCCCGGCGGCGGAGCCGGGGCCCGTGTCGTCCAGCTCGAAGGCCGTGGGCGCCATGGAGCAGGGGGGCGCCTCGGTGGAGTCGGCTCCAGTTGCCGCGCCCGGGGTCGCGCAGTCGGTGGGGTCCGCTCCTGTCCCCGCTGCCCCGTCGGCGCCTGTCGCCCCGATACCGACCGAGTCCTCTCCGTCGGCGGCGTCCGTCCCCGTTGCCTCGGTCTCGACCGGAGGCTCGTCCTCGGTCCCCGCGCCTGTTGCCTCGGCACCGGCCGTGGTGGCGCCACCGGTCGAGTCTGTCCCTGTGGCCGCGCCGCCGGTCGCGTTCTCCTCGCCTGTGAGCTCGGCGCCGGTTGGGGACGTCCCTCCCGTGGAAGCGGCCCCTGTCGTGGCTCCGGTTGCCTCGGCGCCGGCCGTGGTTGCGCCGCAGGTGGGGGCGACGCCTGTTGCCTCGGCACCGGTCGCGGTCACGCCGCCCGCGGAGCCGGCGCCCGTTGTCGCAGCACCGGCCGTGGTCGCGCCGCAGGTGGAGGCGACTCCTGTTGCCTCGGCGCCGGTTGTGGTCGCGCCGCAGGTGGAGACGACTCCTGTTGCCTCGGCACCGGCCGTGGTCGCGCCGCAGGTGGAGGCGAATCCTGTTGCCTCGGCGCCAGCTGTGGTCGCGCCGCCGGTGGAGTCGACGCCCCCCGTCGCCTCGGCTCCGGCCGTGGTCGCGCCGCCGGTGGAGTCGACGCCCCCCGTCGCCTCGGCTCCGGCCGTGGTCGCGCCGCCGGTGGAGTCGACGCCCCCCGTCGCCTCGGCTCCGGCCGTGGTCGCGCCACAGGTGGACGCGACGCCCCCCGTCGCCTCGGCTCCGGCCGTGGTCGCGCCACAGGTGGACGCGACGCCCGCTGCCTCAGCGCCCGAACCGTCGCCGGCTCACGTCGCCACGGTGAGCCCCGCTCCGGCCCCCGTCGCCGTGGCCGCGAGCCCGGACGTCCCCGCGTCGGTGCCGACCCAGCCCTCGGAGCCCGGGACGTCCATCGTCGTGGCTGGAACGCCCGCCAGGGCTCCGGAGCCCGCGCCGCCCCCCGTGACGCGTCCGGTCGGACCGACGGCGCCGCCGCCCGTGGCCCCCTCGCAGAACCGTGTTCAGACGGGGCGGCAGTTGAGCGAGGCGCAGGTGCTCGCCCAGGACTCCGCCATCGCCACGGCGGAGGCCGCGCTGGCGCAGGTCGCCGCCAGGACTCGCGAGCCTCGTCCCCGTCTGCCGGACATCCCCGCCGACGCCGAGTTCAACGGCGAGCTGCTGCGCCGCGTCCGCGAGACGCGGGGCTACACGCTCCAGCAGGTCGCCGACCGCACCCGCATCTCCTCGCGCCACCTGGAGAACGTGGAGGCGGACCGCTACACGGCGCTGCCCGCGCAGGTCTACCTCCGGGGCATCCTCATGAACCTCGCCCGCGAGCTGGGGTTGGATCCGCTCCGGGTGTCCAGGAGCTACCTGGCCTTGGCTTCTGAGAAGTCAGGCAAGAAATGACGCCGCCCTGGAGGGGTGCCGACTTTTGCTCGTACCACAAGGAAAGTTGACTCCCCTCCGAGCGGTGCCTATGTAGGAAAGACGATGACGGACGAGGAAAAGATCAAGGCGATGCGGCTCGCCCGTGCGATTGCCTCGGATATCTCGCTCTACAACGAGCAGAAGATCATCAAGGGTATCGAGCAGGACAACCTCTTCGAGGTCCTCAAGGAGGAGCTGGAGGAGGGCCGAGAGCTCTACAAGAGCCGCGTCAGCCAGGAAGTCTTCACCACGGCGAACTTCTTCGAGCGCGCCATCAACGACATCGTCCTGCGCTCCAAGGCGCACGTGAAGTCGAAGATCTGGTAGTCCGCCCCCCGTGGCAGCGCCCGACACGCGAGAGCATCGCGCCCCGCCGGAAGCCCGCGGAGAGCGCATCGACCAGTATCTCGCGGGCGTCTTCACCGACCTGACCCGCTCCCGCATCCGGGGACTCATCGACGACGGGCACGTGCTCGTCGCCGGCAAGCCCGTGAAGGCGGCGATGCGGCTGCGCGGTGGCGACACGCTCACCCTCCATGTCCCGCCGCCCGTGGCCGCCCTTCCGGAGGCCGAGGAGCTGCCGCTGTCCCTGCTCCACGAGGACAAGGACCTCGTGGTGGTGGACAAGGCCGCGGGCATGGTGGTGCACCCCGGCGCGGGCCACGCCTCCGGCACCCTGGTCAACGCGCTCCTGCACCGCGTGAAGGACCTGGCCGGCGTCGGCGGCGAGCTGCGCCCGGGCATCGTCCACCGGCTCGACAAGGACACCACCGGCTGCCTCGTGGTGGCCAAGAACGAGCAGGCCCTCGTCGCGCTCCAGAAGTCCTTCAAGGGGCGCGAGGTCTCCAAGACGTACCTGGCCCTCGTGCACGGCGTCCCCCCGGCGGAAGGCCGCATCGAGACGCTCTACGGCCGCCACCCCGTGCACCGCCAGCGCTTCACCGGCAAGGTGCGCGAGGGCAAGCCCGCCATCACCCTGTTCCGCGTGCTCCAGGCCTTCGACGGCGCGGCCCTGGTGGAGGTGGACCTGCTCACCGGCCGCACGCACCAGATCCGCGTGCACCTGGCCGAGTCGGGCCACCCGCTGCTGGGAGACACCCTCTACGGCGCGGGCCGCAAGCCCAAGGGCGAGGCCGCCGCCGCGCAGGAGCGCCTGGGACGTCAGGCCCTGCACGCGTGGAAGCTGGCCTTCGCGCACCCGCGCACGGGCAAGGCGCTGTCGCTGGAGGCGCCGATTCCGGAGGACTTCGCCGCGGCGCTCACGCTGCTCGGAGGCCCGGAAGCGCCCCCGGTGGCGGAGGCGAAGCAGAAGGCCCCCGCTCGCAAGAAGGCGGCGACGAAGAAGCGCGCGGCTACAGCCCGGAAACGCTGAGCGACTGCTGGCGCTTGCTCAGCACCTTCACCGGCTGGATGGCCATGACGCGCATGAAGACCTCGAGCAGCTCGGGGTCGAACTTGTTGCGCATCTCCGTCCACATCAGCATCAAGGCCACTTCCGGTCCGTAGGCATCCCGGTACGGGCGCTTGGACGTGAGCGCGTCGTACGCGTCGCAGATGGCGATGATCTTCGCGTATGCCCCCAGGTTCGTCTTGGGGATGATCATCTGGATGTTGCCGCGTGAGTCGCGCACCGCGGTGCCGAAGTCCGTCTTGTGCTCGAACGTCGTCACCACGCGCAGCAGCGTGGAGCGGCTGAAGCCCTTCTCCATGAGGATGTTGCGCACGGAGATGAGCGGCGCGCGCTGCACCGCCACGCGCTCCTCGGGCGTGAGCGCCCCGCGCTTGGTGGCCAGCTCCTCCGGCAGCGTCGTCATGCCCGCGTCGTGGAACAGCGCGATGTAGCCCAAATCACGCAGCTGCGGCTTCGTCAGCCCCAGCTCCGCGCCGAAGACGATGCTCATCAGGCACACGTTGACCTGGTGGTACACGAGGTACTCGTCCTCGCGCCGCATCGTCGTCATGCCCAAAAAGTGCGTGCGCTGGTCGTAGCTGATGTCCACGAAGTCCTGCACCAGCCGCAGCGCCTTGGAGGCGTTGATGGGCTTTCCGGCGCGCACCGACTCCAGGTACTTGCTGAGGAAGAACACCGAGCGGGCGTAGACGGTCATCGCGTACTTCTTGCGATCGACCTTCTGGTCGCCCGGGTTGTTCATGTCCTTGTCCAGCTTCTCCTTGAGCTTGGAGAACTTGGCCACGCGCATGTTGAGCAGCTTGCGGCCGGACAGTCCGTCCTCCTCCGACTGGGCCGTCTGCTCCTTGCTGAAGATCCAGATGAAGTTCTTCAGCTCCGGCACCGTCACCGGCTTGGTGAGGGTGAAGCCGCCCACGTCCTTGCCGCGCATCTCGGCGAGCAGGTAGCGCTGGTTCTCGATGGAGTTGAGGTCCACCTTCACCAGCATGCCGTTCAGGTAGAACGAGTCCTTGACGCCCGCGAGCTCCAGCCGGCCTTCCTTGCCGATGATTTGATTGATGATGTCCTGGAGCTGGTGCAGCGGCTTCTGGAAGACGGCGTTCTCGGGGTCATACATCTTCACCGAGCGCACGAGCATGTAGAGGCCGGCCACCATGGCGCGCGAGAGCGACTGGAGCTTCTCGTTGTGCTCGCGCCCGAACTCGCTGGTGTTCTCGTCCTGGCTCTGGGTGATTTTCAGATTCTCGGCCATCGCTCAGTTCTCCTCCGGCAGTGCCGAGTCCCCGAACAGCGCCTTGCGTGTCTGATACATCGCCTTGCGACCCGCGGTGAGCAGCTCCACCGGCTGGTTGCGGTCCTCGACGACGGCCTGCAACATCTTGTAGCTCTGGATGGAGCACGCGCCCGCCAGCCCCGCCACGGCCAGCAGCTTGTCCTCCAGCACCCGCTTCTTGTTGAGCAGGGACGGCTTCACGGCGAGCAGCTGCTGCATGTGCGAGAGCGCGCCCGGCGTGCCCGTGGCGCCCACCGCCGCGTAGAAGGCCGTGCGCTCGTCGGGCGTCTTCTTGTCGAAGGCCGGCTCGCGGATGAGGCGCATCAGGTCCGAGTACGCCTTGTCCCGGTCGAACTCCGGCAGCATCCGCGCGGCGAGCATGCGCACCTGGGAGACGGGGTCCGCCAGGGCCTCGGCCACCAGCCGGCGCGCCTCGCCGGTGCGGCCGCGGCCGATGATGCCGAGCACCTCCAGCTTCACCACCAGGTTGGGGCTCTTGAGAACCTGGCCGAACATCTTGATGCGCTCGGGGTGGTTGCTCTTCTCCAGGATGTAGACCATGTCGCGCACCGTCTGCGGACGGTCCGACGTGAGCCGCGCCACGAAGGGCTCCGGCGTGTCCCGCGCGACGATGGCCAGCGCGTCGCAGAGCAGCGCGCGGTTCTCGGGAATCTCCAGCGTCTCCAGCACGGTGAGCAGCGGGATGACGGAGTCGCGCCCCAGGGCCTGCAGGTAGCGCGTCACGTCCTGCGGCTGCTTGGGCCGCGCGCCCTTGAGCGACTCGCCCAGGCGCATCAGCCGCTGCTCCTCGCCCATCCTGTGCAGGAAGGACTCCAGCAGCTTCTCCAGCGACTGTCCGCCGTCCTTCTGCGACAGCGCGCGCAGCTTGAGGACGATTTGATTGATGGTGCCGAAGTCGTCCTGGAGCAGGAGCATGTCGAGCAGCTGCACGAAGATCTCCTCGAGCAGCGTGCCGTCCTCCACGCCTCCTTCGACGACCTGGAACACGGCGCTCACCAGCTTGGGGAACAGCCGCGAGCCCTCCTCCTCCATCACCTCGCGCTGCAGCCGCGCCTTCAGCTCGTCCGACGCGTGGCGCCCGCCGACGACCAGGCCGCGGATCTGCTCCACGCCGTCCATCTTCGCGTCCAGGTCCTCCGCGGACACGCGCGCGAAGCGCAGGTAGTCATCCGAGTTCGTCTGCAGGCGCGAGTAGAGGTAGCCCACCACCTTGTCCACCTCGACCTGCACCTCCTCCTCGCTGGCGTTCTCCATGGAGAAGCCTTCCACCACCACGTACTCCACGTGCTCCATGCCCGCGCGCCACAGCTGCGCCAGCACGTCGTCCGCGCCGCGCTCGGGCTCGGACAGGGAGATGAGCGTGAAGGTGGTCAGCTCCTCCACCGTGAGGCCGGGGCGGAAGATGAGCTGACGGATGCCGTCGCGGTAGAACTTGTAGGGGAGCGGCGTGTCTTCCGAGAAGAGCGAGTCGTTGTGGAGCGTGAGGTTCTGCTGCTCCACCTTCAACGACAGCGGTCCGAACTTCTCCGTGTACTGGGAGATGGCCTCCAACGCCTTCGAGAGGAACTCGGGGAAGCGAGCCTCGTTGTGGCGGTACATGCCGATCTGCTTGATGCCCTTGAGGAGATGGAACGCGAACGTGCGCGCCATCTCCACCTTCTCTCGGACCTCCGGGGACTGCTCGGCGTCCGTGCTCGCGTCCTGGGTCTTTTGGGGCTGGGCCATGCGTCTGCAACTCTCCGCTCGGGCGGTATCACCAGCCTACTCCGAAATCCTCCGAAGCCCCAGCCGGCGGCGGTAGGAACTTCGGGGACTTGGAGGGAGATGGGTCTACCCC
Source organism: Myxococcus sp. MH1 (assembly GCF_059738865.1). NCBI lineage: Bacteria > Pseudomonadati > Myxococcota > Myxococcia > Myxococcales > Myxococcaceae > Myxococcus > Myxococcus sp. MH1. Next base: position 6,316,044 of record NZ_AP026947.1, on the reverse strand, counting down.
GACACGCGCGCACAGGGATTCCCGAGTAAGAGCCGGGTGCCGGGCTCCGTGGCCTTGCTCCGAAGCAGTGCGTCAGACGTGCTCGCTAGGCTTCCTTTCGAGGGGCCAGGGAACTGGCCTCCATTGGAGGAGTTCACATGCATCGTCTCTTGAAGCGCGGAGCCTCGGCCTGCTGTGTCGCGACGTTGCTGGCCGCGCCCGCGGTCCTCGCTGGTTTCACGACGGAGTCAGCCCATTGTTACAAGAACGCGGATGGCTCTGGCCGGTGCCAGGGCAGCCTCCTCGGCTTCCGCAATCACGCCGGCGCCAACACGCAGGCGCTCTTCTCACGGTCCAGCAACGCGGCGCCGTACTTCTACGCGGCGCTCACCACGGGCGCGACGACGGAGTACTTCAGCTGCACGCCCGACGCGGTGACAGGGGCTCACTGGAACAAGGCCATGAACCACGAGGGCTTCTTCTCCATCTACTGGTCGGCCGGGGGGAGCTGCTATTCGTTGTTCCTGATCAACGGCAGCCAGTACTCGAATTTCTGAGCCATCTCATGAACACCCAGGTGTTTCAGGGCTGGCTTCCGAGCCTGACCACGGCGGTGGGGTGCGCATTGGGGTGCTGGCTCGCGGTGAGCCAGGCGCAGCAGTTCCAGGAGCAGCGCGTGGAGCAGCTCACGGATGAGGTGGGGGCGCTGCGCCGGGCACTGGAGTCTCGTGCTCACGCCGCGGGGGCTGGCTTGATGGTGGGCGCGTCCTCCCCAGTGGCCTCCGGGCAGGGGCGCCTCTCCGGGGAAGAGCTGGAGGCCATGGCCCTGCGGGTGGCCACGTTGCTGAAGGCGTCAGGAGGGCCCGTCGTGGGGGCCGGTGAGCCCGAGGCGTCCGCGCCTTCCGTGCCGGAGCTGTCCTCCGAGCAGCGCGAGTCGGCAACGCGGGTGGGCACGATGGTGGACCGGGTGGTCTCCAGCGGACGCATGACTGCGCAGGACGTGCTCGAGATTCGGCGCGAGCTCGCCCACCTTCGAGGCCGTCCCGAGGCCGACGCGCTCCGCAAGCAGCTCATCGTCGCCATCAACCAGGACCGGCTCATCCCCGCTCCGGATGCCGATGGTCTTCCGTAGCGCCCGCTTCACTTCGCTTCGAGCAGTCGAACGTCACACGGCTCAGGAGTCACAACACATGAAGCAGCTCTCTTCTTCGAGGTCCCTTGTTCGCAAGGGCCTGTTGCCTGGTATTGCGCTCGCGGCCCTGGCGCTCGCTCCCGTCGCGTGGGGAGGACTCCAGTCGCAGACCCTCTTCTGCCAGAAGAACACGGATGGCTCGGGGCATTGTTTCGGCAACCTGGTCGGCTTCCGCCAGGACGCGGTGACGACCTCCTCCGCGTCCTTCCGGGATGACATGGTCGGCGGTCGCCTCTTCCAGTCCTATTTCACCCCGGCGGGGGCCACCACCCACACCATCTACAGCTGCGTGCCCGACGCGGTCGTGGGCGAGCTCTGGGAGCAGGCCCTGAGCACCCGGGGCTTCTTCCGGGTGGAGTGGGACGCGACGGGCACCTGCAAGTACCTCCGGCTCGTGAACGGCTCGCAGAACACGAACTTCTGATGACTGGAGGGACGGCGCTCCCAGCAAAGGGGAGCGCCGTCGCCTCACGGGGCTACTTGCCGGCGGGCGGCGGAGACACCGCGGCGCTGGGGCCACGCAGGGCCGAGCGCAGCAGGAACAGCGTCAGGCCGCCGAAGAAGAGCAGGCCCCAGAGGTTGGACCAGAGCGGATGCGCCAGCTCGCTCTCGCCCACCGTGTTGAGGAAGCCGCCGATGGCGCCCTCGTGGCCGAGCACGGCCGGCAGGTTGATGGCGCGCGAGCCGGCGCCGTCCGTGGCGATTTCCAGGAAGGCGATGAGCACGCCCGCGATGGAGCCGCCGGCGATGTAGCCGGAGGAGAGCAGGGTGCCCGGGGAGAAGTCGGACTCACCGCCGCGCACGCGGTCCACGAAGTAGCGCACCATGCCGCCCACGAAGAGCGGCGCGCTGCTGCTGATGGGCAGGTACACGCCCACCGCGAAGGGCAGCGAGGACACGCCGCACAGCTCCAGCATCAGCGCGATGAACACGCCCAGCAGCACCAGGTCCCACGGCAGCCGCTGCGTGAGGATGCCGTCGATGATGAGCGCGAACAGCTGCGCCTTGGGCGCCGCGTAGCGGGTGAGGGCCTGGCCCTCGTAGGTGCTGATGCGGCCGCCGATGCCCGGGTCCACCACGTACTGGATGGTGCCGGCGCCGTCGACCAGGTACTTGCCCGCGGGCACCGGCGTGTCCGCGCCGCGCACGTAGCCTTCCTTGAAGGTGCGCTGGGGGCCCTCGGTGACGGCGCCCAGGTCGGACACCTTCACCTGCGAGCCGCCCGTGGGGCTCAGCGTCACGCCGCCCACGTCCTGCGCGCCCACCTGCCGCCAGCTGCGCAGCTCCAGCGCGCCGTTCGTGTTGGCCAGCTCGTAGCCCTGCGCCCAGGCCGCCTTGCGCAGCGCCGCCTCGTCCAGGTTGCGCGACGCCAGCGCGTCCGCGGACACGCTCCAGGGGAACACGTACTGGGTGCGCGTCTCCTCGGTCAGCTCGGTGACCTGCACGTTCGGGTGCGGCTCCGGGATGGTGACGGTGGCGCCCTTGTTGAGCGTCACCAGCACCAGGCCGATGAACATGGCGCTGGTCAGCACGCCCACGAAGAGCGCCGTCTGCTGCCGCCGGGGCGTGCCGCCCACCAGGAAGGCCGTCTTCAGGTCCTGCGCGGTGGTGCCACCGTTGGACGCGGCGATGCCGACGATGGCCGCCGTGGTCAGCGCCATGAAGCGGTCATTGGAGTTCGTCCAGCCCAGCATCAGGTACACCAGGCACGTGACGAGCAGCGTGGCCACCACCATGCCGGAGATGGGGTTGGAGGAGCTGCCAATCTCGCCGGTGATTCGCGCGCTCACCGTCACGAAGAAGAAGCCGAAGACGATGATGAGCAGGGCGGAGATGAAGTTGACGTGCAGCGGGGGCGCCAGCCAGATGGTCAGCACCAGCATCAGGCTGCCCACCAGCACCACGGTGATGGGGAGGTCCTGCTCGGTGCGCAGCAGCTGCGGCGCGCCGCCGTGCGCGCGCGAGGCCTTGAGCGACTCCACGCCGCGCTTGAACGCGCCGATGATGGTGGGCAGCGAGCGGATGAGGCTGATGAGGCCGCCCGTCGCCACCGCGCCCGCGCCGATGTAGAGCACGTACGCGTTGCGAATCTGGTCCGGGGACATGTCCCGGATGAGCTGCCCGTTGTGCACCAGCAGCGGCTGATCCAGCCCGCCGCCGAAGAAGGAGATGGCGGGGATGAGGATGAGGTAGCTCAGCACGCCACCGGCGAAGGTGATGGCCGCCACCCGGGGACCGATGATGTAGCCCACGCCGAGCAGCTCCGGGCTCACCTCGGTGGAGAGCGTGGCGCTCTTGAGGCCCTTGAGCGGGGTGCTCAGCACCTCGCGGAACAGCTTCATGCCGGAGTAGGCGAACTTGTAGATGCCGCCCACCAGGAAGCCGATGATGACCGTGCGCGCGTTGGTGCCGCCCTGCTCACCGACGATGAGCACGTCCGCGCTGGCCGTGCCCTCCGGGTAGGGCAGCTTGCCGTGCTCCTGGACGATGAGGCCCTGGCGCAGCGGAATCATCATCAGCACGCCGAGCACACCGCCCAGCGCCGCCGTGAGGAACGCGTGCGTCAGGCTGATGTCGTAGCCCAACAAGAGCAGCGCCGGGAGCGCCGCCGCCACGCCGAAGGCCAGCGACTCTCCCGCCGAGCCCGTCGTCTGGACGATGGTGTTCTCCAGGATGTTCGACTTGCCCAGCGCCCGGAAGATGGCGATGGAGAGCACCGCCACCGGAATCGACGCGGACACCGTGAGGCCCACCTTGATGGCCAGGTACACGGACGAGGCGGCGAACACGATGCCCAGCACCGAGCCGAGCACCAACCCGCGGATCGTCATCTCCGTGGGGGACTGGTCGGGTGGGATGTACGGGGAGTGTTGGTGGGGCGCGTGCGATTGCGCGAGCGGAACACGCTCGTCGACGACCGGCGGGGTACCGTGGGCCAAGCGAAAGGCTCCTTACGAGGGAATCGGGCCCCTTCTAGCAGGGCCCCGCCCGGCGCGCGAAGCAATGCCCCTCAAATGGCAAGCGCCCCCACCCCGGGAGGGATGGAGGCGCTCGGGGTGGCCCCCGCGGAACCGGGGCCGACCTGCCGCGTCAGGCGGGGACTACTGCTGCAGCGCCGCCGCGTCCGGGTCCACCTCGGCCATCAGCGCGGCCAGCTCCGCCTTGAGCTTGTCCTTGGCGCGGATCTCCAGCTGGCGGGCGCGCTCGCGCGAGAAGCCGAAGTGCTCGCCCAGCTCCTTGAGCGTCATGGGGCGCTCGTTCATCACGCGCTGCTCGATGATGAAGCGCTCGCGCGGGTCCAGGCGCATCAGCGCGGTGCGGACGCGGGCGTTGATGAGGCCCGCCTCCTCCTTGTCGGCGAACTCGTCGTCCTGCGGGGCCGCGGCGCTGACCACGAAGTCCACGTGGCTGTTGCCGCCGTCCTCGCCCATGGGCGCGTCGAGCGAGAGGTCCCGCCCGCCCATGCGCTGCTCCATCTCCCGCACCTCGCCGGGCTTCACGTGCAGCCGGCGGGCAATCTCCTCCACGTTGACCACGGCCTCGCCGTTGCCGAACTTCTCCAGCTCACGGCGCGTGCGCGCCAGGCTGAAGAACAGCTTCCGCTGCGCCTGGGTGGTGCCGAGCTTCACCAGCGACCAGCTCTTGAGGATGTAGTTCTGGATGTACGCGCGAATCCACCACACCGCGTAGGAGATGAGGCGGATGCCCTTGTCCGGGTCGAACTTCTGCACGGCCTTCATCAGGCCGATGTTCCCCTCCTGGATGAGGTCCGACATCTTGATGCCGTAGGAGCGGTACTCATAGGCGACCTTGACCACGAAGCGCAGGTTGCTCGTGACGAGCCGGTGGCCCGCGGCCAGGTCTCCCTGGATGAAGCTGCGCGCCAGCGCCTGCTCCTCCTCCACGGTGAGGAGGTTGTAGTGGTTGATCTCCGAGAGGTACATCGCCAGGGAGCCGGAGTTGGACGACTGCTCGGTGGACGCCTGCATGGATGGTTTCTCCCGACGTGGGGCCTCGTGGAGGCCGCTAGGTTTTTTCGGACCGCTTGACGACTGAACGAGGGCTGTCATGAGCAACCCGGATGCCAGCGCCACCCACACCACCTTCCCCTGTGTCTGCGGGGGGTTGGCGGAACCGTCGCTCATGTACAAAGAAGGAGGGCTGTAACCGTTACGGCCGACCTGGGAACTCGCCGGGACTTCGCGGCTGTAGAATGTGCCCGTCTGTGCACGTGACGCCTCCAGGGAGGAGCACCTGGGCCCTGTCGAGGAGCCGAGGTGCCGAGCGAGCGCGGAAGCTCCCTTGCCCGCCTGGCAGGTGAGCCCCCTTGGACGAGAGGGCCGCGCACGGCGCCTTTCGCCTTCCCGTGGATGAACGGCTAACGACTCCGGCGGCCGCTGTCCGGCGCGATTTTCCGCGCCCGGGGGGACGCCCGGAGGGCCACCCGCCACGCGAGCCCATGGCGCCCGAGGCGGGCAGGGCGGTGAGGCTCAGCCGCGCCGGGCGCGCCCCCCCCGGCGGGAATCCCTGGGGTCTGCCGCCGTGCCGGGGCTCGCCGTTCGAGGCGGGCGCGTGCCGGTGCGCGCTCCCTCAGGAGGCGCGGGCGCGCCGCTCATCCGTACGGGCCCGAAGCTGGGCCTCCAGGCGGACGAAGTCGGAGACGGCGCTCTTCAAGGAGCGCAGCAGCGTGTCTGCTTCGCCCTGGCGCAGCGGACGCCCGCCGAAGCGGGCCTCCAGGTAGCGCCGGGTGATGGGCGCGAGCGCGGGCGCCAGCGCGTGGCCGTCCGAGGCCATCCGCGCGTGCAGCTCCTCCAGCGTCTCGTCGTCACCCCGCGCGATGCCCGCCGAGGCGAGCTGTGCCTCCACCGCGTCCACGAAGCGCGTGGCCTCCAGCGGACGAGGCCGCCCCGAGAGCCGCTCCACGAGCCGCCACCCGGCATAGACGAGCATGCCCACCACCAGCGCCGCGCCCCAGGCCCGCGCGGGGGGCAGCTGGCTGCGCTCGTTCTTCTCGGAGCCCTTGGGCGGACGCACCAGCGCGCGCGCCACGTCCACCTGGTCCCGGAACGAGTAGTCGACGACGGAGTTGCGCCACCGCGACTCGATGGCCTCGTACAACCCCAGCAGCCGCTGCATCCACTTCGAGCCCTGGCCCGGACGATTCGCGGGCGGCGTCGCGTCCACGGTGACGAAGCCGCGCTCGGGCACCAGCACGTGCGTCCACGCGTGGGCGTCACCGGCGCGCAGGATGTAGCCCTCGTTCACCCGCTCGCCGCCGAAGAAGCCCGTGGCCAGCCGGGCCCGGATGCCCTGGGTGCGCAGCATCAACGTGAGCGCGGTGGCGAAGTGCTCGCAGTGCCCGGCCTTGCGCTCGAAGAGGAAGTCCGCCAGCGGGTCATCCCTCTCGCCGGCCTGCTCCAACGTGTACGAGTGCTCGCGCTGCAGCCACGCGGCCAGCTTCTGCGCGGCGGCCATCGGCTCGCGCTCGCCGTCGAGCACCCGCGCCGCCGTCTGGGCCACGCGTGGGTCGATGTTCTCGGGCAGCGCCAGCAGCGCGTCCTGCTCCACCGGGGGCAGCTTGCGGAACCGGTCGCCACTGCCACCCGGCGGCAGGCTGTACGCCTCATAGGAGTAGGAGATGCCCGGCTCCAGGAAGCGCGCCTCGCCGCCGGACAGCTCCTGGAGCGAGGTGCGCCGGCCGCCCGTGCTCGTGTTCGCCACCGCGTTGCCCAGCCGCGACGGCGTCTCGAGCGCGATGAGCGTGCGACCGCCGTAGGCCGGCAGCAGCTCCACGCGCTGGTGCACCAGGTTGTCGCCGCCCGGACGCAGCGTCAGCAGCGGCTCGCGCTCCTTGCGCACGCCGCCCGCGTTCGTCCACTCCAGCCCGTCGAAGATGTCGTAGGTGCGGCCCACCCAGTACGCGCCGAGCGCATCCACGCCCGGGTCCGGGTTCAGCGTCGCCCGCAGCACGACGCGCGGGTTGTCCTTGATGGTCCCCGTGCCGCCCAGCCGCACCGTGTTGGAGAAGCCCGTCGTCGCGGGGCCGATGCCCGGCGACGCGCGAGGCCCCGTCATGTTCCAGTTGAGGCGGGGGAAGAGGATGAAGAAGGCCACCGCGCCGGCCACCGCGAAGCTGACGCCCGTGCTCAGGGGGCGCAGCACCTGGCGCACCGGGATGGGCTCACCCTCGGGCACCGCCGACTCCACCACGCCCAGCGCCAGCGAGACGCTGGACAGCACGCTGAAGGCGACCAGGAACAGGCCGTAGACCAGCTCACCGGACAGCGCCGCGCCGCCCGCCACCATCAACAGGCCGGACAGGTGCACCTGCCCATCCGTGGCCGGGTCCGGCGTGGACAGCAGCCGGTGCGCGGAGATGAGGCCCGCGAAGGCACACGCGGCCACCACCAGGTTGAGCGAGCCCGCCGTGACATTGACGGCCAGCACCGCCGCCACGCCCAACAGCAACAGCGCGGTGAGCTTCGCGCGCCGGGCGAACAGCCGCTTGCCCAGGAGCGCCGCCACCAGCGAGAAGCCATAGAGGCCCAGCGTCCACAGCGGCAGCTGGCCGGACACGGCCATCGACCCGAACGCGCAGCCGGAGGCCACGTCGCGCAGCACCAGTCGCAGTCGCGAGCCGCGCGTCATGCCGCCGCCTCCTCGTCCCGCGGCCGCTCGAAGCCCAGCCACGCCAGGGCCCTGAGGATGCGCCGCTCCTGCGCCGCGCCCGTGCCCGCGCGCAGCCGCTCCTCCGCGGTGTGGAGGCCCACCTCATGGCCCTCCTCGAGCAGCCGGTGGGCCAGCGCCGCGACCTCCTCGCAGCGCCGCTCCAGCGCCTCGCCCTCCAGGCCCGGCTCGATGGACAGCATCCACGTGCGGCGCTCCTCGCGCTCGCGCTCCACGCGCAGGAGCTTCCCCATCGACGCGCTCTTGAGCCAGTGGATGCGGCGCGCGTCCTCGCCCTCGGCCAGCTCGCGCAGGCCCGTCACGTCGCCGCTGCCGTCGTTGCGGCGCGGGTTTCCCGCGTCCCCCACCGGCCCTCGCTCGGCGTCGCCCGGGTCCATGCAGGCATAGCCGCGCTTGGGATAGACGAGCAGCAGGCCGTCGAGGGAGAGCACGCGCGTCTTGGCGAACAGCCCCAGGGGCCACGTCGTCGTCACCTGCACGCCCGTCAGCCGCACCGGCCCGCGGCGGGGCGCGACCAGGTCCGCGCGGACGATGTGCTCCACGCCGGAGGGCAGGTAGCCCACGCCGCCCGCGCCCGTCAGCGGCGAGTCCGCCTCCGCGAGCGCCAGGGCGAAGGCCTGCCCCTGCTTGCGCGACACGGCCCAGCGGAAGGCGAAGGGCTCACCCGCGAAGGCCGCGTCCGTGCCCACCCGGCGCACCGACAGGTCCCGGATGCACCGCTCCGACAGCACGCCGGACACCACCACCATGCTCAGCAGCAGGCCCAACAGCAGATAGAGCAGGTTGTTGCCCGTGTTGAGCGCGCCCAGCCCCACGCCGAACGTCACCACCAGGTACGTGCGGCCGATGCGCGTCACCCGGAGGGTGCGCGGCGGACGGAGCCTGGCGCGAAGCCGCGCCCAGCGCTGCTTCCACGTGGACTTCACCGCGGCGCCGGGACCTTTCGGACCAGCTCCTCCAACAGGTGCGCCGCCTCGTCCCGCGCCGCCACGCCCTGCACGGCGCTGCGCAGCAGCACGCGGTGCGCCCAGCACGGCACCAGCACCGCCCGCACGTCCCCGGGCGTCACGAAGTCCCGGGCCTCCCAGAGGGCCTGCGTGCGGGCCGCCGCGCCCAGCGCCAGCACCGCGCGCGTGGAGGCGCCTCGCTCGATGTCGCCGTGCTCCCGCGTCGCCCGCGCCAGCCGCACCACGTACTCCGCCACGGACGCGTCCAGCCGCTGCTCCGCGGACAGCGCGCGCAGGGCCGCCAGCTCCTCGGGGCTGGAGACGCCCTTGACGGCCTCCAGGGGCGGCGTGCGGCCCCGCGTGGCCAGCAGCCGCGCCTCCACGTCGGCGGCGGGGTGCCCCAGGGACAGGCGCACCATGAAGCGGTCCAGCTGCGAGTCCGGCAGCGGGTAGGTGCCGGAGAAGTCCACCGGGTTCTGCGTGGCCACCACCGTGAAGGGGGAGGGCAGGGCGTGCGTGCTCCCGTCGAGCGACACCTGGCCCTGCGCCATGGCCTCCAGCAGCGCGGACTGCGTGCGCGGCGGGGCGCGGTTGAGCTCGTCCGCGAGCACCAGCTGACGGAAGAGGGGACCGGGACGGAACTGGAAGGTGGCCGTCTGGGCGTGGAAGACCTGGGCGCCGAGGATGTCGGCGGGCATCAGGTCCGCGGTGAACTGCACGCGCGCGAAGCTCAGCCCACAGGCCCGGGCCAGGGCCTCCGCGAGCGTCGTCTTGCCGACACCCGGCACGTCCTCCAGCAACAGGTGCCCACCGGAGACCAGGCACGTCGTCACCAGGCGCGCCTGGGCCTCCTTGCCCTCGACGGCGCGCCCGAGCTCGGCGGCGATTCTCTCCATCGCCGGGCGCGCGGAGGCGGGGGACGGTACGTCGGCGGCGAGGACGCGGGCGGGCTGGGTCATCCGCCGTCACTCTAGCCGACTCCCCCGGGGGCCGGCACCGCCAACTCCAGGGCACCCTCCAGGGGCGCCCGCCTGCTCGGCCTCCCTCGACTAGAGGGAGAGCACGTCCTCGGGCGTGTAGTACGGACGCTGCACCACCACGCCCGTCGTCACGCCGAAGTAGCGGAACATCCGCTCGTGGTGCGACGCCAGCCCGCGCAGCTTCACCGAGTTCGCCAGGTTGCGCGTCAGCACCCCCACCGCGCTGTCCTTGAACTCCCGCAGGTGGGTGAAGTCCACCACCACGTCCTGGCCCTGCAACGTGTCCAGCGACGTCTGCACCTCCTGCGCCGTCTTGCCGTCCAGAACCCCTTCCAGACGCAGGGTGATGCGACCTGCGACGTCCTCACGGTGGATCTGCAAACCCGCCATTGCTGTGCTCTCCCAATCGATGCGTGTGCGCGCTGTGCCGAAGTCTCGGGCACGGCGGCAGGAGCACATTCCGGGCCAATGTCGCACCCGGAAAACCCATGGAATATCCATGGGGTGCACTGCCAGGCGCGAACACTGCCTGGAGATGGGAAGGAATTTCAGCCACCGGGATGCAACATCTACACGACTGTCAGATGGCGGGCGTCCTGGTTGTCGCCTGCCGATCAACCCTGCCGGTCAATCGTCTTCTGCTGATCTCGCAGGGTCAGCTCGCGCTCCTGCTGGGCCTTCAGCTTGCGGAACTCCTTCACCACCTTGGTGGGGTAGCCCGCCATGAACTTCGTGCGCGCGTCCTTCTTGGCGAGGATGCGCCGGGCCAGCCCCGGGCCCGCGTTGTAGGCGACCAGCGCCTTCTCCACGGAGCCGAAGCGGTTGATGAGGTCCGCCAGGTAGGCCGTGCCCAGCGTCACGTTCGTCTCCGCGTCGAACAGGTTGGTGGAGCGGCCCAGCCGGAAGCCGGCCTTGTCCGCCAGCCACGTGCCCGTGTCCGGCATCACCTGCATCAGGCCCATGGCGCCCACGTGGGACACCGCGTAGTTGTTGAAGGAGCTCTCGCAGCGGATGACCGCCACCACCAGCAGCGGGTCCACGTTGTTGCGCTGCGCCTCGCGGACGATGGCCACCGCCAGCCGGCGCTGCTGGTGCACCGGCAGCCCCGACGCCTTCACCATCTCCACCACGCCCAGGCGCTCGGCCTGCGCGAACATCGCCTCATCCTCGTACTTCTCCAGCTTCGCCAGCGCCGCCTTCAGCTCCCGCTCCCGCTGCTCCAGCGAGGCGCGCAGGTACATCATCTCCGCGGGCTCCCCCTGAGGCCCCGTGGGCACCTGCACCGGAAACGCGTACGCCCCCGCGCTCAACAGCATCGCCGCCGCCGTCACCGCCACCGTCCAGCCCCTCATCCCACCCTCCCCGGCAACCCCATGCCCACAAGCCCACGGATGTCGCGCTCATTCACCCGACTCCGACGAGGAGGCACCCAAGCAGGTGCCGTGCCAGGGCCCAGGGTGCCCCTTGCGCGCGGGTATCTCCTTTAGATCTCTTGGAACACCGAGTTCCTGGTGGGCACGCGGGCTTCTCGGGCGTCGGAAAAAATGCCCGGACAGGGAACTTTGCTTCCTGTGAAAAGCACTGGGTTGCCGGTGGGCAACCGCGTTCCTACCTTGGGCCGCTCCGGGATGGGGATACGGGGGAGGTGCCGACGTGTACTGGACCATGGGGATGATCCTGCTCGTGCTGTGGGGCACGGGCCTGACGGTGGGCTCCACGGAGGGCTACTGGGTCCACCTGTTGCTGCTGTTCGCGCTGCTCACGTTCGTGTTGGGCGTGGTGTCGCGGGGCCGGAGGACGGCGGTGTCATGAGCGCGGTCCGAGGTCCCAGGGCGGACGGGGTGGAGCTGCCCCGGGACACCGCGGGCTTCACCCGCCGCGAGTGTCCCAGCTGCATGCGCGCGTTCAAGACGCGCCCCGGCCCGCATGACGCCCGTGCGCTCTTGCACAAGCTGCAGGCGTTCTTCACGCTGGAGAACGCGCACGAGGGCGAGGAGGGGCTGCCGGTGTGGCGCTGCCCCTACTGCGGCCACCGCGCGGAGGCGGATGGCTTCCTCACGCCCGCGCAGCAGACGCATCTGGAGTCGGTGGCGCGCGCGTGGGCCAACCACGTCCGCTACGAGCAGCTGGCGCACGTCTCGCGCACGCTGTCGCTCAACCCCCGGCCCACCTTCGTCGCCGTGGAGCCCGAGTCGATGCCGGGCCCCATGGACCCGGAGCCGGATGAGCTCCTGCGTGTGATCCCCATGCTCTGCTGCGGCGAGGACGTGAAGCTCCTGTGGGAGTGGGATCAGCTCATCTTCTGCCCCCGCTGCGGCGCCCGTCACGGCGGGCTGAGCGGCCGGCAGCAGATCCAGCTCGAGGTCATCCAGGAATAGGGCGGGGTGGACTCGGGCGCCGCCCGGCGGCAGGCTCGCGCGCCATGAAGAGCTTCCCCTGGTGGGGGCTTTGGGCGGGCCTGCTCCTCGGCGCGCATTCCGCCTCCGCCCACGACGCAGACATCCTCTACACCCAGGTGCGTCGCACGCCGGACGCCCGCGCGTCCCAGGTGCGTCAGGTCCTCACCATGACGGCCGCGACGCTCGGGCGGCTGGCCCCGGCGGGCCTGGACGCGGACTCGGATGGTGCCCTGTCGCAGGCGGAGCTGGACGCGCGCCCCGATGTCCTCTCGAGCGGCGTGTGGGATGTGCTGCCGCTCACCGCGGGCGGCGCTCCTTGCGCGCGCACGGCCCAGGCGGCGCGGGCGCGGGCCACGTTCGTCGAGCTGACGGCCACCTTCACCTGTCCCGAGGGACGGCTGCGCCAGCGCTACGGGGTGTTGTCCGTGCTGCCCTCGGGCTACCGGGTCATCCTGGGCAGCGTGGGGGAGGGCGGGGCGCCGGGCGCGCTGTTCGCGGAGGCGGGCCAGCCCTCGCTCGACATCCCCGACCCCGGGGAGGTGTCCTCGTCCGCCATCGGAGGTTTCCTCGGCTGGGTGGGGCTGGGCATGCGCCACATCGTCGAGGGCGTGGACCACCTGGCGTTCCTGCTGGCCGTGCTGCTGGTGGGCGGCGGGTTCAAGCGCGTGCTGCTGCTGGTGACGTCGTTCACCGTGGCGCACTCGCTGACCCTGGGGGCCACGGCGCTCGGCTGGGTGGTGCTGGATGGCGAGCGGGCGCGGTGGGTGGAGGCCGCCATCGCGCTGTCCATCATCTACGTCGCGGTGGAGAACCTGGTGCTGCGCGAGCACCGTCACCGCGCGCTCGTCACGTTCCTCTTCGGGCTGGTGCACGGCTTCGGCTTCGCGAGCGTGCTGGCGGGCTATGGCCTGGGAGACTCCGTGGTGAAGGGGCTGCTCGGCTTCAACCTGGGCGTGGAACTGGGCCAGGCGCTCGTGGTCGCCGTGCTGCTGCCGCCCCTGCGGATGCTCCAGCGCCGGCCGCGCGCGCACCTGGGGACCGTCCGCGTGTTGTCCGTGGGCATCCTCGCGGCTGGTGGGTACTGGATGGTCCAGCGCGCACTCGGTTGAATCCCGCGGACCCCGTCCCTACGTTGGCCTCGAAGAGGGTAGGGATCGGGGGACGTAGATGGGTGCGAGGCATACCCGGCTGGCCGCGGCACTGGCGGCCGCGTGGGAGGCGGAGGTCGTCTCCGCGCGGCGGATGACGATGCTCGCCGAGCGGATCATGGATGCGCGCATGCGCGCGAGGCTGATGGTGCTGGCCGCCTTCTGCCGGGCGCATGCCTCCAGGTTGCTCGCGCGACTGGCGGCGCTGGGACGGGGGCCGCTGCCGGTGCCTCCCGAGGAGATCATCCTGGACCCGGACACCCTGTTGGAGCTGCGGCGCGAGGGGGCCTTCGCTCGCGCGTCCGCCGCCCGCTACGAGGCCACCGCGGAGCTGGCGCGCCAGCAGGCGGACCTGTCCTCGGCCTGGGTCTGCGAGCTCAACCGCACCGAGGAGCAGGACCGCTCCCGCGAGCTGCTCACCATGGCCGAGGGCGCCCTGGCCGGCGCCACCATGGCGAGCCCCGCCCAGGCCGCCGCGCCCGCCGACTCCTGAATTCGAGCGCCGGGGGCGCGCTCTCCCGGTGACAGTCCGGGGGCCTTGGGCGTAGAAATCCGCCCATGGCGAAGGAGAGCTACGACGACCTCATCTTCCAGTTGGGAGACCTGTCCCGCGACAGGCTCCCGGGCAAGCCGACCTGCCCCCGCTCCATGGACCGCGTCTACAAGGCGGAGGAGGCGGTGGTGGCGCGCCGCGAGGAGCTGGCCGCGTTCGAGCAGGAGATGAACGACGAGGATGCCGCCTACCAGGCCTTCCTCGACGAACAGGAGCAGGAGAAGGCCGGCCACCAGGCCATCGTCCGCAAGTGGAAGAAGGCGGTGGATGCCATCGACGGCAAGGTGAAGGACCTGCGCAAGACGCTCGCCAGCCGGCGCGCGGAGCTGCGCTACGCCGCCGACGGCCTCATCAAGCTGGAGAAGAAGATCGCGGACATGGAGCTGACGCGGCAGGACCCCGCCCGCATCGACACCGCGCGCACCAACCTCAAGAAGAACCGCCTGACCCAGATGCGGCTCGGCCGGGAGGTCGAGGACCTGGACGCGCGCCTGGCCACCGCCCTCACCCCGGAGCCCGGCCAGCCCGGCGCCCCCGGCATCCTGGCCCACAAGCGCCTGCTGGAGATGGAGGACGAGGCCGAGGCCCGCAAGGAGGAGCACGAGGCGCGCATGGCGGAAATCGACCAGTCCATCGCCACCCTCGAGGAACAGGTGAAGGCCGCCGAGGATTATCTGGACCAGGCGCTGTTCCTGCTCGGGGAGGACGTGTACGCTCAACGCATCGCTGATCCACAGCTGGCCGCTTTCTACCCCCGGCTCGATCGCGCGCAGTGAGGGACCCTGGCTCCCGTAGTGCTTGACGTCAGGGGTATGTCTGCTACATTGCGCCGCTTCCTGGGGACCGCAGATTAGTTCGCGGGCCAGATCATTGATTTTATTGGGTTTTTCCGCGCCTACGCGCGCTGGCAGTGTGAGGACGACGTGAAGGGTCTGATTGGCAAGAAGATCGGAATGACCCAGGTGTTCACCGACGAGGGCAACCTCGTTCCCGTGACGGTCATCGACGTGAGCACCTGCCAGGTGGTGGGCAAGCGCACTCCCGAGAAGGATCAGTACTCCGCGGTCACCCTGGGCTTTGGTGAGATCCGCGAGAAGATCCTGAACAAGTGCGAGCGGGGCTTCTTCAAGAAGAACAACGCCCCCTACCGCCGGCACCTGAAGGAGTTCCGCGTCACGGTGGAGGAGGCGACCTCCTTCAACGTGGGCGACGCCGTCAAGGCGGACCTGTTCTCCAAGGGCCAGCTCGTGGACGTCACGGGCGTGACGAAGGGCCGCGGCTTCTCCGGCGTCATGCGCCGCTGGAGCTTCAAGGGTTCGCAGACGAAGACGCACGGTACGCACGAGTACCAGCGTCACCCGGGCGCCATCGGTCAGCGTAAGACGCCGGGCCGCACCTACCCCAACAAGAAGATGCCGGGTCACTACGGCGTGGAGCAGGTCACCACGCAGAACCTGACCGTCGTCGACGTGGACCTGGAGAAGGGTCTCGTCCTGGTCAAGGGCGCCGTCCCGGGCCACAACAACGCCATCGTGTACGTCCGCCCGAGCATCAAGGTGGCCATGCGCGAGCAGCACAAGGCCGCGCGCCGCGCCTGATCCGCTGTCCGAGCGGCTTCGTCTGAAGCCCTCATGACGCCCCGCCTCCGGGCCCGATTCGTCGGGCATCCGGGCGGGGCGTTCGCTTTTCCGCCTCTGGTTCCCCCGCGGTGAGTGGGCACAGGTGTGTCCCGCCGTGGGAAGCGTGGTGGACCATCTTCCGTCCTCGGGGGCTGTCGGGCATCCGGAAACGTTGAGAGGTGGTCGGCGCGGGAGCCTCGGGGTGAAAATAATTCCGCCTCCTGGGCTCCGTGGCTTGTCTGGCGTGGAAGGCGTGTGCACATGGATGCGCCATGAAGGGGCCTGGCCGTCGGTGACGCAGGCGCCCTGGCACACGTCGGCCCAACCCCTTGGGCCGGGCAGGAACCATGAACGCACGCACGCTCCGCGTCTTCGCACCACTGGTGGTCTGGCTGGCGGCCTCGGCGGCCGCCGCGCAGGATGACGAGGCCGTCCTCGACAACGTCGTCGTCCGCAACCGGCTGTACGAGCCGGGCGGCAAGCTCGAGGTGTCCCTGGGGGTGGGGCTGCCCCTCCAGACGCACCTGACGGCGCACTACTTCTTCAACCTCGGCGTCGCCTACAACCTCTTCAACACCTTCGCGGTGGAGGCGCGCGCGGGCTACGCGGCCAGCCGCCACACGGGCCTGGCGCGCTCCATCTCCGAGAGCTTCCTTGCGCTCGAGGAGAAGCTCGTCACGGACGAACTGGAGGACCTCTGGGAGATGAACCTCCACGGCGTGGCGGGCATCCGCTGGGCGCCCATCTACGGGAAGCTGAACCTGGTGTCGGACCTCCCCGCGCACTTCCAGGCCTATGTGTGGGCCGGCGGCGGCCTGGGCAGCTTCCAGCGCAACTCGGTCATCCAATGCTCGCAGGTCGTCAACCGCCAGGCGGGCGTCTGCGACAACCGCACGTCGCTGGATGACCGGGGCAGCGCGTCGGAGGACTACTGGGTGCGCGAGACGCGCGTGGCGCCCATGGTGTCCGCGGCGGTGGGCTTCCGCTTCTTCATCCTCGACAAGCACGGGCTGCGGCTGGAGGTGCGCGACTGGGTGTTCCGCGACAACTACCGCGTCAACCTGGTCCGTGAGGACTGGGAGGCGGGCCGCGTGACGGGTGAGTCCGCGTCCAGTCCGGGCCTCACGCACCTGGTGCAGTTCGACCTCGGCTACACCTACTCCTTCTAGGGCACCTTCGAACCATGCGACCGATTCTGTCCCTCGCGCTCCTCGTCGCCGCGGTGGCCCAGGCGGCCCCGCGCTTCCCGACGTCCGCGGCCTTCCTCGCCCAAGCCGAGGAGGCGCCGTCCGTGCCCGCTCCGGGCGCGGAGACCTTCGTGCCGCCGCCTCCCGCCGCGCCCGAGCCGAAGCTGGAGGCTCCCCGCACGCCGACCTCGCGTCCGGAGCCCACCGTTCCCACGCAGTCCGCCGAAAAGCCCTCGGTGCAGCCCGCGCTCGCGCCGGTGCAGGAGGAGCTGCCTGCCCAGGAGGACACCGAGCCCGCGGTGGCCGAGCCCGCGCGCGAGCACGACGTGGACGCGCCGGTGACGCCGGATGACGCGCCGGTGCTGGCCTCGTCCGACGAGGCGCCGCGCACCACGGACGCGCAGCAGCAGCGCCTGGTGAACGGCGCGCCGCTCTACAACCCGAACGTGTCGCTGCACATCGTCCAGAAGAAGCGCTTCGCGGACGAGGGCAAGCACGAGCTGGCGCTGTACCCGGCGGTGGTGCAGGTCAACGGCAAGTACACCAACCACGCCGGCACCGCGCTCCAATACATCTACCACCTGCAGGAGAACTTCGGCCTCCAGATGACGGGCCAGTACAACTGGCACACCAACGAGAGCGGCTTCAACCTGGAGCTCATCGACAAGGTGCGTGAGCAGGCGCAGGCGGCCTCGTCGCTGCTGTTGGTGTGGGGCGCGCAGGCGGGCGTGGAGGTGACGCCGCTGTACGGCAAGTTCGCGTTCCTGGACAACAAGCTGGCGCAGTTCAGTCTGGTGTTCAGCGGCGGCGCCGGCATCGGCTCCACACGCCACCTCATCCGCCCCGCGATGTCCAACGAGGTGGACGGCCAGCGCTACGATGTGCCGGCGCGCTTCGGCGACACGGGCACCAAGTTCCTGGGCTCGGTGGGCGGCGGCTTCCGGCTGCAATTCGGTGAGTCCTACGCGTTGCGCCTGGAGGTCCGCGACCTCATCTACACCGCCCGCGTGGATAGGGTGGACGGCTGCAACCTGGCGGACTTCGACAAGATGGAGGCCGCCGCGCGTGACCCCAGTCAGTCGTTTGCTGCTCTGCAACTGAGTAGCAGTTGTGACTATCAGAGGTTCGACGGCGTCGACCGGAAGACGAAGAAGAACTACCGCGACGACATCATCCTCGGACGCGACCTGGTGGCCGAGCCGTCCTCCGACGTGCTCAACAACATCAGCTTCTACGCAGGCTTCTCGTTCCTCTTCTGATTGCGCCATGAAGGCACGACTCGCCATGAAACGACTGCTTCCTCTCCTCGCCGTCCTGGCTCCGCTCGCGGCCAGCGCCCAGGACCCGGGCGGCTACAACCGCGCCCTGGCCGCCTTCAACGCGGGCGACATCGACACCGCCGCGCCGCTCTTCTTCCAGGCCTCCGAGGCCGGCGGCGACGCGCAGACGCAGGGCAAGGCGGAGTACTTCCTCGCCCAGTCGCTCGCGAAGAAGGGCCTGCCGGTGGCGGCCTTCATCTCCTACGCGGCCATCGTCAACGCCGGGCCCTCGCACCCCTCGTACCTGAAGGCGGTGGAGGGGCTGGTGGACATGCAGCAGCAACTGGACGAGCAGAACCTCATCCCCAGCATCCTCAACCAGGCGTACTCGGACGAGGTGAGGGACCAGTGGGTGACGCTGCCCAAGGAGGTGCTCGCGCGCATCAACTACCTGGTGGGCACGGTGAGCCAGCGTCGCATGCGCTTCGAGGAGGCGCGCTCGCTGCTGGAGGCGGTGCCCAGGGACAGCCGCGTGTACGCCAAGGCGCGCTACCTGCTGGGCGTGGTGCTGGCGGACCCGCGCTTCCCCGGCCGTCCCGGTGAGGGCGAGGCGCTCGACAAGGAGGCGCTGGCCGCCTTCAACGTCGCGCTGGCCTCCCAGGAGCCGCAGGTGGAGCTCAAGGCGACGCAGCACCTGGCGCTCATCGGCCTGGGGCGGCTGCACTACCGCCGGGGCGAGTACGCGGAGGCGACGGCCGCGTACGAGCGGGTGCCGCGCTACACGCGCTACTGGGACCAGGCCCTGTTCGAGAACGGCTTCGCGCGCTTCCAGAACGAGGACTTCGGCGGCGCGCTCGGCAGCCTCCAGGCGCTGCACGCTCCGCAGTTCGCCGGGGCCTTCCAGCCCGAGTCGTGGATCCTCAAGTCCACCGTCTATTACTACTCGTGCCTCTACGACGAGGTGAAGACGACGCTGGCGGCCTTCGACGAGTTGTACGGCCCCATGGCCAGGCAGCTCGAGCCCTTCACCGCCGAGGACGGCGACCTCATCCAGGCCTACAACCTGGTGGCCGCGGAGAACCGTCGCCTGCCGCGCCCGGTGTACCTGTGGCTGCGCAACAACGAGCGCATCCGCGAGGTGATGCGCGTGCTGGCCCGCGTGGACCAGGAGAAGCGCGAGCTGTCCTCCGGGCCCTGGCGCGGCACGCCCCTGGCGACGCAGACGGTGGCGTCGCTGGAGGAGATTCGCGGCACGCTGCTCCAGGTGGGCGGGACGCTGGCCCGAAGCCGCATCCGTGAGGCGGCCGACAACCTGCGCACGTTCTCCGACCAGGCCGAGATCATCCGCGTGCAGACGGCGCTGGATGAGAAGGACCTGCTGCAGGCGGGCCTGGACCAGAAGGCGCTCCTGACGCGCCAGTCGCTCTACCGACCGAAGATGCCGGGCGCGGCGTGGAACTACTGGAAGTTCCAGGGCGAGTTCTGGATCGACGAGATTGGCTACTACCAGTACACCTTGAAGCGGGGCTGCCCGGCGAAGACTGCGGACGCCCAACCGTGACATTCCGGGCACACGGTGCCCGGCCTTCGTACCCAAGGGGACCTCCTTCGCGCACATCGTGTGCCGGGGTGGTCCCCTTCGTGTTTCCTGCGTCGCAAGAGCCGTTCCACACCACTTCTCATTCAGGGTAGGCGCGTCTACTTTCGTTCGTCCCTCGTCGCCGGGTGAATGACTGCTCGGGGGGCGGGGCGGCGTCACAGGCGGGAGCTCGCATGAAGGTGGTGCTTCGTTTCGGTGCGCTGGCGGTGGGCGTGGCGCTCGCCACCAGCGGGGTGGGGGAGGCGGCGGAAGCGCCGGCGCGCAAGGCGGCGAAGAAGCCCGCGGCTTCGGCGTCGAAGAATCCAGGGGCGGACAAGGGCAGGAAGGGCGCCCAGGCGAAGAAGGCCGAGGAGAAAGCTCAGCCTCCGCCCGGCGTCGCGCCCGAGGACGTGCGGCGGGGCCCCGCGCGCGTGAAGCCCGCGACGGCCAAGTTCGCGGACATCCCGCGCATCGCGGACTCGCGAAAGAACGCGCTGGCGGACAAGAAGCGCGACGAGGCGATTGAGGCCTTCAAGCGCCTCATCCCCAAGCTGCAGGACGGCAACCAGCAGAAGGCGGAGATGCTCTACCGCCTGTCGGAGCTGTACTGGGAGAAGTCCAAGTACCTCTACCAGCTGGAGATGGACCGCTTCCTGGCGGAGGAGAAGAAGTACGACGCGGCCGTGGCTCGCGGCGAGAAGGCGGAGCCGCCCAAGCAGGACCATCGCGACAGCGAGCGCTACCGCACCGAGACGATGGGCATCTACGAGGACATCCTGCGCGGCTACCCGCAGTACCCGCAGCGCGACGAGGTCCTCTTCTCCATGGGCTACAACCTCTACGAGCTGGGCCGCCGCGACGACGCCGTGGCCCGCTACGAGGAGCTCATCAAGGAGTTCCCGCGCTCGCAGTTCGTGCCGGACGCGTACATCCAGCTCGGCAACCACTACTTCGAGTCCAACAAGCTCATCCCCGCCAAGGCCAACTACGAGAAGGCCCGCGACTCCGGCGTCCCGAAGATCTACGCGTACGCCGTCTACAAGCTGTCCTGGTGTGACTACAACACCGGCGACTACGACGCGGGCCTGGCCAAGCTGCACGAGGTGGTGGACTACGCCGCGAAGCAGCCTGAGCTTGGCGACCTGCGCACCGAGGCGCTCAACGACCTGACGGTCTTCTACGTCCAGCTGGACCAGCCCAAGCAGGCCATCGCGTACTTCCGCGAGAAGGCGCCGGCGAAGCGCCAGGGACGGCTGCTCGCGAAGACGGCCGCGGGCCTGGTGGACGCGGGACACTTCGACAGCGCCATCCTCCTGTACCGCACGCTGGTGGATGACGAGCCCATGGGCGCCAACGCGCCGGAGTACCAGCAGGCCATCGTCCGCGCCTTCGAGGGCTTGAGGAACCGCCAGCAGGTCCGCAAGGAGATGAAGCGGATGGTGGACCTCTACAGCCCGGGCGGCGAGTGGTGGAAGTCCAACGAGGGCAAGGCCCCCGTGCTGCGCAACGCCTTCAACGTCACGGAAGAGGCGATGCGGGTGATGGTGACGGAGTACCACCAGGAGGCGCAGAAGACGCGCCAGGTGGAGACCTACCGGCTCGCGCGCGACATCTACAAGCAGTACGTGGACGCCTTCGCGTCGAACGCGAACCCGGAGTTCGTGGCGGACTCCGCCTTCAACCTGCGCTTCTTCTACGCGGAGATCCTCTGGGCGCTCGAGGAGTGGCAGGCCGCCGCGGCGGAGTACGACGCCGTGGTCGCCTTCCAGATTCCGGACCGCGACTCGGCGCGCGAGGTCTCCAACGAGAGCTACCGCAAGAGCGCCGCGTTCAACGCCATCCTCGCCTACGACAAGCTGGTGAAGATTGAACGGGGCCAGCTGGCCAAGAGCGACCTCAAGGACGGCCAGAAGGTCGACGAGAAGAAGGACAAGGGCGACGTCGCCCGCCAGAAGATCGTCAAGCGCGACGCGAAGGAGAAGCAGGAGGAGGCGCTCACGAAGTTCGAGGAGCGGCTGGTCTCCGCGTGCGACGTCTACGTGAAGCTCTACCCGGGCACGCAGGATGAAATCGACCTGCGCTACCAGGCCGCCGTCATCCTCTACGACCGCAGCCACTTCGTGGACGCGGCGCGGCGCTTCGGAGAAATCATCGAGAAGTTCCCGGAGGAGCGCCGCTCGCGCGACGCCGCGGACCTGACGATGTACGTGCTGGAGAGCCGCCAGGAGTGGCTGGAGCTGGCCACGCTGTCGCGCAAGTTCCTCGAGAACAAGAAGCTGTCCAAGCCCGGCTCCGAGTTCGCCGCCCGCGTCGCCCGCGTGGTGGAGGGCAGCCACTACAAGTGGGTGGACGAGGTCGTCTACAAGCAGGAGAAGAACCCGAAGAAGGCCGCCGAGGAGTTCCTCAAGTACGTCAAGGAGTTCCCCAAGTCGGAGAACGCGGACCGCGCCCTCACCTACGCCATGTCCATCGCCCAGGAGGCGGGGGAGCTGGACCGCGGCATCGAGGCGGGCGAGCGCGTGCTGGCCGAGTACCCGCGCAGCCCCTTCGAGCTCAAGGCGCGCTACACGCTGGCGGGCCTCTACGAGAAGGTCGCCGACTACCGCAAGGCCGCGACCCTGGCCGAGTCCTTCCTCTCCAGCTACGACGCCGCGCTGAAGGCGGGCGACGCGGAGGGCAAGAAGGGCAAGGACGCTCGCGCGAAGACGGTGGCGAAGAAGGGGGACACGCCGGGCGCGGAGGAGGACGCGGACTCGCGCCGCTCGCAGAAGGCCGCCGAGCGCAAGGCGCTGGTGGCCGAGGCGGGCGCGTGGGTGGCGGATGCCCAGTTCAACGCGGGCGTGTGGTGGGAGAGCGCCGGCGAGGCCCAGAAGGCCGTGGCGGCCTACAACGCCTACGTCGCGCGCTTCCGCGACCGCAAGGACGTGCCGCAGGTGGCGTACTCCGCGGCGCTCGTCTGGGAGAAGGAGCGCAAGTGGAGCGAGGCGGCCCGCGCGTTCGGCGCCTTCGCGGACGGCTATGGCCGCGACGCGCGCGCCACGCCCTCGCAGCTGTACCTGGCGCGCTACCACGAGCTGCTCGCGTGGCAGCAGCTCAAGAACGTCCGCGAGCAGGAGCGCGTGCAGACGGAGCTGGTGCGCGCCTGGGGCCGGCTGCCCGAGGCCACGCGCAAGGAGGACGCGGCGCTCAACGCCTACGCCCACGCGCGCTTCCTGGCGCTGGAGCCGGCGTGGAAGCGCTACACGGACATCCGCTTCTCGCGCGTCGCCACCATCCGACGGGATTTGACGGCCAAGCAGCGGGAGATCCAGCGCGTGGAGAAGGAGTACCTCGCGGTGCTCTCCACGGGCTCGGGTGAGTGGGGCATCGCGGCGCTCACGCGCATCGGCCTCGCGTACGCGGACTTCGCGCGCAACATCATGGACTCGCCGGACCCCACGGGGCTCGACGAGGAGCAGCTCGGCATGTACCGCTCGGAGCTGGAGAACCTGGCGCTGCCCCTGGAGGACAAGGCCAACGAGGCGCTGGAGAAGGCGCTGGAGAAGGCCTACGAGCTGGGCATCTACAGCCCGTGGACGCTGGCCGCCCAGGACCAGGTCAACCGCTACCACCCGGGCACCTACGCCCAGGTGCGCAAGGTGGGCTACCGCACGCACGACTCGCTCGCGGCGGCGGAGCTCGCGCGCGAGCCCGGTGGCCCCTCGGGCGCGACGGCCACGCCCGCGGTGACGCCGGAGCCGGGCGCTCCTTCGATTCAGCTCCCGCCGGTGGAGGGCGCGCCGAAGACGCCCCTGCCGGAGGACAGGACGCAGGCACCCACCGCCCAGGTCCAGGAGGTGCGGCCATGACCCGCGACGCGAAGAACGCCTTCACGCCTCACACCGGAATGATGCCGATGAAATGGTTCCGCTCGCTCGTCGTCGGCTCGCTGGCCTTCACGGCCGCGTGCGCGACGGGCCCCCAGACGAAGCCCACCACCACCAGCGCGCTGCCGGAGAAGCCCACGGCCGCCGCGCCCTCGACGACTCCGGAGGCGACCCCCGCGGCGCCCAAGGAGACGTCCACCATGGCCGAGCAGTTCGCGGCGGCCATCAAGTCCTACGAGGCCGGTGACCTGGACGCCGCGCGCCAGGGCTTCGAGAAGGTGCTGGTGATGTCGCCGCAGACGCTCAACGCCCAGTTCAACCTGGGCGTCATCGCCGAGCGGCAGGGCCGCGTCGACGACGCGCGCACCGCCTACGAGAAGGTCCTGCTGCTGGACCCGGCCCACACGCCGTCCGTCGTCAACCTGGCGGGCGTGTACCGCGCGCAGGAGCGGGGCGATGACGCGATTGCGCTGTTCGAGAAGGCCTTGAAGACGCCGGGCCGCGCGTACGACGCGTCGCTGCTCAACGGGCTGTCCGCGACGTACCGGCACCTGGGCAAGCTGGACGAGTCCGAGGCCACCGCGCGCCGCGTGCTCGAGCGCAACAAGGACCACCCCGGCGCGTACAAGAACCTGGCCTACGTGGCCTACGCGCGGGAGAAGTACCGGCAGGCGGAGCTGCTCGTCGGCACCGCGCGCAAGCACGCGGAGAAGGACCCGTCGCTCTACAACCTGCTGGGCATGGTCTACCTGAAGCTGGATGAGCGCTCGCGCGCGCTGGCCCAGTTCCAGAAGGCCGTGTCGCTCGATGACCGGTACGCGCCGGCCTACGTGAACCTGGGCGCGCTGGCGCTCAGCTACCGTGACTACGCGGGCGCCGAGAAGGCCTTCACCCGCGCCACGGAGCTGGAGCCCGACTCCGCCGAGGCGCGCCTGTCACTGGCGTGGGCGCTGGATGGCCAGAAGGGCAAGGACCCGAAGAAGGGCATCGCCGCGGGGGAGACCTTCGAGAAGGTGCTCGCCAACCGCGCGGACCTGCCCGAGGCCGTGTGCGGCGCGGGCTGGGCCTATGCCTCCGACCGCACGGGCTGGGAGCGCGCCATCGGCTTCCTGGACCGCTGCAAGACGCTGGAGTCCACGTCTGAACAGGACCGGCAGATGATCACCGCCAAGGTCACGGGCCTCACGAACATGCTCAAGGCCCCGCCGCCCGAGGCCGCGACGGCCGGCGCGGAGGGCGACAAGAAGGACGAGGCCACCGGCGGTGGGGGCAACATGCTCAACAGCCTGCCGCAGGACGCGAACGCTCCGGAAGGCGCACCGGCCGACGGCGCGCCCGCCGAGGGCACCGACGCCGCGGAAGCGACGCCGCCCGCCGACGAGCAGGCCCCCGCGGGCGCGTCCAACGCCGTGCAGCAGGGAACGGACGCCCAGGCGCCCGCGCCCGTGCCCACGGCCCCGCCGCAGCAGGACGCGAAGCCCGCGCCTGCTCCGTAGGACGGCAGTCCCTACAGGGCCGGGAGGAAGTTTTTTCCTCCCTCCGGGCCCTGGTTTGGAAGGCGGCGAGCGAGTTCCATAGGATTCAGGGACTTGGGTGTGGATCGCCTCGTGCAAAGAGTCGCGGGTACCCAACTCGGAACCCGCTGTCACACCCGAGGAAGCAAGAGGAGGTCTGGAGATGCGGCGACTGGCAGCGACGGTGACGATGATGGGCCTGCTCGCGGCGCCGGCGGTGATGGCGCAGGAGCAGTCAAAAGACTCGGTGAAGATCATCCAGGAGGAGGACCGCACGGTCTTCCGGAAGAAGACGGTGATCGACTTCACCGATGTCGCGGTGGAGGGCGAGCTGACGAAGCCGGAAGGCTCATACGTGCTCCACCGCAAGAAGACGGACTTCCAGAGTCTCATCAAGGTCCGGGAGAACTTCGACCCGGAGCTACAGAAGTCCGTCGACAACCTCTAGCGGCGGCGGTCAGGCGTTTTCGGGAGCGGAAGGGAAGAAGGAAGAACTTCATGGCGGCGGCGAAGAACAACGGCTTGACCCTTCGAATC
The DNA here is from genome assembly GCF_059738865.1 of Myxococcus sp. MH1. Taxonomy (NCBI): domain Bacteria; kingdom Pseudomonadati; phylum Myxococcota; class Myxococcia; order Myxococcales; family Myxococcaceae; genus Myxococcus; species Myxococcus sp. MH1. The sequence goes on along the minus strand of NZ_AP026947.1, from coordinate 6,290,598 downwards.
ACGGGGCCTGATGGCTCCACGGTGGAAACCGTGTCGGAGGCGGAGAGCGTTATCGTGGGGTCGGGCGCCCAGGCGGCGGTGAAGGTTCAGGATCCGCGGGTCTCCAATCTCCACGTGATGCTCAAGGTGGACAAGGATGGTTCGGTAACGGCCATCGACCTCGGCAGCGAGGGCGGCACGGAGGTGAGCGGCCAGAAGCTGGTCATCCCCACCGCGCTCAAACCCGGGGATGTGCTGCGCGTGGGAGGCACGCGGGTGGAGGTCCTCTTCGGAGGCTCCGACGAACCCGAGCGTCTCGCACCCGCGGGCGCGAAGGTGGCGGGACCGCGCTTCCAGGGCTCGTTCCAGGGCTCTGTGACGCAGCGGACGCCCACTCCGCCGCCCGTGAACCGGACGGTGCCGGAGGTGGTCACTCCTCCGTCGGCGGCGGGCGGCAACACGCGAGGCGGCTTCGTCTTCACGAATCCGCGTCCTGCTCCCTCGGCGAACGTCGGCGGCCTGCGCACCGAGCGCGTGGCTCCGCCCGGCCTCAACCGCGTGGGACCTCCGCCTCCGCCGCCCATGGCGCGCGAGGAAGCGCGGCCCACGCCCCGGGTGGACACACCTCCCGTCGCGGCGGCCCCGCGTCGCGCGGTGCTGCCTCACCTGCAGGAGCAGCTCCCGCCCGAGGCCATGCCCACGGCGCGGGAGAAGGTGCTCCAGGTGTCCATGCTGTGGGGCGACACCCTGTTGCAGGTGCAGCACTTCAAGGACGGCGTCCCCGTCACCATCGGCGAGGGCAAGAAGAACTTCTTCCACGTCTTCGCGCCGACGGTGGGCAAGCGCCACGAACTGGTCATCAGCCGCGGTGACGTGCTGGAGGTGCACGCGCCGCAGGGCACGGGCGTCATCGTCACCGAGCGCGGCAACGTGAAGTCGAAGGACACGCTGCGCGCCGCGGGGCTGCTCACGGGCACGCCCGAGGACAAGGAGCAGGTCTTCAAGCTGGGCCTGCATGACCGCGTCGAGGTGTCGTTCGGCACGGTGGCCTTCGTCGCCCGGTACGTGAAGCCGTCGCCGGCCATCGCCGCCACCTCGTTGGCGGAGGCCGACTACACGTTCTTCAAGATCGTCAGCATCTGCCTGCTCGCGGGCGCGGCGGTGGTGGCGGCCATGGCGCTCACGCCCCGCTCGGAGCAGGCGCCGGCGAACGACATCTTCGAGTCCCAGCAGCGCGTCGCGAAGTTCCTCATCACCCCGGAGAAGAAGCTCGAGCAGAAGAAGCTCCAGCTGTCCGGCGTGGAGGAGGGCGCGAAGGCGAAGGACGAGGAGGGCAAGTTCGGCAAGGAGGAGGCCAAGCAGGCCGAGGCCGCGCCGTCCAAGCCCGGCACGCCCGTGGTGGACAAGACGAAGAAGGAGAAGGACCGCCAGGTGGTGGGAAAGGTCGGTCTGCTCGGCGCGTTCAAGGGCCTGAAGGGCGGGGCCTCGGACGTGTTCGGCCCCGGCGGCTTCGGCACCGGCCTCAACAACGCGCTGGGCGGCCTCAAGGGCGGCGCGGCGATGGGTGACGCCCAGGGCGTGGGGGGCCTGGGTTCACGTGGCTCCGGCACTGGCGGTGGCGGCACGGCCATGGGCATCGGCGGCCTGGGCACCAAGGGTGAGGGACGCGGCGCGGGAGGCTCGGGCGGCATCGACCTGGGCGGCCGTGGCAAGTCCATCACCAAGGTCATCCCCGGCAAGACGACGGTGGTGGGCGGCCTGGACAAGGACGTCATCGCCAAGGTCATCCGGCGCCACCAGAACGAGATCAAGTACTGCTACGAGTCGGAGCTGAACAAGGACCCGAGCCTCGCGGGCAAGGTGGCGGTGGCCTTCACCATCGACCCGGCGGGCATGGTCTCCGACGCGACGGTCTCCGAGTCGACGCTGGGCAACTCCCGCGCGGAGCAGTGCATGATCTCCCGCATCCGTCGCTGGAAGTTCCCGGAGCCCAAGGGCGGCGGCGTGGTGGCGGTGACGTACCCGTGGATGTTCTCGCCGGCGGGCTCCGAGGGCGAGGGGTAGTCACGCGGGTGTAAAGCCCGGGACGGCGCTCCGCCGTCCCTCCAAGTGGCGTGGACGGAACGGTCCACGCCATTTTCATTCCCGCCCCTCATTGCCGGAACGAGGGGGGCGTCATTAACGTCCGTCGCCACTTCCGGTTGGACCGGAGGGGCACCGCGTGGGGAGGACCCGTGAAGAAGTCCCAGCTCGTTGCCGCGCTCGCCTTGCTGTCGTCTCCGGCCCTCGCGGCCACGCCGCCGGAGGGAGTGGAGTTCCAGCCGCGCCGCGGCTTCTACACCGACACCAACGTCGGCGTGTTCTTCACCGTGGGCGGTGAGAACGCGTACTCGAACGCTCAGACCTATCTGCAGCTCGGCATCGGCTACGACCTGACGGAGCGCATCTCCCTGGGCGCGCACTTCGGCATGGGCTCGTCCGCGCAGAACTGCTTCGCGGGCTACCTGCCGGGCACCGAGACGTGCTCGCTGTCCGACAACTTCACCATGCAGTTCCTGGACGTGTCGGCCGCGTACCACGTGCCGCTGATGAACCGGCTGTACCTGACGCCCAAGCTGGTCGCGGGCTACACGCGCATGGACCCGGCGCCGGTGGACCCCGACGAGAACGATCCGGGCCGCGCCGTCAGCTCGCCCAACGCGGGCGTGGGCGTGGGGCTGGAGTACGCCACGGGCATGGACCACTTCACCGTCGGCGCGGACCTGCTGGCGCGCTACGTCATCGGCCCCAACATCACGTCCTTCGCCATCTTCCCGAAGGTGAAGTACACGTTCTGAGCGTGGGCTGAGGGCTTCACGGGAAGAAACGCCGGGGCCGTCGTTGTCCCGGCATGTCCCCTGGAAGGTCCCTGCCTCCGCGCCGGCCGACGCGGGGGCTCGTGCTGCTGTCGCTGTGCCTGGTGCTGGGCGTCCTGTGGGGGCTGTCCTCGCGCATCGCGCCCTCCCGGCCTGGAGGACCGCTCCCCGTGTCCCCGGCCTGTGAGGGCCTGGCGGTGGACCCGCGCCCCCAACATCATCCCGCGTCGTCGTGGCGGCCATGTGGCGAGGGCTGTCAGGAGCTGGCACCGGACCCGGGCTCGGGGCACCGGTACTTCGCGCTCTTCGGCGCGGCTCGCGATGGGACGCGGATGCTGGGCTACTCCCAGGTTCGTGACTCCGCGCTGGAGCTGAGAATCGAGAACCTCTCGCTGGGGCAGGTCCTGTTCCTCGCCCGCGTGCTCGATGGGGCGAAGGGCTGCGACTTGCGGCTGCGGGACCTGCGCACGGACCAGGCGCTGTTCGAGGGCAACGCCGTCGATGGGCGCACGCGTCCGCGAAGCCTCATCGGCGTGTTGTTCGAGGGCGCGGGCGCTTCGGTCCGGGTGTGGCCCCGGCCCGAGGGCGCGAGCCCCCTGGAGGCCGTCCTGGGGCCTGGATGGATGGCGAGCACCCCCACGCGTCGCCGGGTCTGGAGCGCGCGCTGGGAGGGCGACGGCGGGCCCGTGGAGGCATGGAGCGCGCCGGACCGGACCGTGACGGCGCACCTGACCGTGGGCGGCGACGCGCTGCTCTTCAGCGCGTTGGACGAGGGCCGCGCGTCGCTGTGGTCCTGGAGGGAAGGGGAGCCCGCGCAACCGCTCGTGGTGCCCTCGATGGGCGGCGGCGCGGCCTGTCCCCGGACGGATGGCGAGCACCTGGTCTGGTTCGAGGGCCACGGCTACGACGCCGAGCGCCACGCCTTCACGCGCATGGACCTGATGACCTCTCCGCTGGCGCACCACGCGGAGGACCTGCGCCCGAGGCGTCTGCGCGCCTCGCGGCAGGACTTCCTCACGGAGGTCTCCGCCGTCGTGGGCGGAGGTCACGCGCTGCATCTGGAGACACGCAGAGGCGAGCCGCAAGGGACGCTGGTCCTCACGCGCCTCTCCGATGGCGCCACGTGGCACCTCCCGCCGAGACCCGGCTTCCACTGGGGCGCGCCGCTCTACGTGGACGCGGAGGAGCTCGCGGTGGTCGAGGACGCACCCGAGCGAGCCTTCGCCTCGGGCGAGCTGGGCCCCGGCGAGTCCTGGACGGTGGTGCGCCGCACGTTGGCCTCGCTGGGCCCACCGGACCTCGAGCCGGTGACGCCTTCGGGCATGGATGCCTCGTGCAGCGCCACGTCCGACTGAGAAGCAGGCCAGCCGGGCCCCGCGAGACCCGGTGCCTCGTGGGTCGAAGCCGTGGACCAGGAAGCCACCCGGAGCCCGCGGCCGGCGATGCCCCTCGAGGCGGAAGGCCCGCCCCTGGAAACACGAAGGGCCCGCTCCCAGGAAGGAACGGGCCCTCGTGCATCAAATCAACTCAGCGCGACTACTCGGCCTCGGCCGCGCGGTCCTCGCGCTTGCGGTCGCGCTCGGCGCGGTAGCGCTCGCCCACGGAGAGGGCCTTCTTGCGCATGCGCACGGACTTGGGCGTCACCTCGACGAGCTCGTCGTCGGCGATCCACTCCAGGGCCTTCTCCAGCCCCATCTCGCGCGGCGGGACGAGGATGACGTTCTCGTCGCGGCCGGCGGCGCGGATGTTGGTGAGCTTCTTCTCGCGGCAGCAGTTCACGTTCAGCTCGGACGGGTGCGAGTGCTCGCCGATGATCATCCCCTCGTACACGGTGGTGCCCGCGCCCACGAAGAGCTGACCGCGCTCCTGGATGCTGAACAGCGCGTACGGCACCGTGTCGCCCAGGCGGTCGGAGACCATGGCGCCGTTCTGGCGCTTCGCGATGTAGCCGAACCACGGCTCGAAGCCGTCGAACTGGCTGCTCATGATGCCCTCACCGCGCGTGATCGTGAGGAACTCCGAGCGGAAGCCGATGAGGCCACGCGCGGGGATGCGGAACTGGAGGCGGGTGCGCCCCGAGCCCAGCTGCCCCATGTCCGTCATGCGGCCCTTGCGCGTGCCCATGCGCTCCGTCACCGAGCCGACGCTCGTCTCCGGCACGTCGCAGAACACCAGCTCCATGGGCTCGTGCAGCACGCCGTCCACGGTCTTGGTGATGGGCTCCGGGTTGGAGGCCGTCAGCTCGTAACCCTCACGGCGCATGTTCTCGATGATGACGGCCAGCGCGAGCTCGCCGCGGCCCACCACGCGGAACGCGTCCGGCGTCGCGGTGTCCTCCACGCGCACGGCCACGTTGCGGTAGGCCTCGCGGTACAGGCGCTCGCGCAGGTTGCGCGACGTGACGAACTTGCCTTCCTTGCCGGCCAGCGGTCCGTCGTTGACCTTGAAGATCATCATCATCGTGGGCTCGTCCACGGTGATGCGCGGCAGCGCCACGGGCTTCTCCGGGTCGCCGAACGTGTCGCCGATGGACACGTCCTCGATGCCCGCGATGGAGACGATCTCACCCGGGCCGGCGTCCTGGATTTCGACGCGCTTGAGGCCCGAGAAGCCGTACAGCTTGACGATCTTGCCAGGCTCGACCTTGCCCCCCTCGCGAACGACGGAGATGGGCATGTTGGGCGTGAAGCGACCTGCCTGCACGCGGCCCACCGCGAGACGGCCGACATAGTCGTCGTAGTCCAGGTTGGCCACGAGCAGCTGCGGCGTCGTCTCCTGGGAGGCCGGCGGGGGCGGGATGTGGTTGATGATGGCGTCGTACAGCGGCTCCAGCGTCGTGCCCGGGACGTCGAGCTTCGTGGACGCCTGCCCCTGACGGGCAATCGTGTACAGCACGGGCATCTCGAGCTGCTTATCGTCCGCGCCCAGGTCGATGTAGAGCGAGTAGACCTGGTCCAGCACCTCGGGGGCGCGGGCGTCCTGACGGTCGATCTTGTTGATGACCAGCACCGTCTTCAGGCCCATCGCCAGCGCCTTGCTGAGCACGAAGCGCGTCTGGGGCAGGGGACCTTCGGCGGCGTCCACCAGCAGGATGACGCCATCGACCAGGCGCAGACCACGCTCCACCTCACCACCGAAGTCGGCGTGACCCGGGGTGTCGATGATGTTGATCTGCATGCCCTTGTAGGAGACCGCGGTGTTCTTCGCGAGAATGGTGATGCCCTTCTCGCGCTCGAGGTCGTTGGAGTCCATCACCCGTTCGGCGACGTGCTCGTTGCTACGGAAGGTGCCCGCCTGCCGCAGCAGGTGATCGACGAGCGTGGTCTTGCCATGGTCAACGTGGGCGACGATGGCGACGTTACGGATGTTTTCGCGAGGAATCATACGAACCGAACTGAGGTGAAAGGGCGGGGGGGATGCCCCGAGAAAGACAGGTCTCCCGAACCCCACCGGAACCCGGAAGGCGGGGGCTTATATGCCGTGAGTGCGTCCCCTGCAATGAGCGCGGACGGCCCCCGGGCGACTGGACGGCCGGCACACCCCTCCCGACAGGGGCTCCCAGGGGGGCCTTGTCACCCCGTCGTCACTCTCAGGAACCCGTGGTGGGGGCCCGGACGGACGCAGCGAGGGGCCGGCCAGCGGAGGGCCCGCCCAGCCGCTCCCGGAGGAAGCGCTCGACGCGGACCTCGACCAGCCCCGGGGCCTCCAGGGGGGCGGTGTGGGTGCCGTCGGGGATGAGGACCAGCTCGGCCTCGGGGATGCGGGAGGCCATCTTCCGCGACAGCCACCCCGGGGTGAACTTGTCCCGGCCTCCGGCCACCACGAGCGAGGGCACGTCCACGTGGAGCAGGTGGTCCCACGCGCTGTGCTCGGACAGCGAGTCCAGCGTGCGCACGAACACCACCGGGTCCATGCGGGCCAGGTGCTCGAAGTAGGGGGCCAGGTCGTTTCGCGCGATGCGCTCGCGGTTCATCTCCAGGGAGATGGCCAGCTGCACCGCCAGCTCCGTGCGCAGGGCCGCGTGGATGAGGCGCGCGGACTGCTCGGGGAAGCGCTCCACCACCCGGCGCAGGGACGGGAAGAGCTTCTTGAGCACGTTGGAGTCGTGGAAGGTGTCGAGCGGGTTGCCGTAGCTGCCGCAGATGAGCACCAGCCCCGCGACGCGGCTGGCGTAGCGGCGGTGGAACTCCAGGGCCACCTGCACGCCCATGGAGTGGCCGAAGAGCACGGCCTTCTCCATCCCGGCCGCGTCCATCACCCGCTGCAGGTCGTCGCAGGTGTAGAGCATGCCGATGCGCTCGCGGTCCTCGGGGATGCCCGAGCGGCCGTGCCCGCGGTAGTGCCAGCGCAGCACGCGGTGGCGGCGCGACAGGTACGGGGCCAGGTACTTCCAGGCGAACCCGTCACAGCCCAGGCCGTCGCACAGCACCACGCCCGGCTCTCCGTCGCCGGTGACCTGGTAGTACAGGTCGGCGCCGTCGGGGACGCGCAGGTAGTCCTGGTGGAAGTAGACGGCCTCCGCCTTCATGCCTCCACCTCGGCCTCTTCGTCCTCGGGCAGGCCCCGGTCCAGCCCGTAGCGGGCGATCTTCAGGATGAGGTTGGAGCGGCTGATGCCCAGCTCGCGCGCCAGCCGGCTCTTGTTGTTGCGCGTGCGCAAGAGGCCCTGGTGGATCATCTCCCGCTCCAGCGCCTCCACCGCCTCGTGCAGCCGGCCGTGCGCGCGCGGCGGGATGAAGGGGCCACCGCCAGGCACCACCGCGTCGCGGATGCGGCTGGAGAGCAGCTCCGCGGGGAGCATCTCCAGGTCTCCGCCGAGCACGAGCAGCCGCTCGATCTCATTCTCCAGCTCGCGGATGTTCCCCGGCCACGCGTAGGCGCCCAGGATGGCGAGCGCCTCCGGGGACAGGCCTCGCGTGCGCTGGCCCTCGCGGTGGTGCTTGCGCAGGAAGTGGTCGATGAGGACGGGCAGGTCATCGCGGCGCTCGCGCAGCGGGGGCAGCTGCACGCGGATGACGTTGATGCGGTAGTAGAGGTCCTCGCGGAACTCGCCGCGCTTGACCAGCTCGCCCAGGTCCTTGTGCGTGGCGGCCACGACGCGGACGTTGACCTCCTTGTGGTGCGTGCCGCCCACGGGGAGGAAGGTGCCCTCCTGGAGCACGCGCAGGAGCTTCACCTGGAGGGCGGGGGACATGTCGCCCACCTCGTCGAGGAAGAAGGTGCCGCCGTCGGCGACCTCGAACAGGCCCTTCTTGTCGCGCAGCGCGCCGGTGAAGGCGCCGCGCGTGTGGCCGAAGAGGGCGCTCTCCAGCAGGTTGTCGTTGAAGGCCGAGCAGTTCTGCACCACGAAGGGCTGGTCCTTGCGCGGGCCGTTGTGGTGGATGGCGCGCGCGACCAGCTCCTTGCCGGTGCCCGACTCGCCGTTGATGAGCACGGTGGAGTCGGAGTTGGCCACCTTCTCCATCAACCGGAAGACCTCCATCATCGGCCCGGAGCGGCCGATGATCTTCTCGAACCGGTAGCGCTCCTGCACCTCGGGGGATGGCGGGGGCAGCTGCTCCTCGCGCCGGGCGAGCTCCGACTCGTGGTTGGCGATCTCCAGCGCGGCGAACTCGAGCAGGTCGGACAGCTTCGCCAGCTCCGCGCCGTCGAGCACGGGGACGCGCTCATCGGCGCGGTCCAGGTCGGAGAAGGGCGGGGCGAACTGGAGCAGGCGTGAGCGCAGCACCTCCACCTCACGCGCGTTGAGCATCTGGCGGGAGAAGCCCTCGACGAAGAGGCAGCCGGCGTACTCGTTGTCGACGTAGAGCGGGGCGCCCACGATGCTGAAGTTGAGGTGGCAGTCGTGGAAGAGCGAGCGGCGCAGCTTCTTGTTCCCGCGGAACTTCTCGTGGAGCACGCGCACGGACTGGCTGCAGCGGCGCAGGCCCTCCCTCGAGAACAGGGCGATGCGACAGAACGGGTTGGGAGGCGGGGAGATGTCCCCCCGCTGCCACTCGTGCACCACGCCGTGGCGATCCGCGAAGGAGAGCTCCATCTGCCACCACTTGCGGATGACATCTCTCAGCATGATGATGGTGTGCAGGCTCTGGTGCTTCTCGAAGTCCATCCCTACCTCCGTCCGGCCCCGCGCTCCGGGGAGGGACCGGGCCGTCGGAATCGCGTTTCTCCCCTCTCTTACCCCAGGACCCGGCCGTATCCTCACTTCTCTCTCCCGTGACTACCTCCACTCACACACGCGGCGGGGCGGGGCATGGGCATGACCACGACCACGGGCATGACCACGGCCATGGGCATCACCACCATGGGCATGGGCACGGCCATGGGCACGGTCCCAAGCGGGGGGGCCTGGCGGAGGAGCGGCGCAAGGACCGTCGGCGGCTCATCTTCGCGCTGGTGCTGACGGCGACCATCGCGTTGGCGGAGGCGGTGGGGGGCTGGCTGACGCACTCGTTGGCCCTCATGTCGGACGCGGGTCACATGTTGACGGACGTGTCCGCGCTGGCCCTGAGCCTGGTGGCGCTGTGGTTCGCGGGCAAGCCGGCGGACGTGAAGAAGACGTACGGCTACTACCGGATGGAGATCCTGAGCGCGCTGCTCAACGGCGTGCTGTTGCTGGGCATCACCGGGTTCATTCTCTACGAGGCCTGGGAGCGCTTCCACTCGCCGCAGCCGGTGGACGTGAAGCCGATGGCGTTGGTGGCCACGGTGGGTCTGGTGGCGAACCTGGGGGCCTTGGGGTTTTTGCATCGCACACACTCGATGAACGTCCGTGGCGCGTTCCTTCACGTGCTGGGGGACACGTTGTCCTCGGTGGGCGTGTTGATTGGCGCGGGCATCATGGCGTTGACGGGGTGGTTCGTGGTGGACCCCATCATCTCCGCGGTCATCTCGGTGGTCATCGTGGTGGGCGCGGTGCGGCTGGTGCGGGACGCGGTGGACGTGCTGATGGAGGCGGTGCCCTCGCACGTGGACATGCCGCAGGTGCGCGAGCTGATGCTGCGCGTGCCGGGCGTCACGGCGGTGCACGACCTGCACGTGTGGACGATCTCCAGCGGCGTGTACGCGCTGTCCGCGCACCTGGTGGTGCTGGACCCGATGGTCTGCAACAACGACGAGATTCTCTCGGCCGTGAAGCACGACCTGTACGACAAGTTCGGCATCGACCACACCACCATCCAGATAGAGAGCGAGAGCTACGCCCATCTGGGTGAGGTGCACTGAGGGCGGTCAGCGCATACGAGCGCGAAGTCAACCGAATGCCATGACAGATCAGATGGGTATGGTCTGGCGCATGCTGGGACTTCGCGCTTTCTGGGGGTTAGGGTTTCAGCATGCCGGATGAGCCCATCCTGGACGCGGCATCGCTGCCCCTGGAGTTGGACCTGTTCCGTGTGGGCAACTTCGCAACGATGGTCATCGGTACAGAACGCTTCGCGGATGTTGTGCGCCGGCTGGACCTTGAGGGCCTGACGTGCCGCGAACTTCCAACGCGACAGTCCTGCGGCGGAGCGTGACTGTCGTAACCCTACGTCGCCACGACCGACTTCTGCATGGTTCTCATAGCGGGGCTCGGTTGAGCGGATCCTTCGGGCGTGATCTGCTCGGGGGATGACCCGACCGATTTCCGAGGACTTACGTCGCCGTATCCTCAAGGTGCGAGAGACGACCGGCAAGACGTACGAGGAATTGGCCGAGCAGTTTCAGGTCGGCCGCGCCACGGTGAATCGGTTGCTGCGACTGAATCGAGAGACGGGTGGACTTCAGCCGCGGCCCCACGGTGGCGGGATGCCCAAGCGGGGGCCTGACGAGCACCTGCCCAGGGTGAAGGGCGTCGTGGATGCACACCCGGACGCCACCCTCGCGGAGTTGGCCGTCATGGTCAGCCGTGAGCTGGGCGCTCGGTGAGTCGCCCCACCATGGGTCGGCTGATGGTGAGGCTTCGACTACTCGCGAAAGAAGAAGGGACTGGTGGCCAGCGAGCGAGACCGGCCCAGCGTGCAACAAAAGCGCGAAGAGTTCCTGGCGGCCACCGAGGCCGTTGAGGGAGGCCGCCTCGTCTTCCTGGACGAATCCGGCAGCCACGTCAGCATGATACGTGAGCACGCGTGGGCCCCCGTCGGGGTGCGAGGGGTGGGCCGAGTTCCGCGCAACCGGGGCAAGGTGCTCACGATGATTGGCGCCCTGCCCCTGGATGGCGTCGAAGCGCTCATGACCGTGGAGGGCGGCACTTCGGGTGCAGTCTTCCTCACGTTCGTCCGTGAGTATCGGGTGCCGACGCTACGCCCCGGCGACCTGGTCGTGATGGATAACCTGGGGGCACACCACGCCACGGGCGTGAAGGAGGCCATCCGAGCAGCGGGGGCAGACGTGCTGTACCTGCCGCCCTACGGCCCAGACCTCAATCCCATTGAGCTGTGCTGGAGCAAGATGAAAGCCCTGCTTCGCAAGCTGGTGGCACGCACGGTCCGCAGGCTGAAGGTCGACGTCCAGAAGGCCACTGAAGCTGTTTCTCAGCGAGATGCGGAGGGCTGGTTCATTCATTGCGGCTACTCGGTTCCGTGCGACTGATCACCGCTGTCAAACTCTCACGTTGGAAACAACCTCCACTTGGGGGGATACCAATGGGAGATGGGGGCCGGACGAGCTTCGTACCGCTGTTTGATACGGGTGCGCCCACCCGCAGGAGTGGCCTCCGGATGCCTCACCCGCGAGTATTTGTCGACCTCGCAGAACAAGTTCTGGCAATCGATGGGTTGTAGCTGCCTACCCCAAAGGTCCCGGAAGTGGAGTCCCAGTTGGCCGAACTCCTGTGCGGCCATATTCGCCATTGCGTGAATTACCTCGGCCTCATCGGCCCCCCCGGTGCTGCTAAAGCACTTGGCAATTCCGCTGCGCGCGCCGGGACCCGCGACAACGAACTCGGATTCCTCAAACTGAATAAGTTCGCTGTAGTTCAGGTCGATAGTGAACTGGAACGCTAAGAAATCTCCGAGTGAGGGGAAGGACCGCAGCAACTCGAAAACCTCGCGCAGTGTACGCGCGGACGCCACCTTTTGAGGTGCTCGGTCCATCATTATCCGGCGCAGCAATTCCAGGTGATTTGTGTGCTTGCGGGGCGCCCCAAACTGTGGCGAGGGCATGATATACGCAGCGGAGTAGAGGCGGCCGCCTCCCTTGATAGCTGTGCCAAGCACTGCATCAGCTTTTTCGAAGTCGAAGTGCTCCCATGTGAGCGGGCCTAGTTGGTTCTCAAGCAGTTCCCAGGTCTCGATGCGGTTGAAGAGCTTAAAGAGAAGTATGCGGAAGAAGACCTCCTCTTCCTTCTGGGGACCCTGATAGATAACGCGCCGAATGAGATACTGGCTCACCCTGTCTGCTGCTCGGTAGACGTTGGTGAAACGGAACGAGCGAAGAATCGAATCTTCGGTCCAGGGAGGGGGGGCTCCGGAGAGTCGCCGGAAGAAAATCTCTTGGCGCTCCGCTGCAAAGCGCCAGTAGGTATCAAATACGGCAGTGGTACGTAAGATCTTGCCTCCCGGCAGTCGAATATCACGACCTGCGCCGGGACTAGGATCGGCAGAGAAGAGTGTGCCTTGCTGGAGGGGGCGACGCATGAGTCGTCCTACCTTAGCCGCTCCACGACGAGTTCGCGTGCATTGAGGTGGAGGGTCACTCTGCCTCCTTTCTGATCCTTGAGGAAGCGGAATGCCCGGAACCCCTCGAGAATCGCCTGCTCCCACTGCCACACTGGGAGTTCGGCGACTTCGTAGCCTACAGTGAACTCCTGGATACTCTTCAGCAAGTCGTAATCTACCTGCTGAATATCCTTGAAAAAGGCCACCCGCTTTGCGCGGCTAAAGACGATAGCCGAGATGGCTTCCTCAATGATGGCGGCTCGTGCTCCATCCTGGCTCTCGTCGGTGGCTCGGTTGCTCTTGCGCTTGGACCGCAGCAGCGACCGGAGAACCGGTGACCAGCCCAGGAAGACCGCGTAAGCGATGTGGAAAATGTCGTGGTATCGGTAGCCGTCCGGGTCTGCGATGTTGTCGGTAATACGATCCCCAATGTTGACATCCCTGTAGCGCAGTAGGACCTGGGGCCTCTCTGGGGCGCCTCGCTCGATGAAGTCGATAGTAAAGAGCCGGGGAAGTTGTTCTTCTGCTGGGTTCTGCTCATCGAAGAGCGCGTGTGGCTGTCTTGTGGCGGGCCAGCGACTGATGATCTTCTTCCGATTCTGTCTAGATGCTTCTTCTATATCCACGCTGGCAAAGGTGGCGACAGCTCGCAAGTGCTGCCATGTTTCCTCGAGTGCTACGCGCAGACTGTCCGAGTTAGAGCGATGGACGGCTTCGAGTGCGCGGCCGGCTGCGGCGCCCAGGAGAAGAACCGACTTTTCGCTACTTTCGCCAGGCGCGCTGAGCGCGAGCGTCGAAAGTAGGTCTGGTACATTAACGTCTGCGAGCCGCGTGAAGTACCATAGCGTGTCGCCAATCTCGTCCCTCAGTCTCTCCGCGTAGAGCGGATAGGCGAGACCCTCGCGCTTGTGCTTCTTGAGTTCTGCGAGCACACCCCCGACCTCCCCCAATAGGCCGGCAGCCAGCAGTTCTTTGTGCTCAGGTTTTCCTTTCAAATTATCGGTTTTTTCTGCTGCGGCCGCGAACTCGACGAGCCAGTTCATTGCTCCCCCCTGTCCTGGCTAGATGCTTGCGGAACTCCACAGGCTCACCCTCAATACCACACTTGCCCAGGGAGAGGACCCATTCGATAAACTCCGTTTCAAATCCGGAGCGGAAATTGACCAAATGCCCCCGGCCCTGCCTGGCAACAGTTTCCCTTTTGCCGCGCCGAAACCGGTCCGGAATGGGGATGGCGTCCTTGCCGAAGTAGACGAACCAGTCGCTCACTAGCACTCGATTGACCTGAGTGTCGTTCGCTATGTTGGCTCGATTGGTCTGGCCGTTACTGTGACTGTGGTGGGACTTCTCCTGATGCCAGTGTTCGGTAGGGGAGGACCTATGATAAATGTTGTCGCCGAACGCGTGCTTGATGCTTCCGCGCATGTTGGGACGCTTCAGGCAGAAGCGAGAATCTTCCCAGTAATTTTCGAACGTGAGTGTCTCGCCCACTCGCATCGCGTAGACGAGCTGTCCACCCAGTCCATATTCTGTTGAGCCGGTTCCAACGATCCAGTCTCCGACATGAGCACCCTTCCGAATCTTAGGTTTGCAGGTGGCAAGAGTGCATTGGCCAAAGAAGGGGTTCGGCGCGAACCCGTAGTCTCGACGGACCACATAGGCAAAGAGCTTCATTCGGGGTCAGGTTCCCCGCAGGTGTAGTGTTCGATATCCCGTTCGGGCACCGGTGCCTCACAGTCTGGCTTGAGCCAGATGTTGATCCTCCCGCAGATGGCATCAATCACGTGGTCAGCCAGGCAGCCTACCAGTGCATCGCCGTACATCTGAAAGCCGGTTGGAATGTCTGATTCTTGCCCCCCATTTACGTACACTCCGACGATGCGCAGCCCCTGCTTCTTCGCGCGCTCAATCTCTTGATTGACCTGTGCCTTTGTGCTCGCGCCAGGCGAGATCAGGACGAGAAGCACGTCTGCGCCAGTCGCACGTCGGACCAGAAGGACGCCGTTGATGTGGGGCGTTGTCCCTGTGCTCACAGGTACGGAGTCCTCGCCCTGCATGGCCTGCAGGACGTACCCGTTACCTCGAAGAAGCTCCCTCAGTTCCTGGGGCACTGCGTCATTGGGTTGGGCCTGAGTGACGATGTGGTTTTCGACCTCACCTTTCAATGTAATCCCTCCTGTGGTTGGGGTGGGCGAGCACCCATTGCGTGCTGTCCCGCTCAGTTGCTATTGCTCCGGGTTGGACCTTTTTTGCCGTCACGGCGAAAAAAAGTCGGTCCGGAGCATGAGAGGGGGGAGTGGTGAGTGTCAGCCCTGTGGTCATCAAGCGGCTCGAAGCCGAGCTGCCCTTAATCTACGAGCGAGTGGCTGCTCGTGCGGTTCAGATCGTGAGCCGCAAACGGTGGACTCTCCCGGGTACGATGCCTGAAGGACAGGAGGCGGAGGATTTAGTCCAGGAAGCGTTGCGCCGTCTGATTGATGGCTCTCGAGCGTGGGACCACGAGAAAATCAGTCTTGAAGACTTCCTCGTTCAAAGCGTGAGAAGCATAGCCAGTAGTGCAGTCAAGGGGCTCTCGAACCGTGTCAGGGCCATTGATGCCGATTCTGCACAGGCGTCCGGAGACGCGATGGACCCCATGCTGCAGACTCCATCTCCAGAGCAGCAGTTCCTTGCACTGCAGCGATATAAGCTTCTAGCAGAAGCTGTCCTCGGCGCTGTCTCTGGAGATCTCGAGGTGGAGAGAATTGTGGCTGCGATGTTGGACAATTGTGTGAAACGAGCGGAGTTGATCGAAGAAACGGGGTTGGATGCCAAGCGGTTCGATAACGCCATCAAACGACTTCACCGACGGCTGGATGAGGTCGCAGCCAAGCTAAAGGTGGCCTCATGATGAGTCACACAGAGTCGCGGAATGATGATCAAAAGCTGGTCGACGGGCTGGATGAGCTTGGTGATTCAATAGTGCTGGACGATGTAGAGGCCAAGCGAATCGTGCGAGCGGCAGGAATGGACGTGGCAAAGGGGCTACAGAAAGCCTTGGCATTAGTCGAAGCCGCCAAGGGGCTTGCCTTGCAGAATGCACTGAGAACAGCTCGGGATGAGCGCCTGTCTATGTTGAAGAGATTTGAGGGCGGAAGGTCAGTCAGAAGTAGGGCGGAAAGTATTTCGTTTATTCACAAGGCTGGTCAATCCTTGCCTCCGGCCAGTCGTCCTCAGGCATTTCATCGTAGTTTCGAAACTGCAACTGACGAGGATATTGAGTCTCTTGCTGCAGAGATTGAAGTGTTGCTGGCAATGGAAAATGAAAAGTAAGAGCGTTGCCGATGCTGACTTGGCGCGGGGAGAGCATGCCGCGCGCAAGGTACTTGCGGAACTCGGGGTGGCACACCCGGCGGGATACGATCTTGCAGACCTGCTATGGGTGCTTCGGCGTATTGTTGTTCGTGATGTGCCGCTTGGGGGCTGTGTCGGACGCACAACTCGTGTTGCCGGCAGAGCCATAATTTCAGTGAGCAGTTCCGTTGAGTATCAGCCCAGGCGGCGGTTTATTATCGCTCATGAGTTCGGTCATTACGAAATCCACGGCGCGGATCGTAATCAGATTGAGCTCTGTGACTCTGTTCAAACGTCGGATGATGCACAGTTGCGGGAGATTTACGCGCCCTCCACGGAGCGCGAGGCAAATGCGTTTGCGTCAGAGTTCTTGATGCCAAGGGCAATTTGGTCAGTTCGATGCGATGTGCGAAGGCCATCTTTTGATGTTGTCAAGGTGCTGCAGAGAGAGTTCGGAGTTAGTTTTGTCGCGGCGAGCATTCGGTTTTCGAGGTTCTCACCTGAAAGATGTGCAGTGGTGTTGGCTCAGGACGGAAAGGTGTCCTGGGCTGTGACTGGTGAAGACTTTGGGTATTTTATCCGGCGAGGGCGCCTGCTTTCGAAGTTTTCGATCGCGAGTGACTATTTCGCAGGAAAGCGCCCTGTGGATGTTGCCGAGCCGGTTCCTGCGACGGCTTGGTTGGATGGGTTTGGGGTGTCGAGGGAATATGATATAGTTGAGCATTGTCAGGTAATCCCTGCACTGCGTGGCACTCTGTCCTTGCTCTGGATTCCTCCTGATGCGGAGTATTGAGCTGTCCAGTGAATTTGTCCGAGGTTTCATGGGGACTGTCGATCGCGCGGCTGTTTCGAATAGCCAACCAAGTCAGGCGGACTCCAGGGTAGAGCCCCTAGCCCTATAGGCATTGGGTCTCCAGGGCCCGCAGTCCGCGATTCACCCCAGCTGTCGAATCCACTGACGCACGAGTGCTTCGAGCGCCTTGCGCTGGCCCTTCACGGACTCGAGCGTGACGAGGCAGCGGTCCTTCGCGAGCCAGCGGCAGAGTCCCTCCGGGTCGTCGAGCTCGACGCCATGCTTCGCGCTCTGCTTCACCTTCGCGCCGGTGTGGAAGACGAGCTGCACCCGGTCCTCGGAGCGCAGGTGCACCGTCGCGAAGAATTCGGTGGTGCGGAAGCTCGCGGAGTTCCATTTCACGGCCTCGGAGATGGAAGGGTCGACACCGAGGATGATCTTCCGGACCTGGTCGATGTCCTTGCGAAGAGGGTGCGCTCGCTCCTCAATCAGCGCGGTGACCTCCGTCGAGCCGTCTCGTGTGGACTTCGCTGCGCGCTTCGCGGCCATGCCCCTGTGTCTCCTCTCCGACGCTTGCTTCCTGGTGCCGCCCCATCATCGCCTGACTGGGCCTGTCGCGGCATCGATTCGACGGCGGTGGCATCGGTCAGATGTCGTAAAGGCTGTCCGCATCGGTCGGATGTCGTATCAGCGCTGGGGAGTGTAAAGGCAGACGAAACTCGCTCGACGCGCCTCCGATAAGTCCTTTGTACGCAGCACATGCCTCCACGGAGAGAAACCATGTTTCGAGTCAGCGGACCGAAGACGAGCGCTGTGGTCATGGAGTCGTTGGACAGGACGATGAACGTGGTGGCGCTCGAGGCCACCGCGGCCAAGAGCGCGGGCAACAAGGGCGCGCCGTCCGCGCCGGTGACGACGCCGCAGCAGGTGCTGGAGAAGGTGGGCAGCGTGTCCGGGACAGTGGGCAACATCGCCAGCGTGGCGGACACGTTCGACAGCGGCGTGAGGGCCGTGGGGCAACTGAAGAAGGGCGTGGAGCTGACCTCGATGCCCACCACGGTCGTCGGCAAGACGCTGGGACGGTTCGTGCCGGGGTTGAACATCGCGAACGCGGTGGCCTCCGCCTCCAACGCGCATGGCGTGTTCACCAACCCCGCGTCCACGCCCGCGCAGAAGACCCACGCGGCCATCGATGCCTCCACGGCGTTCGTCGCGGCGCTGCCCGTGCCCTTCGTCGCGCAGGGCGCCGCGGTGGCCAACACGCTCAACAGTCTGCTCACGCCCGCGTCGAAGTAGCGTTCGGGTGACGGCCGATCTCGGCGCTCTCATGGCCTGAGGTCATGGATGGATCGCCTGGCGCGCCGGAGGCCGCATCCCCGATGCGCTCCGCTCCGTGTCGCCACAGGACCCCACCTTCCTTGTGTGCGTGCCTCAAGCGTTCCCGACGCGGCGAGCGAAGCTCGGTCAGGCACACCCGTCGCGACGCGGCTGTGGCTGTCTGCCACTCGGACCGAGGGGAGCGCGCGGGCTACCTCGCGCTAGCGCTTCTTCGTGCAGCGGGCGTCGGGACGGAAGGGCAGGGCATGCAACTCGCGCCCGGTGCTTTGCTCCGCGGTGAAGAACACGTCCCAGCCAGAGCGGATGAAGTCGCGGGGGGAGGAGGAGGCCGGGCCTGGCGCGACCTCGTCGAGCGCCCGCGTGCCAGAGGTCGTGCCGTCACTCACCCAGGGTTCGGCCCCACGTCCTGGCGTCGTCGCGCTGAAGAACAGCCAGTCCTGAAGGGCCGTCACGCTCGCGGGAGCGGCCCCCTGGGCTCCGGGCACGATGTCCTTGAACAGCCTCGTGCCGGAGGCCGTGCCGTCGCTCATCCACAACTCGCGCCCGTGCGCGCCATCATCCGCGGCGAAATAGAGCCTCCCTCCGGCGACCGCCAGGGCGGTGGGCTCCGACCCAACTGCACCCGGGCGCACGTCTTTCACCCGCCGCGTGCCCTCTGTCGTGCCGTCGCTGACCCAGAGCTCCTCACCCTCGGGCAGGCCCGAGCCCGCGCTGAAGTACAGCTTGCCGTGAAGCGCCACCAGGTCGTGGGGAACTCTCCCTGGGAAGAAGCGGAGGTTGCGCGTGCTCGAAGCCGTGCCCTCGGTGACGTAGAGGTGAGCCCCGCCGTCGTTGAGGTCCACCAGGAAGAAGAGCTTCCTGCCTACCGACTTCATGCGAAAGATGAGCGCGTCCTCCGTGAGCGTGCCGTCGTGGACCTTGAGCATCGGAATGATGCTTGTTCCGCCGTCGCTGCGTACCAGCCAGTTCTCATCCCCCATGCTGATGACGAAGAAGAGAGATCCGTCGTGGACGATGAAACGGCGCGGGAAGGAGCTCGCCTGTCCGGGAGCGATGTCCTTCACGCGATAGGTGCCCGCCTCGGTGCCATCGCTCGTCCACAACTCGTACCCATCCGTGCCATCTGGAACGACCGAGGAGAAGTAGAGCCGGTTCTTGTAGGCCACCAACGTCTGGCCCTCACCGAAGCTTGCATCGATGGGGAGCACCCGCTTCACCAGGACGGTGCCCGCCTCGGTGCCATCGCTCGTCCACAAGGCGCGACCTCGCACGTCGTCATCCGCGACGAAGAAGAGCCGGTCCCCCACCATCGTGAGCTCCGTGGGCCCCGAGCTCTCCAGCCCTCGCGCGATGTCTCGCACCATCACCGTGCCCGCGCCCTCGGTACCGCTGCTCATCCAGAGCTCGGTGCCATGGACGCCATCGCTCGCGGCGAAGAAGAGAACGCCATCCCCGTGGACGAGGTCGTAGGCGTAGACGCGCGCCGAGCCGAGATTCCTCAGCCTGCGGGGCGTGAAGCCACAGGGCGCCCACTCACGACGGCTGAGCGCCGCCACCTCCAGGCTCTCACTGGATGGCTCGGCCTCGTCGGCCATCGACGGCGCGCAGCCCACCAGCAGGCCCAACGGGAGGAGAAGGGCACCCAAGGGCTTCATCATGGCTCGCTGTCCTGTTCTGGAGTCCAACCCGTGTATCGAGATGAATGGCATCGACGGCGCTCGCTGTCGGCGCCGGGCTACTCGTCATGGAAGCTTCCTCATGCCGGGCCTTGGCTCGAGGGTGAGCGGCAGGGCGGGCGAATCCTCGATCTCGGCATCGTGGCCCACCCGAGTCCCCAGCACGAAGTGGGGCAGGCCAGGCGTCGAGCTCTCCCCCGCGCCGTATATCGCGAGGAAGCGGTTGCCTCCGTAGGCGACCGCCGGTCCGAAGGCCTGTGAAGTGTCATTTCCCGAGACAGGGAAGCCCGCTGGGTCCCACGTCGAGCCATCCTCGCCGAGGCGCGTCCCCCAGACACGGTGCGAGCCTTCACGCGTGTCATCCCAGACGACGAGGGACTTCGAGCCGTGGTGGGCCAGCCGAGGGTCCCGCTGTTGTCCTGGAGCCACGGAGACGTCGAAGCCCGCGGGAGTCTCGACCGAGCCATCCCGGCGCACGAGCGCACCGCGGATGTTGGCGTCCATCCCCTCGAGGTCGGACCAGACGACCTGGAACCTGCGCCCGGTCCACGCCACGTCCGGAGTCACCTGGAGCCCTGGAGACGTGGAGATGGCGAACCCGGTTCCGTCGAGGATGATACCGCTCTCGCTCACCCTGTTGCCGTAGATGTCGTTCTCGTCCTCCGTGTCACCACGGGCGTCGGACCAGACGACGAGGAACTGCTGCGTGCTGGGGTTCCAGGTGACGGCGCTGTCGAAGGCGAAGGCGAACCCCTGGCTCACGGTCTCGTCCGGAGAGGGCTGGACGACGCCCTCACGGCTCACCCGCTTGAAATGGATGACGGACTCATCCGTGCCGATGACCGTGAAGGTCACCAGGCAGGCCTGAGGGGAGCATGCGATGCGGACGGGGCCGAAGGTCTCACCCGAGCTGATGACGGAGAAGACCTTCCCCTTCACTGTACCGTTCGTCCCGACGCGGATGCCTTCGATGCCACTGCCCGTCTCCCAGACGACGAAGAAGTGGGTGCCATCAAAGGCGATGGCGGGGGCGCGGCCCCTCGACGTCCCCACGTTGATGCGGATGCCTTCGGGGTCCAGCACGGTGCCGTCCCTCGCCACCCGGGTGCCGTAGATGCCTCCCTGGCGAATATCTCCCCAGACCGCGAGGTATTTGCCACCACCCGAGGCGACCGCCGCACCACTGCGGGCCAGCGGCGCCGCCTGGAACGCCTTGTTCGGCGCATGCCTGTTCGCGAGAGGGGACTCCTCTACCGCGCTCGGCTTCTCTCGAATCGTCGTCTCCCCTTCCTCCCGAACGGGTCCACATCCCGCATGAAGTGCACCCGCCAGGATTGCGCTCCCCAGGACCATCGTCCACGTGCGTCGCATGGGCCCTCCCGTTCCGTGACTCCGCGAAGGTGGGGGCCGTGCGGCGCCTCGGGCCATCCGCCCGGGGGAGGGCAACAAGGATGAATTTCAGCGACGGGGCATCCCCTTCAACCGATGCCTCGACCTGGTTCCGCCTGTGCTCGCGGCGACGTGCGAGGGACTCGCTTCAGCCGAGAGGGAGGGACAGGTAGCCGAGCG
The DNA here is from genome assembly GCF_059738865.1 of Myxococcus sp. MH1. Lineage (NCBI taxonomy): Bacteria > Pseudomonadati > Myxococcota > Myxococcia > Myxococcales > Myxococcaceae > Myxococcus > Myxococcus sp. MH1. The sequence goes on along the minus strand of NZ_AP026947.1, from coordinate 6,269,418 downwards.
GCTGGTCGGAGTCGCCGCATCGAGCATTCCGGACACCGCTCGCGGATGGACACCCTCGGCTGCCGCGGAATCGAGTCGAAGAGAGGATGGCAGGGAGGGCCGAGGCCAATGAAATCAAATCGTGGGCCTGGGAGGGTGGCGCGGCTCTCCGCCGCCAGCGCCTCGGCCTCTACCAGGTCTTCGCGGCGGCGAGCACCGCGTCGAAGTCCATGCCGTTGACCCGCATCACCGCGAGCCAGTTGATGGGCCCCACGACGTCGAAGACGAGGCCCTCGCCACCCGTGGCTTCGACGAGGCCGGCTCCCGCGGTGTTCCCCGTGCCGACGCCGTAGACGATGCTCGCGCCCGCCTGCTCCACGCTCGCGAGGCCCACGCCGAAGGTGTTGTCTCCCACGGACACCGCCACGTGGTACCGCCCGTCGGGAACCTGGAGCCGGAACCTCGCTCCGGCCTGCGACGTCTGCACGAAGCTGGCGAGGCGCGCGTCCTGGGTGCCTTTGCGGTCGCCTCGGGTCTGGAGCCCGACCGCGTCCTGCCAGCCCCAACCGCGGCTCGCATTGAAGGCGGAGTCGTCCGCCACCGCCCAGCCCGTCACCATCGGCGCGCCGGAAGGCTGGAAGTTCAGCGCGACCAGGTCCTGGGTCGCGCGCGGGATGACCTCGAGGGTCGCCTGTGCCTCCACCGTCCCCACCTTCGCGTGGAGCGTCGTGGTTCCCTCCGATACGCCCCTGACCGTGCCGTTGGCCACCGTGGCGATCGACGCGCCGTCGGAGCTCCAGGTGGCCTCGCAGGTGACGTCGCGGGTGAAGTGGTCGGCGCCGCGATGGTAGGCGCCGACGGCCGTGAGGACCGCCGTCCCTCCGCGAGCCACCTTGAGCGTCGACGAGGGCTGAATCGTCAACGCATCGAGCACGACGTCGCCCGTCATCGACACCACTTCGAGCACCAGCGCGCCCACCAGCCCGCGCCGGGTGAGCGGGTCGGTGTAGCTCGCCTGCAGCCGGGCCCGGCCCGGGTTGATGGCCCGGAAGGTGCCATCCGCATCCAGGGTCGCCACCTCCGGGTCGAGCGAGCTGAACGTGATTCCCGAAGTGGGGACGACCGAGGTCCCATCCTGGAACACCGCCGTCACCCCCAGCTTGCCGGCCGAGTTCGTCTCGACCTTCGTGGCGGGCGCCGTCACGTCGATGCGCCGCAGCAGTCGCGCGGGGCGCGCGTCGAGCCGGTACACGAAGACATGGGTGTCGACGGTGTTGACCACCACGAAGACATTCAGGCTCGGCACGTAGCGGAACCGCCCGAACGTCCCGTTCATGTTGGCCGCTCCCGGCACCACCGTGCCCAGCGCCGCACGCTTCGTCCAGACGCGGGTGTCGAGGTTCAGCGTGTAGATGTCCCCGCCACCGTTCCAGGCCACGAGCTGGTCGGTCACCGGGTCGTAGTCGACGCCGGGGTTCCCCACGTCTTCAATCTCCCGCGCGCCCGTGGTCGCGAGCCGCGTGCGCTTCGGAACGAACTTCCCCAGCGCGTCGATGGTCCACGTGTCGGTGGAGCCCTGCCCGACCTCGACGTACAGCTTGCGCCGAGGGTCGACGACCGCGTTCTTGTAATAGCCCAGCTGGTTCGACTCGCTTCGAATCGTCCACTTGCCGGTGGCGGGCTCCCAGACCGACACCGCCTCCGCGCCGGAGTGGTACCAGAGGACGCGGGTGTTGGGGTCGTAGGCGGAATTGGCGCCGGTGCGTGTTCCGAGCTGTGGCAGCTCGGGGTGGTTCTCCCAGCGCTGGGTGTCGAGGTCGAGCGCCGTCTGCGGCCAGCCATCCCAGCCCAGCGCGAGAAACCGGTCGAAGGGTGGAGGCAGGTACTCGAGCCCATCGTAGGTGTGGATGGCGCAGTTGACGCCCAGCGCCCGGTCGGGACACTCCGCTCCAGGGCTGACCGGGTCCGGGGCCGTCAGGCGGACCCACGCGCCGGTCCGCAAGTCGAAGCCGTAGACTTCGTTGCCGTAGTAACCGTTGTGCCCGCCGCCGGTGATGTAGAGCCGGTCGCGTTGGGTGTCGAGGGCACCACTCGACCAGTCGTTAATGATTCCGCTGATGCCCTCGCCCCAGCCGAGCCACGGATGCAGCGCGGGGGACAGGGCCGCCGCCCGCAGGTTCGAGCTCGGGAACTCATACCAGTGCCCCGGCGCCAGCCCGGAGAGCGCATCCGGCGGTGGGGTCGGAATCGTCACCGTCACTGGATTGGACGGAAGACTCTCTGCCCCATCATCGGTGAGCGCCGTCACGGTGTACGTGTACGTCTCGCCCGGGACGACCGGGCGGTGGGCGAGGGACGGCCGCTCGACCAATCCGACCTGGCCCGCACCCAGCAGCACGCGGTAGCGCTGGACCGAGGCCGTCGTCGACGGCGCCCACGTCAGCGAGACCTCGAAGGAGGAGACGTTCGCCGCGACGAGCTCGGTGGGCGCGGCGGGCCGCTCTCGCTTCGTCGCGCACGCGCTGGCACCGGCGTCGGTTCCCCCATCCGCGAGGACTCCGCCGCCATCCGGCGGAGTCGCGGTACCGCCGGAACAGCCAGTCACGCCCAGCAGCAACACTCCGAGGACAAGGCTTCGAACGAGCAAAGAAGGGCGCATCTGTGTCCAGTCCTGTAGGGGGCACCGCGGTGCTGACTCAGCTCCTCACGACGCCGTCGAAGACGCCGTAGCCACCCGGGATGAAGAAGTCCTTGCCGGGCTGGAGCCCATAGGCGCGCAGCACCGTCGCCGCCACGTCCTGCGAGTTCGGCGTCCGCGTCACGACGTCCCCGGACTCCTCGACGAGCCGCACCGGAATGCCCATGGGCGAGCCCTCCATCCGCTCGTCGTAGCCGCCGAGCATCTGGTTCCCCTGGATGCCGCCGCCCACCAGCAGGGCGCACGTCGCGGGGTGGTGGTCGCTGCCCACCTTGGGGAACGTCCGCCCGAAGTCGCTGTAGACATACACGAGCGTCTCATCCAGCAGCGACCGCGACGGGTCCGAGCGGCTCGGTGTCAGGCTCATCTCCAGGCACATGCGCCCCACCATCTCCATGGCGATGCGCAGGTACTGGGCATGGACGATCTGCCCGCTGACGAAGTGGGAGTCGAAGGTGAAGCCCTCGATGCTCGTGGCCCGCAAGGTGACGGTCGACACCAGGTCTGACTTCAGCAACTGGAGCGCGAACGCATAGTCACCCATCGACGGCATCGTCCCGCAGGCATCCGCATAGCCGGTGCAGGCCATCCAGTCCTCGGGATACGCGGGGTCGGCCTTGAGCTTCTCCCAGGCGGGCGTCTTCTCCAGCACCGACAGCATGTCCCGGCGAATCGTGCGACTGGCGCCCTTGTACGTGTCGTAGAGCTGCTCCAGGTACCCGTCCGTCCCGGCGCTGGACATGCCTCGCTCGCGGCGCACCGCCTTGAGCAGGGCCGCGTCCACGGCCGTCGCGGGCACCGTGCCGGGCATCGGCGTGCCGTCGAAGGCGAGCTCCGGCTCGTTCTTCCTCGCGCGCAGGCCGTGCCACGTGCCGTCTCGCCGGTCGGAGAGCGTGGGTTCCACCGTCGCGCTCGAGGAGAGCAGCGTCGGGTTCGCCAGCGCGGGCAGTCCGAGCGCCATCGGCAGCGGCCCACCCAGGGCGACGTTGGGCAGGGGGCGGTCCGGGAAGCGTGAGGCCATCGCGTTGGCCACGACAGCCTGCACGGACGGCGCCCGGAAGGTGGAGCCGGCGACACCGGACATGCTCGCGATGAGGCCGCTGGCGTGCGCCGCCGTCCCCTGGTCCGCGCCCACCAGCAGCGCGGCCTTCTCGTAGAGCTTGTACGCCGGGTTGGCCCACACGTAGCCCTCCGGGCGATACACCTGGGCGTTGCCGACGACGGGGTTGTTCCCGTTCCTGTCCGCGGGATTGGCCCAGTTCCAGTAGACGGGCACGCGCAGCTTGCGCGAGGGCCCAGGGGACATCAGGTCCACTGGCGAGCGGTCCAGGTGCTCCACCTGCTCGGGGTTGTACCCGTAGGCTTGGTTGCCTCCCTGCGCGGGCGGGATGAACTTCTGGATGCCCGCGCGGGTCATCGGCGCGAAGAAGGACTCCCAATGCAGTCCGCCCACCAGCCAGATGGCCAGCATCTTCGTGGGCCGGCCCGACGCTGACTGCGCCATCGCCGACGGCAGGCCATACCGTGCCAGCAGCCCGACCTGCGCGGCCCCGAAGGCCGCTTGAAAGAGATTGCGACGCGAGAGCTTCATGGCGGGCCTCAGTAGAAAACCCAGTGCGGGTGGCGGATGAAGTACGAGCAGACGCCCACGTAGGCGGGCTCGGTGTCGGTCGGCGTCGCGAGCGCCACGAAGACGTCCGTGTACAGCTCGTCCACCTGCGCGTCGGTGAAGCGCTCTCCCAGGAAGTGGAGCGACCAGCGCTTCAGCGTGGCCTTGACCTCGGCCGGGTCCGCCGAGCGCGCCGCGCCCTTCGGGAACAGCGCCGTGTTGTCGGGCCTGGCCAGGGCCTTGCGGCACCAGCGCTGGGAGACCTGTGTCAGCGTCAGGGCCAGCGTGGGCGAAGGGGTCCGGTCCGCGGAGACCTGGTTCATCACCGAGCCTCCCCCCAGCCCATGGTAGCGCTCGCCGCTGATGTACTGACGAGGGGAGGGGATGGCGTCCGGCGACTGCAGCGGGAGGTATTCCTCGCCTCGTGACTCCGCCATGTCGAAGCCGAACTCCTTCGCGTTGACGAAGAAGTCGTCGTACCTCAACCCGAGCTGTTGGTAGAGCGCGCGCTGTATCTGGTCCGCGCTCATGCGGGTGATTCGCGGGGCGTCGCGGTCGGGTCGGGCATCGCGCTGCTGCGTGCCGAGCCCTTGAATCCAGGCGCGCACCGCCTCCACGGGGAGCTTCGCGGTGCCCTCCGACACGAGCTGCGCGTAGGTCTTCTGGCCGATGGGCATCTGCTTGAAGGCGCCGGTGCCCCGGCCCTCCAGCAGCCGCAGCAGCTCGCTCCCGTCGGGGTCGCCCGCCTTCACCAGCCGCACGTCCGCGACGAGCAGACCCTGGAAGGCCTCCACCGAGGCGAAGTATCCGCGCGCGCCCTGTGCGTGGCAGCCCTCGCAGTGGGGCTTGAGGCCCTCCATGACGCGGAGGGTCTCCGAGGTCGCTGGCGTACCGCAGGCCGACTGCTCCTGCGCGCGGGTGGTGGATGGAGTCACCTCCGAGGAGCAGGCGGCGATCCAGGGAAGCACGAGGAGCCATGCGTAGCGGTTCATGTCAGCGCCCCCTCTGGAAGAGGTCCGACTGCGTGAGTGTCTTGATGTACGGGCGGGCCTTGCGGCCCCCGGCGATGAAGCGCGCCACCTGGTCCTCCAGGTAGCCCGCCTCCTTCGCCGGGTCGATGTCCCGCCCCATCACCTGCGCGTGCAGGCGACGCACGACACACCGGTCGAACGAGCCCGAGGCGACGATGAGCTTGGCGAAGCCCAGCGGCCCCACCGTCCCATCGCTCGTCTGGCCCAGCAGGTTCTGCTCCGCCGGGAGGAAGTCGATGAAGACGGCCTCCGGATTCGCGTCAGCCTGGGCCTGGGTCACGGGCGTCAGCAGCGTGTCCGGCATGTACCACCGGTTCCAGTGGCTGAACGGGTCCGAGTGATAGGGGTACTCGCCGGTGCGCCAGCGCGCGGGCCAGTGCCACACCTTGCCCACGCCCGGCATCGGGTACGTCGCGCCATGGCCCTCGAAGCCGTGCCCCATCTTCGCGAAGCGCTTGAAGTGGATCGCCGCGGGGTCCACCCGGCGGTGGCAATGCTGGCAGGGCCCCTCCGTGCCCGGGTCCCGCTTGTACTCGTTGAACGTCTGGCCCTGCGGAGGGGAGAGCTCCTCGCAGGCCAGCATCTCCAGCGCCCGCGCGCCGCGCACCCGCTCACGAGGATAGGCGCTGAGGAAGCCGAGGCTGGTGAGCATGCCCGCGGCGGGGATGCCCTTCATCGCGGCGGTCTGCGTGCGGGGGTCGTAGCGGTAGTCTCGCTCCTCCAGGAAGAAGGGGTTGCGGGCCGGCACGGAGTACTCGCGCCAGGCTGTCGGGTCGCCTTGGCGGTGGAGGGGGTCGACTGGCGCGCTGGCGAAGCGCGAGGGTCTCCACCAGGAGTCGTCCTCGAGCAGATACGTCAGCTCACCGGCGAGGCCTTGCATGACATAGGCGGCCTGCAGGCGCGTGGGTCCCACGGAGTAGTCGCCGAGGATGAGGTCGGTCATCGGCCGGTCATGCCAGCCGAGGTGCGCGAACAGCCGCGCGGGCTCCTCGGCGACGAGCCGCCGCTGCCCTTGAGGGCTGTGGAGTCCGTAGTCCTCCCAGCCCGGATAGCTGCCCGTGTCGGCGTGACAGCGGACGGCGGCGGGCCCGCAGCCACAGTTCGCGATGGGGCCCGCGGTGGCGCAGTTCACCGTCACCGGGAAGCCGCTCGCGTCGTAGGTCTGCCCCGTGGGTGACACGCTCGCCGCGAAGCCCACCAGCACCGTCGTCGCGCCCGGGGCCCACCACGCCTCGAGCGAGCGCTCCTCCGCGGGCGAGCCATCTGGCTTCAGGCCAAGACAGGCATCCTTGTCGTCGCGGAAGTACTTCCACGCGCCGGCCTTCGGGGTGCCATCCGGGCACCGGACGATGGAGCGCTGCTGTTGCAGGCCATACTCCGGAGGATCCGCCGTCGGCCCCACGGGCGGGATGTTGAACCAGTCGCGCGCGGTCTCGAACAGCGTCCGATAGAAGGCAGGGTCCTGGAGCGTGGTGTCCACGAAGGCCGAGACGTAGGCGCGTTGCGCCGCCTCGCTCCCGGCGGCCTCCAGCGCGGCGTACTCCTCATCTGTCGGAGGCTCGCCCCTCAGCGCCAGCGCGCTGCGCCGCAGCAGGCGGCTGGGGATGAGCACGTCGGCCGGCACACCCGCGTCGGAGCCTTCCTCGGGCGGGGGCTCGACGCAGCCAGCGTCCTCGCCATTCGGAGTCGGCCCTCCGGACGAGCTGCTGCCGGAGCAGCCCAGCCAGACAAGGAACGGTAGAAGCCACAGCAGCGTGCGCGCGTCTCGCGCGGCGGCCAGCCCTGGAGGGGGGAGCTTTCGGTGGGGCATGCGCGGCCCCTTCGCAAGTCATATGCCATGGGCGCGCGCGCGGGCGCTCCGAGTGGGCAGGGGATGCCTCTCAACGCCTGTGTCTGGTTGAAGCGGGGGAGTGTCCACCCCAGCTTGTGGCCCGCGCGCCACACCTGACGCTCGCACCGCCATGGGACTGGCGGCCGGATATATCAGTCTGATATGTCTGGGTGGAGGAGGCAGTCATGGCGCGGGAGAGCACCTGTCGGTTCGCCATCCTGGGGATGCTGTGCCGGAGGCCGATGAGTGGGTATGACCTGCGAAGCGCCATCGAGCATTCGGTGGGGCACTTCTGGCAGGAGAGCTACGGCAACCTGTACCCGACGCTGGCGCGGATGGCGGAGGAGCGGCTGGTGAAGCTCGACCCGGAGGACGGCTCGTCGGGCGACCGGGTCCGTAAGGTGTACCGGGTGACGGCCGCGGGGCGGAAGGCGCTCGCGGACTGGCTGCGGCGGCCGGTGCTCCCCCACGTCGAGCGCAATGAGCTGTTGCTCAAGCTCTTCTTCGGGGCCCAGGTGGGACCCGCGGACTCGCTGGCGCAGGTGGAGCGCAGCCGCGCCGAGGCGGAATCACTGCTGGCGGTGCTGCGCCTCATCGACGGGGAGGTCCGCCCCGCCCGGAAGGACGACCCGGAGTTCGCCTACGAGCACCTGTCGATTCGCGCGGGACTGATCGGGCTGGAGGCGCACCTGCGCTGGTGTGACGAGGCCCGCGAGGCGCTCGGGCGGCTGAAGCCGACGACGGGGCCGGCGAAGAAGGGGCGCTCGCGCTGAGCGGTCAGGCCCCGCCACATGGATGTCCAGGGCGGTTGAACTCTCGTTGAAAGGAGGAACTCACGGTCTTTTCCGCAGGGTTGTTCCCCTCGTCTGTTCATTCAAACCGAGCCGGCCCGTCCGGCCCAATGACTGTCATTCAACGTCACACCTCGAACCCATGAACCGTACCTTCCTTGCCGCAGTGCTCGCGCTGTCCCCCCTGATGTTTGCCTGCCAGCCGGAAATCGATGCCCAGAATCCGGAGACGGCCGGCGCGCCGGAGCAGAGGAGCGGCGCCTCCGTCGACAGCCACCGCGACGCGCTGCTCGCGGCGCCCTTCGTCACCCTCGAGGCGGTCGAAACCGCGCGGTATCAGGACACCTATTATGTCCACGTGGAGACGGCCTACTACGCCACCTTCTGGGCCGACCGCGCGCGCAGCATCCCCGTCAACCTGGGTTCCGCCATCCAGCTGAACTATCAATCCACGTTCTACAACTACAAGTACAACCAGGTGGTGCGGAGCAACCTCAGCACCACCCTGCAGGCTGGCGGCCACAGCTATTACATCGGGACTGGCATCTATGAGTGCGACTACGATGCGAATGGCAACATCGACCACCGCTGCGATGAGACCTCCCTGTCCCTCAGGACGGGCGTCGGCTACGACACGAGCTGGTAGTCGCTGACGAAGCGTGGCGAGGCGGTCGATCCAATGACCTCCTCGCCGCGCGTGTGAAGCGAGGCTCGGGGGCCGTGCGCGGTGGGTGAGGGGATTTCGCCGGGATTTTCGTTGAGGAGCCGAGGCCGGAACTGGCGCGCCGCCGAATCGCGCGCCTCCCGGCCCCAGTCACTCATGCCCCGCATGGGGGGAGACCTGGACGATGAAACCTCGAAAGCACACCCGGAATTGGACGAGCAAGGCCCTCGTGGGGGCGCTGCTGCTGCCCTCGGCGGCCTTGGCCAACGAGACCCATGTCTACGGCATCGCCGAGTTCGGCAGCGCGTCGAGCGGCCTGTGCGAGGCCAAGACCCACAAGGTCCACACGAAGTCGGCGGCCGAGTTCGCCGGCTACTTCACCTCGCTGAAGAACAGCGGCAAGTGGTCGGACGTCCGCACCCTCAACAACGGGAGCGCGCGCGCCAACCTCTGGAGGGACGCCGCGCTGGTCTCCTCGCCGAACGGTGAGGACGACCGGGCCAACGCGGGCGTCGACGACGCCGACGTCGTCTTCGTGCATACGCACGGTGGCCACAACCTGGGCTACAACCAGAGCTGGCTGGTGATGGGCAGCAACGTGGATGGCTGCGCGGCCATCACCAACGACATGCGCCTGGGCAACACCAAGCTGAACATCGCCGTCGTGAAGGCGTGCCAGTCCGGTGACTTCGAGGTCTGGAAGGCGGGCGGGTACAACGGGCTCGCGCCGACGAGCAGCAGCTTCACCGTGTGGAACGCGTTCCACGGGGACTCATCGTGCGGCAACTTCGTGAAGCGCTACGTGCGGCGCTACGTCTCCCAGTCGCGCAGCACCGGCGTGGGCGAGAACTGGATCGACGAGTTCTACGACCACGATTACGGCAAGAACAACGACGACTGCCCGGTGTCCATCGTCTTCGGGGAGACCGAGGCCAAGCGCTTCAAGATGTACGAGTCCGGAGGCTGGACGGACCGCCACAACACCGGCCCCAAGGTCCGCTCCTCCTACTACGGCGTCTACGAGTGCGACCCCGACAACGGCATGAAGCTGCCCTCGCAGTGACCTCCCGCCAGGCCCTTGCCCGGAAAGACCTCCACGCCATGAAGACTCCATTCATCCGTCTTTTGACCGCCCTCCCGCTCGCCGCCGCGCTCGGCTGCGACAGCGGCGCGCCCGTCGACCCCGCGGAGCTCGACACCCACGTGGCGCCCGCGACCCTCGGCTTCGTCTTCGACTCCACCCGCATCGCCACGCCTCCCTCGGGGGCCCTGCCCACCACCCTGTTGACCCAGAGCGCGTTCACGGACGCGTCGCTGCAAGGGTTGCTGGTGGGCTCGACCGAGGCCTTCTCGGACGTGGAGGCCTTCGGCACGCGCAGGGACAGGGAGTCCCGCACCTGGCGGCTGGAGAGCGACCCCGCCGAGGGCCAGGTCCTGGTGCTCAACAACCTGGGCAGCGGGCCGGCGACGCCGCAGGACCCCGCGGTGTTGCAGCGAACGGCCCTGGCCCGCCTGCAGCGCTGGGGCATCCCCACGGCGGAGATGGGGCCCGTGTTCCAGCGGAAGACCTTCGTCCAGCATCGTGAGGAGGGCGTGGAGACCTCGCCTGTCCTCCACCGCCACAAGACCTTCGTCGTGCGCGCCATCAATGGCATCCGCGTGGAGGGCCACCGCGCGGTGGTGACGCACGGCGTGGATGGCACCTTCCAGCGCGCGCTCATCACCTGGCCTCCGCTGGCCCGCACGGGGCATCTGCTCCGCACGCGCCTGTCCACCGCGGAGATCGAGCAACGCGCCCGGGAGGCCCTGCTGGCGGAAGGGGAGACCGCGGGGAACGTGCGCCTCTTCTGGAAGTATGTCCCCACCCAGCTGTCGACCGGTGAGTGGACGCTGACGCTCGAAGTGGGCGCCGGGACCGTCGGCGTGACGGGGCCCAACGGCTCCGAGGAGCCGCGCATCATCGACGTCGACGTGAGCGCGGTTCCGTAGTCGGGCTTTTCGGTCCCGCCGTCCCCACGGGCGGCGGGGCTGTCGGATTGCGATAGGCTGGTGACGTGGTGCGTCCTGAAGGACGAGAAAGAGGAGCACGTCCATGCTCCACCAGACCTGCGGGTGAGAGTCCCGTCCGGGTAGACACCGGAGTGCCCGGTAGCAGGCCCCAGCCGGTCGCCGAGAGGCGGCAGGCCACAGCGGGGCGTCAAAAGCCTCCGACAGGGAGGGAGCAAGAGCACGGGCCGCAACATGAAGTGAAGCCTGCCGCCTCGACAGAGACACAATGGGAGAGCCGAGCCGAGCATGTCACGGTGAAGGCCAGGTCCGCTGCGGACGAGTCCGGGTGTGAAGCAGCGGAACTCCCCGGGGTATGGGGCGCGGCACGTGTTCAAGGAGTGGTGGGGAACAGGAGAGACCCGACTGCGCAGCCGTCGTCGCGGCAGGGCCCCGCGTATAAGCCGAAGGCGAAAGCGAGGGGAGTGCAGCGGGAGTCCGAGGGGGCCGTAGTACCGATGAGGGGCGTGCAGGACAACGCGCCCGGAGGGAAGGGCCCCTGCTTGAGTGGTGCTTGGGTGGGAGGTAAGAGCGAGGGCATGAGCCGCCACGGCGGCTCCAATCTCCCCGGTGGACCAGAGTCCACCGACAAAGTTCGACGACTCCAGCGCAAGCTCTTCGTGGCAGCCAAGCGGTGCAAGGAGCGCCGTTTCCATGCGCTGTATGACCGAGTCCACCGGAGTGACGTCCTGTGGGAAGCGTGGGAGCGGGTTCGACGCAACAAGGGCGCGGCTGGCGTGGATGGAGTCACGCTGGCGGCGGTGGAGCGGTACGGCGCGCAGCGGCTGGTAGAGGAGCTGGGCGAGGTGCTGCGAGCAGGAGCGTACAGGCCGCCCGCGGTACTGAGGCGGTACATCCCCAAGGCGGACGGGAAGCGAAGGCCGCTGGGCATTCCGACGGTGAAGGACCGCATCGTGCAGATGGCGGTGAAGTTGGTGCTGGAGCCGGTATTCGAGGCGGACTTCCTGCCGTCCTCGTATGGCTTCCGGCCTCGCCGAAGCGCGTTGCAGGCCCTGGAGCGCATCCGGGAGGTAGTCAATGCCGGATGTCGCCACGTGCTCGACGCGGATATCCGCGATTACTTCGGCAGCATCGAGCATGAGCTGCTGATGGAGCGGGTGGAGCGACGGGTGTCGGACCGCAGGGTGCTCAAGCTGCTGAGGCAGTGGCTGAGTGCGGGAGTGGTAGAAGAGGGCCGGTACTCCGAGACGGTCTCGGGGACGCCGCAGGGCGGAGTGGTTTCTCCGTTGCTCTCCAACATCTACCTGCACGTCTTCGACAGCGTGTGGCAGCGGCAGTGCGCGCGGGTAGGCGAGCTGGTGCGCTACGCGGATGACTTCGTGGTGCTGTGCAAAAGCCGCGAAGCTGTCGAGGAGGCTGAACGAAGAGTGCGAATCATCTTCGAGAGGCTGAAGCTACGACTGCATCCGGAGAAGACGCGGCGAGTGGAACTCACCGAGGGCAAGGAAGGCTTCGACTTCCTGGGCTGTCACCTGCATCAACGCATGTCGGGCAAGCTGCTGGAGGAGCGTGGCCTCAAGCGCTACTACCTGCACAGATGGCCGTCAGCGCGGAGCATGAAGCGGGTGAGGGCCCGGGTGAAGGAGCTGACGAGTCGTCAGCGGTACGGGGTGAAGGACGTGCGAGTCATCATCGCCGACCTGAATCCGGTGCTGCGAGGGTGGGGCAACTACTTCCGCAGCGGGAATGCAGCCCGGAAGTTCAATCAGCTCGACTCCTACGTGTGCAGGCGGCTGCACCAGTTCATGGTGAAGCGCAGGGGAAGGAACCTGCGAGCCGGACAGGCTCACGAGTGGAATCGGGAATGGTTCTGGGGACAGGGGCTCCACCGATTGCGTGGGACGATTCGTTACCCGAAACCGTGCATGCTGCACGACAACACTCTCGTTAAGCCGTATGCGGGAAAACCGCACGTACGGTTTGAAAGGAGGCGGGTGGAAACGGGCCGCTGACCGGTACCGCGCCACCCATCTACCAATGAACGAGGCCGACGAGCAGTCGCGAAGCGCCCGCATCCTGGAGCAGTGGCTGCCTCGTATCCATGCGAACCCCGAGGACGAATCCACGCGGCTGGTGATGGCGGACCAGCTGCTGGAGGTGGGCGACCCCCTGGGCGAGTTCATCGTGCTCCAGTGCTCCGCCGCTCCGGACCCGACGCGCATCGACGCGTTGCTCGCGAAGCATGTCCGGAGCTGGGAGCTGTCCCTGGGGGGCCTCGTCGAGCCTGGGACGACCCGGTTCGAGCGGGGCTTGCCCGTGGCGGTGCGGATGTCGGGAGAGGCGGCGCGTCGGATTCCCCCCGAGCCAGGACCGGCCTGGTGTTCGGTGCGGGAGATCGACTGGGTGGGGCTCGCGTGGTCTGTGGTCCATGGACAGTGGCTCGCGCATCCGCACCTTCGGGGCGTGACAAGGATGCGGAGCGTGGAGCTGTTCTGGGCCCGGTTGATGGGGCAGCCGCCTGGCGTCACTCGACTGGAGCTGTGTGGGCCTGTCGTGCCCCAGGTGCGCGGCACGCCCGTGGCGGCGGATGTGTTCGACAGGCTGGCCCTGCTGCCGAGCCTGTCGTGGCTGGAGCTGCGTGACGCGCACCTGGACGATGTGAGCCTGTGCGCGGGCTCCAGGCTGGCGACGAAGCTGGCGCGCATCGACATCGTCGGGCAGGGACGCTGGTCGCTCACGGTGAGGCCGGGCGCGGAGGTGCCCATCGAGGCGACGCTCCTGAGCGAGCGGGCCATCGATGATTTCGAGCGGGTCCTGCGCGCGGCGGAGGGGTTCGGGTCCCGGGGCCTGCGGGTGCGCCGGGAGCACAGCCTCGATGCCGAGCGCGTCGAGCGCCTGCGCCGGGCCGCGTCTGGGTTCTCCCACGTGGAATGGATGTGAGCGTGTCCACGTCGCGGTAGAGTGGTGGTGTGGAAGACAGCGTGTTGGGTCACCTGGAGCGCGCCGCGGAGTCCTTTGCCCGGTACGACGAAGACGAGGCGCTCGGCGCCCTGTTGGCCGCCTGGCGGGTGTGTCGCTCACCGGCGCTGGTCAAGCTGTGTGAGGAGGTCGAGCAGCGCCTGGTCGCGAATCGTCTCGACGCGGAGGGCAACGAGAAGCCGTCGCCGGACGGGACGCGGGAGGTCACTCCCAGAGCCATGGCGTCGACCCTCGTGTCGGAGACAAGGCGGTCCTCGACACTGGAGATGTTCTACCTCGACCAGGTCCTGCGGATGTCCCCGAACCCGCAGCTCGGGCCCGCGCTGGTGAGCCTGTCCGGGCGGCCCGAGTTCCAGGTTCCGCTGAACCTGACGAAGCTGTGTCTGGCGCTCAAGCACGTGGGCCCGCCCTTCGACATCGCGCCGCTCCAGGCGCTGCAAACCAGACTGGCGCCGGACAACGAATCCGCCGGTCGGCTCGCCTTCATCATCCGGATGGGGCGTGAGTGGGTGCCTCCGGTCCTGGGTGCGCGCGCCGAGGCCGTGCTGCGGGACGTGCGCAACGCGCTCGACGCGAGAGGGGACCACGAGCGGCGCCGCGCGAGCATCCGGGAGCAGTGGCTGCCCCAGGTCTACGCCCAGCTCGACGACGATGCCGCGCGGCTGGTGATGGCCGATGAGCTGGTGGCCCTTGGAGACCCCTGGGGCGAGTTCATCGTGCTGCAATGCTCGCCCGCTCCCGATGAGGCCCGGGTCGACGCGCTGCTCGCGGCGCATCGAACGAGCTGGGAGGAGCCTCTGGGGCTGCTCGTCATGCCGGGCACGACGCGTTTCGAGCGAGGGTTCCCAGTGGCTGTCCAACTGGGTGGGAGAGCCACCCTTCAACCGCCCTGGCCCGAGCCGGGCGTCGCGTGGAGCACGGTGCGTGAGATTGATTGGGGCGGAGGGCTCGACAGGGAGTGGTTCATGCATGCGCACCTGCGCGGTGTCCGACGGATTCGTCGGATGGCTTTCGCGGCGGCGCACGACCTGGACCTCCATCCTTCCGTGAGCAGGCTAGAGTTGTGTGAGTGCGGAGGGCACGGGGCCCATCTGGTCGCCGGGCCTGGGGTTGGCTGGTCGAAGACGTTCGAGAAGCTGGCGCTGCTGCCGAGCTTGTCGTGGCTGGAGCTCCGCGACGCGGACCCGGTGGGCCTGCGCCACTGCGCCAACTCTTCCCTGGTGAGAAAGCTGGAGCGCCTGGATGCCGACAGGCAGGCCGCATGGCGGCTGACGGTGCGGCCCGCGGAGCAGGTGCCCATCGAGGCGACGCTGGTGAGCGAAGAGGCCGTCGGCCGTTTCGTGGACGTCCTTCGCGCGGCGGAAGGATTCGGGACGCGAGGGCTTCGCGTGCGCTGCGAGCGCAGGCTCAAGCCCTGGCAGATGCAGGAGCTGAAGCAGGCCACGGAGGCCTACGCTCACGTCGAGTGGGGGTGAGGCCCGCTGGGCCCAAGGACAATTCATCTGTCCGGTGGCGGACTGCCCTCCCGCGCTCGCTTGAGCAATGTCTGGCAATCCCTACCATCTCCAGGTGGAGGTCCCACGCCCATGGACACCCGCCTCGATCTCCTGTCCCGCGAATACCTGGAGTCGCCTCACGCTCATCTCGCGGAGCTGCGACGCCGTGGCCCCGTCGTCCAGGTGGACCCCGGTGGCATGTGGCTCGTCACCCGCTACGACGAGGCACAGCAGGTGCTCAAGTCCGCGAGCCTCTTCTCGTCCCAGGGGCTGCGATTGACCGCGCAGCCGCCGTGGCTCCAGCGCGTCAACCCCTTCGCCGACTCGCTCCTCTTCCTGGATCCGCCCCAGCACGGGCGACTGCGCGCGCTCATCAGCCGTGCCTTCACTCCCGCGGCGCTGGCACAGTTGGAGGCCCGCCTGCGCGGGGTCGTCCGGCGGCACGTGGCCGACATGATGGACAAGAAGCACGTGGACTTCGTGGACGCCTTCGCCATGCCCATTCCCGCGACCGTGATGGGCTGGCTCCTCGGGCTGGATGCCTCGTTGCAGCAACACTTCATGCGCTGGACCCATGTCCTCGTCACCATGAATGGAGTCCAGCCGGAGGGCGCAGTGGGGATGGAGCGCCAGCACCGCACCCTCGATGAGATGGAGCGGTATTTCCAAGGCGTGCTGGACGAGCGGCGGAGCGCTCCGCGGGATGACATGGTCAGCGACCTGCTCCGGGCGCGGATGGACGGGGTGGCGCTGACCCATCACGAGTTGATGAGCTTCCTCTTCCTGCTGCTCGTCGCGGGGCTGGAGACCACCGTCAACCTGCTCAGCCAATGCGCGCGGGTGTTCTTCCAACATCCGGAGCTGCTGCTCCGCCTGCGCAAAGACCCCACTCTCATCCCTCGCTTCGTCGAGGAGACCCTGCGCTACGAGCCCAGCGTGATGTCCACGCTGCGCCTGTGCACCCAGGACGTGACGCTGGCCGGAGTGGAGCTGCCCCAGGGGGCCCTGGTCCTGGTGTCGCTGGCCTCCGCCGCCCGCGACGAGAAGTATTTTCCGGACGGCGACCGGTTCATCCTGGAGCGGGAGGGCCCGCCGCGCCTCTCCTTCGGACATGGGGCCCACTACTGTCTGGGGGCCATGCTCTCGCGGATGGAGGCGCGCGTCGCCCTGGAGGAGCTCGTCTCCCGGGTGGAGCGGCTGGAGCTCCGCACGGAGCACATCGACTGGACGACCTCCCTCATCGTCCGTGGGCCGGTCACGCTTCCCGTCGAGGTCTTTGCTCCCGCGACGGGACAGCCCCTGCCGGCGCGCCTCGCGTGACCCAGGACCTGTCCGCCAGTCTCGTCACCCTGGGGAGCCTGGAAGGGGAGGGGAGACCAGTTCCAGTGGTCGGACGAAGCGCGGGCCGCGAGGGAGGGCGGGGTGGGTGGGGCCCAGGGCCAGGATGGCCACCAGGGTGATGAGCGACTGCTGCTCCCAGCTCAGGGCCCCTGCGGAACGTAGCGCAGGCGGGTGCCTCCGATGCCGTGCTCGAAGAGCACCTGCTCGAGCGGGGAGGAGAGGTCTCCGCCCGTGGCGGTCCGCTTCAGTTGGTCCTTCTGTCGGTTCTCGACCTTCGTGGGCGGGTGGGCGGCCTTGTTCGCGAAGAGATTTCTCTCGGACTCCTCTGCCTTCCGTCCTGCCTTCGCGGTGCCTCCGCCGGTCATCGGATACAGGCCGTCGTCCGGGAGCATGTCCGCGAATTTGTGGGTTCCGTTGGCGATCTCCTGGAGACTCAGCACGCTGTTGAAGATGACGGAGCGGTGTCGGGCGGGCTCAGCGACCATCCAGGTGACGAGCATCTCCCTCAGCAGGTCGTGGAAGCTGGCGAGCGCGTCCGGAGGATCCTCGGCGGGGTTCTTCACCATCGCCAGCATCGCCTTGGCGAGCACCGGGTCGTCCACGCTCTCTGCTGCCTGCAGATGGGTCAGTCGCTTGAGGAACTCGGGATAGCTGACCTTGTGCTCCGGTCCGGCGTTGCCGGGCGTTCGCAATCCCTGCTGGTTGGGGTTCTCGTCGTAGGCAATCGGCGCGCCATGTCCGAGAACGATGAACTCTCCCTTGGGCAGGCTCTTGCTCGGGCCCTTCACGCCAATGGGGATCCTCCCGGAGCCCACCGGCAGGCTGAGCAACTTGCTTTCTGTCTTTTTGCTCTCCGCGACCTCGCGCAGGCCCTGGGCCGCCGAAGCCCACCAGATGAGCCCGTCACCACTGGGCGTCAGCTCGCCAGTACTGACGGAGCGGGTCCGGCCGGTGGGATCTTCGGATATCGCGGAGTCGATGACGTTCACGTCAATGGGGGCCCCGGGAGTGTCGGTTCCAGGCTTGACGTGGTCATGGAGCCTGTTGGCCGCGCCGCCCAGCGCCAACGAGGCCCTGGCGCTCTCGTTGTCTGGGGGGAGGGTCGGCTGTTCACGGAGCACGGGGCGGCTCTTGATGGCTTCGATTCGCGCCTTGAGCCTGAGGCCCGCCATCTCCTCCTCGCTACCCGGAGGCGCCTCTTTGGCCATCCACGCCCCGATGTTCTTGGACAGGGTGTTGAGCTTGGGGAGATAGTTCTTGAGAACGTTCTTGCTCGCGGCGGGCGGACCCCCGCTCAGCATGTCGAACTGCGCTTGCAGGTCCCCTGGAACCAATGCGTCTCCCGGCTGGGGCACGTGATGGTTGGCGCGAAGCAGCCCGGTGGCGCCGTCGTAGATGTTGTTCGTGGCGTCATCCCAGATCTGGTGCTCCAGCAGTCCCGGAGGAATCAGTGCGAGGTCGGGCGCCGGGCCGGCGTAGGTGGTGTCCTCCGGGACGACGCCCGCTCCCTGCCTTCGCCATTCCATCCGCTGGATGGGCGCGGCGGAGCTCGGTGCGCCCGGGTTGAGCGAGGTGCCGACGCGCGACAGCGCCCGCACGCGAGGACTCTGGTCGAGCTCTCCCTGACGCGCTCTCAACTGGCTGACGTGGGGGGAGTCCGTCGTGTGCCCCGCGCGCATCACGGGCTGCCTGGCGCGCTCGTGGGTTGACCGGGCCATCTGGGTCCGCATGCGGGGCTCCTGTCCATGCCACGTGGAGGCCAGGGATTGTGGAGGGCCCCCCGGGGCGAAGGAAGGAGCGGGGACGTTCGGCCCTGTCCCAGGACTCGCTGGGGCGGTGGGATGCACCACCGCTGACCTTGTCAGGTCCAAGAACTCCATGACGGGTTCGTGCGCGAGTGGAAGACGGAGGGCTGACGAAGCCGCGTCGGCGGTGGCCCCAGGGGCGGGCTGAGGGTAGCGTGACCGTCCATGCGTCACACTCTCATCGTGTCCTTGTCGGTCGTGCTGTGGGCGACGGGCTGTGCCCATTCGGGGGCTCCGTCACTCCCCGCGAGTCATGGACAGCTCTCCCTCGCGATGGCGTACCAACTGGACCCGGAAGGCAATCCGCGCGAGCCCTCGGAGCTGCCGCCCGCGTCGTTGTTCAACCCGGGGGCGAAGGGAGGCGTCGCGCCGGAGAGGGCGCGTGAGGCTTTCGTCGAGGCCGTGGCGCTGTTGAAGGGCGCGCCCACGGAGGCGCAGGTGCGGCAGGCCTCCGCGACGCTGTCGGCCGCTTGCGCCGTCGACCTGTTCGACGCCTGTGAGTTCCTGCTCACGAACTTCCAGCCCGTGAAGCGGGTGGAGGGGCCGTCGATGCCGGACATCCCGAGGGAGGCTTTCCTCCTCCGCAAGCCGCAGGTGGTCGTCCTCCGGGGCCGGGTGGACACGGACGGACGCGCGCGGGAACTCCAGGTCGTGGAGTCTCTCTTCCCGAAGTTCGGAGAGGAGCTGGTGAAGGTCTTCGCCGCGACCCGGTATCAACCGGCCATGCTCGCGGGGCATCCCATCGCGACCTCGCGCCTCTTCCGGATCCAGTTCCAGATGCCCCTCGAGAACCGGACTCCCGAGGCGGAGCTGGAGTGGGTCCGGATGCGCGTCGCCCGCTTCCCCGGGAGCGCCGACGCCTGGTCGCACCTGGCGAAGTTGCTGGGCTCACAGACTCCCGAGGCCCCTGGCTATGTCGAAGCGCTCGAGCGGTTGAACGCGTTGGCACCGACGTACTGGTGGGCCGCGAACGAGCTGTCATGGCACTACGTCCAGGCGGGGCGCCACGCGGAGGCGGAGCCGAGGGTGCGGGTGGCCCGGCAACTGGCGCCGCGCAACGCCTATGTGCTGGAGACCTCCGCCGCGGTCCTTCGGGGGATGGGGCGGTGCGAGGAGGCGCTGGCGGACCAGCGGCAAGCCGTGGCGAGGCTCCAGGAGCAGTGGCCGCGAGAGGAGCGGGAGCGGTTCGAGCGCACCCTCGCGGACTACCAGCGGGACTGCCCGGGTGGGTCCCCGCCCGCGCCGAGTCCTGTCGCGCCCTGAATCGCCGCGTCGTCGTCCTGCCTCACGCGACCTGGCTGGTGCCGAGTTCTCCCGGCGCCGCCTACGCGTGAAGAAGGAAGCCGCGAGCGCCGGGTTGCGAGGATGCGCGGTTCGATGATTCCTCTCATCCGCGAGCGCCCAGGCCCACGTCGCGGGAGGCTCCCGCTTCATGCTCCACCGCACCGAGGAGGTGGGGTCGCCATGGCGAAGCTCTCGCTGCCTCGCCTCGTCGCGGACGTGCGTGGCGTGACAGCCGCGTGGCGGTTGGAGATCATCTCGTGAGCCCATGCACCTCCGCGCGGGCGCCGTGAACCCTCACGAGGTCATCCAGCGATGCACACCGTCATTCAACGGGTCGAGTCAGCACGGGCTTTGGAGTCGCATGCGGCGAGGCCGGTCGCGCAGCGCTTCTCCGCGGGAGGGAGCGCGTTGGGGATGCTGGCGGAGCGCCTCAATCAGCGCCCCTCGGTCCAGGCGCAGCTCCAGCGTCAGCGCGCGTACGACGGAGGGCCTCGCGCGGCGCCGGTGCAGCGGATGTCGTGGGGCGGGAGCGGCGTCGTCCAGCGCGAGGGTGACAGCGACAGCGAGGACGTGGTGGACGCGGACCCGTCGAAGTACGCGGACTTCGATCGGAGGGCGCATGAGGAGTTCCTGCGCAACCCCATCTATCAGCAATGGGTGCAGTCGATCCTCGAACAAGGCTCGGTCAATGTCAGCACCGGGAACACGGACCCATATGCCCCGCTCGCGGCCTGGCGCCCGCTGGCCCGGCAGATTCTCATCCAGGAGCGGGTGACGCCGTCGCCCCGGCGCGCCAGCATGATGGCGTTCGAGATGACCAATGCCTTGCAGACGCCGCGGACGGACGCGTTGAAGGCGCGGGCGCTGGCGGGCGAGTTCGAGGACCCGTCCGATGTGAACGCGGGAGAGACACGCTATGCCCACGAGGCGGAGCGCTCCGAGTACGACGGCCTGTCCATGCACCACCAGATGATGGCGCATGGCATCCAGAACCTGGGATGGCCCGCCGCGCTCGACACCTACGGGCCGAAGCTGCAGGAGGGTGGAGTCTGGGACACCTTCGAGAAGTACCTGGCGCAGCAGGAGCAGCGCGGGCACACGAACATGCATCGCTCCAACTACAACCAGTGGCGCGGCCCCTGATACCGGGGGAGCTGTCGGTCCCAGGCTCCTCGCGACAGCAGCACGGTCGTCAGCGAGGCTGTGTCGCGTGGACCTCCCACGCGACCTCCAGGCTCTCGTGCCGCCGGACGGTGACGCTCTTCAAGAAGCCCGGCGTCTGCCCTGGCACGAGCCGGAGCCCCGGGAGGCTCCGGAGCAGGGCCTCCAGCGCCAGGCGCGCCTCGAGCCGCGCGAGCGGGGCGCCGATGCAGAAATGCAGCCCCTGTCCGAAGGCGAGGTGCTTCTTGACGTCAGGCCGTCGGACGTCGAAGCGCTCCGGCTCGTGGAACCGGGCCTCGTCGCGGTTGGCGGACGCGTAGACGATGCGGATGTGGGCGCCCTGGGGGATGGGGACGCCCCCGAGCTCCACGGGCTCCAGCGCGGTCCGGAACATGGCATGCACGGGGGAGGTCATCCGCACGGCCTCCTCGACGGCGCCCGCGATGAGGGCCGGGTCCTCCCGAAGGGCCTGGAGCTGCTCCGGATGTTCGAGCAGGAGCTCGACCGCGCCCACGATGAGGCCCGCGGTCGTCTCGTGCCCCGCGAAGTGGACCTGCATCAGCATGCTGACGAGCTCCGCCATGCTCATGGGCGGCGTCAGCTCCCGCGAGCCGGTGACGATGTCGCTCAGCAGGTCCTCCCGGGGCGCTGTCTTGCGTTCCTCGAGCGCCTGGGCGAGGTAGCGCTGGAATTCGACCACGCCTCGGGCGCAGGCGACCTGGTGCTCGATGGGGCCATGGGCGGCGAGGACCGTGGTCAGCTCGTCGGACCAGCGCCGGAACCGGTGGATGTCCGCGCGGGGGATGCCGAGGATCTCCGCGATGATGCTGGCCGACAGCGGATGGGCGAACCGGAGGAACAGGTCCGCCTTGCCCTCGTTCCGGAAGGAGTCGATGAGCTCGTCCACGAGGGCGCGGATGAAGGGCTCCTTCTGCGCGAGGCGCCGCCCGGTGAAGGCCTTGCTGACGAGGCCGCGGAAGCGCGAATGCGCGGGCGGATCATTGTCGACGAGGCTGGGGACCAGGGGGTAGCCGTCCATCAGCGCGGCGACGACTTCGGGAGGCGTGGTCGCGGCGCCCACGGTGATGGATTCAGCGGAGGAGAAGCGCTCGGTATCGGCGACCACGGCGCTGATGTCCGCATGTCGCGTCACCACCCACGCCCCCAGCGCCGGGCTGAAGAACACCGGCGCCTCCCGCCGCGCACGCGCGAGGAACGGGTGGGGGTTCTCGAGTTGGGGAGATTCGAGCGGGCGGTACTCGGACCCGAGTCCTGACGCGGCGCTGTCCTTGAACATGCGTGCTGCCCTCCCTCGAAGATTGGTCGGAGGGCAGAAGCCTAACCCAAGGGAGGGCCGCCAGCTCAGGGCTCGGAGAAGCCGCCGCGCACCCAGGCGTTGGCGGTGTCTCTGTTGAACTTGAAGTTCATCGGCACGCGATGCTTGGCGACCGTGGTGCCCGCGTCGTCGATGGCCGAGAGCAGGGCGTGGGGCTCATACTCGTCGGCCACCAGCTCCATGCGGACCTCGTACCAGCGCCCCTCCCAGGCGATGGAGAGCTTGCGGGTCATGGCCTGGTCGCGCTGTCGGGCGGAGCGGTCGAGGACCTCCGAGGCCGTCTTCACGAAGGTCGCGAACGCGGGCGCGTCGAAGGGCTTGGGGTTCTTCTTGTCGCGGCCCATGACCCACGGGCTGATGAGGACGGGCTCGGGGATGCCCTGCTTGCGGATCTCCACGGCCCAGCCGTCATCCTCCTCGTTCTTGATGACGCGGGCCGACCAACCATTCTTCCGCCAGAACGTGGGCTCCATCACTTCGGGTTCGGCGGGCGTACGCTCTTCACTCATGCGGTTCTTCATACCCTCCGACGGCGGTGGGACGGAGCGGAGAATGCGCCTTCTCCGCGCCCCGGCAGTCGACCGCGCGCTCGACGCCCTCGCTGTCGAGCGCTCCACGACATCGCCTCCGTTCGACGGGCACACTGCTGCAGACTCAAACGTCCGCAGGCGGGGCTCATGGCGGAAGAGGGCCGACGCCAGGAGTGAGCGACTGATTCGGAATTGGAATCCGTGAGGATGCCACGGCGCTGCCCATCGGCCCGCACGAGTCAGCGCGGGATGGGCTCGGAGGCGCGAAGTAGGGAGGTGAGGGGAGGTGGCTCGGGGATGATGTAGCGGTCCATATCCCAGACGAGCGCGAGCGAGCCGGTCCACCCCGCCCGAGGGCCGCCGAAAGCTCGGCCCGCCGAAATGCCGAGCGCGCCGTAGGAGCCCAGCCGCACGGCGAGGGAGGGGGCCGCGAGCGCGGAGAACTCGGTGGGCGCGTCGTCTTCCTTGGCGCCTCGCCAGGTCGTCGAGAAGTCGATGCCGACGTGAACAAGTGATTCGATGCCGTATCGGCGCCCGCCCATGCCTCCGCCGATATGGATGGCGGCACTCCCCTCGTTGAGGGAGTCGGGCAAGATGCGGCGCCCCATGAGCTGGAAGGCCACCCAGGGCGTCACCTCGTAGATGAGGCCGAGCGCCGCAGCGCCGACGCGAACGTCGGGGAGGCTGGGTGGCTGGGTGTCGGTGGGGGGGGCGAGCAGTCGGGGGCTCGTCTCAAGCGTGACTCCCGCGCGCACCCCGAGCCGCCAGGTCGGTAGGGCTTGCCTCGCGCAGAGGGAGTACAGGGCGTACCGCTGTTGCTCGAGGACCGCCAACTTCTCGGGCTCCGTGCCGAGGCTGGGACTCAGTGCCTCGGCGGACTGGTAGCACTGCTCGCGCTCCGGGCGTCGCGGGTCGGTCAGGTCCCGGATGTTCCAGAGAGCCCACAGTCCGTATTGATAAGCGATGCGCTGATGTTCGTCTGGGAAGGGCTCGGTGACAGCAGTTCGGGTGAGCGGTAGCTCGAAGCGGAACCCGAGGCTGTGCTTCAGGCCTGACTCCCCCTTGTCTACGTTGTGCGCGCCTGTGTTGCTCTTGCCAGTGATGTCGTCCTCGTTGGTGAACAGGCTGTTCATGATGCTGGGGAGATTGACTTGGAGCCGGCCTCCGGAGAGCGCGTGGGCCGCACCTAGTCCACCGGAGAGCGCAAGGGAGAGTTGGTCAGTACCGCCCAGGCGCTCGACGAGCCCGAGGGGTTGGGAGGTGATGGATCCAAGCGCGGAGGAGGTGGTGGCTAGGACGTCGCTGGAGACGGCGCGGAAGAGGAACGAGGCTCTGAGCAAGGACTCCTGCTCCCTCCAATGCGAGGCGACCTGGGAGGTGCTCGAAGCGAGGGCCTCGGCCGTCGCCTTCGCGAGCGTCGCGCAGGTGTAGGAAGGGGAGGGGGCGAGCAGGTGTGTTTGCAGTCGCGTCGCTGCGTTCCTTCGCGGAAGGAAGAGTTCAGTCTTGCGCGTGCGGAGCCGTTTCTCGAGCTTCTCGAGCGTGCGTGCCTGCTCTCCCAGTTTGGAGCAGATGGGGTCAGAGGTGTCGGAACCGAGGCACTTCTGCTGGAAGTCCTTCAGGGCGTCGCCGAGACTTTTGATGTCTGTGTCGAGCCCAGAGAGGGCGTTGCTGGCATCCTCAAGCTCTGTCTCAGAGGTACCCCAGCAGTCCTGCTGGGCTTCCTTGAACCTCGGATCTACGAAGAGAGTGGAGAGCGCCGCGACGAGCTGCGCCTGATGCTCGTGGCGTCGAAGCAGGGACGAGATGACCTCATCAGGAGGGGGGCGGTCCGCCGAGGCGACACCCGCCAGCAGGAGCGACCCGATAAAGACTCCAAGACGATACATGGGTGACATGGGGCGCCTCCTCATCGCTTGGATTGGTCGGCCAGCCGGAGCGCTTCATCCAGGATGCGTTCGAACCCCAGGCCCACGGAGAAGTAGACGGGGCGACCGCTCTTGATAGGAAACACGGCTGTGTTGAAGCCTACACCCGCTGTCAGCATTCCCCTGAAGAGGAGGAGATGCCCCTCGATGCCAAACTCCGCGGCTTGGCGCTCGTCGAAATCGAGCTGATCCACGCGGATGCCCACTCCCGACACGACGGCGAGCACACCTCGCAGATCAGGGGAGATTTCCTTGCCTGGGAAGTAGGTGAAATCCGCGCCGACTCCGAGCGAGAGGGTGCCCCACGTTCCTCTGAGGTTCTCGGCCTCGGGAGTGTACCTCCGACTGAAGTTCATGCTGAGTCGAGGGCCCGCGAGGACGTACCAACCCGTCCGGTCGACGAGGAATCTCAACGTCCAGGTTGCGGTGCGGAGCCGGCCGTCGAACGCTGATGGGTTGGCGAGCGCTGGCGTCGTGGTCGTGGTCGCCGTTGTTCCAGAAGGAGGAGGTGGGCCGGCGCCAGGAGGCACGTAGCTGATGGTGATTTCGATGACGTCCCCGGCCGTGGCACCGATGATACGTGGTTGAAGGCGAATTTCTCGGAAACCCAGCATCTCCACGGAGTGGATGTTCTTTCGAAGCAGGTTCAGGACTGCGCCGCTTGAACCTGACTGTTTGCTCTCGGTTGCGATCTTTTCGAGCGCACTGATGAATGAGCTGAAGTGAGGGGAGGTGCGAGAGAGCGTGAGCAGGTCGGTGGCTTCCTGTTTTGCGCGTTCGTCACTCTCCCATCTTCGCCAGTTTTTGAGGGTCGCTCGGAGTCGCTCCTGCACCACCGGGGCATCGAGAGTCGACAGCTCCTGCGCATATTCGGTGCTTCGCTGCGCCATAAGGGGGCGCGCCTTCTCATACTCGGCCTGAAGGATGGCGAGCGTGGGGGCCGCGGGGCCAGCTCCGTCGCAGATGCGGGTGGTTGCCCGGGTGAGGAGGTCACACGCCGCAGTCAGACGAGAGTCGGTACACCATTCGAAACTTGCGGCACGAAAGCGAGTATGCGAGTCGCATACATCATCGCGCGCGCTGCCGCGTTCACCGGTTCCGGCGGCGAGTTGTTGCCACCGTCGAAAATGGAGGAAGTAGATGTTGAACTGATCGAGTTCGAGTGTCGCGCGGCTTCGCGCGAGCTTCTCTCTCAGTTCCCTGATGCTCTCATCGTGAGTGGAGAGGATGCTCTTGCCCAATTGAGCAACCGTCAAGATTGACTTGAGTGTCTCGCCTGCCTTGTCGTCAAGGGTCTCTTCCTCGCGACTAAGGGCGTCGCCATTGGCCAGCAGGTTGTTGAACGAAGCCAAATAGGCGTCACGATTGGGAAAGAGATTCAAAAGCGCCCAGAGGACTTGCACTTGGTGTTGTTGCTTTTCAGCGGGAAGGGATGGATTGGAGTCTGTCTTCTTGGAAAGGGGCCTTTTTGAGTTGGAATACCCTGCAGATAGGGTGTCGAACAGCTCACTGTGATAAGTCTCGCTCGTGGTCCGCATATTCTCGACCATTTGGAGGATGAGGAGGACGTCCGCGACAAGGGCTTCGGCGCGTGCGAATTGATCTGTGACGGATGGGGTGGCCCTACCAATTTCCCGATAGCCGGGAATCTCGATCTCCCGGGACGTAACCCCCCCGGTGATGACCTTTCCTTCAACGTCGACGCGCCCTACTTGGCCGGAGAGCTCCTTGATGAGTGAAGGGTTGAACGCGATGACGATCTCGGAGCGTTCCCCCACCTGGAATCGGCCGGGTAGGAAATGATTGCCCTCCAGGCACGGCGGCATCTTGAGGTTATTGAGCTGAGCGAACCTGCGCAGGGTATGCGAGACGACGTCCGTGGTTGGCTCTGCATCTGTCTTGCCGAAGGGCTCGTACAGGTCGAAGCTCGTCTCGGATAAGAGCGACTCCCGTCGCTCTTGGATATAGGTGAAGTAGCCAGGGTGAAGCGCGTCACATGATGTGCTGGGCGGCTGAGCGAGCACCGGTCGCGCAATCCCGATGGTCACCAGCGTCACCGCCAGCACTCCGCGCGCGTTGCGCCAGTTCATGGGGCACCTCCGTCCTCACCAGCATCCGTGCTGCCAGCATCAGCTCCCGCGTCCCCTGTGCCCGCGTCTTCTGTGCCTCCATCCGCGGTGCCCCCGTCTTCTATTCCTCCATCCGTGCCGCCTGCATCCCCGCTGCCGCCATCTCCGGCTCCCGCGTCCGCGATACCGCTCCCGGCATCACGCGGCGGGAATGGCCAGACATCGACGGGGCCTCCTCCCGAGACGTTCCATCGGCGCGATGGACACACGGCTCCCTGTTCGGAGAAACAGAGTCCTCGCATGGTGTCGCATTGGCAATCCTTAGGACAGTCTACGCTCTGCCGGCAGTCATTCGTGCAGAAGAGCTCCGCGCAGCAGTAGTACCCTTCTTTGCACTCGGTGTGCATCCGGCAGTATTCACGGAAGTCCGCCCCTCCCGCATCAGGGCTCTGACCATAGGGCTGTGGATCGCAACCCGTGCCAGTGAGGCCCCATAGCAGAATGGCGACAAATGGCGCGGAGGCGGTCAGCCGCCTGCGTGTGACTGTCATTGTTCCCCCACCTGATCAACGACGTGGTGCTGCCATTGTTGCTTGTGGTGGATTGGATACGACTGTGAGCTATTTGTCAATCAACGCAGGTCTTGCGCATGGCGCCACTTCGAATGAGTGGATTCCCGTCGGTGGGTGGCTTTCACCTCATTTGTGGATGGGTCGAGATGGACTCGCTATCGGAAACCATCAGCACTCGACTTGTGCCAGCTTCGTTGAGTCAATTCACCGGACTTGCATCAGCAGAAAGGCGATGCGTGATTCCTCGAGTAACTCACACATTTGAATCTGGGCAGAGTGACTCAAGTGCTCGGAGTGGATGTGGATTAGGTGCCTGGATTGGGGGGCATGTCGCTGCCGGTGCGGGGGACGAAGTTGGTCAATCGGTATTCGCTGACGACGAGAACAATACTCTGCGCTGTTGCGGCTATGCGCAGTGCTGTCCACCGTGGGGCATGATCAAAAGTGCCGTCTCGTCGGGATGCCGATGTCATACTGGTAGCGGCTCACCGCGAACATGCAACTGGCGAAGGAATAGGGATGCGCTACTACCGACTCGACCCTATCGACGACGCGGCGGCCGCCCAGGGGCGCTGGAGCCTCGACGCGAAGCGACGCTGGGGCCTGCCGGGGACGGAGTGCCCTCGGTGCCACTCCTCGCCGTTGGCCATCGCGCTCAACTACCCGAGCGTCGATCTGTCCAAGCTGCCTGAGGAGCGGGAGTACCGGAAGGCGAGGGTGGCCCCGTGGGACGAGTACGTCCAGCTCCGTGACCGCATCCTGCCGCTGCTGCCGCCAGGTGCCGTCGTTCAGCCGGGAATAGGGATGGGGCCGCTTGCGGGGCGGGTTCGCGGGCGCCCGTCACCCGTCGCGATGGATTCGTCGTGGAACCTCTTCGCCCAGCCCGAGGGCGTGGAGCGGTTACTGGCGGCGGGCCTGTGCGGCATCTCGCCGGTGCCGACCGCGATAAAGACTGCGCGCGACGTCCCTCCACTCCTGGAGATCGAGCTCCAACTGGGCGGTGACTACACGCCAGAGTGCCGCCCCGCGCCGGTGGGCGAGCCGGGCCCTGTGTGTGGAGCGCAGAGAAGGCGGAGGCCGGCGGTGGGTGCTGAGTGGCTCGACTCCTCCGCGATGCGCGGGCTCGACGTCTTTCGGTTCACATGGAACCCAGCCATGACGGTTGCGAGTGAGCGCTTCGTGGTGGTCCTCCGCGACCTGGGCGACACCGGTATCCGGGTGACAGAGGTGGCCGTCAGGTGGCCAGCCGAGGCTGGCTCGTCCCCGTAGCAGGCGGTGCGGCCTCCGGACAGCGCACTCCAGGTCAGTCGAGGGGCAGGAAGTCCGGCCGGGACGCGTTCTTGGACATGGGCCCGGTGGGCCCGTCGTTGAGGATGCACTCGCCAGCGATGGGCTCGGACACTTCGCAGCCCGACTTCGGGTTGCCCCAGCGCTCGGTGCGGTTCAGCCAGGACAGGCTCCCCTCAAAGGTCCCCGGCGTTCGCCAGTCGAAGGGGACCAGCGCGCTCCACGTGTCCCATGCGATGCCGCGGCCGGTGTCGTCCGCCAGGAAGTCCCCGTTGGGCAGGTTCCGGTAGATGTGCCGCGCGGCATCCGCGTAGAGGCCGTGCGAGCCCTGCGCGGAGAAGAGCTCCGGTCGCCAGCCCGACAGGCCCAGGCCCTTGTCGCCATACGTAAATGTCTGCCCGCTGGCGTGCTGGCTCAGGTAGACCTGCGACGGGCGGCCCTCCACGAAGCGCACCGTGGCGTGCTCCCAATCCCCCACGTGGTTGCCAAAGGTGGAGTACCCGCCCACGCAGCCCCAGGGCGAGTACCAACCGATGCAGACCCGCTTGCCATTGTTGTATGGGTAGAACATCCAATACACCACGTCGGTGGTGGACGTGGCCTGGCCGTTCACGGTGCGGGTGATGAGTTCCGCATAGACAGGCACCGGCGTCTGGTTCGGTCGCTGCCCGTCCAGGAACTGCGGGTCCGTGCAGGAGTCGCAGCCCAGCGCCTGGTTCGTCACCTGATGACCGCCCTCCACGTGCACGTTGGCGAGGTGGAACTCGGTGGAGGAGGGGAAGTAGGCCTCGCTCGGGTGCAGCCACACGCGAGGGGCGAAGGCCGCCGCGGTGGCCGCGCTCACGGGCAGCCCCTGGAGCTCCGGGTGCGCCGTCGCGCTCTTGTTGATGGCCCAGTAGCGGCTGCCCCCTGTGTCCGAGTGACTGGGACGCGCGACGAAGGTTGAGGCGGGCAGTCCCCTGTGATCCCTGGCGTTCGGCTGCCAGAGTCCCACGTCGTTGTCCGCGCCGGAGCCGCTGTCATTCCACAGGGCGACCGGAGCGGCGGCCACCACGTACTCGCTCTTGAGGCAGCGAATGAGGTCCGTGGAGGGCTTGCCGTAGCCCAGCACCCCGACCGCGCCCAGGCAGGTGTAGCCAGCGGGCGCCACGGGCTCCCAGAACGAGCCGTCATGGGTGCCGCCGGAGCCCTTGTCGTTCCAGACCCAGACGTAGTCCACGGGCCGCGCGAGCAGGTCTCCCTCGCCTTGCACCACGAGCGCTGTCGAGGGGGCGGGGCCTCCGCCGCCGTTGGGCATCGCGACATCGCCCAGGGAGTAGTAGCCCGGAGCCTGGGCGAGGTTGGGCCGCCAGATGGAGATGTCGTTGTGCGAGCCCGTGCCGCTGTCGTCGTAGATCCACTGGAAGGCGGAGACGGACTTGAGGAGGAGTCGCTGGCTGAAGCGCAGCGGCGCCCTGTCGGAGGTGAGGGTGAGGTCCGCGCTCTGGCCCGGTGAGGCGGTCGCCGCGACGAGCTTGTACGTGCCGGGGGCCAGGGAGACAGCGAGCCGCGCGCCCAGGTTGCCCGCGCTGTTGTCGTCCTCGGCGAGCACGTTGCCGCTGGCGTCGAGGAGATAGAGGTAGGCGTCCACGGACGAGGTGAGCGAGAAGGTCACCGTCGCCGAGGGGCCCGCATGGTCGACGATGAAGGTGCGATTGCCGGGATGCGTGGGATTCCTGCCACCCGAGCCGAGCCAGCGCCCATACACCGTGTTGCCCTGGAGTCCCGCGAGGGACGCCTCCGTGTCGCGGAGCACGGTGTCTTCCACGGCCTCCAGCGGACCTCCACATCCCAACGCGCTCACTCCCAGCGACGACAGCACGAGCCAGCGGCGTGAACCCAGACGTCCAGCGAGCATATGGGCCTCTTCATGATCCTGCGTGAGCGCGCAGGATACACTCGATGCGGAACGCGACCATCGCTGCCCCAGGCTCCAGGCAGCGGGCCTGGCATTCGAGCCCCGGACCCGAGAGGGCATGTCAGACCGGTGATGTGCAATCTCCTCGGCGGGCGCGCGCGGCCCAGGGGACGGCGGACCCCTCTGAGCAGCGGCGCCACGACATGAACCCGTGGAGGCTTGGGACTTGGAACCCTCTGGACGCAGATTCGGAAGCGCCGTGGTCATTGGCGGCAGCATGGCGGGACTCCTGAGCGCCCGGGTGCTCGCGGACCACTTCGACACGGTGACGCTGGTGGAGCGGGATGTCCGGGGGGAGGGGCCCGCAGCGCGCAAGGGTGTTCCGCAAGGGCCGCACATCCACGTGCTGCTGGACGCGGGCCGGCGCATCCTCGACAAGTACTTCCCGGACCTGTTCGAGCAACTCCAGGTCCAGGGCGCCGAGCTCATCGACTCGAGCGGGGACCTCGCCTGGCACCACTTCGGGGTGTGGAAGCTGCGCCGCACCAGCGGCATCCCCGGGTTGCTGTGCACCCGGCCCCTGCTCGAGTGGAACGTCCTGCGCCGGGTGAAGGCGCGGCCCAACGTCGTGGTGCGCGAGGGCTGTTCCATCGAAG
Source organism: Myxococcus sp. MH1 (assembly GCF_059738865.1). Taxonomy (NCBI): domain Bacteria; kingdom Pseudomonadati; phylum Myxococcota; class Myxococcia; order Myxococcales; family Myxococcaceae; genus Myxococcus; species Myxococcus sp. MH1. The sequence goes on along the minus strand of NZ_AP026947.1, from coordinate 6,238,470 downwards.
GGCTCATCCACGACGAGAAGGGCACGGGACGCATCACGGGCGTCCGGGTCAAGACACCCCAGGGCGAGGAGTCGTGGTCGGCGGACCTCGTCGTGGATGCCAGCGGCCGGGGCTCGCGGATGCCTCAGTGGTTGGAAGCCATCGGCTACGCGCGCCCGGAGGAAGAGCAGGTCGTCGTGGACCTTTCCTACACGACGTGCCTGCACGAGCCGCCGCCCCACTTCCAGAAGGAATGGAAGGCGCTCTTCCTCTATCCAAATCCTCCCAAGGCCTGGCGCGCGGGCTTCATCTCCCACGTCGAGGGAGGCCGGTGGATCGTCACCCTCAATGGCTACTTCGGGGAGCACGCGCCCACCGAGTACGCGGGGTTCCGCGAGTACGCGCGCTCACTGACGCGTCCGGACCTGTACGACTTTCTGAAAGAGGCCACGCCGATAGGGCCCATCTCCCAGCACAAGGTGAAGGACTGCCGGTGGCGGCACTACGAGAAGCTGCCCCGCTTTCCCGAGGGGCTGGTCATCCTGGGAGACGCCGCGTGTGCCTTCAACCCTCTCTACGGGCAAGGCATGTCGGTGGCGGGGCTTGGCGCCGACCTGCTGGACACCTGCCTTCGCGAGCAGACCGGACGAGGCGAGCTGTCGGGCCTGGCGCAGCGCTTCCGCGAGCGGCTGCCTGAAGTCATCCGGCTCCCGTGGCTGTTGGGCACGGGCATGGACCTGCTGTATCGGCAGGCTGTCGGGAAGCGGCCCTTCGGGCTGGGCTTGCTGCACTGGTACATCCTGCGGCTGATGGAGCGCACGTCGACGGACGCACACGTCCATCGCCAGTTCTACCGGATGCTGCACCTGCACGCGGGGCTGGAGGCGGTTCTCCAGCCCTCCGTGGCCTTGCCCGTGTTGAGCCATGGCGTCATGTCGCTCTTCCGCCCTCTCGAGCGGCTGGCGAATACCGAGACACGACCTCCCCCTGTCACGCCCCCGCGTCCAGGCCCTGTCCCGGTCGAGAAGTCGACGGGGTAGAGGGGCGTGCTCAGCCTCAACCCTCGCTGCGCGGAGAACTCCTTCTGCGTCAGGCCGCTCGCATCGAAGGCTTCGGCGACCTGGAATCCCTCCTGCTTCTCAACCGGCTTCGACATTCCGGCCAGGGCCCTCCACAACTGCTGGCCCGGCAGTGCCTCCCGCCACGTCGCTCGCCGGACGGTGACGTCCGTTCTGCTCGGCCAGGGGACGGGAACCGCCAGCTCATCGCGGCTTGCGCGCCATCAGGAATACGTTCTGCGCGCTGTCGCCGACGTCGGGCGTCTCGATATCGACGAACCCCGCATCGGCGACAGCGGCCCGAAGCTCGTCTCGGCGGAGCACCGTCACCCGTGGCGCCTTGCCAAGCCAACGCATCACCGCGAGGAGGCCCCCGAATATTGGCCCCAGGGGGCCGCCGAGGCACGCAGTGGAGGTGACGAGCGTGCCCCCCGGCACGGTCACGCGATACATCGCGTGCAGGAGCGCCGCTGGATCGTCAAGCAGGTGCAGGAGGTTGTAGGCGCATACGCAGTCGAACTGCGCGTCCGTGAACGCGTCCAGCGTGCCGGCAGGCTGCGCGTGGAAGACGACGTTCGCGGTGCCCGCAGCCGCGGCCTTGCGGTGGGCGATGGCGATCATGTTCCGCGAGATGTCGACCCCATGTGCCTCCGCCACGTGGGGCGCGAGCTCGAGGACGATGCTGCCGGTGCCACACCCCACGTCGAGCAGTCGGTCCGTCGGGCGGAGCCGGTCCCTGCTCAGTGCGAGCTTGCGAGCGGTCGCGGCGGGGTTCGGGAGCGGTTTCTTCGCGTACCTCTCGGCAATTCCGTCCCAGAATCGAGCGTTCGGGTGCGTCGTCATGTCGGCCTCCTGGTCCGCTGGTGGATACACCGGAGGCGTTCGGTCAGGCTGGTGCGTCGGCGGAACGCTGTGGTGCGTCCGTGCGCCGCCCGGCGTACCGCGCGATGCGACGCTCGAACCCCTCGCGGATGACGCCGCGGACCGCCTGCACGCGCGCGTTGTCGCGCAGGTCCGGGTGGTACAGGAGCCAGATATCGGCGACGTGCCGGGCGTCTGCCTCTGGAAGCCGTACCAGCCCGGGCTCCGCGTCTCCGACATAGGCGGGGAGGATCACGAGGCCGAGCCCCTCGCTCGCCGCGCGCACCAGCAGTTGCAAGGTGGAGAACGCGCCCCACATCGGCAGCCCCGGATAGCTGCCCTCGCGGACGAGGGGCTCGAGTTGACGACGATCTTCGATGGTGAGCCACCGCGCCGCGCCCCCGCGTGGATCAAGCCGCTCCACATGCGCCGCTCCAACGAAGTTGACGCACACGATGGGGGCAAGCCGCCGCCCGGCCAGGTACTCCGGTGGCGTGGTGTCCCTGGGGAGTGCCCGCACGGCGAGGTCGGCTTCGCCCTTGGCGAGGTTGAAGGGCCGGCTGTCAGTCGTGACCGCGATCTCCACGCTTGGGTGCTGCTCGCACCAGGGCCGCAGGTCCTCGAGGATCTGCCCTGCGACGTACTCGTCGCAGCACGTGAGATGGACCGTCCCCGACAGGCTCTCGTCATGTCCGGCAGCGCCGCGCGTCAGCGCGCAGACCTCGTCTTCGACGCGCACGGCCGCCGGCATCATTCGCTCGCCGGCATCGGTGAGCACGAACCCGTCGCGATGCCGGTCGAACAGCCGGGTCCTCAGCTCGAACTCGAGCGCGTCGACCCGCCGGACCACCGTGCTGTGGCTCACGCCGAGTGCAGCGCCGGCGGCGCGCACCGAGCCGAGCCGAGCCAGGGCGAGGAAGTAGCGGAGATCGTTCCAGTCCACGGGGGAAGACTATACCTGTGACGCACGGTAACGAGCCGCCGCGGAGCGAACCTCCGTCAACTCCACCGCGCGAGGGGCTGAAGCACAGGACGGAGACAAAGGGCCTGGAATCCTTGAGGTTTCCCTCTCGACTCCAGGTCCTTCCAGGGGCGCGGCGTACGGGACTCGACCCCGTACTCCAACCGACGCTCCCCCCACGCTGCACCTTGCCACGGGCCCCACGGGCGGACGATTCTCCGCGCCCCATGAGCGTGCTCGACAAGGTGCTGTCATTGCGGCCCGGCAACACGGTGGCCCGGGTGGGCGCGAGCTCGCGCGTGCCGCTGCTCAACCCGCGTGAGCCCCTGCGCGCCCTCGAGCGCCTCCCGGTCGCCCTGGCCTGTCTCCCCGTCCAGTCGAAGGCCGCGCTGCCGGGCCTGCTCCGCGCCGCGCGCTCCGAGGACGCGGTCCTCGGACTCGCCTGCCCGCACCCCACCGCCGACCGTGGCGCCGCCGAGCGCTTCGTCGCGGCCGTGCACGAGGCCGCCGCCGAGGCCGACCACGCGCGCCCCCTGTTCCTCCAGGCCGGTCCCATCCGCGTCACCGGCTCCGACGAGGACTCCCTCGCCCCCCTGCGAGAGAACCTCTTCCGCGTCGTCGACGCGGGCTTCACCCTGGTCTCCCTCGACCTGTCCCGCCTGGACTCCTACGCCGCCGTGGAGGCCGTGAACGCCCTCGTCGGTCCCGTGACGGAGCGCGAGCTCGCCCTCGAACTGAGCGCCCCGACGCCCGCCTCGGGCGGCCTCATCGACGCCTACCGCACGCTCCTCGAGGGCCTGTCCCAGTGGAAGGTCCCCCTCCGCTTCGTCCGCGTCTCCGAACGTGACCTCGGCGGCGCCGAACCCGACGTGGGCACGCTGCGCTCCATCGTCGACCTGGCCACGGACTACAACGCCTCCGTCTGCGTCGGCGACGTCCGCGAGGGCTTCCCCCGCATGCTCCCCACCTATGTCGCCGCGGGCGCGAAGAAGGTCGACTGCGTGGGCCCCTTCGAGCGGCTCGCGCTGACCTCCTGGCCCCCCGAGGTCCGCGAGAGTCTCGAGTCCAGGTCCACCGCCTCGGGCGTCGCCGCCGGAGAGCTCCTCAGCGTCGTCGAGGACTCCCTGCCACCCCTCGACCCCCAGGCCCGCGAGCGGCTCGAGGCCCTCTCCTTCGCCGAAGCCGCCGAGGTCCTCGCCGCCCTGGGCGCCGCCGGCACGGGCCACTCCGTCATGCGCTTCCTCGCGCAGAACCAGGGCGAGTAGCCCCCGCGCGGTGTAGAAGGCCCCATGCGAATCGTCTCAGGCTCCGCGAAGGGCAGGGCGCTGGCCGGCCCCAAGCCCACGTCGCAACACATCCGCCCCACCGCGGACCGCGTGCGGGAGACCCTCTTCAACGTGCTCGGCCAGTTCCTCGACGGCCAGCGCGTCCTCGACCTCTACGCCGGCACCGGCGCCCTCGGCCTCGAGGCCCTGTCCCGCGGCGCGGGCGCCGTGGTCCTCGTCGACCAGGACCGCGAGGCCCAGGCGCTGTGCAAGCAGAACACCCAGGCGCTCGGCTTCTCGGCCCAGGTGGAGCTGCTCTCCCAGCCCGTGGCGCGAGGGCTCGACACGCTGGGACGCCGGGGCGACCGCTTCGAGCTCATCTTCGCGGACCCGCCCTACGCGGCGCGCGTGGTGGAGACGGTGCTGGAGGCCGTCACGGCGGCGAAGGTGCTCGCGCCCGGCGGGATGCTCGTCGTCGAGCACGACAAGCGCGAGGAGGCCCCCGAGTCGCACGCCGGGCTCACCCGGGAGGACCAGCGCCGCTTCGGGGACACCCTGGTCAGCTTCTACCGGGCGCCGTGAGCATTCCTTGACCGGCCCTCGGCCCCGTCCGAGACTCCCCGTCGCATGCCTGTCGCCATCTACCCAGGTTCGTTCGATCCGCTCACCAACGGGCACCTGAGCCTCATCCAGCGCAGCCTGAAGATGTTCGACAAAGTCATCGTCGCCATCGCGGTGAACCCCAAGAAGACCCCCCTCTTCACCGAGGACGAGCGCCGCGACCTCATCCGCGACGCCGTGAAGGACGACCGTGTGGAGGTGGACGCCTTCCATGGTCTGCTGGTCGACTACGTCAAGCGCCGCGGGGTGAACGTCATCGTCCGCGGGCTGCGCGCGGTGTCGGACTTCGAATACGAGTTCCAGCTCGCGAACATGAACCGCAAGCTGGCGCCCACCGTGGAGACCGTCTTCATGATGACGGGTGAGGACTACTTCTACATCTCCTCCCAGCTCGTGCGTGAAGTCGCCTCGTTCGGAGGGGACGTGACGGGGCTGGTTCCCCCCAACGTCCACGCGGGGCTGCAGGCGAAATTCGCGCGGAAGACGTAGCGGCCCGACAGCACTTGTCGGGCCGGCCCTGGCGCGCTACGCATCCGGGCCATGAAACTTGCCCGCCGGCTCCAGGCCATCAAGCCCTCCCCGACGCTCGCTCTCAATTTCCGCGCCAAGGCGCTCGCGGCCCAAGGCGTGGACATCGTGGTCCTGGCGGCGGGCGAGCCCGACTTCGACACGCCCGACTACATCAAGCAGGCTGCGGTCGACGCCATCAACGCGGGCTTCACCAAATACACCGCCACCGCGGGCATCCCCGAGCTGCGTGAGGCCATCTGCAACAAGCTGGAGCGCGACAACGGGCTGCGCTTCACCCCCGAGCAGGTGCTCGTCACCTCCGGCGGCAAGCAGGCGCTCTACAACTTCTGCCAGGCGGTGCTGGACGAGGGTGACGAGGTCATCATCTTCGCGCCCTACTGGGTCAGCTACCCGGACATGGTGCGGCTGGCCGGCGCGACGCCCGTCATCGTCAACACGCGCGAGGAGGACGGCTTCGCGCCGGACCCGGACGCCATCCGCCGGGTGCTCACCCCGCGCACGCGCGCCATCATCATCAACAGCCCGGGCAACCCCACCGGCGCGGTGTACTCGCGCGCCGCGCTGGAGGGCATCGCCGACGCCGTGCGCGGCCACGACTGCCTCATCGTCACCGACGACATCTACGAGAAGCTCCTCTACACGGGCGAGCGGCTGGGCCTCAGCGACGTGGCCCCGGACCTGGTGCCCCGGCTGGTCGTCGTCAACGGCATGAGCAAGGCGTACTCCATGACGGGCTGGCGCCTGGGCTACGCGGCGGGGCCCCGGCCCGTGCTGTCCGCGATGCAGCTGGTGCAGGACCAGTCCACGTCCAACACCTCGTCCATCGGCCAGAAGGCGGCGCTGGCGGCGCTCAAGGGCCCGCCGGACACCATCACGGCCATGGTGAAGGAGTACCAGGAGCGCCGGGACTTCTTCGTGGGCGGCCTCAACGCGCTCGACGGCGTGCGCTGCCGGATGCCCGAGGGCGCCTTCTACGCGCTCGCGGACGTGCGCGGCCTCTACGGGCGGCCCTACAAGGGCAAGGCCGTGGCGGGCTCGGTGCAGCTCTCCGAAATCCTGCTGGACGACTTCCGCGTCGCCGCGGTGCCGGGAGATCCGTTCGGCGCCGAGGGCTACATCCGCATGAGCTTCGCGACCTCGCGCCAGGTGCTCGGCAAGGGGCTGGAGCGGCTGGGCGAACTGGTCCAGGCGCTGCGCTGAAGTCCCTCGAGCGCTCCGGTGTCGCCCGAGTGCGACGCCGGAGCGAACGGGCTCAGTCCGTGTAGGCGAAGGCGCGGTGCTCCTCGCCATAGGGGCGGTAGACGAGCACCGCGGCGCGGCCGGAGAGGTTGCCCACGGCCACCCAGATGTCCTTGGCGTTGCGCAGGTCCAGGCCCAGCCGGGCGGGGGCCTTGCCGTACTTCTTCTCCATCGCCTCGAGCGTGAGCACCTCCACGTCGTAGAGCGAGATGAGGTCCGTGCGCTTCACGCGCAGCTGCTTCACCCACGCGGCGACGAGCTCCTCGGGCGTAGCGTAGCGCTTGTCCTCGAGCTGGAACGGGTAGAACAGCTCGTTGGCGGTGCTGCGCACGTCGCCGGTGAGCAGGAACTGGAAGAGCACGCGCGCGCTCGTCTGGATGTCCTGCCGCTTGAGCTCCTCCGCGGAGGTGGGCGGAGGGGGCGCCGTGTCGAGCCCCGCCTGGAGGTTCGTGGGCATGGCCGGCACAGGCGTGGCGGCCGTCGGGGGCGCCGTGGTGGGCTTCTGTGCGGGCGCGGGGGCGACGGGCTCGGCGCGCCTGGGCGGCGGAGGCTTCGCGTCCGCGGCGGGCTTCTCTGGCGCGGCGGCGGCGGGCTTTTCCGCGGCGGCGGGCTTCTCCGGGGCCGCGGCGGGCGTCTCCGCGGCGGCGGGGGGCTCGGCCGGCTTGGGGACGGGGGCGGGGGGCGGCTCGGCCTTCACGGGAGGCGAGGCGGCGGGGGCCTGGGCGGCGGGCTCCTGGGGGGCGGGGGGCGCGGCGGTGGGCTCGGGCGTCTCCTGCGCCAGGGCGAGCGCGGGCGAGGTGAGGGAGAGGATGAGGGCCAGGGACCAGCGACGCATGCGACCTCCGAGAAGGGGCGGAGCGTAGCAGAGCGGGGCGCCCTGGCGCGTGCCGGGTGTGGACCCGGCGCACCGGGCGGCTGGGCGGCCGGCAGGACACGGCCACATAACATCCGTGCATGCCGGGGCAGAGGTTGGTATGGGGGCGCCCCGATGCCCAAGCGTACCGATATCCGCAAGGTTCTGGTGATTGGCTCGGGCCCGATTGTCATCGGGCAGGCCGTCGAGTTCGACTACTCCGGTACTCAAGCCATCAAGGCTCTCCGGGATGAAGGCGTGGAGGTGGTGCTGCTCAACAGCAACCCCGCCACGGTGATGACGGACCCCGAATTCGCCTTTCGCACCTATATCGAGCCCATCACCGTCGACGCGGCGGAGCGCATCCTCGCCGCCGAGCGGCCGGACTCGCTGCTGCCGACGATGGGTGGCCAGACGGCCCTCAACCTGGCCAAGGCGCTCGCCGAGCAGGGCATCCTGGAGAAGTACGGGGTGCGGCTGATCGGTGCGTCGCTGGAGGCCATCAACAAGGCCGAGGACCGGCAGCTCTTCAAGGCGGCGATGCAGAAGATCGGCGTGGCGCTGCCCAAGAGCGGCTATGCGACGACGCTCGACCAGGCCATGTCGCTGGTGGAGGAGATCGGCTTCCCGGCCATCATCCGGCCCTCCTTCACGCTCGGCGGCACCGGCGGCGGCATCGCGTACAACCGCGAGGAGTTCGAGACCATCTGCCGCTCGGGCCTGAAGGCCTCGCCCACGTCCACCATCCTCGTCGAGGAGAGCGTGCTGGGGTGGAAGGAGTACGAGCTGGAGGTGGTCCGCGACACGGCGGACAACGTCATCATCGTCTGCTCCATCGAGAACCTGGACCCCATGGGGGTGCACACGGGTGACTCGATCACGGTGGCGCCCGCGCAGACGCTGACGGACCGCGAGTACCAGCGGATGCGTCAGGCGTCGCTGGCCATCATCCGGGAGATTGGCGTCGACACGGGTGGCAGCAACATCCAGTTCGGCATCCACCCGAAGGATGGCCGCATGGTGGTCATCGAGATGAACCCGCGCGTGTCGCGCTCCAGCGCGCTGGCGTCGAAGGCGACGGGGTATCCCATCGCGAAGATCGCCGCGAAGCTGGCGCTGGGCTACACGCTGGACGAGCTGCGCAACGACATCACCCGCGACACGCCGGCCTCGTTCGAGCCGACGCTGGACTACGTGGTGGTGAAGGTGCCGCGCTTCAACTTCGAGAAGTTCCCGCACGCGGACCGGACGCTGACCACGAGCATGCGCTCGGTGGGCGAGGTGATGGCCATCGGCCGGACCTTCCCCGAGGCGTACATGAAGGCGCTGCGCTCGATGGAGCTGGGGCGCGTGGGGCTGGAGCCGCCCGAGCTGCCGCAGGAGAAGGAGGAGCGCGAGAAGGTGCTGCGCGAGGCCCTGCGCATCCCGCGCCCCGAGCGGCCGTGGTTCGTGGCCCAGGCCTTCCGCGAGGGCCTGACGGTGGCGGACGTGCACCAGCTGTCCGCCATCGACCCGTGGTTCCTGCGCTACATCGAGATGCTGGTGCGCGAGGCGCAGTCCATCCAGGAGTACGGCCGGTTGGATCAGCTGCCGGACGAGGTGCTGCGGCAGGCGAAGGCGCACGGCTTCTCCGACAAGTACCTGGGCAAGCTGCTCGGCTACCCGGAGGAGGAGGTGCGGGCGCACCGGCACTCGCGCAACATCCGTCCGGTGTTCAAGCGGGTGGACACGTGCGCGGCGGAGTTCGAGGCGTTCACGCCGTACCTGTACTCGACGTACGAGGAGGAGGACGAGGCGCCTCCGACGGACCGGCAGAAGGTGCTCATCCTGGGCAGCGGTCCCATCCGCATTGGTCAGGGCATCGAGTTCGACTACGCGTGCGTGCACGCGGCCTTCGCGCTGCGCGAGGCCGGGTACGAGACGGTGATGGTCAACTGCAACCCGGAGACGGTGTCGACGGACTACGACACGTCGGACCGGCTGTACTTCGAGCCGCTCACGATTGAAGACGTGCTCGAGGTGTCGCAGCGCGAGAAGCCGGTGGGGGCGATTGTCCAGTTCGGTGGGCAGACGCCGCTGCGCATCTCGGTGCCACTGGAGAAGGCGGGCCTGCCGATTCTCGGGACGCCGCCGGACGCGATCGACCGGGCGGAGGACCGTGAGCGGTTCAGCGCGCTCATCGAGAAGCTGGGGCTGACGCAGCCGGAGAACGGGGTGGCGCGCAGCCACGCGGAGGCGTTCAAGGTGGCCGAGCGCATCGGCTACCCGGTGATGGTGCGTCCCTCGTACGTGCTGGGTGGGCGGGCGATGGAGACGGTGTACGACGCGGCCAGCCTGGAGCGGTACATGCGTGAGGCGGTGAGCGCGTCGCCGGAGCACCCGGTGCTCATCGACCGGTTCCTGAAGGACGCCATCGAGGTGGACCTGGACCTGGTGGCGGACCGGACGGGCGCGGTGATGATTGGCGGGGTGCTGGAGCACATCCAGGAGGCCGGGGTGCACTCGGGTGACGCGGCGGCGACGCTGCCTCCGCACTCGCTGTCGCCGGACCTGGTGGAGCGGATGAAGGACCAGGCGATTGCGCTGGCGCAGGAGCTGGGGGTGGTGGGGCTGATGAACGTGCAGTTCGCCATCCAGGGGAAGACCATCTACATCCTGGAGGTGAACCCGCGTGCGAGCCGCACGGTGCCGTTCATCTCGAAGGCCACGGGTGTGGCGATGGCGAAGATCGCCGCGCTGTGCATGGTGGGCAAGACGCTGGCGGAGCTGGGGGCGACGCAGGAGCCCCAGATGAACCACGTCGCGGTGAAGGAGAGCGTGTTCCCGTTCGCGCGCTTCGCGGGGGTGGACGTCATCCTCGGGCCCGAGATGAAGTCGACGGGCGAGGTGATGGGGCTGGCGCAGGACTACGCGTCGGCCTTCGCCAAGAGCCAGCTGGCGGCGGGGGTGAAGCTGCCGAAGAGCGGCAAGGTGTTCATCTCCGTGAAGGACGACGACAAGCCGGCGGTGGTGGACCTGGCGCGGCGTCTGCGGGCGATGGGGTTCACGCTCATCGTGACGGCGGGGACGCACAAGTACCTGGCGACGAAGGGCATCGAGGCGCAGGTGGTGCAGAAGGTGAAGGAGGGCCGGCCGAACATCGTCGACAAGATCGTCGACGGGGAGATCGTGCTGGTCATCAACACAACCTTCGGCAAGCAGGAGATCGCGGACAGCTTCTCCATTCGCCGTGAGTCGTTGATGCACTCGGTGCCGTACTACACGACGGTGCAGGCGGCGCGCATGGCGGTGGGCGCGCTGGAGTCGCTCAAGCGGGCGGACCTGGAGGTCAAGCCGCTGCAGGAGTACCTGGGCGTTACGAGCACGGTGCCGGGCAAGGCGCGCCGGTAGGGTTCAGGACGCTCGGTCCTGAGGTGAATCGCGGCCCCGTTCCCCTGAGTTGGGAGCGGGGCCGTGGTGCTTCCGGGGGAGGAATGCCTCGGTTGAATGGTTACCGAGCCCGAGACAGCGTCACCGTCAGCGAGGTGATTGCCGGCGGCAGGGAGAGGGAGACCGTGCCTGCCTTGAGCTCATCCTGGGTGAGCTGGTGCTTGATGGTTCCAATCTCGTCGTCGAGGAGCGTGTCGATATCGAGGACCTTGAACTCGATGGGCTGGGCGAGCAGCACCTCCGCGGAGGTGGAGCAGCCACCCGTGCTCCACTGGGGCGTCCAGCTGGAGATCTCGGGTGTCCGCGTCACCAGCGGCTCGCCAGCGACGGAAGTCGGGCACCGCAGCTCGACGACCACATCCGGCGCCGAGCCATCGACGTCCCAGTCAAGGTTGTCGTTGGGATCCTGCGCGGAGATGGTGGCCTGAGAGGGCTGGATGGCCACCAAGGAGGAGACATCCAGCACGCACTCTCGTCGCTCGACATTGCAGGAGTTCAAACCCACGCACGCGGAACAGTAGAGGCCACTGTTCCCACAGGCGTTCGTCGTGTTCCCCGCGATACAGGTGGTTCCCTGGCAGCAGCCCGAACACGACTCCGGGGTGCATTCCACCAGCGGGGGCGGTAGCGGCTCGGAGGTATCTCCGCAGCCACCTTCATCCGCTCCCATCAACACAACGGCGAGTACAGCCAGAAACAGGGATTTGTGCATGAGCTTTTCAGGTGATGCGACGTGAAGGATTCAACGAGGCGCGGTGGGCTGCGCCTCGGATGTGAAAGTCAGCGAGGTGCTTCGCTCAGCGACACCAGGAGGACTCTGCTTCCTCCGTCCGAACGCAGCCCCAAGGAGGAAATCCGCTGAAAGGGGACACCGAGGAGCTGCTGTCGTTCCGAGTCAGGACGCGGAGCGAGCACGAGGTTCATGGCTCGACCTTGGTCAAAGGCCGTTCGGCTCGCGGGCTGGACGTAGCCGACCAGGGTGAAGGTGTCGTTTCGAAGGCGGTGGAATTCGAAGGATTCGCCCGTAGGGGTGGCGACGACGGTGGCTGCTCTCAACTGATAGACCGTCTCTGTTGGCGCGAAACCGTAGGAACCCTCGGGCATGTCGTTCGCACGTTGAGGTCTGTTGCTTCGAGGGATGAGACTGACCTGGTTCTTGCTGCGGAGCCCCTCGATGGTGGAGGGGTGCGTTGAAGCACCGACAAGGCCGCTGATGGGAACGGCTCGCGGTGGTGCGGGCTGCTGCGCGACTGGAACGATCGGCAGGTCGGGGTTGCTCCCTCTCGACTCCCGCTGGCGCTGGGACCTTCCGCGCTCTGGAGAGGGCGTGGTGGGCTCGGGGCGGTGGGGCGTCGACTCGGACTCGCGCAGGTACAGGAATCCCACTGCGACCAGTAGCAGAGGGACCAGCAGTCGTGGCCCGAAGCGCGTTCTTGAAGGTTCGACTTTCGTCGGGGGGAGGCTCGCTGTCGGAGCCACGGGTGGATCGACTCGCCCGGCGGTGGTCGCAGGGGGCGCTGGAGGCACGGCCTTCACGACGTCGGCCGGACTCGGGCGAGGTGGGGCTGCGACCGGAACGAGGACCTCCTTGGGCACGGAGGGGGGCGGAGCAATGGACGTAGGTGTTGCCAGACGTTCAATTTCCCTATGGAGGTCCTTGAACATCGTGTGACAGTTGATGCCTCCGTACATGCGGAACCGGCCGCGTCCGGAAATGGAGCCAATGCTCGAGATGAGAGACTTGTATCGAAAGTGGACCAGGGCACTATCCGACTCATAGAAGGCCCAGACGATGTCCACATTGGCGTGAGTGTCATGGCCACACTTCGCCAGGGCCTGCGTGACGATATCGTCCCATCCGCCGTAGCCAACCACCACCAGGATGTACTCACGCAGAAGTGACTGGAGTGATGCGTCAAGATTCGGGCGTTCCTGGGTCAACTGTATCGGGGTGTGAAGCGTATCCGAGCGGGTCCAGTACCCATGCAGATGGACGACGCGATGGTCGCCCCGCTCGGGCCGCACGGCATCCAGTCGTCCGTCTGCGTGAAGAATGACCTGCGACACCCGGCCCCCCGCTTGCCGAATGGCAACGGAGATGAGGGGGTCGAAATTGGTCGTCAGGATGGGACCGAATCGCTCGGGGAACGATACGACCAGCTTTCCGAGATCTCGCGTCGCGGCAGGCAGGTACCAACCGTGGTGGTCTTCGTCGAAGCGCTGGACGTCAGCGGTCTCGGCGGAGGATGCAGTCAGCCTGGCTTGCAACACGGCTTCGCGAATGACCCGATTGACCGCCTCCTGATTGCTCCAGCTCCGAAGGAGCTGCATCGCGAGTTGGTACTGCCGTGTGCTGTCCGCCGTCGCAAGAGTGGCATCGAACTCGGCCTCTGCCTTCGCGCCTGCTGCCGCCCTGGCGCGCCTGACCATCTCCGCGGTGCCTGGGACACCGGGGGATCCGGGTGTGTCCGGCATCGACAACGGAGAACCCACAAGAAAGGCAATCTTCTTGTCGCTGTTGCTCAGCGAGTTGAGCAGGGAGTTGGGTGACGCGAGTCGTTCAAGGGCTTCAACGGGCATGAGTGGGGCGGGTTCCTGAGTAGGTCAAACTGACGTCGCGTTCTCGGAGGAGCCACCATCGGCGTTACCGCTGCTCTGCCTCCTGGCTTCCTCCTCGTAGGCGACGAGCACCAGCGTCCGGAGCTTCTCGATGTCGCCAGACGCGTTGAAGTAGATGCGGCTCCTACCGATGCCGTCCGGCGCCGCCTCCACCTCGAACCCCGGGGCGAGCATCGCCGCCTGTTCCGCGGGTAGCCGGGTGACGAGCGATTTCTTCTTCCCATTGGTGAAGGCCCGGATGAACCAGGACGTCACCTTGCCCAGGTTGATGCCGAAGTAGGTGGTCGAGTCCTTGTAACTGATGGACTGCCTGAGCGCGGATTCGGCGCACTGCTTCTGGACGATTCGAAAGATCTCCAGTTCGAGCTCCGTGGTCTCGATCTGTGGCACCACTGGCCCCTCCGCGACCTCTGCCGTTCGCTGCAGGGCCTCCGCGGGGCTCGGCGCGGCGGCACTGGGGGCGTTGGGCTGGGCGATCTCCTGCTGGATCGACTTCGTCATCATGTCCAGGAGCGTGGTCTGGATGGACTTCTTCACGATGGGGACGAAGCGCTCGACCACGTTGCGTGTGACGCGCCCGGAAACCAGCTCGACCTCCGCCAGCAGGAACCGAACGAAGCTCTCGGAGGGGTTGCGCAGCAGCTCGTTGATGAGCGCCGTGACCTTGCCGACGAAGATGATCTCCTCTGCGTGTCCCTGGATGGACGTCGCATCGAAGAACTCCTTCGTGAAGGGGCGAAGCAGGTCGACATCCCGATCGGTGAAGTTGAGGACGTTGAACTCCATGAACGGAGTCGCATCCATCATGTTGGAGGACTGGAGGTCGGTGAAGAACCGGTAGCGCGTGCCATTCGTCACGACTCCGATGCGCACGGACGGCGTGGCGTTGAAGTAGCGCGCCAGTTGTCCGTCGTGGTCCTCGGGAGTTGCGTCCGCGGCCTTGCACTCGATGAAGAGCGCGGGTTGCCCCTTCAGGTGCAGCGCATAGTCCACCTTCTCCATGACGCCGCCGCGCTTCTTGGCGAAGTCCGCGACGTACTCCGGCTGCGTCTCCGTGGGATCGTAGATGTCGTAACCCAGCGCTTGGATGAACGGGAGGATGAGAGCCTGCTTCGTGGCCTCCTCCCCCTTGATGAACGCCTGCCGCTTACGAACCTGCTCGGACAGCAGTCGCAAATCTTCGCCAAGGCCCATGTCGTTCCCCCACTTCGTGCACGGCGCACCGCCGCATCCCTTACACGCTAACGCATGGCGCGAATCACTCAAACACCTCTCGGTATCGGCTGTTTGAGCAAGGTCAAGGCAGACCCTGTGTCACGCTTTGACCCTACTACCGTGGTGGTATTGCATCTGGCATTGGGTTCGCTCGCGGTGTGCTCTGCCTTCGTCGCCGGACGGAAGCGCTTCCCGTCCCACGCTTGGGCGGCTACCCTTGACGCGCTGCTTCCGCCCCTGGACCTACATCCTCCCCCGAGGAGCTTCACGCATGTCGTCGTCTCTGCCCCCCGCCTTCAACATCGCCTCCGTGGACGTGGAGGGCTTCCACCGGGACCTGAAGGCACTGCGCGCGGAGCTCGACGCCAATCTGGGCGAAGCGGATGCGAAGCATCTCCGCAAGATCGAGCGCTGGGGCCGCATCGGCACGCTGCTGGGCATCGCCACCTGCTGGATCGCCCCGAACCCGTTCAGCGCCGCCGCGCTCAGTGTGGGCCGCTCGACGCGCTGGCTCCTCATGCATCACGTGGGACACCGCGGCTATGACCGCGTCCCCGGGCTCCCTGCGTCCCGCACCGGCAAGGGCTTCGCCAAGGGCGCACGTCGCTATCTCGATTGGCTCGACTGGATGCTCCCGGATGCCTGGGTGTTCGAGCACAACGTCCTCCACCACTCGTACACCGGTGAGGAGTCGGACCCCGACCTCCTCGAGCGCAACGCGGAGGGCACGCTGCGCAACCCGGCCCGGCCCCTGTTCCTGCGCTACGTCCAGCTCACGCTCCTGGCCCTCACCTGGCGCGCCTCGTACTACGCCCCCGAGACGCTCAGCGCCCTGCGCCGCAAGGGCCGTCGCGATGGTGGCTCGCTCTCCGGCGCCGAGTGGAAGGAGCTGCTGCTGCGCTGCTACCTCCCGTACGCCGCCGTCCAGTTCGTCCTCTTCCCGGCCCTGTTCCTCATCATCGGTTCCTGGGCGGCGTTCAGCGCGTTCTGCAACTCGCTGATGGCGGACGTGCTCACCAGCGTCCACACGTTCCTCGTCGTCGGCCCCAACCACACCGGCGAGGACCTGTACCGCTTCGACACGTCCCCCGCGAACAAGGGCGAGCGCTACGTCCAGCAGGTCATCGGCAGCGCGAACTACCGCACCGGCGGAGACCTCAACGACTTCGCCCACCTCTGGCTGAACTACCAGATCGAACACCACATCTGGCCCGACCTGCCGATGCTCAAGTACCGCGAGGCCCAGCCCAAGGTCCTCGCGCTCTGCCAGAAGTACGGCATCCCCTATGTCCAGGAGAGCGTCTGGACCCGCGTCCGGAAGATGGTGGATGTCGTCGTGGGCAAGCGCTCCATGCGCAAGCTCACCCCGCGCGCGAGCGCGGAGGCCGCTCCCGTCGCCCCCGAGTCACTCCAGGCTCACGTGGCCTGACTCCAGGGCTCAGCTCGGTGATGCGCGGCGCTGGCGGGGCGGCATGGCCCGCGTCAGCGTCTTCTCCGCCGTGCCACCGTTGTCCTCTCGGCGCAGGACCTCCGCGTCCACCACCCGCGCACCATCGGCGGAGACAGGCGGCCCGAGCGTCACCACGAGCACCCGGTAGGACTCCTCCAGCCGCTTGTGCAGCTTGATGAAGTTCACCTGCGCCGTGCCCGGCATGTCCTCGGTGTACGTGAAGTACCAGCGCAGCTCGTCCAGGTGCGTGTAGTACCGGTCCACCACCGCCTGCTCCTGTTCGGGCAGGTGGATGAGCTGCTCGAAGGCCCCCTCCGCGTACCGCGAGGCGATGGTCTCCAGCAGCGGCTCCCGGCTGCGCAAACGCGAGAAGAGCGCGAACATCTCGTCGCGCCTTGCTTCCAACCGGCGCATGATTCCAGCCGCGTCCATCGCAATCAGGTTGCGGACACGCGCGGCGATCTCATCGGCCTTCTTGCGACGAGCCATGGGACCGCAGCCTAACCTCTGCTCACAAGCCAGGCCAATGGGGGGCGAACAGCGTGGCCTGACAGACGAATCGCGGGCCGCCGTTTTTCGGCGGCAGGGGACTCCAGTTCGCCTGCTACGCTCGTCGCATGGTGCTCAAGATCGTCCAGGCGGGAGAGCCGGTACTTCGTCAACAGGCGCGAGACCTGACGCCCGAGGAGATTGGCAGTCCGGAGATTCAGCGGCTCATCGTGTTGATGCGCGACACGATGCGAGACGCCCCGGGCGTGGGGCTCGCGGCGCCCCAGGTCGGCGTGGGCCTTCGGCTGGTCGTCATCGAGGACCGCGCGGAGTATCAGGCCGGCGTGGCGCCCGCGGACCTCGCGGCGCGTGAGCGCCAGCCCGTGCCCTTCCATGTGCTCATCAACCCGAAGCTGACGGTGGAGGACTCGACCCCCGCCGAGTTCCACGAGGGCTGCCTCAGTGTGACGGGCTTCGCGGCGCTCGTGGCCCGAGCCCGAGGCGTGCGCGTGGACGCCCTGGACGAGCAGGGCCGCCGCGTGACGATTCGCGCGACGGGCTGGTACGCCCGCATCCTTCAGCACGAGCTGGACCACCTCGACGGCACGCTCTACGTCGACCGGATGGCCACTCGCAGCTTCACGACGGGGGAGAACCATCGTCGCCACTGGGCCGGGCGCTCCACCGCCGAGGTGCGCTCCGCGCTCCGGATTCCCTCCGACGCCGAGTGAGGCCCTGGGAGGCTCGTCGAGGAGCACAGCTTCGATGGGCCCGCAGCGGTACAGCGCGAAGTCGAGCCCTCCGCGCGTTGTACCCGGGGAGGGGAGCGCCTACGGTGACCTCCGTCAAACCCTGACGGGGGTACACCGATGACTGTCGCGAACGAAGACCTCACCCGGCCCATCCTGATTGGCCGCTCGAGTTCTCACTTCACCCGCATCGCGCGCATCTTCGCGGCGGAGCTGGGCGTCGCCTACGACTTCCACATCCTGCGCGACATCATGTCGCCCAATCTCCAGGATTACGGCGGCAATCCCGCGCTCAAGATTCCCGTGCTGCGCACGGCCCGAGGCTCGTGGTTCGGTACGCTCAATGTCTGTCGCGAGCTGCGGCGCCACTCCACCCACAAGGCACGCGTGCTGTGGCCCGAGGACCTGACCGAGTCCCTGTCCGCCAACATGCAGGAGCTGGTCCTCCAGACCATGGCCACGGAGGTGACGATCGTCATGTCCAAGGTGGGGGGCGGGGCCCAGGCCGGGGCTCACCACGACAAGCTGCGCACGAGCCTGCTCAACATGATGGCGTGGCTGGAGCAGAACGTGGACGCCGCGCTCGCCGAGCTCCCCTCGGAGCGAAGTGTGAGCTTCCTCGAGGTCTCCCTCTATTGCCTCGTGATGCACCTGTCGTTCCGCGAGGTGCTGGACACCACCCCCTACGCGGCGCTCACCGCGTTCTGTCAGCGATTCGGCCAGCGCGCCTCGTGCGTCGAGACGACCTTCCGCTTCGACACCTGAGCACTCGCGTCATGCCCGGGGCCTGCCGTGCCCCGGGTTGCGACGTGACACGAGTCGCGCGATAAGCGACGGCGATGATCACCGAGGTCCAGGCAGGTCCCTATACCGTCCGAGGCATCTCCGTCGGCGGTGTCTACACCTCCCTCCAGGTGCCCGAGCTGGACGTGGTGCTCGACGTCGGCATCCCCATCCGCTCGTTCGCCGGGTGCGATCGCATCTTCCTCAGCCATGCGCACCCGGACCACGCCAGCGCGCTCGGGGCGCTGCTCGGCATCCGCCGGTTGATGGGGAAGGGCGCTCCGCAGCTCTTCATCCCCGCCGAAATCGAGGCGCCCGTCCACGAGGCCCTCCAGGTCCTCTCCCGGCTCCATCACACGTCGATGGAGGTGACCACCGTCCCCATGCGGCACGGAGACGTGCAGGCGCTGGGGCAGGGGCTCCACGTGCGCGCCTTCCGAACGCATCACCCCGTGCCCTCGCTCGGCTATCAGTTCTTCCGCCGCGCGACGAAGCTCCGCCCCGAGTTCCTCGCGCTGCCGCCGCAGGAGATCGCCACGCGGCGCAAGGCCGGGGAGGACCTCTTCACCCAGGTGGACCACCTGGAGCTCGCCTACGCGACGGACACGCTCTCGCGCATCCTCGAGACCGAGCCGACCTTGTTCGACTCGCGCGTGCTCGTCATCGAGTGCACCTTCGTCGACCCGAAGCGCTCCGTGCAGGACGCGAGGGATCGTGCGCACCTCCACCTCGACGAACTCCTCGCCCAGGCTGACCGCTTCCGCAACGAGGCCCTCGTGCTCATGCACTTCAGCCAGGCGCTCGGGCCGCAGGAGGTGCACGCCCTCGTTCGTGAGCGGTTGCCGCCCACGCTCGCGGAGCGCGTCCGCATCTTCGCGCCCGAGTCGGGCCGCTGGTTCGGTTGAGCCCTGGGCTGTCGCGCTGAACAGCTCAGTCCGGCCGCAGTGCCTCCAACTCCGCGAGCAACGCGCGCAACTCAGGCGCCTCCAGCGCCTTCTCCACCGACGCGAAGAACTCGGACAGGTCTCCCGCGCCTTGGTGTTCGTAGACGCAGGCCTGCAGCCCCATCTCCAGTCGGTCCACCTGCCGCACGAGTCGCGCCTCGAACGACGTGCCCTGCTCGTACTCATCCCAGAGCGCCAGGTACTCCGCGCCGCGCGGCAGCTTCCCCACGAGCTGCTCCATGGCCCGCCGCTCCCGCGCGTGCTTGTCCTCGCGCCCCACGCCGTCGTGCGGCGTCAGATCTCCCACGTACGCCTCACCCAAATCATGCAGCAGTGCGATGCGCACCGCGCGGCTCGCGTCCGCCTCCGGGAAGTGGCTGTCCGCGATGAACAGGCACAGCAGCGCCACGAAGAGCGAGTGCTCCGCCACGCTCTCGCAGCGTTCGGCCGGAATCTCCACCCGCAGCCAGCCTTGCCGGAAGAGCTGCTTCAAGTGGTTCAGCTCGAAGTACGTCTCGATGAGCGGGAGCGTCTTGCGTCCTCGCAACAGGGCCACGGGCGGCGAGCTCTTCGTCTTCATGTCGCCCTCCACGGTACACCGGCCCGCGTCCGTACTCCGGGTGGGTCGCCGTCCCAGGTCCGGGAACCCTCCGTGTGCGTCTTCGCTGGGCCCACGTGCGTTCACCCGTCACCTCGGGTAGAGGGGAGGCGAGGGGAGCGTGTCCACGCATCCGGACATGGCTCCGAGGAGGGGGAAGCACCCATGGAGTCGTCTCGTTGGTTCGTCGCCGCGCTGCTCGTGTGTGTCGTCGCCTGCAAGCAGGAGCCTCCCGCGCCCCCGCCGGCGCCCGTGGCCGCGCCCGTCATCACGGAGCCGGAGGACCTGCCGTTCCCCGAGACACCCCTGCCGCTCGTCGCCGAAGCCACGCCGCCCGACGCCGAGCCCGCGAAGCCTCCCGAGCCCCCGTTCACCGGTGACCTCCCGGCCCTTCGCAAGCGCGGCGTGCTGCGCATCCTCGTGGAGACCACCGACGAGAGCTCCCTGCCTCGCCAGGGCACGCCCCGCTCGCAGGATCGCGAGCTGCTGGAGCGCTTCGCCGAGAAGCACGGCGTGTCAGTCGAGCTCATCGCCGTGGAGCGCTTCGACCAGCTCATCCCCCTGCTGAAAGAGGGACGCGGGGACATCATCGCCGCCGACCTCACCGTCACCCCGGAGCGCTCCCGCGAGCTGTCCTTCACCCGCCCCATCGCCATGGTCAACGAGGTGCTCGTCGGCAAGAAGGGCGCCCCGGACCTGCCGCGCAAGCCCCAGGACCTCGCGGGCCGCGCCGTGCACGTGCGCGCCAGCTCCACCTTCGCCACGTCCCTCGCCGCGCTCGCGAAAGCCCAGGCCCCGGGCCTCACCGTCCATCCCGAGCCCGAGAGCCTCGACTCCGAGGAGCTCGTGTGGAAGGTCTCCCGCGGCGAGCTGCCCCTCACCGTGGTCGACAGCCACCTGCTCGCGGCCATCCAGACCTACAACCCGGACGTCGAGGCGCTCTTCCCCGTCGCGGAGAAGCGCGCCCTCGCCTGGGCCGTGCGGCTGGAGAACCCCCTGCTGCGCACCGCGCTGGACGCCTTCCTCGTCGAGCGCGCCCTCACCGACCACCGCGAGCAGCGCTTCACCGGAGACCTCGACGGCATCCGCAAGCGCGGCGTGCTCCGCGTCCTCACGCGCAACAGCCCCGTCACGTACTTCCTCCACCGCGGCGAACAGGCGGGCTTCGACTACCAGATGGCGAAGCTCGCCGCGGACGCGCTCAAGGTGCGCCTGGAGGTCGTCGTCCCGGACACGTACGAGGAGCTGCTCACGTGGCTCAAGGAAGGCCGGGGCGACGTCATCGCCGCCGCGCTCACCGTCACACCCGAGCGCCAGCGCGAGGTCGCCTTCAGTCGCCCGTATCTCTTCGTGGAGGAGGTCCTCGTGCAGCGGGTCGGCTCGCCGCGTCCCGCGTCCCTCGCGGACCTGAAGGGCCAGTCCATCCACGTGCGTCGCACGTCCAGCCACTTCTCCAATCTGAGCACCCTCGCGACCCAGCACGGGTTCACCGTCGTCGAGGAGCCCGAGGACCAGGACACCGAGACGCTCATCGACCGCGTGGCGCGCGGCGAGATTCCCTTCACCGTCACGGACAGCCACATCCTCGCCGCCGAGCGCGTCTATCGCGAGGACGTGGAGGCCGCTTTGACGGTACCGGGGCAGGGCGCGCCCGCGGGCAAGGACGGACACCACGGCATCGCCTTCGCCGTGCGCCCGGGGAGCGTGAAGCTGCGCGCCTTCCTCGACGGCTTCGTGCAGAAGACCTACCGCGGGACCGAATACAACCTGGCTCGCCGCCGCTACTTCGAGGGCCGCCGCGCCGAGGCCCCGGCGACCACCGAGGCGGCCGTGGCCACGGGCACCATCTCCCCCTATGACTTGCTGGTGCGCTCGTACTCCTCGCGCTACGGCATGGACTGGCGGCTGATGGTTGCGCAGATGTTCCAGGAGAGCCGCTTCGACCCCACGGCGCGCAGCTGGGTGGGCGCGCAGGGCCTCTTCCAGGTCATGCCCGCCACGGGCCGCGAGCTGGGCTTCCGCAAGCTCGAGGACCCCGACCAGGGCATCCACGCGGGCGTGAAGTACATGCACCAGCTCCTCGGCCGCATCGCTCCGGAGATTCCCTTCAAGCAGCGCCTGCGCTTCGCCCTGGCCTCCTACAACGCGGGCCTGGGCCACGTGCTGGACGCACGCCGGCTCGCGCAGGAGCAGGGCCTGGACCCCAACCGCTGGTTCGGCAACGTGGAGAAGGCCATGCTCCTCCTGGAGAAGCCCAAGCACTACCGCCGCGCGCGACACGGCTACTGCCGGGGCTCGGAGCCCGTGAAGTACGTCTCCGAAATCCAGACGCGCTACGGCGCCTACGTGTCCGTCGTCCAGCACTGACGGGCACGGGACGGAGTCACAGTCCCACGCCCACGTAGGCCGCGGCCCACGGGCCGCTGAGCGAGACGGAGAAGCTGTCCGGGCCCTTCACCGGGCTCACCTGGAAGTTCTTCGCCTGCGACACGAACTGCGTGTAGCCGACCTGCATCCGCGTGTGGAACCAGCGGTTGAGCTGGTACTGCAGCGCCGCGCCCGCGCCTCCGCCGAAGATCCACTTGCGCGAGCGCGCCTGGAAGTACCGGCCGTCGATGACCGGGTCTCCGCCGCCCGTCCCGGGGATGTTCGCGGAGATGCGGCCGGTGGCGAGCGACACCTCCGACGCGGCGCCGAACAGGCTCACGCCCAGGCTCAGCGAGTCCGTGAGCGACAGGCGCTTCTCCAGGCCCGGCCGCAGCGCCAGGACCTGGACGTCGTCACCCAGCAGGTACCAGTCCACGCCATTGGTCCACCACCAGTCCGTCCGACCGGAGCCGCGCACCATGTTGAAGTGGATTCCTCCGGCCAGTCGCACCGCGTTGGCCCGGGCGCCCACGGTGCGCACCTCGTTCCTCAGCCCGGGGATGTCCGTGGTCGGGTGCTGCATCCGCCCCCAGCCGCCGCCCACGTCCACGGCGACCTGGGGGATGCGCCGCTCCTGCTCGGGCTCCGGTGGAGGAGGCGGCGTGTCGGCGAAGGCCGGGGACACCGGCCCCCACGCCATGAGCAACCCGAGTCCATACAGGGACGTGCGCATGATGGACCTCTAGAGCCCCGCCACCTTCGCGGCGCTGCTCACCGTGTAGACCAACGTCAACTCCTGCTGAGAGCGCGGCGGCGCCGTCAGCTCGAAGCGGGCGATGCCCTCCGCGCTCACCTTCGTGGGCGCCGGGCGGGTGGTGTCCTTCTGGAGCGTCACCTCCACCGACTCGACCTCCGAGACGGGGATGCGCTCCTCCAGCGCCACCGCCGCGGGCTGGGCGCTCATGTTGGAGAGGAACATCTTCACGTGGTGCGTCTTCTGCTTGCGCCCCGACAGCCGGCTCGTCTCCTCCTGGATGTCCGTCATCCGGGCGACGCGCAGCGAGTCCTCGCTGCCGAAGCCCAGGCGCACGCGCTCGCCCTTGCCGGTGAAGCGCAGCTGCGAGCGCCCCACGTAGCCGCTGGTCCGCACCAGGTCCACCGGCCCCGCCAGCAACACGGACGGGCCCACGTTGTCGAACCTCGCCACGCGGTGCACCAGCGGCGACAGCTCCGGGCACACCACCAGCTCCGACGCGGCAGGCGCGGTGAAGTGGAACAGGGGGATGCGGTGCGGCTCTCCGTCCGCGGGGATGTGGGCGCGGTGGGGCGCGGTGAGGGACAGCGCCTCGCCACCGTCATCCATGCCGGGAAGGCCCTCGTCGCGTCGGGCACCGGCGCCCTCGCCCGTGTTCTGGATGACCTCCTCGCGCACCGAGACGTCCACCACCTGCTTCTCGCGCTCCGTCTTGTCGCGCAGGAAGAGCCAGTCCGACTCCAGCCGGGGCGGCGCCGCGCCCAGCGTGGGACGCGCCGTGGACAGCGCCAGCTCCACGTCCTTCCACTCCTCCTCGGTGCGCTGCCACACCACGGCCTCGCACTCCAGCCGCACCGTCGGGCCCTGGGTGCCCTGGGCCGGCTCCAGCGTCGCGCGGTACGCGGGGCGCCACGCCGCGCAGGGCACCAGGTAGGTGATGGACAGCAGCGCCGTGCCGCCCGCTGGGTGGCCCACCTCGAGCTCGGCGTGCACGTCCAGCTTCGTCTCGGACTTCTGCGTGTTCGACAGCGCGCCGCGGGCCTGCGCGAGCTGCTGTTGCAGGCGCTGCTCCTCCACGGCCGCCAGCCGCCGGGCCGAGTCCACGGCCTCCAGCGCCTCGCGCACGCTGTCGAGCTGCTGCTTCCACGTGTCGGGCTGCGCGACGCCTCCGCCGGACTGCTCGGAGATGGCGCGGTACACGTCCGCGTGGGCCGCGGTGAGCAGGCCGTGGCGCGTGTTCAGCCGCTCCCGGTCCGCGCGGGCCTGACGCTCCAGTCGCTCCAGGTCCGCGACGCGGCGGCTCAGCTCCGTGGCGTGCTCGCGCAGCGCCTCCGGAGGCTGGGCGCGCGTCACGCGGCGCACGCGGGCCTGGGACACGGTGCCTCCGGAGAGCTTCGCCTGGAGCGAGCGGTCCACCGCCAGCGGCGACAGGCCGGCGATGACCAGCCGCTGCGCTCCGGGGACCAGGGGGACTTCGCCGCGACGCTCGACGAGCGCGCGATCTTCCAGGACGGTGACCTTGACCACCGGCAGGGTGAGGGGCGTGCTCATCAGGTCCTCCGGTTTCCGCCGCCCAGCATCTTGCTGGCGGGAATCTTCACGGTCCACGTCGCCTTCAGGGTCTGCGCCTCACCGGGCTGGAGCACCACGCGCCAGGCCCGCTCGCCTTCCACGGGTGTCTCGCCCGGAAGCGGCGTGCGCTTCTGCCAGGGGGGCGCCGTCTCCGTCTCGTCCACCTTGATGTCCTTCTCGTAGCCGGTGGGCACGGCGGGCACGCGCTCGCAGACCTCCACGAGGATGCGGTTGGAGAGCCGGTTGGCCAGCTCCACCGACACGTGGTGCGTGAGCATCGTCGCGCCGCCGAAGATGCCGCCGGTGGCCTCGTCGAAGCGTGTGTTGCGCGCGACCTTGATGGACTCCTCCACGCCCAGGCCCAGGCGCTGGGTGGCTCCCGGAGGCATGGTGGGCAGGGGCGAGGTCATCAGGAACTCGTCGCCGAGCGTGACGTCCACGGGGCCCGCGAGCAGCGGGTAGGGCGTCCGGTTCTCCACGCGCACCGTGCGGAAGGCCCTGGGCTCCACGGAGGGGACGATGACGTACTCGGCGGACAGGCCCACGGGCACCGACAACACCGGCAACGTGTGCCAGGCCGAGTCCGAGGGCACGTCGACCCGCGACTCCAGGTCGAACTTCGCGTCGAAGTGCATCGCCGACTCGCGCGGCGGCACGGACCACGTGGGCAGGGGCAGATGCCGGAGGCTCGCCACCTGCTGCTCGCTCACGGCGATGAACGAGAGGACGTTCACCTGGATCTGCATGGCCTGCAGGGCGATGAGCTCCCGCGTGACGTGGGTGGGGCGCGAGCGCAGGCGGCCTCGGCCCTCCAGGTCATCGGCGGGAGTGAGCGTGAGCCGGTCGTAGTCCAGCAGGCTGTCGGAGGGCTCCAGGCGCGGCGCCGAGGAGAGGCGGTCCACGCTCGCGCCGCCACCTCCCATGGCCCCGTCGAGGTCCGCGAGGTCCATCGAGGCCATCGGCATGTCGTCGGAGTCGCCCGGCGCTTCGGCCAGGACCTCTTCCTCCATGGGCGCCTGGTTCCTGGCGAAGCCGCCTCGCGAGCGCGACAGCTCTCGTTGGGGCGCGGCGGCGGGGCGGGGCGGGGCGGACGGAGCGGAGCCCGCCATGAGGCGCTTGGCCTTCGCCATGGATGGCGCGGAGCGCAGGGCGCCACCAGGGGCGCTGCGGAGCTTCTCCATTCCCGAGTCAGTGCTCTCGTGGTCCGCGACGTACGGCGCGGGCGCGGGGGGCGGAGGTGGCTCCATCGGCGGCGGCCTCGGCTTGGCGGGCGCCGGAGCGCGCCGGGCGTCGTAGCCCGCGAACAGCTCGTCGAGCCCCGGGGGCGGCTCACGCCAGCCCGAGCGCGGTGGCGGCGGCTGGCGACGGCCGATGCGCAGCGCCTTGAGCTCGGGAACCTCGGCCCGGCGGTCCAGGGCCGCGGTGGAGACGGACAGCTTCACGCCGGTCCAGTCCTCACCGGTGTTCTGGCTGACGGTGGCCCGCATGCGCAGCGTGCCTTCCTCCAGCGTGCGAGGCAGCCGCAAATCGTAGGTCGGGACCCAGAGCGCGCCGGGCACGGCGTACTCCAGCGCGATGAGCGCGGGCGTCTCGCGAGGCCAGGGGTTGCCGGACAGCGTGAGCACCGCGGCGCGGTACACGCGGGCGCGCTCGCCGCGGACGGACGAGGAGGCCTCGTGCAGGCGCTGACGTCGCAGGCGGACGTCGCTCTCCGCGTCGCGCAGCTCCCGCTCCAGGTCGAGCAGCCGCGCGTTCAGCGTGGCCAGCTCCGTGTCCACGAAGGACGTGAGCGCCAGCAGTGAGTCGAGGGGCGTCTGGTGGGGCGTGTAGCGGGCCTTCTTCTGCGGCGGGAAGGTGGGCTTGAGCTTGCCCACGGCCTGCAGCTCGCGCCGGGTGACCTCCAGGCGTGCCGTCACGTCCGAGACGCGCGAGAGGGCTTCCTCCAGGGCGCGGTGCTCCTGGGGGACGTCGACCTCGGGAGGGAGCTGGATATCGAAGGTGGGCCGGATGGCGCGGATGGTGAGGCCGGGCGGGCCCTGTCGCACCGCGGCCCGGAGCGTCCCGGTTCGCAGCGAGAGGGGAAGTCCGTTGAGCTGGATTTCATTGGGGACGCGGTCCTCCACCAGCTGGAGGGTGGCGATGCGCGTGCAAAGCGCCCCCTCCGCGTGAACGGTGACCGCATCCAACATGGATGGCACGACGAGCATGCGCCCCCTCGGCTCAGGTGAGGGCGCAAGGGTAGTCGAGATGGGCTCCGGAATCATGTCCCCCTGGGGACGTCCACCCCGGGTGGGGCCGTGGGGCCCTGGGGGTGGGGTTCCGGGGCCCACCGCAGCACGCGTCCACCGGGCAGTCGCAGGGCCCACTGGCGCCGGCGCGTCGTGTCGTGACGCCGGGCGATGAGCACGAGTCCCCAACGTCGCACCAACTCGCCCGAGGCTGTCACGCGCCAGCTCGCGTCGAAGTCGAGCAGGTCCCTGGACAGGGCGCCCGGCAGTCGGCCCTCGTCGCGCAGGGCCTGGGCGAAGCGCCGTCCCTCCACGCGCGAGTCGGGCTCCACGGACATGGGGTTGGACCGGGCCCATTGCTCGAAGCGCGGCGAGAAGTCGGGACCGAGCGCGGAGGCCAGCAAGGGCCACGCACGCTCCACGCCCCGGCGGCGCTTGCTCATCAGGGACTGCGCGGCCGCGAGCACGCGGGCCTCGTCGAACCCTGGTGGAACAGGCGCGCCGACTCCGAGCGCGCGCACGAGCTCCGCCTGGGCGCGGGCCTGTCGCTCACGGGCGCTCATGCCATGCCCTCCCGATTCGCGTCGGTGGCGCCGCGCTCCTGCGTGGCACTCCGCGTATCCCGCTGCTCATGGACCCCGCGGGGGACATCTCGCTCGGGCGTGCTTCGGTGGGCCCCTCGGCCATGTCGCTCCGTGCCGCGCAGGAGCGCCTGCTCCATCGCGGACAGCTCCGCGGTGAGCTCCGCCTCGGGAGGGAAGCGGTCATCGCGCTCGAGCATCACCGGAACGGGCCCCAGTCGCGCGGCCAGTCGCTCCAGCAAGGTGAGCGGCCCCGGGGGGAGCGGATGCGCATGCGTGTCGTGATACAGCCCGCCGCGCTGGACGCCGCCGGCCACGTGCACATAGGCCAAGCGCTCACGAGGCACGGCCGCGAGCACCGCGTCCGCATCCGTGCCGTGATTCAGCACGTGGGCGTGGAGGTTGGCCACGTCCAGGAGCAGCGAGGCCCCGGTCCGCTCCAGCACGCCGCGCAGCAGGTCCGCTTCCGAGAAGGCCGCGTCGGGCCACTCGAACAGCGAGGCCACGTTCTCCAGCGCGAGCGGCACGGGCAGCGCGGCCTCGGCCATCCGGATGTTCTCGGTCAGCACCTCCAGCGCCTCCTCGGAGCGCTGCACCGGCAGCAGGTGCCCCGACTCGAGCCCTCCCGCGCGGACGAACGCGAGGTGCTCGCTGACACACACCGCGCCCAGTCGCTCCGCCAGTCCCGCCAGCCACGCCAGCCTCCGCGGGTCGGGCGGCTCCGCGGAGCCCAGACCCAGCGAGACCGCGTGCAGCACCACGGGGACACCGCGCTCGCGCAGCCGTGAGAGCGGCTCGGGGATGGGGCCCTTCGGCGAGAGGTGCTCGGCGAGCACCTCCACGAAGCCGAGCCCGGGGCGCCGGTCGATGAAGAGCGCCAGCTCGCGTCGCCACCCGATGCCGACTCCCCGAAAACCGGGCACCGTCAATCGCCACCTCCACCGCAGCCGCCGCAACCACCACCGCCGCCTCCGTCGCCGCCGCTGCTGCAACTGCTGGAGCCGCTGCAACCACTCGAGCTGCTCACGCCGCCGAAGGATGAGCCCGAGGGGTCGATGTGCCGGCGCATCAGCTCGAAGTCGCTCATCGCCACCGCGCCCAGGCCGAAGAGGGCCACCGCCACCCCCAGGTCCTGGCTGTTCAGCACCTGGGAGTTCTCCGTGCTCATGACGGACGTCTTCAGCGGCTGCTGATTCCAGCGCAGCGCGTGGAGCAGCGCCGAGCCCCGGCGGCTGGTCCACACGGGCCTCGTGAGGAAGAAGAGGGTGACCGCCGTGACGAAGCAGAGGAAGACCAGGAAGGACACGGGCTTCTCGCGCTCCAGGCCCACGTTGATCTTGGCGAGCCCCAGCAGGAGGACGCCGAGCAGCGGCAGCAGCGGCAGCCACCGGGCCCGCGTGGCCTGTCCTTCGTCGACCAACCAGCCGCGCTGTTGCAGGGGATGCTTGAGCCGCTCCAGCGCGGGCTCGATGCTGGCGACCAGCTCCGCGTTGCTCTTCTTCGACTCATGGACCGCGGCGTAGACGAGCCGCTCGAAAGGGGACGCGAAGTCGGACCGCTTGCCCGTCGTCGTCAGGGTCGTGCCGTCCATGACCAGGGCCTTGTCGTGGAGCAGCCTCGCCAGGGCCGTGTGCGCCACGGCCTTGGGGCCGGAGAGCATCGCGAGCTCGTACGGGTCCAGCTTCTGCGGCAACACGTCCGGGCCGCCTCCCGGTGTGCGCAGCATCCAGCGCAGCAGCAGTCCGAGCGCCACGGCGCCCATGGCCAGCAGGACATACAGCGCGAGGAAATCCGGGCCCGACAGGTTCAAGGGGTCCATCATTGCGCCCTCCCACGGTGGGTTCGCCCCTTGATGAAACGCTGCCGGGCGCACGTGACAGCCCGGTCCCGTGACGTCTTCGTGACGTCCGGGTGTCACCGGGGCGCCATGTGTCGGGACCTGTCGGCCAGCCTAGCGTGGAAGCCTTTTCGCTGGGGAGGTGCGGCCTGCGCGACCCAGGGTCAGCTCGCGTCCTGACGTGCGACGGGCTCGGGCGTGGGCTTGGGGCGCTTCACCTCCTTGCCCGTGCAGTCGTGTCCGACCACGGGTGGGAAGGTGCTGCTGGGGCGGTACTCCCAATGCCACGGCTCGGAGGGCACGGTGCGGCGGAAGCCGAAGCGACAGGCATTGGCCTGGAGCCATTGATAGCGCTTCGACGTGCGCTTGCCGATGACCAGGTCCACCGCGAGCCCGCGCTGATGGTTGGAGCGTCCGGGCCGCGCCGCCTTGTTGCCCCGACCCCGGCGGTACTGCTCGTACAGGAGGCGTTGCTCGGGCAGGGAGCGGTAGCCGCTGGTGACCCGGAGGGCGATGTCGTGCTTCGCCGCGTCCAACGTCATGCGTTGGAGCGCGGAGGCCGCGTCGCGGTGGAGACGGTGGCCGCCGTCGATGTGGACCAGCTTCGCGGCCTTCGCCTTGCGACGAGGACGGGCCTCTGCCGCGAGGACTGCGGTCGTGAAGAGGCACACGAGGAGAACGGCACTCCAGCGGAATAGCGCGAGCGACATGGCGGAATCCGGCCCGGGGGTTGGGGCCTGACTTTCGCGCGTCCATTCCCGCAGGCAAGCAGCCGGGGAGCCGAGCCCTCGACGGACGGTTTCGCGTCGTCAGAACAACGAGAGCTGCGCGGCGGCGGGCTTGGCCGTCGGTGCGGGCAATGGTTGGAAGCCGCGGGCGCGCGCCCAGTCCTCGCTCGGGCCGGACCAGTGGTGCAGGTCCATGCGCGCCTGGCCTCGCTCGTCGAACCCGACGCCCTCGGCCTCGAGCAGCTCCTTCTGTCCGTGGCCCGTCAGGCTGATGCCGCCCGTGCGGTTGATGATGCGCTGCCAGGGCACCGTGGCCGAGCGTGCGCCCAGCGCGCCCAACGCATGGCCGACCACCCTCGCGTCGCAGCCGTCACCGACGATGGTCGCGATGTCGCCGTAGGTGGCCACCTTGCCGGAGGGGACGGCCTGGACGACGGTGTAGATGCGCTCGAAGTAGTCGCGCTCGTCGCGCGCGGGCTGCGTCATGGGGGCGTTGCTCCTGTCGAGGACACTGTCACCCTGTGGGGCCTTCAGCCGCTGCGCGAGCCCAGGCCCGTGGCTTCGCCTGCCTTCAGGCGCTCGTGCAGCGTGCGGGCCTCCAGGTACCAGAACTGCACGTTGCCGAAGCTGAGGATGTCGCCGTCGCGCAGCGTCGCCTCGCGCAGGCCCAGGGTGCCCGCGTTGAGGAACGTGCCGTTGGTGGAGCCCAGGTCCTGCACCGTGCAGCGGTGCTGGGATTCGCTCCAGCGCAGCTCGGCGTGCAGCTTGGAGACGGACGCGTCGTCGATGACCACGTCGCAGTCCATGCGCCGGCCGATGCGCAGCCGGTCCGTGGCGTGCAGCGGCGGGAGCGTGGCGACGCGCAGGTGTTCGAATTCGAACAGGAGGGTCATCATGCCCAGGCTGATGTCCTCGGGCGCGGCCATGCGGGTGGGCGCGAGCACGGCGGCCGAGGCCTCCGAGGGGGGACGCTGGATGAGGGCGAAGGGCCCCAGCTGGCGCTCGAAATCCCTGGCGGGCAGTGACGCGGCGAGCGCGCGCAATTCCTGGACGGACAGCACGGAAGGCAGCCTAGCGGCTCACCCCGCGTGCGCCCAGCGTCCGCGAGGGTCCCTGTACGGCTTTCATTGACCTGCATGTCACGGGTTCCCTACATTGGGACCTTCATGGAGGGGGCCGGGCTCCGGGAGGAGCGCCGGCCCTCGACTTTTTCGTGAACCTGGGAGTGGTGGAAGGAGCTGTGTCGATGGCTAGCGGGAGCGACAACATCCCGATGACCCCCTCCGGGCTGCGCAAGCTCAAGTCGGAGCTCAAGCACCTGCAGTCCGTCGAGCGAGGCAAGATCTCGCGAGAGATCGAGGTCGCCCGCGCCCACGGGGACCTGCGCGAGAACGCGGAGTACCACGCGGCGAAGGAGAAGCAGTCCCACATCGAGGGCCGCATCCTGACCCTCAATGACTGGATTGCGCGCGCGGAGGTCATCGACCCCAGCAAGCTGGGCGGTGACAAGGTCATCTTCGGGGCGACGGTGGACCTGCTGGACACGGAGACGGACAAGCCCGTCACCTACCGCATCGTCGGGGAGATGGAGGCGGACCTGAAGAAGCGCTGGCTCGCCGTGACGTCGCCGGTGGCGCGGGCGCTCATCGGCAAGCGCGTGGGCGACATCGCCACGGTGCAGAGCCCCGGTGGCACGCGCGAGCTGGAGATCCAGGAGATCCGCTTCGAGGATCCCCAGGACGAAGCCCCGGCTGGCGAGGGCTGAGTCCGCCGTCCGACGGGAACAGCTGAGGACAGCGGACCGGGGGAGCGGGCCTTGGCTCGCTTCCCCGGTCGCGTTTTCTGGGAGACGTCACCCCCGTTCCGTAGGATGGATGGACGTGACTCACGCGTGAACCATCCGCTCGCCAGTCTTGTAGGGCCCCTGCGCTACGCGTGTCAGCGCGACTTCGCCATGCTCGCGACGGTGAAGGGGCTGACGCCCGTCCTGGAGCGCGCGCTGGCCGGAGCCAGCGGCGTGAACGCCGAGGCGCTGGGACACCTGCGCGCGGCGCTGCCGTACGTGGACCACCCCACGCCCGAGCGCCGCAAGGCCGCGCTGCGGCGGGTCGTCGCGGGCCTGAAGCTCAGCGGCGTCGCGCTGCCGGCGGAGCTGGAGGGGCTCGCGAGCGGGGAGGGGACCGAGGACGCGGGGCACGAGTCGCGTGGGACGCTGGCATCGGAGCCGCGCGGTGAGGCGTCAGGCGCGCGGCGCGCCCCTTCTGGCGAGTCGAACCCTCCGCGAGGGACGTCGGAGTCGGAGCCTCGCGGTCATGCGGCCAGCGCGCGGCGTACACCTTCGGGCGAGCCGAACCCTCCGCGAGGGATGCCGGGTTTGGAGCCTCGCCAGGCCGCGTCCGGAGCACGTCCTCCGGCGTCGGGAGACCAGGCGCGTGGAGGGGCCGACACGGCGCGGACGCCTCGCCCCCATCCGAACGCGGGACGGGTCCAGGAGGGGCAGTTGGGCCCGGTGGTCCGGGGGGCGAGCGGACGCGCCTCGGTGGACGGCGGACAGGGTGGGCCGCCTCCGGGCTACGTCCAGATTCCACCGTGGAGGTCGAACGAGCCCGTGCCGACCTCTGCCCGGGCGAAGACCGCGGCGCCCCGCACCGGGGGCGCGGAGATGGGGAACGCGCCCCGCGCTTCATACGGCGCGCAGGCGGGACTCGCGCGTCCTGGTACGCCCCCAGCCCCGCGCGCCGACGGACGTCCGGGCCGACAGACCTCCATCGACACGGGCCCCGCGAGCACGTCCCCGGCCAAGGCGCGCAAGGAGAAGGAGCAGCGCAAGAAGAAGCGCGCCGTGGCGGCGGAGGCCTCCCGCTCCGAGGCGAAGCTCTTGTCCATCGCGCCGCGCTCGGGGCCGTTGTCCTCGCCGCTGAAGACGCTGGGCAAGCGGCTGGGGCCCCGGCTCATCTCCGCGTTGGACAAGAAGGGCCTCCGGCGGATGGGCGACATCCTCTTCCTCCTGCCTCGCTGCTACGAGGACCGCAGGCGGCTGCTCACCATCGCCGAGCTGGAGCCCGGCGCGCGCGGCGTCACGGTGGGCATCGTCAAGGTCGCCGACTTCGTGCCCGGCAAGCAGGGACGGCGGATGTTCCGCGCGGTGGTGGGGGACCGCTCGGGCAGCATCGCGGCCACGTATTTCAACGCCGGCCCGTGGCTCAAGAGCCGCTTCACCGTGGGCAAGCGCATCGTGCTCTCCGGCGAGGTGCGCGCGACGATGAGCGGGCGCGAGATGGCGCACCCGGAGATCGAGCCCGCCGAGGACCTGGACTCCGCCGGCTCCGTGCACTTCAACCGCATCGTCCCCGTGTACCCGGGCTTCGAGCGCGGCGAGCAGCGCTCGTTCCGAGAGCTGGCCTCGCGCGTCGGTGAGCAGTACGCGCACGAGCTCGAGGACCCGCTGCCCCCGGAGCTGCGCCGTCGCCTGGAGCTGATGCCGCTGCCGGAGGCGCTGCGCTTCATCCACTTCCCGCCGGACTCGGCCGACCTGGAGGCGCTCGACGTCCACCAGAGCCCGGCGCACCGTCGGCTCGCGTTCGACGAGCTGTTCTTCCTCCAGCTCGGCATGGCGCTCAAGCGCCAGGGCGTCAAGGCGGAGCTGGGCATCGCGTTCGACGTGTCCCCCACGCGGATGGACAAGGCGCGCGCGGCGCTGCCCTTCCAGCTCACGGGGGCCCAGGCGCGCGTGGTGGAGGAGCTCGCCCGGGACATGGCTCGCGAGGAGCCGATGAACCGGCTGGTGCAGGGCGACGTGGGCAGCGGCAAGACGGCGGTGGCCATGGTCGCCGCGATGGTGGCGCTGCAGGCCGGCTACCAGGTCGCGGTGATGGCCCCCACCGAAATCCTGGCGGAGCAGCACGAGCGCAACTTCCGCAAGGTGCTCGGTCCGCTCGGCTTCCAGGTGGGGCTGGTGAGCGCCTCCGGCGCGGCGAAGGCCAAGCGCCAGGTGCGCGACGCCGTCGCCCGGGGAGACATCCACCTGGCCGTGGGCACGCACGCCCTCATCCAGCAGGACATGTCCTTCGACAAGCTGGGGCTGGTGGTCATCGACGAGCAGCACCGCTTCGGTGTGCTCCAGCGTCACTCCCTGATGAGCAAGGGCCCCAAGCCGGACGTGCTGGTGATGACGGCCACGCCCATCCCGCGCACGCTGGCCATGACGCTCTATGGAGATCTGGACCTCTCCATCATCGACCAGCTCCCGCCTGGCCGCACGCCCATCAACACGCGCGTGTTCAACGACAAGCAGCGCGCGCGCGTCTACGAGTCCATCGCCTCGGAGCTCGCCAAGGGCCACCAGGCCTACGTCGTGTATCCGCTGGTGGAGGAGTCGGAGAAGCTGGACCTGGAGGACGCGACGCGCGGCGTGGAGAAGCTGCGGGCGGCCTTCCCCCAGGCGAAGGTGGGCCTCCTGCACGGGCGGATGAAGGCGGAGGAGAAGGACGCGGTCATGGAGGACTTCCGCGAGAAGCGGCTGGACGTCCTCGTGTGCACCACCGTGGTGGAGGTGGGCGTGGACGTGCCCAACGCCTCGGTGATGGTGGTGGAGGCGGCGGAGCGCTTCGGCCTGTCCCAGCTCCACCAGCTCCGTGGGCGCGTGGGACGTGGCGCCGCGGCCAGCTACTGCTATCTGGTGGCGAGCAGCGCGCGCTCGTGGGAGTCCACCGAGCGGCTGTCGGTGATGGAGGCCAGCAGCGACGGCTTCGTCATCGCGGAGAAGGACCTGGAGATTCGCGGGCCGGGCGAGTTCCTCGGCACGCGGCAGAGCGGCCTGCCGGAGCTGGCGGTGGCGAACCTCGCGCGGGATGGGGACCTGCTCTCCATGGCGCAGGCCGAGGCCCGGCGCATCCTCGCCAGGGACCCGGACATGAAGTCTCCCGAGCACCAGGGCCTGGTGAAGGCGCTCGAGGAGCGGTGGGAAGGCCGGCTCGCGCTCGCGCGGGTGGGGTAGCGCGCGTCAGGGCTCCGCGTCGGGGCTCTTGGGCTTCGGGAGCGGCTCGTAGCCGCGCTCCTCTACCCAGGCACGCTTGCGCGTGGCCGTCCTCCCCTCCGGTCCGGCGAGGACGCCCTCGCCCTCGGTGCAGGCCAGGCCCAACCTCCGCTCGCACGGGTCCACCGCGACGACCGTGCAGCCCTTGAACGAGTAGATGCCGGGGCTGTCGTCCGAGGTCCCGGCGAAGGTGTCCTGGCTTCCACCCAGGTCGATGGTCGTACAGCCCCCACCCTCCGAGGACTGGGGCTCGGAGCACAGGAAGACCGCGCTGTAGGATCCGCCCGAGGTCTCCCCGGACGTTCGATAGAGGTCCGAGTACGGGTCGGCGCAGAGCCAGGCGGTCTCGGCGCACGCCGGCAGGTGGGCCTTCTTGCAGGGGGCGTCGTCCCCATCGCGGGTGAACACCCCATCCTCCCCGCCGAACTTGTCCAGGTTGAAGTAGGTGCTCTTGCGGGTCTTCTCATCGCCCCAGCGCACGGCGTGGCGCGCGGCGTCGAGGGCCGCGGGCTTCTTCTTCGCGCGGAACAGGCACAAGGACAGGTCCGCCCACGCGGCGCCGTCCTGGGGTGAGAGCTGGGTGAGCTTCTCGAACAGGGGACAGGCCTTGGCGAACTGCTTCGCGTCATAGGCCTTCTGGGCCTGGGCACGCAGGGTGGCGGCGTCCGGGGGCGCGGCCGTGAGCAGCAGGAGCAGGGGTGTCATCATGGAGGGCGTCCGCGTCAGAGGCGGGTGGCGGCCGTGACGTACACCGGGAGGCGGAAATTCACGTCCAAGGTCTTCTCCTGCTCGGTGACGCCCCAAACCTCGAGCTCCCAGGAGACCTCCTCGCCCAGCTGTCGCCAGGTGGAGGAGCGCGCGTCGGTGATAGCGTCCGAAGACGCGGCGTGCCTTCCAGCGGCGATAGAAGGCCCGCAGCAGGAAGCGCCAGGTCACGTAGAGCCCCAAGGTCGTCAGCGCGAGCAGCATGAATCCACCGCCGAGCCGCTGCTTCTGGGGCGTGTCCGGGCCCAGGACCTCGGGGGCGAGGTGCCCGAAGGCGCCGAGCAGCCCCACGATGGCGAGGCCCCCGAGGAGGGGACGCAGGAGCGGGGAGCGGCCCGGTCGCGAGCTGGGGGGCCACCGTCTCCTGGGTCCAGGGGTGGTCCCACAGCCAGGGCTCGGCGCGGTGCGCCTTCGCGAAGGCTCGCAGCCGCAGCGAGCGCCGCATGCGGACCGCGCCCCAGACGCCACACACCAACGTCCCCACGAGCAACGCGCCCTGGAGGCTGACCGGCTCGAGCGTGGTCGTCCGGAGGCCGAGGAGCTGATACCCGCCGACGAGCGCCAGCAGCAGCGGGATGATTCCCTGGACGAACGGGAGACGCGTGGGCGGAGGTTGGATACCGCCTGGGGATTCGACTCGCCCGAAGATGTACGCCGGCTCGGCCATCGCGCGAGCGTAGGGTGGGGGGCCTTGCCTTGGATAGCGTGCCGCCGGGGAAATTCCCGCGAGGCTTGTCGGACCCGCCCGCTGCTGCGAGCGCCTCGCGTGGTTAGGCTTCGGGCATGGGAGATCTGGAGCGCGCCGAGTATCTGTCCCGACAGGGCATTCATGATCCTCGGGTGCTGGAGGGCATCGGCCGCTTGAGCCGGGCGGAGTTCGTGGCGGAGCACTCGCGCTCGGAGGCGGGCGTCGACGCGCCGCTGCCCATCGGCCATGGACAGACCATCAGCCAGCCCTTTGTCGTGGCGTTCATGACGCAGGCCCTGCGCCTGGAGGGGCATGAGCGGGTGCTGGAGATCGGCACGGGCTCCGGCTACCAGACGGCGCTGCTGTCGCTCTTGTGCCGCGAGGTGTTCACGGTGGAGATCGTCCCGGAGCTCGCCCGCTCGGCGCGCGAGCGGCTCCACCGGTTGGGCTTCCAGAACGTGTACTTCCGCCAGGGCGACGGCGCGGAGGGCTGGCCGGAGCAGGCGCCGTTCGACGCCATCATGGTCACCGCCGCGCCGGTCGAGGTGCCCTCCTCGCTGCTCTCCCAGCTCCGGCGCGGGGGCCGGATGGTGGTCCCCGTCGGACCGCTGGAGGGCGCCCAGCAGTTGCTGCTCATCCATCGGGCCAAGGAGGTGGGTCAGCTCCCCCGGGTGGAGTCCCTGTTGCCCGTGCGCTTCGTCCCCCTGACGGGGCCGACGGGAGTCCCCCGACCCTGACGGGTCCGAGAGGGGAGCGGTCCGCCCGGATGCCTGGAAGCCACCACGGGCCGAGAAGTCGCGTTGCCCCCGAACGTGGCCGCCCGCTAACGTCCCGGCATCATGATCATCTGTCCGGTCTGCGACCACGTACAGCCCGAGGGCACCGAGTGCGATGTCTGCGGGAAGCGCTTCCCGGTGGACGCCGCGGGCGCGACGCCCCCGGTGGCCCCGCTGCCGGAGCTGGAGCTGACGCCGCACGCCGGTGGCCGCGACGCGGTGAACGCGCAGCCGCTGCCGGAGCTGGACATCACGCGCCTTCGCAGCGGGCCGGACCTGCCGCCGCAGGTGGTGCAGGACCTGGAGCTCACGCGCTCGGCGCCGACGGGGGACCTGCCGGTGGCGGTGCTCCCCGAGCTGGACACGGGCCGCGCGCCGGATGACGGCGTGCGCACCGCGGCCCCGCTGGGCGCGGTGGTCTGCCGCTACTGCCGCAACGTCCAGGCGCAGGGGCTGCTCTGCGACAACTGCGGCATGCGGCTGCCTCGCGCCCGCGTGGCGCCTGTCGTGGTGGCCGGGAAGCCGGGCGAGGACAACGACTGGATGGCCTGCCCCTCGTGCCACACCCGGGGCCGCCCGGGTCGGGCCTGCTCCGAGTGTGGCACGCGACTGGTGGAGCAGACATGAGCGCCTCGGAGTCCGGCTTCAAGGCGGAGTACGCGTGCAGCGAGGGCTGCGACTTCCGGGCCTCGCTCCTGGACGTCGTCTATCGCTGCCCCCGCTGCGAAGGCCTGCTGGAGGTGCGTCACGACGTGGACGCCCTGCGCGCGGTGCCCGCGGCGGAGTGGAAGCGGCGCTTCGAGTCGCGCTTCGGTTCATCGCGCCTGCCGGAGGGCTCCGGCGTGTGGGGCAAGCGCGAGTGGGCCTACCCACAGCTCCCCGTGGAGGACATCGTCTCGCTGGGCGAGGGCCGCGTCCCGCTCAAGCCCCTGCCGCGCATGGCGTCCGAGCTGGGGCTGTCCGCGTTGGACCTGAAGGAGTGCGGCGTCTCGCCCACGGGCAGCTTCAAGGACTGGGGCATGACGGTGCTCGTGTCCGCCGTGAAGCACATGCGGGCCCGGGGCATGCCCCTGCGCGCCGTGGCGTGCGCGTCCACGGGAGACACCTCCGCGGCGCTGTCCGCCTACTGCGCGGCGGCGGGGATTCCCGCGGTGGTCTTCCTGCCGCGCGACAAGGTCTCCCTCGCGCAGCTGGTGCAGCCCATCGCCAATGGCGCGCGTGTGCTGTCGCTCGACACGGACTTCGACGGCTGCATGCGCCTGGTGCAGGCGGTGACGGCGGACACGGGCCTGTACCTGGCCAACTCGATGAACTCGCTGCGCATCGAGGGCCAGAAGATGGTCGCCGTGGAGCTGTGCCAGGACCTGGGCTGGGAGCCACCGGACTGGGTGGTGATTCCGGGCGGGAACCTGGGCAATGCCAGCGCCCTGGGCAAGGGCTTCGAGCTGATGCTCGAGCTGGGCCTCATCACCCGCAGGCCGCGCATCGCCGTGGCGCAGGCCCAGCGCGCCAACCCCCTGGCCCGCGCCTTCCGGGGCGGCTTCCAGGAGCTGCGGCCCATGCAGGCCGAGAGCACGCTGGCGTCCGCCATCCAGATTGGCAACCCGGTGTCCTTCCGCCGCGCGGTGCGAATCCTCAAGGCCTTCGACGGCGTGGTGGAGGAGGCGACGGAGTCGGAGCTGGCCAACGCCGCCGCGCGCGCGGACCGCGAGGGGACGTTCACCTGTCCCCAGACGGGCGTGGCGCTCGCGGCGCTGGAGAAGCTCGTCGCCCAGGGCGTCATCGAGAAGGGCTCGCGCGTGGCGGTGGTGTCCACCGCGCACGGGCTGAAGTTCGCGGACTTCAAGGTGGGCTACCACCGGGGCACGCTGGCGGACGTCACCAGCCGCTACGCGAATCCTCCGGTGCAGCTGCCCGCGAACCTCGATGCGGTGCGCTCGGCCCTGTCGGACCTGGGCTGACGTCGCGAGGGAAGGGCGGGGCTCACCTCGAGGGGAGCCGCCGCCCCCGGAGACGGCGAGGCGCGCGTCAGTCCGCGAGCAGCGGGACGCGCTTGTCGATGGTGAGCCCGAAGCCCGCGAGGCCCCGGTAGGTGACGTCCGTGTTGGTCATCACCTGCAGCGTGCGCACGTTCAGGTCGTTGAGGATCTGGCAGCCCATGCCCAGGTCGCGCGTCTCGTGCGGGCCGCTGCGCAGGTCGGCGCTGCCGTCCGCGTTGCGCTTGTGGTGGATGCCGAAGTCGTCCCCGTGCATGCCGGGCAGGTACACCAGGACGCCGGTGCCCTCACGCGCGATGCGGGCGAGCGACTGGTCCAGCAGCGCGTTGCAGTTGCACGTGGGCGAGCCGAACACGTCGCCCATCGTGCAGGCCGCGTGCAGGCGCACCAGGGCGCTCGGGCGGGCGGCGGGGTCTCCCTTCACCAGCACCAGCGACTTGGCGCCGTCCGGCAGCCACGTGTACGTGAGCGCCGTGAAGTCGCCGTAGCGGGTGGTGACGGTGTGCTGGCCCGGCTCGCGGCGCACCAGCCGGTCCTTGCGGCGGCGGTACTCGATGAGGTCCGCGATGGTGATGACGCGCAGCTTGTGCTCCAGCGCGAAGGCCTGCAGGTCCGGCATCCGCATCATGGTGCCGTCGT
Organism: Myxococcus sp. MH1; assembly: GCF_059738865.1. Lineage (NCBI taxonomy): Bacteria > Pseudomonadati > Myxococcota > Myxococcia > Myxococcales > Myxococcaceae > Myxococcus > Myxococcus sp. MH1. The sequence goes on along the minus strand of NZ_AP026947.1, from coordinate 6,198,859 downwards.
CCTTCACCAGCTCGCACAGGATGCCGGAGGGGCCCAGGCCCGCCAGCCGGGACAGGTCCACGGTGGCCTCGGTGTGGCCCGCGCGGCGCAGCACGCCGCCCTCGCGGTAGCGCAGCGGGAAGATGTGCCCGGGGCGCAGGAAGTCGTTGGCCTGGCTCTCCGGGTCCGCCAGCGCCAGGATGGTCTTCGCGCGGTCCGCCGCGGACACGCCCGTGGTCGTCCCGTGCCGGTAGTCCACGGACACCGTGAAGGCCGTGCGGTGGGACTCGGTGTTGTCCGACACCATCTGCGGCAGCCGCAGCGCGTCCAGTCGGTCCGCCAGCATGGGCATGCAGACGATGCCGCTGGTGTGGCGCACCATGAAGGCCAGGTGCTCGGGCGTCACCTTCTCCGCCGCCATGATGAGGTCGCCCTCGTTCTCGCGGTCCTCGTCGTCCGCGACGATGACGAACTTGCCGTCGCGGATGTCCTGGATGGCATCCTCGATGGAGGAGAGCTTGGCGTCGTGGCTCATGGTGGCTTCGGTCCGCTCGCGGGTCTGCATGTGCAGGCGCATGTAGCGTCTAGGTCCGGGGCTGGCAAGCCAACCCGCCTCCCGGCGTGCGCCCGGATGATGGGCCGGAGTAGGTCCTCCAGGGGCGCTCCTCCGACTGCCCGTTTCGGTGTGGGCGGAATCGTGTGCGACCTGGAAGGTTGGAGTCCCCAGGGACGATGACTCGACGCGTGGGACGGGCTGCTGTAGGGTGCCCCGTTCCGAGATGAGCGCCAACACCCAGGACTTGAGGACGCGGCTCGACCAGCTCCAGGAGAGCCTGTCCGTCCGCCAGAGCACCACCCACTTCGCCCACACCGGGGTCGCCACCATGGTGGCCCTCATGTTCGGTGGGGCGGCGGGCAAGCTGTTCTACGACTCCCTGCGCACCCCACTGCTGGCCTGGGGCGTGGCCCTGCTGGCCGTGGTGCTGCTGGGGTACGCCTTCCGCCGCTACGTGCTGGGACGCCGGGTGCTGGCGGACGAGCTCCAGCGCTACCAGACGATGCTGGAGCTGCGCAGCCAGCTCCGGCTGGACGAGCCCTCCGCGCTGCTGCCCCAGTGAGCGGGGCGCGCAAGGTCTCCCGTCGGGGCCGGTTCATCGTCCTGGAGGGACTGGACGGGGCCGGCACCACCACGCAGGCGGAGCGGCTGGCGGCCGCGCTGCGGGCGGAGGGGCATGGGGTGCTCACCACGCGTGAGCCCTCGGACGGGCCGGTGGGCACGCTGATTCGCCAGGCCCTCACGGGCCGCCTGGGCCTGCCCCAGGGCGCGGGGCCCCTGACGCCCCAGACGCTGGCGCTGCTGTTCGCGGCGGACCGCACGGACCACCTGGCGGCGCGCGTGTTGCCCGCGCTGGAGGAGGGCAAGCTCGTGCTGTGTGACAGGTACGTGCTGTCCTCGCTGGCCTACCAGGGGGCGTCCCTGCCCATGGGCTGGGTGGAGCAGGTGAACGATTACGCCGTGTCGCCGGACCTGACGCTGTTCGTGGGCGTGGCGCCGGAAGTCGCCGCGAAGCGACGGGCGGCGCGGGGTGGGGCGGCGGAGCTGTTCGAGGCGGACGAGGCGCAGCGGCGCATCGCGAAGCAGTACCTGGCCGCCATCCGCCGCCGCGCGAAGAAGGAGCGCATCGTCCACATCGACGGTGAGCAGGGCATCGAGGCGGTGACGCAGGCCTCGCTGGTCCAGATTCGCAAGCTGCTCGGACGCAAGCGCTAAAGGGGGCCTGCAGCCCCCCGTGGTCGGGTGCGCCCCAGCCCCGAGGGGCGGGGCCGAGCCCTTTGAATTCGGACATCGCGGACAGTCCCCCCGACTCGCGCCACGGAAATCCGAGCCGTTGCGGTAGAGTCCGCCGCTCCATGGAGCGCACGGGCGCGGCGGCGATCATCATCGGCAACGAGGTCCTGACGGCGAAGGTCCAGGACCAGAACGGTCCGCACCTCATCAAGAGGCTGCGCGAGGTGGGCATCCCCCTGCGTTCGGTGGAGACCATCCTGGACGACGTGGACGCCATCGTGGACGCGATGAACCGGGCGCGGCAGCGCGCGCGCTACGTGTTCACCAGCGGCGGCATCGGCCCCACCCACGACGACGTCACGGTGCGCGCGGTGGCGATGGCGCTGGGCAGGTCCGTGGTGCGCCTGCCGGAGATGGTGTCGCTCATCGAGGCGCGCGCGCCCGAGGGCAAGGTGACGCCGGAGGGCATGCGCCTGGCCGACGCGCCCGAGGGCGCCGTGCTGCTGCCCCAGGCGGGCACGTGGTACCCGGTGCTCACCGTCGGTGACGTCTACCTGCTGCCCGGCGTGCCGCAGCTCTTCCGGATGCAGTTGGAGACGGTGCTCGCGCGCCTGAGCGGCAGCCCCGTGGTGCTCCAGAACCTGTTCCTGCGGCTGGGCGAGAGTGAAATCGCCGCCGTGTTGGACAGCGTGGCGCTGAACATGCCTCACGTGGCCATCGGCTCGTATCCGGAGTTCGACCCGGCCAAGGACTACCGGGTGAAGATCACCGTCGAGGCCGGCGAGCGAGGCCCGGTGGAGGAGGCCGTCGCGCGCATCATCGGCGGCCTGCCCGACGGCGCGGTGCTGCGGCGGGAGTGACGAAGCCTCCCGCCGCGACCGGCGACTACAGCGACAGCCCCAGCCGCTGGCGCAGCCGGAAGAAGTCGTCGGTGAAGGACCAGGACACCAGGGTGCGCAGCCGCTCCCCCTCGCGCACGGCCTGGATCACGGGCTCGGCCGAGTCCAGCTTCGCGCCCGCGAAGTTCGGGTCCTCGCGCAGCACCATGCCCAGGCCCACGGACACGTCACCCGCCATCAGCAGGCCCGCGCGGTCCGCCGAGTAGTCCAGCGCGTCCAGCCACGGCGCCAGCTCCAGCTTCTGCACGTCGCCCAGCGACATCGCGGGGCCCTCCAGCGCCTTGATGGCCTTGCGGGAGAACGCCTTGCGCAGCTGCTTCACCGCCTCGTCGTTGCGCCGGCCCAGCGCGGAGAAGTTCTGCGCGTGGATGCGGATGGCGTTGCCGAACAGGTCCGCCGTCTCGCCCTGCGACAGCTTCTCCAGCACGGCCGCCTTGTTGAGCAGGCCCAGCGCCGCGCGGCCCAGCAGGAACTTCTGCTCGCGCGCGTTGAAGCGTCGCACCACGTCCTGGCCGATGCACACCGACATGGGCTCGGTCGTCTCCAGCACCGTGAGCCCGCGCCGCGCCTGGTACGCGTCGAACTCCTCGACGCCGAACACCTGCGCCACCGCGCGCACGGCCTTGTACACCGCGCTGTCCGGCTTGAGCTTGTCCGTCTTCGGGTTGACGCCGACGATGTCGAAGCTCGGCGGGTAGACCTTCTCCAACTGGTCGCCCATCGCCCGCAGCACCTCCAGCAGCGGGCCACGGACGCCCGGGTGCAGCAGCACCGTGTCCACGTCCGTCGACGTCAGCGCCTCGCGAGCCTCCTGCGCCAGCCGCGCGCGGCCCTCCGTGTAGAAGGCCAGCTCCACCTCGTTCGTCGAGCGCAGGAACTGGAGCACCGACGCCACGCAGAACGCCTTGTCCAGCTGCTTGAGGCCCTCCCACAGCTTGAACAGCGCGTGCAGGCTGTCCACCCGCGTCGGGTCCTGGCGGAGGATCTGCTTGTGCTCCTCGATGGCCATCGGCACGGACGACGTGTCGCGCGCGTACAGGCCGGCCAGCGCGAAGCGGGCCGTGAGGTTCGTGCCATCCGCGTCCACCACCTGGCGGTACAGCCCGGTGGCGCGGGCGGGCTCGGACAGGGGGCCCGCGTACAGCTCCGCCACCCGCACCCGCAGGGCGCTCGCGCGTCGTGGGTCCGTGGACGCCGAGGCCTGGGCCTCCAGGAGCTGCGCCAGCTCCGGCAGGTTCCTCGCGCGCTCGTACAGCGTCACCAGCTTGTCGATGAGCGTGGTGTCGCCGGGCGACAGCTCCAGCGCGCGGCGGTACAGCGGCGTGGCCGCGGCCGCGTCACCCAGGCCCTCGTCGTACGTGCGCGCCAGCTCCAGCGTGAAGCGCGCGCGGGCGTCCGGGGGCAGCTCCTGCTGCAACAGCTTGTGCAGGCAGTCCACCGCGCCCGCGTAGTTGCGCGCCTGCGTGTGCAGCGTGGCCAGCCGCTCCAGCGCCTCCTGGTGCCGGGGCTGCGAGGCGAGCACTGTCATCAGATACGCGATGGCGCGCGTCGCGTCGTTCAGGTGCGTCTGGTACAGCGTGCCCAGCGTGAGGTGGAAGGGCGCGAGCGTGCGCACGTCTCCGCCCAGCTGCACTCGCTGGGTCAGCATGGCGGCGGCCTCCGCGTACTGCTGGGCCTCCAGCAGCAGGGCGGCGCGCAGCTCCAGCGCCTCGATGTGGCCCGGCTGCGCCGACAGCGCCTTCTCCAGCAGCGCCACCGCGCGCGGCTTGTCTCCCAGCGCCCCGTGGTGCAGCCGCGCCGCGCTCACGAAGCCCGTGGCCGCGGCGACGTGGTCCTTCTGCGCCAGCTTCGCCTCGGCGCGCCGCTCGTGCAGCGCGGCCAGGTCCGCCGAGCCGCCCCGGTGCGCCAGCAGCTCCTCCAGCCCCGCCTGCGCCGCCGGGTGCAGCGGGTCTCTCTCCAGCGCCTGCTTGTAGAGCGCCGCCGCGCCGTCCGTGTCCTTCTGGATGAGCGACGCCAGCCGCGCCGCGCCGATGAACGCGTCGATGGCACCGCGCGGGTCCTTGCTCAGTCGCGCCTCGGCCTCCAGCGCCGAGCGCGCCTCGGCCGCGTCTCCGCGCCGCATCGCCACGCGCCGCGTCCCCTGCAGCGCCGGGATGCACTGCGGCTGCAGCTCCAGCGCCTGCTTGTAGAGCGCCGCCGCGCGCTCCAGGTCCCCGAAGCGCGTCTCCGCGAGCTCGGCGGTGCGCAGCAGCATCTCCAGCGCCTCGTCCGCGTCGCGCGCGTGCGCCAGCCGCAGCGTGTACAGCCGGGCCAGGCCCGACACGTCCCCCGCCAGCTTGAGCGAGCGCTCCAGCGCGAACGCGAGCCGCGCGTCACCCGGGTCCGCCTCGAAGGCGCGCTTGTACGCCTCCAGCGTGCCCTCCGCGGGGCCCTTGTCCAGGTCCACCACGGCGGACAGCCGCAGCGCGGTGGCCAGGCGCGGGTCATTCACCCGCTCGGCGATGCGCTGACGCAACTCCGCGCGGCGTGGCCGGTCCGAAGCGCGGATGCGCTCCAGCAGGGTGAGGGCGGTGAGGTTGCCCGCGTCCAGGCCCAGCACGGCCTCGCAGCACAGCGCCGCGCGAGAGGGCTCCTGGAAGCGGTCCAGGTACAGCCGCGCCAGCTTCAGGTACGCCGTCACCTTGGCCGCGGGCGTGTTCCCCACCTGCGTCTCGCGGTCCAGGATGGCGACCAGCTCCTTCACGTTGTCCTGCGCCAGGAACAGCCGCTCCAGCGCGCGCAGCGTGGCGGCGTGTCCCGGCGTCAGCCGCAGCACCTCCTGGTAGGTCTCGATGGCCAGGTCCGGACGGCGCAGCGCGTCCTCCCAGATGACCGCGGCCTGGAACAGCGCGTTGGCGCGCTCCAGCGGATCCGTGCGGTTGGCGGCCTCCTCTCGCAGCATCGCGACCAGGCTCTCCCACGCGCCCTGGGCGCGGTAGATGCGGGCCAGCGCGCGCAGCGCGGGGAAGTAGCTGGGCGCCAGCATCAGCGCCTCCTGGTACGAGGCGATGGCGTCGTCCTCGCGCGACAGGCGCTGCTCGTACAGCTCACCAATCTTGTAGATGAGCGCGGCGGCCTGCTCCGTGGACTGCGAGCTCTCCGACTCCGCCCGGTACATGTCCACCAGCTTCTCCCAGCGGCCGTCCTGGGCGTACAGCCGGCCCAGGGCCTTGAGCGCGGGGAGGTACGACGGCGACAGCGCCAGCACGCGCTCGTACGCGGTGATGGCGCCCGCGCGGTCCTTCAGGTTCTCGTCGAGAATCTCGGCGTTGCGGTGGAGCAGCGACAGCACCTGCTTGGTGTCGCCCGCGAGCGACGCCTCCAGGTCGTGCGTCTCCAGCAGCTCCCGGAAGCGCTGCGCGCGCTCGTACAGCCGCGCCAGGTTGCGGATGGTGGGCAGGTGGTCCGACGCCAGGTCGAGGATGCGCTTCATGCACTCGATGGCGTGGTCCAGGTCTCCCAGCCGGTCCTCGTACACCCCGGCCATCTTGTTGAGCGTGGTGATGAGCTGATCCCGGTCCGACGTCTGGATCAGGTCCTGCTCGAACATCGCCACCAGCTCCGCGAAGCGGCCCTGGCGCTCGTAGAGGCGGGTGAGGGCCTTCTGCGCGGGGAGGTAGCCGGGTTGAAGCTGCAGGCAGGAGTTGTAGCGGGAGATGGCGTCCTCCTGCCGTCCCAGCCGCTCCTCGAGAATCTCCGCGGCCTTGTACATGCGCGCGGCCTTCTGTTTGGCGTCCTCGGCGGCGGCGACCTCCGCGTCGAAGACGGAGACCAGCCCCTCCCAGTTCTGCATCCGGTAGTAGAGCTTGCCCAGGCCCGCGAGCGCCGCGGCGTGGCCGGGGATGCGCGCGACGATGGCCTGATAGCGCGCCGCCGCGTCGGCCTCGCGCTTGAGGACCTCCTCGTACAGCGCGGCCAGCCGCAGGTTGGTGGCGACCAGCTCGCTCTCGTCGTTGAGCGAACCCACGCGCGCGAGCAGCACGTCCGCCAGCTCCTCGAAGCGGCCCTGCGTCTCGTAGATGCCGGCCAGCTCGCTGAGGATGAGCGGATCATTGGGCGCCGCGTGGCGTCCGTCCAGGAGCGCTGCCAGGGCCTCGCCCTTCTGACCCATGCGCTCATGGACCTTGGCGATCTGCAGGTAGGCCGGCGCGGCCTGGGGCCCCAGCAGCGTGGCCTCCGCCGTGAGCGCCTCCAGCAGCTCCTCGGTGTGGCCCTCGCGCTCGGCGGCGCGCTTGAGCGCGGCGAGCAGCAGCGGGTCCGCGCGGTCCAGGGCGAAGGCCTCGCGCAGCAGCGACGCGGCGGGCTCGCGCTGCTTGAGGCGCTCCTCGAGCAGCAGGCCCGCGGACGTCAGGTAGTGCGCGCGCAGCGATGGCTGCTGCATGGTGGCGGCCAGCAGCCGGTAGACCTCCACCAGCGCGGCGGCGTCATTGCGCGCGGCGTAGACGGACTCGAGCTGCGTGAGGACCACCACGTCGGTGGGGCGGCGCTCCAGGCACTGGCGCAGGCACGCGGCGGACTCCTCGTCGCGGGACAGGCGCTCCTGGAGGACGATGCCCTTCTCGAACAGGAGCGCGGCCTGGTGGCGCGCGTCGTCGGTGGCGGCCAGCTCCGCGTCGAGCAGCTGGATGACCATCTGCCAGTTGCCCACGTCCGCGAAGAGCCGGCGCGCGGCGCGGATGTTGACCAGGTAGCGCGGCGCGAGCTTGTACGCGTTCTGGAACGCGACGGCCGCGTTGCGCGGATTCTTGAGCGGCTCCTCCCAGAGCAGGCCGACCTCGTGGAAGAGCTGCGCGGCGGTGGTGGCGTCCGTCGCGCTGAGCGTCCGGGCCTCGCGCTCGAGCGAGGCGATGCGCTCGCGGGCCTCGTCCTCCATGCTGGGCGTGGGCGCCGCCTGGGGCGCGGCCTGGACGGACTGCGTGAGCACTTCCGTGGCGGAGGGGCCCGTCTTGCCAGACACGACGGCGGACGGAGGAGGGGCGGCCGTGACAGGGGGTCGCGGGATGTCGTTGCGCTCGCTCATGAAAGGCCGGCTCCGGGGGCCAGGGATGATGAGGGGAGAATGGCCGGGAGCGGTCGTAACACGCGCTTGCCCGGTCCCTCAACTTCCCGACTTTCCAGGCGATTTGGGTGTCCGGATACCCGGGGAGCAGCCGTGCGCCTGCTCGGGAATCCGGGGGGAGGCGGTGGTGACACGCCCACGAACCGGCCAGGCGATGGAACCGCCGCGGCGTTGTGGTGGAGTTCGTGGTGAGCAGGGGTTCCCACGAAGGAGAGACACAGGTGCCGAGCCAGATGACGCGGTCCCAGGTGATGAAGGCGCTCGAGGCGGCCGGCGACCCGAGGGTGCGAGAGCGCTATGTGCGCGACGGCGCCGGGGAGAACGTGTTCGGCGTCTTGATGGGGAAGGTTCGCGCGCTCGCCGGCCAGGTGGGGCAGGACCACGCGCTGGGCCTGGAGCTCTGGGCCACGGGGAACCACGAGGCCCGCCTCCTCGCCTGCATGCTGCTGGACCCGGATGCCCTCACGGAGAAGGCGGCCCGCGAGCTGGTCGAGCCGCTCACCCTGCCGCTCCTGGTGGACGAGCTGGTGGGCCGGGTGCTCGTGAAGGCGCCGGTCGCCGAGGCCCTGGAGAAGCGCTGGCGAGACGGCGATCAGGAACTGCCGCGCCGCGCCGGCTGGAAGCTCCTCGCCGGACGGATTCCGGCGGGACTGGCGAAGGACCTCGATGTCGGGGCGACGCTCGCTCGCATCGAGAGGGAGCTTCCGGGTGCGCCGTACCGCGTGAAGGAGGGCCTCAACCATTGCCTCGTGTGGATCGGCCTCCATCTGCCGGAGCACCGCGCCGAGGTCATCGCCATCGGTGAGCGGTTGGGGCGCTGGGACCCGAGGCCCATCCCGAAGGGCTGCACGTCCAGCTACGCGCCGGAGTGGATCGCCGCGGTCCTCGCGCTGCGCAAGGGCGAGAAGACCGAGGCGCGCAAGAAGATGGAGGCCGCGGCCGGGAAGAAGAAGCCCGCCCCGGCGCGTGAGAAGCCCTCGACGAAGAAGGCGGCACCCGCGAGCAGGAAGAGCGCGTCGAAGACGCCAGCTCCAGCGAGCCAGAAGCGCGCGCCGAAGAAGGTGGCGGCCCGGAAACGCGCGGGCTGAGCGGGGGGCGGAGCGAGGCTCCGCCGAACCGGACTGGCCCTACAGCAGCTCGCTCAGGTTGCTCTCCGCGATGCTCGTCAGCAGGGAGACGCGCTTGTGCAGCCACGACCCGAACGGCTGGATGCGGCCGACGGGCGTCTTCTTCGGCAGGTCGGTGATGCTCTCGTCGAACGCGACGATGGCCCGCTCCCCGGCGGCGTTCACGGAGCGGTTGTCGAAGGCGAAGGACCGGTCGACATGCCAGCCGCCATGGAAGGGCTGCAGGTCCTCCAGCGCCTCATTGCCCGAGGCCTCCACCAGATCGTTGATGTCGTAGACGTCGTCGGCGATCTCCATGCAGCTCCAGCCACCACCGGTGACGTTGCCGGCGTGGAAGCACGGCAGGTCCTCGTCGGCGTTCGCGGAGATGATCCACGTGATGGAGCCGTAGACGCGCAGGAAGTACTCCCAGCTCGACTCCTTCTTCCTGGGCTTGAGCGGCCGGGCCTTCAACCACTGCCCGATGCGCGGCTTGTGGAAGCGCACGAAGAACGACACATGTTCCTCGGCGGACGCGATGCGCTTCTTGTCCTTCTTCGCGTCGACCAGCTCCGCGATGAAGTGCCCCGAGGGGATTCGCTCATGGAGGTCCTTGAGCATCGCCACGGCGAGGTCCACGGCCTCGAAGGCGTCCTGGGGCTTCGGGAACTTCGTGCCCTTGGGCCGCGAGGGCTTCCTGGGCGCGCCCTTCACGGGCTTGGGCTCCGGATTGGGGTGCTTCGCTTTCCAGAGCTCCTGGTTGTACTGCACGAAGCCCTCCTTCTCCTTCGCGCGGACGCGCTTCTCCGCGTAGGCGACGGCCGCCTCCCAGCTCTCGTGCGCCTTCTCCTGGCGATCCTCGAGCGTGTGGTTCCCATCGACATGGATGGACCAGTACTGCTTCCCACCCTTGAGGTACTGGCGCTCGAGCACCTTCTTCGAGTTCGGGTTCCAGGCGTTGCCGTCACGGAAGCCCAGCTTGCGGTAGCGAGCCAGCAGGTCCTCGACCTCGGAGGCGTCGACGAGCGCGACGTGGTGGTGCCCGTTCAACGTGCCACGGCGAACCTGGGCCTTGTCCCCGCGCACCGAGATATCGACGTAGAGGAGCCAGCCTCCCCGATACAACACGTGCCGCGCCGTCACGGGCGCGGAGAACTTCTCCGCCTCCGGGTCCCGCTTGTAGAGCCTCCCGGCGCTCGAGACGCGCAGCTCACCGCCCTCCGAGTAGAGCCAGAGCTCATCCTTCACATCGAGCTGCGGGTCCGAGTACCAGATGGCGTCACCGCCATTGAGCTCCTGGAGTCGCTTCCAATCAGGATCAGCCATGGATGGGTTCTCGCCCGGGGCCTGGAGGACGTCAATGCCTCGGGCATCCGCTCCCTGTTTGCCTGGAATCCTCGCGCTGCTCGAGTCGGCGCATGAGGTCATTCAGGTGTCGCGCCATCGTCGTGACGTGCGGTGGTTCGATCATCGTCTGGTGGTTTCCGGGGACGCCGATGAGCTCCAGCCCGCCGCGCACCAGCTCCTGCCATGGGCGCTCGGGATGGAGCGGATGGGGCGGGGTGTACTCCTGGGCGCGCAGATAGATGGCGCGGCCCTCGGTGGGGCCGGGCTCGTAGCTGAACAGCGCGCGCATGTGCGCCTTCCAGACGGAGAGGAAGATCTGCAGGTCCACCAGGGAGAACGACTCCGGCACCGTGGCGCCATCCCGCGCGCGACGCAGCACCTCGAGCATCTGTGCCTGCGGCTCCAGTCCGCGCAGCAAGGTGATGAGCGCGGGTGACGAGTCCCCGAAGATGGCCGCGAGCAGCTCCGCGTCATCCTCGAAGCGCGTGGGGAGCTGCCCCGGGCCCGGCGTGTCGAGGAAGACGAGCAGCTCGGGAGGGACGCCGAGCCGCCGCAGCCGCTGCGCCATCTCGTAGACGATGGTGCCGCCCATGGAGAGGCCCACCAGGTAGTAGGGCGGCTCGGGGCGCAGCTGGAGCAGCGCGTTCAGGTGGACGGAGGCGAGCTGCTCGACGGTCTGGAGGGGCTCGCATTCTCCGTTCACGCCGGGCGCCTGGAAGCCGTAGACGGAGCGCTCGGGACCGAGTGCCCGGACCAGCTCCTGATAGCAGAACACCGTGCCGCCAATCGGGTGCATGCACAGCAGCGGCGGCAGGCGGTCGTCACGTCCTCGTTGGAGGAGGACGACGCCGTCGGGCAGTGACGGCGCCTTCGTGGTGGAGGCCACGGGCGCGCGTTGCTCCTCGAGCCACGCGGCGAGCGCCGCCACCGTGGGGCTCTGGAAGAGGACCTGCAGCGGGACCTTGAAGCCGAAGCGCTCGGACAGCTTCGCGACGAGCTGCGCGGCGAGCAATGAGTGCCCACCCAGGTCGAAGAAGCTCGCCGTCACGTCGCGGACCTCGCGGCCCAGCACCTGCGCCCACAGCGCTGTGAGCTCTTCCTCGAGGGGCGTGCCCGGCGCCACGCGCGTCGAATCGTCGGCGGACGCGGTGGGACGAGGCAGGGCGCGATGGTCGACCTTGCCATTGGCGGTGAGTGGCAGCGCGGGCAGCACCACGAAGTCCGAGGGGACCATGTGCGGTGGCAAGCAACCCTGGAGGAAGTCGCGGAGCGCGCGAGGCGCCAGCTCCGGCTCACTCGCGACGTAGCCGACGAGGCGCCGGTCGCCGGGGATGTCCTCGCGGACGAGGGCGATGGCGTCACGGACTTCGGGATGGGCGCGCAGCGCGGCCTCGACTTCGCCCAGCTCGATGCGGAAGCCGCGCAGCTTCACCTGGTTGTCGGTCCGGCCGATGAAGTCCAGCGCGCCGTCCTGGCGAAGCCGGACGAGGTCTCCGGTGCGGTACAGCCGCGCGCCGGGCGTCGTCGAGAACGGATGCGGGACGAAGCGCTCGGCGGTGAGGTCGGCTCTGTCCCAATAGCCCCACGCGAGCCCGTCGCCGCCGACATACAGCTCGCCCGTGACGCCCGTGGGCACGGGCCTCAGGTGGGCATCGAGGACGTAGGCGGTGCTGTTGGCGATGGGCCGCCCGATGGGAACGGAGTGTTCCTGCGGCGTGCTCACGGGGTGCCAGGAGCTGAACGTGGTGTTCTCCGTGGGACCGTAGACGTGGAGGAGCCTTTGAGGCGCGCCGGCGGAGAGGACCCGGTTGACGCACGCGAGGTCGGCGTTCTCCCCACCGAAGAGGAGGAAGCGCAGGTCGCAGAAGGCTGAGGGCTCCGTGCGTGCGACGAGGTTGAAGAGCGCGGTGGTGAGGAACAGCGCGGTGATGCGCTCCTCGCGCAGCCGGCGGGAGAGCATGGTCGGGTCGATGACGTCGTCCTTGTCCAGGATGACGAGCGTCGCGCCATTGAGCAGCGCGCCCCAGAGCTCGAAGGTGGAGGCGTCGAAGGCGATGGTGGCGGCCTGGCCGACGCGGTCGTCCGGTCCGAGCTGGACGTAGTCGGAGCCCAGGACGAGCCGGAGGACGGCGCGGTGGGGGATGCAGACCCCTTTGGGCCGGCCCGTGGAGCCCGAGGTGTACGTGACGTAGGCCAGGTCGTCCGGTCCGGTGTCGCGTGTGGGTCGGTCCGTCGCTTCCTCGTCGGTGAGGGAGAGGGCGTCGATGCACAGCGGTGCGGCGATGCCCTTCGGCACGCGGGACACGAGTGAGGTCTGCGTGACGATGCACTGGACCTGCGCGTCCCGGGCCATCAACTCCAGCCGTTCGGAGGGATAGTCCGGGTCGAGCGGCACGTAGGCACCACCGGCCTTGAGGATGGCGAGCAGCGTGACCACCAGCCGAGGCGAGCGGGGCAGGCACACGCCGACCCGAGGCAGTGCACGGCTCACGCCCTGGGCACGAAGCAGGTGCGCGAGCTGGTTGGCCTGTCGTTCCAGGGCCGCGTACGTGAGCACCGTGGTGCCATGCTGGAGGGCGATGGCCTCGGGCCGTCGGGTGGCCTGGGCCTCGAACAGGTCGACGATGGAACTCTCAACCGGGTAGTCGCGAGCGGTGTCGTTCCACTCGACGAGCCATTGCTGTCTCTCTTGTGCGGAGAGCAGGTCGAACGCGTGGATGGAGGCATGGGGATGCCGGACCGCATGCTCCATCAGCGCGCGGAGATGCCGCGCCATGCGCTCGATGGTCGCGGGTGAGAACAGGGCCGTGGCGTACTCGAAGACGCCCACGAGCCCATCCGCGGACTCCTCCAGGGAGAGCGTGAGGTCGAACTTCGACGTCCCGGGATGCAGCTCCACCGCGTCCACCGTGAGGCCCGGGAGTTGAAGCTGACCGGTGGGCGCGTTCTGGAGAGCGAACATGACCTGGAGGAGAGGGCCATGAGAGAGGGAGCGCTCGACGCGGAGCTCATCGACGAGCTTCTCGAAGGGAAGCTCCTGGTGGGAGTAGGCGGAGAGGCAGACGTCGCGGGTGCGGAGGAGGACGTCGAGGAAGGAAGGGTTGCCGGAGAGGCGAGCGGGGAGGGGGAGCGTGTTGACGAAGAAGCCGATGAGGGATTCGAGCTGGGGGCGAGTGCGATTGGCGATGGGAGAGCCGACGAGGAAGTCGAGCTGGCCGGAGTAGCGGGAGAGGAGGAGCTGGAAGGAGGAGAGGAGCGCCATGAAGAGGGAGGCGCCGTGGTGACGAGCGAGGGAGTCGAGAGAGGAGCGGAGGGAGAGGGGGAGGGAGAAGCGGTGGAGGGCGCCGTCGAAGCGCTGGAGGGAGGGGCGAGGGAAGTCGGTGGGCAGCGAGAGGAGGTGGGGGACGCCGTCGAGGAGGCGAGTCCAGAAGGAGAGCTGGGAGGAGAGGAGGTCGCCGGAGAGGAGAGAGCGCTGCCAGGAGGAGAAGTCGGCGTACTGGAGGGAGAGGGGAGGCAGCGAGGGGGAGGAGAGCTCGCGGTAGAGGACGCCGAAGGACCAGCCGTCGGAGATGATGTGGTGGAGGTTGAGGAGGAGGACGTGGCGCTGGGGAGCCAGGCGGAAGAGGCGAGCGCGGAAGAGCGGACCCTTCTCGAGGTCGAACGGCGCCGCGGCTTCGAGTCGCACGCGTCGCGTGGCCTCCTCATCGGGCGATTCCAGGGCGGAGAGGTCGAATCGCTCCCAGGACAGCTGTGCTGATTCCTGGATGTGCTGGAGGGGAGCACCGTGGCCTGGGAAGGTCGTGCGAAGAGACTCGTGTCGGTCCACGAGGCGCTGGAGGCGCGCGCGGAGCGCCTCGGCATCGAGCTCGCCGTCCAGTCGGAGCGCGAAGGGCATGTTGTAGACGCCCTGTTGCTCGTGGAGCTGGCTGAGAAACCAGAGTCGCTCCTGCGCGAAGGAGAGCGGAGGCGCCGTGTCCCGAGTCCTCCGGGGAATGAGCCCGGCGTCTTGTACCGAGGGCGAGGTTCCGAGGAGCTTCTCCACGGCACGCGCGAAGCGATCGAGCGTCGGCGCCTCGAAGAGCAGCTTCACGGGAACGGTGACACCGAGCGATTCCCGCGCACGGGAGACGACCTGTGTGGCGAGCAGGGAGTGCCCGCCCAGCTCGAAGAAGTTCGCCGTGACACTGAGCTGTTCGAGCTGGAGGACCGAGGACCAGATGGCCGCCAACGCCACCTCCAGCCCGGTGCGAGGCGCCACGAAGTCCTCGACGGTGCCTCCCTCCGGGGCTGGGAGTGCGCGTCGGTCGACCTTGCCGTTCGGTGTCAGGGGCAGCGCATCGAGCACGACGAAGGCCGACGGCACCATGTGAGCCGGGAGCTGGCTCCGCAGGTGCTCACGAAGTGCTGTCGCGGTCGTGGAGGTCGCGGCGTAGGCCACGAGGCGTCTGTCTCCAGGAGAGTCCTCGCGGACGAGGACCGCGGCGTCGCGGACCTCGGGATGTGCACGCAGCGCGGCTTCAATCTCACCCAGCTCGATGCGGAAGCCGCGCAGCTTCACCTGGTTGTCGGCGCGGCCGACGAACTCCAGCTCACCGTCCTGGCGGAGTCGGACGAGGTCCCCGGTTCGATAGAGCCGAGCCCCTGGAACCGAAGAGTCTGGATGGGGAACGAAGCGCTCGGCGGTGAGGTCGGGTCTGTCCCAATAGCCCCACGCGAGCCCCTCGCCACCGACATGCAGCTCACCGGTGACGCCCAGGGGAACGGGTTGCCCGTGGGCATCCAGGACGTAGGCCGTGCTGTTGGACACGGGGCGACCGATGGGCACCGAGTGCTCCTGTCGCTGACGCACCGGATACCAGGCGCTGTAGGTGCTGTTCTCCGTCGGGCCGTAGAAGTTCGCGAGCTGCACGGGGGCGCCATGGGTGAGCACGTCGTTCACACAGGACGGGTCCGCGGCCTCTCCGCCGAACCCCAGCCATCGCAGACCCTTGAAGACTTCCGGCTGGGAGCGCGCGACGAGGTTGAACAGCGCGGTGGTCAGGAAGAGGGTGGTGATTCGCTCGTCCTGGATGCGGCGGTTGAGCAGCACCGGGTCGAGGACCTCGTCCTTGTCCAGGATGACGAGCGTTGAGCCATTGAGCAGCGGAGCCCACAGCTCGAAGGTGGAGGCATCGAAGGCGATGGTCGCGGCCTGTCCAACGCGGTCGTCAGGGCCGAGCCGGATGTGGTCGGCCTCGCGAACCATGCGCACCACGCCGCGATGGGGAATGCAGACACCCTTGGGAAGGCCCGTGGAGCCCGAGGTGTAGATGATGTGCGCCAAGTCCTCTGACGTGCTCTCACGAGGAAGCGCGCTCTCATCGGACCTCGTCGGTTCCTCGGCAGGTGACTCGAGACTCAGCACCGGGATGTCCGAGGAGAACGTCGAGCGGAGCGCGTCGAGGCTCACGATGGCGACGACCCGAGCGTCACGGACCATGAAGTCGAGTCGCTCAAAGGGATAGTCCGGGTCGAGCGGCACGTAGGCGCCACCGGCCTTGAGGATGGCGAGCAGCGTGACGACCAGTTCGGGCGTGCGAGGCAGGCAGACGCCGACCTGAGGACGCGCACGGCTCACCCCCTGGCCACGCAGGCGTCGCGCGAGACGATTGGCGCGAGCGTCGAGTTCTCCATAGGTGAGGCTCGTCGACCCGTGCCGCACGGCGATGGCGTGGGGACGCAGGGACACCTGCTCCGCGAACAGGTCGATGATGGACGCACCGGCCGGGAAGGCGCGGGCCGTGTCATTCCACTCGACGAGCCACCGAGTGCGCTCCTTCGCGGAGAGCACGTCGAGAGAGTGGATGGGCGCGTGAGGGTTTCGCGCGACCTGCTCCATCAGGTTCCGGAGATGCTCGGCCATCCGCGCCACGGTGTCCGGCGAGAACAGGGCCGTGGCGTACTCGAAGACGCCGTTCAGTCCGTGCGGCGTCTCCTCGATGAAGAGCGTGAGGTCGAACTTCGACGTCCCGGGATGCAGCTCCACCGCGTCCACCGTGAGGCCCGGGAGTTGAAGCTGACCGGTGGGCGCGTTCTGGAGAGCGAACATGACCTGGAGGAGAGGGCCATGAGAGAGGGAGCGCTCGACGCGGAGCTCATCGACGAGCTTCTCGAAGGGAAGCTCCTGGTGGGAGTAGGCGGAGAGGCAGACGTCGCGGGTGCGGAGGAGGACGTCGAGGAAGGAAGGGTTGCCGGAGAGGCGAGCGGGGAGGGGGAGCGTGTTGACGAAGAAGCCGATGAGGGATTCGAGCTGGGGGCGAGTGCGATTGGCGATGGGAGAGCCGACGAGGAAGTCGAGCTGGCCGGAGTAGCGGGAGAGGAGGAGCTGGAAGGAGGAGAGGAGCGCCATGAAGAGGGAGGCGCCGTGGTGACGAGCGAGGGAGTCGAGAGAGGAGCGGAGGGAGAGGGGGAGGGAGAAGCGGTGGAGGGCGCCGTCGAAGCGCTGGAGGGAGGGGCGAGGGAAGTCGGTGGGCAGCGAGAGGAGGTGGGGGACGCCGTCGAGGAGGCGAGTCCAGAAGGAGAGCTGGGAGGAGAGGAGGTCGCCGGAGAGGTGGGAGCGCTGCCAGGAGGAGAAGTCGGCGTACTGGAGGGAGAGGGGAGGCAGCGAGGGGGATGAGAGCTCGCGGTAGAGGACGCCGAAGGACCAGCCGTCGGAGATGATGTGGTGGAGGTTGAGGAGGAGGACGTGGCGCTGGGGAGCCAGGCGGAAGAGGCGAGCGCGGAAGAGCGGACCCTTCTCGAGGTCGAACGGCGCCGCGGCCTCGCGTTGGAGGCACTCCTGGAGGTCGTCAGGAGACGAGGTCAGGTCGACGACCCGCCAGTCGAGCTCCATGTCGTCGGAGATGACCTGCGTGGGAGTGCCGCCCCCAGGAAAGCGCGTGCGCAGAGACTCGTGACGAAGGACGACGGCTCGAAGACGCTCACGTAGCGCAGGGACATCGAGCTCACCTTCGAGTCTCAGCCCGAAGGGCATGTTGTAGACGCCCTTCTGGTCATGGAGCTGGCTGAAGAACCAGAGTCGCTCTTGCGCGAACGACAGGGGCAGCGCCGAGTCCCGGCTCACCGTGGGAATGAGCGTGGACCCGGTGGGCTGGGGTTCGCCGAGGAGTTGCTCCAGCACGCGCGCCAGGGACTCGATGGTGGGTGACTCGAAGAGGGCTCGGACGGGGACGTGGACACCGAGCGTGTCCTGGATGCGCGAGACGACCTGGGTCGCGAGCAGTGAATGCCCACCGAGGTCGAAGAAGCTCGCGGTGACACTGACGCGCTCCAAGGACAGCACCGTGCTCCAGATGTCGACGAGTCGCGACTCCAGCTCCGTGCGAGGCGCGACGAAGTCCTCGGCGTCGAGCAGGCCGAGGATCGGAGGCGGAAGCGCGCGTCGGTCCACCTTCCCGTTGGGCGTCAGCGGAAGCGAGTCGAGGACGACGACCGTCGAGGGGACCATGTAGCTGGGGAGTCGGCGTCCCAGCTCCTCGCGAAGCCGGGTCCCCGCCACCTGCGTCACGGCATAGGCCACGAGGCGTCTGTCCCCCGGAGTGTCCTCCCGGACGAGGACGGCGGCGTCACGGACCTCGGGATGCGCACGCAGCGCGGCTTCAATCTCGCCCAGCTCGATGCGGAAGCCGCGCAGCTTCACCTGGTTGTCGGCGCGGCCGATGAACTCCAGCTCTCCATCCTGGCGGAGTCGGACGAGGTCTCCCGTGCGATAGAGCCGAGCCCCCGGCACCGAGGAGAACGGATGGGGAACGAAGCGCTCCGCGGTGAGGTCGGGCCTGTCCCAGTAACCCCACGCGAGGCCGTCACCACCGACATGCAGCTCACCGGTGACACCGACGGGGACGGGTTGCCCGTTGGCGTCCAGGACATAGGCCGTGCTGTTGGACACAGGTCGCCCGATGGGCACCGAGAGCTCCGAGGATGGCCGCGCCCGATACCACGTGCTGTAGGTGCTGTTCTCGGTGGGGCCATACCCGTTCACGAGCGCACCAGGGGCGCCATGCGTCAGCACGCTCTGGAGACACGTGGCATCCGCGGCCTCGCCACCGAAGATGATCCAGCGCAGGCCGGAGAACGCATCCGGGTGCACGCGCGCAGTGTGGTGGAAGATGGCGGTGGCCACGACGAGCGCGGAGATGCGCTCCTCCCTTAGCCGGCGAGCGAAGACCGAGGGCTGGATGAGCTCGTCCTTGTCGATGATGACCAGCGTGGCCCCGTTGAGCAGCGCGCCCCAGATCTCCAACGTGGAGAGGTCGAACGTCACGGTGGTGACCTGGGCCACCCGGTCGTCGGGCCCCAGGCGGACCTGGTCCGGGTCCAGCGCCATGCGCACGACGCCTCGATGTGGAATGCAGACGCCCTTGGGGCGCCCCGTGGAGCCCGAGGTGTAGATGATGTGGGCCAGGTCCTCCGCGGTGCTGTCGGTCGGCAGCGGCGTGGCCTCGGTGCACTCCAACGTGTCGAGCTTCACCGTGCGCCACGGACCCTCGGGCAGCCGCTCACTCAACGCGCCATGGGAGACGAGGGCCGTGAGGCGTGCGTCGTGGGCCATGAAGGCCAGCCGTTCGGTGGGGTGCTCCGGGTCGAGCGGGACGTAGGCCCCGCCCGCCTTGATGGTCGCCAGGAACGCGACGATGAGGTCCGCGGACCGGGGCAGGCACACGCCGACCTGCGGACTCCGACGGTCGACGCCTCGCGCGCGCAGCACCCGGGCGAGCGCATTGGCGCGGGCATCGAGCTGGGCATATGTCAGCTCGGACACTCCGTGCCGCACGGCCACGGCGTCGGGGTTGCGCGCCACCTGCGCGTCGAAGAGCGCTCCGAGCGGTGTCTGCGACGGGTACGCGCGCGTCGTGTCGTTCCACTCGACCAACCACCGTTGCTGCTCATCCTCGGAGAGCAACGAAGCCCGGGCGCAGGCATGTTCCGGCGCACGGACGAAGGTCTCGGCGAGCCGGACGAAGTGCTCCGCCATCCGCGCGACGGTGGGCTCGGAGAACAACGCGGTGGAGTACTCGAGGGTGCCTCGCCATCCGTTGGACGAGGGCTCCACCGAGAGGAAGAGCTCGAAGCGCGCCGTGCCGGTGTCCACCTCCAGCGGCGCGACCTGGACACCTGGAAGGCGAAGCTGTCCCCCCGGTGCGTTCTGGAGCGCGAACAGCACCTGGACCAGCGGGCTGCGTCCCGGCTCCCGTTCGACTTGGAGCTCGTCGACGAGCCGCTCGAAGGGATGCTCCTGATGTGCGTAGGCGCCGAGGCACGCGTCACGGGTGCGATGGAGGACGTCGCGGAAGGACGGGTTGCCGGAGAGGCGAGCGGGGAGGGGGAGCGTGTTGACGAAGAAGCCGATGAGCGATTCGAGCTGGGGCCGCGTGCGATTGGCGATGGGCGAGCCGACGAGGAACTCGAGCTGGCCGGAGTAACGGGAGAGGAGAACCTGGAAGGTGGCCAGCAAGGCCATGAAGAGCGTGGCGCCTTCATCCTGCGCGAGTCCTTCGAGGGCCTCGACCAGCGGCAGCGGAAGCGAGAAGCGGTGGAGCGCGCCCTCGATGCGTTGATGTGGCGGGCGAGGGAAATCGGTGGGCAGCGCGAGGACGTGAGGCACACCGTCCAGCAGTCGCTTCCAGAACGTCTGCCGCGTCGCGAGGGCCTCACCCGCGAGCCGCACCCGCTGCCACGATGAGTAGTCGGCGTACTGGATGGAGAGCGGAGGCAGCACCGGGGGCGTGCCCCCGACTCGCGCGGCGTACTCGGTGGACAGCTCCCGGAAGAGCACTCCGAAGGACCAACCGTCGGAGATGATGTGGTGCAGGTTGAGCAACAACAGGTGTCGCTGCTCGGCCCACGTCACGAGCATCGCTCGAAAGAGCGGACCTCGGGCCAGGTCGAAGGGTCGTTCCGCCTCCGCCTGCACCCGTCCTCGCGCCTCCTCCAGGGACGCAGCGGACCGCCGCTCCAATGTGATGGACCATGACTCCAGGACCACTTGCTCGGGCGCTCCTTCGCCGGGGAAGCACGTGCGCAGGGATTCGTGCCGGGCCACCAGGACCCGCAGGCTCTGCTCCAGCAGGGAGGCCTCGAGTGGCCCGTCCACCTGGAACGCCATCGGGAGCGAGTAGACCGCGCTGCCCGGCATCCATCGGTCGAGGAACCACAGTCGCTGCTGGGCGAACGAAGGGACTCGACGCTCGGCACCCACGGCACGTGGGATGAGGCCTTCATCCTCGTTGTCCGACGGAGCCTCCTCGAGGCCCGCGCACAGCTCGCGCAGGACGGGCTGGTCGAAGAGGGCACGCAGGGGGATGTGCCGCCGCGTCGCCTCGCGCATGCGGGTGACCGCCTGGGTCGCGAGCAGTGAGTGGCCTCCCAGGTCGAAGAAGTTCGCGGTGGCGCTCACCGCGTCCATCCCCAGCACCTCCGCCCAGATGCGCGCGACGGTCTGCTCGAGCCCTGTCTCCGGCGCGACGAGCTCCGAGGCCGCCTGGGGCGCGGGCAGCCGCGCGCGGTCCACCTTGCCATTGGGGGTGAGCGGCAGCGCCTCCATCACCACGATGGCGGATGGGACCATGTGCCCGGGGAGCTGGCGCTGGACGTGCTCCCGCAGCTCCGACGACGAAGCCCTCGCGACGACATACGCGACCAGCCGCCTGTCACCGGGCGAGTCCTCGCGAACGAACGCGAGCGCCTCCGTCACCCCCGTGTGCTGGCGCAGCGCGCTCTCCACCTCGCCCAGCTCGATGCGGAAGCCTCGCAGCTTCACCTGGTGGTCGCGTCGCCCGATGAACTCCACCGCGCCATCCGGACGCACACGGGCGAGGTCTCCCGTGCGGTACATGCGACCTCCAGGCGTGTGGCTCCATGGGTCCGGCAGGAAGCGCTCACCCGTCAGGTCCGCGCGCTGCCAGTAGCCCCACGCGAGCCCGCATCCTCCCGTGTACAGCTCTCCCACGTCTCCGTCTGGGACGGCGCGGAGCGACTCGTCCAGCACGTACATCCGGGTCCCCGAGATGGACCGGCCGATGGCCACGGCCGTGGAGTCCTCCTCCGCCAGCGCGCCTCGCATGGGGTGGAAGCTGGTGAAGGTCGTGTTCTCCGTGGGCCCGTAGAAGTTGACCAGGCGCACGTGGGGAAGCTGCGCCAGGGCCTTGCGCGCATGGGGCACGGAGAGGACCTCGCCTCCCGTGAGCAGCTCGCGCACCTTCGCCGTGCCGGGCAACCCCAGCTCCACCAGCTGGTGGAACAAGCCCGTGGTCATCCAGACAATCGTCACACCCTGCGCTTCGAGGAACGGCCCCAGCTCATCCAGTCCCGCGGCGCCCTGGGTGAACACCGCCAGCCGCGCCCCGTTGAGCAGCGACCCCCAGATTTCGAACGTCGACGCATCGAAGGCGACGGGCGCCAGCTGCAGCAGCACGTCCTGGGGCGTCACGTCGACATAGTTGGCCCCCAGCACCAACCGCAGCACTCCGCGATGCGGCACGCAGACGCCCTTGGGCCTGCCCGTGGAGCCCGAGGTGAAGACGACATACGCCAGGTCATCCGGGCACACGTCTCGCGCGGGAGGATGGTGGGGGAGCACGGCCAGCGCGTCGCCGAGGACATCCAGACACAGGCGCACGCCCTCCGAGGGCAGTCGTGGCAGCAGCGACGTGCGCGTGATGATGACCCGCACGTCCGCGTCCAGGGCCATCAGCGCCAGTCGCTCGGAGGGATAGTCCGGGTCGAGCGGCACGTAGGCACCACCGGCCTTGAGGATGGCCAGGAGCGTGACGAGCAGCTCCGCCGAGCGCGGCAGGCAGACGCCCACCCGGGGGTTCTCGCGTCCGACACCCTCCGCGCGCAGCCGCCACGCGAGCTGGTTGGCCCGCCGCTCCAGCTCCGCGTACGTCAGGCTCTCGCCGTCACTGGTGAGCGCCAGGGACTGGGGCCGCAGGGCGACCTGGGCTTCGAAGGCCTCCGCGATGCTGGCCGGAGAGGAATCCTGCGGGAGGGTCGACAAGGAGGGGGCGTCGAGCATGTCAACGCGTCGCCCCCAGGAGATGAGAGACGGTGGCTGCCGCGTGCGACACGGCAGCCGATGGGACAGGGCGTCACGCGTGAGACATATCTAGGAGGCCTGGCCAGACAGACGCAAGATTGGCTGGCCCTCCCCGCCCTGGTGAGGCGGATCTGAAACTGAGTTGTGTTTCAGGCCGTTGTTCTCACGGGTGACTCGTCGGGTCCGCTGGATTCGTCCCGGCCGCGCGCTCGTCCCCGTCACGCGCGCCGTCGAGGTCCCGGTCGATGCCGATGCGCGTGCCCGAGCCGAGCGGCACGCAGGTGTACGTCAACACGCCGCCGCTCGCGGTGGTGGCCGTACGCACCGTCGCATCCGTCACCGCCGGCAGGGCCTGCCGGTCCGACGTGAACTTCCCACCTCCCACGTAGAGCAGGCCCACCTCGTGCGAGCCCACCCGGCCCTTGGCCACCAGGTCACACTCGCCCGCGTTGGCGCGCGCCAGCAGCAGGTCGATGCGCGGCCCCGCCACGGCCGCGCGCGCGGCCGTCAGCGTCACCTGCTGCCCGACGATGGGCGCCAGGTTCGTGTCGAACGCGAGCATGAACTGCTCCATGTTCAGCTTCGCCGTGTGGCCCTCGGGCGTGTTCGGGATGCCCACGGAGTTGAAGATGGGGTGGAAGTCGAAGCCGCTGTTGAAGGTGAGCAGCGTGGGGACGCTGCCGTCGCTCAGGAAGCCAAAGCCCCGGACCTGGTCTCCCAGGAAGGGGTCGATGGGAGCGTTGCCGCTGACGAACGGCGCGCCGAACATGCCCACCTTCTGGTACGCGTTGCGCAGGTGCGGCACCTTCGGGAACTGCGGCTCCACGTCGAAGGATGACTGGCCCGCCGTGCCGAAGAAGCCCTTGAACGGTCCCTCGGACGGGTTCGCCTCCGGGTCGATGACGTGGCATGCGCCGCAGGAGCCGTGGAAGAACGTCGTCGTGTTCAGGAAGAAGTCCCGCCCCGCCGCCTGCGCGGGCGTCAGCGAGTTGTCCAGGTGGCGGATGGGGTTGGGCGGATAGACGACCTGGAGCACGAAGTCGGTGAACTTCTGCATCTGCGCCGGCGTGAGCGTCGTGTCGCGGCCCAGCAGGTCCACGAAGGCCGGGTTGAACTGCTTGAAGGCCGCCGCCTCGTCATGGGAGCCCGAGTTGGGTTGCGCGGTGGCCGCGTCGAAGCCGCCGTTGCGGTCGCCTCGCCAGTGCATGGGGCCCTGGTTCGCCATGCCGCGCAGGCTCTGCGTCGCCATGGGGCCCTTGAGCGGATGGAACGCGGTGGACTGGCCGAACGTCGGGTCGTCGCCGAACTCCGGGAGGATGGGGACGATGGGGCTCGGGTTGGCCTTCACCGCGCCGTCCGGGTTGCCCAGGTCCCACGCCAGGCTGTCGAAGTCGCCGAAGATGTGGCAGCTGCCGCACGACGAGTCACCATGGCTGGAGCTCAGCCGCGCGTCGTAGAGGAAGGGGCGGCCCTCGACGACGCTCGCGGGCTCCGGGTTGTACATGGGCAGGTGCGCGATCTCCTGGCGCGTCGTCGTGTTGATGACGGAGATGGCGTTGTCGAAGCGCGTCAGCACGTAGAGGCGCCGCCGGGCCTCGTCCAGCACCATGCCCGTGGGCCCGCCGCCGGAGAGGAGGATTTGGTTCGCCGTGCTCGGCACGAAGGTCCCGTTCTCCAGCGCGGCCGTGGAGTAGACGCCCAGCTTCGACGAGCCGAACGCCGCCACGAACAGCGTCGAGCCGTCCGCCGTCACCGCCATGCCCAGCGGCTGCGCCAGGCTCTTCTCGCTCTCCGCGTTGGGCGTGGGCGCGCAGCACACGTCGTAGTCGATGTGCTTGTTGAGGTGGCGCGGCGTCACGCTCGAGCCGCCGAGCACGGTGATGCGGCTCTCGTGCAGGTGGCCGCGCAGCGAGCTGCCCGCGAAGGTGCCCGGGCCCTCGAAGCGCAGGTCGTTGCGCGCCTCGGTGTTGCTGACGTACACCTTCCCGTTGACCGGGTTGACGGCCATGTTGAACAGGATGGTGCCCACGCCCGAGTACACGCTCCCGGGGCCGTGGATGGGCGCGGGCGGGTTGGCGTTGGCGTTGAGGGTGAAGACGTCCTTGTCCGGCAGCGAGAAGCGCACCGACGACGTCCACGAGCGGTTCAGCACGTCCACCCAGTCCTGGCCGTTGTGCTTGAGCAGGACGCCGACCTCCGGGGCGCGCGCGCCCGCGAAGTTGGTGTTGGGGCCGGGGACTCCGCCCACGGCCTCGCCGCCGTCCGGCACCGCCAGCTCATGCATCACCGTGGTGCGGTTGCCGGAGTGGAAGGCCGCCGCGTACACCCGCGAGCCGTCCGGCGTCACCGCCAGCGCCCGGGGCGTGTCCGCGAACAGGGAGACGATGGTGAGCGGCGTGCCACCCAGCGTGGACCCCAGCTGCTCCGAGTCGAACACCCACACGTCCGCGCGGCCGATGCCCGGCGTGGTGAGCTTCGGGTCGAACGGCGCGTTCTGGCCGCGGTGCGCCGCGGTGATGAACGCGCGCCGACGCCCAGGACCGGCGAAGACCAGGTCCCGGGGCTCGTCGCCCACGAGCAGCGTGCGCGTCACCACGCCGCCCTGTCCGTCCGCGTCCACGCGCACCACGCTCACGCTGTCCGACAGGTGGTTGACGACCCAGACCTCGTCGTTCGTCCGCGCGGCCACCGCCACGGGCTCCAGGCCCACGGGCACCGAGCCTCGGTGGGTGAGGCCGTTGTTCGCGACGCGGAAGATCTCCAGCCGGTTGTCCGGCGTGTTGACGGCGAAGAGCAGCTTGCCATCGGGGGACAGCGCGAGCGGCCGCACCTGCCCGCTCTCGAACAGCGTGAAGGACGAGGCCTGGGCTCGGGGGCCCACCACGACTCCCGCCACCAACAACAGCGCGACGACGCTTCTTACGGCACCAGCTCGAACAGCCGTACACGAGGCTTTCACGATGATGCGCTCCAGGGGATGGGTGACGCTTCCCTCCCTCCGACAGGGGAGTGACGGCCGGGTGGGAATGGGCAATCTTCCGTGGTTCCGCACCGTGACGTAAATGCTGACATCACGACGCGTGAAGGTTTGACACGCGGGCGGGCCGCGCTTGACAGACGCCATTCGTTGAGTCGCGAAGGGGGCGGGTGGTTGGGACTGGAGCGTCCGGACCGACCCATGGCATGTGTGGACGCGCAGGACCTTGACAGGAGTGTGAGCGGATGGCCTGGAAGATGCCCGAGGAACCCTTTGTCGACGCGGAGCCTGACTCCCTGCTGGAGACCGTCATCGTCCCACGCACCCGGGATCTGGGAGACGGCTTCGAGGTGCGCCGCGCGCTGCCGTCGTCGCGGCGGCGGATGGTGGGCCCGTTCATCTTCATGGACCAGATGGGCCCCGCGGTGCTCCAGGCCGGCAAGGGGCTGGACGTGCGGCCCCATCCGCACATCGGCCTGGCCACGGTGACGTACCTGTTCGAGGGCGAGGTGCTCCACCGCGACTCGCTGGGCGTGGTGCAGCGCATCCGCCCCGGCGCGGTGAACTGGATGGTGGCCGGGCGCGGAATCGTCCACTCGGAGCGTACGCCTCCGGAGCTGCGGGTCGCGTCCAACCGCATGTTCGGCATCCAGTTCTGGGTGGCGCTGCCCGGCAAGCACGAGGAGGACGCGCCTTCGTTCGTCCATACGCCGTCGGAGGCGCTGCCCGTCGTGCAGGATGGTGGCGTCGAGCTCAAGCTCATCGCGGGGGAGCTGGCCGGTGCGCGCTCGCCGGTGACGACGCAGTCGGCGCTCTTCTACGCGGACGTGAAGCTGGACGCGGGGGCGCGGATTCCCGTGCCCGCGGTGCACGAGGAGCGCGGCCTCTTCGTCGCCGAGGGACAGGTGGAGGTGGGCGGCGAGAGCTTCGGCCCCGGTCAGCTCCTGGTGCTGCGTCCGGGCAAGGAGGTGGTGGCGCGGGGCGGCGGGACCACGCGCTCCAGGCTGCTGCTCTTCGGCGGCGAGCCGATGGATGGGCCCCGGCACATCTGGTGGAACTTCGTCTCCAGCTCGAAGGAGCGCATCGAGCAGGCGAAGGAGGACTGGACGGCCCAGCGCATCGGTCAGGTCCCCGGTGAGTCGGAGTTCATTCCGCTGCCGGAGCCCGAGCCGAGCGTGCCCCGCTATCCCTGACGTGCCCCGCAGGACGGGCTCGCGGGCCCCGCAGGCGTCTCGCGTCTGCGGGGATTCCGGTGGCCCGCGAGTTGTTCGAACCCTGGACAGACATGCCAACCTCCCGTGAGTCGCCGCTCGGACTGAGGGGAAGCCGACGGGCGAGGGGGTCTGGTTGTGTTTGGATTGTGCTGTGAGGCACTCGGTGTAATTGCTTGCGTGCCGGCCCGGGGCGGTTGTCGCCGCCCGGAGAGGTCCGCATGCGGGGGAGTCGCCGTGAGCCTTACTTGTGCCAAGGTCCAGGAGAAGACGGTTTCCGTGGGGGATTATCTGTGGCTCCGTCTCCAGGAGCTGGGAGTCCGTCATGTCTTCGGCGTGCCCGGAGACTTCAACCTGGGGATGCTGGAGCAGCTGTTGAAACAACCCGGGCTGACCTGGGTGGGGTGCTGCAACGAGCTCAACGCCGCCTATGCCGCGGATGGGTATGCGCGATTGAAAGGCATTGCCGCGCTCGCGACGGCGTATGGCGTGGGCGAACTGAGCGCCGTCAACGGGCTGGCGGGCGCATATGCGGAGCGGGTGCCGGTGGTGGCCATCACCGGGGCACCACCGTTGTCCCATATGCAGCGGCGCAGCTGGATACACCACACGCTGGGGGACGGTGAGTATGGCAATACGCTCGCCAGCATCGCGCCGTTCACCGCGGCGCGGGCGGTGCTGACACAGGCCAACGCGGCGATGGAGATCGACCGGGTGCTGCGCACGTGCCTGCGTGAGCGGCGGCCCGTGTACCTCCAGCTCCCCACCGACGTGTGCTTCCAGCAGGTGCCCGCGCCAGAGGCGCCGCTCGAGCGGGAGGCGGCTGTCAGTGACAGGGCCAGCCTGCGCGCGCTGCTGGAGGAGCTGGTGCCCCGGCTGCGAGGGGCACGGCGCAGCGTGCTGCTGGTGGACAGCGACGCCCAGCGCTTCGGGCTGGGGCCCCAGGTGGTGGCGCTGGCGGAGTCCGCGGGGATACCCATCGCGTCGCTGGGTTCGGGGCGAGGCCTCCTCGACGAAGCTCACGGGGCCTTCCTGGGCTTCTACGGGGGGCGGCTGTCGGACCCGTACGTGCGGGAGTGGGTGGACGGGGCCGACTGCGTGGTGGGCCTGTCCACGCGCTTCATGGACCTCAACACGCACTCCTTCACCCAGCGGCTGGAGCCCTCGCGGTTCGTGGACCTTCAGTCCACCACGGCGGCGTTGGGGCGGGCGGAGTCTCCGTGGCTGCCCTCGCTGTACGGCGGGCTGGTGCTGGGCGAGGTGCTGGAGGCCCTGCGCGAGGCGGTGGGCAGTCGGAAGCGGCAGGACTTCGTGCCCCGCTCGCTGCGACTCCGGTCCCAGGCGGCCTCCAGGACAGCGGCCCCGGCGGCGAGGAGCGAGGGGCCCCTGACGCACGCGCAGCTGTGGCCCGCGCTGTCCGCGCTGCTGGAGCCGGAGGATGTGCTCGTCGTCGAGGCGGGCAGTCCCATGGTGGGCTTCGCCTCCGCGCAGCTGCCACGGGGAGCGAGCTGGGTGGCTCAGCCGCTGTGGTGCTCCATCGGTTACACGCTGCCGGCGGTGCTGGGCACCAGCCTGGCGGCCCCGGAGCGGCGTCAGCTGCTCTTCATCGGGGACGGCTCGTTCCTGATGACGGCGCAAGAGCTGTCCACGTTGCTGCACCTGAAGCTCAAGCCGCTGGTGTTCCTCCTCAACAACGCGGGCTACACCGTGGAGCGCCTCATCGTCGGTCCGCGGTCCGTCTACAATGACATCCCGAAGTGGAACTACCCGGCCATCTGCGATGCGCTGGGGACGCCGGGGCAAGCGCTGACCCTGCTCATCGAGAAGCCCGAGCAACTGGCACCGGTGCTGGCGGAGGCCGTGCGTGCCCAGCACGAGGGACGTCTGGTGTTCGTGGAGGTCCGGCTGGCGCCGCTGGATGCCCCCGCTGGCCTGGCCCAGCTGGGCGCCTCCGTCTTTTCGCTGTCATACCGGGAGGACAGCGGACTGCCTCGCCCCTGACGCTGGTGGCATTCCCTCTCAGGGGGTGTCCATGGGCAAATCCCTCTCAGGCTGGTAGCCTGGGAGGGCCGTACAACCCGTGGAAGTTCCCTGGAGGCACGAATGCAGGCTGGAAGGTTCGTCAGCGGTGCGTTGCTAGCGGTGGGGTTGATGCTGGTGGGCTGCGGTGGTCCCGTGGTGGAGGACGCCGAGGCGCAGGATCTCGCGTCGCGCGAGGATGCCGCCCCCAATTGCAATGGGGTGTTCTACGAGCACACGTACTACAGCGACGCCACCTACTCGACGGTCGTGGGCTTCCGTGGCTGTGACTGTGCTTTCTGGTTGAACTACGGCCGGACCTCGGCGTTCGTCGAGTCCTACTACGGGACGTGTCGTTAGCACGTCTTGCTGAAACGACGACGGCCCGCCCCGGAGTGCTTCCGGAGCGGGCCGCGGTGTCTGTGAATGACAGGCTCAGGCCGTGGCCGCGCGCACCGCCGCGAGCAGCTCGCCGGAGTCGACCATGTCGCTCACGGCCTGGATGTCCTTGTGCAGCTCGC
Organism: Myxococcus sp. MH1; assembly: GCF_059738865.1. Classification (NCBI taxonomy): domain Bacteria; kingdom Pseudomonadati; phylum Myxococcota; class Myxococcia; order Myxococcales; family Myxococcaceae; genus Myxococcus; species Myxococcus sp. MH1. Next base: position 6,169,837 of record NZ_AP026947.1, on the reverse strand, counting down.
GGTCCTTCTCCATGTGCGGCACCTTGGAGCGGATGAGCTCGTAGGCCGCCAGCGCGCCCTTGCCGGGCTTGACGGGCAGCCGGAAGTCCAGCGCCTGCGCCGCCACCAGCATCTCGATGGCCAGACACGAGCGGGCGAAGTCCCCCACCTGCCGGCCCTTGAGCGCCGCCGTCATGCCCATGGACACATGGTCCTCACGGCCCGCGGACGACGGAATCGAGTCCACCGAGGCGGGGTGGCTGAGCACGCGCGACTCGGCCACCAGCGCCGCGCTCGTCACCTGCGCGATCATGAAGCCCGAGTTGAGCCCGGAGTTCTTCGCCAGGAACGCCGGCAGCCCCGACAGCGCCGGGTTCACCAGCTGCTCCACCCGCCGCTCGCTGATGGAGGACAGCTGCGTGAGCGCCATCGCCACCACGTCCATCGCCAGGGAGATGGGCTGGCCGTGGAAGTTGCCGCCCGAGACGATGCGCTCGGTCTCCGTGAAGACCAGCGGGTTGTCCGTGGCGCTGTTGACCTCCACCTCGAGGATTCGCCGCGCGAAGGACAGGCCCTCGCGCGCCGCGCCGTGCACCTGCGGCATGCAGCGCAGCGAGTAGGGGTCCTGCACCTTGCTGCAGTTGACGTGTGTCTCCACCAGCTCGCTGTTCACCAGGATGCGCCGCAGGTGCGCCGCGCACGCCTTCTGGCCCGGATGGGCTCGGACGTCGTGAATCTCCGGGATGAACGGCTTGTGGCTGCCGAGCAGACCTTCCAGCGTCATCGCGCCGGCGACGTCGGCCAGCTCCGCCAGGGACTCGGCGCGCAGCTGGAGCAGGGTGCCCACCGCGCACATCGCCTGGGTGCCGTTGACCAGCGCCAGGCCCTCCTTGGCCTCGAGGATGACCGGCTGCAGGCCCGCCATCTCCAGCGCCTTGCGCGCCGGCAGCCGCTGGCCCTGGTGGAACGCCTCGCCCTCGCCGATGAACACGAGCGCCAGGTGCGCCAGGGGGGCCAGGTCACCGGACGCGCCCACGCTGCCGCGCTCGGGGACGACGGGGACGACGTCGCGGTTGAGCATGTCCAGCGCCAGCGTCAGCGTCTCCGGACGGATGCCCGAGTAGCCCTTGGCGAGCACGTTGCAGCGCAAGAGCAGCAGCGCGCGCGCTTCACCGTGGGGCAGGGGCGTGCCGACACCACAGGCGTGGGAGAGGATGAGGTTGCGCTGCAGGTCGCGCAGGTCCTTCTTGTCGATGCGGACCTCGGCCAGGGTGCCGAAGCCGGTGTTGATGCCGTAGGACGGGGTGTCGCCCGCGGCGACCCGGTCCACCAGGGCTCGCGAGGCGCGGACCCGGGCGGCGGCCTCGGGGGCCAGCTCCACGGTCACCTCGTTGCGGGCGACCTGGAGGATCTGCTCCAGCGTCAGGGTGTCACCGTCGATGAGGATACGGGGGCGCGACATTGGGGGCTCCAAGGGGTGGTGGAATGCGAGACAGCGGCAGCGGGGCTTTACACCGGGGAGTGGGGCTCGTATAGGTCCGCGCGACTGAAGAGGGAGGTCACGGTCCCCGTGGCGCTGATCGTCCAGAAGTACGGCGGTACCTCCGTTGGTGACACCGAGCGGATGAAGAACGTCGCCCGCCGCTGTCTGGCCGCCCAGCAGGCGGGCCATGACGTGGTGGTGGTGGTCTCGGCGATGTCGGGTGAGACGAACCGGCTGCTCAAGCTGGTGGCGCAGATCACCGACCGGCCGGACGAGCGTGAGCAGGACGTCGTCGTGGCCACCGGGGAGCAGGTCTCCATCGGGTTGGTGGCGATGGCCATCCAGGCCCAGGGTGGCAAGGCGACGAGCTTCCTGGGGCACCAGGTGCGCATCGTCACCGACAGCACCTTCTCGAAAGCGCGCATCAAGAGCATCGACGCGCAGCCCATCCGACAGGCCCTGTCCAAGGGGCACATCGTGGTGGTGGCGGGTTTCCAGGGCGTGGACGAGGAGGGGAGCGTCACGACGCTGGGGCGCGGAGGCTCGGACACCACGGCGGTGGCGGTGGCCGCGGCGCTGAGCGCGGATGCGTGTGAAATCTATACGGACGTCGACGGCGTCTACACCACGGACCCGAACATGGTCCCCGCCGCGCGCAAGCTGGAGCGCATCGCCTACGAGGAGATGCTGGAGCTGGCGAGCGTGGGCGCGAAGGTGTTGCAGATCCGCTCCGTCGAATTCGCCATGAAGTACAAGGTGCCGCTCTGGGTGAAGTCGTCGTTCACCCAGGACCCGGGCACACTCGTGTGTGAGGAGGACAAGTCCATGGAGGACGTGCTGGTCCGCGGCGTGGCGTATGACCGCAACGAGGCGAAGATCACCATCTGCGGCGTGCCGGACGTGCCGGGCGTGGCGGCGAAGATCTTCGGCCCGCTCGACGAGAAGCACATCGTGGTGGACCTCATCGTCCAGAACCAGTCCCGCGAGGGGCGCACGGACCTGACCTTCACGGTGGGCAAGTCGGACTTCCTCAAGGCGCAGGAGGTGGTGCGCGAGGCGGTGAAGGACATTCCCGTCTCCGGCATCGAGACGGACGACAACGTGGCCAAGGTGTCCATCGTCGGCGTGGGCATGCGCAACCACTCGGGCGTGGCGGCGCGGATGTTCACGGCGCTGTCGGCCGAGGGCATCAACATCCAGATGATCTCCACGTCGGAGATCAAGGTGTCGTGCGTGGTCCACTCCAAGTACACGGAGCTGGCGGTGCGGGCGCTGCACACGGCGTTCGGGTTGGATCAGCCGCTGCCGCCCGAGGGCGCGACGACGGTGTCGGAGACGGCGGCGCTCAAGGGCGAGAAGGTCTGAGCCGGTGGCGGGCCGGACGGCCGCGCTCGCCGTCGTCGCGTTGGCGGTGATGGGCGTCGGGGCGGTGGCCCGCTGGCGCTGGCCGGATTCCCGGTCAGCGTTGGATTGTCCTCCGGAGGCGGTGCGCATCCGGGAGGACGGCGTGGCGACGTGTGGTGAGGGCGAGGAGCCCACGGGGGCGGCGGCGCTGGCGTTGGGGCGCAGGCTGGACCTGAACGTCGCCACGGCGGAGGAGCTGGCGTTGTTGCCGGGTGTGGGGGCCTCGCTGGCGCGGGCGCTGGTGGAGGCTCGGGACGCGGCGGGAGGGTTCCGGAGCTGGGAGGCGGTGGACGAGGTCCCCGGGGTGGGTGAAGCCCGGTTGAAGACCCTCCAGGCGGCCACGGTGTTGGGCTCGCCTCCGGATGCCGGGCCCGTGTGGTAAGCACGCGGCGTGCAGATCGCCTGCCCTCAGTGCTCGATGCAGTATGCCTTGGATCCCCGCCTGCTTCCGCCGGGAGGGGCGTCGGTCCAGTGTACGCGCTGCAGCCATGTGTTCCTGGCGTCGCCGCAGGCGCAGACACCGCGCCCCGTCACCGCGGAGGGTGCTGGCCCCAAGACGCCGAGTGGCTCGTGGGGTACGGCGCCCGGTGGCAATCCCAGCTTGATGCGCACGCAGATCTTCGGCTCCGGGAAGGCGTCGGAAGGCGCTGGCGGTGCGCAGGTCGCGGGTGCCTCGGGCGTGCAGGGGACGACACAGCGCTTCGGCGCGGTGGGCGGGGCGCATGATGCCGTGAGCGGGCAGGGCGGGACGCAGGCCGCGGGTGCTCATGGGGCCACGCAGACCTTCGGCGCGGTCGGCTCCCAGGGCGCGCCATCGACCGAGGGTGCGGGCGCCTACGGGGCGACGCAGACCTTCGGCGCAGTCGGCGCTCCCGGAATGACGCAGGCCTCCGGCGTGGGGGCTCAGGGGTCGACGCAGACGTTCGGAGCTGTGGGTGCCCCTGGCATGACGCAGCCTTCGGTGGCGGGCACTCACGGCTCAACGCAGACCTTCGGCGCGGTGGGCACGCCTGGAATGACGCAGGCCTCGGCGGGGGCTCACGGCTCGACGCAGACCTTCGGCGCTGTCCCTCCGTCGGGCCCGGCCCCCACTTCAGGAAGCCCGATATTCCCCAGCCACACGGGCGGAAGTCCTCGCCAGACCACGCAGGTCTTCGGTGCGGCCACGTCAGGCCCCCCTCCGTCGCCTCCATCGATTGCCCCCGTGACGCTCGGAGCTTCGGGCACGTCAGGCGCGAGCCCGTCCTCACCCGCGAGCGGGACTCCCGCCCATATCGGGCGCACGCTCACGTACGGAGCCGTGTCTGACTCGGCCGATGCGGGAGCCGTCCCCGAGCTCCCCGCCGAGAGGTCCACGAGCCTCTACGGCGAGGCCTCGTCGTCCACCGAGCTCTTCGGTGCCGCCAACGCGCCCGGGTCTCCGGTCAATCGCAAGACCTCCGTGTACGGCGCGGCCACCGACGCCGGGTCGCACGGCGTGAACCTTCCGCCCATGGAGCTGCCGGGACTCGGCGCCCTGGGCGCCGCCGGTGGCCAGGGACCCAGCACCTCGGAGCCCGCCTACCGCCGAGGCGCCGTCTCCCTCCCACCGGAGCTGCTGTCCGCGAACCGCGAGTCCGCGGACCTCGTGGCCTCGACCCCTTCGAGCTCCTCTTCGCGCCTCTGGCTGGGCCTGGTCGTGGCGGCCGGGGTGCTGCTGGCCGGAGTGCTCGCCTATCCCGCGTGGAAGAACCGTGACGCGGACATGCCGGCCACCGCGGTGACGGAGAAGGAGCGGGCCTCGGTCCTGCTGCGCAGGGACGACTCCGCCTCCAGGGACCAGGCCATCCAGAGCCTCAAGGCCCTCACGGCCACGTATCCCAAATACACCGAGGCCCAGGCCGAGCTCGTCGTGGCGCTCTCGCTGCGCCTGGGCGAGCTCCAGGCCGAGGCCGAGCGGCTGCGAACCCAGGGCGAACTCCTCCAGCGAGACATCGACGAGCGCGCCGCCGCCCAGGCCACCGTCGACTGGGAGAGCCGCGTCAACGCGCTGAAGGCGCAGCGCGAGGACGTCATCAAGCTCGGCGGACCGCTGCGCATCGAGATCGACCGCCTGCGCAAGGAAGTGGACGTCCTGGCCGAGGCCCTCGAGGCCGCGCCCGAGGTGGAGCCCACGCCGGCCCTGGCCGCGCGGGTGAAGGCCCGGGCCCTCCACGCGGGGGTGACGGCGGCGCCGGATGCCCTCGCGCTGGCCGAGCGCCTGCGCAACGTGGAGGGCGCCCCGAAGGCGTGGAGCACCGTGGCCCGCGCCGAGTACGTGCTCAGCTCCGGCTCTCCGCCGGAGTCGGTGGCCCAGTCCGTGTCGGAGCTGGAGGCGCTCCGTCAGGCGGATGGCACCCTGCTGCGCCCCTACGTCCTGGGTGCCCGACTGGCCCTGCGCCAGAAGGACCCGTCGGCGGCGCGTTCACTGCTGGACGACGTGCTGGCGCTCAACAAGAACCACGAGCTGGCGCGAAAGCTGCTCGAGCAGGTCTCCACGAGCGCCCCGCGGCCCTGAAACGACGTGCGTCCCACCCGGGCGGAGGACTGGAGAAAGTCCAGTCCCACCCGGCGCTGATCCCCACGCCTGCCTCCGCGCTCCGAGCGGAGCGGGCTGCTCGCGCGGGGCATGCCTCTTGCTGAACCCAGGGCCGATTCGAGGACTGGGTCTTGGGAGGCATGGTCGATGGCGGAGGTCTTCTTCTGGTGTGCCGCGCTGCTGCTGGCGCACACGTATTTTCTCTACCCATTGAGCCTGTTCGTGCTGGATGGGGCGGCGCAGGTGGCGCAGAACATCCGGGCGATGCGAGGCGGGGACGCGCGCCGTGAGCTGCCGGGCAGGCGTGGGGCGGCTCCATCGGTGAGCCTGGTGGTCGCGGCGTACAACGAGGCGTCCTGCATCGGGCAGAAGCTCGAGAACAGCCTCGCGCTCGACTACCCGGCCGACCGCTTCGAGGTGCTCATCGGCTCGGACGGCTCCACCGACGGCACCAACGAGCGCGTGCTGGAGTGCCGGGACGAGCGCGTGCGCCTGTCCCCCGCGCCCCGCGCGGGCAAGACGACGGTGCTCAACCGCTGCATCCCCATGGCCAAGGGCGACATCGTGGTCCTCTCGGACGCGAACACGATGATCGAGCCCGACGCCATCGAGAAGCTGGTGCGCCACTTCGATGACCCGGAGGTGGGGGCGGTCTGCGGCAAGCTGCGCCTCTACAACCCGACGAAGAAGGACTACGAGGAGAGCGCGTACTGGAGCTACGAGTCCCTCATCAAGATGTACGAGGGGCGCCGGGGCGCGGTGGTGGGGGCCAACGGGGGCCTGTACGCCATCCGCCGCACGCTCTACACGCAGCTGCCGCCGTCCACCATCGTGGATGACTTCGTCATCCCGCTGCGCATCCTCGAGAAGGGCTACAAGGTCGCGTACGAGGAGAAGGCCGTCGCGCACGAGGAGACGACGGAGGACTACGGCAAGGAGTTCGGCCGCCGCGCGCGCATCGCCGCCGGCAACTTCCAGAGCCTGCGCATGGTGCCGGGCCTCCTGCTGCCCACCGCGGGCTTCCCCGCGTTCGCGTTCTGGTCGCACAAGCTCTTGCGCTGGTGCGCGCCCGCGCTGATGGGCGTGGCGCTGCTGGCGAACCTGTTCCTGCTCGACAGCATGTTCTACCGCGCCACGCTCTTCGCCCAGGGCCTGTTCTACGCGCTGGCGTACCTGGGGAAGGTGGGCGTGCTCAAGCGCGGCGCGGCGAAGCGGGTGGCCTCGGTGGCCTACTACTTCGTCACCATGAACCTGGCCATCGTCGTGGGCTTCTGGCGCTTCCTGCGCAACTCGCAGCGCGCCGCGTGGGACCGCACCGCGCGCGCGTCCTGAGACGAAGTCCTCGCCGCTTCACCGGCGCCCGGCTCTTCCTGGAGTCGGGCGCCGTTCGTTTCAGCGCAGGGCCACGGGGATGGGCGCGGGCTTTTTCTTCGCCGGGGCGCTCGCGGGGAGCACGCTGCCGTAGGCCGCGAAGAGCTGCCCGGTGAGCACCGGGGCCTTGTTCGGGCCGGGGTGGCGCAAGAGGTCGTTGAGCACCTCGCCCGTCTTCGGATCCCTCGGCAGGTGGGGGCGTGCCAGGTTCATCCGGTAGCGCACCACGCCCCGGTTGACCCGGTGGATGACGGTGACGGTGCCCTGCGCGTCCACGCTGTCGACGATGCCCACGTGGGTGAGGCCATCGTTGCGGCGGCCGTCCCGGTTCTGGTCGTACGTCTCGTGGAAGAACACCAGGTCCCCGGGCACGGGCCGGCCGTCCTCGTACACGCGGCCATGGGCGCGGGCGTAGCGGTACAGCGCGGTGACGCCGTTGTCCCCAGGCTTGAGCGTCCCGCGGAAGGACAGGCCCGCCTGCGCGTAGACGCCCTCGATGAGGCCCGTGCAGTCGGACGGGTACTTGCGGCCGTCGAAGGTCACCTGCGGCTTGCCCACCACCGAGCGCGCCGCGGCCAGGACCTTCTCGCGCGCATCGGCCGAGACGGGGCGCGCGCCCTGGGTGCTCACCTTCGTGGTGGCCGGCTTGCCCTTCGCGGGCCGGGACGCGGCGGCGCGCGCGGGCGTCTTCGCCCTGGCCGGCGCGGGCTTCTTCTCCGCTTGCGCCGGCGCCACGGGCGTGGAGAGCGACTCGCGCGGGAAGGCCGGCGGCGAGGCCGAGTGGTAGCGGACCGCGTACGAGTCCAGCCAGGGCTCCAGCCGGCCGGACGGGGTGGCGCAGCCCGTCGCGAGCATCGAGAGCATTCCCATCAGCGTGAGCCACCGCATGCGCGACCTCCCTGTAGCGTCCTGGGGCACCATGCTGGCCCCGGCTTCGTGTGTCGTCAAAAAACCTACCCAGGCAACCGTCCGTGGCGGCGCGTGTTTCCGGGGGGAGCGGGGTGCGGTATTGCTCCAGGAGAATGTTTTCACTCCGCCGAGCCTTCCCCGTCCTCCTGCTGGCCACCGGGTGCCTGCCCAATCCGTATGACCGCGCCGCCAGCACGGACACCGTGGAGGGCTATCGCGCCTTCCTGCGGGAGAACCCGACGCACCCGGATGGTGACGCCGCCGAGGCCCGGCTGGAGGAGCTGGAGTTCGAGGAGGCGAAGCGGCTGCACACGGTGCTCGCCTACAAGCGCTTCCTGGAGGCGTACCCGGAGGCGCCGCACACGCGCACCGCGAGGACGCTGCTGGAGGGCCTGCGCTTCAACGCCGCGAAGGAGGCCGACTCCGTGGCCGCCTGGAAGCAGTTCCTCCAGGAGCACCCGGACGGCGCCCAGCGCGACGAGGCGAAGCGGCTGATGCTGGAGGCGGAGTCGCGCGAGCTGGCGACGACGGAGGACCCGAAGCGGCTGGCCGAGTACCTGCGCGAGAAGCCGGATGATCCACGCCGACTCCAAGTCGAGTCGCGGCTGGACGCGCAGGCCTTCGAGCAGGCCAGGGGCTCCGGCGCGACGAAGCTGTTCGCCTACCTCAAGGACTTCCCGGCCGGCGTGCACCGCGAGGAGGCGCGCGTCCTGCTGCTGGGGCTGGAGGTGGAGGGGCTGCTCGTCTCGGGGCTGGTGGACGAGGCCGAGGCGCGGGTGAAGGCGCATCCGCTGGGGCCCAAGCTCACGGACTTCCCGGCGCGACTGACGCGCGCCCGCGCCGAGCAGGCCGCGCTGGCGCATCCGGATCCGCTCGTGCGCGCCGCGCACGTGGGCCACTACCTGCGCGACCTGGAGGACCTGAAGCGCTCGCTGCTGGCGCCGGACGCGCTGGACCGCTGGCAGGCGGCGGAGGAGCTGGGCCAGCAAGTCTCCGTGCGCGCGGTGGATCCGCTCCTGGACGCGCTGCGCTCGGCGCGCAACCCGTTGATCCGCCAGAACGCGCTGGAGTCGCTGCGCACGGTGCTCACGTCGCTGCCGCGCCCGGTGGCGGAGTACGAGGTGGCCTCCCGGCTGGACGCCCTGCGCGAGCGGGCCAGCAGCGCGGAGATGTACCTCACCGTGGCCGTCCTCCTGGACCTCTCCGGGCAGCTGCCGCAGGCCTCCACCGAGTACCAGCGCGCCTTCGACTCCGGCGTGCCGGACCCCGTGGTGCTGCGCCGCTGGGTGGACATCCGCGAGGGGCGCAAGCAGCCCTTCTCCGCCGCGGTGGCCGCGCGCCAGCTCGCGGTGTGGGCGCTGAACGTGGCCCGCGACGAGACGGTGACGACAGAGGGCCGCGTGCCCCTGGCCTCGGCGCGGCAGCTGTGCGCGGCGGCCGTCAACGCGAGATTCGCCCAGGAGGCCATCGCCCGCGCGCGCGCCGTCTCCACCGAGTTCCCCGAGGACCTGGCTGAGTTCGAGCGCCGCGCCGAGGAGGCCCGCCGCCTCACCGAGGCCCGGCTGGCGGACGCGGAGCTGATCCTCCGCGAGCAGTCGCCCGGGGTGCGCACCTGCGCGGACCGCGGCGTCACCGAGCGGCTGGAGGGCGGGGTGAAGGAGCGCACCGCCGCCCTCGCCACGGTGAGCACGAAGCTGCCCCAGGTGGGCCGGGTGCTGCTGGAGCTGGCCCGGGAGCGGGACCCGTCCGCCCAGGTCCGCGAGGCGGCCTCGGCGCGGCTGACGGCGCACAAGCCCGTGCCGTGAAGTCCGGCTGATCCGTTCGTCCCGGGCGGGCGGGGCGGTTAGAGTTCCGCGCCCCATGGTCTCCCCGCCCACCCCCAGGCCGCTCGGTCCGCCGAGTGGCCCGTCGCGCATCGACTACGCCCGGCTCCTCAACGAGGAGCAGCTGCGCGCGGTGGAGGCGGACGCGGGGCCGGTGCTGGTCATCGCCGGCGCGGGCTCCGGCAAGACGCGCACGCTCACCTTCCGCGCGGCGCGCAGGCTGGAGCTGGGCCTCTCGCCCGACCACCTCCTGCTCTTGACGTTCACCAACAAGGCCGCGCGCGAGATGACCCGCCGCCTGGCGGAGCTGGTGGGCGGCTTCGTGGACGTGGGGCGCGTGACGGGCGGCACGTTCCACCACGTGGCGCATGCGCTCCTGCGCGAGCACGCGACGGCGCTGGGCTACTCGGAGCGCTTCACCGTGCTGGACCGGCAGGACGCGCGGGACCTCATGGTGAGCTGTCTGGCCGAGCGCAAGCTCAAGAGCGACAAGCGCTTCCCCCGGCCGGAGCTGGTGCTGGAGCTGGTGTCGCTCGCCACCAACCTGCAGCAGGCCGTGTCGGAGGTGCTGGTGGACCGCCGGCCGCAGTTCGTCCCGCTGGCGCCGGAGGTGCTCGCCACGGCGGCGCTCTACCGCCTGCGCAAGACGCGGCTGCACCTGATGGACTTCGATGATCTGCTCCTCAACCTGAAGCGGCTGCTCGTCGAACACCCCCGCGTCCGCGCCCTGCTCGCCGAGCGCTTCCACGCCGTGCTCGTGGACGAGTACCAGGACACCAACAGCCTCCAGGGCGAGCTGGTGGATCTGCTCGCCGGGGAGCGTCAGGACCTCACCGTCGTGGGGGACGACTGCCAGTCCATCTACAGCTTCCGGGGCGCGGACTTCTCCAACATCATGGGCTTCCCGGAGCGGCACCCCGGCTGCGCCGTCTTCACCCTGACGCGCAACTACCGCTCGACCCCGGAGGTCCTCCAGCTCGCCAACGCCGCCATCGCCCAGAACACGCGGCAGTTCCCCAAGGCGCTCGTCTCCGAGCGCGCCTCCGGGCCCCGACCCCTCGTCGTCCCCACGCTGGACGCGGCCGAACAGGCGACCTGGGTGGCTGAGCACATCCAGACGCTCCGCGCGCGGGGCGAACCCCTGGAGTCGATGGCCGTCCTCTACCGCGCCCACAACCACGGCCTGGAGCTCCAACTGGAGCTGACGCGCCGGGGCCTGCCGTTCCGGGTGCGCTCCGGGGTGCGCTTCTTCGAGCAGCCCCACGTCAAGGACGTGCTGGCCCACCTGCGCTGGGTGAACAACCCCCGGGACGAGCTGGCGTTCCGCCGGGTGGTGCGCGCGGTGCCGGGCGTGGGACCCACCACGGCGGAGCGCCTGTGGACCTCGCTGCGCGCCCTGCCGGAGGGCCTGCCCCTGGGGGAGCGGCTGGTCCACGAGGACGTGCGGCGCCACGTGTCGAAGAAGTCGCTTCCGGCCTTCGAGCGGCTCACGGCGCTGATGGGGCGGCTGGGACGCCCGGAGGCCACGCGCGACCCGGGGGGGCTCATCGAGGACGTGCTGGCGGGTGGGTACGCCGCCCGGCTCGCCCTGGAGGCCATGCCCGAGGACAGCCGGGAGGACGACCTGCGGCGGCTGGCGGAGCTGGCCCGGCGGTTCGAGGACCTGCCGCGCTTCCTGTCGGAGCTGGCGCTGGTGGCGGAGTTCGCCGCCAAGGAGGCCCTGGAGGGCGATGCCCCCGGGGACGTCCTGACGCTCAGCTCCGTCCATCAGGCCAAGGGGCTGGAGTGGCGGAGCGTCTTCGTCCTCTGGCTGGTGGACGGGCGCTTCCCCATGTCCCAGGCGACTCGCTCGGCCGAGGAGGAAGAGGAGGAGCGGCGCCTGTTCTACGTGGCCACCACCCGGGCCCGGGACCTCCTGGCGCTGGTGTACCCCCTGTCGGTGCTGCCCCGGGAGGGCGAGCGCATCGTCCTGCGCCCGTCCCGCTTCCTGGACGAGCTGCCGACGGGGGAGGGGGGGCCGTATGATCGCCTGGTCCTGCCCTCCACCGAGGCGGTCCGAGGGGTGCTCCCACCCCCCCTGGGGTGGAACGAGCCGGGTCCGGAGGGCTCCGAGGTGGAGGACTGAGGGCTTCGCCCAGAAACGCGCGCGCGAAGTCGCGACGTGATACAGAGTGGGACGGGGGCGCGCGTCTGGTGGCCCGCGCCCGTGAACTTCATGGCGGACAGACCTCGCATCGTCGGGATTGACCTGGGCACCACCAACACGCTGGTGGCGTCCGTGCGCAACCGCATCCCGAAGATCGTCCCCACGGATCGCGGCAACCTCATCCTCCCCACCGTCGTCGCCCTGTCGGCCAAGGGAGACCTCCTGGTGGGCGGGGTGGCCAAGGACCAGATGGTCACCAACCCCCGCAACACGCTGTGGGGGACCAAGCGCCTCATCGGCCGCAAGTACCACTCCAAGTCGGTGGAGGACCTGCGCGGCTCCTTCCCGTACGACATCGTCGAGGGCCCCAACGGGGACGCCGCGGTGATGATGGGCGGCAAGCTCTACACGCTGCCCCAGGTCTCCAGCTTCGTGCTCTCGCAGCTGAAGACCATCGCGGAGCAGTTCCTGGGCGGCCCCATCGACGCGGCCGTCATCTCCGTCCCGGCCTACTACAACGACAACCAGCGCCAGGCGGTGAAGGAGGCGGGCCGGCTCGCCGGCTTCGACGTCAAGCGCATCGTCAACGAGCCCACCGCGGCGGCGCTCGCGTACGGCTTCAACCGGGGCCTGGACCAGAAGGTCCTCGTCTACGACCTGGGCGGCGGCACCTTCGACGTCTCCGTGCTGCACCTGGCCGGCAACGTCTTCGAGGTCCTGGCCACGGGCGGCGACACCTTCCTGGGCGGCGCGGACTTCGACACGCGCATCATGGAGTACGTGCTGGAGCGCTTCCGGGAGGAGACCAAGGTCGACCTCACCGAGAACCCCATCGCCCTGCAGCGCATCAAGAACGCCGCCGAGGCGGCGAAGATCGACCTGACGCTCATCCCCAACGTCGTCATCGACCTGCCCTTCATCGACGAGCGCAAGGGCAAGCCGGTGGACCTGCGCATCCCCCTGACGCGCGAGTTCCTCAACAGCCTCACCGGCGACCTGGTGGACCGCACCTTCGAGATCTGCGACCGCGTGCTCGAGGAGAAGGGCATCGCCCGCTCGGACATCGACGAGATCATCCTCGTCGGCGGCCAGAGCCGCATGCCGCTCGTGCAGCAGAAGATCCAAGCGCACTTCGGCAAGCCGCCCAGGAAGGGCGTGCACCCCGACGAGTGCGTGGCCCTGGGCGCGGCGCTGCTGGGCGACTCGCTGGGCAGCATCGACGCGGTGACGCTGCTGGACGCGGTGTCCATGCCCATCGGCTACGCGCTGCCCAACGGCCGCGTGAAGCGCATCATCGAGAAGAACTCGCTCATCCCCATGGTGAAGAGCTTCCGCCTGCCTCCGCCGAAGGAGCCGGGCTCGGCCTACATCGAGCTGGACATCTTCCAGGGGGACAGCGACCTGATGGTGGATAACGAGTACCTGGGCACCGTCCGGGTCCCGTCCGCCGCGGCCGGCAGGAAGATCGACTTCCGCCTCACCGAGGAGTGTCTGCTCCAGGTGACGGTGGAGGAGGCCAGTGGTACTCCGCGCCGGGTGGACCTGGCCACGCGCGATACCCCGGAGCAGCTCAAGCGGGCGCTCTCGGATGTCCTGCGCAACAACGTCGACCATCAGCCCGTGGCGAGCGGCTCCAACGGCGCCAGCGATGACGAGCGGGGCCTGCTCTCCAGCATCAAGAGAGTCTTCCGAAGAGGATAGGTAGCAGCTCATGGCGAAGTTCCCGTCGAAGGAGTGGCTGGACGAAGCGGTCCGGCTCACGAACGAGGACCCCGAGTGCGCCGTCGCCGGCAAGGGATGGAAGGGCGACTTCGGGGCCATCATCGAGGCCGAGCCCGGCAAGCTGGCGAAGTCCTTCGTGGTGCATGTCGTCCCGGGCGACTGCCGCATCGAGAAGGCCCGCGTGCTCGCGGACCCGGATGACCTGGACGAGCTCGAGCCCGTCTACCTGGCCCGCGCCCCGTACACCGTCTGGAAGCAGCTGCTGCAGGGGACGCTGGACCCCGTGGAGGCGGTGCTCAAGCGCCGCATCTCCATGAAGGGTGACCTGCAGCCCCTCATCGAGCGCATGAAGTACAAGGGCATCGCGGACCGCGTCTTCGCGAAGCTGCAGACGCAGTACATCGACGAGCCGTAGGCCGGGGGGCAACGAGCCATGGGTATCCGTGACGACTTGAAGAAGCAGGCGCTGGAGCTCTCCAGCAAGGCCGTGGAGAAGCTCATGGCCGACGAGAAGCGCGCCATGGCCATCGCCAACGCCATCGGCAAGGCCCAGCGGGGCAAGCAGGCCCTGGACCGCGGCCAGGAGGAGCTGCTCAAGGCGTTCCACTTCGCGCCGAAGAGCGAGTTCAAGGCCGTGGGCAAGCAGCTGTCCGGCCTCAAGCGTCGGCTGCGTGAGCTGGAAGAGAAGCTGGATGGGCTCTCGTAGAAATTGCGTTGACACCCGAGGGAGCAGATGGCATCTAGCTCCCCGTCGCGACGCGGTGGCAACACGCAGCGCGGGCGTATAGCTCAGCGGTAGAGCACTGCCTTCACACGGCAGGGGTCGCAGGTTCAAACCCTGCTGCGCCCAACCAGAAGAGGCCGTGAATCCAAGGGGAAACCCAAGGGTTCACGGCCTCTTCGCTTTCCGGCGCATGACTTTGGCGGCGCCCGGCTCCGGCGCGCCCGGCATGAGGTCCGGACGCGCCCTGGCTTCGGGGGATGTGCTGCGGGCTGCTTCAGCTCTCCGACGGTTTGACGAGCGTGTCGGCGCCCGTCTCCGGCGTGTGCGGCGGCAGGTTCTTCGCCTTGATGAGCGAGGCGACGATGCTGGCGCCCAGCAGCGTGGCGATGACGCCCAGCGAGACGGCCGGGTGGATCTTCACGAAGTCGATGAGCGCCATCTTCGCGCCCACGAACACCAGCACGCCCGACAGGCCCACCTTCAGGTAGCTGAACTTCTCCACCGCGCCGGCCAGGAGGAAGAACAGCGAGCGCAGGCCCAGGATGGCGAAGATGTTGGACGTGAAGACGATGAACGGATCTCGCGTCACCGCGAAGATGGCGGGGATGGAGTCCAGGGCGAAGAGGATGTCCGACGCCTCCACCAGGATGAGCGCCATCAGCAGCGGCGTGGCCAGCCGGCGGCCGTTCTCCATGGTGAAGAAGTGGTGCCCGTCGAAGCGCGTGGTGGACGGGATGCTCTTGCGCAGCATCCGCATCATCCACCCGTCCTCCGGATGGTCCTCCTTGTTGCGCTGCACGAACAGCTTCAGGCCGGTGATGATGAGGAAGCCGCCGAAGACGTAGATGAGCCAGTGGAAGCGCTCCAGCATGGCCACGCCGGCGAAGATCATGATGGCCCGGAGCACGAGCGCGCTCAGGATGCCCCAGAAGAGCACCCGGTGCTGGTACAGCGCGGGGATGCGCATCGCCGAGAAGATGACGACGAAGACGAAGATGTTGTCGACGGAGAGCGACTTCTCGATGAGGTAGCCGGTGAGGAACTCCAGCCCGGGCTTGCCTCCGAACTTCCACCAGAGCCCCGCGTTGAACAGCAGCGCCAGGCTGATCCACACCGTGCTCCAGCCCAGCGCTTCCTTGAAGCTGACCGTGTGGGCCTTCCGGTGGAAGACGCCGAGGTCCAGGGCGAGCATCGCGATGACGAAGGCAATGAAGCCGCCCCACAGGACGGGACTGCCGACGGTTTGTAGAGGTTCCATAGGTGGGGTTCAGATAAGAGCCACCGTTCTCTTCGACAAATAGGGATTACAGACTCACTCCTTCGGAAAAACCGAAGGATGGCTCCCGCAAGCGCTCCAGGGCTGTCCCGGGAGGGGGCGGCCCGGGGAGGGCCGGAGCGGGCGTCACTGGCTGGGGAAGGGTTGCGGGACGTGGTGGGTTTCGGGCCGTCCGGTTGGAAAAACGACAGTCACCGGGCCGCTGAGACCAGCCAGGCGTCGACGCCCCGAGGCAATCCTGGCCTCGGGGGAGCGGCGCGGCGAGGGCCCGCAGGGCGATAGGCGTCCGCGGCTCCTCCGCCACTCTCGCGGCCCCTCGCAGAAGGACCGCCATTTGATCCGGAACCGTGTTCTCTCATCCCTGTGTGGCGCCTTGTTCCTCCTGTCCGCCTCCGCGTGCGGCGCCGACCCGGGCGCTCCCGGAGCCCAGACGCCCGGCGGCACCGAGTCTCCGTCCGAGCAACCCCAGGTCCCGAGCCCCGACCCCACGCCGGGCAACCCCGCGCCGGAGCCCACGCCCGGGGTGACTCCGACACCTGAGCCGACGCCCGAGCCGACGCCCGAGCCCACCCCGGAGCCGACTCCCGAGCAGCCCTCCGTGGACAAGTTCGGCGTGACGCGGCTGTACCCGTCCAAGGCGGGCGGCGAGTCCTGGGCGCTGGCGGACGACCCCACGTCGGACCCCCGGTTCGACCCGCAGCGCGCCATCACCCGCAACGCGGACGGCTCGTGGAAGATGAAGCACAGCCAGGTGCGCATGGGCGTCACCACCTCCACCGGCTACTCCGCCGCGAAGATTCCGACGTATGACCGGGATGTGCTGGCCAGCCGGGGCTACATGCAGGCGCCCAACGACTGGAAGAACGTCGAGATGACGGGCTTCGTGAAGCTCAACGCCGCGTCGGACGGCTCGGACAACTTCGACTGGTACGCGCGCGGCGGCAAGCACAACAACAACAACTCCGGCTGCGAGGGCAGCAGCTACAAGGGCGGCCTGCACTACGACGGCCGCGCCCGCTGGCAGAAGGAGACGTGGCATGTCTCCTACGACCAGGCGCCGTACAAGCCCGCCACCTCCGCGCTCAAGGGGCGCTGGGTGGGCTTCAAGGCGGTGATG
This sequence comes from Myxococcus sp. MH1, assembly GCF_059738865.1. Lineage (NCBI taxonomy): Bacteria > Pseudomonadati > Myxococcota > Myxococcia > Myxococcales > Myxococcaceae > Myxococcus > Myxococcus sp. MH1. The sequence goes on along the minus strand of NZ_AP026947.1, from coordinate 6,153,326 downwards.
CGCAACACCACCGTCAGCGGCAAGGAGGCCGTGCGGCTGGAGATGTACGTCAACGAGAACGCCGACAAGGTGACGTGGAAGAAGGTCTACGACTGGGTGGACGCTGGGGACTGGGGCGGGGACGCCGGGCACTGCGGCGGCTCCGTGGGCGCCATGCCGATCACCTGGGGTGGCCCCATCGCCACGTTCCGCTGGGACAACGCGGAGGACGTCGACTTCAAGTGGCTGTCCGTCCGTGAAATCCAGCCGTAGTCGCTGAGCCGTCTCCACCGACGACGACACCGGGGCGCGGGAGGTCCTCCTTCCGCGCCCTTCGTGTCTCCCGCCCGGGGCCGTGTCGGGACGCGGACGCGAGCCGGGACTGGAAGGCCCCTGGTCCAGGTGACACCCCGTTCGCAGCCTACTTCACGCCGGCCGTGAGAGCGGGCGGCGACTCGGGTGTGTGCGGCCTCGGCGCGTCGTCGGGCCGCTTCGGTGGGGGGCGGGGACATGCGAATCACTTTCCTGGGCCATGCAGGCTTCGCCGTGGAGTGCGCGGGGAGCGTCGTCGTCATGGACCCGTGGCTGTCCCCGCGCGGGGCGTTCGACTCGGCGTGGATGCAGCTGCCCCGCAACCACCACCTGGCCCCGCGCGTGCGCGAGCTGTTGGAGACGCCCGGCCGCGAGCGCTACCTGTACGTCAGCCACGAGCACAAGGACCACTTCGACCCGGAGTTCCTGGCCAGCCTCCGCACCCGGGACTTCACGGTGGTGATTCCCCGCTTCCAGCGCTCGGAGCTGCAGGACATCTTCGCCCGCTACGGCTGCAAGCGCGTCATCGCCTGCGAGGACGGGCGCGAGGTGCCCATCAAGGGCGGCTACCTCAAGCTCTTCGTGTCCGAGCAGGGCACCAACCGCGACTCCGCCATCATGGTGCGCGGCGACGGCCAGTGCTTCGTCAACCTCAACGACTGCAAGCTGCATGACCGGCTGGCGCGCATCAGCGAGGAGGAGGGGCCCATCGACCTCTTCACCGCCCAGTTCTCCGGCGCCATCTGGCACCCCACCTGCTACGAGTACACGCCGGAGACGTACGCGGCCATCTCGCTGAAGAAGCGCGAGAGCAAGTTCGAGGCGGTGGCGCGCGCGCTGGAGGTGGTGAAGCCGCGGGCCTACCTGGCCTCGGCCGGCCCCGCGTGCTTCCTGGACCCGGCCCTGTTCGCGCTCAACCTGGAGAAGGTGAACATCTTCCCCAACGCCACCACGCTGTTCCGCTTCCTCGAGCAGCGGCTGCCCGGCGCCCACACCCGCTTCCTGGAGCCCATGCCGGGGGACGTGCTGGACGCGGCCTCGCTGGAGTACGTCTCGCTGGACGGCGCGCGGCTGACGGAGGAGGGCTTCGAGTCCTACCTGCGCACCTACGCGGCGGACATGGCGCACCTGTTCCGGGAGCGGCGGCGCAACATGCTGCGCGCGGAGGTGGATGAGATCCACGCCCGGCTGCGCGTGGAGCTGCAGCGCAAGCTGGACCTGTTGGACCTGCACGAGCGGGTGGGGATGCCGCTGTACGTGGAGCTGACGGAGCTGCCCGAGCGCCTCTTGCGCGTGGACTTCAAGGGCCGGCGCGTGGACGAGGTGGCGGAGATTCGCGAGACGACGCGCTACACCATGAAGGTGAGCGCCGCGGACATGGTGCGCGTGCTGGACCGGAAGCTGACGTGGGAGGACTTCCTCTTGTCGTTCCGCCTGCGGCTCAGCCGCTTCCCGGACGTCTACGAGCCCATCCTCCACGGCTTCCTGGGCGTCGAAATCGAGGACATGCGGGCCTTCTGCGAGGGCGTGCGCTCCACCGAGTCCCAGCGCGAGCGCACCGTGGTGACGGTGGGCCACCGGCGCTTCTCCGTGCAGCGCTTCTGTCCGCATCAGGGCGCGGACCTGTCCGAGGGGTGGGTGGAGGAGGGCAGGTACCTGGTCTGCCCGCGCCACCGCTGGCAGTTCGACCTGGAGGACGGAGGCCGGTGCGCCATGAACGGCTCCACCCTCTGCGCCGAGTCCGTGTCGGAGAAGCCCGCCACGCCCGCACCGGCCGAGGAGCCGCTCGCGCTCTGAAATCCTCGTGTGTCGACGCCATGGCACACCGGGCCATGCGGGAACCCCGTATGTGTTTCGCACCCTCCTGTGACATTCCAGGCTACATGGGTGGGTCGAGAGCCTTTGATTTGTAGCGCGGGGTGTCACACGTGTGGTCGCCGTCGCCTCGGGTCTTTCGTGACGTGTCTGTGTTTGATGAACATTGGTGCTGGGATTGAAACATCCGGCGCTGCCGTGTCAATGTCAGATGAATCACATACCATGCGAGGAGGTGACGCCCTCGGGGTGTCGCCTTTCTTCAACGGGGAGGTATGTGATGTCTCTGTCGGCAATGGTCAGCAAGCGGTGGATGTGGCTGTGTGGCGCGCTGAGCGGCACGATGCTGCTGGGCGCGGCCTGTGGTGCGCCCGAGGGTGAGGCGGAGGCTCCCGCGGCGGTGGAGCACGTACAGCCGCTGGTGACGTGTACGCCCGCCAGCTCCGGCACCACCATCTGTGGCGTCGTCACCAACGCGGCCGGAGCCCCGCTCGCCGGGGCGAGGGTGAGCGTCGGCAGCGCCGCGGGGACGTCGGCCTCGGACGGCTCGTTCTCGGTGACGGCGGCGGTGCCCATGGGCACGCCGGTGACCATCGATGTTCCGGGCTACATGCCCTACGTGGGCGCCGTCACACGCAACGTGCTCGGGGCGCGCTTCGTGTTGCACTCGCTGCACCGGCAGACGTTCAGCGCGTCGGGCACCGTCGTGGTGACGGACCCGCGCAACGGCGCCTCCATCCAGGTGAACCTGTCCGCGCTGCGCGGCCCCTCGGGTGAGCAGGTGCAGGGCCCGTTCACGGTGGGCGTGCGTCACATCGACACGGGCCTGTTGTCGATGCCGGGCACCGACGGCGCCGTCAACCTGTCGGGCCAGCAGGTGTTCCTGGAGTCGCGCGGCGCCATCTACACGGAGGTCCGCGACGGCAGGGGGCAGCTGCTCAAGCTGGCCCCGGGCGCCACCGCGCGTGTCTTCATCCCGCTGACGAATGACCTGGCCCCCACGGCCCCGGCGAACATCGCCTTCTGGTCCATGCCCGTGGGCTCCAACCAGTGGCGGCAGCAGCCCACCAGCGGCACCCGCACGAGCAACCCCGTGCAGTGCAACAACCGCGAGACGGTGAGCTGCAACGCGGATGACTGCGCGCGCATCTCCAACAGCGGCTTCACGGCCAACACCAATGAGGTCGGCTTCATCAACGCCGACATCGAGAAGACCAACCCCGCCTGTCTGCGCATCGACGTGAACGCGGCCTCACTGCCGCCGGGCACCACGCTGCCCATCTGCCTGGAGCTGGAGATTCCGCTCCCCACCGGTGGCAGCCAGACGCGCAACATCTGCGTGGGCGCGGGCACGGACGTCCTCTACAACCTGCCGGCCAACGCCAACATCGTCGTGCGCCAGGCCCAGGGCTACGGCTGCCCGCCGCCTCCTGGGGGCAGCGTGGTGGTGAACACCGGCGCGCCCTGGGGCGGCACCGGCGTGCCCTCGACGCCCGGCCAGTGCAACGGCGTGCTGACGCTGCCGCCGCTGCCGTGAAGTCCCTGACACCCTGAAGTCCAAGGGCCCCGGTGCGTCCAGCGCGCCGGGGCCTTCTTCGTGGGAGGACGGGGACGCGCCTTGGTCGTGCAGGCGACAGCCATCCGGGACCGGCAGGCGATTACGAGCCCCGGCCCGAGCGGACACCATCGGCCACCCCCATGAGAGTCATTCCCAGAGGCCGCGCTTTCGACCGGCGATTCCGAGTGGCTGTCCTTGGCGCGGGAGTCGGCGGCGTCGTGTCCGCGGCCGAGTGCCAGCGGGCGGGGCACGAGGTGGAGCGGGACTCTCGCCGCGAAGCGGCCCGCTGGCTCGCGCCTGCTGAGCGGCCGCGGGCCGTCTGGTTTCACATCGTCGTTGGAGGAGTTCCACATGAGGGAAGTCGCGCACACCACCCCGCTGCATTCGGAGCCCCGGGGGCCCGCCGAGCTCGTCCGCAGCTTCCTGCCCATCCTCTATGGTTGTGATGAGCACCGTCCCCGCGCCGCCGCGTCGAGGCACTATCACCCGGACACCACGTTCCATGACCCACTCGTCACGGTGCAGGGGCTGGAGCGCGCCCGGCGGCTCGTGTATGTCAACAGGACCTTCCTCTCGGATTGTCGCATGGCCTTCGGCGACGTCACCGAGTCGCGGCGTCCGGATGGCTCCCATGTCGTGATGGCCGAGGTGAAGACCTCGCTCGTCTTCAAGCACTTCCTCGCCCTGCGGCCCTGGCAGGCGCTGGTGGGGGATACCTTCACGTACCACGCCGTGCACAAGGTCGTGCTCGACCAGGACCTGAAGGTCACCGAGCACGAGGAGATCTGCAGCGTCCGCTCCGTGCTCGACTCCTCGCCTCTGGGGCGGGTGTTGTATGGCCTGGTCCGGAAGCTCAACCACGCGTGCACGTCCGACTTCGGCTACACGCTGAACCAGTACATCGCCGGGGACCGGAGCGTGCGGACCATCTTCTGACGCCCCAGGGCCCGCGCGGATGTCAGGGATTGAACGGCGTCCGCGGCCCCGCGATATGAGGAGGGCCCCTGTTCGTTCGAGGGATTCCGGGTCGGCCTTCCTCCGTGCACGTCCATCCCGCTCGCGCCGGCCCCATCCCCGGGGGCAGACATGGTGAAGTGGACGTGGGTCGTCGTCGCAATGGTGTGGTGGCTCGCTGGCGCGGGCGGGTGCGACAGCCCGGACCGTGAGGTCATCGAGGTGCCGGTGGATCTGTCTCCCGGCACGCCGCTGCCGGACCCGGGAGACCTGGGGCCACCGCCGGCCGTGAGCTGCGCGCTCCGGGTCTCCGTCAGCACCCCGGATGACTGCGGCAAGCTGGAGTCCTACGACCTGACGGGCTGTGATCTGGAGAGCCTGAAGGGCGTGGACACCTCGGGCCCCTTCAACGCGCGCTTCCACGACACCTCGACGGGGCCGGGGCGCGCCACCGATCAGCTGCTGGGCCGGTACTACTTCCTCGAACCGGAGGCGGCCCACCCGATGTTCCTGGTGTCGACCGCCAATATTCCCGGCCGTCCCTACAGCGTGACGGCGGAGCTGGGGTGCCGGGCGGTGGGGACGGACCGCGTGCTGGGCTGTGACGTCTACTGCGAGGCGGGGAAGCCGCCCCGGGTGCTCAGCTTCGAGAGCGTCCGGACCCGCCGCCGGCCCGGGGAAGCAGAGTCCTCGGGCGGGCTGCGACTCATCGGCGAGGCCTCCACGGGGGCGAACACGGGCATGGGGGTGGATGTCTACGTCACCAAGGGGCACGCCTACGTGGTGAACATCGAGGCGGGCTTCCCGGGCGAGGGAGGGCTGTTCGTCTTCAACCTCGCGGACCGCACCGCGCCGCGTCTGGTGGCGTCCATCACGCACCCCGATGATGCCTATTGGAACGGGGTCTGGGCGAAGGACGACGCGCTCTATGTCGCCAGCGCGGCCCGGGGCGTCCTGGTGTTCGACATCTCCGACCCCGCGTCCCCCCGGCTCCTCCAGGACCTGTCGGGCGGTATGCGGCGCAGCACCCATACCCTCTTCGTGAATGGCAATCGGCTGTATGCCATGGACAACGGGGACGTCCTCATCTTCGACGTCACCCACGCGCGCGAGCCCGTGTTGCTGGGCAGCTACCGGGACGAGAGCTCCCGGATGCCGGGGCGCAACTCCTATCCCCACGACGCCACCTCCCTGAACCACCTGCTCTTCGTCAACCATTGGGGCGCGGGTCTGCTCATCCTCGACGCGCGCGACCCCGCGAACGTGAAGAAGCTGGGCGCGTACGAGTATCCCAACGCGATGAGCCACTACTCGCGCGTGGCGTACTTCCAGAACAACCTCATCGCGTTCGAGGGCGGCGAGGGGTGGGGCGCCCACCTGCGGGTGCTCAACCTGAACGACCCGGCGAACCCCACCCTCATCGGCGAGTACAAGCTGTCGCCGGAGGTCTCCATCCACAACATGGAGCTCGTCGGCAACCGGCTCTATCTGGCGCACTTCCAGCAGGGCGTGCGCGTCCTGGATGTCACCGTTCCGAGCCGTCCCCGGGAGATCGCCTATCACCACACCTGGCGGGAGCACGACCCCGTGTTCCTCAACGTCTCCTCCTGGGAGGGCGCCGTCGGCATCCGCGTCCCAGGGGACGGCTATGTCTACGTGGTCGACTCGCAGCGAGGCCTGCTCGTCTTCCCGGAGCTGTGAGCCCGCCAGGGGCCCGGGTGTCCCCCGCACCGGGCCTCTGGTAGCCTGGATGGCAATGCAGTCCAGGAGGGGGAACTCCGATGAAGGCGCTGATGATTCCGCTCGTGACGTCGTGTGTCGTGGTGGGCGGCTGTCGCGAGAACAAGGTCGAGGGTGACACATCGGGTCCTGGGGCACCCGAAGTCGAGAAGCGACTCGAGGTGCCACCCAACGGCAAGGTCGTCATGCACCGGGTGTTCGACGACAAGTTCATGGAGATGGCGGCGATGCCGCTGCCGGACAACTGGATCGTCAACAACGGCAAGGCGGTCATCAGCGGACCGGGCAACGTGAATGTCTACATGGTCCCCACGAAGACGTTCATGTTCTCGGGCGACCCGATGATGCAGCAGGTGGCGGCGCGCAGCGGCCAGCCGATGCGGCGCTTCGAGTCCATCGACCAGGTCATCCAGCAGGACCTGGTTCCCATTGCACGCAAGGAGGGCGCGAAGCTGGTGAAGCAATACGACGCGCCGGACATCGCCGCGTCCGACAAGGGCTTCTCGGACCTGCTCTACAAGGTCGCCCCCATGCGCCAGCTCTTCCTGGCGAAGGTGACGGAGTGGACCGACAAGCGCGGTGAGCCGTACATGATGGTCGTCCACCTGAGCGCCACGGACCTGGGCAACATGGTGTCCTGGAACTACTACACGCACGCGCTCGACGCGCCCAAGGAGCGCTACGAGGAGAGCAAGAAGGTCGTCCTCCAGGCGCTCGCGGGCACGCGCTACAATCCGCAGTACGTCCAGGCCTACAACCAGGGCGAGATGGCCCGGGAGCGCGCGAGCTGGGCGGCGCACCACCAGCGCATGCAGGCCAACAAGGCCGCCTTCGAGGCGCAGCAGCGTGCCTTCCACGAGAAGAACGACGCCATCAACAGGTCCATCGCGGAGACCTACGCCAGCCGCGACGCCGCGTCGGACCGCATGCACCACCGCTTCGTGAACTACATCAAGGACGAGGAGACGGTGCGCAACACCGCCACCGGCACGCGCCACCAAGTCCAGACGGGCGCCAATCAGTACTGGATGAACGGCAACGGCCAATACGTCCCGTCGAACGACCCCAACTACGACCCGAACCGCGACCCCCACCTCAACCACCAGCAGTGGGACGAGGCGGAAGTGGAGGACTGAGCCGCCCCTTCCACCGTGCAGCCGGTTGCACAGCTTCGCCCGTCCGGCGTGCCGTCCCCTGCACGGTGGTGCCCCTGCTTCACGCGCGGACGCCCTGACACCCTGGTGGGCATCCGGAGTGCATGACATCCTGGGCTGACTTCCAGGAAAGGGGATGTGATGGCCTTGGAGCTGGCGGTAATCCTCGGTTGTGCGATTGCCGTGTCCTTCATCCTGGGGATTGTCTTCGCGCTCCCCAGGACCCACTCGAAGAAGACGCGTCGGCTCGGAGCCGGGCTGCTGATCGCGGGCGGGGTGTTGTCGGCTGGCGGGATGGCGTGGCTCGTCTGGAGCGTCGTCGACTTCTTCTCCAACACCAACTTCTCCAAGGGGCGGGTGCTGCGCCTGCGCGGGCGTGCCCGCGTGGCTCGCCGGGCGCTGGGGGCGGGCTGGGCGGATGACGCCGTGCCGGAGGTCTCGGGGCTCACGACGTGGCAGCGGACGGTGCTCGGGGAGGCGTGGATGACCTCGGCGCGGATGGAGCATGCGTCGGTGCCAGCCTTCGCGAAGCTGTCGCTCCGGCTCTCCGCGATGGGGGCGCCGTCGGCGCTGCTGGAGGACTGCCACCTGGCGGCGCTGGACGAGGTCCGCCACGCACGCAGGTGTTTCGCGCTCGCCCGGGCCTTCTCGGGAGTGGACTGGACGGCGGGGCCCATTCCGGAGCTGGAGCAGGAGGGCGTGAAGCCCATGGCGACGGGCTCCGAGGAGGCCTGGGCGCGGCTGGCGCGCGGCTCGTTGCTGGACGGGTGCCTCGCGGAGGGCGTGGCCTCCCTGGTGGCCGCGGAGGGCGCGCGGCGTGCCGCGGACCCCGTGGTGCGCGAGACGCTGTCGGTCATCGCCGAGGACGAGGCGCGGCACGCCGAGCTGGGCTGGGAAGTCCTCGACTTCGCGCTGGAGCGAGGCGCCGGGAGCGCGGAGGCCGGCCTGCGGCGGGCCCTGTCGGAGCTGGACGCGCGGAGCACGCCTTCGCTCCCGCCCATCCCGGGCGTGGACGAGGACTTCCTGGCGCGGCACGGCCTGCTATCCCAGGCGGAGCTGGGGCACTGGACCCGCGAGTGCATCCAGCGGACGCGCGCCCGGGCGCTGGCACTGCTCGAGCCGGGCCTCGCGCCTCGGGCGGATGACGGAGGAGGCGGGGCCCCGCTCAAATCGCCTGCCACGGTATGACGGTCTTCAGGTAGCCCTGACGGTTCGAGCGCAGCCCGGAGCGGTTGTAGTCGGTGACGCCCGCGACGTGGAAGAAGAAGTCCCAGGTGTTCACGGCGGTGCGGATGCCGAAGACCAGGCACATCGTCTCATGGAGCGCGACGTTCGTGCGGCCCTGTCCCTGCTTGTAGTTGCGGTAGGCCAGCGTCACCGGGGATTCGACCTTCGCGCCCGCGATGGGGTCCCAGACCCTGGCCAGGTAGTCGTCCTTGCGCATCTGGTGGGTGATGACCTCGTTGGGGCCCTGCGCCGCCGCCATCAACCCGTCCATGTAGGCCTCGGCCAGGTCCGGCCGATTGTGGTCGGTCGACATGCCAATCTTGTTGGCGTTCGCGTGATGAACCCGGACCTGGTTCGTGACGGTGTCCTGCGTCACATAGAAATGACAGCCGTTGAACGGGCCCGACATCATCAGGGGCGGCCCCACGTTGGAGAGGTCCATCGAGACGATGCAGGAGTCCTCCCAGCTCAAGTACTGGCAGGCCAGCGCCCCTCCTGGATTGACTTGATAGGCGTGGAGCTCGTTGGCTGGCGCGTTGCTGAAGAAGGCCTGTTTCCCCGCCGTGATGTCCAGGTAGATGTCGATGTTGTTCTGTTCGATGACGGCGTTGTTGGGCGCCCCGACGACGCCCCCGACGACCATCGCCGCGACGTCGGTCGCGAGCAGGTGCACGAACGGGGCGTTCCCGGCCAGGGGCTTGGTGCGGTTGTACCAGCCGGGCGCGGGCCGGTGGGTGTGGTGGAGGAACAGCGGCTTCTTCTGGAGGAGGTTCAGCCGCGTGCCGTTGTTGTTGAACTGTCCGATGAGGGTCATGTGTGGCTCCTGGCGTGACTGGCTTCAGAGCCAGGTGAACTTCAACTTCTTCGAACTGCCCACGTTCTCGAACATGGCCCAGAGGTCCTTGGGGTCCCTGCGCGCGAGCCCCACGCAGTTCGCCTGGTGGCGCTCCTCGGCCGAGTCATTCCAGCACGCGCGCGGGACTTCATACATCCCGTGGATGCCGTAGTGGTTGACGAGCCTCGCCTTGACGGTGGTCGCGAAGGCGGCGTCGTCGATGTGCACGTCCAGCTCACCGTCGTAGTCCATGGCCCGGCAGTCGAAGTTCGCGCTCCCCAGCACCACGTGCTGGCTGTCGATGATCATCAGCTTGGTGTGCAGGTAGACGGTCTCCGGTGCCTGGTTGATGCCCCCGTAGCGGTAGGGGAAGTAGACCTGGATCTTGGGCGCCACGTCGTCGTGCTTGGGCTGGGCCTTGCTCTTCTGGCCCGTCCCCTTGTGGATGAACCTCAGGACGGCGTCGAGCCGCACCTCCGTCCTCGCCTGGGTCTTCTTGTGCGTCAGCCGCAGGCGGTAGTCCTGCTGGGGCCAGTCATGCAGGTTGATGGAGGGCTCGTACACCTCCCAGACGTAGTCGTCCTTGGAGTACGTCTTCGTCCCCTGGGTTCGCGGGTCGACGTGCGTCGTGATCTCGCCGTCGATGACCTCCACGGCCAGGCAGTTCTCGTCCAGGTAGCCGCTCTCGATGGCCATCATCGCGTACGTGATGCGCGTCAGGTACGTGACGCCCTTGTCGGAGTCATGGAGGGGATCCGGGATGACCAGCACCACCTTGAGCTGCTTGGCGCCCATCTGCTTGATGCGCGTGCGCACCGCCTTCACCAGCTCCGGATTGAAGAACTGGAAGTTCTCGATGTAGATGTATTTGTTCGCGTGTGAGATGAGCTCCACCAGCTTGTCTCGGATGTGTGTCTGGTTCGAGAACGACTCGCTGTTGGTGGTCAGCGCGGTGATGGTGAGGTTGCCGCCCTGGATGACCTGGTCATTCGCGGTGGCCTGGAGGGTGGAGCGGGCGGCGGCGGGGTGCGGCTTGCCGAACAGGCTGAGCGTGGGGAGCTGCTTCCTCCAGCGGCGCAGCCACTCCGACTCGATGTCGAGCGTGACGGGGCCCTGGAGCAGCACGCCGGTGTCGTGGCAGGAGTGTCCGTAGGGCCGGGAGTGCGCGATGTTGTCCCAGTACTCGTGCTCGATGTTGAAGCCGCCCACGAGCACCTTCAGCGTGCCGGCGATGGAGAAGATGGCGATCTTCTGGTGGAGCGAGTAGCCCACGCCGGCGCCGCTGTGCTTCTCCAGGTACACCTGGATGCGCTGGTTGTGGTTGTGCAGCAGGGCCTGGGTGGCCTTGTTCTTGGCCAGCGTCTGCAGGGAGAAGTGGTCCGACATCTTCGCGAGCTCGAGCCCCTTGACGGTGAGGTCGTCGGGTTGCCAGAGGCAGATGTCGATGGGGTGGCCCGCGTCCGCGACCTCCTTGAGGACCTCTCCGAAGTTCCGGTTCGCGTGGCGGTCGAGCAGGGTGTCGTGCTGGAGGCACCACCAGCCCAGGCGCACATAGGTCTTCGCGTGGGGCTGCGCGTCCCGCACCTCGTAGAGGCAGTCGCGGAACATGTCGAAGTACTCTTCGCCGTCCATCAGGAACACGGCCGTGTTGTTCTGGGTCGGGGGCATGGACCTTCCTCGAGGGGGACCTCGAGACCGAGCCCTGACGAGGACATGGCCGCGGAGAACGGCGGGTGACAGGTCGGCGCTTCCGGGGGGGCTTTCCCGGAGACCTCTCGCGGAGGGACTTCGTCAGGGATGAGTCACGAGGCGGGCTCCCACTGAGCAAGGCACGTACCAGTGGGAGCCCGCGGGCTTCTGGAGCGAGGAGGACCCTGGTGGAGGCCCGCTGCTTGCCCCCGGGACGCAGGCGCGTTGCACGGGGACGCAGGGCGGGTATCAGGGGACGGTCGAGGTCGCACAGGGCCACCAGGCGGGCGGCGTGGCGCGGTCATCCCAGGTTCCGTCCCAGTCATCACGCAGCGTGTAGACCTCCGTGTTCGCGGAGACGCAATAGCGCTCCGGATGCCTGTTCACGTAGAGGGCCGGCTCCTGGATGTTGAAGCTGAAGTTCCTGCAATACGTCTCGCTGCCCGACGGAGGCGGCGTCGCGGTGGCGGCGCGCACCTGTGTGCGCAGGGCGCTCGTGTTGTGCTCGCAGACGTACCCGCGGAATCTCCCGTCCAGTTCGATGAAGAGGTCCATCTTCACGCGGCCGCTGTCGACGTCGCAGCCGTCGAAGTAGGTCTGACCCGGTGGCAGCGCCGGGTCTTCCTTGTATCGATACGAGACCAGGGAGTAGCCCTGCGGCGGCTCGGGGCACTGCGGGAACATGGCGTTGTAGAAGGGGTGGAGCGCGCCCTCGCGATACACCACGTAGTGGTAGACGAGCGCGTCGAGGGTGTAGCCCTCCTGGTGTCCGATGACCTCGTCCGGACTGCTCGTCGCGGTCCGGCTCACGGGGTCCAGCCTGCCGTTGCCATTGCCGTCGACGTAGGCCAGCACGTAGGCGAGCCCGAACTTCGCGCCTTCGTCTCCGTTGAGGAGGCCCGGTTCGGGCAGCTTGCGCACGGGCATGTCGAAGGTGTTGGGGAAGCGGCCCTTCACCTTCACGTCCACGCCTTGCCGCGAGTAGGCGGAGGACGGGCTGAGGCGCAGGCACTTGTTGTAGTCCTTCAGGGTGGTGATGGTCTTCATGCATTCGGCCGTGGCCTCGGGCCAGTGCTCCCAATGGAGGGCGACGCGCAGCTTCTCGCGGCGCGCGTCGTCGAGTGACTCGGCCGAGACCAGCGTGCCCTCCACGCTGAACAAGGCGTCGTCCTCGCCCTCTTCTCCGAGGAGGCCGCCGCAGCCCATCGATGCGCCGGCCAGCAGTCCCAGGCACAACACTCCGTGTCGCCATCGTCTCGTCATGCTTCGCTCCCGTGGTGGGTTCATCCCGGAAGACGCGACACGGGTGTGGCGTGGGACATGTCGAAGCGACGAGAGGTCAGGGCTGCTCCCGGCGCAGCTCACGCACCACGTGGCGCAGGGATGGGAGTGGCTCGAGGGTGGGAGGGAAGCGGGTGGTCCGGGCCGCCTGCTCCAGCCACCGCCGCACGGCTGTCGGTGAGGGGGCCTCGGGGGCGGATGCCGTCAGCACGAAGACGAGCGCCTCGCGCTCCGGGCCCGCATCCAGCTCCAGGCTCCCGGGGAGCGCCATCCGTCCAGGCTCCAGCCGGAGCGCGCCGCCGGTCTCCGCGAAGCCATGCAGCGGAGTGACCTGGCCCCGGCTGTCGACGGCGAGCACGTACAGCGCGCCGCCCACCGGGTCCTCGACCTCCAGACGCACGCGGTCTCCGGGGCGCAGCGCCGCATCCAGGGCCTGCTCGAAGACGGCGTCGCCGCGTTTGACGCGCAGGCGCGTGGTCAGTCCTCCGCGCACGCGGATCCGCTCCTCGACGTCCGGCGCGGGGCGCAGGAGCGGCAGGCCCAGGGCGAGCAGGGCACAGAGCGCGAGCGCTGGCTGGGCCCAGCGCAGCGGCCCTGCCCAGGGGTGGACGGGGGCGGGCTTGAGCTCATGCAGGCGTGCCGCGATGACGGTGAAGGGGCGCCGCCGCACGAAGGTGCTCTGGGCGGCGCGACGCTCCTCCAGGTGGGCCGCGAGCAGGGGCATCTCGCGCGCGGCCTCCTCCATGGACCGGGCCTCCTCGGGTGTCACTTCACCGCAGAGGTAGCGTTCAATCAGGAGATCCGGGACGCCCGGGAAGCGGGGCAGGGGTGAGGGGCTCATGCGGAGGCGGGTCCTTTCCACGAGACGGCGCTCTCAGAGACCTCGAGGAGGCGCCGGGCGGTCTCGAAGAAGGTCTGGAGCTTTCGTTGCACGGTCTTGCGTGAGACGTCGAGCAGGGTGGCGATCTGCTCCTGTTCCAGCTCATCGAGGAACCGGTGCGCGACGATGCGCTGGACGTCCTCGGGACAGTGGGCGAGCACGTGTCTCAGGAGGTCCGCGTCAGTGACGAACCGCTCCATCGAGGTGTCCAGCTCGTCGTCCACGAGGGCGCGCAGGGTGATGGCGGAGGTGCGCTCGGTGCGACGACGGCGCAGCAGCGAGAAGCACTGGCGGTCCGCCACGGTGAGCAGCCACGAGAGCGCGGAGGTGGCCTCGCGCACCTGTTTCAGGTGGACGTGGACCCGCAGGAAGACCTCCTGTGTCACGTCCCAGGCTTGCGCGTCGTCCCCGAGCAATCGCTGGCAGCGCCGGTACACGGCCTCGCCATAGCGGTGGTAGTAGCCTTCGGTCCGTTCGACGTCCTCGTCCTTCGGTTGCACGTACGACCTCACGTGGCCCCCGGCCAGTGTCGCCGAGCCGCGCGGTGGATGGGATGGGGTTCCTCGGTGCGAGCCACATGGTCATCACGGCGTGGGGCATCTTTCCGGGACAGGCTTCACCTCTTGACGCGCGGGGCTGTTGTTGTTCCCGCGATGTCTTTGGGGATGGGGCTTGTCTGTGTGGCGGAGGTCTGCTGGGGTGTCTGTCTTATGTCGACCCTGCAAGAGCGGATCGCCGCGTTCTATGACTTCCTCTGGCCATTCCTGGAGGAGGAGGGGACGCGGTATGTGTATCTGGACGCGTCGCCCGGTGGACGGCCGATGTCGGAGCTCCTCGATGCGATTCCCTCGCGGCGGGGCGTGGGGAAGGGCTCGCGCGTGGTGGACGTCGGGTGTGGCAAGGGGCGTCAGGTGGTGGCGCTGGCGCGACGGCTGGAGGGGCACGTCGTCGGGGTGGACCCGTTGGAGCAGAACCTGTCGCTCGCGGCGGAGCGGGCCCGACGGGAAGGGGTGGAGGGGCGGGTGAGCTTCGCGCGGGGCGGAATCGAGCGGCTGCCGCTGGAGACGTCTTCGGTCGACTTCGTCTGGTGTCTGGACATGCTCAACCACGCCGAGGACCTGGAGGGCGCAATGAAGGAGTGCGCGCGTGTCCTTCGCCCGGGGGGGGCGATGATGAATTGCAGCGCGCTGGCCACGGAGCTGCTGGAGCCTCGCGAGGCGGAGCGCGTCACCTGGCGGTTGGGGTTGAACCCCGCGACGCTGTCACGTGAGCGGATGTCGGCGGCCTGCGCTGCCGCCGGGCTGCGTATCGTGGAGTTCGGCACGACGACGGACGAGGGCTCGCCGTACCTGGAGGAACTCGACGAGGGGATGGCTCGCCACGCGCTCCGGCTGGCGAAGGTGCGGCGGGCGCGCAAGCAGATGGAGTCCCGGCTGGGGGCCGACGCGCTCGATGTGCTGTGTGCCTATGACGAGTGGAACATCTTCCTGTTGCTCGGGAAGGTGACCTATGGCGTCTGGGTGCTGGAGCGTGCCGGGTGAGTGTCCCAGGAGTTGATGGAGGGGATGTGGAGGTTACTCCTCTGTACGTGTCCATTCCTCGGCGATCGTGGCCAGTTCATTGTGACGTGCCGGATTCCTGAGTGCTTGGCTCGCCCGACTCCAATCGATGCCTCGGACAATGATAGGGCTCTGTCGCCCCTGTCGGCCGTGTTTAAAGGCATAGACGACATCATCTGCGGACGTGGCATTCGCCCGTGGGTAGAGGACGATGACCGGCACTGGCATGGTCGCCGCGTCCGACGGTGCATGCGCCACTGCGTAGACAGACATCTGGTAGAGGCTGTTGCGGTCGAGATAGTCGTCCTTGAAGTCCTTGTACTTGGTGTCGAGCACCGCGACGACCTGACCCTCGCGCTCGAGGAGAATGTCGGGGCGCGGTTCCCGGTTCCTCGCTGAGAAACCGCGTGGCGCGCGTACTACCTCATACAGCCCTTCGATAGGCTTCTGGCGAGAAACACTCGCACTCTTCAGGTGCTCCCGAAGGAATCGCTCAACGAATCGCTCGAAGAGCGAGGCCATATCCCACAAGAAACCAGGCAGGCGCTCCTGACCAGGTGTCAGAATCTCTAATGTGTCCGACATGCCTCTCCCTTCATGCAACAGAGTGATCAGTCGCAGGATGGGGGCATAGTCCGCTGTCAACCGAGTCAACTCGCGACTCATCTGGCGCAAGGTTGCGGTATCCAGCATCAGAGAGCCGCATAGCTCACTCCACGAACGTTCTAGCTTGGCTAGCTCCGCCTTCAGTCCTGGTGAGTAGGCTGCCTGTGCTGCGAGTTTCAGGCCCGCACGCACCATGCGGTTCTCTGGAATGTCGGTGGACAGGATGTGGTGGATGCAGGGCAGGGATGCGCGCGTTAGCGGCATGGCCTTTTCCGTGCAGGTGATATCGATACGCCCCCTAAGTTGGGACAGCCATTCTTCCTGGCGGGCATAGCCTCGTCGCGGACCTCGCCGCGACAGGCGCTTCGTTTTCTCGAGTAGTGCGAGCGCGATGAGGTCCGCGAAGGATGCCTCCGGAAGCAACAGATCCACGGGGGGTGGGCGGTCCAGCCTGTCAATGCCAAGACCGTACTCCAGGATGTACCAGAGGTCCGCATGCGCAAGCCGGGGTTGCACCGTCACGTGCAATGGTCCGAGCCTGACTACACCCACATGCCGTTGTGCCTTGATAGACACGCCTTGGCGGCCGTCCTCGACTCGCAGCGCATTACCTTCCCTCAGTCTCCTTGCGTCGCGTTCGAGATCTGGGTGGGTGGTCCAGAGATTGTGGAGCACGGGATGGTCTGACGCATGGGCCGTCTCCCATTCCCGCAGTACAAGCCTTGGCGTCGTCGCCATCCGTTACTCCTCTCCTCCTTCTTCTGGAAGGGTGGGTTCCACAGCATCTGCCTCGACGAGGGACGGATCCCACTCTCTCAGTGCGGTGCGCAAGTGGTCTTCGCTTCCCATGGCGAAGAGTTCGTTGCGGACCTCTCCAGAACTGGCATCCAAGAGCTTGTTTCCGAGGATCTCCAGGAGGGCCTTGGGCTCGTCGTAGCAATACTCCTGGAGGAGTGGGACGACCTCGTGGCGCATCACCCGGCGGAAGTCAGCGAAGTCATTCAGGGGGCTCCCGTCGCGCTGGAAGAACGAGTGGCCTACCTGGAGATTGCGTGCTCCATGCGGGAGGGCTTTCACCAGGCGCTGGTTGAGCGTGTTGAGTAACCGTTTCAGCACCACGCCCCCGGCCTGAGCATCCTTCAGTACCGACGGATCTGGCAGAAGCTCGATGAAGCCGAATCGGCGGCGCAGCGCGCTGTCCAGCAAGGCGATGGATCGGTCGGACGTGTTCATCGTGGCGATGATTCGTACGTTGCGTGGGACCGAGAAAGGCTTTCGTGAGTATGGAAGCTGAACGTGAACTCGGCCCCGTTTGTCCAACTCGAGAAGCGTGAGAAGTTCGCCGAAGATGCGTGCTGCGTCTCCTCGGTTGAACTCATCGATGAGCAAGAAGTGCAGATGGTCGGGGTGTTGCTGTGCCTGCTCGCAAATGGACCGAAACAGCCCCTCGCGAGGGGCAAAGCCGAGCATCCCGCCTTCACTTGTCTGAGGGCGAATGCCCTCGACGAATTCCTCGTAGCCATATGCTGGGTGGAACGTGCAGGCCCAGAAGCGCTGGTCGCCAGGGGCCTTCGTGCCTCGTAGACCCTCGCGTTCGAATTCCGAGAGGTCCTGCCAGCTTCGGTCAAAGGTGCTGCGTGAGGACAACTCCTCAGCAGCTCGGAGTGCATGCCACGTCTTCCCAGTACCCGGTGGGCCATAGAGGATGACCTGTCCTTTGCGCAGGAGTTCCTCGTGGATGGCAGAGAGCATGCCCTCCAGCGGCGCGGGCTTGAGGCCTCGCACCCCTGAATCGTGCTTTAGAGTTGGACGTTTCCGGACGTGTTCGACGCCCGCGAGTAGCAGGTCGATGGCATTGTCGAGCGGGTAGACGGTCGTCTGGAGCCCAGTCCTGTCCGGCGCATCGAATGGTTCACGAGACAGCCACTCCACGTTTCGGCGATGGGGAAACACCGTGCCTGGCTCGAATCGGTAGGGGCCCGTCACGCGCCCCACTCCGACAATCCGTTGACCGTCGGCGGCAAAAATTCTGTCGCCCTCCTGAATATGTGCGAAGAACCGCCAGAGTTGTGTCGCGTCCCTACCACGCTGTTGTGGGATGATCTCGGGGTAGT
Source organism: Myxococcus sp. MH1 (assembly GCF_059738865.1). Taxonomy (NCBI): domain Bacteria; kingdom Pseudomonadati; phylum Myxococcota; class Myxococcia; order Myxococcales; family Myxococcaceae; genus Myxococcus; species Myxococcus sp. MH1. The sequence goes on along the minus strand of NZ_AP026947.1, from coordinate 6,135,623 downwards.
GCTTCTCAAGGGCATCGCGAATAGCCTCCTTCGCGTCTGCTCCTTGGAGCCCTTCGACTATTTGGTAGAGATCGCCCAACTCGGACCAGTATCCAATGGCGATGTATGAGCCGTCAGCCATCCCTGGCCATTGACTCGCTCCTCCACTGCCTAGGGTCGTACCAAGCCGCCAGAATCGGCAGGGAGGGCCGTTCACGGTGTTGAGTAGTTGGGTGAAGAGAGACATGGGCACTGAATGCAGGCGTTGGAATTCATGCCATGCCTGCACGAAGGTCCCTGCGCGCGTATAGAGTCCGCTTTCGGGAGGTCTTACGCCCATCTGCAGAAGATGGTGTCGCTGGTAGTCGAACGAGTGGTAGTCGTCGAGTCGATCAGGAAACTGAAGGAATAGGAATTTATGGAGGAACGCCAGCCAATAGAGTTCTGGCGCTGCTTTTGCCACTCTATGCTGCAAGTGGGCATATGCAGATGGATCAGGTTGCTGTGGGAGGCTCGCGACGACGTCCCTGGCTGCCAGAAGTTGATCTCGCTGTCTCTCGGCGATTTGCACGGCCTCATCAAGGGCAAGCTTCCTCTGGCCACCTGCCTCGCCGCTATGTACATACCATTCGCCGTCTTCTGCCCGCTGATAGATGCCGAACTTCAGCGCCGACCCACCTCGAATGCTGCCGAAGAGCCGTGCCTTGAAGTCGTCCTCATCGCGGAACTCTAGCCAGTACGCCATGCAGTCGCGACTCTCGCGCCCGTGGAGTTCCTCCAGGAGCTCGGTTCCTTGAAGCTGGCGTAATCGGGTAGGTGGAAACCGCTCCTGAAAGTGGCGGATCATCTCCTCCGCGTTGATGTACTCGCGGGCATCAATCCTGGAGTACGACTGCTCCAGGAGTGCCAAGTAGTCGTTTCGGAGGACGGGCATTCCCGCACGACACACTACCGATGGATGTGGATCAAGCCCCACGCGCATGGGTCTTCGGCGCCATGCTCGGGTGGGGTTTTCTCTACTCTGGGTCCAATGCCCAGGTGCCTTCCTCCCAGCGTTTCAGGACCTCGGACGCGGAGAAGGAAGCGAGCCCCTCGCTCTGCGCCGCTTCCTTCAGCACCGTCGTGGCTTCCTCCGTCCTATGGCGCAGGAGGAACGCCGCCGCCTTGACGCGGACGTCCATGCGAGGATGCGTGAACAGCACGGAGAGGGCGTCCCTCCCAGGGGTGCCATGAGCGCAAAGCTTGTCGAACGTCGCGTTCACCTTCTTGGCGTGCTTGTTGGCAGCCTGCGAGTCTCCTCGCCCGATGGAGTCCGTCTGTGCTGCGGTGTGCTGGGCAAAGGCCTCTACGAGTTTTTCGAGACTCACTTCTGAACTCCCCATGTTCCCTGCCGGAGCTTCTCGATGGCCCGCAGCCCGAACTGGCGCTGGGCCTCAAAGGACTGCGTGCTCAACCACCGTCGCACCGTCAATGTTCTCGAGCCGGTGATTTCCTGTTGAATCGACGAGTAGAACCCGCTCACACGTGAGTGCAGTCCTTCCTCCAAGCGGACGACATTCTCGGTGTTGTGGATGGAGCGAGGGCCGAATCGCTCAACATTGCCGGGAGTCTGCTCGACGACGTGGTGCCACTGCTGTCCTGGGCCCGCTTTGCCCAATGCCCGCTTGAGACCGCTGAACGAGCCCCAGGACTTGAAGGTGGCGGAGCTGCCTCCCGTCGCGGCTTCTCCGCCTGCCTGTCGGGCCGCCATGGCGACCGCGGAAGCGGGAAGGGAGAGGGTGACGATACTCCCGTTGACCGCGACCGCATGCACCTGCCCGGCGTTCGCCAGGTGGATGCCCACCCTGGAGGCTCCTACCATCGTGGCGTCGGTGATGTGAGGCAACATCGACAGGCGTGAGGCAAGCCATGATGCGCCACTCGCCATGCCCTGACTCACCACCACGGTGACCGCGAGGACGAAGACGCGTGCCACCTCAGGACCGATCCGATCGGCGAAGCGCTGGCCGGCCTCCTCCAGTTCCACCCATGTCGTGGCCTGGTCGGTGGCTCTCTTCAGCTCACGAGACGCGTCCACCACCTCGAGGAAGGTCTCGACTCCCAGGTAGATGAGCAGGACCGCCGAGATGATCGCCGCCGCTTTGGTGAACAGCGGCTCAGGGTTGACCGCGAGGACGACCCAGGTGACGAGGCCCGTGGCGATGACCGTGTAGAAGAGCTGGGGCGCAAGGGTCTCCTCCACGGCCCTGGCAATGCTCTGCTTGAGCGGGGCGAGCGAAAGGCCGAGAGCGACCCCGAGTCTGTCCGACTCGCTCAACCTCATCCAGTCATCGAGCAGGGAGAGGCAGCGGCCCTTGTTCTGGCCCGGCGCACAAAAGCCCCCGTAGCTCTTGCGCATCAGGAGCTGCCAGCGACTGTCCGCGGTGTCCCCAGTATGCGAGGCGTGCATCAGCCAACCTTGCCGTGGGGAACGAATCGTCAGTGGCGCCTCCAGCACCAAGTGCCCCAGTGCTTTCTCGAATGCGCTCGCGCTCACCCTGATGGACGTGGTGGATGCGGGCCTGTACTCCAGAGGGGAGCCCGTTCCCGTGTCGAGGCGCACGACATTCGGAGTGGCGCACGAGGTGAGGAGGATGAGGAGCAGGCTCACGACGCCCAGACGCGTACCCATGTGATGCTTTCGGTTCGAGGTCGACCCCAGGTTACGAGAAGGCCACCTCGGAGACGATGAGGTTCTGGGCCCGAAGTACGGTAGTGCTGGAGCGGCGGCCCTGGCCGCGTGGATGATGCCGCCGTCTCGAAAAGGGGAGTCATTCCATGTCGCGGCTGCGGGTCAACTCGTTCTCGATTTCAATCGATGGTTACGGCGCCGGTCCCAGCCAGGACCTGGCCAATCCGCTGGGCGTGGGCGGCCCCGCGCTGCACAACTGGATCTTCGGCACGAAGACCTTCCAGAAACTCCACGGAGACTTCGCCGCCGACCTGATTGGCGACGCCGCGGGCCGAGATGGCCCCGATGACGACTTCGCCGCGCGCGGCTTCGAGAACATCGGTGCGTGGATCCTCGGGCGCAACATGTTCGCGCCCAGCCGTGGCCCCTGGACCGATGATGGCTGGAAGGGCTGGTGGGGTGAGACGCCGCCGTACCACGTGCCCGTCTTCGTGCTCACCCACCACGCGCGCCCGCCCCTGGAGATGCAGGGCGGGACCACGTTCCACTTCGTGACGGACGGCATCCACGCCGCCCTGGCGCGCGCGAAGGAGGCCGCTCAGGGCAAGGACGTGCGGCTGGGCGGCGGCGTCGCCACCATCCGCGAGTACCTCTCCGCGGGACTCATCGACGAACTCCACCTGGCCATCTCCCCCGTGCTCCTCGGCCGGGGAGAACACCTGCTCGGCGGCATCGACACGGTGGGCCTCGGCTACCAGTGCTCCGAGCACGTCGCCACGGCCCATGCGACGCACGGGGTCCTGACGAAGTCGAAGTAACGCGACGGCCCCTACTGGGAGACCTCGTACCGCAGGTGTCCCAGGTCCGTTCGCTGCCCGGGATGGATGACGAAGGCATGCCGCTTGGGGTCCTGCTCCAGGCTCAACGCGTGGTCGCCCGGCGGAAGCCCCGCGATGATGAAGCGTCCGTCCCCGGTGATGCGCTTGAGCGGGCGGTCGTCGTCATCCCAGACACGAATGGAGGGCCACTGTGCGAAGTAGGGTTCGGCCGGCGGGTCGAGGCTGCCCACGACGGCGCCCGTGTCCTCCAGGCGGATGTCGGCGACGATGCGCTCGCCCTCCCTGCCCTCCACCGTCACGCTTCCGGAGCGACCATCGTCGAGCCACGCATGGACGGTCCGATGTCCGGCGGCGGGCTTCACCGCGAAGCCGGAGCCCTCGAACCGGACGTGATGGTAGGTCGGAGTCGTGTTCCCGCAGCGGAGCCAGTACGTCGGCGGCTGCGCGACCGCGATGCGCGCTCCCTGCGCCGGCGTGCCGTCGGGCAAGAGGACGTGTCCGGCGAATTCGAAGTACCGGGGCGTGGGCGCATGCGGTGGGCCGATGACGTGGAATGAACTCGGGTCGTAGGGAACCTGCACGACCGCGGGCTCTTCGGGTTTCAGCGCCACCTCCTTCCCGCCGTGGAAGTCGCGCCACCCGTGGTAGCCCGTGACGGCGACGGTGTGGTTCCCTGCCTCGACCAGGCCTGTCCATGTGCCGTCGTCCTGTCGTCGCAGGGGAACGCCCACCGACACGGCATCGATGGCGTCGTCAGCGGCCGGCTGGAAGTGGCGCCACCTGGCGCTGCGGCTGCGCCGGGGCTTCACCGTCACCGGGGTGAAGCCCGCGAGCTGGATGTCCAGCGACGCCCACGCCTCGGCCTGGACCTCCGCCTCACGCGGATGGGCCTGCGCCTCGGCCGTGAATGGATGGATTCGCACCGTGCCTGGAGTGACGCCGTCCAGGATGTAGCGGCCATTCACATCCGTCACCGCCTGGGTGGGCATCTGCCGGGGGTGGGATGGAACGCTGAGCGCCATCAGCCTCACGCCCACCGCGGGCGTGCCATCCAGGTTGCGCACCTGTCCGCTGAGCGTCGCCCCTGGAGGCAAGGCCAGCACCGTGGAGATGCTCCCGCCCGCGACGAGCCCGAGGTCGTGCTCACAGGCCTCGCCGTGTCCGACACCTCGGGCGCACAGATGGACCACACCCGTCGGCGCCTCGGAGAAGAGCGCGATGCCCTGGGCGTTGGTGACGGCCGTCTCCATTGGTTTTGAGACGTCGACGGGGTCTCTCAGCAGCGCCACCGTGGCTCCAGGGAGTGGGCGCTGATCCTTCGCGGAGACCACCCGGACCTGCGCCTTTCCCCTGCCGTCCAGGGAGGGAGGAAGGCGGGGTGGGGACTCTCTGGGGACGGCGGGCTTTACCGGCTCGGGGAGCGGCGCCGGGGTGGGGGTGGACACGGGCGGAGGCGAGGCGCGGGTCAACTCCTGTCGCACCAACGCCGCCGCGCAGAGCGAGACCGCCAGCCCGGTGACGGCAATCCATCCACCTCGTCCTCGCATGACGCGGACCTCCGAGCGCTTCGTGGGCGCGACGGTCCACGGTACCACCGCCCTGAGCGAGGCAGACAGGCGCCCCTGAATATTTCCAGGGAGAGCGCGTCTTCAGCGCACTCACTGGCCACGCGTCCCCCCGGCCACATCCCCCGGAGCTGACATGTCTTCGCGCGCCTTCGTCGCGTCCCTGGTCGCGTTCTCCCTCACCGGCTGCGCCGGCATGGTCGTCACCACGACCAAGACGGGGCTCGATGGAAAGACGGTCGTCACTAAGTAGGTCGCCAAATGTTCCTGAGCGAATCCGAGGCGGAGCGGGAACGGGCAAGGTCCCTGCATTTGTCTCGGAACTTGTGGCGACCTACTTAGCTCGGACCCCGCGGAGCAGGCGCGCATCGACGCCGAGGCGCGTGAGAACGAGGACTACGCCAAGGCCATCGCCGCCGCGCCCCGCCGCGCGCCCCAGGACGTCATCGAGGTCGCCGTGTTCGAGACCTCCGTCTCCGAGGAGCTCTCCCAGTCGGTGGACCGCAAGAAGCTGGAGGCCATGCTCCTGGGCGAGCTGTCCCATGACTCGCGGCTGCGCATCGTCCCCGTGAAGGGCCTGCCCTCGACGAGCCTGCGCCCGGGGGCCTCCGCCGAGGAGCGCATCGACGCGGCCCGTGGGAAGGGAATCTCCCCGGACGTGTGGGTCTTCCCGGCGGTCTTCCTCTCCGACGCGGTGGGCACGAGCGGCGGCAAGCTCGTCTCCATGAAGGCCTTCACCGTGCGCGGCGAGGTCATCTCCGCATACGGCACCGGTACGTCGCAGGCCGAGGACAAGGGCACCCTCTTCCAGAACGAACAGGTCGTGAAGAACACGGCGGCGAAGACCCGCTCCGTGGTCCTCGACCAGCTCGGGCCCAACCTGCCTTCACGCGAGGCCGTGGCCGGGCTGCAGAAGGCGCGGATGCAGAAGAAGGTGGCCACCATCGAGGAGCAGGCCGGCATCCTCCCCGAGGACGACGCACAGACGCGCCTGCGCAAGATCCTCGAGGCGGCCAAGAACGGCCCCAAGCCCGCGCCGCAGGCGGCCGCCCAGGAATAGGCAGACAGGTGTACCTCCCACACAAGGACTGACGCGGGCGGCTTCGGACAAGAGGGGACTTGGGACGCAGCCTGCTTCCGCGCGGAGCGGAGGCGCTGCCATGGGGGCCGGAGTGGGGTAGGGTGTCGCCCCTTCTCGCACCTCGGGATTCCTCGACCGCATGTCCACGGACGTTCCTGTCACCGAAGAGGCCGTGCGTCCCGCGCCCTGGCGGGTGAGACTCCGGGCCCTGGGCTCGGAGCTGGCGTTCCCCGTCAGCCTCTTCTTCTTCAGTCGGCTGGCGTTGCTGCTGCTCGCGCGGGTGTCGCTGGTGTTCGACAACCGGCTGCACCGCCCACCGTTCCAGCAGACCGGCCCGGCGGGGCTGGATGCGTTCTGCCGCTGGGACTGCGGCTGGTACACGGAGATCGCCCGGCAGGGTTATGAGCGCCCCCAGGCCACCAACTTCTTCCCGCTGCTGCCCATGCTGGGGCGGCTGGTCCATGAGGCGACAGGCCTGAGCATCCAGGTGTCGCTGGTGCTGGTGGCCAACGTGGCCGGGCTGCTCGGGCTCATCGTCCTGTATCGGCTCTTCCGCGCGCTCGAGGACGAGGACACGGCCCGCGCGGCCCTGCTGGTCTTCACCGCCTATCCGTTCGCCTTCTTCCAGTCCGCGGGCTACCCGGAGTCGTGGATGGTGTTCCTCACCGCGCTCGCGGTGCTGCTCAGCGTGCGAGGGCGACACTGGTGGGCGGCGCTCGCGCTGGGCTTCGGCGGACTGTCACGTCACCTGTCCCTCGTGGCGGGGCTCTCGCTGCTCTATCAGCAGCTGCGCTCCCGCGGCGGCGGGCTCAAGGCGTGGTTCCACCGCGACATCCTGGCGCTCGCCGTGCCGCTGGTCGTGACGTCGCTCTACTTCGTCTTCCTCGCGTGGAAGTTCGGCGACCCGCAGCTGTGGTGGAAGGTCCGCGCCGGCGAGTGGTCGGGCGCGTGGTCGGGGCTCGGGACGTGGTGGCTCCGAGATGACTGGGCGCCCGAGGTCAGCCTCTACGTGGCGGTGTCCTTCATCCCGGGCGTGGGGGCGCTCCTGCTCACGCGTCGTCGCCGGTGGTGGCCGCTGGCCGCGTTCGGCATTCCGTTGATGCTGGTGCTGTGGACGGTGGGCCTGGTGGGCCTGGGGCGCTACAGCGCGGCCGTGTGGCCCGCGTTCCTGCCGCTGGGCGCGTGGCTCGCGCGCCGGCCCGCGCTGCGAGGGCCCGTGGTGCTGGGCATGGCCCTGTTCCAGGGCATGCTCGTGTTCCTCTTCGTGCACTCCTATCCCATCAACTGACGTCGAGGGCCCCGGTGGCGCATGGCCGCCGGAGCCCTCGGTGACTCATCCGTCGCGACGCGCCCGGCGACGCAGCGGCAGGGCGAGGAGCAGCAGGGCCAGCGGCGCGAGCGTGGCCGCGCCGCCGGTGCTGCAGCCGCCTCCGGCGATGAGGAAGTCATCATTGCCGTCCAGCGGGTTCGAGCCGTCTGCGACCTCCACGCCGTCACTGGCGCCGCCCCCATCCGTGTCGGGGTTGTTCGGGTCCGTCTCGCGTGGGTCGACGCGGCCGTTGTGGTTCGCGTCCTCCTCGCCGTCCGGCAGGCCATCCCCGTCCGTGTCCGGATTGAGCGGATCCGTGGGGTTCTCGCCCTTCACCTCGATGCCGTCGGGCAGGCCGTCACCATCCGTGTCGGGGTTGTTCGGGTCCGTCTCCCGCGCGTCGACGCGGCCGTTGTGATTGGCGTCCTCCTCGCCATCCGTCAGCCCGTCGCCATCCGTGTCCGGGGTCTTCGGGTCGGTGGTGGTGCTCGGGTCCTCGTCCGGACGGAAGTTCGGCGAGGTCTGGTCCGTGTGCGGGTGCGCCGTCTCGCGCGTCACGCCCAGCTCCGTGCCGTCCAGCACGCCGTCGTTGTCGCTGTCCGGGTCCAACGCGTCGATGAGGCCGTCCCCGTCCGTGTCGGTGATGCCATCCACGCCATCCGGCACTCCGTCGGAGTCGGAGTCCGCGTTGCGCGGGTCGAGGCCCAGCGCGAGCTCCGTCGCGTCATCGATGCCGTCCATGTCGGAGTCGACGTCGTCGGGGGCGAAGAGCGGGTCCGTCTCGCCGGCGTCGACGCGGCCGTTGTGGTTCGCGTCCTCGATGCCGTCGCGCACGCCGCCGCCATCCGTGTCGGGGTTGAGCGGGTCCGTCTTCGTCGAAGGGTCCGCGTCCGGCGTGAAGCGCGCCGGGTCCGTGTCGGTGCCCTGCGGCTCGGTGAGGCCCAGCTCCAGGCCGTCCGTCAGCCCGTCGCCGTCCGTGTCCGCCTTCTTCGGGTCCGTCTCACCGTCATCGACGAGGCCGTTGTGGTTGGCGTCCTCGTTGCCATCCAGGAGACCGTCGTCATCCGTGTCGTCATCGAGCGGGTCCGTGCCAGCGACCTTCACCTCGATGCCGTCCGGCAGGCCGTCGCCGTCCGTGTCGGCGTTGTTCGGGTCCGTGCCGAGCGCGACCTCCTCCGCGTCCGTCAGGCCGTCACCATCCGAGTCGGCCGTGATGACCCACGCGTAGGAAGCCGGCGAGCCATCCACGTTGCCCGCCGCGTCCACCGCGCGGACCTCCAGGGTGTGCGCCCCGAGCGCCAGGTTCGTGAAGGCCACAGGGTTGGTGCACGGCGTCCAGGTCGCGCCGTCCAGGCTGCACTCGAAAGTGGAGCCGGGCTCGGTGGACTCGAAGACGAACGTGGCGTCGGCGGGCGCCTCCGTGAGCGGTGGACCACTGACGATGCGCGTGTCCGGCGCCTGGGTGTCCACCGTCCACGTGTACGAGGCGGGCGTCGGGTCTACGTTGCCGTCCTCATCCTTCGCGCGGACCTCCAGCGTGTGCTCGCCGTCGGTCAGGTCCGTCAGCTCGGAGGGGTTCTGGCACTCGCCGAAGGGAGCGCCGTCCAGGCTGCACTCGTACGTCACCGGGGACTCGTCCGAGCTGAAGCCGAAGGTGGCCGAGGACTGACGCGTCAGCGTGGGCGGCGTCTGGGTGAACGCCGTCTGCGGCGGCTCGGCATCCACGGTGAAGGTGTGGACGACGGGGGTGCTGGTGTTGCCCGCCTCGTCCGTCGCGCTGACGGAGACGGTGTGCGAGCCCTCTCCGAGCGGCGCGCTCCCCGTCAGCGTCCACGCACCCGAGCCATCCACCTCGAAGGTGCCCAGCACCGTGCCGTCCACCGTCACGGTGACGATGCTGCCCGGCTCCGCCGTGCCCGAATACGTCACCGTCGCGACGCTCGACACCGAGCCATCCGCCGGCGTGTCGATGTCCACGGCGGGCGCCTGGGTATCCACCGTCCACGTGTGCTCCGCGGGCGTCGCGTCCGCGTTGCCCGCCGCGTCCACCGCGCGCACCGCGAGGGTGTGCGCGCCGTCCGCGAGGCTGTCGAACGTCGCCTGGGCGGAGCACGCGACGAAGGCCGCGCCGTCCAGGCTGCACTCGAAGTTCACCGGCGACTCGTTCGAGGAGAAGACGAAGGACGCGGAGGCCACGTTCGTCAGGGCCTCGGGACCGCTGTCGATGACCGTGTCCGGCGCCGTCGTGTCCACCGTGAAGGTGACGCTCGTCGGCCCGCTGGTGTTTCCCACGGCATCCGTGGCGGTGACGACCGCCGTGTACGTGCCGTCGCCCAGCGTCACGGGCGGCGTGAAGGTCCACCCACCGGCGCCATTCACGGGGATGGGACCGTAGGTCGTCCCTCCCACCGTCACCATCACCGACGTCGCGTCCGTGGCCGTGCCCGTGAGCGTCACGACGCCGTCATCCAGCACCGCGCCCTGGGCGGGCGACGCGATGAGCGGAGCGGCCGGCGGCGTCAGGTCCACCGTCCACGTGTACTCGGCGGGCGTGGGGTCCACGTTGCCCGCGGCGTCCACCGCGCGCACCGTCAGGGTGTGCTCGCCCTCGGCGAAGCCCTCGAACAGGGCCGGGCTGGTGCAGGCGACGTACGTCGCGCCGTCCACGCTGCACTCGAAGGTGGAGCCCGGCTCGCTGGCGGCGAGCTCGAACGAGGCATCCACGGCGCGGGTGGGCGAGTCCGGACCGGACACGATGAGCGTGTCCGGCGCAGTGGTGTCCACCGTCCAGGTGTGGGTCGCGGGCGTCGCGTCCACGTTGCCCACCGCGTCCACCGCGCGCACGCGGAGCTGGTGCTCACCGTCCGCGAGCCCCGAGTAGCTCACGGGTGAGGTGCAGGCCACATAGGCCGCGCCGTCCAGGCTGCACTCGTAGCCGACCGCGCCGCCCTCGGAGCGCAGCTCGAAGGTGGCAGAAGTCTCACGGGTGAGCGCGTCCGGTCCGGACTCGATGAACGTCTCCGGCGGCGTCAGGTCGATGGTGAAGCCGTGGGACGTCGCATCGGAGGTGTTGCCCGCGGAGTCCACCGCGACGGCCGTGAGCGTGAGGGGGCCTTCGGGCTGCGCGGTGGGGAAGGTGAAGGTCCACGTGCCGGACGACGTCACGGAGATGGGGCCGTAGGTGGCGCCGTTCACCTCCAGATAGACCTGACTGTCCGACGCGGCCGTGCCAGTGATGGTGGGCGTCGCGGTGCCCACCGTGCCGCCATTCGCCGGCGAGACGACGACAGGAGCCGAGGGCGCCTGCAGGTCCACCGTCCACGTGTACGTCGCGGGCGACGGGTCCACCGTGCCCAGGGCGTTGACGGCGCGGACCGCGAGGACGTGGGTGGCCTCGGAGAGGCCGGTGATGCTCAGCGGGCTGGTGCAGGGCGTGAAGGCCGCGCCATCCAGGCTGCACTCGAAGGAGACGCCGCCGTTCTCCATGCGGAGCACGAAGGTGGCCGCGGTCTCGCGCGTGAAGGCCGCGGGGCCGGAGTCGATGAAGGTCTCCGGCGTGGACAAATCGATGTCGAACCCGTTGGACGCCGTCTCGCTCGTGTTGCCCGCGGAGTCCGTCGCGGTGGCCTCGACCGTGTGGGGACCTTCGCTCAGCGCGGTCGGGCTGGGCAGGCTCCACTCGCCGTCGATGTTCGCCGTCACCGTGCCAATCACGTCCCCGTCCACCTCCACCGTCACCTGAGCGAAGGGCTCGGCGGTGCCGGAGTAGACGGGCGTCGCGGTGGCGATGGTGGTGCCGTCCGCCGGCGTGGCGATGACCGGCGCGTCGGGAGCCACCGTGTCCACGGTGAACTCGGAGGGCGCGCTGTCGTCACTCACGTTGCCCGCGGCATCGGTGGCCGTCGCCGTGGCCGTGTGGAGCCCCTGGCCCAGGTCCACGGCGGGGGTGTACGTCCAGCGGCCCTGGGCATCCACGGGCGCGGCGCCCAGGACGATGCCATCCACGCTCACCGTCACCAGCGTGCCCGCCGTCCCCGTGCCGGAGATGACCGGGCGCTGCGTGGGCACCACGACGCCGTTGGCGGGCGTGTCGATGACGGGCGCATCCGGCGCCGTCGTGTCCACGGTCCAGGTGTATGTCGCGGGCGAGGCGTCCACGTTGCCCGCCGTGTCGCGAGCGCGGACCGCCAGGGTGTGGCTGCCTTCCAAGAGGCCCGTGAAGGTGCGGGGGTTGGAGCAGGTGATGAACGTCGCGCCGTCCAGTGAGCACTCATACGTCACCGGGTCCGTGTCGCTGCCGAAGCCGAAGGTGGCGGAGGTGGCGTTGGTGATGGAGGGCGGGGTGCTGGTGAACGTCGTGGTGGGCGCCACGGTGTCGACGGTCCACGTGCGGGTGGCCGGCGTCGGGTCCACGTTGCCCGCGCTGTCACGGGTGCGCACGGTGAGCGTGTGGCTGCCCTGGGACAGGTCGTCGAACGTCACGGGGTTCGAGCAGGCGACGTACGTGGCGCCGTTCAGCGAGCACTCGAAGGTGACGCCGGACTCCGTGCTGTCGAAGCCGAACGTCGCGCTGTCGCTGTTCGTCAGGCCGGAGGGCCCGCTGACGATGCTCGTGTCCGGCGCGGTGGTGTCCACCGTCCACGCGTACGTCGCGGGCGTCAGGTCCACGTTGCCCGCGGTGTCGCGCGCGCGGACCGCAAGAGTGTGCGCGCCGTCCGAGAGGCCGGGGAAGGACTGCGAGGCGGCGCAGGTGGCGAACGTCCCACCGTCGAGCGAGCACTCGAACGTCACCGGCGTCTCGGTGGCGCTGAAGGTGAACCCGGCGTCCGCCGAAGCGGAGAGGCTCGGCGGGCCGCTGACGATGGTCGTGTCCGGCGCGAGGGTGTCCACCGTCCACGTGCGTGTGGCCGGCGTCAGGTCCACGTTGCCCGCGGCATCCACGGCGCGAACCGCGAAGGTGTGCGAGCCATCCGCCAGGTTCGAGAGCGACGTCGGGCTGGTGCACGCGGTGAACGGTGCCCCGTCGAGCGAGCACTGGAACGTCTGCGGGCTCTCGGTGGAGGTGAGGGTGAACGTCGCGCCGGTGTCCGAGGTCGTCCCCGTCGGGCCGCCCGAGAGGGTGGTGTCCGGCGCGGTGGTGTCGATGGTCCACGTGTAGACGGCGGGCGTGGGGTCCACGTTGCCCGCGGCATCCACGGCGCGGACCTCCAGCGTGTGGCTGCCCTGCGCGAGGGCAGGGAAGCTCTGCGAGGCGGAGCACGCGGTGAACATCACCGCGCCGTCCAGGCGGCACTCGTAGCTCACGCCGCTCTCGTTGGAGCTGAACTGGAAGTGGGCCACCGCCGAGTTGGACACGGCCGGGGGCGTGCTCGCGAAGGACGTGTCGGGGGCCACCGTGTCGACGGTCCACGTGCGGGTGGCTGGCGTCGCGTCCACGTTGCCGGCGCTGTCGCGCGCGCGGACCCGCAAGGTGTGGCTGCCCTGCGACAGCCCCGTGTACGTCATCGGGTCCGTGCAGCCGGTGAAGGTCGCACCATCGAGCGCGCACTCGTACGTCACGCCGCTCTCGTTGGAGTCGAAGTCGAACGTCGCCTCGGTGGAGGCCGTCGTCCCGGATGGGCCGCTGACGATGGTCGTCTCGGGCGCCACGGTGTCCACCGTCCACGTGCGCGTGGCCGGCGTCCCATCCACATTGCCCGCGCTGTCACGCGCGCGGACCGCCAACGTGTGGTTGCCCTGGGACAGGTTGTTGAAGGTCGCGGGCGTGGTGCAAGCGGAGAAGGTCCCACCGTCCAGGCTGCACTCGAAGAGGGCGGGCGACTCCGTGGAGGTGAAGGTGAACGTGGCGCTGTTGGAGTTGGTCGTCCCCGTCGGGCCCGAGGTGATGCTGGTGTCCGGCGCCACGGTGTCCACGGTCCAGGTCCGGCTGGCGGGCGTGGCGTCGAGGTTGCCGGCGGCGTCCACCGCCCGCACCTGCAAGGTGTGATTGCCCTGAGACAGGCCTGGGAAGGTCACCGGGTCGGTGCACGCCGCGAAGGGGGCCCCGTCCAGCGAGCACTGGTACGTCACCGCGAGCTCGTTGGAGTTGAAGTCGAACGTCGCGCTCGCGCTGTTCGTCAGGCCGCTCGGGCCGCTGACGATGGTCGTATCCGGCGCCACGGTGTCCACCACCCAGGTGCGACTGGCGGGCGTCGGGTCCACGTTGCCGGCCGCATCCCGGGCCCGCACCTGGAACGTGTGGGAGCCCTGGGCGAGCCCCGTGTAGCTGGTGGGCGAGGTGCAGGCCGTGAAGGCCGCGCCGTCCAGGCTGCACTCATACGTCACGCCGCTCTCGTTGGAGTCGAAGGTGAAGCTCGCGCCCGGCGCCGCCACCGTGCCCACGGGGCCGGTGAGGAGGCTCGTGTCGGGCGCGGCGGTGTCGGTGGTGAAGCTCACCGTGGTGGCGGGGCTGGTGTTGCCGGCCGGGTCGCTCGTGGTCACCGTGGCGGTGTGCGCGCCGTCGGGGAGCGCGCTGCTCGTGCAGGACCAGGCGCCCGTGGTGGGGTGGGCCGGGGCGGTGCAGACGACCACGCCTCCAATCACCACGCTGACGGTGCTGCCGGGCTCCGCCGTGCCGGTGAACCCGGGCTGGTTCGTCCCCAGGGTGCTCCCGTTCGAAGGCGCCGTCACGACGGGCGCGGGCGGCACGGACACGACGATGTTGGTCGGGCCGGTGGTGCTGGGGGACGGGGAGCTGCTCGCGGAGCTGGCCGGCGCGCCGCGCTCGCCCTGGGCCGTGATGGTGGCCTGGTTGGCGATGACGCCGGAGGCCGCGGGGTTCACCACGGCGCGGAAGCGGATGCTGGTGCTCTGGTTGAGCTGCAGGCTGCCACCCAGCGTGCTCGTCGCGCCCGTGCCCAGCCGCACGGTGATGACCCCCGTGGGGCTGACCTCGCCCACGTCGTCGCCCTGGATGTCGGTGAGGGGGCCCGCGTTGGGGCCGGTGAGGACTTCGAGCGAGCCCGGGACATAGGCGAGCTGGGCGGGGAGCGGGTCCTGGAGGACGGTCTCGATGCTGACGTCGTCACCGGTGTTCGTGGTGACGATGGTGTAGTCGATGAGGTCGCCGCCGCGCAGCGAGCCGTCCGCGCGCGGGTTCACCGCCGTGGCCGTCTTGTACGTGTTGGTGAAGTCCGGGCGCAGCGTGGCGATGGACGTCGCGAAGGCGCCGAGGATGTACGAGTCACCCGAGGACGTCGCCGTGACGGTCATCGACGTGGCGCCACCGGAGACGTGGTTGGTGATGTCCACCACGTCCATGTCCACGCCGGACATGCTCGCCGACGCGCCCGTCAGCCGGGGCAGGTCGTCGGCGTGGCTCGCGGGCGTGCCGAGCACCGAGCGCGTGCTGTTGAAGAAGTTGTTCACCGGGTTGGCGCCGTCGGAGATGTTGCTGCCGTTGACGCGGAACTGGTCGCCGGTGCGCGTCGCGTCGCCCTCGAAGGCCAGCACGCCCAGCTTGGCGTCGAAGCCCGAGCTCGGCACGTTGAAGCCAGACAGCGTCACCGTCTGGGGGTTGCCATTGCTGACGTAGTCCATGCCGTCGAACAGGGTCAGGTTGCGGATGGGCGAGTCCGGGTGGCGGTAGAACACCACCAGCGCCCAGGCGCTGAACGTGTCCGTGTTGTTGAGGCTGGCGAGGGGCGCGGAGTCGACGTCGCTCACCTCGTAGACCCCCGAGCCGTTCGTGGCGACCAGGGTGGTGACGTCCGCGGAGGACTCGTAGATGTAGCGGCCGCTCGGCGCGTAGCTGTGCGAGACATCCGCCGTCAGCATCTGCGTGAAGACGCCGGGCCGGCCGAACTCGGCGGTGGTGTCCGGCGTCCGGGCGTTGGTGCTGGTGGACAGGTGCGCGGCCCAGTACAGACGCGCGTACGTCACCACCGCGCCCGGGGGAATCACCAGCGCCGCCCGGCTGCGCGCCTGCGTGGCCGTCACCGAGGTGTTCGCCTGGGCCACGCCCGACTGGAGGGTCCAATAGACATCCACCGCGTCATCGGAGGTGTTCGAGCCGCAGTTCCCGACGGTTCCCACCACCGGCCCGGGGACGTTGGGGGCGCAGTCGTGGGCGAGCGTGTTGCCCACCATCAGCAGGTCGCCGCGCTGGTCCGCCGTGTGGCGAAGCACCGGCGCCGCCTGCGCCTGGCCCGCGAAGGCGGTCATCAGCAGCGGCAGCACCCAGCGCCTTCGCGACGCGGCGCCGCGAGTGGAGGTCGTGGTCATGGTGGGGGTACCTGAAGGGGCGGGAGGAGGGGACCGATGAGCGAGGTCCGCGACGACCTGGCGCTGGACGCCACGAGCCCGGGAATCGCCGGGGGGCATGGAATCCCAGTCAGCTATGGCTCGCCGGGGGGACGGCTCGGAGGCGGGGGTGGCTCGCTCTGTCACGGACCGTCGAAAAAGCAACCGGGGTGCCAGCGTGAAACACAGGATTCACGGCTGGGTTGTCGGTTTTCGAGGCCGCGTGAAACACACGCTCGAAGTGTCTGTCTGGGAGCTGGATCCAGATTCTGGAATCCGGACGAGCGTGTTTCAGCGGGGCCGCGAGCGCGCGGAGGGTGGATGTCTGGGATTGCTGTTTCGCGGCGAGAGAAATCACGCGTCGTGTCGACACGCGCAGCAGCGGATCCGCTGGCACGCGTCGGCAGGGTCAATGTCGACGCGGGGCCTACGGAGGCGGGACGCGGAGCTGGAGCGTCAGGCGCACGTTGTCCGAGCGGAGCCCCACCGGGCCATCGAAGGAGAAGGCCTCGGCAGGCAGCGCTCCCTCCCACGCCAGGGTGTCATCGGCCCAGACGCGCAAGGTGGGGCGGGTGAGCTCGACGCGCAGCACGTGCTCTCGTCCCCAGGCGGGCGCGCCGAGCGCGACACGGCGGGTGGGGCGCACGGTGACATAGCCTGAGTTCCCGCAGTCGGCGCTGCGGTGCAGGTCCGGGTTGCGCTTGTAGTTGACGACGAGGCCGGGCTTCGGCGTGAAGCGCCACATCACGTACACCACGTTGCAGCCATCCAGGGCGCGCAGCTTGAGGCCCACCTGCTGGCGCGGTGCTCCGGACTGCAACGCGCGCTGCTCCTCGGACGGGGCGTGGGGCGTGAAGCGCAGCTCGGCCCGCGAGGAGTCGGAGCCCGGGAGGATGGCTCGCAGCCGCGCGCCGTCCACGTCGAGCCGGCCGTCGGGCCGCCGCCGGGTCGCCCCCTCCGTCACCTTCAGCTGGCTCGGTGGCAAGGGCCTGTCCGCCGTCCTGGGCGCGGCCGCGAGGGCTCCTGACCCCAGGCAGGTCACCAGGAGCCACGTGCGCGCGCGGGTCCGCCTCAGGGCTGGGTGTTCCCGAGGAACGAGGTGAGCGCCTCCACATGGGCCGTCAGGTAGGCCTGCTCGGCGCGAAGCCTCGCCAGCTCCAACAGGAGGTAGTCCCGGAAGCGGCGAATCTCTCGCGTCTGCAGCGCCTCCACGTCGCGCAGCTGGCCCTCCAGGTCCGTCACCAGCGCGGAGACCTCGCGCAGCCGGGCCTCCTCCGTCCTGTGCCGGGAGCGCAGCTCCACCAACAGCTCGGAGACCTGCTGGTCCATCCCCTCCACGTCATGCAGCGTCGCGCGGCGGCGGCCGTCGCGCGCGCGGGCGTTCGCCTTGCCCTGCCACAGGTGGCCCAGATCGTACGTGAGCATGACCTGCCCGAAGAGCGGCACGTCCTGGTCCACGTCGAAGACCTCGTCGTACCCGCCGCGCACGCTGAGCTGCCAGGCGCGGGCTCGACGCAGGCCACCGGCGGCGGACTCCACCGCGTCATCGGCCGCCCGGAGCTCCTCCAGCAGCGTCTCCAGCCGCTGCCCCCGGGCGAAGGCGGGACGGGCGGCCAGCCGCTCCCGCGCCAGCGCCGTGTTCGTGCTCAGCGAGCGCAGGTGGTCCAGCCGCACCTGGACGGCGTTGAGCTCCTCGAGCGTCGCGCGGCCTTGCTTGAGGTCCTCGCGCAGCGCGGTGACGAGCGCCTCCGCGCGGGGCAGGGCGTCCTGGAGGACACGGGCACGGGCCTCCAGCGCCGAGTCCTCGCCCAGCCCCGAGCCCTGGCGCACCGCCGCCTGGAGCGACGAGAGCGCCTGGTAGCGTCGGCACTCCGCCGCCGCGCGCCGGTGGATGGTGCGTCCGCGGTACAGGCCCACGAAGTCGTAGCTCAGGCCCGCGGTGACGCGCAGCTTGGGCTTGCCCAGGGCGGTGCCGCCCTCGGCCTCGCCGGTGTTCACCGCGCCGAAGCTCCCGAACACCTCCGGCGCCAGCTCCAGCGCGGCCTCCGCGTCACCCATCCCCTGGACCCAGTCGCAGTAGCCCGCGGAGCGCTCCTCCAAGCGAGCCTCCAGCGTGGTGGCCTCGGGCGTCGACTGGGCCCAGGAGACGGGAGTTCGCGCGGCGAGCAACAGCAGCGCGCCGCAAGTCAGGCTCTTCCGCATGGGACTTCTCCACCGTGTCGTCATGGGCGCGCGGCTCACAGCACCAGGGGCGCGCGGCCCAGGTGCAGCAGGTCCTCCCGGGCCGACGCGGCGTCCGTGAGCTTCAGCTCCACCATCACCCCGCGCAGCATGTGCTGGCGGATGGGGTGCTTGATGGAGACCTCGCCCTCCAGCACCCGCCCCACCACGCCCACCTCGCGGCACCAGACGACCTTCAGGGCGCAGGCGAACAGGGGCGCGCCCTCCGCCGCGTTGCCCAGGTTCTCGTACGGCACGAAGGCCACCGTCAGGTCCTTCTCGATGGCGCGCAGGTACGGCGAGGCCTTGAGCGACGCGATGAGCGCCTCGTAGCGCTGGGCCACGTCGTCGAGCGCCTTCGCGTCGTGCTCCAGGCTGCGCAGCGTCGCCTCCGCGCGCGCCTGCTCCAGCATCGAGTGCGTGTACTCCCGCTCCAGCAGCAGCACGTCCGACGTCATCCCGTCCGGCGTGCCGTCCTGCACCGCCGTCAGCCCCGCGATCTCACGGTGGATGCCCTCCACCCGCGTCTCCAGGTCCACCGTCGTCTGCGCCAGTGACAGGTTGCTCTGCGCCAGCTGCGCCAGGTGGTGGTTGAGGGTGAGCTTGTCTTCCTGCTGCAGGAGCCGGGCGCCATACAGCGCATCCGTGCGCGCGCGGGACAGGCCCGCGTAGGCGCGGTTGGACTCGAGGATCTCCTTGCGCGCCTCCTGGTACTCGCGGCGCAGCGTGGCCAGGCGCCTGGCCGTGCGGTCCTTGGAGGCGCGCTCGCCGCGCAGGGCGACCAGGAAGCGCTGCTGGAACGAGCGCTCCGCGGCCACGGTGCGCTGCGCGTCCGTCATCCGGTTCTCCACCGCGCGCTTCTCCGCGAGCACATGGTCCCGGGACGACGTCTGCGCGGCGAGCTGGGTGTTGAGCGTGAGGATCTGCGGGTCGGTGGGCGATATCACCGTCGGCGTCGCCCAGGAGTGGCTCAGGAGGAAGAAGCCCTGCACCGACAGGAACGAGATGAGGGCCGTGAGGATGAGGCCCAGCAACACCGAGCCCATCATCTTGTAGAGCGAGACGGCCACTGCGTTGATGCGATTGGCGACGCGTTGGTTCATGGAGAGCCCTCACCAGCGGGGTCGGTCGGAAGCTCGCCGCGGTTGGCCGCGGGACTGGGGGCCGGCGCGGCGCTGGGACTGCCCCGCGTCTCCCAGCTACCGGAGTCCAGGGTCAGCAGCGCCAGCGGCGTGAACAGCGCGTACGTCACCGGCATCAAGAGGGCCATGGGCAGGAAGCACGCCCCATGCACCCGTCGCTCCTCCGGCAGGTGCCGCGTCTCCAGCCGGTAGATGATTCCCAGGAGGCCGATGACCAGGAAGTGGAACGCGAGGATGTCCATGAACTCACCCGTCAGGACGTTGTGGACGATGACGACGGGGTAGGCGAGCAGCAGCGCGAGCTGCGACACGTAGTGGATGGTGATGACCGGGTGCAGCCGCCACGCATGGGACAGGCCGCCCAGCAGGTCCACCAGGTTGGAGCGCCGCCACCGCAGCTGCTGGGAGAAGTAGCCCGCGAGCGTCGCCGGCGCGGCGGTGAAGCAGAACGCGTCCAGCGTGTAGACCGTCTCGTAGTCGTGCTTGACGATCTGCCGCGTGAGGAAGCGGTCCTCGCCGTACTTGATGGGCACGCCCGCGATGGCGCGCGCCTCCAGGATGGGCTCCAGCTCCAGCAGCACGTCGCGGCGGTACGCGGTGAGGCAGCCCGACAGGCACATCACCTGTCGGAAGCTGCGCTCCAGGTCCTTGAGCCACTGCTGGGCGAAGTGGAACTTGATCTCCACCATGCGCGTCAGCCAGTTCTGGTGGCGGTTCGTCACGTAGGTGCGGCCGCCCACCGCGGCGATGCGCGAGTGCGTGAAGCGGCGCACCAGGTGGCGCACGGCGGCGCGGTCCACGATGACGTCCGAGTCCACCGAGACGATGATCTCCGCGTCCACCGCGGCCTTCACGCCCCGGTTGATGCCCTTGCGCTTGCCCAGGTTCTCCGGGTTGCGCATCACGAGCACGTTGGGGTGGCCCTCGGCGGCCTTCATCGCCCACGCGTAGCTGTCATCCTTGGAGCAGTCGTCCACCACGACGATCTGCAGCAGCTCGCGGGGATAGTCCTGCTCCAGCAGGCTGCGGACGGCCTGGAAGATGCCCTGGCCCTCGTTGAAGAGGGGGATGACGATGGCGACCCGCGGCCGGTACGACTCGTCTACCTGGTCGATGCTCCGGCCCCGCACGCGGCGCAGGAACGGCCCCAGGATGTAGCGGTTCATCAGCACGACGATGAACAGCAGGTGGATGGGAAAGAGCTCCATCAGACCCCGCCCCCCATCACGCCACCCTCCCTCGCCACGGGGGGCGCTCCGCCCCTCGGCCCCCATGAGGGAGCGGTGGGAAAGTTGGCGACGCGGGGGCCCGCGCCAACTGCCCCCAGGGACGGTGGAAGGGGATTGCCCACCGGCGCGAGCGCGCGCCCCAGCGGCCGTCCGGAACAGGTCAGCCGGCCCGCCCCCGCGTCGAGGGGCGCTTCCGCCAGCCGACGCTCCCTCGGGACGTCAGTGCGCCGCGGGCGGCGAGGGCGACGTCAAGGCATCCGCGCGTTGCAGGTCGCGCAACAGCTCCGTCTTGCGCGCGTCGCGCTGGGCCGCGGAGGTGAAGGCGATGCCCTCCATGGACTCGCGCGCCGCGAGCGCCACGCGGGCCAGGCCATCCCGGGAGATGAGGCCCACCGCGAACGCGTCCACCGCCGCGCCCACGTAGGTGTCGAAGAAGTGGATGCGCTTGTCGAGCCACGCCCGCCGCGTCGTCTCCGGGGTGTCCACCACGTCGTGGATGAAGACGGCGTGCACCGCCTCCGGCGCGTGCTGGAGCATCCGGTCGCCGAACTCCACGTCGCCCTGGCCGCTGTCGCCCACGAAGACGAAGCTGTACTCGGGGAAGCAGCGCAGGTAGCGCAGGAAGTTGTCGAACTTCTTCGTGGCGATGCGCGAGTTGCCCAGGAGGTGCGTGAGGCTGCCGGACAGCACCACGTGCGGTGGAACGCCGTGCTTGCGCAGGCTGTCGAACGTCAGGTTCTCCACCGCGCCCAGCGGGTCCATGGGGCGCGCGGTGACGAAGGTGAGGTCGCCCTCGCGTCCGGGGATGATGCCCGGCCCCCGGTCCAGCTCCGCGTAGAAGGCGAGCACGCCCGGGTACACCGTCTTGGGCGGGTACCGGCTGTCCTTGAGGTTGGCGTAGAAGGTGTCGTCGATGTCGCTGAGCACCTTGCTCTCGCCGCTGGGCGCCAGGCGGGCCTCGTGCTGGATGTGGCCGAGGATCTCCTCGCGCAGCGCCACGTTGTCCACGTCGTCGAAGAGCAGCTTCTCCAGGTCCTGGTGGTTGTTGCCGGCGTCGAGCAGGTTCTTGAACGCCGTCAGCTCTCGGCCCCGCACGCCGAGGAACAAATCCTTGATGCACTGCTCGGCGGTGTAGGGCGTGCCGCCCCTCTGGATGGCCGTCACCAGGCTGGCGCGCACGGGCAGCGCCAGATCCTGCGCCCGCTCCCGGCACAGCAGCTTCATGAGGACGGTGTGGTGGTCCGGGCCGAAGACCCGGTCGTCCAGATCGCCCAGGAGCGACTCCAGGTCGACGTTGGCCAACAGGTAGTTCAGCTCGGCGGGCGTCGCGTCACCGAGCAGGTCCAGGATGCGGCGCTCCTCGCTGGCGTCGGTATGACCGGCCATAAGCGTGCGCAGGGTCTCCAGCTTCTTCGTCGCGGCGCGTGGATCCATGTGGCTCCCCCCGTCCGGCGCGAGGCCGGCCTTGAACCTGGGGAGCCTACGCGGGGGTGGGGTGGGCGTGGTAGAGCAGGCGCATGTCGACTGTCGCGCCGCTGGAACTGGGTCCGGACGAAGTCCACGTGTGGATTGTCGAGCCCGAGCGCATCCTGGAGCGGCACCTCCTGGACGCGTACTGGGGCCTGTTGGACTCGGCCGAGCGCGAGAAGCAGCAGCGCTTCCGCTTCGAGCGCCACCAGAAGCAGTACCTGGTGAGTCACGCGCTGGTGCGCCTGACGCTGTCGCGCTACGCGCCGGTGCCGCCCACGGCGTGGAGCTTCTCGACCAACGCCTACGGGCGGCCGGAGATTCGCGGTGAGCACGGTGCCCGGCTGCGCTTCAACCTGTCCCACACCGACGGCATGGCGCTGGTGGCGGTGGGGCTGGACGCGGAGCTGGGCGCGGACGTGGAGGACGCGGAGCGCAAGGGCGAGACGGTGGAGATCGCCGACAGCTTCTTCGCCGCGCCCGAGGTCGCCGCGCTCAAGGCCCTGCCCGAGAGCGAGCAGCGCGGCCGCTTCTTCGAGTACTGGACGCTCAAGGAGTCCTACATCAAGGCCCGGGGCGCGGGCCTGTCCCTGCCGCTGGACCAGTTCGCCTTCCACCTGGAGGCGGGCAGGGAGCCGCGCATCTCGTTCGATGCACGCATGAAGGACACGCCGGAGACCTGGCGCTTCATGCAGCTGCGCCCTTCCGCGCGTCACCAGGCCGCGGTGGCGATGCGGCGGCCGTGGGACCAGCCGTTTAGTGTGCGCTGGCAGTTCACCGTCCCGCTGGCGTCGGATGCGCCGCCCCGCTTCGAGGCGGCGCGGGGCCTCACGCCGGGGTCGACATCCACCGGGTGAGGTCCTCGCCCAGCGCGGCGAGCAGCGCGGCCTGCTGCGCGCGCAGGAAGAAGTGGCCGCCCTCGAAGTGACGGATGCGGAAGTCCGGGCTGCGCGTCTCCTCGCGCCACGTCTCCAGCCGGGCGAGCGACACGTGCTTGTCCGCGGTGCCGCCCATGACGGAGATGGGCACGTCGAGCTTCACGGGGGAGACGCCGTTCTCCCACCACGCGAGCGCGAAGTCCGCGCGCAGCGTGGGCACCAGCAGCTCCAGCAGCTCGCGGTGCTGCAGAATCTCTTCGGGCGTGCCGTCGTAGCGGCGCAGCTCCTCGATGAACTGCTCCTGCGGCAGGTGGTGGATGGGCTTGCGGTCCGACTCGCGTGGGGCGCCGGACGCGGCCAGCACCAGCCCGCGGGGCATGGGGCCGTTGCGCGCCTGCAGCCGCCGGGTGAGCTCCAGGGAGATGCGCGAGCCCATGCTGTAGCCGAAGAAGGCGAAGGGCTTGTCGAGCAGCGGCGCCAGCACCGGCAGCAGCGTGTCCACCAGCGCGGGCAGGCTGTCGAAGGGCTTCTCCATCAACCGGCGCTCGCGGCCGGGCAGCTGCACCGCGCACAGCTCCACGCCCGGCGGCAGGCCCCCCTGCCAGCCGCTGTAGATGGAGGCGCTGCCGCCCGCGAAGGGCAGGGCGAACAGCCGCAGCCGGGCGTCCGGCAGGGGCTTGCGGGAAGGAAACCAGCGTTCGGGGGCGTTCGGATTCGAGGTGGGCGCACTGGGCATGACGGTACGGTTCTGTCGCACAGCCGAGGAAAACGGGTCAAGCCCTGGCCACTTCGAGCCCGCTGAAGACTTCCACCCCGTGTACATACCTGCCTTGTTACGCGCGTATTTCGTGAATGAGTGGACTGGCGGGACTCCGCGCGAGGCGTGCTAGCGTTTTCTCTCGTGAGCTACGAGCTTTCGCACCTGGACGCCCTCGAGGCGGAGTCGGTGTTCATCATCCGGGAGGTGGTCGCCGAGCTGGACAGCCCGGTGCTGCTGTTCTCCGGCGGCAAGGACTCCGCGGTGATGCTGCACCTGGCGGTGAAGGCCTTCGCGCCCGCGCCGCTGCCATTCCCCCTCATGCACGTGGACACCGGGCACAACTTCCCGGAGGTGCTCGCGTACCGGGACGCGCGCGTGGCCGAGCTGGGCGCGAGGCTGCTGGTGGCGTCCGTGCAGGAGGCCATCGACGCCGGGCGGGTGGCGGAGGAGAAGGGGCCCCGCGCCTCGCGCAACCGGGCGCAGACGGTGCCGCTCCTGGAGGCCATCGAGAAGCACCGCCTCAACGCCGTGTTCGGCGGCGCGCGCCGGGACGAGGAGAAGGCGCGCGCGAAGGAGCGGGTGTTCTCCTTCCGCGACGAGTTCGGCCAGTGGGACCCCAAGCACCAGCGCCCGGAGCTGTGGAGCCTGTACAACGGCCGCCACCGCCGGGGTGAGCACCTGCGCGTCTTCCCGCTGTCCAACTGGACGGAGCTGGACGTGTGGCAGTACATCGCCCGCGAAGGTGTGGCGCTGCCCTCCATCTACTTCAGCCACCGGCGCGAGGTGTTCCGTCGGGACGGCATGTTGATGGCGTGGTCCCCGTACCTGCCGCTGCTCCCGGGCGAGGAGGTGACGACGGCGGCGGTGCGCTTCCGCACGGTGGGCGACATGACGTGCACCGCGTGCGTGGAGTCGGAGGCGGTGAAGGTGGAGGACGTCATCTCGGAGATCGCCGCCTCGCGCGTCACGGAGCGGGGCGCGAGCCGCGCGGACGACAAGTTCAGCGAGACGGCGATGGAAGACCGCAAGCGTGAGGGGTACTTCTAGTGGAACTGCTACGCTTCGCGACCGCGGGCTCCGTCGACGACGGCAAGAGCACCCTCATCGGCAGGCTGCTCCACGACACGCGCTCGATTCTCGAGGACCAGCTGGCCGCGGTGGAGCGCACCAGCCGCGCGCGCGGGGACGAGTACGTCAACCTGGCGCTGCTGTTGGACGGGCTCAAGGCCGAGCGCGAGCAGGGCATCACCATCGACGTGGCGTACCGCTACTTCGCCACGGCCTGCCGCAAGTTCATCATCGCGGACACGCCCGGGCACCTGCAGTACACGCGCAACATGGTGACGGGGGCGTCCACGGCGGACCTGGCGCTCATCCTGGTGGACGCGCGCAAGGGCGTGCTGGAGCAGACGCGGCGCCACGCGTTCCTCGCGTCGCTCTTGCGCGTGCCGCACCTGGTGCTGTGCGTGAACAAGATGGACCTGGTGGGCTTCGACGCGGCCGTCTTCGAGGCCATCCGCGAGGAGTTCCGCCAGTTCTCCATGAAGCTGGACGTGACGGACCTGACGTTCATCCCCATCTCCGCGCTGGGCGGGGACAACGTGGTGACGCGCTCGGAGAAGATGCCCTGGTATCAGGGGCCGACGCTGTTGCACCACCTGGAGAACGTGCACATCGCGTCGGACCGCAACCTCATCCACGTGCGCTTCCCCGTGCAGACGGTCATCCGGCCCATGTCGTCGAGGTTCCCGGACTACCGCGCGTACGCGGGGCAGGTGCTGGGCGGGGTGCTCAAGCCCGGCGACGAGCTGATGGCGCTGCCCTCCGGGTTCACCACGCGCATCCGCTCGCTGGACCTGGCGGGGCGGGAGGTGGCGCAGGCGTTCCCGCCCATGTCCGTGAATGTGTCGCTGGCGGACGAGCTGGACATCAGCCGGGGCGACCTGCTGTGCCGTCCGGGCAACCCGCCGCACGTGGGGCAGGACCTGGACGCGATGGTGTGCTGGCTGGCGGAGGGCGTGTCGCTGCAGACGGGCTCGCGGCTGGCGCTCAAGCACACCACGCGCTCGGTGCGCGCGCAGGTGAAGCAGCTGCACTACCGGCTGGACATCAACACGCTCAGCCGCGACGAGCAGAGTCCCCGGCTGGCGCTCAACGAGATTGGCCGGGTGACGCTGCGCACCACGGCGCCGTTGTTCTTCGACGCGTACCGCGACAACCGGCACACGGGCAGCTTCATCCTCATCGACGAAGCGACGAACGCGACGGTGGGGGCCGGGATGATCAACGGCCCCGCCGTGTGAGGTGCGCATGAACCGGCGGGGCTTCATCCTCTGGCTGACGGGCATGTCGGGCGCGGGCAAGAGCACGCTGTCGCGGGCGCTGCGCGAGCGGCTCTCCCCCGAGCGCGCCGTGGAGGTGCTGGACGGCGACGAGGTGCGCACGTGGCTGACGCGGGGCCTGGGCTTCTCGCGCGAGGACCGCGAGGAGAACGCGCGGCGCATCGGCCATGTGGCGCGGCTGCTCGCGCGGCACGGCGTGGGCGTCATCGTCGCGGCCATCTCCCCGTACCAGCGCTCTCGCGCGGAGGTGCGCGCGCTGGCGGCGGAGGCCCAGGTGGACTTCGTGGAGGTCTACATCGAGGCGCCCCTGGACGCGCTCATCACCCGCGACGTGAAGGGGCTCTACAAGAAGGCGCTGGCGGGGGAGCTGCCGCACTTCACCGGCGTCTCGGACCCCTACGAGGCCCCGGAGTCGCCGGACGTCACGGTCCGCTCGGCGACGGAGCCGGTGGAGGCGGGGGTGGAGCGCGTGCTGGACGCGCTCCGGGCGCGGGGCCACCTGTCACCCCGCGCCGCGTGAGCGCTCGCTAGAGCACGCGCTCCATGCGCACGTACGGGCGCTCGGCCTGGATGCCCTTGGCGCGGCAGTGCTCCAGGTACTTGTTGGACTCGATGAGCTGGGGCGCCGTCTCGTCGTAGACGAGGATCATCACGTGGCGCAGCCAGGGCTCCTGACCCATGGCGTAGACGTAGACCTCCTTGGGCGTCAGGTAGTTGGAGATCTCCGACGCGCGGGCGCAGTCGGAGCCGTTGAGGCGCCGGGCCTGGTCCATCTTCCGGGGCAGCGGGTTGGTGAGCAGCGGGCCGTACATCCAGCTCATCGGGCCGCCCTCGCACTCCATGCCGAGGAAGAGGATGTCGATGGGCCCGATGATTTCGCGCAGGTGCTGGTACATCCGCGGCTCGAGCGCGTTGGAGTCCGCCGCCATCAGGATGGACTTGCCGCCCAGCCGCACCAGGTGCGCCGTCTTCGCCTGGATGGCCAGGTCACTGTGCTCGCCGATGAAGGGCAGGCCGGTGATGGAGCCGCCGGGGATTTGAATCTCCTGCAGGTCGTCGATCTCCACCACGTTCTTGAAGCCCGTGGCCTGGAGCATCAGCCGCAGCGAGGGGTCCGCCAGCGAGTTGCCGTTGTTGCGCGGGACGATGATGGTGCCCACGCGGTGACGCAGCTGGATGAGCGTCTCCATCATCAGGTGGTCGGCGTGTCCGTGGGTGATGACCACGTAGTCCACGTGCTCGGGCAGGTCCGCGTGGGTGTAGCGCGGCAGGTCCGTGGGGAACTCGTAGCTGATGACGGGGTCGGTGAGGATGCTCACCTCCCGGGTCTCCAGCAGCACGCAGGCATGGCCGAAGTAGCGCACGCGCACGCCCTCGCCGTCATAGCGGGCGGCCTTGCGCGGCACCACGTCGGTGAACAGGTCCGCGAACGCGGCGGCGGCCTTGGACGGCACGCCGAGCATCTCCGCCACCTGGCCCGGGGAGCCCGGCGTGTGGCGCATGCGGAACAGCGCGTCCAGGCCCTCGTGACGGAAGGGCACGTTGAGCCAGATGGGCGTGTCCTCCTCCAGGCGCGGCGTGCTGAAGATGTACGGGCGCCAGTCGCCGTCCACCTGGGACAGCGTCACGCTCTGCGAGGACTCCTGGTAGAAGCGGCTCTTGTAGAGCAGGGGCTCGATGAAGCGGGCGCTGGCGCGGTTGCTCAGGTCGTACGTGAGCTCCACGTAGCCGCGCAGCAGGTCGGGCACCTTGGCGTAGAGCGCCTCGAGCGAGCCGCCGTTGTTGGGCGCGAGCAGCTGCTCCAGCTCGCCCACCGCCTTGGTGTAGGCGAGCATGTGGGCCTGCTCCTTCTGCGTGCGCTCCAGGAGCTCCTTCACGCGAGGGGCCTTGGCCGTGGGGTGGTTGATGAAGGGGCCGCCCATCAACATGGGGTTCTTCAGCGCGGCCACGTGCACGTCCGGGTTCGCGACGAAGGACTGCATCAGCTTCTGGTGCAGGTTCGTGACGAACAGGGGCGCGGTGGCCGGCGAGAGCAGGTACCACCACGCGTACCACTGGTTGTACAGCGGCTCGATCGCCACGTTGGGCTTGAGGTACATCGGTCGGTCCAGCATCGGTTCTCCAGGCGAGCTTCGATTATCGAGGAGGGCTCGGAGACTGGGAAGCCCCAGGTGACGGCTGGCCGCCCGCCGAGCGCGAGTAGGGCTCCGGGCCCACGCGGGGTGTGTCTTCCGGGTGTGGCTTCCTGCTCGCTCGGCTTTCCCGTGCGCTACGATTGCGGCGGAGTTTCAAGAGTGCGCAGGTTTTGCGCGTCATCACGTGGAGACATCGTGAAGGCTCCGTCGAGTGTGGCCGAGTTGCCGGTGGCGTCGTGGGCGCGGGGGCTGGGGCCGTCCGCCATCCAGGACATGTTGCAGAAGATCACGCGGCCGGGGGTGTACTCGTTGGCCCTGGGGTTGCCGGCGGCGGAGCTGTTCCCGACGGAGGGGATGGCGGAGGCGGCGGCGCGGGTGCTGGCGGAGCAGGGGCAGGCGTTGCAGTACTCGGCGACGCTGGAGCCGTTGCGCGAGCAGGTGGTGGCGCTGATGGCGAAGCGGGGCGTGCGGTGCTCGCCGGCGCAGGTGTTCCTGACGACGGGGGCGCAGCAGGGGATGAACCTGCTCGCGCGGCTCTTGTTGGAGCCGGGGCGGAGCGTGTTGTTGGAGGACCGGGTGTATTCGGGGTTCCAGCAGGTGCTCGCGCCCTACGACGTGCGTCGGGTTCCGGTGCGGCGGGATGCACGCACGGGGTTGGACCTGGATGGGATGGAGGCGCTGCTCGCGGCGGGTGAGCGGCCGGCGCTGTTCTACACGATGAGCGACGGGCACAACCCGCTGGGGACGAGCCTCGCGCGGGAGGCTCGGGAGCGGCTGGCGGGGCTGGCGCGCGAGTACCGGATGCCGGTCATCGAGGATGATGCGTATGGGTTCCTGCACTACGAGGAGGGCGGGGCGCTCGCACCGGTGAAGGCGTGGGAGTCGGAGTGGGTGTTCTACGTCGGCTCGTTCTCGAAGATCCTCGCGCCGGCGCTGCGGGTGGGCTGGGTGGTGGTGCCGGAGTGGATGGTGTTCCGGCTGGCGACGGTGAAGGAGGCGAGCGACATCGACACGACGACCTTCCCGCAGCGGATGGTGCTGGCGTTCCTCCAGTCGGGGCGATTGGAGGGACATCTGGCGACGCTGCGGCGGGAGTACCGGCTGCGGCGGGACACGTTGCTGAAGGCGCTGGAGACGCAGCTGCCCACAGGGGCGACGTGGACGACGCCCACGAGCGGGATGTTCGTCTGGGTGGAGCTGCCCGAGGGGATGGACAGCACGGTGTTGCTGTCACGCGCGCTGGAGACGCAGCAGGTGGCGTACCTGCCGGGACAGGCCTTCGCGGTGAGCGGTGGACGCTCGGCGTCGCATGGCCTGCGGTTGAACTTCTCCGCCTGCGCGCCGGAGCGGATCACCGAGGCGGTGCGCAGGTTGGGTGAGGTGCTGCGGGAGGGGTGAGCTCCGTCAAGTGCGCCGCGGCGCCAGGTCGCGGAGCGCTCGCCGGTCGAGCTTGCCGTTCTGGGTCCTTGGCAGCTCCGCCAGCACGCGGAGCTCGTCGATGATCATGTACCGGGGCAGTCGCTCGGCGCAGTGCTTCTTGAGCTGGAGGAGGGTGGGCTTCGTGCCGTCGACGGCCACGACGAAGGCCACCAGTCGCGCGTCCAGGCCGGACTCGGTGGTGACGACCCCTGCCTCCCGCACTGCTGGATGGGTCAGCAGCGCCGTCTCGATTTCGCCCGGCTCGATGCGCCGCCCTCGCACCTTCAGCATGTTGTCGCGGCGACCGAGGTACTCGAACCCGCCATCCGGAAGCTGACGGCAGAGGTCCCCCGTCGCGTAGGGCCGCGCCTCCTGTGGCGGCTGACCCCAGTATCCCAGCATCACCGTGGGCCCCTCCACCATCAGCTCTCCGACGCCCGGCTGCGTCGCTTCGTCCGCCAGCCAGACGCGGTTACCACAGCTCGCATGTCCGATGGGCACCGGCTCGGTGCGCTCGGGGGCGATGTCGCCCACTTCGTAGGCGGTGCAGACGTTCGTCTCCGTGGGACCGTACAGGTTGAAGAACCGCGCGGTGGCGAGGCGCTCTCTCAGTGGGCGCAGGTGGCGGATGGGGAAGGGCTCGCCCGCGAACAGCACCGTCCGGAACGGGAGGTCTTCGTGCTCCAGCAGTCCTCCCTCCGACATCATCAGGATGAGCGCGGAGGGCACCGAGTACCAGACGGTGAACCGCTCGCGCAGCACCAGCTCCACCAGCTTCTTCGGCGTGAAGGCCAGCGCCTCCGGGATGAGCGTGACGGAGGCGCCCCCGAGGAACGCCGCATAGAGGTCCAGCACCGAGAGGTCGAAGAAGAACGGCGCGTGGTTGCTGAAGCGGTCCTCCGGCGTGGTGCCCAGCAGCGCATGGCTCCACTCGATGAAGGCCAGGGCGTTGCGCTGGCTGATGCACACGCCCTTGGGCGTGCCCGTGGAGCCGGAGGTGTAGAGGATGTAGGCCAGCGCGTGGTCGTCCAGGCCATGCCCCGGCAGCGACTCCGGGGAGACGTTGCCCAGGTTCGTCCATGCGCGCGCAGGACCCGTGTCGTCCACCAGCAGGAAGCGCAGACGGTCGAGGCCCCCGTTGCGCAGCTCGGATGCACGTGCGGCGCTGGTCACCACCACGTCGATGCGGCAGTCGTCGAGAATGAGCCGCGTGCGCGCGGCCGGGTTCAGTGGATCCAACGGGACATAGGCGGCGCCCAGCCGCGCGATGCCCTGCATGGCGGCCACTGCTCGCGCCGACTTCTCGGTCCACAGGCCTACCCGGTCGCCGCGCTGGACCCCCAGCTCCTGGAGGACCCGCGCCACCTGGTTGGCGAGCGCGTCGAGCTGTCCGTACGTGAGGATTTCATCGGGACCCCTGACGGCGATGGCCCCGGGGTTCCGCGCCGCGGCGCGCATGACAATCTGGTCGAGCGTCATAGGCCCAGGTGACTGGCGATGATGTCGCGTTGCATCTCCGAGGTGCCGGAGAAGAGGGCGCTGGGAATGGCGTCACGCAGCACGCGCTCGATGCCCACCTCGGCCACGTAGCCCAGGCCTCCGTGGATCTGGATGGCATCCAGGCCGCATTGGATCGCCCCCTCACTGATGGCCAGCTTGGCGAGGGACACCTCCATCGCCGCGTCCTGCCCGCGGTCCATCAGCCAGCAGGCCCGGTACAGGAGCAGTCGCGCCGCATCGAGCCGCTGCTTCATGTCCGCCAGCCGATGGGAGATGGCCTGGTTCTTTCCGATCGCCCGCTTGAACTGCTTGCGCTGTCGGGCGAAGTCCACCGTCTGCTCCAGCACCCGCTCCATCAACCCGACATAGGCGCCGAACAGACACGCCCGCTCCCACTGCATCGAGCGCTTGAACATCGGCGCGCCCTGGCCTTCCTCCCCGAGCCGCGCGGAGGCGGGCACCCGACAGCTCTCCAGATAGAGCGGGGCGATGGGGGAGGTGGACAGGCCCATCTTCTGGAAGGGCCGTCCCACCGAGAGCCCCGGCGTGTCCTTCTCGATGAGGAAGGCGCTCAAGCCCATGTAGCCGTGTGAGGGCGAGGTGACGGCGTACACCAGGAACACGTCGGCGACCGGCCCGTTGGTGACGTAGCTCTTGCTCCCATCGAGCACGTAGTCGTGGCCGTCGCGCACCGCCCGCGTCTTGAGCGCGAAGACGTCCGAGCCCGCCTCCGGCTCCGAGATGGCGTTGGCGCCCACCCACGCTCCCGCGCACAACCGGGGGAGGTAGCGCTGCTTCTGCGCCTCGTCGCCGCACTCCAGCACCGGCAGCACGCACGCGAACAGGTGCGCCCCCACGGAGAAGACCAGCCCCGTGTCCGCGCATCCGCGTCCCAGCGCCTCCATCACCCGCGCCGTCGTCAACGTGTCCAGCCCGAGCCCTCCGTGGTGCTCGGGCACGGGCAGGCCCAGGAAGCCGAACTCACCGCATCGGCGCCAAAGGTCCCTCGGGAATCCCTCATGGCCGCTGGCCTCCGCGCTCAACTCCGACTTCGCGAACGACAGAGCGCTGTCGTACAGCTCCACCTGTTCACTCGAAAAGCTGAAGTCCATGCGGTCCTGAGTCGTCAGGGGTTGATGGGCCAGCCGCGCCGTGAGATTCGTGGGCGTCTGAAGACTTTCACCCTGGTGTGTGTGAATCGTCAAGAATCCCCCGGGTTGCCTTGGCTTGCATGTGTGCCGGGTTGGGTCTGTTTTGATTGTCTGGTATGTGATTCGCAATGTTTGACCTGGAGATTCCGGGTGCGTTAAGGGTTTGTGCAATGCGACACGAGGCAATCGCTGTCGTGGGCATCGGCCTTCGATTTCCTGGGGCCGAGTGTCCGCGGAGCCTGTGGAGGCTTCTGTGCGAGGGATTGGACGCCACCCGAGAGATCCCGACCTCCCGCTGGGAGAAGGGCTTGCTCCATGACCCCACCCCGGCCACTCCGGGGAAGGTGCGCCACTGGCGCGCTGGACTGCTGGAGGACGTCGCATCGGCGGATCCCCAGGCCTTCCGTCTGTCGAAGCGGGAGCTGCGGCAGATGGATCCCCAGCACCGCGTGCTGTTCGAGTGCGCGTGGCACGCGCTGGAGGACGCGGGCATCCCCCTGGATTCCCTCCGAGGCAGCCGCACCGGGGTCTTCGTCGGGGTCAACTTCAATGACTTCCAGCGGATGCTGGCGCGGGACTGGGGGGCGCTGGATGGGTATTCCGTGCTGGGGTCCACACCGTCCTTCGCGGCCAATCGCATCTCCCATGCGTTCGACCTCCGGGGGCCCAGCACCTGCTCCAGCGTGGGCTGCGCCTCGTCGACGACGGCCGTACATGAGGCCTGTAGAAGTCTGATGTTGGGAGAAGTGGACTGCGCGCTCGCAGGTGGTGTGGAGCTGATGCTCTCTCCGGACAGCAGCATCATGCTCTCCCAGGCCGGGGTGCTGTCGGCGCGCGGGGAGTGCCGGACCCTGGATGCCGGAGCGGATGGCTACATCCGTGGCGAGGGCGCCGGGATGCTCGTCCTCAAGCCGCTGTCCCGGGTGGACCCGACTGATCGCGTGTACGCGGTGATCCGCGGCAGCGCCGTGAACCACAACGGCCGGAACGAGTGGATCATGGCGCCCAGCATCGAGGCGCAGACGGACGTCATCCGTCAGGCCTGCTCACGGGGCGGCGTGGAGGCCGCCAGCCTGGACTACGTGGAGCTGCACGGCTCGGCCTTCCTCAAGGGCGACGCGGCGGAGGCCATCGCCATCGCCGAGGCGCTGGGTGGCGCGCGCTCGGAGCCCTGCCGGCTGGGCGCGATCAGCAACAACCTGGGCTATCTGGGGGCGGCGGCTGGCATCGCGCAGCTCATCAAGGTCTGCCTGTCGCTGTACCACCGCACCCTACCACCGACGATTCATGTGGATTCCCCTAATCCCACACTCGCTTTCGACGAGCTGGGGCTGCAAATCCAGTCAAGCCTGGAGGCCTGGTCAGACCGCGGGGCAGGTCGACCCGCACGCGCTGGCGTCGTGTCTACCTCCCTGGGTGGGTCCAATGCCTTTGTCGTCCTGGAGTCCGTCCCGGAATTTCCTCTCATGCAAGGGCTTGCGGCCATCTCGTCGAACCACCTCCTGGTGCTCTCCGCGCTGACCCCGGAGGCACTCAGGCAGCAGTCCCAGCAGGTTCTGGATTTCCTTTCGGAGAACGCAGACTCTGCTGTCCGGCTCGGGGATGTCTGTTTTACCGCGATGTTCAAGCGGCAGCACCATCGCCATCGTGCCGCGATGCTCGCCGGGGGGCGGGAAGGATTGATGCGAATGCTGAAGGCATTCATCGGTTCTCCGGAACAGACCCTCTGGGTGGAGGAGGGCCTGCCGAGCCACTGGGTCGAGGCGGCGCGGACCTATCTGGAGAAAGGCAGGGTTTGCCGCGAGGCCTTCCCAGGGCTCGAAGGACGATGTGTGAGTCTTCCGGCCTATCCCTTTCAGAGACAGCGTTTGTGGCCGGAGTGGCTTTCGCCCGAGGTGGTGTCTCGTGCTCCCTCGCGTTCGAGGCCGGAGTCCGCCGAGGCGCCCGTGCCCAGGACGGCCACGGGAATGGACTTCCGGGAGGGAACCACACCAGCGCGCGAGGCCCGGCTGCTGGAGCTCCTCCAGGGGCAGGTGGCGGCGGTGCTGGAGGTGGAGCCCGCGGAGCTGGACTGGCGAGGGCGGACGCTGTTCGAGCTGGGAATGAGCTCGGTGTCCCTGGTGATGCTCTCGGGTCGGCTGACGCGGGAGCTGGGCGTGGCGGTGGCGACGACCTTCCTCTTCGAGCATCCACGGTTGGACTCGCTGGCGACGGGCCTGCAGGGGCTCCTGGATTCGCGGGCGGGGGGCGCTCGGGCGTCTGACGAGGACGCGGGGCTGGTGGAGCGCATCTCCGGGTTGTCGGAGGCGCAGGCCCGCGAGCTGATTGCGCGGAAGCTCGCGGAGCTCGACCACGAGGAGGTGGAGGGATGAGCCGCGAGGACCGTGCGGGCGTGGAGTTGACGCCGCTGCAGCAGGCCTTGCTGACCATCGAGAAGCTCCAGCGCAAGCTCGGGGCTGTCGCCCGGGCTGACGACGGCGCCATCGCCATCATCGGGATGGGCTGTCGGTTTCCAGGCGGAGCCTCGAATCCCGCACGTTTCCGTGAGCTGCTCTGGAGTTCGGGTGTCGCGGTGACGGACGTCCCCGCTGAGCGTCGAGCGCTGCGGGGCGCTCATGACGCTGAGCCGTCCGCGCCTGGCAGGACGACGATGCGCCGGGCGGCGTTCGTGGAAGGCGTCGACCGGTTCGACGCGGAGTTCTTCCGCATCTCCCGACGGGAGGCGGAGGGGATGGACCCGCAGCAGCGCTTCTTCCTGGAGGTGAGCTGGGAGGCGCTCGAGGACGCGGGGCTCTCGCCGCACCGGCTCGCGGGGACGCGGACAGGCGTGTTCGCCGGCATCCACGCTCGGGATTACGCGCTGATCGCGGACGGTGGGTTGGAGCGCGTCGACGCGCACTACTCGACGGGCGTGGACGCGAGCTATGTCGCCGGGCGCCTCTCGTATCTGCTGGGCCTGGAGGGGCCCTGCATGGCCGTGGACACGGCTTGCTCGTCCTCGCTGGTCGCGGTGCATCTGGCCTGCCAGAGCCTGCGCGCGGGCGAGTCGACGGTGGCCATCGCGGGCGGCGTGAAGCTCCTCCTGGCGCCGCATCTGAGTGTGTTCCTGGCCAAGGCGGGGGCGCTCTCTCCTCGCCAGACCTGCCGCGCCTTCGACCGTGACGCGGACGGGATGGTGCAGGGGGAGGGATGTGGCGTGATCATCCTGAAGCGGCAGCGGGACGCCGTCCGGGATGGAGATCGAATCCTCGCGACGATTCGAGCCACGGCGACGAACCATGATGGCGCGAGCGGTGGGCTGACGGTGCCCAATGTCCGAGCGCAGGAGTCGCTGTATCGGCTCGCGCTGGAGCGCGCGGGACTCGAGGCGGGGCAGGTGGACTACCTGGAGGCCCATGGGACGGGGACCCGGCTCGGAGACCCCATCGAGCTGGAGGGGATTGCCAGGGTCTACGGGCGTGGGCGGGGCTCGGCGCGGCCGCTGTGGATCGGCTCTGTCAAACCGAACATCGGTCACACCGAAGCGGCGGCGGGAATCGCGGGGATCATCAAGGCGGTGACGGTCCTGCAGACGGGGGAGGTCCCGCCCGCTGTGCACTTCGAGCACCCGACGCCCGAGTTCACCTGGGAATGCTCCGGTCTCGAAGTGGTCCGCGAGCGCAGGTCCCTCCCGGAGCTGGGTCGTCCGCATCGGGTCGCCGTGAGCTCGTTCGGGATGAGCGGGGTGAATGCTCATGCGCTGCTCGAAGCGCATCGGGAGACGGTGGCTGCCGCTCCGGATGTGGGGCCCTACCTGTTGCCGCTCTCGGCGCGTGGCGAGGCCGCGCTGAGGGAGTTGGCTGGAGCGTGGTCGCGTCAGTTGCCGGGGATGAACCTCCGGGATGCATGCTTCACGGCGGGGGCGGGACGTGCGCACCACGAGCGGCGCCTCGCCTTGGTTGCCAGGACGCGCGAGGAGCTGCAGGCGCTGCTGCGCCGCGCTTCGGAGGGGCGTGAGGGGGAGGGGGCGTTCCAGGGGCGGCTCAAGGGCTCGGGCGGACGTGGCGTGGTCTTCGTGTTGGGAGATGACGTCTCCGCGGCCCGTGGGCGCATGCGCGCGGAGCGTGGCCAGGAGCAGGCATTCCTTCGCCACGTCGAGCAGCTCGACGGCGTCTTCCGGCAGGTGGCGGGCGTGTCCGTGTTCGAACTTGCGCGTGAGCGTGAGGCCGGGCACCTGCGCTCCGCCGACCAACGCGACGGCCTCGCCCACGAGGTGGCGGGCGAGTCGGTGGCCGAGCAGGAGCGCACGAAGGCGGCTGCACGCCTTCGCCCTATCGACGGGCGCGATGGCTTCGTCGGCGAGGCGGGCGATTCGGTGCTCGCGCAGGGGCGCGACGAGGTGGCTGCGCGCCGTCCCCATGGCGAGAGCCGCGATGGCCTCGTCGGCAGAACGCAGGGTGAGTCGGTGTTCCAGCCGGTGGGTGGGCACGAGGGGGATGCAGCGCTCCTCCTCATCTGTCAGCTCGCCCTGGCGGAGATGTGGCGCGCCTTTGGCGTCGAGCCGTCCGCTGTCGCCGGTCATGGCGTGGGTTCAATCTCCGCCGCCGTCATCGCGGGCCTGCTCACCGTGGAGGAGGCGCTCCGGAGCGTCCTGGGGCTTCTCCCGCCTGGCTCGCTTCCTGTCCGTCCGGCGAAGTGCGCCTTCCTGTCCTTCCGAGAGGAGGCGTGGCTGGACGCGGGAGCAAACGGGACAGCTGGCGACCTGGCGAACCGGGATGCTCCCGACGTGGACCTGTCCGCCGAACAGTTGATGGAGCGGAGCGCCTCCGTCTACCTGTCGCTGGCGTGTGAGGCCTCTCTCGGCGAAGCGTTGGAAGCGGCAGCGCAGCGCCGGGGCCGGGACGTGCTCGTGCTGCAGGCCGGCTTGGGGACCCGTCAGGAGCTGCTGACCCTCGCCGCGAGGCTCTACTGTGCTGGAGTCCCTCTCCGCTTCGAGCACCTCTTCCCGGAGGGGAGGAAGGTCGTCGCTCCGACCTACCCGTGGCAGCGCGAGCGCTTCTGGTGGGACGGCGAGATCGCGCCCGTGGTGGTCGAAGATGCCGCCGCGGGTGCGGAGTTGTTTCACGAACTCTCGTGGAGCCCTCGTGAGTCGGAGCACGCGCAGGCCCGACTGGATGGCACCTGGCTCATCGTCTCCGAGGAACCGGAGGCCACCCAGTCGCTCCGTGATGCACTGGCCGATGCGGGAGGCGAAGTGGTGCTGGCGCGTCCAGGTGCTGCCTTCGAGCGCGTGTCGGCTCGCGACCATCGTCTCGACTTCACCCAGGTCGCGTCCTTCTCGATGTTGCTGCGCGAGCTTTGCTCCGCTGACCAGCCGCTTCGCGGAGTGCTCTTCCTGGCTCGCGCCGGAAACCCCGAGTCCTTGCCCCGTGATGTCCGGGCCCAGGCCGTCGCCCTGACCTCGCTCGTTCAGGCCCTGGCCCGCGCGACGCTGGAGAGGCCCCCTCGGCTGTACCTCATCACCCGAGGCTCGCAGGCCGTGGGCGGAGGCTCGGAGTCGGTGTCTCTCCTGGGCGCCCCCCTCTGGGGGCTCGGGCGGGTCATCGCCTACGAGCACCCCGAGCTGCGGTGCCTCCGCATCGACGTCGACTCCGCGTCGGGGGTGGATTCGTCGCGGTTGCTCGTGGACGAGCTCCGTCGCTCCTCCTCGCCCGGCGCGGAGGACGACGAGGTCGCGCTGCGCGGAGACAGACGGCTGGTCCCGACGCTCACCCAAGGACGTCGTCCCTCCACGAAGCCGTTCCGTCCGCGAGCGGACCGCACGTACCTCATCACGGGCGGGCTCGGCGGCATCGGGCTCAGGTTGGCCTCCTGGCTGGTGGACCACGGCGCGCGTCACCTCGCGCTCTGCGGCCGGATGGGAGAGACGCCGGAGACGCGTCGGGCCCTGGCTCCCATGCGCGCCACGGGAGCGCGGGTGGACGTCTTCTCCGTCGATGTGAGCCAGTCCGAGGCGGTCGCGGACCTGTTGCGCTCGGTGCGCAGTGGAGGACCTCCCCTCGGCGGGCTCTTCCATTGCGCGGGTGTGCTGGCCGACGGCTCCCTGCTCCAACTGGAGCCCCGGAGCTTCGACCGCGTCATGGGCCCCAAGGTGGACGGCGCCTGGAACCTCCACACACTGGCCACGGATGACTCGCTGGAGCAGTTCGTCCTGTTCTCATCGACCGCCTCGTTGCTGGGCGCTCCGGGGCAGGCCAACTACGCCGCGGCGAACGCCTTCCTCGATGCGCTGGCCCACCTTCGTCGCGCACGGGGGCTGCCCGCCATCAGCCTCCAGTGGGGAAGCTGGGCGGAGGTCGGCATGGCCGCTGCGGACGCCAGGCGCGGTGCCCGACTCGCCGAGCACGGCATGGAGCCCATGTCCGTCGACGCCGCGCTGTCCGCCATGGCCCTCACGCTCGCGGACTCCCCCGTGGTCCGCGCCATCGCCCGCTTCGATGCGGAGCGCTGGGCACGCAGTCACCCATCCGTGGCGCGCTCGTCCCTGTTCCGTCCCCGGGTCCACGCGCCCGCCGCGGAGGCTGAGCCGCGCAAGCTCCGCGAGGTGCTGCTCTCGCTGGAGGGCTCCGCGCGCTCCCAGATGATGGAGGCCCGGCTGAAGGACATGGTGGCCCAGGTCTGCCGACTGGCTCCCGAGCGTCTCGCGGCGACGGATTCGTTCGAGTCGCTGGGCCTCGATTCCATCATGGCGCTGGAGCTGCGCGACCTGGTCCTGGGCGAGCTCGAGGTGGGGCTGCCCCTCAAGCGCTTCGTGGATGACGGCTCCATCGGGCAGGTGGCGGCCGAGCTGCTGGAGAAGCTCGCCGTCGCCAGTGTGATGGGCGGAGTGTCCTCGGTGCGCACCGATACCAAGCGGGTCCTCCTATGACGCTGGCGGAGCTCCTCCAGTCGCTGGCCGCTCACGGCATCACGCTGAGCGTGGACGGCGAGCACCTGGCCGTCGACGCGCCGGACGGGGTGCTTCCCCCGCACCTGCGCGAACAGCTCATGGAGCACAAGGCGGCGCTCCGCGCACTCCTGTCGGAGCGGGACGAGCCTCTGTCAGGCACTCCCTTGGAGGTGGTTCCTCGGCCCGAGGAGCGGCACCTGCCGTTCCCGATGACCGAGCTCCAGCAGGCCTACAGCGTGGGCCGACAGGCCGAGCTGGAGATGAACGCGTCGATGCACGCGTACAACGAGCTCGACTGCCCCGCGCTCGACCTCGCGCGCTTCGAGGAGGCGTGGAACCGGGTCGTAGACCGACACGAGATGCTGCGCGCCGTGGAGGCCCCGGGCTTCCAACAGCAGATCCTCCCCTCCGTCCCTCGCTACCACCTGCCCGTCGAGGACCTGCGCGGGCGCGGCCAGGAGGCGGCCGAGGCACGCATCGTCGCCATCCGCGAGCGGCTGTCCCAGCAGGTGCTCCCGCTCGACCAGTGGCCCCTGTTCGAGCTGCGCGCGTGCCTGCTCGACGGCGACCGCGTGCGCCTCTTCATGAGCATCGATGGGACCTTCATCGATGGGTACAGCTTCCAGCTCCTCTACCGGGACCTGGTGCACTTCTACCGGCACCCCGAAGCCATCGCCGCGCCTCTCACGCTGTCGTATCGGGACTACTCGCTCGCTGTGCACCACGCCCGAGGTGCCCGCTACGCGCGCTCGCTCGAATACTGGCGCGCACGCCTCCCGCACCTTCCCCCCGCGCCCGACCTCCCGCTGGAGAAGGACCCCCGTACGCTCCGGCGCCCGCGCTTCCGCCGCTGGTTCGCGCGCGTGGACGCGGAGGTGTGGCAGCGGCTCAAGCAGCGGGCCCGTGCACGCCGGCTGACCGAACCCGAGCTGCTGCTGGCCGCGTACGCGGAGGTCATCGCCCGCTGGAGCCGTGGCCCGCGCTTCACGCTCAACGTCCCGCACTTCAACCGGCTGCCCGTCCACCCCCAGGTCAACGACATCATCGGCACCTTCGCCAGCTTCACGCTGGTCGAGGTGGACCACCATCCGGAGCGCAGCTTCACCGAGCGCGCGCTGGCGATTCGCGAGCAGCTCCTCCTCGCGCTCGAACATCGCGAGGTGAGCGGCGTCGAGCTGCTGCGAGAGCTGTTCCGCGCCCAGGGGCGCATCTCCGGCGCCATCATGCCCGTGGTGATGACGAGCTTCGCCTCCCACTCCCGGAGCGGGGACTCGCATTGGGTGGACTTCCTGGCGGAGTCGTTCGGCGGGCTCGTCGAGGCCCTCACGCAGACGCCACAGGTGTGGATCGACCTTCAGATCGTCTACCAGCGGGGCGGCGTCTTCCTGAACTGGGACGTGGCGGAGGAACTCTTCCCGTCCGGGATGCTGGAGGACATGTTCGCCAGCTTCCACGCGCT
Organism: Myxococcus sp. MH1; assembly: GCF_059738865.1. NCBI lineage: Bacteria > Pseudomonadati > Myxococcota > Myxococcia > Myxococcales > Myxococcaceae > Myxococcus > Myxococcus sp. MH1. The sequence continues at coordinate 6,095,269 of NZ_AP026947.1, read as the reverse complement.
GCTCCTCCGATTGGCGGAGGACGACGCGGCCTGGGAGCGCGCGGACCTGGACCTGCTTCCGCCGCGCCAGCGCGAGCTCATCGCCCGCGTCAACGACACGGCCCGTCCGCTGAGTGGTGAGCTGCTCCACACGGGCTTCTACCGGAACGCCGCCGCGCGTCCCGACGCACTCGCCCTGGTCGCCGAGGGGTGCACGCTGAGCTATGGCGAGCTGGCCCGCCGCGCCAACCGCCTGGGCCATGTGCTGCGCGAGCGTGGCGCCGCGCCCAATCACGTGGTCGCGGTGGTGATGGAGAAGGGGTGGGAGCAGGTCGTCGCGGTGCTCGGCGTCCTGGCCTCGGGCGCCGCGTACCTGCCCATCGACGCGGGCCTGCCGCTGGAGCGGCGCTCCTTCATGATGCGCAACGGCGGCGTCGAGCGGGTGGTGACCCAGCCGAAGTTCGCCCGGGACTCGTGGCCCGGGTCCGTCCAGGTGCTGGTCCTCACCCCCGAGGCCTTCGGTGAGTACCCCGACGCGCCGTTGTCGACCGCGCAGCGGCCCGAGGACCTCGCGCACATCCTCTACACGTCCGGATCCACGGGCCAGCCCAACGGGGCGATGCTCACGCACGCGGGGATGGTCAACGCCATCGAGTGGACGAACCGCAAGTACGGCGTCGGGCCGGATGACCGGCTCATCGCCCTGAGCGCCCTCCACCACGACTTCTCCGTCTACGACGTTTTCGGAACGCTGAGCGCGGGCGGCACGGTGGTGATGCCCGATGCCTCCCGGCGCAGAGACCCCTCGCATTGGGTCGAGCTGATGGCCCGTCACGGCGTCACGCTCTGGAGCACCGTGCCGGCGATGATGGAGATGCTGCTGACGTACCTCGAGGGAGGCAACGTCCGGCTCGCGTGTCCGCTGCGGCTCGTGATGTTGGGGGGCGACTGGATCGCCGTCACGCTCCCCGGGCGCCTGCGCGCGCGCTTCGGCGGTGTGAAGGTGGTGAGCGTCGGCGGACCGACCGAGACGTCGCTCTGGAACATCACCCATCCCGTCGAGGAGGCGGACGAGCGTCGTCGCAGCATCCCGTACGGCAAGCCCATCGCCAACACCCGGTACTACGTGCTGGACGAACGGATGGAGGAGCGGCCTGTCTGGGTCCCCGGCGAGCTGTGCTGCGCGGGCATTGGCGTGGCCCTGGGCTACATCGGCGCGGGGGCGGGCTCGCGGAAGTTCACCGTCCACCCTCGCACGGGCGAGCGCATCTATCGCACCGGAGATCTCGGCCGGTATCTGCCCGATGGCACCATCGAGTTCCTCGGCCGCGTCGACTTCCAGCTCTCCATCCGTGGACAGCGCATCGAGCCCGGAGAAATCGAAGCGGCGCTGCTCCGTGCTCCGGACATCCGCGCCGCCGTGGTGGGGGCCGTCGGTGAGCACCATGAGAAGCGACTCGTCGCATATGTCGTCCTCGCGGACGGTGCGCGGGAGCTCGACACGAGGCGCGTCCGCGAGTTCCTCTCGCGCGTGCTCCCCGAGCACATGGTGCCCGCGACGTATGTCGTGCTGGACGCCCTTCCGCTGACCCGCAACGCCAAGGTGGACCGCCGGGCGTTGCCTCACCCCGACGAGGTCGCCCAGGCGAAGCAGGACACCGCATCGCGGCCGCCCCCGGCGATAGGGGGCGGCGAAGGGACGCGCGCGCTCCAGGACGCGCTGTCCAAGGCCGTCGGGGCCGTGCTGGGGATTCCGGCGGTCCATCCGGATACCAACTTCTTCGAGCTCGGCGCCAACTCCGTGCACCTCATCCAGCTCCACCTGCGCATCAAGCAGGCCCTGGCGCTGACCATCCCCGTCGTCGAGCTGTTCGGGAACCCGACGGTCCGCTCGCTCGCGGCGCGACTCGGCGCTCCGGGGACCGCGGCGCGTACCACGCCCGTCGTCGAGGCACCTCCGACGCAGGAGGACCGGGACATCGCCATCATCGGGATGAGCGGACGCTTCCCCGGCGCGGCCACGCTCGATGCGTTCTGGCGCAACCTGGTGGATGGCGTCGAGTCCGTCGGCACCTTCACCGATGACGACCTGCGGGCCGCGGGCGTGAGCGAGTCGGCGTTCCGGGACCCGCGCTACGTCCGCGCCTCGGCGGTGATGGAGGACTTCGACGCGTTCGACGCCGACTTCTTCTCCCTCACCCCCCGCGAGGCGCGCTCGCTGGACCCTCAGCAGCGCGTGTTCCTGGAGTGCTCGTGGGAGGCGCTCGAACACGCGGGCTACCCACCTGGCGCGGGCGACGCCGTCGTCGGTGTCTACGCGGGCAAGAGCGTCAGCCACTACCGCTATCCGTATCCGGACCTCACGCGGCCGCTCAGCTTCTTCCAGGACCTCGTGTCCCAGGACAAGGACTTCCTGGCGACGCAGACGTCCTACAAGCTCGACCTGCGCGGTCCGAGCCTGAACCTCCAGACGGCCTGCTCGACGTCGCTCGTCGCCGTGTCGACGGCCTGCGACGCGCTGCTCGACGGACGCTGCGACATGGCGCTCGCGGGCGGGGTGGCCATCAAGGTCCCGCACAAAGTCGGCTACCTCTACGAAGAGGGCAGCATCTTCTCGAAGGACGGCCACTGCCGGCCGTTCGATGCCCGGGCCAGCGGCACCCTCCCTGGAAGCGGCGCCGGCGTCGTCGTGCTCAAGCGCCTGAAGCGAGCGCTCGCCGATGGGGACCGGGTCCTCGCGGTCATCAAGGGCTCCGCCATCAACAACGACGGGCACCGGAAGGTCGGCTTCATGGCGCCCGGTGTCGAAGGGCAATCCGACGTCGTCCGCCGGGCGCACCAGCGCGCCGGCATCGACCCTCGGAGCATCTCCTACGTCGAGGCGCACGGGACGGGGACCGCCATGGGCGACCCCATCGAGGTCGCGGCGCTGACCCGGGCCTTCGGTGAGCAGGCGGAGTCCCGGTCCTGTGCGCTGGGCTCGGTGAAGAGCAACATCGGGCACCTGGACAGCGCGGCGGGAGTCGCCGGGCTCATCAAGGTCGTGCTGTCCCTCCAGCACCGCACCCTCGCGCCCTCGCTCCACTTCGAGGCGCCGAACCCGCGCATCGACTTCGAGCACAGCCCGTTCTTCGTGGTCGACAAGGCCACGCCGTGGAATGTGGCGAGCGGCCCGCGCCGCGCCGGAGTCAGCTCCTTCGGAATCGGCGGCACCAACGCGCATGTGGTGGTGGAAGAGGCTCCCGCGGCACAGGCGCCCGAAACCTCCGGCGCGGATCGCCCCCGTCATGTCCTGACGCTCTCGGCGCGCAATGACGCGGCGCTGCGGTTGCTCGCGGGCCAGTACCAGGCGCTGTTGGAGGGAACCGACGTGTCGCTCGCGGACGTGTGCTTCTCCGCGAACACGGGGCGAGTCGCCTTCGAGCATCGGCTCGCCATGGTGGCCTCGGAGCGTGGTGCCATGGCCGCCTCGCTCGGCGCCGCGGCGAGGAGCGAGGAGCGTCCGGGGTTGGTACACGGCGTGCTCGACGCGAGGTCGTCGCCGAAGGTCGCGTTCCTCTTCTCGGGGCAGGGCTCGCAGTACGTCGGCGCGGCTCGCGAGCTCTATCCGACGCATCCGGGTTTCCGCCGCCGCATCGATGCGTTCGATGTGCTGCTGCGTGACGTCTGGGGACGCTCGCTCCACTCCGTGCTCTATCCGGAGCCGGGACACGACTCGCCCATCGACCAGTTCGACTACGCGCAGCCGGTGCTCTTCGCGCTCGAGTACGCGCTGGCCGAGCTGTGGATGTCCTGGGGCATCCAGCCCGATGTCCTGCTCGGACACAGCACGGGAGAGCTGGCGGCGGCGTGCCTCGCGGGGGTGTTCAGCCTCGAGGACGGACTGAAGCTGGCGCTCCACCGTGGCCGGCTGATGCATCAGCTCCCAGAGGGAGGAAACCTCGCGGTCTCCACGGGTGAGGCGGAGGTGCGCGAGGTCCTGGCGCGAGGCGGATGGAGCTGCTCCATCGCCGCGCGCAATGGTCCCGACAACGTGGTCGTCTCCGGTCCCCCTGGCGAGCTGGGGGAGGTGGCCTCGGCCCTGGAGTCGCGCGGCCTCAAGGTGCGCCGCCTGAACATTCCGCGCGCGGCCCACTCGGTCATGGTCGAGGCCATCCTCCCGGAGTTCAGGGCCGTCGCCTCCACGCTCTCCTACACGCGGCCCGCCATCCCCATGGTCTCCGGGATGACCGGCGAGCCCATCACGGACGCCATCACCACGCCGGACTATTGGTGCCGCCAGCTCCGAGACCCGGTGCGTTTCGCGCAGGGCGTGGAGCACCTGTACCGCGACGGGGTGCGGGTGTTCATCGAGATGGGGCCCAAGGCGACGCTGCTCGGCATGGCGGCGCGGTGCGTTCCGGAAGGGGAGTGCGCGTGGCTGCCGAGCCTGCGGCCCGAAGACGGCGGCTGGCAGCAGATGTTGGAGAGTCTGTCGGCGCTGTATGTCCGAGGCGTCCGCGTGGACTGGACGGCCTTCGAGGCGGGCTTCACCCGGCGCAAGGTGGCGCTCCCCACGTATCCCTTCCAGCGGCAGAGGTACTGGGAAGAGGGCGCGGGGCTGCAGCGGCTTCAGGGCACGAGCGTCACCCGGGAGGAGCACCCCCTGCTCGGCGCGCGCCTGCCGCTGGCCGTGATCGGGGCGGACGCGCTGCTGTTCGAGTCGACGCTGGGTCCTTCGTCGCAGGCCTTCCTGGGGCAGCATCGCGTCTTCGGGACTCCGACGTTGCCCGCGACGGCCTACGTCGAGATGGCGCTGGCCGCGGGCGCGCGACTGCTCGGCACGAAGGCGCCGCGGTTGGAGAACCTGTCCTTGCTCGCGGCGATGACCTTCCCTGGAGACTCCAGTCGCAGGGTGCAGTGCTCGGTGAGCAAGGACGAGGCTGGCACGGCGACGGCGCGCATCTTCAGTCGCGCGATGGATGACGCGGAAGGCGAGTGGGTCCTTCATGCGACCGCGACGCTCCTCGCCCCACTCGAGGGAGAGGCGCCTGGTGAGTCAGCGGGCTACGACGCGGTGCTCGCGATGCAGCGGGCCGCGCTGCTCATCCCAGACCCTTATCGAAGGGCGCGGGAGTCCGGGGTCGACTTCGGCGCGGAGTTCCAGGGCATCACCGAGCTGCGCCGACAGTCGGAGCAGGTCCTGGCCCGAATCGAGAGGCCCGCCGCGCTCGGGGACCACGACGCGTTCTTCGCGCACCCGGCGCTGCTGGATGCGTGCCTCCAGGTGGTGGGCGGCGTGTATCCGGAGTCGAGCGGCTCCGAGCTCTATGTGCCGATGAACGTGGAGAGCCTCGAGCTGTTCGGAGGACTCGACGCGCGGATGTGGAGCCACGCGGTGGTGCTGCCCCTGGATGCCACGTGGAAGCGGCTTCGCGCCGATGTCCACGTCTTCGGGAGGGAGGGGAGGCTGTGCGCGCGAGTCCTCGGACTGGAGCTCCAGCGGACCCGTCGGGAAGCCTTGAGCCCGGCGACCCAGGCCCCGTTGGATGGATGGCTCTACGAGCGACGGTGGGAGCCGCTCGCGCTGGAGGCGGCGGGCACCCCTCCGACGGAGCGCGGACCGTGCCTGATTCTCGCGGACGAGCGTGGGCTGGGGCTGCAGCTCGCGCGAGCACTCGAACGGGATGGACGGACCTGCTTCATCGCGTTCCGCGGCCAGACGTTCCGTGCCATCGGCGACACGCGCTTCGAGTTGCCGGAGGACCCCGAGGTGCTCGCGGAGGCCCTGCGGACCCTGCGGCTTCCGGCCTCGCTCTCGGACGTCATCCTGCTGTGGGGGCTCGACGGCGCGGATTCGGAGGACCTCGACCCGGTGAGCCTCGACGCGGACGCGCGGCGCGGATGCGGAGGCGGCCTCGGGCTGCTGCGCTACCTCATCGAGCGTGGATACTCCCAGGCCGTGTGGTGGGTGACGCGGGGCGCGCAGGCCGTCGTCACCGGGCAGTCACTCCCTGGGATTGCACAGTCGCTGCTCTGGGGCCTGGCGCGACCTGTCGCCATCGAGTCCTCCGAGCTGGATGTCCGGTGCGTCGACCTTGATCCACGGAGCGCACCGGATGCGCAGGTGGAGGCGCTCACGCGGGAGCTCCACGCGCGAACAGAAGTGGCGGACAACCAGGTCGCCTTCCGCGGTGGCCGCCAGGTCGCACGGCTGCGCAGGGTCTCTGCTCGCGAGGTTCTGCCCGCGTCCTCGCGGCGGGCGGGCGCTGACGCTGTCCGGGAGGATCGCACCTATCTCGTGGTGGGTGGGCTCGGTCGGCTGGGGTTGCTGACGGCGGAGCTCCTGGCGAATCGGGGCGCGCGGAGCCTCGTGCTGACGGGGCGTGGCGCGGTGGGGCCGGAGGCGGCCGAGCGGCTGGCGCGACTGCGCACGCTCGGGGTGCGCGTCGAGTACCGACAGGTGGACGTCGCGGACGAGGACGCGCTCGCGGCAGTGCTCCGGGAGATCTCCGACGAGCTCGCGCCGCTGGGTGGCGTGTTCCACTCGGCGGGTGTGCTGGATGACGGAGTCCTGCGCCAGCAGCGCTGGGCCCGCTTCGAGAACGTGCTCAGGCCCAAGGTGAGGGGAGCGTGGAACCTGCACCGGCTGACCTCGAAGCTCGCGCTCGACCACTTCGTGTTGTTCTCGTCCGTGGCCTCCCTGGTCGGCTCCGCCGGACAGTCGAACCACTGCGCGGCGACGGCGTTCGAGGACGCGTTGGCGCATCACCGCCGAGCCCTCGGACTGCCGGGGCTCAGCATCAACTGGGGGGTGTGGGCGGGAGACGCCGGAGCCCGCGTGGACGTCGGCGCGCGCTCCCACACTCCGGGCTGGGGGAGCCTCCCCGTGCGCGAGGGGCTGGCGGCACTGGAAGCGCTGCTCACGAGCCCTGTCGCGCAGGTGGGCGTCGCGGAGATCGACTGGGCGGTGTTCGGCGGTGGCCGCTCCTCGCCCTACGACGCCGAGCTGCGCGACGCGGCCCGGGGGCGGACCGTGGAGCGCGCGCGCTTCCTGGAGACACTCGCACGCTCGCCCGTCACGCAGCGTCGCAAGCTGCTCCTGGACTACCTGCGTGAGCAGGTGGCGTGGATTCGCGGCGCGGCCTCCGGTGCGTCGGTCGACCCCTCGCAAGGCTTCAGCGAGATGGGCATCGACTCCCTGGCGGCGCTGCAGCTCAAGAACCGGCTCCAGAGCGGCTTCGGGCTCTCCCTGCCCGCCACCCTCGTCTTCAACTACCCCACCACCGAGAAGCTCGCGGAGCAGCTCGCCACCGCGTTCCTTCCCCTGGAGTTCGCCTCGCCCACCAGCGCCCCTCCCGAAGCCCCGGAGCAGGGCACGTCCGAACTGGAGAACCTGTCCGAAGCGCACCTCGCCCACCTGCTCGAAGAGCAGCTCTCGAAGATGAACTAGGAGCCCGCCGTGTCCGCCCAGGCAGACCATGCGGAGTTGATGAAGCGCGCGCTCCTGAAGCTCCAGGAGGCGCAGGCACAGCTCGACGCCCACGCACGCGAGCGGCATGAGGCCCTGGCCATCGTCGGCATGGGATGCCGGTTCCCGGGCGATGCCTCGACTCCCGGTCGCTACTGGCGACTGCTCCTCGACGGTGTCGACACCGTCACCGAGGTCCCCAAGGAGCGATGGGACGCGGAGGCCTTCTATCACCCCGAGCCCGACCAGCCGGGGAAGGTCTACTGCCGTCACGGCGCGTTCCTGGAGGACATCGACCAGTTCGAGCCCCGGTTCTTCGGCATCTCCCCGCGCGAGGCGGCGCGGATGGACCCGCAGCACCGGCTGCTGCTGGAGGTCGCCTGGGAGGCACTGGAGAGCGCGGGGCGCGACCCGAGCTCCCTGCGAGGAAGCCGAACGGGCGTGTTCATCGGGATGATGGGGCAGGACTACACGCAGCTCGCCACCCAGTCCCCCGAGCTCATCGACGCGCACACGGGGTCGGGCAATGGCGCGAGCGTCGCCTCGGGGCGGCTGTCGTACACGTTCGACTTCCAGGGGCCGAGCCTCACGGTCGACACCGCGTGCTCGTCGTCGCTGGTCGCCGTCCATCTCGCGCTCCGCTCGCTGCGCCAGCGCGAGGTCGACTTCGCGCTGGTGGGCGGGGTGAACCTGGTGCTGTCGCCGGTCGCGACGTTGATTGAGTCGCGCGCGCACATGCTCGCCGTGGACGGGCGCTGCAAGGCCTTCGATGCGGCGGCCAATGGGATGGGAAGAGGGGAGGGCTGTGGCCTCCTCTTCCTGCGGCGGCTCTCGGATGCCCTCGCGGACAAGGACCCCATCGTCGCGGTGATTCGTGGCTCGGCGGTCAACCAGGATGGCCGGACCAGCGGGTTGACGGTCCCGAACGGGCTCGCGCAGCGACAGGTCCTCGCGGAGGCACTGAGGGATGCGCGCGTCGATGCGGCGCGCGTGGGCTACGTCGAAGCCCATGGGACCGGGACGGCGCTCGGTGACCCCATCGAGCTGGAGGCGCTCGCCGCGGTCTACGGGGACAGGGCGACGCGCGAGCAGCCCTTGATGGTGGGCTCGGTGAAGACGAACCTGGGCCACCTGGAGGGCGCGGCGGGCATCGCGGGGCTGATGAAGGCCGCCCTGTGTCTGGCGAACGAGGCGATTCCTCCCCACCTCCACTTGCGGACCCCCACGCCGCACGTCGACTGGAGCCGGCTCTTCGTCGAGGTCCCCACCGCGCGGCGCGACTGGCGAGCCGAGGCGCCGCGCTTCGCGGCCGTGAGCTCGTTCGGGTTCTCGGGCACCAACGCGCACGTCATCCTCGAGTCCGCGCCGCGTCCGGAACAGGCGGCCGTCCAGGCCACCGCGCGCCTGCCGCAGCTCTTGACGCTCTCGGCCCGCACGAGCGGCAGCCTGCGCCGGTTGGCGGCGTCGTTCGCGGACGCGCTCGGCGGGGCGCGCGAGGATGCGCTCGCGCAGGTCTGCCACACGGCGAGGGTCAGCCGGAGCTCGCTGGAGGAGCGCGTGGCCTTCGTGGCCTCGACCTCCGAGGACCTGGCCGCCGCCCTGCGCGACTTCAGCCGTGGCGAGTCCCGAACCCCCGGCGCGTGGGTCGAAGGGCAGCGAGGCCCGGAGGCGCCGCTCGTCGCGTGGCTCTTCACCGGGCAGGGGGCCCAGTACGTGGGCATGGGGCGGGAGCTGTTCGAGACGGAGCCGGGCTTCCGTCGCGACCTCCTCCACTACGAGGAGATCCTCCGCCCCCATCTCGACCGGCCGCTGACCGAGGTGCTGTTCCAGGGCGACGCGGGCGCGCTGGACGAGACGCGGTACACGCAGCCGGCAATCGTGGCGCTCGAGCTGGCGGTGGCCGGTCTGCTGCGCTCGTGGGGCCTCCACGCCGACGCGGTCCTGGGGCACAGCGTCGGTGAGTATGCCGCCGCCATCTTCGCCGGCGCCCTGACCGCCGAGGCCGGGCTCCCGTTGGTGGCCGAGCGCGCGCGGCTGATGCAGGCGCTGCCCGAGCGCGGCGCCATGCTGGCCCTCTTCACCGACGAGGCGCGAGTCCTCCGAGCCGTGGCGGGGCATGAGCGGGTGTCGCTGGCGGCGCTCAATGGGCCAAGGAACACGGTCATCTCCGGAGCGCGGGAGTCGCTCGACGCCATCGCGCGCGAGCTGGCCGCCGAGGGCATCGAGAGCCAGCGCCTGAAGGTCTCGCATGCGTTCCACTCGCCGCTGATGCAGCCGATGTTGGAGTCGTTCGCGCGCGTCGTCGCCGGTGTGCGCCTCCAGGCGCCGCGGGTGTCCCTCATCTCCAACCTCGACGGCGCCGAGGCAGGGGAGGGCTTCACGTGTCCGGACTATTGGGTCCGGCATTGCCGCGAGCCGGTCCGCTTCGCGGAGGGACTCCGCACGCTCCTCCAGCGTGGGGTGCGCGCCTTCCTCGAGGTGGGTCCGAAGCCGGTCCTGTCGAACCTCGCGCGAGACCTCGCGGCCTCCGAATCCGCCCTGTGGCTGGAGACGCTGCACCCGCGTCGCTCGGACCGGATGGGACTGCTGCGCGCCGTGTCGGAGCTCTACGTGCGTGGCGCGACGGTGGACCTGGCGCGCGTCGATGGCGCACGCGGGCGCATCGCCCTTCCGACCTATCCGTTCGAGCGGCAGCGGCACTGGCTGGACGTTCCCGCGCCCTGGTCACGTCCCACGAAGCCCGCGGTGCATCCACTGCTCGGTGAGCGGTGGGACTCCGTGGCGCTGCGTGAAGGCACCGCCGTCTTCTCGCGAGAGCTGGAGGCGCGGGCCCTTCCACTCCTGGAGGACCACCGCGTGTTCGGCAAGGCGGTGGTCCCCGCCGCGGCCTTCGTGGAGATGGTGGTCTCGGCCGTGGCGCAGGTGTCGGGCTCGGAGTCCATGACGCTGGAGGCGGTGACGCTCCACCAGCCGCTCGTCCTGCCGGAGTCGCGCACGCGCGTCGTCCAGACGCTCCTGGAGGAGCAGGGCGCCGCGGGCTTCACGTGCACCGTGATGAGCCGGGAGGACGAAGGGCGGGGCGAGCGCTCCTCCTGGATCACCCACCTGACCTGTCGGGTCCACGCGCCCGGTGCGACGCCGCCGCCTCGGGTGGCGCTGGAGGCACGACGGCAAGACTGCCCCAGCCCCGTCGACCTCGAGGCCTTCTCCGAGGCGATTCGTCAGCGCGGGCTCGACTACGGCCCCTCGCTGCGAGTGCTGTCGTCGCTGCACCGGGGGCCTGGGGCCGCGTGCTCCTTCAGCGAGGTGGAAGCGCGTGGCGTGGGCTACCGCGCCCATCCGGCGCTGCTCGATGCGTGCCTCCGGACCGCGGCCGCCGTCACGCCCCTGTCGCCAGACGACGCGCTGCTGCTCCCGGTCGCCATCCACCGCCTCGACCTCTACCAGCGCCTGCCCGCGCGCCTCTGGACCTTCGCCTCGCAGCGCGCCCAGGCCGGCTCGACGGAACACCCCACCACCGACATGACCCTCTGCGCCGAGGACGGCAGCGTGGTCGCGTCCCTCACCGGGCTCTCCGTCCGCAAGGCCGAGCGGGAGGTGTTGCTGCGCGGCCTCGATGTGGACTGGCAGGACTGGCTGTACCGCGTCACCTGGCGCCCGTGTGCCTCCCAGGGCGAGCTGCGCCCGGCGGGGCAGCACTGGGTCGTCTTCATCGGCGATGAGGACGTCGGGGACTCGCTGGCCGCGCTGCTCGAACAGCGGGGTGCCCGAGTCACCCGCGTACGCAAGGGCCTCTCCGTGGACCCCGCGAGGCCCGACCACTTCGACCACCTGTTCTCGCAGTGGCACGGCGCGGCTCCGCACGGCCTCGTGTACCTGTGGGGCGACGATGAAGAGGGGTCGAGCTGCGAGGGCGCGCTGCACCTGGTGCAGGCCCTGGCGCGAGTTTCCTGGACGCCCCGGTTGATGCTCATCACCCGAGGCACTCAAGCGCTGTCCTCCGATGCCCACGAGCCGCGCATCGCGCAGGCGCCGCTGTGGGGCCTCGGGCAGGCGGTGTCCACGGAGCTGCCGGAGCTGCGCTGCCTCCGGGTCGACCTCCCCGGTGCGCCCGTCAACGGGGAGGCCGAGGCCTGCCTGCGTGCGTTCGCGCTGGCCGAGCAGGAGCAGCAGGTCGCCGTGCGCGCGGAGGGCTTGTCCGTCGCTCGCTTGGAGCGCGCCCGCGCTCGCGCGGTGACGCGGAAGCTGGAGCTCTCCTCGGACGCGTCCTACCTCGTCGCGGGTGGACTGGGCGGGCTTGGACTCCGACTCGCGGGGTGGCTGGCGGACCGGGGCGCGCGACACCTCATCCTGCTGGGGCGGCATGGGCCATCGGCGGAGACCCAGCGGCAGCTCGACGCGCTGACGGCGCGAGGCGTCCACATCCGTGTGGCCCTGGCGGACCTGGCTTCTCGCGACGAGCTCGCGGCGGCCCTGGCCCAGCTGAACGACGCTCCTCCGCTGCGAGGACTCTTCCACGCCGCGGGAGTCCTCCGCGACGGCACCCTGGCCCATCAGACGGCGGAGCGCTTCCGCGAAGTGCTGGCACCCAAGGTCCAGGGCGCGTGGAACCTTCACGCGCTCACCGCCGGGATGCCGCTGGATTTCTTCGTCTGCTTCTCCTCGGCGGCCTCGGTGCTGGGAACGCCGGGGCAGTCCAACTACGTCGCCGCGAACGCGTTCCTCGATGCACTGGCCCAGCTCCGGCGCGCGCAGGGGCACCCCGCGCTGACCCTCAACTGGGGCTCCTGGGCAGAGACGGGGATGGCCGCGCGAATGGGCCCGGCGTCGGCGAGGTCGCCCGCGGCCCTGGGCTTCGGGACGATTCCGGTGGAGCGGGGCCTGGAGGTCCTGGAGCGCCTCATGGGGGGAGCGTACACCTCGCTCGGTGTCTTCCCCATCGACTGGACCCGGCTCGCGGAGCAGTGGCCGGGACTCTCGCGTCAGGCCTTCTTCCAGGGCCTGCTGGGAGGCGCGCCGATGGAGCCGCGGGCGCCTTCCTTCCGCGCGCGACTGGACGCGGCCGCGCCGAACCGGAGGTTGGAGCTGCTGCGCCAGCACGTGGCGGAGCAGGTCGCACGCACGTTGGGGCTGGCGGAGTCGGAGCGGCTCTCCGGTGGCGAGCGGCTCTTCGACCTGGGCTTCGATTCACTGCTGGCGGTGGAGCTGAAGAACCGGCTCGCGAGCAGCCTCGGCAAGAGCCTGCGCTCCACGCTGGTCTTCGATTTTCCCTCGGTGTCGGGGCTCGTCACGCACCTCGCGGGAGAGCTGGGGCTGGGCGAGCCCACCCAGCGGCCACTGGAGGGTCCGACGCGGGAGGACGCATTGACCGCGGAGATACAGGCGCTGTCGGAGCAGGAGCTCACCTCACTCATCGACCAGGAGCTGGTGAGCGCGCTCACCCGCTGAGGACCGGATGGCGAAACTACCGACACGCATCAGCGAGCTGCCGGCCGTCAAGCTCGCCTATCTCGCGAACCAGCTCCGCGCCAAGAAGGACCTCCTGGCCGCGGAGCCCATCGCCGTCGTCGGCATGTCCTGCCGCTTCCCTGGCGGAGGCGAGCTGCCGGAGACCTTCTGGCAATTCCTCCGCGAGGGAGGCGATGCGACCCGCGAGGTGCCTCCCGAGCGCTGGAACATCGACGAAATCTACGACCCCACGCCGGGCGCGAAGGGGAAGGTGTACACGCGCCGGGGCGCCTTCATCGAGCACGTCGACCTGTTCGAGCCCGCGTTCTTCGGCATCCCTCCGCGCGACGCGAAGGACATGGATCCGCAGCAGCGCATGCTGCTCGAGGAGTGCTGGCGCTCCCTGGAGCGCGCGGGCATCCCTCCCGCGGGGCTGACCGGGAGCCGCACCGGTGTCTTCGTGGGGCTGATGCACAACGACTACAACGTGCTCGGCATCACCGCGGGCGTGGAGATGCACTCCGCGTCCCTCAACTACCCGTCCATGGCGGCGGGGCGCATCGCCCACACGCTGGGCCTCCAGGGGCCGGCGCTCACCGTGGACACCGCCTGTTCATCCTCCGCGGTCGCCGTCCACCTGGCGTGCCAGAGCCTGCGCAACGACGAGAGCGACCTGGCCCTCGCGGGAGGCGTCAGCCTGAGCCTGTCCCCCATCACCATGATGTTCGAGTGCCAGAACCGGATGCTGGCGGTCGATGGTCGGTGCAAGACCTTCGATGCGTCGGCGGATGGCTTCTCGCGCGGGGAAGGGTGCGGCGTCGTCGTGCTCAAGCGCCTGTCGGACGCGCTGGCCCAGGGCAACCCCATCCTCGGCGTCATCCGGGGCTCGGCGCTCAACCACGATGGACGCAGCAGCGGCTTGATGGTGCCGAACGGGCGCGCGCAGGAGCGCGTCATCCGCATGGCGCTGGAGGGCTGCGGAGTGGAGCCCGAGCAGGTGGGCTACGTCGAGGCCCACGGCACGGGGACGTCGCTCGGCGACCCCATCGAGATGGAGGCGCTCCGCTCGGTCTTCGGCCGCGCGCCCGCGCGAGCCTCGCCGCTGTTCGTCGGCTCCGTGAAGACGAACATCGGACACCTGGAGGCCGCGGCCGGAATCGCGGGGCTCATCAAGGTGCTGCTGGCCTTGCGGCACGAGGCCATCCCCGCGCACCTCCACTTCTCGCGGCCGAACCCGAACATCCGCTGGGAGGACCTGCCGGTGGTCATCCCCACCGCGCTGCAGCCCTGGCCGCGAGGGGAACAGCGGCGGCTCGCGGGCCTGAGCAGCTTCGGCTTCAGCGGCACCAACGTGCACCTCGTGGTGGAGGAGGCCCCGCTGCTGCCTCGCCCTCCGGTGGTGCGTGAGCGCCCCGTCCACCTGCTGGCCCTGTCGGCCAAGACCGAGGCCGCGCTCGAGGCGCTGGTGGAGGTGCATGCGTCCACGCTGCCCGACGAGGGCGAAATGCTCGGAGACTGGTGCTACACGGCCAACGTCGGTCGCTCCCACTTCGAGCACCGTGCGGCGGTCTCGGGCGCGAACGCGGCCGAGCTCCGGGCGGGCCTGTCGCGTCTGGGCGCGGGGAGGACCCAGCCACATCGCGAGCCTCGACGGGGGACGGAGGGCCCGAGGCCGGTCTTCCTGTTCACGGGGCAGGGCTCGCTGCGTCCCGGGGTGGGGCGCGAGCTCGCGCAGACCTGGCCCGTGTTCCATGCGGCGGTGCAGCGGTGCTCGGAGGCGCTGAAGGGGCTGCTCGAACCCAGGCTCGAGGACATCCTGCATGGCGAGCAGTCCTCCTCCTTGCTCGCGGACACGCGCTACGCCCAGCCCGCGCTCGTGGCGCTCGAATACGCGCTCTGCGAGCTGTGGTCGTCGTGGGGCATCGTCCCAGGAGCGGTGGTCGGTCACAGCCTGGGCGAGTACGCGGCCGCCGTGGTCGCCGGAGTCCTGTCCATCGAGGACGCGCTGAAGCTGGTCGTCGCGCGCTCCCGGCTCATCCATGAGGCCCCGGGCGAGGGCGCGATGCTGGCCGTCAACGCCACGCAGGAGGTGCTTGCTCCGACGCTCGCGCCGGTCTCCCAGCTCATCTCGCTCGCGGCGGTCAACGGTCCCCAGGACCTGGTCATCTCCGGAGACCGCGCGGCGCTCTCCGAGGTCGCGGCGCGTCTGTCGCGTGAGGGCATCGGCTGCAGGCCGCTGTCCGTCACCCACGCCTTCCACTCGCCGCTCATGGAGCCGGTGGTGACGGCGTTCGAGGCGTGCTTCGACGGGGTGGCGCTCGCCGCGCCATGGCTCCCCTTCGTCTCCACGCTGGAGGGCGGGCTCGTCTCGGAGGCGCTGACCCGCCCCGCGTACTGGTGCCGCCACCTGCGCGAGCCCGTCCGCTTCGCCGACGCGCTGGAGACATTGCGTGAACAGAAGCACCGCACGTTCCTGGAGGTGGGGCCCACGCCGGTCCTCACCGGCCTCGGCCTGCGCAGCTACCCCCACGAGGAGGCGCTGAGCTGGCTTCCGAGCCTGCGTCCCTCCTCTGGCGAGACAGCGCAGCTGCTCACCGTCCTGGGCGCTCTCTACGAGCGGGGCTTCGAGGTGGACTGGAGCGCGTTCGATGCACCCTTCGAGCGGCGGTCCGTCACCCTCCCGACGTACCCCTTCCGTCGCGAGCGCTATTGGATCGACTCCCCGACGGGGGGCTCCATGGCGGAGCGGAGGACGGCTCGCGCCAGTTCCCCTCTGCTCGCGGGCGCACCGTTGTCACTCGCGGGGACGAAGGGGACGCGCTTCGCGGCGCGCCTGGGTATCCGGGAGCCCTCGTTCCTCGCCGAGCATCGGGTCTTCGGCGCGACGGTGCTGCCGGCCGCCTGCTACGTCGAGATGGCGCTGGGGGCCGCGCACTTCACGGCGTCGCCGGAGGCGTCGTTCGACGTGCTCTCGTTCGAGCTGGAGCGCCCGCTCGTGCTCGGCGAGGCCGAGGGCCGTGAGGTCCAGACGGTGCTGACGCCAGGGGAAGGGCGCACGCACTTCGAGATCTACAGTCAGGAGACGACGGGCGCCGAGGGCGACTGGGCCCGCCTCGCCCATGGTTATCTCGCGGAGCATCGCGAGTCCGCGCGACACGTCGAGCTGGAGGCCGGGCTGCTCGCGCGCTTCTCCCCGCCGCGACCGGTCGAGCCGTTCTACGCGCTGATGGCGCGCCATGGCATCGAGTACGGCCCGTCGTTCCGTGCCATCGATGCGCTGAGGTTCGGGAAGAACGCCTGCCTCGCCCATGTCCGGCTGCCCGACAACCAGGTCATCGGGATGGGCGAGTACCGGCTGCATCCGCTCATCCTCGACGCCTGCTTCCAGACCGTCGCGGCCCTGTTCATGGAGGAGGCCAGCGAGGCACGGGACCACCGCCAACGGATGCCGGTCGCCATCCAGCGCCTGCGCTGGTTCAAGAAGCCCGGGAGCAGCGCCTGGGTCCACGCACGCCACGACGAGCGAGCCTCCGCCTCCGATGAGCTCTTGAGCATCGACCTGCGCATCCTCGGGGAGACAGGGGAGGTCATCGCCGAGGTCGAGGGGCTGCTGCTGAAGCGCATCGACCGGCGAGCGCTCTCGACGTCCCTCTCCGGCTCCACGCGGGAGCTGCTCCTCGAGCTGGCGTGGCGCGAGCTGGATTTTCCTCCGACCCGGACACCGGCTTCCCTCCAGACCCAGCGTTGGTTGTTGCTCGCGGACTCGGGCGGCGTCGCGGAGGGCCTGAAGGCGCAGGTCCAGCGTCACGGTGGAACATGTGTCTGGGTGACGCCGGACGCGAGCGAGGAGCCGGGCCACGTCCATGTCGACCCGAGCGATCCAGACGGCTTCGTCCGACTCCTCCAGGCGCTGTCCGATGAGGGGGCCGCGCCGACGACGGTCGTCTGCCTCTGGGGGCTCGACGAGCGCCGGGCCGAAGCGCTCTCACCGGATTCCCTCATGGGGGCAACCGCACGGAGCGCGACGGGCGTCCTCCACCTCGTGCAGGCCATGGCGCGCGCGAGATGGGCCCAGCGGCCGGCGCTGTGGCTGGTGAGCCGAGGCGCCGTCGCGGCCGCACCAGGGGACACCGTGGATGGCCTCGCGCAGTCGATGCTCTGGGGACTGGGACGCGCGGCCGCCATCGAACATCCGGAGCTGGGGTGCCGGTTGGTGGACCTGGACGACGGCGAGGACGCCGCCTCGCGGTTGTTCGAGCGGATGACCCGCGTGACAGGGGAGAACCTGCTGGCGCTCCGAGGCGCTCGGCTCCTTGGCGCTCGGCTCACGCGGCCCGTCGCGCCGTCGAACACCCCCCGCCCGATGGGTGTGCACGCCGATGGCGCGTATCTCATCACCGGAGGCTTGGGCGCGCTCGGGCTCGCCACCGCCGCGTGGTTGGTGGAAGCCGGCGCCCGTCACCTGGTCCTGGTCGGCCGAGGCGCACCGACAGACGCGACGAAGCCGCGACTCGACGAGCTGGGCGCGCGCGGCTGTGAGGTCACGGTGGCGCGCGCGGATGTCTCGCGCCTGGACGACGTGCGGCGCGTCCTGGAGGACCTCGCCGGGAGAGGCACCCGGCTGCGAGGCATCTTCCACGCTGCGGGCGTGCTGGAGGACGGCGTGTTCCTGCGGCAGGACCGGGAGCGTCTGGAGCGTGTGCTCGCGCCCAAGGTGATGGGCGCGTGGAACCTGCATCACGCGACGGTTGGGCTGCCGCTCGACCTCTTCGTCCTGTACTCGTCCGCGGCGTCGCTCGTCGGCGTCGCCGGGCAGGCCAACTACATGGCCGCCAACACCTTCCTCGACGCGCTGGCGCACCACCGCCGCGCGAAGGCGCTGCCCGCGCTCAGCGTCAACTGGGGACAGTGGGCTGGCGAGGGAATGGCCCAGAAGGCGAGGGGACGCACGGCGACAGCGGATGTCACGGGCCTTCAGCCCCAGCGGGCGTTGCGTTTGCTCGAGGAGCTGCTGGGCCGGGAGGTCGCGCAGGTGGGGGTGCTGCCCTTCGACCCCTCCACGCAGGGGGCTTCGCTCTCCGAGGTCCACGGCCCCCTGTTCTCCGAGCTGGCGGCGCGTGAGAAGGCGCCCTCCGCCGGCACGGGCCGGATGGTGGAGCTGCTGGAGGAGTTCACGCGCTCGGATGGCGCGCGTCGGCGAGGGCTCCTGACGCACTACGTGCGGGGCCGGTTGGCGCCGTTGCTCGGGTTCCCGCCGGAGCACGAGGTGCTCCAGAAGAAGATCTCCCTCAACGAGATGGGGCTCGACTCGCTGCGCGCCGTCGAGCTGAAGAACCGCATGGGCCGCGAGCTGGGGGTGGACCTGCCCATGGCCCGCTTCATCGACGGCACCGGTGTCGCCGGAATCGTGGAGGCGCTGCACGAGCAGCTCGAGCTCAGCGAGCTGCTCGCGCGTGTCCCCGTCTCCGCCGCGCAGTCCGAGGTCGAGGAGCTGACGCTATGAGGATGGGTGAGCTGCTCGCCGAGCTGAATCGGCGGGGCCTCGAGGTCCGTGCCGAGGGCGAGCAATTGAAGCTCCGAGGCCCGAAGGGGGCCGCGGGCGAGGAGCTCCTGAAGGTGCTCGCCGAGCACAAGCAGGAGCTGCTGGCGCTGCTGAGAGAGCGCCAGCGGGTGGACGAGGAGCGCCCCATCACCCCCGTCGAGCGCACGGGGCCAGCCCCGCTGTCGTTCGGACAGCAGCGGCTGTGGTTCCTCGACCGGCTCGAACCCGGAGGCGCCAGCTACAACCTGGTGATGCCCATGCGGGTCGAGGGACATCTCGACGTGGGGATCCTGGAGCGCTGCTTCGTCGAGATCGTCCGCCGTCACGAAATCCTCCGCACGCGCTACGCCGAGCAGGAGGGCGTCCCGGTGCAGCTCGTCGACCCCGAGCCACGGCTCGAGTTCGAGGTGATGCAGGAGGCGGAGGTGTTCGCCCACGAGCCCTCGGGCACGGAGGCGTTCCTGCGCCGCGAAGGGGAGCGGCCCTTCGATTTGTCCGAGGGCCCGTTGATCCGCATCCTCGTGGTCGACCGGGGGCCCCAAGGCCAGTACGTCCAGGCCTGCCTGCATCACATCTCGGCGGATGTCTGGGCGCGCGGCCTCATCATCCGCGAGCTGACGGCCCTCTACGCGGCCTTCGTCCAGGGGCGGCCCTCTCCTCTGCCTCCCTTGCCGCTGCAGTACTCCGATTTCGCCATCTGGCAGCGGGGGCACCTGCGGGGCGAGGTCCGCCGCGAGCTGGTGGACGCCTGGAAGCGGCGACTGGCCGGGATGCCTCCGCTGCTGGAGCTCCCCACGGACCGCCCGCGTCCCCGGGTGCGGACCTATGCGGGAGGCGAGGTCCGCCTCGAGGTGGAGGCCCCGCTCACCGAGGCGCTGAAGACCCTGAGCCATGCGGCCAACGCCACACCCTTCATGGGCATGCTGGGCGCCTTCTTCGTCCTGCTGCACCGGTTCACCGGACAGGAGGACCTGGTCATTGGCGCGAACTCCATCAACCGGACCCGCACCGAGCTGGAGCCGCTGGTGGGCTTCTTCGTCGACAACCTGGTGATGCGAGTGGACCTGGGGGGCCGTCCGGACTTCTCCACCGTGGTGAAGCGCGTCCGGGAGGTGGTGCTCGACGCCTTCGCTCATCAGGACCTGCCCTTCGACCTGCTCGTCGAGGAGCTGAAGCCCCCGCGCAACCCCGGCTACAATCCCCTGTTCCAGACCGTGTTCTCGTGGACGCGGGCCATGGAAGGCACGCCGGCGCCGAGCGGGATGAACATCCTCCCGCTCGAGTTCGAGACCACCACCTCGCGCTTCGACCTGGACCTCTTCGTGGAGGACCACGGCGACCGGCTCACGGTGCGCTTCGTGTTCAACCGGGGCCTCTTCGACCAGGGCACCGTCCAGCACTACGCGGACTGCTTCCAGCAACTGCTGCGGGGGTTGCTCACCGAGCCCCAGCGCCCGGTGGGCGAGCTCCCGTTGCTGCCCGCGGACGCGCGCGAGCGCATCCTCCGGCAGTGGAACGACACGCGAGGGGAGGGCGCGGACGGGCCGTGCCTGCACGCGTTGTTCGAGGCCCGCGCGGCGCGGACGCCGGACGCCTGCGCGCTCGTCATGGGGGACTGGGAGCTGACCTATGGCGAGCTGGACCAGCGCGCGGACCGACTCGCGGCGGCGCTGCAGGCGCTGGGCGTGGGGCCCGAGACGCGGGTGGGCCTCTGCATGGAGCGCTCGCCCCGGCTCATCGTGAGCCTGCTGGCGGTGCTCAAGGCGGGCGGCGTGTTCCTCGCGCTCGACCCCGACGAGCCGCACGCGCGACTGCGGCGCATCCTCGACGACGCCCGTCCGCGGGTGCTGCTCACCTCCGGGACACACCCGGAGCTGGAGGCCGGCATGACGGTCCTCCACGTGGACGCGGCGGCGGAGCGGCTCCCGGACGCCACCGGTGTGTGCCTGCGCCGTGACGTCACCCCGGACCACCTGGCCTACGTCCTCTACACCTCCGGCTCCACGGGCCAGCCGAAGGGCACGGAGGTCACGCACCGGAGCATCGTCAACTATCTGAAGTGGAGCGTGCGGACGTACCGGCTCGACGAGGGCACGGGGAGCCCGGTGCTCGGGTCCATCAGCTTCGACGGCACGCTGACCAGCCTCTTCGCGCCGCTCATCTCGGGCCGAGCGCTGTTCCTGCTGCCACGGGGGCGGGAGCTGGACCTGCTGTCCTCCAGGGACTACCCCGAGCAGGGCTTCAGCTTCATCAAGCTGACGCCCTCGCACCTGCGCGCGTTCGACGGGCTGGGGCGGCTGCGCGAGGTGCTGGAGCGCACCCATGCGGTCGTCCTCGGTGGCGAGGGACTCCACGGTGGAGACCTGGAGACGTGGCGTGCCTTGCGCCTCCCCACGCGCGTCATCAACGAGTACGGCCCCACGGAGGCCGCCGTGGCGTGCTGCTTCCACGACGTGCCCGCGGACGGCGGCGCGCTCCCCGAGCGCATCCCCATCGGCAAGCCCATCTCGAACACCGCGCTGTATGTCCTGGACCGCTGGGGGCAGCCGGTGGCCGTCGGCGTGTCGGGGGAGCTGTACATCGGCGGCGTGGGGCTGGCCCGGGGATACCTGGGGCGCCCGGACCTGACAGCCGAGCGCTTCGTGCCCGACCCCTTCGAGGCGGGCGCGCGGCTGTATCGCACGGGAGATCTGGCCCGGTATCTGCCGGACGGCACGCTCGAGTTCCTGGGGCGGTTGGACGACCAGCTCAAGATTCGTGGTCACCGCGTCGAGTCCGGAGAGGTGGAGGCCGCCCTCGCGCGACACCCGAGGGTCACCCACGCCGCCGTGGTGTTGCAGCGCGCTCCGGGACAGGAGCCGCGCCTCGTCGCCTACGTCCAGCCCTCGGAGCCGCGACCGCCGGGTGAGGACCTGGAGCGCGTGCTGCGCGAGTTCCTCCAGGGAGAGCTCCCCGAGTACATGCGCCCGTCGGTCCTCCTCATCCTCGACGTGCTGCCGCTCACGCCCAGCGGCAAGGTCGACCGCAAGGCGCTTCCCAGCGCGGAGGCAGGGCCACGGACCCGGGGCCTCGCCGTGCGCGAATCCGGCGTGCTGACCGACACGGAGCGAAAGCTCCAGGCCCTCTTCCGCGAGCTGCTGGGGCTCGACGCCGTGGCTCCCGGCGACAGCTTCTTCGACCTGGGTGGGCACTCGCTGCTCGCCGTCACCCTCATCGCGCGCATCCGGAGCGTGCTGGACGTGGAGGTCCCCCTCAACGAACTCTTCGAGCGACCCACGGTGGAGGGACTCGCCCGGTGGGTCGACGCGCAGGCCGGAGTGCTCGCGCCGCGCCTGCCCGAGGGCGTGGTGGCGCTGAGGCCCCAGGGGAGCAACCCGCCGCTGTTCGTCGCGCCTCCCTCCGCGGGCAATCCCGCCGTCTATGTCTCGCTCACCCGCCACCTGAGTCCCGAGCAGCCCGTCTTCGGCTTCCAGATGCCGGGGCTGCTGGACGACAGCGCCCCCAGGGCCACCATCGAGGAGGCGGCGGCGCACTACGTGGACATCATGCGGCGGATGCAGCCTCGGGGGCCGTATCGCCTCGCGGGGTGGTCCTTCGGCGGCATCATCGTGTGCGAGATGGCGCGCCAGCTCGAGGCGCAGGGAGAGCAGGTCGCGCTGCTCGGCCTGATTGATGGCGCCTCGCTCGACCGCAAGGCCGCGCAGGACAGTCAGGACCTCCGGCAGGCGGTCTCCACGGGCTCGCAGCTGGTGAAGGTGCTGGCGCAGACGCCGCTGCCGCGGGACTACGAGAACCTCCGGCTCGTGGGCGAGTGGATGGGCATCAGCCTCCCGGAGACGCCCAAGGACCTCTGGCGCAAGGACTCGGGCGGGCAGCGCACGTACCTGCGCAGGTTCCTGAAGGACGTGTCGCGAACGGCGCGGAACATGTTGGTCACCCTGCGGGCGGAGCGCTCCTACACCTTCACCGCGTACGGGGGCCGCGCCACGCTCTTCCGGGCCGAGCCCCCGAGCCAGGGGCGGGATTCGCTGGTCGACAGCGTGCGCAGGTTCGCGCCCAATGGCTTGCAGGTCATCGTGGTCCCCGGCAATCACATGACACTCGTCATGGATGAGAAGAACGCCGCGGTGCTGGCCTCGCGACTCCAGCAATGCCTGGACGCGGCCCTGCCCGGAGTGCCCGGACAAGAACCTTCTCGGGCGCTCCTGCCCGCGAATGGGTGGAAGGCGCAGTTCTCGAAGGAGGTCGTGTGATGCCGCACCGGATCCTGTCAATGGATGGTTCCTCCATCAGTGGAGGGGAGGGCTACGTCACCACGGGCATGCTCGGAGCGCTCCGACAGACGCTCGACGCGGGAGGAGACCGACGGGCCCTGCTCAATCAGGTGGACCTCTTCGTGGGCACCTCCGCGGGCTCGTTCAACGCGGCCTTCTTCGCCAGCGCGGCGGACCCGGACAGCGCCTACGACAAGAGCCTCCAGTTCTGGGGCGAGGCCGTCGCCATGAACAGGAAGGGCGTCTCCCTGGGACGCACGCTGCTGGCCCTGACGGGCGCCAGCTCCTTCCTCGACTCGAACTACATGCGCGACTTCCTGGGCGGCTACTTCGGGATGACGACGCGGCTGGGCGATCTGAAGCGCAAGGTCGTCATCCCGAGCTTCCAGCTCGACGGACAGCGCAAGGGCGTGCGGACGTGGAAATCGAAGATCTTCCACAACACGGGCCCGGAGAACGACCCGGACATGAATGAGCTGCTCATCGACGTCCTGATGCGCAGCGGCTCGCCGCCGCTCTCCTATCCCATCTATCAGGGGCTCAAGGAGCGGGGCAGCGGCTACGTGGATGGCGGGCTGTACGCCAACAATCCCTCGCTCGTGGGGCTGGCCCAGGCCATCAACAACAGCTCCCGCAAGAACAAGCACGAGCAGGTGGACACGCTGGCGACCGAGCCGCCCAGCCTGGACTCCATCCTGGTGCTGTCCATGGGCAACGGCATCATGTCCTCCTTCCTCTCGCCCACCTTCCGGAGCGGCGAGTCCAACTGGGGCTTCGCCCGGTGGCTGTTGGACACCCGAGACCCGATGGTGCTGGTGAAGATGTTGCTGGAGGCGGGCTCGGACGCGGTGAACTACCAGTGCCGGATGATCCTCCGGAAGAAGTACTTCCGGCTGGACCCCATCGTGGAGCAGCGCATCTCCGCCTACGACGCGAAGCATGTGGAGGCGGCGCTCGTCCAACTGCTGAGTCAGCAGTCCACCATGGACCAGCTCCAGCGCACGCGGCACTGGCTCGAGAAGTCCGGCTGGCTGGGCGACTCGCGGCAGGACACGCAGCCCTCACAGGTGGGGACCTGATGGCTGAGACGACGCAAGTCCTCCTGGTCTCGGGGAGCGGCGGCGCGGGCCGGACGACGGTGGCGGCGGCGACGGGCCTTGCGGCCTCGCGTCGGGGCCAGCGCACGTTGGTCTTTTCCTTCGACTCCTCACGAGATCTGCGTGGGGCCTTCGGCCTGGTGGCGCCGGTGCTCCCGGATGCCCGGGGGCTGCCCGTTCGCGTCGATGACCGGCTGCAACTTCAGGAGCTCGACGTCACGTCGGAGCTGAAGCGCCGCTGGAGCGAGGGCCGCGGCGAGGTGGCCGCGCTGCTCGGTGGTGGCCTGGAGGGCGTGACCGCGGAGGAGGTGGCGCTCGCTCCGGGGGTGGAGGTGCTGCTGGCGCTCCTCCTGCTCGGCGAGCACAGCCGCGCGCGGACGTACGACCTCATCGTCATCGATGCGGGAGACGCGCCGCGCTTCGTCGGCGGCGCGGACGCCGTGGGCTGGTATGCGCGCAGGTCGAGGGCTCCGGAGCAGAGCGCTCGGCGGGCACGGCCGTCGCGCGTGGACCCGGATGTCCTCCACTCGGTCAGCGACAAGCTGACGGACGTGGGCGCGCTGCTGCGAGACCCCACGGTGACGCGCGTTCGGTGGGTGACGACGCATGACCACCGGACCGAGCAGGGCCTCCGGAGGGCCTGCTCGGCGTTCGGTCTGCAAGGTCTTGCCCTGGATGGAATCATCCTCAATCGCCTCGCGCTGGTGGGGGAGGATGCGGCCCTCGCACGGCACCCGGCGGTCGAGAACCTCCAGCACCTGGTCGGCTCCATCCCGGTGACAGGGATTGCGCTCCAGGGGCGGGACATCGTCGGGGAGGAGGCGCTCGAGGCCTTCGCGACGCTGCTGTACCGAGGCGAAGATCCGGCGCGGCTCGGGAGCACGCCTCCCAGCGTTGGCGTCGGCAAGCAGGCCGTGGATGTGTACAGGCTGGAGGTCCAGCTCCCCTTCGCGCGCAAGGAAGAGGTCTCGCTCTCCCGGCGCGAGGCGGAGCTCGTCATCCAGGTAGGTGCCCTCCGGCGCAATGTCCTGCTCCCCAGGATGGTCGCGCCACTCGCCACCGCCGGGGCGAGCCTGGAGGGCGACAGACTCGTCGTCGAGTTCAAGAAAGAGAGGGTTTGAACATGGTCTGGCAGAACAGACGTTTGCCGAAGGACTTCTTCCGGTTGGAGACGCAGCCCGAGGAAGGCGCCCGCGTCGCGGAGGTCGTCGATGCCGTGATTCCAGGAGGGAAGGGCTTCATCCAGCAGCTCTTCCGCGCGAAGAAGGACGTGCTGCAGGGGGTCTCCCACCTGCTCCAGGCGCAGATCCACGAGCTGGAGCACATCGACTCGGCCATCCGGGGCGAGTACCGGCCGGGCGTCGCCGGTGCGGCGGCCTCGTGCGCGGAGTCGCCGCTCAGCCCGCGCATGATGACCATCAAGCAGATGATGGAGGAGGCCAGCGCGAAGCTCCGCGGAGAGCGGGTCGCTCACGCCCATGGGCCCGACGCCGCGTGTCCTCCGGCTCACACCACCCATGGCACGGTGGAGCGCCCCAGGAGCACGGAAGGTGAGCCGGGCAGCCGTCCCGGCACCACGGGTCCGGAGAAGATTTCGCTCACCTGAGTCCACGTCGTCCGCGTCGTGCATCCACGGTCTTCCTCGCCACGTCGGTGGGCGCTGTCCCACCACGGGCGAGGTGTCGTCGAGGAGGCGGTCTCATGGAACAAGAGGGACAGGGACGTATCCTCGCGGAGCGACTCGCCGCGCTTTCACCCGAGCGCAGGGCGCTGCTGGAGCTGGCGCTGAAGCGGGCCCCGGCACCTCGTGCGGTGGGTCCGCGTCCTGGCCTGGACGTGTTGCTCCAGGAGGGGACGGAGGACTTCGCGACGTTGGCGCCGTTCCCGGAGGTCGCCGCGGAGTTCTCCTGGGTGCTCGCGGCGCGAGGGACGCGGACGTACGAGCAGGCCCGGCTCCTGGAGGACGCGCACCGCGAGCTGCGCGGGGTGCTGTTCCGGTCGGTGGACCTCACCGCGTGCGAGCGGGTCCTCGGCTTCGGCGGCGGTGAAGGCCGCGAGTGGGTGTCGCTGGCCCGACGGCCCGGGACGTTCCGCATCTTCGGCCATGCATCCTCGTCCCGAGAGGTGGAGGCGGCCCGCGAGCGCGTGCGTGCCCAGGCGCTGGAGGGCCGCATCGAGGTCGTGACGGGCGGGCTCGACTCCGACGCGCTGGAGCCGGGCTTCGATGTCGCCTTCGGACTGGAGGCCCTCGGCCCTCCGGAGGACCGGCGGGCTCTCTTCGCGGCCCTGGGGAAGAAGGTCCGCGAAGGGGGGCGACTGGTCCTCGGGGACGTGTTCCTGAAGACGGGCCTGGCGCCGCCGCACGTCGAGCGACTGTCGCTGCCGCTCATCGAGGAGCTGGCCGTCTGGCTCACCACGAATGGCTTCCTCGTCGTGGACTGCGTGGACGCGGCCCGGGAGATGGGGAACTTCCTCCACGAGCCCCAGCTGGACGCGCGGCTGTCGCAGCTGGGCTGGGGGGGCGAGGATGCGCGTGCGCAGGTGGCCCGCGCGTACGAGGTGATGGGCGGTCTGCTCCGTGGCGGCGCGGCCGCCTATCTGCTGCTGACCGCCGAGCGGCGCGGTGGGATGGAGTCAGGGCAGCTGGAGGCGCTGAACCGCGAGAGGCTGACGGCGGCGACTCCCTACGCCGAGCTGCCACACACGTGGGTGTATGCGCCCACGTGGCGTCCCGTCGCCAGCCCTCCGCCCGCGGAGGAAGCCACCCCGTCGCCCGGGCACTGCCTGGTCTTCGCGGACAAGGGAGGCCTGGGCGAGGCGCTCTCGCGGCGCGTGAGCGAGGCGGGGGGACGCTGCACCTTCGTCCACCGCGGCGAGG
Source organism: Myxococcus sp. MH1 (assembly GCF_059738865.1). Taxonomy (NCBI): domain Bacteria; kingdom Pseudomonadati; phylum Myxococcota; class Myxococcia; order Myxococcales; family Myxococcaceae; genus Myxococcus; species Myxococcus sp. MH1. The sequence goes on along the minus strand of NZ_AP026947.1, from coordinate 6,068,601 downwards.
TGTTCCGACAGCGCGAGGACGGCGGTTACGAAGTGCCCCCGCGGAACCCGGAGTCCTTCCTCCGGTTGATGGAGGCGTTGTCCGCCGCCGGGCTCGTGCCTTCCCAGGTCGTCTACCTGTGGAGCCTCGAGGTGCCGGAGCCGGAGGGGCTGACCGTCGCGCGGCTCCAGGACGAGACGCTCGATGCGTGCGGCGGCCTGCTGTACCTCGCCCAGGCCCTGCTCACGGCGGGCGCGAGCCACCCGGCCTCGCCTTCACTCTGGATGGCCACGCGGGGCGCCCAGCGCGCCGACGACACGGGCGGGCTCCCGGGCCTGCTGGGGGCTCCACTCTGGGGCTTGGGGAAGGCGATTGCCTATGAGCACCCGGAGCTCGACTGCCGCCGGGTCGACCTGGATCCGCGGCGCGACCTCGAGGACGGAGCGCAGGCGCTGTGGACGGAGCTGTGCTCCCGCGACGACGAGGACCAGGTCCTGTTGCGCGAGGGGCGTCGGCACGTGCTGCGGCTGGCCCGGCATCGGCGGTGGGACTGGGAGGGCGCGGGACGCCTCCAGTTCAGGGCGGACGCCACCTACCTGGTGACGGGAGGGCTGGGCGGACTGGGCCTCCAGGTGGCGCGGTGGATGGTGGAGCGCGGGGCGCGCAACCTGGTGCTCCTGGGGCACAAGCGGGCGAGCGACGTGTCCGCCGAGGAGGTGAAGGAGATGCGGGCCCGGGGCGCGGCCATCATCTCGCTCGCGGGTGTGTCGGTGGACTCGGACCTCGACTTCGTGATGGCGGGCATCTCGAAGCGCATGCCGCCGCTGCGAGGCATCATCCACGCGGCGACGGAGGTGGACGACGGCATCCTCGTGCACCAGACGCGCGAGCGCCTGGGCCGGGTGTTCGCGGCCAAGGTCGCCGGTGCGTGGAACCTGCACCGGTGGCTCGCGGGCACGCCGCTCGACTTCTTCTTCTCGCTGTCCTCGTCCACGTCGTTGATGGGCGCCTCGGGGCAGGGCAACCACCTGGCGGCGACAGCCTTCCTGGACGGGCTCGCCGAGTACCGACGCTCCCAGGGCCTGCCAGGGCAGAGCTCGAGCTGGGGCGCCTGGACTCAGCCCGGCGACGAGGCCCAGGCGGCGCTGGACGCGCGCATGCGCAAGCGCGGCGTGGGCCTGGTGCCTGCGAGGCAGGCGTTCGCCATCCTGGAGCAGGTCTTTGGTCCGATGCCGGCGGTGGTGGGGGTGATGCCCATCCACTGGCCCACGTTCCTCGGCGGCCTTCCGGGGGACGGGCCTCCGCCGTTGTTCGCGGACTTCGGTGGGGATGCTGGCGCGGGTCACGCGGGCGCGGAGCTCAGACGCGAGCTGCTGCGCCGCGTGCGCCAGGGCTCCGCGGAGGACGGGCGGAGCGCGGTGCTCGAGTGGTTCCGCGCGCGGGTGGCGAAGGTGCTGGAGCTGGGCGTCACCCAGCTCCCGGAGCCGGAGCAGTCGCTGCATGAGCTGGGGCTCGACTCCCTGATGGGCGTGGAGCTCAAGAAGCTGCTGCACGCGGAGCTGCGGGTGGAGTTCCCCCTCCAGGAGCTGTTGGGGGGCAAGAGCATCGGTGAGCTGTCGGGTTCTCTCTACGAAGCCCTGCGTTGAGATTCGCAAAGGAGTGGAACGTGTCTGGTGATTCCGTTCAGGTCCGCTTCGTCGTTGCTCCCTTCCTCCCCGAACATCAGCCCGCGCTGGGCGTGAGCACGCTGATAGGGGTGCTCGGCAGGAGCGGCATCCAGGCGGATGTCCGCTACCTCAACGTCCAGTTCATGCGGCAGATCGGCTGGGAGCTCTACTACTACCTCTCCTACGCCACGCCCCCGGAGATCCTCGCGGGGGAGATGGCCTTCCTGCCGGCCTCGCCGGACCTGCTGCTGGGGGAGATGGTCTTCGCTCCGGCGCTGTGGGGCGACGCGGCCTCGAACTGGGAGGAGTACGCGGACCGCCTGACGCCGCTGCTGGAGGTGAAGCAGCACACGGAGGGCGCCACCTCGGGCGGCGCGCGGCGTGAGCAGGCGCTGCACTGGGGACGTGCCCGCGAGCTCATCCGCGCCCTGCGCGAGGACAGCCCGCGCATCGTCAGGCAGTGGGCGCAGGACATCCTCGTGGACAATCCGCGCGTCATCGGCTTCACCTCGACGTTCCAGCAGAGCGTCGCCTCGCTCGCGCTGGCGAAGGAGCTGCGCCGGCTGCGCCCGCGCGAGGAGCTGACGCTCATCATGGGCGGCGCCAACTGCGAGGCCGACATGGGCAAGGCGCTCTCGGACAACTTCCCCTTCATGGACCACGTGGTCTCCGGAGAGGGCGAGGGCGTCATCGTCGACCTGGTCAAGGGCGTGTTGGATCGCCGAGGCGGCCGCCCCCAGCCTCGCTACGTGGCCGCGCCGCCGTTCGAGGCCATGGACACGCTGCCGATTCCGGACTTCGACCACTACTTCGAGGCCATCAAGGACATGCCGATGGCCAAGCGCGCCAACCTGACGGCGGAGTCGTCACGTGGCTGCTGGTGGGGGGCGAAGTCGCACTGCACCTTCTGCGGCCTCAACGGCTCCGGCATGGCGTACCGGAGCAAGGACCCGGGTCGCTTCGTCCAGGAGCTGCGCACGCTGGCGGGTCGCTACGGCTTCAACTTCTTCATGATGGCCGACAACATCCTGGACCTGAAATACATCAAGTCGGTGTTCCCCGCGCTCATCGAGCAGGGGGACGAAATCACCATGTTCTATGAGACGAAGAGCAACCTCCGGAAGGAGCAGCTCGAGCTCATGGTCGCCGGGGGGGTCACCGAGCTGCAGCCGGGCATCGAGAGCCTCAGCACGCCCATCCTGGAGCTGATGGACAAGGGCACCACGCGCCTGCAGAACATCCAGCTCATCAAGTGGTGCGAGGAGTTCGACATCAACGTGAACTGGAACATCCTCTTCGGCTTCCCGGGTGAGGCGCCCGAGGAGTACGCGGAGATGGCCCGGCTGATGCCCTCGCTCGTCCACCTGCCCCCGCCTGGAGGATGCGGGCGCATCCGCATGGACCGGTTCGCGCCGTATTGGAAGACGCCGGAGAAGTACAACCTCAAGAACGTCCGCCAGAAGTGGGCGTATGACTATGTCTACGCCGCGCTGCCCGCCGAGGAGCGCCGGCGCATCGCGTACTACTTCGACTACGACCTCGAGGGCGACATCGACCCGACGGTCTATCTCCAGGACACGCTGAAGCGGACCGAGGAGTGGCGCGACGGGTACAGCCGGGGCGTGACGCTCGAGCTGAAGACGCGCGATGGCGCGACGTACGTGCTGGACACGCGGGACGGGGCGTCGCGGGAGACGGAGGTGACGGTGGACGGCATCCGGCTGTTGAAGGCCATGGACTCCATCCAGAGCGCTCGTGTCGGGCTCGAGAAGGTGAACGAGTCGCGCGAGGGAGGCCCGATGCCGGCGGCGGACTTCGACGCGATGCTCGCGCGGTTCCTGGAGTGGGGTTGGGTCATCCGCGAGGGCGCGAAGCACCTGAGCCTCGTGCTGGACCGCACGGAGCGCCAGCGCATCATCGACCTGAAGATGGCCGCGCAGTTGGGCACGATCGACTGGGCCCGTCTTGGGGCCAGGCCGGCGGTGAGCCCCGGCCCCGCGCAGCTCGTCGCCTCTTCGACCTAGGCCCACGCGATGCCCGACGACTCGACGTCCTCCCCCACGGAGGAGCTGACGCCCCTGCAGCGGGCGGCCCTGGCCATCAAGACCCTCCGCGCGAAGGTGGAGGGGTTGGAGCACGCGCGCTCGGAGCCCATCGCCATCATCGGCATGGGGTGCCGCTTCCCTGGGGGCGCGGACACGCCGGAGCGGTACTGGGAGCTCCTGCGCGCGGGAGTCGACGCGGTGGGGCCGGTGCCCGCGGACCGCTGGGACGCGCAGGCCTATTTCGCCGAGGACCCCGATGCCGCGTGGAAGATGGTCGTGCGCGAAGGGGGCTTCCTCTCGCAGCCCATCGCCGCGTTCGACTGCGAGTTCTTCGGGCTGTCGCCACGCGAGGCGAGCTACGTCGACCCCCAGCAGCGCTTGATGCTGGAGGTCGCGTGGGAGTCGCTGGAGGACGCGGGCATTGCCCCGGGCTCGCTGGCGGGGAGCGACACGGGCGTGTACGTCGGCTTCCTCAGCAGCGACTACGGGCGCGTCCCGTTCAATGCGCTGCCGACGAGGGACCTGCCCTACATGGGGACGGGGAACGAGCTGAGCTTCTCGGCGGGACGCGTCTCGTATGTGCTGGGATTGCAGGGCCCGTCCATGGTCGTCGCGACGGCGTGCTCGTCGGCGCTCGTCTCGGTCCACCTCGCGTGCCAGGCGCTGCGTCAGGCGGAGTGCTCGCTGGCACTCGCGGGGGGCGTGAACCTCATCCTCCATCCGGACAACAACATCGTCCTGTCGAAGATGCGGGCGCTGGCGCCGGATGGGCGCTCGAAGACCTTCGATGCGTCCGCCAACGGGTACGGGCGAGGTGAGGGCTGCGGCGTCCTGGTGCTCAAGCGGCTCTCGGATGCGCTGCGGGACAAGGACCGCATCCACGCCGTCGTCCGGGGCTCGGCGGTGAACCACGACGGGCCCAGCGGTGGGCTGACGGTGCCTCATGGGCCCGCGCAGGAGAAGCTGCTGCGCAGGGCGCTGAGGTCCGCGAGCCTCTCGCCGTCCGACGTGCGCTACGTGGAGGCGCATGGGACGGGGACGCCGCTGGGAGACCCCATCGAGCTGCGGGCCCTGGACGCGGTGCTCGGGGAGGGGCGAGGTACAGAGGCGCCGCTCCTGGTCGGCTCGGTGAAGACGAACCTGGGCCACCTGGAGTCGGCCGCTGGCGCCGCGGGGCTCATCAAGGTCGCGCTCTCGCTGCGCCATGGCGCCATTCCTCCGCACCTGCACCTGCGCAATCCCAACCCGGCCATCGACTGGGAGCAGCTGCGGCTCCGGGTGCCCACGGAGATGACACCGTGGCCCGCGGGGCCCCGGGTCGCGGGCATCAGCGGGTTCGGCCTCAGTGGGGTCAACGCCCATGTCCTCGTCGCGGAGGCCCCGCCCGAGGCCCCCAGGGGCCCGGAGGAGTTCCCGAGGCCCGTCCACGTCCTGGCGTTGTCGGCGAGGAGTCCGGAGGCGCTGGGGGCGCTCGCGCAGCGCTACGACGAGGCGCTCGGGAGCGCGGAGCTGGCCGCAACGCCCGTGGAGGATGTGTGCTTCACCGCGAACACGGGGCGCACCCATTTCCAGTACCGTCTCGCCGTGCTCGGGGACTCGCACGAGGGCCTGCGCGAGCAGCTCCGCGCGAGACGTGACGTGCAGCGCGTCCAAGGCGCTCCCCGCATCGCGTTCCTGTTCACGGGACAGGGCTCGCAGTGGCTCGGGATGGGCGAGGAGCTCTTCCGGACGGAGCCGCTCTTCCGTCAGACGCTGCAGCGCTGTGACGAGGTGCTGGCTCCGCTGCTGGGACAGTCGCTCCCCGGGCTGCTGTACCCGTCCGAGCGCGACGAGGCCGCCCGCGCGCGACTGGACGCGACGGGCTTCACGCAGCCGGTGCTGTTCGCGCTCGAGTACGCACTGGCGCGGGTGTGGATGTCGTGGGGCATCGTCCCTGACTTCGTGATGGGGCACTCCGTGGGCGAGCTGGTGGCCGCGTGCGTGGCCGGTGTCTTCACGTTGGAGGAGGGTCTCCAGCTCATCGTGGCGCGCGCCCGGTTGATGCAGTCGCTCCCCTCGGGGGGCGCGATGGCCACCGTGTCCGCGGACCCGTCGATGGTGGAGGCGCTGCTGCCCCGGTACGCGGGACAGGTCTCCATCGCGGCGCTCAACGGTCCGCGCAGCGTCGTCATCTCGGGTCGCGAGGGCGCGGTGCGCGACTGTCTCGGCGAGCTGGACAAGCAGGGCAAGCGCGGCTCGCTCCTGCGTGTGTCCCACGCCTTCCATTCGGCGCTGATGGACCCCATCCTCGACGCGTTCTCGCGCGAGGTGGCCAAGGTCCGCCTCCAGCCTCCGGCCATCCCACTCATCTCCAACGTGAGCGGTGAGGAGGCCCGTGGTGAGCTGCTGGAGCCCCGGTATTGGGTGGAGCAGCTCCGGGGGCCCGTGCGGTTCGCGCGGAGCGTGGAGACGCTGAGCCGGGCGGGGGTCCAGGCCTTCGTGGAGGTGGGGCCCAGGCCGACCCTGACCGCGATGGGGCAGGCGTGTGTCTCCGGGGAGGGAACGCTCTGGTTGTCGAGCCTCCGGCCGGAGCGCTCGGATTGGCGGCAGATGCTGGAGGGGCTCGCCTCGCTCTATTCGGCGGGCGCGACGGTGGATTGGCTCGGGCTGGATGCAGGCCGGGAGCGACGCAAGGTCTCGCTGCCGGGGTACCCCTTTCAACGCAAGAGGCACTGGATGGAGCTGGCCGGCACGGGGTGGGATCGTCAGGGCGTGCGAGCCCGGAGCACCGCGGGCGTCCACCCGCTGCTGGGGAGCCGACAGGACTCGCCGGCCCGGACACGACAGTTCGAGTCCTCGCTGGGGGCCTCCTCGCCCGCGTTCCTTCGGGACCACGCCGTATACGGACAGCTCGTCGTGCCGGGAGCGGCGTACGTGGAGATGGGGCTCGCCGCGGGTCTGGCGCTGTTCGGAGCGGACGGAGGCGTTGTCGACGAGCTCGGCTTCTCCCAGGCGCTCTTCCTCCCTGACGAAGGGGAGCGGCGCGTGCAGTTGCTCTACACGCCGGAGGGAGACCGCGCGGGGCGGTTCGAGATCTTCAGCCAGGAGTCGACGGCAGGTGAGCCCGAGCCGTCATGGACCCTCCATGCCCACGGCAGGCTCCGCGCGGCGACGCGAGAGTCGGGTGGACGTGTCGACCTCCAAGCGCTGCGGACCGCGCTCGGCGCCGAAGTGGCCGTGGATGGCTACTACGACAAGCTGGGCAAGGCGGGTCTCGCCTATGGCCCCAGCTTCCGAGCCATTCGCGGGCTGTGGAGTGGTGGGAGCGAGGTGTTGGGGCAGCTCGCCCTGGCCGGTGGGGCCGTGGTGGATGCGGAGCGCTATGTCCTTGTGCCCGCGCTCCTGGATGCCTGCTTCCAGATGGTGGGGGCCGTCCTGGAGGAGGAGGGCGATGCCGCCTATCTGCCGGTCGGCGTCGGAAGGGTCCAGGTGCGGAGAGCGGGGGCACGTGAGGTCTGGGCGCACGCGCGGATGTCGCGTGACGAGGAGGCGAAGGGGTCCGGCTACACGTGTGACCTGGAGCTGGTCACCGCGGAGGGGGAGCTCGTGGCCGTGGTGGAGCGGCTGCGACTGCAGCGTGTCGGTCGCGACGGATTCCTGGGAGCAAGGAGCAAGCGCTTGCAGAACTGGCTCTATGAGCTGGAGTGGCGGGACGCTCCGTCAGTGGCGGCGTCCCGGTCTGTCGGTTTCGGCCTCATCCTCGATGACGGGACAGGGGTGGGGAGCCGCCTCGCGGAGGGGCTCCGGGCACGAGGCTGGCGCGTGGAGACGGTGGCGCGAGAGCGTGCCTTCGACCGCGAGCGCGCCGAGGCGCTCCTCGCGATGCGTGAAGGCCCGGCACCGGTGCACGTCATCGACCTCTGGAGTTTGGATGGCGCGGGGACCGATGTGCCCGGTGCGGCCTTGGAGCACGGCACGCGGGTGCTGGAGCTGGTGCAGGCCCTCGTCCGGGCCCCGATGGGGTCCACGTCGCTCTGGCTCGTGACACGAGGGGCGCAGGCCGCTGTCGAAGGAGGGCCGCTCTCCGGACCCGCGGGCGCGGTCCTGTGGGGACTCGGCAAGGCGATTGCTCGCGAGCATCCGGAGCTTCAATGCCGCCGCGTGGACCTGGACCCGAGTGCTCCCGAGCACGAGGTGGAGCAACTGCGGGACGAGCTGCTCGGCGGGAGCGAGGAGGAGGTGGCCCTTCGAGGTCGGAGCCGCCGCGTGCCACGACTGGTGCGCAGCCGTCGACTGCGGCTGTCGAGCGGCGAGACCGAAGCCTCGCTGCGTCCGGATGCGAGCTACCTAGTCACGGGGGGGCTCGGCGGGCTGGGGCTCGCCGTGGCGGAGCGACTGGTGGAACGTGGGGCGCGGCATCTCGTCCTGCTGGGGCGAAGGGCTCCGGGGGAATCTGCACGCGCGCGACTGGCGGGACTGGCGGAGCGGGGCGTGGAGGTGCGGACGCTCTCGTGCGACGTGTCCGTGGCTTCCGAGCTCGAGCGTGCCCTCGAGGGATGTCAGCCGCCCATCCGTGGCGTGGTGCATGCGGCGGGTGTCATCGACGACGGGCTGTTGATGCAGATGACGCCCGAGCGGTTCGCCAACGTGTTCGCCGCGAAGGTCTCCGGCGGATGGAATCTGCACCGTGTGTTCCAGGGGGCGGCGCTCGACTTCTTCGTCCTCTTCTCCTCGGCGGCGTCGATGATTGGCTCCGCCGGTCAGTCGAGCTACGTGGCCGCGAATGCATTCCTGGACTCACTGGCGCACCTGCGTCGTGCCGAGGGGTTGCCCGGCCTGAGCCTCGACTGGGGCGCCTGGTCCGAAGTCGGCGCCGCCGCGGAGGAGTCACTCCAGCGGCGCATGGAGCAGCTGGGCTTCGGCGTGATTCCTCCCGCGGACGGGCTGCGCGTCTTCGAGCAGGCGCTGGGGTTGGGAGGTCAGCTCGGCATCCTGCCGGTGGACTGGGCCGTGCTCGGGCGCCGGGGGCGCGCCGCGCTGTACGAGGACTTCGTCGCGCAGCCGGGGCCGGCCGCGAGCGAAGACCTCCGGGCGAAGCTGGAGCGCCTGCCGCCCGCCGAGCGCCGAGCCGAGCTGCGCGTGCACGTGGGCGGCCTGGTGAACGGTGTGTTGGGGCGACCTCTGACGGAGGCGCTGGACCCGGGCCAGGGCTTCTTCGACCTGGGCATGGACTCGCTGATGTCCGTGGAGCTGCGCAACGTCCTCCAGCGAAGCCTGGGCGTCTCGCTGCCCGCGACGGTCGCCTTCGACAACCCCACGGTGAACGCGCTCGTGGACCATCTGGCCAGGGAGGTGCTGGGCCTGCCGGAGCAGGCGGCACCCGCGAGGGAGCGGGTCGAGGACGCGGACCTGGAAGCGCTCCTGTCCGACGTGGATGACCTGGCCGATGGCGACGTCCAGGAACTGCTGCGCCGTCGCCGCTGACCCGAGCCCTTCGAGGACACCATGACGACGGATTCCACCCCCCGCCTCAGTGACCTGCCGCCACTCAAGCTGGCGTTGTTGGCGCGCAAGGTCGAGTCGAAGCTGTCGCTGGCGTTGAGCGAGCCCATCGCCATCATCGGGATGGGGCTGCGGTTCCCTGGCGGCGCGGACACGCCGGAGTCCTTCTGGGAGTTGTTGAAGGAGGGGAGGGAGGCCATCACTCCCATTCCTTCTTCGCGCTGGGATGTCGACGCGTACTACGACCCGACGCCGGGGACGCCGGGGAAGATGTACACGCGGCATGGTGCCTTCATCCGAGGGGTAGAGGACTTCGACCCGCAGTTCTTCGGCATCTCTCCGCGAGAAGCGTCCCGGATGGACCCTCACCAGCGATTGCTCCTGGAAGTGACCTGGGAGGCGCTGGAGCGCGCGGGCCTGTCGGCGGCGGACCTCAAGGGCAGCTCCACGGGCGTCTTCGTCGGCATGATGAACGAGGACTTCTCGCACCTGATGACGGATGCGACGCAGATCGACCTGCACACCGCCTCGGGCTCGGGGTTGAGTGTCGCGGCGGGGAGGCTGGCCTACAGCCTGGGACTGCAGGGGCCGACGATGGCCGTCGACGCGGCCTGCTCGTCATCGCTGGTCACGGTGCACCTGGCATGTCAGAGCCTGCGGACGCGCGAGTGTGACCTGGCCCTGGCCGGTGGCATCAGCCTCATCCTGTCGCCGCTGACGTCCGTGGTGAACTGCGCGATGCGCATGCTCTCCGCGAAGGGGCGGTGCAGCACGTTCGACGCCTCGGCGGATGGCTTCGTGCGAGGCGAGGGCTGCGGGATGCTCGCGCTCAAGCGACTGTCGGACGCGGTCGCGGACAGGGACCCCATCCTGGCGTTGCTGAGAGGCTCCGCGACCAACCACAGCGGTCAGTCGAGCGGTCTGACCGTTCCCAATGGCAATGCGCTGGCGAAGGTGATGCGCGCGGCGCTGAAGTCCGGCGGTGTCGAGCCCGAGCAGGTGGGCTATCTGGAAGCCCATGGCACGGGAACGGCCATCGGGGACCCCATCGAGATGGAGGCGCTGGGCCGCGTCTTCGGGCCCGCGCACTCGCGAGAGGCGCCGGTGGTCGTCGGCTCCGTGAAGACCAACATCGGCCATACCGAGGGCGCGGCGGGGGTGGCGGGCATCATCAAGGTCGTGCTCGCGCTCCAACACGAGGAGATCCCCGCGCACCTGAACCTGGAGACGCCCAACCCCAACATCCGCTGGGATGCGCTGCCCGTCGTCGTGCCGCGCGAGCGCATGCGCTGGGCGCGAGGGGCGAAGCGGCGAATCGCCGGAGTGACGGCGTTCGGCTTCAACGGGACGAACGCGCACGTGCTCGTCGAAGAGGCGCCCCTCGTCGAGTCCGCCCCGATGGAGGTCGCACCGTCACCCCAGCTGCTGCTGCTGTCGGCCCGCTCCGCGCCAGCGCTCCAGTCCCTGGCGCGGCGCTACGTGGAGCACTTCTCGACGGAGACGGCGCACCGGCCCTCGTTCGGGGACGTCTGCTTCACGGCCAACACGGGCCGGGTCGCGTTCGCGCATCGGGTCGCTCTCGTGGCGTCGAGCGACAGCGAGGCCCGCCAGAAGCTCACGGGCTTCATGCAAGGCGACCAGGTGCCAGGTGTGTGGACCGGCTCCGGGCGACAGCGGCCCCGTCTGGCGTTCTTGTTCGCGGGCTGGGCGTGGGAATGGCACGGCTGGGGACGAAGACTCTTCGAGTCCGAGCCTGTCTTCAGAGAAGCCATCCTCCACTGCGAGGGCGCGCTGGGCCGGCCTCTGGTCCCGGGGCTCTTCTCCGTGCGAGGGGCGGACTCGGGCCCGCTGGGACCAGGCCTCACGCTTCCGGGGATGTTCGCGGTGCAGTGTGGACTGGTTCAGCTGTGGAGGGCGTGGGGCATCGCGCCGTCGGCGGTGTTGGGCGTCGGCGTAGGAGAGTACGCGGCGGCCTGTGCCGCGGGTGTGCTCACCTGGGCGGATGGAATGGCGCTCGTGGCGACGCTGGGTGAGCAGCTCGAGCGCGCGGCCCCTGGCGCCGAGCTGAGGGTCGAGCAGCCCGAGCAGCTCTCGGATGTCCTCCCGAGGTTTCCGGACGTGTGCCTGTTGGGGCTCGATGGCGAGGGGCGCGGCATCCTCTCAGGCACTCGCGCGGCCATCGAAGCGGCGCGAGCGGAGCTGCTCGAGCAGGGGATTCATGCCGAGTCGCGCGACACGTCACACGCCCTCACCCTGACGGCCTGGAGCGCCGCGCGCGAGGCGGTGGCCGCGGCGGCGCGCTCGAAGGTGCACGAACGACCCCGCGTCCCCTGGCTGTCCGCGCTCACGGGAAAGGTGATGGAGGCGCCGAGCGCGGAGTGCTGGCGAGAGCGCCCGGGGGCCCCTGGGCAATGGCTCACCGCGATGGACGCGTTGAGGGGGCACGGGGTGAGCGGCTCTCTGGACGTGGGCCCCGGCGCGGGCTGGATGGCCCTGGGGCTGCGTGTCCGTCCCGTGCCAGCGCACCCCTGGTTCCCCAGCCTGCGTGCACCTGACGATGACAGGACCGTGCTCGTCGAGAGCCTCGCGGGCCTGGTGGCCGCGGGGGCCGAGGTCGCGTGGTCGGAGGTCTATCGGGACAGGGCCCACGACAAGGTGGTGCTCCCGACGAGCTGCTTCCAGCGCAGTCGGTACTGGTTCGATCGCCCCGCGACGCCCGAGGTGCCCACCGCCTTGCCAGGAGGGGACCTGGAGGCGTTGGCGGGACAGCTGGACCTGCTCGAACAGCTCACGGACGAGCAGGTCCAGGCGCTGTTGGAGGGCCAGCAGCGAAGAGGCTGAGGGGCGCTATCGCTGGGACGCCTGCGCGCAGGCCTGGACCATGGCTGTGATTGCGGACAGGGTGGCGAGGTTCTCCACGCGCATCGCGTCCGCGGGGATGGTGATGCCGTATTGCTTCTCGATGAAGCTCATCATCCGCGCTGTCTCCAGCGAGTTCAGGATGCCGAGCTCGAGCAGGGGAGTGGAGGGCAGGAGCTCCTCCGCCTCACCTTCGAGAATCTCTTCGGCGATGTACCGGGTCAAACTGGCGAGAAGCTGAGTCTGATTCACGGCGTCGACCCCCCATGAGCAGGCAGGGTCGACGGTAGAGCATGTGCCGTGGACCCACCAGCACGTCATGGGTTTCCTCGTGCACTGCATGACGCGAGGGCCGCAGCGCTACGGCTGGGCCGTCGGAGCCGTCGCGGGCTCGGCGGCCTTGTTGTCCGCGCCTTCGATCTTCACCTGCTCCAAGGCCGCGTCCTTCACTTCGATCTTCGCCTTCGACTTCAGGCCGTCGATGAAGCCCTCCATCGCCTTGGAGCGGCGCTCACCCAACAGGCGCGCCTCGATGCGCGGCCGGGCCTGCTCGAAGGACAGGTCCATTCCCACCTGACGGCTCTGCAGCTTCACCAGGTGGAAGCCCTTCTCCGTCTCCACCACCTGGCCGATGTCCGCCGGCGTCTTCAACCCGAAGGCCGCCTCCGCCAGCGTGGCGCCCCAGCTCTGCGTCAGCTCCTCCCGGCTGCGGAAGCCCAGGTCTCCACCCGAGGACTTGGAGACGGGGTCCTGCGACTGCTCGGACGCGGCCAGCTCGAAGGCGCTCTTGGTGGGGCCCGCCTCCTTGCCCTTCAGGTCCGCCAGGAGCTTCGTCGCCGCGGTGCGCGCCTGGGCCCGCCTGGCCGCGTCGGCCTGCGGGGCCTCCAGGAAGATGTGGCTCACCCGCACGCGCTCGGGCCGGACGAACTCCGACTGGTGCTCCTCGAAGTACTTGCGCAGCTCGGGCTCGTCGAGCTTTCCGGCCGCCGCCTCCTGCTGCTTCCGGAGCAGCTTCTGCACCATCACCTTCTCCACCGTCGCCTTGATCTCCGGGTCGTCCTCCAACCCCTGACGTCGGGCCTCCTGCACCAGCAGCTCGAAGCGCACGAGGTTGTCGACGAACTCCTTCTTCTTCTCGAGCGTGGCGTAGCGGTTGCGAACGAACAGGGGCTGCTCGTCCAGCTTCGCCTTCACCTCGTTGGCGGTCAGGTTGCGGTCATTGATGACCGCGACGACGGGGCTCGAGTCCTGGGGCGCCTGCTTCGCGGGGCCCGCGCTTCCCCCCTCGCAGGCGGAGAGCGCGAGGACGGCGAGGGCGGCGGAGAGGACTCGGGTTCGGATGGAGCGCGTGTGCATGGGTGGAATCAACCTCGGGGCCTTCACCTTGCGTGTGGGAGCTCCGCGTTCTCGAGCGGAAGCCGCAAGCAACGCGTGAAGCGACAACCAAGAAGTGGCGCTGAATCGTATATCCAACATGGCGCAAGGTGCGAATCCCGTCGTTCCTCGTTTTGGGTCCAACGGGCGGAAGGAAAGCGTCCCTCCAAGGACGATACGGACGCGTCGGGTCCTGCTGGTCGCGTGGGCGCTGTGCGCGGCCTGCACGAAGCCGGCCCCCGTCGCGAGTCCCTCCCACGCGGGGGAGGGCCCCGTCGTGGGCCGCTTCGATGGTGGCGTGGTGACGCAGGCGGAGCTGGCCGAGGAGTCGGCCCGGCTGCCCTCGCCCCTGCGCGAGCAGTTCGAGCGCCCCGCCGGTCAGCGCGAGTTCGTGCGCTCCATGATCGACAAGCGCCTGTTGGCCCAGGAGGCCCGGGTCCGTGGCCTCCATCAGAAGCCGGAGATCCACAAGCAGGTGCAGGCCCTGGAGGAGCGGCTGGTCATCCAGGAGCTGCTCGCGGCGGAGGAGAAGGCGGTGGGCACGCCGGGCGAGCAGGCGCTGCGCGAGTACTACCAGCAGCACCGCGACGAGCTGGCCCAGCCCGAGCGGCTGCGGCTCGCGCGGGTGCAGGTGGTGGTGCCGCCCGCGGCGACGGCGACGCAGCGCGCCCAGGCGAAGCAGAAGGCGGAGCGGCTGGCGCAGCGACTGCGGTCCGGCGAGGCGCTGGAGAAGGTGGCGGCGGACGGGGATGGGCGCAGCGGGGAGCTGGGGTGGGTGGCGCGGGGAGACCTGCCGGACCGGGAGCTGGAGAGCGCGGCGTTCGGCTTGAAGAAGGTGGGAGACACCAGCGCGGTGGTGGCGGAGGCGAAGGGGTACTCGGTGGTGCGGCTGCTGGAGCGCCGGGAGGCGAGGGTGCCGGCGTTCGAGGAGGTGAGGGCGGAGGTGGAGGGGCGGGCGCTGCCGCAGTGGAAGCGAAAGGTTCTGGAAGGATTGCTGGCCCGGCTGCGTGAGACGGGCTCGGTGAGCATCGACATGCCTGGGACGCCCTGAGGGCGCAGGCGGGAGGGGTTGTGCATCTCTTTGTCTCGGACGGCTTGGGCGCCGTCGACGGCGTCGTGTGCCCTGAAGACCGAACCGCGCTGCGCCCGGGGCTCCGGCGCGCATGGCGTTGCTGCGCGTGGGTGTTGCTCGCGCTCACCCTGGGCGCCTGCCAGGACGAGAGCCTCGTCGCCGAGGTCGGCAAGCGCGACATCTCCAAGGCGGACGTCTCCGCGCTCATCGCCTCGCGCAGCTCGCGCGAACGCCCCACGTCGGGCGAGGCGCTGGACGCGCTCGTCGAGCGCTCGCTGCTCGCCGAGGAGGCCCGTCGCTCGGGGCTGCATGAGGACGCGGCCGTCCAGGCTCGCCTGCGCAGCGCCGAGCGCGAGGTGCTGGCCCATGCGCTGCTCGACAAGCACCTGGCGGAGGTCACCACCGAGGCCCGGCTGCGGGAGCGCTACGCGGCGACGCGGGAGCAGCTCGGCCGCCGCGAGGTCCACGTGCGGCAGCTCCTGGTGCGCGTGCCTCCGGGCGCGGACGACGAGACGCGGGCCCGGGCGCAGTCGCGGATGAACGCGCTGTTCGCGCGGCTCGCGGGCGGTGAGCCCTTCGAGAAGGTCGCGAGCGAGACCTCCGAGGAGACGGTGAGCGCGGCGCGAGGCGGAGACCTGGGGCCGGTGCTCGAAGGCCAGGTGGACGACGTGTTCTTCACCGAGGCCGCGCAGCTCTCCAAGGGCGAGCGTTCGCGGCCGTTCTCCACGGCGTATGGCCTGCATCTGCTCGAGGCCGTCGCGGACATGAAGACGGTGGTGCCGACCTTCGAGGAAGCGCGGGGGCGGCTGGAGTCGGACGCGCGGCGTGACGCGCAGGCGCGGCTCATGAAGGAGCTTCGTGAGCGCATTGCCGTGAAGACCCACCCGGAGCGTCTGGACGCCGCCGCGTCCGTCGCCACGAGTCAGACGGGCAAGGAATAAATTCCATGAATGGTCGTGGCGTGTGGGTGGTGGCCCTCCTCGGCTTGTGGCTGGGGTGTGGCCAGGAGCGGTCTCGTCCCGAGACCTCCGCCGCGAGTGATGCGCCTCGCGTGGAACAGGTCCGTCAGGCGGTCGCCGGAGATGCCTCGCCTCCGACCATCGTCGTGAGCGGGGTGGCGCCGGACGCCTCGGTGAAGGTGCCGCCCACGCTGTCGTGGGTCGTCACGGACCAGAGCGCCACGCGCGTGGAGGCGTGGCTGGACGGCAACCCCGCCACCAGCGGCGTGACGGTCTCCAGCCAGGGCGCGCACACGCTCGTCGTCCGCGCCACGGACACCATGGGGCTCACCACCACGGTGACGCGGAGCTTCCGCCTCGACACGACGGCGCCCGTCGTCACCGTCTCGGGGGTCGACGCGGGATGGGAGCGCGACGTCCCGCTCACCATCACCTTCAGCGCCACGGACGACACAGGGACGCCGCCCACGGTGGTGGCGACCCTGAACGGCCAGCCCTTCACCAGCGGCACCACCGTCTCGACGGTGGGCTCCTACACGTTGATCGTCACCGCCACGGACGCCGCGGGCAACGCGACGACCCGGGAGCTCCACTTCATCCTCGACTGGACGGCGCCGGTGGTGGCCGTCAGCGGCGTGGCGAACGGCGGCCGGTATCCCAGCGCCGTCATCCTCTTCAGCGTCACGGATCTGACCCTGGACACCGTCGTCTCGACGCTCGACGGCGCACCCTACGAGCAGGGGACCACCATCTCTGCCCATGGAGCCCACACGTTCCAGCTCACCGCGAAGGACCGCTTCGGCCGCACGTCCATCGTGACGCGCAACTTCTTCGTGGATGCGCTGGGACCCGTCATCACCATCACCGGGGTCCACGAGGGCTTCATCAGCAAGCTGTCCTCGGTGGTCATCCACTTCAGCGCGACGGATGACTCGCGAGGTCCCGTCGACGTGCGCGCGCGGCTGAATGGCGAGTCGTTCAACAGCGGGGATGCCACACCCATCTGGGGCAACCTGACGCTGGAGGTCACCGCCGAGGACGACCTCTTCAACCTCTCCCGTGAGGTGGTGAACTTCATCCTCGACCCGGTGCCCCCCGTCCTCACGGTGACGGGCCTGCCGAGCAGCCCCGTGGTGGATGTCGAGGAGGTGGTTCCCAGGTTCGAGGCCACGGACTCGCTCACGAGCGTGTCGATCTCCGCCACGCTCAACGGGAATCCCATCGCGAGTGGTGACCCCATCACCCTGCAGCGGCTGCACACGCTCATCGTGGAGGCCACCGACCAGGCCGGAAACGTCACGCGGCAGGAGCACACCTTCACCATCGACCGGACGGACCCGTCGCTGACGGTGACGGGCGTGGAGGAGGGGGGCCGCTACGCCGCGCCGGTGGCCATCACCTTCTCCGCCACCGACGCGAACTTCCTCTCGGTGACGGGGACGCTGGACGGAGCGCCGTACACGTCGGGTGACCCCATCACCACCCATGGGCCCCATGTCTTCGTCGCCGTCGCGCTCGACCAGGCGCAGAACCGCACGGAGGTCCGGCGCGAATTCCGCGTGGACGCCCAGGCCCCGGTCATCACCATCACGGGTGTCTCCGAGGGTCTCATCACGAAGGAGACGGTGACGCCGAACTACACCGTCACCGATGAAGGCACGGTGACGGCGTCCGCGACGCTCGATGACGCACCCTTCGAGCGTGGGACGCCCGTGACCGGGGAGGGCCCTCACACGCTGGTCGTCACCGCCTCGGACGACCTGGGCAACGAGGACTCGCGGACGGTCTACTTCACGGTGGACCGCTCGGCCCCCGTGGTGACGCGGGTGAGCCCCGCGGATGGCACCAGCACCCCCCAGGAGAGCCTGGAGCTGGTGCTCCAGGTGACGGACACCTGGTCGAACGTGACGGTGGAGCTGGGGGCCACGGAGCTCTCCCCTGGCGGCGACGGGCGCTATCGGACGTCGCTGGCGCTGGTGGAGGGGACGAACCTCTTCGAGGTCGTCGCGACCGACCAGGCCGGCAACGTCACCCGACATGCCGTCTCGCTGATTCGCGACTCGAAGAAGCCCGAAATCATCGTCACCGCACCGGAGGACAATGTCCAGGTGGCGGAGCTGTTCACCGACGTCATCGGCCGCGTCGTGGACGCGTCCTCGGTGACGCTCACCCTCAACGGGGCCCCGGTGACGCTCGTGTCGGATGGGAGCTTCTCCCACCGCGTGACGCTGACCGCCGGAGTGAACACGTTGACGCTCGTCGCGACGGACGCCCACGGGCACGTGGAGACGGTGTCCCGCACCGTCCGCGTCAGCGCCACGAAGCCCACGCTCGTCGTCACCTCGCCCGCGGAGGACATGGTCGTCACCACGGCCACGGTGACGGTGGTGGGCAACGCCAAGGCTGGTGAGCCGCTGGGCACCGTCACCGTGACGGTGGATGGCGCGCCAGCGACCGTCTCGGCCTCGGGCGATTTCTCGCACGTCGTGTCGCTGTCCCCGGGCCAGACGCGCTCCATCTCCATCATCGCGCGCGACAACCATGGCGCCACGGAGGAGGTCGTCCGCACGCTCACGCGCGCGGAGGCGGACGGTGGGTCGCCGGACGCGGGCGCTCGCCCGGATGCTGGCGGTGGCGCGTCGAGTGATGGCGGGACGGCCTCTCCGGATGGTGGCGGCCAGGGTTCGCCCCAGGACGCGGGGCCCGGCGTGGAGCCCGACCCGATGCTGGTGGTCGAGGCGCCGGTGGAGGGCGGCGTGTACGGCGGCGCCCGCTTCGTCGTCAGCGGTCATGTCGAGGGTGGAACGCTCCCGCTGCGCGTCACCGTGCAGGGCGTTGGCGTGGCGGTGAACGGGCGCGACTTCACGGGCGCGCTGACGCTCGATGATGGAGACCACGACCTCCAGTTCAAGGTGACGGATGCCCGGGGGCGCAGCCACACCCAGACGCGCGCCGTGGCGGTGGACCGAACGCCGCCGCACCTGGTGCTCACCGAGCCCACGCCTCCCGAGGCGTGGAATCGCCTCTCACGCTCTCCCTACCTGCTGCAGGGCACCGCCGGAGACCGGCACCTGACGGAGGTGCTGGTCAATGGCACCCCCGCGCGCGTCATCGCGGGCGCGTTCAGCGCGTACGTGCAGCTGGTCCCCAACACGCCGACGCCGGTGGTCGTCACCGCGTCCGACGTCGTGGGCAATCGCAGCCAGCGGTCCGTGGAGCTGACCCTCCGGGGCGGCGCGCCGCGCGTCACCATCCTCGAGCCCGCGCAGGGCTCGGAGTCCGAGGACGCGGTGGTGACGGTGCGCGCCCGCGTCGAGAGCGCCGCGCCGCTGCGCGAGGTGCGCATCGGCACGAGCACGGTGACGTCGACGACGGACGTGTACACGGCGGAGGTGCCGCTGTCCCACGGGGAGAACGTCATCCACGTGACCGCCGAGGACAGCCAGGTTCCCGAGGGCGAAGCCAGCGGCATGGTGGGCTCGGCCAGCGTCACCGTGCGCTACCTGGAGGCGAGCAAGGCCCCGCTCGTGGTGACGGGTGTGTCGCCCCGCGCCGGTGAGCAGGGCGTGGAACCCGACGCGCTCATCAGCGTGTCCTTCAACAAGCCCATCCTGGGCACGGGCCTGTCGGAGCGCTTCCTCGTCCGTGTCCAGGGGCAGTCCACGCCGCTGCCGGGTGGCTACTCGGTGGTGCCGGGCTCCCAGACGGTCTCCTTCATCGCGAGAGATCCTCTCCCCGAAGGGGCCCGCCTGACGGTCGAGGTGAAGCAGGGCCTGGCGCCCGAGACTCCGCCGGGCATGGGGGGCGACTTCTCCAGCGACTTCACGGTGCGCAGGCCGCTCACGCGCGTGCGCGGCTACGTCGTCGACGCGGACTACCGCCCGCTGCCCGGGGTGAAGGTCGCGATGGAGGGGACGAGCCTCTCCACCGTGACGGGCCCCGACGGCAACTGGACGCTGTTCAGCCCCCGGGGTGGGGAAGTGGTGATGCGGTACGAGGGCGGCCTGACGTCCGAGGGCGCCACGTACCCGAGCCTGCGTCGACGCCTGTTCGTCAACCACGAGGCCGACACTCTGGACGCGCCCCTGGTGCTCACGGCGGTGGACATGGCGTCCGCGCAGGTCGTGGACGCGCTGCACCCCATGGCGCTGCGCTTCGCGGACCGTCAGCCCGACCTGCACATCGACGTGCCCGAGGATGGGCTCTTCTTCGAGGACGGCATGACGCGTGGGCTCGTCACCGCCACGGAGCTCCAGCCGTATGCGCTGCCGCTGCCCATGGATGGACGCGCGGCGCTCGGCGCGCTGTGGCAGATAGGCCCCGCGGGCGTGCGGCTGCAGAAGACCGTGTCCGTGACGTTCCCCAACCGCGCCCAGCTCCCCGTCGGACGGCTGGCCCTGGTGCTGGGACATGACCCGCAGCGCCACGTGCTCAAGCGCGTGGGCTTCGCCCAGGTGTCGCCGAACGGCAAGACGCTGGAGCCGCTGGCGCCGCTGGGGCTCACGTCGCTGGAGTTCATCGGCTACGTGCC
Source organism: Myxococcus sp. MH1 (assembly GCF_059738865.1). NCBI lineage: Bacteria > Pseudomonadati > Myxococcota > Myxococcia > Myxococcales > Myxococcaceae > Myxococcus > Myxococcus sp. MH1. The sequence continues at coordinate 6,048,634 of NZ_AP026947.1, read as the reverse complement.
GCTCAACGACGAGCAGCATGTCGCCGTCGCCCAGGCGCTGGGGCTCTCTCTGCCGGATGCGGGCACGGAGGAGGGCGAGGGATTCCAGGGCTCGAGGCCGCGGAGCACTCCGACCGAGCCGCTCTGGAAGAAGTTCATGACGAACTTCATGGTGACCCAGGCGCATGCCCAGCTCGGTGGGCTGGACCTGGCGGGGTACAACGCCTTCGACACGATGCTCGGGATGGCCGTGCCCGGCGCGGTGCTGGGCTCGGTGCGCGCGCCGCTGGAGCGGCAGCTCGAGCTGGAGGTGCGTGCGCCCGCGCTGCCCGCGGTGGGACAGCCCGCGTCCGAGCAGACGGTGGCGATGCCGTACACGCTGGCGCTCGACTTCCGCTCGCAGTTCGTCTCCTCGGACCCGTATGACGTCGAGAATCCGGAGACGGTGCTCGTCAAGCTCGTGGCGCAGGGGCCCTCGGGCAACCTGCCCGAGCCCACCGCCGGCGCCTGGCAGTCGGAGGGCGAGGGTGAGGCCGCGCTGGCGCCTCGCGTCGCGCTCCCCGTGGGCAAGACGACGCTGACGCTGTCCGCGCAGTCGAAGTCCACGCACCGCTTGATGAAGTTCGAGGCGGAGCTGGTGGTGGAGCCCTCCGATGGCGGCCCGGCGAGCGCGAAGCTGCGGCTGCGCACGCTGGAGGACACCTTCTCCGAGGCCGGGGACGAGGCGGTCCACAGCCCGGTGCGCTTCAAGAACCTGCGCGTGACGCTCACGGGGCCCGGCAGCGGCTCGGCGGGCACGACGGGTGAGTCGGGCGGCTACGGCATCCCCGTGCCGGGCTTGATGGGCGGAGAGATGGGCATCTCCTGCACCGAGATTCCCACCGGCCCGCGCATGGTGGAGCGCCTGGGCGAGGACGGGGTGATGCACTACACGCCCACGCTCAACCAGTTCCCCGTCTGCTCGCAGACGTACTGGCTGTACCCCGGCAGGACGACGCGCGCGGACATCCTGGTGGACGTGCGCATGCTGTACGGCGCGCTGACGTTCGTGGACCGCCACGGCGAGCCGCTGGCCCTCAACTGCGACCCGGAGGCCCACAGCCAGAAGGCGCCCGTGCAGGGCGAGTACACGGACATCGCGCTCAAGGACGTGAAGTCGACGGAGGTCCACTTCTTCCGCGCCGATGACCTGGAGCATCCCATCGCGACGTTCGCCGCGGGCACGCCCAACGGCGTGGCCTGCACGCAGGGCCCCACGGAGGATTCGCCGCACGGCTACTACGCGCGCGTGCGCACCGGCCCGGCGGCTCGCATCCGGCAGATGGCGCGTGAGCGCTGCCGTGAGCTGGACAGGCAGCTGGGCGGGGCGGATGCCGGTGGGCTGAGCGCCGAGGACCAGGGCTATTACGACGGCAACTGCCGCGACAACCGCACCAACACCCTGCGGCTGAACCCGGGAGACCGGCTGGTGGTCTTCGCGGTGAACCACGCGACGGGCTACTCGGGCATGACGTCCGTCGTCGTGCCGGCCATCAACCGCGTGAGCCGCACGGAGACCGGCGGATGCCAGGCCGACGACGAGGCCGGCGGACCGCTCCAGGTGACGGAGCTGGGCGAGCCGATGACGCTGTCACGGTGCACGCAGACCGAGCTGGGCATCCCCGCGGACCTGAAGCTCTTCCCGCCCGAAATCGATGTCCGCGTGGCCCGACGCATGACGCCCGAGGGTGTCCAGGTCGCCATGCGCCCCACGCTCATCCGGCATGGCGGCGCGGCCACGACGCGCGATGACTTCCTGCAGATGGCCACGCACTGGCGCGTGCGTCAGCTCCCCGAGCCGCACACGGATGGCGGCGTGGTGGATGCCGGCGCGTCCGGTGGCGGCGATGGTGGCTCCTCTGGCTCCGAGTGCACGGACGCGGGCTTCCTGGCCGACGGTGGCATCTGCGAGCCCGACCTCCTGAGAGACCGTGGCGAGCCGGGCGAGGAGCTGGAGCAGTTCTGCTCGGAGCTGCCGCCCACGTCGCCCCAGCGCCTGCAGGGACGGTGCGACACGGGGACGCCGCGCGTGGTGGACGTGCCGCCGGGTGTCCCTCCGCTCGCGGGCCGGCTGGTGCAGGTGACGCAGACGGCGGTGGAGCAGCCGGTGGTGGTGGCCTTCCCGGTGCGCCCGGGTCGCCACACCGCCTCCGTGCAGGCGTCGCTGACGTACCAGAACGAGTCCGGGGCGATGGTGTCGCTCAGCTCGCTGACGCGCGCGAACTACTATCTGCACGTCGTCGGTCACCCGATGTACGAGCGGGACCGGAACGACGACGGCTTCCTGCAGCCGGACGAGGTGAATTCGCCGCCGCCGAACTTCTGCGAGCCCGGCGAGTGCCAGAACCGCGACGGCGAGGTGGAGCCCGACGAGGAGTCGGAGACGAACCCCGACAAGCTGCCCAAGTGGGCGGTGGGGCTGAAGAACGTCTACCGGCACCGCGAGTCGGATGGCTCGGCGCTGGAGCGGTATGACCGCGCCCGTGAGCACGAGTTCCGCGTGCTGGAGCTGGGCAAGGTGACGGTGAGCGCCCGGCCGGGTGACGGGGCGGGCGCCGATGGTGGAAGCCCGGACGCAGGGCGGGTGCTGACGGGTGTGCCGAGGCCCTCGGCCAGCGAGGATGACCTGGCGTACCAGTTCCTCATCGACGGCCTCCAGGAGCCGGACGTGCCGGGCCGCGCGGGCACGGTGAGCGGTGAGTACCGCCTGCGACTGGGCACGGACGACTTCGGCATCGAGTGCCCGGTGGTCATCGAGGGCGGCCGCATCCGCGGCACGTGTGATGGGGAGTTCCTGCCGGAGGTGCTGTCGGCTGCGGACATCCTGTACTTCGAGCTGTACCTGAGCGGGAACGCGGACAATGTGCTGTACCGCTTCAACTTCCATGGCATCTCGCCGCGCACGGACTTCGTGACGGCGGGCAGCGAGGACACGCTGGAGCGCTCCATGGCGCGGGCGACGTCCTCGTCCCCGTCACTGACGGGTCTGTCGTCACCGGAGGTCGCGCGTCCCATCTCCGTCAAGGCGATGGCTCACTTCGCGATTGAACCGGAGACGATGACGAACGGCATCGTCCGGCTGTGCGAGGGGCCGGACTGCAACGCGAACACGCTGCTGAAGGCGGCGGAGCTCAAGTACAGCCGGAACGCGGACACGGGCGTCGGAACGTACGATGTGGTGCGCTACCTCGACGAGGGCAACGCGCGCGTCAAGCAGCCGCTCATCCTCTTGACGAAGCCCGGCGCGAATGGCGCCCGCCGCTTCGCGCTGCCGCTGTCGAACGATTTGGGCCGCATGCACGACATGCTGTCGAGCGGGCGGGAGCTGTTCCTGGTGCTGGAGCCGGAGCCCGGCATCTTCGGCGCGAGCGCGCCGGTGAAGATGGCGCTGGGCGAGCCGGTGGGCCGCTACAGCTTCGTCAACGCGCGTGCGGCGGGTCAGTCGGTGGTGGAGAACGTCAACCTCGCCGGTGGCCACCTGAGCGTCACGCACGAGGACTTCTCCGTGCCGCACCTGGCGGAGTCCGTGAGCTTCTCGCGCACCTTCAACAACCAGCGCAACGAGATGACGCCGCTGGGCGTGGGCTGGTCCCATGCGTACGAGGGCTTCGTCGTGGAGGAGGAGCTCGGGCGCTACATCGTCGTCCTGAGCGGCCAGTCGTATGACTTCCCCCGGTGCGAGACGGTGCTTCGCCAGGACCAGTCCGCGAGCGACTGCCGGACGGACAAGTCGCACGGTGGCAGCCTCACGGTGACGCGCGCGGGCGCGGAGTTCGTGACGCCTCAGGGCATGGTGTTCCGGTTCCTGCGGCCCTCTGTGCTGGACACGGGCATCGCGGAGCAGCGCCGGTGGGTGCTCTCCGAGTACTCGGATGGGTTGGGGCAGGACAGCCCGAAGCAGGGCTGGACGGCGCTGACGTACGCGCAGGACTCGGACCGCGTGCTGCGCGTGACGCGGACGCCCGGGCATGTGTCGCTGGCGTTCGAGTACGAGGAAATCGACGAGGACGAGGCCTCGGAGAAGCTCCAGCTCCTGGCGCGGACGCAGGGACTGAAGTTGCTGTCCGCGGTAGGGGTGTATCGCAACGAGCACCTGCCTGAGGATCCAGAGGACGCGCCTGACTCGGACGACGCCATCCACCGGGTGGAGTTCGAGCACGACAAGTGGGGCAACCTGAGGCGCGCGGTGCGGCGCACGGGCCTGCCGCAGCAGGCGTGGGTGTACGAGTACGCGCCGCTGCCCGAGACGGGCTCGGGGTACAACAAGTGGCGCCTGATCAACGAGCTGCGCACGGCGCGCTACCAGGTGACGGCGGTTCCGGTGCCGGTGCTGGGCGAGCCGACGTTCCACGACCAGTGGGTCGCCGACTACGCGAGCAGCGGGACGTCCCGCACCTACGAGCACGTGCAGTCCGCGGAGGTCATCGACTCGGCGACGAGCTCGGGCAAGGGGCCCCGGCCGTACCAGTACGTCTTCGCGAGCGGCGGCAGCCGCACGGTGACGCGGCCCGATGGCGTGCAGGTGCTCTACACCCTGACGAGCTACGGCAGCGCCGAGAGCGTCACCGTGGGCTCGTTCAACGAACACAAGACGGTGTGGCGCTCGGATGGACAGGTGTCGCCGAAGGAGGTGACGCTGCCCAACCAGTCGAAGCTGGACTACGACATCGACGCGTCGCACCGACTGCTGTCGCTGAAGGTGACTGCGCCTGGGGGCAATGAGTACCAGGGGCCCATCGCCCCCGGCACCCAGGCGGAGGTGGTCCGCCAGACGTTCCCGAACCCGGCCAACCAGAAGTTCGGCATCCCGGACCAGCGCATCACCCCCGCCACGACGGGGACGCAGTCCCTCACCACGCGCGTTACCCCTCAGGGGCAGGTGGAGGGGGTCACCGTCACCAACAGCAACGGGACGACGGCGCGCAACACCGGGACGCGGCGGTTCAAGACGGACGGCTCGGGCGTCCTCGAGTCGGAGACGGACGCGCAGGGACAGGTGACGACGTACAGCAACCCCAACGCCTTGGGGTTGTCGCAGCGCATCGTCGTGACGAACCCGAATGCCACGGATGGGTTGGGGCTGGGGACGCTGACGCGTGAGCTGACGTACGACGACTTCGGCCACGTCACGAAGCTCACGGAGGTGGAGACCGGAACCTGGGAGGAGTGGAGCTACGACAGCCTGGGCCGTGTCACCCGTCACCGCGTGCAGCTGTCGCCCACGCAGGGCTGGGCCTGGACGTACACGTACACGCCCGCGAACCGTCGGGTGACGATGACCGAGCACCTGGATGGCTCCGCGCCCGTTCGCACGGTGGACACCTGGGAGGTGACGGAGGGCGAGGAGTCGACGCGCGGGCTCTTCGAGGAGGAGCGCACGCCTTACGGCGCTCCCGGCCATGAGGCCATCGCGGTGCGCAAGCGGCACCTGCGCAACGGCCGGTGGGTCTCCACGACGGACGCGTCGGGTGTGGAGCGTGAGTACGACTACGACACGTCGGGTCGCCTGCTGGCGGTGCGCATCGTCAACGCCGGGACGACCACCGGCCCCGCCACGGCGGTGGAGAAGAGCTTCTCGGAGTTCGACACGAACGGGAGCGCGCGGAAGATCACGGACCACAACGGGCTGGTGACGCGCATCGGTCACGACTTCCTGGGTCGGCCCGTGTACTGGGACTACACCGGCGCGGACGGACTGAGCGGAGATGCCAGCACCGAGGAGTGGCGCCGAAACTTCCAGGGCGACGTGGTGTCTCGCTCGTTCGGCAACAGCGCTTCCAGCCATGTGCTGGACATCGCTCCGGACGCGCTGGGACAGGTGCGCTCGACGAAGACGAACCTCGCGGGGGGCGCGGCGACGAGCGTCGATGTCACCACGGACTATGACGACCTGGGGCGCGTGACGCGGCAGCAGGACCACGTCATGGAGACGGACGAGCACTTCGAGTATCGCGACGTGCTCGGTCGCCAGACGCGCTACACGCGGACGATGGCGACGGGCTCGGCGCCGCTGCAGCTCGTGGAGACGCGTCGCTACGAGGATGGGACGCATTCCTCCGAGAACCGCCGGAAGGTGACGATTACGCGGACCATCGGTCTGCCGGGCGGCGGGACGCCGCGCACCGAGGTGGAGGAGGAGTACTACGACCTGGCGGGGCGGCTGGTGGAGCAGTCCCGCACACTCTCGGGACAGGTCTCCCGGTGGCGCTACACGTACAACCCCCGGGGCCAGGTGCTGACCGAGGTGGTGCCGACGGATGCGTCGGGCACCGAGACGACGACGTACCACTATGACTCCGCGGGCAACCTCTACCGCAAGAACGAGCCCGGGGACGCGGCCAACCCCGCCGCCGTCACGGAGCTCTTCGTGGACGGGGAAGGGCGCACCGTGCGCCAGGTGGGGCCGCATCCCGATGTGGACTGGCGCTACCGGTACGACGCCTTCGGACAGCTCTCGCGCAAGGAGCTGGTGGCCGCGGGGGAGAACACCGTCGGCGCCACGTGGACGTATGACTATGGGTTGAGTGGGAAGCCGGGCGCGGATGGCTCGGTGCCGGACTCGGCGACGGTGGAGACGGACCCGCTCGGGTACAAGACCTATCGCTACTTCAACGCGCGCTACCAGGTCCTCAAGGAGGTGCGCGAGGACAAGCTCGAGGTCGCCGGTGGCGGGACGAGCACGAGCGGGAACACCCGGACCACGACGTACAGCTACGCGGGGCCCTGGCTGCAGAAGCAGGTGACGACGGAGCAGACGGCGGGTGGCACGGGCTCTCCGACGGTGCTCACGTTCGAGCACAAGAAGTTCGATGACCGGGGCCGCTCGCTGGAGGCGCGCGAGCACTGGCAGCGGGGCTCGGACTCGTATGAGTACGTGACGAAGTCGCCGTGGATGGGGCGCACCGTGACGGTGCTCCAGACGGGGACGATGAGCGCCTCGCCGCCTGTCACGCTGCCTTCGCGGCAGTTCGAGGTGGAGACGAACGGCCTGGGACAGATGGAGTCCCGGACGCAGGGCGGGCTGACGGACACCTGGGCCTATGACGCCGTGGGCCTGATTGCCCGCGAGCAGCCCGCGGGGCAGCCGTCGAAGCGCTACACGTACGAGCAGGGCTTGCTGACCGAGCTCGTCCTGGGCACTGGCGCGGACTCGGAGCCCACCCACCTGGCGTACCGGCAGGACGGTCGGCTCAAGAGCGTGACGGACCCGGCCGAGCGCGTGCGGGCGTACTTCTATGGGCCGCGTGGCCTGCTGGTGCGCGAGTGGTTCGGCAAGGGCGGCGAGTCGACGGAGACGAACCTCTCCTACGACGCGGGTGGCTTCCTCGCCAAGGTGTGGAAGGACCCCGCGAAGCCCGCGGAGGCGTGGGAGTACAAGAACGGCCCGTTCGGTGAAGTGCGCCGGGTGACGCCGCCGGGGCTCGCGGCCTTCAACTACGAGTACGACGCCGCGCGGCGACTGACGGCCATCCAGCGGCCTTCGGGTGGGGTGCCCTCGGAGTCGTTCGAGTACGACTACCTGGGGCGGAGCACGAAGCGGAAGCGCGGGACCTCCGAGTGGGTGTCGTCGTGGGTGAACGGCGTCGTTCATTCGACGAGCCCGAGCAACTCGGAAACGTCGGGTGGCAGTGATTGGGACATCACCGAGACGCTGGTGGATGGCCGGGGACGGCCGGTCTGGAAGGCCATCACCGCTGGGGCTTCGTCGGAGGACCAGCAGGACATCAGCCGTGTGGGCTTTGCCTACGACGCGCTGGACTCGCTGGTGCAGGCGCACGAGACGCGTGGTAGCGGGAACGTGCTGAACCGGTTCAGCTACGACGGACGCGGACGCATCGAGTGGCTCGAGCGCGGCAAGGACCACGCGACGGACAAGGATGACCGGGTCGACTTCACGTATGTGACGGGGAGCGATCTGCTCCACCGGAGCACGTCGGGTCGCGCGGCGGATGGGGCTCGGCTCGAGGAGGAGTTCAGCTACGACGCGCTGGCTCGCATCAACGCCGTGCGGATGCGCGTCGATGGCGTCCAGCAGAGCGAGCGCACCGTGGCGTGGGAGCCGGGTGGGAGTCGGCTCTCGCGTATCGCGGACGGCTCACTCGTCGAGCGCAACTGCTACGACGGCCGTGGTTGGCTGACGTCGGTCCGGGCCACGACGGTGGCGATGGATGTGGAGTGCAGCCAGTCGCCCAGCGCGCCGCGGCTTGCCTTCGAGTACACCTATGATGCTCGCGGCAATCGCATCCGCGAGGACGCTCGACGCCCGGACGCGCTGGGCGCCCTGGTCAACGAGCCGACGGAGTATGGCTATGACCTGGCGGACCGGCTGACGGGAGTCCGTTACCCGGGTGGCGCGGCGGAGCTGTACAGGCTCGCGGCGGATGGAACGCGGCTGGGGGCGCTGTTCGCCACGAGCCACTCCGGCTCGCTGTCGACGGAAGGGTACGACCTGGCGTCGGGGGCGCAGCGGCGCCTGGTGTACGGCTTCGACGGCGCGGGTGGACTGAAGTCCATCGATGACCAGGCGCTTTCGAGCGGACAGCGCGTGGCGGAGTACTTCACGGATGGCTCGGGACGTGTGCGGCGCGAGAAGCGCTCGGACACGGACGTGACGAACTACGACTGGGATGCGGAGGGGCGGCTGGCCCAGGTCCGCGACCAGAAGCCCGGTGTTGGCGGTGCGCCGCCGGTGACGACGGCGACCCAGTACCGCTATGGCTACGACGGCCTGCGGCGGTCGAGGACCACGTCCTCGGGCACCACCCGCTACGTGTGGGCGGGTGAGCAGCTCGTCGAGGAGCAGCTTGTCGGGGGCACGCGGCTGCACCAGGAGGTGCTCGCGGGACTGACGCTCTCTTCGGGTGGAGAGCGCATCGTCCACGATGGACTGGGCAGCGCGGTGGGGCGCGTTGACGGGACCGGAAACCTGACGACGCAGTCCCGGTTCGATGCCTGGGGTGGATACCGGGCGGGCCATGTCCCGGGTGAGAACCAGTCCAGTGTCGGCTTCACGGGGCATGCATGGGACGCGGCGGCGGGGCTCACCTATGCCCAGCAGCGCTGGTACGACGGAAGGACCGGACGGTTCCTGTCCGAGGACTCCGTGGGCGCGGAGGCGTACCTGAATGCTCCCATGGGCATGCAGCCCTGGGGTTATGGCAATGCCAATCCGACCCGATTCACGGACCCGGATGGTCGGTCCTCTTGCTACAGCGGAGAGAGCCACACTGCGTGCGAAGCGCGCCTGGCGTTGTCGGGACGTTGGGGCTCCTCACCCTTCCACCAAGGTGATCTGACCGATTTCCGCGGGCCCTATGAGCGGATGGAGGAGGAGCGGCAGCGGGAACTCCAGAAGAGCGTCCAGGGGGCTTTCCTCGCCGTGGGCGTGGGGATCTCTCTTGCGGCTCCGCCGATCGCTCTTGCAATGGTTGAAGCTGGGAGCATCTCGGGGACAACGGCCGCCACTGGCGTGTGGCTGGTCGAGACAGGGGCAGGAACTGTTTCGGAGTATGGCCTGACCGGCAACGTCACGGCCGAAGGCGTGGCGTTCAATGCCGTGACGGCGGGCTTTGGAACAATCGGGCTTCTGTCTCACGCGGATGCGTTCATGCCATCCCTCGGGTTGACGATGGCCGAGGTTGATGGCGCGGCTCAGGTCGTCGGGGTTGGAAGAGCCGGACGCTTTGTTCGCACCGGGGCCAAGAGCTATCGAAGTGGCGCAGCGGGTCCTGTGATGGACTACATCCCCGCAGGTGTCTCTAGCCGGCTTTCCACCAAACGCTTCGAGCGGTTGCGGAAGAGGTTCGGACTGAGTGGCGTCAAGAGTGTCGCGCCTCGTGAGATGGCCGACGAAGTCTTCGAGGGCACCCGCTTGGGTGGCCGCCTCTACGGCGAGAAGCGGATTGAGCGGCTCAGGGCCTATCTCAACAAGGAGGGTCGCGAGGTCGACTTGATGGTTGGGGACGAGTTCTTGCCCGACAAGAAGGCAGGTGGGTTCTGGGTGAGCCCTGATGAGTCCGTGCGTCCTATCATCTACCTGCGCAGCAATCCCACGGAGTATGAGGTCTGGCACGAGCTGGCCCACTGGATGCACTACAACGAGGTGGGGCGCGATGCGTTCCTGAAGCTGCCACGGAACATCGCCAGCGGATGGCCCACCGAGCAGCGTGTGTTCGATGTTCTCTCGCGGTCGAACAAGTGGCGCACGCACTTCAATGAAGACCAGCGACGCCATGCGCTCAACTATATTGAGGGCAGCGGAGGATATGGTGGGCGAGGGTTGACGGCGGAAGAGTCCGACAAGCTCGGGACCTGGTAGTTCGAGAGGCGCTTGAATGTTGAATGCGGAAGAGGTGGCCGAGATTGCGGGTGCGTTCATCCGTCGAGAACTGGGGCGGGAGTTGAAGCCAGATCCCCTGGTGAGAAAGCACCCCAGGATGCCGGACGAGTGGGTCGTGCTCTTCGAAAGGCGAGGAGAAGACGGGTCGGTGTTCGATGGGCCATTGATGGTCCTGGTTCACGATGCGACGCGTGTCGCGCGATTCCTTTGACGGCGGTGTTGGTCTGGGCAGGGGCCCTGCGCGAGCAATGAAGGCTCGGGCACCGTCACGGCGCTGGATTACGCACCGCGGGACGGAACCGGCCGCTGTGAGAAGCATGGTGTCGGCCATGTCAGCGACCGTTGTCCCGTCTGTTCCGGCCGGTATGCGATGTCTTCGTCCGGCGGCGCGTTCTTGGTTCGTGAAGGCGAGCCCTGAACGGGCGCTTCCGCGCTGAAAAATCTCGAGAGCCCCGAGGCGTGAACGCAGTCGCGGTTGACCCGCGACGCCACGCCGGAGGTGTGTCCGCGCGCCTCGATTCCCGCTCCCGTGAGGGAAAGCGGAAGGCCTGACGACCTCAATTAATGGGTGGCCCCGTATGTGGGTAGGTGCGTCTCGATTGTCGGGAAGTGGGCGGCGTGCAGGTGGGGGTTCCGGAGTTCGTGGTTCGTCGGTGGGAGGGGCTGTGAACAGTCAGGGTTGGAGCGGTGTTCGCGCGGTGCTCACGGTGCTGTGTCTGGGGTTCGCTCTGGTTGCCCGGGCGGAGCCCCCCGTGGTGACGGCGGCCTATCCCCTCGCGCCTCTGCGCCCCGGCGCCCAGAGTGTCGAGATCGGCTTCGACATCGAGCAACAGGTCTCCCAGGTCCTCGTCACCCTCGAGGGCACCTCGGACGCCCACGGCTCCTTCGTCGCCACCTCCAACCTCCGGGTCGAGCGTGACTTCGCGGGCGCCGTGCCCTTCCACGTGCTCGTGCCCCTCAAGGTCGCCTTCCCCGACGACGGCGCCCTGAAGGTCACCGCCACGCCCATCGGGTCCGACTCCGTTCCGGGCACCCCCTTCGTCACCACCTTCAACGCCAAGGGCAGCCCGCCCGGCTTCGCCGCCACGCCCGTCACCGTCCGCTCCGACGCCACCGCGGGCGGCATCGTCCTGCAGGTCGCCTACACCGGCCAGGTCGCCTCCGCCGAGCTCTCCATGATGGGCGCCTCCGCGCTCGCCCTGCGCACCGTGCACGGTGACCTCGGCGAGGCCGAGGCCCAGGCCTTCGTCACCGCGCGCCGGCTCGTCGGCCGTCCCCACGTCGCCACACCCGGCCGCATCAGCTTCTTCATCCCCACCACCGACGGAAGGCTGCCCCCCGACGGCGTCGTCATCGCCGACGTCGCCCTCCAGGACCCCTTCGGCCGCACCGTTCACACCTCCGCCGTCGAGTTCACCAGCTCCACGTCCTTCGATCCGCTCGTCGACATCACCGTCCAGCCCAGCTCGCTCCTGCTGGAGCAGGTGGGCCAGCGCGAGGACCTCAAGGTCTTCGGCAACTTCGCCGTCGCCGGGCAGGCGGACCTCTCCGGCGGTCGCCGCGGCGTCCTCTACGAGTCCAGCAAGCCCGCCGTTGTCGCCGTCACCCAGTCCGGTGAGGTCATCGCGCTCGCGCAGGGCGAGGCCACCATCAAGGTGACGTATGCCGAGCGCACCCGCGAGGTCCCCGTCATCGTCACGGACCCCTCGCGCATCGCGGGCGTGAGCATCCTCCCGGACACCGTCACGCTCGCGCGCGTGAAGGACAGCCTCCAGCTCCAACTGCAGGGCCGCCTGGACCACCCCGTCACCGGCCGCGTCATCGACCTGACCCCGAGCACCCTGCGCACCACCTGGAGCTCCTCGCACCCGGCCATCGTCGCCGTCAGCTCCGAGGGCAAGGTCACCTCGCTCGCCCCCGGCAGCGCCACCATCACCGCCACCCACCTCACCTCGGAGAACGAGCCGTGGACGGACACCCGCCGCGTCGAGGCGAAGGACGGCGTCCCCTCGGTGCGCCTGTCCGGCCCCACCTCCATCGCCGCCGGCGCCAGCGTGGAGCTGCGCGCCGTGGCCTCCGACGACGTGGCCGTCAAGCACGTCAGCTTCCTCGTCAACGGCGTGCCCACCGTCATCGACGACACCGCGCCGTACACCCTGCGCATCCAGGCCCCGCCGAACGTGGGGGCGACCTTCAAGCTGTCCGCCATCGCCGTGGACTCCGGTGACCAGGAGTCCACGCCGGCTGTGCTCCAGGTCAAGGTGACGGCGCCCCCGGGCCCGAGCACCCGACAGGTCGTCTACGAACAGCCCGTCTCCGGCGCGAACCTCATCGAGGGAATCCCGCACATCCTCCGGGTGACGAGCGGCGACTGGACGTCCGGCACGCTGTCCCCGCTCGACTTCCAGGTCGTGCGCTTCACCGTGGACGGGGCCCCCGTGGGCGCGTCGTCCACGGCCCGCATCGAGCTGCGCCCCATCCCCGACAAGGTGCCGCAGGAGATCGTCGCCGTCCCGCTGTGGGAGGTGAGCTACGTGCCGCCGCCGGGCAGCGCCGGCACGGGCGCCTCCATCAAGGCCATCGCCGTGGACCGCCATGGCGCCACCGCGGAGGGCTCCGCCGTCCTCGTGCGCATCGTCGGCAACGCGCCTCCGCTCATCACCCGCCGCGCCCCGCTGGGCAGCACCGTGGAGGTGACGGAGAAGGTGCCGCTCGCCGTCGAGGGCACCGTGGGTGACGACGCGCTGTCCTTCGGCGTCAAGGTGGCGCTGCTGGTCAACGGCAACGCCGTGGCCACCACGCGGCTGGACGAAGGAGGGCAGGGCGGCACCGCGCAGGGCTCGCAGAACTTCCGTCTCCTGTGGACGCCGCCCGCGGGCTCCGCGGGCAGTCGGCCTCGCGTGGAGATTCAAGCCATCGACCACGGCGGGCTCGAGCGCCGCGTCGGCTTCGAGGCCGTCGTCGTGCAGGACGGCCCGCCCAACGTGGCCATCCAGACGCCCACCTTCACGGACTCGTACGTGGGGGGCACGCAGGTGCTCCTCACCGCCGCCGCCTCGGATGACAGCGGCGAGGCGCCGCAGGTGACGTGGAAGGTGAACGGCGTGCCCGTGGGCCAGTCCTCCGTGCCGCCCTACCGGGTGACGTGGCGCACGTCCGTGGTGACGACGGCCACCACCTATCGCCTCATCGCGACCGCCCGCGACGCCCAGGGGCACGAGCGGGAGAGCCACCACGTGGACGTGGTGATTCGCCCGGACCTCAACAAGCCCAAGGTGAACATCCTCACGCCGCAGCACCTGGTGAAGGTGCCCAACTCGCAGGGGCTGCTCGTCACCATCGCCGGCTTCGACGACGTGGGCGCCAAACGCGTGGAGCTCTTCCTGGGCGAGGAGCTCAACACGCCCGTCTTCACCGACACCTCACCCGGCGACAACGCGGGCGTGCCCGGCTCGTTCATCAGCTACACCGTCATCCCCACCGAGCACTTCTTCGACGGCGCGGTCCCCAAGACGAGCCTCAAGCTCACCGCGCGCGCCTACGACACCTCGGACAATCACGACGAGGTGAGCCACACCGTCACCCTCCAGGGGGACCTTCCGCCCACCGTGGAGTTCCTCAGTCCGAGCCCCGGCTTCGTCGGCACCGCGAACACGCTCGTCCCCATCGTCCTCCACGCCGAGGACGACGTCGCCGTTTCCAGGGTGGAGCTCTTCGAGTACCGCGGCGCCGCGCGCCACTCCGCCGGTGTCGCCACGCTGCCGCCGTACCGCTTCGACCTGCGCCTGCCCTCGACGGCGGGGAGCGTGCGGTTGGAGGCCGAGGTCACCGACAGCAACAACGAGAAGAACACGAAGACGGTGAGCCTCACGCTCGACGTGAAGGCGGACGAAGAGCCGCCCATGGTGGCCTTCCGGAGCCCCGCCGAGGGCACGCGCGTGTTCGCGGGCCCCAACCGGAGCGTGGACGTCGTCGTGGTCGCCACGGACAACGTCCACGTCAAGAACGCCCGGCTCTTCCTCCAGGACCCCCTCCAGCCCAAGAACCCGGACGCTCCCGAGTCGCCGGTGGGCTCCGTCAACGCCGGGACGGAAGAGGGGCTGTACCAGGTGTTCAAGTGGAAGCTGGACGTGCCGGCCGCGTACGCGGGCCATCCGCTGCGGCTGCGCGCGGAGGTGGTGGATGACGGGGACCGCTCCGCGGAGCGCCGGCTGGTGCTCCAGGCGGTGGAGAACACCGCGCCCGTGGTCAACCTGATGCTGCCCGCGCCGAGCTCCGTGGTGAAGGAGGGCCAGGACGTCACCATCACCTTCACCGTGTCCGACGACGAGGGCGTGGCGAGCGTCGCGGGTCGCTCCGGCGGCGTGACGCTGGAGCCGTTCATCGGTCCGGTCAACACGGCCATCCAGCAGAAGCTGGTGGTGCGCGCGCCCATCGTCACGTCGACGACGCCCGCGTCCGAGCGCTCGGTGGGGGTCGTCGCCAAGGACGTGAGCCCCGTGCCCCAGCTCGGCCACGAGGACGTGCTGCTCGACGTCATCGACGACGTGGAGCACCCCACCGCGCTGCTCCTGTCGCCGATTCCCGGCACGGCCACGCAGCCCCTGCAGGTCGCCAACCGCAGCAGCCTGGGGCTGCGCGTGGATGTCTCCGACGACGTGCGCGTCTCGCGCGTCGCCGTGGTGCTGGACGGTGTCGAGATCCGGCCCGAGCCGCAGAAGGACTACCTGCGCGCAAGCCACGAGGACTTCGAGGAGGTCCGCGCCCCCAACCCGCAGGGCCCCGGCGACATCCTCGTCAGCCGGCGCTACGTGGGCACCTACTCGGGGACGATTCCCGTCCAGCGCACTGGCACGGACCCGTCCAACACCGCGCCCGAGAAGCACGTCGTCTGGGCCCGCGCGTATGACCCGGCCGGCAACCCCACCGACACGTCCAAGGTCGAGTTCGAGATCATCACCCCCGAGGACAAGCTGCCGCCGGTGGTGCGCATCTCGCTGCGAGGCGTGCCCGACGCGAAGACGTGCGTGTCCGGTTCGGAGGTCACCCTCCAGGCGCAGGCGTCCGACGACAGCGCGGTGCAGTCGCTCGCCATGAGCTTCGATGATGGCCTGGAGGAGCCCGAGGGCATCGAGGGGCTCGAGCAGCGACCGGAGACGCTGCCCGCGGCCTCGGTGAACTTGAGCGGTCCGTTCGTGATGCCCACGCTGACGAGCGGCGCGTCGCGCACGGTGAGCTTCGAGGCCACGGCGACGGACACGCTGGGCCGCACCACGGTGTCCGGCTACTCGTGCCTGCTGGTGCCCGACGCGGCGCCCGTCGTCCGCTGGGTGTCGCCCACGAGCGGGGACCTCATCGAGGAGCAGCGCTACACGGGCTCGATGGAGCTCCAGGATGACGTGGGGCTGCGCGCGGCGTGGCTCGTCGCCTCCACCTCCGAGGTGAAGTCCGCGACGGCCACGGGCCTGGCGCTCGATGCCCCGTTGCTCACGGCCACGCCGCAGGTGCCCTTCTCGCTGTCGAACCACGCGGTGTCGAGCGCGACGCTCACCTTCGGCGCCCAGCCCGGGAGCGGCACGTCGGCGGGCACCCCGTTCACCTTCGTGGTGACGGGTGAGGACGGCGCGGTGCGCGTCACGCCGCACGCGGCCCATCCCTCGGACAACGGCCCGGGGCAGCTCCGCCTGAAGGTCGCCGCGGACTCGCACGGTGCCCAGGCGCACGTCTCCTACCACCTGCGGCCGAAGACGCAGCTGTCGACCGAGGCGCAGGCGGAGCTGGCGGCCTTCAAGGCCCTGTTCCCCTCCGGTGATTTGACGCAGACGCGCGTGCTCACGCTCGACGCGGGCAACCTGTACGAGGTGGACCTCGGCTTCCCGAAGAACGCGGTGGACGTGGAGCAGGTCCTCGTGTCGCTGCACGCCGTCGGTGGGGACTCGCGCCCGGTGCTGGTCTCCGAGCTGGCGCTGCGCTACCAGTCCGGCCAGCCGCACCAGGTCCGCGTGGCCGCCGCTGGCCAGCGCCTGACGGTGGACCCGCTGTCCGCGACGCTCACGGCGGGCCAGCTGAGCGCGCGCCAGGCGGGCTTCCGCATCCCGGCGGCGTGGACGGCCACGGACGCGCGCCTCACCACCGTCGCGGTGGACACGGCGGGCGTGGTGGCGAAGGACGCTCGCGTCCTGAAGGTGGTGCCCGACACGGTGGACCCGACGGTGGCCTTCGTCGGCTTGGGGGAGGGCGCCTCGGCGGTGACGGGCCAGCCCTTCAAGGTGCGCCTGCGCGCCGCGGACAACGCGAGCCTGGCCAAGGTCCAACTGCTGGTGAACGGTGAGCCCCAGGGCGACACCCTCCTGGTGGGGACCTCGCAGGACGTGGAGCTCACCCTGCAGCGCACGACGCTGGGGCCCGTCAAGCTCGACGCGCTCGTCACGGACCGCGCGGGCAACGACGCCGTGTCCCATCCGGTGTTCGTGCAGATCGTCCCCGACGCCGCGCCGACGCTCCAGCTGGACCGGCTGGTGGCCACGGGGGAGACCATCCACCGCGCGGAGCTGGAGAACGGCTTCGTCAGCCTCCTGCAGGGCAAGGAGGCGACGCTGCACTTCACCGTCAAGGACGACGTGGGCGTGGCCTCCGTCACCACGACCTACGGAGACGGCCTGCCGGATACGCGGCCCTTCACGCCGGCGGTGACGGGCAGCAGGTCGCTGAGCGTGAAGTTCACGCCGCCCATGGGCGCCGATGGCCAGCCCACCGTGTTGACCCTCACCGTCAAGGACACGGCGAACCAGGAGAAGAGCGCGCGGCTGGTCATCGAGAGCCGCAGGCCGCGCGCGCCCCAGCTCGCCTTCCTGGAGCCCGCGGCGGATGCCTACCTGGTGGAAGGCAGCATCCAGCTGCGCCTGGGCGCGCTGGCCGCGGACGACACGAAGGTGACGGGCGTGGAGTTCTTCGTCAACGGCAAGCCCGCGCTCCAGCTCGCCGAGCGCGACGGCACCGTGGTGCCCACGCTCTTCGACCCGGAGGGCAACCCCGTCGCCGCCGACGTCACCGTGCGCGACACGCTCGCGGCCCTGCGCGTGGCGCCCGAGGACATCTCCCGCTTCCGCATCTTCCGCGGGCTGCTGTCGCTGCCCCCGGGCTTCGTGCGCCTGGACCCCACGCGCACGGAGAGCCACGTGCTCCTGCGCGTCGAGGCTCGCGACCTGGAGGGCAACCGCTCCTCCGTCGAGCGGCGCATCCGCATCGCCGAGGACACGGCCCTGCCGGTGGCGAACGTGCTGCGCCCCAGCCTGGGCCGCGACGTCATCGAGAACACGCCCGTGCTCATCCAGGTGCAGGCGCACGACAACGCCTTCGTGGACCGGGTGGAGATCTACGCCGGCCCGAGCGCGGAGGGTCTGAAGCTCATCCACGTCGCCGGAGGCTTCCCGTCGGAGAACGGGCTGCCCGGCTCGCCGTTCGACGTGTACTCGCCGGTGGTGACCTTCCAGTACTCCGTGCCGAGGCTCTCGGAGCTGGGCGGCCTGGACCTGGTCCCGTACTTCATCGCCACGCGTGCCCGTGACGTCTCCGGCAACCAGGGCGAGCTGGAGTACCAGCAGATCGACATCGTGAGGGACCGCGAGCCCGCGCTGGTCATCCTCTCCCCGTCGGATGGCACCACCGTGGTCGCGGACAACCCGCTGCCGGTCATCCTCTCGGCGGAGGACGACGTGGGCGTCACGTCCGTGTCGCTCTACCTGGATGACCAGACGGCGCCCGTCGCCACGCTGAACCAGCCGCCGTTCCGCTTCCTGGTGCCCGTGCCCGCGTCGACGGGGGACACCCTGCGCCTGCGCGGCCACGCGGTGGACAGCTTCGGGCACGAGGTGAGCTCGCAGACGGTGGTGCTCTCCGTGGTGGGCGACCAGCCTCCCACGGTGGCCATCGCGCAGCCGGCGCATGGCGCCATCGTCACCGAGGGCCGCGACTTCGCCGTGCTGGTGGCCGCGCAGGACGACGTCGAGGTCCAGCGCGTGGAGGTCACCGTGGAGGGCGGGGTCGAGGGGCCGCTGCGCTTCGCCAGCGCCACCCGTCCGTACTCCTTCCGCGTCCCGCTGCCGCATGGCTCGGCGGGGCGTCACCTGACGATTCGCGCCAACGCGCGGGACTCGTCGGGCAGGACGGTCCAGGCGCGTGAAGTGACGGTGCAGGCGAAGGCGGACACGCAGGACCCGGTGGTGAAGCTGGTGTCCCCGGCGAACGGCTCGGCGATGGTGTCCGGCTTGCGGATGGATGTGGAGGCGCGCGCCGAGGACAACGTGGGCGTGGCGAGCGTGACGTTCTTCGTGAAGGTGGGCGACGGGGCGGAGACGCAGCTGGCCCAGGTCCCCGCGCCGCCGTATCGCTTCTCCTACCTGGTGCCCAAGAACCTGGTGACGGAGGCCGGGGTGAGCGTGCCGCTGCGCTTCACCGCCCGGGCCGTGGACCTGAGCAACCGGACCTCGTCGGACGTGGTCACCGTGAGCGCCATCAACGACAAGCCGCCGTCGGTGTCGCTGCGAAACCCGCCGTTCAAGGTGGTGGCGAAGCTGCCGAGCACCTTCGCGACCGAGACGGGCGACGACGTCGCGGTGTCCTACGTGACGTTCCTGGTGGGGCCCGCGAGGGACCAGCTGGCCGAGGTGGGGCGCCGCTTCCAGCTCCCGTTCGAGCACATCCACGTGGCGGACCCGGCGGACGTGGGCAAGCGGCTGTGGATCGCCGCGCGCGCGGTGGACACCGCCGGACAGGCGACGCAGTCGGAGCCCATCGCGTTCAGCGTGGTGGCGGACCAGCTCCCCTCGGTGGAGCTGACGCGGCCGGAGCCCGATGGCACCGTCTTCGCGGGCGCGCGGCTGCGGCTGGAGGCCAACGCCTTCGACGTGGACAGCGGCATCGAGGCGGTGTCGTTCTTCGTGGACGGCCGCAAGGTGGCCACGGCGCTGACGCCCGCGGGCATCCCCGGCCGCCCCAACGCCTACGTGGGCAGCTTCGTGGCGCCCATCGGCAGCGGCAGCCGTGAGTTCTTCATCAAGGCCGTGGCGGTGGACAAGGCGGGGCAGGAGGTGGAGACGCCCGAGCGCAAGGTGGGCACCATCCCCGACACCACCGTGCCCGAGGTGGAGCTGGTGGACCCGCCGCACCTGGACGTCGTCACCGAAGGCGACCCGCTGCTCCTGTCCGCCTTCGCCGAGGACAACGCCGGCATCCACGAGGTCGCCTTCCACGCGGCCTACACCAACGTCGCCGGCCAGCCGGTGTCCGCGCAGGTCGGCGCCTCCGTGGTGCCGGTGACGAGCAGCGCGAACCGGCCCCAGTACCGCTACTCGTGGCTCGTGCCCACGCCGATGGCCGGCAAGGCCATCACGCTCCACGCGCTCGCGAGCGACCTGTCGGGCAACCCGAAGGCGACGCCCGTGGTCCAGGTGGAGGCCGGCATGCGGCCCTCCCGCGCGCCCTACAAGCCCTTCGGTGGCTCGGGTGAGAGCACGCGGCTGTCCGCCCTGGCGGTGGACGGCGAGGGGCTGGGCATCGTCGGCGCCACGGGCCTGCCCAAGGGCGCGCCCTTCTCGCGTGGCGTGGAGTTCTTCCGCGTGACGGACGCCCCCCTGGCGGCCCTGGTGGGACATGCCCTGCAGGGCGTGCCGGTGGCGTCGGCGTTCCACGACGGCCTGGCGCTGGTCAGCGTCCGCCACGACTCGGCGGCGCGAAACGGTGAGCTGGTGCTGTTCAAGACGAACGACGCGGCCCACATCCTCCAGCAGGGCAGCATCGAGCTGTCCGGCCCCGAGGTGGGGGGCGTGGTGGCGGCGGGGCAGCTGGCCTTCGTGGCCAACGGCGCCGCGGGCGTGGTGGTGGTGGACCTGTCGGACCGCGACTACCCCCAGCGCGTGACGACGCTGCCCACGCCGGCGCCGGCGCGCGACGTGGCGGTGCTCGGCGACAAGCTGCTGGTGGCCGCGGGGACGAGCGGCCTGCGGGTGTTCGACCTGCTGGACCCGAAGCTCGGTGAGCTGGGGTACGCGGCGGTGCCGGGTGGCGCGGAGACGGTGACGGTGGTGGGCGAGCGCGTCCACGTGGGCTGCCAGGGGGCCTCGGCCTCGCTGGCGGTGGTGGACGTGCGCGCCGCGCCGCGCGTGCTGTCGCTGCTTTCCCACGCGCCGGGACGCGCGGACCTGCTGGCCACCGGCCAGCGCTCCGTGTCCGGCCTGGGCAACGTGTCGGTGTCGACGGTGCAGCTCATCGACGCGACGAACCGTCCGGTGAAGGGCCTGCTCACGGCCTCCATCGTGGACGCGGAGGGCGTCACGACGACGTCCGTGCGCGCCAACGTCCCCGCGGCGGGCGACGTGGAGATGACGTCCGGCGGGCCGATGACGCTCTTCGGTCACCAGGGCGTGGCGGAGTTCACCCTGCCGCGCTTCCTGGTGACGGACGTCACCCCGGCGGACGGCGCGGAGCAGGTGTCGTTCGAGGCGCCGGTGTTGTCGGTCGGCTTCTCGCAGCCGGTGGACGCGGCCACGGTGAGCGCGTCGCGCGTCATCCTGCGCGAGGGCCTGCTGAACGGCCGCGTGGTGACCGCCGACGTGCGCGTGAGCGCGACGGATGCCTTCCGCGTCGAGCTGGTGCTGCCCGCGGGCGTGAAGCTGGCGCGCGGCAAGGAGCACTCCATCGCGGTGGAGGCGGGCCTGGGCAGCACCTTCGGCCAGACGCTGGAGCGGCGCTACCTCTCGCGCTTCCGCACGCGCACGACGGAGGGCGAGCTGCCCAGCGTGGACCGCGTGGTGCCTCGCGCGGGCCCGGTGGATGGCGGCACGCGCGTGACGATTCACGGCGAGCGGTTCGCGCAGGGCGCGCGCGTGTACTTCTCCAACGCGGAGGCGACGGAGGTCTCCGTCGATGAGACCGGCACGCGCCTCACCGCGCGCACGCCGCAGCAGGTGGAGGGCCCCGCGCGCGTCACGGTGGTCAACCCCGGCGGGCTGCAGGGCAGCCTCCTGGGCGGCTTCATCTTCATGGACATCCTCCAGGTGAGCCATGCCTCGCCGGCCTCGGGGCCGCTGGCGGGCGGGCAGTTGGTGGAGCTGTCCGGCGCGGGCTTCCAGCACGGCGCGGAGGTCTTCTTCCGGGGCCAGGGATCGCAGACGGCGCGGGGGCGCCCGGCGCGCTCCGTCACGGTGCTGTCGCCGGGCCGCCTGCTCGTGGAGACGCCCGAGGGCGGCTACGGTCCGGCGGACGTCTTCGTCGCCAACCCGGACGGGCAGCTCGCGGTGGCCGAGAGCGCGTACCTCTACACGAACCTGTCGACGACGAAGCGCATCGGCCGGTACCAGCCCTCCATCGATGGCACGGACGGCCGCCCGTCGGACCGGATGCCGCAGGGCCGCCCAGGGCCGCTCGTCATCTCCGGGGGCCGCGCCTACGTGCTCTCCGAGGCGTCCATCCAGCAGGGCGTCGACGTCATCGACGTGCTCAAGCGCAGCACGCAAGGCGCGCTGTCGGTCATCGACGTCTCCGTGCCGGAGAACGCCGGGATGATGGGCGGCGTCTCGTTCCCGCCGCCCTACGAGCCGAAGGCGCTCACCGTGCGCGGAACCATCGCGTACGTGGCGGCCGACGCGGCCGAGCTGACCCACGTGGACATGGTGGGGGAGGGGGGCCCGTCGCTGCTCGTGGTGGACGTGAGCAAGCCGACCGAGCCCAAGCTGGTGCAGGCGCTGCCCTACGAGGGCGAGGCGCTGGATGTCGCGGTGGTGGATGACCTGGCGCTCGTGGCCGCGGGAGACAGCGGCCTGGCGGTGTTCTCGCTGGTGGAGCCGCTGCGCCCCATGTTGCTGGGCGCCGTGAAGTCGTTCGTCATGAACGGCACCGTCAAGACGCCCTCCATCGAGCAGGTGCGCATCCTCGGCCGGCACGCGGTCCTGCGGGCCCGGCTGGGGAACGCCGCGGCCACCCTGACGGTGGACCTGGCGCGCCCGGGCCTCCCCGTGGTGGGCGAGACGCCGGACGTGGGAGACCTCGCCATCCACTCGGGCCGGGGCCTCGCCTCGCTCGAGACGGCGGCCACGGTGTCGCTGTCTCCGCCCACGCTGCCGCGCAAGGTGGCGTCCATTCCGTCCCTGGTGGGCACGCGCTTCTTCCAGTCCGCGCTGGGCCCGCACCTGGGCGTGAACGCCGGCGCGGGCGTGCTCCAGCTGTCGGCCGCCTCCGAAATCGACGCTCCGCTCGCCGTGGATGCGGTGGACCTGTGGCCGGCGACGTCGCTCGCCGACGTGGGCATCGACCGGGGCGTGGTCGTGGCCAGCATCAACGGCGTCTTCTCGCCGAGGAACCTGCCCACGCCGAATGACGGGTTCGCCGTCGTCGCGGTGCCGTTCCCCATGGTGACCGCGATGCGTCCGGCCGCTTCCGAGCTGGGCGTGTCCACGCTGGAGACGCTCGTCGCCGAGCTCAACGTCCCCATCCGGAACGTGTCGTCGGTGAACGCGCGCCTGTACGCGCTGGATGGCTCCGCGCTGGGTGAGGAGATCACCACGGAGCTCCGGACGCCGGTGGAGGAGGGCGTCCAGAAGCTCGTCATCGACCCCGTGAGCGCGCTCGCGGGAGATGCGCGCTATCGGTTGATCATCTCCGGCCTCCAGGCCGACGACGCGGACGGCTCGCTCATGCCCGGGCGCTTCGTCACCGAGTTCCGGACGTCCAAGGACACCGTGACGCGGCAGGTGGTGGTCGACACGATTTCGCCGCGCGAGGGCCCGGTGGCGGGCGGCACGCTCGTCACGCTGAAGGGGCGTGGCTTCGAGGCGGGCCTGGAGGTCCGCATCGGCGGCCTCCCCGCGGACATCCAGTCCTTCTCGGCGAACGAAGTCACCGTGCGCACGCCCGTGTCCACGGTGGACGGCGCGGTGGCCATCGAGGTGCGCAACCTCTCGGGCACCTCGCTGACACGCGCGGGTGCGTTCATCTACACGCGGCCGCTGTCGCTGGTCTCGATTTCGCCGGGGCGCGGCCCGTCGTCGGGCGGCACGAAGGTGGTGCTCGAGGGCAACGGCTTCTCCACCAGCGGCACCGTCCGGGTGCTGTTCGGCACCACGCCGGCGCTGCGAGTGCGCGTGCTGGGCATGAAGCGGCTGGAGGCGTACACGCCCAACGGGCTTCGTGGGGCGGTGGACGTGTCGGTGGTCCAGGACGGCGCTGCGCCCGCGGTGCTCGAGGATGCGTACATCTTCGACCAGCCCACGGACGCCTCGGTGGCGTTCCAGGGCGAGATTCGCGACATGGTGGCCATCGGCGACCACGTCTACATGGTGGGCGCGGGCGGGCTGCGCATCGTCGACCTGTCGGGCCTCTACCTGAAGGGGCGCCTGGCCGGGACGCCGATTCCTCCCGAGCGCCGCAGCGAGCTCATCGACGAGGACAATGACCGGCTGGATGACCGCATCATCGGGAAGTGGGACTACCTGGGCGCGGACCTGCTCTCCATCGCGTACGCGTCCGAGTGGAATGACCGCCTGTTCCTGGGCTCGGGCTCGATGCGGGGCCAGAGCGCGTACTCGGCGGCCACGGTCCTGGAGCTGGACATCTCCAACCCCGCGCGGCCCCAGCTGGTGCGGACCACGTCCGCCGGCGACGGCGCGGCCTTCGGCCTGGACCTGCGCGGAGACCGGCTGCTGACGGCGGCCGGCAAGGGCGGTCTGCTCGGCTTCGACATCACGAACGCGGCGTTCCTGCTCCACACGCTGAAGTCACCGCTGGCCCCCGAGGTCAGCGCGCTGGCCGTGGAGGAGGGCCTCGCGGTGGTGGGGACCGGCACGTGGACGCCGGGGCACCGCTTCACCGGGGGCCAGCTGCACACGGTGCGGGTGGACAAGCGTCCGTCGCAGCGGGGCTCGCTGGCGCTGGATGTCCAGCGGGTGCGCCTGCGTCGGGACCACTGGGCCGTCGTGGCGGCGGGCAACGAGGGCCTGGTGCTGGTGAACGTGTCCAACCCCGATGCCCCCCAGCGGGGCGCGTCGGTGGGCACGGACGTGCTCAAGGGCTTCGCCTCGGATGTGCGGGTGGTGGGGGACGTGGCCTATGTCGCGGTGGGCGCGGCGGGCGTGGCGGTGGTGGACCTGAGCAACCTGGCGGCGCCTCGGCTGATGCACCACGTCGCGGGCGCGAACGGTGGCGCCGCCGAGCGGGTGGCGGTGGCGGGGGGCCGCGTCGTGAGCGCCAGGAACCGTGGCGCCGCGGGCTGGGCGCTGGAGTTCGGTCAGGCGGCGGAGCTGACGCTGGTCTCCGCGAGCGTGAAGTCGGGCGACGTCGTCCCGCTGGGCCTGTCCTCGATGATGCTGTCGTTCTCGACGACGGTGACGCCGGAGAGCGCGAAGCAGGCCGTGTCGCTGAGGGTGGACGGCGTGGAGTGGCTGGGCCCGGATGCGCCCGGCGCGGACCTGGAGGCGGGGAGCGCGGAGCAGCCCGTCAGCACGGTGCTCGTGCGCTTCCGTCCGGAGATGCCGTTGCCTCCGAGCGCGGTGCTGCAGCTCTCCGTGTCCACGGACCTGCTCACGCCGGACGGCCAGCACCTGCTGACGCCGTTCTCGGTGGTGCTGGATGCCGCGGCCGACGACGGCGCGCGTCCGGAGATTTCGCAGGTGGTGCCTCGCGTGGGGCCCACGGGGGGTGGCTCGTTCGTCCAGATCCTGGGCCGCAACTTCGCGGAGGAGACCACCGTCCTGATTGGCGGCGCGAAGGCGACCGTGCTCCCGTCGGACGGGCCCGCGTCGTCGGAGCGGCTCGTCGTCATGGTCCCGGGCGGAGAGCCGGGGCTCGCGGACGTGGTCGTCATCAACGGCGTCGTGAACGACGCGGGCGTGCTCGTGTCGGGCTCGGGGTTGTGGGACCGCAGGGCGGGTGGCTTCCTGTACAAGGCGCCGCTCTTCCTCTCGGCCGCGACGCCGCGCTTCCTCAACCCGTTCGGCGGCAGCCCCATGCGGCTGCGCGGTGACGGCTTCCTGCCGGCGTGGGCCTATGGCGCGCTCGGACCGCCGAAGGTGTATGTCGGCACGTTGCAGGCCACGGGTGTCCAGGTGGTGTCCACCGAGGAGCTGACGCTGACGGCGCCCCTGGGCTCGTTCGGCGAGGACGGCTTCGCCGAGGTCCGCGTGACGTCGCAGCTCCCGGACAATCGGGGCTCCGAGACGGGGACGGACCTGTTCGAGGACGTGCGCCTGGCGCGCAAGGTGGGCTACGGTCTGGAGCGTGGACGTCCGGAGAACGCGACGGGACCCGTGCTGCCCTCGGACGGCGTGGTCTCCGTCAGCGACTTCAACACCCGCGCCCTGGTGGCGGACCTCGACTCGCCGCTCTACCTGTACTCCGCCGCCGGTGCCTCCATCCGGGGCAACCGTCAGCGCAAGGAGTTCCAGGGGACGCACGTCGACGAGGGGTACTTCTTCGACGCGTTCACGGCCGCCACGTTCGACGTGCGGATGCCCGGTCAGGCCCTGGCCTCGATTGGCCAGACGCTGAACCCGAACCCGGCCCGGGTGGACCTGCTGCAGGCCATCCTGTTCGGCTACCTGCCCGCGCAGACGCCGTGGCCGGAGCTGGAGCTGACGGCGGACTCGCTCGACGTGGCGACGCTGCCGGGCCAGGTCCTCATCGCCAACGGCGCGTCGGGCCTCGCGGTGACGACGGCGAATGACCGCGCCATGACGGAGCTGGGGCGCGCGAAGTTCGGAGGCTGGGCGGACCCCGAGTTCGCGACGCGCCTGCTGCCGACGCCCATGGGCAGCTGGGTGGCCTTCAACAAGATGGTGCCGAATCCTCCGCCGGACGCGGGGCCCTGCAAGGGCTTCGAGCCCGCGGCGGGCAACGGCGGTGTCCTCCGGTTGATGGACACGCGCTACCCCGCGGACCCGCTGCTGGTGGGCAGCCTCAGCCCCGGCGGCGAGCCGTACGGCATGACGGTGCACGGTGGCCGGCTGTTCGTGGCCACGGGGCACCACGAGGGCGTGCACTACTGCAACAACCCGGAGGGCGCGCTGCCCCCGCCGCCCGAGTACTCCGTCGGCGGAGGCCTTGGTGGTGGTCAGCGCACGACGTACCACGCGAAGTCGTCCGAGGCGGGCCCGCGCGGCAGCCTGGTCATCTACGACTCGGCGCGCCCGGACGCCTCGGTGGTGAAGCGGCTGGACTACGACGCGAACCTCACCGACGTGGTGGTGGTGGGCGACACGGCCATCGTCGCGGCGGCGGAGCTGGGGCTGCTCTTCATCGACATCAGCAACCCGGCGACCGCCGAGGAGCTGGAGTCGCTGCGCATCGACTTCGACGAGACGCTCTCCAACACGCCGGGTCAGCCGCAGCGTCTGCGGCTGGTGGGCGACATGCTCTTCGTGTCCGCGAAGGATGGCGGCGTGGTGCTGGTGAACGTGGCGAACCCGCGTGAGCCGGAGCTGGTGAGTGGCGGCAACACGGAGTCCGCGCTGGACACGGCGCTGGCGGGAGACCGGCTGCTGCTCGCGGGGGGCGACAAGCTCACGGAGCTGGAGATTCCGTTCTCCTTCGTCACCGACGTCTCGCCGGAGCGTGGCGCCATCATCACCCCCGACAGCCCCGTGCTGGCGGTGCGCCTCAACCGGCCCGTGCATGGGCCCAGCGTGACGCCCAGCTCCGTGTACCTGCTGGGCGAGAACGGGCAGCCCGCGCTCGGCGCGAACGGCCAGCCGGTCTCCCTGGACCTCACGGTGGAGCGCGTGGATGCGAAGCGGCACTACACGGTGAAGGCCACCGTGCAGGGCACGCTGAAGCCCGAGGAGGACTACACGCTGGTGCTCACGAAGGACGTGACGGATGAGCGCGCCGGACGGCTGCTGTCCGAGTTCCGTGCCACCTTCACGACAGGCAAGGCGAACGCCCGGGTGCCGATGCTGGTGTCCGTGTCGCCCACCTCGCTGCCGCGCACCACGGGCGGCCGCATCACCCTGGCGGGCTCGGGCTTCACGGGCACGGAGGAGGTGCGCGTGGGGACGGACGTGGTGAACTGCGCCCTGGTGGCGGGCACGTGTCTGGTGACGGAGAGCGGCACGCGGATGTCGCTGACCGCCAGGGCGGCGGCGCAGGCGGGCCCCGTGGACGTGTCGGTGAAGCACCCGGGGGGCCCGAGGTCCGAGCTGCCCTTCGCGCTCTTCTTCGTCGATGACCCGGGCCAGGCGGTGGCCACCCTCTCGCCGAACCACGGTCCGGTGGGCGGGGGCACGCGCGCCACCCTGACGTTCGACAAGTCCGTCCTCGAGCCCGGCATGAAGGTCCGCTTCGGCGAGTCGCTGGAGGCGGAGGCGGTCGACATCGTCGACCTGCGCACGGTGCGCTTCACGGTGCCCGCGGCGACCGCGCCGGGACTCGCGACGGTGACGCTGGTGCGCCCGGGCTCCACGCCGGAGACGACGCACACGTGGAACGTGGCGACCTTCGCCTACGACCTGCCGTTCGGCTCGAACCTGGGGCTGCCCGGCTACCCGCCCAAGAGCATCTCCGAGCTGCGGCTCTCCGGGAACACGCTGTACGTGGGCGTGGGCGGACCGGCGAACGCGGTGGGGCTGGACATCTTCGACGTGACGCTCGAGGAGCGTCCCATCCGCCTGGGCGGCGTGCGGACGGACAACCCGGTCAACGGGCTGGACGTGAGCGGCTCGCTGGTGCTGCTGGCCGAGGGCTCGGGGCTCACCGTGGTGGACGCGAGCAGGAGCCGGCTGCCGTACATCACCGGCCGGGTGAACACCGGTGGCCTGGCGACAGGGGTGCGCATCGAGGGCTCGATGGCGTACGTCAGCATCACCCAGCCCGGCGTGCCCAGCGGGCAGATCCAGGTCTTCGAGCTGCTGGGACCGCAGCCCGAGTTCGACCACGCCATCCTGCTGTACCCGGAGGACGGGCTCGCGTTGGACCTTGGGCCGGACCGCTTCTACGTCCTCACGTCGAACATCAACGCCTCGGGTGGAAACGGCCTGCGCCTGGCCATCCATGACCGCGCGGGTGCGCGGGTGGGCGGTGTCACCGTCGACGCGAACGCGACGCTGGAGCAGATGATGCGCGCGCGCATCACCGTGCGCGCCGGCCGGGCCTACGTCACGGTGGGCACGCGCCTGTACGTCTTCGACGTGACGACGGCGAACGAGGGCCAGCCGAAGCTGCTCCAGTCCACGTTGCTGGAGGCGGAGGGCTCGGGCCTGACGTGGTTCGGCGGCGCGCTGTGGGTGGCCACGCGCGGTCAGAATCGCAGCGTCGTGGAGGTGCCGTCCTCGGAGCTGCTCGCGGTGGGCTCGGCTCCCGCGGATGGGGCCATGGCGCCGGTGGGCACGGACGTCCGCATCGACTTCACGATGCCCGTGGCGCTCAACACGCTGCAGCCGGGCGCGCTCGTGGTGGAGGCCGTCTCCGACGCCCACCCGACGGGGCGCATCGTGCAGGGGACGCTGAGGGTGGAGGCGACGGGGCTGAGGACGTCGTCCCTGTTCTTCACGCCCGACGCGGGCCATGTCTTCGAGCCGGAGGAGGAGGTCGAGGTGTCGCTGACGGCGGGAGGCGTGCGGTCGATGCTGACCGAGGCCGGCCTGACGTATCCGCTGGCGACGCCCGTGCACTTCCGCTTCAAGGTGGACAAGGCGGGCCGGGCGCGGCCCTCCATCACCCAGCTGACCCCGTCGAGCGGCCTGAAGACCGAGACGACGACGGTGCGCATCGACGGCACGAACCTGGGCAGCCCGGGGCTGGTGGTGTTCGTGGGCGAGACGCCCATCACCGGCGCGGGTGACGTGGTGTACGACTCCGAGACGGAAGCGCTCACCGTGCGCATTCCTCCCTCGACGAACTCCGGCCCGGCGGCGGTGCGCGTGGGGTACGCGGATGGCATGACGGCGACGCGGCTGGGGACGTTCACCTACCGCGAGGCGCTCCAGTTGAGCGCGCCCGTTCCCGACAACTCGGGTCAGCAGGGCGGCGTCGAGGTGGCGCTGCGCGGCACGGGCTTCCTGCCCGACATGAAGGTCTTCTTCGGTGACGCGCGCTCCTTCACGGTGCACGTGCGCTCGGCCAACGAGGCCACGGCGGTGGCGCCGCCTCACGGCGCGGGCCTGGTGGACCTCACGGCGCGGCTGGAGCTGCCCATCCACTCGGGTGGGACGCAAATCAAGGAGGGTGTGCGGCCCGACGCGTTCCT
The DNA here is from genome assembly GCF_059738865.1 of Myxococcus sp. MH1. Classification (NCBI taxonomy): domain Bacteria; kingdom Pseudomonadati; phylum Myxococcota; class Myxococcia; order Myxococcales; family Myxococcaceae; genus Myxococcus; species Myxococcus sp. MH1. Next base: position 6,019,049 of record NZ_AP026947.1, on the reverse strand, counting down.
CTACGGCGCGGGCGCCATGGCGCGGCTGGAGACGCCTCCGCTGCGGCAGGTGCTGGTGGACCGGGGCGTGCTGTATGGCGCCATCGGCGGACAGGTGGAGGTCACCGGGCCCAACGGCGCGGCGGTGGAGGGTGGCGGCTCGCGTGCGCAGTCGCAGGGCGGCCTGTACATCGCGGACCTCTCCGAGCAGACGGCGGTCCGGCAGATGGCCCGGGTGATGTTCACCGACAGCGGGACGTCGGGGGCGTACCAGCTCGCGAAGCAGGGCAGCACGCTCTACGTGGCCGCGGGCACGGCGGGCGTGAAGGTGGTGGACGTGGCGCGGCCCTCCGCGGCGAGCGTGAAGTACACGCTGCCGGGAACGGGGGCCACGGTGGGCGTGGCCGCCGCGGGAGACATGCTCTACGCGGCGGACGCCTCGGGCATCCGGGCCTATCGGACCACGGAGAACCCGCAGCCCCGTTTGACGTCGCAGCGGCCCATCCCGGGCGGCGTGACGGCGATGGCGCTGCATGGCCACCACCTGCTCGCCGCCACGGAGGGCGCGGGCGGCACGCGCCTGCTCGTGCTGGACGCGCGGCGCGGAGACCTGGCGCAGGTCGGTGAGCACGCGCTCATCGGCGCCGCGCGCCACATCGCGATGGACGGCTCGCGAGCCTTCGTGTCGCTCGGCGCCAAGGCCCAGGTGTCCATCATCGACGTGAAGACGCCGGACGCGCCGGTGCTCCTGGGGGCGCTGGTGCTGGCGGACGTGACGGGCCGTGGCCGCGTCTCCGCGGAGCAGACGCGCGTGGCGGCGGGCATCGCGTACGTCGCGTCGGGCGGCGGCAAGGTGCAGCGCTTCCGGGTGACGCACGCCGGGGCTGTCACGCCGCTGGAGCATGCGCTCGTCCAGGGCGACGCCATGTCGCTGGCGATGATGGACCGCTACCTGATGGTGAGCACGCTGGTGCTCGACAAGAACGGTCGCGCGGTGGAGCTGCCCGTGCAGCCTCCCGACGACGGGCGCGGCGAGCTGGCCGGCACCCTGGCCTCGGTGATGCTCGACCACCTGGAGGTGCGTGGCTCCATTCCCGAGGACGGCGAGACGGTGCCGGTGGGCACGCGCCCGGCGGTGCTCCTGTCGGAGCTGCCGAGCACGGACACGCTGGATGAGCTTCGCCTGGAGACGCTGTCGGCGTCGCCGCAGACGGTGGCGGGCACGGTGGAGGCCCGCTCGGACGAGGGCGGCGCCAGGGCCACGTTCATCCCCGCGTCCGCGCTGACGGTGGGCACGCGCTACGTGCTCAAGGTCGGAGCCGGCCTTTCGGACCTGCAGGGCGGCGCGCTGGGCGCGGACACGGAGGTGCGCTTCCAGACGGCCACGCGCAACACCGTGGAGCGCCCGACGCTGGGCGAGGTGAGCCCGGGGTATGGCCTCACGGCGGGCGGTGAGACGCTGACGATCCACGGCACGGGCTTCGAGTCCGGCTGCACGGTGCGCATCGGCGGGCAGCTGGCGGGCGCGACGTCCCTGGGTGCCTGCGCGGTATCGCAGGGGGGCAAGGTCATCACCGTCCTGGCGCCTCCGGGCGTCGCGGGCGCCGCGGCGGTGGAGGTCATCAATCCGGATGGCCTGTCCGTGTCTCGGCTGGGGGCCTACCGCTACCTGCCGGTGCCCAAGCTCACGAAGGTGGAGCCGGCCTTCGCGGAGACGATGAGCCGCGCGCAGGTCCGCCTGTCGGGCGAGGGCTTCTACGCGGGCTCGAAGGTGACGTTCGGCGGCGTGCCGGCGCTCACCACGACGGTGGACGTGTCGGGCACGCTGACGGCGACGGTGCCGGATGGAATCGTCGGTCCGGTGGACGTGCGCGTGGAGACGGGCTCGGGCGGCAATGCCCAGGGCAGCTCCCTGGTGGCGGGCTTCACCTTCACGCTCGCCCAGCGCGAGAGCCTGACGGTGGGCGGGGCCGCGAGCGCGCTCGTGGGGACCACGCTGCTGCAGGCGCGGGACAAGGACCTGGTCGCCATCGACCTGTCGACGTCCGGCAACAAGCTGGAGCTGGGCCGCGTGGCCGGTGTGGAGGGCGCGCTGTCGCTGGCGGTGTCGGGCGACCGCGCCGTGCTGCTCGGGACGAACGTGGTGGTGCGCTACGACCTGGGGACCTGTGGCAGCGGTCCGGGTGTGCCTTGCGCGCCCGAGGAGCTGGACCGTGTCCCGTTGGTGACCGGCGCGCCCCTGTCGACGGTGGCCGTGGGACCCGGCGCGACGACGGTGGTCGTGGCGGGGGGAAGCGAGCTGGTGGTGCTCGGTGAGCTGCGCGAGGGCGCGCAGACCCGGGACGCGTTGGTGGTCGTCGCTCAGCACTCGGTGGCGCCCGCGCGGGTCGTCGCCCTGGGCGTGGTGGGCGAGGCGCTGGCGGTGCTGATGGACGAGGGCCAGGTGTCGCGCATGGAGCTGCGAGACCTGAGCGACGGCGAGCTGGAGCCGCTCTCCGTGGTGAGCGGGCTGGCGGGCGTGGCCCAGGCCCTGGCCGTGGATGGCAGCCGCATCGCCGTGGCCACGGGCCGCACGGCCCATGTCGTGGAGGTGTTGGACCCGAAGCTCCCGAGGCGGCTGGGCTCGTGGACGTCGGCGGATGAGTCGACGAGCACTCCGCGCACCGTGGCGCTCGCGGGCCCGTGGCTGCTGGCCGCGGGGACGAACCGCGCGGCGTGGATCGACACCACGACGGCGCCGGGCTTCGTGGAGCGCACGTTCTTCATGCACACGGTGTCGTCGCTGCCGAAGGCGCTGCTGGGAGACGGCATCGCGCTGCTCGCGGGCGCTTCGCGCACGCAGCTCTTCGACACGCTGCCGTATCCGACGGTCCGGCACACGTCGCCGCCTCCGGGAGGCGCGCTGTCGCCGGAGGCTCCGGTGAAGGTGTCCCTGGCCAGCGAGCTGCCGCTGACAGTGGCGGCGCAGTCCTCCATCCTCCTGCTGGAAGGGGAGACGGAGGTGCTCGCGAGCGTGGAGCGTTCGGGCTCGGTGGTGCGTGCGCTGCCCGAGGACACGCTGGTGTCCTCGCGTGACTACACCGCGCGCGTCACCCTGGGCGCGACGCCGTACCGTGGCGGAACGGTGCTGAGCCCCTGGTCCTTCTCGTTCAAGGGCGGCGCCGGCGAAGCGGGCGTGCGCGTCAGCCACATCAGCCCGGACCACGGGCCGGTGGCCGGTGACACCGTGGTGACGCTCACGGGCCAGGGCTTCTCCGCCGCGTCCCAGGTGTACTTCGGCGCGACGCGGGCGGAGGCCGACCCGACGCACACCGCGAGCAGCACGGAGCTGCGGGTGCTGGCGCCGTCGACCCTGTTCGCGGGGCCGGTGACGGTGCGCGTGGTCGATGGTGGTGACGAGGCGCGTGTCCCGGGCGGGTTCGTCTACACGGCCCCCATCACCGTGTCGGAGGTCACCCCGAACCGGCTGGACTTCGCCGGGGGCTGGGTGACGCTGAAGGGCACGGGCTTCACCCGGGGCCTGGAGGTCCGCTTCGCGCCGGGTGCTCCCGCCGCGAAGCTGTCCGGCTTCACGTCGACCCGCGTGGATGTCCAGGTCCCCGCCGGAGTGGCGGGCTGGGTGCCGCTGTACCTGTCGCAGCCCGGCGCGAGCCTGGTGCTGCCCGAGTCCCTCTCCCGAGGCGACCTGAAGCCGCCGACCTCGCGGCCCGTGTACGCGCCCGTGGGCGCCGTGCCGCTCGCGCAGAAGGTGTTCAGCGCGACGTTCGACGAGCCCATCCGGATGCACACGGGGAGCGAGTCGGCCACCACGGCGGTGCTGACGAACGTCGCCACGGGTGAGGTCCTGCCGGGCACGGTGAGCGTGTCGGGCTCGACGTTGACCGTGACGCGCGGCACGACTCCGCCGACCCTCGCGTCCAACGGCGCTTACAAGCTGACGCTGAAGAACGTCTACGACCTGGTGGGCAACGTCCAGGCCTCACCGGACGCGCACTACTACTACGCCCAGGACACCATCGACCCGACGGTGGCGCTGGCCTTCGTCGGCCGCGCGATGCCCGTGCACAACGCCACGCTCGGCATCGGCACGGAGTACGTCTTCGCGGTGTCAGGCACGGACGCCAGCGGGACGAATCTGGAGATGGAATTCTTCATCGACGGCGAGGAGGTGTCGCGCGTGGACCGCTGGACGCCGCACTTCCGCTACACGTGGCGGAGCATCCCGCCCAGCGGCCAGTCCACGCTCGTGGCCCGGGTGACGGACCCCAGCGGCAACGACGCCGAGCTGTCGGCCACCGTCTTCCTGACGAATGACCGGGTCCCCTCGGTGCGCTTCCTCGAGCCCACGCTGTCCGCCGTGGAGCGCACGGAGGGGGGCACGCTCCCGCTGGTGGTCCGCGCGGAGGACCCCGACGCCCTCAACGCCCTGGAGCTCAGCCTGGACGGTCAGCCGTTCCGGCGCGTCACGGGCCTGTCGGGCCAGCTGCATGACTTGACGGAGTCGCTCCCGCTGACGCTGTCGGGCTCGACGAGCGAGGTCCACGAGCTGGTCGCGGTGGCGACGGACTCGCGGGGCCAGACGTCTCCGCCCGCCCTGTTGCAGGTGACGGTGACGCCGGACGTGCAGGACCCGACGGTGGCGTGGCTGTTGCCGACGGCGGGCGCGAAGCTGCCCTCGGGCGCGGGGCTGGACCTGCGCGTGAAGGTGACGGACGACAACCGCGTCGCTCGCGTCACCATCGAGGAGCTGGTGGGGACCGGCGCGGCGAAGCAGGTCGCCTCGTTCACGGGCGTGCCCGGGGCGGTGCGCTGGGTGGCGCCGACCGTGTCCCAGGACACGCAGGTGAAGCTGCGCCTGCGGGCCTACGACGCGCGCGACAACGACGCGGAGGCGACGGTGGACGTCACCGTGCTGGGCGCGAGCTCGAGCGCGACGCGGCCGATGGTGAGCCTGCGTGAGCCCGCCGTGGGCAACACGCTCGCGGAAGGGGCGCTCGTGGACGTGCTCGTGGACGTGAGCGCGCCCGCCGGCATCGAGTCCGTGCGGCTGGAGATGGACACGCAGTCGGTGACGCTGACGAACGCGCCGTGGCGGCACACGTTCAAGGTGCCCGTGCTGGTGAAGGACGCGCCGTACTACGTGCCCGTCCGGGCGGTGGCCACGGACGTGGAGGGACTGCAGAGCGAGCAGCTGGTGCACTTCTTCTCCGTGGTGAACACGCAGCCGGACCCGGTCATCCAGGTCGCGACGCGCCCCGCGGGGCCGATGTGGCTGGGAGGCTCGTTCCTGCGCGTGGGCGCCGAGGCGGGCAACATGACGCCCGTGCCCTCGCTCCAGGTGGGCTCGGTCGCCCTCACGGAGACGGCGCCGGGCGTTTACCACCTGCCGTCCGGGCCGGAGTCGGCGCCGGTGGTGGCGAGGGTGGAGGCGCTGGAGACGGGCTCGCAGCGGCTGGCGAGCACGAAGTCCGGAACGCTGGCGGTGTTCGCGGGCACGGAGGCGTCCGTGGTGCGGGAGCCGTCGCTGCCGGTCATCGCGGTGGCGGCGCGGAGCGACGCGTGGGCGGTGGTGCGTGAGGACCCGGCGGGCGAGAGCCTGGTGGAGCTGCGCTCGCGCGGCGCGCTGGGGGTGTTGGCCGAGCGTCGGGTGAAGGGCCGCGCGGTGGGCCTGGCCTTTGTCGAGGACTCGCTCGCGGTGGCGGTGCGTCGCGACGGCGCGGGCGTCATCGAGCTGATGTCGCTGCCCGACCTGACGGTGACGACGGTGCCCGTGAGGCGTACGCCCACGGCGCTGGCCTCGGTGCGTGGCGCGCTGTTGATGGTGGGCACGGACGAGGGCGTGGAGGTCCTCACGGCCTCGGGTGCGCTCGCCGCGCGGCTGTCCGGAGCGCCGGTGAAGTCCCTGTCGGCGAACGGGACGCGCGCGCTGGTGCTCGAGTCCACCCGACTGGTGTCGCTGGACCTGTCCACGCCGCACGCGCCCACGCAGAAGGCGTCGGCGCCCGTGTCGGATGGGCAGCTCGTCGTGGGCGTGGGCGCGGACCAGGCCTGTGTGATGGGGACCCATACCGTGCGCTGCTTCGAGGAAGCCGGGAGCCTCCTGGAGCAGCAGGGGACGGGGGCCGGCGTGGATGCGCCGGTGCGCTCGGCCTCCGTGCTCGGGCCGTGGCTCGCGGTGGGGACGGACCTGGGCGTGCGCGTGTTCGACGTGCGCTCGGAGCCGGTGTCGGGTGGGGTGTATCCGTTCGGCGCGGGTGACTTCCCCGCGCTGACGGGGGCGGCGGTCCTGGCGGCGGGAGACCTCCTGTCCGCGGAGGCCGGGGCGGTGGCGCGCCTGCCGCTGGTCCGTGGGCCGGCCAGGCCCGAGCTGTCGCTCCAGGTGGCGTCGTCGACGGCCGTGGCGGGGAGCCGCCTGGCGCTGACCGCGTCCATGACCGACGAGGCGGACACGTTCGAGGCCTTCGTCTCGGTGCTGAAGGTGAACGGCCGCACGGTGCAGGTGCTGGACGGACGGCTGCCGTCCGCGGTGGACCTGCCGTTGACGGGGGCCACCGCTCGCCTCGAGCTGTCGGTGTTCGACCAGGCGGGCAGGTCCGACGCGAAGGTCGTCGAGGTGGGGCTGACCCCGCCGACGACGGGCCCGGAGTTCGTGTCGCTGGACGCGCCCGCGCAGGTGTACGAGGGCACGCTCATGACGGTGGTCCCGAGGTTCGTGGACCCGTCGCGGGTGAAGCAGGTGACGGTGACGCTGAAGGATGGGGCGACGGTGCTCGACAGCGTCACCGTGAGCGCGCCCTTCCTGCGGGCGGTGCTGCGCGTGCCCATGGTGGGCACCGGCGTGGGCCATGGCGTGACGGTGGAGGCGACCGCGACGGACGACGTCCACACGGCCATCTCCGCGCCCACGCCCGTGCTCGTCTTCACCAACCCCCAGCCGGTGGGGACGGCGTTCACGCTGACTCCCGCGGTGGCCCAGGTCGTCGAGGGCCAGCCGGTGCAGGTGACGATGGCCTTCGGCAGCGGGGTGAGCGCGCCGGAGCGGTACACGGTGAGCTTCTCGGTGGGCAGGACGACGATGACGCAGACGGAGCAGCAGGTCATCGTCTCGCCCGCCACCGTGGCCACGCCCCGGATGCCGAACCTGGCCCAGGGAGAGGTCCAGGCGCAGATGCTCATCACCGCGCGCCTGGTCGATGGTGACGGCCGCGAGTCGGTGGCGAGCACGCAGGTGCTGGTGCTGGAGGATGTGTCGAACCCGACCATCTCCGACATCGTGGTGACGCCGACGGGGACCGAGGTGTCCGCGGGCTCGACGGTGACGGCGAAGCTGGTGGCCGCGGATGGGACGTTGCCGCTGGCGGAGCAGGTGCTGCGCGTGAAGCTGGGCGGGGCGCTGGTGGCCTCGGGTGGGCCGGCGCTGAGCTACACCGTGCCGGTGGGCACGCCCTCGGGCACCGTGCTGCGCGTGGAGGGTTGGGTGAAGGACCTCCAGGGCCGCGTCGGCGAGGCGTTCCGGGAGCGGACCGTGAGCGCGCCGGTGTTGTCCGACGGCGCGGTGACGGTGGCGGGCATGTTCGCCAACGCGGTGGACCTCGCGGTGCTCGGCGACCGGGTCCTCGTCGCCACGCCCTCGGGAGTGGCCGTGGGTCTCCGGGTGGAGGACGCGCAGGGCGTCACCGTGACGCCCGTGGGACAGGTGCGCGTGGAGGGCACGCCCCGCTCGCTGGTGGTCCAGGGACATCACGCCCTGGTGGCGGTGGAGCAGGGCGGCCTGTGGGTGGTGGACGTGTCGAGGCCGGAGGCCCCGCGCGTGGTGGGCCGGCACGAGACGTCGTTGGTGATGTCGATGGGCGCGTCGAGCCGGGCCTTCGTGGCGCACGAGTCCTCGTACAACGTCGACGAGGTGCACCTGACGGAGCCCTCGGCGCCCGAGCTGCGGCGGTACGTGGAGCGCTACAACCCGTGGCTGAACACGCCGCTGCTGGGCGTGTCGAACGACCGGCTGTTCTACGCGTCCGCGCAGACGCTCTACGCGCACAAGGTGGAGTCGGAGTCGGTGCCTTGCTGCGGTGGGCCCATGTCCGTGGGCCTGCAGTCCACGGTCCGGCAGGTGGACGTGGAGGGGGGCATGGCGGTGGTGGGCACCGCGCGGGGCATCCACGTGGTGCACCTGGGCGCGTCGAACATGGTGGCGCTGGGCGAGGCGCAGCTGGGCATCGGGACGCGGGCGCTGACCGTCAGTCGGGGTCTGGCCTACGTGGCCGGCGACGACGACGTGCTGCGCGTGGTGGACCTCCGCGAGCCCACGGCGCCGCGAGTGCTGGGGCAGCTGCCGGTGGCGGCCCGTTCGCTGCGCGTGTCGGGTGGCGCGCTGCTGGCGGCGACCCCGCGGGGGCTGGTGGTGCTGAAGCTCGTCGACCGGGTCTCGGAAGGGACGCAGCCGCCGATGCTGGGCGATGGCTGGTCCACGACCGATGCCGTGGTGGGCGTGGCTGCGGCGCGGCGGGGTGTCATCGTGGCGGCCGGGCTGGGTGGCGCGTCGCTGCTGGACCTGGCCGACCCGTCGCACCCGGTCTTGAATCGCGCGGTCTCCACCACGCTGAAGGCGGTGCGGCAGACGGAGCGGCTCGGTGGGGACACCTTCCTGCTGAACGACGCGACGCTGTCCGTGCATACCGACGCGAACACCACGGGAGCCTTCACCGTGGACTCCACGCGGGGAAGCCGGCTGGGCGGCATCGGGAGCGTGGAGCGGTTCGCAGTGAGCACCGGCCGGCTGTGGACGGTGGGCGGCGGAGTGCTCGCCACGGCCAGCCTGCCCACGGTGGAGTCCATCAAGAAGCTGGACCTGCAGGGGCCCACGCTCGACGTGGCGGGTGATGAGCGCCGCGCCGTCATCGCGCAGGGCACCCTGGGCTTCACCTGGGCGGAGCGTGACAGCGCCGGAGACATCCTCCGGAGGGCGAGCGTGTCCGGTCAGGCCGCGAACGTGGTGGCGCTGGAGGGACAGCGACTGCTGGCGGGCAACGACGACGGCTTCCGCGTGTACACGCTGGACGCGGCGGGGAGCCTGCGCGAGGTGGGCACGGTGCCCACCGAGGGGGCCGTGCGCCGCATCCGGATGGTGGGCCTGCTGGCGCTGGTGTCGACGGACGAGGACGTGCAGCTCTGGGATGTCTCGTCCCATACGCCCGTGTTGAGGGCCACGCTCGACGCGCCGGACGCGCGCGACGCGGTGCTGGCCGGCGACCAGGTCGTCGTGGCGCGGGGCTTCCAGGGCCTGTCGGTGTTCACGGCGCCCGCGCAGCTCGCGCCTCCTTCGGCGACCCTGCGGTTGGCGGCCGCGCCGCTCATCGTGGAGCCGGGCACGCTGGTGTCGTTCGACGCCCGCACGTCCGGGGCGCGGCTGGGGAGCGCGACGCTGTGGGTGGACGGGGCGCCCTTCGCGCACCTGGAGACTGGCGCGGTGTCGGGGCAGTGGTGGGTGCCGGAGTCGGCGCTGCCCGGCTCGGAGTGGTTGCTCCAGGTCCGCGGACGGACCGCCAGCGGCGCCGAGGCGCAGTCCGAGGCCCAGATCATCCGCGTGAGCGCTCCCGAGGAGGAGTCGCTGTGGGTGTCGATGCAGGAGCCGTATGCCTATCAGGAGTTCGCCAGCGGTCAGCTGGTCCCGGTCCGGGTGGACGTGTCCGGCGGCGCCCGGCCGTACACCGTGACGGTGAGCATGGAGGACGTGTTCGTCGGTGTGCTGTCGCCCGTCGTGGGCGCTCCGAGAAACTACGCGGGGGTCGTCCGGCTGCCGGCGCACCTGGTGGGCAACCCCGAGGTCCATGTGGACGTGGTGGACGCCCTGGGCCAGTCGGTGCGTGGAACCCTGCCGCTCCAGGTGCGTGACTCGTCGAGTCCGCCGACGCTGCTGTCGGGTCTGCCGCCGCGCCTGTTCGCGAGCCCCGCGAAGAACCCGCTCTACCTGTCGGCGTGGGACGACGGGCCGTCCGTGCTGCGCTTCTCCGTGGACGGTGTGGTCGTCGCGAGCAGCGCCTCGGACGAGCAGGGCGGCGAGCACGGCTTCGAGCACCTGCTCGAGTTCCCGACGAAGCAGGCGGGAGACACGGTGACGCTGCGGCTGGTGGTGGAGGACACCCTGGGCCAGCGCGTGGATACGGGTGAGCGCAGCTACACGCTGCTGGAGCCCGTGGCCCTGCCGGACATCGAGTACGTGTCGATGTACGAGACGCGAGCGGAGGGGACGTCCACGAACATGAGCGCCGAGGCCAGCGACGTGGACGGAGACCTGGACACGGTGAGCGCGTGGATCATCTACGGCGCGACCTGGGTGAGCCCCACGCACATCGTGGGAGGCGGGACGCCGCAGCACCTGGCCACCAGCACCGACGGCTATGTCGAGGCCACCTTCCCGGTCCCGCTGCTGTCGGACCCGGTGTTGGCGGGCAAGACGTCCCTGGTGGTGATGGTGGTCGCCCGGGATTTGATGGGCCACGAGAGCCGGCGCTACACCGAGCTGAACATCAGCGAGAACGAGGTGCCCGAGGGCACCTTCAACTTCGGCTCATGGCCGTGGGGCCGGGAGCTGGTCGCGGGCCATCCCGTCGAGGCGGGGGTCAGCGCGTGGGATGACGTGGGGCTCCAGTCGGTGTCGCTGACGGTGACCGATTCCACGGGCGCGGTCTTCACCGCGTCGACCACCTGCTCGGGCACGAACAACTGCTACGTGGCGCTTCCGTCCAGGGCCTTCCCGGCGGGTGCGCTGCACCTCGAGGCGGACCTCACCGACGTCCGGGGGCTGTCCGTGTCCATCGAGGCCACGCACCAGGTCGCGGTGAACCGCGCGCCGTGGTTCTACCTCTCCTCACGTGAGAGCTATGCGCTGGCCGGCCGTCCCATCCAGGTGCGGGCGACCGTCTACGACGAGAAGCGCATCGCCCTGATGTCGCTGACGGCGGACGGCGTCACGCTGGGCGGCAACGGTGGGATCGACGTGAGTCCGTACTCCGGTTACACGCTGACGGGCACGCACACGCCGTCGGCCCCGGGGACGATGACCGTCACGTCGTTCGCGGCGGACTGGCTCGGCGCGACCGCGACGTCCGCGCCGCTCCAGGTGCCTGTCTATCCGTCCGACCGGGGCGGGGCGTGCCAGTCCTCCATCACGATTCCCACGGGCGTGGACTTCTTCCCGCTGAACGTGGCGCATGCCACGACGGTGCAGCAGCCCTGCGGGTATGGCTCCAACTCGGGCAGCGGGACGTGGTTGTCGCTGCCGTTCGATGGCCCGGTCGAGCGCCTGGAGGTGTCGGGGAGCTCGGGCTACTACCTGCCGCTGGCGTTCTTCATCCAGGACATGACGGGCGAGGAGGGCTGCACGCCGGTCCCCGAGCGCGCCACGTGCCGGACGACGGCGGTGACGAGCCTCACGACGGGGCCGCTGTCGAAGGACGCGAAGATCTACTTCCCGAACTCCGGGCCGGGCGTGGGGCTGCGGCTGGCGAGCGCCGTGCTGGGGGTCGGGGCGCGGTGCACGCCCGGGAACGCGAACTTCGTCTGCGGCCACGGTGTCTGCGGCGAGCAGGAGAACGAGCAGGACCCGGATGGCTCACCGGTGTACCGCTGCCAGGCGAACGCGTGTGACGACGGCAAGAACAACGCGGACGGAGACCTGGTCTACGACTACCCGAGCGACCCGGGCTGTGAGTCGCCCGAGGACGACGACGAGACGGACCTGCTGCCGCAGCCCGCCTGTGCGGATGGCGACGACGACGACGGGGACGGTCTGGTGGACTGGCCGGAGGACCCGGGGTGTGGCAGCGCGGCCGGGACGTCCGAGTCGGGTGAGGGCGACAGCTGCGAGGCGCCCATCGACCTGACGACGGAGGCGAGCGTGGGCCTGGAGCCGCGGGCCGTGCTGCCGCTCGACTTCACCGAGGCCGTGGATGACCACCGGTTGAGCTGCTCGACGGCGGGGCAGGTGGACCGGGTGGTGGGCATCCGGGTGCCGGGGCCCGGGTCGGTCTTCGTGGTGGGAGACCCGCAGGTGCAGGGCATCTCGCTGCGGGATGCGTGCGCGCTGGACTCGCGGACCCGGACCTGTGACGTGGCGTCGGAAGCGCAGGTCACCGGCTACACGTACCTGCCGGAGGCAGGCGTGGTCTTCGCCGTCGTCGAGGGGACGGGCCTGGGACGCATCGACGTGTCCGGCCTGCTCGATGACGACGCCGCATGCGACCCGCTGCAGCCCTGGTTCCAGTGCTCGGAGACGCAGGTCTGCCGGCCGAAGGAGCTGGAAGGGGGAGGCGTGTCCTCCACGCTGTTCCAGTGCCGGCTGCCCCGGTGCTCGGACGGGGAGGACTCGGATGAGGATGGGAAGAACGACTTCCCGTACGACCCGGGGTGCGAGAGTCCGATGGACGATGACGAGACGGACCCGACCCCGGTGCCGGCGTGTGGCGACTCGGTGGACAGCGAGCCGGTGGGCTTCACGGATGGGTTGATCGACTTCGCCCTGGCGCCGGGGGGAGACCCGTCCTGCACGAGCGCCGCGGATGACAACGAGGTCGCGTGTGGACAGGTCCTGCCGGCGCAGAACCTCCCCACGGCGCCGCTGGTCCTCGCGGGGAAGACGGCGCGGGCGGGGCGGTACGTGTCGGCGCAGTGTGGCGGGGTGAGCGGGGCGTCCATCAACGCGGTGGCCTATGACCTGGTGGCGCCCATCGCGGGGACGTACCGGTTCGCGGTGGAGGGGCGCTCGAACCTCTACCTGTCCCTGCGCCAGGAGAATTGCCGGGGTGGGTTCGTCGCGAAGTGCAGCCGGAACAACTGGCCGGACGGCGTGATGGGCGAGGTGACGCTCGCCGCGAACGAGCGCGTGGTCGTCGTCCTGGAGAGCTACGGCCCGCAGGACTTCACGCTGAACGTGGACATGCCGTACGCGTGCAGCAACGGGCGCGACGACGATGGTGACGGGCGCGTGGACTACCCGAGCGAGCCCGGGTGCGATTCGCCCAAGGATGAGTCCGAGGTGGACCCGGCGGTGCTGCCCACGTGCTTCGACGGCGTGGACAACGATGGCGACGGAGAGATGGACTATCCGCAGGACGCGGATTGTCAGGCGGCCTCGGGCCGGACGGAGCGCGCCAACTGCCAGGGCGTGGAGGGGGTGACGCTGACGGGGGCGCTACCCCTCTGGACGGCGGGGAGCACGTCGGGGGCCGGTCATATCGACCACGATGTGCCGGCGTGCCGCTATCCCTCCTCGGCGCCGGAGAAGGTGTTCTTCTGGGAGGCGCCGGCGGCGGGCTCGTATGTGATTGATACGGCGGGCTCGAGCATCGGCACGGTGGTGGCGGTGTACCCGCGCACGTGCGAGCCGAGGCAGGTGCTCACGTGTGATGGGAACTACCGGGGCGAGGGCGTCTCGGAGGTCCGGATGCCGCTGGCGGCCGGTCAGGCCATCTCCATCGTCGTGGATGGCTACAGCGACTGGGACGTCGGCAGCTTCCAGCTCAGCATCCGTCAGGAGTGAGTGGAGGGAACACGGCCCGCGCTCGAGGAGGAGCGCGGGCCGGAGCGTCGCTCAGCAGTGGCCGAAGTCGAAGGTGAGGTACCAGTTCGTCTCGACGCCGGATTTGTAGCCCACGCCGCAGCGGCAGATGTCGGTGCCGACCGAGTAGGTGTAGTACCCGTCGCTGTAATAGGTCGTCTCGACGTTGAGGAAGTAGGGGCAGATGTACGGGCCGTTGGGGCCGCCAGGGTTGGTGGGGCCGCCGCCCGTTCCAGCGTCCTCATCGGTGCCGGCGTCCTCGCTGCCCGCATCCTCGCTCCCGGCGTCCTCCTCGCCCGCGTCCTCCTCGCCTGCGTCCTCTTCTCCCGCGTCCTCGGACGCTCCGCCATCCGGGTCACCTCCGGCGTCTTCGAGGAGGAAGCGGTCGTCTGCGAAGGGGAGGGCCTCGGGGGCGGCATTGCCTCCGCAGCCCGTCAGGGCGAGCAGGGTGGAGAGCAGTGCCACACGGCAGGACGGTCCTGGTTGCATTCACGACTCCTCGAGGGGCTGCGTGGGTGCGGGGGCATCCGCGTCGCGACGCCCCAACCAGGCCGCGACGAGGTGGCGCAGGAGCAACGCGAGCGTCAGTGGAGCCAGCATGGTGCCTTCCCCCGGGAATCCTGGCGGGTGCTCCAGGGACTGAGCGCTGGTGACGCTCCTGGGTGGAGACCCAGCGTGAGCGAGGCCTCACGGGCAGGTCCATCCCAGGAATGTGGGGGCGCCCGGCCTCTGCGCGGTTCACGCCGGGTCCCGTGGCCCACGGCGTGGACGGGCGATCTGTTGATGGGTGGACGGAGCCCTGGCGGTCGGTGCCGCGAACCCGTACGTAGGGTCCAGCAGGGACGTACCCGGTGTCGATCTGCCGGAATTCGACCGGATTCGGTGCGCTTGGGCAGCCGGGCGAGGGGGGACGTACGTGGTGCTTGAGGTACCCCGGGGCTCTTGCTAGAAAGCGCCGTTGTTTCAGGCGTTTGTTGGCACGACCCCGTAGCTCAGTTGGATAGAGCGGCGGTTTCCTAAACCGCAGGCCACAGGTTCGATTCCTGTCGGGGTCACTCGCCAACTCCCTGGAACCCCAGCGGTTTCCTGGGGCGGCGGAGGATGTCGCCGGTGAAGTGGCTCCCGGCGTGGCGTCCACGTGGCGTTGGGCCTGCGCGGCGGCGAGTTGGAACGCCCAACGCAGGACCACCGGTCCAGGAACCATCGCCTTTCGCGCTGCCTTGGAGCCTCCCGTCCGGATGTCAGCGCAATGCCTGACATCCGGACCGACAGACGGGTAGGGCAGACGCTGCTGCTTGACGAACTGCGCGACCTGGCGCTCGTTCGCCGCGGACACGGGAAGCCCCCGCGCCATCGCATCGAAGACTTTGATTCGGACCCACTCCACGACTCGGACGGAAGCGGGAGTTCAGGAATGCCGCTGCCCTCCGCGACATGCTATCCGAGAACAGCTGCACATCGAAGGTCGATGAAGGATGACATTTCGAGCAGGGCTGGACCTGGACAGCAATCACATTCTCGCTCAAGCTCGGAATCCTCCCATCCCAGGAGCATTCAATGAGAGGCATATCTCCGTGGGGCCTAGCGAAGACACTCGCGCTCGTGGCCTTGCTGACGACCTCAAGCGCCCTCGCGCAGAGGACCATCACCTACAACAGCTCAAGCGGACTCTCGACCGGCATCTGCAACGTCTTCAATCTCTCGACGCCTGCGAAAGTCAACGACATCATTCATTACCCGGTCTCTGGAGGGGCCAGATTCAATGGCAGCGCTGTCATCCTCGAAGCCCAGGCAGGAAACACCTCAGCCTCGAACCTGGGAACGGCCTATGCCCTGAAGGTCGGGTTCAAGGCCGGACGCAAGTACACCCTCGCGGTGACTGCGTCGAAGATCTCAGATGATCCTGTGTCCAGCCCCCATCTCATCTTCTCTGTGCGCACGTCGCTCCCTGCGCCCAATGAGACCCAACCCACGAGCTGCGGGCCCGTTGGCGCGGACCGCTGGTCGATGCTGCTGGATGACGTCGTGGGGGCGGCCTACATCAGCTCGGCGACCGCCAGCAACTACCCCCTCACCGAGTGGACCGCCAGCGAGGACCTGGACTACCTCTTCGTCTTGGCGACCCAGGGCTCCAGCACGAAGTCGACGCAGGTCTTGATCAACAAGATCTCCATTACGGAGACGATTCCTCCCGTGTTCTCCCTCACCCCTGCGTCCATCGCCCTGGCGTGCGGGGACACGTCGGCGCGGACCTTCACTGTGAACAACCTCGGAGGAATTCCGAACGTCACGGCGTACGAGTGGGACCTTGGCTCGGCGAGCAATGGCTGGCTCCACCAGGGCGGACCAGCACCGGCCACGCTGACGACCTCCGAACCGTCCCTCACGTTGACGCCCAACTGCGGAGCTGCTCAGTCGGGCATCGCCGTCTCGGTGAAGGCCGGGAGCACCACTCATGGGCCCTACCGGTCCATCGTGGCGAACTCTGGCTACCCCACGATGGCTATTACAGGCCCCGACATCCTTTGCGCCGCGACACCCCAGGAGTATCGAGTTACAGGGCTGCCTTGTGGTGCCTCCGTCGTCTGGAACTCAAGCAACCCGACCTTGGCGACGGCGACCACCCACGGCAACAACACTGGAACGCTCGCTCGAGGGCCTCAAATCGGCGATGTCGACCTGACCGCGACCATCTCCGGCGCCTGTGGAACCACCACCCTCACCAAGAGGGTCCGTTCTGGCCCCTACTCATTGACCCGGCCCTACGGAACCCTCACTTTCGAGACCAATGCAGGCTCCTACAGGACGGTGGAGCTGGTGACCGGGACGGACTTCTACGGTTGGACCTACGGCACGAATGGCTTGCTGCTGCGGGCCTCCGTGACCAGCCCAGGCATCGGTGGGTACTGGCTCCTGGGGGAGCCCACGGGAGCGAGCGCCGAGGTCCTGTCGTTTGAAACGACGGATGTAGGCAGGACCGCCATCGTGCGATTCAACCCCTTTGCGCCGGGGGACAAGGTCGTCCATATGACGTTCTACACGACCGCCAATGGCTGCAGCAGTGGCGGCGCCAACAGCCACTGGCTCTTCTATCGAGGAAGCAGCGGTCTCGCGCCAACAGGCGCGTCTACCCCCCGGTGACGCGCGGGGCGAAGGCCTTGGGCCACGAGGAAAAGGAGTCTCCCTGGTCCCAGCATGAGATTGCCCAGATATGACATTCACGCTCCATGATCACCGCAGCGATGCTCCCATCCATCCGCGAGACGGCCTCTGCGGTGCTGGGCTGGCCGGCATCGGCGCTCGCTGGACGTTCGGCCAGTAGTGGCGGGCAGCTCGCTATGGCCTCAGAGCGGGCTGCCCTCTCCCATCCGGCTAGTCCACCCCTCCAAGGTCACAATTTGGCACGCAGCGCGCGGGAGAGCCGCAGCACTGCATTCCCGGTGGGCAGGTGACAGTCTTTCCGCAGATGGCGGGCGCGTGAGAGCTCTGTTCAATTTCAACGAGTTGCGCTTCCGACGCGTTCTCGGTGTCATCGACGGGCCCACCACACCCGAACATCAATCCAAGCGCCAGCAGACCACCAGTCATGAGCAACTTCATGGATTCCCCTCCGTTGCAGTGGTAATGCAGTGGCGGAATCTAGCACTCAGTGTGAAGGCTGCGAATAGGGGCTCCGGTGGCGATCGACTCGGTAGCCCTTCGGGTCGCTCCCGAACACCGGGGCGTCCGTCGGAGGTGCGGGCGGCTGCGGCGAAGCTCTACCCCGGCGGAACACGCGCATGGGGCGTCTTCGCGGGCACATAGCAGCCGCCCTCGTGAACGTAGCCAACAGAACCGCAGTCTCTGATCCACAACTCCACCTTCTCCCAGCACCCGCCGTTAATGCTAACGGGCCCTCCAGTGCACGGGGGCGTGGCCTGGCCCTGGCGCGCCCCGTGCTCGCCCATGAGCACGTGAACGTGGTTGGAGACCTGTCCGAACTGGGGCCGGGCCTCGCCCTGCCACGCCTCGAGCGCGCGCAGGCGCTGGTCCACCAGCCGGAGTTCCGCGCGGTCCGCGGCCTGCTCGTGCTTCACCTGCCGACGCGACAGGAGTCCGTTGAGGCGTGGCACCAGGAGCTGGCCGACGGCGAGGGCGAAGATGGAGTTTTCAATCGTGGGTTCATGAGGGCCAAGAAGGGGCGGTCGTTACTTCTTGGCCATTGGTCACTCGGACGTCACCGCGACGGCGCCATGCACTGTGGGCGCTGCGAAGCAGTTGGCCGGTCCTCGTTTGGCTGTGCCTCACACAGTGTGCTCAGCTTGTCATGCAACTGCTTGAGCTGGCTCCGCACCACGACAGGAGAGCGGGTGTCTTGGTATTCAGCCTTCAACTCCTCAAGGAGAGGCTCACAGAAGTCGATGCTACAGTCTTCGCATGATGTGGGAATGGGCTCCGGTAACGGCTCATACTCTCCACAGAGGTACGGAGATAGTGACGAGAAGGCAATGATGTTATTGCAAATCGCCAATTGCGTCTCAGAGTCGCAGGAGCCGTCTCTACACGCAGCCACTCGCTCGTCGAGGAGCGCGCAATACGGCTGCTCGGGCTCCGGATCACGACAACCCAGGGTTGACAGCAGCGCTCCAAGCCCAGCAAACCACGATATTCGAATCATCCCGAGAACCCCTGAGAGAGGACTCACCGTCGCAGGACAGAAAGGTGCCAGCCATCAGTCGCGAGGGAGGCCGGCAGTCCACTGCCGAGCAGAACTCTCCTGCACGCCGCGTGTCACGACCGTGCCAATGCCCAGGGGCGATAGGGGCATGGTGTGCGTGGCCGGGAGAACGGGCGGACCCGAACCGTCCACCCCTTCTCGCGGGCATGCACGACGCCGACGTACGTCCCGCGCTCCTCGCCCACGTCCGGGCCAAGCGCCCTCACGCACGGGTGGTCGAGGTGGCGCCCCAGTCGTTCCTTGGATTCACCGCCGGGACGCGCCATGCGAGCGGTGATGCCGCGCAGGCGCAGCCCACGTCAGCTCCTCTTCGATGCGTAGGCCTTGTCACCATGCAGACGACGACGAGGTTGACGACGGCAGCGCCGACGTCCCGGTCATCGGCGCATCAATGCTGATTCCAGCGCCGCCCTTGGATGTCCTTCCCTTGTCCGACTGCTCCGGACGGCGTGGCTCCGCCGTCCGGAGTGAGTCGGTAGGCTACGGCGACCAGCGAACGCGCCGAACGCCGCCGTGGTTGCTACACCTGCCCTGAGCCCAATCCAGACAGTTGCCACAGACCTGGTAGGAACTGTCCAGGTCTCCATCACAGCAACGGACTTCGCACGTGCGCCACCCGGGAACGCAGGCTTCCGCGAACTCGAAGCACGCGAGGTCCGCACCTGGCTTCTCGACCACCTCCGCCGACTCCTCGCGGGGGGCCGCCTCGACTCCCTCCTGCTCCTCCGGGAGGGGGCCTCCACACGCGATCATCAACGTGAGCCCAACCCACAAAACATAACGGCGCAGTCCAACAGCTGTCATTGCGGCCTCCACTTCGTTTGTGTCTGTGTGCAGCCTGAATGACGGACATGTGAAGGGCAAGGTCGTGGGGCGCGGTTCTGACGCTGTCAGGGGTTCGGGTGTGCTGGAGTTGACGGATGGGTGTTTGTGGTTGGAATGGAAAGTTCTGGTTGCTGCTTTGTCAGTCGTGTGCAGGGATGTGTCTATGGGTCTTGGTTGCAATCCCCTGTCCAGGTTGGACGGACACGTCCTCGAAGTACGTCGGCTCCGGGAACACATCCTTCCATCCGTAACGCTCACAGGACATGTGAAAGTAGATGTAGCCCTTCATGTCATTCTCAAGGAGTGAGCGCATCCGCTCCGCCCCGGGTGGGGCCGCTGCCAGGATGAACCCGCGGGCATCCATTTCCGCCTGAATCGTGGCGACCTCACGGTCGATGCTCGCCAGGTCCACCCGTGGCACATAGCGCAGGTCGGCGGGGGCGCTTGGAGCCGCACCCATCACCTGAAGCAGCTTCCACAGACAGCCCGCATCGAGGCCCCGCTCCACGAGGGCTCGGTATCCCTCGTTCTCGATTCCGCTCAGCCCGGGCGCGCTTCGGTCATTCGCATACATGGATGTCGGGTCCTGGCGATGGGGTTCGTTTCGGGCATCCAGCGTCCAAAACTCCACGCTTCGTCCTGGGCACGGGCTTTCGACAAGCGCCCCAGTTCCTGGGGTGTCCGCCATGCGTCAGTGTCATGCCCTCGAGGAGGAGCCGAAGAACGTCTCCGGGGACTCCTCGAATGCCCAGGCGCGTCGCGACGAGTCGCTCCAGGATGGCTCTTGCGATTGGGTATGGTTTGCCCTGGGCCCTCAAATCTCGGAGGATGTCCGTGGCCCGGTGGTCCCTCGCTCGCACACGCTCACGACAGGGGAACCCTCATGAAGAGTTTGAAGCTGCTGTGGGTGGCTTTCGCCGTCATGTTCGCACTGGGGTGTGGCGGAGCCGCGACAGAAGTCGTCGGCGAAGAGGCATTGAGTGAAAGCTCGCAGGAGCTGGCGACGTGCTATGCCAACTGCGCCAACGGGCCCATCAGCTGCTCGGGAACGCCGTGTCAGGCCGTCGACTACTCGGGAGTGACATGCAGTGGGGTCTTCCATGCGTGTCCTCCTACGAATCCTCCGGATCCCACGTGCGCGTATGCGCCGTGCAGTTCGGTCACCAGTCAGCAGTGCTGGGGAGGAGAGAGTGTCCTCTGCTGCAACAGCGCTGGAGGGAAGAGTCAGTGCACGTGTCTGGGCGGATGGTCCTGCGTCGACGTTGATTGGTAGGCCGCCATCGGGGGCTCCTCCAGTCTCCTGGGCTGGGGAGCCCCGTCGTGGTGCTCCTCCTGCTTTCCTCAGGTGTTCCGTGACGCGATGAGCGCGAGGTTTCGCGGCGACACGTCGGGCTCGAAGAGCTGGAGCAACTCGACCTGGAAGCCCAGTTCCTCCAGGAACATCGCGCGATCGAGCAGGAGCACGACCTCCAACGCCCTCGCGAAGCGGTCCCTCAGCAGATGGCAGAGCAGGAGCTCCCGCGTCTCGGCGCGAACGGAGACCTCGAAGGCATCCAGTTCGGCCTCGGTCATTCCCGAGGAGAGCCCCAGGCGCTCCAGGCGGTCGAGCGCATAGATGGCGAAGGGTCCGTCATAGAGCGCCCGGGGCGCGTCTCCCGCCCTCACGAAGTCTCGCTCGGGAAACCGCTGCTTCGACAGGAGATGGAACGCGAAGCGCCACGCGTACACCTGCTTCATCCGCGCGAACTCCGCCTCGGTCTTCCGCGGCCGTCCCCGCGTCGTCAGTGCCAGGGCATGCGGTGTGAAGGGCAGGGGATGTTCGCGGCCGACTCGGGAGACGGGGTAGTCCCTGGGGACCTCGAGCTTGTCGTAGCAACAGCCGATGTTCAGGACGAAGCCCGCTCCCAGACTCTTGCGGAGCTGCGTGAGCGCGAGCGGCCCGCAGGTGTGCAGACCGATGGACGCGCGGTCTCGACCGGAGAAGAGCGGATCGATCCCCGGTTGGGGGGCGTCCTCGACGGAGGCCTGGATGAAGTGCAGGGTGTCTCCGACCGAGGCTCGGGTCCTCTTCAGCCACTGTCGGCCCTTGTCCTGCAACGCGGCGTCCCTGTCGATGCTGTGGAAGGTCCAGCCGAACGTCCGCGCACAGAGGCGGGCCAGGTGCCCCATGCCGCCGCCGATGTCGACCGCCTGCTGGATGAAGCGCGTTCTGGGCCCCAGCAGGGCCAGCACCCGTTCGAGCTCGTGGGTCTTCTTGTCGCTGAGTCCCTGCGTCTCCGTGACCGTCAGCGCGTGACGGCCGTCGTGCCAGGGAATCGCCGTCAGCTCCTGGAGCGCGCCCAGGAGCGCAGCCAGGGAGGGAGGCGGCACTCCCTGGAGCACTCCTTGGTCCAAGCTCCGCTCGCCTGCTTCATCGAGTGACCGGGCATAGGCCCGCCACTCCTCGGGATAGGCGGCGCCGGACTCGGGCCAGCCCTGGAGGATGGAGCGGGACCAGAGCGCGGACCAGGGGCGGAGTTGGTGCGTGAGCGCCTCGAGCCGCGCCTGGAAGTCCATGGGGGCGCATCCTATGCGCCACCCGGGGTCGAGCACGTGTTACGTCGTGCTCGGCGCCCCGAACCAGCGGGCCAGGGCTTCATGCAGTCCCTGGTCCGTGCCCTCGCCGACCCATGCGACGTGTCCGTCCGGACGAATCAGCACCGCGACGGGTGCGGGGACCACGCCGAGCACTGGGAGCACCCACTCGCCCGGGTCGCGAGCCGAGACCCGTTGAACCCGGTCCGCCCAGGGCGCGATGTCGAGGGCCCCTGGTTCGCCCAGGTCGAGCAGCACCGGTCGTGCCTCGTGCAGCAGTTGGAACACGCGGCGTGGGCCGTCGGCGGTCACCAGGTCGAGGTCCGGCACGCGCCGCCCGAGCAACGGGTGTCCAGCGCCCAGGTCATACTGGACGTCCAGCCCCGACATCATCGCCGCGTACTGCTTGCGAGGCTCGTCCATCCGCAACAGCTCCGACAGCGTCTCGCGCACGGCATCCATCCGCGCGTCGCCGCGACTGAGCGCGGTCTGCGCCATGGTCTTGCGCAACGCGCGGGCCGCGACGGGGTGTCGCTCGGCCTGGTACGTGTCGAGCAGGCTCTCCGGCGAAACGCCTCGCACGACCTGCGCCAGCTTCCACCCCAGGTTCACGGCATCCTGCACTCCGAGGTTGAGCCCCTGTCCGCCCATCGGCGAGTGCACGTGGGCCGCGTCTCCAGCCAGCAGCACTCGACGGTCCCGGTAGGACGCCGCCTGCCGCGTCATGTCGGTGAACCTGGAGAGGTACGTGGCGCTTCGCAAGCCGAAGTCCGACCCGTAGAGCCTGACGAGGCCCTCGCGCAGCGTCTCGAGTGTCGGCGCCTCGCCCGTGTTGACCTGTTCCTCTCGCAGCACGACGCCGACGCTTCCGTCCGCCTGCTTGCCCATGGCGAACGTGCCCTTCTCGTCCCGGCGGATGCCGAACGCGGGGGCTCCCGTCATCTCGACCTCGGCGATGAGGTAGCTGATCGACGCGTCCCACCCCGGGAACTCGATGCCGGCTGCCTTGCGGACCAGACTCCGGCCCCCATCGCACCCGACGAGGTACTTCGCCCGCAGCGAGCGGCCGTCGGACAGCGCCACGTCGACGCCCGTGTCGTCCTGCGCGAAGCCCGTCACCTCGCATCCTCGGTAGATGGGCACCGCGAGCTCCTCGACCCACTGCGCCAGGATGCGCTCGAAGCGCTCCTGCAGGAGCGCGAGCCCGTGGTTGTGACGCGTCGGGAAGTCACTGAGGTCCAGCGGCGTCTGTCCGAACGCCACGTTCTGGACCGGCTGCCCTTGTGAGACGAAGCGCTCGACGACTCCGCGCTGATCGAGCACCTCCAGGCTGCGCGCGTGCAGGCCTCGCGAGCGCGAGCCGGCGACATCCTGACTGGCACGACGCTCGACGATGGCCACGTCCACCTTCGCCAACGCCAGCTCCGCCGCCAGCATCAGCCCGGTCGGGCCTCCTCCCGCAATCACCACGGCGTGTTGCGTTATCATGTCCCTGTGCATGGCTCGGTCCTCCCGCTCCTGGGTCGAAACGGGCGAGGGTGGACCATGACCGGGGGGGCTTGCGGCAATACCCGGGGTCTGGCATTTGCTGATGGTGGAAGGAAGGCGGGCCCGCGCCGTGGCGGTCGGCCAGGGCGAGCGCCGCGAAGAAGCGCCACGCCGCGGCCAGGTGATTTCCTGCCCGGAGCCCTCTATGTGACGGTGGGGAGTCCGCCCTCTGCTGCTGGGAGCGGCGGGCCGTACCATTGCCTCCCAGCGACCCGTCCAATCACATAGAGGCAGATGTTGAAGGGCAGCAGATACGTGAAGAAGAAGGGCATCGTGAGGAACTCGGAGCCCGAGACCTCATATTCGATGGATGCGATCTCTTTCTCCTCGCCTTGGGTGAACAGCACCTCCCGATAGGCAAAGAGGTCATTGCTGAGTTCTCCCGACGTGCAGGTGATCAATCGCATCTGCCCCGAGTCGCCTTGCACGGTGATCGCCTTACCTCGTCGTGACGAGGCCCAGTTCCCGCAGACGCTCTCAATCTGCGGACGAAGTTCTTCCACCGACTCCGTCCGAGAGAGGTCTCCCGGTAACGTGATCACCGCCGCCATCAGCCGGTCATGCATGCACCTGGACGTGAAGTCGAAGAGCGGGCATCCGATGAACTCGCTCGGCACGATGGGCTGAGTCGGACGCAGCTCCACATCCCCGTTCGGGTCGCTCCTGAAGGACGTCAGTGCTTCGAGTCGGCGCGAGGCGGCCAGCACGCCCGCTCCACTTGGCGGCGTGATGAAGTAACCCCAGAGGCTGTAGCAGAAGACCGAGGCCTCGAGACCGCTGATGAACACCAGCGCGAGGACGACGAAGGCCTTGTTCAGCATGGCGTCGAATCCCTCCAGGGATTCCGGGTGACGCGCCGGCAGCGCCACACAGAAGAATCCCTCGCCATCCTACCTGGAAGACTCGTGCACCGCCGCCCCTCCCATGTCCGGCATGGGACGGGAGGGGCGTGATTCCAGCCATCCTCGAGCGGAATCGAGGACGGCCGTCAATGCGCCGCGACTAGAACGCGCAGGCCCACCGGTAGGGAGGCCGCGTCGCGCCAGCTCGGAAGCACACGCAGGAGCTCTCCCACGAGCCGGACGTCTCCACGATACAGCAGGGCGTCTCGGCGTTGAGGGAGTTGCAAAGCTGGCCCTGAAGCGTCGTGCAGAGCGGCAGGGAAGGGTCGCACTCCTGCGGCTCCGGCGGAGGGCACGGGATGTCAACGCCGTCGCACGTCACGCCCACGTAGTGGGTCGCGGAGCACGTCGTCGACGAAGACGGACAGCTGACCGTGCCCTGCTCGCAGGTCGCGGTACATCCAGTCAGCTCCTGGGCAGCGCCGGTCGCGTCCTCGACGGCGAGTTCGTCCGACGGAGTTCCGCAACCGAATGCGAGCACGGCGACGCATCCCAGCAACAACAGCTTCAAGCGGTTCATGGAGAATCCCCTGATGTGAAGATGTGCGAGCGAAGGACGACCGGGCCGCGCGCATCGTCGGGGATTCAAGTGCGGGGAGCAACCTGGGTCGATTCCAGACACCTGAGTCGTCCCGGCCCCGCATCCCGTGACTCGTCACTTCTCGCAGGTCAGGTCGTAGCCGGTGTTCCAGCTCATGCCATCCATCGAATACTGGCCGCGCAGGGTCAGCATCCCAGGCGAGACGAGGTGCTCGGTGTCCTGGATCTTCATCCTGCCCATGGGGCCGGTCGACTCGCCGACCCAGGTGACGCCGTCCGTGGACGAAGACGTGGCATCGCCTCCCATGTTGTCGAGGATGACATTCCTCCACGTGCGAGCCGTTGAATCGAACGTCCGGTACGACGTGAACTTGTAGGGGTACTCACCGGACACCGCCACGAAGTCGGTGCGCAGCCAGGCCTTGTCGAGCTCGAGCCGGGCCTCGAATCGGACTTTGCTCGGGCTCGCACCGCCGGGTCCGTGGATGGAGCCGTTGCAGGTCCAGGTCCCGGTCAGCTCCCTGGCGGCGTCAGACACTGCTGACGCCGCAGGGGCCGCGGATTCGGCCATCGAGGGTTGCACGGAGGCGGTGTTCGAGGACGTGCCTCGACAGCCCATCAGGCAGACAACGGTGACGAACACGGTGAGGGTCGGACGCGCGAGCAAGAGATCCTCCGGGAAGGCTGCTGTGAATGCACAGGGCATCTAAAGCAGCCTCGCTCCATGAGGACAGGGCGCCGTTTACGCGAGGATCGGCGGATCCGAGGGTGGGTTCGGATTAGAGGCCGTTGATGTACAGGCGGCCTGCTCCGCAATCGCCGCTGTAGCCGTCGACGATGATGAAGAGTTTGCGGCCCTTGGGTTGGTCCCGGAGCACGACTCGAGACCGATAGTTGCCATCCGCCCAATCGTCATTGCAGGCATAGACAACGCCCGTGTCCGCGGCCCTGCGGACCTCCAAGATCGTGTCGTACGACGACCCGTAGGTGGTGATGGAGTAGTCCCCGGTGACAGGAACCGTCCACGTGTACGACATGTCCCGCGCCGCGCCCGTGCCGCAGGTCGTGCGCCACTCGTTGTTGGCGGCGCAGCTATCGAATGAGGCGATGTGGCCCAGCGCACTGCCCAGATGCCCCCCGAACGTCGCCTGCGACACGCTGCCGTCCTCTCCTGGCTCTTCGACTTCGGGCGAAACGTCCTCCGACCGAGAAGGAGCGCCGACGTCGCCTTCGTAATCGGGGCCGCAGGCGCTCAACAGCAGGGCACAGCTCAACGACGAAAAGACTGCTCTGAGAGGGATGGGCATGTCTGGACCGGCGGGGGTGAGCGCCCAATGCTTGTCATGACAGGCTGGGCGGTCAGGCACCAGGGAGTGTGCCTGGCTGCTCTATCCTTGGGTCCACGGCTGGAGCCGGCCACTGTCTCTGTCGGGCAGGTCTCCGTCCGCTGATGGACGCTGGTGGCAATCACTCACCGAGCGAGCGTCGGCGCCTGCTGGAACGGCCGCGCGTCCTTGGGAATGTCGATGGTGAAACGGGTGCCACGCTCGGGAAGGCTGTCCACGGTGATGGTGATGGGCCGCTCCGAAGAGCCGTACTTCACCGCGTTGCTGGTCAGGTTCTCCACCGCCCGCCGCAACGGCTCGGGCGCGGAGTACCCCCGGACCTGTGAACGCCTGGCTTCAAAGCCGGGCGCCAGGCCGAGTCCCAGGCAGGCCCGGCGAGCTCCTGTCCGCAGGGCTCGCCGACGGAGCGTATCGGCTCACCGCTGTAGTCCTGGCAGCAGCGGCCCGGCGCCGAACTCCGGCGTCGCCGCGAGCCTGCGCAACGCCAACGTCAACAACCCCAGCACCTCCAGGCGCGTCAGCCCTTCCTCATCGCTCCACACCATGAGGCTCAACGGCGGCGCCATGTTCCGCCGCGCGCTCTCACACGCCTCATCCCAGAGCCGGTGCTCGACGACCTGGGCCGCCGATGGCTCCGCCGGGAAGGGCTGCCGCAGCTCCTCGCGACTCGACTCCTTGCGCGTCTCGGCCAGCAGCTTGTCGAGGTACGCGTGGGCCTCCGGGGACATACGCACCTGTCGCTCGACCAAGTGCCGCGCGGCTTTCAAGTCCGGGTCCCCCGAGGCAATCCGGGTCCGGAGCTCCTTCAATGCCTGCGTGAGCGTGTGGCGAAGCATCCGTGAGCCTCCCGCGACTGGTGGGGACCCGCTCCAACACCAACACCCTGGCCATGCGCACGCCGCACGGCCACCGCCCAGCGTGCCACGTCCGAGCCCCGCGCCTCCAATCCCGGCCCCGCCCCTGATGACGACCGTCATCACCCCCTTGCCCCCAGACATCACCGCCCCCGCCCGAAATCGTCCCCTCAAAACCGCAACCCACTGGAATCACGAGCCCCAGGTGACGGAGTCGAAGTGGGGAAGGGTCGGCACGGCGAATGCTCCAGGGCTTCCACGTCACCGACTCCCACTCCGAGGCGATCCCCCATGAAGCTCCGCTCCCGCCCGTCGTTCTCCACGCCGGCCCCCAAGACGGACACGACGTCGCGCCCCCGCTCCAACAGCACCCCGGCGAAGCCCGACACGACGTCGCTGCCCAAGGCCCGTCCGTCCGCCACGGAGCTCCAGGATGGGAAGAACCACCTCAAGCCCACCGACTACGGCGTCACGCACCCGGACCTCCCGGGCATCCGGACCCGCCGCGATGGCGGGCAGAGCGGCGCCCAGTTCGCGGACTTCACCCGCGACACGCGCGAGTCCACCCACACGTTGATGAACCGGCCCACCGGCAATCGCATGTTGACGGAGCTGGACGGCCGCACCCAGGCGCTCAACCCCGGCCAGACGGGCACCGTGCGCAACCCCATCACCTCCACGGACATCTACTCGGGCCGCAACGCCGACATGCCCATGTCGCACCTGCCGAGGCACCAGGGCACCTACGAGTCCATCCGCCCGGCCTACCGTCACGATGGCCAGCCCAGCGCGGGCCTGCCCAGCCGCATCAACTACGATGAGACGGCCCCCGGCAACATGCGCTTCAACAGCCTGGGCCACGAGTCGGTCCACGCGTGGCGCGCCTCCAACGGCCTCCAGGTGGGCTCCATCGAGTCGAGCAAGCACGCCAACGCCGACGTCTTCAAGCGCTACCCCGACTTCGCCGACAACATGAAGGCGAACCTCAACCGTCGCACGATGCTGACCGAGGAGTTCGAGACGGTGGGCCTGAAGCCCACGCCGCACACGCCCGCGGGCTGGGCGCCCACGGAGAACAAGATCCGCGCCGAGCACGGCCTGCCCAGCCGCAATGACTACTCGGGCCGCGCGCCGAACCTGCCCAACCCGACGAACGAGGCCATCCAGCGCTACGACGAGGGCTCCGACAATCGCAGCGTCTTCCAGAAGATGATCGGCACCCCGACCCCCATCGGGAAGATCCTCGGCGACATCGAGGGCTGAGCACCCCCGACGCCCGGCTCCCACAAGGGGCCGGGTAGGGGAATGCGAGGAGGCAACTGCCGGACTTCCGGGCCCGCTCCGTATACGTCACGGACTGTTCTCCGGAGGCGTCGTGAGCCAGCAGGCTGGGATGAAGAGGGGCGCCGCGCTCCTGGGCATGTTCTTCGTGATGGCCTGCGGCTCGCCCGCGCCGAAGAGCGCCGAGCCCGCCGCGCTGGTGTCCCAGCAGACGCGGGTCCTGACGGCCTCGCCCACGTACAACCGGACGGGCTTCACGCAGACGACGCTCGCGGATGGGCGGGTGCTCGTCGCCGGAGGCACCGCGCAGGGCGCTCCCGCCGACTTCCGCGCCACCGAGCTCTACACGCCGGGCGCCTCGACGCCGTGGAGCACCACCGGGGACATGGTGGTGGCGCGGTACGAGCATGCCGCCACCCGGCTCCAGGACGGGCGCGTGCTCGTGTCCGGAGGCATCACCCCCCTGGGAAATGGCCGCGACGCGGAGCTGTATGACCCGGCCACGGGGACGTGGACCGCCACCGGCTCGCTCATCGCGGCGCGGGCCCGACACACCCAGACGCTGCTCCAGAACGGCAAGGTGCTGGTGGTGGGCGGCGACGGCACCGCCACCACGCAGGGCCTTGGCTCCGCGGAGCTGTATGACCCCGCCACCGGCACGTGGACCCTCGCCGCCTCGCCTTCGAGGGGCGGGTACTCCGGCCACACCGCGACGCTGCTGCGCAATGGCGACGTGCTGCTCCTGGGAAACCGCAACCAGCACGAGCGCTATCGGCCGAGCACCAACACGTGGATCGCCACGACGAACAGCGGCGCGGTGCTCGCGGCGGGACACTCGGCGACGTTGCTGACGACCACGGTCAATGGCGAGGTGCTCGTCGTGGGGCCGCAGTGGCAGAGCGATGTGCCCAGCCAGATGGCCTCCCGCTACGACCCCGTCGCGAACACCTGGACGACCGCCATCTGGGCGCCGTTCCCTCGCGTCGGACACGGCGCGGTGGAGCTGAGCAACGGCTCGGTGCTGGTGGTCGGCGGATATCACCCGACGACGGGCGCGCCGGCGCAGTGGGTCTCGCGCTACGACATCGGCACGGGCGGCTGGACCGCGTTGACGGCGCTCGCGCTGGCGCGGCGGGACTTCGGCATGTCGCTCGTTGGAAACGCGCCGGACCAGGTGCTGCTCAACGGCGGGTGGAACGTCGACTCGAATGGCGTGTGGTCCCGCCAGCCCAGTGAGCTGTACTCGACGGGCTGCGTGCCGAAGACGTCGTGCCTGGCGAACAACTGGCAGTGCGGCAGCCCCTCGGATGGCTGCGGCGGCAAGCTGGAGTGTGGCTCCTGCGGGGTCGGCTACGAGTGCAACCCGCTGAACTACTGCGAGTCGAGCTGTGTGCCGGACCCCCTCCTCACCACCTGCCAGAACCGCTGCGGCTGCGTCGCCAACAACTGTGGGACGTCGGTGAACTGCGGCCCGTGCCCGGACGGTGGCGCGTGCCCGACGGGGCAGCAGCTGTGCTGTGACGGGGTGTGCCGCTCCAAGAACGAGTGTTTCATCATCGCCTGCGCCAACTCCGCGCAGCCCCACGAGTCCGTCGGACTGTCCTGCGCGCCGGAGTCCTGAACACGACGGCGCATCCTGGGCCTGGATCCAGAGCGGGGGGCGCAAGTACAACCCAGGTGTCAGGCGGGCACGACGCCCGCCGACCTGGGACGCATGCTCGCCAATCTCCATAACGCCGACATTCCCCGCCCCGTGCTCGACGTCATCGCGCGGCTGCGGGAGCTCAACCACGCCGTGTACCTGGTGGGCGGCTGCGTGCGGGACATGGTGCGCAAGGTCCCCCCGAAGGACTTCGACGTGGCCACCAGCGCGCTGCCGGAGGAGGTCCAGCGCGCCTTCCGCAAGGTCATCCCCACCGGCATCCAGCACGGCACCGTCACCGTCGTCCAGGGCGGCACGCATGTGGAGGTGACGACGTTCCGCTCGGAGGGGGACTACCTGGACGGGCGCCGGCCCAGCTCCGTCGCCTTCGAGCGCGACATCGTCAAGGACCTGTCCCGCCGCGACTTCACCATCAACGCGATGGCCTACAACCCGTTGGACCGCGACCTGGTGGACCCGTTCGGCGGCCAGACGGACCTGCAGGCCCAGCTCATCAAGTGCGTGGGCTCCGCGTTCGAGCGCTTCTCCGAGGATGGCCTGCGCCCCATGCGCGCGGTCCGCTTCGCCGCGGTGCTCGGCTTCTCGCTGGACTCGGCCACGCGCGACGCCATCCCCGCCACGCTCGGCGTCTTCCGCAAGGTCGCGCTGGAGCGCGTGCGCGAGGAGCTGGTCAAGCTGCTGCTGTCCCCGCGCGCCGAGGGCGGGCTCGTGTTGCTGGTGGAGACGGGGCTGTTGGACGTGTTCCTCCCCGAGGTGGCCCGCGCCGCGCCCGAAGAGGCCCGGCTCGCGCGCGCCGCCGTGCAGGCCGCGCCGGCGGAGGTGGAGGTCCGGATGGCCGCGCTCCTCGCGGACCTGGTGGACCGGAGCCAGGCCCGGGACATCGGCCTGCGCCTGAAGTTCCCCAACAAGGTCGCGGACCTGGTGGCGCTGCTCGTGGAGACCGCGAAGCTCGAGGAGCGCTTCGCGGACCCGGACCCCGCGCTGCGCCGGCTCCTGGCCCGGGTGGGGCTCGCGCAGCTGCCCGCGCTGCTCACCGTGGCCCGGGCCCGCGTCCAGGCTCGGGCGCCCGAGCGTTCGGCGGAGCTGGAGCGGCTGTGCGCCCGGCTGGAGGCGCTCGCCGCCGCGAAGCCGCCCCTGGTGGCCAAGGACCTGGCGCTCACCGGCGGCGACATCATGTCCACGCTCGGGGTCGGCCCGTCGCCCATCGTCGGAGAGGCCACCCGCTTCCTCATGGACTCCGTGCTGGATGACCCCGCGCTGAACACCCGCGAGGCCCTGGCGCAGCGGCTCAAGGACTGGCACGCGGCCCGCCCGAAGGCTTGAGGCGGGGACTGCTCGCGCGGCGGTGCGCGGGCTGACACCTGGCTCGGACGAAGGCCCGAGGTGAGCCCCTCGCGCGGCGGCGCATGGCTTGTCAGAGGGGCCCCGAGGTTGGCGGCCCGGCGTCCGAGCTGACACGCGGCTTGCCAGCGCCGCCAGGGGCGGCTCGCTTCCCCTGTCGGGCGTGGGCCCACCGGGGCGCACGAGGGCGCGCCTGCTCTCGTGTCGGCCGGGGCTGCCCTGTCCAAGGGGGGCTCCCGGTCGGGTTCCGGGGGCATCCAGCGTCCTGCCGCGTGCGCCCGGAGGCCGGGGCGTGTAGGAAGGGACACCATGCGAGTCGTCGTTGCGATGAGCGGCGGGGTGGATTCCTCGGCCGCTGCCGCCCTGCTCAAGGAGCAGGGCCACGAGGTCATCGGCATCACCCTGCGCGTCTGGTCCTACGAGGGCAAGGCGAAGTGCGGCAGTTGCTGCAGTCCCGACGACATCGATGACGCGCGCGCCGTCGCCCAGGCGCTGGGCATCCCGTACTACGTCGCCAACGCGGAGGAGATCTTCCAGGACCGCGTCGTCAACCCCTTCGTCCAGTCGTACCTGGGCGGACGCACGCCCATCCCGTGCGTGGCCTGCAACCGCGACGTGAAGTTCAACTTCCTGCTCAAGCGGGCCCGGGCGCTCGGCGCCAGGTTGGCCACGGGCCACTACGCGCGCGTCGAGGAGCAGGACGGCCGCTACGTCCTGCGCCGCGCCGCGGACCTGGCCAAGGACCAGAGCTACTTCCTCTTCACGCTGGGCCAGGACGAGCTGCGCGACATCGTCTTCCCCGTGGGCGACATGACCAAGGCCCAGGTGCGCGCCGTCGCCGAGCGCCACGCGCTGCCCACCAGCCACAAGCCGGAGAGCATGGAGATCTGCTTCGTGCCGGACGGCGACTACGCGGGCTTCGTGGAGAAGGTCGCCGGCCCCCAGCCCGAGGGCGACATCGTCGACGCGGAAGGGCAGGTGCTCGGCAAGCACCACGGCATCCATCGCTACACGGTGGGCCAGCGCAAGGGCCTCAACCTGGGCGGCGGCCAGGTGCGCTACGTCCAGCGCCTGGAGCCGGACACCCACCGCGTCGTCGTGGGCAACGCCGAGGACACGGGGCGCGATCGCTTCGGGCTGCTCCAGCCCCACTGGGTGGACGCGCCCCCGTCTCCCGAGACGCCCGTGGAGGTCCGCATCCGCCACCGCCACGCCGGCGCCGCCGGGCGCGTGGAGATCTCCCCCCACGGGCTCGTTTCGGTGAAGCTGGATGCGCCGGCGCGCGCCGTCACGCCGGGACAGGCCGCCGTGGTCTACGCTCAGGACCGGGTCCTGGGTGGTGGGTGGATCGTCTGAGCTCGAGTCAACCGGGAGGAGTACGGGACATGGCGCAGCGCCTCGTGGGATGCCTGCTGGTCGCGGCCAGTCTCGTCGCCGGCTGCAAGGAGCGCTCGGACAAGCCCATCGCCGGACTGCTCGCGGCCGGCGCCCCCGTGGTGCGCAAGGAAGGCAAGGCCGAGTACACCATCGCCGTGGGCGCGCAGCTCCTGGGCGACGTGAAGCTCACCGCCACCGGGCCCGCGGTGCTCGAGTACTTCGGCGGCGGCCTGCGCTTCCTGGAGAAGGGTGACACGCTGGAGGTGGGCGACGCGGACGAGGCGAAGCTGCACGGCTCCAACCTCCCGTCGTACCGCTGGGCGGACGGCGGCGTGCAGGAGGCGCCCCGCGCGCTGCGCATCGTCGCCGCCCGCTACACCAACGTGCAGGTGACGCCCAAGAGCGCGCACGAGGACGCGTACACGTCCACCCAGTACTTCGTCGCCTTCTTCACGCCCAACGGCCTGAGCCGGCTCGGCTCCGACACGAAGCACGAGGGGCCCCACCAGCCGCTGCCCGCGCCGCCGTTCCGCCCCAAGGTCCCCTTCATCCACGCCGGAGACCTGGGCGAGGGCGGGCTGGTGGCGGTGGTGGAGGACGGCTTCGCCGTGGCGGAGACGGATGACCTGGCCACCGCGGTGCTGCTGGAGGGGCGCGAGGTGCCGCTGGGCCGCACCGTGCGCCTGCTGGTGCCGGACGGCGCGGAGGTCACCCTCAAGGGCGCGGGCGGCGTCGAGGTGGAGGTGGAAGGGCCCGCCGACGTGCGCCTGCGTTGAGCCTGGACCCGGGGACGGTTTGTCCTCGCGGGGCCGGCTTCTGTAGAGTCCCTCGTCCCTCTCGGCCGGGGTGTGCCATGACGAGGAGTGAGCTCATCGAACGCATCGCGGAGCGTGCGCCCCACGTGCCGCGACGTGAGTTGGAGTCCATCGTCCACGCCGTCTTCGACTGCATGGCGGAGGCCCTCGTGGCCGGCCGGCGCATCGAGCTGCGCGGCTTCGGCGTCTTCTCGCTGCGCACCCGGCGCGCGCGCACCGGCCGCAACCCGAAGACGGGCAAGAGCGTCGCCGTGCCCGAGCGCCGCACGCTCTCGTTCGCCGCGGGCAAGGAGCTGCGCGCGCGCCTCAACGCGCCAGCGCCCCGACAGGAGCCCGTGGGCTCCGTGCTGCCGCCGGGGGTGCTCGCCACGCAGCCGCTCGCGTCGACGTCGCTCGCCCCTTAGCGGGGGCGCGGGCGCGCGGCTTTCCGTGAATTTGACCGTGTGGGAGGTGGGGCGTACCTTCCCTCGACGCCGACGCTACAGGCCGCAACACGGACTCGTGTGGCCCGCTCTGTCCGCGCGCGAGGATTCCTGAGTCATGCGTGATGCCCACCGGATGAAAGAGAAGTTCGATGTCTCTCTGGACAACCGGCAGATTGTCAGCCTGTTGATCGCCGGCATCGTGGTGCTCGGCGCCGTCTTCGTGCTGGGCGTCGTCGTGGGCAAGAAGCTCGCGGGCGATGCCCAGACGGCCAGCGCCCCCGACCTGCTCTCCGCCCTGGACGCCAACGCCCAGGCGCTGCAGGCCGTGCGCAAGGAGCCGCAGCTGACGTTCCAGGACGAGCTGACGCGCAAGGCCAGCGCGGAGCCCATCGCGCCTGTCGCGCCCAAGCCCGCCCCCAAGGCGCCCGTCGTCGCCGAGAAGCCCGTGGCGAAGCCCGCCGAGCCGGTGAAGACCGCCGCGCTCGCCCCGACGCCGGACCCGGACACCGGTGAGCTGCCCCCGGAGGAGCCGGCCGAGGAGCCCAAGGCCGTCGTCGAGGCACCCAAGCCCGTGGAGAAGCCCGCCGCCGAGAAGCCGGCCGAGAAGCCCGCGGCCCTCGCGGTGAAGCCCGCGGTGGTGTCCGGCAAGGTGGAGGTGGCGGCCGTCCCCACGCGCACGACGCAGAAGGAGGGTGGCGGACTGAAGGAGGCCATCGCCCGGGCCGCGCAGCTGCCGGACCCCGCGGTGAAGGGTGGGGCGTTCACGCTCCAGCTCTCGGCGTTCCAGGACAAGCAGGAGGCCGAGCGTTTCATGGGTCGGTTGCGCGACCGCGGCTATGCCCCGTATATCGTCACCGCGGAGGTGGCCGGCAAGGGCACCTGGTACCGCGTGCGCATGGGCACCTTCGCCTCGAAGGACGCTGCCACCCGGTATCTGTCAGACTTCAAGCGAGAGACGCAGCTCGACGCGTTCGTGGCCGGCACGAACTGAAGAGCGGCCGAGGAAGACAGGAAGCACCATGACGACGACGAGGCGGGTGGAGAAGCCCTGGGGCCACGAGCTCATCTGGGCCCACACCGAGCGCTATGTGGGCAAGCTGCTGCACGTGAAGCAGGGCCACAAGCTCAGCCTGCAGTACCACAACCAGAAGGACGAGACGATCCACGTCCAGAGCGGCAAGCTGCTCTTCGTCGTCGACGAGGGACAGGGGCTCATCGAGAAGGAGATGAACCCGGGCGAGAGCTACCACATCAAGCCGCTCACCAAGCACCGCATGGTGGCCCTCACCGACTGCGACATCCTCGAGGTGAGCACCCCCGAGCTGGATGACGTCGTCCGGCTGGAGGACTCCTACGGTCGCACCGGCACCAGCAAGCCGTAGCCGTCCTCGCCGCACCCGGAAGGTGGACGCGGCCCGGCGCCTTCAGTCGCTGGCCGCGTTGTTGGGATTGCGGGTCCACTTGTCGACGGTGCCGTCGCCGTCCAGGTCCTCGCCGATGCGGTCCACCTGGCCCTTCTCCCAGTACTCCCAATAGTCCACGCGGCCGTCGCCGTTGGTGTCGCGCTCCTTGCGCACCAGCACGCCGCGCTCGTAGTACGTGACGCTGTCGGGCTTGCCGTCCCCGTCGAAGTCCCGCTCGCGGCGCGTGTTGGCCCCCTTCTCGTAGAAGTAGGTGGCGTCCACCTTGCCGTCGTAGTCCAGGTCCATCACCTCGCGCATCAGCGCGCCGGACTCGTCGAAGAAGCGCGTCAGGTCCACGCGCCCGTCCCAGTTCAGGTCCAGCTCCTGGCGCACCTTGCGCAGCGTGTCCGAGCCCTCCACGTCCACCGTGTACGTCCACACGTCGGGCTTGCCGTCGCCATTCACGTCCTGCGCCGTGACGTGCTCGCCGCGCGCGCGCTCGGGCTGCACGGACTCGCCGGTGGTGGTGGGTGAGGATTGACCCGAGGCGCCCTGCTTGGGCCCGGAGGCCTTGTTCCCGGCACAGCCCGCGAGCAGGCCCGTGGTGACGAATCCGAGGAAAATCCAGCGCTTGCCGACTGTCATCCGGGGCTCCCGCGACGATGGGGCGTCTGGGCCAGGACATGTGCACGAGATGCTTCCGCGCGCCACGTCATTCCATATATTTTCACATATCGCCATGGCCCGAAAGAAAGTCAGCACCACCATCTACATTACCCCGGAGCAGAACGAGCTCCTCAAGGCGCTGAACCAGAAGACCAAGGTGCCCGTGGCCGAGTACATCCGCCAGGGCATCGACCTGGTCCTGGAGAAGTACAAGGCGCAGCTGCCGGGGCAGGCGACCTTCGACGAGATTTGAGAGAAGAAAGAGGCGGCACGTGAAGAGCATGCAGGGGAAGCGAGTGGTGGTCCTGGGCGGCGCGGGCTTCGTTGGCTCGCACCTGTGTGAGCGCTTGCTGGATGACGGCGCGGCCCGGGTGACGGCGGTGGACAACCTGATCACGGGCAATGAGGAGAACCTGCGCACGCTGAAGGGGCGCCCGGGCTTCTCGTACGTGAAGGCGGACATCACCGAGGGCATCCCCGTGGAGGGGCCGCTCGACTACGTGTTGAACCTGGCCTCGCCCGCCTCGCCCATCGACTACGCGAACCTCCCGCTGGAGACCTTGCGCGTGGGCTCCATCGGCACGGAGAACGGGCTGAAGCTGGCGGAGAAGCACCACGCCGTCTTCCTGATGGCCTCCACCTCCGAGGTGTATGGAGACCCGTTGGTGCACCCGCAGCGCGAGGACTACTGGGGCAACGTCAATCCCATCGGTCCGCGCTCGGTGTACGACGAGGCCAAGCGCTACTCGGAGGCGATCACCGCGGCCTACGGGCGCAAGGGCGTGCAGGTGCGCATCGTGCGCATCTTCAACACCTACGGCCCGCGCATGCGCCTCAACGACGGCCGCGTGGTGCCGGCCTTCGTGGGCCAGGCGCTGCAGGGCGAGGACTTCACGGTGTTCGGGGACGGCAGCCAGACGCGCTCGTTCTGTTACGTGAAGGACCTGGTGGACGGCCTGGTGCGGCTGGCGCTGTCGGACGAGCCCAACCCGGTCAACATCGGCAACCCCCGGGAGATGACCATCCGCCAGTTCGCGGAGGCCGTGCGCACGGCGGCGGGCGGGGGCGGGAAGATCATCGAGAAGCCCTTGCCCAAGGACGACCCCAAGCAGCGTCAGCCAGACATCACCCGGGCCCGCACGATCCTGAACTGGGAGCCCAAGGTGCCGCTGGAAGAGGGTTTGCGAGAGACCATCGCGTACTTCCGCGAGGTTGCCGTGCGACGCTCCCCGGCATAGGTTGCCGCCGCGAGTGATCCTGGATGTGAAGACGGGTCCGGCCACGGCCGGATGGCGGGGAGAGCGATAGCGTGAAAGTCCTGGTGACGGGTGGCGCGGGCTTCATTGGCTCGCACGTGTGTGACGAGTTCCTCCGGGGTGGGCATGAGGTCATCGCCCTGGATGACCTGTCCGGCGGCCGGAAGGAGAACCTGGACCCTCGCGTCCGGCTGGCGGTGCATGACATCCGCAGCCGGGAGGCCTCGGAGCTCATCAAGGCGGAGAAGCCGGACGTCCTCTGCCACCTGGCCGCGCAGATGGACGTGCGGCGCAGCGTGGACGACCCGGGCTTCGACGCGGACGTGAACATCCGCGGCATGCTCAACCTCCTGGAGGCCGCGCGCGTCTCCGGCGTCAAGAAGGTCATCTTCAGCTCCACGGGCGGCGCCATCTACGGAGAGCAGGACGTGTTCCCCGCGCCGGAGTCCCACGCCACGCGGCCGGTGTCGCCGTACGGCGTCTCCAAGGCGGCCGGCGAGCTGTACCTGGGCTACTACAAGGCCCAGTACGGCCTGCCGTACGTCGCCCTCCGGTACGCGAACGTCTACGGCCCGCGCCAGAATCCGCACGGCGAGGCGGGCGTGGTGGCCATCTTCTGCCAGCGCCTCTTGTCCGGGCAGGGCTGCACCATCTTCGGCGAGGGCAAGCAGACGCGTGACTTCGTCTTCGGTCCCGACGTGGCCCGCGCCAACCGGCTGGCCTTCGAGAAGGACTACGTGGGCGCCATCAACATCGGCACCGGCGTGGAGACGGACATCAACCGCCTCTATGGTCTGCTGGCCGAGGCGGCCGGCTCGTCCGCGCCCGCGGCCCACGCCCCGGGCAAGCCGGGTGAGCAGCTGCGCTCGTGCATCGACAACTCGCTCGCGAAGAAGGTCCTGGGCTGGGAGCCCACGGTGGACCTGCGCGAGGGCGCCCGCCGCACGGTGGCGTTCTTCCGCGAGAAGGCCGAGCCCGGCCGCGCCCACGGCTGAAGCCCGCCGGGTCGCAGGGCAGGGGAGTCCGGGAGGGGCCCTCGGGGTGCCTCCCGGGGTCCTGTCATGGCCTGGGGCGTGCCTCGGGCGGCATGATGCTTGGGGAACAATCGAGCGCCCCTGACGGGTTGCTCGTCGGGCAGTCGTTCGCGCGTAGATTTTCGCGCGGTTCGATGTTACTCACGCCCGCTTCTTTCGACGAGCGCCCCGAACATGCCGGCTGAAAACGCGCACATCCGCAACTTCTGCATCATCGCCCATATCGACCATGGGAAGTCGACGCTGGCCGACCGCCTCCTCGACAAGACGGGGACGCTGAGCAAGCGCGAGGCGCAGGCCCAGTTCCTCGACAACATGGACATCGAGCGCGAACGGGGCATCACCATCAAGGCCCAGTCCGTGCGGATGAACTACACGGCGAAGGACGGCAAGCAGTACGTCCTGAACCTCATCGACACGCCGGGGCACGTGGACTTCGCCTACGAGGTGAGCCGCAGCCTGGCCGCGTGCGAGGGCGCGCTGCTGGTGGTGGACGCGTCGCAGGGCGTGGAGGCGCAGACGCTCGCCAACGTCTACATGGCGTTGGATCACGACCTGGAGATCATCCCGGTCATCAACAAGATCGACCTGCCCAGCGCCGACGTGGACCGCACGCGCGCCGAGATTGAAGACGTCATCGGCATCGACGCGTCGGTGGCCGTGCCCGCGTCCGCGAAGGAGGGCATCGGCATCCACGAGATCCTCGAGTCCGTGGTGGCCCGCGTGCCCCCGCCGACGGGCATGCCGGACGCGCCCCTCAAGGCGCTCGTGTTCGACTCCTGGTACGACAACTACCGGGGCGTGGTGACGCTGGTGCGCGTGCTCGAGGGCACGCTGAAGCTCAAGCAGAAGATCAAGCTGTGGAGCAACAACAAGGTCTTCGAGGTCCAGGAGCTGGGGGTCTTCAGCCCGTTCTCCCGTCCGGTGCAGCAGCTGATGGCCGGCGAGGTGGGCGTGCTGGTGGCCAACATCAAGGAGCTCCAGGACGCCAAGGTCGGTGACACCGTCACGGAGGAGGCCCGTCCCACGGACGCGCCGTTCCCCGGCTTCCAGGAAGTCAAGCCGATGGTGTTCTCCGGCATCTTCCCGGTGGACTCGGACCAGTACGAGAACCTGCGCGACGCGCTGGCGAAGCTGAAGCTCAACGACTCCGCCTTCACGTACGAGCCCGAGTCCTCCACGGCGCTCGGCTTCGGCTTCCGCTGCGGCTACCTGGGCCTGCTGCACATGGAGATCGTCCAGGAGCGCCTGGAGCGCGAGTACAACCTGGACCTCATCACCACGGCGCCCAGCGTGGTGTACCGCATCACCACCAGCAAGGGGGACGTCCTGCTCGTGGACAACCCCGCGAAGCTGCCGCCGGTGCAGAGCATCGAGAAGTTCGAGGAGCCCATCCTCACCTGTCACATCCACGTCCCGAATGATCACCTGGG
The DNA here is from genome assembly GCF_059738865.1 of Myxococcus sp. MH1. Lineage (NCBI taxonomy): Bacteria > Pseudomonadati > Myxococcota > Myxococcia > Myxococcales > Myxococcaceae > Myxococcus > Myxococcus sp. MH1. The sequence continues at coordinate 5,979,515 of NZ_AP026947.1, read as the reverse complement.
CGCCATCCTGAAGCTGTGCCAGGAGCGCCGCGGCGTGCAGAAGGACATGAAGTACCTGGGCAGCAGCGGTCAGCGCGTGCAGGTGACGTACGAGATGCCGATGGCCGAGGTGGTCTTCGACTTCTTCGACAAGCTCAAGAGCGTGTCGCGCGGCTACGCGAGCCTGGACTACGAGCTGACGGGCTACGAGGAGGCGGACCTGGCGCGCCTGGACATCCTCATCAACGGGGACCCGGTGGACGCGCTGAGCGTCATCGTGCACCGCGAGCGCGCGTACCTGCGCGGCCGCGAGGTGTGCCAGAAGCTCAAGGAGGTCATCCCGAAGCAGATGTACGAGGTGGCCATCCAGGCGGCCATCGGCGCGAAGATCATCTCGCGCGAGACCATCTCCGCCATGCGCAAGAACGTGCTCGCCAAGTGCTACGGCGGCGACATCAGCCGCAAGCGCAAGCTCCTCGAGAAGCAGAAGGAGGGCAAGAAGCGCATGAAGCAGGTGGGCACGGTGGAGATTCCGCAGGAGGCCTTCCTCGCGGTCCTGAAGACGGAGCAGTAGCCCATGAACGCCGCCAGTCCTTCGGCCACCCCTCCCGCGAAGCTGGCGTCCGTGATGGCGGCCCGGCGCACCCCCGAGCAGGTGCGCGCCCGGCGCACGCTGGTGTGGCGGGAGATGCTCACCAGTCTGTGGGCCCCGCTGTGCATCATCGCCATCGTCCTGTTCCCGTACACGGTGCTCATCGAGTACGTGCCCACGGCGGCCTCGTGGGCGCAGCCGGCGATGAAGGGGCTGGGGCTGTTGATGGTGGCGTACTTCGCGGCGCTGCTCGTGTGGCGCAACGTGTCGCCCAAGGAGAAGCAGCTGCGGCGCCTGCGGCACGAGGCGCATGAGCTCATCTCGGAGAACGAGCGCATCCTCCAGAAGCCGGGCGTGCGGGAGAAGGTCTCCCCGGCGGTGGCGGAGCAGATCGCCGAGCAGGCGCTGAAGGTGGAGGGCGCGTCGGCGGCGGGTGACTCGGACGCGCTGGTGCGCGAGGTGAAGGCGCTGGAGGCGCTGACCACGCAGCACCTGGGGGCGTTCCGCAAGGAGTCGGCGGCGGACTTCGTGGGCGGCTTCGTGAAGATGCTGCTGGTGGCGCTGGTGTTCCGCACCTTCATCGTGGAGCCCTACCGGATTCCGTCCGGCTCCATGCTGCCCACGCTGCAGATCGGCGACCAGGTCTTCATCAACAAGTTCATCTACGGCGTGCGTGTGCCGTTCGCCAACGTGGTGCCATTCGTCATCGTCCGCCCCCCCGCGCGCGGCGACGTCATCGTGTTCAACAACCCCGTCAACGAGGCCACCGACTACATCAAGCGTGTGGTGGGCGTGCCGGGCGACACGGTGGAGATGTACGACGGCGTGGTCCACATCAACGGTCAGCCGCAGGCGCGCCAGCTGGTGGACGGCGAGTACATCGTCCACAACATCACCGACAGCGGCCAGTGGTACGACCAGCAGGAGGCGCTCTACCAGGAGAGCCTGAGCGGCGTGCCGCACAGCGTGCTCCAGACGCCCACGCGCATGCCCCGCCACGAGGGCCCCTACGTCGTCCCCGAGGGCCACGTCTTCGTGATGGGCGACAACCGCGACAACAGCTCCGACAGCCGCCACGGCCTGGGCGTCACCGGCTACGGCCGCACGGAGTTCGTGCCGTACGGCCACATCAAGGGCAAGGCCATGGTGGTGTGGCTGTCCCTGGGCTACCACGGCCTGTTCCACGGGCTGTTCGGCGGCACCGGCCTCCGGTTGGACCGCTTCTTCGAGCCCGTGCGCTGACGTCGCCTGTCCCGGGCTGACGGGAGTTCCTGGCAATCGTTCCCCTCGTGGTTCGTAGAGGGGAGCGGTCGACCATGAGCTCCTCGAGTCCCTCCGCCGTGTCCGTGGTGTCGTTGCCCTCCCTGATGGCGGCCCGGCGCACCGTCGCGCAACGGCAGGCCTACCAGCGGCTCCGGTGGCGAGAGCGGCTCACCAGCTTGTGGGCCCCGGTGCTCATCATCGCCGCGGCGCTGTTTCCGTACATGACGCTCATTGCGTACGTGCCCTCGGCGGCGAGCTGGGCACAGCCGCTGATGAAGGGGCTGGGGCTGCTCATGGTGGCGTACTACGTCGTCCTCTGGGGCCGGCGTGGCGTCCAGCCCACCTGGTTCCAGGCCCGTCGCGCCGCGCGCGAGCAGCTCGACGAGAGCGAGCGGGCCCTGGCCCGGGCGCAGGCGAAGCAGGCATTGGCCGTGGGGACGGGCGAGCTCTTCGCCGAGCAGGCGCTGAAGGTGGAGTCAGCCTCGGTGCGCGGGGACGCGGACGTGCTGCACGGAGAGGTGAAGCTCCTGTCGGCCCTCACGGAGCGGCACCTGGGCGCCTTCCGCAAGGAGTCCACCGTGGAGCTCTTCGGCGGCGTGGCGAAGTTCCTGCTCATCGCCCTGGTGTTCCGCACCGCCTGCGTGGAGCCCTATCGGATTCCGTCCGGCTCCATGCTGCCCACGCTGCACATCGGCGACTTCGTCCTCATCAACAAGTTCATCTACGGCGTGCGCGTGCCGTTCGCCAACGTGGTGCCGTTCGTCATCCTGCGGCCCCCGGCCCGAGGGGACGTCGTCGTGTTCAACAACCCCGTCGATACGTCCGCCGACTACATCAAGCGCGTGGTGGGCGTGCCGGGCGACACGGTGGAGCTGTTCGACGGCGTGGTGCACATCAACGGCCAGGCGCAGGCCCGCCAGCTCGAGGACCCGGAGTTCGTCGTGCACGACCTCGCGGAGGGGACGTGGTTCGAGCGACAGGAGGCGCTCTACCGGGAGGACCTGGGAGGTGTGTCGCACGCGGTGCTCCAGACGCCCACGCGGACGCCTCGCCACGAGGGGCCCTACGTCGTCCCCGAGGGCCATGTGTTCGTCCTGGGCGACAACCGGGACAACAGCGCCGACAGCCGCCACGGGCTGGGCAGGCCCGGGGGCTACGGCGAGCCGGCCTACGTCCCGTATGGCCACATCAAGGGCAAGGCGCTGGTGATGTGGCTGTCGGTGAGCCACGGTGGTCTGTTGCACGGCCTGTTCGGCGGCACCGGTCTGCGGGTGGACCGCTTCTTCGAGCCCGTGCGCTGAACCACACCCAGGGGGGCGAGCGACCCGCCGTCCCTCGGACGGTGCTTGACGCGCCGCACGGCCCGGGGTACGCGGCGGCCCCGGCCATGAGACACCTCCTTGGAATCGAAGGCTGGCGCCGGGACGAGCTCGAAGCGGTGCTCGACAGGGCGCGTGCGCACCTGCCCGGTGGCCCGGATGCCACCCACACCCTGCGCGGCAAGGTCGTCGCCAACCTCTTCTTCGAGGACTCGACGCGCACTCGCACCTCGTTCCACATGGCCGCCCGCGGCCTGGGAGCGGGCGTGCTCAACTGGAGCCCCTCCGGCTCGTCCACCTCCAAGGGCGAGACGCTGCTGGACACCGCCCGGAACATCGAGGCGACGGGCCCCGTGGCCATCGTCATGCGGCACCGCTCGTCGGGCGCGCCGCACCTCGTCGCCAGGCACGTGCGCTGCGCCGTCATCAACGCGGGCGACGGCACCCACGAGCACCCCTCCCAGGCGCTGCTGGACGCCTTCACCCTGCGCCAGCGCTGGGGCGGCCTGGACGGTCGCACGGTGCTCATCGTCGGCGACATCCTCCACAGCCGCGTGGCCCGCTCCAACCTCTGGTGCCTGAAGGCGCTGGGCGCGCGCGTGGTGTTCTGCGGTCCGCCCACGCTGATGCCGCCGGGGCTGGCGGAACTGGGCGCGGAGGTGACGCACAACCTGGACGCCGCGCTGCCGCAGGCGGACGCGGTGATGTGCCTGCGGCTGCAACTGGAGCGGATGGGCGAGGCGTTCCTGCCCTCCACGAAGGAGTACTCGCGGCTGTTCGGCCTCACCGCCGCGCGCGAGGAGCGGATGAAGGCGGGCGCGCTGGTGATGCACCCGGGCCCCATCAACCGAGGGCTGGAGCTGGCGCCCTCGGTGGCGGACGGGGCGCGCAGCGTCATCCTGGAGCAGGTGTCCAACGGCGTCGCCGTGCGGCGGGCCATCCTCGAGGTCTGCACGTCATGAGTGCCACGGTGCTTTTCCGCAGAGGCCGCGTCATCGACCCGCGCAACGGCGTGGACGGCGTGCGCGACGTCCTGGTGCAGGACGGCAAGGTGGCCCAGGTCTCCGACGCGCCGCTGTCCGCGCCCGCCGGCGCCGAGGTGGTGGACGCCGACGGCAAGTGGGTGCTGCCGGGCTTCATCGACCTGCACGTGCACCTGCGCGAGCCGGGCGAGGAGGGCAAGGAGACGGTGCTCACCGGCTGCCGCGCCGCCGTGGCCGGGGGCTTCACCGCCGTGGTGGCCATGCCCAACACCAAGGTGGTCAACGACAGCGGGCTCGTCACGGAGCTGGTGCTGTCGCGCGCCCGCGCCGCGAACCTGTGCCACGTGTATCCCGCGGGGGCCATCACCAAGGGCCTCAAGGGCGAGGAGCTGGCGGAGACGGGCGAGCTCATCTCCTCCGGCTGCGTGGCGATCACCGACGACGGCCGGCCGGTGATGAACGCGGCCCTGATGCGCCGCGCGCTCCAGTACGCCACGCAGTTCGGCGTGCCGGTGATGGTGCACGAGGAGGACCTCACGCTGTCCGCCGGTGGCGCCATGCACGAGGGGCCCACGTCCACTCGGCTGGGCCTGCGCGGCATCCCCGCGTCCGCCGAGGTGGCCATGGTGGCGCGCGACCTGGTGCTGCTCGAGGAGACGAAGGGCCGGCTGCACATCGCCCACGTGTCCTGCGAGGGCAGCGTGCGGCTCATCCGCGAGGCCAAGCGCCGGGGCCTGTTCGTCACCGCCGAGGTGACGCCGCACCACCTCATCCTGGATGACCGGGCGGTGGGGGACTACGACACGCACGCGAAGATGGCGCCGCCCCTGCGCGCGGACCGGGACGTGGAGGCGCTGCGCGAGGCCATCGTCGATGGCACCATCGACGCCATCGCCACGGACCACGCGCCCCATGGCGTGCTGGACAAGCAGGTGGAGTTCGAGAAGGGCATCAACGGAATCGTGGGGCTGGAGACGGCCCTCGGGCTGACGATGGAGCTGGTGCACGCGGGGCGGCTGGACGCGAAGCGGGCGGTGGAACTGCTCTCGCATGGCCCGGCGAAGGCGTTCGGCCTGCCGGGCGGCCACCTGGCCCCCGGGGCTCCGGCGGACATCACCGTGGTGGACCCCTCGGAGGAGTGGACGGTGGATGCCCACCGGTTCTATTCCCGCAGCCGGAATACCCCCTTCCATGGCCGTAAGCAGAAGGGACGCGTGGTGCAGACCTGGGTTTCTGGCCGGAAGGTGTACGCCGACGGTCAGGTGAAGGAGTCGCGGTGATGACGAAGCGGGCAGTGCTCGCCCTGGCGGATGGCACCACCTTCGAGGGTCGCGCTTTCGGCGCGGTCGGCGAGACGGTGGGTGAGGTGGTCTTCAACACGTCCATGTACGGCTACCAGGAGATCCTCACGGACCCCTCGTACGTCGGGCAGATCGTCACCATGTCCTACCCGGAGATGGGCAACGTCGGCACGACGCCGGAGGACGAGGAGGCGGGCAAGCCGCACGCGGTGGGCATGGTGGTGCGCGCCCTCGCGAGCCAGCCCTCCAACTGGCGCTCGAAGGAGTCGCTGGACGCGTACCTGAAGCGCCACAACGTCGCCGGCATCGAGGGCCTGGACACCCGCCGCCTGGTCCGCCACCTGCGCACCCACGGCGCGCAGATGGGCGTCATCTCCAGCGAGGGCCTGTCCCCGAACGCCCTGGCCGAGCGCGCCCGCACGGCGCACGGCATGGAGGGCCTGGACCTGGCCACCGGCGTGTCCACCAAGACGCCGTACACCTTCACCGCGCCCTCTCCGGACGTCTTCACGGGCATCGGCGAGGCCCACCCCCAGGGCGAGCCCCGCTTCGACGTCGTCGCGTACGACTACGGCCTGAAGAAGTCGATGCTGCACTTCCTGGTCGACGTGGGCTGCCGCGTGACGGTGGTGCCGTCCCACACCACGGCGGACGAGGTGCTGGCCCGCAAGCCCCACGGCGTCTTCCTGGCCAACGGCCCCGGAGACCCGGCGGCGGTGAAGGGCGCGGACCGCACGGTGGCGGCGCTGCTGGGCAAGGTGCCGGTGTTCGGCATCTGCCTGGGGCATCAGATCATGGCCCTGGCGCTGGGCGGCCGGACGTACAAGATGAAGTTCGGCCACCGCGGCGGCAACCAGCCCGTGAAGGATTTGACGACGGGCAAGGTGGAGATCACCGCGCAGAACCACGGGTTCGCCGTGGACGACGCCAGCCTCAAGGGCAAGGCCGTGGTGACGCACATCAACCTGAATGATGGCACGGTGGAGGGTCTGGCCGTCCCGGACGCGCGGGCCTTCAGCGTGCAGTACCACCCCGAGGCCTCTCCGGGCCCCCACGACGCACGCTATCTCTTCGGCCGCTTCGCGAAGCTGATGGCGGGGTAGGATCTACCACCCAATATGGACTCCCCGCTGTCACCGCTCTCCTACCAGCCGTACCTGGACCAGCTCATCGCCTTCGGCAGCGCGGAGTCCCGGAAGGAGGACCTCCTCGCGGCCAAGGCGGAGTACTTCCGCCTGACGGGAGAGGTCTTCGAGGACGACAAGCTCTTCGAGCTGCGCATGGCGTCGTTCCTCGACTTCTACCTCTACGACCGCGTCTCGCCGCTCACTGGCAAGACGCCGGCCGCGGAGTTCTACGAGCAGCGGCTGGCCAACACCCCGCCCGAGGAGGCCAACGCCTTCCGCAGCTTCACCGAGACGGTCCACGGGCTCTTCGAGGTCCGCAAGCTGGCCAAGGGCCTGGTGCGGCTGCGCGAGCTGTACTCGGGCAAGGACTTCGACGTGACGGAGCGCCGCCACATCGCGGGGCTGGAGACGGGCGACATCCTGGAGGCCCGGCTCATCCCCTTCGGCGGGCACCTGCTGTTCTCCGCCGCGTTCTGCTACCACCCGCGCGTGGCGCTGAAGTCCATCAAGGCCGAAGTCAAACGCCGCAAGAAGAAGGAGCCGCAGCGCACCCCCAACGAGCTCGTCTGGGAGTGCGCCCGCCGCGCCCTCAACATGGACCGCTACCGCCAGCTCTCCGTCGAGAAGATCTACGACTTCGAGCAGAAGGTGCTCTGACGACGCGCGTCCACCGCGCTCACACGCGGTGGATGCTCATCAGGTTGGTGTTGCCAGGGATGTTGAGCGGCACGCCCGCGACGACGACGACGGGCGCGCCCTCCTCGCAGATGCCCTCGCGCAGGCACAGCTTGCGCACCTGGCCCAGCATCGCGTCGGTGGTGCGCACCCGGCGCACCTGCAGCCCCGTCACACCCCAGTACAGCGACATCCGGTTGACGGTGGTCTCGCTCGGCGTCAGCGCGATGATGCGCGCGTTGGGGCGGAACTCGGAGATGAGGCGCGCGGTGTGGCCGCTCTCCGTGTACGCGACAATCGTCCCGATGTTGAGCTGACCGGCCGCCGCCACCGCCGCCGCCGCCACGCCCGTGCCCAGATCCTCCGAGCGCTCGAAGGGGGAGTGGTGCTGGTGGCGCGTCACGCCGCGCTCGGTCTCCTCGACGATGCGGGCCATGGTGGCCGCGGCCTCCGTGGGGTAGCGCCCCGCGGCCGTCTCGCCCGACAGCATCACCGCGTCCGCGCCGTCGAGAATCGCGTTGGCCACGTCGGACACCTCCGCGCGCGTGGGGCGCGGGTTGCCCACCATGCTCTCCAGCATCTCCGTGGCGACGATGACCAGGCCGCCCATCTGGTTGACCACCTTCACCATGTGCTTCTGGATGGCGGGCAGCTGCTCCAGCGGCATCTCCACGCCCAGGTCCCCGCGCGCCACCATGATGCCGTCCGCGGCGCGGGCGATGGCCTCCAACTGCTCCACGGCCTGGGGCTTCTCAATCTTGGCGATGAGCGGCGTCTTGTTCTTCGCCACGTGCTTGCGGGCGCGGTGGATGTCCTCGGCGGTGCGCACGAAGGACAGCGCCACGTAGTCCACCCCCACCTCCTGGCCGAAGGCGAGGTCCGCCTCGTCCTTGGCGGTAATCGTGGGCACGGACATGGGCGAGCCGGGCAGGTTCAACCCCTTGTGGTCCTTGAGCAGGCCGCCCACCTCCACCTCGCACAGCACGTCCTGGCCGGACACCTTGCGCACCCGCAGGCGCACCCGGCCGTCGTCCAGGAGGATGGCGTCCCTGGCCGCCACGTCCTTCACCAGCGACTTGATGGGGGTGGGGATGATGGAGCCCTGGCCCACCACGGCCCGGGTCGTCACCGTGACGCGTTGGCCCGGCTTCACCACGAGCTGTCCTCCCTCGAACTTTCCCAGGCGGATCTTCGGCCCCTGGATGTCCTGGAGGATGGCCACCGGCAGCTTCAGCCGCTGGGCCGCCTTGCGGATGAGGGACACCCGGTGGCGGTGCTCGTCATGCGTGCCGTGCGAGAAGTTCAGCCGGGCCACGTTCATGCCCGCGCGGATGAGGCCCTCGATGGCCTCCAGCGAGCTCGTTGCGGGCCCCAGGGTGCAGATGATCTTCGCCTTGCGCATAGGTGCACGCATCCTAGGCGCCCGGGTGCGTGGCTTGACAGCTTCGCGCTCGGGGGACTAACTCTTCGCGTCCAAGTACCGAGCTTCAGCAAGAAAGCCCGGCTTCCCTGGGAGGGGGGGCCGGGCTTTCTCGCGTCCAACGGGGCGCGTCACAGCTCGAGGGTCTTCCCCGAGCCCTTGGGCGCGCCCAGCGGCGGGTGGCCCGGCGGCAGCACCTCCGCGTCCATGTCGATGGGAGGCGCGCTGCCCGGGGCGGGCATGCCGGGAGGAGGCAGCGGGGCGGGCTCGTCCATCAGGCCTCCCGGGCCGCTGCCACCCACGCCGGGGCCACCCTCCTGGAGGGATTCGATCTCCTCGCGGCTGATGCCCGCGAGCGTGAGCACCTTGCGCGTGACGCGGATGCGCGCGTGGCTGGTGAGCGCCATGGCGATGGAGTCCGAGGGTCGGGCCTCCAGCGTCATCTTCTTCGCGCCCTGCTCCAGGAAGACGCGGCCCGAGTAGACGTTGTCGCGCAGGTCGTCGATGCGGACCTCCGTCACCTTGCCGCCCAGCTCGTCCACCACGTTGTCCAGGAGGTCCTGGGCCAGCGGCTGCGGCGGCTCGCGCTTGGCCAGGCGGAAGGCGATGGAGACGGCGGAGGCCTCGTCCACGAAGACGGGCAGCACCACCTGGCGATCCTTGGTGGTGAGGACCACCGCGTGCGTCTGGGCCTCCATCAGCGGCACGACGTCCTGGACTTCCAGTTCGACCAGCTCCGAGCAGGCCTTGGGGTCGCCCCCGTGCTCGGTGATGCAGGGTTGCTCGGTGGCGCCAGGCAGGGTGGCGGCGACAGCACCGGGCGCCGTGAAGGCGGGGAGCAGCAACGTCCCCCCCAGCGCCAGCAACAGCGCCGAGAGGGGGGCGAAGAAGAAAGTGGCGCGGTTGGGTGTTCTCACACCCTGAAGCTACGCACCCGCACCCCTGTCGGGAGGGTACGGCTTCCGCCCGGTTGCCCTGGGCGCCACGAACCGGCCGCCCGGAGGGCAAGGGAGCGAACGTCAGCGGCGCTCGTCGTCCTCGTCCTCGTCGTCGTAGTCCTCTTCGTCGTCGACGTCCTCGTCCTCATCCTCGTCGAGGTCGTCATCCTCGTCCTCGGAGTCCTCGTCCTCGTCTTCATCCTCGTCGTCGAGGGTGTCCGCGACGTCCTCCGACTCCAGCGTCATGGAGACGGCGAACTTCTTGTCGAGCACGGCGATCTGCGCGCGCATCTCCGAGAGCGCGGCGACGAAGTCCTCCGTGAGATTCGCGGGCGCCTTCGCGTCGCAGTGGGGACAGACGATCTTCTCCGTCCCCTCGATGAGGTCTTGAACGTCAAGCTCGAAGCTTGCCTCGCACTTCTGGCAGGTGAAGTCGATGCTCATGGTCGGGCGCGGCATACAAAGCCCTCCAACCAGCTGTCAACGTCCGCGAAAAGGGGGCGTGGTGGTGAGGGCCCTACATCCGGTAGCGTCCGTCGGATGGACCTCCCGAAGACGATGGTGCATGCCCTCCATGACCGGGCCGCGCAGCATGAGCATCGGCCGGCCCTCTGGACGCGTCGAGGACGCGCCTATGTCCCCACCTCCTGGTTCGAGTACGCCCAGAAGGTCAAGGCCTTCGCCCTGGGCCTGAGGAGCCTGGGCTACGGCGCGGGCCAGCCGCTGGGCATCATCAGCTTCAACCGCGAGGAGTGGCACGTCGCGGACCTGGCCGCCATGGCCATGGGCGGGGTGCCGGTGGGCCTGTACACCACCAGCGCGCTCGAGCAGCTCGAGTACATCCTGGGCCACTGTGAGGCCACCGTCCTCGTCGTGGAGAACGAGAAGCACCTGGCCACGGGCCTGGCGCTCAAGGCCCGGCTGCCCAATCTGCGCCACATCATCGCCCTGGACGTGCCGGAGGGGCCCCTGCCCGAGGGCGTGTGGCGCTACTCGGAGGTGCTGGCGCGCGGCACGGGCGTGGACGACAAGCCCTACTGGGACAGCGTCAATGCGCTCCAGCCGGAGGCGCTGTGTACGCTCATCTACACCTCCGGGACGACGGGCCACCCCAAGGGGGTGATGCTCAGCCACCACAACATCGCCTGGACGTCGCGCCAGCTCATCATGGCCGTGGAGTTCGGCAAGCAGGACGGCGTCATCCTCTCGTATCTGCCGCTGTCGCACATCGCCGAGCAGGTCATCTCGCTGCACAGCCCGCTGATGCTCGGCGTCCAGGTGTACTTCGCCGACTCGGTGGAGGCGATGCCGGGCAACCTCAAGGACGTGCGCCCCACGTTCTTCTTCGGCGTGCCCCGCGTGTGGGAGAAGTTCCGGGCCAAGGCGGAGGAGGGCCTGCGCTCCCAGCCCCCGCTCAAGCGCCGCATCGTGTCCTGGGCGCGCGGCGTGGCCTCCGAGTACCACTCGCGGGCCCAGCGCCACGAGCGCATCCCCGTGACGCTGGACGCGCAGTACAAGCTGGCGCAGCGGCTGGTGTTCGAGCCGCTCAAGGCCCGCATCGGCATGGAGCGGGTGGACTTCTTCGCCACCGCGGCGGCGCCCATCGCCCGGGAGGTGCTGGAGTTCTTCGCCTCCATCGACATCTTCATCCACGAGGTGTGGGGCATGACGGAGGTGTCCGGCCCCGGCACCGTCAACACCCAGGAGGCCACGCACCTGGGCACCGTGGGGCGCGCGATGATCGGCGTGGAGGTGCGCATCGCCGAGGACGGGGAGATCCTCGTCAAGGGCGGCAACGTGTGCATGGGCTACTACAAGAACCCGGAGGCCACCGCGGAGCTGCTGGAGGGCGGGTGGCTGCACTCGGGGGACGTGGGGCAACTGGACGGCGAGGGCTACCTGCACATCACCGGCCGCAAGAAGGAGATCATCGTCACCTCTGGCGGGAAGAAGACGGCCCCGGGAAACATCGAGGAGCTGCTCAAGTCGCTGCCCGCGGTGGGCCACGCGGTGGTGGTGGGCGAGCGGCGCAACTACCTGGTGGCCCTGCTGGCGCTGGACGTGGAGAAGGTGCGCGCCCTGGCGAAGGAGAAGGGCTGGCCCGAGGACGTGGGCACGCTCGCCCGCGACGCGCGCCTGCGCCAGCTGCTCCAGGAGAAGCTGGACCGCGACATCAACCCGAAGCTGTCCCGCTTCGAGACCATCAAGCGCTTCGCGGTGCTGGAGCAGGAGCTCTCCGTGGACGCCGGTGATTTGACGCCCACGCTGAAGGTCCGCCGCAAGGCCGTGGAGCAGAAGCACGCGGCGCTCATCGAGTCGCTCTACGCGGAGCTCGGCGCGGCCCACACGGGCTGAGGCGGTGCGGGGCAGGGTGGCCCGCAAGCAGAAAGGGGCGGGAACCTCTTGGGTCCCTCGCCCCTTCTCACCTCACGGAGGACCGCGGCCTACTTCGCGGCGCGCTTGTCCATGGGGACGTAGTCCCGGCGCTTCTGGCCCGTGTAGACCTGGCGCGGACGGGCGATCTTCTGCTCGGAGTCCAGGACCATCTCCTCCCACTGCGCGCACCAGCCCACCGTGCGGGGGATGGCGAAGAGGACGGGGAACATCTCCGCCTGGAAGCCCATCGCCTCGTAGATGAGGCCGGAGTAGAAGTCGACGTTCGGGTAGAGCTTGCGCTTGACGAAGTACTCGTCCTGCAGCGCGATGCGCTCCAGCTCCACGGCCAGCTCCAGCAACGGGTTCTTGCCCGTCACCTCGAAGACCTCGTCCGCCACGCGCTTGATGACCTTGGCGCGCGGATCGTACGACTTGTAGACGCGGTGGCCGAAGCCCATCAGCTTCTTCTCGCCCTCGCCGCTCTTCACCGACTTGATGAAGTCCGGGACCTTGGAGATGTGGCCGATCTCACGCAGCATGCGCAGCACCGCCTCGTTGGCGCCGCCGTGCAGCGGGCCGTAGAGGGCGCCGATGCCCGCCGTGACGGCCGAGTACGGGTCCACTTCCGACGAGCCCACCGTGCGCACGGACGTCGTCGAGCAGTTCTGCTCGTGGTCCGCGTGCAGGATGAAGAGGACGTCGAGCGCGCGCTCGAGCACCGGGTGCACCTTGTAGGTGGTGGTGCCGATGCGCTTCACCATCGCCAGGAAGTTGGCGACGTAGGACAGGTCATTGTCCGGGTAGATGTAGGGCAGGCCCATCGTGTGCCGGTAGGAGAACGCGGCCAGGGTGGGCATCTTGGCGATGAGCCGGGTGATCTGGATGCGGCGGCTGAGCGCATCCTTGGTGTTCTTCGCGTCCGGGTAGAAGCTGGACAGCGCGGCCACGGTGGAGCCCAGCATGGACATGGGGTGCGCGTCGTAGCGGAACCCGTCCATGAAGGACTTCACGTTCTCGTGCACGAACGTGTGGTGCGTCACCAGGTGGACGAACTGCTCCAGCTCCTTCGGGGTGGGGAGCTCACCGTTCAGCAGGAGGTAGGCGACCTCCAGATAGCTGGACTTCTCGGCCAGCTGCTCGATGGGGTAGCCGCGGTACTCCAGGATGCCCTTGTCACCGTCGATGAAGGTGATGGCGCTCTTACAGTTCGCGGTGTTGAGGAACGCCGGGTCGTAGCCCATCAGACCGAAGTCATCGTCCGAGACCTTGATCTGGCGGAGGGCGTTGGTGCGAATACAGCCGTGCTCGACCGGGACCTCGTACGTCTTGCCGGTCCGATTGTCGGTGATCGTCAGCGTGTCCTTGGGCATGGGCGGAGATTTCACAGGGCGCAGATCGCTTTCAACAAAAAAGAACGATAAGTCGGTGAGGGAGACACTGATGTTTCCTACGGGGACGCTGAAATGCGGACGCCCGAGCGGGTGAGCTGACGCCAGAAGCCCGGAAAGCTCTTCTCGACACACTCGGGGCCGGTGAGGACGAGGGTCACTCCGGACAGCACGCTCAGGGTCGCGGCCGTCATGGCGAGCCGGTGGTCACCCCGGCTGTCCATCTCGAAACGGGCGGGCGGCGTGGACGGGGGCGTCACGAGGAGGGTGTCATCCTCCAGCTCCGCCTTGCCGCCGAAGGCCGTCACCAGGTCCCGGATGCCTTCCAACCGGTCGCTCTCCTTCAGTCGGAGGATTCCGACGTCCGTGAGCGTGGAGGGCGCGGGGAGCACACAGGCGAGCGCCGCCAGGGTCGGCAACAGGTCCGGGCACTCCTTGCCCGAAGCCCGCAGGCCGCCCGTGGGCCGTCCCGTCACCTTCAGGACGTGCGCCTCCGACGCGGGTTCGGTCCTCAAGCCCACCTGCTCGATGAGCCGGAGGATGGCCTGGTCCGGATGGGCGCTGGCCGTGTCCGCGCGCTCCACGGTGCCGCCGGCCTTCCAGGCCACGAGCAGCAGGTAGCCCAGCGAGGACCAGTCGCCCGGGAGCGTGGGGACGCTCGGCGGCGGGGTGTAGCCGCAGACGGTGTAGCGGGAGGCGGACTTCTTCAGCTCGAAGCCGAAGCGCTCCAGCCACGTCAGCGTGAGGTCCAGGTAGCCCGCGCTCGTCAGCGTGCCCTCGATGTCCACGCTCCACGCGCGGCGCTCGCGCAGGGACAGCGCCGCGCAGCCCAACAGGAGGCTGGAGGCGTACTGGCTGCTCTGCGAGCCGGGGACACGGAACACGGGCTCGACGGAGGACGTGTCCGTGGGCGCGGTGATTTCCACCGGCCAGGGCTGTCCCTCGGTGAGGGTGAGCCCCGCGGGGCCGAGCGCGTCCTTCAGCGACGTGAAGAGCGGCCCGTGGGGACGCTCGCCCAGGCGAGGGGTGCCGGTGAGGCGCACGCGCGCGCCGGGCGTCACCGCGACCTGGGTGGCCAGGATGCGGAACGGGGCGCCACCGTCGGCGCAGTCCACGTCTCGCACGGGGCCGGCCGGAAGGCGCAGGGCCTCCACGCCCCGGCGCAGCACGCGCACGTCGGCGGGCAGGTCCTCGTCGGACTCGGCCTGCACGGAGGGCAGCGGCCAGGAGCCGGTGAGGTGGCCCAGCACCAGCGCCCGCTGCGCGTCCGACTTGGACACGGGCGGCGTGAGGGGCGAAGCCTTCAGGCCCGAGGTCTCCACCACGATGCGATGGGTGCTGGCGCTCACGGGCGCACCCCCTTCGCCCACGCGGGCCACAGCGCGCGCCACGTCTCCGGGCCCACGTCGCGGACCTCGGTGGCGCCGATGGCCGTCAGCAGCACCATGCGCAGCTCGCCCTTGGCGCCGGCCTTCTTGTCGGCGTCGAGCAGGGTGGTGATGGTCTTGAGCGATGCGGGGCGCAGCAGCTGGGCCACGCGCTCGCGGCCGAGCACGCCGGGGCCGTTCTCCAGCGCGGCCTCCGCCTGGGCGGCGATGGGCTCGGGGGTGACGCCCAGGTGGCGGCCCACGTCCAGGGCCAGCAGGATGCCCAGCCCCACCGCGTCGCCGTGCGACAGCTTGAAGTGGGACACGCTCTCCAGCACGTGGCCGAAGGTGTGGCCGAAGTTGAGCACCCGGCGCAGGCCCTGGAACTCGTACGGGTCCTGGGCGCAGACCTTCTCCTTGAGCCCGCGCGCGTGCTTGACCAGCCTCTCCAGCGCGGGGGGCGTGCGCGTGTAGCGGCGGAACAGGGCCGCATCCAGGCTGATGACCATCTTCCACGCCTCGAGCGAGCCCTCCCGCACCTGCGTGGGCGACAGCGAGGCGAACAGCTCCGGGCAGATCCACGACTCGTCGGCGTAGTGGAAGACGCCGGCGGGGTTCTTCACCACGCGGCCCTTCACGGTGAGGTCCACCGCGCCCTTGCCGCCGAGGCTGCTGTCGACGGCGGCGAGCAACGTGGTGGGCACCTGCACCAGCCGCACGCCGCGCTTGAGCAGGTGCGCGGCCACGGTGGAGACATCTCCCACGGTGCCGCCGCCCACGGCGACGAGCGTGCCCGAGCGCGGCAGGGACAGGCCCGCGGCGAGCACCTTCTCCAGCGCCGCGAAGCTCTTGGCGCTCTCACCGCCCACCAACTGGACGATGGCGCGAGGCGCGCGGGCCTCGAGCGCGGGGAGGAGCGTCGGGTGGAGCCTGGCGACGGTGCGGTCCACCACCGCGAGGCTTCCCTCGGGGAGGCGCCTGGCGAGTCGGGTGAAGGGTCCCCAGCGATCGTTGGGTGGACGGTAGGCGCCGGGAGGGTAGGGGGTCATAGGGTGTTGGGGCGTGCGTTCATCTGTTGGACGAGGTCTGCGATGACCAGGGACACCATGGACTCCAGCACCGGGACGGCGCGGGGCATGATGCACGGGTCGTGACGGCCACCCTTCGCGTGGTCCGCCAGCGTCGCTGGGGGTTTGAAGTAGGCGCGGACCTGGAGCGGCTCGCCGTTGGTGAGCCCGCCCTGGATGCCGCCGTAGACGTCCTTCACGGAGTGGAACTGGGTGCCCGGCTGACCGATGCGCTGCATCAGGTCCGGCGGTCCCCAGACGACGCCGGTGACGGCGCCCACGCTGCCCAGGGCCTGGGCGATGAGCGCCTTGATCTTCCCGAAGATGGGCTCGCCCAGTCCCACCGGCAGGCCCTCCACGCGGATGTCGATGGAGCCGCCCAGGCTGTCTCCGGCCTCCTTGGCGGCGAGGATGCGGCGGGACATCTCCTCGCGCACCGCCTCATCGGGGCAGCGCGTGGGGTGTGCGTCCACCATGGCGCGCGTCAGGCCCGGGGCGGGCACGGAGGCGACGAGGTCGCCCACCTGGGACACGTACGCGACGGTGCTCAGGGTGGGCATGTCCCGCTCCAGGTACGCCTCGGCGATGGTGCCGCCGATGACGCGGCAGAGCGTCTCGCGGCCGCTGGTGCGCCCGCCGCCGCGGTGGTCGCGGTGCTTGTAGCGCTCGCGCCACACGGCGTCCGCGTGGCCGGGCCGGTCCACCTGCTTGAGCTCCTTGTAGTCACCGGAGCGCTGGTTGGTGTTGCGGACGATGGCGGCGATGGGCGTGCCGAGCGTCTTGTCCTCGAACACACCGGAGAGGATCTCCACCTGGTCCGGCTCGTTGCGGGGTGTGACGAGCGCGGACTGGCCCGGGCGGCGGCGGTCCAGCGCGGCCTGGATGCGAGCGCTCGTCAGCGGCACACCCGCGGGGCAGCCGTCCACCACCGCGCCGAGCGCGGGGCCGTGGCTCTCGCCAAAGGTCGTCAAGCGAAAGAGGACGCCGAAGGTGTTCATGTCGCGGTCTCCCAGAGCTGGCGCTGTCGCCGGGCCTGCGCGACGAACCACGCCGCACCCAGCAGGACCGGGGTTCCGCCGCGCCGCGTGATCTCCGCCGCGATGCGTCGGCCGGGCGCACCGTACGCGATCACCGCGACGCGTGCTCGCTCGAATCGCAGGGAATCCGGTGGAGCCACCCGGTCCGGCCAGGTCCACACGACGGCCCCCGTCACCGGCCCCTGGATGTCGGCGCGCCGCAGGACTCGCAGCGCCTGGCCACGCTCGGCGGCCACGGTGCGCAGCGCGGAGGTCGCCCCGCCGTCGCCCAGGATGACGACGTCCTTCGCGTCCAGGCGCTCCAGGACCTTCCGGGCGCCCTCGGTGTCGGTGTTGAAGGACTCCCACTGGGAGCCCCGGCGGACCAGGGTGTTGATGGCGTCCAGCGACGAGCCGGTGTGCTTCGCGAGCCGCAGCTTGAAGGGGCTGGTGACGGCGAAGCCGCCGTAGTGGGGCACGAGCGAGTCGAGCACCGCCTCGACGGGTCCGTCCTCGGGGAGGTCGATGCGGTCGAAAGGCTGGCGGTGGATGCGGGGCGAGCGGGAGTGGGTGATGGCCGTCCCGAAGATGCCCAGGCGCAGGGGGGCGGGGAGCGTCGTGCGGTCCGCGCCCCTCCACTCGCGCACGGCGTCGTCGAGCAGCCGCTGTCCCGGCGCCGCGGCCCAGGAGCCGCCCGCGGCCACGTAGTCGAGCAGGTTGTTGCGCGCCAGCACCGCGCGCGCCGGCAGCGCCACCGCGCCCATGCCGAGCACGGTGACGCGCGACACGCCGAAGCGCTCGCCCAGCTGTCGCTGCGTCTCCAGCAGCACGGAGAGGTGGGCCGGGTCCGTCATGGGCTCCACGTGCTTCACCAGCGCGTCGGCGGGCAGCTCGCGCGACCACAGCGCGAGCGCTTCATCGGTGGTGAGCTGCCGGTCCGCGTGGTGCGACGCGAGCAGCTTGCCGGAGGGCGCGTCGAGCGGGCCCTTCTGCCCGGTGGCGTCCATCAGGTCCCGGTCCACGCGCCACGCGGCGGCGACCCAGGCGGGAGGAAGGGGCTTGCCACGCTCGGACACGAGCAGCGGGAGCACGTCCGCGAGCGCGGCGGCGTCCACGGCGTCGGGGGCGTGCAGGTCGGTGCGAATCTCCAGCACGTCGGCGCCGCGACGCTGGCACCCCCGGGCGAAGTGCACGGCGTCGGGGCCGAGCAGGGTGGGGGGCAGCGTCACGATGCGCCGGGCGGGCGTCACAAGACCTCCTCGGGATGCAGGCAGCCCCGGAGGAAGTCCACCAGGGCGACGGTGGGAACGCGGGCGTGCAGCGCCTCGCGCTCGCGGAAGATGGAGGCGATCTCCTCTTCCAGGGAGACCTCCGGTCGCAGCCGGGGGCGCGTCCGGTCCGTGAGCAGCCGCTCGCGGTAGGTCTCGAACGTCACGGGGATGATGAGGGTGAAGGTGCCGGCGAGCGCGTCCGGGTGATGCGACAGGAACCCGCCGCCCACGGCCACGAGCCCCCCGGGGGGCAGCTCCAGCAGCGCGCGGCGCTCGGCGGCGCGGAACTCGGCGGGGGCCTGGGCCACCCAGGTGCGCAGCGGACGTCCGTGCGTCTTCTCCAGGTGCGCGTCCAGGTCCACGCCCGTGCGCCCGAGCAGCCGGGCCACGCGGGGCAGCAGCGTGGACTTGCCGGCGCCCCGGTGGCCACCCAGCACCACGGTCTGCCCCGCAGCGGGACGGGGCGTGGGCCCCGGGCGCGTGAGGGCGTCCCTCAGTGCCGGCCTGAGCCGGGGATCCACCGAGGAGAGGACATTCTCGACGAGGTGTTGCCGCGGCTCAGCGGACGAGGCCGACATACACGTTCGCCGTTCCGAACGTCAGCGGATGCGCGCTTCGCTCCGCATAGGCGCCGGACTGGTCCATCAGCGACAGGAAGCGCTCCCCCGCGGGGAACGCCGCCGACGTGCGGGGCAGGTACTCATACGCCGCGCGGTTGCCGGTGAGCAGGCCGCCCACCGTGGGCATCACCGTCTTGCTGTAGAAGCGGAACAGCGCGCCGAAGATGCCCGTGGGCTGACCGAACTCCAGCACGACGACGCGGCCGCCCGGCTTCACCACGCGGCCCATCTCGCTCAGGCACTTCACCGGGTCATCCACGTTGCGGATGCCGAAGGCGATGGACGCCACGTCGAAGCGGTTGTCCTCGAAGGGCAGGTCCATGGCGTCGGCCACCTGGAAGTCCACTGGGAGCCCCGCCTTCGCCGCCTTGGCGGGGCCGCTCTCCAGCATCTCCGCGCAGAAGTCGGTGCCAATCACGTGGCCCGTGGCGCCCACCTTGCGCTTGAACGCGAGCGCCAGGTCACCCGTGCCGGAGGCGCAGTCGAGGACGCTGTCCCCCGGCTTCGCCTGGCTCAGGCGCACCGCCGTCCGTCGCCACAGACGATGGATGCCGAACGACAGGACCTCATTCGTCACGTCGTACTTCGTGGCGATGGAGGAGAACATCTGACGGACTTCGGTGCTCATCTCGCCCTCACGACCTGGGCCGGACTCTCCGGCCGCCAAAGATGTCGACCCACCGCGTCTAGCACGGGTGGTAGCCGCTGCATCAACGTTTGGAAGCGCTCCGGCGTCAGCGCCTGGTTCCCATCGCACAGCGCCTGCTCGGGCCGGGGATGGACTTCAATCAGCAGCCCGTCCGCGCCCGCCGCCGCGGCGGCCAGGGACATGGGCAGGATGAGGTCCACCTGCCCCGTCGCATGGGACGGGTCGACGATGACGGGCAGGTGCGTGCGCTGCTTGGCCCAGGCGACCGCCGCCAGGTCCAGCGTGTTGCGCATCTCCGTCTCGAACGTCCGGATGCCCCGCTCGCACAGCATCACCTGCTCGTTGCCGCCCTCGAGCACGTACTCCGCCGCCAGCAGCCACTCCTGCAGCGTCGCCGACAGGCCCCGCTTCACCAACACCGGCCGGCGCACCTTGCCCAGCGCGCGCAGCAGCGAGAAGTTCTGCATGTTCCGCGCGCCCACCTGGAGGATGTCCGAGGACTCCGCCATGAAGGGAATCTGCGCGGTCTCCATCACCTCACTGATGATGGGCAGCCCGTGGCGACGGCCCGCCTCGGCCAGCAGGTGCAGGCCGGGCTCGCCCATTCCTTGGAACGCATAGGGACTGGTGCGGGGCTTGAACACGCCACCCCTCAGCACGTGGGCGCCCGCCTGGGCCACGGCGGCGGCGGTCCGGTCCACCTGCTCCAGACCTTCGACGGCGCACGGCCCCGCCATCACCACGAACCCCGGTCCACCCACCTCCACCGAGCCCGCACGCACCCGCGTGCCCTCGGGACGGAAGGCTCGGAGCACACGCCGCGCGCCCGTCTCCTTCCCGGCCACCGCCGGCGCGGATTCGTCTGGCTGCTTGCCTCCCACGAGCCCTCCCATCCACCGAGTTCAAGAGGTTTTGAACTCCTTGGTGCATGTATAGCCGTTATGGCTTAGAAGACAACCGAAGGTGATTTCAGGGCAGTCGCGGATGAGGACCGCTGATGAAGACGCTCAATCCCGTTGAGGGCCAGCGCTGGGTGGCCGGAATGATGCCCCTGGCGGCGGTGGATCCACTCTCCGGAGCGGATTCGCTGGGCGTTCCGACGGTGTATTGGGAGCGGCCCCTGGCGCGCGAGGCGGCCGCGGGCTGGGGCGAGGCGGCGGTCGTCGAGGCGACCGTGCCCGCACAGGTCCCCGCGGTGCTGGGCTCCTTGGGTGTCCTCTCGTTGCGGTGGTTGGGCCCATCTCCGTCCGACATGCCGGGGCCCTGGTTCGGCGGGCTCCGCTTCGGCGCGGCGGGGGTGGTGGACGAGGCGTGGGCCGCGCATGGCGTGGCGCGCTGGACGCTGCCGGAGGTGCTGGTGTGGCGCACCGGGAGCGGGCTGGCGGTGGCCGCGTTCGCGCCCGAGGAGCGAGGGGGCGAGGACGTGGTGCGCTCGCGGCTCGAGCGGGTCCGCGCGCGGTTCTCCGCGGGGTATCGCCACGCGCGGGGCGCGGAGGTCGCGCTCAAGGTGGTGTCGTCGCGGCCGGAGTTCGAGGCGCGCGTGGAGCGGGCGCTGGAGGCGATTGCCTCGGGACAGCTCCAGAAGGTCGTGCTGGCGCGGCCCGTGGATGTGGAGGCCGCCGAGGCGTTCGACGTGGTGGACGTGCTGGCGAGGCTGCGTGAGCAGAACCCGCGCTGCGCCACCTTCCTTTTCCGCGCGCTGGACGGGACGTGCTTCCTGGGCGCGACGCCGGAGACGCTGTGTCGGGTGGAGGGCCGGGCGCTGGAGACGGAGGCCCTGGCGGGCACCGCGGCGCCGCGCGAGGCCGAGGGGTTGCGAGGACAGGACAAGGACGCGCGTGAGCACGCCGCGGTGGTCCGCTACATCCTCGCGGCGCTGCGCACGCTCGCGGACGAGGTCCACTCCGACGCGGAGCCCCAGCTGCTGGCGTTGAAGAACGTGGTGCACCTGCGCACGGGCATCGGCGCGCGGCTGCGCGAGGGGGTGTCGGCCGCGCAGGTGGTGGAGGCGCTGCATCCGACGCCGGCGGTGGGCGGGACGCCTCGGGAGCGCGCGTTGTCCTTCCTGGTGGAGCACGAGGGGCTGGACCGGGGCTGGTACGCGGGGCCGGTGGGGTGGGTGGGGCCCGAGCGGGCGCACCTGATGGTGGGGCTGCGCTCGGCGCGGGTGCGGGGTGCTCGCGCGCGGCTGTACGTGGGTTGCGGAATCGTGGCCGGCTCCATCGCGGAGGCGGAGTGGCGGGAGACGGAGATGAAGAGTCTGGCCGTGTTGCGTGCGTTGGGAGGCGGGGATGTCGGGCGACAGTAATCTCAACCTGCTGTGGGCTCGCGCGCTCGTGGAGGAGCTGGTGCGCGGCGGCGCGCGACACGCGGTGGTGTGTCCGGGGTCGCGCTCCTCGCCGCTGGCCATCGCCTGCGCGCGCGCGGAGGGCCTTCGCACCTGGTCCGTCATCGACGAGCGGAGCGCGGCCTTCTTCGGGTTGGGGCTCGCGAAGCAATCGCGCACGCCGGTGATCCTGGTCGCGACGAGCGGCACCGCGGGCGCGCACTTCTACCCGGCGGTCATCGAGGCCTCGCTGTCCCAGGTGCCCCTCATCGTGCTCACCGCGGACCGACCGCTGGAGCTGCAGGGGTGGGGCGCGGCGCAGACGGTGCCGCAGGCGCGCTTCTATGGTGAGCACGCGCGCAGCTTCACGGACGTGGGCGTGCCGGAGTCGAGCGACGTGGCGCTGTCTCACCTGCGCGCGACCGCGGCCCGCGCCGTGGCCACCTCGCTGCGGGCCCCTCGGGGCGCCGTGCAGCTCAACGTGCCCTTCCGCGAGCCGCTCGCGCCGGTGACCGAGGCATATGGTGAGGAGCGCCTGTCCGCGCTCGCGAAGCACGGTCGCCCGGGGATGCCGTTCACGCGCATCGCCGCGCCCGCGCCGGTGCCGGACGCGGCGGTGCTGGAGTCGGTGCGTCAGCGCATCGCCGCGACGGAGCGGGGTGTCATCGTCTGCGGTCCTCGCGACGAAGTGGACGGTTTCGCCGAGGCCATCTCCGCGCTGTCGCAGGCCACGGGCTACCCGGTGCTGGCGGAGGCCACGTCCCAGGCTCGGTATGGCGGCGGTCCGCTGACGCTCTCGCACTACGACGCGATGCTTCGTCACGCGCCGTTCGCCAGGGCGCATCGGCCGGAGCTGGTGCTGCGGTTCGGGGGGGGGCTGACGCCCAAGGTGCCGCAGCAGTGGCTGGACGGCTCGGGCGCGGACATCGTGCTCTTCAGTGACGGGGGGGCGCTGTTCGACCCCGCGCACCGCGCGGCCACGGTGGTGGAGGGCTCGGCAGTGGCGGCGTGTGCCGCGCTGGCGAAGGGCGTGAAGCGGAGCGTGGGCCGGTGGACCCAGGGCTTCCTCGCCGCGGAGCGGATGGTGCGCGGCGCGTTGGAGACGGCCTTCGCCGAGCGACCGGACTTGCTCAGCGAGCCGCGCATCGCTCGCGAGGTGGTGGCCGCGCTTCCGGCCGAGGTCCCGCTGTTCGTCTCCAGCAGCATGCCCATCCGGGACGTGGACGCGTTCGCCCCGGCGAGTGGTGTGCCGCTGCGCGTGCTGGCCAACCGGGGCGCGAATGGAATCGACGGCATCATCTCCAGCGCGCTCGGTGTCGCGGCCGCGGCGTCGCGTCCCGCCGTGCTGCTGACGGGGGACCTGGCGCTGCTGCACGACGTGGGCGCGTTCGTGACGGCGGCGCGCTCGCGCGTTCCGCTCACGGTGGTCGCGGTGAACAACGACGGCGGCGGCATCTTCTCGTTCCTGCCCATCGCGCAGGCGGCGAAGCCGGACGAGTTCGAGTCGCTGTTCGGCACGCCGCACGGCGTGGACCTGTCGCACGCGGCGGCGCTGGGTGGGGCTCGGCTGCATCGGCCCACGACGCCCGCGGCGCTGCGCGCGGCGGTGCGTGAGGGACTGGAAGGCGGCCTGCACCTCGTGGAGGTGCGCGTGGACCGGGCCGCGAACGTGGATGACCACCGGCAGCTCTTCGCGAGAATGGCCGCCGCACTCGGAGAGGGACCATGGGCGTGACGCTGGCGTACGAGACGTGGGGCGAAGGCCCCCGACCGCTCGTGCTGCTCCACGGCTTCACCGGGAATCGCGGCTCGTTCGACGGGCTGAAGCCGCTGATGGGCCGCTCGGTGAAGGCCATCGCGGTGGACCTGCCGGGCCACGGCGCCACGCCGCTGCCCGAGCGGCGCGGACGCGATGGCTTCCTCGATACGGTGGACGCGCTCGTGTCCCTGGTGGACTCGCTGGGGCTGGGCACGGTGGACCTGCTGGGGTACTCGCAGGGCGCGCGCGTGGCGCTGGCCGCGGCGGTGCGCGCGCCGGACCGCTTCGGTCGGCTCATCATGGAGAGCGGCTCGCCCGGGCTGCACCGTCGTCAGGAGCGCGCCGAGCGGCGGGAGTCGGACGGGCAACTGGCGGCCTTCATCCGCGCGAAGGGCGTCGACGCCTTCGTGGAGCGCTGGGAGGCGCTGCCGCTGTTCGACTCCTTGCGCGCCATGCCCGCGGAGCGGCGGGAGCGACTGCGGGCCCATCGCCGGGCCTGCACGGCGGAGGGGCTCGCCGGAGCGCTGGAGTGCCTGGGGCTGGGCGTGCAACCCGATTACTGGTCGGAGCTGCACCACCAGCGCCTGCCCACGCTGCTCTTGACGGGGGCGAAGGACGAGAAGTTCACGCAGACGGCGCGGCGGATGGCGGCGGAGCTCCCGGTGGTGTGGCGACATGCCTTCACGGACTGTGGCCATGCGCCCCATCTGGAAGCGCCGGAGGAGTACGTCCGCGAGGTGCTGGGCTTCCTGCAGACGCCCTGGTACGAGGCGCCCCAGTTCGAGGCGGCCGCCACGGGGGCGGACCCTGGGAGGATGAGTCCGTGAGCACGTCGGTTCCTGGCGCACCGGTGTCCCTGTCGAAGCCTCGTCCCACGGTGAAGACGTGGTTGATGGCCGTGCGTCCGAAGACGCTGACGGCGGCGCTGGTGCCCGTGCTGGTGGGGACGTCGCTCGCGTTCGGCCTGGGCGTGGGGCGACTGCTCCCGGCGCTCGCGGCGCTGGTGGGCGCGGTGCTCATCCAGATCGGCACCAACTTCATCAACGACTACTACGACTTCAAGAAGGGCGCGGACACCCACGAGCGCCTGGGCCCCGTGCGCGTCACGCAGAGCGGGCTCATCGCGCCGGGCACGGTGTTGATGGGCGCGGCGGTGTGCTTCATCGCGGCGACGGCGGTGGGCGCCTATCTGGTCGCGGTGGGCGGCTGGCCCATCGTCGCGATTGGACTCGCGTCGCTGCTCTGTGGCTACGCGTACACGGGTGGGCCGTTCCCCTTGGGGTACAACGGCCTGGGAGACCTGTTCGTCTTCATCTTCTTCGGGCTGGTCGCGGTGACGGGGACGTTCTACGTGCAGGCCGGCACGGTGCATCCGGCGGCGTGGTGGGCGGCGATCCCCGTGGGGGCGAGCGGCACCATGCTCATCGTGGTGAACAACCTGCGCGACGTGACGACGGACGTGAAGGCCGGCAAGCGGACGCTGGCGGTGCGCTGGGGCACGACGGCGGGCAAGGCGGAGTACGTGTTGTTGCTCGCCGCCTCGTTCGCCACGCCTGTCGCGATGTACGCGCTGGGGTACGCGGCACCCTGGGTGTTCCTGTCGTTCCTGAGCCTCCCGTTGGCGGTGCCTCCGCTCCAGCGCGTGATGCGCGAGCAGGGGGCGGCGCTGAATCCCGCGCTGGGCGGCACCGCGCGCTTCCAGCTCATCTTCGGAGTGCTGTTCGGGCTGGGCCTGTACCTGCGATGATGTGAGTCCATGCGCATCGTCAAGGCAACCCTGACCCCGCTCCGACTGGAGCTGCTCCAGCCCCTGAAGACGGCCCGAGGCACCTATTCCGCGCGCGAGGGTTTCCTCGTGCGCCTCGAGGACGAAGAGGGGCGGGTGGGGCTCGGTGAGGCGATGCCGCTGCCCGAGTTCGGCACGGAGTCGCTCCCCGTCTGCGGCGAGGTGCTGGCGGCGTGGCTGTCCTCGCTCGAAGGGCAGTTCCTGGGCGACACGGTGCGCGCCGTCGAGGACACGCTGTCTCCGTTCCCGCCGACAGTGGCGAGAGGAGAGGGTGTCCGGGTGCGAGCCCGTCATCCCGCGCCTCCGGGGCCGGTGCCCGCCGCGGAGCATGCGCTGGAGCTGGCGCTGTTGGACCTGCTCGCGAGGCGGCAGGGGGTTCCGCTGTGCTGGCTCCTGGCAGAGGAGGCGCGCCCCGAGGTCCTGGTCAATGCGCTGCTGGGCGGTGAGACGGCGGAGGCGCTGGTGGATGAGGCGCGAGTGGCGGTGGCCGAGGGGTATGGGACGCTCAAGCTGAAGGTGGGCGGTCGCGCGCTGGAGGAGGACGAGCAGCGCGTGAAGGCGGTGCGCGAGGCGGTGGGGCCGGACGTGAAGCTGCGGCTCGACGCGAACGGTGGCTGGTCGGAGCTCGAGGCGAAGCGCGCGTTGGACAAGCTGGGCTGGTACCAGTTGGAGCTGGTGGAGCAGCCGACGCCGGCGGACGACCTTGCCGCGTTGTGGCGCGTGCAGCGACGTGCGCCGTGCATGGTGGCGGCGGACGAGTCGCTCGGTTCTCCGGAGACGTTGCGCGCGCTGCTGGGTTCGGATCCATTGTTGGGCGGTGGGCCGGCGGTGGGCGCGGTGGTGCTCAAGCCGATGGTGTTGGGAGGGCTGCTGCCCGGGCTCGTGGTGGCGATGCGCGCCGCTCGGCTGGGCATGCAGGCGTATGTGACGAGCTCGTTGGACGGCGTGGTGGCTCGGGCTGGGGCGGCGCACCTCGCGGCCGCGTTGCCTTCAGGGGCGCTCGCGT
This sequence comes from Myxococcus sp. MH1, assembly GCF_059738865.1. NCBI lineage: Bacteria > Pseudomonadati > Myxococcota > Myxococcia > Myxococcales > Myxococcaceae > Myxococcus > Myxococcus sp. MH1. The sequence continues at coordinate 5,953,287 of NZ_AP026947.1, read as the reverse complement.
CGGGGCTCGCGGTGGGGAAGCTCTTCAAGAGTGAGCCCGCCGTGCATGACTACCGGCCGCTGCATGGGCGCATCCGGTTGCCGGAGACGCCGGGGCTCGGGCTGGATGCCGGAGCGGTGGTGTGACGACGTTCGGTTGTCCCATCCGCGAGGGCGCCCGCGTTCATCCGGAAGCGGAGGCGCTCACATACGCCGGGCGCTCGTGGAGCTACGGAGCGTTGGACGCCGAGGTGAATCGGTGGGTGGCCGCGCTCGAGGCCCGGGGCATCGGCGCGGGAGAGCGGGTCGCGCTGCTGTCGACGAACCAGCCGGCCTGTGTGTTCCTGTTCTGGGCCCTGGGGCGGCTGGGAGCGCTGCTGGCGCCGCTGAACGCGCGCCTCACTCGCGCTGAGTTGGCCCCGTTGGTCGAGGACATCGCGCCCGCGCTCACCTTGGCGATGGGGGCCTTGCGAGAGCGTCTGCCAGGGGCGGAGCCGCTGGAGACCTTCGCGTCGACGGCGTACGTGGCTTCAGGGGAGGGGCTCCCTCGCGAACGGACGCCGGATGCCTTCGCGTCGACGACGTTCGTGGCGTCGGGGGAGAGTCTCTCACGCGAGCGGACGATAGAGACCTTCGCGTCGCCGGCGTACGTGGCGTCGGAGTACGTGGCGTCGAGGGAGCGGCTACCGCGCGAGCGGACGAGGGAGACCCGCGCGTCGTCGGAGACGCCGACACCTGAGCTGGCGTCGGGAGGGCAACTGCCGAATGCGCAGTCGCTGAAGTCCTCTGTGGCGTCGGCAGTACGACCGCCAGACGAGGAACTCTTGGTAACGGGTGCGTCGCTGACGCCGTCCACGGCCTGTGCGTCGTCGACAGGGCGACCGACGGAAGGCGAGCCCCTGGCTCCCTCGGAGCCCTCGACGACCTGCGTGCCGCTGGTTGAGGACGCACCGCGCGTCGTGCTCTTTACAAGCGGGACGACGGGCAGGCCGAAGGGCGCGGTGCTGACGGAGGGCAACTTCCGTGCGTCGTGCCGAGCCTCTGCGGAGAACCTCGGAGCGCATCCCGCGCCGCGCTGGCTCGGGACGTTGCCACTGTTCCATGTCGGTGGTCTCGCGATGTTGACGCGCACCGCGTACGAGGGAGGCTGTCTCGTGCTGCACGAGCGCTTCGACGCGGAGGCCACCAGTCGAGCCATCGACGAAGGCGTGACGCACGCGAGCCTCGTCGCCACGACGCTGGAGCGGGTGCTCGACATCCGAGCCGGTCGCCAGGTGCCGGAGACCTTCAAGCTCGCGCTGATTGGCGGTGGGCCCGTGCCAGTGTTCCTGTTGGACCGGGCACGCGCAGTGGGGCTCCTGGCGCTCCAGACCTACGGTCTCACCGAGGCCTGTTCCCAGGTGACGACGGAGTCTCCCTCCGAGGCGGATGGGAAGACCGCGGGACGCTCTCTGCCGGGGACCCAGGTGCGCATCGTCGGAGATGACGGCGCTGCACGAGGCCCTGGCGAGGAAGGCAACATCGAGGTCCGAGGCCCCACGGTGATGGCGGGCTACTGGAATCGTCCCGACGCGACGCGCGAGGCGTTCCGTGACGGATGGCTCCACACGAAGGACCTCGGGGTGCTGGACGCGCGAGGTCGCCTCACGGTGCTCTCACGTCGAACGGACCTCATCGTCAGGGGAGGGGAGAACATCTACCCGGCGGAAGTGGAGGCGGTGCTCGCCAATCATCCCGCGGTGCAGGAGGCCGCGGTGATTGGCGTCCCCGACGCGAGATGGGGCGAGGTCCCCGTGGCCTTCCTCGCGCCACGCACCGGCCAGCAGCGTCCGGATGCACCGGTGCTGGAGACCTGGTGCCGTGACTCACTCGCGGGCTTCAAGCTGCCCACGCGCTTCATCTGGCTGGACGCGCTGCCCCGCAACGCGATGGGCAAGCTCGAGCGCACGGCGCTGCGCAAGGGCATCACGGAGGGGTGATAGGACTTTCCGCAGTGGGAGGCAGTGGCGCACGGGCCGAGGACTTCAGGAGCACCTCCCTGAAGCGCCCATCACGAGCGGCCACGCAGACGTTGAACCCGTCCACGTTGCCGCAGGTGACGTGCTCGCCCAGGCGCTGGAACAAAGCCAGCTTCGGTGGGTCCACGACGTAGAGCGTGTCCGACGAGAGCCGGCCTTGCTCGACATCGGCCTTCAGCTCCTCACAGACCTGCTGGACATGTCGTTCATTGAAGCGCGCGGCGTATCCGCTGTTCGTCGACAGGCCCTTCCGGTACGCGAGGTCCCCCCAGCGTACATAGTCATCCCGGCGGAACGTGTTCTGGGTGCATGGCAGCTTCGAGTCATGGATGTACGGCGGATACAGCACCACGTGCCGGTAGAACGAATCCAATTGCGCCCACTCCGGTGCACCGAGCCGAGGCCACGGCGCCGGTCGAAACCGCCTCTGCGTCCACAGTTCCTCGGTGTCGACCACCTGGGTGACCACCGCGCCCAGCAGGATGCCCGTGAGAACGGCGGGACGCTCGCGCCAGCGCCAGATGACGAGCGCCAGGATGCCGGTGAGCACCAGGTAGTGGAGCGGCCAGATGAAGCGGCCCGAGGAGCGGAACATCCCCAGCACCGGCATGAACACGTCGGCCATCTTGCGCGCCGACAGCACGATGACGCCGCCGAAGGTCAGCGTCGTCGAGAACGCGAGCAGCGTGAGCAGTCCCACCGCGACCCACAGTGGCTGATGGGCTCGGGCCCACGCTCGAACCTCGGGCCACCAGACAGAAGGTCGCCCCAGGACCGCGCCGAGCGCGAGCACTCCCGTGCCGAGATAGCCGAAGCCCTCGTACTGGTCCTTGCGCGTCGGGAGCGCCGGCAACATCCGTGACCACGCCATCGGGTTGATCAACGTGAGCATGTCGGAGCTGTACGCCCCGAAGCCATGCGCCGCGCCTCGTACCCCCTGGCCCACATAGCCGAACGCGAAGAAGAGCCCGCCCAGCATGAGCGTGCCCCCCAGGAACGCGAGTCCCGCCTGCCGCCGCGTGAGCAGCCGCTCCTGCCACGTCATGCTGACGAGCAGCGCCGTCGAGAGCGCGAAGACCATGACCATCAAGTACGGGTGGACGCCAGCCGCGAGCACGTTGATGAGCAGGACCTCGCGCAGCGTCCGCCACGCACTTCGCGCATCCGGCCGCGGACGCAGGTGCAGCCACAGCAAGGCCGTCAGCATCCAGTGCGCGCAGAGCGTGTCGTGCTCGAATCGGAAGACAAGCACCGGCGCGAGCACGAACAGCGCGGCCCCCAGGAGCTGATGCGAGGCCCGGTACGTGAACACGGCCATCAGCTTGACGCCCATGAACCCCTGGAGCGCCAGGCACGACACGAGCCACAGCCCGATGAACTGGAAGTCCTGGGGCAGCCAGCCCGCGAAGGGCTTGAACGCCAGCGCGAGCCACGGATTCGAATCCGTGAAGCCTACCGTGGTGGTCAGCGGCGCCATGTAGCCGGGGGTCCTGCCGAGGGGAAAACCCCAGGGGGCCTCACGGAAGAACCACCAGCCGAGCACGTGCTGCGCCCAGTCCCCCCATCCCAACCACTCCAGAGATGTGGGGTCCAGCGCCCGCGCGCCGCCCAGCGCGATGAACCAGAGCACCCCCAGGAGCGCCCCCGCCCAGGGGACAAGTCGCGTCAGCGCCGTCTCGGGGCGCGCTGCGAGGCCAGGGCTGCGTGTGTGGGTACCCACCGACGTCCTCTTCCGCACACCAGGACCGCGACGAGGCGCGGCACTCGAAGTGGGAGGGGAGCAATACCCCGGGCGAAGGACCGGAACCAGCCCGCCGATACGCGGGAGGAGGAGCCACCGTGGATTGACAGGTCAATCAAGTGCGCGGCGAACCGCGAGGTCCCTGTCGTTTCCACCGGAGGGATGCGGGCATGGAGCCCTCGAGGGCCCTTCATGCGCTCACCGTCGACGGTGGAGCAGGGTGTGTCCCGAGCATCACGAGGTGCCGGAGCCCCGGGGCTCACGGCGGCCCCGCCTGGGGCTCAGGACTCCGAGACGGGGTGGCCCCAGGGGTTGGTGCGCGGATACTCGCGGAGCATCGCGCTCAAGCGGTACGCCGCCGCCACCGTGGCGCTCATCCGGACCCGCCGGGTCAGGGAGGCTCCGCGGGCCGCCGTGTCGCCCAGCCGCGCCGCCTGCTGCGCGAGCTGACGCTCCACCTCGGGAGACCAACGGGAGAATTCGAGCCATTCCATGGAACTGCTCCTTCGCGAACCACGCGTGAGGGGGAAGCGCCACCTAACCACTGGCGATCTCCGAATGCACGACGCCGCGCGTTGCCCACGACGTCAATGCGGTGTTTCCGACAGCGATTCCTTCTGCCGTTCGACAACTGTGATTCGGTGTGAGTGCAATGTTGAAGTCCGCAAAGAATGTCTGCCCACCTTGACTCCTCGCGGGAACCCACCGGGTGGGGAGTGCACCCCCGCCTGCAACCGCGAACACCCAGGGGCTGATTCCAGAGGCTCGCCGAGGGGTGAAACTCAAACATGCAAGGAATTTTCCCCGGGGCGTTCTTTGAATCGAGAGGCACGGGGTGGGGGTGACGGGATGGGTCGCACGCTCGCCGGTGGAGTTGGCGAGGACTCGGGGCCGCATTGTTTGCGTGGGCCGAGTGAAAACGCGACGGCGGCGCCTTTCTGGAGTCCACTCGCGTGAGGGGACCGCGCGAGAGCGAGGGTGAATGGCCCGCTGATAATTCCAGCCATGGCCTGGGGGATGAATCATCAAAGGCAGCTCAACAACGAGACGACCCGGAGGGCGGACGTGGCTCCAGAAACTGTTGATGTCATCATCGTGGGATGTGGACCGGTCGGAGCGATGGCGGCCAACCTGCTCGGACTGCAGGGCGTCAGGACGCTCATCGTGGAGAAGGAGCTGTCCGCGCATGCCCAGTCGCGCGCCATCAGCCTGGATGACGAGGCGCAGCGCATCTTCCAGTCCGCGGGCCTGGAGGGAGAGCTGGGGCCGGGCTTCCATCCCTGCAAGACGCTGCGCTACCTGGATGACCGCCTGCGCGTGCTCGCGGAGGTGGACTTCACGAAGCTGGACCGCCCCTACGGGCATGACGTGGCCACCTTCTTCCAGCAGCCGCGGATGGAGGCGATGCTGCGCAAGGGCATGGCGCGCTTCGAGCACGTGGAGCTGTGGCAGGGCCACGAGGTCGAATCCTTCGTGCAGGACGCAGAGGGCCTCACGGTGCGCGTGCGCGAGCTCGCCAGCGAGCGGGTGCTCACCGTCCGCGCCCGCTACCTGCTCGCGTGCGACGGCGCGCACAGCCCCATCCGACGCAAGCTGGGCCTGAAGCTCGAGGGCACCACGGGCCTGGAGCACGCGCTCGCCATCACCGTGAGCACGTCGTCGCCGGAGCCCGACTACACCAGCTACCTGTGTGGCCCGAAGCGCCGCGGGTTCATCGCGCGCACCGCGCGGGACGAGATGCGCTTCGACATCATCGTCGACCCGGACGCGGACCTGGAGGCGGTGCGGCAGCCGGACCACGTGCGCACGCTCATCGCGCCGTACATCGACCCGTCGACGGTGAAGATCCGCTCCATCAACGTCCACTCGTACCACTCGCGCCTGGTGGACCGCTGGCGGGTGGGACGCGCCTTCCTGATGGGGGATGCCGCGCACCTGATGCCGCCGTTCCTGGGCCAGGGCCTGTGCGCGGGCTTCCGCGACGCGGCGAACCTGACCTGGAAGCTGGCGCGGGTGCTGGACGGCTCGGCGGACGACTCGCTCTTGGATACGTACGAGCAGGAGCGGCGCGGCCACGTGGCCGAGGTCATCAAGAGCTCGGACGCCATGGGCCGGGTGATGATGTCCGGAGGCCAGGTGCTCTCGCGCGTGCGCAACGCGCTCATCCAGCTCCTCTACCGCCTGCCCGTCACCGGGGAGTTCATCCGCCAGTTCAAGGTGAAGCCCGTCTTCGCGCTGGAGCAGGGGTTCCTGCTCGGCGCGCGACGCAAGAAGGCCGCGCCGGAGGGCACCTACTTCCCGCAGCCGCGCGTGGAGGTGCTCGAGGGGCAGCGGGTCCTGCTGGACCACGTGCTGGGCGATGGCTTCGTCGTGCTCACGCGGCCGGGCGCCTCGCAGGACCTGCAGCGGGAGGCCCGTGCGCTGGCGGCGGAGCTGGGCGCGCGTGCGTGGACCGTGCTCTCCGCGGAGCGCATCGGCGAGCCTCCGCCGGAGGCGCTCGTGGACACGGAGGGCCGGCTGGTCGCGTGGTTCGCCCGCCACGGCAAGGACGTGGTGGTGCTGCGCCCGGACCGCTACGTGTTCGGCACGGCGACGGGGCCGGAGCTGGAGGGGCTTCGCCGCTCGCTGCGTGGACGCATCCGTCCGCGCGCGCGCACGGCGGACGCGGTGGTGCGTCGCGCGGGGTAGGTCGGTGGAACACGACGGGGCGCCCAGGCCGATTCCTCGGCCCGTGACGCCCCCGGGCATGACTGAGCGGGGCTCGCCTTCCGAGCGGGCCCCGGTGGGACCTCAAGCCGCGGCGGGCTTGATCATCTGCTGGGCGCGCTCGACACAGTCGCCCATGAAGCGCAGGTAGATGTCCAGCGCCTGCGCGCCCGTCTTGCCGATGACCGCGGTCTTCTCCGGGACCTGGTCCAGCAGCTTGCCGAGCATGACCTCGTTGAGCGCGGTGTGGCCCACGTCCAGCTCCGCGTGCTCCTTCACGAAGGACATGGCCTCCATGATGTCCTCGCCACAGACGCGCTTGGCCTGCTCCATCAGCCCGGGCGCGAACACGACGGACAGGTTCTCGATTTCATATTCGATGGCCACCTGCGCCGCCGGCATCTCGCCGACGATGGTGTCCTCGTGGATCTTCCGGTACTCGACCATCGCCTGCGTGGGCGTCTGGCTCAAGAGCGCGTTCACGTCCAGCTGCGGAGAGCGGCGCGAGTTCCACCGGGCCACCAGGTTCTTGGTGTCCTCGATCATCATCAGGTGGTGGCCCTCCTCGTGCTTCGCGTGGGTGATGAGCTTCTCGCCCACGTCCTTGAGGCCCATCTTCACGGAGGCCTCGCCCGCGCGGCGGATCCACTTGTCCACCGGCTCCGTCATGTAGACACCCAGCGAGTTGAGCTGGATGAGGAAGCCCTCCACGAGCGCCGGGTCCACGTTGGGATCCAGCAGCGCCTTCAGGGCGGGGGACGTCTTGAGGCGCTCGCGCACGGGGGCCACGTGCGGAACATAGTTCTGCTCCACGAATTGCTTGCTCATGTGTCTACCTCTGGGGCGTTTAGCGAGGGTTGTGGGCGCCGCGGCGCCCGATGGTCAGCTCACTGATGTGCTCGAGGAAGTCCGGAATCAGCTTGGAGGAGATGATCCACATGTAGGGATCGGGCCCTCCGTGGATGCCGGCCTCCTGCACGTAATCCCCCCCCTCGTCCTCACATAGGAAGTGGAACGAGGTGCGGCGGCGCGCCGCGTACCACCGGCGCGCGGCGTCCACCAATGCGACATAGGTGGACGGTCCTTCTTCGGTCAGCGGGAACAGGCGGGCCATGTCCAGCAGGCAGTACAGGTTCGTGCCCCGCTGACCCAGCTCCAGCACCGTCGCGGCCACGGGGACTCCGTTGCGCCGCGCGACCAGGATCTCCCGCTCACGCTCGAGATTGAACTGCTTCCAGCGCGCCTGCACCGGACGCATGTCGATGCGCTCGCGCGTGAAGTCCAGCGCGTCCACGTAGCAGGCGGGGCGGGTGCGCGCGATGGTGTCCGCCAGCAGCGTCAGCTCCTGCGCCGTCGCGAGGCCAATCTGGATGCCCTCGTGCGCGCGGCCCGTCTGCTCGTGCGTGTACACGTCCAGCATGTGCACCTTGCGCGTGAAGGCCAGGCCCTGGCCCGTCTCCATCTGCCGCTCGGCGTAGCGCACGTGCGCCTTGGCGATCCACGGGTTGAGCGCCTCCACGTAGGCCACCACCCAGCGGAAGTCCGGGTCGCTCTGCGGATGCTCGAAGGTGCGCACGTACAAGTCGCGCATGATCTGCCCCGGCTCCTGCACGCTCGGGGGCGGCTTGCCGGGACGCTTGGCGACCTGGTGCCCCATCCACGCGTGGCGGTAGGGCTTCATGAAGGACAGCGTCGCCTCGGGGCCGCGCTCGGACGGCCACACCGCCTGGCAGAACAGCTGCGGAATCTCCGCGCCGCGCTTGGCCATGCTCCGGAAGGCCAGCCGCTGCTCCTCGAACTCCTCGGACGTCTTGCCCGCGAGGCTGAAGAAGCCCGAGCGGGTGAACAAATCCCACAGCCCGTCCTCCATGTTCTCGCTGGTGCGAGTGGCGGGGGACGTCGTCTGCGACACGAAGCGCACCCAGCGCGCCTCGTCCACGGAGTAGGGCTGCACGCTCAGGCCGCACAGCATGTAGCCATCCGCGCGGGGGCTGGTGACGTAGCGGATCTCCCCGCGCAACGTCAGCGTCTGGCCCTCGCCCGTCTGCAGCTCGATGTGCGGCGGCAGCAGGCCGGGGAACATCAGGTCCTCGGGCTTGCAGCGCAGGCACAGGCCGGAGAACGACAGGTCCACCACGTCGCGCTGCAGCTCGCCCAGCTCCCGCCACAGCGGGTGATGGAAGCGCACGTTCGCGCCCGCGGGGGCGGGGACGCGGCGGTGCCAGCGGTGACGGATGCGGGAGATGCGCGTGGGCAGCTGCGTGTAGAGCCGCTCGCCGTCGCCGCTGCCGCCGTCCAGGCGCATGCGGTACGCGCTGTTGTAGCCGATGACGTCCACGTCGAAGGGCGCCTCGCCCCACTCGGTGACGGGCTCCTCGGAGCGCCACTCCAGCTGCGACGTCGCCGTGTTGAAGCGCTCGAGCACCATGCGCACCGAGCGGCCCTTGCGGCGCAGCACGCCGTTGTTCCCGGACGCGCAGATGGCCACCAGGATGGAGCGGATGCGCTCGGCCTGCTCGATGGTGTCCTGCACCGGCAACACCGACGCCGCCGGCTCCGCCACGCCGTTCTTCAGCGCGTCCGCCAGCAGGGAGAGGATCTGCCGGCCCTGCTCCACCGTCACGCCCACCAGCTGAAGGCCGACGGGCGCGCTCGCCGTCTCCGCGTCCGCGCGGATGAACGCGCCGACCAGGGGACCGATGGTGAGCCCACGGCCCTTGAGGAAGACGGGCAGGGTGGGGCCCTCGGTGTGCGTCACGGGACCGCGCGGCATCACCCAGACCACGGTGGGGCTCAGTCGCGTCACCTCACCCAGCGTCGCGTCCAGCGTGCCCAGCGAGCACGTGATGGCGTTGGCGCCCCGGCCGTGCAGCGAATAGCCCGAGTCGTCCAGCGCGGCTTCCGCTGGCGGCAGCGGAATCACATTGATGAATGCGTCGCGGCTATCGAACTCGACCGTCCGCCGGTCGGAGAGCGGGTTTCCCCCTTCCATGTCCAGGAGCCCCCTTCTCCGGTAGTGAGGAACGCCTGATGCGGATGGCGAAGTTGCAAGCACAACAGTTCCTCCCTGCTCCAGCGGTGCTGCGGTGGGCGGCATTTCGCTATGGGTCCGTATCATACGGAGTCGAGAGGAACAGTCAAATCGAATTTGTGCAGCCTTGCTGTTTTCGTCAAGGCCGGAATCTAGGGCACTGGGTCAACCGTGACAGGCCATTTCTCCAAGTTTCACGAACTGCATGCCCAGCACCCGACAACGGCACGGCCAAGATGTCGCGAAGCTGTAATGTCTCCAGTCAACCACGCCCTGCGTACTTTCTCGTAGTGAAATGGAGCGCGTCGGATTCCGCCAGTAAAGTCCCTCTGTAGGGCCAACGGGACGAGGTGCGGCATGAGCGCGGCGCGGGATTGGGTGGACAGGACGTCGGGTGAAGCCGGGGCGGCGCCCCAGGCTGCTTCCCCGAGGGCCTTGCTGGCGTCGGTGGAGGGTCCGGATTCCCAGCAAGTGGAGGTCGCGGCGCTCATGGAAGAAGCCCTGGAATTGCTGGAAGCCACGCGAAGAATCCACGGCATCGAAGTGAAACTGGAACTTCCAGGGGAAACCGTTCTGGCGCGGACAGGGGCGCGACGTACACGGCAGGTGTTGCTGCTGTTGCTGTCGCACGCGGCGGACCACGCGGGGGAGGGAAGTGTGCGCGTGGTGCTGGACGCGCCGGATGACTTCGGCGACGAGCCGCCGCGCTTCCAGGTGGTGACGTCCGCGGCGCGGCTGTCCGCGCGCGAGCTCCAGGCGGTGTTCCTGTCGCCCATGTTGGTGGGGCCCGCGCATCGTCGGCTCGCCCGGGCGCGGGAGCTGGTGGAGTCCGTGGGCGGGGCGCTCGGCGTGGAGCGCGGCGATGGCGAGGGCCTCACGGTGACGGTGGAGCTTCCCGCGCCGGGCCTCGCCTGCTGGTAGGTCGGTGCGCAGGCGCGGTCCTCCAGGCCTGGCGCGCATGCCCCAGCGCATGCGGCGCCGCTGGGTCCGATAAGTCCTGCAACCTGGAGGAGCGGCCAAACTCCTTGACGGGAGGGGGGCGGGTTCTCGACTATCCCGCGCCAATTCTTACACGGCCACACCTTCCAGGAGTACGTCCATGGCTCCCCCGACTTCCGGCGAGAAGATCACCCTCCAGAACGGCAAGCTGTCCGTGCCGGACCATCCGATCATCCCCTACATCGAGGGCGACGGCACGGGCCGCGACATCTGGCGCGCGTCCCAGGCCGTGTTCGACGCCGCGGTGGAGAAGGCCTACAAGGGCAAGAAGAAGATCGCCTGGCATGAGGTCCTCGCCGGCGAGAAGTCCTTCAAGCAGGTCAACAACTGGCTTCCCGACGAGACGGTCGAGGCCTTCCGCACCTACCTGGTCGGCATCAAGGGCCCGCTGACGACGCCGGTGGGCGGCGGCATCCGCTCGCTGAACGTGGCGCTGCGCCAGCTGCTCGACCTGTACGTCTGCCTGCGCCCCGTGCGCTACTTCAAGGGCGTGCCCAGCCCGGTCAAGTCGCCGGACAAGGTGGACATGACCATCTTCCGTGAGAACACGGAGGACATCTACGCGGGCATCGAGTTCGAGGCCGGCAGCCCCGCGGCGGCGAAGTTCCTGTCCCTGCTCAAGCAGGAGTTCCCGAAGGAGTTCGGGAAGATCCGCTTCCCGTCGGACATCGGCCTGGGCGTCAAGCCCGTGTCCAAGGAGGGCAGCGATCGGCTCATCCGCGCGGCCATCCAGTACGCGGTGGACCACAAGCGCAAGAGCGTCACGCTGGTCCACAAGGGCAACATCATGAAGTTCACCGAGGGCGCCTTCCGCAAGTGGGGCTACGAGCTGGCCGCCCGGGAGTTCGGTGACAAGGTCTACACGTGGGACCAGTGGGAGGTGACGAAGGCCGCCAAGGGCGAGGAGGCCGCCAACGCCGAGCAGAAGGCCGCCGTGGCCGCCGGCAAGATCGTCATCAAGGACTCCATCGCGGACATCACGCTGCAGCAGGTGCTCACGCGTCCGGACGAGTTCGACGTCATCGCCACGCTGAACCTCAACGGCGACTACCTGTCGGACGCGCTGGCGGCGCAGGTGGGCGGCATCGGCATCGCCCCGGGCGGCAACATCAACTACGTCACGGGCCACGCGGTGTTCGAGGCCACGCACGGCACGGCGCCCAAGTACGCGGACCAGGACAAGGTGAACCCGGGCTCGGTCATCCTCTCTGGTGAGATGATGTTCCGGCACCTGGGCTGGCACGAGGCCGCGGACCTGATGATCCAGGGCATGGACCGCGCCATCGCCGCCAAGACGGTGACGTACGACTTCGCCCGCCTGATGAAGCAGGAGGGGCAGTCCGGGGTGACCGAGGTGAAGTGCTCCGAGTTCGGTCAGGCCATCATCAAGCACATGTAGTCCCCTCGCGGGGAATTGGGAGACGGCGAAGCCATGGCTCAGAATCGCAAGAAGAAGATTGGCCTCATCGGTGGCGGGCAGATCGGCGGCAACCTCGCGCTGCTGGCGGTGCAGAAGTCGCTCGGTGACGTGTTCCTGTACGACATCCCGGCGGCCGAAGGCCTGGTCAAGGGCAAGGCCCTGGACATCAACCAGCTGGCGGCGGTGGACGGCTACGACTGCCGCGTCACCGGTACCACGGACTGGAAGGACGTCGCTGGCTCGGACGTGATCATCATCACGGCCGGCATGCCCCGCAAGCCGGGCATGAGCCGCGAGGACCTGCTGGAGATCAACCTCAAGATCATGACGGACGTGGCGGGCAACATCAAGCAGCACGCCCCCAACGCCTTCGTCATCAACGTGGCGAACCCGCTGGACGCGATGGTGTTCGCGCTCCACAAGATCGCCGGCCTGCCGGACAACATGGTCGTGGGCATGGCGGGCGTGCTGGACACCAGCCGCTTCAAGTGCTTCGTGGCCGAGGCGCTCGGCTGCTCCATCCGTGACGTGGAGGCGCTGGTGCTCGGCGGCCACGGCGACGACATGGTGCCCCTGGTGCGTCACAGCACCGTGGGCGGCGTGCCCCTCACGGAGTTGATCGCGAAGGACAAGCTGGACGCCATCGTCAAGCGCACCCGCGAGGGCGGCGCGGAGCTGGTCGGCCTGTACAAGACGGGCAGCGCCTACTTCGGGCCCGCGGCCTCCTCCATCGCCATGGCGGAGAGCTTCATCTTCGACCGCAAGCGCATCCTGCCGGGCGCGGCCCTGCTCAAGGGCCAGTACGGCATCAACGGCTACTTCTTCGGGACCCCCGTGCAGATCGGCGCGGGCGGCATCGAGAAGGTCATCACCGTCGACCTGAACGACGCCGAGAAGGCCGAGCTGGAGAAGTCCTTCCAGTCGGTCAAGAAGACGGTCGACTCCGTCAAGCTGTAGGCCGTTCCAGTCAGAAGCCCGTCGGGGACCCCCGGCGGGCTTCTTGGCTGATGCCGCGAATGACGCGGGCTTATCGAGTTTCTCGCCGCCGTTGCGGCGTGCTTCCAGCAAGTTAACTAGCCTGTAGAACTCGCACGGAGATGTCCGGAGCGTGGCGCGCCGGTTGTGGCGGGCCGGCTGACGGCAGGCGCCCTGGATCCGGCGGTCAAGGAGACGATGATGGCAGCAGCAGCGCGGTTCACAGTGGTGGGCGGCGGTCTCGCCGGGCTGATGACGACGATCAAGCTCGCGGAGGCGGGCCACCAGGTGGATGTGCTCTCGCTCGTCCCGGTGAAGCGCTCTCACTCGGTCTGCGCGCAGGGAGGCATCAACGGCGCGGTGAACACCAAGGGAGAGGGTGACCACCCGGAGATCCACGTCAAGGACACGCTGCGCGGCGGCGACTTCCTGGCCGAGCAGATCTCCGTGAAGGGCATGTGCTACGCGGCCCCCGGCATCATCTACCTGCTGGACCGCATGGGCGTGACGTTCAACCGCACGCCGGAGGGCCTCTTGGACTTCCGCCGCTTCGGCGGCACGCTCCACCACCGCACCGCCTTCGCCGGCGCCACGACGGGCCAGCAGCTGCTCTACGCGCTGGACGAGCAGGTCCGCCGCTACGAGGCCGAGGGCAAGGTCACCAAGTACGAGTACTGGGAGTGGCTCGGCACGGTGAAGGACGAGGGCGGCCGCTGCATCGGCAGCGTGGCCGTGGACCTGCGGACCATGGAGATCCGCACCTTCCCGGCGGAGGCCGTGTGCCTCGCCACGGGTGGCCCGGGCATCGTCTTCGGTCGCTCCACCAACTCCATCATCAACACCGGCACCGCCGCGGGTCGCGCCTACATGGAGGGCGCCATCTACGCCAACGGCGAGTTCATCCAGGTGCACCCGACGTCGATTCCGGGCGAGGACAAGCTGCGCCTGATGAGCGAGTCGGTGCGCGGCGAGGGTGGCCGCGTCTGGGTGCCGCGCAAGAAGGGCGACACGCGCGGGCCCCGGGACATCCCGGAGAGCGAGCGCTGGTACTTCCTCGAGGAGAAGTACCCCAAGTACAAGAACCTGGTCCCCCGCGACGTCGCCACGCGCGAGATCTTCATGGTCTGCCGCGACCTGGGCCTGGGCGTCGGCGGGCGCGACGGCGTGTACCTGGACGTCACGCACATCCCGGCCAAGACGCTCGACGCCAAGATCAAGGGCGTGATGGAGATCTACGAGAAGTTCGTCGGAGATGATCCGCGCGTCACGCCGATGGTCATCTTCCCGGGCATGCACTACTCGATGGGCGGCCTGTACGTGACGTTCGAGGCCGACTCGAAGACGCTCACGCCGCTCGAGGGCAGCCCCAAGAACCAGTCCACCAACATCCCGGGCCTGTACGCCGCGGGCGAGGCGGACTACGCGTTCCACGGCGGCAACCGCCTGGGCGCCAACTCGCTGCTCTCCTGCATCTACTCGGGGATGATCGGCGGCCCGGCCATGGCGTCCTTCGCCAAGAGCCAGACGACGAGCGCGGCGGCCATGCCGGAGAAGTACTTCCAGGACGCCAGGCGCTACTGGGAGGACCGGTTCGCCACCATCAAGAAGATGGCGGGCCCGGAGAACCCGTACGGCCTGGCGCAGGAACTGGGCGACGTGATGACGGAGAACTGCACCGTCGTGCGCTACAACGACCGCCTGAAGAAGACGGTGGAGAAGATCCGCGAGCTCAAGGGCCGCTGGAAGAGCGTCAACGTGCTGGACACGGGCAACTCGTCCAACCGCTCGATGTCGTTCGTCAACCAGCTCTGGAACATGCTGGAGCTGGGCGAGGTCATCGCCACGAGCGCGCTCTTGCGCGACGAGAGTCGCGGCGCGCACTACAAGCCGGACTTCTCGCTGCCCGAGCCGAAGACGAAGGATCCCAACGACGATCCCGCCTGGATGGCGCTGTGGCAGGCGCGCCACGACAAGTGGGCGAAGACGACCATCGCGAAGTACGCGGAGCAGGGGCCGAACATCTCCTACGAGGATGTGCCGACGCCCGTGCTGAAGCCCGAGCCGCGCTGGTACGCGTAAGGCACCGGGGAACTTTCTGGGCGTGCCCGCGCCTGAATCGCGCGGGCCCCCGTAACTGACTTGGAAGCGAAGGGTCGAGCGACATGGACACCGCACAGGCAGGCGCCGTCAGCAGCCAAACCATCTCCTTCCGCATCTGGCGGCAGGATGATCCGAACCAGCCGGGCCACTACGAGGAGTTCAAGGTCCCGTATCGCAAGGGCGCCAACGTCATCTCGTGCCTGATGGAGATCCAGCGCAACCCCGTCACCGTGGAGGGCAAGAAGGTTGCGCCGGTGGTGTGGGACGCCGCGTGCCTCGAGGAGGTCTGCGGCAGCTGCGCGATGAACATCAACGGCCGCGTGCGCATGGCCTGCTCGGCGCTCATCGACAAGCTGGAGCAGC
This sequence comes from Myxococcus sp. MH1, assembly GCF_059738865.1. Lineage (NCBI taxonomy): Bacteria > Pseudomonadati > Myxococcota > Myxococcia > Myxococcales > Myxococcaceae > Myxococcus > Myxococcus sp. MH1. Next base: position 5,937,956 of record NZ_AP026947.1, on the reverse strand, counting down.
CGATCACGCTGGAGCCCATGAGCAAGTTCCCGGTGGTCCGGGACCTGGCCGTGGACCGCAGCCGCATGTTCGAGGCCCTCAAGAAGGTGAAGGGCTGGATCCCGACGGACGGCACGCACAACCTGGGCCCCGGCCCGCGCCAGTCCCCGGTGGACCAGTCCACCATGTACGTGCTGTCCACGTGCATCACGTGCGGCAGCTGCCTGGAGGCGTGCCCGCAGGTGACCCTGGGCAACGACTTCGTGGGCGCCGCGGCCATCAGCCAGGCCCGCCTGTTCAACATGAACCCCACGGGCAAGCTCAACTCCGAGGAGCGCGTGCGCGCGCTCATGGGCCCCGGCGGCGTGCAGGACTGCGGCAAGGCGCAGAACTGCGTGAAGGTCTGCCCGAAGGAGATCCCCCTCACCACTTCCATCGCGATGATGAACCGCCAGGTGACCAAGCTGGTCATCAAGGACCTCTTCTCGCAGGAGGAGGAGAAGAAGGGCCACAGCGGTCCAGGGTGACGCTCGCGCGGGCGCTCCGCCGTGTCCTCGGCCCCGCGCCGGTCTCCCTCGTGGAGCCCGGGCGGGGCTGTTGACGTTCCAGGGGCAGGGGCGCGGTGAAGGGCGCCTCATCTGCCCGGACATTCCTGGTTATCAGCGGTCCACACCGTGCCGCACCGCGGTGCCTGTCGGGTCAAACGGCCTTGCCATCCGTCGGTTTCTGCGCAATGAGGGCGACGCGCTGACGCCTGTAAGGGGTCGTCCCCCTCGTCTCCACATGGAGCCTCGATGAAGATCCACGAGTACCAGGGCAAGGAAATCTTCCGGAAGTACGGCGTGCCCACGCCGAAGGGAATCCTCGCGCTCTCGCCCAACGACGCGGAGGCCGCGGCGAAGACGCTCGGCACGCCCGTCGTGGTGGTGAAGGCCCAGATCCACGCCGGTGGTCGTGGCAAGGGCGGCGGCGTGAAGCTCGCCAAGAGCCCCGCCGAGGCGAAGGAGCTGGCCAAGCAGATGCTTGGCATGAAGCTCAAGACCATCCAGACCGGGCCCGAGGGCCAGACGGTCCACAAGGTCTACATCGAGCAGGGTCTCGACATCGGCCAGGAGCTGTACCTGGGCGTGACGCTCGACCGCGCCACCAGCCGCGTCACCTTCATGGCGTCCCGCGAGGGCGGCGTGGAGATTGAGGAAGTGGCGGAGAAGCACCCGGAGAAGATCCTCCGCGAGACGGTGGACCCGGCGGTGGGCTTCCTGGACTTCCAGGGCCGCAAGCTGGCCTTCGGCCTGGGCCTGACGGGCCCGACGGTGAACAAGTTCGTCCAGTTCTGCACCGCGCTCTACAAGATGTTCGTGGAGACGGACGCGTCCCTGGTGGAGATCAACCCGCTGGTCATCCTGAAGGATGGCGGCGTGGTGGCGCTCGACGCGAAGGTGACCTTCGACGAGAACGCGCTCTACCGGCACAAGGACCTGCTCGAGTACCGCGACCTCGCCGAGGAGGAGGCGCGCGAGACGCAGGCCAAGGAGTGGGACCTGGCGTACATCGCGCTCGATGGCAACATCGGCTGCATGGTGAACGGCGCGGGTCTGGCCATGGCCACCATGGACACCATCAAGCTGGTGGGCGGTGAGCCGGCCAACTTCCTGGACGTGGGCGGCGGCGCGACGAAGGAGAAGGTGACGGCGGCCTTCAAGCTCATCCTGGCCGACCCCGCGGTGAAGGCGGTGCTGGTCAACATCTTCGGCGGCATCATGAAGTGCGACGTCATCGCCGAGGGCATCATCGCCGCGGCGAAGGAGGTCCAGCTCAAGGTCCCGCTCGTGGTGCGCCTGGAAGGCACCAACGTGGAGCTGGGCAAGCAGCTGCTCAGCAACTCCGGCCTCGCCATCACCCCGGCGGACAACCTGCGTCAGGCGGCCGAGAAGGCCGTCGCCGCGCTGAAGTAGTCCGCGCGCTTCATTGCCCACACCTTAAGGAGCGCCATGAGCATCCTCGTCAACGAAAACACGAAGGTCCTCTGCCAGGGCATCACCGGCTCGGCGGGCTCGTTCCACTCGAAGCAGATGCTGGAGTACGGCACGAAGCTCGTGGCCGGCGTGACGCCGGGCAAGGGCGGCACCCAGTTCGAGGGCAAGGTTCCCGTGTATGACACGGTCGCCGACGCCGTGAAGCAGACGGGCGCGAACACGTCCGTCATCTTCGTCCCGCCCCCGTTCGCCGCCGACTCCATCATGGAGGCCGCCGACGCGGGCGTGTCCCTCATCATCACCATCACCGAGGGCATCCCCGTCCTCGACATGGTGCGCGCCAAGCGCTACCTGCAGGGCAAGCCGGGCGTGCGCCTCATCGGCCCGAACTGTCCTGGCGTCATCACCCCCGGCGCCAAGTGCAAGATCGGCATCATGCCGGGCCACATCCACAAGCCGGGCCGCATCGGCGTGGTGTCGCGCTCGGGCACGCTGACGTACGAGGCGGTGCACCAGCTCACCCAGCTGGGCCTGGGCCAGTCGACGGCCGTGGGCATCGGCGGAGACCCGGTCAACGGCACCGACTTCGTGGACGTGCTGAAGCTGTTCCAGGCGGACCCGGACACGGACGCCGTCATCATGATCGGTGAGATCGGCGGCAGCGCCGAGGAGGCGGGCGCGGAGTACGTGGCCCGCGAGTTCACCAAGCCCATCGCCGGCTTCATCGCCGGCCAGTCGGCGCCCCCGGGCAAGCGCATGGGCCACGCCGGCGCCATCATCTCCGGCGGCAAGGGCACGGCGACGGAGAAGATCAAGGCGATGGAGGCCGCGGGCATCCTGATGGCCGCCAGCCCCGCCGAGCTGGGCACCACCCTCCAGGAGGCCGTCAAGCGCGGCCCCAAGAAGCGCTAACACCCCTTAAAGGGAAAAGGAGCCAGTCACATGGCCATCGAGCGTACGCTGTCCATCATCAAGCCGGACGGTCTGCAGAAGGGCGTCATCGGGAAGATCATCAGCCGCTTCGAGGAGAAGGGTCTGAAGCCGGTCGCCATCCGGCTCCAGCAGCTCTCCCAGAAGGAGGCCGAGGGCTTCTACGCGGTCCACAAGGCCCGGCCCTTCTTCAAGGACCTGGTGCAGTTCATGATCTCCGGCCCCGTCGTCCTGATGGTGCTCGAGGGCGAGAACGCCGTCCTGGGCAACCGCGACATCATGGGCGCCACCAACCCCGCGCAGGCGGCCGAGGGCACCATCCGCAAGGACTTCGCCACCAGCATCGACCAGAACACGGTCCACGGCTCCGACAGCCTGGAGAACGCGAAGAACGAGATCGCGTACTTCTTCCGGGAGACGGAGATCCAGCCGTACGAGTACACCGCCAAGAAGTAGGCGACAGGGCCCTTCCAAGGGCTCCTGACCCGCGGCCCGGTGTCGGCACCCGTCATGGGGCTGGCCCGGGCCGTTGGTTTTCGAGCGGGGCGGTGTGAGGATGCGTAGGGTTGGGGGAGGGGAGTGCGTTCCCGTGTCGACCTGGCGACCAGGGCCTCCTTTGACACCTCGACCCCAGGTGTGGGAAGGGACGCCCCCGGGCCCCCGTTTCACTGCGCGACGACGATGACCGAGACCTCCGCCACCGCCACCCTTCCCGTCACGGAGCCCTTGCCGGCGCCTGCTCCCGCGAAGCTCGTGGACGTGGCCAGCCTGTCCATGGAGGGGCTCACCCGCTTCGTCACCGAGCAGCTGGGCGAGCGCGCCTTCCGTGCCCCGCAGATCTACCGCTGGCTGCACCAGCGCGGCGCCACCTCGTTCGACGAGATGACGGACCTGTCCAAGGCCTTCCGCGAGAAGCTCAAGGTCGCCGCGGAGATCATCCCGCTGGTGAAGGACCTGGAGCAGCGCAGCGTCGACGGCACCATCAAGTACCGGTGGAAGACGCGCGACGGGCGCTACATCGAGTCCGTCTACATGCCCTCCGAGGACCGCCGGACGCTGTGCGTGTCCACCCAGGTGGGCTGCGCCATGGCCTGCGGCTTCTGCATGACGGGCACCATGGGGCTCAAGCGCAACCTGACGCCCAGCGAGATCGTCGCGCAGGTGCACGCCGTCAATCGCGAGGTCCGCAAGAACGAGGGCCACGAGACGCTGCGTCCCTTGAGCAACCTCGTGTTCATGGGCATGGGCGAGCCCCTGCACAACTTCGAGAACCTCAAGACGGCGCTCGCCATCCTCCAGTCCGAGGACGGGCCCAACTTCAGCCACCGCCACATCACCGTCTCCACCGTCGGCCTCGTCCCCATGATCGAGCGCTTCGGCCAGGAGACGGACGTGAAGCTGGCCATCTCGCTCAACGCCAGCACGGACGAGCAGCGCAGCAAGACGATGCCCGTCAACCGCAAGTGGAACATCGCCGCGCTGTTGGACGCGTGCCGCAAGTTCCCGCTGCGCCAGGGCCGCCGCATCACCTTCGAGTACGTGCTCATCCAGGGCTTCAACGACAGCGATGAGGACGCGCACCGGCTCATCCAGCTGCTCAAGGGAATTCCGGCGAAGGTCAACCTGATTCCCTACAACGAGAACCCTGGCCTGGGGTTCCTCACCACCGCGGAAGAGCGGGCGGAGCAGTTCCGGGCCATCCTGTCGGACGGCCACGTGGCCGCCTACATCCGGAAGAATCGGGGCCGGGACATCGCGGGGGCCTGCGGGCAGCTCGCGAATCGTGGCGAGGCCACTCCGGCCGAAAGCACGACATAAAGTCCCGAGCTTCCTTGACAATCCCGCGGGTGCGGCGTTAAGAGCGCCACCCCGTTTACATCGTCGTTTCTTGTTCGCTGGAGCACTCCATGGCCGTCGTCCTCCGTCTTGCCCGCGCGGGCGCCAAGAAGAAGCCCTACTACCACGTGGTCGCTACCGACTCCCGCAACCCGCGGGATGGCAAGTTCATCGAGGCCGTCGGCGCGTACGACCCGAACCTCAACCCCCCCAAGGTGGAGTTCAACGAGGAGCGGCTGAACTACTGGCTGAAGACGGGCGCGACCCCCTCCGAGACCGTCGCGGACCTCATCAAGGTCAACGCGAAGGCCGTGAAGTCCACCCCCGCGGCTTGATCCGCGACCGGCTTTACTGAGCGGACGTGGAGCAACTCCTCACGTATCTGGCGCGGGCCCTGGTCGATCAACCTGACCAGGTGGGCCTGCGCATCTCCGAGGTGGACGGCGCACGGCTCTACGAGCTGAAGGTCGCCCCCGAGGATGTCGGCAAGGTCATCGGCCGTGACGGGCGCACCGTGAACGCCCTCCGGACGCTGCTCAATGCCGCCGCCCAGAAGTCTGGCCAGAAGGTCCGGCTGGAGATCCTGGACGACCGCCGCAACGCCGCCGGCACGCCGCCCGCCGCCGCACCGGACGCGTCGCGGTGACGCAGAAGCCCCTGCTGGAGCTGGGCTTCATCTCTCGCGCGCACGGGCTGCGGGGCGAGCTGGCGGTGCGTCCGTTCGACCCGGGCTCGCAGACGCTCTCCACCGTGGACCGGGTCCGCGTCCGCACCCGTGCGGGCGTGGAGCGGGACCTGGTGCTGGAGTCCCTGCGCCCCACGCCGAAGGAGGACATCGTCGCCTTCGAGGGCGTGGAGTCCCGCACCGAGGCCGAGGGGCTGGTGGGCTCCACGGTGTTCGTGTTCCGCGAGGACCTGGAGCCGCCCGAGGAGGGTGAGTTCTTCCAGGGAGACCTCCTGGGCCTGTCCGCCGTGGACGAGGCGGGGACGCCGCTGGGCAAGGTGGAGGAGATCTGGGCCACCGGTGAAGTGCCGAACCTGGTGATCCGCGCCGCGGGCCGGCAGGAGCTGGTGGTGCCGTTCGCGGACGAGTTCGTCCCGACGGTGGACCTGGCGGCCCAGCGCATCGTGATCCGTCCTCCCGAGTACGTGGAGGTCGGCCGGCGCGACGCCGACAAGGACGCCCCGGACGGGTCCGAGTCGTGAGCCCGCCGTATCCGGTGGAGCTGCTCACGCTGTTCCCTGGGATGGTGTCCGGCTACCTGGGCGCGAGCATCCTCGGCAAGGCCCAGGAGAAGGGCCTCTTGTCCGCCACCGTGACGGACATCCGCGAGTACGCCGAGGGCAAGCACCGTGTCACCGACGACGCGCCCTACGGAGGCGGTGCGGGCATGGTGATGAAGCCCGAGCCGCTGGTCGCGGCGATCAGCGCGGCGCGGGCCCGACTGCCCGGGGCGAAGGTGCTCTTGATGAGCCCTCGCGGCGCGACCTTCACCCAGGTCACCGCGCGCGAGCTGGTGGCGCACACCGCCGGGCTGATCCTGGTCTGCGGCCGCTACGAGGGCGTGGACGAGCGGGTGATGAGCCACCTGGACGGCGAGCTGTCGCTGGGGGACTTCGTGCTCACTGGCGGGGAGATCGCCGCGATGGCGGTGGTGGACGCGGTGGCGCGGCTGGTGCCCGGGGTGCTGGGCAACGTGGCGTCCTCGGTGTCGGAGAGCTTCGAGGAGGGGACGCTGGAGCATCCCCAGTACACCCGCCCGCCCGTGTTCCAGGGCGTCGAGGTGCCGGCGGCCCTCCAGTCCGGAGATCACGCGCGCATCGCCCGGTGGCGCCGGTGGAAGTCGCTGGTGCTCACGCGCGAGCGACGGCCGGACCTGTTCGCCCGCCTCACCCTGTCCAAGGCCGACGAGAAACTGCTGGCCCGACGGGAGGAAGAGCTGTAACCCTGGGGGTTCTTTGGGAGTCGGGCCTCAGCGGGCTTGTCCGACACCGCTCTCTCTGCTAGTACGGCCCGCTCTTTCACGCGTTCTCATCGCGTCAGCTTCCGCTTCACTGGAGTCCGAAATGCGTAACGCCGCCATTCAGCACGTCGAGGCCAAGTACCTGCGCCAGGACGTCACCTCGTTCCGTCCTGGTGACTCCGTGCGCGTCTTCTGGAAGGTGAAGGAGGGCGAGAAGGAGCGCGTTCAGGCGTTCGAGGGCACCGTCATCCGGAAGACCTCCGGCAGCCACCGCGCCACGTTCACCGTGCGCAAGATGTCCTTCGGCGTCGGCGTCGAGCGCATCTTCCCGCTGCACAGCCCCCGCTACGAGAAGATCGAGGTCCTCTCGCGCGGCCGCGTGAACCGCAGCCGTCTGTTCTACCTCCGCGACCTCAAGGGCAAAGCCGCCCGCGTGGACGTGCAGGAGGAGGCGGACACGACCCAGGGCAAGGGCGCGAAGGCCTGATTCCCTGAGTCCTCGTCGGCCCTCGGGCCGTCGTGAGAAGGAGCGTCCGATACCGGGCGCTCCTTTTTTCATTCGCGCTAACATGGACGCGCCATGCAATTCGTCGAGGTCGCCGTCCAGAATGTCCGGGGATTCACTGCCGCGGGCCGCTTCGCGCTGAAAGCCGGGTACCTCGTCCTCAAGCCGCCCTCGGCGGAGGCGAGTCCCTTCGCGGGCGTGCTGCTCGCGCTGCTCTACGCCGACGGGCGGGGCGGGGATGCGTCCTTCATCGCGCCGGGCGCGAAGTCCGGCAAGGCCGCGCTGACCTTCGTGGGCATCGACGGCGCCACGTACCGCGTGCTGCGCGAGCTGGGTGGCTCCGGGACGCTGCACCGGATGAACAAGACGACGCAGCAGCCGGAGCTGGTGTCGTCGGACGCCTCGGAGATGAACCAGTTCCTGCGCGGACAGGTGGGCCTGCCGCCGCGCACGAGCTTCGAGCAGCTCTACTGTCTGCAGCCGGGGCAGCTGCCGTCACGGCGTCCGCGCAAGGCCGCGGCGAAGGCGGCGGATCCGAAGACCTCCGGCAAGTTCCCCTCGCTGGCGAACGCGTCCTCGGTGGCCGCGGCGGAGGACATCCCCGCGGCGGAGGCGAAGGTGCGCGCGCTCGAGGCGGAGCTCGTCTCCGCGCGCGAGGTGGATCAGCTCCAGTTCAAGGTGGATGGGCTGTCGTCGCAGATCTTCGACGCGGACCAGCGCCTCAAGGGCACCGAGGGCCTCAAGGCGGCCATCCACGAGGCGGAGAACGCGTGGCGGGCCGCTCCGACGCCGCAGACGCTCGGCCTGCCCCAGGACATCCTCAACCGCGTGCAGCGCTATCCCAAGGCGCTGTCCCGGCGTGACGAGGCTTTGAATCGGCTGGGCGCGGACCGGGACGCGGACGCGGCGGACGTGCCGGACGCGGTGGAGCCGCTGACGCAGGACCGGATGTTCTGGTTGGGCATCGTGGTGGGCGTGTTGTTCCTCGGGTTGTCGTTGGGCCTGGGGCTCGGCGTGCACCGCGCGTTCCGCTACCTGGCGCTGCTGGACATCCCGGCCTTCGGCTTCGCGGCCTTCCTGGCGCTGCGCTACGTGGACGAGCTCCAGCGCGCCTCGCGCAAGGGCAGCAAGGAGGGGCGCTTCGACGCGCGCGAGAAGAAGATCCACGAGGAGTTCGAGGCCGAGGCCGCGCCGGTGCGCATGGCGCAGAAGGCGCTCGGCGTGGAGAGCCTGGACGAGATTCCCGCGGCGCTCGAGCGCAAGGAGCTGCTGGCCGCGCGGGTGGTGGAGCTGAAGGATCAGCTCGCGGCCGTGGAGGCCGACCCGGAGTTCGTGGCCGCGTCCACCCAGCGCCAGGCGCTCAAGGAGCAGATGGACGCGCTCAACGCGGAGCTGACGCGCAAGGGCTCCTACGTGCGCGACATCCGCGAGGTGGAGCGTGAGCTGGGGCGCGTGAAGGAGTCGATCACCCTGGCCAAGGCCCCGCCCGCGCCGGTGACGCAGGCGGATGGCTCGCCCGCGCCCGTGGAGCCGCTGGAGGACCCGTCTCCCGCCGTGCTGTCCCAGGCGGCGGACATCTTCACGACGGATGTGCTGAGCGTGCAGGGGATGCTCAAGGAGCGCTGCGTGCAGTACCTCACCGCGCTCACGGACCGGCGCTACCAGGGCGTCGAGTGGGACAAGGAGGGGCGGGCCTTCGCGCTCGCCTCGGGGCGCCGCGTGCCGGTGGGTGAGCTGCCGCCGAAGGACCTGGACCTCTACTACCTGGCGCTGCGGATGACGGTGGTGGAGAAGGGGAGCGCGCGGGTGAAGCGGCCCTTCGTCCTGGAGGACGTCTTCGCGGGCATGGACGAGGTGAAGCTGCCGCTCATCGCCCGCATGCTCAAGCACCTGGGCACCCTCACGCAGGTGGTCCACGTCACGTCACACCCCGGCTTCGCCCAGATGTCGGACGGCACGGTTAACGTGTAGTCCGATGTGGCGGGTGCCCTCCATGGAGGAGGGCGTGGGAGTGGGGGCGGGATGGGGCGTGGGGTGCGGCGGGAGTATGGGGATGAGGCGGAGGCGGCGGCGGTGCGGTACCTGGAGGAGCGGGGCTGGCGCGTGCGAGCCCGCAACTGGCTCTGTCGGTATGGCGAGCTGGACGTGGTGGCCGAGCGCGAGGAGCTCCTGTGCTTCGTGGAGGTGCGGATGCGCTCCACGGCGGTGTGGGGAGACCCGGCGCACACCGTGTCGTTCGCGAAGCAGCGTCGGGTGGTGAAGGCGGCGCTGCACTATCTCTTCGCGCATGAGCTCCAGGGACGGATGATGCGCTTCGATGTGATAGCCGTCGTCGGGCGCGGCGAGCGGGCCACCGTGGAGCACATCCCCGGCGCCTTCGATGCGGGCATGTGAGGGAAGTCATGGCTGGAACGCTGTACCTGGTGGCCACGCCCATCGGGAACCTGGGTGACATCTCTGCTCGCGCGCTGGAGACGCTCCGCGCCGTGCGCTTCATCGCCTGTGAGGACACGCGGCACTCACGCGTGCTGCTCGACCACTTCGGCATCGGCGGCAAGGACCTGGTGAGCCTGCCCGCGTTCGCGGAGGGGCAGCGCGCCGGGCGCATCCTGGACCGGCTCGGGGAGGGCGAGGACTGCGCGCTCGTCACCGACGCGGGCAGCCCGGCCATCAGCGACCCCGGTGAGCGGCTGGTGGCGGAGGCGCTGGAGCGGGGGCTGACGGTGGTGCCCGTGCCGGGCGCCACGGCGCTCGTCGCGGCGCTGAGCGCCTCGGGGCTGCCCACGGGCCGCTTCCACTTCCTGGGCTTCCTGCCGCGCAAGGGGCCGGAGCGGCGGGCCATGCTGGAGGAGGTGGCCTCGCTGTCCGCCACGTTGGTGCTCTACGAGTCTCCCCGCCGCCTGGGCGAGACGCTCCAGGACCTCCAGGAGGCGTGGGGGGACCGCAGGGCGTGCGTGGCACGCGAGCTGACGAAGCTGCACGAGGAGTTCATCCGCGCGCCGCTGTCCGAGCTGTCCGCGCGCTACGCGACGGAGGAGGCCCGGGGCGAGGTGGTGGTGCTGGTGGAGGGGCGCACCGGGGAGCGGCGCTGGTCCGAGGAGGAGCTGCGCCGGGCGCTCGAGGACGGGCTCGCGCGAGGCGACAAGCTCAAGGCCCTGAGCACGGAGCTGGCCCGCCGGGCGGGGTGGTCGGGACAGGACGTGTACCGACTCGGGTTGTCGCTGAAGAAGTAGGTGGTCCGGAACCGGGAGGCGCGTGCTCGAGGCCCGCGTCTCCCGGGGACTTCCCTGGCGCTAGAAGTTGAAGGACGCGCTCAGGTCGAAGCGGAACGTCGTGCTGCCGATGGCGCGGAACCGGCGCGACACCAGGTCGTAGCGCCAGTCGAACGTGGGGTTGAGCTCGGGCGAGCCGAGGCTCGCGTCGATCTCGCCGTTGCCGTCCAGGTCCTTGCCCAGCTCCTCGTTCGTGAGCGTGTGGTCCGTGTTGTAGAGGAACGTGCCGCCCGCGCGGATCTTGAAGGACTCCGAGGCGCTCGCGGTGACGCCGAGCATGCCACCGACCTGGAAGTACTCCTCCGAGGTGAGCAGCTTGCGCAGCGCCGCGCTCAGCTCGTTGTGGTAGCGGCCCGCGCCCACGTAGTTGCCGATGGCGCGCAGGTCCAGGGTGAACTTCTGGTGCTTCTGCGGCCGGTCGAAGGGCACCAGCTCCACGCCGGCGAGGATGCCCATCATCTTGGGCGCCTTGATGCCCGTCTCCTTGCGGTCCCACGGCCCGGTGCCGCAGTTCGCGGGAGCACCCAGGGTGGCGGGATCCGCGTCGCGCTGGTCGCAGTTCGAATAGAAGACCGGACCGCGCACGGGGATGGTGTAGCTGGCCTTGAAGTACGGCTCGGCCACGCCGATGCGCCGCGAGAACGACGTGTAGAGCTGGTACTTGTGGACGCGGTCACCGATGTTGCCGCGGTCGTCCGAGTTCGTCGTGTCGACGCTCGGGTCCCGCTGCTTGGCCGTGGGCGCCTCGTAGTCGATGCCGACGATCCACGTGGGCTTGGTGACGTCCTTGTCCTGGTTGAAGAACGCGTAGGCCAGGCCGAAGTGCAGGTTGCCCAGACCGCCGCGGAAGCTCTCCTGCGGCATACCGAACAGGGGCACGCCGTTGGCCTGCGGGTCGTCGAGGCACCCGGGGATGGTGGAGCCGTCCGGGTTGATGCAGTTGTTGGTGATGGTGGACGTCTCTTGCGACGACTGGGAGGTGAAGTCCCAGCGCTCGTTCTGCTGGAACACCAGCGGGAGCGTGAAGGACAGCTCCAGGTCGCGGTAGAGGCCGACGGCCATCCTCAGGTTGAGGCGGGCGTCCACGCCCTTGTACCAGAGCTCCGAGGCATCACCGCGCCCGGGTTCACTCCCCACCGGCGCGAGCTGCTCGCGGATGATCTTCGCGCGAGTCTGGGTGCGTTCGAACCCGACGTCGATGAACAGATCGAACGGGTCATCGTCCTCGAAGGACGAGGCGATCCGGGTGATATCCGCCGCGCTGGCGGCGAACGGCGCGCCTAGCGTCAGCGCGGCGAGTACGGCGCGAAGCCTGTGCATCCGACCTCCGACGGCGAAACGACCGGGCCTTCCGGCAAGCCCGGGGGGCTTCCAGCTAGCCGCGCCGTCGGAGGAGTGTCAAGAATCGGGTTGCTTTTACTTCCCCGCGACGGACGTCCCGAGCAGCCCTTCCAGGCGGCGGACCTCGTCGTCGAAGGCCGTCTTGTGGTTGGCGGCCAGGGTGCGGCGGTAGGTCTTGTGCTGGTCGAAGGGGTCCAGGACCTTCTCCTCGCCCTGCATGAGCTGGTAGTGCAGGTGGGGCGCGAAGGAGCGGCCCGTGTTGCCGCTCCGCGCGATGACCTGGCCCACGTTGAAGCGCGTCCCGGCCTGGATGTCCTTGGACACCTCGTCCAGGTGCAGGAAGAGCGCGCGGCGGCCCTTGCCGCCCGTTTCAATCAGCTCCAGGCAGTTGCCGTTGCTGCTCCAGTTCCAGTTCTTGCGCTTCACCACGCCGGAGAAGGGCGCCTTGACGGGCGTGCCCACCGGGGTGCGGAAGTCCACGCCCTTGTGGCGGCGGCCATCGCGCAGGAGCGACGTCACCTGCTCGTAGTCGTCCAGCGGGGACTTCTCCAGCCGCAGCTCCAGCTCGTCGCCGGAGGGCAGGTAGTAGCGCGCCGTGTTCTCCGCGGAGCCCTGGAAGCGGTAGGCGCTCATCGTCTTGCCCAGCTTCGCGCTGGTGAAGCGCACCGCGTGCACCAGCGGCTCCTCGTTGGGGCGGCGCTGGAAGAGCACGTCCAGGGTGTCCCCGCGGAGGATTTCGTTGGGGACGGCCACCCACCACACCAGCGTGCGCGTCACCACCTGCGCCAGCGCCGGGCCCACGTCCGCGCCCGCGGAGTTGACGAACGCCGTCTCCAGCGGCCCGTCGATGCGCATGGAAGCGCGCTCCATGCCCGCGGCCTTCACCGGGTCGGTGGGAGCGGCGGGGGCGGTGGGCGCCGCGGCCAGGGCGCCCGCGTCGGGCGTGGCGGCGGCATCGGCGGTGGCCTGGGTGACGGCGGCCTCCTGCGTGGCGGTGGCCATGCGCTGCTTCCACCACCACACGCCCCCGGCAGCGCCGCCGAGGATGAGTGACACGGCGACCACGGGCCCGATGGGGCTCCGCTTCGGAGGTGCACCGAGGGTGGGAAGGTTCGGCCGCATGCTGGCTCCATGAATCGGAAAGAGTGAGCGGGCGCGAAACCAGCGCCCGCGACGAGGAATTCCGCCAACCGAGGGTCAATCCTCGGGGCCGTCCTCTTGCTCGTCAGGCGTGGTGTCTCGCAGACCGAATTCCTTCATCTTCGTCTGCAGGGACTTCCGGCTGATCTGGAGGAGACGCGCGGCGCGGGTGACGTTGCCGCCCGTCTCGTCGAGCTTCTTGACGATGAGGTCTCGCTCCAACTCCGCGGCCTTCATCCGGACGATGTCCTTCAGGCCCACCTCGCCCGCGGGAACCTCCAAGGCGGGCAGGGAGGGCGCCGAGGTGGGGCTCGCCTGGACGCCCGCTCCCTGACGGATGGGCTCGGGCAGGTCCTTGGCGGTGATCAACGGCCCGTCCGCGAACAGCAGGACGCGCTCGATGAGGTTCTCCAGCTCGCGGATGTTGCCCGGCCACGAGTACGCCTGGAGCAGCGCCAGGGCGTCGTCGGTGATGCCCTCGATCTTCTTGTTGAGGCGCTTGTTGTACTTCTCCACGAAGTGCCGCGCGAGCATCAGCACGTCGCTGCGGCGCTCGCGCAAGGGCGGCAGGGACAGCGGCACCACCGCGAGGCGGTAGTACAGGTCCTTGCGGAAGCGGCCCGCTTCGATCTCCGCCTGCAAATCGCGGTTGGTGGCGGCGACCAGGCGCACGTCCACGCGCGTGGTCTTGATGCCCCCCACGCGCTCGAACTCGCCCTCCTGCAGCGCGCGCAAGAGCTTCACCTGCATCTCGACGGGAATCTCGCCAATCTCGTCGAGGAAGAGCGTGCCCTCGTCGGCCAGCTCGAAGCGGCCCGGCTTGGAGGTGACGGCGCCGGTGAAGGCGCCCCGCTCGTAGCCGAACAGCTCGCTCTCCAGCAGCGTGGCGGGGATGGCCGCGCAGTTGATCTTGATGAACGGCTTGTCGCGGCGGCTGGACGCGCCGTGCAGCGCGGTGGCGATGAGCTCCTTGCCGGTGCCGCTCTCTCCGGTGATGAGCACCGTCGACGGTGTGTCCGCCACCTTGTCGATGACCTTGTAGACCTCCTGCATCTGCGGCGCCTCGCCGATGATGGCGGCGCGCGCCTTGAGGTCCGGACGCACGGAGCGACGGGCGCTCTCGTTGGTCTTGGCGGCCTTCGCGACGACGGAGGACAGCTCCACCTGATCGAAGGGCTTGGTGATGTAGTCGAACGCGCCCGCCTTGATGGCGTCCACGGCGGAGTCCACCGTGCCGTGCGCGGTGATGATGATGACCGGCACGTCCGGGTTGGCGGCGCGGATGGTGCCGAGCACCTCCATGCCGCCCACCTTGGGCATCACCAGATCGGTGACGATGATGTCCGCGCCGTTCTTGTTGAACTCGGCCAGGCCCTGCTCACCGTTCTCCGCGACGGTGACGTCGAAGCCGTCCCTGCGCAGCATGGCGGCGAGCACCTTGCGCAGGTTCACCTCGTCGTCGATCACCAGGACCTTGGCCATGGGGGGCTGGACTACCGACGGGCGGCAGCCGCGGGAGCGCCCTCGAGGGTGCAGATGGCGTCCGGGTGCTTGATGCGCAACAGCAGCGCCTCCAGCACGCGGAACGGGTGGTTCATCCTCGACGCGCCCAGGTACGCGGCCACCATGTCCATGGAGACCGCCAGGTCCATGTTCTCGCGGCCGGTGGACACCACCACGCCCGAGTCGCCGCGCAGGCGGTTGGACTGATAGACGCCGTCGGCGGCCAGCTGCTTGATGGTCTCGATCTCCAGCACGCCCGTCTTCTCGTAGATGCGGTGCAGCTGCGAGTAGAGCTTGGGCGACAGCACCACGGCGTAGGGGCCGAAGTGGCCGTGCTCGTTGAGCGTGCGCGTGGCCTCGACGATGGCCTGGAACCCGCCACCCGCCGCCGTCCAGTCACCGAGCGGCACGGTGAGCCGGCCATTGGCCGTCATCAGGCCCTCGTAGCCCAGGCGCGCGTCGCCGTAGAAGATGAGCTCGTCCTCCTGCTGCGCGCACAGCGCCGCGGCGCCGGCGGCGGCCGAGACATCCAGCGGCATGTTGTGCGTGCGCGCCGCCTCGATGTCCCGCCAGTGCAGCAGGAAGTCCTTGTAGATGATGGGGATGGTCTTGAACTTGCGAGCGTCCGTGAAGACCATCGCGGTCTCCTGCTCGCCGACGATGTCCACAGCGCCCGGGGACACGCCCTGGAACTCGTCGTAGGGCACCGTCTGCACGCCCGCGCCCAGCGGACCGTAGATGTCGAGGATGCGGCGGCCCACCAGTGAGCGGCGCGCCACCTGGATGACGGTTTCATTCAGGCGCGCCCACTCCTCCTCACGAAGCGGGTTCTCGGCATGTCCAAGGAAGTCAGGCATCGAACAATCTCCGGCTCAACATCTAGGGAGAAAAAGGGGAACGTCGTCAGCGATTACCGCCACCACCGCCACGGCGCAGCGAGCCCACCGTGAGGGGGTGGGACTCGACGGCGGGCGGCGGGGCGGGCAGGCCATACATGAGCCGCTGCGGGGGCAGGGCGGTGAGGGGCTCCACCGGAGAGCGGCCGTTGAGGACCTGCTTGGCCGGAGGCGGAGGAGGCGGCGGCGCGAGCACGGCGGCGGGAGGTGGCGCCTCGCCCACGGCCTGCTGGAAGTGACCCGGCGCGATGGGCGTGGTGAAGCGCGAGTCCTGGTGGGCGTCGAGCATGCGCAGCATGTGGACCGCCTCGGACACGTGCTCCTTCTCCTCCGTCGCCAGGTGGAGGAAGAAGGCCCGCACCTCTGGGTGGGAGGACGCCCGGGCGAAGGCCTCGTACTCGTTGATGGTCTCGAGCTCGCGCGCCAGCACGAGGCGGATACGCGCCACGTCGTCCAGGTCGCTGTCCGGTATGTCGGCCATTGAGGACGGACCCTCGCAATCCGCCGGGGGCACCGTCAAGAGAAACAGGGGCCATGGGTTTCGCGCTTCATGCCACTTGACGTCACGCATAGAGTCCCCGGCCCGTGACCGCCTCCGCGCCCGAGCCTTCCCCGACTCCTCCCGCCTCGACCGGACGGTCCGAACGCTCGGGGGGCAGGGGCGCCATGCTCGTGGCCACGGGCATCCTCGCCTCGCGCCTGATGGGCCTGGTGCGCGAGCGCGTCTTCGCCCACTACCTGGGCAACGCGGAGGCGGCCGCCGTCTTCAAGGCCGCGCTGCGCATCCCCAACTTCCTGCAGAACCTCTTCGGTGAGGGAGTCCTCTCCGGCTCCTTCATCCCCGTGTACGCCCAGCTGCTGGGCCGCAAGGACACGGAGCAGGCGGACCGGGTGGCGGGCGCGGTCTTCGGCTTGTTGTCCCTGGCGACGGCGCTGCTGGTGTGCGCGGGCATGCTGTTCACGCCCGTGTTCGTGGACCTCATCGCTCCGGGCTTCGAGGGCCACGCGCGAGAGCTGGCCATCCGCGTGGTGCGCATCCTCTTCCCCGGCACGGGCTTCCTGGTGCTGAGCGCCTGGTGCCTGGGCATCCTCAACAGCCACCGACGCTTCCTGCTGTCGTACCTGGCGCCCGTCGTCTGGAACGGGGCCATCATCGCCACGCTGCTCGTCGTGGGCGGCCGCTACGAAGAGGACCGGCTGGTGGAGCTGCTGGCCTACGGCGTGGTGGCCGGCGGCTTCCTCCAGTTCGCGGTGCAGGTGCCCCGCACGCTCCAGCTGCTGGGGAGGTTCCGCCCGTCGCTCTCCACGGCGACGGAGCCGGTGCGGCAGGTGCTCCGCAGCTTCGGCCCGGTGGTGCTGGGGCGCGGCGTGGTGCAGTTCAGCGCCTGGGTGGACACCGCCTTCGCCACGCTCATCTCCGAGCGCGCCATGTCGTCCCTCGTGTACGCGCAGACCATCTACCTCATCCCGGTGAGCCTCTTCGGCATGGCGGTGTCCGCGGCGGAGCTACCGGAGATGGCGCGCGCGGCGGACGGAGACAAGGAGGAGGCTGTCGCGAAGCTGCGTCAGCGCATCGACGGAGGGGCGCGGCGAATCGCCTTCTGGGTGGTGCCCTCCGCGGCGGCCTTCCTGTTCCTGGGCGACATGGTGGCCGCGGCGCTCCTTCAGACGGGCCGCTTCGACGCGGCGGACTCGCGCTACCTCTGGTACCTGCTCATGGGCGCCGCCGTGGGGCTGGTGGCCTCCACCGTGGGCCGGCTGTACGCCTCCGCCTTCTACGCCTTGAAGGACCCCAAGACGCCCCTGCGCTTCGCCATCGTCCGCGTGGCGGTGGGCTCGGTGGGCGCCTGGATCCTCGGCCTGCATCTGCCCGGGTGGCTGGGGCTGCCCTCGGAACTGGGCGCGCTGGGGCTCACGCTCGCCAGCGGGCTCGTGGCCTGGCTCGAGTCGTATCTCCTGCGCCGCAAGCTGACCCGGCAGTTGGGGCCCGTGGGTGTTCCCCCGGGGCTCCTGCCCCGGCTGTGGGGCGCGGCCGTCATCGCGGGCCTCGTGGCCCTGGGCGTGAAGCTGGGGCTCGCGGCCGTGCTGGGCCCCATGCCGGGAGTGCAGGCGGAGTGGGGCGGGGCCTTCCTCGCGCCTCCCAGGCTGCACCCCGTCCTGGGCTTCCTGGCCGTCGCCATCCCCATGGGCGGCATCTATTTCGCGGTGGCCGCCGCGCTGGGTGTCCCCGAGGCCGGCGCGGTGTTCCGCAAGGTCTCCGGACGGCTGCGCCGGGCGCGCTAAGTGCTCGCCGATGCTCGGCTCCTCACGGAGCGGGCAGGGGGTGGTTGGAGCAGCAAGGAGGGGGTGGGCGGGATGGGCTGGCGGGGGGCCTCCGTTGAGGTCCTTGCGGTGGTGTGGGCCGCGTGCCTGTCTTCGGGGCTTCCTCCGGACGGGGCGCGCGTGTAGAGTGCGCCGCCTTTTTCATGGGCCCGGCTTCACGGGAAGTCTGGCTGACTTCGTCTCAGGAAGGTCTCGGCAGTGAGCGACGAGAAGAACGGTTCCAATGCGGGCGGTCCGGGTGGGATGGGCGGCCCCAAGAAGCCGAAGGCCACCTTCGGTGACGTGATGCTCGGCATCCCTTCGGGCGGCAGCGGCCGTGGCGAGGGTCCTCGCGGCGGCGGCGAGCGCGGCGGTCCCGGTCAGGGCCGTGACGCGCGTCCGCGCTCCGAGGGAGGGGCTCCGCGCGACGAGCGCCGTCCTCCTCGTGGCCAGGGCGGTCAGGAGCGGGGTGGAGGCGAGCGCCGCGGTGGCGGCGAGCGCCGTCCGTCCGGTCCCATGGTCGTCGTGAAGCGCGCGTCGGGCGCCATCGAGACGCGAGGCCCGGTGGGGGAGAACCCCGCCGAGGCGACCGCGACCGCCGAGGCGACCACTGCGGAGGCCGAGGCCTCCGGCGCGCCGACGACGACCTCCGCGCCGCGCCCTGTGACGCCGACGCCGGCGCCTTCCTCCGCGCTGTACGAGGAGGTTCCCGAGTCCGAGTCCTTCGCCGAGATGTTCGAGGCGCAGGCCAAGGAGGGTGGGGCGCCGGGCCGCCGGGGCGTGCGCCTGGGCGAGAAGGTCAAGGGCACCATCTTCCAGCTCGGCGCGGACACCGCGTTCGTGTCGCTGGAGGGCGCGTCCAAGAGCGAGGCGATGATCGAGCTGCGCGAGCTCAAGGACGACGAGGGCATCCTGCGCTACGGCGTGGGTGACAGCCTGGACGCGCACGTCATCGAGGTGGGCGCCAAGGGCATCGTGCTGAGCCGCGCGCTGGCCAAGGGCAGCGCCTCCATGGCGATGCTGGCCGAGGCCCGCGCGTCGGGCATGCCCGTCGAGGGCATGGTGCTGAGCGTGAACAAGGGCGGCGTGGAGGTCGCCATCGGCGACGTGCGCGCGTTCTGCCCCATCAGCCAGCTGGACCTGCGCTACGTCGAGAAGCCGGACCAGTTCATCGGCGAGAAGCTCAAGTTCCGCGTCACCGAGGTCCGGGACCGCAACGTGGTGCTCTCGCGCCGCTCGCTGCTCGAGGACGAGCAGCGCCAGCTGGCCGCGGAGACGCGCAAGAACCTGGGCGACGGCAAGGTCGTCAAGGGCAAGGTCACCGGCGTCCGGGACTTCGGCGTGTTCGTGGACCTGGGCGGCGTGGAGGGGATGATCCCCGTCTCCGAGCTCTCGTACACGCGCGTGGGTCACCCCAGCGACGTGGTGAAGGTCGGTGACGACGTGGAGGTGGAGATCCTGCGCATGGAGGCCGCGCAGCCCAACTCCCCCGACAAGAGCAAGCAGAAGGAGCGCATCACGCTGTCCATGCGCTCGCGGCAGGAGGACCCGTTCAAGAAGGCCATCTCCGAGATCAAGGAGGGGGACCGTCTGCAGGGCAAGGTCGTCCGGCTCCAGCAGTTCGGCGCCTTCGTGGAGCTGCGTCCGGGCGTGGATGGCCTGGTGCACATCTCCGCGCTGAGCGACCGCCGCATCGCGCACCCGCGCGACGTGGTGAAGGAAGGCGAGACCATCTGGGTCGCCGTCGAGAAGATCGACGAGAAGGACAAGCGCATCGGCCTGCGCCGCATCTCCGAGGAGGAGGCGCAGCGTCCCCCCGAGGAGCGTCCGGCCGCCTCGGCGGAGAAGGCCGCGCCCGCGGCTCCCGCGGCGCCCCGTCCCAAGGTGGGCCAGGTCGTCGTCGGCAAGGTGGACCGCATCGAGCCGTACGGCGTCTTCCTCGTGTTCGCCGGTGGCAAGGGCCTGCTCCCCGCGAGCGAGACGGGCACCGAGCGCGGCACGGATCTGCGCAAGCACTACGCGCTGGGCCAGGAGGTGAAGGTGGCCATCCTGGACATCGACGCGTCCGGGAAGATCCGCCTCTCCGTCACCGCCGCCGTCCGCGCGGAGGAGCGCGCCGAGGTGGAGGCCTGGCAGAAGACGCAGCAGCCGCAGGGCGCGGGCAAGAAGGGCTTCGGCACGATGGCCGACCTCTTCAGCAAGCTGCGCAAGTGATTCACACCGCGCGCTCGAGCACGTGTTGGATGCGTGCTCGGGTTCGCTCGAAATAGATGTTGCAGTCCCCGGCGAGGGGCGGTACTACCTCCCTCGCCGCTGACGCGGGGTGGAGCAGCCTGGTAGCTCGTCGGGCTCATAACCCGAAGGTCGCAGGTTCAAATCCTGCCCCCGCAATTCAGGAAGCCAGAGGTCCGGTGAATCAAAGCCGGACCTCTGGTGTTCAAAGGCAGACATCAACATGACGCGGGGTGGAGCAGCCTGGTAGCTCGTCGGGCTCATAACCCGAAGGTCGCAGGTTCAAATCCTGCCCCCGCAATGATGTTTCAAGAGGCCCCATCCTCCCGCTCCGGAGGATGGGGCTTCGCTTTTCAGGCGTCCTGCTCCCTGAGTTCCGCGTGCCGTTGCCCAGGCTCGCGTCGAGCTTTCGCCAGAGGGGCTCCGAGTCCCGCCTGTCTCCGCCGCGACACTTTGTCCACCGTGCGGGTCATCACTGACTTGACTCTGGAGAAACTGGGTAGGTCCGTCCTCACTGGAATGTGTGCCAGGGACATTGCAACCCTCTGTTCTTGCTGGAGAAATTTTGCGCCGGGTCTCCCGTGCCCATGAAAATCTCCCGCGAGCGTAGAAAAAACGGCTTTGTCGCCTTTCAACCTACATCAGTAAAGGCACTAATCTCTTCAACAGGTGACAATTTGTCACCTGGGGGCCTTCCCGAAGAGATCCGTGTACCCGGTGAGCTGTCCGGGGCGCGCAATACCCGTCTCTTCGGGGTGGCTTCCTACCCCCGCGCTTTCCCAAGGGAGCACCCCCACGTGAGAAGGTTGGTTGCCAAGCTGTCCGGCCTGGCGCTGGTACTTTCGGGTACCGGTTCCTTCGCTCGGACGCTGCCGAACTACGACGCATACCTGGAAGCCAAGCCCGCGGAGCCCAAGTCCGCGAAGCTCAAGTCCGCGGCTGGTGACACGAGTGCGCGTGTCTCGCTGCCCGCGGCAGGCTCGAGTGCTCCTCGCTTCATCTGGGCCCGGACCACGGACGCGCAGAAGGCGCAGCGTGCGAAGCTCGCGAAGATGTCGCCCGAGGCCGCGGCGCTCTCGCAGCTGAAGGACTACGCCTCCGACTTCGGCCTCCGCTCCTTCGAGGAGGCCGGCGCGCGCGTCACCTCCGTGAAGCTGCTCGGCAACGCCCGGCTCGTCACGCTGACGCAGGAGTTCGGCGGCGTCGAGGTGTTCCGCAACAACGTGACGGTGCTGCTCGACAAGGGCAACTCCGTGGTGGGCCTGTCCGGTGCGCTGTCCGAGCACGTGTCCACCAGCGCCGTCCCCGAGCGCCTGGCGTTCAAGGGGAGCGCGAGCGCCGCCATCGCCGCCGCGTACCAGGACGTCACCGGCACGCGCCTGGACGCGAGCCTGCTGGCGCAGGTCAAGAGCGCGCGGCCTGGAGACCGGTACACGCACTTCTCGCTCGCGACCTACGCGCGTCCCCTCGAGGAGGGGCTGCGCGTCCCGGCCCGGGCCCGGCCGCTCTACTACCCGTTCGAGGACAGGCTCGTCCCCGCGTACTACGTGGAGGTGCAGAGCGGACGCGAGGACAGCCTCGAGTGGGATGCGTACTCGTACGTCATCTCCGCGGTGGATGGGCAGGTCCTCATGCGCAAGAACATGCGCGAGGAGGCCGCCTTCAGCTACCGCGCGTTCGCGGACACCACGCCTCCGTACACGCCGCATGACGGCCCCGCGGGCACCAACGCGAGCCCGCACCCGGACGGCGCGCCCACCGGCTTCCGCCCGGCCTTCGTGCCCCCCGCGCTCATCACGCTGCAGAACGCGCCCTTCAGCCGGAACGACCCGTGGCTGCCCGCGGACGCGACGGTGACGACGGGCAACAACGTGGACGCCTACGCGGACCTCGTGGCCCCCCCGCGCTTCTCCGCCGGAGATCTGCGGCCCACCGTCACCGCGCCCGGCGTGTTCGACCGGACGATGCAGTTCGACATGCGGCCGAACATCAACGACGAGCAGATCGCCGCGGCGACCACCAGCCTGTTCTTCGTGAACAACTGGCTGCACGACTGGTACTACGACTCCGGCTTCGACGAGGCGTCGGGCAACGCGCAGACCGACAACTTCGGTCGCGGTGGCATCGGCGGTGACCCGGTCCTCGCGGAGGCGCAGGACTACAGCGGCACCAACAACGCCAACATGTCGACGCCGGCGGACGGTGCCTCGCCCGTCATGCAGATGTACGTCTTCAACGCGGAGCGCATCGCGACGTTGACGGTGACGGCACCCGCCGAGGTCGCGGGCAGTGTCCCCGTGGGCATCGCGATGGACATGGGGCCGCAGGGCTTCGACCTGACGCGGCCCGCTGTCAACGCGCTGGACGCGGCGGGTCCCGGCTCGACGGACCGTGATGGCTGCAGCCCCCTCACCAACGCCGCGGAGGTGGCGGGGAACATCGCCATCATCGACCGAGGCGGCCCCCCTGAGTGCTCCTTCGTCGTGAAGGTGCAGAACGCGGAGGCGGCTGGCGCCGCGGCCGTCATCATCGCCAACAACGTGGCGGGCGCGGTCGCGAACCTCGGTGGCTCCTCGAGGACCATCGGCATTCCCGTGGTGCTCATCACCCTGCCGGATGCGACCCGCATCCGCAACGCGCCGGGCCTGACGCTGCACCTCAACCGCACCGCGACGTACCGGCCGGATGGCACCGTCGACAACTTCATCGTGGCCCACGAGTGGGGTCACTACATCAGCAACCGCCTCGTCCAGAACGCCGCGGGCCTCACCAACAACCAGGGCCGCGCGATGGGCGAGGGCTGGGCGGACTTCCACGGCCTGCTGATGATGACGCGTCCGGAGGACATCCAGGTCGAGTCCAACGCCAACTGGATGGGCGCCTACGGCCCGGGCGAGTTCGCCACGCGCGCCATCTCCCTGGACAGCGCCTTCTACGGCATCCGCCGGGTGGCTTACTCGTCGGACATGGCGAAGAACGCGCTGACGTTCCGCCACATCATGAACGGGGTGCCGCTGCCCACCACCGCGCCCATCTCTCCGAGCGCCAGCGTCAACTCGCAGGTCCACAACTCGGGTGAGATCTGGGCCACCATGCTCTGGGAGGCGTACACGTCCCTGCTGCGGGTCCACCCGTTCGAGGAGGCCCAGGCGCGCATGAAGCGCTACCTGGTCACCGGCTACATGCTGACGCCGGCCGCGCCCACCTACAACGAGGCGCGCAACGCCCTCATCGCCGCCGCCGAGGCGAATGATCCCGAGGACGCGCAGCGCTTCTGGGTGGCCTTCGCCAAGCGCGGCATGGGCCCGGGCGCCATCTCCCCACCGCGCGGTTCCACCACGCATGCGGGCGTCGTCGAGAGCTTCAAGGTCGGCGCCTCGCTCGAGTTCGTGGCGCTCACGCTCGCGGACGACTCTCCGACGGGCTCGTGTGATCGCGACGGCGTGCTCGACAACGGCGAGACGGGCCGCCTGGTCCTGACCGTCATCAACAATGGCTCGGTGCCGGCGAACGCGAGCACCGCCACGGTCATCTCCCCGACGCGGGGCATCACCCTCGGCAACAATGGTGTCGTCGCCATCCCCGCGCTGGGCTCCTTCGAGCAGGCGACGGTGTCCGTGCCGGTGACGCTGACGGACGCGGCGCCCAGCACGGTCGCGGAGTTCACCGTCGCGCTCCGGGATCCCGACAGCGCGAACCCCGGAGACGTGGTCGCCTCGATGGCCGCCACGACGAACTACAACGAGGCGCCGGCGACCAGCACCACGGAGACGGTCCAGTCCAACATCCTCCTGCTGCCATGGGAGATGGAGTCCGCCGAGGGTGGTGGCATCACCGAGCAGTACTTCTCCTTCACCACCTTGGACACGCGTGGCCTGAACCGCGCGTTCCTCGGGCAGGCCGCGGGTCGACCCACGGACTTCTGGCTCAAGACGCCGGAGCTGAACGTGGCGGAGACGGGGGACCTCATCGTCCGGTTCGACCATGCCTACCAGTTCGAGACGGGCACCAACCCCACCGTCTACTACGACGGCGCCGTCATCGAGCTGACCCAGGATGGCGGGCAGTCATGGGTGGACGTCGGCACTCCGCTCTATGGCGGCACGCTGAACACGGCCGCGGGCATCATCAACAACCTGCAGGGCCGTCAGGCCATCGTCGGCACGAGCGCGGGCTTCCCGAACCTGGTGGCCGCCACGCTGAACCTGGGCACCACGTACGCGGGCAAGACGGTGCAGCTGCGCTTCCGCATCGGCACGGACAACGCGACGGGCACGACGGGTTGGGCCATCGACAACATCGCCTTCACGGGCATCACCAACACCCCGTTCACCAGCCTGGTGGCGGACACGGGCGTCTGCTTCAACCGTCCCCCCGTCACCAACGCGGGTCCTGACCTCACGGTGGACGAGCGCACGCTCGTCACGGTGGCGGGCAGCGGCACGGACGCCGACGGCGATTCGCTCACGTTCCAGTGGACGCGCGTGTCCGGCGCGGCGGTGGCGCTGTCCGGCGCGACCACGCCGACGGTGACCTTCACGGCGCCCGAAGTGGCCGTCGACTCGAACATCGTCCTGCGGCTGACCGTCAGCGACGGCACCCTGACGACCTCCGACAACGTCACGGTGCGCGTGCGCAACGTCAACCGCGCTCCCACGGTGAACGCGGGCGCGGATGGATCCGCCGACGAGCGCAGCACCGTCACCCTGTCCGGCGCCGCGACGGACGCGGACAACGACCCCCTGACGTACCTCTGGACCCAGGTGTCCGGTACGCCCGTGGCCATCGCGAACTACACGACGCCGACGGCGACCTTCGTCGCGCCCGAGGTGACGGGGGACGAGACGCTGTCCTTCCGCCTCACGGTGTCCGACGGCAAGACGAGCGTGAACGACACGGTGGACGTGGTCATCCACCCCGCGAACCGCGCGCCGGTGGTGACGGCGACGTCCGTGACGGTGAACGAGCGCAGCACGGCCACGCTCACGGCCGTGGCCTCGGACGCCGACGGCGACACGCTGACGTACGCCTGGACGCAGCTGACCGGTACGCCGGTGACGCTGGACAACGCCAACACGGCGACGGCCACGTTCGCCACGGGTGAGGTGGCCGCCAACGCTGTCCTCACCTTCCGCGTGACGGTGTCCGACGGGACGGCCAACGCCACCCAGGATGTGTCGGTGGACGTGCTGAACGTCAACCGCGCGCCGACGGTGAACGCGGGTCTGGATGGCACCGTGGCCGCGCGCGCCACGGCCACGCTGAGCGGCTCGGCGACGGACGAGGACGGTGACACGCTCTCGTACACGTGGGTGCAGACGGCGGGTACGTCGGTGGCGCTGTCCAATGCCACCTCCGCCGTGGCGACATTCACCGCGCCGGACCTGTCGGCCGCCGAGACGCTGACGTTCCGCCTGACGGTGAGCGATGGCAGCGTCATCGCCAGCGACACGGTGGACGTGCAGGTCACCCCGTCGCCGATTCCGAACCAGGACCCGGTGGCGAAGGCCCGCATCATCGTCAATGGTTCCCAGACGTCGCTGACGCTCGACGGCTCGGAGTCCAGCGACCCCGATGGTGACGCCCTGACGTACAAGTGGGAGCAGACGGGGGGCCCGAGCGTCACGCTCAACGAGTCCACCCGCGCGGTGCTCAGCGTGGACGTGCCGGACCTGGACGGCGAGAGCGCCACCTTCTCCTTCAAGCTGACGGTGAAGGACCCCAGCGGCGCCTCGCACAGCGTCACCGTGCAGGCGACGGCCAGGCCCGACGAGGGCGGGGGTTGCTCCTCCACGGGCGCGGGTGCTCCGGCGGGCATGATCGCCCTGGCGCTCCTCAGCCTGCTGCACCGTCGTCGCCGCGTGAGCTGAGCCGGACGCCGCCTCTCCTCGGAGAGGTGGCACCCTCCGGGGTCGGGTGCCTGACAGGCCCGGACCCGGAGTCGCTCGAGACAGTCTGAAGCAGTCCGACGGCCGGCATCCTCGCGCGAGGGTGTCGGCCGTTGAGCTTTCGCGCTGCAGCGGGCGCTGACTGGTGCACGAATGCTCCCGTGGGGCATGAAGCCCGGACGCGGGCCCGGAGCAGGCTGGAGGCACACGGCGGGCCCATCGTGGGGTCTGCGTGTCGCGCCCATGCCCCAGCTCGCCACCACTACCGCGCCGTTCCTGCAGGAAATCGTGGTGCTGATTCTCGCAGGCGCGCTCATGGCCTATGTCGGCCATCGCTTCCGGCTGGTGCCCATCGTCGGCTTCCTGCTCGCCGGCGCGCTGATTGGTCCCAACGCGCTGAAGCTGGTGAAGGACCTGGAGCTGGTGAACTCGGCCGCGGAACTGGGCGTCATCCTGCTCCTGTTCAGCATCGGCCTGGAGTTCAGCCTGGAGAAGCTGGTGCGCCTCCAGAAGCTCCTGTTCGGCGGCGGCGGGCTCCAGGTGGGCCTTTCGTCCGTGGGGATGATGGGCCTGCTGATGCTGTTCGGCGTGGCGTGGCGGCCCGCGCTCTTCACGGGCTTCCTGGTGGCGCTGTCCTCCACCGCCATCGTCCTCAAGCTGCTGGGAGATAGGGGCGAGACGTCCTCGGACGTGGGGCAGGTGTCGCTGGGGCTGCTCATCTTCCAGGACCTGGCCGTGGTGATGATGGTGCTGCTGGTGCCCGTGCTGGCGGGGAAGGGCGATACGCCGCTCCACTTCCTGGGGGCCTTCGGCAAGGCACTGGGCATCATCGTCGCGGTGCTCGTGGTGGCGCGCAGGTTGATGCCCAGGCTCCTCGAGGTGGTGGCGCGCACTTGCTCACCGGAGCTGTTCCTGCTCACCGTCATCGCCGTGTGCTTCGGCACCGCGTACCTCACCAGCCTCGCGGGTGTGAGCGTGTCGCTGGGCGCCTTCCTGGCGGGGCTGGTGGTCAGCGAGAGCCGCTTCAGCGAGCACGCCTTCGGCGAAATCCTCCCGCTGCAAATCCTCTTCAGCGCCACGTTCTTCGTCTCCGTCGGCATGCTGCTCGACGTGGGCTTCCTCGTGGAGCACCTGCCGGAGGTGCTCCTGGCCATCATCGCGGTGCTCCTGGTGAAGGTCCTCACCACGGGCATCGCGGTG
Organism: Myxococcus sp. MH1; assembly: GCF_059738865.1. Lineage (NCBI taxonomy): Bacteria > Pseudomonadati > Myxococcota > Myxococcia > Myxococcales > Myxococcaceae > Myxococcus > Myxococcus sp. MH1. The sequence continues at coordinate 5,910,993 of NZ_AP026947.1, read as the reverse complement.
CTGGCGCTCGGCTACCGCATGCCGGTGGCGGTGGAGAGCGCGCTGCTGCTGGCCCAGGTGGGCGAGTTCTCCTTCGTGCTGGAGCGCAGCGGTCGTCGGCTGGGCCTGTTCCCCGCGGGGCTGGAGGAGGGCTCGCAGGCGTTCATCGCGGCCACCGTGATGTTGATGGTGCTCACGCCGCTGCTGTCACGGCTGGGCGGCTGGGCCCAGGGGCGGCTCACCCGCAAGGTCCATCGCGCGGTGGCGCAGGCGGGCCCCACCACGGACGATGCGGAGGCGCTCGCGGCCGAGTCCTTCGCCCGCTACGAGAACCACGTCATCGTCGCGGGCTACGGAGATGGGGCACGCAGGCTCGCGCGCGTGCTGCGCGGCTCGGGCATTCCCTTCCTCGTCTCCACGCTGAGTCCCCCGGGCGCGAACGAGGCGGAGGCCGAGGGGATGGCGGTGCTCCGCGGCGACTACGCCCGACAGCGCACGCTGCGCGTCGCGGGTGTCCAGCGCGCCAAGCTCCTGCTCGTCGTGGATGACGACGCGGCCATGGCCCACCGTGTGGTCGCCGTCGCGCGGATGGAGAACCCGACGCTGCGACTCGTCGCCCGGGTGCGCGCCGTGGCGGACGTGGAGCCGCTGCGCGAGGCCGGCGCGGACGTCGTGGTCTGCGAGGAGCTGGAGAGCCTGGTGGCCGTGCTCTCCTCGGTGCTCGAGGACTACCGCCAATCCCCCGAGGACATCGAGGGGCACGAGGACTCCGTGCGTCGCTCCGGCTACGCGGCGCTGCGCAGGTCCGGCGCGCTGGAGAAGCCGCTGCTCGTCTGTGCGCTGGAGAAGGACTGTCTCGGCTCCCGCCGGGTGTCGGTCCGTCCGGGCGCGCCCCTCGTGGGGCTCTCGGTCGCGGCGCTCATCGAGCGCGCGGGCGGCGCCCTTGGAGTCCTGGAGCTGCGACGAGACGACGTGCCGCTGACCTCCGTCACGCCCCACACCCTCTTCGAGGCCGGTGACGAGCTGGTGCTCAAGGGCGCCGCGGACGCCTTCGAGCGTTGCGCCGAGCTGTTCCGCACCCCCGCGCCCGAGGGGATCGAGCTGGAGCCCGTGCCCGCCGCGCCTCGCACGTCGGCGGAGCTCATCGACACGCAGGCGACCCTCGAGTTCCTGCCGAAGCCGGGCACAGGGCCTTGTGGCCACCTCGACCGGCTGCGACCCGTGCGACCGAGGACCCGCGGGTGCGAGGAGTGCCTGAAGCTCCACGACACCTGGGTGCACCTGCGGCTGTGCATGACGTGCGGCCACGTGGGGTGCTGCGACGACTCGAAGAACAAGCACGCGACGCGGCACTTCCACGAGTCGGACCACCCCATCATCCGCTCCGTGGAGCCGGGCGAGCGCTGGGGCTGGTGCTACGTGGACAAGGTCCAGCTCGACAGCGAGCCGCCCGCGCGCACGTAGCACCGCTGTCGCTTCAGAGCGGCCGCACGTGCTCGGCGAGTCGGCCCGTGGTCATCAACTCCTGGAGCTCGTCGCCCATGCGCTCGCTCTCGGCGACCACCTGGTTCCAGGCGCGGATGCGCGCGGTGTCGCTCATGCGCTCGAAGTCGGAGCGGTCCGGAATCCGTCCTCCGGGCAGGCGCGCCACCAGCTCCGGGGAAGGGGAGATGAGCAGGGCCCTGCGGAAGTTCAGCGGCTTCGCCCGTCGCCAGCGCAGCGCCTTGTCGAACCAGCCCGGCACCACGTATGGATAGAAGTGCGGATAGAGCACCAGGCCCTCGCCCGCGCCGAAGTCCAGGTCCAGGTGGTAGTCGATGACGCCGCCGTCCCGGTACACGCCCGCATGCGCGCCCGGGATGCGCACGCCGCTGAGCACCAGCGGGATGGAGCCCGACGCGATGAGCGCCGGCTTCAGGTTCTCCTTCGTCAACGGCAGGTGGACCGAGGGCAGGTCCTTCTGTCCCACGAAGGGGCTGGTGTCGCCCGCCGTGTCGAAGATGACGCGCTGAAGGTGCAGGCTCAGGCTCCGGCGGCTCACCACGTTGCCCATGGCGCACAGCGCCAGCCCGAGAAGCTGCACGCGCGGATGCTCCACGCCCAGCGGCCCCTTGCACAGCGCGGTGACCACGTGCAGCCGGGCCCACGGGTGGCGGAGGATCTCCTCCACGCCGTCATCGCCCAGGAGCGCGTCGAGGATCCGCTCGCTCGTCTCGCTCACCAGGGCGGGGGAGGGCTTGGGCGGATAGCGCTGGTCGATGTACGCCGCCTCGAAACGATGTAGCGCGGCGACCGGGTCCTTCTGCGCCAGACACGCCAGCCGCCAGCTGCCGATGGAGCTGCCAATCAGGTGCAGCGGACGGGTGCGCCCCTGGAAGAGCCCACCGAAGAGCGCCCGGTCCAGCCCCGCGAGCACCAGCCACTTGGGACCTCCGGAGGCCCCAGGAACGACGTCCACGTCGTCACCACGCAGGCCCCGCGCGCGCAGGAGCCGCAGTGCGTCGGGGCCGGCCAGAAGCGTCAGGTTCGATGCCATGTCGACCCGGTACGCTAACAGGGCGACGCGTCGTGCGCGGGACTTCCTCCAATCGTCCCACCCGGGTTGCGGCCGTTCATGCACCACTGCTGTAGTGCGCGCGACGCCATGAAAAAGCTCCCGCCCTCCGAATGGAATCTGAGTCGTCGCGCCTTCCTCGGTGGCACGGCCGCGGCCACCGCGCTGGCCACGCTCGACGCCTCGGCGAGCCCCGACGCGACGAAGTCCCTGCCCGCGCCGTTCGAGCTGGAAGAGGCCACCGTCGCCGACCTCCAGGCCGGCATGCGGGAAGGGAAGTACACCGCGCACGGCCTCACCGAGCGCTACCTGTCGCGCATCGCCGCCCTGGACCGCTCGGGCCCGCTGCCGCTGTCGTCCGTCATCGAGGTGAACCCGGACGCGCTCGCCATCGCGCAGGCCCTGGATGAAGAGCGCAAGAGCAAGGGCGCGCGCGGACCGCTCCACGGCATCCCCGTGCTGCTCAAGGACAACATCGCCACGACGGACCGGATGCAGACGTCGGCGGGCTCGCTCGCGCTCGTCGGCGCGGTGCCTCCTCGCGAGGCCTTCCTCGTCACGAAGCTCCGCGCGGCCGGCGCCGTCATCCTCGGCAAGACGAACCTCAGCGAGTGGGCCAACTTCCGCTCCACGCGCTCGGCCAGCGGCTGGAGCGGACGGGGCGGGCAGTGTCGCAATCCCTATGCGTTGGACAGGACGCCGTCGGGCTCCAGCTCCGGCTCGGGCGCGGCCACCTCGGCCAACTTCTGCGCCGTGTCCGTGGGCACGGAGACGGATGGCTCCATCGTGTCCCCGTCCTCGGCGTGCTCACTGGTGGGCCTCAAGCCGACGGTGGGGCTCATCAGCCGCGCGGGCATCATCCCCATCTCCCAGAGCCAGGACACCGCGGGGCCCATGACGCGCACCGTGGCGGATGCCGCCGCGCTGCTCACGGTGCTCGCGGGCATCGACCCCGCGGACGCGGCGACCGCGCGCAGTGAGGGCCACACCGGGCTCGACTACACGAAGTTCCTCGACGCCGACGGGCTCAAGGGCGCGCGCATCGGCGTCCCGCGCGAGCACTACTACGGCTACCACGCCGCCACGGACGCGCTCGCGGAGCAGGCCCTGGAGGTCATGCGCTCCAAGGGCGCCATCATCATCGACCCGGCGCCCATCCCCAACGTCGAGAAGCTCCAGGAGCACGAGTTCGAGGTGATGCTGTACGAGTTCAAGGCCGGCACGGAGGCCTGGCTCGCGAGCCTGGGCGACCAGACGAAGCTGCGCACGCTCGCGGACCTCATCCGCTACAACGAGGAGCACTCGGACCGGGAGCTGCCGTACTTCGGCCAGGAGCTGTTCCGTCAGGCCCAGGCGCGCGGGCCGCTCACCGACGCGAAGTACCGCAAGGCGCTGGCCGCGTGCCGCAAGCTGTCGCGTGAGCAGGGCCTGGACGCGGTGATGCGCAAGCACCGCCTGGACGCGCTCGTCGCCCCCACCGAGGCGCCTCCCAGCCTCATCGACCTGGTGAACGGAGACCACTGGCTGGGCAGCAGCTCCACGCCCGCCGCAGTCTCCGGCTACGCCACCCTCACCGTGCCCGCGGGCTACGTGCGCGGGCTGCCCGTGGGGCTGTCCTTCATCGGTCAGGCCTGGAGCGAGCCCACGCTGCTCAAGCTCGCCTACGCCTACGAGCAGGCCACCCGCCACCGACGTCCGCCCGGCTTCCTGCCCACCGCCGAGCTGCGGCTGCTCGCCGGGCGCTGAGTCGGCGCTACACCGCTCAGGGCGACGCGGCCCACGGCAGCGTCGCCTGCATCACCGCCTCGTGCAGCGCGGCGGTGCGCAGGTGGTTGAAGCGCTGGTACTCCGGGTCGCTCACCATCTGCAGGAAGGCGGCGCGGCTCGGATAGCGCACCAGCATCACCGCGTCCCACGTCTGGCCCGGCTCGGCCACCAGCGGAGTGGAGCAGTCGCCCGCGTACAGCGGCTGCGCGCCCGCCTTCAGCATGAAGGGCATCACGGCGTTCGCGTACTCGGCGAACGAGGCGCGGCCACCCTCCTTGAACTTCACCAGGTTCATCATCACCAGGGGACCGCCGGGGTCTTCCTGGAGAAATCGCTCGATGTCGTTGCCCTGCGGATCGACGGCCACGGTGATGCCTCCTCGCTCCTGTGAATCAATCCGCCCCCCATCGAGACGGCGAGCCATTGTCTCCCAGACGCGCAGTGTGGTGCACCTGGCGCGCCGGCGACTCGGCCCTGTCAAACACTGGGGCCCCCGACACCCACGACGAGCACGTCACGAGTGGCGGAGGCCCCGGTCGGAAGCCCGGTGCACGAGGCCCCGGGCGTCACGTCATCAGCGGTAGTACGGCGACAGCGCGGCCTGGATGCGCGCCAGCAGGTCCTCGGCCTGGATGAGCTCCGTGCCGCTGAGCGTCCCCAACTGGGCCTGGACCGCGTCGCGGCCCTGGCGCAGGGCCACGTAGGCCGGCAGGCTCTGCATGTTCTTCAGGATGTCCACCATGGCGCGGCGGGACTGGAAGCCGCGCACGCCGTCCACGTTGATGAGGATGCCGTGGATGTCCGCGAGCACCTGCGGGGTGATGGCGCTGTCCTCGTCGGGCGTGGCCGTGAAGCTGCCGCGCGCGGCGAGCGGGTCCAGGTACAGGCGGGACAGCACGCGACGGGCGAGGTCATCGGCCACCGCGCCGTAGCCCGGGCCCGCGTCCGGCGGAACCGCGAGCGGAGGACGCACGGCCGCGATGGCGACGTCGTACGCGTACGTCTGGTCGGCTTCCACACCCGAGCGCGCCCACTGCAGCGTCGCGTTCAGGTAGTAGTCGAACGAGCCCGCGAGCAGCGGGAAGGGGAGGACTTCGTACAGCAGCAGCTCCTGCACCAGCGCGTACGTGGAGCCGTAGAAGGCGCCCAGCGGGTCGGAGTAGCGGTCATACGGGTTGCAGTACGGCTCGAGCTCCGTGTCCTCGTCCGTGCAGAACAGCTCCGTGGGCTCGTCCGGCGACAAATCGTACAGGTAGCGGACGGCCTGCACGTCGTAGGACTGCGGCGTGTCCACGAAGATGGCGTCGGGATCGTACACGTACTCCATCACCGAGTTGGAGCGCGGGCTGTTGGGCGCGCCGGTGTACACGAGCGAGCCGGCGAAGTTGTGGCGCAGGCCCAGCGTGTGGCCCACCTCGTGGAGGATGACGTGCGTCAGGTACGCCTCCACCTTCTCCTTCTTCGTGCGCTGCGTCTCCGCCGCGGGCCCCGGCAGCTTCTTGTGCTTGGCCAGCGCGTCGTCGCGCATGGGGGGCAGGGGCATGGCGCACAGGTGGTCCTTGTCGAAGCCGCCCCACGACATGCGCACCGGCTTGCGCGCGTTCTTCAGCTTCGCCGCGACGGCGGCCTGCGCGTCGTCGCCGAACTCACCGTCGGCCAGCTCCAGCCACAGCGCGTTGACGTAGACGGTGGCGCCGCGAATCTCGCTGGTGTTGGGGTTGAGGCGCCAGTCGGCGAAGGCGAAGCCCGCGGACGCGTCCGGGTCGAAGATGATGACGTTCTTGTCGTCGTCCGCGAAGCCCGACGTCGCGCCCACGGAGGCCTCGAACACCTTGAAGCCGAACGCCTGGTTCCAGCCCTCGACGCCCCGCTTCACCGCCGCCACCACGTCGTAGTTGGCGAAGCGCGGGTCGGCCTGCACCTTGTTCACCGTGTCGGTGATGATCCACTTGATGGGCTTCATGCCCGGGCGGATGTTCCACTTCGCCGCCGTCTGGGTGACGTAGCCCGTGTTGGGGAGGATGCGCGGCTCACCGCGGAAGTAGTGCTCCAGCCACGGCAGCTCCGTGGGGGTGTAGCCCTGGCCCTCCTTGTACTGGCGCAGGGCGATTCCCAGCGTGCCGGAGGTGCGGAACAGGTTGTCCTCCAGGAAGTCCGGCGCGGACGGGTCCGGCACGTCCGCGTAGCCGGTGAACACCTGCTCGAACGTGACGCCGTCGGAGATCTTCCGGAAGCGCTGCGCGAAGCTCAGCTCCGTCTGGAAGCGCACGCCGGTGGCGCCGTAGGCCTCGCCCATCACCCCGTAGCGGTTGAGCCCCGCCGTCGGGTCCACCAGGATGTAGCTGTTGGAGCCGCGCAGGACGTTGAAGGCGCCGTAGTCGTTGACGATGGGCCACGCCTCGATGAGCACCTCCGGGTCGAACACGTCGCTCATCGTCTTGCGGTCATCCGCGTCGAAGACGAACAGCTTCCCGTTCTGCTCCTTGAAGCTCACCACGCGCGTGCCTAGCGAGGACGCCGCGCCGTAGTACACCGCACCGGGGTGCAGCTGCTTGAGGTACGCCGACATGAACCAGCGCTGCCCCAGCTCGCTCTTGCGGATGGCCAGGTAGAAGCTCTCGCCGGAGTTGGACACGGAGCCGTCCAGTCGCTGGACGACCCGGCCCTGCTCCTCGGCGCTCACCTTGCGCGGAACGGCGACGAACGCGTCATCCAGCTCCACCTGCAATGACTCGGCGGGTGCTTCAGGGGTCGGGGGTTGAGGCTCGTTCGCGTCGGATGCGGGACCGCAGCCAACGCCCAGGGCCAAGATGGTGGTGACGGCGCCGAACAGGCCGCGCCGCAGCGGGGAATTCCACCTCATTGTTGCCTCCATGGGGTTTCGCCACTTCGCTTCGCGGCTTCCCCTTTGCTCAAGGAGATGCCGCAAAGAGTCATCCGCGCAGCCTGCCTGGAAGTTGCTCCTCACATTGATTTCTTGGTTTCGCGCAATCCGGTGACACCAGCAGTACGGATGCGGGTCAGCCGTCGGTGCGCTCGCGCTGCGAGTCCAGGTAGGCCGCGAAGCCCGCCTTGGACTGGATGCGGAAGGGCGGCAGGCGCGCGAGGGCCTCGGGCGCGAAGACGTACTGCTCGCACACGAGGCTGGCGCGCTGGGTGTCGTCGCTTGCGCCGATGAAGGGCTGCACCTCGTGCTGGAGGTGTCCCTGGAAGTGCACCAGCAGTCCCGGGCGCGGCCGCACCTCACCCAGCGGGCGGTTGTCCTCGAGCAGCCGCAGCGCGCCGCCTCGCGCGCCCGGAGGCACCTGGAGGTAGAGCACGCTGACGTGGCGGGGCGTGGCGTCCGGCACGCCGCTGGGCCCCTGGAGCGTGGCGTCGATGTGCCGGCCCACGCCCATGCCCGCGTCGAGCAGCAGGAGGTTCAGATAGAAGGCGTTCGGCTCGGCTCGGGGCTGTCGTCCGCTGAACAGTCGCTCGCGCCACGGCAGCAGGCCCCGCGCGCTTCCGGGCTCCAGCACGCGCGCCAGGAAGGGCGTGAGGAAGGGGAAGCGCGCCTCAAGCGTGGGGCGGCCCTCCCGGGTGAAGATGAGGGCGAAGCCCCGGCTGCCCTGGAACGTCCCCATCAACGGGCTGCGCGCCACGAAGCGCGAGCCGAGCAGGGCGTCCCGGAGGGCCTCCAGCTCACCGGGAGGCAGGGCTTGACGGTGGGTGATGTAGGCGCTCAAGACGAGAAATAACGGAGTTTCAGGGGGAGCGGATCAATTGGCTTTTACTGCCTACCTTTTAGGTTCCAGAATTGCGGGGCCGTCCCTCCCCCCCGCGCAAGGTCCCCCCTGCATGAGCCAGCAACCTCGTTCCGTCAACAGTGCTCCCTCCGCTGCTCCCAGCTCTCCGCCGGCCGCGGCGGTGATGACCCAGATGGTCTACGGATTCTGGATTTCTCGCAGCCTGCAAATCATGGCGGAGCTCGGCATCGCCGACATCATCGGTGACGTGCCCAAGACGGCGGAGGAGCTCGCGCAGGCGAGCGGCACGTATGCCCCCGCGCTGCGCCGCATGCTCCGGCTGCTCAGCGGGCTGGGCGTGCTCATCAAGGACGAACAGACACAGGCCTTCGGGCTGACGGAGCTGGGGGAGATGCTGCGCAAGGACAGCCCCGGCTCGGTGTACGGCTCGCTGCGGGCGCATGGCCACCTGCTGTCGTGGTCGGCCTGGGGTGACCTGGTGTCGTCGCTGAAGACGGGGCAGCCGTCCGTCGAGAAGTTCATGGGGGACAGCTTCTTCGGCTACCTGTCGAGTCATCCGGAGGACGCGGCCATCTTCAACGGCAGCATGGCCGCGTACCAGAGCCTCAACGCGCCGGCGGTGGTGGGCGCGTACGACTTCTCGCAGGTCCGCTCGGTGGTGGACGTGGGCGGCGGCACGGGCACGCTCCTGGGCCACATCCTCCAGTCGCACCCGCACCTGAAGGGCGCGCTGTTCGAGCTGCCGCACGTGAAGGCGGAGGCGACGGCGCGGCTGAACGGGATGGGGCTGGGCAACCGCTGCCAGGTGCTGGAGGGCGACTTCTTCGCCAAGATTCCGGCGGGCCACGACGTCTACATCCTGTCGCAGATCCTCCACGACTGGGACGACGAGCGCAGCCTGAAGATCCTCACCAACATGCGCGAGGCGATGGGCCCGCAGTCCAAGCTGCTCATCGTGGAGACGGTGCTGCCGGGCGACAACGTGCCGCACTTCGGCAACCTCTACGACATGGCCATGCTGGTGCTGGTGGGCGGCCGCGAGCGCACGGGGCCGGAGTACTCCGCGCTGGTGGAGAAGGCGGGCCTGCGCGTGCACCGCGTGCTGCCCACGTACATGCCGCCGAGCGTGGTGGAGGTCGTCCCCGCCTAGGCGCGGGACGGGCCCGGCCCGGCTCACGCGTCGGGCCGGCGCCGGGGCGTGTCGAGCAGGTGCAGGAGCGCCTTCTCGGAGCAGTGCAGCCTGTCGCCGCGCGACGACGTCAGCTCGTCCACGGAGTCGAAGTAGCGGTCCACCACCTGGCCCCGCTCGAACAGGGCCAGCACGGACGGGTAGATGTACGAGGAGCGCGCGACGGCGGGCGTGTTGCCCAGGTGCTCGGCGACCTCCTTCACCGCGGCCACCATGCTCTTCTTGAGCGCGGGACCCTTCGCCTGGGCCTGCTTCGCGCGGGCCCGGGCCAGGGCGCACGCGCAGATGAGGGTGCCCGCCCAGGTGCGGAAGTCCTTGGCGCTGTAGTCCTCGCCCATGACCTCCTGGATGTACGCGTTGATGTGGCGCCGGCGGACGTCCACCACCAGCCCGTCATCCAGCACGAACTTGAACACGTCCCGCCCGGGCACCTTCAGGAGCTTGCGCACGAGCGTGGCGACGCGCCGGTCGGTGAGCTGGCGGTGCTGCTGCTTGCCGCTCTTGCCCGGGAAGTCGAACGACACCGTGTCCCCGGACACGCGCACGTGGTTCCTCCTCAGGGTGGCGATGCCGAAGCTCGCGTTGTCCTCCGCGTAGCGCTGGCTGCCCGGGCGGATGAAGCACGTGCCCAGGATGCGCAGGGTGGCGGCCAGCACCTTGTCGCGCCCCAGCCCCTGGCGCCGCAGGTCCGCGTTCACGCGCCTGCGCATGCGCGGCAGGGCCCGGGCGAAGCCGACGATGCGCCGGAACTTCGCCTCGTCCGCCTTCCTCCGGTACGCGGCGTGGTAGCGGTACTGCCAGCGGCCCGCGGCGTCGCGGCCCACGGCCTGGAGGCTCGCGGTGGGGGAGGGGGCGATGAACACGTCGCGCCACGCGGGCGGCAGTCGCAGGGCCTCGATGCGCTCCTTCGTCCTCGCGTCCACGCGCCTTCCGCTCGCGTCCACGTAGCGGAAGCCCCGGGCCGGTGAGCCCACGCGGCGCAGGCCCTCTTGCTGGAGCCGCTCCAGCCGCGTGAGACCCCGGCTCCGGGCGGGGGCTCGAGGCGGGCGGGCAGTGGCGGCGGTGGCTTGCATTTCGCGGCTTCCGGGTGGAGGTGGACCCCGGGAACCCTTGGGTCCCGGCCCTCTGGAGGTGCCAATCCCGAGCGCGCGCGGCAACGAAGGTCGCCTCTGCTTTCCCGCCCGTGGAGCAGGCAGGAAAACGACCCCCCCGGTTTTCGCAGGGAATGCCCGTGGATTAGAGTCCGGAGCGCTGATGACGCCCTTCTTCGACGCCATCCTCGCGTTCCCCACCGCCCTCTTCACCACCGCCATGGGCGTGGTGCTGACCTATTGGCTGTTCGTCATCGTGGGCGCGGTGGGGATCGACCTGCTGGACGGCGGGCACGTCGACTTCGAGTCGGGCGGCAAGGCGCTGGGCGCGGCCATCGAGGGTGGCGGCAAGGCGCTGGCGGGCTCGCTGGAGGGCGGGGCGAAGGCGGCGGGCGAGGCGCTCCAGGGCGGCAAGGCGCTCGCGGGGCATGACCACGACGCGCACGTGGACGGGGGCATCCTCTCCACGCTGGGCTTCGCGGGGATTCCGCTCACGGTGTCCGTGAGCCTGGTGTCGTTCTTCTCGTGGTTCCTGTCGCTGCTGGCCACGCCGCCGGCGCACGCGCTGCTCGGCGGGGCGCTGCCATCGTGGCTCATCAACTCCACGCTGGGCATCCTGTGCTTCATCGCGGGCCTGGTCATCTCCGGCTTCGCGGTGCGGCCGCTGCGGCCCGTGTTCGTGGCGCACAAGGCGCCGGGGCGCGACTCGCTGCTCGGCCGGGTGTGCACCATCTCCAGCGGCAGCGTCACGGACAGGAACGGCCACGCCACGTTCGAGGACGGCGGCGCGGGCATCATCTTGAATGTCATCTGCGCCAAGGCGAACGGCCTGAAGCGCGGAGACCCGGCCCTGGTGCTCGCGTACGACGCCGAGCGCGACGCGTACGAGGTGGAGCCGGTGGATTGGTTGTTGCCGGAGGAGATGGATCAGCTTCGCGACCCGGTGCGGGCCGCGGCGCTGGCGCGCTCCCGGGCGCGCGCATGACTTGAGTCGAGGCACGGGTCCGCTTCAGAGGGGGGCGGGCCGTGAATGGATTCGACGCCAGGGGGCTTTCGCGGGGGATCCCTGGCGCCTGATACAAGGCCCGCCGTCAATACTTCACAGGAAAAGGCCATGGATCCCATCACGCTGGTAGCCGCCGTCGGCGGAGGTGTCATCCTCCTGACCGGCATCATTCTCACCATCGTCCGTCTCTACCGGCAGGTGGACCAGGGCAAGGTGCTCATCGTCAACACGCTCAAGAGCGAGCCGCTGGTGACCTTCTCCGGCGCGGTGGTGTTCCCCATCATCAACCGGGCGGAGGTGATGGACATCTCCCTGAAGACGGTGGAGATCGACCGCCGCGGCAAGGAGGGCCTCATCTGCCAGGACAACATCCGGGCGGACATCAAGGTCACCTTCTTCGTGCGCGTGAACAAGACGCGCGAGGACGTGCTCAAGGTCGCCCAGTCCATCGGCTGCGTGCGCGCCAGCGACCAGGAGACGCTGGAGAAGCTCTTCGAGGCGAAGTTCTCCGAGGCCCTCAAGACGGTGGGCAAGAACTTCAACTTCGTGGACCTCTACACCAAGCGCGCCGAAATCAAGGACAACGTGGTGGAGGTCATCGGCCGCGACCTCAACGGCTACATGCTGGAGGACTGCGCCATCGACTACCTGGAGCAGACCCCGGTGGAGATGTTGGACAAGGACAACATCCTGGACGCCGAGGGCATCCGGAAGATCACCAAGCTCACCACCGAGCAGAACATCGTCACCAACGAGCTCAAGCAGACCGAGCGCCAGGCGGTGACCAAGCGCAACGTCGAGGCCGACCAGAGCATCTTCGAGCTGGAGCGTCAGCGCGAGGAGGCGGCCGCCAAGCAGAAGCGCGCGATTGAATCCGTGCAGGCCGAGGAGTCCGCGGAGGCCGAGCGCGTCAAGCAGGAGCAGTACTCCAAGGCGCAGCTGGCGCGCATCAAGGCCGAGCAGGAGATCCTCGTCCAGGAGCAGAACAAGACGCGCGACATCGAGGTGGCCCAGAAGCACCGCGAGCGCGAGGTGAGCGTGGAGGCGGAGAACGTGGAGCGCGCCCGCTCGCTGGCGGCCATCGGCCGGGAGCGTGAGACGGAGCTGGAGCGCATCGCCAAGGAGCGCGCGCTGGAGGAGCAGAAGAAGGACATCGCGGACGTGGTGCGCGCGCGCATCGCCGTGGAGAAGACGGTGGCGCAGGAGGAGGAGCGCATCAAGGACCTGCGCGTGGAGTCGGACGCGCTGCGCAAGAAGCAGGCGCTCATCATCACCGCCGAGGGCCAGGCGCAGGAGAAGACCGTCAAGGACGTGAACGCCGCCAAGGCCAACAGCGAGATGGCGGTGTACATGGCGAAGGAGAAGCTCACCCTGGCCGAGGCGGACCTGGAGGCCGCGGACAAGACGGCCAAGGCGAAGACGCGCCTGGCCGAGGGCATCCAGGCGGAGGCCGCCGCGACGGGCCTGGCCGGCATCCGCGTGAAGGAGGCGGACGCCGCGGCCACGGAGAAGCTGGGCATGGCGCAGGTGCGCGTGCAGGAGGCCGAGGCGGGCGTCATCGAGAAGCAGGGCCACGCCCAGGCGCAGGCGGTGCGCGAGAAGCTCCTGGCGGAGGCCGCGGGTGAGCAGGAGAAGGGCCTGGCCCGGGCGCGCGTGCAGGAGGCGGAGGCCGTCGCCATCCAGAAGCGCGGCGAGGCGGAGGCCATCGCGACGAAGGAGAAGCAGCTGGCGGAGGCCGCGGCCATCCAGGAGAAGCTGCTCGCCGAGGCCCGGGGCCTGGCGGAGAAGGCGGCGTCCATGAAGCTGATGGACGGCGTGGGGCGCGAGCACGAGGAGTTCCGCCTGCGGCTCGGAAAGGAGCGCGACGTGGAGCTGGAGAACATCCGCGTGCGCAAGGACATCGCGCAGGCGCAGGCGGAGGTGCTGGCCAAGGCGTTCGCCAACTCGAAGTTCAACATCGTCGGCGGCGACGGCGAGTTCTTCGAGCGCTTCGTCAAGGCGGTGTCCTTCGGCACGGCGGTGGACGGCGCGCTGGACCACAGCGAGTCGCTGAAGAAGGCGCTGGGCGGGTACGTCAACGGCGAGAAGGACCTGCCGGCGGACCTCAAGGAGATCCTCTCCAAGCCGGGTCTGAGCAACGACGCGCAGAACCTGGCCGTGGCCGCGTTGCTGCACCGCATGACGCCGAGCGCGACGGACGCGACGGCGGCGAGCCTGAAGGCCCTGCTGGGCTCCGACGGCAAGGCCGCCTCCGCCGACAAGCAGGGCTGAGGCCATCAGCAGGGGGCCGCCATCGCCGCGCGAGCCGTGCGGTGGCGGCCATGACGTCACGACGACTCCGCCCCGGGCCATCCGGGGTGGCGTCCCCTCGACGGGGGACGGGGCGGGGTCCATGCGCAATTCCGGTGAGCACTCATGGCAACTGAAGGTGGCAAGGGCGCGGCGCCCACGGGCGAGGTCGCGCTAGAGGGGGGCAGCTACGAGGTCATCCGGACGCGACTGCTCGCGCAGGCGGAGGCGCTGGGCACCAAGGCGGCGGACCTCAACGCGCGGCGCAAGGCGTTCTTCGGTGGCACGGAGCTGGCTGTCATCGGCAACGAGCGCGTGCGCACCGAGAACAACTGCGTGGCGCGCGACATCGTCAGCGTCGGCAAGTACCTGCTCTTCGGCTACAACGTCTTCATCGGGCTGAAGAAGGAGACGTCCGTCGCGGACGTGTTCTCGCTGCACCGCTTCGAGAAGACGGCGGACGGGTTCGACCTGTCCGCGGTGCCGCACACGGAAGGCGGCGGCTTCCTGGCGGACCCGCGCTTCATCAAGGACTTCGGCGAGCTGTACCGCTACTACAAGGACGCGAAGCTCCTGCAGCTGCGGCGCAAGGACGCGCGCCTGTTGGCGGTGTTCAAGACGGGCCAGTCCGCGAGAGACCTGAAGGTCTTCCGCTTCAGCCTGGACACGGACGGCAACGCCACCTACCTCGACAACCAGGGCGACAAGGACCACACCTTCCCGCCGTCGCACGACTTCGAGTGGACGGTGGCCACGCGCGAGAACTACGTGCTGGGCGCCCACCCGCACGTCAACGTGCTGGACCAGGTCTTCGTGGAGACGGTGAAGGGGGACCTCACCGTGAAGGTGGAGGACAACACGTCCTCGGGCCTGGGCATCTACAGCGAGCCGGTGGAGGACGCGAACCAGTCGCTGGACGACGCGCGCTTCGCCTGGGCGCAGGTGGGCACGCTCATCCTGCTGCGCGTGCTGCCCTTCCGCGAGAAGGTGCAGCGCTACCTGGTGTTCAACTCGCGCACGCAGCACGTGGTGCGCATCGACGCCATCGGTCAGGCGTGCATCCGGCTGCCCGAGGACCAGGGCATCATCTTCCCCGGCGGCTACTACCTCCAGACGGGGGACTACAAGGTCTTCGACGGTGAGGCCACCGGCGAGGGCATGGAGTTCAAGAAGGTCATCCGCTCGCCGAATGGCGAGGACGTGCTCTACGTCTTCCACCAGCGCGAGGTGGGGCGCTACCTGCTCTTCCCGTACAACCTGGTGCGCAAGGAGGTGCAGAACCCGCTGGTGTGCAACGGGTACAGCCTCTTCGGGGACGGCGGGCTGGTGGTGTTCCGCGAGACGTCGGCGGACCCCACGCGCGTGCACCCGATGCAGGTGTGGCAGACGCCCTTCGCGTCGGACGAGCACGCGGCGGCGACGCCGCCCGCGCCCGGGTACCTGGGCAAGGTGGGCAACGCGGAGCTGGTGCGCGGCATCTCCGACTCGCTGACGCTCCAGCGCATCGCGAAGACGGACAAGCCCAGCCGGCGCACCTACGAGGACCTGGTCGCCGCGGCCACGCGCGCGCTGGACGCGTACTACTGGCTGGGCCACGCGGAGACGGGCCTCCAGGAGCCGATCGAGACGCTGCGGCGCACCTCCGAGCTCATCATCGACGAGTTCGAGAAGGTGCTCGCCCTCCAGAAGCGCGCCACGGAGGCCCTGGCGGAGGCGGAGCAGGCCCAGGCGAAGCTGCTCGCGCGGGTGCGGCCGGAGCTGCTCACCACCGCCGAGGAGTTCATGCTGGTGCTGGCGGAGCTGCGCCAGCAGCGCGGGCACCTCATCACCCTCAAGGACATCCGCTACATGGACCTGGGGCGGGTGGACGCCCTGGAGAAGGCGGTGGTGGAGGCGTCCGACTCCACCAGCACCGCGTGCGTGGAGTTCCTCCAGAAGGGGGAGGCGCTCCAGCCGCTGGCCGCGCGACTGGACGAGCTGCTCGCGAAGCTGGAGCCGGTGCAGACGACGGCGGAGCTGCAGCCGCTGGGCGAGGACATCGAGAAGACGGCCCAGGGCCTCACCGTGCTGGGCGAGGTGGTGGGCGGCCTCCAGGTGGGAGACCCGCTCGCGCGCGCCCGCATCCTGGAGGGCATCTCCGAGCTGTTCGGCCGGCTCAACCGCGTGCGCGCGAGCCTGTCAGCCAAGCGCAAGGAGCTGTCCGGCCGCGAGAAGCGCGCGGAGTTCGGCGCCCAGTTCAAGCTGCTCGGGCAGGCGATCGAGAACGCGCTGGCGCAGGCGGACGTGCCGGAGAAGTGCGACGAGGGCCTGTCGCGCCTCACCGTGCAGCTGGAGGAGCTGGAGGGCCGCTTCGGCGAGTTCGACGAGTTCCTCGGGCAGATCACCCAGAAGCGCGAGGAGCTGCTGGAGGCGTTCGGCGCGCGCAAGCAGACGCTGGTGGACGAGCGCCAGCGCCGCGCGCAGAGCCTCTTCGGCGCCGCGGAGCGCATCCTCCAGGGCGTGCAGCGCCGCTCCAAGGCGTTCAAGTCCGACGACGAGCTCAACGCGTACTTCGCCACCGACGCGATGATCCTCAAGCTGCGGCAGCTCTCCGAGCAGCTGATGGCGCTGCAGGACAGCGTGCGCTCGGACGAGGTGCAGTCGCGGCTGAAGTCCGCCAAGCAGGACGCGCTGCGCGCGCTGCGTGACAAGCAGGACCTGTTCGCGGACGGCGACAACGTCATCAAGCTGGGGACCTACCGCTTCAACGTCAACACCCAGCCGCTGGATTTGACGCTGGTGCCGCGCGACGGCGCGCTGTACCTGCAGCTCACCGGCTCCGACTACGCGCAGAAGCTGGAGGACCCGGCGCTGCTCGAGCAGAAGGACCTCTGGGACCAGCACCTGGTCTCCGAGACGCGCGAGGTGTACCGCGCCGAGTACCTGGCCGCGTGCATCCTCTCCGACGCGGAGGAGGGCAAGAACGGCCTGTCCCTGACGGGGCTGCACGCGGCGGTGATGGGCGGGACGCTGCTGGAGCCCGTGCGCGCGTACGCGGCGGACCGCTTCGACGAGGGCTACGAGCGCGGCGTGCACGACGTGGACGCGGCCGCGGTGCTGGAGAAGCTCCTGGCGCTGCACCAGGGCGCGGGCCTCTTGCGCTTCGCTCCGGTGCCTCGCGCCCTGGCGGCGCTGTACTGGGCCTTCGACACCGAGGAGGCGGCGCGGGCGCTCCTGCACCGTCGGGCGCGCAGCCTCGCGCGGCTGCGGCAGACGTTCTCCGCGGCGGGCGGCCTGCACGAACTGGGCATGGCGCTGGGCGAGGCCGTGGGGGCCTTCCTGAAGGCGCAGGGGCTTTCGCACTCGCCGGCGGAGGCGCGGCTGGCGGGTGGCTACCTGGTGGAGGAGCTGGCCGTGGAGCGGCCCCGCTTCACCACGAGCGGCGAGGCGCTGGTGCTCCGGGACGCGTTCCTGGCGCAGCTGGAGCGGCAGGGGACGCGCACGGCCTTCGAGGAGGATTTGCGCGGGCTGGAGAAGGACCTGGCGTCGCGGCTGGACATCGCGCGCGCGTGGGTGCAGGCGTGGCTCGCGCAGCGGGACGGCGGCCCCGGGGACTCCGGCTACTTCGTGCTGGAGACGGCGGTGTTGCTGCTCACCGAGCGCAAGCTGGACCGCGAGCCCGCGGGCGCGCTGACGGCGGCCGAGGTGACGGGCCTGTTGGGCAGCCACCCGCGCATCCAGGACCGCAAGCTGCCGTTGCGCCTGGATGAGTTCCTGGCGCGCCTGGGCGAGTTCCGGCAGCTGCGCGTGCCCCGGTATCAGGCCTACCGCGCGTTGCAGCGGGACCTGCTGGAGCGCGAGCGGCGCAAGCTGCGCCTGGAGGAGCTGACGCCGAAGGTGCTGTCGTCCTTCGTGCGCAACCGGCTCATCGACGAGGTGTACCTGCCGCTCATCGGCGCCAACCTGGCCAAGCAGCTCGGCGCGGCGGGCGAGGGCAAGCGCACGGACCGCATGGGCATGCTGCTGCTCATGTCGCCGCCGGGCTACGGCAAGACGACGCTGATGGAGTACGTGGCGAGCCGCCTGGGCCTCACCTTCGTCAAGGTGAACGGCCCCGCGCTGGGGCACTCGGTGAAGTCGCTGGACCCGGCGGAGGCGCCCAACGCCACCGCGCGGCAGGAGGTGGAGCGCATCAACCTGTCCTTCGAGATGGGCAACAACGTGATGCTCTACCTCGACGACATCCAGCACACGGACCCGGAGCTGCTCCAGAAGTTCATCTCCCTGTGCGACGGCCAGCGCCGCGTCGAGGGCGTCTGGAATGGCCGCACGCGCACCTACGATTTGCGCGGCAAGAAGTTCTGCGTCGTCATGGCCGGCAATCCCTACACGGAGACGGGGGAGCGCTTCCGCATCCCGGACATGCTCGCCAACCGCGCGGACACGTACAACCTGGGCGACATCCTGGACGGGAAGGAGCACCTGTTCGCGCTGAGCTACCTGGAGAACGCGCTGACCTCCAACACGGTGACGGCGCCGCTGGCCACGCGGGACTCGGCGGACACGCATCGGCTCATCCGCATGGCCCAGGGCGAGGAGGTGCCCGCGGGCGAGATGAAGCACGGCTACGCGGCGGCGGAGCTGCAGGAGATCATCGCCATCTTCCAGCGGATGTTCCGGGTGCAGTCGGTGCTGTTGAAGGTGAACATGCAGTACATCGCCTCGGCGGCGCAGGACGAGCGCTTCCGCACCGAGCCGGCCTTCAAGCTCCAGGGCAGCTACCGCAACATGAGCAAGCTGACGGAGAAGCTCGTCTCCGCGATGACGGACGCGGAGCTGGAGCGGCTCATCGACGACCACTACCAGGGCGAGTCCCAGACGCTCACCACCGCCGCGGAGCAGAATCTGCTGAAGCTGGCGGAGATGCGCGGCCGGCTCACCCCGGAGAAGGCGAAGCGCTGGGAGGAGATCAAGCAGGGCTTCGCGCGCGTCAAGCGCATGGGGGGCAAGGAGGACGACCCCGTGGCCCGCGTCACCGGGCAGCTCAGCGGCATCGAGGAGCAGCTCGGCGCGGTGCGCGACGCCGTCGCGCAGGCGGCCACGCAGCTGGCCCAGGGCGCCGCGAATGACGAGGCGGACCCCACGGCCGAGGCCCTGCCGTACCTGGAGGCCCTGCGCGACGCGGTGCTGGAGGTGGCGCGGGTGGGCCGCGAGGTGAAGCAGGCTCCGGTCGTCGCGGCCGCCGCGCCCGTCGCCGCGAGCCCGGATCTGACGCCGTACCTCAAGCACCTGGCCCAGCTGCTCAAGGCGCTGACGGAGCGCGCGGCCATGCCCGTTCAGGCGCCCGTCGTCCAGCAGGCGCCCGCGCAGGACTTCGGGCCGTACCTGGACCAACTGTCGCGAGCGCTCGCGGCGCTGGCGGACCGCCCCGTGAATGTGTCGGCCCAGGTGCCGGCGGAGGCGCTCCAGCGGACCGCCGTGGCCGGACCCTCGCCCGCGGAGCTCAGCCGGCAGATCGAGCTGGTGGAGGGTGTGCTGCTGCCCCTGGAGCGGGCCTCCCGTCGCGCGGTGCAGGGCGAAGGGGAGGGCGTCAAGTCGCTCCAGGTCTGGCAGAACGTCACCGAGGCGCTGGAGCTCCTGCGCTCGATGCTGCGGCGCTGAGGTGCGGGCCGGGGCTCGCTTCGCGCGAGCCTCGGTCCGGGGTGCTCGGGGTCAGCGGAACTGCTGGGTGCCGCGCACGCTGTCGTCGTCGAGGACGCGGGGGAGGGTGTCCTCCACCTGCTCGCCGGTGGACGACGTCACGCGCACGGTGAACGCGCCTTCGCCCATTCCGCCCGACTCGACGAAGTAGTTGTAGTCCTCGCGCGGCACGTTCTTCCAGGCGCCATCGCCGCGTCGCCACTCGAGCTTCGAGATGGGCAGCCGGTGGTTGCGGACCTGGATGGCGGTCCACCACGGGTTGCTGCCGTTCTTGAAGTGGTACTCCAGGTTGCCGGCGACGTCGCAGGAGACCACCTTCCAGGTGATGTCCACGCGGCCCAGGCGCATCTCGGCGATCTTCGCGAAGGCCTCGCGGCTCAGGTCCAGGTGGCCCGCCTCGCATTCAGGGCAGCGGTCGACGATGCGCACGCGCACCGAGCCGCTGGGGCCCTGGATGTCCACACACTGGCCACAGGCGGCACTGTTGGCGTACTGGGGCGTGTTCATCGCCGCCACCATCATGTCGTCCGGGCTGGCGTCGTAGCTGCAATTGCCCGCGCCGGTGGCGTCGTAGAACGTCGCGATGCCCTTCTGCTCCTCGCCCAGGGGCACGCCTCCGCCGGAGGGGTCATCTTTTCCGCAGCCGCCGCAGGCGAGGAGGGAGGCGGCGAGGGGAACGAGCAGCACTCGGGAGGACAGGTGGGATGGGCGCATACGTGGCGGAGGATACCGCAAGGCGTCCTCCCGGTGCCCAGGCCCGTTGCCTGGAAATGTCGGTGCAATGACTTGCAGGCTGCTAGCGTGCGGGCGCTGTTAGCGAACCAGGGGGTTGTCACGTCATGCGAAGCTTCCGACGCGCTGTCTCTCTTTGTGCGGCGATGGTCCTTCCGGCCTGTGGTGTGGAGGAGCCCACGGGCGGACTCGATGAGGTGTTCGACGTCCGCGAGGCGGAGCTGGTCTCGGCGGTGTCCCGTGGATGTGTCTTCGAGCTCACCTCGGTGGTGCGCGCGGGCACGCTTCCGCCCATCCACGACATCTTCCTGAGCCGGCTGGCCTCCGGGACGTGCGCGTGGCCCGCGGCCAGCATCGGGCTGGGCACCTCCATCAACTCCACGCCCAGCCTGTCCCTGGTGGCCAATGACCTGGGCGTGGTGGCGGGCTTCACGGTGAAGAACGGCTACAGCGGCAGCTCGCCCAGGACCGTGGGCATCAAGCACGTGGACCCGGAGCTGCTGACGGTGGTGCGCAACACCGGCTTCGCCGTGTACCTGGGCACCGGCAGCGTCTTCCTGGGCTACCTGGCCATCGGCGCGGACGGCACCACGCTCACCGCGGGCGGGACGAAGGCGGGCATCATCAGCCCCACCGAGACGGGCAGCGGCAGCAACTTCATCGCGACGTTCCCGGACTTCTTCACCAGCACCACCCCACCCAGCGTCGTCGCGTACTGAGCGCGGCCGTGGGCGGACCGGGCCTCCAGGTGATTCTCGGAGACGGAGAGGATGGGGTTGGGGTTCTCAGCGCGTGAGTCTTTGTCTGGCTGCGATTCCGGATGCAAGACATTGCGGGGGTGGTACGGTGCCGCCGCCACATTCCTGAACCGGGGGTTGTCACGTCATGGGGTTCCTCAAGAAGTCTGTCTGTCTTTGTGCGATGTCGGTCCTCTCCGCCTGCGGTGGGGAGGCTCCCGGGAGCGAGCAGGAGGCGTCACTGGAGGCTCGGGAGGCGGCGCTGTCGTCCACGGCGACGTCCAGGGGCTGCACGTTCGAGGTGACGTCGGTGGTCGTGACGCAGGCCCCGGTGCCTCCCGTCACCGAGAACAAGCTGCACCGGCGCGCGTCCGCGTCGTGCCCGTGGGCCGCGGCGAGCCTGTCCCTGCCCTCGTCCAGCGGCTACGCGCCCCCGTCGCTGTACGTCGCGGCCAACGAGCTGGGCGTGGCGGTGGGCCTCACCTACAAGAGCAGCTATGGCGGCGGGCCCTACCGCACGCTGAGCTTCTTCCACGTGGACCCGGAGACGATGACCATCATCCGGCGGGATGGCCACCAGGTGTCCGGCACGATTGACCTGACGTCGGTGGCCATCGAGCTGGACGGCACGACGCTGACGTCCTACGGGACCAAGGCCGGCGTCATCTACGGTGAGACGGGCACCGGCCCGGAGTTCGTGGTGTCGTACCCCGACTTCTTCACCAGCACCACGCCGGGCACCGTCCTCGCGTTCTGAGCGGGCGTGCCGGAATGAAAAAGTGGGGTGGAAGGCTCCCCCAGTGGGCCTTCCACCCCACGACCCCCGACAGCGAACCTCTCTTCAGCGACCGCGCGCCGAGGCACCCGACAGCGCGCGGGCCTGCGTCACCAGCCGGACGAACTCGGCGCGGTCCGCGTCACCGCCCACGGCGCCCTCGGCCAGCTTCTGCGCGGTGGCCAGGCTCCAGCCCTCGGCGGCCGGGT
The DNA here is from genome assembly GCF_059738865.1 of Myxococcus sp. MH1. Taxonomy (NCBI): domain Bacteria; kingdom Pseudomonadati; phylum Myxococcota; class Myxococcia; order Myxococcales; family Myxococcaceae; genus Myxococcus; species Myxococcus sp. MH1. The sequence goes on along the minus strand of NZ_AP026947.1, from coordinate 5,889,240 downwards.
TGCCGCGCAGCACGTCGGCGGTGGCGGCCACGGCCAGCGCGAAGCGGAAGTCGGGCGAGGCGGCCTCCAGCGAGTCGCGCAGCAGCGAGCGCTCCAGCGGGAAGGCCTGCTCGGAGGCCTCCGTGCCGTTGGGCGCCTTGGCGCGCACGCGCACCGTGGCCAGCGACTCCCTGGCGCCCTTCACCAGCTCCACCTCGTACAGCGCCGTCACGTTGTGTCCCGCGCCAATCTCACCCGCGTCCACCTTGTCGTCGCGGAAGTCCTTGTCCGCCACGTCGCGGTTCTCGTAGCCGACCAGTCGGTAGCGGCTCACGGCGGCGGGGTTGAACTCCACCTGCAGCTTCACGTCCTTGGCGATGACCTCCAGCGTGCCCGTCAGCTGCGTCTCGAAGACCTTCTTGGCCTCCTTGTAGCTGTCCACGTAGAAGCTGTTGCCGTTCCCCTTGTCGGCCAGCTTCTCCATCATGTCGTCACGGTAGTTGCCCATGCCGAAGCCCACGGTGGTGAGGGTGACGCCCTCGGCCACGTACTTGCGGATGCTCTCCAGCATGGACTCCGGGGACACGCTGCCGATGTTGGCGTCGCCGTCGGTGAGCACCACGACGCGGGAGACGACCTGCCCGGACGCCTTCTTCACCGCGTGCTTGTAGGCCATCTCCATGCCCGAGCCCATCGCCGTGCCGCCGCCGGACTCCAGCCCGTCCAGCGCCGCGTGGATGCGCTTGACGTCCGTGGCGGGCGTGGGCGCCAGCACGTCCCGCGTCGAGCCCGCGTAGGTGACGATGGCCACCGTGTCGTTCTCGTTGAGGTTCTTCACGGCGATCTTGATGGCCTCCTTGGCGAGCGGCAGCTTGTCCTGCGACGCCATGGAGCCGCTGGTGTCGATGAGGAACACCAGGTGCGCGGGCTTGCGCTGCGAGCGCGAGACGACCTTGCCCTGCACGCCCACGCGCACGAAGTGGCGCTTCGAGTCGAACGGGGAGGGCGCCGCCTCCAGGTGCACCGTGAACGCGCCCTTCTCCGGCGGGGCGTAGCGGTACTTGAAGTAGTTGACGAACTCCTCCACGCGCACCGCGGAGGCCGGCGGCAGGTTGCCCTGCTGCAGGTAGCGGCGGGCCACGGTGTACGACGCGGTGTCCACGTCCGCGGCGAAGGTGGACAGCGCGTCCTTGGCCGTCTCGGTGAAGGCGTTGGGCTTCCAGTTCTCGAACGTGTTGCCCTGGTGCGTGGTGTCCGCGTCCGCCGGGGCCAGCGTGTCCTGCGCGGGCTTGCGCGTGGGGAGGCTGGGCATGCTCTTGCTGGGGCCGGGGGCCGCGCGCTTGGCGAGCTCCATGGACCTGGGCGCGGCGCCCGCGCCACCCAGCGTGGCGGGGCTCGGCGGAGGAGGCGCGGCCATCATCACTGCGCTCGGCTCCTCCATGGGCGCGCCTTCCACCGCGGAGGACTCGTCGTGCTCGGTCTCGGCGAACGTGTGGGGGTCGGCCTTGGGCGCCTCGGGCCGCATCGCCTGCGCCACGGCGCCCGCGGGGGCCTTCTCCCTGCGCTCGTCCTTGGCGCCGTCCTGCGCCGCGTCATCTCGGTGGGCGGCCCGGGGCTTGTAGTCGGCCTGGGGGGCCACGGAGAGGCCCTCCGCGGTGGGCTTGGACGACGTGCACGCCGGCAGGGTGCAGGCGACGAGCAGGGCACTTCCCCACTGGCTCAGGCGGCGCTTCAGGAAGGACTGGGACATGCGTTCTCCGGGGGACGGATACGACGTTCGCCGCTTCGAAACGCACGACCTGGGAAATGGGTCTATTCCCCCGGATTTTCCCGTGACAGGGTGCCCCCCATGGAGACCTCGAGACCCTTTCGAATCCTGGGCGTCCAGCAGATCGCCATCGGCGCCGCCGACAAGGCCCCCCTGCGCAAGCTGTGGGTGGACCTGCTGGGCCTGACGCCTCACTCCACCTATCGCAGCGAGCGCGAGAACGTGGACGAGGACATCGTCACGGCCGGTGCGGGCCCCTTCAAGGTGGAGGTGGACCTGATGCAGCCCATCAACCCCGAGGGCAAGCCCCGGGTCCACGAGACGCCGCTCAACCACGTGGGCTTGTGGGTGGATGACCTGCCCGTCGCCGTGGCGTGGTTGGAGAAGCAGGGCCTGCGCTTCGCCCCCGGCGGCATCCGCAAGGGCGCCGCGGGCTTCGACATCTGCTTCGTGCACCCCAAGGCCAACGAGCAGTTCCCCTACAGCGGAGAGGGCGTGCTCATCGAGCTGGTGCAGGCCCCGCCCGAGGTCGTCTCCGCCTTCGAGAAGCTGGCGTCAGCTTCCCACTGACGTCAGCGCTCCACGCGGGCGCTTCGTCACGGCCCGGAGCGCGCTCTTCACCAGGCGCTCCAGCCCGTCCCACGCCAGGCACAGCATCCACGTGGCGACGATGAGCACGGCGGTGAGCAGCCAGTACTGGGGCCAGTCGCTCTTGTCCCCCCAGAAGCGCTGGAACGAGAAGACGCCCCCCAGCCGGTAGAACAGCAGCATCTCGTGGAAGAAGTATGCGGAGAGCGACGAGGTGCCGAACACCTCGATGAACCGCCGCAGGCGCGAAGGCGCGCTCGCCTCCGCCACGCGCCCCTCCAGCCACATCAAGCCGAGCAGCACCGCGCACACCCACGCGAAGCGCGCCGCGGAGTTGGACGGGTTGGCCACGAAGAAGCGGTGGTGCGGGTAGAGCTGGAAGAGGAAGTCGCCGGACGCGGCGCCCACGGCGCCCACCGTCACCAGCGCCAGCAACGCCAGGGCCAGCGCGCGGCGGCCCCACGCGCCCGCGAGTGTCCCCGCGAACGCGCCCAGCCACCCGAAGCCCAGCCAGGGCAGCAGGGGGAACGGCGCGAAGGAGGACTTGTTCGTCAGCGTGGCCCACGGCCCCGTCACCTGTTCCCCCAGCGGCGCCACCGCGAAGACGGTGAACGCCAGCGCGAGGCTCAGGCCGGCCAGCGCGCGGGGACGCGAGGCGAGCAGGGCGGCCACCGGCAACATCAGGAGCAGGCACACGCCCACGCACTGGAGGATGTCCATGCGCAGCAGCCACTTCGGCTCGCTCAGCAGGGGGAACCAGGCCCAGTTGACCAGCGAGGCCACCAGCAGCACCTCGCAGGCGCGGCGGAGGTTTCGCGGCACGCGCTCGCGCAGCTTCCCGGCGGCGGCGCTGCGCACCATGACGAGGGCCAGGGCGAAGCCCGCGGAGAAGATGAACGCGGGGGCCACCAGCCCGTCCACCTTGAGCAGGCGGCCCACCCAGACGCTCTTGCGCAGCTCCGGGGTGAGCAGGGCCAGCGAGTGCGTCTGGACCATGAACAGCACGGCGATGCCGCGCAGCCAGTCGATGGCGCGCACGCGCTCTTGGGACACGGCGAAGGGGGGGGATGGGCTCACGGCGGGCGAACCCTACGGCAACCCCAGGCGAAGGTGTATGGGGAGCGGGCTGGCGGGCCCCGGACGTGAAAGAATGCGCCCCGGGCTGGCCGGGATTAGAGGCTCCGGACGGCGTCACGCGTGGCAGGAGGCCCCTTGAGCGAGGAAGTCAGTCGGAGAGCGGCGCTGCGGTTGCTCGCGGTGGCGGGGGCCACCACCACGGCGAGCTGCACGAAGAGCCCGGGAAAGGCAGAGGAGCAGGGGATGAGCCAGTCGTCGAAGGGGAGTGAAGCGCCACCCGTCATCCTGGGCATGGGCCCCCTGCGGGGCATGCCCTGGCCCACGCCGGACCCGTTCCTGTTCTGCGTCCACCACGTCGACGCCTACCCCCAGGGCAACGAGCAGCTGGGGCCCACCGCGTCGCTGGCGGGCCGGCAGCTGGGCCAGGACTTCGAGGGTCGCGACGGCTGGAACATGTACCACGGCACCGTGGTGCCGGGCTTCCCGCAGCATCCGCACCGGGGCTTCGAGACGGTGACCATCGTCCGCAGCGGGCTGTTGGATCACTCGGACTCGCTGGGCGCCGCGGCGCGCTTCGGCGGCGGGGACGTGCAGTGGCTCACGGCGGGCAGCGGCGTGCTGCACTCGGAGATGTTCCCGCTCCTGAAGAAGGACGCGCCCAACCCCGTGGAGCTGTTTCAAATCTGGCTCAACCTCCCGCGCGCCGACAAGCTCGTGGCGCCGCACTTCTCCATGCTCTGGGACCACGCCATCCCCCGCCACGTGGCGAAGGACGAGGCGGGGCGCACCACCGAGGTCACCGTGGTGGCCGGCAGGCTGGGGGACGCGAAGCCGCCGTCGCCTCCGCCGAAGTCCTGGGCCGCGCGGGTGGACTCGGACGTGGCCATCTGGACGGTGAAGCTGTCGCCCGGCGCGCGCTGGACGCTGCCCGCGGCCCAGCGCGGCAGCAACCGCTTCGTGTACTTCTTCAAGGGCTCCGCGCTGAAGGTCGGCGGCCGGGACGTCCCCGCCCGGCATGTCCTGCAGCTGCGCCCGGACGCGGACGCGCTGCTGGAGAACGGCCCGGACGAGACGGAGCTGCTCATGCTCCAGGGGCGCCCCATCAATGAGCCCGTCGTGCAGCACGGGCCGTTCGTCATGAACTCGCGGGAGGAGATCGTCCAGGCGTTCAACGACTACCAGCGCACCCAGTTCGGCGGGTGGCCCTGGAAGAGCGATGACCCGGTGCACGCGCGCGAGGAGGGGCGCTTCGCCCGGCACGCGGATGGCCGGCTGGAGCGGCCGGCCTGACGAGTCCCCCGCGCCCCGTCCGTGATTCCACCGGGGCGTCGGCCGAGTGCCGGCCGCCCGGTGGCAGGGTGGGCGAGGGGCCGCCCGCGCGCAGTGTCGTCGAGCGTGACAGTCGCGCGGCCACATGTGCATAGAAGAGAGGTGTCCGACTCCCCTGGCTCCTCTCCACCCGGCTCGCCGCCCGCGTCCTCCCAGAGAGGCTCCCGGCTGGCGTCCATCGCGGTGGCGAGCGCGCTGTTCATGGAGTTCGTCGACTCCACCGCGCTGTCCACCGCGCTGCCGACGTTGTCCGCGGCCTTCGGCACGGACCCCATCCACCTCAAGCTGGCGCTGACGTCGTACATCCTGGCCCTGGCCGTGCTCGCGCCGGCGAGCGGCTGGGTGGCGGACCGCTTCGGCCCTCGTCGCGTCTTCATGGTCGCGATGAGCGTCTTCCTGCTGGGCTCGGTGCTGTGCGGCTTCTCGCGCACGCTGCCGCAGCTGGTCCTCTTCCGGACGCTGCAGGGGTTGGGCGGCGCGCTGATGACGCCCGTGGGCAGGCTCATCGTGGTGGGCTCGGCGCCGCGCGAGAAGCTGGTGTCCGCGCTGAGCTGGTTCACCATGCCCGCGCTCGTGGGGCCGCTCATCGGTCCCCCCATCGCCGGGCTCATCCTGGGCGTGGCCGACTGGCCATGGATCTTCTTCGTCAATGTCCCGGTGGGCCTGTTGGGCATGCTCGCGGTGGCGCGCTTCGTCCCGGAGCTGCCGCAGCCGCACCCGGGGCCCTTCGATTGGAAGGGCTATGCCATCGCCGCCGTGGCGATCACGCTGACGATTGTCGCGGTGGAGACGCTGGGCGTGGGGCTGGTGCCTCCGGAGACGCAGCTGGGCATGGCCCTGGTGGCCGTCGGCGCGGGGGTGCTCTACGTGCGCCACGCGCTGCGGCGCCATCGGCCGGTGCTGGACGTGCGGCTGGTCAAGGTGGCCACGTTCCGCGCCAGCATCGCGGGCGGAGGGCTGGTGCGCATGGGCCTGGGCGCGACGCCCTTCCTGCTGCCGCTGCTCTTGCAGGTGGGCCTGGGATGGGGTCCCTTCGAGGCGGGCATGATGACCATCGGCACGGGCCTGGGGGCCATGTCCTGCAAGCCGCTGGCGCCGTGGGTCATCCGCAAGCTGGGCTTCCGCGCCACGCTGACGGGCTCCAACCTGGCCGCCGCGGTGCTGACGGCCGTGCCGGCGTTGTTCCGCGTGGGCACGCCCATCCCGGTCATCGTCGTCACGCTGTTCGTCAGCGGCTTCGTGCGCTCGCTCCAGTTCACCGCCATCAACGCCGTGGCCTACGCGGACATCCCCCCGGAGAAGATGAGCCAGGCGTCGACCATGGCGGTGGTGACGCAGCAGATGGCGTTGAGCGTGGGCATCAGCTTCGGCGCGCTCATGCTGCACCTGGCGCGCGGGGCCGGCGAGCTGCCCCTGACGCCGGACCGCTTCCTGATGCCCTTCATCGCCATCGGCGTGGTGTCCTCGCTGGCGGGGTTCTTGTTCCGCCGGCTGCCCGAGGACGCGGGCTCGCGCATCGGTGGACGCGCGGCCCGGGCCTCGTGAGGCACCCGGGCCGCGAGGAATGGCGGTGACTACAGGCCGTCGTGGTAGCAGAAGCCCATGGTGCGGTCGAAGCCGCCGGGCGGACGCGAGTAGCTGAAGTAGCCCAGCTCCTCACCCGGACCGCAGTTCGTGCGGGCCCGCTCGTAGCGCAGGCAGGTGGCGGTGCCCGTGCGGCCCAGGTCCAGGCACGTTCCGCGCGCGCCCTCGCTGCCGCAGAACTCGGCGAACGTCACGCCCGGGGTGCACGTGGAGCCCACCGGCGCGGTGTCGAACCGGAAGCCGAACGACTGCAGCACGGCCTGCGTGGTGCACAGGCCGTAGACGCCGCACATCATGCCCTGGGGACAGCCGGGGTCGGCGGCCAGGAAGTCACACGTCTGGGTGCACTGCGCGTTCTCCGACAGCAGATCCGTGCAGGTGTAGCCCTGCTCGCAGTCCGTCGACGCCAGCTCGTACTCGCTCGCGGCCGGCGTGGTGGTGCACGCCTCGCCCTGCGTCTTGGTCCCCAGCGAGCGCTCCAGCGTGCCGTCCGAGGCCACGTAGTTGGTGGGCACGCACGTGGTGTCCGGCAGGTTCGCCGTCAGCGAGCCCTGGCGGGGATCACACCCGCCCTGGCGCACGGTGTTCCACGTCGCGAAGCGGATCCACTTGCACTCCCCACCCGGCACCAGCGCGCTGCCCCAGAAGGGCGCGTTGAGGGGCGGGGCGTCCACGGCCTCGCGCAGCACCACGTTGGCCAGCGCGCCGATGGTCTGGTCGGGGGACACCTTCAGCGCCAGCAGCAGCGTGCCGGACTCGGCCACCAGGTCCTTCTGCGTGGCCGCGCCCGAGTCCTTGGTTCCGAAGACGCACTGGTCGCACGCGAAGGTGTTTCCGCCCGCGGTGGCCAGGTTGTAGAGGCCCGGCGTCGTGTCCACGTCCAGGCGGATGAACGCCCGGTCCCGGGCGGCCGGGTCTCCGAAGCTGCTGAAGTCGCCGCGCAGCGTGGGCTGGTTGGTGTACATGACCGGCGTCAGCTCGATGCCATTGGCCATCTCCCCGAGGGTGATCTCCTCACAGCCCGGAGGCGCCGTCAGCAGCCTGGCCTGCTCCTCCAGGGAGCCCACCTCCTGGTGATTCGTCGCGGGCTCCTTCGTCGTCGTGGGCTCACAGCCCACCAGGCCCGCCAGCAACACCGCACCCCAACGCAAACCCTTCACGCTCGAAACAGCTCTGACGTAGGACGCCATGTGTCTCCCTTTCGCTCGAATGCTGACTGGAATGACATGGGCGCCGGTGTGCCGGCCTCCCATGCATTGGATTGAACGAGCGGGGGCCGGAATTGTCGCGGGAGATTTGTCAGGAGTGACTATTTTGTCTGGATTTCATGGTTCAGTGTGACTGAGTGTGCGATTGGTGTCACTCGTGGCGTGGCTCATCTCGCGGATGGGGTGGGATGGCCAGACGTGCCGGCTCCTTCCTTCGAGAGGAAGGGGCCGCCATGCTGCGGACTTCAGGGCTGGTAGTCATTGACGCGGAAGCCGCCGACCCAGGTGAACCCGTTCGGGTCCCTGGCCGCGAAGCCAATCACATACCGCTCACCGGCCAGGATGGTGTGCGCGGGAGGCGTGCCCCGCGCGTCCATGCCTCACCCCAGGCCGCGCGGCTCACGGCAGGAAGTAGCGGGCGCGGAAGCCGTAGAAATTGACGCTCGCGTTGGGGTCGCGCGTGCCGAAGCCAATCGTATACCGGTTACCCACCGTCACCGTGTGGGCCGGCTGGGACGCGGAGAAGATGGGGAAGCTGGTGAAGCCGCCGTTGAACGCCACACCCGAGGACTGCCAGGTGCCTCCGAAGCTGCTGAAGTAGATGGGCGCGAACGTCGTATCCCCCGTGCTCCAGATGGCCGCCTCGAAGTATCCGGCGGTGGAGTAGTCCAGGCCGTAGGCGATGACCTCCTGGATCTGCGCGCCGTTCGGGAGGTCCAGACCGCAGACGAAGGTGTTGCGGGTGGCGTTGGCGTTCACGGTGCAGGGGAAGAGGTTGTCCCCATCGGTCCGGAGCGTGCCGCCGCCACTGCATTGGCCCGTCGTCGCCGCGGCCGCGGTCCCCTGCGGCGTGCAGGCGATGGCGGGGATGGACACGTAGTACGTCCCGGCCAGCAGCTCCCGCGGGCCGGTCTGCGCGAGGGTGGCTGGCTTGGACTGGCAGCGGATGGACCCGTCCGGCGTGACGCTGCCGATGGCGTCCGCCCCGCACGTCCGCGCCACCGACTCCATCCTCGCGTCCGAGTACGTGGGCGCCGCTCGGGGCGAAGCCTTCTCGGTGACGACCACGGCGGGCGTCGTGGCCTGGGGGGCGACGGGCTCGCCGCGCTCCTCGGCGGAGGCAGTGGACAGCGTGACGAAGGCGGTGAGCGCGGTCAGCGCGTGCACGGTCGACAGATGACGAGGCATGTCGATGTCCTTAGGGTTCGGAGCGCGTGCGTGGGTGCTCGCGCCCGAATGTCGATGGGACGACACATGCTGGAGTTGCTTCAATTGCTGCTTAGTCTAGCTGTTGTGAATCCTACGTTTCCCGCCGCACCTCGAGGATGATGCCCTCGGACTCGGGCGTGCCGAGCGAGACGAGCTGCTCCAGCTCTCCGCGGACCAGGAAGTTCGCCTGGGCGCGGTGATAGGGAATGTCGCCCTGCAGCTCCAGGGTGCGATGGACCTCCACCAGGGTTGCCTGGGGTTGGAGCAATCGCAGACGCACCCCGGAGGTCTCCGCCTCCGTGTCCTCGTCCTCCAGGTTTCCCAGGTCCGCGGACGCGGCCAGGGCCGCGGCGAGCGCGCGGGACAGCAGCGGCGCCGCGTTGCCCGGGGACTTCACCCACGCGCGGACGGACAATCGCAGCTCACAGCGCCGCCGCTCCAGGAAGCCCTCGGCGCGGGTCCCTCGCAGGTAGGCCACCACGGCCTCGCTGGCGACCGCGGGCGCGCGGTACAGGCGCAGCGTGGACTCCTCCACGACGTAGTCGTCGCCCCGACGCAGCGGACGGCCAGGAGGTGACTCCACCTCCACCACCTGTCCCGTCGCGTTCGCCGGCAGGGTGAAGTCCTTGCGCGTGCCATTGCCAGCCCAGCGATGCACCTGCGCGAAGTAGGACGGCTGTCGCAGCGCGGTGAGGTCATCGCCCTCGGGCAGCGTGAGCTTCATCCGCGAGGCGATGACCTCGACGAGCGCCTCCATCTCGGCTGAGGGCCCTCGCGAGGGGCCGGTCGCGACCTCCACCGTCTCGGGAATCGCGGCGCGCAGCGCATCGTGGAAGTAGGACTCGATGGCGAGGAGCATGGGTGGGGGCTCGCTATCTCGGGAAGAGCGCGTACGTCTCCTGCCGGGGGATGACGACCTGGAGTCCGGAGAGGGTGACCTCACCGGCCACGCGGGATTGGACGATGAGCTCGAGCGGTGGTGCTTCGCCCGTTCCTCCGGGCGGAGTGAGCACCGCCAGCGCCTGGGCGTCCAGGTGGACGACGCCGTCACCGTCCGGTGTCACGTCGAGCACCTTCGTACCCCAGCGCAACTGGAGCCGGGGCGGAGGCGGCGGCACGGGCACGATGGGGCGGAGGCGGGGACGGGCGCAGGCCCAGAGCGGCGCGGCTCCCGGGGCCTCTCCGGGCAGCTCGCTGTCGCGCGGCAGCCAGGGGCCGGTCGGCTCGGTGCGATGGAGCGTGGTGTCCGGTGTCACCGCTCCCGGCTCGGGTGTGCCGGACGCGGGCTCGATGAGGCTCCAGAGGACCTCTCCCTCGTCGGTGGTGACGACCACCCACCAGCGCCCCTTGTTCAGCGCGAGGGGCTTGGGGAGCGTGAAGGACACCCAGCGCGCGGGCCACGGCGGAGGCCCCGACGCCTCGAGCAGCAGTGGCACGGCGCTCCCCGGGAGCGGTGCCTCGTCGGGCCGGTCGTGCACGTCCGCGTGGAGGGCGACGGTGCCCGTCACCTGGCGCGTCCCCGGGCGCAGGTGGAGGTCCACGGCCGTCAACGCCCCCGGAGCACGCGACGCGATGAAGGCCTGTGCGGCGGAGCGCCCGGAGCCGCAGCGATGAGCGCGCGAGGGCCGCGCGGGTGGACGCGGTGTCAGAGGCAGGTGCTCGTCGCGCAAGGCGTGGCGCACGTGGAAGCGCACCTCCGACAGCGCGCGGTCCCTGGGGACGGAGACGCTCGCGATGGCGGTGCCGTCCGTGTCCAGCGCCAGCGTCCGCTCATCGGCGCCGTCGCTGAAGCGTCGGATGTCATCGAGCGTGTCCAGCGCGAGCCGGACGCGGTCGAACATGCCCAGCCCGGAGGCGCGCAGGGACACCGTCACGCGGCCCGCCTCGAGGTTCGCGGGCCAGGCGCGCTGGAGCGCCTGGGTGAGCACGTCCTCCATCACCAGCTCCTGGCGCGCGTTCATCGGGAGCGCCTGGTGGAAGAAGAGCGCGCCCGAGCCCGTGCCCGCGGAGGCGGTGAGGTCCGGCGGACGCGCGGGCGCGCGCAGGGTGAGGCTCGCGAGCTTCGTCGCCGACAGCGTCTTCGGCGTCCCCAACGGAGGATGGGAGTTGTTCGCCTCCACGAACTCCACCAGCAGGCGGCTGGCGAAGATGCCGGGCAGGGGCTCCACGGCGTTGACGCCCACCGTGTCGGACGGCGTGGGCGGATACCAGGCGCCGCCCTCCGCGATGCTGAGGCGGCCCTTCTTGGCCGTCTGGGTCGGTGACGCCGGAAGGGTCAGCTCCATCGAGGACAGGGGCCGCCGCGAGCCCCAGTCCAGGCTGAGCCAGGTGATGGCCTGGCTCGCGTCCACCACGTTCTGCCCGGTGCTCGTGGCCAGCGTGGCGGTGGGAATCAGGTTCACCGTCACGTCGTCGCCCGGGGCGCGCAGGGCGAGCGACGCGCGCAGCAACACCACCCCCGCCGGCACCTCCAGCGCGACGACGAGCCCGGCCGGGTCCACCGGCACCTGCGCGGGCGTGGGAGGAGTGGCCGTTCCGGTATAGGTCAGCGTGGCGCCGACGCGCGTGTCGCTCATGGCAGGAGTCTCTGCGCCGCGGGGCTTCAGCGCGCGGCGTGCGGGAGGTTCGTCACGGTGGCGTTGGTGGCCTCGTCGGCGGGCAGGAGCTCCTGGAGCACCTGCATGGCGCCCTCGATGCGCAGCATCGTCTGCACCAGTCCCGTGCGCTTCGCATCCAGCTCCGCGAGCATCTTCTGTCCCGCCTCGTGCTCGGCCTTGAGGTCCGCGAGGCGCTTCTCGATCTGGCTCTTCATCCGTGCTGCTCCTGGTCGTGGAGGCGCCGCTCCAGCGCCTCGATGCGTGTGTCGTAGTGCGCCTTGAGCTCCTGGAGCGCTGCGATGGCCAGCACGCTGAAGGCCTCGTACGCGAGCCCCTTGAGCGGCTTGCCGTCCTCGAGCATGGGCGCGTCCGAGACGAGCTCCGGGAACAGGGGCTCCACCTCCTGCGCGACGAGCCCCAGCTGGTGATGGCCCGTGGACTTCAGGTCGAAGCTCACCGGGCGCAGCGCGAGCACGCGCGGGAGGATGCCCTGGAGCGACTCGATGTTCTCCTTGAGCTGGACGTCGGAGAACTTATGCCACTCACCATCCTGGGGCATGTAGCGGCCGTTGCCGCTGCTGTGGAACATGCGGAAGGTGCCCTGGCCCTCGTACGCGATGTCGATGTAGCGACCGGAGGTGTTCTCGCTGAGGCGGATGCCCACGTTCGCCTCGCGCTGCTGGACATGCAGGGGGGCCGAGGGCCGCGCCGCGCCGATGCCGACGTTGCCGTTGACGATGCACAGCCGCTCCGCGGTCCCCTGGAAGATGGCGAACGCGTCCCCGGGGTCGTTCTCGACGCCGATGACCAGCCGGCCATTCTCCTCGTCGCCCGGGAGCGGATTGGGGAGCCGGTAGTAGCGGATCCACGCGCCGTCGCCCGCGCCACCGAAGGCGTCCACGGGGAACTGGATGCCATTGCCCGTGGAGTTCCCGATGGAGGGCGTGATGGCGCCGCTGACGCGCAGGTTGCCCCCCTGGACGTCCAGCCGCGCGCCCGGCGTCTGCGTGCCGATGCCGATGTTCCCATCCGCGTTCATCCACAGCGTCGACGTGTTGTTGACGATGAAGGAGAACGCGTTGTTCGCGCGCGCGCCCACGTCCCAGAACAGGCCGGAGGCCGTGCCGCCGCTCAGGCCATAGCGGATGGACGCCCGCGACTCGCCCTTGTGCCAGACGACGTGGGGGTTGTTGATCATCAGCCCCGCGGCCTGCCCCGCGCCGATGGTCACGTGGGACATGCCGGGGGACCAGTCGCTGGTCAGGTTCACCACGAAGCGGTCGAACCCGGACGCGCCCCCCGGCAGCCGCACGTCCAGCGCGCCCTGCGGATCGTTGGTGTTGAGCCCCACGCTTCCGCCGGCCTTGATGTGCAGCCGAGGCGTGCCCGGGCCCGAGCCCGTCTCCGGGTCTCCTCCGTCCTCGGTGATCTGCAAGCCCAGCGCCGCCGGGCCGGGCTCTCCGCGCACCTGCCAGCTCTTGGTTCGGGTGCGCAGGAGCATGGACGCGCCCTCCGCGCCGCCCATCGTCTTGACGACGAGGCCGATGCCCCAGGTCTGGCTGCCCGAGGTGCGCACCTCCAGGGGCGCGGGGGCCTCGGTGTTCGGCGGTGCCACCACCAGCAGGCGCTTGGTCCCCGGCGCCGCGCCGATGCCCACGTTGGCGTTCACCGTCAGCGGGCCACTCAGGGTGCCCCCCGTGAGGGACAGCTTCTGGGCCTCCAGGTCCAGGAAGCGCGTGGTGACGTCGACATTCCTCACCACGAGGGTGTCGGTGGCCTCGACGCGGGTCACCTTCAATATCGCGGAGGGGGAGATGCTGTCGCCCGCGAGCTGCTTGCCATCCAGGCCGCCGCGGTGGGTGTGGTTGTGGATCTCCGCTCGCGCCTGCAACTGCATGTTGTTCCAGGTGTCCGCGAGGATGGGGTCACCGGGACGGGCGGGGTAGTAGGGCTGACTCATGGCTGGAACCTCGAGGTATCGAAACGGGTGCCGTCGAAGACGCCACCCCAGGTCAGCGACTCCTGGGGCGCGGGGAACTGTTCGTGCAATTCGATGTGGGAGCCGAACGACGTCAGCGCGTCGGTGGGGACGAGCCGCTCGGAGAAGTCCGCCTCCAGCACGACGCCCAGCGGGCCCTCGCGCGCCACGAGCGCCTCGGCGGGCATGGGCAGCGTCAGCTCGATGCGCGTGCGCACGCCGGCGCACCGTCCGTACTCCAGCGCGGCGGTCAGCTCCTGCACCAGCCCTGGCAGTCCGGGCGTCACGCCCTCCTCGTTCGGCTCCAGCAGGTGCGGCGGGATGTGGTCCGCGGGGATGCGCAGCGAGAAGGTGGCGGGGGACACCTCCGTCCAGTCGAAGCGCAGCTCCAACGGCGGGGTGTCCCGCTGGGGCAGGGCCTGGGCCTCGGCCTCGAGCACGTCCTCCTCGCTCCACCCGAGCAGATAGGCGCGCACCTCGGGCCGCTCCAGCGTGCCGTAGGTCCAGTGGCTCTCGCCGGGCGGCAGCTCCGGCAGCCGATGGTCCTCCTTGAACACGGAGAAGCGGGAGTCCACCGCGTCGAAGCGCGTCGGTGGGCTCGTCCCGTCCTCGTCGGAGAAGCGGGTGGGGTGGGCCAGGATGATGGGCCGCTCCACGGGGACGCCGTCGAGCATGGGCGCGAAGCCGTCCCGCAGCTTCAGCGTGGCGCCCTGGGGGATGCGGCCCAGGTAGATGAGGTCGAGCCCGGACTCCGCGTGCCGCAGGATGGGGACCGCGACCTCGCGCGAGGTGGCCCGCAGGGTGATGGTGGGCATCGCCGTCGCGAGCCCCGCGTTCGTGGTGAGCAGCCGCTGGCCGCCGCTCACGTCGCGGAAGCCGGCGGTGGCGGGCGTCTGCGGATTGTCCACCAGCTCCAGGGTGAGTGGCCGGAAGGTGCCGTCCTTCCGGGGCACGACGAGCCGGGCCACCGTCCGGCCTTCCTCCCACGTCACCGCCGGAGGTTGCCGCGCCATGTAGACCAGGGAGACCAGGCGCAGCAGCGCGGACGCCGAGCCCAGGCCCGTGCGGTGCAACTCCACCACCGTCGCCAGTCGCGTGCGGAAGTACTCGGCGGACTCACCCCGGCGGGGCAGCAGCCCGTGGAGCGCCCCGAGCCGCCCCAGCTCGGAGAGCGCCTTGTCCGCGGGTGACTCCGCCACGGCGAAGCCCCGGGCCAGGGTGTACCAGCGCGAGCGCATCAGCCGCGTCAGCCCGCCCTCCATCTGCTCCAGCTCCAGGGCGAGCGTGGAGAAGAACTCGTTGAGCTTCGTCCCCGATTGGAGGACCGGGGGAAGGTAGCCGACCATGCGGCGTCTGCGCTGGTCCGCGCTCATCCGCCCCCCACCAGCTCCGCTCCGCCGAACACGAGGCGCAGGTCCGCGGACACCTCGAGCTGCGTCACCTCCTCGGTGAGCGCATTCGCGGACGGGGCGGAGACCAGGGCCACCGTGGTCCCCGACGGCAGAGTGACGTCACAGCCGAGCAGCCCCGCCACGTGGGCCTGCGAGCGCAGCGCCTCTTCCAGCTTGCCGCGCGTGAGGTACGTCGGGAGGGTGGGGCGCTGCTGCGCCTCCTCGGTGAGCCGCGCCGCGTGGACCTCCACCGCGCCGCGCAGCGCGTCGCGCACCTGCTCCGCCGTGCGCGTGTCGCCCTGGGCGAGTGTGACGACCAGGTCCAGCCGCCACGTCGGGGGGCGCAGCCGGGTGATGCGCGGCGGCTTGCGCACCAGGTCCACGCGCGCGGCCTCGAGCGACTCCAGCCGCCAGTCCCGGTTGGCGCCATACAGGCGGCTGGTGGACTCCAACACGAGCGTCTTCCCGAGCGCGGCCTCGGAGGCGGTCCCCCACACGTACGTCTCCACCTGGATGTCGGAGATGCGCCGCACCGCCGGGTCGCCGTAGAACAGCGCCTCCAGCTTGCGCCGGCTCACCGACGCGCCCACGGGCAGCTCCCGCATGTAGCTGGACAGCTTCTGCTGGAGCTCGCGGCGCAGCCGGTCGAACGTCGCCTCGTCCATGGCGTCGTCGTTCGGCTCCACCTTGAAGTCGAGCAGGAAGAAGATGGTGCGCGCATAGCGCAGCCGCACCAGGATGCCCGCGGCCTTGGACTCGCGGATGGCGGCCTCGACGCGCCGGACGCCCTCGACGTCCGACTCGAAGTCCGTGTCGCCCACCAGCACGTCGACGACGCCAGGCGGCGCGTCCGCGGGCTCTCGCACCGTGACGTGTTGGACCCCTTGCTTGCGCACCGCCGCGGCGATGGACTCCAGCGTGCCCTTCTCGCCGTCGCGCATCGCGGTGCGCGCGCGGGCGCGCAGGTCCGTGTCCGTCTCGTCCTCCGAGTCCCGGCGCAGCGGGGCCGGGTTGGAGACGGCCTCGATGCCCAGGATGGGCCGGGGCATCAGCGTCAGCTGGAAGGGGTTGATGACGGGGGGCGCCTGACGCGCGTCCTCGTCGTCCGACTGGACCTCCTGCACCGGGATGAGCACGCGCGTGTCGCCCTTGCGCAGCGTGGCGTCCTCCCGCGTCTCGAAGAGGGGCAGGGGCTGGCCGTCCGCCGCCATGCCTGTCACCTGGCGTCCGGCGGGGATGCCGATGTCCTCCGGCGCGGGCGCGGCGCGGCTGAGCTCCACCTCCCCGGTGAGGCGTCCGGCGCGTGCGCGCGTGAGGCCCAGCACTGCCACCACGTTGTCCAGCGCCGCGCCCTCGGCGGTGTCCAGGTAGCCCGAGCGGTGCGCCAGCTCCATCATCGCGTAGAACGTCGCCATCTCCCGCGCGTACGCCTCCGCGAGGGTCCGAGCCATGCCTCCGGCGTTGGGGTCTGTTCCGGCCCCCATGTTCGCCAGCAGCCGCTCGACGATGGCGCTGAACGTGGTCGTCTCCGGAGGGATGAGGCTCAAAAGGAGATCTCCCACGTCATCTTCATGACCATGTTGGAGCCCCGGTTGACCTCCTCGAAGCGCACGCGGTTGAAGAGGATGGGCGCCCCCGTCCCCAACGTGACGAGGATGCCGGCCTCCGTCAGGGGCTGGACCGTGGACTGGGCCGGCGGCGGGGGCAGGGTGGCCGTCACCAGGGCGCGCACCGTGCTGGTGCCGTCGCCGAGGATGACCTCCTCCACCTTGGGCGCGGTGTCCGCGGCCAGGTCCACCTGGTTGTCGAGCTTGATGTTGGAAGGCATCGGCTGCGTGGTGCCGGTGCCCACGGCGATGGACCAGCTCGTGGTCAGCGCGTTGACGCGCCCCATGAGCAGCTCCGCCACCAGTCGCTTGCCGGCGATGGTGATGAGGTTGGGGACCTTGCGGCGCTCCATCAGCGTGCCGTCCAGGTTCAAGAGCTCCAGGGTCAGCACTCCGTTCATGCCCTGCGTTTCCTTGCCGTTCATCACGCTCTCCCGAAGTCGTGTCCGTACCCCGTGTGTCCCGCCGCGCTCAGCCCAGGTCGAGCGACAGCCCCAGCTCCACCGGGTCGCCGGTGATGGCGCGGATGCGTGCCCGCACCTCCACGGCCCCCGGGAGGTCCGGCCGCGCGGAGACGGTGAGCTGCAGCACCTCGTCCACGCGCGGGTCCTCCTTGATGGCCTGCCGCACGTACCTGCGCAGCAGGTCCAGGTTGGCGCGGTCCAGCGGCTCGCCGATGAGGTCCGCCACCCGGCTGCCGTAGCGCTGGTGGCCCAGCTGCTCCAGGTGTCCGCGGTAGACGAGCAGCCGCATCGTCAGGGCCTGGATGAGGTTGTCCTTGCCGCTCACCGTCGCGGCGCCGCCGTCGTCGGACCAGTCCAGGTCCACGCCGCCCGACTCCTTGAAGGAGAGACGCAGGTCGGTCTTGAGCGCGTCCGCCATCAGAGCAACCTCCCCGGGCCCGCGGTGGCGCCGGGCGAGCTGGGGATGCCCGGGGCGACCTTCAGGCGCGTCATCATCTGCGTGAGCGCGTCGGCCAGCGTCTGCGCCATCGCGCCCGCCAGGTCCGGCGCGTTCTCTCCCCGGATGCCACCGGCCTGGAGGAAGCCGAGCGCAATCGGCTGGAGCATGGGCTTGGCGGGCGCGGCGCCCATGAGGCTGCCCGGCGACGTGGTGGTGAAGCCCGCGATGGCCATCCCCGGCGCCACCATCACCGTCGTGGTGAAGAGCACCAGGGCCTGCTCCACCGTCTGCGCGATGGCCTTCGCCAGCGCGTCGCGCTGCTCGCCGTTGAGCTGGTTGGACGCGAGCAGGCCCTTGGCGATGGGCTCTATCTGCGACGCGCCGGGGCCGCCCGCGGGCGGGGGCAGCATCATGCCGGGCCCCGCGGTGCTGCCCGCGCCCGGAGGCGGAGGCGCGGCGGCGGGGATGCCTGGTGACACGATGGCCATGTTCGCGAAGAGGGTGAACGCCTGGCCGCACGCGTCGCCGAGCGCGGTGGCCAGGTCCGGGGCGTTCTCTCCCCGGAGCCCCGCGGACTGCATGGCGCCCTTCGCCAGGCCGCCTATCTCGCTTCCGCTCGGTGCGGGCATGGTTACTTGGCCTTCACGTCCTGCGAGCCCTTGAGCGGCGCGCCGGTGAAGTAGCACTTGTGGCTCTGCTCGGTGATGACGCCGCTGCCGCCCTTGCCCAGGTCGATCTTCCCGGACGCGTCCACCGTGCAGTCGGTGCACTTGAGCTGCACGTTGCCCTCCACCTCCAGCGACAGGTCCGTCTTGCCCTTGATGGTGATGACGTCGTCCTGCTTCACCGTGACGACGGTCTCCCCGGCGGTGATGACCACCGACTGCTCCTGGTCGATGGCGATGGACGTCTTGCCGTTGGGGGGCGAGACGACGCGCCACTCGTCCGCCTCGTGGATGGGCGGGTTGAGCTTGTCCGAGTAGAGCCGGCCGGTGATGACGGGGCGGTTGGGGTCGCCGTTGAGGTACGTGATGACGACGAGGTCCCCGGCGTGCGGCGCGCTCACCATGCCCAGGTGCGGCGTCGCGATCGGCACGCGGCGCAGCTCCAGGCCGCTCTCGCGCAGCTTCACGTTGCACTCGTGGTTGTGCGCGTCGCCGTCCGCGTGGGGGAAGGCGCTCGTCACCACGCCCAGGTCTCCCAGGCGCAGCGAGGCCAGCTCGTCGCGGATGATGGCGCGGATGATGGTGACCAGGTCGCTCATGCTCCGCCTCCCACGAGCTGGGGCGCGCTGGACGGCAGGGCGGTGAACGACTCGTTGCCGGGGGCGACGAGCGCTTCGGCCAGCTCCTTCAGCGTGTCCTTCAGGTCGATGACGGCCCCGCGCAGCGACGCGAGGGACTGCTTGGGCAGGTAGCCCTGGAGGACGACGGTGACGCCCGCGCGGATCTTCTCCAGGAGCTGGTGCGCCGCGTGCGCCGCGCCCGCCAGCGGGGCCAGGGGCTCCAGACCCATGTCGCGCATCTCCTGTTCGGACTTCTCGCCCAGCGCCTTGAGCCCATCGAGCGCGGGGTCCAGCGCGTCGAGCAGGTCCGGGATGGCCGCGACCTGCTCCAGCTTGCCGATCCACGTGATGATGAAGTCCAGCGCCTTGTCCATGCCGTCGAGGACGACCTTCACGGGGGCGCCGATGCCGCACTTGCGCACCAGCCGGACGATGGCGGCGACGGTGTTGGATTCGAGCAGCTCGTCCAGCGCGTCGATGAGCCGGGTGATGCCATCCACGATGTCGGCCGTCGTGCTCACGGGAGTTTCTCCAGGTCCTTGAAGGGGCCGAGCGGATCGAACCCGCTGATGACCTCGCCCAGGGCGACGGCCTCCTTGCCCACGCGCTGGACCTTGGCGAGGAAGTCTCCGGCGCCGGCGATGTCCTTGATGATTTCGAGCGCGTCGCCCAGGTCCAGGCCCGTCATCTGCTCCAGGATGTTGATGCCCTCGGTGGCGAGCTTCTCGATGAACTCGCCCAGGCTCCCCGCCTGGCTGAGCGACTGCACGAAGCCGATGATGGCGCCGGGGTTCACCTTGCCGAGCTTGCCGAGCAGGCTGCTGAAGTTGCCTCCGGTGAGCGAGCCCTTGGTGCCGTTGACCACCGAGCCCAGCTCGTCCGGCGACAGGTGGCCGAGCAGCTCCGGGTTCGCGTCCACCGCGTCCATGAGCGTCTCCGGCTTCTGGAGCACGCCCGCGGCGTCCGTGGAGCTCCTGGCCCAGGACTGCGCGTCCTGGGAGACGGCGTCGTTCACGGCGCCCACGCCCGCGTCCGCCTTGGCGGGGGGCTCGACGTACTCCTTCACGCGCAGGAAGAAGCTGAAGCGGCTCTGGTGGCCCGCGAGCTGGCGCACCTGGAAGTCCGCGATGAGGACGTCGGTGAGGTCCGCGCCGGCGATGGCGTCCGAGGCGAACGAAAGGGGCGTCGCCTTCATCTGCGCCTGACGCAGCTCCTCCAGCGCGGCCTGCGGATCCTCGCCGAGCAGCAGGCCCTCCATGACCACGGTGACGGGCTCGCGGCCCAGGTCCTGGAAGAAGCTGCCGGCCTGCCCGGGCACGCGCTGCTGGACGAGGTTTCGCGCGTCCTCGGTGTAGATCTTCGTGAGCCCGATGAGCTCGATTCTTCCGATGCGGACGGGCATGTCAGAGCTCCATCCGGGTGGTGAAGCCCGTGCGGGCGTCGAGCTGGTGGCGCACGGTGCGCACGCGGAGCACCTGTCCGGAGAGCAGGTCCTCCACGGGGTGTCCCTGGGGGATGTCCTTCACGGCGATGAGGTCTCCGGGTTGGACGGCGGGCGCGCCGAGCACGACGAGGAAGCCCTGGAGCTTGCGTGACGCCAGCGCGGTGACGCGGCCCTTGGCCTGCGCGGAGGCGCTGTCACCGCTGCGCACGGCGCCGTCCTTCACCTCGCGCGAGTGCTTGCCCACGGAGCCACCGCGGACCTGCCCCTGGTCACCCAGCGCGGCCTTGCCGTGGATGGGGGCGACGTCGTCCACCAGCCAGTGGGCCTTGCTGTCGCCCTGGGAGCTGGCCGCGCCCTCTCCCCAGACCTCGAAGCCGTCGATGGCGGGGAGCGCCTGGTGCAGCTGCGTGCGCAGCACCTGGGTACGGTAGACGAACGTGTGGTCCGCGCCGCCCTTCCTGGGCGCGGAGAAGTGCACCTGGCCTCTTCCGTTCGTGAAGACGTCGAAGCCGCACTGTTCGGCCAGGCGCTGGATGTGGCGCAGGGCGCGAGGGCCGCGGTGGAGCACGTAGCTGGGGAACGTCAGGCCGTCCTCGACGGTGCCCGCCTTCGCGCTCGCGAGCCCGAGCAGGTCTCGCACGATGGCGCCCGCGGACATCTGCTCGTAGGCGCCCGTGGCGTCGATGCGGGCGAGCTGGGTCAGCGCGTCGCCGCCGATGACGACGGCGGAGTCCGCGGCGGCGCGGGCCTCCAGCACCTGTCCGGTGAAGACGGTGACGGAGCCGTCACCCGGGTCCAGGGCGATGGTGGTGGATTCGCCGGGAGAGGGGAGCCCCGCGTCGGAGGGGACGAGCTCCACGGTGCATCGTCCGCCCACGCCGTCCATGGTCAGCTCGCTGGAGATGGAGCGGACGAGGGCCTGGCCCTGTCGGGAGGAGTTGGAGGCCCGGAGCGAGCCGATGCTCACCGTGTATCCGATGCCGGCCATGGCTCAGACCTCCAGTCCGTGGCGACGCGCCGACTCGCGGAGGATGTCCACCAGCGCGTCCTCCAGCGTGCGCCGGTCCATGCCCGTCGCCGTGTTGTCGGCGCCGACCTGCACGCTCACGTTGAACGTGTTCTGGACGGGGGCGCTGGTGTTGGGCTCGGTGCTCGGGGCGGGGACGGAGAGCTGTCGCGCGTGCTCCAGCAGCGGCGCCATCGCGTGGGAGACATCACGCGAGAGGGGGAGCACCGGCTGGGGGGAGGGCGCGGCAGCGGGCGACGGCGCTTCGGGAGGCGCGAACGTGAGTCGGGACTTGGGACGAGCGTGGGGAGTCGTGGGCGACGGCGGTGTGGGAGACAGCAACTGCACGACGCGCGGGCGTGGGCCGGCGTCCGCGCTCGTGGGAGTACCGCTCGCGGCGGGCGAGGGGAGGGGGACCTCGAAGGCTCGCTCGTGCGGAGCCGGGAGGTTCGTCGCATCGGCGACGAGCGGCGGAGCGGGCACCGCGGTGCTGCTGGGAGGCAGGGCTCGCATGAGCCGGACGACCTGTCGCTTCGGCGAGGCCGGGTCCGTGGACTTGACGGTGATGCGGAGTCCTTCCGGTGCGGGTCTTGTTGCGGCGGAAGCAACGGGCGTCCCGGCGGAGACCTCGGGCCCTCGGGGAACGCTGGCGTGCGGCGATGCATCGGGGCGCGGTCCCACGGAGACGGACAGGGGAGTCGTGGCCGTGCCGCTTCCGTCATCGCTCGCGAACATCGAGGCGTCGGAGGACCACCCCCTGGGAACTGGAGAAGCTCCGAGGGACTCGGACGCCCGCGACGCAACTCCGTGCTGCACGCGCGGAGCGTGTTCATGTGTCGCGGAGGCACCGGTTCGCACCGAGTCACCCGACGAGGCGTGAGACGCGGACGCTTCAGGGGAGAGCCCCCGAGCGGCGAGGGCGGCTTCGCTCGATGACGCAAGCGATGTGAGGTCGGATGCCCCATGCGCCGCATCACGGGATGAGGCCCAAGACGGGCTGGATGCCGCTGCTCCATCTGCTGCGTGACTCGCGACGGGACCGTGCCGAGCCTCGCGCGTCGCAACCATCGAGAGGGCAAGAGCGCGCGTCCCGTGTGCCGTGTGACTCGCGCGCGAAGCGTGCTGCATCTCACGCGTCGCATCCGTTGAGAGGGCGAGGTCGCGTGTTCCCTGCGCAGTGTGACCCGCGGAAGGAGCCTGCTGCGCCTTGTGCGCGGCATCCGCCGAGGGGACGAAGTCGCGCGGCCCAGGCGCTGTGTGACTCGCGGAAGGAGCTTGCTGGGCTATGTGAGCGGCATCCGCCGAGGGGACGAAGTCGCGCATCCCAGGCGCTGTGTGACTCGTGGAAGGAGCTTGCTGGGCCTTGTGCGCGGCCTCCGTCAAGAGCGCGAAGTCGCGCGGCCCAGGCGCTGTGTGACTCGCGGAAGGAGCTTGCCGCGCCTTGTGCACGCCATCCGTCGAGAGGGCGAAGTCGCGCGGCCCAGGCGCTGTGTGACTCGCGGAAGGCTCCTGCTGGGTCATGTGCGCGGCAGCCGCCGAGGGGACGAAGTCGCGCATCCCAGGCGCTGTGTGACTCGCGGAAGGAGCCCGCTGGGCCTTGTGCGCGGCCTCCGTCGAGAGGGCGAAGTCGCGCGGCCCAGGCGCTGTGTGACCCGAGGAAGGGCCTTGGGGGGCCATGTGCGCGGCCTCCGTCGAGAGCGCGAGGTCGCGCGTCTCATGCGCTGCGTGACTCGCGGCCACGTCCTGCTGGATCTTGTGCGTGGCAGCTGTCGAGAGGCTGCTCGGAACGGATGCTTGGGACGCAAGCCCCCGCGTCTCAATCGATGGGGAGAGGGGTGCTCGTTGGGGCGGCGCCACGTCCCTCGACGAGAGGCCTGAGGGCACCTCGTGTCCATGCGCGGGCTTCAAGAGGGCTCCGTCATTCGCCATGACGAGCGCTCCGGACTGCATGTGGCTTGACGGGTTCGGAGTGCGAGCCAGGCGGGATGCGTCGGTTCCAGCCGTCGCGCTCGCGACGTTCTCCTCGGCTGGCCCGGGACGTGGCTCCTCGAGGGGGCGCGGGAGGGGCGCGCCGATCTGCCGCGCGACCCCTTCGAGTGCACGCAGCGCCGGGGTGCGCAGGCGTGAGGTCAGCTCCGCGGTGGTGAACGTCGTTCGCATCAGTCGTCCTCCACCTGGATGACCACCGCATCGGGAAGGTCGGACAGCCGCGGGGCCCGCGATGCGGGGGGCTGACGCGGAGGCGGAGCAGGAGGCTCCGTGAGCTTCAACATCGTCAGCAGTCGGTCCACCTCGGAGGCGGGCGTCGCCCAGACCTGGGCGGGAGTCCACCCCAGGGCACGGCACAGCTTCAGCGTCATCTCCGCGAGGACCCGGGCCTGCTTGCCGGAAGCCTCCAGCATCCGGTCCTCGGGACTCGCGGCGTCCGCGTTGACGGTGACCACCGCCTCCAGCAGCGCCGCGGTGGTGGCGCCGTCCAGCGACTCCAGCGTCACCGGGGGAGCCCACTCGACGACCGACGCGTCGAGCATCCCGCGCAGATACCGCTCCAGGCTCAGCTCGCGGGCGCCATCGGCCATCGTGACCAGGCTCGCCTCGAGCACCTGGGTGCGCTCGGCGAACGTCCATGGGCGCAGCCGGGCACGCACCTCGCCCACCTGCCGCCATCCCTCGGGAAGCACCCCGACGGACGGCTCGCGAAGTCCACACAGCGCCCACCACAGCGCGAGCGGCGCCAGCTCCGTGAAGCACGACTCCGGAACGCCCGAGTCCCGCAGCACGTCGAGCGCGAAGGCCTCCGCGTCGAAGTCCAGCCTTGCGCCCTCCAGCCGCGCGTGCGAGTCCAGCGCGCGCAGGTGCGCCCCGAAGCCCCACCGTCGGAGCGGGAAGCGCTCCCCGGTGGCGACCTCCACCTCGATGCTCCGCGAGGAGTCCTCGGTGTGGAGGCGGAATCGCCGGCCGTCGATCTCGATGGAGACCGACGCTCCGGGCGATTCCGTGTGTGGGCTCGCGGGCGCCTCCCTCACGGACTATTCCTCGCGCAGGCGGGTCGCCGTGAAGGCGTACGTCGTGGCGGCGCTGCCGTGGGCGTCCATCTGGAACGACTTGCTCTCCACGAAGCAGTCGTCGAAGGACAGGGTGCGCGTGTCGTCCGTGCCCTCGGTGCGCTTGAGGTTGGCCACCAGCTGGAACTTGCCGCGCGCGTCGAGCAGCGAGTCCAGCTTCACGGCGGCGGAGCGGATGACCAGCTCACCGATGACGGTGCGCAGGCCGAAGATGACGTCGACGCGCTCGTTGGAGCCGATGGCGCGGATGTCCTCGCGCTCCGTGACCACCCGGAAGGCGAGCGACTGGAGGCCGTCCACGGCCTCGCCGTCGACGAGGATGCTGCTACGGTTGGCTGAGAATACCGTTGGCATCGATGCGTTCCCTCATCAGACCTGGACCGTGATGGTCGCGTAGATGTAGTCGATGGCGCGCACGGGCCTGACGGCCATGTTGACCCTCACGATTCCGAGCGCGAAGTCCTGCTGCGACGAATAGACCTCCACCTTGAAGGCGGGGTCCTTGCCGTCGGTGGAGGGGACGATGGCGCCGTCCTTCTCCATCTGCACCAGCGCTTCCACCAGCTTCTGCTTCAGCGCGCTGCGCCCGTCCGCGTTGTTGAGCAACCCGATGAACAGGTCGCCCACCATCTTCAGCGTGCGCACCGCGCGGTCCGCCACGCGGCGCACGTTGATCTGATCTCCATCCGTCGTCAGGCCCCGCACGACGATGGTGCCCCGGCCGCGCTCCGTGACCACCGGCACCACGAAGGCCCTGAGCAGCGCCTTCTGCTCCTCCACGCTCAGGGACAGCTCGTTCAACCCGGACACGCGCTTGAACGTGGGCGACTGGTGCGGCGTGAGGCCACCCACCATGCCCGCCACCGCGCCCACCACGCCGTGCGGCGCGACGAGCACGAACCTGTCACTCACCAGGTTGGAGGCCAGCTGCGCGGTCTCCTCCAGCGTCCCCGTGGGAGGAATCTGTCCGAAGCCCAGGCGCCCCTTGCTCTCGCCGCTCAGCGCGTTGCAGTGGCTGATGACGTCGCCATAGATGCGCGACAGCTTGGTCCTGTCGGTGAAGTCCTGCACCGCGGCCAGCACCAGGTCCACGTCGGGATGGTCCTTCAGCTTCCCCAGCGCCGTGGCGTACTCGTCCGGCGACGCGTCCTTGCCGCCCGCCAGCGTGTACGTGCCCGCCGTGGGCCAGCCCACGCCCTTCGTCGTGTCCACGCGGATGAACGACGAGGTGTCCAGCGTCGACACCAGCCCCGCCGAGTTCACGTTGCGCAGCACCTCCGCCGCGCCGCTCGCCGGGTGGATGACCTCCAGGTCGAACGACACCGTCTTGTCGATGTTGTCCCGGTAGCTCACCTTGACGGTGATGCCGTTGGCCCACGGGCCGGCGACGCGCGCCTGGAACGTCGCGCCATACTTCTCCCCGGTGGAGCCGGAGGGATACTTGCTCGCATCCGGCGGCGCGGTGATGGTCGCGCTCGTCCCCGCCGTCGCGGCGAGCGGCGAAATCACCAGCTCCGAGACACCGTTGTCCAATGCCTGTCGCGCCTCCGGGAGGCTGTAGGCGCTCGCGCGTCCGGCCACCTCCAGGAACCGCGACCAGCTGCTGGCACGTATCACCTTGCCCTGGGCTGACTCCAGGAAGCCGGTGATACCCAGAACCCCTGACGGCGCGAGCTGTTGGGGCAACACTTCCTTGACGACCGTGACCTGGACACCGGGAATGATGAGACCTGTGGCCATACGCTCCCCGACCCTCGTGAGCGAGGGGGTATCGAACCCTGCTCAGGGTGCAGGTTCCCCGGACCGTGTGACTGGGCACACGCCCACCCCGACCGGGGCACGGTCCTATTCAATGACTGGTTGTTTTTGAGCCGACGACGTCTGGAATCAGGGATTGGTGGCGGGAATCTGCACGCCCGTCTTGCGCAGCGCCGCGAGCGTCGCCGGCAGCAGCGTGGACGCCTCGTTGATGAGCGCCTTGCCCACGTTGAGCAGCAGGTCGACGATGGCGACGATGTGCTCGACGCCCGCTCCCACGAAGTCGACGATGATGTTCAGGAAGCGCTGTCCCGTCAGCGCCAGGTTCCGCGCCGAGTCCGGCAGCAGATCCAACGTGGAGTTCACCAGGTCGCGCCCGGCCTCCAGCACGTTCTTGATGGAGTCCACCACGTTGGGGTCCATCAGGGGCTTGATGAGCCCCTCCACCTGCTTGAGCACCGAGCTCAGGACATTGCGCACCGGCGTCCAGATGACAGCAATCTTGTCGGTGATGGTCTTGAAACCCGAACCGCTCACCGCCAGATACAGCTTGTACAGCGCCTGCTCGACCTGGATGGCGATGTTGTCCACCGTGGCCAGGGCGTCGGATACGTTCGCCGCTGCGTCTGCTGCCATGGAATGTCCCCCTCGAGTGATTTGAGCGCGCTCACGCGAAACATGAGCGCACACGGAGAGTATGCGAAGGAACACTCCGGATTCAAGGTTTTATCGGGTAGGCAACAAAACAGCGTTTCATCCTACCAGGCTTGAGTTGTCGCGAGTGACCCATGCGAGGGCCTTCTAGAGCGGCGCGGGCCAGACGAGCGCGCCCAGGCCCAGGTGGGTTCCTTTCGCGTCATGGACGAGCCACAGCTCCGTGTCGCGGATGCGGAACAGCTTCCCACCCTGGGTGACGCGGATGCCGGAGTAACCCTTCATGAAGCCGCGCTCCTCGACCTCTCGAATCACGGCCGCGCGATGCTCCCGGCCATCGGGTGGCGCGCTGAGTCGAGCGGGTGTTCGGAGGAACTCCTCGGCGGAGTAGCCGAACTGCCGGGACGCGGCGGCGTTGGTGTAGAAATAGACCGGCTCTGGCTGGGCATCCTGGGCCAGCAACATGAAGGGCGCCTCGGTGTGGACCCACGAGAGGCGGGTCGGGTCGGAGACGTGCTCGAGGTGGGGAGGGCAGAAGCCGACGCCCAGGGGCTTGTTGAAATATCGCCGGTAGGTGGTGTCGAGCAGCTTCAGGTACGGCAGCACTTCGTGGATGGCTTTCATCGGGGTTCCTCCGGGGAAGCGCGGGCGGTCAGAGGTTGCCGGCGCGGGGGTTGAGGCCGAGCACCTGTTCGCTGTCGACAGGGACGGTCACCAGGATGGACTGCCCCGCGCGAGCACGGTGGAGGCTCAGGATGGCGTCCAGGTTGGTGAGGTCTGGCTTCAGATCGAACCCCACCCAGCCACAGGCGCGAGCGATGTCGCCGAACTCCATGGGGGTGAGCTGGGTGTGGCGGCGAGTGGCCTGGATGCCCGGGAGGATGGTGGGCAGGGCCTGCTCGACGATGCCGTAGCTGGAGTTGTCGAGCACGAACAGGAGCAGGTCCAGGTGGCTCGCCTCGGAAAGACATCCCGCGAAGAGCCGGAAGCAACCGTCACCGGTGAATCCGACGACGTGGCTGTCGGGGCTTGCCAGTCGCGCGCCGATGCACAGGCCCAGCACGTTGCCCATGGCCGAGCCCCGATAGAGAGAGAAGAAGCGCGCGTTCGGATGGGGGCGCTGGGTGACATATTGCCGGTCCTTGTAGGAAAGACAGACATCATCGAAGCCGAGTGTCCCCGGAGCCCAGCGGGTGTCCAGCCGGGTGAAGAGCTGGCGCAGGTCCACGAAGCCGGGACGGGGTGGGAGGCGCGGCGTGTGGTTGAGGTTCGCGGGCGCGGGGGAGGCGCGTCGGGTGCGCGGAGGGCTGTGCTCCAGGTGCTCGACGAGCGCATGCAGGGCGCTGTCCAGGGGCGTCACCCATTGATGGAACTCGTGCCGCGAGCGGTGGGCGAAGCTGCCGTCGAGCTGGCCGTAGCCGTCCTCGATGGACGTGACGACGAAGGTCTTCCCGGCGGGGTAGGGCTGGAGGTTGACGGTGTACTCGTCCGGACACGCTCCGAGCACCAGGAGGACATCTTCCTCGCCCAGGTCCTTCCAGACGTCCATGGCCGCGTCGTTGCCCCCGAAGGAGATGTAGCCATGGCCCCACGGGTTCTGTCGCTCGACACCGTTGGCGCCGTTGATGCTCCAGACGAGCGAGGCTCCGAGCTGCTCACACAGGCGGGTGGTGAGCCTCGGTGCCCGAGGTGCGCGCGCCAGTTCCTCGCCGGCAAGGATGACGACGCGCCGCCCCTCCGCCGCGGCGTGGAACGTCTTGACGAAGTGACGGACGTCCTCCGGCTTCGCCTCGGGTGGACGGAGCGGGTGGAAATGGCAGGACTCCTCGCCGCTGGGGAGCTTGAGGAGGTTCGGCTCGATGACGAGCACGATGGGCTTGGACTGCTGGAGCCGGTGCTGGGCCCGGCGCAGCTGTGGGATGAGGGTGGCGGGCTGGTCGAGCACGAACACGCCCCCGGGGAGCTCCGCCTGGAGCTGGGGAACGATGTTGCTGCCGAGCGGGGAGGTGTCCTGGAGTGGGCTGAGCCCCTGACTCTTCGTGGAGCACAGGGGCACCAGGAAGACCGCCGGGATGTCATGCAGCTTGGCGTCGCTCAAGCCGCAGGACAGCAGCTTGGTCGCCGCGCCCGTGGTCGCGACGCAGCATCCCAGCCCGCCCGTGGCGAGATAGCTGCCCAGGGGCGTGAAGCCCGCGGCGTACTCGCCCAGTGTGAAGAACCAGGGAGACTCCTCGCCGCGCGGCTCCTCCCGTCGTCCTGGATGGGGCTCCAGGTTCTGGAGGAAGTGCAGCAGGCCGCCACCCGTGACTCCAGTGCAGGTCGTGACGCCCCAGGCCCGCAGCGCGGACAGGAGCACGTCATAGCCACTCGGTCGCTTCGTTGGATTGGTTGTCATGCGCACCAGGGTAGGGATTCGTGTATTTGTTTGCACGATTATGTTTCGAGTTGATTGGGGCATGGCGGGCCGCTCTGCGGGTGACGGTGTGTTGATGGTTTGTTTTTGATTTCCAGGTGTGGGCCCGGAGGCTGGCGGGGCTCGCGGCGGGCCGCGTCATGCGGGGGAGATGCGCGAGGCCTGCGGGCCGAGGCAACAAATCCGCGCGCCAGGCCGAGAACTGGTTTGTCAGTCATTTCCTTCAAGCACGCGAGAGTCTGCCCATGACCGCCCGCATCGATGGCAAGCCACGCCCGCACGTCGGGAGCACCCAGAAGAAGGAGGAGCCTTCGGCCGTGCCGGTCCGGACGCCCTCCGGGAACGGCGTCGCGGAGCGGGCGCGTCAGAAGGGCGTCGTGGATGCCTTTCAGGGAGCGCGGCTGAGCGAGCGTTCGCTGGCGAGCCTCGGCAATCCCACGGCGCTCGCGAAGCAGGGGGCGGCGTGTCCTGTCCCGGTGCTGACGCCCGCGGAGGAGGCGGAGGCGCGGCGGGCCATCGAGGAGGCGACGGGCCGCGAGGACCCGGAGACCATCGCGGAGTGGCTGAGGGCGCATCCGGACCCCGCGGAGCAGGCGGCGTTCATGGACATGCTCTTCGACTACGGCCCCACGGTGGGGAACATCCTCGACAACGCGGACGACCTGAGCCCGGAGGACCAGCAGCTCCTCTCGGACGCGCTGGACGCGGCCTACCGGCGGGGAGAGGTCACGCTCGAGGAGCTGAAGGAGGCGGTCGGCTCCCACGGGAACGGGACGTGGAGCGGCGAGTCCCACGAGATGTTGGTGAAGATCATCGCCGGGACGGGGAACCCGGACCTCATCAACGCCTACGTGGAGCGCGAGCTGGAGATCATGCAGGCCGAGAACGTGGAGGACCCCGCGCGAGCGGTGGCCATCGCCACGGCCCTGGCGAGCCTTCCGCCGGACGAGCTCCAGAAGTTCCTCGAGCGCAGCCCGGAGGTCGTCTCGCGGGTGTTGAAGAACCTCGAGGAGCCCATCGCGCGCATGGGAACGGGGTCGTACGAGGCGCTCGGGAAGCTGCTGGACGCGGCCGGCGCCATCCAGCCGCCCACACCCCAGTCCCTCCAGGTGTTCATGGACAGCATCCCGTACCTGGGTGAGAACGAGGAGTCCCGCGCCGCGGCGGCCCGGTTCTTCACGCGCAACGCGGATGCCATCCTCGCGTCCGTGGCGGACGCCTCTGGAGCCATCAGCAGCCAGAGCGCCGGGAAGCTCGCCGAGTTCTTCACGAGGACGCTCTTCACCGACCCCTCATTCGAGGGACAGGAGGCCCTGCACACGTTCGTGGTGCAGAAGCTGGGGGAGATGCAGAGGCGGCTGGAGACCGAGGCGACCGCCAATCCTCCTTCTCAGGACGCTCAGCGCCTGGCCCGGGGCATGGGCAGCCTCGTGGGCGCCATCGAGGGCGGCTTCATGCTCGCCGTCGAGGAGCTGGACGCGCGCAACGAGGCCACCGAGGGCCTGGTGGGGTTGATCTTCAAGGCCAAGGACCTGCTTCCGGATGTGTCGCTCCCCGTGATTGGGAGCGTGCGCGACCTCACGCTCGACCAGATCCAGGACTGGGTCACCGACGCGCTGAAGGAGCATCCGGATGACCCGAAGGATGCGATTCCCTTCCACCTGCTCTTCGGAGAGGCCATCTCCAATCCGTTGCTGGCGACCATCTACGAGACCGCGCGGGGCACCGCCCTGGACAACCGCGAGCTCGGCCTGGACGACTGAGTCCGGACGGGAACGACACGGCTCCGTCTCTCGAGTCGAGCGCCGGAGCCGTCGTGCTGGTTGCTACCAGGCCACGCTGTCCAGGTGGATGGTGCCCGTCCAGCCCGCGTTGGTGATGAGCTCCACGCCCAGCTGGTACAGCGGCGTGGTGCTGTCCGAGGGCAGGGGAATGGTCAGCGTGTTCCAGGCCCCCGTCTGGAGGCTGCTCGCGGCGGTCCACTTGCCCGTGTAGCGCCAGTTGCTGGTGGCGCCCTCCAGCGCGAACGGCTGGACGGCGGTGAGCTTGCTCCCCGCGGGAACCCACAGGCGCATCGTGACCACGCCCGCTTGAGGCACGGTGGCGGTCATCACGGACACGACGCCCGTGCCCGCGGTGCCACTGAACGGAATCGCGAGCGAGCGCGTGCCCGAATGGGGCCGGGTGGTGGTGGACGTCGCGGTCTTGAGCGGCGCGCCCGTGGCGGACCAGCCCTCGGTGCCGGACTCGAAGCCATACCCACGACCCGTGCCCCCGCCCGAGCCGGCATCCGGTGTCCCCGCGTCGGTGCCGCCCGAGCCGGCGTCTCGCGGTCCCCCTGCATCCGGAACCCCCGCGTCGGTTCCTCCGTCGGTGCCAGTGCCCGGGACGGGCAGGGTGGTGCCCGTGGCCGGGAGCGTCAGTCCACCGGCGGTCAGGAAGGGCGACGCGTTGCTCTTGAGATAGGGCTGGCCGTTCGTGCCCAGGTCATTGGTGTAGGAACTCTGTCCGCCCGCGCCCGCGCCGAAGAGCAGCGCGATGACACCCGCGTTGGCGAACTTGCGCCGGTGCGCGTCTCCAGCGGGGCCGAAGAAATACTCGGTCCGGTTGTCTCGGTAGCCCGCGCGAGGGGTGCCATCGTTGTTGATGTTGCGGTGCTGTGAGTTGCCGAGCGGAATCTGCCAGAGCACCCAGCGCTTGCCGGAGGTCTGGTTCATCAGCGTGAGCCACTGGTGGTAGCGATTGAACGAGCGCGAGGCGATGGCGGCGTTGTCGTTCGTGTCCCACCACACGTCCTGGCCCCGGGTGAGCTTGTAGAAGTCCGCGTCACGGTCCAGCGGGTCTCCGACGAGCACGTCATATGTCGCGCCGGTGCTGTTGGCGCCCAGGCCCAGCGGCTTGAGGAAGTTGACGACCTTGTCCACCTCCGGCTGCAGGGGATCGCTGATGGAGCAGCAGGAGATGTCCTTGCCGCTGGCCCACGCGGAGATGTGGAGGCCGAGGATGACGTTGTTCGCGCCCACGGCCTTGCGCAGCTGGAGGAAGGCGAGCCCCCATCCGGCGACGGTGTTGGGCAGGCCCGCGAGCTCCGGCATGCCCGTCGCCGCGACGGCGGCGTACGTGTTGGGGTTGGAGTTCGTATAGAACTGGAGCAGGCCCACCGCGTCCGGTTCGATGGGCATCAGCACCGGCCTGCCGTACTCCTTCGCGCGCTGGAGGAGGATCTTGAAGTCACTGAAGTAGCCGCGCATGGTGTCGATGTTCTGCACCTTCGCGAGGGACTCGGCCTCGCCGCCGCCCGGCTCCGCGAAGAGCTGGTAGAAGACGGGCGCGGGGATGAAGCCCTGGGTGTTGGACTCGGTGAGGAAGGTCTTCGCCCACGCGCCATCGCGCGGGCCCCAGCCCCAGTTGTCCACCCAGCCCTTGGTGAGGTAGCGGTAGCGCACGTCCCAGGGGACGCCGCTGTCACGCATCCAGTTCTGGCCCGCTTCCTCGAACAGGCCGATGGACAGGCGATTGGGGAGGCCCGTGGGCACGGGGCCCTTCACGCCGGGCGGTGCGGCTTGAGCGAACGCGGACGACACAGCCAGGGTCGTGCAGGCCAGCGCCAGCACGGCGACGGTTCTTCGGAGCGTTGTTCTCATGCCCCTGAATACAAACGGCGTGCGGTCGCCACGCCGGTTGCCCGCAGCGGGAGCCTCGTCGCCTGCTACACGTCCGGGGCCTCAGCCCCTCGGTGTCACGGGCCGGGACAGGCGAGGCCCGGCTCGGGCGCGTCCGTGTCCTGGAAGGCGAGCAGGCAGCGGAGCGCTTCCGGATCCGCGGCGTCAGCCAGATACGTGCGCCGCCACAGCATTGCGGCCACGCGGTTGGGCAGTCGCGGGTCCTGCGCGATGAGCGCGCGTCGCACGCCGTTGGCGCCGATGGGCACGGTGGCCGCCGCGGCCTCCAGCTTCGCCACTTCGTCGGGACAGCCGTCCGGGCAGTTGTAGAGGAACACCGCGTGTCCGTGCTCCAGGTTGTGGACGTACAGGCAGCGCGACACGGGTTCTTCGTAGATGCCACAGCGGGCCACGCTGGCGCAGTGGGGACCGGAGTTCGGAGGGTTCTCCCCGTTGCCGCAGGCGGGGCTGTCGCAGACGGCGAGGTGCCCGGAGGACGTCTGCGTGGAGAGGGGGAAGCTGAACTGGCCGCAGCCGCCAGGCGCCGCGTCCGAGGAGTCGCAGGCGGACAGGGACAGGAGCGCGAGCAGCGAGGGGAGGGTGAGGAGGCGTTGGGCGTGCACGCCCCCGTCATACCGCATCAGCCGGGGAACGCACCGCGACGCTCCACGTCCTGGGCGCGCAGCCCTGGCAGCCCCACGGCTTCGGCGAAGCGGAGGAAGTCGGACTGGCTCACGCTGCCTCCCGTGGCGCGAGCATGGCCGTGGCCCAGCTCCTCGCCCATCGGCGGCAGGCCCAGTCCCTGGATGAAGGCCCTCAGGTCGATGGGCGCATGGCTGCGCATCGCGAAGTTCACGCGGCCGGGCAGGTAGCCCGTGTTGGCCGCGATGACGATGTGCTCGGGCAGCCGCTGCGTCCATCGCACGGCCACCAGCGGATGAACCTGCGCCGCTGAGCTGAACAGGAGCAGCGCCACACGCGAGGCGACGCGCGGCGGTGTGCGAGCACACCGTTCGACCTCGCGGCGCACCTCCACGCGGCAGTCGTGCAGCTCGTCCACGCCGGGCACGCGACCCTCGGAGATGTCCTTCGCGGCCCCCGCGCGCAGCAGGACCTCCAGGGCCCGGGGCGCGGCGAAGCGGGCCGAGCGTCGGGCCGCGTTGATGAGGGACACCGTCTCCGTCACCGCCTTGCGGTTCGCGCGTCGCAGCGCGTCCTTGAGGAACGGCATGGGGGCATCCGCGCCCAGGTCCCCCACGGTACCGAGCACCGCGAGCCACTCCAGCGGCCCCGGCACGACGAGCGGCGACACCAGCACGTAGGTGAGCAGGCTGCTGCTCGCGATGGGCTCATGGCCGTACGCGGTGACGACGCGTGCCTCGGGCGGAAAGGACTCCGCCGCGTGGTGGTCCACGATGAGGGTGGGGACAGAGGGCAGCAGCGGGGCGGGTCTGCTGCCCATGTCGAGGACGACGAGCGCGTCGGGCTTCGTCGCGCCGAGCCGCTCCAGGAAGCCGGGCGAGTGGGCATGCTCTCCCTTCCCGGGCACGCGGACGGCGACGCGGGCGCCCACGGCCTCGAGCGCTCGCACCATCAGGACGCCGGAGGCCAGGCCATCCACATCCGAGTGGGGCGCCACCAGCACGCGCTTGCCGCGCTGGGCTTGGATGAAGCGTCGGGCCTCGGCGAGCGCCTTTTCAGACGTGGGCCAGGCGGGGTCCTTCGTGTGACCGAGCAGCATGCCTTCAAGCTGTAACGCCAACCCCTGACAGCAGAAGGAGCGGCAAGGGGAGCCCGCCTGCTCCACGAGCGTGCCCGAGTGGGGCTGGTGGCCCGCTGTGCGTGGGCCCGTTCGTGGCGAGCTTGTCCTGGTGATGGAAGGCTTCGACTCCTACCGACTCGGCTATGTCGCGCAGAGCCTGACGCTGGGCGTGAGCGCGGGGCACACCTGCCGCCTGGCGGGCGCCACGCCCCAACGCCTGGAGTCGCTCATTGCTCAAAACCTCGAGGAGCTCCAGCGCCTGCTCGAGTTCAACGCCTCGCGAGGCATCGAGGTGTTCCGCATCGGCTCCTCGCTCATCCCGTTCGGCTCGCACCCGATGAACACGCTCCCGTGGTGGAAGACCTTCGGCCGGGACTTCGAGCACCTGGCGCGCATCGCGCGCCGCTCGAATCAGCGGCTGTCGATGCATCCCTCGCCGGCGGGCGCCTCGCTGTCCTCCCGGCACGCGCGGGTTCGCGAGGCCTCGCTGGCGGAGCTGCGCTACAGCGCGCGCGTGTTGGACTTGCTGGAGGCCGGGCCCGAGTCGCGCGTGGTGCTCCACGTCGGCGGCGCCGCGCCGACGCGCGAGGAGGCACGGGTCGCCGCGCACCGATTCCTGGACGAGCTGCCCGAGTCGCTGCGCGAGCGGCTCACCATCGAGCACGACGACAAGGTGTGGAGCGCGCGGGAGGTCCTGCCCCTCGCGCGCGAGCACGGCGTCCCGATGGTGGGAGACAACCTCCACAACGCGGTCCTCGCCTCGACGCCTGTGATGTCATTGAAGGAGCTCCTGCGCGAGGCCGCGTCGACGTGGACTGCGCTGGACCTGCGGCCCAAGTTCCACCTGGCCAGCCAGCGTCCCCAGGCGCGGGCCGGGGCCCACTCGGACCGCGTGGACCCGGCGGACTTCCGGAGGATGGTGGCCGCTCTGCCCGTGCCGGCGGACCTGATGCTGGAGGCGAAGGAGAAGGACGTCGCGGTTTTCGCATTGCGTCAGCTCGCGAACGAACGCCGAGGCCGACGCGGTGGGGTGGGCGCGCCGGCGCCGTAGACATTGTTTTCTTGGATGTCTTCGGGCGGCGGTTCCTCTACGGTCCGCGTCCATGAACCGGACCCGACTCACGCAGTCGTTGCTGCGCTCGGCCCTCGCGGCCCTGGCGCTGACCGCCGCCCCTGGCCTCGCCCAGACGCCCGCCCCCAAGGCCACGCCCGAAGAGGCGAAGCAGTTCGCCGAGAAGGTGAACGCGGACCTCAAGCGCCTGTGGACGAAGCAGGCCACCGCCGAGTGGATCAAGTCCACGTACATCACCGACGACACCGAGCGGAACGCCGCCTACGTCAACGAGGAGGTGCTCGGCTACGTCAACGGCGCCATCAAGGACTCGCGCCGCTTCGACGGGCTGAAGCTGGACGCCGACACCGCGCGCATGCTGCACCTCTTGCGCGTGTCGCAGGCGCTGCCCGCGCCGTCGGACGCGAAGAAGCGCGCGGAGCTGGCCACCACGGCCGCCAAGCTGGAGGGCCTCTACGGCAAGGGCAAATACTGTGGCGCCGACGGCAAGGGGAAGTGCCGCGACCTGGAGGAGCTCTCCGACGTCATGGCCGAGAGCCGCGACTACGCCGCGCTGCTCGATGCGTGGCAGGGCTGGCACTCCATCTCCCGGCCCATGCGCCCGCTGTACGAGAACCTGGTCACCATCTCCAACGATGGCGCCAAGGACATCGGCTTCAACGACCTGGGCACGCTGTGGCGCTCCGGCTACGACATGCCGCCCGCGGAGTTCGAGAAGGAGGCCCAGCGCCTGTGGGGCCAGGTCAAGCCCCTGTATGACGACCTGCACTGCTACGTGCGCGGGCGGCTGGCGAAGCAGTACGGCGCGGACAAGGTGCCCGCGGGCAAGCCCATCCCGGCGCACCTCTTGGGCAACATGTGGGCCCAGGAGTGGAACAACATCTACCCCCTGGTGGAGCCGTTCCCCGGTCAGGCCAGCCTGGACGTGGACGCCGCGCTGAAGGCGCAGAACTACGACGCGCTGAAGATGGTGCGACTGGGGGAGAAGTTCTTCACCTCGCTCGGCCTCAAGCCGCTGCCGGAGACCTTCTTCGAGCGCTCGCAGTTCACCAAGCCCAGGGATCGCGACGTCGTCTGCCACGCCAGCGCCTGGGACGTGACGTACGAGAACGACCTGCGCATCAAGATGTGCATCAAGCCCACCGAGGAGGACCTGGTCACCATCCACCACGAGCTGGGCCACAACTACTACTACACGTACTACTACAACCTGCCCGTGCTCTATCAGGCCGGCGCCAACGACGGCTTCCACGAGGCCATCGGCGACGCGCTGACGCTGTCCATCACCCCCGCGTACCTCCAGCAGGTCGGCCTGCTCAAGGAGGTGGCGAAGAACGACAAGAACCTCATCAACCTCCAGCTCAAGGACGCGCTGGAGAAGGTGGCCTTCCTGCCCTTCGGCCTGCTCGTGGACCAGTGGCGCTGGGAGGTCTTCTCCGGCCGCGTGAAGCCGGCGGACTACAACAAGTCCTGGTGGGCCCTGCGCCAGAAGTACCAGGGCGTGGCCGCGCCGGTGGCCCGCTCCGAGCAGGACTTCGACGCGGGCGCCAAGTACCACGTCCCCGCCAACGTCCCCTACACCCGCTACTTCCTGGCCCGCATCCTCCAGTTCCAGTTCCACAAGGCCCTGTGCGAGGCCTCCGGCTACAAGGGCCCCCTCCACGAGTGCTCCATCTACGGGAACAAGGAGGCCGGAAAGCGGCTGCAGGCGATGCTGGAGCTCGGCGCCAGCAAGCCCTGGCCGGATGCGCTCCAGGTCGTCACTGGGACTCGCCGCATGGATGCGACACCGTTGCTGGATTATTTCAGCCCTCTGCGTCAGTGGCTGAAGACCCAGAACAAGGGCCAGAAGTGCGGATGGTGAAGGTCCCTGGTGGACTTCCCGGGGAAAGGCCGCGTAGATTCTCGGGGTCCGTTAGAGTTCGCTCGGTAGGACCGGACGGCGGATTTTCGCGTCCGTGACGAAAGAAGAAGAAAGCAAATGGCTACTGGTACCGTGAAGTGGTTCAACGATGCGAAGGGCTTTGGCTTCATCACCCAGGACGGCGGTGGTGAGGACGTGTTCTGCCACCACACCGCCATCAACATGGATGGCTTCCGCACCCTCCAGGAGGGGCAGAAGGTGGAGTTCGAGGTCGCCCGCGGCCCCAAGGGTCTTCAGGCGCAGAACGTCCGCGCTGCCTGATTCCCGGCGTCGTTCGTAACGACTTCCTGGATGCATCATGAGGGTCCGGCCTGCCAAGGGTCGGGCCCTTCGTGCTTTCTCGGAGCTGTCCATGTCCTCGTCGAAGCCGCGTCGGGTGTCCCCGCTGCACGCCCTTCCCCTGGTGATGCTGCTGGGGTGCTCCACGACGTCCCCCACGCCGACGCCCGCCGCCGCGGTGGATGCGCGGCCCGCTCCCGAAGGCCCCGCGATGAAGCCCTCGTCCGACGCGCTGGCCCAGGTGACGGCGGAGCTGGTGGCGAAGCACGGCGAGGCGCAGCGCGCGCGCATCGAGCGCGGCGTGGCTCAGGTGGCCCTGCTGTGGCGCACCGAGGACGGCGACCTGGCCGCC
Source organism: Myxococcus sp. MH1 (assembly GCF_059738865.1). NCBI lineage: Bacteria > Pseudomonadati > Myxococcota > Myxococcia > Myxococcales > Myxococcaceae > Myxococcus > Myxococcus sp. MH1. Next base: position 5,851,346 of record NZ_AP026947.1, on the reverse strand, counting down.
TTCGCGCGCGAGCAGTTCGTGTCGGACCCCCAGGTGCTGGACGCGACCTTCGCGCGGCTGGAGCGCCTGTTCGAGCAGCTCGACGGGCACATGCTGGAGCTGGGGCGCGAGACGCAGTGGTACACGGACCTGGACCTGGGTCCGCTGCTTCCCGTGGAGCCGCTGGTGGCGTCGTATGACCCGTCCTCGCATGTGACGGAGGATCTGTTCCGCGCGAAGGTCGGCTTCGTGGTGCTGCTCAACTTCCCGCTGACGACGCTGGAGGAGCGGGCGCGCCAGGGCGCGACGTGGACGCGGCGGCAGTGGGCCGAGGCTCGGCTGGCGGGGCGCTTCAGCATGCGCATCCCCGCGGACGTGCAGCAGGCGTCCTCGCGCGAGGTGGCGGCGGCGAACCTGTACATCGCCGAGTACAACGTGTGGATGCACCACCTGGTGGACGAGCGCGGCGAGCGGCTCTTCCCCAAGGGCCTGCGCCTCATCAGTCATTGGAACCTGCGCGACGAGCTGAAGGCGGACTACGCGGACCCGCGCGGACACGAGAAGCAGCGGACCATCGTGCAGGTGATGGAGCGCATCGTCACCCAGACGATTCCGGCCGCGGTCATCGACAACCCGAGGCTGGACTGGAACCCGTTCACCAACGCCGTCACGGTGGCGCCGCCCCAGACGGTGGAGGCGGACGCGCCCTCGCGCGAGGCCCGCGCGGACGCCACGCGGGAGGCGGACGTGCGCTATGCGCGGATGCTCGCCATCTTCCGGGCGGAGCGGAAGCTGGACGCGTACGCGCCGGTGGCGCCCACGCGCATCGCCCGCTCGTTCGAGCTGGGACGTGAGCTGCCCGAGGCACGGGTGAAGGCGCTGCTGACGCAGGTGCTGGAGTCACCGCTGGTGCCCCGCGTGGCCGCGGAGATCCAATCCCGGCTGGGACGGAAGCTGGAGCCGCAGGACGTCTGGTACGCGGGCTTCAAGCCCGGGGCGAAGCGGCCGGAGTCGGAGCTGGATGCGCTGACGCGCAAGCGCTACCCGACGGCGGAGGCGTTCGCGAAGGACCTGCCGCGCATCCTCCAGGGCATGGGCTTCAGCGCACAGAAGGCGGACTGGCTGGCGGCGCGCATCCGCGTGGATGCCTCGCGTGGCGCGGGCCATGCGCAGCAGGCGCTGCGGCGCGGTGACTTCGCCCGGCTGCGCACGCGAGTGGAGAAGGGGGGCATGGACTACAAGGGCTACAACATCGCGGTGCACGAGCTGGGGCACAACGTGGAGCAGACCTTCGGGCTCTACGGCGTGGACCACACGCTGCTCACCGGGGTGCCCAACAACGCCTTCACGGAGGCGCTGGCCTTCGTGTTCCAGGCGAGGGATCTGGAGCTGCTGGGGCAGGGCAGGCCCACCGCGGAGAGCGAGCGGGAGCGGGTGCTCGGCGACTTCTGGCAGACCTGGGAGCGCTCGGGCATCGCGATGGTGGACATGGCCGTGTGGCATTGGCTGTACGCGAACCCGGAGGCCACGCCCGCGCAGCTGCGGGACGCGGTGGTGTCCATCTCCCGCGACGTGTGGAATCGCTACTTCGCGCCGGTGCTGGGGGGAAAGGACACCACGCTGCTGGCCGTCTACAGCCACATGATCAGCTACCCGCTGTACCTGCCGGACTATCCGCTGGGGCACCTCATCGCGTTCCAGATCGAGGAGCACCTGTCGCGCAAGGGGCCGCTGGGGGCGGAGTTCGAGCGGATGGCGACGTACGGCTCGGTGACGCCGGACCTGTGGATGACGCACGCGACGGGGGCGCCGGTGAGCGCGGAGCCGCTCTTGCGCGCGACAGAGGCGGCGCTGAAGGCGCGACCGTAGGGTAGGCTCGGCGCCGCTCATGCCCATCAAGCGTCGCATCAAGGAGCTGTTGGCCCAGGGGGTGGTGAAGGGAAGCCGGCGGCTCGGGTTGCTCGACGACCCGAGGCTGTTCCAGGTCTACGAGCGTGGCGGCTACCACGTCACGCCGAACCACTTCTATCAGCCCATCCCCGACACGGGCTCGCTGCCCGAGGCGCTGTGGGGCACGCGCTCGAAGATGGTGGGAATCGACCTGCGCGAGTCGAGCCAGCTCGCGCTGCTCGAGCGCCTGTCCTCGAAGTACCGCGACGAGTACCAGGCGTTCCCGAGGTCCGCGACGGGCGAGCCGCACGTCTACCACCTGGGCAACAGCGAGTTCGGGACGGTGGACGCGGAGGTGGCCTACGGGCTGGTGCGCGAGCTGCGGCCGCGAAGGCTGTTCGAGATCGGCTCCGGCTGGTCCACGCGGCTGTCCGCGCAGGCGTGCCGGAAGAACGAAGGGGAGGGCGCGCCCGCGTGCGAGCTGGTGGCCTTCGAGCCCTATCCGAGCGAGGTGCTGCGCGCGGGCTTCCCGGGCCTGACGCGCCTGGAGCCGCTGAAGGCGCAGGACATCCCGTACTCGGAGGTGGAGCGACTGGAGGCGGACGACATCCTCTTCATCGACTCCAGCCATGTGTTGAAGGTGGGCAGCGACGTGCAGGTGGAGTTCCTGGAGCTGCTGCCTCGGCTGAAGAAGGGCGTGGTGGTGCACGTCCACGACATCTTCCTGCCGGCGGAGTACCCGCGCGCGTGGGTGCTGGAGCACCGGCGCTTCTGGACGGAGCAGTACCTGCTGCAGGCGTTCCTGAGCTTCAACGACAGCTTCGAGGTGCTCTGGGGCAGCAGCTTCATGCACCTGACGCATCCGGAGCGGTTGCGTCAGGCGTTCCCGTCGTACCGGGGGGCTCCCGAGGACTGGCCCGGGAGCTTCTGGCTGCGTCGGGTGAAGTGAGGCGCTGACTACTGACGGGTGTCGCCGGGGATGGCGACCAGCTCCACGTCGAAGGTGAGGACGGCGTTGGGCGGGATGCGCGAGCCGGAGGGCGGACGCTCGCCGTACGCGGTGTCTCCAGGGCAGGTGAGCTTCGCCTTGCCGCCGACCTTCATGCGCGACACGCCCTGCGTCCAGCAGGGGATGACGCCGTTGAGGGGGAACTCGACGGGGATGCCGCGCTTGGCGGACGTGTCGAAGATGGAGCCGTCCACGAGCCGGCCCTCGTAGTGGACCTTGACGGTGTCGGTGGCGCGCGGGCTCTTGCCCGTGCCCGCCTGCGTCTCGCGGTAGATGACGCCCGAGGGCAGCTTCACCGCGCCGGGCTCCCTCGCCGCGCGCACCAGGGCCGCGTTGCCGGCCTGCGCCTGACGCGACTTCGCGAAGGCCTGGATCTTCGGCGCGAACTCCTTGGGCTCGAGGGCGGCCGTGCCGGCCATGCCGTCCACCATGCCGCGCTGGAGGATCTGCACCTCCTCCGGCGTGAGCGCGAAGAGGGACAGGTCCTTCCCCACGCTGGCGCCCAGCGCGTAGATGGTCTGCTGCTCCTCGGTGAGCTCGCCGGGGTCCACGGCCGCTGGCGCCGCTGGCGCCTTCGTGGCGGGCTCGGCCTTCTTCACGGGAGCCGGAGCACCGCCTTGCGCGTGCGCACCCGTGGCGCCGAGCACCAGGGCGAGCGTTGCCATCCACATCGTTCGCATGGTTCCACCTTTCCTCATGGGCACTGGAATATAGGGCCCGAGCGTCCGCGCCCAGCACGAACTGGGAGTCGCGAAAGGGTCGTTTTCTTGCGCGACACGCTCGTGCCTCTACCCTGCGTCCAGGTTGCTTCAACCCCGGAGCAACCTGTTGCACGCAGCGAAGGAGCTGGAGCGATGAGCGACAAGCGTAAGTCGAAGCGGGCGCCCCTCGACATCTACCTGAACAAGTACATGGGCGGCGTGCCGTACATGTCGCGGGCCGCGGACATCAGCCCGGAGGGTGTGAGCCTGGCCCGGTTGATCGAGCCCCAGCACGACGCCAAGCGCGTGGGTCTCCAGTTCCAGCTGCCGGGCTCGGAGGAGATCATCTACGCGGAGGGCGAGGTGGTGCGCGAGTGGGTGGAGCTGTCCACGGCCAAGCGCGAGCACTCGGGTGTGCGCTTCACGCTGCTCACCGAGCGGCACCGGAAGATGATCGACGCGTACGTGGACCGTCACGGCCGCGCGGGCAGCGAGAACTGACGCACCGCGCTGTCGGGCCTCGGGGGTTGCCTTGACTTCCTTCGAGGTGGGCTCGTTGAATGGGTTGCCATTCTGCCCTGGGACTACCCAAGGTATCGGGTGAGGACAGGAGGAGCTCCGTGAGCCGAGCACGATGGGCGGTATTGCTGGTGGTGCCGATGGTGGCATCGGCCCAGGGCAAGGCGGTGAAGCCCGCTCCCACCGTGGAGGTTGTCCGTCCGGTGGGAAGTGTGGGTGTGAACTGGGAGGGGCAGGTGCTCCGGGCGACGGGAGCGGGTGCTCCGGACCTGAAGGCCGCGAATCCCTCTCAGGCGAGACTCGGGGCCGAGCGGGTGGCGCGGCAGGTCGCGTCCCGGAATCTGCTCGAACAGGTGCGCGCGCTGCAGCTGCGGGCGGACCGGAGCGTCGGCGACGAGATGGCGCGCGACGACGTGCGCGGCCGGGTGGAAGCGGCCGTGAACGGGTTCAAGGTGGTCGCGAAGCGTTTCTATTCGGACAGTGGCGTGGAGCTGGACGTGGAGGTGCCGCTGGCGGCGATCACCTCCGCGCTGGTGGACCGCGGGCCGGAGTCCGTCATCGTCTTCAACCGCGAGGGCGCGAAGAAGTACACGGGCCTGGTGGTGGACGCGCGAGGGCTCGGGGCGAAGCCGGTGCTCGCGCCCCGGTTGTTGGATGCGGCGGGCAAGGCGCTCTATGGCGCGGGTGCGTTGGCGAGCGAGGTGCGGGAATCGACGGGGGTCGCCGCGTGGTTCCGGAGCCTGGACGCGGCGAAGAAGGCCGCGCTCGTGGGCGAGAAGCCGATGGTGGTGAAGGCCACGGGGCTGAAGGGCTCGGACCTGGTGCTCGCGTCGGAGGATGTGAAGACGCTGGGTGAGGTCGACGCGCGCTTCCTCGCCGAGGGCCGGGTCGTCATCGTCACGCAGTGACCCGGGCATGGATTCGCGGCGCGACTTCGCAGGGAAGAGTGGGTGACGGGGTGCGACGCCGTCTGGTGACTGGGTGGTGTGCGTGGTTGGTGGTGGGCGCGCTGTCGGGGTGTGGGCGCAAGGAGCCCGACTCCGTAGCGAAGGCGCGCGAGCTGATGGCGGGGGCGAAGCCCACCAGTGGGGATGTGTCGCTGCGCTGCGTGCCCGAGGACGCCGAGGTGTATCTGGACGGCGTGCTCCAGGGTGTGTGCAGCGACTATGCGGGCAATCCACGGGGGCTCAACCTGGGCGTCGGGCTGCATCAGATTGAGGTGAAGAAGCACGGGTACTGGCCGTACACGACGTACTACGAGCCCAGCGGAGCGCGGGCGCGACTGAACGTCACGCTGCGCGCCACGGAGTCCGCGCCTCCCGCGGAAGGGACGCCCTGAGGGGCGTGAGTCTTCGGCGGTGACTCGGGCGCTGTGGTGCACGGCGCGACGGTGATTCCCGGGGCGTGCCGGACCTTCGCTCGGGATGGCAGCGCTGTTTTCGATGTCGCGAGGATGCACGAGCAAGGTGCGCCCCAGACCACGAGGCGCCCCAGCGAGAGGGTCCTCCGGATGGCAGCGCCGTGTTCGATGTCGCGAGGATGCACGAGCAAGGTGCGCCCCCCCACACCACGATGCGCCCGAGGGAGAGGGGCATCCTCCCGTATTCTCGTCCCTTCCTTCCGCATGGCAGCGCTGTGTTCGATGTCGCGAGGATGCACGAGCAAGGTGCGCCCCCCACACCACGATGCGCCCGAGCGAAAAGGTCCGTCTCCAGTGTTCTCGCCTCTTCCTTCGTGCGTCGGGACGGCCCGCGCGGGACGTAAGGAGGCACTTCGGCCAGCCGGTTGCTCGCTCCCGATGCAGGTCCCGGACCGCTCTCGGGAGGGCGGCCCTGTGTTCGATGTCGCCAGGAAGTACGAACAAGGTGCGTCCCCCAGGTCAGGAGGCGCCTGAGCGAGGAGCCCCACTTGGTTTCTCGTCCCTTCCTCCTTTCCTCGGGACGGCCGCGCGGGGCAGGGAGGCACTTCGACCAGCCAGGCGCTCGCTCGCCGAGGTATTCAGGGTTGCGAGGGCGCGGCCCGAGGTGGGTCCTTCGTCCGGGAGGGGCCTGCAAGCTAGGCTGCGCGCTTTCGGGTCGTGACATGGCGGCTTGTAAGGAGCCGGAGTCCGCGAGTGCTTCGCGGAGGAGCGTGGGTCATCGGACGGCGCAACAAGAAGAGCAGCCCTGGGTCCATCAGCCGTGCGCCGGTGCCGCCCGTGCTTCACTCGGTGAAGACGGAGGAGCCCGCGGTCCCCGTGGCCGAGTCCGTACCTGACGTCGAGCTGACGGAGACCGAGGCGCGCCGCATCGACCTGTGGTGGTCGGCGGTGATGGTGGGCTCGCTGGGGCTGGTGTTTGCGCTGCTCGCGGTGTTCGGCGGCGTGGCGGTGCCCGTGCTGCTGGCGCTGTCCGGCGCCTACATCTTCAACCCGATGGTGACATCCCTGGAGCGCCGCGGACTCGATCGGACCCTGGGGACGACGCTGGTCTTCGTCGCCGGGACGTTGCTGCTCGTGGGCGCGGTGCTCTACCTCATCCCCGTGTTCCGCGACGAGGCGTTGAAGCTCCCGGACTTCTTCTCGCGAGCGAGCACGCAGGTGGTGCCGCGTGTGGAGGCGCTGGTCGGCGCCTCGTTGCCGGACCTCATCCGTCAGCGCACGACGGAGCTGGGGCAGCAGGCCTCCGAACTGGTGCAGAGCGCGGGGCCCGCGGCGGCGCGAATCGTGGCGGCCTTCGCGGGCAACACGGCGCGCTTCGTGGTCACTCTGCTGGGGCTCGCCGTGGTGCCGGTGCTGGCGTTCTTCTTCCTCCAGGACTACCCCTGGTTGATGGGGCGGGTGAAGGACCTGCTCCCGCGTCGCTCGGTGGCGCTGGTGGCGCGCCGCTTCGCCGAGGTCGACGAGGTGCTCTCGGCCTTCGTGCGCGGGCAGCTGACGGTGGGGGCGCTGCTGTCGGTCATCTACGCGGCGGGCCTGTCCATCGGCCGCATCGACATGGCCATCGTCATCGGGGTCATCGCCGGCTTCGGCAACATGGTGCCGTACCTGGGCACGGGCGTGGGCATCCTGCTGTCCCTGGTGGGGCTGATGCTGTCGTGGCAGGGGCCCTGGCAGATTGGCGTGGTGGCGGGCACGTTCATCATCGGCCAGATGCTGGAGGGGTTCGTCATCACCCCGCGCATCGTGGGCGAGAAGGTGGGCCTGGCGCCCGTGGCGGTCATCATCGCCATCCTGGCCTTCGGCGAGCTGTTCGGCTTCGTCGGCATCCTCCTGGCGGTGCCGGTGGCGGCCATCCTCAAGGTGGTGCTGCGCGTGGTGGTGCAGCGCTACCAGCGCACACGCCTGTACACCGGCGAGTCGCAGTCCGCCTGATGGGGAGGGCGGCTCCCTGCGAGCCGCCGGGCCACCCTCGGGTGGGAACCCCGCGCCAGGAGCGGGCCTCCGCGTTATGCCCGGGCTGGTTTCGAGCGGCGGAGGGCCGCCTTGAACAGGAGCGTGCGTTGACGAAGCTGGAGAAGCTACACCAGGAGATCGCCTCGTGTCGGGCCTGCCCCCGGCTGGTCGAGTGGCGCGAGGAGGTCGCCCGGGTGAAGCGCCGTGCGTACCGCGAGTGGACCTACTGGGGCCGTCCCGTCCCGGGGTTCGGTGATCCACGGGCCCGGCTGGTCATCGTCGGTCTGGCGCCGGCCGCGCACGGAGCCAACCGGACGGGGCGGATGTTCACGGGAGATCGCTCGGGCGACTTCCTGTTCGCGGGGCTGCACCGCGCGGGGTTCGCGAACCAGGGGACCAGCGAGCACCGGGACGACGGCCTGGCCCTGAAGGACGCCTTCATCGTGGCGGCCGCCCGCTGCGCTCCCCCCGATAACAAGCCGCTCCCGGAGGAGGTGGCCCGCTGCGCGCCGTTCCTGGACCGCGAGATGGCGCTCCTACCCGCGCGGGTCCTGCTCGCCCTGGGCGCCATCGGCTGGAACGCGGCGCTGGCCTCGCTGGAGCGGACGGGGGTGACGTTCGGCTCACCCCGGCCGGCCTTCGGGCATGGGGCGGAGCTGCCGCTGCCGGGCGGGCGGACGCTGGTGGGCTGCTACCACGTGAGCCAGCAGAACACGCAGACGGGGCGGCTGACGCCCGCCATGTTCGACGCGGTGATGGCGAGGGTCCACGCGCTGATCCGCTAAAAGAAGGAAGATCGAAGGCTCATCGGCGTGTTTGCTTGACAGTCGCGGGAGCCCGCTGGTATTCCCCGCGCCACCTCAGCACCAACGGGTCGTTAGCTCAGCGGTAGAGCACTACCTTGACACGGTAGGGGTCAGTGGTTCGATCCCACTACGACCCAACTCAGTTGAAGTGAATCTCCAGCGGGCGGCACGGCTTCTCAAGAGCCCTGCCGCCCGCGGTTTTTTCGGAGGTATCGCATGTCCGACATGATCACCGTGACGCTCCCCGACGGCACCCAGAAGCAGACGGCCCGGGGGACGACCATCGCGGACTTCGTGCGGGAGGGCATCGGCGCGGGCCTGGCGAAGGCCGCCCTGTTCGCCCGGGTGAACGGCCAGGACATGGACCTGAGCCGCAAGCTGGACGAGGACGTGAAGCTGCAGATCTTCACGCCCAAGAGCCCCGAGTCGCTGGAGCTCATCCGTCACGACGCGGCCCACGTGGTGGCCAGCGCCGTCCAGCGCATCTTCCCCGGCACGCAGGTGACCATCGGTCCGGCGACGGAGGAGGGCTTCTATTACGACTTCTTCCGCGAGAAGCCCTTCACGCCCGAGGACCTGGAGAAGATCGAGGCCGAGGCCAACGCCGAGCTGAAGAAGGACCTGGCGTTTGTCCGCACCGAGATCTCCATGGAGGAGGCCATCCGCCTCTTCGAGGAGAAGGGTGAGAAGTTCAAAGTGGAGATCGTCAAGGACATCGCCGAGCGCGGCGCCAAGACGCTCACCCTCTACACCCACGGCGACTGGGTGGACTTCTGCCTGGGGCCCCACGCCCCGAGCACGGGGAAGATCGGCGTCATCAAGATCCTCTCCTCGAGCGGCGCCTACTGGCGCGGCGACCACCGCAACCCGATGCTCCAGCGCGTCTACGGCACGGCCTTCTTCGACAAGAAGGCGCTGCAGGAGTACCTGACGCGCATCGAGGAGTCGAAGAAGCGCGACCACCGCAAGCTGGGCAAGGAGCTGGACCTCTTCCACTTCCACCCGTACGCGCCGGGCGCGGCCTTCTGGACCGCCAAGGGCACCACCTTCTACCAGACGCTCTCCGACTGGATGCGCCGCCTGACGAAGGACGACGGCTACGTGGAGATCAAGACCCCCTTGATGTTCAACAAGGGGCTCTGGGAGACCAGCGGCCACTGGGGCAAGTACAAGGAGAACATGTTCCTCGTGCTCGACAGCGAGTCGGGGGAGCATGACTTCTCGCTCAAGCCGATGAACTGCCCGTCGCACCACCTGTTCTACGGCTTCAAGAAGCACAGCTACCGCGACCTGCCCCTGCGCCTGCACACCCAGGACGTGCTGCACCGCAACGAGGCGGCGGGCTCCCTGGGTGGCCTGACCCGCGTGCGCCAGTTCGCACAGGACGACGCGCACATCTACTGCACCGAGGCGCAGATCACCGACGAGGTGAAGCGCTTCGTGAAGCTGCTGGACCACGTCTACAAGGCGGTGGGCCTGACGTACGCGGTGAAGCTGTCCACCCGCCCCGAGCAGCGCCTGGGCGACGACTCGCTGTGGGACCGCGCCGAGGCGGGCCTCAAGACGGCGCTCGAGTCGCTGGGCCTCGCGTACGAGTTGGCCCCGGGCGACGGCGCCTTCTACGGCCCGAAGATCGACTTCGCGGTATCCGACAGCATCGGCCGCCGGTGGCAGCTGGGCACCATGCAGCTGGACTACCTGGCCCCGGAGCGCTTCGACCTGTCCTACGTGGGCGAGGACAACGCGCTGCACCGCCCGGTGGTGCTCCACCGCGCCATCTTCGGCTCCTTCGAGCGCTTCACGGCCATCCTCATCGAGCACTTCGCGGGGGCCTTCCCGGCGTGGCTCGCGCCCATCCAGGCGGTCATCGTCGTGGTGGCGGACCGTCAGGCAGACTACGCCCGCAAGGTGCGTGACACCCTGCGGGCCAAGGGCTTCCGGGTGGACTTCGATGATCGCGGCATGTCGCTCAACGCGAAGATCCGCGAGGCCCAGCTCCAGAAGATCCCGTTCACGCTCGTGGTGGGCGACAACGAGGTCTCTTCCGAGAGCGTGTCGCCCCGTCGCTACGGCGGCGAGGACCTCAAGAGCATGAAGCTCACCGACTTCGAGGCCCTGCTGGCCAAGGAGTCCGCGCTGCCGTGAGCAGTTGGCCCGCGTCTTGCGGACGGGTCTTGACTCCCAGTTGCACCCAAGTAAGGTGCGGCGCTTTCCGATGGGGGCGTACACCGCTCGGGTGGTGAGCGAGCGGGTGGATGGGCGAGGGTGGAGGACTGGGAGGGTGGCCAGGGCGGACGGAAGGTGTGGGCGTGGGCAGGCAACCTGGAGAGGCGGCGACCGTGTAGGCGCGCGGTGCCACTTCTGAGTGCGGTAGCCGTTCCAGTCGAGACGAAAGAGTGATACAGGCTGCCGCCTCCCGCCGTGGCCTGGAAGTGACAACGCCTGAGGCCGCGAAGCTGACGGCACGCTGTAAGGAAGGAATCAGGACGATGCCGAAGTTGAAGACCCGCAGTGGCGCGAAGAAGCGCTTCCAGGTGAAGAAGAGCGGCCAGGTCAAGCACGGCAAGGCCTACGGCAAGCACCTCTTCACGCACGCCAAGACGCCGAAGCAGAAGCGCGGCAACCGCGGCACCAGCCATCTTCGCGATATGGACGCGAAGAAGGTCATCAAGGAGATGTTCCCCTACGGGGCCTGAGCCTCGGCTCGGCAACCCTGACGTCCCTGGTGGAGCGGCGTGAAGCCTGCGCCCCGGGACCGACAACCTACGCAGTACGGAGTGAGTGAGACATGCGCGTCAAGAAGGGTGTAAAGGCTCGTCGCCGTCGCAATAGTATCCTGAAGCTGGCCAAGGGCTTCCGCGGCCGTCGCAAGAACTGCTACCGCCGGGCGAACCAGGCGGTCGAGCGCGCGCTGGACTACGCCAGCCGTGACCGCATGCAGCGCAAGCGCGACTTCCGTCGCCTGTGGATCGTCCGCATCAACGCGGCGGCCCGCACCGTCGGCCTCTCGTACTCCAAGCTCATCGCGGGCCTGGCCAAGGCGAAGATCAGCCTGGACCGCAAGGTCCTGTCGGACATGGCCATCGCGGATCCCGCGGGCTTCGCGGCCGTCGCCAACATCGCGAAGGCGGCCTGAGACACGCCGGCCCTCACGGGCGGGTGACAGAGCGGGTGGGGTGGCCTTCACGGGCCGCCCGCCTGCGAGAGTGAACGGGTCGCCTCACCAGGCGGCCCTTTTTTTTGTCCCGGAAGAAGCCCTCGGGCCCGGGGAAGCGACAACGGAGGCACACGGCCATGCGAGACAGGTTGCAGGCGTTGGCGGAGGCCGCGCGGCAGGAGATTGCGGGCGCGTCGGACAGGCCCGCGGTGGAGGCGCTCAAGGTCCGCTACCTGGGCAAGAAGGGCGAGCTGTCCGCGGTGCTGGGCGGCATGGGCAAGCTGGCCCCGGACGAGCGCCGGGCGCTGGGCGAGGTGGCCAACACCGTGAAGGCGGAGCTGGAGACGCTCCTGTCCGCCGCCCTCCAGCGGGTCGAGGACGCCGAGCTGGAGGCGCAGCTGCAGGGCCCCGGGCTGGACGTGACGCTGCCGGGCCGCGCGGTGAAGCCGGGCAGCCGGCACCCCGTGTCGCGGACGATGGAGGACATCGTCCGGACGTTCTCCCGGCTCGGCTTCGACGTGGCGAGTGGTCCGGAGATCGAGCTGGACTACTTCAACTTCGAGGCGCTGAACCTGCCGAAGGACCACCCCGCGCGGGACATGCAGGACACGTTCTACGTGGACGAGCCCTCGCTGGGACACGCGAAGAAGGCGGACAGCTCGGTGCTGCTGCGCACGCACACGTCGCCGGTGCAGGTGCGCTACATGCTGCAGCGCAAGCCGCCCATCCGCGCTGTGATGCCGGGGCGGGTGTACCGGCGCGACTCGGACATCACGCACACGCCGATGTTCCACCAGGTGGAGGGGCTGCTGGTGGACAAGGACGTGACGTTCGCGGAGCTGAAGGGCTCGCTGGACGCGTTCGTGAAGGCGTTCTTCGGTTCGGAGACGAAGACGCGCTTCCGTCCGTCGTTCTTCCCGTTCACCGAGCCGTCGGCGGAGGTGGACATCTCCTGCACCTCGTGCGGCGGCAAGGGCTGCCGGGTGTGCAAGCAGACCGGGTGGCTGGAGGTGCTGGGCAGCGGGATGGTGCACCCGAACGTCTTCACGTCCGCGGGGTATGACCCGGGCGAGGTGACGGGGTACGCGTTCGGCATGGGCGTGGAGCGAATCGCCATGCTGCGCTACCGCATCGACGACCTGCGGATGATGTTCGAGAACGACGCTCGGTTCCTCGAGCAGTTCTGAGTCCTGGCGGGCGCGGGCCCGCATGCCGCTCCCTGGAGGAGTGGCGCGGCCCGCGCTCCTGTCTTCGTCCCGAGAGAGCAAGAGGGTGGACCTGTGAAGATTTCGGTGAAGTGGCTCGGCGATTACGTGGCGCTGCCGCCGTCGGTGGACGAGCTGGCGCGCAAGTTGACCGCGGCGGGCCTGGAGATTGAGGGCCAGGAGAGTCCGGCCGAGGGCCTGCGCGGCGTGGTGGTGGCGCAGATCAAGGAGTCGGTGCAGCACCCCAACGCGGACAAGCTCTCCGTCACGAAGATCGACGCGGGCGGGGACGCGCTCATCCAGGTGGTGTGCGGCGCGAAGAACTACAAGGTCGGCGACAAGGTGCCGCTGGCCACCGTGGGGACGAAGCTGCCCAACGGGATGGAGATCAAGCAGGCGGCGCTGCGCGGTGTGGACAGCTCCGGCATGCTCTGCTCCTCGAAGGAGCTGGGGCTGAGCGAGGAGTCGAGCGGGCTGCTCATCCTCTCGCCGGACCTGAAGCCGGGCACGCCCATCGCGCAGGCGCTGGGGTTGGATGACGTGGTGCTGGAGGTGAACGTCACGCCGAACCGGCCGGACGCGCTGAGCCACCTGGGCGTGGCGCGCGAGGTGGGCGTGGTGACGGGAGCGGCGTTGAAGCTGCCCCAGCCGAAGCCGGTGGAGTCGGGCTCGCCCGCGTCCGAGAAGGTGAAGGTCCGGGTGGAGAGCCCGGAGCGCTGCCCGCGGTATGCGGCCCGGGTGGTGGAGAACGTCACCATCAAGCCGTCGCCGCAGTGGATGCAGGAGCGACTGAAGGCCTGTGGCGTGCGGGCCATCAACAACGTGGTGGACGTCACCAACTACGTGAACCTGGAGTACGGCCAGCCGCTGCACGCGTTCGACCTGGACAAGCTGTCGGGGCAGGAACTCGTCGTCCGCACCGCGGCGAAGGGCGAGAAGCTGACCACGCTGGACGGCAAGGCGCGCACGCTGGACGTGGATGACCTGGTCATCTGCGACAAGGAGCGGCCGCAGGCGCTCGCGGGCGTCATGGGTGGTGGGGACAGCGAGGTCACCGAGAAGACGACGCGGCTGGTGCTCGAGTCGGCGAACTTCGCGGGCGCCGGGGTGCGCCGGACGGCGAAGCGGTACGCGCTGCACACGGAGGCGTCGCACCGGTTCGAGCGGGGTGCGGACCTGGACGCGGTGGTGCCGGCGATTGATCGGGCCGCGCAGCTCATCGCGGAGCTGTCGGGCGGCACGGTGGCGCCGGGTCGGGTGGAGGTGTACCCGGCCGAGAAGCCGCGGCGGCAGGTGACGCTGCGCTTCGCGCGGGTGGAGAAGGTGCTGGGCGTGGCGGTGCCGGAGGTCGAGGTGCGTCGCATCCTGGCGGCGCTCGGGTTCGAGCAGGTGTCCGAGGGCGCGGGGCAGGCGACGTACGAGGTGCCTCGGGCGCGCGTGGACGTGGAGCGTGAGGAGGACCTGCTGGAGGAGGTCGCCCGCGTGTTCGGCTACGACAACATCCCGGCGAAGCTGCCGCGGGGGCTGGCGTCGCTGGCGCCGGAGCCGGCGAACTCGGAGGCCGAGCGGCGGTTGCGGCACGCGCTGGCGGGGGCGGGGCTGGACGAGGTGGTGAACTACTCGTTCGTGGCGCCCAAGAGCCTGGAGGTGCTGGGCCTGAAGGAGCAGCCGGTGGCGCTGCTCAACCCGCTGAGCGTCGAGCAGTCGGTGATGCGGACGAGCCTGCTGCCGGGGCTCCTGGAGAACCTGTCGCGCAGCGTGCGGCACCAGGTGGAGTCGGTGTCGCTGTACGAGACGGGCCGGGCGTACTTCCGGGATGCGCAGGGCGGGCAGGGGACGCGGCCGGCGGCGCGCGAGGTGAACCGGGTGGCGGGCCTGGTGTGGGGCCTGCGGGGTGGGGAGCGGAGCTGGACGCAGAAGGACGCGCGGGCGGACTTCTACGACGCGAAGGGGGCGGTGGAGGCGCTGCTGGCGGCGCTGCGGGTGGAGGGAGTCACCTGGTCGCTGGGCGGGCCGTCGGCGTACCACCCGCGAGCCAGCGCGGAGGTGAAGCTGGCGGACGGCACGGTGCTGGGCCACGTGGGGGAGCTGCACCCGAAGGTGGTGAAGGCGCTGGGGTTGCCCGAGGGCGTGTTCGTGTTCGAGCTGGACACGGAGCCTTTGTACGCGGCGTCCCGGCTGGTGCCCGAGTACCGGGCGCTGCCGAAGTTCCCGGCGGTGCTGCGGGACCTGGCGGTGTTGGTGCCGGTGGAGCTGGAGACGGGGGCGGTGCGGAAGGTGATTCTGGAGGTGGGCGGGGCGCTGGTGGAGGACGCGTTGGTGTTCGACGTGTACACGGGCAAGCAGATTCCCGAGGGGAAGAAGAACCTGGCGTTCGCGCTGCGGTACCGGGCTTCGGACCGGACGTTGACGGACGTGGAGGTCAACGAGGCGCACAAGCGGATCGTCTCGGAGGTGGACCAGCGGCTGGGTGCTTCGTTGCGTGCCTGAATTCCTGAATGAAGTCAGAGGGTTGACTTGGCTTCGGGAAGGCTGCAACAGTGGCCGGGCGTTCACCGCGCTGAGGGTGAGGGCATCCCGAGGATTCGCATGACGAAGGCGGACATCATCGAGGGCGTCTACGAGAAGGTCGGCTTCTCGAAGAAGGAGTCGGCCGAGATCGTGGAGCTCGTGTTCGACACGCTCAAGGAGACGCTGGAGCGTGGGGACAAGATCAAGATCTCCGGGTTCGGCAACTTCCAGGTGCGCCAGAAGAAGGCGCGCGTGGGCCGCAACCCGCAGACGGGCAAGGAGATCGAGATCTCGGCGCGTCGGGTGCTGACCTTCCGGCCGAGCCAGGTGTTGAAGAGCGCGCTGAACGGCGAGGCCCCGCCCGAGGATCACGCGGAGATCGACGCGCGGGAGGAGGCGGCGGCGGACGCGGCGGAGGCCCGTGGCGAGGACTTCGACGAGGAGGGAATGGAGGACTCGGAAGGGTAGGTTTTTCCACGGCGCCCTGCTGCTCTTGCTTGACCTGGGCGTTGTGTAGGGGCATAAGGGCGCACCGTTTCACGACGGCGGCCGCAAAGAAGTTCTCGGGGCGTAGCGCAGCCTGGTAGCGCACTTGCTTGGGGTGCAAGTGGTCGCAGGTTCAAATCCTGTCGCCCCGACCAATAGAAGGCCCTGGAGTCCTTGGCGAAAGCTGGGGGCTCCAGGGCCTTCGACTTTTTGGGATTCCGGCCCCCAGCCGCGAACCGGCAGAGTTCACTCCCTCGGCCTTACATCGGGGAGTTCCTCTTCCAGTCGACGGATGCGTGGGTAGAAGAGCGCTAGGAGCGTGGCTCCCAGGACGAGCGCCCCCGCGATGACGAGCAGCGCCGCGCTGCCTCTCCCGGTGCCCACGCCAATCCAGGCGCCCAGGCTCGTGCTCCATCCTCCGCCTGGCGCCATGCGCGGCTCGAAGACGCGGTCGACCAGCGGCCCTGCCACCGCGTAGGCCAGGGGCGTCGGGCTGGTGGCGAGCAGGAGCCGGATGGCGAAGACGCGTCCCTGCACAGCGGGCTCGACCTTGGCCTGCCAGAGCGCCTGACTTGAGGCGTTCGCGACCGCCGCCCAGAACATGAACGAGAAGGCGGCGACCTGAATGAAGACGAGCGATGGTTGCGCTCCCGCGAACACGAGGCTCACACCGAGCATCGCTCCGGAACCCAGCACTACGTACATCCGGCCTCTTCGCGGGCCGCCCCAGACGCTCATCAAGAGGCTTCCGCCCAACATGCCAGACCCGGCGATGGTCAGCGTGATACCCAGGGCCGCGGGCGAGGCCAGGCTCAACACGATGGGCTGTGCCAACACCTCCGTGAAGGCGGCGCACAGGTTGATGAGCGCGAAGTACACCAGCATTCCCAACAGCCCCGGGCGCGCCGCGACGTAGTGCCAGCCCTCGAACGCATCTCGCCAGAGTGAGCCTCGCGCGGTGGAGGTGCTCGGCATGCGACCCAGCGGAGGAATCCTCGCGCTCAGCAGCGTGACCAGCGCGATGAGGAAGGTCGCGAAGTCCACCAGCATCACACCCTGGATGCCCACCGCTACGAGCAACAGCCCCGCCACGGGTGGCGCCGCGAGCCTCCCTAGGGACTGGGACAGCTGCACCATGCCACTGGCTCGACCCAACTGCTCCCTTGGCACCAACTGCGTCGTGGCCGCCGTATACGCGGGCACCTGGAAGGTGCTGGCGATGGCTCCCACCATCACGGAGACGTGGATGTGCCAGACCTCCAGCCTGCCCGCGAACATCAGCAGCGCGAGACTCGCCGTGGCTGCCGCCGCCAGCGTGTCGCTCAGGATCATCACCCGACGACGGTCCATCCGGTCCGCCAGCACCCCCGCCAACGGCGAGAGCACGAGCGAGGGCAGCGCCGTGTAGAGCGAGATCAACGCGAACTGCGTCACCGACCCCGTGCGCTGGTAGACCCAGACCCCCAACGCGAACGCCGTCAGCCTGGAGCCCAGGATCGAGACGAGCTGACCTGCCCAGATGCGCAGGAAGACGGCGAATGCCGGGGCAGGGGACTCCTTGGGCTGGACCACGAAGCCTCCTGCCACTGGCGTTCCCGTGGCCAGGGCAGGTCCCTCCGGTTGTTCCTGTCGAGAAGCCATCGGGCCGGGCTCCCCGAACTCACGGTTGCTGCTGGCTCAGCTTCCGACACAGGTCCGCGACGATCCGGAGTGAATCGCGTTGCGTCTGCCCCAGGCTCTGCGCGTCGGTGAACTGTCCGCACACGTTCGGGCCCATGGCGTACATGGTCGTCCGGCTCGACCCACTGGACTCCAACTCGTACGTGCCTCGCGGGATGACCTCTCCGGTCTTCGGGTTCACGTAGATGCCCCCGGTGACGAGGTAGGCCTGTTCCCCTCGGGTGATGACGGACCTCTTCTTGTCCGAGGGCACCGAAAGCCCCTCCGTCGAACGGAAAGCGCGGAGACCGGGTTGGATGAGCCCGTTTCCCAGCATGAACTGAATCAGCGGCGACGGATGCGCCTCGATGCTCGAGTACTGGCCCGTGGCGTCGACCACGTCGGTGAACCGCCGTGTGTGCGAGCGCCCCAGCGCATCTCCGTACGTGACACTCACTCGCCAGACCGGGTCTGTCACAGGATGGAGCTCATAACCCCGTCCCAGCGCGATGACCTCCAGATGACCCGAGCGCATCATGGCTTCAATCTGGAGCGCGTTCCCCAGCGTCATGGGCAACATCGTGTTGAAGAACGTCGTCCGCAGTTCGCGGTCGAAGTACAGGTGATCCTCCGCGGAGAACCACGGGGAGTTCTCACTCCACAACTGGATGGCCGCGTCGATGCACGTCTGCCACTCCACCACTCGCATGTGCTCGTAACCGCCGTACGGCTTCCCCGTGGTGAGCACTGCGGCGATGTCCCGACGCAGCGTCTCCGCCTTGTCCGCGCGCGCCAGGTGCCGCTGCCAGGCTCGGATGCGACGACGCACGGGGGCTCCACGTCGACGGACGCGCTGACGCCCAGCCGCCTCCGCCAGTTCGTCTCCCAGCATCTCCAGGGTGGTGTCGATGGAGAGGAGCCGGCCGCTCCTGCTCGTCTGGAAGGTCTCCTGCAGCCGCTCCGCCGTGAACCAGCGTGGCTGATAGGGCGAGGTTGGCTCACGCCCCCAGACCTTCGGCAGTTGACCCGTTCGGGAGCCCAGGGTGACCTTGAAGCCTTCAGACGCCTCGTATCGCAGACGACCCTCGGTATCCGGTACGAACCGTCCTGTCTTGACCGCGAGCGACAGCGCCGCGTCGATTCCGTTCAGATACGAGCCGAGGATCAGGACGTGCTTGGGGCGGCTCCCGCCCCCCTCCAACACCGCGTCCTGGAGCGCCTTGGCCGGCCACGGTGAACCGTGGACTCCAGGCCGACCATCGATCAGGGACTCCGGCAGGGCCCGGCTCCTCCAGGCCCGCTGTCCATAACCCGTCGCGAGGATCACGTAGTCGGCGGTGACCGACGGCGCGGACGCGAGGCCTATCTCAAAGTGCTCTGCTCGCTGTTCGAGCGTCAGGGCCTCCTGGCCCGTGATCAACTCGACCGAGAGTCCCAGCTCTCGAAGGAGACCCAGCGTGCGCTGGAACTGCACCTGTTGCCGCTCGCCGAAGCTCCACCGGCTCATCTTCGCCGGCAGGCTCGCGAGATGCTCCTCCAGTGCGTTGCGTCGGCTCCACGCGAGGCCTGTCCCGACCTCCGTCTGTGCTTCGATGATGGTGAGCCGGCAGCCTTGCAGCGCACGCTCTCCTCGTGCGAGCCGCTCCGTCAACGCGAAGAGGAACCACCGCGCGGACTGTCCGCCGCCCACGATGGCGATGTGGGGCGTTCGCTTCATGGCGTCTCCGGGACTGATGCGATGGGCGTTCATGTGCTTCCCCGTTCAGCCATTCATCGAGCGCCGCGCGGGCTGCTCCAGGAGAGAGGTGAGGAGGCGTGCGAGTGCCTCGACATATGGCGGACGCAGCAGTGAGTAGTGATCGCCCGGAAGCTCGATGCACTCCGTGGCCTGGGTCGCCAGTGCCGCCCAACCTCGCGAAGGCAGGGGCATTTCTTCGGCATCGGTGGTGTCCGCGCCGAGCACGACCGTGAGGTGCCCCAGCCACGGTCGTAGCGCGTGCTGATGAAGCGCCCTTGAGTTCGCCGTGAAGACCTTCATCAAAGGACGAAGCTGTGGCTCGGAACTCTCAACAGGAGTGCCCGTCGTTCGCGCCAGGTCCGTGGTGAACTCGGCCCACAGGGCGTCGCCTTCAATCGGCGCTCCTCGCGCATAGGACGTGGGGCTGGGCTCGATGAGCACGAGCACCTCCACGGTCTCCCCCTGTTGCTTCAGCTGCTGAGCCATCTCGTACGCGATGACGGCCCCGAGTGACCAGCCACCCAGGCGATAGGGGCCGCGTGGCTGCACGGCGCGGACATGTTGGACGTAGAGCGCCGCCATCTCAGGGAGGGACTCAAGTGGCGGCAGGCGGCCGTCGAGCCCTTGCGCCTGGAGTCCGTAGAAAGGCTGTTGCGAACCCATGTGTCGAGCCAGCTCCGCATAGCAGAGGACATTGCCGCCGACGGGATGCACGCAGAAGAAGGGTGGTCGGTTTCCGCGGGGCTGGATGGGGACGAGGGGCGACCAGGGGGCCTCATCGCCTCGGAGCTTCGTGGCGAGTCGCTCGACCGTGGAGGACTGAAACAGCGCGGAGAGTGGGATTGTCCTCCCCGTACGTTGCTGGAGTTGGGTCATCAGTCGCACGGCCAGGAGCGAGTGTCCGCCGAGCCCGAAGAAGTCGCCGTGAAGCCCGACAGGCCGCACATCGAGCAGCTCTTCGAAGAGGTTCGCCAGCACTTGCTCGAGCGCATCCCGAGGTGCGACGTACTCACGATGGTGCAGATGCGAGGCGTCCGGAACGGGCAGGGCCTTCTTGTCCACCTTGCCGTTCGCCGTGAGCGGGAGCTCCTCCATCGGAATGAAGGCCGCCGGCACCATGTACTCGGGCAGGTGCTTCCCGAGGAACGCACGGAACGAATCCACCTCCAGCTCCTGCCCGGGCGCGAGCACGAGATACGCCACCAGCCGCCTGGCTCCATGCGAATCCTCACGTGCGAGCACCACGGCGGCGCGCACGGCGGCGTGTTGGAGCAGCGTCGACTCGATCTCCCCCAGCTCGATTCGGAAACCACGCAGCTTCACCTGCGTGTCGATGCGTCCGATGAAGTCCAGGTCCCCGGTTGGTAGATAGCGGACCAGGTCTCCGGTCCGATACATGCGCGCTCCCGGCACTGGATTGAACGGGTCCGGCAGGAAGCGATCCGCGGTCAGCTCGGGGCGTCCCAGATAGCCTCTGGCCACTCCGACGCCTCCGAGGAACAGCTCCCCCTTCACACCCACCGGCACCGGCTGCAATGCAGCATCGAGCACGTACGCGCGGACGTTCGCGAGCGGGCGCCCGATGGGCGGTGTTCCCTCGTTCGTCTCGCACTCGGCGAAGGTCGCCAGCACCGTGGCCTCGGTGGGGCCGTAAGAGTTGAGGAACCGGCGCCCAGGCGCCCAACGCGCGACGAGCTCGGGCCCGCAGGCCTCGCCCCCAGAGATGACTGTCCGCAGGGCTGGAAGTCCCTCGGAGGGTGTGAGTGCCAGCGTGGCGGGCGTGACGCTGAGGGTCGTGATGGCCGCGTCCCGTAGGAGTTGGTGCAAGGCCGGCCCTGGTATCGCCTTCTCCACCGGCGCGAGCCACAGCGTGGCTCCAGCGCACAGCGTGGTGAGGATCTCCTCGACAGACAGGTCGAAGCCCAGGTTCGCGAACTGGAGCAACCGGCTGCCCGGCCCGAGTCCGAAGACCTCCGCCTCCTGCACCACCAGATTGCACACGCTCTGGTGTTCGACGAGCGTCCCCTTGGGCCGACCCGTGGAGCCCGATGTGTAGATGACGTACGCCAACGCGCGGCTCGGCAACGCGAGTCCGAGGTCTCCTCCCTGTTCTCTTGAACGCGTCTCCTCCACGAACACCACGTGCCCGAAGGCCCCCGGGACTCGTTCACGCAAGGCCTTCTGCGTGAGCAGCACTCGCGCTCCACTGTCCTGCACCATGAAGGCAAGGCGCTCACGTGGCAGCGTCGGATCGAGCGGCAGCCAGGCTCCCTCTGACTTCAGGATGCCCAGCAGACCCACGACCATGTCGGGGGAACGCTCGACGCACAGGCCCACCAGCACTTCCGGCCCCACTCCGAGCCCACGCAGGTGTCGTGCGAGCCGATTGGCGCGCTCGTTCAGCTCCCGATAGGTCAGCCTCTCGTCCTCGAAGCCCACCGAGAGGGCCTCGGGGGCTTGGCGGACGCGGGCTTCGAAGAGGTGGTGGATGCATGCATCCGACGGGTACTCGGCCCGCGTGTCGTTCCACTCGATGAGTAGCTGTTGCTGTTCCCGTGCGGTCAACAGAGGCAGGGCGCGCAGGGCCGTCTCGGGATGAGCGACCGCTCCCTCCAGCAGGACGCGAAGGTGCTCCGCCATGCGCGCCACGGTGGCCGGGTCGAACAGGTCGACGCTGTATTCCAGCTCTCCCTCGAAGCCCGTTGGGGTCTCGATGAAGCTCAGGGTGAGGTCGAACTTCGCCGTATCGAGTACGGCGGGCATGGGCTCGAACGAGAGGCCCGGCAGGCGCAGGGGCTCCAGGGGCGCGTTCTGGAGCGCGAAGAACGCCTGGAACAACGGACTGCGGCTGAGGTCTCGGGCGGGCTGGATCACCTCCACCAGCTTCTCGAAGGGGACGTCCTGATGCTGGAAGGCGGCGAGGGTGGAAGTTCGTACCTCGGACAACAACTCCCGGAACGACGCGTGTCGCCTCAGCTGGGTGCGCAGCACCAACGTGTTGACGAAGAAGCCGATCAACCCCTCGGTCTCCGCTCGCGTGCGCCCCGCGATGGGCGAGCCGACGGAGATGTCCTCCTGGCCGGAGTACCGAGCGAGCAGGACCTGGAATGCGGCCAGCAACGTCATGAAGGGCGTGGTCCCCTCGCGCTGCGCGAGGGCGAGGACGGCATCGGAGAGCTCGCGGCACAGGTGAACCGGGATGACCGCACCGCGTGCCGAGAGGACCGCGGGTCGAGCCCTATCGGTAGGAAGCTCGAGGACGGCGGCTCCTTCGAGATACTGCTTCCACCACGCGAGCTGGCCCTCCAGCACCTCGCCTTGCAACCAGTCCCGCTGCCACAGCGCGAAGTCCGCGTACTGCATGGGCAGCGGCGGCAACGTGACCCCGTGGCCCGACGCGAAGCCCTCGTACAGGGCTCCCAACTCTCGCACCAACACCCCCATGGACCAGCCGTCCGAGACGATGTGATGCATCGTCAGCAGGAGAATGTGCTCCTGTTCGCCCAATTGGAGCAGGGTGGTCCGCAACAACGGGCCCTTGGTGAGGTCGAACGGACGAAGGGCTTCCTCGCGCGCGAGTCGGGTCGCCTCGGCCTCCCGCGTGGGCAGGGCGCGCAGGTCGACGACGCTCAAGGGGAGGGTGACCTGAGGCGCGATGAGCTGGAGGGGCTGGCCCTGTTCCATCGGGAAGGTGGTTCGCAGGGACTCGTGTCGGACCACGAGTGCCTCGAAGGTGCGCCGGAGCGCGTCCACATCCAGCGGGCCTCTCAGCCTCACCGCAACGGGGATGTTGTACGTGGCGCTCCCGGGCTCCAACTGGTCGATGAACCAGAGGCGCTGCTGTGCGAACGAGAGGGGCACGGGCCCTGCTCGCGGCCGACGCACGAGCGGCGGTGCTTCGACACGGGGGGCGGCCTCCAGACGCTCGGCGAACGACGCCAGGGTCGGCGCCTCGAAGAGGGCCCGTAGTGGCAGCTCCACCCCGAGCCGCGCGCGGATGCGCGAGATGAGCTGCGTCGCCAACAGGGAGTGCCCACCGAGCGCGAAGAAGTCATCCAGCACACCGACACGCGGGACGCGGAGGACCTCGGCCCAGAGGTCGGCCAGGCGCTCCTCGGTGGGATTCCGTGGGGCGACATACTCCGTGCTTGGAAGCAGTCCCTCCGGCGCCGGGAGCGCCTTGCGGTCCACCTTGCCATTGGCCGTGAGCGGGAAGGACTCCAGCGTGATGAGCGCCGAGGGCACCATGTACTCGGGCAGGTGCTCTCGCAGCGACTCTCGCGTGGGCGGTGTCCCCTGTGGATGCACGGTGACGTAGGCCACCAGTTGCTTGTCTCCGGGGCCGTGTTCCCGGACCAGGACCAGTGCATCACGGACGCCCGGGTGACGACGCAGGACGGATTCGATTTCGCCCGGCTCGATGCGGAAGCCGCGCAACTTCACCTGGAAGTCGATGCGGCCCAGGAACTCGAGCGTCCCATCCGCGCGCCAGCGGACCCTGTCTCCTGTGCGATACACGCGACCAGGACCCCAACGGTTCTCCACGAACCTCGTCGCCGTCAGCTCGGGTTGATTCCAATAGCCGCGTCCAACGCCCTCGCCGCCGATCCACAGTTCGCCCGCGACGCCCACCGGGACGAGCTCGCCCCGTGTGTCCACGACATAGGCCGTCGTGTTGGAGATGGGACGGCCGATGGGCACGGATTCTCCGACCTGCTCGGGATGCTCCACCGCGTGACAACACGCGAACGTCGTCGTCTCCGTTGGCCCGTAGCCGTTGATGAGGCGGCGTCCTCCGACCTCCAGGAAGCGCCGGACGTGCCCCGGTGAGAGCGCATCTCCTCCCGCGAGGACCTGTCGGACGTGCGCAAGGCTCCGCGCGTCCTCGTCCACGAACTGGTGGAACAGGCCCGCGGTCAGCCACAGCGTCGTCACTCCGCGCTGCTTCACCAGCGTCGCGAGCTGGCTCAGCGTCGGGTCATGCGGCGGATGGACCACGAGCCTGCCGCCGTTCAGCAGGCTGCCCCAGAGCTCGAACGTCGACGCGTCGAAGGCGAGCGGCGCGAGCTGGAGGAACACCTCCTCCGGACCGAAGTCGGCGTAGCTGGCGCCACGTACGAGGCGACCCACGTTCCGGTGCTCAATCGCGACGCCCTTGGGCTCGCCCGTCGAACCGGAGGTGTACATCACGTACAGCAGGTTGCTGGCGGTGGCTCCACTCTGGGGATTCTCGACCTCACCCGAGGCCTCCACCCACGTCCCGAGCTCCAGCACTTCCCCCAGCTTCTCCGCCACGCCACGGTGTGCTCGCGACGCCACCACGAGCCGCAGCCCCACGTCCCGGGCCATGAATGCGAGTCGCTCCAGTGGGTGGCGCGGGTCCAGCGGCACGTAGGCACCGCCCGCCTTCAAGATGCCCAGCACCGCGGCCACCATCCCGGAGGACCGCTCGACGCACAGGCCCACCCGTGTCTCGGGCTTCACTCCGCGCTCGCGCAGGGCGTAGGCCACCCGGTTCGCTCGCGCGTTCAGCTCACGGTAGGTGAGGCGCTCCTCCTCGAACTCCACCGCGATGGCGTCGGGACGTCGCGCGACCTGCTCCTCGAACAGCTCGTGGACACAGCGATCGCGTGGAAGCTCGGTGGTCGTCGCGTTCCACTCCTCCAGGATGCTCCGTCGAGTCTCTTCGTCCAGCAAACCCAACGTAGAACAGCGCGCCTTGGCAGGCGCTGCACACAGGCGCTCAAGGAGCGTCGTGTACTGGCGTCCGATGCGCTCGATGGTCGCCGCATCGAACAGGTTGACGTTGTAGGTGAAGGCCGCTTCGAGGCTCCCTTTCTTCTCTCCCATCTGTAACGTGAGGTCGAACTTCGACCTGCCGTTGTAGACCTCCATCGGCGTCGCCGTCAGACCCTCGAGTCGCAAGGTGCTTGCCCAGGAGTTCTGGAAGGTGAACAGCACCTGGATGAGGGGAGGGCGTCCCGGCTCTCGCGGCGGCGCAAGCTTCTCCACCAGCATCTCGAAGGGCACGTCCTGGTTCGCGAAGGCCCCGAGTGTCGTCTCCATCACCCGACCGATGAGCTGCTCCACCGTCGGGTCGCCGCTCAGGTCCGCGCGCAGGACCAGCGTGTTCACGAAGAAGCCGAGCAATCCCTCCAGCTCACGGTGCGTCCGGCCCGCGATGAGCGCGCCCACTACGAGGTCGTCCTGCCCCGACAGCCGGGACATCAACACCTGGAACCCGGCGAGCAGCACCATGAACGGGGTCGCGCCCTCGCGCATCGCGAAGGACTTCACCGCCTCCGCGACCTTCGGAGGCAGCTTGACCACGAGCTCCGCCCCCCGGTCCGTCGCCACCACGGGCCTCGGACGGTCCGTGGGAAGTCTCAGTGAAGAGGGCACGTCGGCGAGCTGTTTGCTCCAGTACGCGAGCTGCCTCTCCAGCGTCCCTCCCGTGAAGCGCTCCCGCTGCCAGGCCGCGTAGTCGCCGTACTGCACCGGCAGCTCGGGAAGTGACGCCGTGCGCCCCTGCCGCAGCGCCTCGTACTGCGCCGCGAACTCCCGCATCATCAGCCCCGTCGACCACCCGTCGCTGATGATGTGGTGCATGTTCACGAGCAACACGTGCTCGGCTGCATCGAGCTTCAGGAGCGTGGTCCGGAACAGCGGCCCTCGCTCCAGGTCGAACGGTCGCCGTGCCTCCTCGTCCGCCAGTCTCCGCGCGTCCGCGGTGCGTGCGTCGGGATCACTCCCGGACAGGTCGACCACCGGCATGGCCCACGCCGAGGGAGGGTGGACGCGGAGGAACGCCTCGCCCTCTCGCTCCTCGAAGGTGGTGCGCAGGATTTCGTGCCGGTGCGTGAGCAGCTCGAACGCCCGACGCAGCGCCTCCACGTCCAACGGGCCCGCGAGATGCAACGTGAAGGGCATATTGTACGTCGGGCTGTTCGGCGCGAGCCGGTCTAGGAACCACAGGCGCCGCTGGGCATAGGACACCGGCGTCGGTCCATCTCCCTGACGGCGCGGGATGGTCTGGGATCGCGCCTCCGGTTTCATGGCGCCGTCCTCTCGAGCACCAGCTCGGTGGTCACGCGCGCCGGGTCCGCGAGGATGTCCTCCTGCTTGAAGAGGACCGGGCGGAGCTGCTTCCGCGAGAAGAGCCGGGTCTGGTCGGCGAAGAAGGGCGAGGCAGGGTCCGTGGCCCCGGAGTAGGCCAGCACCGCGTTTGCTCGGGGCCCTTCCCGGGTGAACTCCATCACCATCAGGAAGGAGGCGCCGTGATTGACCAGGTAGCCCTCCGACGTGAGGCCCGTGGTCTCCGACAGCACCTGCTTCCGCTCGGTGCGCGGCAACAGCGTCGAGTTCGCCAGCGAGAAGCCCGCGATGTTCGCCGCGCCCTCGATTCCATCCACGCCTCCGTGAATCGGAATCACCTGCGACCCCTTCCGGGCGAACTGCATGTCACCCAGGCGGGCATCGAGTGGAAGGCCCGCCTCGCGCAGCACCCAGACGGCCTCGCCCAGCTTCTGGAGGATGGGGTCCGGGCCCGACGCTGGGGCTGGCGCCAGTCCCGAGGGCGTCTGCACCGGCCGGCTCGGGTCGAACGGCTCCGCGAAGAGCGGCCCCCGGTCATTGAGCTCCGGGCGCGTGAACCGCCCCAGGAACTCTCGCCAGACCAAGGCCCCCTTGCGGTCGAGCTCCAACCGCCCATCCCATTCCGCGAGCAGTCGACAGGCCTCGCGGAGGTCGATCCGCGCCTCCTTGACCGACACCGTCGTCGCGCCCTGGCAGCGCTGCGCGACAGGAGCCCGGAGCTGCTCCGCGAGCCAGTTGCGGTTGTTCAGGATGGCCTGTTCGAGCTCTTCACGCGTGAAGACTCCATCCGGTCCCGAGGCCGAGTCCGGCCCCTTCTCCGACAGGATGGCGAGGTTCGTCCGCGAGCGGTTGGAGAGCCGGCCTCCCGGGCTCGCGTAGTTCTCGTAAGGGAAGGGGACCGAGGCGAGCAGCTCCGCGGGGTTCGTGTACCGCGCCGAGTCGTTCGCGTTCATCACGAAGTCCGTGCGCGTGAGGCGAGGCGCCTGGTCGACGGGGAACAGTCCTCTGCCCGGACCCGACAGGTCGACCCACTCGTCACGTGATGTGCTGCCATCGAGGAGGATGACGCGCAGGCTCGCGAACCCCTTCACGTCCGGGACCGTCTCCCGGGCGGTGCGATACGCGGCGATGGCATCGTCGCTCAACCGGGGCACCCGCGAGGCGTCCACGTAGCGGGTGTCTCCCCGCGCGCTCGTCATGATGGTGTTGACCCAGGGGATGCCGCGCACGGTGCGGTCCACCTCGGCGAGGTCGTCAAGGCTCTCCGCCCTGTTCATCCGCAGCCACTGCTCCGCGAACTGGTGGTTGTCCTCGTTCGCGTCTCGCAGCGTGTAGGCCACCGTGTCCGTCCAGGGGACCAGGCCGGGCCGCTCGACCATGGGCCCGTAATGCGAGCGCCAGAACGTGCGCGACACCTGGCTCATCTGCCCGTCCGCCTCGAGCACGTCCACCGTGTGCTCCTCGTGCGTCATCCGACGGACCTGCCCGTCGTACAGATACGCCGTGGGATCTCCAGGGACCAGGCGGAGCCGGTACGCAGTGAAGTGGCTCGACGCCGTCACCGTGTGCGTCCACGCCACATTCCGGTTGAAGCCGATGTTGATGACCGGGATGCCCACCAGCGAGGCGCCGTACACATCCAGCCGTCCCGGGATGGTGAGGTGGCTCTCGTAGAAGCGCAGCGCCCCTTCCCACGGGAAGTGGGGATTGGCGACGAGCATCCCTCCGGCACTCCGCGAGCGCTCACGCCCGACCGCCCAGCCATTGCTCCCCAGGCTCGTCTCACGAACCCCCGGAGGCCACCCGAAGGGCAGTGAGGCTTCCTTCGTCGACACGCTCTCCACACCAGGAGGCTGGGCGTTGGCGATATCCCCGAGGAGCGGCTGCAACGTGTCCAACAGCGAGACATCCAGGTGGTACGCGAGCAGGTCCAGGCTGGTGATGGGCTTCACCCAGTTCGCGCCCGTGCACGGCGCGGGCAGTCGCTCCGGCGGGGTCTGCGCCAGGTAGTGGTTGTAGCCCTGTGCGAAGCCCTCCATCAGGTCGCGGACCTCCTGGGACTGACGCCCATACGCGGCCTGGGCCCGGGGCCGCAGCGCGAGGCCCCGATAGACGAGGTCGCTCTCGACGTGGACGTCCTTCTCGCCTCGACCGAAGTACCGCGCCCGCTCACCCCGGACCTTGAGGAACTGGTCCGCGAGCGTGCAGACCAGGTCCTGCGCTTGCGCGTAGCCGTAGCCCGCGCCGAGGCCTCGGTAGTCCGAGGCCGTGATGTGCGGAACCCCATGGGCGGTCCGATGAATCGTGGCCTTCAGCGGCGCGGGCGGCGGCTCCGCCCTCCCGCACTTGGAGAAGGCGGCCATCCCGAGGACGAGCAGGTAGAGGCGCATGGCGGAGTCGGTCGAGTGGGTGGGCGCGACGGCTACGGCTCGATGAACGCGGAGAGGGCGCGGATGGTCGGGTGCTTGAAGAGGTGGGTGATGGACAGCTCCTTGTCCACCGCCTCCCGCAGCCGGTTGAACACGCGCACGACAGAGAGCGAGTCCCCACCAATCTGGAAGAAGTTGTCGTCCAGGCTCACCGACTCCACGTTGATGGCCTCCTTCCACAGCGCGGCGATGGTCCGCTGGAGCTCGGTCCACTGCGCCTGCGAAGGGGCCAGCGTCGTCACGCGCAGCGTCTCGGGCGCGGGCAGTGACTTCCGGTCGACCTTGCCGTTCGGCAGCCGCGGCAGGCTGTCCATCTGGACGAGCTCGGACGGGACGGCATGGCTGGGGAGCTGCTGGAGCGCAGATTCCCTCAGCGCGGTGAGTGACACGCCCGCGTCCGCGACCACGTAGCCCACGAGCCGCTTGTTCTCGCGCTCATCGTCACGAACGGCGACCACGGCCTCGCGGACCGAGGGCAGGCGACTCAGCACGGCCTCGACCTCGCCCAGCTCCACGCGGAAGCCGCGCACCTTGACCTGGTCATCGACGCGCCCCAGGAACTCGAGATTCCCATCCGGCAGGTACCGCGCCAGGTCCCCCGTCTTGTAGAGCCGGGCCTCGGTGTCCTGGCTCGAAGGGTCCCGGATGAACCGCGCCGCCGTCAGCTCGGGGTGGTTGAGATACCCGCGTGTCACCCCCGGGCCTCCGACGTGCAGCTCGCCGGGGACACCGATGGG
The DNA here is from genome assembly GCF_059738865.1 of Myxococcus sp. MH1. NCBI lineage: Bacteria > Pseudomonadati > Myxococcota > Myxococcia > Myxococcales > Myxococcaceae > Myxococcus > Myxococcus sp. MH1. Next base: position 5,822,052 of record NZ_AP026947.1, on the reverse strand, counting down.
GACAGGGTGCAGGTGCGCATCGAGCAGGTAGATGCGCGTGTCCGAGATGGGGCGACCGATGGGAACACTCGCGCGCCGCGGAGCCTCTTCGAGCCTGTGCACCGTGCACCAGACCGTCGCCTCGGTGGGGCCGTACTCGTTGTAGAGGGCCGCGGTCGGGATGACCCGGCGATGCTGCTCGAAGAGCCGGGGCGGGCAGGTCTCGCCCGCGACCATGACGGTCTTCAAGGACGCGAGGTCCTCGGGACGGGCCTGCTCCAGCAGGAGCGAGTACACCGATGGGATGCACAGCAGGTGCGACACCCGATGCGCGGAGATCAACCCGCCGAGCACGCCGAGGTCGGGCAGGCCCTCGCCCTCGGGAAGCACGAGCGTGCCTCCCTGGCTCAGCGTCCAGAAGATGCCGGCCACGGAGCTGTCGAACGCGTAGGACGACAGCAGCAGGAAGCTGCTCACGGGCTCGCGGTAGTACGTCCACCTCGCGATGGTGGAGTGCACCACGTTCCGGTGCGTCACCTGCACGCCCTTGGGCATGCCCGTGGAGCCGGACGTGTAGATGACGTACGCCAGGTCGTGCTCACCGGCCAGCGGCGTGGGGCGCTCCTTGCCCTGTCTCGCGAGGTCGCTCCCGTCCACGCAGACCACCTGCGCTCCGTGCGTGGCGAACCGCGTGCGCAGCGAGTCCTGGGTCACGAGGACCGCGGCCTTCGAGTCCTCGAGCATGAAGCCCAGGCGCAGCGGGGGATACGACGGGTCCAGCGGCACGTAGGCGCCACCGGCCTTCAGCACACCGAGCAGCGCCACGAGCAGCTCCGGAGCGCGCTGCAGGCAGACGCCGACGAGCTTTCCCGGCCCGACGCCCAAGCCACGCAGGTGGTGCGCGAGCTGGTTGGCCCGCTCATCCAGCTCGCGGTAGCTCAGGCGTTGACCGGCATGGGCCACGGCGACGGCCTCGGGTGTCCGGGTGGCCTGGTCCTCGAAGAGCCGGTGCAGTGAAGGCGCCAGGGGGAACGCAGCCGGCTGCGTCTGGTTCCACTCGACGAGCAGCCGCCGCTCCTCGGCCTCGGGCAGCAGGGGCAGCTCCGCGAGGGGCCGGGTCCCGTTCTCGACCACCGCGCGCAGCAGCACCTCCAGGTGCCCGCTCATGCGCCGGATGGTGTCCGCGTCGAACAGGTCGCTGTTGTACTCCCAGTGGCCGTGCAGCCCGTGGGGCGTCTCGTCCATCACCAGCGTCAGGTCGTACTTCGCGGTGACGCTCCCAATCTCCAGGGGCGAGAGCGTCAGCCCCGGCAGCGTCAGGTCCGACGCCGGCATGTTCTGCAGGATGAACATGACCTGGAACAACGGGTTGTAGCCGAGGGAGCGCTCGGGCTTGAGCGCGTCCACCAGCTTCTCGAAGGGCAGCGACTGGTGCTCGAACGCGGCGAGCGCCGTGGCGCGCGTGCGCTCCACCAGCTCCTCGAAGCGAGGGTTGCCACCCAGGTCCCCGCGCAGGACGAGGGTGTTCACGAAGAAGCCGATGAGCTGCTCCAGCTCCGGCTGCTCGCGGTTGGCCACCACCGTGCCCACGGGGATGTCCGTCTGACCCGTGTACCGGTGCAACAGCGTCTGGAAGGTCGCGAGCAACGTCATGAAGAGGCTCGCGTTCAGGCGGCGGCTCAGCGCGGACAGGCCCTTGCTGACCTGCGCATCCAGCGTGAAGTACTCCCGCGCGCCCGCGAAGCGCTCCGTCTCCGGGCGTGGATTCGCGAAGGGCAGCGTCAGCAAAGGCGGCGCGTCCTTCAGTTGCCGCGTCCAGTACTCGAGCTGCCGCTGGAGCACGTCGTCCTTCATCCACTGGCGCTGCCACACCGCGTAGTCCGCGTACTGGATGGGCAGCTCGCGCAGCGGAGACGGTCGGCCCGCGCTCAGCTCCCGGTACAGCTCCGCGAGCTCTCGCTGGAAGACGCCGATGGACCAGCCGTCGAGGACGATGTGGTGCACCACCGTGAGCAGCACGCTCTTGCGCGCTCCCAACTGGAACAGCGTGGTCCGCAGCAGCGCGCCCTTCGTGAGGTCGAAGGGACGGCGGGACTCGGCGTCAATCAATCGCTGGAGCTCTCGGGACTGCTCCGCCTCCGCGAGCCCACCCAGGTCGACGACGTGCAGCCGTGTCGCCACCGTGGGAGTGATGATCTGGACGGGGCCCTCGGCGCCCTCGGCGAAGGAGGTGCGCAGGACCTCGTGGCGGCGGACGATCTCCTGGAGGCTTTGCTCGAGGACCGCGACGTCGAGCGTCCCTTCGAGGCGCAGCGCGGACACCTCGTTGTAGGCGTGGCCACCGGGGCGGAGCTGCTCGAACAACCACAGCCTGTTCTGCGCGAGCGAGACGGGGACCGGCGCCTGCGGGTCCGCGCGCCGGGTGATGCGCGGCGACTGCGTCTGAAGTGCCTCCTGCTTCAGGGACTTGAGAACCTGCGCGCGCTTCTCCGGCGAAAGGCTGTTGAGCAGCTCGAGGGTGTCCTTGGTCGCGGTCATGGGAAGGTTCGCTTCGTGAGGGTGTGAGGGGCGAGCTACGACCGGTCCTTCTTCCGGCGGTTCAGGTCGAGCGCTCGCTTCTGCTTCCGGATGCGGTCCTGGATGCGCTGCAGGTCGGTGTTGTCGGTGGCGCTCTCGTCGCCTCGGCTCAGGTAGGCCGCGAGGGAGCGGATGGTCGGGTGCTGGAAGAGCTGCACGAGCGGGAGTTCACGCTTCAGCATCTCCTGGAGCTGGTGGTGCATCTGGGTCGCGAGGAGGGAGTGGCCTCCCAGCTCGAAGAAGTTGTCGTCCACGCCCACGCGGTCGACCCGGAGCAGGGACCTCCAGAGCGCCGCGAGCGTCTGCTCCAGCTCCGTGCCGGGGAGGACGTAGGCAGCAGCCAGCTCCGGGCGCGAGGTGTCCGGAGCGGGCAGGGCGCGTCGATCGACCTTCCCATGCGACGTCAGCGGCAGCGCCGCGAGCGTCACGAAAGCCGAGGGCACCATGTAAGGCGGCAGTGAGTCGGCGAGGAAGCGTCGCAGCTCCACGACTCCGGGCCGCGCGGTGGACGTCTTCCAGACGAGATACGCGACCAGCCGCTTGTCACCCTGGGCCTCGGCGCGCACGGCGACGGCGGCATCGAGGACTTCGGGGTGCTGGCGCAGGGCCGCTTCAATCTCTCCGAGCTCGATGCGGAAGCCACGCAGCTTCACCTGGTCGTCGATGCGCCCCAGGAACTCCAGCGTGCCGTCCGGCAGATACCGCGCGAGGTCGCCCGTCTTGTACATCCGCTCGCCGGGCTCGGGATGGAAGGGGTCCGGCAGGAAGCGCTCCGCGGTCAGCTCGGGGCGGCGCAGGTAGCCGCGCGCCACTCCGGCTCCGGCGATGTGGAGCTCGCCGGGCACTCCGATGGGGACGGGGCGCAGGTGGCCGTCCAGCACGTAGAGCCGCGTGTTCGCGATGGGCCGGCCGATAGGCACGGTGCCCGCGGCGAAGTCGAGGTCGGTGACTTCATGGACGCAGCAGCCGACCACGGTCTCCGTCGGGCCGTACTCGTTGATGAGCCTCGTCGAGGGGGCGTGTGTCCGCCAGAAGCCCAGGCTCTCGCGTGAGAGGGCCTCGCCGCCGATGACGAAGGTGCGTGTTGCCCCTTCGGCGCACTTCGCCGGGAGGGAGCTTCGCAGCACGTCGAGATGCGCGGGCGTCAGCTTGACGAGGCTGAAGTCGCGTTGCTCCCGGAGCAGCTCCACGAGCGCGGCGAGCTCCTCCTGCTCCCGCACGAGGATGACCTTGCGGCCCACCCAGAGCGGCGCGAAGAGCCCGGTGATGGTGGCGTCGAAGCCGATGGAGGTGATGACGGGCGCACCGTCGCCGTTCGCGACCTCGTAGGCTCGGGTGCACCAGGCGAGATAGTTCGTCAGCCCGCGGTGCTCGATGAGCGCGCCCTTGGGGCGCCCGGTCGAACCCGAGGTGTAGATGATGTACGCCAGATTCGCAGGCGTGGCTTGGCGCCCCAGGTTCTCGCGTCCGTTCCTCGCCAGCTCATCCCAATCCGAGTCCAGGCGGACGACCTTCGCGCGGGTCTCCGGCAGTCGCGACAGGAGCGCGTGGTGCGTGAGCAACACCGTGACCTGCGCGTCCTCCAACATGTACGCCAGTCGCTGCGGGGGGTACGACGGATCCAACGGGACGTAGGCGCCGCCGGCCTTGAGCACACCGAGCAGCCCGACCACCAGGTCGATGGAGCGCGGGAGACAGAGGCCGACGAGCTTCTCCGGTCCCGCGCCGAGCCGCACCAGGTGCCGGGCGACCTGGTTGGCGCTCTCGTTGAGCTGGCGGTAGGTGACCTCCACGTCACCCTGAACGAGCGCGATGGCGTCCGGGGTCCGCGCGGCCTGGGCCTCGAAGCGCTCGTGGAAACACGGCTCCTCGGAGATGGGGATGCGGGTGTCGTTCCACTCCACGAGGATGCGCCGTCGCTCGACGGTGCTCAGCAGCGAGAGGTCCTCCACACGCTGGCGCGGGTCCTCGATGATGGCCACGAGCAGGGCCCGCAGGTGGTCGTCCATGCGCCGCACCGTCGCCGCGTCGAACAGGTCGCTGCTGTACTCCCAGGCCGCCGTCATCGTCTCGCTGCCGTCGGTCAGCTTGAGCGTCAGGTCGAACTGCGCCGTGTGCTGCTCCAGCGCCACCGATGCGAGGGTGAGGTCCCCCAGGACGGCGGACGCCCCCGGAGTGCCCGTCACCAGGGCCGCGATGGCTTGCTGGCGGTGGGGCTTCTCCAGCACGAACATCGTCTGGAAGAGCGGCGAGCGGCTCGTGTCGCGCTCGGGCTGCAGCCGCTCCACGAGCAGGGCCCACGGGTATTCCTGATGGGCCAGTGCGCCCAGCACCGTCTGTCGGACCTGCCGCAGGAAGTCCTCGAAGGTGGGGTTGCCCGTGAGCCGTGCGCGGAGCGCGAGCTGATTCACGAGATAGCCCACCGTACCCGCCAGCTCGGAGCGGGTCCGCCCCGTCACCGAGGTCCCCACGAGCAAGTCGTCCTGCCCTGAGTAGCGGTGGAGCAGGAGCTGATAGGCCGCGAGCAGCAGCATGTACGGCGTCGCGCCGTGCGAGGCCGCGAGCTTCCTCACACCCGCGACGAGATCACCTTCCCATCGGGAGAGGTGCACCGCGCCCCGGAAGCTCTGCACCGGCGGCCGGGGCCTGTCCGTCGGAAGCGCGAGGACCTGCCGCGCTCCGGCCAACTGCTCCCGCCAGTATTGCCAGAGGTCATCGCCGGCAGGGCCTGACAACTGCTCCGCCTGCCACTTCGCGTGATGCGAAGGCTGCGCGAGGACGGGGGGGAGGGAGACCGGGCGTCGGGCCTTGAGGTCCGAGTACACGACAGCCAGCTCGTCCAGCAGCACCACGAGCGACCAGAAGTCGGTCACCAGGTGATGCGCGGTCAGCACCAGGACGTGGTCTCCGGCGGCCCTGTGGAACAGTCGGGTTCGCAGGAGCGGCGCGACTCGTGTGTCGAAGGGGCGATGGGTGTGCTCCATCACCGCCTTGTCGAGCGCGTCCTGGCTCCAGCCCCGGGCGTCGAGGTTCGCGAATTCCAGGGCGGGTGCCTCGTGCACGCGCGCCACGGGCTGACCTGAGACCGCCTCGAACGACGTGCGGAGCGCGGAGTGTCTCGTGGTCAGGAGGCCGAGCGCCTCCTTCAGCAGCTCCACATCCAGCTCGGAGACGATGCGCACCGCGAACGACACGTTGTAGGCCGCGCTCTCCGGGGCGAGCTGGTGGAGGAACCACAGCGCCTGCTGTCCGCGCGAGAGCGGATGGGTGGGCGGAGCCGACGACTCGCTCGTGATGGACGGCGCGGTGACGTGTGTCGACGCGTTGCCCAGGACCTCCAGGAGGTGCGCGGCGAGCTGCTCCAGCGTGCTGTCCTGGAGGAACAGGACCAGCGAGACGCTCACGCCGAGCTCCGTCTCGAACCGGTGTTGGAGCTCCGTCGCGGCGAGGGAGTCCGTTCCGAGCTGAAGGAGCGTTCGCGTGGAATCGACCTGCGAGACGGGCAGGCGCAGGACCTGCGCGACGACCTGCTGGAGCCACCCGGTCAGCCTGGGGAGCGTGAGCAGCTCCTCCCGTGCGAGGACGGTCCTCGGCGTCTCGATAGCGTCCGAGGCGAGGACGCTGTCTCCGATGGACTCGAAGGTCCCTTCGAGGAAGCGCGCGCGACACGCGCTTCGTTGGATCTTGCCGCTCGAGGTCTTCGGGAGCTGCCCGGGCTTGAGCAGGATGACGGCGTGCGCCTGCAACTCGTGGTGCTCGGCGATGGCGTGACGGATGGCCGCGATGACCGCTTCGACGTTCGCCTTGCGCAGCGAGACGCGCTCGACCTCCTGCGCGATGACCAACCGCTCGGTGCCGTCCACGACGACGGAGAACGCCGCGCCCCCATCGGGCCGCAGCGCGGGATGACTCCGGGCGACGGTCAGCTCCAGGTCCTGGGGATAGTGGTTGCGCCCCCGGATGATGAGCAGGTCCTTGAGGCGGCCCGTGACGAAGAGCTCCTCGCCTCGGAAGAACCCCAGGTCTCCGGTTCGCAGGAACGGTCCTTCTCCCGTGTCGGCGAGGTGGGCGTGGAAGGTCTCCTCCGTCTTCGCCGCGTTCCGCCAGTAGCCCATGGCGACGCTTCCACCCGAGACCCAGACCTCGCCAATCTCGTCCGCGCCGCGGCGGGTCCGAGACTCGGGGTCGACGATGACCACCGTCGTGCCGGGATGGACCCGCCCCGATCCGACCAGCGACGTAGCCTTGTCTCCCTCGGACGCGGGCGCGACCTCGTGTCGCTCCAGTCGCTCGGTGTCCACGTCACAGTAGACAGGCGGCGCCTCGACGAGCCCTCCGGTGACCATCAACGTGACTTCGGCCAGGCCGTAGCAGGGATAGAAGCTCCGAGGGCTGAAGCCCTGCGGCGCGAAGGTCGCGGCGAACGCATCCAGGGTGGCGCGGCGGATGGGCTCCGCGCCGTTGTAGGCCATGGTCCAGCAGCTCAGGTCCAGCCCCGCTCGTTGCTCGGGCGTCGTCCTGCGCACGCAGTGCTCGTAGGCGAAGTTCGGCCCTCCGCAGTGCGTCGCGCGCAGGTCCGAGATGGCCTTCAGCCAGCGGATGGGCTGCTGCAGGAACGACGTGGGGGACATGAGGTGCGCGGGGAACCCCGCGTAGATCGGCTGGAGGATCCCGTCGATGAGCCCCATGTCGTGGAAGCTCGGCAGCCACGTCACCGACACGTCCTGGGGCCCGAGCCCGAAGGCCCGGCGGATCTGCCCGGAGTTGTGGAGGAGGTTCGCGTGGCTGACCATCACGCCCTTGGGCGTCGACGTGGACCCCGACGTGTACTGGAGGAAGGCGAGCGTGCCTCCCTCCAGGGCGGGAGTGCGCCAGGCGGTCGCGCGCGAGTCCTCGACCTCGTCGGTCGACAGCAGCCTCATTCGCGCGAACTCGGGCTGCTCCGCGAAGTGCGCGCGGATGCCGTCGGCGAGCGGGGACAGCGTGAGGATGGCGGTGGGCTCCGAATCCAAAAGGATGGACCGGAGGCGTTGGACCTTCTGGTTGCGCCGGGGCGGATAGGCGGGCACGGGCACGACGCCCGCGTACAGGCAGCCGAAGAACGCGGCGATGAAGTCCAGGCCGGAGGGGTAGAGCAGGAGCGCGCGGTCTCCGACGTGACTCGACTCCCGGAGCGTGGCCGCGATGGCCTTCGCCTTCCTGGCGAGGAGCGCGTAGGTCAGCGACGCGCCCTGGGCCGTGTCGTCCCCCAAGAAGGTGAACGCGAGCCGTTCGGGCTGGTGCTCCGCCCGATGCTCCAGCAGGTCGACGAAGGTCGGGTGCTCGTGGCCCGACCCGGGCTCACTTGTCGCCATCGAGCTTCCTCAGGATCTCAGCGAGCTTGTCCGCGCTCACCGTGCCGATGAGCGCCTCGTCGATGGCCGTCGACATGCCTCGGAGGGTGGGGTGCGTGTAGATGCTCTTCGTGGACAGCTTGACGCCGAAGCTCCTGTTCACCCGGGAGATGAGCTGCGTGCCGATGAGCGAGTCCCCGCCCAGCTCGAAGAAGTCGTCCGTCGCGCCGATGCCGTCGATGCCGAGCAGCTCCTGCCACAGGGGGGCGAGCGACTCCTCGGTCTCTCCTCGTGGTCGCTCGTAGGTGTTGCCCAGCTTCGGTCGCGCGTGCAGGGAGGTCCCGCCCAGGGCCTCCATGTAGAGCTCGGAGAGGTCGCGCCCGCGCGTCTTCATCACCTGGAGGTAGTCGGACGTGGAGATGAGCACGTGCGGGAGCCTGGACCCCAGGACGCGGCGGAAGACCTCGACTCCCTCGTGGTGCAGGATGCCGCGCTGGTCGAAGTCCTCCTCCTTCAGCTTCTGGAGTACCCGCGGCGCGCGCGCGTCGTAGGCCATGCCCTCGCCCCGCCACACGTCCCAGCTGATGCACGCCACGCGGCGATGGGCGCGCGCACTCCGGCCGTGGACGAACGCGTCGAGGAAGTTGTTCGCCGCCGAGTACGCGACCTGGCCGAACCCCGGCTCGATGGCCGAGAGCGAGGAGAAGAGGAGGAAGAAGTCGAGCGGCGCGTCCGCGAAGAGGTCGTGCAGGACCAGCGTCCCCAGCACCTTCGGCGCGAGCACGCGCGACAGCTCCCCGGGTGACTTCTGCTGGATGGCGCCGTCACCGAGCACGCCGGCCGAGTGGATGACGCCCTGGATGGGACCGAAGCGCTCGGTGGCGCGTGAGCGCGCCGTCCGCATCTGCTCGGCATCGGCGACGTCCGCGCGGAGCACCAGGACCTCGGAGCCCAGCTGCTCCAGCTCGCGCAGCGCGAGGATGTGACGGTGGGTCGGGTCCTCCTTGGGATGCGCGGACAGCCACGCGTCCCACTCCCTCGGGTCCGGGAAGGGGGAGCGCTGTGTCAGCACGAGCTTCGCCTGGACGGCGCGCGCCAGGTACTCGGCCAGCGTGAGGCCCACCTTTCCCAGGCCGCCGGTGAGCAGGTAGACGCCGTGCTTTCGCAGCACCGGCGGAGGCTCGGGTGGGGCCTCCAATCGGACCGGCTCGAGCGTTCGCACCCAACGATGGGGGCCTCGATACGCGACGATGGCCTCCGATGACGTGGCCTGGAGCTCCTCCAGGAGCTGCGTCACCGGGTCCTCGAGCCCCGCTCGGGTCGGCACCGCGAGGTCCACGCTGGTGCACTGGATGTTCGGATACTCCAGCGGGATGACCTTGCACGGCGCGAGCAGCAGGGCCTTCTCCGGAGCCACCTCGTCGCCGTGGACCTCATGCAGGTCGTTGGACACGACCCAGAGCCGGAGCGCGTCCGTGACGCCTCGGCTGCCCAGGGTCTTCGCCAGCAGGAGCAGGCTGTCGAGTCCGAGCACTCGCGCCTGCTCGACCGCCGCGAGGCCCACCGTGGCGGTCTCGGAGGCGGTGACACTCCACAGGTGCACCATCCTGCTCGGGGTGATTCCCTGTCCCTGGAGCGCGCCGAGGAGCGCGTCGTAGTCGGCGGGCGCCTTCGGGTCGATGGTGAATCGATTCGGCCCGTCCTGGTGGAAGCCGGTACCGGCCCGCACCGTGATGCTGTCGTTGCCCAGTCGCTCCGCCAGCGCGTCGCCCACGCCCAGCGCGTCGACGAAGAGCAGCCAGTGCCCGGCATCACCCAGAACCGACGGCTCATGACGGGGCACCCGCTTCCATGAGGGCACGTAGAACCAGTCGCCCACGTCGGCCTTCTTCGTGAGTCCCGAGGCCGCGCGAGGCTCTGTCTCGCCCGCGAGCCGCGTCGACTCCGTGAAGGCCGGCGCCACCGACTGTCCCGAGAGCGGTGACGAAGAGGCCTGAGCGAGCAGTGCGTGTTGTCCCAGGACATCCACGTCAGGCGCGGCCGCGGTCCTGCTGAACCCACTGGCCCCGAGGACCGCGCTCCACTGCGCGGGCGTGAAGAAGGGGTTGCCCTGGTCTCGCTCCGGGTCCTCGACCGGATTCATCATCAGGCTGTAGGTGATGGCGAAGTCCGGCGTGGGCTCGGTCAGCTCGCCCAGGAGCAGCAAGCCCCCGGGCGCGAGGAGCGAGCGCACGTGCGCGAGCGTGGTGCGCAGGTTGCGCGTCGCGTGGAGCACGTTGACGGCGACGATGACGTCGAACGACTCGAGGGGAAGCCCCTGCGCCTCGGGCGCGCGCTCGATGTCCAGCGGGACGTACTTCATGAACGGCCAGGCGCTGAACTTCCGCTTCGCCTGGGACAGGAACAGCGGCGCCACGTCGGTGAACGTGTACTCGGTGCGCTCGCGCGGCAGGATGGGGAGCAGCTCCGTGGTCGCGATGCCCGTGCCGCCGCCAATCTCCAGCACCCGGAGCTTCGTGGCGGGCCCGAGCTGCCGCACCAGTCGCTCGACTCCGGCGCGCAGGATGCCTCGGTAGTACGTCTTCAGCCCGAACTCCGTCTGCGCCTTCTCGGCCGAGCCCTCCAGGATGGACGCGAACAGCTCCGTCGGTGATTGCTCGCCGCGCAGGACATCCTTCAGGGCGTCACCACACCGGCGGATGAGGTCCACCACCTGTGGCGTCCTCGCCCAACGCTCCTCCGCGTCCCTCACCCGTGACTGCACCGTTTCAAGGGAACACGGTCGCAGCGACCGATAGCGCCCCGTCGTGTCCTGTTCGAGCTGCCCTGCCTCCACGAGCAGTCGCAGCCACCGGGACAAGAGCTGCTCGTACCGGGCGATGACCCGGCACTGTCCGAGGAGCTCCTCACGCGTGTACGCCGCGCTCGAATCCGGGAAGGCCCCGAGGGCGCGCAGCGTCACGTTCATGTACGCGGTGCAGGCCGCGTCCAGGCTGTGCTTGTCGAGCTGATGCGAGGAGGCATCGAAGCCCGCGAGCTCTTTCTCCGCCTGGGCACGCGCAGCCTCCAGCACGTGCTGCCAGTGCGTGGGCGCCTCGGTGGCCTCCGCGCGAGCCGGGTCGATCCAATAGCGCTGACGCTCGAAGGGGTACGTCGGCAGGGGGACACGGCGGGGACGTGCGTCCCGCTGCGCCCTGGGCCAGTCCACCGAGAGCCCCTCCATCCAGAGCTGCCCGAGCGTGTCGAGCACGAACGAGAGGTCCGACGTCTGCTCTCGAGGATGCGGCAGGGACGAGAACACCGCCTGCGCGGGCGCGCGTCCGGGATGCTTCCTGACGAGCTGGGTCAACGTCCTGCCAGGTCCGACCTCGAGGAGTGCTCGCTGCCGGTCCTCGAACAACACACCGACACCCGCGGAGAAGCGCACCGTGCGCCGCAGGTGCTGGACCCAGTAGTCGGGGTCCGTCGCCTGGGCGGCCGTCAGCCACGTGCCGGTGAGGTTCGAGACGATGGGCGTCCGGGGCGCGTCGAGGCGCAGGCGTCGGAGCTGCGCCGCGAAGGGCGCCAGCACCGGCTCCATCATCTCCGAGTGGAACGCGTGCGAGGTCTCCAGGAGACTGCCGCCGAGCCCGCGTGAATCGAGCTGCTGTCGCAGCGCCGCGATATCCTCCGTCGTCCCCGAGACGACGCAGGACGAGGGCGCGTTGACGGCGGCCAGGCTGAGGCGTGTGCCTCCCAGCAGCGGTGTCAGCTCCTGCTCCGACAGTGGGACGGCGAGCATGGCGCCGGGCGGGAGCGCCTGCATCAGGCGGCCCCGAGCGACGACCAGCGCCAGGGCGTCCTCCAGCGAGAACACGCCCGCCAGCGTCGCGGCGACGTACTCCCCCAGGCTGTGGCCGATGGCCGCGTCCATCCGCAGGCCCCAGGCCATCCACATCCGCGCGAGGGCGTACTCGATGACGAAGAGCGCGGGCTGGGCATTCTCCGTGCGCTTCAGCTTCTCGGCCGCGAGCTCGCGCTGCGAGTCCGGCGGGTAGAGCAGGGCCTGGAGATCCACCCCGTGGCGACTCCGGAGCAGGTCGAAGCACCGGTCCGCGTGCTCCCGGAACGTCGGCTCCGTCCGGTGGAGCTCGCGTGCCATGCCGACGTGCTGGCTGCCTTGTCCGCTGAAGAGGAACGCGACGCCCCGGGCCGGAGACTCCGTATGCCGGGTGCGCACGCGCCGTGCGTCGCGCGTGCCCAGCGCGGAGGCCGCGTCAGCGAGGCCGTGGCACACCAACACGCGGCGATGCGCGAAGGGCTTGCGTCCGACCTGGAGCGTGTAGGCCACGTCCGCGAGCTCCAGTTCCGGATGCGCGTCCAGGTGATGGGCCAGGTTCGTTGTCGCCTGCTCCAGCGCCTCGCTCGTCTTCGCGGAGAGCACGAGCAGGTGCGGCCCCGCGACGGGCTTGGTGCGCGTGGTGACGGGAGGCTCCTCCAGGATGGCGTGGGCATTCGTACCGCCCAGGCCGAAGGAGCTGACGCCGGCGCGCCGGGGGAACCCCTGGGGCTTCCACTCGGTGAGCGCGGTGTTGACGAAGAAGGGCGTGCTGGCGAAGTCGATGCGCGGGTTGGGCGTCTCGAAGTGCAGGCTCGGCGGCAGCTGCCCATGCTGGAGGGCGAGGGTGGTCTTGATGAGCCCCGTGACACCCGCCGCCGCGTCCAGGTGCCCGACGTTGGTCTTCACCGAGCCGAGCGCGCAGAACGACGTGGCTTCCGTGCTGGCGCGGAACGCCTGTGTCAGCGCGGCGACCTCGATGGGGTCTCCGACGGTGGTGCCCGTGCCGTGGGCCTCCACGTAGGTGATGCTCCGGGCGTCGACCCCCGCGGAGGCGTGGGCCTCCATGATGGCGGCCGCCTGCCCGTCGATGCTCGGCGCCGTGTAGCCCGCCTTCGTCGCGCCATCGTTGTTGATGACCGCGGACTTGATGACCGCGTAGATGCTGTCCCCATCCGCGAGCGCGTCCTCGAGCCGCTTGAGGACGACGACCGCCGCGCCGTTCCCGATGACGGTGCCCTGGGCCCGCGCGTCGAACGCGCGACAGTGTCCGTCCGGCGAGAAGATGCTGCCCGGCTGGTGCAGGTAGCCCGTCTGCGGAACGGTGATGGAGACGCCGCCCGCCAGCGCCAGGTCACACTGGTACGTGAGCAGCGCCTGGTGCGCCACCGCCGTGGCCACCAGCGACGTCGAGCAGCCCGTCTGCAGCGTGAGGCTGGGCCCCTTGAGGTTCAGCTTGAAGGAGACCCGCGTCGCCAGGTTGTCCTTGTCGTTGCCCAGCAGGACCTGGTGCCCCGTCTCCGGTCCGAGCAGGTGGGGATGCGTCGCGAGGTTGAACAGCAGGTAGCTGGGCCAGCCCGCGCCCGCGTACACGCCCACGGTGCCCGCGTGGGTGTCCGAGGTGTAGCCCGCGTGCTCCAGCGCCGACCACGCGACCTCCAGGAACACCCGCTGCTGCGGGTCCGTCAGCTCGGCCTCGCGCGGACTGAAGCCGAAGAACGCCGCGTCGAACAGCTCCGCGCCGGCGAGCACCCCCTTCGCCCGCACATAGTGCGGCGAGGCCAGCGATGCGGGCGGGACACCGCGGGCGCGCAGCTCCTCGTCGGAGAAGAACGTGAGCGTCTCCGTGCCCGCCTTCAGTGCGCGCCAGAACGAAGCGATGTCCGCGCAACCCGGGAACCGCCCCGCCATTCCGATGATGGCGACCGCGGCCCCGGCGTCGCTGGTGGGCTCGAGTGACTCCACGGGCTGCGACTCCTTGGGAAGAACGCCAGGGGTGGACGTGCCTAGAAGTTGAGGAAGCTGAGGCTGGAGAAGATCTTCCGCCGCGTGTCCGTGTAGGCATTGCGACCGTGCAGGTAGCGGGAGTTGTCGATGAACGCCAGGTCCCCCGGATGCCAGGCGATGGCGTCCTCCAGCTCCTTCATCGCCTCCTGGACCTCGGAGACGAGGTCGTCCGAGATGGCCGAGCCGTCATCGAAAGACATCAGGTCCCCCAGTGTATTCTTGCGCTCCGACAACAGGCTGTTCGCGAACGCGTCCTGCCCTCCGTAACGGGTCTTCACCACCGCGGGACAGACATATTCGAGGTAGATGGAATCGTCTGGGCTGACGTAATAGGAGACACCCTCAATTCCATCCAAGGTGGTCTGAACGTCGGCCAGGGTGGCGCCATTCCCCATGAAGCGCTGCCATTTGTCGTTGGAGTATCGCTGGAAGAATCGCAGCTTCTTGTTCCGGAAGAGCTGCTTGAGCTCCGGGCGGAGCTTCTCCCAGAGGCGGACCCCGTCCCAGGCGAGCGTCTCGCCGCCCTCCGCGGCGGGGACGCTGCAGCAGAACCAGAGCGCGTCCGGACGGAAGGGGGAGTTGGCCTGCTCGGCGTGGGGCTCCACGTAGCCCATGCCCTCGGTCACCATCTGCACGTAGCCGTCGCTCCCGGCGACGACGGGGCGCAGGCGGTCCCGGTTGAAGCGCGTGCTGAAGCGACCCGCGAAGTCATGCATCACCTGCGGGCTGGTGGTGAAGCCCCGGAAGATGACCAGACCCGCGGACTTGAAGAGCGCGATGAGCTCCTCCGCGGGCAGCTGGAGGATGTCGTCCGGACCCTCCCGGTGGACGAGCCGGCCACTGCCGCTTCCAAACGGTTCGATTCTGAGCGTCATGGACGCCTCCCCTCGATGCGGGTGATGGCTGTAATTTTATGGATAGACAGTCTTGGTCAGGCTATCCGGGTATATGCCGGAATATGCGCTAGGCTTGATGATTTGATTGAATGGGATGGAAGTCAATACGAAGTCAATGCAGAGGCCCCTCATGCGAATCGGTCTCGTTGCACTCCCCTGGTCGCTCCATCGGCATCCCTCCTCGGCGATGGGGGCGCTGTCCGCGTACCTGCGTCAGCAGGAGCCGACGGTGGAGGTGGAGTGCCGCTCCGCCTATCTCGAGGTGGCGAACGAGATTGGGCTGGCGTTCTATGACCTCATCTCCCAGAACTCGTATGAGGTCGGAGAGATGTTGTACACGCCGTGCCTCTTCCCGCAGCAGAAGCAACGGGTGCGTGACTTCTTCGTCAAGCGGATGGAGGCGACCGGAGAGGCATTGACGGGGCCCGGCGCCATCGTGTCCCCGGCCCACTTCGGGGAGGCGTCGACGTGGGAAGAAGTCTTCGACACGCTCACCGCCCGGCTGGAGGCGCACCTGGACCGGCTGGCGGACGCGCTGGCGGGGCGCTTCGACGTGGTGGGCCTCACGACCTGCTTCGGTCAGCTCTTCGCGAACCTCTCGCTCTGTCAGCGCATCAAGCAGCGCTCGCCCGCCACGAAGACGTTGCTGGGCGGGTCGACCATCTCCAACCAGGTGGGGCCGTCGCTGCTGAAGGAGTTCGACTTCCTGGACTACATCATCCAGGGAGAAGGGGAGCAGCCGCTGCTCGCGCTGGTGCGTCAGCTGCGCGAGGGGCAGACGGAGATGCGGGGCATCAAGGGCGTCATCTCGCGGGCCACGGCGGGGGAGCTCGCGGGCGGCGCGCAGCTCTGGGAGGTGCCCAACATCAATGCGCTCCCGCTGCCGGATTACGACGAGTATGCGCGCAAGGCGGAGGAGGGGAACCTCCTGTGGTTCCTCACCATCGAGGGCTCGCGCGGGTGTTGGTGGGACCGGGCCAAGCGCACGGGGAACCCGAAGGCCACGTGCTTCTTCTGCAATCTGAACGTGCAGTGGAATGGCTACCGCGAGAAGAGCGCCGAGCGCGTGGTGACGGACATCCTGGCGCTGAACGGGCGCTACCAGACGAACGTGCTCTTCTTCCTGGACAACATCATCCGCGCCAAGGGCATCGAGGAGTTCGCGGACCGGGTCATCGACACCGGGAAGGACTTCGTCATCTTCTATGAGATGCGCGCCAGCGTCCGGCCCTACGAGCTCTTGCGGCTCTGGGAGGCGGGCGTGCGCTACGTGCAGTTCGGCATCGAGGGGCTGTCCAATTCGTACCTGAAGCGGATTGGCAAGGGGACGTCGGTCATCGCCAACCTGCAGGCGATGAAGGTCTGCCACGAGCTGGGCATCCTCAACAGCGCGAACCTGTTGACGGACTTCCCGGGCGCGCGGCAGGAGGAGGTGGAGGAGACGACGCAGACCATCCTGGACTACGCGCTGCTCTACACCCCGCTGAACCCGAACCGCTTCTGGCTGGGGCGGGGCGCGACCATCGACACGCTGAGCCAGGAGTACGGCCTGTCGAACATCCGCAACGCGGACTTCTACAAGGTGGGGTTGCCGGAGGAGGTCTATCAGCGCATCTCGCTGCTCGACCTCTCGTATGACAGCCCGAGCACGCCCACGGACTGGAGCAGCGTCTACGACGCATGCCGGAAGTGGGGGCGGGCCTACGCGGCGGCGAAGGAGACGCAGTACCGGCACCTGCTGACGTACCTGGACAGCGGCGACTCGATGCGGCTCTACGACACGCGCAGCGGGATGCTGAACAACATCGTGCTGCGGGGACTGGAGCGGGACGTCTACATGGCCTGCATGGAGATCCAACGCTGGGAGGACCTCCGCGAGGAGTTCATCGAGACCGGGCGCGCGACCCAGGACGAGGTCGCGGCGCTGCTCGGACGCTTCGTCGAGCAGCGCATCGTGTACCAGGAGGGGAGTCGGCTGGAGGGCAGTCGCTTCCTGTCGCTCGCGCCCGCGTACACCGCGGAGATGGCGACCCGCCGCATCCGCCGCGCCCACGAGGCCGCGCAGCTGCGCCGCAAGAAGGGGACGGCCGCGCCTCGACAGGAGCAGCCCGTCGCCCTCGCCGAGAGCGCTTGAGCGGACGCCCCGGCGTGGACCCTGCTGGGGGTGTGTAACCATCGGGGGCGATATCGCGTATGGTGGGAGTCTGGCCCCCCGCGTCCATGGTGCGGGGGGCATCCGTTCATCCGGAGGCCTCCCCGTGGTCAGCCCCATCTCCCCTCGGACCGTTTCCATCCCCACCCAGGCCCGTACGACGGAGCCCGTCGCGTCCCCGGCGACGCCGCTCCCCGCCGTGAGCCCTTTCTCCCAGGACGCCCTGGAGCGCGCGAAGCCCGAGCTCGTGAACCTCACGGGGCACAGCCCGGCGCGCACCGCCGCGCCCGAGGGGGCGAGCGCCGTGGCGACGGACGCGGGGGCCGCGCAGTCGGTCGGCCCGAAGCTGCTGCACCTGGACGCCGGTTGGACGCCGCAGGGGCAGGGCTACGACGCGAAGCGCGACCAGGTGCTCACGACCTACTACGCCGATGGCCGTGGCGTGCTGCTCTCGCTCCAGGACAAGGACTCGGGCGTGGAGGCGCAGCAGGTCCGCCTGGGGGGCTCCAGCTCCAACCCCGAGGCCGGGGCGCCCTCTCATGGTGGCGGTGTCTCCACGGACGGTGAGTTCGTCTACGTCTCCGACACCCATCACCTCTACGTCTACCGGCGCGAGGACATCGAGAACGCGAAGCCGGGCGCCGAGGTGCCGGCCTTCCAGGTGACGGAGGTCCCCAGCGGCGACGGGCTGACGGACCCGGCGACGGGCATCGGCCTGGTGTCCGCCGGCAGCTACATGACGGTGAGCGATGGCTACGCGTACGTCGGCTCGTACAGCAAGGACGGCGATGGCAAGGCGGGCGCCGTGTGGCGCTACGAGATCGACGAGAAGACCGGGGAGATCATCGAGGGCTCGCGCCAGGGCCCCATCCGCGCGCCGGACCGCGCGCAGGGCATGACGGTGGTCGACGGGGCGCTGCTGTTCACCACCGGCGACCAGAAGCTGGTCTACCAGCCGTTCGAGGGCACCCCGAACTCCTTCACCGCGGACATCTCCGAGCGCAAGGACATCAGCAACGGGCTCATCGACCCGTATGCCCAGGGCTTCAACATCATCGATGGCCAGCTGTGGGTGACGTACGAGAGCGGCTCGGAGAAGTACCGCGACAAGCTCAATCCCAAGTATGAGCCCCGGGAGCACATCCAGCGGATTCCGCTGGAGGACCTGGACCTCGAGGCCGTCGGCGTCACGCCCGAAGACCTCGAGGGCTGAGGCTCGCGCCACGGCGCGCCTCGCCGGTGAGGCGCTGCATGCCGCGTCGGGTGTCCGCTCACCCCGCGGCGCGTGTGAGGCAGTAGAGGGTGGTGATCTCGCGAGAGCGCGCCATGTGCAGCGGGTCCGAGGTGTCCTTGGACTTGGAGTGTCGGGCCGCGGTCGAGCGGCTCCACTTCACCGTCAGGCCGCAGCGGGCGAACTGCTCCTGGAGCCATCCCTGGGGGCGCAGGCCGAGCAGGACCGCGAGGTCGGAGAGGATGAGCAGCCCCTCGCCGCCGGGCGTGAGCGCGTCTGGGAGCCCTTCGAGGAAGCGCCGCAGGAACTGGTTGTCCTCGTCGAACACCGCGCGGTCCACGCGGTTCTTCGGGGGCTCCGGAATCCACGGCGGGTTGCACACCACGAGGTCCGCCTTGCCCTCCGGGAAGAGGTCCCCCTCGGTGACCTGGAAGGACTTGCGCAGCCCCAGCCGCTCCGCGTTCTCCCGGGCACAGGCCACCGCGCGGGAGTCGATGTCCGTCGCCTGCACGGACGAGGCGCCTCGCTGGAGGAGGAGGAACGAGAGCACACCCGTGCCCGTGCCGATGTCGAACACGCGCGGGCCCTTCAGCGTGGGGAGCGAGAGGAGCAGCTCCACGTAGTCGGTGCGCGTGGGCAGGTACACGCCGTAGTGCGGATGGATGAGGCCGGTGAGGCCGGGCACCGACAATCCCTTGCGCCGCCACTCCGCGGCTCCGAGCATGCCGAGCAGTTGCTTGAGGGGGACGACGGTGAACTCCGTCTCGGGCTCGCCCCAGACCTGTCGGCAGGCCAGGGCGACGTCGGGTGCGCGTGAGAGTGCGAGCCGGTAGTCGCGGTCGAGTGACACGACGATGCGCGACAGCGTCTCGTGCTCCAGTTGCCGCGCGCGGCGCTCGGCGCGGAACGCCTCCAGGGGAGTGCGGGCGTTCGACGCGCGCTCCAGTCGGCGGCCCAGCGCGCCCAGCAACTGCTTCGCGTTGTGGAAGTCGCCGGAGTACAGCAGGAACTCGCCTCGGCGGACCCGCTTGAGCGCCGTGTCCGCGCTGAGCCGGTCGTCCACCGGGTGCAGTCGGGCAGGAGAGGGCTCATCGCTCTCCGAGCGCCAGGTGAACGGGGCGCCAGCAGGCAGCGGTGCGGCGGGGGCGACGGTGGGCGCCGGTCCCTTGGGCGGGGGAGCGGTTCGAGGGGGGCGTGGCATGGACCCGGTGGGTAGCACGTCCACGCGCGGGTGTGGAGACAGCGTGCGGAGAGGGGCATGAGGCCCCCCTCCGCGTCGCCTTCGTCACGGAATCTCGGGCGGGCAGTAGATCGCGCAGTTGCCAGGACCCTGCGGGAAGCAATCCTCCGGGCACGTCGCCCGGGTCTCCGAGCCATTGCAGATACCGTCACCGCAAAC
The DNA here is from genome assembly GCF_059738865.1 of Myxococcus sp. MH1. Lineage (NCBI taxonomy): Bacteria > Pseudomonadati > Myxococcota > Myxococcia > Myxococcales > Myxococcaceae > Myxococcus > Myxococcus sp. MH1. The sequence goes on along the minus strand of NZ_AP026947.1, from coordinate 5,802,661 downwards.
CATGCAGTCCGCCGGGCAGAGCTCACCTGACTCACAGACGTTGTCCCCGCACGTCATCTTCCGGAGCCGGAAGGTCTGGTAGCAACCGCCATAACGGTTGTCCATGTCGAGCGTGAGGGAGACGGGGTTGATCGACGTCACCGTGTGCAGCCCCGCGTTCTGGCACTGGCCATTGTGGCGGTCGGCGTCGAAGCGCACATCGAGTGCGATGTCATCGCGGCCGGAGATGCTGAACGTCTGCACGCATCCGCCATAGGCATCGGTGGTGTCGATTCCCCAGGGACCGGTCCAGTCGAGCGTCGGGCCGATGGGAACGACGTAAGTCCCGGGGTTGTCGCACTGCCCGCTGGCAGTCGGGCTTCCCTGTCCATAGAAGCTGACCGTCAGCATCAGCCCGCTCAGCTCACCATACGGGTCCTGGATGCCGAACTTCTGCCAGCACCCCTGCGGCCGGGAGTCGGTGTCGAGGCGAATCTGGCTCGTCCACTGGCCCAGGCCTCGACCTTCGGAGACATTGAAGCCATTACACTCGGGGGAAGCTCCGCTGTATGCGCGAAAGTCATGCCAGAACTCGGCGCCGCCGAGCGCATCGCCACGGGTGCTGGTCGCGTCAGACTCCAGGCTTTCTTCGGGAGCCGCCACGCCGCAGCTGGTCGAGAGGAGGGTCGCTGCCGCGAGCATGGTCGAACGGATGATGTGGGTCTTGAACATGAAGTTTTTTCCTGGGGTGTGGCGGACTCATCGGGTTGGAGTGCGCTGCAACGCTTTGCGGCAGGATTGCCCAGGCGTCACGGGCGCATCCTGCGTCGCAAGGGATTGCATCGCCAGGACATCCTATGATTGGGCAAATCATGAAGTCGAGAGAGTCGCCTGTTCCCCAGGGGAGTCCATGGTGACATCTGTCGTGGGTGTGTGGCTTTGGCGCTCGTTGAATCGCAGACAGGGTGTCTGGATGTGTCGGCGAGCGGCGGGGGGCGCGATTCCCTCGCCAGGTCAGGGGCACCTCCGAGCTCGATGGCGGAACGCCCCGCGAGCGGCACCCGTCAGGCAGCCAATCGCCCGCCCCGGCGAGCGAGCGATTTCAGTTGCGTCGCTGAAATTGCGAGTCAATATTGAAATGAAAGGTGAAGGAGAGCACGTGACGACGAGCGTGACCGAGAAGGTGTACCGACGGGGCCCGTTCCCCGTGAAGTTCCGCTGCCTGGAGGTGCTGCGGGTGACGCCCGTCACCCCGCATGTGGTGCGCATCACCCTGGGCGGCCAGGACATCGAGGGCTTCCACAGCGAAGGGGCCGATGACCATGTGAAGGTCCTGTTCCCGGAGCAGGGCAAGCGCCGGCCCGTGATTCCGACCATGGGCCCCACCGGCCCCCAGCTCCAGCCCGGTGAGAAGAAGCCCGACTCGCGCGACTACACGCCGCGCCGCTACGACTCCACCACCGGCGAGCTGGACCTGGACTTCGTCCTCCACGGCTCCGGCCCCGCATCTTCGTGGGCCGCCCAGGCGAAGCCCGGCGACATGCTCGGCGTCGGCGGCCCGCGCGGCTCGCTCTTCGTCTCCAATGACTTCGACTGGTACCTGCTCGCCGGCGATGAGACCGCCATCCCCGCCATCGCCCGCAGGCTGGAGGAGCTGCCCGAGGGCGCCCGCGCCATCGTCTTCGTCGAGGTGGCCGACGCCAGCGAGGAGCAGCGGCTCACCACCCGCGCCAACGTGACGCTCACCTGGCTGCACCGCAACGGCGCCGAGGCGGGCTCCACCGGCCTGCTCCACAAGGCCATCCGCGAGCTCGACTTCCCGCCCGGCGACTACTTCGCCTGGGTGTCGGGAGAGTCGTCGGAGATGCGCACCATCCGTGAGCACCTGCTCAACGAGCGCGGCACGCAGAAGAGCTGGGTCCGTGTCACCGGCTACTGGAAGCGCGGCCACGCGGACCACATCCACGATTCCAAGTGAGACGCCCCTCGGGGAGGCCAGGCACTCCGGCCTCCCCGAAGGCGAGCCTTACGCGGGCTTCGCGAGCGAGCGCAGCACCTCGCCCGCCATCTCCACCGTGTAGTCGATCTGCTCCTCGGTGTGCGCCGCGCCGATGAAGTTCACGTCCCGGCGCAGCAGGATGCCGCGACGGGCCATGCCACCCTGGAACGGCGTCATCCGCTTCGCGTGCTCGGCCATGTCGGGCGAGTAACGGAAGAAGGGGATGGCGTCGTAGCCCAGCACGCGCAGCGACGAGCCCGCCGCCTCCGCCTTCTGGTTGATGCCCTCGCGCAGCCTGCGGCCCAGGTGCGAGACGTGCTTCGCCGGGTCGTTCTGCTTGTAGTGCTTGAGCACCGCCTCGCACACGGCCAGCGTCAACAGCTCACCGCCGAAGGTGGTGGAGACCTGGAGGTCCGCGAGCTTGGAGAGGTACTTCTCCGGGCCGGAGATGGCCGACAGCGGCATGCCCGCGGCGATGCTCTTGGACATGCAGCAGATGTCCGCCCTCACGCCGAAGAACTCCTGCGCGCCGCCCAGCGCCAGACGGAAGCCCGTCACCACCTCGTCCATCACGAACATCACGCTGTGCGCCGTGCACGCCGCGCGCACCTGCTTCAAGAAGTCCGCGGACAGCACGCGGTTGTACGGGATGGAGAGGATCACCGCCGCCAGCTGGCCGGCCTGCTTCTCGATGGTGGACAGCAGCACCGCCTCGTCCGGCGGTGTGAAGAGCGGCAGGCGCGTCGTCAGGCCCGCGATGGCGGCCGGCACTCCCGGCGTGTCGAACATGAAGTGGTCGTGCCAGCCGTTGTAGCCGACCGTGATGATGCGCTCCTTGCCCGTCACGTAGCGCGACAGGCGCACCGCCGCGGACGTGGCGTCCGCGCCCGTCTTGAAGAACCGCGCCTGCTCCGCGCCCGGCACCAGGTCCAGCAGGGCCTGGATGGACGTCACCTCGACGGGCGTGGGCAGCGAGTGGAGGACCCCTTCCTCCAGGTGCTTGCGAATCGTGTCCACCACCGCGGGGTGGTTGTGGCCCAGCATGTTGGCGCCGAGGCCGCTGATGAAGTCGATGTACTCCTGGCCGTCCACGTCCTCCACCAGCGCGCCCCGGCCCCTGGCGAGGAACACGGGGAAGGAGCCGGGGGCGAAGTGCTCCGGCTTCTTCATCATCGACTGGGTGACGCCGGGGACCGTCTTGCGCGCCTCGGCGAGGAGCTGGTTCGAGCGCTCCAGCCTCATCTCACCCTGGATGGGGCGAGGGAGGGACGGGTGCTTCTGGGTGGGCATGTCCATGGGGTTTCCTTTGAATCGAGGTGCTTCGGGTGCTGCGTTCCAGGGAGAAGGTTCGAGGCTCACGTCGTCGCCGTCTTCAGGGCCACCGCGCTCCGGCCGAACGTCCACAGCAGGCCCAGCGACAGGAGCGTCACGGCCACGGCCATCCACCCCACCTGCCCGAAGCCGACGAGCGCGCCGTCCGGAGCGGTGGAGATGAGGAGGCCGCTCACCCACGCGGCGAGCCCCGAGGCGCCGTCGCTCGCGGCCATGTTGACGGCGAGGAACCGGCCGCGCAGCGAGGGCGGCACGCGCGATGACACCAGCGCGATGGTGGGGATGGCGCGCGTGGACGTCACCGCCATGAAGAGCACGAAGGCCGCCGTCACCACCGGCAGCGAGGACGAGGACAGGTGGGTGAACAAGAGGTGCGGGCCCACGGTGCCCACCAGGAGCCACCCGAGCATCCGCCCCGCGCCCAGGCGGTCCGTGAAGCGGCCCACCAGCTTCGCCGCCACCAACGTGCCCGCGCCGCCGCCCAGGTACACCCACGGCAGGTCCGTCTGCGCGAGGCCCAGGTTGCCCACCATGAAGGTGCCCAGGTACGGAATCAGCAGGAAGCTGGCGAACACCACGAAGAAGGTCAGCACCCAGCCCAGCGCCACGCCCGGAGACGCCAGCGTCGCCAGTGGATTGCCCCGGGGCTCGTGGGCGCCGCGCGTCAGGTGCTGCACGACGGGCGGGAGCACGCGCCACAAGCCCAGCCACATCACGAGCGCCAGCGCGCAGATGGCGAAGAACGGCGAGCGCCAGCCGAACAGGTTCGCGATTCCCAGGCCCAGCGGCACCCCGGCCACGGCGGACAGGCCAAGCGCGGACATCACCGTGCCGATGGCCCGACCCCGGCGCTCACCCGGCACGACGTCCGCGATGATGGCCATGATGACCGCGCCCATCAGCCCCGCGCAGGCCCCCGCCAGCGAGCGCGCCACCAGCAGCGACACGAACCCCGACGCGAGACCGCAGGCGGCGGTGGCGACGATGAACCCCGCGTAGATGGCCAGCAGCGTGCGCTTGCGGTCGAACCTGTCCAACCAGAACAGCCCCAGCACGCCCATGGCCGCGGAGGCCAGGGTGTACGAGGAGACCATCGCGCCGAACTGCGCCGTGGTCAGGCCGAAGCGTCGGATGAACTCCGGCCCCAGCGGCATGATGATCATGAAGTCCAGCAGGTGGCTGAACTGGACCCCCGCGAGCAGCAGGGCCAGCACTCGCTCCTGACGGGGTGGAGAAGCGGCGTTCACGAAAGACTCCATCTTCACGGGCCCGCGGCGGTCGCGCGGGCGAGCGTCTAGGGGCGCACGAAGCGCACCCGGATCGGGGGGGAGACAGCCGCGTGGGGACGACCCTCGCGGTCCAACGCGGTGTCGAAGCGCGCCTTGCGCGCACACGCGAGCGCGGCCTGGCCGAAGCCATGGCCCGGGTCCGAGACGAGCTCGGCTGACGTCACCTCGCCATGCACATCCACGGAGACGCGCAGCACCACCGTCTGGTCATCGATGCGCAGCGTGTCGGCTTCCTTCGGCCAGGGGCAGCTCCAGCTGCGCGCCGACAGCTGGATGGCGCGCGCCCGGCTTCCACCGGTGCCCGTGCCCTCGCTGTCGCCCGCGGGCACCGTGTTGACGGCCGTGGTGGAGCGGCCCGTGGAGGCCGTCACACCGCCCGCGTAGCGCGGGGCATCGCCGGTCGTCATGTCGAACCCGGTGAAGTCGAGCGGCGCGGCCGCCTCCTTCGCCGTCACCACGGCGCCCGCCCGAGCGGGCTCGGCGGGGGCGGGGCGGGCGGAGTCGCGCGGGGCGGGGCTCGGCGTCTTCACGCGCGGCGCCGGCGGGTCCGCGCGGGCGACGCGTTGGGGAGGCGGGGGCGGCGGGGGATTCAGGTCCACCTCGTGGTCCACCTGGAGCACCTGCTTGCGCGGGGCGGCCACGGGCGGTGGTCGCTCGGAGGAGGACCTCCAGCCGTGCCACGCTACGACTCCAACGGTGGCGTGCACGAGGCCGGAGATGAGCAGCGTCCACGCGAGGCCATGGCGGCTGCGTCGCGGGGGCGGCGGTCCCAGGATGATGCTCGCGATGTCGTCGTCGCGACGAGGCGCGGGCTCAGGGAGTGACACGCCCGTCCTCCGCCGTGAGGGGGGCCTCGGTGGGCTCCGGACGCACGGTGCCGAAGGCGACCTTGGTGAGCCCCGCCTCCTTGAGCTGGTCCAGCACGAAGATGACCCGGCGATGGGGGACGGCGCCGTCCGCCTGGATGACCGCGCGCAGCTCCGCGTCCTTCGCCAGCGCCTGGCGCGCGCCGTCCCGCAGCGCGACGTCGGAGACCTCCTCGCCGTTCACCAGCACCTGGCCCGTGGAGGTGAGCGCCACCGCGTAGACCGTCTGCACGTGCTCGCTCTGGGCCGCCTTGGGAAGGTCCAGGGGCACGGCGGGGCTGTCCACCAGCCGCGCGGTGACCATGAAGATGATGAGCAGCACCAGCATGATGTCCACGAGGGGCGTGACGTTGATGCCCTCGATCAACCCACCGCGAGGCTGCGTTCCGCCGGCCATGCTCAGGCGCCTCCGTTCCGCTCACGGGCGGAGACGTAGGCCAGCACCAGGTTGGTCAGCGCCTCCGCGTCCGCGAGGATGCTGGCGATGCGGCGCTGGAAGTAGTTGTAGGCGGCGACGGCGGGCAGGGCCACGCCGATGCCGACGGCGGTGGCCACCAGCGCCTCGGCGATGCTGCCCATCACCGCGTTGGAGGCGACCTGGCTGGTGCCGGAGGGCGCGCCCTGCGTCTTGCTCAGCGCCTCGAAGGCCAGCAGCACGCCGATGACGGTGCCGAACAGGCCGATGAACGGCGCGTTGTTGCCCAGCGTGCCCAGGAAGGCCAGCCGGTTCTCCAGCGTGGAGCGCTCGATGGCGAGCGCGCTCTGCATGCCCTTCTCCGCGGCCGTCATGCCCTGCGGCGCGAGCCTCAGCCCCGCGCGCGCCACGGCGGCGCCCACCGACGTGCGCTTCTCCAGCGTGGAGATGGCGGCGGGGAAGTCGCCCGTGGACAGCGTCGCCTCCAGCGCGCCGGACAGCTCGCGGACCCGGTCCTGCTTGGTGCGGAACAACCACCAGCGCTCGAGGATGATGCCCAGGCTCACCAGCGACAGCGCGAACAGGAGCCAGAGCACCCAGTTGGCGCCCCAGTGGATGAAGACATCCTTGACGATTTCGACGATGTGCATGGGTCCGGTCCTCGAGGTCGTCGGTGGGGCGCGGTTCGACCCCGGAGGCACCCTGTGTGAAGCCGGTGCCTCTGGGGCCGTCCCGCCAGGACTTCAGCGCAGTTGCAGGAACGAGAAGATGAGGCCGTCGGAGCTGAAGACCAGCTTGCCGCTCTGGTCCGTGAGCTCACGGAAGTGGGTGAGCGAGGAGTTGTTGGTGAACTCGGTGAAGAGCAGGCGGTTGTCGTCCGCCTCGTAGAGGAACGTGCTGCCGGAGGAGGCGGGGAGTGTGTTCACCGCGGTGGCGGTGAAGGTGCTCAGGTTGAGCTGCCAGAACTTCCAGGCCGGGGCGCTGGCGACCAGGCGCGGGTGGGCCTCCGGGTCCACCGTGTAGCCCTGCTCGTCCAGCACGCGCAGGTAGGCGGTGCCGTTGGGGCCGCGCAGCAGCGAGCCCGTGGTGGTGCCGTTGGTCAGCCCCGACAGCTCGCGGTAGAAGTTCGCGTCGAACGCGCCGCTCTCCGGGTTGAAGCGGATGAGGCAGGGCGTCGCGGCCTTGTCCGCGCCCTTCAGGCGGTTGACGGCGGAGCCGTACGCCTCGGTGGCCAGGTACACCTGGTTGTCCGGGCCGACGACGCTGTCACGCACCCAGCCGCAGCGGTTGTCCGTGACGACCTTGACCGAGTCGTTCGTGGTGTCGATGACCACCACGCCGGCCTGGTTGATGACGGCGATGTCCGCGCTGGGGCGCCAGGCGATGGGGATGATGAGGCGGGTGCCCACGCGCACCGGCATGGTCGAGAAGGACGTGAGCGCGCCCTCGATGGCCAGGCCCGGCAGGGGGATGGCGCTCGTCACGGACATCGCGGTGGGGTTCCACACGATGATCTGCGCCGTGTGGGCGTCCACGAAGTACGCCTTGGTGTCGGAGATGAACTGGAACTGGTGCTGGTACTCCTCGATGTTGTCGATGCCGCGGCCCTTGAAGCTGACCTCGCCGTCGGACTCGAGCTTGCCCTTGGCGGTGATCTTGAACCGCTCGACCTTGGCCTCCTCGCTGTGGCTGACGAACAGCACGCCCGCCTTGCGGACGCCGGAGCCGAGCGCGCGGCCGGGAATCTCCACGGCGTCCTTGAGGGAGATCTTCTCGGTCTGGTCGACCGAGCGCAGCAGCGCCACGTAGCTGATGGCCTCGCCGTCGACGCTCGACTGGGTGATGGCGGCGTAGAGTGGGCCGTCGTAGTCGGCCTCGTCGGAGTCCTCGTCGTCACCGCAGCCCGTGAAGAGCGACAGCGCGAGCGCCGCGGCGGTGATGCGCGGCAGGGGGAAGAACGAACGGACCTTCATGGGGGGATTTCCTTTCACGACGTTGCGAGATGAAGCGTGGGGACTGAGTCAGAGCTCGGCGACCATCTTGGCGGACACGCCGCGGCCGGGGCGTTGCACGCCGTAGAAGTCCATGGCGGTGGCATCGGTGAGGTTGCGCACGTCGACCGTCCAGCTCAGCGTCGCGCGAGCGGTCCGCGTGACGTACGTGACGGCGAGCGAGTGCAGCAGCTGCGAGGGGATACGCGACTTCGAGTCCTTGCTGCCCAGCCCCTCCCAGCCCCGGTAGAAGGTGTTGACGAAGCGGGTGTGCCAGGACAGCGACAGCTCGTCGCGCGCGGAGGCCAGGCCGCTCAGCTGGAAGCGGGCGCTGCCGTTGGCCAGGAGCGAGGGCCGGCCGGGCAGGCGCTGTCCGTCGAACGCGCCGAAGTTGCCCTCGGAGGAGGCGTTGCGGATGTCCTGGAAGGTCGCGTTGCCGTCCAGCGAGAGGTACTGGCCTGGCGAGGTCCACCCCGCCGCGCCCGTGGCGCCCAGGATGCGGGCCGCGAAGACGTTCTGGTAGGTGAAGTAGCCCTCGCGGCCGATGGGCATGATGAACTGGTCGGTGAGGCGGGCGAAGCCCAGCGCGCCGCCGCGGAACGTGCCCCGGGGCGTCTCGCCGCTGTCGAACGCGAGCTCCAGGTTGACGTTGTGGCTGGTCTCCGGCTCCAGGGTGAGATTGGAGTCGATGAGCATGCCGTCGCCGAAGATCTCATCGGGGCCGGGCAGGCGCGTGGCCCACTCGTACGCGGCCTTGGCGGTGAGCCGGGGCGTGACGTGGTAGCGCAGCGAGTCGCCCACGCCGAAGTTGAAGGTGTCCCGGTCGACGGGTGCGAAGGCGCCGCTGGCGCTGATGCGCTCCGCGCGCGCCAGCTGCACGTAGCTCTTGGCGAAGGCGATGTTCTCCAGCCGCTCGTCGAGTGCATCGAGCTCGTGCTCGAGCCCCGTCACCAGGTTGAACAGGCCGCGGTCTCCCCTGAGCGGGTCCTGCTGTCCCAGCCGCGCCAGCGCGCGGTCCTCTCCGGCGCGCGTCACGTACGTGGGCGCCACGGCCAGGCGCAGCATCTGGTTCGGGGCGAAGGTCCACCCGGCGTTGGCCCGGACGAAGGCCGTGTGCTGTCCCACCCGCCGGTCGATGGCGCGGGACTGAAGCTCCCCGGGCTGGGGCAGGGTGAGGATGCAGCGGCCGAACCAGTCGTAGGCGCAGGAGCCCAGGTCCGTCAGCGAGGCGCGGCGGTAGACGTAACCCCCCACGGCGTCCAGCACGAGGTCGCGCCCGGCGAGCTGCTCGAAGCGGAGCGTGGCGCCACCGGAGCGGTTGCTCGTGTCGACGTCGCCATACGCGTTGCTCATGGTGGCGTCGTGCTGGACCTCCTTGGTGGAGGCCGAGCCGAAGACGCGCAGGCTGAGCCTGCGGGCCCAGGGCCGGTTCAGTACGCCGACCTCCACGCCGCCGCCGCCCGCGCGGAAGGCGTCATGGAAGCGCGGCAGGCGCGCGTCGTGGATGCGGCCCTCGGCGTCGTCCACCTTCACGTCCACCCGGTAGTCGTTGGGGCTGGAGTCGAAGAAGCCGCTGGCGCGGACGAACATCCCGGAGTCGGTGCCGTGCTGCGCGCTCGCCGTCACCCGGTGCGTCTCGAACGAGCCCAGCTCATACGAGGCCGAGGCGCCCGTGCGCTGGAGGTTCTCCGAGGTGACGATGTGCACCGCGCCCCCCAGCGCGTCCGCGCCGAAGCGCGCCGGCACCACGCCCTGGTACAGCTCCATGCGCTGGACCAGGTTGACGGGCACGTTCGCGAAGTCCGGGCCGAAGCCGGCGAGCTCCAGCGGGACGCCGTCGATGAAGAAGCGCACCTGGTCCTCGGACAGGCCCGCCAGCGAGAAGCGCGCGCGGCTGCCCAGGCCCCCTCCACGCCGCACGTCGACGCCCTCGGTGCGCGCCAGCGCCTGGGCCATGTCCACGGCCTCGCGCTGGAGGTTCTCCGTCTCGATGACCTTCACCGACTCGGCGGAGCGCCGCCGACGGTTCGCCACGGACTCGCCCTCCACCGTGACCTCGATGGCCTCCTGGGTTACGTCCACGGGCGCGGTGGTGATGACCGGCGGTGGCTCGGTGGGCTCGCCCGGAGAGGAAGGCCCCTGCGGCGCGGGCTCCTCCGATGCGGCCGGCTCGGAAGCGACGTCGCGCGCCTGGCCGGGAGCCTCCGTCACCACGGTGGGCTCGGGGGTGACGGGGAGCCGGAACTCGTAGCTGTAGGCGATGCGCGAGGGGACGGCGACCCCGTCACGTCGCGCGGGCTCGAAGCGGAAGCGCAGCGCGGCGTCCTTCGCCGCCTCGTCGAAGCCGTGGCCCTGGGGTTCCAGGACCTGCGCCTCGATGACGCCGCCCTGGTCATCCAGCGTCAGCTTCAGCCGGACGGTGGCCTCCAGCCGGGCCTGCTCCGCCTCGGCCGGGTAGGGCGCCTCGATGAAGGTCACCAGCCTTGGCGGCACCACTGACGGCGGTGGTGCCTCCGCGCCAGGAGGGGGCCCACCGTCGACCTGCGCCCACACGGGCAGCGGCGCGGCCAGGCACGCCAGCAACGCCGCGCCCTGGAACACGCGCCCCGCTCCACGCCGGGCGTGGATTATGAAAATGGTTCGCATTTTCATTTTCGAGGCCGTTTATTCCCGGGGTGCCAGTGATGTCAAGATTTGGGGGTTGAGTCAGGCGGCACGGGCATGGGGAGACTTCATGTCCCGGAGCTTTTCCGCGACCATGAAGGAAAGCTGGAGCGCCTGGTCTCCGTTCAGGCGAGGGTCGCAGTGCGTGTGGTAGCGGCTGTGGAGGTCGTCCTCGGTGACGGCGAGCGGGCCGCCCAGGCACTCGGTGACGTTCTGGCCGGTCATCTCCAGGTGCATGCCGCCGGCGTGGACGCTCTCGGCGGCGGCGACCTCCAGGAAGGTCTTCACCTCGGAGAGGATGCGGTCGAAGGCGCGCGTCTTGTAGCCGTTGCTGGCCTTGTGGGTGTTGCCGTGCATCGGGTCGATGGACCAGATGACGGGGCGGCCGTCGCGGCGGGTGGCGGTCATGAGGCGGGGCAGGCAGTCGGCGACCTTGTCGGAGCCGAAGCGGCCGATGAGCGTGAGGCGGCCTGGGAGGGCGTCCGGGTTGAGGGCGTCCATCAGGCGCAGCAGGTCATCGGGCTCCATCGTGGGGCCGCACTTGACGCCAATGGGGTTACGGATGCCGCGCATGAACTCGACGTGGCCGCCGTCGAGCTGGCGGGTGCGCTCGCCAATCCAGAGCATGTGGGCGGAGCCGTCGTACCAGTGGCCGCTGGAGGACTCCTGGCGGGTCATCGTCTCCTCGAAGTTGAGGAGCAGGGCCTCGTGGCTGGTGAACAGGTCCACGGGGATGGGGGACGGCGTGTTGTGCTCGGCGGTGGGGCTGAGCGCGTTGATGAAGCACAGCGACTCGAAGATGGAGTCGGCGAGCTTGCGGTAGCTGTCGGCGCCGGGCGTGCCGGCGACGGAGTCGAGCGACCACTGGTGCAGGTTGCACAGGTCCGCGTAACCGCTCTGGGCATAGGCCCGGAGCAGGTTCAGCGTGGCGGAGGACTGGTGGTAGGCCTTGAGCAGGCGCTTGGGGTCGGGCGTGCGCTCCGCGGCGTCGAAGTCCATGCCGTTGATGATGTCGCCGCGATACGCGGGGAGGGTGACGCCGTCGAGCGTCTCCACGGGGCTGGAGCGCGGCTTGGCGAACTGGCCGGCGATGCGGCCCACCTTCACCACGGGCCTGCCGCCGGCGAACGTGAGCACCAGCGCCATCTGGAGGATGAGGCGGAAGGTGTCGCGGATGTTGTCGGAGGTGAACTCCTTGAAGCTCTCCGCGCAGTCGCCGCCCTGGAGCAGGAAGGCCTTGCCCTGGGCGACCTGGGCCAGGGCGGAGGTGAGCCGGCGCGTCTCCGCGGGGTTCACCAGCAGGGGCAGCCGGGACAGCTCGTCCTCGACCTGCGTGAGGGCGCGCGCGTCCGGATAGTCCTCCGGCATGTACTTCACGGGCTTCTGCCGCCAGGTGCGGGGGTTCCAGGTTCGGTTCATCGGGAGGGGGCCGTTTCCAGAGGGGTGCCGGGCGTCGCCGGCAGCAGGCCGTTCGCGACGCAGTAGGCGAGGTATCGGAAGAAGAGGGGGCGGTCCGCGGGGGGGCAGGTGATGGCCGTGCCCTCCAGGGCGTGATGGAGGCGCTGACAGCGGATGGGCCCCAGGCCGAACGCGGGTTGGGAGTCACCGGAGCGCAGGTCGAAGAAGGCCAGCGTGGTGGTGTTGTCGGCGGTGCCCGCGCGCTCGGCGACCTGGGCGCGCCACTGGGGGACGGGGAGCAGGTCCACGGGGTAGCCGTACTCGCGCACCCAGCGGAACAGGTCCGGCAGGCGTACGTCGGGGACGGGCGTGACGTTGAACACCGTGCCGGGCGTGGCCGTGCGCGACAGCTTGACGATGGCGCGCGCCACGTAGTCGACGGGCGTCCACGTCTCGCCCACCTCGAGCATCGGCAGCGTGCGGGCGGGGATGCCCGCCAGGAGGATTCGCCAGACCAGGTCCTGCGGGTTGACGATGGCGGTGTCGGTGGCGCCGACGACGCGGCCCAGCCGGTACACGGCGACGGGGAGGCCGCGCTCGGACGCCTGTTGCACGAGCCGCTCCGCGACCCACTTGCTCTGCTGGTAGCCGTCGCGCAGGCCGGGGTGCGCGGGCACGAAGTCCTCGGGCACCTCGGGGCTGACATCGGCCTGGGGCGCCACGGCCAGCGTGGACACGTAGTGGAAGGGCTTGGGCCGCACGGCGGCGGCCAGCCGCAGCAGCTCGCGCGTGCCCCGGACGTTGACGGCCTGGAGGCTGCCGTACTCTCGCACCACGCTCACCACGGCGGCGTTGTGCAGGATGACGTCGCACTCGGCCGCGAGCCCATGGAAGCGCGCGCTATTGAGACCGAGCGAGGGCTGGGTGAGGTCCGACGGGAGCGCGAGGACGCGCTCGCCGAGGCCCTCGGTCGACAGCCGCTGTGACGTCATCGCCGCGCGGATGCGCTCCAGGGCCTGGGCTTCGTCCTTGGCGCGCACCAGGCACACCACGCGCGCCTGGGTCTGGCGCAGGAGCTGGTCGAGCAGGTGCGCGCCGACGAAGCCGGTGGCACCGGTGAGCAGCACCTGGCGGGGCTCGGGGAACAGCGCCTCGAAGGTGCGCGCGGCTCCCGTCGTCGCGGGAGGCGCGAGGCGGGGGACGATGTCCTCGGACAGCTCGGCGTCCGCGAGCATCGTCGTGCTCGGGCCGGAGGTGTCGTGGCCGCTGGACTCGCCGTGCTCCAGCGCCTGGGCGAGCGCGGCGGCCGTGGGGTAGCGGAACACCGTGGCGACGGGGACCTCGCGGCCCAGGGCGATGCCCAGGCGGTTGGCCACCTGGATGCTCTGGAGGGACTGGCCGCCGCGGTCGAAGAAGTCATCCTGCGCGGTGAGGCCCGTGGCGCCCAGGACCTCCTCCCAGATGCCCAGCACCACGCGCTCAAGCTCCGTGGTGGCCTGCGCCGTCTGGGTGGCGGGGTCGACCACGGCTGCCTTGCGCAGCTCGGCGCGGTCGATCTTCCCGGTGCTGGTGCGAGGCAGTCGCTCCACGAACACGATGGCGCCGGGCACCATGGGGGCCGGCAGGTTCGCGAGCAGGTGCTTGCGCAGGTCCGCGGCGGACGGTGCCGGTGACTCCGCGACGATGTGCGCGCACAGCCGGCGAGCGCCACCCGGGAGCGTCTGGCCCACCACGGCGGCCTCGCGCACGCCGGGGTGGCCGAGCAGCACCGTCTCCACCTCGGCGGGGTCGATGCGGTGGCCGCTGATCTTCAGCTCGTCGTCCACGCGGCCGACGAAGACCAGCTGTCCGTCCTCGCGCATCCGGGCCTTGTCGCCGGTGCGGTAGGCTCGGGGCTGGCCGGGCAGCGCGGCCAGCGAGATGAAGCGGGCCTTGTCCAGCTCCGGGCGTCCCAGGTAGCCGCGCGCGAGCGCGCCACCCAACAGGCACAGCTCGCCCTCGGAGCCCCGGGCGACGATGCGACCGTGCGCGTCCACCAGCGCCGCGCGCACGCCGGGCAGCGGCACGCCGATGGGGACCTCGTCACGCTCGGACGTGAGGCCGTTCGCGTCCGCGAGCGAGGTCGTCGTGTCCGAGCGCATGCCGGGCGGCGGCACGCCGATGGGGACCTCGTCACGGTCGGACGCGGAGCCATTCGCGTCAGCGCGCAAGGTCGTCGTGTCCGAGCGCATGCCGGGCGGCGGCACGCTGATGGCGACCTCGTCACGCTCGGACGCGGGGGCGTTCGCTTCACCGCGCGAGGTCGTCGTGTCCGTGCGCACGTCGGCCATCGGCAGCTCGGACGTGGGGGCCTTCGCATCGCTGAGCGAGGCCACCGTCGCCACCACCGTGGCCTCGGTGGGGCCGTAGGTGTTGAGCAACTCCACGCTCGGGCCCACCGTGGCGCGCCAGCGGGCGACCCGCTCCGGGAGCGCGGCCTCGCCGCCGATGATGACCGTGCGCAGGGAGGAGGGCAGCTTCGCCGCGCCCGTGGACACGGCATAGGCCAGCTCGTGCCAGAAGGCGGTGGGCAGGTCGAGCACGGTGATGCCGTGGGCCGCGCAGGCCTCGAGCAGGCGCGGCACCGACTGGAGCATCTCGTCGGTGCGCAGCACCAGGCGTCCACCCACACACAACGTCAGGAAGACCTCCTCCACGCTGGCGTCGAAGTGCAGCGGCGCGAACTGGAGGACCCGGTCCTCGCGTGTGAAGCGGTAACGGTGCGTGGCACCCGCGACGAAGTGCGCGAGTGCGTCGTGGGAAATCTGCACGCCGTTGGGCTGGCCCGTGGAGCCGGACGTGTAGATGACGTACGCCAGGTGCTCACCGGCGGCGCGCGTGGGCTGCTCGGCGACGGCGACGTCGCGCCGCTGGATGTCCAGGTGCCCCGAGGCGCGAGGGCTCGCATCGGTGGCCTCGACGGCATCGGAGGGGAGCACGAGCAGCGAGGGCGTGGCGTCCTCGAGGATGGCCGAGGCGCGGGACGCGGGGCCATTCGGGTCGAGCGGCAGGTAGCCCGCGCCAGCGCGGAGGATGCCCAAGGACGCGATGATGGCGTCGAGCCCGCGAGGCACCTTCACCGCCACGGGTGTGTCGGCGCGCGCGCCCTGCTCGGTGAGCCGGGCCGCGAGCGCTCCGGAGGACTCCCACAGCTCGCGGTATGTGAGCCGGAACCCGCCGTGCTCCACGGCGATGGCGTCCGGCTGCTCGCGGACCTGCTGCTCCATCAGCTCGAGGACGGGCCGGGGCGCCGTGGGGAGCGGGCCGCCGTCGAGCAGCGAGGCCTCGGCGGAGGAGACCCCCGCGCCCTGGCCACGCACGGGCGCATCCGGCGCGCCCAGCCAGGTGTCGAGCGCCTGGAGGAACTCGCGCTGGTGGCTGTCCACCGTGCGCGCGTCGTAGCAGACGGGGTTCGCGTCGAAGTCGACGCGCAGGCCGCCGCCGTCGGAGCGGGCGTACATGCCGATGGAGAGGTCCTCCACCGGGCCCGCGGAGATGTTGTGCGCGATGCCGGGCAGCCCCGCGAAGCGCAGGCCGTAGTCGAACGGCATGATGTTGACCACGGGCCCGAACAGCTTGCGCTGACCACCCACGCGGCGCAGGTCGCGGCGCAGCTGCTCGTAGCGGTAGCGCAGGTGCGGCCGGGACGCCTTCAGCTCCGCGGCGATGTCGCGCGCCAGCGACGCGAGCGAGGCGTCCGCCGCCACGGGCACGCGCAGGGGCACGATGTTCATCGCCATGCACGGCACGCGGATCGCCGCCGAGCCCAGCCGCGTCATCACCGGCAGCCCCAGCACCACCTCGGGCGCGCCCGTGCGCTGGTGGATCCACGCGGCGGCCGCGGCGAGCACCAGGTCCGGCCACGTCAGGCCCACCTGCTTCGCCACGGCCTGCATCCGCTCCACGTCGACCTTCTCGAGCTGCCGCGTGGCGCGGACGAAGGTGGCGGACATGGGCGCGGGCGGGGCCAGCGTCACCGGCAAGGGCGCGTCCGTGAGCCGGCCGACCCAGAACTCACGGTCCTTCTCGAGCTGCGGCCCCGCGCGGTACGCGGCGTCCTCGTCCAGCACGGGGCGCAGGGGGCCGAAGCCCGCGGGCGCGGCCTTCCCCGTGACGCGCGAGGTGTAGAGGTCCGCCACGCGGCGGGCGAGCAGCGAGAAGCCGAACCCGTCCATCGCGATGTGGTGGACGCGCTGGAACCAGAACCAGCGCTCGGGACCGGCCTTGAACAGGACCTGCGCGAAGAGGGGACCACGGGTGAGGTCCACGGTGCGCGTCAGGTCCTCGCGCATCCACGCCTGGGCGGCGACCCACGGGTCCTCGGCGGACGTCAGGTCGACGTGCTGGAGCGCCCAGTCCACCTGCGGCGTGACCTGCTGCGAGGGGCCCGCCTCGGTGGTCTCGAAGCGCGCGTGGAGGGCCTCGGCCTCGGAGACGGTCTGCCGGACGGCGGCCTCGAAGTGCGCGGGGTCGATGGCGCCGCGCAGCTCGATGCACTCGCCGGCGTTGTAGATGGGGCTGGCGAGGTCGAGCTGCTGACCGACCCAGATTCCGTGCTGCGCCGCGGAGAGCGGCCAGGGTGCGGCGTGTGATTCGGGCATCGCCAGATCCTTCTGGGGGGACGTCGAGCGGGAGCGAGGTGGGGGAGGCCTCGCTCCGTCAGCGGTGCACTACGAGCGGGCGGACACCTGGACGCTGCTGGCGTCCGGGAGCGGGAGCGTCATGGCGCCGAGCATCGAGTACCACTCGGTCAGCGTGGGGCGTTCGGCCAGCTCCACGAAGGAGGACTCGAAGCCGTAGCTCCTCCAGCGCTCCACCAGGCTCATCAGCCGGATGGAGTCCAGGCCGAGCTCGAGCAGGTTCGCGTCCTCATCCACCTCCTGCACCGACTGCTGGAGCATCTCCGCGACCTCCGCGCGAATCTGCTGCCGGGTCAGGCGCGGGAGCGTCGTCGGCCCGGGCGCGCCCAGCATCTCCAGGACCTGCTGCGTGGTGGTGGTGACCGCGCACAGCTTCGCGGCGTAGTTGAGCGCGAGGTGGTGGTGGTCGAGCGAGAAGTCACCCAGCGCGTCCGCGACGAGGAAGGGCTGGATGTGGCTCATGAAGCCGTCGCTGGCCGTCTGCAGGCAGCCGATGTGCGCGTAGATGCCGCTGATGATGAGCTGATCCCGCCCGAGCGCGCGCATCGTGTTCAGCAGGTCCGTGCGGCGGAACGCGCTGTAGGTCCACTTGGTGAGCTGGAGGTCGACGTGGGTGGGCGTCAGCTCGTCGATGATCTTCTTCTGCTCCGGGGCGTCGGGGATGCCGCCCCCCCAGAAGTCCAGCAGGAGCCCGCGCTGCTCCGGCGTCTGGCCTCCCGGCTGCGCGGAGTACGCCACGGGGATGCCCATCGAGTGGGCGTGCTGGCGCAGCCGCTGGATGTTGGGGACCAGCTCCTTCACGGGCGACTGGCCCGGCGTGAAGGCGTTCACGAAGTAGTGCTGCATGTCGTGGATGAGCAGCACCGCGCGCTTCGGCTCGAGCTTCCAGGCGACCTTGTTCTTGGGCAGGTCGGCGGCGCCGGGCATCGGATAGGGGGAGATGGCGGGGAGCGCCATGGGGGAAGAGCCTTTCTGGTGCGGACGTGGGGGGAGTGGGCTTCAGCGGGGCGCGTTGGGCTGACTGAGCTTCTCGCGCAGCGCCTTCTTGCTGACCTTGCCGACACCCGTCTTGGGGAACGCGTCGAGGAACTCGACCCGGTCCGGAATCTTGAAGGCCGCCAGGCCCCGCTCCCGCAGGAACGCGGTGAGCGACGTGGCCGGAGGCGGCGTGCCGCGCGGGATGACGAACGCGCAGGTGCGCTCGCCCAGGAACGCATCCGGCATGGACACGACGGCGGCGTCGTGGACCGCGGGGTGCGCCAGCAGGTGGTTCTCCACCTCTTCGGCCGCCACCTTGTCACCGCCGCGGTTGATCTGATCCTTCGCGCGGCCCTCGACCACCAGGTAGCCGTCCGCCGTCATGCGCACCAGGTCTCCGGTGCAGTAGAAGCCGTCGGGGGTGAAGGCGCGCGCGTTATGCGTCTCCGCCTTGTAGTAGCCGCGGATGGTGTACGGCCCGCGCGTGAGCAACTGGCCCGTCTCGCCCACCGCGACGTCCTGCCCGTCCTCGTCGACGATGCGAAGCTCGTCGTCCACGCAGATGGGGCGGCCCTGGGTGTTGACGATGCGCTCCTCGGAGTCGTCCAGGCGCGTGTAGTTGACCAGGCCCTCGGCCATGCCGAAGACCTGCTGCACGGTGCAGCCCAGCGTGGGCTTCACGCGCGCGGCGGCCTCGGCGCTGAACCTGGCGCCGCCCACCTGGAGCACGCGCAGGCTGGACAGGTCATGCCGGCGCGCCTTGGCCGAGTCCATCCACACCATGGCCAGGGGCGGCACCAGGGCGGTGATGGTGACCTTCTCCTTCTCGATGAGGGGGAAGGCCACGTCGGGGCTGGGGTGCAGGGCCAGCACCGCGGTGCCACCCGCGTAGAACGTGCCGAACACGCCCGGCGAGCTCATGGGGAAGTTGTGCGCCGCCGGCAGCGCGCACAGGTACACGCTGGAGGTGTCGAGCTGGCAGATCTCCGCGCTGGCCCGGAGGCTGTAGATGTAGTCGTCGTGCGTGCGCGGGATGAGCTTGGGCACGCCCGTGCTGCCGCCGGACAGCTGGAAGAAGGCGACGTCGTCGGGGCGGGGCTCGGTCAGCGCCACGGGTTGAGCGGCGTACAGGCTCTCCAGCGAGGTGAAGGGGCCCGCGTCGCCCACGACGAGGACGTGCTTGAGCGTGGGCGTCTTCGCCTGCACGGCGGAGGCGAGGTTGCGGTAGTCGAAGCCGCCGTGGCGGTCCGCGATGACGTAGGCGACCGCCTCGGTGAACTCGCAGAAGTAGCCGATCTCCGAGCCGCGGTGCGCGGGCAGGGCGAAGACGGGCAGGGCGCCCAGCCGGAACAGCGCGAAGCATACCTCGTAGAACGCGGCGATGTTGGGCAGCTGCACCACCACCCGGTCCTGCGCGCGGATGCCCAGGCCGTGCAGGCCCGCGGCGAGCTGGTCCACGCGCGCGTCGAGCTGCCGGTACGTGAGCCGCTCGGCGCCGGAGACCAGCGCGGTGAGGTCGCCGTGGCGCTCGGCGCGCTCGCGCAGGAGCATGCCGAAGGTCTCCCCGCGCCAGTAGCCCGCGGAGCGGTAGCGCGCGGCATATTCCTCCGGCCAGGTGGGGCAGCCGGGGAGCCGGGACGCGGTCGTGCTCATGGCTTCACCTCGGTGCCCTGGCCCAGGCCCATGGCCTGGAGCATGGTGCGGAACTTGGCCTCGGTCTCCGCCAGCTCCGACTCCGGCTTGGAGCCCGCGACGATGCCCGCGCCCGCGAACAGCCGCAGCGAGCTCTCGTCCGCCTCCGCGCACCGGATGGTCACCGCCCACTGCCCGTCACCGTTGGCGTCGCACCAGCCCACGGTGCCCGTGAAGTAGCCCCGGTCGAACGGCTCGATGTGGCCGATGGCCTCGTGCGCCAGCTCCGTGGGGAAGCCGCAGACGGCCGGCGTGGGGTGCAGCGCCATCGCCAGCGTCAGCGAGGAGATGGACGGGTCGGCGATCTCCCCGACGATGCGGCTGGACAGGTGCCACATCGTCTGCGTGCTGACGAGCGACGGCCGGGCCGGCACCTCCAGCGTCTTGCAGAACGGACGCATCGCCTCCGCCACCGCGTCGATGACCACCGCGTGCTCATGCAGATCCTTGGGGGACTCGAGGAGGCGGGCCGCCCGGGCCTGGTCCTCGACGGGGTCCGGGCTGCGCGCGGCGGAGCCCGCCAGCGGGTTGGCCACCACCTGCATCCCGTTGCGAGACACGAGCAGCTCGGGGCTCGCGCCGATGAGCGTGCGCCGGCCCTCGCCCGCGCTGGCGCCGGGCAGGTCCACGGCGAAGGTGAAGCCGGACGGGTTGCGGCGGGCCAGGTTGTGCAGCAGCCGCTGCAGGTCGATGGGCGTGGTGGCGCTCAGGTGCAGCGAGCGCGACAGCACCACCTTGCGCAGGGGGCCGCTCTGCATGAGCTTGAGCGCCTGGGCCACGCCGTCCAGGTACGCGGCGGGCTCCGGCACCGGGCGCACCGTGTAGTTTTGCGGGAGGACGGGGTGCGGCATGGCCACGTCGTCGAACACGAGCGGGCCGGCGCGCTGGAGCGTCATCGGCACCACGAGCTGCGCGGGCGCGCGGCCGACGAAGGGCACCGCGCCCACCGCCACCGGGATGTCATGGTCCGCCTGGCGCGCGTCGCTCAGCACCTTGGCCACGCGCTCGCCCAGCCGCTCCAGCGAGCTCTGGCCGCCCACGTGCGGCACCGTGGCGAAGGTGCCCCGCGCCAACAACGTCCGGCGTGGCGAGGCGAAGAAGAAGGAGGAGCCGGCCTCGTAGCTCTCGAGCAACTGCGCCGCCAGCTTCTGGGGTGCCACTTCGGTCGTCTTCACAGCCAACCTCCAGTCGCGGAGGACCCGGAGCGCGCATCGGACGCGACTTCCGTGGCCTTCCACTGTTTCAATCGTGAAACAAAGGTAACAAGTCGAACAGAGAACCACGGGTGCCCGGAGGGCACGTGCTCAGGTGCCCAGGGTGGCGCCGCCGTCGACACACAGGTCGTGCAGGGTGATGTGGCGCGCGCGGTCCGACACCAGGAACTGCACCGCGTGGGCGATGTCTCGCGGGTCGGCGATGCGCTTGAGCGGGATGCCGACGCGGAAGGTCTCGGAGGAGCCGGCGATGACGGCCTGGGCGCCGTTGGCGTCCTTCCACATGCCCCGCTGCATGTCGGTGTCCGTGGAGCCCGGAGACACCACGTTGCAGCGGATGCCGTATTGCGCCAGCTCCAGGCCCAGGCACTTGGTGAACATGGTGGAGGCGGCCTTGGACGCGGCGTAGGCGCCCATCCGCAGCCGGGGCGTGCTGGAGGCGTTGGAGGCCACGGTGACGATGACCCCCTCGCGCCGGGGGACCATGCGACGCGCCACCGCGCGCGAGACATGGAACACGCCGTTCGTGTTCACCCCGAAGGTCGTCGCCCAGTCCTCGTCGCTCATGTCCACGATGGAGGACATGCGCAGCACGCCCGCCACGTTCACCAGGATGTGGATGGGGCCCAGCTCCTTCTCGATGCGCTCGACCGCCGTCTCCACCGCCGCGGCGTCACTGACGCTGACCGGCCACGCGCTGGCCTTCTGGCCCCGCGCACGCAGCTCCGCCACCAGCGCCAGCAGCCCCTCGGCGTTCGTGTCGAGGGCGGCGATGGTCGCCTCGGGGGCCAGCACCCGCGCGACCTCGGCGCCGATGCCCCGCGCCGCGCCCGTCACCAGTGCCACCCGCGGTGTGTCTCCCATCGAGTCCGTCTCCTTCGTCCTGGGCCCGAGGGTCCGTCCAGAGAGTGGGATAATGAGAATGGTTCTCATTATCGTTATTGGACGTCTAAGTGCCATGCGCAAACGAAGGTGTCAAGGGTGGTGACACGGTGCGCGAAGGTTGCGGAGTATTTCGGGGCGCCTTCCGGTGTGAGGTTGTCTTCCATCACGGAGACGTGGGGCGGTGGTGTCTGTCATCCCCGCGTTGTTTCGTTTGACGCCCGAGGACCCGGCGGCAACCGCCAACAAGGCCTCGGCCGGGCCGTCCTCCCGAGGGAAGGGATGGGGGTTGGCGTCCCGCGGCGGGCGGGAAATGCATGTGGGAATCCCGTAGTACCGGCGGGCTGCTGGGAGGAAGTTTTCTTCCCAACGACAATTCCGGACGGTGGAGACGTCTGTCATACGTATCCACTCTGTGTCCGAGGGGGGCATGACGATGAGCCGGTCCACCGCATTGCCAGTCGTGTCTCCGGATTCTCGGAACTCCGAGAATGACGGAGAGGGGCCTCCGGCGGTGCCGACCATCCCTTCAAGAGACCGGGAGCCGGTGGGGCGGGCTCCACTCCCCGTGTGGACGCGGTTCCTGCCGGCGGGGCGGGTGGTGGTGCGCGAGGGAGACCCGGGCTCGTCGATGTTCGTCATCCTGGAGGGGCGGGTGGGGGTGTACCGGGAGCCCGCCGGCGCCGAGGCGCGCATGGTGGGGCAGCTGTCGGGGGGGCACTTCTTCGGCGAACTGGCGCTGATGACGAAGTGTCCGCGGACCGCGAGCGTGGTGACGATGGAGCGCACCGTGCTACGCGAGCTGACCCGGACGGGGCTGGTGCTGATGGGCGCGCGTCACGGGCTGGAGGCGCCGGTGGTCGAGATGCGATGCCGCGAGCGGTTGCTGGAAGATGCGTTGCGGAGCAGCCCGCTGCTGCGCGGGTTGTCACCGGAGCTGTGGGCGCAATTGGGCAGCGCGCTGGTGCCCTGTTCCATCGGCGCGAGGGAGACGCTGCTCACGCGCGGCGTCCCCGGCGAGGCGCTCTACATCCTGCTGCGCGGCAGGTGCGCTGTCTTCCACACGCACCCGGATGGTCGTGTCACCCCGTATCCGGACATGGGGGAGGGCGCCATCTTCGGCGAGGTGTCGTTGCTGCGAGGACGGCTCGCGACGGCGACGGTGAAGACGCTGACGCCGTGCACGTTGCTGCGCCTGGACCGTGACGTGTTCCGCAAGTTCTTCTGGGGACAGGCGGAGATTCGTCGTGCGCTGGTGAGCCTGGGGCTGGAGCGCATGCACCGGACGATGGACGTCATCGTCAACCCGTCGGAGTGAAGCGAGCCTCCGTTCAGCGCTGAGCCTGGTTGATCGCTCGAGTCATGTGCGGGCGCGTCACACGCATCGCGTCGGACGTGCCCGTGCGGGTCGCGTATCCAGGTGTGGGGCAATTTTCCGAGTGCCTTGGCGCGAACGCTTCGGCCCGGGTCCCGCGCACACCACGCTCGGAAGTGTGAACCGCACGTCCTTGTGGGGAGGTTGCGTGCAATTACACCGGTTTTCTATGTAAGACATGTTTTGCCTGGACTCCCCTCCCAGGCCCCTCTCTCATGACCCAGCCACGCTCCCAGGACCTCCGCGTTGAGCGCAGCGTCACCCGTGCGATGGAGCCCCGCACCGAGACCGAACGCGCGGTGGCGCTCATCTGGAGTGAGGTATTGAACATCCAGCAAGTGGGCGCGCTCGATGGCTTCTTCGAGCTGGGTGGCCACTCGTTGCTGGCGACGCAGGTGCTGTCACGCATCCGGACGGTGATGCGCGTGGAGGTGTCGCTCCAGGAGATGTTCGACCTGGGGACGGTGGAGGCGCTGGCGGGGCGCATCGACGCGTTGGTGGCGCTGCGGCCCGGAGAGGTGCTGGAGCCGGTGCGCGCGTCGCGGGAGCGGCCGTCGTCGCTGGTGCCGTGCGAGCGGCAGGCGGAGTTGTCCTTCGCGCAGCAGCGGCTGTGGTTCCTGGACCAGTACGCGCCGGGCAGCCCGCTCTACAACCTGCCGGCGGCCATCCGGTTGGAGGGCACGCTCGATGTGGCCGCGTTGGAGCGGGCCTTCACGGAGCTGGTGTGTCGGCACCAGTCGCTGCGTACGGTATTCCCGGCGCGGGATGGGCGGCCGTTGCAGGTGGTTGCGCACGCGGGCAACGCGCCGATGGCGCTGGAGGTGGAGGACCTGCGCTACCTGCCCGCGTCGGAGCGCGAGGCGCTGGGGCTGCGCGCGGTGCGCGAGGAGGCGCGCAAGCCGTTCGACCTGGTGCGAGGGCCGCTGTTGCGCGCGCGCTTGCTGCGGCTCCAGGAGGGCGAGCACCTGGTGGTGGTGACGATGCATCACATCGTCTCGGACGCGTGGTCCATCGCGGTGCTCATCCGGGAGATGGTGGCGCTCTACGAGGCCTTCAGCGCGGGCCGCGCGTCCCCGTTGCCCGAGCTCCCCATCCAGTACGTGGACCACGCGGTGCGGCAGCGAGACAGGCTGCGTGGCGAGGCGCTGGAGCGTCAGGTCGAGTGGTGGCGCAAGCAGCTGGACGGAGCGCCTCCTTCGCTGGAGCTGCCGACGGACCACCCTCGCGGCGAGGACACGTCGAACCCGGGCGCGGTCATCAAGGTGACGCTGCCGGTGGGGCTGGTGCGGATGCTGCGCGGCTTCTGCCGACAGGAGGGCGCGACGCTGTTCATGGGCCTGCTCGCGGGGCTGCAGGCGCTGCTGGCGCGCTACTCGGGGCAGGACGACATCTGCGTGGGGGCTCCCGTGGCGGGGAGGACCTCCGCGGACACGGAGGGGTTGATCGGCTTCTTCGTGAACACGCTGGTGCTGCGCACGAAGCTGGAGGGGGAGCCGACGTTCCGTGAGCTCCTGAAGCGGGTTCGGGAGACGACGCTGGGTGCGTACTCGCACCAGGACGTGCCCTTCGAGAAGCTGGTCGAGGTGCTCCAGCCGGAGCGACAGCCGAAGCGGACGCCCTTCTTCGAGGTCGCGCTGGTGCTGGTCAACACGCCCATGGCGGCGCTCGAGAGCCCGGGGCTGCGCTTCCGTCCGCTCGATGTCGACAGTGGCACGTCGAAGTTCGACTTCACGCTGACGTTGAGTGAGTCCCCCTCGGGGCTCACGGGCACGCTGGAGTACCGCACGGACTTGTACGAGCCCACGTCGGCCGAGCGCCTCGTCGCGCACCTGGAGCGGTTGCTGGAGCGCGCGGTGCTCGCGCCCGATGTCCGGCTGTCCGATCTGTCGCTCCTCACGGAGTCGGACCGGCGGCTCGCGCTGGAGAGCTGGAACCCCGCGCCGTCGGAGACTCGTGTCGAGGTCTGCGCGCACGAGCTGGTGGAGGCGCAGGCGAGGAGGACGCCGGAGGCGGTGGCGGTGGTGTGGGGAGGGGAGGCGCTGACGTACGCGGAGCTGGAGCGTCGGGCGAATCAGCTGGCGTGGCACCTGGGGGCGCTGGGAGTGGGGGCGGGGGAGCGGGTGGGTTTGTGCATGGAGCGCTCGCTGGAGCAGCTGGTGGGGCTGCTGGGGATATTGAAGGCGGGGGCGGCGTACGTGCCGCTGGACGCGAAGTACCCGGCGGAGCGGCTGGAGTACATGGTGGAGGATGCGGGGGTGGCGCGGGTGCTGACGACGAAGCGTCAGCTGGGGGCACTGCCGGCGGGGGTGAAGAAGAAGGCGCTGTGCGTGGACGAGGAGGCGGGGGAGGTGGCGCGCAGGCCGGAGATTGCGCCGCCGAGGGCGGTGCCACCGGGTGGCACGTGCTACGTGGTGTACACGTCTGGAAGCACGGGGAAGCCGAAGGGGGTGGCGCTGTCGCACGCGGCGCTGTGCAACCTGCTGCTGTGGCAGAGGGCGCACTCGGTGAAGGCGGAGGCGAGGACGCTGCAGTTCGCGTCGCTGAGCTTCGACGTGTCATTCCAGGAGATTTTCGCGACGTGGAGCGCGGGAGGGACGCTGGTGGTGCCGCCCGCGGCGCTGAGGCAGGACGTGCCTGCGCTGCTGGACTTCATGGCGAGCCAGGGGGTGGAGAGACTCTTCGTGCCCTTCGTGGCGCTGCAGGCGCTGGCGGACGCGGTGGCGCACGGGGCGAGGGTGCCGGAGTCGCTGCGCGAGGTGGTGACGGCGGGAGAGCAGCTGCAGGTGACGCCGGCGGTGGTGGCCTTCTTCGAGAAGCTGCCGGGGTGCGTGCTGGAGAACCAGTACGGCCCGTCGGAGACGCACGTGGTGAGTGCGTACCGGCTGAAGGGGCCGGCGGGGAGCTGGCCGAGGCTGCCGCCGATTGGGGTGCCGCTGCCGGACACGAAGCTGCTGGTGCTGGATGAGAAGGGGAGGCTGTGCCCGGTGGGGGTGGCCGGAGAGCTGCACATTGGAGGGGCGCAGCTGGCGCAGGGGTACCACGAGAGGGCGGAGCTGACGGCGAAGCGCTTCGTGCCGGACGGGTACGCGAGGGAGGTGGGGGCGAGGCTGTACCGGACGGGGGACAGGGCGAGGTGGAGGGGCGACGGGGTGGTGGAGTTCCTGGGGCGGTTGGACGCGCAGGTGAAGGTGCGTGGCTACCGGATTGAGTTGGCGGAGGTGGAGGCGGCGCTGCGTGAGTTGGAGGGGGTGAAGGACGCGGCGGTGGGGGTGCACGAGGAGACGCCGGGGGACAGGAGGCTGGTGGGGTATGTGGTGCCGAGGGCGGGGGCGGCGTGGGAGCCGGAGGGGCTGAAGGAGGCACTGGGGCGCAAGCTGCCGGAGTACATGGTGCCGCCGGCGCTGGTGAGGCTGGAGGCGCTGCCGCTGACGCCGAGCGGGAAGGTGGCGAGGGCGAAGCTGCCGGCGCCGGACCTGGCGAGCCTGAGAGGCGTGGCGCCCTTCGTGGCGCCGAGGGACACGCTGGAGACGCAGCTGGCGGAGGCCTTCGCGTCGGTGCTGAAGCTGCCGAGGGTCAGCGTCACCGACAGCTTCTTCAGCCTCGGCGGCCACTCGCTGCTGGCGACACAGGCGATGGCTCGCATCCGTCATCACCTGCGCAGGGAGCTCCCGTTGCGCATGCTCTTCGAGGCGCCGTCCGTGGCCGCGCTGGCCCGACGCATCGAGGCCGAGATGCCTCCGCTGGAGAGCCGCGCACCGACGCCGATGCGGGCGCGGACGAGATTCCGAAACGAGAACGAGCAGGGCGACACGGAGGAAGAGATGCTCTCTTTTGCCCAGCAGCGACTGTGGTTCCTGGACCAGTACAGGCCCGGCAGCCCCCTCTACAACATCCCCGCGGCGCTGCGGCTCAAGGGCGCGCTGGATGTGCCCGCGCTGGAGCAGGCCTTCACGGAGCTGGTGCGGCGTCACCAGTCCCTGCGCACCGTCTTCCAGTCGCGCGAGGGCAGGCCCATGCAGGTCATCTCCCGGAGCGCGCCCCCGCGAATCCTGCTCTCGGTGCAGGACCTGGCCCCGCTCTCCGAGTCGGAGCGAGAGACTGAAGCACACCGCCGGGCGTGGGCCGAGGCCCGTCGCCCCTTCGACCTGACGCGCGGGCCGTTGCTGCGCACGGCGCTGCTCCGGTTGGGGGCGCGTGAGCATCTGCTCCTTGTGACGCTGCATCACATCATCGCGGACGCGTGGTCCATCGCCGTGCTCATCCGCGAGGTGGTCACGCTCTACGAGGCCTTCAGTGAAGGCCGGCGGTCCCCCTTGCCCGAGTTGGCGATCCAGTACGCGGACTACGCTGTCCAGCAGCGCGAGTGGCTCCAGGGCGACGTGCTCGAGCGGCAGCTGAACTGGTGGCGCAAACAGCTCGACGGGGTTCCCGCCATGTTGGAGCTGCCGACGGACCGGCCGCGCCCCGTGGAGGCTCGCAACCCGGGCGCGGTGCTCAAGGTGGACCTCTCGCGTGAGCTCACCCGCTCCCTCGTCAGCCTGTGCCAGCGCGAAGGGGCGACGCTGTTCATGGGCCTGCTCGCGGGGTTGCAGGCGCTGCTGTCGCGCTACTCGGGACAGGACGACATCTGCGTGGGGGCTCCCATCGCCGGGCGCCAGCAGATGGAGACCGAGGGGTTGATCGGCTTCTTCGTGAACACGCTGGTGCTGCGCACGAGGCTGGACGGAGACCCGACGTTCCGCGAGCTGCTGGGGCGGGTGCGGGAGACGACGCTGGGCGCGTACTCGCACCAGGACGTGCCCTTCGAGAAGCTGGTCGAGGTGCTCCAGCCGGAGCGACAGCCCGGACACACGCCGTTCTTCCAGGTGGCGATGGTGTTGCTCAACACCCCACCCATGGAGCTGTCCACGCCGGGGCTCTCCTTCGAGGCGATGGACGTGGACAGCGGCACGTCCAAGTTCGACTTCACGCTGATGCTCCGGGAGACGCCCACGGGCCTGACGGGCACGCTGGAGTACCGCACGGACTTGTACGAGCCCGCGTCGGCCGAGCGATTCGTCGTGCACCTGGAGCGACTGCTCGAGGGCGCTGTCGCCAATCCGCTCCACCGCGTCTCCGAGCTCCCGCTGGTGTCCGACGCGGATCGCCGTCTGGTGCTGGAGGACTGGAACGCGACGAGCACGGGGCCTCGCTGGGAGGTCTGCGCGCACGAGCTGGTGGAGGCACAGGCGAGGAGGACGCCGGAGGCGGTGGCGGTGGTGTGGGGAGGGGAGGCGCTGACGTACGCGGAGCTGGAGCGTCGGGCGAATCAGCTGGCGTGGCACCTGGGTGCGCTGGGAGTGGGGGCGGGGGAGCGGGTGGGGTTGTGCATGGAGCGCTCGTTGGAGCAGCTGGTGGGGCTGTTGGGGATATTGAAGGCGGGGGCGGCGTACGTGCCGCTGGACGCGAAGTACCCGGCGGAGCGGCTGGGGTACATGGTGGAGGATGCGGGGGTGGCGCGGGTGCTGACGACGAAGCGTCAGCTGGGGGCACTGCCGGCGGGGGTGAAGAAGAAGGCGCTGTGCGTGGACGAGGAGGCGGGGGAGGTGGCGCGCAGGCCGGAGATTGCGCCGCCGAGGGCGGTGCCACCGGGTGGCACGTGCTACGTGGTGTACACGTCTGGAAGCACGGGGAAGCCGAAGGGGGTGGCGCTGTCGCACGCGGCGCTGTGCAACCTGCTGCTGTGGCAGAGGGCGCACTCGGTGAAGGCGGAGGCGAGGACGCTGCAGTTCGCGTCGCTGAGCTTCGACGTGTCATTCCAGGAGATTTTCGCGACGTGGAGCGCGGGAGGGACGCTGGTGGTGCCGCCCGCGGCGCTGAGGCAGGACGTGCCTGCGCTGCTGGACTTCATGGCGAGCCAGGGGGTGGAGAGACTCTTCGTGCCCTTCGTGGCGCTGCAGGCGCTGGCGGACGCGGTGGCGCACGGGGCGAGGGTGCCGGAGTCGCTGCGCGAGGTGGTGACGGCGGGAGAGCAGCTGCAGGTGACGCCGGCGGTGGTGGCCTTCTTCGAGAAGCTGCCGGGGTGCGTGCTGGAGAACCAGTACGGCCCGTCGGAGACGCACGTGGTGAGTGCGTACCGGCTGAAGGGGCCGGCGGGGAGCTGGCCGAGGCTGCCGCCGATTGGGGTGCCGCTGCCGGACACGAAGCTGCTGGTGCTGGATGAGAAGGGGAGGCTGTGTCCGGTGGGGGTGGCCGGAGAGCTGCACATTGGAGGAGCGCAGCTGGCGCAGGGGTACCACGAGAGGGCGGAGCTGACGGCGAAGCGCTTCGTGCCGGACGGGTATGCGCGGGAGGTAGGGGCGAGGCTGTACCGGACGGGAGACAGGGCGAGGTGGAGGAGCGACGGGGTGGTGGAGTTCCTGGGGCGGTTGGACGCGCAGGTGAAGGTGCGCGGATACCGGATTGAGCTGGCGGAGGTGGAGGCGGCGCTGCGTGAGTTGGAGGGAGTGAAGGACGCGGCGGTGGGGGTGCACGAGGAGACGCCGGGGGACAGGAGGCTGGTGGGGTACGTGGTGCCGAGGGCGGGGGCGGCGTGGGAGCCGGAGGGGCTGAAGGAAGCGCTGGGGCGCAAGCTGCCGGAGTACATGGTGCCGCCGGCGCTGGTGAGACTGGAGGCGCTGCCGCTGACGCCGAGCGGGAAGGTGGCGAGGGCGAAGCTGCCGGCGCCGGACCTGGCGAGCCTGAGGGGCGTGGCGCCCTTCGTGGCGCCGAGGGACACGCTGGAGACGCAGCTGGCGGAGGCCTTCGCGTCGGTGCTGAAGCTGCCGAGGGTCAGCGTCACCGACAGCTTCTTCAGCCTCGGCGGTCACTCGCTGCTGGCGACACAGGTGGTGGCGCGCATCCGCAATCGGCTCAAGGCGGACATCCACCTGACGACGCTCTTCGAGGCACCGT
Source organism: Myxococcus sp. MH1 (assembly GCF_059738865.1). Classification (NCBI taxonomy): domain Bacteria; kingdom Pseudomonadati; phylum Myxococcota; class Myxococcia; order Myxococcales; family Myxococcaceae; genus Myxococcus; species Myxococcus sp. MH1. The sequence goes on along the minus strand of NZ_AP026947.1, from coordinate 5,772,975 downwards.
CCGTGGCCGCGCTGGCCCGACGCATCGAGGCCGCGCCGCGCGCGCCGCTGGCGACCCTGCCCCCCATCGTCCCCGCATCACGCGACAAGCCGGTGCCGCTGTCCTATTCGCAGGAGCGCCTGTGGAAGCTGTTCAAGGCCAACCCCCAGTCCACGGCCTACAACCAGCCCGCGGCGTACCGCTTCAAGGGCGCGCTGAATCCGGATGCGCTCCGGGCCGCGGTCCAGGCCCTGGTGGACCGACACGAGTCCCTGCGCACCACCTTCACCGAGGAAGCCGGTCAGCCCGTCCAGAAGGTCGCCGCGACGTTGCGAATCGACCTGCCGCTGGAGGACTTCCGGGCCCGCGAGGACCGGGAAGAAGAAGTCCTCCGTCGCATCGCCGAGGACGCGCGCAAGCCCTTCGACCTCACGCAGGGGCCCCTGGTGCGCGGCGGTCTGATCCGCCTGGCGGACGACGAGTACCTGTTCATCTTCAGCAAGCACCACATCCTCTCGGATGGCTGGTCCGAGAGCGTCATCACCCGCGAGGTGGTCCACCTCTACACCGCCTTCGCGCGCGGCTCGGCGCCGTCGCTGCCTCCGCTGGTGATTCAATACCCCGACTACGCGGCCTGGCAGCGCCGCTGGCTGTCCGGTGTCGAGCTGGAGTCCCGGCTGTCCTACTGGCGCAACGCCCTGGCGAAGGCGCCGAAGCTGCTGGAGCTGCCTCTCGACAAGCCCCGTCCTCCCACTCGCACGTTCAACGGCACCTGGATTCCCGTGTCGCTGGGCCGCGCGCGCAGTGACGCGCTCAACCTGCTGTGCCAGCGCGAGCGCGTGACGCCGTTCATGGCGCTGCTGTCCCTGTTCGGCACCTTGCTCTGCCGCCGGGCTCGACAGGAGGAGCTGGTCATCGGCTCTCCCATCGCGAACCGCGCGCTCCCGGAGGTGGAGTCGCTCATCGGCCTGTTCGTCAACACCGTCGCGCTGAACGTGGATGTGCGCGGCAATCCCTCCTTCCGGCAGCTGTTGGCCCGGGTGCGCGACGTCACCCTCGGCGCCTACGCGCACCAGGAGGTGCCGATCGACCAGGTGGTGGACACCCTCGTCCCCCAGCGACAGCAGAACCGGGCGCCGCTCTTCCAGGTGATGTTCGTGCTCCAGAACACTCCCGCAGAATCGCTGGAACTGCCGGAGCTGACCTTGATGCCGATGCCGTCGGATCGCGGTGCCTCCATCTACGAGCTGACGCTCTCGCTCCAGGAGCAGGAGGACGGGTTCTCCGGGCTGCTGGAGTTCAACACCGACCTGTTCGAGCCCGACACCGCACGACGACTGTGTGACGCCTTCTCCGCGCTCCTCGACGCGGCGCTGGCGACGCCGGACATGCGGGTCGGAATCGACGCGGTCATCCCAGGATTCGAAGGGCAGGAGTGAGCCGTCATGGAACTCAAGAATCGCTATCGCAACACGGAGTCGATGATCGGCCACGGCAACCCGTCGTTCACGTCGGCGAAGGAAGCGGGGCTGCTGGACCTGTCCGTGCACAACACCGGACGCGGCACGCTGGCACTGCCGGATGGCCGTGAGTTCATCAACATGTGCTCGTGCTCGTACCTGGGGCTGGACTCGCACCCGGACGTGCTCCAGGGCGCCATCGACGTGCTCCAGCGCGAGCGCACCCTGTGCATGTCCATCTCCCGGCTGCGAATCCGGCTGGCGGACCTGGACGCGCTCGAGGAGGAATTGAGCCACCGCTGGCGCGCGAAGACCATCGTCACCAACTCCGCCAGCTCCGCCAGCGCGGGCCTCCTGCCCCTCATCGCGTCCGGCCACCTGCTGCCCGACGGGCACAAGCCCATCCTGGTCTTCGACAAGTCCGCGCACTTCTCGATGAACCTCATCAAGCCCATCTGCGCGGATGAGACGCACGTCATCACCGCGCCGCACAACGACCTGGACTTCCTGGAGGACCTCTGCCGCAAGCACGCGCGCGTCGCGTACGTGGCGGACGGCTTCTACTCCATGGGCGGCGTGGCCATCGTGAAGGACCTGTTCCACCTGCAGGACAAGTACGGGCTGTTCCTCTACTTCGACGACTCGCACTCGCTCTCCATCTACGGCGCGTCGGGCGAGGGCTACGTGCGCGCGACGATGGGCGGCGAGGTCAACTCGCGCACCATCATCATCGGCTCGCTGGGCAAGGGCTTCGGCACGGCGGGCGGCGCCGTCATGCTGGGGCCCCAGCAGCACGCGGACCTGGTGGGCCGCTTCGCGGGTCCGCTGGGCTGGTCCCAGAGCCTGTCGATTCCGGCCATCGGCGCGAGCCTGGCCTCGGCGCGGCTGCACGGGGGCGCCGACCTGGCCGAGCGACAGCGCGCCCTCCGGGCCAACGTGCGCTACTTCGACGAGCGCGTGCCCACGCGGACCGCGGGCGAGGACTTCCCCATCAAGATCATCGACGTGGGGCCCGAGCCCCTGGCGGTGGAGCGCTCGCGGCGGTTGATGGCCGCGGGCTTCTACTCCTCCGCCGTGTTCTTCCCCATCGTCCCCAAGGGGCGTGCGGGGCTTCGCATCATGCTGCGCTCCAACCTGTCCACCGAGGACCTCCAGCGGCTGTGTGACGCCGTGCTGGAGCTGGCGGCGCCCGGGACCTCGGAGCCACTCGCATCATGACCATGCCCTTGCAGTGCAGGTCCTTCCTGGTGACGCCCGCCATCGACCCCTCCCGCTTCGACAAGGCGGTGGAGGTGGGCGCGGACATGGGACTGCTCGACCTGGAGGACGGTGTCCCCCACGCCCTGAAGTCGGAGGCTCGCCGGCTGGCGCTGTCCTATCTGTCCTCCTCCCGCCCACGCGGGCCGCTGTGCCTGCGCATCAACAGCCTGCGCACGGAGGCGGGCCTGCGCGACGTGCTCGCGCTGCTGGACTCCAACGCGCGACTGGATGCCCTGCTGCTGCCCAAGGTGGAGTCGCCCGCCGAAATCCAGCAGCTGGACGCGCTCCTGGGAGACCGCTTCCCGGAGCTGTCGCTCCTGGCCATCATCGAGACGGCGCGCGGTGTGGAGGCCGTGGACGCCATCGCCCTGTCCGCGCCCCGCCTGCGCGGCCTCATCTTCGGCGCCGCGGACCTCTCCGCGCAGATGGGCGTGTCCCTGTCCTGGGAGCCCATGCTCTATGCGCGCTCGCGCATCGCCATGGCGGCGGCCATCGCGGGGCTCAACGCCATCGACTCGCCGTACTTCGGCCTGGGAGACCTGTCGGGGCTGGAGGAGGAGACGCGCAAGGTGGGGGCGCTGGGCTACACCGGGAAGATCGTCATCCACCCGGACCAGGTGGGCGTGGTGCACGCGGCGCTGCGGCCCACGCCGCAGATGGTGGCCCACGCGCGCCGGGTGCTCGCGCAGGCGGGTGACGGAAAGGGCGGCATCCACGTGGTCGGAGGGAGCATGATTGGCCCCCCGCTCGTGACGGTGGCGCGGCGGGTGCTGGCGAGCGTCCAGCATGACGAGGCCATGGCGCCCGTCCACCTTCGCGCGGGCTCCGGGAGCGGGGACTCATGAAGAAGATGGTGGCCGCCCACAAGAAGGTGGGCAAGCAGCGCTACCGCGAGACACACGGGCTGTTCTACGAGGACTTCGAGGTGGGCGACGTCTTCGAGCACCGCCCCGGCCGCACCCTCACCGACGTGGACAACATGTGGCAGTCGCTGCTCAGCCTCAACACCCACCCGCTCCACATCGACGCCGTCTACGCCAGCAAGACCGAGTGGAAGCGGCCGCTGATGTCCAGCCTCGTCACCCTGGCCATCGTCGGGGGGATGAGTCTGAACAGCACCAGCGCCAAGGGCGTGGCGAACCTCGGGTGGGACCGCATCCGGTTGACGGCCCCCGTCTTCGTGGGGGACACCCTCTACGCGGAGAGCCGGGTGCTGGCCAAGAGGAGGTCCCGCTCTCGCGCGAAACAGGGAGTGGTCACCGTGGAGACCAGGGGCCTCAAGGCGGACGGCACCGTCGTGATGACCTTCGAGCGCTCCTTCCTCGTGCCCTTGCGGCGCCATGGCGTGGACGTGGATGCGAACTACTGAGGTGATGACCGCGGTCGTCGTGCGGGCTCCAGGCGGTCCGGAGCAGCTCCACCTGGAGACCCGACCCCGGCCCGTCCCCGGCCCCCGTCAGCTCCTCGTGCGCGTGCGCGCCTCCGCCCTCAACCGCGGAGACACCAGCCAGCGCGCCGGCGGCTACACGCTGCCTCCCGGCGTCACCAGTCCCTTGCTCGGCATCGAGGTCGCGGGCGAGGTGGAGGCCGTGGGCCACGAGGTGCGCGCCTTCCAGCCCGGCGCGCGCGTCTTCGGGCTGGTGGACGGCGGCGGCTACGCGGAGGCGTGCCTGATGGAGGAGGGGATGGCCCTCCCGATTCCGGAGGGCTGGTCCTTCGTCGAGGCCGCGGCCGCGCCCGAGGCGTACTGCACCGCGCACGAGTCGCTCGTCGAGCTGGGCGGACTGGGGCCCGGTCAGTCCGTGCTCATCCACGCCGCGGGCAGCGGCATCGGCACCGCGTGCATCCAGGTGGCGCGCGAGGTGGGCGCCACCGTCTTCGTCACCGTGGGCAGCGACGAGAAGCTGCGCCGGTGTCTGGCGCTGGGCGCCTCGGCGGGCGTGGTGCGCACGCGCGAGAACTTCGCGGACGCGGTGCCCGAGTGGACGAAGGGACGCGGCCTGGACGTGGTGGAGGACTTCGTCGGAGGCGCGGCGCTGGGCCGCAACCTGCGCGCGCTGCGCTTCGGAGGCACGCTGATGCTCGTGGGGCTGATGGACGGAATCCGCGGCGACCTGGACCTGAAGCAGGTGGTGCTGCGCCGCCTCCAGCTCAAGGGCATGGCGCTGCGTCCGTTGCCCTTGGCCGCCAAGGTCGCCGTCGTCCAGCGCTTCCGCGAGCGCTGGCTGCCCCGGCTCGTCGACGGCCGCGTGCGCGCGGTCATCGACACCACCTTCCCGCTGGCGCGCGTGGCGGACGCGCACCGGTACATGGAATCCAACGCGAGCTTCGGGAAGATCCTCCTGGAGCTCTGAGGCGGTGGCTTCAGCTCCCCGTGGCGCGGCGCAGGTTGCCGCGGGCCGCGGCCCCCGGCTCGTGCAGGAGCGAGTAGGGATCCAGCGCGTCGCCCCCCACCGTCTCCAGCCCCACCGACGTGCCCAGCCCCAGCCGCTCCGCGTGACGCAGGAACAGCGCGGTGACGACCTGGTCCTCCAGCGCGTACCCGGTGGAGTCGAACACGGTGGCCTTCTGGCGCCAGGACTCGTAGCGGTCCGGGTTCTTCACCAGGGTGACGAGGTCCGGGCCCACCTGCTCGGGCTTCAACTGCTGGCACTCGCCCTCCACCAGCGCCTGCACGGTGAAGTCCGGGCACACCAGGCTCTTCTCCAGGAGCGCGCGCGGCAGCTCCGTCTTGCCCGGCAGGTCCGAGCCCACGGCGTTGACGTGCACGTGCGGCTTGAGCGCCTTGCCGGAGATGACGGGGCCGGCGCCCACGGCGATGGAGGTCGCGGTGCAGATGATGTCCGAGCGCTCCTCCAGCTCCGAAAGCGACACCTGCTTCACGTCCAGCCCGAGGAACGCCGTGCGACGCGCGAGCGACGCCTGCGCCTCCGGGTTCGTGTCGTACGCGAGCACCTCCGTGAGCGGGAACACGCGGCTGATGGCGTGCAGCTGCGTCACCGCCTGCGCGCCGCAGCCCACCAGGCCCAGCACGCGGCTGTCCGGCGAGGCCAGGCAGCGTGTGGCCACCGCGGAGGCCGCGCCCGTGCGCAGCGCCGTGGCGAACACGCCGTCCATCAGCGCGACCAGGTGGCCCGTCCTGGAGTCATACAGGCTGTTGGTCGCGATGATGGTGGGCAGCCCCTGCTCCTCGGGGTTGAACGGGCTGTAGCTCACCATCTTCACGGTGACGGCGCCGCCCTTCTGCATCACCGGCATCCACTCGAGACACCCGGGCTGGCGCGGATGCTCCGTCAGGAAGCCATCCCGCTTGCGCACCTCGGTGAGCTCTCCGTCGAACGTGCGCAGCGCGTCGGTGAGCGCGCGGATGAGCTCGTCCATCAGCGCGTCCGCACCCACTGCCTCCACGATGCAGCGCAGGTCCGCCCGAGTCACCAACAGTGTCCGTGTCGCGTCGCTCTTCACTCGAGTGTCCCCTGGGCCAATCCGCTGTTTCAGTCGCTGACTCGCGAAACAGGATCTGCTGATAACACAGCTCTGTAATGGGAGCGCAAACTAGCAGGGCTTTCGTGTTCACGACAGGGGGGGCCCAACCCAGCGGAACCCGGTCGTTTTTTCCGGGCGGAACGTTGGCGTCTCACGCGTCCGAGACATGGACGACACATCGGAATCCGATGTGCGAGGTTCCGCTGTCGATGGACTGCGGCGAGCGCGCGGCGGGGCGGTAGCGCAGGCAGTAGTTGGATGCGCAAAGGTGGCTGCCGCCCTTGAGGACGCGGCGGGGGATGCTCACGTGCGGAAGGCTCGGGTCCAGGCTCTTGCCGCTGGAGGCGGGGCCGCGCGGGTTGACGGGGATGCAGCACGCCTTGCCGCCGTTGCCCTGGTGGCGCTCCTGATACCAGTCGCAGGTCCACTCCCACACGTTGCCCGCCATGTCGAAGAGCCCATACCCGTTGGGTGGGAAGCTCCCGACTGGCGAGGTCCCCTCGAACCCATCGGTGTTCAGGTTCTGCCAGGGGAACTCTCCTTGCCAGATGTTGGCCATCTGCTGGCCTCCCGGAGAGAACTCGTCGCCCCAGACGTACACCTTGCGGTCCAGGCCGCCGCGGGCCGCGCGCTCCCACTCGGCCTCGGTGGGCAGGGCCTTGCCGGCCCAGGTGGCGTAGGCCTCCGCGTCCTCATAGGCGACGTGGACCACCGGGTGGCGCTCGCGGCCGAGCCACGTGCTGCCGGGCCCTTCCGGGGTCTTCCAGCAGGCGCCGGGGGTATAGGCCCACCACTGCGTCAGGTCCTTCAGGCTCACGCGCCGGGCCGTCTTGCGGAAGACGAGTGAGCCGGGCACGAGCAGCTCCGGCGTGGCGCCGGGGAAGTCGTCCGGATTCAGCGGACGCTCGGCGACGGTGACGTAGCCGGTGGCCTCGACGAAGCGCGCGAAGTCGGCGTTGGTCACCGTGTGGCGGTCCATCCAGAAGCCGCTGACCGTCACCTGGTGCGCGGGCTTCTCCTCGGGATAGTGATGGTCGGAGCCCATCCAGTAGGTGCCGCCCGGAATCCACACCAGGTCCATGGCGGGTGCGTCCTTCTCCGCCACCTCGTTGCGCGAGACGGGGGACTGCAGGCCCTGGGTTTCACCGACGACATCCACGCTCATCCGCCGCCTCGCTCTTCGTCTGTCCACACCGGTGGAGGGGCACGCTCGTGGCCCCAGGCGGCAAGCTGGGTGGCTTCGTCGCGCGGGACAACCGGGCCCCGCGGGGCGGGGCGACCGAGGGGCCCCGGGCGCTCGGAGGCACCCGGACCTGCGAGCGCCCGCGGCGTGTCCGCCTTCGGATTGGCGGCGTGTGCACGCGTGGACAACGTCCTGTCGCCAACGTGCAGGAGGGGCTCATGGAGACGAGGACCGAGACGGAGACGCGCGTGAGGGAGCAGACGGACACCACCACGCCCCGCGAGCTCCACAAGCTCAGCCCCTTCGAGCTGAAGGACACGCTCATCGAGATGGCGGACGAGTCCGCGAAGACGCGCGCGGCGGTGATGCTCAACGCGGGGCGGGGCAACCCCAACTGGATTGCCACCACGCCGCGCGAGGCGTTCTTCCTGATGGGGCAGTTCGCGCTGAGCGAGAGCCGCCGCACCTGGAACGAGCCCGAGGTGGGGCTGGCGGGCATGCCGAAGTCACCGGGCATCGCCCGGCGGCTGCGCGGCTTCCTGGACGCACAGGAGGACAGCGCGGCAGTGAGGCTCCTGCGCGACTCGCTGGAGCACGGCGTGCGCGAGCTGGGCTTCGACGAGGACGCGTTCGTCTGGGAGCTCACCGACGCGGCCATCGGCGACAACTATCCGGTGCCGGACCGGATGCTCGTCCACGCGGAGCGAATCGTTCAGTCCTATCTGGCGAAGGAGATGTGTGATGGCCGTCCGCCGCCGGGGCGCTTCGACCTGTTCGCCGTCGAGGGCGGCACCGCGGCGATGACGTACATCTTCCGCTCGCTGATGGTGAACGGCCTGCTCCAGAAGGGGGACACCATCGCCCTGGGCACGCCCATCTTCACGCCCTACCTGGAGATTCCGCGCCTGGAGGAGTTCGACCTGCGCACGGTGGACATCCGGCAGAGCGAGATGACCGAGGAGGGGCGGCACTCATGGCAGTATCCGGAGTCGGAGCTGCGCAAGCTGGAGGACCCGCGCATCAAGGCCTTCTTCGTGGTCCACCCCGGCAACCCGGGCGCGACGGCGATGCGGCGTGAGTCGCTGGACCTGCTGGTGGACATCGTCCGGAAGAAGCGGCCGGACCTGCTGCTGCTGACGGATGACGTGTACGGCACGTTCGTGGACGGCTTCCGCTCGCTCGCGGCGGAGCTGCCCCACAACACGCTGCTCGTCTACTCGTACTCGAAGCACTTCGGGTGCACCGGCTGGCGCCTGGGCGTGGTCGCGCTCCACGAGGACAACATCCTCGACGACATGATCGCGCGCCTTCCGGCCGCCCAGCGCGAGATGCTCGAGGAGCGCTACGGCTCCATCACCCTCGAGCCCGAGCGGCTGAAGTTCATCGACCGGATGGTGGCGGACAGCCGCGCGGTGGCGTTGAACCACACCGCGGGCCTGTCCCTGCCGCAGCAGCTCCAGATGTCGCTGTTCTCGCTGTTCGCGCTCCTGGACAAGGACGACGCGTACAAGAAGCGCTGCCGGCGCATCTGCCGCGAGCGGCTGGCCGCGCTGTACCAGGGCCTGGGCGTGGACCTGCCGGAGGACCCGCTGCGCTCGGCGTACTACCAGACGCTCGACCTGGAGGCGTGGGGGCGCAAGCACGTGGGGAAGGACTTCGTGGAGTACGAGGAGGCGCGGCATGACCCGCTCGACATCGTGCTCGCGCTGGCGCGCAGGCATGGCGTGGTGCTGCTCAACGGCAGCGGCTTCGAGGGGCCGGAGTGGTCGGCCCGCGTGTCGCTGGCGAACCTGGACGACGAGGCCTACCCGCGCATCGGCCAGGGCCTGAAGGACATCGTCATCCGCGCCATCCAGGAGTGGAAGGGGCGCGAGCTGGACTCGTGAGCGCGCGAAGATTCCCACCTTCGACGGAGGCCCATCATGAATGGCTCGAAGAACTCGATGCGAGGACTGTTGTGCGCGGTCGGCCTGCTGCTGACGGGCGCGGGCATCGCCGCGCAGGAGGGCTCGGCGCGGCCCACGTCCCCAGGCGCGGAGGCGTCGTCGACCCGCGGGGCCCCGGCGGACACGAAGGCGAAGGACGGCAAGGACGCGGCGCCGCTGCAGTCGGTGCGCATCCTGGCGACGGGCGGCACCATCGCCGGCTCGCAGGGCAACCCCCAGGGGTATGGCTACAAGGCGGGGGCCTTCAAGGTGGCGGACCTCATCAAGAGCGTGCCGAACCTGGACAAGCTGGCGCGGCTATCCGGTGAGCAGGTGGTGAACATCGGCAGCCAGGACATGAACGACGCGGTGTGGCTGAAGCTGGCGAAGCGGACCAACGAGCTGCTGGCCTCGCCGGACGTGGACGCCGTCGTCGTCACGCACGGCACGGACACGCTGGAGGAGACGGCGTACTTCCTGGACCTGGTGGTCAAGAGCGACAAGCCGGTGGTCCTGGTGGGCTCCATGCGGCCCGCCACCGCCACCAGCGCGGACGGGCCGGGCAACCTCTACAACGCGGTGGCCGTGGCGGCGTCGCCGGAGGCGAAGGGGCGGGGCGTGCTCATCGTCATCAACGACGAAATCCACGCGGCCCGGAACGTGACGAAGACGAACACCACCAACGTGGAGACCTTTCGCAGCCTGAACCGCGGGCCCGCGGGCGTGGTCAACACGGGTGACATCCACTGGTTCGAGAAGATGGACAAGCGGCACACGGTGGACTCCGAGTTCTCCATCGCGGGCGAGAGCGCGCTGCCGCGCGTGGACATCCTCTACGCACACGCGAACATGAGCCCGGACCTCATCGACTCGGCGGTGAAGAACGGCGCCAAGGGGCTGGTCATCGCGGGGGTGGGGGATGGGAACATGACCCAGCCCGCGCTCGACACGCTGGCGAAGCACGTGAAGAAGGGCGTGGTGGTGGTGCGCAGCACGCGCCTGCCGAGCGGCCTGGTGCTGCGCAACAACGAAATCGACGACGACCAGAAGGGCTTCGTGGCCTCGGGCGAGCTGAACCCCGCGAAGTCGCGCGTGCTGCTCCAACTGGCGCTGCTGGAGACGAAGGACCCCACGCGCGTCCAGCGGATGTTCGAGGAGTACTGAGGCCCTCCGCCTCGCGGTGCTCCCATGGTGGGCTCGCAGACGCTGTCGGACTTCTCGCTGGTGAGGGGCGGTCCATTCCAGACGCTGGGACGGCGGCTGCGCGGTGTCGAGCCGCGCCGCTCCGGCCTCTTCGCGCTCGTGCTCGCGTTGGGGTGCTGGGGGCCGCTCGTCCTGATGACGTGGATGCAGGGGGGCGACGCCCCGCGCCTGCTGCTTCGGGATCTCCAGGTCCATGGCGAGCTGCTGCTGTCGCTGCCGGTGCTCGTGGCGTCGGGGCCCTACATCGACAGCCGCCTGGGCGCGGCGGCGCGTCAGTTCCTCCGGGCGGACCTGGTGGGCGAGGGGGGACGGGGCGCGCTGGAGGCGCTGGCCCGGAGGTGCACGCGGTGGTGTGACTCGGCGGGCGTGGAGCTGCTGCTGCTGGGGCTGGTCATCGCGTTCGCGTGGCTCACCTCGCCGGACCCGTCGCGGGCGTGGCAGGTGTCGTCCTGGGGCCAGCCGTCGCTCGCGGGCGGCTGGTACCTCTGCGTGGCCCAGCCGCTGGTGCGCTTCCTGGTGCTGCGGTGGCTGTGGCGCGGAATCGTGTGGGCGGTCTTCCTGCTGCGCGTCTCGCGGCTTCCGCTTCGCCTGGCCTTCACGCACCCGGACCAGTCGGGCGGCCTGGGGTTCCTGGCCGTCTGTCAGGCCAGCTTCGCGCCGGTGGTGTTCGCGGTGTCCGTGCCGGTGGCGTCATACTCGTTCCGGACGAACGCCGCCGCCATCACCGAGTCCCCGCTGGTCTACATCATGCCCCAGGTCCTCTACGCCGTGCTGGCCTGCCTGGCCGTCTTCGCGCCACTGGCGTGCTTCTTCCGGCCGCTGGTGGCGGCGAAGCGGCGAGGGGACCCGTGGTTCTCCGCCGTCGCGGCGCACCACTCGCGCGAGTTCGAGGACCGATGGTTCCAGAAGAAGCCCGAGCTCCCCGCGCTCGGCGCGCCGGACTTCTCGTCGCTGGCGGACCTGGGCTCGTCCTTCATGGTGGCTCGCAAGATGAAGCTGTTCCCGTGGGACCAGCGCGGGCTGCTGGCGGTGGGAGGGGCCGGGCTGGCGCCGCTCGTCATCCTGCTGATGGTGGACCGGCAGTTCCTGGCGGTGGTGAACCAGCTGCGCCAGAGCATGAGCTGAGCGGCGGCCTGCGCTCGGGTGCCTGTCCGCCGAGGACTGTCGGCAGGGGGCGGACGTGAGGATATCCAACGACGGCGGCCGGTGTGCATGCCGCTTGGAAGGAGGCGGGCATGCTCAGGACCCTGGCCGTGTTCGTGCTGGGCAACATCGTCACCCTGTTCATGTTCACCCAGGGCCTGGAGCGAAGGCCCGGTGACATCCGGCACGTCCTGGAGCGCCCGGCGCTGTATGCGCGCTCGCTGCTGGTGGTGCTCCTGCTGGTGCCGTTGGTGGCCATCGCGTTGGTCCATGTCTTCCGGCTGCCGACGGTGGTGGCCAGCGCCGTGCTGCTCATGGCCGTCTGTCCGGGCGCGCCGCTCCAGGTGAACCAGGCCCGCTCCCTGGGCGCCAGCAGCACCACGTCCCTCAACCTGTTGTTGCTGCTCAGCCTCTGCGCGCTGGTGACGGTGCCGCTCTGGGTGCGGGGCGTGGACCGGCTCCTGGGCGTCGAGTTCAGGGCGGCGCCGAGCCTGGTCTTCCGGCTGCTGCTGGTGAAGATCGTCCCTCCGCTCATGGTGGGAGTCGCGGTGGGGCACTACTTCCCGAGCCTGGCCCGGACGCTCGCGCGCTGGTGTGGTCGGGTGTTCAACGTGCTGCTCATCGCCGTGTCGGTGGGCGTGCTCTTCATCGTCGGTCCGAAGCTCATCCACACCGCGTGGCTCGCGGTGGTGGCGTTGGTGTTGCTGGTGACGATCTCGGCCGTGCTGGGACACTGGGCGGGGGCGCCGCGAATGGAGGACCGCAAGGCGGTGGTGCTGGCCGCGGCCTTCGCGCACCCGGTGTTGTCGATGACCATCATCACCCAGAGCTATCCGAACTACCGGGCGCTCGAGGTGGCGGGCGTGGTGGGCGCGTACGTCGTCATCCGCGTCCTGGCGCTGACCCCGTACAAGCTGTGGGTGAAGCGCCATGGAGAGTCCGAGGGCTCGAAGCGGGTTCCTCCGGGTGGCGTGCCGGCGTAGCGGGCTCACCTCCTGTCGTCCGGCGACGGTGTTGCCCGGGTGGAAGTGGCGGCTCAGCTTGCGGGCATGAGCCGGGCTTCGGACCCGGCACCCACGCCATCGAGGTGAGTCATGTTGGAGCAATCGACCACGGGGCTGTCGCCCCAGGAGGCGCGAGACATCGCGCGTGAGGCGTATGTCTTCGGCCTGCCCCTGGTGGAGCACTACCGGCTGTTCGCGCTGAACTTCCGTCCGGAGTCGCCACAGCTCCGGCCCGCCAACCAGTTCCTGCACTTCTCCCGGCTGTTCACCTCCGAGGACCGGGAGGTCGTCTCCCCGAACAACGACACGCTCTACTCGGTGGCGGTGTTGGACCTGCGAGGCGGGCCCGTGGTGGTGGAGACGCCGGAGCTGAACGGGCGCTACTTCTGCATCCAGCTGGTCGACATCACGACGAACAACCTGCCGTACATCGGCACGCGGGCCACGGGCACGGCCCCCGGGCGGTTCGTCGTCTCGGGGCCTGACTGGACGGGGCCGCTGCCCGAGCCGCTGAAGGACGCGAGCATCATCCGCTCCGACTCCTGGTTCGTGGCGGCGCTGCTGCGCGTCGGCGTGGACGGTCCGAAGGACCTGGCGGCCGCGGTCCCGCTCCAGCGGGAGTTCAAGGCGACGCCGCTCCACGTGTTCTCCGGGCAGCCGGCGCCGAAGCTCCCCGAGGTGTCGTGGCCTCCGTACTTCGATGACAAGGCGGACGCGTCGCTGAAGGCGTTCGAGTACATCAACTTCATGATGCGGTGGCACCGCTTCTCCGATGCGGAGCGACCGCTGCTGGCAAGGCTCGCGCGCGTCGGGGTGCGCCCCGGGGAGTCCTTCGACGCGAAGTCGCTGCCACCGGACCTCCGTGACGCGATGCTGGCGGGAGTCCGCGAGGCCCGCGAGTCCATCCAGCAGCGGCCGATGCTGCATCAGGGGTGGGAGCTGCCGGACCCGAAGGTGGGTGACTTCGGCGACGACTACGCGCTGCGCGCCCGCGTGGCGTGGAACTACCTCTACGCGAACTCAGCGGCCGAGGCCGTCTATCCCATCACCCACCTGGATGGCGCCGGCCGTCCGCTCGATGGGGCGCGTGCCCGCTACGTGCTGCGCTTCCCGAAGGAGGCGATTCCTCCGGTGCGCTTCTTCTGGTCCCTCACCGCGTACGACGCGAAGAGCCACATGCTGGTGGAGAACGACATCCACCGGTACTCGCTGGGAGATCGCTCGCGCACGTTGAGGCGGTCCGAGGATGGCTCCATCTCGTTCTTCCTCCAGAGCACGCCCCCGGAGGCCGCGCGTCAGTCCAACTGGCTGCCGGTGCCCACAGGGCCGTTCTATCTCCTGCTGCGGCTCTATGGTCCCACCGAGGCCGCGCTCCGGGGGCGTTATGTGCCTCCAGCCGTCGAGGCGCTGAACGACTGAGCCCCGGCTCCGCGGGACGACGCGAGTGTCGTCCGTTGACGCTCGCGCCGTCCCTGGCGGCCGGGATGTCCGCCCCGCGGGGTGGGGCGGATTGTCGGCCCTCGTATCCGTCCGGTCAGCGACGGGGCGTGATGTGACGTTGGCAACCAGCACAGGTGCGAAGGCCCATGGACCGAGGCTACCCGTGAGCCGTGGTGGTTGACCTCGAGCCGCCGACGTCAGGCGCGAACGACGCGGCCTCGGTACACGCCCAGCATGCTCAAGTCGTCGGGGGCGCGCGGCGGGCGGTCCTCGAACGTCCATGCGTTGTCGAGCAAGAGGCCGTCCACGCTGGATGCGACGGTGCTCGTGTCTTTCAGCGGGCCGCCGATGGCCCGCGAGGCCACCGCGAGCGCCTCCGGCTCCCAATCTTCTGCTCCTGAGAATCCCCACACCCACCGATTGGCGTCGACCTGAACATAGAGGTTCCAGAATGGGCGCATCGCCGCGCCGAGGGTGCACACGACGATGGCGTCGCCGATCCCCAGCGCCCCCACATGGACCGCGCTCTCCCTGCTCCACCCGCCGATCCGCATCAGCGCCCCCTGCTCTCGAACGGGCTTGCTCTCCCAGGTACGCAGTGCGCTGGCCACGAGTGCCGCGAGCGAGGGCGCCCAAATGGGGCGCGAGGCGTCGTCGTGTCGGTACTCGACCAGCTGGCCGGCCTCGGTTCCCGACAGCACATACGCGACGTGGTCGCCGTTGCCCTTTGTGAGCACGGGAACCCAATGTTCGGAGAACCGCGCACCGTCACTGTCGAACCCGAGGAGAAACCGACGAGTCGAGATCGCCTCGACGCAGCCCATCATCGAGTAAACGCTCGAGCCATCGAACGACACCAGCGCGGTCCCATCGTGCCAGCTGAACAGGGCGCGAAGGTCGCCTGGCAGTGCCGTCCCGAGCTCGGCCTCGAGCCCGGCCAGCTGCTCGGGCGCAGCCGGCGGTAGGAACGAGGCGTGCCCCCCGGGGTCGGCGCGGCGGATGGCCACATCGAGACGTTCGAGAGCGCGGACGAGCTCCTTGGGAGGCTGCGGCATCGAACGACATCACCACCGGAGGGATGCTGCGTCAAAGATCTCCGCGAATCAGACGCGAGAGCCCGCGGCGACCTCTCGATCACCGCGGGCCGTCGGGTGTGCAGGCGGCTCAGCGCTCGGGGTCGGTAACCGACCGATGGGAGACGTCCGACGGATGCACTCGTCCACTCGCACCGCATGGAAGCCGCGCGTGGAGGTCAGGGGCGCCGATGCTTGCCTGACTTCAGGAGGAGTCCGGCGCGAAGGAGGAGGACGGCTGCCAGCGGTGCGGCAGCAACTCGTCCAGCGAAGTCCAGCAGCGCCTGTCGGGCGGCGCCGTCGTTCCACGAGGGAAGGGGCTTGCTCATGGCGTCCTCACTCAGCCCATCAGGGCGAACAGGTAGCAGATGAGGGTCAGCAGCAGGTTGGAGATGGCGAACGTCACCGGGTAGCCGATGGCGGGGACGATGCTCTTCGACGCCTCCTGCGCCGCCCGCATACCGGCGCTGTTGCACCGGGCTCCCGCGATGGCGCCCATCAGCACCGCGCTGTTCATCTTGAAGATGTACTGGCCCACCACCCAACCGATGATGGGCGGGATGAAGGCGGCGATGGAGCCGATGATGAGCGTGGGCCCCAGGAGGCCGCCCTCGATGGCGTGCGCCACGCCCGCGCCGGAGTTCAGTCCGAGGATGGCGATGAAGACATTCAGCCCCACATCCTCGAGCAGCTGACGCGCGGACTCCGGGAACGGGCCGCCGAGCGCGGGGTTGTGCGTGCGCAGGATGCTCAGGCCGATGCTGACGATGAGCAGGCCCACCGCCGAGCCCAGGCTGAACTTGATGCCGTAGAGCGGAACCGTGATCGCGCCGAGCAGCGCGCCCGCCGCGAGCCCCAGGCCCAGGGTGATGATGTCCGTGGAGAGGCTCGGCTTCACGGGCGGACCGAGCACCTTGCGCAGGTCCGCCACCCGCTTGGGGCTGCCGGTGATGCGCAACACGTCGCCCTTGTTCACCACCTGCTCACGGCTGACCGGCAGCTGGTCACCCGCGCGGAACAGGGCGTTGAGGTAGATGCCGTGGCCCATGCGCAGCGCGAGCTCTCCCAGCGTCTTTCCGACGACCTGCTTGTCGTGGACGATGAACTCCACCGTGTCGAACTTCACGTTGCGCAGCTTGGAGTCGTCCACCTCCGGGCCGATGTGCGGCCCACCCGCCAGCAGCAGCGACACGGGGCCGAGCATCGCCACCTCGTCGCCCCGGCTCAGCACCAGGTCCGGCGGCGGGTTGTAGACGCGGCCGTCGTGGTAGACGCGCTCGATGGCCACGCGAGGGTGCGCATGGTCCAGGTCCGCCACGGTGCGCCCCTCGAGCGCGGGGTTCTCCACGCGGAACACCCGCAGGTCCAACGGCATGTAGCCCCGGATGAACGAGTCCGCCGTGCCCGGCAGCGGCGCGGAGTCCTCGCCCGCCAGCTCCTTCTCCATCTTCTTGCCGTCCGCCACCGCGTCGCGGCCGAACATCTTCGGCATCACCGACATCATCACGGTGAAGAGCACCATGCTGATGCAGTAGAGGAACGCGTAGGACGTCGTCAGGTTCCCGGGCGCCTGCCGCGCGGCGTCCCCCGTCAGCGCCGCCGGGCCGCTCGCCAGCGCCGCCTGCGCCGCGCCGAAGCCTGGCGTCGCCGTGTTCGCGCCGGAGAGGATGCCCGCGAGCAGACCGGGCGCCAGGTGCGTGAAGTACCGCGAGGCGTAGACCAGCGCGGCCGACAGCAGCGGCACCAGCAGGGACAGGAGGATGAGGTGCTTGCCCTCGCGATGGATGCCGCCGAGGAACTGGGGACCCACCTTCATGCCGATGGCGAAGATGAAGAGGTTGAAGAACACCGTGCTGGTGAACTCCGGCAGGGCGTATTCGATCTGGTAGGCGTCGAAGGCCCAGAAGCTGACGATGAGGGCCAGCAGCAGCGTGGCCGCCGTGGAGCCCATGCCCACGCCCTTCACCTTCAGCTCGCCGAGCGCGTAGCCGACGGCCACCACGAGGAAGAGCAGGATGAAGGGCTGCCGGCGCATGTAGTCCAGCACCACGCCGAAGACGCCGTGGGGGTGGGGTTGCACGGCGGGCGCCGGCTGACCCTGTGCGAAGGCGATGACCGCGAGGCCCACGACGGCGGCGCCCGCGAGCAGGGCGGTATGGCGCATCTGGCTTCTCATGCGTGCATCCCTCCAGCGTTTCCGGTCAGGGTAGGGCGCCAGGCTCCTCGCCGGACGTGCCCCACGGGGAGAGGCGGCCGACGCGTCGGCCCGTCGTCAGAAGCGCAGCCCCAGGTTGATGGGCAGGTACTGGCCGTTCGCTCGGCGCGCGCCCGTGGCCGTCTGGTACTCGGGGCCGAAGATGTGGTGGTAGCGCGCCTCCAGATACACGCGCACCGTGCCGTAGAGCCGGTACGTGAGGCCCACGCCGCCATTCACGCCGATGTCCGTGGAGCTGCGCGAGTCGAGGATGACGTCCACCGGGACGACCTCCGTGTAGCAGGTGAAGAAATAGGGATCACACACGGGGACGAGCCCCGTGCCGGCGAACTGGGTGAGCTCCACCTTGCGGTAGTAGAGGCCCGGTCCCGCCGTCACGTAGAGCCCGAGACGCCTGCCCGACAGCAGGCCGAGGAAGAGGTTGAGGTCTCCGTACTGCATGATGTGATCGCCGGAGACGCGCTCGTCGGGCAGGACGTCGCTCTTCAGGTTGTAGTCGCTGTACTGGTATTCGGCGCGGAGGCCGAAGTGCTCGGTGAAGTGGTAGCCGCCGCCGAGCAGGAAGCCCCAGCCCGCCTTGAAGCGACTGTGTGATTCGCCGACGGGGAAGACGAGGCCGACCCCCAGGTTGAAGGTGAAGCGCCCGGCCATCGGCGGCGAGTCCTCCACGAAGCCCGCGGCGGGGTCCTCCGCGACTTGTCTCAGCGGACCTCCTCGCGCGACCCAGGGGACGAGCAGCGAGGACAACAGCACGAGCCTGGCGATGCACCGAGGCATGCGACCTCCTCACGACATGGCTCGCTGAAGCTGGGGACGTGGTGCCCTGGGGGCCGCGCGCGGCGCGGGCTCGTGGCTCCCTCTCGCGCCGGGTCGTCGTGGCGTGTTGGACAGCGTCGCCCGGCTGCCCCTCCCCCGGGGCCCGTGCCGCGGCGGGCCCGAGGACACATCGTCGAGGCGTGACGAGGCTCACGGCGACAGCAGGCTGGCGACGGGCCCGACGGTACGTGCCGGGGCTGGGGTGGATGTCCACCTACTCGCGGGCCTGGCTGCGCCCGGACCTGCTCTCCGCGCTGACGATTGGCGCGATGCTGGTGCCGCAGGGACTGGCGTACGCGCAGATTGTCGGCGTGCGCCCGGTCACCGGCCTGTACGCGGGCGTGGCGGCCATGCTGGCCTACGCGCTCTTCGGTCCCTCGCGGCACCTGATGCTCGGGCCGGAGGCGGGCGCGGCCATCATCGCCGCGAGCGCCCTGGGCGGCGTCGTGCCGGGAGACGACCCCGCGCGGTATGCGTCGCTCGCGGCGCTGCTGGCGCTGATGGTGGGGCTGTTGAGCCTGGCGGCGGGCCTGCTCAAGACGGGAGCGCTGGCGGACTTCCTCTCCAAGCCCATCCTCATCGGCTATACGAACGGGGCCGCGCTCATCATCATCGGCAGCCAGCTGGCGCGGATGTTCGGCCTGGAGCGGCGGGCCGAGGACTTCCCGGGGCAGGTGCTGGAGGTCGGCCGCAACCTGCACGGCATGCACCTGCCCACGGTGCTGTTGGGGGTGGGCATCATCGGGTGTCTGGTCCTGCTGAGGCAGTGGCTCCCGAGGCTGCCCGGGCCGCTCATCCTGGTGGTGCTCACCACCGTGGCGGCGAGCGTGTTCCAGCTCCACCACGCGGGGGTGAAGGTGGTGGGGCCCATCGCCTCGGCGCCGCCGTCGTTCGGGTTGCCCCGGGTGGGCTTCTCGGATGTGCGGGCCTTGCTGCCCGCGGCGCTCAGCCTGGCGCTGGTGAACTACGCGAGTTCGGTGCTCGCGGGGCGGCTGTATGCCGACAAGCACCACTACCGGCTGGACGGGAACCAGGAGCTGCTCGGGCAGGCCGCGGCGAACGTGGCGTGTGCCTTCACGCAAGGGTTCCCGGTGACGGGAAGTGACTCGCGCACGGCGGTCAACGACGCGATGGGCGGGAGGTCGCAGCTGGTGGGCGTGGTGGCCGCGGTGCTGGTCGCCGTGTTCGCGCTCTTCTTCACGCCGCTGCTCCAGAGCCTGCCGCTGGTGACGCTGGGGGCCATCGTCATCGTCGCGGCGGTGTACCTGGTGGACGTGTCCTCGCTCGTGGCCCTGTGGCGGATGCGGCGCGTGGAGGCGGTGCTGGCGGTGGTGACGACGGTGGCGGTGCTGGTGCTCGGCATCCTCCAGGGCATCCTCGTCGCCGTCGCGCTCGCGCTGGGGGACCTCATCCGACGTGCCGCGCATCCCCACGACGCGGTGCTCGGCGAGCGCGAGGGCGTGTCCGGGTGGCACGACGTGACACGGCACGAGGGCACGCGCACCGTTCCGGGGCTCCTGGTGTATCGCTTCGATGCGCCGATGTTCTTCGCCAACGCGCGGCACCTGCGCGAGCAGGTGCGCGTCCTGGTGGCCCGGGCGTCCCCTCCCGTGCGCGAGGTGGTGCTGGACGCGAGCGCCGTGTTCGACCTGGACGTCACGGCGGCGGAGGGGCTGGAGAAGCTGCGCCAGGAACTGGAGGACGAGGGCATCGTCCTGGTCATCGCGGACGCGAACGCGCCGCTGCGAGGCATGCTGCGGCGCACGGGGATGATGGAGCGACTGGGGGAACAGAACGTCTACCTCACCGTGGAGGCCGCCGTGGCGCGGTTCCAGGCCTCGCATTGACGTGGGGCCCCGGCCGGCCGCCCGCCTGGGGAATGAAGGGGGATTCGAGGACGTTGAAGACAGAGGGGCGAGGCGCTATAGACCTCGCCGTCCGTCGTTCCCAGGGTGGGTTCGGCGGGCCCGGACGAGGTGCGCCGTACCCGGTCACGACAAGACGACGCTCATCTCTGGAGTCGTACGTCATGGCGTGGATCATTCTCGTCATCGCGGGTCTGCTCGAGGTGTGCTGGGCCATCGGCCTCAAGTACACCGAGGGCTTCACCCGTCTTGTTCCCAGCATCCTCACGGGCACGGCCATCGTGGCCAGCATGTTCCTGCTGTCCACGGCGGCGAAGACGCTGCCCATCGGCACGGCCTACGCGGTGTGGGTGGGCATCGGGGCGCTCGGCGCCGCGGTGCTGGGCGTGGTGCTCTTCCATGAGCCGCTCACCCCGATGCGCATCGTGTTCCTGTCGATGCTGCTGGTCGCCATCATCGGTCTGAAGGCGACGAGCGGCGCGGACCCCTGACGGGGCTCACCAGACGTAGCGCAGGATGAGCTGTCCATAGGACAGCGTCGGGTCTCCGGAGCTCTGCTGCGAGCCCTCGTCGCCGTAGCCCCGCTGGGGCTCGCCATTCAGCATCACCACCGCGCCCAGGCCGAGCTGGAGGTTGGCTCGGCCCGAGTAGTAGACGCCGAGCCCCAGCGAGCTGTTCTTCAACGTCCGGTCCGAGCGCCCGAGCTCCTCCTGGCGGCCGGTGCGGAACAGGTACTCGCCCATCACCGCCACCGGCACCGACGTGGTGGGGTAGAGGTCCAGGGCCGCCGCGAGCGAGAAGAAGAAGCGCACCGCGTGGGTCTTCTGCTCCAGGCGGTCCCCGAGGATGCGGTCGAACGGCCTGCGCTTCTGCCAGGCGTACTCCGCCAGCGCCGAGCCCTGCAGCGAGAACATCCGCCCCAGCGTCTGCGCCGCGTAGACGCCGCCGTTCGCCGTCGTCTCCTCGCTGGGGACGAACAGGAACTGTCCCAGGCTGCCGTTGATGATCTGCTCCACCGTGACCTGGGGCGTCTCGACGATGGCGTTGATGAGGGGCAGCAGGGTGATTTCGCGCCCCTTGTCATAGCCGAAGTTCGCCCGGACGGAGACCTGCGTCCCGCTGTGCTCGCTGCGGAACAGCCGCACCACGCCGCCCACCTGGCCCAGCAGGTCCACCGTGGCGCCGGAGGACAGCAGGCCGTCCGCGTTGGTGCCGGTGATGATGGTGGCCCGGCCGAAGCCCGCGATGCCCAGCCAGTCGGTGATGCTCAGGCTCAAGTCCAGCGTCTGCTGGACACCGGTGAGCGTCACGTCCAGGGGCTGCAGGTCATTCACCGGCACATCGGGGATGTCATAGAGCGCCAGGCCCTCGCGGATGCCGACGTGCGAGGTGACGAACGCGCTCTGCTGGAGGATGGGGAACACGTAGGTGTGTCCCGCGAGTTGGCGGGTGCGCGCGCCGCAGGGCTCCTGGCAGGACTCCGCGCCCGAGGGCGCACCCGCCGCGACTCCCGCACCGAGCAACAGGCCCACGCCGAGGCTTCGAAGAAGGGTCTTCATCTCGGGGAACGTGGGGAACGTGGCCACTGCGGACCATTGCCCCGCGCGCGCGGTCAGCGTCGCGACGAAGACAGCCCACGGGTGGACGACGCGAGCGCCGTCGTTCCACGGACATTGATGGGCGGGGAGTTCGAGCTCGGTGCTCTGCGTGGGCCCGGGGAGGGGCATCTTGCGCGCGCTTTTCGGGGAGGAGACGTGGAATGGAAGTGACGGAGACCTTGCAACGCACCGAGCCCGCGCATGCCTGGCGCCCTCAGCTGACGACGGCGCACGAGCAGCTCGCGCCCAGGTTGGAGGCGTTCTATCGGGACCTGCATGAGCACCCGGAGTTGTCCATGCAGGAGCATCGGACGGCCGCGAAGGTGGCGAAGTGGTTGGAGGACATCGGCTACGAGGTGACCTCGGGCGTGGGGGGGACCGGCGTCGTCGGCATCTTGCGCAACGGGCCGGGGCCCACGGTGCTCCTGCGCGCGGACATGGATGGGCTCCCCGTGGAGGAGAAGACGGGCCGGCCCGACGCAAGCCAT
Organism: Myxococcus sp. MH1; assembly: GCF_059738865.1. Lineage (NCBI taxonomy): Bacteria > Pseudomonadati > Myxococcota > Myxococcia > Myxococcales > Myxococcaceae > Myxococcus > Myxococcus sp. MH1. Next base: position 5,750,837 of record NZ_AP026947.1, on the reverse strand, counting down.
GTCACGGTGAAGGACGCACAGGGGCACACGGTGCCGGTGATGCATGCCTGCGGGCATGACGTGCACCTGACGTGTCTGGTGGGCGTGGCGGAGCTGCTCGCGTCGTCTCGCAACCACTGGCGGGGCACGCTGATGATGGTGGCCCAGCCCGCGGAGGAGACGCTCCAGGGCGCTCGGGCGATGATGGACGACGGGCTGTATGCGCGCTTCGGCACGCCGACCGTGGCGCTCGCGCAGCACGTGGGGCCGATGCCCGTGGGACTGGTGGGGTACCACCAGGGCGCTTCGATGATGGCGTCCGCGAGCGTGCGGGTGCGCATCCACGGCAAGGGTGGGCATGCCTCGCGGCCGCAGTCCACGGTGGACCCGGTGGTCATCGCGGCCTACCTGGTGACGCGGCTGCAGACCATCGTCTCGCGCGAGCTGGACCTCACCCAGGGTGGCGCGGTGATCTCGGTGGGGAGCCTGCACGCGGGGAGTCGCGCGAACGTCATCCCGGACGAGGCGGTGCTGGAGATGTCGGTGCGCACGCCGACCGACGCGCTCCAGGACCAGCTCATCGAGGCCATCTCCCGGATGGCCCGCGCGGAGTGCGAGGCGGGGCGCACGCCTCGGCCTCCGGACATCGAGGTGATCAGCCGCACGCGGGTGATGGTGAACGACGACTCGTACTCCCGCCGGGTGCGCGCCGCGCACGCCGCGTGGTTCGGCGAAGGCCACCTGGTCGACACGGGCATGGTGAGCGGCAGCGAGGACTTCCCGTACTTCGACGGGCGCACGTCCAACGACGCGTCGAAGGCGAAGGTCCCGCTCGTCTACTGGTACTTCGGCGGCACGTCCCACGACGCGTGGAAGCGCGCTCCAGGCAAGACGCTCTGGGAGAAGCTGCAGAGCCTGCCGTCGAACCACTCACCGTACTTCAACCCGTCACCGGACTGTCTGCGCTTCGGCTGCGAGTCGCTGCTGATGGCCGCGCTGGCGTGTCTGGATGAGGAGCCCAAGGCGGAGCAGGCGCCGGAGGCAGGCAAGCGGCTGCACTGAAAAGCCTCGGCGGCCGACGCTGACATTTCTACAGGGATTCAAGCGGTCCGTGCGCCAACCGTCCGATTTTCTTCAAAGGGCGGATGGCACGCGGACTGCTTTGTGCAGCGACCGTCATGAAGTCACCCAGGAACACGCACCGCCCGTACACCGTCGAGATTTCGGCGGGAGCCTGGAGCCAGGTCGCCCGGCTCTCCCAGGAGCGCTATCGCGCCATCCAGGCCCACCTGGAGCGCGTGGCCTCGCTCGGCGCGCAGACGGAGGTCTCGGCGACGTTCCAGGTGGACGAGCTGCACGTCCACTACGCGGTGGATGCGCGGCGCCGGCTGGTGACGCTGGTGGACATCACCCGGGACAAGGCGGGGGTGATGAAGGCGGCGGGGCGGTCCACGGCGCCCAAGGCCCCGGGCCTCTGAGTCGGGGCGGTGTGCTACGCCTGGGGGCATGACACGGGTGGTGGACGGGGCATGAGCCAGGACGACAAGCGGGAGCCTCGGCGGCTGGCGGACCTGCTGCGTCGGGGCATGTCCCAGGCGAAGCAGCAGCCCTCGGCGGGCCTGGCCCAACTGGAGGCGGACTGGAAGCAGCGGGAGCTGGAGCGGCAGCGGGCCGCGGAGGAGGCGAAGGCCCGGCATGCGTCCGCCCAGGTGCACGCGTGGCCCTCGCACCTGGAGCAGTGCGGCGCGCCGGCCGAGGCCGTGGCGGGCCTTCGAGGAGAGACGCCGCTCGAGACGGCGGCGCTCCGCGCGGCTCGGCATGTCCTGAGGGAGCGGCTGCGCAGCCTGCTGTTGTCGGGAGGCCCTGGCACGGGGAAGACGACGGGGGCGTGCTACCTCTTCCGGGCCGCCGTGCGCGGCGACCGGGGGCTGTCGGCGTGGGATTCGTCGGCGGGGCTCTTCATCGACTGGGCGCGCCTGTCGCGCGAGGAGGACTCCGAGGCGCGGCGGCGGTTGCTCCAGCGGGCGGCCCAGGTGCGGGTCCTGGTGCTGGACGATATCGGGGGGGAGGCGTCGGGCCCGCGGCGGCGGGAGCTGTTGGAGTCGCTCGTGGAGCAGCGGGACAGTCCGGACCTGGTGACGGCGTATACGACGCGTCTGTCGGTGCAGCGGCGCGAGGGTGGGCCCTCGCGCTTCGCCGAGTCCGTGGGGGCCCGCGTGGTCCAGCGCATGAGCCGCCAGGGGACGTTCCACCTGGCGGACTGTGGGAACAGGGACCTGCGTCAGGGCGGGAAGCCGTGAGCCCGGGCGAGGCGCTCAGGTGCAGCCGGGATCGCACGACTGCTGGGAGACGGAGTCGTAGCAGAGGTTGAAGACGACGTTGGAACAGCACTCCTGCACCTCGACGTTGCAGCCGTCCTGACAGGTCCAATAGGTGAAGACATGGCGGAAGCCGTCGATGCAGACCTCCGCCTTCTGCTCCTGTTCAGCCAACGGTGGTGGCTCCTGGGAGGGCTCCTCCACGCCACCACAGCCCAGCAGCAAGCACGTCGTCAGCGCGACTCCGAGAAGCTCTCGCATGCGACCTCCAGGGGTGAAGACTCGCGAGCGTAGCGCGGCCTTCGTGGCGCATGTCGAGGCCAGGGGACTCACATGCGGCGCCTCCGGGTGCAATTTTCTCCTGGGGATGCGAAAGCCAGACGTCTTCGCTCTCGCAGGGGTGTGCTGGGATTGGGGTGCCGACGGACCCTCGCGAGGATGAGAGGAATCGCTCGGCGGGGTGGGGTTGCGCTATTGGCAGTCACGCGTCCACAATTCGTCGCGTTCGCTCTGCATACCCTCGTGCTCGGATGCGACTCTCCCTCGTCCATAAAATCACCGTGGCGCCCGTGGTCGTGGCGCTGTTCTTCGCCCTGCTGTCCATGGGCTACACCATTCCGCGTCTGCGCCAGGCCTTCGAGGAGCAGGGCCACGAGATGAGCATGGCGGTGCCGACGGCGCTCGCCTCCGCGATGGCGGACCTGCTGCGCAACCGCGAGCAGCAGGAGGTCCAGCCCACGCTGGACGCCGTGGCTCGGGAGGGCGCGCTCGCCTACGTCGCGCTGGTGGACGCGCGGGGCTCGCTGGTCGCCGTGTCCGGGACCCACGCGTCGGTCCTCCGCGAGCACGTGGAGGGGCTGGCCATCTCGAAGGAGGGCACGCCGCTCGAGGCGCAGGGCATGGAGCTGCTCGACATGGCCGCTCCGGTCCCGGGTGGACTGGGGGCCGTGCACGTGGGCTTCAACCGCACGGAGGCTCGGGGCCGTATCGAGAGCGTCCTCGGCAACATGCAGCTCATCCTGATCGCCGTGCTCGTGGTGTTGATGGGCGCGGCGTGGACGCTGAGCCGCCGGATGGTGGCGCCGCTCGTCTCGCTCACGGGGGCCGTGCGCCGCATCGCCGAGCACGGGGACTTGCGTGAGCCGGTGCACATCTCGACGCAGGACGAGGTGGGGGAGCTGGCGCTCGCGGTGGGCATCCTGGTGGGGAAGCTGAAGGACCTTTTGCACCAGCTCCACTCGTCCACGGAGCTCTTGAGTGACTCCGTGCAGGGGCTCAACGAGTCCGCCAGCGAGCAGAACCAGATGGTCTCCCGGCAGGCCGCCGCCGTGCAGGAGACGCAGGTGACGGCGCAGGAGATCCGCCAGACGGCGCTGCTCGCGTCCAGCTCCGCGCAGTCGGTCATCGAGGTGGCCGAGCGCGCCGAGGCGCTGGGCAGGACGGGGGAGGAGGCGGTGGCCGCCAGCATCGATGGGCTGGTGGACCTGCGCTCCCAGGTGGAGCAGATCACCGAGCGCATCATGTCGCTGGGGGAGAGGACGCAGCAGATTGGTGGAATCACGGAGACGGTGAAGGACCTGGCGGACCAGTCGCATCTGCTCGCGGTGAACGCGGCCATCGAGGCGGCCCGCTCGGGCGAGCACGGCAAGGGGTTCGCGGTGGTGGCGCGGGAGATTCGCGCGCTGGCGGACCAGTCCATCCGCGCGACCAATCAGGTGCGGAAGATCCTCAACGACATCGGCGAGGCGATTGCGGGGACGGTGCAGATCACCGCGGAGGGGACCCAGCGGATGGAGGCGGGGCTCGCGCAGGCCCGCGCGTCCGGGGACACGCTGCGCGAGCTGACGACCATCGTCCAGGACAGCACGGCGTCCGCGCGGCAGATTGCGCAGACGGTGAACCAGCAGGCCACCGGCATCGAGCAGATCTTCACCGCCGTCAACGAGCTGAACGCGCTGATGGGCGACACGGTGAAGCGCATCTCCTCCACGAACGAGTCGGCCGTGTCGTTGAAGATGCTCTCCGAGCGGGTGGCGGAGGTGGTCCGGGCGTATCGGGTGTGAAGTCACGCCACCTCGAACAGCGAATTCTATGATGGGCTTGTTTTCAGCGTGAGCCTCGGGCGAGTCGGCGGGATGTGTGTAGGCATCCGCCGAATGCCCTGTTTCCCGAAGGTTTGTCAGACCTCAATGCCAGCATTTTGCCATGGGCCTTCACATAAGGAAGGCGTCGGGTGACGAATGCGTGCTGGTCTTTGGGTGGTGAGTGTCGCCCTTCTTTTCATGGGCTGCGCTGGAGTGGACTCCTCGACACGCGGGGACATGTTCCAGCAGCGAGCGGCGACACCAGGAGAGCGATGGGATTCTTCGAGCGAGACTCCCGAACGCGAAGTGGATGGCGACGCGGTCGACGCTCCCTCCGGTCAACGGCTCCACCGACGCCATTTGTTCCGGGACTCCGTGTCCCTTGGTACGGGCAGGAGACCTCAGGATTCGTTTGTTGCCCTGCTTCAGAAGGCGGGACTCGAAGATCGCGACGCGCAGCCAGTCGGGGGAAGCGCTCTCACCCCGATTCACGCAGCGAGACTCCTCGAAACGTTGTTGAAGAGGGAGGTCACGCTGGGGCAGTTCCCAGCGCGGGTTGCGGTGGGCTTCTTGCTGCGGGAGATCTTGGTCACGGGCGAAGTGTCGCGGGTCGAGTTGGTGCGCCGGGTCGGGCGCTTCAATCATCTGGCGGTACTCCGACCTGACGGATGCCTTGCGTGGGTGCTCACCGGAAGGACTCAGCAACGGGTGTCGCCCGTTGAATGGAAGGGCGGAGCCTTTCGCGCGCACGGCTTCGAACTGGGCCGCTTCTACGATGGGCGAACGGGCGTCTTCCGACTCCTCAACGATGAGCTGCGGGAGGAAACCGGCTTCCCCCTGGCTGACGTCCATGACGATGCCGATGTCATCAGTCGCACCCTGGACGGGGCCGAAGAGGCGTTCATCGGGCTCGCGCTGGCTGTGGGGAAGTTCTTCTCGACGTCACCAGCAGACAACTTCGCAGCCCTTCGGCAGATGCCTGCCTCCGTTGTGGCGTTGATGGAGTCCTCTCCGGAATACCTGGAACGCTTCCGATACATGCCCCGGGGCGAGCAGGTGCAGGCTGTCTCCAAACTGGTGACGAGTCTCATCGCCACGTGGGGAACAGTATCCGCCGCGACACGCACCTTGGAGGGGACAGCCCTCGCCACTGCGAGAATTCCAGCCCTCACATTGGCCGCAGACGGCACGGTGGCGCTGCGTTTGGTGGCGGCGCCTGTGGGGCGTGCGGCTGCGGTGCTGGGCGGTGGGCGCAGCGAGACTTCGGGCTGAGGGCTGTCGAGAACGTCCGCAAGGGGAGTTGGTGATGGACCTGGAGTCGCTCGTCGCGCAGTTCGCTGAGAATATCGCGGCGCAGACGGATTGTATCCGGAGTGGGGATGCGAAGCGCGGAAACAAGCATGCGGACAAGGCCTATGCCGCGTTCACGAAGTTGCGTTCCCTCGGCGATGCAGGCCGCGATGCCCTCGCATCATTGTTCTCGTCGCCTCGGGTCGACGTGCGAGTCACCGCCGCGGCCTTCCTGTTGAGGCACAAACCCAAGGAGGCCAGGGGGGTGCTCGAAGAGGCGGCACGAGGCGAGGGGATCTCCGCGCTCGGGGCTCAGCAGACGCTCAAGAACTGGGAGAACGGCACCTGGGCGTTGGACCCCCTGGAGTAGCCGGCCCCCGCCCATGTCGGCGCTTCAGCTCGGGCGGTGACTCCCGGTGCTCTCCCGCGCCAGCATCCTCGCCGCGTGCGGCCGGGGCATGAGCCGCGACACGAGCGCGCTCACCGACGTCACCGGGTGTGCCCCGGGCTCCGGGAGCCGCGACGCGAGCAGGGCCGCGCCGAGCCTCGCCACCGACGACAGCACGAACAGCACGTGCAGGTTCACCCAGGGCTGTCCTCCGAGCACGAAGTTCTCCGGCAGCGCGGAGGCGATGGCGCCCCCGAGCGCCGCGGCGAGCGCGTACGCCAATCCACCCGCCGTCGCGAACGCGGCCAGATAGAACGGCCGCCCCTTGCGCGGCGCCACCGTGAGCGGCAGCGCGAAGATGGCCAGGCCGTGCCCGCTCCACAGCGCCCCCGCGAGCACCACGTCGAACAGCAACGGCCAGAGCGTCCCCGCGGAAGGCAGGAGCCACAGCGCCGGGATGACGCCGATTCCCAGTGAGCACGCCATCAACACCGGCTGCGCCCCCACGCGGTCGATCATCTTCCCCCACAGGGGCGCGGTCAGGATGCGCACCCCCGCCACGGCCGCGGCATGCAGCGCCAGGATGACGAACGTCATCTTCAGGTTCTGGATGCTGTGCAGCGCGAAGAACGGCGCGGACACCCCCACCGCCGCGTTCCAGGCCACCTGATACGTGAGCACCCGCCGCGCGAGCGGGTCCTTCAGCGGCCCCAGCGCGCCCTTGATCTCCAGCCGAGGCGTGGTCCCCGGCGGCGCCGGGTCATGCTGACTGGCCATGAGCAGCGTCGTCACCACGCCCATCACGCAGGCCCCGAGCGCCAGCAGCGGCAGCGCCAGTCCCACCCCGTCCGCCGGACGCAGCCGGTCCAACAACAGCCCCGCCGCCAGCGACGCCAGCGTGCCCGCCAGCGTGGTGAGCGCGGTGCGCCGCCCGAAGAACCGGCCTCGCACCGCGCGCGGCACCAATTCCCCCATCCACGCCACCCACGCGTTGTTGCCCACCACCCCCAACACCGCCGACGCCCCCGCCACCCCCAGCAGCACGTGCTGGCGCGCCGTCAGGTCCAAATCCCACCACGGCAACACCGCCAACGGGAACATCACCAGTCGCGACAGGCAGATGGCCGTCAGCGCGACGCGCCGGTGTCCGAACGTCGACGTCAACCACGCCGCGGGGAACTGGATGAACTGCGCGCAGAACGGCAGCGCCGTCATCACCCCCACCAGCAGCGGTCCCAGCCCCAGCGCCATCGCCCACGCGGTGAGCACCGTGGCCCCGGCGCACGCGGTGAACACCTCCGCGAACATGCCCTCCGCCACGGACAGGCCCAGGGTCGCGCGCAGGCGCCGGGTGGGCGTCAGGTGCGCGTCCGGCCCGTCCACCGGAGGCGCCCCGAGCAGCGGCGCGGACGAGCCGGGCAGCGACGAGCCCGGACGGAAGAGGGGGACGGCGGAGGCGAGCGAGGCGAAGCTGCTCAGGACGTAACGACGGAAGGCGGCGGGGCTCAACGCGGTCCTTGCGACGAGGAAGCGGGGCGTCCCACGTCTGTCTCACGCCCGCGGCAGGGGCCTCAATCCGACCTCCCACCCCCCTCGGCCGCCCGCCTGGAGCCCTGCCTCCCCAGGCCGCCTGCTCCCCCGTCCGGAGGGGGACGCTGGAATCAGGTGCAGTTCAAGCGGTCTTGAACTATATGAACGTTCGAGGAGAACGGCGCACATGGAACTGGCTCGGGAGCTCACGGACTTTCTGGCGGCGGTGGAAGAGCGGCTCAGCGGCATGCTGGTGGATGGCAACGCCGGTCCGGACGTGAAGGGCGACACGCTGATGGAGGCGGCCCGGCACCTGTGCCTGGGGACGGGCGGCAAGCGGGCCCGGCCCATGCTGGTGCGGCTGTTCGGCGGCGCGGTGGGGGTGGCTCCGGAGCGGCTGGTGGACGTGGCGGTGGCGTCGGAGTTCATCCACTCGGCCAGCCTGCTGCACGACGACGTGGTGGACGCGGGCATGTTCCGCCGGGGCCGGCCCACGGTGAACGCGCGCTGGGGCAACATCGTGGCGGTGATGAGCGGAGACCTCATCCTGTCGACGGGCCTGCACCAGCTGGCGCTGCTCGACTCGCGGCTGACGCTGTCGGCGCTGTCGGTGGTCTCCGAGATGACCCGCGCGGCCATCGCGGAGGTGGAGGCGCGCGGAGACCTGGACCTGCCGCTCAACCGGCTGCGCTTCATCGCCGAGGGCAAGACGGGCTCGCTGTTCGGCTGGTGCGGACACGCGGCGGCGACGCTGGCGAACCAGCCCGACGCGGTGGAGCGCTTCGACGGGTTCGGCCGTCACCTGGGCGTGGCGTTCCAGATCGCCGACGACATCCGGGACATCCTGGGCACGGACGCGGGCAAGCCGCGGTACGCGGACGTGCACTCGCGCACCCCGTCGATGCCCATCCTGCTGGCGGTGGCCAAGGATGAGAGCCTGCGCCGCAAGCTGAAGGACGCGTGGGCCTTCTCCACCATCACGCCCGAGCGCACGAAGGAGATTGGCGCGGCCATCGAGGCCACGGGCGCGGTGGATGCGTCCATGGCGCGGATGAACGTGGAGATCGAAGCGGCGCTGGACAAGCTGGGGCACTTCGCGACGGACCCGGCGGGGGCGGAGCTGGTGGGCTGGGCTCGCAAGCTGTCGGCGGGGATCGCCGAGCAAGTGCAAGGACGCGCCGCATGAAAGGCTACCTGTGGACGGGGGGACACGGGAGCGCGGGCGGTGAGCCGCCGGTCGTCGAGGGCCGGCTCGCGCCATGGGAAGCCATCGCGGTGGACGCGGTGGGCAACGTCATCGAGTTCTGGGGCTTCAAACGCAACCAGGGCCGGGTGTGGGCGCTCCTGTACCTGCGCGGCGAGCCGCTGACGGCGGGGGAGATCGAGCGCGAGCTGGACCTGTCGAAGGGCGGGGTCTCCATGCTGCTCCGGGACCTGGAGCGCTGGGGCGTCATCCAGCGGGTGCGGCTGCCGCAGGACACCGTCTGGCGCTATGGCGCGGAGACGGACCTGGTGCGGATGGTCCGCCACGTCATCGAGGAGCGCGAGGCGGGCTTCGTGGCGCGCATCCGCGCGGACCTGGCGGAGGCGCGCAGGCTGGCGGAGACGACGGGCGGGGTGCCGCTGGAGCGGCTGGAGCGGCTGGAGAAGATGGCCACGCTGGCCGAGCACGTGGAGCGGGCGCTGCGGCTGTTCATCAAGACGTCGCGCCTGGACGTGTCCGGGGTGCTGGCGGTGTTTCGGGACGGGGCCTCGCGGCGCGGGGACCGGTAGGGGAGGGCTGATGGATTCGCACTACGACATGGTGATGAAGGCGCGCGAGGGCGCGGACCCGAAGGCGACGCGGCTGTACTTCGCGTACTCCACCATCCTGGACCGGGCGGCGTTCGAGGAGTGGCGGCAGCAGCACTCATACGGCTTCTTCGATCTGCCGGAGGGGCGGCTGGCGGAGGCGGTGGACGTGGACCTGGTCTACGACTTCCCGTCGCGCTGGTGGGGTGGACGGGTGGCGGGGCTGGCGGATGCACCGGGGGGCCGCATCTTCGGGCGGCTGTTCGAGATTCGCGGGCAGGACTGGCCCATCGTCCAGCACAAGGAAGGCTTCGTGACGGGGATGTGCGTGGAGCGCGCGGTGAAGGTGCGCGTGGACGGGCAGGAGGTGGAGGCCACCGCGTTCGTCACCAATCCCCGGCGCGCGTCGCAGGACGGCCCGGTGAGCCCTCGCTTCGTGGAGGCCCTGGTGCGAGGCGCCCAGGCGGCGGGCCTGCCGGCCGAGTACGTGGAGCGGCTCAAGCGCGGGGCCTAACGGGCTCGCGGTGGAGGCAACCTTCGGGGGCGCCGTGCGGATGCGCGCGGCGATGCCTAGGTTGCCTCCACGGCCATGTTCCTCTTCTTCTCCAACAAGCTGGGCTGCGCGGGCAGCATCCTCGTCTCGGTGGCGCTGAGCCTGCTGCTGTACTTCCTGTTCATGCGCGCGTGAGCGTGGGGGCTCAGACCTCGATGGCGCGCCCGGTGCTCAAGGTCACCCCCATCAGGCGGACGGAGTCCATTCCCAGCGAGGTGGCGATGGCCATCAGCGCGAACCGGGCGTACCTGTAGGCGTTGAACTTGAACTCGCCGAAGTTCGGGTCGAAGACGTACCAGTCCTGCCAGGTCATCCCATGGGAGCGGTAGACGCCGATGGCGTGCGCCCTGGAGGTCCCCTGCTTGTTGAAGAAGAGCAGGCAGGTGGACTGCTTGGGAACCAGCGCCATGAGGGCGTCGAACGAGGTCTGGAGGCTGTCCATGTTGCCGGGAGCCAGGGCCCAGTGGCCCAGCCCGGCGAGATGGAGGCCGAAGGCGAGGGCGAGCCCTGACTCCGTGGAGGTCAGATAGGCGCCATTGCCGTACTCCTGGCCTCGGGTGAGCCTCCTGATTTCGAGGGTGGTGGGGTCCTGGTCGGGGGGGACCTCCTCGTCATCGATGCGCCGGCTCTGTTGCGCGAAGAGCCGCGTCAACTTCAACTCGTCGACGGTGGCCTGGTCCCGGTCCAGCTGCTCGCCGTACAGCTTGTGTTGTTTTGTAATCTCGGCGAGGTCGAGGAGGATGGCTGTGATGCGTTGATCCGGGGTCTGCTTGAGCGACCAGTTCATCCAGACGGCCGATGCCATGATTTCCCGGGCCCAGCGACACGAGAAGGCAAAACATATCCTGCCGCCTCCGTAGCGGCTTTGGTTCATCAGTCGATGACTGATGGCGTTCTGCTGAATCATGTCCGAGATGGACGGTTCATTTCGCATGGGTTCACGGTCCTGATCCCAGGGGAGATGACGGGTCGCGTGCGCCCCCGCCGCGCAGTGCCTGGCGACACAGGCAGTGAATGGCTGCAAGCGCGTGGCCAGTACGGGGACCCGAAGGCGAACCCAGGGCGGCTCCGAGGCGTGCGTTTCGTCCAGACGCGGCTGCGTCCCCATACCACGCGTGAAGTAGGGCGGCCCTGGATGTGCGTGGGTGTCGGTGTCCCGCGATGGCCGAGCGAGGCGTCGCGGCGGGCGACGACACTGGCGGGTTGATACAGATTTACATGTATTAATGAGAATGCGCAGGCCTTGCGGCTCAATGCCTGCTTCCTCTGAAATACGGTTGCCACATCCACGGGATTTCTCCAGCATGGCCAAGAATGGCCGTCCAGGATGACCCACCCCCCGCCGTGGCTGTATCAGCCCGGGACTCCACCCAGGTCGGGTTGAGACATCGTGTGGGGCGGCCGGGTGTCCTGGCATGTCTGGTGGGCGCGTGGCTCGTGGCCTGTATCGCGGGAATGGGCCTGCTGTGGCGCTACGCGAACGCCGCGGGTGAGCGTTCCCTGCCGCCCGCGAGGCTGCCGGAGTCGCTGGGGCTCGCGCGTGGCCCAGGCGACTGGGCGCTGCTCGTCTTCCTCCACCCGCAGTGCGCGTGCTCGCGCGCGACGCTGACGGAGCTGGGGAAGCTGGTGCACTTCGCGGGGGCGCGGCTGGTGACGCGGGTCTACATCTGGGCGCCCCGCGAGGCGCCCGAGGGCTTCGTCCAGTCGGAGCTGTGGGAGCGCTCGCGGGCCTTGCCGGGCGTGGAGGTGCTGGCGGACGTGGACGGGCAGGTGGCGCGGGAGCTGGGCGCGGTGACCTCCGGCCACGTGGTGCTCTACGCGCCGGATGGCACGGAGCGCTTCAGCGGTGGCATCACCTCCGCGCGCGGACATGAGGGGGACAGTCCTGGGGGACTGGCCCTGCGCGCGTTGGTGTCATCGGGAGAGGCCGAGCGCTCCGAGTCGCCGGTCTTCGGCTGTGCGTTGAGAACACCTTCACAGGTCACGGGGGCTTCGCCACGATGAGGATCCAGGTTTCCGAGGCGGAGCTCGCCACGCTGTCTCAACAGCTCCACGCGAAACAAAGTCTGGCATTGAGCCGCCGCACGGACCGGACGTTCGCGGCGTTGATGGTCTTGCAGTGGCTGGGCAGTATCGTCGCGGCGCTGACCATCTCCCCCAGGGCCTGGGCGGGGCTCGAGAGCTCGGTCCACTTCCATGTCGAGGCCGCCGTCTGGCTGGGCCTGCTCTTCGGCGCACTGCCCGTCACCCTGGCGCTGACGCGGTCGGGGCGGGCCTCCACGCGCCATGTCATCGCGGTGGGACAGGCGTTGATGTCCGGCTTGCTCATCCACCTGATGGGCGGCCGCATCGAGACCCACTTCCACATCTTCGGCTCCCTGGCGCTGCTGGCCATCTACCGCGACTGGCGGGTGCTGCTGACGTTCAGCGGCGTGGTGGCGGCGGACCACTTCCTGCGCGGGGCGTTCTGGCCGGAGTCGCTCTTCGGGATTCACGCGCTGGAGTCCTGGCGCTGGCTGGAGCACACGGCGTGGGTGGTGTTCGAGGACCTCTTCCTCATCGCGTCCTGTGTGCAGGGGCAGCGGGAGATGCGGGACGCGGCGCGGCGGGAGGCGCTGCTGGAGTTGTCGCGGCGCGCGGTGGAGGAGCGGGTGGTGCGGCCGCTGATGGAGTCGGCGGATGCGCTGCGGGACTCCATGCGGACCCTGACGCAGGCGACGGCGGAGCAGCGCCGGGAGCTGGCCCGACAGGCGGGGGCGCTGGAGGAGACGCGGGTGACGGCGGAGGAGATCCGCCAGACGTCGCTGGTGGCCTCGCAGCAGGCGACGCGGATGATGGAGACCACGGCGGAGGCCGGGAACATGGGCGAGGCGGTGGAGGCCGCCATCGGCAAGAGCGTGGAGGGGCTGGCCGCGCTGCGCGAGCAGACCGAGGACCTCACCGAGCGCGTCCGGTCGCTGGGGGCGCACACGGACCGCATCGCGGGCATCACCCGCTCGGTGCAGGACCTGGCGGACCAGTCGAATGTGCTGGCCATCAACGCGGCCATCGAGGCGGCCCGCTCGGGCGAAGCGGGGCGGGGGTTCTCGGTGGTGGCGCGGGAGATTCGCGGGCTGGCCGGGCAGTCGGTGGCGGCGACGCAGCAGGTGAGGGTGGTGCTCGGGGAGACGCGCACGCGCATCCAGGGCGTGGTGGAGATCACCCGACAGGGCGGCGAGCGCATGAGTCGAGGCATCGAGAGCATCCGTGACTCCGGCGAGCAGCTGAAGACGTTGTCCGCGCTGGTGAAGAACAACGCGGACTCGGTCCGGCAGATCTCCGCGGTGGTGAGTCAGCAGTCCGCGGGCGTCGCGCAGATCTTCAACGCGGTGTCGGACCAGACGGAGCTGATGCGGACCTCGATGGCCCGCCTGGAGACCACGCACGCGGCCGCGGACGGGCTGCGGCACGTCACGGACCAGATCCACGACATCATCGCGCTGTATCAGGCCAAGAGCTGAGGCGTCACGCCTGCCCCACTGCCCAAGCCCGCCGCATGGACTACACTGGGCGAACGGCATGGGCTCCAGGCATTCGATGAGGTTCGGACAGGGAAGGGCGCTGGCGGGACTGTTGTGGCTGTCCTGCGCGAGTGCCCTGGCGCAGACTTCGGAGCCGGGCCCCAAGGAGCAGGTGCTCTCCGCGCCGCGTCCGCTGCTGGGCGTCGTGGTGGCCAGTCAGGTGCTGGACCTGGTGTTCGCGGTGGAAGGCCAGCTGAGCGAGGTCAAGGCCCACCTGGGGCAGCGCGTGCAAGCGGGCGAGGTCGTCGCCGCGCTGGACGCGGAGCCCCTCCGGCTGGAGCTGGGCACGCGTCAGGCCAACATGCGCGCGTCGGAGGCCGTCGTGCACCGGGCCGTGCTGGTCGTTGCCCAGGCCAAGCAACGACTCGCGCGCGAGCAGCGCATCCGGGACTTCTCCGCCGCTCAGGCCGAGGAGACGGCGCAGAACGACGTGGCGCTGGCGGAGGCGGACCTCCAACTGGCGCAGGCCCAGCTGGCCTCGACCACGGCCCGCGCGGCGCAGGCCGAGCGCGACGTGAACGTGGCCCGGTTGAAGGCCCCCTTCACCGGGACGGTCACCGAGCAGTACCTCACACCGGGCATGCGCGTGAGCATGGGCATGCCCGTGCTCAGGCTGGTGAGCGAACAGATGCGATTGCGCTTCGCCATCCCGGAGCAGCTGGCTCCAAGCGTGCGTCCCGGTGACACCGTGCGGGTGCGCCTGCCCGCGGTGAATCTGGAGCTGACCGCCGTCGTTGACCGGTTGTCGCCCGAGGTGGACCTCTCCTCGCGCCATCAGAAGGCCGAGGCCTTGCTCCAGGTGTCCGAGGCGCTGCGCAGCCAGCTGGCCAGTGGACTGGTCGCGGAGGTGTACCTCCAGCCCGGCCCCCGTGCGCGAGGCCGTGTCGTGACCACGCCTTGAGCCCGGGCGTCAGCGCGCGGCGTCCAACCGCAGCTCGCCGCGCTCGAAGCGCGCCACGTCCCCGGGGCTCCAGTCCAACACCTTCGTGCCGACGCCCAAGACCTTCAGGTGGTCGCGCACCGCCGCGCCGCAGGCGGCCTCGGACGGCTCGCCCAGTCCCCAGCCGACGTCCTGGATGGCTCGGCCCACGCCCTCGAAGCCGTTCGCGTAGGGCAGGAACCAACGTGCTCCGGCGGCGGCGCACACCTGGGCCACTCCCGCGGGCCCGGCCGTGGCACTGCGCAGCCGTCCGGCCAGGTGGTCCGCGTACAGCTCGCGCAGCCTCGTCCAGGGCAGCGCGGCCCAGTAGTGACTCAGTCCTCCGAAGAAAGGCGAGAGGAACTCACGCTGGCACGAGAGCACCGCGTCGACCGGCCCCAGCTCCCGGCGCGAGCGCTCGACCACCGCCTCCATCCGTCCCTCCGGGTCCGTCCCGCTGTCCACCAGCAACAGGCAGCTGAAGTCCTCGGTGGTGAAGCGGTAGCAGTTGCCCCAGCTCCGCAACCCCTCGGCGAGCGGCGGACCGTCCGACGACGGCTGCTCGCCGTAGAAGGGCAGCACGTCCACGCGGATGTCCCCCACGTGCACCGTCTCACCCCACTGGGGCGCCAGGGCGCGCTGGCCACACGTGCCCAGCACCTGGGCGAAGTCCTGCATCGTCAGCAGGTTGGGGCGAGGCACGCGCGGCACCAGCACCGGCACGCTCGCGTCCGTCAGGTGCGACAGCATCGACGGCACGTGCCAGTGGTCCACATGCCCATGGGTGATGGCCAACGCGTCGGGGGGCCCGTGGGCCAGGTTTCCCGGTGCCAGTCCGACGTGATTCATCCGCCGCTGGAGCGGAATCGGGTCCACCAGCACCGACGTCGTCCGCGAGCGGATGAGCACACTCGCATGCTCGCGTCGGTAGATGCCCGGACCGGAGGGCTCCACCCAGGGCGCGGGGTGCGGCCCCGCGGCGAAGAGCGAGTCACGCCAGCCCGCCTCATCGAAGGGCCACGCCTCGCGCACCTCCTCCAAGGTCGAGGCGAGCGCCGTGGCGCGCAGGAACCCGGCTACCGCCGG
This sequence comes from Myxococcus sp. MH1, assembly GCF_059738865.1. Lineage (NCBI taxonomy): Bacteria > Pseudomonadati > Myxococcota > Myxococcia > Myxococcales > Myxococcaceae > Myxococcus > Myxococcus sp. MH1. Next base: position 5,735,339 of record NZ_AP026947.1, on the reverse strand, counting down.
CACGTCCTCCACGGCCAGCCGCGTGCGCCAGCGCTCCTCGCCCTGCTGGAGCACCCACCACCAGGCACCCTGCTCGGGGAAGAGCACCGGTGACTCCACCAGGAAGCCACCGTCGTCCACGCCCTGGGGACGCAGCAGCCTCGGCCCCAGTCTCGCTTGCGCCGCTTCCAGCACCCGCCGCGAGCCCTCGGGGTCGAAGCCCTCACGCAGCAGCCCGTCCAACAGCTCGGTGAACGGCACTGCGCCCACCCTGTCCGGCAGCGGCGTGAGGTCCAGGATGACGTCCGGCGCGAAGCGCATGCGGCTACCCCGCGGCCTGGTGGGGACGGTCCTGCGAGGACACCAGCTCGAAGTAATCTCCGCGCTTCTCCATCAGCGCGGCATGCGTTCCCTGTTCCACCAGCTGGCCGTTCTTCATCACCAGGATGAGGTCCGCCTCGCGCACGGTGCTCAGCCGATGGGCGATGACCACCCGCGTGCAGCGCAGCTCCGCCAGCGCGTCCTGTACCGCCCGCTCCGTCCGGGCATCCAGGGCATTCGTCGCCTCGTCCAGCAGGAGGATGGAGGGGTTGGCAGCCAGCGCGCGCGCAAGCGCCAGTCGCTGCCGCTGGCCTCCGGACAGCGAGGAGCCCATCTCGCTCAGCACCGTCTCGTAGCCCATGGGCATGGCGACGATGTCGGCATGCACCTGCGCGCGGCGCGCCGCCTCCTGCACGGTCTCCATTGGCAGCTGCGGGTCCGAATAGGCGATGTTGCGACGCACGTCGCCTCGGAACAGCGAGGGGTTCTGCAGCACCACTCCCAGCTGCCGCCGCAGCTCCTTGAGGTCCAGGTCCTGGAGGGGCACGCCGTCGTAGCGGATGGTGCCCGAGCTGGGCAGGTACAACCCCAGCAGCAGGTGCGCGAGGCTGGACTTGCCCGCGCCCGACGCGCCGACGATGGCCACGAACTGTCCCGGCTCGATGGTGACCGACACGTCCCGCACCACCAGCGGCGAGTGGGGCCCGTAGCGGAACGACACGCCCTCCACCTGGATGCACCCCGCCACCTCGTGGCTGCGGCGACGCTCTCCCGGGAGCTGCTCGGCGGGTGACTCCAGCACGTCGTCCACGCGTGCCAGATAGCTGCCCACGAGCTGGAGCTGGAACGCCGTCGTCACCAGGTTCGAGACGGGCAGCAGGAAGCCCGCCGCCAGGGCGTTGAGCGCCAGCATCTGTCCGAGCGTGAGCTGCCCCTCCATCACCAGCAGCGCCCCCAACCCCATCACCATCAGCGGCGACGCCATCCGCAGCGTCGCGGTCAGCGAGTCCGTGAGCGCCGACACCCGGCCGCGCTCCAGCGACACATTGAGCACGTCCACGTAGAGGTTGGACCAGTGCTGCACCGCGCGGTCCTCCAGCCCCATCGCCTTCAGCGTCTGCACGCCCGTGAACAGCTCCACCTCGTAGTTCTGCGCCGACGCGCTCACCTCCAGGTTCTGCGCCATCAGCTCGCGCTGACGTCGGCTGGAGAAGAGGAACACCGCGCCTTGCAACAGGGCGAGCACCGTCACCAGCGCGCCCATCTTCGCGCTGCCGGCGAACAGGAGCCCCAGGTAGAGCAGCACCAGGCTGCCATCCAACAGCCCGGACAGCGTGCCCGCGGTGAGCAGCTCGCGCACCGTGGTGTTGCTGTTCAGGCGGTTCATCAGGTCGCCCGCCGAGCGCAGCTGGAAGAACGAGAACGGCAGGTGCACCAGGTGGTCCAGGAAGCCCAGCGTCAGCCGCGCATCCAGGTGCGTGCGCAGTTGCAGGAGCAGGTGCGCGCGCACGAGCGACGAGAGGAACTGGAAGCCCACCAGCGCGGCCATCCCCGCGCCCAGCGTGGCGAGCAGCGGCACGTCTCCGGCCGGCACCACCCGGTCCACCACCGCGCCCGTCAGCGACGGCAGCGCCAGGGCGAACAGCTGGAGCAGCAGCGACATCACCGCCACGCGCAGCAACGCGGGGCGCTCCTCCAGCAGCAGGTGCAGGTATCGATTGGGTCCTCGACGCGGCGCCGCCGTCTCGAAGGTCTCCGAGGGCTCGAAGAGCAGCGCCACGCCGGTGAAGGACTTGCGGAACTGCTCCAGCGGAACACGGCGCCGACCGAAGGCCGGGTCCACCACCTCCACGCCCGCGCGCGTCAGGCGCTCGAAGACGATGAAGTGACGGAACTCCCAGTGCAGCACCGCGCCCGGCTCCAGCAGGTCGAGCTGGTCCATGTCGACCTGGGCCGCGCGGCCCACCAGGTCGAAGCGCCGGCCGGCCTCCAGGATGGCGCGGGCGGAGATGCCCCGGATGGAGAGGCCCGCGGCCGCGTGCACCTCATCCAGCTTCACGTGGCGGCCCCAGTAGCCCAGCACCATGGCGAGGCACGCCGCGCCGCAGTCCGTGGACGCCATCTGCGTGACGACGGGGATGCGGCGCCGGCTGAAGCGCGCGCCCAGCCGCTGCAGCGCGGGGAAGCGCTCGAGGAACGAGGGGGGTGGGGTGGGCTCAGTCACGTTGCTTCCCGAGCAGCTCCAGCACCGGCAGCAGCGTCAGCCAACCATTGCGCGCGCGCACCTTCACCCAGGCTTCTCCGGCCATGCCGGGGTGGTACGCGTAGGTCTCGCCATCCGACTCGAAGGTCTCCCGGGGCAGCCGGGCCTCCACCAGCACCACGGGGCCGTCGTCCACGGTGATGGCGTCCCCGACGCCGGGCCCCAGGTAGCGGCGCACCTCGGCGGGGCCCACCAGCTCGTCGCTGACGGAGGCGACCTGGAGCGACTGCCACGCGTACGGAAAGCCGGTGAGCTCCATGCGCAGCGGCTGTCCGGGGCGCAGCATGGGACGGTACTGTCCGGGCACCAGGGCCACGGCCCAGGCCTCCGCGCCGCCGCGCACCAGCGACACGACGATCTCGCCCGCGGTGAGGAACTGCTGCTCGCGCACGCGCACCTCGCCCACCTGTCCATCACAAGGGGCCTTCAGCACGCGCTCACCCATCCGGGCCTCGGTCAGCTCGAGCTGGGCCCGGAGCGTGGTCAGGGCCTGCCTGGAGTCGACATTGAGTGGCTCCAGCAGCCACATGGCGAGACGCGAGCGGAACTCCTCCTTCATCCGCTCCCGGTCCGCCGTCTCGCCCCCCGCGTACAGCTCCACCAGGGGCTGGCCCGCGCGCACTTGTTCGCCCCGGCGCACCAGGACCCGACTGACGCGGCCACCGGCGGTGGAGGTGACCTCCTCCATGCCCTTGATGCGTACCAGCACCGGACCCCGCGCGTAGTCGTTGATGTCCACCAACGCGAGGCCCACGCCGCCCACCACGACGAGCGCGACCACCAGCCACCAGACGGCGTGGGTCCACCCTGGCGTGATGCGCAGGAGCGCGCCTCGGGCCTCGGGCCGGGCGTGATGCTCCAGCGCCTCTTGTCGGAAGAGCTTCTGCGGGGGCGGCTGTACGTCGCTCATGTCTTCATCGTCCGTGCCCGGCGCGAACGATACAGGCGCGTCAGGAAGTCATAAAGGATGAGCTCCTGCGCGCGCTGGTCCGCGGGCAACAGCCGGTTGACGTGCATGTGCAGGAGGCTCTCCGCCAGCGCCTCCACCTTCCCGGAGAGCCGGCCTTCCGATTGGGCGTGTCGCAGGTGCTCGACCACGGGACGCATCGCTTCGCTCCGGCGCTGGAGGGCGCGCAGCCCTGGCCGCCAGGGGCCCTCCGTATCGTGGGGCGTCTGGAGCAGCGCCTCCAACGCGCGAGCCTCCTTGCGGAACCGGGTGCTCAGCTGCGCCTCGAAGTGTCGCTCCACCTTGAACTCGGCGCCGAAGCTCCGGCGAAGTCGCTGCATCACCTCCAGCTTCGCGTCGAGGTCCATCCCCAGGTCCTCGAGCAGCGCATCCAGGCCCTTCACGCCCAGACGCCACCGCGTCTCCGCGCCCGCGTCGCCGGGGTATGCCTCCAGCATGGCGAGGACCGCCTCGCTGTCCGCCTGGAATGCCGCCTCGCAAGCCTCCATTCCGGCCGGGCCTCCGTAGCGCTCCACCTCGCGCTCATAGGTGTCGATTTGCAGCCGCCACGCTTCACCCGAGGCGAGCGCCCGCGCACAGGCGTCGCGCAGCAGGGGCCACACCTCGGTGTCCAGTCGCCGCGGTGCGCCGTGGAAGCGCAGCCGCACGTGGGGCTCGGGGTCGTGATAGCGGATGAAGAACCACCGGTCCGACGCGCCGCTGGCCACCGCCGCGCGGATCGCCTCGCCCAACGTGGTGCGCAGCAGTCGGTCCAGCGTGCCGGTGCCGCCGTACAGCTTCACGTACAGCCACTCCGAGCCGGGCGGGAAGGTGCGCATCCCGGACGACTCGACGGTGCTCCTCGTGGCGGGCCGAGGGGGCTCCGCCGCGTGACGGAGGAAGGGGATGACCACCTCGTGTGAATAGCGGCCGGTCTCGCCCTCGATGCACACGTCTCCGGGGCCGGGCAGCAGCTCCTCCAGCGTCGCGTACGGGCGGGCCTTCACCACCTGCACCAGGGACTCGACGCTCAGCACGTTGTCCAGGTCCACGGGGAGCTGGTTGTCCGCGTCACTCAGGCAGACCCAGCGCGGCAGGCGCGCCTCGTCGCGATGGCGCTGCACGGCCTCGAAGCGCGCCACGCCTCGCGCCGCGCCCCAGGCCTTCAGCGTGTCGCCGCGCACGCGCCACGTTGCGGGCGACAGCACCAGTCGTCCGTGCGCCACTCGCGGAAGGAAGGGCGCATCCGACAAGGGCCCCCACTCGAATCGGAGCGCGTCGACGTCCTGGGATTGCAGCGCGCCCAGGAAGCGGTAGGCCCCCAGGCCGCGAGCACCGAAGTTGTGCGCGTTCGTCAAGCGCGGCACGACCTCGCGGCCCTCTCGGCCCGAGCGCAGCACGATGCGGTGGCCCTCCACCGACACCCACAGGTCCGTCATCGGGAGCTGCGACGACTCCGGCAGACCGGAGCGGCCGAGGAAGACCAGGTCGTGCTCTCGCAGCGCGGGGCGGCAGAGGATGTTGCCCACGCGGCCCTCGGGCATGTGCACCACCTCCGCGAACAGGGCGTCGGGTCGCAGGGCCTCCTCGGCCTGCAGGTAGCGCCGCACCGCGGCTTCCAGCTCCTTGTCCCCATGGCAGAAGCGCCCCAGGTAGAGCGCTCCCGAGGGGCCATGCACGTTCTCCAGCAGGAAGCGGAAGCGCCCCGCCTCCACGGCCTCCGGTGAATCCGCCAGCACCGTGCCCACCACGCCGAAGGACTCCGGCAGCCGCGCAGGGCGGCGGGCTTCCAGGGCCTGGAGGTCCGACTCGTCCAGCACCAGCTCCACCGCACCCGAGCGGCGTACGGACTCCAGCCGGTGGAGCAGGTGTGTCCAGCGCGGCTCCCACCGGGGGCCCTCCTGTCCACCCTTGCCGGGGAAGAAGAAGCCCGCGAGCAGCGGGCCGGTGCCCGCGCCCGGACCTCGTGACGTCATGAAGCCGACGCCGCTCTCTTCATCCAGGGCCTCCAGCAGCGGCACTGGACGTCCCTCGTAGCGTTCCAGCAGGCGCTGGCGGAAACGGCCCAGGGCGGTTCCTTCTCCCGCCGCGGGAGAGATGCGCTGGAGCAGCGTCACGCCTCGCACCACCTCGTCCAACACGCGACGCGGCAGACGCACCTCGTGCGCGGGGCGGAACATGTCCACCTGGAACAGGCGCGACAGCTCCACGGGGACCGGCAATGCCTCGAGCGTCCTGGCGACTTCGCGGTAGGTCTCCGGCGGCAGGCCCGGAGGCCTCGAGTCCAGGTCGGTCAGCGTGGTGGTGACCTGCGTGAGTCGCTCGCTCACGGTCGACAGCGCGGGGAGGTCCCGCGCGGACTCCAGCAGCGAAGGCAGGGGCTCGGGGCCGGTGACGACGGGCGCCCACGTGCTCACCAGCAGCTGCGCCTGCACCAGGCTCTCCAGATACTCGAGGGCCTCCTCCTCGGAGACACCCTCGGTCGAGACCAGCGCGTTGGCCAACGTCGCGAGTGGCGCGCCACCGCGGGCCTTCTCCAGGGTGGTCTCCAGGTGGGGTTCGGGCTCCACCGCGACCAGGTGATACGAGCGCTCGCGGCCGTTCAGCCGGGACTCCATGTAGCGAAGCTGGCCACCGGCACGATACAGGCTGGAGTTGGGGACGTAGCGGAGCGCGCGTCGAACCTCCGGCTCCCGCGATACGTGAGACACCAGGGCGCTCACGTAGTCCATGTCCAGCCGCGTGTGACGGCGCACACCGGTGCGCCCCTGGATGCGCAGCGACGCGGTCTCACCCAGGTCGCCCACGGCGTGGCCCGCGAACAGGCCGAACGGGGTGGCGCGACCGGCCATGCGCGCCAGGTAGCGCACCAGGGTGTGCTCCACCTTCTGGCCCGCTTCGGACCCGGGTGACTCCAGCCATGTCGACAGGCTGTCCATCAACGAGGGCGAGGCGATGAACAGCGCCTCGCGCACCAGCGGATCCTCCACGTGCGCGCGCAGGCGTTGGCGCAGCAGCACGCGATCCCGTGCCAGCGCCGCTTCGAGGTCCTCGGGTCGGGCTCCCGGCGCCTCGAGTCCGCGCGCCCACTCCACCAGCACGTCCAGCGGAAGCAGGGGCGTGCGGATGGCCAGGAAGCCGTCGTGTCGGAAGGGAGCCCTCCGCACGGAGGGGGAGCGAGCATCGGCGGCGGTCAAGGATGTCTCAAGGTGACGGACTGTGTCGCGAGTCTCCGGATAATGGATGTGCGCGTCATCCGTCAATCCGCCCATTTCTTTATGACCCACCTTTTCTTGACTTGATTGTTTGAGTTAGGAGTCAAGCTGTCCGCCACGGAAGGTTGTCGTGACGGATTCTGCACCGCGTCATGTTTCGTGACGTGAAACCCGTGTCGTCATCCCCCTCACTGATCAGGAGTTCTTGTGAACGAGCCGAAGAAGACGGTCGTCGCGAAGCGCAAGCTCACCCTTCACCGCGAGACGCTGCGCTCCATGGACGAGGGTGCGCTCCAGATGCTGGATGGCGTTGTCGGTGGCACCGGCACCACCAACCCCTACACCAACTTCCCCTCGGGCAAGTGCGGTGTGATCGAGACCTCTCCCGAGGTGGCTGGTCAGGTCGATCCGTAGTCGTCTTTCCGTGTCGCGGTGCTCACCGTGACGCGGGAGTCGAAGGCCTGGGGTGCCCGGTCAGCCCGTGGTTGGCTGGGCACCCTGTCGCGCGAGCTGGGTCGAGAATGTATCAGGTCTGGGGTGTTTCAGACTCGGCGCGCCTGTCTGTGATGGGTTTTGTGGCGCGTGACGTCTTGAGACATGAAACATGAACGGAGACATGGACTGCTCCGCGAGTTGGCGGCCCCTGGTGGCAGGGGCGCTTCAGGAAGAGGTGCTCCAGGTCGTTCAGGGGTTGGCTCGGGCGATCGAGGAGTCCCTCTCGCAGCGTGTTCCGGATGCATCGCTGGCGTCTGGAGACTCGGGCCTGGCGCTGCTGTTCGCCTGGATGGACAAGGTGGCCGCGTCCGCGCATCACGCGGGGTTGGCGCGGGGGCTGCTGGATGACGCGATGGAGGCGGTGGCGTCACGTCCCATGGGGATGTCGCTGCATTCGGGTGTGAGCGGGGTGGCGTGGGCGTTGGAGCACCTGGGGGAGGGCGGCGACGCGTTGGAGGAGGTGGACGCGGCGCTGGCCCAGCGGCTGGCCGTGGCTCCCTGGACGGGGCCCGTGGAGCTGCTCTCGGGGTTGGTGGGGTTGGGGGTGTATGCGTTGGAACGTTTGCCCCGGGCGGATGCACGGCGTTGCCTGGAGGGTGTGGTCGCTCGACTGGGAGAGACCTGGCGGCGCGAGTCGCCCGAGGGGGGGCACGACCTGGGCGTGGCACATGGTGTGCCGGGCGTCATCGCGGTGTTGGCGGGGGCCGTGAGGGCTGGGGTGGCGGAGTCAGAGGCCCGGGGATTGTTGGACGGTGTGTGGTCCTGGGTGATGGCGCAGCGACTGCCACTCGTGGGGCGACGATTTCCGCACGGGGTTGTTGCTGGCAAGACGCCGCAACCCACTCGCGCCGCGTGGTGCTACGGAGATCCGGGCGTGTCGCTGGTGCTGTTCACGGCGGCGAGTGCCGTGGGGGAGCCTGGCTGGGCGGCCGAGGCGCTGGACATGGCGCGTGAGGCCGCGAGGCGCCCGCTGGAGGACTCCGGGGTGAAGGATGCGCCGTTGTGCCATGGCGCGGCGGGGCTTCTCCACATCTACAACCGGTTTCATCAGGCCACGGGGGAGGAGCTCTTCGCGAGCACGGCGCGGCGGTGGCTGGAGCATGCGCTGCGCTTCGGGCAGCCGGGGAGGGGAGTCGGGGGCTTTGCCTTCTGGGGGCAGGATGCGCGGGGTGTGCCCTCGTGGGTGGATCGCCCTGGGCTGTTGGAGGGAACGGCGGGCATCGCGCTCGCGCTGCTCGCGGCGGCTTCGAGCGTGGAGCCGAGTTGGGATCGGGTGCTGCTGATGTCGCTTCGTGAATCGGCGTGAGTCTGAACGAGAGCCGTCGGAGGCATCGCACCTCGGGGCATGGGGGCGGGGGCTACAGGGCCCTCGCCTCACCGTTCATGACGGTAGGTGGCTACCCCGGGTCGAGCGCCCAGGTTCCTTCTTCCCATCGCTTCAAGGCCTGCTGCGCTCCGAAGGGGACAAGCCCCTTTCCCTTGGCGGCCTCTTCCAAGACCGCTTTGGCCTCGGCCGTTCGATAGCGGAGCAAATGGGCAGCAGCCATCACTCGCACATCCATTCGTTCGTGCTTGAGCAGGACGAGAAGCGCATCGCGCCCTTTATCTCCGTGAGACAGCAACGTATCGACGGCAGCACCGTACTTCCTGGCGTGCTTGTTCCCCGTCTTGGCGTCTCCCCGGAAGATGGCTTCGTTCTGCGCCGCCACGTTCAGCGCGAATTCCTCGACGAGCTTTTCCAGGTCCATCACCAGAGCCCCTTCGCCACGTTCTCGATGGCCAGCAGTCCAAAATCACGCTGGGCCCCGTACGACTGTGTGCTCAACCATTGCCGTACGGTCAATGGCGAGCCCGTAATATCGCGTCGAATCGAAGAGAAGAACGCGCTGACGTCCGTGTGCAGGAGCTTGTCCATCGGGATGACGTTCTCGGTGTTGTGAAGCGCCTGGGGCCCGAAGCGATTCACGTTTCCTGGGGTCTGCTCGACGATGTGGTGCCACTCCTTGTCTTTTCCCGCCGGGCCCATGGCCTTCTTGAAGCCGCTGTACGACCCCCAGGCCCTGTAGCCCGCCGGCTGGACCTTGGTGGCCGTGCCTGCGCTAGTGCCACTCACCGCCATGGCCACGGCGCCGGGGGCGAGGGCGATGGTGACGGTTTCGGCGCTCACCGCCACCGCGCTGACTTCAGCGACCGCAGCGAGCCGGATTCCCACCTGTGCTTCGGCCTGCACCGCTGCCTGCGCGGCGGCTGGGAGCCCTGACACCTTCGAGCCCAGACCCGCCGCCGTGTTTCCGATGGCCGCCATGGCCAGCATGGCGAACGCGCGCGCCGCGTTGCGGCCCATGACCTGGCCGTATCGCATTCCCGCCTCGCGGAGTTCGTCGAACGTGGTCGCTCGCTCCGCCTCCGCCATCAATTGCTTGAAACCGACGATGAGACTCCAGAACGTGTCGAGCCCTACGTAGGCAATGAGCGAGGCAGTCATCACCGCGGCCACACCCTTCGAGAAGGGCTCGGGAACCGTGAGCAGGATGCAGTACGTGGTCCATGTCCAAAGGACCGCCGACATCACGGCCTGGGGATCGGCCATGTCCTCGAAGGCGTCCATCATCTCGTCCCACACGGCCCCCTGGGCCTGCGCCATGGCAAGGGCGTAACGACCATCTCCAGTGACGGTGGGGTTCTCTGTCAGGATGCTCAGGCAATCGCTGGGTTTGTTCGTACGTTCGCACCAGCGCAGGTAGGCGCGTGTCAGCGCGACTTCTGGGGCGGGTTGTTCGCTCTCCAGATGCTCGCTTGGTCCCAGCGGGATGACGCGGTGCCCACGTGGCTCGTACAGGTACGTGCCGCTGCGCGCATCCATCTCGAACAATCGCCGAGCTGCTTCCTGGGGATGACTTGGCAGCCGCACGCCGCGCGACAGCCTCTTCATGGCGTCAACGAAGTCGTCCTCATCCACTTCAACCGGCGCGGCCCCGGCGCCGCGTGGCGTCAGGAGGATGGGGGCATCACGGCCCGTCTGGAGTCGAACGGACCTCGTGGTGCCGCTGCATGCAGACAACAGCACGAGGATTAGGGGGATCGACCATCGTGGCAGCATCCAAAGTCCTCTTGGCGAAGGCTCCCCATTCGAGAGCGTGCGTCGTCGCCAGGGATCGTGAAATACTAGCTAGTCATGAAATTGTCTCCCACTGGACTTGTTGCTGGGTCGAAGGGCTGCTGTCGACCCACGCTCATTCAGGCGGCATCCGCGCCGCGTGCCTGCTCCGTGGCGCCGAAGAGCTTCGTCCCCAGTGCATGCGCGGTCTTCAGGTGGACCTTGGGGTCCTGGGTCTCCGAGTCGACCAGCAGCTCCGAGGTGACGACCTTCGCTCCGCAGTAGTCGAAGATGCCGTGGTCGATCTGCGTCTTCATCGCCCCGAAGTACCCGTGCCGCGCATAGGTCCGCAGGTCCGCGCCGGCGATGGCGACCAGGTGCACCTTCAGGTGCCTCAACTTCTTCTCCAACCCCGTGTTCAACCCGAAGTCGAACGCCCACCCGTTCGAGAACACCCGATCGATCCACCCCTTCAACAACGCCGGCATCGACCACCAATACACGGGGTAGACCAACACCAACGTGTCCGCGCGGTCGATTCGCGCCTGCTCGACCAGGACATCCTGCGGCGGCGTCTCCTGTCTGCGATGCACCGCCAGGTCCGCCTCGCTGAACCGCGGATCAAACCCCTCCGCTGACAGGTCTGCGAGCTCGAACGTATGCCCCGCACCCTCCACAGCAGCCCCTATCCGGGCGGCGATGCCGTGGGTGAGCGACTTCTCTTCAGGATGCGCGACGACGATGAGGGCATGCATGGCGGAAGCTCCAGACGACGGTCACCTGCGGACCGCTGCGTACTCTTGGTAACTTACGTTTGGTAGGTTCGTTTTCAACCCGAAGTTCGAGGATCGCGAAGGCGGATGGAGCACGATAACTCGCGGATCAGAATTGCCGTACCTACATGAACAAACATGCAGGCTCTTGCGGTAACAGGGGCTGCTCGATTTGTTCAGCAATTCTCATGTGTTGAATGACATCCGCCTGAAATCACTCAAGATCCCGACCCACTGAGTCTCAGTGCAGGTGGGTCTTCCACCCCTGTCCCTGGCACTCGTGCGGCTGCGATCGCGATCACCTGCGATCCTGATCGCCATGCCTACATGCACGCTTTATCAGTGCCCTGGCGTGGCCTGAAAATCACGCCATTTCAAGGGCAATGCCTACATGCTCTGATGTTTAGTGGTTTTCGAGGGCCCCAGGTCGCCCGGAATGAGGGCAATGCCTACATGGTCCGATGTTCAGTGGTTTTCCGGCCGCGACAAATTAATCACAAACACAAATTTGTTGTCTGTGATTGATTTGTTGAATACACAGACATCTCATGGGCGGCGCGGACTTCACGCCGCCCGCGGAAGTCTCAGCCCGGCGTGAACCACAGCACGGACAACGGGGGCAGGGTGATCAGCGCGGACGCCGGCTGCCCATCCCAGGGCGTGGGCTCCGTGTGGAGCTGTCCCAGGTTCCCCACGTTGGAGCCGCCGAACTCGCCCGCGTCGGAGTTGACGATCTCCGCGTAGCTCGTGTGCAGCGGGAAGCCCACGCGGTAGTTCTCACGCACCGCGGGCGACAGATTCGCCACGCACACCACATGACGCCCTGGCTGCCGTGATCGCCTCACGAACGCCAGCACGTTCGACGCCGCCGAGTCCGGCTGCAGCCACTGGAACCCCACCGGCTCGCTGTCCGCGTCGTGCAGCGCCGGCAGCTCCCGGTACACGCGGTTCAGCGTCGCCACCAGACGCATGATGCCGCCGTGCCCCGGGTCCTGCGTCAGGTGCCAGTCCAGGCTCTTGTCGTGGTTCCACTCCGCCGGCTGGCCGAACTCTCCGCCCATGAAGAGCAGCTTCTTGCCGGGGTGCGCCCACATCCACGCGAACAGCGCGCGCAGGTTCGCCCGCTTCTGCCAAGGGTCTCCCGGCATGCGCCCGTACAGGCTGCCCTTGCCGTGCACCACCTCGTCATGGCTCAGCGGCAACATGAAGTGCTCGCTGAACGCATACAGCAGCCCGAACGTCAGCTGGTTGTGGTGGTACTGCCGGTAGATGGGGTCCTTCGAGAAGTACGACAGCGTGTCGTGCATCCACCCCATGTTCCACTTGAAGTGGAAGCCCAGGCCGCCCTCGCTCGTCGGCGCGGAGACCTTGGGCCATGCCGTGGACTCCTCGGCGATGACCACCACGCCCGGGTGCTTGCGGCGCACGGTGTCGTTGAGCTCGCGCAGGAACTGGATGGCCTCCTCGTTCTCCCGGCCACCCCAACGGTTGGGGATCCACTCGCCCTGCTTGCGGCTGTAGTCGAGGTAGAGCATCGACGCCACCGCGTCCACGCGCAGTCCGTCGATGTGGTACTCCTCGATCCAGAACAGCGCGTTCGCGATGAGGAAGTTGCGCACCTCGTTGCGGCCGAAGTTGAAGACCAGCGTCCCCCAATCCGGTTGCGCCCCCTTGCGAGGGTCCGCGTGCTCGTACAGCGCGGTGCCGTCGAACTCGCCCAGCGCATGCGCGTCCCGGGGGAAGTGCCCCGGCACCCAGTCCACGATGACGCCGATGCCCTCCTGGTGCAGGTGGTCCACCAGGAACCGGAAGTCATCCGGATGTCCGAAGCGCGCCGTGGGCGCGTAGTAGCCGCTGACCTGATACCCCCACGAGCCACCGTACGGATGCTCCGACACGGGCAACAGCTCCACGTGGGTGAAGCCCATGTACTTCACGTACTCCGCCAGCGCGGGCGCCAGCTCCCGGTACGTCATCGGCCGGTCGCCATCCTCCACGACGCGGCGCCAGCTCCCCAGGTGCACCTCGTAGACGCTCCACGGCTGGTGCGCGACGTCCTCGTGCTTCGCGCGCGTCTCCAACCACGGCGTGTCCCCCCAGTCGTACCGCCCCAGGTCGTGCACCACCGACGCCGTCGCCGGCGGCACCTCCGTGCGGAACGCGAACGGGTCCGACTTCAACACCCGGGGCCCACCCTGGCCCGGACGGATCTCGAACTTGTAGCGCGCGCCTTCGCCCACCTCGGGGACGAACAGCTCCCAGATGCCGGAGGCCCCCATGCGCCGCATGGCGTGCAGCCGCCCGTCCCAGCTGTTGAAGTCGCCCACCACGGACACGCCCGCCGCCGTGGGCGCCCACACCGCGAAGGCCACGCCGCGCGTGCCGTTGTGGTGGCTCAGGTGCGCGCCCATCCGCTCCCAGAGCCGCTCGTGGCGCCCCTCGCCCGCGTAGTACAGGTCCATCTCCCCGAGCGTGGGCAGGAAGCTGTAGGGGTCTCTCAGCGTGAAGACACGCTTGCCGGGGTACTCCACCTCCAGCAGGTAGCCGAAGGTCTTGTCGCGGCCATTCACGCGCGCCTCGAAGACGCCACCCAGCCGGTGGCTCATCGGCACGCGCCCGCCGAACTCCGGGAGCACGTGGATGGCCACGGCCTCCGGGCGGAAGGCACGAATCACCACGCCGTCACCGTCCGGATGGATGCCGAGCACGGAGTGGGGCTCCGGGTGCCGCAGCTCCACCACGCGCTGCAACTCCGCGTCGACCTGCGCCTTGTCCGCGGGCTTCCTCACTGGCCTTCCTCCATCCGCATGAGGGCCTCGACGGGGATGCGCACCCAGTCGGGCCGGTTCGCCATCTCATACCTCACTTCGTACAGGAGCTTCTCCAGCTCGAACGCGCGCAGCATCGTGTCGAATGCCGCGTCGTCCGAGGGCAGGAAGGCCGCTCCCTGGGTCGCCTTGCGATAGCCCGACAGGAAGGCATCGCGGCTGGGGCCCACCCGTCCCCGAGGCGTCCCACCCTCGAGCGCCACCGTGGCCTCCGCGTAGTCGAACGAGCGGATCATCCCCGCCACGTCGCGCAGCGGGCTGTACTTCTCCCGCCTGGACGTGAAGCTGCGCGCCGGCTCCCCCTCGAAGTCGAAGATGAGCCACTGGTCATTGGCCCGCAGCACCTGACCCAGGTGCAGATCTCCGTGGATGCGGATCTTCTGTCCGGACGGCGTCACCTGCGCGAGCCGCTTCGCGTGCTCGATGAGCCGCTCCCGCCGCTTCTCCAGGTCCGCATGCAGCCGACCGGCCTCCGCCAGCGTCACGCCCAGCTCGCCCACGATGGACGCGCTCCAGCGCTGCAGGTCCTCCTGGAGCAGCGGTTCCGGCGCGAACGCCGTGTCGTCCAGCGGCGCCGAGCCGAAGGCCTGGTGCAGGTCTCCCAGCCGCGCCCCCAGCTCCTCCATCTCGCTCAGGAACCGGTCGCCCACCGGCCGCGCCTGGCGCATCCGCTCCAGCGTGTACTTCCAGCCGTCCACCGAGTCGGGCACGAACCGGTGCACCAGCGCGAGCGTGGCCCCGGCGGCGCCCTCCAGCCGCAGCGCGCCCAGGAGCACGGGCGTGGCGCGGAACGAGGTGCGCGTGGCGAGGAAGCGCCCCACCTCGTACTCGGGATTCACGCCCGCCTCGAGCTTGCGGATGATCTTCACGATGACCTTCTCTCCGAGCACCACCGACGTGTTGCTCTGCTCCACCAGCAGCCGCCGCACGGGGAGGGGGGAGGGCAGGCCCAGCAGGCCCTCGGGGCCGCCAATCCACTCGCCCACCACGCGGCCGGAGGCGGAGGGAATCTGCGCGCCGTCGCGGATGAGGTCGAACAGCGCGCGCAGGCACCCGTCGTCCTCGAGCGCGTCCTTGATGCCGTCCGTCGAGGGCTTCACCGGCAGCAGATAGCGCTCCGGCTGCCCCAACTCGTAGACGACCTCCACCACGGCGAGCGACAGGTTGCACGGGGTGGCGTCCAGGTTGGCGTGGTCCACCACGCTGACCTGCTTGATGGGCCACGCCTTGCCGGAGAACCAGCGCTGGCTCTTGAGGTGTTCGGGCAGTTTCGTCAGGTCCAAGGTCGTCATGCTCGGCTCCCTCCGGGCACCGGCTGGTCCAGCCGAAACCACAGGAACATGAAGGGCCCCATCGACAGCTGATAGGGCAGGTCACTGATACGCGGGAACGGTGTGTCGCCAATCAACTCCACGGGCACCATGCCCTGCCACTCGCGCAGGTCCAGCACCGCTGGCTGCGAGAAGCGCGACAGGTTGCACACCACGAGCACCGTCTGGCCCTCCCATTCCCGCACGAACGCCAGCACCTTGCGGTTCTCCAGGGAGATGAACCGCAGCTTCCCCAGCGAGAACACCGGGTAGCGCTGGCGGATGCGAATCATCCGCTTCACCCAATGCAGGAGGCTGGACTTCACGCGCTCCTGCGATTCGACGTTGATGGACTGATAGCCGTAGACGGGGTCCGCGATGACGGGCGCGTAGAGGCGGGCGTAGTCCGCCCGGCTGAAGCCCGCGTTGCGGTCTCCCGTCCACTGCATGGGCGTGCGCACGCCGTTGCGGTCGCCCAGGTAGATGTTGTCCCCCATGCCGATCTCGTCGCCGTAGTACATCACCGGCGTGCCGGGCAGGGTGAACAGCAGGCTGTGCATCAGCTCGATGCGCCGGCGGCCGTTGTCCATCAGCGGCGCGAGCCTGCGGCGGATGCCCAGGTTGATGCGCATGCGCGGGTCGGTGGCGTACTCCCGGTACATGTAGTCCCGGTCCTCGTCCGTCACCATCTCCAGCGTCAGCTCGTCGTGGTTGCGCAGGAAGATGGCCCACTGACACGACTCCGGGATGTCCGGCGTCTGCTGCATGATTTCGACGATGGGGGTGCGGTCCTCCCGGCGCACGCCCATGAACAGGCGCGGCATCACCGGGAAGTGGAAGCCCATGTTGAACTCGTCGCCCTCGCCGAAATAGACGCGCACGTCGGCGGGCCACTGGTTGGCCTCCGCGAGCAGCATCTTCCCCGGGTACTCCGAATCAATCGTCTTGCGCAGGCGCTTGAGGAAGGCGTGCGTCTCCGGGAGGTTCTCGCAGTTGGTGCCCTCGCGCTCGAAGAGGTAGGGCACCGCGTCGCACCGGAAGCCGTCCACGCCCATGTTCAGCCAGAAGCGCATGATGTCCAGCATGGCTTCCTGCACCTGGGGGTTGTCGTAGTTCAGGTCCGGCTGGTGGCTGAAGAAGCGGTGCCAGAAGTACTGCTTGGCCACCGGGTCCCACGTCCAGTTGGAGCGCTCCGTGTCGGTGAAGATGATGCGCGCGCCCTTGTACTTGTCCTCGGTGTCGCTCCAGACGTACCAGTCGCGCTTGGGGCTCTTCGGATCGCTCCGGGCCTCCTGGAACCAGGGGTGCTGGTCGCTGGTGTGGTTGACGACCAGCTCGGTGATGATGCGGATGCCGCGCTTGTGCGCCTCGTCCACCATGCGCTGGAAGTCCGCGAGCGTGCCGTAGTCCGGATGCACGCCGTAGAAGTCCGCGATGTCGTAGCCGTCATCGCGCAGGGGGGAGGGGTAGTGCGGGAGGATCCACAGACAGTCGACCCCCAGGTCCTGGAGGTAGGGCAGCTTCTCGATGAGGCCCGGGATGTCCCCGTGGCCGTCGCCGTTGGAGTCGTGGAACGCTCTTAGATGCAGCTCGTAGATGAGGGCCTTCTTGTACCAGAGGGGATCCAGTTCCATACGCCTCTCAGGGTGTCACTCGTAGTAGTCGAACGCGTGCTCGGTGCGACGGAAGCGGTACACGGCCCAGACGGCCGCGGGCTGCTCGGGTGTCAGGCGCACCTGGACGTCGGAGCCCTGCCACAACGAGCGCTGGTCCGTCATCAGTTCGTGCACCTGATACGTCTCGTCGGGCTTCGCGCCCAGCCAGTCCAGGGGGAGCCGCAGCAGCGCCTCCTGGGCGGCGTACGGGTCCAGGCTCACCGCGCACAGCACCGTGCTGGTGCCGTCCTTCGTGCGCTTGCCGTAGAAGAGGACCCGCTCGTTGTCGGAGTCGAAGAAGCGCAGCGTGTCGTACGTGTGCAGCGCGGGCTGGGTGCGCCGCGCCGAGTTGAGCTTCGTTATCCAGTCCCGGATGTTGCCGGGCCGGTCCAGGTCCCACGCGACGAGCTGGTACTTCTCCGAGTCCAGATACTCCTCCTTGCCGGGCAGCGGGCGGCCTTCGCACAGCTCGAAGCCGCAATACATCCCGTAGACCGAGGAGAGCGTGGCGGCAAGCGCCGCGCGCAGGCGGAACGCACCGGGCCCCGCGTTCTGCAACAGCTCCGGCAGGATGTCCGGCGTGTTGGGCCACAGGTTGCCGCGGAAGAAGTCGGACACGGGCGGGCGGGTGATCTCCTCCAGGTAGTCCTGCAGCTCGCCCTTGAAGTTGCGCCAGGTGAAGTACGTGTACGACTGGGTGAAGCCCACCTTGCCCAGGGCCTTCATCACCTTGGGGCGGGTGAAGGCCTCCGACAGGAAGAGCACGTCGGGGTGGCGGTCCTGCACGCGGCGGATGAGCCACTCCCAGAACTGGATGGGCTTGGTGTGGGGGTTGTCCACGCGGAAGGTCCGCACGCCCTGCTGCACCCAGTGGAGGACGACGGACTCCAACTCCACCCAGAGCGACTCGCGCGCGGGGCCCATCCAGTCGAAGTTGACGATGTCCTCGTAGCGCTTGGGCGGGTTCTCCGCCGTCTTGATGGTGCCGTCCGGGCGGCGCTGGAACCACTCCGGATGCTCCTTCACGTACGGGTGGTCCGGCGAGCACTGGTAGGCCAGGTCCAGCGCCACCTCGATGCCGTGCGACTGCGCGGCCTGCAGGAAGTGACGGAAGTCCGCGAGCGTGCCCAGGCTGGGGTGCACCGCCTTGTGGCCGCCCTCCGCGGCGCCGATGGCCCACGGGCTGCCCACGTCATCCGGGCCCGCCTTGAGGCTGTTGTTCTTCCCCTTGCGCGCGGTGCGGCCGATGGGGTGGATGGGCGGCAGGTACACCACGTCGAAGCCCAGCTTCTGGATGTACGGCAGCCAGCCTTCCGCGTCCTGGAACGTCGCGTGCGTGCGGCCGTCGCGCCTGGCCGAGCGCGGGAAGAACTCGTACCAGGCCCCGAAGCGCGCCTTCTCCCGGTCCGCGAAGACCTGGAGCATCGGCTCGTGGCGCCTGGCCAGCGTCCGGTCGGGGTAGGTCGACGCCACCGTGGCCAGCTCCGGCGCGAGCGCCACCGCGATGAGGTCCGGGCTCGCGGGCTGGCGCAGGCGCACGGCGGCCTCGGTGAGCACCCGCGCGTCGTCCGCGTCCACCGGCTTCGCGCGCGCGGCGGCGCCCTCCAGCAGCGCGGCCCCCTCCAAGAGCTCGCTCTTCACGTCCCGGCCCGCGTCCACCTTGCGCTTCAGCTCGGAGGTCCACGTCCGGAAGAGATCTGGCCAGGCTTCAATCGTGTACTCGTAGCGGCCATTGCGAGCCAGGGGGAACTCGGCCTCCCAGGCGTCGTTGCCGAGGGGGCGCATGGGGACCTCGCCCCAGTCGGTCTGCTCCTGTTGAGGGGAGACCTGGCGCCAGCGGACGACGGCGACGAGGACGTCATGGCCCTCCTTGAAGATGTCGGCGCGGACGGTGAGGCTATCCCCGGCGATGCGCTTGACGGCGTGACGGCCTCCGTCGAGCTGCGGCTGGACTCCCTCGATGAACACGCTCCCGATTCGCTCTTTCATATCGGCTCGCGGCCCTTATAGGTCTGAGGTTGGGTGAAGCCGGGCGGCGTGTCGCGGGGTGCGTTGATGAAGGACGACTGGCGCGTCGGCCGCGTTGGCTCGTGAACGTTAGGGATGGGGGGCGAGGACGCCCACCCGGTGGACTCGAAGGGGCTGAGTGCCCGGCTGCCCATACTTGAAGCTGGGATCCGCACCTCGGGTTGCGGTATCCGGGAAAGGCATGGCGCTTCCTTCACCCACTGCTCAGCGGGCGAGCGACCCGGCGGCCGACAGGGCCCTGCTCCAGCAGGTGGCCCTGGGCAGCGCCTCCGCCATGCGGGACGTGTATGCGCGCTGCGCCTCCCGGGCGTTCGCGGCGTGTCTTCGCCTGCTGCCCTCCCGCGCGGACGCGGAGGAGGTGCTCCAGGAGGCGTTCCTGGAGGTGTGGCGGCGCGCGCGCGACTTCGACCCGGAGCGCGGGGGGCTGGAGACGTGGGTGACGACCATCGCTCGCACGCGCGCCATCGATCGGCTGCGCTCGCTGGGCACCGCGGCGCGCGTGGCGGAGGGCGTGGTGCACCATCCGCCTCCGACGAGCGCCACGCCGCTGGCCCCGGACGACGCGTTGGGAATGGGGCAGGACCGGGTGAGGGTGCGCGCGGCGATCCGGACCCTGCCTCCCGAGCAGCGGGAGGTGGTGGAGCTGGCCTACTTCGAGGGGCTGTCGCAGCGAGAGATCGCCGAGCGCACCGGGCATCCGTTGGGCACGGTGAAGACGCGGGCGCGGCTGGCGCTGGAGAAGCTCGCCGACGTGCTCGGGCGGGGCGGCTGAGGCCTCACGTTAAGGGAGTCTTAAGAACCTCCGGGTACTGTCGGCCTTCATTCATCCATTCGTGACGGCACCGTGGTGACCGGGAGGGAGAGGAGGCGAGCGGGAGATGGGGGAGCGAATCCTGCTGGTGGAGGACGACGCCCGGCTGGGCGCGCAGATCGTCGAGCACCTGAAGGGCGCTGGGTTCGAGGCGGAGTGGTGGACGGAGGGGCGGATGCTGCTGCCCGGCGAGCTCCCCGACGTGGGGTTGGTGGTGCTGGACCTGATGCTGCCGGGGACGTACGGGCTGGACATGCTCAAGGCGCTCCGGGGGTTCTCGGAGGTGCCGGTGCTCATCCTGAGCGCGCGCAACGACACGCTGGACAAGGTGCGGGCGCTGAAGCTGGGCGCGGATGACTACCTGACGAAGCCGTTCTGGCCGGAGGAGCTCATCGAGCGGGTGCGCGCGCGGCTGCGCCGGCCGGTGTTGCAGAAGCCGGAGTCGGTGCTGGAGCTGGGGCCGCTGCGCGTGGACTTCCTGGGGCGCGAGGTGCGCGTGGAGGGGCGCGTCGTGGAGTTGACGCGGGTGGAGTTCGACGTGCTGGCGGCGCTGGCGCGCAGGCCTCGTGAGGCGGTGACGCGGCAGTGGCTGGTGGAGCACGTGTTGGATCCGGAGCGCGAGGGGACGGAGCGGACGCTGGACGTGCACGTGTCGCGGCTGCGCAGGAAGCTGGCGCCGGCGCAGTGCGTGGAGACGGTGTGGGGCGTGGGGTACCGGCTGGTCGAGGGAGAGGGTTCGTGAAGCTGCGCTTGCGCCTGGCGCTCACGGCGATGGCGGCGGCGCTGCCGGTCGTGGTGGCGATGGCGTACTTCCAGAAGTCCCTGCGGGAGCGCTCGCAGGAGGAGGTGCTCGAGGCCGCTACGCTGGCGCGCGTGCAGGTGGAGCGCTCGCGCTGCGAGGCGTCGCCGGAGACGTGGCGCCCGCGTCCCTCGGAGCGAGGAGCGCCGCCGCCTCGGCGTGGGGAGGATGGGCGGCCGCCACCACCGCGTCCGCTTGATGAGGGGGCGGAGCGGCGCCCGCCGCGACAGGGCGGGCTTGGTGCCGAGGTTGGCCGACCACCCCCACCGCGCGCGCAGGATGAGGACGCGGAGCTGCGCCCGCCGCGTCAGGGCGGGCTTGGTGCCGAGGCTGTCCGACCACCCCCACCGCGCGCGCAGGATGAAGGCGCGGAGGGGCGCCCGCCGCGTCAGGGCGGGCTTGGTGCCGAGGCTGTCCGACCACCCCCACCGCGCGCGCAGGATGAAGACGCGGAGGGGCGCCCGCCGCGTCAGGGCGGGGCTCGTGGCGGCGATGGAACGGGGCCTCCCGCCTTCGCGGATGATCCAGCCGGCCGCGGGCGCTCCGGTGCTGCCACGGCGAATGGCCTCGGTCCGTCTCTCTTCGACAACGGGCGCCCTCCGCCTCCGGCGGACGGTGATGGCGGGCGTGCACCCGCGCGAGTCGAGCACTTCCCCTATGACGCCCAGTTCGTCTCACGCAATCCGAGGGCCCCCGTGTTGTCGGAGGACATGCGGGTCGCGGCGAGTGACGGGACGGTGGTGCGCCGCTTCGAGCAGGACGGACGGCGCATGCTCGAAGTGCTGCTGCGCATGCCGTGGGAAGGGGGACCGTGTGCCTTCATCCTCGCGCGCCGGGAGGAGCCGCCGCCTCCCTCCGTGCTATCCCTGCCGCCGCTCAAGGACTGGAGCCTGCTGGTCTCCACCGTCGTGGCCTCGGTGGTGCTCGCGCTGGGCCCGGTGGTCCGCAGGATCCGCATGCTCACCGAGGACGTGCGCGCCTCGGCCCGCAGCGGCTATGCGCAGCCGGTGGCCGTTCGCGGACAGGATGAGATCGCCGACCTGGCGCGCGCCTTCCAGGAGGCTCGCGCGGAGATCCAAGCGCGGATGGCGCACCAGGAGGCGCGCGAGCAGGGCCTGCGTGACTTCCTGGCCAACACCACGCATGACGTGATGACGCCGCTCACGGTGTTGCAGGGCAACCTGTCCGCGATGCAGCAGCGCGTGTCGCGCGGCGAGCCCGTGTCCGCGACAGAGGTGGCCTCCGCGATGAGCGAGGCCCACTATCTGACCTCCCTCGTCCACAACCTCGCCGCGGCGACGCGGCTGGAGGCCGGCGCGCCCCACGTCCAGCGCGTACCCGTGGACCTCAATGACGTGGTGGGCCGGGTCCTCGGTCGTCACCAGCCCATCGCCCGGCAGCAGCGCATCTCCCTGGAGAGCGGCGTTCCCGCCGTGCCCGTGCGAGTGCTCGGCGACGTGACGCTCATCGAGCAGGCCGTGAGCAACGTCGTGGGCAATGGCGTGCGCCACGGCCGCGAGGACGGCCACGTGGCGGTGGTGCTGGAGAGCACCCGCGAAGGTCGCTTCCACCTGCGCGTCCTCGACGACGGGCCCGGCATCCCCGAGGACGAGCGCGCGCGGCTGCTCGCCCGGGGTGCGCGTGGCAACGCGGCCCGCACGCGCGCGCCGGAGGGGCAGGGGCTCGGGCTGCACATCGCCCACGACGTGGCCCAGGCCCACGGCTGGACCCTGACCCTGAGCCCGTCGGAGTACGGCGGGCTCGAGGTGTGCTTCTCCGGCGAGGTGCTCGCCGATGATGCCCCGGTGTCTCGCGGGTGACGCCGGGGCCGCGAGCTCACTCGAGCTCGCTGGCGTCGTAGCGTCCGCTCTCCAGCTTCCGCAGATACTCCTCGAAGAAGTCCTCCATCGAGTCGGCGAACGGGCCAAGCGGACCGCCGTGGATCTCCCAGCGAATCACCTGCCCGACGCTGCCGTGCTCCTCGGGCTCCAGGTCCACGCAGTACAGGTTGCCGCCACTGTCCGAGGCGAAGGGCACCCAGCCCGGGTGCCACCACGTCCACTTCACGAACCGCTGGTCCTTGGACAGCTCGTGGGGCCGGGCCTTCTTGAAGACGCCATTGTCGACGTGCTCCCGCAGGCCCTTCCACAGCTCCTGGATCTGCTCCGTGGTCAACACGTCGTACTCGGAGATGGACAAACCGCGGGACGTCGGGGTGCCGCCGCCGAACTTCTGGAGGAACGCGCGGAAGTCCGAGGGCAGCGCCTTGCCGACCTGCTTCTCCAGCGCGGCGATCCGCTCGGGCGTGGCGGGGCGGTTGACCGTCAGCCGCGAGGCATGGTCCGGGTGGTGCTTGTCGGCCCAGTCGCCAATCTGCTTCCAGATGCCGTCCATGCGCTTGCGCGCGGCCTGTTCCCGCGTGGGGCTTCCGGCCGCGAGCAGCCGCTCGATGACCTTCGTGTGGCCACGGCGCGTCGCCAGGTCGATGGGGTAGTAGCCCACGGTGTTGGCGAGGTGCGGGTCCGCGCGCGCCGCGAGCAGCGCCTCCAGCGGCGCCACGTCCTCGATGCAGGCCGCCAGGTGCAGCGGCGTCCAGCCTCGGGCATTGGGCTGGTTCGGATTGGCCCCCGCGCGCAGCAGCGCGCTCACGATTCGCGGCGACGGAGTGCTGAACAGCTCGTCCTCGTTGACGGTGAGGGTGAGCGCGGTGTCGCCCTCGTCATCCGTCGCGAGGTGATTGACGTTGGCGCCCTTCGCGATGAGCCGCTCGACGGCACCCTCGTTCCCGGCGCGGATGGCCCACATCAGGGCCGTCCACCCGCGGTCGTTGACGGTCTCCACCGAGGCGCCGTGCTCCAGCAGCAGCTCCGTCAGCTTCGGCTGGTCCTTGAACGTCGCGGCCAGCATCAAGGGCGTCTCCTCCTGCCCGTTGGGAGCGTTGACGTCCACCCCCGCCTTCAGGAGCACCGCGAGGATGTCCTCCGACGGCGCCTCGTTGTCCTCGCCGAACAGGTCCGTGAGCACCGTGGAGCCCGCTTCGTCGTTCCAGCGCTGGTTGACGTTGGAGCCCTTGTCGATGAGCAGCCTCACCAGCGCCACCCCCTCGTCACCCGACTGCGCCGTGGCGAACGAGAGCGCGATGGCCCCATCCGAGTCCTGGGCGTGGACGTCCGCGCCGGCGTCGAGCAGCAGTCGGACCAGCTCCAGGCTGCCCTCGCTGGCCGCGGAGTGCAGGGCGGGGTAGCCCTTGGCGTCGACGGTGTTCGGGTTGGCGCCCGCCGCGAGCTGCTTCGCGACGTCCTTGGCGTTCGAGGCTTCGATGGCTGCGAGCAGCCTGGCGTCCAGGGGGGACAACTTCTTCTTGGGCGACATGAGGGGGGCTCCGGCGGGGACGGTCGTTCTCCTGAACGTCGCCTCGGCGGAAATGTCGCGACCCGACCGGTTTCAGGGGAAGTGCGCGAGGAAGGCCGCGAGCAGGGGGCCTCCTCGTCGCGCCTCCTCGGGGGAGCCGGGCCCGCCCTCGCGCAGCCGGGTGCGCAGCTCCTCGAGCGCCGGCTTCATCGCGTCATAGGCCTCGCTCGCCGCCTCCGCGTTGTCGAAGAAGCGATGGTGGAGCAACCAGCCCGACACGGCGCAGGTGACGGCATGGAACGAGCGGCTGTCATCGCGCTCGTACGTGAGTCGCAACTGCCCCGCGAGCTCCTCATCCCGAGCGATGGTGCCCCCCTGCGAGCCCGCCCAGCCGAGCGAGGCTCCTGCTTCGTACGGGGTCCATTCGACCGGCGGGGCGTGCATCGGCCCACCATTCCAGCGAGCCCCGTGAGGGTGCAAGCGCTGGTGCGCGCGTGTGTCCCGCGGGCGTCGACATGGGGGCAGGGGAGCGCCTCGATGACGCGAGGCAGGCCGCGCGGTGGGCCCGGGGCTCGCGCCCGGCAACGTGCGGGCCCGTTGCGCATCCCCGCGCGGTGCTCCACGTTCCAGACAGGTTCCCCTGGCTGACGCCGCGCCGCCGGAGGGGGCGGGTCTCGTGCCCAGGGGTTGGGGTGCGAGACACCTGGTCGAGTCGAGACGAGGGGGCCCGCGTCATGCCAGCCGAACCGTCCAGCCCACGTGGTCCTCGCCCGTCGGGGCGCTCCTCGCGAGGGTGGCCTCCGACGTCGCGACAGGCCTGGCGACGCTCCCTGTCCATCCTCGCCATGCTGCTGCTCCTCGTGGCCGGCGAAATCTATGTGAGCGTCCTGGTGGGCCGACGGCTGTCCTTGATGCTCGTCGTCGCGCTGACCTGCGTGGTCATCAGCGTCGTGGTCTTCGGCTACCTCTTCATCTCGGACCGCGGCGACCTTCCACGTCCATGACGCCGGGAGCGCGCGCCGTGGGGAAGTGCACGGCGAATCGTCCTGGAGGCCCAGGTGTGGGGTGAACAGTGACACCGGGCCTGGTTTGTGTGGCGCGCCGCGAGGCGGCTAACCTGCCGTGTCCATGAAGGCGCTCATCGTCTCCCTGTTCTTGTTGGGTTCGGCTCCTCCCGCCGCGACTCCGGCGCTGGCACCGGAAGCACTCTCGGCGCCGCCCGTCTCGGATGATTCCCCGACGGCGTGGGCCTGTACCGTCGACACGCTTCGCGAGGGCAAGGAGTGTGTCTTCGAGTCCGAGGCCACGCCAGGCACACCGAGCCCCGAGCAGGACGCCGCCAACCGCAAGCTGCTCAAGGACATCTCCCGCGCGCTGTGCACGGAGACGGTGGGCAATGCGCGCGAGGGCGTCTCCGACGCGACGCTCGTCGCGATGTGCGAGAAGCGCTATCTCGCCGCCGCGGACAAATGCGGGCTGGGGGGCAACGTGTCCATCGTGGACTCGAAGGGCCGCTTCGCGGCGACGGCGCGCACGTGCTACCGCGGCCTGTCCACGGTCCTCCAGGAGGCGCAGTTGATGGCCACCGTGGCCGCGCCCTGCTGTGAGTGCGCCGCGCGCCGAGGCTGTCCCGCCGCCGGCGACCGCTGCTACGCGGACGTCGCCCAGCAGCAGACCAGCCCCGCGACGCTCGCGTGCCTGAGCGAGCGCTGCGAGGACGTGTGCTCCGTCGTGTTGCCCTCGACGTCCACGGCGCCCACCGCGCGCGAGCGTGCGGGGTCGTCTCGTTCCGGTTCGGCTTCGCTCTAGGAGTCTGCGCCATGCGCCACCATCCCTGGACTGTCCCCACCTGGGCCCTGTTGGGCTCGCTCGCCGCCGGCTGCGGCGCGTCGCACTCCCATGTCACCTGGACGGAGTCGCCGCCCCGCGAGGACGCGCCCGTCGTCGAGAAGGCCCGCGAGGCCCCGCCGCCCAGCGCCTCCGCGGACCCCAAGGGCTTCGTCGCGCGCTATCCGAATCCGGCCCTGTGCGAGGCCGCCGCGCGTCGGGTCCAGGCCGAGTCCCGCGACGAGGGCTGGGCCGCCCTCAAGGCCTGCATCGAGCTGACGCCCTTCACCCAGCTTCGAGCGCTGCTCGGCGGCGCGTGGGCGGAGGACCTGAAGGTGCGTCCCGAGGCCGCGAACCTCATCGCGCGCGTGGTGGCGCAGCGCGGGGGCAGCGTGCCCGGTGAGCTCCAGTACCTGCAGGAGCGCAAGATCCCCATCTTCTCCCTCGCCTCCGCGGTGGAGCGGCCGGACACGTACAAGGGCCGCTACGTGCTGCTGCGCGCGCGCGTGGCGGACCAGCGCTCGGAAGGGGAGAAGCCCACGGTGTGGCTGGTGGAGCACACGCTGGCCTCGGTGGAGTCGGATGCCCCGGTGGGCTACGGGGAGACGTTCGACACCACCACGACGACGAACGGTGACCTGGGTGGGCAGACGCAGCTCACGGGGCCGGGGCGGCTGGGTGGGAACCTCAGCACCCGCGAGCGCGGCACCGCGTCCACCACGCGCAAGCACTTCGACAATGTCTCGGACGAGACGGGCCGGGAGGCGCTGGGGCGGCTCTCCGGCGCGGACCCCTTCCTCGAGGCGCGTCGCGAGTACGTCTTCCTGGCGCGCTTCGACGGGGTGCGGTTGACGTCGGGCGGCAACGACGATGACGCCGAGGCGCCGCGCATCCCGGTGCTGACCATCGTCAGCTACCACGCCCCGCAGGCGCTCGTCGTCTACTGAGCCGTCGCCGTCGCGAGGCCCAGGCCCGCAAGAAAAAACGAGGCGCCGGGGACTGTCCCGACGCCTCGTCTGGGGAGCTGGCCCCGCGCCAACCCCACCTGATTCCGAGAGTTCCGCGGGAAAAAACGGCCTCTCATCCAGGAGACCCCTCGCGCTCGGGGCCGGCCACGAGCTGCGTGGATTTTTCCTCTCGCCGTGGCGCACGCACATCGCGCGCTGTGAGGCGGAGTGGGGAAGCGGGCTACGGGAGCTGGGCGCTCGTGATGACGAAGGCCTGGGTGCTGTCGCGTCCGGACTCGAGCCGCACGGACACCGGCTGGGCCGGCGTGGTGCCCAGGCTCACGCCCACCGGGGCCTCCACCTGCACCTGGAAGGTGCCGGGGATGAGGAACCGGAAGGTGGCCTCGAAGGTGCCGTCCGCGTTGGCGTCCGTCAGCGGCAGCGTCTCGCGGCTGCCCTCGGCGTTGATGAGCACCGCGTTGAGGTTCGCGAGCGTGAGGACCTGGCCCTCGAGTGTCGGCAGGACGACACCGGCGCCGAGCGTCACCTCCACGTCGATGCTCGCGGAGGCGGTCAGCTCCGCGGACTTGATGACGGGGCTCATCACCCAGCGGCCGGAGTTGCCGGCCTCCTTGCCGAAGCTCTGCGCCACGTCGAAGTCGACCAGGAGGATCTTCTGCTCACCCTCGATGGTGAGCTTCTCCGTGAACTTCACCTTCAGGCCGGAGGAGCCGTAGCTGGGCATGTGCAGCCGACCGGACACCTCGGCGCCCTCGGGCAGGCCCGCGTAGTCATCCGAGGTGGCGAAGATGGACGTGGTGCCGTCCTCGTTGCGCACCTCCAGGTAGCCGCCGGTGATGACGAAGCGCAGCTGGTCGTAGTCGCCGTTGGGCACCACGGCCTCGGACACGAGCTCCGAGGTGGAGTTGGCCAGCTCCAGCAGGCTCACCGTCACGGGCTCGTCGCGCAGGACGACGCGGCCGCCCTCGGAGTCTCCGCCCTGCAGGTAGATGCTCGAGATGGTGACCACCGCCGTCTCGATGCCGTCACCCGGCGCGTCCGTCAGCAGGATGGAGACCTTTCCATCATCGCCACCACCACAGCCGAGCAGTGGCAACAGCAACACCATGGCGAACCTCGAGACGAGGCTCGCGCGAAGCGAGTCGATGAACGACATGAGGGCTTTTCTCCAGCGAAGGGGCCTCGGGGTGGAGGCCGTTTCGACGGAAATGACTCGCCACCGGACGCATCGGCCACGAGAAAGGCGGTGGACCTGTCCGCAGCCTCACCCCGCGTGGAGGTGGGCGTGTCCGGTAGCGTGTGTCGCCGTCCGACTCAGGGCCCGCCCGAGTCCAGTCCGTGCTTGCGCAGGAGCTTGCGCAGGTACACGCGGTCGATGCCCGCTTCACGCGCCGCGCGGGACACGTTGCCCTCGCAGCGCTCGACGAGGTTGCGCAGGTAGTCGCGCTCGAAGCCCTCGATGAGGCGCTCCTTGGCTTCCTTGAAGGGCAGGTCGAGCGCCAGCGACAGCGTGGACTCGTCGTCCTCCTCGTCCTGGGAGGAGGGCGCGCGAGGGGGCGCCTCGGGCAGGTCGGGCATCTCCGGGAGCGCCTCCTCGCCCATGCTGACCACGCGGTCCACCACGTTGCGCAGCTCGCGCACGTTGCCCGGCCACGGGTACTGCGTCAGCAGGGCGCGCGTGACCTCGGAGAGGGCGCTGGGAGGCTTGCCCAGGCGCGAGAGGACGGTGTCGATGAGCAGGGGGATGTCCTCGGGGCGCTCGCGCAGGGGCGGCAGCACGACGCGCAGCACCGCGAGGCGGTGGAACAAGTCGCCCCGGAAGCGGCCCTGCTTCACCGCGCCCTCGAGGTCCTGGTGCGTGGCGGCGACGACGCGCACGTCGAAGGTGCGGTAGTCGTTGGCGCCCACGCGCTTGACCTGCCGGCGCTCCAGCACGCGCAGGAGGCGCGGTTGGACCTCGAGCGGGAGCTCGCCCACCTCGTCGAGGAAGAGGGTGCCACCGTGGGCGCGCTCGAAGGCGCCCGCGCGATCCGCCTGGGCCCCGGTGAAGGCGCCCTTCACGTGGCCGAACAGCTCGCTCTCCAGGAGCTGGGGAGGGATGCCCGCGAGGTCCGCGATGACGAAGGGGCCCTTGTCGCGCGAGCCGTGCGTGTGGATGGCCTCCGCGCACAGCTCCTTGCCGGTGCCCGTCTCGCCCTGGATGAGGACGTCGGACTCGCCCTGCTGGGTCATCCGCTCCAGGAGGGTGAAGACCTCCCGCATGCGGCGGCTGGTGCCCACCAGGCCCCCGAAGCTCGTCCGGGTGGAGAGGGGCGGAGCCTTGGACTTCTCGCCTTCGGCGACGAGCCGCAGCTCCGTCGTACCAAGGGTCAGCGTGGCCCCTGGACGAACCTCCAATTCCGAGAAGCGCATGCCCTCGCAGAAGGAGCCATTGCGCGAGCCCGGATCCGTGGCGCGCACGAGATTGTCCCGGACCTCCAGCAGCAGGTGCTGCCTGGAGACGGCGCGATCCGGCAGGACGATGTCCGCCGACGCCTCGGAGCCCACCCGGTAGCGCCCTGGCGCCAGCGGATACACCCGTCCGGCATCCGGCCCGGACAGCACCGCCAGCTTCACCCGGACGCGCGCGCTCCGGAGTGCCGGCAGGGTATCGGTCCGGACCAGCGCGTCATCCCCATCCTCGTCTCCCATACTTGCCACGGTCCGGAACATAGCACGGGGAAGACCTGGGAAGTTCGGGGTCCCAGGAAAGTGGGGTAGGGTCTGTTCTTGATATGGCCTTGCAGCCCGGCGACAGGTTCGGCCGATACGAGTTGGTGTCCTGGCTCGGTCGGGGGGGAATGGCGGAGACGTGGCGTGCCCGGTGGATGGGCGACGCTGGCGTGACGAAGTCCGTCCTCATCAAGAAGGTGCTCCCGGAGTTCGTGGCGGACGACGCGTTCGTGTCGATGTTCGTCAACGAGGCGAGAATCTCCGCCACGCTGTCCCACGGGAACATCGCGCAGGTCTTCGACTTCGGGCGGGTGGATGGGCAGTACTACCTGGCGATGGAGCTGGTGGACGGGCCGCCGCTGCACCGCATCATGAAGCGGGCGGTGAAGACGGGCCTGCCGCGGTTGCCCATTCCGATCGCGACGTACATCACGTTGGAGATCTGCCGGGGGCTGCACTACGCGCACACGCGGACGGATGACAAGGGTGTGCCGCTGGGCATCGTGCACCGGGACATCTCTCCGGACAACGTGCTGGTCAGCTACGAGGGGCAGGTGAAGATCGTCGACTTCGGCATCGCGAAGGCGCGGATGGCGCGCAACTTCCAGACGGAGCCGGGGGTGGTGAAGGGGAAGTACCTGTTCTTCTCGCCGGAGCAGGCGCGAGGGCGGGAGGTGGATGCGCGGACGGATGTGTGGGCGACGGGGCTGGTGCTGTACGAGATGTTGTGCGGGCAGCCGCCGGTGTCGGGCTCGCAGGCGGCGGTGATGATGAAGATGGCGAACGGGGAGTTTCCTTCGCCTCGGGAGGTGTACGCGGGCATCCCGGAGGAGCTGGACGACATCGTCATGAAGGCGCTGTCGGTGGATTTGTCGGCGCGGTACGAGTCGGCGAATGCGTTCGCGGATGCGCTGGCGGGGTTCCTGTACTCGTATTCACCGCGCTTCTCGGCGATGAACCTGGCGTACCTGGCGCGGGTGCTGTTC
Source organism: Myxococcus sp. MH1 (assembly GCF_059738865.1). NCBI lineage: Bacteria > Pseudomonadati > Myxococcota > Myxococcia > Myxococcales > Myxococcaceae > Myxococcus > Myxococcus sp. MH1. Next base: position 5,704,975 of record NZ_AP026947.1, on the reverse strand, counting down.
CGTGGGGACATGGCACAGGAGGGGCGGGAGTTGTCCGTGCCTCCGTCGTTCATCGATGAGCTGACGCTGTGGCGGCAGCAAGCGGAGACTCCGGCGGAGGAGCCGCCGCAGCCCTCACGTGGGTCGAAGCCGGTGGTCTCGCAGGTGCTGTCCAAGGTCGAGACGGACTTGAAGCCCCGGCTTCAGCGGGCGACGCGGAAGCTGTTGCCCGCGGTGAGCGAGGCGCCGCCTCCGGTCGTGGATGATGCGCCCGAGGTTCCGACGCACGCGACGGGGAGCCTCGCACGCGGGACGAAATGGGGGATGCTGATGGTCGCCGCGGCGGTCGTGGGCGCGCTGTGGGGGGGCGTCTATTGGCTCTTCGGGAGGAGTCGGGAGCTGCCCCTGCCGCAGTCCTCCCGCCCGCAGGTGAATCCCGCGTACCCGATTCCGGGGCGGCTCGACGAAGAACAGGGCGCGCGCCGGATGTCGGCCGCGGAGCTCGCCGAGGAGGCTCGGAAGAAGGCTCAACGCGCTCGGGATGACGGGGCCTATCGGAGCGCCGCGGACTTCGCGGATCAATGTCTCAAGAACGTACCGGACCATCCTCAGTGTCTGTTGATTGCTGGGGCCAGCCATGCGCGAGACGGGAGGTTCGAGGAGGCCGCTGCTCGGTATCAGCGGTTCGTCGAGCGTCACCCCGAGCATGATTTCGCGAAGACCGCGCGGACCCTGGTGGAGGAGTACTCGAGGAAGAGCGCGGAGGCGAAGGTCGCGCAACCCAAGGAAGCTCCTCCCGGATACAAGGTCATCTACGACAAGGATGCCCCTGCGAATCCACCAGCGGGAGCTGGTTCCGCCACATCTTCGAACCCGAGCACCCCTGAGAGCGTGGCGCGCGACTTGGTTCAGAAGACCCGGGAGTTGCTCAAGCGACAGAAATACCCGGCGGCTCTGGATATCGCGCAGGAATGCCATGCGATGTTTCCCGAAGATCCTGATTGCCACCTGGTCCTGGGAATCACATACGCCCGGCTCAACAAGATCGATGAGGGGGCAAAGAGCTACAGGCGTTTCCTTGAGCTTGCTCCGAAAAACCATCCGAGCCGCAGCGGAGTGACGAGCCTGCTCAAGGCCTACGACTCAAGCCGCTATTGACCCATTCTTCCGCCACGGCACGCGCCCATGTCCACCGAACGGAACCAACGCTTCGGCCGATACGAGCTCCAGTCCCTCCTGGGACGGGGCGGGATGGCGGAGACGTGGCGCGCGAAGCTCGTCGGTGCCGCGGGCGTCACCAAGCCGGTCCTCATCAAGATGGTGCTGCCCGAGTTCGCCAACCACTCGGACTTCATCTCCCGGTTCATCAGTGAAGCGCGCATCTCCTCCACGCTGTCCCACGGCAACATCGCCCAGGTCTTCGAGTTCGGGCGCGTCGAAGGCCAGTACTTCCTCGCCATGGAGCTGGTCGACGGCCAGCCCCTCCATCGCGTCCTGAAGCGCGCCGCCAGGCTCGGCCTGCCGCGACTGCCGCCTCCGCTCGCCGCGTACATCGCCCTGGAGATGTGTCGGGGCCTGCACTACGCGCACACGCGCACCGACGAGAAGGGCGCCCCGCTGGGCATCGTCCACCGCGACATCTCTCCGGACAACGTCCTCATCAGCTACGAGGGCCAGGTCAAGATCGTCGACTTCGGCATCGCCAAGGCCCGCATGGCCCGCGACTTCGAGACCCAGCCCGGCGTCGTGCGCGGCAAGTACCTCTACTTCTCCCCCGAGCAGGCCAAGGGCCTGGAGGTCGATGCCCAGAGTGACGTCTGGTCCACGGGGCTCGTGCTCTACGAGATGCTCTGCGGACAACCTCCCGTCACCGGCACCCAGGCCTCGGTGATGCTGCGGCTGGCCTACGGCGAGTTCCCTCCACCCCGACACCTTCGCCCCAGCCTCCCCGCCGAGCTGGACGCGCTCATCATGTCCGCCCTCTCGGTGGACCTGTCCGCGCGCTTCCACTCCGCGCATGCCTTCGCCGAAGGGCTCGCGGAGTTCCTCTACTCCCAGAACCGCTCGTTCTCGTCCCAGGACCTGGCGCACGCACTCCGGCTGCTCTTCCGCGAGGACCTCCAGAAGGAGGGACGCACCCTCAACGTCCCTCGCTCCTTCGAGCAGGAGTTCGCGTCCTGGCGCACCTCCGAGGCCCGCTCCAGGCCCCCCTCGAAGCCGCACCCCCGGGAGACCCTGGAGCTCCCCGCCGCTCCACACCCCGGCACCATGCCCCTGGCCAGGAGTCCGGACCTGGACCGCACGGTGCTCGATGCCGCGCGCCTGTCCGGCGAGCCGCCCACGCAGCTGCTCGGCGCGTTCGGGCTCATGTCGCGCCTGTGGCTCTCCCGCAGATGGCGTGTGGCCGGACTCGTGTCCCTCGGGGGGATCGGCACGGTGCTCACCGGACTCCTGATCGCCCGCGCCATCCCCTCGGACTCCACCGGCACTCCGGTAGCGGGGGACGACACGCGGCCCGTGACCGGCGAGCTGCGCCCTCCCGCCGTCATCGCGTATCCCGTGAAGGAGCTGATGCTCGAGGCGGACCGCGATGTCCTCATCGTTCCGCGGACGTTCCGGACCTTCGAGTCGCTCGACCCCTCGCGGACCTATGCGCTCGGCGACGCGACGGTCCCCGCTCAGGACGAGCCCGAGGTCCTCACCCCCGACGTCGACGGGCCGACCCCGGTCTTCCATCTGCTGTCCGGGGACGCGGACACACTCCCCGAGGCCGTCCGTCTCGGTCAGGTGACGCTCGCCCCGACGCGCTTCTCGGGGGCCCGCTTCGCCTCGCTGTTCAGGCTGGGACCGCCGGGGCTTCGCGCCATCCCCGGACGCACCATCCGACTCGCGGGCCGTGGCCGCGAAGAGTTCCAGACCACGACCTTCCGCCCGGACGCGGAAGGCCTCCTCCTGAAGCGAGCGCTCACGCTCACCGGTCTGGATCCGGCGGTCCTGTACTCCCTCAAGCTGGAGCCGACCGAGCGCGACGCGTTCCTCCACGGACCCAAGGCAGGACCCGCGCGCGCCGTCCTCTGCGCGCAGTGGGTGCCCGACGCCGATGCGGCGCCACGCAACGCCCCCAGGCCCGAGCGGGAAGGGGCCCTGCTCCAGTTCCTCCTCTCCGTCGGTACCGAGCGTCGCGTTCGAGGCGTGCTCGGGCTGCGGTGTGCATTCATCGACGACAGCGTGGACGGCAACTCGGGCGCGCTGCGGCTGCGCATCGAGGAGCCCGAGCCCTCCCAGCGTCCGCCTCCGAAGAAGGCGCGGAGCGCGGACGTGGGGACGCTGGTCCTGCAGATGCGGCAACGGCTGCAGGCCGGTGACGCCGGGGGCGCGCGCTCGCTCGGGGAGAAGTGTCTGTCCTTGGCCCCCCAGCACGCGGAATGTCTGCTCATGTCCGGGACCGCGTCGACGCTGGAGGGGCGCCCGGACGAGGCGGCGCGCCTCTACAGACGGTTCCTGGAGCTGCATCCCCGGCATGCACAGACGGAGGTCGTGAAGGGCTTGTTGTCAGGTCTGGAAGGGGTGGATCCACCGCGGTGAGCGTTCGTTCGTGACCTGTCGTATCTTCCGCGCAAGGCCCGGGGGGGCACTCATGGCGCATGATCCACATGAGCAGTTCGGACGCTACGAGCTCCAGTTCCTCATCGGCCGTGGCGGCATGGCGGAGACGTGGCGCGCGCGGCTGCTCGGCGCCGCCGGAGTCACCAAGCCCGTCCTCATCAAGAAGGTCCTGCCCGAGTTCGCCGACGACGACGCCTTCGTCTCCATGTTCATCAGCGAGGCGCGCATCTCGGCCTCGCTGTCCCACGGCAACGTCGCGCAGGTCTTCGACTTCGGGATGATGGATGGCCAGTACTTCCTGGCCATGGAGCTGGTGGATGGACAGCCGCTCAATCGCGTCCTGAAGCGGGGCGCGCGGATGGGCCTGCCGCGTCTGCCCATCCCCCTGGCCGTCTATGTCGCCCTGGAGATGTGTCGGGGATTGAACTACGCGCACACGCGCACGAACGAGAAGGGCGTGCCGCTGGGCATCGTCCACCGCGACATCTCTCCGGACAATGTCCTCATCAGCTACGAGGGCCAGGTCAAGATTGTCGACTTCGGCATCGCCAAGGCCCGCATGCTGCGCGGCTTCCACACGGAGCCCGGCGTCGTGCGCGGCAAGTACCTGTACTTCTCCCCCGAGCAGGCCCGGGGGCGCGACGTGGATGCTCGCACGGATATCTGGGCCACGGGACTGGTGCTGTACGAGATGCTCTGCGGACAGCCTCCCGTGGTGGGCCCCGAGCCGGTGGTCCTCACCCGCATGGCCCAGGGCGACTTCCCGCCGCCCATCCAATTGCGCCAGGAGCTGCCGCCCGAGCTGAATGAGCTGATCCTCAAGGCGCTGTCGGTGGACGTGGCGCGGCGCTTCGAGTCCGCCAATGCCTTCGGCGACACGCTGGCCGCGTTCCTCTATTCGTTCGCGCCCCGGTTCTCGACGATGAACCTGGCCTACCTGGTTCGTGAGCTGTTCCGGGAGGACTTGCAGAAGGACGGCCGTGAGCTCCAGGTCCCTCCCGCCTTCGTCGAGGAGCTGTCGACGTGGCGCGAGCAGGAGTCACCAGGCTCCGGTCCCCGAGCCCCGCTGCCGGACGTGACGCCCGAGGATGCTCGACCCACGACGCCCGGAGTGGGGGCCGGGGTTCGCCCCGCGCCATCCGGTCCTCCGCTGGCGTCCACGCGGCCCACGACGCCTGGACCCGCGAAGGCAGTGAGAGGGGATGGCGGGGCAGGGGAGCGCTCGACCGGCGGGGGCGCCTCGCCAGCAACGCCGCCGCGCGCCTCGACGTCGGGGTCAGCGACCCGGTCCACGCCGCCTCGGTCCGCGGTGACTTCCGGCCCCCGGGCCATGCCTGGCGGCGCGGTGTCCTCGGTGGAGGCGTCGAACGGTGGAGCCCCGAGTCCGACGACTCCGGGCCCCTCATCACCGCGTCGAACCCAGACGTCTGGGGAGCTGCCTGCGTCCTCGGCCAGCACCTCCGAGGCGCGGTCGTTCTCGGCGTCTCCAGCACGTCGTACCCGCACCGAGGGCTCGTTGCCCGCGGCACCTGAGCTCACGGTGCCCGCGTTCGCATTCTCCGCTTCCGCTCCGTCGGGGCCATCCGTGTCGCCGCCTCCTCGACGCACCCGCACGGAGGGCTCGCTGGCCGCGGTGGTCCCCGAGGCTCCCGACTCCACGGTGCCGGAGTTCTCGCTCTCCGCTTCGAACCCGTCGGGACCTTCATCGTCGCCGCCCCGACGCGCCCGCACGGAAGGCTCGCTGCCCTCGGTGGTCCCCGAGGCTTCCGAGTTCACGAGGCCGGAGTTCTCGCTCTCGGCGTTGATCGCATCGGGACCTTCGTCGACGACGCCACCGCGTCGCACGCAGACCTCGACCTTGTTCTCCGTGGCGAGCGATGACGCGGCGGAGAACACGATGCCCGCGTTCTCGGTCTCCGCCTCGAGCTCGTCGGGGGGCTCGGTTTCGTCACCTCGCCGTACGCAGACTGCGGGCTCGCTCCCCGCGGCGGTTCACGACGCCTCGTCGGCCGTGAGCACGCCCACCGTGCGGTTCCCTTCGGTCCAGGGGCCTTCCTCGTCGTCACCACACCGCACCCAGACCTCGGGCTCGATGCCCAGCGACCTCCAGGAGGTGTCGTCGGCGCGCGCGGCGAACAGCCATCCGGAGGGGTACCCCGGATCCGCCCAAACAACCTCGGGGGCGGCTCCTCCGCTTCCACGTCGCACGCAGACCTCGGGTCCGATGCCCATGGTCCTCCAGGAGGTGCCGTCGGCGCGCGCGGCGACCAGCTATCCGGAGGGGTACCCCGGATCGGCCCCATCCACCTCGGCGGCGGCCCCTCCGCCCCCACGTCGCACCCAGACCTCGGGTCCGGTTCCCCTGGTCGCCCAGGACGCGTCGACTCGTGCGGCGAGCTCGCCCGCGGAGGGGCACTCAGCTCCCGCGCCAGGAACCGTGGCGACCTCCACTTCGTCGCCACGTCGTACTCGCACCCTCGGCTCGATTCCCGCGGTCGTCCCGGAGTCATCCGCGCGTGCGGCGAGCGCCTCCGTGGAGTCACCGCACCCAGGGGCCACCTCCGCGACGCCGGGGGCGCCACGTCGTACCCACACCCTGGATTCAGCTCCCAGGGCCATCCCGGAAGCCTCCACACGTGCGGCGAGCGCGCCCACGGAGTTGCTTCACTCCGACTCCGTTACCTCGCTGCCGCCACGTCGCACGCACCCCCTGGGCCCGGCGCCGATGGGGGTTCCAGCGGCCGCGACCCGCGCCGCGAGCGCGCCCACGGAGGTGCTTCGCTCGGACGCCGTGCCGACCCCGCCTTTCCCCGCGTCGCCGCCTCCGCGTCGCACGCTGCCCGCGGGGATGGCGCCCATGTCGAATCAGGAGGCCTCGGCGCGCGCCGCGAACGCGCCCACCGTGGTGCTGAACTCGGTTCCCGCCGGGAGCGCGCCCACGGTCCGGCTCGCCTCCATCTCCATCCCGAGGCGTCATCGTCGAACCCTCATCGCCGCGGGCGCCGCCCTGCTGCTGCTCTCCGCGGTGGCCATCCCCTTCCTCGTATCGAGGCGGTCCGAGCCCGGGGAGATCTCCCCGACCCAGCCCATCCCCGCTCCGACGGAACCCGGTGGAGCGACCTCCCTCCGTCCGCAGGCGCGACCCCAGCCTGTCCCTGGTGACCCGACCGCCGCGTCACCGGACCCACGGCCGCTCGCGGCCGTCTCGCCCCACGGTTCGCCAGGAGCCGACAGCACCGAGCCCACCGATGAGCCCGAGTCCGTGGGCGAGTACCCGAAGGAGACGGCCTTCGTGCTCGACTCGAAGCGCCACGTCCTGCGCGTGCCGCTCGACCTGGTCGCCTTCTCCCGCCTCGATGCCTCGGCCAGCTACAGCTTCTGGGGGATGACGCAGGCGAAGTGGATGGCCGACCCGCTCATCCAGGAGCCCACGCCGCGCAGGGAGCCCCTCGTCTTCTTCCTGCTCTCCGGAGACGCGGTCCGTCCCGAGGTCCGCGAGGGCATCGTGTCCCGCCACCCCATCACCCTCCAGGGCGTCCGCGCCATCTCGCTGTTCACCCTCGGCGAGCCCACGCGAGAGGACCTCTCGCCCCAGTCCGTCTACCTCCGCAAGGTCAACACCGAGGACCAACAGCGCTTCACCTTCCACCCCGAGCCCATGCGCCTCTCCGCTCGCAAGGGCTTCCTCATCAAGGGGCTCGACGTCCGGCAGACCTATGCCCTCTCACTCGTGCCCCGAGGGGAGGGCGTGTTCCTCCGAGGCCGCGCGCACGGCCCGGCCGCCCAGGTGGCCTGCCTCGAATGGTCCCCCCACGAGTCCGCCCCGGGCCCCCGCGAGCCGGGTGCCCATGCCGAGCAGCCCCTGCAGGTCCTCATCTCCGAGTGGCGAGAGGCCCGCGTCCGCGGCATCCAGGGCCTGCGCTGCGCCTTCATCGACGACGCCAGCTTCGACAACGAGGGCGAGGCCGAGGTCCACGTCACCCCATGGGAGAAGGCGCGCCGGCCCTCCACTCCGAATCACGAGGAGGCCGAGCGTCTGGCCCTCCAGGCGCAACGGCTGGCGCGCTCCGGTCAGCACCACGACGCCTTCCTGCTCGCCGAGGACTGTCTGCGCATGGCTCCCGAGCAGCCCGACTGCCTCGTCCTCTCCGGCGCCATGCAGCTCTTGCTCGGGAGGACCGAGGGCGCCCTCGAGCGCTACCGGACCTTCGTCAAGCGCCACCCCCACCACCCCGAGGCGCGCTCGGTGAATGGCATCCTCCAGACGTATGGCCAGACAAATTCAGGGAAAACGCCCCCGCCCCTCGGGAGATGAGAGGTCGCGGGTATTCCCTGACGACCCTTTTTGAACGGGATGCCCCGGGATACCCTACGCCGCAATGGCGAATGCGCAGCACGAACAGTTTGGCCGGTACGAGCTCCAGTCGCGAATCGGCCGCGGGGGGATGGCGGAGACCTGGAGGGCCCAGCTGTTGGGGGCCGCGGGGGTCACCAAGCCCGTCCTCATCAAGAAGGTGTTGCCGGAGTACGCCAACGACGAGGCGTTCGTCTCCATGTTCATCAGCGAGGCGCGCATCTCCGCCTCGCTGTCGCACGGCGCCATCGCCCAGGTCTTCGACTTCGGGCAGGTGGATGGCGAGTACTTCCTGGCCATGGAGTTCGTGGACGGGCAGCCGCTCAACAAGGTGATGAAGCGCGCGCTGCGCTCGCAGTTCGCCAGCCTTCCGGTGCCCATCGCCACGTACATCGCCCTGGAGATGTGCCGGGGGCTGCACTACGCGCACACGCGCACGGACGACAAGGGTGAGCTGCTGCACATCGTGCACCGGGACATCTCCCCGGACAACGTGCTCATCAGCTACGAGGGCCAGGTCAAGATCGTCGACTTCGGCATCGCCAAGGCGCGCTCGCTGCGCAGCTTCGACACCGCGCCCGGCGTGGTGAAGGGCAAGTACCTGTTCTTCTCCCCCGAGCAGGCCCGGGGCGAGGAGGTGGACGCGCGCACGGACGTGTGGGCCACGGCGGTGGTGTTGTTCGAGATGGTGTGCGGCCGGCTGCCCCTGGAGGGGCCCGAGTACGCGGTGCTGCACAAGCTGCACACGCGCCAGCCGATGCCTCGCGCGCGGGACGTGCGGCCGGACGTGCCGGTGCGCCTGGACGCCATCCTCCACAAGGCGCTCGCGGTGCGGAAGGAGGACCGCTTCGAGTCCGCGCATGCCTTCGGCGACGCGCTCGCGGGGTTCCTCTTCAAGGCCGCGCCACGCTTCTCCGCGATGTCCGCCGCCTACCTGCTGCGCGAGCTGTTCCGTCCCGACATGACGGAGCTGGGCAAGGACACCAAGGTCCCCGCCTCGTTCGTGGAGGAGCTGTCCGTCTGGCGCGCCACCACCAACCTGCTGCCCCGGCCCACGGAGCTGTCGGCCCCGGAGTTGCGCACCGAGCCCGCGACGCAGGAGAGCCACCCGAGCGAGCTGCCCGACGGCGGTCAGAGCCTGGCGGAGGACGAGGACGACACGGACGGCAACTCGCCGGACCGGGGCGGCTTCTTCGAGAACGGCTTCCGCATCTCCACGCACCACGTCGTGGTGGGCACGGGGCTGCTCATCCTGCTGGCGCTCCTGTGGTCGTCCTTCGACCGGCTCAAGGCGGACTGGATGCCGCCGGAAAAGCCCGCGAGCGCGGGGCCGGCGAGGCCCCCGCTGCCCGGCCCGCAGCTCAAGGACGCGGACGCGCCGCGCGTGGCGCCGGGGCCGCCCGTCGTGAAGCCGGCGCAGCAGGCGGTGGTGACGCCCAGGAAGGAGGGCGTGGACTCCGCCCGGATGCCCGTCGCCTCGTTCCGGCTGGACGCGGCCCGGCACCTGTTCGCGGTGTCCTCCGGGCGCGCGGCGCTGGGCGCGATGGATCCGGCGCACACCTACCGCGTCACGGAGTCGACGTCGCTGACCGCGGCGGACCGGGCCAAGCCCCTGCCGAGCCTCTTCTACCTGCTGACGGGCAAGAACGTCGCGGCGGACGCGGCGGTGGGCATGGTCGGTCGCGACACGCCGCCGGCGGGCGCCGCGTCGGTGATGGTCTTCACGGTGGGCGGGCCCACGCCCCAGGACGACCTTCCCGAGCGCATCGTCTCCGTGGTGAACACCCGCACCCATCAGGAGCGCAAGCTGCTCATCCACCCGGAGTGGATGGTCACCGACGTGGGCCGCAGCTTCCTGCTCGACGGGATGGACCCCACGGACAGCTACACGCTGTCGCTGTCGTCGGTGGGCACGGGCGCCTTCACCCGCGGCCCGGAGCAGGGGCCGGTGGTGACGGTGGCCTGTGTCCAGCAGGTCTCCCTGGAGCGCGACGGCCCCGGGACGCCTCCGGCCCGCGCCAGGCGCTTCCTCCTGTCCCAGGGCGCGGACGTCCCGCTCACCGGCGTCCACGGGCTCCACTGCGGCTTCGTGGACGATGACCCCTCGGACAACCAGGGCCAGGTGGAGGTCCGCATCACGTCCGCCAAGGGCGCGCTGGACCAGGACTTCGCCGACTCGGCCCGCGCGACGGAGCCCCCTCCGTCGCCCCAGCGCCAGGGGACCGCGAAGGCACCCTCCGGACCCCGGCCGGCGGCTTCGCTGGTCATCGACGAGACGCCCGAGCCCGAGACCCCGGGCCAGAAGCTGCTGACCGAGGTGCGTGAGCTGCTCAGGTCGAAGCAGTACGAGCCGGCCAGGGCGAAGGCCCGCGAGTGCATCTCCGTGGAGTCTGGGAACTACGAGTGCCACCTGCTGCTGGGCTCGGTGGAGGCCCGGCTCGGGCGCAAGGAGGAGGGGGCGAAGCACTACCGCCTCTTCCTGGACCTGGCGCCCAGCAGCCACCCCCAGGCGAGCAAGGTGCTGCGCGCGCTGCAGGAGTACGAGGGCGTGACGGGCGCCTCCCAGCAATAGGAAGGCCCGAGACGGCCGGGTGTCCGGTGCCGGTCAATCCCGGGGCGTGATGCGGCGAGTCAAAAAGGCGCCGGGTGGGGGCTTGGAAAACCGAGCGGGCCTCCCGTAGAAAGGCGCTCGCATGACGCACTCCCGCATGGTCCGTTCGCTCGCGCTTCCGGTGTTGCTCCTCTCCGCGGCTTGTGGTGACTCCGAAGACTCCATCCCCGTCCGGACCTGCGAGGTGGTGCTGACGTACGCGCCGCAGCAGTCGCTCGTGGGCGCGGTGTCGGTCGCGGGGGAATGGAATGGCTTCTCCTCCTCCGCGCTGCGCATGGCGGACCGGGGTGACGGGGTCTACACCGCGCGCCTGGAGGGGCTGGAGCCGCGCGACTACGGCTACCGCTTCGTCATCGGCCAGCAGCAGGTGATGGACCCGCAGAACCCGTACTCCCGCTGGGTGCGCGCGGAGGAGTACTCGCGCCTGACGGTGCCCGACTGCCGGCAGCCCATGCTGGAGCTGCGCCGCTTCACCGCGACACCCGAGGGCGTGCTGGACGTGGAGGTCGCGTACGTCGACGGCACCGACGAGGCCGGCCCCGACACGGGCAAGGTGGTGGTGACGCTGGATGGCCAGCCGCGCCCCGACGCGTTCGACGCGAAGACGGGCCGCATCACCCTGCGCGAGGAGGCGCTGGGGCAGGGCAAGCACCACGTGAAGGTGGTGGCCACGGACAAGGCGGGCCGCTCGGCCGAGCCGCTCTACCTGCCGTTCTGGGTGGAGCCCCAGAAGTTCCGGTGGGAGTCCGGGCTGATGTACTTCGCGTTCACGGACCGCTTCCTCAACGCCCGCCCGGACAATGACGGGCCGGTGGCGGACGTGGACCCCATCGCCAACTACCAGGGCGGCGACTTCGCCGGCATCACCCGCAAGCTGGAGGACGGCTACTTCGACTCGCTGGGCGTCAAGGTGCTGTGGATCTCGCCGGTGGACCAGAACCCCGAGGGCCGCTTCATCGGCACGGGCGGCAAGTACTACTCGGGCTACCACGGCTACTGGCCCACCCGGCCGCGCACCACGCAGCACCGCTTCGGCTCGCTCGAGGAGCTGCGCGCGCTCACCGCCGCGGCCCACAAGAAGGGCATCCGCGTCATCGCCGACCTGGTGCTCAACCACGTCCACCAGGAGCACCCGTACTGGGTCACCCACCGCGAGGACGACTGGTTCAACACCTCCGCCAGCTGCGTGTGCGGCAGCCAGGACTGCGATTGGGAGGAGAAGCGGCTGACGTGCAAGTTCACCGACTACCTGCCCGACTTCAACTGGCGCTCGTCGAACATGGTGGACCAGTTCATCGCGGACACGCTGTGGTGGCTGGAGGAGGCGGACTTCGACGGCTTCCGCATGGACGCGGTGAAGCACATGGACCAGGTGGCGGGCCGCACCCTGCGCGGGCGCCTGCGCGACCTCACCGCGATGACGGGCACCGAGTTCTACCTGGTGGGTGAGACCTTCGTGGGAGCGGATGGCCGCTCGCAGATCGCCCGCTACATCAGCCCCCGCGAGCTGGATGGCCAGTTCGACTTCCCGCTGTACTGGCCGGTGCGCGAGGCCTTCGCGGACGGCCAGAGCCTGGAGCGCGTGGACCAGGCCGTGCGCGAGAACGAGGTCTACTACGCGCCCGGCACGCTCAACTCGCCCTTCCTGGGCAACCACGACGTGGCCCGCTTCATGTCCCAGGCCGCGAAGCAGCTGGACGGGGAGGGCGGAGACCCCTGGAGCAGCGCGCGCCCGGCGGCCACGGTGACGGACGCGGCCGCGTTCGAGAAGGCGAAGTACGGCTTCACCTTCGTGCTCACCCAGCCCGGCGTGCCGCTCATCTACTACGGCGACGAGGTGGGACTGCCCGGCGCGGGAGACCCGGACAACCGCCGGCTGATGCGCTTCGATTCCACGCTCACCGCGCTGGAGGCGGACCTGCTCGAGCACGTGCGCAAGCTGGGGCAGGCGCGGCGGGCGTCGCCGGCGCTGCAGACGGGCTCGCGGAACACCCTGCGCGTGGAGAAGGACCTGTACGTGTACCAGCGCTCGCTGCCGGACGGGCAGGGCGCGGTGGTGGCCATCAACCGGAGCGACGTGGAGCGCCCGCTGGTGGTGGAGCCCCTGGGGAGCCTGGCGGCCAGCGCCGCGACGTACGTGGACGTCTTCAGCGGAAGGACGCTCCAGCTCGCCGGCACGGAGACCCAGCTGGTCGTCCCCGCGCGCAGCGTCGCCGTGTACGTGCCTCGCGCCGAATAGGCCGCTCGGGATGAGGGAGGAGGGGGGCCGCCCCCTTCCGGACCGCGGACCCGGCAAGGGCCGCGGGGACTGCCTGAGACTACGGCTGCGACGGCTGCTGCTGCTTCCCGTGCCGGTAGAAGAGCACGAGGGTGTAGCAGTGGAATTCGTTATCGGACGACTGGCACACCACGCGATCCACGATCTCCAGATCGGAGTTGCTCTTCATCCAACGGGTGACGTTCTCACCCAGCTCCTCGCGCTCCTTCGCCTTGGTGGCGGAGAAGACCTTCACGCCCGTGAACATCGCCTGCCACTCCTTGTGCGGTCCCGACACAGGACAAGGGGGCTTTATCGCACGGGGTGTTCAGAGGTGTCAAAAACCCGGCTTCCTGGCGGGGGGTGTGGGGGTGGCCTCGTGGCGGGGGTTTGCAGCGCGGGGGACATGCCTAGATTGTCCTGGTCGCACCCGGTTGGGGGCGCTCGCGGCAGGGGCCACGAGTGGCGGCGTGTTGGGGAAGGGGGCAGGCCCGTGGACGTGAAGACCAAGAAGGATCTGGCGGTTGATTTCATCAACACCATCCGGACGATGGAGCCCACCGCGCTGAACGCGCTCATCGTCAAGGAGGCGGGGGAGGAGCTGGCGCAGTTCTTCCTCAACTACAGCGCCAATCTCATCTCGAAGGACCCGTCCCGGGTGCTGGAGAACACGTCCTCGCTGATGCTGATGGGCTACCTCATCCGCACCTACGAGGAGAAGAACACGCAGGCCAAGCAGGGGACCTTCCAGTCCTACGCCTTCGCCTGAGAGGGGCGGGGCGGGCAGCACGGGCTCGACAGCCCCGGGGGAGCCTGTTAGGGAGCGGCGCCCATGCTCATCGACCTGCACGCCCATTCCCACCTGTCCAAGGGGTGCGAGCTGGACCCTCGCGCCGTGCTGGAACGGGCCGCGATGTTCGGCCTGGACGGGGTGGCCTTCACCGAGACGAACACCCAGGACGGCTGCGACGAGCTGTTCGAGATTGGTGCGAAGGCGAAGGTGAAGGTCTTCGTCGGGCTGGAGCTGGTCACGGACCGAGGCCAATACCTGTGCTTCTTCCCGAAGCCGGAGCTGGCCCCGGAGCCCGTGCAGATGTGGGGCAGCAACCGCGAGAAGCCCTGGAGCGCCGCGGAGTGTCTGCCCAAGGTGAAGGCCCTGGGTGCGGCCATTGTCGCCGCCCGGCCCTTCGACAGGGATTCTCCGAACCCGGCCATGGATTACGTCCGCTCGCTCAACGTGCTGTGCGCGGTGGAGGGCTACAACGCCCGGGTGAAGCAGACGTCCAATGATCTGGCAGTGGAGGCCGCCGAGGCGCTCAAGCTGCCGTGCACCGGTGGCAGCGACGCGCGGGGCTCGCTGGACGAGGTGGGCCGGGGCGCCACGTTCTTCAAGAACCCGGTGACGTCGCAGGCCCAGCTCATCGCCGAGCTGCTCAAGGGCGAGTTCTGGCCGGTGATGGCCGGCGAGCTGCCCCGGCTGACGCGCCCGGGGGAGGCCCAGGCGGCCCGCAAGCAGGGCGGCGGTGGGGGTGGCAAGCGCCGCCGCGGTGGTGGCGGCGGTCGCCGGTAGGGCCTCGGCGGCTCAGGGCGGCACGCAGGCCCCGGCCTCGTCTCAAGGCAGAACGGAGGCCCCGGCCTCCTCGGCGCGAGCGAGCCGGCCGTCCGACAGGAAGGCCTTGCGGCGCCCGCCCGGGTAGGTCCACTCTTCGTTCTTGGCGGCGCCCTCCAGCGAGCGGCGCACCAGCTCCGGCGGGCCCCAGGCCATGCGCACCGCGTCCGCCGACATGTTGGCGACCAGGCGCTTCTTCCGGATGGCGTCGCGCACGGGGGCGGCGAACGCCTCCATCAGGGCCTTGGGGTTCTGCGGGGAGAGGTACTTCTCCAGCTCCGCGCGGAAGGCGTTGGGCTGATCCAGGTTGGGCGGCAGCACGAGGATGAGGGGCGGGGCGTCGGGCTTCGCGCCGTCCTCGGCCAGGTACACCCAGGGCCAGGTGCGCGGGGTGTAGAGGACGCGCTCGGCCACCACCCACGCGGTGGGGAACTCCACCTTGGTGATGCGCAGCTTCGTGCCCACCGGCAGGGTGCGCTCCACCGCGCCGGGGGAGATGGGCTTGCCGCTGCTGTCGTCCAGGAGGCGCACGTCCTCGGGCGCGTAGGGCGTCAGCAGGCGCTTGGAGCCGTCGCCGAAGAAGGGCGTGACGTTGCCGGACAGGCGCAGGTACTGCTCCGCGTCGGGGCCGGTGAGGGTCCGCTGGAGGGACGTGCGGGCGTCCGGCGCCATGCGGGTGTAGTTGCCGCAGCCGGCCGCGAGCGCGGTCAGCACGAGGACAGTCAGGAGGGAGTGGGGGCGTCGAGCGAGCATCGGGGCACCTTCCGCGACAGGGCGCGCGGGAGGTCCCGGTTTAGCTCAGCGCGAGGCCTGCGTCAGCGTGGACTCGGCCGCGCTGTCCCGTTTGCCGCCACGGCAGCCGCGCTGCGACGGACACACGGGGCCTCGGCCATGCGGGTCCGGAACGAGCAGGAAGCGGCCGAGCCCGCGCGTATCCGTGAGCTCCGGATGGCCACACAGGGCGCAGCGACGGGGAGGACGCTTGGAGGGAGGGAAGGGCACGGGGAGCGAGTGTGCGTCGCTCCCGGACCCCGCGCGAATTTTCAGCCCCTCCCGCCCGGGCGACTACTTCTTGTCGCTGGAGGCCGCCGCCGGCGTGGAGGAGGCGGGGCTCGACGCGGCGGGCGTGCTGCTCGACGACGAGCTGCTGCTGGACGACGCGCTGCTCGACGAGGACGAGCTGCTGGACGACGAGCTGGAGGAGGACGACGAGTCGCCGTCCTTCTTCGTGGAGCTGTACAGGTCCGAGTACCAGCCTCCGCCCTTGAGGACGAAGCTGGAGCGGCTGACCACCTTGGTCAGCGAGCCTTCCGCGCCGCAGGCCGTGCAGGCCGCGGGCGTCGGGTCGGAGATCTTCTGCAGCACGTCGATGATCTTTCCACAGCTCTGGCAGGCGTACTCGTAGATGGGCATGGGTGGTTTGCCTCTTCAGGGTGTTGAGGAAGGGCCACCGGAGTGCAGCTGCTTGCGCAGCCCCTCCGCCAGCCCCAGGCGCTCGATGGCGCGGAAGACCAGCTCACCGGGCGAGCCATACTTGCGGCCCACGGCCTCGGCCAGGCCGTGCAGGTCCGAGGCGGTGGGGACCTCGTCCTTCAGCAGCCGCTCCAGCTCCTTGCGGAGCGAGTCGTTGAACTTGCGCTGGATGCCCAGGTCCGCGAGGTACTTCTCGCGCCCCAGCAGATCCAGCCGGTGCGTCAGGTGGGACGTGGCCAGCGCCTCGCGGCGGAAGCGCTCGCGCAGGGCCTCGACCTCCTCGGTCAGCCCCACCGCGGACACCAGCCGCTGCAGCTCCGGCGGGCTCACGCCCAGCGCCCAGCCCACCCGGCCCGTGGCGCCACGCTGCTGCGTGTAGGCGTCCAGGAGCTGGAGTCGCTCCTTCTCCTGCAGCGCCTCCAGCAGGCCGTGATCGCGCAGCACCGTCTCCAGATCCACCAGGGACAGGTCTCCACGCGAGCCATTGAAGCGGTGCGAGAGGTTTCGCAGCAGGGCGAAGCGGTGCTCGGAGCCCTCCAGCGAGGCCTCCAGGACGTCCTTGCCGCTCTGGCGCGTCAGCTCCACGAACGGGCTGCGAGGCGCCTCCACGCGGGTGAACCGGCCGCGGGGGCGGGGCAGGTCGCGGCGCAGGAAGCTGTGCCCCTCGTCCTGATCCATGGGCGAGGTCGTCTCCTCGTCCACGGCGACGCGCTTCTTGGGGGCGATGCGCTCCAGGATGGAGGGCTCCTCGGCCTTGGCGCCCTTCTTCGCCGCCTTGCTGGCGCCGTCGCCCGAGGGCTGGGGGGCCGGGGTGGCGAAGGAGGGGATGGCCGGGCTGGCGGCGGGCGCGGGCTTGGGCGTCTTCTGCTCGCGCACGTAGGCCAGCTCCCGCGCCACGTCGTAGAAGCCGCAGGACTGACGCTGCGCGGCGACGGCGGGGGCGGTGCCCTGGAGGATGTCCACCACGGCGAAGGGGCCGAGGGGGGAGGTCTCCGGCTCACCGTCGGCGAGGGCTCGGACCCGGAAGTCGTCGTCCTCGGCCAACAAGGCGAGTGCTTCCCGGACCTCCGGGGCGGGGGCCGGCGACTTCGCGCGCCGGCAGAAATCCGAGACGGCAACCGCCACGGGGGTGGGAACGTCGTCGGGCTGTCGTCTTCTCTGCCAGGGGCTGGTCATGGAAAGGTGCGGAAAAATGCTCGTTTACGAGGGCGGATGCCTCTATCTTCGCGGCCAGACAGGTGTCAATGAGCCAGTCCGACTCCATTCTAAACAGCCTGTGGCGGTTGCAAGTCGCGATGGGGGGCGAGCGGAGGGGGGAGGGCTTGCTGGCACCGGCTGCCGGACGTTGCCGGCGGGGTGGGCTGGAGGTATCAGATGCCCCACGTCCGGAGACCAACAGTCGTCGCTGACGCTTTACTTCGAGGATGACCGGAGCCTGGGGCGGGGCGGGAAGCGCGCGATTCGCTCGGCGCGGTTACAACAAGGATGAGGAGGGGCGCCGCAAGGCCGGCCTCCTACCGAGGGATTTCCATGCAGGGCCACGAAGAAATCAAGGACAAGGACGAGGTGCTCGCCCGCTACATGGCCCAACACGGCCTCAAGAGCACGCGGCAGCGCAGCCTCATCATCGACACCTTCTTCGCCGTCGGCGGCCACCTGTCGGTGGAGGAGCTGTGGAACAAGGTTCGCTCACAGGACGCGAAGGTCTCCGTGGCCACCGTGTATCGGACCATGAAGCTGCTCAACGAGTGCGGCCTGGCCCACGCTCGCAACTTCGGTGACGGCCAGACGCGCTACGAGGCGGCGGCGGGGAGGGACCATCATGACCACCTCATCTGCACCCGCTGCGGCACCATCGTCGAGTTCGAGAACGACCGCATCGAGACGCTCCAGGACGCGGTGGCCCGCAAGCACGGCTTCACGGTGACGTCGCACAAGATGGAGCTGTACGGCTTGTGTCGTGACTGCCAGCGCGGTGGCGGCCCACCCTCGGAAGCGTGACATGCGGGCCGTCCTCCGGGTCGCGGCCTGTGCCGTCCTGCTGACCGTCGCGTCGGCGGGCTGCGCCGGGTCGCGGCCGGTGGACGCGGGGCCGGCCTTCCTGCACGCGCTGGCCCTGCCGTCGGTGGGGCCCACGCGCCACGACGTGGGCAAGCTGTCCGGCAAGGTCGTCCTGGTCTCCTTCTTCGCCACGTGGTGCTTCCCGTGCCTGGCGGAGATGCCGACGCTGGAGGCGCTCCAGCGCGAGTACGGCGCCCAGGGCTTCCAGGTGGTGGCCGTGGGCATGGACCTGGAGGGCGCCCGCGTGCTCCAGCCCTTCGCGGACCACTACGCGTCGCCGTACCCGGTGCTGCTCGCCTCCGAGCGCATCATCGACGGCCGCAGTCCCTTCGGCCCCATCAAGGGGCTGCCCACCACGGTGCTGCTCGACAGGCGTGGCCGCGCGGTGGCCGGGTGGCAGGGCGTGGAGGGGCACGCGGACGTGGCGAAGGCGATCGAGAAGCTCCTGAAGCAGGACTGACGGCTCCGAGTCGCGCGGCTTGCGTCGCGCGCGCGTGAGGCCGCGTCGACTGCTACAGGGCTGGAGCGGATTACTTGCGGGGGCAAGGCTCGCTGGTACCGTCCGTGGCGTTCATGACGGCACGCGGAAAGCTCCTGGGTGTGGCGGTGGGTGTGGCGGGGGCCTTGAGCCTGCTGTCGGTGGCGGACGCCAAGGGCTTCCGGCGCTACCTCTCCCTGCGTCAGGACGTGAGCGCGCTGCAGCAGCGCAACGCCGCCCTGGACGCGCAGAACGAGGCGCTGCGTCAGGAGATCGCCGCCCTGCGCAAGGACCCCGCGGCGCTGGAGCGGGCCGTCCGTGAAGAGCTTGGCTACGTGAAGCCGGGCGAACTCGTCTTCCACCTGGAGTCCCCATGACGTCGCTGAGCACGTTTCCGTCGCCCGGGAAGTTGCTGCGTCACGTCGTGCGGCTCATCCCCGCCGCGGCGGGCCTGTCCACCTTCGTGCACCTGGCGCGCGGGGGCTTCCGGGGGCTGCACACCCTGGAGTGGACCGAGGCCGGGCTGGTGCTGTTCCTGTTGGTGGGCATCGCCGTGGCGGCGTGGCGCCGGGCCATGCGCGGCTCGGTGGGCGCGGTCATCGACCTGCGCGACGACCTGGAGCTGGGCGGCGGGTTGATCGCCGCGGCGTTCATCGTCGTGGCCATCGGCGGCGGCGAGCTGTTCCCCATCGTCTATCTGTTGATGGCGTTCCTGGTCGCCTTCCTGCCGCGCAACGCGGGGCTGACGCTCTTGGGCGTGGCGCTGGTGTTCGACGGGCTGGTGACGCTGGGCGGCCCGTGGCCGAACCCGGCCAGCTTCGCGACGCACTCGGCGTTCCTCGTGCTCTTCGCGGGCCTGTACCACCTGGTGCTCGCCTCGCGCATCGCGGTGGCGCGCCGGGCGGAGAGCGACGCGGTGCAGAAGCGTATCCGCGAGGTGGAGGAGCGCGCGCGCACCTTCCGCCTGGTGAGCTCCGGCACGCAGGACAGCTTCAGCGGCATGAGCTCCGACGAGAAGTGGCTCGTCGCCTCGGTGAAGGAGATTGAAGGCGCGGTGCACGCCGCGCTGGAGATCGCCGAGACGGGGCTGCGCACGCACACCTGCGCGGCGTTCCTGCTCACGTCGGATGACCGGAGCCTGAAGCTCTATGACTGCCGCTCCGGCTCGGACCGGGTGCAGCGGGATCGCTTCGGGGCAGGGGAGGGCATCATCGGCGGCGTGCTCAAGCGCCGCGCGCCGGTGCGGATGAACTCGCCCCAGGGCCTGAAGGGCGTCTCGTACTACGACGGCGGTGGCCCGGGCGTGCAGGCGCTGTTGGCGGTGCCCATCATCGAGGGCGGCGGACTGGTGCGCGGCGTGCTCGTGGCGGACCGGCTGGGCAACGAGCCGTTCAGCGACCAGGACGAGAAGCTCTTGTCCACCATCGCCGGCGAGGTGCTGCGCTCCATCGAGGTCGAGCGGGTGATGAGCTACATCCGCAAGACGCGCGACGAGAAGGACCGGTTCTTCCGCGCCATCGAGGAGCTCAACCGCGCGGGCAGCCCCGAGCAGGTCTTCGTCGCGGTGCTGGAGAGCACCCGGCAGCTGGCGGGCCTGGACTTCTGCGCGGTGACGCTGGTGTCGGAAGTGGAAGGCAAGCGCATGCACCGCGTGGCGCGGATGACGGGCGTCACGGCGCAGGGCAAGGCGCTGGAGGGGCGCTCGTTCCAGGACAACAACGGCCTGGTCGCCAACGTGGTGCGCTACGGCGCGCCGCTGCCGGGGCGTGACCTGAAGGCGATGGACCGCCAGGTCATCTTCGACGACGAGACGCAGATTCGCGGCCTGGGCGCGCTGAAGATCTTCCCGCTGGTGGCGGGTGACCGCATCCTGGGCACGCTGGTGGCGGGCTCGCGCAAGAAGGCGAACTTCGAGCAGGACGTGCTGCGGATGATCGAGGTCATCGCCATCCAGGCCGCGCAGGCGGTGCTGCGCGCGCAGCTCTACGAGCAGATGGAGCGGATGGCGACCACGGACGGCCTCACCGGCCTGTTCAACCACCGCACCTTCCAGACGAAGGCGGACGAGATCCTCGCACAGGCGCGGCGCTACCAGCGCAAGTGCTCCGTCATCCTCACGGACGTGGACCACTTCAAGAGCGTCAACGACACCTACGGCCACCCGACGGGAGACCAGGTGCTCAAGGGCGTGGCGCGCATCATCAAGTCCATGGCGCGCGACACGGACATCGTCGCCCGCTACGGCGGCGAGGAGTTCGTCATCATCATGCCGGAGACGGACGCCAAGGGCGCGTACACCATCTCCGAGCGCATCCGCGAGGCGGTGAAGGCGGAGGTCTTCCAGACCGAGATGGGCCCGCTGCGCATCACCATGTCGCTGGGCATCGCCACCTTCCCGGACAACGGGATGGAGAAGCAGCAGCTCATCGACCTGGCCGACCAGTGCCTCTACCACTCCAAGCGCAACGGCCGGAACCAGTCGGTCACCGTGGCCATCATGCAGGGCGGTCGGAAGCTGCAGGCCGTCAACGAGGCTTGAGTCCTCCGAGCCCGGGGAGCCCGCGTGTGGCGGACTCCCCGAGCCCGGGATGAGGCTTCGGTTACAGCGTCTGGAGGAAGCGCAGCAGGGCGGCGCGGTCCGCGGCGTTCATGCCGGCGAACGCGTTGCGAGCGGCCTGACCCTCACCGCCGTGCCAGAGGATGGCCTCGGTGAGCGAGCGGGCGCGGCCGTCGTGCAGGTACGCCTCGCCGCCGCTGACGCCCGCCGTGAGGCCGATGCCCCAGAGCGGAGGCGTGCGCCACTCGGCGCCGCTGGCGATGCCCTCGGGCAGGTTGTCCGCGAGCCCCGCGCCCATGTCGTGCAGGAGCAGGTCCGTGTACGGGCGGATTGTCTGGCCGCGCAGCTCCGCGTTCGGGTGGAAGGCGCTGGTGGTGAAGCTGGTCGCGTGGCACTTCGCGCAGCCGGCGTTCTGGAAGAGCGTCTCGCCGCGCTGGGCCTGGGTGTCGCGCAGGTCGCGCCGCGCGGGCACGCCGAGCAGCGCCACGTAGCGGACCATCTTGTCCAGGTCCGTGGCGTTCAGCTCCTGGCTTGTGCCCGAGCACCCCTGCTGCGAGGAGCCGCAGTCCAGGGAGGGGAACACGGCGCTGGTGACGCCGATGTCCCGATTGAGGGCCTCGGCCACCTGGTGCTTGAGCCGCGCGATGCCCGCCTTCCAGCCGAAGCGCCCCAGCCGCGTCTGGCCCGTCTCCGGGTCGACGACGGCCTGCATTCGGCCGGAGATGCCATCGCCGTTGCTGTCGTTCGGGTCCGCGAGCGCGGCCACGGACGTCTCCGGGATGGCCTCCAGCAAGCCCAGGCCCACCAGCTGCGGGGTGATGCGGGCCGAGTGGTTCGTCGGGATGACGTTGAGGAAGCTGTAGTTGGGCTTGCGCAGCTCGTACGGCGTGCCGTCCGCGAAGGTGCCGGTGCTCGTCGTCCAGCTGGCGATGCGCACGTCCGCCTCGGGCGTGCCGCTGGTGCTGCGCGGCTGGAGGCGGAAGCCGAGGAACGGGTCCGCCGTCACCGTGGTGCCGCTGACGCGCCCCACCTTCACCACGTAGTTGCCCAGCGTGGTGTTGACCGCGGGCGGCAGGCCCCGGCCGTTCTGGGTGTGGCACGCGATGCAGGAGCGGGAGATGTAGTTCGGCCCCAGCTTGTTCGCGTGCGCGGTGAAGAGCGGGTTGCCCGGCTCCGAGTGGCTGCCGTCGCTGAAGTCCGTGTGGTGCAGGCGCCGGCCCTCGACGAAGGGCTGCGCGTTCACCGGCGCGATGTTCAGCGCCATCTGGAGGAACCGGTTTCGCGGCTCGTTGGAGTACGGGTAGTTCAGCGTGGTGCGGCCGCCGAGCCAGGCCGTCTCCGGCAGGGGGAACGAGTCCAGGATGGCGCCCTGGCCCTCGAAGGGGACGATGCCGGCGGTGCCGACGATGTAGAGCAGGGCGCGGCCGTAGTAGTTGAAGCGGCCTTCCACCGGTTGTCGAAGGAAGACGCCGGCTTCGATCTCCATCCGGTCGCCCACGCGGATGGCGCGGCCCTCCTTGGCGTTGAAGTTGACGCTGGCGGTGTAGAGGTAGTCGTTCACCCGCTCGAAGGTGCCGTTGTGGAAGTACTCCGCCACGGTGTTGAGGCCGCGGAAGAAGGCGCGGAAGTTGGTGCCGTCATGGGGATAGACGGTGTGCAGGTTCACCTTGATCTGACTGCCGCCCTTGGCCACCTCGTCGATGATCTCGAGCCAGAAGGTGCGGTTCTCGAAGTAGCGCGCCAGGTAGTGGTCGTACGCCTGGTACTGCGACTCGCGCGCGTGCCTGTCACGGACGCGATCTCCCACACGGGTGATGAGCGCGGACGTCGTGTTCTGCGTGGTGGCGGGCTCCTGCGCGGTGCCGCTGTTGAAGAGCGGCACGATGTTGCCCACGTCGGGGGCAGGGCCGGCGTCTTGAGGCCCGGGGCCCGCGTCCGGTGTCCCGGAGCCCGCGTCCGGCGTCTGCGTGCCAGAGTGCGTGTAGCGCGCCCAGGCGGTGTCGTAGGCGCAGTTGCACGCCACGTCCCAGTACGTGAACGAATAGTCGACGACGTCGCCGGTGTTCAGCCCGCTCACCGTGTACTGGTTGCGGCCGTTCGTCACGGCCATCCGGATGTTGAGCTGCCCACCGTTGTTCACCTTGTAGTGGATGTCGGCCCACGACGTGGTGTCGATGAAGAAGATGGCGGACGAGCCAGACGGCTGAGCGCCATAGGTGGCGGCGCTCGCGGTGCTCGCCGCGAGGCCCGCCAACAGCAATGCCACGGCCATTCCTGTTGCTCTGTTACGCATGCGCGTTCTCCAGGGGGAACCTCCGCATGGTGGCCTCGGCTTTCTCCACCATCCGAAGGAAGTAGAGGTTTAGGCCGGGCAGACAAGAATTCCTATGATGTTCGGAAATTTTAGCTACTAGGGTCTAAATCCCGACATTCGTGAGAGGACGGACTTGCGTCCTGATGCGTTGCGTTGAGGTGGGCCTGGGGCAGGATGCGCGGCGTTCATGCAACCGGTGCCCTTGGCGGTGACGACGAGCAGCAAGGCGGACGAGGCCCAGCGAGAGGAGGCCCGGGCGGTGGCCGCGCGTTGGGGGCTGCCGTGGATGTCGCGCAAGCCGAAGGAGGGCATCGCCCCGTGGCTGGGCATCAAGGCCGAGGCCCTGCTGGTGGTGGGGGATGACGGCGTGACGCTGTGGGCGCCAGGCGGTTCCTTCGGGTTCCATGCGGGCATGGCGCACTTGAGGCGGCTGCGGCTGGCGGCGGGGGAGCCGGACACCTTCGTCCGGGTGGCGGAGCTGCGCGCCGGAGACGCGGTGCTGGACTGCACGCTGGGCCTGGCACAGGACGCGCTGGTGGCCTCGCTGGCGGTGGGGCCCGCCGGGCGCGTGGTGGGCGTGGAGAAGAGCCTCCCGTTGTGCGCGGTGGCGTCGGAGGGCCTGCGGCACTTCGAGCTCGGGCCGGACTCGTGCGCCATCGAGGTGCACCACGCGGACGCGCACGCGTATCTGAAGGGGTTGGCTTCCGCGTCGTTCGACGTGGTGTTCTTCGACCCGATGTTCGGCAAGCCGAAGAAGGCGCAGGCCGCGTTCGAGGTGCTGCGGCTCTTCGCGGAGCACGCGCCGCTGACGGCGGAGGCGCTGCAGGAGGCCCGACGCGTGGCGCGCCGCTGGGTGGTGGTGAAGGGCGCGCGCTACTCGGATGACCTGCGCAAGCTGGGGATTGCTCCGGAGCCGACCTCGCGCTTCTCGGACGTCACCTGGGGCAGGGTGGCCGCGCTGCCCCAGGCACCGTGAGCGTCAGTCCTTCCCCGCGCCCTTCGGAGGTCCTTCGCCGCCCATGGGCGACAGGCGCGCGGAGAGCGCTCCGGCCTGCTCGTGGGGCATCTGGTCCCTGGGCGAGCGGTAGTACTGCATGGGTGAGTGGTGCAGGAAGTTCGACACGCGGCTGGTGTACAGACACGCGTACTGCTCCACCTGGTAGCCGAAGCGGCTGTTCTCGTTGCCCTCCTTGAACAGCAGGCCCCAGTACGGGTTGAAGCCCTCCTCGACGTCCTCCTCCAGCGTGTCCGCGATGTCCGTCGCCTCCTTCAGCGCGCGGCGCATCTTGTCCAGCTCCGACTTGAGCTGACGGCGCTGCTCCTCCGTCGCCTCGCGCTCCTCCGGCGTCAGCGGCTCGCGATCCAACCGACGCTCCAGCAGGTTCAGGAGCGTCTTGTGGTGGTTGACCTCGTCGTCCAGGCGCTCGCGGAGGATCTCCATCTGCGTGAGCGTGCCGATCTCCTCCTGGCGCGTGGCCGTGTACGTGATCTCGTCCTCGATCTCCTGGACGATCATGCACGTGCGCCACAGCGACGACTTCTTCGACTTGAGGATGTCGCCGTAGATGTGGTCGCCCACGTAGAGGATGTTCTCCCCACGGTAACCGGTCAGCTCCTCGAAGCGCGCCAGGTTGCCGCCCGAGTACACCTTGCCGCGGTCCAAGGTCGTGGCCTCGCCGATGACGCGCCCCTCCTCGGTGGACGGATCCAGCTCGAGGAACGGCCGCCCGTCGGTGAAGAAGCCCGGCTTGCCCGCCGCCGTCACCACCACGTCGAAGTAGTTGCGCCAGCTCGGGTACTCCGGCAGCTGCCCGTCCAGCAGGTACTTCATCAGCGCGTCCGTGTAGTCCCACGCGGAGTTCGTCAGCAGGAACAGCCGCTTCCCACCCGAGCGCAGCTTGTGCAGCGCGGGCCCCAGCTCCGGGTCCAGGAACACGTAGCGCCCCAGGTCCTTGCGCACCTCGCGCTTGAGCGAGTTGTCCCGGTGCACCGCGTCGATGGCCTCGCGGATGTCGTCGTAGAGCTTGCCGTAGTCCACCTTCTGGCCCAGCGACTCCAGCAGCTCGATGATGCCCGCGAACAGGCACGTCTCCGGCAGCGCGAAGAGCGTGTCGTTCCACGCGAACTGCGGGTTGCGCAGCCGCACGCGCTTGTTGCGGTATAGCTCCCGCGAGACCTCCGACTTGAGCGGGCGCAGCCCGTGGTAGGCGCGGCCCACGTGGCCGAAGCGGTCCATCTTCAGGATGTTGCCGTTCACCCGGTCCACCGCCAGCCCACGCATCACGAAGTGATGGTCGTAGAGCAGGTGCCCCACGACGGCGGGGTAGTGGTACTCGCAGATGAGCTTGGCGAGCGTCATGTCGAACGACAACTGCTCGAGCCGGCGCATGTGGTAGATGGCCAGCGTGTAGTCCATGTCGAAGCCGATCAGCTCGACGCCGGACATGCGCAGGTTGCGGTTGACGAACACCTCCCGCGCCCTCGGAACCGAGTCCCTCGGCTCGCGCCGGGTGGTGAGCAGCCGCGTCAGCGTCTCGTCTTCGAGCAGCTGCTGGGCATGGCGCTCGGCGGCCTCGGCGCGCGCGCGGTTGAGTGGAGAACGAAAGCTCCCGTGAAGCGGGTCCGGCGAGGGCCCGCCCGGGATCGGACGGAAGGGTGACAGGGTTGGAGCCACGGGACGTCGACACATAACACGCGTACGGGCCCACGGCTCGGTCCTTGAGGGCACCGCTGGGCCATGGCACGCTGACGGACCGCGATGCGTTCGCCCGCCCGACGTCAGCCCTCGAAAGCGCCCGAGGACCTCCATGCGCGCCTGGCCTACCGGGTCGCCGCGCTCGAGGACCGGGTGCGTCGGCTGGAGGCCCGCCTGCGCGCCGCGTCCGCCCCGCCCGCGCCCCGTGCGTCGCCCCGACGGGCGACCGAGCCCTCGGCGCCCGCGTCCCGGCGCGCGCGTCCCCGCTGTCCGGGTTGTACCCTGGAGCTGCCCCCGGGCCGACGCGGCGAGTCGTGCGTCTGGTGTGGCTTCGTCTTTTCCGCCGTGAGTCGGCGCCGCCCGGCACGAAAGAAGCGATGAGCGCCACCTACCGTCTGACGGGACGCATCGAGTCCGGAGAGCTCGCGGAGCTCTACGAGGCCGTCCAGGCTCCCTCGGGCGAAGTGGTGGTCAAGCTCTTCCACCCCAAGACGTCGGACCCCGCCTACGCGCTGGACCTGGCGGAGACGACGCGCCTGCTCCAGCCCGTGCGCCACCCGGGCATCCTCCACGTGGTGGACATGGGCGTCGTGCGCCAGCGGCTCGCCGTGGTGCGCGAGGACATGGACGGCTACCTCCTGGGCACCGCGCTCCAGCGGCTGCACACCAAGGAGGTCGTCCTCCCGTACACGGTGGCGCTCTACATCGTCATCCAGCTCCTGGACGCGGTGCAGAAGGCGCACGAGGCGGGCGTCGTCCACGGCGCGCTCACGCCCGGCAACGTGGTGCTGGGGCGCAACGGCACGCCCGCCGTCTGTGACTTCGGCGCCATGCGCGCGCTGCTCGCGGTGCCCCAGCTGCGCAAGTCCTTCGCGGGCCGCGGTCGAGGCACCTACCGCGCGCCCGAGGTGACGCGAGGGGAGGCCGCCACCGAGGTGGCGGACGTGTATTCGCTGGGCGCCATCGCCTACGAGCTGCTCACCCAGCGCGAGCCGGTGGTGCCGGGCAGCGGCGGCGTCTCCACGCGGCGCAGCGAGTCGCTGCCGCCGCCCAGCCGGTTGGACCGGCGCATCAACAGCCGGTTGGATCCGCTCATCCTCCGCGCGCTGGAGCCCAACGCCGGGCGGCGCTTCCGCTCGTGCGGCGAGTTCTCCAACGCGCTCCGCAACTTCCTCTCGGCCAGCGGCGGCATGCCGGGCATCGAGGACGTGCGCCGCTTCGTCAACGAGCTGTTCCCCAACGAGGTCAGCGTCGCCAGCACGGCCCCGCCGTTCAAGGAGCCGTTCCAGTTGGAGCCCATCTCCGGCGCGGAGATGGACGACCTGGGCGCCGAGGAGCCCGAGGCCTCCATCGTCCAGCGCGCTCCCTACAGTCGGGCGCTCACGGAGGCGGAGGCCGGCGCGGAGACCCAGGAGTCCGTCCCCGGCTTCGACGAGTACCGGCCCGAGGAGTACGAGCAGGACATCGCCTCCACGCAGACCCGCGTGAAGGACGCCCCCGCGCCCCAGGCCCCGGCTCACGGTGAGGACTGGACGGAGGGGACGCACACCGCGGCGGTCGAGCAGGACTGGGATGCGCCTCCGGGCGCCGCGCCGCCCAAGCCGCGGCGTCAGCAGGGACAGCAGGGGACGGGCATTGCGGCCCCCGGTGCGCGTCCGCCGGCGCGCAACGCCCGCATGCGCGTGGTGGAGGACTTCTCCGCGCCGTCTCCGCTGTCGGATGACGACGAGGAGTTCTCCGTCGCCGGCCGTCGCGCCGCGGCCCGCGCGAAGCGTCCGCCGCCGCCGGTGGAGAAGGGCCCGCAGACGCTGCCGGACCCGATGCCCGCGGTGGTCCGCCCCGGCCATCGCGCCGACATGGCGGTGCCGGCGTCGACCTCCCAGGACATCCCCGTGAGCTCCGCGGCGCCCGCCCGCCCGAGCACCCGCGCGCGGCTCATCCTCGCGACGGAGGCGCGTCGGGGCCGCTGGCTCGCCATCGCCGGCGTGCTGGCGCTGGTGGGGTTCGCGACGTTCCTGGTCGCCGCGTGGCGGCTGGGTGATTCCGAGGCGTCCGCCGAGGAGGAGGTCGAGCCCCTCGGCACGGGCCCGTCGCCCGCCATCCCCATCCCCCGGCCCGCGCCTGCGCCGAAGGCCGCGGTGGTGGAGCGGGAGCCGGAGCCGCGCGCGGAGGAGCCCGAGGAGGAGGTCGTCCCCGCGAAGGCGATTCCGGCCTCGCAGCGCGGCTACCTGACGCTCACGACCAACGAGCCCGCCAAGGTGTATCTGGACGGGAAGCTCATCAGCAGGACCACGCCCCTCAAGCGCTATCCCATGCGCGTCGGCGCGCACGAGCTGGAGCTGGTCGCGCGCACCACCGGCGAGCGCATGCCCCTGTCCGTTCAGATCCGACGAGGGAAGTTGACCTCCTCGATCGTGGTCGACTTCCGCCCCGCTCCCCGACGGTGACTGACTCCATGGACCGCACCCGCATCTTCGTCGTCGAGGACCAGCCGCAGCTGCTCAAGAACCTGCTCAAGGTGCTGAGCACCTTCGACGAGCTGGAGGTGGTGGGCAGCAGCCAGGAAGGGGAGGCCGCCGTCGAGGACATCGTCCGCGTCCGGCCACAGCTGGTCCTGTTGGACCTGGAGCTGCCGGGCATCAACGGCATCCAGGTGACGCAGAAGGTGAAGCGCCAGGCGCCCGAGGTGGAGATCCTCATCCTCACGTCCTTCGACGACGAGCAGAAGGTCTATGAGGCCATCCAGGCGGGCGCGTCCGGCTACCTGGTCAAGCGCGTGGGCCCGGAGAAGATCCGCTCCGGCATCCACGAGGTCATGGGCGGCGGCACCGTGCTGGAGCCCATCATCGCCCGGCGCTTCTGGAACTACTTCCAGTCCATCCAGGGCAAGCCCGCCACGCCGGAGAAGAAGGCGGACAACCCCTGGAAGCTGACGCCCACCGAGTTCGAGGTGCTGCGCTACGTGGCCAAGGGCCTGTCCAACGCGGAGGTGGGGCAGGTGATGACGCTGGAGCGGCGCACGGTGCGCACGCACCTGTCTCATATCTACCGGAAGATGGGGGTCAACTCCCACGTGGAGGCGGTGGTGATGGCCCTGCGTGAAGGGGTCGTGGACCTGTAGCCGCGCCCTGTATACGGTGGGGGTCTATGCGCAAGGCCCCCTCGAAGACGTCGGCTCCCGCCCGCGCCGCGGACCCCTCCCTCCAGTCGCTGTTCGACGTGCATGAGGCCACGCTGCCCAATGGCCTCCAGGTGCGCCTGCTGGCCAACCACCTGGCCCCCGTCGTCAGCCTCTACACCTTCTTCAACGTGGGCAGCCGCAACGAGCGCCCCGGCATCACCGGCATCAGCCACCTGTTCGAGCACATGATGTTCAACGGGGCCAAGAAGTACGGCCCCAAGATGTTCGACAAGACGCTCGAGTCCAACGGCGGCAGCTCCAACGCGTACACGTCCCACGACATGACGGTGTACTACGACGACTTCTCGTCGGACGCGCTGGAGACGGTGCTGGACCTGGAGTCGGACCGGATGCGCTCCCTGCGCATCTCCCAGGAGATGCTCACCAGCGAGCGCGAGGTGGTGAAGGAGGAGCGCCGCGTCCGCATGGACAACGACATCGGCGGGATGATGGACGAGGAGCTCGGCTCGCTCGTCTACAAGGCCCACGCGTACCGCTGGCCCGTCATCGGCTGGATGGCGGACATCGAGGCGATCACTCGCGAGGACTGCCAGAACTACTTCCGCACCTACTACGCGCCCAACAACGCCATCCTCTACATCGCCGGGGACATCGACCCGAAGAAGACGCTGGCGCTGGTGCGCCGCTACTACGGCGACATCCCTCGCGGCCCCGCGCCCCAGCCCGTCATCAACGCGGAGCCCGAGCAGCGCGGCGAGCGCCGCTCCACGGTGCGCCACCCCGCGCAGTCGCCCGCCGTCGTCATCGGCTACAAGGGCCCCCCGGCCCGGGACGAGGACACGCTGGCGCTGGACGTGGCGCAGTACGTGCTCACCAAGGGCGAGGGGAGCCGGCTGACGCGCTCGCTCTTGTACGAGCAGAAGGTGGTGGTGGGCGTGGGCCTGGACTGGTCCTGGCGCATCGACCCGGGCACCATCCTCTTCTTCCTGGAGCTGATGCCGGACTCCGATCCGCAGAAGGCGGAGGCCGCGCTGTACGCGGAGCTGGAGAAGCTGGCGCGCGACGGAATCACCGAGCGCGAGCTGCAGAAGGCCCTCAACAACCTGCGCTCGGACCACCTGCGCGAGCTGGGCACGAACAACGGCCGCGCCCACGCCATGGGCAACTACGAGGCGCTGCTGGGTGACTGGCGCCATGTGCTCACGCTGCCGTCCGCCTACGCGTCCATCACCCGCGAGCAGGTGCAGGCCGCTGTCAGGAAGTACCTCATCCCCGAGCGCCGCTCCGTCGTGACGCTGCTGCCCGCGCCCTCCGAGGCGTGAGCCCGGACCGACTCCAGAAAGACTCCATGGCCTCTCGCAAGAGCCGAACCTCGAAGAAGTCCGCCGCCCCCCGCCGCGCCGTGAAGAAGGCCCCGGCCCGGGCGGCGAAGAAGAAGTCCTCCTCCCGGAAGACCGCGTCCGCCGTCGCCACGACGAGCCGGGAGCTGGTGTTCCCCACGCTGCACGAGAGCACCACGTCCAGCGGCCTGAAGGTCATCGCCGCCGAGCGTGGACCGCTGCCGCTGGTGTCCATGCGGCTGGTGATTCGCGCCGGCAGCTCCACGGACCCCGAGGGCAAGCACGGCATCGCGGACTTCGCGGGCCAGCTGCTGCGCCGGGGCACGCGGAGGCTGAACGCGCAGGCCATCGACGAGGCCGTGGAGTTCGTCGGCGCCAGCCTGGGCGTGGGCGTGGGCGAGGACACGCTGTCCGTCGCCATCACCACCCCGGCCGAGCACTTCGCGCAGATGCTGGGCGTCATGGGCCAGCTGGTGATGGAGCCCACGTTCCCGGAGTCCGAGGTCGCCGATGCGCGCGAGCGCGCGCTGGCCCAGTTCGCGAATGATTTGGACGAGCCGTCCGTCATCGCCGACCGCGCCCTGGTGCGTGCGCTCTGGGGCAAGCACCCCTACGGACACAACGTGAGCGGCTCGGTGAAGACGGTGAGCACCTTCACCCGGGACGACGTGGTGCGCTTCCACCAGGAGCGGCTGGGGCCCAAGGTCGCCATGCTGGTCGTGGTCGGCGCGGTGGACCCGGGCCGGGTGGCCGCGGCGGCCGAGGAGGCCTTCGCCGGTTGGACGGGCGGGCCGGACAAGGCGCCCGTCATTCCTCCGCTGGAGAAGGTGGCCAAGGCGGGGCGGGTCATCGTGGTGGACAAGCCGGACCAGACGCAGTCGCAGGTGCGCATGGGCGGCCCGGGCTATCGCACGGGGCACGAGGACTACTTCCCGGCGGCGGTGATGAACACCGCGCTGGGTGGCGGCTTCACGTCGCGCCTGATGAACGAGGTCCGCGTCAACCGGGGCCTCACGTATGGCATCGGCTGCTGGTTCGACGCGATGCACGCGGCCGGCATCTTCGCGCTGTCCACCTTCACGAAGACGGAGTCGACGCGGGAGATCATCGACGTGTCGCTCGGGGAGATCGCCAAGGTGCGCGACTCCGGTCTCAAGCCGACCGAGCTGCGCGACGCGCAGGCGTACATGGGCGGGCTGTATCCGCTGCGCACGGAGACGAACGAGTCCATCGCGAGCGCCATCTCCGACATCCGGTTGAACGGGTTGGGGGATGACTGGGTGTTGCGCTTCCGAGACAGGCTCAAGGCGGTGACGCCGCGGCAGGTGGCGGCGGTGGCGAAGAAGTACTGCTTCGCGGAGCCGCCCACGATTGTCGTGCTGGGCAACGCGGCCGCGGTGAAGAAGCAGCTGAAGGGCCTGGGGCCCATCACCGTCGTGCCGGCGTCGGAGTACGAGTGACCGAGCCTCGCATCCTCTTCGAAGGGGGAGGGGTGCTGGTGGTGGACAAGCCGCCCGGGGTGCCCGTCATCCCCGGGCGGGACGGCGGGTCCTCGCTGCGCGATGCCTTGGAGACGCAGCGCGGGCGGAAGATCTTCGTGGTGCACCGGTTGGATCGGGACACGTCGGGGGCGCTCGTGTTCGCGCTCGACGCGGCCGTGCACCGCGCGCTGTCCATCGCGTTCGAGTCCGGCAAGGTGCGCAAGCGCTACCTCGCGCTGGTGGAGGGCCGCATCGACGCGCCGTCGCTCGTCGATGTGCCGCTCATCGCCGCGCGAAAGGGCCGCATGCGGGTGGCGAGGCCGGGCGAGGCGGAGGCGAAGCCGTCACGCACGCGGGTGCGTCCGGTGGAGAGCTTCGACAAGGCCACGCTCGTGGAGGCCGAGCCGCTCACGGGCCGCACGCACCAGATTCGCGTGCACCTGCTGTCGCTGGGACATCCGCTGCTGATGGACCACCAGTACGGCCGCGACACGGCGTTGACGGAGAAGGACCTGGGAGGGCAGGGCGACGGCGTGGTCCTCGAGCGCACGCCCCTGCATGCCGCGCGCGTCGAGTGGCCCGCGCTGCCGGGCGTGGAGGCTCGCGGGGTGGATGCGCCGCTGCCGGAGGACATGGTGCGCGCGCGTGACCTGCTCCGGCGCACGCTGGGTTGAGCGGGTGGCGCCGAGGTGGGCGTCACTGCCGGAGGATGCGCGCGCCTGCGCCGGTGAAGCCGTGTGAGGTGCCTGCGCCGCTGCTGGCGACATGGCGCACGCATGCTGCTTCGGCCCGCGCCCTGTCGAGCCGAACGGGCTACTTCACCTTGAAGGCGTTGGACGACGCCTGCACGCCGAAGCGGTCCGTCACGGTCAGCACCACGTTGGCGCCCTGCGCGTCGATGGCGATGTTCTGCACGCAGAGGCCCCCGACGAACTTGTCCAGTGAGGTGGGGCTCACGTTGCCGTTGTTCTTGCTGATGGACAGGTCGACCTTGTCCGTGAAGTCCGCGGCGCGCGGGCCCACGGCGCGGACCGTGATGGTGAAGGGCTGGCCGATGTCCTGGTCCGAGATGGGCTCGAACTCGTAGCCGGTGATGTCTCCCTCGCCCATCGGTCGGGTCGGATCCTGCCCCGCGTCGGGCTCCGGGCCTCCATCCGCGACGTAGACGCCTCCGTCGGGGATGCCATCGGGCCCCGCGTCCGGCGTTCCCGCGTCCTGATTCCAGAGCGTGAATCCCTGGGGGCTCGTGGTCTCACGCCCATCGTCCAGCGCCACGCGCACGTCATAGGCCGCGGCGCCGAGGTTCGCGGGGAGGTCCACCGCGAAGAGGCTCTGCGCGTTCAGCGCGATCACCCTGGCCTCCTGATCTCCGATCCACACCCGCGTGCGGCCTTGGAGCTGCGCCTCTCCCTCGGCGTAGTCCAGGCGGACGGGGAACGCCGCATCGAGCTCCAGGAGGATGGGGTCGGTGCGGCCGACGGTGTCCGAGGCGGGCCGGACGGAGACGATGCGTGGCGCGGGGAGCGATGTGCTCGAGCCACAGGCGGACAACACCACCATCGCCAGGAGCACGAGCGCGCGGGTCATGGCTCGAACCTCATCCCCAGCAGCACCGAAACACCGCCGAGCTGGGCGTCCAACCACGGCGTGCTCGCCGGAGCCCACGCACCGCGCAGCTCTCCCAACGCGCTCCAGCGCCCGAATCGGTACGCGCCCTGGATGGCCAGCAACCCCATGCCGGAAAGCTTGCTCTCTTTCACCTCCGCCGGGAAGTCGGTCTGGAGTCGGTGACGGAAAGGCGCCACTCCTCCTCCTGCTCGGCCGTACAGGGACAGCGCCGCGCCGCGCAACAACTCGACGCGCGCCGACACGAGCACCGGCACCGCGAACACCTGCGAGCGCACCGCGCCGAGCGCGCCCACCGTGCCCCGGAAGGACGCGGCCCGCACGCCCACCTCCAGCTCCCCCGCCAATCGTCGCTCCCACCAGGGCGTGGTGAACGCCACCCCCAGCGCACCGAAGGGACCCGAGTTGTCGCCCCGCGCGAACACGCCCCCCGCGAGCACCTGGACCGCCGGGCGCCACGGTGCATCGCCCACGAGGGCAGGGGGCGGTTTGGCCGCGGGAGGCTTCGTCACGACGACGACCCGGAAGACCTCCGCGTGCGCGCGCACGTCGTCTCCAGCGCCGTCGGCCTGGACGACGGCCGTCACCGAGGCCGCGTCCTCCTCCGGCGTCACCCGGAAGCGGGCGATGTCACCGACCTCGATGGGCTCGGCCCGTCCCCCATCGACGTGCAATTTCAACCGCGCCACATCCAGCGGCCCCTCGCCCGCCACGAGCAACCACCCGCCCCGGGCAGGCAGCGGTGCGGGCGTGAGGGCCGCGACATGGGGACTCACCCTCGGGACATCCAACGGCGCGGAGGCATCCGTGCGCAGTTCCCCGCGCGTGGCGAGCACCCGCGCCGAAGCGACCCCCGGAGGCACCTCGAGAGGGACACGCGCCTTGCCCTTCCCATCCGCCTGGACCGGACCGAAGTGCGTCTCACCCACGAGCACCGTGACGGAGGCCCCTGGCGAGGTCGCCACGTCGAGCGTCGTCTGCCCCAGCAGGGCGAGCCGCAGCACGGTGACCTCGGGCGGGCCGTCGGCGGCCTCCACCCAGAACAGGAACACCGCCACCAGCGGATGCCGGACGGGCGGCGGCGTCCACTGGAAGGTCCGCACCGCGCCGTGCGCCAGGCGCTCCTCGGCGAAGTGTCCGGAGGAGGCGGCCACCCGCAGCGCCCCCGTCTCCGGAGGCACGCGGACCTGGAGGGACACCGTCTTGTCCCTCCCGAGGACGACCCGGGTGGGGGAGGCGAGCACCTCCAACCCGGGCCCTCCCGAAACCGGGACCGCCATGGCCGACGACGCGGCCACGGCGAAGACTAGAAAAACCAGGAAGGGCGGTAAGCGGGTGCGCACGAGCGATTCCGCCGAACTTCGCCCTCCAGGCTCTTTCCGGTCAACCCTCGCTGACGGGGGCGTCCTCGGCGGGGGTGTCCAGCGCGGCGGCCTGCGGCTTGTCCGCGGGGCCGGTGGCCTGCCGGACGGGCGGGCTGAAGGCGGGCTTCTCGGTGGGAGCGCCGCCCCGACCGTGCACCAGCGTCTTGGTGTCGGTGCGGAAGGTGATGTCGAACTTGTCGCCCCGCACGGCCGTCACGAAGCCCACGCCGAACGTCGGGTGCTGGAGGACCTGATCCACTGCGTAGGTGTCCTTCGGGCTGTAGCGGGGCGCGTTGGCCACGTCCTTGCCCGCCAGCTGCTCCTCGAAGGAGATGATGATCTTCTCCGCCTTGGTGGTGCCGCTGGACGACGCCCGGCTCGCGCGCGGGGTGCTGCTGCTGCTGGTGGAGGTGGGGCGGTCCGTGGTGCCAGGAGCCCCGCGGTAGGCGTGGTCCCCGTTGCACGTGTTGCAGCGCACCCGAGCAATCTTCGTCCCCACCATCGCCAGGATGGTGTGCGCGAGGGTGAGCTTGCAGCGGGTACAGTACGCGTCCACCTCGCCGCCGACCTTTTGAGTTGCCATGTTCGTCTGAGTTCTCGGCCCGGCGCGCCTGTGACGGGGAGCCGGGCATGAAGGAAAGGGGCGCGGAACATAAACGCAACGCTTCGAAGTGAGGTAGTCCCTTCGTCGTCCGCTCGCACGGGAACACTTCGCTTGTGCCCCCCTTCGCACCACGTAAGAGTAGGCGCCTGAACGCATGACCACGCAGACCCCCAGCAAGCCGGCTCGCGAGCCCGGGATGCTCACCCAGACGGTGAGCAGCTTCGGCAAGGGCCTCATCGACGTCGTCAGCTCCATTGGTGGCGTGGTGACGCTGGCCTTCGACGTGGCCCGGTGGAGCGTCCGACCTCCCTACCGGCTCCACAACCTGTTCGCCCAGCTGGACTTCGTGGGGGTGGGCTCCATCTTCATCGTCGGGCTGACCGGCCTCTTCACGGGCATGGTGTTCGCCCTGCAGACCTCCGAGGCCTTCCGCATGTTCGACGCGGAGAGCCTGGTAGGCCCCACGGTGGCGCTGACGCTGACGCGGGAACTGGCGGCGGTGTTCTCCGCGCTGATGGTCACCATGCGGGCGGGCTCCGCCATGTGCACGGAGCTGGGCACCATGCGCGTCACCGAGCAGGTGGACGCCCTGGAGACCATGGCCGTCAACCCGGTGCAGTACCTGCTGGTCCCCCGGGTGCTGGCGGGCCTGTTCATGGTCCCCATGCTGACCATGCTGTTCAACACCACGGGCATGTCCGGCGCCTACTTCGTCGCGGTGGGCGGGCTGGGCATCTCCCCGGGCACGTTCCTCACGCGCACCCAGGCGTGGCTGGAGCCGGCGGACGTCTACGAGGGCGTCATCAAGGGCGCGGTCTTCGGCCTCTCCGTGGCGCTCATCTGCTGCTACAAGGGCTTCAACGCCTCGGGCGGCGCCAAGGGCGTCGGTCAGGCGACGACGGAGGCGATGGTGGCCAGCGCGCTGTCCATCTTCATCCTCGATTTCCTCGTGGGCATCGTGATGCACTGATGGCTGCCTCCGGTCCTCCTCCGCGTCCCGAAGCCGGCGCGTCCACGAAGCCGATGATTCAAATCGTGGACCTGCAGAAGACGTTCGGTGAGAACAAGGTGCTCACCGGCATCAATCTCTCCGTGCCCCAGGGCAGCACGTGCGTCATCCTCGGGGGCTCCGGCTCCGGGAAGACGGTGCTGATGAAGCACATGATCGGCCTGCTCCGCCCGGACAGCGGCCAGGTCAACATCGATGGGGAGGACATCGTCCCCATGGGCGTCGAGGACCTGCAGCGGGTGCGCAACAAGTTCGGCATGGTGTTCCAGGCCGCGGCCCTGTTCGACTCGATGACGGTGTTCGAGAACGTGGCCTTCCCGCTGCGCGAGCACACGAAGCTGTCGGAGGACGAGCTGTACGCCAAGGTCCGCGCCAAGCTGGACCTGATGGACCTGAAGCGGGAGGTGGAGTCGAAGTTCCCCTCGGACCTGTCGGGCGGCATGCGCAAGCGCGTGGGCCTGGCGCGGGCGGTGGTGCTGGACCCGAAGATCGTCCTCTACGACGAGCCGACCACCGGCCTGGACCCCATCACCACGGACTCCGTGGACGAGATGATCCTCGCGGCTCAAAAGGGGCTGGGGGTCACCAGCGTGGTCATCAGCCACGACATCTCCTCGGCCTTCAACGTGGCGGACCAGATCGCCTTCCTGTCCAAGGGCGTCATCGTGGAGAACGGCACCCCGGAGCAGCTGCGCATGTCCCAGCACCCCGCGGTGAAGGTGTTCCTGGAGACGTGGTTCGGGAAGAATTGACAGGGTCTGCGCCCGCCGGGTCCGGTTTCAGGAAAATGTGGCACTCCGGATGCAAAACGTTAGAGTCGCGCCCGGCCGGTAGCCCTCGGAGTCACATCAGGTGAAGAAGCTCGTTACGCCTTTCCGTGTTGGCCTGCTGGTCATCGCCGCGGGGGCCTTTTTCGTCGGCTTCGTGCTGTTCGCGCGCGAGGGCGGCCTGAGCGACAGTGACTCCACGCGTGTCTGGGCCTACTTCCGGGATGCGTCCGGCCTGGCGGTGCGCGGGCGGGTGCAGATCGCCGGCATCCGGGTGGGAGAGATCGACGACATCGTCCTGGAGGGCACGCGGGCGCGGGTGTTCCTGAAGATCCGCAACGACGTGGACCTGCGCGAGGACGCGGTCCTCACCAAGCGCTCGGAGTCGCTCCTGGGCGACTACCTGCTGGACCTGAACCCGGGCACGGAGAACGCCCCCAAGCTGGAGACGAACGGGCAGATCCGCCGCGTCATCGACAGCCAGGGCATGGAGGCCATCTTCGAGTCGCTGTCGCAGATCACCTCCGACATCCAGCAGGTGACGGGCGCGCTGCGAGAGGTGCTCGGCGGCGAGCGCGGGGCGGGCTCGCTCCAGCGCATCGTCGAGAACCTGGTGCGGCTGTCGGACTCGGTGGACGCCACCGTGCGCCGCAACGCGGACCGCCTGGACGTCATCCTGGCCAACTTCGAGGGCGTGTCGTCCGACGTGCGGACGATTACGCAGAGCAACCAGGCCGACGTGGGCCGCATCGTCGACAACATCGAGTTCATCACCCGCGACGTGCGCGAGGTGCTCGCCAGCGTCAAGAACATCGTCGGCAGCGGGGAAGGGGACTTCAAGGAGAGCGTCGCCAGCCTCAAGCAGACGCTCACCAAGCTGGACAACTCCCTGGGCAACCTGGAGGAGATCACCCGCAAGGTGAAGGACGGCGAGAGCACCGCCGGCATGCTGCTCACCGACGAGAGCGTGGGCCGCGAGGTGCGCGAGACGGTGCGCGACGTGTCCAGCCTGGTCTCCCGCCTCACGGAGCTCCAGACGGAGGTGGGCATCCAGAGCACCTACCTGGCCGCGCAGGGCCGCTCGAAGAACATGCTGTCCCTGCGCCTCATCCCCCGGCCGGACAAGTACTACCTGCTGGAGATCGTCGACGACCCGCGCGGCACCGTCACCACCCAGGTGGTGCAGACCAACCCTCCCTCGGAGGGAGATCCGGTCATCCAGACGCAGAAGGTGACCAAGGAGAGCCTGAAGATCAGCGCGCAGTTCGCCAAGCGCTGGTACTTCACCACCCTGCGCGTGGGCCTCATCGAGTCCACCGGCGGCGTGGGCGCGGACCTGCACCTGTTCGACGACGCGCTGACCCTGAAGATGGACGCGTTCAACTTCGCCGCGGACGAGCTGCGCTACCCCCGGCTGCGCGCCACGCTGCGGGCCCAGGCCTTCGACCACCTGTTCGTCGTCGCGGGCATGGACGACATGCTCAACGCGCAGCAGCGCGACGTCGTCACCCAGCGGCTCATCGCCGGCCGCGACTTCTTCGTGGGCGGCGGCCTGTTCTTCACCGACGACGACCTCAAGGCCATCATCACGGCCACCGGCATCCCCTCGCCCTGAGCGTCGCCGGAGCGCGGCGAGCTTGACGCCGGCCGTGAAACCGCGTACCCGGCACGGGCACGGGGTCCTGGTAGGAAGCCGTGCTTTCTCGGCCATTTCCAGGAAGCTCGCATGTCCCTGCTCGTCGTCGGCTCCGTCGCATTGGACTCGGTGGAAACCCCCTTCGGACAGAAGGAGGACGTCCTCGGCGGGTCCGCCACGTTCTTCTCCACGTCGGCGTCGTTCTTCTCCCCCGTGCGCGTCGTCGCCGTGGTGGGGGAGGACTTCCCCGAGGCCCATGTCAGCTTCCTGAAGGGCCGGGGCATCGACCTGGAGGGCCTCACCCGCGAGTCCGGCCGCACGTTCCGCTGGAAGGGCCGCTACGGCTACGAGCTGAACGAGGCGAAGACGCTCGACACCCAGCTCAACGTCTTCCAGGCGTTCTCGCCGGACCTGCCCGCGTCCTACCGCGACACGCCCTACGTCTTCCTGGGCAACATCCACCCGGAGCTCCAGGCGCGCGTGGTGGACCAGGTCCGCAACCCCAAGCTGGTGGCCGCGGACACCATGAACTTCTGGATCCAGGGCAGCCGCGACGCGCTGCTCAAGACGCTCCAGCGGGTCAACCTGCTCTTCGTCAACGACGCGGAGGCGCGGCAGCTGGCCGGCGAGCACAACGTGGTGAAGGCCGCCCGCGCCATCCTCGGCATGGGGCCCCAGCGCGTGGTGGTCAAGCGCGGTGAGTACGGCGCGCTCCTCTTCGAGAAGGACCACATCTTCGCCTGCCCGGCCTTCCCCCTGGCCGAGGTCTTCGACCCCACGGGCGCCGGAGATACCTTCGCGGGTGGCTTCATGGGCACCGTGGCCACCGCGGCGTCCGGGGTGGACTCGGCCGTCCTGCGCCGCGCCATGGTCATGGGCAGCGTCATGGCCTCCTTCACCGTGGAGAAGTTCAGCCTGGAGCGCCTGCGCGAGGTGACGCGCCCGGAGATCCACGCCCGCTTCGCGGAATTCAAGAAGCTGACCCACTTCGAGGACCTGGGGCCGCTGGAGCGCTGAGTGCCGGGCGGGCAGGGTGGGGTCCGGCCCCACCCATGAACTTGACGGTGGATTCAGGCCGTCCCTAGGCTTTCCTCCTTTTGGGTGCTCGGGGAAGGAAGAGGGTTGAGCGATAACCGAAAGTCCGCGCGGGTGCCGACCTTGCTTCGCTGTTGGTGCGAGACCGACAATGTCACCCTGTACGCGCGCATCACCAACCTGAGCGAGGGCGGCCTGTTCCTGCGGACGAGCACGCCGCTGAAGCGAGGGGCGAAGGCGGTGCTCCGGCTGACCCCGGGGGATGATCCCGAGGTGCAGACCGCGGCCACGGTGGTATGGCTGCGGGAGGAGGAGGACCGGGCCTATCCGCCGGGGATGGGGTTGCGGTTCGAGTCGCTGGACGCGGAAACCCTGGGGCGGCTCCGGCGGATTATCTCCCAGCAGCAGAAGAACCCCGTGAAGGCGGTCTGGGCCGGCTGAGCGCCGGGCTCCCACCAGCCGAGGCATCCATGCGCATCGCCGTCATCTCCGACATCCACTCCAACATCGAGGCGCTCACCGAGGTGCTGCGGGTCTGCGAGCAGCAGAAGGTGGACCGCATCGTCTCCCTGGGTGACATCGTCGGGTACGGCGCGTCGCCGAATCCCTGCTGTGAGCTGGTGCGCTCGGTGGCGGAGGTGACGCTCTTGGGCAACCACGACGCCGCGGTGGCGGGGCGGATGGACTACTCGTACTACTACGACGCCGCCCGGCACGCGCTGGACTGGTCCGCCAACGTCCTCACGGACGAGAACATGGCGTGGCTGCGCAGCCTGCCGTACACGTACCGCATCGGCGAGGTGGGCTTCTGCCACGGCTCGCCCATCGACCCGAAGGCGTACGAGTACATCTTCGCGCTCGAGCAGGCGCG
The DNA here is from genome assembly GCF_059738865.1 of Myxococcus sp. MH1. NCBI lineage: Bacteria > Pseudomonadati > Myxococcota > Myxococcia > Myxococcales > Myxococcaceae > Myxococcus > Myxococcus sp. MH1. The sequence continues at coordinate 5,664,106 of NZ_AP026947.1, read as the reverse complement.
GGAGCTGACGCCGTACGTGGAGGAGCTGCCCGAGGTGACGTTCATCGGGCACAGCCACCTGTGCCGCGCGTTCGCCATCGGCAATGGCGAGGTGAACGACGTGGTGGCCCAGAAGTTCGGTATCCGCCGGGGCTACAAGTACATCATCTCCGTGGGCAGCGTGGGCCAGCCGCGCGACTACGACAACCGGGCCTGCTTCGTCATCTGCGACACGGACGCTCGCACGGTGGAGTACCTGCGGGTGGAGTACGACATCGAGACGGCGGCGCAGAAGATCTTCGACGCGGACCTGGCGCTCAACTTCGGCAAGCGCCTGTTCCTCGGGGTTTGACGCGCCGCCTTCGGAAAACTGTGCACGGGCCGGGGGACATGAAATAAACCGGGTCCGTGCGCCCCCAGGTCCTCCGAGTGTCCCTCCGGCCCTTCGCGGCCCTGCTGTCCTCCCTGTTGCTGCTGCTGTCGGCCTGCCGCCGCGAGCCGCAACCGTCGTCGCCGGAGTACCAGCAGGCCACGCGCCAGTTCCGCGAGCTGTACGCGCAGAAGCTGGATGAGGCCTACCTGGACCCGAAGATGGGCCCCATCGAGGCGCAGCTCCAGCGCGTGCCGCAGGACAGCCTGGATGCCCCTTCCGCGCAGGAGCTGCTCCAGCGCATCCAGCGCGAGCGCACCCGCATGCAGTCGGAGCTCGCCGCGCGCCAGAAGGCCGTGGCCAGCGCCCGCGAGATTCCGCCCGGCGCGCCCTCCACCACGCTCGCGCCCCCGCCGCCGCCTCCTCGCGCCGAGCCCGTGGACGCGGGGCCTCCGGACGCGGGCCCCGTCAACGGTCCCCAGGTCGGTTCTCCGGCGAGCGAGCTGGTGGCCGGCTTCCGCGGCTGCTTCAAGCGCGGCACGCCCATCGACGTGGAGGGGCGGGGCATCCGGGACGCGTGGGAGATGACCGACAGCACGGCCTGCCGCCTGGAGTACCCGGGCCACGTGGGCACGGTGCTGCTGACCGAACAAGGCCGGGTCCTGATGTTGTTGCCCAAGAGCTCCGTGACGACGGTGACGCGGACGCTGGATGCCGGGACCGTGCCCCCCGCGGCGACGGACGCCGGCCGTTAATCAAAGACGCCCCATGAACGACCAGACCTTCATGAAGTTGATGCGCCTGTTGCCCAAGTCGGCCCTGTCGACGGTGGTGGGCATGGCCACTCGAGCCCCGCTGCCCGCGCCCGTGCACCAGGCGGCCATGCGCGCGTTCGCCCGCTCCTACAACGTGGACATGGCGGAGGCCGAGCACCCCATCGAGCACTACCCGACGTTCGCCCAGTTCTTCACGCGCGGCCTGAAGACGGGCCTGCGTCCCATCGACGCGGACGCGAAGTCCGTGGTGTCGCCGGTGGACGGGCGTGTGTCGCAGGTGGGCTACTCCGACCTGGGGCGGTGCCTGCAGGCCAAGGGCATCGAGTACACGGTGGACGAGCTGTTGGGGGACGCGGAGGCGGCGAAGCCGTTTCACGGTGGCGCCTGGACGACCATCTACCTGTCGCCCAGGGACTATCACCGCATCCACTCGCCGCTGGCGGGCACCATCACCGGCTACGCGTACATCCCCGGTGAGTTCTGGCCGGTGAACCCGGCGTCGGTGCTCAACAAGCAGTCCCTGTTCTGCGTCAACGAGCGGCTGGTGACGTACCTGGAGACGGCCGCGGGCAAGTGCGCCGTGGTGAAGGTGGGCGCCACCTGCGTGTCGCGCATCAAGGCGGCGTACGACGACGTCACCACGCACACGGGCCAGCCGGGCAAGGTGCACCGGTATCAAGAGGGCTACAAGGTGGAGAAGGGCGGCGAGCTGGGCCGCTTCGAGATGGGCTCCACCGTCATCCTGCTGTTCGAGCCGGGCCGCGTGAAGTGGGACCCGGTGCTGCAGGAGGACGCGGTGCTGCGGCTGGGGCAGCGCATCGGAGTGGTGCCGTGAGCCAGACGCTCGCCGCCGTCAAGGGCATGAATGATCTCCTGCCAGGGGAGATTGAAATCTGGCAGCACGTGGAGGGGCTGGCCCGGGAGCTGTTCGGGCGCTTCGGCTACGGGGAGATCCGCACGCCCATGGTGGAGGACACCGCGCTCTTCGTGCGCAGCGTGGGCGAGGAGACGGACATCGTCGGCAAGGAGATGTACACCTTCGACGACAAGGGTGGCCGCAGCCTGTCCTTGCGTCCCGAGGGCACGGCGCCCGCGGCGCGCGCGTACATCGAGCACTCCATCCTGAACCAGGAGCCGCTGACGCGCTGGTTCTACACGGGGCCGATGTTCCGGTACGAGCGGATGAAGACGGGCCGCTACCGGCAGTTCTATCAAGTCGGCGCGGAGGCCTACGGCTCGAAGGAGCCGGCCCAGGACGTCGAGGTGATGGACATGGTGGCCCAGTTCCTCCAGGCGCTGGGGCTCCAGGACATCGCGCTCAACCTCAACTCGCTCGGCGACGAGGCCTGTCGGCCCGCGTACCACGCGAAGCTGGTGGAGTACCTCAAGGCGCACATCGACGAGCTGTGCGGCGACTGTCACCGCCGCATGGAGACGAACCCGCTGCGCGTGCTCGACTGCAAGAACCCCAAGTGCCAGGAGGTCGCCGGCAAGGGGCCCAACGTGCTCGAGTTCCTGTGCGAGCCGTGCAAGGCGCACTTCGACGACGTGCAGCGCAAGCTGACGGCGCTGGACATCAAGTACGTCGTCAACCCGCGCATGGTGCGCGGCCTGGACTACTACACGCGCACCGTCTTCGAGTTCATCGCCTCGCACCCGGCGCTCGGCACCGCGAGCACGGTGGGCGGCGGTGGTCGCTATGACAAGCTGGTGAAGAGCCTGGGCGGGCCGGACGTGCCCGCCGTGGGCTTCGCGTGTGGTCTGGACCGGCTGGTGCTGCTCTTGAAGGAGGGCACCCGGAAGTTCGGCGTGTCGCCGGACCTGTTCATCGCGGTGGCGGATCCGGGCTCGCAGGACACGGCCTTCACCCTGGCCAGCAAGCTGCGGCGCGAGGGCCTGCGCGTCGACTTCGACACCCGGGGCGGCAGCCTCAAGAGCCAGATGAAGCGCTCCGACAAGAGCGGGGCCCGCTTCACGCTGGTGCTCGGTGAGCAGGAGCGCACCTCGGGAGAGGCGAAGCTCAAGCGGATGGCGGATGGCTCGCTGATCCCCGTGAGCCTGAGCGGCCTCGCCGCCGCGGTGCGTGAGCATTCGGCGGCGACCGAGGTTGCGCAGCGCGGCAACGCGACCTGATGTCTCAGTCAGGGATTGTGTTGAATCCCTGATATTTCCATGAATCCTGGAGGTGGTCTGTAACCTCCGGGAAATTCAGGGAGAACTCCGGGCGACTCAGTCGCGTGACCTTGGCCGGTGCGGTAGACTTCCGCCGTCAATGTCGAGTGAGTCCCCCAGCTCCGCTCCGTCCCAGGCCTTGCGCTGGATTCCCGTTCGGGGAGACAGCATGTGGCCGTCGTTGCGGGATGGAGACGTGGCGGGTGTCGAGCCGCTGTCTCGCGAGCCCCGCCCTGGTGAGGTCGTGCTGGCGCGGTTCGACGATGTGCTGGTGCTCCATCGGGTGTGCGCGGTGCGCGAGGGCGTGCTGTCGCTGCGCGGGGACAACGCGGCCGGAGAGGACCCTCCCATCGCCGCGTCGCGGATCCTCGGGTGCGTGGCGCGCGTGCGCAGGAGGGGCGTGGAGCTGGGCTCTGCGTGGGATGGTGGGCCGTCGCGCCTGGGACGGCTGCGCGCGTTGGTGCGCGGGCGGGTGGCGCGGTGGCTGGGGCGGCGCTCATGAGCGGCGACTTCGGAGGGGACAGTCATCCCCGGCGTCGCTCGGGAGCGGAGGGGCAGCGCTTCGGCGCGGACTTCCTGCTGCTGGACGCGGAGGGCCGCACGCTGCGGGGCCTCAACGCGACGGCGGTGCGAATCTGGGAGCTCAGCGACGGGACGCGCTCGGCGCGCTCGGTGGCCGAGGTGGTGGCCCGTGAGTTCTCCATGGACGTGGGCGCGGTGCTCGCGGACACGTTGCGATTTCTGACGGAACTGGCCCGCTTGGGCCTCATCGAAGAGCTTCAGGAGGTGCGGTGATGCGAGCGCGCATTGCGGGCTTCTCGGCGGCGGCGCTGCTGCTGGCGGCCTGTACGGAGGGCGGCGTGGCGCCCAAGGTGTCGGAGTGGACGGACGCGCCTTCCCGGGAGGTGCCGCCGGTGTCCCCGACGGACGTGTTGGGCGAGGAGGACGTGGCGGCCCGGCCTCCCGCGGCGGAGGTTCCCGTCGTCGGCGAGCCGATGCCCGCGCCCCTGACGGGGCACGCCGAGGTGGTGGAGTCCGGCTCGCGAGGCCTGTCCGACGTGTCCCAGGTGGACGTGGACCTGACGCTCACGGGCGTGCGCGGCAAGGGCACGGTGGAGGTGGAGTTCGTGTCGCCCGCCGGCCACCCGTATGAGCGGCGGACGAGCGTGGTGGTGGCGAAGCCGGACATGACGCGGACCTTGCGCTTCTCGCTGCCCGTGGCCGGGACGACGGTGGCCACCTCCGCCATGATCGGCACCTGGCAGGTGCGCTTCCTCTTCGACGGGGCGCCGCTGACCACGGCCGCCTTCACCCTGGAGCCGTGACGTGAGCCCCGCCCCCCTGAAGTCCGTCAACGCCCGCCTCGCCGCGCTCGTCGCCGCGCTCGTGCTGCCCTCGGCCGCGCTGGCGCAGAGCACCACGCGCGCCGCCGTCTTCACCACGCTCCCTGGACCCGGGGAGACGGTGGCCACCGTGGTGATGGACGAGGTGTCCGAGCTGCGCGTCCGGGTGCGCAACAACACGCGCGCCAACTCGCCGCAGTTCCGTCCCATCAACCAGGTCAACTTCGTGCTGCCCACGGGCTACACGCTGTTGGAGAGCCCCGCGCCCGCCGGATGGGTCGCCACCCACAACGTGGCGACGCGCAGCGTCCGCTACAACCTCCCGGTGAACTGCGCGGGCGCGGATGCCGGGCTGATGTTCGACGAGTCCGCGACGTTCACGCTGCGGATGATCCCGAACATCAGCGCGACGAACGCCACGGGCCAGCAGTTCACGACACAGCTCTCCGCGCACGAGGCCTGCGGCAACCTGTCGTTCGGCACCAATCGCACGCAGGATGAGGCCGAGTGGCAGCGCGTGAGCCTGGCGACGCGCGTGGACATCTCCCCGCGCGCCGTGGGCGTGGGGGACGACATCACCGCGCGGCTGGTCATCGAGAACCGCTCCTCCACCGCGAACCAGACCAACATCACGGCCGAGGGTCCGAGCACGGGCGCCGGTGGCGTGACGTTCCAGGTCGTCGAGGTGCAGCCCGCCAACTTCGCGGTGACCATCCCCCAGCGTGGCGCGGGCATCCTCTCCGCCCGGGCCACGACGCAGACGGGGGGAACCATGGTGGCCAGCGTGCGGGGACGCAACGGCTCGGGCTCCGTCACGTCGAACGTCGCGGACACCCCCATGGTGAACGTGGCGCCGCTGGCCGCCGCCGGAGACGTGGACAACACCCAGGCCTTCACGGGCGAGACGGTCAAGGTGCGCCTGAGCGTCACCAACACGTCCCCCACGAACGCGTATCTGAACGTGACGCCTCGGGCGCCCGTGCTGGTCGGCTCGGCGCAGGTTGCGCTCGCGTCGGGGCCCAGTCCGGCCAACGTGGCGCGGCTGGCGCCGGGAGCGTCCGCGCACTTCATCTGGAGCTACACCGTCACCGGCGCGGAGCTCTCGACCTATGCGTTCGATGTCCAGGCGGATGCGACGCTGAATGGCGCCACCGTCTCGACGCCGGTGGTGCGCTCGGCCGAGGGCCGCGTCGTCGCGCACCGGGTGAAGGTCAGCCCGTCGGTGCTGGTGCCGGGGCAGGGCAATCAGACGGTGACGTACACGGTGCAGAACCGCGGCACGGTGCCGCTCGATGAGGTCAAGCTGCTCCGGCCGCCGGTGAACTTCTTCGGCATCACCGGCAACCCGCCCGCGCCCACCGGATGGATGTCCTATTACGACACGGCGACGGCGAGCTACACGTGGCTGGCGAACACCAACGCGGTGCGCATCATGCCCAACCAGGAGCGCACCTTCACGGTGACGTACGCCTCCGTGGCCAACGTCAACGCGCCCACCGTGTTCCGACACCGCGTGCACCTCCCTCTGGCCTACGCGTCGGATGCTGCTGCCCGCATCGAGACGCCGCTGGTGCTCGCCACGGGCCTGGCGCCGGAGGTCGAGCGCCTCACCGCGGTGGCTCGCGATGCCAGCGTGACGGTGACGTGGGACAACCCCTCGGTGCACAACGGGGTGCTCATCCTCCGCTCCGCCGGTGCCGCGCCGAACGCGGCGCCCGTCGCGGGCCAGACGTACGCGGCCGGTGCGACGCTGGGCAACGCCACCGTCGTCCTGTCGGAGTCGTTCAGCTCGGCGACATCCTTCGAGGACACGGGCGTCGTCAACGGCACGACGTACTACTACCGCGTCTACAACACGGATGACGTGGGGTTGTACTCGGCGGGCAATCGTCCCACGGCCTCGGTGGCGCTGATGGCCACGCCTCGGGCGCGCGTGGGCTCGGCGCCGCTGTGGTGCTACTCGGTGGGCCTGGACGCGCGGCTGCAGCCCATCACCGAGCTGGGCGTGGGCATCTTCAGCTCCTTCAATGACTCGGTGGTCGCCAACCTGACGAACGTCACCCACCCCTCCGCGGATGGCGCGGAGCGCTGGCGTCCGCTGCCGCTGTCGGGGCTCATCGGCAGCCGCTTCCCGGTGGTGCCGCTCAATGGCCTGCCGGGCCAGTACATCCTCACGGCGGACCAGAGCGGCGTGGCGTATGCGCTCAACGCGACCACGGGCACGGTGCTGTGGCGCTGGAACAACAACGGCGCGCCCATCGGCACCATCCAGTCGTTCCCGGTGACGCAGCTCCACGACTACGCGAACGCGGCGTACAAGGCCGCGCGTCCGAACACGGACCTGGTGTTCTTCGCGACGCGGCTGGCGAACGCCGCGCAGAACCGCGTGGTGGCGCTCAATGCGCGCACGGGTGCGCCCGTCTTCACTTACCAGCCCGGGGACCTGGGCATGGTGAGCGGCGGCATGGTGGTCGACTACACCACCAACCGGCTGTTCATCGGCGCGAAGGCGAACGGGTCCGCGGCCACGTTCCGTGTGCTCAACACGCTCAACGGCGCCGAGGTGGGGCGCCTGTCACTGGGGGATCTGGAGCACAGCCTGGTGCGCAACGGCGTGGCGAATCAGATCTTCGCGACGAACAGCGACGGCGTGGTGCACGCCGTCGACGGCAACACGATGCAGGCCGTGTGGAGCGTGAACGTGGGGACCCGGCCCTCGCCGAGCACGCCCGCCTTCACCAGCTTCGTGCGCCCGCTCGGCGGCGGCTTCGTGGCGAGCCTGGCCAGCGGCGCCGTGGAGTTCTGGGACTACTCGGCGCCCGGCGCGACGGCGCCCACGCGTGTGTGGACCACGCCCATCGCGAACCCGTCCGGTACGTTCACCCTCAACCAGGCCGGCGTGGTCCGCATCTACGCGGGCAGCTCCGATGGCAACGTGCACCAGCTCGAGATGATCGGCGGCGTGGACTCCGGCCAGGTCGCCATCGGTGGTACGCAGCTCATCGGCACGCCGACCATCGACACCACTGTCTCCCGACTGCACGTCGGCTCTCAGGACGGCCGCATCTGCGCCTTCCCGGTACCGTTCCCGTGAACCCTCCCTCGACCCCCTCGGCCCCGCAGTCCCCGGCGGTGGAGACGTCTCCGTCGTCCGTTGTCACGCCTCGCTACGAGGCGCCCGCCATCCTGTGGGAGCAGCCCTTCGTCGCGCTCGCGGCGATGTCGCAGTGCAACATCCCTGGCGAGTCGGAGTGCACGCCCTGAGCTCGTCGGGAGCCGGCCCGTCCGGTCCCCGTCGCTCGGGCCGCCTCGATGATTCGCAGGAGACGTCCGGCCCCTGGCTCACGCTGGCGGGCTGGACGGTGGGGCTTCATGTGCCGGAAGCCCGCGTCCAGGAGCTGCTCCGGCGCTCGCTCGCGGGCTTCATCGTCGACGCGCCTCCGGCGGGTGCTCGCGTCTCACGGTTGGAGGTGCGTCCGCCCGAGGTGCCGCGCGCAGAGCCGGCGACGCGAGCGCTTCCCCGTCCCTGGCGCGCGGAGGATGGCGCGCTCGTCCTCGAGGGGGAGGACTACTCGGCGCGCATCGAGGCGGGTGGTGCGCGGGGCGCGGTGGTCGGCGCGGGGCGCTTCCCGGTGGAGGTGGTCCTTCGCGTGATGCTGGCGGCGGAGCTGGCGCGGCGCGGTGGGCTGTTGGTGCACGGCGTGGCGCTCGTGCATGACGGGGCCGCGGCGCTGTTCACGGGGCACTCGGGCGCTGGCAAGAGCACGCTGGGCGGACTGTGGATGGGGGCGGGGGAGTCACTGCTCTCGGACGAGCTGGTCGCGATATGGCCGGAGGCACCGGGCCTGTGGCGGGCCTCGGGGACGCCGTGGAACGTGGGCTTCCCTCGCGAGGCGCGACTGGGGGCGGTGGGGACGCTGGCGTGGGATTCGAGCTCGCGCTGGGAGCGTCAGGGTGGGGGAGAGACGGGGCGGATGCTGGTGCACAATGTACTGTTGCCCGAGGCGTCCCCAGCGGGCAGGGCCGCGATGCTGGCGTCCGCGGGTCGACTGTTGTCCGAGGTGGAGTCGGCGCGGTTGGTGTTCTCTCGGGATGAGTCCGCCGTCACGGTGGTGAGGGCTGCGTTGGGAGCGTCGCGACATGGGTAAGGGGCCGGTGTTGACGGTGGTCGCGGGGCCGACGGCCTCCGGGAAGACGGCGCTGGGCATCGAGCTGGCGCGTCGCCTGGGCGGAGAGATCGTCAGCGCGGACTCGCAGCAGGTGTATCGGCACTTCGACATTGGTACCGCGAAGCCGTCCGTGGAGGAACTCGCGGCGGTGCCGCACCACCTGCTGTCCGTGGTGGACCCGCTGGAGACGTTCTCGGCCGCCGAGTACCAGCGTCGCGCGGACGCGGCCATCGCGGACATCGCCGGCCGCGGTCGGCCTGTCATCGTCGTGGGCGGGACGGGGCTCTACCTGCGCATCCTGCTGCACGGCGTGGTGGAGGCTCCAGGCGCGCTCCCCGCGCTGCGCGCCGAGATGGAGGCGGTCGCGGCCGAGCAGGGACGTGAGGCCGTCCACCGTCGACTGGCCGCCGTGGATCCCGAGACGGCCGCGAAGCTGCCGGTCCAGGACCTGGTGCGTGTCGTCAGGGCGCTGGAGATCCACGCGCAGACGGGCGTGCCCGCCTCGGAGTTCCGCAAGGCCCATGCGTTCCTCCCGGACCGCTATCCCTTCCGCCTCTTCGTCCTGGAGCCGGCTCGCGAGGACCTGTACGCGCGCATCAACGCGCGCACCGAGGCCATGTTCGCCGCGGGCCTCGTGGACGAGACACGCGCGTTGATGGAGCGGGGGTTCGCGGACGCGGCCCCCATGCGCAGCGTGGGCTACGTGCAGGCGCGCGCGGTGGTGGACGGACGCATGAGCCTCTCGGAGGCCATCCAGGACACGGCGCAGGAGACACGCCGGTACGCCAAGCGTCAGCTCACCTGGTTCCGCAAGGAGGCGGGCGCCGTCTTCGTCCAGCCTCCGTACGCCGCGCTCCGCGAGCACTCACCGCAATCCCCCGGGTGAGGCCTTGGTGCCTCGCCCCCCGTGGGTGAGGCCTGCCCCCGAGGGAGGGGCGAGGAGGGGAGGGACCGGGAAGGCGCGACGTTGTCCCCGCGACGTGAGGCACCCATGTTCGCCGCTGAATCCTTTCTCGACGCGGGAGCGGAGCGACATGGATACACAGTTCAGACGTGACCCCATCTCGACCGAAGGAGGAAGAGCCACCTCGGCGGCCTGGGGACCTCTCTTCGTCCTCGGCGTGCTGATGGCGATCCTGGGCCTGGTGGCGTTGGGCTCCTCGTTCATCACGAGCATGGTCTCCGTCATCCTCTTCGGCGCGCTGCTCGCGGGGACGGGCATCGCGGAGATCGTCTCCTCCTTCCGCGTGCGGAAGTCCGGAGGCCCGTTCTGGCTCTACCTGCTCAACGGCGTGCTCTCCACCGTGGTCGGCATCTTCGTCCTCATGAACCCCGCGGCGGGCCTGGGCGCATTGACGCTCCTGCTCGCGGGCTACTTCTTCGCGAGCGGCCTCTTCCACGTGGTGACGTCGCTGATGGACCGCTATCCGAAGTGGGGCTGGGACTTCGCCTACGGCGCCATCTCCATCGCGCTGGGCGTCATCGTCATGGCCCAGTGGCCCATCTCCGCGGTGTGGCTGGTGGGCACCCTGGTGGGCATCTCCATCCTCATGCGCGGCATCGCCCTCATGGCGGGTTCCCTGGAGCTGCGTCGCGCGATGCGGAGCGTCTCCGTGTCGCCCTGACCCCAGGCCGCTGATTCCAGATTGAAAGGGCACGGTGACCGTCTGGCCACCGTGCCCTTGTTCTTCGCGCAGACGCCTCGTGTGACTAATAGGCGGCGTAGCGGTCCGATGCGCCCGTCTCGCTCGGGGGCGGGGGCGCGACCCGCTCGTTCGTGCCGCCGGACGAAGTCAGTCGGCCCGTGAGGATGCGCATCAGCAGCTCCGGGTCCACGGGCTTGGGCAGGAAGGCCTCCGCCCCCGCGTCGAGCGCGCGCTGACGCACGTGGGGCCGGTTCAGCCCGCTCATCACCACCACCCGCGTGTTGCGCGTGAGGGGATGCTGCTTCAAGCCCTCGCACAGCCGCAGCCCATCCACCCAGTGCAGCACGACGTCGAGGACGATGGCCGTCGGAGGTCTGCGCGCCACCGCGCAGAACAGCGCGAGCTCGTCCGCGAAGGCGACGACCTTGGCCCCCGTGCTCTCCAGGAGCGCCGTGAGCGCCTCGCGGGCATCGGCGTCGTCATCCACCACGTAGTACAGGTCCGGCTCCAGCTCCGGGATGGCCAGGGGCACCGGCTCCAGCGACATCCGCAGCCAGTTGCTCATCGTCTCGCGCAGGCCCGCCCAGCGCACGGCCCCCAGCAGGGCCAGCGGCGTGGGAGCGTTCAACCCGAGCACACCACCGCCATGGACGCCCACGGACGTGCGCCGCCCCTTCGCCGCGACGAAGGCGGAGGGCGCCCGCTTGCCGGCGCGCCGCAACCAGCCCACCGCCCGGGCGCCGGCCGACGCGTCCTCCATCAGCTCGCACAGGCCCTCGCGCACATACCGGCGCTCCAGGGCCCCCGCGTCCAATCCCCCATCCAGGAGCGCCACCGCCGCCCGGCTGCACGACGCCAGCGTCTCCGACAGCCCCACCTGCAGCGGATGTCCGAAGGCCGCCGGACCCACGGCAATCTGCCCCGGAGCCACCAGCGTGCGCCCGGGCCCGAAGGGCAGCCGCGTGGTCTCCAGCGCCGCCAGCTCGAAGCCCTCCTCCAGCAGCCCATCCCGCGAGGCCATCATCAGCGCCTGGCACAGGTCGGCCGGCGTCACCGCGGGCCCGAAGGCCAGCGCGTAGACGGAGTCCGCGCCCGGCAGGAGGAACAAGCCATCCACCGTGGGAAGCGGCGCGACCCAGAGCCGCGCCACCGGCGCGATCTCCAGCCGCGACGACGCATGACGCAGCCGAGCCTGCACCGCGGGCATCGTCGGCGCGGGCCGGAAGCCCGGGAAGAAGTGGTCGCCCATGAGGGGCCCCGCACCCCCCGCCAGGGCCACCGCGTGGAAGCGCTCGCCGCCTCCCTGGGCGCGGACCACCAGGGGGCCCGCGCCTCGCACGGACGCCGGCGCATCGGGGGCCGCGGGCTGCCGCTCCACCCGGTCCACGTGCCGCTCGAGGAAGCGCGCGCCCTGGGCGCTGGCCGCCGTGGCCAGCACGTCCCGCACCTGGGCCAGCCCGCCTTGCCCCTGGGGCCAGCCGTCCACCACCCACAGGCCACCGGGAGAGGAGGGGAGCAGCTCGCGCCGCCCCTCGGAGATGATCTCCACGCCGCGCAGCTCGTGGGCGCGCCACTCGGTGGGGATGCGACAGCCCAGCGCGGCCAGCCGCGAGCGACACTCCGGCGTCAGCACGGCGGGCGGCGCGGTGCGCTCCGACAGGCCACCCGAGTAGACGCGCACATCGAGCGTCAGCCCCCGCGCCCTGCCATTGAAGAGCAGCGAGGCCGCCAGCCCCGCACCCGCGATACCGCCTCCGACGACCGCCACCCTCGAACCGCTCGTCAGCCTGTTGCCCAGAATCATCCGCGCCCTCTTGCTTCCCGCCGTCGCCTGCTGCGTCGTGCCCGCGCTCAGTGCCGTTGCACGGAAGGCGCCATGGCCGGACGGCCGAACACCACCACCCGGTCGCGCCCCTCGCGCTTGGCCTCATAGAGGGCCGCGTCGGCGGCCTTCATCAGCCCTTCCGTGTCGCCCCGGGGTGTCTCCAATGTGTGGTCCGCGATGCCCACGCTCACGCTCAACCCGAAGGAGGCGGGGCGGCCGTCGCTCTTCTGCACGCCCACGGAGCGCAGGCCAGAGCGGATGCGCTCGGCGAACACCGCCGCCTCCAGCGCCGTCTGGTGGGGCAGGAGCGCCACGAACTCGTCGCCGCCGAAGCGCGCCGCGAAGTCCGACTCGCGCAGGTTGCCCTTGAGCTGGTTGGCCAGCGCGAGGATGGCCCGGTTGCCCACGTCGTGGCCCATGCCGTCGTTGATGGCCTTCAAGTGGTCCAGGTCGATGATCACCACGCTCAGCGGGTAGCCGTAGCGCTGGGCGCGCCGCAGCTCCTCCTCCAGCCGCACGGTGAGCGCCCGGAAGTTCGCCAGCCCCGTGAGGGCATCCGTCTGGGCGAGGATCTGCAGCCGCCGCTGCTGTTCACTCTGCCGCAGCGCCCGGTCGATCCGTGCCATGAGCTCCCTCGCGCTCGCCGGCTTGTGGATGAAGTCCACCGCGCCCATCTCCAGGCAGCGCTCCAGGGTGGCCTCGTCCGCGTCCCCGGTCAGGAAGATGACCGGCGTGGACTCCGTCCGGGAGTCCTCCTGCAGCGCCTCCAGCACCGCCAGCCCATCCCCGCTGGGCAGGAACCTGTCCAGCAGCACCAGGTCCGGCCGGTGTTCCCTCGCCAGCTCCAACCCCACGCCCGCGTCCGCCGCCCCCAGCACGTCGAAACGCGAGGCGAGCAGATCCGACAGGCTCTCCAGCACGCTCGCGTCGTCCTCGATGACCAGGAGGAGGGACCGCTCCGAGGTGCGCCCTCGCCGTTGCATGAACCTCTCCGCTTCGTTGCGCTCCTGATGATTGGCGGTCCAGAGGTCTCGGATGCCACGCCCCACCAGGTGCTCCCGCCGCCCCTGCGCCCCAGGCGCATCCGCCGCCTCCCGGTCCTGCGAGCACCCACCGCCTCCCGCAACCTTCACCCGAGACCTCCGGCCGCCAAGCCCATCGCCCTTGCCCGACGGGGAGTCACCCCCACCGACGCGCGTGGGCGTGGAGCAAGCTGCATGCCCTCGAGGAGGGCATCCGAGCGGACGTCATTTCAGGGGGTTGCACTCGCGCGCGGCGCCGCCAGCAGGAGCCAGGCGGAAGTCGTTCCAGCGTGCGTCGTGGGGAACCGGTAGGAATTCCCGGGCGGAGGAGGGCGGGGCGCCCTCCACTCCGGCCCGTCGCGGCGGATCAACGTCGGGTAACGAACTGCATGCGCCGGCCACCGCCACCGCCCATGGGGGGCATCATCGGCGGGGTCTCCAGGCCGAACTGCCACCACATGGGCTCGTACGGCTTCATCTTCAGTCGTTTGTCGTTCTGGAGCTGGCCGAGGCTGGCCTTGAGCTTCTCGTCCTTGGGGTTCTCCTCCACCCCGCGACCGAGCACCTTGAGGGCCTCGTCCTTCTCCTTCTTCTGCAGGAGGCACCAGGCGTACACCGCCCAGACGATGGCCTCCTTCTTCCCGCTCTTGGCGGCGGCCTCGAAGGCGGCCTTCATGGCCGGGGTGTCATTGCGCTGGAAGTACAGGGCGCCCTCCATGGCCTTGGCCATGTAGTTGCGCGAGCTGCCCTGCTTGAAGTGGACCAGCGCGCCGTCCAGGTCCTTCACCATGTACTTCAACATTCCAATCTGCGCGTGAATCTCCGGCCCCACCATGAACTGCCACCTGTCGTAGACGAGGCCCTTCTCCAGCGTCTTCACCGCGCGCTCCACCCGGCCCTCGGCGTCCTTCTTGCTCGTGGGCTGGGACTGGAGGTCCGACTGCACCGTCGTCATGAGCGCCTGGATCTGCCCGGCGACCCGGCGGCCCAGGAAGAAGAAGGTGATGACGGCCGCGATGAGGCCCGGGACGAGCCCGGCCCAGATGGAGAAGTTGGCGAGCTTCACCAGCAGCGCGACCACGATTCCCACTGCCAGCGAGATAAGAAGGTTGTACATGCGGGGGCCCTCATAGCGATGTACGTGCAGCACCGCAATCTTCGGATGCATCCGCGCGGCCATCGCGGTATACGTCTGGCCGCTTCACCAACAAACGGCCCTCTGTCGAAATTGGTAGACGAGGCGGACTCAAAATCCGCTGCGGCTGACCCCGCGTCCCGGTTCGAGTCCGGGGAGGGCCACTTCCCACGAGGGGCGGGCTGCCAGCATCCGCTGGGCGGCCCCCCTGCCCGGGAGTGTGGAGGACGAGCTCCCGTCAGGGGCGTCGGAGATACCCCGCGATGAAGGTTCTGCTGGTCGAGGACGACGCGAGCCTCCGGGAAGGGATGGGCGAGTTGATCGCCGACCTGGCGGAGGTCCGCTCGGTGGGCGACGTGGCCCAGGCGCTGGAGGTCCTCTCCCAGGAGCGCTTCGAGCTGGTCCTCACGGACCTGCGCATCGGCGGCAGCGAGGCGGGCGGGCGGGCCGTGCTGGAGGCGGCCCGGAAGGGGCGCCAGGCGGTGGCCATGGTCAGCGCGGCGTCCCCGGATGAGGTGGCGCGGGCGCTGCGTCCCCATGTCCCCGACGGCATCCTGGTGAAGCCCTTCCAGATCGAGGACATCCTCGGGCTGGTGGAGCGCTTCCTCGCCGTGCACCGGGGCGTGGAGGCGGCGTCTCGGGGGACGACGGTTCCCTCGGAGGGAGATTGGGTGGAGTGCTCGCCCGGTGTGCACCTGGCGTCGCCAGGGGGTGGGGCGGGCGGCGCCATCTGGGTGCGGCTGGTGGCGGGCGGCCAGTGGGCCTGGGCGGCGCGGCCGCGGGGACGCGAGGCGGCGCTGCTGCTCGAGGGTGAGCTGGACGTCGAGGGGACGCGCTTCGTGGCCCCGGCGTCATTCTTCGTGGGCGCGGAGGACTCTCCCGAGGTGCGTACGGCCACCGGGTGCCTGGTCATCACGCTCGGCGTGGACGGTTGAAAGGGCAGGTTGGCATCCGTGGACACTGTCTGGCCCACACATCCGCTGGAGGCGGCGCGGCTCGGTCGTCCTTCGAGGCGGGGCGCGACGGCGGCGCTCGAGGCGCACATCGCGGTGTTGCGCGGCGAACCCTTGAAGGCCGCGCTGGCCAATGCGCTGCGCGACGCGGATGGGCTCGGAGGCCAGGAGCGCCGGTTCGCCGCGCTCGTGGTGCGCGAGCTGTCCCGGCATCAGCGCCTGCTGGACCTGGCGGCGAAGCTGTTGGGGCATCCTCCGGGGAAGCTGGTGCTCACGGAGGACCAGGCGCTGGTGCGCTACGCGCTGTGGCGGCGCATCTTCTGTGGTGAGGGCTGGACGCGCATCGGCCCGGAGGTCCGGCTCCCCGGGCCGGTGAGGCCACGCACCCTCAAGGACGAGGTGCTCCAGAAGGTGGTGGAGTCTCCGCTGCCGGAGGCGCCGCTGCCGGACACCCACGCGGAGCGGCTGGCGGTGCGCTACTCGTTCCCCAACTGGCTGGTGCAGAAGCTGGCGCAGGCCTATCCGGAGTTGGTGCTGGAGGGGCTGTTGTCCTCACTCGACGAGGAGCCCGGGCTGCACTTCCGGGTGCGGCCGCCGGGGACTCGCGACGCGGTGCTGGCCGCGCTCCAGGAGGAGGGCGTCGCCGCGGAGGCGGTGCTCGCGGCGCCGGACGCGGTGCGGGTGGTGGACGCGAGCCACCGCATCTTCGAGACGCGGGTGATGAAGACCGGGCGGCTCCAGGTCCAGGACGTGGGCAGCCAGCTGATCTCAGAGGTGTGTCGTCCGGTGGGCGGCTCGCTGCAGGGGCTCACCGTGGCGGATGTCTGCGCGGGCGCGGGCGGCAAGACGCTGGCGCTGGCGGACTTCGTCGGTCCCACGGGGAAGGTGCTCGCGGGAGATCGCTCCCGTCGCCGGCTGGCCGAGGCCCGGGAGCGCGTGCGCCACTTCTCCTTGAGACAGGTGGCCTTCCCCCATCCGCTGCCGCTGTCGGAGGCGGACGTGCTGCTGATCGACGCGCCGTGCAGCGGGACGGGCTCGCTGGCGCGCGAGCCGGATCAGAAGTGGAAGCTGAACGCGGCGGAGATCGCCAAGTACCAGACGACCCAGTCGGAGCTGCTCGACGAGGTGAGTCGTCAGGCGAAGCACGGGGCGCTGGTGGTCTACGCCACGTGCTCGGTGCTGCCGGACGAGGACGAGGCCGTCGTCGAGGGCTTCCTCGCGAAGCACCCGGAGTTCACGCTGGAGCCGGTGGCGGACGTGCTCGGAGCGGAACGGGCGGCGCTCGCCGCCCAGGGGCCGTACCTCAAGGCGTTGCCTCCTCGCGTGCCCGGGGGCGGCTTCTTCGCGGCGCGGCTCCGCCGGACCGGGCAGGGTTGACAGTCCACGAGGCCACACGCTACGCCAGCGTAGGTCCTTCAAGGGGTGTCACCGACGTGCCGGCCGACCCGAAGCAGTCCGAGGTGGTGAAGCAGATCAACGAGGCCTTCCAGGCGGCGCAGGCCCGACTGGCGCAGCTGCGCGAGGCGGTGGAGCGCAACTCGGACCTGGCCCGGGCGAACGCCAAGGCCACGGTGCTGAAGGACCAGAAGGAGCGCGCCTTCAAGGAACTCGGCGAGGTCGTCTACCGGCAGATCCAGAAGGGCAGGCTGGAGCTGCCGGCCGGCTTCGCGTCCGCGCTCAAGGCCATCGAGGCCGCCGAGCAGGCGGCCGAGGCGCACGCGCGCGAGCTGACGGACATCCTCCGGGAAGGGGAAGAAGTCGCTGAGCGGTTGAAGGTTGGAAAAAACGCACCGAAGCCGCAAACAGTTCTTGGCCCTGGGAGCAAGAGGCGGTAGAAGGCACCCACTTTCGACGTCAGGCCGCTCCCCAAGGCGGCCGGCAGCAAAAGACGGGGCTATAGCTCAGCTGGGAGAGCGCTTGAATGGCATTCAAGAGGTCACCGGTTCGATCCCGGTTAGCTCCACTCTGAAGTAGGAAGGCCCGCCTGGGAAACCCGGCGGGCCTTTTTCATTTCCGGCGGGCGTCGCGAGGCGCGTGGACGGCTCGCTCGCGCGGCCACTCCGCGGGCCCTTTGTTCCCGAGCCACCGGATGTGTCACCGCGACGGTTGGCTCACGTCGCTCCGGTTCGGATGTCCCGCAGAAATCACCGCTGCGTTTTGCTTCATCACGCATCTGTCGGTGCGACGGCGTGGTGCGGGACAGGGGCGCGCGTTGACGGGCGACTCTCGACAGCGAACGAAGTTGGTCAATGACTGGGCGTCGGCGAACGAAGATGCTGCGCCGTCGTTGGGTTCTCGGGTATGGGGCCCGCACGAGGCCGAGTGATGCGCAGACACCTGGATCGAGGCGTGACAGTGGCGCTGGTGCTCGCGGCCGGGATGTCGGCCGCGCAGTTCACACCGGGCTCAGCGGGGCAGGGTGGCGGTTCGACGCCAGGGACGACGGGGACCGGCACGACGTCCGGCACCTCCGGCACGGGCACCACGGGTGGCGCGTCTGGGACTCCGACGACCTCGGGCACGGGCACGGCGACACCGACTCCGGGGACTGGCTCCGCGGCGCCTGGTGTCTCGGGGCCGCAGACGCCCGCGCCGCCGACGGGCGCCGGTGGCGGCACGCTTCCTCCGGGGCCTCCGACAATTGCTCCCGAGTCGGTGGACTCGGCATCGACGCCCTCCGGCGGACGGACGGTGTCTCCGGCTCCGATGAAGGAGCCCGCGCGCGAGGCCCAGCAGGTGAAGCAGGGCGTCGCCAACGTGCCCGACACACAGGCCCCGCGGAAGGCCGGTCCGTTGACGCTGGCTCAGCTGGTGGAGCGCGCGCGCACGTCTGATTTGCGGGTGGAGGAGGCCTCCGCGGAGCTGCGCAAGTTCGAGGCGCTCTACAAGCAGGCGCGGTGGGCCTGGTTCCCCAAGTTCGAAATCACCGTGGGCATGGGCGGCCCCATCCCCGAGGCGCGCAACGATGGCCTCGGCGGCCCGCCCACCACCAAGGCCTCGCTCGAGGGAGACCTCGACTTCGGCAAGGTGGGCGTGACGGTATTCTCCAACGGCAACGCGGTGTTGCCCATCTACACCTTCGGCAAGCTGTCCGCGCTGGAGAAGGCCGGGGCCCAAGGGCCCATCCTCGGCGCGGCGCTGCGTGAGCGTGTGCGGGACGAGGTCGGCTTCCAGGCCGCGCAGGCGTACTACAGCTATCAGCTGGCGCGCGCCGGCCTCCAGCAGATGGAGGAGGTGTCCAAGCGCCTGGAGGACGCCGCCGAGAAGATCGCCGCGCTCCTGAAGGAGGAGTCGCCGCAGGTGGCCCAGGTGGACACGTACAAGGTCCGCTTCTTCCGGCAGGTGGTGGAGGCGCGCAAGGCGGACGTCATCCAGGGGCGCGCGCTCGCGATGACGGCCATCGGCCTGCTCGCCAACGCGCCGCCGGGCGAGGAGGTCGCCGTCGTCGAGGAGGACCTGCCGCTCGAGGACGAGGTGCAGCCCCCGTCGCTGGAGCGCGCGCTGGAGCTGGCCGAGCAGTACCGCCCCGAGCTCGCCGCGGTCGCCGCCGGCATCGTCGCGCGCGAGTCCGAAGTGTTGATTCGCGAGCGGAGCTACTTCCCGGACTTCGGCCTCGCGGGCTTCTACGATTTGCGCTTCACGACCAGCGCGACGCGGCAGCGCAGCCCCTTCGCGTATGACCCCTACAACGACCGGACCGCGGGCGTCGGCCTGGTGATGCGGGGGACGTTCGACATCCCCATCAAGGACGCGCAGCTGGACCAGGCGCGCGCGGAGCTCGACAAGCTGCGCGCCCAGGAGAAGCAGATCCACGCCGCCATCCGCCTGGAGGTGACCAAGGTCCACGGCGAGCTGGTGGCCGCGTGGGCCAAGGCCAAGGCCTTCACGGACGCGGAGAAGAGCGCCCGTCGCTGGGTGACCTCCGCCTTCGCCGCCTTCGACCTGGGCACCGGGGAGACGAGAGACCTGGTGGACGCCTTCACCGCCTATGCGCAGGTTACAGGCGACCGGGCGAAGAGCTGGTTCGACGTCCGGTTGGGAATGGCGGCCCTCTCTCGTGTCACCGGGACGCCCCCGGCCCTGCGTGAATAATCGGGGCCACGCGCCTGTCCGCTGTATCGACCTTCTGCACGGAGCCGAAAACCATGATTGCTTCCCTGCTCGCCGCAACCCTGCTGGCCGCGGCGCCCACGCCCCTCACCGTCGTCAAGTCCGGGAACGCGGATGTCCAGAAGGCGGCCAATGCTCCCGGCGCCACCGTCGAGTCGCTCGCCAGCGTCGTCGAGAAGTTCGTCGACTTCCAGGAGCTGGCCAGGCGCGCCCTGGGTGACAAGACGTGGGACTCGCTCACGCCCGCCCAGCGCAAGGACTTCTCCGAGACGATGACGGGCCTGCTTCGCGCCTCCTACGCCCAGAAGGCCATCGGCCAGGCCCAGGCGGACGTGAAGTACGGCAAGGAGACCATCAAGGACTCCGAGGCCACCGTCGACACGACGCTCACCCTCAAGAAGGACCAGATCCCCGTCGACTATCGCCTCTACAAGGTGAAGAACGACTGGCGCATCTACGACGTCGTCACCGATGAGGTGTCCCTCGTGGACACGTACAAGGGCCAGTTCCAGAAGCTGCTGAGCACCAAGGGGTTCGACGGCCTGCTCTCCACGCTGAAGACCAAGCGGGCTCAGCTGGAGAAGGAGAACGCGGCCCAGTCCGCCAAGGGCACCGGCGGCTCCGCGGCGCCCGCGAAGTGAGCTGAACACAGCTCGCGCTGACTTCGGGCCGGGGCTCCTCGAAAGAGAGCCTCGGCCTTCGTCGTTCCAGGGCTCAGGCGTGGCCGTAGGACGCGAGCGTCCCGACGAGTCCCTGGTCCAGGGGGATGGTGGGCGCGAAGCCCAGCTCCTGGGTGGCGCGCTCGGTGGTGCACGTCCACGCGGCGCACTTCATCTCCCGAACCTTGTCGCGGTTGAGGATGGGCACGGTGCCGCGCAGGCGGGCCATGGCCTCGGAGCCCAGGCCCAGGAAGTATCCGACGGTGTCGGGCACGGGCAGCACGGTGGGGGGCCTGCGGCCCAGGGCCCGGGCCACCGCGGCGCAGACGTCCTCCCAGGTGTACTCGCGACCGTCGGACACGGTGTACACACCGCGCGCCGCGTCGGCCTTGTCGAGCGTCGGGCCGCGCTCGGCGGCCGCGAGCAGCGCGGTGTTCAGGTCATCCACGTGGATGAGCGAGTAGCGCTTGGGGCCGAAGCCGCTCTTCAGCGCGAAGCCGCTCTTCGCCATGGGGATGACGGAGGGGATGAACTCCACGTCGCCCGGCCCGTAGACCATGGGCGGACGGACGATGACGGACGGCACCTTGTCCGCCAGCTCGCGCACGGCCTCCTCGCCCCCCAGCTTGCTGCGGCCGTAGGTGGAGACGGGGGCCGGCGGGTCCTCCTCGCGACGGGGGCGCTCGGGGGTGGACGGGCCCGCCGCGGCGAGCGACGAGCAGTAGACGAGCCGGGGCGGGTGGGGCAGGGCGGCCATGGCCTCGGCGAGGCGGCGGGTGCCGTTGGCGTTGCCCTCGAAGTAGCCCGCGGGCTCCCGGGCCTTGGTGACGCCGGCCAGGTGCAGCACGCAGTCCACGTCGCGCACGGCCTCGGTGAGCCCCTCTCCCGTGGTCAGATCCCCCACGGCGAACCGGGCGCCGAGCGCCGCCAGCGCGTCGCGACGCGAGCTGGGACGCACGAGCACGGTGAGCGAGTCGCCTCGCTCGACGATGCGGCTCGCGAGCCGCTGGCCGATGAAGCCGGTGCCACCGGTGAGCAGGAAACGCACGGCGAGGACTCCCTGGGGTTACAGCGAACGCTGGTAGAGGCGGTACGTCTTCGAGCGCTTGCCGCCCATCGACTCGATGGCGCGGTTGACGAGGTGGTTGTCCTCGAGCGTCCAGGAGATCTCCCCGCCCGAGTAGCCCAGACGGTGCGCGGTGCGCAGCGTGTCCAGGTACAGGATGGCGTCCAGGCCCCGGCGCCGGTAGCCCTCCTTGATGCCGAGGGTGATGAGGCGCAGCCGGTGGATGCGGCGCGAGGCCAACAGCATCTTCGTCAGGCCGATGGGCAGCCCGAAGGTGGTCAGGCGCCCGTTGGCGGCCTTGAGGGCCACGTTGGCGTCCGGCAGCGTCATGGAGAAGGCCACCGGCTCCCCCTTCACCTCGGCGATGAGCACCAGCTCCGGCCGGACGATGGTCTTCATCTCCTTGGCCAGGTGGTCGAACTCCTTGTCGGTGAAGGGCACGAAGCCCCAGTTCTTCTCCCAGGCGGAGTTGTAGATCTCCCGGATGCGCTCGACCTCGGCGGGGAAGTCCTTGAGGTTCACCGCGCGCACGGTGATGCCCTCGCGCTGCCGCATCTTCTCAGCGATGCGCACCACCTTCTCCGGCGGCTCCGCGGACGAGGACAGATCGAAGGCGAACAGGTCCTTCGCCTTCACCAGCCCGCACGCCTCCAGCAGCGTGGCGAAGTAGGGCGGGTTGTACGGCATCATGATGGCCGGGGGTGACTCGTATCCCTCGATGAGCAGGCCCCAGTCCTGGTTGGACGAGAAGTTGGCCGGACCGATCATGCTGTCCAGCCCGCGCTCCTTCAGCCACGATGCCGCGGCGTCCAGGAGCAGCCGCGCGATGCCCGCGTCGTTCACGCACTCGAAGAGGCCGAAGAAGCCCTCCTTCGTGCCGTGGATCTCCTGGTGCCGGGGGTTGCGGATGGCGGCGATGCGGCCCACCACGTCCTGGCCTCGCCACGCGAGGAACAGCTCCACCTCGCCGTACTCGAAGAAGGGGTTCTTCTTCGGGTCCAGGAAGTCCTTGCGCTCCATCTCCAGCGGAGGGACCCAGTTCGGGTCCCCCGTGTAGAGCGAGAACGGGAAGCGGATGAACGTCATCCGCGCCGCGGCGTCCCGCACGGGCGTCACCAGGACGTCCGAGGGGAGGGGCGGAAGGGCGGGCTGGACTGCGGGCGGCTCGGCGGGCAGGGCCATGGTGGAATCAGGTCCTCTCGGCGGAGTTGCCGTCGGTGCCGTTCTTCAGGAAGAAGTGCGCGCCCTTCTCCAGCAGGAAGCCGGGCAGCTCGCCGCGCTTCTCCCACAGCTTCATGGGCGCGGCGCGCAGCTGGCGCAGGTCCTCCGGCTGCAGGTTCGCCGCGCGCCAGGTGAGTTGCTCCACCGCGTCGAAGATCTTCCCGGCCACCTCGCGCGACGACATGCGCGACAGCTGGTCCAGGGTGATGCCGCCCTTGTCCGCCAGGAGGCCCGCGGAGCCCGCCGCCCACTTCTCGCTCGCCTTGTTGGAGCGCACGGACGTGCCCGGGCGGGCGATCTGCACCGGCTCGTACACCGTGGGGCGCGTCTGCGGAATCACGTTCAGCTTGCGGCCGATGGTCTCGAAGGTGTCCAGCACACGGTCCAGCTGCGCGTCCGTGTGCGTGGCCATGAACGAGGTGCGGATGAGCGCGTGGCCCGCCTCCACCGCCGGCGGAATCACCGGGTTGGCGAAGACGCCCGCCTCGTGCAGCGCGCGCCAGAAGCGGAAGCACTTCGTCTGGTCGCCGATGTGCACGGGGACGACGGGCGTCACGGACACGCCGGTGTCGAAGCCCATGGCGCGGAAGCCGTTGTGCATCTTCTCCGCGATGTCCAGCAGGCGCGCGCGGCGCTGGGGCTCCGCCTCGATGATCTCCAGCGACTTGAGCGCCGAGGCGATGGACGCCGGCGTCATGGACGCGGAGAAGATGACCGAGCGCGACTTGTGCTTGATGTAGTTGATGACGTCGAACGGGCCGGCCAGCACGCCGCCCAGCGACGCGAAGCTCTTGGAGAACGTCCCCATCACGAGGTCCGTCTCCTTCTCCAGGCCGAAGTACTCGGAGGTGCCCCGGCCCTTCTCGCCCAGCACGCCCATGGCGTGGGCGTCATCCGTCATCACCCGGGCGTTGTACTGCTTCGCCAGCTCCACGATGCGCGGCAGGTTGCAGACGTCTCCCTCCATGGAGAAGACGCCGTCGGTGATGATGATCTTCCCGGCGTTGGGATCGGCCTGGGACAACAGCTGCTCCAGGTGGTCCATGTCGTTGTGGCGGAACTTGCGCTCCGTGGAGAACGACAGCCGGATGCCGTCCACCAGCGACGCGTGGTTCTGGCGATCACTGAAGACGATGTCGTGGCGGCCCAGGATGGAGGACAGCGCCAGGTTCGTCTGGAAGCCGGTGGAGATGACCACCGCGGCCTCGCGGTTGAGGAACTTGGCCAGCCGTCCCTCGAGCTCCTCGTGCAGCGCCAGCGTGCCGTTGAGCAGACGCGAGCCCGAGCACGTGGTGCCGAACTTCTCCGTCGCCTTGATGGCGGCTTCCTTGACGCGCGGGTCCGCGGACAGGCCCAGATAGTTGTTGGAGCCGACCATGATCACCCGCTTGCCCTCGATCTCCACCTCGGTGGCGCCGTGCGACGCCTCGATGACGCGGAAATAGGGGTAGAGGCCGGTGGCCTTCGCGATGCGGTAGTCCTTCCAATTGCTGCACTTGTCGAAGACGTCGCTCATGGTGCTCTTTCTGTAGGCCTGCGTCGGGGGAGGGTTTGGGCCTCTTCAGGAGAGGCGGAGTGCGGCACTGCGGTCGCCACTCACCATGCAGGGCTCGTTCCCGAGCCGGGGGCAACCATGCGCCCGACGACCTCCCTCGGGGGACGCGGGGCCGTGAATAAAGAGGCCGAGGGGCAGTGTCAAGGCGCGGACCGTTGCTTGGGACCCTTGCGAGAGGGGCCAAAAGTCCCCTCGGCTTGACAGCACCGTTGCATTGGTGGCACCCCGCCGACGCAGACCGTCTTCCAGTGGATAATGGGAAGCGAGGTCGCCCGCCCGCCTTCGTGCGCAAGCAGCCGACCCAGGGACGGAAGGCTTTCCGGTCGCCCGTTGTTTGAGGGGGCTACGACTGGCCGGGAATTTGCTATGCCCGGCGAAAATCGAGGAGTGGACGGTGGCCAGGTCTCTGCGGCAACGGTGGTTCGAGGGGTTCATCCAGACGGCGGTCTCCCGGCCCTGGTACGTGCTGCTGATCTCCGCATTGCTGGCCGCCGGCGGTATGGCACTGGCGTCGCGGTTGGAGTTCCGTGGTTCATTCGTCGAGCTGCTCCCGCAGGGTGCCCGCGAAGTCCAGGACCTGACACGCGTGTCACAGAAGGCGGGTGGGGACGGGTACCTGGTCATCGTCGCGAAGGGAGACACACCCGAGCGGCTGAAGGCTTACGCGCGCGAGCTGAAGGGACGGCTCGAGGCGCTCCCCGAGGTGCGCTACGTCGAGCACAGCTACGATGTGGAGTTCTTCAAGCGCCACGCGCTGTGGCTCCTGCCCGCGGAGACGCTGGCGGAGCTGCGCGCGGACCTCTCGGCGCGGGTGCGCTACGAGCGGCAGCAGGCCAATCCCTTCTATATCGACCTGGGGGCCACGCCTCCGCCGCCCACGTTCGAGGAGATTGCCCGGAAGCACTCGCCCAACGCGCCGGTGCACGAGTCCCTGGCGAACGCGGACGGCACCGAGGTCTACCTGATGCTCAAGCCCATGGGCACCGCGGGGGACCTGGACTTCGCGCGTCGCTTCGTGGAGCTGGCGCTGGGCACGGGGCGCACGCTGGCCTCGGAGCGCTACCCGGCGGTGAAGCTGGAGGCGACGGGCAACTTCCAGAACCGCATCGAAGAGGACGCGGTGATGCGCGGTGATTTGTCGCGCGCCGGCACGCTGTCCGCGCTCATCGCCATCGGCCTCATCCTGCTGGCCACCCGGCGCATCGCGGCGCTGGCGGTGGTGGGCCTGCCCGTCGTCGTCGGCCTGTTGATGACGTTCGGCATCGCGTGGCTCGCCATCGGCCACCTCAACGTGGTGACGGGCTTCCTGGTCGCCATCCTCATCGGCCTGGGCATCGAGTACGGCGTGCACCTGTGCATGCGCTACTGGGAGGAGCGGCGCACCCGCTCCGCGCGCGACGCGCTGGCCACCGCCGTGGGCGGCACCTTCAGCGGGGCGATGACGTCCGCGGTGACGAACGCGGCGGCGTTCTTCGTGCTGATGCTGGCGCAGTTCCACGCCTTCAACCAGTTCGGCTTCCTGGCGGGGCTGGGCGTGCTGCTCGCGGTGCTGGCGGCCTATGCGCTGGGGCCCTCGCTGCTGGCCATCGCGGAGCGGCTGCGTCCAGCCCGCGTGGACGCGGCGCCCGCCTCCGAGGTCGCCGCCCCCGTGGTGGCGCCGTCGAAGCCCGAGCGGGAGTGGCGCCGGTGGCCCACGTCCGTCCTCGTCGTGCTCGCGCTGGCCGTGGTGGGCTTCGCCGCGTTCTCCGTCTCCATCGCGCCCCGGCTGGGCTTCGAGACGGACATGCGCAAGCTGAAGGGGGACTCCCCCGCGTCGCGGCTGGATGACCACGTCACCGAACAGCTGGGCCAGCCGCTCAACCCCGCCATCTTCCTGGTGGACGACCTGGGGCAGGCGGCGAAGGTCGAGCAGGTCATCGCCGAGGTGAAGCAGAAGAACGGCGCCGACTCGGTGTTCCTGCGCACGACCTCCTTGAACGACCTGGTGCCCGGAGACGTGGAGCGCCGGGGCGCGGAGATTGGCGGCATCCGCACGCTGCTGCACGGCCTGCCCGAGGCGGCGTACGAGGATCCGCGCCTCAAGGAGTTCCAGGGGATGGTGGAGGCGAAGCCGTATGGGCTGGACTCGCTGCCCGTGGAGGTGCGCCGCCGGTTCGAGGCCACGGACGGGCAGGGCACCTTCCTGCTGCTGTTCCCCTCCGTGTCGAACTACGACACCAAGGACCTCACGCGCTGGGCGGCGCAGATCGACCAGGTGGTGGAGGGCGCGAAGGCGGCGGGCGTGGAGATGGCGGTGCTGGACAGCAACCGCATCGCCTCGCGCATCTTCGCGCTGGTGAGCGCGGACGGCCCGCTCATCCTCTGGGCGGCCGCGGCGGCGGTGTTCCTGGTCATCCTGGTGAGCCTGCGCAGCGTGAAGCGGACGCTGCTGGTGACGGGGCCGCTGTTCCTGGGCATGACGTGCCTGGCGGGCGGCATGTACCTCTTCGACGTGCAGCTCAACTTCATCAACGCGGTGGTGCTGCCCAACCTGCTGGCCATCGCGGTGGACAACTCCGTGCACCTGTATCACCGGTACGAGGAGGAGGGCCCCGGCTCGCTCGGCAAGGTGGTGCGGCACACGGGGCTGGCGGCCGTGGTCGCCACGCTGTCGAACGCGGCCGGGTACGGTGCGCTGCTCGTCGCCAACCACCAGGGCCTGCGCAGCATCGGACAGATTGCGCTCCTCGGGGTCGTGTGCACCTTTCTGGGGACCACAGTGTTCTTCCCCGCGCTGCTTGCCCTCCTGGAGCGCTGGAAGGGGCGCAAGGGCCTGCTCGTCACCCAAGAGGGCGCGGTCGTCCGGAGTCTCGATCTCGACGCGGCCACCTCCGAGGTGGGGGCGTCGGGGGAGCGGAAATCGGCGTGAGTCTCTTGAATGCCCAGGGGCTGCGTGGCTCCGTCCCGTTGAAGGGTTCCCGCGAGGCGCAGGTCCGACTCGGGCCCGTGGACCTCATCATCGTCATCGCCTGTTCGCTCGCGGCGCTGGTGCTGCTCGGCCCCGGGCGGTGGACGCTGGGGTCGCTCCACCATGTCTGGCTGTTCGCCTCGATGGCGGCGGGCCCGCTGGTGCTGCGCACGCTCGAGTCGCGCTTCCCGACGCAGCGGTGGCTGACCGTCCTGGCGGACTTCTGGTTGCTGCCCGTGGCGGTGCTCACGCACGGCTGGCTCACCCCCGTGGTGGACACGCTCAACCCGTTCCTGCGGGACGCGCAGCTGGTGGCCGCGGACCAGCGCATCTTCGGGTTCCAGGCCTCCGTGGTGCTGGCGAACGTCATCCCCGGCTGGCTCAACGACGTGCTGCTCATCTGCTACTACGGCCACTTCGTGTGGCCGCTGGTGCTGGGCATCGGCCTGTACCGGCGCGCGCGCGGCGCCTCGCCGGAGTTCGACGAGTACCTGTTGGGGCTGGGGCTGCTGTTCATCCTGAACTACTCGGCGTACTCGTTGGTGCCGGCCGTGGGGCCGCGCTACTTCTTCGTCGACGCGTTCGATGCGCCGCTGCAGGGCACGCTGACGCCGTGGCTGGACTCGCTGATGCGCAGGCCCGTCTTCGCGCGGGACTGCTTCCCCTCGGGGCACACGGGCACCACGCTGCTGGTGCTCTTCTATGCGTGGCGGTTCTCCCGGAAGGTGTTCTGGGTGATGTTGCTGCCGGGCCTGGGGCTCATCTTCGCGACGCTCGCCGGGCGCTTCCACTACGCCACCGACTTGTTGTGCGCGGTGCCCCTGGTGATGGTGGTGGTGGGCATGGCCACGGCGCTGACGCGGGCGGCGCGGCATCGCGAGAGCGAGAGGGCCGCGCGTTCCGTCCCGGTGGACGCTATCCTGCGCCCCTGAGCACGGCTCCGGCCCCTCGAGGCCGGCCGTGTCGGGAGCGCTCCATGTCCAGGTCCGTGTCGTCGCAGCGCGTGTCGCGGTTCGGCACCACCGTCTTCTCCGAGTTCAGTGCCCTGGCCCAGAAGCACGGCGCGGTGAACCTGGGGCAGGGGTTCCCCGACTTCGACGGGCCGGAGGTCGTGAAGGAGGCCGCGCGGCGCGCCATCCACGACGGCGTCAACCAGTACGCCATGAGCACCGGCGCGCGGGACCTGCGCGTGGCCATCGCCGAGCACTCGGCCCGCTTCCACGGCCAGGCGGTGGACCCGGACACCATGGTGACGGTGACGAGCGGGGCCACGGAGGCCATCCTCGACGTCATCCTCGGCCTGGTGGACCCGGGGGACGAGGTCATCGCGTTCGAGCCGTTCTACGACTCGTACGACGCCAACATCACCTTCGTCGGCGCCACGGCGCGCTGGGTTCCCCTGAGGCCGCCGGACGCGGCGCATGCGCAGTGGTGGTTCGACTGGGACGAGCTGCGCGCGGCCTTCAGTCCACGCACGCGGCTGCTCATCCTCAACACGCCTCACAATCCGACGGGGAAGGTCTTCACGCGCGAGGAGCTGGAGCGCATCGGCGCGCTGTGCGCCGAGCATGACGTGAAGGTGCTGTCCGACGAGGTCTACGAGCACATCACCTTCGCCCCCGCGCGCCACGTGCGCCCGGCCACCGTGCCCTCGTTGGCGGACCGCACGGTGACGGTGAGCAGCGGAGGCAAGACGTTCAGCCTCACGGGCTGGAAGGTGGGCTGGGTCATCGCGCCGCCCCCACTGCGCGACGCCATCCAGCGCGCGCATCAGTTCGTGACCTTCGCCACCGCGTCCCCCTTCCAGGCGGCCATGGCGGCGGCGCTCCGGCTGCCGGACGCGTACTTCGACGGACTGTCGGCGGCCTACGCCGCGCGGCGGGAGCGGCTGTTGTCGGGTCTTCGCGACGCGGGCCTGAAGGCCCATGTCCCGGAGGGGAGCTACTTCATCCTCACGGACATCTCCGGCCTGGGCTTCGCGGACGACGTGGCCTTCTGCCGGCACCTGGTGTCGGAGGTCGGCGTGGCGGCCATCCCCCCGAGCGTCTTCTACGGCCCCGAGCACCGCCACCTGGGCCATGGGCTCGCCCGCTTCGCGTTCTGCAAGACGGACGCGGTGCTGGACGAGGCCGTGCGCCGGCTGCGCGCGAAGCTCGGGCCCGGGCGCTGAAGGCCGGCGCCCCCGCGTTGCGACGGCGGGACGGGGTTGCTACATCCCCCGGCAGAGGAGGGCGGCGTCGTTCTTCCCGGCCGCTGACGTGCGCGCGTGGACTTCTTCGGCGAGCTGTACCTGCGCAGCACGTTGCCCTTCCTGTCCGAGAGCGTGACGGCGAGGGAGGCGGACTATCTGGCGCGCGCGTTCGCCGACGTGCCCGGCCCGGAGCCCGTGGCGGACCTGGGCTGCGGCCATGGGCGCCATGCCTCGCGACTGCAGGCCTCGGGCCCCCTGGCGGGGCGCGTCATCGGGCTGGAGCGGGATGCGTTGTCGCTGGCCATGCGACGTCCGGGGTTCCCCGTGGTGCGAGGCGACCTCCGGGCCTTGCCCTTCCGGGAGGGTTCCCTGTCCGGAGCGTACGCGTGGTACTCCACCTTGTTCGCCTTCACGGACGAGGAGCACGTGCGCATCCTCCGGGAGGTGGCGAGGGCGTTGAGGCGGGGAGGGCTCCTGGTGTTCCACACGGTGCCGCACGAGCGACTGGCCGCGTCACCGGGGGCCGCGTTCCAGCGGACACTTCCGGACGGGGCCGTGTTGGAGGAGGAGAGCCACTTCGACGCGGCGACGGGGCGCGACGAGGGACGGCGGACCCTCACCCTGCGGGATGGCCGTGTCCTGTCTGCGTCCTACTCCATTCGTTACTATCCCCTTGCGGAACTGACCGCGCTGTTGGAAAGCACCGGGTTTTCGATCTCCTGGGTGCATGGCGGACTCGATGGCGAGCCGCTGACGCGACGGTCGGCCGACCTGATTGTTGGAGCGGTGCTGCGAGATGCCTGAGACCTCACATTCACGAGCGCGCGGGAACCTGCTGGGCCAGCTGCCGAAGCGGGTGGACGTGTACGAGGTCGGTCCTCGCGACGGCCTGCAGAACGAGCTGCGCACGCTGCCCACGCGGGACAAGGCGCGGCTCATCAATGCCCTGGTGGAAGCGGGCGAGAAGCGCATCGAGGTGACGTCGTTCGTCTCGCCCAAGTGGATTCCCCAGCTGGCGGACGCCGAGGAGCTGCTGCGCTTGGTGGGGCGCCGCGAGGGCGTGGTGTTCTCCGCGCTGGTGCCCAACCTCAAGGGGCTGGAGCGCGCGAAGGAGGCCGGGCTGGAGGAGGCCGCGGTGTTCATCTCCGCGTCCGAGGCCCACTCCAAGAAGAACATCAACAAGAGCATCGCGGAGGCCATGGCCGGCGCGCGCGAGGTCACCACGGCGGCGCTCCAGGCCGGCATGCGCGTGCGCGGCTACCTCTCCACCGTGTGGGGCTGCCCCTACGAGGGCCATGTCCCGGTGGAGCGCGTGGTGGACATCTGCCGGCATCTGGTGGACGCGGGCATCTACCAGCTCAGCCTGGGCGACACGATTGGCGTGGGCACGCCGAGGCAGACCGAGGAGATCCTCGACGCGCTGCTCAAGCACATCCCCGTCGAGAAGCTGGCGCTGCACCTGCACGACACGCGGGGCACGGCGCTGGCCAACTCGCTCGTCGGCTTGTCCGCGGGCGTGACGACCTTCGACGCGAGCATCGGCGGGCTGGGCGGCTGCCCCTATGCGCCGGGCGCCGCGGGCAACCTGGCGACCGAGGACGCCGTCTTCATGTTCCACGGCATGGGCGTGGAGACCGGCATCAACCTGGACCGTCTGGTGGAGGCCGGGGAGATTGCCCAGGAGCTGATCGGCCGGAAGCTGGCCGGGAAGTTCCTCCAGGCCGCGCTGGGTGAGCGGGAGAAGAAGGCGTCCCGCCGCGCGCAGACCTGAGGCGCTCGTCGCAGGTAGGGCGCGGCGCTGGTGACTTCACTCCCAGTAATCATTGATGCGGGTCTGGGTCGGCATGCCGACAAGCGCCTGCTCGGCCGCCCCGGCCCCCTCTGATGAGCTCTCGCCCCAGGGCCTGATGTGACGTCGGTGGTGACCAGCGTTCACCGGAGCGGCGCGGGCAGGCACTTCACTCCAAGTGATGGTTGTGCGCGTGGGGGTCGCCAGTCATCCCGAGGCCCGGTGGGGCTGCTCCCAGGGCAGGCGAGGAGCCGCCGCGTTGCGTCAGCGGCCGTCGATCATCGAAGCGAGCTTCTCCTGGAGGCCCAGGTGGGCGGCGGCGGACTCCAGCATCCGGCGCTCCTTGCGGTCGATGCGCCCGTCCACCAGGGCCATCTCGACGATGTTGCGCAGGAAGACCTCGGCCTCGGGGCTGCCGCGCGCGACCAACCGGTCGAAGAGCTGCGGCCCCGCGTTGAGCGCCATCTCCACCTGTGACCACTCCACGTTCCACCGCTCCGCGCACAGCTTCAGGAGGCGCCGCTCGGCCGCGGTGACGGTGCCGTCCGCGGAGGCGATCGCGGCCATCATGTAGATGAGCCGCTGGCGCTCCTGGAGGTCCATCACCGTGTCCGAGCCCGAGGCGGGGGCCGCCGCGGCACGGGTGACGCTCGGCGGTCGAGGCACCGACGCGCGCCGCGGCCTCTCACGGAAACCCGCGTCCTCGCGCGCGTTCCACGACTCGAACGGCAGCGCGGACGCGAGCACCCAGTCCCGCTCACCGTTCGCCAGCTGCGTGCCGCAGAACTCACACGTCGTGGCCGCGCTGTTCGTCAGCGGTGCGTTGCACTGCGGGCAGCGGTCCGTGGACATACCGTTCGCGGTGTTCGTCTTCGCTCCGTGCTTGCGCACCAGCGTGAAGACGAAGCGCTGGGGAAGGGTGGGCAGTTGGGGCGGCCGCTCGTTGACGGGGCCGATGCCCATGCGCGCGCTCCAGCGAATCTCCACCTGCGCCTTGTCGTACCCGCGAGGGTCGATCTCCAACGCGCGCACGTCGACGGAGCCCACCGCGCACTCCAGGAACACGCGCCGCCGTCCCTGCTGACGCAGGCCCTCCAGCTCCGAGCCCAGTGACTCGAGTGCCTCCGGCGTGGCGACCTTCGACAGCCCCGTCGTGTCACCCCGGCTCTGGGCGTCGATCCACTTCCAGAACAGCAGGGACGCGCGGTCCTCGAGCATCTCCAGGTTGAGCGCCGGGTCGTCCTGGCGCGCCTGCATCAGCCCATCCACGTTGCGGTGGTAGCGCGAGTGCTCCACGCCCTGGGTGATCTCCGCCAGCGTCCAGTCGTAGTTGCCGGAGTTGACCACCGCGCCGCAGAACTCGCAGCTGTTCGCCGCGCCACCCTGGAAGGGCGCGCCGCAGTTGGGGCACTTGCCCTGGAACAGGTCCGCGCCGATGCGCGTCTGCGCGCCCGGCTTGCGCACGAAGGTCCACACCTCCGTGAACGCCTCCAACGGCGCCTTGCGCGCGGACTGGAGGGCCTGCGCGTCCGAGTCGCTCGCCGATACGTCCGTGTCCCGCATCCGCGCGTGGACGCGGATCTGGACGCTGTCGAACCACTCGCTCTGCTCCAGGCCGATGAGCTGGAGGTCCAGCACCTCGATGTCGGTGATGGCGTCGCGGACGCCCTGGGCGTCGAGCAGCTTCAACTGCACGCCGAAGCGCTGCCACGTCGCGTCCGACAGGAAGGGCCGCACCGGCGTCATGTCGCGCTGGAACCAAGCCTGCTGCAAGTCGAGGAACAGCCGGCGCGTGCGGTCCAGCATTGGGCCGGGCTCGAAGGCGGGGTCCTTGAGCTTCAGCGCGTTGACCCAGCCTGCCACGTCGCTGGAGCTGACCTGGGTGCGCTGCTGCGCCTCGTACTGGTCCAGCGCCTTGCGTGTCGTCGCGTCCGGGTGGAGGTTGCGCTTGTAGAGCCAGTACATGACGCCGCCGATGACCAGCAGCGGAATCATCACCTTGGGGTAGCGGAACACCAGGCGGAACGCCTCGAACAGCAGCCAGATGGGCAGGCCGTCGCCGCCGCGATCGCGGCTGTCGGAGTTGCCTCGGGTGTAGTGTTCACCGCCACCGCCTCGGGCCAGGGCCTCCAGGGGAACGAGGGCCAGGGCCACCAGGGCGAGTGCCGAGGGCAGATGATGCGCCCACGGGGCGAGCTGTCGGAGCAGGTTGCGTGGCGAAGGCATGCGGGGATGCTAACCGTTTCCGCCTTGCCAGACCCGCCTTCCCACCGCACTCTGCCGCGTCCCAGGGCGGCCCGCCGGGCGGGCCCTGGAAGGGGAGCGGATATGCCGGAATTCAAGGTCGACGCACGCGGTGCCATCGAGATCTGGACCATCGACGGCGAGGGCCGCCGCAATGCCATCAGCCGCGCGATGCTCCAGGAGCTGGGCGCGCTCGTCGAGCGTGTGTCGTCGGGTCATCAGGTCCGCGCGGTGGTCATCACCGGCGCGGGCGACAAGGCGTTCTGCGCGGGCGCGGACCTCAAGGAGCGCGCGGGCATGCAGGAGGCCGAGGTGCGCGCGTTCCTCGACGGCCTGCGCCGCACCTTCCGCGCCATCGAGAAGAGCGACTGCGTCTTCATCGCCGCCATCAACGGCGCGGCCTTCGGCGGAGGCACCGAGCTGGCGCTCGCGTGTGACTTGCGCGTGGCGGCCCCCGCGGCCGAGCTGGGCCTCACCGAGGTGAAGCTCGGCATCATCCCCGGCGGTGGCGGCACGCAGCGCCTGTCTCGCCTCGTGGGACCGGGTCGGGCCAAGGACCTCATCCTCACCGCGCGCCGGCTCAACGCGGCGGAGGCGTTCGCCATCGGCCTGGTCAACCGGCTCGCGCCCGAGGGACATCTCCTGGAGGTGGCGCACGCCCTGGCCGAGTCCGTCGTCGACAACGCGCCCATCGCCGTGGCCACCGCCAAGCACGCCATCGACGAGGGCACGGGCCTGGAGCTGGACGACGCGCTCGCGCTGGAGCTGCGCAAGTACGAGGAGGTCCTCAAGACGGAGGATCGCCTCGAGGGCCTGCGCGCCTTCGCGGAGAAGCGCGCCCCCGTCTACAAGGGCCGCTGAGCCGCGACGCACGAAGGGCGGCGGCCCGCGAGCAGCTCGCGGACCCCGCCCCGTGAAGTGCCCGGCCGCCGTCGGCCCCCCGCTCGCGAGGGGCCCGCGGCCACCGGCTCAGGCGCTGGCGCTCTTCTCGGGCGCCAGGCCGATGTTCTGCTTGTTCATGTAGCCCATGGCCTTGTCCTTGACGGTGGTGCGCAGGTCATCCCCCGTCTTGGGCGTGAGCAGCAGCGCCGCCACGCCGCCGGCCACCGCGCCGATGACGAACAGCCCCAGGCCGCCCAGGCCGGAGCGCGCCGGCTTGTACGTCGTCAGGCCGATGTGGCGCAGCGCATCATCCGGCTCGAAGTCATCCCAGCGGTCCTTGGCCACGCGGGGAAGCTCGTCGAGGAGCTTGTGGGCCACCCACTTGCGGTACAGCTCACTCTTGGCCAAACCCTTCGCCGTCCACTTCGCCTTCTTCTTCGCGAACATGCATCCCTCCAGGGCCAGTGTGGTCGGGGCCGCGTCGCGGGCGCGGCGTGACCCCTATGAGCCTTGAAGGTAGGCAGGGGAGCCCGTGTCGCCACCCCCCGCGCCCTGGGGGTCGTTCGTCGCGTCGCCGTTTGGACGCACTCCCAGGCCCACCCCCTTGGAGAGGGGGCAGCCAGGCTCGGGGCTTTCTGGTATGTCGCCGGGCGCTCCCCGGGCCTCCAGGCGGTGCGAGAAGGTCGCCGCGCGGGGACCCTTTGCGATAGATCCGCCCGACATGGACTTCGAACTTCCCGAGAGTCACCGCGCCCTCCAGTCCTCGCTTCGCGACTTCTGCGAGGCCCGCGTGAAGCCGTACGCCGCCCAGTGGGATCGCGAGGAGAAGTTCCCCATGGACGTGGTGCGGGAGCTGGGACAGCTCGGCGTCATGGGCATCCTGGTCTCGGAGCAGTACGGCGGGGCGGACATGGACTCGCTCGCCGTGGCGGTGGCCGTGGAGGAGATCGCCCGCTACGACGGCTCGCTCGCCCTCACCGTGGCCAGCCACAACGGCCTGGGCACCAGCCACCTGCGGGTCTTCGGCACCCCGGCCCAGCACGAGAAGTACCTGCCGAAGCTGGCCTCCGCCGAGTTCCTGGGCGCCTGGGGCCTGACGGAGCCGGGCTCGGGCTCGGACGCGTCGGGCATGAAGACCACGGCGGTGCGCAAGGGCGACGGCTGGGTGCTCAACGGCACCAAGATGTTCATCACCCAGGGCACCGTGGGCGACGTCTTCGTGGTGCTCGCGGTGACGTCCCCCGACAAGCGCCAGAAGGGCATCACCGCGTTCCTGCTGGAGAAGGGGATGCCCGGGTTCAGCCAGCGCGCCATCCACGGCAAGCTGGGCATGCGCTCCTCGGACACGGCGGAGCTGGTGCTGGAGAACGTGGAGGTCCCCGACTCGCACCGCGTGGGCGAGGTGGACCACGGCTTCATCGACACGATGAAGATCCTCGACAAGGGCCGCATCACCATCGGCGCGCTGGCGGTGGGGCTGGCCCGGGGCGCGCTGGAGGAGTCCGCGCGCTACGCCAAGGACCGCACCGCCTTCGGTCAGCCCATCGCGGACTTCCAGGCCCTGCGCTGGATGATGGCGGACATGAAGACGGAGACGGACGCCGCGCGGCTGCTCGTCCACCGGGCCGCGAGGCTCGCCGATGCGGGCCAGCCGTACTCCAAGGAGGCCTCCATGGCGAAGCTCTTCGCCTCCGAGGTCGCCACCCGCTCGGCCGCCAAGGCCGTGCAGATCCACGGGGGCTATGGCTACACCCGTGAATTCCCGGTTGAACGCTACCTCCGCGACGCCAAACTGTGTGAAATTGGCGAAGGAACCAGCGAGATCCAACGCACCATCATCGCGAGAGAGACCTTCAAAGGGGCTTGATGGACACCGCACGGCTGGAGGGACTCGGGCTTCAAGTCCGTGAGGACGTGGCCGGCACCGAGGCGGTGCTGGACCTGGAGTCGTCGCCGCTCGTCAATCCCGTGACCAAGGCGTTCATCGCCGAGGTGACCTTCCAGGTGATGGGGGACCGGCTCATCCCCATCTCCCCGGCGGCGGTGGTGGGACTGGCGCCCATCCTCATCGGCGCGCTGAGCGACGTGGCGGACATCGAGGCGCTGCTGTCGGACGCCTTCAACGAGCACATCTTCCACGTGCAGCGCCGCTCCGCGGAGCTCCAGGTCCTGGGGCTGTCGCCCAGGGTGGACGCGGACACGCTGGAGTTGACCACGGACGTGGTGGAGGGGGACCTGTCGGTCCTGCTCGCGGCGGACCGGCTGGGCAACTTCCGCATCGCGCGGGTGCAGCGCGACAAGGTGGACGTGGCCGGCGGTGCGGGCCACACGCTGGAGCTGTCGGAGTTCCGGGAGCGGGCGGCGCTGACGGGCTATCTGGCGGCCCTCCTGGGGGAGCCGGCGAGCCGTCCCCAGCCGACGCCCACGGGGCTGGTGCGCTTCTCGGACATCGTGGAGAAGTTCGGCGCGGAGTCGTTGGTGCCGCCCAGGAGCAGCCTGGAGTTGCTGGCGCAGTTGCAGGTGGAGGGCCGGCCGTACCGCTTCGCCGCCGCGAGGGTCGCGGGGCGCACCTTCCGGGGCCTGTTGGCGGGAGCCCAGGGCAAGGTGTGGGCGGGGCGGTTCGAGCTGGATGAGTTCCCCGGCATCGTCCGGATGGTGGCGTCGTTGTTGAAGGTGCGTCCGGAGGCCGTGAGGCTGGTGGGCCCCGACGCGCCGCAGGAGTGAGAGACGTCCGTGGAGAAGCTCAGTCCGTCGGAGCGGGTGGAGGCCCTGGAGAAGCGGCTGGGGTTCGTGTTCTCGCGCAGGGAGGTCGCGCTCGAGGCGCTCACCCACAAGACCTACGTCAACGAGACGCGGGACAAGGACCTCAAGGACAACCAGCGGTTGGAGTTCCTGGGGGACTCGGTGGTGAACCTGGCCGTGAGTCACCGGCTGATGGATCGCTTCCCGACGATGCCCGAGGGCGACCTCACCAAGCTGCGCGCCCGCATCGTCAACGAGGACGGCCTGGCCCGCGTGGCCCGGAGCGTGCCGCTGGGTGATCTGCTGCTGCTGGGCCGGGGCGAGACGCTGTCGGGCGGGCGCGAGAAGAACTCCGTGCTGGCGGACGCGCTCGAGGCCGTCTTCGGTGCCATCTACCTGTGTGCGGGCCTGGAGACCGCCGCGCAGCTGGTGGACAAGTGCTTCGCGGAGCTCCTGGATGAGGTCTCCAGCGGCCAGGGGCGGCTGGACTACAAGACGCTCCTGCAGGAGATGGCCCACGAGAAGCTGAAGGTGTCGCCGCGCTACCGCGTGGTGTCCGAGGCGGGGCCGGAGCACTCGAAGGTGTTCGAGGTGGAGGTGTCGCTCGGTGAGGCGCCCTTCGCTCGGGCCACCGGGCGAAGCAAGAAGGAGGCGGAGCAGTGCGCGGCCCAGGTCACCCTGGAGCGCCTCAAGCGCGAGGCCGCCGCCAGCCCGCCCCCCGGCCCCGAGGGGCAGGCCCCCACCTCCGAGGAGGGCACCGTGGCCCCCGCGCCGGCGACCCCGGAAGTGCCACCGGACGACAACCCGACGTGAAACCCCTTGGAGGGGAGAGGGGTGGGGAATAAGGTGCCGCGCCCATGCGTCCCTCCGCCCCCTTCCGTCTGTCGCTCGCCCTGGTGGCCTGCCTGTGGGCAGGGGCCGCCCTGGCCGCGGCGCCGGCGGCGTCGGGCAAGTGGACGAAGAAGGTGGCGGCCGGCAAGGACGTCTACGCCACCCTCAAGACGAGCGCGGGGGACATCACCGTGCGGCTCTTCTCCAAGGACGCCCCCAAGACGGTGGCGAACTTCGTGGGCCTCGCGGCCGGGGAGAAGGAGTGGCGGGACCCCAAGTCCGGGGAGATGTCCAGGAAGCCCCTCTACGACGGCACGGTGTTCCACCGCGTCATCCCGGGCTTCATGATTCAGGGCGGAGACCCCACGGGGACGGGCTCGGGTGACCCGGGCTTCCGCTTCGAGGACGAGTTCCAGTCCGGCCGCACCTTCGACAAGGTGGGCCTGTTGGCCATGGCCAACCGGGGGCCGGGCACCAACGGCAGCCAGTTCTTCATCACCACCAGCACGCCGGACCACCTGACGAACCGGCACACCATCTTCGGCGAGGTGGTGAAGGGCTATGACGTGGTGGAGCGCATCGGCGGCCTGCCCCGGGACAACCGCGACCGGCCCCGCGAGGCGGTGGTGCTCACCAAGGTGGAGCTGAGCGACAAGGCGCCCCCGGGCCTCGCCGCGACGCAGGCCCCGGCGGATGCGCCGACCCGGCCCGGGGCGACGCCGAAGCGGAAGGGGTCGCAGCAGCCCGAGTCGACCCGGCCGTGGTGAGACGTGAAAGACGGGCCTGCGACTTCGGCGGGCCTCTGGTAGATGGGAGGAGTGTCGTGACGTTTTACATGGAGGACGCACCGCGGACGGTGAGCCGCCCGACGTCCCAGCCGTAGGCCGCCCGCCTGCCCGCCGCTCCCCGGCAGAAGCCAGGGACGCGGGTCTGTTATAGGGCGTTCATTTGGAAGTCTCCCCTCAGGGGCTCCCGGCAT
This sequence comes from Myxococcus sp. MH1, assembly GCF_059738865.1. Classification (NCBI taxonomy): domain Bacteria; kingdom Pseudomonadati; phylum Myxococcota; class Myxococcia; order Myxococcales; family Myxococcaceae; genus Myxococcus; species Myxococcus sp. MH1. Next base: position 5,625,500 of record NZ_AP026947.1, on the reverse strand, counting down.
CGCGGGACTCCCAGACCACCTTCGAAGCAATGGCCTCTCCCAAGAACCACCGCAGCGGCTTCGCCGCGCTCATCGGACGCCCCAACGTGGGCAAGAGCACCCTGCTCAACGCGCTCACCGGTGAGAAGATCGCCATCGTCTCCGGCAAGCCGCAGACGACCCGCAACCGCATCCTCGGCGTGGTGACGCGCCCCGAGGGGCAGGTCGCCTTCATCGACACCCCCGGCATCCACCAGGCCAAGGGGGAGCTCAACCGCTACATGGTGGAGACGGCGCTGCAGGCCGCGGAGGAGGTGGACCTGGTCCTCTTCCTCATCGAGCCGCCCGCCGGCGAGAAGCTCGAGGTGAGCCCGGGCAACCGCACCATCCTCGAGCGGCTGCAGAAGCTGGGCAAGCCCACCTTCCTGGTCATCAACAAGATCGACTCGCTGCCCAAGGCGGCGCTCTTGCCGCTGATTGATCTGTACCGGCAGGAGTTCCCGTTCGCGGAGGTGGTGCCCATCTCCGCCCGCGAGAAGGACGGCGTGGAGCGGCTGTTCCACGCGGTGCTGGGCCACCTGCCGGAAGGCGAGCGCATCTTCGACGAGGACATGCTCACCGACCAGCAGGAGCGCACGCTGGTGGCGGAGTACATCCGCGAGCAGGTGCTGCGTCACTGCCGTCAGGAGATTCCGTACTCCACGGCGGTGCTGGTGGACATCTTCGATGAATCCGAGCGCGAGCCCCGTCCGGGCACGCCGCCGGGCCAGCTGGGCGGACTCATCCGCATCGCCGCGTCCATCTACGTGGAGCGCGACAGCCAGAAGGCCATCATCATCGGCAAGCAGGGACAGATGTTGAAGACGATTGGCACCGACGCGCGCAAGTCCGTGCAGCGGCTGCTGGGAGCGCATGTCTACCTGGACCTGCGCGTCCGGGTGGAGCCGCGCTGGAGCGAGCGCCCCGAAGGCCTCAAGAAGCTGGGATACGACTGAGATGAAGCCCCTGGTCGCCATTGTCGGACGCCCCAACGTGGGCAAGAGCACGCTGTTCAACCGTCTCATCGGCAGGCGCCTCGCGCTGGTCGAGGACCAGCCGGGCGTGACGAGAGACCGTCACTACGCGGACGCGGTGTGGGGAGGCCGCTCGTTCACCTTCATCGACACGGGCGGCTTCGTCCCGGGCGAGAAGGACTCCCTGCTGCAGCAGGTGCGCGAGCAGGCGCAGCTGGCCGTGGAGGAGTGTGACGTCATCGTCTTCGTCGTGGACGGGCGCGACGGCGTCACGCCCGCGGACGAGGCGGTGGCCGGCTACCTGCGCAAGAGCGGCAAGCCCGTCATCGTCGCGGCCAACAAGCTGGACAACACCACGGGCACGATGCAGGCCCTGGCCGCGGACTTCTACAAGCTGGGCCTGGGCGAGGTGCACGCGCTGTCCGCCGAGCACGCCCTGGGCATCAACGGCCTGTTCGACGAGGTGGTGGAGAAGCTGCCGCCGAAGGAGGAGGGCGAGGACGACACCGCGCCCCCGGACGACGGCATCATCCGCGTGGCCATCATCGGCCGGCCCAACGTGGGCAAGAGCACCCTGGTCAACGCCATCCTGAAGGAGAAGCGGGTGGTGGCCAGCGACGTGCCGGGCACGACGAGAGATCCCATCGACTCGCCGCTCGAGTACAAGGGCAAGAAGCTGCTCCTCACGGACACTGCGGGCATCCGGCGCAAGAAGACGATTGCCCACCAGGTGGAGAAGTACTCGGTCATCGCGGCGCTGAAGGTGATGGAGCGCAGCGACGTGGCGGTGCTGCTGATGGACGCCACGGAGCCCGCGGTGGACCAGGACGCGAAGCTGGCGGGCCTGGCCGAGGAGCGGGGCCGCGCGCTGGTCATCGTGGTGAACAAGTGGGACCTGGTGGACCAGGACCAGCGTCGCCAGGAGGCCTACCGCGAGTCGCTCAAGCACGCGCTGAAGTTCGTGGGCTACGCGCCCATCCTCTTCACGTCCGCGCTGACGGGCTCGAAGGTGGAGAAGGTGGTGGACGTGGCGGTGGAGCTGGCCGAGCAGTTCCGGTTCCGGGCGCCCACGCCCCAGCTCAATCGCCTGTTGGAGCACATGGTGGACAACCACCCGGCGCCCATCGCCCGGGGCAAGCCCCTGCGGCTGTACTACATCACCCAGGTGGCGGCGGCGCCCCCGACGTTCGCGCTCACGTGCAACTACCCGGAGGGCGTTCCGGACATGTACAAGCGCTACATCACCAATCAGCTCCGCAAGACGTTCGACCTGCGCGTGCCCATCCGGCTCTTCTTCAAGGAGCGCCCCGGCAAGGCCAAGCGAGAGGCGCGAAAGAAGCCCCACCTCCAGGGCAAACACTGAAGCGTCCGTGCGTTGACACTCGCGGCGCGCGCTCCGTACAGTGCGCCGCCCTCCCGCTCTCCGACAGGGTAGAGCATCGAAGCGCAGAGAGAGGTTGACCGACGTGGCTGGAACCAAGACCGAGAAGATTCGCCAGCAGGAGCTTCGTCAGCCGGACACCTTCCAGAAGGTGGGCAACGACGCGCGTGACTGGCTGGCCCAGCGGCAGAAGCTCATCGGCATCGTCGTCGCCGTCATCATCCTCGGCGGCGTGGGCGCGGCCATCGCCAGCGAGCTGTCCAAGCGCGGCGAGGAGAAGGCGTCCCAGGCCCTGGGCCAGGCGCTCTCCGTGCTGGACCGTCCCATCGACGGCGTGCAGCCCGCGCAGCCCGGCGACACCGAGACGCCCTTCAAGAGCGTCAAGGAGCGCGACGAGGCGCTGGTGAAGGCCCTGTCGGACTTCCGCAAGGAGCACGGCGGCACCCGCTCGGCCACCACGGCCGCGCTGTCGCTGGGCGAGGCGCAGTTCCGCCTGGGCAACTTCGCGGACGCGCAGGCCTCCTTCGGCGAGTTCCTCAAGGGCGCCGCCCAGAATGATCCGCTCCGCGCGGGCGCGTTCGAGGGTCAGGGCTACGCCTTCGAGGCGGAGAAGAAGTTCGACGAGGCCCTGAAGGCCTTCGAGCAGATGGGCGCCGCGGGCGGTGGGGAGTTCCTGGCGGGCATGGGCGACTACCACAAGGGCCGCATGCTCATCGCGCAGGACAAGAAGGACGAGGCGGCCAGCGTCCTGTCGAAGGTGTCGACGGACCACCCGAACACCACCGCGGCGCGGCTGTCGAGCGAGCGGCTGGCGGTGCTGGCCTCGCAGGGCGTGAAGATTCCGGTGCCGGCGCAGCCCGCCGCCACTGGTACGGACGCGGGGTAGCACGGACGATGAGGAAGCAGCGCGTGAGCTGGAAGCATTGGCTGGGGAGCGCTGTGGCGCTCGGTCTCCTGGGCGGGTGCAGCAGCCTGCCGCGCTACGGCAATCCGGAGCTGCCTCGGACGGAGCAGGCCCCGCCGCTGGATTACTTCTCCGTGGCCTGGTGGGCGCCGTTGGTGACGCCCACCCTCATGGAGTACGCCCCGCGCGAGGTCGCGACGCCGGCGTATGACGGGCTGAGCAGGACGGTCATCGCGCTGACGCGGGACGGGTTCATCCGCGGCATCGGGCCGGACGGCCAGGTGAAGTGGTCCAAGAAGACCAGCACGCGCTTCGCGGCGGGCGCCCGGGTGAGCGACGGCGTCGCCTTCATCCCCGGGGGCGACGGCACGCTGTACGCGCTGGACGCGGCCACGGGCGAGGAGAAGTGGAAGTACGCGGCCGGCGAGTCGCTGGCGACGGTGCCCGTCGTGGCCGAGGGCTTGGTGCTGGTGGCCTCGGAGAGCGACACCCTGTTCGCGGTGAAGGCCGCGGATGGCGTGTGGGCCTGGCAGTACCGCAGGGATCCTCCGTCGGGCTTCTCGGTGCGCGGCGCGTCCACGCCGCTGGTGCGCGAGGGCAATGTCTACGTGGGCTTCTCCGACGGCTACGTCGTCTCGCTGACCATGCGGGACGGCAGCGCCAACTGGGAGAAGTCCCTGTCCGGCAGCGGCAACGAGTTCCTGGATGTGGACTCGACGCCGGTGATGGACGAGCACGGTCAGCTCTACGTGGCCTCGTACAAGAGCGGCATCTACGCGCTCGAGGCGGAGTCCGGTGACCTGGTCTGGACCAGCTCCGTGGGCGGCATGACGGCGCTGCTGTCGAAGGGGAAGATGCTCTTCGCGGTGGGCGATGGCCGTGTGGACGCCTACCTGGCGGAGGACGGGCGGCTCCTGTGGACGCACCCCCTGGGTGAAAGGGCCGCGCAGGCTCCAGTGTTCGCCAAGGGAATGCTCATCGTCCCCATCCAGCGCTCGCTGCTGTTCCTGGACCCGAAGACGGGTCAGGCGCGCGTGTCGTGGAACCCTGGGGACGGCGTCTCGGCGACGCCCTTCGTGGCGGGCTCGAAGCTGTTCGTGCTCTCCAACAACGGCTGGCTCTACGCGTTGGACTTCAACGGATTGAAGGGGTGACGGCGGTGACGACCCGGACGGTCCGCGTGGTGGCGGCGCTGATTCCCGGTCCCGTCGACACCCAGCGCTTCCTGGTGCAGCAGCGGCTCCCCGGTGGGAGCCGCGCGCTCCTGTGGGAGTTCCCCGGCGGCAAGGTGGAGGCCGGGGAGACGGACGAGGTGGCCCTCGCCCGCGAGTGTCGCGAGGAGCTGGATGTGGAGCTCTCCGTGGGCCGGCGGCTGTGGGAGGGCAAGCACCCGTACCCGGACCTGACGGTGGAGCTGGTGCTCTACGCGGCGCGGGTGGTGTCGGGCGAGCCGAAGCCGCTGGGGGCGCATGCGCTGGCGTTCCACACGCCGGTGGAGATGCAGGCCCTGCCGTTCTGCGAGGCGGACATCCCGCTGCTGGACGAGCTGGTGGCGGGAAGGCTGGGCGCGCTCGATTGATGCTTCAGCGGACGTTCCAGCACATCCCCGGCGTGGGGCCCTGGCGTGAGAAGGACTTGTGGGCGCGGGGCATCAAGAGCTGGGATGACTTTCCGGCGGCCGGACAGGGTGTGGCCATCACCCGGAAGACGGACGACATCGCGCGCGAGCGGATTGCCCAGGCCCGTGAGGCGCTGGAGCGCCGGGACCTGCGGCGGCTCGCGGAGCTGGTTCCTCCGCGGGAGCACTGGCGGCTGTATCCCGAGTTCCAGCACGACGCCGTCTACTTCGACATCGAGACGGATGGCCGGGAGGCACAGGCGCCCACGGTGGTGAGCCTGTTCGACTCGACCGGGCTGCACGTGTTCATCCAGGGGCGGAACATGGATGCGCTGCCGCAGGCGATGGCGGCCCGCCGGCTGTGGGTGACGTTCAACGGCTCCACCTTCGACGTGCCGGTGTTGAAGAACTACTTCGGGCCGGCGCGCTTCCCGGTGCCGGAGGCGCACATCGATCTGCGCTTCGTGACGCGGCGGTTGGGGATGGGCGGCGGGCTGAAGGACATCGAGGGCCAGATTGGCGCCGAGCGTCCGCCGCACATGAAGGGTGTGAACGGCTATGACGCGGTGCTGCTGTGGCGTGCGTACACGCGGCGCGGCGACGTGGAGGCCCTGCGGTTCCTGGTCGAGTACAACCTGTATGACTCGTTCCAGCTCCGCACGCTGATGGACGTGGCGTACAACCGCGGCGCGGATGACTTGAACCAGGACGTGCCCCGGCTGCCCGTGTTCGAGCGCGGGGATGTCCTGTACGACGTGAGCCGCATCATCCTGGAGCTGGGACCCACGGAGCGGGATCTGCAGACGCTTGCCCGGGTCCGCGCCGAGGAGCAGCTTCCCTGAGCCGGAGCGGGCAGGGTGGTTTCGTGTCGTCACCCTTCTGGAGTCTCTTCCGGTGAACAACCGGGCGTCGGCGCGTGGCCGGGGCCGTGGAATGCGCCGGGGAGTCGTTTGTAGGGTGTGACTCACCCTGGAGGGATGCGCACATGAGCGAACCGACGGACCCGATGCAGAGCTCGGAGACGCCCAAGCCCGGCTCGGCTGGGAAGAAGGCCGCGCTGATCGGAGGTCCCCTGGTGGCCGTGGGAGTGGGCGTGGCCGTGGCGATGGGGGTGTTCCGCCAGGAGCCGGTGCCTGTGCCCGTGGTGGCGGAGGCGCCGACGCCCGTCGATGCCGGGGCCGCGCCCGTGGCGCCCACGACGTCGCTTCCGGAGAGTGACGGCCGGGTCCGTGAGCTGGCGAGCCGGATGTCGGAGGAAGCCGAGCTCCAGCGCTGGCTCCAGGAGAAGGACCTGGTGCGCCGGGTGACGGCGGCCGTGAACAACGTCGCCGACGGCACGAGTCCTCGGATGGTGCTGGGGTTCCTGGCGCCGGCCGGTGGGTTCCAGGTCGTCGAGGGCAAGGATAGGAAGGTGACCATCGACCCGCGCAGCCATGCCCGGTACGACCTGGTCGCGCGTGTGTTCGGGACGTTCGATGCGCAGGTGGCTCGGAGCCTGTTCAAGGACTTGAAGCCGCTCATCGACCAGGCCCACGGAGAGATTGCGCCGCCGGGACAGTCGTTCGACTCGACGCTCAACCGGGCCATCGAGCATCTGCTCTCGGTTCCGGTTCCGGAGGGCGCGCTGGAGGTCCAGCCTCAGGCCGGGCTCTATGTCTACGCGTCGCCCGAGCTGGAGGGCTTGAGCAAGGCGCAGAAGCACCTGCTGCGAATGGGTCCGCAGAACATCCGGGTCATCCAGGCGAAGCTGAAGGAGCTTCAGACTGCCTTGGAGCTGCCGCCCGTGGCGGAGCGTTAGCGGGCCCGGGAGGGCGCTACATCCTGGAACCGGGATGTTCCGGGCCTGGGCTGCGGGCGTGAATGTTCTGGGGCCGCCTGGGCACCGGAAGAATGTTCTTGGGGCCGGTTCGAACATTCCTGAGGGGCCGCGGAACATTCTCCGCGTCCCAGGAATGTTCCGAGGGCCGGCTTACCGGCGCTTTTTCTTCTTCGAGGGCGCTGGAGCCGGCGCCGGCTTCTCCTTTTCGCCGGCGATCTGGAACGTGGTCCGGAGCTCATCGACCTCGCGGCCCAGGGTGTCCGTGAAGGCGGTGCCGCTCTGGGCATCGACGACCAGCGTGTACGAGAAGCCAGTCTTCAGCGGCTGGGGCAGGACGATGCGGTAGACGAGCTTGTCGTCGGATTCCTCGGCGACGTCGTCGGAGACCATGGCGCGTTCGGCCTCGTCGAACAGGCGGACCCGGTAGTTGCGCAGGCCGTGCGAGGCCGTGAGCTCGAGGCTGGACGTGGGCTGGATGAGGGGCTTGTCGCCGGGTTCGAGGGAGATCTCCGCGAGGTCACTCGTGCCGGCATCGGCAAGGGGCTGGTAGCGCAGCGCGAACGTGGTCGGAGGCGGGGTCTTGGGGGCCTCGGGCACGGCGGCGACGCTCGCATCGGGGGCTCCGGGGGCCGTCTTGTCCGGGCAGCCAGTCAGGGCGAGCAGGCCGCAGCAGAACGCGGAGGCCAGCGCGGTTCGTCGAAGCAAACGCATGGCGGGCACGGTACGCGTCCAGCGTGGCCGCGAGAAGCGAGGAGTCGCGACCAGTGCCCAGCCGGGCAGGCGCTCGGTCCGGAACGAGGTTCGGTGAACGGTGCGCGGACAGGTCCGGCGTGATCCGGAACGAGGGACGACGAACAGTGTGCGGAAGGTCTGGGACGGCATGTCGGCTCAAGTGTCGGAGGTACGGGCAGAGGCTCCGGTGGGGCCCCAATTCAGGGGCTTCGGGAGGGACGCCAGGAGGCCCGGGGATGGCCCAGGAGAGCCCGCCGTCCACCCTGGTCTCCCTCTGTCGGAACGTCCGATAACATGCGTTATGTAAACTAAGCCCCTGGGGAACCAGGGGTCGATTTCGTCGGGTTCCGCCCCGCTGCCCCCCGGGCTTTCCGGGCGCCGTTCCGGCCGTTCCATCCGCCAAGATGCGGGCCTCCGCCCACCCACCAGCTTCACCCCGAACGGCCCCATGAGAGTCCTCGACAGCCTGCTCGCGGATGCACGCTTCGCGTTCCGCACGTTCCGTCGCGCGCCCGGCTTCGCCGCGGCAGCCATCCTCTGCCTCGCCCTGGGCATCGGCGCGAACGCCGTCATCTTCAGTGCCGTCCACGGCGTCCTCCTCCGCCCGCTGCCGTACGCCGAACCCGAGCGAATCGTCTCGCTCGTCGAGTTCCGTGCCCACGGCAGCGGCGGCCCGGTGTCCTGGCTCACGTTCTGGGACTGGCGCGACCAGGCCAAGGCCTTCGAGCACATCACGGCCTTCACCGTTGGCGGCTCCATCCTCCGCGCCGATGGCGACTCCGAGCGCCTCGAGGCCACCCGTGGCACCTCCGGCTACTTCGCCGTCCACGGCGTGCCCCCGTTGCTCGGCCGCACCTTCGTCCCCGGCGACGACCAGCCCGGCCATGAGCCCGTCGCCGTCCTCAACGAGGCCCTGTGGCGTCGCCGGTTCGGCGCCAATCCCGCCGTCCTCGGCCGCACGGTGCTCCTCGATGACATTCCTCACACCGTGATTGGCGTCGTCCCCGAGTCCTTCGACCCGAAGACGGACGTCTGGCTCCCGTTGGTCGCTCCCGCCGATGCCCGTGGCCGCTTCTCCACGCTGCTCTCGGTCCGCGCCCGGCTGGCCCCGGGCTTCACCGTCGAGTCCGCCCACCAGGAACTCGCGGCCGTCACCGCCGCCATCGCCGCCGCGAGCCCGGACGCCCTCAAGGAGCGCACCTCCCGCGTCGAATCGCTCTCCGAGGCCCGGACCCGCCTCTGGAGCGGCCCCTTGAAGCTCCTGCTCGGCGCCGTGGCCCTGGTCCTCCTCATCGCCTGCGCCAACGTCGCGAACATCCTGCTCGCGCGAGCCGGCGCCCGGCATCAGGAGCTCGCCGTTCGCGTGGCCCTCGGGGCCAGCCGCGCCCGCGTCATCCAGCAACTCCTCGTCGAGAGCCTCCTGCTTGCGCTCATGGGCGGCGCGCTCGGCGGATTGCTCGCGCGCTGGGGCCTGGACGGCCTGCTCGCCGTGGCCCCCGAGTCGATGCCTCACCGGGCGGCCATCGCCCTCGATGGGACGTCGTTCCTGTTCCTCGCGGCCATCTCCATCACCAGCGGCCTGGTCTTCGGACTGCTTCCCGCGCTCCAACTGTCCCGGCTCGACCTCCGGGGCTCCGTGCCGTCATCGGGCCGTCGGCTCCGCTCCTCGCTGGTCGTTCTGGAGCTGGCCCTCTGTCTGGTCCTGCTCGTCGGCGCGGGCCTGCTGGGCCGAGGCTTCCTCCAGCTCCTGGGGACCTCGCCCGGCCTGGCCTCCGAGCAGCTCCTCACGCTGCACATCGCCATCCCCGACAGCCGGTTCTTCAACGAGCAAGGTCTGGACGCCCGCGTCCCGCAGACGCTCCTGGAGCCCATCCTCGAGGAGGTCCGAGCCCTCCCGGGCGTGAGCGCCGCGGCGATGACCTCGCTCCTGCCCATCCAGCGCGCCTGGAACAACGCCCGCTACGTCATCGAGGGCGAGCCCCCGCCGGAGCCCGGCACCGAGCCCCGCGCCGAGCGACGCTCCACCAGCCCCGGGTTCTTCGCCACCGTCGGAATCCCGCTGCGCCAGGGCCGGGACTTCACCGCCTCCGACGCCGCCCCCGGCCAGCCCGCCACCGTCATCATCAACGAGACGCTCGCGCGCCGGCACTTCCCGGACGGCCAGGCCCTGGGGCGCCAGCTCCGCCTGGGTACCGGGCCGCACACCATCATCGGCGTGGTCGGCGACGTTCGGCAGGCCGGGCTCGACAAGACGCCGCTCGCGGAGCTCCACGTCCCATACGGACGCCCCTGGGGCGATGACAGCCTGGTCCTCGTCGCCCGGACGTCGGTGCCCCCCGAAACCCTCCTGCCTTCTGTCCGCGAGGCCGTGCGCCGCGTCGACTCGGGACTGCCCGTCTTCCGCGCCCTCACCATGGACCAGGTCATCACCGAATCGCTCGGCTTCCGCCGGCTCGTGCTCGGCCTGCTCGGAGGCTTCGCGGCGCTGGCCCTGGTGCTCTCCACCTACGGGCTCTACGGCGTCATCTCGCTGCTCGTCTCCCAGCGCACCCGTGAGCTGGGCATCCGCATGGCCCTGGGCGCCCGGCCGAGCGATGTCCTGAGGCTGGTCCTGGGCCAGGGCGCGAGGCTCGCGGGCGTAGGCATCGCCCTGGGGCTCGTGGGCGCCCTGGCGCTGACCCGCATGCTCGAAAGCCAGCTCTACGGCGTCACGGCGACAGATCCGCTGACCTTCATCGCCGTGGCCACCCTCTTCGCGCTCGTCGCCCTGCTGGCCTGCTGGCTCCCCGCGCGACGGGCCACCCGCGTGGACCCGCTCGTCGCCATGCGGACCTGAGTCGCCCCGAGGCCGCCCTCGACGCACCGCGACGGGCGGCCCGGGGAGCGACCTCATCCCAGGAACGGGCGCGAACACCCTGGAAATCACAGCCCAAGCCCCCACGTATGGCCCCAGCGCGAGGAATCCTCCGGCCGCTCGGATGTTCAGGGTGGTTGGGAATTCTTCCCGGCTTTTTTCCCGGTTGACCCACGCAATGGGTTACCGCAGAACCGCGACACCCCCGGCCCTGGAAAGGACCTGTCCATGAAACGGTTGTTCCTGATTGCCACCCTCGTCGGCGCCGCTCCGGCCCTGGCCGACGAAGGCATGTGGACGTACAACAACTTCCCGTCCGCGAAGGTGAAGGAGAAGTACGGCTTCGAGCCCACCCAGCAGTGGCTCGACAAGGCCCGGCTGTCGTCCGCGCGGCTCGCGGGCGGCTGTTCGGCCAGCTTCGTGTCCCCCAACGGCCTGGTGATGACCAATCACCACTGTGCCCGCGGCTGTATCGAGCAGCTCTCCGGCGCGAAGAAGGACTACATCGCCAACGGCTTCTACGCGAAGACCGAAGCCGAGGAGACGCAGTGCCCGGCGATGGAGATCAACCAGCTCGAGCAGATCACCGACATCACCGAGACGCTGAACAAGGCGACCCAGGGCCTGTCCGGCAAGCAGTACGCCGACACCCTGAAGGCGAAGATGTCCGAGCTGGAGCAGGCGTGCTCCGCGGGCGACGCCAAGGTGCGCTGTGACGCCGTCACCCTGTACCAGGGCGGCAAGTACAACCTGTACAAGTACCGCCGCTTCCAGGACGTGCGCCTGGTCATGGCGCCCGAGCACGCCATCGCCTTCTTCGGCGGCGACCCGGACAACTTCGAGTTCCCCCGGTGGGACCTGGACGTGACGTTCCTGCGCGTCTACCAGGACGGCAAGCCGGCCAAGACGGACAACTACTTCAAGTGGTCCGAGAAGAGCGCCAAGGAGGGTGACATCACCTTCGTGTCCGGCCACCCCGGCCGCACCTCGCGCGGGCTGACCATCGCGGAGCTGGAGTACCAGCGCGACGTGGCCATGCCGAAGATGCTGTTCATGATGTCCGAGCTGCGCGGCATGGTGTCCGAGTTCCAGAAGCGCGGCCCCGAGCAGAAGCGCATCTCCAACAACCTGCTGTTCGGCGTGGAGAACGGCCTGAAGGCGACCAAGGGCCGCCTGGAGGCGCTGCAGGACAAGAAGTTCTTCGGCCAGAAGGTCGCCGCCGAGCAGGACCTGCGCAAGAAGGTCGAAGCCAACCCGGAGATGAAGAAGAAGTACGGCGCCGCGTGGGATGAGATCGCCAAGGCCCAGGCGCAGATGGTCAACATCCGCAAGGACCTGTCCTTCGTCGAGCAGGGCGCGGGCCTCTCCTCCAGCCTGTACAGCATCGCCAAGACGCTGGTGCGCGCCTCCGAGGAGCTCCCCAAGGAGAACGGTCAGCGCCTGCGCGAGTTCAACCAGGCCAACCTGCCCGCGCTCCAGGCTCAGCTGTTGAGCCCCGCTCCCATCTACCCGGAGCTGGAGATCCTCCGCCTGAGCTTCGGCCTGACGAAGATGCGCGAGGAGCTGGGCTCCAACCACCCGTTCGTCAAGAAGGTCCTGGGCAACGAGTCCCCCGACAAGCTGGCGGCCCGCCTGGTGAAGGGCTCCAAGCTGTGCGTCCTCAAGGACGTCAAGGGCTCCAAGGTGTGTGACGTGTCCGCCCGCAAGAGCCTGTTCGACGGCGGCAAGGCGGCCATCGCGGCCTCCAAGGATCCGATGATCCAGCTGGCGCTGGCGCTCGACGCGGATGGCCGCGCGGTCCGCAAGAACTACGAGGAGAACGTCGACGCCGTCATCAAGAAGAACGCGGAGCTGGTGGCCAAGGCGAAGTTCGAGGTCTACGGCACCAACCAGTACCCGGACGCCACCTTCACGCTGCGCCTGTCGTACGGCTCGGTGAAGGGCTACATGGAGGACGGCAAGAAGGTGGAGCCCATCACCCAGATGGCGGGCACCTTCGAGCATGCCACGGGCGAGGAGCCCTTCGCGCTGCCGCCGTCCTGGCTGAAGAACCAGAAGAACCTCGATGGCGCCACGGCGATGAACTTCGTCACCACCAACGACATCATCGGCGGCAACTCCGGCTCCCCCGTCATCAACAAGGACGCGGAGATCATCGGCCTGGTGTTCGACGGCAACATCCAGTCGCTGGGCGGTGAGTACGGCTTCGATGAGAGCGTCAACCGCACGGTGGCAGTGCACAGCGACGCCATCATCGAGTCGCTGAAGAAGATCTACGGCGCCACCCGCGTCCTCGAGGAGCTGCGCCCGGGCAGCACCCAGGTGCCCACCGTCCCCACCAAGCCGGCGGGGTGATGCACCCTCCAGCGGACCGGGTCTTCAGACGAAGACCCGGCCCCTGAAGCAAGAAGAGGCTGCCTGGGCATCCACGCCAGGCAGCCTCTCTCGTTTTCTTCAGCGGGTATCGGGGCCCGCCGGTCGCGCGCCCCGCCCTGCCCCGCTCACTCCCACTCGATGGTGGCGGGGGGCTTGGAGGACACGTCGTAGGCGACGCGGTTGATGCCGCGCACCTCGTTGGTGATGCGCGTGGAGATGCGCTCGATGACCGGGTACGGCAGCCGCGCCCAGTCCGCCGTCATGCCGTCCACGCTGGTGACGGCGCGCAGCACGCAGGTGGACTCGTAGGTGCGCTCGTCGCCCATGACGCCCACGCTCTGCACCGGCAGCAGCACGGCGAAGGCCTGCCACACCTCCTTGTAGAGCCCCGCGGCGCGAATCTCCTCCTGGACGATGGCGTCCGCGCGGCGCACCAGCTCCAGGCGGGCCTCCGTCACTTCGCCCAGCACGCGGATGGCCAGGCCCGGACCGGGGAACGGCTGACGGGACACCATCTCCTCGGGCAGCCCCAGCTCGCGACCCAGCGCGCGGACCTCGTCCTTGAACAGCTCGCGCAGCGGCTCCACCAGCTTGAGCTTCATCGTCTCCGGCAGGCCGCCCACGTTGTGGTGGCTCTTGATGGTGACGGACGGGCCCTTGTACGAGACGGACTCGATGACGTCCGGGTACAGCGTGCCCTGGGCCAGGAACTCCGCGTCCTGGATGTCGCGCGAGGCCTCCTCGAACACGGCGATGAACTCGCGGCCGATGATCTTCCGCTTCTTCTCCGGGTCCGTCACCCCGGCCAGCGCGTCCAGGAACCGGGCCCGCGCGTCCACCGTCTTCAGCGGGACGTGGAAGCGGTCCACGAAGAGCGCCTCCACCTGGGCCCGCTCGCCCTGCCGGAGCACCCCGTTGTCCACGAAGATGCACTGCAGCCGGGGGCCGATGGCGCGGTGCAGGAGCAGCGCCGCCACGGAGCTGTCCACGCCACCCGACAGGGCGCAGATGACCCGGCCGTGCTCACCCACCTGCTTGCGGATGGTGGCCACCGCCTCGTCGATGAAGCCCTTCATCGTCCACGAGCCGGACACCTTGCAGTCGTTGAAGAGGAAGGCGCGCAGCATGGCCTTGCCCTGCGGGGTGTGCACCACCTCGGGGTGGAACTGGAGGCCGTAGAAGGGCTTGCTCTGGTGGGCCGCCGCCGCGAAGGGCGAGTTGCCGCTGCGACCGATCGCCTCGAAGCCCGGGGGCAGCTCCTCCACCCGGTCTCCGTGGCTCATCCACACCTGGACGCGGTCTCCCGGACGGAACTCCGAGAAGGGGCCGCGGGGGGCCAGCACCTCCACCTCCGCGTTGCCGAACTCGCGGTGGGCGCCCCGGTCCACGCGGCCGCCCAGCAGCTTGGCCGTGAGCTGCAGGCCGTAGCAGATGCCGAGCACGGGCACGCCCGCCTCGAAGACGAACGGGTCGCACCGGGGGGAGCCGGGCGCCTCCACGGACGCCGGGCCTCCCGAGAGGATGATGCCTCGGGGGGCGAAGCGGCGGATGTCCTCGGCCGGCAGGTCCGGGCGGTGGATTTCACAATAAACGCCCAGCTCACGGACCCGGCGGGCGATGAGCTGGGTGTACTGACTCCCGAAATCGAGGATCAGGATCTTCTCGGCGTGCAGGTCCACCGGAGTTTCTCCAAGGGGGCGTCGTTGACGGCTGGGGGCCCTTATCGCTACAAACTTCCGGAAAGCAACGCCCAAGTCCCCTCAAGTGTTCGAGGTCCGGATGCTCCGCCGCCTGTCCGCTTCCACTGCTGCGACCCTCTTGTTCCTCTCCGCCACTGGATGCGTGAAGGAAATCTCCTCTGACGAGCGGCTCGACCGCGAGACCCAGAACATGGCGGTGAAGGACACGCCAGGGGTCGCCGAGCTCCAGAAGCTCACCTGTGACGACACCAACGACGCGCTGGTCAAGGCCCGCAACGTCAACCGGCCCGAGACGGACCGGCTGGTGGACTACATCGAGCTGTACGGCTCGCTGCGAAAGCGCACCGCCACCTTCGAGGAGGCGATGAACCGCAACCCGGACCTGAGCTACCGCGAGGGCAGCCAGCAGTTCGTCAACGCCAAGGACAACTGCATCCAGCAGACGGCCGACATCCGCATCGAGTTCGAGACCTACGTGCGGGAGCTGGTCGAGGTGCCCACCGTGCAGGAGATCAAGGGCGGCAACGCCGTCACCATCGCCCGCCTGGACTTCGGCACCCTGCGCCAGGCCATCGAGGCGCTGGAGCCGGATGACAAGGACTCGCTGCTGGGCCGGGTGGCCAACGCGGAGAAGAAGATCTCCGCCGCGTCGCCCGCCGAGGAGCCCAGCGGCGGTGGCCGCAAGGGCCGCAAGTAGCCAGGCCGTCCGAGCCGGCTCCTGAGGGGCTGGCTCCCTTCGAGGGTCCGTGCCTCCTGGCGCGGGCCCTCTTTTCGTTTCCCCGCGGGGAGGCCTACTCCACGCGGTAGTTGGGCGCTTCCTCGGTGATGATGACGTCGTGCACGTGGCTCTCCTTGAGCCCGGCCGAGGTGATCCGCACGAAGGTGGCGTTCTTGCGCAGCTCCTCGATGGTGCCGCAGCCCACGTAGCCCATGCCGCTGCGGATGCCGCCCAGCATCTGGTGCACGTTCATGGCGAGCGTGCCCTTGTACGGCACGCGGCCCTCGATGCCCTCGGGGACCAGCTTCACCGCGTCCACGTCCGACTGGAAGTAGCGGTCCTTGGCGCCCTGCTTCATCGCGCCCAGGCTGCCCATGCCGCGGTAGCTCTTGTAGCTGCGGCCCTGGTACAGGATGACGTCGCCCGGGGCCTCCTCGGTGCCCGCGAAGAGCGATCCGATCATCACCGTGCTCGCTCCGGCCGCCAGCGCCTTCACGATGTCGCCCGAGTACTTGATGCCGCCATCGGAGATGATGGGGATGTCGTGCTTATCCGCTTCGCGGCAGCAGTCATCCACCGCCGTCACCTGCGGCACGCCCACGCCGGCCACCACGCGCGTGGTGCAGATGGAGCCGGGGCCGATGCCCACCTTCACCGCGTCCACGCCCGCCTGGATGAGCGCGCGCGTGGCCTCGGCCGTCGCGACGTTGCCGGCGATGAGCTCGAAGCCCTTGAAGTTCTTGCGCGTGTCGCGCACGCCATCCACCACGCCCTTGGAGTGCCCGTGCGCGGTGTCCACCACGATGACGTCCACGCCCGCCTTCACCAGCGCGTCGATGCGCGCCTCGCGGTCCGGGGACACGCCCACGGCGGCGGCGCAGAGCAGCCGGCCCTTGGCGTCCTTGGCCGCGTTGGGGTGCGTGCGGCGCTTCTCGATGTCCTTGATGGTGATGAGGCCGCGCAGCTCGAAGTCGTCGTTGACGACGAGCAGCTTCTCGATGCGGTGCTCGTGCAGGAGCTTCTGCGCGTCACCCTGGCTGATGCCCTCGCGGCCGGTGACGAGCTTGCGCGTCATCATGGCCTCGACCTTCTGGGTGAGGTTGGTCTCGAAGCGCACGTCGCGGCTGGTGACGATGCCCACCAGGCGCTTGCCCTTCACCACGGGGATGCCGGACACGCCGTGCTGGCGCATCAGCTCCAGGGCGCGGCCCAGCGGGGCCTCTGGGTCGATGGTGACGGGGTCCACCACCATGCCGCTCTCGAACTTCTTGACCTTGAGCACCTCGAGCGCCTGCTGCTCGGGCGTCATGTTCTTGTGGATGACCCCGATGCCGCCCTCCTGCGCCATCGCGATGGCGGTCCGGGCCTCCGTCACGGTGTCCATCGCCGCCGACAACAGCGGGATGTTCAGCCGGAGGTTGCGGGTGAGGCGGGTCGTCAGGTCGGTGTCCTTGGGGACAACCGAACTTTCGGCGGGCACCAGGAGGACATCATCGAAGGTGAGTGCGAGCCGGATCTCGGGGTTCAACATGGGCGGCGCTCCCGGGGCATGGGGCCCGCGAGGCACCAGCGCCCTGCGGGTGCGGTTCCATACGAGGTACGTTGCCGCCACGCAACCTGGAAGGGCGGACTTTTTGACGCCCGTTCACTCGCACTTCAAGCGATAATCCGACCGGAATTTCCACTCACGTCTCAGGAACCGGGCTTTGACGGAATCGAATCAGGCGGCGGTCGGGTTGGTCGTGAAGCTGCCATTCGCGACGCCAGAGGAGTTCCTGGCGAAGTACGGCGGCAACGTCACGCGCGGTGGCATCTATCTGCGCGCCCGCGCGGTGAAGCCGCCCGGCACGGCCGTCACCCTGGACCTGCGGTTGGCCAGCGGCGAGCGGTTGATCCACGCCCAGGCCGTGGTCCACTTCGTCACCGGACAGGGAGGCCAGGGCGTGGCCGGCATGGGCCTGCGCTTCCTGTCGTTGGACCCGCAAACGCGCCGCTTCCTCGACTCCGCGGTCGCCGCCCTGCCCCACGCCCAGTCGGACGTGCCTCCCGTCCCCTCGGGTGTCGGGGCCCCGGACTACACCGTCCCACCTCCCGCGGAGCAGGCCAACCCGCAGGTGGTGACCCAGCAGCAGGCCGCCAGCGCTCCGGTGGCCGCCGCGCCCGTGACGATGATGTCGGACGAGGCGCTGGACCTGAGCACGCAGGAGCCCAAGCGCGCGGGCGTGGTCATCGGCATCGACCTGGGGACGACGAACTCCTGCGCCGCGTATGTGCGCAACGGCAAGCCGGGCGTGCTCAACAGTCGTGAGGGGCACAACACGGTGCCCTCCATCATCGCCGTCAACACGCGCGGCAAGCTGGTGGTGGGCCACCCCGCGAAGGGGCAGATGCTCACCAACCCTCGACAGACGGTGTACGGCGCCAAGCGGCTGGTGGGCCGCGCGTACGACTCGGCCATCGTCGAGAACATCAAGGACAAGTTCCACTACGAGATCACCGCCGGCGCCAACGGCGATGCGGGCGTGAAGCTGTCCGACAAGGTCTACTCGCTGCAGCAGATCTCCGCGCTCATCCTGCGCGAGGTGCGCGAGGTGGCGCAGAACCAGTTGGGCCAGCCCGTCTCGCGCGCCGTCGTCACGGTGCCCGCGTACTACAACGACAACCAGCGCCACGCGGTGCGGGAGGCCGGCAAGCTCGCGGGCCTCTACGTCGAGCGCATCCTGAACGAGCCCACCGCGGCGGCGCTCGCGTACGGGTACGGGCGCAAGCTCAACCAGCGCGTGCTGGTCTACGACCTGGGCGGCGGCACCTTCGACGCGTCCGTGCTGGAGCTGGCCGACAACGTCTACGAGGTCATCTCCACCGGCGGCGACACGTTCCTGGGCGGCATCGACTTCGACAACGCCATCGTCACGTACCTGCTGGAGGAGTTCCAGAAGAAGACGGGCCGCACGTTCCAGGGAGACCGCGTGGCGCTCCAGCGCATCAACGACGCGGCGGAGCGGGCCAAGTGCGCGCTGTCCGAGCGTTCGGAGATGCGGGTGCATGTGGCCTTCGTCACGATGATCGACGACAAGCCCTACGACCTGGACGTCACGCTCACCCGGCAGAAGCTGGTGGAGCTGACGGAGGGGCTCGTCGACCGGACGGTGAAGGTCTGCGACGAGGTGCTCAAGGCGAAGAACCTGGGGCCCAAGGACATCGACGAGGTCATCCTCGTGGGAGGCCAGAGCCGCTTCCCGCTGGTGCACGAGAAGATCACCCGCTTCTTCGGCAAGGCTCCGAGCAAGGGCGTCCACCCGGACGAGGCCGTGGCGCTGGGCGCGGCGCTCCTGGCGCACAGCCTGGGACAGCTCGAGGGCGTGGTGCTCATCGACGTGCTGCCCATGGCCATCGGCGTGGGGCTGCCCGGCGGGCGCTTCAAGCCCGTGCTGGAGCGCAACACGTCGCTGCCCTCCACCAAGAGCTACACGCTGTCCACGCACCGTGACGGCCAGACGGAGCTGGAGCTCACCGTGTTCCAGGGCGACTCTGAACGAGCGTCCGACAATGAGTACCTGGGCACGCTCAAGCTCGCCGGCCTGCCCAAGCTGCCTCGCGGCGCGGTGCAGGTGACGGTGACCTTCGAGGTCAACAACGAGTCGCTCCTCAAGGTGACCGCGCGCGAGTCCTCGAGTGGGCGCGAGGTCACGAGCACGTTCTCCACGAAGGACACACCGGAGGCGGTGAAGGCCCGCCTCGCACAGCTCGACACGGAGAGTGCGGCGGCGAATGTACCGCCTCAACCCACCGCACCCTCCGCGCGCACCACGAGCACGTCCGGTGCGCGCGTCGTCAATCCGGTGCCGATGAAACCCGCGGCATCCACGCCTGCGGTGAATCGCACGCCCGCGGCGCGTCCGACAGCCGCGCAGCAAACCGCCGCTCCAGCGGTACCTGCGCTCGTCAGCCCGCCGCGGCAGCGTGGCTTCATGAAGTGGCTGAAGGGCTTGTTCGGTCGCGCCTGAAGCGCGATTTCATGCTGAGAGTGGATCAGCCCGTGCTCCACTTTCACACCGCTAATGAAGCTGCATGTGGGTAGTCGTTGTGGGCCGCGATTGTCGGGCTCGCCTGTTATTAAGCCGCCGGCCGAAAACAGCCCCGACGAGCCCCACACCCCATGCACGCTCCTTATCGAATCCTGAATGACGCTCTCCGTGTGCGCGCAGTTGGAGAGTCGTCGCGCCAGCCGCTCTACACGTTCCTGGGAGAGTCGGACGGCGACGAAGCCGCGCTGACGGCGTACGAGCTGGATCGCCAGGCGCGGCGGATTGCCGCGGTGTTGCAGTCCCGTGGCGCGGTGGGGCAGCGCGTGCTGCTGCTCTATCCGCCAGGGCTCGACTACCTCGCGGGTTTCTTCGGGTGTCTGTACGCGGGGGCGGTGGCGGTGCCCGCCTATCCCCCGGACCCGACGCGCCTGGAGCGCACCCTCCCCCGCCTGCGCGCCATCATCGACGACGCGCAGGCCACGGTGGTGCTCACGACCTCGGGCATCCTGGGGCTCGCGGACTTCGTGTTCGAGCAGGCGCCGGACTTCCGGGCGCTCCAGTGGTTGTCCACCGACGACCTGCCCGAGGGCCCGGAGGACACGTGGAAGGAGCCCGACGTGGGCCCCGACGCGCTGGCGTTCCTCCAGTACACGTCCGGCTCCACGGGGACGCCCAAGGGCGTGATGTTGTCCCACGCGAACCTGCTGCACAACCTGGGGCTCATCTCCGGGGCGTTCCAGGTGCGCCGCGACAGCGTGGGCGTCATCTGGCTGCCGCCGTACCACGACATGGGGTTGATCGGCGGCATCCTCCAGCCGCTGTACGGCGGCTTCACCGTGACGCTGATGTCACCGATGTCGTTCCTCCAGCGCCCCATGCGGTGGCTGGAGGCGGTGTCCCGGTTCCGCGGGACGGTGAGCGGCGGACCGAACTTCGCGTTCGAGTTGTGCGCGCGGCGGGCGACGCCGGATGAGGTGAAGGCGCTCGACCTGAGCGCGTGGGAGGTGGCCTTCTGTGGCGCGGAGCCGATTCGCGCCGCCACGCTGGAGCGCTTCGCGGAGGTGTTCGCGCCCGCGGGCTTCCGTCGCGAGGCGTTCTATCCCTGCTACGGCCTGGCGGAAGGCACGCTCATCGTCACCGGTGAGGAGAAGGGCCGCGTGCCGCGCGTGCATCATCTGGAGGATGCGGCGCTGTCGCGTGGGAGCGCGGTGCGGGTGGCCCCGGATGCGGCGGGGGTGCGTGCGCACGTGAGCTGCGGCGCGACGCTGGCCGAGCAGCGCCTGCTCATCGTGGACCCGGAGACGCGGGTGCCGCGGGCTCGGGGCGAGGTGGGTGAGATCTGGGTGTCCGGTGGGAGTGTCGCACAGGGGTACTGGCGCAAGCCGGAGCAGTCCCGGGAGACGTTCCAGGCGCGGCCCGTGGGTGCCGAGGATGGGCCCGCGTTCCTGCGGACGGGGGACCTGGGGTTGCTGCTCGAGGACGAGCAGCTCGTCGTCACGGGGCGCAGCAAGGACCTCATCATCCTGCGGGGACGCAACCTGTACCCGCAGGATGTGGAGGCGGTCATCGAGCGTGCGCATCGACGCGTGCGGCCTGGTGGCGTGGCGGCGTTCGGGGTGGAGACGTCGGAGGGCGAGGCGCTCGCGGTGGTGGCCGAGGTGGCGCGCGAGCTGGCCGAGTCGAAGGACGCCGAGGCGCTGACGGCCGTGGCGGATGCCGTTCGCCAGGCGATTGCGCGGGAGCTGGAGGTCCAGCCGAGGACCGTGGCGCTGCTGCCGCCGGGCGCCGTTCCGAAGACGTCGAGCGGGAAGATCCAGCGTTACGCGTGCCGCGCGGGGCTCGCCTCGGGCGAGCTGACCGTGCTGTGGCGCTCGGACCTGGGGGCTCCGTCGACTCCGGCACGCGATGCGCCCTCTGCGCCGACGCGCGACGACGTGCCTTCCGCGTCCGGTGTGCCCTCTACTGGAGACGCCGCGTCGTCCGCGTCCGGTGTGCCCTCGGCCGGAGGCGCCGCTTCGTCCACCATCGCAGCGTCGGGCGCCACGGGGAGAGCGGATGCGAGCGCCTCGACCGTGCCTTCGCACGGCGGACCCTCCCTCAATGAATCGGGTTCTGTCAGCCGCACGGACGCGGGCTCTTCGCTGGCGCGGGCAGGTGCGGTCGCCGCGTCGTCCTCGGTGTCAGCAGCGGAGCTGGAGCGTGCGCTGCGCGAGGAGATCTCCGCCGTGCTGGGTGGGGCATCGTCGGCACTCGACGCGGATGCGCCGCTGACGCGATTGGGCATGGATTCGCTCGGTGCGGCGGACCTGCAGTCCCGCATCGAGAAGCGCCTGGGCGTACGGGTCTCCGCGGCCACGCTGCTCCAGGACGTGAGCCTCCAGGGCCTCATCTCGGAGGTCCTCAAGGCCGGCCAGGGCGGCACGGATTCGAGTCCGGGGCCCGTGGCCCGGGGCGGACCCGGCACGGGAGACCACCCCGCGTCCTTCGCGCAGCAGCGCCTGTGGTTCATCCAGCAGCTCGATCCGGCGTCGACCGCCTACCACATCCCCCTCGCCTTCTCG
This sequence comes from Myxococcus sp. MH1, assembly GCF_059738865.1. Lineage (NCBI taxonomy): Bacteria > Pseudomonadati > Myxococcota > Myxococcia > Myxococcales > Myxococcaceae > Myxococcus > Myxococcus sp. MH1. Next base: position 5,603,817 of record NZ_AP026947.1, on the reverse strand, counting down.
CTGCGCGGTCCGCTCGACACGCAGGCCCTGGAGCGCGCGCTGAACGAGCTGGTCCGCCGCCATGATGTCCTGAGGACCACGCTCATGGCGAAGGACGGCGCGCTCACCCAGCACGTCCACGCCCCTGCTTCCGTCACCCTCGAAAGGGTCATCGCGGATGCGGACGATGTCGCGGACCGGGCCTCCGTGATCGACGCGGTGGCCGTACGTGATGGTCAGCGCCCCATGGACCCCGCGACGGGTCCGTTGCTCCGCTTCACCCTGGTCCGCTTCGCCGCCGAGGACCACGCCCTCGTGGTCTCCGTGCACCACCTGGTCGCGGATGGCTGGTCCATCGGCTTGATGGCTCGGGAGCTCGCGACCCTGCTCGTCGCGTTCACCCAGGGGCACCCGTCCCCGCTGCCCACGCCCACGCTCCAGTACGCGGACTTCGCGGTGTGGCAGCACGAGCACCTCACCCCCAAGGCCCTGCGCAAGGAGCTGACGTGGTGGAAGCAGGCGCTCGCGGAGGCGCCGTCCCTGCTCGCGCTTCCCACGGACCGTCCTCGCCCCCAGCGCCTGTCGTTCCACGGTGCCCGCCGCTCACGGCTGCTGCCCGCCGCGCTGATGACGAAGCTCCACGCGCTGGGCCGCCGTGAAGGCGTCACCCCGTTCATGAGCGTGGTCACCGCGCTGTCCACCGTGCTCCACCGCTGGAGCGGACAGTCCGACTTCGTGCTCGGCTCCGCGGTCTCCGGCCGCGAGGTCCCGGGCATCCGCGCGCTGATGGGCGACTGCACCAACTTCATCCCCCTGCGCGTCCGCCTGCCGGCCGAGGCCACCGTGAAGGGGCTGCTCTCCGCCGTGAAGCAGAGCACCCTGGGCGCGCTCGCGCACTCGCATTGCCCGTTCGACCACGTGCTCGCGGCCGTGCAGCCCGGCTCACAGCGGCGCGAGCTGTACAACGTGGCCTTCGTCCTCGACGACTACGACATCCCCCGTGACCTGTCCGTGGGCCAGGGGCTCACGCTGGACGTGTCGCTGCTGGACAACCGCACCACCGAGCTGGACCTCACCTTCGAGGCCGTCCACCGTCCCGAGGGCCTGCTCATCGGCTGCAAGTACGCGGCGGACCTCTTCGACGCGGAGACCATCGACCGTCTGCTGGGCCACCTCGAGGTCGTGGTCGGCGCGATGACCGAGGCCCCCGAGCAGCGCATCGCCGAGCTGCCCCTGATGACGGAGGCCGAGCGTCAGCACGTCCTCCACGCGTGGAACCCCCGCGCCGACGCGCCGAGTGACGGCACGCTGGTGGAGCGCTTCGAGGCGCAGGTGGACCGCTCACCCGACGCCATCGCCGTCACCTTCGAGTCCACGCGCCTCACGTACCGTGAGCTGGACGGACGCGCGAACCGTCTGGCCCAGGTGCTGCTGCGCCACGGCGTGGGCCCGGATGTCCTGGTGGGCGTGTGCCTGGAGCGCGGGCTGGAGCTGGTGGTGGCCCTGCTCGGCATCCTCAAGGCCGGCGGTGCCTACCTCCCGCTGGACCCGTCCTACCCCCGCGAGAACCTCGCGTTCATGCTGGAGGACGCGCAGGCCCCGGTCCTCATCACGCAGTCGTCGCTGGAGGACCGCATCCCCGCGCAGGGCAGCGCGGCCGTGATTCGCATGGACACGGACGCGGACGTCTCGGGCTCCGCCCCGCGTCCGCCGCGCTGCAATGCGCCGAGCGACCTAGCCTACGTCATCTACACCTCCGGCTCCACGGGTCGTCCCAAGGGCGTGATGGTGCGCCACGACAACGTCGTGCGCCTCTTCACCGCCACGGATGCGTGGTTCCACTTCGGGCCCGAGGACGTGTGGACGCTGTTCCACTCGTACGCGTTCGACTTCTCCGTGTGGGAGCTCTGGGGCGCGCTCCTGTACGGCGGCCGACTGGTGGTGGTGCCGTACTGGGTGAGCCGCTCGCCCGAGGCGTTCCACCGACTGCTCGCCGACGAGCAGGTCACCGTCCTCAACCAGACGCCCACCGCGTTCCGTCAGCTCATCCACGCCGAGCAGCAGGCCGCGGCGCGAGGACCGGTCGCGACGCTGTCCCTGCGCTACGTCATCTTCGGCGGTGAAGCGCTGGACATGGCCGCGCTGCGTCCCTGGTTCGAGCGGCACGGCGATGAGCAGCCGACGCTCGTCAACATGTACGGCATCACCGAGACCACGGTGCACGTCACCTACCGTCCCGTCCGGATGGCGGACGTGGACCGACCGTGGTCCAGCGTCATCGGCTGCCCGATTCCGGACCTCCAAATCTACCTGCTGGATTCCTCCGGACAGCCGGTGCCCGTGGGTGTCCCAGGCGAGATTCACGTGGGGGGCGCGGGCGTGGCGCGCGGCTACCTGCGGCGCCCCGAGCTCACCGCCGCCCGCTTCGTGGAGGACCGCTTCGGCGCCGTGCGTGGGCGCAAGCTGTACCGCGCGGGCGACCTGGCGCGGCGCCTGGCCAACGGGGACCTCGAGTACCTGGGCCGCATCGACAACCAGGTGAAGATCCGCGGCTTCCGCATCGAGCTGGGGGAGATCGAGTCCGCGCTGAGCACCCACCCCTCGGTCCGCGAGGCGGTGGTGATGGCCCGCGAGGACTCGCCCGGGGACAAGCGGCTGGCCGCGTACGTCGTCCTGGGCGACCTGGACACCTCGGCGAGCGTGGAGCAGACGGCGCAGTGGAAGGCCGTCTACGACGAGACGTACACGCAAGGTGAGCGCAGCGAGGATGCCACCTTCGACATCTCCGGCTGGAACGACAGCTACACCGGAGGCCCGCTCCCGGCGCCGCAGATGCGCGAGTGGGTGGACACCACCGTCCGACAGATCCTGTCCCTGCGTCCCCGACGCGTGCTCGAGCTGGGCTGCGGAACGGGGCTGCTCCTGTACCGGCTAGCCCCCCGCTGCGAGGCGTACTGGGGCGTGGACTTCGCGCGCCCCGCGCTGGACCGCATCGAGCGTCAGAAGGAGCGGCTCGGGGAGTCGCTGCGCTCGGTCCACCTGCTGCACCGCACGGCGGACGACCTGTCGGGCATCGAGCCTCGCTCGTTCGACACCGTCATCCTGAACTCCGTCATCCAGTACTTCCCGAGCGGGGACTACCTGCTCCATGTGCTCAAGGGCGCGGTGGCGGTGCTCAAGCCCGGGGGCCGCATCTTCCTGGGCGACGTGCGCAACCTGGAGGTGCTGGAGGCCTTCCGCGCCTCGGTGCGGCTGCACCGCGCGCCTCCAAACCTGTCCACCGCGCAGCTCCAGTACCGCGTGCAGCGCGACGTGATGGCCGAGGAGGAGCTGGTCCTCTCGCCCGCGTTCTTCACGTCGTTGACCACGCGCCTGCCCGGCATCTCCCGCGTGGAGGTCCTGCCCAAGCATGGCCGCTACGACAACGAGCTGAGCCGCTTCCGCTACGAGGTCATCCTCCACGTCGGCGAGGCCACCTCGCTCCCGCGCCCCGATTGGACGGACGGGAGCCAGCTGTCGCTGGAGTCGCTGCGCCAGAAGCTGGAGGCCCAGCCGACGATGCTCGCGGTGCGCGGCCTGCCGAACGCGCGCATCCTCGATGACACCCGGCTGGTCGACCTGCTGTCCGGCTCGGGTCGCCCGCCCCATGTGGCCGCGCTGCGCGAGGTGCTCCGCGACTGGCCCGGCTCGCGCGGCGTGGAGCCGGAGGACCTCTACGCGCTGGGCGGAGTGCTCGGCTACGACGTCAAGGTGAGCTGGGCGGGCGCGCACTCGAACGGTGCGCTGGACGTGGTCTTCACCCGCACGGGCGAGCCCGCGCTCTTCGACCTCTCGTCCGAGGAGGACCCGCGTCCCGTCTCCGCGCTGGCGAACGACCCGATGCGCGGGGCCCGGAGCGCGCGTGAGCTCGCGCGCATCCGTCAGGCCCTCACGGAGCGCCTGCCGCCGCACATGGTGCCGTCGGCGTTCGTCGTGCTGCCGTCCCTGCCGCTGACGCCCAGCGGGAAGGTCAACCGTGGCGCGCTGCCCGCGCCGGAAGCGGACCGCTCGGTCATCGAGGACGAGTACCTGGCGCCGCGGACTCCGATGGAGGAGACCGTCGCCCGCATCTTCTCGGAGGTGCTCGGCCACTCCCGCGTGGGCGCGCGCGATGACTTCTTCGCGCTCGGCGGGCACTCGCTGCTCGCCACCCAGGTGGTGACCCGACTGCGCGCGCAGCTCGGCGTCTCCCTGTCCCTCCGAGCCCTCTTCGAGGCCCCCACCGTCGAGCGCCTCGCCGAGCGTCTCGCGCCCCTGCAGGGTGCGCCCGCGGAGGCACGGCCGGAGCCGCTGGAGCGCATCCCGCGCAGGGACGAGGCCCTGGCGGTGTCGTTCGCGCAGCAGCGCCTGTGGTTCCTGGAGCAGCTCCAGCCGGGACAGGCCGCGTACAACATCCCCGTGGCCCTGCGGCTGTCGGGACGTCTCGATGTCGAGGTCCTCCGCCGCACCTTCGCGGAGGTGGTCCGTCGGCACGAGCCGCTGCGCACCACCTTCGCCACCCAGGACGCCCAGCCGGTGCAGCGGGTCCACCCCGCGCCGGACGCCTGGGCGCTGGCCGTCGAGGACTTGAGCGCGCTCGAGCCCTCCGCGCGAGAGGCCGCGGTGAAGCAGCGGCTCTCCGAGGAGGCGCATCACCCGTTCGACCTGGAGCACGGCCCGCTGCTGCGCACGGCCCTGCTGCGGCTCGGCGCCGAGGCGCATCTGCTGTCGCTGTGCATGCACCACATCGTCTCGGACGGCTGGTCCATGGGCGTGCTGGTGCGCGAGGTGGCGCTGCTCTACGCGGCCTTCTCGCAGGGGCGTGAGTCGTCGCTCCCGACGCTCCCGGTCCAGTACGCCGACTACGCGGCCTGGCAGCGGCGCGTCCTGGAGGGCGACGCCGCGAGGACCCAGCTCGAAGGGTGGCGCACCCATGTCCAGGGCACTCCCGTGTTGGAGCTGCCCACGGACCACTCGCGTCCCGCGGTGCGGACCTCGCGCGGCGCGACGCGGTTCTTCTCGTTGCCGCAGGCCCTGGTCTCCCGCCTGGAGAAGCTGGCCCAGGCCGAGGGCTCCACGCTGTTCATGGTGCTGCTCGCGGGCTGGCAGACGCTGCTGTCGCGCTACTCGGGCCAGACGGACTTCAGCGTGGGCACGCCGGTGGCGCACCGCTCGCGTCCGGAGCTCGAGGGCCTCATCGGCTTCTTCGTGAACACGCTGGCCCTGCGCGCGCGACTGGAGGGTGACCCGACCTTCCTGGAGCTGCTGGGCCGGGTCCGCGAGGAGTCACTCGCGGCCTTCGCGCACCAGGACGTGCCCTTCGACAGCCTCGTCGAGGCGCTGGGCGGCGCGAGGGACTTGTCCCGCACGCCCGTGTTCCAGACGGTGTTCGTGCTCCAGAACGCGCCGCTCCAGCCTCCGTCCCTCCCGGGCCTGGGCGTGGAGCTGCTGCCCACGGCGACGGACACGTCCAGGTTCGACGTCACCGTCTCGCTGATGGAGCGCCAGGGAACGCTGGAAGGACAGCTCGAATACAGCCTGGACCTCTTCACCCCGGCCACGGCCGCGCGACTGGTGGAGCACTTCCAGCGCTTGCTCCAGGGAATCGTCGAGGACTCGCGCAGCCGGCTCTCGGCGCTGCCGCTGATGTCCGAGGCCGAGCGTCGCCAGGTGCTCGTCGACTGGAACGACACCCGCGTGGCCGAGGCCGCGCCCGAGACCACGCTGCACGCGCTCGTCGCCGCGCGGGCCCGGGCCAACCCTGACGCCGTGGCCGTGGAGGCCGGGGCGCAGGTGCTCACCTACGGACAGCTCGACGCTCGCTCGAACCAGCTGGCCCGGCACCTCTTGTCCCTGGGGTTGGGCACGGAGCCTCGCGTGGGCCTGTGCCTGACGCGAGGGCTGGAGCTCATCGTGGGCATGCTCGGCGTCCTGAAGGCCGGGGGCAGCTACGTGCCCATGGACCCGACGTGGCCCGAGCAGCGACGGGCCCATGTCCTCGCGGACGCGGGGCTCTCCTCGGTCCTCACCGTGGACGCCTTCTCCGAGGTGCTCCCGGCCCGCTCGCGTGTCCGGCTGGACTCGGACTGGAGCGTCATCGCGCGCCAGTCGACGGACCCGGTATCGCTCCCGGAGAGCGCGGACCAGCTCGCGTACGTCACGTACACCTCCGGCTCCACCGGCCTGCCCAAGGGCGTGGCCGTCTCGCATCGCGCGGTGCTCCGGCTGGCCCAGGGGCTGCGCATGGCGACGGGGCCGGAGGACATCGTCCTCCAGGTCTGCGCGCCCACGTTCGATCCGCACGTCTTGGAGGTGTGGACCACGCTGACCTTCGGCGCGCGGCTCGTCGTCTACCCGGCACATACGCCCGAGGTGGCGGAGCTGGCGAGCCTCATCATCGAGCGCAAGGTGAACGCGGCCGTCCTGGCCACGGCGCTGTTCGACGTCATGCAGCAGCACCAGCCGGAGGCCCTGGCCCAGGTGCGGCGACTCGTGGTCGGTGGCGATGTGCTGCCCGCGCCTCGCGTCCAGGAGCGACTGGCGCAGGGGCGCTCCATCACCAACGGCTACGGTCCCACCGAGGCCACCGTCGCGGCCACGCAGCACACGCTGAACCCCGGTGACGTGCCGGGTGACTCCATCCCCATCGGACGCCCGCTGGCGAACACGCAGGTCTACGTGCTGGATGCACACCTGCGTCCGGTGCCCGTGGGGGTCCCGGGTGAGCTGTTCATCGGCGGCCCGGGGCTCGCTCGGGGTTACCAGCATCAGCCCGCGCTCACCGCGGAGCGCTTCGTGCCGCATCCCTTCGCCACCACCCCCGGCGAGCGCCTCTACCGCTCGGGCGACCGGGTGCGCTGGCGTCAGGACGGGACGCTCGAGTTCCTGGGGCGCATCGACTTCCAGGTGAAGGTGCGCGGCTTCCGCATCGAGCTGGGCGAGGTCGAGTCCCTCCTGCGTGCCCACGCCGGAGTCGCCGAGGTCGCGGTGGTGGTGCGAGAGGACGCGCCCGGCGACAAGCGCCTGGTGGCCTATGTCGCGCCCGCCACCGTGGACGTGGAGGCACTGCGTGTCCACCTGCGGAGCCACGTGCCCGAGTACATGGTGCCCAGCGCGTTCGTCACGCTCGCCACCCTGCCCCAGACGTCCCACGGCAAGGTCGACCGCAAGGCCCTGCCCGCGCCGCACTTCACGTCGGGCGCGGCGGACTTCGAGGAGCCCCGGACTGACTTGGAACGACAGCTCGCGGACCTCTTCCGCGAGGTGCTGCGCGTGGAGCGCGTGGGCCGACAGGACGACTTCTTCCTGCTCGGTGGCCACTCGCTGCTTGCCACCCAGGTGGTGACGCGCCTGCGCGCCCGGCTGGGGACGTCGCTGTCCCTGCGCGCGTTCTTCGAGGCGCCCACCGTGGCGCGGCTCGCCGAGCACCTGTCCGCCGCGTCGCCCGTGACCGAGCTGCCGCCCCTGGTGCCCGTATCCCGTGACTCGGCCGCGCTGGAGCTGTCGTTCGCCCAGCAGCGGCTGTGGTTCATGGACCAGCTCCAGCCGGGCCTCGTGGCGTTCAACATGCCCGCGGCGCTGAGGCTGCGCGGACCGCTCCAGGTGGACGTGCTCCGCCGGGCCTTCCGCGAGGTGGCTCGACGACACGAGTCGCTGCGCACCACCTTCACGTCTCGCGACGGAAGCCCCGTGCAGCGCATCCACGCCGCGCCCGAGCACTGGGCGTTGGAGGTCGAGGACCTGAGCGCGCTGGAGTCCCCCGCGCGTGAGGCCGCCTCCGAGCGTCGCATCGTCGAAGAGGCCCACCGACCCTTCGACCTGGAGCACGGTCCGCTGCTGCGCACCGCCCTGCTGAAGCTGGGCGCGCGGGAACACATCCTGCTGCTGTGCATGCATCACATCGTCTCGGACGGCTGGTCCGTGGACGTGCTGATCCGGGAGATCGCCGAGCTGTACACCGCGCTCCTGGAGGACAAGGTGCCCGTGCTGCCGGAGCTGCCCGTGCAGTACGCGGACTTCGCGGCGTGGCAGCGTCGGGTGCTGGATGGTGCGACGGTGGGCGCGCAGGTCGAGTGGTGGCGCTCGCGACTCGAAGGGGCTCCCGTGCTGGAGCTGCCCACGGACCACTCGCGGCCCGCGTCGCGCAGCTACCAGGGCGCGATGCACGCCTTCCGTCTGCCCGCGGACCTCGTGACGGGGCTGGAGTCCCTGGGGCGCGCGCGGGGCGCGACGCTCTTCATGGTGTTGATGACGGGCTGGCAGGCGCTGCTGGCGCGGTACTCGGGACAGCGGGACTTCACCACCGGGACGACGGTGGGCCACCGCGAGCGGCCCGAGCTGGAGGGGTTGATCGGCTTCTTCGTCAACACCGTCCCGCTGCGCTTCCAGTGGCACGAGGACCCCACCGTCGCGACCATGGTCCAGCAGGTCAAGGATGTGGCCCTGGCCGCCTTCGCGCACCAGGACGTGCCCTTCGAGCGGGTCGTCGAGGCCCTCGGCGGTGAGCGAGACCTGTCCCGCACGCCGCTGTTCCAGACGCTGTTCGTGCTCCAGAACACGCCCATGCGCGCTCCGTCGCTGTCGGGTGTGCAGGTCGACCTGCTGCCGAGCGCGACCCGGACGGCGCGCTACGACCTCACGCTCTCGCTGATGGAGCGCGACGGCGCGCTGGAGGGACAGCTCGAGTACAGCACCGACCTCTTCACCGAGGCGACCATCCGCCGGATGGCCGAGCACCTGGGCGTGGTGCTCGGGGCCCTGGCCCGGGGCGGCGTGGAGCAGCGGCTCAGCCAGCTCCCGCTGATGCGCGACGAGGAGCGCGAGACGCTCCTTCGCACGTGGAACGACACCCACGTGGACCTGCCGGCCGTGGCGACGATTCCCGCGCTGTTCGCCGCGCAGGTGGCGCGGACTCCGTCGGCCGTGGCGGTGGAGGTCGAAGGTCAGACGCTCACGTACGCGCAGCTCGATGAGCGGTCCAACCAGCTCGCGCACCACCTGCGCGCCCTGGGCCTGGGCGTCGAGTCCCGCGTGGGCGTGTGCCTGCATCGGGGGCTGGAGATGGTCGTGGGGGTGCTGGGCATCCTCAAGGTCGGCGGCTGCTACGTGCCGCTGGACCCGTCGTATCCGGCGCAGCGCCTGGCGTTCCTCTTCGAGGACTCGGGCGTGGTGGCGGTGCTCACGCAGTCCTCGCTGGAGGACGAGCTGCCCGCGGGCTCGCAGTTCCTGGTGAGCCTGGACTCCGAATGGAACGCCATCGCGCGCCGGCCCACGCACGCGGTGAGCGCGGACCTCGGTCCGGACCACCTGGCGTACGTCTCGTACACGTCGGGCTCCACGGGGACGCCCAAGGGCGTGGCCATCCCGCACCGAGGCGTCATCCGCCTGCTCACCGGTGCGCGCTTCGTGGACCTGGGGCCCAAGGAGGTGGTCCTCCAGCTCGCGCCGCTGGCCTTCGATGCGTCCACGCTGGAGCTGTGGGGCGCGCTGCTGTTCGGCGGCCGGCTGGTCATCTACCCGCAGGCGACGCCGGACCTGAAGGAGCTGGGCGAGGCCCTGGTCCGTCACCAGGTCTCACTGCTCTGGCTGACGGCGGCGCTGTTCGACCAGATGCAGCAGCATCAGCCGGAGGCGCTCGCTGGCGTGCGTCAGTTGCTCGCGGGTGGCGACGTGCTGCCCGCGACGCGAGTGCGCGAGCGACTGGCGAGTGGCCAGGGGCTGGTGAACGGCTACGGCCCCACGGAGGGCACGACGTTCACGGCCTGCCACCGGATGTCCCCGGGTGACGACGTGGGCCTGTCCGTGCCCATCGGTCGCCCCATCGGGAACACCCAGGTCTTCGTCCTGGACGAGTCGATGCAGCCCGTGCCCGTGGGGGTCCCGGGCGAGCTGTTCATCGGTGGCGATGGCCTCGCGCGCGGATACCTGGGCCAGCCCGCCCTCACCGCCGAGCGCTTCGTCCCCCACCCCTTCTCGTCGACGCCGGGAGCGCGGCTGTACCGCTCCGGAGACCGCGTGCGCTGGGCGGAGGACGGCACGCTGCGCTTCCTGGGCCGCACGGACTTCCAGGTGAAGGTGCGTGGCTTCCGCATCGAGCTGGGCGAAATCGAGGCCGTGCTCCGCGCCCACGCGGGCGTGGTCGAGGCCACGGTGGTGGTGCGCGAGGACTCGCCCGGTGACAAGCGCCTGGTGGCCTATGTGGTCCCGGAGTCGCTGGAGACGGGCGCGCTGCGCGAGCACCTGCGGCGTCAGCTGCCGGAGTACCTGGTGCCCACCGCGTTCGTCGCGCTCCAGGCACTGCCCCTGTCGCCCAACGGCAAGGTGGACCGCAAGGCGCTGCCCGCGCCGGAACTCGGCTCGACGACGACCGTCTCCGAGGACTCCCTGCCCCTCCTCCAGCAGCAGCTCGCGGCGCTGTTCCGCGAGGTGTTGAAGGTGGACCAGGTGGGCCCGGACGACGACTTCTTCGAGCTGGGAGGCCACTCGCTCCTGGCCACGCAGCTGGTGACCCGGGTGCGCGCGCTGCTGGGCGTGGACCTGCCGCTGCGCGTGTTGTTCGAGGCCCCGACGCTGGCCGGCCTCGCGCGACACCTCGAGGAGCTGATGCTGAAGGCGTCCCGGACGCAGATGCCGCCGCTGGTATCGGTGGCTCGCGACGAGGCGTTGCCCCTGTCGTTCGCGCAGCAGCGCCTGTGGCTCCTGGAGCAGCTCCAGCCGGGACAGGCCGTCTACAACGTCCCCGTGGCACTGCGGATGACGGGCGCGCTCGACGTCGAGGTGCTGACGCAGACGTTCGCGACGCTCGTGCGCCGTCACGAGGTGCTGCGGACGACCTTCGGTGCAAGGGAGGGTGTGCCGTTCCAGCGCATCCAGCCCGCGCCGAAGCAGTGGCTGTTGCCAGTGGTGGACCTGAGCACGCTGCCGGACTCCGCGCGTGAATCGGCGCTGCGTGCCCGGATGTCCGAGGAGGCGCATCACCGGTTCGATCTCCAGACCGGGCCGTTGCTGCGCACGGTGCTGGTGCGTACGTCCGCCTCCGAGCATGTCCTGCTGCTGTGCATGCACCACATCGTCTCGGACGGTTGGTCCATGGGCGTGCTGGTCCACGAGGTGGCGTCCATCTACGAGGCGCTCGCGGAGGGCCGGTCCGTGCCCCTGCCCGAGCTGCCCGTGCAGTACGCGGACTTCGCGGCATGGCAGCGCGAGTGGGTGAAGTCGGAGGGCATCCAGACGCAGCTCGAGGGCCTGCGTGCCCGCTTCACCGGCGCACCCGCGCTGGAGCTCCCCGCGGACACCGTCCGTCCGGCGACCCGTACGATTCGGGGAGGCAGCCACTTCTTCACGCTGCCGCCGGAGCTGGTGGCGGAGCTGGAGACGCTGGCGCGGAAGGAAGGGGCCACGCTGTTCATGGTCCTGCTCGCGGCGTTCGAGGTGCTGTTGTCCCGCTACTCGGGGCAGCAGGACTTCTGCGTCGGCAGCCCCGTGGCGCAGCGCACCCGGTCCGAGCTGGAGCCGCTCATCGGCTTCTTCGTCAACACGCTGGTGCTGCGCGCCCGCGTGGATGGCAACCCGACGTTCAGCGAGCTCGTGTCTCGCGTCCGAGAGGAGTCCCTGGCGGCGTACGTCCATCAGGACGTGCCGTTCGACCAGCTCGTGGAGGCGCTCGGTGGCGAGCGCGAGGGCCGCAGGTCCCCGCTCATCCAGGTCATGTTCGCGCTCCAGAACGCGCCCATGCAGCCTCCCGCGCTTCCGGGTGTCCGCGTGGACGTGCTCAAGACCACGACGAACACGGCGCGACTCGACCTCACGATGTCGATGATGGAGCAGCCGGATGGCGGGCTCGATGGCGCGCTGGAGTACAGCCTCGACCTGTTCTCGGCCGCGTCCGCCGAGCGACTGGGACAGCACTTCCGCGTCCTGCTGGAGGCAGTGGTTCGTGATGCCCGGAGCCCCATCGCCGACCTCCCGCTGATGGGCGAGGAGGAGCGGCAGCAGGTGCTGGTGGGGTTCCAGGGACGCACGGAGGCGTACCCGAAGGAGGCGACGCTGCACGCGCTCATCGAGGCGCAGGTGCGACGCACACCGGAGGCGGAGGCGGTCCGCTTCGAGGGAAGCACCCTCACCTACGCGCAGCTGGATGCACGGGCCAATCAGCTGGCGCACCACCTGCGGACGTTGGGAGTGAAGCCGGGGGTGCTGGTGGGGGTGTGCCTGGAGCGCTCGCTGGAGTTGGTGGTGGCGCTGCTGGGGGTGCTCAAGTCGGGAGCGGCCTACGTGCCGTTGGACCCGGCGTACCCGAGGGAGCGGTTGGCGGGGATGCTGGAGGACGCGGACGCGCCTGTCCTCGTCACGCAGGAGAAGCTGAAGTCGGTGCTGCCGACGACGGGCGCGCGAGTGGTGAGCCTGGACGGCGGGTGGGCCGAGGAAACCCGAGAACCGGTGGGGTACCCCGGTTGGGAGGCGGAAGCGGGCTCGCTGGCGTACGTCATCTTCACGTCCGGCTCGACGGGCCGTCCGAAGGGGGCGATGAACGCGCACGCGGGCATCGTCAACCGACTCTTGTGGATGCAGCAGGAGTACGGGCTGACGGCGGCGGACACGGTGGTGCAGAAGACACCGTTCAGCTTCGACGTGTCGGTGTGGGAGTTCTTCTGGCCGCTGCTGACGGGGGCGAGGCTGGTGGTGGCGAAGCCGGGCGGGCACCAGGAGCCGGCGTACCTGGCGAAGCTGCTGCGGGACGAGCGAGTGACGACGGTGCACTTCGTGCCGTCGATGCTGAGAGCCTTCCTGGAGGAGCCGGGCCTGGAGGGGCTGAGCCACCTGCGGCGGGTGGTGTGCAGCGGCGAGGCGCTGACGGCGGACCTGGTGGCGAAGGCGCACGCGCGGCTGCCGTCTGGAGCGGAGGTGCACAACCTCTACGGCCCGACGGAGGCGGCGGTGGACGTCTCGTACTTCCACTGCGCGCGAGGCACGCAGCGCACGAGCATTCCGATTGGGCGGCCTGTGGCGAACACGCGGCTGTACGTGCTGGACGCGCAGGGCCAGCCGACGCCGGTGGGAGTTCCCGGAGAGCTCTTCATCGGCGGTGTGCAGGTAGGCCTGGGGTACTGGAGGCGGCCGCAGTTGACGGCGGAGCGCTTCGTGCCGGACGTGTACTCGCAGGTGCCCGAGGCGCGGCTGTACCGCACCGGAGACGTGGCGAGGTGGCTGGCGGATGGGACGTTGGAGTACCTGGGCCGCTCGGACTTCCAGGTGAAGCTCAGAGGCTTCCGGATTGAACTGGGAGACATCGAGGCGGCGCTGCTGTCACACGCCTCGGTGCGAGAGGCCGTGGTCCTCGTGCGCGAGGACTCCCCGGGCGACCAGCGCCTCATCGCCTACGTCACCCAGTCCACTCCGTCCGCCGACACGAGTGGATTGAAGGACTTCCTGTCGACGCGCTTGCCCACCTTCATGGTGCCCTCGGCCTTCGTCGTCCTCCCGGCCTTCCCGCTGTCCCCGAGTGGGAAGCTGGACCGGAAGGCGCTCCCGGCCCCCGTGGCACCCTCGACCCCGGGAGGCCCCGCCGTGCCCTCCGCACCCGAACGTCTCACCCCCTTCCAGCAGCGCGTCGCCACCGCCTTCCGTGAGCTGCTCCGCGTCGAGCGTGTGGGCCTGCACGATGACTTCTTCGCGCTGGGCGGACACTCGCTGCTCGCCACCCAGCTCGTCTCGCGCCTGCGCACCACGTTCGGCGTCGAGCTGCCCGTGCATGCCCTGTTCGACGCGCCCACCGTGGCCCGAGTCACGGAGTTGGTCGAGGAAGGGATGCTGTTCCGCGACGCACCGTCACAGGTGCCCCCGCTGCGGCCCATCCCGCGCGATGGCGAGCTGCCGCTGTCGTTCGCGCAGCAGCGCCTGTGGTTGCTCGACCAGGTCCAGCCCGGAGGCACGCAGTACAACATCTCCGGCGCCATCCGGCTGGAGGGCGCGTTGAACCCGGAGGCGCTGCGACAGGCGCTCGACCTGCTCGTGTCCCGCCACGAGCCTCTCCGCGCGACCTTCGGACTGAAGGACGGTCAGCCCGTCCAGACGCTCCATCCGCACAGGCCCTGGTCGCTGCCGCTCACGGACCTGTCGGACGTCGCGCCGCCGGAGCGCGAGGCCGCCGCGCGCAAGTACGCCGCCGAGGAGGCCAGTCAGCCCTTCGACCTGTCCACGGGCCCGCTCCTGCGCACCGCGCTGCTCAAGCTGGACGATGAGCTGCACGTCCTGGTGCTGGTCATGCACCACATCGTCTCGGATGGTTGGTCCCTGGCGGTGATGGTGCGCGAGGTGGCGCTGGCCTACGAGGCCTTCGCCGCGCGGAAGGCCCCTGCCCTCTCCCCGCTGCCCGTGCAGTACGTCGACTTCGCGGCGTGGCAGCGCCAGTGGCTCCAGGGCGACACGCTGGCCAAGGAGGTCGACTGGTGGAAGCAGCGGCTCGCCGGGGCGCCCCTCGTCCTCGACCTGCCCACGGACCTGCCCCGTCCCGCGATGCGCACACCTCAAGGCGCGTCGCATCCCATCCAGCTCCCGCGTGAGCTGGTGGACCGCGTGGTCGCGCTCGGTCGACAGGCCGGGGCCACCCCGTTCATGACGCTGCTCGCGGCCTGGCAGACGCTGCTCTCCCGCTACAGCCGCCAGGAGGACCTGCTCGTCGGCTCGCCCATCGCGGGGCGTCGTCATGGCGAGCTGGAGGGACTCGTTGGCTTCTTCGTCAACACGCTGGTGCTGCGCGCCCGCGTGCGTCCCGAGGAGTCCTTCCGCGCGCTGCTCGCCCAGGTGCGCGAGACGACGCTCGCGGCCTACGAGCACCAGGACCTGCCCTTCGAGCGCCTCGTCGAAGAGCTCCAACCCCAGCGTGACCTGGGCCGCGGCCCCGTGGTCCAGGTGGTGTTCGCGCTCCAGAACACGCCCACGCCGACGATGCGCGTGCCGGGCCTCACCCTGCGTCAGCTCGACGTGGACAACGACACGGCGCGCTTCGACCTTGGCCTCGTCCTGGTCGAGGAGGCCGATGGCCTGCGCGGCGTCATCGAGTACAGCACCGAGCTGTTCACCGCGCCCACCGTGGCGCGCCTCGCCCGCCACCTGCGCAACCTGCTCGAAGCGCTGGTCGCCGCTCCGGACCGGCCGCTCTGGACCCTGGACCTGCTGTCCGCCGACGAGCGCCACCAGCTGGTCACCGAGTGGAACGACACCACGCGGCCCTACCCCGCGGACACCACCTTCGTGGAGGGCTTCTCCCGACAGGCGAGCCAGCGTCCCCAGGCCATCGCCCTGGAGTCGGGCGACCAGCGGATGACCTACGGCGCGCTGGAGGCCCGGGCCAACCAGCTCGCGCACCTGCTCCGCTCGAAGGGCGTGGGGCCCGATGTGCTCGTGGCCGTGTGCCTGGAGCGCGGCTTCGATGTCGTGGTCTCCATCCTCGCCGTCATGAAGGCCGGAGGTGCCTACGTCCCGCTCGACGCGGCGTACCCGGTGCAGCGGCTCGCCTTCATGGTGGAGGACGCGCGGCCCTCGCTGCTGCTCACCTCGCGGGTGCTGGGCGACAAGCTGACCCTGCCGGACGCGGGGCCCGAGCGCCTGCTCGTCGAGGGACTGGAGCTCGCGTCGTGGCCGACCACGGCGCCGGTGTCCCACGCGGGCCCTCGCAACCTGGCCTACGTCATCTTCACCTCCGGCAGCACGGGGCGCCCCAAGGGCGTGGCCATCGAGAACCGGGGCCTGATGCGCCTGTGCTACTCGGAGCCCTATGCCCGCTTCGGCGCGAAGGAGACCAGCATCCTGCTGGCGCCCATCTCGTTCGACGGCTCCGTGCTCGAGGTCTGCCCGTCACTGCTCCATGGTGGCCGCGTGGTCCTCTTCCCGGCCGACGCGGTGCCGAGTGACCTGGACCGCCTGGGGGAGGTCATGGCGCGGCACGAGGTCTCCTTCTCGCACCTGCCCTCCGGCCTCTTCGCGCAGCTCGTGGAGCACCGCCCGGACATCCTGGCCCGGATGGGACAGCTCCACGTCGGCGGCGAGGTGCTCTCCGTGCCTCATGCGCACCGGGCGCTGGCCTCGCTGCGGGTGCCCATCATCAACGCGTACGGGCCGACGGAGTGCTCGGTCATCGCGACCAACTACGCGCTGACGGGGCCCATGCCGTCGGGGAGCTCGTTCCCCATCGGCACGCCCATCGACAACACCACGGCCTACGTCCTGGATGCCCGCATGCAACTGGCGCCCGTGGGAGTCCCGGGCGAGCTGTACCTGGGAGGCGTGGGGCTCGCGCGCGGCTACGTGTCGCGCCCGGACCTCACGGCCGAGCGCTTCGTCCCGCATCCGTTCAGCACCCAGCCCGGTGAGCGGCTCTACCGCACGGGCGACGTGGCGCGCTGGCGCCCCGAGGGCGTGCTGGAGTTCATCGGCCGCACCGACCATCAGGTGAAGATTCGCGGGTTCCGCATCGAGCTGTCCGAGGTGGAGGCCGCGCTGGCCGCCCAGCCCGCGGTGCACGAGTCCGTGGCCGTCGTCCGCGAGGACGTTCCGGGAGATCGTCGGCTCGTGGCCTACGTGTCGCCGCGAGAGGGTCAGTCGCTGGACACGACGGACCTGCGCGCGGGCCTGCGGCAGCGGCTGCCCGAGTACATGGTGCCGTCCATCATCGTCACCCTGCCCTCGCTGCCGCTGAGCACCACGGGCAAGGTGGACCGCAAGGCGCTGCCCAAGCCGGACGCCGCCTCCACGGGGCGTCAGGGGCGCTTCGTCGAGCCGGCCAATCCGCTGGAGGAGCGCATCTCCGCCGTCTGGGCGCGGGAGCTGGGCACCGAGCGCGTCGGCGTGCATGACCACCTGTTCGAGGAGCTGGGTGGCACGTCGCTCTCCGTGGTGCGCATCGCGGCGCGCTTGCGCGAAGAGCTGGGTCAGTCGGTTCCCGTCGTGTGGCTGTTCGAGCACCCCACGGTCCAGGGGCTGGCGCGAGCCCTGGAGAAGCAGCGCGCGGAGGTGGCCGCGGCGACCGCGCCCCAGTCGGTGCCGGCGCCGGATCGGCCGGTGTCACGTCCGTCGACGACGGGGGCCGTGGCCATCATCGGCATGGCGGGTCGGTTCCCCGGCGCGGGCTCGGTGGACGCGTTCTGGCGCAACCTGCGCGAGGGCGTCGAGTCCATCTCCCGGTTCAAGCCCGAGGAGCTGGAGCGCATGCCTGGCCTGCCCGAGGGCATCGAGCTGAGCCAGCACCCGGCGTTCGTCCCGGCCGGTGGTGTGCTCGAGGGCGCGGACCGGTTCGACCACGCGTTCTTCGACATGTCCCTGCGCGAGGCGCAGTGGTTGGATCCGCAGCAGCGCGTGTTCCTGGAGTCCGCGTGGACGGCGCTGGAGGACGCGGGCATCGACCCCGAGCGCTTCCCGGGCGCCATCTCGCTGTACGCGGGGGCCATCGACTCCGGCTACACGGAGGCGGTGCGGGCCACGGTGCCGTTGGACGGCGCCGCGCTGTTCGAGCTCTACGGCACCGCGACGCACGAGAGCCTGGCGACGAAGACGTCCTTCAAGCTGGGGCTCACGGGTGAGAGCGTCCTCATCCACACCGCGTGCTCCACGGGCCTCGTCGCCGTGCACCTGGCCTGCCAGAACCTGCTGGCGGGCATGTCCGACGTGGCGATGGCCGGCGCGACGCGCCTGTCGGTGCCGCAGCGCACCGGCTACGTGTACCAGGAAGGGATGATCCTCTCGCCGGACGGGCACTGCCGCTCGTTCGACGCGGCGGCTCAGGGCACCGTCTCCGGCAACGGCGTGGCCTGCATCGTCCTCAAGCGACTGGAGGACGCGGAGCGGGATGGGGACTCCATCCACGCGGTGATTCGCGCGACGGCGACCAACAACGACGGGCGCGACAAGTCGGGCTTCACCGCGCCCAGCGTGCAGGGCCAGACGGCCGTCATCCGGCAGGCGCTCGCGCGCTCGGGCGTGAAGCCGGAGGAGATCGGCTACGTGGAGGCGCACGGCACGGCGACTCCGCTGGGCGACCCCATCGAGGTGACGGCGCTCCAGCGCGCCTACGGCCTGGGGCCCGAGCACAAGGGCACCATCGCCCTGGCTTCGCTCAAGTCCAACGTCGGCCACCTGGACACGGTGGCGGGCCTCGCGGGCCTCATCAAGGTGGCGCTGTCGCTGCGGCACGGAGAGGTCCCGCCGAGCCTGCACTTCGAGCGCCCCAACCCCCAGATTGATTTCGACGCCACCCCGTTCTTCGTCAACACCACCCTTCGGCCGTGGCCGAGGAGCGAGTCGCCGCGGCGTGCCGCGGTCAGCTCCTTCGGCATTGGTGGCACCAACGCCCACGCCGTGCTCGAGGAAGCTCCGATGTCTCCGAGTGGCTCCAGCTCACGCAAGCACCACCTGTTCGTCCTGTCGGCGCGCACGCCCGAGGCGCTGGACGCGGCCTCGAAGAACCTGGCCTCCCATGCGGAGGCCCAGGGTGACGCGCTGGCCGTGGCCGATGCGGCCTTCACGCTCGCCGTGGGCCGCAAGGGCTTCGAGCACCGGCGCGTCGTCGTGGCCCGCGACGCGGCCGAGCTGACCCGTCAGCTCCTCAAGCCCTTCACGCCCACGAAGCTCAAGGACCTGGAGGCCGCGCGCCGTCGCCGCGTGGCCTTCATCTTCCCGGGTCAGGGGACGCAGCAGCTCGGCATGGGGCGCGAGCTGCTCGACACGGAGCCGACGTTCCGCCGGCATCTGGAGTCGTGCCTGGCGCTGCTGGACGGGGAGCTGCGGGAGCGCGTGCGCACGCTCCTGACGTCGGGTCCTGGGCAGGAGGCGCGGCACGCGTCGCTGCTCGCGGACACACGGGTGGCGTTGCCGGCGCTGTTCTCCGTCGAAGTGTCCCTCGCGCGGATGTGGATGGACTGGGGCCTGAAGCCGTATGCGGTCCTGGGGCACAGCTTCGGTGAGTACGCCGCGGCCTGCGTGGCGGGGGCGCTGTCGCTGGAGGACGCGCTGAAGCTCGCGGTGGCGCGGGGTGAGCTGATGCACCGCATGCCTCCGGGGGCGATGCTCGCGGTGGCGATGCCGGAGTCGCAGGTTCAGCCGCTCTTGTCCGGGAGGCTGTCACTGGCCGCCGTCAATGCGGCGGACCGCTGCGTCGTCGCGGGTCCGGTGGCGGAGGTGGAGGCGCTCCAGGAGACGTTGAAGGCGCGGGACGTGGGCGTGGTGCGGATGCCCGCGCCGCATGCGTTCCACTCGGCGGACGTGGAGCCGCTGATGCCGGAGCTGTCGCGCGTGGTGGCGTCGCTGACGCGCTCGGAGCCGACGCTGCGCTACGCGTCCAGCGTGACGGGCACGTGGGCGAAGCGCGGTGCACTGGCCGAGCCGCAGTACTGGGCGGACCAGATGCGTCAGCCCGTGTACTTCTCGGATGCGGTGGGGGCGCTGCTCGAGGATGGGTGCAGCGTGCTGCTGGAGGTGGGCCCCGGTCAGGACCTGACGCCGCTGGTGCGCGCGTCGCTGGGCCAGGACAAGGACCGCGTGAAGGCGCTGGCGACGCTGCGTCGGAGCGCCTCCACGACGGAGGACGCGAGCCTGCTGGCGTCCGTGGGTGAGCTGTGGACGCAGGGCGTGGAGGTGGACTGGTCCGCCTTCTTCGCCCACGAGCAGAGACGCCGGCTGCACCTGCCCACGTACCCGTTCCAGGAGAAGCGAGTCTGGGTGGATGCGAAGCCGGGCGCGCAGGCCGTGCCCGCGATGGTGGCCCAGCAGCCCGTGCAGCTCCGTGCCGCCTCGGGGGCGCCGCTCCCCGTCGCGGAGACGCAGGCCGTGACGACAATGTCGTCCGGGATGGAGGCGCAACGTCCTACGTCGCCGAGCCTCGTACCATCGGCTGCCGCGTCGCCAGGCTTCGCGTCGCCTGCTGCGTCGACGGGTTTCGGGCCGCCGGCTTCGTCGACCGGCTTCGGGGCGCCTGCCTCGACCAGTCTCGGGTCGCCTTCTGCGACGGGCGTCACGCCGTCTTCTGCGTCGACGGGCCTCGGGTTGGCCGCGTCGACGGGTTTCGGGTTGGCTGCGCCGACGGATCTCGGGTCGCCAGCGTCTACGGGCTTCGCGCCGCCTGTCGCGACCGGCGTCACGCCGCCTGCTGCGGCGACGGGTTTCGGATCGCCTGCGTCGACGGGCATCGCGCCGCAGTTGCCTCCGGTGGTTGCGCCAGCGATGACGTCGCTGCGCGCGGTTCCGGTGGCCCCCGCTGAGCCTCCCCCTTCGATTCAGGAGCCCGAGCCCGTCGCCCCGGTGCGTGAAGACGCGCCTCGGGGGCCCATCGAGGAGCGGCTCGCGGGTCTGTGGCGCGAGCGCCTGGGCCTGGAGTTCGTCGGCCGTGAGGACGACTTCCTGGAGATCGGCGGCAACTCGCTGATGGCGGCGCAGCTGCTCAACCAGGTCCGTGAAGCCTTCGGCGTCCAGCTCCCCCTGGCCGCGTTGTTCGAGGCCCCCACGGTGGCGGGCATCGCCCAGCGCATCGAGCCGCTGTTGCGACAGGCCCCCGCCGCGGCGCCGACACGCGAACTCCCGCTGGTTCCGCTGCCTCGCACGGGCGAGCTGCCGCTCTCCTACGTGCAGGAGCGCGTGTGGCGTCTGGAGCAGCACCTGCCCGGCCTGTCCGCGTACAACATCCCCTTCGTGCTGCGGCTCGAGGGAGACCTGGACCCGGCCACGCTGGAGCGCGCCGTCCAGGAGATCGTCCGTCGGCACGAGGCCCTGCGCACCACGTACGACGTGGTGGATGGCCGTCCCGTGCAGCGCTTCCACGAGAACGTGCGCATCCCCCTGCCCATCGTCGACGTCGCCGGGGACACGCCCGCCCGTCGCGAGGATGAGGCGATGCGGCTAGCCCGCGAGGAGGCGATGCTGCCGTTCGACCTGGTGACGGGCCCCGTCATCCGGACCGTCCTGCTGCGCCTGGAGCCGAAGCACCACCTGCTCCTGGGCAGCATCCACCACGTCGTCTGCGACACGCTGTCCACCGCGCTCTTCATCAACGAGCTGATGCAGCTCTACGGCGCCTTCAAGCAGGGCCGCCCGTCGCCCCTCCCTCCCCTCCCCATCCAGTACGCGGACTTCGGCGCCTGGCAGCGCACCGGCATCCTCGAAGGCCGCTTCCCCGAGCAGGAGTCCTGGTGGCGTCAGCGACTCGCTGGCATGCCCAAGCAGCTCGACGTCCCCACGGACCGCAAGCGTCCGGCGAGCTGCCCGCTCACCTCCGTGCGCCTGCCCGTGGAGTTCCCACGCGCCCTGGCCCGCGAGCTGGGCGCGTTCGGCAAGCGCGAAGGCTACACGTCGTACATGCTGGTGCTCGCCGCGTGGCAGACGCTGCTGCACCGCTACAGCGGGCAGACGGACATCATCGTCGGCACGCCCATCGGCAACCGCACCCGGCCGGAGCTGCTGCCGCTCATCGGCTACGTGGCGCACTCGGCGGCGTTCCGCACGAGCTTCGCGGATGACCCGACGTTCCGGGACCTGCTCAACCGCGTGAAGCAGGAGCTCAACGAGGTCCAGTCCCGTCCGGACGTTCCCTAC
This sequence comes from Myxococcus sp. MH1, assembly GCF_059738865.1. Classification (NCBI taxonomy): domain Bacteria; kingdom Pseudomonadati; phylum Myxococcota; class Myxococcia; order Myxococcales; family Myxococcaceae; genus Myxococcus; species Myxococcus sp. MH1. Next base: position 5,582,244 of record NZ_AP026947.1, on the reverse strand, counting down.
GAGTACCTGGTCGAAGCGCTCATCCCGGGCAAGGACATCGGCCGGGGCCGCATGGCCGACACCGTCTTCGTCTTCCACAGCGGCATCAGCGGCGGCGCCGCGGCCCTGGAGATGACGGGCGTGCGCGGTTCCATCGTCGAGGTCCCGGACGGTCCGGTGCAGTGGGGCACCACCCTGTCGGACCTGACGCTCGTGCTGGGTGACGAGTCCGGCCGGGTCCACGGCGCGCTCGAGTACGCGACGGAGCTGTTCGACGCGAGCACCGCGCAGGGCCTGGTCGACCATCTGCACGTGCTGCTCGCGTCCGCGATGGCCCGGCCCGACGAGCGGGTCTCCCGACTGCCGCTCGTCACCGAGGCCGAGCGCTCCGCGTGGCCCGCACCACGCCCCGCGCAGGTCATCACCTCCATCCCGGCACAGCTCGCCGAGCGCGCGAAGCGGGATTCCAACGCAGTGGCCGCGCTCGTCGGTGAGAAGTCCTGGACCTGGGCGGAGCTGTCCCGTCGCGCGGCGAGCGTCTCCGCGAGACTGCGCGCCAGCGGCTTGAAGAGCGGTGCGACAGTCGCGGTCTGCCTCCCCCCCTCCCCTGACAAGCTGGCGGTCCTCTGGGGTGTGCTCGACACGGGTGGCGCGGTCGTAGCCCTGGGCGCGACGGACCTGGGGCGACTGTCGACCTATGCGTCCCAGGATGCCGCGACGCCCCTGCTCATCACGTGGCGTGGTGTCGTCACGTCCTCCAAACTGGACGCCTCGCGCGTGCTGTACGTGGAGGAACTGGAGACCACCGCATCGGTGAACCCGAGCGTGACTCGCGCGAACGCACCCGCGTGGCTGCTGCCCTCGGGGACGAACCAGCCCGCGTGGACGCTGGACCACCACGCGCTGGCGGACCTGTTCATCGCGATGGATGCGCGGTTGCGTCCGTCGGAGGGCGGCACCTGGCTGGCGGCGCTCGACACGTCGACCGAGCGGCCAGAGCTGGAGATGCTGTGGGCGCTCTCGCGCGGCCTGCGCGTGGCCTTCCCCTCCGAGGCCGTCACGGCCCGGCTGGTGCGGCTCCAGGGCGGTGGTCCGCGCACCCAGGCGATGGACATGAGCCTCATCTACTTCGCCAACGATGAGGACTCGCTCACGGGGCCAAAGTACGAGCTGCTCATCGAGGGCTCGAAGTTCGCGGACGCGCATGACTTCTCCGCGGTGTGGACGCCGGAGCGGCACTTCCACTCGTTCGGCGGTCTGTACCCGCAGCCGGCCGTGGTGGCCGCGGCCATCGCCACCGTCACCAAGAACCTGAAGCTGCGCTCCGGCAGCGTCGTGCTCCCGCTGCACGACCCGATGCAGGTCGCCGAGCAGTGGTCCGTGGTGGACAACCTCTCCGGCGGCCGCGTGGGCCTGTCGGTGGCCACGGGCTGGCACGTGGCGGACTTCTCCTTCGCCCCGGCGAACTTCGAGGACCGCCGCAACGTCCTGATGAAGCACCTGGAGACGCTGCGCTCGCTCTGGCGGGGCGAGAAGCAGAAGCGCGTGGGCGGCGGCGGCGTGACGGTGGAGGTGGCCCTGCGTCCGAAGCCCGTGCAGCGCGAGCTGCCCGTGTGGCTCACGGCCGTGGGCAACCCGGAGACCTTCCGTCTGGCCGGCGAGGTGGGCGCGGGCGTGCTCACGGGCCTGCTCGCGCAGTCCATCGACGAGCTGAAGTGGAAGGTCGCGATGTACCGCGAGGCGTGGCGCCGCAACGGTCATCCGGGCCGTGGCCACATCACGGTGATGCTGCACGCGTTCATCGGTGACGACGAGCAGGAGGTGCTGCGCACGGTGCGAAAGCCGCTGCTCGGCTACTTCCGCAGCTCGGCCGAAATCACCGCGTCGCTGCTGGCGGCCCAGGGCCACCAGGGGGAGATCGACAAGGTCTCCGAGGAGGACATCAACACGCTCCTGGAGCACACCTTCGAGCACCACGCGAAGGGCACGGGCCTCATCGGCACCGTGGAGAGCGGGTTCAAGCGCCTGCTCGATGTCCGCGAGGCGGACGTGGACGAGGTGGCCGCGCTCATCGACTTCGGTCTGGACACGCCCATCGTCCTGAAGGGCCTGGAGAAGCTGGCGGTGCTCCGCCAGAAGCTGGTGCAGGAGGCCGCGTCCCGCCAGGAGCAGGTCGTGGTCGAAGGCGACCAGGGCGTGAGCGAGGTGCTGGAGCTGGCGCGTCGCTCCGGCCAGGTGTTGCTGCACACGTCGGCGCGACTGGCCCGCACGCTGACCGAGCTGCCTGGTGCCCGTGAGGCGCTGAGCCCCGTGGGCGCGCTGGTGCTCGATGGGGCCTCGGCCGAGCTGGCCACGGCGCTCGCGAAGAGCTCCGGGCTCCAGGTCCTGCTCGCGGGTGCGCCACGTGAGGGCGCGCTGTTGCCGCGTGCTCCCGATGAGCGCGTGCCAGCGGGGCTGCGCCCATGGATCCTCGACACCGCGGGGTTGCCTGTGCCCGTGGGCGTCGTCGGGGAGCTGGCGCTGGAGGGCGCGGGTCTTCCCTCCGGATTGTGGCGCTCCGAGGAAGAGGAGCGTCGTCGACTGGTGGCGCATCCGAAGGGCGCGTCGTCCCAGCTGTTCCGCACGGGACGCCACGCGCGACTGCGCGCGGATGGTCGTCTGGAGCCGGTCAACGTCCCGGTTCCCAAGGCCCCTGCCCCGGCCGCCAAGGCCCCGCCGCCCGTGCGGACCGAGGCTCGCCCTGTCGCCGCGCCCGCCGTGCCCACGGGGATTCCACGCGCGCGCAGGGACAAGCCGCTGCCGCTGTCGTTCGCGCAGCAGCGCCTCTGGTACCTCCAGCAGTTGGACCCCACGAGCACGGCGTACAACAACAGCTCCAGCTTCCGGCTGGTGGGCCCGTTGGACACCGCCGCGCTCCAGCGTGCGCTCGACGAGCTGATGCGTCGTCACGAGGTGATGCGGACCACGTACCAGCTCACCGAGACGGGGGCGACGCAGGTGGTCCAGCCCGCGACCGGGCTGCCGATGCCGCTGGAGGACGTGCCCGGCGAGACGCCCGAGGCCCGTGAAGCCGCGATGCTTCGCCGCTGCGAGGAACAAGGCGCCTGGGTGTTCGACCTGGCGCGCGGCCCGGTCATCCGCGCCGTGCTGCTGCGCATGGGGCCACAGGACCATGTGCTCAACCTGGTCATGCACCACGTCATCTCCGACGCGTGGTGCTCGCTGGTGCTCGCGCGCGAGATGTCCGTGCTCTACGCCTGCTACAACGCGGGCATCGAGTCGCCGTTGCCCGAGCTGCCCGTGCAGTACGCGGACTACGCGGTCTGGCAGCGTGAGTACCTGGAAGGCGTGGTGCTGGACGGGCAGCTCCGCTGGTGGAAGGAGCAGCTCCTCGGAGTCCCCGCGCTGGAGCTGCCCACGGACCGGCCGCGTCCGGCGGTGCAGTCCTACGACGGTGGGAGCCTGCGCTTCGTGGTGGGCCGCGAGGTGGCGGAGCCGCTGCTCGCCCTGGGCCGCAAGGAAGGCGCGACATCCTTCATGGTGATGCTGGCGCTCTACCAGGCGCTCCTGGGTCGTCACGCGGGCCAGGACGACTTCGCCATCGGCATCCCCATCGCGGGTCGTACGCAGCCCGAGACGGAGGGGTTGATCGGCTGCTTCGTCAACACGTTGGCGATGCGCACCCAGCTCACCGAGGCCCCGACGTTCCGTGAGCTGTTGGGCCGGGTGAAGAAGCAGTCCCTGGGCGCGTTCTCCCGGCAGGATGCGCCGTTCGAGCGGCTCATCGAGCTGCTCCAGACGCCGAGGGACCAGAGCCGCACGCCCGTCTTCCAGGTCGTCCTCAACGTCATCAACACGCCGCCCGCGGAGACGTCGCACCAGACGCTCAAGCTGAGCCAGCTGGATGTCGCCACAGGGACGTCGAAGTTCGACCTGAGCTTCGAGGTCGTCGAAGGCCAGGGCGAGCTCCACTGCCGCTTCGAGTACGCGGCGAAGCTGTTCGATGAGTCCACGATGAAGCGACTGGTCGAGCACCTCTCCGTGCTCGCTCGCGCCGTCGTCGCATCTCCGGACCTGCCGGTGCAGCGCCTGCCGCTGATGGGTGAGGCGGAGCGGCAGCAGGTGCTGGTGGGGTTCCAGGGACGCACGGAGGCGTACCCGAAGGAGGCGACGCTGCACGCGCTCATCGAGGCGCAGGTGCGACGCACACCGGAGGCGGAGGCGGTCCGCTTCGAGGGAAGCACCCTCACCTACGCGCAGCTGGATGCACGGGCCAATCAGCTGGCGCACCACCTGCGGACGTTGGGAGCGAAGCCGGGGGTGCTGGTGGGGGTGTGCCTGGAGCGCTCGCTGGAGTTGGTGGTGGCGCTGCTGGGGGTGCTCAAGTCGGGAGCGGCCTACGTGCCGCTGGACCCGGCATACCCGAGGGAGCGCCTGGCGGGGATGTTGGAGGACGCGGACGCGCCTGTCCTCGTCACGCAGGAGAAGCTGAAGTCGGTGCTGCCCGCGCACGGCTCGCGAGTGGTGAGCCTGGACACGGAGTGGGCCACGGTGGCCCGTCATCCTGCGACTGCACCCACTCCGGTGGGAGGCGCGGACTCACTGGCGTACGTCATCTTCACGTCCGGCTCGACGGGCCGTCCGAAGGGGGCGATGAACGCGCACGCGGGCATCGTCAACCGACTCTTGTGGATGCAGCAGGAGTACGGGCTGACGGCGGCGGACACGGTGGTGCAGAAGACACCGTTCAGCTTCGACGTGTCGGTGTGGGAGTTCTTCTGGCCGCTGCTGACGGGGGCGAGGCTGGTGGTGGCGAAGCCGGGCGGGCACCAGGAGCCGGCGTACCTGGCGAAGCTGCTGCGGGACGAGCGAGTGACGACGGTGCACTTCGTGCCGTCGATGCTGAGAGCCTTCCTGGAGGAGCCGGGCCTGGAGGGGCTGAGCCACCTGCGGCGGGTGGTGTGCAGTGGTGAGGCGCTGACGGCGGAGCTGGTGGCGAAGGCGCACGCGCGACTGCCGGCGGGCGCGGAGGTGCACAACCTCTACGGCCCGACGGAGGCGGCGGTGGACGTCTCGTACTTCCACTGCGCGCGAGGCACGCAGCGCACGAGCATTCCGATTGGGCGTCCGGTGGCGAACACGCGGCTGTACGTGCTGGACGCGCAGGGCCAGCCGACGCCGGTGGGAGTGCCCGGAGAGCTCTTCATCGGCGGTGTGCAGGTAGGCCTGGGGTATTGGCGCCGGCCGCAGCTGACGGCGGAGCGCTTCGTGCCGGACTTGTACTCGCAGGTGCCCGAGGCGCGGCTGTACCGCACCGGGGACGTGGCGAGGTGGCTGGCGGACGGGACGCTGGAGTACCTGGGCCGCTCGGACTTCCAGGTGAAGCTCAGAGGCTTCCGGATTGAACTGGGAGACATCGAGGCGGCGCTGCTGTCACACGCCTCGGTGCGAGAGGCCGTGGTCCTCGTGCGAGAGGACTCCCCGGGCGACCAGCGCCTCGTCGCCTATGTCACGGGTGACGCCGAGCCGCTGACCGCGTCGCTGCTCAAGACGCACCTCCAGTCTCGGCTGCCCGAGTACATGGTGCCCTCGACCTTCACGCACCTGGGCGTGCTCCCGCTGACGCCCAGCGGCAAGGTGGACCGCAAGGCCCTGCCCGCGCCGGAGGCCCCTGTTGTCCAGCCCGGCCGCTACGTCGCACCTCGGACGCCCGTGGAGGAGACGCTCGCCACGCTCTTCGCGCAGGTCCTCGGCGTGGAGCGCATCGGGATTCACGATGGGTTCTTCGAGATGGGCGGTCACTCGCTGCTCGCGACCCAGGTCGTGGTCCGCGTCCGGGGCGCGCTCGGGCTGGAGCTGCCGCTGCGCACCCTGTTCGAGGCACCCACCGTCGCCGCGCTCGCGGAGCGGCTGGATGCCCGTCGTCCGGGTGCGGAGCTGCCGCCGATGGTCCGCGTGGACCGGACGAAGCCCATCCCGCTCTCGTTCGCGCAGCAGCGCCTCTGGCTCATCAGCCAGTTCGCCGGCGCGGTCAGCGCCTACAACATCCCGCTGGCCCTGAAGCTCGAGGGCGTGCTGGACCTCTCCGCGCTCCAGCGTGGCTTCGACGCGCTGATGGAGCGCCACGAGGCGATGCGCACCACCTTCCGCGCGGACGGTGACACGCCCGTCCAGGTCATCCACCCGGCCTTCCCCCTGCCCTTCCAGTTCGTGGACCTCACGTCGCTCACGAACGCGAAGGAGCGCGAGGCGGAGACCGTCCGACTCGCACTCGAAGAGGCACGGCGCCCGTTCGACCTGCTGAGCGGCCCGCTGGCCCGCGCGCTCCTGTTGAAGCTGGGCGAACAGGAGCACGCGCTGGTGCTCAACATGCACCACATCGTCTCGGACGGCTGGTCCACGGGAGTGCTGGTCCGCGAGATGGCCGCGCTGTACGCGGCGTTCCATGACGAGCGTCCCTCGCCGCTGCCGGCGCTCCCCGTGCAGTACGCGGACTTCGCCGTCTGGCAGCGCGACTGGCTCCAGGGGCCGGTCCTGGAGGAGCAGGTCGGCTACTGGCGCAAGAAGCTCGAGGGCGCGCCGTCGCACCTCGACCTCCCGACGGACAAGCCGCGCCCCGCGCAGCAGTCCTTCCATGGGGCCGCGGCGCTGATGCACCTGCCGCTGCCGCTCACCGAGGCGCTGGAGACCTTCGCCCGTCGCGAGGGCGCCACGCCGTTCATGGTGCTGCTCGCGGCCTTCCAGGTCCTCCTGCAGCGGCACTCCGGACAGGACGACATCCTGGTGGGCTCGCCCATCGCCGGACGTCGACTGGCCGAGTCCGAGGCCCTCATCGGCTACTTCGCGAACACGCTCGTCCTGCGCTCCCTCATCCGGGGGCAGGACTCGTTCCGCGCGCTGCTCGCCCAGGTGCGGGACACCACGCTGGAGGCGTTCGAGCACCAGGACGTGCCCTTCGAGAAGCTGGTGGAGGAGCTGCACCCGGCCCGTGACGCCAGCCGCACGCCGCTGTTCCAGGTCTCCTTCACGCTGCACAACGCCCCGCTGCCGGCGCTGTCCCTGCCCGGCCTGACGCTGCGGCCGATGGACCACCACCACGGGGTCATCCGCTTCGACATGGAGCTGTCCTTCCATCGCGAGGAGACGGGCTTCCGTGGCGGCATCAACTACGCAACGTCCCTCTTCGACCACGACACCGTGGCCGCCATGGCGAGCCACCTGCGCGTGCTGCTCGAAGAGGTCATCGCCTCGCCGGACGTCCCGCTCGCCCAGGTCTCCATGCTCACCCGCGAGGAGCGCAACCGGGTGCTGGTGGAGTGGAACGACACCGCGACGAAGACGCCGCGTCCCCCGTCGATTCACGACGCCTTCGCGAAGCAGGCGGAGCGCACGCCCCAGGCCATCGCCCTCACGCACGCGGAGGGCCAGCTCACCTACGCCGAGCTGCGCGCCCGCGCCAACCAAGTCGCGCACCACCTGCACGTGATGGGCGTGCGCCCCGGTGGCCGCGTGGGTCTGTGCGTGGAGCGCTCCCCGGAGCTCATCGTCGGAATGCTGGGCATCCTCCAGGCGGGCGCGGCCTACGTGCCCCTGGAGCCGAGCTACCCCACGGAGCGCCTCACGTGGATCATCCGTGAGTCCGGAGTCAGCATCCTCCTGACCCAGGAGCACCTCGCGGACGAGCTGCCCGAGCTGGGCTGCCTGCCCGTCCTGCTGGACGCGGAGTGGCGCGCCATCTCGAGGCAGCCGACGAGCGCTCCCGTCGTCTCCGTGGGTGAGGAGGACCTGGCCTACGTGATGTTCACGTCGGGCAGCACGGGCCAGCCCAAGGGCGTCTGCGTTCCCCACCGTGGTGTGCTGCGACTGGTGCGCGACAACACGTTCATGCGCTTCGGGCCGGACGAGGTCTTCCTCCAGCTCGCGCCCGTGGCGTTCGATGCCTCCACGCTGGAGGTCTGGGGCGCGCTGCTCAACGGCGGACGGTTGGTCCTCGCGCCTCCGAAGGCGCAGTCCATCGAGTCGCTGGGCGCGCTGCTGAAGAGCTCGGGAGTCACCGCGCTGTGGCTGACGGCGGCCCTCTTCGACCAGGTCGTCCAGCACCAGGGCCAGGCGCTGGCGGGAGTGCGCCAGGTGCTCGCGGGTGGCGACGTGCTGCCCGTGCAGCGCGTGACGGAGCACCTGTCGCGAATCGGGCCGGACGCGGTGTTCATCAACGGCTACGGCCCCACGGAGAACACCACGTTCTCCGCCACGCACACGCTGCGGGCCGGGGACACGGTGGGCCGCTCGGTGCCCATCGGCCGTCCGCTGTCGAGCTCCACGGCCTACGTGCTGGACGCCGCGCTCCAGCCCGTGCCGCCGGGAGTCTCCGGTGAGCTGTTCGTCGGAGGCGACGGCCTGGCCTGGGGCTACCTGAACCGCCCGGACCTGACGGCCGAGCGCTTCGTGCCGCACCCGTACGCCTCGACGCCGGGCGCCCGCCTGTACCGCACGGGCGACAAGGCGCGCTGGCGCGCGGACGGCACGCTCGAGTTCATGGGCCGCGTCGACTTCCAGGTGAAGATCCGCGGCTTCCGCATCGAGCCCGGCGAGGTCGAGGAGACGCTGCGCCGCTTCGCCGGCCTGCGGGACGTCGTCGTGGTGGCCCGCGAGGACATCCCGGGCGACAAGCGACTGGTGGCCTACGTCGTCCCGGAGACCGCGGGAGTGGACGTGGGCGCGGTGAAGACCTTCGTCCAGCGTCAGCTCCCCGAGTACATGGTGCCGTCGGCCATCGTGGAGCTGGCCGCCCTGCCCCTGTCGTCCAACGGCAAGGTGGACCGCAAGGCCCTGCCGGCCCCGGAGGCCCCTGTCTCCAAGGACCCGGCCGAGAACGCCCCGCGCACGCCCCTGGAGACGCAGCTGGCGGCCATCTGGGCGGAGGTGCTGCACCACGACTCGGTGGGCATCCACGATGACTTCTTCGAGCTGGGCGGCCACTCGCTCCTGGCCACGCAGGTGGTGTCTCGCATCCGGGCCACGCTCGGCGTCGAGCTGCCCCTGGGTGAGCTGTTCGGCGCGTCCACGGTGGCAAAGCTCGCGGAGCGCCTGGCCAACGCCACGGTGGCGAAGGCCCCGGCCCTGACGCGCGTGCCGCGCACGACGGACCTGCCGTTGTCCTTCGCGCAGCAGCGGCTCTGGTTCATCGACCAGCTGGAGCCCGGGTCCACGCTCTACAACAACCCGTTCCCGCTGCGGCTGGAGGGCACGCTGGATGAGCGGGCCCTGCGGCGCACCTTCGACGAGCTGGTGCGGCGTCACGAGTCGCTGCGCACCACGTTCCGCGCGGAGGGAGGCCAGGCGGTCCAGAAGATCCACCCGGCCACCTTCGTGCCCGTGCAGAAGGTGGACCTGTCGCGCATCGACGAGGAGGACCTCCGGATGGCGGAGGCCCTGCGGCTGTCGAACGAGGAGGCGCGTCGCCCGTTCGACCTCTCGCGCGGGCCGCTGCTGCGCACGCTGCTCATCAAGCTGCGTCCGCAGGACCACATCCTGCTGCTCCACGTGCACCACATCGTGTCGGACGGCTGGTCGCTCGGCGTGTTCGTGCGGGAGCTGACGTCGCTCTACGAGGCGTTCCGCAAGGGGCTGCCCTCGCCGCTGCCGGAGCTGGCCGTGCAGTACGCCGACTACGCCGTGTGGCAGCGCTCGTGGCTGCGCGGCGCGACGCTCGAGGCGCAGGTCGGCTGGTGGAAGCAGCAGCTGGAGGGCGCGCCGTACGCGCTGGACGTGCCCACGGACAAGCCGCGCCCGGCGGTGTTCACCCACAAGGGCGCCGTGCTGGACCTGGTCATCCCGCTGAAGCTCAGCCAGGCGCTGGAGTCGCTGGCCCAGAAGGAAGGCGCCACGCCGTTCATGGTGCTGATGGCCGCGTTCCAGACGCTGCTGCACCGGTACTCGGGCCAGGACGACATCCTGGTGGGCTCGCCCATCGCGAACCGCAACGTGGCGGACACGGAGGTGCTCATCGGCTTCTTCGTGAACACGCTGGTGCTGCGCGCGCGCTTCACGCCGAAGATGTGCTTCCGCGAGCTGCTGGCCCAGGTGCGCGAGCGGACGCTCGGCGCCTACGAGCACCAGGGCGTCCCGTTCGAGAAGATCGTCGAGGAGCTCCAGCCCACGCGCGACGCGAGCCGCACGCCGCTGTTCCAGGCGATGTTCACGCTGCAGAACGCGCCGCTGCCGGAGATCGTCCTGCCGGAGCTGTCCGTGGGGCCCCACCCCATCGACTCCACCAACCTGGCCATGTTCGAGCTGGGGCTGGACCTGACGCGCGCGCCGGAGGGCTTCTCCGGGGGCTTCACGTACAGCACGGACCTGTTCGAGCGCGCGACGATGGAGCGCTTCGCCGAGCACCTGCTCGTGCTGCTGCGAGGCATCGTCGCGAACCCGGGCACCCCGCTGGAGGAGCTGCCGCTGCTGCCTCCCGAGGAGCGCAAGCAGCTCCTGCTGGAGTGGACGGGTGAGCGCGAGCCCCTGCCCGCGGACGCGCGCATCCACGCGCTCCTCGAGGAGCAGGTGCTGCGCACGCCGGACGTCATCGCGGTGGTGTCCGGTGAGGACTCGGTCACCTACCGTGAGCTGGACACGCGGGCCACGCGGCTGGCGTGGCGCCTGCGCGAGCTGGGCGTCGGGCTGGAGACGCGGGTGGCGGTGTGCGTGGAGCGCTCGGTGGAGCAGCTGGTGGCGCTCCTCGGCGTGCTGAAGGCCGGTGGTGCCTACGTGCCGCTGGACCCGGAGTACCCGGCGGAGCGGCTGAGCTTCATGCTGGAGGACAGCGGCGCGCGCGTGGTGGTGGCACGCGGGCAGGTCCGCGAGAAGCTGAGCGACACCACGGACCGCGTCTACCTGGACGTGGACGCCGTGCCCGAGACGGGGGACGTCGCTCCGCTCTCCGTGGTGGTGCCTCCGGAGGCGGCGGCCTACGTGCTCTATACGTCGGGTTCGACGGGTCGGCCCAAGGGCGTCGTGGTGCAGCACCGCTCGCTGGTGAACTTCACCCGCGCGGCCTGGAAGACGTACCCCGTGGAGCTGGGGGACCGCGTGCTCCAGTTCGCCTCCATCAGCTGGGACACCAGCGCGGAGGAGATCTACCCGTGCCTCACGCGAGGCGGGACGCTGGTGCTGCGCACGCCGGACATGCTCGACGTGCCGGAGGTCTTCCTGGCGCGGTGCGAGGCCGCGGGGGTGACGCAGCTCAACCTGCCCACGGCCTTCTGGCACGAGGTGACGGCGAGCCTGGAGGAAGGCCGCGCGAAGCTGCCCTCGAAGCTCAAGTGGGTGGTGATTGGCGGAGAGCGCGCCGCGCCGGAGCGGGTCGCCGCGTGGCGTCGCACGGTGGGCTCCACCCTGCCCCTGCGCAACACCTACGGACTCACAGAGGTGACGGCGGTGGCCACGGCGGTGGACCTGATGGCGTCCCCGGCCGCGTCGTTCGAGAGCGCCCAGGAGGTGCCCATCGGTCGGCCGCTGACCAACGTGACGACGTACGTGCTGGACAGCGCGTTCATGCCGACGCCCACGGGCGTGGTGGGCGAGCTGTTCATCGGCGGTGAGGGCGTCGCGCGTGGCTACCTCGGCCGGCCGGACCTGACGGCGGAGCGCTTCATCCCGAGCCCCTTCGGCGAGGGTGAGCGGCTCTACCGCACGGGAGACAAAGCGCGCTGGCGACGTGACGGCGGCCTGGAGTACCTGGGGCGCGGCGACACGCAGGTGAAGGTGCGCGGCATCCGCATCGAGCTGGGGGAAGTCGAGGCCGCGCTGCGCGCTCGCTCGGAGGTCCGTGACGCGGTGGTGCTGGCGCGCGAGGACCCGCCGGGCGACAAGCGCCTGGTGGCGTACGTGGTGCCGACGGAAGTGAAGGAGGGGCTGGAGCCGACCCTGGACATCCTGGGCCTCCATGACCACCTGAGGCAGCACCTGCCCGCGTACATGGTGCCCGCGGCCTTCGTGCCGCTGGCCGCCCTGCCCCTCACGCCCAACGGCAAGGTGGACCGCAAGGCGCTGACCGCGCCGGATGCGAACCTGCACCGGGTCAGCCGCCAGCATGAGCCTCCCGCGACGCCGCTGGAGGGGCGACTGGCCGAGCTGTGGCGGGAGCTGTTGAACGTCCCCACCGTGGGTCGTCGCGACAACTTCTTCGAGCTGGGGGGCCACTCGTTGATGGCCACGCGGCTGGTGGCTCGAGTCCGCGAGGACTTCAAGGTGGACCTGGGCCTGCGGGCCTTCTTCGAGACCCCCACGTTGGCGGGGCTCGCCGAGCGCATCTCCGGCGCCACCTGGGGGGCCACGCTCCCGGACCTCGGTGTGGATCGCGGTGACGGGCCGATTCCGCTGTCCTTCGCGCAGCAGCGCCTGTGGTTCCTGGACCAGCTCCAGCCAGGGATGGCGATCTACAACATGCCCGTGGCGCTGCGCCTGTCGGGGCGCGTGGAGCGCGCCGCGTTCCATCGCGCCGTCGACGAGCTGGTGCGTCGTCACGAGTCCCTGCGCACCACGTTCGAGACCGTGGGCGGTGAGCCGCGACAGGTCATCCACCCCGCGCAGCCCGGCAACCTCCGGGTGGTGGACCTGTCCCGCGTCTCTGCCGACGAGCGGATGGAGGAGGCCTACCGGCTGGCGCGCGAGGACTCGCTCACCCCTTTCGACCTGCGTACGGGTCCCCTGCTGCGAATCACGCTGCTCGTGCTGGACACCAAGGAGCACGCGCTGCTCGTGTGCATGCATCACAGCATCTCGGACGGCTGGTCGCAGGCCGTGCTGGTGCGAGAGCTCGTCCAGCTCTACGAGGCGTTCAGGAGCGGTCGTCCGTCGCCGTTGCCGGAGCTGCCGGTGCAGTACGCGGACTACGCCTTGTGGCAGCGGCAGTGGCTCCAGGGAGAGACGCTCCGGAAGCAGCTCGATTGGTGGAGCCAGCAGCTCGCCGGAGCCCCGGGAGCGCTGGATCTGCACACCGACAAGCCGCGTCCCGCGGTGCTCTCGCACCAGGGCACCACGGTGCCCGTGAGCGTGGCCCCTTCGCTCAGTCAGGCGCTGGAGGCGCTGGCGCGCCGTGAAGGCGTCACGCCCTTCATGGTGTGGATGGCGGCGTACCAGGCGCTGCTGCACCGGTACTCGGGGCAGGATGACTTGCTGGTGGGCACGCCCATTGCGGGTCGGCGTCACGCCAAGACGGAGGGCCTCATCGGCTTCTTCGTCAACACGCTGGTGATGCGCGCGAGCTTCACGCCGACGCTCACGTTCCGGCGCCTGTTGGCGCAGGTGCGCGACTCCACGCTCGGGGCCTACGAGCACCAGGACGTCCCCTTCGAGCGGCTGGTCGAGGAGCTGCATCCCACGCGCGACCTGAGTCGCACGCCGTTGTTCCAGGCGCTCTTCGCCCTCCAGAACATGCCGAGCGCGGAGCTGACGTTGCCGGAGCTCTCGCTCAAGGGCGTGGAGGTCGAGTCCACCGTCAGTCGCTTCGAGCTGGAGCTGGCCCTGGTCCGCACGCCAGCGGGTTACCAAGGGGCCCTCAGCTTCAGCACGGACCTGTTCGAGCGCTCCACCGCCGAGCGGATGGTGACGCACCTGCTGCGCCTCGTGGAGGCGGCTGTCGCCAAGGCGGACGCGCCGTTGTCCTCCCTGTCCCTGATGGACGAGGCGGAGCGCCAGCGCATCCTCGTGGACTGGAACGACACGACGGCCGAATTCCCGTCGGAGTCCACCCTGCCCGCCCTGTTTTCCGAGCAGGCCCGTCGCACGCCCGAGGCGATTGCCCTCCAGTTCGAGGGCCAGCGCCTCACCTACGCGGAGTTGGAGGCCCGGTCGGGTCAGCTCGCCCGACATCTGTTGTCGCTGGGCCTGGGCCGTGAGCCGCGCATCGCGGTGCTGATTCCTCGTGGGCTGGAGCTGTACGTGGCGCTGCTCGGCATCCTCAAGGCCGGTGGCTGCTACGTCCCGCTCGACGCCGCGCATCCCCAGGCGCGCATCGCGTTCATGCTCGAGGACTCGGGTGTGGCGGGTGTGCTCACGGTGAGCGCGCTGGGAGCCTTGCTGCCCTCGGGCTCGTGGCCCGTGGTGACGCTCGACACCGAGTGGGAGCGAATCTCCCGCCAGTCGACGGAGGCTCCGTTCGTGCCGATGAGCTCGGACAACCTCGCGTACGTCACGTACACGTCCGGCTCCACGGGGACGCCCAAGGGCGTGGCCATCACCCACCGCGGGGTGCTGCGGCTGGTCTCGGGCGTGGGCTTCGCGTCCCGCGAGCCGGGCGAGGTCATCCTCCAGGTGGCGCCGCTGACGTTCGACCCGACGGCGCTCGAGGTCTGGAGCGCGCTGCTCACGGGCGCTCGGCTCGCGGTGTACCCGCCGAGGACCCCGGAGGTCTCCGAGCTCGCGCGCGTCATCGACGAGCACCGCGTGACCACGGCGCTCCTGGCCACCGCGCTCTTCGATGTCATGCAGCAGCACGAGCCCGCCGCGCTGTCCCGGCTGCCCCGCCTGTGGGTCGGCGGAGACGTGCTGCCCCTGCCCACGGCGCGGGAGCGACTGGCCAAGGGGGGCTCGCTCATCAACGCGTATGGCCCGACGGAGGTCACCGTCGTCACCACGCAGCACGTGCTACCCGCGGGCACGTCCATCGACACGGCCGTCCCGATCGGACGCCCGATTCCGAATACACGGGTGTACGTGCTGGATGCGTCGCTGCATCCCGTGCCCGTGGGCATCCCCGGTGAGCTGTTCATCGGCGGCCCGGGCCTCGCGCGTGGCTACCAGGGCCGACCCGCGCTCACCGCCGAGCGCTTCGTTCCGGACCCCTTCTCCACCACGCCCGGCGAGCGCCTCTACCGTACCGGGGACAAGGTCTGCTGGACCGAGGACGGCGCGCTGCGCTTCCTCGGGCGCATCGATCTCCAGGTGAAGGTGCGCGGCTTCCGCATCGAGCTGGGAGAGATTGAAGCCTCCCTCCGTGCGCACCCCGAGGTCCGCGAGGCGGCGGTCGTCGTCCGCGAGGACGTGCCCGGAGACAAGCGCCTGGTGGCCTACGTCGCCACGGCCGACGGCCACGCGCCGAAGGGAGAGGACCCGAAGGCGTGGCTGCGGCAGCGGCTGCCCGAGTACATGGTGCCCGCGCACGTCGTGTTCCTGCCCGCGCTGCCCCAGTCGACGCACGGCAAGGTGGACCGCAAGGCGCTGCCGAAGCCGGACGCCTCGGGGCTCGACACCGGCAAGGCCCACGAAGCCCCGGCGACCCCGGCCGAGCAGCGCCTGGCCGAGCTGTGGAAGGAGCTGCTTCAGGTGTCCCGCGTGGGACGTCACGACAGCTTCTTCGAGCTGGGTGGCCACTCCCTGCTGGCCACGCGTCTGGTGGCCCGCATCCGCGACGAGCTGGGACAGGAGCTGGGCGTCCGCGCCCTGTTCGAGTCGCCCACGCTGTCCTCGCTCGCGGCGCGCCTCCAGCAGGGCCTGCCCGAGGAGCAAGGGGTGACGGTGCTGCCGCCGCTCGTCGCCGCGCCGAGGAACGGGCCGCTCCCGCTGTCCTTCGCGCAGCAGCGCCTGTGGTTCCTGGACCAGCTCCAGCCGGGCAGCGCGCTCTACAACATCCCCTATGCACTCAAGCTGACGGGCGAGGTGGACCTGTCGTCGCTCCAACGCGCCTTCGATGCGCTGGTTCAGCGTCACGAGTCCTTGCGCACGACGTTCCGCATGGAGGGGGGTGAGCCGCGACAGGTCATCCACGCGCCGGCGCCCCGTCCGTTCGCGACGGTGGACCTGCGCGCGTCGTCGCCGGAGCAGCGCGAGGCCGAAGCGCGACGCGTCATCAGCGAGGACGCGGTGCGCCCGTTCGACCTGTCCACCGGTCCCCTGCTCCGCGTCACGGTGATGCGGCTGTCGTCGACGGAGCAGGTGCTGCTGGTGTGCATGCACCACATCATCTCGGACGGCTGGTCCATCGGTGTGCTGGTGCGTGAGCTGACGATGCTCTACACGGCCTTCCATCAAGGTGGGGCCGTGGAGCTGCCTGTGCTGCCAGTGCAGTACGCCGACTACGCCGTGTGGCAGCGAGGCTGGCTCCAGGGCGGCGCCCTGCGTGCACAGCTCGACTGGTGGAAGCAGCACCTCGACGGCGCCGCGCCCGCGCTGGAGATGCCCAACGACAAGCCTCGTCCGGCCGTGCCTTCGTCCAACGGCGCGCTGGTGCCGGTGTGGCTGCCGGCCGCGCTGAGCGACGCGGTGGACGTGGCGACGCAGCGCGAGCGCGTCACCCCGTTCATGTTGTTCCTCGCCGTCTACCAGGCCCTGCTGCAGCGCTACTCGGGCCAGGAGGACGTCGTCGTGGGCTCGCCCATCGCGGGCCGACGTCACGCGCAGACGGAGGGACTGCTGGGCGTCTTCATCAACACGCTGGCGCTGAGGGCCCGCTTCACGCCGGAGCTGACGTTCAGGGGCCTTTTGTCCCAGGTCCGTGACGCGACGCTCGGGGCCTTCGAGCACCAGGACCTCCCCTTCGAGCGACTGGTGGAAGAGCTCCAGCCCGCGAGAGACCTGGGCCGCACGCCCTTGTTCCAGGCGATGTTCGTGCTGCAGAACGCGCCGTCGCCCGGGGTGTCGCTGTCGGGCCTGACGCTCGAGGCGATGGACGTGGAGCTGGCTTCGACGAAGTTCGAGCTCAACCTCCACCTGTTCCGGGCACCTGACGGCTACCGGGGCGGGCTCTTCGTCAGCACGGACCTGTTCGAGCCCGCCACCGGCGAGCGACTGGTGCGTCACTTCCAGCAGCTCCTGGAGCGCGCGCTGGCGAACCCGGATGCGCCGCTCGCGACGCTCCCGCTCCTCACGGACGCGGAGCGACAGCGTGTCCTCGTGACGGAGTCCGCGCCCGTGTCGCCGGGGCTCCCGTTCCATCGGCTCTTCGAGCAGCAGGCGGCGCGCACCCCTGACGCGCCGGCGCTCCGCTGCGAGGAGCAGGAGTGGACGTACCGTCGGCTCGATGAACGGGCGAACCAGCTCGCGCACCACCTGCGCTCGTTGGGCGTGGGCCCGGATGTCCCCGTGGCCCTGTGCCTGGAGCGCGGCGTGGAGCTCATCGCCGCGTTGCTGGCGGTCCTCAAGGCGGGCGGAGCCTACGTCCCGCTGGAGCCGTCACAGCCGGCCGCGCGGCTTCGCGCGCTCGTGGAGGAGGTCTCCGCGCCCGTCGTGGTGACGGGGTCCGCCCATGAGTCGGCCTTCGAGGGACTGTCCCTCCACCGCGTGCGCGTGGACACGGACGCGGTTGTGCTCGCGAAGCAGTCCACCGAGGCGCCGAAGGTCGAGGTCCGCACCGAGCACCTGGCCTACGTGCTCTTCACGTCGGGCAGCACGGGTCGACCGAAGGGCGTGGCGGTGTCGCACGGCGCGCTCATGAGCTACGTGAACGCGGTCATCGACCGGATCGCGCTGACGGAGTGCAAGAGCTTCGCGCTGGTCTCGACGTTCGCCGCGGACCTGGGCAACACGGTGCTGTTCCCCGCGCTCGTCACGGGTGGACTGCTGCACGTGCTGACACAGGAGCGAGCGCGCAGTCCCGAAGGCATGGCCGAGTACTTCCAGCGCCACGCCGTGGACTGCATGAAGATCGTCCCGTCCCACCTCGCGGCGCTGCTCACGGGGGGCGAGACGGGAACCATCGTGCCGCGAAAGCGACTGGTCCTCGGCGGCGAGTCCTCGTCGTGGGCCTTGCTGGAGCGGGTGCATGCCCTCGCGCCCGAGTGCCAGGTCTTCAATCACTACGGGCCCACGGAGACCACGGTGGGAGTCCTCGCGGGGCGGGTGGAGCTGCCGCCCGGTGACAAGGCTCCGGCGCAGGTGCCGCTCGGTCATCCGCTGGGACAGACGCGCCTCTACATCCTCGACGCGAGCCTCCAGCCCGTGCCCGTGGGTGTGCCGGGTGAGCTGTACGTCGGAGGCCCGCAGGTGGCGCGGGGCTACCTCGGTCGCCCGGAGCTGACGGCGGAGCGCTTCCTGGCGGACCCGTTCAGCAAGGCCCCCGAGGCGCGCATGTACCGCACGGGAGACCGCGTCCGGTGGCTCGAGGATGGCCGCGTGGAGTTCATCGGCCGCACGGACTTCCAGGTGAAGGTGCGTGGCTTCCGCGTGGAGCCGGGCGAGGTCGCCACGGTGCTGCGCGGCCATGACTCCCTGCGAGACGCCATCGTCGTGGCGCGGGGAGATGGCGCGGGCCGGAAGCTCGTGGCCTACGTCGTGGCCTCGTCGTCCGTCGCTCCGGAGGTCCTCTCGCTGAGGACGTGGCTCCAGCAGCGCCTGCCCGAGTACATGGTGCCCTCCGCGTTCGTCACCCTCCCCGCCCTGCCGCTGACGCTCAACGGCAAGGTGGACACCAGGGCCTTGCCGGAGCCGACGCTCGAGGTCTCCAGCACCCAGGAGGTGCTCCCGCCCAGGACGCCGCTCGAGCTCCAGCTGGTGCGCGTCTGGGAGGACGTGCTCGGGGTTCGTCCCATCGGTGTCCGCTCCAGCTTCTTCGAGCTGGGCGGCCACTCGCTGCTCGCCGTGCGCATGATGTCCGCGGTGAGCGAGGCAGTGGGCCGACCGGTGCCGCTGGCCGCGCTGTTCCAGGCGCCCACGGTGGAGCAGCTCGCCGCGTTGCTGCGCGACGGGGCCACGATGACAGGCACCTCGCCGGTGGTCCCCTTCGGCGCCCTGCGTCCGGGCGGGAAGACGCCGTTCTTCTGCGTGCACCCCGTGGGCGGCAACGTCCTCTGCTACGCGGAGCTGGCGCGTCGGCTGGGGACGGAGCGCCCGTTCGTGGGGCTCCAGGCCCAGGGCGTCAATGGTGAGGCCACGCCGCGAGGCACCGTCGAGGAGATGGCGACGGCCTACGTGGACGCGATGCGGAAGGTCCAACCGTCCGGCCCGTATCTGTTGGGCGGCTGGTCGCTCGGAGGCGTCATCGCCTACGAGATGGCGCGGCAGCTCCGTGAGCAGGGCCAGCGGGTGGAGCTGCTCGCGCTCATCGACACGTACGCCCCGGGCGCGGTGAAGGCCCCGGAGCCCTCGGAGATGGACCGGCTCCAGGTCATCGGCATGTTCATCCAGGACCTGCTCGGCGCCTCGTTGGCCCACGTCGAGCTGGACCTGGAGGCGCTCGCGGCGATGTCTCCGGACGCGGTGCTCGAACACCTGCGTGTCGAGGGCGAGCGCGCCGGAGTCCTGCCCCTCGGGACGGCCCCCCGGCAGCTCCAGTCCCTGCTCCAGGTCTTCGAGTCGAACCTGAAGGCCGCGCGGCGCTACGTCCCCCGGCCGACCCAGGAGCGCGTGGTGCTGCTCAAGGCCACCGAGCATGACGCCGAGCTGCCCGCGGATGGCGGCTGGTCCACGCTCGTCGGCGCCGGATTGGAGCGGCACCCCGTGGTCGGAAGCCACTACGGCGTGCTCCGTGAGCCGGGCGTCCAGGCGCTGTCCGAGCGCCTGCGTGAGGCGATGAAGCACCTGCCCTGAGCGGCGGCTTCACCCAGGTGGCTGCTGTCCTCGAACCTCGAAGGTCCGAGGCGGCAGCCACCCGAGGAACAAGGCCTACGCCGCCACGACGACGGGGGCTTCCGCCACCGGGGCCAGGGGCTCGACCAGGGACTTCTGCTCCCAGATGCGAGACCGCCAGCGGACCCACATGGAGATGCCTCGGACCCACTCATCCGCGGCGACCGCCAGCCACACGCCCGCGAGCCCCAGGTGGAGCTTGAAGACGAGCACGTAGCCCAGCGGCAGGCTCATGCAGACCATCGACAGGAAGCCCATGTACACGGTGAACGGCGCGTCCCCCGCCGAGCGCAGCGCGTTCACCAGCACCAGGTTGAACGAGCGCCCCGTCTCCAGGAGCAAGCCGATCACGATGACCTGCGTGGTGAGCCGGACGATGTCGCCATCATGGGTGAACATGCCCACCAGCGGCACGCGGACCAGGATGACGGCCACGTCCACGAGGAAGGTGATGGCCACCGCCCACTTCAGGCTCTGGAGCACCCGCCGGTATGCGTCGTCCGCGCGGCGCGCGCCCACCAGCCGTCCCACGATGATGGCCGTGCCCATGCCGACGGCCAGGCTGAACAGGAACACGTACTGGGAGATGGCGTTCGCGTACTGCCGGGAGGCCAGCGCCGTCGAGCCCAGGAACGTCACGTAGTACAGGAACACCGCCTGGCAGCACTGGTACGTGCCCTGCTCGACGGCGGAGGGCACGCCCACGCGGAGGATCTTCCGCACCATGTCCGAGGTGAACCGGACGAAGTCGCGCGCCTTCATCCGCACGTCCATCACCCGGTACAAGAGCCACACGAACACCACGAGCGCCAGCGCGCGGCTCACCACCGTGGAGATGGCCGCGCCCGCGACCTCGAGCCGGGGCAGCCCCAGCAGTCCGAAGATGAGCAGCGCGTTGCCGCCCACGTGCAGCGCGTTCATCCCCATCGCGATGAACATGGACTCACGCGTGAAGCCGTACGTGCGGATGAGCGCGGAGCACACGTTGATGAGCGCCTGGAGGAAGATGAACCCTCCGGCGATGCCCATGTACGTGCGGGCCTGCGCCAGCACCACGCCCTCCAGGTTCATCCGCGCCAGCAGCGCGTCTCCGCCCAGCAGCAGCCCCGCGCTCACCGTCACGCCGAGCAGCAGGTTCAACGTGATTCCCACCGCGGCGATGCGCGCCGCCTCCTCGGAGCGCCGCGCGCCCAGGTACTGGGACACGACGACGGAGGCGCCGTTGCTCATCACCTCCATGATGAGCAGACAGATGAACAGGAACTGATTGACGACCCCCACCGCGGAGACGGCGTCGTCGGACACACCGCTGAGCATCAGCGTGTCCGCCGTTCCCATCATCATGAAGAGGAGGAGCTCCAGGAGTATCGGCCACGTGAGCCGGAACAACCCCATCCTGGCGGGGTCCTGCGCAGTCGAGAGTGACATGGTTCGCCGCGATGAACGCGGGCTGGGACTAACAGGCGCCGCAATGCGTCGCCAGCCACATCGTGCTCGCCTGCCGCGCGTCACAAGAGCCTCGCGGCTCCTGTGAGCTCAAACCACCTCGCCTCGCTCGCGATGGTCGCGCGAGCGGCGCGGGCCTCAGTGCTTCATCAACTCGCGCGACGGGTCCACCGAGACGGTCACCTTCTCCGGCGACGACGTGGAGGCGACCTTGAAGAGCGGGTCGGAGCCGCTGCCCTTCACGGTGTTGCGGGGCCCGGACGTGGGCGCCGCGGGCTCGTCGTTGGACACGGGCGACGACGTCACCGCGGTGTTGCCCTGCGCCTGCGCGGCGGCCAGCCGCTTGTTCCGGCTGCGGCGCCACAGGAAGAAGCCCACCGCGGCGACGGCGAGCACACCCATGACGGTGTACTGGCCCTCCTTGAACTTGCTGATGAGCATGTCCAGCTCGCCACCGAAGTGGAACCCGAGCCAGATGAACACCGGCGCGGACAGCAGCGCGGCCAGGCCGTCCCAGAAGATGAAGCGCCAGTAGGACATGCCCACCGAGCCCGCGGTGAAGTACGTCACCGCGCGCACGCCCGGCATGAAGCGGGCGATGCAGACGATCTTCTGCCCGTGGCGCTCGAAGAGCCCCTCCACGCGCGCGCGCTTCTCCGGCGTGACGATGCGCGCGAAGAACCCTCCGCCGCCCTTCGGCGCCTCCTGGGTGGCCCCGGTGCCCCGCCCCAGCCTCCCGCCCAGCCTGCGGCCGGCGAAGAAGATGAGGCTGTCGCCCACCAGGATGCCCATGAAGCCGACCACCATCATCACCGGCAGGCTCGCCGCGCCCTTGTGGGCCAGGAAGCCGCCCAGGATGAGCGAGATGTCTTCAGGCAGCGGCACGCCCAGGCCACAGGCCACGAGGATGCCGAAGACCATGGCGTAGGCAATGAAGCCCTGGGAGTCGCCAAGCAGGGTGGTGAGGAAATCAAGCACGCGTTGTCCCGTCCGTTCACTTCCGAGGGGCCTGCTGGGGCACCGCCCGAGCCAGCCCATCCAGCGCCCACGCATCAACCGGGCGCGCCTCCTCAAAACTCCGCGACAGGGTCTTCAACCCGAAATACCCGTCGCGCCCGGCCGCTTCGTAGGCCCCGGCCGGAGCCCCCGTGGCCGTCAGGGCCAGCGCCCGACTCAGGAGCGCCACCCCGTACTCGTCGACCGTCCCCTCACCCGCCCCCCGGGCCCGGGCGTCCTTCAGCGCCGCCGCCCCGCCCGCCCAGCGAGCACCCAGGCGGCCGGACAGCCGTGAGCTCAGTACCCCACGCGCCAGCTCCCGCACCACCGGCTCGGCGTCAGGCGTGCGCGTGACAGGTCCCACCACAACCACCCACCCCTGCCCCGTGTCCACCGGTCGCACGCTTCCCTCGGCCTCGAGCAGATTAACCACCACCCGAGGTGCGGGCCCGCCTTCCGGCAGGCCCAGAAGTCGCGTGGCCTGTTGGACGGGGGCATCCAGCAGCGGGAGCCAGGCGCGCTGCTCGAAGCGGAAGTCCGGCAGCGTCTCCGCGCGCAGCGCCGTCACCGGCCACTCCTGCTCGGCGCGGGCCAGCAGCTCCTCCAACCCCGTGAGGCTCGCGGCGCGGCCTGGAGCCTTCGCTCCTCCCAGGACGCGCGCCAGGTAGACCTCCACCGGCTCCGGGTGCGCGGCGAAGTACGCGCGGGCCTCGGTGAGCACGGCGTCCGGCGCGGAGGCCAGCACCTGGCGGACCCGGGCGCGGGCGCGGGTGTAGCGGATGACGGGGACGGGGTGGGCCCGCTCGACGGGGCCCGCGTCGTAGCCCGCGCGGTTGAGCAGCGCATAGAGCGTGAAGACGCGGACATCCGCGAGCACCTCCAGGCCACCGGGGGTGTACTGGCTGGCGAACCAGTCCTCCTCCGAGGCGATGGAAACCTGGGCGGCCGACCCCGCGAACGCCGGGGGCGACGCCAGGAGCCCGAGCAGTGGGAGGACGGCCAGGTGGGGGGCTCGCATACGGAGCCCCCAGGCTAGCACGCGCCCTTCAGGCGGCCGGCGCCTTTCCGATGAGGGTGCGAATCATGTCCCGGTTGTCCCGGGCCTTCTGGCCGAAGAAGCCGACGATGCCCATCAGCAGCTTCACGCAGGCCTGGGGCTTGGTGGCCAGCAGCTTCTGGAAGTCCGCCGCGCGAATCTCCAGCGCGGACACGTCCGTGACGGCCGTCGCGGTGCAGAGCCGCTCACCCTTCTGCACCAGGGCCAGCTCGCCCAGGGGTTCTCCCGTGCCCACCTCGCCCAGCGACACGTCCTCGCCGGAGGGGCTCCTGGCGCTCAGCCGCACCGTGCCCTCGCCGACGATGATGAGCGACTCGCCCGTCTTGCCCTCGACGAACAACGCGGTGCCCTTGGGGAAGGCCCGAGGCACGGCCACACCCGCGAAGATCTGGATGCCGGTGTCGGTGAAGCCCTTGAAGAGAGGGCACGCCTTGAGGGTGTTCGCAGGCACGAGAGCCATGGTGCCAGGGTCCTAACACGGGCCGCGCGGGCCGGCGAGTCAACGGCTGGCGCGGTACTCGGAGGCGATGTGGACGTAGTGCTGAGCGGACAACAACAGGAACTCCCGCTCTTCCGGAGTCACCGCGCGCTTCACCTTGCCGGGGGAGCCCACCACGAGCGAGCCGGGGGGAATCTTCGTCCCGGGCGTCAAGAGCGTCCCGGCGCCGATGATGCAGTCGTCCCCCACCTCCACGTCGTCCAGGAGGATGGCGCCCATCCCGACGAGCACGCGGTTGCCCACGGTGCAGCCGTGCAACACCACGTGGTGCCCCACCGTCACGTCGTCACCGACGACGGTGCTGGAGCGGCCGCCGGTGACGTGGATGAGGGACAGGTCCTGGATGTTGGTGCGCTGGCCGATGCGGATGGGGTTCACGTCCCCGCGCATCACGGTGTTGATCCACACCGAGGAGTCCTCGCCCAGGTGCACGTCGCCCACGACCTGGGCGGACTCGTCCACGAAGCAGCTGGGGTGGACGGTGGGGAGCACGCCGCGAAACGGCCTGAGCGCCATGTCTCAGGCCTCCGCGACGACGTGGAACGGCGAGTCGGGACGCGGCACGGGCAGCGGCTCCACGGTGGGCAGCTGCAGCACCGCCACCTGCTTGCCGGCGAGCTGGTTGGGCGTGGAGCGGTCCACCTTCACCGTGACGAACGCGCCCGCGGGGGCGTCGCCGTCGAAGTTGACGGTGCGGTTCTCCGGCGTGCGGCCGAAGCGCTTGGCGGCGTCGTAGCGCGAGTGGCCCTCCACCATGACCTCCACCTCGGTGCCCACGAGGGCGGCGGTGGTCTCCGCGCTGATGCGGCGCTGCAGCTTCTGCAGGCGCTCCAGGCGGGCGATCTTCACCTCGTGCTCCACCGGGCCCCAGTCCTTCTCGCGCAGCGCGGCGCCCGTCTTGGGACGCGGGCTGTAGATGAAGGAGAACTGGTTGTCGAAGCGGACCTGCTCGGTCAGCTTCATCGTCATCTCGAAGTCCTCCTCCGTCTCGCCGGGGAAGCCCACGATGATGTCGGTGGTGACGGCGATGCCGGGCCGCGCGTCGCGCAGCTTCTGCAGCCGCTCCAGGTACTGCTCCACGGTGTAGTCGCGGCGCATCATCTTCAGGATGCGATCACTCCCGCACTGCACGGGCAGGTGGAAGTGCGGAGCGATCTTGGGCTGCGTGCGGAACGCCTCGATGAGCTCGTCCGACAGGTCATGCGGGTGGCTGGTGGTGAAGCGCACGCGCTCGATGCCCGGCACCTCCGCGCAGCGCAGCAGCAGCTGGGCGAAGGACACGCCGCCCAGGTACGAGTTCACGTTCTGCCCGATGAGCGTCACCTCGCGCACGCCCACCTTGGCCAGCCCGTCCACCTCCTGGAGCACGTCCGGGAAGGCGCGGCTCACCTCGCGGCCGCGCGTGTGCGGCACGATGCAGAAGGAGCAGACGTTGTCGCAGCCCTTCATCACCGTGACGAACTCGGTGACCTTGCCGCGGGACGTCTCCGGGTCGGCGCGCGGGAAGACGTACTCCTCGGAGTCGACGAAGGCCGTCTCGACGACGCGCGCGCGCTCCGACTCGACGCGGCCGATGATGTCCGGCAGGCGCGCGATGTTGTCGGGGCCGAAGACGAAGTCCAGGTACGGCACCTTCTTGATGAGGCGGTCCTTCTCCTGCTGGGCCACGCAGCCGCCCACGCCGATGAGCGCGCCGCGGCTGGCCTTCACCGGCTTGTAGCGGCCCAGCGCGGACAGCATCTTGTCCTCGGCCTTCTCGCGGATGGAGCAGGTGTTGAGGATGATGAGGTCGGCGTTCTCCGGCACCGGCGTCGGCTCGTAGGACATCTTCGCCAGCACCTCGCTCATGCGGAGCGAGTCGTTGACGTTCATCTGGCAGCCGAAGGTGTGGATGAAGTAGCGCTTCATGGGATTTCTCTGAGCAAGAACGTGCCCTTATGCGACGGCCGGGCGTGGAAATCAACCGAACCGGGGACGGCGGTCATCCCTGGCTGAAGAGGCCGGTCATCCGGGTGTGCAGGTCCACCAGCCGCGCCTCGTGGGCCTTGAGGAGCGCCAGGGTGTCCTCGCCATAGCGGCGCGCCAGGGCGTCCGTGGCCTGCTCCTGCTTGACCAGCTCCCCGCGGAGGCGGGCCCTCAGCTCGTCCGTCTCGGGGCTCGGGGGGTGGGACTCGAGCTGACGCAGCTTGTCGTCCAGCTTGCGAGCCGTCCACCGGCGGCCTCCGAAGGCGCGCAGCAGGGACACGCCCTGCTCCAGCGTCTTGGCGTCCAGGCCGGAGGCGTCCTGAGCCTGGCGGTGGGCGGTGGCGAGGGCCTGGGCGCTCCGGTCCGAGCCTGCGTGGGAGAGGAAGGACTCCTGGAAGCGCACCAGGGCGTCGAGCAGCGAGGTGTCCACGCGGGGCGTGGCCATGCGGAGGGTCCGGTCATCCGCCGCGGAGAGGTCCGTGCTGTGGACCTCGCGGTTGGGGACGTCCTGGTAGCCGTGGTCGTCGAAGAGAGAGGGGGCCATGGGCGCTCCTGGGGAAATCGCGGGGATGTGTAACAGGGCCTGGTGCGCCACGGTAGGCTCGTGGCGCGCCGGGTCTCGGGTGGGGGCATGTCGGTCGAGGGCCCGTCAGGCAGGTCGGCTCCTCGTCCCTGCTCCTCCCGGCCGACCGGAATCCGGGGGCGGTTGCGTATCAGGCGATATGACTTCTTGGACAGCACCTGTGGTGGGGCGGTGGTGGTGGTTGGGTCTGCTGGGTGCCCTGCCCGCGTGGGCCGAGCCGGTGCGACTGGCGGATGTGTCGACTCCCGGGAGCGTCGTCAACACGGGGCCCATGGGGCTGACGGCGATGGAGGGCTACGCGCTCTTCTTCGGGGAGAACTCGCGCGAGCTCTATCGGACGGATGGGACGCCCGAGGGGACGAAGCTGCTGCGCACGCTCGCGTGGCGGCCCGAGCCGCTCGGCCCCGACAACTTCGGCTGGCAGCCTCCGCCCCGCTTCGCCGTCCTGGGCGCGAGCGCCTGGTGGCGAGGCCCCGAGGGACTGTGGACCACGGACGGCACCCCCGAGGGCACGCGCTTCATGGGGAGCCTGGGGCTCGCCGAGTCGCCGACCACGCCCGTCTCCTTCGGAGGCGCGCTCTACTTCTCGGCGGGCTCGCGGTTGTATCGCTCGGATGGCACCCTCGAGGGCACGCGAGAGTTCGCGGCGTTCGCCATGAAGGACCTCGGCGTGACGCCGGCCGTGGAGGCGGGAGGCCAGCTCTTCTTCGGGTGTGAGTCCGAGACGTCGGGGCTCGAGCTGTGCCGGACGGATGGCACGGCCGCGGGCACGGGTGTGGTCGCGGACCTGGTGCCGGGCTTCGGCAGTGGCGTGCCTCGGCTGCTGGGCGCGGTGGGAGACCGGGTGCTCTTCTCGACGAGCGCGGGAACGGCGACGAGCCCTCGTCGACTCTACGCGAGTGACGGCACGGAGTCGGGCACGGTCCTGCTGCACGCCACCGCGTCGGTCCGGGATGCCGCGGAGGAGACGATCGCGGGCATGGGGCTCGCGCAGTCCCCCACCCTGTTGAACGGCGCGGCGTACTTTCCTTGCGCGAGCGAGGCGACGGGCGAGGAGCTCTGTCGAACCGAGGGCACGGCGGAGAGCACGACGATCCTGGACCTGAATCCAGGCACGGGCGCCACGTCGCCGCGCAAGCCGGCCGTACTCGGTGGGAGGCTCATCTTCCAGGCGTGCGCGTCACTGGGCGTGGGCAACGGTCAGGAGTGTCGGCTCCATGCGAGTGACGGCACGGTGGGCGGCAGCGAGGTTGTCTGGGGGGCGAAGCCCTTCGCGGGAATCGGGATGCGTGCCGGATTGAGCGCGGTGGGCAACCACCTCGTCTTCTACGGTCATCAGGGAGGGGGCTCGAGCTCGCTGTGGGCGACGGATGGCACGCAGGATGGAACGAGGCTGTTGCTGCAGCTCTCGCCCGTCGAGCAGTTCGTCATCGCGGACCTGCGACGGGACGCGGTCGTCTTCGGGGGCAAGCTGCTCTTCCCCGCGAGCGATGGACTGCGTGGGTTGGAGCTGCACTTCACGGATGGCACGCAGCAGGGCACGAACATCGTGGCGGACCCCACCCCGAGGCGGGGTACGGGTCGGGTCCTGGACATGGCGGCGCTCGACGAGCGGCTCTATGTGACATCGCACCTGGGGGCGGGCCAGCGACTGATTCGGCTCGACGGCACGACGATGGCCAAGAACCTCCACTTCGCGACGAACAGCCTCAACGATTGGATCCAGCTGGCGCCCTTCCAGGGCCAGGCGTTGCTCTCCACGGCGTCGGGCCTGTGGGCCACGGATGACAGCGCCTCGGGCATCCACCACGTGACGGGGGATGTCTCCTCGGCCCGCATCATCCCCGGCGGGGACAAGGCCTTCCTCACGGTGGGAGGCCAGCTCTGGCGCACGGACGCCACACAGTCGGGGACCTGGCGCATCTCGGATGCCCCTGAGGGCGTGTCCGAGCCGGCGTACGTCCAGGGGAGTCTCTGGTTCAGCGGCAAGACGGAGGATGGTCGCCTGGAGCCCTGGACGACGACGGGAGAGCTCGGCCTGACGCGCAAGCTCAAGGACATCCACGTCGTCACCAGCGACGGGGGCTCGGCTCCACGCGAGTTCACGGGGCTGGGCGCGCTGACGTTCTTCTCCGCGAGGGACCAGGCCGGCCGCGAGCTGTGGAAGTCCGACGGCACCACGAGCGGCACGGTGCGCGTGGCGGACCTCCGTCCGGGGGAGGCCGGTGCGTCACCCGAGCAGCTCTTCGCGTGGAAGGGCCACCTCTACTTCTGGGCGACGGCGACGGAAGGTGTCACGACGCTGTGGAAGACGGATGGGACGGAGGCGGGCACGGTGTCGCTGCGCGCGGCGACGTTGCGGCGTGCTGCCACGGCATATGGATTGGACGACGCGAACTTCGTGGCGTGGGGCGACCACCTGTTCTTCAGCGGCGCGGACGCGGAAGGTGGCCGCGAGCTGTGGCGCACGGATGGGACGGAGGAAGGCACGGTGCGCGTCGCGGACCTGATGCCCGGAGTCGACTCGTCACATCCGAACGCGTTGCTCCTGGCGTCGCCCGAGGGTCCGCTGGTGTTCGCGGCGCTCGGTCCCACGACGGGGCGCGAGCTGTGGCGGCTGGATTCGCCCACGGGGGCGCCGACCCTGCTCGCGGAGATGATTCCGGGGGCGAGAGGCTCGAACCCGAGCCGCCTCACGATGGTGGGCTCGACGCTCTACTTCCAGGCGGATTACGGGCAGGGCATGACGGTCTACAAGCTGGCGGGCCTCATCGCGGACACCTTCCCGCCGAGGGTCAGCTGTCCGCCCAACCAGTCCGTGCAGGCGACGAGCACTCGAGGCGCCGAGGTCCGCTTCGAGGACGCCACGGCCTACGACGACTCGGGTGAAGTGCTCACGCTCGACGCAAGCCACGCCTCCGGAGCGACGTTCCCAGTGGGCACCACGGAGGTGACGTTCACGGCCAAGGACCTCGCGAGCAACGAGGGCACGTGCTCCTTCTCGGTGACGGTGACGGGGACCTCCCAGCCCGACGCGGGCCCGTCCACGCCGGATGCGGGAGGTCCTCCGCCCACGCAGCCGCCGGGCGAGGACAGCGGCTGTGGCTGCCAGAGCGGTGCCTCTTCCCTTCCCTGGGCGATGGCGCTGTTCGCGCTGCTCGGCCTGTCGCGGCGTCGCCCTCGCGTGATGCCCAGGTAGGCATTTGTCGCAGGCCCGGCCTTCCGAGCCGCGCTGAAAGCCGCCTTGCAATCCGTTGGATATATAGCTAGCTATATATCGCGCTATGGATTGGAGGTTCGGCATGGAAGTCGATTTCCTCGCGGGGCTCGGAGTGGGTTTCCTGGGCAGTCGTCTCAAGCGGTTGGCGGAGCGGATGCAGGCCGACGCTGGGGAGGTGGCCCGTTCGTTGGACCTGCCGGTGATGCCCGCGCAGATGTCGTTGTTGATGACGCTGCGGCTGCACGGGCCGATGACGGTGGGCGAGGTGGCGGAGCGTCTGGGGGTGGCGCAGCCGACGGTGACGCGGGCGCTCGGGTCGCTGGAGGAGTTCATCGAGACGCGGCGCTCGCCGGACGATCAGCGCGCGAAGGTGCTGGCGCTGACGGAGAAAGGCGAGGCGCTGCTGGTCCGGGTGCAGACGCAGCTGCTGGCGCGCATCGAGCCCGCAGCGGCCCAGCTGGTCGAGGGCCTGTCGGGGGACTTCATGCAGGGCCTGGCGAAGGTGGAGGCGCGGCTGGCCGAGTCCTCGATGCTGAAGCGGATTGAGGCCGCGGGCCCGCCGGCGATGTGGGTGCGAGACTTCTCCGATGACCAGGCGGAGGCCTTCCACCGCATCAACGCCGAGTGGATCCAGGAGATGTTCAAGCTCGAGGAGAACGACATCGCGCTGCTGTCGAAGCCGCGCGAGTTGATCCTCGACAAGGGCGGCGTGGTGCTGTTCGCGGAGACGCCGCAGTTGGGGGTGGTCGGCACCTGCGCGCTGATGGTGTCGAAGGACGGCTGGGTGGAGCTGACGAAGATGGGCGTGCTGAAGAGCGCGCGCGGTCTGAAGGTCGGTGAGTTCCTGCTCGCGAAGACGCTGGAGCGGGCGTCCAGCCTGGGCATGGACAAGATCTACCTGCTGACGAACAAGAAGTGCGGCCCGGCCATCCACCTGTACGAGAAGCTGGGCTTCGTGCACGACGCGGAAATCATGCAGCGGTTCGGCGCACGCTACGCGCGCTGCGACGTGGCGATGTCGTATCAGCCGAGGAGCCGCTCGTGAGTCCCCTGCCCGGCCATTCAGGCGGCAGCCCGCTCAAGCCGGAACGAGCTGGTCCGCGATGCGCGCCAGGTCCGACACGGAGGTCACCACCACGGCCTGGTGACAGTGCTTCTCGTAGGTGAGCATCTCGCTGTCACCGATGCCCCAGTTGCCGCGCTCCTCGGGGCAGATCCACAGCACGCGCTTTGCCTTGCGACGCAAGTCCTTCAGCGCCCAGACGTTGTTCGCGTTGTAGTTGTTCCGCCCATCCCCAATCACCATCACCGTGGTCCGCCGGGTGATGCTGCCCAGGTGGTCGCGGGTGAAGTCCGCCAGCGCGCGGCCATAGTTCGAGTTGGCACTCAGGGACACCGTCTTCCCCGCCGTCGCCATGTCGATGGCCTCGTCCACATCCAAATCCTTGAAGTACTGCGTCACCTCGCCCACGTCGGACACGAAGACGAACGAGCGCACGCGCACGAACAGCGACTGCATCGTGTGCATGAACAGCAGCATCATCCGCGACGCGTTCCGGACCGAGTCCGACACGTCACACAGCACCACCAGCTCCGGACGCTCGGGCCGACGGCTGCGGAACTGGGGCACCATCGGCACCCCACCCCACGTCATGTTCCGACGCAGCGTCCTGCGCACGTTCAGCGCCCCCTTGCGGTGCGAGCGCTGCCGACGAATCAACCGACTGCGCAGCTTCTCCGCCAGCGTGCGCACGGCGGACTCCATCTGGTCCACCTCCGCCTGCGAGAGCAGGTGCAGCGGCTTGTCCTGCGCCGTGTCCGTCCGCCGACGGATGCGAGCCTCCGCCTGACGCTTCACCTCCTGCCGCGCGGCGTCCTCAATCTTCCGCATCGCCGCGGCCACGTGCCGCGAGACGATCTCCACGCCCTCCGGCGCCAACCCACGCGCCTTCAGCTCCGCCTCCAGCGACTTCATGTCGGACCGGGCCTTGTCGATGCCCGCCCCCGCCAACATCCGCCGCGCGAAGAACCCCGCTTGCAGCGGGCTCTCCAGCTGCGACAGGTCCAACTGCAGCGACGCCATCCGGAAGATCTGCGCCAGCCGCGCCCTGTCCCCCTCCAGCACCGCCTGCGCCAGCGGCGACATCTCCGGCAGCAACAGGTTCATTTGGTAGGTGACCATCTTCAGCAGGTCCCCATCCAGGTACCCCTCCTCCTGGAGCTGTGCGGCCAGCGACTTGTCGATGGCCTCGAACGTCGCCGCCGCCCCCGAGAAGAAGAAGTCGAACGCGCGGTTGAACGTGTCCACATCCAGCTCACGCTTCACCAGCGTGGTCCGCAGCACCGCCCGGAACAGCGCCCGGTCCGTCAGTCCCACCTCGGCCGTCGCCTTCAGCGCGTCCTGCACCTCGGACGTGCTCACCCGCACGCCGTTCTGCCGCAGCACCTCCGCGAACTCGACGATGCGCGCGTCCATCAGCCCTGCCCCACCCGCTCGAAGGACATCACCGCCTCCACGTGGTGCGTCTGGGGGAACATGTCCACCACCTGCAGCGCCACCGGCCGATAGCCCGCCTCCACCAACCCCGCCGCGTCCCGCGCCAGCGAGGCCGGGTCACACGCCACGTACACCACCCGCCGGACCCCCAGCGCCACCATCCACTTCGCCAGCCCCGGAGCCCCGGCGCGAGGCGGGTCCGCCAGGCACACGTCGAACCGACGCCCCTCGGCCACCAGCCCGTCGCACACCTTCCGCGCATCACCCTGGACGAAGCGCACGTTGCTCACGCCCGCCTCACGGGCACTGCGCTGCGCCAGCTCCACGCCCACCGGGCTCGACTCCACCCCGAGCACCGACTGGACGCCCGCCGCCAACGGGAACGTGAAGTTGCCGTTGCCCGAATACAGCTCCAGCACCGACTCCTCGTCCCGCCCCGCCAGCTCGAAGATGGCCGACGTCACCAGCCCCACGTTCGCCTCCGCGTGCGCCTGGGCAAAGGCATCCGGTCGCAGATACAACGGCACCTCCGGCCGCAACGGCGAGAGCGAGCGCAGCACCGGCCTGCCCACCAGCCTCGGCGAGCCCTCCTTCGGCACCAGCACCGCCCCCTCCAACCGCAGCGCCCGGACCGCGCCCTCCGCGGCCTCCAGGTGCCGCGCCGTCACCGGCCCCGTCAACGTCACCGCGAAGGCCGCCTTGTCGCCCTCGGCCAGCAGCAACACCTCCTCGGTGTCCTTCGCCAGCGGCTTGAGCAGCGGCACCAGCTTCCCGGGCAGCGCCGTCAGCACGGGCGTCAACGCGCCACACTCGGACACCGCGAGCCGCTCATGGCTGCGCCGGCTGAAGTACCCGAGCGTTCCCTTGCCCGCCGGGTGCAGCACCGCGCGCCGCCGGTAGCCCCAGTCCCGAGGCGCCACCATCAGCGGCCGGACGGTAAAGTCCTCGCGCCGCAGGTGCCCCAGGTGCTCGAGCGTCGAGAGGACGATCTCCTGCTTCGCCTCACGCTGCGCGGACTCCGCGAGCCCCAGCCAGTCACACCCTCCACACTCTCCGGCCAGGGTGCACGGCGCCGGACGCCGGGCGGGCCCCGGGGTGACGACCTCGCGCAGCACCCCGCGCAGCACCCGTCCCTGGGTTTCCAGGTGGACGCGGACGGTGTCGCCGGGGAACGCGCCCGGGATGAAGACGGTGCGCCCCTGCCAGGACGCGACGCCTTCGCCGAGCTGCCCGAGGCGCTCGATGACCAGTGGGATGGGTGTCTCGGGGAGGGGCAGCATGCAGGCGCTCGATGGGGCGCCCTCAGGCGGGCCGCCCTACTTCCGGGTCGCGTCCGACGGGAGCTCCGAGCGCAACCGCTCCACGAACTCGCCGATCCGCGACCGCTTGTCGTCGTCAACGTCCAGGAACTCCACCGCCATCCCCGGGGACTGGGAGGACGCGGCGCCGAGCGCGTTGGTGCGCGTCACCCGGCCCTTCAACTCCACCGGGAAGTGCGCCCCCGGCAACGTCACCAGCAGCTTCACCACCGTGTCCACCGGCAGGGGCTTGTCGGTGTTGATGTAGAGCCCGCCTCGCGACAGGTTGACGGCCCAGTCCGTCACGAACCCCGCCACGCTCCGGTACGCCACCGGCAGCTCGTACTCCACCCGCGGCGCGCGGTGGTCGATGGGGTTCTGCTTCTCCGAGGTATCGGCCATTCGAGGGGCTCCGCCGGGGAAGTCGTCCGTACCACCCTCCCCCAGCGGCGCACCTTAGCCTCGGTCGCTCAGACTTTCATCTCGCGCACGTCCGGGGCGATCTTCAGCTTGGGCTCGGTGAGCTTCTGCACCAGCTCCACCGTCACGCCCGGGGCCACCTCGCGCAGCACCAGGCCCTCTGGCGTCACGTCGATGTAGGCGTGGTCCGTGACGATGTGGTGCACGCACTTGAGGCCCGTCAGCGGCAGCGAGCACTTC
Source organism: Myxococcus sp. MH1 (assembly GCF_059738865.1). Lineage (NCBI taxonomy): Bacteria > Pseudomonadati > Myxococcota > Myxococcia > Myxococcales > Myxococcaceae > Myxococcus > Myxococcus sp. MH1. The sequence continues at coordinate 5,548,490 of NZ_AP026947.1, read as the reverse complement.
TTGAGGATCTTCGGCTGACCCTCCTTGTTCGCGTGCTCCATGGCCACGTAGATGCGCTTGGCGCCCACCGCCAGGTCCATGGCCCCGCCCATGCCCTTGATCATCTTCCCGGGGATCATCCAGTTCGCCAGGTCCCCCTCCTCGGAGACCTCCATCGCGCCCAGGACGGCCATGTCGATGTGGCCCCCGCGGATCATCCCGAACGACAGCGCCGAGTCGAAGAACGACGCGCCCTTCACCGTCGTCACCGTCTCCTTGCCCGCGTTGATGAGGTCCGGGTCTTCCTTGCCCGCCTCGGGATAGGGCCCGATGCCGAGCAGGCCGTTCTCCGACTGGAGCACCACCTCCACGCCCTCGGGGATGTAGTTGGGGACGAGCGTGGGGATGCCGATGCCCAGGTTCACGTAGAAGCCATCCCGCAGCTCCTGGGCGATGCGCTTCGCAAGCTGTTCACGAGTCAGTGGCATGGGGTCCTCAGGCCGTCTTGCGGACGGTGCGCCGCTCGATCCACTTCTGGAGGTTCTTCGCCTGGACGATGCGCTTCACGAAGATGCTCGGGATGTGCACCTGGTCGGGGTCCAGCTCGCCCGGCTGAACAATCTCTTCCGCCTCGACGATGGTGACCTTGGCCGCCATGCACATCATCGGGGAGAAGTTGCGCGCGGTCTTGTTGAACACCAGGTTGCCCCACGTGTCCGCCTTGGCCGCGTGGATGATGGCGAAGTCCGCCTTCAGCGGCGTCTCCAGCACGTGCAGCCGCCCGTCGATGACGCGCGTCTCCTTGCCCTCGGCCACCTGGGTGCCCGCGCCCGTCGGCGTGAAGAACCCGCCGATGCCGCAGCCGCCCGCGCGGATGCGCTCGGCCAGCGTGCCCTGCGGGTTGAGCTCCACGTCCAGCTCGCCGGAGAGGAACTGGCGCTCGAACTCCTTGTTCTCCCCCACGTAGCTCGACACCATCTTCTTCACCTGCTTGTTCTGGAGCAGGATGCCCAGCCCGAGCTCGGTGGTGCCGCAGTTGTTGGAGATGATGGTGAGGTTCTTCACGCCCTTGCGATGAATCGCCTCGATGAGATTCTCGGGGTTGCCACACAACCCGAAGCCGCCGCTCATCAGCGTACAGCCGTCCGGGATGTCGGCGACCGCCTCGTCCGCGCTCGCGTAGACCTTGTTCATGCGCCCTCCTGATAACGGAAACGGGGTGAAGGCCCGTCGAAGGCCCTCACCCCGCCCCTCTCCCCGTGGGGAGAGGGTGGACTACCGCTCCACCATCAGCGCGATGCCCTCGCCGCCGCCGATGCACAGCGACGCGACGCCCCGCTTCTTGCCCTGGTCCTTCATCGTCTGCAGCAGCGTCACCAGCACGCGCGCGCCCGAGGCGCCAATCGGGTGGCCCAGCACCACGCCGCCGCCGCGCACGTTCACCTTCGCCGGGTCCAGGCCGAGGATGCGGTTGTTGGCGATGGACACCACCGCGAACGCCTCGTTGATCTCCCACAGGTCCACGTCCGCCGCCTTCACGCCCTTCTTCGTCAGCAGCGTGTTGATGGCGTCCGCCGGCGCGATGGTGAACTCCACGGGCTTGCGCGCCGCCTGCGCGTAGCCGGTGATGCGGCCGAGGATGGTCTTCCCCTCCGCCTTCGCCCGCTCCTCGCTCATCAGCACCAGCGCCGCGGCGCCGTCGTTGATGGAGGACGCGTTGGCGGCCGTCACCGTGCCGTCCTTCTTGAACACGGGCTTGAGGCCGGGAATCTTGTCCGGCTTGGCGTTGCGAGGACCCTCGTCCTCGGACACCGTCGTCTCCTCACCGGGCTTCTTGCCGGGGATGACCACGGGGACGATCTCCGCGGCGAACAGGCCCTCCTTCTGGGACTGGATGGCGCGGCGGGTGGACTCCAGCGCGAACTCGTCCTGCTGCGCGCGGCTGATGTTCTGCGACGTGGCGCACTCCTCGGCGCAGTTGCCCATGTGGACGTTGCCGTACACGTCCCAGAGGCCGTCGTGGATCATCGCGTCCTTGAACTCCACGTTCCCCATGCGCGCGCCGCCACGCATCGTGTGGCTGATGTACGGCGCGTTGCTCATGGACTCCATGCCGCCCACGACGACGACGTCCGCCTCGCCCAGCGCAATGGCCTGCGCGCCCGCGATGACGGCCTTCAGGCCGGAGCCACAGACCTTGTTGAGCGTGGTGGCGGGAACTCCCTCGGGCAGGCCGGCGAACAGCGTGGCCTGACGGGCGGGCGCCTGGCCGACGCCGGCCTGGAGCACGTTGCCCATGATGACTTCCTGTACGGCCTCGGGCTTGACGCCCGCGCGCTCGAGCGCGGCCTTGATGGCCACAGCGCCCAGCTGCGGAGCCGTCAGCTTGGAGAGCGCCCCCTGGAAGGAGCCGATGGGGGTACGGGCCGCGCCCACGATGACGACTTCACGAGCCATGAATCTGTCTCCCTTGAGGATGTACGGAGGTCCTTCGATAACAGCGGCGCTCGCCCTTATCACCGGGCGTTCCCCGGAGTTCAAGCGTCCTCGCTCGCCGTCCGGGCCGGAGCGTCGCCTGTCCGACCGGTCGGGAGGTCGGCGCCCATTCCCCCGAAAAGGCAACGGCCGGGCCCCCTTGCGGGAACCCGGCCGTCACGCCGTGAAGCGGCTCGCTGACTACTTCTTGGTCAGCTTGCCCATCACGTCGCCGAGGCGCGCCTTGGAGCCTTCCGCCTGCTTGCGGAGGTACTCGCGGTAGTCGTCGCCCTCGCCGATCAGCGCCTTCATGGACAGCGCGACCTTCCGGTCCGGCGTGTTGATGTCGATGATCTTCACCTCGACATCCTGGTTCTCCTGCACCACGTCACGCGGGTTCTCGACACGCTCCTCCTTCAGCTCGGAGACGTGGACGAGGCCCTCGATGCCCGGCTCGATCTCCACGAACGCGCCGAAGTCGGTGACCTTGGTGACCTTGCCCTTCACGCGGCTGCCGACAGGCAGGCGCTCGGACAGCGTCTCCCAGGGGTCCGGCTGGAGCTGCTTGATGCCCAGGCTGAAGCGCTCGTTCTCGACGTCGATGTTGAGGACCACCGCCTCGACCTCGTCGCCCTTCTTGAACATCTCGCCCGGGTGCTTGATGCGCTGGGTCCAGGAGATGTCGGACACGTGCACCAGGCCGTCCACGCCCTCCTCGACGCCGACGAACACGCCGAAGTCGGTGACGTTGCGGATCTGACCCTTGATGACGGAGCCGATCGGGTACTTGTCCTCGAGCAGCGTCCAGGGGTTCTGCTCGATCTGCTTCATGCCCAGCGCGATGCGCTTGGCCTTCGGATCGATGTCCAGGACGACGGCCTCCACCTCCTGGCCGACCTCCAGGATCTTGGACGGGTGCTTGAGGCGCTTGGTCCAGGACATCTCGGACACGTGCACCAGACCCTCGACACCCTGCTCGATCTCGATGAACGCGCCGTAGTCGGTGATGCTGACGACCTTGCCCTTGACGCGCGTGCCGACCGGGTACTTCTCGTCGGCGCGGTGCCACGGGTCCTCCTGGATCTGCTTCAGGCCCAGGCTGACGCGCTCCTGCGTCGGGTCGAACTTGAGGACGACGACGCGGACCTCGTCACCCACGTTGAACATCTCGCTGGGGTGACCGATGCGGCCCCACGACATGTCCGTGATGTGGAGCAGGCCGTCGATGCCGCCCAGGTCGATGAACGCACCGTAGTCGGTGAGGTTCTTGACCACGCCCTTGAGGACCGCACCCTCCTTCAGGTTCTTGAGGGTCTCCTTCTTCATCTCCTCGCGCTGCTTCTCGAGGAGCACGCGGCGGCTCAGGACGATGTTGCCGCGCTTCTTGTTGAACTTGATGACCTTGAACTCGAATTCCTTCGAGATGTACTGGTCAAGGTTGCGCACGGGCCGGATGTCGACCTGGCTGCCCGGGAGGAACGCCTTCACGCCGATGTCGACGGAGAGGCCACCCTTCACGCGGCCGACGATGGTGCCCTTGACGATCTCATCGCGCTCGCAGGCGGCGCTGATCTCGTCCCAGATGCGCATCTTGTCGGCCTTCTCCTTGGAGAGGACGACCATGCCGGTGTCGTTCTCACGGCTCTCCAGGAGGACCTCGACCGGGTCGCCCGCCTTGACGGAGATCTCTCCGCGAGGGCTGGTGAACTCGGAGATCGGGACCTGACCCTCGGACTTGTAGCCGATGTCGACGATCGCGAAGTCCTTGGTCACCTGCACGACGGTGCCCTTGACGATCTCCCCTTCCTTCAGGATGCCGTCGCCACCGCGCTGCTTGAGCGACTCTTCGAACATCGCCGCGAAGTTCTCATCGCCGGCGTCCGTCTCGATCTGCTGGTTCACGTTCTGCTGCATGGAGTTGGAAGTCCTTTGAAACGGTACAGCTGCCCCCTGATTTGATGGACGGGGCCTCCGCGCGGGGAGCAGCGGGAGGTCACGGACGTCCCCACCTCTGGGGACTTTTGAATGAAGCCGCGCACCCTAGACACCGGTTATTCCGGTAGTCAAGCGCGCTCGTGCCCCATGTGCTGATCACGGGATGTGCTCCGCCGGAACTGTCAAGACCCGGTGGGACCTTCCGCATCACTCGAACTAAGACCGCTCGCCCTCCCGTGCACCCCTGACTTCAGGGAGTCACGCGAGCGACCGGTGCACCTGCCCGGTCAGCGAGCCCGCGCACTGTACTCGAAAAATCCGCTGAAATGCGACCGCTCGCGTGCAGGCCCGTTCCGCTCGTGGGTCGAGGTCCGCGAGTCCGGTGCCCGGCGTGAGTCATGGGGGAGGTGCGCCCGGGGGGGTGGACTGTTTTCCCGCACGTCGGCGGCCGCGGGCCTCTTCCTTCCCTTCCCTCTCATGAGGTCGTCGCCCTCGCTCCGGGCTGGCACCGTGTACTGGGATTCCAAGAAGGACATAGAATGCCGCGTTCACTTCTCGGCTGGCACAGGATGTCCATGCTTCGTTGGAGCCCTTCCCTGCTTCTGGTGGTCGTCGTCCTGCTGGGCGCGGGTCGTGTGTCCGCGCAGGGTGTGGACTCGAACCGGCTCATCCTGTCGCGCGACAGGAACGTGGAGGTCCTGCTCGTCGAGGAGAAGGCCTACGCGGGCGCGTCCCACACGCTGGGGTGGCTCTACTACGACGACCTGGTGTCGCGGGGGTACGTGGACATCGGGAACCCGGATGATCCCAACGACGACGTGCTCATCGACGTCGAGGGCAATGGCATCCCGGACTTCCACGAGGACTTGTACAACCTCAATCCGGACCGGGGTTACATCGGCGAGGCCACGCGGTGCATCCCGGAGCGCATCTTCTTCCATCGGCGGGCGGAGACCGGTGAGGTGCTCCGCCTGCGCGAGCCGGAGCTGCTGACGGGCGGTTGCACGTCGGCCACCAGCTACTCGCCGAATGGTGGGCCCAAGCGATGGCCGGACGATGTGCCGGACTATCCCGCGCGTCCGGTGGGCGCGGTGGTGGGGCAGCGCATGCGCGATGCGACGGACCTGGTGGATGCCAGCGGGAACTTCCGTTCGGGCGCGGTGCCGGGGCTGCTGGATGCGTACTTCAGCGACCGGGGCGTCTTCCCCCACATCCCCAACCTGCTCGAGCCGGATGATGCACAGAACGGCCACATGGGATTGGGGAACATCATCCTGTTGAGCACGGATGACGATGAGAACCTGTGCCCGGGGTCGCCCGCGGTGGAGTGCCTCACGCCGCGGCTGGCATCCCGGGGCCCGGGGCAGCCGGCGTCCGTGGGGCCCATCTGGGACCTGTCGGGCGCGCTGGATGGGCTGCCCGACTACAAGGCGAGCGCGTTCGGTCCGGACGGGCGCGTCATCGCGGGGCGGGACGTGACGGCGGCCATCAACGAGGAGGACCGCCGGGTGAGCCTGGGGACGGTGACGGGGGGGCGGGAGATCGTCTTCTTCCTCGTCACGTATCTGGAGCATGACTACGACCGCGCCACGGATGCGTGCTTCCTGCCCGCCATCACCCCCGAGGGCCGGTACCAGTGCGAGCTGTGGGGGCACGGGGACATCAACGTCTTCTTCTCGAAGACGATACTGAACCTGGACCTGCATCAGTCGCTGTCGACGGACCGGGTGACGACGGTCAACCCGAGTTCGAACTGGCTCAGCCCGACGAGCTACTCGCGGCTCCAGTCGCGGGAGTACGGCAAGGTCCAGATCGTCGAATCCTACGACATGGACGCGTGGAGCTATCAGCAGCGCACGCCCCACGTGTTGATGCTGGCGCCCATGGAGTCGACGGACACGTGGGTGATGAGCTGGGAGGATCTCACCGCGGGCGGAGATCTGTCGTTCAACGACCTGACGTTGCTCATCCGGGGCGTGGGCATCGAGCCCACGGTGACGCGGCTGGAGCACCAGGGCGGGCCCATCATCGAGGGCGAGCCGACGTTCTTCACGGCGTATGTAACGGACGTCTCGGGCACTCCGCTGCCGACGGGCACGATGAGCTTCTTCGTGAATGGGGACTTCGTCACGTCCCAGGACGTCGACAGCGCGGGGTCCGCCACCGTGGCGCTCTCGTTCTTCCCGATGGGCGAACATCGTGTCGTCGCGGAGTTCGGTGGCATCGAGAACGTGTACTCGTGGAGCATGTCCGAGGAACTGCTGGTGGTCGCGGAGCCTGCGGACGGCGGGAGCCTGCCGGATGCGGGGCAGCCGGATGGCGGCCCTCGGGATGCCGGGGCGCCCGATGCCGGGGCGTTCGACGCAGGACCTCCGGATGCAGGAGCGCCGGACTCGGGTACCCCCGATGCGGGGGTTCCGGATGCTGGCACGCCCGACGCGGGCACCGCCGACGCGGGCGCGGAGCCTGATGCGGGAGCTCCCCCGGAGCCCGACGCGGGTGAAGATGCGGGCACGCCGCCCGAGCCTGACGCCGGTGAAGATGCGGGCACGCCGCCCGAGCCTGACGCCGGTGAAGATGCGGGCACGCCGCCCGAGCCTGACGCCGGTGAAGATGCGGGCACGCCGCCCGAGCCTGACGCCGGTGAAGATGCAGGCACGCCGCCTGAGCCTGACGCCGGTGAAGATGCGGGCACGCCGCCCGAGCCTGACGCCGGTGACGACGCGGGTACGACGCCGCAGCCAGAACCGGACGCGGGTGACGGCGACGCCGGCACTGCTCCCGACGCAGGCACCGAGGACGCGGGACCCTCGGCCCCCAACGGCCCCAGCGAGCCGGAACTGCCAGGCCCTCGCGACTTGACGGTCACCGGTTGGGGTTGCGGCGCCACCGACGCCAGCAGCGCGTCCTTCGTGATGATGGCGCTCTGGGTGGGAGTGTCGTTCCTCCGGAGGCGGAAGCTCGACTGACGACGAGGACGGGACTCTCGGTATGATGGATTGTCAACGCCGAGAGTCGCCCGCCCTCGTGAAGCCCTCGGTCGTGGTGGGCACCTCGGCCCGATGCCTATCGGACGGAGGTGCGATGAAGGAATTGCCCCTCACGGGACAACGACACTTCCTCCAGTGGCTTTCCTCCATGGCTTGTATTGCATGACAGGTGCTACAGCCACAGGAATGCAAATACAAAACAGCAGCCAATCGAGGCGTGGTGCGTTGCTGGCGTTCGCATTCCTGGCGGCTGCCTGCGGAGGCGGTCTCCCAGAGACGGATGACGCCCCTGCTGAGCAGGAGGGGCTCGGGCAGATGGAGCAGACGCTTCCCCCGCCGCTGCACTGCACCAGCGAGACCTTCGGGTACACCGCCTACTATTCAGACTCTTCGATGACCGTGGAGGTCGGGCGGCAGGATTGCATCTGCGGCGAGCTGTACATGCACGGCTCGCGCAGCATGTATTTCAGGACGCACACCTACTCCAACTGTCGGGGCTGATTCGCCCCAGGCCTCACGGCGTCTTCCAGTCCCCGTAGCACGCCGTGAGTCCGCACTCAGGACACCGGCAGCCGATGTAGACCCAGCGGACATCCGTGGTGCCCTTGTAGAAGGCGAAGCCCACGGCCATCTCGAACGCCCCATTCCCACAGGGGCACTCGGCCTGTTGGAGCTCAGCCTCCTCGAGGAATTCCTCGCTGTCCGCGAGGGGCACCTCGTGCTCGCACTTCACGCAGCACTGCACCGCCGCACCCGCCTCCTCGTCGAGGATGAGATGGGAGCGCTCGTGGCCACACTCCGGGCAGCTCAACTCATCCAGCCGCTCGAGGGGATACTTGTTCGCCTTGCTGTACCGCTCCAGCTCGGGGCGGATGTCCGCGCGCGAATCGCCGTAGTAATGCCGGCCCTTCTTCTTCAACGCCACGCGCCTACCCCAGCAGCTTGAAGCTCTCGCGCGCAATCACCACGCGCTGCACCTCGCTGGTGCCCTCGTAGATGGTCTGCACGCGGGCGTCGCGGAAGTACCGCTCCACCGGGAACTCGTCGATGTAGCCGTAGCCACCATGAAGCTGCACGGCCTTGTCGCAGACGCGGTTGCTCGTCTCGCTGGCGTACAGCTTCGCCATCGACGCCTCGCGGGAGAACGGCTGCTTCTGGTCCTTGAGGAACGCCGCGCGCAGGGTCAGTAGCTCCGCCGCGTCGATCTGCGTCTTCATGTCGGCGATCATGAACCGCGGGCCCTGGAACTCCCCCACGGCCTGGCCGAAGGCCTTGCGGTCCTTCACATACGAGACCGTGGCCTCCAGCGCTGCCCGCGCCACGCCGCATGCCTGCGACGCGATGCCGATGCGCCCGCCGTCCAGCGCGACCATCGCCAGCCGGAACCCCTGCCCTTCCGCCGCCAGCAGGTTCTCCGCCGGAATGACGCAGTCCTCGAACGTCAGCGGCACGGTGTTCGACGAGCGCAGGCCCATCTTGTCCTCGTGACGCCCGACGATGAGGCCCTTCGTCCCGCCCTCCACGATGAAGCAGGACAAGCCCTTGTTGCCCGCGCCCGACGTCCGCGCCCACACCACGAACACCCCGGCGTGCGCACCCGACGTGATCCACTGCTTGCTGCCGTTGAGCACCCACGTGTCGCCACGCCGCACCGCCGTGGTCCTGAGCGCGCCCGGGTCCGAGCCCGCGTGCGGCTCGGAGAGCGCGAACGAGCCCGCCACCGCCTCACCGGACGCCAGCCGCGTCACGTACTTCTCGCGCTGGGCCTCGGTCCCGAAGGCGTTGATCAGCTCGCCACACATGTTCGTGACGGCCATCGTCACCGCGGTGGACGCGTCCGCCGCCGCCATCTCCATCATCGCCAGCGCGTAGGAGACGGCGCCCGCCTCCGAGCCGCCGTACTTCGCCGGGATGTTCACCCCGAGCAGCCCCAGCTCCCCCAGCTCCTTGTAGAGCTCCGTCGGGAAGCGCTCCGTGCGGTCCAACTCTCGGGCCAGCGGCGCCACGCGCTCGCGCGCGAACTTGCGGGCCGTCTCGCGAATCAGCGTCTGGGTCTCGGTCAGCTCGAGGTTCACGGAAGTCTTCCTACTCGACGGCCTTGAGGTTGAACGGGTACTCGATGGGGTGGTCCGCGCCGTCCGTAGGCTTGGGGAACGTCATGGACGTCAGCACGGCCACCACGCAGTCGTGCAGGTTCGGGTCCTTCAGCGTGCTGCCCTTCTTCACCTTGGCGTTCTTCACCAGGCCATTGGCGTCGATGGTGAAGGACGTGTGCAGCTTGCCCTCCACCTTCTTGTCCTTCTCCGCCATGTGGTCCTCGTAGCACTCCTGGATGCGCCCCTGGTTGTAGGCGACCACCTGGCGGATGGAGTCCGGCGTGAAGGGCATCCGCTCCACGTCCGGCGCGTCGCTCTTCGCGGGCGCCGGCTTCGTGGGGGCCGCGGGCTTCCCGCCCTCGGACTTCTTCGACGGAGTGCCCTGGGCGAGCGCCGCGGCGGACGCCAGGACCAGTACGGGAAGCAGTGCCCTCTTCATGATGCCTACTCCTTCAGGACGTTGGCCGAGATGACGATGCGCTGGATCTCGCTCGTCCCCTCGTAGATCTCGGTGATGCGAGCGTCGCGCACGTGGCGCTCCGCGTCCATCTCCTTGCTGTAGCCCATGCCGCCGTGCACCTGGAGGGCCTTGTTCGTCACGCGGTTGGCCATCTCGCTGGCGAACAGCTTCGCCATCGCGCTCTCCGCGCTGTGGCGCACGCCCTTGTCCTTGAGCAGGGCCGCCCGCCAGATGAGCAGCCGGGCCGCGTCGATCTCCATGGCCATGTCGGCGATCATGAACTGGATGGCCTGGTGCTCGCGGATGGGCTTGCCGAACGACTTGCGCTCACCCGAGTAGCGGACGGCCTCCTCGTACGCGGCGCGCGCGATGCCCAGCGCCTGGGACGCGATGCCGATGCGGCCGCCGTCCAGCGTGGACATGGCGACCTTGAAGCCCTCGCCCTCCTTGCCCAGCAGGTTCTTGGCCGGCACGCGCATGTCCTCGAAGAACATGGAGCAGGACCAGGCGGCGCTGATGCCCATCTTCTTGTCGGGCTCGGCGCGCGTGAAGCCGGGGGTGTTGGTGGGGACCAGGAAGGCGCTGATGCCCTTGTGGCCCGCCTCCTTGTTCGTCATCGTGAACAGCACGATGGCGTCGGCCTTGGGGCCGTTGGTGATCCAGTTCTTCGAGCCGTTGATGATGTACTCGTCACCCCGGCGCACCGCGACGGTCTGCTGGGCGGCGGCGTCGCTGCCGGCCTCGGGCTCCGTCAGGCCGAAGCAGCCGAGCTTGTCACCCCGCGCGAACGGCGTGAGGAACTCCTCCTTCTGCGCCTCGGTGCCGAACTTCATCACCGGATCACAGTAGAGCGAGTTGTTCACGCTCATGATGACGCCGGTGGAGGCACAGCCGCGGCTGATCTCCTCCATGGCGAGCGCGTAACAGACATTGTCCAGGCCCGCGCCGCCGTACTGCTCGGGGACGGCGACACCGAGCAGCGACAGCTCGGCGAGCTTCTTCACCGCATCGGTGGGCCACGTGTGGTGCTCATCCCACTTGCGGGCGTTGGGGGTCAGTTCCTTGGCGGCGAACTCGCGGCACATCCGCTGGATCTCGCGCTGGACGTCGGTCAGCTCGAAGTTCATGAGGGCTCCATATTACGGGGGGTGCTCCCAGGGAATAGCGAAGACGAAGGACCCGTCCCCAAGCGACGGTTACCGTGCCGATGAGCCACCGGCTGCCCGCCCCCGCTCCCCGGATTCCAGGGGCGAGCCCAGGAACATGTTCAAGGGCACCGTGACGTCGAGGGACACGTCCATCCGCGCCCCCTCCCCCGTCCAGGCCCGGCGCAGCACCACCGACAGCGTCCACGGCGTCGTGGCCTCGTGCCGCTCGATCAGGTCATACGTGAGGCCCACCCCCGCCACGCCCCCGGAGCCGTCCTGCCCCCACAGGCCCGCTCCCTCGGCGAGCACCCCGAGGCGCGCCCGGTCCGGGAACACCGACACGCGTGCCCCCGCGAGCAGCCGCCACTTCGCGGGGGCCAGGCGGACCTGGGGCTCGAGGAAGGGCGAGACGAGCAGCGTGGGCCCGGGGATGTCCCACGCTCCGAGCGCCCACGGATGGATGGGCCAGGAGAGCACCCAGTGGTCTGGAGCCCCCGAGGCCCACTGGTAGCGGACATCGGGCATCAACGGCTCGAGGAAGCACCCGGTATAGATGCACAGCGAGCGCTTCCACGACACGAGCGGCGAGGCGCGGCCGTGCTCGTCGTCGGGCGGGGCTTCGCGAGCGGGTTCAGGGGGCTCACCCTCGCGCGCGGGCGGACGAACGGGCTCGTCGGCGAGCGCGCGGCTCGAAGGGGCCAGGCGCCCATCGAGGACGCCCGTCGGGACACGCTCGGCGCGGGCCGGCGACGCGGCCAGGAGGACCGTGAGGAGACTCCCGACCGCGCGCGCGTGAATCACACGCCCGTGAAGCTCGCGGGACGCTTGGCGAGGAAGGCCTGCATGCCCTCGCGCTGGTCATGGGAGCCGAACAGCTCCGCGAAGCCCTGGCGCTCGAGCGTGTTGGCCTCGGTGAGGTCCTTGTCCGCGCCCTGCTCGATGACCCGCTTGGCCTTGCCGATGGCCAATGGGCTGTTCTTGAGCATCTTCGCCGCGACGGCGCGGCAGTGCGCGAGCAGCCCGTCGGCCGGCAGCACCTCCAGCACCAGGCCGATCTCCTTCGCCTTGGCCGCGTCGATGCGCGCGCCCGTGAAGATGAGCTCCTTCGCGCGGGCCCGGCCCACCACGCGGGTGAGCCGCTGCGTGCCGCCGAAGCCCGGAATGACCCCCAGGCCCACTTCCGGCAGGCCGAGCTGCGCCTTCTCGGACGCGTAGATGAAGTCGCACGCCAGGGCCAGCTCACAGCCGCCGCCCAGCGCGAAGCCGTTCACCGCGGCGATGGTGGGGATGGCCAAGGACTCCAGCAGCGCGAGCGCGCGGTGGCCCAGGGCGGCGAACTCCTGCGCCTGGGACTCGTTCAGCGCCGCCATCTCCGCGATGTCCGCGCCCGCGACGAAGGCCTTCTCGCCTCCGCCGGTGACGATGAGCACGCGCGTCTCGACGCCGAGCGAGCGCACCGCCGCCTCGAACTCCTGCAGCGTCTTGTTGTTGAGGGCGTTGAGCGCCTTGGGACGGTCGATGGTCAGCGTGGCGACCGCGCCGTCGTGCTCCAGTCGGAGGTTCTCGTAGGTCATGGTCCGGTGTCCTCTCTGGGCTCAGTACTTGTAGAAGCCGCGGCCGCTCTTCTTGCCGTACCAGCCGGCGTCCACGTACTGACGCAGCAGCGGGCACGGGCGGTACTTCGAGTCACCCAGGCCCTTGTGCAGCACCTCGGCGATGTAGAGCACCGTGTCCAGGCCGATGAAGTCGGCCAGCTGCAGCGGGCCCATGGGCTGGTTGGTGCCCAGCTTCATCGCGGTGTCGATGTCCTCCGCGGAGCCCAGGCCCTCCATCAGCGCGTAGCAGGCCTCGTTCAGCATCGGGATGAGGATGCGGTTGACGATGAAGCCCGGGAAGTCCTTGGAGACGACCGTCGTCTTGCCCATGCGCTCGGACAAGGCGCGCGTGGTGGCGTAGGTCTCGTCGGACGTCGCGGCGCCGCGGATGAGCTCCACCAGCTGCATCACCGGCACCGGGTTCATGAAGTGCATGCCGATGACGGACTCGGGGCGCTTCGTGGACGCGGCGATGCGGGTGATGGGGATGGAGGAGGTGTTGGTGGCGAGGATGCCGCCCGGCCGGACGACGGCGTCCAGGTCCTGGAAGATGCGGCGCTTGAGGTCCTCGTTCTCCGTCACCGCCTCGATGGCGAAGTCGACATCCTTCGCCTCGGTGACGTTCGTGAGGGTGGCGAGGTTGGCCTCGGCGGCCTGCTGCTTCGCGGCGTCGAGCTTGCCCTTCTCCACCAGCTTCTTCAGGCCCGCGCGGATGCGGTCCGCGCCCTTGGCGAGACCTTCCTTGGACACGTCCGCCAGCGTGACGCGCAGACCCGCCTGCAATGCCACCTGCGCGATGCCCGCGCCCATCTGCCCGGCGCCGACGACGACGATGTGCTCCGTTGCCATGGTGCTCTCGAACCCCTCGGTCGGAATGTGAATGACGTCGAGCGGCCTTAGCCCACGCCCCCGGGGCGGTCAACGAGTCGCGGCGGGCAACTCCACCTGGCGGACGATGTAGCGCTCCTCCCCCACCGACAGGCGCTCCTCCACGCGCTGGCGCTCCTCGCGGCCCGCGAGCTTCACGAAGAACACCGCGCGGAAGTCACCCTCCGGCAGGTCCACCTTGAAGGTGAGCTCCGGGGGCGCGCCGGTGTCGCCGAAGAAGCGCTCCTCGCGCTTGATGAGCTCGCCGTCCGCGCCGCTCACCTGGAGGTCCAGGGCGCGCGCCTGTCGCCAGCCGTCACCCGAGGGATGGATGACCAGCTCGCGCTCGGGGATGCCGGTCACCTGCCAGAACCACAGGCCCAGCCCGACGGCCACGAGCAGCGGCAGCCGCTTGGCGAGCGGCGAGGAACGGAAGCCCTTCCGCGCGGGCGCGGCGGGTGTTTCAGGGGGAGGCGTGTCCGCCACCACTACTCCTTCTTCGAGCGCCGGGAGCCGGGGCGGCGGGCATTGAGCTCGGAGATGACCACGCGCGCGGTGGGGGCCGCGGCGTGCTTCTTCTCCTTGGGGCGCGGCTCGGCGGCGGGAGGCTCGGGCTCATCCTCACCGAGCTTCTCGGCCTTGTCCGGCGGGACGAGCCGGACCTGCGCCTTGATCTCCAGCGTCATGCCGGAGACCAGCTTGAGGAACTCGTCGCGCAGCTTCTCGGACTGGAGGAAGCGGCGGAGCTCCTCGGTGATCGCGCCCGTGACTTCATCCTTGGTCTTCTCCGCCTGGGAGAGGATGAAGCCGAGGGCTTCTTTCGGGAGCTTGAGCTGGCCGGCGAGGTTGCGGATGCCCTCTTCGGTCATGAAGAGGGCGCCCAGGCCGGCGACGGCCATGCGGCGGACGAACTCCGGGACGAAACCCGCGGGCCCCGAGGCGCGCCCTTCCCGGCCGGAACGGTCCTCGTCGATGAGCGGGTCGTCGGGATACTCGTCGTTGCCGGCCGGGGGCATGAAGCGTCTCCTGGGTGGGTCAGCGTGCCTGCACCACCGGCAGCGGGATGCTCTTGGCGCTCTGCGCGGACACGCGGCCCGCGATGTTGCGAGCGACCTCCAGGAAGGCCTTGGCCTCCGGGCTGTCCTTGGCGCCCACCACCACCGGTACGCCCGAGTCTCCCGACACACGCACCTTCAAGTCCAGCGGAACTTCCCCGAGGAACGGGATGCCGAACATCTCCGCGGCCTTGCGACCACCGCCGTGGTTGAAGATGGGGGTGACGTGCGAGCAGTTCGGGCAGACGAACTGGGACATGTTCTCCACGATGCCCAGCACGGGGATGTGGACCTTGTCGAACATCTGCTTGGCGCGGACCACGTCGGCCAGGGCCACGTCCTGCGGCGTGGTGACGAGCACCGCCCCCGCGGCGCGGATGGACTGCGACAGCGACAGGGCCACGTCACCGGTGCCCGGGGGCAGGTCCAGGACGAGGTAGTCGAGCTCGCCCCAGTTCACGTCACGCACCAGCTGCATCAGCGCGCCGTGGAGCATGGGGCCGCGCCAGATGAGCGCCTGGTCGGCCTCGACGAGGAAGCCGATGGACATGACCTTGAGGCCGTGGGCGATGAGCGGATCCAGCGACTTGCCGTCGGGGCTCACGGGCTTCTTGTCGCCCAGGCCCGTCATCAGGGGGACGGAGGGGCCGTAGAAGTCGGCGTCGAGCAGGCCGACCTTGGCGCCGTGCTGGGCCAGGGCGGTGGCCAGGTTGACGGCGACGGTGCTCTTGCCGACGCCGCCCTTCCCCGCTCCGACGAGGATGATGTTCTTCACCTTGGGGAGCAGCGCGCCCGCGGGGACACCGCCGCCGGCGGAGCGGACCTGGGCGCCCCACTCGATGTTGAAGGACTTCAGGCCGGGGACGGCCTTGAGGGCGGCCTCGGAGTCGGCCTGGATCTTCCCCTTCATGGGGCAGGCGGGCGTGGTGAGCTCGATCTTGAGTTTGACGGTGTCGCCGGTGACGCGGACGTCCTTCACCATTCCGGCCTTCACCAGATCCACGTGCAGCTCGGGATCGATCACCTTCGACATGGCCGCGAGGACGTCGGCCTCGGTAACGCTCATCGGGACACCTGAAACCTTTTGGAAAACGGGCGCTTGGGAGCACCCCCAGGGGCGCGGAACATGCCAGTCCGGGAGGAGCTGTACAACGTCGTTTAACGCGGTGTGGCCCAGGACGCACCCTGGCGGCGGACTGGAGGGCCGGAGGGTGTCGACAGGCTGAAGGTGTCCATCAGGGACACTGTGGGAACGGGCAGGCGGGCCTATTCCAGGGCCAAGACACGGTACTCGCCGTCCTCGAGGACCAGGAGGACGGCGCGCTCGTCGCCCAGGGGGAAGACGGCCTCACCGGCGCCGACTCGCACGTGGGTGTTGAGGGCGAGCCGGGCGCGGCGCAGGCGCTCCTTGGAGAGGGGCTCGCGCTCGAAGTCCTCCTTGAGCCGCTCGGGGGTGTAGCGGGCGCGCAAGGGAGCGGCGAGGAGGCCGTAGGCGGTCTTCCAGTCCTTGGCGTCGGAGGCGTCGAGGAAGCGGCGGAGCGCGGCGCGAGGGACATCGGCCGGGCGGGCCTCGACGACGCGCCAGTCGGGGCCGGAGCGCGCGAGGGTGAGCGCGGGGGCTCGGGCCTCGAGGAGCTCGGTGCTGGAGCGGACGGCGGCGGCGCGCTCACGGCGGGTGGCTTCGTCCGAGTAGCGCTCCAGGAAGGCCGTCTCCCCGTCGGGGCCGTTGGTGGTGAGGGCGTAGGCGTCCTGGAGCCGTCCCTCGTCGAGGGCTCGCGCGTAGGCCTCCGCCACGGAGACGGGCTCACGCGACGGCGTGGCGCAGGCGGGGGCCAGCACGAGGAGCCCTGTGAGGACGGTGCGCTTCATGGGGCGCGGACCGTACCACGGAGCTTGTGCGCGAACCGGCGCAGCCACGAGTCGACCTCGGGCTCGTCCGCCAACGACACGAGCATCTCCTTCGCATCGCCGCTCAGGTCCCACGACACCGGGCACAGGGCATACGTGGCCGGGTGCGCTGCGCCCATCAGGAGCTTCAGAATTGACATCCGCGGCGCGGGCGCACCGTAGGACTTCAACTCGAAGTCACCCGGCGCCACCTTCGCGAGCGACAGCGCGTACCGGCACGCCTCCTCGAACCCGCCGAGCTTGTCCACCAGCCCGGCCTCCTTGGCGCGCAGGCCCGAGTACACGCGGCCCTCGGCCAGCGCGTGGATCTCCTCCTTGGTCCGCCCGCGCGCCTTCGCCACGTGCCCCAGGAAGGATTGGTACATCTCCTCGATGTCCGCCTCGAGCGCGGCCCGTTCCCCTTCCGTGAACGCGCGCGAGAACGACAGCAGCCCCGCGTTCGCCCCGCGCGTGATCACCGTCTTGTGGATGCCCAACATCTGCATCAGCCCGGACGTGTCGAACTTGCCCGCGAACACGCCAATGGATCCCACCACCGCGTGCGGCGCGCTCCACAGCTCCTTCGCGCCCAGCGCCACCATGTAGCCCGCACTGGCGCAGACCCGGTCCATGTACGCAATCACGGGCTTCTTCTTCGCCACCCGCTGCACCACCTCGAGGATCTGCTCCGAGGCGATCGCCGCCCCACCCGGGCTGTTCACATACAGGAGGATGGCCTTGGACCGCTTGTCCCGCGCCGCCGCCCTCAACCCCTTCACCACTGCGTCCGACGTCGCGAACCGGCCCCCCGCGTTCCCGCTCCCCGGGACGATCATCCCGGACACCGGCACGAACGCCAGCCGGGGCTTGCGCTTCCACCGCCGCCACTTCACCGGCGGGAACGGCACCGTCTCCAGGTACATCTCCATCGGCTCCAGCTCCGTGTCGTCATCCTCCGGAGCCGCGCCGTCCTTCTTCTCCACCATCCCCAGGTGCAGCGGCAGGTCCACCTCGCTCACCAGCCCATCCACCAGCCGCGCCGCCTGCGCGCGTTGCGCGCTGTACGGCCCCTGGTCGATGAGCGCCCTCACCTCGTCCGGCGTCTTCTTCCGCGCCGCGGACACCGCCTCCACCAGCGCCGAGTAGCGCTCGTCCAGGAACGACTCCACCGTCCGCCGCTGGATGTCGGAGACCTCCGGATGCGTGAACAGCTCCGGCGCTGTCTTGTAGTCACCGCGCCGGATGAACTGCGGCCGGATGCCGATGCGCGACAGCCCCTCCCCCAACGCCGTCGACTCCGCCGCGTACCCCACCAGCTCCAGCCGCCCCATGGGCGCGAGCAGCACCTCGTCCGCCGCGCAGAGCACCGGATACGAATCCGTGTCCACCATCACCGCCCACGTCACCACCCGCTTGCCCGCAGCACGGAACTCCGCCAGCAACGCCAGCAGCGCGTCCCGCTTCGCCTGGGGCAACCCCAACCCCTCCACCTCCAACAACACCCCCTTCACCTTGGCGTCCCGCGCCAACAGCCGCAGCGCCTCCCCGAACGTCTCCAGGGATGTCACGTCCGCAGGCTCCGGCTTCGAGCCGCCGCCCAGTGAGAACCGGGGCTTGCGCTGCTCCCGGTACGGCGGATCCCCCGTCAGGCGGAAGCGCACGTAGGCCGGACGGCTCCCGGCCGCGAACATCCGGAAGGGCGCACCCAACAGGGTTCGCAGGAGCAGCAACAGGTTGGCGATGGCGAGGAAGGGCAGGCGCAGCATGGCGTCCCGAGGTCGATGTGGGCACCCAGGCGCGTACTGGACACGCTCTCCCGGTGCAAGCCCTGTTCAGCAGGCCCGTTGGGTCGTGATAGCCTCCCCCGCCATGCGAACCCCTTCCCTTGCCCGACTCCTCCTCGTCCTCGCGCTCGCGACGGGCGGAGCCGCGCTGGCCCAGCCGCGCAAACCGGTCCAGGAATTCAACGCCCCCCGTGAGCTCACCGCCGAGGAGCGCGAGGCCGCCAAGCAGCGCGCCATGGGCAACAACCTCAACAACTACGGCAAGGACATCCAGGTGAAGACCCAGCCCTTCCCCTGGAAGGCCGCGGGCCTCGCCGGCATCGTGTTCCTCGTCGCCATCCCCTTCGCCATCCGGGCCTTCCGGAACACGTCGAAGGACATGGACAACATCAACACCTTCGGGAACAACTCCAACCGCGCCGACGACGAGGCGGCCTGAAGCACCCTCGCGCTCCAGCTCTCCGTCGAGCTGGAGCCGACGGCGCGGCCTACGGCTGCGCCACCCCCGTCTCGTAGGCCGTGCGGATGCTCTGCGCGCAGGCCCGTGACTTCTCGCCCTCCTCGCTCCCCAGCTGACGCAGGCGCGCCAGGACCATGTACCGGGTCCGGGCCGCGTTCACCCACGGGTAGAAGCCGAAGGCCCCCGCGGACGAGTGTCCCGTCACCGTCCAGGTGCCGCCGACGCGCTCCCCTTCAATCCAGTGCCCCAGCCCGTAGTACGCCTCGCCCGCCGTCCACGGCGTGAATGACACCCCCGTGCCTCCGGGCCCGGCGGGCACGGCGTCCACCGTCAGCCGGGTGGCCAGCGCGGTCTGGTTGTTGAGCAGCTTCAAGAGGAAGACGCGGTACTGCGCCGCGCTCCCGGAGAAGCCCCCCGCGGGGGCCACGTCGCTGTCGGACTCCGGGAAGGTGGTGCCCAGCAAGGGGTTGAGCCAGTCCATCACGCTCGCGATGCCCGTGCCCCTGCGCAGGGGCATGTCATCCAGCGCCAGCTTCTGCATGTGGCCGCCGTTGTAGAAGTAGCGGCCATTCTGCAGCGGGCGGTAGGTGACGTCCTTGAACGACGCCCCGTAGCACGTGGACACGTTCGTCCCGGCCACGTCACACAGCGTGGTGTTCTCGTCGATGTAGCCGCTGGTGAAGTTGAGGCGCTTCTTCTCGTCCACGGTGAGGTTCGCGTAGCCCTTGGACTCCACGTAGGCGCCCGCGTAGAGCCACTTGCTCGCGGAGGCGATGGGCATCACCGTCGTCGCCGTGACGCCGCTCCCCTTCGACAGGCCGTAGAGCGGCCCTGTCCCGGTGCCGATCTCCCAGTAGAAGTTCCCGAGCGACTTGCAGCCCAGCGCTTCGTGGGCCGTGTCGAACGCGGCCTGTTCGTACACCGTGAGGGCCGCGCGCGTCGTCCCTTCATTCGCTTCGAGCGCGGCGTCGGGATGACCACAGCCGACACTGCCCAGGGACCACAGCGCGCACGCCCAGATGAACCGCGTCGTTCCGCTTCGCTTCATGGGACCTTCCTCCTGAAATGGCCCCATGAGAACCCGCACCCCGCGCGAAGGTTACGCGGCGAAGTCGCCGTTCTTCAGACCTCCTTGAAGTTCCAGCCCGCGAGGTGCTTCAGGTCCTTGGCGCCACCGACGGGGAGGCGCGTCGGCATGGGTTGGGGGTGCGTCGGCGCGGGCACGTCCACCGCGATGCGCTTGATGCCGGTCGTCTTGTCGAGGCTCGCGCACCAGCTCTGCCATCGCTCGCCGTTCAGGCGGTCCCGGAACTTGAGGCCCACCACCTGCTCCGCCGTGGGGGGTGTGGGGGACAAGAGGTCGAGGAACTCCATCCGGCCGCGCACGGTTCCGGTGGGCTCATCGGTGCGAACCTGATGGCAATAGGCCGCGCCCCAGAGGTCCTCTCGGAACTGGATGGCATACACGCTGCCCGGCGTCGGCGGTCCAGGGAGGGACTTCGGCTTCGCGCTGGCGGGAGTCGCCGCGCTGGCCGGCTTGCGTCGCTTCGTGGCCGGCGGTGCCGGGGCGGCGACGGGTTCCTTCTTCGGTCGCTCGAGGTGGCCGAACAGCTTCTCGACGTTCTCCTTCCGGACGCCGTCCTTGGCCGACCACCACGCCAGCGGGGCCGGGACCTCGACCCGAATCGTGGGGCGCTGGTCGCGCTCCACGGCCCGGGTGAAGCGGGTCAGCAGGCCCGGGTGCTCGGGCGTCTCGAGGATGCTGATGAACGCGAGCGCCTCCAGCACCGTCTCGCAGCGATAGGTGCTGCTGGCGCTCAGCAGCTTCGCCTTGTGGAGCGCGGTGCGCGCATGGCTGTAGCGCGACGCGGGCGGAAGGCGGCGCAGCAGGTCCAGTATCTGGTGGAACACCCAGACATCGCGCGGCGTGGGCTTGGGCCACCCGGCGGCCTTCTGGTCCAGGGCCCGCGTCAGGGTGAGCACGCCCTCCGTCGGTTGCGCCGCCCCCCACATCGCCCCCTGGACGTGATTCAGGTACGCGGTGCAGGTGGCGTCGACGGCATCTTCCTCGAAGAAGCAGACCCGGCAGTGGCCACCGCCCATGGGGTCTTCCTTGTGGGTCGGCATCGCGCGCCCGAGGATGGCGGCGGGCAGGACGGCCAACCACGCTACATCGGCGGAGGTCATCGAGGCCACGAACGCATCCGCGGCGCGTTGCAGGTCCACGGCCTTGGCGGCCTTGCGCAGCTTCTGGATGACCTCGTCGTGCTCCCACTGCACGAAGGTGTTGGGCACCATCCCCGCGGTCTTCAGGCGCTGGTGGTCCTCCTTCGTGAAGGAGGTGGGGATGCGGTGGCAGTAGTTCCCGTCGTCGTCGAAGAAGGTGCTGTTCGTGCCGTAGACGCGGGCCAGCAACGCCATGACTTCGGGGTCAGGAGGACTCATCCCGCGGGGCGTACCTCGACGGCCCCGCTCGCGTCCACCTGGACGCGCACCGGCAGGAAGCGCTCCACGACGCGCGCATGCGTCGTCAGGTGGTCCGTCACCCGCGCCGCCGTGAAGCGCGTGGTCCCGGGCTCCGCCTTCCCCAATCGGCCCGAGGCCAGCAGCGCCGCGGGCAGGAGGATCTGATCCGCGAGGTACTCGTCCAGCGCGCCGCCGGTCTCCATGAAGTGCGCCAGGGCCTCGCCCGCTTCGCGCCCCACCTCTTCCGCGGGACGGCCCTTCTCTCCCAGCGCCGTGAAGCCCGCGATGGTGTGCTCGAACTGGGCGAGCACGAAGGTCACCGTGCCCGTCGAACGCGTCACGGGCAGCGGCCGGTTCTCCGCCTCCGCGACGATGCCTCGCTCGCGCAGCGTCGCCACCGTGGCTCGCGACTGTCGCTCCGCGATGCTGAAGGGCAAGCCGCCCACGAAGGACGAGACATGCACCTCGTGCAGCATCCCACGCGCGGGCAGCTCCACCAGCAGCGGCGGCTGCCTGGGCGCGCCCACCTCCGCGACCAGCTCCCCCGCGCCCTCGGGGTAGAAGCCCGCCTGCGGCATGGTGAGGTGCACCGGCAGCCCGTACGCCATGGCCACCGGCTGCCAGACCGTGGCCACGTAGTGGAAGCTGGGACTGTGCGGCAGGTGCGTCCCACCGCGCAGCGTCAGCCGTCCGCCGCCCGCGAGGGCCAGCGGATAGACGAGACACTGGAACAGGAGCGGTGTGCTCCCGGCGGTGCCCACCTCGACCAGGTAGTCCCCGGCGCGCACGGAGCCCGGGGTGAAGGAGAGCTCCGAGGCGCCCACGGAGGCGCCCTCACTCGTGCCGCCCAGGACCTCCGCGCCGCGCACACACGCCAGATGTTGCGGACGCAGTCCGGGAGGGTCCCTCCGCGAGCGCAGGTGGGTGATGTGGAACGGTCGGCCGGTGATGAGCGACAGCGACAACGCCGAGCGGAGGATCTGCCCTCCTCCCTCGCCCTCACTCCCGTCGAGTCGCACCAGCCCGTTGTCGGGCCCCTCGGTGCCAGTCACTGTCCCACCCTCCCGTCCGTCGTCCCGCGATGCGGCGAAACCTAACAGGAACGGGAGGGGATCTCCCGTCCGTCAACCCTCACGCCTCGTCGAGCGGGCGATGCCTGACACATGCGCCCTCGGGCCCGCCACCCTGTGCACCCCGGGGTGGCGCCATGCCCACCTCGAGTGCGGCTGAGGCTACGAGCCAGGGTGCATCGAGCGGTCCTGGGTGTCCGGCGCCGCTCGCCGTGCCTCCTCGGCGGGTGCCGGAGGCGAACCGAATGCCGTGTCATCCTTCCACCGCCGTCGCGCTGGTCGGCTGTTGACGGCGCGTCGTCCGCCACCGCGCGGACGACCGTGCCGCGCCCCCACCTCATGCATCCAGCGAGGATGCGTCCTCCGCCACGGAGCGAGCGGTCAGGCAGGGCATCACCCGCCCTGCGCGTCCAGCGATGGCAGCACGCCCACCTTGAGCGAGCTCGGATGCGTGGAGGAGTGGTACACGCGATGGAAGGCGCGCGTGAAGTCCGACTCCTTCGCCTCGAAGATGTTGGGCACGTAGGTCTGCGGGTTCCGGTCGATGAACGGGAACCAGCTGGACTGGACCTGGATCATCACCCGGTGCCCGCGCTGGAACGTGTGGAACACGTCGTTCATCGTGAAGCGCACCTTCGTCACCTCGTTCGGCTTGAAGGGCTTGGGCTCGCTGTAGCTGTCGCGGAAGCGGCCGCGGAACGGCTCGCCGCGAATCAGCGTCTGCTGCGCGCCCCGGTTCTCCAGCCCCTTCTCCGCGTCGGCGCGCGACCAGCCGCGCATCGTGCCCGGGTTCACGTCCACCAGCTTCACCACCCAGTCCGCGTCCGAGCCCGTCGTGGAGACCCACAGCTCCGCCTCCAGCGGCCCCGCCACCGTGAGGTCCTGCTCCAGCGGCTCCGTCTGGAACACCAGCACGTCCGGTCTCGTCGACGCGAAGCGCTGGTCCTCCGCCATGAAGCTGCTGCTCCAGCGCGTCAGGATCTCCTGTGTGTACGGCACGGGCTTCGCCGGGTCGCTGATGTACTCGGCGAAGGACTCCGCCGGGTTCGTCCCCGCGGGCGCCTTCATCGACAACCCACCCTTGGGCTGGAAGAACAGCCGCGTCTCACGCAGCCCCTTCGGCGGCCACGCGTCGAACTGACGCCAGCGGTTGGCGCCCGTCTCGAACACCATCGCCTCCGGCACCTCGGGCTTCGCGCCGCCCTTGAGGTGGTACTTGAAGAACCCCTGCGCCAGCGTCTGGAACGCCTCCGCCGTGTTGAAGCCGAACTCCGTGTCCGCCAGCTTGTCGACCTCGCCCCGCGCCCAGCCACCGTGCGGCCACGGTCCGATGAGCAGCGTGTTCTGCGTCCCCGGGTTCTGCTTCTCGATGGCCGCGTACGTCCGCAGCGGTCCGTACAGGTCCTCCGTGTCGTACCACCCGCCCACCGTCAGCACCGCCGCCTTGATGTTCTTCAGGTGGGGCAAGAGGTTCCGCGCCTGCCAGAAGGCGTCGTAGTTGGGGTGCGCGACCACGTCCTTCCAGAACGCGACGTCCCCCTTCATGTGCTTCGTCTCCGCGTTGCTCAGCGGCCCCAGGTCCAGGAAGAACTGATACCCATCCGGCGTGCCGAACGGGAAGCGGTTCCAGTCCTCGTTGTCCGTCGGCGCGGGCCTCGGCTTGCCGAAGCTGGAGAAGAAGTTGAACGCCAGCGTCAGGTTGAAGGCGCCATGCCGGTGCATGTCGTCCCAGAACCAGTCCGCGATGGGCGCCTGCGGCGACACGGCCTTGAGCGCCGGGTGCGAGTCGATGGCGCCCGCCGACGTGTAGAAGCCCGGATACGAGATGCCCCACTGCCCCACCTTGCCGTTGTTGTTCGGCAGGCGCTTCACCATCCAGTCGATGGTGTCGTACGTGTCCGTGCTCTCGTCGATGTCCTTGGGCCCGCGCTTGTTCGGGTTGTGCGGCCGCACGTTGACGAACTCGCCCTCCGACATGTTCCGGCCGCGCACGTCCTGGAAGACGAAGATGTAGCCGTCCTTCTCGAACTCCTCACCCGGCCCCAGGGCGCCGCGGTACCGGTCCAGCCCATAGGGCGCGACGCTGTAGGGCGTGCGGACCAACAGGATGGGGTACTTCTTCGCCGGCGACGCATCCACCGGCGCGTAGACGGACGTGAAGAGCTTCACGCCGTCCCGCATGGGGATGCGGTACTCGAACTTGGTGTAGCCCTTGCGGATGCGCTCGGCGCGCTCCGGAGGCGGGCCCTCGGGCGGTTTCGAGCGCTGGGCCACCGCGGGACTGCCGAGGACGCACAGCAACACTGCCACGAGGCGACGGGATACGGGGGACATGCACGCTCCTGGAAGAGACGCGACATCGTGGGGGACGCAAGCCGGCCCCGAACTCCCCGGAACGACGTTTGTTCCCGAGCCGCCCGGGTTCAGCCCTTCCCCTCTCCGCCTTCCTCGGGGGCGCTGTCCAGTCCGTATTTGCGCAGCTTGTCGTGGAGCGTGGCCCGGCCAATGCCCAGACGCCGCGCCGCGCCACTGCGGTTGCCGCCCTCGATGCGCAGCGCGTCCAGGATGAGCCCGCGCTCGTAGGCCTCCACCCGCTCCTTGAGCCCCAGACCTGCCCCAGCCTCCTCGCCGCGAGGTGGCACCTCGGACTGCGCCATCGTCGCTGGCGCACCGGTGGTGACGGGGGGCGGCAGGAGGGCCAGGTCCAGCTCGCCGTCACTGGACAGCGCCACCAGGCTCTCCAGCGTGTTCTCCAGCTCGCGCACGTTGCCGGGCCATGGCAGCGCGGAGAGCTTCTCGAAGAACCCCTCCGGAAGCGCCAGGCGGCCCGTGTGGAAGCGGCCGCTGAAGCGGTCCAGGAACATGCGCGAGAGCACGGGGATGTCCTCCGGCCGCTCCCTCAGCGGTGGCACGCGGAGCTGCACCACGTTGAGCCGGTAGTAGAGGTCCTCGCGGAACTGTCCCTCCGCCGCGCGCTTGCGGAGGTCGCGGTGCGTCGCCGCCAGGATTCGCACGTCCACCTTCACGGGCCGGTCCTCTCCCACCGGGCGGACCTCGCCCTCCTGGAGCACTCGCAGCAGCTTGGCCTGGAGCGGCGGTGCCAGCTCACCGACCTCGTCGAGGAGCAGCGTGCCCCCGTCAGCCTCGCGGAACAGGCCCTGGCGCGACTTGACGGCCCCGGTGAAGGCGCCCTTCGAGTGTCCGAACAGCTCCGCCTCCGCGAGCTCCTCGGTGAGCGCCGCGCAGTTGAAGCGCAGATAGGGACGGTTCGCGCGCGGCGAGGCGCGCACCAGCGCCTCCGCCACGCGCTCCTTGCCCGTGCCGCTCTCACCCGTGATGAGCACCGTCACGTCTCGCGAGCCCGCGCGCTGGACCAGCTGCGCCAGCCGCCCCATGGACTCCGAGGAGAAGACCAGCGAGCGCGACAGGTTGAGCTCTCCGGTCAGTCGCTCGTTCTCGTCCCGCAGGCGCACGGACTCGAGCGCGCGCGTGACGACGGCGAGCAGCTCGTCCACGTCGAAGGGCTTGCGGAAGTAGTCGTAGGCGCCGGCCTTCACCGCCTCCACCGCGAAGCGCTCCGAGCCATGCGCGGTGATGACGATGAGGCGCGGAGCCCTCGGCGTCGCGCTCACGCGGCGCACCAGCTCCAGACCGTCCATCCGGGGCATCCGCAGGTCCGTGATGACCAGCTCGAAGGAACGCGCCGCGAGCTTCTCCAGCGCGGCCGCGCCGTCCTCGGCCTGCTCCACCTCCACGCCCCGCAGACTCCGGAGCATCTCCTTGAGCGTGAAGCGCACGCCCGCGTCGTCATCGACCACGAGCACGCGAGTCGTCTCGTTCGCCTCAGCCCGCACGCGCCACCTCCCGCTCCCGCACGCCATCGAGCGAGCCCGCGGGCAGCTCCCGAGGCAACATCAGCTCCGCGACACAGCCCCCCGTGTCCTCGTTGCGCAGCGTCACGTCGCCCCCGTGTTGCCGCGCCAGCGCGCGCGCCACCGTCAACCCCAGTCCCGAGCCCCGCGCCTTCGTGGTGACCCCCGCCTCGAAGACGCGGTCGACCAGCTCCGGCGACAGCCCCGTCCCCGAGTCGCGGACGGTGACGCGCACGTCGCCCGCGCTCCCCGACTCGACATCCATGGACACCTGGCCTCCCGAAGGGCTGGCCTCGATGGCGTTGTGGAGCAGGTTCATCACCACCTGCTTCACCTTGCGAGCGTCACACACCGCGAGCACCGGCCCGTCCCCACCGCGCGACAGCCGCACCTGGTGCTCGGTGGCCAGGCCCTCGTGGAGGACGAGCGCCTCGTCACACAGCGACGCCAGGTCCACCTGGTTGACCGAGAGCGGGACGAGCGGGCGCGAGAAGTTGAGGAACTCCTCCAGGATGCCCTGCATCCGCGTCACCTCGCCCGCGAGCACCTCCAGTCGCTCGCGAGGCTGCGCGCGCCCGTCCTCTCGGAGCATGAGCTGCGTGAGCCCCTTCACCGTGGCCAGCGGGTTCTTCAGCTCGTGGGCAATCTCTCCCGACAGCGCCTCCAGCGTCCGCGCGTGGGTGCGGTGCGTGGCGAAGAGCTCGTCACGCTGGAGGAAGGACTCGGTGAGCATGTCCTCGAAGGTGCCGCGGATGGCGGCGCCCACGATGTTGGCCGCGACGACCAGGAACAACATCCCCACGGCGATGGCGAACAACATCGCCTTGGGAGGCTCGCCCAGGAACGACAGGTGCAACGGCGGGGTCCACTCGAACAGGTGGGCCGCCGACAGGAGCGACACCAGGACCAGCTCCGCCGCCATCAACGCCCACCGCTGCCGCTGGGGCAGCACGGCGGCGCCCACGAAGGCGAGCGGCAACACCAGCGGCAGCAGCGGACTGGCCAGCCCTCCCGTGCCCCAGGTCAGGCTCTGCTCCAGGAAGATGCCCAGCGCGAGGTTGCCGGAGATGCTCCGCGTGGTGAGCCCCTCGCGCTCGTAGCGGCGCAGCTCGTAGAAGAAGAACGACAGCGCCACCACCACCTGCCCCACCAACCAGTAGCGTCGCCAGGGCGCGCCATCCGCGAGCGCCGCGGTGGACACGGCGAGCATCAGCACCGCGCCGCCGTACGCCCTCAGGCGCACCATGCGCCCGAAGATATGGGCGATGTGCTTGAGCTGGATGGCCTGGAAGCTGCGTCGACTTCGCGGTTCCATGTGCGCCTTCGGTCAGCGAGCGGCGGGCCCGCCTGGAGAGGTGACGGTGACAGGGCCGTCCATGCCCGTCGAGAGCACCGGATGCTGCGCCGCCGTCTCCCACGTCAGCGTGGGCCACCACTGCTCGCGGACGAGCTCCGCGTCCGGCTCCACGCTCTGCCCCGGCCGGGGCAGCAGCAACGTCACGGAGGCGCTGGTGGCCGCCGCGCGCACCCGCTCGGCGGGCTCCGTCCAACCGTGGTAGGCGAGCCCGAAGAGGGCCCAGTGGATGGGCAGCATCACCTGCCCCCGTAGCATCTGGTGTGCCAGCACCGCCTGCTCCGGACCGATGTGCCAGTCCGGCCACGCCCGGTGGTACTGCCCCGTCTCAATCATCGTCACGTCGAAGGGCCCCAGCTTCTCGCCGATGTCCTTCATCGCCGGGAACAGCCCCGTGTCGCCGGAGAACCAGGCGCGGCGCGTGGGGCCCACGAAGGCGTAGCTGGCCCAGAGCTTGGCGTCGTTGTCGAACAGGTACCGGCCGGACGCATGGCGCGCGGGCGTGGCGACGATGTCCACCGCCCCCACCTTCGTGCGCTCCCACCAGTCGAGCTCCACGATGCGGTCCACCGGCACGCCCCAGTACTCCAGGTGCGCACCCACGCCGAGCGGGACGATGAAGACCGCCTTCGTCTGCTCCTTCAGCGCCACCATCGTCGGCTGGTCCAGGTGGTCGTAGTGGTCGTGGGAGACGACGACGGCGTCGATGGGCGGCAGGTCCTTCATCGCGATGGGCGGCTGGAACCAGCGCTTGGGGCCCGCCCAGGTGAAGGGGGACACGCGCTCGCTCCACACCGGGTCCGTCAGGATGCGCAGGCCGTCGAGCTCCACCAGCTGCGACGAGTGCCCCATCCACGTCACTCGCAGGCCCGACGCGGGCGGCGTCTGGAAGCGCTTCGGGTCGATGGGCTCCACGGCGAGCGGGGCCTGGGGGCTCGCATGGGGGCTGGCGTCGAGCAGTCCCCCGAACATCTCCCCGTAGTGGTTCACCAGGGGCTGTGGGTTCACGAAGCGCCCGTCCTTCCACTGGGGCGAGCGCTCCATGCGCGCCCTGCGCTCCCCCGTCGCCCGCTTGCCGAAGGCCGTGTAGCCATCCACGACCAGGAAGAGCGTGCCCAGCACCAGCGCCGCGCCCAGTCCCATCATCCCTCGACGCAGCACGCGTCGGGCCGTTCCTCGTGTCTTCATCGGGCTGCTCCCAAGGGCATGCACAGCGCGCGCACGGCGAGGGTCAACCCATCGACGAAGGCCTCGCGTGTGTCACCGCTGTGTTTGAGTCCTCGCGCCGTGGCGTTCAGCGTGTCCACGAGCTGCCGGGCGGACAGTCCCGCCGGCTTGTAGGCGGCCGCGAGCCCCGAGGCCCGCACCACCTTCGTCACCGCTTCCACGAACAGGGCCTCGTGCTGGACGACGACCTCGCGCGCGGCGGTGCCGTTCACCACCTCGGTCAGGTCCGACGCCCCCGCGCCCACGCTGCCCACGAAGTGTCCCATCCACGCGTCGAACCCGCGCACCAGCCGGGCCTCGATGGACAGGGAGTCGTCCGAGAGGCCCTCGCGGGCCCGCTGGAGCGCGCCCTCCATCGCGTGCCGCAAGGTGGCCTGGAACAGCTCCTCCTTCGTCGCGAAGTGGAGGTACAGCCCCTGGCGCGAGATGTCGGCGGCCCGGGCCACCTCGTCCATGGACGTCTTGCGGAAGCCGTAGCGCAGGAAGACGCCGAGCGCCGCGTCCAGCAAGCGGTGCCTCCGTGCGTCCTCCGCCGCGGGCCTGGCGGGAGTCTTCGTGTCCGTGCCCATTCTTGTCAGATTTGACAAGATGGACCCAGATTGTCAACTCGACCTGCCGGGCCCGTGGCTGAGCTCAGCGGAGGCTGGAGCGGCCGCCGTCGATGGCGCGCAGCGCGGGCTTGGAGGTGCGACGGGCCGAGGCCTTGGGCTTGCTCGCCGCCTTCTTCTTGGGAGGCGCGGCGGCCTTGGGCTTCTGGGCCGGCAGGCGCTTGCGTGGGTGTGGGAGTGGCAGGCTGAAGAACAGGTACATGTCGAGCAGCATGGGGCCTCTTCGCCTTCGGGACTTGCGCGTGGAGCGTGGCGCGCGGCCGTAGAGCAATGGCGGTGCCACGGCGAGCGCAAGGTGCCATGGCGCTGCGTCCACGGGCGTGAAGAAGCATGAAGAAGGGATGTTGGACTGTCGTGGGGTGTCGGGCTTCCGGCGGGGGTGCCGGATATCCGGCGGGGTGGCCGCGCGGGACTCCGACACCTGGCGGGCGGCCCTGGTGTGGAAACCCTGGCATGCGGTTTGCCATCGAGGGCGGTCGTCACGCGGCGCGAGGCCGCGGCATCGAGGGGAGACTCCATGCGACGTGCCGTCGTGTTGTTCGTGGTCCTGGTGGTGGCGCTCGCCACGCTCCTGGGGGTGCGCATCCTGAAGGACCGACGGGCCGCGGAGGGACCCGCGGGGGGCTCGGGGGTGGTGGAGGGCACGGCGGTGGACCTCCGCGCCCGCATCAACGCCCGCGTGCTGTCGCGGCAGGTGGAGGAAGGCGCCCGCGTGGAGAAGGACGCGGTGCTCGTCACGCTCGATTGCACCGAGCCCGAGGCCGGGCTGGAGGAGGCCCGCGCGAGGTTGTCCATGGCCCAGGCGCAGGCGGACGCGGCGCGAGCGGCGGCGGTGGCCGCGAGCCGCAGCAGCGAGGCGGTGGCGGCGCAGGCGCAGGGAAGCCAGGCGCAGATCGCCTCGCTGGCGGACCAGCAGGGCCTGGCCCAGCGGCAGGCGGACCGGCTCCAGAAGATGGGTGATGCGACCACGGAGGCCGCGCTGGACCAGGCCCGCGCGCAGGCGCAGTCGTTGGAGCAGCAGCTCGCGGCGGCGCGCCATGCGAGCACGGCCGCGTCCCGTCAGGCGCGCGCGGCCACCGAACAGGAGCGCGCGAGCCTGCAGCAGGCGGAGTCCGCGCTTCGCGCCATCCAGGCCGCGGAGGCCACGGTGAGGCGGGCCCAGGTCGCCGTGTCGGAGTGCGAGCTGCGCGCGCCGCTGAGCGGAACGGTGGAGACGCTGGCGCTCGAGGTGGGTGAGCTCGCCCTGCCCGGCGCCGTCGTGGCGCGGCTGGTCGACACGCATCGTCCCAAGGCGACCTTCTATCTGCCGAACGCGGAGCTCGCGGCGGCGCGGCCGGGCCAGTCCGCCACGGTGCGCGCGGATGCGTATCCCGACCGGACCTTCAATGCCCGCGTGGTGACGGTGGCGCGCGAGGCCGCCTTCACGCCTCGCAACGTGCAGACGCGCGGCGACCGCGACAGGCTCGTCTATCCCGTGGAGGTGCACATCGAGGCGCCCGCGGACGTGCTGCTGCCCGGCATGCCGGTGGAGATCACCCTGGGCCCGGTGAACGACGCGGCGGTGGCGGAGCAGCGGCCATGAGCCCCTGCCCCGACGTGGACGTGTCGCTGGAGGACGTGCGCCGGAGCTTCGGGAAGGCCCTGGCGCTGCGAGGCGTGTCGCTGGCCGTGCAGCCCGGCGAGGTCTACGGACTGGTGGGGCCGGATGGCGCGGGGAAGACGACGGCCATCCGCTTGATGGCGGGGCTGCTGCTGCCGGACGCGGGGCGCGTGAGGATGCTCGGTGAGGACCCGGCGGACACCCGCTCGGCGGTGCGCGAGTCCCTGGGCCTGGTGCCCCAGCGCAACACGCTCTATGGCGACCTGAGCGTCGACGAGAACCTGCGCTTCTTCGCGCGGCTGTTCGGCCTGTCGCGCGAGGACTTCGCGGAGCGGCGCGAGCGACTGCTCGACATCACCCGCCTGGGCCGCTTCACGGAGCGGCGCGCGGATGCGCTGTCCGGAGGCATGTACAAGAAGCTGGCGCTGGCGTGCGCCCTGCTCCACCGGCCGCGCGTGCTGCTGCTGGATGAGCCCACCAACGGCGTGGACCCGGTGAGCCGCCGCGAGCTGTGGGAGCTGCTCTACTCGCTGGTCCACGAAGGCATGACGCTGCTGGTGTCCACGCCGTACATGGACGAGGCGGCCCGGTGTCATCGGGTGGGCCTGCTCTACTCGGGCACCCTCATCGCGGAGGGAGACCCGCGGGCCCTGGCGCGCGAACACGGCGCCGCGGCGTCCAACTTCGAGGCCGTGTTCCTGGCGCTGGTCGAGAAGCACACCGGCGGGAGGGCCGCATGACGCCGGCCATCGAGGTGCGTCACCTGACGCGCAGGTTCGGCGCCTTCACCGCCGTGGACGACGTGAGCTTCGACGTGGGGGTCGGAGAGATCTTCGGCTACCTGGGCGCAAACGGCGCGGGCAAGTCCACCACCATCCGGATGCTGTGTGGCCTCTTGCGACCCACGGGCGGAGACGCGCGGGTCGCGGGCTTCGACGTGGAGCACGAGCCCGAGCGCGTGAAGGCGGGCATCGGCTACATGTCCCAGAAGTTCTCGCTCTACCTGGACCTGAGCGTGCGCGCGAACCTGGAGTTCTTCGCGTCCGCGTACGGTGCGCATGGGAAGGAGCTGCGCACGCGCATCGGCGAGATGGTGGAGCGCATGCAACTGGAGGCGGTCCAGGACGAGGTGACGGGCGCCCTGCCCGGCGGCATGCAGCAGCGCGTGGCGCTGGCGAGCGCGGTGCTGCACCGTCCTCGCATCGTCTTCCTCGACGAGCCCACCGCGGGGGTGGACCCGGTGCAGCGGCGCTCCTTCTGGGAGCTGATTCGCGACCTCGCGTCCCGCGGAACCACCGTCTTCGTCACCACGCACTACATGGACGAGGCGGAGAACTGCGCCCGGATCGGCATCATGGTGGACGGGAGACTGGTGGCGCTCGACACGCCGGCGGGCCTGAAGGCGACACACGCGCCGGGCCGGGTGCTGGAGGTGCGCGGGCCGAACCTGTCCGCGGCGCTCGACTCGCTGCGCGGCATGGACGGGGTGCTGGACGTGAGCCGCTTCGGTTCGGGGGCCACGGTGCGGGTGGACCCGGCGCGGCTTCCCTCGGAGACGCTGGCCGGGTGGCTGCGGGCTCGGGGCGTGGACCCGTTGGAGCTCGAGGACTCCGCGCCGACGCTGGATGACGTGTTCCTGGCGCTCACGGCCCGCGCCCAGCGGGGGGATGACTGACGCCATGGCCGCGACACGCGCGAATCATCGGGTGGGACGCATCCTCGCGATGGCGGAGAAGGAGGTGCTGCACATCCGCCGGGACATCCGCACCCTGTATCTGGCCCTGGCGATGCCGGTGCTGATGCTGGTGCTGTTCGGCTTCGGCATCAGCTTCGACGTGGACCACCTGGAGCTGGCGGTGGTGGACCAGGACCGCACGGACCTGTCACGCGAGCTGGTGCGCCACGTCACCGCGTCGAACGAGTTCGTCGTCACGCACGACGGCATCTCCCCCGAGGCCGCCCTGGGCGAGCTGCGCCGTGGCGCCGTGACGGGCGTGCTCCTCTTGAACAAGGGGTTCGCGGAGGACGTGAAGCGCGGCGGCGCGCAGGTGCAGTGGCTGGTGGACGGCTCGGACGGGAACACGGCGACCCAGGCGCTCGCGAAGGCGCAGGCGCTGGTGCAGATGGCGGGTCGCTCCATGGGGGGGACGGTGCTGCTCGCGGCGCCGCCGCTGGAGGCGCACGTGCGGACGCTGTTCAACCCGGATGCGCGCTCGGCGATGTTCCTGGTGCCGGGGCTGGCCGCGTACCTGCTGGCCATCGTCGCGGTGCTCATCACCGCGCTGACGGTGGCGCGCGAGTGGGAGCGCGGCTCCATGGAGCAGCTCTTCGCGACGCCGGTGGGACGGTTGGAGATCGTCGTCGGCAAGCTGCTGCCCTACCTGGGCATCGGCCTGCTCCAGGTCCTGCTGGTGCTGACGGTGGGGGCCTGGGTGTTCGACGTGCCGGTGCGCGGCAGCCTCGTGGTCCTGGGGCTGGGCTCGGTCCTGTTCCTGGTGGGGATGCTGGGCCAGGGGCTGCTCATCTCGGTGGTGACGCGCAACCAGGTGGTGGCGACGCAGGTGGCGACGATGACGTCGGTGCTG
Organism: Myxococcus sp. MH1; assembly: GCF_059738865.1. NCBI lineage: Bacteria > Pseudomonadati > Myxococcota > Myxococcia > Myxococcales > Myxococcaceae > Myxococcus > Myxococcus sp. MH1. Next base: position 5,514,977 of record NZ_AP026947.1, on the reverse strand, counting down.
CCGTCGATGTTGCTGTCGGGGTTCATCTTCCCCATCGAGAACCTCCCGGTGCCGCTGAAGCTCATCAGCACGTTGATTCCGGCGCGGTACTTCGTGGCGACGCTGCGCGGGGTGCTCCTGCGCGGGAATGGAATGTCGGTGCTGTGGCCTCAGCTGGTGGCCCTGGCCCTGTTCGCGCTCTTCATGCTGGTGCTGGCGACCCGCCGCTTCCAGCGGCGCCTGGATTGAAGGGAGGGACACGGACATGCATCCGCTGATGGTGCAGTACCGGGCCGTGGTGGTGAAGGAGGTGCGCCAGACGGCCAGGGACAGGCGCGTCATGGCGCTGCTGACGCTGGCGCCCCTGATGCAACTCTTCCTGCTGGGCTTCGCGGTGAACTTCGACGTGCGCCATGTCCCCACGGTGGTGGTGGACCGGGACAGGACGGCGGAGAGCCGCGACTACACGCGCTCCCTGCTCGCCGGGGACACGCTGGACCTGAAGGCGGAGCTCTCCGACGAGCGCACCGCCGAGGAGGCCTTGGAGCGAGGCGAGGCCTCGGTCGCGCTCATCATCCCCCGGGACTTCCAGAGGGATGTCTTGAAGGGCCAGGGCGCGCAGGTGCAGGCGCTGGTGGATGGCTCGGACCCGACGCGCTCGTCCGTCGCGGGGAACGCCGTGGCACAGTTCGCGGTGCTGCGCGCGACCCAGCTCGCCTCGGCGCAGGCCCAGCGGCAGGGAGACCTGCTTCCTCTCGCCCCCGTGGAGCTGGTGCCACGCGTGCTCTACAACCCGGAGCTGGCCACGTCCGTGTACGTGGTGCCGGGCATCGCGGCGATGCTGCTGCTCATCGTCACCACCGTCATCATGGCCATGGGGTTGTCGCGTGAGCGTGAGACGGGGACGCTGGAGCAGCTCCAGGTGACGCCGCTGCGCCCCGGCATCCTGATGGCCGGCAAGGTGACGCCGTTCCTGCTCATCGGTCTGGTGGACGTGGGGCTGGCGCTGTGCGTGGGCGTGTGGGTCTTCGGCGTGCCGCTGCGTGGCAGCCTGACGCTCGTCACGGTGGCCACGCTCTTCTATCTGTTGTCCACGCTGGGCGTGGGGCTGCTCATCGCCACGGTGAGTCGCACGCAGCAGCAGGCGTTCGTCGGAGGCTTCCTCTTCGTGCTGCCGGCGGTGCTGCTGTCGGGGGTGATGAGCCCCGTCCGGGCGATGCCGGACTGGCTCGCGTGGGTGACGTACCTGAACCCGGTGCGCTACTACGTGGAGGTGCTGCGCGGTGTGCTGCTGCGAGAGGCGGGGCTGCCGGACTTGTGGCTGCAGCTGGTCCTGCTCGCCTTCTTCGGCATCTTGATGATGGCCGTGGCGGCGCGGCGGTTCCGGAAGACGTCCGCCTGAGGACGTGTGGGGTGGAGTCGTCAGGGGAGCGAGCGCTGCGGAGGCCCGCTCCCGTGCGCTCGCACTGAGACTGGAAAGCGCGCGGGGCGTGCGTTACAGGCGGGCACCAGCATGTCCGAGACCGCCGCCCCTGCCCTCTCCGTCTTCCGTCATCGCGATTTCCGCCTCTACCAGATCGCCCGGCTCTGCGCGGTGCTCGCGATGCAGGTCGAGTCGGTGGCCATCGGCTGGCAGGTGTACGAGGTGACCGGGAGCGCGCTGGCGCTCGGGTACACGGGGCTCTCGCAGTTCGTGCCCTTCCTGTGCTTCTGCCTGATTGGGGGACAGGTCGCGGACCGGTTCGACCGACGGAAGATCCTCGCCATCTGTCAGGGCGTGATGCTGCTGTGCAGCCTGGCGCTGCTGTCGTTCTCGCTGGGGCACATCCGGGATGTCCGCTTCGTGTATGGCGTGCTGGTGCTGTTCGGCACGGCGCGCGCGTTCTATGCGCCGGCGGGCTCGGCGCTCACGCCGCACCTGGTTCCGAAGGAGGAGCTGACGCGCGCGGTGGCGGTGAACTCCACCACGTGGCAGGTGGCCACCATCGCGGGTCCGGCGGTGGGCGGTGTGCTCTATGGGTGGGCGGGACCGACGGGCGCGTATCTGGGCTCGGCCACGCTGTGCGCGCTGACGGTGGTGTGGATCCTCTCGCTGAAGGTTCGGACGGGGCGGGCCTCCTCGGCGCCCCTGTCGTTCTCCACATTGGTGGCGGGGCTGGGGTTCGTGCGTCGGCAGCGGATGCTGTTGGGCAGCATCACGCTGGACCTGTTCGCGGTGCTGCTGGGTGGCGCGGTGGCGCTGCTGCCCATCTATGCGCGGGATGTGCTGCACACGGGGCCGTGGGGGTTGGGGCTCTTGCGGTGTGCTCCGGCGGCGGGCGCGGCGTTGGTGGCGGTGGTGCTGGCGATGCGGCCGCTGGGGGGACGGGCGGGCGTGAAGATGTTCGTGGCGGTGGCCATCTTCGGCGGGGCGACGCTGGTGTTCGGGATGAGCCGCTCGCTGCCGTTGTCGCTGCTCGCGCTGGCGGTGGCCGGGGCGGCGGACATGGTGAGCGTGGTGGTGCGTCACACGCTGGAGCTGATGGCCACGCCGGACGAGATGCGTGGGCGGGTGGGCGCGGTGAACATGATGTGCATCGGCGCCTCCAACGAGCTGGGTGAGTTCCGCGCGGGTTGGCTCGCGGAGCACGTGGGCGCGGTTCCCGCCGTGGTGACGGGCGCGGTGGGGACGCTGGCCATCGTGGTGCTCTGGGCCTGGGGCTTCCCCGAGCTGCGGCGCGTGGACCGGCTGGAGACGGCGACGCGAGGCACGCAGCCCGAGCCCCGGGAGGCCGAGGCTCCCGCGTCACAGGCAGGGTGAGGTCAGGCCGCGGCGCCCTCGTAGCTGACGCGCAGGCCACGGTGCGTGACGGTGATGACGGGGCGGCCCATCCATCCGCAGTGCTTGCAGACGCCGCTGGGACCTGACGCCGTGACACGCACGGGCAGGTCCGATGCGCAGACAGGGCAACCCTCGGGAATCTTGAAGTCGCGCGATGCGGGGTGTGCTTCGGTCATGCATTTGAGGTAACGCAGACGTCGACCTCCGCAAGCGCGCGGGACCGCGCCGGAAGCAGGCGGGCACACGAGAGGCCGTGTGCCGTGTCGCTTCAGGTGGCCTCGTCGAGGAGCCGGAGATAGGCGCGGACGATCTCCGCGTCGGTGAGGTCGTTGAGTCCATCGGTGACCTCGAGTTCGGTGTCGATGATTCCGGGGACCCGCGTGGGGGCGAAGCCTCCCAGCCAGATGCGTGACTCCTTCGCCTGGGCGAGGGAGCGGAACGAGAAGGCCTGGGCGTCGCCTCGGACGTAGACGCGGAACATGTTCGTCTGGATGGGACGGGGTTGCACGGTGAGCCGTGGGTCCGCGGCCAGGGCTTCGCTCAAGGCCTTGGTACGGCGGAACAGCGCGGGGAGGCCGGCGATGGCGCCATCGAGACGCATCGCCGCGGAGACGACGGAGGGATAGTGGTGGTAGAGGTTGCCGCCGTGTCGGTGGCGCCACAGGCGAGCTTCGCGGATGAAGTCCTCGCTGCCCACGAGCATGGCTCCGCTCAGCGCGCCGATGCGCTTGTAGAGGGAGACATAGACGGAGTCGAAGCCTCGGCAGATGTCGGCGAGGGGGCGGTCGTAGAAAGGCTGGCACTCCCACAGGCGGGCGCCGTCCATGTGCAGCTTCACGTTCTTCTCGCGACAGGTGCTTTTCAGCTCCTGGAGTTGTTCCCAGGTCTGGAGCTGACCGCCCAGCCAGCGCACGGGGAGCTCGACGCTGACGGTGCCGAGCGGGTCCGGTGAGTGTTGTACGTCGCGGGCGAGGAGCGGGCGCGTCCAGGGCGAGAGGATGACGTCGCGCAGGTTGTGGAGGACGACGTGGCTGCTGTCCTCGTGCAGCACGTGGTGCGAGGACGGGTGGAGGCCGACATTCCGGTTGCCGCGCGCATCCGCGTAGATGCGGAGCGCGATGAGCTGGGCCATGGTGCCGGTGGGCATGTAACAGGCGGCCGGGAAGCCGAGCAGCGTCGCGAGCTTCTTCTCGAAGGACTCGACCAGCTCGCCCTGTCCGTAGAAGTCGCTGCCGGTGCCCTGGCGGCGCATCCATTCACCGATGGCGATGAGCTCCGCGGCGGGGTCGGGAGCGATGGTGCCGGTGACGGAGCCGCGACAGGCGCGGCGGATCGCATCGACCTCTGCGCGGGTGGGCGGAGCGGTCGCGGGCTTCGAGGCCTGGGGCTTCGCGGGGGCGGCGTGTGAGACGACGGGGGCGAGCAGCGCGCTCCCCGCGAGCAGGCGGGTCAACGCGAGGAACTCACTTCGGCTGAAGCGGTGGTGGGACATCGAGCACTCCTCGGGGCACGGATGATGGTCCTCGCGCTCGAGCGTAATCCCGTGGCCCGTGTGACTTGGGCGATTCCCGCCTCTGGCACACGCAATCCCGGATGCGTACGTCCGCGCCCGAGTCACCCGTGCCCCGCCTTGATGCGCTGGAGGCTTTCGCGCGAAGGTGATGTCCACCATGGCGGAGAGCCCTCCTCGCGCGAACTCCTGGTGGACCTGGCCCCGTTCGCTCCTGTTGGCGCTCGCGCTGGGCACCCTCGTCTCCCTGCCCTCCCTTCGCGTCGGACTGCTGCTCGATGACCTGGTCCACCGTCTCGCCCTCTCCGGGCAGGTCGCCGCGCTGGGCGATTGGGGACCCCTGACGCTCTATGAGTTCGTGGGCGGCCCGCGCACCGATCCACAGCGACTCCGTGAAGCCGGGCTGCTCCCCTGGTGGACCTCGGACACGTTGTCCATTCGCTTCTTCCGCCCCATCCCGAGCGCCCTGCTCTCCGCCGATGAATGGTTCTTCGGCGACGCTCCCCTCCCCGCCCATCTGCACAGCCTCGCCTGGTTCCTCGGTCTCATCGCCGTGGTGGGCTGGCTCCATCGACGACTCCTTCCCGCCCCCGTCGCCGCGCTCGCCACCGTCCTCCACGCCATCGCCGCCGCGCACCTGTTCCCCGTCGCGTGGCTCGCCGCCCGACATCCCCTGGTCTCCGCGCTGCTGGGCCTCCTCGCCCTCGCCGCGCACCTGCGCGCCCGTGAAGACAGCTGGGCTCCCGGTCGTGTCCTCGCGCCCCTCGCCCTCGCGCTCGCGTTGCTCTCGGGCGAAGCCGCGCTGAGCGCCGGCGCCCTCCTCGGCGCCTACGAGCTGTTCGGCCGTCGCGACACCCTCCACACCCGGATTCGCTGGCTCGCGCCCTACGCGGTCCTCGTCGTCGCCTATCTCGCCTTCTACGCAACCCAGGGCTACGGCGCGCGCGGCAGCGGCGGCTACCTCAACCCCATCGCCGCTCCCGGCGACTTCCTCGCCACCCTCCTCCAGCGCGTCTTCATCCTCATGGGCGAGCTCGTCGTGGCCACCCCCTCCGACGCCGCCGCGGGCACCCCCGCCTCCCACGCGGGCTTCGCGGCCTGGGGCGCCCTCACCTCGGCACTCGTCCTGCTGATGTTCCGCGCCATCCGCCCGCTCCTCTCCGAACAGGAGCAACACTCCCTCCACTGGCTCATCCCCGGAGGCATCGCCGCCACCCTCCCCGGCGCCGCCGGCATCATCGGCGGCCGGGTCCTCATGGTGCCGCTCCTCGCCGGCAGCGCCCTCATCGCGACGCTCATCCTCCGCGGCTGGACCGCCGCTCGTGAAGCCCAACGTCCCCGTCGCCATCGACTGCTGCTCTGGACGGCCGTCAGCGCCCTCGTCCTCGGCCACTGTCTCCTGGGCCCCGCGTTCCGTGTGGGACTCGGCATCTCCCTGGGCCGCCTCGCCGACGCGCAGTGGCGCATCGCCCGCGAGGCGCCTCCTTGCAAGGGGACCCTCGTCCTGGTCGTCGCCGCGGACCCGAGCATCTCGCTCTACGTCCCCGCCGCCATGGCCCTCCAGGGCCGCGCCCCCCAGCACTACCGCCTGCTCAGCGCCGCACCCCATGACCACGTGCTCGAGCGGACCTCCGCCCACGCGTTCGACCTCATCGTGCGCGGCACACCCCGCAACCTGGGGTTCTGGGAGCAGGTCAACCGCGACGTGCCTCCGCCTCCAGGCTCACGACTGACGTTGGGCGACCTCCTCGTCACCGTGAAGGAGTCCACCGACACGGGCTTCACCCGCGCGAGCTTCGACTTCGGCCGACCCCTCGAGTCCGACGCGTTCTGCTTCGTCACCTGGAGCGACACCGGCCTGCGTCGAATCGACCTGCCCGCTCCTGGCCAACATCTCGCTCTGCCTTACAGCCGGGGTCCCGCAGGGATGTGAACACTCCCCCGCGAGGGGCTGTGCATGAGCCGACGCGGGCCCGGCAGGTCGATTGCCCGAGCCAGGGCACCGGCGCGCAAATCGCGCCACTCCACCCCTGCCCCAGGCCCTCATGACGCCACTCCGCATGCTCCGCCTCGCACCGCTCCTCGCTTGCGCCCCGTTGTTCCTCTCCGCCTGCAACGACGACAGCGACGATGACTCGCTGGAGCCCGACGAGGCGCAGTTCAAGGTGATGACCCGCAACATCTACCTGGGCGGCAACATCGAGCTGCTCGCCACCGCCCAGGCCCCCCAGGACATCCCCGCCCTCGCCGCGCGCATCTACACCACGGTCCAGGCCACCGACTTCGCCGCGCGCGCCAAGCTGATCGCGGATGAAATCCAGGCCACCGACCCCGCGCTCATCGGCCTGCAGGAGGTCTCCCTCTTCCGCACCCAGAGCCCGAGCGACTTCAGCAACAACCCGCTGCCCAACGCGACCACCGTGACGTACGACTTCCTGGCCATCCTCCAGGCCGAGCTCCAGGCCCGGGGCCTGAGCTACCGCGTCGCCGCCACCATCCAGAACGCGGACGCTGAGGTCCCCGCGGCGCTCGCCGGCAACGCCACCGACCTCACCGATGTCCGCCTGACGGACCGCGACGTCATCCTCGCGCGGGGCGACGTGCAGATCGCCAACGTGGAGACCGCGAACTTCGCCTTCGCCCAGGACGTCCCCGTGGGCGGCGCGTCCATCCGCTTCACGCGTGGCTATGCCAAGCTCGACGCCACGCTGAACCGCGTCCCCTTCACCTTCGTCAACACCCACCTGGAGACGCTCCGCCCCGGCAACGAGAACCAGGCCGCGGAGCTGGCCGCCCTCGTCAACACCTACAAGCGGCCGCTCATCGTCGTCGGCGACATGAACACCGGCCCGGGCGCGGTGACCACCGGCTACGAGACCCTCGTCAGCGCGAACACCGGACTGGTCGATGCCTGGACGCGCGTGGGCACCGGCGACGGCTTCACCTGCTGCTTCAGCGAGACGGTGAACGACACCACCACGGCCGCGCTCGACGAGCGCATCGACCTGGTGCTGTTCGCCGACGATGACGACGACATCGACGTGCGCTCGGCCATCATCGTCGGCAACCAGCTGGACGACCGCAACGCCGCGGGCCTCTGGCCGTCCGACCACGCGGGCGTGGTGGTGGAGTTCCGCGTCGAGCGCTGAGGGTGTGACACACGGAGGGCTGGAGGTCTCCCGGGTCCGGGAGTATTCAAGCCCCCACATGTCTCTTCGCCTCATCAAGCGCCTGTCGCGGGACTGGTTCCTCCTGGGGATGCTCGGTGCCGTGGGGCTCGCGCTCCTCTTCCCCGACTTCGGCAGGTCCGGCGGCGCGATGCACGCCGACGTCGTCACCAACGTCGGCATCTTCCTGGTCTTCTTTCTGCACGGCCTGGGCATGCCCACTTCCCAGCTCAAGGCCGGCGCCCTCCAGTGGCGGCTGCACGTGCTGGTGCAGTCGTTCACCTTCCTCGTCTTCCCCGCGCTCTGGGTGGTGCTCAACCTCACGGTGGGCCGGTGGGTGTCGGACGAGGTGTCGCTCGGCTTCCTGTTCCTCTGCGCCGTGCCGTCCACCATCTCCTCGTCCGTGGCGATGACCGGCGTGGCCCGGGGCAACGTGGCGGGCGCCATCTTCGACGCGAGCCTGTCCAGCCTCCTGGGCATCGTCCTCACCCCGCTCATCGTCGGCCTGCTCGCGCAGACCACCGGGGCGCGCCTGTCCATGGGCGAGGCCATCCTCAAGCTGTCCGCGCTGCTGCTGTTGCCCCTGGCCCTGGGACAGCTGGCCCGGCCGCTCCTGGGCGCGACGTTCGCCCGCCATCGCAAGTACACCAACGGCATCGACCGGCTGTTCATCCTGGTGCTCGTCTACGCGTCCTTCTGCGACTCGGTGGCCTCCGGCATCTTCGGCCTCCACGGCGGCGCCACCCTGGCGCTGGTGCTCGGAGGGGCGGCGCTCATCCTGGTCATCGTCCTGACGCTGAGCACCCAGGCCGCGCGGCGACTGGGGTTCGACAAGGAGGATGAGATCGCCGCGGTGTTCTGCGGCTCGAAGAAGACGCTCGCCTCGGGCGTGCCCATGGCGCGGCTCCTGTTCGGCGCGCACCCTGCCCTGGGGCTCATCGTCCTGCCCCTGATGTTCTACCACCAGCTCCAGCTCCTGGTGTGCTCGGTGCTCGCGGAGCGCTACGCGGCCCGCCCACAGGGGCCCTGAATCGGCGATGCTACGCGGATGGCACCGATGCGACGTGACCCCACCGTGGCGGCGGTTCGGCACTTCAACCGCTTCTACACGCAGAAGATCGGCGTGCTGGACGAAGGCCTGCTCCACAGCGAGTTCTCGCTCACCGAGGCGCGCGTCATCTACGAGCTGTACCACCGCGAGTCCCCCACCGCGACGGAGCTCAGCCGCGAGCTGGCGCTCGACGCGGGCTACCTGAGCCGGCTGTTGCGCAACTTCAGCAACCAGGGCCTCATCGAGAAGGTCCCCTCCGCGCTCGACGCCCGCCAGCACCTGGTGCGGCTCACCGACAAGGGCGAGCAGACCTACCACCGGCTCAACAGCCGCTCCAACGACTCCATCCGCGCCCTGCTCTCCCCGCTGCGCGCCGACGAGCGCCCGCGCCTCCTGGACGCGATGCAGACCATCGAGGAGCTGCTGGGCGAGCGCTCCACCCAGGCCGCCCCGCCCCACGTCGTCCTGCGCGAGCACCGCCCCGGGGACATGGGCTGGGTCGTCCAGCGCCACGGCGTCCTGTACAGCCAGGAGTACGGCTGGGACCTGCGCTTCGAGGCGCTGGTGGCCGGCATCACCTCGCGCTTCATCCAGGAGCGGGACCCGGCGCGGGAGCGCTGCTGGATCGCCGAGCTGAACGGCCGCCCCGTCGGCTCGGTGTTCCTGGTGCGCGACACCAAGACGGTGGCGAAGCTGCGCCTGCTGCTCGTGGAGCCCTCGGCCCGGGGCCATGGCGTCGGCACGAAGCTGATGGACGCCTGTCTCCAGTTCGCCCGCGAGGCCGGCTACCGCAAGGTGCGGCTGTGGACGGAGCAGCAGCTCCACTCGGCGCGCCGCATGTACGAGCGCGCGGGCTTCACGCTCGTGGGCAAGGAGCCGCACGCCATGTTCGGCGAGGGCCTGATGAGCGAGACGTGGGAGCTGAAGCTCTGAACGAGTAAGGCGGCCCCACGCGTGAGCGCGAGGCCGCCGGGAGGACCCCGGGCGACGGTGGGAGCGCCCCGCGCGAGCGCGCCCCACCGTGCCGGAGGTCAGGGTGAGCGCCGGACTACAGCGGGCTCACGCAGGTGCAGGTGCTGGCCGCGCCGTAGCAGGCGGCGCTGCTGCCCGCGGCGACGACGGAGTAGCAGGTGTTGTGGCCGGAGAGGACCTCGCCGTCCACGTAGTTGGTGGCCGTGGTGGTGGCGACGCGCGCCTTGCCGTACTGGCAGCCGTTGATGCCGTCCGACTTCATCACCCAGTACTGGGTCGCGCCGCTGACGGCGCTCCAGCTCAGGGAGACCTGGCCCGTGGCCGGCGTCACCGTGACGGTGGGCGCCGCCGAGGGGCCGCCCGAACAGCCGCTGTTCACCGGCGCCGGGGTGGAACAGGCGATGTTGTGGCGGTTGAACGCATTGTAGATGGCCGTCATGTGCGGCGTGCCATCGTTGATGTTGCCGTTGTCGTCGTCCGCCGCCAGCCACTGCTTGTAGCCGTTGGTGGCCGCGCAGCCGTCGGACGTGCCCGCCGTGCAGTTGCAGGCGTGCCACGAGCCGATGTTGCCGCTGCCCTGGTAGAACACCTTGTTGCCGATGTTCTGCGCCGTGTTCCAGTCGTAGTTGAACGGCGCCGAGCGCAGGTCCCGCGCGATGAAGTCCCACGCGGCCTGACGCACGGGGGACGCGGCGCAGTGCACCTGACGGCTGCAGGGGCCGGTGCCGCTGGAGCAGCGCGTGCAGACGAAGTTCTGCGGGGTGGTGGGCGTGGGCGGGTTGTGGGCCGCGTAGTCGGCGTCCCGGACACCCGAGCAGTTGGTCGCGCACCAGGCCCCGCCCGTCTGCGCCTCGTTGACGTTGTAGCCCGTGCCATCGGCCGTCATGCCGCAGCCGTTGTTGAGCGTCTGGAAGAAGCCGTAGCCCACGCACGAGGCCGGAGACTGGCCGGAGGTCGGCGTGGCCGACGGGTTGAACGGCAGGCGGTACATGGACGCGATGTCGGCGTAGGCCTCGCTGGAGTTGCTCAGCGTGCCGGCCGTGTCGTTGTCATCCATGCCGTGGCCCCACTCGTGGTCGAACACGGCGGCAATCTCCCCCGTGTTCCGGCAGCCACCGCCGCTGCGGTAGAAGTTCACGGTGGAGCCGTTCCAGAAGGCGTTGCAGGTGCTCTGGATGTTGACGTTGGCCGTCATGGACGCCTGCAGCCAGGTGTTGGTGGGCAGCCAGCCGCGCGCCAGCTCCTTGATGCGGTTGAGCTCGTAGAACGCGCTGCGGGTCGCCGCCGTGTTGCCGCTCGTCGGCGACGGGCAGGTCACGGTGCCGGTGCCCAGGTTGATGTTGCCCGCGCCGGAGGCGCTGAGCGAGCCGCAGGTGTCGGAGAGGCGGATGTACCGGCCGTTGAGCGTGGTGGTCGTCGTGCCGGAGGTGTAGTTGTAGACGCCGTAGCCGTCCGTGTAGACGCCGGTGCCCACGTTGGCCCAGGGCATGGGGTAGTTGGGCTGGTGGGCGCCGCAGAACGAGCCGGGCGTGCACGGGTTGGGGATGCCCGTGTTGGTGAACACGTAGGCGCCGCCCGTCACGGACTGGTCGAAGTAGTGGTTGTCGTCCTCGAGCGCGAGCACGTCACCGGTGGCCGCGTCCACGGTGACCTTCCAGCGCTCGTGGCCCTCGGTGGTGGTGAAGCCGTACGTCCACACCAGCTGGTGCGTCATGCCCCGGCCGAAGCCCGCGTTGGGCACGGACACCGGCGTCACCTCCAGCGTGGGCTCCTTCCAGATGCCCTCCGGGCTCTCGTACAGGCCGAAGCGCTCGTGCGCGAGCACCGTGGCCTTCTCCGCGTCCACCAGCGGCATCGGCGACACGCCGATGTTCGCCCAGGACTCGGTGCCCAGGAGGATGAGGTTGCCGTGGCTGATGGTGGCCGCCAGCCGCCCGTACCGCACGGGGATGCCCTGGTACTGCTGCGGGATGGAGACCTGCCACAGGTCCGGGGTGATCTGATCCGCCCGGGCCTCGCCCAACTGCAGCAGGTCCACGCCCACCGCGGCGCGGTTGGCCTCCACGAACTTGAAGACGAGGTCGGCCACGACGGCCCCGTCCACCTTGTCGACCGAGCGACCCAGCTGCCGGCCCAGGCTCCCCAGGGTCAGCTTGTTGCCCACCCCGTTGCCGGGGATGAGCGGGACGGCGCCCTGGATGTTGGCGGCCGTCCCCGTCACGACGTCGATGTAGATCTCGAAGTTGTTCCCGTTGCGGGCGAAGAAGTCGTCCCAGACCTTCTTGCTGTCAGGGCCCAGCTTCGGCAGGGCCTCGGACAAGGGCACCTGCCCGCTGGCCAACGACAGTTCGGGCTTGAAGAACGCCTGGGAGGCCAGGGCGCCCTTGGGGGAGTTGTCCGTGGGATTGAAGCCCCACGCCTGGGACGTCGCCATCACTGCCATGCATACGGCGGCTTTCACGACGCTGCGCATTGCGGTGCTCCTTCACGTGAAGGACCAACGAAACGGGGACTCCATGGGGCCGGGATTGGCCCAAGGAATCCCCGGGTTGCGCATAATCCAGATTTGCACGGAGAGTGCTCTAGATTGGCACTGAAAGTGTTTCCCGCAAGACTTTGACTAGACGCGGTACGTGGCCGCCACGGTGTCCATCTGAGCGGCGACCTCCCGCAGGGAGGCGGTGATGCGCTGGGCGGCCTGAAGGCCTTGCATGGACTCCTCCATCATCCGGGACAGGTCGGTGACGGCGGTGAAGATCTGCGCCACGCCGGCGTTCTGCTGGGTGACGGCGGCGGCGATCTGCTGAGCGGCGGAGGCGTTGTCCTGGATGATGCCGGTGAGCTCGCGGAGGCTGTCGCCGCTGGCGCGCACCTGGGTGAGGCCCGTCTCCGCGCTGCCCTGGCTCTGCTCGGCCTGGGTGACGGTGGACTGGATGGAGCGGCGGATGTCCTCGAGGATCTCCCGCACGCGGCCGGTGGAGGTGATCGACTGGTCGGCGAGGCTGCGGATCTCGCGCGCCACCACGCCGAAGCCCTTGCCGTGCTCGCCCGAACGCACGGACTCGATGGCCGCGTTGAGGGCGAGCATGTTGGACTGGTCGGCCAGGTCCTTCACCGTCTGGGTGATGCCGCCAATCTGCTGGGTGCGCTCGTTGAGCGCGGCGATGCTGCGGGCGACGACGCCCACCTGCTCGCGCAGCTCCTCGAAGCCCTGGAGGCTGGCGGAGACCGTGGCCTCGCCGGCCAGGCCCACCTCGCGGGCGCGGGCGGTGACGCCGAGCACGGCCTGGGAGCGCTCGGCGGCCATCAGCGAGGTCTGCTTGATCTCCTGAGCGGTGACCTGCGTCTCCTGGAGGGCGGCGGCCTGCTTCGTCAGCGTGCGCTCCTGCTGGGCGGCGGCGGCGGTGAGCTCGGAGACCGTCTGGCTGAGGACCTTGGTGCCCGCCTGCAGGCCGCGGGTGGACTCGCGCAGGTGCTCCATCATCAGGGCGAAGGCGGAGGCGAGCTCCCCCACCTCGTCGCGCCGGGTGGAGATGTCCACGCGCTGGGTGAGGTCGCCCTCGCGCACCACGCGGGTGACCACCTGGCTCAACCGGGAGATGGGCCCGGTGGCGCCGCGCGCGAGCAGGAAGCCGCCCACGCCGGCCACGACGAGCGCGAGCGCCGTCAGCCCCACGGCCACCCTGCCCGCCTCCGCCAGCGGCGCGTACGCGTCCTCCGGGTCCACGGTGGCCACGAAGCGCCAGCCGTCGCCCACGTCCCGCACGCTGCTGGCGTTGACCGCCTCCACGCTGACGACGTCATCGGGCCGGGCGATGTCCCGCTCGTGCGTGTCGAAGAGCGTGGTGCCCTGCGCGTCCAGCACCTCCAGCGCGAAGCTCTTCTGGCCCCGGGCGCGGGAGCGCTCCAGCGCGGGCGCCACCACCTCGCCCACCTGGCTCCACTCGTAGGCGGCCAGCAGCACGCCGATGCGCGCGCCGCTGATGGGGCTGAGCACGGGCACGGCCAGCGGGAGCACGGTGCGCTCGAAGAACGGGTCCACCTTCGTGAAGCCGGTGATGTCCTGGGTGCCGTTGAGCGCGGCCTTGAACCAGGGCGCGGCGCGCACCTGGCTCTCGCGGCCCTCGTAGGCGCGCCGCAGCTTCTCCTCGCTGGCGGACACCGCGCGGCCGTCCTCGGTGAAGAGCACCAGGCCCGCGAACGAGGGGTGGCGCTTCTCCAGGGCGACGAGCACCGCGTCGCTCTTCTCGAAGGTGTCGAACAGCAGCGCGCCGCGGAGGATGGCGTCCTCGGACCAGGAGCGCGCGTTGGCCTCGCGCTCCACCAGGGCGCTCTCCACCAGGTCTCTCAGGCCCTGGGCCTCCACGCGCAGGGTGGCGTGGATCTGGTCCTGGAGGTTGTTGAAGACGAAGACGCGGCCCAACAGGTTGAAGGGCAGCAGGGCCCCGAGCGTGAGCAGGGCGACGGCCACCGTCAGTCGGGTACGAAGGGAGAGTCCGTCGAAGAGGCGCATGGGGTGGCGGCGGGACTTCAGAGGTCGAGCAGGGAGAGCGAGAGGGTGACGGCGCCGATGACGCGGCCCGCGTCGCGGACCGGCAGGGACACCTGGACCACGTAGGCCTGGGAGGACTCGTCGAAGAAGGGCTTCTCCTCGAGCATGCGTCCCTCGCGGAACGGCACCTGGAACTTCTCCTCGTCACCCTGCCAGTAGTCGGACGTGCGGCGCGTGGCGCCCACCAGCGCGCCCAGCCGGTCCATCGCGAAGGCCTCCGCCACCACCCGGCTGCCCAGGGCCTCGCGGTGGCGCGCCAGCACCCGTGAGCAGCTCGCGTCGAGCACGCGCTGCTTGAAGGGCGTGAGCGCCGGCGTGGACAGCCAGACGTCATCCTCCGCGCGGATGGTGGCGAGCGTCAGGCCGCGCGCGTTCTGGGCCCGCACGGCTTGAACGAGCTCCGGATCCGCGGCCACGCGCTGCAACGCCGCCTGGAGCCGGCTCACCTTCGCGAGCTGCGCGGCGCCGTCCGGAGGAAGTCCTCCGAGCAGCAGGAGCGCCATGCCGAAATGCCACATCACGACCTCAACGCGTCCGCACGCTGCATCGGCGAGACAGACTTCCCCCTCTCCGCCGGCGGATGTGTCGACGATACATGAATGAGACGTCGCCGGTGAGCCCCACACCTGAACGGCCCCTCACCTTCCCTCCGCTCACCTGCCCGCCCGGAGCCATCCTGACCCAGGCTCAGCCCCGCTCATTCGTGAAACACTGAAACCCCAAGCGGACGACGAGGCTGCGCCGGGTACAACGTGACCGCGAGCCCTTCGCGTCAGCGATGTCTTCAGCGAACCGCCTGGGCGAAGTGACGTGCGAGTCTTTGCAGCAGCTCGCGGTTCTCCGGCTCCGCGGCCTCGAGCCTGGGGAGCTGGCTCACCAGCTGCGTCACGTCCTTGTGACGCAGCGCGAGGTCCTCGGCGCCCAGCTCGAACCAGCGTCCCAGCTCGCGCGCGGTCAGCTCCAGGTGGAACTGGAAGCCGTAGGAGCTGCCCAGCCGGAAGGCCTGCTGCGTGTAGCGGTCCGTGGACGCGAGCAGCGTCGCGCCGGGCACGGCCTTGAACGTGTCACCATGCCAGTGGGCCACGGTGCCGCGCGGGCGCGCGCCGGTGATGACGGCGTCCTTCAGGGCCTCCGGCGTCCAGCGCACCGGGCCCACGCCGACCTCGAAGCCGTTCTTGCCGGGGAAGACCTCCGCGCCCGCCGCGTCCGCGAGCAGCTGCGCGCCCAGGCAGATGCCCAGGCACGGGCGCTCATGGGCCAGCCGTTCCATGAGGATGGAGCTCTCGTCGCGCAGGAACGGGTGCTGGTCGGCTTCGTAGACGCCCATGGGGCCGCCCATCACCACCACCAGCTCCGCGTCCACGTCCTCGTGCCGGACGGCGCGGAAGCGGTGGACCAGCGTGAAGCCCACCTCCGTCAACGCGGGTCCCAGCAGGCCGACGCCCTCGTGCTCCTCGTGCTGATACACCACCGCGCGCATCGTCACGTCCCCTTCCGCCCCGCCTGGGGCTGCTCGGCCAGCGACGTCCTTCGCTCACGACGTGGGCTTGTCGCCCTTCAGGATGCGCAGCAGTCCCTCCTGCGCCACGGACGCGACGAGCCTTCCCTCGCGCGTGTAGACGGAGCCGCGAGACAGGCCGCGCGCGTTGCCGGACCACGGGCTGTCCATGACGTACAGGAGCCAGTCGTTCACCTTCAGGTCCCCATGGAACCAGAGGGCGTGGTCCAGGCTCGCGCCGATGACGTGGGGCTGGAAGAAGCTGGCCGCGTGCGGCAGCAGCGCGGTGCTGATGAGGTTGAAGTCGGACGCGTACGCGAGCACGTACTTGTGCACCTGCGGGTCCTCCGGGAGCGCTCCGTCCGCGCGAATCCAGACGGCCTTGCGAGGCTCCCCCGGCACCGGATGGAACGGGTCCATGTAGTCCACCGGCCGCATCTCGATGGGCTTGTCGCAGAGGATCTTCTCGCGCAGCCGCGCGGGGATGCGGTCCACCTGGCGCTTGAGCAGCTCCAGGTCCGTGGGCAGCGCCTCGGGAGGCGGCACCGCCGGCATGGGCGACTGGTGCGCGTACCCGGGCTCGTCGCCGTGGAAGGAGGCCATCATCGTGAAGATGGGCTGCCCCTTCTGGATGGCGACGATGCGCCGCGTGCTGATGCTGCCGCCGTCGCGCACCCGGTCCACCGTGTAGACGACGGGCTGGCTCGCGTCGCCGGGCCGCAGGAAGTACCCGTGCAGCGAGTGCACGTGCCGCGCGGTCTCCACCGTCTGGCTCGCCGCCGACAGGGCCTGCCCCAGCACCTGTCCGCCGAAGAGCTGACGGAAGCCCAGATCCTGGCTCTTTCCGCGAAAAAGGTTTTCCTCGATGACTTCCAGCTTGAGGAGTTCCAGCAGCTCGTCCAGGACGCGGCTCATGAGGCGTCGTCCTAGCCGACCCTGGCCACGGCTGTCGCGCCCCGTGTGCGTGACGCGTCCCGGAGAGGACGGCCGCTCGGGGAACGAAAGGAAATGAGGAGCGGGGCCGGGCGTTGAGCCAGGGAAGCCCTTCTTCCACGAGCCCGCCCTTGCGCACACCCCATCTGCTGACGACGCTGTGCCTGTTGCCCTCGCTGGCCCTCGGCGCCGAGCCCGCCGCGCCCCCGTCCGACGCGGAGCGCTGGTGGGGCCATGTCCGCCACCTTGCGGACGACGCACTGCAGGGGCGGGACACCGGCAGCGAGGGCCACCGCAAGGCCGCGGCCTACGTGGCCGAGCAGCTGGCGGCGCTCGGCGTCAAGCCCGGCGCGGGTGACAGCTACCTCCAGGAGGTGCCGCTCGTCTCCCGACAGCTCGTCGAGGCGAAGTCGAGCCTGGCGTTGGTGCGCGACGGCCGCGCCACGCCGCTGGTCATCGGTCAGGACGCCATCATCTCCCCGCGCTCGGGCGAGGCGGGTTCGGTGGAGGCGCCCATGGTCTTCGTGGGCCACGGGCTGTCCATCCCGGAGGCGGGCCACGACGACCTGGCCGGCGTGGACTTGAAGGGGAAGATCGCCGTCTATCTCCAGGGCGGCCCGGCGCACGTCTCCGGCCCGCTGCGCGCGCACCACAGCTCGCAGGCCGAGCGCACGAAGGCGCTGAAGAAGGCGGGCGCCCTCGGCACGGTGATGCTGCTCAACCCGAAGCTGGAGGAGACGCCGTGGTCGCGCACCGCCGCGTCGCGACACCAGAAGGCGATGACCTTCGCGGACCCGGCGCTGGATGAGAGCACGGGCCTGAAAGTGGGCGTCACCGTCAACGCGGCCCACGCGCAGAAGCTGTTCGCCGGCGCGCCGCACTCGTTCCAGGACCTCCTGAAGCGGGCGAACGCGAACCAGCCGATGCCGCGCTTCGAGCTGCCCGCGCGCCTGAAGGCGAGCTCCGAGCGTGTGTCCTCGCGCACGACGTCGCCCAACGTGGTGGGCCTGCTGCCGGGCAGCGACCCGGCCCTGGCCGGTGAGTACGTGGTGCTCACCGCGCACCTGGACCACGTGGGCGTGGGCCAGCCCGTGGACGGTGACAACCTCTACAACGGCGCCATGGACAACGCGACGGGCGTGGCCGCGGTGCTGGAGGTGGCGCGCGCGCTCACGGCCCGGAAGCCGGGGCGCTCCGTGCTGTTCGTGCTGGTGACGGGCGAGGAGAAGGGCCTGCTCGGCTCGCGCTACTTCGCGCTGCGCCCCACGGTGCCCGCGGACACGCTGGTCGCCAACTTCAACCTGGACATGTTCCTGCCGCTGTTCGCCTTCGAGCGCGTCGTCGCGTACGGCCAGGAGGAGTCCAACCTCGCGACGCCGCTGGCCCAGGTCGCCTCCCGGCACGGCGTGAAGCCGATGCCGGACCCGGAGCCCCACCGGCTGCTCTTCATCCGCAGCGACCAGTACTCCTTCATCCGCCAGGGCGTGCCGGCCTTGTCCTTCAAGTTCGGCTACGCGCCGGGCTCCGCCGAGGAGCGCACCTTCAAGAGCTGGTACACACGCCACTACCACGCGCCGTCGGATGACCTGTCGCAGCCCATCCACCAGGAGGGCGCCGTGAAGTTCGTCCGCATGCTCGCGGACCTGACGCTCGCGGTGGCCAACGCCCCGGAGCGCCCGCGCTGGAACGACGACAGCTTCTTCCTGCGCTTCGCGCCGACGAAGGCGAACGCGACCCCCTCCCTGAGCAATCCATGACACCGCCCATGCGGGCCCGGTAACACGCGTACAGGTGTAGCTTTCCATCGACGTGACAAACAATGACGCCCGGCGTCATCGCTGCTCACGTGCGGGATGCAAATCGCAAGGGGTGGCTTGAAGCGAGACACCCATTTGCGCCACGCTTGTTTGCATTGAGACATCTGCCGCGAGACGGGCGAGGAGCGCCCGCACATCGACGGGGGGCGAATGCAGTCAAACGTGTTCACCGCGGTTCTGATTCCACTGTCGTTGGCCGTCATCATGCTCGGCCTGGGACTGTCGCTGACGCTCGCGGACTTCAAGCGCGTCATCGTCTACCCGCGAGCGGTGATCGTGGGGCTCGTGTGCCAGATGCTGGTGCTTCCCGCCGGCGGTGTGCTCATTGCCCATGCCTTCGGACTGGGGCCGGAGCTGGCGGTGGGGCTGATGTTGCTGGCGGCCTCCCCCGGCGGCGCGACGGCGAACCTCTTCAGCCACCTGGCCCGCGGTGACGTGGCCCTGAACATCACGCTCACGGCGGTCAACAGCGCGCTGACGCTGGTGACGCTGCCGCTCATCGTGAACTTCTCGCTCAACCACTTCATGGGCGAGGACCGGGCGGTGCCCATGCAGTTCGCCAAGGTGCTGCAGGTCTTCATCATCGTGCTGGGGCCGGTGAGCATCGGCATGCTGGTGCGCTCGAGGAAGCCCCAGGTGGCGCTCAAGCTGGACAAGCCCATCCGCATCATGTCCGCCGCGTTCCTGGCGGTGGTCATCGCGGCGGCCGTGTACCAGGAGCGCCAGAACATCGGCGCGTACTTCCAGCAGGTGGGCCTGGCGGCGCTGAGCTTCAACCTGTTGAGCATGGGCGTGGGCTTCGTGACGCCGCTGCTGTTCCGGCTCCCCCGGCGTCAGGCGGTGGCCATCGGCATGGAGATCGGCATCCACAACGGCATCCTCGCGATGACGATTGCGATGAGCCCGCTGCTGTTGGGCAACGCCACCATGGCCATCCCGCCGGCCATCTACAGCATCATCATGTACTTCACGGCCGCGGCGTTCGGCTACGCGGTGACGCGACGCCACGCGGACGAGCAGGACTCTCCCGCCGCAACCCCCAGTCGTTCCTGAAGCACCCGCCGCGGTTCCTCCCCGCCGCGGTCTCCCCCACCCGAGGAAGTGTCGAGATGATGCTCAAGCGTCTATCGCTGTCCATCTGCACGCTCTGTTTGAGCCTGGGTCTGGTGTCCCCCGCGGCCGCGCAGCAGTCCGCGGCCACGCCGACGCCTCCGCCGGATGCTCCCACGGCCGGGCCCACGAACACCCCGGAGGTCGCCCCCGCCAGCGAGCCCTCCCCGGTCCCCCCACCCCGCCCCATCCCCAACGTCCGGCTGTACATGACCAGCTTCAACCTGTTCCGCGTCAACCCCATCGGGTTGGAGACGCAGAACCGGCTGGTCATCCAGAAGCGGCTGTTCAACAGCGAGTCCGTGCTGATGCGTGACACGTTCGTCAACGCCGCGGCCCTCATCAAGGCGAACCCCGCCTCGTTGAAGGTGGGTCCGATGTTCGAGATCCAGCCGATCGCCCTGTTCAACCTGCGGCTGAGCTACGAGTACACGAACTTCCTGGGGACCATGGGCTTCCTGCAGGGGTACGCGAACCCGCTGAACGACTTCTCGGATGACGCGCTGGATGCGCGCGAGGACGCGGCCTACAGCACCAGCGGCCACCACTTCCTGGTGGAGCCGACGCTGCAGGCGAAGGTGGGCCCCATCGCGGTGCGCACCAAGTTCAGCATCGAGTACTGGAACCTGTCGCTGCGCGACGGCGAGACGACGTTCTACGACCCGATGCTCGACTCGCTGCTCGCGGGCAAGGGCTGGGTCTTCACCAACGACTCGGACGTCGTCTACCTGTCCGGTCGGTGGATGCTGGGCGCGCGCTTCAGCGGCGTGTGGCCGCAGTACACCGAGGACCAGGGCGTCTCCGACGCGTTGAAGGCGGACAACAGCCACATGCGCGCGGGCCCCGTCGTCTCCTACGCCTTCAACACGGACGAGGGCACGATGTTCAACCGCCCCACGGTGCTGGGCATGGTGGCCTGGTACCTGAAGCACCCCAGCCGTCAGGAGGCGATGCCGTACCTGCTGCTGGGCTTCTCCTTCAACTCGGACCTGATGGGCGGGCGCTAGTCCGCGTCAGGGAGGAAGGGCCGCTCCCGCGAGAGGACTTCGCGGGAGCGGTGGTGGGGCCCGGGGCTCACGAAGGCCCCGGGGTTCGAATCAGTGGTGGCTGTCCGGGCCGTGAGCGTGGCCGTGCTCCAGCTCCTCGGCCGTGGCGGCGCGGACGTCGGCCACGGTCAGCTGGAAGTGCAGCGTCTTGCCGGCGAGCGGGTGGTTGTAGTCCACCACCACGGTGTCGCCCTTGATCTCCTTCACGAGCAGGTCGACCTCGTCGCCCTCGGGGTCCGTGGCGGTGAGGATGCCGCCCTCCTGGAGCTCCAGCCCTTCGGGGAACTCGTCACGGGGGACCTCCTCGAGGCCCTCGGGGTCATGCGGCCCGTAGCCGTCCTCGGGGGGGATGACGACCGACAGGCTGTCTCCCTTCGCCTTGCCCTCCAGGGCCTTCTCCAGGCCGGGGACGACCTCCTCGTGGCCCTGCAGGTAGACGAGCGGATCTCCCGGCTCGCTCTCGTCAATGAGCTTTCCATCGCCGAGGTGAAGCTTGAAGTCGATGGAGACGACACTGTCCTTCGCGATTTTCATGGCGCCTCTCTTAGCGCAGGCCGTTGTCCAACGCTCCCATCATGTGCTCGGCCGGTCTGCGGGAGGGCATGGGAGCGGGGCCCCCCGCCCGAAACCGGACGCAAGGGCTTTCAGGGGCCGGGGCGAGGTGGGCGGGCGCCCAGGTCCAGCGCGCGGGCCCGCGTGCTCCGGTCGATTCGGCCCTCCAGGCGAACGATGCGGCGCCGGTGGTCCTCCGGCAACTCCGCCGCCGCCGAGAGTCGGGCGTGGCGCAGCGCGGCCGCGAGGTCCTTGAGGGAGTGCTCGTAGAGCTTGGTCAGCTCCAGGTGCAGGCTCGCCGCCTGGAAGCCCCGGGCGGACTGGAGGGCCTGGTGCAGGTGGTCCGCGGCGGCCTGGGGCTCGCCGGCCATGCGGGCCAGGCGCGAGGCCAGGGCGTGGGCCTCCATGCCCACGGTGCCGGAGCCTTTCGTCGCCGCGGCCGCGAAGGCCCGGGCCCGGGTGTGGTCTCCCGCCCGGAGCGCCACGCTCGCGAAGCCGAGCAGGTCCCTGGGGTCCTCGTCCCGGGGAACGGCGGTGCCGTCGCCGGCGCGGAAGCGGCGGACCATCTCGCCCAGGAGGGCGGCGAGGAGGAGGAGGTCGTTGGCGTTGTGCTCGAGCACGGGCGTCAGCGAGGCGCCGTCGCCGCCGCGCAGGTAGCGGAAGTACAGGTCCGGGATGAGCGAGCCGTCCACGTCATCGACGCGGCGCAGGCCGAGCACCTGCTCCTCCATGTGGACCAGTCGCGTGCCGGCGCCCCGGTGCTTGAAGACGCGGCGGGCGCAGTGGAGCAGGTCCAGGTGGGGCAGCTCGGCGGGGGCCTTCACGCGGTTGAGGACGAAGCGCGTGCGCAAGAGCGGCCAGTCGAAGCTCTTGCCGTTGAAGGTGACGATGCAGGAGGAGCGGGCCATGCGCTCGGCGAGCACGCGCAGCATGGGGGCCTCTTCGCCGAGCTTGCGCAGGAAGAGCTGGTGGACGCGCAGCGAGCGCCCCTCGAACCAGGCGAGGCCCACCAGGAACGGCACGGTGCCGGTGCCGCCGGCGAGGCCCGTGGTCTCCGTGTCGAGGAAGAGCATGCGCTGGTAGTCCACGCCGGCCAGGTCCTCGTGGAGCGCGAGCCGGGCGACCAGGGCGCCCTCCACGTCGAGGGCGCCGGCCACGGGGGCGCTGCCGTGGTGATGGTCCGGAGGCAGGAGGCGCTCGGAGACGTGGACGGTGCCGTGCGGTGTCTCCTGGGCCACGACGGGCAGCGGACCGGGAGGAGGACGAGGCTGGGTGGGGCAACGCGCGGCGGTCTGGCCCTGTCGCTCGGACCAGTCCGCGAGCATCCGCCGGAGGGATTCGATGCGCGGGTCGCTCGGGCGCGCGGGGGCCAGGGGCGATGCGGCGGCTGACGGTTCGGGCGTGATGGCGTGGCGCGATGTCTCGTCCGGCCCGGGGGCTTGGCCCGTATGGGCAGGAGCCGGGGCGGCTGACTCCTCGTGTGAAACCGTCGGCGGCGGTGAAGCAGGAGCGAAGGTGTTCGCCTCGGCGGAGCGCTCCGCGACGTTCCCCGGTGGAGCCCTCCCCTCGTCCGACGGCTCCGGGAGCGTGGCCACGCGGCTCGCGGGCTTGCCGCCGGGGCCCACGCCCGTCAGTCGCGCCAGCTTTCGCTTGAGGTCCACGCGCCGAGCCCTCCGCCGTCTACTGCACGCCCGCGACGCCGAGCAGGCTCAGCACCTCGAGCCCCAAGCGCTTGCGCGGATGCGGGTCCACGGGCGCCTGTCCCGGCATGACACCCGACGCCGGACCGATGCACGCCGGGCAGCCCTCTTCGCACGCGCAGGACTCCAGGAGTCGCCGCGCGCGCACGAGCAGCTCGTCGCGCTGGTCATACAGCCGCGCCGCCAGCCCCACGCCGCCGGGGATGTTGTCGTAGAGGAAGATGGTCGGATCGAACCCCACCCCGCCATCCTTGCGCGGAGGCCCGTCCGCGTCATCGCGGCTGCCCAGCGTCTTGCCGATGTCCCGGGGGTCGATCATCAACCCCACGCACGCCACCGTGCGCAGCGCCGTGGCGATGCCTCGCAGCGCGTCGATGACCGCGGGCCTCGGCGCCTTCATCGAGCGCACCACCGACTCCGGCACCGTGAGCCACAGCGCCGTGGTGTGCATCTGCATCTCCGGCAGCGCCACCTCGCCGTAACCGACGTTCTCGTGGGTGTGGTACTTGATCTTCTTGTACCCCACGACCTTCTCGATGACGCTCACCTCGCCCATGCCGGCCTGGAGCGACGGGCCCACGGGCGCGCCCTGGTCCTCCTGGATGACATTCACGCGCACGTACGTCATCGCGTCCGTGAAGTAGTCCGGCGCCACCTTGCGCACGAAGGCCTTGTGGTTCTCGTAGTCGAACTGCTCGACCTGATACTGCTCGGCCTCGTGCTGGTAGATGGCCTGCTCGTGCAACATCGTGTGCGCCGAGCGGAAGTCCATCTCCGCCAGCGTGCGGTCCGTGCCGCGCTCGATGATGACCACGTTGTCCCAGCCCACGCTGCGCAGCGACACGTGGTTCGCCGGATACGCGTCCGAGGACCAGTGGAAAACGCGCCGGCCACCCTCCCCCGCCGTCGGATGCACCACCTGGTGCTGTGCGAGGAACCCCAGCGCCTCCGCCGTCGACTCCGCCGGCACGTCGCCGAAGGCCTCGCCCTCCTCGAACGGCAGCTCGAACGACGCGCACTTGAGGTGCTGGACGAGGATCTCCACGTTGTCCGGGTCGATGCGCGCGTGCTCCACCGGCGCGCCGATGAGGAAGCGCGGGTCCGCGGCCATGTACTGGTCCAACGGCGCGCTCGACGTCACCAGCAACGCCAGGCTCCCCGCGCCACGACGTCCCGCGCGGCCGAAGCGCTGCATCAGCGCCGCCACCGAGCCCGGGTACCCCGCGCACACCACCGCGTCCAGCGAGCCGATGTCGATGCCCAGCTCCAGCGCGTTCGTCGCGACGACACAGCGCACCTCCCCCGCGCGCAGCGCCGCCTCCGTCGCCCGCCGCGTCCCCGGCAGATAGCCGCCCCGGTAGCCCTGGATGAGCGACGGGTCCAGCTTCTCCTCGACGAACCGGTCGCGCAGGTACTTGAGCATCACCTCGATGTTGTTGCGCGACTGTCCGAACAGCAGCGTCGACACGCCAGCGCGCACCAGGTCCGACGTCAGCCGCACCGCCGTCTTGAGGTAGCTGGCCCGGATGCCCAGCTCCGCGTTGACCACGGGCGGGTTGAACACCATGACCCGCCGCTCCCCCGCCGGCGCCCCGCTCTGGGCGACCAGCTCCACGTCACACCCGAGCATCCGCCGCGCGTGCGCCTGCGGATTGCCGATGGTCGCCGACGCGGCGATGAACACCGGGTCCGAGCCATGGAAGCGCGCCACCCGACGCAGCCGGCGCAGCACGTTCGCCAGGTGCGAGCCGAAGACGCCCCGGTACGTGTGCAGCTCGTCGATGACCACGTAGCGCAGGTTTGAGAACAAACGAGCCCAGCTCGCGTGGTGCGGGAGGATGCCCGTGTGGAGCATGTCGGGGTTGGTGAGCAGCACGCCCCCTCGCTCCCGGGCGGCGCGGCGTGCGTCCGCCGGCGTGTCCCCGTCGAAGGTGATCGCGCCATGCGTCAGCCCGGCCTCGCGCATGAAGGCCCGGAGGGATTCCTCCTGGTCCCTGGACAGCGCCTTGGTGGGGAACAGGTAGAGGGCGCGCGCCTGGGGCTCCCGGGCGAAGCGATCCATCAGCGGCAGGTTGTAGCAGAGGCTCTTGCCCGAGGCGGTGGGGGTGGCGATGACCAGGTTCCTGCCCGCGCGGGCCAGCCGGAAGGCCTCGGCCTGGTGGGAGAAGAGCTGCTCGACGCCTCGCTGGCGGAGCGCCTCGCGGACCTGGGGGGCCACGTCCTCGGGGATGGGCGCGAACGAGCCGACCCGGGCGGGGGTGGCCTCGTCGAGCGAGAAGCAGGGCGACAGGCCCCGGTCCGCCTTCCATTGCTGGAGCACGGAGTCCAACCCCCGGGGGGCGTTCCACGGGGTGCGACGCGGGCCACCGAAGGCCCCTTCTTCCTTCTCGAACTTCATGGGTCGGGCACTGTACAGGTGTGTACCGGGGCGGACAACGCGAACACGGTCGAGCACGCCGGACGTGGCTCGGCTAGGTTCCCGCGCCCGTGGCCCTCGCCATCTTCCTGTTCACCTACGTCTTCATCGCCGGCGCCCGGCTCCCCTTCCTCAAGCTCGACCGCCCCGGAGGCGCGCTGCTCGGCGCGGTCCTCATGGTGGTGTTCGGCGTGGTCTCGCCCGCGGAGGTCTTCAACCACAGCGAGGACACCGCGAAGCACGCCATCGACGCGGACACCATCGTCCTGCTGCTCGGGATGATGCTGCTGGCCGCGTACATGTCCCAGGCCGCCGTCTTCCGCACGGCCGGCGCCTGGGCGGTACGTCGCGCCCGCACGCCCCGCCTGTTGTTGATCGCCGTGACGTTCATCTCCGCGGTGCTGTCCGCGTTCCTGGTCAACGACACGGTGTGCTTGATGCTCACGCCGCTGGTGCTCGCCACGGTGGATGACGCGAAGCTGCCGCCCGTGCCGTACCTGCTCGCCGTGTGCATGGGCAGCAACAGCGGCTCGGTGGCCACCTTCACCGGCAACCCGCAGAACATGCTCATCCAGGGCGCGTCGGGAATCTCGTACGCCAGCTTCGCGGCGTACATGGCCGTGCCCGCGCTCCTGTCCACCATCATCGTCGCGGCCGCGCTGGTGTACCTCTTCCGCAACGAGCTGAGCACGAAGCGCTTCGAGCCCCAGCCGCCACCGCCGCCCGTGGACCGCTGGCTCCTGGTGCTGACGCTCACGGTGACGGTGGGCGTCATCGTGGCCTTCTTCGCCGGGCTGCCCATGAGCTGGAGCGCGCTGGCCGGCGCCGCGCTGGTGATGGCCCTGTCCCGTCGCGAGCCGCGCGAGGCGCTCGAGCGCGTGGACTGGGTGCTGCTCTTGTTCTTCGCCAGCCTCTTCGTGGTGGTCTACGGCGTGAACAAGCACGGCTGGGCGGAGGAGATCCGCCTCATCTTCGCGCCGCTGATGGCGGGGCCGCCGTGGCGGGAGACGCTGGGCTTCGCGGGGCTGACGCTGGTTGCGTCCAACCTCTTCAGCAACGTGCCCTTCGTCATGCTCGCGCGCTCGTGGGTGCCCACGCTGCAGAACGTGGAGCTGGGCTGGCACGTGCTCGCCCTGGGCTCCACGCTGGCCGGCAACCTCACCCTCGTCGGCAGCGTCGCCAACCTCATCGTCTTCGAGGCGGCGCGCGGCAAGGTGGACATGTCCTTCATGCGCTACCTGCGCGTGGGGCTGCCCGTGACGCTCGTCAGCTTCGTGGTGGGGATCGCGGTGCTCCTCGCGGAGCACGCCCTGTTCTGACTCAGGGGTCCGGGTCCGGCAGCTCGCCCGGCGCCAGCTCCGGGTCGGGCGGCTTGGGCGGCTCGACGAAGGTGGGCGCGACGGCGTCGGGAGCGGCGGGGCCCGGAGGCGTCGCCACCGAGGGGCCGCCGCGACGGTCCCTGGGCGTGAGGTCCTTCACGAACTCGAGCGCAACCTGGTCCAGCAGCGTGGTGAGCGCCTGGCGGAACAGGTCCGGGTTCTTCCCCACCTTGAACGGGTCCAGGTGCTCCGCGCCCGCCTCCACCTGGTCCACCTCGAACGGGTGGCGCCACACCTCCGAGCGCCCATCCAGCGTGAACATCCGGCCATAGCCGCGCAGGAAGGCGCCCGCGTGGCCCTTCTTGCTGCGCATCCCGTACTCCTGCACCACGAACTCGACGATGGTGTCCGCGCCCAGCGGCGTCACCAGGTCGTAGTCCGGAGCGTTCGCGGGGACCTCCTCCACCAGGAAGCTCTCCAGCACGGACGCCACGCGCGCGGGGTCCACCGTGTACGTCCACGGGGCCTCGCGAGGCAGCTGTGTCAGCGTGTTGACGCGCAGCCGCTCGGAAATCTCGAAGCGCGTCACCGCCTGCTGGAGCTTCACGGTGAGCCGCCGGTCCGCCTCCACGGGCTCCAGCTTCTTGAGCTTGTCTCCGTACGCGGAGTCTTCGCGGAATACGAAGCTGCGAGGTCCCGCGCCGTCCTCGATGCGGGAGATGAAGGCGGGGCGGCGCACGCGGTCCAGGTCGGCGCCGGCGAGCCGCTGCGACGCACAGCCGGCGCAGAGCGCCAGCGCGAGAAACGGGAGAAGGCTTCGCGTCATGACCTGAGACTTACCCCATTGCGGGGCGGCCCGCCCCTTCCGGGCCCGTGGCGCCGCCCTGCCCTCCCGCCGAGCCGTCCGCTGGTATGCTCCCGCGCGTGAATCCTTCCTCCGTGGCACCCCCTCCCCCCGGCCGTAAGCGCCGGCTCGGGGAAATCCTCATGGATGCGGGTCTCCTGACCGAGACCCAGCTTCGCTCCGCGCTGGCCGAGCAACGCAAGTGGGGAGGCCGCCTGGGCCTCACGCTGGTGCAGATGCGCTTCGTGGACGAGAGCTCCATGGTGCACGCCCTGTCGCGCCAGCTCGCCATCCCCACGGTGGACCTGGATGCCCTGACGCCTTCGGCTCCGGCGATGCAGGCGCTGCGCGTGGACATCGCCGAGCGCTACACGGTGTTCCCCACCGCCTACGAGCCGTCGAGCAAGCTGCTCACGGTGGCCACGTCGGACCCGACGAACGTGGAGTCGCTCCAGGAGCTGGCGTTCCACACGGGCCAGCGGCTCCAGGTGGTGGTGGCCGCGGCCTCGTCCATCGAGCGGGCCATCCGCCGTCACTACCATGGGGAGATCACCTCCACGACGGCGTCGCCGCTGGCGTTCGGAATCGACGAGCAGACGTTCGAGCTGGCGCCTCCGTCCGAGTCGGCCGTGGAGCTGATGCCCGCCCCGCGCGCGTCGGGCCCGTCGTCCGTCCGGGAGGGTGAACTCACGCAGCAGGTGGAGTCCCTCACCCAGAAGGTGACGGACCTGGAGCGCATGGTGGCGCAGCAGGCGCGCTCGCTGCGCGCCATGCTGGAGCTCCTGGAGACACGGGGCCTCGTCACCCGCGACGACTACCTCGCGAAGGTGCGCTGAGGGACGAGGCCCGGTTCAGACGAGGATGAGGTCCTCGTCGCCGCCCAGGGCCTCCACGCCGAGCACCTGCTCCGTGCGGCGAAGGCGCTCGTCGGTCAGCTCGGAGATGAGCACCAGGATCTGAGGGTGGCTGGAGATGAGCGCGTCGAAGTCGGCGCGCGGCAGTCGCAGGAGCGTGGTGTGACGCCCCGCGGTCACGGTGGCCGTGGCGGGGGTCTTCTGGAGCAGGGAGATTTCGCCGAAGAGGTCTCCCTCCTTCAGCCGCGTGAGCAGGTGCCCGTCCTTGTGCACCTCCACCTCGCCCGAGAGCAGGACGTAGAGCCCGTCCGTCTGGTCCCCGTCGCGGATGATGACGTCACCGCGCTCGACGTCGCGGGCGCGGAAGCGCTCCACCAGCGTGCGCCGGTCCTTCCGGTTGAAGGGCCGGAAGAGCGCGGAGGTGTTCATCACGTTGGTGAGCAGACGCTGGCGCACGAACTTCTTCAGGGCCGCGGCCACCTGCGGATGGCTCCGGGAGAGCGAGGCCAGGACGGGCGCGGAGATCTCCAACAGCTGCGTGTCCTCGGAGGCGGCCTCCACGGAGGCGGTGCGCGGCGCTCCGGAGAGGATGGCCATCTCGCCGAAGAACGCGCCGCCCTCGAGCACCGCGAGCTCCACGCGGCGCTCGGCGTCCATCCGGAAGACGCGGGCCTGGCCCTCGCAGATGACGTAGAAGGCATCGCCGTGGCTGCCCTGCTCGATGATGCGCTCCCCCGCGCTGAAGCGGCGCAGCGGGCAGCGCTCGAACAGCTCGATGAAGGCGTCGCGAGGCAGGTCCGAGAACAGCGGGATGGTCGGCAGCGCGTCCAGAGAGGGCGCGTCGGTGATGACCTCCTCGGTGAGGCTGAAGACCTCCTCCTCGTCGCTGACGGCGGCGCTCCCGGCCCGCTGATTCAGACCGGCCTGGGCCGCGAGCTCCACGGCGTGCAGCAGGGAGTCCGCTTCGAGCTCCAGCTCGGTGAAGGACGACGGGCGCGGCGTCACCGCGCGCAGCGATGCGCCCAGCTCGCGGGACACCTCGCGGAACGGGACGGCGGTGGCGCCCGCGGGGGGCGTGGCATCCGCGCGGCGCGGGCGCAGGCCCGGAGGCGCCGAGGGCGGGTCGATGAGCGTGGGCGTCGGCGGGAGGCCGGGCTCCATCGCCTGTGCATCCGCGATGGGCGAGGACAACGCCTTCCACTTCCCGCTCACGGGGGACTTCGCCGCGGGCACAGGTGCCGAGGGGGGCGTGATTCGCTGCGGGGTGCGCGGCGCGAGTCCTGGAGGCAGTGTGCTCGCCGAGGGGGGCGCACCCGGCTCGGGCTCGCCCACGACGACGTCGAAGCCTTCATCCTCGGAGGCGGTGCGCGAGGAGGGCGACGGTGCCATCGAAGCCCGTGCCACGGCAACGGTGCTCGAGGGGGAGAGGCCCGCTTCGGCCCATCCGGTGCTCGACGGCTCGACGTGGGAGGACGGTGCCTCGTCATCGTGAGTGGCGGGCTCGGCTTCCTGCCCCACGCTCACGGAATGGACGACGACCTCCTCCGCGCTGGAGGTCGTGGAGGACGTCTCGACGGAGAGCTCGAGTCCATCCGATGCGTCGCCCGACACCGGTTGCGGGGACGGCGCGGGGCGCTCGGGCGGCGGCGGCGCGGAGAGCGCGCTGCCCATGGGGCCTCGGGCCCGGGCGCCCACGGGCGTGCCTCGGCGCGCGTAGAGGTTCGCCAGCATCTGCTGGACGCCCTGGTGGCTCGGGTCCAGCTCGAGGATGAGCTTGCTCGCGGCGATGGCGCGCGGGAGGAAGCCCTCCTTGGCGAAGCCCTCGGCGGCGGACTGGTACGCGGCGACGGCGCGCTCGCGCTCCCCTGCCTTCGCCCAGGCGTCACCCATGCGCAGGCGCGACTGGTGGTCCTTGGGGTCGAGCTTGCAGAAGTCCTCGTACAGCTCGGCGGCCTTGGAGAAGCGCCCCTTGGTGAAGGCCGCGGCGGCGCTGTCCTTGAGCTTGCGTGCTTCCATTACCGAGCCCCCTCCGAAGCCGTGCCCCCCTTCGCCAGCGCCGCGCCCGCCGCGTCACGCACGGTCCGGAAGTAGTCGCTCTTGAGCGCATCGAGGAACTCCGAGTGCGTCGTCGCGCCCATGCGCTTGAGCGCCGTGGCCGCCGCCGCGCGAATCTCCGGCAGGTCGTGGAACAGGTCCCTCGCCACCACGTCGGCCGCCTGTGCATCCCCGATCGTCCCGAGCGCCAGCAGCACGTCGCGCCTCGCCACGCTGTTGGTCTCGTCGAGCGCCTTGATGAGCGTGGGCACCGCGTCCTTCGCCTGGATGCGCGCGAGCACCACCGCCGCGAGCGCCGCCTCCGGCCCACCCTCCTTCACCACGCCCTGGAGCACCGCCGACGCCGACGCCGGCACCCCGGGGCCCTTCGCCAGCGCGTCCAGCACGAGCAGCTTCTCGCCGCCCATCTTCGGCAGCGCCTCCAGCAAGGCCACCTGCCCCGCCTCGCCCGACTCGGCGAGCGCCTGCGCCAGCGTCTTCTGGAGATCCCTCTCGGGCTCGAAGATTCCCTCGCGAGCCACGGCCACGCCCTCGGCGCCCAGGCGCGTCAGGCCCACGAGCGCCGCCGTGCGCAGGGGGATGCTCGGGTCCTGGCTGTATCCCTTGAGCAGCTCCAGGGCGCCCGGCGCGCGCAGGGTCCCCAGCGCGCGAATCAGCGTCGCCAGCGGGACGAGCCGCTCGGCCTCCACGTCGTCGAACAGCTCGCTGGGCACGCGGGGCTTGACCACGGTGCGGCCCGCGTCCTTGGCCCGCTGCGCGTTGAGCGCCTTCACCCGCTCGAAGAGCGAGGCGTGGCGGGACGCGCGCTCGTCATTCGGCGAGGCCGCGACGTGCGGGGAGGTCGTGGCGGACGGGTCGAACCCGGCGCCGTAAGTCTCGGGGAGCTTCTGGGGGACCCAGTCCGAGCGCAGCGCCTCCAGCCCCTTGGCCTCCTGCTCGTAGAGCTTCTGGAGCTGGGGCACGACGGACGCGTCGCCCACCGCGGCCACGGCGTCCACCGCGAGCATGCGCAGCGTGGCATCGTTCTGGTTGAGCCACGGCGTCACCTTCGCGAGCAGCGGCTGGGCCACGGGGCCGAGCCCGGCGACGGCCTGGAGCCCGCTCGCGGCGGTGGCGGGACGCGCCAGGCGCTCGCCGATGGGGTCCAACGGGCAGCCGCCGCGGGTGCGCATCGCCAGGGCCGCCGCGAGCGCGTCGGACGGGGCACCATCGAGCGCGACGGCGCACAGCGCGGTGTCGGTCTCCGGCGTGCGCGGGAAGGACAGGATGGCGTCGATGGCCAGAGGGCTCACCGCGCTCTTCTCCACGGCCACGGCCTGGAGGCGCGGCGCGGCGGCGGGGTCCTGCAGCTTGCTCAGCGCGATGATGGCGGACTCGCGCAGCTCCGGGAAACTCTCGTCGAGCAGCAGCGCGATGTCGCCCACGGCCCGCTTGTCACCCGCGTCGCCCAGGCCGCGCACGGCGGCGGCGGCGAGGATGACCTGGCTGTCTCGGACCAGGGGCAGGAGCCGATTCACGGCCTCGGGACGACCGCTCTTGCCCAGCTCCTCGGCGGCGCCGACGCGCTCGGGGAGCTCGCCTTCGGTGAGCGTGAGGAGGTTGCGGTCCCACTGGCCCTTGGCCTCGGCGGCCACGACTTCCGCCATGGCGCCCGGCACGTTGGCGTTCTTGAGGGCCTGGACGATGACCTGGCGGGTGGTGCGCCCCCGGCGCCCGTACTGGAGCGTGAGGTAGGCCTTGGCCTTGTCGTTGCGCACCTTGGAGAGCGCCATGGCCGCGCGGCCCTGGACCTCCTCGTCGGAGTCCTCGAGCAGCTCGCCCAGCAGGTCGACGACGCGAGGATCCTGACTCTCGCCGAGCGCGACGGCCGCCTCCGCGCGGACGATGGACGCCAGGTCCTTGGCCGCGCGGGTGAAGAGGATCAGGTCATCGGGATTGCCCTGTCCGGCGAGCTTCTTCACCGCCAGGGCGCGGACCTCCGGTCGAGGACTCTGGAGGTCTGCGAGGAGCTGGTCCCGGCTCCCGTTGCAACCGAGGACCAGGGCCAGCATGAGGATGTAGGGGCGTGCGCCGGTTCGCATCGGTCTCCGCTGAGGGAAACGGTGGAAAAGTCGCGGGGGGTTATATCAACACCCCCCTTGTCGCCCAATCCGCCGTGTGGTCCTCAGCGAGGACGGCGAGGTCCCTTGGAAGGTCCGCCGGACCGGCCGCCGCGCGGAGCCTGAGCGCTCCAGCGGGGCTTGGAGCCCGACTCCTTCTTCTTGCCCCAGTCCTGGAAGCCCTCGGACTTGCGACCGTCCGTGGGAGCGGCCCCTCGGGCGCCCGCGCGGACGACTCGCTCACGGGGAGCGCCACGGTCGTCGTAGGGGGCCCAGCTCTTCCCCTCGCCGCCTGCTCCCTTGGCGCCCCTGCCGCCGGGCTTCGCGCCGAAGCCGCGACCCCGAGGGCCAGCGCCCTCCGCGTCACGGGGACCCCGAGACGGACGCCCCTCGGCGCGGCCGCGCGGAGCGGCCTTGTCGCCGAACGAACGACGCGCCGGGCCACCCGCGCTTCGCGCACCACCGAAGCGAGGACGTCCCTCTCCGCTGGACTCACCGCCCGCGGCACCGCCGAAGCGGGGACGGCTCATGCCACTGGATGCGCCACGGGACGCAGCGCCGCCGAAGCGAGGACGGCCTTCGCCGCTGGGCGCGCGATCGGAGCTCCCGCCACGGCCGAACCGGGCCTGGCCCGTACTACCCGCACCACGAGGACCCCGAGGACGATCCTCGCTCCCGGCGCCGAAGGACTTGCGAGCCGGGCGATCCTCGCCGGCACCGAAGGCCTTACGGGCCGGACGATCCTCGCCACCCGCGCCGAAGGACCGACGGGCCGGACGATCCTCGCCACCCGCGCCGAAGGACCGACGGGCAGGACGATCCTCGCCGGCACCAAAGGACTTGCGAGCCGGACGATCCTCGCCGGCGCCGAAGGACTTGCGAGCCGGGCGATCCTCGCTCCCGGCGCCGAAGGACTTGCGAGCCGGACGATCCTCTCCACCCGCGCCGAAGGACTTGCGAGCCGGACGATCCGCTCCACCCGCGCTGAAGGACCGACGGGCAGGACGATCCTCGCCACCCGCACTCCACTCCTTACGGGCAGGACGTCCCGCGCTGCGGGCACCACCCTCGTCGTTGGAGCCCCACGTCTTGCGAGCCGGACGTCCCTCACCGCGTGCACCCTCGTCGCCACCAGCGCCCCACGTCTTGCGTACGGGGCGGCCCTCGCCACCCGCGCTACGAGGACTGTCATCGCCGCCCCAGGACTTGCGAGCCGGACGACCCTCGTCACCGCCGAAAGACTTGCGAACCGGACGACCTTCGCCTCCGGCACCAAAGGACTTGCGAGCCGGACGGCCCTCATCACCGCCGAAAGACTTACGCGCCGGACGACCCTCGTCACCGCCGAAGGACTTGCGCGCCGGACGGCCCTCATCACCGCCGAAAGACTTACGCGCCGGACGACCCTCGTCACCGCCAAAGGGCTTGCGCGCCGGACGACCCTCGTCACTGCCGAAGGACCTACGCGCCGGGCGGCCCTCATCGCCGCCGAAGGACTTACGAGCCGGGCGATCCTCGCCACCGGCGCTGAATGCCCTACGGGCCGGACGGTCCTCACCACCCGCACCGAACGACTTACGAGCCGGACGCCCCTCGCCACCAGCGCTCCGAGCGCCACGAGGCCCCTCGTCACCGCCGAACGTCTTGCGCGCCGGGCGCCCCTCACCGCGAGCGCCCTCGCCCCACTCCTTCCGAGCAGGACGACCGAAGCGCGACGCACCACCTTCCGCACGCGGTCCACGCGAGCGCGGAGCATCCCCGCTCCCGAACTCCTTGCGAGCCGGACGACCCGCGCCCGCACGGTCCCGGCCGAAGCGCGCGAGCCCCGAGCCACCCTCACCCGCCGGCTTCCGCTCCGCACGGGCCGCGGGCTTGCGGCGCACCGGCGCCGCGTCATCGTCCATGGCCAGCTCGTCCTCGTCCGACTCATCGAAGCCCGGCGCCGCGCGACCATGGCGCCGAGGCGGCAGCCGCAGGTCCGACGACGGAGGCGACGCCTTCCCGTCGGCCACCTCGTTGAGCAGCTCGACCTCCGCCTTCTTCAGCGGACGCAGCTCACCCGGACGCAAACCCTCCACGCCCACGCCCGCGTAGGCCGGACGGAACAGGCGCACCACCGGGTGCCCCACGGCGGCGCACAGCCGCTTGATGAGGTGCGGACGGCCCTCCGCCACGACGATCTTCAGCCACGTGTTCTTCTCGGCGGCCTCGAACACGCCCACCGACACCGGCGTGGCCATGCCGTCCTCCAGCCGCACGCCGCCGCGCAGCTTCTCCAGCGTCGGCACGTCGGGCTGGCCCTTCACCTTCGCCAGATATGTGCGAGGCACCTGGAAGCTCGGGTGCGTCAGCTTGTGCGCCAGCGCGCCATCATCCGTGAACAGCAGCGCTCCCTCGGCGTCGTAGTCCAGCCGGCCCACGGGGAACAGGCGCTTGCCCGTCTCCTCCACGTAGTTCGCCACCGTCGGGCGCCCCTGGGGGTCCGACAGCGTGGTCACCACGCCCACGGGCTTGTAGAGCAGGAAGTAGGACGATTCGTCCGGCGGCGTGACGAGCTTGCCGTCCACGGAGACCAGGTCCGTCCCCGGCTCCACCCGGCTTCCCAGCTCCGTCACCGTCGTGTTGTTCACCGCCACGCGGCCCGCGGTGATCAGCTCTTCTGCGTGCCGGCGCGAAGCAACTCCCGCGCGGGCCAGGTACTTCTGTAGTCGTTCGGCCGCCATTACTTCCCCTTCACTTGCTGCCCGTCACTCGGGCTTCTGCCCCTCGGTGCCCGTCTCGGGCTTGGGGGCTGTGTCCAGGACACTGGAGCTGGCCTTCTGTATCTGGTCAGCCGCCGCCATGGCTTCCTCCAGGTCCTCCAGCGCGGCCTCGCTCGCCGCCGCGCTCTTCTCCATCCGCTTCGTGAATCCCGGGTCGGAGAGTGCTTCCACCGTCCCCGCCGCTGCCGGTGCGGGTCGTACTTCTTTCTCCACGATTTCGCGATGCTCCTGCGTGAGCTCGTGGAATTCCCGCAGCGTGGGCAACGCCGACAGGTCCTTCAGGGCGAAGAACTCCAGGAATTCACGCGTAGTGCCATAGAGGATGGGTCGCCCCACCTCCTCGCGCTTGCCCAGGATCTTCACCAGCTTGCGGTCGATCAACGCCTTGAGCACGGCGCCGCAATCCACGCCGCGGATGTCCTCCAACTCCGGCCGCGTCACCGGCTGCCGGTACGCGATGATGGCCAGGGTCTCCACCGCCGCCCGGGTGAGCCGCTGGGGCTTCACGCGCAGGTAGCGCCGGACGTACTCGCCCGAGTGGGGGTCCGTGCGGAACTGCCAGCCGCCGGCCACCTCGTACAGGACGATGCCGCTGATGCCGTCCCGGTGGATGCCGGACAGCTGGTTGAGCGCCTCGGCGATGAGCGTCTGCTCGATGCCGGTCGCCTGGTACAGCTCGTCCACGGACAGGGGGCGCTCCGCCACGAAGAGCACGCTCTCGATGACCGTCCGGACGCGGTCCTGCGACAGCTTGCGGCTCTTGGAGACCAGCTTCTCGAAGGAGGTCTCCAGGTCGGGCGTGGACTCGGAGTCCTCCTCGATGGCCGCCGCTTCCACCTCGTCCAGCTCGTCCGCCGGGCCGGGGCCCGTGACGGCCGCCAGCTCCTCCTCGGAGAAGGGGCTCGGCCCTCCGGACGCGGCGGACTCCTCGCCGTCTCCGCCTCGGGAGCCTTTCCTACCGGTAGTCACTCTCGTCGACCTCCGTGGGGGCCAGCCGCTCCAGGGCATCCCCGTTGGGCAACAACAGGATGGGCCCGAGCGGCTCGTCCTGTACCACACGGATGAGCCGGCGTTTCACCATTTCCAGAACCGCCAGGAAGGTGACCACAATCTCCTGGCGGGTGGGCGTGTCCTCCTCGTTGAACAGGCTCTCGAAGAGGACCTGTCCCTGGGGACGCAGCCGCCCGACGATGCGCAGGATGGCCTCGGAGAGGGTGATCTTCTCCCGGACCACCTCGTGCTGGACCTTGGGCGTCAGCCGCTCCAGCACCCGGTCCAGCGCCTCGATGAGCTTGAGGACGCTGAACTCCTGCAGGCCCACCTCCTCCTCGGGGATGGGCACCGCCTCCACCGGGACGCTGCGCGCGAACACGTCCCGGCCCAGGATGTCCTGGCGGGCCATGTGCTCGGCGGCGTCCTTGTACTTCTGGTACTCGAGCAGCCGGCGGACCAGCTCCGCGCGGGGGTCCTCGGGCTCCTCCACCGCCGCCAGGGCCTCGCCGCCCTCGGGCACCGCCACCGCGTCCTGGCGGGGCAGCAGCATGCGGCTCTTCAGGTGGGCCAACGTGGACGCCATCACCAGGAACTCCCCGGCGATGTCCAGGTTGATCTCCCGCATCCGCTCCAGGTGCTCCAGGTACTTCTCGGTGATGAGCGCCAGGGGGATGTCGAAGATGTCGACCCGGTGCTCCTTGATGAGATGGAGCAGCAGGTCGAGCGGACCCTCGAAGTTGGGCAGCGCGACGCGGAAGGCGTCCGCCGGGGTCCGGGGCGGAGCGCCTTCGCCGAGGCCTTCATCGGCCGATGTCGGGCGGCCGTCACTCACCGGCGTGTTCCTGGCGGCCCTTCTGGCTGTCGGTGGCTGCTGGTCATCACGCAAGGGCCCGGATTCGCGTGATTCGAGCGCGAACCGGGGGACACACCTCCTTAACAGTGGGTCCCAGGTGGGTCAAACAAACGGCGGTAAACACCCGTTCAGGCCCGGAACCTCACGGGATGCCCACCGCGCGCCGGACCTTGTCCATCAGGACGGAGGCCTCCTGGCGGGCCCGCTGGGCGCCATCCTGGAGGATGCGCTCCAGCTCCGCCGGGTCGCCCGCCAGCTCGGCGTACCGCTGACGGGCCGGTCCGAAGGTCGTGTGGAAGGCCTCCAGGAGCTTCTTCTTGTACTCCCCGTAGCCCTTCCCTCCCGCCCTCCACGACGCGTCCACCTCCGCGAACTCGGACGCCGGCAGCATCAGCTTGAGCAAGTCGTAGAGCGGCACCTCGCTGACGAGCGACGCGTCCGCCGGCTTGCCCTCGGGCACCGGCTTGGGCGCCTCCACCGGCGTGGAGTCCGTCTTGATGGACATGATGCGCTTCTTGATCTCCTTCTCGTCCCCGAACATCTCGATGGTGTTCCCGTAGGACTTGGACATCTTCTTGCCGTCCACGCCGGGCACCGTCTGGGTGGCCTCCTGGATGCGGGCCTGGGGCAGCTTGAGGATGCCGGGCGCGTGGCCGCGCTCCTTGCCGTCCGGGTCCGCCGGGTCGTAGCCCTTCACGTACTCGGTGTTGAACTTCACCGCCCAGTCACGGGCGAACTCCACGTGCTGGATCTGATCCTTGCCCACCGGGACGAAGTCCGTGCTGTAGAGCAGGATGTCCGCCGCCATCAGCACCGGGTAGGCGAAGAGGCCGAAGTCCGGGCTGATGCCCTTGGCCACCTTGTCCTTGTAGCTGTGGGCCCGCTCCAGGTGCGCGTGCGGCACCACGGTGCCCAGGATCCAGTTGAGCTCGAGCACCTCGCGCACATCGCTCTGGCGGAAGAGCACCGCCTTCTTCGGGTCCACCCCGAGCGCCAGGTACGCCAGCGCCGCCTCGCGGGTGAGCTCCAGCGCGAGCTTCGCGTCACGCACCGTGGTGAGCGCGTGCAGGTTGGCGATGAAGTAGTACGCCTCGCCCTCCTCCTGGAGCTGCACGAACTGGCGAATGGCGCCGAAGTAGTTGCCGATGTGCAGCTTGCCGGAGGACTGCACGCCTGAGAGGGTCCGCATGTCGGGTTCCGAGTCGGGAGTCAGCGCGCAGAGTCGTTTTCGCGCGTTTTGTGTTCTGCAGCGTCGAGGTGGTTCGCACACCCGCCGCGCCCCTGCAATCTTCCGTTCAGTCGCGGGCACTCCCCGGGCCTGACGCCCGCCCGCCGCGAGCCCTCGTGGAAAATTGTGGCGCGCACGGAAATCCTGAGTGATTCCAGGCGCTTGCGGTTGAGCGCCGGTGGGTGGAGCGGTACCCTGACCGCCACACCTGCGAGCAACCTCACCTCGGGAGGACAGACCGGCATGGAGTCATTCAAGGGAAGTCTCGCCAGCTATCGCCTGCAGATGGTGATGCCGCCGTTGTTCTCGACCGCGGGGGTGGAAGGCACCCTGCGCGTGGAGCGCGGAGCCATCCGGCGGTGTTTCCAGGTGAAGGACGGCTTCCTGGTGGGTGAGAGCTCGAATGACCCCCGCGAGCACCTGTCCCAGGTCCTGGTGAACCTGCGCATCCTGGATGCTCCCCGGGCCGCGGCGGCCTTCGAGGCGGCGGAGGGCGCGGGCACCCCCTATGGCACCTTCCTGGTGCAGCGCTGCTTCGTGGAACTGCCCCGCCTCATCGAGGCGATGGAGCACAAGGCCCGCGAGGCCCTCTTCGACTGCTACGGCTGGGAGTCGGGCGAGGTGGAGTTCACCCCGAAGCTCCCGCCGTCCTCCCGCGCGGTGGGGTTGAAGCTCGCGCTGAACAGCCTGCACCGCGACGCGGTGACGCGGCTGCGCGAGTGGTCCGTGTTCCGCGAGGTCTTCCCGCACCTGGACGCCACCTTCAGGGTGTTCCGCGAGTTCGCCGTGGAGACCTTCTCCGAGGAGGAGGACAAGCTGCTGGAGCTGGCCGCGAGCGGCGCCACGCTGGGGGAGATGCTGGCCACGGCGAAGGAGGCCCCGCTGTTCGCCGCGCGGTGGATCCTCCACCTCTATCGCCGGGGCGCCCTGGCGCCGCGCCTGCCCAAGGGCCCCAGGCTGGGAGAGGCCGCGGAGCTGGCCGAGCTCCTGAACCTGGTGAAGCGCTTCCTGGAGTCGGGCAAGTACGACCACGCGGTGGCCCTGGCCGCGCAGATCCTCGAGCGAGGCCCCGTCCCCGAGGCCCACGCCCTGTACCGGGAGGCCGAGGTCCGCCTGACGCTGGCCCTGAGCGACGAGCTGTTCGCGCTGGATGGACGGCTCGTCTTCGAGCCCATCCCCCGCCCCACCCCGTCGCAGCTCACGGCAGATGACCTCTATCTGTACTCGAAGCTGCGAGGCAGCCGGAGCATCCGCCAGGCGCTGCGCACCGCGGCCATGGGCGAGCTGGCCGCGTCGCGTTCGGTGCACCGACTGATGGCCTCCGGGCTCATTCACGTCGCGCCCCTGCCCGGCTCCGACGCCACCGCCGAGGCGCGCCGCACCAGCACGGACCCCTTCGGCGTCCCCGCGGTCAACGTGGGCTCCTGAAGCCAGAGCTCCCCCAGGTCCAGGACCACCGCGTCGAAGGGCTCCGCGCGCATCCGGGCGGAGCCTTCGTGCAC
Organism: Myxococcus sp. MH1; assembly: GCF_059738865.1. Lineage (NCBI taxonomy): Bacteria > Pseudomonadati > Myxococcota > Myxococcia > Myxococcales > Myxococcaceae > Myxococcus > Myxococcus sp. MH1. Next base: position 5,475,344 of record NZ_AP026947.1, on the reverse strand, counting down.
CCCCACCCGCGCCCAGCCCCTGTTCCCGCGTCGGTACACCTCCAGGCGACACCGGGCCGGGTCGATGAGCCAGACATGCTCCACGCGGGCCTGGTGATACGCCTGCATCCGAGAGGAGAGCTCCCCGCTCCGTGGCGAGAGCACCTCGCAGACCCAATCCGGCGCGGGTGTGAGCCAGGGTGCCTCAGGCTCGGGGGGCTCCGGCACCTCCGCCCGTCGCCAGGCCGCCAACGGGGGCACGACGACGCCCGACTCCAGGTGGAGCTCCGGCGTCTCCAGGAACCACCAGCCCCCCGGCCCGCTCCGGGCCCAGTCGAAGGGCCGCACGAGCAGCGCTCCCAGCCGATGCACCAGCGGATTCAGGTCCACCGCCGCGCGGGGCATGGGCGCGGGCCACAGCGCCTCGAGCGGCTCCGCCACCCACGGCAGGGGCGGCGTCTCGATGTCCTCATACGTCCTGGGCTTCGTTCCTCGGATGTCTCCCACGCCTGCCTCCGTCGATGGGACGCCCAGCGTCCCTCGCGTGACACCCCACCCCACAGGGTGTCGACCTGATACGTAGGCAGTCTAACGCCCGGTCTGACATGTCGGGTCCACCGACCCCACCGTCGCGGCTACGACCCCGTCTTGCGCTTCTTCTTGGGGGTGAACGCGTCGCTGCGCGGGTGGAACTCGTCGTAGACCGAGCGCAGCCGGGCGCTGTTCACGTGCGTGTAGATTTGCGTCGTGGCCAGGTCCGCGTGACCGAGCATCTGCTGCACGGCCCGCAGGTCCGCGCCGCGCTCCACCAGGTGCGTGGCGAACGAGTGCCGCAGCTTGTGCGGAGACAGCGGCTTGAGGATGCCCGCCTTCAGGGCGTAGCGCTTGATGAGCTTCCAGAACCCCTGCCGGGTGAAGCCTGAGCCCCGGGGCGTCACGAACAGCGCCCGCGCCTCACGCCGCCCGAGCATCGCCGGACGCGAGCCGGCCAGGTACTCGCGGACCTTCTCCACCGCCACGCGCCCCAACGGGACGACGCGCTCCTTGGCGCCCTTGCCCTTCGCGACCAGATACCCCGCGCTGAGCTGCACGTCGTTGACGCCCAGGCCGCACAGCTCGCTGACGCGCAGCCCCGTGGCGTAGAGCACCTCCAGCATCGCCCTGTCCCGAAGCCCCGCGGGAGAGCCCTCGTCCGGCGCGGCGAGCAGCTGCTCCACCTCCTCGAGCGTCAGGAACGAGGGCAGCTTGCGCGCCGAGCGCGGCGTGTCCACGTCCTCCGTCGGGTCCTTGTCCGCCAGCCGCTCCGCGACGAGGAACCGGTGGAAGCCGCGCAGCGCGGCCAGGTGTCGCGCCTGGCTGCGCTTGCCCAGGCCGCCCTTCGTCAGCGCCGACAGGTGCGCCGTCACATCCTCCTGGCGCGCCCGCGTCACATCGTCGACGCCGCGCCCGCGCAGGTCCTCGAAGTACGCGGTGAGGTCCGCGGCGTAGGCATCCACCGTCTTGCCGGACAGCCCGCGCTCGGCGCGGATGAACGCGATGAACGCGTCGAGCAACCCTTCCATGGCCTTCAGGCTAGCGGAGCCTCGCGCCGAGGCAATCCAACGCCCCCAACTTCCCGGGCGCGCCCCTCAGCCATGGGGCCCGCCCGCCGCGCCCTCCGTCGTCGAGGCGCGCTCCAGCGCCTGCACCACCCACGGCCAGCCCACCAGGATGTTGCCCGGCGAGCGCAGGCAGGCATCCGCCACCGCCAGCACCTCCGCCGGCCGCGAGCGCACCGCCAGCGCCAGGTGCCGGCTCAGGAACGGGTGCGGCAGGTAGCTCAGGTTGTGATGGCGCACCGGCACCCAGTGCAACGTCGGGCGCCCCGTCCACCGCTCCACCGCGTACGCCACCGCCGACGCGAGCACCTCCAGCGCGTACAGCGGCAACCGGAACGCGCTCACCAGGAAGGCCACCAGCGCCGACGCCGCCACCGCGCCCGCGAACGACACGTTGGCCTGCCGGCTCCACACCAACATGGGCACCACGCTGGTGACGATGGCCGCCACCTGCACCCGCCACACCGACGGACCCCGCCCGCCGCTGATGCTCGCGATGCTGCCCACCGACAGCCCGGACACCATGCCCAGGCAGATGCCCACCGCCACCCCCGCCGCGCCCCCGAGCACCGGCCCGAAGGCCCCCGCCGCCGTCGCGTGCAACCCCACCAGCATGGACAGGCTCGCCAAGGAGCCCAACATCACCCCGGCCGCGAGCCCCGACACCTGCGCGAGGGCCAGACCCACCGCCGAACAACACAACGCGGACACCGCCCAGCCGCCGCGAAGTGGAATGCCGGCACAGTACAACCCCAGCCCCACCAGCCCCGTCACCAGCGGCGAGCCCACCACCAGCATCAACAACATCCGCCGGACGTAGAGCCCCGCGGCCCGGCCGCCATTGGCCTGCTCACGCCACAGCTGGCCGATGCGCCCCCCGGGCGCGAGGATTCCCGCCGCGCGGAGCCTGTAGTGCAGGTCCACCGGGCGGAACAACAGTAGCAATAGCAACCTCATCAGCGACGGAACCTGCTGCGGCATGTCCGTTCGCGTTGGCTCCGCGGCCCCTGATTCCACGGCGGCCCCCCTCTTGTTCGAGTTTCAGTCCTCCAGCCTACCCTTGCCCTGCCGGAGGATTTCAAGCGTGTCGCCGATGAGTGAAACCACTGTCGACGGTTCGTTCAATGTCACGCCTCCGTCGAGGATGAGCTCCAGGCCATGCCCGAACGCGTCCTTGATCTCCCGCGCGTCCGTGAGCGGCTCACCGTCCGTATTGCTCACCGACGTCGTCACCAGGGGGCGCCCCAGTGCACGCGTCAGCTCGCGCGCCAGGGGGGCATCCGGGACCCGGATGCCGACCTGCTTCTGCTTCGACATCATCAAATCGGGCACCAGCCGCGTCGCCTCGAGGATGAAGGTGAACGCACCTGGAGTGAGACCCTTCATCGTCCGATACGCGAAATTGCTGACGTGAGCGTAACGGGCGACGTCCGACAGGTCCGGGCAGAGGAAGGACAGGGGCTTCTTCTTGTCGCGTCCCTTGAGCTGGTAGAGCCGCTCGATGGCCTTCTTCGAGCCCAGGTCACAGCCCATGCCGTAGTACGTGTCCGTCGGGTAGGCGATGAGCCCGCCGCGCTCGAGCACCTCCACCGCGCGCTGGATGTGGCGCGGCGACGGGTGCTCCATGTCCACCTCGAGGATGGGTGCGGCCATGATTCGTGTGTCCCTCCTGCGTGCGGCCCAAAAGCCTACGCGGTTCCCTGTGCCTCGTCCGTCCTGACTTCGCCACTGGCCGTCAGTGCACGTCGCGTCAACACCGGGCCCACCAGCTCGTGCGCGGTGATCATCGCGACGATGAGCACCTCCACCTGGGGCCCGAAGGTCGGGAACGTGCGCGACACCAGCGCCGCCAGGCCGAACGTCACGCCCGCCTGCGAGATGAGCCCCATCCACAGGTACTCCTTCAGCCGCGGGTCATCCGTGGGGGCGAAGCGTCGACAGGCGAACCAGATGGCCAGCCCCCGGAGCACCACCAGGAGCAGCGCCGCCGGCCCCACCGTCATCAACGCGTCCAGCTTCAACCCCGCGCCCGCCGCCGCGAAGAAGAGCGCGAACACCGGCAGCCCCGCGCGCTGGATGGCGTGGTGGATGCGCTCCCCCTCGCGCTCGTCCAGGTTGGCGATGAGCGCGCCGGCCGCCAGCGACACCAGCAGCGGGGACAGGTGCAGCCGCGTGCCCCCCTCCGCCGCCGCGAAGGACAGTCCCACCAGGAACAGCGGCAGCTCCTGCTTCACTCCTCGCATGTAGAGGAGCATCACCACCGCGAGCACCCCGCCCACCACCACCGAGCCGAACAGCTCCCACCCCACCCCGCTCAACAGGCCCGTCACGTCCAGCCCGCCGCCGAAGCTCGCCCGCGTCACGCCGGCCGCCAGCGCGAACGCCACCATGACGAACAGGTCGCCGATGATGACCAGCGCCATCAGGAACTCCGTGAAGGAGCCCCGCGCGCTCGTCTCCTGGACGATGGCGATGGTCACCGTGGGCGAGAACGACACCACCACCGTGGACACCAGCGCACTCACCGCCAGCGCCTGCTGCCAGGACATCGGCGCCAGGAACGGCAGCAGCGGCTTGAGCGCGAAGGTCGCCCCGAAGCACACGGCGAACGTCACGCCGCACACCGCGGCGCACAGGAGCGCCACCCTCGCGCCCACGCGGCGGATGAGCCCCAGCCGCAGCTCCGTGCCGGCCACCAGCGCGATGAGGCTCACCGCGAGCCCCTTCACCAGGTCCAACCCCTTGACGCCCTCGCCCGGGATGAAGCCCAACGCGTACGGCCCCACCGCCACGCCCACCAGCAGGTAGCCCGTGAGCCGGGGCAGCCCCAGCCCCTTGGCCACCTTGCCCGCGAACAGGCCGCACAAGAGCAGCGCGCCGGCCGCCAGCGTCACCGGCGTGCCCGCGTCCTCGCGCAGCACCTGGGCGCGGCTGATGATGGCCAGCAGCCCCACCAGGAGCAGCAACCGCAGCACCGCGCCCCTCATGTGGCCACCCCCACGCTCGCGGACTCCGGAGGCTCACGCGGCGGCGGTGGCGAGAGGACCTGGCGGAACGCCGGTCCCGCGAGCAGCTCGTTCACCACCGCGCCCACCACCACCACGTCCAACACCCGGCGCGCCAATGTGCCCGGCACCAGGAACTCGTATTCGGCCACCAGGCACAGCGCGAGCCCGCCCTGCGCGATGAGCGCGTAGCCCACCCGGGGCGGCAGCTCCAACACGCCCCGCGCCAGCCGCTGCGCCATCCGTCCCCCCACCACCTTCCCCAGGAACCGCAGCCCCACGAAGCCCGGCACCAGCGCCCAGGCCGCCCAGTCGCGCGTGTACAGCCCGCTGCCCACCAGGAACACCACCACCAGGAACACCGGCCGCTCCACCCGCCCCAGCGCGCGCGCCACCCGCTCCACCGTGCGCCCGCCCACCAGCGCCAGCGTCGCCCCACACGCCACGCCCGCCAGCAGCGCCGACACCCGCAGGTACGCCGCCGCGCCGCCCACGAGCGCCACCATGCCCAACGTCACCGTGGTCAGCTCCGCCGGGTCCTTCATCGCCCGCGTCAGGAACGCCAGCAACGCGCCGCACAGGACGCCCAGCAGCATGGCCAGACACACCAGCCCCAGCCCCTCCCCCGCGTTGGAGCCCGCGCCCAGCACCAGCGCCACCGCCAGCACCGCCAGCCCCAGCGCGTCGTCGAGCATCGTCAGCAGCGCCACGCCCAGCCCCCGCGCCCGGTCCATCCGCCCGCCCCGGTACGCCAGCACCGCGAAGTGTCCGGAGGACAGGCTCGCCGCCGCGCCCAGGAGCGACGCCGCCCCCACCGCCGCCACCACGGACGGCCGCGACGTCAGCATCAGGGGCACCACCAGCGGCACCGCCACGAACAGGAACGCCGTGCCCGAGTGCGCCAGCGCCGCCGCGTACACCGGCCGGGGCAACAGCCGCAGCAGCCGGGGCTCCAGGTTCAACCCCAGGATGACGCCCGCGGTGCCCAGCCCCAGCGCCATCACCGGGCGCATCAGCTGCACGTCCTCCGCGGACAGCACCCCCGCCGCCGAGGGCCCCAACACCACGCCGAACAACAGGAACAGGAATCCCCCCGCCGCCAGCCGCGCCAGCGCGGGGAAACGCCCCGGGTCCAACGCCGGACTCGATGCGAGCAGGGAGAGCGCCGCGATGGCGAGGAAGACGAGCAGCGCTTGCACGGGGCTTGCTTACACCGGCCACGCCCCGCTCGTCACGAGCGCCGGTGGGTGGGGGCGGCGATCACCGGGAGGGCCACCAGCCGACCCATCGGGGGATCATCCGCGTCCATCTCCAGCTGGACACGTTGGATCATCCGCTCCATCTCCTCGGCCGACACGCCAGGCAGGGTGCTCACCAACAACACCCGGTCCTCGTCCGCTCCGAGGGCCAGACTGCGAAGCCCCGCGAACACGGGGACTTCGGCGGACAGCGCCGCGGCCGCGCTGCGAGCTCGGACCACCAGCGGCTCCGGGATTCCAAACTCCCGGAGCCGACGGATGGCTCGCTCGGTGCCTTCCACCTGCTCGAGGAACGTGATGACCAGGTACACGCGGGCCGTCTTACCGGGTCCGCGTGCCGTTGGCCACGCTACTCGTTCTGGCCGGGGCCCGCCGTCTCACCGGAGGGAGCCGCCGGAGGCGTGGAGCCCTCCTGCTGCGGCGCGGAGCCCTCCGGCGTCGCCGCCATCGCGGCCCGGGCCGCGCGCTTGCCCTCCTCGATGAGCTTCTTCACCTTCTGCCCACCCTTGCGGCCAATCTCCTCGTAGAAGTTCGGCCCTCGGGTGGCCTTGACCCGGTCGCCACCCTTCTTGCCGATCTCCTCGTAGAACTTGGCGCCGCGCTCGGCCTTCACCGTCTCGCCGCCCTTGCGGCCAATCTCCTCGTAGAACGAGCGACCTCGCTCCGCCTTCACCGTCGCTCCGCCCTTGCGACCGATGGTCTCGTAGAACTCGCGACCTCGCTCGTTCCGGACCGTCTCGCCACCCTTACGGCCCGCCTCGGCCACCGTCATGCTGCCCTTGTTGTCCTTGTCCGACATTGCGCCCTCTCCTCTCTTGGCTGCCTGCCCCCATCCCTCACCGCGATTGCCCCTTGCCTGAAACCTTGGGACGGAAGCGCCCCGATGCAAGCAAGCTCCGTACACCGCCAGCCGTTCTCGCCTGACCCACCACACCAAAACCCCAATGATTCCGGTGGGTTCGTCAAGCTCGCCCTGCTTACTTTCCCGGCGGAGGCATGCCCGGCAGGACGCTCTCTTGTTGAAAACAATTCCCTCCGCATTGCCGATTCCCGAACCGACACTCACTTTCATGCCCGCGGCGCGCGTTCTCGTGCCGCGGGGAGGCGTTGCGTGGCGCAGGGTGCGAAGACATGGCTTCGGGTCCTGGCCCCGATGCTCGTGTCCGTGGGTGGACTGTTGACGCTCCGGCTCCTGGGGCCGGACTTCATCGACCAGCGACATCTCTCGGATCTGCTGGCCCCACTGGGTGATGCGGCGCCTTTGGCATACATCGCCTTCCTCGCCGTACGTCCCCTGACGTTGCTGCCCGGGCAGCTCATGACCGCCGTGGGCGGGATGATGTTCGGGACGCTCGCAGCGACCCTCTATTCACTAACGGGCAGCTTCCTGGCCGCCATGTTGCTCTTCGTGCTGGCACGCAAGCTGGGGACCCGGCCGATGAAGCGCCTGGCCGGCGGCAAGTACCCGGCGCTCGTGCGCGCGGCGAAGCGCAACGATTTCCTCTTCTCGTTCACCATGTGCATCAACCCGCTGTGCCCCACCGACGTGATGCTGGCCGCGGCCGCCGCCAGTGGCGCGCGGTTCTGGCCCTCGGTGGCCGGGGTGATGCTCGGCACCATTCCCGGCACCTTCCTCACCGCGCAGTTCGGCAGCGGGCTGGCCCAGGGACGCACGGTGATGACCGCGGTGTCCGCCGCGGGCCTGGTCCTGTCGTTGGTGTTGGGCGTGTTCATCGGCCGTCGCTTCTACAAGGAGCTCAATGAGGCTCCGGAAGTCCCTTCACCGCCATCTGATGCGCGAGGGGATTCGACGGTTCCCGAGCTGCGGAGCGCGACGGCCGCGGCGGTGCCTGCCGCTCAGGCCAAGAGCAGCGGCGTCCCTGCCACGTATTGAGTGGAGGCGCGCGCGGGCGCGGACACCCGCGCGGCCCCGGAGGTTCCCTCCGACCTCAGTCCCAGCGGCTGGTGAGCTTCACGGACCACGAGCGGAGCGTGCCGCTGCCCTGCCCCGTGGGGTTGGAGATGCGCAGGAGCCACTTGCCGTTGATGGTGCCGTCGCGCGGGATGCCCCGCGTCACGGGGATGCGCGCCGGGGGCACGCCCTCGTTGGGGCCGTCCCACAGCAGGGCCGTCTCACCACCCGGGTCCTCGAGCGTCAGCACCAGCTTCGACGGCTGGGCGTGCACCAGGTCCAGCTCCACGGTGATGTCCTCGGGCACGGTCGCGAGCCCCACCACGCCCACCGTGGACACCCAGGGCGTCGTCGTCGAGGCCGGCAGCGACAGGTCCGCGTGGTTCGTGAACGTGCCCGCCATCCACGACGGACGGCAGAGCCCGTCCTCCGCGCCGGACTGGGGCCCCGAGCACGTCAGGCCCGCGGCACACGGACGCAGCACGGAGCAGCTGTCGCCGTCGCCCGGCACGTACGCCGTGTTGCGGCAGCGGCCGTAGGCGATGGGACCTCCGAAGGCCAGGCCCGTGCACGACAGGCCCGCCTGACACGTGTTCGGCCCGGTGCACGGGTCACCTTCCGGCGCGAGCGCGACGTGGTTCTTCAGCGCCTGCAGCCCCGCGCCATCCATGAACGGCAGGCGGGACAACTCCACCAGATGGTCGATGCGGCGCGCGTCGATGATGGCCTGCGCCTGGGCCGCGCTCAGGCCCACGGTGCCCTGCAGGACGTTGAGAGGCGCCGAGTTCGCGGCGGCGATGACCCGGCGGGCCTCGGCGAGGTTGAACGCGATGCCGTGGAAGATGCCGACCTGCTCGTCCAGCGGCATCTCCACGCGGCCGGTGCCCCGGACATAGGCCTCCAGCGCCTCCAGCGCGGCCGGGCCCACCTGCGGAACCGCGTCCACCTGGGCGATGGAGACGAAGTGGCGATCATCCGCCGTGGACTCGATGCCGTCCGGCCCGTTGCGGTACGCAACCAGGCTCTGCGCGGTGAGCGCGTTGAGCGGCACCTCGTTGTCCAGCACGGCCACCGTCGTCGAGCGGCTGTTGAGGAACGCCAGCACGCCCGTGGACGCCGGAGTCCCCGTCATCAGGGCCTGCGCGCGCGTCATCAGCACCGCGGCGGGCTTCTCGTCGGCGGGGGTTCCACAGCCCAACAGCATGGGAAGAATGGAAAGCGGTAGATACCGCATCAAGTTGAAGGTCATGAGAACCGTGTACATCAGGTGTCCGACGTAATCTTCAACAGAGACGTCACGAGTCGCCGGTCACGGCCCCTTCAGGTCGGCTTCAGCCTGGCGGCGCAGAAGAAGGCGCCCGCGGCGGCGGTGAAGGTGGTGGCGGCGATCCACCCGTTCGCGGGGAGCTGGAACAGGGCCATGGCCGCTCCGACTCCGGCCAGCGTCAGGAAGACGCGTCGCGCGCGGGCCCGGCCTCCGCGCCGACGGCCCGCGGTCACCGAGTAGAAGAAGGCCGCCGCGCCCGCGACGAACTGGGCGAACAGCAATCGGTAGGCCGAGTTCCGCACGAGCTCCTCATGGAGCTCCATGAGGGTGGGCGGCGCCGGGGGCTCGCCGGACAGGGCCCGGAGCGTCGCGTTGAAGCGGACGAAGAGCGCGTTCTCCGAGCCCATGGTCAGGAGGAAGAGCTGGACGAGGATGACCCCGAACAACGTCACGAGGAGGATGAGCCAGGGGACCGCGAAGCGCTGCCGTTGCCATTGGCGCAGGGCGTCGAGTTCCTCGGGTGTCAGCGTGAGCGCATCGGGGTAGCCCAGGCTCAGCAGCGCCTGGGTGGCGGCGATGGTCGACGGCATCGTCGGCGTGCCGAGCCCCGCCAGGGCATGTGTCTCCAGGTAGGAGCGCACCAGCGTCGCGCTGCGCTGGGGGTCGGGCGCGGAGGGCAACTGGAGCAGCAGCGTGTTGATGTCCTCGGCCAGAAGTCCTCGCTCCTCCTCCGAGGCGCCTTGCGCCCGACGGACCAGGGCTGCGAGGCGCTCGGTCGCGGAGTCCTCCGCGCCAGGTCCGGACACCGCCACTCGCTGAAGCTCACCCACCGTGCTCCTCCCGCGCCCCGGTTGCGGCAGGGCGGGAGGCATCGTAGCCAGCCGCCCCCACATTTCGAAATGGCGGCTCAGGAATGGAGGATGGGCTCCAGTTGGGCGGCGATGCGCGGGGGCATGCGCTCTCCGGGGCCCACGCCTGTCGGCCGCATCACCGCGCGGGCCCGGTCCTCGCCGTGGCGCAGGCGCATGCGAATCATCTCCGGGGAGAAGTCGAGCGTATCGCCCATGGGCGCGGTGGGTTCGATGACGGTGATGCGGCAATAGACATACGGCTTGCCGTCCGGGGCGCGGAGCGACGTCCCCTGCTCATGGGCCTGTCTCACCATGTCATTGATGCGCACGAAGACATCCACGTCGTTCATCAGGATTTCGTTGAGGGTGATGTCCGTGAGGCTCCGACGGGCCACGTCCAGGATGTTGGCGGGATGGCGGACGGGCTCCAGTCGCGAGGAAGAACAGGCGATGACGACGATCTCCGTGGGCGAGTACCCGAGCGCGTCGCCCAGCGGCGTCACGTTGCGCAGGCCTCCGTCGACGATGGCCTGGGGACCGATGGGCTCCCAGATGACGGGCATGGTCGCGCTCTGCCAGACGGCGGAGAGGAAGTCGCTCGCGTCGCTCGACACCAGCTCGTATTGCCCCGAGGTGAGCGACACGCGGCCCACGTGGGCGGGGATGGCGAAGGGCCTTCCGGCGAGGTTGCGCTCGACCAGATCTCTCAAGGGCGTGTTGTCATGGATGCCCAGCTTGTTGAGCAGGCCGATGCGCAGGGCGACGACGAGCCAGGGGAATCTCCGGTACACGTCCGACTCGCGGAGGTTCATCCAGAGGTCCGTCAGGCGCTCGTACTCGCGCTGGGCGATGACGGCGCCGTTCAGCGCGCCCACGGAGACGCCGAAGACGCGCTCCCAGCGGAAGCCATGCACCTCACGCAGCACCCGCTCGGCGCCCACCTGGAAGGCGCCCTTGCCTCCACCACCAGACAGCACGAGCGTCGCGGGACGGTCCGACATGGGGCTACCTCGCTGGGGACGGTGGGAAGCGGGAGATAGGCAGGCTGGCGGAGGCCCGGTATCGCCCGAGGGCCCAGGCCCGCTGTCCTCCCCTGGGCCCTTCCCGCGTCGACTCAGCCTTCGGCGGCCCGCACCGCGCGCATGAAGCGCTGGAGCTTGTCGGCGTCGAGCGCCCCCGAAGTCCTCAGTCCGCTGCACACGTCCAGGCCGAACGGTCCCACGGATTGAATCGCCTCCGCCACGTTCTCGGGCTTGAGGCCCCCGGCCAGGAAGACAGGGACGGCGACCGCCTCACGGATGCGCCGGCTGAGGGACCAGTCGTGCACGCGGCCGGTGCCACCCAGCTCCTTCACCGCGAGGGACGGGTTGCCGGAGTCGAGCAGCAAGGCATCCACCTCGCGAGCGACGGCACAAGCCTCCTCCACGGACGCGGCATCGACGACGTGGACCACCTGCACCAGCTTCACAGCGGGCAGCGCCGCGCGCAGCCGCCGCAGTGTCTCCACCGGAAGGCTGTCGACGAACTGCACGGTGTTCACGCGGGTGCGACGGACCTGGGAGATGAGCTGCTCGGCGTCCTCTTCACAGGTCAGCAGGAAGGTGGAGACACCGGGAGGTGTGGTGACGGCGAGCTCGGTGATGAGCGCTTCATCGATGACACCGGGACCGCTGGGCATCCTGGAGACGAGCCCCAGTGCATCGGCGCCCCACTCCACCGCGAGTCTCGCCTCCTCGCGCGACGAGATGCAGCACACCTTCACCCGGACATGTCGCACCGGTTGCATCGGATTCCTCCATCCTTCGAGCGGGCCTGAGCCAGCACGACGACATAGGTAACGAGAGGGAGCCGCGAAAGGAGAAGTCCATCGGCCGGGCACCTTGCCGCTGCACGCGCCGCTTCGGTGCCTTCCGTGGCCTGTCGAGGCCCACCTCGAAGCTCGTCGGATGCGGTCTTCGCCGAGTCACGAGCGCTCGGAGTTCCTGCAACGTCGCGGCGAACAGCCGAGGGACTGGCACTCCCGGTCCGTCTGGCGAGAGAATGAGCGCGGGAGGGACAATGAGTCGAAAGACTGTCTTCGCGGTGGCGATCGGCCTGGCGCTCGTGGGTGTGCTCTTCATCTGGCGCGCGGCGTCGACAGAGGGGGGAGACGCCTCGATTCCCGCCGCGTCCGACTCCGCCTTTCGTGGTGAGTCGGCCAAGGCGAAGCCTGCGCCACCCTCCACCTCGCGAGGGACCGTGGCCCAGGCTCCCGCGACAGGGACACCTCCGGTCGCCGAAGCGATGCGCGAGGAGGAAGGAGCCGTCCAGGTCGAAGTCCGCGGAAGCTCGCGGCCCGTCGAGGGAGCGCAGGTATCGCTCTACGTCCAGGGGCCGCGTTCACCTGAGACAGGCCGCCCCACGTGGTTCGTCGCGGGGCGAGGAACCACGGACGCCACGGGCACGCTGCGACTCCCCGCGAGGCCCGGTCCGTACCTCGTCACCGCGAAGGCGCGGGGGTTCGCCACCGCGAGGCTGTCGCTCACCCGTCCTCGTGGCGAGGCACTCACGCCCGTACGCCTCACCCTTGGCGAGGGTGTGACCTTGTCGGGCTCGGTCGTCGAGCGCGCCTCGAAGGCCCCCGTCCCTCTCGCGAGGCTCACGCTCACGCCGCGCACGGTGCTGGCCTCCGCCTCCGTCGCGACCACCTCCGTTCCGGAGGAGGAACGTCACGAAGCCTCGGCCGACGAGCGCGGCCTCTTCCGCTGCGAAGGACTCACGCCCGGCGAATACCAGCTCGAGGTCACGGCGCCCGCCCACTCGACCCGGCGCATCGCCCGGGTCCAGGCTCCGGCCTCCGGACTCGTCGTCGAGCTCGATGGCTCGGCCTTCATCGAGGGATTCGTCGAGCTGCCGGAGGGCAAGCCGGCGGCGGGGGCTCGCGTCACGGCCACGGGCATGGGCGAGACGTTCGAGACGGAAACCAGCGCGGGCGGTGGGTTTTCGCTCGATGTGCCCCCGGGCGTCTATCAAGTGTCGGCGCGGCTGGATGCGCTGACGGGCACCGCGCGGGAGCGCGCGGTCGTCGGCGCGGGGATGACCCTCCGTGACGTCCGCATCCGACTGGGCGCCGCCGCGTCTCTCACGGGAATCGTGCGCGGCAAGGGCACCTCCGTGCCCATCGCGGGAGCCACGGTGTCCATCGCCCCGGGCACCATGGTGGCGACCTTCGACGCCGCCCCCGCCGAGGTCGCGAGCGCCACGAGCGGCACGGACGGACGCTTCGATGCGGGGAACCTCGCACCGGGTTCCTATTCGGTGACGGTCCGGGCGAAGGGCTTCCGGGTTCTGCGGCGAGAAGGCATCACGGTGCTCGCGGGTCAGCGCTTCGAGATGTTGGCCGAACTGGACGCCAATGGGCGCATCGAGGGCACGGTCGTCGACGACAGCGACCAACCTCTCGCGGGAATCCAGGTCACCCCCGAGCGTCGCTGGCGGATGATGCCCATGGAAGGCGTGCTCACGTCGGTGACGGATGCACAGGGTGCCTTCGTTCTCGAGGACGTCCCGCCGGGTGACGTCTTCGTCGCCGCGCGCCGGCCGGGCAGTCAGCTCCATGTCCGCGAGCGCGTGGCGGTGAGCCCCGGCCAGACACATCAGGTGAAGCTCAAGCTGGGGGGCGAAGGCACGCTCGAGGGAACCGTGAAGCTCGCGGACGGGCGCGTGCCCACGGCGGCCGTGACGGTCTTCGCGCAGCTCGCGGACACGGCGCGCACGGAGGCACATCAGATCCCCACCGCGGCGGACGGCAACTGGAGCATGCGAGTGCGAGCCGGGCGCTACCGCGTCGCCGCATGGCTCGTCGACGTGGGCAACCAGAACAGCGACCAGGAGAAGGTCGTCGACCTGAAGGCGGGCGCGACCGAGCGCGTGGACCTGCAGGTCCGCGAGGCGGAGCGTCCCCTCTCCGTCACGGTGCTGGAACCCAATGGCGCGCCGAGTGTCTCGGCCACCGTCATGGGGGCGGAGGCGGGCAAGAACGAGATCTTCCTCGAGGACTCCACGGATGCCTCGGGACAGGTGACGCTGGTCGCCGACTCACTGGGCACCCAGCCGCTGCACATCTGGGCTACGAATGGCGGGCGCCGGGGCGACCTGCCCTCCGTGCCGGCCACGCAGAGGTCGCTGGTCATCCAGCTCCAGCCCGGAGGGCGGCTCACGGGGGCGGTCCGCTCGGCGGGAGGCCGGAGCATCGAGGGCTTCCGCCTGGTGGTCTCCGCGACGAAGAGCGAGGACGACTTCCTGTCGCGACAGGAGCTGGAGCTCGCGGGAGATCGCTTCGTGGTCGAGGACGTCAACCCAGGCGCCGTGACGGTGTCCGTGACGCTGCCCGACGGTCGCGCGGGCAAGGCGGACACGATGAGCGTTGCGGGCCAGACGACCCCGGTCGACGTCGTGGTGGAGCCGGGCAGTGCCATCTCGGGCCGGCTGGTCGACAAGGCAGGCAAGCCCATTGCCCAGGCGTTCGTGGACGTGGATGGCCTGACCTCGGCGCCCACGGGCGCGGATGGGCGGTTCCGGGTGGAGGATGTCGCGCCGGGCCAGCACCGGCTCATCGCCTGGAGCGAGAAGACGGAGCGCGCGGAGAAGAAGCTCACGCTGGCGGTGGGAAAGAGCCAGGATGTGGGCGACTGGAAGCTGGGCCCACCGCGCATCGAGCCGGGGCGGCTGGGCATCTTCTTCGGGATGGCCGGAGACGACGTCCTGGTGCGCGGCGTGCTCGAGAGCATGCACGGCGATGCGCTTCGCGTGGGAGACATCGTCCAGTCCATTGATGGCGCCACGGTGCTGACGGCGGGAGAGGCACGTGAGCGTGAGTTGGGGGCGCCGGGCAGCCCCGCCATCCTGATCATCCGGCGCGACACGAGGACCTATCCCGTCACCCTCTCCCGAGCCCCCTGAGACGGCTGTGCGTAGCGAGCCGTCTCGCGGGTCCAGTCCGTGGTGCCTTGCATCAGGTTCTTGATCGCGGCGATGTCGCGGTCGATGACGCTCCAGGTCTCGATGCACTGGACGCCCTGTCGTATCCGCTGCTCCACGGCGGCGAAGGTCTCGACCCGCTTCGCGATCTCACCCTCGACCTGGTCCATGGCGGCGGCCTGCCCACAGCCCTCGTGATGCATCTGGAGGAGCACCATGTTGTGCATCTGCCCGCTCGCGGCCTCCTTGGGCGCTGAATAGATGTCGTTGACCATCACCACGACGTCCGTGCACAGCGAGCGCAGCGTCGTCATGTCCTCCGTGCCATGCACGGCGGGCGGAACGTCGAGTCCCTCGGAGCGTTCACAGATGTCGAGGCTCGGCAGGACGCCGATCGAGAGCCGTCGCGTGCGCAGATAGGTCTCGAGGTCCACGGGCCATCCTTGCGTGCGCTCACGCGCCTCCTGGTAGTACGACTCGAAGTACCCGGCGAGGTCCTGGGTGAACCGTGCCTTCCAGGACGCACTCGCGCCAGCGGTCGAACGCCCCCACAACTCCAGCAGGGCGGCGCCAAGGCGCGATGAGGGGTACCGCTGGGGGGCCGAGCCCTGGATCACCGCCAACAGTTCGTCCAGCACGGCGCGGGTCGCCTCGAGGTCGAGGCCGATCGGTCCATCGAACTGGTCGTCGAAGACGAAGAGCCACCCCATCCAGTCGCTCACCAGGTCGAGGCCCGCCCCCCGGCTGTTCGGACACATCCTCGCGGACAGCCGGTCGAACCGGCTCGCGTCATAGGTCCGCAGGGCTTCGGGCTGGACGATGAGTCCCTGGAAGGCTAGCCAATGCAGGGTATGCGCCCGAGTGGCCTCGACGTCAGGGCTGATGCCCGCGACGTAGCGAAGGTCGATTCGAGGAACGCGGCTGTGCATGGAACCCTCCTGTTGGCTGTCGTCACGACGCCTTGGCTTGCTCCCGAGAAGGGTGGAGCAGCGAGCCCCATGGCCACGCGCCGTCCTTGGAGCGGAGCTGCTCGGAGTCGCTGTAACGGCCTCCTCGAAGGCGCGGCTGGCCTCGATGTTTCGGCCCAGCGGTCCGTCGAACGGGGCGTCGAAGATGAGGCCCCAGGCCATGAAGTCGATGACGGCCACCGCGAGGTGTGCGCGCGACAGGCCTCCGCATCCGGGCTGATGTCAGACGGATAGGGAATGCCTATCCGCGGAATCTCTGCTCGCATCCACGCACGATAATCAGCGCAATGTTCAGCAACAACCCGAAGGGTGTCCGACGGAACGACTCTCATTCCCGTGCGGTGCGGGGGATGACGACAGCCGGGTGCGGGGTCGACCTGAAACAGCCATCCAACTGAAGACAACTCATCCTCGGAACCGTCAGGCCCCTGACGTGTGCGGGTGACCGCGCCGCTCAGAGCCACTGTTTCATGCGCGCTCGCCCCCATCATCCGGACGCGCGCCGGCATGACGCCGACCGGGAGGTCCGCCGTGGGAATCCTCGATCTGATGCTCCGCTGGCCCGTGCTGCGTCAAATTGCGCGCGGCGACGTCAAGGCGCTCGGTGATACGGCCATGACGGAGCGCAGCCGGACGCTGGAGCCCCGCACCGCTCGCGCGGACCGCGTCGTCAAATCCGTCTGCCCCTACTGCGCCGTGGGCTGCGGACAGGACATCTACGTCAAGGACGAGCGCATCATCGACATCGAGGGCGACCCCGACTCGCCCATCTCCCGGGGCCGCCTGTGCCCGAAGGGCTCCGCCACCTTCCAGCTCGTCACCGGCACCCACCGCGTCCAGCACGTGCTCTACCGCCGTCCTGGCGGCACCGGGTGGGAACGCCTCCCGCTGGAGCAGGCCATGGACATGGTCGCCGAGCGCGTGAAGCGCACCCGCGACGAGACCTGGGAGGACACCGACGTCAACGGCTTCAGCGTCCAGCGCACGCTGGGCCTCGCGCACCTGGGCGGCGCCACGCTCGACAACGAGGAGAACTACCTCCTCAAGAAGCTCTTCACCGCCCTCGGCATCGTCCAGGTGGAGAATCAAGCCCGCATATGACACTCATCGACGGTGCCCGGTCTGGGCATCACGCTGGGACGTGGCGGAGCCACGACCTTCCAACAAGACCTGCGGAACTCTGACTGCATCCTCATCCAGGGCTCCAACATGGCCGAGTGTCACCCGGTGGGCTTCCAGTGGGTGATGGAGGCCAAGGCCCGGGGGGCGACGGTCATCCACGTGGATCCTCGCTACACGCGCACCAGCGCCGTGGCGAACCAGCACGTGCCCATCCGTGTCGGCTCGGACATCGCGTTCCTGGGAGGGCTCGTGCGCTACGTGCTCGAGCACGAGCGCTACTTCAAGGAGTACGTCGTCCACTACACCAACGCCGCCAACCTGGTGCGCGAGGACTTCCAGGACACGGAGGACCTGGACGGGCTCTTCAGTGGCTTCCTGCCGAAGGAGAACAAGTACGACGTCAGCTCCTGGAGCTACGAGGGCGTCGAGGGCCCCACTCCCGCGTCCGGCCACAAGGAACTCTACGCGGAGCCCGGCGCGGGTGAAGGCGAGACGCACGCCACCCTCATCACCGAGGCCATCAAGGACCCCACGCTCCAGCACCCGCGCTGTGTGTTCCAGGTCCTCCGGCGCCACTTCCAGCGCTACACCCCGGCCATCGTCGCCAAGGTCTGCGGCGTCCCCGAGGAGCAGTTCCTGAAGGTCGCCCAGACGCTCTGCGACAACTCCGGCCGCGAGCGCACCACGGCGTTCTGCTACGCGGTGGGCTGGACGCAGCACTCGGTGGGCGTGCAGTACATCCGCACCGCGACCATCCTCCAGCTCCTCTTGGGCAACATCGGCCGGCCCGGCGGCGGCATCCTCGCGCTGCGCGGGCACTCGTCCATCCAGGGCTCCACGGACATCCCCACCCTGTTCAACCTGCTGCCCGGCTACCTGCCCATGCCGAGCGCCACGCAGTCCCCTGCCCTGGCCGACTACCTGGCGTCCCACACGTCCAGCACGGGCTGGTGGAACAACTTCCCCAAGTACGTCGTCTCGCTCTTGAAGGCCTGGTTCGGGGACGCGGCGACCGAGGAGAACGAGTTCGGCTTCCGGCACCTGCCCCGGCTCACCGGCAATCACTCGCACATGCAGACGGTGGTCGACATGGCCGAGGGCCGCATCAAGGGCTACTTCGTGATGGGCGAGAACCCCGCGGTGGGATCCATGAACGGGGCGCTCCAGCGCAAGGGCCTGCGTCAGCTCGAGTGGCTGGTGGTGCGCGACTTCACGCTCATCGAGACGGCCGAGTTCTGGCGCACGGCCCCCGAGGTCCAACGCGGCGACGTGAAGACGGAGGACATCCGCACGGAGGTCTTCTTCTTCCCGGCCGCCGCGCACACGGAGAAGGACGGTTCCTTCACCAACACGCAGCGGATGCTCCAGTGGCACCACGCCGCGGTGGAGCCCCGCGAGGACGTGCGCAGCGAGCTGCACTTCACCTTCCACCTGGGCCGGAGGCTCAAGCGGCTGTACGCGGCCTCGGGAGCGCCCAGGGACCAGGCCCTGCGCCAGTTGACATGGGACTACCCGACCCACGGCGCACTCGAGGAACCGAGCGCCGAGGCGGTGCTCCGGGAGATCAACGGCTACACCGTGACAGATGGCCAGCCCGTGAGCGGCTTCACCGCGCTGAAGGACGACGGCTCCACCGCCTGCGGATGTTGGATCTACTCCGGAGCCTACGCGGAGGGCGTGAACCAGCCGGCGCGCCGCAAGCCAGGGCACGAGCAGACCTGGGTGGCGCCCGAGTGGGGCTGGGCGTGGCCCGCCAATCGCCGCATCCTCTACAACCGGGCCTCCGCGGACCCGCAGGGCCGTCCCTGGAGCGAGCGGAAGAAGTACGTCTGGTGGGACGAGACGCAGCGGAAGTGGACCGGCGAGGATGTCCCCGACTGCATCGCGGACCGACCTCCGGACCATCGCCCTCCTCCCGGCGCCAAGGGCATCGAGTCCCTGGCGGGAGATGACCCATTCATCATGCAGGCCGACGGCAAGGCCTGGCTCTTCGCGCCGAGCGGGATGCTCGATGGCCCCCTGCCCACGCATTACGAGCCCATGGAGTCGCCGGTGAAGAACGCGCTCTACGGGCAGCAGTGCAATCCGACGCGGCTGGAGTGGCACCGCAAGGGCAACCCCTACCACCGCGCGTGGGGTGACCCGCGCTACCCCTTCATCCTCACCACGTACCGGCTCACCGAGCACCACACGGCGGGCGGCATGAGTCGCTGGCTGTCCTGGCTCAGCGAGCTCCAGCCGGAGCAGTTCTGCGAGGTCTCCGTCGAGCTGGCGCGCGAGCGGGGGCTGAGCAACGGCGGCTGGGCCACGCTGCGCACAGCGCGCGGAGACCTGGAGTGCCGCGTGCTCGTCACCGAGCGAATGCGTCCGCTGAAGCTCAACGGCACGTCGGTGCACCAGGTGGGCATCCCGTATCACTGGGGCGTGACGGGCCGCTCGCGCGGGGATGGGGCGAATGAGCTGCTGGGCTTCGTCGCCGACCCCAACGTGGACATCCAGGAGTCGAAGGCGCTCACCTGCGACCTCATCGCGGGCCGCCACGCCACGCGGGCCCGGGCGGCGACGGGTGCCACGCCTCCCGCCCTGCCCTCGGACCTGGCGCCGCACCGACGCGACAGCCTCGCCGCGGGCGACGTCGACCATGTCCCCTGGCAGGAGAAGAAGGACGAGGAGCGATAGCGCATGAGTCGCAAGGGCTTCTTCACCGATTCGACGGTGTGCATCGGCTGCAAGGCCTGTGAGGTGGCTTGCAAGCAATGGAACCAGCTCCCCGATGACGGCTTCCACTTCACCGGGATGTCCTATGACCAGACCGGGGATCTGGGCTGCTCGACCTGGAGGCACGTGGCCTTCGTGGAGCGGCCGGTGCCGATGCCGGGCCACTCGACGGGCGTGGGCGACTTCTCGTGGTTGATGGTGTCGGACGTCTGCAAACACTGTCAGCGCGCGGGGTGTCTGGAGGCGTGTCCCACGGGCGCCATCGTCCGCACGGAGTTCGACACGGTCTACGTCCAGCCGGATGTCTGCAATGGCTGCGGTTACTGCGTGGTGGGCTGTCCCTTCGGCGTCATCGACCGGAGACCGGATGACGGTCGGGCCTGGAAGTGCACCCTCTGCTACGACCGGATTGGCGAGGGCATGACGCCAGCCTGCGCGAAGGCGTGTCCCACCGAGTCCATCGTCTACGGAGACCTCGACGTGCTGCACGAGCGCGCGGACAACCGCCTGCGTGAGCTGCACTCGCAGGGCATCATCAGCGCCTATCTCTACGGGAAGGACGCGACGAACCAGCCGGGGACGGGCGGGCTCAACGCCTTCTTCCTGCTCGTGGATCGCCCGGAGGTCTACAACCTGCCGCCCGACCCCGTCGTCCCGACGATGAAGGCCGGACAGGCCTGGGGCGCGGTGGCCGTGGGGGCGCTGGGGATGGCGGCCATGGCCGTGGGCGCGGTGCTGCTCGGCCGCCGGGGGAACCCATGAGCGCGCGTGACGCCGAAGACACCTTCCTGGACAAGCTCCAGCGGCGCTCGGATGGCCGCAATGTGAACCCGGACCTGGGGACTTTGCTCGGCGAGGGCGCACAGCAGCGGGTGATGGACCTGGACAGCGCCAATCCGACCCATGGGTTCCAGGCTCGGGTTCCTTCCCACTTCGTCGCGGACACCGCGGAGTCGCCGAGCTACCACGGGCTGGCCGCCATCAAGCAGCCGGTGTGGATCGCCACCGTGCCCGCGTATCTCTTCGTGGGCGGCGTCGCGGGCGCGGCGAGCCTGCTGGGGCTGGCCATCGACGTGCTTGGCGAGAAGTCGATGGAGCCGCTCGCGCGGCGCTGCCGGATCTTGGGGACCGCGGGGGACATGGTCAGCGCGGGGTTGTTGATCGCCGACCTCGGCCGCCCGACGCGCTTCCTGAACATGCTGCGGGTGTTCCGGCCCACGTCACCGATGAGCGTGGGATCGTGGGTGCTGGCGCTGTCGGGAGCACTCAACACGGTGGGACTGGTGTTGGGTCGCTCGCGAGGTGTGCTCGGTGTCACGGGCAAGGTCGCGGGGTATTCGGCCGCGATGCTAGGAATGCCATTGGCCGGTTACACGGCGGTGTTGCTGAACAACACGGCGGTGCCGCTGTGGCAGTCCACGCGGCGCACCCTGCCGTTGTTCTTCATGGCGTCGGCGAGCGCGAGCGCGGGGAGCCTGCTGTCCCTGGCGCCGCACACGGAGCGTGAGGCGGACGTGCTGCGGCCGTATCGCCTCGCGGGCAAGGCCGCGGAGGTGGTGATGGCGCACGCAGTGGAGCTCGACGCTCGCCGTGCCCCGGAGGTCGCCCGGCCGCTGTCCGAGGGCCTCTCGGGGGCGCTCTGGAAGACCTCCCGGGCCTGCTCGGTGGCGGGGTTGGTGGTGGATGCCCTCCCGGGGCGGCAGCGCTGGAAGCAGGTGGCGGCGGACGTGCTGACGACGGTGGGGGCGGTGGCCGCGCGCTTCGCGGTGTTCCATGGAGGGCAGGCGTCCGCGAGGAATCCGCAGGCGACGTTCAAGCCGCAGCGACAGGGCCATGGGGCGGCGGAGGTGACGGGCCACGCGGTGGCTTCGGATGGGAAGCCCTGGAGCTTCCCGCTGCCCGTGGTGCGGTGAGTGCGGGCCCTGGTGGTTCGGCCCTGTCTGGGGAGGGGCGCTGATACCAGGGGTAGTGGCACCCACGAGGCCCTCCCTTTTGGTCGCCAGGAGCGATAAACCTGGGGGCACCATGGCCGAGACCTCTTCGCTGAACATCCCCACTGTCGACCTTGCAGACCTTGCCTCGGGCGAGGCGAGCCGCATCGAGCGCGCCGCGGCGGCGCTGCGTGAGGCGTTTGGCGTCTTCGGTCTCGTGTACATCAAGAACCACGGCGTCGACACGCAGGCGCTCCATCGCTACTACGACGCCTTCGCGGCCTTCATCGCGCGCTCGGCCGAGGCGAAGAAGCCCTACGGTCGCGCGGAGCTCTGGTACCAGCGGGGCTGGACGCCGCCGAACACCGAGGTGGCCGTCGCTGGCAATGGTCAGCCGGACTTCAAGGAGTGCTACTTCGTCGCGCCCTACCCCAACGACGAGGTGGCGGCGATGGAGTTCCCGGAGCTGTATCCGGAGAACGTCTGGCCGCCCGACGCGCCGGAGTATTTCCAGGAAGGCATCGTGACGCTGGGGCGCTCGCTCCACGAGGCGGGCCTCAAGCTGCTGCGAGGCTCGGCGGTGGCGCTGGGGCTGCCCGAGGACACCTTCACCGCGCTCTGCGAGCGGGCTCCGCACATCACCCGCGCGCTGCAGTACCTGCCGCTGCGGCCGGAGCAGGTGAACACGGACATCGTCTGGGGCGAGGAGCACACGGACTTCAACCTGCTCACGCTGCTGCCCGGTGGCCGGTTCCTGAACCCCGAGGGCAAGCCGGCGCCGAGCCCGGATGACAAGAGCGGGCTGTATCTGCGCACGCGCGCGACGGACGAGGATCCGCAGGGCCGCAAGGTCCGTGGCACCGCGCCGGCGGGCTGCATCGTGGCGCAGGTGGGACAGCAGCTGGAGATCCTCACGGGCGGCACGTTCCTGGCGACGCCCCACGTGATTACGGCGCCCGGAGTCGCGGGCTGGCAGCGTCAGTCCGCCGCGCACTTCGTGCATGTGCACACCAGCGCGGTGCTGTTCCCGCTGGAGAAGTTCCGCACGCCTTCGGCCATCCGCAGCTACGCGCCGCCGGTCCTCGCGGGGACGTATGATATCAAGACGCTCGTGGACATCGGCCTCGCGCCGCCGAGCGCGCTCGACAAGCTGGGCTACCGCCACTACGACCGGCTCAACCAGCAGCGCGCGGGCGAGTAGCTCCGCGACGAACCAAAAAAACAGACATGTCTATCATTGCATTGATAGACATGTCTGTTTTGTCTTGGATTGCTCTCCTCTCATGCAGGCCTACCTGATGGTTCGTGCATGTAGGCACGAGTCACGGCCCCTGTATGATCGCTGCTCGAGAGGGCTGGAAATGGCTGAAGGGCTGTTCATGTAGGCATTGGCCTCCAGAATCCTGTTCGCGAGGGTGACAGGCCCTCGAAAAAGTAGCTGATAAGTTGTTCATGTAGGCATTGCACACCCAGTGCGTACCATCTCAGCCAAGGCTCGCAGCGAAAAACCACTGAACATCATGGCAGTAGGCTTCAGGAGATATCGAGATGCAAAGCGGACGTACGACGACCGTGATGGTGGCGCTCAGTCTGGGTCTGGTGATGGCGGCGGGATGCGCGAAGAAGCCTGAGGTCCCCGGCTCTCCGGAGGATGTCTATCGGCGCTTCGCGCTCGCGAACCTCACGGGCAGTGAGCAGGCCATCCGCCCCCTCATCATCGACCACCCGGACGCGGCAATCCTATGGTCGGAAGGGGCCTACCCCGCGGACGTGGCGGAGGAACTCGGCAAACACTACCGCGAGATGAAGATCGTCCGCATCGAGGAGAAGTTCGAGTGGGTCCTCATGAAGGGCTCCGACTCTCCTATCCCGATGGAGCTCCGTCGCATCGACGGGGTGTGGCGACTCGACGCGTCGCCGATCATCGACTTCCGCAAGCGGGCGGCCGCCCAGCGCGGATCCGACTCCAGTCGGCTCCCGTGAAAAACCCCTGAGAGTCTGTTCAGGGGGAGCGCGTGCCGCGACGCCAGGCGGCGGCGAGAATCCGGCGCCGGGCCACGACACGAGCCTCACTCCACGATGAACCAAAGGCAGCGTCGGAGACCCACGACGCTGCCCCCGCTGTCCTCAGGCCACCTTCTCCTCGATGACCGCGAGCTCCGTCCCCTCGCTCACCTGCTCACCGGGGTGATGCCGGAAGCTCGCGAGCACGCCATCGCGCGGGGCGGAGATGGTGATCTCCATCTTCATCGCCTCCATCACCAGCAGCGGCGTGCCCTTGGAGACCTTCGCCCCCACCTCGGCCAGGTGCGCGATGACCTTGCCGGGCATCGGCGCGCGCAGCCCGCCCTCTGCCTCCGGGGCCGTCGCCTCGACGTCGAGCGGATCGAACGACTCCAGCTCCCACCGCCGGCCTCGCGCGAACACGCTCCAGCGCGCCCCCACCGGGACCACCGTCGCGTGAACCGTCCCCTCGGGCGACGCCAGCGTCACCGCGTCCCGCTCGCCCACCGTGAACCGCACCGGCACCCGCGCCGCGCTGTCCTGCCCCCCCGGCGCGGACACCCGCATCACATACGTGCCAGGGCCAGAGGCCTCCGCGCGAATCTCCCGCACCACGTCCCCGTGACGCAGCGTCACCAGGAACGGCGCCACCGCGCCCAGCCGGAAGCCATCCAGCTGCGCCCACGGCGAGCCCGGCTCCGCCTTCGCGGCCTCGTCACGCGCCCGCGAGAGCACCGCCACCGCGCCCAGCCTCCAGATGTCGTCGGGAATCTCCCCCTTGGGCGGCTGCAGCGCCTCGCGCTCACGCTCGATGAGGCTCGTGTCCAGGTTCGCCTGGGAGAACGACGCCGTCCTCACCAGGCGGCCCAGGAACTCCACGTTGTTCGCCACGCCGACGACCTGGTAGCGCTCCAGCGCCTCGCGCATCTGCCGCAGCGCCGCCTCCCGGTCCTCGCCCCAGACGATGAGCTTCGCGATCATCGGGTCGTAGTGCGTGGAGATCTCATCCCCCTGCTCCACGCCCGTGTCCACGCGCACGTGCCGCGACGTCTCCGGCGGCACCAGGTGCACCAGCCGACCCACGGACGGGATGAAGCCCGCGTCCGGGTTCTCCGCGTAGATGCGCGCCTCCATCGCGTGGCCCCGGATGGACAGCTCCGCCTGCGTCTTCGGCAGCCGCTCACCGGAAGCCACCCGCAGCTGCCACTCCACCAGGTCCAGGCCGGTGATCTCCTCGGTGACGGGGTGCTCCACCTGGAGACGCGTGTTCATCTCCATGAAGTAGAAGTTCCCCGCGGGGTCCGCGATGAACTCCACCGTGCCGGCGCCCACGTAGTTCACCGCCTTGGCGGCGAGGATGGCCGTCTCGCCCATCTTCGCGCGCAAAGCCTCCGTCATCCCCGGCGCCGGCGCCTCCTCGAGCACCTTCTGGTGACGCCGCTGCACCGAGCAGTCCCGCTCGAACAGGTGCACGTAGTTGCCGTGCGTGTCACCGAACACCTGCACCTCGATGTGTCGCGGCCGCTCGACGTACTTCTCGATGAGCACCAGGTCCGAGCCGAACGCCCCCAGCGCCTCGCGCCGACACGACGCCAGCTGCGCCTCCAGGTCCTCCGCGCGGTCCACCCGGCGCATGCCCTTGCCGCCGCCACCCGCGCTCGCCTTGATGAGCACCGGGAAGCCGATGCGCTGGGCCTCCGCCTTGAGCCGCTCCACGCCCTGCTCGTCGCCGTGGTAGCCCGGCGTCGTCGGCACCTTCGCCTTCTCCATCAACGCCTTGGACGCGGACTTGGAGCCCATCGCCCGGATGGACTCGGCGTTCGGCCCCACGAAGACGATGCCCGCCGCCGCGCAGGCCTCGGCGAGCACGGGGTTCTCCGAGAGGAAGCCGTAGCCCGGGTGGATGGCCTGGGCGCCCGTCTTCTTCGCCGCGTCGATGAGCTTCTCCACCACCAGATACGACTCGCGCGCGGCGGGAGGCCCCAGCCGGACGGCCTCGTCCGCCAGGCGGACGTGACGGGCGCCCGCGTCGGCGTCCGAATAGACGGCCACCGTGCGGATACCGAGCCGACGCGCCGTGCGGATGATGCGGCAGGCAATCTCGCCGCGATTCGCGATGAGCAGACTTTCGAACATGGTCGAGTCCTACATCCGGAAGACGCCGAATCGAGTCTCCTGAATCGGAGCATTCAACACGGTCGAGAGTGAAAGGCCGAGCACGCGACGACTCTGCGAGGGGTCGATGACCCCGTCGTCCCACAGCCGCGCGGTGGCGTAATACGGGTGCCCCTGCTCCTCGTACTGCGCGCGGATGGGCGCCTTGAACTCCTCCTCCGCCTCCTTCGCCCACGTGCCGCCCTGGCCCTCGATTCCGTCCCGCTTCACCGTGGCCAGCACCGACGCCGCCTGCTCGCCGCCCATCACGCTGATGCGCGCGTTGGGCCACATCCACAGGAAGCGCGGCGAATACGCCCGGCCGCACATGCCGTAGTTGCCGGCCCCGAAGCTGCCGCCGATCAGCATCGTCACCTTGGGCACCCGCGCGGTGGCCACGGCCGTCACCATCTTCGCGCCGTCCTTCGCGATGCCCGCGTTCTCCACCTTCCGGCCCACCATGAAGCCGGTGATGTTCTGCAGGAACACCAGGGGGATGCCGCGCTGCGAGCACAGCTCGATGAAGTGCGCGCCCTTCTGCGCCGACTCGCCGAACAGGATGCCGTTGTTGGCGATGATGCCGACCGGGATGCCGTAGAGGTGCGCGAAGCCCGTCACCAGCGTGGTGCCGTAGCGCGCCTTGAACTCGTCCAGCCGCGAGCCGTCCACCAGCCGGGCAATCACCTCGCGCACGTCGTAGCGCTTGCGCGCGTCGAACGGGATGATGCCGCCCAGCTCGCTCGGGTCGTAGAGCGGCTCCTCGGAGCGCTCCAGCGCCACCGTGTGCGGCCGCGTGCGGTTCAGGTTCGCCACGATCCGCCGCGCGAGGAACAGCGCGTGCGCGTCGTTCTCCGCCAGGTGGTCCGCCACGCCGGAGATGCGCGTGTGCACGTCACCGCCGCCCAGGTCCTCGTTGGTGACGACCTCGCCGGTGGCCGCCTTCACCAGCGGCGGGCCGCCCAGGAAGATGGTGCCCTGGTTCTTGACGATGATGGTCTCGTCGCTCATCGCCGGCACGTACGCGCCGCCCGCCGTGCACGAGCCCATCACCACGGCGATCTGCGGGATGCCCGCCGCGCTCATCTGCGCCTGGTTGAAGAAGATGCGGCCGAAGTGCTCCCGGTCCGGGAACACGTCGTCCTGGCGCGGCAGGTACGCGCCGCCGGAGTCCACCAGGTACACGCACGGCAGGCGGTTCTCCTGGGCGATCTCCTGCGCGCGCAGGTGCTTCTTCACCGTCATCGGGTAGTACGTGCCACCCTTCACCGTCGCGTCGTTGGCGACGATCATGCACTCCTGGCCCTGGACGCGGCCGATGCCGGCGATCATCCCCGCGGACGGGGACTCACCGCCGTACATGTTCCAGGCCGCCAGCTGGCCGATCTCCAGGAACGGCGAGCCGGGGTCCAGCAGGCGCTCGACGCGATCCCGGGGCAGCAGCTTGCCTCGGGAGACATGGCGCTGGCGGGAGCTCTCGCCGCCGCCCTTGGCCGTGAGCGCCACCTTCTCGCGCAGGTCGCCGACCAGCTTCTGCATCGCCTCCGCGTTCGCGCGGAAGTCGGCGGAGCGGGTATCCGTGGTTGATTTGAGGATGGCCATGGTGGTGTTCCCTATGCGGTCTCGGCGAACAGCTCGCGCCCGATGAGCATGCGGCGGATCTCCGACGTCCCGGCGCCGATCTCATAGAGCTTGGCGTCGCGCCACAAGCGCGCCGTGGGGTACTCGTTGACGTAGCCATTGCCGCCGAGGATCTGGATGGCCTGTCCCGCCATCCACGTCGCCTTCTCCGCGGAATAGAGGATGGCGCCCGCGGCGTCCTTGCGCAGCGTCCTGGCGTGGTCCGCCTTGTCGCAGGCCTGACCCACCGCGTAGACGTACGCGCGGCACGCCGACCACGACGTGTACATGTCCGCGAGCTTCGCCTGGATGAGCTGGAACTGGCCGATGCTCTCTCCGAACTGCTTGCGCTCGTGGACGTACGGCAGCACCACGTCGATGCAGGAGCCCATGATGCCCAGGGGCCCGCCGGCGAGCACCGCGCGCTCGTAGTCGAGCCCGGACATGAGCACCTTCACGCCCGCGCCCACGCCGCCGAGCACGTTCTCCTCCGGCACCTCGCAGTCCTCGAAGAAGACCGGGTACGTGTTGGAGCCGCGCATGCCCAGCTTGTCCAGCTTGGTGCCGAAGCTCAGCCCCTTGGTGCCGCCCTCGACGATGAAGGCAGTGATGCCCTTGGGGCCCAGCGCCTCGTCCGTCTTCGCGTAGACCACCAGCACCTTCGCGTTGGCGCCGTTGGTGATCCACATCTTGGCGCCGTTGAGGATGTACTTGTCCCCGCGCTTCTCGGCCTTGAGCTTCATGCTGACGACGTCCGAACCCGCGTCCGGCTCGCTCATCGCCAGCGCGCCCACGTGCTCGCCGCTGAGGAGCCCGGGCAGGTACTTGCGCCGCTGGGCGTCGGTGCCGTTGCGGTAGACCTGGTTCACGCACAGGTTCGAGTGCGCGCCGTAGGACAGGCCGACGGACGCGGACGCGCGGGAGATCTCCTCCATGGCGACGATGTGGGCCAGGTAGCCGAGGCCCGCTCCGCCATACTCCTCGCTCACCGTCATGCCGAGGACGCCCAGGGCGCCCAGCTTCGTCCAGAGGTCCTCCGGGAACAGGTTCTCCCGGTCGATGTCGGCCGCCCGGGGAGCAATCTCCTTGGCGGCGAAGGCGCGCACGGTGTTGCGCAACATCTCGACGGATTCACCGAGCGCGAAGCCCAGCTCTGCGAAGTGAGCCATGAAGTCGTTTCCCAACCAGCGTCTCGAGGTGGCTGGCGGACATTAGGTACGAGGGAGGGCTCGCGTGCGCCAGGGTGGTTGCAAATCGTGCCAACCCGGCCATGCTGCTCGCCGATGCCTCGACGCCTCCAGCGCTCCCCCGAACCCCTGCCGCGCGCGGAGACGCCCATGGCGTTCGTCCGGGCCATCGTGCTCGCGTACGAGAAGTACGGTGTGGACCCGCACGACGCACTGCGAAAGGCGGAGATCACCCGCGCGCAGCTCGGCCGGGTGTCGGCGCGCATCAACGCCGGGCAGTTCGAGACGCTCTCGGCCACGGCGATGCAGGAGCTGGATGACGAGGCCCTGGGGTGGTTCACCCGCCGGCTCCCCTGGGGGACGTACGGGATGCTCTGCCGGGCCTCGCTCAGCTCGCCGACGCTGGGCATCGCGCTGCAGCGCTGGTGTCGCCACCACCGGCTGCTGACCGAGGACATCCTGCTCTCACTCGAGGTGGAGGGCACGACGGCGCGCCTCGCCATCGAGGAGCGGCACGAGCTGGGCGCGATGCGCGAGTTCTGTCTGCTCAGCAGCCTGCGCTACGTGCATGGGTACGCCTGTTGGCTGGTCAACTCACAGCTGCCCCTGCGCGAGGTGACGTTCCCCTTCGCGACGCCGGCGCACCAGTCCGTGTACCCGCTCCTGTTCCCGGGGCCGGTGCGCTTTTCGGCCACCCGCGCCAGCATGAGCTTCGACGTGGGCTACCTGGAGCTGGCGGCCAAGCGTGACGAGCAGGCCCTGCGGGCGATGCTCAAGCGGGCGCTGCCGCTGACGGTGCGGCAGTACCGGAGGGACCGGCGGCTGGTCGAGCGGGTGCGCTCACAATTGAGCGACCCTCGCGCCTCGGGGACCACCGCGCAGCACGTGGCGTCCGCGCTGCACGTGTCGGTGCGCTCGCTGCATCGACAGCTGGCGCTCGAGGGGACGTCGCTGCAGAACCTCAAGGACGACGTGCGGCGACGCCACGCGCTGGAGCTGCTCGGGCGCTCCTCGGTGCCCATCAAACACGTGGCGCTGGACGTGGGGTACGCGGACGAGAAGATCTTCTCGCGAGCGTTCAAGCAGTGGACCGGAGAGTCGCCGAGCGAGTACCGCCAGCGGCTCCAACGCGCGGGCGAGTGAGGTCTCAGAACGACTGGCGCAGCACGGCCTCCACCGCAGCCTTGCGTCCTGGGCTCAGGCGCAGCCGGGTGCCGTCGCGCAGGACGACGACCCAGCCCTTGTCCACGTCGGGCTCCAGCTCCTGGATGCGACTGACGTTCACCAACGTGGACCGGTGGACGCGCACGAAGCACTTCGGGTCCAGCCACTGCTCGACCCGGTTGAGCGTCTCGCGCAGCATGGGGCTCTTCGCGCCGGAGTGCAGTACGACGTAGTTGCCCTCCGCCTCGCACCAGTCCAGCTCGGCGACGGGCACGACGACCACCTTGCCGTCCGTCTTCACCGCGATGCGCTCCAGGTACTGTCCGGTGTCCGCGGGCGGCGCGTTGGCCGGCGTGTAGCCCGCGAGCAGTGACGACAGTCGCTCGAGGAGCGCCCGCTCCCGGCCCTGCTCACGCTGCTTGCGTGCGCGCGAGAGCGCCTCCTGGAAGCGGGCCGCGCTGAAGGGCTTGAGGAGGTAGTCGAGGGCGTTCGCCTCGAAGGCGCGCACGGCGTGCTGGTCGAAGGCGGTGACGAAGATGACCGGCGGCATCAGCTCGGGCCCGACTTCGCGCAGGACGTCGAAGCCGTCGACCTCGGGCATCTGGACGTCGAGGAACACCAGGTCCGGCCTCTCTCGGAGGATGACGTCCACCGCGTCGCCGCCGCTCTCGCATTCCCAGAGCGCCGTGACGTCGGGGGCACGGGACAAGAGGTGGCGCACGTTGTCGCGGGCCAGCGGCTCGTCGTCCACCACCAGCACCCGCCAGCCTGCCTCGCTCCCCTCACCCATTCGCTGCCCTCCCCTGCGGTGACGGCTCGACCGTGGACACCTGGAACGGAAGCTCCACGCGGGCCAGGGCGCCACCGCCCGGTGCGTCCTCGAGGGTCACACCATAGCCTTCGCCATGGAGTTGCTGGATGCGCTCGCGGGTATTCGCCACGCCGATCCCCGTTCCCGGGGTGCTCCCTGGACGGAGCCCGGGGCCGTCGTCGCGGACCTCGAGCACCAGCCGTTCGCCCCTTCTCAGGCTGCGCACCCAGATGTTCCCTCGGGCCGCGCGGCGGGAGGTGCCGTGCTTGATGGCGTTCTCGACCAGGGGTTGAAGGATGAGCAGGGGCACGCGTGCCCCCAGCGTCTCCGGCTCCGCTTCCAGGTGGAAGCGCAGGCGACTGCCGAAGCGGAGCTGCTCGATGCCGAGATAGCGGCGGACCAGCTCCAGCTCCTCGGACAGCGTGATGCCCTGCTCGTTGCGTCCGTCCAGGCTGGCCCGCAGCAGCGAGCTCAGCTCCACGAGCGCGTCCTCGGCCTCCGCGTTCCGCGTCTGTCGAACGAGAGAGACGACGGCGTTCAACGTGTTGAAGAGGAAGTGCGGGTCGAGCTGCGCCCGGAGCGCCTCCAGCCGCGCCTCCGCCAGACGTGCCGCGAGCCGCGACTCGCCCAGCTCCCGCTCACGGGCTCGACGGAACGCGCCCAGCGTCGCCCAGGCCGCGAGGAACAGCAGGTACTCGAAGGACCCGAGCACGCCTCGCTCCAGCAGGAGTCTGCGGAACCCGTCGGTGAACGTGAGCTCGCGAGTCGACCACGACTCGAGCACCGAGAGCGCCAGCGAGAGCAGCACCGAATGGGCCAGGACGAAGCCGCCACCCAGCGCGATGAGCCATCCCCCGGTCCGAGCCTCGAGCGGGGCATCGCGCGACACCCGACGGAACGTCATGAGCACGAGCGGCGCCAGCAGGGCCCAGACGCTGTAGGGAATCAGCGCCAGAACCAGCGCCGAGACGAAGCCCTGCCGGTCACGCACCTGCGCGGTCAGCGCCTGCGGCAACGCCGCGAGCAGGCCAAGCCCCATCCCCCACCACCAGGCTCGGCTCACGGTGCGCCCCCTCTCTGCTCCAGGCTGTCGCTGGGCGCACGCGACTTCACCACACTCGAGATGCGGACCCAAGCCGCGGCCCTGCTCGGATGGAGCGCCCCCGGCCTGGGTGTGGCATCCCGCCCGGCGGCCGGGCCTAGGGGCTCGTGACGTGCACGAGGCTCGTCATCGCGTCCACGTACAGAGTGGTGTTGTCGGCATACAGCGGCAGCAACGGGATGACCGCGACCTGGTTCAGCTTCGTCTTGCGGAGCTGCTGCGTTGCCGGATCCTTGAACACCGCGAACGGGAGGTCCTGGATGACGTAGGGCTCGCCATCCACGTGGCCGACGATCATCAAGACACGACCTGGAACGACGATGAGGTCACTCAGAAGAAGACGGCTCCGTGTGGTCGGTTGCCCCCCGCTGGCACAACGAACGCTCGGCGCGAGCTATTTCGCGGGCGCCCGGCGTTTTCTCCGGAGGGCCACCGAGATGTCACGGTTCCTGCTCTTTCTGGGTGGGCATGTTGCGTGAGACCATCCTCGCCACAGCACAATCGGAGGAGAACGCATGCATCGCAGCCTGTCGCTCACCTGTGTGGCGCTGTTCCTGATGGTGTCTCCGCTCGCCGCGCATGCCCAGACGGCGCCCCCGGGGTACGCGCTGGAGCTGGACGAGCAGTTCACACCTGGGGACATCCAGGACCTGGAGATGCAGGGCTACAATCGCTGTCTCGGCCAATGCCAGGGATGGACGCGAGTCTTCACCTTCGACTGGGAGTTCGAGGACGCGCCCACGGTGGAGATGGCCGCGCGCGCCATCCAGGCGATGCCGGGCTTCAATCCCAACCTCGTCAGCGCCGGTACGATCACGTACGAGCAGTTCGCGACGCGGCTCTACTACCCCTTCCAGCCGCTGGCGGACGCCTACCTGAACAACTGGTGGGACGGTGAGGAGGAGGTCTTCGTCGCCGCCTACCAGCACCATCGGCTCCCCCGGTACTACCAGGCCTACGTCATCCTCTTCGCCCATTCGGGGACGGTGCTGTTCTACGAGCAGGCCGACTTCGAGTAGCCGCTGAACACGCGAGGCCTGTCATGACCCGCGTGCGGGCCTCGCGTGGGTGACGGAGCCTTCGGCTATGCTCCTCCGACTCCGTGAACACGACGCCCCCGGGCTCCGCGCCCGATGACTCCCGCTCCCACGCTCCTGGAACCTCTCCCGAGCGAGCTCGCACGCTGCATGTGACGGAGGCACCAGCCCCACGCGGGGGCTTCGTGCGGAACACGGGGACCGCCCTGCTCATCGCCGTGGGGCTCGCTCTCCCGGGGGGCGTCGCGAACCTGCTCCGACCTCAACCGCCGACCACCGCGAGCGAGCCATTGCCCTCCGTGGCGAACCCCGTCCCACGCACGGGCCCCGTGAGCATCTGCGTCCTGAAGTTCCGCGACGTCAACGAGGACACGTCACTCGAGCTTGCCCTCGCCGAGGCCGTCATCACGGACATCGGCGCGCATCCCGGCCTGCGCGTCGTCGAGCGCGAGCAGCTCGACCTCCCGATGAAGGAACAAGACTTCCACCAGTCGGACCGAGTGGACCCGGAGACGCGCGCTCGCCTGGGCCGCCTCATCGGCGCCGAGGTCGTCGTGCTCGGCAGCATCCAGCGCTCCGGCCCCCTGCTCCGCGTCGCCGCCCGGTTCGTCCACGTGGAGACCGGCGAGGTGCTCGACACCGCGCGCGTCGAAGGCCCCGCACAGCAGCCCTTCGAGGTGCAGGACGCCCTCACCACGCGGGTGCGCGCCCTGCTCCCGGCACTGTCCGCGAGGCTGCGCCCATGAGCCCCGCTCGCGCGCTCCTGCTCCTCCTCCTCCTCTGCGCCCAGACCGCGCTCGCGGCCACCCCGTCCAAGCCTCCTCCCGGTCCCGCCGCGGTGATGCCGTTCCGCAACCTCAACGGCGACATGGCCATGGACTGGCTCGCGCGCGGCATGACGGAGACGTTGATCTCCGACCTGCGCGCCAGCGGACGCGTCCAGGTCGTCGAGCGCGAGCAGCTCGAGGCGGCGCTGGCCGAACTCAACGCCCAGGAGCGACAACAGCTCACCGAATCCTCGGCCGTCCGCGTGGGCCGGCTCGTCGGCGCCCGGATCCTGGTGCTCGGCAGCATCCAGCGCGCGGAGAATCAGGTCCGCATCAACGCGCGCTTCATCGACGTGGAGACGGGCGTCGTCCTCGACACCGCCAAGGTCACCGGCCCCCTGGAGCGCATCTTCGCCCTCCAGGACCAAGTCTGTGGCCGGCTGCTCCGTGAGCCCGTGAAGCCACGCGCGGGACGCCCCTCGGGCAAGGCGGCCGTGCTCGCGCTCGAGACCTACGGCCGCGCCATGGCCACCACTTCGCCCGATGAGCGCGCGTGGCTGCTGCGCGCGACGCTGTCCGGCTCGCCGGACTTCGCCTACGCCCAGGAGGAGCTGTCCCGGATGGACCAGCGCCTGGCCGAGCTCGCGCGCGAGGCAGAGCCCGAGGTGAAGGACGAAGAGGCTCGCCTGCGTGGCGTCATGGAGGACCCGAAGAGCCCCGCGGACGAGCGCTCGGCCGCGGCCCTCCAGCTCCTCAACCTGTCCCGCGCGCGCGGACGCTGGCGCACGCTCATCCGTGATTCCGAGCGCATCCTCGCGCTCGACCTGTCCGCGCATCTCGGTCGCCGTCCGTCCGAGGAGGCCTCGCTCTACCGCTTCCAGGCCTTCGGTTATCTCGACGACTGGGACGCCCAACGTGTCGCGGGCGAGGACTTCCTGCGCCGCTGGCCGCTCAGCCCCCTGGCGGCCTATGTGGACCTG
The DNA here is from genome assembly GCF_059738865.1 of Myxococcus sp. MH1. Lineage (NCBI taxonomy): Bacteria > Pseudomonadati > Myxococcota > Myxococcia > Myxococcales > Myxococcaceae > Myxococcus > Myxococcus sp. MH1. The sequence goes on along the minus strand of NZ_AP026947.1, from coordinate 5,440,952 downwards.
ATGCTGCGCACCACCGCGAGCAACGTGGCGGACGGCCAGCGGGCCTTCGAGAAGATGCGCGCGGACCTCGCCGCGGAGGAACAGGCCGTGGCCCTGCGGATCAGCGAGCTCGAGAAGAAGGGCAAGCCCACGCAGGAGGAGCACCGCAAGATCGCGCTGCGTCGGTGCCTGGAGCACAACAACCACCCGCGCTTCCGCGTCCATGTCCTGGCTCCATGCCGCGCGTACTACGAGACCTGGAGCGCCAGCGCGACGACCCCCGCGCAGAAGAACGACCTGCGCTACGCGAGGGAGGCGGAGCTGACCTCCCTCGTCGGCCTGCGCCGCTACGCCGAGGCCCGTGCGCGTCTCGCCGCCTTCCGCCAGGAGGACCCCGACGGCGAGCGCATCAGCCGCGCCCGCGCCGTGGTGCTCAACATCGGTGCCCACGAAGAGGAGTGAGCCTCAAGGCACGATCGCGGGCAGCTTCGTCACGAACCCGTCCGGATTGCCCAGGAGCGTGTTGCCCTCGTAGTTCCCCTCCAGGTAGCCACCCAGGTACAGGTTGTCGTCCTCGTCCAGCACGACGCCCATCGGGTACACCGGCTTCTCCACGCCGCCGAGCACCGCCGGCGCCGTCTGCCGGATCCACTGGATGGCACCCGCGGTGTCCATCTTGAAGACGAACGGATGTCCCGCGCCTCCCGCCGTGTCCGTGGGCGAGCCCACGTCCCCGTGGCCCGTCCCCGCCACATAGAGGAAGTTGTCGAACGGGTTGCTGAAGAGGCTCCAGGCGAAGTTGCCCGCGCCGGAGTCCAGCTCCTTCACCCACTGCCGCGTGCCCGCCGGGCTGTAGCGCGCGACGAAGGTCGCGACCTGGGGCGTGCCCACGGGCAGCCCATCCATGCCGCCGCCGCTGTACCCCGTCACGTAGAGCTGGCCGTTCGTGTCCACCGCCGCGTCCCGGAGGCTCGCGTTCGTGCCCGGCGCCCCCAACAGCCGCGTCCACTGCTTCACGCCATCCGCGTCGTACTTGATGATGAACGCATCCTCCGGACCGGTCAGCACCTGGCCGTCCAGGTTGCCCGCCGTGATGCCCGCGACGTAGACGTTGCCCGAGTCATCCGCGGCGGCCCGATTGGCCCGCGTGCGCTGCCCCGCGACGCCGAACTGCCGCGTCCACAGCAGCGTGCCCGCCGCGTTGAACTTGCTGACGAACCCATCCGCGATGCCCGTCTTCGTATTGCCCGGCAGCGCCCCGTCCGTCTGCCCCACCAGGAACGCGTTGTCGACGTGGTCGAGGGACACGCCAAGCCCCTCCGTCCCCACTCCGGGAGCGCCCACCTGCCGCGTCCAGCCGTGCACGCCCGTGTAGCGGTAGCGCAGCAGGAACGCGTCCTTGGTCCCGATCAGCGGCGCGCCTTGCAGCGAGCCGCTCGTGTACCCGGCGACGTAGATCTCCTCGAACCGCCGATTGCGCGCCACGCTCTCGCCCACGACGATGCCGTTCGGCACGCCCAGCTGCCTGTGGAAGCTGACGTTCCCATTCCAGTCCCTCGCGGTGAGGAACGCGTCCATGCCGCCCACCAGCGGCGAGCCATGCAGCCCCACGTTGGTCATGCCCGTGACGTAGGTCCGCGCCGCCGGGTCGCCCGCCATGTCGTGGATCCGGGTGAAGCCGCCCGTGGCACCGGCTGTGTTCGTCCACAGGTCATCCACCGACGGGAAGGCCCGGCACTCGTACATCTCCATCAGGTTGAGCGAGATGGTCTCGATGCCCGCGCGGGCGTCGTTGTCGTCCGTCACGTTCAGCCGGTACTTCTTGTAAGCACCCGGGGAGGCCACGTCGAACTGGCGCCGCTCGACGCCCGCCCACCCCGTCTGCGCCGAGCGCGTGTCCACCACCACCCACGCGCTGCCGTTCCAGCCCTCGAACGTCCAGTTGCGTGGCGCCCGCGAGGTGATGCCGCCGTTGTTGTAGCTGAGCGCGTAGCGCCGAACGATGCGCGGCAGCCCCGGGAACTCGTACGCCAGCCACGCGGGCGCGACGTTCTTCGTGGACAGCCAGAAGGCGCTCGTGTTGTCGAACGCCTTCCACGCCTCGTAGATCGTCGGGTTCGACGTCCACCCGCCGGAGCTGGTGACGATGCCCGAGGGGCTGGTGGCGCTCGTCATCACCGGCAGGATGTTGACGCAGTTGTCGAGGGCCTGCGCCGAGCTCGTCAGCTCCTCCTGGGGCCCGTCGGCAGGTGGCTCCCCACCCTGGCAGCCCCCCAGCGCCAGCGCGCCGAACAACGCCCACCCTGCTACCGCGTTCACGCCTCTCATGGTGTCTCTCCTTCGACCCGCCACGGGCCCCGTTGATGGGGCTCCGGGGGGCCACGGAGATACCGGCCCCCCGGGAAACGGCCGGGAGGAGAGTGACGAAACCGCCCCCGGGCGGGACGAAACCGCCCCCGCCGGGGATGAGACCTGAATCAAAGTTCATATTTTCCAGCCCCTTGCGAGCGAGCCGCTTTTCCACGCGCTGCGTCGAAAGAATCGGCCTTGCCGCAGGGCGACCCAACCCATTGAATGGTGCTCATGAAATTCCTGCGTGAGCTGCGCTCGGTCCTGAACCTGACGGTGCTGGTGGCGGGGCTCGGCTACTTCGTCGACCTCTTCGACATCACGTTGTTCGGCGTGGTGCGCGCCGCCTCGCTCCGCGACATCGGCATCACCAGCCCGGAGGAGGTGCTGTCGAAGGGCATCCTCATCTACAACTGCCAGATGGTGGGGATGATGGTGGGCGGCCTGCTGTGGGGCGTGCTCGCCGACAAGCGCGGACGGCTCTCCGTCATGTTCGGCTCCATCCTGCTGTACTCGTTCGCCAACCTGGCCAACGCCTTCGCCTGGGACGTGACGAGCTACGCGGTGTTCCGCTTCCTGGGCGGCGTGGGGCTCGCGGGTGAGCTGGGCGCGGCCATCACCCTGGTCGCCGAGTCGCTCCCCAAGGAGAAGCGCGGCCTGGGCACCACCATCGTCGCGACGCTCGGCATGCTCGGCATCGTCGCCGCGGCCTTCGTGGGGCAGCACCTCAACTGGAAGGTGGCCTACTTCACCGGCGGCATCATGGGCATCGCGCTGCTGTTCGCCCGCTTCAAGGTCTCCGAGTCGGAGCTGTTCACCAAGAAGACGGACCCGTCGCGCGCCAATCCGCTGCTGCTGCTGCAGGGCAACCGCTTCCTCAAGTACATCTGCTGCATCCTCATCGGCGTGCCCATCTACTTCACCACGGGCATCCTCTTCACCTTCGCGCCGGAGCTCACCGCGGGCCTCAACGTCCAGGGCACCGTGACGGCCGGCAACGCCATCCTCTACGGCTCCATCGGCCTGACGATTGGCGACCTGCTCGCGGGCCTCTTCAGCCAGTGGCTCAAGAGCCGCAAGCGCGCCGTGGCGCTCAACCTGGTCGGTGGCTTCCTGCTGATGCTCGTCTACGGGCTGGTGCCCGGGCTCACCAGCACCATGGTCTACATCCTCAGCTTCCTCATCGGCATCATGGTGGGCTACTGGGCGGTGCTGGTGACCATGGCCGCCGAGCAGTTCGGCACCAACATCCGAGGCACGGTGGCCACGACGGTGCCCAACTTCGTCCGGGGCTCCGCCGCCATCGCCGCCAGCGGCTTCGCCGTCCTGAAGGGCCACATCAGCGTGCCCGCCGCCGCCCTCACCGTGGGCAGCATCTGCTTCGGCCTGGCCCTGCTGGCCCTCACCCGCATCGAGGAGACCTTCCACCGAGACCTCGACTACGAGGAGACCGGCCCCGACGCGGCCACCGCGCCGAGCGCCGGCCCCCAGGCCTCCTGAAGCGGCCGCTTCAGCCCTGGCGCGCGCGCACCCGCACGGGCATGCCGCGCTTGGGCACGAAGGTCAGCCGCGTCTGCCACTCCACCGGCGTGCGGCCCAGGTACTCCACGTCGCAGCGTTGCAGCAGCAAGGCCAGCGTCTGCACCGTGTCCACCTGGGACATGTGCTGGCCCACGCAGATGCGCTGACCCGCTCCGAAGGGCACGTAAGCGCACTTGTGCTGCCCCACCTGCCGCTCCGGCAGGAAGCGGTCCGGGTCGAACGTCTCCGCGTCCTTCCAGTGGTCCGGGTGCCGGTGGATGGCGTACGGGCACATGAGCAGCTGCGTCCCCTTCGGGAGCATGACGCCGCCCACCTCCACGTCCTCCGCCGTCTCGCGCAGGATGGTCCACGCCGGAGGGCTCAGCCGGTTGATCTCCTGCACCACCCGCGTGGTGTACGGGAGCTTCGCCACGTCCTCGTACTTCGGCGCCTCGTCGCCGCACACCTCCCGCACCTCCTCGCGGATGCGGCGCACCACGTCCGGGTACTGGGTGCACGCGTGCACGGCCCACGTGAGCGACGTGGCGATCATCTCGAAGCTCGCGCCGAAGAGGTTCACGATCTCGTCGCGCACCTCCTTGTCGTTCATCGACTCGCCCGTCTCCCTCGCGCGCGACTCCACCAGCATGGACAGCAGCGTGATGTCGCCGTCGCGGGTGCCGCGCTCCCGGCGCTTGCTCAGCCGGCCGTAGATCCACCCGTTGATGAGCCACAGCGCCATGCCCATGCGCGGGGCCTTGGGGTCGAAGCGGGGCAGGAGCTTGTAGAACAGCACGCCCCACGGCGTGTGGCGCCGGCCGAACACGTCGATGGCGTCCATGATGCGCGCGAAGTGCTCCTCGCGGGGGTTCTCGTCGAAGCACGTGCGCCACATCACCCCGAACATCAGGCGCGCGGCCTCCGTGTACATGTCGAAGGACTCCCCCTTCGCCCCCAGCGCCATCCACCGCTCCACCCCCTTGTGCAGCTCGTCCGAGAACAACCCGGACCACAGGCGCACCTTCTCCTTGCTGAACAGCGGCTGGACCATGTGCCGCTGGCGCTTCCAGTGGTCCCCCCGGCTCACCGTCAACCCATTGCCGTTGAAGGGGTTCTCGATGCGCGGCTTGGGGAACAGCTGCGGCTCGTCGATGAGCACCCGCTTGACGTCCACGGGGTTTCGCAGGAACGCGATGGGGGTGCCGTAGACCCGGACGAGGGACACGTCGCCGTACTCGGCATGGAGCTTGTTCGCGAGCGCCAGGGGCTCGTTGAGCATGGGGAAGAAGCTCCCCAGGACGGGCAGTCCCCGGGGGCCGGCCACGCGGCGCCCGGAGGATGAGTTCACGGAGGTGTCCATGGCCCGATTTGCGCCGGTCACCTCCGGGCCGTCAAGGTGGCCCCACTGACTTGAACCCGACGTCCGCCCTCGGGCCGGTTGCACCAGGCCCCCCAGCCGCCCTATCCCCTGGACCCAAGCCATGGCTCCCTCTTCCATCCGACCCATCCAGAAAGTGCTGTGCGCCAACCGCGGCGAGATCGCCATCCGCGTGTTCCGGGCCTGCAACGAGCTCGGCATCCGCACCGTCGCCATCTACAGCGACGAGGACCGGACCCACGAGCACCGCCACAAGGCGGACGAGGCCTACCTGGTGGGCCGAGGCAAGCGCCCCGTGGAGGCCTACCTGGGCATCGACGAAATCCTCGACGTGGCCGAGCGCGCCGGCGTGGACGCCATCCACCCTGGCTACGGCTTCCTGTCGGAGAACGCTGGGTTCGCCGAGGCCTGCGAGCGCCGGGGCATCCGCTTCATCGGCCCCACCTCCGCCGTCGTGCGGACCATGGGCGACAAGGTCGCCGCCAAGCAGCTGGCGAAGCAGGTCGGCGTGCCCACCGTGCCGGGCACCACGCTGGAGGGCGACGACGCGAGCGTGCTCGCCCAGGCGCGCCGGTTCTTCCAGGAGCACGGCGGCCCGGTGCTGGTGAAGGCCGCCCACGGCGGCGGCGGGCGCGGCATGCGCGTGGTGCGCGAGGAGAAGGAGCTGGAGGCGGCGCTCACGTCCGCGCGCTCCGAGGCCCAGAGCGCCTTCGGCTCCTCGGCGGTGTTCCTGGAGAAGTTCCTGGAGCGGGTGCGCCACATCGAGGTGCAACTGCTCGGTGACCTCCATGGCGGCCTGGTCCACCTGCACGAGCGCGACTGCTCGGTGCAGCGCCGGCACCAGAAGGTCATCGAGATCGCCCCCGCGCCCAACCTGGCCCCCGCCCTGCGAAGCGCCATCTGCGACGCGGCGGTGCGGCTGGCGCGCGAGGCGGGCTACAGCAGCGCGGGCACCGCGGAGTTCCTCGTCTCCGACAGCCACTTCTACTTCATCGAGTGCAACGCGCGGCTCCAGGTGGAGCACACCGTCACCGAGCAGGTGACGGGCGTGGACCTGGTGCAGAGCCAGATCCGCATCGCGGAGGGCTACGCGCTCGGCTCACCCGAGGTGGGCATCACCTCGCAGGCGTCGCTCCAGCCGCGCGGCTACGCGGTGCAGCTGCGCGTCACCACGGAGGACCCGTCCAACAACTTCATGCCGGACGCGGGCATCATCACCGCGTGGCGCGCGGCCACCGGCTTCGGCATCCGCCTGGACGGCTCCAACGGCTACACCAACGCGCACATCTCGCCGTTCTACGACTCCATGCTGGTGAAGGTCATCGCCTACGCGCCGACCTTCGAAGGCGCGGTGATGAAGGGCCAGCGCGCGCTGCGCGAGTTCCGCATCCGCGGCGTGAAGACCAACCTGCCCTTCCTGGAGAACGTGCTGCGCCACCCCGCCTTCCAGGCCGGTGAGACGTACACGCGCTTCATCGACGAGACGCCGGAGCTGTTCCAGCTCACGCCGCGCAGGGATCGCGCGAGCAAGCTGCTCACGTACCTGGCCGAGGTCATCGTCAACGGCCACCCCACCATCAAGAAGCACCAGCGGCTCAAGCCCACCCAGTTCATGGAGCCCCGCGTGCCGGTGGCGCCGCCCGGCCCCGTGCCGAAGGGCACCGCGCAGATCCTCGCGGAGAAGGGCCCCCGGGGGCTGGCCGAGTGGGTGCTCGCGCAGAAGCGCGTGCTCCTGACGGACACCACCATGAGGGACGCACACCAGTCGCTGCTGGCCACGCGCATGCGCACGCGCGACATCCTGCGCGTGGCGCCGGCCACCGCGCACCTGGCCTCGGAGCTGTTCAGCCTGGAGAGCTGGGGCGGCGCCACGTTCGACACGTCCTACCGCTTCCTCAACGAGGACCCGTGGGCGCGCCTGCGCTCGCTCAAGGCGGCCGCGCCCAACCTGCTCCTCCAGATGCTCCTGCGCGGCGCCAACGCCGTGGGCTACACCAGCTATCCGAACAACGTGGTGGAGGCCTTCATCGACGAGGCGGCCGAGGCGGGCGTGGACGTCTTCCGCATCTTCGACAGCCTCAATGACCTGGGCAGCATGGAGGTGTCCATCCAGCGCGTGCTCAAGACGGGCAAGGTGGCGGAGGTGGCCATCTGCTACACGGGCGACGTCGCCAACCCCAAGCGCAAGAAGTACACGCTGGACTACTACGCGGACCTGGCGAAGCGCATCGAGGACTCGGGCGCCCACTTCCTGTGCATCAAGGACATGGCGGGCCTCTTGCGCCCCCGCGCCGCGGCCATGCTGATGGACCGCCTGCGCGAGGTGACGAAGCTGCCCATCCACCTGCACATGCACGACACCGCGGGCAACGGCGTCGCCAGCTACCTGGAGGCGATTGAACACGGCGTGCACATCGTCGACGTGGCGCTGGGCAGCATGGCGGGCCTCACCAGCCAGCCCAGCCTCAACGCGCTGGTCAGCGCCCTGCGCGGCCACCCGCGCGAGACGGGCCTGGCCAACGCGCGCCTGCAGCCGCTCGCCAACTACTGGGAGGACGTGCGCGAGTACTACGCCCCCTTCGAGAGCGGCCTCAAGAGCACGACGAGCGAGGTCTACTACCACGAGATTCCGGGCGGTCAGTATTCCAACCTCCGGCCGCAGGTGGCGGAGATGGGGCTCTTGAGCCGGTGGAACGACGTGAAGGACGCGTTCGCGCTGGTCAACGTGCTGGTGGGGGACATCCCCAAGGTGACGCCGTCGTCGAAGATGGTGGGCGACTTCGCCATCTTCCTCCTGAAGAACGACCTGATGGTGCGCGCGGCCACGCTCGCGGAGGCCGCCGCGCTCACCCACCAGAAGCTCATCGCCGAGGCGCCCCGGCTCGACTTCCCCTCCAGCGTCGTGGGCTACTTCCGCGGCGAGCTGGGCCAGCCGCCCAACGGCTTCCCCGAGGACCTGCGCGCCGCGGTGCTCAAGGGCCTGCCGCGCGTGGAGGGCCGCCCGTCGGCGAGCATGCCCGCGCTGGACCTGGAGGCGCTGCGCGCGGAGCTGGCGAAGAAGACGGGCCAGCCCATCTCCCACGCGGACGCCATCTCCAGCGCGCTCTACCCGCGCGTGATGGCCGGGTACCTGGACGACGCGGGCCGGTTCGAGGACGTGTCCATCCTCGACACGCCGAACTACTTCTACGGCATGGAGGTGGGCCAGGAGATCTGGGTGGACCTGGAGCCGGGCAAGACGCTGGTCATCAGCCTGTCCGCGGTGGGCGAGCCCGACGAGGACGGCCTGCGCACCGTCTACTTCGCGCTCAACGGCCACAACCGCACGGTGCAGGTGCGAGACCGGAGCCGCGCCGCGCGCGTGGAGGCCCGTCGGCAGGCGGACCGCGCCAACCCCAACCACGTCGCCGCGAGCATGCCGGGCACGGTCATCGCGGTGCACGTGAAGGCCGGGGCCAGCGTGGAGTCGGGCGCGCCGCTCGTCACGCTGGAGGCGATGAAGATGGAGACGGTGGTGCGCGCGCCTCGCGCGGGCACCATCGCGGAGGTGGCCACCACGCTGAAGGCCGCGGTCCAGGGCGGTGACCTGCTCGCGGTGCTCCAGTAGCGGCGCTTCACGAAACCCGGGCGGAACGTTGAGTGTGGGCGCGGCCTTTGACATGGTCGCGCCCCATGAAGCGTTCACTCCTGTCCTTATTGGCACTGACGTCGTGCGCCACCTCCTCGAGCACCACGGCACCGGGCTCGGACTCCACCGCGTCGCAGGTTCCCGCGTTGCCGGAAGAGGTCCGGCTGGCGGACCTGCGGCAGATGACGTTCGGCGGTGAGAACGCGGAGGCGTACTGGTCGTTCGACGGCAAGCAGCTCTCGCTCCAGGCCCGTCACGAGGGCATGGGGTGCGACCGCATCTACCGCATGGAGGTGGACCCGGCGAGCGGCGCGGCCGCCAAGGTGTCCCCTGTCTCCAGCGGCGAGGGCGCCACCACGTGCGCGCACTTCCTGCCCGGAGACCAGGAGGTCATCTACGCGTCCACGCACCTGGGAGGCGCCGCGTGCCCTCCCAAGCCGGACCACTCGATGGGCTACGTCTGGGCCCTCTACGACTCGTATGACGTCTTCAAGTCGAACGCGGATGGCTCGGGCCTGACGCGGCTGACCCAGACGCCGGGCTACGACGCCGAGGGCACGGTCTGCGCGAAGGACGGCTCCATCCTCTTCACGTCCGTGCGGGATGGAGACCTGGAGCTGTACCGGATGGACCGCGACGGGAAGAACGTGAAGCGGCTGACGCACACGCCCGGCTATGACGGCGGCGCGTTCTTCAACGCGGACTGCTCCAAGATCGTCTGGCGCGCGTCGCGGCCGGCGCCCGGCAAGGCGCTGGACGACTACAAGGCCCTGCTCGACAAGGGGCTGGTGCGGCCGACGAAGCTGGAGCTGTACGTGGCCAACGCGGACGGCTCCGAGGCCAGGCAGATCACCTGGCTGAACGGCGCCGCCTTCGCGCCCTTCTTCCACCCCAACGGCCGACGCATCCTGTTCTCGTCCAACCACGGTGACCCGAAGGGCCGTGAGTTCGACATCTGGGCGGTGGACGTCGATGGCGCCAACCTGGAGCGCATCACCCACGCGCCGGGCTTCGATGGCTTCCCCATGTTCTCGCCGGACGGCAAGTGGCTGGCGTTCTCCAGCAACCGCGCCACCGCGCCGGGCAAGAGCGACACCAACCTGTTCATCGCCCGGTGGGTGGAGGACGCGAAGCCCGTGTCCACCACCGCGTCCGCCGCGGACCGCGTCCGTCAGGACGTCACCTGGCTGGCCGCGTCCGAGCGCGAGGGTCGTGGCATCGGCACGGATGGCATCGAGGCCGCCGGCGGCTACATCGAGAAGCGCTTCCAGGAGCTGGGCCTGAAGCCCGCGGGGGACTCGGACTCCTTCCGTCAGGCGTTCCCCGTCGTCACCGCGGTGAAGCCCGTCGTCGGCACCGAGGTGCGCATCGGCAAGACGGCGCTGACGGGCGATGCGTTCAGCGTGCTCGGCTTCTCCGCGCAGCAGCAGGCGCAGGGCGCGCTGGTGTTCGCCAACTACGGAATCGTCGAGCCGTCGCTCTCCGTGGACGACTACGCGAAGCTGTCGGTGAAGGGGAAGATCGTCGTGGTGCGGCGCTTCGTCCCGGACACGGCGGCGTTCGCCGACACGGACAAGCAGCGGCGCTTCGGTGACCTCCGCTACAAGGCGTGGCAGGCGGCGCAGCGGGGCGCGAAGGCGCTCATCGTGGTGGACTGGCCGCAGGCTCCGACGCCCACGCCCAAGGAGTGGCAGATGCCGCCCGAGGCGACCCTGCCCGCGCTGCACCCCGAGGGTCCTGGCGACGCGGGGCTGCCGGTCGTCGTGGTGAAGCGCGCGGCGCTGGAGCCGGTGTGGGCCCCGCTCACCAAGGGCCAGCGCGTGGACGCGGCGGTCGGCGTGAAGCTGGAGGTCGAGCAGCGCTCGGCGTTCAACGTCGCGGGCCTGCTGGAGGCTGGCGAGGGCAAGGCGCCCGGCGTCGTCGTGGTGGGCGCGCACTATGACCACCTGGGCTTCGGGGGCCGTGGCTCGCTGACGCCGGACCGGCACGAGCCGCACGTCGGCGCGGATGACAACGCCTCGGGCGTCGCGGGCCTGCTGGAGATCGCCCGCACGCTGAAGGAGCGCCGCGCCGCGCTGAAGCGCGACGTGCTGTTCCTGGCCTTCTCGGGTGAGGAGTCGGGCCTGCTGGGCTCCACGCACTTCACCCGTCAGCGGGGCGACGCGGGCATGAAGCAGGTGGCCGCGATGCTGAACCTGGACATGGTGGGCCGGCTGCGCTCCGGTGGGCTCTCCGTGCTGGGCGCCGAGTCCGCGAGTGAGTGGGCCCCGCTGCTCACCCGCGCGTGCGCCGAGGCGCGCGTCGCGTGCAACCCGAGCGGTGATGGCTACGGCCCCAGCGACCACTCGCCCTTCTACGCGTCGGGCGTGCCGGTGCTGCACTTCTTCACGGGGACGCACACGGACTACCACAAGCCCTCCGACACGGTGGAGGGGCTCAACGCCGTGGGCACCGCGCAGGTCGCGCAGGTCGCGTCCGGGGTCGCGCTGGGCCTGGATGGCGCCACCACGCTGACGTACCGCAAGGTCCCCTCCCCCACGCCGCGCGGAGACATGCGCAGCTTCAACGCGTCGCTCGGCACGGTGCCGGACTACGCGGGCCCACCGAACGGGCTGAAGGGCATGTTGCTTGCGGGCGTGCGCGCGGGTGGCGCGGCGGACCAGGCCGGCATGCTGCGCGGCGACGTCCTGGTGAAGCTGGGCAAGCACATCATCGGCGGCGTGGAGGACCTGATGTTCGTCCTCAACGCCTCCAAGCCCGGTGAGACGGTGGAGGCCCGCGTGATTCGCGACGGCAAGGAGTTGCCGCTCGAGGTCACGTTCCAGGAGAGCAAGCGCCCTCGCTGAGTCCTCGCGTCACGCGTCGATGAAGGGCCCACGGGCCCGGGCCACGTCCGTGAAAGGACGTCCCGGGCCCGTGTCGTTCCGGGGGCTCAGCAGCCCACGTTGCCCCAGCAGTACGGGACGATGCCCAGCTCGAACTCCACGCCGCCCAGGGGCGCGAAGGCGAAGTTCCAGGGGTTGGAGCCCGCGCCCCACATGAGGCCCGTCAGCGCCACGCCATTGGCGGTGAAGACGTACACGGGAGAGCCGCTGTCACCGCCCGCGCCATTCTGCGCGCCGCTGGTCGCGATGTAGTTGCAGTAGAACGTGTCGGGCACTCCGCCGCCGTTCACCGTGGCGCAGGCCCACTGGATGGTGCCGCTGGTGGTGCCCGAGGTCCGGCCCGTCTTGAACACCGTCTGCCCCTGCGACGGATAGAGCACCTTCCCCGTCACCTCATTCCAGGCGGAGATGTTCAGGTTGAACGCCCCAGGCGTCTGCACCACGCGGGAGCTGATGGCCGCATCCGCGCGGAAGAAGGCGCTGTCGCTGTAGCGGCAACGACGCCCCGCGGGACAGCTGCCTCCCGTCGCGTAGAACGGGTCCGTCGTCTCCGTCCCCACCTGCCACGGGTACACGGCCTGATAGGCGAGGGTCGACTCCACGCCCCCCTGCACCGTGGTGCAGTGGGAGTTGGTCACGAAGCCCAGCGTCCCGCCTTGCAGCGCCGCGAAGCCCAGCGTGCAGTACTTGCCCGGCGTTTCAATCTGAAGTCCGCCCGCCACGGGCGTCCATCCGCCCTGCACGCTGGCGGGACGGACGGGGCCGACCTCGACCACGTCCACCGCGTCGCGGTCCACCGCCAGCCGCCCGAGCGTCCACTCGACGCGGGCACGCGACTCGGCGCGCTCGATGCCGATGGCCACGCGGTTCGACTTCTCGTCCACGTCCGTGAAGACGGCGCCCGGCAGCGCGAGCACCTCCGGCGTGAGTCGCTCCTGAATCGCCTTCAGCTGGGAGAACGTCCGCGTCGCCGGCTCCGTCACCACGCCCGCCGAGGGAATCTTGTCCACGCCGAACACGGAGGTGATGGCGCCGCGCGCCGCCGGGGCCGCGGAGGCATTCACCAGCCGCACCACCAGACGCCCCTTCTCATCGTGGTACATGCCGGCGAAGCCCGGCGCCGAGCGCTCCACCTCGAGCAGCGCCTCATCCAACGTCCGAGGACGCGCGGCACTGCTACTGCTGGCGGGCTCCGCGGTCGGCCCACCGGCCCACGCCGCATCACTGAAGCCTCCCAGGCACAGCGAGGCACTGCCCACCACGACACGAAGAATCGCTTGCTGGCGCATGACGTTCGCCCCCACGACCACGGGTGAGTCCCGGCCGGTCGGTCGCGGACACACGCCGGGCGCTGCGACCCGGGACTCCATCACTTCACGCGGAGGACTTGAAGCAGGATTCTGTGAATTTCCGGAAATATCTCAGGCCAGCAGGAGCTCGCGGATGGCCTCGGCGACCAGCCCCTTCGCCTTGTTCGCGGCCTGCTCCAGCGAGTCCCGGATTCGCCCGAGCGTGGCGGACTCCACGCCCTCCAGCGCGGTGAGCGCCGCCGTGTCCTTCTCCGAGTCCTCCGAGGTGAGCAGCGTCGACAGCAGCGTGGCTGCCTCCAGCGGAGGCGCGCCGACCCGCAGCAGCGCCACCGCGGCGCTGGCGGCCACACGAGGGCTCTCGTCCAGCAGATGCCTGCGCAGCGTGGCCACCGTCGCGAGCGAGGACAGTCGCCCCAGTCCGAGCAACGACACGGACTCCAACCGGATGGGCGCCTGCGGGTCCTCGGCCGACTTCAGCAGCACGGGCTCCAGGGCGGCCAGCTCGGGCGCGGCCTGGCCCTCGCGGCGGTCGTCCTCCAGCAGGCTGCGCAGGGACATCAGCGCCAGGTACTGACGCGTGCCCTCGGCGCGCCCCACCTGGTCCACGAGCGCGGGCACGGCCAGCCGCGGCGCCGCGGGCGCGAGCGAACCGAGCGACTCGAGCGCGGCCCCGGCCACCGGCTCCACATCCTCCAACGCGGTCAGCAGGCGCGGCAGCAGCGACACGGCGGACTCGCCCACGCGGCCCACGACGCCGGCGGCCACGCGTCGGACTGAGGGCTGCTCGTGCCCCAGCGCCTGCTCCAGCGCGCTCAGCGGCAAGGGCGCCATGCGGTACAGGTTCGCCACGAGCAGCGCGGCGTCATCCAGCGCGGGCGCCTCCGCATCCAGGCGGGACACCGCGGACAGCACCGCCTCCATCGCGGGCTGCGTCAGGGACACGGGCGGCGGCCACCAGGTCGTCTGGAGCAGGTGGAGGATGGGGGCATAGGCCTTCGTCGCCTCCGGACGCTCCAGCTCCTTCAGGAGCAGCCTCGCGACCCGCTCACGGACCTGATGGTCCTCCGCGCAGAGCGCGTCGCCCAGCGTCTCCAGTGCCTCCGACACGCCTCGCGGGTCCGAGGAGGAAAGGCGGGACACGGACTCATCCAACGACGGGGCACGGTTCGCCACGGATCCTCACATCTCGAAGGGTGCCCGGGAATCATCCCGCCGGTGCCGATGGATTCCAAGGCGGGGATTCACCCGCGTTCAAGTGCACGCACCCGGTAGGCCCGAGGTGAAATACCGAACGCTCGCGTGAAGCTCATCGTGAAATGGGACAGGTCACCGAAGCCGGATTCCAGTGCGATGTCCGTGACCCGGGTCCGACTTGCCCTGAGTAGATTCGCCGCCAGGCGCAACCGCATGGCGATGACCCACTGCCGGGGCGTCTGTCCCGTCACCGCTCGGAACACGCGCAGGAAGTGGAAGCGCGTCAGCCCCGCGATGCTCGCCAGCGTCTCCAGCGAGCAGTCGTCCGAGACATGGTCCTCGAGGTAGCGCAGCACGCGCGCCACGCTTCGGGCCTGTCGCTCGGAGAGCTCCACCCGTGTCGCGGCGGGCGCACCGCCCAGGCGCAGCGCGACGTCCAGCACGGACAGCACCACCTCGCGCAGCTCCTCCGCGTCGCCCGGCTCCAGGGCCTGCCGCGCCAGGAGGACCGCCTCCAGCGACCCGAGCGACGCGGGGACGCTCGTCCGCTCGAAGGGGCGCGTGTCCTCCGCCCGCGAACCCAGGAGGGCCTCGTCCAGCATCGCGTCCGAGCACTCGATGACGAGCGAGCGATCTCCTCCGTCATCGACGTGGCGGAACTCATACGGCGCGGCGCGATTGCCGAGCAGCAGCGCGCCCGGCCCCACCACCGCGTCCCCTTCGGGGCCTCGCGCGTGGAAGGCTCCGGACAGCACGACGCTGACGCAGGCCCGCGCGTGCGCGCCTTCGACCACGGGGCTGTGGCAGCCCGCGCGACAGACGCAGTCGCTGACGTCGAACGCCTCGCCCTCCCCCAGCACGTGGTAGCCGGGGGCGCGCTCGGGGAGCACGGCAAGATTCCCAAAGTTCCGCGTCATGGGCCGATGCTACTCCGACCTCCGAGGGACGGAACCGTCGTTCAGGAGGAGTGGCACATGGTGGGGTCGATGCGCGGCGTGCTGGTGACGTTGGGATTGCTGGGCCTGGGGTGCGGCGCGCACCCAGGCGGTGAGCGAATGACCGCGGCGAAGCGCGCCGACAGCTGCACGCCGGAGCTCTACGGCGCGGGCCTCTTCACCACCGGCGCCTGGGACTTCTTCATGGCCTTCTCGCCGGACCAGCGGCGCGTGCTCTTCGGCCGCGCGGATGATGCCTTCGAGCGCTTCACGATGTACGAGACGCGGCTCGACGCCAAGGGACGTTGGTCGCAGCCGGAGCTCCCGCGCTTCGCCAGGGAGTGGAGCAACGCGGACCCGCATCTGTCGCCGGACGGACGCACGGTGTTCTTCATCTCGGACCGCCCCGAGCCGGGTGAGCCCGGGCCTCGCGCCAGCTACGACATCTGGTCCGCGTCCCTGGGCGCCGATGGTGAGTGGGAGGACGCACGCCGGCTGCCCGCGCCCGTCAACGACAAGGGCCGTGACGAGTGGTCTCCGGCGGTCGCCGCGAACGGCAACCTCTACTTCGGCGGAGACCTCCCGGGCACGCACGGAGGCAGCGACCTGTGGGTCTCCCGCTGGGTCGACGGGGCCTACCAACCTCCGGAGAACCTGGGGGCCGCCATCAACTCCTCGATGCACGAGCTGGAGCCGTGGATCGCCCCGGACGAGAGCTACCTCATCTTCAGTGCGTTGCGCCGACCCGATGGATTGGGCCGATATGACCTGTTCCTCAGCCGCAAGGTCGACGGCAAGTGGGAGCCCGCGCGGAGGCTGTGCGCGGGTATCAACACGCGCGACAGCGAGTACAACCACAGCGTGTCGCCGGACGGGAAGTGGCTCTACTTCAGCAGCACGCGGCCGTTCTCCGGAGACGTGGGCGAGCGCTTCGACACGCCCAGGGATGATGCAAGCCTCCAGGGCATCGGCAACGGCACCGGGGACATGTACCGCATCCCGATGAGCGCCATCGGCCTCTGACCTCAGGCCCGGAGCGTGGGCGAGCCCGTCTTCCGGACCGCGCCGGGAGACACGCCCATGAAGCGCTTGAAGGCGCGACTGAACGCGGCCTCGGACTGATAGCCCATGCGCGTGGCGAGCTCCCCCAGTCCGGGGCGCTCGTCCTTGAGCGCCGAGTGCGCGACGTACATCCGCCACCGCGCGAGGTAGTGCATGGGCGGCTCGCCGACCCGCTGGGTGAAGCGCGCGGAGAACGCGGAGCGGGACATGGCCACGCTCGACGCCAGCGAGGCCACCGTCCACGGACGCGTGGGCTCGCGGTGGATGAGCGCGAGCGCGCGGCCCACGTCGGGGTCCTGAAGCGCGCCCAACCAACCTGACTTCGCCTGGGAGTCCTGCGCCATCCACTCGCGCAGGGCCTGCACCACGAGCACGTCCGCGAGCCGCGTGATGACCGTCTCTCCGCCGGGCCGCAGCTCCTGGGCCTCGGCGGCCATGAAGCGCAGCGTGCTCTGGAGCCAGTCCATGCGCGGCGAGTTCGACGGCTCCACCAGGATGATGCCCGGTAACAGGGACATGAGGTGTCGCGCGGCGGGATGGTCCAGCCGGACGGCGCCGCAGATGAGCGTCGTGGGCGCGCCACCGCCGCCGTGCCGGAGGATGGAGTAGCGCTCGCTCACCAGCTCCTCGGAGAGCTCCTCGAGCCTGCGCGCGGGGCCGCCGCGCTCGTGCACCAATCGATGTCCCGCGCCATGCGGCACGAGCGCGAACGTGCCCGGCTGGAGCAGCCGCGCCTCCACACCTTCGACCTCGAGCCAGCACTGTCCCGTGGTGACGACGTGGAACATGAGGCTCCCCTCCGTCGCGGGCAGATCGAGCCCCCACGGCGCCGTCAGCTCCGAGCGGCAATAGAACGTGCCGCTCATCCGCAGGAAGTGCAGCGCCTCGCCCAGCGCGTCGACCGGGGGTCTGAGTTCAGCCATGTCGTGACGATGCGCCCTGCCCTCCTCCAAGTCCAGCCCCTCCTGGACGAACGAGCATGAACCAGCGACTTGGTGTCATTGAGAGTCCCGGTCCTGGGCCCGATATTGGACTCCAGGCAAGCCAATGCCGTGGGGCCTCGGGCCCCGGGAGAACACATGCTGACCGTGATGGGAGCGACCGGGAACACCGGCAAGAAGGTGGTGGAGCTGTTGTTGGAGGCGGGCCAGGACGTGCTGGCCCTGGGACGCTCGGAGGAGCGCTTGGGCGAGCTGGCGGCGAAAGGCGCCAAGGTGCTCGCGGGCGATTCGGAGGACTCGGCGTATCTGACGCGGGCCTTCCGTGGCGCCGAGGCCGTCTACACGCTGCTCCCCACGGACCGCGAGTCCGCGAGCTACCACGAAGCCCAGCGCCGCAAGGGCGAGGCCATCGTCCAGGCGCTGCGTGACAGCGGCGTGCGACACATCGTCGCGCTGAGCAGCCTGGGCGCGGACCTGGCCGAGGGTACGGGTCTGCTCGCCACGCTGCATGCGCAGGAGCAGCGTCTCCGGACGCTGAAGGACACACACGTGCTGCTGCTGCGTCCGGTGTCCTTCTTCGAGAACTTCCTCGACGCGCTCCCCGTCATCGAGCATGAGGGCGTCAACGCGGACTCCGTCACGCCGGACCTCGCCCTGCCGATGATTGCGTCACGCGACATCGCGGAGGTCGCTGCCCGAGCGCTCGTTCGACGCGACTGGACGGGCGTCGTCGTCCGCGAGCTGCTCGGTCCCCGGGACCTGAGCTACCGCGAGGCCACCCGCATCCTCGGGGAGCGACTGGGTCGCCCCGGTCTCGACTACGTGCAGCTCCCGCCCGAGGCGATGCAACAGGCGCTCATGCAGGCCGGAATCTCCGAGACGTTCGCCGGGCTCTATGTCGAGATGACACAAGCCTTCAACACGGGGCGCATCCAGCCTCGCGCGGGCAGGACTCCCGACAACACGACCCCGACGCGGTTCGAGGACTTCGTCGCCACGCTCCGGTGAACACCATGCTCGAAACCCTGCTGCCCCTCCTGACGTGGGCGTCCCTGCTCGGCTGCGGCCTGATGGCGGGCGTGTTCTTCGCCTTCTCCACCTTCGTGATGAAGGGCCTGGAGCGAGTGCCTCCGGCGACGGGCATCGCCGCCATGCAAGGCATCAACACCGCCGTGATGCCGAGCGTGTTCCTGGGGGTGTTCATGGCCACCGCCCTCGCCTGCGCGGGGCTGGTGGTGTGCTCGGTGTTAACCTGGGCCCAGCCGGCCGCGCGCCTGCGACTGCTGGGCGGCATGCTGTACCTGGTGGGCTGCTTCGGGGTGACGGCCGGGTTCAACGTCCCGCGCAACGATGCGCTGGCGAGGCTCTCCGCACAGAGCGCGGAGGCACCGGCGTACTGGGCGCGCTACCAGTCGGAGTGGACGGCCTGGAATCACGTGCGGACCCTGGCGTGCCTGGGTGCGCTGGTGAGCCTGGTGCTGTCGCGGGACTGAGGCGTCAGTCCACCTTCGCCACGCGGTTGCGGTCGCCGAGGAACTCCTCCACGCCGTGCGCGATGGCCTTGGCGACGTCCGTCTGGTACGCGCCCGAGGCCAGCCGCTTCTCCTCCTCCGGGTTGGACAGGAACGCGGTCTCCACGAGGATGGCCGGCATCTTCACGCCGAGCAGCACGTAGAACAGCGCCTCCTTGTGGCCCAGGCCCTTGATGTCCGAGTACTTGCGGGACAGCTCCGTCACCAGGCTGCGCTGCACCTGGTTCGCCAGCCGCGAGGACTCCTCGGTGTTCGCCTTGGTCGCCAGGTCCGCGAGGATGAACTGCAAATCGCTGATGCCCTTCTCCGACGACGCGTTCTCGCGCGCCGCCAGGCGGATGGAGTAGCGGTCCGCGGACGTGTTCAGCGTGTACGTCTCGATGCCGCGCAGCTTCCGGCTGGTGGCCGCGTTGCAGTGGACGGAGATGAACAAATCACCGCGCTCGGTGTTGGCGAACTTCGCGCGGTCCTCCAGGCGGATGAAGCGATCATCCTCGCGCGTCAGCACCACCTCCAGGCCCTTCTCGCGCAGCAGGTCCGCCAGCTTGAGGGAGATGGACAGGGCCACCTCCTTCTCGCGCGTCCCCTCCTTACCGATGGCGCCCGTGTCGTGACCACCGTGACCGGGGTCGATGATGACGCGGCGGACCTTCAGCCCCAGCTGCTCGGCCAGCGTCAGCTCCGCGCGGCGCGACTGCTTCGCCACGGCCTTGAGGCGCGCCTGCGCGACCTCGTCGTCGACGGGACGGGTGATGGGCTTGGGGGGCTCGACCGGGCTCTTCTGCTCGGCCTTCGGGGCCTCGGCGACCTTGACGGGCTCGGGCTCCGGACGGCGCTCCTGCGCGCGAGGCGTCTCCGACTTCGCCGAGGCGACCTCCACCGGCGCGGACGGCTTCACGTCCACCGCGGGCGTGGGCTGCGACGCCGGCTCGGCCGGCTTCGTCACGGAGGCGACCTTGCCCGTCTCCACCGGCTTCGACGTCTGGGACTCCTTGGCGGCCAGCGCCGAGGCGACGGCGGCGTCGAGGCCGCCCTTGCTCTCACCGGACGGCTCACCGCCCACGGGGGTGGTGGGGTCCAGGCGAGGGATGATCGGGGACGGCTCGCGGGCCAGCTTCTCGATGGCGCCGACGAGCGCGGACGCGGGCTTCTCGGCCGGTGTCTCGACGTGGGCCACGGCGGTGCCCTTGTCCTCCTTCGCGGGGACGGGCGTGGGGGTCGGCTTGCGCGCGGGGGGCGGCGTGACCTTGGACGCGGGGAGCGAGGCGAGCAGCGCCTTCATCTCCTTCGTCTGGTCACCCTTGCTGTTGACGGCGAGCATCTCGGTCAGGACGCGACGGGCCTCCTCGGGGCGGTCCGTGCGGTGGACGTGGATGCGCGCGAGCGCCAGGGCGGCGTCATCGGCGAGCCGGTGCTTGGGGTATTCGGTGCGCAGCTTGTCGTAGTCCGCGATGGCGGCCTTGAGGTCCTCCTCGACGAAGGAGATGCGGCTGAGCTCCTGGAGCAGCTCGCCCGCGGTGAAGAGGGCATCCGGGGCGCGGTCCGACTTGGGGTGGGCCTTGGCCACCGCCTGGAACTTGTGCACGACGTTGAGCCAGTGGTGGCGCAGCTTGCGCCGGGCGGCGTCGTCCTTCAGCGCGTAGTAGGCGCGCCGGGCTCCCTGGTAGGCGTCCTCGGCCTCGTTCCGCTTCGCGGCGCCCACCGTGCCCGGGACGAGCAGCAGGAGGATCAGCGCGAGCAAAAGGCGTGGGGACATGAAGAACCTCCGGCGGGCTGGGAGCTACAGGCGTGTGTCACACAGCCCCACGTCACCGGCAAATTTTCGACCCCCTCCGAGGGCTCGTCAGCGCAGCCACCCGAGCACGCCGGCCAGGTCCTGGTCGATGACCCGCGCCCAGCCGGGCTCCCGGGGCACCACCGCCGCGAGCACCTTGGTGCCGTTGCGGACCGGCGCCCTGCCCGGCCGTACCCGCGCGCGGACCTCCATCTTCACGTCCTGACGGAAGTAATGCGCGGGGAAGACGACCTCGCCGCCCTCCTCCGGCAGCGGCCCGTCCGGCGTCAGCCACACCAGCGCGCCCAGGCGCAGGGGCTCCACCTCGGAGCGCACGAGCCGCTTCGCTTCGCGGGTGAAGAAGACTCCGGCGAGGAGCAACCCCAGGAGCACGCCCCAGGGGACCAGGTTGGTGCGCAGGGCCTGCGAACGGGCGAAGCGCTCCTCGCGGGGCTGCCCCGGAGCCGCGGGGTCCACCAGCAGCTTCACTGTCGCGCCCTTCCCGAGGCCCTCGGCGTCCTCGGCGAAGGTCCTGACGCCGGAGACGGAGTGCTCCACGTCCTGGAAGGTGTAGAGCACCTCCAGGGTGGCCTCGGCGCCGACGCGGGCATCGACGGGAGGAAGCCGGGTGGAGACGATGGTCCCGTCGACCTCCTCGGCGCGGGAGGTGAAGCCCTGCTCCTCCACGAAGTGGCGGCCGGCCCACAGGGCCACCGCGCCGATCAGCGCCACGAAGGCCAGCCCGAGCACGGCGTCACGCGCGAGGCGGCCCACCGCGCCGGGGACCTGCGTCAGACGGACCTTCCGAGGTGCATGAGGGATGGCGAGCTGCATGGCGCCACGAGCCTACACGCGATCCGCCTTGGCGCCAGCCGCTCGCGCACGGGCACGAGCAAAGGAGCCTCAGCGAGGTGCTTGGGTCCCGCCCTCGATGCGGGACGGTGCGCCCCGCGCGGCTTTTCGTCGACGCGGTCAGCCCTGCGCGGGGAGCTTCACCCAGACGCCGCGGAAGCGCTTCTTCGCCGGGTCCTTCAGCTTCTTGCACGCGGTGCCATCGACGGGGACGGTGCCGTCGTCGCTGAGCAGGAGGATCTCCTCCGCGTCCTCGGGCGTGAAGAACGCCTCCGGGTTGAAGCCCGCGAGGTCGACGGTGCTCGCGAGCACGGGCGCGTCGTCCCCGCCCAGCCAGGTGAACAGGCGCGAGGTGCCCGAGCCATCCGTGCCGCCGCTGATGATGAGGTATCGGCCATGCCACCAGGACAGCGAGCGGATGCCCATGCCGCCCAGGTCCACGAGGCGGGGCTCCCCCACGCGCGCGGATTGCCCTTCGAGCACCATCTGCACGGGGTTGAGCACGGGGACGAGGAGCGCCTTGCCCTGCGGAACGGGGCTGCGGAAGCCGACGTATATGGACGCGCCATCCGCCATCGCCGTCATGCCCTCGATGTTGAGCCCCCCCTCGGCCTTGGGGGCGAGCGGCTCCGCCTCCGCGAGCCGGAGGCTCGACAGCTGCGGCGCCGCCAGCAGGTCATCGAGGAGCTGCGTATAAGGCCGGCCCACGAGCCGGGGCTTGCCGTCGACCTCCTCGGTGGCGAAGAAGCGCAGCCGGCTGGGGGCCTTCTTCCCGGCGCTGTTGCGTCCGTGAGACGTGAGCCAGAACGAGTACGTGCCCAGCCCCGTCGCCGCCTCGATGTCCGCCTCGGGGGGCTTCTTCTTGTGGGCCGGCAGCTCCAGGTCCGGAGACAGGTCCACGCTCTGCACGGGAGCGCCGCCGCGCCGCGCGTCGTAGACGCGGAGGATGTTGTCCTCGTCATCGCCCACGACGAACAGCGAGCCGCCGAGGGCCACGGCCCCGGAGGCATCACACATGCCCTCGAACACGAGGACATCCCGCCCCGAGCCCCCCTCGGCGGGAGCACTCTCGGACGCCGAGGACACACCACGGGCCGCACAGCCCGTCACGCAGATTCCCAGGATGATGGAGGCCAGCCTCATAGACCCCCAGATCTCGTCACGAGCCGGCCGCGCGGGAAGTCCCCCACGTACGACTGTGGGCTGCGAGACAATCCCTGCGTCGGTGCTCCGCCGCTCGCCCGAAGAGGATGAACGCACCTTCCACGGACGAAGCCCCGCCTCCGCGTGGTTCCACCCACGCAATCATTTTTCAAAGCCAGACCACGCCGATGACCTCACCCCTCGGCAAACACTTACACCTCAGCTCTCCACCCTCCGATGATTGACATCACAATGGACTCCCCTTAAAACAATAAATACCCGGAGTGAAGTCGATACGGGGGCGCAGCTGTCTGTCCGCCAGTCTTCCGTCACGGGAGGAGTCGATGACCACGCCACTGGTTACCGCCAAGGACATCGCGGATTACCACGAGAATGGCGCAGTCCTCATCCGGAACGTGTTATCGGCGGAGGCGGTCGGTGCCTTCGTCGAGGCACTCGATGCCGTCCTGGCACGGCAGACCCAGACACAGCGCATCGGCCCCAACGCCGTGTTCGTGAAACAGGGTGGCAGCCTCTTCTTTGAATTCCTCTCCAGGGACCTCCCATTCTTCGCTGGATTCCTGAAGCAATCCGCGGTGGCGAGCGTCGTGAGCCAGCTCCTCGAATTGGACGAGGTCCAGTTCTGGCGGGACGAGGTGCACTACAAGGAAGCCGGCAGCAGCAGCAACGGGACGCCCTGGCACCACGGCATCGCCTCCATTCCCTTCAAGGGAGAACAGACGCCGACCGTCTGGCTGCCGATGACCGCCGTCTCGGAGGACGCCTCTCCGCTGCAGACCATCGCCGGCTCCCACCGGCACCAGTCGGTCCGGTACCGTCCTCCCACCCGCCGCGAAACCACCGCGCTCAACAGGGGCTATGAGGACACGCCCGACTTCGACACGCTCATCACCGAGGGCGGGCTCGAGGTGCAGACCTGGACCGCCCAGGCGGGCGACGCGGTCATCTTCCATCCCTATACGGTCCACGGCGCTCCGCCCAACGTCTCGGGCCGCCGGCGCATCGCCTATGTGAGCCGATGGATGGGCGAGGAGGCGCTCTACCAGCCCGACGAGTACAGCACCGTCGACCCGTGGCTGGATCCCGCGACGATGATCGTCGACGGGCGCCCCTCCCGGACCTGGTTCCCGCCCTTCCCGGCCCGCCGTTAGACGCACCGGCCCGCGCATTCCCAGACAGCATCCTTCACGAGGAGTGGGACATGAGTCACCCGGTATCGCCTTGCGTGGCACCAGGGACGGAGCAGGCCGCGTCCGAGGCGGACCTCTTCGCCATTCCCGAGGGCAGCCGGGAGGCCTTCCTGCGCTTCCGGGACAGCCTCTCTCGGGAGGACCGGGAGGCGCTCCGGTTGCTGGCCGTCGCGATGAAGAAGAAGTCCGCCGTCGAGTTCATCGGCTCGCTCCCCAAGGAGCGCTGCCTGGACGCCGAGGAGCTGTGCCTCTTCGACAGCGAGACCGTCCGGAAGACGCCGACGTTCCGCTCCCCGGTGAAGAGCCTCGTCGTGGTCCTCAAGGCCACGCGGCTGTGCAACCTGCGGTGCACCTACTGCCGCTCCTGGGCGGAGGGGCCAGACCAGACCATGGCCTTCTCGGTGTTGCTGCGCGCCGTCCGGGACATCCTGTCCATGACGGGCCTGGAGCGCGTCGAGTTCGTCTGGCATGGCGGCGAGGTGACGTTGCTGCGCCCCAGCTACTTCAAGAAGCTCATCTGGCTGCAACAACAGTTCCGTCAGCCCGGGCAGACGGTCCGTAACTCCATGCAGACCAACGCCACCCACCTGTCGGAGGAGTGGCTGGAGTTCCTCTCCGCGTTGGACATGGGCGTCGGCGTGAGCCTCGACGGGCCTCCCGAGGTGCATGACTCCAGGCGCCTCAACCAGGGGGGAGGCCCGACCTCGAAGGCGGTCATCGCGGGCCTCGAGAGACTGCGCAAGGCCCGCATCCCCCACGGCGCGCTCATGGTCGTGGACCGGGACCTCCGCGACCTCGGCGCCGCGCGCCTGCTGGAGTACCTGGACGAAATCGAGCTGCGGGACGTGAACTTCCTCAACGTCCTGCCGGACAATGTCGACGCGGGAGACGGCCAGCCTCGGGGCACCTACCTGAGCTATCCGGAGTATGTCGCCTTCCTCGTCGAGGTCTTCGACCTGTGGTGGGCACGCTACCGAGGCACCCTGCGCATCAAGGACTTCGAGAGCCTCATGCCCTCGGTGAGGAGCGGCGCGAAGCCCCCTGTCTGCTATTGGGAGGGCGACTGCATGGGGCGCTACGTCACCCTGGAGGCCAATGGAGACCTGGCGCCCTGTGACAAGTACGTGGGCGCCCCGGGGTCCGTGATTGGCAATGTGATGAAGTCCCCGGTGTCCCGCCTGCTGGCGACGTCCCGCTATCTGGAGGGCGAGCGCACCGAGACGCGGAAGGTCACCCAGGGGATGGAGTCGTGCGGGTGGTTCGGCCTGTGCCAGGGCGGCTGCCCTCACGACGTGAAGCTGAACGTGCGCTACGTACCGTCCTTCGACGGCACCTGCTGTGGACTGTCACCGCTGCTCGAGCGCATGCGCGCCGTCGCCGAGCCCTCCTCCCCACACCTGCAGACGCCGAACGGGGCCGTCGCCGGCCCGTAGGCGTTCCCCTCTCCCCGGCGACAAAAGGAAACGACTCATGGTTGCGAACGAGACGCAGAAGGCGGATCTCTCCCGCGTGTCGCAGATGATGGCGGGCTTCCTGCAGCAGCACGGCGGCGACATGAAGGTCGCCCAGCGGGCGGAGGCCCTCCAGCGACTGACGGGCGGGGAGGTACTGCTGAGCGAGGACGCCGCGGCCCGCGCCCAGCAGTCGGGCGACGAGGCGCAGAGCGCGTGGACCTGGACCTGGCCGTTCTGAGGTGACGTCGAAGGGCGCCCTTCGTCGCGAAGGGAGGGCGCTTTCGGCCGCGAGGAGACAGGTCCTCGCGGCCTGTGTCCCGAGGACTCAGTTGCGCGCGAGGTAACCGGCCATCTCGGAGATCTCCCGCCACGAGTCCCGGCTGTACGACTGCAGGTAGTTGACGAGGATCCGCCCCGGCTGCTCGTTCGTCCGCATCCACTCGTTCAGGTGCCTCGCGGTGTAGACCAGATGCCGGACCTCGTCCCGATGGATGGCCTCGAAGCAGGCGACGACCTTGGACCCCGTGGTGTTCGGCAACCTCGGAGACAGCATGAGGTACTGCTCCAGCAGGCTGAAGGTGCGGATCTCCGCCACGTGGGTGGCGCAGAGGAAGCCGACGACGTTGCCATCGAAGCCGACGGCGTTCTCGGCGTGCTCCTCGCGCTCCACATGCGGTGAGGCGCCCTCGACGCCGGAGAGCCGATCCACCAGGGCCCCGAGCATCCGGCCATGACGGAACTCGTCCTGCGCGTGCTTCAGCAGGTCCTCCCTCAGCGGGCCCTCCGCGTGGTGCTCGGCCACGTAGGCGATGAGCCGCGCGCCCTCCGTCTCGTTCCTCGAGTGTCGCTCCAGCCGGTGCAGCAGCGCGCCGGGATGGCGGAACATGGCTTCGTTCACCCCCAGCATGACGTCGCTGTTCGCGGTGAAGTCTTCCTCCCTGAGTACGTCCAGCGCCCGCTGGTATCCCGATGCGAGCGAGATGTCGTGCTCACGGAGCAGGGAGCTGATCTCATCCACGAGGTTCATCATGGCATCCTCCTCATCCCTTCATGCGCCGGATGTCCGTCATGTTAGAGGCGTCTGGAAATAAATGCATGTCAAACATGCGGCACCTCCCGATGCGGTCGCGCTCACTCGGGACGCACGAGGACGACCCGGCGCGGATCGTGGTCTGGGATGGCTTTGGGGTCCACCAGGTCCACGATGTCGAACTCGAGGGACACCCTGGGGGGCGGATGGAAGCCGAAACGGTAGACGCTGCGCAGGCTCTCGCGGCCGGCCAGCAGCTCGGGCGGCGGCGGCGGCAGGGACGCGATGCGCAGGTCCGCGAGCAGCTCCTCGTCCATCGGGGGGTCGCACGAGGGGAGGAGGATGGAGAGCTGGAGCACGCGTCCGTCGGCGGCCTGGACCAGCCGCACTTGCGCCGCGCAGGGCCGCCCCGACTTGCGCCGGGCGCGGGTGCCCCGGGCGCGCCAGGCGGCCCTCAGCGCGTCCGCCAGCCGCGCGTAATAGGCGTGCATGGCGCCGGTCCGGACCTGCAGCTCGGCCGCGCCGTCACGCAGCATGTCGCTGACCGCGGGCGCGCTCGGGGGAGCGGCGCTCCCGGGGGACGCGGGCGCGGGCCCCGTCGTCAGCGGGGAGACCAGGGAGCGGGGGCTCAGGTCGATGGGCGTCGAGGGGGCACGCATGGGGATGTCGCTTGCCCGCTCCTCCGGGCGGCGCTGTCCGGTCGGTGGCGCGGCGGCGGTGTCCTGCTGGGACGCAGGAGCGTGAGGTCCCTGCGCCTGGGCTGGCGCGGGCCTTCGCTTCGAGGGCGCGGGGCG
Organism: Myxococcus sp. MH1; assembly: GCF_059738865.1. Classification (NCBI taxonomy): domain Bacteria; kingdom Pseudomonadati; phylum Myxococcota; class Myxococcia; order Myxococcales; family Myxococcaceae; genus Myxococcus; species Myxococcus sp. MH1. The sequence continues at coordinate 5,413,980 of NZ_AP026947.1, read as the reverse complement.
GACCGGTGCAGGGGGGACGAGAGGCGGGGCGGGCGGCGCCTGACGCTCGACGATGTCGAACTCCACGGCCCGCGAGTCGGCGACCTTCGAGACCGGGCCTGGGCTCCGGGACCTGCCCCACACGAGGAGCAGCGCATGCAGGACCCCGCTCACGAGCAGCGCCGCGACGAGCCCCGCTCTTCCGGAGGCTCGCTTCACGCGTCGCACCGCGGGGACCGTGGTGTGTGGTGTTGGGATTCCCGGAACGGCACGCGCCAAATATATATCGGGAAGGTGGGACGACGGCCGTCCAGTGCGGCGACCCACCCTTGCGCCTCCGGAAGCCGCTGCCCGCGAACCCTGTCCCGGTGGGAGGAAGACCTTGAGCACCTTCCGCGCTGAAATCGTCCACCTCTTGCAGCCGGCCGTGCAGGGACCGGCGGATGGAGCACCTCGAGAGAGAGGAGCATGTCGGCACGAGCGTCATGGCGTGACGCGCATTGCGTCCCCATGGAACGCAGCGCGCGGCGAGTGACGCCCTGGGAGCCCGCCAACGCGGGGCTGGTATGGCCCTTGCTCGGAGGGGCGGCGATGGACACACGGGCACTCGCTCCGTGCCTCATTCGCCTGGCGTGAGTCGCCCCCATGCAAATCACCTTCAATGGCATCACCTACGAGACCGACGACACCTCGCAGAAGAACGCGCTCGCGCTGGCGATCGACACCTGCACGGAAGTCTGGATGCTCGACCAGGCGATCAGCGCGCTGCGCTTCAAGTCCTTCGGCAACGACGTCGCATCGACGGTCATCGAGTACATGGAGAAGCGGCGCGAGCGATTGGAGGCGCCGCGGATCACGTTCACCCAGGGCTTCGTCTTCCGGGATGACCGCAAGAAGTGCACGGTCTGCACGACGCCGTTGGAGCTGGACAAGTACGGGACGGGGAGCGACTGGTTCAGCAGCTCGGACTTCAACCAGTTCATCTGCGGCTCCTGCGCGATGAAGAAGCCTTCCGACATCAAGCCCTGCCCGACGACGGGCTGCGGTCGGCTGTTCTGGTCCTGCACCTCCCAGACGACCTGCGCGGACTGCTACGCGCGGAAGCACTACGAGGGGCTGGCGCGCAACCAGGCCATCACCGTGAGTCAGGTCAATCTGGACGTGCCCCAGTACCACGGAGGCGTCCACGCGGAGATCCTCTTCCGCAACTACATCAAGGCAGAGACGAACCTCGACTCCATCTGCGTGAGCCGGAACAACGGCATCGACCTGGTGTTCATCACGAACGGAAACGACGAGTACGACCTGCTGAGGAACTGCATGGTCGGGCCCTCGACCGTGCCGGTCAGCACCTCGCGCTTCCCGACCCGGACTCGCACGCAGAAGGTGACGCAGCGTGGCCAGGTCATCCACTGCATCGAGGTGAAGGTCAACGACGCGCAGTGCTCCAAGGCGCAGAAGAACGCCGAGAAGTTCGTCAATGACCGCATCAAGCGGGCGCTGAAGGGCGAGTACGGCGACGACGCGCTCGAGGGCGCGGGCACGGTCGAAGCGGCGATGAACCAGGGCGCCGAGTTCGAGCTGCACCTCATCCGCGTATCGATGCCCCGGTTCGGGACCACCGAGTACCTTCAGGGCGCGCCCATCACGGCGGTCCGCTACGCCTGGGGCGAGACGGGTGGCACCGGCGGCGTGCCGATGACGCTGTTGGCCCAGTGCAACAGCATCACCTACATGGACAGCGCCTGGATTGGCGACACGGGTGAGCGCATCGCGATGCAGTTCCTGCAGCACCTCGGGTTCGACATCCGGGGGCCGGTGCAGAACAACACCGGCAACGGCGTGGACCTCACGGCGAAGCTCAAGCACACGCCCACGAGCCCCCGCTGGGCCTTCTTCGAGGTGAAGGCCAGCACCGCGAAGTTCCAGACGTCGCTGGAGCACGCGGAGGAGGAGCAGTGGATGTTCGTGATGGACCGCTGCTCCAAGGCCGTGATGCACATCCAGAACTACAAGAGCCTCGGGGCCTATCAGGGCTCCTCGGTCCACCCCACCGTCGCGACGGTCAGCGACCTGTTCTGGGACTTCCAGTCACCGGAGCACTGGGAGACGAGAGCCCTATACTTCCGCGTGGCGGTGCGTCTGCCCGACCCGGGCCAGAACGACGCGCCCCAGGTGAAGCTCCTGGCGTGGCCCAGCCCGCGAAGCCAAGGGACGAATCCGCTGAAGAAGGACCCCATCCCCCAGCCGCTGTTCATCGGCTACGGAGGGTCGTCATTCCCCACGCCGACCACCAGCGTGGGCAAGGTCTCGATGCAGACGCTCGCGCCCCACCCCTTCGGCGGGCGCTACGACAACGTGCACTCGTGCTTCGTGATGGGCTGCGACTGCTCGCAGTTCGTCGCCTCGAGCCCATTCTCCAAGACGTGCCAGACGTGCCTGCACGACCATGGGAGCTGAGCGCGAGGAGTCCCGCGTCGCGCCCTCCCCCGCGAGCCTCAACCTCAGCGGTGGCAGCCGGGCGCGTGAGGGCCCGAAGTCGGCGAGACATAGATCCGGAAGGAGATCGGCGAAGACCGAGGGCCTGTCACCGAGCCGACCGCGAAGGTCTCATCGGCATACACGCCACAGAGGCTGAAGTCGAACGGCAAGTATCCGGACTGTTCGAAGACGCCATGCTGGTTGGTGTATCCCACCAGGTCTCCGTTGTTGCCGTACGCCCCTGGATTCGCCCCCTGCTGGTGCGTCCGCCACGCATGGACCGCGGCGAACGGCTGGGCTGGGGAGGTGGTGACGACCAACTCCACATAACGGCCACCCTCGTTGGCCAGGTTGTACACGTCGCTGTTCCTGTAGGCCTGGGGCGCCTGCAAGAGCTGGCTGTCTTGACGACCGTGATCCGCTTCAGTCTGGACGCGGTCGCTCTCAAGGTCACTCCCGCCGCAGGCCGCCATCCCCGCGCACAGCCCCAACAGCACCGCCAAGCAGCGTCCGATCTTCTGAGTAGCCACTGTCAATCTCCTGTTGCGAGCACACAGCGCCCAACCACCAAAGCTCCAATTCAAGCATATCCTGCTTTCGTGACTGTTGGCGGCGGCGTTCAAAGCCCTCCTGGAAGGATGAACTCCGCCAAGCGGGCCTTGCGTCGGAGCCGTTGGGACGGTTGTCCATTGCGCCTGAGCGCCGCTGGGAGCGCTGTGCTGGGGAGGTGACATGAGCACCTGTCTTCGGCGAACCAGGCTGTGCTTCCACGCGTCCTGTATGATGGGCGCCCCCATGACAAACCATCGCTACTCGTGGCACCTGAGCATCCCCGCCCTCGCCGCGCTGTTCCTCCTCGCGGCCACGCCCGCCGTGGCCCAGAAGTCGATTCCTCCCGAGAAGGCACCTGCCAGCCCCCTCGCGATGACGGCGAAGATGCTGGACGACAACACCTACGTGAAGGTGACGTACCACTCGCCCCGCATCCAGGACCCCAAGACGGGCGAGAAGCGGCAGATCTTCGGCAAGCTCGTCCCCTATGGCGAGGTGTGGCGCCTGGGCGCGAACCAGGCCACGGAGCTGACCACCACCGGTGACATCGAGCTCGCCGGCAAGAAGCTCGCCGCCGGCACCTACTCGCTCTTCACCATTCCCCAGGCCGACAAGTGGACCCTCATCGTCAGCAAGGACGTGGGCCAGTGGGGCGCGTACAAGTACGACAAGACGAAGGACGTGCTGCGCGTGGACGTTCCTACCAAGAAGTCCGCCGACACCTACGAGGCCCTCACCATCACCATCGATGTGAAGGCCCCCGCGCTCAACTTCGCCTGGGAGAACACCCAGGTCTCCGTCCCCCTGAGCGTCGCCAAGAAGAAGTAGCCACCATCGCCGCGGCGCCGGGCGCAGGTCCGCGAACCTCGCCCGGCCCGCTGCTACTCCAGCTCGCGCTGGAGCTTCGCCAGCAGGTTGAGCGCGTCCAGCGGCGTCAGGTTGTTGATGGCCGCTGACTTGAGCACCTCCAGCGCCTTCTGATGCGACGCAGGCAGCGCGGGAGCCGGGGCCACGGGCTCACCGAACAACCCCAGCTGTCCCGCCGCCACGGCCGCCTTCTTCGGGTTCTGCCGCACCGCGACCCGAGGCCGTCCCGCGTCGTCCAGCTCCCCGGACTCCAGGTTCTGGAGCAGCTCGCGCGCCCGACCCACCACCTCCGTCGGCAGGCCCGCCAGCTTCGCCACCTCGATGCCGTAGGAGCGACTCGCCCCTCCCGGAATCAGCTTCCGCAGGAAGATGACCTTGCCGCCCTGCTCCTTCACGGCGATGCACAGGTTCTTCACCTTGGACCGCTCACGGGCCAGGTCCACCAGCTCGTGGTAGTGCGTGGCGAACAGCGTGCGCGCGCTCACGTGGTCGTGCAGGTGTTCCGCCACCGCCCACGCGATGGACAGACCATCGAACGTCGACGTCCCACGGCCAATCTCATCCAGGATGATGAGGCTCTTGTTCGTCGCATGGTGGAGGATGTGACTGGTCTCCGTCATCTCCACCATGAACGTGGACTGACCGCGCGCCAGGTTGTCCGCCGCGCCCACGCGCGTGAAGATGCGGTCACACAGGCCGATCCGCGCGGCCTTCGCCGGAACGAACGAGCCCGCCTGCGCCATCAGCGCCGTCAGCGCCACCTGCCGCATCACCGTGCTCTTGCCCGCCATGTTCGGGCCGGTGATGACCAGCAGCTGCGCGTCCTCCGGGTCCATCCGAACGTCGTTGGGAACGAAGGACTCCCCCGCCCCCAGCATCCGCTCCACCACCGGGTGCCGTCCCGCCGTGATGCTCAGCACCTCCGACGCGTCCACCTCCGGCCGCGTGTAGCCGTACTCCGACGCGCACCGCGCGAAGGACAGCAGCGCGTCCGCCGTGGCCACCGCCTCCGCCGCGGAGCGGATGCGCGGGGCCGCCTGCGCCACCTTCGCCCGCAGCTCCTCGAAGAGCTGCAGCTCCAGCGCGCACCGGCGCTCCTCCGCCGTCAGCACCTGCTCCTCGTGCTCCTTCAGCTCCGGCGTGACGAACCTCTCAGCCCCCACCGTGGTCTGCTTGCGGATGTAGTCCGCCGGCACCAGGTGCAGGTTCGACTTCGTCACCTCCAGGTAGTACCCGAAGACCTTGTTGTAGCGGATCTTCAGCGAGCCGATGCCCGTGCGCTCCTTCTCGCGCGCCTCGATCTTCAGCAGCACGTCCTTGCCGGACGTCGACAGCTCCACCAGGCGGTCCAGCTCCGCGTGGTACCCCTGCCGGATGAAGCCACCCTCCTTCAGCGCCACGGGAGGCTCGTCCACCACCGAGCGCGCCAACAGATTCGCCAGCTCCGGCAACGCCGTCAGCGGCCCCGCGAGCGACTGGAGCAACGGCGCCTGACACCGCGCCAGCGCCGCGCCCAACCGCGGCAGCTGCGCCAACGAAACCCCGAGCGCCCGCAGGTCCCGCGCGTTGCCCGCGCCCAGGGACAGCCGGCCCGTCAGCCGCTCCAGGTCCGCCACCTCCTTGAGGATGCCCGTCAGCTCCTCACGCCACACGCTCTTCGCGGACAGCTCCTCCACCGCGTCCAGCCGCGCGTGGATCTCCGGGAGCGACCCCAGCGGAGAGGCCAGCCAGCGCGCCAGCTTCCGCGCCCCCAGGCTCGTCACCGTCCGGTCCAGCACCCCCAACAGCGAACCCTTGCGCCCACCGTCCCGCTGCGAGCGCAGCACCTCCAGGTTCGCGCGAGAGGACTCGTCCATCAGCAGGCTGCCCGAGCGCTCCTGCCGGCTCAGCCGGTCCACGTGCGCCGCGGGCGTCTTCTGCGTGTCCTTCAGATACCGCAGCGCCGCGCCCGCAGCCCCCGTGGCCAGCGGCGCGTCATCCAACCCGAACGCCGACAGCGACTGCACCGCGAAGTGCGAGCGCAGATAGCCCGCCGCCCGGGCCGGCTCGAAGGCCGCGACCTCCCCCTCCGCCACCGCCGGCACGCGAGGCAGCCGCGAGCACAGCTGCCCCACCTCCGCCGAGTTGCGCTGCCCCGCGGGCACCAGCAACTCCCGAGGCTCCACGCGAGACAGCGACTCCGCCAGCTCCGCCGCCGAGCCCGCCTCCATCGCGAGGAACTCGCCGGTGGACGCCTCCAGCAGCGCCCCACCAAAGCCCTTCTCGTTCCAGTACACGGCGGCCAGGAAGTTGCTGTCGCGAGGCTCGAGCACCTCCTCGTCCAGCACCATGCCGGGGGTGATGACCCGCGTCACCTCGCGCCGGACGATGCCCGGCCCGCTGCCGGCCTCCTCCACCTGCTCGCAGATGGCGACCTTCAGGCCCTCGCCGATGAGGCGCGCGATGTACCGGCGCGACGAGTGGTACGGGATGCCGCACATGGGCACCTTGTCGGCGCCCTTGGCCCTGGCGGTGAGCGTGATCTGGAGGATCTCCGAGGCCTTCACCGCGTCCTCGAAGAACATCTCGTAGAAGTCCCCGAGCCGGAAGAAGAGCACCGTGTCCGGGTGCAGCGCCTTCACCTCGAGGTACTGGCGCATCATTGGCGTCAGGGACGCGATCTCCCTCGCGCCCGAGCCTTCGCTCGCCTTGTCCCCGTCCGGCGCGACGTCCTGCGTCGGGTCCACGGGAAGCTCCACCGCTGCTGCCTTGGCTGCCTTCATCTGCTGCGTCACGGCCATCCCCGCCCTTCTCTCATGCCCCCACCCCTGGATCAACGAACCGCTGACCCTACCCGCCCGGTTTCCCTATCATCCACCACCGACATTTCCGCTCGCGCCGTCGCGAAAACGGATGCAGCCGTCCATGGGCGAGTGCATCTTCCGCGCCGCCATGGAGTCGCCTCCCCCCTCGACCGCCCCCAGGACACGCAGCCCGACGCCCGTACCCGCGCTCTTCCGGGTGGCGATCGCTCCGCTCCGGGCCTTCTTCCAGCTCCAGACCAGCAGCGGCATCCTGCTGGCCGTGTGCGCCGTGCTCGCCATGGCCTGGGCCAACTCGCCGTGGGCCGCGTCCTATGCGGGCCTCTTCGACGCCCGGCTGTCCTTCGGGGCGGCGAGCACCCACGCGACCTTCACCGTCCGCCAGCTCATCAACGACGGGCTGATGACGCTGTTCTTCTTCCTCGTCGGCATGGAGGTCAAGCGCGAGCTGAGCGCCGGGGAGCTGCGCACGCCGGCCCGCGCCGTGCTCCCGCTCATCGCGGCCCTGGGCGGCATGGTGGTGCCGGGCCTGCTCTACGCCGTCATCAACGCGGGCTCTGCCGCGCAGGCGGGCTGGGCCATCCCCATGGCCACCGACATCGCGTTCTCCATCGGCTGTCTGTCGCTCGTCGGCTCACGCGTGAGCCACGGGCTGGTGGTGTTCCTCACGGCGCTCGCCATCTTCGATGACATCGGCGGCATCCTGGTCATCGCGCTGTTCTACGGCACCGGCGTGCACGGGGGCTGGCTCCTGGCCGCGGGCGCGGTGGTGGCGGTGCTGGTCGCGCTCAACCGCTTCTATGTCCGCAATGGCATCCCCTGGCTGCTGGCCGGCGCGGCGCTCTGGCTCACGATGCACCACGGCGGCATCCACGCGACGCTGGCGGGCGTGGTGATAGGGCTGTGCATCCCCTCGCGGCCCACGAGGCCCGGGCGCGAGGTGCTCGACGACCTGTCCGTCTACATCCGGGACTGCACCGGGCGCGCCGAGGACGAGTCCATGCGGGGCGCGCAGCTGCTCTACATCGAGGAGCGCCTGGAGGAGCTCGAGCCGCCGCTCAACCGCTTCGAGCACCTGTGGAAGGGCTGGGTGGCGTACGGAATCGTCCCCCTGTTCGCGCTGGCGAACTCGGGCATCCCGCTGGCGGGCATGGGCTGGGGAGACCTGCTGTCGCCCGTGCCGCTGGGCATCATCGTCGGCCTCTTCGTGGGCAAGCAGGTGGGCATCCTCGCCTTCACGTGGGGGGCGGTGCGGCTGGGCGTGTCGTCGATGCCGGGCGGCGGGAGCCTCGCGCAGCTGCACGGGGTGGCGGTGGTGGCGGGCATCGGCTTCACGGTGGCGCTGTTCGTGGCGGGGCTGGCCTTCGGGGACCAGCCCGCGGTGCTGAACGAAGCGAAGCTGGGCATCGTGGTGGGCTCGCTGCTGTCGGCGCTGGTGGGGTATGTCCTCCTGCGCTTCGTGGCGAAGCCGGCGGTCGCGGTCTAACGTCGTCGCGAGGAGAAAGCGTTTCCGTGAACCTCCAGGACCTGAACCGTGTGCGGCAGATTACGGTCATCGCGGCCCGGCATGGCTTCGGCGAGGTGCTGGAGCGCGCGGGGCTGTGGCGCATCCTCGGGCGGCAGGAGAAGGTCGAGGTCTCGCCGGAGGCCCAGCGAGCCTCCACGGCCCGGCGCTTCCGGATGCTGCTCAACGACCTGGGCCCCACCTTCGTGAAGCTGGGCCAGGTGCTCTCCACGCGAGCGGACCTGCTGCCCGCGGAGTTCGTGGACGAGCTGGCGCTGCTGCAGGACAACGTGGAGCCGATTCCACTCGAGCAGGTGCACGCGCAGATTCGCGAGTCGCTGGGCAAGGATGCGCGCGAGCTGTTCAAGCACATCGACGAGGCGCCGCTGGCGGCGGCGTCGATCGCCCAGGTGCACCGGGCGGTGACGCTGGAGGGCGACGAGGTGGTGGTGAAGGTGCAGCGGCCGGGCATCGCCGCGAGCATCGACTCGGACCTGGTGGTGCTGCGCAACCTGGCGCGCCTCTTGGAGGCCGTGGTGGAGGAGACGGGCATCTACACGCCCACGGGCATCGTCGACGAGTTCGACCGGGCCATCCACGAGGAGCTCGACTTCATCAACGAGGCCGCCAACGTCCGCGCGTTCCTGGAGAACCACCGGGAGCGCGCGTACATGAAGATTCCGCGCGTCTACGCGGCGCTGTCGAGCCGGACGGTGCTGACGCTGGAGTTCATCCGGGGGGTGAAGATCAGCCAGGCGGAGCTGTCGGACGAGGACCGGAAGACCATCGCCAACCACATCCTGGAGGCGAGCTTCCGGCAGCTCTTCGACGACGGGCTCTTCCACGGCGACCCGCATCCGGGGAACGTGTTGCTGCTGGAGGGCAACAGGCTGGCGCTGCTGGACTTCGGCGTGGTGGGACGGCTGACGCGGCCGATGCAGGAGACGCTGGTGATGCTGTGCCTGGCGGTGGCGCTGAAGGACAGCGACTCGGTGGCGCGCATCCTCTACCGGGTGGGCGTGCCGGACGCGCGGGCGAACCTGGTGGGCTTCCGCAACGACATCGAGAGCATCCTGGGGCAGCACCTGCCCACGACGCTGGGTCAGGTGGACACGCGCTCGCTGCTGAGGGACTTGCTGGATCTGGCGGTGAAGTACCGCATCCGGATCCCGAAGGAGTACGCGCTGCTCAGCCGCGCGTCGGTGTCCACGGAGGGCATGCTGCGCAGCCTGTACCCGGAGATGAACATCGTCGAGGTGGTGCTGCCGTACGCGAAGGAGCTGCTCGCGGGGCGGTATGACCCGATGCAGCTGCAGGGCGGGCTGATGCGCACGCTGCTGCGCATCCAGTCGATGGCGGCGGACCTGCCCACGCAGCTGTCGCAGATCTTGTTGGACATGGAGTCGGGCAAGTTCACGGTGACGGTGCGGGCGGACCAGTTCGAGAAGCTGAACGAGAACCTGCGCAGCGCGTCGGTCATCATGTTCATGGGGTTGTGCGCCTGCGGCCTCATCGTCGGGGCGTTCATCTCCTTCGCGCCCAAGCCGTGGATGTACGGGAACATCCCGGTGCTCGGGGCCCTAGGCATCGCCCTGGCCGCGGCGCTCTTTGGCGCGGCCATCACCTGGTATCTGTTCGGTGGTCGTGGGCTCGGCAAGGTCCGGCTGAGCAAGTACTTGAAGGGGCCGAAGCGGAAGTAGCACTGGCGCGGGCTCATCCATCTTGCGGCCCCGAAGTTGATCGCGGAACTGCCGCCATGGCCAGCGCTTGGAGCACCCCGCCCCGGTGCATTCCAGTCGTGGTGCGCCTCCCACTCCTCGGGCGACGTGGAGGAACGCACCACACGAGCATCGTGCCCGCAGCTCCAGCGCGAGCACCAGGACTTCGAACCTCACGCTCTCCGTCTTCAAGCACTTCTGGGCCGCGCACTTGAGGAAGGGCCCCCGCTCTCCGATCCAGAGCCGTCGCTCTCCCCGACACGACTGGCACAGGAAGTCTTGAGGCGTCAGCAGGCGCCGTAAAGCGGCGGGGAGCGGATCCTTCTCGGCGAGGGGCTTGTCCTGTTCTCGCGGCACCGCCCTCAAGCTCCCCACCCTGGGCCGCCGGGGAGTGACGACTTGCGCCGCGGGGAGTGGTACCTCGAGCGGCAGGAGCGTCGGAATCTGGTCGGGCACCTCTTCTCCTGGAGTGGTCTCGCTCCTCTTCTTGATCGGCGCACCACCGCGAGGCGGGCGTCCGACACGGGAGGCGCGCGCCTCTTTCGGAGCCCGGAAGCGCTCGGGTGAGGCCTCCCACTCCCGTGCAATGGCCTCGGCGCGGCGCACGAGCTCCGCGCGCAGGGCGTCCTCGACCGGAGCGGCCTCCTCCGGTGGAGCTCCCTCTGGAGGAATCTCCAGTTCCTTCAGCCTCGCGAAGACCGGTCGCATCGCGGCCTCGGGGTCCCGGAAGAACGCGCTGCCTCGAATCCTCACGAACCGCCACCCGAGCCGCTCGAGCAGCGCCTGACGTGCCATGTCATCCGGGAGCTTCTCGAGGGGATGGTAGCGATCTCCATCACACTCCACCGCCAGCCGGCGCCCTCCCCCCTCGACCACCAGGTCGATGCGGTAGTGTCCCACGCGCCACTGCGGCGTCACCCGATAGCCCGCGCGGACCAGGAGCGCGAGCACCTCCTTCTCGAAGGGAGACTCCGTCTTGGGCTCGGCACGCAGGAGCGCCCGCTCGACGCCCTGCGGCTGCGCGCAATGCTCCAACAGCCTGCGCCTCAAATCCCCGGGCTGCAGGTCGATGGAGGGATTGAGCGAGTGCACGACCCAGAGCTGGTCCCGGGCCCGGCTCACCGCGACGTTGAAGCGCTGCTTGAAGTCCTGCGTCTCCCGTCGACTCAGGGGGCCGTCCCCATCGGGGCTGTCCACCATGGACAGGAACATCACGTCCCGCTCGTCGCCCTGGAACTGGGCGGCGCTTCCGCACAATACGCGCCGTCGCTCGTACTCGGCCGGAGACAGGTGCGCCTGAAGCAACGAATCCACCTTCAACGCCTGTTCCTCTCCGACGAGCGAGATGACGCCGAAGGTGCGCCCCGCATAGGCGGGGTGCTCCACGGCGGCGGCGATGAGGGAGGCCACCGCGATGGCCTCCCGCTCGTTGACCTTCGCCTGGGCATGCCCCTCGACCCGATGGATGTTCAGGGGAGCAAGTCCCTTGGCGCTCGCCGCCTCCCGAAGCGGCTTGATGCGCCCCTCGTAGGACAGCTGATTGCTGAACTCGATGATGTCCGGGACGCAGCGGAAGTGCTCCAGCAGGCACACCATGCCGCTGAAGGATTGCCGGGCGAGGTCGTAGACCGACATCTTTCCGTCATAGAGCACGGCGTTGGGGATTCCGGCGAGGTGCTCGGCGATGAGCTGCTCGACCATGCCCACGTTCTGCCCCACCGCAGAGGGGCTCACCTGCTCGTGGTCTCCCACGACCACCGCGCGGTCCGCCAGGTACAGGGAGATGAGCCCCATCGCATCGCACTGGCTCGCCTCGTCGATGATGACGACATCGAACCGGGTCGCCGCCGTGAAGTTCTCCACCACCTGCGTGAGCGGCATGATCCACACCGGCACGGCTCGCTGACACTCGCTCATCAACTGCGCCGCCTGCGCACGCAAGCGAGGCGCCCGGACTCCCGTCCCCTTCCCGATGCGCCGCTGGATGTCCAACCAGCCCACCAGCGCCTGCTGTTGCCCCAACGTCGTCCGATGGGCCTGGGAGGCCCAGGCACGACGCTCGATGAGCTTCGCGGTGCACTTGCGCAGCTCCTCCGACAGCACCTCGATGCGCGACTGGAGGCTGGCCAGTTGCACGCCGCCGCGGCGCTCGAGCTCGTCGTGAAGCTGCCGCCAGCACCACGCGGCCTGGGGGGCTCCCGGGGGCCGCTCCCGCGCGTGGACGCCCCGACGCTCGCGAATGGCGGAGGCCCAACCCGGGGCGGCCGCCTTCAGCCTCGTGAGCAGCTCCTGTCGTCGCGTGAGTGCCCGCCGCTTCTCCAGGATCTCCGTGAGCCCCACGAACGCGCGGGCGTAGAGTTCGCCATCCCGCGCTTCCAGCGCCTTCGCGAGGCTCCGGACGATGACGGAACCCGCGGAGATTCCTCCCCACGCCTCGAGCCGGGCCCGAGCCTGTCGCAGCTTCTCGCGGACCCGTTCCAGTTCGATTTCACGTGCCCGCGCACGCAGGGCAGGCGCGATGCCTCGTACCAATGCGTCGCGCCGCCGCTGGAACATCCCATGGGGCGCTGGATTGATGGGCTCCGCGTCCAACCGCTCCTTCCAGCGCATCCCGCTCGTGCTCAGCGCCTTGTCCAACGGACGCCAGACGGACTCCGCCCAGTCCAGGCACCGGCCGAGTTCATCGCGAAACTCGAGCAGCCGCTCCTCCAGCGCTTCTCCCAGCTCGGACGAAAGCGGCGCGCCCAACGCGGCCATCTGACCATCCCAGCGCCGCGCCAGCACCTGCCGCTGCTTGCGGAGCGAGAGGCACGCGGAGAGCGCCGCGAAGTGGGCCAGCTCCCGAGGCGCTCCCGCCTCGACCCGGCAGCCCCGAATCACTCGCTTCCACGAGGAGCGCGTGAGCAGCGTGAACGCCCCCAGCGTCCCTCCCGCCTCGAGGTGCCGCTGGAGCTCCGCGAGCACGGAGAGCTGCTCGTCCATGGACAGATCCTGTGCTGGAACAGGGGCATGCTGGAACAAGGACTCCCGGGTCGCCAGCTCCATGGCACGCACGTCGGAGATGGCGTCGATGAGGGACCGCCAGGGAGCCGCCTCCCGGTCCCCCGCCAGACCCGCTGACACCGCCGCGAGCTTCCAGGGCAGACCGTCCTCGAATGGGTCGAAGGCGCGAAGGCAGCGTCTGGCCAGCTCCGTCAGGTCCACGGTGTCCTCCGCCCGGGCAGGCCCCTGCCAGAGATTGGGAAGAGCGCCCTCCGCCTCCACCCGGAGCGACTTCCGCTTCTCCAGCAGTCCCCCAAGCTCCCCAGGGGACATGACCTCGTCGAGCCTCGGGAGTGGACACGCCAGCTCTGTCTCGTGTTGAGGCGTCAGAACGGCGTTGCCGCGATACAGCTCCCGGACCTCGTCCTCCGATAGGGGAAGCGCGGCACCGAGCATCACCGGCCCCGGCAGCCAGAGGTGCTGCGTCGGCTCGGCCGCGACCCGTCGGGCCGCCTCCGAGGGAGACCAGCTCTGCCCCGCCACCACCACGTCTCGATACTCGTCGGAGAGTGCCTGGAGCAGCTCCTGTCGGGCCTGCTGAAGCTCATCCTTCAGCCGCTCGCGATGCTCCGCGATGGAGGACGCCTCCCTGTCCAGCCGCGTGCCATTGCTCACGGACAATCGCTCCGCCATCGCGGAGACAGCGCCTTCGAGCTGGGCTCGGCTGTCGAGGTCGTTGTCGAGGACGCTCACACACAGCGGCTGGAGCTCCGGCACCACCTGGCCTCGAAGCACCCGCAGCGCCTTGGTGGTATGGCTGGTCACCAGGACGCTCTTGCCCTCGGCGAGCAGATGACCAATCAGGTTCGCGATGGTGTGGGTCTTCCCTGTCCCCGGAGGCCCCTGGACGAGGACACAGCCGTTCCGAGCAAGCCGGCTGGCAATCTCCTCCTGCTCCGCGTTGGCTTGTTTGCTCAGCAGGACATCCACGACCTCGCCAGCGTGGCCTCGGGTTCCCTTGGAGCCCGCCTCCTCGCGCGGGCTCGGCACGTCACAGCCCACCACCCGGGCCAGCGCGGACGGCAGGTCCGGGCGCTTCTCGAGGGATTCCAGGATACCCTCGAGGGCTCTGGCGAAACCGAGGCTGCGGCTGCGGAGCAACAGCACGGGCTCTCGCCCCATGCGCGGCGGGTCGGCGTCTTCGCTCGGCCGGCCATGCTCGAGTAGCTCCCCGCGCGCGGACAGTTGGATGAGCAGACGTCGCAAGAAGCTCGAGGTCTGCTCACCGCCCAGGGGCTTCACCCCGCCGGCCTGGAGCTCCTCGCGACACCTCGCCAGAATCCTCCCGTCGAGTTCCTCCAGGTGGCTGAACAGCTCCGAGTAGAGGTCGACGCCACGCCCGCTGTCGGAGACCGTGAACTCGGGGACCCGGGAGTTGAACCGCAACTGGACGCGCTGGAGCAGCACGGGATGGAACAATCCGCCCGTCGTCTGGCGCCAGCTCAGGATGCCATCGGCGACCAGCAACTCGAGCCGCTCTCCCTCTCGTTCGAGTCGGCCATGAAGCTCATAGAGCTGCTCGAAGATCCTCAGCGCCGCGCGCGCCTGCCGCTCCTCACTCGCCCAGGCCGCGTGACGGGGCATCCAGCTCGCAAGGGCCTCGACGCGCTCGGGACGCTCGTCGAACGACACCCTGCGCGTGGCGCCCTGGTCATCCACTTCGTCGCGAGACGCCGCCGTCCCGGGCTCCACGAGTGGGTCATCCCAGGGCGTGGTCAGCCACTCCGCGAGAGGAGGAGGCGGAGCTGGGGGAGGCACCAGCCGCGGGCGGCGCACCCGGAGCATGAGGTCCGCGTCGGAGCCCTCCGTCCCTTCAGCCCCCTCACTCGCGGCGCTCGCATCGCGCACGAACAGGATGGAGGGATGCGCGGGCAGCGTCGCGAGGCTCAGGCTCCACGGTTGATCCCGAAGCTGGCGCGGAGCGGGGTTGCGATGACGGTTCAGCGCCTGGAGATACCGAAAGACTCTCGTGGTCCGCTCATGCGCGACACGAAGAGATTCTGGATCCAGCATGTGCCCCCCTCGGTGAACCCATGGCCAACGCCGCATGGGCAGGCATGGACACCTCATTCATCCTGTCCCGTCGCGACCGACATGACAACGCCGGGCCCCCCGCGACACGATACCGAGTCTCTCGCGCCACCATGGGTGGACATCGACTGCCATTCACGGTCAGGCGCCAATACACAGGCGCCAGTCGGAGCGCTTCCCGCGCTTCCTTGATTTGCTGAAAGTAGTCGGTGGCGGGAGGGGCCGGAATACCACTCCAGAGGTATGGATGACCCGCGGCCGTTCGGCAGGGACCGGCAGCAAACGCCGTCGTCGGCCCCTCGCTTGACGCGCCGCGAGATCCTCAGCCACCTGCACGAGGTCGACCGCCTGCATCGCTCGCTGAGGCGAGTCGTGCGAGAGGTCCTGCGGACGCGGCTCAAAGCGCGAGGGCGAGCACCAGGTCGCGCTGCGGGTCTGTCCCGAGCACGAAGCGCATCTCCCCCACTTCGATGAAACCCCAGCGCGCGTAGAAGGCCCGCGCGCGCGTATTGCGTTCCCACACACCGAGCCACAACACGTCGTGCCCCCGCCTCCTCGCATCATCCAGGCAGCGGCGCATGAGCGCGGCGCCCACCTTCGCACCGAGGAAGGCGCGGTCGACATAGAGGCGCGACAGGTTCACCGGGCGCTCGGCCCGCACACTCGGCTCACGGGCGCCGTCGCAAAGGAGCGCGAAGCCCGCGGGGACTCCGTCGACCTCCGCGAGCAGGTACAGGTTGCGAGGCTCCCGCAGCTCCTCCTCCTGGATCGCACGGCTGTAGTGCGAGGCCAGGAACGCCTCCACGTTCTCCGGCGTGTTCTCGGCGGCGAAGGTGTCCCTGAAGGTCCTCTCCCCGAGCTCCGTCAGCGTCGCGGCATCCGCCAGCGTCGCGGGACGGATGCTCACTCGCGGCGAGCGTGGTGCATCGGACGTCGTCATGGTCGCCCTCTATACAGCTCACGGGCCGAGCAGGTCCTTGTAGATCTTCCCGTCCTTCATGATGACCAGGAAGTTCTTCTCGGGGTTGGCGATCAACTCGAAGTTGGCCACCGGGTCGCCGTCCACCAGCAACAGGTCCGCGAGCGCCCCCTCCTCCACGACGCCGAGTCGACCCTTGTAGGGGCTGCGCTTGCCCGACAGCGCCAGCAGCTCCGCGTTGGTGCCCGTGGCCATCCGCAGGGCCTCCGCCGGCGTGTACCACCGCGTCATCTTCACCAACTGCGCGCCCTGCCTCGCCGCCACCTTCGGG
The DNA here is from genome assembly GCF_059738865.1 of Myxococcus sp. MH1. Lineage (NCBI taxonomy): Bacteria > Pseudomonadati > Myxococcota > Myxococcia > Myxococcales > Myxococcaceae > Myxococcus > Myxococcus sp. MH1. Next base: position 5,397,755 of record NZ_AP026947.1, on the reverse strand, counting down.
TCGAACAACGAGTCCGTCCCCCACGCCGTCTTCAGCTTGTACTTCTTCGCCAACGCATAGGCCTTGTCCGTGCCTTGCGTCATCTCCAGCTGCTTCTCCCGATTGTCCGAGCCCTCCGGAAAGGGCGTCGCGTCCTCGTCGTCGAGGAACGGCTGCAGGCTCAGCCAGACCCCCTTCTCCGCCATGAGCTTCGCGGTGGCGTCATCCATCAACTGCCCGTGGTCGATGACCTTCACCCCCGCCCGGATGGCCGTCTGGATGGCGCGCGGCGTGTACGCATGCACGGCCACGTACGTCCCCCAGTTCTCCGCGGCCTCCACGGCGGACCGGAGCTCGGCTTCCGTGTATTGCGACACATCCAGCGGATCGTGGTCCGAGGACACACCGCCTCCCGCCGCCAGCTTGATCTGCGAGGCCCCCAGCATCAGCTGCTCACGGACCCGGAGCAGGACCTCGTCCTGCCCGTCCGCGATGGCCGCCCCACCCACGCGCTCCGCGAACGTCAGCGAGGACATCGCCGTCCGCGGGAGCGCCTCCGCCCGACGATAGTCCCCATGGCCGCTGGTCTGCGAGATCATCGCGCCCGAGGGCCAGATGCGCGGGCCCTCGATGAGCCCCTCATCGATGCCCCGCTTGATGCTGAAGACCGGCCCGGCCATGTCGCGCACGCTGGTGACGCCTCGCAGCAGCGTCGCCTTCGCCTCACGCGCGGCCACCAACGTGAGGTACCCCTCCGGCCCCGCCAGCGCCACGGTCAGCGGCACCGAGGCCATCATCATGTGGTAGTGCGCGTCGATGAGTCCCGGCATGAGCGTGCGCCCCTTGCCCTCGATGACTCGCACCTCGCCCGTGCGCGCGATGGGGCTGCTCGAGATGCGCGCGATCTTGTTGCCCTGAACCAGGACGTTGACGGGCCCGGACAGCCCCTTCGACTTGCCGTCGAACACGCGCACGCCCTGGAAGAGGACCGCGCGGGGAGGAGGCTCGCTCACGGGAGGCTGCGCCGACGCGAGGCTGGACAGGAGCAACAGCACCGCGCTCGACCCGGCGCGGATGCAGCGGACGACATGACCCAACCTCGAACGCATGGCGAGTCCTCGATGTGACGGGTGGAGGTGCACCGTGGAACGCCGAGCACGCGGAGGACTTCTCCTCGCCCGTCGACGCCTCACGGGAATCGCGCGGCACACTGACTTCGGGGGCCACCCCCGACAAGCGAGTGCTCCGCGCGGCGACGCCTCCTGAACGCGCGCCTGTGCGCCGATGAACGGCTCGGCGCGCCTCTGCGGGCTCGTGAGCATCGAGGGCGCCACCTGCGTCACGTCCATGACGCACGGCCCTGCGAGACGCTCGACACGTTCACCCTCCATCAAAACGACCGCGCGCCCCGAGGTGTGATTCCCCGGGACGCGCGGTTGCCACCGTGGACGGTGGAGACCTCAGCGCGGCGTGAGCTTGAGCACCTTGCCGTTGGTCGCATCGGTGAGCAGGTAGAGCGCGCCCTCGGGGCCCTGCACCACCTCGCGGATGCGCTCGTTGCGGTTCTTGAGCAGGTGCTCCTCGCCGATGACGCGGTCATTGCGAACCATCAGCCGCACCAGCGCCTGGGCCGCCAGCCCTCCCACGAAGATGTTGTCGCGCCACTCCGGGAACAGCGTCCCCGAGTAGATGGTCATCCCCGAGGGGGCAATCACCGGGTCCCAGTAGTACACCGGCTGCTCCATGCCTTCACCCACGGGGCTGTCGTGGATGGGCGCGCCCGAGTACTCCTCGCCGTACCCGATGGTGGGCCAGCCGTAGTCCTTGCCCGCCTCGGGCCGGTTCAGCTCGTCGCCCCCCTGCGGTCCCATCTCCACGATCCACAGGCGGTTCTGCCCATCGAGCGCCGCCGACAGGATGTTGCGGTGACCCACCGACCAGATCTCCGGCTTCGCCTCCGGCGTGTTCACGTAGGGGTTGTCCTGCGGCACGGAGCCATCCGGGTTGATGCGGACCACCTTGCCGAAGTGGCTCTTCACGTCCCGCGCCTGCTTGCGGCCGTCGAGGATGGAGCGCTCGCCGAGCGTGACGAACAGCTTTCCGTCGGGCGTGAACACCAGCCGTCCGCCCGAGTGCAGCGTCGACTCGAGCGTGGGCATCATGCGGAAGATGACCTGGACGTTCTCCACCGCCGGCTGCGCGCCGTCCACCAGCTTCGCGCGCGCCACCGCCAGCCCGTTGCCGCCCTGCCGCGGCTCGGAATAGGTCCAGTAGATGAGCCGGCTCTCCGCGTAGTCGGGACCGACCTCCACGTCGAGCAGGCCTCCCTGGTTCCGGCCATCCACCGCGGGCAGGCCCGTGACGGCGGCCGACTTCTCGCCCTGCTGGGTGACGATGAAGAGCCGCCCCGTGGGCTTCTCCGTCACCAGCATGCGCTGGTCGGGCAGGAAGGCGAGGCCCCAGGGATTCCGGATGCCGGAGGCCACCTCGGTGACCTGGAACTGCGTCTGCGACTGGACCGCCGGAGCGCGCGTCTGGCCGGGGAAGGCCGGAGGGAACTCGGGCACGTTGGGCGGCCCCTGCGGAACGGGAGGACCGCTGGGCAGGGGCCCCGCGTCCGGCTCCTGCGTGCCCCCGTCTTCCGGCGGATTGCCCGCGTCAGGCTCCTGCGTGCCCGCGTCTTCCGGCGGATTGCCCGCGTCAGGCTCCTGCGTGCCCGCGTCTTCCGGCGGATTCCCCGCGTCCGGCTGTGGGGTGCCCGAGTCCTGCTGTGGCGTGCCCGAGTCAGGTGTCGGCGTGGGATCTGGATCGTCACTGCAACCAACGAGGAGGGCGGCGACGATGAGGGGCATCGACAGGAAACGCATGCGTCTCTCTCCTGAGGGGGGATGGTGCGGAGGGGGAAGTTGCCGCCGTGCGCATGGAGGCGCAACCCTCGTTGCCGCCAGGACGCGATTCAATTCGCGGCCCATGCCCGCCCGGTCATCCCACGGTGGAAAGTCACCGTGTCACGGCTCCACTTCGACGGCACGAGCCTCGCCAGGGGTGAGCCCGAAGGCCGCGTCCACTGGTGGACCGGGCGTCTGAAACCCACGTCCGACTCCCGGGATGTTGCTTGCCGAGACCGGCGATTTCGTCCTGTATACCTCGCGGGTCGACCCACCCGGGAACCCCTCCCCACTTTCCTCCTGAAGCGAGCCGAACATGAGCAACCTCTTCGACATCCCCTTGAAGTCCATCGATGGCGCTCCCAGCACGCTGGGCCAGTTCAAGGGCAAGGTCCTGTTGGTGGTGAACGTGGCCTCCAAGTGCGGCCTGACGCCGCAGTACGCGGGCCTGGAGAAGCTCTACGAGGAGAAGCGCGCGAAGGGGCTCGAGGTGCTGGGCTTCCCCGCGAACAACTTCATGGGCCAGGAGCCGGGCTCCGAGGAGGAGATCAAGCAGTTCTGCGACCTCAACTACGCGGTGAAGTTCCCGCTGTTCTCCAAGATCTCCGTCGTCGGCGAGGACAAGCACCCGCTCTACCAGGAGCTGACCCGCGCGTTCCCGGACGCCACCGGTGAGGGCCCGATGCGCGCGCGCCTCAAGGGCTACGGCATCGAGGCGAACCCCATCCCGGAGGTCCAGTGGAACTTCGAGAAGTTCGTCATCGGCCGTGATGGTCGTGTCGCCGCGCGCTTCGCTCCGGACGTCACCGCGGAGGACCCGCGCCTGGTGCAGGCCATCGACGCGGAGCTGGCCAAGGGCGCCTGACGCGGAGGACCGACGACGGGGAGGTTTGCAAGGGCAAGCCCCCGCGTCCTCGCGTTCTGCATCATCCGGCAAGCATCGGCGGAGCGCCGGGGAACATGGGGCCCCCGTGGCGTATCCAGGATGACCGCCCGCACCTGCGCGGGCGGCGCCATCTCCGAGGCCCCCATGTCGACTCCCTCGCGCGGAGCACGGCGCTCTCTGTGCGTCCTGCTCCCCTTCCTCCTGTCTGCCTGCGGTGAGTCGCACCCACCCGGGGACTCGGGCACTCCCGATGCGGGGCCGCCATGGGACGGCACCTACACGGAGCTGGAGGACCTGGGGTACTGGGTGGACACCGGCCGATATGACGCGTGCCAGTTCATCGACGCCGACAACCTGGACCCGCAGCTCTGCCAGCGCCCCACGAGCTTCGACCTGTCGAGCTGCTCCTCCGCCCAGCTCTCCACCGTGGAGAACCAGGGCATCTACCAGGTCGTCCTCCGCGCGGAGCGGCGCGTGCGCCCGGACAGACCCACCAGCACGTTCGCCTCCGGTGGGTCGATCAGCTTCCGCCTCAGCGCCGACGGCTCCAAGGATGCGCTGAGCTCCGGGCCCCTGCTCACGCGGGACACCGGGAACGGGTCCTTCTTCTTCTCAGGCCGTCGCACGCTCGCGCTCACCACCGGCAACCTCGTCACCACCGCCGCGTTCGCCGGCTGCCACGTCCCCTCACCCGGCGTCATCACCGGCTGCTACGTGTCCTGCGTCGAAAACCCCGTGACCGGTTACTCGAAGACGCTCGGCACCTTCGAGGCCACCCGGATGACGTGGGCCCCCGGTGAGGGCGAGTCCTCCGGCGGCCTCGTTCGCGTGGGCGAAGCCGCCACCACGATGATCCGCCCCGCGGACCTCTACATCGCCAAGGAGCACGCCTATGTCGTCTCGCTGGACCGCCCGCCCCTCTTGGGCGGCCTCTCCGTCTTCGACGTGAGGGACCGCACGGCGCCCAAGCTCGTCAAGACGCTCAGCTTCCCGGGTGACACCTCGTGGAACGGCGTCTGGGCGAAGGACGACACGCTCTATGTCGCCAGCAACTCCTCGGGGCTCGTCATCCTCGACATCAGCGACCCGGCCAACCCCTCGTTCGTGCGCCGCGCCGAGGGCCCCACCACCGTCCACACCGTGCTCGTCGACGGCGACCGGCTCTACGCCAACGCCCCCGGCACCGGCACCTACGTCTACGACGTCACGAACGCCTTGGACCCCACGCTGCTGCAGATCGTCCGGCCGACCGTGGAGGGCGGCTACGGCGACGGTCCCCACGATGTCTTCGTGTACGAGGACCGGCTCTATGTCAGCAACGGAAGCGATGGCTTCCAGATCATGGACGTCGCCGACTTGAACGATGTCCGCCAGTTGGGCAGCTACTTCCTGCCTCGGCTCGCCACCTATGCGCACCACAGCGCGGTGGGCACCTTCGCGGGGAAGACCATCGCCTTCGAGGGCGGAGAGTTCCCGGGCTCCCACGTGCGCGTGCTCGACGTGACGAACCCGGCAGCCCACATCCCACTCATCGGCACGTTCCGCATGCGCGCCGCCACGTCCATGCACAACCTGCTGCTCCGCGGGAACCTGCTCTACGTCGCCTGGTACCACGAGGGCCTGCGCGTGCTCGACGTCTCCAACCCCACGCAGCCCAGGCAGGTCGCGCACTACAACACCTTCCGGGAGGACGACCCGGGGCGCGAGCACTCCGTCTTCGAGGGCAACTACGGCGTGCGCATCCCCGGGGACGGCTACGTGTACCTGGTCGACGCGTCCCGCGGACTCATCATCCTCAACGAGCTGTAGGCGTCGCGCGCGACAGGTCCTCCAGGACCCGAGTCATGGTTGCCGCTGTCCGCTGTCCGAAAACAGCGGCAACCCACGATGGAACCAGGAGCCCGCACTCGCCTATTCGGGAAGGCCGCCCGCACTGTCGCGGGGGGCTCCCGAGGCGCTCCATGAAGCCATCGCCGCATCCGTTGGGCCCCTGGCGCTGCATCCCCCTCCTGCTCCTGCTGCTGTCCGCCTGTGACGACTCCCCTTCGGGAGATGACGCGGGCTCGCTCCCGGACTCGGGCTCCGACGCGGGCACCGCGGACAGCGGCCCGCCTCCCGAGGACGCGGGGACGCCCGACGCGGGGGTGCCCGATGCAGGCCGTCCTCCCTGGGACGGGACGTACACCGCGCTCGAGGACCGGGGTGATTGGATCGACACCGGTCGCCATGACACGTGCCAGTTCGTCACGCCCGAGGACCTGGACCCGCAGCGGTGTGAGCGCATCGCGGCCTTCGACCTGTCGAGCTGCTCCACCGAGCAGCTCTCCGGCGTGGAGAACCAGGGCATCTTCCAGCTCAACCTCCGCGAGGAAGCGTCCTACTCTTCCACCCGGCCTCCATCGGACTCCGTCTACAACTCCTTCGCCGGCCTGCGGCTCAGCGCGGATGGCACCCAGGACGCGTACGGCCCCGCGCCGATCATCGCCCGCGTCACGGAAGGCGGCACGTTCTTCCTCGCGGCGAGGAGGACCGCCCGAAGCCCCTGGGGAGACAGCGTCACCACCACCGCGTTCGCCGGCTGCCACGTTCTCTCCCCTGGCGTCATCACCGGCTGCTACGTGTCCTGCAACAGCCATCCGATGTACGGCTTCAACAAGTCGGTCGGCACCTTCAGGACCGAGCGGATGGCCTGGGCTCCCGGCGAGAACGAGGCCTCCGGCGGGCTGGCGCTCGTGGCAGAGGCCTCCACGACCGTCGGCATGCCCGTGGACGTCTACGTCGCCAAGGAGCACGCCTACGTCGTGTCGGTGAGCACTGGGCCCATGCTCGGTGGCCTCTCCGTGTTCGACGTGAAGGACCGGACGAGCCCCACGCTCGTCAAGACGGTCACCATCGCCGGAGATGGCGCGTGGAACGGCGTCTGGGCGAAGGGTGACGCGCTCTACGTCGCCAGCGACAGCTCGGGGCTCATCGTCTTCGACATCACGGACCCGGCCAATCCCGTCTTCGTCCGCCATGGCGAGGGCCCTGACGCCGTGCACACCGTGCTCGTCGAGGGGGAGCGGCTCTTCGCCAACTCACCCGGCACGGGCACCTTCGTCTACGACATCACCTCGCCCCTCGCTCCGACGCTGCTCCAGCTCATCACGTGGGCACCCGAGGGCTACACCGGCGGTCCACATGACGTCTTCGTGCACGGCGACCGGCTCTACATCAGCAACGACACGACCGGCTTCCACGTCATGGACATCTCCGACCTGGACGACGTCCGGCACCTCGGTGACTACCTGCAGCCGGGATTCTTCGGCGTCTTCTCCCACCACAACGCGGTGGGCACCTTCGCGGGGCGCACCCTCGCCTTCGTGGGCGGCGAGTTCTCGGCCAGCCACGTGCGAGTGCTCGACGTGACGGACCCGACGAACATCCCGCTCATCGGCACGTTCCGCATGCGCCCCCTCACGTCCATGCACAACCTGCTGCTCCGCGGGAACCGGCTCTATGTCGCGTGGTACCAGGAGGGCCTGCGCGTGCTGGACGTCTCCCACCCCACGCAGCCCCGGCAGATCGCCCACTTCAACACCTACCGGGAGACCGACCCGCGGCGAGGCAACGGCATCTTCGAGGGCGCCTTCGGTGTGCGCATCCCTGGGGACGGTTTCGTGTACCTCGTCGACTCGTCACGTGGCCTCATCATCGTCAACGAGCTGTAGCGCTGGCCCCGGGCCGTGTCGTTGCAAGGACACGGCCCGGCGGGTCCCGCGGGCGGCGTTCACGGCACGTGGCCGCGATTCCGTCGTCATCCGGCAAGCATCGGGAGCGCGCCTTGGCACAAGGAGCGCGCCTCGCCATTCCTGGAGGCACCATTCGCTCCTTCCGGGTGGTCTTCCCGAGGCCTTTCATGACGACATCCCCGTGGCGCTTCCTCTGTGTCCTCCTCCCACTCCTCATCGCCTGCGGAGACTCTGACTCCGGCAAGGACGCGGGCACGCTTCCCGACTCGGGGACACAGGACGGCGGCCCGCCTCCCGAGGACGCGGGCACACCTGATGCCGGTCCGCCTCCCGAGGACGCGGGCACGCCCGACAGCGGACCGCCGCCGTGGGACGGCACGTACACCGTGCTGCAGGACCGGGGCGATTGGATCGACAAGGGCCGCTACGACACGTGCCAGTTCCTCGACGCCGAGAACCTGGACCCGCAGCTCTGCCAGAGCCTGTCGACCTTCGACGTGTCGAGCTGCTCCACCGAACAGCTCTCCGGAATCGAAGGCAAGGGCATCTATCAGCTCACCACCCGCTCGGAGCTGCGCGTCCGCCCGGGCCGCCCCAACTCCACCGCCGTCGGCAACGGGAGCAGCGCCTTCCAGCTCAGCCTGGATGGGTCCGCGGACTCGATGAGCAATGCGCCCCTGCTGGCCCGCGTGACGGAGGGCGGCACGTTCTTCGTCGCGGGCCGCCGCACCCTCCGGACCCCGTCGGGCGACAATGTCACCACCACCGCGTTCGCCGGCTGCCATGTCCCCGCGCCGGGCATCATCACCGGCTGCTACGTGTCGTGCACCGACAGCCCCATCAGCGGTTACAGCAAGACGCTCGGCACCTTCGAGGCCCACCGGATGACCTGGGCCCCCGGCGAGGGCGAGTCCTCCGGCGGGCTCGCGCGCTTGGGTGAGGCCTCCACGCCCCTCGGGCTGCCCGTGGACGTCTACGTCACCAAGGAGCACGCCTACGTCGTCTCGCTGGAGCGGGCCCCTCGGCTGGGTGGGCTCTCCGTGTTCGACGTGAGGGACCGGACGAACCCCACGCTCGTCAAGACCCTCAACATTCCCGGGGATGGCGCGTGGAACGGCGTCTGGGCGAAGGGCGACGCGCTCTACATCGCCAGCGACTCGTCGGGGCTCGTCGTCTTCGACATCACGGACCCGGCCAATCCCGTCTTCGTCCGCCGCGCCGAGGGCCCGGCCCACGTCCACACCGTGCTCGTCGACGGCGACCGCCTCTACGCCAACAGCGCGGGCGTGGCCACCTACGTCTACGACGTCACCACGCCGCTCGCGCCCACCCTGCTCCAGCTCGTCACGCCGACACCGGGAGGCTTCAGCGGTGGCCCGCATGATGTCTTCGTGTACGAGAACCGGCTCTACGTGAGCAACGCGGACTCGGGCTACTCCATCATGGACATCACGGACCTGGACAACGTCGCGCACCTCGGCAACTACACGCCGCCCGGGGGCTTCGTGTATGCGCACCACAGCGCGGTGGGGACGTTCGCGGGCAGGACCATCGCCTTCGAGGGCGGCGAGGGCCCTGGCACCCACGTGCGCGTGCTCGACGTGACGGACCCGACGAACATCCCGCTCATCGGCACGTTCCGGATGCGGCCGCCCACATCCATCCACAACATGCTCCTGCGTGGCAACCGGCTCTATGTCGCCTGGTACCAGGAGGGCCTGCGCGTGCTGGATGTCTCCCATCCCACCCAACCCCGTCAGATCGCCCACTTCAATACGTTCCGCGAGGACGACCCGGGTCGAAGGGCCGGCAGCCTCGAGGGCGCCTTCGGCGTGCGCATCCCCGGCGACGGCTACGTGTACGTCGTGGACGGGACGCGCGGGCTCATCATCGTCAACGAACTGTAGCCCCGGATGGAAGGGGCCCGGCCCCGGGGAGGCTCTCCGGGGTCGGGCCCACGGCGGGGCTACACCGGCCGGCGGAAGCTGTCGGCCAGGTCCGCGGGGAGCTGCGAGGCCACCGCGGCCACCTCGTCCTCGGGGATGCGGTCCCTCACGGCGGTGAACACCACCGTCATCACGCGGAACGCCTGGTCCACCTTGATGCCCAGGTGGTCCGCCACGTCGGAGATGAACTCCTCGCGCTTCATGCGCTTCGCGTGCGAGGGGCCGCGCAGGATGGTGCACTCGCCGATGAGCTCGCCGATGTCGTCGCCGAGCGCGCGCATCAGCTTCACGTCCTCACCGTCCGACAGCCTGCGCGCCAGCGTGCACAGCACGGCGTGAGCGGCGGTCCGGCCGTCCAGCTTGTTGACGCGGACCTCCTGGCTGTTGCCGATTTCGTCCAGGAACGCCTGGAGGTCCAGCGACTCGTCGCGCTCCTTCACCGGGATGATGTTGGGAGGAAGCTCCGTCTCCTGCGCCATGGGGTCGTCTCCTTGCTCGCCGTGGACACACGCGCGCTTCACGGGCGTGCCAGTCACGGTGTCCACGGCGCCGGCGGCCTTCAGCGAGGGGCCACGGGCCTCCTCCTCGACCCGCCGGGCATCGCGACGGCGCGACGTCCGGCCTCTCGTCTGCCCGGGAAGGCTCAGTGTGCCGACGGCGACTCGGGCCGAAGGGGCATGCCCCCACAACTGGGGGAACCCTGGAGCCGTTCGCACACACAGAAGCTGTCGTACGACCACTCATGGCAGCAGGGCGTGATCCCAGGCTCGGAGCAGCCCATCTGTCGGACGTCCTCACAGCTGGGCAGCCCGGGGCTGCACTCCAGGACATTGGCCATCGCTCGCTCGTCGGCCACGTCGGTGGCTCCGCCTCCACAACCCAGGCTCAGACTGGCAGCGAGCGCCATCAACCACGGCATCAAGCACTTCATGGTGGATCTCCATTCGTGTGGGTGTCCGAGCAAAGGATGACCGGGCTCCACACATCCTCCAGGAGTCGATGACCCAGCACAAATCAGACACCCTGGGTCAGGTGCACCCCTTGCGTCTTCGACGGAGGAGATGCTCGCCCCCTCCGCCTGAAAAGCGGAGGGCCGGCACCGGTGAGCTCCGGATCCGGCCCGCGTCGTCATCTCAGCCGAGCTCAGCCGTGCGCCGCGGGGCGAGGCTCATCGCCGCTCGGGCGACCGTGGGCGGCGGGGCTGCCCTCCTCGTCATCCGGACGCTTGCCGCGCCAGTGGGCCAGCCGCGTCTTCATTCGGTCGGCGACCACGTAGAAGGCGGGCACCACCACCAGGCTCAGCACCGTGGAGACCGACAGCCCCCCCAGCACCGCGATGGACATGGGCGCGCGCGTCTCGCTGCCCGCGCCCAACGCCAGCGCCGCCGGCACCGCCGCCATCATCGTCGCCGTGGACGTCATCAGGATGGGACGCAGGCGCACCGGCCCCGCGCGCTGCATCGCCTCCACCGCGCCCAGCCCCAGCTCCCGCTGCTGGAGCGCGTAGTCCACCAGGATGATGGAGTTCTTCTTCACGATGCCCATCAACAGCAACAGACCAATCATGCTGAAGATGTTCAGCGTGCTGCCCGTACCCAAGAGCGCGAAGGCCGCGCCCGCCACCGACAGCGGGAGGATGGTCAGCACGGTGACCGGATGCAGGAACGAGTTGAACTGCGCCCCCAGCACCATGTACGCGACGCCAATCCCCAGGAAGAGCGCGAAGAACAGGCTGCCCATCGAGTCGCGGAACGCCACGCTCGCGCCGCCCGGCACCACGCGCACGCCGCCCGGCAGGTCCTTCGCCAGCTTCTCCACCGTGGCCAGCGCCTCCTCCTGGTTGGAGCCCGGCGCCACGTTGGCGAAGATGCTGATGGCGCGCTCGCGGTCCCGGCGGGTGATGGCCTGCAGCGCCGGGCGCTCCTCCTGCGACACCAGCGCCGACAGCGGCACCAGCGCGCCGCTGGCCGTGCGCACCTTGAGCAGCGCCAGGTCCTCTGGACGCGAGCGCTGCCCCGCGAGCAGGCGCAGGCGCACGTCGATGCGGCGCCCGCCCGTGCTGTACTTGCCCACGCGCACGCCGCCCACCAGCGCGTTGATGGTCGTCGCCACCGTCTGCATCGGCACGCCCAGGTCCGCCGCGCGCGCCCGGTCCGGGGTGATGCGCAGCTCCGGCATGCCGAGCTGGTAGTCGGTGTCCACGTCCACCACCTTGCCGCTGGCCTGGACCTTGTCGCGCATCTCCTGGCTGGCCTTGACCAGCTCGTCCCAGTCCGAGCCGCGCACGCTGAACTCCACCGGGAAGCCACGCTGCGCGGAGAAGCCCTGCTGCGACAGGTCCTGCACCACCGCGCGCAGGCCCGGGTAGCCGTTGAGCTCCTTGCGCAGCACCTGCTGGAACTCCGACTGCGTCATGCGCTGGTCGGGCGGCTTGAGCGTGAGCATCATGAAGCCCGAGTTCACCCCGCCACCACCACCGCCCACCAACGCGAAGACGCTCGTCACCTCCGGGCGCGAGGCGGCGAACGCCTCCGCCTTCTGGAAGAGCTGGTTGGTCTCCTCGATGCTGCTGCCCACCGCCGTCTGCATGCGGACCATCAGCCGGCTCTGGTCCTGCGACGGCACGAACTCACCGGGCAGCGCGCGGAAGGCGAACACGCTCGCCGCCAGGATGACCAGCGCCCCGGCCAGCACCCGCCACGGCCGCACCAGCGCCCACCCGAGCGCCCGGCCATAGGCGTGCTCCAGCTTCGTGAAGGCCTTGTCCACCCACACGCCGACCTTGCTGCGCCCCTCACGGGACGTCTTCAGGAGCTGCGCACAGCGCGCCGGCGCCAGGGTGATGGCCTCCACGTACGACAGCATCACCGCCACGCACAGCGTGACGCCGAACTGGAGGAAGAACTTGCCGATGACGCCCTTCATGAAGACGACGGGCAGGAAGATGGCGATGACGGCCGCGGTGGCCGCGAGCGCCGCGAAGGTGATCTCCGCGGTGCCCTCTCGCGCCGCGCGCACCCGGTCCTTCCCCTCCTCCGAGTGCCGGAAGATGTTCTCCAGCACCATGATGGCGTCGTCCACCACGATGCCCACCGCCAGCGCCAGGCCCAAGAGCGTGAAGGTGTTGAGCGTGAAGCCCAGGAAGTAGATGACCGCCACCGTCCCCAACAGCGACATGGGGATGGCCAGCACCACGTTCATCGTGCTCGACAGCGAGCCCAGGAAGAGCCAGCAGACGAAGGCCGTGAGGATGCAGGCCAGCATCAGCTCGAACTCGATCTCGTGGACGCTCTCCTCGATGTACTGCGTGGTGTCGAAGCGGATGGCCACGTCCATCCCCTCCGGGGCGTCCTTCTGGATGCGCGCCAGCTCCTCGCGCACGCCCTGCGCCACGGACACCGCGTTGGCGCCGCGCTGCTTGCGGATGCCCAGGCCCTGCGCGGGCGTGCCGTTGACGCGCGCCATGCGCCGCACGTCCTCGAACCCGTCCTCCACCAGCGCCACGTCGCGCAGGTACACCGGCTGGCCGCCCTGCTCGCGCACGACGATGTCGCGCAGCGTCTCCAGGTCCAGCGCCTCGCCGAGCACGCGCACGTTGACCTCGCGCCCCTCGGCCTCGATGCGCCCCGCGGGCAGCTCCACGTGCTCACGCTGGAGCGCGGAGGTGAGGTCCATCACCGTCAGCCCGAGCGCGTCCAGCTTCGCGGAGTCCACCCAGATGCGGACGTTGCGGTCCAGCGAGCCACCGACGGACACCTCGCCCACGCCCGGCACCGTCTGCAGCTTCTCCTTCACGCGGTAGCGGGCGAAGTCGCTCACCACCTGCTGGGAGAAGGGCCCGGACACCCCCACCTGGATGATGGGCTGGTCCTCCGGGTTCGTCTTGGTGACGATGGGCGGGTCGATGTCCTCGGGCAGCTGGCGCTGCGCCTGGCTGATCTTCGTCTGGACCTCCTGCAGCGCCATGTCCACGTTGCGCGACAGGTCCAGCTCCACCGTGATGTTGGCGCCGCCCTGGCGCGCGCTGGAGGTGATGCTGGTGACGCCCTCCACCTGCGTCACCGCCTCCTCGATGGGCTCGATGACGTCCGTCTCGACGGCCTCGGGGTTGGCGCCCTCCCACGTGACGCTGATGTTGATGGTGGGGAAGTCGACGTCCGGGAACTGGCTGATGCCGATGCGCTGCGCCGCCACCAGTCCGAAGACGATGGTGGCCGCCATGATCATCCACGCCAGGACGGGCTTCTTGATGCACGCTTCCGTCAGGTTCATCGCCGCGCTCCCTGGCCGCCGTCCTCCGCGCGCGGCTCCGCCGTCAGGGTGGGCTTCTTCTGCTGCACCACCCTCACCGTCACGCCATCACGCAGGGCCTCGCCGCCGCGGATGACCAGCGTCTCGCCCGCCTTGAGCCCCTCGCGGACCTCCACCCGTCCATCCGCCGTGCGCATGCCCAGCTCCAGCACCCGCTCGCGCGCCTTCTCGCCGTCCACCACGAAGGCCAGGAAGCCCCGCTCGCTGGCGCGCACCGCCGTCTGCGGCACCACCGGGCTGCCGCCGCGCGTCTCCACCGGCACCGCCACCGACGCGAACGCACCGGGCCTGAGCTTCGCCGCGTCCTCGGCGGACACCTCGGCCGTCACCGGCACCAGGCGGTTGGCCTCGTCCGCGGCCTGCGCCACGTGGGTGATCTTCGCGGTGAACGAGCCGCTCTCCGAGCGCACCGTGAAGCGCGCCGGGAGCCCCGGCTTGATGCGCGCCACGTCCGCCTCCGGCACCGTGAAGCGCAACAGCAGCGGGTCGCGGCGCAGGAGCGTCGCCAGCACCAGGCCGGGCTGGACGTACTGCCCCGTCTGCACCGTGCGCGTCTGGAGCACGCCGTCCATGGGCGCTCGGACATAGGCGTCGCGCTGGTTGAGCTGCGCCTGGTCCAGCAGGGCCCGCGCGGAGGCCACGTCCGCCTCCGCGGTGCGCGCGCGCGCCGTGAAGGTCTCCAGCTGCTCGGCGGGCAACAGGCCGGGGCTGGCCTCGTTGACGGCGGTGCGACGCTCGGCGCCGGCCTGGGCCTCCACCAACGAGGCGCGGGCCTTGGCGAGCGAGGCCTCGGCCGCGCGCACGGCGATGGCGTAGCGGGCGGGCTCGATCTCCGCGAGCACATCCCCCTTCTTCACCGCCTGCCCCTCCATGAAGAGCACGCGCTCCACGGCGCCCGCCACGCGGGCGGTGATCTGCACCCGCTCGAAGGCCTCCACGGAGCCCACCGCGTTCACCACGTACTCGACGTCGCGGGCCTCCACGGGGGCGACCTCGACGGGGAACTGGATGGGGCCCCGGCCGCCACCAGCGCCGGGGCGACCGCCCGCCTTTCCGCCCGCCGCGGGCGCCTCGCCCTTCGACGCCTCCGCGTCCTTCTTGCATGCCCCCATGGCGAGCATCGCCACGGCCAAGGTCAGCGTTCCTGCGCGTCGCATCACCTTCACGGTTCCTTCCCCAAAGGATCGAGTCCGACTGCCGCCCTCAAGCCCAGCAGGGCGACGCCCAGCGAGTACCGGCTCCGGGCCAGGGCCACCTCCGCCTCGAACAGCCGCAGCGAGGCGTCCGCCAGCGTCAACGCCGTGGACAACCCCTGGCGGTAGAGGATGCCCTGCTCCTCCGCGTTCTGCTTCGCCGCGCGCGTCGCCAGCTCGCTCTGCGTGAGCGCCGCCCGCGCGTTCTCCAGCGCCACCCGCGCCCGCTGCATGTCCACGTCCACGCGGCGCGTGCCCTGCTCCAGCTCCAGCCTGGCGGCGCGCGCCAGGGCCACCCGCTCGTGGCGCTCCGCGTACCGCTCGCCGCCGTCGAACAGGTTCCACGTGAGGTCCGCGGCCAGGAAGCCATCTCCCGTGCGGCCCGCGAGGCCCTGCTCGTTGGTGAGCCGGTACGTGGCGGACACGCCGAGCGCGGGCAACAGCCGCGCGAGCGGCTCCCACGCGTTGGCCTCCAGCGACTCCACGCGCAGCTGGCCGGCGAGGATGTCCGGGCGCCGCTCCACCGCGCCGGGGATGATGCCGTCGTGCGTGTCCAGCGGGCGGGCCGCGTCGTCGAGCAGCTGCTGGGGCGCCGCGAGCGCGCCCTCCACCGGGTCCACCAGCAGGAAGCCCAGCTCCAGGCGGCTCGTCTGCGCCAGGTTCCGGGCGCTGATGAGCTCCACCTCCGCGGTGGCCACCTCCACCTCGGCGCGGGTGACGTCGTTGGTGCTGGCGAGCCCTCCCTTGGCGCGGGCCTGCGCGTCCGCGAGCGACTGGCGGGCGAAGGCGATGCGCTGCTCGGCGGCCTGGAAGACCTGCTGCTCCTGCAGCGTGATGAGGAACGCGTTGGCGGCCTCGAACGAGACCTGCCGCCGGGCCTCCACCGACTCCATGCCCGCGGCCTCGCTCTCGCGCTTCGCGGCGCGGTACAGCGGGAAGCCGCGCGCGTCGAAGAGCGTCATCCGCGCGACGATGTTCGCGCCGAAGGCGTTGTAGCGCTGGATGACGACCTGCTGTCCGCCGACCTCGCGCGTCGTCTGGTTGGGGCGGCGCGTGTACGTGCCCGTGGCCGTCAGCTCCGGGAAGAAGAACGCGCGGGCCCGCGACACCCGGGCCTGGGCGGCATTGGCGCGCTGCTGGGCGGCGAGCGCGGACTCGTTGCGCTCGGCCGCCATCGCCACCGCCTGCTCGAACGTCAGCGCCGCGCCCGCGGGGGTGGCGTCCGCGGGTGCGGAATCCGCAGCGGCCGGTGCGGTTTTCGCAGCCCCGGGTGCGGAATCCGCAGCCTCGCGCGAGGGAGTGGGAGCCACGGGAGCGTCGCTCTGGAGCGCCTGGGACTGGGAGGGGGCGAGCACCATCCAGGCACACAGGGGCGCGACGAGGGCGGTTCGGACAGTGGACATGAGCGGGAAGTCGAGGCTCGGGCCGACGGAGTGCGGGGTGTGCGTGCTGGGGCCCGACGAGCGAAACGGCGAACCCGGCGGAGTGGGCTGCTGGACGATGCCAGCACGGCGGTCTAAGGGGGAGTTCCGGATGTCCTGGGGTTTACGACGGGGCGTCACGACAGTGGGCGCCTCGGCGCGCCGGAGAATGCATTGATGATGCGTTTATTCCTGGTGGGTGTAGGGCTGCTGACACTTTCGATGACGGGTTGCAAGAGCAAGACCTCGACCAACGAAGGGGGGCTCCGGGTCTTCATCACGTATGCGACCTTCCGGCCACAGTGCCTGACGCTCGCCGTGGAAGATCGCCGGGAGCCGACGCGCCGGGAGTCGGGCGTGGTGACGGTGAACGCGGAGGCCCGGAGCGACACGCGCGTCGGCGTCATCCTGAAGCAGGCGGGCTGGAGTCCGGACCTCCGGGTGATCGCCGAGGCACACGAGGGCTCGTGCGAGGGTCCCGTCATCGCCCGGCAGTCCGCGGAGGTGCAGTTTCCCGAGGAGAACCTGACGGACCTGAAGCTGGATCTGCGCGCCGAGGACCTGGACGACGACGGCTTCTTCGCCATGAAGGGCGACTACCCGGGCACCGACTGCGACGACGCGCGCCCGGACGTGCACCCCGGCGCCACCGAGGTGTGCGACGGCGTGGACAACAACTGTGTCGCGGGCGAGAGCGATGCGCCCGGAAGTGTCCAGTACTGGGTGGACGTGGATGGGGATGGCTACGGGGATGCGAGCGCCGCGCCCCAGACCGGCTGCGCGGCGCCGGTGGGCTTCGCGACGCGCGCGGGCGACTGCGACGACGAGGACATCCTCGTGCATCCGGGCCAGTCGGAGTTCCGCTGCGACGGCAAGGACGACAACTGCGATGGCACCCCGGACAACGACGCGTTCAACGTGGGCGCGAGCTGCGTCACGGCCCAGCGCTGCGCGGGAACACGGCAGTGTCAGTCCGCGGAGGTGGCGGACTGCGTCAGCGCGCTGGTGCCCGAGGAGTACTTCGCGGATGACGACGGTGACGGCCAGGGTGGCCCCACGCTGGGGTTGAGCTGCACTCCACCCGAGCCTGGCGCGGTGACGGAGTCCGGTGACTGCGACGAGGGCTCGGAGCAGGTGTCCGAGAGCGGCACCGAGGTCTGCGACCGCCTGGACAACGACTGCGCCGGTGGGGTGGACAACGGGCTGCCGAGCTGCGGCGCGGTGTCCTGGAACGAGCGGACGGTGCTCAACGACACGAGCGCGCGGTTCGACGCGGTGGCCAACTATCAAGCGGAACGGGGCTGGCTGGCCGGCAGGAGCGGTCGCGTCGTCCATGTGGCCGGCAACACCTTCACGGCCGCGACGAACTGCGCGGGCGACTGGCGGTCCGCATGGGCCGCGCCGAACGGACGCGTGTTCCTGGGCTCGAGCGACGGACGGTTCGCCACGTCGATGCCCGGCGAGCTCAACACCGCCTGCGAGACCCGCCCCAGTGGCCAGCCGGGCTCCATCAACGGGCTGGTGGGCTTCCCGGACCCGGAGAGCAACGTCTTCACCGTCTATGGCGTCTCCAGCGGGGGGCACGTCGTGTCCTGGAGCTACGACCATGGCGCCTCGGGGAACCAGCCGGACCCGACGATCATCACCCGATTCGCGGCGAACCTGCGGGACATCCACGGCCTGAGCGCCGAGGCGTTGGTGGTGGTCGGCGCGGAGACGGTGAACGGCGAACAGCATCCGGTGGCCTGGAGCTCGCCCCAGACGGGGACGACCTGGACCCGCGAGGCGCTGGGCCTCCCCGAGACCACCACGGGCTACCTCAACGCGGTCCAGGTGCTCACCCCCCACATGCTCTACGTGGCGGGTGATCACGGCCTGCTCCTGGAGAAGGCGCGAGGCACGTGGACCCAGAAGCCGGCGCTGACGGTGAACGGAGGCACGGTGCCGAACCTGCGGGACATCGTCGCGTTCGGCCGCACGGGCATCTACGCGGCGTCGTCGGAGGTGGATGATCTCCACTTCTTCAACGGCGTCGCGTGGAGCACCGTCGCCACCCCGTCGGAGACGGTGAACGCGCTGGGCGGCTTCGGCCCGGGCGAGGTCTGGGCCGCCGGCCACGACGGCCTGCTCACGCGCTGGAAGCCCTGAGCGGCGGGAGCCGGGTTCCACCATGGACCTGCGTGCGGAAGGCCTGACGGTGAGGCATGGCGCGCGCACCGTGCTCGCGGAGGTGGCGTGCGCGCTGCCTCCGGGCACACAGGCGGTGGTGCTGGGCCGCTCGGGCGCGGGCAAGACGACGCTGCTGAAGGCCTTCGCGGGGCTGTCGCCCGCGTTCAGCGGACGCGTCCTGTGGGATGGCCAGGACGTGGCGGGCCTGTCCGCCGCCGAGCGCCGCGCGCGGCAGGCCTCGTTCGGCATGGTGTTCCAGACGGACGCGCTGTTCGACTCGCTGACGGTGCGCCAGAACGTCCTCTTCCCGCTCACGCGTCGGCGCGTGCCCCACGACGAGGCGCAGGCGCGCGCGGACGAGGTGCTCGGCGCCGTGGGCCTGACGGACGCGGCGGACACGCTGCCGGAGCGGCTGTCCGGAGGCATGAAGAAGCGCGCGGGGCTGGCGCGGGCCTTGGCGGCGCGTCCGTCGGTGCTGCTGGCGGATGACCCCTTCGCGGGCCTGGACCCGGGCACGGCGCGGCAGGTGGCGCGGGTGCTGCTGGAGGTCTCGCGCGGAGGCACGCTGCTGGTCGCCGCGCCCGAGGCGCCGGTGGACCTTCCCCTGCCCCGCTGGCTCTACCTGCGAGGCGGGCGGTTGATATACGACGGGGCACCCGCGCCGGAGCTGGAGCGCGAACAGGACGAGGTGCTCCCGTGAGCCCATCGCCGCGCGTCGAGAGCCCCGGGCTGAGGACCGTGCGTGGCGCGGGCGCGGTGGGGCTGGAGGCGGTGCGCGGCGCGGGCGCGCTGGCCCTCGTCGCGGCGCGCACGGTGCTGGGACTGCCGCGGCTGGAGCGACGCGAGCTGGCGCGGGCGCTGGTGCAGTTCGGCTACGACTCGCTGCCCCTGGCCCTGGCCACCGCGGCGCTGGCGGGCGTCATCGTCGTGCTGCAGTCGGGGCTGTACATCCAGCGCTTCGGGGCGCGGGCGTTCCTCGGGTGGGCCGCGGGCTACGGGGTGCTGTGGGAGTTCGGTCCGCTGCTCTTGGGGCTCATCATGTCCGCGCGCATCGGCGCGAGGAACGCGGCGGAGCTGGCCACCATGCAGGTGGGCGGGCAGAGTGAAGGGCTGCGCGGCATCGGCCTGGACCCCTTCGCCATCCTCGTGGCGCCGCGCGTGGTGGCGATGGAGCTGAGCATGCTCGCGATGAGCACCTTCACGTTCCTGGTGGCCATCCTGTTCGAGGCCCTGGCCGCGCTGCTCACCCTGGACCTGCCGCTGCGGACGTTCTTCGGGACCTTCGCGCACATGCTGAGCCCGCTGGACATCCTGGGCGGCGTGCTGAAGACGGGGGCCTTCGGCCTGGCCATCTCGCTGGTGTCCACGGCGGTGGGGCTGTCCGCGCGGGGAGGCGCCCAGGCGGTGGGACGCGCGGCGGCGAGCGCGGTGGTGCGCGGGTGCGCGGCCATCTTCCTGCTCGACTTCGTGCTCACGCTCGTGCTCGCCGGGTGGATGACATGAACCGGGTGCTGCGCTTCTTCGGCGCGCCGGTGGTGCTGTTCGCGCGCACGACGCGGGCGGGGCTGCGCGAGGGCGTGTCCTGGCGCGAGTCGCTGGTGCAGCTCCACGAGCTGGGTGGGCGCAGCGTGTGGCTGGTGATGACCGGCATGGCGTTCTTCGGGGCGGTGCTGGTGACCATCGCCAACAGCCAGGCGCGGCGCTTCGTGGGCAACGTGGCCGTGCTGGGGCCCGCGTACTTCGAGCTGCTGATTCGCGAGCTGGGGCCGGTGGTGTCCGCGCTCTTGACGGCGTCCCGCGCCGGGGCGAGCCACGCGGCGGAGCTGTCCACCATGAGCGTCAACGAGCAGGTGGAGGCGCTGGAGATGTCGGCGGGGGACCCCTACTCGGACCTGGTGGCGCCGCGCGTGGTGGCGGGCGTCCTGGGTGTGCCGCTGCTCAGCCTGTTGGGGACGGTGGCCGCGACCCTGTCCGCCGCGGCGGTGGCGGGGCTCGTCTTCGGCGTGGATGGCCGGGCCTTCATGGACCCGCGCTACGTGGATGGCTGGGACCTGCTCGCCGCGGGGCTGAAGGCCGTGGCGTGCGGGCTGTACATCCCGCTGGCGGCGGCCGTCGCGGGCCTGGGCGCGCGAGGAGGCGCGGAGGCCGTGGGCGAGGCGACCACCGACGGCGTCGTCGCCGCGAGCCTGGGGTGTCTGTTGATCGACCTGGCCGTGTCCCTCGCCTTCCACCTCGTGCGCCTGTGATTGCGGACGACGCCCCTCCGGACACGCTGCGCTTCACGGACGTGCGCGTCGCGTTCGAGGGGGGGCGGCGCGTGCTGGACGGCGTGACGGCGGAGGTGTCCACGCGGGGGCTGACCTTCATCGCGGGCGCGAGCGGCTCGGGCAAGAGCGTGCTGTGTCGGATGGCGGTGGGCCTGCTGCGGCCGGACTCGGGCAGCGTGGAGCTGTGGGGCGAGCGCGTGGACACGCGGCCGGAGCGGGAGCTGGTGAAGCTGCGGCGCCGGGCGCCGTACCTGGTCCAGGGCCCCGCCCTGCTCGACTGGCGCACGCTCCGGGAGAACGTGTGGCTGGCGGACCCGACGGCTCCCGCGGAGGCCGTGGAGTCCGCGCTGGAGCAGGTGGGGCTGCTCGAGTGGGCGGACCGGCTGCCGCCCGAGCTGGGGCCCGGCGCGAAGAAGCGGACCGCCATCGCGCGGGCGCTGGTGCTCTCACCGCGCTACCTGCTGCTCGACGAGCCCACCACGGGGCTGGACCGGCGCGCGGCGACGCAGGTGGAAGAGGTCATGGCCTCGCTGAAGGCGCGAGGGCTGGGCGGTCTGGTGGTGACGCATGACTATCGCCAGCTGCGGGGGCTGGCGGACCGGGTGTTGGTGGTGGCCCAGGGGAAGTGCGCGTACCTGGGGCCGCCCGAGGGTTTCCTGGAGTCCTCCGCGCCGGAGCTTCGCGTGCTGACGGCGCCGTTCATGGAGGGTGCGACGGATGGATGAGCGACGGTTGGAATTGAAGGTGGGCGCCCTGGTGCTGGCGGCGGTGATGGGCGTGCTGGTGTTGCTGTGGTTGATGGGCGAGCTGTCGCTCGGCTCCAGCACGGTGCTGCCGGTGGACTTCGGCCACACGGGCAACGTGGTGGAGGGGGCGCCGGTGAAGCTGGGCGGCGTGCAGGTGGGGCGCGTGCAGGCCATCCGGCTGATGCCGGAGCGTCGGGATGCCCAGGGCCGTCCCCTGCCCGTCCGGATGGAGCTGGCGGTGTCGCCGGAGTCGCTCGGCGCGCTGCGCTCGGATGCGCGGGTGACGGTGGCGACGGTGGGCCTGCTGGGCGAGCCCTACCTGGAGGTGAACCCGGGCACGCAGTCGAGCGCGCTGCCCGCGGGCCAGGCCGTGCGCGGCACGGATGCGCCCCGGCTGGACCTGCTGGCGGAGAAGCTCTCGCGCTTCATCGAGATGTTCTCCGAGATGCTGGAGAAGGACCCGGAGGCGGTGACGGGGCTGGTGGCGAACATCTCGCGGCTGACGCGGACGCTGGACGAGGTGCTGACGGAGAACCGGGGTGACGTGAAGGTGCTGGCCTCCGAGCTGGCGGCGGCGTCGAAGGACCTGCGCCAGCTCTCACAGCTCGCGCGCGAGGCGCTCCAGCCGGGAGGCAAGGCGGCGCGACTGCTCGACGATGCGGCGGCGACGGCGGCGGTGCTGAGGGGCGAGCTGCCCGGGCTGACGAAGTCCGCGGGCACGACGCTGGATGGGCTCGCGGCCCTCACCGGCTCCCTGGGGCCCGAGGACGGGCAGCGCGTGAAGCTGGCGCTGGAGAAGCTCACGGCCGCGGCGGGACAGCTCGACAGCATCGCGGCCCGCGCGGACCGGGTGCTGGCCCGGATCGAGGCCGGAGAAGGCACGGCGGGCGCGGTCCTGCAGGATCCCACGCTGTATGACGAGCTCAGAACGCTCGTCACGGATCTGCGCAAGCACCCGTGGAAGATCCTCTGGAAGGACTGACGTGACGCCTTGCCGTGACACGGCGAGAGGGCCCCGGTAGGAACCCAGACCATGTCTCGAAGCTATGAGGACCTGGAGGCGGAAGCCGCGAGCGTTTCGGTGGAGGGCTGGGACTTCTCCTGGCTCGACGGACGCGCGACCGAGCAGCGGCCCTCCTGGGGCTACCAGAAGCAGCTGGGCGCGAGGATGGCCCGAGCCTCGGCGGCGCTCGACATCCAGACCGGCGGCGGTGAGGTGCTCGCGGGCGTGGCGCCCCTGCCCCGCCTCATCGTGGCCACCGAGTCCTGGCCTCCCAATGTCGCCAAGGCCACCCGACTGCTCCATCCCCGGGGTGTCGTGGTGGTGGCGGACCCGGACGAGCCTCCCCTGCCCTTCGCGGATGAGGCCTTCGACCTGGTCGTCAGCCGCCATCCCGTGACGACGTGGTGGCGGGAGATCTCCCGTGTCCTGCAACCGGGCGGGACCTACTTCTCGCAGCAGGTCGGCCCCGCGAGTGTCTTCGAGCTGGTGGAGTACTTCCTCGGGCCGCTCCCGGCGGAGGTCCACCGCAAGCGGCACCCCGACGATGCACGTGCGGAGGCCGAGGCCGCGGGGCTCGAGGTCATCGACCTGCGCCTGGAGCACCTTCGCACCGAGTTCTTCGACATCGGCGCGGTCATCTACTTCCTGCGCAAGGTCATCTGGATGGTCCCGGGCTTCACCGTGGACCAGTACCGCCCCCAACTGCGAGCCCTGCACGAGCGCCTCCAACGAGGTGGCCCCTTCGTCGCGACCACGACGCGCTTCCTCGTCGAGGCGAGGAAGCCGTCATAGCCTTCGATGTCACGAGGCCAGCGCGCCTCGGCGTCAGGGCGAGTAGGTCGACATCCACGCATCGATGTCGTGCCCCGCCGTAGCACGTCCCAGCTCGAATCCCCTCCCGGTGCTCCGACACGTCACGCCCACAGCCCAGGATGATGCTCGCGACGACGAGCGCCACCCACTGCCTCCCGCAACGCATTGAATGGGCCATGCCCTGAGTCTTGGCACGCGACAAACCAGACTCCTTGACCGAGGCAATCACTTTCGTCCGGCGCACGACTTCGCGAGGTGGCAGTCTTCCCCTGTCCGACGTGGCCTCCGGAGTTCCTGCTCCCTCGTTCCAGTGACGCCAACCGGGCCGGTTCCCGGCATGATGAGGCCGTGGGCGCCCGGGAGCCGAACGTCGGTGAAGGCGCGTCCCACGTCCGTCCCGGGAATCGCGCGCCATGTTCCGACGTCTGGTGGTCGTCTTCGATGCAGGCTCCGAGTCCGAGCACGTCCTCCACGCGGTGCGGCGGCTGACGTCCGAGCCCGAGGCCGTCTACCTGTACGGCCTGGTCCCCGAGCGCAGCGAGCTGGATGCGCCGCCCCCCACGAGCCTCACCGTGCTGGACCGGCTCCGGCACACGCTCCAGGACTGGAGCCCCGCCATCCAGGTCACCGGCGCACTGGAGACCCATCTCGACATCAGCGACCTGGTCCAGGTCTCGCGCCGACACGGCGCCGGGCTCGTCGTGCTCGGCCCCCTGCTGGACACGTCTCCCAGGGCCCGGGTGGGCGCGATGCTGCGGCTCGTCCTCCGGGAGCACCTGCCCGTGCTCTCCCTGGGGCGCGCGCCGGACACGGCCAGCACCGAGCCCTCACGCATGGCCCTGGCCATCGCGCCCGATGGCCGGGGACTCGGAGCCGTGGCCAGCTTCCTGTCCCACTGCGCCCAGCCCTCGGAGCTCATCGCGCTCACCACGGGCCTGGCGCCGGAGCAGACCGGAGAGCTCCAGGCGCTCTCGAAGGCGCTGGGCATCACCCAGACGCTGCTCGTCGAGTCCCTCACCGCGAACGCCGCCAGCAGCCGTGCGGAGGCCTTCGACGACGTCGCCCTGCGCTCGGGCGCGGGACTGCTCGTCGTCCCCACCGACTCCCTCGCGGACCTGGAGGCCCTGTACGTCGGGATGACGGGCGCCCGCGCGCTCCAGGAAGCCCGCGTCCCCACCCTCCTCCTGCCGCGAACCCAGACGGGGCTGACGCTCTTCGAGGACCACCCCGCCGTCTCCGATGCGCTGGTGGCTCCCGGCCTGGCCCCGCGCTTCGCCGTCGAGCGCGTCGGCCTCCTGTCGAGCGTCAGCCTCCTGGAGCCGGGCCTCGTGACGGTGTTCGCGAATGGCGCCGCGCTCGGCGAGGTCCGTTACCAGGGAGGCACCGCCATCCTCGACGCCGCGTGGCTCGGGCACCTGCGCGGGCTGCATCCCCTGGCGTTCTCCTTCTCGGACACCTCCGCCTCGCGGGAGCTGGTGCCCGGCTACGTGCTCGCCCCGGACAAGCCGCTGCTGCTGGTCGACAGCCTCGTCGAGGAGGACACGCTGCTCGCCGTCCGCGAGCTCGCCGAGGACCGGTGCCACCTGGTCTTCGTGCGGATGCGGGACAGCGACTCGCTCGACGAACAGCGCGCGCGGCTGCGTGAGCACCTGCCCGACCTGGCGTGGCCCCTGCTGCTCGACGCCAGCGCGTGGCTCGACGATGCGCGGGCGGACGACGTGCCCCGACAGGTCGATGGACAGCGACTCCTGCGCGTCGCCACCCGACTCGCCGCCGCGCACGTCCCCATCGCCGCGGTCATCACCCGCGACACCTACAAGCCCGTCCACCCCGCCATCCGCACGCTCAGCCCCGAGGAGTGCGAGGCCCTGCCCCGGAACACGCCCCTGGAGCCGCTCCCCCTCCCGTCCGAGCAGGATGCCTGGGCCCGGGACCTGACGCTCGCCGGATGCAGCCCGCGCATGGCAGGCCATCACATCGACTTCGAGCTCGACAACGCCCAGGCCCGCGAATCGGTCCTGGCCGCCATCGACGGGGCGCGGACCACCGTCCATTGGCAGTGCTACATCGTCGAGGACGACCCCATCACCGCCCGCATCACCGAGGCGCTGAAGCGGGCCGCCACCCGAGGTGTCCGCGTGCGCTTCCTCGCCGACGCGCTCTACAGCGGGCACGACTCCTTCGGCGCGCTCAACCCCGCCCTCGTCGGTCTCTCCGGGACACCCAACGTCGAGGTGCGCGCGATTGCTCCGCTCGTCGGAGGCCCCAACCTCTACGAGCTCAAGCAGCGCAACCATCGCAAGCTCACGCTCGTCGACTCCACGCATGCGTTCGTCTCGGGTCGGAACCTCGGCGCGCCGTACTACACGGGCTTCGACGAGGTGCCGCTGCGCCGGGATACACACTACCGCGACATCCCCTGGCTCGACTGCGGCGCGAGACTGGAAGGCCCGCTGGTCACCGACCTGGAGCGCGCGTTCCTCGCGGAGTGGACCCGCGCGGGCGGCGAGCCGTTTCCCCTGACGCCCTCCGCGCCGGCGGGGACGATGGCGGCCCGAATCGCCCTGCACGAGGGACTCAAGGACACGCACACCCTGGACACGCAGCTCGCGCTCATCCGCCATGCGCGCTCACGGCTGGTCCTGGTGAACACCTTCCCCCTGCTGCTCGAAATCCAGAACGCGCTCATCGCCGCCCTGAAGCGCGGTGTCCGCGTGGAGGTCCTCTTCGGCAGCGTGCGGCCCCATCACGGCGACGCGCGGACCTACTTCCCCGGGGGCGCGATTCGAGAGGTGGCGGACCGCTACGTCCGCAGCCGCCTGGACGCGGTCATCGCCGAGGGCGGCATCGCCCACGAGCTGGCGCTGCCCTCGCGACCCGGTTGGGAGCCGGAGCTGGAGCGCCTCTTCCCCCACGTCCACGCCAAGCTCCTCGTGTGCGACACCCGGGCCGTCGCGGTGGGCAGCGCCAACCTGGACGTCACCGCCGCCTACTGGGAGAGCGAGGCCCTGCTCGTCGTCGAGGACACCCCCTTCACCGAGCGGATGCTGGCGGCGCTCGAGGCCCTCTTCGCCACCTCGCGCCGCATCGACCGGGAAGACCCGCGGTGGCGCGAAGAGGTCGAACAGCGCGCCTGGGTCGGCCGCAACTGGCCCTCGCTCGTCGGCTGAAGGCTCAACGCCCGGTCAGCCGTCGGCTGCCCACCGCGTCGCTGCGCCGTCCGGCGCGCGGATGCGCCATGCTGGAGTCCCCCATGGCCCCGCCTCCCGACACCTTCTGCTTCGCCGCCGTGGGCGACGTGCACGGCCGGATGGACCGGATGGTGTCCACCCTCCAGTCCTGGGCGAAGAGCGCGAACCGGGAGCTGGCCTTCGTCCTCCAGGTCGGCGACTTCGAGCCGCACCGCGACGAGGCGGACCTGGCGACGATGGCCGCCCCCGCCCGCTACAAGCACCTGGGCGACTTCGCGCACTACCACCAGAAGCGTCGGCGCTTCCCCTGGCCCGTGTACTTCATCGGCGGCAACCACGAGCCCCACGGCTACCTGGACACGGCCCCCGAGGGCTTCCTGCTCACCTCCAACTGCCGCTACCTGGGCCGCGTCGGCGTCGTGGAGACCCGCGGCCTGCGCATCGCCGGCCTCTCCGGCATCCACGACGCCCCCGGCTTCCAGATGCCCCACCCCGCCCTGTCCCTGCTCGGCACCGTCTCCAACAAGGACTATGCGTGTTTCAACGAGCAGGACATCGAGCAGGCCCTGGGGCTGGAGCGGGCGGACATCCTGCTCGTCCATGACTGGCCCTCCGGCCTCGTCGCCGCCGAGGACCGCCAGGACTTCGAGCACCAGCGCCGCAGCCCCCATGCGGACGCGGTGGGCAATGAGTACGCCCGACTGGTGGCCGAGGCGCTCCAGCCCCGGCTCGTCCTCTGCGGCCACCTGCACAAACGCTATCGGGCCACCTTGAAGTGGGCCTCCGGCGCGGAGTCCCCGGTCTGCTGTCTGGCGAGCGTGGAGCAGGGCGCGGAGGCCTTCGCCCTCTTCCAGGTCTCCCGGGGCGCCATCCAGGAGGTCACCCACCTGGGCACACTGCCTGTCCGCTGAGGCCGACACGCACGCCTGGGCGATAGATGTGGGACAGAACGGCGATTCTTCGAGGCACGAGGGCGGAGGCCGGTGGTACAAGCCCCGCGTGACTTCCGCACCGCCGTCCTCGCCCCCCGACGCCACCTTCGAATCCCTGGGCCTCAAGCCCCAGCTCGTGGAGGCGCTCACCGCCCTCGGATACGAGGAGCCCACGCCCATCCAGAACGCCTCCCTGCCGCCGCTGCTCGCCGGCAAGGACCTGCTGGGCATCGCCGCCACCGGCACCGGCAAGACGGCGGCCTTCGCCCTCCCGCTGCTGCACCACCTGGTTCCAGGAGAGGCCGGCCCCCACGCCACCTCCGCGCTGGTGCTCGTGCCCACGCGCGAATTGGCCATGCAGGTCTCCGAGGCCATCCACCGCTACGGCCAGAAGCTCGGCGCCACCGTGCTGCCCCTCTATGGTGGACAGGTCATCGGCCAGCAGCTGCGCGTGCTCAAGCGGGGCGTGGACGTCGTCGTCGCCACCCCGGGCCGCGCACTGGACCACCTGCGCCGGGGCACGCTGCAGCTCGACAACGTGCGCACCGTGGTGCTCGACGAGGCCGACGAGATGCTCGACATGGGCTTCGCCGATGACCTCGAGGCCATCCTGTCCGGCACGCCCGAGGACCGCCAGACGGCCCTCTTCTCCGCCACCCTGCCGCCGCGCATCGCCAGCATCGCCGAGCGCCACCTGCGCCAGCCGGTGCGCGTGCGCATCGCCAAGGAGAAGGTGGAGCCGGGCGAGCTGCCGCGCATCCGCCAGACGGCGTACATCGTCCCGCGCGCGTTCAAGATCGCCGCGCTCGGGCGCCTGCTCGACGTGGAGTCCCCCACCGCCGCCATCATCTTCTGCCGCACGCGCACGGAGGTGGATGACCTCACCGTGTCGCTCAACGGCCGGGGCTGGCGCGCGCACGCGCTCCACGGCGGCATGACGCAGGAGCAGCGGGACAGGGTCATCAAGCAGCTGAAGTCCCACGGCACGGACCTGCTCGTGGCCACGGACGTGGCGGCGCGCGGCCTGGACATCCCGCGCCTGTCCCACGTGGTGAACTTCGACGTGCCCAACGCCCCGGAGGCGTACGTGCACCGCATCGGCCGCACGGGCCGCGCCGGCCGCGAGGGCGTGGCCATCACCCTGGTGGAGCCGCGCGAGGCCCGGCTCGTGCGCAACATCGAGAAGGTCACCGGCCAGCGCATCCAGGTGTCCACCGTCCCCACCGTGGCGGACCTGCGCGCCAAGCGGCAGGAGCTCCTGCGCGCCACCCTGCGCGAGACGCTGGTGGC
Source organism: Myxococcus sp. MH1 (assembly GCF_059738865.1). Lineage (NCBI taxonomy): Bacteria > Pseudomonadati > Myxococcota > Myxococcia > Myxococcales > Myxococcaceae > Myxococcus > Myxococcus sp. MH1. The sequence goes on along the minus strand of NZ_AP026947.1, from coordinate 5,368,989 downwards.
GGGCGGACAGGACTCGTTCCGGGGGCTGGTGGAGGACCTGGCCAGCGAGTACGAGCCGCTCGACATCGCCGCCGCCGCGGTGAAGCTGCTCCAGGACGCCCAGGACGAGGGCCGCGCGAAGGAGGAGGAGGACATCCCCGCCGTCGCGCCGAAGGAGGACCGCAAGGAGCGCCCCGGCCGTCCCGGTGCTCCCGCGGGCCGCTCCGGTCCTGGCCGTCCCGAGCGCGGGGGACCGCGCCGTGGAGGCCCGGCCCCGACGTGGGACGTCACCCGCCTGTGGATCGGCGCGGGTCGTCAGGCCGGCATGCGCCCCGCGGACCTGGTGGGCGCCATCGCGGGTGAGGCGGGCCTGGACTCGTCGCAGATCGGCGCCATCCAGATTGGCGACGGCTTCTCGCTGGTGGAGGTGCCGGAGCCGGACGCCAACCGCGTCATCGCCGCGCTGAAGGCGGCGACGATTCGCGGCCGCAAGGTCATCGTCCGCAAGGACCGGGGCTGAGCGGACGACTCAGGGCTCCGCCCATTGGCGGAGCAGGTTGTGGTACACGCCCGTCAGCATGACCAGCGAGGGGCTTGAGGGCACCTCCTGGTGGAGCTGGGTGATGGACGCATCCAGGTCGAACAGCAGCGCGCGCTGGGACACGTCGCGCACCATCGACTGAATCCAGAAGAACGACGCCAGCCGCGCGCCCCGCGTCACGGGTGTGACGTGGTGCAGGCTGGTCGCCGGGTAGAGGATGAGGTCCCCCGCCGGCAGCTTCACGGCGTGGTGGCCGTAGGTGTCCTCCACCACCAGCTCGCCCCCGTCATAGCTGTCCGGCTCCGACAGGAAGAGCGTGGCGGACACATCCGTGCGCACGCGCTGACCGGTGCCCGGGATGCGCCGGATGGCGTTGTCCACGTGCGAGCCGAAAGACATGCTCGCGTCATAGCGGTTGAACAGCGGCGGGAAGATGCGCTGGGGCAGCGCGGCGGAGAGGAACATCGCGCTCTTCTCCAGCCCCGCCAGCACCAGCTCCCCCAGCTCGCGCGCGGCGGCGCCGCCCTCGGGGAGCTGGAGGTTCTTCTTCACCTGGCCGGACTGGTGGCCGGCCGTGATCCGGCCGTCCGCCCAGTCCGCCTGCTCCATCACCAGACGGCAATGGGCCACCTCGGAGGCGGTCAGGACCTTCGGGATGTGCAACATCATGACCGCGCTCCTGGGAGACTAGAACCGGTACCGCGCCGTCAGCAGGGCCGACATGCCGTCCGCGGGCACGGCGTGACCGCCGTAGTACTGGTCGTAGTACAGCACGTTGGTGAGGTTGTAGACGTTGAGCTGGAGCTGCGCCTTGCCCAGGGCGTAGCTCGCGAACGCGTCGAAGCGCCAGAAGTTCGGCACGAAGCTGGTGGCCGTGTTGGCGTTCGCCGGGTTGTTGACGCTCGTCACGTCCTGGAAGACGGCGCCGCCGCCGAGCGTGAAGTCCTTGAGCGGCGAGTACGTGGTCCACAGCGAGATGCTGTGGCGCGGCGTGTTCGGGAGCCGCTGACCGATGAGGTACTCGTTGGTGTGCTCCAGGATGGCGGAGTCCATCAGGGTGTAGTTGGCGAGCACCTTCCAGCGCTCGACGATGGTGCCGGCGATGCCGACGTTGAAGCCCTGCACGCGCTGCTCCCCCTGGAGCACCTGCGGCGGCCCCTCCGGGTCCGTGTTGGGCACGCGCGCGTCCGTCTTGCGCACGCGGAACACGGCGGCCGTCAGGCCCAGGCGGTCCTCGAACAGCTCCGCCTTGGCGCCCGCCTCCAGGATGGCGTTCTTCTCCGGGTCCAGGCTCATCGTGTCCGCGGACACCGAGCCCAGCTCCGCGGACGGGCTGGAGGACGTGCCGTACATGCCGTACACGCTGACCTTGTCCACCGGGTGCAGCACCACGCCCGCGCGCCAGTTGAGCGTGTGGTCGCTGTCGCGCAGGCGCGTCTTCGCGCCCGAGGCGGCCACCTGCGAGTAGTCCGTGTTGAACACGTCCCAGCGCAGCGAGCCCAGCACCTCCACGTACTCGCCCAGCTGGAGCTGGTCCGCGGCGTACAGGCCGAGGGTGCGCTGGATGCTCACGCTGGAGCTGGCGAACACCGGGGACACGGCGGACAGGTCCGGCTCCGCGTCGGGGTTGAACAGGTCCGCCGGGAGGTTGGGGCCGGTGGGCAGGCCGGTGGCGTTGAGGTTGTCACGCGCCTGGCCGCGCTTCTCCCAGGACAGGTCGAGCCCCACGTTGGCGGTGTGCTTGATGAACCCCGTCTGGAGTTCACCGCCCACGGTGGCCTGGTTGGAGAGGTAGGAGTTGTCCGTCTCCGTCTGGAAGCGCTGGCGGCCGATGGTCGTCGGGTCCGCGGCGGGCGTGAGGCCGCGCGGCGCGGTGGGGCTGGCGAAGCGGTCCACGCGGCCGAAGCGCAGCGTGTTGGTGAACTGGAGCGAGTCCCCCAGGCCCTGGATGACGCGGGCCGTGGCGACGTGCGCGTCCACCCGCTCCTTGTCGGCCTTCACGCCGTAGAAGTTCTCGCGCGGCACGTCCAGCGTCTCGGGGACGGGGCGGCCGTTGAAGTACGGCACGCCGTAGTCGGGGATGCCGTCCTCGCGCTGGAAGAGGTAGTCGAGCTCCAGCGTGGTGGACTCCGCCATCTTCAGGCGCAGCGACGGGGCGAGGCCCAGGCGGTTGTCACGCACGACGTCGCGGCCCGCGGTGGAGGCGAGCTGGCCCATGGCGTTGACGCGGACCTGGAGGTCGTCGGACAGCACCTGGTTGACGTCCGCCTCCAGGCGGCCCGAGGGCGCGGTGCCGCCGCTGAGGGCGACCTCCTGGAAGTTGGTGCGCTGGGGCTTCTTCGTCGCCAGGTTGATGGCGCCGCCCGCGGAGCCCCGGCCGAAGAGGACGGCGGACGGACCGAAGTAGGCCTCCACGCCCTCCAGGTTGAACGTGTCGCGCGTGAACCAGCCCAGGTCGCGCGCGCCGTCGCGGGAGATGTCGTTCTGCGCGGAGAAGCCCCGCAGGATGAACGCGTCACCCTGACGGCCCCCCTCGCCGGCGCTCATGGTGATGCCGGAGACGTTGCGCAGCGCGTCCCGCACGGACGTGGCCTGCTGCTCCTCGAGCACGGCCTCCGAGACCACCGTCACCGACTGCGGCGTGTTGACCAGCGCGCGCTGGGCGCGGGGCAGCGAGCTCTCGCGGACCTGGTAGCCCTCCGCCTCCGCCTGCACCTCGACGGTGGGCAGCGTGAAGTGGCCCTCGGTGCCCTGCGTCCCGGGCGCCTCGCCCTGCGCGGGCTGCGCGTCCTGGGGCTGCGCGACGACGGACTCCTCCGCGGCCACCGGCTCCGGAGCGACGGCCGGCTCCTGGGCCACCGCGCCACCCGCGGCCAGCGCGGAGGCGAGCCCCACCGCTGGCCCCCACGGCTTCAGCGCCGCGCGGACGCCTCCGACATGACCAACGCTCGTTCGAATCCCCGGGCTGCGTGACTTGCTGAAAGACATGGCGCTCCCCACTCCCCGACCCTCACGGGTCGTCTCGGATGTATCTTGAGAATGACTGCGATTTTCAAAGTCGGAATTGATGACGCCCGAGGGCATCGCGGGAACCTCGCCCGCCCGGTGCGATGGAACCTAGACGGGGGTCTCCGACGCGCCCGTGGCCACGGGCTCGGTGTGGCGCGGCTGGCGCTTCGGGAAGAAGCGACGCCACGACAGGGCGAAGCCGGTCCACACGAGGAAGACGCCACCGAGCGAGGCGATGGCGGCGATGAGCTGGCCGGGCCAGCCGAGCGCCTCGCCGGTGTGGAGGAAGCGCAGCCAGGTGCGGACCTTGCGGCCGCTGTTGAAGTCGGCGTAGCCCTCGCGCTTGGCGACCTCGCCCGAGAAGGGATTCAGCGCGTACTGCGTGGCGGCGAAGTACGGCCAGCCGTCCTCCACCTTCACGTTGAAGTTGACGGTGTCCACCTTGCCGTCGGACTTGCCCGCATCGTCAGGGCCGCGACGCTGGGGCCTGGCACCGGGAGCGGACTCGTTGCCGGCTCGCTGCGCGACTTCGGCAACCGGAGCCTTGCCCTCACCGTCACCTCTCGGTGCACCCGGCGCATTGCCACCCGCCCCGCGCGGAGGCGACGGCAGCCGGTACGTGATGCTCTCCCACGTCGGGGCCTGCCCCTGCACCACGGCCAGCAGCGAACCAAGGTCCTTGCGCGCGGCGTCCTCGGACGGAGGCGCCACCTTCACGGCCGCCGAGCCCGGTCCCTGCTGCGCCGGAGGGGCGTTGCCCGTCAGCGTGTACACGAAGTCGGACGCCCACTTGTACGAGATGACCATGCCCGACGCCGTGAGGACGATGAGCACGGGCAGCGTCCAGAAGCCGATGACGTTGTGCCAGTTGAAGTCGCGCGGCTTGCCCTTCAGCCCCCGCCGGAACCACAGCACCGGACGCACCGTCTTCAGCGTCCACTTGCGAGGCCACCACAGGTACAGGCCGGAGATGGCCAGGAACAGGAAGCCCGCGTTGCACGCGCCGGTGATGGCCTTGCCCACCGCGCGGTTGTCGCCGCCCAGCGCGATCCACCGGTGCCACTCCACCATCACCTGGAAGAACGAGCGCCAGCCCTTCGCCGAACTCTCACGCACCTCGCCCGTGTACGGGTTCACGAACACCACGCCCGCGCGTCCCAGCGCCACCTGCGTCGCCGAGGTCTCCGACGGGAACACCGTCACACCCGACACCTGCGCGTCCGGCTTCGCGTCGCGAACCTTGGCGATCATCTCCTCGAGCGACAGCCGCGTCGTCCCCGGCCCGGGAGCGGACACGGTGCGCGCCTCGGAGTCCGCCCAGTCGAGCACCTGGTGCTCGAAGGCGATGGCCACCCCCGTCACCGACATGATGGCGACGACGATGCCCACCACGACTCCAACGACGAGATGAATCCAGAACAGCGTCTTGCGAAACGGGAGGGCCATGGGCTGCTTCACTTCAACGAGAACTGAACGGGGAGCTCGAGGATGACACGCACGGGACGCCCCAGTCGGCCGATGGCCGGCGTGAAGCGCCACCGGTTGACGGCGGAGATGGCCGCCGCGTCGAGCGACGGAATCGAGCGGATGACGCGCGTGTGCTCCGTCTCCACCTCGCCATCCGTGCCGACGATGATTCGCACCAGCACCAGCCCCTGGATGCCGTCGCTCCGCGCACGTCGCGGATATTCGGGACGGGGCTGCTTCAACACCGCCGGAGCCCGCAGGACCTGCCCAAGCCCCACCGCGTCCCCCGCGCCGCCGGACGCGCCGACGATGCCGCCCTGCACGCCACCCTCCACCCCACCCGCGACACCGCCCGCCACCACCGGCCCGGGCCCCGACTCCGTCCGGGCGCCCGAGTCCGACTCCGGCAACGACTCATCCTGGGCGACGGCCGGCGACTCCTCGGGCTTGGGCGGCTCGACGACCTCCGGCTTCGGCTCCGGCAGGGGCTGGGGCACCACCGCCCGAGGCTCCACCACCGGGCGCGCCACCCGGGCTCGCGCGGCGCGCTCCTTCGCCGCCTGCCGCGGCTGTCCACCCGAGGCCGGCGGCGGCGGCCTGAAGGTCAGCAGCACCAGCTCCGGCTCGGGCTCCACCACCCGCTCCACCGGGTGCGCCGCGAACGCCAGCCCGGCGGCCAGCCCACCCGCGTGGACCGCCACCGCCACCGCCAGCGCACGTCCCCACCGGGACCCGACGCCCACGCCCTCCGACGACTCGCCCATCCGGAAGAGGGTTCCGGACGGAGTCGCGACACCCGAGGTGGGGGCCTCGGCGGAGACTGCGTGAGCGCCGATATTGAGAATCATTCTCATTATCTGAAGTTCCCCAGAAGTACGCCTCTCGGGGAGCGTCGTCAACGCACCGCGCGCGAAGTCGCGAAATTTTCCACACAGGCTGATAGCGCCCGTACCGCGAGCGGAAAGAGCACCCGGACACCCCTCAAAGGCGCGTGTAGCTCCAGCTCACCGCGCGGCCGCCGGAGTACGGCATCACGCCATGAAACACGCGGGGGTCCTCGTCGAAGACGAGCGGCAGGAAGTGCCTGTCACCGTCCCACATGGGCAGCCGAGGCAGCTCGGTGAGGGGAACCCAGGACAGCGTGCCCTCGGCGTTGCGCTCCAGCGGGGTGCCCTCGAAGGCGTCGATGCGGAAGACGAAGCCGAGCCAGTCCTCGCCCTGCTTGCCGAAGCCGGGCCAGGAGAGCGTGCCGCGCAGGACCATGCGGGTGCACTCGATGCCGGCCTCCTCGCGAATCTCGCGGCGCATGCAGGCGGCCACGTCCTCGTCGCGCTCCATCTTCCCACCCAGGCCGTTGTACTTGCCCAGGTGCGCGTCCTCCGGCCTCGCGTTGCGGTGGATGAGCAGCACGCGGCGCTGATCCGGCGACATCACGTAGCCCAGGGTGCCGATGATGGGTGAATAGGGCATGGCCCGCTCCTCATGACGCCGCGCGAGGAGAGCTCGCCCGGGCGGAGCGCTTCATAGCGGATCCGCCGACGGGCCACGGCCCGAGCCTGCGTCCGAGAGGGGCCCCCTGTTGGCACCCTGCCCCACCGCCCCTCTGACGGCCCCCTGCTCCTGCCCGTCTTTACGAGAGTCGACGCGACGCGTTAGCGTAGAGCCACACAGCGATGACCTCCCGCGTCAGGCGGGAAAGGGGAAGTTGATGACCGCGATCCTCCCCGGCCGGTACGGCCTCTATGAGCCCGAGACCGAACACGACGCCTGCGGGGTGGGCTTCGTGGCCCACCTGCGAGGTGAGCGCTCTCGAGGAATCGTCGAGGACGCGCTGGAGCTGCTCAACCGGCTGAGTCACCGGGCGGCGGCGGGGAAGGATCCACGGACGGGCGACGGCGCCGGCATCCTGGTGCAGTTGCCGCACCGCTTCTTCGAGCACGAGGCGCCGGACCTGGGCTTCGAGCTGCCCCCGCGTCGGCAGTACGGCGTGGCGCAGGTGTTCCTGCCCAAGGAGGTGGACGCGAGGGCCGCGTGTGAGGCGGCGCTCGAGGAGGTGGTGGCCGAAGAGGGCCAGCGCGTGCTGGGCTGGCGCGACGTGCCGGTGGCGCCCGAGCACCTGGGGCCGGTGGCGCTGGAGGCCGCGCCAGTCATCCGGCAGCTCTTCATCGCGCGGCGGCGCGTGGTACCCAGCGCCTTCGAGCGCAAGCTCTACCGCATCCGCAAGCTGACGGAGAACCGCGTGCAGGCGCGCGGCGTGGACCCCAAGGGCCGCTTCCACATCGCCAGCCTCTCGTCGGAGACGCTCATCTACAAGGGCCTGCTCCTGCCCGCGGACCTGCCGCGCTTCTTCCTGGACCTGCAGCACACCGAGTTCGTCAGCGCGCTGGGGCTGGTGCACTCGCGATTCTCCACGAACACGTTCCCCACGTGGGAGCTGGCGCAGCCGTTCCGCTTCATCGCGCACAACGGCGAAATCAATACGCTGCGTGGCAACCGCAACTGGATGACGGCGCGGCGCGGGCTGCTCCAGACGGCGCGGCTGGGCGGGAGCCTGGAGCCGCTGTGGCCCATCATCGTCCCGGGCAAGAGCGACTCGGCGCAGTTCGACAACATGGTGGAGCTGCTCTACCTGGGCGGGCGCACCCTGCCCCACGCGATGATGATGATGATTCCGGAGGCGTGGGAGGGCGACGCACTGATGTCGGACGAGAAGCGCGCGTTCTACGAGTACTCCTCCGCGCTGCTGGAGCCGTGGGACGGGCCCGCGGCCATCGCCTTCACGGACGGGCAGCTCATCGGCGCGACGTTGGACCGCAATGGCCTGCGGCCGGCGCGCTACCTCGTCACCGAGGATGACCGCATCATCCTGGCCTCGGAGATGGGGGTCATCGACGTGCCGCCCGCGCAGGTGCGCCGCAAGGGGCGCCTGACGCCGGGCCGCATGCTGCTGGTGGACACCACCGAGGGACGCATCCTCGAGGACGAGGAGGTGAAGCGGGACATCAGCACACGCTGGCCGTACCGCAAGTGGCTGGAGCGCAACGTCTTCACCTTCGACGACCTGCCCACCGTGGCCGCGCCGGAGCGGCTGCGCGGCGACGAGCTGACGCGGCTGCAGGGGGCGTTCGGCTACACGGTGGAGGACATCCGCACGGTGCTGACGCCCATGGCGGAGACGGGCAAGGAGCCCGTGGGCTCCATGGGCACGGACACGCCGCTCGCGGTGCTCAGCGACCAGGCCCCGAGCCTCTTCTCGTACTTCCACCAGCTCTTCGCGCAGGTGACCAACCCGCCCATCGATCCGCTGCGCGAGAAGCTGGTGATGACGCTGGCCACGGCGCTGGGCCCGGAGAGCAACACCTTCGAGGAGACGCCGGAGCAGTGCCACCGGCTGTCGCTGCCCGGCCCCATCCTCACCAACGGGCAGCTCGCGAGGCTCGCGAGCATCCGGGGCGAGGGCCTGTTCGAGACGCGGCGCCTGTCGCTGCTCTACCCGCTGGAGGGTGGCGAGGGCGCGCTGGAGGACGCGGTGGAGAAGCTGTGCGCCGCGGCGGTGGACGCCGTGGACGCGGGCGCGAGCATCCTGCTCTTGAGCGACCGGGGCGTGGACGTCACGCACGCGGCGATTCCCGCGCTCTTGGCCATGTCGGCGGTGCACCAGCGCCTGGTGCGTGACGGCATCCGCATGTACACGGGCCTGTTGCTGGAGACGGCGGAGGCGCGTGAGGTGCATCACTTCGCCTGCCTCTTCAGCTACGGCGCGGCGGCGGTGAATCCATACCTCGCGCTGGACACGGTGCGAGCGCTGGCGGACGCGGGCGAGCTGGGCGTGGACGCGGAGAAGGCGCAGGACCTCTACGTCCACGCGGTGGAGGAAGGACTGATGAAGGTGATGTCCAAGATGGGCATCTCCACGCTCCAATCCTACCGGGGCTCGCAGCTCTTCGAGGCGGTGGGGCTCGAGCGCGGGCTCATCGAGCGGCACTTCACCGGCACGTCCTCGCGCGTGGAGGGCGTGGGCCTGCCCGAGCTGGGGCGCGAGGTGGCGGAGCGACATGCCCGGGGCTTCGAGCAGCCCGAGGGCGAGCTGCCCCTGGGAGGCCAGTACCGGTGGCGGCGCCAGGGTGAGCGACACAAGTGGAACCCGGCCACCATCGCGAAGCTCCAGGCGGCGGTGCGCGGCAACGACGCGGCGCTGTTCACCGAGTACTCGCGACTGGCGGACGACGAGACGCGCGAGCACTGCAACCTGCGCGGGCTGTTGGAGATCTCGACGGAGCGCTGTCAACCGGTGGCCCTCGATGAGGTCGAGTCGGCGCTGTCGCTCGCGCGTCGGTTCGTCACGGGCGCCATGTCGTTCGGCTCCATCAGCGCGGAGGCCCACGAGACCTTGGCCATCGCGATGAACCGGCTGGGTGGGCGCTCGAACAGCGGCGAGGGTGGCGAGGAGTCGCGTCGCTACTCGCCGGACGACGACGGCAACCTGCGCCGCAGCGCCATCAAGCAGGTGGCGAGCGCGCGCTTCGGCGTCACCACCGAGTACCTGGTGAACGCGGACGAGCTGCAGATCAAGGTCGCCCAGGGCGCGAAGCCCGGTGAGGGCGGCCAGCTCCCGGGACACAAGGTGGACGAGCGCATCGCGCGCGTGCGTTGGTCCACGCCGGGCGTGACGCTCATCTCCCCTCCCCCGCACCACGACATCTATTCCATCGAGGACCTGGCGCAGCTCATCTACGACCTCCAGTCCGCGAACCCATCGGCGCGGGTGAGCGTGAAGCTGGTGAGCGAGGTGGGCGTGGGGACCATCGCCGCGGGCGTGGCCAAGGCGGGCGCGGGCTGCGTCGTCGTCTCGGGCTATGAGGGAGGCACGGGTGCGTCCCCCATCTCGAGCATCCACCACGCGGGGCTGCCGTGGGAGCTGGGGTTGGCGGAGACGCAGCAGGTGCTGGTGCACAACGGCTTGCGCTCGCGCATCCGCGTCCAGGTGGATGGAGGCCTGCGCACCGCGCGCGACGTGCTGGTGGCCGCGCTCCTGGGAGCCGAGGAGTTCGGCATGGCCACCGCGAGCCTCGTGGCCGTGGGCTGCGTGATGCTGCGCAAGTGCCATCTCAATACGTGCTCGGCGGGCATCGCCACGCAGGATGGCGCGCTGCGCGAGCGCTTCCAGGGCAAGCCCGAGGACGTGGTGAACTTCTTCCTGCTCATCGCGGAGGACCTGCGCCGGAAGATGGCGGAGCTCGGGGCGCGGAGCCTGGAGGAGCTGGTGGGCCGGGTGGACCTCTTGCGCCAGCGCGCGTCGGTGGACCACTGGAAGGCGCGGCGGGTGGACCTGTCCGCGCTGCTGGCGGCTCCGGCCGCTCCGGAGAGCGAGCCTCGGCACTGCGTCGAGGCCCGGTCCAAGGACGTGTCGGACCACCTGGACCACGAGCTGCTGCGGGACGCGAAGGCCGTGCTGGAGGGCGGCCCGGCGATGCTGCTGACGCGGCCGGTGAGCAACACGCACCGCGCGGTGGGGACGATGCTCTCCGGCGAGATTGCGCGGAGGCATGGCGCGCGAGGGCTGCCGGATGGGCGGCTGCACGTGCGGCTGAAGGGCTCGGCGGGACAGAGCTTCGGTGCGTTCCTGGTGTCCGGCGTCACGTTGGAACTGGAGGGCGACGCGAACGACTACGTGGGCAAGGGGCTGTCGGGTGGGCGCATCATCGTCTACCCGCACGCGTCGAGCCGGTTCGTGGCCGAGGAGAACGTGCTGGTGGGCAACACGGCGCTCTACGGCGCGACGGCGGGCGAGGTGTACCTGCGCGGGCTCGCGGGTGAGCGCTTCGCGGTGCGCAACAGCGGCGCGCAGGCGGTGGTGGAGGGCGTGGGGGACCACGGCTGCGAGTACATGACGGGCGGCGTGGTGGTGGTGCTGGGGCCCACGGGCCGCAACTTCGCGGCGGGCATGAGCGGCGGCACGGCGTACGTGTTGGACCGGGAGATGGCCTTCCGGCAGCGGTGCAATCTGGAGATGGTGGAGCTGGAGTCGTTGGTGGACGAGTCGGAGATCTGGCTCGTGCACGGGATGATCGAGCGGCACCTGCGGCATACACACAGCTCGCTGGCGCGGCGGGTGCTCGACAACTGGGAGCTGATGGTGCCCCGGTTCGTGAAGGTGATGCCGACGGACTACAAGCGTGTGCTGCAGGCGCGGCGCGCGGCGAAGAAGCCCCCGGAGACCTCGGTGGGTGCGCAGCTCCAACACGTCGTGGGCGGGAGGGGCTGAGCCATGGGCAAGCCGACCGGATTCACTGAGTGGGGCCGCGTCCACGCGCCGAAGCGGGACAAGCAGGAGCGGCTCGGGGACTACCGCGAGTTCGCGCTGCCGCTCGCGGCCGAGGAGGCGAAGCGACAGGCCGGACGCTGCATGGACTGTGGTGTCCCCTTCTGTCACCAGGGTTGTCCCCTGGGGAACCTCATCCCGGACTTCAACGAGGCCGTGTACCGGGGCCGCTGGCGCGAGGCGTATGAGCTGCTGAGCCGCACCAACGGGTTCCCGGAGATGACGGGGCGGCTGTGCCCCGCGCCGTGCGAGGCGGCGTGTGTGCTCGCCATCGACCGGGACGCGGTGACGATCGAGCAGATGGAGAAGGAGATCTCCGAGCGGGCGTTCGCGGAGGGCTGGGTGAAGCCTCGGCAGCCGGCTCGGAGGACGGGGCGAACGGTGGGCGTGGTGGGCTCGGGGCCCGCGGGCTTGGCGGCGGCGGCGCAGCTCAACGCGGCCGGGCACACCGTCACGGTGTACGAGCGGGATGCGCACGTCGGCGGCTTGCTGCGCTACGGCATCCCGGACTTCAAGCTGGAGAAGTCCGTGGTGGAGCGTCGGATTGCATTGATGGAGGCGGAGGGCGTGGTGTTCCGCACGGGGGTGGACGTGGGGGGCTCGGTGAGCTTCCGCGAGCTGCGCGGGCGGCATGACGCGCTGCTGCTGGCGATGGGGGCGCGAAGGGCGCGAGAGCTGGAGGTGGAGGGCCGCGAGCTGTCCGGGGTGGTGCAGGCGATGGAGTACCTCGAACACCAGAACCGGCTCGTGGGTGGGCACGGCGAGGCGCAGGCGCGGTTGGATGCGTCGGGGAGGAACGTGGTGATCCTGGGCGGTGGTGACACGGGCTCGGATTGTCTGGGCACGGCGCTGCGCCAGGGCGCGAAGAGCGTGCGGCAGGTGGAGCTGTTCCCGGCGCCACCTGTGATTCGCTCGGCGGAGAACCCGTGGCCCCGGTGGCCGGTGGTGTTCCGGACGTCGTCGAGTCAGGAGGAAGGCGGCGAGCGCGCGTTCGCGATGATGACGAAGCGGCTGGAGGGGACGGAGGGGAAGCTGGAGAGACTGCACGCGGTGAAGGTGGAGGTGCAGCGCTCCGTGGGTGGAGGGACGAGGCTCGTGGAGGTGCCGGGCTCGGAGACGACGCTCGAGGTGGACCTGTTGATCCTCGCGATGGGGTTCACGGGGCCGGAGACCACGGGGCTCGAGGAGCTGGGCGTGGCGATTTCGCCGAGAGGCACGGTGCAGGTGGACTCACGCTTCGCCACGTCGGCGGAGGGTGTCTACGGCGCGGGTGACGCGAGCCGAGGAGCCAGCCTCATCGTCTGGGCGTTGTCAGACGGACGGGAGGCCGCGAAGTCCATCGACGCGTACCTGTCCGGCGGTGTCTCCGTGTTGCCGACACGCGGCGCGGACAGTCCGTTCTGAGCAGGTTGGGCACCTAGGTGACCGAGGTCATCACGGCTCGAAGGTCTGTAGCTCCAGTCCACCCGTGACAAGCTCGGCCACCGTGACGCGTTGGTCCAGCCTTTCCACCGGACAGCCCCACAGCGCGACGATGGCGCGGTCCAACTTGCGAGCCAGCGCGTTCGCGGAGCGCGCATGCGCGGACAACTCCTCTGCCACCACGGAGGCCAGAGGATGAAGCTCCACCGGCATCCGCGAGCGGTCGAGAGTCAACTGATACGGGTCCCCGGCCAGCGCTCCCGAGCCGACCTCTGGCAAACCCAACATCCGACTGCGCATCCACCAGGAGCGACCCAAGGCATCATCCCAATCGGGCTCGCCGACGACGCCGAGCGCCCGAAGCAGTTCGGGCCCCGAGGTCAGTTCCTGAATCGCTCGCCGCTGCGGCAGCGCCCCGAGGCCAAACCGCTCGAACAACACGTCCCCCAGCGAGCGATACCACCCCGCGAGTTCCTCGTGCTGGCCCGCATGCATCCAGGCCAGCGCCGAGCCGATTGTGACGAGGTCCGCGGGCTCCAGTACCTCCGACTCGAAGAGGTACCGGTAGTCCCGGGGAACGAAGGGCGTCAGCGAGGCCGTGAGCGAATCAGGGATGAGAGACATATCCGGCCCCGCCCTGCGAAGGGCAACAGGTGTCTGCTACTCCAGCACCCGCTCCAACCTCATGTCGTCGACCCACAAGACCCAGTCGGGTCCCGGACCGCTGCGTGAACGCTCGATACACACCATCGCCGTGGCGTCACCACTCTTCTCCACGACGAAGGTCCGGGTCATGACCTGCCAGGAGGTATCGACGCCCTCACCCACTGAGGAGAAGTACAGATCAGCCCAGCCCAAATCTGGCATCTTCGACTCCAACCGAATGAAGTTGCCGTTCGAATAATCCTCTGGGAGCGAGGGGTCCGGTCGGCCGAACGCCTCTCGCATGTAGCGGAACGAGAGGCGGTAGCGAGCTCCCTGCACGAGGAGCTTCCCCGGAATGCGCTGCTTGATCCCATCGAAAATGTTCGAGAAGTTGCCCGTGCCGCGCACGGAGCGCGTTCCCGAATAGGCCCGCTCATCACTCACGACCCATTGCTGGTCCGGGCCCAGCGTGAACCCCGTGGGCGTCGAGCCGACAGCGAACTCCTCGAAGTCGCCACCCTGCACCAGGTTCACATTGGGCATCGGCAGACGCTTGATGTTGCTGCCCGCCAGTCGCCCGAAGTCATTCATCACGAAGAGCCGGTAGAAGAAGACGTCACCGGGACGTACGTCCTCGTCCACGAACTCCGTCTCCCCCGGCACCATGCCCACGTACACCAGCGTGCCCGTGGACTCATCGAGCGCGGCGCTCTTCGCCCGGTACAACTTGTACTCACGGAAGTCCGCGCCCGAGTACGGGTTCCACGACAGCCGGACGGTGCCGGCATCGACGACCACGGGCTCCTGGAGGCGCGTGGGCCGCGGCAACCGCAGCTCCGCCGTGACGTCCACCTCCGCCATGAAGCGCTGCTCGTTGAGCGCCCCATCCTCCGCCTGATAACGCGCGGTGATCTCGTGTCGCCCCGAGGGAGCGCTCAGCTTGAAGCGCCCATCCGCGTCCGTCTCCGTGCTCGCGCTCGGCGATTCGGTCAGGTACACGAGCGCGCCCTGCACGGGCTGCCCTTCCTGCGTCACCCGGCCCACGAGCCCATCACTCGTCCCACCGCAGGCCAGTACCACCACGGCACACGCCACCATCCCGACTAGCTTCAATCGCATTGTGTCCTCGACTCCGGCCCCGGCTGGATTGTCTAGCACCAGTCCCCGCACCAAGACCACTGGACGCGAATGGGACTGACAGTCTTTGCGCGCCACCACTCCCCACCCCTGCTCTCTCGTCAAACAGACACTTCCCCTCCCCAGGGGGTGGCTTCACGCGCGCCTGGAACAAGCCACCTTTGTGCGCCCCATCGCATCGGTGCCCACCATGGACCCGCGGCTCCTCCGCTCCTCGCTGTACTTGCTGCTGCTGCTCACGGGCCTGTGCTGCGGGGACCAGGATGCACCATCCCAGTCGACCCAAGGCCTCGCCGGGGCGCCAGAAGTCCAGGACGCACCCTACCCCGTGGATGACCTGGCCGGAGGTCGCCTCAGCTCCAACCCGCACGCGCTGACCGACGTCGGCGGCCTGCTCTTCTTCGTCGCCACGGATCGCTCCCGAGGCACCGAGCTCTTCAAGAGCGACGGCACCGACCAGGGCACCCTGCTCGTCAAGGACCTCCGCCCCGGCCGCCTCGGCTCACACCCCCGCGAGCTCACCGCCCTGGGCAACACCCTCTTCTTCGTCGCCGATGACGGCACCCACGGCGAGGAGCTGTGGCGCAGCGACGGCAAGGCCTCCACCACGCGCCTCGTCACGGACCTCATGCCCGGCCCCGAGGGCTCCGGCCCCCAGGCGCTCACCGTGCTCGAGGACTCGCTCTACTTTCTCGCCACGCAGACCCCGTCCCGCACCGAGCTCTGGCGAACCGATGGCACCCTCTCCGGCACGCAGCTCATCAAGGCCCTCGACAAGCACGCCGAGGACGCCATCCCCACGCACCTCACCCCGTCGAACGGCCACCTCTTCTTCTTCATGGGCAACACCCTGTGGCGCAGCGATGGCTCGCCCCGAGGCACCCACGCCGTCCGAAGCCTCGAAGCCCCGCCCGGCATCATCCTCCACCCCAGCGCGCTCACCGACGTGGCCGGACAGCTCTTCTTCTTCGTGCGCCACGAACGCGAGGACGACCTCCCTTCGCAGCCTCCGCGCCTCTCGCTCTGGACCAGCGACGGCACCACGAACGGTACGAAGCACGTCGCGGATCTCTCACTCCCCATCGTCAATGCCTCACCACGAGCCATCGCCGCGGGCACCCTCTTCTACTTCGTCGCCCATACGCCCACGCACGGCGACGAGCTGTGGCGCAGCGACGGCACACCCCAGGGCACGCTCCTCGTGCGCGACATCGCCCCAGGCCCCGACAGCGCCAACCCTCGCGAGCTCACCGCCCTGGAGGGACGTCTCTACTTCTCCGCGTGGTCTCCCGAGCACGGCGACGAGCTGTGGCGCAGCGACGGCACACCGCAGGGCACCGTCCTCATCAAGGACATCACCCCAGGCCCCGAGGGCTCGGCGCTCGCGTTCCTCCGCGCGACCCACGGCCGGCTGTACTTCTCCGCCCGTGAGCCAGGGAAGGGCCACGAGCCGTGGACCAGCAATGGCTCCGGACGCGGCACCTCGCGCCTGGAGGACCTCGCCCCCGGCGCGTACTCCTCCTCAGCCCGCGACTTCACCGTCAGCGGCCGACGCGTCTTCTTCACCGCCAACACCCGGGCCACCGGCGCGGAGCTGTGGGCAAGAGACCTCGGCTACGACTTCCGCGTCCTCTCCCGACGCCTCTCCCGCGCCAGCGACGACGAGGACTCGCACCTGCGCACCTCCGCTCCCGCGCGCCTCATCCAGGACATCCACCCCGGCGCGGGCGGCCCGGAACCCCACGCCTGGGTGACCCGCGCGGGCAACCTCTACTTCGACGCCAACGACGGCAGCGTGGGCCAGGAACCCTGGCGCACCGACGGCACCGCCGAGGGCACCACGCTCATCAAGGACCTCCGCCCCGGCCCGCTCTCCTCCGAGCCCTCCGGCTTCGTCGTCCTCGGCCCCTGGGTCCTCTTCTTCGCCGATGACGGCGTGCACGGCCGCGAGCTGTGGCGCACCGACGGCACCGCCGAGGGCACCACGCTCATCAAGGACATCCGCCCCGGCCTCGGAAGCAGTCAGGGCGCGGGTACTCCCGTGGTGATGAACGGCGTCGCGTACTTCAACGCCCGCGACGCGCTCCATGGCGAGGAGCTCTGGCGCACCGATGGAACCCCGCAGGGCACCGTGCTCGTGAGGGACCTCGCCCCGGGTGTCGACAACAGCTCCCCGCGTCACCTCACGCCGTTGGGCTCGCGCCTCTTCTTCACCGCCGACATCCCCGACCTGGGCTGGGAGCTGTGCGTCAGCGATGGCACCGAGACAGGCACCCGGCTCGTCAAGGACATCCGCCCCGGGCCCGCGGGCTCGTTCCCCTCATCGCTCACCGTGCGCGGCCAGCGCATCGTCTTCGCCGCGAACGACGGACGCCAGGGAGAGGAGCCCTGGGTCAGCGACGGCACCGCGCCCGGCACCTATATCCTCCGAGACCTCTGGCCCGGCCCCGAGGGCTCGTCCCCCGCCTCCTTCACCGCGACGGGAGATCGCGTCTACTTCGCCGCCACCGAGCCCAGCGTCGGCCGCGAGCCCTGGTCCACCGACGCCACCCGTCCCGGCACCGCGCTCGTGTTCGACGTGCACCCCGGTCCCTCCGGCTCCTACCCCCAGGACTTCACGCTCCTGGGCCCCAGCGTCCTCTTCAGCGCGGAGGACGGGGTCCACGGACGAGAGCCCTGGCGCGCCGACAAGGGGGTTCCGCGCGCCGCCCTCGTGAAGGACCTGAACCCGGGCCCCCAGGGCTCCGAGCCACGCTGGATGACCTCGGTCGGCGCGCTCGCCCTCTTCCACGCCGACGACGGCCGCACCGGCCCCGAGCTGTGGGAGTCCAACGGCACCACGGCGGGCACCCTCCTGCGTCAGGAGCTGGCCCCGGGCCCGACAGGCTCGCTCCCCTACGTGTTCACGCCCACGAACACGCAGACCTTCTTCCTCGCGGACGACGGCGCCCAGGGCATCGAGTGGTGGGTCCTGCGGCTCCCCGCCTCGCGCGAGCGGGAGTGACCCCCCACCCCGCAAGCCCTCTCCGGGCTCGCCGGGAATAGATATTTCTCCCAACCGTTGCCCCAGTGTTCACCCTATCCTCATTTCTTTTTCCCCGGAGTCATCGCCATGAGCAGCGAGCAGTCCCTCATCGTGACTGAGACCGACCTGGACCGTCTGCGCCAGGTCATCGACCACCATGGAGGGGGCCGCACGGCCGAGCTCGTGGAGATGCTCGAGTCGGAGCTGGGCCGGGCCCACGTCGTCAGCTCGGAGACGGTGCCCCCCAGCGTGGTGACGATGAACAGCACCGTGCTCTTCGAGGACGAGCAGACCGGAGAGCAGCGCCAGGTGACGCTCGTCTACCCGAAGGACGCGCGCAGCGACGAGGGCCGCATCTCCGTGCTGGCGCCCATCGGCAGCGCGCTCATTGGCCTGTCCGTGGGCCAGTCCATCGTCTGGCCGCTGCCGAACGGCCGCACCAAGCGGCTGCGCATCGTCGCCGTGCCGTACCAGCCCGAGGCCTCGGGCCACTACCACCTCTGAGGGCCCTTGAGGCGCCCGTCCCGTCCGTCGAGAGGGACGGGCGTCGACGATTCCCTCAGCGCAGCCCCACCCGCTTCGCCAGCTCCTGCGCCAGCGAGCGCAGCTCCTCGACCCCCGGCGCCGCGGGGCTCGTGTCGAACACCACCTCGTAGCCCAACCCCGCCTGATTGATGGACTCCGAGCGCGGAATGCGCGCCCGCAGCACCGGCACCGTCGAGTCCCTCAGCGCCTCCTCCATCGCCCCGTTCGTCGCCGGAGTGCGCCGATCCCACAGGTTCACCACCGCCACCAGCTCGCCGCCCTGCGCCTCGCGCACGTCGCGCCACGCCGCCTCAATCTCGCCCAGCCCCTGCAGCGCGAACGCGCCCGTGGGCACCGGCGCCACCACCAGGTCCGCGAACGCCAGCACCGCCTCCGTGTACGCGCCGATGCTCGGCGGCGTGTCGACCAGGATGATGTCCGGCGTCCAGCTCAGCGTCTTGAGCGCCCGTGGAATCGCCTGCAGCCGGTGACCCCACTGGAACAGATCGCGCTCCAGGGCCGCCATGCGCGGCGCCGCCGGCGCGATGAAGAGCGTGGGACGCTTCGGTGACGCCACCACCACGTCGTCCAGCCGGTACTTCGGCCGCGGCCCCAGCGCCTCCGCGAGGCACGGCCCCTCACGACTCTCCAACCCCAGCACCAGCGACGCGTGCGCCTGCGGGTCCAGGTCCAGCACGAGCACCCGCCGGCCCGCGTCCGCCAGCGCCGAGGCCACGTGCGCGCAGAGCGTGGTCTTCCCCACGCCGCCCTTGATGGTGCAGAACGCAATCAACGCCATGGGCCCGTCCTATACCGGATCTCCCACGCCGCCACCGGCCTCCCGGCGAGCCCCTCCGACGCCCCGGCACCTCCCAGAACACCCATGAATTCCGGACGCTCCGGAATGGTACGGCCGCACCATCCGGGGGCGCTCCAGAATGGTGCAGCGTCCCGGAATGTCAGACCTCTCGCCAATAATTCCAGCCACTTGGCCATGGCATCCCACGTGCTGAAGCACGGGGCATCAGGGCGTCCTCCCGAGGAGGCCCGCCAGCTTGAGGAGGCACATCATGGATATCCGGTTCTACGGCGTTCGCGGCAGCATCGCGGTTTCTGGCTCACGCATCGGCGGCAACACGGCCTGCGTGGAGGTGACGAGCCAGGGCCACCGGCTGATCCTCGACGCGGGCACGGGCCTGCGCGCGCTGGGCGAGTCGATGATGCGCGAGCCGATTCCGCACGACGTGACGATGTTCTTCTCGCACCTGCACTGGGACCACGTGCAGGGCTTCCCCTTCTTCACCCCGGCGTACCTGCCCACGTCGCGGCTGACGATGTACGGACCCGGCGCCAATGGCGCGCAGGCGCTCCAGTCGGAGCTGGCGGCGCAGATGCAGCCGCCGCACTTCCCGGTGCCGCTGAGCACCATGCGCTCGAAGATGGACTTCCTGTCCGCGCTGCACGCGAGGACGGTGGAGGTGGGCCCGTTCAAGGTGACGCCCATCGACGTGCCGCACCCGCAGGGGTGCCTGGCGTACCGCGTGGAGGCGGACGGGCACTCGTTCATCTACGCCACGGACGTGGAGCTGCGCCTGGAGGACCTGTCGCCGGAGGTGGCGCGCCTGTTCGAGGGCGCGGACGTGCTGTGTCTGGACGCGCAGTACACGCCCGACGAGTACGACGGGAAGAAGGGCATTTCGAAGAGGGGCTGGGGCCACTCGACGATGATGGACGCGGCGGGCGTGGCGAAGACGGTGGGCGCGCGGCGGCTGTGCCTGTTCCACCATGACCCGGCGCACTCGGACGAGGTGCTGGAGGACATGGCCGAGCAGGCGCGGACGCTGTTCCCGGTGTGCGAGCCGGCGCGCGAGGGCCAACGACTGGTGCTGGGCCGCGCGGCCTGAGAGGTGGGCCGGACGATGCCACACGGATGCTATGGTGACGCTTCGGCCTTCATCCTCCCGCCCCTGCCCACCATGCCCCCCGCCCCGGATGTCACCCAGGTCCTCCTCCCCTTCGGGGCGCTGGTGGGCCGTGAGGTGGACCTCGACGCCTTCCTCCAGACGTTGATGGACCGCATCGCCGCCACCATGCAGGCGGACCGGGGCACGCTGTGGTTGTTGGACCCCGCACGGCGCGAGCTGTTCAGCCGCGCGGCGCACCTGCCGGAGGTGTCCCAGATTCGCGTGAAGCTGGGCCAGGGGGTCGCCGGCACCGTGGCCCAGCAGGGCCAGCCCATCAACGTGCCGGACCCGCGCGGCGAGCAGCGCTTCTTCGCGGACATCGACCGGATGACGGGCTACCGCACCACCAGCCTGCTCGCGGTGCCGCTGCGCGACGTGGACGGCGCGCTGTACGGCGTGCTCCAGGTGCTCAACCGCCGGGGCGCGGACCGCTTCACGCATGAGGACACCGAGCGGCTGGACGCCATCGCGTCGCAGGTGAGCTCCGCCCTGCAGAGCACCAGCCTCTACCAGGAGCTGCAGCGCGCCAAGGACCAGCCCCAGGCGCCGGTGGGCTACTTCTTCAACCGCATCATCGGCGAGTCCCCGCAGCTGCAGAGCATCTACCGGCTGGTGCGCAAGGCCGCGCCCACCGACGCCACCGTGCTGCTGCGCGGAGAGAGCGGCAGCGGCAAGGAGCTCTTCGCGCGCGCCGTGCACGTCAACGGCCCGCGCCGCGACAAGCCGTTCATCAAGGTCGACTGCGCCGCCCTGCCCGCCACGCTCATCGAGAACGAGCTGTTCGGACACGAGAAGGGCGCCTTCACCGGCGCGGACCACCGGATGCCCGGCAAGTTCGAGGCGGCCGACAACGGCACCGTGTTCATCGACGAGATTGGCGAGCTGCCCCTGCCCGTGCAGGGCAAGCTGCTGCGTGTCCTGCAGGACCGCGAGTTCGAGCGCGTGGGCGGCACGCAGGCCATCAAGGTGGACGTGCGCATCGTCGCGGCCACGCATCGGGACCTGGCGCGCATGGTGGCCGAGGGCCGCTTCCGCGAGGACCTCTACTACCGCATCAAGGTCGTGGAGGTGGTGCTGCCCCCGCTGCGCGAGCGCGGCGCCGAGGACATCGAGCGGCTGGCCCGCCACTTCGTCGCCACCGCCGCGCGGAGACATCGCCTGGTGACGCCGCGCCTCAGCCCCGCCGCGCTGGAGCGGCTCAAGCGCTACCGTTGGCCGGGCAACGTGCGCGAGCTGGAGAACTGCATCGAGAGCGCCGTGGTGCTGTGCGAGGGGGAGATCCTCGAGGAGCACCTGCCCCTGCCGGACCTGGACCGCATCCCCGGGAGCACGCCCGCGGAGCCCGTGCGCACCCTGGCGCCCGCCGCGTCCGAGCCGGGCCTGAAGTCCCTGGCCGAGGTGGAGCGCCTGCACATCCTGCGCGTCCTGGACGCCGTGAAGGGCAACCGCACCGCCGCCGCGAAGGTGCTGGAGATCGGCCGCAACACGCTCGCCCGCAAGCTCAAGGAGTACGGCCTCGCCGACGAGGCGTGAGCGCCGCGCCCCGGTGGGCAGGCGGCCTTCCGCGTCAGTCCAGAATTACCCCTTGGAACCGACAGCACGTGCCTCCCGGTAGAACCTGGAGCATGCTGGAGCGGCCATCCATTCCGTCCGAGGGGAAGCCCATGAAGGTCATCGAGTCGCTGCTCGCCCAACTTCCGCCGGCGCTGGCCGAGAAGCTTCCGGACGTGAAGCTGCAGGACCAGGACATCCGGGTGACGCTCGCGCAGGAGGGCCTCACGCGGGACAACATCCTGCCGCCCAAGCTGAGCCTCGCGGACTTCACGCTGTCATTCGACGGGGCCGTGGAGGCCACGGTGCGCAACTTCAACTCGCCCGGTGACGTGGACGAGAACGGCGTGGTGGGCGAGCCCACCGCCGCCAACGCGCCGGCCTCCGACGGCTCCCGGCCCCAGCTGCTGCTGGGAGGAGAGACCGGCTGGATGCGCTACCAGGCCACGGCGCGCATCAAGTCCGCGGGGTCCACCGGCTCGCTGCCGTTCGTGTCCGGACAGGGCAAGAGCGAGGTGTTCGCCACGCTCAGCGACTACCGTGCGCACCCGCTGACGCGGAACATGCGCGAGGCGGCGAAGGAGGACCTGTCGCATCCACGGCTGCTGGTGTTGTCCACGGACCTGACCAAGCTGGGCCCGGGTGACGCGGTGGCGTGGCAGGTGCGCGGGACGCTGGAGGCGGGGCTCGAGCTGAACTGGGCGGACCTGTTCACCACGAACCTGGCGAACCTGTCCTTCGTGCGGACCAGCGAGCTCATCGAGCTGAAGACGGCGCTCGACGCGAAGGTGGGCGCGCGCGTGTCGCTCACGGACGACTACCAGCTCGTCTTCTCCCGCCCCGCCGCGAGCCGCATCCAGTTGGCCGTGCGCAAGGCGAAGTCGCGCGAGGCCACGCTGGGTGCGGGGCTCAACCTCCAGGTGGAGCTGGCCGACGCGGAGGCGGTGCGCAAGCGGCTCGGCGAGGTGCTCACGGCCATCACCGGGCAGGCCGAGGCGAAGGTGGAGGAGCTGGTCGACAAGGCCCTCGACAAGGTGCTCAGCGCCGAGGAGCAGGCCCAGCTTCGCGGCATCCTGGAGCGGCTGGGGCTGGACCCGCAGCTGGTCGTCCTCGACCACCTGAAGCAGGAGTGGGCGCAGCTCAAGCAGAAGGTGTCGAGCGCGCTCGACACGTTGGTGAAGGCGCGCGTGGCGGCGTCCTTCCAGTACGAGTACCTGCGCGTGTCCGAGTCGTCCACGCTGCTGGAGGTGGAGCTGGACGAGGCCACCGCGCTGCGCTTCCACGGCTCGCTGCTGCGCGGCAGCCTGGTGGACCTGCTCGCGTGGCTGCGTGAGCCCGCGAACGCGGGGAGCTACACGCTGCGCAACTACCTGAACACCTCCTCCGCCACGCTCCAGTCGACGGTGGGCTTCACGCTCGGCCTGGGCAGCTTCGAGGTGCTCAAGGCGCGCTCCACGCGGAAGCAGACCTGGGTGAACCAGGAGAACCTCCAGGGCGCACGGCGGCAG
Source organism: Myxococcus sp. MH1 (assembly GCF_059738865.1). Classification (NCBI taxonomy): domain Bacteria; kingdom Pseudomonadati; phylum Myxococcota; class Myxococcia; order Myxococcales; family Myxococcaceae; genus Myxococcus; species Myxococcus sp. MH1. The sequence goes on along the minus strand of NZ_AP026947.1, from coordinate 5,345,894 downwards.
GCGTTCCTCGGGCAGCGCGCGTACGAGGACTCGTTCCTGGGCCACCGTGGCCGGTGGGTGGTGGACTTCCGCGCGGACATGGAGACGTTCACCCTGGCCCCGACGGCGCCGGACTTCCGCCTGGGCCTGCACATGCTGCTGTGGGGCCAGAAGAAGAAGCTGTCGAAGCAGGAGCTGCGCGAGGCGGTGGACGACGCCGTCGTGTGGGGCGTGCTGGACGCGAACGACGCCGCCACGGTGCTGACGAAGCTCGACGCGCACGTGGGCAGGTCGGACGTGGAGACGCAGCTGGAGCTCAAGGTGTCGGACGACATGCTGCGCGAGCTCTTGCCGAGACTGCAGGGCTTCGACGTCAAGCTGTTCTCCCGCGCGCTCGCCCGGGCCATGCCTTGGAGCGAGCAGACGGCGCGCGTGTCCCCGGAGTTCCGCAAGCTGGTCTATGGGCCCATCTGGGAGTCGTATCTGAACGAGGTGCTCGACAAGGGCAGCTTCCTGTCCGGAGACCTCTCCCCCACCCGCGCCGCGCAGATCGCCCAGTGGTTCATCGAGCGCGACGCGACGGTGAAGCAGCTCGCCTCGGACCTGCTGCTGCGCGAGAAGACGTGGAGCGGTATCGGCGGCAGGTTCACCTTCGCGGAGGTGACACAGGCGAACAGCGGGACGCTGGGCAAGTGCCGCCGGTTCGTGGAGGGCCTCGTGCGGCTGCGTCGCTCCATCGACGAGCGGCGGAGCGGCGAGGAGCTGCGCGCGGTGCACGGTGAGTTGGAGGGGATGTGGAACACGGGGTTCCACCTGCGCGCCGCGGGGGCACTGCTCGCCGAGGTCGCGAAGGCGACTCCTCGCGGGCTCGGCGGCATCGAGCGCACGTTCACCGTGCGGATCGCGAGCAGCCAGGAGCAGCTCGTGTTCTCCACCGCGTGGGGCCCGTCGTCGTCAACGTAGGCAGGGCGCTTGTCGCGTCCGCGCGGCGGCCACGGTTCGTGAGCCCTGTTCATCGCCGACGTCAGGGCGCGGGGCTCAAAGCATGCGCTGCCGCATCCACGCGGCGGCCACGGTTCGTGAGCCCCGTTCGTCGTCAGGGCGCGGAGCTTACAGCGTGCGCGACAGCATCAGCGCGGCGGCCACGGACATCACCCCGGCCGCCGTGAAGTGCGTCCAGGCGCGGCGAGCCAGCGTACCTCGCGTGTCCTGCGCCTCCGGACCCAGGACGACCAGGGCGGGTCCGCCGCCGCGACCGCACAGCTCGTAGGAGCCCTCGCTCGAGCCCCGTCGGAGCTCCCCCACCACGAAGCACGTCTCGCCCGCGGTCCCCACGCGCTCCCAGGACAAGGCCCAGGGCTCGTCCGTCAGCTGGCGAGCCTCGGGCACCGAGGCGCCCTCCGGCGTCACCGGCCGCTCCTCGAGCCACGCGGAGGGCGTCGGCAGACAGACCGTCCTGCAGCGGCGGGGCCGCACGGGCGCCATCAACGACGCGGGCGAGAAGCGCACTCGAGCCCGGATGCGCGCGCCGCGCAACGTCAGCGTCGGGGAATAGGCGCGCTCACGAGACAGCAGCGTCCCCTTGCGCCCATCCGAGGCGACCTCGCGCAGCTCCGCTTCGTAGAACGCGCAGCCCACGCCCCCTGGCGATGTCAGCTCCTCCTGCGCATCGAGCGTGCCCTGGAAGACACCCCAGCTCGTGGAGGCCCCGGCGCGCAGTTCCGCCACGGCGTCATCCAGGCTCTTCGGCGCCGAGTCGCGCAGCAGCTCCGAGCCCGAACGGACCCGAGTGCCCCGCACCGCGAGCAGGGCCGCCGCCACCAGCAGCGCGATGCCCACCGACCTGCCGAACGACTCGGACGACCACACCACGAAGGCCACGTTGCCCAGCCCGGAGACGAGCAGGAAGCCGCCGAAGGCCAGCATGCCGAACCAGACCAGCGGCAGCCGGGGGACTCGCGAGTCCGGCCCCCGCCGTCCCACGGTCAGCACGGCCACCACCAGCCCCGCCAGGAGCGCCGCATAGATGGGCGCCAGCACGGCGCGCCAGAATTCCATCCTGTCCCCCGGCCGCACGAACAGGGCCCGCTCCACGCCAGACCCCGGATACCGAGGGAAGGTGGTACGCCGGACAGGCTCGCGCAAGGTCGCCCGGAGTCTCACCCCGTCCCGCGCCTGACAGGTGCCGCGTGAACCGCCCTCGGTCGGACGGAGTCCGGCCGGGTCGTGCGAGGGAAGTGTTGAGTACGTGAGGATTCCACGACAGGCGCCGACAAGTCGTGAGCCCAGCCCGCTTCGGCGCGCAGGTGCTGGAGAAACAGCTCAGGAAGCAAGAGAGTGCGCTTCAGACGGCCATGGAGTTGCCCGGAGGCGGCCAGTGACCCTCGAAGCGCTGGAACAATGCATCTCGCAACTTCTCGCACTCGCACGTTCGCGAGGAATCGAAGAGGTCGATACCGGGGAGCGCGACTACTACTGGAACGTACCGAGCCCGGAATGGGTGGACATGACGAAGCAGCCGCAGTTGACGGTGGGTTCGCTCGACGATGACCTCGTCGAGTTGAACAAGCTGCGAACCCAGCCGGAGCGAGCCTCGTCCGTCGATTTCGAGCGTGTCGCCGCGATGCTTCGGCTGCTCTCGGACAAGCTGTCCGGGTGAGTGGTAGCGACGGCGCCTTCCCCCCCGAGTCGCCTCAGGCCGCTGAACCCACTACTGCTCCTGGCCCGCGGAGGCCCGGCGCAGCGGCTGCTCGCGAAGCTGTCCCTTCACCTTCAAGTCATCGAAGGTGCAAGCGAGGTTGCGGCATCCCACCGCCACCTTGGCGACGCGGTTCTCCAGGCCGGGCAGCAGCTTGCGGGCGAAGCGCTGCCGTCCGAGGAACCCTTCCGCGAGCACGCCGCCCTTCACGCGGCTGAGCTTCAGGCGCACCTGGTAGGGCCCCCGGTCGGGCAGCGGCATCTCGTCCTCGACGAGCCCGTCCGTGTCCTGCGCGCTGTTGCCGACGATCTCCTGTCCGTCCTCGGCGAAGTAGCGCCACGCCAGGCGCATGCCGACCTCCGGAATCGCGAAGGCCGACACCTGGAGGTCCCGGATGCGGAAGGACAGCTCGCCGTAGTGCTGTGAGTCCGGCTCGTCCGGACGGTACTCGTCCCCGAGCGGCTTCACGTCCATCATCACCGAGGCGTCGAAGTGGTCCGCCGCGAAGTAGCGCGTCGCCACATAGGCGCGAGGCACCAGTCGCCGGCCACCGGCATCCTGCCCCCCCTGCCATGCGCGGAGCTGTCCGCCTTCGACCTTCCACAGGCCGCTGTGGAGATTGAGCTCCTCGGGGCCCTTGTCGTCGAAGGACACCTCGAAGCGCGCCTCGCCATCCGGCGTCGCCGCCTCGACCAGGGTCGCCGTGGAGAAGGCCTCCGCGTACGTGTTCGGCGGGTTCGGCTTCTCGGGCATCCGCCCGTTGACCCATCGCGCGCCGAGCCCCAGCACCGCGAGTCCACCCACCACCGACAGGCCTGCACGCACCCGTCGCCACCCGGTCCGCAGCTTGCGGGTGATCTGACTCGTCGACTTGCGACGCCCCTCCAGTTGATGCGTCGGCCGGGTCGTCTGGTTGGGCGCGGACGTCGAGGCCACCAGCAGCTCCAGCGCCTCGCACAGCTCCGTGGCCTTCGCGTAGCGCGCCTCGGGGTCCGTCTCCAGCAGCCGGTCGATGATGTGGTCCACGCGCGGGTCCAGGCCCGGCACCCGCTTGGACGGCAGCTTGAAGCGCCCCAGGGGAAGCTCCCCGGTGAGCAGCTCGTAGAGGACCACGCCCAACGAGAACAGGTCCGCGCGGCCGTCCACGCTCTTCGCGTCGCGCCGCTGCTCGGGCGCCATGTAGTTGAGCGTGCCCATGGCCACCGCCGTCGCGGTGAGCTGCAGCCGGGCCTCGGACTGACGGATGCCGGCGAGACCGAAGTCCGCCACCTTCACGTTGCCGCGCCCGTCCAGCAGGATGTTCTCCGGCTTGAGGTCGCGGTGGATGATGTCCTTGTCGTGCGCGCACTCGATGGCGCGCGCCGCCTGGAGCATCAGCTTCAGGCCCTGCTGCGGCGTCAGCGAGCCGGTGGAGATGGCCTCGCGCAGCGAGCGGCCCTCCACGAACTCCATCACGAAGTAGTAGTGCTCGCCGGCCACGCCCCGGTCGATGATCTGCACGATGTTCGGGTGGTTGAGGGCGGCCAGCGCCGTGGCCTCCTTCTCGAACCGCGCCACGAACTCCGGGTCCTTCGCCAGCTTCGGCGGGAGCAGCTTCACCGCCACCGTGCGACCCAGCGACGTCTGGCGCGCGAGCCACACCTCGCCCATGCCGCCGCGGCCCAGCAGCTCCTTCAGCTCGAAGCCCGGCAGCGTCACCCGCGCCGCCGCCACGAACGTCTCCACCGAGTGGATGTCCAGGTCGGAGTCGGCGTCGCCCCGCCCCGTCGGCCGCGTCGAGCGCACCACCGTCGCGTCCACGGGCACATCCATCCCCGGCGTCGAGGAGGGCAGCGCCACGCCACTCGGGCCAACGCCGCCCGACTCGTTCGAGGACTGAGGGACGCCCTGCCGACCGTTACCCGGACCCTCTCCTCCGCCCGAAGCGCTCTGCACGGGCACCTCGCCCGCGCGAACGCCCGGCAGGGGCACGCCGAACGGTGCGCCCGGAGATGCCCCGCCATGCCCGGGAGCATCGCCCCCCGCAGCGTTCGGAGACGCGGCGACGCGCGCCAGCGCATCACCCGCTGCGCCCACCCCTGGCACTGCCACTCCGAACGGCGCGCCTGGCGACACGCCGCCACGGACGGAGGCCTCGCCTCCGGCAAGCCCCGAGGCCACCGGAGCCTCGCCGCCCACGCGCACGCCCGGCAGCGCGACGCCGCCCGGTGAGGAATCGATGGCGGTCCCCGTCACCCGCAGGCCGGGCACGTCCGTGTCCCCGAAGGACACCTCCACACCACTGTCGCGCGCCGCGTCCCCCGCCGCTTCCACGTCTCTCATGTCGGCCACACCCGAAGACGCGTCCACGCGCGCCACCGGGCCCACTGACGCGGCGTCACCACCCGCGCTCACAGCGGCGCCCAGGCGCGCTCGCGCCTCGGAGCCCGACGTCACGCCGGCCGCGGACGTCCCACCCACCCACGAGGCACCCGCCCTCGCGATTCCACTCGGAGCCGCGCCGACCCTCGACGAGCCGGGCTCCCGCTCCTCACTCCAATCGATTCCGCTCGACCCCGCGGACGCATCCCGCAGCGCTCCGCCGTTCGCATAGCTGGGGCTGCGCGACGCGCGCTCCTCCCCCCCCAGCCCCGGGACCACCGTGTCGCGCGTGTGCTCGTTCAACGGCTGCGCCCGGTGCGGCGCGAACGTGATGTTCGAGTTGCCCGCCCCCACCGGCTTCACACCGCCTACGTCCTGACGACGCACCTCGAAGCGGATGCCGCAACGGCACGTCAGCTTCTGCCCGCTGACATAGACCCGGGTGTCATGTTGGGTCCCGCAGTTGGGACACTCCTGGGTCGTCGTCATCGGCGCGGGGAGGCGGCGGTCGTATGTTCCACGCCATGGACGCGGTAGGTGGGGACGGCCTTCTCCTTGCCCTTGACCTGCAGCGCCGGCAGCTCCTCCACGTCGAAGCCCGCGCCGGACCTGCGCACCGTCGACTCCGACGCGAGCACCTCGCCGCTCTTGGCCATGCCACACAACCGCGAGGCCGTGTTCACCGTGTCGCCGATGGCCGTGAACTCGTGCCGCTCCGCGCTGCCCATGTAGCCGACGACCGCCTGGCCCGTGTTGATGCCGATGCCCACCTCGATGGGCGCCTTGCCGGCCGCCACGCGGTTGCGGTTGATCTGATCCACCGCCTCCTGCATCTCCAGCGCCGCCCGCACCGCCCGCGCCGCGTCGTCCGGATGCGACAGCGGCGGACCCCACACCGCCATCACACAGTCGCCGATGAACTTGTCCAGGTTCCCCTCGTAGCGGAACACCACGTCCGCCATCGCCGTGAAGAACGTGTTGAGCATCGACACCACTTCCTGCGGCGACTCGTTCTCGGAGATGGTGGTGAAGCCGCGGATGTCCGCGAACAGGCAACTCACCTCCGCCAGCCGGCTCTGCCGCAGGTCCTCCGTCTCACCGGAGATCACCGCGTCCGCCACCGCCTTGGACAGGAAGCGGCTCAGCTCCGCGCGCGTCACCGCCTCCGCGCGGATCTGCTCGCCCAACGCCGCGTTCTCCAGCGCGATGCTCGCCTGCGAGGCGATGCCGGAGAGGATGTTCAGGTCCTTCTCCGAGAAGGCGTTGATCTGCTGGCGGCTGTCCAGGAAGAGCACCGCTTGAATCTTGGAGTTCACCATCAGCGGCACCGCCATGGCCGAACGGATGCCCTGCGCCACGATGCTCTCCGCCGCGGAGAAGCGCTCGTCGATGATGGCGTCCGCCGTCAGCACCGCCTTGCCCGTCTCCACCACGCGCTTGAGCACCGTGTCGGACAGCATGACGTTGACCGGCTTGCCCGTGCGGTGGTGCACCGCCGCCGGGATGAACTCCCCGTCCCCGGCCACCTTCAGGATGACGCCGTGGTCCGCCGCGAGCAGCTGGAAGGCCACCTTGAGGATCTGCTCGAACAGGCCCGTCTGGCTGCCCTGCGTGCTCACCTGCCGGTGGAACTCGTGGGCGATGCGCAGCTTCTCGTAGTCGCGGCGCAGCGCCTCGCCGTCCGTCATCTGGTCCACCGGACGGAAGTTCTGCGGCACCTGGTCCATCTGCGCCAGGAACGCGGGCATGGACACCGACTGCGCCACCACCGTCACGCCGGGCGCCGCGGGCGCGGGGACCACCGGCTGCTCGCCGCTGTGGAAGATGAGCCGCGAGGAGCCCAGGGCAATCTCGTCCCCGTCCTTCAGCCGCAGCTCCTTCACCCGCTTGCCGTTGACGAACGTCCCGTTCGAGGACCCCAGGTCCTTGAGGACGAAGTCCTTGCCCACCTTCTCGATGGTCGCGTGCTCCTTGGAAACCTCGCGGTCCACCAGGCGCAGCGTGTTGGACGGATGACGGCCGAGCGACGTCAACGGCCCCAGGGGGAACTCCCCCAGAGTGCCGTCCGCGAAGCGCCCGGTCAGCCGGGGGCCTCGGAGCTGTTGCCCGGATTTCGGAGCGAATGGGGCGGGAACCTGGCTCACGCGCGAATCCTCACCGGCCCGGACACTACCAGAGCCGCCTGGGAAGCGGGGAACGTCTGGTGGCGCAGGCCGACCAGGGCCCCCTCCGGAGGGCTGCACGGCCGGTCAGGGTCCCGCTCCTGGGACGGCGCGTCAGCTCCGTCCACCCCCCTCCCCCTGGGCCCCCCGTCCTCCGCCCCGCTTCTCTCCCAGGGCCCACACTGGTAAGGGGGGCCCGTGCGAATCAAACAGAAGCCCGAAGACTTCAGCGTCAAGGAATCCTACCGCTTCGATGAAGTCGCCTCCGGGCGTTTCCGCGTCTACCTGATGGACAAGCAGAAGCTGTCCACGTTCGACGCCGTGGCACGCCTGCGGGACGCGTTCGGTCTCAAGCCGGGCTCCATCAGCTATTGCGGCCTGAAGGACAAGCAGGGCCGCACCGAGCAGCTCATCGCCGTGGACGGCGCCGACGTGGACATGCAGGAGCCGGACCTCCGCCTGAAGTACCTGGGCCGGACGAACAAGGCCCTGTCCTCGGCGAACATCACGTCCAACCGCTTCTCCGTGACGGTGAGGGCCCTGGAGGAGTCGTCCCTGGGCCCCCTCAACGTGGCGGCCGCCGAGGTGAACCGCCTGGGCGTCATCAACTACTTCGACAGCCAGCGCTTCGGCTCGCTCAAGCACGGGCAGGGCTTCATCGCCAAGGACCTCATCCGGGGCGACTTCGAGGCGGCGCTCCACAACTACCTGGCCAAGCCGTCGGAGCTGGACCGCTCCGAGGACGCCAAGGTGAAGGCCTTCTGGCGCGACAACTGGGGCCACTGGGACGCGCGCGTCCCCTTCGAGGGCACCAAGAAGTACCACCGCGTCCTGCGCTCGCTGCGCGAGGAGCCCAAGAACTTCACCCGCGCCTTCCTGCAGATCGACGCGGACTACCGCGCGATGCAGCTGTTCACCTACCAGAGCTACCTCTGGAACGAGGGCGTGCGGCGCTACCTGCAACTGCTGTTGCCGCGTGAGTCGCTGTTCCCCATGCGCTACCAGGCCGGCTCGCTCCTGTTCCACAAGGATGCGGATCCGCAGACGCTGCGCGTGCTGCGCGACGCCACCTTCCCCCTGCTCGCGCCCAACAGCACCTTCACGGATCCGAAGGTCGAGGACGCCGTGCGCTGGGTGCTCGGCCGCGAGAAGCTCAAGCTGTCGGACCTGGTCATCCCCGGGGCCGAGCGCATGCTCTTCTTCAAGCACGAGGAGCGCCCGGTCCTCTCCTTCCCGCACAAGCTGGTCATCGGTCGCACGCAGCCCGACGAGCTCAACCGGGGCAACATCAAGGTCAACGTCGCCTTCACCCTGCCGCCGGGCGCGTACGCCACGCTCGTCGTCAAGCGCCTGTTCCACTTCGAGTACGCCGAGGACACCGCGGAGGAGATCCGCGCCTCCCAGCGCGCGCACCTCGTCGAGCAGGAGCAGGCCGAGGGTGCCCCCTCCAGCCGCCGCGGCCCTCCCGTCCGTGAGGAGCGGGGCACCGGCCGCCGGGCCCCCGCCGCCCGTGGCGCCGCCGGCCGCCGCGCCGAGACCACCTTCGACGAGGAGCGTCCGCGCGCCTCGGACCGCCGTGCGCCCGCGCGCGGCGAGGCCCCCAGCCGGCCCGGTCGGCGCACCACCTCCGAGGTCGAGGCCCCCGCCCGTCCCGGACGCAAGAGCACGGCCGAGGTCTCCGAGACGCCCACCCGGGGCCGCTCGCTCGCCCAGCAGGCGGAGCCCAAGCCCAGGCAGGAGCCCGCCGCCCCGCTCGGCTTCCGTGAAAAACAGCGCCAGCGCAAGGCCGCCCGCGAGGTCGCCCGGGCGGAGACCGAAGCCAAGCGCTCGAAATCACGGAAGAAATAAGTCTGCAACGGCGATGAAACACCTGGACGCAATGGGGGAGCGCGCACACCGTAGACCCAGGTGTGAACGCTCTTGCCCTCGACGACGCTCCCGGGACCCTCGCCCACGCCATCGGGATGCTGATGGCTGACGACGCCGTCCCCCTCCCCTGGAAGGCCGACGTGCAGGCGGCCCGCCGTGGAGATCCGTCCGCCTTCGAGTCCCTGGTGCGCAGCGTCCAGCGCCAGGTCTACGGCCTGGCGCTCCGGCTGCTGCAGAGCGAGGCCGAGGCCGCGGAGGTGTCCCAGGAGGCGCTCCTGCGCGCGTACCAGAACCTGCACCGGTACGACGACTCGCGCCCGTTCGACCTCTGGGTGCTGGCCATCACCCGCAACCTCTGCCTGGACCTGCTCCGCCGCCGCACCAAGGTGCGCACCGAGGAGCTGGAGCCCATGAAGGAGGTGCTCCCCAGCAACGAGGCCTCCCAGGAGGAGGGCGCCATCGCCCGCGAGGAGCGCCAGTCGCTGGAGGAGGCCATGGCCACGCTCTCCGTCGATGATCGTGAAGTCCTCGCGCTCTACTACGTCCAGAAGCGCACGACGAAGGAGATCGCCCAGATCCTCGGGTGCGCCCCTGGCACCATCATGGCCCGGCTCTTCAGGGCCCGAGAGAAGCTTCGCAAGAAGATGAGCACGGAGGAGGCCCCCCGATGAGCGCGCACCCCTGCCCCGACCTCGAGGTCCTCTTCGCCGAGCTGGAGGAAGGTGAAGGCCCCGCGCTGGACCACGCCGCCGAGTGTGACGCCTGCGCGGGGGTCCTCGAAGAGCACCGGCTGATGGAGAACGACCTGTACCGGCTGGCGGATCCCCTCCCGCCGCCGACCCTGGTCGCCAGCGTCATGGCACGCGTGGCGGCGGAGCCCGTACCTCAGCGTCGCGAGGTCTGGTCCGGGCTCGCCATCCTGCTGACCTCGTTGCTCGGTGGGCTGGGCTACCTGGTGATGAACGACCAGGCGCTCGGCCGGCTGGGCACGGGCGTGGCGTCCTTCCTCGTGGAGGGGCGCTTCCTGGCCGAGGGCGTGCTGAGCGGCGCCCGCGCGTTGTGGTCGACCGAGGGCCTGGCCGTGGCCGCATTCCTCGCGTTCCTCCTCCTGACGTCGCTGGCCGGTCTCAAGCGGCTCGCGGGCAGCGCCCCCACCCCCTCCGAAGCCTGAGCGACCCATGAAGATCTCCTCCCGATTCCTCATCCCCGCGTTGCTCCTGGGCGCCCCCCTCGCGCTCGCCGAGTCCGCGCCCGCCGCCCGCGCCGCCGAGTCCGCACCCGCCGCGAAGAGCATCGACGTCTCCTTCCGAGGCAGCCTGCGCGACGCGCTGAAGACCATCGCCGACAAGGGCGGCCTCAACCTGGTCGTCACCGGCGACCTGGACGTCCCCGCCGAGGTCCACCTGCGCGGCATCTCCGCCGACCAGGCCCTGCGCACCGTGTCCCGCGCCTACTCGCTGCGCATGGAGCAGGACGGCTCCATCATCACCCTGCGCCCCATGACGCCCTCGGAGAAGGAGGCCGCGGCCCAGGGGCTCGCCGAGCCGGCGCCCGCGCCCCAGGCGGTCCCCGCGCCCGTGGCCCCGCCCGCGCCACCCGCTCCGGCGGCGCCCGCGGTCGCCTCCGATGGCTCCGAGCACGAAGAGGACTCCGCCACGGACGCGGAGACGATGCGCGAGGTGCGCGAGCAGATCCGCGAGCAGATGCACCGCACCCGCGACGAGCTCAAGCGCTCGCGCCGCTCGGGGGCCCGCAACGTGGTGGCGCGCGGTCAGTCCCTGGAGGTGAAGGAGGGACAGACGGTGGAGAGCGCCGTGGTGTACGGCGGCAACCTGGTGGTGAAGGGCAACGTGGAGAAGGACGCGGTGGCCTTCGGCGGCAACCTCATCGTCCACGGCCACGTGGAGGGTGACGCGCACGCCTTCGGCGGCAACGTGGTCCTCAAGCCCGGCGCCTCCGTGGAGGGCGACGTGTCCTCCTTCGGCGGCAACGTGGACCGCGAGGACGGCGCGAACGTGGAGGGCAGCATCAACACCTTCGGCGGGGCCAACATCGGCCGCGTCGTCGCGAAGGAGCTCAACAAGGGCCTCCAGGAGTCCAGCGACGAGGGCGAGGAGCGGCGGCGCAACCGCGACGACGACGACGGGGGCGGGCTCGCCGGGTTCATCCTCACGTTCGCGGTGCTCTTCGGGCTGGGCTTCCTGGGCCAGATGTTCTTCCCCTCGCGGATGAAGCAGCTGGGGGATGAGATCCGCGCGCGGCCGGTGCAGAGCGGCCTGACGGGCCTGCTCGGGGTGGTGGCGATGATTCCGCTCACGGTGGTGCTGGCCATCACCATCATCGGCATCCCCGCGGCGCTGGTGCTGTGGATGGCGGCGCCCCTGGCGGCGGCCCTGGGCTTCGCGGCGGTGGCGAGCGAGCTGGGCACGCGGCTGCCGGTGATGCGCGGACGCAAGACGCAGGCGGTGGTGCTCGCGCTGGGGTTGCTGGTGTTGCTGGTGGTGGGCGCCATCCCCGTCTTCGGCGCCATCGTCTCCTGCCTGGTGGTGCTCATCGCCCTGGGCGCGGTCATCCGGACCCGCTTCGGCTACCGGCCGCGCGGCATGGGCATCCCCGAGCCCATCCACACCCACGGGGAGCAGCCGCTCTGACGCACCCGCGCCGGGATTTGCCCGGCGCGTCAAGGACCACGGCCTGCACGGCCGCCCGCTCCACCCACCGGGGATCGCCACGAGGCCTGAGACGGCCCGTCGCGGTCCCCGGTGACGTTCTGCGGGAGTCTTAGAGAAGTTCCAGCGCGCCATCACCTCGACTGTCGGCTGGGCCTCATGACCGGGGTGCGTCATGCGCCGACAGGCTTTGACCACCCGCGGGCGTTACGCCATTTTGCGCGGCACCCATGCGACGTCTCCCAGATGCCTCGTTGCGCGGCAGGGCCATCACCGTGGACCTCGAGGGCGAGAGCATCCCCGCCATCGAGGGCGAGCCGGTGGCATGTTCCCTCGTCGCCGCGGGCGAGCCCATGCTCGCCCGTTCCGTGAAGTACCACCGCCCTCGCGGGCCCTACTGCTTCGCCGCCGCGTGCTCGCAGTGCCTGATGCGCGTGGACGGGCTGCCCAACGTCTACACGTGCCGCACGCCCGCGCGCGACGGCATGAAGCTGGAGCGGCAGAACGCGTACCCCTCCGCGAAGGTGGACGTGTTCGAGACCATCGACTGGTTCTTCCCCAACGGCCTGGACCACCACGAGATGTTCGCCGGCGTGCCCGTCGCGGAGACGGTGATGGCCAAGGTGGCCCGGCAGTTGGCGGGCCTGGGCCTGCTGCCCAAGGACGCAGCCCCCGCTCCCCCGCCGTCTCGCACGCTGCGCACCCGCGTCGCGGTCGTGGGCGCGGGCGCCGCCGGGCTCGCCGCCGCGAGGGAGCTGACCGGACGGGGCATCCCCTTCCTGATGTTCGAGCGCGAGGACCACGTGGGTGGCCGGCTGGCGCACGGCGCCCCGGAGGCGGACGCGCCCGCCATCGACGACGTGGCCACGCTCGCGCGGGACAGCGTCGTCACCCGCGCCACGGCGCTGGGCCTGTACGACGACGAGCAGGGCCGCTACCTCGCGGTGGGCGCCCGGGAGAACGGCGAGGCGCGGCTGCTCAAGGTCTACGCGGAGCGCTTCCTGCTGACGCCCGGTGGACACCCGCCGATGGTGCCCTTCGAGAACAATGACCTGCCCGGCGTCTACGCGGGCCGCGCGGCCAGCCTGCTGTTGCGTCGGCACGCGGTGGCGCCGGAGCGCGCGGCGCTGGTGGGCTGGGGCCAGGAGCTGCAAGGGCTGGCGCGGCTGCTCGAGGAGCACGGCGTGAAGGTCGCTGTCGTGGTGGACCTGAAGGGCGCGCCGGGCGCGGGAGCGCATCCGACGACGGTGGAGGGCTCGGAGCCCAAGGCGCACGGCCTCCGGCACGTGAGCGCGTTCAGCTTCACGCCGCGCCAGGGGGGACGGCGCAAGGTGGACTGTGACGCGGTGCTGGTGTCGGTGCCGGTGACGCCCAGCTTCGAGCTGGCGCGGCAGGGTGGCGCCAAGGTCTCCTTCGAGGCCTCGCGCGGACTGTTCCGGGTGGAGGCGAGCGCCGAGGGCCGCACCGACGCGGCGGACGTGTTCGTGGCCGGAGATGTGACGGGCGGAGGCAGCGCGAAGGAGGCGTTCGAGGCGGGCCGCCGCGCGGCCCAGGCGCTGGTGGAGGGACTGTCATGAGCAAGTCGATGATCTGCTCCTGCGAGGACGTCACCGCGGATGACGTGCGGCACGCCGTGTCGCGGGGCTACTGCGACGTGGAGTCGGTGAAGCGCTACACGGGCTTCGGCACGGGCATCTGCCAGGGCAAGAGCTGCCTGTCCGCCGTGGCCGCGCTCCTGGAGCAGGAGAAGGCGCTCAAGGCCGACGCGGTGGTGCCCTTCACGCCCAGGCCTCCGCTCTACCCCACCGAGCTGCGGCTGCTCGCGAGCGCCCCGGTGGACGAGTCGCAGCCCCCGGTGGGCGGCGTGCCCCAGGAGGTGGATGCCTTCCCCAAGGGCCTGCGCCCCACCGAGCCCCTGCCCGCCAAGGCCAAGGTGGTCATCATCGGCGGCGGCATCATGGGCCTGGCGCTCGCGTACAACCTGGCGCGCGAGGGCGAGACGGACGTGGTGGTGCTGGAGCGCGGCTACCTCTGCGCGGGCGCGTCCGGCCGCAACGGCGGCGGCGTGCGCATGCAGTGGGGCACCCCGGCGCTGGTGGAGCTGGCCAAGCGCTCCATCGACCTGATGAAGGGCTTCGCCCGGGAGATGGGCATCAACGTGTGGCTGCGCCAGGGCGGCTACCTGTTCCTCGCGCGCACCGACGCGGTGGCCAGGCGGCTGGAGCGCAACGTGGCGCTGCACAACCGCTTCGACGTGCCCACCCGGCTCGTCACGCCGGACGCCGCGCGCGACATCGTCCCGGGCCTCACGATGAAGGGCTGCGTGGCCGCGTCCTTCAACCCCGAGGACGGCGTCATCTTCCCCTGGCCCTTCCTGTGGGGTTACGCGCAGGGCTGCCGCAAGAAGGGCGTGCGCGTGGAGACGTACACGGAGGTGACGGGCTTCGACGTCAGCGGCGGACAGATCCGCAAGGTGAAGACGGACCGCGGCGACATCGCCTGTGACACCGTGGTGCTCGCCTCCGGCGCGTGGAGCCCCGAGGTGGCGAAGCTCGTCGGCGTGCAGCTGCCCAACGAGCCGCACCGCCACGAGATCCTCAGCACCGAGCCCCTCAAGCCCTTCCTGGGGCCGCTCGTGTCCGTGCTCGACTCGGGCCTGTACTTCAGCCAGTCCATGCGCGGCGAAATCGTGGGCGGCATGGGTGACCCCAAGGAGCCCGCCGGGCTCAACATGGGCAGCACCCTGCGCTTCGTGTCCCGCTTCGCCCAGGCCCTCATGGAGCAGCTGCCCCACGTGGGCCACGTGAAGGTGCTGCGCCAGTGGGCCGGCTGCTACGACGTGACGCCGGACAACAACCCCATCCTCGGGCGCACCCCGGGCCTGGACAACCTGCTCCAGATGTCCGGCTTCGTCGGCCACGGCTTCATGATGGCCCCCGCCGTCGCCGAGCGGATGGCGAAGTGGATGCGCACCGGCGAGTCCGACGAGCTCTTCACCCGCTTCAACCTGCGCCGCTTCTCCGAGGGCACGCTGGAGCGCGAGGATATGATCATCGGCTAGGCGCCCGCGCTCCGCTCACCGCGCCCCCGGGCCGCGTTCCCCCTCTTCAATGAGCGAGCGGAACGCGGCCCGTGGATTTTTCCGTCGCTGTCCGGGACCACGACACCCGACGCCGGGAGCGTCCCATTACAGGACAGTTCCGGAATTAATTGTAAATCGTGAATATCATGAAGACTCTCGGCGGCGACGCGAAGGGGCTTTACAACCGCCGGTGACGGAGCGGAGCACGCGCGCACCACCCGGGGCCCGGCGCGAGGAGGGCTGTCGAGTGGAAGTGTCCCGCGCGGAACGCTGGCATGGAGAGTGCCTTGGGCACGCCGCGCGCAATCCCGCGTGTGGAGGAGACCCGATGTTCGCCAAGAGCCTGCGTGCGTTGTTCGTGATGGGTGCCCTGTCGGCCTGCGGTACCGAGCAGTCCCCCGATGTCCCGGACCAGGAGGCGAACGAGCCGCTGCAGTCGCAGGAATCCAACGTCATCGTCGGCTCGGTGAACTGGGTGAGCTCCACCACGCTGACGGGCGCGCAGGCCACGGCGGCCAAGGCGGTGGGCTACCTGTCCATCCCGGCGGTGGGCAGCCGCTGCACCGCGTGGCTGGTGTCACCGGATGTCATCATCACCAACAACCACTGCGTGGGCAGCGCGTCCGAGGCCGTGGGGGCCCGGGTGTCCTTCAACTACATCGACGGCGTCGCCTCGGCCAGCCGCGTCTGGTACTCCTGCGCCACGTTCATCAGGACGTGGTCCACCGACGACATGACGGCGCTGCGCTGCTCGGCGACCAACGGCCAGCTCCCCGGCAACGTGCAGGGCTACCTGACGGTGGCCAGCGCCAACGCCGCCACCAACGCGAGCATCTACGTGGTGCACCAGAACTGCGACTACTACACGTCGTCGGGCTGCTCGCCGACGAAGAAGCTGTCGCCGGGCGTGGTGAAGAACGCGAACTACTCCACCACGGACCTGTCCTACGACGCGGACACGCTGGGCGGCTCGTCGGGCTCGCCGGTGCTGTCGACGGGCTCCAACCAGGTGGTGGGCCTGCACCACATCGGCCTGGGCGGCAACTCGCAGGGCCGCGGCACGGCAAACACCGGCGTGAAGGCCACCCGCGTGAAGGCGCGTCTGGCGGAGATCGGCCTCTAGGCCGTCACGCCGGATTGGGCTCGCGCGCCAGCAGCACGGGCGACGCGAGCCCCACGGGCAGGGCGTCGGGCGCGGCCAGGGCCTCGCGGCGGACACCGCGCAGCGCCAGCCGCCCCAGGCTCCGCTGGAGCCCTCGTGGCAAGAGGGGCAACAGCCGCATCACCCAGCGGTGTCCCCAGCCCGGGTACACCAGCGCCTCGCCCCGCTCGAAGGCCGCCAGCGCGGCGCGAGCGCAGCGCTCGAGCGACATCTGGAAGAAGGGCGCGCGCCCCGCCTCCTCGGCGCCCGAGTCCCCCACCGGTCCCGGAGCCACGCGGGTGATGACCACGCCGCGCCCCTCCACCTCCAGCCGGAGCGACTCGGTGAAGCCGTCGAGGAAGCGCTGCGTGGCGGCGAACATCGCGGAGCCGGGCAGCATGAGCTGCGCCGCGCCCGAGCCGATGTTCAGCACCCCGCCCCGCCCCCGCTCCAGCATGGGCGCGAGCAGCCGGTGCGTCAGCAGCGCGGGCACCCACACGTTCGAGCGCAGGAGCTCCTCCAGCCCTCCCCAGCGCGCCTCCGCGTAGAGCCCCCGCAGGCCCAGCGTGGCGGTGTTCACCAGCACGTCCACCCGGACGAACTGCGCCTCCAGCGAGGCCACCATCGCGTCGACCTCGCGCGGCTCGCACACGTCGCAGGCGTGGAGGAGGACGCCCAGGGTGGGATAGCGCGTGAGCAGCTCCTCACGCAGCGGCTCCAGCCGCGCCACCTCGCGGTCCACCAGGACCAGCGTGCGGACGCGCCGGGACAACAGCCGGGCAAGCTCCCGGCCGATACCCCCGGCCGCGCCGGTGATGAGGACCGTGGCCTGATCAATGGGAGGTCGCATGGGGGCCATCCTGCGCACGAATCGCGGGCCGCGCTCGCCTCCCCGCAAGCTTTGCGCGTCGCGGTAGCGAACGGGCGGGCAGGCGCTGGCACGCAACTTCCATCTGAGGACGTTCGGCCCCACCCCAAGAGAGGGCCTTTCACCTCAGCGAGGAGCCGACCATGGCAGCGCCATCCCGAATTCTCGTCCCCGTCGACCTGAGCGAGGGCTCTCGCTCCATCATCGACTACGCCCTCCAGCTCGCCCGTCCCTTCAACGCGTCGGTGGAGGTCCTCCACGCGTGGGAGCCCCCTCAGTACGTGGCGCCGGACTTGCTCGTCGCCGCCCCCGGATGGAACCCGCTCTCGCTGGAGCAGGTCGCCCTGGACACGGCGGGCAAGGAGCTGGCCACGCTGCTCAAGCAGATGGAGCCGGCCTCCGTCCCGCTCAAGCACCGCGTGGTGGTGGGCGAGGCGGCCTCCACCATCCTGGAGCTGGTGGAGAAGGAGGGCTTCGACCTCATCATCATGGGCACCCACGGCCGCCGGGGGCTGTCGCGCATGCTGCTGGGCAGCGTGGCGCAGAAGCTGGTCTCCCGCGCGCCCTGCCCCGTGCTGACGCTGCACGTCCCGCAGGACACCCAGAAGTAGGCGTCAGGGACTCAAGGCCCGAGCGCCGCCTTCAGGGCGGCCTCGCGCCGGCGCGCCGCGAGCACCGTGGGCACCGCCAGCACCGTCATGGCCACCATGACCAGCGCCGCGCCCAGAAGCTCGCGCGGCCCCACGCCCGGCAGCCCCAGCCACAGCGACAGCCCCAGCGTGGCCACCACGCCCGCGAGCACGCTGGAGGCCCGGTTCACCGGCACGGAGAACGCGTTCTCCCGCGCGTCCAGCAGGATGAGCCCACCGAAGATGCCGGTGCCCTGGGACAACAGCCCCACCAGCATCTCCTCCAAGAGCCGCCCGCGGGCGAACATGCCGGTGAAGCCCTCGCGGATGTCCAGCGCCGGCCCCGCGCCGCCCCACACCGCCACCAGCCCGAGCACCAGCACCAGGAAGGGCGTGGCCACCATCTGCTCCTCCACGAAGTAGCGGATGGACAGGCTCTTGTCCTCGGACTTGGCCAGCCGGCTCATCGCGCGCAGGCGGATGAAGTAGCTCAGCAGGTACACGCCGACGTCCAGCGCGGCCACCCACGTCAGGGTGGCGCGCGCGTCCTTCCCCGACGCGACGAGCACGGCGGCGAAGCTCAGCCCCAGCGCCACCCACGAGGGCCAGCGCACGTGCCTGCGGCTGAGCACGTCCACGATGGGCGCCAGCACCAGCACCCCGCCGCGCATCAGCAGCATCATGAAGACGATGGAGGTGCCCTCCAGCGTGTACGCCAGCGTCGTGGTGCCGATGATGGCCGCCGAGCACATCCCCGACAGGAACGTCCACGCCCCCGGCGAGGGCACCCGCAGGCCCAGCACCTGGCGGTGCGCCGCGAAGCGCCACCAGCGCTTGAGCGAGAGGAAGACGAACATCCCCACCATCGACGTCGCCGCGCTCACCGGCAGGAGCGTGAAGCCGACGATGCCCTCCTCCATGCCCGGCAGGGAGCCGCTCGACAACGCCTTCGTCAGCGCGCTGTACGGGGCATACGCCGCGAAATAGCCGAAGGCATAGGCCCAGATGGTCAGGTCATGCGAGGAGGAGTCTTGCTGCGTCGACGATGTGGCCAGGGGAAACCTCGGGGCGTGCGGGCCAGGGCCTCCCCCACCCTACTGCAAGCCGCGCGCCCCGACCTGCCTCCCGGGAGGGAAACAAACCCATGCAATGGGTGTGGGCCTGCCGCGTAGACCTCTCAACCCGGTCGTCCCCAGGAGCCGTCCATGCGCTCACGCTTCCTTTCCACTCTGGCTCTCGCGTCCACCCTGGCCCTGCCCGCCTTCGCCGGCGATGACGCGGCCAGGAAGTCGACCTCCCCGGTGAAGGTCGTCTGCGACACCACGGCCAAGGACGGCAGCCGCGTGGTGCAGGGCACGGACCTGGTCATCGAGGCGGGCGAGAAGGCCAAGGACGTGGTCGCCGTGGAGGGCGACATCATCATCCGCAAGGGCGCCACCGTCGACGACGCGGTCGCCATCCGGGGCCGCGTCATCGTGGAGGCCGGCGCCGTGGTGAAGGGCGACGCGGTGTCCATGGGCGGCGAGGTCCGCCTCCGGGGCAACGCCCGCGTCGAGGGCAGCGCCGTGGCCCTGGGCGGCAAGCTGACCACCGACAAGGACGTCCACATCGAGGGCGACCGCATCAGCCTGTCCTTCGAGATCGGCGGGAAGGACCTGCTGCGCGGCTTCATCGAGGACGCGCTCGACGAGGAGTCGGGCTGCCACATCATCGACAACGAAGTCACGGACGCCTGAGCGGCGTGCCTCGTCGAAGCCGCTACGCGGCGCTGGGAGTCCCCGGCGTCGCGGCATCCTGGGTGAGCGGCTGCAGCGTGGCGCGCAGGGCGAGGATCTGCTCGCGCACCAGCGTCTTGAGCTTCTCCACGTCATCGAGCGTCATGCCCTTGGTGGAGATGGGCGTGCCCACCGTCACCAGGCCGCGCGAGGTGGAGAAGCGCCAGGAGTGCTTGGGCAGCGCCTTGCGCGTGCCGCTCACCGCCAGCGGGAGCACGTCCGCCTGCTGCTCGATGGCCAGGCGGAAGGCGCCGTCCTTGAAGGGCAACAGCTCGTCCGTCTTCGAGCGGGTGCCCTCCGGGAAGATCATCACCGGCATGCCCTTGCTCATCCACTGCTTGCAGCGCGCCATGGCGCCCGTGGCGGACTCCTTGTCGCCGCGGTGCACGGGGATGTCCCCGGCGATGCCCATCATCCACCCCACCACCGGCACCTTGAACAGGCTCGCCTTGCCCAGCCACTTCATCTCCCACGGCAGGCGGGAGATGAGGAACGGGTCCGCGTTGGACTCGTGGTTGCTGACCACCACCGTGTTGGGGGCCACCTGGTCCGGCACCGGCCCGTGGATGCCGAAGCGCCAGTACGGCGTCAGCTTCGCGGCGGTGACGCCCACCATGCGGAAGCACCGCCCCACCGCGTAGCGCTTCTTGTCGAACGGCAACGTGAAGACGGCGATGACGAGCTGAACGAAGAAGCCGACCAGCGCGACGATGCCAATCTCGACCCAGGTCCAGATGGAGAGCAGTGCGTTCATTGAGAGCCTCGAGGGGGGTCAGCGGACGGCGGAGTCCAGGTCCACGCTCACCGGGCAGTGGTCGGAGCCCGACACGTCGGGGTGGATGGCGGCGCGCTTGACGAAGGCCATGGCCGCGGGGGACGCCAGCACGTAGTCGATGCGCCAGCCGATGTTCTTCTCGCGCACGCCGAAGCGCTGGCTCCACCACGAGTAGTGGCCGGCGCCCTTGTGGAAGTGTCGGAAGCTGTCCACCCAGCCGGCGCGCAGCCAGCGGTCCAGCTCCTCGCGCTCCTCGGGACGGAAGCCGCTCGTCTCGCGGTTCTCCCGGGGCCGGGCCAGGTCGATGTCCTGGTGCGCGGTGTTGAAGTCGCCCACGACGAGCAGCCGCTCACCGTCGCGCAGCGGCTTCTCCAGCTGGTCGAACAGGCGTCGGTAGAAGGCGAGCTTGAACGGGATGCGGCTCAGGTCACGGTCCTTCCCGTTGCCGTTGGGGAAGTACACGTTGGCCACGGTGAGCTTGCCGAAGCGGGCGAGCTGCAGCCGCCCCTCCGCGTCCATCTCCGGGACTCCCAGCCGGGTCTCCACCGTGTCCGGCTCGTCGCGGGAGAACAGCCCCACTCCGCTGTAGCCAGGACGCTCCGCGGCCGAGAAGTGCGTCTTCCACCGGGCCGGAGCACGGACCTCATCCGGCAGTTGCTCGGGGCGCGCGCGCACCTCCTGCAATGCCACCACCTGCGCCCGGGCGCCCGACAGCCAGGGCAGGAAGCCCTTGGTATGGGCCGAGCGCAGCCCATTCACGTTCCATGAGACGACTCGCACGGGAACGCTTATGACCCGGCCGCGCCGGGTTTTCCAGCCCCTACCGGTTGATGGACCCGGTAGGGGCCGGAAGGCCCTGAGTCAACTACTCCGTGGGACTGGCGCTGTTCTGCGGCTGGCGCTGCGTCCGGAGGATGAAGTCGGACGCGTTGTCGTCGGAGTCATACCCGTTGCCCGCAGCCGCGTCCGAGCCGCCCTCCATGGTGGCCGCCGTCGAGGAGACGGTCGCCTTGCGCTCGAAGGAGCCGGCCTCCGCGGGGACCGTCGGGAAGGCGGTGCCCTCGGGGGCATTGCCCGTTCCATAGGCGAAGGCGTCCACCTTGGCCGGGTCGTTCATGTTGGTGGTCGTCAACGCCGGCCCACCCAGGCGCAGGTTGCCACCGCCGGTGCGGCTGGCGGACATGGAGAACGCCGGACCCCAGTTCGCGTCACCCGCGACGGAGCCGGCGTAGTCCGGATGCGTCACCAGGAAGAAGCCCCGGGGCTGGATGACCGACCCCGCGGGCAGCGTGAACGACAGGTACGTGGTGCCCGTCGCGCTCTTGTACTGGAGCTTCCAGCCGGACAGGTCCACCGGGCTCGTCGTCGGGTTGAACAGCTCGACGAACTCGTCGTTCGCGCCGCCCGGGCCCGCCGGCGCCGCCTCGCTGATGACCACGTGGTTGGCGCCCGCGGGCTGCTCCGTGACGCGCAGCTGCGCGGACACCGAGTCGCCGCCCAGGCTCGCCACCACCTGGCCCTCGCCGCTGACGTTGGCCGCCGTGAAGTCGAACTTCGCGGACAGCGTGTCGGCGCGCACCACCACCTGGGCCGGCACCGCGCCCAGGCTGGCCGGCTGCACGGACAGGCTCACCACCGTGTCCACCGACGGAGGCACATCCAGCGTCACCGTGAGCGTGGCCGTCCCGCCGCCCGTCACCACGACGAGCTCGGGAGACAGCTGCTCCAGCGCCGCCGGCTGGTCCACCGCCAGCACCGTCACCGTGGCGTCGCGGGACACCGTGCCCAGCGTGGCCGTGAGGGTGGCCTTCTTCGCGTCCGGGTCCAACGCGGAGTCGGTGTTCAGGAGCACCACCGCGGAGCGCTCGCCCGCGGGGATCACCACCTGGCCCCCCACCACGGAGACGGCGGGGCTGGACGACACCACCGTCACCACCGTGTCCACCGTCACCGGTCCGGTGAGCGTCACCGTCAGCGGCTCCGGGAACGTGGGGCCGTTGACGCCCGAGCGCACGAAGACGCCCGTGGGCGCCAGCGACGCCAGCGACACCTCGCCCGCGCTCGCGGGCACGAGGTCCGCGGCCGAGCGCGGCTCGATCTTCGAGTGGTCGTTGCGCAGCTCCAGCACGCCGGTGATGGAGAAGTAGCGGTCTCCCAGCGCCGGCAGCGGGAACGAGAACAGGTAGTCGTTGATGCGCAGCGCGCCGTCCACCTCGAACTCACCGGTGGGCGCGGAGTCGCCGCCACCCGGGGCGGGCGCGGTGTGGGTCACCTGCACCTGCGACACGCGCACCAGCACCCCCTCCAGCGGCGTGGCGCGCGAGCCCCCCGTGGCCACCTCGGCGGGCGTCACCACCTGCGGAGGAGGCAGCGTGCTGCCCTGGGAGACCACCTCCACGGAGGGTGAGGCGAGCTGGAGCTGACCGAAGTAGTTGGCCACCGTCGCGTCGACGTTCACACGCGAGCCGGCCATCACGGTGCTCGGCGGCGCCGTGCGGGTGAAGACGAAGGCGCCGGAGTAGTCCGGCCCCTGGTAGCCCTGATCCAACGGGTTGACCTGCACGAAGAAGCCCGTCGCGCCCACGCCGGTGACGGTGGCGTTGGAGACGAACACGCGCTGGCCCAGCCACGGAGACGTTCCACCGGGCCCCGGCTGCTTCACCGTGTAGATGGACAGCGAGCAGGCCGCGTCACCCGGGTTGGGCGTCGGGCAGAGGTCGCACGCGTCGCCCTTGCCGTCGCCATCCGAGTCCGCCTGGTCCGGGTTGTGGGTGTTGGGGCAGTTGTCCGAGGCGTTCGGGACGCCGTCACCGTCGGTGTCGTTCGGGTCGGGGCGGGTGCACTCGGTGGTGCCGGGCGCGAACGGGCACACGTCGCACGCGTCACCCACGCCGTCGCCGTCGACGTCGGGCTGCACGCCCTGGTCCATCGGGCGCACCGGGTTGAACACGCCGGGGCAGTTGTCCACCTCGTCGGGGATGCCGTCGCCATCGACGTCCGCGCCCGACAGGCCACCGGAGTACACGGTGGAGCCCGACACGGAGGCCGGCCAGCGCGCGTTGGTGGAGGTGCGGGACGGCTCGCACGTCGGCTCATCCGTCGGCACGCCACACGCGAACAGCGGGTAGGCGCCGGAGTTGCGCGACTGCAGCGTGGACAGCGACATGCTGATTTCGGTCTGGAGGCACACCGAGCGCTCGACGCCGCAGACATCCAGCGTGTCGCAGCCCGCCCCGCTCAGGGCGGAGATGACGGAGGTCTCGCCGTAGAGCGCCTTGCCGCCGCGCATCGTCAGCACCACGTCCGCGGGCTCCGCCCGGATGACGGCGCGGTGCGGAGAGGCCTGGTGGCCGTTGAGCCGGAAGATGGCCACGTCCGCCACCTTGCCCGGCACCAGCGCGCCGGTGTTCGTCGCCTGGAAGGCATGCGCCGCGTTGCCCGTCACCAGCGCCCACGTCTCCGCGTCGCTGAGCGAGTCATTGAAGTAATCGGTGTCCAGGTCGTCCGCGCAGCGCAGCTCGCGCAGGATGTTCATGGAGCCGGACTGCAGCCAGTCGGTGCCCAGCGTCATGTTGACGCCCAGGTACTTGTAGAGCGGGATGGCCGCGGTATCGCCATACAGGCCGATGTTGGAGCGCGGCGACCAGACCAGGCTGGTGCTCGAGGTGGCCATCATCCGGATGTCGCTGGCGCTCAGGCCGATGCCGTGGACCAGCGCGGTGCGGGAGCTCAGGATGTTCTGGCCACCGGACTGCTGACCGGAGAGGCAGAGGAACTCGTTGCGCGCGCTCGTCTCGATGCCCTCGGCGATGTGCGGCAGGTAGGCCGAGGCGGCCGGGATGACCGACGGAGAGTCGACGCGCTCGTAATCACAGCCGCTCGCGCGCTCGCGACCATCCGAGTCACCCAGGGGGAACGTCTGATACTCCGCGCCCGAGCCCGCGCCCAGGCCTTCCTGGTTGGTGCCCGTGTCGGACGTGTTCGGCGCGTCCAGGTTGCGCAGGAGGCCCTTGGCGCCGCCGGAGCCGGCGATGGACGTGGTGCCCGCGATGACCTGGCGCAGCTCCGCCCAGCGGATGCCGTCCGCGCCCACCGTGTTGCCCGCGGGCAGACGCGTGTGCTGGTTGTTGCCCTGGCGCCAGTCGTGGCGGTGCTCGTACTTCTCATCCGTCCGGGCGAAGGGCGCCTTCTGGAAGGTGATGTGGTCGTGCGCGTTGATGAGACCCGGCGACACCACCGCCTGGGGGCACGTCACCTGCGTGGCCGAGGCCGCGCCCGCCGCCTGCGAGCAATCACAGCTCACGCACTGGATGACACCCGCGGAGTCCACGAGCACCTGGCCCCCGTGATAGACCTTGTCGGGCGCGAGCACGATGCCCGTGAACAGCTTCGCCGCGCTACCCGACGTCACCGTGCAGCTCCCCGTCGTCGGAGGAGGCAGGTTCGCCGCGGGGCACATCACGACGGTGCCCCCCCCCGGACCCGCATCGGGCTCACCCGGGCCGGCGTCGGGAGTCCCCGAGCCGCCGTCCGTCTCACCCGGACCCGCGTCGGGAGTCCCCGAGCCGCCGTCCGTCTCACCCGGACCGGCGTCGGGAGTCCCCGAGCCACCGTCCGTCTCACCGGGGCCCGCGTCGGGCGTACCGGAGCCGCCATCCGTCTCGCCCGGACCCGCGTCGGGAATCCCCGAGCCGCCATCCGTCTCACCGGGGCCCGCGTCGGGCTCGACATGGCCACCGTCCGTCTCACCAGGGCCCGCGTCGGGCTCGACATGGCCACCGTCGGTCTCACCGGGGCCCGCGTCGGGCTCGACGTGGCCACCGTCGGTCTCACCCGGACCCGCATCGGGCTCGCCCGGGCCGCCGTCGCCTCCGCCCGGACCGGCATCCGGCCTCGGGGTCGGCTGACATGAGCTCTCACACCCATCGCCGTTGGTGGTGTTTCCGTCGTCACAGGCTTCGCCGCGCTCGACGACACCGTTGCCACAGACAGGACTGGGGGGATCATCATCGCCGCAAGCGGTGACGACCAGGAGTAGCGCCGTGAGCGGCGCCAGCAATTGGCGGAAAGACATGAAGGAGAGACTCCGAAGTAGGTGTGACCTGCGGGGGGGCCTGCAGCCTACAACCGTCGCCCCTCCTTCGAGCTGGCAAAATTCCAACATCGGCGTAGCAAATTGCCACCCACTGGGTGGGTTTCACCCCAGGAAAATTCAGGCAATTCAAACAATTACCTGTACGCCCGAGACAACCCCGCACTCCCTGTTCCTTTGAAACTTCTCAGACAACCTCACGGAACGTCCGAGGAGTGTCGCGAGTCCGGGTGTTTACACGCTGTGTTTACTTCCGGCGGCAAGCACCCATAGTGAGAAATCCCAGACACAGACAACGTCTGGGTTTGTGAGAAGTCTCTCAGAAACAGAAGTCTCACGCCTGGCGGCTTAATCAGAGAATCGCCCCGAAGGGGGCCGATACTGGGGGAAGTGTGTCTTCGAGCGAGAAACGACATCACCCGGGTGGAACACCTCCGCCCCGAGGTCCGGAGGGGCGCGCGCGACAGCGGCTCCTCCTGGCGGCGACCACCTTCCTCACCATGTCCTGCCAGCCCGACAAGGACGCCGCGTCCACGGTCGCCGCGGCGCCGGGGAACCAGCCCATGGCGGAGGCGCAGACGCGGCAGGTGGACCCTTCCCCCCAGAAGGTCGCCGCCCCCCGCTGCGCGCGCACGGTCCACGCGGACGTCGTCGCGCTGGACCAGGTGTACACGTACAACCGGCTGGGCTCGTTCAACCCCACGGGGATGATCTACGCGCTGATGGAGGACGTGGAGCCCATCAGCCCGAGCAAGCCCCTGGGGCCCGGCAACACGCGGCTCAAGACGAGCAAGCGGCCACGCCCCCTCACCCTTCGCGCGAACGTGGGGGACTGCCTCCACGTGAAGTTCTTCAACTGGCTGGCGCCCACGCGCTCCGCCATCCCGAGCCCGAACCAGTCCCAGCCGGGCGTGAGCAAGGCGGAGGGCTCCACCACCCTCTCCTTCCTGCGCAAGGTGCTGCCCTCGTGGGTGTGGACGCCCACCTATGACCCCGTCGAGTCCCTGGTGCAGAACAAGGCCGTGGGCGGCCGGTGGTTCTGGTGGGGGCAGGAGCTGGAGGCGGAGAACGACCACCGCGACAACTCCCCCGCCACGCGCCACGCCTCGCTCCACATCCAGGGCCTGCAGTACTGGAGCATCGACTCGGACGGGGCCTGGGTGGGCCGGAACACCAGCAGCCTGGCCCCCTCCGGCGGCCAGACGGACTACCACTGGTACGCCGACCACGAGGGCGTCTTCTTCTTCCACAGCATGGGCGCCTCGTTCGGCGGCGAGGGCGACGGCGGCTCCACCGCGCAGGGGCTCTTCGGCGCCGTCAACGTCGAGCCTCCCGGGAGCGTCTGGTACCGCTCCAAGGTGAGCGCGTCGGTGCTCAAGTCCGTCACCACCGGCCTCAACCCGGACGGCACGCCCCTCATCGACTACGCGAAGCTGGACGACACCGGGCGCCCGCACCTGGCCATCCTCGACGCCAACCACAAGATCCGCCACGGCGACCTGGAGGCCATCATCACCGGCTACTCCAGCACGGTGATGGGTACCCGTTCATCCATCGACCAGGGCCACTTCCGCGAGCTCACCGCCATCTACCACGATGAGATCAAGGCGGTGCAGGCGTTCGACGAGCTGGAGTGGAACCCCACCTTCCACAGCGTCCGCGACGGCTTCGGCGTCAACTACGGCGTCGCGGGCCTGGGCGCGGAGCTGCTCGCCAACCGCGCGAAGATCGGCCCCACCAAGGACTGCGTCACCTGTGAGTACGAGGAGTTCTTCCTCGAATCCTGGGCGAATGGGGACCCGGCGATGAACGTGGAGAAGGACGCCAGCGGCAAGGCCGTGGGCGCGCTCTACCCGGATGACCCGTCCAACGTGCACCACAGCTACCTGGGCGACCCGGTGCGCATCCGCAACATCCACGCGGGCCCCGCGGAGACGCACGTCTTCCACCTGCACGCGCACCAGTGGAAGTACTCGCCCGGCGCGGAGGACTCCAACTACCTGGACTCGCAGACGGTGGGTCCCGGCTCCGCCTTCACCTACGACATCAACTTCGGAGGCTCGGGCAACCGCAACTTCACCGCGGGCGACTCCATCCACCACTGCCACCTCTACCCGCACTTCGCGCAGGGCATGTGGGCGCTGTGGCGCGTGCACGACGTGTTCGAGGCCGGCACCAAGGACCGCCGCCTGCCGGACCCGGAGATCTCCGGTGGCACGCCCAACCCCGCCGTCATCCCCATCCCCCAGCGGGCCATGCCGCCCATGCCCACGTACGTCGCCACGACGGTGACCACGCCCTCGGGCCCCATGTCGCGGCCCGCGTTCCCGGGCTTCCCCTTCTACATCGCCGGCATGCCGGGCCGACGCGCGCCGCAGGCGCCGCTGGACCTGGAGTACGACGGCGGCCTGCCGCGGCACATCGTCACCAACGCGGTGGGCCCGGTGGCCTACGGCAACTCGGGGCGCTTCGACGTGGACCCCACCGCACTCAACATCAAGCTGCTGCCCCACGACGGCACGCCCACGGAGAAGGCCGCCATGGCGTTCCACGCGGGCGAGTTCCCCAGCAGCGCCGGGACGAGCGCGCCCGCGGTGGCGCCGCTGCACGCCGACCCCGCCTTCGCGGAGATGGCGCGCTACTACCCCGGCTACACCGCGCTGGGAGGCACCGGGCGGTTCCTGATCAACGGCCGCAAGCCCGTGGCCGGCGCACCCTTCGCGGACCCGTGCCCCGAGCGCACCACGAAGCGCAACTACCGCGCGACGTATCTCCAGGTCGCCATGCAGCGGGTGAACCGCGCCGGGTGGCATGACCCGCAGGCGCGGCTGATGGTGCTCAACGAGGACGTGGCCGCCACGCAGGACGGCAAGCGCGCCCCGGAGCCCTTCTTCTTCCGGGCCGCGTCCGGCGAGTGCATCAACTTCTACGCCACCAACATCATCCCCGCGCACCTCAACCCAGACGACTTCCAGATCTACACGCCCACGGACGTCATCGGGCAGCACATCCACCTGGTGAAGTTCGACGTGATGGCGGCGGACGGCGCCGGCAACGGCTGGAACTACGAGGACGGCACGCTGTCCTCGGACACGGTGGCCCACCGCATCCACCTGGCCAACGCCGCGGGCGGCGCGTTCGCTGCGGACGGCACGGTGGGCGAGTCCGGGCCGCGCGTGTACCTGAGCGCACCGGCCACCCACCCGCGCATCCCTCGCGCGCCGGGCACCGCGCAGACCACCGTGCAGCGCTGGTGGGCGGACCCGCTGCCCAGCAACACCGGCCGCAAGCACCCGCTGGAGACCGTCTTCACGCACGACCACTTCGGCCCGTCGTCCCATCAGCAGCACGGCTTCTACGGCGCGCTCATCGTCGAGCCCGAGGGCTCCAAGTGGAGGGACCCGCGCACGGGCGTCTACTTCGGCTCGCGCGTGGCGGACGGCGGACCCACCAGCTGGCGCGCGGACATCATCGCCGCCAACCCCGCCGACAGCTTCCGTGAGTTCGGGCTCGCCTTCGCGGACTACGTGCCGCTGTACGACGAGTGTGGTCAGCCGGTGAACCCGCCCAACTACAAGGAGACGAAGCTGCCGTGGGCCGTGGACTTCGAGTCGGTGCCCATGCCGGAGGCCATCAGCGCGGCGGACCCCGGCGGGATGACCATCAACTACCACAACGAGCCCATCCCCCTGCGCATCAGCAGCCGGCTCTCCTGCGGCGGGCGCGTGCAGCGGCTCGGCGCGCGGGGCGACATGGCGAACGTGTTCCGCTCGGACATCCACGGCGACCCGTACACGCCGGTGATGGCGGGCTACCCGGGCGACAACATCCGCATCCGCCTCATCCAGGGCGCGCAGGAGGAACAGCACTCCTTCACGCTGCACGGCAACAAGTGGCTCAAGGAGATGTACGACCCGGACAGCGGCTACTACAACGCGCAGGCCATCGGCATCTCCGAGCACTTCGAGTTCAACCTGACCGGAGGCCTGCCGCAGATCATCGGCCCGTACGAGACCGCGGACTACATGTACATGAGCGCGTCCACGGGGGACCTGTGGAACGGCCTGTGGGGCATCCTCCGCACGTACAAGCACCGGCAGCGCGGCCTGCGCTCGCTGGCGGACGTGGCGCTGCTGGCGGCGGACGAGAACCCGAAGCTGCACATCTTCACCACGCGAGGCGCCGCGGAGCCCCAGGCGCAGGCGTATCCGCCCATGGAGCTGCTGGACCTGCCCGAGGAGGCGGGCCTGGAGGTGATGGACCCGGAGAAGGAGCGCGACTCGGTCCAGGACTCGTACGAGGTGGACGAGGAGGGCAAGCCGGTGAAGCCGCGCCTGGTCGAGCACGTCATGGCGGACCGCGACGGGATGATGCGCATCGACAAGGACCTGGTGCTCAAATACGAGGAGCTCGGCTGGTTCGGCATCAAGCCCGTCAAGACGGACTCGTGCCCCGTGGGTGCGCCGGTGCGGCTGTACCGGGTGTCCGCCATCGACGCGAAGACGTGGCTGTACGGCAAGCGGCTCGTCTACAACGACGCGCACAAGATCTACGACCCGGACGCCATCATCTTCGCGCAGGACGCGCACCTGGCCGCGCTGAAGAACGGCAGCCGCAAGCCCGAGCCGCTCATCCTCCGCGCCCGCGCGGGTGAGTGCGTCCAGGTGGTGCTGACCAACCGGTTGCCCTCGAGCACGCTGACGAAGCAGAACACCTGGGCGCACCACGCCGCCATCACGCCCTACTTCAACGTGAACCAGGTGCGGATGTCGAACCACGTGTCGCTGCATCCGCAGCTCGTCAACTACGACGTGAACGTGGATGACGGCGCCAACGTGGGCCTCAACGCCGTGCAGACGGTGCCGCCCGGCGGGGTGCGCACGTACCGGTGGTTCGCGGGCGAGTTCAAGAGCTCTCCCTTCGGGATTCCCTTCCCCTGGGGACGCCGCACACCGATGGAGCTGGGCATCGTCAACCTGCGCAACATGGCGGACGTGGTGAACCACGGCATGCACGGCGCCATCGGCGCGCTCATCATCGAGCCGACGAACGCGTACTGGATGACGGACCCGGGCACCGAGGCCCAGGCCTATGTCTCGCACACCCTGCCGGACGGCACGCAGGAGACGTTCCGCGAGCTGGTCGCCCTCCTCCAAGATGACCTGGGCCTGCACAGCGACGACTCCACCTTCTGGGACACGGACGGGCTGGAGAGCGGCACCGCGCTGCGCAACACCGCGGGCATCGACGACTCGCAGGACACCGGGCAGAAGGCGTTCAACTACCGCACCGAGCCGCTGTGGGCCCGGCTGGGCGTGCCGCCGCAGACGAGCCCCGAGGCCATCAACGACTTCGACCTGCACCACATCCTCGCCTCCAGCGTGCACCTGGACCCGGCCACGCCGCTGTTCCGGGCGAAGCCGGGAGACCCGCTGCGCTGGCGCTTCGGTCACCCGTCAGGACACTCGCGTCAGCACGCGCTCTCCGTGCACGGCGCGGAGTGGCGCCGCAACCCCTGGCGCGCGGGCAGCCAGTCGCGGGTGATGGGGCCCAACGCCTCGTCGCCCATCATCTCCACGCAGGGCGGCGCGTCGGTGATGCAGTCGTACACGATGATTCCCGAGTACGGCGCCGGGGGCATCACCCAGTCCTCGGGTGACTACCTGTACCGCGACCACTCCAGCTTCCTGTGGAGCGGCGGCGGTCTGTGGGGCGTGCTCCGGGTGGAGTAGCGCGCGTGTGGCAACCCTCGGACGGCGTGGCGCGAGTCGGCGCCGCGCCGCCCCGTCCTCTCGTCGTCTCGAAGCACCCTCCTCATGATGCGCAAGAGCCTCGTCCTCCTCGTCTCGGGCGTGCTGTTCGCGGGCGCCCTCGCCACCGTGCACGGCGCCCTGCGCCCGGACGCGTCGCCACCTCTCGAAGACCCACCTCCTCCGCTGCCCGCGGCCCCTGCCTTCGCGGAGCGCGAGGGTGTCCGCGTGTCCTTCGACCTCGCGCTCAAGGCGCGCCCCCGCGAGGCCGCCGCCGGGTCCGCGCTGCAGGGCACCGCGCGCTTCATGCTCGCGGACGCGAAGACCGGCGCGTCCCTCCAGGGACGGCGCGTGCTGGGCTGGATGGCGCCTCGCGCCCCGGGCGCCGAGGCTCCGGACGACGCGGCCTGCAAGGAGCGCGTGAAGTCCTATCTGGGGGGACTGCTCTCCACGAAGGCGGAGGTGGACCTGAACGCCTATTGGTTCCTCACGCTGAACCATGACCAGACGGTGTCGGTCATCAACCCGCAGCTCGCCTTCGAGCGCACCAAGCTGCACAGCCTGGTGTCCCTGGGCGGCGAGGTGGCGGACTGGGCGCTCCTGAAGGACCGCTCGGCGCTGTACGCGACGGTGACCAGTGGCGACAGCGTGTCCGTGGTGGACCTGCGGCGCTTCCTCACGACGCGCACGATTCGCGTCGGTCAGCGCCCCGGGCGCATCGTGGTGGCGCCCGACGGCCGCACGGCCTGGGTGAGCAATGACGGGGACGGCACGGTGAGCATCCTCGACACCACGGCGCACACGGAGCTGGCGGCACTGGAGGTGGGCGCGGGGCGCCACGAGGTGACCTTCTCCGACGAGGGTCGCACCGCGTGGCTCACCAGCACGGAGGCGGACGCGCTGACGGCGGTGGATGTCGCGTCCCGCGAGGTGCTGGGCACCGTGAGCGTGGGCGTCGGCGCGGGTGACGTCGCGTGGAGCGCCGTGGCTCGCGCGGTCTTCGTCGCGCAGCCGCGCACCAGCGAGGTGCTGGTGTTGGACGTGGGGCGGCGTGAGGTGTCCCGCCGCATCGCGGTGAAGCCGGGGCTGGGGGCGCTGAGGCTCGACCGCACGGGGCGCTGGGCCTTCCTGCTCCACCCGGACGCGGGCAGCGTGGACATCATCGACGCGGCGACCAGCCAGGTGGCGCACTCGCTCCACGGCTTCGCCGCGCCGGACTCCGTCGTGTTCACCGATGCGTTCGCCTACGTGCGCAACACCACCAGCGGGCGCGTGTCGCTGGTGGACCTGAGCACCCTGGGCGGCGCGAGCACTCCGTCCGTGGTGAACGTCACCATGGGGCAGTTGGCGCCGGCGGATGCGCGTGGACTGGGACGCTCCGACCCCATCGCCGCGCTCCCGGAGGGCAATGGGGTCATCGTCGCGGGCGCGGCGGACCGGGCGCTGTTCCTCTACCAGGAGGGCATGATGGCGCCGCGCGGGACGCACCTGAACTACGGCCGCGAGCCTCGGGCCGTGCTGGTGCTGGACCGCTCCCTGCGCGAGGTGGAGGCCGGGACGTACACGGCCACCGCCACGGTGCGCGAGAACGGCACCTACGACGTGGCCTTCCTGCTGGACAATCCACGCACCATCGTCTGCATGGAGTGGAAGGTGGGAGGCGTGCCCGAGGACGCGGCGCTCGCGAAGAAGCTCCCCCTGAAGCTCACGCCGCGGTTCGACCCGGCCCGGCACTTCACCGCGGGGACCTCTACGCCCTTGCGCTTCCGACTGGAGCCCACGCCGGGCATGGACCCGCGTCCGGTGGGGCCCGAGGAGGTCCGGGTGTTGATGTTCAAGACGCCCGGGACGTGGCAGTGGCGCACCGAGCCTCGCCTCACCGACGACGGAGACCTCGAGGTGGACTTCGCCCCGCCCTCTCCGGGCCAGTACAAGCTGGTGGTCGGCGTGGAGAGCCGGAACATCGACCTGGGTCGTCTGCCGCACTTCACCTTCGGCGTCGTCGAGGCTTCGGCTCCGACGCGCGCTTCCCTCTCCGAGGTCGCACGATGACTGTGTCCATGCGCTCGCTGTTCGTGCTGCTCACCCTGTGGAGCGCCCTCGCCGGGGCCGAGGACGTGGCGGTGCCCACGCCACCCAGGGACTCCGCCTCGTTGCGCATCGAGGTTCCCGACGTGGAGCTGATGGACCAGACGGGCCGCCCGGTGAAGCTGTGGTCGGACCTGGTCCGTGGCCACACGGTGGCGATCAACTTCATCTTCACGCGCTGCAAGACCATCTGCTCGCCGATGACGGCCACCGTCGCGCGCGTCCAGAAGGAGCTGGGGCCGGACAGTCCGGTGCGCTTCATCTCGATCACCTTGGACGTGGCCAACGACACGCCCGAGCGCCTCGCGCGCTTCGCGGCGCCCTTCCAGCCTCGTCCGGGTTGGTCCTTCCTCACGGGAGACCCCGCGAAGGTGAAGCAGGCGCTGGTCGCATTGGGGGGCTATGTGCCGGACAAGGAGGCCCACCGTCCCACCGTGCTGGTGGGCAATGCAGTCTCCGACACGTGGACACGGGTGGATGGGCTGGGCGCTCCGAGCGCGTTGCTCGCCGCGATTCGTGAGGTGCAGGCCGCTTCGGCGGGGCCGTCCGAGCTGCGCGGTGCCGCGCCCCAGGACGATGCGCGCGCGCAGGACGAGGCCGCGGCGAAGTACTTCACGAACACGGAGCTGGTGGACCAGGACGGCCGCACGCACCGCTTCTACGAGGACCTGGTGCGAGGCCGGAAGGTGCTCATCAACTTCGCCTTCACGTCCTGCAAGGGCGCGTGCTCGCCCATCACGAAGCACCTGACCCAGGTCCAACAGCGGCTCGGTGAGCGCGTCGGGCGGGACATCACGATGATCACCCTCTCGGTGGACCCGGCGAACGACACACCGAAGAGCCTGGGGGCCTTCACGAAGAAGCTCGGGGTGAAGCCCGGTTGGTACTTCCTCACGGGGGCGCGAGAGAACATCACGCTCGTGCTGAAGAAGCTGGGTGGCTACGTGGATGACCCGGATGCACACAACACCACGCTGCTCATCGGAGACGCGGCCACGGGCGTGTGGGTGAAATCCCCGGCGATGGCGCAGGTGGAGAACATCGTCCACGCCGTCGAGAACCTGAATGCGCCGAGGTAGTCCCATGCGCGGTCTCGGAGGCCTGTCCGTGAGTGCGCGCCAGCACCACGTCCTCCTGATGGTGCTCGCTTCGGTGTGGTTCGGCTGCAAGTCGGCCTCGACGCCCGAGGATCCTGAGCATGCCCGGCGTGGACGCATGCTGTTCCAGCGAGGGCAGAGTGTGCGTGGCATGCCGCTGGTGGGCTTGCTCGCGCCCGAGCGCGTGGAGCTCGGCGGCGAGGTGGCCGCGTGCGCGCGATGCCACGGCCCCGCGGGACGCGGGAGCGCCGAGGGCGGCGTGGAGGTGCCCGACATCACGCCGGGCGCGCTCTTCCACTCACGCCCCCGCGCCGTGGGCGAACTGGAGGACAGGTCGCGGCCGGCCTACACGCGCGACACGCTGCTGCGCGCCATCACCGAGGGCCGCTCCGCGAGCGGCCGGACGCTGAGCGTGGCGATGCCTCGTTACGAGCTGGACGACCTCTCGCGCCGGGAGCTGCTGGCGTACCTGGGGGAGCTGGGTGAACGCCCCGACCCGGGAGTGAGCCCCACGACGCTCACGGTGGGCGCGGCGCTGCCGCTCACGGGGAGCCTGGGGCCCGCGGGTCGGGAGGCCGCCGCGGTCCTGCGCGCGGTGTTCGACGACGTGAACGCGCGGGGCGGCGTGTTCCGCAGGCGTCTGGAGCTGGTGGTGGAGGATGACGCGGCACAGGTCCCCTCGCTGCAGGCGGATGCCACGGAGCGCCTCCTGGAGCGTGGCGTGCTCGCGCTGGTGGGAAGCCTGCGTCGAGGACCTCGAGCCTCTGATGCGAGGCTCACGCGGGAGGGGGCTCCGCTCGTGCTGCCGCTGGTCTTGCGTGGCGGAACCTCCGACGTGGACAGCCCCGTGTTCTTCCTCTACCCGGATGAGCCCTCGCTGGCGCGGCTCGCGGTGCAGTGGCTCGCGAACAGCCAGGAGCCTCGTTTGCGGCGTGCTTCACTCGTCGTGGCACACTCGGGAGATGACGTGGGCGCGGAGTGGACCCGCGCCGTGAAGGACGAGATGACGCGCCGGGCGCTGCCGTCCATCACGGAGCTCGTCCTGCCTCGAGGACTCCCCGGCGAATGGCCAGCGAGGCCCCCCGTCGCGGTGCTCTATGCGGGAGCACCCGAGGATCTCGCTCCACTGCTCCGATGGTTGGAGGCTCGAGCCCCGTCGGTCCTGGTGCTGGCGCCAGCCCGCCTCGCGCGGCCGGAGGTCGTCGGGGCGACCTCGTTGCAGCTCCGGTTCCTCTCGCCCGTGGGCCTGGGTGAGCGTGCGCCCAGGCTGGAGGCCTTCTCCGAGTTCATGGCGCGTCATGGCCTCGAGCAAGGCCACGCCGCCTTCCAGCTCGGAGCCTACGCGGCGGCGCGAGTGCTCGTGGAGGCACTCACGCGCACGGGCGCGGAGGTCACCCGCGCGAGCTTGATGCTCCAGCTCGAATCCCTGCGGGATTTCGATACAGGCGTCTCGCCGCCGCTCACCTTCGGCGTCAACCGCCGCGTGGGGGTGCAGGGAGGACAGCTCGCCGCGCTGGAATCGGGCACGGGTCGACTCGTGCCCGCGTCGGAGTGGCTCCCCTTGTCGCCGTGACGACGCCCCACCGGTCGCATCCGCTGCCTCTGACGCCGCCGCGGCTCAGCGCGCGCGGACCCGCTCCTCCGACGAGTCCCTCGGCAGCTCGATGACCACCTCGGTTCCGAAACGACGCGGCTCCGGAGCGACATAGGCCCGGCCACCATGTTGCTCCGCCACCTCGCGGACGATGGACAGCCCCAGTCCAGTGCCCGGCGTGTGCGCCGTTCCAGCCAACCGGTGGAATGGCTCGAACACGGACTGGTGCTCCGCCAGCGGAATCCCCGGCCCGGCATCCGCGACCCGGACTTGATAACGCTCCGCCTCGCGAACGAGCCGCACTTGAATCTCACCGCCCGCGGGCGAGAACTTCATCGCGTTCGACAAGACATTGTCCACCGCCTGCCGCAGGCTCCCCGCGTCGAAGAGGGCCTCGGCTGGCGCCGACACCTCCGCGCGAATCAGCAACCCGCGTCGCTCGGCTTCCGCGCGCGCCCCCTCCACCGCCTGCGCGACGAGCCGCGACAGGTCTCCCTGTTTCCGGTCCCACGCCCCCCGCCCCGCCACCGCGAGGTCGAGCAGATTCCCCGCGAGCACCGCCAGCCGGTCCACCTCGCGCCGCGCCTCTTCCAGCCCCACCCGCAGCTCCTCACGCGACCGCTCCCGTCGCAGCGCCAGGTCCATGCTCGTGCGCATCAGCGTCAGGGGTGTCCGCAGCTCATGGGCCGCGCCCGCGATGAGCCGCTCCTGCGCCTCACGCGCGCC
Source organism: Myxococcus sp. MH1 (assembly GCF_059738865.1). NCBI lineage: Bacteria > Pseudomonadati > Myxococcota > Myxococcia > Myxococcales > Myxococcaceae > Myxococcus > Myxococcus sp. MH1. The sequence goes on along the minus strand of NZ_AP026947.1, from coordinate 5,309,539 downwards.
CCGAAGACGCTCCGTCGCCTCCGCCAGCACGGCGCGCAGCTGTCCGATTTCATCACGCGCCGGGTCCTCCACCGGGGCATGGGAGAAGTCCCCTTCCCGCAGACGCCGCAGGTGCCGGGTGATGGCCGCCAGCCTCCGCGCCAGCTTGCGCGCCTGCCAGGTCTGCACCACCAGCAAGGCCAGCCCCAACGACACCGCGAGGAAGAGCGCCAGCCGGTGGTACGTCCCCACCGAGCCATCCACCTGCCCCAGGGACGCCGACAGTCGCAGCGCGTACGGCGCGCCCTGCGGAGAGCGGACATCCACCTGCACCTCGCGCCAGCGCACCCCATCCGTTCCGATGCGCGTGACCAGCTGGGGCGGCGCACCGGGCGCACCCGGAACCCGTCTCGACTCGGACTCCTCCACCTGGAGCCCGGGCGGATAGCGCGCCACCAGGGCTCCATCCGGACCATGGAGATAGCCGTGCGGTGCGAAGGGGCGTACCTGCTCCAGCAACGGGGACACCGTCATGTGGAGGTGGGCCTTGCGCTCGGGCCCGTCGAAGAGGCTGGCGCTCTCCACCGCCGCCTGCGCCAGCAGCGCTCTGTCCAACGAGCGCTCCAGGTCGTAGCGGAACAGCCGCGCCGCGCTGCCCAGCGCGACCACCATCGCCAACGCGGGAACGAGCGCGCCCAGCAGCCACAGCCGCCGGGTCAACGTCACGGTGTCACGGCCTCCGACACCGTCAGCTTGTACCCCACGCCCCGCACTGCGCGGATGGCCACGTCCGTCGCCGAGAGCCGCTCGAGCTTCGCGCGCAGATAGCCGACATACACATCGAGCACGTTGCCATGCCCCTCGAAGTCCCGCCCCCACGCCTGCGCCAGCAGCCGCGCGCGCACCTGCGCCTCTCCCGGGTGCTTCGCCAGCGCGGAGAAGAGCGCGAACTCACGCGCCGTCAGCGGCTCCTCGCGGCCGGAGCGGCCCAGCACCCGCCGCCGTGGATCCAACACCACCGAGCCCAGGCGCACCGGTCCATCCTCGGACTCCCCACGCCGGGCCAGCGCCTCCAGCCGGGCCAGCAGCTCCTCGAAATCGAAGGGCTTCACCAGGTAGTCGTCCGCGCCCGAGCGCAGCCCGGTGACCTTCTCCGGCGTGGTGCCACGCGCGGTGAGCATCAGCACCGGCGTGCGCACGCCCGCGCCCCGCCAGTGCTTGAGCAAGGTGACACCGTCGACCTCGGGCAGCGCCCAGTCGAGCACGATGACGTCGAACCCCTCCTCGCGGCCCCGCTCCAACGCCTCACGCCCGCCGGTACAGACCTCCAGGCTGTGGCCTTCCTCCTCCAGCCCCCGCTGGAGCAACACCACCATCTTCACTTCGTCTTCGACGAGCAGCAGTCGCATGGGCACGTCCCCCCTGCGCTCCAGAGCTTTCCACGCTCCGGGAGAACGGACCAGCATCGTTCCCGTCACGAAGAAGGAGGGGGGGCCTCCGCCGGCCGCAGCCCGTGGTCCACCAGGAAGCCGCGCACCGCGTCGGCGATCTCCGTCCCGGCCTCCAACAATCCCGCGTGCCCGGCGTCCTCCACCAGCATCCAGTGGGCATGTGGCAGCGCGTCACGCATGCGCACCATCTCCCGCAGCGGGACGAGGGTGTCATGACGCGCGGCGATGATCTGCGTGGGCACCTTCACCTGGGGCAGCACGTCCCAGGCGTGCCCCTCCGCGAACCCACGCAGCGTGTGCCAGTAGGCCTGGGGGCTCATCGTCCGCAGCGCGCGCAGGAACTCGTCGATGTCGTCACGCGGAGCCCGGGGCCTCAGCGCCCCCACCGCGCGGGCCAACGGATACGCCAGCCGGCTGCCCAGGAACGCGCGCACCACGGGTGTCGCCAGAGGCACCGCGGGCGTCGCCAGACGGAGGGCCTCGCGCGCCGTGCCCAGCAGCGTCCTCGCCGCCAGCCCCGCGTCCCCCGAGCCCGCCGCGCCCGGGCTCCCCGCGATGAGCGTCATCGCCGGCACCAGGTCCGGACGGCGGCGATACAGCTCCAACAGGACGCGCACGCCCATGGAGTAGGCCACCTGGTGCGGGGGCCGTCCGTCGCCGAGCGCCATCACCTCCTCCGTGACGCGCTCCAGGTCCCCCACGTGCACGGAGAAGTCGTAGTCGCCTCCGCGCGACTCCTCGCTGCCCCCGTGGCCCCGGTAGTTCCAGTGCACCACCCGGTGGTCCTGCTCCAGGCTGGCGACGACGTGGCGCCAGAAGTTCTCCGAGGAGCCGATGCCATTGCTCAGGAGCACGGTGGCGCGCGGCTTGAGCGCCTCGTCCGAGGACTCCTCGAGCAGCTCCCCCAGGTGCGTATGCCAGGCCACCCGGGTTCCATCCGGAGCGACGACGAAGCGCGTGGTGCGACGGTAGGGCATGCCGCCCTCACCATGGTGCGAGGACGGCGAGCGCGCAAGCCGTGCGTGCCCCAGGCCCCCGTCGTCACACTCCTCCACCGCAGGCGTCCGAGGTATGAGGGCGCATGCTTCGTGACGACGCGCAGGCGCTCGACCTCACCCCGGTGCTCGCGCACTACGCCGAGCATGGCTATGCCCGGCTGGGCAGGGTCCTGGACGAGGAGGGCCTCGTGGCCCTGCGCGAGCGGGCGGACGACCTGATGCTCGGCCGCGTGGTCTACCCCGGCATGTTCTTCCAGCCGGACGCCACCACCGGACGCTACGAGGACGCCCCCCTGGGGCTCGGCTGGCAGGGGCCCTCGCTGGACTACCGCAAGCTGGAGAAGCTGGAGAAGGACGCGCGCTTCCTCGCGTGGCTGGAGAATCCGCTGTTCGAGCGCATCGTCCGCGCGCGCATCCCCGGCGACATCGTCCTGTACCGCGCCATCCTCTTCCACAAGGGCCAGGCCGGCGGCAGCAACCTGCCCTGGCACCAGGACGGAGGTCGGCTCTGGGGACTCACCCGGGAGCCGGAGCTCCAGCTGTGGACCGCGCTGGATGACGCCCCCGAGGACGGCGGCTGCCTGGAGGTGGTGCCCGGCAGTCACCGGCGAGGACTGGTGACGGAGCTGGGCGGCGTCATCCCGCCGGACCAGGTGGCCGCCGAGGACGCGGAGCACCGCGCGGTGCCCCTCCCCGCGCTCGCGGGCGAGGTCATCCTGGTGCACAACCACCTGTGGCACCGCTCAGGCCGTGGCCGCCCCGGCCTGAGGCGCCGCGCGTTCTCCGCCTGCTACATGAGCGCGGACACCCGCTGCGTGCGCAAGAAGAAGGCGCCCCGCGTGTTCCATCCGCTGTTCCGCCACGGACGCGACTGAAGCGGCCTTCAGCCCACCAGGTGCAACGGAGGGGGACGTCCCAGCGCGCGCGCGCGGTGCCCCACCGGCAGGGAGACGCGGAAGGTGCTGCCCCGCCCCACCTCGCTCTCCACGGAGATGTCCCCGCCGAAGCCGGTGACGATGCCGTGGCAGATGGACAGGCCCAGGCCCGTCCCCTCCCCCACGGGCTTGGTGGTGAAGAACGGGTCGAAGATGCGCGCGCGCACCTCCGGCGTCATGCCCACGCCGGTGTCGCTCACCTCCACGATGACCCGGTCCCCCGAGGCGCGCAGCACCACGCGCACCTCGTGGTGCTCCGGCTTGCCCTCTGGAATCGCATGCGCGGCGTTGATGAGCAGGTTGAGGAACACCTGCCCGAAGCGCCCCTCGCTGCCCTCCACCGGAGGCACGTCGCCGAAGTCGCGGATGATCTGCGCGCGCATCTTCAGCTCTCCGCGCGCCATGGTGATGGCGGACTCGAGCACCGCCTGCAGGTTGACGGCGGTGGCCACCTCGTCGTCCCCGCGCGAGAAGGTCCTCAGGTCCCGGACGATCTGCCGCACCCGGTGCGCGCCATCCACCGCCTCGCGCAGCACCTCCTCCATCTCGGACGTGCGCCCCGGGGGCAGCTCGCGCGTCACGTTCTGCAGCTCCACGGAGAGGAACGACAGGTTGGAGAGCACGAAGGCCAGCGGGTTGTTGATTTCATGCGCCACGCCCGCCGCCAGCGTGCCCACCGCGGCCAGCCGGTCCGACACGACCAGCTGCGCCTGCATCGCCTTGCGGTCCGTGACGTCCAGCGACACGCCCCCCAGGAGCCTCCGCCCTGAGCGGTCGCGCACGATGAAGCGGTAGGTGAGCCAGTGCCGCTCCGAGCCGTCCGGCGCGGGAATCATGCCCTCCGTCGCGCTGGGCTCCCCCGACGCGAGCACCGCCTGGTCCTCGCGCCGCACGTGCTCCGCGGAGGCCGCGGGCATCAGCCGCGCGTCGTCCATCCCCTCCACGTCCGCGCCATCGGCCAGGCCGAAGAAGCGACGATAGGGTTCGTTCACCCAGACGCGGCGCCCCTGCGAGTCCTTCATGTACGCCACCGCGGGGCTGTGGTTCATGAAGGCCGCGAACAGCGCCTGGGACTCCTGCAGCGCCGCGAGCGCCGCCGCGCGCTCCTCCATCAACGCCTGCCTCGCCGCCGCCTCCGCCGCGTTCCCCATGGCCGCGCCCAACAGGCCCGCCATCAGCTCCAGCGTGCGCACGTCCCGGTCATCGAACGCGTTGGGCAGGTGCGAGGTCAGGTTCAGCGCCCCCACGGGCCGCGCCTCGCGCCACAACGGGACGCAGACCATGGAGCGCGCGCCCACCTGCCGCGTGGCCGCCACGTTGACGCGCACGTCGTCCTCGGTGTCGTCGGTGCGCATCACCTCGCCGCGCAAGAGGCTGGTGCCGGTGAGGCTTCCCTCCACCTTCAGCCGGAAGCCCATGTGCCGCCGCAGGCTGCCGGTGGCCACCCGGTACTCCACGTAGCCCTCCTCCAGCAGCGCCACCGCCGCCCCGTCCGCGCCGCACAACACCCGCGCGCGCTCGCACAACAGGCTCATCACCCCCGACAGGTCCAGCCCCGCCAGCGCCACGTCCGCCTGCGTCTGGATGATGGAGGCCAGCCGCTCCATCTCCCCACGCGCCGCGGCCTGGGTGCTCTGCATCTGCCGACGCCGCGCCGCCCGGCGCTCCAGCAGCAGCCGGCGCGCGCGCACCTCCACCGCGTGGAAGGGCGCCACGAGGAACTCCTCCACGCCCGCCGACAACAGCGGCGCGAGCGCCTCGTCCGTAGCCTCGTCCGCCAGCCCCAGCACCAGCGGATCCTCGGGCCTGGCGCGCCCACGCAGCGCATCCAGCCACCGGGCATCCGGCGCGAGCGACGCGGCCTCCACGATGAGCACGTCCACGTGGCCGTGCACCAGCTCCGCGTCCGCCTCCGCCGCCTCGCCCCGGATGAGCACGTCCTGCCCCTGACGTCGGAGCTCCTCCGCGACGGGATGCTGCGGGTCCGCGCTGATGCACAGGTACCTCATCCGTTCGTTTCCACCTCGGCGAAGGTCCCTGACCGGCTTTGGAATGTTACAATCTAGCAGCAGGAGCAATCCACCGCGTCCGGTCCGACAGTGAGGGGCCGCGCCACCCCAGCAATCCTCCGCGGAAAAGAGGCCGTGCGTGCCGGGCAGTCCAGGAGTCGTCGTCGCCGAGCAACCCCACTACCTGCCCTGGGTGGACTTCTATGAGCAGACGGCGCGCGCGGACACGTTGCTGGTGCTCGACAACGTGCAGTGGCTCCGGCGTGGCTGGCAGCGCAGGACGCGCGTGGCGCTGCCCGCCACCGTGCCCACACCTCCGCCCACCGAGCCCGGCTTCCAATGGCTGTCCATTCCGCTGGAGGACCCACATCGCGACACACTCATCGCCGACCTGGCGGTGGACTCGCGTCAGCGCTGGGCGCGCAAGCACCTGGACACGCTGGTGACGCTGTACCGGCGGCGGCCCCATTTCGCCACCCAGGTGCTTCCGCTGCTGGAGCCCTTCTATGACGGCGTCGCGACGGAGGCGGGCCCCGGCTCGCTCCTGAGGGTGTTGCTCGCGAGCACCGCCCTCTTCCACGCGCCGCTGGGGCTGTCGCCGCGCATCCTGCTGGCCTCCACGCTGCGGAAGCAGGGCGACGAGAAGTCGGCGCGGCTGGTGGAGTACTGCCGACAGCTGAAGGCCCACACGTACTACTCGGGGCTGGGCTCGTCGCTGTACCTCCAGGTGGGGCTGTTCCGGAGCGCGGACGTGCGCGTGCTGTGGCAGCGCTTCCGCCACCCGCCCTACGAGCAGGGGCGCGACGGGAGGTTCGTGCAGGGGATGTCCATCGTCGACGTGCTGTCCAACGTCCCCGTGGACGAGGTGCGCCGGTGGTTGGAGCCCTCGCCGTGGGGCCCCTTCGCCCCGGCGCCCCCCTAAGGAGCGCTGAAGGGCCTTCAGCCCGCGGAGGCCGCGGTGGTCTCCGCGGGCTTGTCGAAGCGCACGAAGTAGCTGCGCACGGCGGCGTCCAGCAGCGCCGGGTCCAGGCGAGGCTCCTGCCCCATGTAATGGGACATGTCGATGACCTGGTCCAGCAGGTCGCGCGGCTGGCAGGCCGCGAAGGGCCGCTGGGTGGGCCGGTAGTGCTGCTCGATGAGGTAGTCGACCGCGTTGGCGTTGTAGGCCACGCCGCGCTTGCGACACATCACCTCGAAGATCTGATGGAACTGCTCCTCGTCCGGGCGCTGCACCTCCAGCTTGTAGCGGACGCGGCGCAGGAAGGCGTCGTCCACGAGCGCGCTGGGGTCCAGGTTGGTGGAGAAGGCGGCGAACACATCGAAGGGCACCTGCAGCTTCTTGCCGGTGTGCAGGGTGAGCATGTCGATGTCGCTCTCCAGCGGGACGATCCACCGGTTGAGCAGGTCCTTGGGGGAGACCTTCTGCCGGCCGAAGTCGTCGATGAGGAGCATCCCGTTGCTGGCCTTCATCTGGAACGGGGCCTCGTAGTACTTCACCTCGGGCGAGTACACGAGGTCGAGCATCTCCAGCGTCAGCTCACCGCCCACGACGACGAGCGGCCGCCGGCAGCGCACCCAGCGCCTGTCGTACGAGGGGGCCCCCTCCTCCTCCACGGGCTTGTGGAGGTTGCTGTCGAAGACGCGCACCACGAAGTCGTCGATGAGGATGGCGTGGGGGATGAAGATGTCCCCGTCGAAGCAGTTCACCATGCCCTGGCAGATGGCTGTCTTGCCATTGCCCGGCGGCCCGTAGAAGAAGATGGCGCGCCCGGAGTTCATCGCCGGACCGATGCCGTCGTAGATGTAGTCGCGGATGATGAGGTCGCCGAACTTGTCCTGCATCCGCGCGCGGGTGATGCGATTGCCGCGCACCGTCTGCTTCTTCACCGCCGCCACGTACTCCTGGAAGGGCACGGGCGCCGGACCGTTGTAGCGATTGCGGTCCGTGATCTGCCGGAGCACGTCCGTCACGAAGGGCGTGAGCTGGTAGATCATCGTCGACTTGCCCACGCCGGACGCGCCGCCGCCGCGGATGTCCACGTACTTCTGGCGGCGCAGGCCCTCGATGATGTCGTCGACGATGGACGTGGGCAATTGCAGCCGGCTGGCCAGGTCCATGCCGCGCATCTCGCCGGCGAAGAACAGCGCCTTGAGCACCAGCTCCTCGACGAACGTGGCCGTGAGCCCCGTCTCGGACAGGTCGCGGGGCTGGGTGGGCCAGAAGCGGTCCGGAGCCCCGGGGCCGCCCGACTCGAGCGCGCGACGCGAGCCGGTGACGGCGGACCGGCGCTCCGGGCCTGAATAGGCCGGAGGAGGCACCGTCCTGCGCTCGGCGCCCCCGAAGGCACCACCGCCCGGGGCCGCGGCCTGGGGACGGCGCTCCGGGGCGCCCGGGGCGGCGGAGGGAGGACGGCGGGCGGCGCCCTCCTGGTTGGACACGATGACGGACGGCAGCGCGCCGGCCTGCGGGGGAGGACGGCGCTCGGCGCCCGGGCCCGGCTGGGCGGTGCGCCGCTCGGTGGGGAACTCCGGATCATCCGAGGGAGGCGGCTGGGGTCGCATGGAAGCACCGGGCCTGCGCTCGCCGAGCCCGGGGGACGCGCCGGCCAACGGGCCGCGGGCGCGCGGGGGGGAGCTGAGGACCGGGCTGGGGATGTCGGACTGCGCGGGCGTCTCCGTGGGGGTGGCGCTGCGACTCGAGTCGTCGCTCGACTCACCCGCCGTCGGGGGGGACGGCCTCCTGAACAGGGTCATTCGGTGCTCGCTCCAGGGTGTTCGCCAGCGAGCCTACCCGAAATGACGGGGGACAACGAGGCGCCCCGGGCGTGGGCCCCACGGGCCATGATGCGCGCGCCTCCCCATGGAGGGGGTCTGTCGCCGGCGTCCACGCCGGCCCGGGCCCGCCATTCACCCAGGAGCCACACCCTTGAAACACATCCTGACCCTGTTCACCCTGCCCCTGCTGTTCATCGCCAGCGCCGCCGCGGCCCAGGGCGCGCCCGGCATCTCCTTCCACGCCGACTGGACGCTCACCCAGTCCCGCACGCTGGTCGCGGGCGACGCGGTCCAGGTGACGTACGACACGAACCGGCTGCCGCAGTGCCGGCTCACGCTTCCGGATGGCACGCCGGGCTGGAGCCTCACCGGCCACTACCGCGTCAACGGCGGCCCCGAGGGCAGCTTCGACGTCGCGGGCCAGCCCACCGCCGGCGCCCCGCCCGTGGTGTCGCTGCCCGCGGAGGGCACGCTGGCGCTGTGGTTCCGAGTCTCGAGCCCCGGCTGCGAGCACTACGACTCCCACTTCGGCTCCAACTTCCAGTTCGCCGTGCGCGCGGCGGGCACTGCGCCGACGCCGACGTGGGTGTTCCAGGAGGGCTGGCTCGAGTACACGGTGGGCACCGTGAAGGCGGGACAGCCCTTCCTGGTGGACTACGACATCGACCGGCTGCCCGAGTGCCGCCTGCTCTACAACGGCGCGCCCACGTGGGAGGTGTGGGTGCACTACCGCTTCGACAACGGCGTCACCGGGAGCCAGAGCGTCACGCAGGTCAGCGGCTACTCGCGCTACGGCGTCCCGGTGACGCTTACTCCGCCCGCGGGGGCTCGCGCCGTGACGCTGTGGTTCGAGAACTGGGACCGCGGCTACTGCCGCCGCTGGGACTCCCTGTACGGACAGAACTACCGCCTCGCGCTGCAGCCGTAATCCCCTTCCCTCCGCCCCACCGAGATGACCCACGCGGTGGGGTGGACCCGGTTGCTTTTTGCGAGGCCCGGCGGTCAACTGCGCCGCTTTCCAACCAGGGGCCGGACGGCAACCGACATGTTCAATCAGACCCACAAAGCACTGGCACAGCAGCTCAAGCCCCTGGTGAAGTCCGCGGCCCGCAACTTCATCCATCGCCTGGAGCCCTGGCTGGGGCCGCCGCCTGCCGCGGCGGCGGTGCATGCCGCTCCCGCCCCTGCTCCCGACCTCACCAGCGCCGTCTGGACGCTGCCGGACAGGCCCCTGACGGTGTCGCTCCCGCCCATCGCGGAGCTGCTCCGCGAGAAGCACGGTGGCGAGCCGCTCACCCTGGTCGCCAAGGGCCTCTTCGGCGACGACGGAACCGTCCAGACCGGCCTGCTCCAGGCGCTCTCCGAGGAGCAGCTCCAGGCCTACGTCGCGGCGGACACCTCCCCGCTCCCTCCCATGCAGGAGCGCGCCCACTACTTCGGCGAGCAGCACGTCAGCTACTGGCTCAACGGCCTGAGCGACTACCTGTTCCTGAAGGGCCTGCTGAAGTCCGCGGGCATCGACCCGGACGGGCACTTCCGCTTCCTCGACTTCGCCTGCTCGTCGGGCCGCGTGCTGCGCCACTTCCTCGCGCACGCCCCGAAGGCGGAGGTCTACGGTTCGGACATCTACTCGAACGCCATCCGGTGGATGAACCGGTACCTGTCACCCAAGGGCTTCTTCTTCCAGACCGCCATCGTCCCGACGCTGCCCATCCCCGACGCGTCCATCGACCTCATCTTCTGTGGCTCGGTCTTCACGCACATGGATGAGTTCGAGGAGTCGTGGCTGATGGAGTTCCGCCGCGTCCTCAAGCCGGGCGGCGTCGCGTTCATCTCCCTGCACACGGAGCGCACCTGGGACGCCATGGCCCGGGACGCGGGGCACCCCATCCGGCGGCACCTCCTCGACCACCCGTACCGGAGCCTGGAGTCGGACACCCAGCCCGTGCCCTCGGCGTGGTTCGACCAGCCGATGCCCTCCGAGCGGGTGGTGCTGCGCTACATGCCCTCGCCCTTCCACAACATCCACACCTTCTACAAGTCGGACTACATCCGGACGAAGTGGGCGCGCTTCTTCGACGTCCGCGAGCTGCTCCAGAAGGTCCACGGCGCGCACCAGGACGGTGTCGTGCTCGTCAAGCGCTAGACGGCGCCCGCGCGCCCGGTCGGCGCCCGCTCGTGGAGGAGCCGGGCGCCGACGCGTGGTGATTCAGAGCGCCAGGCTCTTCTCGATGTCCGCCAGCTTGAAGCGCGCCATCGCCAGGTTCGCGTTGGCGCGGTTCAGCGCGAGGTAGAAGAACAGACCGTCACGCGTCGAGAGCGGCCGGATGATGTGGTACTGCTCGCCGAGCGTGATGAGGATGTCCTCGATCTTGTCCTTGATGCCGATGACGCTCATCGCCTTCATCTTGGCGCGCACCACCTCGGTGTTCGCCGCGGCCGCCGTCTCGATGTTGAAGGCCGCGGTGCCGCCCTGGGAACCCAGACACATGCCGCTCTTCGCATCCACCAGGCACGCAGCGAACGCGCCTTCGATCTTCAGTGTCTCTTCCAGGGTCTGCTTCACGTTCGCCATGACTTCTCTTTCGACTGGGGGGTGGGTGGGGTGCTGCTCGACAGGGTGCACCAGCTCCTCCAGCGTGAACGTCAGCTGGCTGGAGTAGGTGCGCGGTTGGGGAACGAAGAGCGCCTGCGCATCCGGCACCGCCAGCAGCGCCTGGACGTGGCCGGCCATGTGCTCGCGCAGCAGGTCGCGCAACGTCTCGCGCGGTACCAGCCCCCACGACACCAACACCTCGCAGAAGTTGCCGCCACTCTTGCGACACTCCGCCATGACCTGCTCGACGTCGTCGCGCGTGACGAGCTGCTGGTGGATCAACACGGACGAGAAGTTCTGCACCCCGGGCCCGTTCAGGACCGCCCAGGCCACCTTCTGCCCGACGATGAAGATCCGCCCGGAGACGCTGGCGGACTTCACCACCACCTCACCTCCCTGGTGGCTCTCCAGGGCCTCATGAAGCACGGTGCGCAGCACAGGGCGTGAAACCTGGGTCACCGTTCGGGATGCTGGTTCCATGGAGTGGGTCCGGGACGCACCAGGTGTACTGATCTGCATATTCATCGCTCTGCGGGCAACTATATCCAGCCTCCCCGCAATATCGCAACCCGACTGCATTTTTCGCGGAAATCAGGCGATCTGGGTTCACCCCGCCCCAGACTCGGAGCGGATCCGACCCATCGCAGAGATCAACGAGGTTGGGAAGGAAATTTCCCGTAAGAATGCATACGCAGAGTATGCCTTGGCGCCGCCCAACCCAGGAGGCATGGGCCGGGCTCACGGGAGCCGACAGCCTGCCTGCTTCCCCACCATTCCCGACGCGGCCCCCTGCGTGGATTGCTCGATCATTGACAGTCGGCCCCTGAGTGACGCCGGGGGCGTGTGCAATCCATGCCGGCTGTCCGCGAGGCTTTCCGGTCATGAATGACATCCACTCGTTGCGGACCCATCTGGCCTTGAATGGCCGGATGCGGCTGGAGTTCCACGCCGCCCTGTCACGGTTCTTCAAGGAGCAGGGGGTCCCGCTCGACGAGAGGATCCTCGACTCCGCCACGCTGGCCACCGAGGAGGAATTGATGGCGCGCTCGCTGGCGGCGGCCTCCCCCGCCCCGAGCGCCCAGCCCCATGCCGCGCCCTACGCGATGAACGCCTACGCCGGCGCGTACCCGTCCTATTGGGGCTGGATGCCGACCTGGTACGCCTATCCCTACGCCTCCTACTACCCGACCCCGGGACGCTGATGGGCGCGCTCACCCCCGTGGAGGGTGCGGGCGGCATCCTCGAGTTCCCTGACGCGCTGACGGACACGAAGGCCCTGCTGGAGCTGGCGCGCGAGCCCGACGGCTGGCAGCCCACGGCGAACGCGTCCGTCACGGACAAGCACGCGAACATGCGCACCCTGGAGATGACGCTCCCGGCGCTCGCGCCCTACCGCGCGCTGGTGGAGGGCGCGCTGCTCGACGCGGCGAACGCGCGGTGGAGTCTGTCGTTGCGCGAGCACCTGCCCCAGGCGCACCTGGTCCGCTACGAGCCCGGGCAGATGTACCCGCCACACTTCGACCACCTGGGCACCCCGGAGCGCTTCTTCACCGTCATCGGGTACCTCAACGACGATTACCAGGGCGGCGCCACCGTGTTCCCGGACCTGGCCCTGCGCATCGAGCCGCGCGCGGGGAAGGTCGCCGTCTTCCCCTCGCACTACTGTCATTACCCGGCGGACGTCACCTCCGGCACCAAGTACGTGGCCGTCACCTTCCTGCTGGGAAGGCGCCCCGGCCCTCGCGTGTTCCGCGCGCAGCCCCCCCGGCCCTGAAGCCGACGCACGCTATGACTCCAGGACCTCCGGCCCCCGGAAGTCCCGGTCATGCCCCAGCGACGGGAGCGCCCGGCGCGCCTCCTCCACGCGCGCCAGGTCGATCTCCGCCGTCACGAAGCCCGCCGAGTCCCCGCCCGCGTCCGCCAGCACCTCGCCCCAGGGGCTCACCACCAGCGAGTGCCCGTACGTGTGCCGCCCTCCCGCGTGGAGCCCCACCTGCGCGGGTGCGAACACGAAGCAGCCGGTCTCGATGGCGCGAGCCCGCAGCAGCACGTGCCAGTGCGCGCGCCCCGTGGGCACGGTGAAGGAGGACGGCAGCGTCAACAGCGTCGCGCCCGCACGCGCCAGCGCGCGCTGCAGGTGCCCGAAGCGCATGTCGTAGCAGATGCCCATTCCCAGACCACCCCAGGGCGTGCGGGCCACCACCGCGCGCTCGCCCGGCCTGAAGACGGCGGACTCGCGGTAGCGCTCGCCGTTGGGTAACTCCGCGTCGAACATGTGAATCTTGTCATACCAGGCCACCACCCGACCCTCCGGGTCGATGACATAGGAGCGGTTGGCGCACCGCTCGCCCTCCACCTTGACGTGGATGGAGCCAATCAAAAACCAGACACCCTGCTCCTTCGCCAGACGCCGCGCCGACATCAGCCCGGGGTGGTGCTCCTCTGCCACCACCTTCGACAATGTATCCTCGTGGTTTGCCCCTAGGAGCGTGGAGTTCTCCGGCGTCATCACAAAGTTCGCGCCGGCCGCCAATGCCTTGTGCGCCTGCTCCTCGATGAACGAAATATTTGGCGCCATTTCATTGCGCGCATTCACCTGGATGAGGCCGACGATGAGCTTCGACATGTCTCTCTTGGCTCCTTGACCAATAACGCGGTTGTCTTTATATACCGGCTTTCGGAAAGGGGCTTCGTTCCGCTATGTCCAACGCACTCGACGTGGACGGCCTGGAGGGCGACGCTCGGGAGGGCAAAGCCAGACGCCTGGCGATTGAGAGCCCCTTCCTCCGTCGGATGCAGCGCAGACACTTCTTCCTGTTCAACGTGGGCCCGTTGCTCGGGACGCTCGCGGCGGTGGGCTGGGCCTTCGTGCGGCCCATCGGCGCGCTGGAGCTGGGGTTGTTCGGGGTGATGTGGCTCATCACCGGGCTGGGTGTGTCGGCGGGCTACCACCGCTTCTTCACGCACCGCTCCTTCAAGGCGCCCACGCCCGTGCGCGTGGCGCTCGCCATCATGGGGAGCATGGCGGCGCTGGGGCCCGTCATCTCCTGGGCGGCCATGCACCGGCGTCACCACCGGCTGGCGGACCGCCCGGGGGACATGCACTCGCCCAACCTGCACGGCGCGGACTTCGGGGGCCGGGTGCGCGGGCTGGTCCACGCGCACTTCACGTGGATGCTCCAGCACGAGTATCCGAACATCGTGCACTACGTGCCCGACCTCCTGGAGGACCGGGCCATCGTCCGCGCCTCGCGCCACTACCAGACGTGGGTGGTGCTGGGGCTCGTCGTGCCGACGGCCATCGGCGCCCTGGTGACGCGGACCTGGGAGGGCGCGCTCGCGGGCTTCCTGTGGGGTGGCGTGGTGCGGATGTTCGTGGTGGCGCAGTCCATCTCCGCGCTGAACTCCATTCTCCACACGCTGGGCTCCCGGCCCTTCCAGCTGAAGGACAACAGCCGCAACAACCCGTTGTTGGGGATGCTCATCTGGGGCGAGGGCTGGCACCACAACCACCACGCCTTCCCCCGGTCCGCCTCGTTCGCCCTGGCCTGGTACCGGGTGGACCTCTCCTACTGGTTCATCCGCCTGCTCGAGAAGCTCGGGCTGGCCACGCACGTCATCGTCCCCACGCCGGAGCAGAAGGAAGCACGCCGCGCCCGCGCGGCCATCAAGGACAGCAACGCCCACCTACAGAGGAACGAAGCGACCCATGGAAGCCAAGGCTCATGACGCGGCGTCGATTCAGTCGTGGTGCATCAACTACGTGGCGAGGATCCTCGACACACCTCCATCCCGCATCGACCCCAACGTGGAGGTGGAGCGGCTGGGCCTGGACTCGTCCACGGCCGTGGCGTTGATCATGTCCCTGGAGGAGCACCTGGGCATCGAGCTGATGCCGGAGCTGCTCTTCGAGTACCCCACCCTCGCGTCCATCTCCAAGCACCTGGCCACGAAGCTGCCCTCGGCGGCGGGAGGCGCGTGATGGGCAGCCCGGCTCGGGTGGACGAGGCGCCCACCGGCACCGCCGCGGCGCTCCGGGAGCGCGAGGGCGACAAGTACGGCGGCTCACAGGAGGGCATCCAGGCGCACTACGACCACGACGCGCGCTTCTGGGAGCTGGTCCTCGGTCCGACGATGACCTACTCCTGCGCGCTCTTCGAGGACCCGGACGAGCCGCTGGAGCGGGCGCAGATCCGGAAGATCGACTGGCACCTGGCGAGCGCCAACGTGGCCAACGCGCGCACGGTGCTCGACGTGGGGTGCGGCTGGGGCTCGGTCCTGCGGCACACCTCCGCGCGTCCCTCCGTGGAGCGCACGGTGGGCCTCACCCTCAGCCCGCTGCAGGCCGACTACCTGCGCTCGCTGAACCTGCCCCGGGTGGAGGTGCGGGTGGAGAACTGGGCCACGCACGAGCCCGCCCGGCCCTACGACTCCATCATCTCCGTGGGCGCGCTGGAGCACTTCGCCAAGCGCGAGGAGACGCCCGAGGAGAAGGTCGCCGTCTACGCGGACTTCTTCGCGCGCTGCCACAAGTGGCTCACGCCGTCCGGACGGCTGTCCCTGCAGACCATCGCCTTCGGGGACATGCGGCGCGAGGACGCCAGCGACTTCATGAACCGGGAGATCTTCCCGGACTCGGACCTGCCCTTCCTCGGGGAGATCGTGGCCGCGGCCGAGGGGCTGTTCGAGATCGTCGCCTTCCGCAACGACAGGCTCCACTACGCGCGCACGTACGACCGGTGGGCCACCAACCTGCGCCGCCATCGCGCGGAGGCGGTGAAGCTCGTCGGCGAGGAGACGGTGGCGCGCACGGAGCGCTACTTCAAGCTCACCTCCATGGGCTTCCGCCTGGGCAAGCAGCACCTGCTGCGCTTCATGCTGCGGCCCATCTCGCCCCACTGGTCCGTCAACGGCACCGACCACTGGGGTCCCCGGGGCGCCTGAGCCATGTCCATCCACTCACCCTGGCTGCGCCACGCGGAGGGCACGGCTCCGCCCTCGGCGCGCCTGCTGTGCCTGGGCCACGCGGGCGGCGGCGCCTCCAGCTTCAATGGCTGGCGCGCCGTCCTGCCCGACTGGCTGGAGCTGGTGAAGGTCCAGCTCCCGGGCCGCGAGGACCGCAGGGACACGCCGCCGTGTGAGCGGGTGGAAGAGGTCTTGCCTCCGTTGTTCGCCCAGGTGCGCGCGCTGCTGGACCTGCCCCTGGTCATCTACGGGCACAGCATGGGCGCGCTCATCGCCTTCGAGCTGGCGAGCGAGCTGCGTCGCCAGCAGGAGCCTCCGCCGCTGGCGCTCTTCATCTCCGGCCGCCGCGCGCCGCACAAGCCGCTGCGGCCCGCGCACGAGCTGCACACGCTGCCGGAGCTGGCGCTGGTGGACCGGCTCCACGCGCTGGGCGGCATCCCCCCGGGGCTGCTCGGCACCGCGAAGCGCCGCGAGTACTACCTGCCCACCATCCGCGCGGACCTCGCCCTGTCGGACGAGTACGCGTACCGGCGCGAGCCTCCGTTGCCGTTCCCGCTGCACACGTTCATCGGAGAGCACGACAACCTGGTGGTCCGCGAGGACTGGGAGGCCTGGTCCGAGCTGGCGGGCGGCACCTTCACCCGGCGGGTGCTCCCGGGCGGCCACTTCTTCGGCAAGGAGGGCCAGGCCGTGCTCATCACCTCCATCGTGGAGGGCGTCCGCGCGACGCTGTCCGCGTCCACTCCCACGCCCCTGAGGTCCGCATCATGAAGCTCATGCGCGCCGCCTTCGCGGAGGCCATCGGCGAGCCCCTGAAGCTGCGCGAGGTCCCCATCCCCGAGCCCGGCCCCGGCGAGGTGCTGGTGCGAATCGCCGCCAGCGGCGTGTGCCACACGGACGTGAGCATCCTCGACGGCGAGTGGCCGATGAAGAAGCCCCGCTTCCCGGTGGTGCTGGGTCACGAGGCCACCGGCTACGTCGCGGGCCTGGGCGAGGGCGTGCGCTCGCACAAGGAGGGAGACCGCGTCGGCGTGTTCTGGCTGAACTCCGCCTGCGGCACGTGCGAGGACTGCGCCACGGACCACGAGCCCTTGTGCGTGCGCCAGGTGGGCACCGGCTACAACGTGAACGGCACCTACGCGGACTACTGCGTGGTGTCCGAGTCCTTCGCCGTGCCGCTGCCGGACGGGCCCTCCATGGAGGAGCTGGCGCCCATCCTCTGCGCGGGCGTGACGAGCTACAAGGCGCTGAAGACGCTCGGCGCGCGGCCGGACTCGTGGGTCGTCGTCTCCGGCGTGGGCGGCGCGGGCCACCTGGCCATCCAGTACGCGACGGCGCTGGGGTTGAAGGTCGCCGCCGTCGACGTGAGCGCGGAGAAGGCGGCGCTGGCCGAGTCGCTCGGGGCGAGCTTCACCGTCAACGCGGAGAAGGAGTTCCCCGTCAACCGCATCGTCCACCGCACCGGGGGCGGCGCGCATGGCGTGGTGGTCACCACGGGCGCGGCGAAGGCGATGGAGCAAGGCGCGCGGATGCTCCGGCGGGCCGGGACGCTGATGGTGGTCGGCGTGGCGCCGGAGCCCCTGCCCTTGTCCGTGTTCGACCTGGTCATCAAGGGCCTGTCGGTGCGCGGGACGCTCATCGGAACCCGGCAGGACGTGCGCGAGGCGCTGGCGCTGGTGGCCGCCGGCAAGGTGCGGCCGCTGGTGGAGAGCAGGACGCTGGACGACGTCAACGGCGCCATCACCGCGCTGCGCCAGCGGCAGGTCCAGGGACGCCTGGTGTTGAGGATGACGTAGCACGCGGAGGAGCCCCATGGCCCACGTCGAGCAGGTCGCAGGCAAGCGGGACAAGAAGGCGGTGAGCAGCCCGTATCTGCACAAGCTGCAGCGCCGCCACTTCATCCTCTTCGACATCCTCCCCACGCTGGGCACCGTGGGCGCGCTGTGGCTCGCCTTCACCGTCCGGCCGCCCACGGCCCTGGACCTCACCCTGTTCGCGGTGATGTGGGCGCTGACGGGCTTCTCGGTCAGCATCGGCTTCCACCGGCTGTTCACCCATCGCGCCTTCAAGACGAGCACGCCCGTGCGCGTGCTGCTCACCGTCTTCGGCTGCATGGCGGCGCGCAGCTCCATGATCACCTGGACGTCGCAGCACCGGCGCCACCACGAGCTGGCGGACCATGAGGGCGACGTGCACTCGCCCAACCTGTTCGGCCAGACGTGGCGCCTGCGCCTCAAGGGCCTCTGGTACTCGCACTTCAGCTGGATGCTCAAGCACGAGTACCCCAACGTGGTGCACTACGTGCCGGACCTGCTGGCCGACAAGGCCATCATGAAGGCGGACCGGGGCTACCTGCGCTGGGCGGTGCTGGGGCTCGTCCTGCCCGGCGTCATCGCCGGCGCGCTGACGCAGAGCTGGCTGGGTGCGCTCACCGGCTTCTTGTGGGGCGGCGTGGTGCGCCAGTTCGTGGTGGCCCAGCAGGTGTCCGCGCTCAACTCGCTGACGCACATGTTCGGCACGCGGATGTTCAAGATGAAGGACAACCACAGCCACAACAACGCGCTCTTCGGCCTCATCACCTGGGGCGAGGGCTGGCACAACAACCACCACGCGTTCCCGGACTCGGCCAACTTCGGGTTCCGCTGGTACCAGCTGGACCCGGGCTATTGGATCATCCGCGTCATGGAGGCGGTGGGGCTCGTCTGGGACGTGAAGCGCCCGGACGCCGAGCGCATCGCCGGCCGCATCCAGCGCCTGGAGGCGCTCGACGAGCCCGCCGCCGAGCCCACCGCTGGCGCCCGGATGCCGGGCTGAGTCCCCCGTTCCCCACGACCTGCTTGCGCGAGGCTTCCATGCAGACCCGCTACCCCTCCCTCGTCACCGCGCTGCGCACCCATGCCTCCGACCACCCCGAGGACCGCGCCTACGTCTTCCTGGGCGAGCGCGGGGAGGAGGCCGCCGTCCTGACGTACGCGGAGCTGGACCGACGCGCCACCGCGCTCGCCAGGGTGATGGCCGCGAAGGCGGGCCCCGGTGAGCGCGCGCTCCTGGCCTTCCCTCCGGGCCTGGAGTTCCTCGTCGCCTTCTTCGCCTGCCAGTACGCGGGCATCGTGGCGGTGCCCACCATCCTCCCGCGCCAGATGCGCCTGCGCGACTCCAGCATCTCCATCGTCGAGGACTGCGCGCCCAGGCTCGGCCTCACCACCGCCGCGGCTCGCGAGGCCGTGAGCGCCGCCTATGCGCAGGTGCCCGCCGCCCGGAGCATGGAGTGGCTGGGCGTGGATGCGAACGCCACCGACGACAGCGGGCCGCCGCTCGCGGTGAGGGAGCCGGACCCGAACGCCATCACACTCCTGCAGTACACGTCCGGGTCCACGTCGGCGCCCAAGGGCGTGATGGTCAGCCACGGCAACCTGTGCGCGAACGTGGAGATGATCAGCCAGGGCGGCGACCTGTGGCGCCACGCGACGCGCGTCGGGTGGATTCCGATGTACCACGACATGGGGCTCATCTTTAACGCCCTCCAGGGCGCGTACGTCGGCGCGCAGTGCGTGCTGATGTCGCCCCAGGCCTTCGTCGCGCATCCGCTGTCGTGGCCTCGCGCCATCAGCACGTACCGAGCGGAGATGGCCATCGCGCCGAACTTCGCCTACGACCTGTGCCTGGAGAAGTACGACGCGGAGCGGATGAAGGGCACGGACCTGTCGTGCTGGGAGCTGGCGCTCAACGGCGCCGAGCCCGTGCGCGCCAGCACCATCACCCGCTTCGCGGAGGTCTTCGCCGCCCACGGCCTCCCCCGCTTCTCGCCGCGCCCCACCTACGGCATGGCGGAGGCCACCCTTCAAATCTCCGTGGGCAAGCGCGGCAGTCCGCCCCGGCTGTGGAACGTGGGGCGTGAGTCACTGCAGAAGGATCGCGCGCTGGCGCCCGCGCCCGGTGAGCGCTCGCAGGACCTGGTCGGCTGCGGCAGGGCCCTCACCGGCGAGAAGCTGGCCATCGTCGCGCCCGACTCGCACCAGCGGCTCCCCCCCGGGCACGTGGGGGAGATCTGGGTGCACGGCCCCAACGTCGCGCACGGGTACTGGCAGAAAGCGGACGCCACGCGGGAGATCTTCGAGGCCCGCATCGTCGGCGAGGACGGCGCCACGTGGCTGCGCACCGGGGACCTGGGTTGCATGGACGACACCGGCGAGCTGTTCATCACCGGTCGTCTCAAGGACATCCTCATCATCCGGGGCTCCAACTTCTACCCCCAGGACCTGGAGCTGACGGCGGAGAAGAGCCACCCCGCGATCCGCCGGGGACACTCGGCCGCCTTCACGCTGGCGGGCTCGCGGGAGCAGGAGCAGCTGGTCATCGCGTGCGAGGTGCGCGAGGACCAGGTCGCCGGCCTGGACGTGGCGGACGTCGTCGGCGCGGTGCGACGCGCGGTGGTCCACGAGCATGAGCTCACCACCTACAAAGTGCTGCTCACGACCTCCGGGGCAATACCGCGCACCACCAGCGGGAAGATACGACGCAAGGCCACCCGTGAGCTCTGGCAGAAGGAGCAGCTGCCCCTCGTCGGTCAGAGCTAGCGGGAGGAGGATGGCATGGGAGCGATTCGACGACTGGAGCCCACCGACCTGCCCGCCGCGGTCCGCATCTGCAACGCGGAGATTGCGCGAGGTGGCTCCACCTGGGGACCGGCGGAGCTGACCGCCGACCAGCTGGGGGCGCGGCTCTCCGGCGGGCCCCGGCCGCTGGAGTCCTGGGTGTGGGAGGACACGCCGGGCGAGCTGGCGGGCTGGGGTGCCCTGACCAGCCACACGCAACGCGACATCTACGACACCATCGCGGAGGTGGCGCTCTTCGTCGATGAGCCCAAGCGCCGCCATGGCATCGGCCGGGAGCTGGCGCAGCACGCGCTGGCCCGGGCACGCGCGCTGGAGCTGCGGGCGCTGGTGGTGCTCGTGCAGCCCACGCCCGCGTTCCTCATCGCGTGGTGTGTGCGCCAGGGCTTCCGCAACGTGGGCTGGCTCAAGGGCGTGGTGCCCGTGGGCGCCGAGTGGCGTGACACCCTCGTCTTCCAGAGGACGCTGACATGATGAGGCCCGCCGAGGAGCGAGACGCGCCCGCGCTGGCGCGCATCTACAACCAGGCGATGAAGCCGGGCATCTACGCCGTCCCGGTGAACAAGCCCGTCACCGCCGAGGACCGCGTCGCGTGGCTCAAGCGCTTCCAGGCGCCCTTCGGCGCGTGGGTCTACGAGACACCGTCCGGTGACGTGCAGGGCTGGTGCTCGCTCATCCCCTTCGCCGTCCGGCCGTCCTACCCGGGCATCGCGGAGATCTCCGCGTACGTGGACGAGACGCATCGCGCGAGCGGCATCGGCGGCCTGCTCCTGGCGTGTCTGGTATCCGAGGCCCGCAAGCGCGGGCTGCGCTCGTTGGTGTCGCTGGCGTTCGAGAAGAACGTGGTCAGCATCTCCGGCTGTCTGCAGGCGGGCTTCCGGCCCATGGCCCTGCTGCCGGGCGTGGCGACCTTCGGCGACCACTTCGAGAACGTGGCGTGGATCCAGAAGGACCTCCTGGAGGAGGACCCGCCCGCGCTGCGTCACCTGCTGGAGAAGGTTCCATCGAGTCGAGGAGGCGCACGGTGATTCGTTTCGAGGAGACCTTCGTGGGTGACGAGCCGCTCCCCCGGGTCTGGCGCATCACCCAGGGACAGGACGCCTCGCGCGAGCAGATGGTGGACTGGCTGCGCGAGCACAAGGGCGCGCTCAACGCCGCCCGGGACCGACATGGCGCGGTGCTGGTGCGCGGCTTCCAGGCGCTGGACTCCGCGCCGGCCTTCGCGGACGTGCTGGGCGCCATCGCCAATGACTTGATGGAGTACGTGGGCGGCACGGCGCCTCGCAAGGTCGTCCACGGCCGCGTCACCACGGCGTCCGGACTGCCGGGGACGCACTCGCTCGCGCTGCATCAGGAGATGGCCTACCAGGCCAGCCGCCCCGACGCGCTGGCGCTGTTCTGCGAGGTGCCCCCCGACGAGATGGGCGAGACACCCCTCGCCGACGCGCGGAAGGTGACCGAGCGGCTGGACGCGGGCGTGCGCGCGCGGTTCGACGCCCAGGGGGTCGGCGTGCGGCGCGCCCTGCGCAGCCCGTCCACCGGCGAGGAGAACAGCATCCCCCGTCCCTGGAACCAGGTGTTCCTCACCACGGACCGGGACGAGGTGGAGCGCATCGCGCGTGAGAAGGAATGGAAGGTGGAGTGGCGCCCGGACGAGTCCATGCTGCTGTGGCAGCAGGTGCTCCCCGCCTTCAAGGCCCACCCGCGCACCGGGGAGCGCGTCTGGGCGAACCAGGTCCACTACCACATGCCGGAGTGCATGGTGCGCTGGGCGCTGCGCGATGGCCGCTCCGCGGACGCGGCGGACCTGCGGCGACAGATGGCCGAGACGCCGGAGCTGATGGACCACTGCTTCCACCGCGACGGCACCCGCGTGTCCGCCGAGGACGCGGAGCACGTCTGGGACGTGCTCGAGCAGTCGGAGGTCCCCCTGCGTTGGGAGCGCGGTGACGTGCTGCTGCTCGACAACGTCCTGGCCATGCACGGCCGCCGCCAGTACCGGGGCCAGCGCCGCATCCTCGTCGGGATGATCAAGGACTGACGATGCCTCCCTCCTTCTCCCATCTGGTGGCCTCGCTGAACCTGTCGCAGCCGTTCCCGGGGCGGCGGGAGCTGGAGCGCAAGCGGGGGCGCCCCTACCGGGTCCGGCTGGGCGCCAACGAGTGTCTGTTCGGCGTGTCCCCCGCCGTCTCGCGGGTGCTGGCCACGCGCGGCGGTGAGCTGCCCTACTACTCGGACCCCGCGCAGTTCGAGCTGCGGACGGCGATCGCCCAGGGCCGGGGCTTGACGCACGAGCACGTGGTGGTGGCGGAGGGAATCGAAGGGCTGCTCGGCCTCCTCTCGCGGGCCTACCTGGACCCGGGCGACACCGCGGTGACCTCGCTCGGCGGCTACCCCAGCTTCGACTACTACGTGCGCGGCTGTGGCGGGCGACTGGTCCACGTGCCGTACACCCGCGCCGGATGGAACGACCTGGACGCGCTGGTCGACGCCGCGCGACGACAGCGCGCGAAGCTGCTGTATCTGGCCAATCCGGACAACCCCACGGGCACGCACCATGGCCCCGCGGAGCTGGAGCGGCTGCTGGACCAGCTCCCCGAGGAGTGCCTGCTGCTGCTCGACGAGGCCTACGTCGAGTTCGCAGACCCGGGCAGCGTGCTCCCCTTCACGCGCAGCCGCCCCAACCTGGTGCGGCTGCGCACGTTCTCCAAGGCCCATGGCCTGGCGGCCGCGCGCGTGGGCTATGCGCTCGCGTCTCCCGAGCAGGTGTCGACGCTGGACCGCATCCGTCAGCACTTCGCGGTGAGTCAGCTCTCCCAGGAGCTGGCGCTGGCGGCCTGGCGGGATGTCGACTTCCTGGGCCAGGTGATTGGCGCGACGCGCGAGGGACGGGAGCACTACGCCGAGCTGGCCCGGCGCGTGGGCGCGACAGTGCTCCCCAGCTCCGCCAACTTCGTGAGCTTCGACTTCGGCGGCACCACGCGGGCCCGAGCGGTCGCGCGCTGGCTGGACGAGAAGGACATCCTCGTGCGCCATCCCTCGGAGCCCTTCGGTCAGCTCGTGCGAATCACCGTGGGGCCGCTGGCGGCCCGCGAGCTGCTGGCGGAGGCGCTCGCCTCCGTCCCGAATCCCTGACGCGCCCGCTCACTCCGGGCGGTGGAGCTCGAACACCTTGCCCGGATTGAGGATGCCATGCGGGTCCAGGGCCTGCTTGAGCACGCGCATCACGGCCAGCTCGGCCTCGCTCCGCGAGCGCCACAGGTGCCCCTTCTTGAGCAGCCCGATTCCGTGCTCCGCGGAGACCGAGCTCGTCTGCCGCTCCAGCGTCCCATAGACGATGTCGTCGACGTCGCCGTGCGCGTCCGAGCCTCCCGCGCCGATGGACAGGTGCAGGTTCCCATCCGCGAGGTGTCCGAAGACATGGCAGTGGTGCGCGGCGCCGAAGCGCTCCGCGAGCCGCGCCTTCACCCGCGCGACATAGTCCTCCATCGCGTCGAGGGGCAGGCTGACGTCGTAGGAGAAGACGGGGCCGGTGCGCTTGAGCGGGTCCAGCTCCTCGCGCAGGCTCCACATCTCGCGGCGCTGCGAGGCGCTGGTGGCCACCGCCGAGTGGGCGAGGAGCCCCTGCGACTCCGCCTGGGCCAGGGCCGACAGCAGCGTCTCGCCGCCCTCCTCCGCCCGGGGCCCCATGGTCTCCACCAGCACGTAGTACTCACACCCCGCGGGGAGGATGGGCCGGCCGCGCGAGGGAGGCGTGGTCATCAAGTCGTAGAACGAGCGCCACATCACCTCGAACGAGGTGAGCTCGCCCTGGAGTCCCGCCTCCATCACCCCGAGGAAGCGGGCCAGGCGCTCGAAGCCGTCCACCGCCACCAGCGCCGTGTGGTGCCCCCTGGGCATGGGCCGCAGCCGCAGCACCACCCGCGTCACCAGCCCCAGCGTGCCCTCCGAGCCGATGAACAGGTGCTTCAGGTCATAGCCCGCGTTGTTCTTGAGCATCTTCCCGCGCGAGTCCACCACGGTGCCGTCGGCCAGCACCGCCTCCAGGCCCAGCACCGCCTCCCGCATCATCCCGAAGCGCAGCACGCGCGTGCCGCCCGCGTTCGTGGCCACGGTGCCTCCCACGGTGGCGCTGCCGCGAGCCCCCAGGTCCACGGGCACCATCAACCCCACCTCCTCCGCCGCCTCCTGCGCCGCCTGCAACGGCACTCCGGCCTGCGCCGTCAGGCAGCGATTGAGCACATCCACCTCCTCGACGCGCCGCATCCGGTCGAACGCGAGCGCCACCTCGTCCACCCCGCACACGGCGCCGTGCACCAGCCCCGTCAGCCCCCCCTGCGCGACCACGGGCCGACGGGCCTGATGACACAGCGCGAGCACCCGGCTCACGTCCTCGGTGTCACGGGGCAGCAACAGCACGGATGACCGGCTCCCCGGCGCCATCCGCCGGGTGGCATCCACCCCCGTCAAGACAGACTCCGGTCCGATGGACTGCCGCAACCGAGCAATCAATGACTCCATGGCTGCTCTCTCCAAAAGAAGACACTCCACCCCTGGCGACGCATTGACCGTGACAATCCTTTACAATAGCATCCTCCAACTTTCCGGGAGGGACTCATGGCGAATGGGCGGCCTGGGGCTTCCGCGGACTCCGTCTACAAGCAATTGGAGTCCGCCTACAACGCATTCATGCTCGAACTGGGAGGGTCCTCGAACGAGGCCCAGCGGCGGATCTTCATGGCCGCGCAGCAACCCTGGGACGGTGGCAAGGATTACGCCACGGCCCACGCGGAGCATCGCCAGCGGATCGACGACGCCTGGAAGGACGTCGACCTCACCCAGCGTTATCTGAATGCATTGAAGGATTACAAATCCGCGGTCGAGAAGGTCATGGCCAACACGGATGTCCATGCCCTGGACTCGATTGCGCTGATGGCCTGGTCGCAGACCTTTCATCACATCGCCATGTATGGCTATTGGCTGAACGACCCGGGGGTGCTGGGGAAGAGCGACACGCCCTCGGGAGGTGCTGAGCGCATCGAGCCGGATCCCAGCAGGAAGCCCACGCCGCCCCCCGCTCCCCCGAAGTAGCCCGAGCGCGCTCCGTGAGCCGCACGGTGCTGATGTTCGGAGTGGAGAGCCTCCTCGGCAGCCACCTGGTGGCGGACGCGTTGTTGTCGCCCCGGGAGCCGGGAGAGCTCGTCCATTGTGGGGTGTCGAGCCCGCCGCTCCAGGGAGCCCGCACGGGGCCCCTGGAGGCCATCCGTCACGCCGCGAGACACCTCGCGCCGACGATGTCGGAGGGCGTCCGCGAGGAGCTGCTGGCCACGCGCCTGCGCTGGGTCGTTCCAGGGGCGTGGGACGCACCGGTGGACGAGCTGTGGTGTCTGTCGTCGGCGGCCCTGGAGGTGTTGCCGCGCTCGCGCATCGGCGAGCTGAACCTGGTGAGCCAACCCTCCGTGTCGACGGAGGAGCTGGAGCGTCAGCTCGCAGGGCCGTGCGGGGCACGGGACATCCCCTGGCGGCTGTTCCGCCCGGGGCTCCTGCTGGGCGTGCCCTCCGAGGAAGGCACGGGCTGGAGTGAAGGGCTGCTGCCGCTGCTCTCGGCCCTGCACACGCTGAAGCACGAGGTCGAGGAGCGTGCCCCCGGGTACTTCGACCACCACGCGCTGCGGGTACGCGCCCCCATCGACGCGCAACCGAGCGTCCTGCCGGTCCACCACGCCGTGAAGCTGTCGCGCGGACTGGCGAGCCGTCCCGACACCCGAGGCCGCGTCCTCGACCTCGTCGCGCCCGTGCCCCTTCCCTTCGCGGAGCTCTGCGAGCACCTGGGCCTGGAGTATGGGCTGAGCCTGCTCGCCGTCGGTCCGCATGAATCCCTGGCGCCCGTGGACCGGCTGTTCCAGCTGCGGCTCCGGGACTTCGAGCGACACCTGCACGTGTCACCACCTCGGGGCTCCGAGGAGCTCTACGCCTTCGCGGGCGTGGAGCCGCGAGCGCTGACGATGGAGCCCAGGGCCTGGCGCTCGATGTTCCGCGCCGTGAGGAAGGCCCAGGACGTGGCCCACGCGGAGCGGCGGCGGCGGGTCGACACGCTCTGGTCCTCGCTGCGACGCTCGACAGTGGCCGTCGGTGGCGACTCGGAGCTGACGTGCCTCTCCGGAGGCATGGGGGAGCCCCCGGTGGTCATCCTCAATGCGCTGGGACAGGGCCTGCGCTACTGGGCGCGGCTGGTGGAGCGTCTGCTCTCCAAGGGACGCCGCGTCCTGCTCTGGGAGCCACGGGAAGCGACGCGCCCTCTGCTCCTCGAGGACCAGGTGAAGGACCTGGCGGCGGTGCTCAACGCGGAGGGTGTCTCCCGCTGCCACCTGGTGGGCTGGTGCACCGGCGCCTCGGTGGCGGTGGAGTTCAGCCTCCGGCACCCGGACGCCGTCGTCTCGTCGGTGTTCCTCAATCCGTCGTTCAAGTGCGACGGCGGCCCGAAGGAGCTGGACACCGACTACGAGGAGACGCTGGAGCCGCTGTTCCGGATGCTCGACCGGCGCCCTGCGATGGTGTCCTCGGTAATGAACTCCCTGCGGACCCGCGCGAGCGCGCACCCGCCCGACTCCACCGAGGTCCTCACCCGGATGAACCGGGACCTCGAGACGGAGGTGCTGGCGCCGTTCCGGACGGAGGCGTCGACGCTCGACTACGCCCGGCAGCTCATCGACTTCTGGGCCTATGACGTCCGGGCCCGGGCCCGGGAGGTCCGCGCGCCCGTGCTGCTGTTGGGAGGTGAGCTGGACCGGGTGGCCTCGTCCGCGGCGGCCTGTGAAGTGGCTCGGCGCTTTGCCGACGGACGCTACCTGGAGGTCCACGCCGGGACGCACTACTGCCTCTATGACCGGCCCGCGCTCGTGGCCGAGGTGATGGAGCGGTTCTTCGAGGACCCGCGCCAGGTGGATGGCCTGTCCGGAGAAGTGGAGCGCGTGACATGAGCCAGCGCGTCGGCGAGCGCATCGCCAACCTCTCGCCCGAGAAACGCGCCCTGCTGGAGCGTCGCCTGCTCAGGCCCACCGCCGCGCCGGACCGCATCCCGAGGCGACCCGGGGACTCCGGCCCACCCCCGCTGTCCTTCGCGCAGCAGCGGCTGTGGTTCCTGGAGCAGTTGGAGCCGGGCAATCCGTTCTACAACCTGCCGCTCGCCACGCGCTTCCGGGGCCTGCTCTGGCCCTCCAGGCTGGAGGAGGCGCTGAGCGAGGTGGTGCGCCGTCACGAGGTGCTCCGGACCACGTTCGTCCTCCAGGACGGGGAGCCGACCCAGCGCGTGGCGGCGCACCGCGCGCTCACGTTGCCGGTGGTCGACCTGAGCGAGCTTCCCCCCGAGCAGCGAGAAGCGGAGGCCGCGCGACGCACCGCCATCGAGGCCCACCGCCCCTTCCGCCTGACCGAGGAGCCACCGCTGCGCGCCACCCTCTTCCGACTGGCCGAGGACGACCACGTGCTGGTGCTGGGCATGCACCACATCGTCTCGGATGGCTGGTCGATGGGCGTGCTCGCGCGCGAGGTCTCCGCGCTGTATGCCGCGTTCAGCGCCGGCCAGCCATCACCGCTCCCGGAGCTTCCCATCCAGTACGCGGACTTCGCGGTGTGGCAGCGCGACTGGCTGCGCGGCGACGTGCTGCGACGGTACCTCTCCTACTGGAAGCAGCGGCTGGCGGGGATGCCCACCCTGCTGGACCTGCCCACGGACCGGCCGCGCCCTCCGGTGCAGGTGTTCCGAGGCGCCACGTACACCTTCCCGATTCAAGCCTCCACGGTGGAGGGGCTTCGCGCCGTGGGCCGCGAGCTCAACGCCACGCTCTTCATGACGCTGCTGGCGGCGGTGGATGTGCTGCTCCAGCGCTACAGCCGACAGACGGACGTGGTGGTGGGCGCGCCCATCGCCAATCGGACCCGGGTGGAGACGGAGGGGTTGATCGGCTTCTTCGTCAACACGCTGGTCCTGCGCGCGGACCTGTCGGGGGACCCGACCTTCCGTGAGCTGGTGGCCCGAGTACGGGACGTGACGCTGGAGGCCTTCGCGCATCAGGAGCTCCCCTTCGACCGCCTGGTGGAGGAGCTCCAGCCCGAGCGCAACCTGTCCCACAACCCGCTCTTCCAGGTGATGTTCATCCTGCAGAACGCGCAGGCGAACCTGGAGGCGAGCACCCGCTTCGCCGCGCCGCAGTTCAGCGCCGGGACGTCGAAGTTCGACCTCACCGTGTGCGCCATGGAGACGACGGACGGCGGGCTGCTCATGGCCCTGGAGTACAACACCAGCCTGTTCGACGCGCCCACCCTGGTGAGCCTCGCGGAGAACCTCCAGGCCCTCCTGGCGAGCGCGGCGTCCCATCCGGAGCGGCGCATCTCGCGGCTCTCGATGAGCCCGCATGGCGAAGCACACGACGTCCCGCGCGACGAAGGCGACGCGCCGGACTTCGAGCTGCTCCATCAGCTCTGTGAGCGACAGGCGAGGCTCCGCCCGGAGGCGCTCGCGCTGGAGTCACCTGGTCGCACGCTGACGTATGGCCAGCTCAATGCACGGTCGAACCAGCTGGCGCGACGCCTGCGTGCGCTGGGCGTTGGCCCGGAGGTCCCCGTGAGCGTGTGCATGGAGCGCTCACCAGACCTGGTCGTCGTCGTGCTGGCCCTCTGGAAGGCCGGGGGTGTCTACGTCCCGCTGGACCCGGCACATCCCCAGGACCGCATGGCGTATGTGCTGGAGGACTCGGGAGCGCGGCTCGTCGTGACGGAGGAGGCGCTATGCGAGCGGCTGCCGCCCTTCCCGGGAACACGGCTCACGGTGGACACGCTCTGGGACGCGCTGGAGGACGAGGACCCAAGCGACCTGCGTCCCCAGGCCACACCGGACAACCTGGCGTATGTCATCTACACCTCCGGCTCCACGGGGCGCCCCAAGGGCGTGGCGGTGGCCCACCGCACCGTGTGCAACGCGGCCGAGGCCGAGCAGCGCCTCTTCGATCTGCCGCCCTCGGCCCGCATCCTCCAGTTCTCCGCGTGGACCTTCGATGTCTCGCTGTTCGAGCTGCTGCTGGCGCTGCGCTCGGGCGGGACGCTCTATCTGGCGCCGACGAAGGCGCTGCTGCCTGGAGCCCCGCTGCTGGAGCTGCTGAAGGAGCAGCGCATCCACGCTGTCACGCTGCCCCCTTCCTCGCTGGCGGCGCTGCCCTGGGCGGAGCTTCCCGAGCTGCGGATGATGGTGGTGGGCGGAGAGGCCTGTCCCCTGGAGCTGGTGACGCGCTGGGGGCGTGGACGGCGACTGTTCAACGTCTACGGTCCCACCGAGGGCTCCATCTGGAGCACCTGCGCGCTGTGCCCCGAGGACCTCCAGGTCACGCCGCCCATCGGCAGGTCACTGCCTGGCGTCCGCACGTATGTCCTGGACGCGAACCTGGAGCCCGTCCCGTTCGGCGTCCCGGGTGAGCTGTACCTGGGGGGCGCGTGTGTCTCGCGCGGCTATCACCGACGGCCGGACCTCACCGGGGAGCGCTTCCTGCCGGACCCCTTCTCCACCGAGCCCGGCGCGCGCATGTACCGCACCGGCGACGTGGTGCGCCGTCAGCGCGAGGGCGACCTGTGCTTCGTGGGCCGCGCGGACGAGATGGTGAAGGTCCGCGGCTACCGGATTGAGCCCGCGGAGGTCGAAGCGGCCCTGTTGAGCCGACCCGAGGTGCAGGCCGCCGCGGTGGTGGCCGAGCGCGCCGGCACCGATGGCGCGCGCCTGCTCGCATATGTCGTCCCCAAGGAGGGGCAGTCGGTCGACCCGGCGAACCTGCGGGGGGCTCTCCGGCGAGCGCTGCCGGAGTACATGGTCCCCGCCGCGTTCATTCCGCTGGAGTCACTGCCCAGGACCTCGCACGGGAAGCTGGACCGCCGTGCGCTTCCAGCCGTGAGTCGGGATGCGCTCGCCCGGGCACGCGCGGAGCCGGTTGCGCCCCGCACCGCCACCGAGGCCCTGGTGGCGCGCGTGTGGGGCGAGGTCCTGGAGCTTCAGCGCGTCGGCGTGCTCGATGACTTCTTCGACCTGGGCGGCCACTCGTTGCTGGCCACCCGCATCGTGTCCCGGCTGTCCGCCGCGGCCGGGGTGGAGCTCCCGCTGCGCACCCTCTTCGAGCGGCCCACGGTGGCCGCGCTGGCGCAGGCGCTCGACGCCTCGCGGGACAGCGGCGTGAAGTCCACCGAGCCGGCCCTCCTGCCGCTCGACAGGCAGGCACGACGCATCCCCATCCCCGTCGTCGGAAAGGACGCGCCCACCTCGGGGGTGTGAGCACCCACGAGCCGCGTGACGCCCACCATGGCCTCATCACCCGCGGTCCCGGAGCTTCGCGAGGCCTTCGTCTTCCCCGCCTCGTACGCCCAGCGCCGCCTGTGGTTCCTCCACCAGTTCGAGTCCGCGAGCCCCGTCTACAACATCCCCTCGCCCCTCCGACTGGGCTTCGCGCTGAACGTGGAGGCCCTGCGCAAGAGCCTCGACGAGCTGGTGCGCAGGCACGAATCGCTGCGGACCACCTTCACGGCCGTCGACGGCGAGCCCATGCAGGTCGTGGCGCCCTCGCGACAGGTGACGCTGGACATCACCGACCTGCGCTCGATGCCCGCCGCGCAGCGCGAGTCGGAAGCGCAACGCCTGGCGGCGCTCGATGCCCTGCGCCCGTTCTCCCTCGCCGAGGGTCCGCTGCTGCGCGTCTCGTTGGTGACGCTGGCGGAGGCAGACCACGTGCTGCTCGTGACGATGCACCACATCGTCTCGGACGGCTGGTCCATGGGCGTCTTCCTGCGGGAGCTGGGGGCGCTCTACAACGCGTTCAGCGCGGGCTGGCCCTCGCCCCTGCCGGAGCCGCGGCTCCAGTATGCGGACTACTCCCATTGGCAGCGGGAGTTGCTCCGCGGCGACGTCTACACCCGGCACCTCGAGTATTGGAGGACGCAGCTCGCGGGGGCGCCGCCTCGGCTGGAGCTTCCGACGGACAGGGTGCGTCCGTTGATGCAGGCCCACCGCGGCGCCGGGCACCTGGTGACGCTGGACGCCGACCTGCATGAGAGGCTCCGGGCCCTGGGGCAGCGCGTCGGGGCCACGCCGTTCATGGTGATGCTCGCGGCCTTCGATGTCCTCCTGTACCGCGCCACCGGACAGGAGGACCTGGTCGTCGGCACACCCATCGCCAATCGGGGACGACCCGAGCTGGAGGGGTTGATCGGCTTCTTCGTCAACACGCTGGTGCTGCGGACCCAGCTCTCGGGCGCGCTCGGCTTCCAGGACGTCCTGGCGCGCGTCCGCGAGGTGACGCTGGGCGCCTACGCCCACCAGGACATTCCCTTCGAGAAGCTGGTCGAGGAGCTGCAACCCGAGCGCAACCTGGGCAGCAACCCGCTGTTCCAGGTGATGTTCTCGTTCCAGAGCGCGGAGCGTCCCCAGGGCAGCGCATCTCCCGGTGGACCGGAAGCACCTCGGGTACCGACCACGACCTCCAAGTTCGACCTGACGCTGTCGGTGGCGGAGGCGCCGCGCGGTGGAGCATTCGCGCTGTTCGAGTACGACACGGAGCTGTTCGAGCCGGAGACCGTGACGCGGATGGGCTCGCACTTCCTCGCCCTGCTCCACGCCATCGTCCTTGCGCCGGCGCAACCCATCTCGAGGCTTCCACTCCTGGGCGACGAGGAGCGGCGGCGGCTGTTGGTGGAGTGGAACGACACCACCGTGTCCCGGGAGGAGCCGGGATTCCTCCACCGCGTCATCGTGGCGCAGGCCGCGCGGACACCGGAGGCGGTGGCGCTCATGGCCGGGCTGGAGCGGGTGACGTACCGGGAGCTCGTGTCCCGCGCGAACCAGCTCGCGCGCTTCCTCGGGCGTCACGGCGTGGGGCCGGAGGTCCGGGTGGGCGTGTGCATGGAGCGTTCGCCGGAGCTGCTCGTCGCGCTGCTGGGCATCCTGCAGGCAGGTGGCGCGTATGTGCCGCTGGACCCGGAGTATCCCTCGGAACGACTGGCCTTCATGCTGGAGGACTCCGCGCCCGCGGTGCTCATCACCCAGGCGAGCCTCGCGTCGACGCGGCCCGGGACGCGTGCCCGCGTGCTCCGCCTGGACACGGAGTGGGCGGAGGTGGATCGCGAACAGGACAGCGACCCGGCGCTGCCCGTGCACCCCGCGCAGCTCGCGTATGTCATCTACACCTCCGGCTCCACCGGGCGCCCCAAGGGCGCGATGAACTCCCATGCGGGCATCGCCAACCGCCTGGCCTGGATGCGCCAGACGTACCGGTTGGATGGGCGCGACAGGATGCTCCACAAGACGCCGACCAGCTTCGACGTGTCGATCACCGAGCTGTTCTGGCCGCTGATGACGGGCGCCACCGTGGTCATCGCGAAGCCCGGAGGACACCGCGACCCGGGTTACCTCATCGACCTGATGGCCGCTGAACGGGTGACCGCCGCGCACTTCGTCCCGTCGATGCTGCGCGTCCTGCTGGAGCACCGGGGTGTCGAGCGCTGCGAAACCCTGCGGCAGGTCATCATCAGCGGAGAGGCCGTCACGCCCGACCTGGAGGCGCGCTTCCACGCACGCTTCCGGGCGGAGCTGCACAACCTCTACGGCCCCACCGAAGCGGCGGTGGAGGTGTCCGCGTGGACGTGTCCTGCGACTGGCAGTGGTGGTCGGGTGCCCATCGGCAAGCCCATCCACAACACCCGGTTGTTCATCCTGGACGCGACGCTGGAGCCTGTTCCTGTCGGTCTCCCGGGGGAGCTGTTCATCGGCGGCATCGGCGTGGGACGCGGCTACCTCGGGCGCCCCGAGCTGACCGCGGAGCGCTTCATCCCGGACCCGTTCAGCACCGAGCCCGGACAGCGGCTATATCGCACCGGTGACCGCGCGCGCTTCCGGGCGGATGGGAACATCGACTTCCTCGGGCGACTGGATGACCAGGAGAAGATTCGAGGGTTCCGCATCGAGCTGGGCGAGGTGGAGGCGGCGCTGCGCTCGCATCCGTGCGTACGCCATGCGGTGGTGATGGCTCGCGAGGTGACGCCGGGCGACAAACGGCTGGTAGCCTATGTGGTGGGCGGCCCCGGGGAGGACCTGCCCGGCGCGCTGCGACGCCACCTGTCTCGCACCTTGCCCGAGCACATGGTGCCCACCGCCTTCGTGGCGCTGGAGGCCTTGCCGCTGCTGCCCAACGGCAAGCTGGACCGACGCGCGCTGCCGCTCCCTGGAGAGCTCGATACGGCGACGAGGACGGCCTATGTGGCGCCGCGTGGCGCGGTGGAGGAGAAGCTGGCGCACGTGTTCGCCGAGCTGCTCGGCCGCGCGCGCGTCGGGGTCCACGACAACTTCTTCGAGCTGGGGGGACACTCCCTCCTGGCGACGCGCGTGGTGTCGCGCATCCATGACGCCTACGGGGTGGAGGTGCCGCTGCGCCGGCTCTTCGAGACGCCCACCGTGGAGGCGCTCGCGAAGGTGGTGGCGGAACAGGGGGCGACGCCGGTGGCCTCGGCCATTCCCAAGCTGGAGCGGGACACGGAGCTGGCGGACGTCGCCCACCTCTCGGACGCGGAGGTGTCGGCGATGTTGGAGGAGCTGGCCGCGCGCGGGGAGCTGGCGAAATGAGCGCTCCCGCCCTCGCCCAGCTCTCGCCGGATGAGCGCAGAGCCCTGTTGGCGCGGACCCTGCGGGACAAGGGCACGCGCCCCGAGCCTCCGCTCTCCTATGCACAGGCGCGGCTGTGGTTCCTGGACCGTTTCCAGCCTGGGAACCCGACGTACAATCTTCCGGCGGTGACCCGGCTGACGGGGCCCATCGACCTGGCGGTGTTGCAACGCTGTCTCGATGCGCTCGTGCAGCGCCATGAATCCCTGCGCACCCTCTTCGCCCTGGTGCGCGGCGAGCCGGTGCAGCGGGTCCTGCCTGCGCTGGAGCTGAAGCTGTCCGCGGTGCGCCCTTCTGGCGAGGACGAGGCCACGCGCGCGGTGGAGGCGCAGCGACTGGCGATGGAGGAGTGTCGGCGACCGTTCGACCTGGAGCGCGGGCCGCTGCTCCGGATGACGCTCTACTCGTCGAGCGACACCGAGCACCTGCTCGTGCTGGTGCTGCATCACATCATCGCGGATGGCTGGTCGATGCGGGTGTTGTTCGACGAGCTGGCGCGGCTGTACGAGGCCTTCTCGGCGGGACGTCCCTCGCCGCTCCCGGCGCTGCCGCTCCAGTACGTGGACTTCGCGGCGTGGCAGCGGAAGACGCTGCGCGGAGAGGTGCTGGAGGGGCACCTGGCGTACTGGCGGAAGCAGCTCGCGTCGGTGCCCAGTCTGTTGGCGCTGCCCACCCATGGGCCACGTCCCCGGGTGGTGGGTCAGCGGGGTGGTCATCACGTCTTCTCGCTCGAGCCCGCGCTGATGGAGCGGTTGGGGGTTTTGGGTCGGAGGGAGGGGGCGACGAGCTTCATGTTGCTGCTGTCCGCCTTCGCCACCCTCCTCCATCGGCTCAGTGGTGAGACGGACGTGTGCATCGGCACGCCCATCGCGAACCGGATGCGTCCGGAGCTGGAGGGACTGGTCGGCTTCTTCGCCAACACGCTGGTGCTGCGCGCCGACCTCTCGGGGACGCCGAGCTTCCGGCAGCTCCTGGGGCGGGTCCGGGAGATGACGCTGGGGGCGTTCGCGCATCAGGACCTGCCCTTCGAGAAGCTCGTCGAGGAGCTCCGCCCCGAGCGCAACCTGGGTCACAACCCGTTGTTCCAGGTGATGTTCGTCCTGCAGAACACGGGGCCTCGTGATGCGAGCCGGGCACCGGCATCCGACACGCCGCCGTTGTATTCGAGCGGCACGGCCAAGTTCGACCTGACCCTCTGCGTGACGGAGGCGGAGGCCGGGGCTCACGCGTTCTTCGAGTACAACCTGGACCTGTTCGAGGGCGAGATGATCGCCCGCCTCGCGAGCTGCTTCCACGCGCTGCTGTGGGGCATCGCGGAGGAACCGGACCGGACGACGGCGTCGTTGCCGCTGCTGGACGCCGAGGCGCGGCGACGAGTCGAGGCAGCGCAGCCGTTGCCGGAGGTGCCGGTCCGGTCGAGCGTCGAACGTGTTCACGAGCAGGTGTCCGCGAGAGCGATGAGCCACCCGGAGGCCGTCGCGGTCCAGACCGGTGAGGACGCGCTGAGCTACGGCGAGCTGGTCCACCGCGCGGACCTGGTGGCCCGAGCGCTGCGGACACAGGGAGTCTCGCCGGGAATGTTGGTGGGGCTCTTCGTGGAGCCATCGCCGGAGCTGGTGGTGGCCCATCTCGGTGTGCTGTGCGCAGGAGGAGCGTTCATCCCGCTCGACACGAGCGAGCCCGCGTCTCGACTGGCCGCCACCGTGGAGGCGCTGCGCCCGTCGCACATCCTCTGCCAGCAACATCAGGCCGCACGGCTGCAGGGGCTCCCTGGACGGCACATCCTCCTGGAGCATTGCCTGAGCGCTGATGCGCCCCCCACCGGTGACATGGCACCTCTCGCGGCTGGGACGCGCTCCGCTGGATTCGCACCAGCGAAAGAAGACGAGCCCATCCCTACGATTCGCGACGGGTTCGCTCGCTCCCTGCCACGTCCAGGCCCCGCGGCCCCACCGGCGGCAACACTCGATGGGCTTGCCTGCGTCCTGCCTCGTCCAGGTCCCGAGGGCCGGCCGCTGGGCGTGGTGATGAGCCACGCGGCCCTCGCGGCGGCATGTCGACTGCCTGACCTGAGGCTGAGCCCCGACGATTGCCTCTCCTTCCCCGAAGGGGCGTGGGACGAGGCCGCGCCCTTCTTGCTGTTGGGCGCGCTCGCCGCCGGTGCTCGGCTCGCGCCTCTGTCAGGCGGGCGAAGCCTGACTCCGCGCAAGCTGGCCATGCATCTGCGCGAGCACTCGGTCTCCGTCATCGCGTTGACCACGCCCATGCTCGTGAAGCTGGGCCGTGAGTTCCCCTGGTCCCTCCGCTCCCTCCGACTCGTGTTGTGGACCGGCGGCCCCGACGAGGAGTCCCTGCTGACGAGCTCGCTTCCTCCTGATGTCCTCAGTCGCGTCCTCCACGTGTACGGCTGGACAGAAGTCGGCGGAATCGCCGCGCTCCGTCCCGTGGCGGCGCCCTCTCCTTCCGAGCGCCCCGTCACCCGAATCGGTACACCCGTGGCGGGCACCACCCTGCACCTGCTCGACGAAGCCCTGTCCCCCGTTCCCTCGGGCTTCGTCGGGGACCTGTACGTCTCCGGTGAGCAGCTCGCCTCCGGATATCTCTCCTCACCCGAGCGCACCTTCCCCCGCGACAACCTGGTGCGAACGGGAGACCTCGCGCGTCGCTTGCCCGACGGAGGGCTCGAGTGGGTGGGTCGACGCGATGGGCGACACCTGCATCGCGGAACA
This sequence comes from Myxococcus sp. MH1, assembly GCF_059738865.1. Lineage (NCBI taxonomy): Bacteria > Pseudomonadati > Myxococcota > Myxococcia > Myxococcales > Myxococcaceae > Myxococcus > Myxococcus sp. MH1. Next base: position 5,272,802 of record NZ_AP026947.1, on the reverse strand, counting down.
CGCCTCGAACTGGGCGAAGTCGAACAGGCCCTGCGTGCGCATCCCCAGGTGACGGAAGCCACGGTCGTCCTCAGGCCGGGCTCGCAGTTGGTGGCCGCCGTGGTCGCCCCGTCCTCGGAACGCGAAGCCCTTCGACAACACCTCGAGGACCGACTCCCCGACTCCGCCCTGCCCGACTCCTTCCTCTTCCTGGACGCACTTCCACGTGCCCCCACAGAGGAGCACGCACGCCGAGCCCTGCTGACCGAGCTCGAACGTCGAGACACCGCCGGTGCCTCGGCAGCGCCCTACTCGGCACCGCGTGACCCCGTGGAGGAAACCCTCGCCCGCATCTGGGCCCAGGCCTTCAGCCTGGAGCGCGTGGGCATCCACGATGACTTCTTCCGCCTGGGTGGACACTCCCTGCTCGCGACCCAGGTCGTGGCGCGCGCATGCGATGCGTTCGGCGTGGACCTGCCCCTGCGTCAGCTCTTCGAGGCGCCCACCATCGCGCAGCTCGCGCGAACCATCGAGCGACTCGGCCACGACTCCGGCCGTCCTCCCCCCATCCGCCCCGCGCCCAGGGACCGCCCGCTCCCGCTCTCCTTCGCGCAGCAGCGCCTCTGGTTCCTCGACCAGTTCGAACCCAACAGCGCCTTCTACAACATCCCCACCTCCTTCCGGATTCGGGCCCCCCTCGACGTGGCCGCGCTCCAGGGGAGCCTGAACGCCCTCGTGCTCCGGCACGAGTCGCTCCGCACCACGTTCACCGTGATGGACCAACAACCGGTCCAGGTCATCGCGCCCCCAGGCAGTGTCGCCCTGCCAGTCGTCGACCTGCGCGCCTGGCCCGAGGCCACGCGAGAACACGAGGCCCAACGACTCGCCGCCCTCGAAGCGCAGCATCCCTTCGACCTCTCACGCGGCCCGCTGCTGCGCGCCCGGCTCCTGCACCTCGCGGACAACGACTACGTCCTGCTCCTCACCGTGCACCACATCGTGGCCGATGCCTGGTCGGCCGACGTGCTCTTCCGTGAGCTGAGCGTCCTCTACGAAGCGGGCCGGACGGGCACACCCGCATCGCTGCCTCCGCTGGAGCTCCAGTACGCGGACTTCGCGGCCTGGCAGCGACAGTGGCTGACGGGCTCCGTGCTCGAACGTCAGCTCGCCTATTGGAAGGAGCACCTGCGCGGCGCGCCGCCCGTGGTGTCGCTGCCCACGGACAGGGCGCGTCCTCCGGTCCAGGTCTTCCGAGGCAGCCTCCATCCCTTCACCCTGCCCTCCGCGGCCCTGCTGCGCTTCTGCCAGGCCGAGGGCTGCACGTTGTTCATGGGGCTGCTCGCGGCGTTCAACCTGCTGCTCCACCGCTACTCGGGGCAGGACGACCTGGTGGTCGGCTCCCCCATCGCGAACCGGGTGCGTCCCGAGCTGGAGGGGATGATCGGCTTCTTCGCAAACACGCTCCCCATGCGAACCCGCGTCACCGGCGAGGAGAGCTTCCGGCAACTGCTCGCACGCGTCCGCGAGGTGTCGCTCGGCGCCTACGCGCACCAGCACCTGCCCTTCGAGAAGCTGGTCGAGGAGCTGAACCCCGGACGCAACCTCGCGTACAACCCGCTGTTCCAGGTGATGCTCGCCCTGCAGAACACGGGGCGACCCTTGTCCGCGGAGGGCGCGAGACTGGCCTCCGGTGCCCCCGCGATGGGCACGGGCACCGCCAAGTTCGACCTCATCCTGTTCGTCGCGGAGACCTCGGAGTCCCTCCAGGCGAGCCTCGAGTACAACTCGGACCTGTTCGACCCGGAGACCATCGCCGGGATGGCGTCCCACCTGCGCAACCTCCTCGCCTCCGCGCTCGCCACACCGGACCTCCCCGTCGCGCGGCTCTCCATGCTGGACCCGGCGGAACAGGCCGCGCTGGCGCGCTGGAATCCGCCCCGTACGCCCGCGCCGGACCTGTGCGTGCACGAGCTGTTCGCGCGGCAGGCCGAGCGCACCCCGGACCTGCGAGCCGTCCTCCTCGGCCCCCGCGCCCTGACCTACCGCGAGCTCGATGAACGCTCGGAGGCCCTGGCCACACGCCTGCGTGGACTCGGCGCCGGGCCTGGGGTCGTCGTCGGAATCTGCCTGGAGCGCTCGCTGGAGATGGTGGTGGCGGTGCTCGCCGTCCTGCGCTCCGGGGCCGCGTACCTGCCCCTGGACCCCGGGTTCCCGAAGGAGCGACTCGCCTTCATGCTCACCGACGCGAAGGTGCCCGTGGTGCTCACCCACCGGGGCACACGCGAGCGGCTCCCCGTCGACCTCGCCCGGCTCATCGACTGCGACGAAGAGGACACCGCCCCGCTCCGCCCCATCGCGCCACGGGCACCACCGTCACCGGACTCGCTGGCGTACGTCATCTTCACCTCCGGCTCCACGGGCACCCCCAAGGGCGTGGCGATGCCGCACCGTCCGCTGGTCAATCTGCTCCACTGGCAGATGGCCCGCTCCCAGCTCCCCCTTGGCGCGAGGACATTGCAGTTCGCGTCCTTGAGCTTCGACGTGTCCTTCCAGGAGCTGTTCTCCACGTGGTGCGCGGGCGGCACGCTGGTCCTCGTCACGGAGGAGCAGCGCAGGGACCCGGAGGTGCTGTGGCGCCTGCTCGCGACCGAGGACATCCACCGCGTCTTCCTCCCCTACGTCGCGCTCCAGCAGCTCGCGGACCGGGCCCGGGAGCTGGGTGGCACCCCCGCCAGCCTGCGCGAGGTCATCACCGCGGGCGAGCAGCTCCAGATCACTCCGTCCATCGCCCACCTGTTCTCGCGCCTCCAGGCCACGCTGCACAACCAATACGGTCCATCGGAGACCCACGTGGTGAGCGAGCTGACGCTGGAAGGGCCTCCCGCGTCGTGGCCCGCGCTCCCCGCCATCGGACGCCCCATCCCCAACGCCACGCTCCACGTGCTGGACCGCTGGGGACAACAGGTCCCCGTGGGAGTCCCAGGTGAGCTGCACCTCGGCGGGATGATGCTCGCGCGCGGCTACCTGGGCCGCCCCGTCGCGACGGCGGAGAAGTTCATCCCCGGCCCGCCCGACCCATCCCGGCCCGGCGAGCGCCTGTACCGCACAGGCGACCGAGCACGCTATCTGCGCGACGGCACCGTCCAGTTCCTGGGGCGCGTGGACGAGCAGGTGAAGATTCGCGGCCATCGGGTCGAGCCCGGCGAGGTCGAGGCACGGCTGCGGCAACACCCGGCGGTGAAGGAGGCCGCGGTGACGACCCGGCCCGATGGAGAAGGACGCCCCAGGCTGGTGGCCTTCTTCCAGACGGTGGACGCCCGCGACCTCGCCGCAAGCGAGCTGCGCGCCTGGCTCGGAGCCTCGCTGCCCGAGCACATGGTGCCGTCTGCGTTCGTGCGGATGGACGCCCTGCCTCTCACGCCCACCGGCAAACTCAACCGGCGCGCCCTGCCCGACTCCGACGAGGTCCTGCCCGCGAGCGCGGACCGCTTCGTCGCGCCGAGGACGCCCGTGGAGGAAGCCCTGGCGAAGCTCTGGACGGAGCTGCTGCGAGTCGCGCGCGTGGGCGTCCACGACGACTTCTTCGAGCTGGGAGGCCACTCGCTGCTCGCGACCCGACTGGTGTCCCGCATCCGCGGTGAGCTGGGGACGGAGCTGCCCCTGCGACGCGTGTTCGAGGCGCCCACCGTCGAGCGGCTCGCGGTGGTCATCGTCCAGACCCGTGCGGATGCAGCGAGTGAGGACGAGGTGGCCCTGCTGCTCGCGGAGCTGGAGGCGCTCCCCGCCGAGGAGGCCCAACGACAGTGGGCGGCGCTCCAGGAGGAAGGCCCATGAGCCACGCCCGGAACGAGGAGACGCCGATGGACGCCATCGACGTGCGTCGGATGCTGCCCCGCCTGCTGGAGCATCCCTCGCGCGAGGTCATCACCTTCGAGAAGGGCAAGGTCGTCCGCCGAAGCCACGCGCAGGTGCACGAGGACGTCGTGACGACGAGGGCCGCGCTGGAGCGCTGGGGCATCCGCCCAGGCATGCGCGTGGGCCTCCGGGCACCGAACTGCTACGAGTGGCTGGTCCACGACCTGGCGCTGCTCGAGCTTCGCGCCGTCACCGTCGCGTTCCCCGACGACTTCGCCGCGAGACCTCCCGACGAGCTGCTCGAGCGCTACCAGCTCTCCTTGCTCCTGGTCCCTGGAAGGCAACGGGAGGGACACACGAACGCCGCCCTCGCCGCGCTCGATGGCCCCAACGACGGCGTGCGCGCCATCGAGCGAGGCACCGAGCCACCCCCGGAGGGCTTCGACCAGCCCTGGCTCGTCTTCTCGTCGGGCTCCTCGGGGTGGCTGAAGGGGCTCGTCCTCAACCGCCGGGGGGTCGAGGAGAGCCTGGACGCCTTCGTCCGCGCGGCGAGGACCCGCTCCGATGACTCGATGCTGTTGTTCCTGCCCATCTCCAACTTCCAGCAGCGGCTGATGTACTACGCGGCGTTCTGGTACGGGTTCGACCTCATCGTCACGGAGCCCGTCCACCTGTTCCGCGCGATGAAGGAGCTGCGGCCCACCGCGCTGGTGGCCCCGCCCACGCTCTACGAAGCGATCGAGACCCGCTTCGGCAACCTGCCCCGCTCGAAGCAGCTGCTGGCCCGGGTCCTCGGAGGAATCGCCCGGCGTCTGCCCTCCCGGTCCGCGCGCGACGCCCTGGCCCGGAGGATCTTCCGCGAGGTCCACGAGACGCTCGGTGGACGCATGCGCTTCATGGTGACGGGGATGGCCCCCACCAAGCGCTCCACGCTGGAGCTGCTCGAGCTGATGCGCCTGCCCGTCTTCGAGACCTACGGCGTCACCGAGTGCGGCTCGGTCTCCCTCAACACCGCCGAGGCCCACCGGCTGGGGAGCGTGGGCCGGCTGCTCCCGGGTCCCAAGGTGGAGCTGGCGCCGGATGGGGAGATCATCGTCCACCGCGAGCACATGTACGCGACCGGCTACTTCGAGTGCGCGGACGGAGAGAACGAGAAGACCTTCATCGGCGGCAACCGCGTGGCCACGGGTGACGTGGGGCGCTTCGACGCGGAGGGCTACCTGTACCTGGTGGGCCGCAAGAAGGAGATCATCATCACCTCGGGCGGGGAGAAGGTGCATCCGGAGCTGGTGGAGGCGGAGATCGACCGCTGCCCGGAGGTGGCCAAGTCCGTGGTGTTCGGCGGCGGCACCCTGACGTGCCTGGTCGCGGTGGTGCTCCCCAAGAACCCCGACGACGTGGAGGCGAAGCGCCGCATCGAGCGCCACGTGGAGGAAGTGGGAGGACAGCGGCAGTCGCTGCGCGTGGGGCGCGTGGTGTTCGCGCAGGAGGCCTTCACGCGGGAGAACGGGCTTCTGCGCCCGAATCTGAAGTTGGACCGCAAGCGCATCGGCGACGTCTTCCAGACCCAGCTCGACCGCGCCGCGAGCTGAGCACCCCGCAGGACTTCGAGGAGCACCATGACGGGCGACCCGACGTTCGAGGAGAAGGTCATCGCGATGATTGCCCAGGCCGTGCCGCGCCGGTTCCGCAAGGCGGCGATCACACCGGAGCTGAGCCTGCGCAAGGACCTGGGCATCGACTCGCTCGGCGTGGCGAGCCTGCTGTTCCGGCTGGAGGAGACCTTCGGCGTGGCCCTGGACGAGCTCGCCTCGGATGTGGACCTGGGCCGGCTCCACACCGTGCGGGATGCCATCGACATGAGCCGGCGCCTGGTCGAACAGGCCCGCGCGGCCGGCCCTCGGGCGGAGTCGGCATGACGCAAGGCCCTCCACCGCGCATCATCGACGCGCACTGCCACATCGCCTCGGAGCGGTTCATCCCCCGCTCCTTCATCGACGGCGTCGTGGCCAACGGCGTCGCGGCCCTCACCGCGCAGGGCGTGCGCGCCACGCCCCAGAAGCTGGCGAACGCCTACCTCCAGAAGCTCCAGGACCCGCTCTGCGACCAGTTGGTGGCGGAGATGGAGGCCGCGGGCATCGAGTGCGCGGTGCTGCTCGCGGCCGACTACAGCTACGCGCTCACGGACTGTCCGCTCACCGTCGAGGAGACCCTCCTGGCGCACGCCGAGGTGCTGAAGCGCCACCCCGGGAAGCTCGTGGTGTTCGGCGGCGTGGACCCCCGGTGGGGGAAGGACGGAGTGGACCTGTTCGAGCGCTCGCTGGTGGAGTGGGGCTTCAGCGGATTCAAGGTGTATCCCCCGTGCGGGATGAGCCCCAGCGCGCCGGAGCTGTTCCCCTACTACGAGCTGTGCGCGCACCACCGCGTGCCGGTGGTGGTGCACATCGGGCCCACGTCACCGGTGCTGGCGTTCGACACGTCGACGCCGCTGATGCTGGACCTGGCGGCGCGCTCGTTCCCCACCGTCAACTTCATCCTCGCGCACGGCTCGGTGAGCTACCCCGACGAGTGCGCCATGCTGTGCGCGTACCGGCCCAACGTGTACCTGGATGTCAGCGGCTATCAGAGCCTGTTGAGGACGTCGTCGGACGAGGCCCTGCGGCGCGTGGTGGCTCGCGGCATCAACCACAAGGTCCTCTTCGGCACGGACTGGCCCGTGTTCCGCATGCAGGGGGACCAGCGTGCCTTCGTGGACGTCCTCACCGCCGCGGATGGCCCGCTGTCACTCATCACCGAGCTGGAGGCCCGCCTGGTCCTCCACGACAACATGGCGCGTCTGCTCGCCGGAGCTGCTGGGAACGCCTCGAACCAGGCTCGTGTCGCAAGCCGTTGACGCTGTCTCCACCCCGGAGGATGGACCATGACCACTGCCCCCGTCGTCGAAAACCCCTCATTGGCGAGTCGAGGTCCGACGCGCCCGCTGATCCTCAGCGACCGCCAGGGCTTCGACCGCCGCTGGTTCGCGCCGAACCTGAAGGCTGTCTACGTCCCCACGCACCCGGAGCAGGTGCTCGCCATCGTCAACGAGGCGCTGTCGACCCATGGGCGCAACGTGAAGATCACCTCCGGCCGCCATTGCTACGAGAACTTCGTCTACAACGACGAGACGGCCGCGGTCATCGACATGTCCGCGTTGAACCAGGTCGGCTTCGACAACGCGAGGCAGGCGTACTTCGTCGACGCGGGCTGTGAGAACTGGACCGTCTACCGCACGCTGCTCAACACGTTCGGGAAGACGCTGCCTGCGGGCTCCTGCTACTCGGTGGGCGCGGGCGGGCACATCACCGGCGGAGGCTACGGGCTGCTGTCCCGGCTGCACGGACTGACGGTGGACCACCTGAGCGCGGTGGACATCGTCACCTGGGACGCGGCCGCGGGCCGGGGGAAGCTGAGCCATGTCTCCGCGTCCAGCGCGGACCCGGACGAGAAGGACCTGTTCTGGGCCCTGCGCGGCGCGGGCGGCGGCAACTTCGGGGTCATCGCGCGGTACTACTTCCAGCAGCTCCCGGACGCACCGGACCACGCCACGCTGTGGACGCTGGCGTGGGACTGGTCCAGCCTGGACCTGACGGCCTTCACGAACCTGCTCGCGGAGTACGCGGACCTGGTGACGACGCTGCCCGACAGCAACTTCACGTTGCTCAAGTTGAACCACGTCGCGGCGAGCCAGGTGGGCATGGTGTTGCAGGTGACGTCCCCGGCCGGGACGAAGCATGACCAGCACCGCAGGCACGCGGAGGACAGCGTGGCGCGCATCCAGAAGCGCTTCGCGAAGGTCGCCCGGTCCAGACCGCTGGTGAGGCCGCTGGGAGGCCACCCGGGGATGATGACGCACCTGCTGGCCAGCGATGAGGCCCAGCACATCACCTATCTGGAGGCGCTCCAGACGCTGAACGGCTCCGGGCCCAACCAGTTCGGCAAGTACAAGTCCGCGTACATGAAGAAGGCGTTCCCGGCCGAGCAGGTGACGGCCATCTACGAGTGGCTCCACCGCTACCCCGCGGGGATTCCCCAGGCGGACATGGCGCAGAGCCTGCTGCAGGTGGACAGCTACGGCGGGGCCATCAACTGCTACCCGGCGGACTCGACGCCGGTGCCCCAGCGCAGCTCACTGATGAAGCTCCAGTACCAGACGTACTGGAACAACGCCTCCAAGCCCGGCGAGGGCCTGATGTCGCCCTTCCGGGAGCAGGCCGAGGCCCACGTGAGCTGGATCAACGGCTTCTACAAGGACGTGTACGCGGCGTACGGCGGGACACCCAATCCCACGCGGGACTCCACGGGCACGGTGGACGGCTGCTACTACAACTACCCGGATGAGGTGCTGGGCACCCATGCCCGGGGAAACGTGGACCAGGCCCTGTGGCTGTACTTCCTCCAGAACTTCCGTCAGGCACCGCGCAACCTGGTCAAGGTGAAGCGCCGCTGGGACCCGACCAACTACTTCCATCACGCCCAGTCGATTCCGGTGAGTTAGTGATAGGCTTTCGAGCGACCCTCCTGCAAGGGAGGGCCTCCACTCGAATGACAGGCAAGGAAGAGCCCATGCGCTTCGGACAGCTGACGCGGAGTCTGACGATTTCCATCGCGGTCCTGACGACGGCCTGTGGAGGTCCCGAGGCTTCAGGGGAACAGGAAGCGGACGTCGAGTCCCGTCATGCCGAGGCGCCGCCCGTCTGCGACTCCGAATTCAACATCCACTACTTCAGCGACGAGACGCTCACCACCCGCGTCGGCTCCTGGCGGTGCGTGTGCGGCCTGCCCCAGGGCAGGACGGGCTATACGACGCCGTATGTGAAGATCCTCATCCCCGAGACACCCTGCGAGTCCATCGCGCGCTGACATGGGAACGGGACGGCCGGGAAGACAGTCTCCCGGCCGTCTGGACCTCGGTGCGCCAGTCTTCGTTCCGGATGAAGTCTGCCGTGCCTGTATGTTCGGCCAACTTGCATGTTGGCCCAAGTAGGCGGGGCGACATGCAGAGGCTTGGCGTGAAGCTGAAGCAGGAGGAGAAGAAGGCACTGGATGCACGGATGCGCCGGGGCAGCGCCAACTTCTATCTACTGCGTCTTCGAGCGCCGCCCGCTAACTGAGGAGTGCCGAAGTGACTCTGAATCGCAGCAACATGAGTCATCAAGGAACCAGGCATCCTCGTCACCTTTGTCATAACAACCGAGGCCACTGGGGTCTGAGATGACTGCCTTCATCTCGATGGCCCGCAACTGCGTACGCCCCTAGGCAACACCGCCGTATACCCCTGACACCCCACACGTGCGCAGTCTCACTCGCCCAACGGCGAGGCTCAGAGAATAGCGACATTCGCTACCAAGGCGCATGGAGAACACCAGAAAGCACTCTATTCCTTCCTACAAGCCAGCATGCTATAGTGTTCAAAAATGGGGGATGCATGTCAGACTGGAGCAACAGGCCGCATGTTGTTGGTGCAACTGTCCACTTCCCTGAAGCGCTGGAGCGCGTAGAGCGCCAAGCCGACGATGAAATCCGGCATGGTCGCCCCTTCACCAGACGAAATATCCTGCGAACGACTGGTGGGATACTTATCGCCACCGTCCTACCTATCTATACGACGGGTTGTTGTACGGAGGACGAAGCAGAGTGCCCCGCCGATCTTCAGAAATACCTAATCCTTATCGCCAAGGCGGTTCAGATCGTAAGCCAAGTAATCCAAGGCGATTTGAAGTTAAGCGACAAGAACGACCGGTGTCGAGTCTACGAGTTCGCACTGGACCTCTTCAAGCAGTCAGACATCTCCACGGGTGTGGCTGTCTCACAGGGAATACTGGAAATCGAGAGTTGCCCTGGCAAAGAAAGCATTCGCCCTCTTGAGGAGGCACGATTGCTCTCTCAGAAGACTGGGATCCACCTTATTCAAACCACTTTTGCGGGTGGAAAAGTCACCTCGAACGACTTCGACATTCGAGGGTAAAATGCACCCCTTGAGCCTCCCTTTACTGGCTCTAACATGTCTGCTCCTGATGGGGTGTCCACCGCTATTCGGCGACGACCCAGCGATATGCGATGACCTGGAAGATACGGGAGAGTTGACCATCCCTATATTGGCATCGACATATTGCAAAAACAGCGGCCAGAAAGTAAACCTTGAAAACTACTGTGAGTGCAGCGCTCCGAACGAGTCGTACAACAAAGAAACTGGAGCCTGCGACGCCTGCGACAAATACTCCTGCGTTGACAGAGAATGTGGCAGCGATGGGTGTGACGGAAATTGCGGCAGATGCCTTGGCGGACTGAGATGCATTGAGGGCAAGTGCCAACCGTGTGAGGGCAACTGTCGTGAGCGACAGTGCGGCGACGATGGATGCGGACGTCCTTGCGGCTCATGCGAATCCAACTCAATCTGCGACAATGGCCGTTGCGTCTCATCTGACAAATCGAATCTCGTCACCGACTGCAACTGCGCCGATGTGCCCGCAGGAGCACAGCCCGGGGCTCGGCGGTTTGACACACGATGCCCGACAGGTGTTGTCCAATTTGAGTACTGCTCTCCAACACAAATGAAGTGTACGGCGCCTGGCGTGCAAGCCTGGAGAGAAACCTGTCTCACCGTCCCGACCGGCCAGTTCGTGACAGCATGCAACTGCTGGCAACCTCCCGCTGGCAGATATGGCCAGATTGGAGAAGGCGTACGCATTGAAGCACAGCAATGCGCGGGCAAAGTGGCTGAACTGCAGGCGTGTCGCGATGCCTTCGGCGGAATGTACCCTTGCGTCTGCGGTTATGATCCGTTCGGGAACCCCGTTTTTTGTCAGTGGCCCGTCTGGACTGCTGTTTGTTCAGAATGTAAGGCCGATTGACACTGTCCCATGCGGGGCTTCGCGCCGCTCACCGGCAGGTCTGGGCCTGAGTGTCGAGGGCACTTGCGCGGATTTGTCCGCACAGGTGTCCCTCTCCGACCCGCCGGGCATGCTGCCCCGGACGAGAGGGACCGCCTGTACCTGCTGGACCAGTCGTTCTGGAAGTATCCCGAGTCGCTCGCCAAGGCGGTCGTGCGTCACTACGCGCCACGAGTGCCGCGCCGCGCCGGGTGAGACGCGGGTGCCCTTGGCTACCGGACGCTGCTGAGCTCGGCGACGCGCGCCTGGATCCACGGCAGGAAGCTGGAGACCTGGGTGTAGACCCCCGGAAGCCCCGCCCTCGCGCAGCCCACGCCGAAGCTCGTGATGCCGTGGAGCACGTACTTCGTCCCGGACTTCACGACCAGTGGTCCCCCACTGTCTCCCTGGCACGCGTCCTTGCCCCCCTGCGCGTACCCGGCGCCCAACATCGTGGGGCCGTCGATCTCGATACCTTGCGTGCGATAGCTCTGCGCCAGGGCTCTGTCACCGACGATGGGAACACCGACCTGCAGCAGGATGCTGGAAGAGTCATAGCCCCCCTCTCGCGTCAGGCCCCAGCCCGCGATGGACGACATCGTGCCCTCCGCGAGCTCCGCGCCCACGGCCGGAAGACACACGGCCTGGACGCTCAGCGCGTCGGTGAGGGACACCACGGCGGAGAGGTTGGGACGCTGGGGCACGGCGGGCTCGCCACACGTTCCCCCGATGCGGATGGGGCGCTCCAGCTTGAGGACGGCGATGTCGTTCTTCGTCGTGTCCCAGTCGTACTGCGGATGATAGACGGCTTTCGCCACGCGGACGGCCACCTGCGCGGACGTGGGTCGATAGAAGTCGTGGGCTCCCGCGACCACCGTCACGCCCGCGTATCCATCCACGACACAGTGCGCGGCGGTGAGGACGATGTCGGTCTCCTGCTTGCTACCCACCCGGATCAGGCTGCCACCACAGAAATGGTTCCCACCCTGCTGCAGGCTGACGATCCAGGGCCACGAGCCGGGACGCGCCTCGACGCCTCCCACGATCTCCTGCGTCCCCTGCTCCAGGGCCTCGGGCATCTCCAGCTCCGACCCACCACACCCCAACAGCCCGACCGCGACCACCACACGACTCACGAAACGCAATGCAGCCTCCAGTTCCAGATGGGCCCGGACGACTGCAATGCGTGAACCAGGGGCCACCCAGAAGGAGCCCCGCGCGCGAACCCCGACAAGGAGCATCGCTGACACGTCATGCGCTCCGGGCGCTTGGAGCGTTGACGCGTCAGCTTCCCCCTGGGCAGTCCCGGGCTCAGACGAAGACGAAGTCGTCGTCGTCGTCCGAGTCCTTGCCCTTCTTGCTGTTGTCCACGGGAGGCTGTGGCTTCGGGAGCTCCCCGCTCTTGACCAGGGGCTTGGGCGAGTCGAAGTAGTCCTCCACGATGACGAACTCGTCCATGAACTGTCGGTTGAGGTTGTCCAGGACCTGCTGATGCTCCGCGCGGAACCCGACGGCGGCGTCACGCGGGTGGCGCGCCGTGGGAGGCAGGGCGCCATCGTTCGCGACGAGGTGCCGCGCGATCTGGATGATCCACGGACCGCAGCTGTGCTGGCCGTCCTTGTAGCTCCCCATGACATCGTCCTGGTAACGGATGCCGGAGCGCTCGACCAGCAGGTCCGGGAACGCGCGCCGCAGCGTGCCCAGGTTGGGGACCCCCTGCGGCCCCAGCGGGTCGACGAAGAGCACGCGGGCCTGGCCCCGGACGCCTCGCGCCGGAGGCGCCACCTTGATGTAGATGAGCCCCCAGTGGTTGCCATTGATGTTGTAGGGCTGGACGAGGACGCGGGGCGGGCCATCCGCGACCATGCCCTGGAGCGCCTCGTCATACGTGTCCGGCGCGATGCGATTGAGCACGTAGAGGTTGATGCCACGCAGCACGACCACGTTCGGCACGCCGCGCAGGTAGTGGCGCAGGAGCGTGTCGATCTGCTGGTCCGTGTAGTAGTGCGCCCCCTCGATCTTGTCGTGGTTCTCGAAGGCACTGGAGGACGAGTCCTTCGTCGAGGGCGAGGACCCGCCCGTCGTCGTGGAGGCGGTCTGCTGCGTCGTCCCCGTCGACGGGGACGAGGACACGGGCTGCAGGCGCTTGAGGCGATCCCGCTCCTCCTTCTCCTTCTTCGCCGTCTCCTCGTCCTTCTTCAGGATCTCCATCAGGTCCGGCGGCGCGCGCAGGTCGACCCGCAGGACCTTCCCCTGGTTGCCGGCGTTCAGGAGCGGCTCGGACCAGTCCTGACCCGAGCCCTTCCGGGCGAAGAACGAGGACGACTGGAGCCCCCCTGGCATGCGGCCACCGAAGAGCTCGGGACGCGGCAGCGGGCTCCCATGCCCCATGCCCATCAACAACCGGCTCGCGGGCAGCTCGGACATCACCCCACGGCCCGACCTGGGCTTGGGAGGATTCTTGAGGGTCTTGCATCCCCCATCACAGCGGGGATTGACGCAATGCTTGCCCGAGAAGGACCAGAGCGGCTCCCAGTAGTTGCGCAGCATGTCGCCCACCGCGACCGGCCCCTCCACCAGGTAGTTGAACTCCGAGAGGAAGCCTGGATACAGGTTGTCGGACCCGACCACGTACGCCTGGTCGTCGGCGATCATGATCTTGGAGTGGTTGCCCGGCGCCGACGGGACCTTGGGGAAGACCGCGCCACTGGCCTTCTGCACGGACTCCACCGCGTTGCCGATGATGCCCTTGACCGGCGGCACCTCGGAGAGCGCCTTCTGCTTCAAGGTCGCCGTGTAGCCCTCGGGCGTCAGCTGCGGCCAGAAGTACGACTCCCCCTCCCGCGTCTTATCCCGGGGCACGTCCGTGTAATAGAACGGCGCGATGTGCAGGCGGTCCAGGGCGCGAAGCCGCCGCTCGGCATCCGGCCGCAGCGCGTCCTCCAGCGTCCTCGCCATGTAGTACTGGAACAGCTCGAACGTGCGGCACGCGCCCGAGCCGAACGAGTACTGGTCTCCTTCCGCGCCCGCGCCCGCGTCCAGGGGCGACACCACCACCTGCACCACCAGGTGCGGGTTGACGAGCAGCGACTCCATGATCCAATGACAGACGACGTGCGAGGACCACTTCTTCTTCCACGCGCTCACCAAGTCCATCTGCGACAGGCGCAGCACGTCCGTGCAGCCCATGATGAGGTTCTCCTTCATGAGCTCGGACGCCTTCTCGTAGTCTTCCTTCATGTCCGAGCCGGACCAGTGCTTGCCGATGGACAGCACGCGCGTCGCGCGCTTGTACTCCCCCATGCCCGCGTAGCCGATGGTCCGGTCCTCCTCGAAGACGGGCTGCTCCAGGTCCCTGAGCGTCTGCAGGTCGTCCTCGCGGATGACATCCGGCAGGAGGTCCTCTTCGGTGTCCTCCTCCCAGACGGTGGGCAGGGGCTCGTTGCCGATCCGGCGGCGGGCGCGAGGACTGTCCACCGGCAGACCGCCGATGTGGATCCTGGAGAAGAGCTCGTAGCGCTGCGCGCGCAGGTCCTGGGCCTCCTTCAGGTCCAGCGGGTCCAGGGGCTTTCGCACCTCCGCCTTGTCGTCGTCCCCGTTCACCCACGTCAGGGTGTCCGGGTCCAGGCGCTCCTTGGTCACCACGTCCGTCCTGCAGGACCACATCCGGTTCAGGAACCGCTGCGCGCCCAGGGCCCCCGCGCCGTGCATGACGACGGACACGTCGTGCACGGGGGGATAGCTGGTGAACAGGTCCATGTTCAGGTTGTGCCCGCCGACCAGCGCCTCGGCGCCATCCGAGGCGACGATCTTCGAGTGGTTCCACGTCATCTTCGTGAAGTCGTCGTCGGAGTCCGGCGCCAGCCACGACGGCAGCGACGCGCTGACGAAGGCGGAGAAGCCCGACAGCAGGCCCTCCTGCAGGCGGTAGAACTTCGCCATCCAGATCTCCGGCACCGCGCCCCAGTCCTTCTTGCGAGAGCGCACCAGCCGGATCAGCGCGCCCTGGAAGTCGATGAGGTTGGGCGACGTGCCGTCCTTGAGGAGCATGGGCGTCTGCCCGAAGAGGAAGCGGATCTGGATGGGCTTGCCCTTGTTGGCGGACATAGCCGTGTCCAGTGCCCCCAGGATGATCTTCGCCCAGGCGGGGTCCGGGCTGTTGAGGGACGCCACGTCGCAGCGGAAGCGCGTCTTCTGGAGGACCTCCACCAGGGCGCGCTCGAAGTCGTTGGTGCGGCGCCGGGCCTCCTGCATGATCTCCGGGCCGAACGGCAGCCCCCAGATGCGGGGCGTGTCCAGCAGCCGCACGTAGCAGTCGTGGCTCACGTGCGTGAAGTACTTGTCGGGCACCACGGACAGCACGTCATCGATCTTGCTCATCGTCGTCGAGCTCCACGCCTGGAGGGGTTTGCGATGTCTCGGTGGCCGCGCGGGCTCACAGGAAGGTCCAGTCGATCCACCCGTCCCCGGCCTGTTCGATGGTGCAGGGATAGGTCAGGTTGTAGGGAGGCGTGCCCACCACGTCCTCGAGGTAGTAGCGGTCCCAGGTGCGCATGCCGTGGATGGAGGAGACGCGCCGCACGGACTGGCGCAAGGGCAGCCGGGACGTGCGGACCTCACCGAGCGCCATGGTGTCGAAGTGGGAGTGCGCCGTGTGGATGCGCCTGCGCAGTGACTTGACGCCCTCGCGCACGCGGCTTCGCGTCTGGAATTCGGTGTCCCACTGGGTCAGGTACCCACGGGCCATCTTGTAGACGAGCCGGGGGACCGCGCCGACGTCGTCGCTGACCTTGGAGGCGTCATAGAGCCCGTCCGTGGTGTAGATGCCCGCGACGGTGCCGTGGCGTCCCCGGATGGCGTAGAGCTTGTACCCCTCCGGCTGGGGCAGTTCCTGACGGACGAGGGGGTCGGCGAGCTGGCGGTTGTTCGCGAGCGTCGCCCAGGTGCTCCCCAGTCCCCGTCCATCCTCGATGTCCTGGTGTGCCTGCTGCTTGGTCATCCGGGCGTTGGGCCGGGGAATCACCGCGCTGAAGCCCGTGTCCAGGTGGTCCCACGCATAGACGCCGACGTAGTTGGCGACCTGGGGGGCCAGCTGGGTCTGGATGCTGTACCACTCACCCATGCCCGGGACGGGGTCGATGGCGAAGATGTTGATGGGGATGTTCTTTCGGGCCTCTCCGCCATAGGCGTAGAGGAACCAGGCGGCCATGATGGCCTCGACGCCGCCACGGCTGTGCCCGATGAAGTTGTATTGCTCCGCGCCGCTGGCCGCCGCGAGGCTCGCGCCGTGGAGCGCGAGCGCGGCGTCGGCCCACCCCAGGCCCTGGTTCGCCATGCCGCGTTGATCGCCCTCGGAGTAGCCCGACACGTATTTGCGCAGGTCTCCGGGAGTCAGCTCCAGGTTGCTGAGCAGGGGGTCGCAACGGTCCATCTGGTCGTACCAGTCGTTCTCACCCACTCCTCGCACGGAGCCGCTGCGCTTCGTGTTGCGCAGCCCGCCGGAGATCTCCTTGTGGATGCGCACCGGGATGTAGCCCGTCTGCGGGTCGAAGATGTTCTTGTCGCTCTTGAGCTGGCGCTCGGTCTTGGACAGGAAGCGGACCAGCGAGGTCTTGTAGTCCCAGTACCGGGTCTCCTCGCCTTCGTCGCGCGCGCAGCCGGTTCCACAGAAACACACGGTGAAGACGTCCTTCGGCATGCCAGTTCCGTCCGGGTCGAGGAGGGGGTGCGCCCCCTATTGCCAGCGGCGTGCCGAGGCGGCTCCACACGGTGCGCCCCGGTCCCTCCGCCAGGGACGCGGTCCACGAGGACGCGGCTGCGTCGCGGTGGTACGCGAGCCCGGCGCCAGAGGGGTAGACAGGCACCCGTGGCGTGTCCGGAGTGACGTCGGACCGGCAGTGCGTCCTGGCGGGACTCAGGCGGAGGTGCGGCGCCGCTCGCTCGAGGGCTCCAGGCGGGCGGCGGCCTCGAGCCCCCACACCGTCTTCACCTTCACGTTGGTCACCTTGCCCGAGCGCTCCAGCACGCCCTGCCCCACCAGGAACAGCGCGCCGTGGAGCTCCTTGCGGCAGCGCTCGTAGACGTCCGGAGGCACCACGAGGTTGGCGATGCCCGTCTCGTCCTCCAGCGAGAGGAAGCACATGCCGCGTGCGGTGGGAGGCCGCTGGCGGCAGATCATCATCCCGCCCACCGTCACTGTGCGCCCGGAGGCCACCGTCTTCAGGCCCTCCGCCGTCACCGCGCCCTGGCGCTTGAGCAGCGGGCGCACGAGCTCCAGCGGGTGTTTCTCCAGGGAGAGGCCCACGGTGTCGTAGTCCGCGCAGACGCGCGCGTACACGTCCATCGAGGGCAGCTCCACCTTCGTGCCGTCCATCGACATGCCGAAGAACAGGTCGTCCGAGTCCAGCGGCCCCAGCGCCTGGAGGTCCCAGAGGGCCTGTCGTCGTGAGCCGCTCAGCGACGCAAGCGCGCCGGCGAGGGCCAGGCGAGTCAGCTCGTGCCGGGGGATGCGGGCCCGCCGCGCCAGGTCTCCGACGTCGGTGTAGCCGTGCTCGCCGCGCCCCGTCTCCACGCGGCGGCCCGCGGCTTCGCCCAGGCCGCGCACCATCCGCAGCCCGAGCCGCAGCGCCCTGCCCTCGTCCTCCAGCGTGCAGTCCCACCGGGACACGCGCACGTCGACGGGGCGCACCTCCACGCCGTGGCGTTGCACGTCCGCGACCAGGGTGTGCGGGGCGTAGAAGCCCATGGGTTGGGAGTTCAGGAGCGCGGTGGTGAAGGCCGCCGGGTAGTGGCACTTGAGCCAGCTGGACGCGTAGGAGATCAACGCGAAGCTGGCGGAGTGGCTCTCGGGGAAGCCGTAGTGCGCGAAGCCGCGGAAGTTGTCGAACCACTCCTCGGCCTGGGCGCGGGCGTAGCCGCGTGACAGGCAGCCCTCCACGAAGCGGCCCCGGTACTGGAGGAGCATCGACTCGGCGCGCTTGTGGCTCAGCACGCGACGAAGGCCGTCCGCCTCCTCGGCGGAGAAGCCGGCGGCCACCATGGCGAGCTTCATCGCCTGCTCCTGGAAGAGCGGCACGCCGAGCGTCTTGCCGAGGATCTCCTTCACGGCCTCGCTCGGATACACGACGGTCTCCTCGCCGTTCCTCCGGCGCAGGAACGGGTGGACCATCTTCCCGACGATGGGGCCGGGGCGGATGAGGGCGATCTCCACGACCAGGTCGTAGAAGGTCCGCGGCTTGAGCCGGGGCAGCATGTTCATCTGGGCGCGGCTCTCGATTTGGAACACGCCCACGGTGTCCGCCTCGCACAGCATGTCGTAGACCCTGGGGTCCTCGGCGGGGATGGTGGCCAATGACAGCTCACGGCCGTGGTGCTCGCGAATCAGGGTGAAACACTTCGAGAGCGCGGTGAGCATGCCCAGGGCGAGCAGGTCCACCTTGAGCAGGCCGATGGAGTTGATGTCGTCCTTCTCCCACTGGATGACGGTGCGGCCGGGCATGGCCGCGTTCTCCACGGGGACCAGCTGGGTCAGGGGCTCGCGGGTCATCACGAAGCCACCGACGTGGATGGAGAGGTGTCGGGGGAAGCCTTCCAGCTCGGAGGCGAGGGACAGGGTGCGCTGGACGCGGCGGTCGAACGCGGACAGGCCGGCCTCGAGAAGGACCTCTGGCGTCACCTCGAAGCCGTGGGCGGCGGAGACCTTGGAGAGCCGGTCGACCTGGTCCAGGGACAGGCCCATGGCCTTGCCGGCCTCGCGCAGGGCGAGCCGTCCCCGGTAGCAGATGACCTCGCACACCATGCCGGCGCGGTGCCGGCCGTGCTTCTCGTAGACGTACTGGAGGACCTCCTCGCGCCGCTCGTGCTCGAAGTCCACGTCGATGTCCGGGGGCTCCCTGCGGGCCATGCTGAGGAAGCGCTCGAACAGCAGGCCCATGCGCACCGGGTCGATGGCGGTGATCTGCAGCGCGTAGCAGACCGCCGAGTTCGCCGCGCTGCCTCGGCCCTGGCAGAGGATTCCGCGTCGCCGCGCGAAGCCGACGATGTCCCAGAGCGCCAGGAAGTAACCCGCGAAGTCCAGCGCGGCGATGAGGCGCAGCTCGTGTTCGATCTGCTTGACCACCTCGGGGGGCACACCCGCTGGGTAGCGGACGGTGAGCCCTTCGTAGGTCAGGGCGCGCAGGTGCTCGTCCGCGGTGCGGCCCGGGGGCAGGTCCTCCTCGGGGAAGCGGTAGCGCAGGTCGTCCAGGGAGGCGCGGCAGCGCGAGGCCAGCTCCACGGTGCGCTCCAGCGCGTCCGGCCGGTCCGCGAACAGGCGCGCCATCTCCTGGGGGCCCTTCAGCGTGCGCTCCGCGTTGGGCATCAGGCGCGTGCCCACGCGGTCCACGGTGGTGCCGTACCGCACGGCGGTCAGGACGTCCTGGAGCGGCTGACGGCGTCGGTGGTGCGTGTGCACGTCGTTGTGCACGACGAGGGGGGTCCTCAGCTCTCGGGCCAGTGCGACGGCTTGCGCTTCGCGCGCGGAGTCTCCGGCGGACAGAGTGCGGCACAGGCCGACGTGGAAGCGCTCCGGGAAGGCCTCCGCGAGGGGGGCGATGCGCTCCAGGGGGGCGGGTTCGGGGAGGAGCGCGAGGAGGCCCCTGGAGCGCTCCGCCAGGGCGCGCCAGGGCAGCCCGGCTTCACCCTTGGGGTGGGTCATGCGGCTCTGGGAGACCAGGGAGCAGAGGTTGGAGTAGCCCCCGGCGTCCGCGGCGTAGACGACCACGCGAGGCCCGTCCTCGAGCGTCAGCTCCGCGCCCAGGATGAGGCGCAGGCCGTGCTCCTTCGCGGCCAGGTGGGCCTTCACGGCCCCGTAGAGACCATCCGCGTCCGTCAGCGCCAGGGCGCGCTGACCAAGCCGGGCGGCCGTGACGATGAGCTCCTCCGGGTGCGAGGCCCCGCGCAGGAACGAGAAGTTGGAGCGACAGACGAGCTCGGCGTAGTCCACGCCCGATCAAGACACTGACCGGCCGTTCAGGCGCCAGGTCGGATCTTCGTTCGACGTGCGAGGGACTTGGTGGGTTCGGTTCCGCTGTTTCCACGTGCTTCCAGAGGGACCCGCGAGGACCGAGCCTCCTTGACCTGCGGCTTCGTCACTTGATTGAACGGGCGTGACCATGAGCTCGCGCGCCTGTGCGGCACTCCTGCTGTTCCTCACGGCGTGCGCCACGTCGGCACCGGGTCCGAGGGAACTCGGACCTCGGACCTCGGGCCACGCGGCTCGCCAACCTCCAGCGGGCGGCGGAGCTGCCGTGGAGGGATGATGGACGATGCGTCGTCCGCGAGGCCTCCCAACCGTGGCCCGTACTCGCGGAGCGCTGCTTCCACGCGCTCGACCATGACCGGGTCCGGTTCAACGACCCGACACGGAGATGCACGGTCGCGTCGGCGGGCGCGGCGGCCCTGGGTATCGGCCTGTGTGTCCTGGCCGCGCCCGAGATTGTCGTGGGCGCGGTGATTGTCTTGGGTGTCGTGGTGGTGGGGGTCGTCATCGAGGAAGCGCTGGAGGCGTATGAGCTGCGGGGGAGCAGCCCGGAGAATGACGAGGCCTCGCTCCAGACGAAGCCGGCCCTGCGGGAACCTTCCGCGAATCGAAAGCGCGAGCCAGCGGGTCAGGACGCATTCCCACCAGTGCCAACCGAGCCTGCGGAGCAAGAGCGTCGTCCGGAGTGCCGGCCCATCCCTGTGCCACACGCAGGGAATGATGCTCCGCACAACGCGTGCGCCGACACGTTTCCTCCAAACCGTTACCCTGGGATGGACGTCATCGTGAACGGAGTGCGCTTCGATGCGCTACAAGTCGGCGCGAGCGTGCTGTGGGAGATCAAGACCCATCAGTTCGACACGTACAATGCATTCGTCCAGCGGCAGGAGATTGAGCGAGAATATGCGCAACTCGGAAGAGAGCGCGCTGCCGCTGCGGCCTGTGGATACAAACTCGTCGTGGGAGTGAGTACCCAGGCGCACAGAGTCGCGCTGTTGCGACGAGATCAGTCTCTCACCATCGTTGTCACAGGCTGCAGGCGATGACTCAGCAAAAAACTCTCATTATCACTGTCTATGCACCCGCGCTCGCAGGTAACGACGGCCGCCCACTGTCTGTCATCCATGGAATGGAGAAGGCGCTCTCCGGCCTTCGACTGGAGTGGCGACTCTCCACCGGAGGGCGCCCCGTCGCATTGCCTCAACGAGATGAGTGGCTCTCAAAGAATACAGTAGATGGAGGCTTCCCTCTCATGTGTAACGGGGACATGGGCTTTCCCGTGACAGTCTCTGGTTCGGAAAGGGATGGACTCTTCAGCCCAGGCGGCCATGCACAGTTTCAAGTGCATGCGGAGCTGCCCTTGGAAAAACCCGTGATCGCGGCGGCGACGGCGATCTTCGAGGGCATGGCAGAAGGAGCCCGCGCATTCTGGGGACGTGCGACGCCCGACGACGCCGCAACTGACATCGCCCATCAGACAGCCCCCACACTGCAAGGGCCGCCGTCTCCACTCAGGGGACTGCCCGCCTTGAAGCTCTTCGAGGACATCCGCTCGCCCGAGATCCCCTACTACCTCGGGTGGCTGAATTACTGGTCGGAGGCCGCCGCCAAGGCCATTGGATTCCCAGACCCTGCACGAGACGCAGACCTGCTCTCCCGGTCGCGGCGCACGGCATCGGGTGGGTGGGTCGTGCAACTCACGGACGCTCCACTCGATCTCGACAACCCCGCCCACCTGGATGCCCTCAAGCGAACTTATGAGCGTTTCCCGCAGATCGGCGGCCGCTCGGACTTGAGATAGATTGTCCCACCAGGAGGTGGCCATGACCTGGGTACTTCAAGCAGCGGTGGTGCTGTCGGTCCTGATGGGTCTCCTGGGAGCAGTCTGGGCAATCGTCTTCGGCTACCGCTACGCGCGAAAGTGTCGACAGGCCGCCGCTGAAGCAGCCCTCGGCATCTACGGCCAACGCGAGCTCGAACTCACCGGCTTTCGCGGCTGGCTGGCGGATTGGGTCGATGGCACCTCCAGCGAGACCTGTGCCTCCAGTTCGGACGCGTCTCCCAGCATGTGCCAAGACACCTCCGACTCGGCCCACGCGTCCTCGGACTGAAACCACAGGCATCACCCGGGGTGACGGAGCCCCCGTCCGAAACACACCCCGGGTGACAGACCCGCTTCACGCGAAAGGGCCCGGGTCGCCTCTGGTAGCGTCGTGAATACATGCTGCCGCAGCTCGTGACGCCTCTCCTCGACCCGGCTGAGCCGGACCTGTCCATCGCCTTCGAGCGCAACCTCGTCGACGAACGGCTCCGCGTGGCCCGACGCCTGGGCGCGCTGCGCTTCTTCGGTGTGCTCGCCTGGCTCTGCTTGAGCCTGAGCCTCTCGTGGCCCGCGTCCCCAGTGGCGCTGGGCGTCTACCTGGTGCTCGCGGGTGTGCTCTGGGCGGCGGCGGTCTTCACTCGCGGGTACCGCTATGCGGGCCTGGCCGTGGCGCTGGTGGACGCGCCCATGGTCTTCATCCAGCAATACGTCACCCTCCTGGCTGATGTGCCCGCGGATCTCGTCGGCCCCATGTCCTGCGGGGTGTTCTGCGTGCTCCTCGCGCTGTCGGTGCTGTCGCTGGACGTGGGCACCGTGGCGCTCTGCGCGGTGATGAGCATGGGCTTCTCGGTCTTCCTCATGAGTCAGGGCACCGCCGAGGACTGGAGCCTCGCCCCCGTGCTCGTCGTCATCCTCGGCGTCACGGCCCTGACGCTCGCCTATGCCACGCACCGCATCCAACACCTGCTGCATGGCATCTCCCGCGAGCAGGCTCGCCGCGAGCGCCTGGGTCGCTACTTCTCCCCCGAGGTGGCCCGCCACATCGCCGATCGAGGCACCGGCCTCGCCACGGGCCAGCATCGCGAGGTGACGCTGCTGTTCTCCGACATCCGCGGCTTCACCTCCATGTCCGAGCGGATGGACAGCCCCCAGGTGGTCGCGCTGCTCAACGAGTACCTGTCGCGCATGGTGGAGGTGGTGTTCCGCCATGGCGGGACGCTCGACAAGTTCATCGGCGACGGCATCCTCGCTTACTTCGGCGCCCCCCTGGACCACCCGGACCATGCGCGCGCGGCCGTGTCGTGTGGACTGGAGATGCTCGACGTGCTGGCGGCGCTCAACACGGAGCGCGTGGCGCGGGGCGAGGAGCCACTGCAGATCGGAATTGGCATCCACACCGGCCGCGTCGTCGTGGGAGACGTCGGCAGCCCTCAGCGGCGCGAGTACACGGTGATCGGTGACGCGGTGAATCTGGCCAGCCGCATCGAAGGGCTCACCAAGCAGGTGGGGACGCCGCTGCTCGTGTCCTCATCCACGCGCGCCACCGCGGGAGAGACCTTCACCTGGTCTCCTGCCCCTCCGGTGGCGGTCAAGGGCAAGAGCGAACCCGTCGCAACCTTCGTCCCCTCCACGGCCATCGCGCCACCGACAACGCCCGAAGGAAGGCCGGTCATCACCCCGCACGCCTGATTACGGCTTCGCCTTCACGGCATCGGCCAGTCGCCGCGACTTCGCGTAGAGCTCCGCCGCGATCACCGCATCCCCCAGCGCGGCATGGCATTCAGCCAGGCTGTCCCAGGCATTGGCTGACTCCGGATGAAGCACGGTGTTGAGGGTGAACACCTTCAGCGCCGCGCGGTCGCCGAGGTTCTCTCGGACGGAATAGCCGGCGCTGTTGATCGCGCGCTCCAACTCCTCCGTGGCGACGCCGCTGCCGTCGCGCAACCAGGTCTTCAATGCCGTGTCGTCCGCGCCATCATCAGCGAGGGCATGGGTGATCAACCGCTCGGACAGCGTCTCTCGAGGAAACAGCCGTGGCGCCACCTGCGCCATGGTGCTGTCCACCAGCGTGCGTGACCAGACATTGCGCACGCTGCCGTTGGTGAAATAAACGAACGTCCAGGTGTCACCCGCCAGCGAGTCCTTGAACAACAGGCGAGCCCGAACGCGAGTGCCACCGTCGTGGCTCATCTGCCGATAGTCGCCGCTCTGCCCGAACTCCCAGCCACTGATGAATCCACTGTCGCGACCCGTGCTGAGCTTCCGCGGCTGAAACAGCGTCTGGAGCGTCGCCCGACGCACCAGATTGCCGGCGGCCAGCGCCTGCAGGAAGCGATCGAGATCTCCCACGGTGGTGTGCAGGCTGGCATGCCCCAGCGCATAGGCGGGCCAGGCGATATCATCCTCCCGCCGCAGCGCGCCGTCCTTGCCGATGTACCCCCTGGCCAGGCGCGCGGAGGGCACGCCAGCAGGTCCCAGCCAGGTGTTGCGCAGCCCCAGTGGCTTCAGGATGCGCTGGCGCACGATGGCCGCATAGGGCTGACGATAGTGCGCTTCCAGCAACGCGGTCAGCACCAGGAAGTTCGTCTGCGTGTAGCGGTTGCTGCTGCCGGTGGCGAACTGCATCGGCGTGTCCGCCAGCCCCGCGAACGCCGCCTCCAACGTGGGCGCAAGCCCCGCGTGTCCCTTCGACACCAGGGTCCCCTCGCGGTTCTCGAAGTACTCCGGCACACCGGAGCTGTGGTTCAGGAAGTGGCGCACGCTGATCGCCTTCCACGCATCGGGAAGCTCGGGCAGATAGCGGCTGGCGGGTGCATCCAGCTCGACACCGCCCTGCTCGACCAACTGCATCACCAACACACTGGCCAGCAGCTTGGCCAACGAATAGGCGTTGAACACGGTGTCGGTCGACACAGGCGCGTGGCGCTCGACATCCTTTTCACCGGTCGCGGCCTGATAGACGAGCTGACCGTTGTGGCGGATGAGCACGGCCTGACCCGCGATACCGTAGCGCTCGCGGTTGCGCTTCAGTTGCGCGTCGAGGCGAGTGGTCAGCTCTGGATTCGCCGCCGGAGCAGCCAACGGCCCCACGGCAAGCACGCAGCAGAGCACGGCGACAAGCTGGCGAGACATCCCGGTGTTCCTTCCAGAGGTGGAAACACACCTTAAGGAGCCCCCTGGCGCTGGGTCAATCCACGGTGAGCGAGCCGGTGCACCCGCCCCGAGCGCCACGCGACGCACCTGCTCCGCGCGTCGCATGGCCACCGCTACGCGGTACTTCGACTCAGTGGATGTTGAGACACCCGTCGCTCAAGTCGACGCCACCGAGCACCTCCACGGGCTCGACGGGGATGATCTCCAGGGAGTCGAAGGACTGGTCCTCGCGGCAGACGCCCCGCGCCAGGTTGAAGCCGGGCTTCAGCGCCTCCAGGTTGGTGACGAGCCCCCTGTTGCGCAGCCACGCCAGGACGTCCTCCGTCACCTCCGGCACGTAGAGCACCGCGTGGTGGATGGAGAGTCCCTGGAGGGCCTCGTCGTCATCCAGGTCCATGACGCCATCACCGTCCACATCGTCGTAGACAGCGAAGTACCCCGTGCCCAGCAGCCCGGGATTCAAGTGGTTGAGGGCCGCCGTCGGAGGTGCGTCCTCCAGCGTCAAGGTGAACGCCCCAGGAACGCTCCCGGTCAGCAGGCGGTTGCCCTGGGAGACGATGACGTCCCCCGATCCCATCCAGTTGTCCCAGGCGATGGTCACCTTGCTGCGACCCGAAACCATCGCGGGCTCCAACGACGTCACCTGCCCGCTCAAGGTGTAGCCCTCGGACTCCTCCGTCGAAGGTCCCGGCTTCTTCTCGGCGTCATCTCCACAAGCGGTGAGCATGGACGCAGCAAGGCCCGTCGCGACAATTGCGATGTAACGGTTCATGGATTGCTTTCGTGATGGCGCAGTGGCGTTCGCGCCGCGCGGCCACTCGCCAGGAGACACTCGACGACATCCGAGCACTGCGCGGCTGAGCGCCTCTCTAAAGAAGCGCTGGCACCACCGCAAGCACGTAGAAGCCCACACGCCGACCGTAGAGGTTGCGCCTCAGGCGACGGGGCCATCCGCGAGCAAGAAGAGAGCGCCCGCGACCACCGCGACGACCTTCTCGAGACCAGGGACGAGCACGGGCGCGAGCCGAGGCGTGGTGGTGCCATCACGCCCCGATTCATGCGATGACGCTTTCAACGAGGAGGGGCCTGGTTGCCTGTGCGCCGCACCAGTCCGCGGACTCCATGCACTGAGTCGTCTTTGACTCGGCATACACCAACGCCCATCGAGGCCTCCTGTCCATACCACTGCGGGGTGAGGGACAGATTTACAGCCCGGACTTATGTATGGATGAAGGACATGCTGGCGCACCCCACGGGGTGGCCTGACCAGGAGGAGTGGATGTTCAATCCGACGGACTTCAACACTCGAGAGCTCGTGGTCCGGGACAACGCAATCATCGCGCTCGGCAGCCAGCGCTCCGTTCCGAAAGCCCTCGAGGCGAGCCGCACGTCGATGCTCGAGTTCGTCCAGGCCGACGCCATGGCGCTGTGCCTCATGCGCCTTGCGCCCACGCTCGACTTCCGCTGGCACGTCCCCGGCCACCGCATCCCCATCCTCGAGGAGTATGCCGGCCTGGTCGACCATGACTTCCTCCGGGACCCCATCCTCGCCAAGCCCGGCGTGCCCATCTGCGATACGCAACTCCTCTCACGCCGGGACTACGAGCGCACCCTCGTCTATCAACGCAGCCGGGAGCTGGAGCAGCCCCTGGAGCACATCATGGCCGTCCTCGTGCCCATCCGCCCGGGCCTCGTCGGCGCCCTCGCGTTCTACCGGCACCAGCGCTCGCCCTTCCCCGACCAGAGCGTCACCGCCCTCGCCAGCGTCACCCGGCACTTCGCCAACACCCTCGGCAACTGCCAGGACTTCCAGGACATGACCGCCGGCGCGCAGCTGCTCCAGGAGCTCTACCAGCGCGACGACTCCGCCTTCATCATCCTGGAGCCGCCCAGGCGCGAGGTGTTCCGCTCCCAGCACGCCACCCATCTGCTGGAGCGCTGGTTCACGCCGTCGGAGCTCCACGCCTCCGGGCTCCCGTTTGCCTTCAAGGAGCAGCTGGACACCCTCATCCGGATGACCCCGGACGAGCGGCTCGGCAAGAACCTCTGGGTCGTCAATCATCCCGACGGCTACCGCACGTGCCGGTTCATCGAGCTGCCCGCCAATGACGCTCCTCGCCAGTGGGCCCTCCTCTTGACCGAGCTCCCCCACTCCATCCCCCTTCCCCTGCACATGCAACGCGAGCTCACCACCCGCGAGCTCGACATCGCGAAGGGCGTGCTCCGCAACTGGTCCAACGGGCAGATCGCCGACGACCTCAAGATCTCCGACCAGACGGTGAAGACCCACGTGCGCAACCTCTTCGGCAAGCTGGGCGTCGACGACCGCGCCGACTTCCTCTACCAGCTCGCCCTCCTCAGCAAGCCGGTGTGACGCGCCCCACCGCGAGTCGGAGGTGCCTCCGACTCGCGGGCGCGGAGCGCTACCTCGCGAGCTCACCGCCCTGACGGAAGATGCGCGGGTAGACGCACCGCGCGACCCGGGCAGAGAAGAGGATCGCCTCCTGGTCCTCCGGCTCCGTCAGCCCCGCGAAGAGCCGCTCCATCTCCGCCACGTGGTCCCCGTCCAGCGCGCCGTGGCTGCGCAGGAACGTCACCGACTTGCGGATGTTGGGGATGGTGGACAGCTCCCGCAGCCGCTCGGCCCACAGGCCCGCCCGCGTCTGTGACAGGTACTCCAGCACGTACGCGGTCCCCAGCGCCGCCGTCGCCACGCCCGCGCGGGAGGTGAAGAAGTTCCACCCGGTATAGGCCTTCACCGCGGGGCTGCGCGCCGCCGACTCCACGACCTCCTCCGAGCACCCCAGGTTCTTCAGGTCCGACAGCAGCCACCGGTCGTGCCCCCGCTCCTCCTCGCCCTTCTGGATGAGCAGCGTCGCCAGCTCCGGGAGCCGGCCCTGCTGCCTCAGCCGCACGCCCGCCTCCGCGAGGATGGGCGTGCTCCAGCGGGCGTAGTGGTACGTCTGGATGAGGAAGTGGATGTAGCCCTCCTTGTCGAGGGTGCCCTCGAGGAGGCTTCGAGCGTCGGGCTGCGCGTCCACCGCCGCCACCAGTCCTCGCGCCTCCGCGTCCAGCGCCGCCAACCAATTCGCTCCCACGTGATTCTCCGTCTGGGTGTGCACGTACGTCTCCTGTCCGGTGCCCCTGGGGCTCCCGGTCGCTGCGTGTTGAAGGTGAAGGGAAAGGAACCGCGACCGCCTAGGCGGCCAGGCTCACGCCGTGCTCCAGCGCGTGGAAGCGCGCCAGGGAGTCCGTCGGAATCTCATCGAGCGCCATGACGAGCGGCAGCGTGAACCACTGGAAATACGTGTCGTAGAGGGGCTCGGCGATGAAGCGCGCGCCCATCGTCCTGGCGAAGAGCGCGGGCGCCCGGGGCAGCCGCAGCCCGTCCCATTGCCCCTGCGCCGCCCTCGCCCGCTCCTCGGGCGTGTAGAAGGGGCTGCGGGGCCGTGCCGGGGCGCGACACGTGTCGGGGATGGAGACGCGCCAGTGAGGGCTCAGCCAACCGCGTCGGGCCGCCACCCGCCACGCGAGGCGCGCGTCCTCGGCCGAGTCCGTCTCCAGGTTCGCGGACGCAATCCAGTGCGTCACGCCGCGCCGCCGGCTCTCCGCGTACATGCCCGCCTGCAGCCACGTGACGGCCTCCGAGCGCCGCCACTGGGGCAACACACAGAAGCGCGAGGGCTCCGCGACCAGCCTCCCCGGCTGGAGCAGCCCCGAGAGGTCCACCCGCTGCTCCATCTCGAGCCCCACCTTCCCGCCCAGGTTCGCCGCCACCTCCGCGTTGGGCAGCGCCACGCGCATCGTCGCCACCGGCTCGTCACCGGCATGGACGAGCACGTGCACCGTGGTGTCGAGCGTGTCGACGCACGTCACCTCCCGCCGGGACACCGCGGACTGCTCGGACAACAAGCCCAGCTCTCCGCCGAAGACCGCCCAGCGGATGCGCGCCACGGCATCGAGTTCCTTCTGGGTGGCGGCGACACACCAACGCCAGCGCCCGTGTCTGCACGTCATGGGTACCCCTCCTGGTCACGAAGAGGGTCGGTGTCTCACCGCCCTCTCACGTCCTTTCGTGACGGGAGACCCGAGTTCGACGGCGGAGGAGCGCTGGCGCACGTGGGTGCGCGATATCACCCGGGCGGATTCATCCCCGCCCAGTCGTTCTTCATCCCCCCCGCAGGGGTTGCCACCATCCACGTCGAGTCATCAGCCCGCGCCGCACCCGATGCGGGGAGACATCTTTCGATTTCTCTCCCCGAGAGCCCCCACTTAAGGTGCTTCCTCCATGAGCCCATCCCGCCCGTCCCCCGCGCCCAGGTCCAACAACAAGGTGGTCCTCTTCGCCGGCGCCGCAGTGATGGTCATGGCGGGCGCCCTGGGAGCCGGGGTCATGCTGGGCGGGTCAGGTGGCTCGGCCGGAGACAGTGAGGAGATCGACGTCGGCGCGCTCCAGGAGATGGCCGGCATCCAGGCGCAGCTGGGCTCCCTGAAGCTCTGCAAGGTCCAGTACGGCGTTCGAGGACGGCGGATGAAGTCGGGCTCGCACGAGTCCGTCTGGGTCAGCGCTTGCGAGCAGGACCGGTTCACAGGGGCCCGCATCGACGTCCCCACCGAGCGGCAGGTGCAGCACGTCACCTTCGACCTGGAGCGGACCTCGGTCTCCGAGCCGTGGAAGATCCTGGTCGACAAGAACCGGGTTCCCTTCCCCGACCTCCAGCGCGCGCTCGAGCAGCTCGCCCCGCTCCTCCGAGAGAAGACGCCGGAGGCGCTGACGCGCGCCATCGAAGAGCGCGCGGCAGCGGACCGTCGGCGAGAGGAGAGCGAGGCCGCGGAGCGCGCCCGCCGGGAAGCCGCGAAGGACTCCTATCCGCGGCAGTGACGGGCGCGGGCCCCCGCGGTCGTCACCTCAGGGCGTGGTCACCACCGGGCAGGGCCACCAGGACGGCGGCGAGGCCCGGTCATCCCAGGTGCCATCCCAGTAGTCCTTCAGCATGTACACCTCCGTGTTCGCCACGGAGCAGAAGCGCTCGGGGTGGGGATTCACGTACAGCACCTGGTCATTGCGCGAGATGGAGTGGATGAACGTGCCGCACCGCTGGGTGCTCCCCACGGGCGGAGGCCCCACGGTGGAGGCGCGCACCGTGTCCAGGAGGACTCGAGCGTTGGGCTCCTCGCAGGCGAGCTGCTGGAAGGCCTGGTTCGCCTCCAGATCCATGTCCAGGTCCACCCTGCGCGTCTTCACGGTGCACTCCGTCCCTTCTTCCGTGTAGTGCAGCGTCACCACGGAGTACCCCTGGGGAATCTCCGGGCAGTCCGGGAAGTCGAAGCGGTAGAGCGGGTGGAGCGCGCCCTCGCGGTACAGGATGAAGGACTGCTCCGTCGAGTCCGCGCTGAAGCCCGACTGGAACCCGACGACGATGTCAGGGCTGGAAGTGGCCTCGTTCGACACCCGGTCCAGGGTGCCGTTGCCGTTGCCGTCCACGTAGGCCATCACGTAGGCCATGCCCAGCTTGGAGCCCTCCTCTCCAATCAGTGCCGCGGGATCCGGCAGGCGATTGAGGGACATGCTGAAGGTGTTGGGGAAGTGGCCGTTGACCCTGACGTCCGCGTCGGGGTGGTGGTACGACGTCTTCGGGGCCAATCGCTGGCACCGGGCGAGGCCCTCCGGGTACGTCCGCTGGACCATGCAGTCCACGACGACCTTGGGCCAGACATCCCAGAGGAGCGACGCGCGAATGCGGTCGGAGTTCCCCAGGTCGAAGGTGGAAGAGGCGCGCAGCGTGCCCTCCAGCGTCAGCAGGGCTTCGTCCTCCGCCTCGTCTCCCATGACACCACCGCATCCCGTCAATGCCAGTGCAAGCAGGCTCCACTTCCAGAAACCGCGCTCCCGCATCGTCGTCATATGGCCTTCCTCTCGGACCCGGGCGCAATCCCAGGTCACGTGACAGGCATCAGCCGGCGAACCCGCGCGCCCTCTTCTCGAAGCGCTCGCGCCATCCAGTCGATGCGAGCAAGGAGACGCGTGGACGGACTCACGTGGGACATGCCACCCACGCTCACAGCCCCCAGGTGCAACCCAGCATCAACTGTGGCGCGAGTTGCGTCCTGAGCTTCTCGTCCTCGCGCATCAGCGCGACATGGCCGCCCAGCCGGGCGAAGAGGCCCGTGCGCGCGCTCACCGGGACCTCCGCGGAGAGCGCGGCGAAGGTGGCCGCGCCCGCGCCCGTGCGTGTCCGTCGCGTGGGGAGGCCCAGCTCGCGGCGGCGCTCCGCATCCGGGCTCGTCGCGCGCTGAGCCAGGCCCAGCACACCGAGGCCCGCGTGGGCTCCCATCCAGACTCGCCCCACCGAGCCCGCGAGGCCCAGGCCACTCCACAGCCCCAGCTCCACCTGCTCGAATCTCTGCGCGTTCGTTGCGCCCCGGGTGCCCCCCAGGCTGAGTCCTCCGAGGAAGGACAACCCAAGCCCACCGGAGCTCTCCCTCGCGAGCAGCACTCCCACCTGAGGCCCCCACCCTCCCAGCTGCGTCGACGAGCGGCCCGCGCCCACCGCCGCCTGGAGCCGCCAGTTGCTGGACTCCAGGAGCGCGCCCTTGCGCTGGTGCAGGGCCAGCGTGCGGACCTCCAGCGACGCGGGCTCCAGGCGCTGCTTGTCGCCCCAGGGCAGGTACACCTTGCCGTAGAGCACCTGGGGGCCTCGCCGCACCTGGACCCGATAGCGACCCGCTGGCAGCGCGACGCGCACCGGCTCTTCACCTCGGGGCTCCACCTCCGCCATGACCTGCAACGTGCGCTCGTCCACGAGCACGACGCTGTCTCCCACCCGTGGTGGCAGCTCGAGCTGCGCGTGGGCCCGCGAGAGCGTGGTGAGGAACAGGTCCCCTTCTCCCGCGAGCTGGCTGGACAGCTCCGGGTGCTGCACCGCCGCCGTGGAGGCGTGCGAGCCCGCCAGGGTGCGGTGGTAGACGTGGCCATAGGCCTCCGTGAGCGAGACGCGGCCATCGGCGTCCACGTCCGCCGCGCCCCTCAGGCCTGAAATCAGGTGGTGCGTGAAGAACGAACCCCGGAGGCTGTCCGACTCCTGCGCCACCTCGTGAGCCCCCGCGGATGCGATGAACACGCGCCCCTGCGGTCCCACCTGGCGGAGGAAGGAGATGTCGAACGCGGGCGCGGACTTGAGGCCCTTGGAGCGGCCTCGCACGAGCGCGCCGCTGTGACAGGCGTCCAGCACCGCGACGGTGACGGTGGCGGGGACCTCCGACAGCAGGCGTTGCAGCTCCGCGAGCGGGAGCGCCTCGCCGCCCAGGCGCAGGGCCGACTCGTCACCGTGGCCCGAGTAGAAGAAGAACAGCAGCGTGCGCTCTCCAGCGCGCCGCGCCTCCTCGATGCGGCCTCGCATCCGCGCGAGCCCGAGCTTGAGATTGGAGACGGACTCACCGCGCAGCAGGAGACGACGGTCCTCGGGGACTCCGCCGAGCTGGCCGAAGACGGCGTCCATGCGCTCGGCGTCCTGCTGGGCCCAGCGCAAAGGCTCGTCCGTGTCCCGGCCCAGGTTGTGGCCCACGCTGATGGAGAACCGGCTCTCCGCGCTCGCGACGGAGGTAACGACCAGGGCGAGCAGGACACCGAAGCGCAGCACCGTCCTCATGGCAGCTCCTTGGAGAGGACGTGGACGGTGTGGCGGGTGCCAGGGAGCGGCGTGGGTGACGGTGGGAAGGCCGTCTCCCTCGCCGCGTGCTCCAGCCAGCGCTGGACGGTCTGGGGCGATGGAGCACTCGGGGCATCGGAGGCGAGCACCACCACCAGCGCCTCCTGTTCGGGGGCGTCATCCAGCTCCAGGCTCCCGGGCAGCACCCATCGGCCTGGCCCCATGGACAACGCGCCGCCGGTGGCCTCGAAGCCCTGGAGGGGTGTGACGCGGCCGCGCTCGCTCAGCGCCAGGACATAGAGCGCGCCGCCGTTGACGTCCTCCACCTCCACCCGGACCCGGTCTCCGGGGCGCAACACCACACCGGGCCCCTGCTCGAAGACCGCGTCACCTCGCTTGACGAGCACTCGCGCGGTGAGCCCGCCGCGCACGCGAACCTTCTCCACCTCCTCGAGGGTGACGAGCCGGGGCAGCACCGCCGCGAGCACGACGCCGAGCACCAGCACGGGATGGCTCCAATGCCAGAGCCCGCGCCAGCGGCCCGGACGCGGGGTCTCCAGTCGGGCCCGCACCGGGCCGAAGGGGCGCACGAGGGCGAAGGCGGCCTTCTCGGCCTGGCGCTCCCGCAGGTGCGCCGCGAGTTCGGGCGAGACGCGCGCCGCCTCTTCCACGCGCCGGGCCTCTTCCCGGGAGAGCTCGTCACACAGGTAGCGCTCCAGCAGGAGGTCCGGCACGCCCGGGAAGCGAGGGATGGAGGTGGGGTTCATGCGGGGGCCGTTCCCTTTCGAGGCTCGGTGCGGGGGGCGACCTCCAGGAGTCGCCGCGCGGTGTCGAAGAAGGTCTGCAGCTTGCGCTGCACCGTCTTGCGGGAGACGTCGAGCAGCGTGGCGATCTGCTCCTGCTCCAGCTCGTCGATGAAGCGATGGGCGACGATGCGCTGGACGTCCTCCGGACAGTGCGCGAGGACCCGCCTGACCAGGTCCGCGTCCACCAGAAGCCGCTCCAGCGCGGCCTCCGGCGATGCGCGGGCCTCCGGAAGTGGCGCCAGTCGAGACAGCGCATGGGTGGCCTCGGTGCGCTGGCGGCGCAGCACGGAGAAGCATTGTCGGTCCGCCACGGTGAGCAGCCACGACAAGGCGGAGCCCGCGGCGCGCAGCTGCTTCAGGTTGGAGTGGACGCGCAGGAAGACCTCCTGCGTCGAATCCCAGGCCAGCGCCTCATCGCCGAGCAGTCGCAGACACCGCCGATGCACGGCTTCGCCATAGCGACGGTAGTAGCCCTCGGTCTGCTCGACCTCGTTCGCCGGCTCGCGCACGCACGGACCTCACCCTGGGCCGATTGCCGCCCCCGTCGTCAGTCTCGCCCGGCACGGGCGCCAGCGGGGGCACGTCCCGCCAGGCGAGACGCATGACCCTCATTCCGTGGGACATTTCCCGGGACATTCATTCCCAGCTTGACGGGGAGACGGTCGACACGCTTCGGCGAACGGGACGCGCGACTCGGGGGGGGGCGCTCTCCGCCCCCCTCTCACAAGGACTCACGTCACGTGCATCACAGAGGGTCAGGCCCCCCAATGCATGGCGTGCACGTGTAGCGGATACCCGAGGAGCAGTCTGGGTATGGGATGGAGCTGGTGGGACAGAAGCCCGCCCGACACGGGAGCTGGCAGGTGTACCAGTACGTCGGGGCAAGATCTCCTTGCGAGACGAGGTCCTGGATGGGGGCCTCGGGGGTGAGAGGTTCCGGGGCCTCCGGACCACCGCAAGCGGTGACCCACAGCAGCGCGCACGACAGCAACACGATCTTCTTCATGCATCCTCCGTGACGAGGGACTGCGCTGGGACTGCGGGAGTGAGCCCAGCACATCCTTCACGGAACCCCAAGCCGGTGGGCAACGCACGGCCTGGGCACCGACGGAGGGAAGGCGACGCCTCTTCCCATGAGGAACGGCATCCTGCCTCCCTGGCATCTCCGTCTCCTGGTTGATTCGAGGGATCGCGCAGCAGCGCAGGGGGCAGGAGATCGTTTTCAGAGGTCGGCTCCGCCCTTCCCCCTGTCGGGCAGCCTCCACGTCCATTGGTCTGGGCGCTGGCGCGCCTTGAAACACAGGCATCGGTCCGCCCGGCGCGATTGCCCCGCCTGTCATGTCGTGGCGGGGCAAGCAGTCACCTCCCGCCAGACTCCGTGCGGGACAGTCCGACTTCGCGAAAGATGGATTTCTTCCGGGCAGGCGTCGGAGGAGCTGGTTATCAGGCGTGCCCCATCGGTCGGGAGCCCGCATGGCCGGCTCCCCTCCTTCCAGGAGGCACACATGAAGATCGGCATCATCGGAGCGGGCCACATCGGCGCCACGCTGGCGCGCAAGTGGGTGAAGCTGGGCCACCAGGTCTCCCTGGCGAACTCGCGGGGACCGGACTCGATTCGGGAGCTCGCGGCGGAGATCGGCGCGACGGCCGTCACGGCGGCCCAGGCGGCGAAGAGCGGCGAGGTCGTGGTCGTCACCATCCCCCAGCGCGCGGTGATGGACCTGCCCAAGGACCTCTTCCAGGGCGTGCCCGCCGACGTGGTCATCATCGATACCGGCAACTACTACCCGACCCGGGACGGCGCCATCCCCGAGCTCGAGCAAGGCAGGACGGAGAGCGTCTGGGTCAGCGAGCGGCTCGGCAGGCCGGTGGTCAAGGCCTTCAACAACATCTACTCCCAATCCCTCGCGGACAAGAGCCAGCCTCCGGGCACGCCCGGCCGCGTCGCGCTCCCCGTCGCCGGCGCCCCCGAGGCCAAGGCGAAGGTCCTGCGCCTCATCGACGAGCTCGGCTTCGACCCGGTCGACGCCGGAGACCTCGAGGGCTCCTGGCGCCAGCAGCCGGGCACGCCCTGCTACACCCAGGACCTCGACGCCCCGAAGCTGAAGGCCGCCCTCGCCGCCTCCGACCGCGGCCGCATCCCCGAGTACCGGAAGGCCGCGGATGACGCGGCGAAGCCCTTCTTCCTCGCGGCGGCCCAGCGAAAGCCCTGACGCGCGTCGGGAAGAAAGCACCGCCGCCCGCAGCCAGCTTTCGGCGGGCTGTGCGTATCCATGGTGGACCGAGGCACTCGCGGCAACCGGCACACGGTCCGCGAGCGCCTGGCGGCTGATCAGTCGCTGGAAGCAGGTGACCCTCCTCAGCAGCAGCCAGCCGTGGAAGGTCTGGAACGAGTCCGGCAACAGCTGGTGCAACTGGCCGTCGCCTTCGACCGCCGGCTGCGACACCAACTCGGAGTGGTCGAGCATCGTGCTGGATCCGTCGACCCGCTTCCTCTTCAGCAAGTCGAAGGGCCTCTTCGGAACCCATACCGACGTGTATGAGCTCTCGAACCTCTCGGCGCGGCTCACCGGCGGGGATCGCGTGACGTTCCGCTGGGTCCAGGACTGAGCGGCGCCACCGCGCTCACTTCGACAGTCGCAGCACCGCTTGCACCGCGCGCTCGGTTCCGTCCACGCCCTCCAGCGAGGACGCAAGCGCGCGGGCCCGGGTCGTGACGGCGGGCTCCAGGAGCCGGGAGAGCGCGCTCGCGACGGAGGAGGCCTCCAGCGCCGAGGGAAGCACCACGCTCCCCACGCCGAGCCGCTCCACGCGGCGCGCATTCGCGAGCTGATCCCCACCGAAGGGAATCACCACCATGGGGCGACCCGCGGCGAGCGACTCCTGGACGGTGTTGTTCCCGCCGTGTGTCACCACCAAGTCCACGCGCCGCAGCAGGGGCACCTGGGGCACCTGACGGAACACGAGCGTGCGCGGGCCCGCGCGTCGCTCCAGCCGCCCGAAGCTGGCGCCCGCGCTGACGACGGTGTGGACGTCGTGTCGCGCCAGTCCGTCGAGGATGGCGTCGAACACGCGGGGCTGGCCGTTGAACACCGTCCCCAGCGACACGTACACGTGGCGACGTCCGGGCTGGAGGGAGCGCAGCGCGGGGTCGTCCCGGTCCGCGTCCCGCGCCCGGGGAAGACAGGGGCCGGTCATCTCCACGGGCCCCGTGAGCGGCTTCAGCCCGGGCTCCAGCTCCGGAAGGGTGGCCAGCAGGTTGAGGTCGTCGGAGATGGGCGCGGAGAGCAAACCGCCAGGGCGCAGGCGCACGCCCAACGCGCGCGCATCCCTGGCGACCCGGGCATCGAACCACGCGCCGAGCGCCTGGGTGGCCTGCTCCGCGCGCGCCCAGGTCTCGTCGCGAGGCGCGTCGTCCGGCAGGCCGCTGCCGAAGGGAGACGCACCCTCCACGGGGAAAGGCAGCGCGGAGTGGTAGAACGCCGCGTAGGGCCGCCTCGTCAGCCGGGCCGCGAGCAGTGCCGCGGGCATGAGGTAGTCGCCGAGCACCACGTCGATGCCGGACGCCTCGATTTCCCGGGCGAGGTGGCGGGCCTGCGACTTCATCCCGGCGGTGAACAGACGCAGCGCCAGGGCCAGCTCGTCGACGCCCCGAGCGTGCGGAATACGGGCGCCGTACCAGAGCATGGCGGGTGCGGGCTGGAGCCGGATGAGCCGCAGGCCGTCGCGCTGGATGGCCTGGGGCAGCGTCGTCGCCACGCGCAGGGGCTCCGGCCAGAGGTTCGAGAAAGGGAGCGGCGGCGCGGCGAGCGCCATCGCGACGTCGTGCCCCAGCTCGCGCAGCCGCACGCCCATGGCGCGCAGGGCGTTGGTGTGGCCCGCCGTGGGGTGGGCCGCCATGAGGATCTTCGACATGGGGGACGCTTATCACCGAGCTGTCCCACCGTGGAAACCCCCATGTCGCCTCGTGGGAAACCACCAGGCCTCCTCGCCCTTCCATGCCTCCAATCGATGTCTTTGTTTTGTTCGGAACCTTGCGGGACCCTGACGGATATCAATGAATAACAACTCTTGATATGCCTTTGCCAATCCCTGTCATTCGCCCCACGTTCCTCCCCAGGGACGGACACGCGTGCACTGGCACGGCCGCTCTCACCGCAGTCCCACCCCCAGAGGTAGACCATGTCACGACGTCTTTGCAGACATGCTGCTCCCTTGTCGTTGCTGCTCACCGTGAGCCTCGCCCTGGCTGGATGCCAGAAGGAG
Source organism: Myxococcus sp. MH1 (assembly GCF_059738865.1). Taxonomy (NCBI): domain Bacteria; kingdom Pseudomonadati; phylum Myxococcota; class Myxococcia; order Myxococcales; family Myxococcaceae; genus Myxococcus; species Myxococcus sp. MH1. The sequence goes on along the minus strand of NZ_AP026947.1, from coordinate 5,235,342 downwards.
ACTCCCCAGGACTCCGGGCAGAGCCCCACCGAGGCGCCGGGCCCGAACGAGCTGCGCCCCGGAGACCTGTCCCAGGTGCGAGCACTGGCCGCGAGGCACGGTGGTGTCGTCGCGCTGGACCTGTCCGACGAGGCCCAGTACCGCTTCCTCCGCGCCCGGGTAGCGGCCGCGGGAAAGACCCCGGAGAAGTATCCCCAGTTCTTCGCCATGCTCCAGTCGGTGCGCGAGCGCCACGCCGCGCGCAGGCAGGGCGTGAGCGCCCAGGTCTCCGCGGAGGCCCCCAGGGACCACTTGATCGGCAAGGTCATCGTCGGGCCGGACGGGAGGACTTTCGAGGCGACGGCGTTCTCCACCGTGCAGGGAGGCGCGGACTACAGCTTCCTGGACGTGGTGGTCTGGGACGAGACCCAGCAGAACCAGGTGTCTGACTATGGATGGGGCGAGGTCTATGCCGATGGGCGCAAGCTGTGGGCCCGCGCCACGGGAGTGCTCCCGCTGACCCGGGATCCGCTGCTCTATGTCGACTCGGCCAGCCTGGTCTCCTTCGGTGGCCAGGAGTACGTCCTCTACAAGTCGGCCACTGTCTCGCCGTCGCCGGGCTGCGACATCGTCCACCCCAGGGACCTGGCACCCGCCGCGAGGCCGGACAACATCGTCACCATCTGCCTGCAGCGCAACAACGGCGATTGTGACTACCCGCTGGTCAACTTCCAGCAGGTGCAGATTCCGCTGAAGGGGACGATGACCTTCCCCTTCCCGGTGACGAGCATCAACAACACGCCGGGCACGTACGCCAAGCTCGTCGAGGAGAGCGGTGGTCCTCGGGAGATGGCCTTCGGCACCTTCTTCAACTGGCTGACCATCAACCCCTCGGACCCACGGCAGGTGCAGTGGGACATCCCCCAGAACCAGGGCGTCTTCACCGGGGTCTTCTTCCAGCCCTACGAGGACGTGGACCTGTTCATGAGCATCGACGTGACCATGAACCGCCTGGGGAGGCCCACGCAGGTCACCAAGCAGTTCTCCTCGTCGCCCACCTTCACGCCGAGCATGGTGTGCATGCCGAAGATCCAGATCTCCTACAGCTGTCTGGCGGCGGGCACCCAGGTGAAGCTCGCGGGAGGAAAGAGCGCCCCCATCGAGCGCATCGCCCAGGGAGCCCGCGTGGTGACGGACGGCTCGGGCCAGGCGCTGCGTGTGGCGGACACGACGGTGGGCACCGAGAGCATCGAGATGGTCCGCCTCCGCGACGACGTGGGCCATGACCTGCTCTTGACGGGCACCCACCCGGTGATGACGCCGGACCGCGGGGTGGTGTGGGCGGAGGAGCTGAAGGTCGGCAACCGCGTCCTCACCGACTCGGGCATCTCCACCCTGGTGAAGGCGGACCGCGAGATGTTCGCGGGTGCCGTGCACAACCTGAAGCTCGACCGGAGCTCGCTCCAGGAGAAGCGCGAGGCCAAGGGCAGCACGCTGTACGCCAACGGCTTCCTGGTCGGCGACGTCACCATGCAGCGCGCCTACGAGTTCAAGGACCGGGCGGCGCTGACGGCGGAGCTGCTCGCGCGGCTCCCCGCGCGGTGGCAGGTGGACTACCAGAGCAGCCTGAAGGCGGGGACGCTCCCCTCGGGCCGATGAGGACGTGAGGGCGGTCGCGCTCGGGCCGCCCTCACCCACCTTGCATTCCAGTCATCGCGAGCGGGGCCGCGAGCTACACTCGCCGCGACACCCGACTCGTGGAGGCTGGACCCTCTTGATGCACCTGCGCAACGTCACGGACGAAGACCTCCCCCTCTTCTTCGAGCACCAACGCGACCCGGTCGCGCTGCACATGGCCGCCTTCCCGTCCCGGGAGCGCGAGGCCTTCATGACGCACTGGCGCACGAAGGTCCTCCGCCCCGAGAACGTCACCCGCACCATCGTCGTCGACGGACGGGTCGCCGGGTACATCAGCAGCTGGGAGCAGAACGGCGAGCGGCTCATCGCCTATTGGATTGGCAGGGAGCACTGGGGCCGGGGCATCGCGACCCGCGCGCTCTCGGAGTTCCTGACGGTGGAGCCGACACGTCCGCTGCACGCGTGCGTCGCCGTCCACAACGTCGGCTCCGTCCGCGTCCTAAAGAAGTGTGGCTTCCGCGCGGAGCCCCAGGACCACCCGCAGGTCGTGGACGGCGTCGCCGAGCTCTTCATGACCCTGAGCCCGTAGCCACGACGTTTCCAGACAGCCCTTCGTCCGAGGTCCTCGTTCGACCTCGGACACGCGCGCGCCACACCCCGCGAGGCTGTCCGCGCAGCAACGCTCGACTCCTGAGAATCCCTGTCACGCCCGTGCGCGGTGCCTACCGTCGTCGTCCGCTCGGCTCTCGCCCCATTCCTGGCGCGAGTCGCTCCGGAGGGCGGCATCGGCCCATGTCGCCCCGTCATCTCCCGACGAGGAGGACCCATGTCGTCGCACGGCCTCAACCGCTTCGCCCTTCCCTTCCTGTTCATCCTCGCGTCCGCCCTGCTGTTCCCGTCGCCAGGCCAGGGCGCGGAAACGCGCTACGCCTCCCGCAAGCCCGCCCCCTGTGGCGTCAACCGCGAGCTGTACCTGGGCACCTACAAGGGGCGCGTGTTCAAGGAATGGCAGACACCCCTCACCGACGCGCAGCTCAAGGACCCGCTGGTCCGCATGGCCAATGACGCCCTGCTCAAGAACAACTACACGCTCACCGTGCGCTTCCACCGCGATGAGCGGGGCGCCTACTGGGCGGACACCCACGTGCAGTTCGACAGCCTGACCCCGGATACCGCGGGCCCCAGCCACAGGGACACCAGCGACTACGTGCTCGACCTGGAGCGCTCCCCCGCCAAGGTGGAGTTCATCGTCACCCGCCGCCCCGCCAAGTCCTACCCCGTCCGCCCCCAGGAGCCACCCCGCACCGTCGGAATCGAGAAGACCACCTCCCACTCCAAACCCCTCCAGCACACGCTCGTCTTCAAGGAGACACTCGCCCTGGAGGCCCTGGACTGCGACAGCACGGGCGTCCCCCAGCGACTGCTCTTCACCCGGACCGTCGGCGGCTATCAGCCCATCGTCGAGACGCGGGAGCTGTTCCGGGTGAAATAGCCTGGAAATGTCCGGCGTTGAGGGGACGCGGCGCCTTTGGCCCTCTCAGTCCTGAAGGACGCTTTCGTCCCGGCCGACCCCCGTTTGACAGGGAGGGGAATCGACTGACAAAGAGACCTTCATGGACCTGTTCCCCTCCGCATGGCAGCTCTGGGTCGCCGCCGCCCTCGTCTTCGGGGTGCTGGAGCTGAAGCTGACCGGCTTCGGGCTCGTGTGGTTCTCGGCCGGGGCGCTCGTCGCCTCGCTCGCCGCGGGCCTGGGGCTGACCTTCATCGTCCAGCTCGGGCTCTTCAGCGCCGTGGCCATCGGGTTGATCACCGCCTCGCGCACCCTGTTCAAGAACGTTTTCATGCGGGATGCCTCGCACTTGAAGACGGGCATCGAGGCCATGGTCGGTCAGGAGGCCGTGGTGACGGAGGCCATCGACGCGCCCCACGGGGGCACGGTGCGCATCAACGGCGAGCTGTGGATGGCCCGCTCGCTGACGGGCGCCATCCTCGCGGGCGAGCTGGTCACCGTGGAGCAGGTCGAAGGACTCAAGCTTTGGGTGCGCCGCCCCTCGGCGACGCTGTCATCGGTTCCCCCCGGGGAACAGAACCAGGAGAAGCGCTGATGGACGCAGGGACGGTCGTACTTCTACTCGCCGTGGTGGGCGCGCTGGGCTTCCTGCTCTACACCTGCGTGCGCATCGTTCCCCAGGCCAAGGTCATGGTGGTGGAGCGTCTGGGCAAGTTCCACGACGTGGCCACCAGCGGGCTGAACATCCTCATCCCGTTCATCGACAGCCCCCGCCCCATCGAGATGCGCACGGGCAACCGCTACATGCGCAGCACCATGGTGGACCTGCGCGAGCAGGTCATGGGCTTCGAGACGGTGCAGGTCATCACCCACGACAACGTCAACATGGAGGTCGGCTCGGTCATCTACTACCAGATCGTCGACCCCGCGAAGGCGCTGTACCAGGTGGAGAACCTGGCGCTGGCGATCGAGCAGCTCACGATGACGAACCTGCGCAACGTCATGGGCGGCCTGACGCTGGACCAGACGCTGACCAGCCGCGAGACGGTGAACACGCGCCTGCGCATGGTGCTGGACGAGGCCACGGAGAAGTGGGGCGTGAAGGTGACGCGCGTGGAGCTGCGTGAGATCGAGCCGCCCCAGGCCATCAAGTCCGCCATGGCCAAGCAGATGACCGCCGAGCGCGAGCGCCGCGCCGAGGTGACCAAGGCCGAGGGCGACAAGGCCGCCGCCATCCTCCAGGCCGAGGGCGAGAAGATCTCCCGAATCCTGCGCGCCGAGGCCGAGCGCGACGCGGAGATTGCCCGCGCCGAGGGCCACAAGCGCGCCACCATGCTGGAGGCCGAGGGCAAGGCGGAGGCCACGCGCCTCACCTTCGAGGCCATCCACAACGGCCGCGCCACCCCCGAGGTGCTCGCGCTGCGCTACATGGAGACCCTCCAGGAGATGAGCAAGGGGGACAACAAGATGTTCATCCCCTACGAGGCCACCGCCACGCTCGGCGCCGTCTCCGCGCTCAAGGAGGTCTTCTTCAAGGACGAGGAGGCCGCCAAGGCGAAGGTCCCCGCGCAGCGGCAGGTGCCCACCGCCGCGGCCCTCAGCGCGCAGGCGATTGCCCGGGGCAACGTGCTCTCCGAGTCCGCCACGCTCGCCGGCGTCCCCGCCGTGCCGCCTCGGCGCCCTCGCCCGCCCACCGAGCAGGACGAGTAGCCGCCGCTGTCTGGAAGGCTTCACGCCCGCCGTCGGACCTGGACGGCGGGCACGTCGTGGTTGCAATCCACCCCGGCGAGCGTCATAGATTGAAGGCACGCATCCACCGGAGGGCCTGACAACCCCTCCCTACGCGAGGTCGATTCACCCTTGAGGCAGAACCGCTGAGTCCCAGGTCGTTCGAGTCGTCATCGCGCTGAGCCGCCTCGTGCGTGCTCGCGCCCTGGATTCAGGAGTTCGCCTCATATGTCATCCCTCCGCGCGCATCGCGTGTCGTACGCCTATTCCGACGCTGTCACCGTCCTCTCCGAAGTCGACTTCCACCTGCCCACGGGCTGGACGGGCCTGGTGGGCGCCAATGGCGCGGGCAAGTCCACGCTCCTCCGCCTGCTGGCCGGAGAGCTGACGCCCACCGAGGGGCATCTCCAGTTCGAGCCGCCCTCCCCCACCCTGCGGCTGTGCCGTCAGGAGGTCGAGGCGCTCACGCCCGACATCACCGAGTTCGCCGAGTCGTGGGACTCGCTCGCGCGGCGGCTGCATGGACAGCTGGGCCTGGACGTCTCCGCGCTGGAGCGCTGGTCCACGCTGTCACCGGGAGAGCGCAAGCGCTGGCAGGTGGGCGCGGCGCTCGCGGCCGAGCCACACGTGCTGCTGCTCGACGAGCCCACCAACCACCTGGACGCCGAGGCCCGGGCCTGGCTCGTCTCCGCGCTCAAGCGCTTCAAGGGCGTGGGCGTGGTGGTGTCACATGACCGGCCGCTGCTCGAGTCACTCACCACGAACACCTTGCGCGTGCACGGCGGCGACGCGCGGCTGTGGCCCGGGGCCTACCTGGCGGCGAGGCAGCACTGGGAGGCCGAGCGTGAAGCCGAGCTGGGCGCCTATCAGCAGGCCAGAGCGGAGCAGAAGCGCACGGCCCGGATGCTGGACCAGGCCCGGCGCGAGCAGGCCTCCGCGGACGCGGCGCGCAGCACCCGCAAGCGGCTCAAGGACAAGAACGACAACGACGCGCGCTCCATGGGCGCGTCCGTCGTCGCGGGCTGGGCGGAGAACCATGCGGGCCGCCGCGTGGGCATCCTCCGCCGGGAGCTGGAGCGGGTCAGCGACGCGGTGGGCGAGTTCCACGCGGACAAGACGATGGGCCGCTCCGTCTTCGTCGACTACGTGCGCTCGCCCAACCCGTGGCTCATCACGCTGGACGTGCCGGAGCTGCGCGCGGGGGACGTGCCGCTGCTGGGGCCGGTGAAGCTGTCGGTGGGCCGCGAGGCGCGCGTGCGAATCGAGGGTCCCAATGGCGCGGGCAAGAGCACCCTGGTGCGCGCGCTGCTGGAGAACACCCGCGTGCCGCGCGAGCGCATCCTGTACCTGCCGCAGGACGTGGGCGCCGAGGAGGCCCGGGCCACCCTGGACGCGGTGCGCGCGCTGCCTCCCGAGGAGAAGGGCCGCGTGCTGTCCCTCGTCGCCGCGCTCGGCGTGGACCCGGAGCGGCTGCTCGGCTCGGAGCAGCCGTCCCCGGGTGAGGTGCGCAAGCTGCTCATCGCGCGGGGCCTGGGTCAGCACGCCTGGGCGCTGGTGCTCGACGAGCCCACCAACCACCTGGACCTGCCCTCCATCGAGCGACTGGAGGCGGCCCTGCGCGAGTACCCCGGCGCGCTGCTGCTGGTGAGCCACGACTCCACCTTCGCGCGCGCCTGCACCAGCGAGTGCTGGCGCGTGGAGCACGGACAGGTGGAGGTGACGAGCGGGTGAGCCTCAGGGCGGCGAGAGGATGCCGACCCACGTCTCGTTGGACTTCGCGCGGCTCCCGGGCCCCCCCGTGGTCCGGGAGCCGTCGATGCCGAACGCGAACACCACCGAGTCCCCCACGCCTTGTCTGGCGATGAGGACGTGCACGGCCTCTTCTCGCCGAAGCTGGAACAGGCCCTGCTGCTGGCCGCTCGCGTCCACCGTGAGCAGGAAGCCCTTGCTCTTGCGCTGCTCGGGGTCCGTGGAGTCCTGCGCGAAGCCCGTGTCGCCCGCGAAGCAGTAACGCGCCTGACCGCAGGCGACGAAGGACACGGGCATGTCGTCGCGCTCGACGTCGAGGGCGCGCACGAGGTCGTCCTCCGCGGCGCCGTCGAGGCGTCCGGAGGCGAAGTACAGGTCCGGGGAGAGGGTCCTGCCGCCCACCAGCGCCCGCTCGCTGGCGCCGAGCGCGAAGGTGCCGGCCCGCACCACCAGGCCGACGATCTCCTGGGGCTCGGGCGCGGACACGGCGCGCGCGGAGACGAACGCGCCCGTGGGCGAGAAGGAGGACAGGAGGAAGGCGCGTCCCGTCGCGCCCCTGGGCTCGCGCTCGAAGGACTCCTCGTAGGCGCGCCGCTGGAGGTCCATCAGCGGCGTGGCGACGTGGACCTGGTGCTGCTCGTCCACGTCCAGGCCCCAGCCGACCCAGGGGGCGCCCACGGCCTCCATCTGCTCCCAGGTGGAGAAGTCCTTCAGGGCCACCGAGGGCGCCACGGGGCTGAGCCACAGGGTCTCCAGGCGCGCGTCGAGCCGCCCCACGCGGATGCCGTCGAGCGCCAGGAGGAGGACGGCCTCCTCTCCATCCGCCCGCGCCAGCATGATGGCGGCGTTGCGCTCGGAGTCCGGGAGCTGCGCCCGTCCCAGGGCGCCGTTCGGCAGGGCGATGAAGTCCATGCGCGCCTCCGGAGGAATCGCGTGGGTGAAGCGCCGCTGCGCGACGACGGTTCCATCCGGTCGGATGCGGCGCACCTGGATGGCGAGCGGGTCCTCCTCGCGCTCCCAGCCGAAGACGGTGAGCTCTCCGCTGGGATGAACCACATGGTGGTGGACGAAGTCCGGCAGCGACAGCTCGCTCCGCCACCCTCCCTCCGCGTCCACCTGCGACAGGCGCTTGACGGGCGGGAAGAAGAAGGTGTCCTCGCCCCGGTCCTCGTACTCGCCGCGGCGGAGCCAGGTGGTGCCATCCGCCCCCACGGCCAGATCGCTCACGCTGCTCTGGAAACCGCAGTCGACGCGCCGCGCCCGGAGGTGCTCATCGAGGAAGTCCACGGGGGCGAAGGCCGCCTGGGAGTCCCGGACGCAAGGCTCGCGGGAGTCCGAGCAGGCGCCGAGCAGCGGCAGCAGCGCGAAGAAGGTGAGACGCAAGCGCACGCGATGATTCCGGGACATGACGACACTCCTCCTGGAGGACCAGGAGCCTCGAGAGGGAAGCAGGCCACCTGCCGGCCCGGGTGACGAGGGCACGGACGCTAGCTCAGGGGACGGAGTGCCCGCGCGCCCAGGTCACGAGCGCCGCGAGCCCTTCGTCCACGGACACGCGGGGGCGAAAGCCCGTCTCGCGCTCCAGGGCCGCGGGGTCCGCCCAGGTCGAGTCCATCTCCCCGGCCTGCGCGGGCAGGAGCCGCAGCACGGCCCGGGTCTCCAGGAGCCGCTCCAGCACGGCGACGAAGTCCCGCACGGAGACGGGCTCCCCGCGTCCCACGTTGAGCAGTCGATACGGAGGGCTCCCCACGGGAGGACGGTCCAGGACGCGCAGCACCGCCTCCGCCACGTCCTCCACGAAGGTGAAGTCGCGCAGCATGCGTCCCTCGCCGTACAGGTCGATGGGGCGCCCTGCTCTCAAGGCGCGCAGGAAGCGCAGCGGCGCCATGTCCGGGCGTCCCCAGGGTCCGTACACGGTGAAGAAGCGCAGGCCCGTGGTGGGCAGGCCGTGGAGGTGGCTGTACGTGTGGGCCAGCAGCTCTCCGGCGCGCTTGGTCGCGGAGTAGACATTGAGGGGATGGTCGGCGGAGGCGCTCTCGTGGAAGGGCGGCGGCGTGTCCGCGCCGTACACGGAGCTGGAGGACGCGTAGACCAGGTGCGAGACGCCCGCGGCGCGGCCCTGCTCCAGGAGCTGGAGCCAGCCCACGATGTTCGCGTCCACGTAGGACGAAGCGGAGGCTCCGGCCTCTCGCACGCCGACCCGCGCGGCCAGATGGACGATTCGCTCGGGGTGCTCCCGTTGGAAGATTCCCGCGAGCGCGGGAGCGTCGGTGATGTCCGCCTCGTGACAGGTGAAGCGCTCCGCGCCGGGAAGCGAGCGGAGTCGGGCCAGTCGGGCGCGCTTGAGGGCGACGTCTCCGGACGGGTCCAGGTTGTCCACGCCGATGACGGTGTCACCTCGGGCGAGCAGCTTCGCGCTGACGTGGTGACCGATGAAGCCCGCTGCGCCCGTGACGAGGACCCGCATGAAGCGTGAGGGTTTCATGCCCTCGGGTCGGAAGCCATGCTGGTGATGTGGCGATGAGGGGGCCTGGCGGGCACTGTCACACGACTTCCCGTGGCCCCCGCTTGGACGTAGGGTGGGAGGCATGGTGTCCGTGAACCAGCTCCGTCCCTTCGCCTCGGCCTCGCTGGAGGCCTTCCGCGCCGCGTCCGGTCCGGTGGCGCTCATCCAGCAGCCCGTGGATCCCGTCTTCCGGAACGTCGCCCAGCAGCTGACGGGCGCTCGCACGGTGGGCATGGCGCACCGCTCGCGCATGACGGAGCGGCTGCTCGCGATGCTCCGCGACTTCGACAACCTGGAGGTGCACTTCCTGAACCCCAAGGTGGATGGGGAGGAGCTCACCGTGGGGCGCTCGGACTGCGACCTGGTGGTGCCAGACCCGTCCGTGTCGCAGCACCACGCGACGCTGCGCTGGAACGCGACCACGGGTGGCTTCCAGGTGCGGGACGCGCAGTCGATGAACGGCACGTGGATCAACGGCGCGCCGCTGGGCTTCCGCGCGCAGGTGACGCTCAACGACGGGGACACGCTGGCGTTCGGCGACGCGCAGTTCCTCTACCTCCGCGCGGAGACGGTGCACGAGCACCTTCGGCTGGCGAGCCCCCAGCCGAAGCCCTGAGGGGGCTCAGGGCACTTCCTTGACGGCGTCGATGACGGCCTTGCGCAGGTAGGAGCTGTAGTCCGTCTGCGACTGGTACATGCTGATGGACGAGACGGTGCGGGAGTCCTTGCGCCACAGCAGGTCGCCGTTCGGCGAGACGAGGCCCGCCTCCAGGAAGACCTCGGCGCGGCCCATGGCGCGGATGGAGGACACGTCCACCCAGTTGAGCACGACGATGACGGCGGCCTCGGCCTTGTTCTCGCGGATGAGGGCGACGACCTCGCCGGTGGAGGGGGATGGTGCGTCGGAGATGCGCGAGCCGACCACCTCGAAGCCGCGCTCACGCAGCACCGCTTGCGTCTGGCCGATGAGGACGGAGCGCGGGTTGCCCTCCCCCAGCATGTCCTCGCGATAGGTCGCCACGGGCAGCGAGTCCACGCGCGTGCCGATCACGACGACCACCTTGCGGATGGCCCCCGGAGGCCGGACCTGCGGCGCGGAACACGCGGTGGCGAGTAGCGACAGCAGGAGGAGTGAGAGGGCGCGCATGGTCACCATGCATAGCTCAGTCGAACAACCCCTGCAGGTAGAAGCGGCCGTCGCGCATGTCCTGGAACACCCAGGCGGGCCCCAGTCCCTCGAAGTGCACCCGGTAGTAATCGCGCTGGAAGGGCGTCTCGGCCCACCACTCGCCGCCCAATCGCTCGGGGCCCGTCACCGCTGTCACCCGGTGACGCCGTCCGCCGACTCGCGCGGCGAGCAACCGACCCGTGTCTCCCAGCTCCGCGTCCAGCCACGCGGGCTCCGCCAACAAACGTGACGGCCGCTCCCGCAGCCCACCGTCCCTCCGCTCCACCGGCGTCAGCGCCTCCCCCCACCCCTTGCGAGCCTCGGGGGGGCGGAACGCCCGTGTCCCCTGCGCGCCCTCCGGCCGATGCACCGGCTCCAACCCCGCCGAGCACAGCGACTCCTCTCCCAACGTCGTCGCCAGCCGCGACAACACCACCTCCAGCGCCGCGTCCCCCTCCGGCGCGTCCCCCAACGAGAGCTGCTGCCCCCGGTCCTCGGAGAACTCGTCCACCCGCGCGGACACCTCCGCCACCGGGTTCTCCAACCGCAGCTCCTCCAGCCGGTGCCGCGCCAGGTCCAACAACAACTTCGCCGCCGCCGTGGGCCTCGCCAGCGACAACGTCACCCGCTGCTGCCCCGTGGGGTCCAGCTTCAACGTGAAGGTGATGCGCACCGCCGCCCGCCCCCGCCCCACCAGCCGCGCCCCCAACCGGTCCAACAACGTCTTCAGCGCGAAGCCCAACGGCTCGAACGACTCCGCCGGCCACTCCAACACCCGCCGCTCCTCCAGCACCTCGTCCAGCACCTCCGCCACGAAGGGCGTCTCATCCCTCCCGCCACACCACGCATGCGCCCGAGCCCCCATCACCCCACCCCGCGCCGCCACCGCCCCCGGCGGCAGCTGGGCCACCTCCCCCAACGTGCTCAGCCCCAACGCGGAGAACGGCGCGGACTCCCGCCCCTCCAGCGCCGCCAACGGCAACGGCGCCAGCGCCTGGGCCGACGCCCCCGGCGCCACCACCTCCACCCGCCGCGCTCCGAAGCGCGCCAGCGCTCGCGAGGTGAACGCCTCTGAGGCCACCACCACGTGCGCCCGGTACCCCAACCCCTCGCACAACGCCAACGCCCGAGAGCACAGCCCCGCTTCACCTCCCGACAGGTGCGCGGCCCCCGCGTCGAGCCACAGTCCATCTGGGGCGGAGAGCTGGAAGCCCGGCCCCAGGCTCAGCAGCGCCTCCCCCAGCGCCACCAGTGCCCGCTTCTCCTCCTCCAACCGGTAGGGGAAGTGCCGCAGCCCCGGCTCCAGCGCCGTCGCCGCGGTGAGCGTCACCCCGGGCCGCACGCCCGCCTTCAGCGCGGACGTGGACGCCGCCACCACCCGTCGCTGGCCGCGAGCCTCCTCCACCAGCACGAAGGGCCGGCCCGCCAGCTCCGGACACTCGATGACCTTGCGCTGCACCGGGAAGCGCGTGAAATGCAGATAGGCCCTGCGCATGGCTCCCTCAGTTGTGCGCCGCCGAGGCCACGTCCGACGCCACCCGCAGCGAGGGCATCACCCCATCCCGCCCGGACCGCTGCCCCTGGTGCCCCAGCCCGTTGCGAGCCACCCACGGCGTCTCCCGCAGGAAGTCCGGCGTCGCGTCCGCGGCCACCTGCCCCACGTCCAGCACACGCCCCCCCTCCTCGAGCCCCAGCTCCGGGTACAGCGCGCTCCACGGCAGCACCGCCCGCGTCCCCGTGCCGCCGCGCCTGCTGCGCACCACCTCCACCGCCCAGCCCTCCGCCCCCTGCGACTCCATGCGCAGCCGCGTCACCCCATCCGCCGGAGCCTCCGGCGAGGTGAGCAGCAGCAGCAGCCCGCCGCCACGCTCCGCCGCGTCCGCCAGCTTCCGCGCCTCGGCCAGCCCCACCCGCGGCGGTCTCCCCGTCGCGCCCACGCCTCGCGTCAGGTCGAGCACCACGCACGCGAAGGCCCCGCTCCGGGCCAGCTGAACCGCCGCCCACACCCGCTGCTCGGGCGCCTTGGGTCGCACGAGCAGCAGCCGCTCCAGGTCCACGCCCTGCGCCGCCGCCGCCGGGGCATACAGCTCGCGCGGTCCATCCACCCACGCGCACAGCCGCGCCTCCTTGTGCGCGGACGCCACCGCGCTCAGCGCCAAGCTCGTCCTGCCGGAGGCCGCCTCACCACACAGCTCCACCGCCTGCCCCAGCGGGAAGCCGCCCGAGGGGAGCAGCGCGTCCACCGCCTCCATCCCCGTGCGCAACACCGCCAGGTAGCTGCGCGGCGCCGCCTGCAACTGGCGGATGCGCTCGCGAAGCTGCTCGACCACCGCGCCGCCACTGCGCTGCTCCGCCACCGCGCTCATCTCGCCTCCTCGCCAGGACCCGACACACCGAACGCACGCCTGCACGACGGTTCAGTATGCTCAAGGGTCTGACGTGCGCCCGCACAGGACGCACGGCGACGGGCCCGGCGACACGACGTGATGGCTTGGATCCACCGGGGCGACGCCAGGGTTTTCGAGCCCCTGGGCGTCACCCCTCCGGCGGACCTAACCGGCGCAGATGACCTTCACCTCGACCTTCTGATCATCCGCGCGGCGCAGGCAGCTGCCGCCGAAGTAGATCCGCGCGGGGCGGTCCTCCCCGGACGGCTCGTAGCTCAGGTCGCCCGCGGCCACCGAGCAGCGCTCCACCGTGCCCCCGGCGCGGGTGATCTCCACCTGCGCCAGGCGCGGATCCGGCAGGTTCACCACGTCCAGGCTCTGCGCCACCGCCGCCAGCTCCGCGATGCGCAGCAGCGTGTCGCGGTAGCTCTCCCGACAGATGGAATCCAGGTTGTCGAGCGCCGAGTCGAACTTCTCCGACATCGCCCGGTGACGGAAGCCCGGCCCATAGGACGTGGGGCAGTCCGCGTTGCGCACATACGTGCCCTGCGGCGACTCATCGAGGAAGAACTCCGCCCGCTTGTCGCTCAGCGCCACCGGGCCCACCGTCGCCCACAGCACCTCCCGACGTCCGCCCTTGGAGTCGCGCAGGCTCTTGAAGACCTCCGCGTACTCGTCCACCGACGTCAGCAGCCCCGCGCCCTCGTGGCACTTGTCCACCGACGTGTCGTCCGTGACGATGACCGGCGGCGGCCGCGCGGTGGAGCTGCAGTCCTCCTCGTCCGTCACCACCACGACGAGCAGCCGCGCCCCGTCCCGCAGGAAGCCTCCGTTCCCACCCTCGGCGATGGAGGTGGTGGTCAGGGGCTCGGAGACCGCCAGTCGGGCGGCCTCGAAGGGGGACTCCTGCCCGCTGCCACTCGTCCCCTGCTTCACCAGCAAGCGGAAGCGCTCCAGCAGGTCCGGATCCGAGCTCTCGACGAAGCGGTCCTCCGACGCGCTCCCGTTCGCCATCGGCACCTGCTGCAGGAGGCCGGATTCCCTCGGATACTCCGAGTAGAACTCCCGGCCCTGGGTGAAGACGCGGCGGTACACGGAGGTGGTGATCACCCCCACGCGGAAGTCCTGGGTGACGCCGCCGCCCTCCCGCAGGCCCTGGATGAAGGCGGGCAGCTCGGTGGCGATTCCGGCCTGCTCCTCGGCCATGGAGCCGGAGTTGTCGATGACGAAGAGGATGTCCGTCTTCTGCGGGGCCACCACCGGGGATTCGCTCTGACACTTGCCCGGCAGGGTGGATCCGGCCTCGTCGACGGGCGACGTGCAGGACGCCACCCAGAGGGCCGGCAACAGGAGCAGGGGGGCTCGGGTTCTGGATTTCATGGCGTCCTCCTGAGGGGGAAGGCGGCGCACCCGGGCGGTGCGTCGCAGCGAGGCTGGGGGGGCGAGCATGCCCCACCCCCGGCCCGGACGCGAGACAAGGACGCAGCGTCTGGCATCCGACTTGAGCGTGGAAAATCGCACACGGCGTTTGCCACGGGCGTTTTGGTTGTTACGTTGGTTCATCTGCCGCAGAAAACCGACAGATGTTCACCGGTCCGGTCGCAGGGAGGGCCGGGCTTGAAGAAGGAAGAGGCCGAACTTCATGTCCGATGAGAAGAAGAAGGGCACCGCCGCGAGCGCAATGCCCACCGCGATGGCCCCTCCGGGGCTCATCAACAAGGAAGACATTCCCCAGGTGCTGCCGATCCTGCCCCTGCGGAACAGCGTCTTCTTTCCCGGCGGCGTGCTCCCGCTGGCCGTCGGCCGTCAGAAGACCATTGCCCTGATCAAGGACGCGGTGCGCGACGACCAGGTCATCGGTGTCGTCACGCAGCGCCGCGCCGAGGAAGAGGATCCGGGCGCCGCCGACCTCTACACCATGGGGACGGTGGCCCGTATCGTGAAGCTTCTGAAGATGGGCGAGGACAACTACTCGCTCGTCGTCCAGGGACTCGCCCGCTTCCGCGTGGTGGAGCTGGTGCAGGAGGCCCCGTACCTCAAGGCCCGCGTCGACGCGGTGGAGGACAAGACCTCCGCGGAGAACGTCGAGGTGGAGGCCCTGGGCATCAACCTCAAGAAGCTGGCGCGCGAGGTCATCGAGCTGATGCCCGAGCTGCCGGCCGCCGCCACGGAGCTGGTGGAGAGCATCACCCACCCCGGTCACCTGGCCGACCTCATCGCCGCCAACGTGGACGTGCCGATCGAGGAGAAGCAGGCCGTCCTGGAGACGGTGGACCTCAAGGCGCGGATGAAGCTTGTGCTCGAGCTGCTCAACCGCAAGCGTGAGATCCTCAAGCTCTCCAACAAGATCGACTCCGCCGTGAAGGGCGAGATGTCGAAGACCCAGCGCGAGTACTACCTGCGCCAGCAGCTCAAGGCGATCAAGGAAGAGCTCGGCGAGATGGGCGAGGAGGAGGAGGAGCTCGACGAGCTCCAGGAGCGCCTGAAGAAGGCCGCCCTGCCTCCCGAGGTGGAGAAGGTCGCGAACAAGGAGCTCAACCGCCTGAAGACGATTCCGGCGGCGTCGAGCGAGTACACCGTCGCGCGCACCTACCTGGATTGGATCGCCGACCTGCCGTGGTCGAAGCTGTCCGAGGACAACCTCGACATCGAGAACGCGCGCCAGCAGCTCGACAAGGATCACTTCGGCATCAAGAAGGTGAAGAAGCGCATCCTGGAGTACCTGGCCGTCCGCAAGCTGAAGAACGACATGCGCGGGCCCATCCTGTGCCTCGTCGGTCCTCCGGGCGTCGGCAAGACGTCGCTGGGTCAGAGCGTGGCCAAGGCCACGGGCCGCAAGTTCGTGCGCCTGTCGCTGGGCGGCGTGCGTGACGAGGCGGAGATCCGCGGCCACCGGCGCACCTACGTCGGCGCGCTGCCCGGCCGCTTCATCCAGAGCATGAAGAAGGCCGGCACGAAGAACCCGGTCATGATGCTCGACGAGATCGACAAGCTCGGCGCCGACTTCCGTGGCGACCCGAGCGCGGCGCTCCTCGAGGTGCTGGACCCGGAGCAGAACAACACGTTCAGCGACCACTACCTCGACGTGCCGTTCGACCTGTCGAAGGTGATGTTCGTCGCCACGGCGAACCAGCTGGATCCCATCCCCGGGCCGCTCCGCGACCGCATGGAGATCATCGAGCTGTCGGGCTACACCTTCGAGGAGAAGCAGAGCATCGCGCGCATCCACCTGGTGCCCAAGCAGCTCAAGGAGCACGGGCTCAACCCGGACCACATCGAGATCACCGATGAGGCGCTGCTGACGCTGACCACCTCGTACACCCGCGAGGCGGGCGTGCGTAACCTGGAGCGGCGCATCGCGGACATCTGCCGCGCGGTGGCGGTGGAGGTCGCGGGTGGGAAGCTGGAGAAGCAGACCATCAACGCCGAGCGCGTGAAGGAGATCCTCGGGCCCGAGATGTTCTACTCGGAGGTCGCGGAGCGCACGGAGGTTCCGGGCGTGGCCACGGGTCTGGCCTGGACGGCGGCCGGCGGCGATCTGCTCTTCATCGAGGCGACGAAGATGGCAGGCAAGGGCGGCATGACGCTCACCGGCCAGCTCGGCGACGTGATGAAGGAGAGCGCGACGGCGGCGCTGAGCTACCTGCGCAGCAAGTCCGAGCAGTTGGGCATCAGCTCCAACTTCCTGGAGAAGACGGACATCCACCTGCACTTCCCGGCGGGCTCCATCCCCAAGGATGGTCCTTCCGCGGGCGTCACCATCCTGACGGCGCTCACCAGCCTGCTCACGGGCATCCGGGTGCGGCACGACACGGCGATGACGGGCGAGGCCACGCTGCGTGGCCTGGTGCTGCCGGTTGGCGGCATCAAGGAGAAGGTGCTGGCGGCCCACCGCGCGGGCATCAAGCGGGTCATCCTGCCCGAGCGTTGCCGCAAGGACCTGGTGGACGTGCCGGACCAGGCGAAGAACGAGCTGGAGTTCATCTTCGTCAGCCAGATGGACGAGGTCCTGAAGGCCGCGCTGGAGACGTCGCCGTTCAAGTCGTCGGCGGGGACTCCGGGTGGCGAGCCGGGCAAGGAGGCCTCGCTGCCTCCTGCGTCCACCGAGCCCGGGTCGCCCGAGGTCCGCGCGTAAAGCGCGGGCTTCAGCGACTCGAAGCCTGACGCGGGCAGGTCCCTCGGTGAGGAACCTGCCCGTTGTCTTTGCGGGGCTCCCCTGCCCCGCTTCAGTGCCGCGTCCGGGGGACTTCCTCCTCGTCGGGGCCCCCAAGGCGCTGGGACAAGAGGCCAAGCAGCTCCTTCGTGGAGAGCCGCCCGGCGCCGTCCTTGCCCTCGAGCACGTCCGCGACGAGCGCGCGCTTGTGCTCGTGGAGCGACAGCATCTGCTCCTCGATGGTGCCTCGCGCCACCAGCCGGTAGACGGTGACGGGGCGCTCCTGGCCGATGCGATGCGCGCGGTCCGACGCCTGATCCTCCACGGCGGGGTTCCACCACGGGTCCAGGTGGATGACGGTGTTGGCGGCGGTGAGGTTGAGGCCGAAGCCACCGGCCTTGAGCGAGATGAGGAACAGGGGTGCGCTGCCCTCCTGGAAGGAGCGCACGGCCTGCTCTCGGGCCTTGGGTGTGGAGGAGCCGTCCAGGTAGTCGTAGCGGATGCCCCGCGCGTCCAGCACCTCGCGCACCAGGGTCAGGTGCGAGGTGAACTGGCTGAAGACGAGCGCGCGGTGGCCCTCGGCGCGAAGCTCCTCGACCAGCTCCATGAAGCGCTCCAGCTTGGAGGACTCCACGCGGGACTCGGCGTCGTAGAGGCGCGGGTGCGAGGCCAACAGGCGCAGCCGGGTGAGCGCGGCGAGCACCTCGAAGCGGCGCTCCAGCTCACGTGACTGCCGCTCGCGCATCACCTCCGGCGCGGACTCCAGCGCGGAGAGGGCCGCCAGCCGCGCGTCCTCGTACATGGTCCACTCCTGGGTGGAGAGGACGACGGGCACGCGGATGTCCGTGCGCGGCGGCAGCTGCGCCTCCACCTGGGCCTTGGTGCGGCGCAGGAGGAAGGGTTGCAGCACCCTGGCCAGGGCGGGCGCCGCGGTGGGGTCCACCCTGCGCTCGATGGGAATCGCGAAGCGGGTGCGGAAGGCGTCGTGGCTGCCGAGCAGCCCGGGGAAGACGAGCGAGAAGACGCTCCACAGCTCTCCCAGGTGGTTCTCCAATGGAGTGCCGGAGAGGGCGAACTTGAAGTCCGCCTGCAGCGCCCGCGCGGCGCGGAAGCGGTGGGTGCCCGCGTTCTTCAGGGCCTGGGCCTCGTCGAAGACGAGCGTGGCGAAGCGCAGCTCGGACAGCCGGCCGATGTCGCGCGTCAGGAGGCCATAGCTCAGCACGAGCACGTCGCGGGGACCCAGCCGTTCGAGCAGCCCGCCCCGGTCCGCAGCCTCGGAGAACAGCCGCATCTTCAGCGACGGCGCGAAGCGCTTCGCCTCGTCCATCCAGTTGAAGGCCACGGAGGTGGGCGCGAGCACCAGCGCGGGCCCCAGCTTCGAGCGCTCCAGCAACACGGCCAGCGCCTGCACCGTCTTGCCCAGCCCCATGTCGTCCGCGAGCACCGCGCCCGCGCCCCACGAGGCCAGCCGGGTGAGCCAGCGGAAGCCCTCGACCTGGTAGTCACGCAGGTCCGTCTTCAGCGTGGCGGGGACCTTCGGCTTCAGCTCCCGTGCGGCGAAGATGCGCTCGACGAGCCCCCTCCACGTCGCGTCCGCGTCCAGCGTCGCGCCCGCGCTGCCCAGGGCGGACAGCGACTCCGCCGCGGCCGGACCCACCTCCAAGCCGTGGCGCGAAAGGTGGGCGTGGTCCGCCAGTCGCTCCAGGTGCTGGCGCAGCGCCTCCTCGACCTCCACGTAGGTCTGGTCCTTCACCTGGACGAAGCGCTCCTTGCGACGCGCGGCGTCCAACAGCCGCGCCATCTCCACGCGCTCGCCCTGCACCGCCAGCCCTCCGAGCACGCCGAACCAGTCGCGCTTGCGCTCCACCGTGATTCGCAGCGCGCTCGCCCCGCGAGAGCCCACGAGGCGAAGTGGAGAGCCACCCCACTCCAGCTCCGGCGGCGACTCCAGCGACTGACACGCGGACAAGAGCCCGAGCGCGCCCTGGACGTTGGGGAACGAGAAGCTGAACGGCAGCGCCTGCGCCTCCGCGGTGGCCAGGGGCAGGCTCGCCTGGAGCGCGTGGACCACGGCGAGCTCCTTCACGAAGTCGCGCACCGTGTGCACGGGCTCCAGGCCCCGGCGCAGGTACACGTCCCGAGGCCCCTCGCCCGGGATGAAGCTGGTGCTGTCCGGGAGCGCCCGCACGCGCAGCTCCACGCGCACCGCGCTGCCGGGCTCCAGCTCGAAGCGCAGCACCGGCAGCTGGAGCGAGGGCAGCTTCTCGCCCATGACACCGCGAGGCATGGCCACGGGCAGCCGCACCGAGAGCTTCGCCAGCTTCTCCAGCAGCACGCCGTGGCTCTCGGGAGGGAAGACGTTGCCGTGGCGCTGGAGGACGGAGACGAGCGCGCGGACCTCCGGGCCCGCGTCCAGCACGGTGAGCCTGCGCGAGCCCTCGTCCCAGAGGAAGAGGGCCTCCTCCGGCTTCGAGCGGCGCACGCGGTCCACCATGGACGCGGGCAGGCTCGCGCCGTCCACGCCCGCGGAGACGACGACAGCGCCGCCCCGCTCAGAGGCGACGATGCCCACCTTGGCGCGATCCACCTGGACCAGCAGGTCCTGCGTCCCCTCCTGATAGAGCCGGGGATGGTCCACCAGCTCCAGCAGCAGCGCGCGCGAGGCGGGTGCGTCGCCATCCGGCAGCAGCGACGCGAGGCGCGCGTCGAGCGAGGAGAGCTGCGAGCCATGCTCCTGGAGCAGCTTGCGGCGACTCACCTTGGCTCCGGTGGAGCGCAGGCCCTTCTTGTTGCGCCGGTGCACGTACGGGTGGACTTCCACGCCGTAGCCCTCGATGACGTCGACGCGCCAGGAGACCTCCACCGCCGCGCCGCTGCCCGTGCCCTCATCGAGCGCGCGCTCCAGCGCCCTCAACGTGCGGTCCCACCCCGGTCGCACCAGCTCGTCGAGCGTCTCGCCGAAGCGCTCCGTCCACGGCTGGTTCAGCCACAACAGCACCGTGTCGATGGCGGCGACCAGGTGGACACACGGCGGCGCGCCACAGGTGCAGTCGCCCTGCACCACGGAGGGCGTGAAGGTCAGCCGGGCCTCGGGGAGGATGAAGCCCATCTGCGCGCCGTAGGGCAGCTCCGAGCAGCGCGTCTCGCGGAAGCGGAAGCCAGGGAGCTCGGCGTCGTGCTGGAGCGACTCCAGCTGCAGCGCGTGCAAGGGCCGCGTGGCCACGGTGGCGGGCGCGCGGGAGCGCAGGTCCAGCAACAGGCCATGGACACGGTGGGTGCGCGGGTCCTCGGGCGGCGCCAGTCGCGCGGCGAGCGTGGCGCGGGTCTCCTCCGCCTGCTTGCGCTCCTCCTCGACGAAGCGCCACGCGAGCCGGGGCAGGAGGTCCTTCATCTTCGGCGACGGCAGGGACTCCTGCGTCCAGCGCGTACGGCCCTCCTCGCTGAGCATCTCCACCAGCCTGCGGCGGGCCATCGCGGGGCGGGACTGAGGCAGCAGCGCGGGGTCCACGAAGGGCGACAGCACCGTGAGGCTCAGGCGGGACAGGTGCTCGACGCCGTGCTCGCGCAGCCAGGCGCGCAGGGCTCCTTCCGTGGCGAAGTGTGGGACAGCGGAGGAATCGGGCTGCGGGCGCTCCACGGACATGGCTCCCCGCTTCTTCGCGATGCGCGACGGAAACGCAAGCGCGACGACAGGGCGTCCGGGCAGGCGGGCTCCCCGGGCCGGCTTCCGCTTCCCCGTCATTCCGGGCCACACTGCGGAACGACGCCCGCTCGACAGGCGTCGAACCTGACATGCCGACATCCGCCGCTGGAGTGTGGGGACTGGGAGTCTTGCTGCTCACGGGCACCGCCTGCGTGCGCGCCTCGAGCGAGGTGTCTCCTGATGCCTCGACGCACCTGTCCCAGGCGGCGCGGCCGGGCTCGCTCCCCGTCGACCCGAGCGCCGTCCGTGGGGCCGTGGAAGGCACACGGGGCGCCCTTCCCCACAGGCCGATGCGCGCGGCGGAGACGGTCGTCGAGCCGCCTGTCGTGGCCAGGTGGCCCGCGCCGGGAGCCACGCTGACGCACGTCCCCGCGAACGTGCCCGAGGGCTTCGCGCGACGTCGGGTGTACCTGGACGCGGGACACGGCGCCGAGGGGAACACGGGCAACCGCTCCGTCACGTGCGAGGACGAGGAGGTCTTCACGTTGCGCGTGGCGCAGGACCTGGCGCGGCGGTTGGTGGCCACGGGGCACTTCGAGGTGCGCATCAGCCGTGAGCCGGGACAGCGGGTGCCGTATACGAGTCGGCTCGCCGATGCGGAGCGCTGGGGCGCGCACGTGTTCGTGAGCCTGCACTCGGACTCGCGAGGCACGTCGCAGCCGTGGGCGCCCGCGGAGGGACAGTCGTGCAACCGCCAGGACACGACGCCCGGCTTCAGCGTGCTCTGGTCCGAGGATGCGCCCGCCCCCCTCCAGGGTCGCCGCGCGGAGCTGGCGCGAGCGCTGGCGCGGAACCTGTCGCGCGGCGGGTTCCTCCACTACGACGGCGTGGACTACGTGGGCCTCTACGCCACCGACACCGCGCAGCCCGGCGTCTTCGTGTCCCGCGAGCCGTCACACCGGCAGATCTTCGTCCTGCGCAAGCCGACGATGCCCTCGGTCATCGTGGAGACGCACCACGCGCTCGACTTCGAGGAGGCCGCGCGCTGGCGCGAGGAGCGCACGCTGGAGGTCTTCGCCACCGCGATGACCCAGGGACTCGTGGAGGCCTTCGCGCCGCCTCCGCCCCCGCGCGTTTCGACGCAGCAGCCCTGAACCGCACAGCGAACGCTCGACGCGATTCGCGCTTGCCTTTCATTTAACCAGTTGGTTATTTTAACAGAAGGTTAATCAAGCCATGCCGAGCGACCCACTCAGCGCCACCTTTGCCGCACTCGCCGACCCGACCCGGCGCGCGATCCTCGCGCGGCTCTCGAAGGGGGAGACCTCCGTCACGGAGCTCGCCCAACCCTTCGACATGAGCCTCCCCGCCGTGACGAAGCACCTCAAGGTGCTCGAGCGCGCGGGGCTGATCACGCGGAGCCGCGAAGCCCAGTGGCGCCCCTGCAGACTCGCGCCGGAGCCGCTGAAGGACGCGACCGACTGGCTCGAGGACTATCGCGAGTTCTGGGAGGCCAGCCTCGACCGGCTCGAGGACTATCTCGCCGACGTCCAGGGGCAGAAGCGCCCGGCGCGCGGCCGCAAGATTCCAACCCCGAAGAAGAAGGACCGAGGAGCCCCCCCATGAACGCAGCGCTCGACCTCAACGAACTCGCGAAGCGTCAGCTGGAACTGTCGCGGCTCATCAGCGCCCCACGCGCGCTGGTCTTCCAGGCGTTCACCGACGCGGAGATGATCTCCCACTGGTGGGGGCCGAACGGCTTCCGCACGACCACGGTGAGCAAGGACGTGCGGCCGGGGGGCGCGTGGAAGTTCACCATGCACGGGCCCGATGGCACCGACTACGCGAACCACATCGTCTACACGAAGGTCGTCCCCAACGAGCGGCTCGAGTGGGATCACGGCACGAAGGAAGGCGAGGTGCTGTTCAAGGCCGTCGTCACCTTCCAGGACGAGGCGGGAAAGACGCGCGTCACGATGCAGCACACGCTGCCCACCGTCGAAGCGCGCGAGCAGGCGGCGAAGTACGCCATCGAAGGTGGCCAGCAGACGCTCGCGCGGCTCGACCAGCACCTCGCGACGCGGCAGTAGGCACTCGTCGCGCGAGTGCCCACGTCGGGCGAGGCGCAGGGGAGTCCTCAGGCGCCCTCGTTCCGTTCGTCGTCCTGCCGCAGGAAGGGCTCGGAGACGTGCTTCACGATTCGCGCGGCCAGGGCTTGGACGTGCGGAGCGTGCAGCAGGGTGTAGTGGGTGCCCGGGACGTCCTCGACCTCGAGCTGCTCCGGGGCCACGTAGCGAGACCATCCGTGGGTCGGCTCCACGGAGCGCTCCCGCTTCGCGTCCTTCGCGCGCAGCAGCAACACGGGGCCTCCGTAGGCGCCTGGACGGAACGTGGACAGGACCCGCAGGTTCGCGCGGGTCACGTCACGCCAGGCCCGGAGGTCCGAGTCCTGGACCTCGGGGGGAAGCCACCCGGACTCCCGTGCATACGCGATGACCCGAGCGAGCTGCTCATCTTCGGAGAGCCCCGCGAGAGACTCGGGCCGGAGCGTCGACTCGACTCCCGCGGTCCGCGCGAGGTCCATCGCCATCCCCGCGAGGAGCAGCGCGTCGTCGGGTCCTTGCGTGAGCAGCTCGTCCGTGGACGCGAAGCTGTCGAGGAGGATGAGCTGTTCGACGCGCTGTCCCTGACGCTCCAGCTCGCGAGCCATCTCGAAGGCCACGACGCCGCCCATGGACCAGCCCCCGAGCACATACGGGCCTTCGGGGCGTACGGCGCGCAGCGCGGCCACGTAACGCCGCACGAGCGCGTCCATGTGTTCGAGTGGAGGCTCCGCGCCGTCGAGCCCTGGCGACTGGAAGGCGTAGACCGGTCGGCCCGCTCCCATCCACCGTGAGAGCAGCCGATAGGGTCCCACCGCTCCGCCAACCGCGTGAACGAAGAACACCGGCGTGCCCG
The DNA here is from genome assembly GCF_059738865.1 of Myxococcus sp. MH1. Taxonomy (NCBI): domain Bacteria; kingdom Pseudomonadati; phylum Myxococcota; class Myxococcia; order Myxococcales; family Myxococcaceae; genus Myxococcus; species Myxococcus sp. MH1. Next base: position 5,211,923 of record NZ_AP026947.1, on the reverse strand, counting down.
TGCCCTCGGACTGCAACGTCACGCAGTCTCGGGCCGGGCTGTCACCACGGGACACTTCGAGCCACGACGCGAGCTGTTCGACCGAAGGGGCCTCGAAGAGGGCACGCAGTGGGAGGTCGATGCCGGTGAGTGCACGCACTCGCGCCACCACCTGCGTCGCCAGCAGCGAGTGCCCTCCGAGTTCGAAGAAGTCGTCCTTCCTCCCGACTCGCTTCGCTCCCAGCACTTCGCTGAACACCTCCGCCAGCTTCGCTTCCAACCCCTCTCGTGGTGCTTCGTAGGCGTCTTCCGGTGACGTCACCGCCTCCGGCTCCGGCAGCGCCCTGCGGTCCACCTTCCCGTTCGCCGTCAGCGGCAGCGCCTCCAGCACCACCACCACCGTCGGCACCAGGTACTCCGGCAGCCTCCTCCTCATCCCCTCCTTCACCGCCGTCCCCTCCACCTCGCCCACCACGTACCCCACCAGCCTCTTGTCTCCTCTCTCCTGCCTCACCACCGCCACTGCTTCCTTCACTCCTGCCTGCTGCTTCAGCCCCTCCTCCACCTCCCCCAACTCAATCCGGTACCCCCTCACCTTCACCTGCCCGTCACGCCGCCCCAGGAACTCCAGCGCTCCGTCGTCCCTCCAGCGGACCACGTCCCCTGTCCGGTACAGCCTCTCGCCCTCTCCAAACGGGCTCGGCACGAAGCGCTCCGCCGTCAGCTCCGGCTTCCCCACGTACCCCCGCGCCAGCCCCTCGCCCCCCGCGTACAGCTCTCCCGGCACTCCCACCGCCACAGGACGCAGGCCCTCGTCCAGCACGTACACTTCCGTGCCTTCCACCGGACGCCCAATCGGCGCTCCTCTCTCTCCGACGTCCGACTCCTTCTGCATCCTCCACGTCGTCGTGAACGTCGTGTTCTCCGTCGGGCCGTACCCGTTGATGAGCGTGCCTCCCGCGCGCAGCCGCTCCTTCACCCGCTGCACCGGCAGCACGTCTCCTCCCGCCAGCACCTGCTTCACTCCCGCCAGTGCCTCCGGCTGGTACGCCTGCATCTGCTCGAAGAGCGCCGCTGTCAGCCACAGCGACGTCACCTGGTGCGCCTTCAGCGTGGCAGCCACTTCCTCCAGCGCCAGCTCCTTCGCTGGGTACACCACCAGCTTCGCTCCGTTCAGCAACGCGCCCCATACCTCCAGCGTCGACGCGTCGAAGCCCACGGGCGCCAACTGCAGCCACACCTCCTCCGCACTGAAGCTCGCGTACGTGGCTCCCTTCACCAGTCTCGCCACTGCCTTCTGCGGCACCCCCACGCCCTTCGGCGTCCCCGTGCTTCCCGATGTGTACATGACGTACGCCAGGTTGCTTCCATCTCCTCGGAGCGGCGGGTTGCTCTTCGGCTGACGTCCAATCAACGCCGCGTCCGCGTCGAGGCTCACCACCACGTCCGCGCTCTCCGCCACCTCCTCCACCAACTCCTCGCGGCCCACCACCACCGCCACCCCCGCCTCCCTCTTCATCCACCTCAATCGCTCCGCCGGGTTGCTCCCCTCCAGCGGCACGTACGCTCCTCCCGCCTTCACCACCCCCAGCACCGCCACCACCCACTCCAACGAGCGCTCCACGCTCAGCCCCACCCTCACCTCGGGGCCCACTCCCACGCTCCTCAAGTGGTGCGCCAGCTGGTTCGCTCTCTCGTTGAGCTGCCCGTACGTCAATGACTCACCGGCGGCGTCGACCACCGCGACCGCATCAGGTCCAGCGGCCACCGTCGCTTCGAACAGCCCGGCCAGGGTCTGCTCATGCAACGACCGCGGGCTCTGTCCGTGCTGGCGTCGCGCCTCCTGCTGTTCATTCTCACGAGGCTCTGCGCCAAGCCTCTCCGCGCGCGATGAGCCTCGGCCGCTCCACGCCACCACCCGCCGCCGCTCCTCCTCCGTCTCCAGCGGCAACTCCCTCACACGCTTCCCCCACCCCTCCACGCCCCCTTCCAGCACTCGCCTCACGTGCCTCATCAACCGCTCCGCTGTCCCTTCCTCGAACAGGTCGCTGTTGTAGTTCAGCACCACCGCCACTCCGTCCGGCCCCTCTCCCACGAGCAACGAGAAGTCGAACTTCGACGTCTTCGTGTCCGTCTCCAGCCCCTTCAGCACCAGCCCCTTCCCCAGCTTCACCTCCACCCCGGGCGTGTTCTGCAACGTCAGGCTCACCTGGAACAGCGGACTGCGGCTCAAATCCCGTTCCGGCAGCAGCTCCTCCACCAGCTTCTCGAATGGCACGTCCTGGTGAGCGTACGCACCCAACGTCACCTCCTTCGCCCTCCCCACCAACTCCCCGAACGTCTCCCCCTCCTCCACTCGCCCTCTCAGCACCAGCGTGTTCGCGAAGTACCCGATCAGCCCTTCGGTCTCCGCGTGCGTACGCCCTGCAATCGGGAAACCCACCACCACTTCCCGCTGCCCCGCGTGCCTCGACAGCACCACCTGGTACGCGCTCAGCAACACCATGAAGGGTGTCACCCCTTCACGACGACTCACCTCCTCCACCTTCCTCCATAGCTCCTTCGGCCACTGCGTCTGGACGAAGCCACCCCGGAAGCTCTGCGCCGCCGGCCTCGGCTTGTCCGTCACCAACTCCAGAGCCCTTGGCGCTCCCTCCAACTGCTTGCGCCAGTACTCCACCTGCTGCTCCAGCACCTCCCCCTGCAACCACCCTCGCTGCCACTCCGCATAGTCCCCGTACTGCACCGGCAGCTCGCCCAGCGGCGACGGCTTCCCCTCCGCATACGCCCCGTAGAGCGCCGCCACTTCCCTCACCAACAGCCCCGTCGACCAGCCGTCCGACACGATGTGGTGCAGTACCACCACCAACACGTGCTCCTCCGCGGAGAGCCTCACCAACGTCGCCCGCAGCAGCGGTCCGCGCGACAGATTGAACGGCCGCGCGACCTCCTCGCCGACGAGACGCAGCAACGTCGACTCTCGCTCCGTCTCCTCGTGCAGATCGACTCGACGGAACTGGAACGGCGATGGTGGGGAGATCACCTGCACGGGCACACCGCCCTCATCAGGGAAGCTGGTGCGCAGGTTCTCGTGACGACGAATCACCTCGGAGAACGCTCGCTCCAGCGCCTCCACATCGAGAGCCCCCTCCAACCGGAGCGCCGACGGGACGTTGTACGTGACACTCCCAGGTTCGAGCTTGTCGAGGAACCACAGGCGCTGCTGAGCGAAGGACAACGGCAGTGCCCCCTGCCGCGCGGAGGGCCGCAACGCCGGTACCGAAACGGCTCGCGCGACCTGCTCCACCTTGCGCGCAAGTCCCTCCAGCGTGGGCGCCTCGAAGAGCGCCCTCAGCGGCACCTCCACGCCCAGCGAGCCACGCAGCCGCGCCACCACCTGCGTCGCGATGAGCGAATGCCCACCCAGCGCGAAGAAGTCATCGTGACGACTCACGCGCTCGACTCGCAGGACCTCCTTCCAGATGGAGGCCAGCGACTCCTCCATCGGCGTCGCGGGCGGCACATGCACCGCGCCTGAAGCCAGAGCCCCCGCCTCCGGTTCGGGCAACGCCCGGCGATCCAGCTTGCCATTCGGCGTCAGCGGCAACGCCTCCAGCATCATGAAGCCCGAGGGCACCATGTGCGCGGGCAAGCGCTCCTGGAGGAAGCCTCGCAACATCCCCAGGTCCACGACTCCCGAGGCGCTCGCGATGACATACGCGACCAGCCGCTTGTCACCAGCCGCGTCCTCGCGAGCCACCACCACCGCGTCACCCACCGAGGGATGCTCGCGCAGGACCGCCGCCACCTCTCCAGGCTCCACGCGGAAGCCTCGCACCTTCACCTGGAAGTCCGCGCGGCCCAGGAACTCCACCCTGCCATCCTCGAGCCACCGCACCCTGTCCCCCGTGCGGTACATCCGAGCTCCCGACACTGGGCTGAACGGGTCCGGACCGAAACGCTCCGCCGTCAGGTCAGGGCGCCCCAGATACCCACGCGCCACCTGCTCGCCGCCGATGAACAGCTCGCCGGGCACTCCGGTCGGCACCGGACGCTGCTCGGCATCCAGCACGTACACGCGCGCCTTCGCCAACGGCCGCCCCAGCGGCACGGTCGCCGCCCGGACCACCGCATCCACCGGTCCCGCGAGCACACCCACGGTCGTCTCCGTGGGGCCGTAGTGGTTGAACACCTCCAGCGTCGGAGTCAGGGCACGCACCTGCTCCACCAGCGCCCACGTCGAGGATTCACCACCCAGGACCAGTCGCTTGCGAGGCAGCACTCGCACCGGCTCCGGCGCCGTCAACCAGGCGGAGAGGTGCGCGGGCACCATCTTCACGCAGTCCACCGGGTGACGCTGGAAGTACTCCGCCACGCCCATGGGATTCCCCATGCGCTCGGACGAGAGGACATGCAGCACGCCTCCCGTGCACAGCGCCGGGAACAGCACCGTGTTGCCCAGGTCCGCGCCGAAGGTGGACACCAACGCGAAGCTCGCGCACTCACGCAGCCCGAGCCGCTCGGTCGCGGCCTGGACGTAGTTGACCAGCGCCCCGTGTGACACGGCCACGCCCTTGGGACGCCCCGTGCTGCCCGAGGTGAACAACACGTATGCGGTGTTCTCCGGCGCGACCAGCACGGCCGGCGCGGCTGCTGAATGCCCCGCTAGCAGCGCGGCGTCCCGGTCCATCAACACCCGACGCGCGGCACAGGTCTCGAACAAAGCAGCGTGACGAGACTCCGTCACCACGACGGGCGCGGCGACCTCCTCCACGAGCACGCGCAGACGCGTCGCGGGCTGTGCTGGCTCCAGCGGCACGTAGGCGCCTCCGGCCTTCAGGACACCCAGCAGCGCCACCACCAACTCCACGCTCCGCTCCAGGCACAGCGCCACCGGGACGTCGGGCCCGACGCCGAGCTCCCGCAGATGCCTCGCGAGCTGATTGGCTCGTGCGTCGAGCTGCGCGTACGACAGCAGCACGTCCTCGTAGCGCACGGCGGGCGCCATGGGGGTTCGGGCCGCCTGTTGCTCGATGAGCACATGCAACGGCGCCGCGTTCGAGAAGTCCGCAGGGGTCGTGGACCACGAGCCCAGGACCTGTTGCCGCTCGGCTGGCGTCATCAGCGGCAGCGCGGAGAGGCGCTGGCCAGGGTTCGCGGTGATCGCCTCCAGCAGCACCTGAAGGTGCGCCACCATGCGCGCCGCCGTGGACTCGGAGAACAGGTCCGAGTTGAACAGCAGTGTTCCCGTGATTCCCTCCGAGGTCTCGCTCAGGTTCAGGGACAGCTCGAAGCGCGCGGCCTCCGTGCCCGCCGTCTCCAACGGCACGAGGGACAACGCGGGGAGCTCGAGCGCCTCCACCGGAGCGTTCTGCAGGACGAACAGGACCTGGAACAGCGCGGTGCGACTCAAGTCGCGGGCGGGGCGCAGCGCCTCCACCAGCTTCTCGAAGGGGAGGTCCTGGTGCTCGTAGGCCCCGAGCGTGGTCTCACGGACCTGGGCCAGCAGTTGGAGGAACGTCTCCGCGGGCTGCACCCGCGCGCGCAGGACCAACGTGTTGACGAAGAAGCCGATGAGGCCCTCCGTCTCCGCATACCGGCGGCCCGCGATGGGCGAGCCCACGCTGATGTCGTCCTGCCCCGAGTAGCGGGACAGCAACACCTGGAACGCCGAGAGCAACACCATGAAGGGGGTGGTTCCCGTCTCGCGGGCCAGCGCGCCCACCGCGTCTCGCAGCGCGCCCGGGAGCCGTACGGGGACGGTGGAGCCTCGCTGCGATTGGACCGCGGGGCGAGGCCCCTTGATGGGCAACTCCAGATGCGGGGGCGCTCCGGCGAGCCGCTCCCTCCACCAGTCGAGCTGCGTCTCCAGTCGCGTTCCGCTCAGCCACTCGCGTTGCCAGAGCGCGTAGTCCGCGTACTGCACCGGGAGCGCGGGCAGCGGCGACTGTCGTCCCTCGGAGAAGGCGACGTAGAGCGCGCCGAGCTCTCGCACCAGCACCCCCAGGGACCAGCCGTCCGAGACGATGTGATGCATCACCAGCGACAGCACATGTTGCTCGGGAGCGAGTCGGAGCAGTGTGGCGCGCAGGAGCCTGGGCTGCCCGAGGTCGAACGGTCGCAGCGACTCCTCGACGGCACGGCGCCGCACCGCGCTCCGGCGGCCCACTTCGGGCAACGCGCTCAGGTCCTCGAAGGCGAGCTGGAAGTCTTCGGAGGCGTGGATGACCTGGACTGGGACCCCTTCGTGCAGGGCGAAGCCGGTGCGCAGGGATTCGTGACGCGCCACCAACTCGGAGAACGCTCGCTCGAGCGCGTCGATTCGCAGCGCTCCATTCAACTGGAGGTGGATCGGAACGTTGTATGCGGCGCTGCCAGGAGAGAGCTGCTCGAAGAACCATAGGCGCTGCTGCGCGAACGACAGCGGCGGCGGGCCAGAGCGAGGCCGAGGGACCAGCGGGAAGACGTCGGGCGTCGTGCTGTCCCCACGCGAGGAATCGAGACGTCTCGCGAGCGCTTCGAGGGTCGGTGCTTCGAAGAGAGTCCGCAGCGGGAGGTCGATGCCAGTGAGTGCGCGCACTCGCGCCACCACCTGCGTCGCCAGCAGCGAGTGTCCTCCGAGTTCGAAGAAGTCGTCCTTCCTCCCGACTCGCTTCGCTCCCAGCACTTCGCTGAACACCTCCGCCAGCTTCGCTTCCAGTCCCTCTCCCGGTGCTTCGTAGGCGTCTTCCGGTGACGTCACCGCCTCCGGCGCCGGCAGCGCCCTGCGGTCCACCTTCCCGTTCGCCGTCAGCGGCAGCGCCTCCAGCACCACCACCACCGTCGGCACCAGGTACTCCGGCAGCCTCCTCCTCATCCCCTCCTTCACCGCCGCCCCCTCCACCTCTCCCACCACGTACCCCACCAGCCTCTTGTCCCCTCTCTCCTCCCTCACCATTGCTACCGCTTCACGCACCCCCGCCACCGCCTTCAGCCCCTCCTCCACCTCCCCCAACTCAATCCGGTACCCCCTCACCTTCACCTGCCCGTCTCGCCTCCCCAAAAACTCCAGCGCTCCGTCGTCCTTCCAGCGGACCACGTCCCCTGTCCGGTACAGCCTCACGCCCTCTCCAAACGGACTCGGCACGAAGCGCTCCGCCGTCAGCTCCGGCTTCCCCACGTACCCCCGCGCCAGCCCCTCGCCTCCCGCGTACAGCTCTCCCGGCACTCCCACCGCCACAGGACGCAGTCCCTCGTCCAGCACGTACACTTCCGTGCCTTCCACCGGACGCCCAATCGGCACGCCTCTCTCTCCAACGTCCGACTCCTTCTGCATCCTCCACGTCGTCGTGAACGTCGTGTTCTCCGTCGGGCCGTACCCGTTGATGAGCGTGCCTCCCGCGCGCAGCCGCTCCTTCACCCGCTGCACCGGCAGCACGTCTCCTCCCGCCAGTACCTGCTTCACTCCCGCCAGTGCCTCCGGCTGGTACGCCTGCATCTGCTCGAAGAGCGCCGCTGTCAGCCACAGCGACGTCACCTGGTGCGCCTTCAGCGTCGCCGCCACTTCCTCCAGCGCAAGCGCCTTCGCCGGGTACACCACCAGCTTCGCTCCGTTCAGCAGCGCACCCCATACCTCCAGCGTCGACGCGTCGAAGCCCACCGGAGCCAACTGCAACCACACCTCCTCCGCGCTGAAGCTCGCGTACGTGGCTCCCTTCACCAGTCTCGCCACTGCCTTCTGCGGCACCCCCACGCCCTTCGGCGTCCCCGTGCTTCCCGACGTGTACATGACGTACGCCAGACTGCTTCCATCTCCTCGGAGCGGCGGGTTGCTCTTTGGCTGACGTCCAATCAACGCCGCGTCCGCGTCGAGGCTCACCACCACGTCCGTGCTCTCCGCCACCTCCTCCACCAACTCCTCGCGGCCCACCACCACCGCCACCCCCGCCTCCCTCTTCATCCACCTCATTCGCTCCGCCGGGTTGCTCCCCTCCAGCGGCACGTACGCTCCTCCCGCCTTCACCACCCCCAGCACCGCCACCACCCACTCCAACGAGCGCTCCACACTCAGCCCCACCCGCACTTCGGGGCCCACTCCCACGCTCCTCAAGTGGTGCGCCAGCTGGTTCGCTCTCTCGTTGAGCTGCCCGTACGTCAATGACTCACCGGCGGCGTCGACCACCGCGACCGCGTCAGGTCCAGCGGCCACCGTCGCTTCGAACAGCGCAGCCAGGGTTTGTTCACCTGGTGAAGAAGGACTTCCTCCTCGGTCGTTCCACGCCGCCATCGATTGGACATCAGACAGCGCAGCGCTCGTCATCGCGTGCGGAAGCTGGCCGTGCTCGCGGGACTTCGTCCCGGACACATGCTTACGCCCGCTCCACTCCACCACCACTCGCTGCCGCTCTGCCGCTGTCTCTAGCGACAGCTCCCGCACCTTCTTCCCCCACCCCTCCACGCCTCCCTCCAGCACTCGCCTCACGTGCCTCACCAACCGCTCCGCTGTCCCTTCCTCGAACAGGTCGCTGTTGTAGTTCAGCGCCACCACCACCCCGTCCGCGTCCTCGCCCACGGACAGCGAGAGGTCGAACTTCGACGTCTTCGTGTCCGTCTCCAGCCCCTTCAGCACCAGCCCCTTCCCCAGCTTCACCTCCACCCCGGGCGTGTTCTGCAACGTCAGGCTCACCTGGAACAGCGGACTTCGGCTCAAATCCCGTTCCGGCAGCAGCTCCTCCACCAGCTTCTCGAACGGCACGTCCTGGTGCGCGTACGCCCCCAACGTCACCTCCTTCGCCCTCCCCACCAACTCCCCGAACGTCTCCCCCTCCTCCACTCGCCCCCTCAGCACCAGCGTGTTCGCGAAGTACCCGATCAGCCCTTCTGTCTCCGCGTGCGTACGCCCTGCAATCGGGAAACCCACCACCACTTCCCGCTGCCCCGCGTGCCTCGACAGCACCACCTGGTACGCGCTCAGCAGCACCATGAAGGGTGTCACCCCTTCACGACGACTCACCTCCTCCACCTTCCTCCACAGCTCCTTCTCCCACCGCCGCTCCAACACCGCCCCACGGAAGCTCTGCGCCGCGGGCCTCGGCTTGTCCGTCACCAACTCCAGAGCCTTTGGCGCTCCCTCCAACTGCTTGCGCCAGTACTCCACCTGCTGCTCCAGCACTTCCCCCCGCAGCCACCCTCGCTGCCACTCCGCGTAGTCTCCGTACTGCACCGGCAGCTCGACCAACGGCGACGGCTTCCCCTCCGCATACGCCCCATAGAGCGCCGCCACTTCCCTCACCAACAGCCCCGTCGACCAACCGTCCGACACGATGTGGTGCATCACCACCACCAACACGTGCTCCTCCGCGGAGAGCCTCAGCAACGTCACCCTCAGCAGCGGCCCTCGCGCCAGATCGAACGGGAGCAACACCTCCTGCTCCACATGACGACGCGCCTCCGCCTCACGCGCGGCCTCCGGGAGTCCCTCCAACTGGACCACGCGCAGGGGCACCTCGACTTCGGACAAAACACTCTGCACTGCCACGCCGTTTTCACTCCGGAACGTGGTGCGCAGTGCCTCATGACGGCGGACGAGCTCCTGGAACGTCCTCGCCAAGGCCTCGGTGTCCAGCGGACCGCTCATCCGCACGGCACCCGGCATGTTGTACGAAGCGCTGCCGGGCTCCAGTTGGTCCAGGAACCACAGTCGCTGCTGAGCGAAGGAGAGCCGCGCCGGCTGACCCTTGTCCTCACGAGGCTTCAACGGAGGCACCGCCAACGATGCCCCCGCTCGAATCAACCGGTCCACGCGCACCGCGAGCGACGCCACGGTGGGCGACACGAACAGCTCCCGCAGCGGGACCTCCAGACTGAACGCGCTCCGAATCCGCGAGATGGCTCGCGTCGCCAGCAGCGAGTGTCCGCCCAGCTCGAAGAAGTGGCTGTGAATCCCCACCCTGTCGAGCCCCAGCACCTCCGCGAAGATCCCCGCCAGCAACTGCTCCGTCGCGGTCCCCGGCGCGACGAAGTCGACTCCCGCCGTCGCCCCCAGCTCCACCGCGGGCAGCGCCTTGCGATTCACCTTGCCACTCGGAGTCAGTGGCAATGACTCCAACACCGTCAGCGCGGAGGGAACCATGTACTCAGGCAGCCGGCCCACCAGATGCGCACGAAGCTCCGTAGGGTCGGGCCGCTCGGGATGCTCACGCGAGGGCACCACGTACGCCACCAGCTTCGCGCCCGCGGAGCCCTCGTCACGCACCACCGCCACCGCATCCCCCACCGAGGGATGCGCGCGCAGCACGGACTCGATTTCCCCCAGCTCGATGCGGAAGCCACGCAGCTTCACCTGGAAGTCGAGGCGGCCGAGGAACGCGAGCTCACCGTCGGGGAGCCAGCGCGCCTTGTCTCCCGTGCGGTACATGCGCGCACCCGGGACGGTGCTGAAGGGATTGGGAACGAACCGCTCCGCTGTCAGCGCTGGACGTTCCAGATAGCCACGCCCCACACCCTCGCCTGCCAGGAACAGCTCCCCGGGCACACCCACGGCGACAGGTTGGAGGTTCGCGTCCAGGACGTACGCCCGGACATTCGCCAGCGGGGCTCCAAGCGAAGGCCGCGCTGCTCCACGCACGGCACGCACCGTGGAGTCCACCGTGCACTCGGTGGGCCCATAGACGTTGAACGCGGTGATGCGCGGGTGGAGGGAGAGCTGCTCCCAGAGCGCCTCGTCCACCGCTTCGCCGCCCACGAGGACTCGCAGCTCGCGACGTGACGCCAGCCCCTCACCGAGAAGCAGGCGCAGGTGGGACGGCGCACAGTCGAGCACGTCGACGCCGTGTCGCTCGACCCACGCCACCAACAGGGCCGCATCCTGGCGAGCGGCCTGAGGCACCACGCACAAGGTGTGTCCATCCGAGATTTGAACGAGCTGCTGGACGGACGCGTCGAAGGCCAGCGGCGCGCTGACACTGAAGCGCAGCGGACCGTTCAAACCCACGAGGGCCGTGGACGCGAGCGCCGCGCGCAGGCTCATCACCGACGCGTGCTGAATCATCACGCCCTTCGGTTGGCCCGTGCTCCCCGACGTGTAGATGACGTAGGCCAGGTGCTCCGGAAGCGAGACACGCGGCGGCGCGCTTTCCGACTCCGAGGCGAGCGCCTCCACCATGTCCGGCTCATCCAGAGGGATGACCTCGACGCCCTGTGCCTCCACTCGCTCGACCAGAGAACGCTGCGTGAGGACGAACGCGGCGCGCGCGTCCTGGAGCACGAAGGCCAGTCGCTCGCGAGGATGCGCCGGGTCCAGGGGGACGTAGGCACCGCCCGACTTGAGGACACCCAGCACGGCGACGACCATGTCGACGCCGCGCTCCAGGCAGAGGGCCACGCGGGACTCGGGCCCGACGCCGCGAGCGCGCAGCCACCGGGCGAGCCTGTTCGCCCGATGGTCGAGCTGGCTGAACGTGAGCGACGTCTCGTCATCCAGGACCGCCAACGCCTCGGGCGTGCGCGCGACCTGCGCCTCGAAGCGCTCGTGCAGCGTCTGGCCGGGTGACGAGATCCCGCTCCGCCCGCTCCACTCCTCCAGCAGCCGCCGCCGCTCGTCCGCGCCCATCAGGTCGAGCGTCGACAAGGGCTGTTCGACCTTGCCGCGCAGCTCGGACAACAGGTGGCGCACCTGCTCGAGCATCCGCCGCACCGCGAGCGCGTCGAAGCGCGCGGCGTCATGGTTCAGCTTGAGCACCCACTCGTTCCCCGGCATGACCACCAGGGAGATGGGGTGGTGGTCCGCCTCCACCGCCATGGGGTTGCGCACCACGAGGTCCTCCGACGGCGTGGAGAGCCCTGCCTCCATCGGATAGTTCTCATAGGTGAACAGCGTCTCGAACAACGGCTCGCCCGAGGGCACCTCGCTCCAGCGACGCACGTCGACCAGCGGCGTCGACTCGTACTGGCGGGCCTCCTGCATCCATCCCTGGAGCTCCCGCAGCCACGTGCCCACCCTCGCCTCGGAGGGCATCCGCACGCGCACGGGGATGGAGTTGATGAACAAGCCCACCATGCTCTCGAAGTCCGTCAGCTCCGCGGGACGTCCGGCGACGGTGGCGCCGAAGACCACGTCATCCCGACCGCTGTAGCGCCCCAGCACCACGGCCCACGCGCCCTGGACCAGGGTGCTCTGGGTGATGCCCTGCTGCCTCGCGAAGGCCACGAGGGCCGCGGTCTCCTCCGCTCCGAGCCGCAGCTCCTGTCCGCCTCGACCCGACAGGCCCCGCGCCGCCGCCGCGACGTCCACGCGCGTGGGCTCCGAGTACCCCACGAGCGCCTTGCTCCAGAACTCCTTCGCGGCGCGCGGGTCCTGTCGCTCCAGCCAGGCGATGAAGTCTCGATACGGCCGGACCTCTCCTCGCGGCGGCGTCACACCGCGCCGAAGCGCCTCGTACCGGGTGAACACATCTTGCGTCACCAGCTGCGTGGACCAGCCATCCAGCAAGAGGTGCGAAAAGCTGAACACCACGCGCCAGACCCGCTCGTCCGTCCGCAGCAGCCCCAGCCGGAACAGCGGCGCGACGGAGAGCTCCACGCCGCGGCGACGGTCCTCCTCCAGGAACGCCGACACCCGCGCCTCCACCTCGCCCCGAGGCACCGCGCGCCAGTCCTCGACCTGGACCGGGGGCTCCACGTCACGCATCACCGCTTGCAGCGGCGCGTCCAGCCCGTCCCAGTAGAACGCCGTCCGGAGGATGGAGAAGCGACGTGCCGCCTGTCGCCACGCCTCGGTCAGCGCCTTCACGTCGAGCGCGCCCTCCAGCTCGAACGCCATCTGGTTGAAGTAGGGCTGGGACGCTTCGTCCTGGAGGATGTGGAACAGGATGCCCTGCTGCAACGGAGACAGCGGATACAGGTCCTCCACGTCGCGCAGGCGCAGGCCCTTCGAGGCCATCCGGTCCGCGAGCCCCTCCAGCGCGCCCTGGCCCAGCTTCGCCAAGGGGAAGTCCGAAGGTGACAGTCCGCGCGGATCCTCCGACGTCGCATGCGCGATGAGCTCACGCAGCGCCGAGCTCAACCCGCGAGCCAGCGTCTCCACCGTCCCGGTCCGATGAATCCCCGGGCCGTGGGTGAACATCAGCCGCATCCGGCCGCCGCTGACGATGCAGTCCACGTCGAGCAGGTGCTCGCGCATGCCCTCGGGCGCACGCGTGGGCCCCACCGAGCCTTCGGACATCCGCAGCGGCGCCGTGGCCGGCAGCACGTTGTCGAACTGTCCCAGGTAGTTGAACCCCACCTCCGGCGCGGGCAGCGCACGCAGGCGCTCACGCAGCGCCGGGTCCGGTGACAGGTAGCGCAGCACGCCGAAGCCCACGCCCTTGGACGGGATGCGCCGCATCGCCTCCTTCGCGGCGCGCACCCACGCTCCGGGCCCCTCCCCCGTCGCCTCCACCAACACCGGGAACATGCTGGTGAACCACCCCACCGTGCGCGAGAGGTCCACCTCGCCGAAGACGTTCTCGCGCCCGTGGCCCTCCATGTCCACCCGCACGCACGACGCCCCCGTCCACCGACGCAGCACGTGGGCGAGCGCCGCCAGCAACAGCTCGTCCGGCTTCGCGCGCAACGCCTTCGCCACGTCCTGGAGGAGCAACTGCGTCTCCGCGGGCTCCAGCGCCACCTCCACCACCTTCGACGCGCCCTCCGTGTTCGCGGGGCCGCCCTCCACCTCACGCGGCAACGCGCCCACCCGCTCCCATGGCAGCCCGAGCCAGAAGGTCGCCTCCGCCTGTGCGGCGGGGGTCCGCGCGTGCTCCACCAGACGTGACGCCCAGGACTGATAGGACACCGTCTTCGCGGGGAGCTTCACGGGCTCGTCCGCGCGGAGCCGCTGGTAGCTCGACAGCAGGTCCTCCACCAACACGCGCCAGGAGACGGCATCCACCGCGAGGTGATGGATGACGATCAACAATTCCTGCGGCACGTCCGGTCCCGACTCGAACAGCACCGCTCGCGCGACCTCTCCCGTGGAGAGCGTCAGGCTCGCCTGGACCCGCGCGGCGTGGGCCACCAACTCGGCCTCGCGCGCCTGGGACTTGCTGAGGTCCACCGTCTCCAGGGGCAGGACGCCGTCCAGGCCCAACAGCTCCTGCTGCCAGCGTCCCTCCGCGTCCTTCGTGAAGCGCAGCCGCAGGGCATCGTGGTGCTCGCGCACGAGCTGGAGGGCGCGGCCCAGGTGCTCCGGCACCATCCGCTCGCGCAGCGTGAGGCGCAGGGCCTGATTGAAGTGGTGCACTCCCGACCGCTCGTGCTCGAAGAACCCGTGCTGGATGGGCGTCAGCGCCACCGGTCCCGTCACGGGGCCCTGGGCGATGACCTCCCGGGGCGCCTCGGAGACCACCGCCGCGAGCCGCGCCACGGTCGGATTCTCGAAGAGCTGCTTCGCGCGCAGGTGCAACCCCGCCTGCGCGGCACGGGAGATGACCTGGATGCCGAGGATGGAGTCTCCTCCCAGCTCGAAGAAGTCATCGTGCACGCTCACCCGGGGGCGTCCGAGCACCTGGGCCCAGATGGCGGCGAGCGTCTCCTCCTTCGCGTCGCGCGGCGCGACCTCGTCGGTGCGCTCCACCACCGATATCTCGGGCGCCGGCAGGTTGCGGCGATCCACCTTGCCGCTGCTCGTCCTGGGGAGCTCATCCATCGCGACGAAGGCCGCGGGCACCATGTACTCGGGCAACTGCTCCAGCAGGAACTCGCGCAGCACGGCGGGCTCTCGTCCCCGCTCGCCGGAGGACACCACGTACGCCACGAGCCTCGGCGCCGCCCCCGCGTCCTCGCGCAGGAGGACCAGGGCGTCGCGAACCTCGGGGTGTCGGCAGAGCGTGGCTTCGATCTCCCCCAGCTCGATGCGGAAGCCACGCAGCTTCACCTGGAAGTCGATGCGCCCGAGGAACCGGAGCTCGCCATTCGGGAGCCAGTGCACCTTGTCTCCCGTGCGGTACATGCGGTCGCCCGGGACGGTGCTGAAGGGATTCGGGAGGAAGCGCTCCGCGGTCAGCGCGGGGCGGCCCAGATAGCCACGCCCCACGCCCTCGCCCGCGATGAACAGCTCGCCGGCGACACCCACGGGGGCGAGCTGGAGGTTCGCGTCCAGGACATACGCCCGCACGTTCGCCAGCGGTGGGCCGAGCGAGGGTCCCGACGTGCCGCGCACGAAGCGCACCGTCGCCTCCACCGTGCACTCGGTGGGCCCGTAGACGTTGACGGCGGTGATGTGCGGGTGCGCGGCGATGCGAGCCCAGAGCGTCTCGTCCGTCGCCTCGCCTCCGAAGAGGATGCGCAGCGGGCGATGCGCTCCCAGCCCCTCATCGAGCAGCACGCGCAGATGGGACGGCGTGCCGTCGAACACGTCGACGCGGTGTCGCTCCACCCACTCCACCAGGAGGGCCGCGTCCTGGCGGACGGTCTGCGACACCACGCACAAGGCATGGCCATCCGAGATGTGGACGAGCTGCTGGACGGACATGTCGAACGCCAGCGGCGAGTTGAGGCTGAAGCGCAGCGGGCCGCTCAGTCCGGCGAAGACCTTGGACGCGAGCGCCGCGCGCAGGTTCATCACCGACGCGTGCTGAATCATCACGCCCTTCGGCTGGCCCGTGCTGCCCGACGTGTAGATGATGTAGGCCAGGTGCGCCGGGAGCGAGACCCGCGGCGGCGCGGTGTCCGGCTCCGCGGCGAGCGCCTCCACCATGCCCGGGTCATCCAGGCAGATGACCTCGGTGCCCTGGCTCCGAGGTCGCTTGGCCAGCGAGCGCTGCGAGAGGACGAACGTGGCGCCCGCGTCCTGGACCACGAAGCCCAGTCGCTCCGGTGGATGGGCCGGGTCCAGGGGGACGTACGCACCTCCCGACTTGAGGACGCCGAAGAGGGCCACCACCATGTCGACGCCGCGCTCCAGGCAGAGCGCGACGCGGGACTCGGGCCCGACGCCGCGAGCACGCAGCCAATGGGCGAGCCTGTTGGCCCGACGGTCCAGCTGCCTGAACGTGAGCGACGTCTCGTCGTCGAGGACGGCCAGGGCCTCGGGCGTGCGCGCGGCCTGCTCCTCGAAGCGCTCGTGCAGCGCGCCTTCCCACGGAAGCTCCCGGTCCGTGTCGTTCCAGCGCACCAGGAGCAGCTCCCGCTCCGCGGCGGACACCAGGGACAGCTCGCCCAGGCGACTCTCCGGCCGCGTCGCGAGGGTCTCCATCACGAGGACCATGCGGTCCAGCTGCGCCTGCGCGAACTCCCGCGTGAAGCGGCTCCGGTCGTAGCGGAAGTGCAGCGGGAGCCGCGCCTCCGGGGACGACGTCAGCGTGAGGCCGAAGTGGTCCTCCTCCTTCGACTGGACGCGGTGGACCTCCAGTGCTCGCGAGGCCGACGTGAGCGCGGAGTCCAGGGGGTAGTTCTCGAAGACGACCAGCGTGTCGAACAGCGCCGTCCCCGCGGGGACTTCGCTCCAGCGCTGCACCTTCACCAGGGGCGCGTGCTCGTGCTGGCGCGCGTCCACCTGCTGCTCCTGGATGCGGCGGAGCCAGGTGGCCCACGTGAGGTCCCCCGACCAGCGCACGCGCACCGGCTGGGTGTTGATGAACAGGCCGACCATCTCCTCCACGCCCGCCAGGTCCGGAGGACGACCGGAGACGGTGGTTCCGAACACGACGTCCTCGGAGCCCGACAGGCGCCCGAGCACCAGGGCCCATGCGGCCTGCACCACGGTGCTCAGGGTGACGCCGTGGCGACGCGTGAAGGCGTTGAGCGCGGCCGTGGTCTGCTCGGACAGGTGGCCGATGAGCGTGGCCCGGCCCTCGCCTTCGCCAACGCCCGCGCCCGTCGGAGTGGGCTCGTGGAACCCCGCCAGCTCCCGGCGCCAGAAGTCCTCCGAGGTCTTCAGGTCATGCTCGGCCAGCCACCCCAGGTAGTCACCGAAGGGACGCGGAGGCGCGAGCCTCGGAGCGCGGCCCGCGACCGTCCCCTCGTACAGCGTGAAGAAGTCCTTCACCACCAACGGCACGGACCAGCCATCCAGCACCAGGTGCGAGTGGCTGAAGACGAAGCGATACACCCGGTCCGCGGCGCGCAGGAGCGTCAGGCGGATCAGCGGCGCCTGCGACAAATCGAAGCCCTCCTGCCGGTCCTTCGCCAGGAAGGTCTCCAGCCGCGCCTCGAAGCCCTCCGGGGACAGGTCCCGCCAGTCCTCCTCGCGCAGGGGCAGGTCCACCTCGCGCAGCACGACCTGGACCGGCTCGTCCACGTCGTCCCAGACGAGCGCGGTGCGCAGCACGGGATGCGCCGCCACCACGCCCCGCCACGCGGCGGCGAAGGCCTGCACGTCCAGCGCGCCTCGCAGCTCACAGACGAGCTGGTTGAAGTAGAGGCCCTTGCCGGGCTCGGAGATGGCGTGGAAGAGCATGCCGCCCTGGAGGGGCGACAGCGGGTACAGGTCCTCGATGTTGTCGCTCATCGCGTCTTCTTTCCGAACCGGGCCGCCAGCTTGTCGAGTTGCGACTGCTTCACCTTCGCGAGGGGGAAGTCGGACGGCGAATGCCCGCCCGCGTCCGGAGCGCTCGAGGCCTGGATCAAGGCCAGCAGCCGCGCCACGAAGTCCTCCGCCACTCGCACCACCGTCTCACGACGGTGCACCGCCTCACTGAAGGTCCACGTCACCTCCAGCCGGCCCTCTCGCACCACGCTCGTCACATCCAACAGGTACGGCCGACGCGAGCTCGCCGCGCGCTGCCGCAAGCCCTCGCTCTCCGGCGCGAGCGTGAAGGGCCCCTCCGCTCCGACGAGGCCGTCCACCTGTCCCAGGTGATTGAAGCCGACCTCCGCCCGGGGCAACTCCGCCAGCGCGGCGTCCCGCGCCACGTAGCGAAGGAGGCCCCAGCCCATGCCCTGCGTCGGCACCGCGCGCAGCGACTCCTTCACGCCGCGCAGCGCCTCACCGGGCCCTCGTGCCTCACGCACGTCCAGCAGCGCCGGGAAGAAGCGCGTGAACCAGCCCACCGTGCGCGACACGTCCACGCCCGGGAGCACCTCCTCGCGACCATGGCCCTCCACGTCGACCAGCGCGATGCCCCGCTCCGTCCACGCGGACAGCGCCTGTGCCAGGGCCGTCAGCAACGGGTCCTGGGGCTGCGTGTGCCAGGCCTTCGGCACGTCGTGCAGCAGCGCCTTCGTCCGCTCCGCATCCAGCGCCACCTGCACCGTGCGCACCGTGGACTCGGTGTTGCCGCCCTCCTGGAAGTCCCGCGGCAGCCGCGCCACCTCGGACCACGGACGCTCGCGCCACCACGTGCGCTCGGCGCCCAGCTTCTCCGAGCCCGCCAGCGTCTCCAGTCCCCGCGCCCAGGCCTGGTACGAGGTCGTCTTCGGCGGCAGCTGCACCGGCGCGCCCTCGGCGAGTCGCGCATACGAGGTGGACAGGTCCTCCACCAGGATGCGCCACGACACGGCGTCCACCGCGAGGTGGTGGACCGCCAGCACCAGTCGCACGGGCTCGCCATCCCCGGGCTCCAGCAGCGCGGCCCGAATCATGGCGCCGTCCAACGACAGCGACTGCTGCAGCGCCATCGCCCGCTGCTCCAGCGTGCTCGCCAGGGCCTCGCGCGGCACGTCGGACAGGTCCACGCGCTCCAGCGGGATGGGCGCCCCGGGAGCCTCGGACGTCTGATGCCAGCCGTCCGCCGTCCTGGCGTAGCGCAGGCGGAGCGAGTCGTGGTGCTCCACCACGTGCGCCAGGGCGCGCTCCAGCAGCGCCGCGTCCAACGGCGTGCGGGACTGGAACATCAGCGACATGTTCCAGTGGTCGGGGTCCTCCAGCTCCAGCTCGAAGAACCAGCGCTGGATGGGCGTGAGGGCCACGGGGCCCACCACGGGCCCCTGCTCGGCCTGCACCGTGAGCCGCGTCCCCGCCACCGCGGCGAGCCTGGCCACCGTGGGGTTCTGGAAGAGCTGCTTCGGTGACAGCTCCAGTCCGGCGGCGCGCGCCCGCGTGACGATCTGCAAGCCGAGGATGGAGTCGCCTCCCAGCTCGAAGAAGTCATCGTGGATGCCGACGCGGTCCACGTTGAGCACCTCCTTCCACAGCGCCGCGAGCCGCTCCTCCACCTCGGTGCGCGGCCCCGTGCTCGACGCGCTCGTCGACTTCGTCACCTGGGACTCGGGCACGGGCAGCGCGCGCGTGTCCACCTTGCCGTGCCGCGTACGAGGCAGCGACGCGAGCGTCACGTACGTCGACGGCACCATGTAGGGCGGCAGCCGCGAGAGCAGCCAGGACTTCAGCGCGCCCGAGGACACGGCCTCCCCCGGCTCGACGGCCGAGGCCACCACGTAGGCCACCAGTCGCTTGGGCCCACCGTCCGCTCGCGCGACCACCGCGGCCTCGCGGACCTCCGGATTCGCGAGCAGCGCCGCTTCGACCTCACCGGGCTCGATGCGGAAGCCACGCACCTTCACCTGCGAGTCCGCGCGCCCCAGGAACTCCAGCGTCCCGTCCCGACGCCAGCGCGCCACGTCGCCGGTGCGGTACATGCGCGCTCCGGGACGCGCGTCGAACGGGTCCACGCCGAAGCGCTCGGCGGTGAGCTCGGGCTGACCGAGGTAGCCTCGCGCGACACCGCCGCCGCCGACGTACACCTCGCCCGGTGCGCCGGGCAGCGCGAGCCCTCGCCGCGAGTCGAGCAGGTACACCCTCGCGCCCGGCACCGCGCGGCCGATGGGCACGCTGCCCTGCTCGTCCTTCTGGACACGGTGCACCGTGCTCCAGATGGTCGCCTCGGTGGGACCATACTCATTGAACAGCGGAACCGTGGGCAGGGCCTCATGGTGCGCCTGCGCCAGCTCCACCGCGCACGCCTCGCCGCCCACGCTCACCGCGCGCAGGCCCGACAGTCCACCCGCGGGCGCCGCCGCGAGCACCTGCGCATAGAGCGCCGGCACGGAGATGAGGTGCGTGACGCGCGCCCTCGCCACCAGCTCCGCCAGCCGCCTCGGGTCCTCGCGCTCCTCCACGTCGGGATAGCGCAGCGTTCCGCCCTCGAAGAGCGACCAGAACAGGCCCGCCAGGGAGGCATCGAAGGTGAACGGCGCCAGGGACAACACGACGCCCGGAGCCCCGTAGACCGCCTGTCGGGCCCGCGTGGCGGACACCAGCTGGCGATGCTCGATGACCACGCCGCGCGGACGTCCCGTCGAACCCGATGTGTAGACGACGCACGCCGCGTGATGCGGCTCGGGCATCGGCGGCAGCGCTCCGACAGTCGTCGGCAGCGACTCCACCGTCACCACCGACAGGCCCTCACGCTCGGGCACCCGTGCACGCCAGGCGCCCGACGTCACCACCACGGAGGCCTTCGTGTCCTCGAGGATGCGCGCGAGCCGCTCCGCCGGGTGCTCCAGGTCCAGCACCACCACCGCCGCTCCGGCGCGCAGCACGCCGAGCATCGCGGCCACGACGTCCGTGGGCTGGGCCAACGCGAGCGCCACCACCGCGCCCTGCCCCGCCCCCAGCGCGCTCACCGCCGAGGCCAGTCGCGAGGAGAGCGACTCCACCTCCCGGTACGTGAGGCGGCGCGAGTCGTCCTCCACCGCCACGGCGTCCGGCACACTCGCGGCCCGCGCCGCGAAGCGCGACGACACCGTCTCCGCCGCCGTGGGTTCCGGCAGGGGCGTCGGTCCCCACTCCACGAGGAGCTGATGACGCTCCGCCTCGGACAGAAGGCTGAGCTGGGAGACCCGCTGTTCGGGACGCGCGGCCAGCTGCTCCAGCAGTCCCACCAGATGACCGGAGAGGCGGCGGATGGTCTCGGCGTCGAAGAGGTCGGTGTTGTACTCGATGCCTCCGGAGAGGCCGTCCTTGGACTCCACCAGCTCCAGCGTGAGGTCCAGCTTGGTGAAGCCGGTGTGGACCACCTGGCTCCCCAGACGCAGGCCCGCCATGGACAGCTCGATGGGCGGCGTGTTGTGCAGCACCAGCATCGTCTGGAAGATGGGCGTGTGGCTCAGGTCGCGCGCCACGTGCAGCGCGTCCACCAGCTTCTCGAACGGCACCTCCTGGTGCCCGAAGCCACCGAGCGCCGCGCGGCGCACCCGCCCGATGACCTCCGTCAGCGTGGGGTCCCCCGACAGGTCGGCGCGCAGGGCGATGGAGTTGATGAAGCAGCCGATGAGCGGCTCCACCTCCGGCCGGTTGCGGCCCGCCACCGGCGTGCCCACCGCGAAGTCGTCCTGCCCCGAGTACGCATGGAGCAGCGTCTGCCACGCGGCCATCAACACCATGAACGGCGTGGCGCCCTCACGTCGGCCCATGGACGTCAGGGACTCGGTGAGCGCGCGCGGGATGCGGATGGCGTGACGCGCCCCCGGGTACGTCTGCACGGGAGGACGGGGACGGTCCGTCGGCAGTCGCAGCACGGGCACGTCCGCGAGGACGTCACGCCACCAGGCCTGCTCGGCCGCGAGCTCGGGGCCCCGCATCCATTCGAGCTGCCAGGCCGCGTAGTCCGCGTACTGCACCGGCAGCGTGGGCAACGTGGCCTGCCGGCCCTCGATGTTCGCCGCGTACAGCGTGGCCAGCTCGTGGAACAACACGCCCGAGGACCAGCCGTCCGAGACGATGTGGTGCATCACGATGAGCAGCACGTGCTCCTGCTCGTGGACGCGCAGCAGCGACGTGCGGAACAGCGGTCCCTGCTCCAGGTCGAACGGCTTGCGCGCCTCGGCCCTGGCCCAGGCCTCCACCGACACATCCTCCTCGAGGGTGGAGAGCGGGAGTGGCAGCGGGCCCGGCGCGGTGATGTGCTGCACCGCGCCCGAGTCGGACATGGAGAAGGTGGTCCGGAGCGCCTCGTGGCGCCGCACGACCTCCTCCAGGGCCCGCTGGAGCGCGGCCGCGTCGACCGGGCCGCTCAGCGACAGCATCACCGAGTTGTTGTACGCGACGTTCCCCGGCTCCAGCCGGTCCAGGTACCAGAGGCGCTGCTGCGCGAACGAGAGCGCCAACGGCTGCTCGCGCGAGATGCGCGGGATGGGCGGAGGGCCCTCGCGCTTCGTCGGTGCCGAGGACTGCGGGGCGACGCGGGGTGGCTTCGGTCGACGTGAAGGCCCCCGGACGGGTGCCAACAATTCCACCGTTCCATCCAGGCGACGGCGCGCCCTGCGTCCCAGGGAGAAGCCCGTGACGGCGCCGGAGAGCGCGCGCAGCGCGGAGGTCGCGGGTGCATTCCAGAGCCCCCGAGGCGCGCGCTCCCCCGTGACGGCCAGCTCACCCACGACGCCCACCGGCACCGGGCGGCCCTGCGCATCGACCACCTCCCAGCCGGAGTCCTCCATCGCGCCCGCGCGAATCCAGGCGCCCACGCCGAGCAGCGGGTCACGCCGGGACACCTGGGCGGAGAGCACGTGCGCCAGCGCGGCGGTGACGTCCTCCTTCGCCTCCTCGACCAGGACATGACGGACCGGGCTCAGGGCCTCGGAGGCGTCCGGCAGCTCCGCCAGCGCTCGCGCCAGCGACGCAGTGACATGCAGGTGCGTCGCCTGCGTCTGCCGCACCAGCGACAGCAGCGACGCCGCGGCCCCAGGCCCCTCCTGGATGGCCATGCCCGGAATCGCGGCGGAGGGCCTCGGTGAATACCGACGCCGCAGCGTGTTCAGGTGCACGAGTCCTTCGAGCGTCGCCTCCACCTCGACGCCGAAGTCCACGAGGCACGCGACCTCGTCCACGTCGAGCTTCCGCACCCGCTCCACCACCGGCCCGCACGTGTCCGGCGTACCGAACAGGCCGCCCTCCTCCACGTAGCGCGTGAGCCCGTGCTCCAGCAGGGCATCCACGTCCGCGTTCGTCAGCGTGCGCAGGTCCCCCTTCAAACCGAGGCTGGACGCGAAGGCCTGGAGGATGTCCACCGAGCTGCGGAAGTAATCGAGCAACGGCTTGCGCACGAGCCGACGGACCTCGGCCTCGTCCGTCCCCAGGTACGCATGCATCATGAGGCTCACATGGCCCCGGCCCGGGTGGCCATGCTGCCGCCACGCCTCGCGGTAGAGCGCGACCTTCGAGGCCAGGTCCTCCAGGTTCTGCCCCATCAGGTTCGTGAGGACGTAGGCCCCCAGCTCGCCCGCCATGCGGAACGTGTCCGGGCTCCCCGCCGCCGTGAGCCAGAAGGGCAGCTCCTTCTGCACCGGCCGCGGGCGCAGGAACACCTCCACCTCGTCCCCCGCGCCGTTGCGTCGGAGCACCGAGCCGCCACGCCACAGCGTGCGCACCTCCTCGATGCCCTTGAACATGACCTCCTTGCGCTTCGCGTAGCGGTCCGGCGCGAAGACGAAGTCGTTCGCGTGCCAGCCCGAGGCGAAGGACACACCCACGCGGCCGTTGGACAGGTTGTCCAGGACGGACCACTCCTCGGCGACGAGGACGGGGTCATGCAGCGGCAACACCACGCTGCCCGCGCGGATGCCCAGCCGCTCCGTCACCGTGGCCACGCCCGCGCCCACCACCGCGGGTCTCGGGTACAGGCCGCCGAAGGAGTGGAAGTGCCGCTCCGGCGTCCACATCGCGGAGAAGCCGTGCGTGTCCGCGTACTTCGCGCCCTCCAGCAGCAGCCGGTACTTGCGCCCCCCCAGCGAGTCCTCGTCGTTCGCGAAGAAGGACAGGCTGAAGTCCGGACCGGGCCGCTCTCCCGCGGAGCGCGCCGAGGAGAACACCAGGCGCGCCCGCTCCGATGGCAGCACCACGCGCAGGCCCCGCGTCAGCGCCCACAACAACTCCAGGCCCGTCCCCGGTGAGCCCGTCTCCTCCGCGGCCAGCCATGTCCCCTCCCCGGCCACGCCGTCCCCATCGAGACGTCGGAACAGCGCGTCCACCGTCCGCACCGTGTGCACGGCGCGCAGCCGCTCACCCGAGGGCGCGACGAGCGTCTCCAGGCAGACCATCGTCTCCGGCGGCATCCGCGACGGCAGCACCGGGAAGAGCTTGAAGGCTCGCGGCATGTCGAGCTGCGAGGACAGCCGGACCCGGATGACGCGGTCCGGGTCCAACGGGACGCTCGTCTGCAACCGCTCGTGCGTCAGCAACACCGGCGGCAGGCTCCCCTCGGGCGCCAGCGCGGACAGCTCCTTGAGCTGCGGCGCGCCGAGGAGCACGTACGCGCCTCCCGCCTCCATCACCGCCCAGAGCGCCACCACGCGCTCCACCGACGGCTCCAGGCAGAGGGCCACCAGCACCTCGGGCTTCACGCCCTTCGCACGCAGCTCCGACGCCAGTCGCTTCGCCTCCGAGCGCAGCTCCCGCCACGTGACGTCCGCGCCACCTTCCACCGACAGGGCCACGCGGTCGAGCGCCTCCGAGGACCGGGCATCCAAGAGCGCCGCGAGCGTGCGCGGCTCCTCCCGCGCGGGCACGAGGGGCTTCGGGGCCACGTGCTCCAGCGGGAGCGAGGAGAGCCGCTGCTCGGGGTCCTCCACCGCCGCCGTCAGCAGCGACGTCCAGTGCGCGACGAGCCGCGCCATCGTCTCCGGCGCGAAGCGCTCCGACGCGTAGTCGAGCGTGCCGGTGAAGCCGCCCGCGTCCTCGCCCATCGACACCGACAGCGGCGACAACACGTTGCCGAACTGCGCCGGCCCGTCCTCCACCTCGACGATGCGCATTCGCAGCCCGGGCAGCTCCAGGTTCGCATCGAAGCGGGGATGCAGGATGAAGAGCGTGTCGAAGACGCGCTCGCGTCCCGGGTTTCGCGTGGGCTCCACCTCGCGGATGAGGTGCTCGTAGGGCACGTCCGGCTGGGAGTACGCCTCCACCACCACGTCCCGCACCCGGCCGATGAGCTCACGGAACGTCGGGTCTCCCGACAGGTCCGTGCGCAGCGGCACCGCGTGCGCCACGTAGCCGATGAGCGGCTCGAGCTCCGGGCGACTCCGGTTGCCGATGGGTGTCCCCACCACGATGTCGTCACGCCCCGCCCAACGGGCCAGCAACACCTTCCACGAGGCGAGCAGCACCATGAACGAGGTGACGCCCTCACGCTTCGCCAGCGCATGCACCGCGCCCGTCAGCGCCTCGGGGAAGCCGACGTTCCTGCGCCGACCACTCAGCGCGGGCCCGTCGGTGGGAGGCAGGTCCACGGGCAGCTCCAGCGGCCCGGGCAGCTCCACCAGTCGCTCGCGCCACGCCTGCGTCTGCTCCGCGAACGCGCCCGACAGCAGCGCCTTCTGCTGCCAGGCCGCGTAGTCGATGTACTGGATGGACAGCGCGGGCAGCGGCGCGGGCTCACCGCGCTGGAAGGCACCGTAGAAGGCCCCCAGCTCGCCGCCAATCACCACCAGGGACCACGTGTCACACACCACGTGGTGGACCGAGACGACCAGGACGTACTCGCGCTCCTCCAGCTCGAGCAACAGGGCGCGCACCACCGGCCCCTGGGCCAGGTCGAACGGCCGGGCCATCTCCTCGTACACCCGCTCACGCCACTGCGTCTCGCGCGCCTCCGGGGAGAGCGCCTTCAACGAGTCCACGACGAGGGGGACGCGAGGCTCGGCGGAGACGCGCTGCACGGTGCGACCACCGATGAGGGGATACGTCGTGCGCAGGGCCTCGTGCCGCTGCGCGATGGCCTCCAGGGAGCGCTTCAACAGCGCCACGTCGAGCACACCGGACAGTCGCAACGTCGCCGACATGTTCAGCGCGGGGTTGCCGGGGAGCGCCTGCTCCAGCGCGCAGACGCGCTCCTGCACCACGGACAGCGGCAGCTCGCCATCGCGAGGAATGGGGACGAGCGGAGGGAGCACGCCCGCCTTCCCCGCCGCGCTCTGCGTCCCCATCCGCGCCTGGATGCGCGCGGCCACGCCCGCGACGGTGGGCGCCTCGAACAAGTCACTCAGCGGGAGCTGGACCGGGAACGCCTCGCGCAGCCGCGTGAGCATCTGCGCCGCCATCAGCGAGTTGCCACCCAGCTCCAGGAAGTCGTCGTGGATGCCGAAGTCGGCGCGGCCCAGC
The DNA here is from genome assembly GCF_059738865.1 of Myxococcus sp. MH1. Taxonomy (NCBI): domain Bacteria; kingdom Pseudomonadati; phylum Myxococcota; class Myxococcia; order Myxococcales; family Myxococcaceae; genus Myxococcus; species Myxococcus sp. MH1. The sequence continues at coordinate 5,185,951 of NZ_AP026947.1, read as the reverse complement.
CGCTCGCGCCAGATGGCGAGCACGCCTCGCTCCACCTCGGTGCGCGGCGCGGCCTTGTCGCCTGGCACCGCGACGTCCTCCCGAGGGGGCTCGACACGGACGGGCTCGGCGACGGGAACGGGCGCGACGGGCTGCGTGGCGACAGCGGCCACGGGCAGCCTGGGCGCCTCCAGGGCGAAGCGCTGCCGCTGGAAGGGGTACGTCGGCAGGGACACGCGGCGTCGCCGCTCGTGCGCGTAGAACTGCTTCCAGTCCAGCGCCAGCCCGGACTCCCACAGCGCGCCCACGGCCGCCATGAGCACGCCGTGCTCGGACACCTTCATGTGCAAGCGCGGCAACGAAGACACCACGCGTCCCGAGGGGCCCGTGAGCGCCAGTCTCGCCAGCGCGGTGAGCGCCTGGTCCGGTCCCACTTCGAGGAACACGGCCACGCCGTCCTGCTTCAGCGTCTCCATGCCATCGGCGAAGCGCACCGGCGCGCGCATCTGGCGGGCCCAGTAGGCAGGGTCCGTCGCCTCCTCCGGCCGAATCCAGGTGCCGGTCACGCTGGACACGTACGGCACCCGAGGCGCCGAGAGCCGCAGGCCCGACACGACCTTCTTCAGCTCGTCCATCAGCGGCTCGACGGCCACGGAGTGGAACGCGTGGCCCGCGGGCAGCCGCATCACGGCGATGCCGCGCACGAGCAACTCCTGCTCCAGGGCCTCCACCTCCGACGTCGGGCCCGAGACGACGCAGCGCTCCGCCGCGTTCACGGCCGCCAGGGACAGCGTCCCCGTGATGAGCGGACGGATGACCTCCTCCGCGCACCCCACCGCCGTCATGCTGCCCGGAGGCATGCGGGCCATCAGCGTCCCGCGCGTCACCACCAGCGTCAGCGCGTCCTCCAGCGGAAGGACACCCGCGAGGCACGCCGCCGTGTACTCACCGAAGCTGTGTCCCAACAGCGCGTGCGCCTGGACGCCCCACGACTCCCAGAGCTTCGCCAGCGCGTACTCCACGCAGAACAACGCGGGCAGCGACAGGCGGGGGTCCTTCAAGGCCTCACGCGCGGCGGCCTCCTCGCCCGCGACTGGCAGCAGGACGCCCCGCAGCTCCTTCTCGAGCACGGGTCCCAGCTGCGTCAGGCACGCATCCACCGTCTCGCGGAAGCGCGGCTCCGCGCCGTACAGCTCCCGCCCCATGCCGAGCGACTGCGCGCCCTGCCCCGGCAACAGGAAGGCCACGCGACGCTCGCGGGCCGCAGCCACGTCCTCCAGGACCCGCGGGGTGTTCTTGCCGCGCAGCTTCTTGATGAGCTCCGCGCGGTCCGTCGCCGTCACCGAGAGCCGGTGCTCGAAGGCGCCGCGCCCCCGGTTGCGCGTGAAGGCCACGTCCGCGAGGGACACGTCCGGCGACGCCGTCTCCAACCAGTCCGCCAGCTCGCGCAGGGACGCGGAGAGCGCCTGCTCGCTCCGGGCGGACAGGGTGACGACCTGTGAGGGCCGGGTGCTCGCGGCCGAGGGCTCGCGTCGAGGCGCCTCCTCCAGCACCGCGTGCGCGTTGGTGCCGCCGATGCCGAACGAGCTCACGCCCGCGCGCCGAGGCACCTCGCCCCGGGGCCAGGGCTTGCGCTCGGCGACGACGGTGAACGGGCTGTTCGCGAAGTCGATGGAGGGGTTGGGCGTCGTGAAGTGGAGCGTGGGCGGCAGCTCCTCCTCCGACAACACGAGGGCCGTCTTGATGAGGCCCACGAGCCCGGCCGCCGTGTCCAGGTGACCGACGTTCGTCTTCACCGAGCCCAGGCCGCAGTAGCCCTTTCGGTCCGTGTCGCGACGGAACGCGCGGGTGAGCGCCGCCACCTCGATGGGGTCACCCAGCGCCGTGCCGGTGCCGTGCGCCTCGACGTAGCCGATGTCGTCCGCGGTGAGCCCCGCGTAGGCGAGCGCCTCGCCAATCACATCCGCCTGGCCCTCGACGCTGGGCGCCGTGTAGCCGACCTTCAGGCCACCGTCGTTGTTCAGCGCGGAGCCTCGGATGACGGCATAGACGTGGTCCCCATCCCGGAGCGCGTCTTCCAGCGGCTTGAGCACCACCGCCGCCGCGCCATTGCCCGGAACCGTGCCGGCGGCCTTCGCGTCGAACGCGCGGCAGTGCCCGTCCGGGGAGAGGATCATCCCCTCCTGGAAGAGGTAGCCCGTGCGCTGCGGAAGCGAGACCCGCACCGCGCCCGCGAGCGCGATGTCGGACTGGCGCAGGAGCAGGCTCTGGCAGGCCATGTGGACGGCCACGAGGCCCGTGGAGCACGCCGTGTAGACCGCGAGGCTCTCGCCGCGCAGCCGCAGCTTGAACGAGGCCTTGGTGGCCAGGTTCTCGCCCGAGGTGCCCATCACCTCGTAGAGCGAGGCCGGGTCCAGCTGCCCCTGCCCCAACATGCCCATCGTGTGCAGCGACGGCCCCGCGCCCGCGTACAGGGAGATCTTCCCGGTGTAGCGCGCGGGGTCATAGGCCGCGTCCTCCAGGGCCGCGTGGGCGCACTCGAGGAACACGCGCTGCTGGGGATCCATCCACAGCGCCTCGCGAGGAGGCACATCGAAGAAGCCCGCGTCGAACGCGTCCGCGTCCTCCAGCACGCTGGCCATCGGCACGAAGTCCGGGTGACGCCGCAGGGACTCCGGCACCAACGGCGAGACCTCCAGCTCCTCGGGCTTCAGCAGGGAGATGGACTCCACGCCGTCGAGGAGGTTGCGCCAGAAGTCCCGCACGTTCGCGGCGCCGGGGAACCGGCCCGCCATGCCGATGATCGCGATGTCGTTGCCGCTACCGCCCGTCTGGTCCTGGTCAGCCATGATCTCGGTTGTTCCTTCCGCCGCGACGCTGGAGGGCCTGACGACGGGCCTCCGCGCGCTCCTGGTGCTTCACGGCCTGCGTCCCGGGCTCCGACTCGGAGGACAGCCTCCGAGCCAGGGCCTGGACCGTGGGGTGTTCGAAGAAGTGGGTGATGGGGACATCACGACCGAGCGCCTCGCGCAGGCGGGCGCACGCGCGCACCGCCGACAGCGAGCTGCCGCCCAGGTCGTCGAAGAAGTGCGCGTGGATGCTGACCGCCGGGAAGCCGAGCGTCTCCGCCCAGGCCTTGGCCAGCGTCTCCTCCAGCGGCGTGCGCGGCGCGCCCTCCTGCGGCGTCGCGCGCGTCGGCGGTGGCAGGGCCCGCGTGTCCACCTTGCCGCTGGACAACACGGGCAGCGCCTCCAGGACGACGAAGTCCGCGGGGACCAGGTACTCCGGCAGGCGCGCCCGCAAGCTCGCGCGCACTTCGCCTGGCGGCGGCATCCCCGCGTCCGGAGGAACCACGTACGCCACCAGTCGAGGCTCACCACCCGACGGCGGGCTCCACACGCGCACGTGTGACTGGCGCATGCCAGCGAGCTCACGCAGGGCGCACTCCACTTCGCCCGGCTCGATGCGGAACCCACGCAGCTTCACCTGCGCGTCCACGCGGCCGAGCAGCTCCAGGTGACCGGAGGCGCGCCAGCGCGCCACGTCTCCCGTGCGATACAGCCGCGCCCCCGGCTCGTCGGCATGGGGGTCCGGAACGAAGCGCTCGGCCGTCAGCTCCGGGCGCCCCAGGTAGCCGCGGGCCACCAGGGGACCGCCCACGTACAGCTCGCCCGCGACGCCCGAGGGGACGGGCCGCAGGGCTTCGTCGAGGACATAGGCGTCGACATGAGGCAGCGGCCGACCGATGTCCGGCGCCCCCTCCCCGGCCCGACACGTGGCGCAGGTGGAGCACACCGTGGCCTCGGTGGGGCCGTACGCATTGACCATCTCCCGACCCGGCGCGAAGCGCGTCACCAGGTCCTCGGGACAGGGTTCTCCCGCGGAGATGAGCATCCGCAAATCGGGCAACGGAGTATCGGGCAACAGCGCGCAGGCCGACGGGGGCAACGTCACGTGGGTGATGCGTTGCTCACGGAGGATGCGGTGCAGGGCCTCTCCCGCGAGCACCTCGCCCGACGGCGGCAAGTGCAGCGTCGAGCCCGTCATCAGCGCCTGGAGGTACTCCGACACGGAGGCGTCGAAGACCGGCGAGGCAAACTGGAGCACCCGCGCGCCAGGCCCCAGGTTGAAGCGCTGGCCCATCGCCTCCGCGAGGTGCAGGGCCCCGCGATGCGGCACCAGCACCCCCTTGGGACGCCCCGTGCTCCCGGAGGTGTAGATGAGGTACGCCGCGCCCTCCAGCGTCGGCACGGAGGGGGTCCGCTCGGCGGAGGGTTCGGCCTGCGCGTCACGAGCGCCGTACTCCTCCCAACGCAGCGACATCACCCCCGCGGGGACCTCGAGCCTCCGCGCGAGTCGGTCCTGCGAGAGCAACCAACGTGCCCCCGAGTCCTGCAACAACCAGGAGATGCGCTCGGGAGGATGCGAGGGCTCGCACGGCATCACCACGCCGCCCGCCTTGAGCACCGCGAGGAACGCGATGACCGCCTCGGGTCCACCGCGCTCGAACAACGTCGCGACGCGCCCCTCCGGCCCGACACCCTGATGACGCAACCTGCTCGCGATCCGGTCCACCCATTCGTTGACCTCGCGGTACGTCCAGCTCGTGGCGCCCGCGACCAGCGCCACGGCGTCGGGCGTCTTCACCGCCCAGGCCTCGAAGGCCTCGTGCAGCCCTCGCGGTTCGGGGGGCCGGGTCGCCGCGGGCCTCCGCCCCAGCGCGAGCGTGGCGCGTCGCTCCTCCTCATCGAGCAACGGCAGGTCCAGCACCGGCGTCTCCGGCGCTCGCGACACCGCGTCCAACAGCCCGCGAAGGTGCCGGGCCATGCGCTCCGCGAGCTCGGTGTCGAAGAGGTCCGAGCAGTACTCCAGGCTGGCCTCGAAGCCGCCAGACGACTCGGCCATCGACAGCGTGAGGTCGAAGGCCGAGGCCTGGTTGCGCAGCGGCACCGACTCCAGCTCCAGCTCGCCGAGCCTCACGCGGGCCCCCGCGCCGCCGAGCGCGAACGGCGCGAGCGCCTCGCGCCCCGGACGTCCCGAGTGCAGCACGAACATCGTCTGGAAGACGGGTGGACGGGACGCATCACGTCGCGGCTGGAGCCGCTCGACGAGGCGCGCGAAGGGCAGCTCCTGGTGCTCCAGCGCCTCCAGCACCGTGCCTCGCACCTCCGCGAGCAGACCGGAGAAGGACACCCCGCGGGCCACCCGCGCGCGCAGGGGCACCGGGTTGACGAAGTACCCCGCCTGTCGCGCCAGGTCCGCGCGCGACCTGCCCGCCGTGGGCGTGCCCACCACCAGGTCCTCCTGTCCCGTGTAGCGACGCAGGAACGCGAGGTAGCCCGCGAGCAGCACCATGAATGGCGTGGCGCCTTTGGCCTGTCCCAATGACACGAGCCGCGACGCCGTCTCCGCCTCCACACGGAAGGACACCGTCCCGCCACGGAACGACTGGAGCCGGGGCCGGGGACGCGAGGTGGGCAGCTCCAACACGGGCAGCTCGCCGCTCAGCCGCTCACGCCACCAGGACTGGAGCGCCTCGCCCCGGGCCCCCGTGTATCGGGCCTCCTCCGCCCGGAGGATGGGCCCCACCGCGGGAGCAGGCGCGGGGAGCAGCGGGGGCACCCCGCGTCTCCCCGCCGTGTAGAGCACGCCCAGCTCCTCGGCCAACACCTCCAGCGACCAGAAGTCGGTGACCAGGTGGTGGAGGACCATCAACAACACCGGCCCCCCTTCCACGTCCGTGAAGACACGCAGCCGCAGCAGCGGCCCACGCTCCAGATCGAACGGCCGATGTGACTCCGACACCAGTCGCTCGTGGAGCACCTGCTCCGTCCAGCCTCGCGCGGACTCCTGCTCCAACACCGGCGCCGTCGCGGCGCGCCACACGGGTTCGCCCTTCTCCTCGGGGAACGCGCACGCGAGCACCGGGTGACGGGCGACGAGCGCGTTGAACGAACGCTCCAGGACGGCCAGGTCCACCCTCGGCGAGAGCCGCACGGCCCTCGTGATGTGGTACGCGGTGGCACCGGGCGCGAGTCGCTGGAGGAACCACAGCGCTCGCTGCCCGTCCGAGACGTGGGGCGTCGAGTCCTCGGCGCCCGCGGTCGCGGACGACGCCTCCGCCGTGCCCCGCATGCGCTCCACCCACGCGGACACCTCGCGCAGGCTGGGCCCCTGCAGCAACAACGTGGGCGGCAGCGACACCTTCCACGCCTGCTGCACGGCGTGCATCACATCCAGCCCGCGCAACGAGTCGAGGCCGTAGCGTGTGAGCGGCTCGTCGGCATCCAGCCCACCCGGCGCGACACCGAGGCTGCGCGACAGCTCCTCCCGGAGCCACGCGAGCACGTCTCCATCCTGCGTCGTCGACACGGGCTCGCGCGGACCGGCGTCCGGCGCGTGCGCATCCACCCTCCCCTCCCGCCAGGCGTGCACCACCTCCAGCCCGTCCTCCAGGAACGTCTGCCGGGTGACGCGCCGCTGCACCTTGCCGCTCGAGGTCTTCGGCAGGCTGCCCGCGGCGATGAGCACCACCGCGAGCGCCGCCACGCCATGCTCCTCCGCCACCGAGGCCTGGATGCGCGCCACCGCCTCCTCGACGGCCCCGGCCTCCACCGCCTTGCCGGAGACCTCCTGGACGACGACGAGCCGCTCCTCGCCCTTCACGTCCACCGAGAACGCGACGCCACAGCCCGGGCGCAGGCCCGGGTGGCTGCGCTCCACCGTCAGCTCCACGTCCTGCGGGTAGAGGTTGCGGCCGCGCAGGATGAGCACGTCCTTCAGGCGCCCCGTGACGAAGACCTCGCCACCGTCGACGACGCCCAGGTCTCCGGTGCGCAGGAAGGGTCCTTCACCCGTGCCCGCGATGCGCGCGTGGAAGGTCCGCTCCGTCTCCTCGGGGCGCTGCCAGTAGCCCTCCGCCACGCTCGGCCCCTGCAACCACAGCTCGCCCACCTGCCCCGGGGCCTTCTGCTCCCCCGTCACCGGGTCCACCACGCGCAGCACCTGCGTGCCCAGCACCTCGCCGCTGCCCACCAGCGTCACACCCTCGGCGCCCGGCTCCGGACGGCGCGCCTCGCCGCGCTCCAGCGCCTCGCGCGAGAAGTCTCGCACCACCAGGTCCACGGGACGGGCCGCGACGCGCTTGCGCCCCGTGACGATGAGCGTCCCCTCCGCCAGGCCATAGCAGGCATAGAGCGCCTCACGCCGGAAGCCCGAGGGCGCGAAGGCCTGGACGAAGCGCTCCATCGTCTCCGCGCGCACCGGCTCCGCGCCGCAGAACGCCACCTCCCAGCGGCTCAGGTCCAGGGCGGCCCGCTCCTCGGGTGTGCTCTTGCGCACGCAGAGGTCGAACGCGAAGTTGGGCCCGCCGCTCACCGTCCCACCGTGGCGGGAGATGATTTCCAGCCAGCGCATGGGCCGCTGGAGGAAGAACATCGGCGACATCAACGACACATGCATGTCCCGGTACAGCGGCTGGAGGATGCCGCCGATGAGCCCCATGTCGTGATACGGCGGCAGCCACGAGACGACTCGCGGGTACGGGCTCGCGTCGAAGCCGTGCGCGATGAGCTCGCTGTTGTGCATCAGCTGGCGATGCGCCAGCACCACGCCCTTCGGCGTGCCCGTGGAGCCGGACGTGTACTGGAGGAAGGCCACCGTCGCGTCGCTCAGCGCCGGCGCGCGCCAGCCGTCCGCCTCCGACAGCGGCACCGCGTCCGTCGACAACCAGCGCAGCGCGCGCAGGTCGTCCAGGCCCTCGGTGAGCGGCCCCACCAGCTCCGAGATGCCGGAGGTGGTGAGCGCCAGCTTCGCGCCGCAATCCGCCACCAGCGCCTGCAAACGCGGCAGCGTGCGGCCCAGCCGCATCACGTCCGGCGGATACGCGGGCACCGCCACCACGCCCGCATACAGGCACGCGAGGAACCCCACCACGTACTCACGCCCCGGCGGATACATGAGGAGCGCGCGCTCTCCCGGAGCCAGCTCCCGTTGGAGCCGGGCCGCCACGGCCCGCACCTGCGCATCCAGCTGCGCGTAGGTGACGGTGTGCTCCCCCTCCTCATCGACGAATGTGTAGATGGGGTCCGTGGGCTGATCGAACGCTCGCATGCGACAGACATCCACGAGCGTGGCGGAACCTGGACGGACGAACGCGGAGGCGGGGGCAGCGCGAGTCGGCAGATACATGTCGATGTCCCGAGGGGGGATTTTTTCAGCAGGACACCAGCCGTTTCAGCTCGGCACACACGCGTCCCAGCGACCCGGGGGCGTTGTCTTGGCTGCACCGACTGGCGTCCCCTGGATGCGCCTATCTTTTAATGGATTCGGGGCATCCAGAAAAGGCGTGTCATCACGAATGACCCAGCACATCGGCGCTCGCAGGCTGCATATTCACGGCCCGCGACACCGACGAGAGGAGCACTTCATGAAGTTCACACAGCTGGGCCGAACCGGCCTGCGTGTCTCCCGCCTCTGCCTGGGCTGCATGAGCTACGGCACGCCTTCCTGGCGACCCTGGGTCCTGAACGAGGAAGCCTCCCAGCCCTTCTTCCGCCGCGCGGTGGAGCTGGGCATCAACTTCTTCGACACCGCGGACATGTACTCGCTGGGAGTCAGTGAGGAAGTGACGGGTCGTGCGCTGCGACGGTATGCGCGCATGGAGGAGGTGGTGCTCGCCACCAAGGTGTACTTCCCCATGGGGGACGGGCCCAACATGCGGGGCCTGTCTCGCAAGCACATCGTCCAGGCGTGCGAGGCGAGCCTCAAGCGCCTGGGGGTGGAGACCATCGACCTGTATCAAATCCACCGGATGGATCCGCACACGCCGCTGGAGGAGACGCTGGCGGCGTTGGATCAGCTCGTGAACCAGGGCAAGGTGCGCTACCTGGGCGCGTCGTCCACGTTCGCGTGGCAGTTCGCCCGCGCGCTGGGCGTGGCGGACCTGCACGGCTGGTCGCGCTTCGTGTCCATGCAGGACCACTACAACCTGGTCTACCGCGAGGAGGAGCGGGAGATGCTGCCCCTGTGCGAGGCGGAGGGCATCGGCGTCATCCCGTGGTCTCCCCTGGCGCGCGGGCTGCTCGCGGGCTCCCGCAAGTCGCTCACGGACCGCAGCTCCACGACGCGCGCGAAGACGGATGCGTACGCGCCCGTGCTGTATGACCAGCCGGGTGACTGGGAGGTGGCGGAGGCCAACCGGAAGGTGGCCGAGGCGCGCAACGTGCCGCCCGCGCAGGTGGCCCTGGCGTGGCTCTTGTCACGGCCGGTGGTGACGGCGCCCATCATCGGCGCCACGAAGCCGGAGCACCTGGAGGACGCCGTGCGCGCCGTGGACCTCAAGCTCACGGCGGAGGAGCTTCAGCAGCTCGAGGCGCCATACCAGCCCCACGCGCTGCGCGGCATGTGAGCCGCGCGCGGGCACCTCAGAGGTCCATCTGAGGTGCGGACCTGGGCGCCTCCATCGGGGTCATGGGGCCGTCCAGGAACGCGGCGCGCGGTCCGGCGCCGCCATAGGCCATCGCCTCGATGCGGTTGACGCCGGGAGAGGCCGGGTCCCTCGGGTAGCACTCCGCCTCCGTCTCCTGGAGCTTCAGCTCCGGGCGGTGCTCGCCCATCCGCTCGATGCGCGGGGGCACGTAGCCGACGGCGTCCTCGAAGGCGTAGCGCGTGAGCAGGCGCAGGGTGGCCACCGGCCCGCAGCGCACCTCTGGACGGCGCACCATGTTGCCGCCGATGGTGAGCTCTCCCGGGTGCGCGCCACCCACGTTGGACACGCGGACGGCCTGGGGAACCATGGTGACGGCCCACGTCTCCTGGCAGCTCACCACCACGTCCGGCACGGGACGGCTGACGAGCTTCAGCGGCGCGTACTCGCCCGCGGCCATCGCGGTGCGGATCAGCGGCTTCCACGGGGGGATGGTGCCCTCCGGCATCAGGTTCGTCCGGCACTCCATGGACGTGCCCGCGTCGTCCGCGACGAACACCACCTGCACGTTGCTGAGGTAGCGCGCGCCGGACGCCTCGGCCCGCTCCAGGAAGCGCAGCACCAGCGCGCTGCCATCCTGCGCGAGGCCGAAGGGCATGGAGATGGCCCAGGGCGAGTCACCGGACTCGAGCGCCAGCTCCGGTGGGACGACGGTGACGGGGGGGCCGCGGCGCGGCACCACCGACGAGGTCCGCGCGCACGCGGCGCACAACAGCAACAACAGGGTCAGGGCTGAACGACGCATGGCGTCCCCTCCGAGAAGCGCACCTGGGCCAGGTCGAGGCTAGCACCGCGCTCACGCGCCCGGCTGCAGTGCCCTCCGGAAGGCAATCATCCAGGAGCCCTGTCGATATGGAGGGCGGCTTCGCGCGTTGTCGAGGCCGCCCGCGTGCGCCCGCTCAGGAGCCCAGGGCCTCCGGGCTCTTCAGCCACTGCGCCGCGGCGCGCACGTCCGCCTCGAAGTGGATGCGGGCCTCCGCGCGCTCGCGAGGGTCCTGCCGACGCAGCACGTCCCACGGCGCGAAGGTGGCCAGCGCGCCGGGAGCCCATTCGGAGGGCACCAGCCGCCCCCGCCCCACGTCCAGCCGGAAGCCCGGTCCCAGCAGCACCTGCCCCGCGGCGCCGCCCAACGCGAGCAGCAGCCGGGGACGCACCCGCGCCGCCTCCGAGGCCAGCTCCTCCCGCAGGGCCCGGGTCTCCGGCCAGCTGAGCGCGCCCGAGCGACGCCCCGGCCAGCGGGCCCGGGACACCCGCAGGTCCGAGCTCCGCAGCCCCGCGCGCGAGAGGACCAGCTCCAGCAGCCGGCCCGAGGGCCCCACGAAGCACGCCGCGTCTCCCTCCTCCCGGGTGCCGGGCACGTCCCCCAGCAGCAACACCCGCGGCCGCGCGTGGACCGGGTCCGGCGACGCGGCGCGGGCCGGAAAGGGCCCAGGCTCCGGGAACACGAGCCCCGCGCCGAAGGACAGCCTCGCCCGATCCCAATGCGCGCTGGCGTCCGGCGTGAAGAGGCTCCAGTGGAGCGAGGGGAAGCGCCCCACGAGGAAGGGCGCGGCCAGCCGGACGACGAGGTGCTCCGGCCGGTACCACGCGACATGGCGCGCCTCTCCATCCGAGGCGGCGCGATGGAACCGGACGCGAATCACCAGCTCCCGCAGGTCCCGCCGCACCGCGCGCTCCATGCGCCGCAGCCGCTGGACGTCCCGGTCCGCGTCCTTCTCCAGGAGGCGCCGCTCACCGTGCGTCAGCCGCCACAGCACGCGGTACAGCAGCGCGAAGCGCTCCGGATCCCGGTGACACACCACCTTCTCCGCCAGGGACAGGAAGTCCGCGGGCAGCGCCGGGACGGCCCGGGCGCCACCACCGGACAGGAGCGGGTCCACCCACTGCGTCCACGCCCCCTGCCCCTGTTCGAACTCCACCCGGTCCGGAGGCATGCCGCGCACCAACAACCCACGCGCCACCTCCCGGAACGACGACAGCTCCGGCGCCACGCTCACTCGCACCTGGACCTCCTGGTCGCTCGACCACCCGAGCGACGCAGGCTACCTTCCAGGTCTGACACCGCCAGCCCACCCAGGGCGTCGTCGCGCGCTACTCCTCCTTGGCGAGCGCGTCCACCTGCTCCTGGAGCCCGTCCAGGTCCTCGAAGAAGGACTCCACGGGCTGGGCGCGGGCCACCCGGAAGACGGGCGGCAGCAGCGTGCGGGAGAAGTCGAGCGACGTGCTGAAGGGCTCGTTGCCCAGCAAATCGTTCGCCCGCGACACGGCGCCGAAGGCCAGCGTCACCACGACGAGCACCCGCACCAGCCGCGCCGGCTCCCACCGCGCCACGTAGCGCAGGTGCCAGAAGAGCCCCCAGCCCATGAGGAGCAGGAACGTCGCGTGGTACACCCAGGAGAGGCTCGCGCCCAGGCCCAGGCTGAAGCCCAGCGCGGCCACCAGCAGCGGCAGCGCGACGGCGCCCAGCAGCACCAGCGCGCCGATGGTCGCGTGCGCGCGGTAGTGGAAGTGGCGACGGGAGATGCGGCTGGCCACCGCCCAGCCTCCGGCCCACAGGAGCGTGAGCGTCAGGGGCATCACCAGGGCCACCGTGAGCTCGCCCCAGTCCGTGCGCGCGTAGTTGCCCAGGTAGGACGCCAGCGCGCTGAACAGCAGCAGGGACAGCATCGCCACGGGGAAGGCGCGCGGGTGCTCGAACACGCGCTCGCGGGGCTCGCCGGACACGGTGCTCACCACCGTGGGCGGCACCGCGTGGTTGCGGGCCCGGAAGCGCAGCACCGTGTCCCCCACCGCCACGCGGGTGTCGGGCACCAGCTCCAGCTCCGCCAGCTGCGTCCAGGGCTGCACGCGCCAGGTGCCGTTGTCGCTGCCGACGTCGCGCAGCACGAGCGCGCCGTCCTCGCGGCGGTCGATGCGCAGGTGCTCGGCGGAGACCTTCGGGTCATCCAGGATGACGTCGTTCGAGTACGCGCGGCCCACCGTGGCCGGGAAGCGCTCCAGCCGGTGACGCGTGTGGACGGAGTCACCCTCCAACACCTCCAGGAAGATCACTTCGTCCACGACAGCCCCTCCAGGTAGCGGCGCGCCAGCTTGCGCGCGTTGTCCGCCGTGAAGCCGCCCAGCGTGAGGCTGGTGTCCACCCCGCTGGTGCTGGCGTTGAGCGCGGCGGCGCGCAGCACCAGGTCATAGAGCCCCGGGAAGCGCTTGTACGCGCGCAGGCACATGGCCGCGCGCACGGGCAGCCCGCCCACGTCCACGAACTCGGAGGTGCACCGGAAGTTGGTGACGTCCTCGCGCGAGGCCTCCACCGTGTCCGGGTCCTGCGAGAACAGCGCGGTGTAGAGCGCGGAGAAGCGCAGCGCGCCCAGCTCCTGGCTGGAGGCCTGCTGATGCAGGAAGGCCACCACGCCGGTGCGGTGCCGCGAGGACAGGTAGATGTCCTCCTCGGACGAGCACTGGTAGTTCGTCACGGTGTACGGCACCTCCGGATCATGCGGCGTGTCGCCCCAGCACTTGAGGAAGGGAATCCACCGCCCCGGGACGTGGTAGCTGCCCAGGGCCTGCTTCGGCAGCGAGGCCGCGAGCATCTGCTCGGTGAGCCGCTGCTGGTTCTCGATGAGCTGCGCGCGCACCGTCTCCAGCAGCGCGGGCGTCGCGTCCGGCGCCATCTTCAGCGCCCGGCCGAGCAGCGTCCTCGCGCGGTGCACCGGCACCAGGAAGCCCAGCTGGTTGCCCATGGTGGCCACGTTGACGCCCACCACGGTGCCCTGCCCCGTCAGCGTCGGGCCGCCGCTCATGCCCGGGTTGATGGCGCCGCTGAAGTGCAGGCGCTCGTAGAGCGAGTCCTGGATGAAGCCGTTGTACGTGCCCTCGACGATGGTGGTGCCCAGGTCATGGGGGTTGCCCATGGCGAACAGGCGCGCGCCCTGGGGCGGCTCGCGGTCCTCCAGGACGAAGTAGTCCTTCACCGATTCATCCATGCGGATGACGGCCAGGTCGTGCACCACGTCCACGTCCACCAGGCGCGCGGGCACGGGCTCCCCGCCGGTGCGCAGCACGAGCTGCGCGGTGTAGTCCTCCGGGTGGAGCACCACGTCGGAGACCACGTGGTAGTTGGTGATGGCGTACCCGTCGCCCGAGACGAAGAAGGCGGAGCCGATGGAGGAGCGCGTGCCCGAGCGGCGCTCGATGATGCGCACCTGGGCGACGCGGTTCTGGATGCGCTGGAAGAGTTCGTGGGTGGCCGGGGGCAACACGGCCGGAGGCGGCTCGGGCGCGGGAGCGGGCACGACGTCGGGTTGGCTTCGGACGGCGGAGGGCGCGCCCGGTTCGGATGGGGCGACGGCCGGCGCCTGCCCCAGCACGGCGACGAGGAGGAAGACGAACATGGATGCGGCGCACGCTATCCCAGCGCCGCGCGCGCGGGGGTACCGAGTGGCGGGGGCATGAGGCCTCCGGTGCGCTCGTCGACCCACCTGCCCTGTTGGCGACGCGCCGGGCAGCGGGTAGGGTCCGCCCCGCCCGAGGTGCCTCGTGGGGGTCCACGAGGTTTAGCAAGGGAATCCGGTGTGAATCCGGAGCTGCCCCGCAGCGGTCAGTGGGAACGAACGCCGTCGAACGCACTGGTCCTCGGCAGACGAGGGCTGGGAAGGGACGGCGCCTAGGACGCCAGCACGCGCCGCGATGAGGGGCGGGTGGTGGGAGGCCCACGGAGCCCGAAAACCTGCCTCGAGCCCATCTGGGACGCGGACAGCGCCCCGGGTGGCGCTTCGCCCCCGGCCTTCGCGGGAAGGTCAGGCCATCCCTCGCGGCCCACCGCCGCCCTCGGAGGTCTTCATGTCCGGGGAGGCCCGTGGGCCAGGAGTCCGTCCATGAGTCACATGCAGCCGTCCCTCCCCTCCTCCGCCACCGAGACGCGGATGGTGGACATGGTGTTTCCCGATCAGACCAACCACTACGGCACCCTCTTCGGAGGTCAGGCCCTGAGGTGGATGGACATGTCCGCGTTCATCACCGCCAGCCGCTACACGCGCCGCACCGTGGTCACCGCGTCCAGCGAGCGCGTGGACTTCCACATGCCCGTGCAGCAGGGGCAGCTCGTGGAGCTGGTCAGCCGCGTGACGGCGACGGGCCGCACCTCCGTCACCGTGGACGTGGAGATGTTCGCCGAGGACCTGCTCACGGGCGCGCGGGAGCTGTGCACGCGCGGGCGCTTCGTGCTCGTGGCGCTGGATGAGCACCGCAAGCCCACCGCCGTGCCCCCGCTCTTGCCCGAGCCGGGTGCGCAGTGACGTGAAGCCCTGAAACGCAACGTGCGCCGGGGCCGGCTCCTCGGGCTCCGGCGCGCACTCCAGCAGATGGCATCACGCGGGGACCCGCCCGCCTCCGAGGCGGCCCGCTCGCGGCGCCGCCCAGGGCGCCACCGGGGATTCATTCGTGCGCGAGCCGCGCGGTCGTCACGACTCGGAGGCCATCCGCCCCGCGCGCCCCCGGCGCCACGCCGCGTATGACGCCACCAGCGCACCGGCCAGCGCCCCCGCGAGCGCGCCCAACAAGCGCCGGGGAACCACGCCAGGCGTCGTCGTCGGCTCCAGGCGGAACGTCTCCAGCGAGGCTCGGACGCTCGGCGCCAGCACCTCCCAGCGCACCGCGGGCGCGCTGACGACGACCACCGCGTGCCGCCCCTCGGACGCGAGCCCCGCCACCAGCACCGTGCGCGTCTGCCCCGCGTCCCGCAGCGTCCCCAGCACCTCCACGCGCGGCGCATCGCCTCCAATCCGGTCCACGCGCTCCGGCGACAGCACCACCCCCAGCTCCCGCTGGAAGTGCTGCATCACCGCCGACGCGAAGTCGTCACGCTCGGACGGGCTCGCGGAGAAGCCGCGCTCCACCACCGACACCAACATCGTCGCGGCCTCCGGGCCCTCACCATCCGCGAGCGCCGCGGACAAGGCCCTCGGCGTCTCCGCGTCCAACGTCACCGCCCCCGCCACCGAGCCCGTGTACGGCTCCCACCGCACCATGTGGAACCCCTCGGGCGGACGCAGCACGTAGCCGTCGCGCCGCAGCTCGGTGCCGAGCGCGCCCGACAACAACAACCACCCTCCTGCCACCCACGAGAGACTCACACCGCGCAGCATAGGTCCCCCGCGCCCCGGACGCGGCCACTCGCGTGCCGGGCCGCATGAACCCATGGATACCCAGAAGACACGGCTTCACGGGCGCGGAGCCCGCCGGCCCGGCACACCGCGAAGTCAGCGCCCGGCGCGCCTTCGTTGTGACATCCCCGTCGGGCACGGGTAACCTCGCGCCGAGATGAATCCTGCAGCCCGGGTGGAGATGGAGGCTCGCGCCGACCGAGCGCTGCGCCGTGGAGAGCTGGTCGAGGCGCTCGACCTCTATGAGGCGCTCCTCCTGGCATTCCCGGACGACGGCGCGCTCGCCGACAAGCTCGCCAACCTCCGCGAGTCCCTCCAGCCCCTGGAGCTCCAGAAGCTGGAGGCCTCCCGACCGCCCGAGGAGCCTGAGCTCCCGCTCGGCCCCTCCTCACCCGCCCAGGAGGGTGAGCGCCTGTTCGCCCTCGGCGACTACGTGGGAGCGGCCGCCGCCTACCGCCGCGCCGTCCAGGAGCGCCCCGACAACGAGCTCTTCAAGGAGCGGTTGATCGAGGTCTACCGGATGGCGAAGGAGATGCCCCTACAATCTCCGACAGACAAGGCGCTGCCCAAGGCGCCCCAGCCCCGTCTGCAGGCCCTGCTGGACCGCGTCGCCTCTCGTCGCCGCCTCAAGCGGGACTGATGGAAGCTCGCGTTTCCACTCGGAAATCCGATCCGTGAGGTGATTCGCGCGTTGCACCCCGGCGCGGGGGCCTCCTATCATCAGGTCCGACGTCGCTGTCATGGTGGGCACTCCTGCCTCTGACACCCGCGTCCGACCCCTATGGCCCGTTCACTGAGACTCGGAGTCCTCACCGGTGGCGGAGACTGCCCCGGGCTCAACGCGCTCATCCGCGGCCTCGTCAAGCGGGGCACGCACGAGTTCGGCCACGAGTTCGTCGGCATCGAGAACGGCTACATGGGCCTGGTGGAGCCCGACCTCACGCGTCCCCTCACCGAGGAGGACACGCGCGGCATCCTCCCCAAGGGCGGCACCATCCTGGGCACGTCCAACCGCGCCAACCCGTTCATCTACGCCTTCAGGGAGGGTGAACGTTGGGTGGAGCGCGATGTGTCCGACGCCGTGCTGCGCCGCTGCGAGGCGCTGAAGCTCGACGGAGTCATCGCGGTGGGCGGCGACGGCACGCTGTCCATCGGCCACCGGCTCAGTGAGAAGGGCCTCAAGGTGGTGGGCTGTCCGAAGACCATCGACAACGACCTGAGCGGGACGGACCAGACGTTCGGCTTCGACACCGCGCGGCTCATCGTGACGGAGGCGTTGGATCGGCTGCACTCCACGGCGGAGGCGCACGACCGGGTGATGCTGGTGGAGATCATGGGCCGGCACGCGGGCTTCCTCACGCTCGAGAGCGGGCTTGCTGGCGGAGCGGACGTCATCCTCATCCCGGAGATTCCCTACCGGGTGGAGTCCATCGTGGAGAAGCTGCGCCGCAGGGCCACGCGCCGCCGCAGCTTCTCCATCATCGCCATCTCCGAGGGCGCCTTCCCCGTGGGCGGCACGCTGGCCGTGCTGGACAAGGCCGAGGACGTGCCCGGACGCGGCGTGGTGCGGCTGGGCGGCTCCGGCAAGGTGTGCGCGGACCTGCTGGCGCAGCACGTGGAAGCGGAGATCCGCGTCAACGTGCTGGGCCACCTGCAGCGTGGCGGGAGCCCGAGCGCGGCGGACCGCGTGCTCGCCACGCGCTATGGTTGCAAGGTGCTGGACCTGGTGCGCGATGGACAGTGGGACCACATGGTGGCCCTGCGCGCCGGAGAGATTGTCGCGGTACCGCTGAGCGAGTCGCGCAAGGAGCGCCGGGTGGACCCTTCCGGCGAGCTGGTGCGCTTCGCGAAGAGCATGGGCATCAGCTTCGGGGACTGAGGGAGGGGGAAGGCACTTTCGCCGCACACGTCATGACGCTCGTCGGCCGCCATATCGGTCGCTATCGCATCCTCGAGCAGCTCGGCTCGGGGGGCATGAGCGTCGTGTACAAGGGGCTCGACACCGCCCTGGACCGTGAAGTGGCCGTGAAGGTGCTGCACCCCCACCTGGCGGGCAAGGACGAGTCGCGGCGGAGGCTCGCGCGCGAGGCCCGCGCGGTGGCCAAGCTGCACCACCCCAACATCCTCGAGGTGTTCGACTTCTCCGCCGCGGACGCGCAGGACGCGTTCATCGTCACCGAGTACATCCGCGGCCAGACGCTCAAGACGGTGCTCGACGAGGGGCCCATGGATCCGCCGGAGCTGGCGGCCATGGTCATCCACGAGCTGGCCGCGGCGCTCGCGCATGCGCATGAGGCGGGCGTCATCCATCGCGACCTGAAGCCCGAGAACGTCATGGTGCGCGAGGACGGCATCCTCAAGCTCATGGACTTCGGCATCGCGCGGCTGCTCGA
This sequence comes from Myxococcus sp. MH1, assembly GCF_059738865.1. Classification (NCBI taxonomy): domain Bacteria; kingdom Pseudomonadati; phylum Myxococcota; class Myxococcia; order Myxococcales; family Myxococcaceae; genus Myxococcus; species Myxococcus sp. MH1. Next base: position 5,167,934 of record NZ_AP026947.1, on the reverse strand, counting down.
CATCGAGGAGCGGATGACGGTGACGGGCACGCTCGTGGGCTCGCCCGCGCACATGTCCCCCGAGATCATCGAGGGCCTGGAGGCCGGCCCCGAGGCGGACGTCTTCAGCGTGGGCATCATGTTCTACGCGGCCATGACGGGCCGGCTGCCCTTCTCCGCGCCCAACACCACGGCCACGCTCAAGCGCATCCTCGACGGCGACTACGAGGACCCGCGCCGCCGCGTCCCGTGTCTGTCGGATGAGCTGGCGGACATCTGCGCGCGCTGTCTCCAGAGGGACCCGAACCAGCGCTACCCTGACGCCGGCAAGCTGCGCGACGCGCTCGCGGACTACCTGGCGGGCCTGGGCTTCGCCCGCGTGGGCGAGGAGCTGGTGTCGTTCTTCGCCGACCCGCCGTCGTACCGGAAGCTCGCGCGCCAGCGCATCGTCGCGTCGCTGCTGGAGCGCGGTGAGCGACTGCTCGCGGAGAAGCGCACGCCGCGCGCGCTCGGCTGCCTCAACCAGGTGCTGGCGCTGGACGCGCAGAACGCGCGGGCGCTGGGGCTGCTCAAGGGCATCCAGCGGGCGCAGCGCGCGCGGAAGTGGCGACGGCGCGGCATCCGGCTCGCGGTGGGGCTCGCGTCCCTCACGGCCGTGAGCCTCGGCGGCTACAAGCTGTACCACGCGCCCGCCGACGCCGCGTTCCATCCGCCCGAGGCGAGCACGCCCTCCACGCCCCCGTCCATGACGTCCGGAGGCCGCGAGCCGAGCGGCCCCGAGGCGACGGCGCCCTCCTCCACCGACCCGACCGGGGCTGGGCCCGCCGCGCCCACGGGCACCGGCGTGGCCCCCGGCGCGCTGCCGCGAGCCCCCGAGGGTCCAGGCACTCGCACGCCGTCGCCCCGGAGCGAGGGCTCGCGCGGCATGGCGTCGAAGAGTCCTCCCACCGAGGCGCCGGGCACCCGCGCCGACGCGCTGTCCCTGGTCCCCGGCGGGCCCTCCCCGCGCACGGGCGGTCCGCGCGCGGTGGGCGGCACACCTCGCGCCGCGGACGATGCGCGCGCGGTGGGAGGCCCTGGTGAGGAGCGCGTCGCCGGACGGCAGCCCGGGGCGAAGAAGGTCTTCGCCACCATCCTCGTGCGGCCCTTCGGGGTCATCCGCGTGGGCGACGGCGCGCCGAGCGCCCAGGCCCTGTCGAAGCACGACGTGGAGCTGTCCCCGGGGCGCCACACCGTCACCATCTCCTGCGACTACTGCCTGGACGTGAAGGAGGACATCGAGGTCCAGTCCGACGGCGAGAACCGCTTCCACCTGGGGGCCCAGCCCAAGCCGTCACCGCTCTCGCTCGAGTACACGCCCGCCGAGGCCACCGTGCGCGTGGGCGACCAGGTGCGCACCGCCCGCGACAGCGTCCAGCACCCGTTCGAGATTCGCGCGCCGCGCGGCCCCGCGGGCTTCCTCCACACCGTCGCGGTGGAGATCTCCCACCCCGGCTACAAGACGGAGCGCCGCGTCGTGCAGCTGCGCCCGGGAGAGCCGACGCTCGTGGCCGGGAGCCTGTCCCCCGAATGAACCGTGGGCTCGCGCTCATCTCGCTCTGGCTCGTGCTGTGGACGCCAGCCGCCTCGCTCGCGCAGGAGGACACCGGGGACCCGGAGGTGACGGCCCTGCGCGCCAGCTTCGAGTACGGCAAGTACGCCGAGGTCCTGGACCGCGCCGGCGCGCGCATCGACCGGGGCGGGCTGGGCGAGGACGAGCTGGTGGAGCTGCACAAGCTGGCGGGCCTGGCCGCGTTCAACCTGGGCCGCACCGAGGAGGCCTCGCGCCACCTGCGCGCCCTGCTCCGGTTGGACCCCGACTTCAGCCTGGACCCGTTCGTCGTCCCGCCCCCCGCGGTGGCCTTCCTGGAGGGCATCAAGGACGACATGACCAACGAGCTGGAGTTCCTGCGTCAGGAGCGCCGGCTGCGCCAGGAGCGCGAGAAGGCGGAGACCGAGCGCCGCGAGCGCGAGCGCGTGGAGGCGGAGGTGCTGCGCCGCCGCGCCGAGGAGCTGGCCAGCCAGGTCAACGTGCGCACCGTGGAGAAGCGCAACTTCCTGGTCAACTTCGTCCCGTTCGGCGCGGGCCAGTTCCAGCAGGGCCGCAACAGCCTGGGCATCGTCTTCGCCGCCACCGAGGGTGTGCTCGCGGTGACAAGCGTCATCTCCTACTTCGCCTACGAGTCGCTCTTCGAGGAGCGCACGCTCGAGCTGGACAACGTGCTCGATGACGACGGCAAGGCCTCCATCACCATCCGCTTCATCCCCACCAGCCGCGAGCGCCAGCGAGACACCTGGCAGCTGCTCAAGCTGGCCTCGGCCGCGGGCTTCTACACCATCTACGCCCTGGGCGTGGTGGACGCGCTGTACCACCATGAGGACCAGGTGGTGCGCACCACCGTGGAGACGCGCGAGCCTCCGGCGCGAACCACGCCGCGCTCCGAGGTCCTGACTCCCCGCGCCACCCCGCCGCGCACCACCGCGCGCGTGGGCGTGTACCCCACCTCCGGCGGCGGCGGCGTCGCCCTGTCCCTCACCTTCTGAGCCCCTCAACCTCCAGGTATGTGAAGCCCTATGGCCAGCCTCACCGTCCGCAGTCCTGATGGCAAGGTCCGCGAGATCGCCCTGCACAAGCGCATCACCAGCATCGGCCGCAGCGCGGACAACGACATCGCGCTCGACGACCCCGGTGTCCCCGACAGCGCCCTGCACGTCACCTTCGACGGCACGCGCTACGAGGTGGGCACCCTGGGCGCCACCGTGCAGGTCAACGGCAAGAAGCGCGACACCCACGCGCTCGCCACCGGCGACGTGCTGCGCGTGGGCAACACGGAGCTGAAGTTCTCCCGCGAGGACGCCCCGCGCGCGCCCCCGCCCTCCACGCTCGCCCCGGCGCAGCGCGAGGCGCCGGCGACCAGGGACACGTCGGACTCACACACCACGGAGCTGCCCGGGGTGCCCGGCCGCGAGCTGGCCATGCTGCGCCGGCTCACGGCCTTCAGCGAGCGGCTGCTGGCGCTCTACGACGTGGAGCGCATCCTCGAGAGCCTGATGGACGAGGCCATCGAGGTGACGCGCGCCGACAAGGGCTTCCTCATCCTGATGGAGAGCGGAGACCCGCGCGTGAAGGTGGCGCGCAACGTGGCGCGCGAGAACATCGAAGACGCGGTGGAGAAGCTGTCCGACTCCATCATCGCCAAGGTGGTCAAGGAGCAGCGGCCCCTCATCGTCGCGGACGCGGTGGACGCCCCCGAGTTCAAGGCCAGCGAGTCCGTGGTCAACCTGCGCGTGCACTCGGTCATGTGCGTGCCGCTGATGCACAAGGGCGACCTGTTCGGCGTCATCTACGTGGGCAACGACCGGCTGGTGAACCGGTTCGAGCCCAAGAGCGCGGACATGCTCACCATCTTCGCGGCGCAGGCGTCGCTCGTCCTGCAGAACGCGATGCTGGTCAACGACCTCAAGCTGGACAACACGGAGCTGCGCCGCAAGCTGGAGGACCAGCGCTACGGCGACATCGTGGGCGCCTGTCAGGGCATGCGCGACGTCTACAAGCGCATCGATAAAATCGCGCCCACGGACATCTCCGTGCTCATCACCGGCGAGACGGGCACGGGCAAGGAGCTCATCGCCCGGGAGATCCACCGCCGCTCGCCGCGCCTGAAGGGCCCGTTCATCACCATCAACTGCGGCGCCATCCCGGAGAACCTCCTGGAGAGCGAGCTGTTCGGCCACGTGAAGGGCGCCTTCACCGGCGCGGTGGCCACCAAGGCGGGCAAGTTCCAGGCGGCCATCGGCGGCACGCTCTTCCTGGACGAGATTGGCGAGATGCCGCTGCAGCTCCAGGTGAAGCTCTTGCGCGCGCTCCAGGAGAAGATCGTCTACAAGGTCGGCGACAACCGGGGCGAGCCGGTGGACATCCGCGTCGTCGCCGCGACCAATAAAATCCTCGAGGACGAGGTGAAGCGGAACACCTTCCGCGAGGACCTCTACTACCGCCTCAACGTCGTCACGCTGAAGCTGCCCCCGCTGCGCGAGCGCGGCGAGGACGTGGTGGTGCTGGGCCGGTTCTTCCTCCAGAAGTACTCGCGTGAGTTCAGCTCCCGGGCCAAGGGCTTCACCCCGTCCGCCGCGGTGGCCATGAAGAAGTACGGCTGGCCGGGCAACATCCGGGAGCTGGAGAACCGCATCAAGAAGGCCGTCGTGCTGTCCGACAAGCCGCTGCTGGGCCCGGACGACCTGGACCTCAAGCCGGAGAACCTGGACCCCATCATGCCGCTGCTCCAGGCCAAGGAAGAGTTCCAGAAGCGTTACATCAACGAAGTGCTGGCGCGGAACAACGGCAACCGGACCAAGACGGCCAAGGACCTGGGCGTGGACCCTCGCACCATCTTCCGGCACCTGGAGAAGCTGGAGGCGGAGAAGACCGGCCGGCCGCTGCCCCCCGAGGAGGGCGAGGAGCTGCTCTGACGGCGGCGCCCGACACACCGCGGATGGATTCGACGACGGCGCGAGCACCCAGGGACAGGCCGCCCGGCCAGGGACGGGCGATGTGTGTCCTGGCCTCGGCCCTGGGCCTGCTGCTCGTCGGCTGTCTGTTGCCCCAGGACGACACCCTGCTCGACGACGTGCCCCGGTTCATGAACCGCTCGCCGCGCATCATCGAGTCGCTGGTGCTGCCCGAGGAGCGCATCATCCGGGACTTCGGCGCCACGCGGTGCGAGCTGACGTTCGAGGTCGCCGTGGAGGACCCGGACGTCGATGACCGCATCAAGGTGCACTGGTTCATCGACTACAACCCGCAGGACCCGCGCGGACCCTACCGGGAGATCGCCCTCACCAACAACGGCGAGGCGCGCCGGCCGGACCGGGGCACGCTGCGCATCAACCTGGCCTCCGCGAACTCGGAGCTGAGCGCGCCGGGCCAGCATCTGGTGGAGGCCCTGGTGAGCGACGCGGAGCTGACGGATCGGCAGCCCGAGTCGCGCGTGGTGAACCTGCCCGACGGAGGCACCATCATCGACCCGGGCTTCGTCATCAGCTACACCTGGGTGGTGAACACGGTGCAGGGAGACTGCCGATGACCCGCGCTCCCGCCCGGCTCCTGGCCGCGCTGGTGCTGCTGTCCGGCAACACCCGCTGCGCCCTGTTGGACGAGCCCCCGGCGGACTCGCTCCTCGTCTGCACCTCCGACGCGGACTGCTCGGCCAACGAGACCTGCTTCGTCGACGGCTGCGGAGACCCGGGCCAGGACATCGTGGTGGAGGTGACGCCCAACCCGGCGCTGGGCCTGTACGCCCAGGACTTCCCGGTGGGGCGCCTGCGCGCCGAGCAGAACCTGCAGCTCTTCGGCGAGGCGTCCGTGCGGGGCCTGGTGACGCGCGCCACGGTGACGCCGCCCACGCCGTCGAGCAGCGCCACCCGCCCCTATTCGGATCCGCTCTTCGTGCGCGCCGTCGGCACCAGCGCCCTCATCCCGGGCGTGGCCCGCTACCACCAGGCGTTGCTCGTGCCCGACAACGGGCAGTGGACGCTCCCCGTCGCCAGCGGCCAGTACGCGGTGACGCTGCTGGCCGAGGACCCGGACGTGCCGCCCGTGACGAACACCGGCACCGTGTCCCCGGGCGAGACGCTCGCGATGCAGTGGCTGCTGCCCGCCTCCAACGCCGTCGTGCGGGTGCAGGGCCAGGTGGCGCTCCATGATGGCGCCCCCGTCCCCGCGGGGCTCGCGGTGGAGGCCCTGGACGCCCAGCTGCGTCCGCTGTCCCAGCGCATCCCGGTGACGGCCTCCACCGGGGCCTTCTCGCTGGCGCTGGCCCCGGAGGCCGCCAGCGCCAGCACCGTGCTCCTCCGGGTGACGGCGCTGCACGACGACGCGCTCATCCCCCAGCAGACCTTCCCCGTGGACCTCACGGCTCCGGTGGAGCTGGAGCTGGGAGACTTCGGCGCGCCGGTGCGCGTGACGGGCCGCGTGGTGGCGCAGGATGGCCGCCCCGTCGCCTCCGCCACCGTGTCGCTCCAGGGGCGCGTGAGCGGAGGCGGCACCTTCGCCAGCCCCCTGGCCACCACGGACCTGGAGGGCCGCTTCGAGCTGCGCTCACTGCCCAGCCCCGCCGAGGCGCCCCTGGAGCTGGTGGTGGTGCCGCCGCCCGGCGCCGCCTCCGGGCTCACCATCACCAACGCGGTGGTGCCGCGCACGGACACGGTGCTGCCGGACGTGGTCTGCGCCGAGCGACGCCTGGTGCGCGGCCTGCTGCGGCTGCCGGATGACACGACGCCCGCGGCCGGCGTGCGCCTGGTGGTGGAGCCCGTGGACACCGTCTCGGGGCGACGGCTGCCGCCCGACCTGGCCACGGAGACGATCACGGACGGCAACGGCGAATACACGCTGCGGTTGGACCCGGCGCTGTACCGGCTGGACGCCGTGCCCGGGGAGAACCTGCCGCGCATCGCCCGCTTCGTCTCGGTGGTGCCCGGCAGCGACGGCGTCGAGCAGGCGGTGTCCACCTTCTCCCTCCAGCGCGGGCGCACGCTGCGCGGACGCGCGCTGTCCTTCGCTCGCGAGCCGGGCGTGCCCCCGGGCCTGGCCTTCGCGTCCATCCGCTTCTACCGGGTGGTGAACGTGGAGGGCCGTCCCACCTCGGTGCTGCTGGCCCAGTCCGTGACGGACACGCTGGGCCGCTACACGGCGCTGCTGCCCATCCGCTGAAGGCCGCTCAGGGCAGCGAGGACCTCGCCGCGGGGCTCGCGCTCGCCGCCTTGAAGGCCGCGTGGAACGAGTCCACCGTGCCGCCCACCTCGTCCGCGTACTGCACCGCGTGCGTGGTGTAGAGGTCCAGCACCGCCTCCAGCCGGCGGTACACGGTGCGCAGCGGGGCGCGCTCGCGCGTCTGCAGGTCACACTGGGACTCGCGCTCACGCAGCCGCGTCAGCCACTCGGTGCGAAAGCGCATCCATTCCTGGTCCACGTCGCGCGCGGGCGACACGCGCACCAGCTTCTCGCGGCCCAGCTCCAGCTCGTCCCACAGCGCGCGGGCGCCGGCCAGACACTCCGGGAAGCCGAGCGTCACGGAGGCGGGCGGCAGCTTCTCCGGCGTCATGGCCGCCACCGAGCGGCTCACGTTCACGATGATCCACACCGAGAACAGCGAGGTGAGCGCGATGTAGAGCCCATACGCGGCACCACGGTAGCGGCGGAAGCGAGGGTCTTTGCGGGGGTCGGGAGCGGACACGGGGTCCAGGTCTTACGACCGTGGACCCCGCGTGGCAACGCTTCCGTGGTCTCCCCACCCGGCTGAGCGGGCGGGGGTGCGGCCGGGACTACTGACCGGCGGGGCTCGCCACCTGCTGGGCGGGCGCCGCGGCGGGGGCCACCGGGGCGGGCCCCGCGGCCTCCGTGTTGCCGCTCATGGCGCGCTTCACCATGGCGATGCGGCTGCGGAACTGCTGCTGGTACTGGCTGTTGAGGTAGCTGCCCGCGGCGTCACGCGCCGTCTCCAGCGCCTTCTCCATCTGCCCGACCTCCTGGTACGACTGGGCCAGCAGCAGCATGGCGTAGTCGCGCGTCTTGGAGGTGCGGTCGCCCTCGACGAAGCGCGCCAGCAGCGGCACGGCCTTGTCGTGCTTGCGCAGCTGGTTGTAGGCCGTGCCCAGGAAGAAGGACGCGTCCAGCGCCTGCTCGTTCGGGGGGTTCATGGCCAGGAAGCGCTCCATCTCCGCGACGACCTGGTCCATCTCGTTCTTGCGGAAGGCGATCTTCCCGCGCTCGAAGGCGACGTCGCCCGTCTCACGACGCAGGGACGAGGCCCGGTCGTTGAGCGCCTGACGCTCCAGCGAGCTGAGCCGGGAGGTGTCCAGCTTCATCAGCGCGTCGATGCCCTTGAGCCGCTCGTCGCCGGGCAGCGAGGTCATCATCTTGTAGACCTCCGCGGCGCCCCGCTGGGCCGTCTGGTGCGCGGACGTGTCCGCGCGCTGCTTCTCCAGCTGGCCCGTCAGGTCCGCCACCATCTTCTCCAGCCGCTCGCGCTCGTTCGTGGCACTGGAGGAGCGGGCGCTGGTGATCATCACCGCCGCGCCCACCGCGATGACGGCGAACAGCACATACGCCGCCGCGGAAGAAATCCACTGACGCTTCTGGAAGTCCTCGTGACGCTTGCCTACCGCCTTGACCTCCGCGTGGAGGTTCTTCAGCAGGTTGTCACTCTTGATGACGAGGTTGCGGGCCTCGACGACTTCGCGGCGGAGGTCCGCCAGTTCCTTATCAATCTCGGTCTTCGCCTGCTCTGGCATGGACATCTTCCTGGGCCCGGTAACGATCTCGGCCGACTCACGCATCGTAAGGAGTTCTCCCGGTCATACGGCGACAATTTCCGCAGCGGAACACCGCAATCGTTCCACCGCATTTCCGGAAGCGTTCAACCTGCTCGGCGCATGCCTGCTCGGGCTACAGGCCGCCCGTCAACGAGCGGGATGGCTCGGGCGGAAAAGTGTACGTCACGCCCAGGGACATCCAGCTGCCTCCGAGGCTGAACGAGGCGATGCGCTTGTCCTGGTCGTTCAGCGCCGGGCCCACGGGTCCGCGAAGGAACATGAACCGGTACTCGGCGGAAAGGCCCCAGCGGGGGGACAGCCGCCAGGTGGCCCCCAGCGAGCCCGCCCAGGCCTGGGTGGTCTTGTCCTCCAGCTTCTCTCCGGACAGCTTGGAGCTGGCGATGGCCGGCCCCGTGGCGAGCCCCGCGAAGGGCACCAGGCCATACGGGCCGATCTCCGGGAGCACCGTCTGGAAGCGCACGCCCACCAGCGCGCCGTAGCCCAGCGTCTCCAGGCTGCGCTCGACGGGCGCGGCGCCCTCCAGGCCGGGACTGTTGAGGTACAGCTTGGAGCCGGTGAAGAAGAGGTCGATGCCCAGCTCCACCAGGTCGGAGATGGAGTAGGCGAAGGTCGCCACGCCGAGCGGACCACCGTCCGTCTCGCGCGCCCGTGGCAGGCCCCTGTTCGCCTCGACGTCGTACCAGGTCTTGTAGAGCGTCTCGTTGGAGGTGACGCGCCAGCCCCCCTGCACGGTGATGCGCCCCACTCCCGCCAGCGACGTGGGGATGGGCTCCTCCTCGTCCTGGGCGACGGCGGGAGTGGCGAAGAGCAGGACGAGGGGCGGCAGGAGGCGACGGAGCATCGGACTCGGAGGCGAAGGTCAGGTGCGCTTGGAGCAGCGCACGGCGATTTCCAGGAAGGTCGTCCGCTGACGACACAGCGACGCGACCACGCAGCGGACGACACACAAGGCCCCGAACTCGCGGAGCACCACGCCCAGGTTGGACACCACGTCTCGCAGGGTGATGACACCGCGCATGTGGCCGCTCCCGTGTGCGTTGCCGTGAGGGGTGCTCGGCCTGGACGTCCGTGCCGGGGAACGCCCGGTGCTACAGGCGTGTGGCCCACCGTAGCAGTGACCTCCCACGGGTCAACTTTCCGGCCAGGTCAACGGGCGCGGCGCTCCAGCTCCAGCAGCGGCATCTCCAGCACCACCACCGTGCCGTGGCTGCACGGGGGATGGAAGTCGGCCCGGTCCAGCTCGCCCAGCAGCGCGCGCAGCTGCGCGTCCGTGAGCGGCACGGTGTTCGCCTTGCGCGCGGCGTGACAGGCCAGCACCCGCACCGCCTCCGCCAGCGTGACGGCGTCCAGCGTGGCGCCCCGAGGCGGCAGCGCGCGCGCCAGGGCCTCCAGCAGCGAGCGCGCATCGGCGCCCTCGAGTCCCGGCGGCACCGTCTTGAGCGCCACGGTGGTGCCACCGAAGGGCTCCACGTCGACGCCCAGCCGGCAGAGCGCCTCGCGGCCCTCGACGAGCGACTTGGCCACCGCGACGGGGAACTCCAGCGTGGTGCCGAACAGCGACGGCGCCGGAGGGCCCTTCTCGTCCTCGAGCGCGCGCAGGTACGTCGTCAGCCGGGCCCGCTCCAGCGCCGCGTGCGGGTCCAGGACCACCAGCGTGCCGCCCGGTCCCTCGCAGATGTGGAAGCGGCCGCCCAGCAGGCCCATGGGCCTGAGCGCGGCGAAGTAGCCCGGCGGAGGGGCCTCGTTGAGCTGGGGCTGGGCCTCGCCGAACGCGGGCGGGCGCATGCCGGTGTGGGCGAAGGGCAGCGGCGCGGGAATCCCGGCCATGGGGCCGGGGGCGCCGGACAGGGGCGCGGGGCCCGGACCGGGCGAGGCGGCGTCCAGCGTGGTGGGCAGCGGGCCGCCCCACGACGCCTCCTGCGCGCGGGTGAGGAAGCGCTCCACGGCGTGCGCGTAGTGCGCGGCGTCTCGCGGCGTGTTGCCCAGGGCGGCCTGGGCGTCGGCGCCGGTGCCCAGCCAGGGGGCCGCGCGCAGCATGCGGTTGAGCGCGGCGCTGATGGCCTCGTACACGCCGCGCGCATCGGAGAAGCGGACCTCCAGCTTCTGCGGGTGGACGTTGACGTCCACGGCGACGGGGTCCACGTCGATGTTCAGCACCACCACCGGCTGACGTCCGGCGGCGAGGAAGTCCTGGTACGCGCGCTGGATGGTGCCGATGAGGCCGCGGTCCCTCACGAAGCGGCGGTTGACGAAGGTGTAGAGGCCGCGCGCGTTGGGGAAGGTGAACTCGGGCGAGGCCGCGTACCCGGTGACGCTGACGCCCAGCCGGCGCTCCTCGACGGGGAACAGGTGCGGGTGACAGGCGGGCCCCAGGGCCGCCGCGATGCGCTCGCGCGGGTCCTCGGGACAGGCCGCGCTGGAGAACAGCTCGTTGCCCTCGTGGGTGGCGAAGAAGCCCACGTCCGGGTTGGCCAGGGCCAGCCGGACGACGGCCTCCTCGGCGTGCTTGAGCTCGGTGTCGCCCCGGCGCAGGAACTTGCGGCGCGCGGGCACGTTGAAGAACAGGTCCTCCACGGTGATGATCGTGCCGGTGCGCGGCGGGGCGTCCTCCACCACCACGTCCACCCCACCCTCCAGCGTCACCCGCGTGCCCACGTCCGCGCCGACCTCCGCGGTGTGCAGGCTGAAGCGGGACACGGAGGCGATGGCGGGCACCGCCTCACCACGGAACCCCATGGAGTCGATGTGGAACAGGTCGTCCAGCTCGCGCAGCTTGCTGGTGGCGTGGCGGTCCAGACAGAGCGTGGCGTCCTGGCGGCCCATGCCGTGTCCATCGTCGGACACGATGATGCGGTCCACGCCCCCACCCGACAGGTCCACGCGCACGGTGCTCGCCCCGGCATCGAGCGAGTTCTCCACCAGCTCCTTCACGACGGACGCGGGCCGCTCCACCACCTCGCCGGCGGCGATCTTGTTGATGAGGACGTCACTGAGACGGGCGATGCGTGCCATGGCAATCGTCCACCCTCCGCCACCCGGACGACGTTGTCCAGCAAGACAGAGCCGTGCAGGCTGACATTCGAGAGCGGCTGGGCTAACAGGAGACCTCGCGTATGGACGAGTCACGACCAGGCAAGGGACGGCTGCGTGTCGCGGTGACGGGAGCCAGCGGCGAGTACGGGAAGCTGTTGCTGCCCCGGCTCGAGCGCGATCCGGAGGTGGAGAGCATCGTCGTGCTGGACGTGAACCGTCCCGAGGGCGCCAAGGTGGAGTTCCACCGGGTGGACCTCACGCGGCACGACGCCGAGAGCGAGCTCACCGACGCGCTGACCGAGCGCCCCGTGGACGCGCTCTACCACCTGGCGTTCCTGTTCGGCCCCATCCGCAACGGCTCGCTGGCGCACGAGCTGGAGGTCATCGGCACGATGAACGTGCTGACCGCGGCGGGCCGCGCGCGCATCCCCCGGCTGGTGGTGCCGTCGATGACGGCCGTCTATGGAGCGCGGGGGAACAACCCGGCGCTCCTGCGCGAGGACTCGCCGCTGCAGGGCTGTCCGCACAGCCGCTTCGTCACCGACAAGGTGGAGGTGGAGGGACAGGTCCGCGCGTTCCGTGAGCGGCACCCCGAGATGAAGGTGCTCGTGCTGCGCTTCGCGCCGGTGCTGGGGGCCGCGTTCGAGAGCCCCGTCACGCGGCTGCTGACGCGCACCTCCGTGGTTCCCACCCTGCTGGGGTTCGACCCGCTGTGGCAGGGGCTGCACGAGGAGGACGCGGGGCGGGCGCTGCACCTGGCGCTGCGGGCGGAGGCGTCCGGGGAGTTCAACATCGTTGGCCAAGGCGTACTCCCGCTGTCCGGCCTCATCCGACAGGCGGGTGCCCGGCCGCTCCCCCTGCCCGGCCCATTGTTCCGTGGCGCACTCCACGCGCTGGATGTGGTTGGAGCGGACACGTTGCCCGTAGCCCTTCTCGACTACATCCATTACTCGTGGGTGGCCGACGGCGAGCGCGCGGAGACTGCCCTCGGCTTCATCCCCTTCCACCACGTCAGGGACGCCGCGGCGGCGCTCAAGAGGAGCTAGAGATGGCCAAGGGTGTCCTCGGGAACGATCCTTTCCAGCGCGGAGCCGCCTCCCGCGAGGGTGAGCGCACGAAACCCGGCACCCCTCCGCGGGACCGCCCGCCCTCCGAGCGCGAGGGCACGGCGACGCAGAAGGCCCACTCGAAGAACGGGGCCGATGCGAAGAAGCAGCCCGCTCGTGGAAAGCCCGCATCCGGGAAGGCGAAGTCCCGTGGTCCCGAGGCCCGGGGCTCGGAGCAGAACGGGCGCGTCCAGCCGAAGGACGCGAAGAAGTCCGCGCCTTCTTCCGCGCGCGACGCCGACAACCGGAACAGCACGGCCGCGCGGAGTGCGGCTCGGAACAACAAGGGCGCGAAAGGTGAGTCGAATGGAGAGCAGCGCCCCGCCAACACGAGGCCTGCCTCGACGTCGCGAAACAACAAGGCCGCACGCGGCGCCCCGGCCCGGGGGAAGCCGCCGTCCACCTCCACGCAGGGCTCGCCTTCACGAGGCTCCGCTGGCGAAAGGGATGGCCTGAAGCGGCCCCTCACCACCACAGCACGTGGCACGCCCTCTGAAACCAACAAGGGCGCCTCCGATACGAGCGAGCGCGCGCTCCACGCGGGCGCCACCCCGGGTGAGAGCAGGCCCCGTGGAGAAGCCACCACCGCTGCGGGCGACTCCCGTGGAACTTCGACGCCTCCGCTCGACCCATCTCACGCGGCCAGCGCTCAGGCTCCGGTCGCCGCCAGCCACTCCTCGCGTGGTACCGGCACGTCCGCCAGCAGCCCGCTCGCCGCGACGGAGAACGAAGTGGAGCCGCTGCGCGAGCCCGCGGCGCCGGTGACTCCGCGAGCAGCCCCACCGTCTCGGCCCCCCGCGGTGCTCGAGGAGCGCGCCGCGGAGCGGACGCCCCAGCAGCGCAACGTGGACCACGCGCTCGCGGAGGCCCTGGCCGCCGAGGTGGCCGAGGTCACCGCGAAGCACGCCGTGGACGAAGCCATGGACCGACGCGCCGGCCGCGAGGAGGCCACGGACCGGCTGCTCGCCACGGAGATGGCCACCGGACTGGCGGAGGCCGCAGTGGAGGAGGTCCTCGACCACAGCCCCGTCACTCGCAAGCCGGAGCACGAGCGCGAGCTCGCCGCCACCGTCGCCGCGCAGGTCGCCGAGAGCGCCGCCGAGCTCGCCGTCGCCGAGGTGATGGTCCACCGCTCCGCCGAGCCGCCCTTCACCGACTCCTTCGAGGAGCGCGCCACGGTGGGCTTCCTCGACGAGCTGGCCGAGGACGAAGAGGTCTCCACGCTGGAGCTGCGCGAGGACCTGGCCATGGCCGGCGCCGTGCTGGAGCTCGAGGACCTCGACGAGACCCCCGAGGAGGTCGAGGACGGCTGGGAGCGGACCATCTCCAGGCCCGTGGTGGACAGCACCTTCCAGGCGCCCGAGGTGGAAATGCCAGACACGACGCGCGACGAGTTCCCCCCGGGTCGCCGAGGCCCGCTGTCCCTGGTGCCCCCCTCGCGAGACGACGCCTTTCACGGCGCCTCCTCCGAGCCCGCTCACGACGCCGGGTCCCCCCGTCCCCTCGCCCAGCGCGCCAGCGGCATGTTCGCCCTGGCCCGGGAGATCGCCGGACAGGCGCTGGCCAGCGAGGGACTGGGACGCGCGTGGGGCGCGATGAACGGCATGCTGGACGCGGTGCGCGCGGGCCTGGGAACGGGCGGCGGCGCGCACCTGGACGAGTACGGCAAGGACCCGTCCCTCGTCGAACGGCTGGAGCCGGTGCTCGAGTTCCTCTACGGCCAGTACTGGCGGGTCTCCGCGCAGGGGACGGACCACATCCCCGGCGGCGCCGTCATCCTGGTGGCGAACCACTCGGGTGCCCTGCCCTACGACGGCCTCGTGATGTCGCTCACGCTCGGTCGTGAGCGGCCGGACCTGCGCGAGTCACGCTGGCTCGTGGAGGACCAGGTCTTCCACGCGCCCATGCTGGGCACGCTCTTCAACCGCCTGGGCGCGGTGCGCGCGTGCCCGGAGAACGCGCTGCGGCTGCTCGACGAGCAGCGCCCCCTCGTCGTCTTCCCCGAGGGCTACCAGGGCCTCAGCAAGCCCTTCGGTGAGCGCTATCGCCTCAAGCGCTTCGGGCGCGGCGGCTTCGTGAAGCTCGCGCTGCGCACGGGCGCGCCCATCGTCCCGGTGGCCATCGTCGGCGCGGAGGAGACATCGCCGATGCTCGGCCGCATCCCCGCGAGCTTCCTCGGCCTGCCCTACCTGCCGCTGATGCCAGGTCCCCTGCCCCTGCCCGCCAAGTGGAGCATCCGCTTCGGCGAGCCCATCGCCATGGACGGGCTGCCCCCCGAGGCCGCGGACGATCTGGGCGAGGTGGGACGACTCACCGAGCGCACCCGCGAGGCCATCCAGGGCATGCTCCACTCCCTGCTGCGCGAGCGGCGCTCCGTCTTCGCGGGCTGAAGCGGGGGACCCCACCGGTTCGCGCGAATCCTCCGCGCGGAGCCCTCAGCCGACGACGCGGTTGCGGCCCGTCGTCTTCGCCTCGAAGAGCTTCTCGTCCGCCGCGCGCACCAGGTCTCCGGGCTCGCGGTGGCGAGGCTCCAGCACCGCCACGCCCAGGGAGATGGTGACGGGGATGGCCTGACGGTCGAACTCGAAGCGCTGCTTCTCCACCAGCCGGCGCACCTTCTCGGCGAGCTGACGCGCGCCCGTCAGAGCGACCTCGGGCAACAGGACGGCGAACTCCTCACCGCCGTAGCGGGCGAAGACGTCCTCGCGGCGGATGCGCGTGCGCACCGTGGACGCCAGCTGCTTGAGCACCGAGTCCCCCGCGAGGTGGCCGAACTTGTCGTTCACCTTCTTGAAGTGGTCGATGTCGATCAACACCAGCGACAGCCCGCGCTCGTACCGGCGGCTGCGGGACAGCTCCCGGTCCAGCTGCTCGTCGAAATAGCGCCGGTTGTAGATCTGCGTCAGGCCGTCCATCGTGGTCAGCCGGTAGATCTCATCGTGGTACGCCGCCTCGATGTTGCCGCCGGCGATGTACTTGAAGATGGTGCGGCCGATCTTCACCAGGTCGCCGTTGCGCAGCTCGCGAACCCCCTCCACCAGCTCGTCGTTGATGAACGTGCCGTTGGTGGAGCCCGCGTCGCGGATCCGCACGCCCTCCCGGGTATTGGAGATGGCCGCGTGGTTGCGACTCACCGACTCCTGGTCGATCTGGATGTCCGACTTCGACGAGCGACCAATCAGGGTCTCCTCGCGCGTCAAATCGTGCTTCCGACCCAGGTCCAATCCGTAGATCACGACCAGCGCCGCGTCGAGGTTGACCGGCCGGTCGGAGATCTTGGAGATGACCGTGACGACCGTCTCGTTCTGCACCACTCCTCCAGCGAACGACCCTCGGGACGCTACCACCCTGCAAAACAAGAAAGCGAGTCAGAGCACGCGACTCCGGGTAGGGAATCCGCGCCTGACCTAGGGAATATCCACGCCTCGCAGGGCCGAGACCGCGGGCCGGAGCAGGCGACCTTCGGGGTCCTCCAGTGACGCGATGAGTGACACCCCCAGGCCGGAGCAGCTCGCCGGCAGCCGGAGCTCCACCTCGCCCGAGGTGGGAGATGAGGCCGTGTCACTCACGAGGACCTCCTCGCACCCCTTGGCGCCGCCCCTTACCACGATGCGCACGCGGCCGTCCGCCTCCGCGCTGGTCCCCAGGCGGAAACCGGTGACCCGCACCCGCACGGCGCTCCCCCGGGTGAGCCGCTGTCCCTCCAGCTCCGGATAGAGCCAGGCCACCTCGGGACGTCCCACGTCCAGGGACGACGCGGCCTGGGTCAGGTCCCCCACATGGTCGAGCCCGGGCCCATCGGCCGCGGCCAGTCGCGAGGGCCCCAGCACATCCCGCGAGTCCCGCCCCGTCACCTGCAACACCTCCGTGCGCAAGAGCGAGCGCGAGCCCTGGTGGTCCCCGAAGAAGGTCCGGTCCTCGATGCCCATGGGCGCCCGGGGAACCCGGACCCCGTCCTCCAGGTCATCGGGAGAGACGAGCACCGTCCACCTGCGCCCGAGGCGGTTGGTGAAGACGACGCGGATCAACGTCGCGGGCCCGTCCACCTCGCCGCGCAGCTCACGCGGCCCCAGCCCCCGGGCCTCCGCCGCGCCATCGAAGTTGTAGCGGACGTCCTCGGGGATGGGCAGGAAGCCCGACCAGGTCTGCACCGGGTGCTCCCCCGACGGGTCGAACAGCGGCCCCGCCAGGTCCGCCACCACCAGGCTCGTCGCCACGCCGGCCGAGGCATCATCCCGCGCCGCCCGGGACGAGGCGCCCATGAGCAGGCGGTAGGGCTGCCCCTCCAGCCCGTGGTGCGCGGGGGCCATGCGCACGAACATCACGCCGGGCTGTCCCAGCCGCGAGTCCGCGTCCGTGTTCGGATCCGCCGGCGCGACATTGGCGGCGGCGCCCAGGCCCAGCGGCACGAGCCCTCGACCCGGCGCGGCCACGGTGCTCAGCACATAGGCCCGGTCCAGATACGCACCCCGGTAGCGAGGCAGCGCCGGGACGCGCACGGCGAACGGGAACGCCAGCCGCACGCCCTCGAAGTCGAGCGACACCCCCTCCGGATATGTCACCGCGTCCGGTCGGGGCCCGCCCTCGACGAGGCCCGGCGTGGGGACCAGGCGGAAGGACGCGTCGCGCACCACCGACGAGTGGAAGTCGGGCGACAGCACCAGCAGCCGACCCAGCATCAGCAGCGGATCCATGCCCAGGTCGAACGCGTTGAGGGGCAGCTCCGCCACCGGCAGGCCTCCCGTCACGGCCCACGCCGAGCGCGTGCCGCACGTGCCCATCGCGATGGACAGCTCCGGCTCCAACACGCCCGACAGCGACAAGTCACACACCCCCGCCACGCCCGGCGCGGACACCCGCGGCGCGACCCCTCCTTCCACCCACAACGCCGTGCCCGACGGCAGCGACAGCCTGCGCGTGCCGCCCGCATCCACCTCCACCTCGCGCTCGAACCCCAGCAACGTCTCCGTCGAGACCTCGGAGAAGAGTCCCGGCACCGACAGGCCCGTCAATCCCAGCCGCAGCCGCGACCGCGTCGTCAACGGAGGCGGCGTGACGACGCGCGGCTCGACGAAGTCGACCTGGAGTCCACCCGAGAGGTCCAACGGATTGCGCCGCAGCGCGAGTCGCAGGTCGCGCCCCTCCTCGACCTCATGGCGGGCCAGGGTGAGGTAGCCGAAGTCCGGGTGGAAGGCCGTCACGCCCACCGTCCCCGACGCGGGCACCCAGGTGGCGCCGTCCAGCCCCGTCAGCGCCGTGTCGAGCACCTCGCCCTTCTCATTGGAGATGGCGATGGTGGTGAGCGGCAGGGAGCGTCCCGTCAGCTCATCCACCACCAGCACGCGGAGCCCGCCGTCGGGGACCTCGGGGCTCAGCACGGTGACATTCGCGGAGCAGACCGCCGAGCCGACGCGGACGGTGACGGCCTCGCGATCCACACCGGGTTCGCCCAGCACGAGCGCGACCCGGGGCCCGGAGCCGCCCCCCTTCACCCTCGGCGCGCGCGCCTCCCACGCGATTCCGTCAAGGGGGACCACGGGCCTGCCCGCGGCGTCACGCACCCACACGTTGAAGACGACGGAGGTGCCTGGGCGCCCGATGACGACGTCCGGCGTCACCTGACACGAGGCCGCGAGCACGGGCGCTGGCGGCGCCACGCAGGCGCCATCGCGACAGACCTCGTCCACCTCGCAGTCCGCGTCCGCCGCGCACAGCGCCGCCATGCACCGGTTCATGTCGCACTCGCACCCCATTGGAGCGTCGCACATGGGCAGCGCGTACTCCTGACGCCGGGCCGAGCCACAGTCCGCGCGCGTGCGACACGCGGGCTCACAGCGGGACTGCGCGGTGTTGCAGAAGAAGAGCGCGGGGTCCGGGCAGTCCTGGTCCACCGCGCACGCCGTCGGCTTGGGCTTGGGCTCCGCGGGGATGCCAGGGGTCGAGTCGAACGCGTCACCACAGCCCGCCAGCATCCCCAGCACACACACGAGGGCCGACAGCAGGTAGGGACGAAGCGAGCGACTCATGCGATGCGGCTCCCGGGGGGCGGAACACCCTCGACCTTACAGGGACGACGACCGACGCGCGACGTCGTGGAGGCTCGACCTGCCTCCACTGGACTTCGTCGGACCCGGCCGCCCGCTCGCCCTTCCACCACGCAATGGAAGGTTGGCTTTCAGGGTCTCACGAATCATCATCGCGCGCGATGGCCCGCGGCGAGCCGAAGTCACTTGAAAGCCTTCTCCCCCGAGTCCTGGGTCGCCTCGCCGGTGAGTCCGGGCGCGGACATCCCCTGGCGCCGGTGTGGGCCTCGGTGGTGGGTGCGCACATTGCCCGCCATGCGACCCCACGTGCCCTCGAGGGTGGCACCCTGCTCGTGTCGGTGACGAGCCCCGAGTGGGCGCGCACGCTGGAGCCCGAGGCCGCGTCGCTCTGCGCCCGCTTGAACGAGCGGCTGGGCGCGGACACGGTGAGGGCGCTCGCCTTCCGTTGGGAGGGGCGATGATCGCCGCGCTCGCCCTCTCCCTGTTGCTCACCGCCGCGCCCGCGCCACGTGGCCCGGCCGCGCCGCCCGCACAACAACAGGCGCCCCCGCCCAAGCCGAAGGTGCCGCTGACACCCACCGAGGCCATGGAGCAGCAAGCCGCGCAGCACGTGGTGCGCGAGTTCGAGCGCGTGGGCCGCCGCGCCCCCGCCGAGGACGCCTCGCTCGTCGAAGCGGCCCGACGGCTGGCGCGCGAGGCGCTCAGCGGGGCCTTCACCGGCGCGCCGGACCTCTTCACGCTCACCGAGGCCATCAGCGACGCGGGCGCCGCGGACCCCGCGCCCCGGGCGCTCGTCATCCGAGCGTGGGCCCACCAGCACGCGCTCGAGTCCCTGCGCGCCCGGCCGGACCTGAACACGGAGCGGGCCACCCACTTCGGCGTGGGCGTCGCGTTCGTCGACAAGCGCGCCGCGCTGGTGACGCTGCTGTCGGACCGCAAGGCGGAGCTGCGCCCCTTCCCGCGCGTCATGCCCGGTGAGCGCGCGGTCCAGACGCTCTGCGGACGGCTGGGCCCCTCGCTGAGCCAGCCGGAGATCTACGTCACCCGTCCCGATGGCGAGGTCATCATCGTCCCGCTCACGCGGCGAGGCACCCAGGGCTCCGACTTCTGCTCGCGCCTGGACTTCCTCACCCCCGGCACCTACACGGTGGAGGTGGTGGCGCGAGGCGAAGCGGGACCGGAGGTCACCTCGCTGTTCCTCACGCAGATTGGCGAGGTGCGCCGACGCGGCCTGCGCGAGAGCAACGTGGAGCCCACCACCGTGGAGACCGCGCGCGTGGCGCTCCATGAGCGCATCAACGCCCTGCGCCGCGCGCATGGCCTGGTGGAGCTGACGCCGGACCCGCTGCTCGAGCGCGTGGCCCAGGCGTACAGCCAGCGCATGTCCGCCGAGGGCTTCTTCGCGCACGTGGCCCCGGATGGCAGCACCCTCACCCGTCGACTCCCGCCAGGGACCCGCTACGTGCGGGCGGGTGAGAACCTGGGCCAGGCCGCCGGGCCGCTCGCGGCGCACTTCGGCATCGAGCACAGCCCCGGCCACCGCCGCAACCTGCTGGACCCGGGCTTCCGGTTCATGGGCGTGGGCGTCACCTTCCAGAAGGTCGGCGGACGCAACGAGGCCATCGTCACCGAGGTCTTCACCGCCGCGTCTCCCGCGTCCGCGGACCCGGAGAATCCCAGGCAGGACGCCTACGACGCGCTGGCCCGCCACCGCACGGCGAAGAAGCTGCCGCCCATGGCGCGCAGCGAGGTGCTGGAGTCGCTCGCGCAGGCGCACGCCCGGCACGCGCTGGAGATGGACCAACCGGCCGCGCAGCCGGGCGAGGCCCCGCTGCACGAGCGCGTGTTCCAGGTGCTGCCCGACGCGGGCACGGCGTCGGTGGACTTCTTCGTGGTGTCGGACCCGGCCTCGCTCCCCGAGTCCCGCAGCGTCGCCGAGGCCACCAACAACCGGGTGGGCATCGGGGTGGTGCGCGGGGATTCGAAGCGCTTCGGCGCGAAGCAATACTGGGTCGCCGTCATCTACGCCGCCGTGCAGTGACGACGGGCGGAACCTCCGTGTGGGGCGCCCCTCTCCATAACGGGGCATCCCCTCACACGGTGAAGCGACTCCGGTGCGGCATCAGACGGGGCGACGCTGGGTGGCGTACGCCTCGAGCCCCATCTGCGGGGGCGCGACGTGCTGGTACATCGGGCACTTCATGCAGGTGAAGGACTGCCACCCACGACGCACCGCCTCATCCAGGCAGTTGTCGTACTGATGGCAATTCAGATTGCGATGCGTCTCGACGCCGGCACGCTTCGGCCCGGCCTCGGGATTGATGGTTTGCGGCAGATCGGCTGGACACGGCTTCATGGAGCCCTCCCTCTGTGCTGTTTCCCCCCCGAGCGCTGTGAACGAGCAGTGTTACCGGACGACAGGTCCCGCCAGGCTTCGACGGACCGGGGTAGCGCGCAACGGCCGCGCAACGTAGTGATGCACCCCGGGTGACGCAATGGGTCCACTCGGCGGACCCAAGAGCACGTAATCGCCTGAACGCTTTCAGCGAATGCTGCGGATGAAGAACAGTTCGGACCGGCCCGATGGCGCGCGGATTTAGGACTTGTCGGGCCGGCTGTCAAACCACCCCCCTGGTGTGAGAGGGGAATGCCTGACGGATACATCTCGTTGGCTGGTCGCAAAGCCGCGTCGTGAAAGGAAGAACCACATGAGCTGGATGGGGATGGTCGCGGGGTGTGCACTGGGGGTTTCCCTCGGACAATCCCCGACAACCCTGGAGGCCGTACGGCTTCACCAGGCGGACGCGACCTCCCTGGCCGAGCGGGAGTGGACCGAGTGCGCGGCGAAGCGCTGCGCGGATGCGGGACGGCTGGGCCTCCTGGCGGGCACGCTGGCCCTCTCCGAGGGGCGCGCGGCCGAGGCCCGGGACATGCTGGCGGCCAACCCCGCCCCCGCCCTGCTGGAGCCCTACCGCGCCTTCTACCTGGGCCAGGCCCGCTTCTACGCCGGGGACGCACCGGGCGCCGCGCTCGACTTCGCGCGCGTGCTGGAGTTCCCGGGGGCGCCGCTGGACCTGGTGACCCGCGCGCGGGCCCGGCTGGGGGAATCCCTGCTCAAGGCGGGCAAGGCGAAGCAGGCGGTGGGGGTGCTCGAGTCGGCGGTGAAGGCCACGCCCACGCCGGAGCTGCTGTTCCAGCGGGCGCAGGCGCGGGGCGAGTCGGGCAACCGCGCGGGTCAGCAGGCGGACCTGCTGGAGGTCGCGCTGCGCTTTCCCACACACCCGTATGCCGATGACGCGTTGAAGGCGCTCTCCGAGCGTCGCCCCGCGGTGCGCCTGGGTTTCGCCGAGCGCACGCGACGGGCCGAGGGCTTCCTGTCGGGTGGCGCGTCACAGCGCGCGCTGGCGGAGCTGGACGCGCTCGCGGGTGAGAAGCTCAGCAAGGAACAGTCGGCGAAGGTGTCGCTCCTGAGGGCCAAGGGCCTGTTCGCGCAGAAGCGGGACGAGGAGGCGCACAAGGCGCTGGCGCTGGCGCGCAAGGGCTCTGCGGAGACGGCCGCGGAGGCGGAGCTGGTCGTCGCGCGGCGGGCCCTGCGGGCGGATGACAACGACAGGGCCCGGGAGCTGATGGCGGGCCTGGCCAAGAAGTACGCGGCGCAGTCGGCGGGTGAGGAAGGCGCCTTCTTCGCGGGCTGGTTGGATCTACAGGCGGGCCGCTTCGAGGAGGCCGCGAAGTCCTTCACCTCGCACGCGGACCGCTACACGCGCTCGCGCCGTCGGGACGAGGGCATGTGGTTCCGCGCGCTCGCGTATCTGCGGCTCGCGGACTACGCCAAGGCGCGCGAGGCGCTGGACGCGCTGGTGACGGCCTATCCCCGAGGAAGCCTCGCGCCCCAGGCCCGCTACTGGATGGCGCGCAGCCAGGAACTGGGCGGCGCCACGGCGGACGTGGTGGGGCCGGAGTACGAGCGGCTCATCGCCTCGTCTCCGGCGTCGTTCTACGCGCTGCTCGCCTCGGAGCGGCTCCAGGAGTTGGGACGGCCGGCTCCGGCGCGCTTCCCCAAGCCGCCCCTGGCGCTGGAGCTGCCACGGCCTCCCGAGCTGGCGCTCGCGGTGGAGCTGACGCGCGCGGGGCTCTTCCGGGACGCGGCGGACGAGGTGGAGACCCACGTGGCGAGGCTGCGCTCGGCGGACCAGGCGCTGCCGTTCGCGCACGCGCTCTTGAGCCTGGGCGAGTTCGGCCACGCGCACACCGTGGCGGCGCGACACCTTTGGGGCCGGGCCTTCGGCTCGCGCGAGCCGGACGCGCTGGCGGCATTCTACCCCCGCGCGTTCTCCAACGCCGTGGAGCAGGCAGCGACCGCGCACAAGGTCGACCCGTTCCTCGTCTGGGCCATCATGCGCCGCGAGAGCGCGTTCAAGCCCGAGGTGATGAGCGCGGCGGACGCGCGCGGGCTGATGCAGATCATTCCGAAGACGGCGACGGAGATCGCGCAGAAGCTCGCCGAGCCGGCTCCCGCGCCGGCGGACCTCTTCTCGCCCGAGCGCAACATCCGCTACGGGGCCTGGTATCTGTCACGGCTGATGGAGCGCTTCGCGCATCCGGTGCTCGCGGCCGCCGCCTACAACGCGGGCCCCACCGCCGCGGCGAAGTGGGCCCAGGAGCGCGGTGACCTGCCGTTGGACCTCTTCGTGGAGTCCATCCCGTTCCGCGAGACGCGCGGCTACGTGAAGCAGGTGGTGGCGGACCTGTTCCTCTACCACGGCTTCTACGGCGCCCAGGGAACCCAGCAGCCCCGGCTGTCGCTCGTGGTGCCCGCCCCCTCGAAGGAGGGCGTCACCTTCTAGAAGTCGAGCGGCGGCGGGCCCGTCGCTCCGGGCCCGTCCCCTACCCTCGCGCGGCCATGCGGCGGAGGATCTCCGCCTCCATGTCGTGGACGACCTCCGACAGCGGGAGGCTGCTGGAGTCCACGCGGACGGCGTCGTCCGCGGCCTTCAGCGGGGCCACCGCGCGCGCGGAGTCGTCCTTGTCGCGCTTGGTCTGGTCCGCGAGCACGTCGCCCAGGCTGCTCTCCACGCCCTTCTGGAACAGCTCCTCGAAGCGACGACGCGCGCGCACCTCGGGGCTGGCCTCCAGGAAGAACTTGGCGTCCGCGTCCGGGAACACCACCGTGCCGATGTCGCGCCCCTCCAGGATGGAGCCCTTGCTCGACTCGAGCGCGAGCCGCCGCTGCAGTTGCAGCAGCCCCGCGCGCACCACCGGGCGGCCCGACACCTGCGAGGCGGCCATGGAGATCTCCGGCGAGCGGATCTCCCCGGACACGTCCTCGTCGCCGAGGAACACGCGGTTCTCCTCACCCACCACCTGGAAGTGGATGTGCACGCGGCCGAGCAGCCCGCCCAGGCGGGCATCGTCGTCGTAGGCGATGCGCTCACGCCGCGCGAGCAGCGCCACGCAGCGATAGATGGCGCCCGTGTCCACCAGGCTGAACCCGAGCCGGCGCGCCAGCAGCTTGGACACCGTGGACTTGCCCGCGCCCGCGGGACCATCGATGGCGACGATGAAGCAGCGAGCGCCCGTCACG
Organism: Myxococcus sp. MH1; assembly: GCF_059738865.1. Taxonomy (NCBI): domain Bacteria; kingdom Pseudomonadati; phylum Myxococcota; class Myxococcia; order Myxococcales; family Myxococcaceae; genus Myxococcus; species Myxococcus sp. MH1. The sequence continues at coordinate 5,143,818 of NZ_AP026947.1, read as the reverse complement.
CGAGCACCTCCTTCAGCGCGCGCACACAGCGCTCGTTCTCCGACGCGGTGCCCACCGAGATGCGCAGGCAGGTCGGGAAGCCGCCGCCCGCGAACGGCCGGACGATGACCCCCTTGCGCAACAGCAGCTCATACAGCTCCGTGGACGAGCGGCGGAAGTCGGCGAACACGAAGTTGGCGTGGCTCTTCGTGAGCGTGATTCCCAGCCTGGGCAGCTCCGCCTCGAAGTAGCGCAACCCTTCCCGGTTGTTCTCGCGCGTGCGCTTCACGTGCTCGGTGTCCTCGAGCGCCGCGAGCCCCGCCGCCTGCGCCACCACCGTGAGGTTGAAGGGCATGCGCGTGCGCTGCACGTACGTCGCCAGCTTCGCGTCCATCACCCCGTAGCCCAGCCGGATGCCGGCGAGCCCGTGGATCTTGCTGAACGTGCGCAGCGCGACCAGGTTCGGGTGGCGCCGGAACAGCTCCACCCCGCTGACGTACTCGGGCCAGTCGACGAACTCGAAGTAGGCCTCGTCGTAGACCACCAGCACCTCGGACGGCACCGCCGCCAGGAACTTCTCCAGCGCCTCGCGGCCGAACGCCGTGCCCGTGGGGTTGTCCGGGTTGGCCAGGAAGATGAGCCGCGTGCGCGGCGTCACCGCGCGCGCCATGGCCTCCAAGTCGTACTGGTAGCCCTCGCGCATCGGCACCTCCACGAAGGGCCGCCCGTGGGCCTGCGCGGAGATGCGGTACGCGGCGAACGAGTTCTTGCACAGGAGGATCTCATCCTCCGGCGTGGTGAAGGTGCGGATGAGCAGCTCGATGAGCTCGTTGGAGCCGCTGCCCAGCACCACTTCCTGAGGCTGCACGCCCAGGGACGCGGCCAGCCGGCGCACCAGGTGGAACGACGTGGCATCCGGATACAGGTGCACCTGGGCGGACGCGTGCCGCATCGCCTCGAGCGCCCGCGGGGAGGGCCCCAGCGGGTTCTCGTTGGAGGCCAGCTTGATGACGCCGGAGAGCCCGAACTCGCGCTCGGTCTCCTCGATGGGCTTGCCCGGGACGTACGGCTTGAGCGTCTCGACGTAGGAAGGAACGAGAGGTCGCATGGGAGACGGGGCCCTGGAAGTGGTGGCTCGAATGAGCGGTGGCTGGCTCAGCGCCCGGAGAACACACCGAGCGCGCGGAACTTCGCGTAGCGGTCCTTGACCAGGCCGTCGGGCGTCAGCTCGGCCAGCTGGGTCAGGTGCTTGCGCAGCGTCTTGCCCAAGGCCTCCGCCATCTTCGCCGGATCGCGGTGGGCGCCACCCGCGGGCTCCTGCACGACCTCGTCGACGATCTTCATCTGGAGCAGGTCGCTCGCCGTCAGCTTCATCGCGTCCGCCGCCTTGTCCGCCTTGCTGGCGTCGCGGAAGAGGATGGAGGCGCAGCCCTCCGGCGAGATGACCGAGTAGACGCTGTTCTGGAGCATCAGCACGCGGTTGCCCACGCCGACCGCCAGCGCACCACCCGAGCCGCCCTCACCCACCACCGTGGAGATGATGGGCACGCGCAGCCGGCTCATCACCTCCAGGTTGACGGCGATGGCCTCGGCCTGTCCGCGCTCCTCCGCGCCGATGCCCGGGTACGCGCCCGGCGTGTCCACGAAGGTGAGGATGGGCTTCTCGAAGCGCTCCGCCAGTTCCATCAGCCGGCGCGCCTTGCGGTAGCCCTCCGGGCGCGGCATGCCGAAGTTGCGCGCCATGTTCTCCTTGGTGTTGCGGCCCTTCTGGTGCCCCATCACCATCACCGGCTTGCCGTCGAAGCGCGCGAAACCGCCGACGATGGACGGGTCCTCGCCGAAGTGCCGGTCTCCGCACAGCTCCACGAAGTCCGTGAAGAGGAAGCGGACGTAATCCAGGAAGTAGGGCCGCGCGGGGTGGCGGGACATCTGCACCACCTGCCACCGCGTCAGGTCGCTGAAGATCTCCGTCTGGAGCTTCTTCGCCTTCTTCTCGAGCTTCGAAATCTCCGAGGTGAAGTCCGCGGATCCACCCGTGGACAACGCCTTGAGCTCATCGATCTTCTTCTCCAGTTCGATGAGCGGGCGCTCGAAGTCGAGCGCGTAACTGATGCCGGTTGCCATGGCGCGGAACTAGCACCAGGGTATGGCACCTTTCAACGCGCAAGCACTTACGCACCGCACCGTGTCACGGTGCCGGACACCCCACGCCCCTCCGGACGCCATGCTTCATGCCCTGCCGCTGCTCGTCCTCGCGCTGAGCGCCGCCCCCGTCCCGGCCCCCGCAAGGGCCCTCAACACCGAGGGCTTCCGCCTGTACCAGGCCGGCCGCTATCCAGAGGCCCTGGAGAAGTTCCAGGCCGCCGTCCGAGCGGCCCCGGACTACGCCCTGCCCCGCTACAACACCGCCGCCACCCTGGGCGTGCTCCGCAAGCAGGGCCAGGTCTGCGAGTACGGTGCCCACCGGGACGTCATCGTCGAGCACCTCACCCAGGCCGTGAAGCGGGACGCCCGCCGGCTGACGCGCGCCCGCCAGGACGCGGACTTCGACGGCATCCGGGACACCCTCGGCTGGCAGCGCCTGCAGGGCCGCGTCCCGGAGAAGGAGGCCGACGTCCCCTTCCTCCTGCGCAACGTGAGCTGGTACGGCCCGGGCGTGGGTGTCCACGGCACCACCCGGGGCCTGCGCTTCCGCACCCAGGGCCGCGTGACGCTCTGGAATCGCGACGTGGACGCGGAGGGAAAGCCCCACCGCTCGGAGCTCTCCGGCACGTACTCCGTGAAGGGGCGCCAGGTGGAGCTGAGGCTGCGCGGAGAGGCGCCCGTGACGGGCACGCTGACCGAGACCGGCGCGCTGACGTTCCCCCAGTGGGGAACCTTCACCGACGCGCCGTCCGAGTGTGACGCCTGAGGCCGCCAGAGCCGCCCCAGTGGGGCCTCAGGCGGCCTTGATCTTCGCGGCCGGCGGCGACAGCGCGTACCACGCCGTGCGGAACGCCTTCAGCTCGCGCAGGCCGGCCGGGTGACGACCGAGCGCCGGGGCCATGGTGACGGGCAGGCCCAGCTTCTTCTCGATGGCCTTCGCCGCGTTGAGCTCCAGCTTGCGGCGGTTCTCGCACTTCTCACACGTGGACTTGGGGCCCACGCGGTTGACGAGGATGCGCTCCACCGGGAGCTTCTTCTCCTTCAGGTACTCCACCACGCGCTCGGTGCGCGCCGCGGCCAGGTCCTCGCCGCGCGTCACCACCACGAAGCGCGCCTCCGACGGGGACGCCAGGGCCTCCTCGAAGCGCTTGGCGTGCTTGATCATCCCGGCGATGTCGTCCGCCAGCTCGCCCAGGCCCTTGGCGCGGTGCTTGTTGAGCACGGTGTGCAGCGCGCCCAGCCACGTCTTGGCCGTCTCCGCCAGCTCCACCACCCGCACCGAGTTCACCACCGGCGACGAGTCCACCACGATGCGCTTGAACCGCTCCTGCACCAGCGCGTCCGTCAGCACGCTCATCGCCGCCAGCTCGTCGATGCCCGGGGGCGCGCACTCCAGGAGATTTCGCAGGTACAGCAGATCCGCCGGGACCTCGCTGCCCGCCTTGGGCGCGCCCTCGAAGGCCTTCTCCGCCTTCTCCTTGAGCCGCTTGCGCAGGGCGTTGAACCAGCCCGCCATGTCCAGCTCGCGCGCGTACAGGCCCTTGGTGCCCTTCACCTGCGTCTCGGTGTCCGTCAGCCGGCTCTGCAGCACGTCCGACAGCGAGTGCGCGGGGTCCGTGGAGATGAGGAGCACCGGCCCCTCCTTCTCCGTCAGCGTCACGGCGGCCGCGGCCGCGCAGGAGCTCTTGCCCACGCCGCCCTGGCCCACGAAGAAGATGAGCCGCGTGGGAGGCAGCGGCGGCGCGGCGATGGGCGGCATGGACGGCGCGCGCACCAGGGCCGGAGGGCCCTCCGCGGCGGCGAACTCCAGCGCCTTCGTCTCCTTGCCACCCGCCCACGCCTTGGCGAACAGACCCACGCCGTCCAGCCCGCGCGGCGCCACCTCGCGGCGACCCAGCAGGTGGACCGGCACCGTCTTGTCCAGCGCCTGGAACTTGCGCACGTGCGGCGCCTGCAGTCCCCGGCGGCCCTGACACGCGGGGCAACCCTCGCGGTCCTCCACCTGGTTGACGACGATCTCCGTCACCGGCAGCCCGCGCTCGCGCAGCTGCGTGAAGAGCATGCGCGTCTGCGCCTCGGGGACCGGCTCCGCCAGCGCCGTCAGGTGGAAGGCCGTGCGCGCGGGATCCTTCAAGAGCGCCAGCAGCTTCTCCGCCTTCTGTCCCAGCGCCTCCAGGTAGCCCGGCTCCGCGGCCGCGGCCTCCTGCGCCTTCTTGCCCTTGCCCGTCGTCGCGGCTGGCTTCTCACCGGCGCGCACCAGGCCCAGGAACTTGCGCAGCCCCACCGGCAGATCGAACAGCCGCAGGGTGTGCGACGTGGGCGAGGCGTCCACGATGATCCGGTCGAAATCCTTGTCGTCGATCAGCGCCACGACATGGAAGAGCGCCACCAGCTCCTCCAGCCCGGGGATGGCCTGCTGGTACAGCGAGCCCAGTTCCTCCTCGGTGAAGTGCGTGCCCTTGACCGCGGCCTTCTTCAGCGCGGGCAGGTACTCCGCGAGGAAGGGCTTGAGCAGCGCGGCGGGCTCCAGCTCCAGGCCCCAGACGCCGCCCTCGCCCTTGCCGGCGACGAGCTTCGTCGGCTTCGCGCCGAGCTTCTTCTTGAGCAGATCCGACAGGGAGCGCACGGGGTCCAGCGAGACGAGCAACACCCGTTCCTTCGGGGCCTCCTCCGACAATCGCAACGCGTACGCCGCCGCGAGCGTGGTCTTGCCGACCCCGCCCTTGCCGCCGAAGAAGTGAAGAACTCGCGCGTCGCTCATTGCGTTGTGGCCTTCCTTGTGCCCCCCCGGCGGCACCCTGATGCACACTCCTGATTTGCCGAGTTGAAGGCTTCGGAGTCGCCCGGAGCGTCGACCTGTACGGCCGGGCCCTCCCTGTGGGTGGGAGGCGACCGCAGAATCCCTTGTCCAGAGGTCAAAAGTCAAGAATTGACGCGGGGTTTCGCGGAGGGTCGGCCCCTGCCGACCCCTCCTGCCGAGGCCCCCGTCGCACCGTCTCCGAGCCGCTCCAACAGCGCGGAATCCGGAGCGGATTTCCTACCCGTCAGGTCAGCGCGCCAGCAGGTTGCTGGCGCTCAGCGGACCATCGCTCCCCTGCCCGCCCAACGGCCCTCCAGGACCGGACTGCTGGGTGCGAGCCTCCGCCGCGTAGCGGTTGAGCTTGTTGTAGAGCGTCTTCTCGCTCACCCCGAGCACCTCCGCCGTGCGCGCCTTGTTGTTGCCATTGCGCTGGAGGCTGCCGAGGATGTACTCACGCTCCACCGCGTCCAGGCTCAACCCGAATGGCAACCGGAAGGTATGCCGCTCCGGGCCCTTGCCAGCCATGTCCGGCGGCAGGTGCTCGCGGGTGATGAGCTCCCCGTCGCACAGGATCACCGCGCGCTCCACCGCGTTGCGCAGCTCGCGGATGTTGCCCGGCCACTCGTAGTTCTTCAGGACCTCCATGGCCTCCGGATGCACGCCGGACACGCGCTTGGCCGAGTCCCCCCGGAACTTGTCCACGAAGTGCTGGACCAGGATGGGCACGTCCTCGCGCCGCTCGCGCAGGGGCGGCAGGTGGATCTGGAACACGTTGAGGCGGAAGTAGAGGTCCTCGCGGAAGCGCTGGTTCTTGATCTCCTGCTTCAGGTCGCGGTTCGTGGCGCACAAGACGCGCACGTCCACCTCGATCTCCACCTTGCCACCCAGCCGGCGCAGGCGCCCCTCCTCCAGGACGCGCAAGAGCTTCGCCTGCAGGTCGATGGGGATCTCACCCAGCTCGTCCAGGAACAGCGTGCCGCCGTGGGCCAGCTCGAACACGCCCGGGCGGCGCTGATCCGCGCCGGTGAAGGCGCCGCGCTCGTGGCCGAAGATCTCCGACTCGATCAGCGTAGCGGGGATCGACGCGCAGTTGATGGCGATGAAGGGCTTGTCGCGGCGCAGGGACAGGTTGTGGACGGCGCGCGCCACCACCTCCTTGCCCGTGCCGGACTCACCGCTGATGGACACGCTGGCCTTGGACGGGGCCACCTTCTCCACCAGCTCGATGACCTTGCGCATGCCCGCCGACTGGGCGATGAGGTCCGAGGAGCCCAGCTGCTTGAGCCGCCGGCGCAGCGTCTGCACCTCGCGCAGGGTCTCCTTCTTCTCCAGCGCCCGGTCGATGCAGACCTTCAGGCGGGCGGTGTCGAGCGGCTTGACGATGAAGTCATACGCGCCCTCGCGGATGGCCTCCACCGCCGCGTCGATGGTGCCGCGCCCCGTGAGGAACACCACCGGGCAGTCCGGCAGCTCCTCCTTGAGGTTGCGCAGCAACCACAGTCCATCCGTCTCGGGCATCGCCAGGTCCGACAGGACGACGTCCGGGCGGAACTCGCCGGCCTTGCGCAGGGCATCGTGCCCGTCGAAGGCCGTCTCGACCTTGTGCCCCCAGGAGCTGAGCATCTCTGCCAGCGCCTCGCACGTGTCGCGTTCGTCGTCCACGGCCAGGATTCGTGCGCTACCCAAGATGAAGACCTCCGGTACTGCGTCGTGACGCGGATTGGGGATGACTCTGAATGAGAAGCCCGCTGCTCGGTACAGCCCTCAAGCGCGAGGAAAGATGAGACGGCAGGAGCCGCCGCGGACATGGAGGTCCACACCCAGCTGCGAACAGCGCAGCCCCAGCGCGGCCACGGCGTCCGCCAGCTCCGGCGCGCCGTCCCCTCCCGTGTCCTCGACCTCCAGCACCGCCACCGGGCCGTCCGCGCGCACCGTCACGCGCACCGAGCCCCCACCTTCCGCCCGCCGGACTCCCCGCAGCAGCGCCTGGATGACGAAGAAACCGAGCTCCGAGGTGTCCGAGAGGCGCACCCGCACCCCTGCCTCCACGGCCACCTGCATCGTGGCGCGACGCTTGCGGCCCTCGTGCGCCACCACGCTCATCGCCCGCGTCGTCGCGTCCGACAGGTCCACCTCGCCCGCCGCGCCGCCCTTGGACACGATGAAGTCGGAGAACTGCCGCAGGATGCCGTCCACGCGCTGGATCTGCTCGCGCAGCGCCTTGAGGTTCTTCTCCTGCGACGGGGGCACCTGCCCCGTCTCCGCCTTCAGCTTCTCCGACAGCACCTCCAGATGGATGGCCATCGCGTTGAGCGGGTTGCGGACGTCGTGCAGCAGGCTGTCCATCAGCGTCTGCACGGCGCCGTAGCGGGCAGCGCCCACCACCGGATCCGTCGACTCCTGGACACGCACCATGCTGCTGGACACAGCCGTCGAGCTAACCAACGGAAACTCCTCGGGTTTTTCGTCTCCCTCCCCCGCCGCCACCCCACCGCGGCCAAGAGTTAGGGAGCGTGTTCCACAACGTCAACCCTGGGTCGGTAATTCTTGCCGGAACCGGCAAATTCCCGTGTAGCGACGCCTACTTGCGCAGGCTCCCGAGTGTTCTCCGGGCGACGTTTCCCGTGGCGCTTCCGTCCGCGTGAGTCGGGGGCTTCCCGCTCAGGTCGACGACGCGGGCGGGCGCGAGGCCTCGCCCAGGCCCACCAACTCCAGGTTGAGCCGGGTGGCGACCTCGAAGATGCGGGGGTCCCGGTAGAACTCCCCGAAGACGATGCGCACCAGCCCCGCGTTGGCGATCAGCTTGAAGCACGGCCAGCAGGGGCTGGCGGTGGTGTAGATGGTCGCCCCGTCGATGCCCACGCCGTTGGTGGCCGCCTGGATGATGGCGTTGGCCTCCGCGTGCACCGTGGCCACGCAGTGTCCGTTCTCCATCATGTGGCCCACGTCGTCGCAGTGGGGCAGCCCGCGGATGGAGCCGTTGTAGCCGGTGGACAGGATGGTGCGGCCCCGGACGATGACGGCGCCCACGTGCTTGCGATCACACGTGGCCCGGGTGGCCACCTGCTTCGCGATGTCCATGAAGTACTGATCCCACGAAACCCGTCCGGACATGCGCTCGCCTCCTGGTGACGCGAAAAAGAGCGGGACGGATGTAGCGCGGACGGGGCGCCTGTCGACAAAAAGGCGGGTCAGCGACCCGCAGCGTGAGCGACGCCTCCCTCACCAGGCAGGCTGCGCTCGAGCAGCCGGCCAAAGCCCTGGGCCTTGAGGAACTGGCGCACCTTGGTGCTCGGCGCGGCGAACGTCTCTCCGGGCATGGGCACATCGAAGCTGAAGATCTCCTGCTGCACCTCGAAGCCCACCTGCGCGGTGCGGTAGCCCTCCACGATGGCGAGCAGCCGGCCCGTCTCCAGGCTGAAGATGCCACCGCCCGACGCCCCGTAGCCGATGGGCGCGTCGGTCTTCACCAGCTTCGGCCGCCGCGACTCCCGGTCCCACTCCACCTGGGACAACATGCCGCCGGACAGCGACAGCGCGCGGCCGAACGGAGACGCCGCCACGACGACGTCCTCGCCGAGCTCCAGCTCGGCCTCCTCCGCCAGCTCCACCGCGGGCAGCCCCAGCCCCGGCACGCGCACCAGCGCCAGGTCCATCTCCGGCACCTTTCCCCGCGCCACCACCTGCCCCACGTGCGTCTCCACGTCCCCGCGCCGGTCCACCAGCACGCGCAGCTCCGGGGCCTTCAGGTCCTCCATCACCACCGCGTGCGCGTTGGTCACCACCCACGCCACCACGCCGTCCTCGCCCCGCTCCGAGCCCACCACCACGCCGGACGCCGTGCGACGCACGCTGTCCCCCTCGGCGATCTGCAGCCGCACGTTGTGCGGGAGGATGCGGCGCACCATCTCCTTGCGCGTCGGCCGCGCGGGCTCGGGCATCGCCACCACGCGCACGACCTCGGCAGCGGCCTTGGGCGCGGGGGCGCTCGCGTGGGGCGACGAGGCGCCGGCACACGACGCGAGGGCGAGCAGGGCGACGGGGGCGCCCAGGAGGAAGCGGGTCATCGACTCTCCGGGAGGAAGGAAGTGCGTAGGACTGCGAACTCGCTCGACGCCCCCATCTTCCCGAGCCCGCTTACCAATGGAAAGCAGGCGCCCGAGCAGGCCCCGTCAGCCCGCTCGCCCGCTTCTCATGCGTAGCGCTTCTTCATCAGGAACAGGATGGCGTCCTTCGCGCAGTGCTCGCAGTAGCCGTAGCGCTCCGCCATCGTCTTGAGCGTGCTCTGCACCTGCGTCTGCTCGCGCGACGTCAGCTGCGCCCGGTCCTCGGAGAGGTACTTGAGGACGTTCTCCTTGTTCTTGCGCAAGACGCGCTTGCGCTCCTCGAAGTAGTGGTCCCTCAGGCGCTTGAACATGTCCGGGAACACGCGCGCGTAGTCCATCACCACGTCCGGGTTGTCCAGCCGGTGGGCGCCGATGGAGGCGATGAGCCCCCGACGGAAGTCCGCCACCTCCTCGCCCCGGGGCATGACGATGGCCTCCACCTCCTGCATGCGCTGCTCGTCCGGCTTCTCCATCTCGCCCGTGACGCGGTTGCGCATCTTCTCGCCACGCACCCAGTGGCTCACGCTCTGGATGTAGCGCTCCACCAGCTCCCGGTATTGGCCCTCGGACACCAGGCCCATGGACTCGCGCACCTCGGTGTCCACGCGGTCCAGGTACTCGGCCTCCGCCACGCGCACGAAGGCCTCGTGGTCGTGGTAGCCGTCCACCACCTCCTGGAGCAGGAACTCGTAGACGCTCTTGTCCTTGCAGATGGCCTCCAGTTCCTCCAGCACCGCGAGCGCGTTGAGGCACTTGTAGTCGGGGTTCTGCGCGGCGTTGAACAGCGCCGTCTTGATCTCCCGCGCGCTCGCGCCCATGCGCCCCTCGTAGTTGGGGTACGCGTCCGACTCGGTGAAGAGCTCCTCGCGCAGCTTGCGCAGCTCCTTGGTGTTGGCCAGGCTGAGCCGGTCCGGCGGCGCGCCCTCCTCGTACAGGTGCAGCTTCTCCACCGGCGTGACGTGGTCGATGAGCTCCTTCACGTCGCCGGGGTAGCGGTCCGGAATCGGCTTCTTGAGCCGCGTGAGCACCGCCCACATCGCGGCCACCGCCGTCGCGTGCGGCGCCACGTGCTTGCCCACCGTCGTCGCGGACACCTGCGCGTCGTAGATCTGCTGCTCGGTGCGGTAGCGGCGCAGGTACGGCACGCGCACCAGCTCGATGCGGCCCTTGAACGACGCGAAGTCCGGCAGCTCCTTGAACGCGCCCAGGTGCTTCTCGTTCGAGGACGCGATGAGCACCTCGTCCAACTGGAGGACGAACGGCTCGAGCGGCACCTCGCTCGTCTCGCTGAAGCCCAGGAGGTACTTGAAGGCCTCCAGCGGCCGCTTGAGCAGGTCCGCGTACTCGATGAGCCCGCGGTTGGCGTGCACCAGCGGGCCGTGCGGCTCGAAGAGCACCGTGCTGTGCAGGGGCGCGGGCACGTTGAGCTGGGTGCGGTCCGCGGTGAGCTGCTGCACCACCGCGTCCACGCTCATCTGCGGCTCCACCGTCACCGTGGCCACCTGGTAGCGCCGCGACACGTAGAAGCGCTCCACCTGGACGTGGCGCATCACCTTCAGCCAGTCGCCGTTGTACGAGTTGAGCAGCGCCGTGTAGATGCGCCGGCACTTGGAGCACAGCTCGCCGTCGCGCACGTAGTCGGAGAGGATGAAGTCCCCCGTCTCCCCGTCCCCGTTGCCCAGCCCCTTCTTCTTGAGCGCCGTCTCCAGCACCTTGCGCCGGTCCACCGCGGGCATGGCGAAGAGCGGATGGTCCCTGAGCTCGCAGGGCATGCGCAGGTCGATGGACTCCGCGTCCAGGTGCGCGAAGGTCGTCAGCTCCCCGTCCCCGGTGCTCGCCCGCTCCCCGAAGCCGATGGAGCCCTTGATGAGCTTCTCCGAGGGGAACACCCAGGCGATGCGGTACAGCGCCCCCTGCGGCAGCCGCGAGTACGTCTCCATCCCAGACTTGAGCGCGTTGACCAGCGAGGACTTGGCGCTGCCGTTGGGACCGTGCAGGAAGATGAGCTTGTTGATGCGGCCGGCGCGCACGAAGTTGCCGAGCACCCGGTAGATGGCGTTCTGCACCTCCTCCTGCCCCGCCACCCGCCCGTCGCGCTCGTTGTGCTGCGCATCGAACACCTTGAAGCGCCGGATGCTCCCCGTCGGGTGCGGCACCGTCTCCGTCCCGAAGTGGTCCATCACGTCCCGCAGGTACTGCGCCGCGTTGCGCGCCTGGGCCTTGGGGTCGTTCAGGAAGAGCGACAGGTACTCCTCGAAGGACAGGATCGAACGGTTCTTGACGAAGTCGGCGTTCACCTGCGAGCCCACTTCCTGCAGATACCCCTTCGCGTCCACGTGGCTCTCCTCGTCGTCGTCCAGGTCCGTTGATCTAGCCACGGCGCCGGCGGGCCGCAGGCCGTCCTCTGCTCCTCGACCTTTCCCGCCCGCCCTCCGGAAAGTCCAGGGCCCTTTGGCCTCGTGTCGTCCACCCCACGTGCTCGGGCCGTCGGCTGTCCTCCAGGGGGGAGAGTAGCCCAGGTGGACTTTTCGCCCGACATGGTGCGGGGTTGCAGGGCTTTGTCGCAGGTGGGTGTCAGCTTACTCGCGTGGTGGGCCGGGGTGCGCTACGGTCCAGCCTTTCTCTTCGGTGGCCACCCGGAGCCCAGACACGATGCACAAGGAGCCCATCATCGGCATCGACCTCGGCACGACCAACTCGTGCGCGGCGATTGTCGAGGACAGCGGGAACGTCAAGCTCATCCCCTACAAGGGCGGTGAGTACACCATCCCCTCCATCTTCGCGATTGATGACAAGGGGAACGAGCTCATCGGCTACGAGGCCAAGCGCCAGTGGCAGCTCAACCCGCGCAACACCGTCTACGGCGCCAAGCGTCTGGTGGGCCGTCCTTTCGGCAGCGACGTCGTCGAGACGATGAAGAAGGTCGTGGCGTACAACATGCGCCCCGGCAAGAAGAACGACGTCACGCTGGACGTCGGCAAGCGTGAGTTCACGCTCCAGGAAGTGAGCGCGAAGATCCTCGGCAAGATTCGCGAGGTCGCGTCCAACTACCTGAAGATGCCCATCAAGCGGGCGGTGGTGACGGTGCCCGCCTACTTCAACGACCGGCAGCGCCAGTCGGTGAAGGACGCGGGCAAGCTCATCGACCTGGAGGTCGTGCGCATCATCAACGAGCCCACCGCGGCGGCGCTCGCGTATGGCGTGGGCAAGGGCCTGAAGGAGAAGGTCGTCATCTACGACCTGGGCGGCGGCACCTTCGACGTCTCCATCATCGAGATCCGCGAGCGCGTCTTCGAGGTGAAGTCCACCGGCGGCGACGTGTTCCTGGGCGGCATCGACTTCGACAACGCCATCATCCACCACGTCCTCAAGGACTTCGCGGCCAAGACAGGCATCGACCTGGCCACGGACCCGGTGGCCATGCAGCGCATCAAGGACCTGGCCGAGCGCACGAAGATTGATTTGTCCGCGCGCGACGAGGTGCCCTTCAACATCCCCTTCATCACGATGACGTCCCAGGGCCAGCCCCTGAACATCGAGATGAAGTTCACGCGCAAGATGCTCGAGCAGCTCACCAACCACCTCGTCGACCGCACCCTGCAGATGGTGGCGCGCGTGCTGGTGGACTCGGGCCTGTCCACCAAGGACGTGGACCAGGTGATGCTGGTCGGCGGCCAGACGCGCATGCCCATCGTCCAGGACCGCCTGACGAAGTTCTTCGGCAAGGCGCCCAGCAAGGCCGTGCACCCGGACGAGGCGGTCGCCATCGGCGCGGCGCTCTACGCGCACTCGCTCCAGGACGACACCAACCTGCGCATCCAGCTCTTGGACGTGATTCCCATGGCCATCGGCCTGGAGAAGGCCGGCGGCGCGTTCCACGTCGTCTTCCCGCGCAACGCGCCCATCCCCAACGCCAAGCAGCTGCTCGCCACCACCAGCATGGACAACCAGACCGAGCTGGCCATGCGCATCTTCCAGGGCGACCACGAGATGGTGGCGCGCAACGACATGCTCGGTGAGTTCACCTTCTCCGGCATCCAGCAGGCCCGCGCCGGCGGAGTGCAGGTGGAGATCACCTTCGACGTGAACATCGAAGGCATCCTCACCATGCGCGCCCGGGATCCGGCCACCGGCCGGGAGATGAACACCACGGTGCGCGTCACCCAGAGCAGCTGAAGCGCCGCGCGCCGTCCCAGCTCATCGGGACGGCTGCGCCACCAGCCCCGCGGCCTCGTGCGAGCCCTCCCCGGGCTCCTCGTGGCCCCCCGAAGAGGGCATGTACGGCGTCGAGTCCTCCGACACCGGCGTGCGTGCCCCCTCCGCCCGGAGCAGCTCGTACACCAGCAGCTCCACCGAGGCCCCTGGAGGCACCTGGGGTCCCAGCGCCGCGTAGTCGAAGGGCTCCTGTGCGCGCTCCTTGGTCCGCTCGCTGAGCAGCACCTGCCCGCGCCGCGCCAGGGTGGACAGCCGGGCCGCGGTGTTCACCACGTCCCCCAGCACCGTGTAGTCGAGCCGCCCGGACGCCTTCGCGCCGATGCTGCCGGACACCACGTCCCCGGAGTCCAGCCCCATGCAGACCCCATGGGCATACGGGGCGCCCTCGCCTCCTCGCATGGCCAGCACCTCGAGCTGCTGTCGGATGGACAGACACGCCTCCAGCGCATGGTCCACGTGGCCGGGGCCGCGGAAGACGGCCATCACCGCGTCGCCCACGAACTTGTCCACCGTGCCGCCGCGCGAGAGCACCTCCGGGACGATGGCCTCGAAGATGGCGTTGAGCCGCCGCAGCGACTCCGGGGGCGCCTCGTCCTTGAGCACCGGGGTGAAGCCGTGCACGTCGACGAAGACGACGGTGCCCTCCACCCACTCGCCCGCCATGGCCTCCGTGCCCTGCATCATCGGCGGCAGCCGCTCCAGCACGCCGCCCGGGACGAACATGCGCAAGAGGCCGTTCTCCTCGGTGTAGCGCACCGTGCGCCGCAGCTCGCGCACGTGCTTGAGCGTCTTGACGAGCGTGGCCTCCAGGTCCGGGAAGTCGATGGGCTTGGTGATGAAGTCGAACGCGCCGCGGTTCATCGCCGTGCGCAGGTTGCTCATGTCCCCGTACGCCGAGACGATGACCACGCGCGTGAGCGTCGTCACCTCGCCGATGCGCGACAGGAACGTGAGCCCGTCCATCCTCGGCATGTTGATGTCGCAGAGGACCACCTCGGTGTCCGGGTGCTGGCGCAGCTCCTCCAGCGCCTCCTCGCCATCCGCCGCGAACAGGAACTGGTAGACGTTGCGGCGGACCTGCTTGCGGAACACCTGCTCCATCAGCACCGCGACATCCGGCTCGTCGTCCACCACCAGCACCTTGGCCGGACGCGCGGGCCGCCCCGCCTCCACCCTCGCGCTGAAGGCCGAGGACAGCTCGTGCGCGGACTGGAAGCGCTTCGAGGGGTCCACGTCCAGCGCCCGCGCGAAGAACGCGTCCACCTCCGTGCCCAGCTCGGGCGCCAGCGAGGACGGCGCCACCGGCGGCGGCGGCACGTTGCCCAGGCGGAACTGGCGCAGCGACTCCAGCGGGAACGGGTGCTGTCCCGTGAGCGCCCGGTACGCCACCACCGACAGCGCCCACAGGTCGCAGCGGTGGTCCAACCTCGGCGACAGCCCCCGGAGCTGCTCGGGGCTCATGTAGCGCGGCGTCCCCGCCATCTCCTCCTCGGGGTGAGGATGCGCCGTGCCACCCTGGGTCAACAGGGCAAGCCCGAAGTCCAGCACCTTCACGACCTCTCCGGACGCGCTCCGGGAAAGGAAGATGTTCGCGGGCTTCAGGTCTCTGTGGATGACACCGGCGGCGTGGGCGGCCGTGAGGGCGCGGGAGGTCTGGGTGAGCAGCCGCTCCACCATGGCGAGCGACAGGCGGCCGCGCCGGTTGAGCAGGGCCTCCAGGTCCTCGCCCTCGAGCAGCTCCATGACGATGTAGGGGGTGTCTCCCTCCAGATGGCAGTCGTGGATCTGGATGACGTGCGGGCTCTGGAAGCGGGCGATGGCCTGGGCTTCCCACTCGAACTGGCGCAAGGCGTGCGGGGTGGGCGCGCAGTGGGTGGCCATGAGCTTGAGGGCCACGCGGCGTTGGAGCTTGGGATCCGTCGCCACCCACACCGTGCCCATCCCACCGCCCGCGAGCACCCGCTCGAGGACGTATCGCCCGCCGATGATGCGCGGCTCAGACATGTCGTGTTGGTTCATGGTTGGTCGCACCGGGCGTCGCGATGATGGCACATCGGGTCCACACGCCGGAACACCATCCCGCCCCCTCCCTCCCCTGGCGGACGTGCCACCTCGTGCGAGTCGCGGACGTCGCACGTGTTACCGTGCTGGCCCCGTTCCCCGACCTGTTCCGCAGCTCCCTACCCGTGGAGGAGTCATGCCTGATGTGACTCGAAGCGCCGTGTCTCCCCTTCCTTCCCCCTCGGCGGAGGATGTGCCGCCGCCCGCGCCGCCCCATCTGCCGGATGGGACGACGTACCCTGGTGTCGCCGTCCCGCCGGGTCTCAGACCCGGGATGCCGCGCAACGCGATGACATCCAACCGGGAGCGCTTCACGCGCGAGCCGCTGCACGTGCTCGCCGGCAAGCTTCCCCCGGACCTGCACGGCCACGTCTTCGTCGCCGGCCCCAGCGTGTCCGAGGGCTCACCGGCGCTGGCCTCCGACGGGCTCGTGCTGCGGCTCGACTTCGACGGGGCCCACGCGACGTTCAGCTCCTCCATCATGGAGACGCCGTCGTACGTGGCGCGCGAGCCGGTCAACGCGGGCAAGACGTCGCGCGGGCCGCTCACGCGCTACCTCAACGAATTCCGGGAGACGACGCTGTCGGACGTGTCCATCGCCCTGGGCGCGCAGGAGGCCCCCAACACGGCGCCCTTCCTGGTGCAGGGCGAGAACATGATGCTGGTGACGACGGACGCGGGCCGTCCGTGGGCCATCCATCCGATGACGCTGGAGGCGTACACGCCGCTGGGCTACCTGCGCGAGTGGAAGCCGGCCATCGGCACGCCGTGGACGTTCCCGCTGCTGCAGAGCACCGCGCACCCCGCCTTCGCGTTCGAGCACCCGGTGGCCATCTCCGAGGCGCCGGGCGCCGGGCAGAAGCCGCGCCTGTTCCTGACGAATCACGCGCCCAAGTGGCCGCTCGGGGAGGGCTGGACGCACCTGGTGAGCTGGGACACGTGGGAGAACCGGCTGCACCACTGGTCGCTCATCGACGCGGCCACGGGCAAGCCGGTGGTGACGCAGTCGCTGCATCAGATCGCCGTCACGCGCGACTACGTCGTCCTGCTGGACAGCAACTTCCCGGTCAACTTCTGGAGCATCGCGGTGCAGTCCGCGCTGCCGGGCATGACGCGGCTGCAGCGGCTGGTGAGCCGGTTGACCTCCGAGCCCTCCTATCCCCAGGCGGTGTTCTGGGTCGTGAAGCGCTCGGACCTGCGTCCCTCGCCCGGCACGCTGTTGCCCGATGACCCGCCGAGGATCCCCGCGTACCGCTTCCAGTCCGGCGGTGGCGGTCTGCACTTCGCGGCGCGCTACGAGAACCCGGACGACGTCATCACGATTGTCGTGGGGCACTCTCCCACCGAGGACCTCTCCCACACCATCCAGGAGGGAGATTTGCTCATCAACGGCAACCGGGCCCAGGCGTACCAGCAGGGCATGCCCACGGCGGTGCCGGTGACGCGCAGCTCGCTGGGCGTGCACCACATCGACATGCGCCGGCGGACCATCGAGTCGAAGCTGCACTCGCACGATGACTACACGTGGGGGCTCACCGTCTTCTCGAACACGGGCCTCATCAACGGCGAGCTCGAGACCAATCTGAAGCTGTACCTCGACGAGGTCCCCCGCGAGCCGCCTCCTGGCGGTGAGCCCCCCGGCGGCATCAACTGGGGCATTCCGGAGGACGAGCTGGCCATCTACTTCAACTCGGATGGCTTCACGGCGGACATGGTCCCCGAGTTCATCTACCAGATGTACAAGCCCATCGTCGGAGACCGGGAGGGCATGCCCATCCGCGAGGGCCGGGCCGCGAGCTTCTTCAAGTTCTTCGTCAACTCCGGCCGCTTCGAGGGCTACGTGCTGCCCACCGGCTGGTTCGGCTTCGCGCCGCAGTTCGTGCCGAGCATCAAGCTGCCGATGGTCCCGTACTGGAAGGGCTACGTCGTGGCGCTGGTGGTGTCGGACCCCACGCCGAACCTACCGCCGGACTCGACGGGGGACGAGGTGTGGATCTTCGACTCGGAGGACATCGCCAAGGGACCCATCTGCCGGCTGGGCAGCAAGAACTTCGACATCGGCATGACGCTGCACACGACGTATCTGCCGCCGGGCCTGGGGGACATCCTCGATGGCCACGTGCCGGATGACCCGCCCTACTGCGTGGACGTGCGCGAGGACTACGACGTGAGCGCGATGCAGAAGGCCTACGAGGACTGGCTGCCGGGCCTGTTCCCCCGCGTGCCGCGCGCGCTCTTCGCCCCGTGGCGGATGGGCGTGCGCTGGGTGCTCAACTTCCCGAAGCTGCGCGAGGTGTTCGAGAACGACGTGTACCCGCGCTTCACGATGAGAGCGCCTCGGAAGAAGTAGCGGCATGACGGCGGTGGTGCCTCGGAGGATGCATGGGTTCTCCGAGGCACGGGCTCGCGCGACTCAGTCACCCGCCATGACCGCGCGGGTCGCCTCCTCGAAGCAGGCATCCGGCACGGAGGCGAGGACCTCGTCCTTCCCTCCTTGAATCCAGGTCCACCTCGCGCCCAGCTTCGTCACCAGTCCGAGCTTCCCGCCGCGAAGCCTCGCGATGAAGTGCCTCGCGGTCCCCTTGCCGCCGTCAGCGCGCCACAGGACAGCCTCGAGGTCCGGAGGCGCGCTCCCCGCGAGCAGCGGTGCGATGGCTGCGTGGCACTCCAGTCGGAGGATGCGCGCATCCAGCTCCGTGAGGAGCCCTTGCACGCTCAGCCCCGCGCGGCCGGGCTCCTCGTCGAGGTACTTCACGACACGGGCCACCGCGGCGGTGAGGTGCACGAAGGTGTCCTTGCCGCGACACAGCGCCGCCGCAGCACCTGCCGTCCGCCGGACCACCGCGAGCGCCTCCGACTCGTCAGCCTCGGAGCGCGAGTCCGCGATGAGCGCGTGATAGGCGCGGCCCGCCTTGCTCGTCAGCTTCTTGTCGTGCCCCAGCGAGAGTGACTCCTGGGGCGTGAGGCGCAGGGGCTTCGACAGGAAGTCCCGCACGCGCTCGACGATGCGGCTCGCCACGGCCTCCTCGAAGCGGTCCGCGAGGAACGGCGACACGAGCGAGGAGAACCACAACCCCAGCTCCACCTGCCCCGCCGCCGGGCACACGGGACGCGGGCCGCCCAGCGCCCAACGAATCGCGGGCCGGTCTTCGGGCTTCGCCGCGAGTATCGCGGCCTTGAGGATGACGTGACAGCGCTCGAGTCCCGCGACTTCCGCCATGTCCCTTCACCTCCGCACGGCATGGGCAATGTCACACCTCGCCCCGGCGCTCATGCAGCCCACGCTCGCCATGCACGACAGAGCGTGACACCTCCGGCGTTCTGGCGCGCGCCGTTCTTCGTCGCGAGCCCGCGCCCGAGGCCCCCCTTCACGCCCCCGCCATCACCGTGTCGACGATCTTCGCCGAGCACAGCACCGCGGGCAGGCCCGCGCCGGGATGGGTCCCCGCGCCCACCAGATACAACCGGTCCACGTCCTCGCTCTTCGCCTGCGCCCTCAAGAACGTCGTCTGCAACAGCGTGGGCGCGAAGCTGAACGCCGCGCCCCGGAACGAGCGCAAATCATCCCGGAAGTCCTCGGGCGTGATCACCCTCGACGTCATCAACTCCGACTCCAGCCCGGGCAACACCGTGCGCGACAGTCGCTCCGCCAGCATGCGACGGAACGTCTCCGCCCTCGCCTTCCAGTTCGAGCCCTCGCCCAGATGCGGCACCGGCGCGAGGACATAGAACGCGTCATGTCCCGGCGGCGCCAGGCCCGAGTCCGTCGCGGTGGGACGGTGCAGGTACAGCAGCGGGTCCTGCGACGGCTGACCCGAGCCCGACAGGCCCGAGAACATGCCTCGGAAATCCCGACCGAACAGCAGCGTGTGGTGTGCGACCTCGGGGTACTGGCGCCGTGTGCCGAAGTACCAGAGGAACACGCTCATCGAGTATCGCGCCTGCTGGATGCGGTCATCCGTCCAGTGGCTGCGCACGTGACGCGGCAGCAGGTACCGGTACGTCCACGCCGCGTCCGCGTTGGACACCACCGCCTCCGCGGGGAGCCACTCCCCGGAGCCCAATCGGACCCCCGTGGCCTTGCGCCCCTCCACGGTGATCTCCGACACCTCGCTGTCGTAGCGAACCTCGCCGCCCAGCGACTCCAGCAGCGACACGAGGCCCCGCACCAGCGCGCCCGTCCCTCCCACGGGGAAGAACCCACCCCAGCGCCGCTCGACGAACTGGATGGACGTGTACACCGCGCTCGCGGCCGAGAACGGACTGCCGCCGATGAGCAGCGGATGGAAGCTCAGCGCCTGCCGGAGCCGCTCGTCCTTCACGTGCCGCGACACCAGGCCGTACATCGTCCGGAAGGCCTCGTCTCGAACCAGCGCCGCGGTGAAGGGCGCAAGACTCAGCACGTGCGGCACGGGCGCGCTCATCAAGGGGCCGATTCCCGCCTCGTACAGCCGCTCCACCCGGGCGGACAGCGCCAGGTAGCCCGCCTCGTCCCCGGGGGAGACGCGGCGCACGGCCTCGAGCATCCGCTCCCGGTCCGTGTGGTAGTCGAACGTGAAGCCATCCGGGAAACGCATCCTGTAGAGCGGCGTCACCGGCCGCAGCTCGACGTGCTCCGCGAGCTTCCGCCCCGCCAGGGCCCAGAGCTCCTCGAGCAGGTGCGGACAGGTGATGACCGTGGGCCCCGCGTCGAACGTGAAGCCGTCCTGCTGGAAGGCATGGGCACGTCCCCCCGGGACGGCGCGACGCTCCAGGACGGTGACTCGCCAGCCTCGCGCGGCCAGACGCACCGCCGCCGCGAGCCCTCCGAAACCACTGCCGATGATGAGGACGCGCCTGCCGTCCCGCCGTGTGTCCTGTTCCACCCTGGCCGTCGCTCTCATCACCGTGGAGGTTGCATGGCACACCCGGCCCCAGACCACCACTCCGGTGAGCAGGCAGCCGCCCCGTGAAGCGGGCCCGGTTCGGTTGCGAGTCGCGGGCAGGCACAGCTAGCCTGCCGGCCCCAAGGGGGGTGCCGCGCCCCTGCGCGCACGGGTCGAGCAATGATTGATGTCCCTGGCTACCGAAGCGACAGAGCGCTCTGCAGCTCCGGCTCCTTCCAACTCGTTCGCGCCACCCGCGCCAACGATGGAGCCACCGTCAACCTCAAGCTCGCGGAGCCCTCGCGCACCGGAGCCCTCACGCAGCGGCTCCGTCACGAATTCGAGCTGACCCATCCCCTGCGCCTCGACGGCGTCCTCCACCCGCTGGCCCTGGAGGAGTCCCGTCCCGGCATGTCCGTGCTCGTGCTCGAGGGCTTCGGCGAGACGACGCTCGCCCAGCGCCAGGCCGTGGGCCGGATGGAGGTCCTCGCCGGCTGCCGGCTCGCCGTCGCCCTCGCGCGCGCCGTGGGCCAGCTCCACGCCGCCGGCATCCTGCACCGGGACCTGCAGCCCGCGTCCGTGCTCGTGGGCGCGGACGGCGTGTCCGTGAAGCTGACCGGGCTCACCCTCGCCACGCGGCGCGCCCGCGCGGAGGTGGCCCCCGTCGCTCCGGACCGGCTCGAGGGCACGCTCGAATACCTGTCCCCCGAGGCCACCGGCCGCACGCATCGCAGCGTCGACTCCCGCAGCGACTTCTATTCGCTGGGCGTCATGCTGTTCGAGCTGTTCACCGGCCGCCGTCCCTTCGCGGACACCGATGCGCTGGGGCTCGTCCACGCGCACGTCGCGCTGCCGCCGCCGCCGCCCCAGTCGCTGGTGCCCGAGCTGCCGCGCACGCTGTCGGCGCTCATCCTCAAGCTGCTCGCCAAGTCCCCCGAGGACCGCTACCAGAGCGCCTACGGGCTGGTGGCCGACCTGCAGCGCTGCCTCGATGGCCTGGAGACGGGCAATGGCGTGCCCGACTTCGAGCTGGGCACCAAGGACGTCCCCGAGCGCTTCGCCGTCCCCGAGCGACTCTATGGTCGGGCCCCCCAGCAGGCCGCGCTGCGCGACGCCTTCGAGCGGGCCGCCACCGGTCGCTCCGGCTTCGTGCTCGTCACCGGCGCGGCCGGCATGGGCAAGTCCGCGCTCACCGGCACGCTCAAGCGTCCCGTGTCGGAGAAGCACGGCCTGTTCGTGCGCGGCAAGTACGACCAGCTCCTGCGCGACACGCCCTACTCCGGCATCTTCGAGGCGTTCCGCGAGGTCGCCCGAAGCCTGCTCGGCGAAGAGCGCCTGGACCTGTGGCGGCAGCGCCTGCTGGAGGCGCTGGGCGGGATGGGCCAGCTCGTCGTGGATGCGGTGCCGCGCCTGGGGCTGGTGCTGGGAGAGCAGCCGCCCGTGGCCGAACTGGACCCGGCGGAGTCGGAGCTGCGCTTCCAGTTGGTGCTGCGCAAGCTGGTGGGCGTCCTCGCCACGCCCGAGCATCCGCTCGTCATCGTGCTGGATGACCTGCAGTGGGCGGACAGCGCGAGCCTCCAGCTCCTGCGCCAGCTCCTGACGGACCGGGAGCTGGGCAACCTGCTCGTGGTCGCCGCGTGCCGCACCGAAGTCCTCGACGCCGAGCACCCCGTCGAGGGGCTCACCCAGGCCCTGCGCGAGGCGGGCACACCCGTGCAGCGCATCGACCTGGAGCCCCTGTCCCCCGAGCAGCTGTCACGCCTGGTCGCGGATGTCTTCCCCGCGGCGGCGGGACAGCCCGACACGCAGCTCGACGCGGTGGTCCTGTCGCTGACGGAGGGCAACCCCTTCTTCGCGGTGCAGTTGCTGCGCGCATTCTATGAACGCGGGCTCGTGCGCTTCGACGCGGAGGGTGGAGGCTTCCGCTGGGACGGCGGCGCCCTGCGAGGTCAGGACTTCAGCGACGGCGTGGTGGCACTGCTCACCGCGCGCATCCGGGAGCTGAGCCCGGGCGCCCAGGCGCTGCTGCCCGTGGCCGCCGCGCTCGGTCATGCCTTCACCCTGCGCAACCTCTCCACGGTGCTGGAGCAGACGCCCGAGCAGACGACGGAGGTGCTGGACGAGGTGCTCCACGCGGCCCTGGTCGCGCCCGTGGGCGAGCGGCTCACGGACACCGAGCCCTCCGACAGCTTCCAGTTCGCGCATGACCGCGTCCAGCAGGCCGCGTTGGAGCTGACGCCCCCGGAGCAACGCCCGGAGGTCCATGCGCGCATCGGCCGCTTGCTGCTGCGGCACACGCCGCCCGAGCTGATGGACGAGCAGCTCGCGGACATCGTCAGCCACTTCCACCTGGCCCTTCCCGTGCTGAAGGACGCGCAGGAGCGGCACCGGGTGGCGGCCCTGGACCTGCGCGCGGGTCGCGGCGCCAAGTCACGCGGCGCGTGGTCCGCGGCGCTGCGCCTGTTGACGACAGGCCGTCAGCTGCTCGGGGACGACGGCTGGAGCGCCAACCGCGCGCTCGCGTTCGACCTGCACGTCGAGGCCGCCGAGGCCGCGTATCTCGCGGCGGACTTCGAGCAGATGGAGCGGCTGGCCACCGCCGCCCTGGACCACGCCCAGGATCGGCTGGAGCAGGTGCGCGTGCACCTGGTGCGCATCCAGTGCCACTCCCACCGCGGCGAGCACGAGCGCGCCGTGGACCTGGGCCTGGAGGTGCTCGGAATGCTGGGCCAGCACCTGCCCGCGCGCCCCATCCAGGCGCACGTGCTGGCGGGCGTCGCGAAGACGAAGGTCCTGCTGGGCCTGCGCAAGCCGGAGGACCTGGAGTCGCTCCCCGAGCTGAGGGACCCGCTGCTCGTCGCGACGCTGCGGGTGATGATGAAGCTGGCCACGGCCGCGTTCATGGCCCGCCCCCTGCTCTTCCCGCTCGTGGTGCTGCGCAACCTCCAGCTCACCATCCGCCACGGCGCCACGGGCACGGCCGCCTTCGGCTACGTGGGCTACGGGTTGATGCTCAGCGTCCACCTGGGCAACCCCGAGGAGGGCTATCGCTACGGGCGGCTCGCGCTGAAGACGCTGGACCGCTTCGGCGCGGAGAGCCTGCGCTCGATGGTGCACTTCGTCTTCAACCTCTTCATCCGCCACTGGAAGGAGCCGCTGGGCACGTGCCTGGATGACTTCTTCGCCGGCGCGAGCAAGGGCCAGGAGACGGGCGACATCGAGTACTTCGCCTACAACGCGAGCGCCGGCTGCGCCGTGTCCCTCATCGGCCGGGACGGGCTCCTGGAGCATGGCCCCCGCGTCGACCGCTTCCGCGACGCGCTCGCGAGCCACCGGCACACGAACGTGCCGTTCCTCCAGTACACGCGGCACACCCTCGACGTGCTCACCGGCGCGTTCACCGGCGACGTGGAGGCCCGGGAGCGGGACATCGTCGCGCCGTACCACCAAGCCGGCTACTCCAACGGCATCGCCACCTGCGAGGTCATGCGCACCATGCGCCGCTGGCTGTGGCGCGACGCGAAGGGCGCCCTGGAGAGCGCGGCCGCGGTGGATGCCCGCGCGGAGCTCATCACCGGGCAGATCTACCTGCCCTGGTACAAGTTCTTCCAGGGCCTGGCCCTGCTCGAGCTGCACACGTCGCGAGGGCCGCTGGAGCGCCTGCGCGCGTCCCGCACCATCGACGCGCTCCGCAAGCAGATGCGCGGCTGGGCTCGCATCGCCCCGATGAACTACGCCGCGCGCGCGGAGCTGCTCGACGCGGAGCGGGCCCGGGTGGACGGCAAGCCCACCGAGGCCGCGGATGGCTATGACCGGGCCATCCGGCTCGCGAGGGAGCACGGCCTGTCGCTCGACGAGGCGGTCGGCTGCGAGCTGGCGGCGAGGTTCCACCTGGACCAGCGCCGCGAGCGCGTGGCCCATGGCTACCTGGAGGACTCCCGGGCCGCGTATGTCCGCTGGGGCGCGCGCGCGGTGGCCTCGCGACTGGAGCGCGAGTACCCGCACCTGCTCCCCACCACTCCCGAGCCCGTGCGGGCCGAGGAGTCCGCGGGCACGCCGCTGGCCTCGCTGGACCTGGAGTCGGTGCTCAAGACGGCGCGCGCGCTGTCCGGCGAAATCGTCCTGGACAAGCTCCTGCGCAAGCTGATGACGCTGCTCATCGAGAACGCAGGCGCGCGGCGCGGCTTCCTCATCCTCATGCGCCCCGAGGGGCTCTACATCGAGGCCGAGGGCTCGGTGGACGGCGCGCGGGTGCTGCTGGACCAGGGCGTGCCGGTGGAGTCCTCCACGGCGCTGCCGGCCTCCATCGTCCACTACGTGGTGCGCACCGGCGAGACGGTCATCCTGGACGACGCGGCGACGGAGGAGCCCTTCTCCGAGGACCCGTACGTGCGCACCGCGCATCCCAAGTCCGTGCTGTGCAGCCCGCTGCTCAAGCAGGGCTCGCTCACGGGCGTGCTCTACCTGGAGAACGACGCCACGCGCGGGGCCTTCACCCCCGAGCGACTGGAGGTCCTGCGCCTGTTGTCCTTCCAGGCCGCCATCTCCCTGGAGAACGCGGGGCTGTACGCGAGCCTGGAGGAGTACAGCCACACGCTGGAGCGCCGCGTGGATGAGCGCACCGCGGAGCTGCAGAGCAAGAACGTGGAGCTGGCCGAGACGCTCACCCGCATCCAGGAGATGCAGCGTCAGCTGGTCGCCCAGGAGAAGCTCGCGTCGCTGGGCGCCCTCACGGCGGGCATCGCGCACGAGCTGCAGAACCCGCTCAACTTCGTGAACAACTTCTCGGAGCTCTCCACGCGGCTGGCCGCGGAGCTGGACACCACGCTGCGCGCCCAGACGGGGAAGCTGGAGTCCACCACCGCCGAGGACATCCTCGAGACGCTGGAGGACCTGAAGCAGAACGCCCGCCGCATCCAGACCCACGGGCGCCGTGCCTCGGACATCATCAAGACGATGCTGCGGCACTCGCGCCGCTCCGAGGGCTCGCGCACCCGCGTGGACCTGAACATGCTGATTCGCGACAGCGTCAACCTGGCCGTCCAGGGCCTGCGCGTGCGCGAGGGCGCGGCCGCGGTGGAAACGGACACGGAGCTGGACCCGCGCGTGGGCACCGTCGAGGTGGTGGCCGGGGACATCAGCCGGCTCATCATCAACATCCTCGACAACGCCTTCTACGCGACGC
Source organism: Myxococcus sp. MH1 (assembly GCF_059738865.1). NCBI lineage: Bacteria > Pseudomonadati > Myxococcota > Myxococcia > Myxococcales > Myxococcaceae > Myxococcus > Myxococcus sp. MH1. Next base: position 5,118,462 of record NZ_AP026947.1, on the reverse strand, counting down.
TGGCCAAGCGCCGCGGCGAGGGCGACGCCTTCACACCCCGCATCCTGGTCTCCACCCGGAGGCTCGCCGCGCGCGTGGAGCTGCGGGTGCGCGACAACGGGCCGGGCATCCCCCTGGAGATTCGCGAGAAGCTCTTCGACCCGTTCTTCACCACCAAGCCCGCGGGCTCCGGCACGGGCCTGGGCCTGTCCCTGGTCCACGACATCGTCCAGGAGCACCAGGGCGAGATTCGCGTGGAGAGCGTCATGGGCGAGTACTCCGAGTTCGTCATCTCCCTGCCGTCGCTGTTGCCCACGACGGCCGCCGCATAACGGGCGCCGGACACGACTCGGCCCCTGCCTCCCGTGAGGGAAGGAGGGGCCGAGCAGAACGGCACGGAGCAGAAGGGCCGCTAGGCCGTCTTCTTCTCCTTCTCCATCACGAGCTGAGGCGGCTCGTGGCGGGTGATGACCGTCTCGGTGATCTTGCACTCCTTGACGCCCTCGCGGAACGGCACGTCGTACATGATCTCCAGCATGGCGTCCTCGAGGATGGCGCGCAGGCCGCGCGCTCCGGAGTGACGGCGCATCGCCTCGCGGGCGATGGCGCGCAGCGCCTCCTTCGTGAAGGTGAGCTTCACCTTCTCCATCTCGAAGAGCTTCTGGTACTGCTTCACCAGCGCGTTCTTCGGCTGGGCGAGGATGGTGACCAGGTCCTCTTCCTTGAGGTCGTTCAGCGTGGCGATCATCGGCAGACGACCGATGAACTCGGGAATCATCCCGAACTTCATCAGGTCCTCCGGCTCCGTCAGCGCGAGCAGCTCGCCCACGCTGCGCTCCTCGCGGTGGGTGATCTTCGCGCCGAAGCCCAGGCCCTTCTCGCCCACGCGGCGCTTGATGACGCCGTCGATGCCGTGGAACGCGCCGCCGCAGATGAACAGGATGTTCGTCGTGTCGACCTGGACGTACTCCTGCTGGTTGTACTTCTTGCCACCCCGCGGGGTGACGTTGGCGCGCGTGCCCTCGATGATCTTCAAGAGCGCCTGCTGCACGCCCTCGCCGCCGACGTCGCGGGTGGCGCTGGGCATGTCACCCTTGCGGGCGATCTTGTCGATCTCGTCGATGTAGACGATGCCGCGCGCCGCCTTCTCCACGTCGTAGTCGGCGTTGTGGAGCAGGTTCTGGATGATGTTCTCGACGTCCTCACCCACGTAGCCGGCCTCGGTGAGGCTGGTGGCATCCGCGATGGTGAACGGCACGTTGAGGAAGCGCGCCAGCGACTGGGCGAGCAGCGTCTTGCCCGAGCCCGTGGGGCCGATGAGCAGGATGTTGCTCTTGCTCAGCTCCACCTCCTCGCCCGACGGACTCTTCACGCCGGGGCGCGGTCGGGACGTGGGCTTCTTCTGGTAGATGCGCTTGTAGTGGTTGTAGACCGCGACCGACAGGACCTTCTTCGCCTGGTCCTGACCGATGACGTAGTCGTCGAGGAACGCCTTGATCTCCGAAGGCGTCGGCAAGCTGACCTGGGGCTTGCCCTCCTCTCGCTCGTTCTCGTCCGCGATGATGTCGTTACACAGCTTGATGCACTCATCGCAGATGTAGACCGTCGGTCCCGCGATGAGCTTGCGGACCTCGCGCTGCGATTTTCCGCAGAACGAGCAGGACAGGTTGACGTGGTGCTCCTTCTTCACTGCCGCCTCCGAGTTCGCCGACCCCAGACTTGCCGGAGCCACTTCGCCGTCCACCGCTCCCCTACCCACACGGCCTGCCCACGTCTCGAACAGCCGTCAGGCCCACCTACACCGGGGCCCTGAACCACTATAGGGCCCTGTCACCTGGGCAGGAAGCCCAACGGTGCGGGCCCGTTACGGACCGTACAGCGGCCGCAACGGGTGAGCGTTCAGTAACAGCGGCTCAGGCGTCCGTCACGCCCGAGGCGAGCTCCTCCACGTCATCCGCCAGGGCGGCTGCCCGCTCGGCGACAGCGTTCGGAATCTTGCGGCACCCCGCCAGCTCGCTGGCGAGCTTCCGGGCCATGGACGCCAGCTTGCGCACCTGGAGGCTCTCGGGGGGAGGCTCGGGCGGCGGCCGGGGGAAGCGCTCCGTGAACTCCTTCTTGAGCTCCGTCGGGTTCTTCTCCGGGCTCCAGATGCTGTCACGTAGGGATTTGTATTCAGTGGGAGACAACTGGCCACGCTCCTCGGCGTCGGCCAGCACTTCGATGACCTCGAAGGCGGGCGCCTTCTCCGGGAACTCCTGGGCCCGCAGCTCCTCCTCGGGCTCGTGCTTGGCCAGGAAGCTGAAGGAGCGGGTGAGCTTGAGGGCCGTCTGCTTCTTGATGTGCAGTTCCTTGAGGCAGTAGGCCTCGAAGGTGGGGTAGCCCCACTCCTCGAACTTCGCCTCGTCCCGGACGGTGACGAGCAGCTTGCCCAGCTCGGCCCAGGTGGACTTGAAGCGTTTGGCGGCGACCAGCACGGTGTGACGGAAGGTCCCCGGCGGCACGCTCAGCGCCTTCTTCGCGATTTCGGTCTCGGCAACGGATGCGGCGGACATGGCCCCGGTATGGGGCATGCCCGGGAGGTGGGCAAGAAAGTGGCCCTAGCCCCGCTTGCCGATGTTGAAGGACAGGCCGACGGTCGCCCGCTCCCCCTCGTAGGCCCGGAACGGCCACTTCTGCAGCTCCGTCAACAGGCACTCGTAGAGCGGGCCCTTCTTGAACTGGGGGTTGTCCACCCAGAGCTTGTTGACCTTGCCGTCGTTGCCGATGACGAACTCGAGCGGAATCTTCGCCGCGAGCCCCGGGCTGCGCTCGGCCTCTTCCTTGAAGCACTTGAAGAGCGTGGACTTGTTGCCGGCCACGACGCGGTTGATGGCGGACTGGTCGAACTGCTGCGCCACCTCCATGCCGTCCGGGTCCGTGCCCACGCTGCCCGCGGGGCGCGGCGGCCGGCGGTCATCGGTCCGGGACGCGGAGGCCACGGCGGTGGGCTTGCCGGTGGAGGCGCCCGTGGGCTTGGTGCCCGCGGGAGTACCGGGCTTCACGGCGCCCTGCGTCGGGTAGTCGAAGAGCTCCTCGTCGTCCTGCCGGGCCTGGGCCACGCGGATGACGGGGGCCTCCATCTCGATGCCCTCGAACTCGTCCTCGCCGAACCAGCCGTGCACCGCGGCGTTGCGCGCCACGTAGATGCCGACGGTGCCGAGCACCAGCGCCAGGCCCGCGGCCACGCCGCCGAGCACCAGCACGCGCTTGTGGTTCTTCTCCCGCTCCACCAGGACGGCCGCGTCCACGCGGGCGCGCGCCTCCGAGAGCGCCACGTGGACCTTGAAGGGCTCCACCTCGCGCATCGGATGGAAGTCCCGCTCGCCGGCCAGGGCCAGCGGGGACTCGGGGGTCAGCTCTCCTGTCTTGAGCTTCTCCACGATGACCGAGCCGCTGACAGGTCCGAGGACCAGGTCACCATGTCGGAAGAGCCACTGCCCATCCACGTCCGCCGCGAGTTCTTGTCCAGCCGCCATTTCGCGCGCGATTATCCCGTGTAACCCCGCGACCTCGCAACGCCGTGCTCACTTCGACCTCCAAGCGGATTCCCGTCGCACTGTGGATCTGGTACCGCGGCGGAAACTTCCGCGGCTTCCAGCGTCAGACGGAGGGCCCCACCGTCCAGGAGGCGCTCGAGACGGCGCTGCGAGCGGTGGGCGTCCCGGCCTCGGTGATGCCCTCGGGGCGGACGGACCGGGGCGTCCATGCCCGCATGCAGGTGGTGAGCGTCCGGCTGGAGGCCGGGGATTCGCCCGAGTCGCTGGCCAAAAGGCTCCCGGAGCACCTGCCGCCGGGGCTCGGGCTGTGCCTGGTCCGCCGGCCCCAGGGATTCCATGCCCAGTGGAGCGCCAGCGGCAAGGTGTACCGGTACCGGCTGCGGCTGGGGGGGGCCCAGACGGAGGACTGGGCACCCTACTCGCTCGACGTTCCGGGCGAGCCAGGGTTGTTGGGACGAGGCGGCGCCGTGACGCCCGAGCGGGTGGCGGCGCTGCTCGCCAGGGCCCAGGGGACGCGGGACTTCATCGCCTTCCATGAGAAGTCCAGTCCCCAGAAGCCGCGCACGCTGGAGTCCGCCACCCTGCACGAGCGGGGCGGAGGGCTGTACGAGGTGCGGCTGGTCGGGGACGGCTTTGCTCGCTACCAGGTGCGCTATCTGGTGGGGGGCGCGCTCAAGGTGGCGGCGGGGCTGTTGCCGGAGGAAGCATGGCACGCGGCCCTGGAGACGGGGGCAGCCATGGAGGGCTTCAAGGCGCCCGCGCACGGCCTGATGCTCTGGGAGGTCCACTACCCTCCGAAGGTGGATCCCTTCACGGCCCCAGAGCGTCTCCACCCTCCGGGGTTGCCGCCGGAGTCACCCTTCTCGGAGTGACACGGGGCTGGATCCACGAGCAGCTGTCAATCGACGAGCCGCTCCTCGTACTTCGCCAGCAGATCCGAGATGGCTTCCCGGAGGTACTCGCTCTGGCGGATGCGCGTGGAGCGCGACAGCTCCTTCAGGGCGTCGAGCTTCTCGCGGTTCAGCCGGAAGACCACTGAGGTGAGGCGGGGATTCAGTTCCAAGTGCGCAACCTCCTACAGATGCACACACCATCTCACAGCCCTTTCTGATCGCAAGATTTTCACTCGGATCCGCTGACCGGGAAGATCCACTGCACCCCGGTGAAGCCCTCGGCGTCGGCGCGCAGTCCGGATCCGAACCCGAGCGTGAGCCCGAGTCCCCCGTACACCGCGATCCGCTCCGAGAAGGTGTGTCGCAAACCGAAAGCTACGCGAGGCCCCACCCACGGCCCAGAAAACGGCCGCACGACAGCGCCGAGATCCACGAAGGACTGCCACGCCTCCATTCCGAAGACGCTCCGGAAGCCCCCCACCACGGAGAGATCCGGCCCGCGGAGGCTCCCTCGGATCAACACGAAGACCTCGTCCCCCCCGTGCCCCACCGAGAGGCTGGCCCCCAGATCCAGCTGGGCATCCAGCCCCTTCACCACGTCCGCGTCCGACTCGCCGATCAGCTCCGTGTAGGACAACCCCGGTCCGAGGATCAGCGAGAAGGAGCGCCGGTCCCGGTACGGCGAGTCCACGTACTCGGCGGCGTGGGCGAGGCCAGGGGTGAGCCCCAGGAGCACCACGCCCGCGGCGCCCATCAGCCAGGAGGACCGCTCGCGCCGCGAAGACTGCTCGACCGTCATGATCTGCTCCGGAGTCCCAGCGGCCTTGCGCGCCGGGCGGAGAAGGGAGTCCGGGATCAGCTCACCACGGGCAGCGCGAAGCTCGGCGTCGCGGGCTTCGTCACGCCAGCGGCCTCGTTCATCCGGCCCGAGCGGAACGGCTCCAGATCCAACGCCACGAACTTGAACCCCAGCGCCAGGAACGCGGTGTTGATCCTCTGGCGCACGTCGGCCGCGAGGAAGCGCTCGTACTCCTCGGCCGCCACCTCCAGCCGCGCCACCTCGCCGTGGTAGCGCACGCGGAACTGCCGGAAGCCCAGCTTGCGCAGCTCCGACTCGGCCGAGGCGATCTGCAACAGCCGCTCGCGCGTCACCGATGTCCCATACGGGATTCGCGACGCCAGGCACGCCATCTGCGGCTTGTCCCACGTGGGCAGCCCCAGCGCCTGGCTCCACGCGCGGATCTCCTCCTTCGTCAGGCCCGCCGCGGCGAGCGGAGACTCGACGGCGTGCTCCCGCGCCGCCTTGTGCCCCGGACGGTGATCCTTGAAGTCGTCCGCATTGAAGCCATCCAGCACCACCGCCAGCCCCAGCTCCTGGCGCCGCGCCTCGCAGAGGTCGTACAGCTCCGTCTTGCAGAAGTAGCACCGGTTGGTGGGGTTGGCCGCGTACGAGGGGTTCGCCAGCTCGTTGCTGCTCACCACCACGTGCCGGGCGCCCAGCTTCGTCGCCAGCGCCCTCGCCTCCTCCGCCTCCTCGGGGGCCACGGACGCCGACAGCGCCGTCAGCGCCAGCGCCCTCTCGCCCAGCTCCTCCACGGCGATCTTCAGCACGAACGTGGAGTCGACGCCGCCCGAGAACGCCACCAGCGCGCTGCCGTGGGTGCGCAGCGCGGCCCGCATGGCCTCCAGCTTGGGGCGCGACGACTCACACAGGGCTTGGATTCGCTCGGGGCTCAGCATGCTGGACTCCTAAAACGGAAGGGCCCCGGATTGCACGCGCATCGCGCGGCAACCTGGAGCCCTTGTCATGAACACCGACGGGGCCGGGTGCCGGCCCCCTTGCTCAGCGAGCCTTGCTCTTCGCCGCCGGCTTCTTCGCGGGGCTGGCGGGCTTGGCCACCCGGGCCGCGCGCGTGGCGGGACGGGACTTGGCGCCCTTGTCCGCCTTCGCGGGCTTGGCCTTCGTCGCGGCGGCCGGCTTCGGCTCCTCCGCGCGACGCGCCTTCACGCCGCCGTTCTTCTCCGGCTTCTCGGCCTTCTCGCCCTTGGCCGGCAGCGGGTTGGCCTTCATCTTCTTGCCGGTGATGATCTTCAGCTCCTCGGTGGACATGTAGCCGAGGTCCAGGAGCGACTGGAAGATCTTCGCGGCGCCGTCCTCCACCGACTCGACGTCCGAGTGGATGGTGACCTCCGGCGACGTGGGCGGCTCGTACGGCTCCGTGATCCCGATGAAGTTGGGGATCTCCCCGTTGAGAGCCTTCTTGTAGCGGCCCGTGCTGTCACGCTCGATCAGCTTCTCGGTGGGGCAGTCGACGTAGACCTCCACGTAGCGGCCGATGGCGCGGCGGTTCTCCTCGCGCTTCGCCTTGTACGGGCTCACGCAGGGCACCAGCGCCGCGACGCCGTTGCGCGTCAGCACGTTCGCCACGAAGCCGAGCCGGCCCGCGATGACATTGCGCTCGTCCTTCGAGTCGCCCAGCCCCGCCCACAGCTCATCGGCGAGCTCACCCTCGTCGAGAATCTCCACGTGACGGCCCACCTGACGGAGCCGCGCCGCGATGTACGCGGCAGTGGTGGTCTTCCCCGTACCGGACATGCCGGTCAGCCAAAGGGTGAATCCAGTGTTGGAGGCCATAAGGATTTTCAACTCCCTGCGTCCGGAGCGCTTCTTGCACGCCGCGTTGGGACGCCGCAGATCCAGAAGATGCGCGTGGTTATAGACGAAAACCCACGCACTTGACAATTCACGCGCACCTTTCCGCAGGTAGGGGTAACGGGCAGCCAAGTGCCTGCACCTCCTCGGCTTTTTCGTTCTTGCAATGCGGGATTCAAACCTGTCGCGTTCGAAATTCTCCCCCGCTCCACTCGTACTCACACACGCAGGTGACACAGCCTCGGTGTACGGATGCGATGAGGTAGGAAACTCCCGGCAGCAGCGGATGCCCTGTCGGGGCCGCCCAGGCCCGATCTTCCGGGGAAAAGGTGGGAGGGCTGTCGACATGTGAGTGGAAGACGGCGGTGATCCGCTCGCCACTCGACTCCGCTTCGAGGCACACCTTCAACCACTCGTGGGGCTCGAAGGTGTACGCCACGGAGGGCCTGGGAGACACGTTTCGCAGGGGCAGGACGCGGGCGGCGCTGGACGACGCCAGGATCACGCCACAGCCCTCCAGGGGATAGGACGCCTCCAGGTGACGGAGCACCTGCGTGCGCACCGGCTCCGGCCAGCGCGGATCCACCCAGGGGTTCACGGCTCGGCGCGAGCGGCGCAGCGCGAGCAGCGACGCAGCGCCATCTCCTCCAGGCCCCCCGGAGGCACCAGCCAACGCCCTCCCAGCGGGGGGGCCAGGCCCAGGCGGAGGTTCTGGAAGATCATCGCGCCCAGGGCTCCGAGCGCCACGCCCAGCGCGCCATCCGGCGGCGAGCCCAGGTGCCGCACCGTCTCGCCGAAGCACCACACACAGCCTTCGCTTCCTCGGAACACGACGCCGGCCCTCGCGCCGTCGCCGCAGAGGGCCACCCAGGGGGCCTCGCCGCTCCAGGCCGTGGGCAGCTCGGCCAGGAGGCCTCCCCGACGCTCGGGGTTCGCGGCGTCCGGGTTCAGCGCGGGGACCTCGCGGGCCAGGGTCTCCGGGACGGGCTGTCCCACGTCCCCGGCCGACACCAGGAAGCCGGGAGCCCACGGGCCCAGGGTCAGCGAGCCCACGCCCGCGACCGGGGTTCCTCCTCCCGCCAGGTACGCCGTCGCCGTCATCCCCGAGGCGCCCGTGGCATCCACGCGCGCGGGGCCCGTCAGGAGCGCTTCCTGACCTCGACCGCCGACATCGCGCAGGAGGATCTGCCGCGAGTAGCGCTGGATCTGATCTTCACGCAGAGCCATGCGCCCTCACCCTCCCGCCATCGCGGGGATGAGCGTGAGCCGGTCCGCGTCCTTCACGGGCGTGTCCAGCTCGCGAAGCGCGCGGATGTCGTCCTCGTTGAGGAAGACGTTGACGTAGCGCCGCACGGCGCCGCGCTCGTCGAGCAGCTTCGCGCCGATACCGGGGTAGCTCGCATCCAGGTTCGCGAGCACCTCGCGCACGGTGGTGCCCGGGACCACCACGTCCGCCTGGTTGCGCGTCAGCGTGCGCATCGTCGAGGGAATCCGAATCGTCGCCATGAACCACTCACCTTCCCTGCTTGCGCAGCACCAGCCGATGCGTCCCGTCGTCGCGAGCCTCGAGTGACACCACCTCGTGCCCCTCTTCCCGCGCGCTGCGGGGGACGTTCTTCAGCGGCTCGGCGCCTCGGAGGAGGACCTCCAGCAGCGCGCCCGGCTCGAGGGACTCCAGCCGCAGCTTCGTGCGCACGTAGGTCATCGGACAGACCTCGCGCGTGATGTCCAGCGTCGCCGTCGTGTCACCCATGCGAGTGCCCCGACTCCGTGAGGGCACGAGCGCCAGCGCCCTCCCGCGGCGTCGACGCGTCACCGACTGCACGAGGGTGCATGGAACGTCGCCTCGAGCAGCCGTTCACTCGGGGCCAGGAACGAGACACCGTCGCTCCACCGCGACGCGTGTCCTGGTCCGACCACCTCCCAGCCAGCCGCGAACGTGTCCTCTCCCGCGCACCTTTCGCGTACGCCAGGCTCGGACACGCCTTCACCTTCGCCTCGAATCCAACCACGCGCCCCATCGCCCCCGCGCCGCACCGACTCATCGCGCGCATGCCGAGGCCTCGTCCGGGAAGCTCGGAACGGCGGTGACCTGACAGCCCGGGCACTCCTCCGCGCGAGTCACCCGCGTCACGCGCCCCAGCATCGTCCGCCCGTCCAGCACATGCAGCGCCGTCTCACCCGGTACCCGCCGCGCCGCGCCCGCCAGCAGCTCCAGCACGAGCAGCGCCTGCACCGAGCCCACCAGCCCCGCCAGCGAGCCGAGCACCCCCGCCTGCGCACACGTGGGCACCGAGTCCGGCGGAGGCGGAGCCTCGTAGAGACAGCGCAGGCACGGGCCACCCGGCTCCACGCGCATCGCCTGCCCCTGCATCCGCAGCACGCCGCCGTACACGAGCGGCACGCCGGTCAGCACCGCCACGTCCGAGAGGAAGAACTTCGTCGCCACGCCATCGGTCGCGTCGATGACCGCGTCGTGTGAGCGGAACAGGCCCTCCGCGTTGTCCGCGTCCACGCGCTCGGGCAGCACCTCCGTGCTCAGCCCGGGAAACGCCCTGGAGAGCCCCGCCGCGGCGGACTCCGCCTTGTTGCGGCCCACATCCTCGGCGCGGTGCCACAGCTGTCGGGGCAGGTTCGTCACGTCCACGCGGTCTGGATCCGCCAGCGTCAGGTGGCCGACACCGGCCTGGGCGAGCGCCAGGGAGACGGGGCAGCCGAGCCCGCCTGCTCCCACGACGAGCACCCGCGCGCGCTCAATCCGGGACGCGTGGGGAATGCGGGGATGGTGGTGTTCTTCTGGGCCGTGCATCGAATGCTGCTCCGCGAAGGCGGATGCGAATAACGTGCGGACCCCTGCGTCGCATCAGGCGACCGTTGGGCGCAGGCGCCCCTACCAGCTGCCACACATATGAAAAACCTGACCGGCGTGCTCGTCTTTTCCACCACCCTGTTGCTCATGCTCGGGTGCCACAAGAACACCGGCGAGACCGCCGGCCCCGCGGATGCGGCGACCCAGCCCTCCGCCGAGGCCACGGCCCCCGCCGAGGCCACGGCCCCCGCCGAGGCGACGAAGCTCGTCGACAGCGGCTCCACCCTCGAGGCCCCCATCGCGGGCGCCGAGAAGACCGGGACGGACTCCGGCACGCTCGTCGCCGGGTCCCCCGACGCGTCCACCCCGGCCGAGGGGACGAACCTCAAGGACGCGGGGGCTCCCGAGTCCCGCCGCGCCGCGCTCGAGGCGTGCGTGGACCGCTGGCTGAAGAAGCAGAACCTGGACCCGTACGGCAACAAGGAGGGCACGATGTACGCGGGCGGCACGCCCCTCTTCGACGAGCGCACCGGCGAGTCCACGGACCGGCTGGAGTTCATCTTCCGGAGCAGGCCCGAGGCCCGCAAGGTCTGCATGCAGCCATCCTCCCGATGACGGAGGCGCGCGGGGACACCCGTCCGCCTTCTCGCTCGCCGAGAAGGTGAACGGACCACCCCAGGGATTCCCGCACACCCGGCGGCTCTCGTAAGCTGCCGGCCCAATGGATTCGAATCTCGCCCTGGGCGAGGAGACCCCGGCCAATGACCTGCGTGCGCGCGTGCGCGAGGTCCTCTCGCGCCGCAAGCTGACGGACAGCGTCTCCACGGAGCAGGCCACCGCGTCCTGGGAGCAGGACCGGTTCGTCGCCCGGGCCCGCGCCCTCTTCTACGCCCGCATGATGTTCCTCACGCTGGGACTGCTCATCCTGGCGGTGCCCACGTGGAGCGGCTACTTCGGCCTCACCGGAGCCCTCTCCTTCCTGGGCTACTTCACGATGCTGCTCTACAGCGTCGCGAACCTGCTGGTCATCGACCACCCCAAGGCCGGCCGCTGGGTGACGTACACCACGCTGTGCCTGGACCTGGTCATCCTGGTGGTGCTCATCGCCAAGCCCCAGGTGGGCGGCGGTCTGCAGAGCCCGCTGCTCGCCACCCAGCTGCTCTTCACCACGCTGTTCTCCATCCTCTACCCCAAGCCGCTCGCCATCCTCCCGCCGCTGCTCGCGCTGCCGATCACGACGCGGCTGGACCTGCTGCTCAACCGCAACGTGACGGCGGTGGAGCTGCTCACGCTGCTCTGGTACCTGGCGCTCAACTTCATCATCGTCTACGTGCTCGTATACCTGAACGAGCGCGAGGCCGCGGCCCACCGCGAAGTCGTCGCGCTCCAGGGGGACCTCAAGGAGCTGGCCGTCGTCGAGGAGCGCAACCGCCTGGCGCGGGAGATCCACGACGGCCTGGGCGCGTCGCTCTCCTCGATGATCATCCAGGCCGAGTACATCCTGAACCTCGCGCGCGAGGACGGGCTGCGCGAGGAGATCCGCGAGCTGAAGGCCACCGCGGAGGAGTCCATCGACGAGCTGCGGCGCAACCTGCGGATGATGCGCGAGGACTTCGAGCTGTCGCAGGGCCTGGAGGACTACGCCAAGACGTTCCAGGAGCGCACGGGCCTGCCCATCCGCTTCGAGCGCACGGGCGCGCAGCGCAAGCTGTCCCCCGACGTGCAGCTGGCCCTCTTCCGCATCCTGCAGGAGTGCCTCTCCAACGCGGTGAAGCACGCCGAGCCGAAGCTCGTGCAGGTGAAGCTCGACTACGGCGAGGACCGCGTGCACCTCATCGTCCAGGATGACGGCAAGGGCTTCGACCCGAAGCACACGCCGCGGGGCCACTACGGCCTGCTCAACATGCGCGAGCGCGCCATGAAGCTCGGTGGTCAGCTCATCGTCGATTCGTCACCCGGCTCGGGCGCCCAGGTGGCCTTCTCCCTTCCCTGCCCCCCGACATGACCGGAGCCCCCGTGGACGCCCCGCAGCCTCCCTCCACTCCCGCGCAGCCGCCCATCCGCGTGTTCGTCGTCGAGGACCAGACCAAGATCCTCAAGAACCAGCTGCGCCTCTTCGAGGGCCACCCGGAGATCGACATCGTCGGCACCGCGCTGTCCGGCGAGGCCGCGCTGGAGGACGTGCCCCGGCTGATGCCGGACGTGCTGCTGCTCGACCTCGGCCTGCCGCGCATGAGCGGCATCGACGTCACGCGGGAGATCAAGGCCGTCTACCCGAAGATGGAGATCCTCATCTTCACCATCTTCGACGAGGAGGACAAAGTGCTGGAGGCCGTGAAGGCGGGCGCCTCCGGCTACATGCTCAAGGGCTCTCCGGTCGACAAGATCATCGAGGCCATCAAGGAGGTCCGCGCGGGGGGCACCGTCATCCAGCCCAACCTGGCCCGCAGGCTCCTGCGGCACTTCCGCGTGGAGCCGGACGCCACGCCCGTCCCCTCCGAGCCGCTGGCCGCCGCCCCCGCCGCCCCGCGTCCGGAGGCCCCCGCGCCCACGCCCGCCGAGAGCGCCTCCGCCGAGGAGCCGCTGCTCAAGCCCCTGTCGGACCGCGAGCGCGAGATCCTCCAGCTCATCGCCAAGGGCGTCTCCAACAGCGAGGCCGCCCGGCTCCTCAACCTCAGCAAGGCCACCATCCGCACGCACCTGGAGCACATCTACCGGAAGCTCGAGGTGACCAACCGCGTCGAGGCCGTCACCGAGGGCATCCGCAAGGGCCTCATCTCCGTCTGAGCCGTCGCGAATCCACCGTGGCCCGTGGCCCGGAGTGGCGCGAAGCGCGCCGCACCGGGCCTTCGTGCGTCAGGGCCTCGTCGAACCCGCGGCCTCGATGACCAGGTCCGCGTAGCGGTTCAAGGGGTCATCGGGCGAGGTGCCGTCGCGGAAGTAGAAGGTGTGGTCATCCCACGCGTCGGGTCGGGCGTCGTTGGCGAACATCCACAGCGCGCCGCCGCCCACGCCCACGCCGCGCATGCACTCCAGCCAGCCGCGATACAGCGCGCGACGCTGGGACAAATCCAGATCCCCCGCGTTGCGCAGGCCCAGCTCCCCCACCAGCAGCGGCTTGCCCAGGCCGTGCGCGATGGCCGCGTGCTCGCGAATCCACCGGGCCCCCGCCTCCGCCGTGCCCGCGCCATCCAGCCCCCACGACTCCGGATAGAAGTGCACCGACGCGAAGTCGATGTACGGCGACGCCGTGTTGCGCGTGAAGCTGGAGCCCGGCGTGCGCAGCATCGTCGTCCCCAGGCGGGACCAGTAGGCGCCGTCGTACCCTTCCGACGAGGGCTCGAAGCCCTCCTCGCCCGTGCCCACCAGGTGCCCCGGGGCTCGCGACTTCACCTCGCGCGCCATCTCGTCGACCCACGCGCGCAGCTTCTCGCCGCGCGCATCCAGCCCCCGCCCCCGAGGCTCGTTGAGCAGCTCCCACGCCAGCACCGCCGGATGGTCGCCGTAGCGGATGCCGTCCTCGGTGTTCACCCGCTCCAACGTCCGCGCCAGGTGCTCCTTGTAGAGCGCCCGGACGACGGGCTCGGTGAAGAAGCGCGGGTCCCCCTGCACCGGGTTCGGCAGCCCCGCCCAGCTCACGTACTGGCGCGTACCACCATAGGCATCCCAGTAGTTGCCCAGCGTGAGCACCAGCCGGACCCCATGCGCCCGGGCCCGGGCGAGCACGCGGTCCAGCCCTCGCAGGGCGACCTCGTCGTACTGGAGCGGCGCGACCTGGATGGTGCTGTCCCCCACCTTCTCCGGCGCCTCGTTGTGCCCGTTGGTCCGGAGCGCCACGACGCCCATCGCGGCGGCCTTGGCGAACACCTCCTCGACGATGGGTGAGTCGGACAGGCCCCGGCGCACATCGCGCGCGGCCTCCTCCTGGAGGAAGTAGGCGTTGAGCACCATGCTCGTCGCGGGCAGCCGCCCCAGCCGCTGCGGTGGAGCGCTCCCACAGTCGGCCGCCGCGGCCTCGAGCATCACGGGCTCTCCCTCGCCACACGCGCACAGCAGGAAGAGGGGCGTGAGACACAGGAGCCAGCGCCGTGAAGACATGGAGCCCATGGTAACGGATGGGCTAGGTTGATGCCCGACATGGAGCTCCGACTCGAAGGCGTGTCCAAGACGTACCCCAACGGTACGCGTGCGTTGAACGACGTCACCCTCACCATCCCGCGCGGGATGTTCGGGCTGCTGGGGCCCAACGGCGCTGGAAAGTCGACGCTCATGCGCTCCATCGCCACGCTGCAGGACGTGGACGGTGGGACGATGACCTTCGACGGCATCGACGTGCGACGTGACAAGGACCGGCTGCGCGACGTGCTCGGCTTCCTGCCGCAGGACTTCGGCGTATACCCGAAGGTGACGGCCTGGGACATGCTGGACCACCTGGCGCAGCTCAAGGGCCTGGCCCAGCGGCGCGCGCGCCACGACGCGGTGAAGGCGCTGCTCACCAAGGTGAACCTGTGGGAGCACCGCGACCGCAGGCTCGGCGGCTTCTCCGGCGGCATGAAGCAGCGCTTCGGCATCGCCCAGGCGCTGCTCGGAGACCCCAAGCTGCTCATCGTCGACGAGCCCACCGCGGGCCTGGACCCCGCCGAGCGCTTCCGCTTCCACAACCTGCTGGCGGAGATCAGCTCGGACGTGGTGGTGCTGCTGTCCACGCACATCGTGTCGGACGTGGCGGACCTCTGTCAGGACATGGCCGTGCTGGCGCAGGGCCGCGTGGTGGCGAGCGGCCACCCGCTGAAGCTGGTGGACCAGCTGCGAGGCCGGGTGTGGAAGCGCTTCGTCACGAGCCAGGAGGAGCTCGACGCGCTGTCGAAGCAGCTGGAGGTCATCGCCGTGCGGCGCGTGGCGGGACAGCGACTGGTGCACGTACACGCCCCGAGCGCGCCCGAGGGCTTCGAGGCGGCGAGCCCCGACCTGGAGGACGTCTACTTCCACGCGCTGTCCGGCGCGTCGAAGGCGGCGTGACATGTTCAGCGCACTCGTGACCTTCGAGCTGCGTCGCCGGGTCAAGATGATCTCGACCTGGGTGTACGCGGCGGTGCTCGCCGGCGCCGGCCTGTTGCTGATGCTGGCGACCGGCGGCGTCTTCAGGAACATCAGCGCCAGCTCCGGCGCCGAGCGCGTGCTGGCCAACAGCCCGTACACGCTCTTCAACTTCATCACCGTGCTGGGCCTGTTCGCCCTCCTCATGGTGGCGGCCGTCTTCGGCCAGGCCGCATACCAGGACTTCGGCCACGGCACGTGGATGCTCATCTTCACGAAGAACGTGAAGAAGGTGCCGTATCTGCTGGGCCGCTTCCTCGGCGCGTTCGTCTTCAGCGCGGTGCTGATGTTGTCCATCATCCCGGGCCTGCTGGTGGGCGCCGGCGTCGTGTGGCTCATCGACAAGACCCAGCTGGCGCCCCACCAGTCCCTCGCCTACCTGTGGCCGTACGTGGTGGGCGTATGGCCCACGCTGTTCTTCGCGGGCACGGTGTTCTTCTCACTGGCCGCGCTCACGCGCCGCATGGCCCCCGTGTACGTGGGCGTCGTCGTGCTGGTGCTGGGCTACCTGGCGCTCAGCTCCGCCATGTCCGACGTGGCCAACCGGCCGCTGGGCTCCATCCTGGACCCGTTCGGGTTCATCACCGTCGACAACGTGACGCGCTACTGGACCCCCGCCGAGCGCAACCGCGACCTGATTCCGTTCAGCGGGGTGCTGCTCGTCAACCGGCTGTTGTGGTCCACCGTGGGCGCGCTGCTGTTGGGCCTCACGGTGCTGCGCTTCCGGCCCGAGGTGGAGGAGCACCGCGGTGGCCGCGCGACGAAGGCGGAGGAGGCGCCCCAGGCGCCCGTGGGCATCCCCACCACTCGGGCCGCGCCGACCTTTGGCAGCTGGGCGCGCACGGCCGCGGCGTCCGCGTGGCTGGCCTTCCGGGACGTGCTGCGCTCGCCGGTGTACTGGTCCTTCGTGGTGGCGGGGCTCATCTTCGTCACGCTGGGCGCGCTGGTGTCCAAGCAGCTCTACGGCACCTCGACGTGGCCCGTGACGTGGCAGGCGCTGGAGGTGGCGACGGGCACCTTCAAGCCCTTCGTGCTCATCACCCTCACCTTCTACGCCGGTGAGCTGGTGTGGAAGGAGCGCGACGCGGGCCTGGGCGACATCGTGGACGCGACGCGGGCCCCGACGTGGGTGGGCTATGCGTCCAAGCTCGGCGCGCTGCTGCTCGTGGTGCTCTCGCTCAAGGTGGTGGTCGCGCTCGCGGTGCTCATCACGCAGGTGAGCCGGGGCTTCTTCCAGATTGAATGGTGCCTGTACTTCACGGACATCGTCCTGGTGGACTTCACGCACGAGGTGCTCCTGTGCGTGCTGGCCTTCTTCGCGCAGGTGCTCATCCACCAGAAGTACCTGGCGTACCTGGTCATGGTCATCCACTTCGCCTCGCAGGCCGCGCTGGGCCTGTTCGGCGTGGAGGACCGGCTGGTGCGCTACGGCTCGGACACGGGCGTGCTGTACTCGGACATGAACGGCTACGGCCACTTCGTGTCCAACCTCGTGTGGTTCCGCCTGTACTGGTACGCGCTCGCGGTGCTGCTCGTCGCGGTGGGCTACCTGCTCATCGTGCGGGGACGCACCACGCGGTGGAAGGAGCGGCTGCGCGAGGCGCGGGCCCGACAGAGCTGGGCGTGGACGGCCGGCGCCAGCGTGGCGCTGCTGGCGTTCCTGGGGCTGGGCGGCTTCATCACGTACCAGACCCGCGTGGTCAACCCGTTCGTCACCGAGAAGGACATGGAGCGCGCGCGGGCCCGCTATGAGAAGGAGTACAAGTCCTTCCTCGCCCTGCCCCACCCGCGCGTGACGGACGTGGACGTGACGTTCCACATCCATCCGGAGGAGCAGCGGCTGGAGGCGCTCGGCACCTACCGGCTGCGCAACAAGACGCAGGAGCCCATCGCCAAGGTGCTGCTCGACATGCCCACCGACGTGCGCGTGCGCAAGCTGAGCCTCGCGGGCGCCGAGCGCACGGAGCCCACGGACCGGGAGCTGGGCCTGTTCGTCCTGGAGCTGCCCACGCCGCTGGCCCCGGGCGCGGAGGCCGAGCTGGTCTTCGACCTGGAGTTCCACGCGAAGCGCCTGAAGCACGGGGCAGCGCGCACGGACATCGTGAGCAACGGCACCTTCTTCAACAGCGGCAACCTGCCGACGCTCGGCTACCAGGAGGACTCGGAGCTGTCCGAGGACAAGGACCGCAAGGAGTACGGGCTCGCGCCCAAGGAGCGGCTGCCGGACCGGGATGACCCGAAGGCGCTGGCGAACAACTACATCACGCCCGACGCGGACTTCGTCTCCTTCCAGGCCACGGTGAGCACGTCACCGGACCAGATCGCCATCGCCCCGGGATACCTGGAGAAGGAGTGGACCGTGGGGGACCGGCGCTTCTTCCGCTACAAGATGGACCAGCCCATCCTGAAGTTCTACTCGGTGCTGTCCGCGCGCTACGAGGTGATGCGCGACACGTGGAAGGGCGTGGCGCTGGAGATCTACCACCACCCCACGCACACGTACGTGCTGGACCGGATGATGCGCGGCATGAAGGACGCGCTGGCGTACTGCTCGGAGAACTTCGGGCCGTACCAGCACCGCCAGGCGCGCATCCTGGAGTTCCCCCGCTACGGGAGCTTCGCGCAGTCGTTCCCCAACACGATTCCGTACTCGGAGGCGGTGGGCTTCATCGCCCGCGTGCGCGACGGCAGCCCGGACGACGTCGACTACCCGTACTACATCACCGCGCATGAGATCGCCCATCAGTGGTGGGCGCACCAGGTGGTGGGCGGGCGCGCGCAGGGTGCCACGATGACGTCGGAGACGATGGCGCAGTACGCCGCGCTGATGGTGATGAAGCACCGCTTCGGCGCGACGAAGATGAAGCGCTTCCTCAAGTTCGAGCTGGACAGCTACCTGATGGGCCGCGCGATGGAGCGCAAGAAGGAGGTGCCCCTGTCGCGGGTGGAGAACCAGCCGTACATCCACTACCAGAAGGGCAGCCTCGCCATGTACGCGCTGCAGGACTTCATCGGCGAGGAGCGCGTCAACCGCGCGTTGAAGCGCTACGTGGAGAAGGTCCGCTTCCAGGGGCCTCCGTACACGGGCTCCGCGGAGCTGATCGGCTTCCTGCGCGAGGAGACGCCGCCGGAGTACCAGTACCTGCTCGAGGACCTCTTCGAGACCATCACCCTGTACGACAACCGGGCGGTGTCCGCGACGATGCGGCAGAACGCGCAGGGCGCCTGGGACGTCACGCTCAAGGTCATCGCGAAGAAGTACCGCAGCGACGACAAGGGCGAGCAGACGGAGCTGAAGTTCTCCGACTGGATGGACGTGGGCGCGCTCGACGAGGACGGCAACGCGGTGTTCCTGGAGAAGCGCCAGGTGGGCCCGGGTGAATCCGAGCTGAGCTTCACGGTGCCGGTGAAGCCCGTGGAGGTCGGTATCGATCCGCTCAACAAGCTCATCGACCGCACGTCACAGGACAACGTGACGGAGCCCACGGAGGGCGCGGCCGTGGCGCTGGGCACGCCCCAGCCCTGAGCCCGGAGTGCCCCGGGGGCTTCACCAGCGAAGACGCAGGTCGAAGCCCTCGGTGCCCTCGTAGCGCTCCACCTCCACGGTGGCCGTGGAGGCGCCTGCCTGCTTCAGCGCGACCTCACACGTGCCCGCGGCGGCCTCGGCGGGGAAGACGTAGCCGCGGAACTTCGCGCGCCAGACCTGCGGACCCAGGTTCTCCACCGTGATGTCCACCGGCTCCATCACCGAGCTGAAGCTGAGCGCCACGCGCTTCATCGCCCGCTCGGGTCCCGCCACCTTCAGCGCCATGCCCACCACGCGGCCCGCCAGCGTGTCGAAGTACTTGCGCACCAGGTCTCGCCCAAGCTCTCGCTGAGCGGCCTTCGGCGCGAGCCCCGCGTACGTCGTGCGCAGCGCCACCGCCTGACACGCGGCGAACACGGACGCGGGATAGGTGGCGCGAGGCCGGTCCACGTCGTAGCCCGCCGCGAGGAGCTCGGCGCGCTGGGCCGAGTCGGGGTTCATGCAGCGAATCAGCGACTCGAACAACGTGGACTGGACTTTGACTTCGGTCGGCATTCGGGCCGTCACCCTAGGGGCAATCGCATCATCCGGTCATGACGCGTTGGTTCAAGCACTAGGAGTCAACGCGCTCCTGGACCTCGAAATGCCCCGCCTTGACGACATGCTGTTTCACCACGAGCTTCGGGGTGCGCAGGGTGCCCCGGACCTCGAGCGCGTAGTCGTTGTTCCTCGCCTCGACGAGGGAGGCGTCCAGGTCGCCGCCGATGATGACGGGCCCCTCGGTGTGGAAGCTCTCGCACTGGAAGGAGCCCCCGACGAACAGCGAGGCTCCGACAGGGTTGGCGGCCTTGCCCTTCACCGTCAGGTTGCCCGTCACCAGGAGCGACTTCACGGTGAGCGGACCGTTGATCTCCAGGTCTCCGTGGTGGGCATGGGAGTCCTTGGAGAGCTTCTTCACCGACTTGTTCTTGGGCGCCTCGGCGCTGACGGCCTGGATGAGACCGATGGCGGCGAAGACCAGGTCGGGGTTCATGGAGGAGCGGGACTCGATGCCCTCGTAGAGCTCGGCCAACGAGACGGCGTGGGCCTCCACGAAGACGGCGTCCATGATGCCGCGGAGCATCTCCCAGGACGCTGCGCCGACACCCGCGGGCGGCTCGCTGGAGAGGTACTTCATCACCTTCTCCTCGGAGAGACCCTTGAGCTTCTTGGGCGGCGGCGGGCGCTGGTCCTTGGTGGGCAGCAGCAGTTGCACCAGCATGGCCGGGACACCGCGGCTGTGACGCGAGCTCCGGGCGATGCGCAGCGCGCTGCTGCCGAACGGTGAAGGGGTCCGCGGGTCCACGCCCTGCTCGATGATGAAGCGCACGACGCGGTCCGCGCCGAACTCCGCCGCGCGGTGCAGCGGCATCTCGTTGCCATGGGCCACGCGAATGTCCGCGCCGTGGGCCATGAGCAGTTGGATGAGCGCCACGTTGTTCTGCGTGACGGCGGTCAGGAGCGGCGTGTGGTGATTCTGGTCCGCGAAGTCCAGGCTCAGCCCCGAGGCGAGCACCTGACGGATCTCCTCGAGCGTGACCTCGTTCTCCGCCTGCTCCTTCGCCAGTCGCTGCTCGTAGTCAGCCGGGTCCCAGGGCCGGATGTGGTCTTCGATGAAGTTGTGGCTTCGGACCTTCCTGATGAGGTTCAGGAACTCGTACTGTTGCTGCGTCATGGCGTGCGCACCCGGTGGATCGTCCGGGTCAGCCTTCTCGCGCCTCGCGGGTGAAAGCAACCCCTGTCCGCCCGGCGTCCCACCGGCCCATGACTCCCGGCTTGTTGACACCCCGGCGGCCGGGGCGATGCCAACAAGGCCCTCCCCCGCTCGCCGCCATTGAACGGGCGCGTTTTTGCGCCTATGGGACGGGGACGGCCGCCCTGTCATCGGCCACATCCCCCGCGAGGACACAGCATGTCGCAGGTGCCTCTTCACATCGCCGCCGAGTTTCCGGCCCGCACTCTCGAGGAGTGGCGCCGGCTGGTGGACAAGGACCTGAAGGGCAAGCCCTTCACGGTGCTCCAGTCGCCGCTGGAAGGTGGACTGGCGCTCCAGCCCCTCTACGCGCAGGCGGACACGGCCGCGCCACAGCCGCCGGGCGTCGCCCCCTACGTCCGGGGCACCCAGCCCCTGGGCCACACCGAGGGCGGCTGGCTGCTGTGCCAGGAGTACTCCGAGCCGGACGTCACCCTCGCCGCCGAGGCCCTCCGCACGGACCTGGAGCGAGGCACCCAGGGTGTCTGGCTCTGCCTGGGCGAGGCCCATGGCATCCCGGTGAAGGACGAGGCCACGCTGGCCCGACTGCTGGCCCACGTGCCGCTGGACCGGACTCCCGTGCACCTGGAGCCGGACTCGGCGCCGCTCGCCACGGCGTCCCTGCTGCTGGCCGTGGCCGACAAGGCGGGCGTCAAGCCGAGCGGCTCGCTGGGCATCGACCCCTTGGGCATCCTCGCTCGCACCGGCGCGCTGCCGGAGGGCGTGGCGGCGGTGCTCGCGGAGGCCGCGCCGCTCGTCACGTCGCGGGCCCAGAGCGCGCCGGAGCTGCGGGTGCTGCTGGTGTCGACGCGGGCCTACGCGGACGCGGGGGCCACGTCGGTGCACGAGCTGGCATGGGCCATGGCCACGGGTGTGGAGTACCTGCGCGGAATGGAGCGCGCGGGCGTGGCGGTGGACGTCGCGGCGCGCTCGGTGCAGTTCGCGCTGTCGGTCGGCGGCCAGTTCTTCCCGGAGATCGCCAAGCTGCGCGCCGCGCGGCTGTTGTGGGCCAAGGTCGTGGCCGCGTCGGGTGGCTCGCCCGAGGCGCAGGCGATGCGGCTGCACGCGCGCACCGCCATCGGCACGAAGACGCAGAGAGACCCGTGGGTGAACATCCTGCGCGCCACGGCCGAGTCCTTCGCCGCCGTGGTCGCGGGCGCGGACAGCGTCAGCACCTCCCCGTTCGACGAGCCGCTCGGCACGCCGGACGAGGGCGCGCGCAGGCTCGCGCGCAACACGCAGCTCATCCTGCGCGACGAGTCGAGCCTCAACCGCGTCGCGGACCCCGCGGGCGGCAGCTACTACCTGGAGCAGCTCACCTCGGAGCTGGCGCGCGCGGCGTGGACGGAGCTGCAGCGCATCGAGTCGCTCGGCGGACTGGAGAAGGCGCTGGCCCAGGGCGACATCGCGAAGGTGCTCGCGGAGACGCGGGCCGCGCGTGAGAAGGCCGTGCGCAGCCGCAAGCAGCCCATCGTGGGCGTGAGCGAGTTCCCCTTCCTGGGCGAGGCGCCCGTGCGCCGCGAGGCCCGGACGCGGAGCACCGTCGCGAGCAGCGAGGGATTGAAGCCCACGCGCATCGCGGAGCCCTTCGAGTCCTTGCGTGACGCGAGCGACCGGTACGTCACGGCCCACGGACAGCGGCCCACCGCGTTCCTGGCGAGCCTGGGCACGGTGGCCGAGCACACGGCGCGCTCCACGTGGGTGGTCAACGCGCTGGCGGCCGGCGGCATCGAGTCGAAGGAGAAGCACGGCTTCGCGGACCCGGCGGCGGTGGTGACGGCCTTCGCCGAGTCGGGCGCGACGCTCGCGGTCATCTCCGGTCCGGACGCGATGTATCCCGAGTGGGTGCCCGCGCTGACGGCGGCGCTGAAGGCGAAGGGCGCGCGCACGGTGGCGGTGGCGGGACGCCCTGGTGAGCACGAGGCCGCCTTCCACGCGGCCGGCGTGGACCTGTTCATCTTCGCGGGAGCGGACCTGTTCGCGCTCCTGAACTCGCTGCACGCGCAGCTCGGAGTGGCCTGATGAGTCCCCACGTCCCGAACTTCTCCGGCATCGCCTTCGATGCGCCGGAGACCCAGCCGACCGCCGCCGCGCTCGAGGCGCAGCGCGAGAAGGCCCGCGCCACGCTGAAGGACGCCGAGCACTGGGACACGCCCGAGGGCATCCCCGTCAAGGCGGTGTACACGCCCGAGGACCTGGCGGACGTCGAGCACCTGGGCTCGCTGCCGGGCCTGCCGCCCTTCGTGCGCGGCCCCTACTCCACCATGTACGTGCAGCAGCCGTGGACGGTGCGCCAGTACGCGGGCTTCTCCACGGCCGAGGCGTCCAACGCCTTCTACCGCCGCAACCTCGCGGCCGGACAGAAGGGTTTGTCCATCGCCTTCGACCTGGCCACGCACCGGGGCTACGACAGCGACCATCCGCGCGTCGCCGGTGACGTGGGCATGGCGGGCGTGGCCATCGACTCCATCAAGGACATGCGCATCCTGTTCGACCGCATCCCGCTCGACCAGATGAGCGTGTCGATGACGATGAACGGCGCGGTGCTGCCCATCCTGGCGCTCTACGTGGTGGCGGCCGAGGAACAGGGCGTCAAGCCGGAGCAGCTCAGCGGGACCATCCAGAACGACATCCTCAAGGAGTTCATGGTCCGCAACACGTACATCTACCCGCCGGGCCCGTCGATGCGCATCATCGGCGACATCTTCCGCTTCACCGCGGAGAAGATGCCGCGCTTCAACAGCATCAGCATCAGCGGCTACCACATGCAGGAGGCCGGAGCGACACAGGACCTGGAGCTCGGCTACACCCTGGCGGACGGCGTGGAGTACGTGCGCGCGGGGCTCGCGGCGGGACTGGGCGTGGACGCGTTCGCGCCGCGCCTGTCGTTCTTCTGGGCCATCGGCATGAACTTCTTCATGGAGGTGGCGAAGATGCGCGCGGCCCGGATGATCTGGGCCCGGCTCATCAAGGGCTTCAGCCCCAAGAGCGACAAGAGCCTGGCGCTGCGCACGCACTCGCAGACCTCCGGCTGGAGCCTCACCGCGCAGGACGTGTTCAACAACGTGGTGCGCACGTGCGTGGAGGCCATGGCCGCGACGCAGGGCCACACGCAGAGCCTGCACACCAACTCGCTCGACGAGGCCATCGCCCTCCCCACGGACTTCAGCGCGCGCATCGCCCGCAACACGCAGCTGTATCTCCAACTGGAGAGCGGCACCACGCGCGTCATCGACCCGTGGGGCGGCAGCTACTACGTGGAGCGGCTCACGCACGAGCTGGCGCAGAAGGCGTGGGGACACATCCAGGAGGTCGAGGCGCTGGGCGGCATGACGAAGGCCATCGAGGCGGGGCTGCCCAAGCTGCGCATCGAGGAGGCCGCGGCCCGCACGCAGGCGCGCATCGACTCCGGCCGTCAGGCCATCATCGGCGT
The DNA here is from genome assembly GCF_059738865.1 of Myxococcus sp. MH1. Lineage (NCBI taxonomy): Bacteria > Pseudomonadati > Myxococcota > Myxococcia > Myxococcales > Myxococcaceae > Myxococcus > Myxococcus sp. MH1. The sequence continues at coordinate 5,094,744 of NZ_AP026947.1, read as the reverse complement.
GAACAAGTACCCGCCCGAGCGTCCCGACAACATCGAGATCCTCAAGGTGGACAACTCCGCGGTGCGCGAGGCGCAGATCGCCCGGCTCAAGGAACTGCGCGCGGAGCGCAACGCGGACGACGTTCGCCGCAAGCTGGAGGCGCTCACCGAGGCGGGCCGGCGCAACGAGGGGAATCTCCTGGCGCTCGCCATCGACGCGGCGCGCGCGAAGGCGACGGTGGGAGAGATCAGCGACGCGCTCGAGAAGGTCTTCGGGCGCTACGAAGCCACGGTGAGGAGCGTGTCCGGCGTGTACTCGAGCGAAGCGGGCAAGGACGCCCAGGGCATCACCGAGGCCCGCGCCGCGGCGGACGCGTTCCTCGCGCGCTTCGGCCGCCGGCCTCGCATCCTCATCGCGAAGATGGGCCAGGACGGGCATGACCGAGGACAGAAGGTCATCGCCACCGCGTTCGCGGACCTGGGCTTCGACGTGGACATCGGCCCGCTGTTCCAGACGCCCGAGGAGTCCGCGCGCCAGGCCGTGGAGAACGACGTGCACGTGGTGGGGGCCAGCTCGCTGGCGGCCGGACACCTGACGCTGGTGCCGCAGCTCAAGCGCGCGTTGAGAGAGCTGGGCCGCGAGGACATCATGGTCGTCGTGGGCGGCGTCATCCCCGCGCAGGACTACGACGAGCTGCGCGCCGCGGGCGCCGCCGCCATCTTCGGCCCTGGCACGGTCATCTCGAAGGCGGCCCTGGAGCTGCTGGAGAAGCTGACGGCGGCGCAGGAGGAGGCGTGAAGCAGCTGACGGTGGACGCCTACGTGGACGGCGTCCGCTCGGCGGATCGCTCCGTGCTCGCGCGCGCCATCACCCTGGTGGAGAGCGGACATCCGCGCCACCAGGCGCTCGCGCAGGAGGTCCTCACCCGGCTGCTCCCCTTCACGGGCGGCAGCCGGCGCATCGGTATCAGCGGTGTTCCCGGCGTGGGCAAGAGCACCTTCATCGACGCGCTGGGGATGCACCTGGTGGGCGCGGGACGGCGCGTGGCGGTGCTCGCCATCGACCCGTCGAGCACCATCTCCGGCGGCAGCATCCTGGGCGACAAGACGCGCATGGCCCGGCTGTCGCGCGAGGCGGCCGCGTACATCCGCCCCAGTCCGTCCAGCGGCACGCTGGGCGGGGTCGCGCGCAAGACGCGGGAGACGCTGCTGTTGTGCGAGGCGGCGGGCTTCGACGTGGTGCTGGTGGAGACGGTGGGCGTGGGCCAGTCGGAGACGGTGGTCGCCGACATGGTGGACTTCTACCTGGTGCTGATGCTCGCGGGCGCGGGCGACGAGCTGCAGGGCATCAAGCGCGGCATCCTCGAGGTGGCGGACATGCTCGCCATCAACAAGGCGGACGGCGACAACCTGCCGAGGGCCGAGCGGGCCCGCTCCGAGCTGCGCGCCGCGCTCCACCTGATGCGTCCGGGCAACGAGCCCGTGGTCACCACGTGCAGCGCGCTGGAGGGCCAGGGCATCGGCAAGCTGTGGGAGGCGCTGGAGGCGCAGGTGGGCAAGCGCGTGGCCTCCGGGACACTGGAGCAGCGACGGCGCGCGCAGCAGGTGGGCTGGATGTGGTCCATGGTGCAGGACGGTCTGCGAGCGGCCCTGCATGCGAACCCCACGGTGGCCGCCCTGGTGCCGGTGCTGGAGGCGGAGGTCCGCGAGGGACGCGCCACGCCGACGTCCGCCGCACTGCGGGTGCTGGAATCCTTCCTCCCGACATCGAGGGCTTGACAGTCCGCGTCGAGCCCCGGCGGGCCCCGCTTCAATCGCTTGCCCGACATCCACCGCGCTCCTACTGTACGCGCCGTGCGAAACGTCCAGTTGACCCCGGTCCCCGGGCCCTACAAGCCGCGATTCCACGTGCGAATCGTGACGGCCGCCTCCCTGTTCGACGGGCACGACGCGGCCATCAACGTCATGCGCCGCCTGATGCAGGCCTCGGGCGCCGAAATCATCCACCTGGGACACAACCGCTCGGTCGCGGAGATCGTCGACTGCGCCATCCAGGAGGACGCGCAGGGCATCGCGATCACCTCGTACCAGGGCGGTCACGTCGAGTTCTTCAAGTACATGATCGACCTGCTGAAGCAGCGCGGGGCGAACATCAAGGTCTTCGGCGGTGGCGGTGGCACCATCCTGCCGACGGAGATCGAGGAGCTCCACGCGTACGGTGTCACGCGCATCTACTCCCCGGATGACGGGCGGGCCATGGGCCTGCAGGGGATGATCGACCACCTCATCCAGGAGTGTGACTTCGAGAAGCGCCCGGCGGACTTCGCGCCGACGGCGGCGGCGATGCCGGTGCGCGAGCCGATGAAGATCGCCTCGCTCATCACCATCGCGGAGAACTTCGCGTCGGTGGGAGACCAGCTCCGCGACGCGATGACGAAGCTCAGCTCGAAGCAGCCGCGCGTGCCCGTGCTGGGCATCACCGGCACTGGCGGCGCGGGCAAGTCCAGCCTCGTCGACGAGCTGGTGCGGCGCTTCCTGGCGGACTTCCCGGACAAGACGCTGGCGGTGCTGTCGGTGGACCCGTCGAAGCGCAAGTCGGGCGGCGCGCTGCTCGGCGACCGCATCCGGATGAACGCCATCGACAACCCGCGCGTGTACATGCGCTCCATGGCGACGCGGCAGAGCAACCTCGCGCTGTCCAAGCACGTGGGCGACTCCATCGAGGTGTGCAAGGCCGCGGGCTTCGACCTCATCGTGGTGGAGACCTCCGGCATCGGTCAGTCCGACACCGAAATCACCGAGCACTCGGACGTGTCGCTCTACGTGATGACGGCCGAGTACGGCGCGGCGACGCAGCTCGAGAAGATCGACATGCTCGACTTCGCGGACGTCATCGCCATCAACAAGTTCGACAAGCGCGGCTCGCTGGACGCGCTGCGCGACGTGCGCAAGCAGTGGAAGCGCAACCACAACGCCTTCACCACGGCGGATGACGCGGTGCCCGTGCACGGCACCATCGCGTCGCAGTTCAACGACCCGGGGATGAACCAGCTCTACCGCGCCATCATGGACGCGGTGGTGAAGAAGACGGGCGCCCCGCTCCAGTCGCACCTGGCCCAGACGCCGGGCATGAGCGAGAAGAAGTGGATCATCCCGCCCGAGCGCACCCGCTACCTCGCGGAGATCGTCGAGACGTGTGAGGCGTACGATGCCTTCGCCCGCGCGCAGGCGGCCATCGCCCGGCGGATGTACCAGCTCCACGGCACCATCGAGGCGCTGCGGCAGAACGTCGGCAAGAAGCGGCTGGAGATCGTCGAGCCGAAGGACGCGTCCGACGTGGTGCACGTCACCGAGCGCGTCGAGGGCGAGCCCGCGTACCTGAGCGAGCTGGTGGAGCTGTACAAGGACCTGGAGTCGCGGCTGGACCCGGATTGCCGCCGGCTCCTGAGCGAGTGGCCCGCGACGAAGCGGCGCTACGCGGCGTCCAAGTACCAGTACCAGGTGCGCGACAAGGTCATCGAGCTGGACCTGTTCACCGAGTCGCTGTCACACCTGCGCATCCCGAAGATCGCCCTGCCCCGCTACGAGGACTGGGGTGACATCCTGATGTGGCTCCTGCGCGAGAACGCGCCCGGTGCGTTCCCGTTCACCGCAGGCGTCTTCCCGCTCAAGCGCGAGGGCGAGGACCCGGCGCGCATGTTCGCCGGCGAGGGCGGCCCGGAGCGCACCAACAAGCGCTTCCACTACGTTTCGCGCGGACTGCCGGCCAAGCGCCTGTCCACGGCGTTCGACTCGGTGACCCTGTACGGCGAGGACCCGGACCACCGGCCGGACATCTACGGCAAGGTCGGCAACTCGGGCGTGTCCATCGCCAACGTCGACGACGCGAAGAAGCTCTACTCGGGCTTCGACCTGGCGGACCCGACGACGTCGGTGTCGATGACCATCAACGGCCCCGCGCCGATGCTGCTCGGGTTCTTCCTGAACGCGGCGGTGGACCAGCAGTGCGAGAAGTGGATCCGCGCCAACAACAAGGTGGAGGAGGTCGAGCAGAAGATCGACGCGCTCTACCAGAAGCGTGGCGTGCCGCGTCCGCGCTACCAGGGTGAGCTGCCGCAGGGAAATGACGGGCTGGGGCTCTTGCTGCTCGGCGTGTCTGGCGACGAGGTGCTGCCGCGCGAGGTGTACGAGAAGATCCGCGCGTCCACGCTCCAGCAGGTGCGTGGCACGGTGCAGGCGGACATCCTGAAGGAGGACCAGGCGCAGAACACCTGCATCTTCTCCACGGAGTTCGCGCTGCGGCTGATGGGCGACATCCAGCAGTACTTCACCGACAAGAAGGTGCGGAACTTCTACTCGGTGTCCATCTCCGGCTACCACATCGCGGAGGCCGGGGCGAACCCCATCTCCCAGCTGGCCTTCACGCTGGCCAATGGCTTCACCTTCGTCGAGTACTACCTGTCGCGCGGGATGGACATCGACGACTTCGCGCCCAACCTCTCGTTCTTCTTCTCGAACGGGATGGACCCCGAGTACACGGTGCTCGGCCGCGTGGCGCGTCGCATCTGGGCCAAGGCCATCCGCGACAAGTACGGCGGCAATGATCGCTCGCAGAAGCTGAAGTACCACATCCAGACGTCGGGCCGTTCCCTGCACGCGCAGGAGATCGCCTTCAACGACATCCGCACCACGCTGCAGGCGCTGCTGGCGTTGAACGACAACTGCAACTCGCTGCACACCAACGCCTACGACGAGGCCATCACCACGCCCACCGAGGAGAGCGTGCGGCGCGCGCTGGCCATCCAGCTCATCATCAACAAGGAGTTCGGCCTGTCGAAGAACGAGAACCCCAACCAGGGCTCGTTCATCGTCGAGGAGCTGACGGACCTGGTGGAGGCCGCGGTGCTCACCGAGTTCCGCGCCATCTCCGAGCGCGGCGGCGTGCTGGGCGCGATGGAGCGCATGTACCAGCGCTCGAAGATTCAAGAGGAGTCGCTGTACTACGAGACGCTGAAGCACGACGGCTCGCTGCCCATCATCGGGGTGAACACATTCCTGGACCCGAAGGGCTCGCCCACCGTGACGCCGCCGGAGGTGATTCGCGCGACGAAGGAGGAGAAGGACTACTCCATCACCTCGCGCGACGCGTTCTGGAAGCGCAACGCGGACGTGGCTCCGGCCGCGCTGGAGGCCGTGAAGCGCGCGGCGCTCGACAACGGCAACATCTTCGCCGCGCTGATGGACGCCTGTAAGGTCTGCACGCTGGGGCAGATCTCCCGCGCCCTGTACGAGGTCGGCGGGCAGTACCGGCGGAACATGTAGTCTGTCAGCGCGCTGAGCGCCCCACGTCTCCTCGAGGAACTTCTCGAGGAGACGTGACATGGGATGGATGACGGACGCACTTCAGGCGCTGACACAAGGCAAGGACATCACCGTACGCCCCAGGGGTGGCTCGATGCGCGGAGTCATCGAGGACAACCAGCCCGTGACGCTGGCTCCGGTGAATCCGTTGGAGGTGCGCGCGGGAGATGTCGTCTTCGTGCGCTGGAAGGGCGGCGCGCTGCTCCACCTGGTCAAGGACGCCACGCCCGAGCGCGTCTTGATTGGCAACGCGCTGGGGAGGCTCAACGGGTGGGCACGGCGCTCCGATGTGCTCGGACGGGTGGCCCGGATTCATCCGCGGACCTCCGGGCCTTGAGGCTCGGAGCCGCGTGACTCAAGGTCGTCGCGGTGTCGCCCCACCCTTCCGTGCGCTCGTGGGGCGCTTTTCGACGGACTGCCAGGCCGCACGGGCCAGGACGGGTATCGCGGTGCGCGGGTCGGTCTTCGTCCTGCCAGCGAGCCACTCCCGGAGCATCTCCTGCGCCGGTCCCCGGAGGATGGCGAGGAAGAGCTCGAAGGGCATCTCGTCGAACGTGCCGTCGCGGACGTGGCCCTGCCACCAGTCCTTGAGCTGACGGAAGAAGCCCTTGTTCTGTTCGCGGATGCGCTTCTCCGCCGCGGTGACGGCGGCTCCACTTCGAGCCTCCACCAGGAAGCGGGCGGCGTCGGGACGCGACAGGGACCAGTCCAGGTGGTGGCGCACCAGCGCCTCGATGCCCTCGCGCGCGCCGGGATGCTGCTCCAGTTCCTTCAAGAGGCCCGTCTGGTACTCGCCGAGCACCTCCAGGTAGAGGGCGGCCGCGATGGCCTCCTTGCTCTCGAACAGGTGGTAGATGCTCCCCGTGCTGGCCCCGGAGCGCTCTCGGATGGCCGCCATCGTCGTGCCCTCCACGCCTCGCTCCAGGAAGCACTCGAGCGCCGCCTTGAGGACCTCTTCTCTCCGGTGACCCGGGTTGCGCATGGCCGCACCCTACATTAGAACATCATTCTAGAACGATGTTCTAGTCAGCCCGGGAGGGCACCGTGGACTCACTCATGGAGATTGGGCAGCAGCTCCTCGCCAGGCAGGGCTTCAGCAACCTGATGGGGACCCGGCTGACGCGGTTGACGAAGGGCGAGGTGGAGCTCGAACTGCCCATGCGCCCGGAGCTGCGCCAGCAGTATGGCTTCGCGCACGGCGGCGTCCTGAGCTACCTGGCCGACAACGCGCTCACGTTCGCCGGTGGCACCGCGATGCTCGACGTGCCCATCATCACGTCGGAGTTCAAGATCAACTACGTGCGGCCGGCGCTCGGCCATCAGCTCGTCGCCAGGGCTCGCGCGGTGCACACGGGACGACGACAGTCGGTGTGCCAGTGCGAGATCTTCGCGGTCGACGACCAGGGGGAGACGCTGGTCGCCGTGGCGCAGGGCACCATCGTCGTGATGGGGAGCAGCAAGGAGTCATGAGCGCCCTGGCACCTGCTGACCTCGGCACCACCCTGCCCCGGGATATCGGGGAGCAGTGGACTCGAACGCGCCAGCTGTTCTCGCGGGCCTTCGCCAGCTCGCTCCACTTCTCCATCGCGACCGTCGATGAGGATGGAGCACCCCATGTCACGCCCATCGGCTCCGTGCTGCTGGGTGAACCTGGCCGTGGGGTGTTCTTCGAGGTCTTCACCCGACGGCTCTCGAGGAATCTCGCGCGCGATGCGCGGCTGAGCATCCTCGCCGTGGACAGCGGCAGGGGGTTCTGGCTCCGCTCGCTGTTCAGGGGACACTTCGCGCGGGCGCCCGCCGTGCGACTCGTCGGCCGCGTCCTCGGGCCGCCCCGTCGCGCCACGAACGAGGAGCAGCAGCGCTTCGCGAGACGGGTGAGCGCGGTCCGATGGATGAAGGGGCATGACCTGCTGTGGGGCCGACTCGAGTTCGTCCGCGACTTCGCGGTCGAACGAATCGAGCCCGTTCACCTCGGCGGGATGACGGCCCACCTCGAGTAGGCAGGTCCGGCCCGAACCCGACAACCGCCGAGCCCTGCGCGCGGACTCAAGCGTGAGTCCGTGCCGCACCCAGGCTCAGCGTCGAGGCTCGAAGGCGATAGCGCCACGAGCGCTCGCACCGTTGCACGAGGGAGGCGCCTCCAGCGCGATGACGCGGGAGGCGACGTTCCACGCGGCACCCGTCGCCTCTCAGGAAGGAGTCACGGATGCCACGGAGCCACTACCTCACAGCCACTTCGGCGCTTCGCGACGCGCGGGAGGCGCGTCAGCGGGCTTCGACGGCCCCGCGGAGGCCGCGGGCCTGGGCGAGGAGCCACCCGGTCCACGCGGCGCCTGCGCATTGCCACGGTTCGGACCCGAGCCACCCGGACGCGCCGAGCGATTGCCGCCCTCGGACCGACCCTGGCCACCGCCGCCACCGCGGCCACCCCGACGACGACGCGAGGCACCACCGGGCGCGTTGCCACCCCGGCCACCACCGCCGCCCTGCCCGCCTCGCGCCTGCGCGCCAGGATTCGGACCGCGCGACACCGGCGCCTCCACCGTGGCCGAGGCCCCCGGACGCGGCGGCGCCATGCCCGAGCGGTACGGATGGTCCTCCACCACCGGCACGCTGCGCCGGATGGTCCGCTCGATGTCGCGCAGGAACGCGCGCTCCTCACCGTCGCAGAAGGACACCGCGGTGCCCGTCGCACCCGCCCGGCCCGTGCGGCCGATGCGGTGCACGTACTGCTCCGGCACGTTCGGCAGGTCGTAGTTGACGACGAAGCTCAGCCCGTCGATGTCGATTCCGCGCGCCGCGATGTCCGTGGCCACCAGCACCCGCAGCGTCCCGGAGCGGAACTCGTCCAGCGCGCGCTCACGCGCGTTCTGGCTCTTGTTGCCGTGAATCGCCGCGGCCGTCACACCCGAGCCCTCGAGCTGCTTGGCCACGCGGTTCGCGCCGTGCTTGGTGCGCGTGAAGACCAGCGCCCGCGAGATCTTTCCGTCCTTCAGCAGGTGCGTCAGCAGGCCGCGCTTCTGCTCGCGCTCCACGAAGTACACCTGCTGCGCCACCGTCTCCGCGGTGCTGGAGACAGGCGTCACCTCCACGCGCACCGGGTCCGTCAGCAGGTTGCGCGACAGGTCCACGATCTCGGGCGGCATCGTCGCGCTGAAGAACAGCGTCTGACGCTTCGCCGGCAGCGCCTTGATGACCTTGCGCACGTCGTGGATGAACCCCATGTCCAGCATGCGGTCCGCCTCGTCGAGCACGAACACCTCGAGCGAGCGCAGGGACACGTAGCCCTGGTCCATCAAATCCAACAGACGGCCCGGCGTCGCCACCAGCACGTCCAGACCCCGCTGGAGTGACTGCACCTGCGCCGCCTGCCCCACGCCGCCGAAGATGACCGCGTGCTTGAGCGGCAGGTTCTTGCCGTACGTCATGAAGCTCTCGCCCACCTGACCGGCGAGCTCGCGCGTCGGGGTGAGCACCAGGCAACGAATCGGTCGGTGCCCGCCCGCGGGCGCCTTCGCGGACAGCCGCTGGAGGATGGGCAGCGCGAACGCCGCCGTCTTCCCCGTGCCCGTCTGCGCCACGCCGAGGACGTCCTTGCCCAGCAATGCGTGGGGAATCGCCTTCGCCTGGATGGGCGTGGGGGTGGTGTAGCCCTCCGCCTTGACCGCGCGCAGGAGGGTGTCGTGAAGCTGCAGTTCGTCGAAAGTCATGTCTTCCTGGGAAACAGTGAGCTCACCGCCTTGCGGTGGTGAGCAAGCCCGCGCAGCGCGCTCTTCCGACCCATGCCGGAGGCGCCTGGCGGTGCGCGGCCGGACCTCACTGGGTCCGGACCACTCGGGGAACGTCAGGGAACAGGGAGGCTGACCCACCCATTCCGACGTCTTGGCGCGAGACCCTGCCCGCTCCCCGGGCCAAAGTCCCGCGGAATCAACGGCGGGGTGTACGTTTTGCGCCACTCCCCTCGGGGGCGCCAGGACGCCCGCCTGGTCTCCTGTCTGACGAGACAGGCTCGCGGCTTGTACCCACGTACAAGCAAGAGAAATCGCTCGCGCTCGAAAACAACGAGACCCCGGGCCGATACGAGCCCCGGGGCCTCCTGCATCATGCGTGAGTCACGGCCAAGGACGGCTGGAGCGCGTCCGGCAGAGGCTCGTACTCACCCAGGCGCATGCTCGCCTGGGCCCTGCCTTGAGTCCGACCACGCAGGCTCGTCACGTAGCCGAAGAGGCTGGCCATGGGGACGCGCGCAGAGACGACTCGCGCGTTGCCCCGCTCCTCCATCCCCAACACCCTGCCCCGCCGCGCGGCGAGGTCACCCAGCACGTCGCCCAGGTACGCCTCGGGCGTCGTCACCTCCACCGCCATCACGGGCTCGAGCACCCGCACGCCAGCGGCCCTCACCGCCTCCTGCAGCGCCAGGGAGCCGGCCGTGGAGAATGCCTGGGGTGTGGAGTCACGCACGTGCGTGTCTCCATCCACCAGCCGGACCTCCACGTCCACGAGCGCCACGCCGTCGCGCACGCCCTTCTCCATGGCCCCCGCCACGCCCTTCTGGATGGCCGGCACCAGCTCCCTCGGGATGGAGCCACCCTTCGTGTCGTCCACGAACACGAGCCCCGCGCCCCGCGCCGCCGGAGCCACGTCCAGCACCACGTACGCATACTGACCCGGCCCGCCCGATTGACGGACGTGGCGGTACTCCTGGCGCACCGCGCGCTGGAGCGTGTCGCGGTAGGCCACCTTGGGCTGTCCCACGCGCGCCTCCACGCCGTACTCCGTCCTCAAGCGGTCCACGACGACCTCCAGGTGAAGCTCACCCATTCCGGACAGCAGCACCTGGCCACTCTCCGGGTCCACGCCCACGCGCAGCGACGGATCCTCCGCCGCCAGACGATGCAGGCCCTCCTCCAGCTTCGGCAGCTCCGCCGGTGACTTCGCCTCCACGGCCAGGTGCACCACGGGCTCCGGGAAGCCGAGCGACTCGAGCACCACGGGGGCCTCCACGTCGCTCAGCGTGTCTCCGGTGCGCACGCCCTTCAGGCCGAGCGCCGCGGCGATGTCTCCCGCATGGACCTCCTCCACCTCCTCCCGGCGATTGGCATGCATGAACATCAGCCGGCCCACCCGCTCCCGCTTGCCGGTGGCGGAGTTGAGCAGGACGGTGCCCGCGCGCAGCGTGCCCGAGTACACGCGCAGGAAGACGATGTTCCCCACGTTCTTGTCACTCATCATCTTGAACGCCAGCGCGGCCGGAGGACTGTCGTCCGCGGGCTCACGCGTGGTCCGCTGCTCCGTGCCGTACACGGAGCCCTCCACCGCCGGCAGGTCCGACGGCGCGGGCAGGTAGTCGACGACAGCGTCCAGCAGCATCTGCACTCCCTTCTTCTTGAACGCCGCACCGGCGAGCACCGGCACCAGCACGCGCGACAGCGTCCCCGCGCGCAACGCACGCACGAGCTCCGCCTCGCCAATCTCCTCCAGCCGTCCGTCCACGAACTTCTCCATCACCGCGTCGTCCAGGTCCGCCGCGGCCTCGATGAGCCGCAGCCGCCAGCGCTCCACCTCCGCGCGCGCCTCCTCGGGAATGGGGAGGCCGTCGCGGTACTCACCGCCGTCGCCGTCGAAGAGGACCGTCTTCATCCGGACCAGGTCCACCAGCCCCTGGAACTCAGCGCCCGCGCCCATGAGCGGCCACTGCACCGCCACCGGGCGAGCGCCCAGCCGCTCCCGGATGGACTCCAGGCTCATGACGAAGTCCGCGCCCACCTTGTCCATCTTGTTGATGAACGCGATGCGCGGGACGCCGTAGCGGTCCGCCTGACGCCACACGGCCTCGGACTGGGGCTCCACGCCCTGGCTCGCGTCGAACACGGCCACCGCGCCATCCAGCACGCGCAGGGAGCGCTCCACCTCGATGGTGAAGTCCACGTGTCCCGGCGTGTCCAGGATGTTGATGCGGTGGGGCAAACCCGCCGAGGGCCCCGTGCGAGGAGACCAGAACGCGGTGGTGGCCGCGGAGGTGATGGTGATGCCGCGCTGCTTCTCCTGCGGCAGCCAGTCCATCTCCGTGGAGCCGTCGTGCACCTCGCCCGTGGAGTGGATGCGACCGGTGAAGAACAGGACGCGCTCGGTGAGCGTCGTCTTGCCCGCGTCGATGTGGGCCATGATGCCGATGTTGCGATACCGCTCGATGCGAGTGCTGCGAGGCATGAAGGACTCCCGTTCCCGTCAGGCAGCGAGGCCCGCGGGGGGTGATGAAGTGAGGAGCCGGTTGGTGAGGGACGACGGACGAGGCGCCGTCGAGGTGCCCGTCCACGCGCGACGCGCCGGAGGGGCGTGAAAGCCCGCTCAGGGACGCATGGAACGAAGGCACACGACGGCCCTCATCGAGCCAGGGCGGAACCGGACTTCACGACACACGGGAACCAGCAAACCCGCGCGCCGGAAGGACTCCGGCCCGCCTGCTCAAATGTCGAGCAGAACCTCGTGACGGGGGGCAAGGCACACGTCCGCCGCCGGCGCGGGGACGCGCATCAGCAGGGCTGTGAAGGAGACGGGCCTCATGATGGGATTGAGATAAAGCAGACGACTGTGATTGTCAATTCGCCCCCCTGGTACACGCGTCCAGGCGGGCACGCGCAACGTCCCGAGGAGCAAGGCATCCGCGAGGGCGCCGTCAGGTGCTGAGGGCCCGCACGCGCGCGGCGAGGTTCTGCGTGAACAGCCGGAAGATGCGCAGCGCGGCGCCCTCGTGCGTGTCCAGGTAGTGCTGGAAGCCCGCCCGGGTGATGCGCAGCGCGCGCACCGACGTGCGCGCCTTCACCCGCGCCGACACGGGCGCGTCCTGGACCAGGGAGATCTCCCCCAGGTAGGCCCCCGGCCCCAGCGTGTTGAGCCGGCGCGCGTCGTCCTCCGTGCCGGTGTAGACGTCCACGGTGCCCTCCAGCAGCACGAAGAGGCCCACGCCCGCCGCGCCCTTCTCCAGCATGACGGCGCCCGCCGGGATGAGGACCTGACGCGCCACGCGGTAGAGGTCCTTCATGTCCTCCAGCGACAGCTCGCCGAAGATGGGGATGGCCTTGAGGTAGTTGTACCCGTTGGCCTCCGGCGACGAGCTCTGCGCGGGGAGCCGGGCGATGACGGCCTCTGCCTCCGCGTCCATGCCCATGCGGCGCAGCAGCCGCGCCTTCTCCGCGGCCAGCGCCGGGTCTCCACGCGCCGTCTCCGAGGCGCGCAGCGTGTCCGCGAGCAGCGCCAGCGCCCGACGCGTGAAGCCCTCCGCGTCCAGCAGCATGCACATGCGCAGCACCGACTCGATGTGGCGCGCGTCCCCCGCGGGCACGCACCCCAGCGCCTCCACCTCCGCGTGGGGCTGGCCCAGCTCGCGGTACAGGAGCGCGCCCTCGTGCGGACGCCCCAGGCGGACCAGGCAGTGCGCCACCTGCTCGCGCGAGCCGAGCCCCCGGTACACCTCCAGGGCCCGCTCCAGCGCGCCACCCCGCTCGAAGGCCGCGGCCGCGCGCTCCGGCTCGCCCGCGCGCAGGAACGCTTCCGCCGCGTCCACGTACTGGCCGCCCTGGACGTAGAGCGCCGCCATCCGCGACTCCTCGCCACAGCCCTGCAACAGCCGCGCGGCGCCCGCGAAGTCACGCGCCCACGACAGGACCTCCGACAGCTGCTGGCGCTCTCGCGCGGGGGCCAGCGCCGCGTCCCGCAGCAGCCGCTCGCGCTGGGCCGCGCTCAGCTCTTCATAGAGCCGGGCGGCCGTCGCGGCGGACTCCAGCCCCATCAGGGCCTGCAGCGCCTGGAGCGTTCCCTCCGCCCCGGCCTTCTCCCCATTCCCCTCGACCACTTCCGACTCGGAACCCGACATTGCGTCCCCCTCGCCGGAGGATGAAACCCCCAAGTCGGGACTCCTCCTCGGACGACCCGACTCCCCGGCAGACGTGGGGCGGCTATATCACCCCTTGTTTCACCGAGGAGCCTCCGGGGCGCCCGTCAAGTGGACGCGAGGACGAGGCGCGGCCTTCAGCGGACCGAGACGAGCTCCGTGTCGAAGATGAGCACCGCGTAGGGGGGAATCCTCGGCGGGTTGCCCTCCGCGCCGTAGGCCAGGTCATACGGGAGGATGAGGCGGCGCTTGCCCCCCACGCGCATGCCCACGATGCCCTGATCCCACCCCTTGATGACGTACCCCGCCCCCAGGTCGAAGGCCAGCGCGGGCCCGCCCTCGGAGGTCGTGAAGCGCGTGCCGTCCGGAAACCAGCCCGTGTAGTGCACCTGGACGCGCCTGCCCGCGACGGCCTCGGGGCCCGTGCCCACCTCCTGGTCCAGGAGGAACAGGCCGCTGTCCAGGCGCGTCATCGCCGCCAGGTCCACGTTCAGGCTCGCCGCGTACGTCACCTTCGTCGGATCACCGTCGTCCGGGTTGCCCACCGGCGGCGTGGGCTCCTTGGGGTCATCTCCACACCCCACCAGCGGGAGCACCAGGGCACAGAGCAGCACGAAGCGACGAAGCATTGGAGGTCCTCGGAAAGGAGCGCGGGCCGCGAGGCCGGCGATGAACGACCCCAAGCCTGCCCCGATGCGTCCTTTCGCGAAAGCGGAAGTGCGACCGCCTGCCTGCCGCCAGGGGCGTCTGGAGCCAGTGGAGAGACCCCTGGCGAAATGCACGGGCACCGGCCGAGGGCTTCCGCTATTCAGGAGCGCGATGCCCCGCTGGCTCAGCCTCCTCTTGTTCTTCGTCCCCGTGCTCGCGCTGATGGCGAGCGCCCATGTCTACCTGTACCGCCGGCTGGTGAGGGACCTCATCCCGCGCCAGGCGCCACGGCGCGCCGCGCAGGTGCTCTTCACGCTCGGCTTCTTCGGCGCGGTGGGCTTCCGCTTCCTGGGGAGCCTGTTCCCCTCGGACCTGATGCGAGCGGTGGGCATCGGCCTGCTCGCGTGGATGGGCCTGGTGATGTACCTGCTCTTCTTCACGCTGGGGGCGGAGCTGCTCGAGCGTGGCAGGCGCAGGCTCGCGCGCCGTGCCGCACCGCCCGCCGAGCAGCCCTCCTCGGGTCCGCCCTCTCCCGAGCGCCGCGCCATCATCACCGGTGGCCTGGCCTTGGGCGCGGGCCTGGCGGGCGTGGCGACGACCTCGTTCGGCGCCTGGCGGGCCTTCCATCCGCCCGACGTACGCGACACCCCGGTGCGCCTGCCCCGGCTGCCTCGGGCGCTGGACGGCTTCACCCTGGTGCAGCTCACCGACATCCACGTGGGGGACGTGCTCCAGCGCCACTTCGTGGACGAGCTGGTGGCGCGCACCAACGCGCTGAAGCCGGACGTCATCGCCATCACCGGGGACCTGGTCGACGGCACCGTGGCGGACCTGGGGGCCTACGTGGCCGGCTTCGGCGCCCTGCGCGCGCGACATGGGGTGTACTTCGTCACCGGAAACCATGACTACTATTCGGGCGCATCGTCATGGGTCGCCTACCTGGAGCGTCTGGGCATCAACGTGTTGCGCAATCGCGCCGTGTCCATCGGCGACGCGAGCGCATCGTTCATGCTCGCGGGCGTGGACGACTGGAGCGCGGACCGGATGGGTCTGCCCGGATACGACCTGGACGCGGCGCTGCGCGAGGTGAGCCCGGACCAGGCCTCGGTGCTGCTGGCGCACCAGCCCTCCAACTTCGACGAGGTCGCCCGGCGAGGCGTGGGACTCCAGGTCTCCGGCCACACCCACGGTGGCCAGATGTTCCCGGGCAACGTGGTGGGAGACCTCATCTGGCGGGAGCGCAACGCGGGGCTCAGCCGCACGGGCGACTCGCAGATCTACGTCAGCCGCGGCTGCGGCTTCGTGGGCCCGCCGATGCGCGTGGGGGCCCCGCCCGAGATCGCCCGCCTGGTGCTGATGCCCGGATAGGCCCTGGCGGGCTGGCGCGCCGCCTCGTCGGGCATCCCTGCATCGGGTGCCCGACACAGGCTCTCCGAGGGGCCTGGAGGACTCCGGAAACACATTTCAGGGTGGGCCGTCCATGAGCCGGGTGATGGGGAGTCCCTCGGACGAAGAGCTCATGGAACGGTTCTGCGCTGGTGCACAAGACGCCTTCGAGGCCCTCTTCGCCCGTCACTCGGGGCGGGTGCAGGGCTTCCTGACGCGGATGGTGCGCGACGGCTCGCTCGCCGAGGACCTCTTGCAGACCACCTTCCTGTCCGTCGTCCGGGCCCGCGGCCGCTATGAGCGCGGCACCCGCTTCTCCCCCTGGTTGATGACCATCGCCGCCAACGCCGCGCGCGATGCACTGCGCCACCGTCAGCACGTGGACGCCTACTCCTCCGGAGAGGGCACAGGCGCTCCTACATCCGCGCCCCCACCCTCCGGGGACCCGTCGCTGCGCCGGCACCTGCTGGACGCGTTACAACAGCTTCCTCCCGACCACCGCGAGGCGGTGGTGCTGAGCAAGGTGGAGGGCTGGTCGTTCGAGGAGATTGCCGCGCTCCGAGGCATCAGCGCCGGCGCCGCGCGGCTGCGGGCGCATCGGGGATACGAGAAGCTCCGGGAGCTGCTCGGAGGGCTGGGAGAGGCGCGATGAAGACGCCCATGGACATCGACGCCCTGCTCCAGGAGGAGCCCCGCCCGCCGGACACCGCGGCGCTGGAGCGCGCCCTCGCGAGCGCCCGGAGCGAGCTGGCGCTGCGCAAGCCCGTGCGGAGCTGGCGCACCCTGGCCACGTGGATGATGGCGTCCTCGGGAGGCATCGCGCTGCTGGCCGCCGGGGTGATGCTGGCGGTGGGCGCGGTCAGCGCGGCGGCCCTGTGGACGCGCGCGCCGCTGTTGCTCCTGTTGCTCGTGACGAGCGGCGTGTGTGCCTGGGGCGCGCTGTCTCCGCGCGGACGGGATTTGCGTCGGGCCGCCGTGGGACTGGCCATGGCCTGCGCGGCGACGCTGGTGCTCGCGCGCGGCCCTCCGACGACGCCTCCGTCCCTGCCCGGCTGGGTGTGCACCGCGAGCCACCTGGCCGTGGGCATCATCCCCCTGGTGATGGCCGTGGTGGTGCTGCGCGGGGCCGCGTTCCAGCCGCTGCGCGCCCTGTGCGCGGGGTTGTCCGTCGGCACGACGGGCGCCTTCGTCGGCGAGCTGGCCTGCGAGCAGGACTGGCGCCACGTCGCGGGCTACCACCTGTTCGCCTGGGGGCTCATCTGTGTGGTGGCCCTCGTCGTTTCACGCACCCTCAAGCCCCGCTCCTACGCCCCATGAACGACCCCTCCCTCATCGTGAGCACGAACGTGGACGGCGCGCCGGTGAGGATTGGCGAGCGCGTGAAGGTCGTCTCCCACTCGTCCGACGGCACCATCAGCGCCGGCTTCCTGGGCCACACCGGCGTCGTCGTGGCGCTCGTGTACGACGACCCCGTGGCCCAGTACCCCGCGGACCCGCTCATCCAGGTGCGCGTCGACGGCCTGGGCGAGGACCTGTTCTTCATGGACGAGCTCGTGCCGGAGTGGGCCTCCGCGCCCCTGCCGCGCCCGCCTCGCGAGAAGAAGGCCGAGCGGCCCCGTCCCACCGTGTGGCGCGTGCAGTGAGCGCCCGACACGGCGCACCGGAGCAGGGCATGATTCCGGGGTGGTGACACCGCCCGACGCTCCACTCCGCCCGCTGGGTCGCAAGGCCTACGGCTCGATTCCCCACCTGCCCGGCTCGCGCACGGGTCCCGCCGACCACCACCTGAGCACCGCGCTGGCCCGCGTCTGCACCGAGCGCCTTCGCGACGAGAAGGACCGCGTCATCGTCCTGGAGAAGCTGGACGGCTCGTGTGTCGCCGCCGCGAGGCTCGGGGATGAAGTCGTCGCGCTCGGTCGCGAGGGGCGCCTCGCCGCGAGCTCCCCCAACGAGGCCCGTAGGATGTGGGCGGACTGGGTCTCCCTCCATGCCGAGCGCTTCAGGGCCGTGCTCCAACCCGGCGAGTGGATGGTCGGCGAGTGGCTCGCGCTCGCCCATGGCACCCGCTACGCGCTGCCGCACGAGCCGTTCGTCGTGTTCGACCTGATGCACCAGGGACAGCGCCTGCCGTGGGAGCAGCTCACCGCCCGAGTCGGTGCGGGCGGCTTCGTCACGCCAGGGCTCATCCACGAGGGCGGCCCGCTCGACATCGAGTCCGCCCTGGGCCGCCTCGCGTCGGGAGGCTTCCATGGGGCGGAG
The DNA here is from genome assembly GCF_059738865.1 of Myxococcus sp. MH1. Classification (NCBI taxonomy): domain Bacteria; kingdom Pseudomonadati; phylum Myxococcota; class Myxococcia; order Myxococcales; family Myxococcaceae; genus Myxococcus; species Myxococcus sp. MH1. The sequence continues at coordinate 5,077,220 of NZ_AP026947.1, read as the reverse complement.
GACCCCGTGGAGGGCGCGGTGTGGCGCCTGGAGCGACAGGTCGGCAAGGGTGTCAGGGTGGAGCTGCTGACCAAGTATGTCCATCGCGACAAGGTGGACGGGAGCCTCCTGCCCGAGAACACCGGGCGACCCGCCCACTGGAACTGGCGCCCGTCGGCGCCCTCTGCGCGGGAAGTGCTTCCATGAGCCGGGCCCTCTTCGTCACCGGGAACCGCTTCAAGGCCGACGAGGTCGGCCGACTGCTGGCGGGACTCGACGTCTCGCCCAGGAAGCTCGCGCTGCCCGGCCTCTCCGACGCGGAGCTCCAGGGCCCGGGCCCGTTGGACCTCGCGAGCATCGCGAAGCGCAAGGTGCTGGCGGCCTCCGCCGTGCTGGGCGCGCCATGCTTCGTGGAGACCACCGCCCTGGAGCTGGATGACGGCACCTGCTTCACCGGCGCGCGCTTCAAGAAGGAGCTGCTCGAGCGGGGCATGCAGGACTTCCTCTCCGAGCACGGTGGCCGTCGTGGGCGCACGCGCGTGGCCGTGGCCTTCAGCGAGGACGGGCATCCGGACCACGTCCGCATCTTCGAGGACGCCATCGAGGGCATGCTGCTCACCGAGCCGCGTGGCAGCGGCGGCTTCGGCTGGGACAACGCGTGGCTGCCGGATGGCTATCAGCGCACGCTCGCGGAGATGGAGCGCAACAAGTTCTTCCTCAACATGCGCCACCGGCCCTACCTGGAGCTGGCCGACCTGCTGCGCCCCGCGTCCCCGGGCGGCGCCTACGAGGCCCACCTCACCGTCTCCGCCCGCTCGGAGGAGGACCTGCGGCGCTTCCGCGCGTTCTGCGACGCGGCTTCCGTGAAGTGCATCTTCATCGAGCTGGGCCGAGGCGCCGAGCCGTTCCAACCCATGACGGCCTCGTACCACCACGGCACGCTCCGCCATGCGCTGGAGGAGGTCAGGGACATGGCGCGCGCTCTCGCCAGCGACGGCTTCGACGTGACGCGAATGAAGCTGGAGGCCCTGGGCAAGAACCGCGACATGCCGGAGGACGACGCCGCGGCGCTCGCCCAGCCGTCCAACTACTTCGAGTTCCACGTGAAGGTCCTGCTCCCCGCGCACGGCGCGGACCTGGAGGCCCTGCAGGCCCGCTGCGCGAGCCATGGTGCCCACCTGTCCCGCAACGCGCGCAAGGTGCGCGAGGACGGCGCCTCCGAGCGCTTCGTCACGCTCCGCGTCCACGGCCTGGGCAAGGTGAAGGCGGATGCGCGCTTCGACGCGCTCTTGGAGGACCTCGCGGGGCTGGGTCTGCCGCTGACGCAGCGGCTGCGCGAGTACACCGTCTACGACTCCAACCACGCGCTGGACCGGGGCTGGCTGGAGACCTCGACATGAGCCCCCTGCCCTTCCCGCTCCGCGCCAGCGCCGCCGCGCTCCGTCGGCTCGCGCGCACGTCCCAGGCCCCTCACCTCATCCTGCGGGGCGGGCTGATGATGCGACTGTGGAGCGGCCCCGTCCCGCGCCCGGTGGAGGACCTGGACTTCCTCGCGGCCTTCCCCTTCCACGAGGGCGACACGGTGGACCGGTTCGTGGACGTGCTGGGCGTGGACGTCGGAGATGGCTTCGTCTTCGGCGCCCTGCGCTCGGAGGTCATCTGGGCGGAGACACCATTCCCCGGCGTGCGCATCCACGTGGAGACGTGGCTGCCCGGCGAAGAGTCCCCTCAGCTGCTGCGCATCGACACAGGCTTCGGCGACCCGATGAATCCGCCGCCCGCCTGGTTGGACTACGCGACGGACGACGGCACCACCGCGCGCGTGCTCGCGTGTCGTCCCGAGACGTTGCTCGCGTGGAAGCTCCACGGCCTCTTCGAGCGAGGCAAGGGACGCTTCCGCCCCAAGGACCTGTTCGACGTGTACCTGCTCACGCGTCACGCGCCGCTGGAGTCCGCGCTGTTGCCCGCGGCGCTGCGGCTCGCGTTCGACTCGCGCGGAGACTCGCTGGACGTGATGGAGCGGCTGGTGTCCGGCGAGCTGGGCCAGAGTCCGTGGAGCCTGGAGAAGTGGGCGCGCTATCGGGCCAGTCAGGCCGAGGGACGCCCCGAGCGACTCTCGGAGGTGGTGACGGCGGTCTCCGTCGCCATCCGTCCGGTGTGGGCCGCGGCGCGAGCGCTTCCATCCTCGCGCCCGTGATCCGCTCGGGCGTCAATACGACGCCGTGAGTCCCCAGTGGATGCTGGAGTACGTGTCCTCGGCCACGCCTCCGTTGTCCCAGCCGATGCGCGCGCCCGGGCCACTGAAGGTATCCTTGTAATGCGACAGCTTGAAGCGCAGCTGGTAGCCGAACGGGCCCCACAGCTCGCCGGCGACGCCCAGCTCCGCCTCCCAGCCGAACGTCGACACTGACGTACCGTAGTCACTCACCTCCAGGTCCAGCGCGCCGCCCTCGTCATCGAACCCCTGGCCGGGCTTCGGGCTGATGAAGAGCTGCCCCGCGGCCTCCAGCCGCACCTGACGAAGCAGCGGCACGGAGACCTCCAGGCCCACCGCCGGGTACAAGCGATGCGTGCTGGACAGCGGACTGTCCGCGGCCTCCTCCACGTCGAACGCGCGCGTGAGCAGGCCCGCCTTCACCCCGGCGTAGCCCAGCAGCTGGCGCGACGAGCCGAAGCCGAAGAAGTAGCGGTACATCGCCTGCGCGGTGAGCACCGAGTCGGTGGCCACCACCTCACGCGTGGCGGACTGGCCCACGTCGTTGAACAGCGTCACGTTGGTGGAGGCATACCCGCGCCGGTAGCCCAGCACCGCGCCCAGGCCGCGCAACGCGGAGGGACGGCGCGCGAAGGGCAACAGCTCCAGCTCCGCGGAGATGCCCAGGTACGGCACGGAGGACTCGTAGTCGGCGCGATCTCCGACCTGCTCCTCCTCGGGCTTGCGGTCGAACTCGCCGCAGGACTTCACGCCCGGACGCGTGCAGTACTTCCGCCACGTCGTCGTGCCGCCCAGCGTGAGCCGGGCCAGCGGCGGACGCGGCGGCTCCTCGCCCACGGTGCCACCCGAGCCCGTGTCCAGCTCCACCTCGAGGAACGGGTCCGTCGTCGTGTGCGACTCGGGCTCCTCGTCCATCGGCGGAGGTCCGTCCTTCGGCTGGGGGCCGATGGCCACCATGTCGGGCGCCTTCGGAGCGGGCTTCGGGCGCTCGGGCTCCAGCGGCTTCGGGCTCTCCACGGGACGCTCCGCCACGGGCTCCAGCGGCTTCGGCGTCTCCATCGGCTTCTCGGACGGAGGCGTCGGCGTCCGGGGCGCCTCGGCGACGGGCGTCGGAGGCGTCACGGGCTCGACGGGAGCGAGCGGCTCGGACGGGGTGACGGGCTCCTCGAAGGGGCGCGTCGCGCCACTCAGCGCCTCGACCACCGCGGCCACCGCCAGCTTCACGTCCGCGGGCGCGAGCTTGCCCCGCGTCAGCTTCACGTCCTGCTCACCCAGCACCGCGCCGCTCGCGTCCAGCACGCGCACCGTCAGGCTCGAGCCGCTCACGGTGCCCGTGACGGCCGCGTCCAGCTTCATCCTCGGCGCCACCCGGGCCAGGGGCGCGTCGGTGAACAGGGTGTTTCCCTTCAGACCTTCCTTCTTGCCGAGGGTGGCGTACTGCTTCAGCGACGCCACCTTCACCGGCTTCGCGCGGCGCAGGGCCGACTCGAGCTGTGCCCGGACCTTCCCGCCGCGATCTCCCTCCACCGTCAACACGACGAGCTGCTTGGGAGCCTCCCTGGGCGTCGCCGTCTTCCTGGACTTCGCCTCCCGCGCCTTGGCCGGCTTCGCCTTCGCCTTGGGCGCCACCACCTGGGCGGGCACCGCGCGCTTCTTCTTGACGACCTGCGCCAGCGCTCCCGGGGAGGCCAGCGTCACCGCCGTGAAGAGCACCAGGCCCCAGCGGACCATCGCGTGTTGGGAGTTCATCATTCGGGACTGGAAGGTTCACCCAGCCCGCACGCGATGTCCAGGCTTGCCCGGCGGTCCGCTCTCAGGCGTTGAGGTGCGCCGGGGCTCCCACCACCGAGGGAGCGGACACGGGCCGCCCCTCCGACTCAGGCTCGTTCCCTTCGTCGTCGGTGGCCTGCCGCGCCGACCCGGTGGACTCCGCCACGTAGGCCGCGCGACCGATGCCCAGGAAGTCGCGACGGTAGATGCGCACCATCGCCATGAAGATGGACGCGATGAGCGGCCCCACCAGGAGCCCCATCATCCCGAACACGGCCAGACCGCCGAACATGGACAGGAAGACGAGCAGCGGGTGCAGTGCCATGCGCGAGCCGCACAGCCGGGGGCGGATGACGTTGTCGATGGTCCCCACCAGGAAGGTGCCCCACGCGAGAAGGAAGACGCCCTCGCTCACCTTGCCCATGGCGATGAACACCACGCCGATGGGGCCCCACACCAGCGCCGTGCCGCCCACGGGCACCAGCGCCACCAGCACCATGGCCGCGCCCCACACCCCCGCGTGCGGCACCCCGGCGATGAGCAACCCCACGAAGCCCACCGCGCCCTGGATGAGCGCCGTGACGGTGTTGCCGTAGACGATGGCGTACGCGACGTCGGTGAACTCGCGCGAGAAGGCCTCGAAGTAGCGGCGGTCCAACGGAATCAGCCGCGTCACCTCCGCGACGAGCCGGCGACCGTCGAGGAAGAAGTAGTACATGGCCACCGTCATCAGGAACATGTTGATGACCAGCTCCGTGCCCGCGCCCACCAGGTCCTTGAGCAGGGCCGCGCCGCCCGTCACCGCCGCCATCAGCGAGCGCTCCGTCTGCGCGCTCTCCAGGTCGAACCGGATGTAGCGGCTCAGGCCGCGGGGCAGGCTGGAGGCGAACTGGTGACGCAGGTCCACCCGCTCGAGCAGGTCCTGCGCCTGGCCGACGAACTGGAACACCTCACGCGCCACCATCCACCCGACGAGGGCCAGCGGCGCGAGGATGAGGAGGAATACCGTGAGGGTGGACAACCCGGCGCACAAGGGCTTGCGGCCCCGCAGCTTCTGACACAGGTAGTCCTGCACCGGCATGAACAGGACGACCAGGAAGCCGCCCAGCAACACCGGCATCAGGAACGGCAACAGAATCCTGGAGAAGAGAATCAACGCCAGCGCAAACAGCGCCGCGAACACGTAGTTCGACCACCGCCGCGAATCAGCCACCGCCCCACCCCACCCCGCCCGACGAGCCCACTGCCCGCTTCCAACCTAGGAATCGCGCTTCCCGCCGGGAAGTCCGACATCCCCCACATGAGGACACCACCCATGACTACTGGACGTTTGACGCTGACGGGCCTCGCGGTACTGGCCACTGCCCTGGGACTCGGCGCCCCGGGCTGCGGAGACTCCGCCGCGCCGTGCACCGACTGTCCGGCGATGGAGGGCCGCTACCGCATGGCCTTCGGCGACGCGGGGGTGCCCGCCGAGTGCCTCAACCTGGGCGTGGAGCTGCCGCGCAACAGGCCCCTGGACGTCACCCGCTCGGCGGACCGACTCATCGGGAACCTGGAAGGCGTGGGACTGTTGGGGACCATCTCCGCCGAGGGCTCCTTCTCCATGGCCGGCACGGGCCCGGGACAGGACGGCGGGAGGATGGACACGCTGAGCCTCGCCGGTCGCTACACGTCCCCCGAGGGGGACGGCGGCACGGCGCGACTCGACGGGACGTTCACGGGGAACTTCTCGCGCCCGGGCGTGGAACCGCCCCAGCGGTGCAGCTTCGTCACCCCGTTCTCGGCGACCCGGGAATAGCGCCACGGGCCGCCAACGGGGCGGACCTGCCTACTTCTTCTTCTCGGCGGCGGCCTTGGCCTCCGCCTTGTTCTTCTTGGCCCGCTTCTTCCAGGCCTGCTTGATCTTCATCTGCACGCGGCGGTGCTTGCTCTTGCTGCGGGCCATCGTTGACTCCTGTGCTCCATGACGGAGACGTGAAAAGAGGCGCTTAACTATCAGAACCTGAAGGGCTCCCGGAAGAGGAACCCTCCGGAGGGGGTCCGGAGGCCGTTTCGGGGCCAGGGGCCGCCCCCTCGGCCACCTCGGGAGCGGGGCGCGTCGGGTAGGGAATGCCCTCCGCCCCCCGGACCTGGGTGGGTCTGGCGGCGGACACCGTCACCTCCCCCTCCCGGTCCTCGTCGGTGGGCTTCTCCCGGGAGGCGGGGGCGCTGCTCTGCTGGGGGCGCTTCTTGACCGAGGCGAAGATGGGCTTGAACGCGTCCAGGAAGCGGCGGACCTCGTCCAGGGGGAGCGCCGGGCAGTGGTTGCCGTTGGCGCCCGTCATGGAGGTGGCCATGCACATGGCGTTGAGGATGGCCTCCTCGGTGGCCTCCATCACCGCCTCGTAGAGGGGGTCCAGGCGCTGATCCAGCAGCAGCTTCAGCTTGTAGACCATCTTCTGCGTGCGGCGCGGGATGATGTTCGCGGTGGAGAAGCCCACCACGATTTCGCCCGAGCCGTGCGCCGCATAGCTGCCCACCCGGCCGATGCCCAGGCCCACGCGCTTGCACAGGCGGTTGATCTGATGGCTGAGCAGCGGCGCGTCCGTGGCCACCACCGCGATGATGGAGCCGTAGGTGGTGCCGCGCTTGGGGGCGCCCTTGAACTTCTCCGCCAGCACCTCGCCCATGGGCAGGCCGCCCACGCGCAGGTTGTGCATCTTCCCGAAGTTGGACATCACCAGCACGCCCAGCGTGTAGCCGCCCAGCACCTCCGGCAGCTTGCGGGAGGACGTGCCGATGCCGCCCTTGAAGTCGCACGTCACCATGCCGGTGCCGCCGCCCACGTTGCCCTCGGCCACCGGGCCGGACGCCGCGTTGCGGATGGCCTCGAAGACGTGCTCCTCGCGCACGTGCCGGCCGGAGATGTCGTTGAGCCACGAGTCGTCGCACTCGCCGACGACGGGGATGATGACGTCGTGCTCGTCGCCGATGCCCGGGTAGCGCTCCACCAGGTGGCGGGCCACGCCGTCGGACACCGCGCCCACCGCCATGGTGTTGGTGAGCAGGATGGGCGTCTCGATGAGGCCCCACTCCATGAGCTGCGTCATGCCGGAGACCTCGCCCGCGCCGTTGAGCACGAAGCCGCCTCCCGTCATCCGCTCCATGAAGATGTTGCCCTTGTTGGGCATGATGGCCGTCACGCCCGTGCGCACCGGGCCGTGCCCCGGCCTCAGCGGACCGTCGCCCTGGATGAGCGTGCAGTGGCCGACGAGCACGCCCTCCACGTCGGTGATGGCGTTGTATTTGCCGGGCTTGAACCGGCCCAACGGAAGTCCCAGCTCGCGGGCGCGAACCCGCGGTCCCATGTACTCGGGGATGTGCACCATGCCGGGCACACTAGCGGACCATCACCCACCGTCAACCACTCCGACCGCGTAATATCTTCAGGCGCTCGAAAGGCCCTCCTCGGAGGGCCCCTCGAGGCCGCGCATCACGCCTTGGCTTCGATGCGCGGCACGCCGTCCGTCGACGCGGGCGCGGTGCTGGCATCATTCACGGGAGTGTTCGAGCCATTCGGCGCAGCGCTGCTCCCGGGCGCGACCGGAGCCGAGGTGGCGACAGACGCGGCGTGCTCGTCGAGCGCGGGGCCCTTGTGCAGCCCTGGCTGCACGACGGGATGCGGGTGCTCGCTGGCGGCGCGGCGCGACGCGCGCTCCTTGTAGCGGCGGATGGCGGGGGCCATGATCTCACCGATGAGCGCGCGGTAGTCCATGCCCGCGCCTTGCGCGATGAGCACCAGGTCGCTCCACCCGGGCGTGAGGCCGGGCAGCGGGTTGCACTCGATGAAGTAGATGCGCCCCTTGTCGTCCATGCGGAAGTCGATGCGCGCGACGTCGCGGCATCCCAGCGCCATGAACGAGCTGCGCGCGGCCGTGCGCAGCTTCTCCAGCAGCGCGGGCTCCAGCTTGGCCGGCGCGTCGTAGCGGATGCGGTCCGTCCAATCCAGCTTGTGCTGGAAGCTGTACACGGGGTTCTTCTCCCCCTTGTCCAGGAAGACGATCTCCATGGGCGGCAGCACGCGCGGGCGCCGCTCGCCGAGCAGGCCCACCGTGAACTCACGCCCGCCGATGTACTCCTCGATGAGCGCCGGCTGCTGGTACTTGCTGGCGATCTCGCGCACCACCTCGCGCAGCTCCGCCTCGCTGTGGCAGACGCTCTTGGTGACGACGCCCTTGGAGCTGCCCTCCGCCACCGGCTTCACGATGAGCGGGAAGGTGGTGAACTCCTTGTTGAGCCGCTCCTTGCCCGTGGCCATCAGCTGGAAGTTGGGCGTGAGGATGCCCGCCTGACGGACGATCTTCTTCGCCAGCGCCTTGTCCAAGGCGATGGAGAGCGTCGCCGGATCGCTGCCCGTGTACGGGATGTCCAGGAGCTCCAGCATGGCCGGCACCTGGCTCTCGCGGTTGCGGCCCTTGAAGCCCTCGGCGATGTTGAAGACGATGTCCAGCGGCGTGCTCGACAGCACCGTGGGCAGCTCCGCGGTGGCCTCCAGGTCGATGACCTCGTGACCCCAGGAGGCGATCGCCTCGCGGATGGCCTGCAGCGTGTTGGGCGAGTCGTACTCCGCCTCGCTGTCCTCCACCGCCTCGCCGTGGGCGCTCGGCTTGACGCGCTTGACGTTGTACGTGAAGCCGACGCGCAAGGGCCCCGTCTTGCGCGCGGGCTTGCCCTGGCGCCGGGAGGAGTCCTTGATCTTGTAGCGCTTGGCCGCGCTCTGGATGATGGAGTTGATGACCCCGTCCAGGTGCAGGCCGTCGAGCTCCGCGGAGGCGTAGATGCCCGCGCCCGGCTCCAGGCTGGGCAGCGCGTTGATCTCCAGGAAGTACGGCACGCCCGCGTCGCTCAGGCGGAAGTCGATGCGGCCCAGATCCCTGCAGTCGAGCGCCTGGTAGATCTTCTGCGCCATCTTCCGCACGTCCTCGGCGGTGCGCGCCGGGATGCGCGCGGGCGCGAGCACCGAGACGGCGCTCTCCTTCTTCGTCTTCAGCTCGTAGTCGTAGATGGCGTAGCGCCGGCCCGCCGTCACCGCCGGGTCCACCACGTACTCCACGGGCGTGAGCACGCCGTCGTAGTCGTTGTCCACCGCGGCCAGGAACGGCACCGTCAGGTCGCGGCCCGGGATGTACTCCTCCACCAGCACGCCGGCGGGGTACTTCTCCAGCGCGGCGGACACCTTGGCGCGCACCTCGTCCAGCGTCTCCGCGATGGAGTCCTGGGTGATGCCCTTGGAGGAGCCCTCGAAGTTGGGCTTCACGATGACGGGGAAGCGCAGGTTCTCCGCGGTCAGCTCGCTGAGCTTCTCCACGTACTGCCAGCCCGGAGTGCGGATGCCCTGCTTGGACAACACGAGCTTGGTGAGCTGCTTGTCCAGCGTCACCGCCAGCGCGTACGCGTCCGAGCCCGTGTACGGGAAGCCCAGCTCGTCGAAGAGCGCGGGATAGAACGCCTCGCGGAAGCGGCCGCGGCGGCCCTCGGCGGTGTTGAAGATGAGGTCGGGGCTGTACGCCTCCAGCCGCGCCACGGTGCGCGAGGCGGGGCCGCTGACCTCGAAGCGCTCCAGCCGGTGGCCCAGCCGCTCGATGGCCGCCGCCAGCGCGTTGACCGTCTCCTGGGTGTCGAACTCCGCTTCTTCTTCCGAATCAGACAACCTGAGATTGTGGGTCAGCGCGATGCGCACGGTAGCCCCCTTCTCTTCTTGAGCGAGCGACCGCGGCGCACCTTCGCCGCGGACATGAGTCTGCCCGGCGCGCGCTGATGCGCCACCGGGTCGCGGGCTGCAACGGTTGCGCCCGCCACAACCTTCCCGTCCACCACCTGCGTCTGCGCCCAGGTGTCGCCGAGCCGCCAGCCGAGCGGATCCCTCACCACGCGCCACGCCTCGATGCCGCCGATGACGACCAGCCCCGCCACCGCGGCCACCGGCCCCAGCGGCTCCGGCATCATCCCCAACAAGACGATGAGCGACAGCGGCGCGTTGCGCAGCGTGCTGTCGCGGTGTCGCGCCGCCGAGCGCGTGGGCAGGTGCATCACCTTCACGCCGAAGATGCGCTTGCCCACGCTCTGGCCCTGGATCATCCCGTCCGCGAGCAGGAGGAACAGCAGCGCGACGACGGAGCCCGCGCGGCCGCACACGACATACAGGCCCCACGCCACCGCCACGTCCACCGCGCGCGCGCCAAGGCGCAGCCACAGCGACGCCTTCGGGTACGGCGAGCCCGGCTCACTGTCCTCGACGACGAGCCTCAACGCGCGGCCACCGCCACGGCTGGCCGCCATCAGGATGCGCTCTGGGGGCGCGCTCACTCCTCGGGCTCCAACGTGAGACCCTCCTCGGGTGGCTCCGGCTCGTCCAACCCCGCCAGCCGCGCCAGCCGCTCATGCGCGCTCAAGGGATGGAACGGAGGATGGGAACCCTCGCCCGGCGTCCACGCATTCCCCGCCGACGTCGGCCCCGACTCGGACAGGCGCAAGAGCTTCGCCCGCGCGGCGTCCTCGTCCGGCGCCGCCGCCACGCCTTCCCGGGTGAAGAAGATGAACGCCATGGCCGGCCGCTTGGAGGACTCGCGCATCGCGAACTGCACGCCGTCCAGGTTCCAGCCCTTCGCCGTCCACTCGTTCAGGGTGCGCTCCAGCGCCCCCTCGTCCACCGTGGACAGCTCGACCACTTTGTACTGCAACGAAGCCCCGGTACGAATCACGGGGGCGCGCCGGGTGCCGGAGTGCTTCGGCTTCGCCGGACCGCGCCGACGTTGGGGCGGGGGCTTCTCCGACTTGCGTCTGGGACGCTTCTTCTTGGTGGGCATCGTGCGCCGGCTATTTGGACGCAACGCCCGCGGCGGATCAAGCGCAACCCGCGCGCGGGCCCTGGTGGTGTTGGCTACAGGAGCTTCGCGGCTTCCAGCGCGTGGTAGGTGATGATGAGGTCGGCGCCCGCGCGCTTGATGCCGGTGAGCGTCTCCAGCATCACCCGTTCGTAGTCAATCCAACCATTCTGGCCGGCGGCCTTGAGCATGGCGTACTCGCCGGAGACGTTGTAGGCGGCCAGCGGCAGGTCGAAGCGCTCGCGCACGGCGCGGATGACGTCCAGGTAGGCCAGGGCGGGCTTCACCATCAGCATGTCGGCGCCCTCCTCCACGTCCAGCGCGGCCTCCTTGAGCGCCTCGCGCACGTTGCCCGGGTCCATCTGGTAGCCGCGGCGGTCTCCAGACTTGGGCGTGCTCTGGGCGGCCTCGCGGAAGGGGCCGTAGTAGCCGGAGGCGTACTTCACCGCGTAGGACATGATGGGGACGTCGATGAGGCGCACCTCGTCCAGCGCCTTGCGGATGGCGCCCACGCGGCCGTCCATCATGTCCGAGGGGGCGATGATGTCCGCGCCCGCCTGGGCGCAGGTGACGGCCATCTGCGCGAGCAGCGGCAGCGTGGCGTCGTTGACCACGTGGCCGTCCTCCAGCACCCCGCAGTGGCCGTGGTCCGTGTACTCGCACAGGCACACGTCCGCGATGACCTGGAGGTCGGGCTCGGCCGCCTTGATTTCACGAATGGCGCGCTGGACGATTCCGTCGCGCGCGTAGCCCTGGGTGCCCTGAGCGTCCTTGTGGTCGGGGATGCCGAAGAGGATGACCGAGGGGACGCCCAGGGACTTCGCCAGGCGGGCCTCGGCCACGGCGTGCTCGAGCGAGAGGTTGAAGATGCCCGGCATGGAGGCGATGGGACGGCGCACGTCCCGGCCCTCCACGACGAAGAGGGGGTAGATGAAGTTCCCCGGGTCGAGGCGCGTCTCGCGCACCATCTCGCGCAGGACGGGCGAACGACGGAGGCGGCGGGGGCGGTGGACGGGATGGGCCATGGTGCTCGCCGGTATAAACCGGCGCGCCCACGCCTTCATCGTTTCCGTCCGGGCGCCCGCCCGCTCACCCTGCGACGAGCCTCCAGCTGTGCTGATGACGCCGGCCTTCCCGGGCGTGGCGCTGGGCGCGGGCCTCCGCGAGGTCCGCCTCGTGCAGCGCCCGGGCGTAGCGCACGCGCGCCGCCTCCCCGCCGGACGCCAGCTCCTGCTCGGCGGCCGCCAGCTCCCGACGGGCCTCTTCACGCTGCTGCTCGACGCGTTCCGCGTACGTCATCCACTTCCTCCTGCCTTGGGGTGTGCCGGCGGGGATTGCACGGGACGGACCAGCGGAGGGCCACATCGCAAGGGGGCGAAACGACGAGGTGTCGCGGCGCGGCAGCGACCTCGGGCGTGCGAAACCGATTTCCCAGGGCCGCGAAAACGAGGTCGCGGGGATTCGAAGCGGGTGCACGGCCGCACGCCCCTCCCCCGGAGGACCGACACAGGCAATCGCCGCACGGCTGGCTCGTCTACAGTTTCGACCGTGACATCCCAGACGCCCGCCATCGAAGTGACGAACCTGCGCAAGACGTACCAGCGCGCCTTCCGCAGGACGGGGAACATCGCCCTCCGGGGCATGGACCTGTCGGTTCCCCAAGGAAGTGCCTTCGGCCTCATCGGCCCCAACGGCGCGGGGAAGACGACGTTCATCAAGAGCCTGCTCGGCATCGTCCAGCCCACCGAGGGCACCGTGCGCGTCCTGGGCGGCACGCCCGAGGATGCCCGCATCCGCGCGCGCATCGGCTACCTGCCCGAGCGCCTGCACCTGCCCGGCTCGTGGACGCCCACCGCGTTCCTCGCGACGGTGCGCCAGCTCAAGGGCCTGAAGCCGGACGCGCCGGGCCACCTGAAGCTGCTCGAGCGCGTGGGCCTCTCGGACGCCGTGGGCCGGAAGATTGGTGGGTACTCCAAGGGCATGCGTCAGCGCTTGGGGCTGGCGGCGGCGCTCGTGGGGGAGCCGGAGCTGCTCATCCTGGACGAGCCCACGGACGGCATCGACCCGATGGGGCGCATGGAGGTGCGGCGCATCCTCCAGGAGGAGGTCCGGCGCGGCACGACGCTCTTCCTGAACTCGCACCTCTTGGCGGAGACGGAGCGCGTGTGCGATCGCGTGGCCATCCTCGCGGACGGCCGCGTGGTGCGCGAGGGGCGGCTGGAGGAGCTGGTGCGCGGCGGCTCGCGGTGGGTGGTGCGCTTCGCGCCGGGCACGAGCGCCGAGGCGCTGGCCGTCGCGGGCTTCACCCAGGCGCGGGCGGACGGCGTGTACCACGTGGAGGCCGAGGACCCGGCGGCGCTCAACGGCGCGCTGGACCGGGCGCGGGCCACCGGGGCGTTGCTGGTCGAGCTGCGGCGGGACGGGATGGATCTGGAGTCGGTGCTGCTGGGGACGATGGGCGCCGGCGCGGGGCGGGCGGAGGTGGCGGCATGAGGCCGGTGGTGGGAATCGCGGGTTACGTGCTGCGCGAGGCGGTGTCGCGCAAGTTCATCCTCGCCTTCATGGTGGGCATCACCCTGGTGCTGGCGGTGGTGGCGCTGAGCCTGAGGCTGGAGGTCATCGACGGGGCGCTGGCGGCGTCGCGGCTGTTCGGTCAGGACATCCGCGCGAACATCCAGTCCGTCGACGTGGCGTTGCGGCCGGTGTACCAGGCGGCGGCGTTCATCGTGTTCTACGGGGGCATCCTGTTCGGCATCGTCGCGTGCTCGGACTTCGCGCCCAGCCTGATGTCGCCGGGGAGAATCGAGCACCTGCTCGCGCTGCCCATCCAGCGCTGGCACCTGCTCGCGGGGACGTTCCTGGGGGTGATGACGCTGGCGCTGGGCGGGACGCTGTATGGCACCACGGGGCTGGTGCTCATCTTCGGGGTGAAGGCGGGGTACTGGACGGTGGGGCCGCTCGTCGCGGGGTTGATGGCGTGCGTGGGCTTCGCGGCGGTGTACGCGGTGATGTTGACCACGGCGACGCTGGTGCGCAGCGCGGCCTTGTGCGCGGCGGCGGGCTTCGCCTTCATGGTGGGCGGCATCATCGCGGGCAACCGGCAGCAGATCGCCCGGTTCTTCGAGGAGGGGCTGAGCCGCGACGCGTTCCTGGGGGTGACGCTGCTGCTCCCCCGGCTGTCCGCGCTGGCGGAGGCCGCCGGGGACCTGGCCGCGTCGCTGCCCCTGGAGGTGAGCTCGCTGGGGACGCTGCTGCTGGGCGTCTTCGTCTTCGGGATGGCGGCGCTGGTGGTGGGATTCTGGCGGTTCGAGGGAAAGGACTACTGAGATGGAGAGGCGCCAGAAGCGAGGGGCGTGGTTGGCGATGGCGGCGCTGCTGTTCGTGGCCGCGGCGGTGTTGATGTTCCTGGGTCAGGGCGACAAGACCGAGACCGAGGAGCCCAAGGTGGAGTTCCCCCGACGGATGCGCGCGCCGGAGCGTGAGCGCGCGGAGCGGCGCAGGACGCAGCCGACGCCCGTCGCGCCGGACGCGGGCGAGCAGGCCGCGGTGCCCGCGAAGCCGAGGGATCCACTGCTCGCGGCGCTGCCCCGGGGTCCGGGCAAGACGGCGGTGGTCATCGAGGCCAACGCGCTGAGGCACTCGCCCATCGGCGCGCTGCTGCTGGACTGCATGATGCGCGACGGCGGCAAGCAGTTGGAGCAGTTCCGCCAGAAGAGCGGCGTGGATCCGCTCCAGGACCTGGACCGGCTGGTCATCACCGACGAGGGGATGATGCTGTCGGGCAACTTCAGCAACGCGCGCTACCAGGAGCTGTTGGGCGACCGCGTGTCCGCGGACTACGGCCAGGGCGCGCGCGTGTACGAGCCGGGCGAGTCCACCGACACGCTGAAGGACGGCACCACCGTCACGCGACGGGGTGGGCCCTCCATCGGGACGTGGAACAACCAGCTGCTCGTCATGGGCAGGTCCCCCGACGAGGTGAAGGCCGCCATCGACCGCGTCGAGGGGCGCGGGCCGGACGAGCCGCCCGCCATCTCCGAGAACAGCACGTACGGAGAGATGTACGGTGTGCTGTCCGTGGAGCACATCGCCCGGCTGCTGCCGAAGGAGCAGGCGGCGCTCGCGCAACGGCTGCGTGACGTGGCCCAGAACGTGGAACTGCACCTGGACGCCAGCTCGGACGTGGCGCTGGTGGCGGAGATCCAGGGCGCCAACGCGGACGACGTGACGGACCTGGGCAAGTCCCTCGGCGCCGCGCTGTCACTGGCGCGCATCAAGGCCCAGGCGGGCGAGGACAAGGACCTGGCCCAGCTGCTCGACTTCGCCAAGGTGAAGCCGGATGGCAACTCCTTCACCCTGGAGATGGCCGTCCCCCTGGCCGTCATCCAGGAGCGGCTGGCCTTCTGCAAGGAGGAGCGCCGCGCCGCCGAGGCCGCGGCCCCCACCGGGAGCGAGGCCAAGGTGGGGGTCGAGCAGGCCCCAGCGCCCTGATCCACGGCCGGACGCCCGGTGGGTGCATGCTCTCCGAGCGTCCGGAGGGCCGAGCGCCATGGCCAAGTCGCGGGGATCTCTGCGACACTCTCGCGCCGTAAGGCCTGTCTCACCCCCCTCGAGACAGTCCCCCGACGAGAGAACCGATTGATGATTTCACGTGTGTCGAGGGTCGCCCCGTTGCTGTTCGGCTCGGGGCTCTGCGCCCTTGTCTACCAGACGGTGTGGCTGCGGGAGTTCCGTCTCATCTTCGGCGCCAGCACCGCGGCGTCGGCGGCCGTGCTGGCCATCTTCATGGCGGGGCTGGGACTGGGCGGTGTGCTCCTCGGCGCGCGCGCGGACCGGAACCCACGCCCGCTGAACTACTACGCCAACCTGGAGCTGCTCATCGCGGCCAGCGCGGGCCTGAGCCCGTTCCTGGTGGAGCTGGCGCGCGCGGCCTACATCGGCGTCGGCGGCACGCCCAGCCTGGGGCTCTTCGGCGGCAGCGTGGCGCGGCTGGTGCTCTCCACGCTCGTGCTCGCCGTGCCGACGGTGCTGATGGGCGGCACGCTGCCGGCCGCCGCGCGCGCGGTGCAGTCGGATGAGGACCCCGCGCGTCGACACCTCGCCATCCTCTACGGCGTCAACACACTGGGCGCCGTCACCGGCGCGACGCTGTCCACCTTCTTCATGCTGGAGGTGTACGGCAACCGCACCACGCTGTGGATCGCCTGCCTCCTCAACGCGGCCGTCGCCATCTGCGCGCGCAGCGTGAGCCGCTCCATGGAGCCGGAGGCCGCGACGGCGAAGCCCCAGGCCGCTTCCGAGTCCTCCGCCGCGCCCGTCGCTGCTGACGTCGTCGCCGCGCCGGTGGCGCAGCCCGCGAGCTCCGTGGCGCGCGCGACGCCGTCGTCCATGTTCGCGCTGGTGGCGGCCCTGCTCGTCGGCTTCTCGTTCCTCCTGATGGAGCTCGTCTGGTACCGGATGCTGGGCCCCATCCTGGGCGGGACCACCTTCACCTTCGGCCTCATCCTGGCCATGGCGTTGCTCGGCATCGGCCTGGGTGGCGCGGCCTACTCCATCGTCTTCCGGCATCGGCCGGCCACGCTGTCGGGCTTCGCGCTGACGTGTGCCCTAGAGGCCGCGTTCATCGCCCTGCCCTTCGCGCTGGGAGACAGGCTCGCGGTGTTCGCCGCGCTGCTACGCCCCTTGGGCGGCGCCGGCTTCGGCGGGATGATGCTGGGTTGGGCGCTGGTGGGCTCGGTGGTCATCCTCCCCGCCGCGTTCATCTCCGGCGTGCAGTTCCCGCTGCTGCTCGCGCTCGTGGGCAAGGGCAGTCAGGACGTGGGCAAGCAGGTGGGCCAGGTCTATGCCTGGAACACGGTGGGCTCCATCGTCGGCTCACTGGCGGGGGGCTTCGGTGTGATTCCGCTGATGAGCGCGCCGGTCACCTGGCAGCTCGTCGCGGGCATCCTCGCCGTGCTGGGCCTCGCGTCCGCGGTGCTATCGTTGAAGCTGGAGCGCCAGGTGCCGGCGCTGTTCGCTCCCGTCTCCGTCGCCGTGCTCGCGCTGGTGCTGCTGTCGACCCAGGGGCCCACCGCGGCGTGGCGGCACGGGAGCGTGGGCGCCGGACGCGCCGCGCTCGCCAACCCGACGCTCAACCACATCGATGCATGGGTGCGCAGCAAGTCGCGCGGCATCGTGTGGGAGAAGGATGGCGTCGAGAGCAGCGTCGCGCTCAACTCCGACAACGGCCTGTCCTTCATCGTCAACGGCAAGTCGGACGGCAACGCCATCGGTGATGCGCCGACCCAGGTGATGAGCGGGCTGCTGGGCGCCCTGCTCCATCAGGAGGCCCGCAACTCGCTCGTCATCGGCTTGGGAACCGGCAGCACCGCGGGATGGCTGGGCGCCGTGCCGGGCATGGAGCGCGTGGACGTGGTGGAGATCGAGCCCGCCATCCTCGACGTCGCGCGGCGATGCGAGGCGGTCAACCAGAAGGTGATGGACAACCCCAAGGTCCACACGTTCATCGCCGACGCGCGCGAGGTGCTGCTCACCACGCGGCAGCGCTACGACATCATCTTCTCCGAGCCGTCCAATCCCTACCGCGCGGGCATCTCCAGCCTCTTCACGCGCGACTTCTATCAGGCCGTGAAGGAGCGCCTGGCCGAGGGCGGCATCTTCGTCCAGTGGCTCCAGGCCTATGAAGTGGACGCGCTCACGGTGCAGAGCGCCTATGCCACGCTCTCCTCGGAGTTCGAGGCCGTGGAGACGTGGCAGGTCCACTCCGGGGACCTGCTGCTGGTGGCGACGCGCAAGCCGCTGGTCCACGACGTCGACAGGATGCGGACCCGCATCGCCGAAGAGCCCTACCGCAGCGCGCTGCGCGCCACCTGGCGCACGGACGAGGTGGAGGGCGTGCTCGCGCGCTTCGTGGCCGGTCCGGCCTTCACCGCCAAGGTCGCGGAGGAGAGCCAGGAGCTCATCAACACGGACGACGTGTCGTTCATGGAGTTCGCCTTCGCGCGCAGCCTGGGCCGGGACACCGGATTCTCCATCCGCACGCTGTGGTCCATGACGAACGTGCTGGGCACGGGCCGTCCGGACATCAAGGGAAAGGTGGACTGGGACCGGGTGGCCATCAACCGCGCCTGGTACACCATCCCGCTGTCGCGCGAGGAGGCCAACAGCTCCGTCGTGAAGGGCTGGGTTCCCATCATCGATGCGTTCAACAAGGGGCAGCTGGGCGCCATCCACGCGCATTGGAAGAAGGAGCGGTGGGAGCCGGTGGGCCCGCGCGAACAGCTGGTGCTGGCGCGGGTGCTCGCGAGTGTCGGCGACGAGGAGGCCCTGAAGTATCTCGAGCCCATGCGCGCGACGCTCCCCGTGGAGGCGGACCTGCTCGAGGGTGTGCTGCGAATGCGACAGCGCAAGCTGCCCGAGGCCGCCGCCCTGTTCGAGCGAGGACTCATCGCCCTGCGCACGAATCCATGGCCGGCGCGCGAGGTGACCTCCTCCATCTTCGCGGAGCTGGCCGTCATCGCCCGCACGGACAAGGCCCTGGGCCGCAAGCTGGTGGACGTGCTGGCCGTGCCGTTCGCGGCGGACTCGCTGACCGTGGCGCGCGAGGAGACCCGCATCGAGCTCGCGAAGCTCGTGGACTGGATGGGCCTGTGTGTCTCCGTGCTGGAGCCCACCGAGCCCTTCACCGTCTGGGACAGCAAGATGCTGGATGACCGGCGGCGCTGCTACGAGCACCACGGCCACCCCATGGCACTCAACGCGGAAGCGGACCTGCAACGACTCATCTCCCAGGCCCCGGCCGTGTTCATGAGCCAGACGATGGAGACTCCCGCGCCCGTGCAGCAGTCCTCGGATGCGGCCCCCACGCCCGCGGCGCCCACCGCCCCGGGTCAGGCCACCGAGACGGCGCCGTAGCACGGACGCACCGAGGGCGGCCCACACCGGGCCGCCCTCACACCACCATGGCGCGCACCTCGTCCGTGAAGGCGTGCTCGTCCTCGGTGTGCACCACCAACGGTGGCAGGACGGTCAGCTCCGCGGGTCCCCCCTTCACCGCGTGCAGCAGCACCAGCTTCGCGGGCCGGTCCGCGCGCGGATGGACCCACCGCACCACGCGCGGCTCCAGCCCGAAGACGCGCAGCACCGTCACCAGCTCCGCGAAGCGTGACGCCGGGTACACCATGCACAGCCCTCCCCGGGGTTCGAGCAGGTGCGCCGCGGCCCTCGACACGTCCGACAGCTCGCACGCGAGCTCATGCCTCGCCAGCGCCTTCTCCGTGGACAGGCTGGTGTGCCCCGTCGCCCGCGCGCGGTAGGGCGGATTGCACAGCACCTGCGCGAAGCCGCCCGCCGGGAACTGCTCGTCCACGCGCCGCAAATCCCCCAACACCAGCGACACCTCGCGCTCGCAGTGGTTGAGCAGCACGTTGCGTCGGGCCAGGGAGAACAGGCCCGGCTGCAGCTCGAGCCCGAGGAGGTCCTTGCCGCGCCACCGACAGGCGAGCACCAGCGGGATGATGCCGCAGCCCGTGCCCAGGTCCATCAGCCGCCCGCGCCCCGCGCCGCCCACCGACACCGCGAAGTGCACCAGCAACAGCGGGTCCAACGTGAAGCGATAGCCCAGCCGGCGCTGGAGCACCCGCACCGCTCCGCCACAGATGGCGTCCAACGTCTCGCCGGGCCCCACCTGGAGCTCCGGCGCCGAGCGCCCCGACTCGTCCGGCGCGCTGTGCGTCAGCACCCTCACGCGGGCGGACTACGCTTCCGTGTCGAGGAACAGCAGGCCCGCCGGAGGCAACGGCTCCACACGGAGTGTCCTCGGCGGCAGCGTGGCCTGCGCCTCCATCACCGCGCGCACCTCCCAGATGGGCGGCGGATTGAGCGCGAAGCCGACCTGGAACGTGCCCGACTCCACCCCCTTCACCAGCGTCTCCAGTCCCTGCACCGGGAACACCTGGGGATGTCCCGCCGCCTCGGGCTCGCGGATGCCCAGCACCGTCCTCAGCACCAGCGCGTTGAGCAGCGCCAGGTCCAGGCTGCGCAGCGTCGGGTTGCGCGGCGCGCCCTTCAGGTGCGCCAGGTCCAACCCCTGTCGGAAGCGCAGGATGCGCCCCCTGCCGCCCGGCAACACCAGCAGCACCGCGTGGTGCCCGGTGATGAGCGTCGCCAGCCGCTCCCGCGCGGCGACGAGCCCTCGAGGTGTGTCGAGCGGCTCGTCCAGTTCGTACACCCGCGCGTACGCGGTGACGAGGGTGAGGAAGGTCTCCTCCCTGAACGTGTCCACGCCCTTGAGCGCGCGGTGGATGGGGAGCACCTCCAGCCCCGGGTCCGACAGGGGCACCACCGCGGCCAGCGTGGGCCCGCCTTCCGCCAGCGCGCTGAGCGGGCGCATGGGGGCCTCGTCCAGCACGGCCTGGATGCGCTTGGAGACGGGCGAAGGTTCGATGCGGCGCAGCGACAGCGGGTGGCCGTCGTAGTCCCCCTCCCACACCAGGGTGGAGCGCTCGCTCGCCTCGGCCAGCAGGCCCCGGAAGACACCATGGTCGTCCGCGGTCAGCGTGACGGCGGGCTCGGCCTCCCACGCACGGGGCCGGTACGGGTCATCCTCCAGCGGGGTGCCCGCGTCCGGCCGCAGCGAGCACAGCAGGTAGCGGACCGGTGGGCCGCCCAGCTTGCCCGCCGGGCTGTGGACCTCCACCACGTAGAGCGCGGGCCGGGCGTCGCGCAGCAACGTGCCCGACTCCCGCTGGCGTCGCAGCTCCGCCGAGGGGTTGGCGGCCTCCAGCAGGGGCCGGACGTGGGAAGGCTGGGGCACCGCGTTGCTGCGCGGCACGTAGCCGCTGGGCTCGAGGGTCCGAGCCAGCGGGGTCAGCAGGGCCGTGAAGGGATGGACGCGCGCCATGTCGCGAGGAAAGGTGGTGTCTGCCTCCCCTCGGTGCCACGACGCATGCTCGCCCGCCCCCCGGGCCGTCTACCACCAGACGTTGCGGTAGGGCCGGTCCTTGGCGGACTTCAGCGCGGAGCGGTCCACGCTCTCCTCCCACAGCAGGCTCACCGTGGTGATGGCGCCCGCGGAGCCGAGGAAGGACAGCACGTACGGCGTCGACTGGTCGAAGCCGCCCAGCACCAGGCCGGAGATGAGCAGCACCGCCGCGCCCACGCCCGCGCCGAACAGGTCCGCGCGCAGAATCTGCGAGGGCGTCGGGTTGTAGCGCATGGTGGCCAGCGCCAGCGCGCCCGCGCCGATGCCCGGCGCGAGCAGCAGCGTGTCCCGCCACGTCTTCGAGGAGATGTCCGTTCCGGAGAAGTGGATGACGGCCAGCAGCAGCGCCGCGTAGGCCGCGCCCCACCCCGCGCCGGAGGAGATCAACAGGCCGTCGTTCAGCGGGAGCTGCCCGCCGCCGAGCCCCGCCGTCAGCCACGCGCCCAGCTCCGCGCCCAGGAACGCGGACCAGGTGAGCACCCCCGCGTCCTGGGTGAAGAGGTCCATGAAGCCGGCCATGAAGGCGCCGCCCACGCCCGAGTTGATGATGGTGAAGGACGCCATGGGCTTGTCCACCCAGTTGTTGAATTGCCACCAGGAGGACGCGCCGAAGCCCAGGCCCGCGCCAATCAACGTGCCGGCCAGCATCGCCTCGCGCGAGCTCTGGTCGAAGTCGAAGTCATTGGCGAACGCCTGCGTGAAGAAGCCACCCAGCGCGCCCAGCGCGGTGTGATGCGCGATGAAGCGGAAGCTGCCCGGCCCCGACAGGAAGGGCCCCAGGCGCTGACGCCCATCCAGGATGGCGCCGCTGTCCACATACGGCGGCGGCGTGGCCGAGGCCGACGGCGTCAGCGACGCGGGCGTGCCGTCCTGCGTCAGCGGTGACTGGCGCAGGTCCGGCGCGTCCGCGCGCGGCACGTCTGACGTTTGTGGAGGGTTGTCCACGCGAGGCATCGTCGCCGGGTTCGGAGGAGTGGCCGGCACGGTGTTCGACGGCGGCGGCTCGGCCATCCGAGGGTCGGCGTACGGGTCCACGGGCGGCAGCGGCGACGGCTCCGGCGGAGTCGAGGGCGCGGGATCCTGCGGAGGATACGCGGGCTGCGCCGGAGCCGGCTCCGACGGGTACGACGAGCCCACCTGGGCGCGCGCGCCTTCGGGCGTCGCGAGCAGCAGCGTGAAGACGGAGCAGAGACAGAGCCAGTTTCGCAGAGGTGACACGCAAGGACTCCTTGGGTCCAAACGACACAAGACCACAACCCAGGCCCGGGTGGTGTTTTTTGCGCGCACCTGGGCGGGTGGAAGTGTGTCTCGGTGGCTCGAAGCGTCACGGGCACGGCATTCGTGCACGGCTGCTTCAATTCCCTCGCGACCCGGAGCGACCTCGGGCATCCGTGCACATCATGCCCAACGGGTTCTCGTGGTCCGAGCTCGATGTCGACTCCGCTCGTGTGGTCGTCATCAAGGATGTCCCCCTGCCCTCCTCACGTCGGGACTTCGTCCTGTACTGGTGCATGGTCAACCATCGCGCCGAGGAGAACCACGCGCTCGATGCGGCCATCGCGCTGGGCAACCACCTGGGGTTGCCCGTCGTCGTGTATCAAGCGCTGCGTCCGGACTACCCCCATGCATCGGACCGGCTCCACGCGTGGGCGCTGGAGGGCATGGCGGACCTCGCGTCGGCCTTCGCGTCGCGCGGCCTGCCCTACTGGCTGGAGCTGCCGCGCACGACGAAGCAGCATCGCCCCCGACTGGCGGAGCTGGGACGGCGCGCGGCGGCGGTGGTGTCCGACCTCTTCCCCACGTACATCATCCCCGGCCACTTGCGAGGCGCGGCCAAGGCCCTGGATGTGCCGCTGTTCGCGGTGGACGCCTCGTGCGTGGTGCCCATGCAGCGCATCCCCACGGTGCAGGCCGGCGCGTACACGCTGCGCCCCAAGCTCCAGAAGCTGTGGCCCGAGTACCTTGGACGGACGTTGCGCGCGCGTCCGGTGAAGGCCGCGGCCGCGGGGCGCGCCCTGGAGCCGGACTTCGAGCTGGCCGACGCGAAGCAGGCCCGGCAGGAGCTGTCCGCCTTCCACATCGACCACAAGGTGGCGGCGCTCGAGGAGCGCGGTGGACGCAAGGCGGCGCTCAAGACGCTGGAGGCCTTCCTCCACGGCAAGCTCGACGGCTACGACACCGAGCGCAATGACCCCGGCCGCGCGCACCAGTCCGGCCTGTCCCCCTTCTTCCACTGGGGCAACCTCTTCGCGGGCGAGGCGGCCCGGGCGGCCATCCGCGCGCGTGGCACGGACCACCCCGCGGTGAGGAGCTTCCTCGAGGAGCTGCTGGTGCGGCGCGAGCTGGGCTTCAACTTCTGCTTCCACACGCCCGAGGACAAGCAGCTCTCCGTGGAGTCCCTGCCGGGCTGGGCGCGCGAGACGCTGTCCACCCACCAGAAGGACCCGCGCGAGCACCTGTACTCCCTGGAGCAGTTGGAGCACGCGCGCACGGCGGACGGCCTGTGGAACGCGGCGCAGCGCGAGCTCCTGGAGCGCGGCCGCATCCACAACTACCTGCGCATGCTGTGGGGCAAGAAGATCCTCGAGTGGAGCGCCACGCCCGACGAGGGCCTGAAGCGCATCGCCCACCTCAATGACAAGTACGCGGTGGACGGCAGGGACCCCGCGAGCGTGGCCAACTTCATGTGGGTCCTGGGGCTGCACGACAGGCCGTTCCAGGAGCGCAAGGTGCTGGGCAAGGTGCGGCCGATGAGCTCGCCGCGCACGGCGGAGAAGTTCAACCTGGCGCCCTACATGACGCGCTGGGGCCGGCCGGGAGATCCGCCGGTGAAGCTCAAGCGCTCGCGCCGCGTCCAGGAGTGATGCGCCGGGCCGTTGACATTCGTGCGCTCAAGGGCGACTCGGCGGTTCCCTTCTCGGCCCGGCGTCGATAAACGAATGGCCAGGACACTGAAATCAGGAGCCGTGCCATGGGCATGCTGAAGTTCGATATCCCCCACTCCCTGCCGAAGGACCAGGTGAAGCAGCGCGTCGAGGAGCTCCTCCGGTACTGGGGTGGCAAGTACGGAGTGAAGGCCGACTGGCAGGGCGAGGGCGCCAAGATTGTCGGCAAGGTGATGGGCATCCAGTTGGACGCCTCGTTCGTCATCACCGACAAGGCCGTCGAGGGCGAGGGCACGGACCCGGGCATGCTCCTGCGCGGGCAGGCCAAGTCCTACCTCCAGAAGAAGTTCGGCGCCGTGCTGGACCCCAGCAAGTCGCTGGACCAGGTGAAGTCCTCGCTGGACTGAGGGCCCTCCGCCTCCGCGCGACACTCAGTGCGGAGGCTGCTCCTCCAGCGCGGCGAGCGCATAGCGCGCCGCGCGGGAGATGGCCTCGGCCGAGTCCAGCATCTCCGGGTAGTGCCCCGCCAGCGTGCGCTGGGGGAAGCGCAGCTGCGCAATCGCGTTGCGGTAGCTGCGACGGGCCGCCTCGGAGTCGTGGCTGCGCTCCTGCACCTGTGCCAGCAGGTAGTGGCCGATGGCGAGCGTGGGCTCCAGGAAGAGCGCCTTGCCCAGCTCCGAGCGCGCCTCCCGCAGCTCCCCGGCCTGCAGCGCGGCCACGCCACCGAACACGCGCGCCTCCACGCACAGCGGCTCGCGCTGGATGGCCTGGGCGAACGCCTCCCGCGCCTCGGTGATGCGGCCGGTGAGCGAGTAGAGATTGCCCAGCGTGAGCAGCGCGTCGAGATCACTCGGCTCGTCCACCAGCAGGCGCTGCACGCCCTGGATGGCGGCGGGGAAGTCCCCCTGCGTCATCTTCCGCACCGCCATGGCCAGCCGCTCCGCGGGAGGCAGCAGCTTGGGCCACGCGGTGGCGGCGGGAAGCTCACCGGTGACGGTGCGCGCGGGCGCGGACACCGCCGGCAGCTCCACGGTGGGACGCGTGCGGACCGCGTCCGCGGCGCTCACCGCCGGCAGCTCCACGGTGACGCGGGGACGGCCCAGGTCGTTGGTCTTCGTCGTCGCGGGCGGCTGCGTGCCGGAGGCCTGCGTCGTGGACGCGGCGGGCAGCGGGCGCACGGCCGGGAAGGCACCGGAGAGCGCGCCGGGACCTCGGGTGGACGCGGTGTCCGGGGTGCTCGCGCGAGGACGGGCGCCCTGGGCCAGCTCGACCGCGGGGCGGGCGTAGACGGCCGGGGAGAAGGGCTCGGGCTCCGGCGCGCGGGCCGGCGGCTCGGTGGAGACGGGGTACGGGTGGATGCGCAGCGGCGGCGGACGGTAGCCCTTGTCGCTGGGCGGGCGCCGGTACACGAAGGCGCCGTCGACCTCGATCATCTCGAAGCGGTCATAGACCTTGAAGAGGCTCTCCGAGTACCCGAGGAACAAGAGCCCCCCGGGCCGGAGCGCGCTCAGGAAGCGGTCCATCAGCCCGCGGATGGTGGGCAGGTCGAAGTAGATGATGACGTTGCGGCAGAGGATGAGGTCCAGCGAGTTCAGCGCGACCTTGTCGAAGACGGGGACCGCCAGGTTCTGTCCATCGAAGCGGATGTACTCACGCAGCGCGGGCAGCGCCTCGTGGCCATCCTCGACGGGGCGGAAGAAGCGGGCCAGCCGCTCCGGATGGATGCTGATGCTCCGGCGCGTGGAGAACCTCCCCTGCCGGGCGGCCTCCACCGCGGCCAGGTTCAGGTCGGTGGCCCACAGGTCCACCTCCGCGGACAGCGCCCCCAGCTCCGCCAGCACCATGGCCATGCTGTAGGGCTCCTCGCCCGTCGCACAGCCCGCGGACCAGATGGACACCTTGCGCATCTCCCGCCGCGCGCGGGCGAGCAGGTCCGGCAGCACGCTCTTCTCCAGCGCGCGGAACTGCTTGGCGTCGCGGAAGAACTCCGTGTGCCCCACCGTCACCAGGGGCAACAGCGAGCGCAGCTCCTCCTCGCCTCCCACGCCCGTCAGGCGCTGGAGGTAGCGCTCCGGCTCCTCGATGCCGAGCACGGGCATGCGGGTGGACAGGGCCAGCCGCAGGCTGTGGAACCCATCCGGGGTGATCTTCAGCCCCGCGCGCTCCAGGAGGAGCGCGGCGAGCTGCTGAAGCACTTTGTTGCTCACGTTCAGCACGCTTCCACCCACTGCACCAACGTGGGGCCGATGCGCTCCAGCGGCAGCACCTCCTGCGCCGCCCCGAGCAACACCGCCTCGCGAGGCATGCCCCACACCGCGGACGTGCTCTCATCCTGGGCGATGGTCCGCCCTCCCCGCTCCCGGATCTCCTTCATCCCCCGAGCCCCATCCCGCCCCATTCCCGTCAGGATGACTCCGACACAGCGCGAGCCGAAGGACTCCCCGGCCGAAGTGAGCAGCATGTCACACGAGGGCCGGAATCCACGGAGCGCGGGCCCCGAGTCCAGCTCCAACCTGCCCTCGGGTCGCACCAACAGGTGACTGCCCGACGGGGCGATGTACACCGTCCCGGGCACCATCACCATGCCGTGCTCCGCCTCCGTCACTCCCAGCGCCGTCTCCATCGTCAGCCAGTGCGCGAGGCCCTCCGTGAAACCCTCGCTGATGTGCTGGCAGTAGGCGATGGGCGCGGGAAAGTCTCGTGGAATCTTCCGCAGTACCTGTGCGACCGCCTTGGGCCCCCCCAGGGAGGCGGCAATGGCCACCAGGGGATAGGGCGGCGCGGGCAGGTCCTCCTTGGGCAGCTTCGCCGAGGGGCGCGTCTGGGTCTGCCGCACGGCCTTCACCTGGGCCAGCATCACCAGCTTGCGCGACACGTGGGCCCAGAACTCCGGGCCCGGAATCGCGGGGCGCTCCATCACGTCCAGCGCGCCCAGGGCCATGGCCTGGAAGGCCTCCTGGCCGGTGAGGGCCCCGGGGTGGAGCGCCAGCACGGGCACGGGCCGCCCCGCCATCACCTGCTCGATGGCCTCCAGCGCCTCCAGGCCGGTGAGGTCCACCAGCGCCACGTCCGGGAAGTGACGCTGCACGGCGACGAGCGCGCCGGGGAAGTCGACCTCGGCGGGCCCCACCGGGACGAGCGACTCGCCGTCGAACAGGCCCCGGGCCGCGAGCGCGCGCAGCCCCTTGCCCACCATGAGCACCCTGAACGCCATCGCCGCCGCGACCGGTCCGCCCAAACGCCGCTCCTCAGGTCAGCCGATCGATGGCCTGGGCGAGCACTTCCACGCCCAGCTCTCCCTTGACGAGGTACGCGTCAGCGCCCGCATCCAGGCCGCGCCGCTTGTCCTCGGGCGAGGCGAGCGACGACAGGATGATGACGGGGATGCGTGCCACGGCGGGGGTCGACTTCAGCCTGCGCGCGAGCGAGAAGCCGTCCATCTTCGGCATCTGCACGTCGGTGAGGATGAGGTCGTAGGTGTTGTTCTGCACCTTGCCGTAGGCCTCCTCGCCGTCCTGCGCCTCCTCCACCATGTGCCCCAGCGCCTTGACGAGCGCGCCCTCGGTGGCGCGGGCAATGGGCGAGTCGTCCACCAGCAACACCCGGAGCCGCTTGGCGGCCGGAGCCTGGGTGACGGGCCGCGCCATGCGGCGCACCTCCGCCATGATGTCCGGGACGTGCAGCAGCACGGCGATGCGGCCGTCCTCCAGCGCGGCGGTGCCCGCGATGAAGGGCGCGCCCTTGAGGAACTCACCGCCGCACGGCTTCACCGCCACCTCGCGCTCGTCCACGAAGCCGTCGACGACCAGCGCCGCGTGGTCCTCGCCGTGGCGCACGACGACGGCCGGCGGCTTGTCGAAGCGGTTGCCGCCGTTGAGGCCGAGCAGCGGCCCCAGCGCGACGAGCGCCGTGGGCTTGCCCCGGTGGCGCACCGCGAGGGTGCCGAAGATCTCCAGCCGGTCCTCCGGCTTGACGCGCATCACGGCCTCGACGTCCGCGGCGGGCATGCCGTAGACGTCGTCGCCCAGGCGCACCAGCAGCACCTTCATCAACGCGAGCGACTGGGGCAGCCGCAGGGTGATGGTGGTGCCACGGCCGATGCGGCTGTTGACGCCGACGGAGCCGCCGAGCGTCTCCACCTTGCGCTTCACCACGTCCATGCCCACGCCGCGGCCGGACAGCTCGCTGACCTGCTCGCGGGTGGAGAAGCCCGGACGGAAGATGAGCTCGATGGCCTCGCGCTCCGACAGCGAGGCGGCTTGCACCGCGGTGATGAGGCGCTTGTTGATGGCCACCTGGCGCAGGCGCTCCGGGTCGATGCCGCGCCCGTCGTCCTCCACCTCGATGTGCAGCATGTCGCCGTCCACACGCACGCGGATGCGGATGCGGCCCGTCTGCGGCTTGCCCAGCGCCTGGCGCGTGTCCGGGGACTCCAGGCCGTGGTCCACCGAGTTGCGCAAGAGGTGCACCAGCGCGTCGCGCACGTCGCCCAGCATGGACCGGTCCACGCCGATGTCGGCGTTCTCGATGAGCAGGTCCACTTCCTTCGTCTGCGTGCGCGCCATGTCGCGCACCGCGCGCGGGAAGGCGTCGAACACCGTGGACAGCGGCACCAGCCGGGCCTCGGCCACGTGGTCCGCCATCTTCGACAGGTTGCCGTGCAGCGTGTTGATCCCGTCGTCGTTGCGCCGCACGAAGCGGAAC
This sequence comes from Myxococcus sp. MH1, assembly GCF_059738865.1. Classification (NCBI taxonomy): domain Bacteria; kingdom Pseudomonadati; phylum Myxococcota; class Myxococcia; order Myxococcales; family Myxococcaceae; genus Myxococcus; species Myxococcus sp. MH1. Next base: position 5,048,819 of record NZ_AP026947.1, on the reverse strand, counting down.
GCATCGTCGCGCAGCATGTGCAGGTCGCTCTCGACGCGGTCCAGCTGCGCGCGCACCTCCAGCGGGATGTCCAGCGCCTCCGCCAGGCGCAGGAACCGGTCGCCCATGCGGCTGAAGCGCTCGAACAGCTCCTCCGTCTCGGAGCTGCGCAGCCGCCCCCGGGCGCTCTCCACCAGCAGGTCGCCGGCGAGCAGCCCCAGCGAGTCCAGCACCTCCACGTTGACGCGGATGGTGCGGTCGGCGATGGCCGACTTGGCGGCGCTCGGGGCCTCCTCCTCCGCGCGGCCCGACGCGGGCGCGGGAGCATGGGCCACGGGCGCGGCGATGACGGGCGCCTCCACCGCCGGAGCCCGGACCACGGGCGCCTGCACCGGCGCGGCCACCATGGGGGCGGGCGCGGGCGGCGGGGGCTTCGCGCCGGGGATGGCGGGCGCGGCCTGACCGGAGACCTCCGCCAGCGCGCGGACCATGTCCTCGCTGGCGGGCGTGCCGGTGTTGGCACCGGACAGGTCCTCGATGAGGTCCGACAGGACGTCGCAGGCACGGAGCATGACGTCCGTGGCGATCTCCGTGGCCGTGCGTCCCTCGCGCTCGGCGCGCAGGACGTCCTCCGCCGCGTGGGCGAGCTGACCGATGGCGGCGAGGCCCAGCATGCGGGCCTCTCCCTTCATCGTGTGCAGCTCGCGCGCGACGTCGTCCGCGGCCTGGTCCGCGGTTTCCTTCTCCAGGTCCAACACGCCCAGCTGAATCTTCTGGAGGCGGTCGGCCGTGACCTCCTGGAACTTCTTCAGGAGGGATTTCTTGAGAGCCTCGGTGTCCATGGGCGGTGAGTGCTGCGCACCCTCCCCTTCCCGGAAGAGCTAGTCGGCCTTGAAGCGCTTGATGAGCTCCGCGAGACGAGCGGCCAGCTGCGTGAGCTCCGCGGCCGCGCCCGTCGCCTGCTTCGACGCCTGCGTCGTCTGACGCGTCACGTCCTCGATCTCCGCCATGGACGCCACCACCTGCTCGGTGGCCGTGCGCTGCTGCTGCGTGGCGAGGTTGATGACGCGAGCGGCGTCGCTCGTCTCCTGCACGCCGGCGAGGATGCCCTCGACGGCCTGCGCGGCGACGGCGCCCAGCTTCTCACCCGACTCGGTGGCGGACTTGGACGCCTCGGCGGCGCCCGCGGCCGCGGCGGTGGCCTCGCGGATCTCCGTGATGAGGTTCTTGATCTCCTTGGTGGAGTCCAGGACGTTCTCCGCCAGGCGGCGCATCTCCGCCGCGACGATGGAGAAGCCCTTGCCCGCCTCACCGGCGCGGCTGCCCTCGAGCGCCGCGTTCAGCGCGAGCAGGTCCGAGCGGTCGGCGATCTCGTCGATGACCTCCACCACGGTGCCGATGCGCTCCACGCGCTTGGACAGCTTGGCGATGGAGTCCGCCACCGCGACGCCGTCGCTGCGGATCTGCTGCATCGCCTGGATGAACTCACCGATGGCGCCCCGGCCCGCGCGCGCCGCGCCCAGCGTCTCCTCGGCCACGCGCGCCACGCTGCCCGCGTTCTCGGCGATCTGCGCGGAGGCGTGCTTGAGCTCCTCCATGGTCGCCGTCGTCTCGTGGATGGCGGCGGCCTGCTCCGTGGAGGACGTCTCGTGCTGCGTGGACGCCGCGAGCACCTGGTTGGCGGACGAGGACAGCCTCAGCGCCGCCTCGTTGATCTCCCGCACGAACGTGCGCAGCGTCTCGATGACCTTGCCGAAGCCCTCGAGCAGCGGTCCCAGCTGGGGGTCCTCGGTGGTGGTGTTCCACCGGGACAAATCGCCCTCGCGCACCAGGCTGATGAGCGCGTCCAGGGCCTGGTCGATCTCCTGCGCCGCCACGTGCTTGCGGTGCTCGGAGCTGGCGAAGTTGTCCAGCACCTGGTTGAGCAGGTGGGCCAGCTCCTCGCCGCCCTCGCCCACCAGCTCCTTGGGGACGCGGGCCTGGAGGTTGCCGGCGAGCACCGTCAACAGCGTGTCGGTGAAGGCCTTGTGGGGGATGGGGGCCGCGGGCGCGGCGGCACCGGCCGCCTTGGAGGCAGGGGCCTTCCGGGCGGAACGGGCCTTGGACGTGGGCTTCTCGTTGGGGGTGTCCAGGGACATTGCGGTCAGTGCCTTCCTTGAGTTCCTCGGGTCCTGGCGGTCTCCACCAGGTCAATCAGCAACACGGTGCGGGCTTCTTCCAGGCACACACCGACGGCATAAGCGGCCGCGCCCGCCGTGGGGGGCATGCGGCGAAGTTGAGTCACGGGGATGGGGCGCACGCCCCGGACGGCGTCCACCTTCAGGTGGCCCTCGCCCTCCGGCGTGTCGAACACCAGCGCGCGGTTGCCCCGGTGCAACAGGCCCAGCTCCGGCAGGGTGATGTCCTCCGGCAACGAGCGATCGATCCGCAGCACCTGCGACGCGTCCGTGCCGAACACGCCCCCGCCGATCTCGAAGAAGAGGATGTCCACCTCCTCCACCTTCTCCTCCAGGTCGAGCGACTCGTCGTTCATCGGGCCACCGCGCGCTGCCTGGCCGTCTGCAAGAGCTTGGAGAAGTTGAGCAGGTTGATGCTGTCCTGCGGCGTGGCGCCCGGCACCACGCCCATCAGGTGCTCGGCCGCCGCGTCACCGCCCAGCGGCGGTGGGAGGATGTCCGCCACGGGGATGCGGCGCAGGCCCAGCACCGTGTCGGCGACGACCCCGGCGACGATGCTCCCGGTGATGCCGATGAACAGGCGCGTGCGGGGACCGATGCGCGCCTCGCCCTTGGAGAGGAAGCGCAGGAGGTCCACCACAGGCAGCACCTCGCCGCGGTGGCCCGTGACGCCCATGATGAAGGAGGGCGTCCTCGGCAGGGGGGTGAGCAGGCCGGCGCGGAACACCTCGAGGACGTTCTCGCTGGGCACGCCGAGCCGCAGGTCTCCCACCCGGAAGCAGAAGAACTCCTGCTCCGGTCGGGCTTGGACGGCCACGGCGCGGTCCGGAGCCATCCGGAGTGCTCGCTGGAGGGGAGTCGAGGTCGTGGTCAAGGCGTCCGAGTATCCGGAGGGGACGAAAACCGGTCAAGTGTCGGCATCAAGCTGGCCGGCCGCTCGCCGTTTCGATGGTCCGCGCTGAACCAAAGGTGTAGGGTTCCACCCCGAATCCTTTGAGGAGGACGATGTCGCGCGTACTGGTCATTGATGACAGCCCGATGCTGGTGGAGCTCACCGTCCGGGCCCTCACCGCCGCCGGCTATCAGGTGAGCGGGGCCCAGGACCTGACGAGCCTCAACCAGAAGCTCTCCGAGGGGCCGTTCGCGCTCATCCTCATGGACGTGAACATGCCGGAGATGTTCGGCGACGACGTCGTCGAGTACCTCCGGAGCCAGAAGAAGGTCACCTCCAAGCTGGTGCTCTACTCCGACATCTCGGAGGCGGAGCTGGCCGGCAAGACGAAGGCCTCCGGCGCGGACGGCTACATCCTCAAGAGCGGCGGCCTGGAGGCCGTCATCAGCGGCGTGATGAACCTCATCGGCGCCCCCGCCCTGGGTGTCCCCGCCGCCGTCCCCGCTCCCGCCGCGCCCGCCCCCACGGAGGCCCCCCAGGCGGCCCCCGCCGCGCCCGCGCCCATCGCCTCCACGGGCCTCAAGGCCGCGCCCAGCACGGGCGGCCGCAAGCCGCGCATCCTCATCGTCGACGACAGTGAGATGACCGCGCGGATCATCGAGGCGGACCTGGTCGCCAAGGGCTTCGAGGTCCACGTCGCGGACACCGCGGACAAGGCCACGAAGATCATCCTCAAGAAGCAGACGCGTCCGGACCTGGTGCTGCTGGACGTGCGCATGCCCAACGTGAACGGCGAGCAGTTCTGCCGCTTCATCAAGAGCAACAGCCTCTTCAAGGGCATCAAGGTGCTCTTGTGCTCCGGCGAGAATGTCGAGGAGCTCCAGCGCATCTGCCGCGAGGCTGGCGCCGACGGCTACATCCCCAAGGACGCCGTGATGGGCAACCTGGTGGCCAAGGAGCTGATGCCCCCCGGCGGCGAGTAGCCCTCCGCCCACGTCGTCCCGTCCTGGATGAAGGGCCCTCCTCACCGGGCCCCATCCTCCCGAGTCGAGCGCCCTACCCGCGCCCCGCGGCGTTCTCGCGCTCCTCGAGTCCCCGCGCGAAGTTGCCGATGATGATGCCGGGCCGCGCCGCCTTCAGTCGCTGCAGCAGCGTGCGCACGCCCACCGGCTCTCCACCGGCGCCCACGTCGCGCGCGGCCTCCAGGTACTGGAGCGGATCGATGGCCAGGGAGCGCGTCTGCACCTGGTCCACGCGGTACTTCTTCACCAGCCGCTCGAGCGCCTTCACCTCGCCCTCGCGGTCCGTGACGCCGGGGAACAGGAGCAGGTTGAGCGCCAGGTACGCGCCGCGCTCGCGCGCGAGGGCGATGGACGCCTCCACGTCCTCCCAGCCGTACTTCACCGGCTTGTAGTACGCCTCGTAGAGGCCCTTGGTCGCCGCGTTGAGCGACACGCGCACGGCGTCCAGGCCCGCGTCGAGCAGCGCCTCCAGGCCCTGGGTGAGGCTGGCGTTGGTGTTGATGTTGATGGAGCCCTTCTGCGTGCGCGCGCGCATGTAGCGGATGGACTCCGCGATGAACTTCCAGCGCGTGAGCGGCTCGCCCTCGCAGCCCTGGCCGAAGCTCACCATGGTGCGGCCCTGCGCGTTCTCCAGATGGAACAGGCCGATGGCGCCCATCTCCTCCGCGGTGGGCCCGTCATCCATGCGCTCGTGCGACGCGGGAGGACCGTCCGCCGGCTGGTCGGAGATGCAGCCCACGCATCTGGCGTTGCACATCACCGACGCGGGGATGGCCGCCTCGTCGCGGACGTAGAACGTGTTCTGCGACGTGAAGCACCGGTACAACAGCGCGCACGTCTTGAGCTGCTTGAGCACGCGGTTGTCCGGGAAGCGCTTCATGTGCGCGTCCACGAGCGCCTTCATGTCCGGCGTGGAGTAGCGCTCCGGATCCCAATGCGAACGGCGGTCCGTGTGGATGGCCCACGCCACCGGCCCATCCTTCCCCCACGCCGCCGCCGTATACGCCCACTGCGGCAGCACCGGCCCGTCTCCCTTCACCTCGCCCGGAAGGAACGTGCGCGTGTAGCCCGGGGGCAGCAGCGCGCCCACCGCGTTGGGGACGAACGTCTTGCCACCCACGTTCATCTGCCGCACCAGCTCCAGTTCCCCCGTGTCGGGGTGCAGGCCCACGGGCAGCCTGCCCGGCAGGTGCACCAGCCGCCCGGCGGACGGCAGCGGGATGGGCTTGTCCTGGGGAGGAACGAGCTCTTCTCCGCTGCGCAGCGTGGCCAGCAGGTAGGGATGCTCCATCACCCGGCCCTTGGGGTCGGCGAACAGCAGCTTCGGCGCGGACGTCATGGGGACGCTAACTACCACCGGCCCCCCTTCTGTTTCGATGGCGAACCGTCATCGGACGCACTGCATTCAACGCCGCGCGTCATCCCTCCGAGGTAACAAAGGCTCACCGGTGACATGTGCACCGCTTGGGCGGACGCCTTGATTCCCTCTGGGGGCCCCGTTAGGGTCCGCGCGCTTTTTCAGTCCCCCTCTCGGAGGCAAGTCGTGATCGTCGGAGTTCCCAAGGAGATCAAAACCCGTGAGTACCGCGTCGGCATGGTGCCTGCGGGCGTGCGCGCGCTCACGAGCGCGGGCCACACGGTGCTGGTCGAGACGAACGCCGGCGTCGGCTCTGGCATCCCCGACTCGGAGTACCAGCGCGTGGGCGCGACGCTCGTCGCCAGCGCGGACGAGGTCTGGAAGCGCGCGGAGATGATCGTCAAGGTGAAGGAGCCCATCGCGCCGGAGTACGAGCGCATCCAGCCCGGGCAGATCATCTACACGTACTTCCATCTGGCCGGCGTGGACCCGGAGCTGACGAAGACGCTCGTGAAGAAGAAGGCGGCGGCCGTCGCCTACGAGACGCTGCAGCTGGATGACGGCAGCCTCCCCCTGCTCAAGCCCATGTCCGAGGTGGCCGGGAAGATGGCCATCCAGGTGGGCGCCGCGTGCCTGGAGAAGGCGCACGGTGGCAAGGGCATCCTGCTGGGCGGCGTGCCCGGCGTGCGCCGCGGCCGCGTCACCGTCATCGGTGGCGGCGTCGTCGGCCTGTGCGCCGCGAAGGTCGCCGTGGGCATGGGCGCCGAGGTCACCATCCTCGACGTCAACCTGGAGCGCCTGACCTACCTGGACGACGTGTTCCTCGGCCGCGTCAGCGTGCTCGCCTCCGACACGGAGAGCATCGCCGCCTCCGTGCGCGAGGCCGACCTGGTCGTGGGCGCGGTGCTCATCCCCGGCGGCAAGGCCCCCAAGCTCGTCTCCGAGTCGCTCATCTCCGAGATGACCCCGGGCTCCGTCGTCGTCGACGTCGCGGTGGACCAGGGCGGCTGCATCGAGACCTGCAAGCCCACCACGCACGACAACCCGACGTTCGAGGTGCACGGCGTCGTCCACTACTGCGTCGCCAACATGCCCGGCGCCGTCCCCCAGACGTCCACGTACGCCCTCACCAACACCACCCGTCCCTACTCGCGGAAGATCGCCGACATGGGCCTGGTGGAGGCCGTGAAGTCGGACCGCGCCCTGGCCCGTGCGATGAACACCTACAACGGCCACGTCACCTACGAGGCCGTCGCCAAGGACCTGGGGTACGAGTACCTCTCCATCTCCGAGGCGCTCGCGCGCAAGTAGCCCGCCCAGCAGCCTGACAGGCAGGGCACTTCCCGAGGGGGAGGCGTGGATGGCGACATCCCGTCTCCCCTTCGTTATTGAAAATGGGGAATAAAGTTCCCCGTCGGGAGTCTGGCGTACCCGAAGCGACCGGACGGGCGGGTGTGACTGGGAAGCCGTTGTTGCCAGTTCTGTTCCCGTGCATACATTGATGGGCAGGCGACAACTCATTCCCCAATTGTTTCGGGCCTCTGGAAGGCGGGACATGTTGGATTTCAGACAACCCAACCGGACGAAGCAGGAATTCGAGGAACTGGCGCTGGCCCACCTGGACCCGCTCTATTCGGCGGCCCTGCGCCTGACGAAGAACGAGCGCGATGCCGAGGACCTGGTGCAGGACACCTGCATGAGGGCCTACCGCTTCTTCGACAAGTTCGAGCGGGGCACCAACATCAAGGCCTGGCTCTTCAAGATCCTCACCAACACGTTCATCAACCGCTACCGGCGCAAGGTGAAGGAGCGCACGGTGGTGGAGGGCGTCGAGCGCGAGGCGGTGCACGAGCGCTTCGTGAGCCGGGACGCGACGGACTTCGCGGCCAACCCGGAGCAGTACTTCTTCGACCGGCTCCTGTCGGACGACGTGCTGCGCGCCATCGACTCCTTGCCCATCGACTTCAGGCTGGTGGTCATCCTCGCGGACCTGCAGGAGTTCTCCTACAAGGAGATCGCCGAGATCCTCGAGTGCCCTGTCGGCACCGTGATGAGCCGCCTGTTCCGAGGCCGCAAGCTCCTGCAGAAGACGCTGCGCGAGTACGCGGTGGGCCAGGGTGTCTTCCGCCACGAGGGAGAGGGCGCGGAGCCCCCGGCGAACCTCGAAGAGTATCGTCAAAGGAAGAAGACGGGGTAGAAACAGGTTCCTACCGCGCGCCCATGACCTGCCAGGAACTCGAACGGCTTCTGTATCCGTACCTCGACGGCGAATTCCAGCCGGAGGAGCGGGTCGACCTCGAATCCCACCTCTCCGCGTGCGCTGGATGTCAGCGCCGCGTGGAGGAAGAGCGGAACATGCAGCTCGCCCTGCGGCGGGCCGCCAGACACTCCGTGCAGCGAATGCAGGCCCCGGCCTCGCTCCGCGCGGGCATCGCCCAGGGGCTCCACCAGGAGCACCGCCGCGCGCAATATGGGGTCTGGCTGCGCGCGGGCGCCGTCGCCCTGGTGGTGGTGACGGTGACGAGCGGCTGGTCCGCGTATCAGGCGGGCAAGCGCGAGCGGCTGGCGAAGGAAGAGCTGGTCCTGCGCTTCAAGCGTCCGCTGCCGTACGAAGTCACCGCGTCCAACTCCGAGCAGCTGGAGACGTGGTTCAAGGGCACGGTGGACCCTCGCGTCGCGCTGCCACAGCTGCCTCGCGCCAAGCCGCTGGGCGGCCGCATCTCCATCCTCAACGGCCGCGAAGTGGCGTACATCAGCTACGAGACGCTCCCCGACGAGGGTGGCCCCAGCCGGCGGCTCGGCGTGTTCGTGGTGCCGGACGAGTCGAGCCCCCGTCCCCAGGCGCTGCCCGCGGTGGAGGTCGACTCCGCGCAGGGCTTCAACATCGTGACCTGGCGGGATCACGAGGTCGTCTACGAGATGGTCACCGACATGGACGAGCGTGACATCCTGCGCATGCTCGAGGAGCGCGAGCACGGCGCCGCGTTGGCCAGCACGCCCCGGGCGATGGAGTCCGCGGACGGGAATTACTCGTACCAGACACTCCCGATGCCCGCGCGCTCGCGCCCCGCCGTCTCTGTCGAGCCCGCGTCGTTTCCCTGAAGCGTGCTGTTGCGCGCGCCGTGGCGCCTGCCCGACTGCCCTGCGGGCGGAGTTTCGTACGGCCCGAACATTTGACGGTCCCTGACATGGCCGATAGCCTCGACGGCGCTTCTTTCCTCGCGCGCCACCGTCACCCGTGGCGCCCGCGCGCGCCGCACCCAGGTCGGGCCGTTCCTACATGTCCAAGAAAATCCTGATCGTCGAAAAGAGCGACACCGCCCTCGCAGCCACCCTGAGGCCCGTCCTGGAAGGACGGGGCTTCACCGTGGAGGACACCGCGGACGGCAAGGGCAGCGTGGAGCAGATTCGCCGCGACAGGCCCGACCTCGTCGTGCTGGCGGTGGAGCTGTCCGCCGGACAGAACGGCTACCTCATCTGCGGCAAGCTGAAGAAGGACGACGACCTCAAGAACGTCCCCATCGTCATCGTCGGCAACCCGGATGGCTTCGCGCAGCACCGCAAGCTGAAGGCGCACGCGGACGAGTACGTGCCCATGCCGGTGGACGCCAACCTGCTCACCGAGCGCGTGGGCGCCATCATCGGCTTCCCCGAAGTGGCCGTCTCCGAGGACGTGGTCGACGAGAGCCTCACGCTGGACGCGCTCGGCGACGAGCCGATGACGGCGGACTTCGGTGAGGAGATCTCCGTCGACACCGGCGAGGACGAGGAGCCCGCGGTCGCCGGCGAGGAGCTGGACCTGGACGCGGCGTTCAGCGACATGTCGTCGCCGGAGCCCGAGCCCGCCGCCATCGTCGAGGAGCCCGTGGAGGCCCCGCCCGACGCCGTCGTCGAGGGCGTGGAGGAGGACTTCTCCGGCCTGGACGCGCTCGGCTCGGACGCGGACGATGCGCTGGACTCGCTGGACGACTCGGAGAAGACGGTCGTGGGCTTCATGCCCGTCGCCACCGCGCCGGTGGCGCCCGCCCCGCTGAAGGTCATCGAGCCGCCCAAGGCCACCACCCCGCCCCCCGCGCGCACGCCGACGCCGCCCGCGCGCACGCCCGCGGTGGCCACCAGCGCGCCCGTGGCCGCGGCGCCTGTCACCTCCGCCGCGGACGCCGCCGAGCTGCGCAGCCTGCGCGCGAAGGTGACCGAGCTGCAGGCCGCGCTGGAGGACTCGCGCGGCACGGCCTCCCAGGCCGAGGACCGGGTGCGTGAGCTGGAGGCCGAGCTGGAGGGCAAGGCCACCGAGCTGGAGACGGCCCGCGCCGCCACCGGCAAGAACGACAAGGACACCTTCGCGCTGCGCGACGCCGTCAACAAGCGCGACAAGGAGATCCTCCGCCTCAAGACGGAGCTGAACCAGAAGGACCAGGAGATCGTCGAGCTCAAGGACCAGCACCTGGAGCTCGAGCAGGCGTCCAGCACGACCGAGTCGGAGATGGCCCGGCGCGACGCGCAGATCAAGACGCTCACCACCCGCGTGGACACGCTGACGGCGGAGCGCAAGCGCGTGGACCAGCAGCTCGCCACCTCCAAGGAGGAGGCGCGTGGCGCCGCCGCCCAGGTGACGACGCTCCAGGAGGAGCTGGATCAGCAGGCCGCGCAGACGGCGGGCCTCAACGCGGAGCTGGAGGAGCTGCGCAACCGCACCGGTCAGCTCGAGGTCGACGTGCAGACGGCGCGCGAGGAGGCCGACACCCTGCGCGGCCAGGTGGAGAGCGCCCAGCGCGAGGCCGAGGAGCTGCGCTCCCAACTGGAGCAGACGCAGACGGAGCTGTCCGAGCAGGGCACCCGCGCGGCCGAGGAGGCCGACGAGCTGCGCCGCCGCATCGCCGAGCTGGAGGCCACCGCCGTGCGCAACGAGGAGCGGGTCACCAAGCTCTACGCGCGCATCAAGAACGACGAGAAGCTGCGCGAGAAGACGAAGAAGGCGCTCGCCATCGCCCAGCAGCTGCTCGAGGAGAACGCCTCCTCCGTGGCCGACGACGCCGACGAAGCGGCGGCCTGAGGCAGCCCCCACGCCGCTCCCGCCACTGGCTCGACGCAAGGCGCTGGAGCGGCGGTGGAACCCGGGGTCGAAGCCCTCTTTGAAAGAGGGCTCCCCCACCCCGCCCCGTCTACTTGTCGTCGGTCTTCTTGGGGGCGGTCTTCTTCTCCAGCAGCTTCTTGGCGAACGTCTGCACCGCGGCCGGCACGTTCTTGTCGCGGCTCAGGTCCTTGAGCTCGCCGTCGCGCAGGGCGTTGAGGAACTTCATCGTGACGGTGAGCGGCACCTTGGGGTTCTTCACCAGGGCCAGCTTCACCTTCATGTTCTTGGTCCACTCGCGGTTGTTGTAGATGACGCGCAGCACGTCATCCATCATCGCGCGGTTGGAGGCGCACGCGAGCACCTCGCCGTCCGTGATTCGCGGGCTGCGGATGACGGCCACGGCGACCAGCTTGTTCGTCTCGCGGATGAGCGCGCCGCGGGCCTCCTTGTTGCCCAGCGTGGCCAGCTTGATCTTCTCCGCGATGGACATCTTCATCAGCCGCTGGGCCAGCGTCAGGCGCTTGCCCTCCTCCATGGGCGCGGCGTTCTCGTCCGCCACCTCGCCGCCCATCTCCTGGAGCACCTCCTGCGCGGTGGGGCCCGGGTCCGGCGGCGCCTCGGCGGCCTCGGGGCCGAACAGGCGCACGCGCGCGGCCTTCATCTGCGGCACGTCCGTCAGCTGCAGGCCGCTGCGCACCGCGAAGTCACAGACGCTGTCGATGAGGGACACCGGCGCCTGGGCGTTGGCGCACAGGCCGCGAAGGATGTCCTCGTAGCGCAACAGGCGCAGCTGGTTCTGCCCGATGATCTCCGCCAGC
>NZ_AP026947.1:0-232500 GCF_059738865.1 Myxococcus sp. MH1 | reverse complement strand
GTGAGCACGTGACCGCCACCGTCGAGCGTGTACCCGTCCGGAATCCACACCGTCTGCGCCGTGGTGCAGTCCGCCGTCAACGTCACCGTCGAGGCTCCCAACACCGCCGGACACGGCGCATGCTCGTCACACCACAGGTCTTCCCACTCCACCACCAGGACTCGCGTCACACTCAACCCGGAGGCATTCGTGACGGTCAGCGTGATGGTGGGCGTCACATCCCTCGGGGCGCAGGACAGCATCACCCAGTCCGCCGAGCCCGTTCCGGCCCCTCGCACCATGTTCCCCAGGAGCCCCGTGTTCGCCGTCCACGCGAAGGTCAGCGGCTCCCCCTGCGGGTCCGTCGCGGACGCGGACAGCCGCACCAACTGCCCCGCGAAGGCGTCCTCCGAGGACTGCGTCACCTCCGTGAGCGTCGGCGGCTGGGGGTTCGTCACGCACAGATTCAACGAGCGCACCTGCGAGGCCCTCGTCGCGTTGTCGGAAATCCTCACGCTCAACTGGCAATTGTCACACGCGACCTGGGGCGCCTCCATCGGCGTGAAGCGCGTCGTCGGTGAGGTCGCGTCCTCGAACTCGCCCTCGCAGGTGGACGTCCACGCGTAGGAGAGCAGGTCCCCATCGTCATCCACCGCCGTCACCTCCAGCTCCACCGGCGTGCCCACTCGCACCTGGGAGCCCGGCCGGGCGCCCAGCTCCGTCACCACCGGGTCGCGCTCCAGCGAGGCCTCGTGCGCAGCTCCCCACCCACCCCCGAGCGCCACGTCCACGGAGAACCGCAGCGTGGACACCGCCCCCTGCGCCCCCATGACCTTCAAGGTCAACGCATCCGGCCCGCGGCGCAGCGGCGCCGTCCACTCCGCATCCGAGACACCCTTGTCGGCGAACTGTCCCTCCACCGCCTCCCACGCATACGTCAGCGTCTCCGAGGGCTCCGCGCCCCGCGCCACCACCCGGAACCGGATGGACTCTCCCGGAGACACCGCGGCGCGTGAGCCCACCACCGCATCGATGATGGGCGCCGTGCTCCCCAACGAGGGATTCACCCGATGGGGAACCAGCACGAGCAGCGCGGGACGGTGCTTCTCCAGCTCCACGTCCGCCACGCTCACCTCTCCCACCACCCCGTCCGCGGCGTCCAGCACCCGCGCCCTCACCGTGCCCACGCGGCCCGGGGGCAGGCTCCTCATCAGTCCGCCCCAGGAGTCACCCGCGCCCTCGAGGACCGTCGAGACCGGCTCGCCCTGCGTCGGCGTCACCGTCACCTCCACCTTCGCCACCTGGTCCAATGGCAGCGAGCGCGGCAACACCGTCACCACGCGCAGCGAGCCCGTGGCCTCCGGGCTCACCCCCAAGGGCTCCTCGAGATGGCACCCCACGGACAGCACCAGCGCGCCAGCGAGCAGGGCCAGGCGCATCGAGTTCGCTCGGTTCATGGTGACGTCCTCTCAGCGATGTCGGGTGCCACACGATATCGACAAGCACGCGGCCTCCCAAGCAACCGGCCACGCTCCCCGCCAGGACCGCCTGCCCGGCTCCTGCCCCACACCTCCCCACGAGGCAGGTCCTCGTCAGGCCGATGACACACACATCCCATGGGGAGCGTCCTCCCAGCGTCCATCCATGGGTGCTGGGAGGAAGGTGCGACAGGTGATGCGCCGGGCGCGGGCCCTCGCGCTTCAGACCTTGCCGCCGATGAAGCCACCGCCGAACGGAGACGGGCCCCGCTGACGCAAGGCCTCGCGCTCGGCCTTCAGCGCGGCGAGCGCCTCGTCTCGCGTCAGGTAGTGGTTCACCGCCGCGCCGTTGATGGCGCCGCTGGTGAGCACGAACATGCGCGTCATCTCGTCACCACCGAAGCGGTACGAGCGGTGTGTGTAGCGCTCGAGCACTTCGCGGCGCTCCTTGCCGAAGACCCGGCCCGCGGTGAACTTCACCACCAACCCATCCAGGTTGATGAGCAGGTCCACCTTGCCCGAGCCCGCGTAGCGCGCGAGGTGCACCTCCACCTCACGCCGCCATCGCAGGACATCCTCCTCATTCACCAGGACGCAGTCCGTGAAGTTCGCCGTCACGACATCGTTCGGCGCGTCGTAGTCGAAGGACATGCTCCAGGCCATCGTGATACCTCCCTCGAAGCCGGAATCAGGCGGGCGCGGAGCCGGCCAGGAAGGCGGACAACACCGCCGCGGTCTCCTGGGGGTGCTCCACGTGCGGATAGTGACCCGGGCCCGGAATGTGGGCCATGCGCGCGCGCCGGATGGGCGCCACCACGGCCTCCCTCAAGAAGGCCGGCGGCAGGAAGGCGTCATCCGTGGACACCACCAACGTCGGCGCCGCGATGCGCGCCAGCCGCTCCTGGATGCCACCCTTCGTCCACGCATCGAAGGCGCCCTCAATCGACGCCGCGCTCACCGCGCCCGCGTCCTTCAACAAGACCTCCAACTGCTCCGGCAGCAGCTTCTTGCACGCGAGCCCCAGGATGGTCTTCTGCTTCTCGCGGTCTCCCGCCGACGTGCGGAACAGCCCCGCCGCGTCCGGAGGCAGCGGCAACCCCGACGCCGGCACCGTGTTGAGCAGCAGCAGCGCGTCCACCCGCGCGGGGACCTCCGACGCGACCCACTGCGCCAGCTGCCCACCCATGCTGTGCCCCACCACCGTGAAGCGCTCCGCACCCACCGCGTCCACCACCGTCAGCACATCCCTCGCCAGGCCCTCCAGCGTGTAGCCGCCGGCCGCCTTGCCCGACTGCCCCGTGCCTCGCGCGTCCGGAATCACCAGCCGCAACCCCGTCAGGTCCAGCCGCTCCACCAGCCCGTCCCACACCGCACCCGACACCATCCACCCGTGCACCAACACCACCGTGCGCGGCCCGTCACCGATGACTCGGTAGTGAAGTGAAGTCCCGTCAGTTGCGGAAATCGTGGGCATGTCGTCTCTCCGGACGAAAAGGATAAAGCGGCATTGAATTAATGTACGGGAGCGAAAGCAAGTCAGGACACCCGGGAGCGGCTCAAGATTCCCATGTAGGCATTCGCCGCCGGTACGTGTGAGGTTGGCTCGTGGAGTGATAACGAGAGGGGATGCTCCACACCACGGCCGGGCGAACGGTGCACTGCGAGGACGCGCTCACGTGGCTCGCGGCGCAACCCATCCTGACGGGCTGCTCGGCGGTGGCCTCGCTACCGGATGCGTCCGAGTTCCCCACGCTGTCCCTCACCGAGTGGAAGGCGTGGTTCATCCGCGCGGCCGCGCTCGTCATGTCGCGCGTGCCCGATGACGGCGTGGCCATCTTCTACCAGACCGATGTGAAGGACGAGGGGCTCTGGGTCGACAAGGGTTACCTCGTCTCGCGCGCCGCCGAGGAGTCGGGACTGGGGCTGCTCTGGCACAAGGTCGTCTGCCGCCGCGCCCCCGGCACCGTGACCTTCGGTCGGCCCGCGTACTCCCACATGCTGTGCTTCTCTCGCGGCATCCGCGTCGACCTGGGGAAGTCCACCGCCGATGTGCTCCCCGACGCGGGCGAGGTCACGTGGACCCGCGGCATGGGCGTGGAGGCGTGTCAGCTCGCGTGCCGCTTCATCCTCGAGCACACCCCCACGCGCACCGTCGTGGACCCCTTCTGTGGCCATGGCACCGCGCTCGCCGTGGCCAACGCGATGGGCCTCGAGGCCATCGGCGTGGAGCTCAGTCGCAAGCGCGCGCGCAAGGCTCGGAACCTGCGCGCGCGGTGGCACGAGCAGAAGCTCGTGCTCACCCAGGACGACGCGGCGGCTCAGGCCTCGGATTCGGAGTAGGTCCGAGGTGCGCCAGTGGCGCTCAGGGCCACGGGCAGGGCGGACAGCTCGCTCGCCACCACGGACTCCAGCTCCTCGATGAAGGCCCCGAACAACCGCTCCTCCAGCGCCAGCGCGTCGTCCAGTGACGCGCCCACCGCGGAGAGCTTGGCCACGCACGCGTCCTCGATGGTGCGCCGGTGGCCCTGCTCCTCCGTGACGACGCGCCCCAGTTCCTCCTTCACGCTCGGGCTGCGCGTGGCCGCCTTGTAGAGCGGATAGAGCACCATCGCGCGACGCTCGATGGCCGTCGTCGTGAGCAGGTAGTGCAGGTACACGTCCGGCGCGCCCGTGTACGACGTGGCCCACTTCGCCAGCTCGTGGTCCAGCGCCTGGAAATAGCGGCCCGCGCCCTCAGGGCACAGGAACGTGGTGATTTCGGTCCCCGCCAGCTCGACGGACAGGCGCTTGAACGCGAAGGCGTGGCGCGTCTCGTCCGCCAGGTGCTCGAGCACGCTCAACGCCGGATGCCGGTCCGCCACCGTGCGCGAAATCTTCCTCGCGCCGATGAACTCCATCAGGGACAGGGTGTGCAGCCAGCGAGCCTCGAGCTCGGACGACTGGGCCAACTGGCGAAGCACCGCCTGGATTCGGTCACGCATGCCGCGCCCTCTAGCGCGTGCACGCTCCGCGCGCGAGCACCAACACACTCGCCCCTCCGCTTCGACTCAGGCCACGGGCGCTTGCGTGCCCCAGAGCTCCTCCGCCACCGTGCGCACCTGGGCATGGTTCACCGGAGAGGCGCCCTCGATGAAACGGAAGAGCTCCATCGCCACCGTGTGCGGCGCGTCCCACATCACGAAGTGCCCCGCGTCCGGCACCTGCATCCACCGCGCACCCGGGATGTCCCAGACCAGGCGCTCGCCGTACTTCGCGGGCAGCAATCCATCCTCCGCGCCCCACATCACCAGCGTCGGCACCGCGAGCTGGCCCAGCTTCGGCGCCAGCTCCTGGGTCTGGTTCGTGTTCAGCGCCACCGCGTTGCGCGACAGCGAGACCCAGCCGACCTCCGTCGTGTAGGGCGCGAGCAGTCCCTCCAGCAGCTCCGCTGACTGCGCCTTCACGAAGCCCTTCTTCTTCAGCCCCAATCGCAGCAGCTTCGTCATCCGCTCGGGTGACAGCTTCCTCGCCATCCCCGGCGTGCCGAGCTGCGACATCAGGGCGAGCGGCCACGCGTCGTAACAGACGCTGTCCATCAAACACAGCCGACTCACGCGCCGCGGGTAGCGCACCGCGAGCTGCTGCGCCACGCCGCCTCCCACGTCGTGCCCCACCACCGCCGCGTCCACCACGCCCAGGCGCTCCATCCAGGCCTCCAGCACCTCCGCCTGTCGCGTCACCGAGCGGTCGAACCTGTCTCTCCGGTCGGAGAAGCCGTACCCCAACAGGTCCGGAACCAGCACCCGGTGCGACGCGGCCAGCGCTCGCGCCAGCCCGCTCCACAGATAGCTCCACGTCGGGATGCCGTGCAGCAACACCACCGGCGGCCCCTTGCCCCAGTCCACGTAGCTCACGAAGTGGCCACCCGACTCCATCACCTCTTGCCGCCCCTGCCACTCGCGCCAGTTCATCGCTGCTCCCCCGTCGCCATCGGCTCCGTCATGCACCTCGTCGCGGCTTGCGCCATCCAGAGGCACGACCATCCCTTCCTCGCACCACGACAGCCCATCGCGGTGCTTCCGCCACCACCGGGTCCGTCACTCGCCGCGTCACCAGGCGGCGCGGCCAGTGCCCCTGCCATCACCGCGTCTCCTGAAGGCAGGGGTGGACCCTCGCCGCGGCACCGCGCGTGTCAGCAAGAGACGCCACCTCCGCCGCGCACCGCGCAGGTTCATCGCAGCTCCTCCGCCGCGACCCAGTCCGGCACCAGCCTCGCGGCGCCCGGCATCGGCTGGCGCAGCATGTCCGGCACGTCCTGCACCAGCTGCGAGAGGTTCAGCAGCAACACCGTGCCTCGTCGCTCCAGCGCCTCCGTCACCTTCAGCACCGCGTCCGCGTCCTCGCCCAGCGCCATCACCCGCTGGCGGCTCAGCGTCACCACGTACGGCAGCTCTCGCGCTCGCCGCCTCGCGGACTCACGCAGCACCTCCGCCGCCTGCTGGTACGACGCGTCCCCGATTCGAGGCTTCAGCCGACGCCACGCCGCTTCCAGGTATCCCGGCCAGCACGCCAGCGCCCGGTACTCCCCCGGCACCCCCGGCGGGCCCACCGTCTTCACGATGTCCGCGAACACCGCCTTCACTCCCGGCTCCGTCGGCTTCTCCGCCACCCACTCCATCGCCGCCATCCGCGAGGGCGCGCCCCGCTCCAGCCGCTCACCGACTCCCGGCGACTCCCCGCGCCCCACCCGCTGCCCCTCCAACGCGAGCCGCACCGCCGCCACCATCAACGTCACCCTCGGCAGCATCGTCTCGTAGAGCTCCAGCACGCCGCGCACGTGGAAGCGCTGGCTCGGCCCCAGCTTCGCCGCCTCCCACGCCCCCAGCTCGTCCCACGCCACCGTCGTGTCGAGCGTCTGCTGCCACAGCTCCAACGCCGACTCCTCGAAGGCCCGCGTCTCCACGTTCGGCCCCATCGCCTCCCACATCGCCACGAAGAAGCGCGGCCAGGCCGCCCACGTCCGCAACGACACGTCCACCCCCGTCACCCGCATCGTCCTGCGCAGCTCGTGGTAGACGCGCTCGACGTCGCCCCGCGCCTCCTGCTCGCTCACCTGCTTCACCCTGGCCATGACGACACCCCCCGCCGGCAACGGTGCGGATGGCTCGACGCCCAGCACACCTCCACCCCACGCCCGGCCGCCCGGATGTCCCCGCTCCCCAGGCCCACCCACCCGTCCTCCCCTCGTCACACCGCCGCCCCTCGGGGTGGGGCCCTCGCGGACTACAGAACACTCCCGACGGGCCTCGTTTGACCCCTCGGCGACGGCTCGCTTTGCTGCCTGTCGCGCGACGCCGGATGGCCGCGCGCCTGACTGGTTCGCGGGGGGCAACCAGCATGAGGTCTCGACAGCCGTCGACGCGCACCACCGGAGACCCGTGCGTCTCCATGCCTTCGCGCGACCTCATCGAAACAGCCCCCACGTGCGCCTCCGCCCCGCTTCCCGCGGCGACGGATGCGAGGCCCCGTGCTCCTTCGCGTGCACCGGGCCCAGGCGGACGCCCCACCCGCGGCGCCTTCCGCCCCAGTCCCACCATCGCAGCGAGGACGCCACCACGCGCCCGGGGGAGAGCGACATGCAGGCAGACCACGACACCTGGGCACCACGGCGCGTCGACGTGCCGCTCGCCAGCGCGGTGAACGACTACCTGCTGCGCATCCAACAGCTCGGCGCCGTGGAAGGACCCGGCGGCGCGGTGGGGCTCAACCCCGCGCTCGAGCCCGTCCTCGAGGCGCTGCATCACCTGCTCGCCGGCGGCGAGGTGGAGGTGCGCGTCACGCGCCGCGGACACGCCTCGCTCGTCCACGAGCTGCGCCAGCGCGTCGAGGACGCCACGCGCGAGGTCAACCTGCTCCAGCGAGTGGCGGGCTCGTCCCTGACCACCACCGTATGAGCCCTCGCCCCACCGGTGGCGCCGTCACGGCCGCCTTCCGCCGCTGGACGCTCGCCCAGGACCCTCGCGAGGTGCTGGCCGCCGCCGGCGTGGGCCCCTGGTGGGTGCTCACCACCGTGGTGCTCGCCGTGCTCGCCGTCGTCGCGTGGGCCCCCGGCGCCCAGCGCACCTTCGGCATCCCCTTCGCGCAGGGCCTCCTGTGCGCCGCCCCCATGCTCGTCAGCGGCCTGCTCTTCTCCGCCGTCCACCGCCGACGCAGCCACCTCGAGACGTGGGGTTGGGTGTGGCTGGTGCTCGGCGTGACGAGCCTGCACTTCTTCCTCGCCGCGCTGATGGCCATGTCGGAGCTGCAGGGCGCCACCGTCATCGCCTCGCTCTTCCTCTTCACCACCGCGTTCCACGGCCGGCTCCACCGCGTGACGCCCCGACAGCCCTTCCTCGCGCTGGGCACCACCGTGGCCCTGCTCGCGGCCCTGCCCCTGCGCGACAGCGACGAGCACCTGGGCCTGTTCGGCGTCATCGGCCCCGCCGCCCTCACCGCGGAGCTGTACCTGGGCACCTTCGCCGTGCAGCACGACCGCGCCCGCGCGGAGGCCGAGCGTCTGCGCGCCGCCGTGCAGGCCCAGCTCCTGGAGCAACAGGAGCAGGACGTGGGCCGGCTGTCGCGCGCGCTGGGGGAAATCCTCGGTCACCACCACGAGCTCGACAGCGCCCTCATGTCCGCGGCCACCGCGGCGGACATGCTGTCGTTCATGGGCACCCAGCGCGGCGGCCACGGCCGCGCCGACCATGAGGACCTGCTCAGGACCCTCAACGAGAGCCTCCGCCAGATTCGGGAGATGGTCGCGGAGATTCGCGCCAAGGGCCGGCGCTACGTCGGCTCGGAGCCGGAGCCGGTGGAGCTGCCTGCGCTGCTCGAGGGCGTGCGCGCCAGCGTGGGGCTGCGCTTCCCCGACGTGGACATCCAGCTGTCGGTGGAGCCCGGCCAGCCCCTGCGCGCGATGATGCGCGGCGGCGCCACGACGCTCCGCCGCGTGGTGGAGAACCTGGTGCTCAACGCGTGTGAAGGCGACGGCAAGCGCGGCGCCAGCCGGGTGAGCATCCAGGCCCGCGTGGAGCCGCTCAGCGGACGGCTGGAGGTCGTCATCGCCGACGACGGGCCGGGCTTCCCCAGCGCGCTGCTCGATGTGCCCGCCGAGCAGCTCTACACGTCCAAGCCCGAGGGCACCGGCCTGGGCCTGTACACCAGCGAGTGCCTGCTGCGCGCCAGCGGCGGGACGCTGCACCGACGCAATGCCCCCGACGGCGGAGCCCTGCTGCGCCTGTTCCTACCCAGGGAGTACCGATGAGCGGAGGAGCCCTGTACCAGGAGGCCCTGCGGGTGCTGCGGCGGCTGGAGCTGCCCGACGCGTCGGAGCGCGATGTGCTCGCCGCGCTCGAGGCCGCGCAGCCCGGTCCCCTCCCCCTGTTCTACGAGGCCGGCGCCGAGGCGGGCCTGGAGCGCTCCATGCTCACCGCGCGCGGCGTGGGCCTGTTCCTCAGCTTCTGCGCGGGCAACCTCGCCGATGACCTCATCGACGGCGACTGCACCTACTACGACGAGCCGCTGCGCGTGGGCCCCTGCGCGCAGTTCCTCCTGCAGAACCTGGCGTGGGCCACGCTCGCCGAGCCCCATGCCGGCGTGCCCGTGAATGCACTGGAGGAGGGCGCGCGGATGCTGGCCCTCGCCGCGGGACCCCAGGCGCTCGAGGTGCGCGCGCGGGAGTGGACGGCGCCGCTGTTCCGCCGCGTGGCGGAGGGCATCGCGGGAAGGCAGTGGGCCGCGTACCTGCGCGTGCTGTGGGCGGGCACTCGCTTGGAGGAGCGCGCGGTGCAGGTGGGGCTCGCGCTGGGCGTGGCGGCGCATGTCGCCGAGGACATCCGCTCCAAGGACACGCGCTTCACCTCCATGCCCGTGGAGGACCGGCTCACGGTGGTGACGTGGGCACGACAGGCCGCCGAGTCGCTGCGCGCCCAGGACCTGCGCTGCCTGGACGCGGCGCTGCGACGCATCGAACCCATTCTTCCGGAGGTGGAGCCATGAGGGTCGAACCCCCACGGTCCGAAGCCCGCCACGACGCCGTGGCCGCCTACTACGAAGAGAAGACCGAGCGAATCCTCCGCCGCTATGGCCCCGGTCCGCGCGTGCACTTCCACGTGGGCCTGGTGGATGACGTGCCCCCACCCGGCGAGCCCGAGCCGCTGGTGCGCGAGCGCGTGCATGCGTCCCAGGAGGCGCTGCTCGCGGAGCTGGCGCGCGCGGTGGGGCGCTTCCCCGACGGCGGCGACGTGCTGGACGTGGGCTGCGGCCTGGGCGGCGGCGCGCTGTACTGGGCCTCCGCGCATCGGGCGTGGGTGACGGCGGTGACGAACGTGCCCTCGCACGTGGAGCTGGTGCGCACGTTCGCCGAAATCGAGGGCGTGGGCGCGCGGGTGAAGCCGATGCACTGTGACGCGCTGGCGGTGCCGGGGCGCGCGTGTTTCGACGCGGTGGTGGCGGTGGAGAGCAGCAGCTACCTGCCTCGCGCGGAGTGGTTCCGCCGGGTGCGCGCGCTCTTGCGTCCCGGCGGCGTGCTGGCCATCGCGGACTGCTTCCTGGGGCGACCGGAGCTGGCCGCGCCGTTCGACCGGTACTGGCGCACGCGCATCGGAGCCATGGATGAGTACCTGTCCGCCGCGCACGCGGCCGGGCTGGAGCTGGAGGTGCGCGACGACGTGTCCGGGCGCGCGGTGGGGTTCTGGTCGCTCACGCTGGAGCTGCTCGCGCATGAGCGCTACTCGACACCGGGACAGCCGCCCTCGCGCGTGCTCGCCCGGAGCGAGTCGCGCCGCGAGCACCTGCGGCTCCAGCAGGCGTTGATGGATGGCGGACTCGAGTACGGCCTGCTCGTGCTGCGTCGCGAGGACTGAGCAACGGTTCTCGCGACGTGGAGACACCCCAGGCGGCCTCCGGGTCCGGGGCGGTCGTGGGGCCGAGCGTCCGCGTCCATCGTGCGCCCCGCCAGGTGCGCCCCCAGCCTTGGGCGAGCCTGAAAGGAGGCACGAAATGAAGACCTTCACGCGATGGATGACGGTGGTGGCGGTGGCGGCGACGCTGATGGCGACGGGCTGCCGGGAACGCAGCCGTGAGGACAACTCGGGAGCCATGGGCGGCTCGGGTCGCAACCGGGATGCCCTGCAGCACCAGGAGGGCACCGGCGGCAGCGGCAACTACGGCAACGGCCAGCAGATGCAGGGCACCGACGCGGGCAGCGGCCAGATGCGGTAGCGCCTTCCGCGCAAGAGGGCTCCGGCTGCTATCCTGACGCCGCGACGTCGGTCAGCCGGAGTCTTCATGCGCGGGTGGATTGTGGGGGCGTGCATCGCGGTCTTGTTGGTGCTCCTCGCCTGGGGCCGGTGGCGCGCCGAGGAGTCCTCTCCCACGCGTGAGCGCGCCTCCGCGTCGCGCACCCGCTCCGAGCGCGCCAGGCGGGTTCGGACGTCCCCGCCCCTGCCGCCCTCGAGCGCGGGCCTGTCCATCCGCGGCACCGTGGTGGACCGGCTCGGTCGTCCCGTGTCGGGCGCTCGCGTCTCCGCGTCGTGGCCCGAGGACGGGCAGACGCTGTCCACGCTGCCGTGCCCCTGGGAGGGTGGCGCCCACCCGGAGCTCCTCGTGGAGACCACGCGCCAGGACAACGTCACGGACTGTCTGCCGAGGACCCGGGACACCGTCCTCTCGCTGCTCCTGGCGCGCGAGGGCGAGTCCTCCGTCCATGCGGAGACCGTCTCCGCCGAGGACGGCACCTTCGTGTTGGAGGGACTGCCCGCGGGACCGCAGACGCTGCTCGCGCTCTCCGAGCAGGGCGCGGCCTCGCGACCCGGCGTGCCCGCAGGGAGCGAGGACGTGGAGCTGTTGGTCGAGCATCGCCCGCGGGTGTCAGGGCAGGTGGTGGACGAGGACGGCGCGCCCCTGGCCGAGGTCTCCATCCTGGTGGTGAGCCACCAGCACACGCGCTTCTTCGATACGAGCACCGATGCGCAGGGACGCTTCGAGTTGGGACCGCTCCCCGCGGACAGCCACGTCGTGCTCGCGACGAAGGAGGGCTGGCCTCCCGTGCTCGCCGACCAGCTCTATCTGGACAAGCACCTGGAGATTCGGATGTCGCGGCCACGCGCGCTCACCGGTCGGGTGCTGTCCTCGGGCGCCCCCGCGAAGGACGTGGAGGTGGTCGCGGTCCGTGAGCAGGGGGACCGTCCACAGAAGCTTCGCACGGACCCGGAGGGGCGCTTCGCGTTCGAGCTGGACCCGGGCGTGTATGTGCTCACCGCGGAGAGGGACGGACGCCATGCGCTCGCGCGCGTGACGGTGGAGAAGACGCCTCCTGCCGAGGTGGTGTTGAACCTGGGAGAGGCCTTCCATGTCGAGGGCTCGGTCTTCGGCGCGACTCAACGCGAACCGGTGGCAGGGGCTGTCGTGACAGCGACCTCCCAGCTGCTTCCCCATCGCGAGCTGAAGGCCACCACGGGCACCGATGGACGCTATCGACTGGGTCCCGTGGAGCCGGGCCCGTGGGACTTTCTCGTCGAGGCTCGCGGATACATCGACCTGCCCCATGGACAGGAGCTCAAGCTGACTCCGGGTTCGAGCCGTCATGACTTCACGCTGGAGCGCGCCGCCTCCATCTCCGGACGCGTGGTGGACGAAGCGGGCCATCCCATCGCGGGCATCCACTTGAACCTGGAGCAGGCCGGGCTCGAGGACCCGGTGGACTACGTGACGCAGGAGACCGCGCTCACCGACCCAGACGGTGCGTTCGTGTTGGATGCATCGGCCCCCGGTGAGTACGAGCTCATCCCGCAGACCTATCGCTTCGTCACCCAGCGATTGAAGATGACGGCTCCCGCTCGGGATGTGCTCGTCACGTTGCGCGCCGGTGGCGAAGTGGAGGGGACGCTGTCCGATGCCCGGGGCCTGCCGCTCTCCGGGTTCACCGTGTACGTCGCTCCGCTGGAGACCGAAGAGCCGGGTGAGATACTGACCGCGCGGGGCCTGACGTCCGAGGGACGCTTCTCGCGCAAGGGCGTTCCTCCGGGGCGCTATCGCATCGTGGCCCAGCAGGTGACGGACGGCGTGAACCAGGAGGTCTCCACCGAGGTGGAGGTCCGTCAGGGCGAGGTGACGAAGGTGGACCTGCGGCTCGCCGAGCAGCGCAACCTGGAGGGCATCGTCGTCGATGGCGCGGGGGCTCCCATCCGCAGGGCCTTCGTCCGGGCCCACTCGCTCGCGCCGAACCCCCAGGGCGGCCTGGTGCTCGTCCATCCGCGCCATCGCCATGGGCCACCGAACGGGGTCGAGACCGACGCGGACGGACGCTTCCTGATTCGAGGGATGGGGCCGGAGAAGCACTCGCTCACCGCCCTGCACCTGGCCTACGCGCTGAGCCCGGAGCAATCCACGGGGGTGCTCCTCGAGGACGGCCTGGTCGTCGCCCCTGCCGACGTGAAGCAGGTGCGGCTGGTGATGAAGCGACATGCCCACGTACGGGGACGCGTCGTCGGGCCGGAGGGCGCACCCGTCACCGAGTTCAACGTCGATTCCATTCGGGTGACGTCCGAGGATGGCACCTTCTCGGTGCCCAATCGTGAGGGTCCCGGTATCACCACCTTCGCCTTCGAGGCGGAGGGCTTGCTCTCGGTGCTGCGCGACGTGAAGGGCGGCTTGGACGGGCCGGATGTCGACCTGGGGGAGATTCGGCTGGGGGCGGGACGGAGGCTGCGGGGCGTGGTGGTCGATGCACGGACGGGAGCGCCCCTGCCTCGCGCCAACGTGCAGGTGCACGTCAACGAGCGGACCGCCATCCACAGCCTGACGGACGAAGCGGGGCGCTTCGCGCTGGGGCCCGTCACCACGGGGACGCTCACGCTCCTCGTGAGCCAGCGCGGAAACTACCGCGAGGAGCGCGTGACGGTGGAGGCCTCGCAGCAGGAGGTGACGGTGCGGCTGCAGCCCGGCGCGCGCCTGCTCACGAAGGCGGTGGACCTCCGAGGTGCGCCGCTCGACGGAACCGTCACCGTCCAGGGGCCCGAGGGATTTTCGGACTGGGCGACCCTGGACAAGGGCCGCATGGAGATGGGAGGGCTCACGCCGGGTCGCTACCTGCTGAAGGCGGAAGGGGCGCGCAAGAAGGACAGCGCCCTCAACTACCTGCCGCAAGCCGTGGAGGTCCCCGACAGTGGGGAGGTGTCCGTGCTCCTCCAACCCGTGACCGGGGGCTCCACGCTGACGGTCCGCGTCGCCTTCCACGAGAACACGTACCTGCGATTGGTCCACGGCACCCCGCCGCTGCCCGAGCGTCCCGAGGACCTCCAGCGGTGGATGAGCCTGGGACAGGAAGGGCAGCTTGGAGGGGACGACACGGAGCACGTCTTCACCTTCACCCATGTGCCCACGGGGAAGACGACCCTCTTCCTCATGGGGCCCGAGGACGACCGGTACCACGCGGAGGTGCTGGACGTTCCCGCGAGCGGCACGATGTCTCACTCGGTGCGGCCCGTCTGGCGGACGTTCGGGGTCGCCGCGAGCCAGCCGTGAGGAAGTTATGAAGATGTCGTGAGGAAGTCGCGGGGGCACCGGTCGTAATCCTGACGCCTGGACGTCGGACCACCGGAGCCCGTCATGCGTGGATGGATTGTGGGAGGCATCACCGCCGGGGTGCTCGTGCTCCTCGCTGGGGTGCTGTGGGGGGAGGACGCGCCGTCGGAGACTCGGCGGGAAGAGGTGGCGCAGCGGAGCGAGACCTCTTTCGAGGGCCTTGCTCGCAGGTCTCCGCCCCTGCCTCGTCCGCGCACCCGCCTGGCCATCCGAGGCACCGTGGTGGATGGACTGGGCAGGCCCGTGGCGGGGGCTCGCGTCTCCGCGTCATGGCCCGAGCAAGGTGAGACGCTGTCGACGATTCCGTGTCCTCCAGGGGATGTCCCGTCGTGGGCGCGCCTGGACGAGGAGCCCACTTCCCCCTGGCTCCTCGATGAGTGTCTGCCTCGGACCGAGGACACGTTGGTGTCCTTGCTGCTCGCGCGCCTGGGTGAGGCCCCCGTTCATGCCGAGACGCGCTCCGCCGAGGACGGCTCCTACGTCCTGGAGGACCTTCCCGAGGGGCACCAGGCCTTGCTCGCGCTCTCCGAGCACGGCGCGGTGTCTCGCACGGGCGTCTCCGCGGGGAGCCAGGACGTGGAGCTGATGCTGGAACCACCGACCTTCATCCAGGGGCAGGTCCTGGGAGAGGGCGATGCGCCCCTGGCAGGAGTCTCCCTCACGGTGGTGAGCACTCGACACACGCGCTTCTTCGACGCACGCACGGATGTCCGGGGTGAGTTCAAGCTCGGGCCGATTCCACACGACACCTATCTCCTGCTCGCCTCGAAAGAGGGCTGGCGTCCCACGCTCCAGCACATACGAGCCCCAGCGGATCCGCTGGAGGTGCGGCTGCACCGTTCACACAGGCTCTCCGGATGGGTGGTGTCCGGCGACGTCTCCGTGGAGGGGGTGGAGGTCCTCGCCGTCCCGACGGAGGCGTCGACCTCCGAGCCACGGCCCTTCCGGGTGACCACGGATTCAGGTGGATACTTCGAACTCGAGGTGAGCGCGGGTCCGTACCTCGTCACCGCGGAGCGTGAGGGGCGGTCCGCGCTCACGCGCGTCACCGTGGACACGACACGCCCATCCGAGGTGGTGCTGAAACTGGGCAATGCGCTCCAGGTCGAGGGCTCGGTGCTCGCCGTCGGCTCGGAAGGCCCCGTGGCGGGTGCACGCGTGAGGTTGCAGTCACGGGAGCTGCGATGGAGGACCCTGGAGACCACGACGAACGAAGCGGGGCGCTATCGCGTGGGCCCCGTGGAGCCGGGGGAGTGGATGTTCAGCATCGATTCGCCGGGCCACATCGACATGATGGGTGTGGAGCGCATCTTGACCTCGGACCAGGGCACGCACGACTTCTTCCTGAGGCGCGCGACTTCCATCTCCGGTCATGTGGTGGACGCCGCAGGGCAGCCCGTGGGCGACGTGGCCTTGTACCTGAAGCGCTTGGATGACGCAGATCACGAGCCGCATGATGCGGGCCGCACGGCTCCGGATGGCTCGTTCGTGCTGGATGTCTCCTCCCCCGGAGAGTTCCAGGTCACCGCGCAAAGCCACCGCTTCCTCAAGACGAGCGTGACAGCCCGAGCTCCGATGACGGACCTCCGTATCACCTTGGACGCCGGAGGCGTGGTGGAGGGGACACTCACGGATTCTCGGGGGCTGCCGCTCTCGGGCTTCGCCGTCTCCGTCACCCCAGAGAATGGAGTCGGCGCCACCGCATCCCCGAGCACGCCGGAAACCAATACACAGGGCCAGTTCTCACTCGGGGGAATCCCCTCGGGGCGCTACCGCGTGCAAGCAGAGCAGGTCACGCACCGCGTGGAGCGCATGGTCTGGGCCCTCGTGGAAGTACACGAAGGCTCCATCTCGAAGGTGGACTTGCAGCTCCCCGCCGAGCACGCGTTGGAGGGGCGCATCGTCGACACGTCGGGCCGTCCCATCCAGGGGGCCTCCATCCAAGCCTGGGACAACGAAGCGGATGTCATCACCCGAGGGTACGGCGTCAGAGCGCCGTCCAGTGTCCTCTCCGATGCGAAGGGGAGCTTCGTGCTCCAGGGCCTCCGCGACACGGACCATCACGTGAACGTGGTCCTCGCGGGTCACGAACTGCTGCCGGAGCACTCCACGGGAAAAATCTCCAACCAGGGAGAAGTCCTCGTCGGTGCGGAGGTGAAGCACCTGCGACTGGTGATGAAACGATACGCGCATGTGCGAGGGCGGCTCGTGGGTCCCAACGGCGCACCCGTGCGCAAGTTCCAGGTCGACAACACGTGGGTGACCTCACCGGACGGCTCGTTCTGCGTACCAAAACCCGACGGGCCCCGCGAACGCCTCGTCTTCCATGCGGAGGGCATGCTCAAGGTCGTGCGAGTCGTACAGGGCGGACGAGAGGGCCCCGATGACGACCTGGGAGAGATTCGACTGGAAGCGGGCCGTGAGCTTCGAGGGGTGGTCCGCGATGCTCGCACGGGCGAGCCCTTGTCCTATGTCAGGGTGAGGCTCGACGGTGAGGGACTCAGCGATGGCATCGAGCACGAGCTGGGCCGCCAAGAAACCTCCAACTGGCAGGGAAGATTCACCCTGAGCAGCGTGCCCCTGCGTCCGCTCACACTCCGTTCGAGCGTGCCTGAGGGCACCCACCAGGAGCAGCGGACGCAGGTGGATTCATCCCAGCAGGAAGTCACGGTGTGGATGAGCGCCGTCACTGCGGAGCGCGACACCTCTCCGCGGGAAGAGGTTCCACAGGAAAGCGCCTCGCTGGACTCGCCCTGAGGCTCGTCACTCCTGACACGGTCCGTGGGGCTCCGGCTGCTATCCTGAGTCGACGTCAGCAGCCGGAGCTCGTACATGCGCAGGTGGTTCGTGGGGGGCAGCATCCTCGTCATCGGAGTCCTCGTGCTCCTCGTGTGGCAGCCGTGGAGCGGCGAGCCCTCGGCGCCTCCTCGCGCGCCCACGGGGCAGGCTCGCGCCGCGCACGACGCGCTGCCTCGCACGTCCACTCCCTTGCCCCCTTCCAGTGCCGGGCTCACCCTCCGCGGCACCGTCTTGGACACATCGGGCAAGCCCGTCGCCGGTGCGCGTGTCTCCGCGTCCTGGCCCGAGGACGGTGAGACGCTGTCCGCGACGCTCTGCCCCAAGGAGCTGCTCTCCCGTCACGACGCGCTGAGCCCGGAGCCCTGGGCGACCCGGATGCTCGTCGACTGCATGCCCGCCTCGGAGAGCATCCTCGTCTCCCTGCTGCTCGCTCGTCAGGGCGAGGCCCCCGTGCACGCGGAGACGCTGTCCTCCGAGGATGGCTCCTTCGTCCTCGAGGGTCTGCCCGAAGGCCCCCAGACACTGCTCGCGCTCTCCTCCCAGGGCGCGGGGACTCGCATGGGGGTACCCGCCGGGAGCAGCGGCGTCCCACTGATGCTCGACGACCCGCTGTTCATGTCCGGTCGCGTCCTCGATGAGGACAGCGCCCCCGTGCCCGGCGTCGCCATCACGCTCGCCAGCTGGCGCAACACGCGCTTCTTCGACACGACCACCGATGCCCGGGGCCACTTCAAGCTCGGCCCCCTTCCCTTCGACTCCTACGTCGTCCTCGCCGCGAAGCAGGACTGGAGTCCGACACTCGATTGGCTCCAGCTCCGCGAGGAGCCTCACGAAATCCGCCTGAGCCGTCGACATACGCTCACCGGGCGAGTCCTCTCGAATGGCGCTCCCGTGAAGGACGTGGAGGTGCTCGCCTCCCGCGAGAAGGTCATGGAGGACAGGCCGCCGCTGCGCGCGAAGACGGACGCGCAAGGCCGCTTCACCTTCGAGCCCGGCAGCGGTCACTACCGGCTCACCGCCGAACACGAAGGCCAGTACGCACGCGCCCTGGTGGAGCTGGGCAAGACGCCTTCGTCCCCCGTGACACTGAACCTCGGTGAGGCGCTCGGTGTCGAGGGACGCGTCACTGACGACCAGGGCGCCCCCGTGGCCAAGGCCCGCGTGAAGCTCCGCTCCACGGACCGCTCACGCGTCGAGGAGATGGAGACGCTCACCGGCCCGGACGGCCGCTACCGCGCGGGGCCCGTCGCCCCCGGAGGCTGGGACTTCACCATCGAGGCCGACGGCTACGTGGACATGTTCCGTGGCGAAGAGCGCGTCATGACCTCCAACATGCGCTCCCAGGACTTCACCCTCACGCGCGCCACGTCCGTCACCGGCCGCGTCGTCGACGGCGCGGGACGTCCGCTCGCGGGCATCAAGCTCGACCTGCACCGCATCGTCGAGCACGCCGGGGACTTCGAGCCCCAGGAGAGCACCTTCTCGGCCGAGGACGGCTCCTTCGTGCTCGATGCCACCGAGCCCGGTGACTACAAGGTGCTCACCTTCAGCGAGCGCTTCGTCCCATTCAACCTGTCGACGCCCGCCCCCGCCAAGGACGTGCTCCTGACGCTGAGCGCCGGTGGCACCGTCGAAGGCACCGTGACGGACTCACGAGGGCAACCCATGCCGCGCTTCCATGTGGTCCTGGGGCGGGTGGACGCGGGCGATGAGGCCCAAGAACCGCTGGAGACGATGGGCACGGATGACCAGGGCGTCTTCCGTCGCCAGGGCATCGCCCCCGGGCGCTACCGCATCTTCGCGAGGCGGTCGTCCCCCAGCGTGGACCGCAAGGTCCAGGCCGAGGTGGAGGTGCGCGACGGCGCCGTGGCGAAGGTGACGATGCGACTGCCCGAGGAGCGCTCCGTGGAGGTGCTCGTCGTCGACACCTCCGGACAGCCCGTGGAGAAGGCCCTGGTGCAAGCCAAGCCGCTGGTCCCCACTTCCGAGGAGCAATACTCGGAGATGCATCGGCTCGCCTCGGGCGTCGGCACGGACGCGAACGGACGCGCGGTGCTCCGACACCTGGAGGCCACCGGGTACAGGCTCGCCGCCACGAAGCACGGCTACACCCTGCTGCCGGAGCGCTCCACGCCCTCCTCCAGCCCGGCGGCGACGGGCTCCGAGGACCTCTTCATCCAGGCCGACACGCAGCAGGCCCGGTTCGTGATGAAGCGGCACTCGCATGTCAAAGGTCGCCTCCTCGGACCCGACGGCGCGCCCATCCCCCGCTTCCGCGTGAACGCGGAGCAGTTGGAGTCCGAGGACGGGACCTTCTCGCTCCCCAACCACTCCACGGCCGGGCGCACCCAGTTCGTCTTCAGCGCGGAGGGGCTGCCCACCGTGTCTCGCGCCGTGCAAGGCGGCGAGGCGTCTGCCGACGTCGACCTGGGAGACATCCGGCTCGAAGCGGGCCGCTCGCTCACGGGCGTCGTGCTGGACGCGACGACGGGCGAGCCCGCGGAGAACGTCCTGGTGGCGCTCGACAGCGAGCTGCGCGACGAGGGCCGCGACTTCCCGCGACAGCTCGTCCTGAAGACCACGGACCGCGACGGCCGCTTCGACCTGGGCAAGCTGGAAGCCCGCCCCCTCACGCTCCGGCTATTCCTGCACGAGCGCTACCGGGAGCAGCTCGTCCCCATCAACGCCACGCAGACCGCGGTGACGGTGCGCATGGACCCCGGCGCGCGGCTGAACGTGACGGCGCGCGATGCGCAGGGGAAGAAGATCGACGGCTTCGTCAGCTATCAGGGCCCGGGCGCCGAGGGCGCCATCGTCCTGGAGAACGGCGCCGGGAAGGCGAGCGCGCTCAACCCCGGGAAGTACACGCTGCGGATGGAGCCTCGCGGTCGGCAGAGCCGTCCCCTGGCCTACCTGCCACAACAGGTGAACGTGCCCTCGAGCGGCGAAGTGTCCGTGCAGTTCAAGCCCGCAGCGGGCGGCGCCACGGTGCGGCTGAGCGTGCCCACGGACCAAGGCGTGGACATGGCGCTGGTGCCCGGCAGCGTGCCTCCGCCCACGAGCCCCGCCGCGCTCCGCCAGGTCATGTTCCAGGGCATCTCCGGCACCTACGAGGTGGGGGACACCGAAGTGGTGTTCGCCCATGTCCCGCAGGGCAGGGTCACCGTCTTCTTCCTCACGCCCGACGCGCTCGGTCGCTACCACACCGAGGAGCTGGACATCCCCGCGAGTGGCACGATGTCTCGCACGCTACAGCTCGCGTGGCGGAGGCTCGACGTCACCCAGGAGTAGCCGCCTCGCGACTGTCGGACATCGCGCGTGCGTCCTGCGGGCTGGAAACGAGAGCCGCGCCGTGCTTCAGGTACGGTGCGGGGCCCGCCATGCACTTCAAGTTCGTCCACGCCGCCGACCTGCACCTGGACACTCCCTTCCGCGGCATCGCCGCTCAAGGCCCGCTGCTGACCCGGTTCCAGGAGTCAACCTTCCGCGCCCTGGCGCGCATCGTCGACTTGTGCCTGCGCGAGCGCGTCACCTTCCTCCTGCTCGCCGGAGACTTGTTCGAGGTGAAGGACCGCTCCGTGCGCGCGCGGCTCGTCCTGCGCCGGGAGCTGGAGCGACTGCACGTCGCGGGCATCGAGGCGTTCATCGTCCACGGGAATCATGATCCGCTCAGCGGCGACACGGGGACGCTCGGGCTGCCGTCCTCGGTGAAGGTCTTCGGCCCGGACTGGGAGGAGGCGGAGGTGCGGCGCGAGGGCCGCCGGCTGTGCCGCGTGCAGGGTGTCTCGTATCCCGACGTGGAGGTGCGTGATGATTTGTCCTCGCGCTTCCGTCGCACCGGCGAGGGCTTCAGCGTGGGCCTGCTGCACGCGAACCTGGGCGGCGCCGAGGGCCATGCGAACTACGCCCCCTGCACTCCCGCGGGGCTGGGCTCGCGCGGGCTGGACTACTGGGCGCTGGGACACGTGCACACGCGCGGCGAGCTGACGCTCCCCGGCGGCGGGCTCGCGGTGTACCCGGGCAATCCGCAGGGCCGGCACGTGCTGGAGACCGGTGAGCGCGGCTGCGTGCTGGTGGAGGTGGAGGACGGCGGGACGCGGCGGCGCTTCGTACCCGTGGACACGGTGCGCTGGCATCGGGTGGAGGTGCCGCTCACGGGCGTGGCCACGCTGGATGGGTTGATGGGTACGCTGAGCGAGGCCGTGGACGCGGCATGTACCCAGGAGCTGGACGGGCACGCGGTGCGCGTGGTGCTCACGGGACGCGGGCCGCTGCACCGGGAGCTGGCGCGTCCGGGGGCGCTCTCGCAGCTGGAGGAGGGGCTTCGCGCGAAGCTGGCGGCGGGACATCCTCCGGTGCTGCTGGAGTCGCTGCGGGATTCGAGCCGTCCCGAGCTGGACTGGGATGCGCTCACGGCGGAGGGCGGCTTCGCTCGGACGCTGTTGGAGGAGGCTCGCGCGCTGGAGGAGGACCCGGGTGCGTTGACACGCCTGTGGGAGGAGGAGGCGCTCGGCAGCCTGGGACAGAAGCTGAAGCGCCTGGGCGTGGAGGTGCTGGAGACGCCTCGCAAGGAGTGGGTGTCGCGCGCGAGCCTGCTGGGCGTCGAGGCGCTGCACGAGGAGGACGGGGCATGAAGCCAGGCTTGCGCATCGACTCGCTGCGGGTGCGACGCTTCGGGCACTTCTCCGAGCTGTCGCTGGAGCTGGGCCCCGGGCTGCACCTGATGTACGGGCCCAACGAGGCCGGCAAGAGCACGCTGCTCGCCTTCCTTCGCGCCATGCTGTTCGGCTTCGAGAAGCGCGGGCATCCGGAGCGGTATGCGCCCTCGGAGGAGGACACGCCCTTCGGCGGTGAGCTGCGGCTCCTCACGGCGACGGGGCCGTTGACGGTGCGGCGCATGGCGACGCCTCGCGGACGGAAGGCCGAGAGCCTGACGGTGCTCGGGGCCGATGGCGAGCCGGTGTCCGAGGAGCGCCTGAAGGACGCGCGGGGACATGTCACGCGGGAGCTGTACTTCGATGTCTTCGCCTTCCGGCTGGAGGAGCTCGCGGGCTTCGAGCAGCTCACGGAGGCTCGGGGTGCCTCCGATGCGCTGGTGGCCGCGAGCATGCGCGGGGCCCGGCGACTGCCGGAGGCGATGTCCGCGCTGAGCAAGAGCGCCGAGCGGCTCTACAAGCCGAGCGGGACGAACCCCGAGCTGAACGTGAAGCTCCGTGAGCTGGAGGAGGTCCAGGAGCAGCTCCGCGAGCAGGGGAACCGGCCCGCGCTCTACTTCGCGAAGCGCGAGCGATTGGAGGCGCTGGGCGGAGAGCTGCTCGGGCTGGAGACTCGGGTCCTGGAGGACGGGCGTGAGCTGGAGCGGCTGGAGCGACTGTCCTCGGCGCTGAGTGAAGTCACGGCGCTGGCGGAGGCCCGGGCGGAGCTGGAGGGCCTGCCGTCCCTGGAGACCTTCCCCGAGGGTGGCGAGGCGCGGCTGGAGGATGCGCTCCAGCGCAGTCGCAGCTATCGCGGTGAGGTGGCCCGGCTCGCGGAGAAGCTGTCGTCCACCGAGGCGGAGTTGACGCGGTTGTCCACGCCTTCGCCGGTGCAGGGGCGGGAGGAGGCGCTGCGCTCGGCGCTGGCTTCGTATGCGGAGCACTCGGAGCGGATTCGCGCGCTGCCGGCCCGGCGTGCGGCGCTGCGGGTGAAGCGGCGTCAGGTGGAGATGTCGCTGGAGGAGCTGGGGCTCGGCGTCGATGGCGTGGGGTTGATGGGGCTCGACTTGAGCGCGGGGGCTCGCGCGGGGCTGGAGTCGCTGTCGACGCGACTGGAGGCGGAGGAGACGGGACGGCGGGAGTCGTTCGCCGCCTGGGGGCGGGCTCGCTCCGAGCGGGAGCGGTTGGATGGGGTGCTCGCGCGGTTGGAGGCGGAGCTCGCGGAGCTGCCGGATGTGCGGCCCTCGCATGTGCGGCAACAGCAGGCGGGCTCACGTCGGATGCGCGATGTGCGCGGTGAGCTGGAGCGGCTGGGGGAGAAGAAGGAGGAGACCCGGCGACAGCTCGAGGGCTCTCGCAGTTCCGGCGTGGGGCCTGGGGCGCCGAACGTCGCGGTGATTCCGGTGTGGTGGGTGCCGGCGGCCGCGGCCATCGTGGTGGCGCTGGCCGTGGGCGCGTGGTTGATGGGTGGCTCGGCGGCGGGGGCGATGTGCCTCGCGGGTGGGCTGCTGCTCACGGGGCTGGTGGAGCTGGCTCGGCGGCGCGTGGAGTCGGCTCGCGATGTGGAGCGCGCGGCGCAGGCGGCGCGGCTGCGGGAGCGACAGCAGACGGAGGAGCGGCTCCGCGCGACGCTCGCGGGACTGGCGGCTCGCGAGGAGGTGCTGCATCGGGAGCTGCTCACGGCGTCGATGGAAGCGGGGCTCGCGCCGCTGGCGACGCTCGCGGACATCACCGTGCGCGAGGGCATGCTGGCGGATCTGCTGGAGAAGGCGGGACGGCGCGAGGTGCTGCTGCGCGAGCGGGACGTGCTGCGCGCCAGCCATGATGTGGCCTCGCGTGATGAGCGACAGGCGGGCGAGACACTGCGTGGACATGAGGGGCGGCTCGCGACGCTGAACGCCGAGCTCGCGGTGTGCCTGGCGTCACGGAAGTTCCCCTCGGGATTGCCCGCGCCCGCGGCGCTGACGCTGTGGCGGGAGGCCTCCGCGCTCCGACAGCGATGGCAGGACGTGAGCGCCGAGGAGGCCGCCGTCAACGCGGATGAGGACACCTGCGCGGCGGTGGTGACGCGGCTCCATGAGCTGACGAGGGGACTGTTCACGAACGCGTCCGGGCGCACCCAGGCGGGGTCCGTCTCGTCGGGCCTCGAGGCGCCGACCGGGTCCTTGTCCCTGAATACGCCCGTGGCACTCGCCGCGAGCGGCACGGAGCGCCCCCACGCGCTGACGGGTCCGGCGTCGCCAGACGGAACTCCGACCCACGAAGGCGCCCTTCACTTCACCAGGACGGCGGACTCACACACGTCCTTGCGAAACGCTTCGGGCTCGCCGAACCGCGATGCGTCGACCGAGGCCTCGTCGCCCGTGACCCTCACGGCGTCCAGCACGACGGGCCTCCGCGGGGCTCGCGTCCCTCCGGCGCTCGACGAAGGTGCTTCGTTCCACGACGAGGACCTCCTCTCCTCCAGGACCACGGAGGCACTCGTCGCGAGCGTGAACTCGGCCCTCGACGCGGACCGTGAACGCGAGACCGAGCGGCGCGCCGTGGACGAGCGTCGTCGCGAGCTGCGCGAGGAGAAGGCGCGCCTCGACACACTCTGTCAGTCCGAGGACGCAGCCCTCGCCGCCCTGCTCCACGAAGGTGGCGGTGGTGACGAGGAGACCTTCCGTCGTCGGGCCGTGCAGGCCCGCCGCCACGCCGGGCTCGTCCGGCAGACCCGCGAGCTGGCCCAGCGCATCGAGGCGCGCACCGGGCTCTCCGACGCGCAGGTCCGCGAGGCCCTCCGCTCCCTCGGCGGCGCGGACGGGCTGCGCGTCACGCTGGAACAGGTGCGCTCGCGTCACTCGGAGGCACAGTCGAAGCTCAAGGACGTCCTCACCGAGCAGGGCGCCACGCAGAACCAGCTCGAACAGTGGGAGAACGACGACCTGCTCTCACGCCTGCGCATCCAGGAGGAGACCCTCCGCGCCAAGGTCGCCGAGCTCGCCACCCGCTACGCCGAGGACAAGCTGGCCCTCGCCCTGCTCAACCGCGCCCGCCATCGCTTCGAGGAGGAGCAGCAGCCCCGCGTGGTGCAGCTCGCCTCCGAGCACTTCGCGCTGCTCACCGAGGGCCGCTACCGCCGCGTGTTCATCCCCGCCGGTGACGAGCGCGAGCTGCGCGTCAGCGACGGTCAGCGCGACTGGCCCGCCGCCCAGCTCTCGCGCGGCACCCGTGAGCAGCTCTACCTCGCCTTCCGGCTCGCCGTGGTCCGCGACTTCGGGGAGACCCGGGGGGCGCTGCCGCTCATCGTGGATGACATCCTGGTGAACTTCGACCCCACGCGGGCCCGAGGCGCCATCCACCTGCTCGCCCGGCTCGCCGAGCAACAACAGGTCATTGCCTTCACCTGTCACCCCTGGCTGCGCGCCCTTTTCGAGGCCGAGGGCGCGCGCCTGCTCGTGCTCGAGGCCCACGAAGCCTCCACCACGCGCAGAGCGGGATGACGGGCGCGCCCAACTCCCTGCTTTCCCCCTCGCGAGCCTGTGGCACACTGCGCGCCATTCGACTCCTGTTCTCCATCGTCTTCTGGACGTTCCTCGGAATCTCCAGCCTGCTGCTCTTCCTCGGGGCCGTCGTGGTGTGGGCGCTCACCACGCCCTTCGACCGGAACGGGCTCGTGCTGCACCTGTATTCGTGCTTCTGGGCGCAGCTCTACTTCTACGTGAATCCGCTGTGGCACCTGAAGGTGGACGGCCGCGAGCACCTGCCGTGGAAGGGCGCCGCGGTGCTCGTGTCCAACCACGAGTCGCTCGGCGACATCCTGGTGCTCTTCGGCCTGTACCGCCCCTTCAAGTGGGTCTCCAAGGCCGCCAACTTCAAGCTGCCCCTCATCGGCTGGAACATGCACCTCAACCGCTACGTGCCGCTGGTGCGTGGCGACAAGGCGAGCATCCTGAAGATGCTGGCCCAGTCCGAGGCGTGGCTCGCGCGCGGCGTCCCCATCCTCATGTTCCCCGAGGGCACGCGCTCCGAGGACGGCCAGCTCAAGCCCTTCAAGGACGGCGCCTTCGCGCTCGCCCTCAAGACGCAGTGCCCCATCATCCCCATCGTCCTCACCGGCACCGCGCGCACCCTTCCCAAGCACGGCCTGGTGCTGGAGACCTCCGCGCACTGCCACGTGCAGGTGATGCCTCCGGTGGACCCCTCGGGCTTCCAGGACGTCGCCGCGCTGCGTGACCACGTCCGCGACCTCATCGTCGCCGAGAAGGCCCGCCTGGAAGCGCTCTCCACCCGCGCCTGAGCCCCTGGCGACTTCCTGCCGGAAGCCCTGCTACCGTGGGCCTCCAACGGGGAGGGAACCATGCGAAGGCCCTTGGTGCTGGCGCTCACGCTCGCGGTGCTCGCCCTGGGCGCGGCCTTCGTCCTCGTCCAGGAGTCGCCCCCCGAGCCCTCCACCTCGCCGGCCTCCGTCACCCCCTCCTACAGCGCGCCGCTGGCCCAGGTGCGCGGGACGCTGAGCCTGCGCGGCCGCGTGCTCGCCGCCGACAAGAGCCCCGCCCCAGGCGTGGAGCTCTCCGTCTCGCGCGCCCTCCCCGGCGAGTCGCTCTCGCTGCGCCCCTGTGGAACCGACGTCGACCCCCCGCTCTCCGCGGCGGAGTGCGAGGACCCGGACATGCTCGCCACCCTGCGCGACCTCATCCAGGCGGGCCGCGGCGACACGCCCGTGGTGGCGCGCGTCACCACGGACGCGGAGGGCGCCTTCGAGGTGCGGAACCTTCCCGAGGGCACCGTCGCGCTGTGGGCCGTGGGCGCGAAGGGCGCCGCGTTGGCGACGGAGGTGACGACAGGGACGGAGGACGTGGAGCTGGTGCTCGAGCCGAGCGTCGTCTTCGCCGGCCGCGTCGTGGACGAGGCCCTGCGCCCCGTGGCGGGCTCGAAGCTGACGCTCTTCCACACCGCACACTCGCGCTTCTTCCAGACGACCAGCAACGGCGACGGCCGCTTCACGCTGGGCCCGCTGCCCGCGAGCACCTACGGACTCCAGGTGGACGACGACCAGCGGGTCGGCCCGTGCATGCGGGCGACTTCGCCCGATGAGCTGGAGGCGGAGGACATCGTGCTCCACCGGCCCCGCAACATCGTGGGCCAGGTGCTCCTCGACGAGCAGCCCGTCGCCAACGTCCAGGTGGAGGTCGTCGACACCCGCGTCACCGCCGAGACAGACGCGCGCGGGCGCTTCGTCCTGGAGGGATTGCCTCCGGGCGACTACGTGCTGAAGGCCCGTCACGGACAACACCAGGGCCAGGCGGAGACGACCCTCGACGAGGAGCAGACCGAGGCGGAGGTGACGGTGCGCCTGGGCACGCTCGTGCGGGTGACGGGCGTGGTGCGCGACACCGCGGGCCAGCCCATCGAGGGCGCCACGGTGCTCGCCAACTCACGCGGCACCGTCTACACCGACACGGAAGCCGTCACGGGAGCCGACGGGCGCTTCGAGCTGGAAGAGGCGACGCTGGGAACCCACCACTTCACGGTGTCGGCCAAGGGCTTCCTTCCCACCGAGACCACCGAGGTGGAGGTCACGCATCGCACGCCCCCCGTGGAGCTCACGATGGAGCGGGCCTTCGTCATCGAGGGCATCGTGGTCGACCCGGCGGGCACACCGCTGCCGGACATCACCCTCTCCGCCATGAAGTGGCTGCGTCAGCCCAAGGGCCGACGCGACGGCAAGCCCCATGACCTGGAGCATGGAGACCCGGACGCGCCCTTCGCGGATGGGCCGGTCATCGACGCGCTGACGGATGACGCGGGGCGCTTCGTGCTCAACCTCCCCTCGCCCGGCCTCCACCGGCTCACGCCCGATGTGCCGGGGTTCCTCGCGACCACCCTGGAAGTGGAGGCGCCCGCCCAGGACGTCCGCGTCGTGATGCAGCCGGGCGCGCGCGTGGTGGGCGCCGTGGTGGACCTGAAGGACACCCCGATTCCGAACGTGGCCATCACGCTGACGCCCGCGGGCCAGGAGGAGCCCGTGCCCATCTGGGTGCGCAGCGACGCGCAGGGCGCCTTCCGACTGGAGGGCGCGCCAGCGGGCCGGTTCGTCCTGCGCGCCTCGCTCGAGCACAGCGGCGTGGGGGAGGCCACCGTCGACGTGACGCTGACGGCCACCGAGACGAAGACGGTGACGGTGCGGATGGACGGAGGCCTGTCCATCTCCGGGCTCGTCGTGAACGAGGCCGGCACGCCCCAGCCCGGCGCGAGCGTCTTCGCCTATCCGCTGACCGAGCCCGACTCGGGCCGGCGACGGTTCGGACACCACGCGCCCCTGCCCCCTCCCGCGCAGGCCCAGTCCAACGAGCACGGGCGCTTCACGCTCGAGCACCTGTCGCCGGGGCGCTACCGCGTGGACCTGACGATGGCGGGCTACACGCTGCGCGGCGCGGACGAGGCGACAGACGTCGACGACCCCCGGCGCATCTCGGGCGTGCAGGCGCAGGCGGGCGTGACGGACCTGAGGCTGGTGGTGCGCTACGTGGGCGGAGTCCGCGGGCGCCTGGTGCGAGAGGACGGCACACCCGTCACCCGCTTCAACATCGACGACGTGCCCTACCGTGACGCCAACGGCGCCTTCCAGGTGTCCCTGGAGCAGCCGGGCACCACCTGGCTGACCCTCGATGCCCCGGGGCTCACGCGCGTGGTGCGCCAGGTGGAGGTCCCCCGGGGCCAGGACCTGGACCTGGGCGACGTGGTGCTCAAGGCCGGACGTCGGCTGCGCGGCCGCGTGCTGGACGCGCGGACCTCCGCGCCGGTGGTGGGCGTGGAGGTGGACGTGAAGTCGCCTGGCACCGGGGCGCGCCGGGACGAGGATTCGGAGGACCTGGACGAGGAGCGGCCCTCGCTCGCGTCGGCCATCACCCGCGCGGATGGCTCCTTCGAGCTCCCACCCCTCGAGCCCGGGCCGCTCGTGTTGACGCTCACCCATCCGGACTACCTGCCGCTCAGCGAGCAGGTGGGCGACAGCAGCGCGCCGCTGGAGCTGCGCATGTCCTCCGGCGCGCGCCTGGAGGGCACCGTGAAGGACCGCGAGGGCCGCCCCGTGGACACCCACGTCCAGGTGGTGAACCTGCTCGCCCCCGAGGAAGCCCTGGACGTGGAGCGGGGCAACGGGACGTTCCGCGTCTCGGGCCTGCCGCCCGGCGAGTACGCCGTCGCGCCCGGGGAGGACATGAGCTTCCAGGGCGACTCCGTGCGCTTCCTCCCCCAGCGCGTGCGCCTGGGCCCGAGCGAGCGCAAGGTGCTCCACTTCCAGGAGATGGCGGGCGCGACGACGCTGAAGCTCAACCTCCCCGCGCGGGGGACGATGATGATGAACGAGCGCGTGGCCATCCTGAACACCTACCTGTTCCCCGGCGACGTGCCGTTGCCCAAGTCCCTGCTGGAGCTGGAGCAGCTGGGCCGGAGGCTGGCGGTCCAGTCCTGGCCCCACACCGACACCACGTTCGAGGAGCTGCCCGCCGGGCACTACACGTTCTTCTTCAGCAGCCTGAACTTCGACACGCGCCGGGAGCAGGTGCATCGGGGCGAGGTGGACCTGCCCGCGAGCGGCGCCGTCACGCTCGACGTCCAGCCCACCTGGCACCCCCTGGAGCCCATCGAGGTGGCGGAGGATTCGGAGTCCGAGTGAGGCGTTTGCGTCCGCGCGGGATGCCGCTTAAGCCCTGCTTCCATGGGTGACAAGCCAGGGTGGGGCACCGACTCGGAGCTGGAGCTGGACTGGGGCGCGCGCAAAGCACGCTCCGAGCCCCGGGACGCGCCGTCCACCCCTCCCGAGGAGCCCGCGCAGGCGCTCGCGGGCAAGGGGGCTCCGGGAGACCCGCGCTACATGAGCCTGGAGCTGCGGCTGTCGCTGGAGGCCGTGCTGACGTCGGCCACGCTGCGCATGCGCCAGTTCCGCGAGACGCTGGAGATCCTCATCGGCTGGGAGGGGAAGAACAAGTACGAGGTCTGTGGCGAGGATGGCCGGGGCACCGTGTACGTGGGCGAGACGGGCGAGGGCTGGATGTCGCGGCTGGCGCGGAACTTCTGGCCCTTCTACCGCGCCCGGCTGGAGTGCATGACGTTGGGCGGCACGCTGGCGATGGCGGTGGAGCTGCCCTGGCACCTCTTCTTCGCCCGCGCGGAGGTGACGGCGTGGGACGGCCGCCCCATGGGGGACATCGTCCAGCGCTTCCGCTTGTTCGGCCGGGGCTTCGACATCGTGTCGCCCACCGGCGCGGTGCTGGCCACGGTGGAGGGGCCCTTCTGGAAGCCGTGGACGTTCCGCATCCTCCAGCGCGGCGAGCAGGTGGCCGTCATCCGCAAGAAGTGGAGCGGCCTGCTGCAGGAGACCTTCAGCGACGCGGACAACTTCAGCCTGGAGTTCCAGCCCTCGTGCACCGACGGCCGGCTGCGTCAACTGGTGCTGGCCGCCGCGCTGCTGGTGGACCTGACCTACTTCGACAACCGCAAGAATCGCTCGCTGTTCGGCACCGGCGTGGACATCGTGGATTGAGGGCTTCCTGCGAGTCGCGGAACATCCGAAAGCGAGAAGACCTGGACGCGGGCGTGCGCACACTGCCAGCAGTGGCGGCATGTGCTAAGTCCCCTGGCCCATGTCGACGAGCGACGCGCTGAACGCAGCAGACCTCGAGCGGTTGGCCCAGGCGGAGTCACCGGACCTGGCCGATGCCGTGCTTGCCCTCCTGGAGCAGGAGGAGCCGGAGCCGGAGGAAGGCAAGGCCCCGCCGAAGGACGCCTTCACCTTCGAGAAGCTGCTGCGCTCGCTCGCCCAGGCGCAGGCCCGCTACGACAGCGACTCACGGCGTGAGGCCTCCGCGGACGCGTGGCAGCGCTTCCTGGCCCAGAAGGACGTGCCCCAGCCCGCGCGGCTGGCGCTGGCGGACCTGCTGGTGTCGCTGTACCGCAAGAACACCCACGCGTCGCGGGCGGTGCTGCTCAAGCTGGCGGCCACCGCGGACCTGAAGTTCGGCCTGTGGGGCGGGCTCAAGCGCATCTACAAGCTGGCCGAGGCCGACCACGACGCGGAGCTGTTCGGCGTGCTCGCGTGGCGCTTCGACGTGGAGCGCCGGCAGTCCTACAAGCACGAGGTCTCCGGCGGGACGCTCCAGTACCTGCGCCGCCGCGCGTGGCGCTACCTGCGTCACCTGGGCGCCGCCGTCCCGGAGCTGTACCCGCAGTTCGCCGTGGAGGTGCTGCGCCACTACCAGGAGGACACGTCCTGGTACTCGGTCTGGGTGGCCCACCACATCTGGGCGCACGGCACCGGCAACTACACGGGCGGCTCCTTCGGCATCCAGCCGCCGGGCGACATGGTGAAGCACCGCGCCTTCACGGAGGCGTGGAAGCGCTCGCCGGACGCGCTGATGCGGCTGCTCGACACGTGCATGTCGGACCCCGCCGCGCGCTTCGCCATCCAGGGCCTGCGCAAGGACTTCCCGGAGAGCCTGCGCAAGGTGACGCCCGCGTGGCTGGACCGGCTGGCGCGTCGCCCCCTGGCCAGCGCCCACGACTTCCTGGTGGAGACGCTGCAGGGCTCCCCTGAGTTCCACCAGAGCAAGCTGCGCGAGCTGGGCCTGCACGACGCGGTCATCGCGCTGCTGATGTCACCCAGTGGCAAGGCGCGCACGTACGCCATCGAGTACGCCCGGGCGCACGCGCAGGACCTGGCCGCCGAGCGGCTGGTGGAGCTGGTGGCCAAGGGCGAGAACGACGTGAAGTCCTTCGCGGCCGCCACGTTGGAGAAGCGAAACCCGCGCGAGCTGGGGATGGAGCTGCTGGGGCGGCTGTTGCCCTACAAGGCCACGGCGGCGTTCGCGGCGAAGTCGCTGGAGCAGTCGTTCGACCGGGCGGAGCTGACGTCGGGCTTCCTGCGGGACATGTACCTGGGCACGTCCGAGCAGCTCAACTGGGCCAAGGGGTACGTGCAGTCCAAGTACGCGGCCGGGGAGATGCCAGTGGCGTTCTGGAAGGAGCTGTTGGAGGACCCGCGGCTGACGAAGAAGCCGTACCCGGTGGAGGGCCTGGTGGTGAAGGCGCTGTCGTCGTACGCGCCGGCGGCCATCGGTCCGGAGTGGCTCCTGGACAAGGCGGCGCACCCGCGCATCGGCTCGCAGGTGGCCACGTGGCTGCAGCGCGCGGACAGCCTGCCGGGGCTGGACGTGGAGAAGGTGAAGGGCCTGGTCTTCAGCGCGAAGCACCGGCACGTGGCGCTGGCGCTCCTGGGCAACCGCAAGCTGTTCACCGCGCGGCAGCTCACGGTGCCCTGGCTGCTGGCGCTGGCGCGGCGCGCGGACCCGACGCTGCACGACTTCGCGCACCGCTACCTGCTCGAGTACGTGGCGCCCGCGGACTTCAGCGACACGGGGGACGCGGCGGCGGGCCTGGAGCGCCTGTTCGAGCTGGCGCTGGGCGCCAAGCAGCCGGTGCCGGTGCGCGCGTTCGCCCAGACGTACCTGCGCTGCCACCACCCCCTCATCGGGCCGGAGCAGCCGGAGTCGAAGTCGTACGAAATCAAGCCCAAGGCGCCGCGCAAGGCGTACACGCCGGAGAAGCTGTGGCCCGCGCTGTTCGACGCGCGCGACGACGTGCGCCGCTTCGCGCTCGCCGTCACCCGCGCGGAGCTGCGCGCGTGGGGCTGGCACACGCGGGTGTACGAGCTGGCGGACGCCGAGGCGAAGGAGATCCGCAACCTGGCCTACGACGCGCTCCTGCGCGCGGGTGAGGAGGGAGCGGACGCCCGCTACGTGCTGCACCCCGAGGAGCTGGACCCGGTGAAGGTCTTCTCCCTCACGGAGAGCACCAAGCGCAGCACGCGCGAGGTGGCGGTGGAGCTCATCCGCCGGCACTACGCCAGGCTGGGCGGCGCCGAGCGGCTGACGTGGCTGATGCAGAGCGCGGACCGCGAGGTGGGCCTGTTCGCGGTGCGCCTGCTCTGGGAGAAGCACCGCCCCACGCACCTGCCGGAGGGGTGGAAGCCCGCGGGCGCGAAGGAGGCCCCCGCCACGGGGGGCGGCGCGCCGTTCGCGGACGTGCCGGCCCTGCGCGAGTTCCTGCGCAAGATGCTCTTCGGCCTGCCCCCGGGCCGCGCCAAGGAGGCGCGCGAGGGCGAGGTGCAGAAGCGCCTGTCGGCCAGCGTCGCCAAGCGTCGGGTCATCGAGCTGGTGCGGGATCTGGGCCTGGAGGACGAGAGCTTCGCCCGGGTCATCGCGCCGGTGCTCGGGGAGTTCACCGGCTCCATGGCGAAGGGTGAGTGGCAGAGCTGCCTGGCGTCCCTGGTCCAGCTGCGCACCGCGCATCCGAGCGCGCAGCTCGGGAGCTTCTGAGCGTCGGCATTCCCAGCGTAACGGGTGCCCGACGGGCGCCCCGGAAAGAACTTCATGTCCGTTCTCGCCATCGGCAACATCGAAAAGCTCCGCGCGCTCGCGGCGAACCCCCGCGTGCTGCTGCTCGGCGGCGCCCGCG
Source organism: Myxococcus sp. MH1 (assembly GCF_059738865.1). NCBI lineage: Bacteria > Pseudomonadati > Myxococcota > Myxococcia > Myxococcales > Myxococcaceae > Myxococcus > Myxococcus sp. MH1. The sequence continues at coordinate 199,448 of NZ_AP026947.1, read as the reverse complement.
CGTCCGCGCCCAGCCGCCTCACCGCGTACGAGCTGGCCTCCAACAAGGTGCTGTGGAGCAGTGAGCTCCCCTCCGCCGTGAGCGCCCTGGCCCTGTCGGGCGAGCGCTTCGCCGCGGCCCTGGCCGACGGCACCCTGTGCCTGGGCACCGTCTCCGACGGACAGGTGCAGACGCGCCTCACCGACGCGCACCCGGGCGGCGTCACCGCGCTGGCCTCCAGCCCCGACGGCAAGGTGCTGTTCAGCGCGGGCGCGGACGGCGTGGTGCGCGGGTGGGAGTGGGACGGCGCGCGCAAGGTGCACGAGTGGAAGGCGTCGCCGCAGCCCCTGCGCGCGGTGGCGGTGGACCCGTCCGGGACGTTCGTCGCGTGCGGCGGTGATGACGGCGTGGTGCGCTCGTTCACCCAGGCCACCGGTGAGCGCCGGGACATGGCGGGCCACGAGGGCGCGGTGCGCGCGCTGGCCTTCACGCCGCGCGACGGCCGGCTCGCCTCCGGTGGCGACGACGGCAAGGTGCGCTTCTGGTACCTGGTGGGCGCGGTGGAGTTCGAGGTGCGCGGCGACAAGGACTCCGGTCACGCCGGAGCGGTGCTCGCGCTGGTGTTCCCGCCCACGCCCGCCGCGCAGGACGACGAGGAGCCGGGGGACCGCGTCTGGTCCGCGGGCAGCGACGGCAAGGTGAAGGTGTGGCGGCTGGATGAGCGCCGCAAGCCGCGCACGCTGGACTGCGGCAGCAAGCCGGTGAACGCGCTGGTGTTCGTGGCGCCCGGCAACCCGCGTGAGGCGCGCACGTCGCTGGGCGCCATCTTCACGGCGGGCGAGGACCGGCGCGTCTTCCGCTTCGGCATCGAGACGGACGGCAAGCCGGCCAACGGGCAGGCCGTGTCCCGGCACGGGCTCGACGTGCTGACGGAGTCGCTGAAGGCGGGCCGCCCCAAGCGCGAGGCCGCCGTGCGCGAGGCCGTGGCGCTGGAGGAGACGGAGGCGCTCGACTTCGTGCTCCAGGTGCTCTCCACGGACAAGGAGGCGGAGGTGCGCCGGCTCGCCGCGCGCGAGCTGGGCGAGAAGGGCCGCGTCGCCGCCCGTCCGAAGCTGCGCGAGCGCCTGGACGACGACCATCCCCAGGTGCGCGAGGAGGCCCTCAAGGCCCTCGACGTGCTGGAGACGGAGTCTCCGCTGGCCGCGCCCCGCGCCGCGCTGGACTCGCGCTTCGTGGACATGCGCGTGGCGGGCCTCAAGCGCCTGGCGAAGCTGGGCCGCGCGTCCCCGCTGGTCCCCGCGCTCATCGCCAGCAAGCTGGGTGAGTCGGACGCCACCGTGGGGCTGGCCGCGCTGGACGCGCTGTCCGAGGTCTCCGCGCCCGCCGACACCGAGCCCCTGCGCGCCGCCTTCGAGCGGGGCCAGCCGCGCCTGCGCGTGGAGGTGCTGGTGCGCATCGCCGGAGCGGGCCTGTTGCGTCACGCCCAGCTGCAGCCGCTGGTCGCCCGCGCGCTGGATGACGCCGACGCGGACGTGCGCCGGGTGGCCTTCACCATCCGCGTGCTGGAGCGCCGCGCCCTGGCGCACGCGCTGGAGAGCCGCGACGAGGACTTCGCGCGCTCCACCAAGGACGTGGCGCGCCGGCTCGCGCAGCGCTCGCGGCAGGGACAGACGGCCGCGCTGACGGACGCGGACGTGCAGGCCGCTCGCGACGCGATTCCCGCGCAGGGCGCCGTGGGGGCCTCGCTGACGGAGAGCGACCTGGAGCCGCTCCTGGCCGCCATGGCCTGCCGCACGCCAGACACCGCCGTCCGGGGTGCTCGGGGCCTCGCGCAGCTGGGGGATGCCCGGGCGCTGGGCGCGCTGTTGCAGCTCTCCCGTGAGCCGGACCCCGCCATCCGCCGTCAGGCCGCCGCCGCCCTCCAGGCGCTCCAGGACGCTCGCGCCCGCGAGCGACTGGTGTGGATGCTGGACGACGAGAACGCGGACGTGCGCGCGGCCTCGCTCGACGCCGTGGTGGCGCTGGACGCGGAGGCGCCGCTGGCCTCCGCCGAGGCGGCCCTGCGCTCCGGTCACGAGGACGTGCGCGTGCGCGGCCTGGACCGGCTGGTGAAGCTGGGCGCCACGGCGCAGGGAGCCGAGCCGCTGCTCGGTGACGCGCTGGAGGACGAGTCCGCCAAGGTGCGCGGCGAGGCGTTCCGCACGCTGTGGGCGTGGAACGAGAAGGTGCCGGAGAAGGCGCTGGACCGCGCGCTCGCGGGCCGCTTCCCGGACCTGCGTGGCCGCGCGGTGGAGGTGCTCGCGCAGCGCGGCGCCGAGGGCTGGGCGCAGGAGCGGCTGAAGAAGTCCGTGGAGGACCGCGACGTGGGCGTCGCCACCGCCGCGTACGAGGCGTGGGTGAAGCTTGTGGGCAAGGAGAAGCCCGAGCCGCACCTGGCCGCGCTCGCGTCGACGCACCCCGCCCTGCGCGTGCTGGCCGCGAAGGGCTCCGTGCACGCGCCCGCCGAGCCCCTGCGCTCGCCGCTGCTCAAGCGCGTGCAGGATGAGGAACTGGACGTCGCCGTCGCCGCGCTGGAGGCGCTCGACAAGCTGATTCCGGGCGAGAACGGGCCGCTGCTCGCGGGCCTGTCCTCCGCCTCGCTGCCGGTGCGCGTGCGCGCGTCCGAGCTGCTCGCGCCCCGTGGCGCCGAGGACATCATCGAGCCGATGCGCAACCTGATGGACAAGGAACTGGAGCGGCAGTACCCGCCCGCGTTCCTCATCCCGCTGCGCATCCGCGGCGCCCGCGCGCTCGCGACGCTGGGTTCGCGTCGGCTCCTGTCCTGGTTCGCCACCACGCTGCTGACGAGCGAGCTGGGGGACTTGCAGGAGCAGGGCGCGCGCGGCCTCGCCACCGCCAGCCGTCGGGGCGACGAGGGCTACCTGCTGGACGCGCTCAGCCACGCCAACGTGGCGGTGCGCTCGTGGGGCGCGGACGGCCTGTCGCGCCTGGGTGATGCGCGTGCGCTGCCGGTGCTCACCGGCAACCTGCGCCATGACCACCTGCCCATCCGGCTGGGCGCCATCCTCTCCTTCGCGGCCCTGGGCTCCGAGGGCGACGGTGGCCTGCTGCACGGATTGGAGGACCGCGCGCGCGAGGTGCAGGAGATGGTGTTCGCCATCGTCCTCGCGCGGGACCTGCGCGCCACCCGTCGCGGTGAGCCGCCCGACCTGCTCGCCAGCGCGCTGTCCAGCGGACGGCCCGAGGTGCGCTACGCCGCGGCCCGCGCGCTGGAGCTGCGCACGGAGACGGACGCGTACCGCGCGAACCTGGTCGAGGGACTGCTGCCGCCGAAGCCGGACAAGGTCGGCGACATGAAGGACTGGCCCTCCGAGGAGGACCGCGCCAGGCGCATGGTCGGGCTCGCCGAGGCCCTGTCCAGCGGTCAGCCCGAGCAGCGCTACGCGGCGGCCCAGGTGCTGCTGCTGCGCAACAAGCCGCTCGACTACTTCCGCGAGGCCTTGAAGGTCGCCCGGCCGAGCTCGCTGGACGCCCCGTGGAAGCCGGAGACGGCGCCCAACGTGTCGCCCGTGCAGGCCACGCCCGCGAAGAGCTGGCTGCGCCGGCTGTTCTCCGCCACGAAGCCCGGTACGCCGGAGACCTCCTCGCCCGAGGCGGCCACGAACGCCGAGCGTCAGCACCTGCGCCGGCTGGCCTTCGGCGCGTACGTGGGCCTGCTGCGCCAGGTGTCCGCGGGTGACGACGAGGGTCACCGCGTCCGTCGCGACGCCGTGGACCGCGTGGTGAAGCTCACCCAGGAGGGCTACGCGGGCACGCCCGCCGCCGTGGCCGCGCTGCTGCGCGCCCTGGAGGACCCGCACCAACTGGTGCGCAAGGCCGCGCTCACCGGCCTCAAGGAGCTGTTCCCCGCGGGCAGCGACGAGCCGCTCTCGCTGGCCCTGGCCTCGCTGTCGCCGGACGTGGCGCGCATCGCGCTGGACGAGCTGGCCGAGCGTGGGGACGCCGCGAAGCCGCGCATCACCGCCGCGCTCAACTCGCCGCTGTCGGACGTGCGCCGCTACGCGTTCGAGCTGCTCGAGAAGCTCAGCCCTCCCGGCAGCCTGGAGCCGCTGCTGGCCGCGCTGGGCAGCGAGCACGCGGACCTGCGCGTCGGCGTCATCGAGCGGCTGGCCGGCGCCAACGATTCGCGCGTCACCGAGGCGCTGGGTCGGGCCATGTCCAGCGAGCACGAGGACCTGCGCCTGCGCGCGTCCGAGCTGCTCGCGTGGCGCGGCGACGAGCGCGCGGTGGAGGTGCTCGCCTCGTTCCTGCGCTCGGAGACGCCCGCCGTCGCCAGGCGCGCGGTGGAGGCGCTCGCCCGACTGGCCACGCCCTCCGCCGTGAGCGCCCTGGCCGCGCGGCTGAATGTGTCCACGGACCCGCACGAGCGGCTGCGGCTGGTGGACGCGCTGGGACAGACGCGCCGCCCCGAGGCGCTGGACGTGCTCGCGCGCCGCGTGCTGGAGGACGACACCAGCGCGGTGCGCGTCGCGTGTGTCCCCGCGGCGATGCAGGTGGCGGGCGCGGACGTGAAGAAGCGCGACGCGACGCTGGCGCTGCGCTTCCTGCGGCAGGCGGTGAAGAGCCTGGACGTGGCGGTGCGACAGGTGGCCCTGCGCCAGCTGGAGCACGGCGCCGAGGCCGGCCAGTCCGAGGTCCTGGTGAGCCTCTTCAACGACCGGGACGTCACGGTGCGCGCCGAGGCCGTGTCGCTGTACTCCAAGCGCGTCATCGAGCACGCCGCCCCCGTGGGCCCGCTCGAGGACGTGCTGCGCGGTGGGGCTCGCGAGCTGATGCTGCCCGCCGCCGAGGGTGTCGCGCACCTGCGCGGCGTGAGCGCGCTGCGCCCCCTGCTGCTGTACTCGCGCGCCGGTGAGGACGGTCAGCGCGAGCGCGCCCTGCTCGCCCTGGGCACGCTGGGTGACGCGCGGGCGCTGAGCGAGCTGGAGACGGTGGCCGCCGGTGGCACGCCCGAGGCGCCCACCGAGCCGAGCATGGTGTGGGCGGCGGTGGAGGGCCTGGGTCGTCTCGCGGGCCGGCTGCCGGACGGCGAGGAGCGCCGCCGCGTCGAGGAGAAGGTGGAGGCCGCCGCGGTGGAGGGCGCCGACGTCTCGCTCCAGCAGGCGGGCGTGAAGGGCCTGCGCGCCATCGGCGGCGAGCGCGCCCGGGTAAAGGTCGAGGCGCTGCTGCTCGACACGGACACCCACCTGCTCGTGCGAATCACGGCGGCGCAGGAGCTGGGCAAGCTCAAGGACGTGGAGGCGGAGACCACGCTCGCCACCATCCTGGACGACTCCACGGAGCTGCTCCGAAAGGAGGCGCGCAAGGCGCTGGACGAGCTGTTCCCGAAGGAGCGCACCCGCGTCGAGTTCCTCGCCGTGGCCAGCCGCTACCAGGACATCTCCGAGCCGGCCGTCACGTACCTGTCCCGCGAGGGCGACCCGGCGCTGCTGGTGCCCCGGCTCGCCACGCTGACCAACGAGGAGCTGCGGCTGAGCCTGCGTCGGGGACTCGCGCGGCGCGGCGCGCTGCCGGTGCCCGAGACGGTGACGCTGCTGGAGCACGACAAGGCGGAGGCCCGCCAGGAGGCGGCCCTGCTGATTGGCACGTGGACCGGCGAGGCGCGCGCCTCCGGACAGGTGGACCTGGCGGCGCTGTCCCGCGCGCTGGTCACCTCCGAGCGGCGCACCGCGAAGGACTGGGCGGCCACGCCTCCCGGCCCGAAGAAGACCGCGCTCGCCTCCGCGTGGGAGCGCCTCCTGTGGGCCGGCTCGCGGCTGGGCACGGCGGGGCTCGCCGACTCCGCGCGCGACATCCTCAAGGCCGGTGAGCATGGCTCTCCCGCGACCGTGCGTCAGGAGGCGGCCCGCGTGCTGTCCCGCCTGGGCACGGCCGGTGCCACGCTGAAGCTCCAGGGCCAGGACACCTCGACGCCCGTGCTGTCCAACGACAAGGAGCGCGCCGCCTCCGCGGACGTGCTCAAGGGCGCGCTGACGGACCCGGACGCCCGGGTGCGCTCGGCGGCCGCGGATGCACTGGCGCGGCTGGCCCCCGAGAAGGCCGCGGCCTGGGCGCTGGAGGTGAAGCCGTTCGACCCGGTGGCATTGGGGCCCACGGGCGCGAGGGTGCCCGCCGAGGCCCTGGCCACGTCCGAGGGTCGCCGCCTCGCGGAGCCCTCGCTGCTGGGTCAGGGGAATCTCGCGCCGCTGGCCGCGTTGGCCCAGAGCGCGAAGCCCGAGGTGAAGCAGGAAGCCTGGGCCGGCATGGGCCGGCTGGGCGGTGACGAGGCGGCGAAGCTGCTGCACACGGCCGCCTTCGACAAGTCTCAGTCCGTGGAGCTGCGCAAGGCCGCTTGGCGCGCCCACAAACGTGCACGTCGCGCCGCCGAGCGCGCGAAGAACCACCGGAAGGAAGGGAACCCGTCGTGACGACCGCCACCCGTCACCCCGTCGAGCTTCGCTACGCCACCGCGAGCGACGTGGAGTCCCACGCGGACGCCTCGCGCGTGCTCCTGGCCCTGGAGGGCTCGCGCGGCACCGTCGGCGTGCGAGGCCGCCTCAAGGACGCGTCCTTGTTCCGCGACGCGCTCACCGCCACGTTCGGCATCCTCGCCAGCGACCTGCGCTACCGGGGCAAGGACCGCACCGCGTACCTCGCGTACCTCATGAAGAAGGGGAAGCGGGCGAGCGCGCAGATCTGGGAGGCCCAGAAGGCCTTCCTCGACAACGCGCTCGACGGCGAGCAGAAGCAGGACGCCGTGCTGGACCCGGTGCTCACCGTGGACCCGGACAGCGTCTCGCTGGAGGTGTTCTCCCGCGACGAGAGCGCCTACGCGCGCCTGTCCCTGGACAACAGCCTCTTCGAGGGCCGTGAGGCCGCGCACGGCTCCACCTTCCTGGACGTCCCATCGGACCTGCTCTCGCGCATGGACCGGCTGCGAACCTACCTGCCCGTGTCGCTGGAGGCCCACGTCGCGCTGCCCGCCAAACAGGCCCGTGAGCCGCGCAACGTGCAGGTGCCGCACGCGTGGCTGCGCGGCTTCCTCCAGGTGCAGTCCGCGGCGACGCTGCCCGCGAACACGTGCGAGCTGGCGCCCATCGACCTGTACAACCTCCTCTCCGCGCTGCGCACCCGCAAGGCGAAGAAGGCCCCGCGCGCGCTGCGCTTCGAGCTGGTCCCCGGCGCTCCGCCCCGACTGGTGCTGGAGCCGTGGGAGCTGGTGCTCGAGTGCCACGGCGGCAAGTACACCGGCACCGCGCCCGCGGTGGTGCGCACGTTCGGCCGTCAGCGGCTGGTCGCGCTCGCGCGGCTGTTGCCGCATGCGAAGTCCGTGCGCCTGCAGCTCATGGGTCCGGGCCTGCCGGTGTTCTGGGTCATCGACATGGGCCAGGCCACGCTGACCATGGGCCTCACGGGCTGGACGGAGAGCGGCTGGTCCTCCGCCGCGGCCTTCGACGTGCTCATGCCCCGCGCGGTGCCGGAAGGGCTGGCCGAGAAGCTGCGCGGGAAGCTGCGCGCCGACGGCCCGCAGACCTTCGAGCCGCTGGTCGCCGCCGCCGGTGGCGCGACGAAGGAGCAGGTGCGCGCGGCGCTGCAGCTCGAGTGCCTGCGCGGCCGCGTCCTCTTCGACGTGGCCCAGGGCAAGTACCGCCCGCGCGAGCTGATGGCCACGCCCGTGGACGAGTCCGTCATCCGCTTCGGCAGCGAGCGCGAGGCCCGCGCCCACCGCCTGCTCGGCGACGGCGGCCCGGGTGCCGGCGAGGTGAAGCTCACCAAGGTGCATGACATGGTGGGCGAGGGCACGCGCATCCACGGCGAGGTGGTGGACCGCGAGGCCGTGCGCAGCTTCTTCCCCAGCTTCACGCTGGATTTGGAAGGCCGCGTGAAGGACGCGTCCTGCGGGTGTCCGCACTTCCGCCGCTCCGGCATGCGCGAGGGTCCGTGCGAGCACCAGCTCGCGCTGCGCCTGGTCTACGCGCGCCGCCGCGCCGAGGAAGAGGCGCTCCGGCAGACGCCCGAGGGCCGCAAGCACATCCGCGCGGAGACGCGCTCGTACGTGCGCCGCGACGCGGAGAGCGGACAGGAGATGGTGTACCGCGTTTCCCTGGATGGCCAGGTGGTCGCCGTGGAGTGGGGCCTTCGCACCGGCGAAGCGCGTCACCAGCGGCTCTGGTTCGACACGGACGTGGAGGCGCGCACCGCGTATTTCACGCGCCTGGAGAAGCTTTCGGCCGACGGCTACATCGACGCGGCCTCGTCATTGGTGTAAACCCTCAACCACGGCTCGGTCGCCTTCAAAGGCGGCCGACAGGGAAGGTGCGACGGAAGACACGATGAAGCGCGCTTCACGCGCGAGCAGCCGAGAGAGGTCTGGAGTGCATCAGCCTGAGCGCCTCGAGCGCGGGAGCGGCGTTGCGCCGCTCCGGTTTGAATGCAGGACACTCTCCGCAAGGTAGCCTGTTCTTGGCTCTCTCCCTCCCATGCACTACGGCCGGGGTGGGCAGCGGAGCCAACGACGCGACCGCCGTTTGCCCACCCCGGCCGTAGTGCATGGGAGGGGAGAGCCGGTGAGGCTACCGTGCCCCAGGTGAGATGGTGGTGCTTTCCTGGCCTCCCTCGACTGCTCGCGAATGACAGCCGCTTCGTCCGAAGCCGCCGCGCCCCCTCGAAGGTGCTGACATGACCGCCAGGCTGGAGTCGTTCGTCCCCGCTGCCGCGCCGCAAGCCGTCGCGACGCCAGCGCCCCAGGCCCCGTCCGCCAACACGCTCGCCCAACGCGAGGCCCGTCGCGCCGCGCACGAGGCACTGCTCACCCGCTGGAAGGCCATCGTCGAGGCTGGCGGCGCCGAGGAATGGGCGCAGGCCCAGCTGGTCTCTCGCGGCCTCGCCGTGGGCGAGCTCGACTTCTCCAGCGCCTCGGAATCGGAAAAGGAGAAGACGGCCTGGAAGGAGAAGAAGAAGGCCGAGGCGGCCGAGCGTCGCGCGCTGGGGCGCCAGGCCCACGAGGCCTGGAAGGCCACCCACGTGGGACACCTGGGCGCCGGGGTCCACTGGGAGGAGGAAGGCGGCTCCGACAAGTTCGACATCGCGCACCGTGAGGAGCGTGCTCGCGCGAACGGGCTTCCCGAGCTGGGCTCCGCGGAGGCGCTGGCCAAGGCGCTGGGGCTGAGCGTCTCCAAGCTGCGCTGGTTCGCGTTCCACCGCGAGGTGGACACCGGCTCGCACTACATCAGCTGGGGCATCCCCAAGCGCGACGGCGGGACGCGGACGATTACGTCCCCCAAGCCGGAGCTGAAGGAAGCGCAGCGCTGGGTGCTGTCCAACGTGGTGGAGCGACTGCCCGTGCACGGCGCGGCGCACGGCTTCGTCGCGGGGCGCTCCATCCTCACCAACGCGCTCGCGCACCACAGCGCGGATGTCGTGGTGAAGGTGGACCTGAAGGACTTCTTCCCCTCCGTCACGTGGCGCCGGGTGAAGGGCCTGTTGCGCAAGGGCGGCCTGCCGGAGAACACGTCCACGCTGCTGGCGCTGATGTCCACGGAGGCCCCGCGCGAGGCGGTGCAGTTCCGCGGCAAGACGCACTACGTGGCCAAGGGTCCGCGCTCGCTGCCGCAGGGTGCGCCTACGTCTCCGGGCATCACCAACGCCCTGTGCCTCAAGCTCGACAAGCGCCTGTCCGCGCTGTCGAAGAAGCTGGGCTTCGTCTACACGCGCTACGCGGACGACCTGACGTTCTCGTGGACGAAGACGAAGCAGCCCAAGGCGCGGCGCGCGCAGGGTGCGCCGGTGGCCGTGCTGCTCGCGCGCGTGAAGGACGTGGTGGAGTCCGAGGGCTTCCGCGTGCACCCGGAGAAGACGCGGGTGAGCCGCAAGGGCACGCGTCAGCAGGTGACGGGCTTGGTGGTGAACAGGGTCCGTGACGGCGTGGCCTCCGCCCGCGTGCCGCGCGATGTCGTGCGCCGGCTGCGCGCGGCCATCCACAACCGACAGAAGGGCAAGCCCGGCCGCGAGGGTGAGTCCCTCGAGCAGCTCAAGGGCATGGCCGCCTTCGTCTACATGACGGACGAGACCAAGGGCCGCGCCTTCCTGAAGAGCCTGGAGCAGCTCGAGGCCCGCGAGAAGGAAGCGGCGCCCAAGGCGCCCTGAAGTGCTGGGGTCGCGGGCTCGGCGGTAGGTGATTCACCTCCGGGCCCGTCGGCTCAAGGCGCGGGATTCGCCGCGCTCCCCTCCCCGCCTGCGAGCAGCGCCGCGTCGAAGAAGGCGCGCAGCCGGCGGGGATATTCCGTCGGCTCCACGGTGGCGAAGCCGCCATGCCCCGCGCCCTGGATGCGCCACGTCCGCGCGTACTCGCGCACGTGGGCGAACAGCTCATCCGCGAGTGGCTGACCGGACTCCTCCGTCCCCATCACGATGAACAGGGGCCTGGGCCGGATGTGGTCCACCGCGTCGATGGTGCGCACCTCTTCCAGCTGGATGCCGCGCCGCCAGAACGGCACCAGCGCGCCCGTCTGGGTGATGGCACCGAAGCGCCGGAAGTCATACGCGGCCGCGAGCCACAGCGTGTTGAACGGGGACAGCAGCACCACCGCGCGCACGTCCGTGTCCTTCGCGGCCACCTCCGCCACCGCGGCGGAGCCAATCGAGAACCCCAGTGCGCCCACCTTCCCCGGGTCCACGTCGGGCCGGGCCCGCACGAACTCCAGCGCGGCCCGCACATCCCGCCGCTCCAAATCCCCCCACGTGGACGTCTCGCCCTGACTTGCGCCATGCGCGCGCAGGTCGAACAGGAGCACGCCGTAGCCCGCGTCCCGCAGGATGCGCGCCTCCGGCAGCACGTCCGCGCGTGTCTGTGAAAGGCCGTGCGTCATCACCACCGCGGCGCGGTTCCTCGAGGGCACGTACCACCCGCGCAATTCCAGCCCGTCCGAGGTGAACAGGCGCACGTCCTGCGCATCCGCGAAGTCGGCGGGGCGCTCCGGCGCCACCCGGGGATAGTGGAAGTACGCCTCCGAGTGCCGCAGCGCCCGACCGAAGAGCGCCAGGGTCGCGAGCACCCCCAACGCCACCACCGCCGCCACGACTCGCCGCCACTTCATGCAACACCTTCCCCGGGCATCCCCCGGCTGCTCGCCCGAGCCCCACGCGAGTCACTCGCGACACAGGCGGGCGTCCAATGGTCAAGCTCGCGCGCCGCAGCTTACACTGCGCCGAATCAACTCGCGGTGAGTCACGCCGCGCATCCCCTTTGCACTCGCCGGGTCGCTGTGAGCACGTCCAAGAAGACTTTCGATGCGGTGGTGGTGGGCTCCGGCGCGTGTGGTGGCTGGGCGGCCAAGCAGCTCACCGAGGCGGGGCTGAACGTCCTGGTGCTGGAGGCGGGGCGCAGCAACCAGGCGGACAAGCTGCTGTGGGTGATGCACCGGGTCCGCCAGAAGCTCTTCCGCTACCAGGCGGAGACGGACAGCGCGCGCAAGCAGCGCCAGTCGGTGCAGTCCACCACCTTCGCGTGGCCCTTCCATCCGCACGCCTTCGTGGATGACGTCGACAACCCGTACACCACGCCGAAGGACGCGCCCTTCACGTGGATTCGCGCGCGGCAGGTGGGCGGACGCACCTCGGTGAAGGCGCACGGCCGGCAGTTCTACCGGCTGTCGGACTTCAACTTCAAAGCCGGCGGGCGCGACGGCCAGGGCCCGGACTGGCCGCTGACGCTGGCGGACCTGGCGCCGCACTACGAGACGGTGGAGCGGTGGATGGGCCTCCACGGCAACACGGACGGGCTGGACACCCTGCCCGACTCCATCTTCGCCGCGTCCATCGCGATGAACCCGGCCGAGCAGCGCCTGAAGGAGCGCGTGGAGCGCCGCTGGCCCGAGCGCCGCGTCGTCGTGCGCCGCACCGCGGGCGCCCCCGTCACCATCCCCGCCGCGCTCAAGACGGGCCGGCTCACCCTGCGCACGCACGCGGTGGTGGACCAGGTGCTGCACGACCCGAAGACGAACAAGGTCACGGGCGTGCGGTACATCGACTCGGACACCGGCAAGGCGCACGAGGCCCACGGCCGCGTGGTGATTCTGGCCGCGGGGACCATCGAGACGACGCGCCTCATGCTGCACTCGAAGAGCGCCGCGTTCCCGGAGGGCCTCGCCAACTCCTCGGGGCAGCTGGGCCGCAACCTGATGGACCACACGTACCTGCTCGGCATCGAGGCGAAGATGAACCTGCCCGCCTCCGAGCAGCGCGCCGAGCAGAGCTGGGCGTACATCCCCCAGTTCCGCAACGTCACCTCCCCCGCGGACGGCTTCTCACGCGGCTATGGCGTGCAGGTGTTCACCTTCGGGGACTCGTGCCACTTCGTGCCCTTCGGGGAGATGGTGCCGCGCGAGCACAACCGCGTGACGCTGAGCCCCACCGTGAAGGACCGCTGGGGGATTCCCGCGGCGCACATCGAGTGCCGTCACTCGGACAACGAGCTGCGCATGTGCGCGGACGCCGTGGCCGCCTGCCAGGAGATGATGAAGGAGGCGGGCTTCACGGTGGAGAAGGTGAACGACACCCTCTCCACGCCGGGCATGGCCATCCACGAAGTGGGCACCGCGCGCATGGGGACCAGCCCGAGCACCTCGGTCCTCAACGCGTGGAACCAGAGCTGGGACGTGCCCAACCTCTTCGTGATGGACGGCTCGGCGTTCCCCTCGCAGGGACCGCAGAACCCCACGCTGACGATGATGGCCCTGGCCGTGCGAGCCAGCGCGCACCTGGTCAGCGAGCTGAAGGCCGGCAGGCTCTGACTCGACTTTCGCCATTTTAGAGCGAGGGAGAGAGCGCGGCGGTCTACTCCGCGCTCTCCAGAGATGGCGGGGCGCGAGAGGCAGCACGTAAGTTGGCGCGAAGTCGACGCGGCGAATGCCAGCGGGCCCGGGCCAGGGAGGATTGAGCCAGGCGGAGGACATCCGCGAAGCTGACCGTGGTCTTGGTGGTGTACCAGGGGCGCAGAGGCCACCTCATCTGTTGCCAGCTGGCGGTGAGCTCCAGGTACCAGAGGACGAGAAGGGTGTAGCTCAAGCCAGCGAAGGGAGCGGTGCGAAGCACGGCCAGGCGACGGCGGGCCCGCGAGTCGGCGAAGCCAAGCAGTTGCTTCAAGTCCCGGAAGAGCACTTCGATGCTCCACCTGAAGGCATACCGTTCCACCACTTCGAGGGCAGACAGGGAGGGGGCGGTGCAGAAGAAGACTCGCAGGGGGCGGCTTCCACTTGTCATCCGCACGACGACCACCTTGAGCATCCGCTCGCCGGCAGCACTCCTCCACCGGGCCACTACCTCCTTGTAGTCCACCTGCTGCGAGCGGCCGTAGAGCTGGGCTGTCAGCCGCATCCAGGGGAGTGCTGAATCTCTGGCAAGGGCCTCGGGCTTGGGCACCGGCACGTCACGCGTCAGCCAGCGGCCCGTTTTCCGCGAGCGGCAGCGGTGCACGCGCGGGCGCGTCAGCACTGCATCTGGACGCATGGCTCCGACGAAGACGAGCCGCTGCGGCAACCCCTTGAGCAGGGTGCTGCATGAGTACGCTTCGTCCGCGGCCAGTTCCAAAGGGCCCGTTGGCAGCCAGCTGAGGACACGCTCAACCAACTCTCGGCCCAACTGCGTTTTCTTCCGGTGCCGGATGTCCCTCCTCTGGCACTCGGCTTGGGTGCGGTAGAGCCGGAAGAGAACGGGCAGTGCCCAGGGGCGCGCAGCAAAGGGCACGTGCACCAGCACCGCGAGCGTCACCCAGACGTGGCCGAAGCAGAAGACGCGCATGGCCCGGGTGGAGCGAACCGCATCCAGGTGACTGCCCAGGCCGAAAACCTTCGGCCCCTTGTGACTGCAAAGGGTGTCATCGAGTACCAACCGCACGGGTCCCAATGCCGCCAGCTTCAACAGGAGCAGTCGGCCTACCTCGTCCGTACTCCACCGCGTCCGGGAGAAGAAGCGATGGAAGGCCGCATGGTGCTGCACGCCCGACACTCCTGCGGCCACCAGCGCCTCGGTAACGGCGTGCGTGCCTCCACTGCACACCCAGCCGGCGAACAGCACCAGGAAGCGGAGGAACGAGGGCTCGGTGAACGCCGGCCGAACCAGCTGCAGGACTCGAAGCAGTGCATACAAATGGGAAGCGGCCATCGCAGACCTCGAAGGTGCTGGAAGAGGCGTGTCTTGCCGGACACCTCTCTCAGCTGGTCTCGATGGCCGCTCTTTACCAACCCTCAGCCCTCTCTCCTCTCGGCCCCCTGCTTGGGCATCCCACCCCAAAAGGGCGAAAGTCGAGTCTGACGCGCACGAAGGACACGGCCACGCGCTCCAAGGTGGCCGTGTCTCCTCGCGCGGTGACGGACCTCAGTCCTTGGGGCCCTGGCCCTCGGGCTTCTTCGGCTTCTCGCGCAGGCTGAGCCGCGAGCTCCACATCGCCGGTGTCATCACCACGATGAGAAGCGTCAGCAGCACCGTTCCAATCATCAGCTCCCAAATCATGTCCATGGCTTCGCTCTTCTGGATTCTTCAGACCGACTGACTGCCATGCCGGAGAGAGCGAACGACTCGCGCACCCGGCTCCTCAGGGACACTCCGAGGGCGGCACGCCTTCCGTGGACACCACGGACGCGCGCAACCCGGGCACGAGGCGGCCATCGCGTGACTCCCCAGGGAGGACACGACGTCACCGCGCGCCGGAGCGCTCAGATGAGGAGCGTGCGGACGCGGAGGAAGACAGGGGGTCCCTGGGCGGGAGGCACCTGCCACCAGGAGAGTGAGCGCTGGGGCACCCACTCCGGCGGACGAGGAGACACCCAGGCGACCGGGAGCAGCACGGGGGGCGCCACGACGAAGGGCGCGCCACTGGAGCCACCCGCCTCGGTGGGCGCGGGCAAGTCCCAGTGCGGCTCCTCGCAGCAGTTCCAGCTCAGCGCCGGCCCGTCGGGCGAGGAGGAGGCCTTGTGGCCGCCTTCCTTCTCGTGCTCGTGGCAGCGGCACTTGGTGGCGCGGGTCGCGACCTGCTTCTCGCAGTAGTGCCCCAGGCCCGCGACGCCGCTGGCCAGGACCTGCCAGCCGACGAGCAACACGAGCGTGAGGATGCGGGACAGTCCGGACACGGTGCTCCGGGTATACGCCGCGCGTGGGTCCGCCGCAACGCGAGGACCCGGGGTGCGACGTTGCGCCCTCACAGGCCCCATTCGGGCAGCTCGTTTCAGTACAAGAGGCCCTTCTGCGGCTGCACGGGCTGGGGCAGCTCCGTCTCGCCCAGCATCTGCCGCAGGTTGATTTCGATGGTCCGGCTCAGGGCCGTCATCGGCGTGTCGCTGACGTCGTCCTCGAAGGGCGTCTCGATGTCGCGGCCCACCGCGTCCAGGCCGATGAAGAGGAACGCGATGATGGCGGTGACGATGGGCGTGAGCCAGCCCAGCTCCTCGACCACGCCGAGCGGCAGCAGGACAAGGTAGGCGCGCGTCATCACGAACAGGAGGATGTCGTACTGCCGGGGCAGCGGCGTGTTCTTGATGCGCTCGCAGGCGCCCAGCAGGTTCGTCATCTCGGACAGCGTGCGGTCCATCGTGACGTGGAGGAAGACGACCTTCTGCGGGTCCGACACCTGGCCGTAGATGCGCCGCAGGCGGGTGGCCATCCACAGGATGATGGCGGAGGGGACGTTCTGCTCCTCGCGCAGGGCCTCGATGACGGAGGGGCGGAAGAAGCGGACGATTTCGGGCAACGGGTCCTGGCGGCGCAGGTGACAGCGCAAGGCGTGCACGAAACCCATCTGCGCGTAGATGAGCTCGCGAGAGTCCTCGGTGATGCTCTCCACCATCTTGGTGATGACACCCCGCTGCTCCTCGGGCGGGCTGTCGAGGACGGCGATGTTCTCCAGGGAGACCTTGGCGTCGGTGGGCATGCGCGCCTGACCGAACCTGTCGCGCACGGCACCGTCGCTCGCGCGGGCGCCCGATACGGCGGTCAGGGCGGCGGGACGGTCCACGGCGCTGCGCAAGAGGGGCGAGGGCACCGCCGCCAGCTCGAGTTCGGAGAGGGGCTGCTCATCCTGCGTGCTCCCGGGCCGCGGCAGCAGCGTGAGCACCTGTCGGGCGAAGGAGCGCGACCAGTTCACCACGCCCCCCCACAGCGTGCGCGCCTCCCACCAGCGGTCGTAGGCGGAGTTGTTGCGGAAGGCGAGCAGCACGCCGAGCGCCGCCGCGAGCACCGTGACGGGAAGCGCGGGCACCGCCATCCAGGACGCGTCGTACACGCGGTAGCCCACGATGATGGCGAACGCGAAGAGGACGTGCACGGTGACGGGGAGGCCCGTGTAACGCAGGATGATGCGCCAGGACAGGCTCCGACCGACAATCATCGCGAGGGGACTCCGAGGACGAGGTTGCGCCGCGCGGAGCGTGTAGTGACGACGCCCCGTGCCGACAACGGGCGCCGTCGGCCTGCCACCCGGATGTGTCACGCAGCGGCGCGGACCCCGGCCCCGAGTGTCCTCAAGCGAGCAGAGTCCGCCGTCAGCGCCGGGAGCCGCGAGCCCCCAGCACCGCGCCGCCGAGCAGCGCCACCGCGCACACCAGGGCGACGGGACCCAGCCAGTGTCCCCAGGCGAGCGCCAGCGTGGACAGGCCGGGCGACGCGGGCACCCGCATCACCTGGGTGCCCCGCTGTGCGTCGCCGATTTCGGAGAGCACCTCCCCCGTCGCATCGATGAGCGCGGACACGCCGGAGTTCGTCACACGCACCTGCGGCCTGCGCGTCTCGATGCTGCGGAAGATGGCGTGCGTCAGGTGCATCCGGGGACCGGGCGTGCCGGTGAACCATGAATCATTGCTCAGCGTGAGCAGCAGGTCCGCGCCCTGGCGCACCTGCTCGGCGACGTAGGAGGGGAAGACGGTGTCGTAGCAGATGAGCGGCGCGACGTTCAGCACGCGTCCATCCCGCCGACGCAGGGGCAGCGTCCGGGGCCCCGGGCCCGGCGTCCAGCGCCCCGTCCACGGCAGCCACTCGCGCAAGGTGGGCGAGTCGATGGACTCGGGCACCCACTCCGTCAACGGGAAGAGCTTCGACTTGCGATACACCGCGCGCTCGGGCGCACCGCCTTCACGAGACGCGGGCGCGAGGAACATGGCGGCGTTGAACTCGTGGCCGTCCTCCACGTCGTACGAGCCGAACACGAGCGGCACGTTCCGCGCGGCGACGTAGCCGGCAATCTCCGCGTCGAGCTCCGCGCCCGCCTCGCTCTTGGGCACACCGAAGGGCGTCGGGTACACCGTCTCCGGCCACACCAGCACATCGAGCGGCGCCTCGCGCAGGAGCGCGTCCGACAGCGCGTAGTGCGTGTCGAGCACCCTGCGCACCACCTCGTACGCGCCCATCTCCGCCTTGAGCTTCTCGTAGTTCGTGATGTTCGCCTGCACCGCGCCCACGACGAGCGCCGGCGCCGCGTCCGTCGCCGCGCGCACCTGGACCAGCCGCAGGGCCCCATAGCCCGTGAGCCCCACGAGCAGCACCACCGCCGCGCCCAGGGGACGCAGCGCGCGCGCCACGCCTCGGGCGCGGAAGACCCGCACCGCGCCGAGCAGACACTCGTTGACCGCAAGGAGCGCGAGCGTGAGCCCCGCCGCGCCCGCCACATCACCGAACTGTCGCAGTCGCTCCGAGTAGACGAAGCCCTGTCCCAGCGTGTCCGAGAACAGCTTGGGCGCGAGCCACTCGACGCCCACGTACACGAGCATGCTCGTCACGGCGGGCAGCCACGCGGCGCGCTCGCCCACGGCACGGCGGGCCAGGTGACGCGCGAGCGCGGTGAGCACGAGCTGGGGCTGGAACACGGGCGCCAGCAGCAGCATGGCGCCCCAGCACAGCCACAGGGGCGCGCCCGAGTAGCCCTGGAGCGCGGCGGGGAACCACTGGAACACCGTGGCGCTGAACGTGACGCTGAGCCCCGCGCCGAGCGCCAGGGCCTCCTTCGACGAGCGCGCGCGGTCCACGGCCGCGAGCCAGAACGTCAGGGCCACCCAGCCCAGCGCGGTCCACGGCGAGACGAGCGACGAGAACGCCCACAGCGCCACGGTGGTGAGCGCGACGGCGACCAGCGCGTCGGCCAGGTGTCTTCCGGGCGAGGGCTCCAGACGGCCGAGCTTCAAGGCGCGTCCTTGGACTCGTCGGACTTCGGCAGCTCCAGCATGCGCACGGGCATGCCCGGGGGCGCCAGCTCCTCGGGCACCACGCGGTTCTCCGGAATGGGGATGGGCTGGCCATTCGCGTCCACCGGCTTGTGGTCCGGATGGAACATGAGGATGGCCTCGACGCGCTCACCCTCGTCCGTGGACTGGTAGTGGCGCACGTAGCCGGGCGGCAGCTCGAAGTCCTCCGGCACGACGAGCCCGCGCTTGAGGGGCTTGGTGCCACGCTTGTACAGCTGCAGCCCCGTGGGCTGTTCCGAGGGCATGTCGGGCTCCGGCGCGGGCGGCGGCGCTTCTTCGAGGGGCGCGGCCATGGCGACAGGCGCCTGGGGAACGGCTCGCGGCGCGGCGCGAGGCACCGGGGCGCGCGCCACCACGGGCGCGGGCTCGGCGACGGGGGCGGGGGCCTCGACGAAGGGAGGCGGGTCCTCGACCTCCACCGCCGAGGAGCTCCACCACAGGCTCACCGCGATGGTCAGCACGGTGAAGACGAGCGCGCCGCCCACCAGCCACTTCGCCACGCCACCTCCCGAGGAGGGGCGCGAGGCGGCCACGTGGGTGACACCGTCACGGTCGACACGGCGTTCAGGAGATGGTTGCTGCGGCCGCATGCTCGCCGGGAGACCTCCGCGCTGCGTATGCTACGGACAGCCTCTCGCCGAGGCAATGTGGCCACTTGCGGCCCCCCGGCGACCCCGCGCCCCTCGCACCATGAGCCTCTCCTCCGTCGACGCCCTCCCCTCCCCCACGCCCACCGCCGAGCCCGAGCGCTTCACGCTCCACGCCTGGACGACGGCGCAACGCGGCGTGGCCGTGACAGCGCGTCTGGTGATGATGACCTGCCTGCTGGTCTTCACCACCTGGCTGATGTCGGACATCCTCCAGGGCTCGCAGACGCTCACCGCGCAGCCGCTCCTCCTCGGCCTCGCCTTCGGCTGTGGGCTCCCGGTGGTGCTCGTCGCGGGGATGCGCGCCCGGGCCCGCGCCACGCTCGAGGTGGGCGCCACGGGCCTCACGCTCACGCTGCGAGACGGCGCGCGGCTGGAGGTTCCGCTCGAGGTCGTGGACGCGGTGCGCCCGTGGAGACTGCCGCTGCCGGGCCCGGGGCTCGTCGTGCGCATGAAGTCGGGACGCGCGCTGGGGCACGGCCTGGAGGTCGAGGACGCGCTGCCGCTGCTCGTCGCGCTCGGCCGCCGCGAGGGCTCGCTGGGCGAGGCCGCGTCGCATCCGCTGGTGCGCTATGGACGGGCGCGGCGGGAGCTGTGGAAGAAGCGCTGGTACCACCTGCTGCTCAAGCTGGTGGTGTTCCCGCTGGTGCCCGCGGGCATCTTCTTCCGGGCGCACCAGTACATCGCCTTCGGCGGTCCGTTCGGCGAGTACCAGATGTCGGGGCTCTCCGCGTACCTGCGCTCGTTCGGTCGCTACTACGCGCCCATCGCGCTCAGCCTCCTGCTCATCGCCGTCTTCTGGCGCGCGGTGGCGGAAGGACTGTCGCTGGCGGCGGCGAAGTGGTTTCCCTCGTGGACGCGCGGCGTGCGCCGAGGGGTCGAGTGGATCTGCCGCCTCGTGTACTACGGCGGCATCATGGCCTTCACCGCGCTGCGCTTCCTGTCGTGAGGGCCGGGCTGGAACGACGAAGGCCCCCGACGCTCGGACGAGCATCGGAGGCCCTGGGATGCAGCGATTCACCCGCGCCCAGCGGGCGCTGACCTCACGGCGTCGCGGGGTTGAAGCGCGAGCCTTCCCAGCCCATGCGCTCGTGGCCGGTCTTGTTCCACTCGGGGTTCTTGCCGTTGACCACCTGGGTGTCGGTGAACTGGGGCGCGCCCGTGCCGGAGCCCGAGCCCGAGAAGATGCTCACGCTGATGGTGGTGCCGAAGTACGTCGGGTGGGTGTTGTCCGACTGGATGTAGTCGTAGCTGGTGCTGGAGTTGACGAAGTGGGTGTTCGCGTCGCGCAGCGTGGAGCGCAGGGCGCCGGTGATGCGGGCCACGTAGGCGGCCTCGGTCTCACCCGCGATGTAGCGGATGGCGGCCGAGTCCACCTGGCCGTCGCCGTTGCTGTCGTAGTCCGCGGCCATCATCTCCGCGAAGGAGTCCGCGCACTGGAAGCCGTACTTCGCCGCCAGGTTGCACGTGCGCCAGTTGCTGCGCGCCAGCAGGGGCAGGAACTTCACCTGCTTGTTCACCGTGGCGCCCGTGGACGCGTCACGGCAGGACGTCTGCACGTTGTCCGCGTCGAAGCCGGGGTAGTAGATGTTGGAGACGATCTTCACCTTGGCCGACGTCGCGTACTGGTTGATGGCCTGCATGGCCCGCTCCGTGTACGTGGTGCAGGCCGCCAGCGCCGCCTCCAGGCCGCTGTAGTCACAGGTGCCGGACTGACCCGAGAACGCGCTGCGCGCCTGCAGGTAGTCATTGCCGCACATCTCGAACATCACGGCGCGCGTGTTGGCCGTCTGCATGTACGAGCGCTCGGAGACAATCTTGTTGTTGTAGATGTCGTCCGCCTTCGCGCCGGACTTGGTGCGGCGGATGACCTCGATGTCCGCGTTCCACGTCTTGGCCAGGTACTCACCCTGCACCACGGGCGCCGCGCGGCGCGCGACGGCCGTCAGGCCCCCGTTGTAGCCCGCATAGATGGAGTCGCCGTACGCCACGACGCGATACTTCGTCGTGGACGTGGACCGGTCGATGGTCCACGAGGTGTTCTGGTTGATGGTGCTCGCCAGGGCGCTACCACTCACCGCTGCGGTGGCCACGGCAACCGCGAAGGACAGCCCATTGCGACGGAAGAACATGCCCGCTCTCTTCTCTTCCCACGGGGGGATGTAGGGGGAACCCGAACCGTACACGCCGTCGATTCGCGAATCACCCGCAAACTGGAATAACGCGTTCAGTCAGAATTCGAGGAATGCGTGAAACTTTGTCCCACGAGGGCTTGGGGTGTCTGATTCCTGACGCGGCGCGACGTTTGACGCGGTGTTTCACGATGTTTCAATACAGCGGGAGAAGGCACAGGTGAGGTGGAAGACGGGAGCGAGGGTGTTGGGGCAGTGGTTGGCGCTGGGGGCGCTGGTGGGGGTGGTGTGCGGCGTGGCGTCGGCGGCGTTCCTGTGGCTCTTGGAGGAGGCGACGCGGCTTCGGGAGGCGAACGGGGGGCTGATGTACGCGCTGCCGTTGGCGGGGTGGGTGTTGGGGGCGGTGTATGCGCGGTGGGGCGGGCCGGTGCGAGGGGGGAACAACCTGGTGTTGGAGACGGTGCACACGGGGGATGCGCAGGTGCCGTTGCGGATGGCGCCGATGGTGTTGGTGGGGACGGTGCTGACGCACCTGTTCGGCGGGAGCGCGGGGCGGGAGGGGACGGCGGTGCAGATGGGCGGGAGCCTGGCGGACTGGGTGGCGCACCGGTTCCGGGCGGGGGCGGACTTGCGGCGGGAGCTGTTGGCCGCGGGGATTGCGGGGGGATTCGGGTCGGTGTTTGGGACGCCGGTGGCGGGGGCGGTGTTCGGGTTGGAGGTCGTGGTGGTGGGGCGGCTCGGGTACGAGGCGCTGCTGCCGGCGCTGGTGGCGTCGGTGGTGGGGGATGTGGTGACGCGGGGGCTGGGGATTCAGCACACGGTGTATCCGGTGCCTGGGGCGTTGCCGCTGACTGTGGTTGTGATTGGGAAGTGGTTGGTGTTCGCGGTGGGGGTGGCGGCGGTGGCGGTGGTGTTCGTGGAGGGGTTGCACCGGTTGAAGGCGGTGATGGAGCGGCGGGTGCCGTGGTTGCCGTTGCGGATGGCGATGGGTGGGACGGCGGTGGTGATGTTGTGGCTGTGGGTGGGGACGGATGCGTATCTGGGGTTGGGGGTGCCGGGAATCGTTCGGGCGTTCGAGGACCCGGGGCTCCCTGTCTCCGCATTCGCGTGGAAGCTGGCGTTCACGGTGGTGACGCTGGGGACGGGGTTCCTGGGCGGAGAGGTGACGCCGCTGTTCTTCATCGGGGCGAGCCTGGGGAACGTGCTCGCGCGGATGTTGGGGTTGCCGGTGGATTTGGGGGCGGCCGTGGGCATGGCGGCGCTGTTCGCCGCGGCGGCGAATACGCCCCTGGCGCTGTCCATCATGGCCGTGGAACTGGTGGGGGCAGGGGTCCTGCCCCATGTGATGATTGTGTCGACGGTGGCGTATCTGCTGACGGGCCACCGGGGGATTTACCCGGCGCAGCGGATTGGGCGGCGGAAGGACGGGGGACCGGGGTTCGGACGGTGGGTTCCGCTGCGGGAGATGGAGAGCACGGTCCCCGGGCCTGTCACTGAGCGACCCGGGGACGGTGGACCTGGAGTTCAGGGCTCCGGGTAGTGGAAGACGCGGCCACCCTCACCCACAACCCAGACGTCACCAGTGGGTGCAATGGCAAGGTCGTGAAGTCGCGCGTTCGTCTGCAGGTCCGGGCCACTTCCCCAGGTGCCGGAAGGGGTCAGTCTGCGCAGACGCCCACTCGTGCTGCTGTCCACCATGTAGCAGTGCTCATTCAGCGGGTTCTGCGCGTTCTGTTCGTCATAGCGCATCACTACGCTGGAGAAAGTCGAGGTCACCGCCCCACCCGGCGGCTCCACCCGGGTCCAGGGGGTTCCACCGCTCCAGCGCCACACCGCACCGTTCTCTCCCGCCGCACAGGCTTTGTTATCAGTGCCCATCCACACCGCTCTCGCATTCCCCTCCACATTCGAGGAGTGCACCCCTGACGTGGGCGTCGCTGCGCCCCCCGGCATCACTGCATAGGAGCGGAACCGCTGGCCACTTCCACTTCCTGTAGTTCCACCCACAGCGAGAAGGACCTGCTCCCTCAAACCATGCAACCCATAATAATTGACGGCGTTGTCCTCCAACTCAGACACGCTTCCTCCCAGGACCCACCGGAAGATTCTCCCTGAGGAGTCGGTGACATAGAGAACAGGGTCTCCAGTAGTCCCGAACCCCATCAGTCCCGTGATCATTGCGCTTAACCCTGTACCGCCTATGGCGCACGCATCCGTAGTCCCATTATGGACAGCCAGCGCTCCTGATGCGCCTCCCAGGAATACTCTGCCCTGAGAGTCAACCCAGGATGCACGCCAGTCGATGTCACCACAGTTGTTCGGACGAATCGCGAGACTTCCATCAGTGGGAGCAGGGGTGGTTGGGTCCCCAAAGCTGAAGCTCTCGAACTTCCCAGTGGCGGACTTGCGCACCGCCAGCTTCCCATTTTCCCCAGCGACCCACACAGGATAGCCACTCGAGTGCACCGACACCGTGTTCCACTGCTGGTTGTCGGATGACAGGTGATGGCTGGCAACCTGCTTCAGTGTTCCACCACACGACGTAGGCTCGTCAGCTACACCATTGCTGCAGTTGTTGTCGATGCCGTCACACAGCTCGGCCTGAATCGAGCTCCTCGCGGAATCTCGGTCGTCGCAGTCTCCATCCTGCCCCAGGGCATAGCCCGAGACCGGAGGCTGAGCCCCCTGGCAGACAACCTTGGGGTTCACGTCCGGAATCACCGTGGCGACACCGTCCCCGTCACCATCCTGGTCCTGGTAGTAGAGGTCAGGCTCAGGCGCATTGCAGGCCACGCTGGTTTCCGAAGCGCACTGGACGGTCCCGCAGCCCTGCGCACAGGAATCACCCCTCGTGGGGAAGGTCTCGTCAATCGCCACGCCACCTACGCTCGCGCAGTTATTGTCGATACCGTCGCAGAGTTCCGGCTTGTTCGGAGCGCGTCGAGCATCGACATCATCGCAGTCGAACGGCGAACCTGCAGGATACTTCATGAACTTGAAGCCCGGCGAAGTGCACTGCGACGTGAACGCGGGCCCCTGCGGGACGCCATCCCCGTCATCATCCAGGTACCACTTCTTGTCGTGGCCCTCGTCCGTCGTCCCGTCGCAGTTGTTGTCCTTCTCGTCGCAGAGTTCCGTCTTGCTGGGAGCAATGTCCGGATCATTGTCTCTGCAATCCCCGCCCACCATCGCGTACCCGCGGACACCTGCCGCCGGGACACAGTGCTGAATCGCCTCGCCACCGACCCCATCTCCGTCCGAGTCGCGGAACATCGACACCAGGGGCAAACCCTCGTCGACTCCACCCGAACAGTTGTTGTCCTTGTCGTCGCATACCTCCATCTGTGAGGGGCTCCGCATCACGTCCCCATCGTCGCAGTCCGTGCCGCCCTTCCCCTCCTGGCTTGAAATGGCGACAAACCCATCCCCATCCATGTCCGGTGTCTCGAGGGCCACCGTCGTATTCGGTCTGGTACCGGCCCCCGAGAGGTCGACGGACAGGCTCACCTTGTCCACTTCCTTGCCACTGCAGGACTGCTCATGCGCACGGATGGTGACCTGGAGCTTTTTCCCCCAGTGGGCCTGCCGGAAGGCGCTGAGCTCCAACGGGGGTGATGCGTTTGCAAGCCGCTCACTGGCAAATGGCTGCTCCGTGACGTTCGCAGGATTCGCCGCATCCTCGGTCCGCATCACGATGCAGCCGGCCCTGAAGCCCGGCGTGTACTGGACCCTGATGCGGACGCCACGCTCTGCCTCAAGCTCTTCGAGACTCGGTACGGAACAGCCACCCAGACCCAGCAAGCAAGCAACAATCAGTCCCCCCACGCGGCTCATCGTTCACCTCCATGGACCACGGATTCCTGGGTGGAGCCCATCAGCAGCCATGTCGCCACGGCGCCAACGGTCGCCGCTGCCGCCGTACCGAAGAGGACATTCGCTGTCGTCGCGCTCCCTTGGGCCCGGGAGTGATGTCGCTCCAGGTCTTCATATGCCTGTGCGGAGCGAGCATCCTCAACCTGACCGCGAGAGGACAGCCCGAACACCGCCCCTGCTCCTCCCGCCGCCACGCCAGCCCCCAGCAGGACCATACTCACGAGAGGTACTCGACGCCCTCCGACCCGAAGTCCGCGTCCTTCCTCGTCGGACGTAGAGTTCAAGGCCCACTCGGGAGAATCAGAGGC
Organism: Myxococcus sp. MH1; assembly: GCF_059738865.1. Lineage (NCBI taxonomy): Bacteria > Pseudomonadati > Myxococcota > Myxococcia > Myxococcales > Myxococcaceae > Myxococcus > Myxococcus sp. MH1. The sequence continues at coordinate 174,246 of NZ_AP026947.1, read as the reverse complement.
ACCAGAGGTATCGCCCTCTGGCATCAAGCTTGGGCGCTTGGTCTCTTGGTCCGTAGCCACCGCGCCCCCATCCCCACGTTGAGGGACTCTCAGGCCTCCCCGCGCAAGCTCGTCGCGCACTCCCTGTCGCTGCGTCTCGAACTCGAGCGACACCTTCGGGGAGACTTTCAGGGGGAGTTGCGCATCGGGACGGGACAGCAGCGCCGAGCGGAAATCTGCCCGTGCCTCCTCCCACTTCCCCATGTCGGCGTGGATGATGCCTCTCAGCAACGAGAGGGAGACTGCCTCACCCTCGTCAAGCGGCAACCGGGCAGCAAATTGGAGCCGCTCCAGGGCTACCTCATATTCGAGGTCTTCGTAGAGGCGCTTCGCCTCAGCGAGATGGCGTTGTACTTCAGCAGATGCGCTGGCAGCGCCCAGTGGCAGGACCACGGACACACAAAGGACGACCGCCAGGCATTCCCCCCACAGGCATGACTTGGTCATGCCTGGACCTTACTCCTAGGGCTGCAAATCCTAAAATCCCAGCACTGCTCCCCGGCCATGAACAAGCCGCGCTCCGAACCCCATGGAGCGCGGCAGAGCCTACGGGCAACGACTACGGTTCCGGGTAGTGGAAGACGCGGCCACCCTCACCCACAACCCAGACGTCACCAGTGGGTGCAATGGCAAGGTCGTGAAGTCGCGCGTTCGTCTGCAGGTCCGGGCCACTTCCCCAGGTGCCGGAAGGGGTCAGTCTGCGCAGACGCCCATTCGTGCTACTGTCCACCATGTAGCAGTGCTCATTCAGCGGGTTCTGCGCGTTCTCTGCGTCATAGCGCATCACCACGCTAGAGAATGAGGAGGTCACCGGCCCACCCGGCGGCTCCACCCGGGTCCAGGGGGTTCCACCGTTCCACCGCCACACCGCCCCGTTCTCTCCCACCGCACAGGCTTTGTTATCAGTACCCATCCACACTGCTCTCGCATTCCCCTCCACATTCGAGGAGTGCACTCCTGACGTGGGCGTCGCCGCGCCGCCCGGCGTCACTGCATAGGAGCGGAACCTTTGTCCACTTCCACTTCCTGTAGTTCCACCCACCGCGAGCAGGAACTCCTCCCTCAAACCATGCAACCCGTAATAATTGACGGCGTTGTCCTCCAGCTCAGTCACAGCTCCTCCCAATATCCACCGGAAGATTCTCCCTGTGGAGTCGGTGACGTAGAGGACAGGATCTCCAGTAGTCCCGAATCCCACCAGTCCGGTGACAACTGCGCTTTGCCCTGTACCGCCTAGGGCGCACGGATCCGCGGTCCCGTTATGGACAGCCAGCGTTCCTGATGCGCCTCCCAGGAATACCCTTCCGCTCGAGTCCATCCAAGAGACTCGCCAGTCGATATCACCACAGTTGTTCGGACGAATCGCGAGGCTGCCATCGGTGGGCGCAGGGGTGGCTGGGTCCCCAAAGCTGAAGCTCTCGAACTTCGCACTGGCGGACCTGCGCACCGCCAGCTTCCCATTCTCCCCAGCAACCCACACAGGATAGCCACTCGCGTGCACCGACACCGTGTTCCACTGCTGGTTGTCGGATGACAGGTGATGGCTGGCAACCTGCTTCAGCGTGCCACCACACGATGCAGGCTCGTCTGCCACACCATTGCTGCAGTTGTTGTCGATGCCGTCACACAGCTCGGCCTGGATTGAACTCCTCGCGGAGTCCCGGTCGTCGCAGTCTCCATCCTGCCCCAGGGCATAGCCCGAGGCCGGAGGCAGTTCCCCCTGACAGACAATCTTGGGATTCACGTCCGGAATCACCGTGGCGACACCGTCTCCGTCACCATCCTGGTCCTGGTAGTAGAGGTCAGGCTCAGGCGCGTTGCAGGCCACGCTGGTTTCAGACGCACACTGGATGGTTCCGCAGCCCTGCGCACAGGAACTCCCCTTCGTGGGGAAGGTCTCGTCAATCGCCACGCCATTGTCGCTCGCGCAGTTGTTGTCGATACCGTCGCAGAGTTCCTGCTTGTTCGGAGCGCGTCGAGCGTCTGCATCATCACAGTCGAACGGAGGCCCCGAGGGATACTTCATGTACTTGGGTCCCGGCGAAGTGCACCGGACAACGTGTGCCGGTCCTTCAGGCACGCCATCACCGTCATTGTCCAGGTACCACTTCTTGTCATCGTTCTCGTCCGTGTCGCCGTTGCAGTTGTTATCCTTGTCGTCGCAAATGTCCGCTTTGCCGGGAGCGATGTCCGCGTCATCGTCTTTGCAGTCTCCACCCACGGTAGCGTACCCACGGACGCCTTCTGCGGGCACACAGTGCTGAATAGCCTCTCCGCCGACGCCATCTCCATCTCCGTCACGGAACATGGGCACCTTGGGAAGGCCCTCATCAACTCCCCCGGCGCAGTTGTTATCCTTGTCGTCGCAGATCTCTTGCTGCGAGGGGTTCCTCATTTCGTCGGTGTCGTCGCAGTCCGTTCCGCCGTTCGCTGCGGACAAGTACCCGTCGTGGTCGGGGTCCGGCGTAGTGAACGTCAGGTCCCTCGTGGCACCGAGGCCTTCACCGGGGAAGTCGAGCTCGACCGTCGCCGCATCCCCGACCTGCTTCCCCTTCAGCAAGCCCTCGGTGTCTTTGTCACACGAGAACTCGTGGGCCGAGACCGTCGCCTGGACCTTCTTGCTCCAACCCTCTCTCTGGAACACCCCTACGTTCACGAAGGCGCCCTCTCCCGCCTCATCCCGCGCACGATTAGGGGAAACGGTCTGGTCATCCAGGACGTCTTGCGTCGCGGAGTCCTTGACCACGATCCGGAAACACCCCTTGTAGAATCCAGAGGTGTAATTGACCTTGAGTTGGACCCTCGGCTGCTCCTTGTCTTTGGAGCACGCGAGGAGCAGCAACGGGAACAGGAATAGGGCTATGCGACGCATGGGGCCGCACTCTACCGCACCCCTCCGCCCCCTGGCGCTGTCCTCGTACTCCACGCCCCCTTGCCGTCAGCCTCCCGGCAAAAGTCCCACTCTGCCGTCCCAGCTCCCCCCTCCACCCAGCATTCCAAGGTTCCGAGCGCTACATCCGCGCACCCAGGGACACCAGGGGCCCCTCGGCCCCCAGCATCCCCAAGGCTCTCGCCTACTTACACGTGAAGGACCACCGACACGTGCCCGACAGGCACTCGCGGCCGGACCCGCAGGCCGCCCCTCGGCCCTTCTTGTTCTGGCACTTGCCCGAGTTCAACCCCCAGCCACAGTACTGGGTCGCACCACAGTGCGAGTCGCTGTCGCACAGGCAACTGCCCGTCGGATTCAGGTAACAGTCCGCGCTGCAACGGTCCGTCCTGCACTCCCTATCCGACTTGCACGTCTCCCCGTACCCCTTCGAGTCCGGCGTGAAGCACCACCCCACCGCGTTCGCACACCCGCCACACGCCCCCGACTGGCACTGCCCATCCCGACTGCACGACACCCAGTCCGCCTTCTTCGGCACACAGTCGTTGTCCGCCGGATTCCCCGGCGTATCCTTCTGGCAGTACCCCACCCCGCCACAGTCCTCGTCCCCGTTGCACACACACCGGCCCTTGATGAGGCTGCACACCACCGACGAGCACTGCTCTGTCAGGCACTCGTCGTCGAACCGGCACTGCTCGTTCATGTCCTTGCTGTCCGGCGCGTAGTGCTTCCCACACACCGTCGGATACGCCGCCTCCCGGTCCTCCGGCTTCACCCACGCCGCCACCCCCGACGTGTCGATGTCGTTCGCCGGGTCCGCCATCCCCACTCGCGGCAACGACGCCCGCTCCCACATCCGGATGAACGTCTCCGACGAGCCCGTCAGCCCCGCCGTGTTCACCCCCAGGTTCCTCAGGTCCTTCACCATGTCCGGCAACAACCCCACGTGCGCCAGACCCGCCTCGTCGAACGCCGTCCCCAACCGCCCAGGCCCCTGCAGCTCCTGCTGACGCGCCTGCGCGTCCGCCTCCGCCTCGAACCCCGCCGAGCACGCCCCGTTCTCTCCAAACCGCGGCCGCGTCTGCTGGATGAACCCGTTGAAGTCCGCGCCGAAGGCCATCGGAATCTTGAGACCCTGCCGGCCGAACTCGTACGCCTGCGCGAACGAGCGCGTCGACCCCTGGCAGTTGTTCTCCACGCCGGACTTCGTATACGTCCGCGTCTCGTCATGCGCCGTGCGCAAGCCGAACATGCCGCCCGTGCGCCGCAACATCTGCACCACCCACGCCGGCGTCGTCTTCTCGTTCTCCGCCAGCTTCCCGTTCATCACCTCGCGGAAGTGTCCGTGGCTCACGTACAGCGGGTAGTACTTGTTCGTCTCCGCCACCGAGTACGCATCCTGGATGCCCTTCTCCGACAGGTGCGCCAGGTCGATGAGCATCCCCTTGTCCATCATCGCCTGCACCAGCGCCCGCCCCTCCCCCGTCAGGCCCTTCGTGTTCTTGCAGTTCCCATCCACGTCGAACCCCAACGTCTTCCCGCCCACCGTCAGCCCACAGTCCGAGTCGATGTGACAGTTCTCCAGGAACTGCGCCGCCTGGAAGATGGCGTTGTGCGGCGCCGCACCACCGAACCGGTTGTCCAGCTGGTGCACCGGCTGCAACGTGCGCACCCCTAACCCGTGGAAGCGCTCCAGCTCCGCCCGCCAGTCCTTCGCGCCGAACAGCTTGCTCGTCTCGATGGACAGCACCATCGCCAGCTTCCCCTCGCCGATGATGCGCCGAGCGTCCGCCGGCGTCAGCGCCAGGTCCACCCAGTCCCGCGTCGCCGCGAAGTCGCGCGCCTTCTGCAGCTGCACCTCCACGTCCATCATCTCGTCGCACGCCCGCGTGCGGTTCTGCGGCGGCAACGCGTCACACAGGAAGCCGTTGCTCACCGCCGACACCACCACCAGCGACATGCCGCCCTGGTGCGCCTGGCGCAGCCACCCCTCCCACGACTGCTGGTGCGCAATCGTGTCCCAGCGCGGCCACTCGCTGTTCGGGTCGCGCCGCCCGTCGTGCAGGCCCGTGTCGCCCTGCGTGCCCTCAATCTTCCCCAGGAACTCCGAGCCCACCGCGCCCGCGATGCCGAACAGCTGCGACAACACCGGCACTCCGCGCAGGTCGATGTTGCTCGAGTTCGGACACAGGTTCAGCAGATGGCTCAAGTCCATCCGCACCCGCGCGTGGTCGCTCTCCGGCCACCCTCCGTCACACCGCGTGAGCGCGTCCGTCACCGTGCCGTGGAACCAACCGCCACCAAACGCCTCCTCGGCGAACATGTGGTGGTGCAGCTCCGCGAAGCCCGGCACGCCTGCCAGCCTCGCCGTCTTCTCTGTTTCAACCTCGGCGAGCGCCTGGGGGCTCTCGCCCTCCTCGACGGGCACGCAGGACAACGCGGATGCCATGACCAAGGTGGTACACCATCGCAGCAGACGCGGACGGGACATGGGGGACTCCCTTCAGGTGGAAACCCCCACTTAGCGACACCTCCCACCCTGACTTCAAGCCAGTCGGCGCCATGCCGTGACTGACGCAACGCTGATGCACCGCGTCGCGACTCAGGGGCCCGCGGGCTCCGCCACCACGGTGGGCGCATACACGGGCGGCACGTACGCCGGTGGGACGTACGCGGTGGCGCGCTGGCGCAGCGCGGGGGAGGCGACGGCGAAGCCCTCGGGCAGCATTCGGAGGATTCGCTCCCGGCGATGACGGGAGCCATCCAGCCGACGCTCGAGCTCCGCGCGCTCCTCCTTCGTCTCCTGGTCCTGCGGTGCGGGCCGCGCGGCCAGCGTCGCCAGGCGCTCGGTCACCGCCTCCAGCTCCCGGTCGATGAGCACCGGCTGGATGTTGCGCGTCTCCTTGCGCTTGCGGCCCACGGCGTTGTTCTCAATCCACACCGGCAGCACCGCGACGTCGCCCAGCACCACCGGCGCCTTGGGGCTCGGGCGTGTCAGGGAGACTCGCAGCAGCATGGAGTCTCGCTTGTCGCCCGCCACGCCCTTCTTCGGCTTGGGCGCGTGGAGATAGAAGCGGTCCTGGTTCGCCACCAGGTTGCCGAGCGAGAACGCGATGAGCCCTCGCCGTCCGTCCGCGGTGGTGTAGCCCTCCAGCGGCTGGAGCACGTGGGGATGATGCCCCACGACGGCCAGCGCCCCCGCGTCCAGCAGCGCCTGCCCCAGCTTGCGGTCGTCCGGGTGCGGGCTGTCCGCGTACTCGACGCCCCAATGCACCAGGACGATGAGCGCGTCACAGCGCGCCGAGAGCTCGCGCACCTTCTGCGTCACCTCGTCCGTCGTCAGGCCCCGGTGGAAGCGGTGCTGCGGGTAGGGCACGAAGGCCACGTGCGGCGCCTCGGCCTCCTTCGGGTTGCTGAAGCCGTTGAGCCAGCGCGTGAAGGACAGGAAGCCCACCTTCATGCCTCGCACGTCCATGAAGACGGGCTCCCACGCGGCGTCCCTCGTCGCGCCCGTCCCCGTGTGACGCAGGCCCACCGCATCCAGGTGCCGCAGCGTCTCCACCAGGCCCGTGGGGAGCTGGTCCCTGGCGTGGTTGTTCCCCGTGGACACCACCTTCACGCCGGCGCGCGCCATCGCGCGGGCCATGGAGGACGGCGCGTTGAAGAGCAGCTCGCGCGTCACCGCCTTCTTGTTGTCCGTGACGGGCGTCTCCAGGTTCAAGACGCCGATGTCCGCGGTGCGCAGCACGTCCGCGATGGGGCCGAAGACGTGGTCCCAGCCGTCGTTGTTCAGCGACGGCGCGGGCCCACCCTCGGGAGGCTCGGCGCCGTTGCGCGCGTGCAGCCGCGCCACCGTCTTCACCTCCCCATGCGGAATCACATCCCCGCCGAACACGAGCTCGACGTGGGTGGGCGCGGTGGCGAACAGCAAGGGGACCAACAACAAGACAGGCGCAGGCACGCCCGACAGCTTAGTCCAGGCCCACCACCCGCACGGAATCCCCCTCACCCGCCGGCTCGACGCGGTGTTTCATCCGGTGTCTCTCTTGGGTGATGAGAGGAAGTCCGTTCCGACTCGGCGAGTGTCGCCCGCGCCTCGTCAGAGCAGCTTGGAGACAGTGAGCGTCACCACGCCCGCGACATCCGTGACGCCCTCGGGGGTCCAGCAGGCCGCCAGGTCCGTCTGGAGCAGCGTCAGCGTGCGTACCACCGTCGCATCCAGGAAGCGCCCTGCCGTCACCTTGCCGGTGAGCACGATGACCATCTCTCCGGCGGGCCGGGCGTTGATGAGTGACGTGCCTTCGGCCGTGCTCCACGTTCCATCGTTCCAGTCGATGCGCATCGAGAAGGTCGACGACCCCAGCGAGCAGCTCAGCACCCCCGAGCCCACCACCTGGATGCTCGCGGAGATGACGCCCAGCGGGAGTCCCACGCACGGGCCCAGCGTGGATTGCCCCGTGAAGGCCACTGTCCGGGGCGTCTGCGTGACGCCCGGCTCGTAGTGCGTCGCCTCCGTGCCCGGACACGTGAGCTGCACGAGCTGCGCTCGCGCGGACGTCGAGAGGAGGACCACCGACAACAAACACATCCACAGGCCACGATTCGCGCGCATGTGCATCGACTCCCGTCAGGCCCGTCCGGAGAGAACGGGCCTGGCGGTCCTAGGCGCGTCTCGCACCGCAATCCCATCAATCCGGCAGCGCGGCCGCATCTCTCCGCGCTGCGGGCCGTCCACGGGTCTCACGCTGAACATCCCCCCTGGAGGAAGGTGCGACTCATCAGAAGTCCTCGCCTCGCAAGAGACAGAGTTCGTCCGTCCCAGCGTTTCGGCTTTGTGCCGCTCAGCGAGCAGGCGCGCTGGCGAAGCCAATCTATTGACCACAAACCCGGATTATACTCAATAGATTGATGAAAACCCGCGCCGAAAGCTCCTAGACTGGTTCCACCCGAACTGAAATCAGCGGCCCAAAATCATGCCTCGCCAGAATCTGACCCAGGAGACGATGCCTTTCGCCGTGGCCCGTTCGGTGATCGCCCTGGGAGCGAACATCAGGCGCGCCCGGCTTCGTCGAGGCATGAAGCAAGCAGACCTCGCGAAGAAGACGGGGCTCGCACTCGGCACTCTCAAGCGCCTCGAAGAGGGAAGCCCCACCACCGCTATCAGCGCCTACTTCGTGGTGTTGTGGGCCCTGGGGCTCGAGCGTGAGTTCGTGAATCTCGCATCCCCTGACCGGGACGAGGAAGGCAAGACACTCGAAGCCGCTCGCCAGCCCACGCGGGCTCGTGCATCCAGCCGGCTGGACGACGATTTCTGAATCCCTTCCCGCCCCATCTGTCCCGTGACGAAGCGAGCCGACTCATCACCCAGATGAAGACCACCGTGTCCACGCGGTGGCGCGCCGTGGTGACGGAGTGTGGAGGCACGGAGGCCGACCTGAACGCCATCTCCCGCGCCTTCGACTACGAGGGCTTCGAGTACACCCCCTGAGCCCCTCCAGCGCGCAGGCACCGTGCCCACGCGCCGGAAGTAGTGTCACCCGCTCAGTGCGAGCCCGCGACCACGATGGACCCGACGTAGGCATGGTGCTTCGGGTGGCACTCGTCGCCGACGTCCTGGCGCTTCAGCGCCCCCGTGAAGACCTGGTCCGCCTGCCCGGCCCGCTTCACCGTCACCGAGTAGTGCACCGGCGTCGCCTCACTCGCCGCCGGGTGGAAGTTGGCCGCCTTCAGGCACACGTCGTACGTCCCCGCCGGCGGCATCGTCCCCTCGTACCAGGCCACGTTCTCCGGCCCCATCCCGCTCGCCACGTCCCCCTCGAACCGCCCCTGGTCCGTGCTCGGCCCAGGCCCCGGGTTCCCATACGAGACAATCTTCCCCGTCGGCGTCCTCACCACCAGGTCCGCGTCGCCGTCCCGCCCCCACGTCGCCGTGAACCGCAGCGGCTCCCCTCCACCGCCACCCCCCACGCACACCCCCGACGAGCACGTCTTCCCCGCCCCACAGACGTTGCCGCAGCAGCCGCAGTTGTTCGGGTCCGAGGACAAGTCCGTGCACACCTGGCCGCACTGGACCCTGGGCGACGGACAGCTCGGCGGATTGCACTGGAAGCCCCCCGGCGTGTTCACACACTGCTCACCCGGCCCACAGTTGTCCGTCCCCAGCGCGCACTCGTCGATGTCCACACACGTGAAGCCATTGCCCGTGTAGCCCGGCCGGCACGTACACGTGTAGCTGCCCGGCGTGTTCGTGCAGTACGCGTTCGGCGAGCACTGCGCCGTGCCGTTGGTACACTCGTTCACGTCGTGACACACGCTCGGCTGGCCCTGACACGTGTAGCCCGGCTCCACCTGGCACGTGGCGCCACAGCCATCGCCCGCCACCCGGCCTCCGTCATCACACTGCTCGCCCGTCCCCACCATCCCGTCCCCACACATCCCGCCCGTCGCGCCCCCCGTCGCCTCCACCGCGTCCACCTGGTACAGCGACAGCAACGCGCCACGCAGCGTCACGTAACGGTAGGCAGCAGGCTGGAGGTACGGCACCAGCGCGGAGTGCGTCCCCACGCCCACGTCGAGCAGCTGCGCCTGCCCCGTGGCGATGACGCTCATGTCCGCGCGCCGGAACTCCACCTGCACCACCACCCCCAGCGACAACCCCCGGTAGTAGATGCGCAAGGGCCCCGTGCCCTCCTCACCCTGCCCCATGTCCAGCGTCAGCGCGCCGCCCAACAGGCTCAGGAAGTTCGCCGTCTGCCCATCCGGCGCCCCCACCGCGTTCTGCGGATTGGCCACCAGCGTGACGCCACTCTGGACCACCGCGTTCGCGTAGTTCGGGGCCAGGGCCTGCTCCCGTGTCACCACATCCTCCGTCGGGAACGTGTCCTCCTCGAGCGCGACGCCACAACCACCCACGACGAATGCGAACACCGCGCTCAACCAGCGCGACGCCGAGACACCACGATTGACCTTCATGTTCTGCTCCATTCCGCTCGTCTGGCTGGACGGAAAAGCCCGCGTGCAGGGAGATGACGGTGGGGACTTCCGTCTCACTCCAAGAAACGCACGACGGCTTTTTCTTGCGGCGATTTTCCGCGAGCAGTCCCCCGCGCCGTGCGCGAGCGGACATGCCAGCCGCCACACCCCGCCCTGGCGAAAGACAGTCGACACACCCCTCGCCCCCACGTCACGTTCCGAGACACGAACACCCACCATGTCTCTCTTTTCGAGAACACGGCAGACACATGTTTCTCGAAACACGATGATGGGGTTCGCGCCAGACCCACGGGTCCACCCGGAGACCCCACCCAGGTGGACCTCTCCCCTCAATCAAAGACAGACACGAAGCCGGCTCAGCGCGCGACGCGGCGCCGGCGGAGCACCGCGCCCAGGAGGGCCAGCACGCCTCCGAGCAGCAGCCCTCCGCCCGTGGACGTGGAGGAACAGCCGCCCGACGGCGTGTCCCGCGACACACAGGCCACGTTCGCGGAGACCACGACGTCGTGCTCCTGGCCGTCCACGGAGACGACGTAGTGCTCCTCCTCGAAGCGCTCCTCGACCTGCCCCTTCTGGAGCGGGTCCGCGCGCTGGTCGTTGGCGAAGTAGAAGGAGGCCTCCTCGTTCGGCAGGAGCTCCTCGTCGCACACCGTCGCGCCCTCGCAGCCCGCCAGCGGCCAGCCCACCAGCGTCACGGGCTCGTCACACGCGTTGCGGACCCGGCTGGTGCCGCACGTGGCGTAGGTGGAGATGATGAGGCACGGCTTCTCCGACACCACGCTCTGTCGCTCGGTGACGCAGTCACACGGCTCGCTCTCGGCCCGGGCCGGCCCCGCCGAACCCACCACCACCGCCGTCGCCAACACCCACCCCAGCCGCATGGACAGGCCCCGGGGAATGAACGTCGTTCGCATCCTCGATACCTCCGCCTCGAATGTCGGCCCCTGCGCGGGCACGCATCCTGGCCCCTGACAGGGAGCGGAGCCAGACATCGTTGCCCAGGGCAACCTTCTCCACCCAGACACCGTGTCCCCTGACTCGGCGAGGGACCGCCCGGTGGTCCTCGGGCGAGCCCAGGCACCTCACGTCACGGCGAGGCAGACCAGGTGAAGGTCCCGGATGCGGGCCTCGCTGTCCTCGGTGCACTCGGACGAGGCCGGCGGGGGCGCCCAGGGCGGCGTCCGGGTTGCGTACGGCGACGGTGGTCCCAGCCTCCACCTCGTTCGCGGAGGGGTGCGCCGACAACGCCTGCGCGCCCTGCTCGAGCGAAGCCCGGGCTGGGACATGGCCAACACTCACCATGCCCGGCCCGGCGCCCCCGCGGGGCGACGGCCTCAGGGGATGCCGAAGGACGCCACCGCGGGGTCGCCCCAGTCGCAGCCCCAGGTGGAGGGCAGCTGCGTGAGCGCGCCGGTGTAGACGACCTCCGGCCTGCCCGCGCGTCGGACGCGGACGGTGTAGCCCACGGGATTCGAGGGGCTCGGCTGGGGAGAGAAGCCCACCGCCATCAGACAGACGCGGTAGCCGCCCACGGGCGGAATCCGGCCATTCGCCCAGAAGACGCTCTCCGGGCCGGTGCCCGTCACCTCGTCCCGGTCCAGCTCGCCGTACTCGGTCTGCGCGTCCGGTCCGCGGTTGTTGTAGTGGATGAGCTTGTCGCCCGGCGTGCGGACATACAGGTCCGCGTCTCCGGGCCGGCTCCAGGTCGCTGAAATCTGCAGCAGCGACGTGCCCACGCACGCGCCCGCCTGACAGGCCGCGCCCCCACCACAGGCATTCCCGCAGCCGCCGCAGTGCTCGCTCGAGCTGCTCGGGTCCACGCAGGCCGAGCCACACGGGAGGTTCGGCGGCAGGCACGCGGGCGTCTGGCACTGGAAGCCACCCGGCGTGTTGACGCAGACCTGCTCCGGCGCGCAGGTGTCCGTGCCCAGGGCGCACTCGTCCACGTCCGCGCAGACGCTCGGCTCGCCCGAGCAGGTATAGCCGGCCTCCGGCCAGCAGACGCTGCTGCAGCCATCTCCGGAGCTCTGGTTGCCGTCGTCACAGCGCTCCTCGGAGCCGTCGATGACGCCGTCGCCACACACCGGGTTGCGCAGGCCCCGCACCGCGTCCACCAGGATGGGCGCCTCGGCCGCCCCGCGCAGCAGCACATAGCGATAGGGGATGGTCTGCCCGTTCCACACGGTCCACTCGAAGGTGCCCTCACCCCGCGGCACCACGTACAGCGTGCTCCCGTACAGGTAGCTGCCGTCCACCGCCAGGAACAGCACCGTCGACTGCGACGACACCTCGCGAGGGCCCCGGTAGTAGACGGTCAGCATCCCCGTCGCCTCCTGCCCCTCGCCCAGGTCCAGCATCAGCCCCGCCGTGGTGTCCATGGGCAGCGTCGCGGCGATGCCGTCCGGCGGGCCCACCGCCGCGTCCGGGTTCAACACCGACGACGACGTGCCCGAGACGGCCACCGCGTCCGCGTGGTTCGGCTCCGGCGGGGCCAGGGCCGCCCGCGAGACCTCCTCCCGCGGCGCTTCGTCCACCGGCTGCTCGACGTCACAGGCGCCCACCAGACATGCCAGCGCCACCCAGCCCCAGCCGCATCGTCCGCGCATCATCGTGTCCCTCGTCCCCCCGAGGCGGGCTGGAGCCCGGGATGGGCTCACGGCCCCCAGGAGGGATGCGAGGCTATTCGGGACGTCGCGGGCGCGACAATCCCAGACACGGACGCCCCTGAGTTCAAGAAGAACCCGGGGTCATCCATGACAGGCATTGGCGCACGTCACGTCTTGGTGCCGAAGAGCCGGTCGCCCGCGTCGCCCAGGCCCGGGAGGATGTAGCCGTGCTCGTTGAGCTTCTCGTCCACCGCGGCGGTGTAGACGTGCACGTCCGGGTGGTGCTCGCGCAGGTTGGCCAGGCCCTCCGGACAGGCCAACAGGCACACGAAGCGCAGGGAGCCGGGCTTGCTGCGCTTGACGCGCTGGAGCGCCGCCACCGCGGAGTTGCCCGTGGCGAGCATCGGGTCACACACCACCACGTCGCGGTCCGCCAGCTGCCCGGGCACGCGGTAGTAGTACTCCACCGGCGTCAGCGTCTCCGGGTCGCGGTACAGGCCGATGTGGCCCACGCGCGCGGAGGGCACCAGTTGGAGCATGCCGTCGAGGATGCCCTGGCCCGCGCGCATGATGGCGACGAGCACCAGCTTCTTGCCCTCCAGCATCGGCGCGCGCATGGGCGCCATGGGCGTCTGGATGTCCTCGTCGCGGACCTTCAGGTCGCGCAGCGCCTCGTACGCCAGGAGCAGCGAAATCTCCTGGAGCAGCGAGCGGAAGGTCGCGGTGCTCGTCTCCGTGCGCCGCATCATCGTCAGCTTGTGCTTCACCAGTGGATGGTCCACCACGGTGCAGTTGGGGAACTCCATTGCGTCCCTCCCTCGTCGAATCTGCGGGTTGTCAGAACACCGTTCCGTCGCTGTCCACGCGGATGGGCGGCACACCGCCGGGGCGCGCCTCGGCGGCCACCTTGCGCCCCGCCGTCCACGTGCCTCCCTGCAGCACCTTGCCCAGGGGCAGCTCCTCCGCGCTCATCCCCAGCCGGCCGCGCACCAGCGCCGCCACCCGGTCCAACAGCGCCACCGTCAGCGCGCGCCACTCGACGATGGGCTCCTCGCTCGGGTGCAGGGCCTCGCGGGTCAGCCGCGCGTCCCGGGGCACCAGCACGCCCAGGTCCACGAAGAGGCCGCCGTTGCGGTACTCGGGCAGGCCGGTGAGCCCGTCCAGCTCCAACACGCGGAGCCCCGCCTCCTCCAGCGGCTCCACCAGCGAGTACGTCAGCCACTGGGACAGCTTGTGGAAGGGCACCAGCGCGTCCACGCCCTCCACCGGGCCCAGCGCCGAGTGCGGCCACACGTCGCCCAGGTTGACCGCGTCCACCATCACCCGCCCCGGCCAGATGGGGCCCAGCTGCTCCAGCACGTGCCCCAACAGCTCCGAGGCGCGCACGCTGCGCCCCTGCGCCACCACCAGGTCGAACAGCGTCCCGGGCCTGGGCAGCACGCGCCCCAGGCCGTGCATCAGGTGCAGCCGGCCCTCGAGCCCGTCCAGCGGGTTCGCCCCGGTGACCTGGAGCCCTTGCGCGAGCGCGTCGAGCGACAGCCGGCTCAGCGCCTCCGAGTCCGCGCGCAGCGGCCGGTCCGGGTCCGAGGAGAAGACGCCGTCCATGAACATGCGGAAGCTGGCCACCGCCAGGCCTTCCGAGCGCGCCCACGTGCCGCCGCCCTGCTCGCGGTAGCGCCACTTCGGGCCGCTGCCCGCGTCCAGCAGCACGCTCACCACGGCCAGGTCCAGCTTCGCCCGCGCGCGCTCCTCGGGGGACACGCCCTTCAGCCGCGCCTCCAGTTCCTCCACGCGCTTGACGCCGCCCGCGTCGAAGTGACGCCAGCGACTGTGCAGCGGGATGTCCAGCGTGGGGTACGCCTCGCGCGTGACGGCCAGCACCGTGTCCACCACGGCCGGCAGTCGCGAGGGCTCCACGCGGAAGTGCGTGAGCTTCCCGGCGAGCCCCAGGTCCAGCAGCTGATGGCAGCGCTCGCGGATGGCCGCGGGGGTGCGCAGCCACGCGACGGCCGGGGACACGTCCGTCCTCGCCAGGGGCCGCTCAGACATCGAGGCCCCGTCCCTTCACCTGCGCAAGTCCCGCCGCGTCCGCCACGGGGCCCTTGGTGAAGTAGCCCGCCGCCTTCTTCGCCTCCATCTCCACCTTCGCGTCGGCGGGGATGAGCTCCTCGGGGATGGGCACGCGCTCGAGGATTTCGATGCCCGAGCGGACAATGGCGTCGTGCTTCATGTCGCTCATCGACACGAAGCGGTGGATGCGGGTGATGCCCAGCCAGTGGAGCACGTCCGGCATCAGCTCCTGGAAGCGCATGTCCTGCACGCCCGCCACGCACTCGGTGCGGTGGAAGTACGTGGCCGCGGAGTCGCCGCCCTCCTGGCGCTTGCGCGCGTTGTAGACCAGGAACTTGGTCACCTCGCCCAGCGCGCGGCCCTCCTTGCGCAGGTAGACGATGATGCCCGCGCCGCCCGCCTGCGACGTGCGCACGCACTCCTCGATGCCGTGCGCCAGGTACGGCCGGCAGGTGCAGATGTCGCTGCCGAACACGTCCGAGCCGTTGCACTCGTCATGCACGCGCACCGCCAGCGGGATGTCCTTGTTCGCCACCGAGCGGATGTCACCGAAGGCATACAGCGTGAGCCCGCCGATGGGCGGCAGGAAGACGTGCAGGTCCGGGCGGGTAATCAGCTCCGGGAACATGCCGCCCGTCTGCTCGAAGAGGCCGCGGCGCAGCGCGCTCTCCGTCAGGCCGAAGCGCCGAGCGATTCCCGGCAGGTGCCACACCGGGTCCACCGCGGCCTTCACCACCTTGATGTCGCCGTTGGCGGTGAGCAGGTCCCCGTCCGGGACCAGCCGGCCCGCCTCCACCGCGTCGCGCAGCTCCGGCAGGTTGATGTGCGCGCGGGTGACGGCGATGGTGGGACGGAAGTCGACGCCCTGCTCGTAGAAGGGGCGGAAGGCCTGCGGCGCCACCGCGCCCCACGGGTCCAGGGAGACGATGCGGTCGGGGTTGCTCCAGGACGGATGGGGCCCAATCTCCGCGGCGGGCGAGGTGTCCTTCAGGTCCGCGCGGTGGTCCTGCGGCAGCATGCCCGCGGCCACGGCGAGCGCGCGGTAGACGGCGTAGGAGCCCGCGTGCGTGCCGATGACGTTGCGGTGGCCGGGCTCGGTGAGCGTGGCCACCACGGGCCCCCGGCGCAGCGGATCCACCTCGCCCCAGCGGATGGGCACGCTGGGCGTGTCGCCATCCGGATGGGAGGTGAGACGGATGGAGTTGACGGGCTTCTTGTCTGCCATGGGAGCGCCCTCCTTGCGGGCGCGACTGGAGCTCGTGCGGGAGGAACGCTCAGCTCATCCACGAGCCGT
The DNA here is from genome assembly GCF_059738865.1 of Myxococcus sp. MH1. NCBI lineage: Bacteria > Pseudomonadati > Myxococcota > Myxococcia > Myxococcales > Myxococcaceae > Myxococcus > Myxococcus sp. MH1. Next base: position 158,354 of record NZ_AP026947.1, on the reverse strand, counting down.
CGGTGCGAGCCGACCACTTGCGGGTGACCTTCTTGAGCTGCGTCCAGAAGTCGAGGCTGGAGACGCCGGTGATGTCGCCGTGGCCGAAGCGCGACTCGCCGGTGCCGCCGAAGGAGAACGGCTCGCGCGGGACGGGCACGCCCACGTTGACGCCCACCATGCCCGCGCGCACGCCCTCCACCGCCGCCTGCGCCACCGCGCCGCTGGTGGTGAAGATGGACGCGGCGTTGCCGTAGGTGGACGCGTTCTCCACCGCGAGCGCCGCCGACAGCGTGGGCACGCGGATGATGGACAGCACCGGGCCGAACAGCTCGCGCCTGGCGGCCTCCATGTCCGGGCGCACGTGGTCCAGGATGGACGGGCCCAGCCAGTTGCCGCCGGCCCACTGCTCGCCCGCCGGACGCTTGCCGCGCCCGTCCAGCGTGAGGCGCGCGCCCTCGGACGCCGCGCGGGCGATGGCCGCCTCCAGCCGCTCCACCGCGCCCTTGTCGATGATGGCGCCCATGCCGGGGCCCACCTCGAGCCGGGCGGCGCGCCGGGCGATGTCCTGGAGCAAGGGCTCGAGGTCGCCCACCGCCAGGAGCACGCTGCCCGCCATGCAGCGCTGGCCCGCGCAGCCGGTGAACGAGTCCACCACGGCCTGCGCGGTGAGGTCCGGGTCCGCGTCCGGCGCGACGATGAGGTGGTTCTTCGCGCCGCCCAGCGCGAGCACGCGCTTGCCGCGCTCACCTCCGCGCGCGTAGAGCTGCCGCGCCACGGCCGACGAGCCCACGAAGGCCAGCGCCTTGACGTCCGGGTGCTCCACCAGCGCGTCCACCGTCTCGCGCCCGCCGTGCACGACGGAGAAGACGCCGGGGGGATAGCCCGCCTCGCGCATCAGTTCGCCCAGCGCGCACGCGGTGAGGGGCACCTTCTCCGACGGCTTGAGGATGAAGGCGTTGCCCAGCGTCACCGCGATGGGGAACAGCCACATGGGCACCATCGCCGGGAAGTTAAACGGGGTGATGCCCGCGACGATGCCCAAGGGCTCGCGGCGCAGCTCACACGTGACGCCCCGGCTCACCTCCAGGTGCGCGCCGCTGTCCAGGTTCTGCAGGGACAGCGCGAACTCGCACACCTCCAGGCCCTTGAGCACGCCGGCGCGCGCCTCCGCCACCGTCTTGCCCGCCTCGCTCGCGGCGAGGTTCGACAGCCGGTCCAGCTCCCGCTCCAGCAGGCTCCGGAAGCGGAACAGGGGCTGGGTGCGCTCGCGCGGGGAGAGGCTCCTCCACAGCGCGGCGGCGGGACGCGCGGCCTCCACCGCCTGCGCGACACCGTCCGCGGGCGTGAGGGGAACCCGGCCGATGACGGTGCCGGTGTAGGGGCTGCGGACATCCAGCAGCGTCGCGCCCGGCGGCAGCAGCCACTCGCCTCCCACCAGGTTTCGACACGGAACGACGCTCTCGGGAAGCTCGACGAACGACAAGCGCACACCCCAGACATGGCAACGAGGACGTGCGCTTCATCGTAGCCGCGAACACAGACATCACCGCAACCCACCCCCGGGGCCGCCCGCCAGAATGCCGGGCGACTGTCCTGCACCCCAGCACTCCACCTGTCGGGAAGAGGACCCCCTCCCGCAATGGCATCCCATGGGGTCTTCAATGCATGGCGTCATGGGCCGCGCCGCGTCATTCATTGACGGGTGCGGGCGGACTCAGGCGACAGTGTTGTCTTTCAAGCGCTCGCGCCGGGACCCAACCACGCACGCAGGCGGGTGAGGACGGCGGAGTCCTCCGCGTCATGGGGGAGGCCCAGGTGGCGCGCCTCGGCATACAGTGCGAGCGCGTACTCGAAGCGCTCGGTGGCCCTCTGGGAGTCGCCCTGCTCCAGGTGCAGCTCGCCGTCCTCGGCCACCAGTCGCGCGAGCACCTTCACGCGCAGCGGGTCGCCCAGCAGGCGCGCGGTGGACGCGGCGTCCACCATCAGCAGGGCCGCGTACTCCATCCCCAACGTGTCGAGCGCCGTCGAGCGGATGAGCGCCGCCGCGTCGGCGAAGCGCTTCTCGTGGCGGGCCTTGAGCAGTCGCGCCAGCGCGGCGGCGAACTGCTCGATGAGACGCTCGACGTAGTCCTTGCGGATGGACATGGCCCACCCAGGCTCGCGCCTTCCCTCGCGTGGGCACAAGGACCTGGGCGCCGTCGACGTGGGGTCTTGGAGGGACCTTCGCGCAGGTGCGACCTTCCCACATCGCGGCCTGTGCTCCGACCTCACCCGAGGGCACGAGGTCCCGGCGGACACCTCGCGCCCGGTCGGCGCGTCTGTCCTGGAGCAGCCAGGCGACTGACGCGAGGCGGCGAGAACCTGGGAGTCCCAAGGAGCTTGGGTACACTCGGGGGAAGGGTGCGCCAGGAATGACCAAGAACGACACAGGCGACAGGGGCGAGGGCTCCGCCGGCACGGGCGGCGAGGACGAGGGGACGATGTCCCTGGGCACGGGCGACAAGCTCGAAGGGACGATGTCCCTGGGCACGGGCGGCGAGCCCGAAGGGACGATGTCCCTGGGCACGGGCGACAAGCTCGAGGGGACGGCGTCCCTGGGCGCGGAGGGCCCGGGCGCGGGCTCCCACGGGACGGGGGCCCGAGGTGCGGGCTCGCGCTCCTATGGCACTGGAGATCGGGATGTGGGCTCGAGCTCCCACGGTGACGATTCCGCCACGGGGCCGGACGAGGCGCGCCGCCGGGCGCCGCCGTTCTCCCAGGTGGGCCGGTATGTGCTGTTGCGCCGACTGGGCCAGGGCGGCATGGGCGTGGTGTACGCGGCCTATGACCCGGACCTGGACCGGAAGGTGGCGCTCAAGCTGCTGCATCCGGACGGACGCCACGACGAGTCCGAGGAGGCGCGGGCGCGGCTCTTGCGCGAGGCGCAGGCCATGGCGCGCGTCTCCCACCCGCACGTCATCCCGGTGTTCGACGTGGGCATGTGGGGCGACCAGGTCTTCGTCGCGATGGAGCTGGTGGACGGCGGCACGCTGGCGTCGTGGCTGAAGGAGTCGCCGCGCTCGTGGCGCGAAATCCTCACGCGCTACGTGGACGCGGGCCGGGGCCTGGAGGCCGCGCACGCGGCGGGGCTGGTGCACCGCGACTTCAAGCCGGCCAACGTGCTCATCAGCCGCGCGGGCCGCGTGTACGTGATGGACTTCGGCCTGGCGCGTCCCATCGGCGAGCTGCGCGAGGAGGACCCGCTCCCCGAGGAGACCCGCGAGACGCTCGCCTCCGGTCGGCGCATGCTGGACACCACGCTCACCGGACATGGCGCGCTGGTGGGCACGCCCAACTACATGTCCCCGGAGCAGTTCCGGGGCGCGACGCTGGACGGGCGCACGGACCAGTTCAGCTTCTGCGCCGCGCTGTACGGCGCGCTCTATGGCGCGCGCCCCTTCGACCCGGGGAGCGTGCGCGCCTACGTCATCTCCAGCATGGTCGAGGCCGGCGGGCGCACCGAGTCGCTCGCCACGCCCCGGGGCGCCCTGACGACCTCCTCCACGCGGCCGCCTCCGCTCGCGGTGCGCGAGCCGCCGCGCGACTCGAAGGTGCCCGGCTGGGTGCGCGACGCCGTGCTGCGCGGCCTGTCGCTGGAGGCCGACCAGCGCTTCCCCTCGATGTCCGCGCTGCTGGAGGCGCTGTCCCAGGAGCACCACCGGCTGCAGCGCCGTCGGTGGGCGACGGCGGCGGGCGCGCTGGGCACCACGCTCGCGCTGACGGCGGGCGCGGTGTGGCACCAGTCACGCACGTGCGTGGACGCGGGCGCGCAGATGGACGAGGCGTGGTCGTCCTCCACGCGCGACAAGCTGGCCACCGCGTTCGAGGCCACGGGCCGCCCCTTCGCGAAGACGATGGCCGAGCGCGTGACGCACGCCCTGGAAGACTACGCCCAGGCGTGGAAGCAGCAGCGCGTGCAGGCGTGCGAGGCCACCCAGGTGCAGGGCGTGAAGCCCGAGGAGCAGTTGGACCGGCAGCTCGTGTGCCTGGAGCGTCGGCGCAAGGACTTCCGCGCCACGGTGGAGCTGCTGTCGAGCGCGGACGCGGCGATGGTGGAGAAGTCGCTGGACGCGGCGCTCGCCCTGCCCTCGCTGTGGGAGTGCGAGGACGCGGAGGCGCTGGCCTCGGCGCAGCGACGGCCCTCGGACCCGCTGCGCCGCGCGGACATCGAGCTGTTGGAGGAGAAGCTCTCCCACGTGCGCGCGCTCATGGACGCGGGCAGACACCCCCAGGCCCTGGAGGCCATCCAACCGCTGATGGCCCCCGTCGAGGCCACCGGCTACCTGCCGCTGCGCTCCGAGGCGCGGTACCTGAACGGCTGGCTGCTCGAGCAGACGGGCGAGTCCGCCGAGGCCGCGAAGCTGCTGTCGCGCGCGGTGTTCGACGCGGAGGCCGGCCACGCGGACCGGCTGAAGGTGACGGCGCTCAACAAGCTGCTCTTCGTGGAGGATGGACTCGAGCACTTCGAGCCCGCGGCGCGCTGGGGCGAACTGGCCGAGGCCACCCTGGAGCGCATGGGCGGAGACGCCGTGCTGCTGGGCGACGTGCGCGTCAATCAAGCCAACCTGGCCATCACCCAGGAGCAGTACGACGTGGCCAAGGCGCGCGTGGAGGAGGCCCGCGCGCTCTACGCGAGGGCGCTGCCGGAGGAGCACCCCAAGCGCGCGCGCACCACGTTCCTGCTCGCGCACGTGGTGAACTCGCTCGGTGACTCGGCGCTCGCGCTGAGGCTGATGGAGGACGCGCTCCAGAAGACCACCGCCGCCATGGGCCCGCAGCACCCCGACGTGGCCCGGCGCCACGGCCTGTTGTCCATGACGCTGCGCGAGCAGGGGCAGGACGACAAGGCCCTGCCCCACGCGCAGGCGGCGGCGGACATCCTCCAGGCCATCTACGGCGCGGACAACCTGAAGCTGGCGGAGGCGCTCGACGAGCTGGGCATGTGTCAGCTCGGCCTGCGCCGCTTCGAGGACGCGCTGAAGACGTATGAGCGCGCGCTCGCGATGAAGCAGAAGGTGCTGCCCGCGGGCGACGACAAGCTGCAGTTCTCCCTGGACGGCGTGGGCCAGGCGCTGCTCGGGCTGGGCCGCGCGGACGAGGCCGTGAAGCCGCTGCGCGAGGCCGTGGGCTTCCCGGACGCGCCCCCGGACGCGCTGGCGGAGTCCGGCTTCGCGCTGGCGAAGGCGCTGGCCCGGACGGGGCAGGTGCCCCAGGCGCGCGAGGAGGCCGCGCGGGCCAAGGGGTGGTTCACCCAGGCGGAGCTGCCCGAGCGCGCGGGGGAGGTGGACGGCTTCCTCTCCTCCCTGCCCGAGGAGAAGAAGGCCGCGCGGCCGGTGCGCGCGCTGGTGCGCCCCCGGAAGCGGTGACACGCGTGGAAGGTGGCACCCCCGCCGGGGCGTGCTAGCGTCCGCCCTCGTGTCGCTGCCGCCGGACGAGGAAGAGGCGAACCTGGATGCCACGGCCACGCTGACGCGCGGACGGGCGGGTCAGGTGAAGATGGTGCTCCGGATCCTCTCGGGTCCGGACTCCGGCAAGGTGCATCCGCTCCGACAGGGCACGCACGTGGTGGGCAAGGCGCCCACGTGCGACATCGTCCTGGCGGACAAGGCCGTGTCCCGACAGCACCTGAGGCTGGAGGTGCATGACGAGCACGTGGTGGCCACGGACCTGGAATCGCACAACGGCTCGTTCTGCGAGCGGCTGCGCTTCACGTCCCTGGAGCTGCGCCCCGGCACCGTCATCACCCTGGGCACCACCGAGCTGAAGCTGATGCCCGAGGACACGCGCGAGCGCGCCGTCCTGCTGTCGGACAAGGACCACTTCGGGGCGCTCGTCGGGCAGAGCCGCAAGATGCGCGAGGCCTTCACGCTGCTGGAGCGGCTGGCCCCCGGCGGCGCGGACGTGCTCATCCAGGGCGAGACGGGCACGGGCAAGGACCTGTGCGCGGAGGCCATCCACCAGCAGAGCCCGCGCAAGAAGGGCCCGTTCGTCATCGTGGACCTGGCGGGCGTGCCGCCCACGCTCATCGAGAGCGAGCTGTTCGGCCACGTGAAGGGCGCGTTCACCAGCGCGCAGACGGACCGCGCGGGCGCCTTCGAGCGCGCCCAGGGCGGCACGGTGTTCCTGGACGAGGTGGGCGAGCTGCCCCTGGAGCTGCAGCCGCGCCTCTTGCGCGTGCTGGAGCGCCGGCAGGTCAAGCGCGTGGGCGCCAACGACTACATCTCCGTGAACATGCGCGTGGTGGCCGCCACGCACGTGAACCTGGAGCAGGCGGTGCAGCAGGGGAAGTTCCGGCGGGACTTGTTCCACCGGCTCGCGGTGCTGCGCGTGAGCCTGCCGCCCCTGCGCGAGCGCCCCGAGGACATCCCGGCGCTCATCGACCACATGCTCAAGCAGACGGGCCGGGCGCCCAGCGCGCTGTCGGTCCAGACGCGCGCGCTGCTGGCCCAGTACCCCTGGCCCGGCAACGTGCGCGAGCTGCGCAACGTGGTGGAGCAGGTGGTCAACCTGGGCGAGGAGGCCCTGCCGGAGCTGGAGTCCTCCGGCGAGGAGGGGGGCGCCAAGGTCGAGCTGGACCTCCCCTTCAAGGAAGCCAAGGAGCGCCTCATCGAGGGCTTCGAGCGCGACTACCTGAAAAATCTACTGGAGCGCTGCGAGGGGAACATCTCCCGGGCCGCCCGCGAGGCGGACATCGACCGTGTCTACTTGAAGAAACTGCTGCGCAAGCACGACCTGGATACGGGGCGGGACTCTTAACGCGGAGGGACTTTCGGGTTAGAGTGGGATGACCACGTACCCCTTTTGTCCCTGGAGGCCCCCCGTGCGCATCCCCCTCTCTCCGACCCTGGTGAGGACCCTCGAGCAGCCACGCGTCGACGTGACGCCGGCGCCGGGGGCCGCAGCATCCGGGACGGGCACGGCGGCGGCCCCCGAGGTGACGCCGGTGGAGGCGCCCACGGATGCGTACGGCGCGCAGGAGGCGCAGCTGAGCGAGTGGGTGCAGCGCTTCGGTGCGCTGGCCAGCGCGGTGGGCACGGCGTCCGCCACCCAGCCCCAGCAGGTGGCCTGCGTGAGTGACTTGTCGTCCATGAAGGTGCCCCAGCTGGGCGGGCCCGCGGACGGCGCTTCGGTGCTCCAGCAGACCAAGGACTCCAACTGCGGGTCCGCGGTGGCGGTGATGCTGGGCAAGGACAAGGGCACCACGGGCGCGAAGCCGTCGACGGAGACGATGGACTCGCTCGAGTCGCGATTCACCAACGGCGACGGGACGACGCCGCACGAGCTGTCGAACATGATTGCGCATGAGGGCGCGGCGGTGACGCAGGCCTCCGGCTCCTTCGACAAGAAGCTGATGGATGAAGCCCTGGCGCGCGACGGCAAGGCCGCGGTGCTGGTGGACTCCAACAAGGTGGACCCGAACGCGAAGGACGCGGGCAAGGGCCGCGCGCACTGGGTCACCGTCGATGGCAAGGACGCGCAGGGCAACTACACGGTGAAGGACCCGGGGACCGGCAAGAGCGTGAAGATGGACGCCGGGGCGCTCGAGGACGCGGTGGGCACCGCCTGGAGCGAGCACAACGGCGGCGGCATGCTCGTCGTCGAGAAGGCCGAGGGCACCACCGAGGCCGAGCGCGCGCAGCGCGGCGGCGAGATTGCCACGGCGCTGGGCAACTCCGATGGCGGCGGCTCCCGCAGGGGCGCCTTCGCCCGCGAGTCCTCCTGAGCGGAGGGCCTTACCTGGGCCGCGCGTCACGCTCGCCGCGAAGGCTGGCGGACTGACGCGCGGAGCGGGACCTGCGTCTCGAGCCGACCGCATGCCGGCGCGACGCCTCTGCTGAGCAGGCCGAGCTGGAGCCGCGCTGCCCCGCGCAATGCGCGGGCGGCGTGCTCCCGTTGCAAGGGGCACCCTCGTCACACGCGTGTCGGCGCGACGCCTCCCTCGCCCCGCGCCGGAGTGCACGACGCTCGGGCGATGTCCCTCGTGGGCGTCGCTCCTCAGACGTGGAGGTACTCCACGGCCTGGAGCCGGAGGAGCTGCTTCGCGAGCTCCTGCACGCGCTCCACCTCTGCGTCACCCAGTGGCTTTCGCAACGCGAGCTTCAAATCCGTGGAGGCGCGGAACAGGAGGTTGCGCACCTGCGCGTTGCTGAGCAGCGGGTTGAGCGTGCGCAGGTGCCCCACGAGCGAGCCCAGCTGCTGCAGCGTCAGCCCGGCCACCATCACCTGCGTGGCGCTGCCCTCGTCGGCGAAGCGCGCGACGGCGAGCTGGAGCGGGGACAGGAGCAGTGAGCGGGTGAAGGCCGGCTCGCACGACAGCTGGAGCCGGGCGCACTCGGACACCATCGGGCCGGCGTCGTGGCCCTCGATGACGGGCTGGATGCGGGCCGCGTCGTAGCGCGTGAGCACCGCCTCGTACGCCGCGCGGGCCTGCTTGCCCGGCTCCGAGCGCTGGAACACGTCGAAGGCGAGGTGGATCTCCTCGCGCAACAGCTCGAGCAGGTACGCGTCATCCACGTTCGCCGGCACACCGAGCACCTCGGCCAGGAAGGCCCGGTCATCGGCCGTCCCGGCGGCCACGGCCCAGAACTCGAGCGTGACGGAGCTCTCGCTCATCATGATGGGCACCGTGACGACGCCCTGGTGACGCCCCGGGGCCTGCACGAACTGGGAGAGCTTGGCCTCCAGGTCCGCGTAGCCCCGCATCAGCCGGTCCATCACGGCGGCGCGCACCCTCGCGCGGCCCTCCCGCGAGGCCGGCGTCTCCTCGCGCGGCGCGCGCTCCGCGAGGTCCCGCTCGCGCGGAGCCTGGGCCGAAGTGGACTCACGCGCGGGCTGCTGCGGCGTCGGAGGCGCCTGCTGCTCGGCGCGCGTGGACGGCTGCGGCTGCGTCGCAGGCGTGGGCGTCGCCACCTGCGCGGGCTTCGCCGCCATGCCCGTGGAGGTGCCCGTCGGGGGCGCGGTGCCGAGCGCCTCCGCGCCGCCCTGGGTGAAGCCCTCGAGCCCGCCGGAGCCGCCGCGCTGGGCGCCGGCATCCATCCCGTCGCGGTGGACGCCGCCCTGCGCGCCCTGCTGCGCCTGCTCACCCTCGGCGGGGCGGGCCCCGGTCTTCCCACCCGTCGCGGGCTTGCCTCCGGTGCCCTTCGCCTGGGTGGACTTGTCCGACTTCTTCGCCTCCGCGGGCTTCGCCTGCTCTCGCGCCGCCTCCTCCCTCGCGGACCGAGGGGGGACTCCGGGGCGGGGGGCATTCGGCGGGAGGCGGACGCTCATGGAGGGGACACGGCCGGCGCGCGCGGCGCCGGTGGGACTCAGGTGAGGTTCTTCAAGCGGACGACCAGGTTGCTGTCACCACTGCCCAGCGTGCTCGCGTCGTCGGTGGGGATGACATAACCCTGGTCCGCGCCGACGTGCTTGCGGAAGAAGTCTACCACCGCCGGGTCCTTCACCTCCGAGGTGGTGGTCTTCTTGATGCCATACACCGACCCGTCCTCACCTCGGGCCTTCACGGCGTCGGGCGCGGAGGAGAGCAGGTTCTCCAGGGTCCCGGACGTCCGGCCGCCGCTGGCGGGCTGCATCGTCATCGCGGTGTTGTGCCCCTCGATGTAGCTGACGTCGTAGTAGGTCTTCCCGAAGCCACCGTCGAACTTCACCTCACCGAGCGTGGCGTTCTTGCCGTCGCCCGACGTGCTGCGGAAGTTGCCCGACCACCCCTCGGGGAACTTCACCGTGCGGTTCTCGCCCGGCTGGAGGGTGACCGGGTCCACCGCCTTCTCCCCCGCGTTGGGCGTGAACTGGATGGTCATCGGCTTGTCGCCGTCGTTGTGCAGCGACAGCGTGTTGCCGTCCTTCTTCGCGCCCTGCGAGTCGGAGACCTTCTGCTTCGCGCCGACCGCCTCCGCGGGCTGTCCGGGGGACGGGGCCGCGGCCTTGCCCGAAGGCGACGGCGCCTCGGCGCCGATGCTCGGGACCTGCGGGGACGGGGCCGCGGCGGAGGTCTCGGCGCAGCCCGCGAGCGCGCCCGGCCCCTGCGCGCCACCCAGCGGAGGCACGCCCGTGCCGCCCTGCCCCTGCGCGCCGCTCAGCGGGGGCACGCCCGTGCCGCCCTGGCCCTGCGCGCCACCGAGCACCTGCGCCAGCTCATTGAGGACCTCCAGCTGCGAGGCGAGCACCTTCACCAGCTTCTGGAGTCCCTCCGCGCTCTTGAGGCCCCCGCCCACCTCGAAGCCGTCCTTCTGGAAGAGGGACTGGGCGGAGGGCGCGTTCATCGGCGTCGGCCGCGCCGCCTGCGACACCGACTCGGCGCGGGACGACAGCGAGGGGGCGACGGGGGAGACGGCGGAGCGGGAGATGGGGGAGAGCGCCATGACGAGGTCCTCGGGGGCTGGGCTGCGAGGGGCTGAGCCAGGTCAGCCGATGCAGGTGCCTTGAGCACGAGGTGTGCCAGGGTCGGTGACTCGCCAAGCCCCTGGAATCACAGAGGAGGTCCGCGACTCCGGGGGCCGAGGTGGGCGCGCTCCTGGTGACCGCCGTCGAGGGCCTGATGACAGGGGTCATCAGGGCGGCGGCCACCGGGCGACGGCTACTTCAGGCGCAGCACGTACGCCTCGAGGAACACCGTGGGCAGGTTCATGTCGCCCTCGGGCTCGCGCACGTAGCCGCGGGACATGTACATGCGGGCGACGCCGACGGCGCCCCGGCGCACGTGCAGACACACCGCGTCCACGCCCCAGCGCCGGGCCAGGGCCTCGGCGGCATCGAGCAGCGGCCGGGCCAGGCCGGTGCCATGCACCTTCACCGCGGTGGCCAGCCCACGCAGGTCCGCCGCGCGAGGCAGCCACGCCTCCGAGCCCGGCGCGCCGGGAGGAAAGAGGGCCACGGTGCCGACGACCTCGCCATCGAGCTCCGCCACCAGGAGCGAGGCGATCTTCCGCCGAGCCGCCACGTCGCGCAGCTCGCGCTTGCGCTCCTCCGTGTAGACCACCTCCGGCAGCTTCTTCGCGTACTGGGTGGTGAAGGCCTCGACCAGCAGCTCTCCCACCGCCACATCATCCTCGGGCCGTATCTCTCGGATGAGGGCCCGCCCCACCACGTCCTGGGTGCTCATGCCCGCAGCCATTACCACGCGTGGCGCGTCACTGTCTGGGGCGCGTCCGACGACGCACCGCGAGTCCTCCGCCCTCTCACGGCGCCGACCTCGTCGAGCTTGAGCCCGGCGCCGGTGGGCATCGCCACCTGGAAGACGCGGTGCCTCGCGAAGCGCGCTTCGCGTCTGTGCACCGGCTTGCTCACTTCGCGCGTCCCGGGGGTTGTCATCCCGCCGGGTTGCGCCCGGCACACCCTTTGCCCTGGGGCCACGCCACCATGAACTTGAGCTCGTTGCGTCACGGCCTCCTGAGCGGACTCGTCGCCCTCCCCCTCCTCGCACACGCCCAGGAAGAGGCGGCGCCCTCGCCCTTCCTCGACCCCGCCACCGAGGTCGAGGCCGACCGCTGGACTCGGTCCTTGAACCTGGCGGTGCGCGGCCAGTCGTTCTCGTTCGACGAGTCGCCCGCCGGCTTCCCCCTCCTCACGGTGAACCTGGAGCAGCAGCTCTTCCGCTACCTGTCCCTGTACGGGGGCCTCCACTTCAAGGTGGACCTCGACACCTTCGGAGGGCAGGTGGGCACCCGGGTCTTCTTCAGCCAGACGTTCCACGAAGGCTTCTTCGTGGCGGCGCAGGCCAGCCACTCCCTCATCGAGGTGGACTCCAACACGGATGGCACCCGCACCTCCTTGGGAGGGCTCGTGGGCTATTCGCATGTGCTGGAGCGGCGGTGGATCATCTCCGTCGGGGCCGGCGCACAGAGCACCCGCACCCGGACGCAGACCTCCCCTGCCTCGAACATCGCGCCCTGCATCTTCCTCTACTGCAAGCAGGAGGTTGCCGCCCAGGAGGCCGTCTCGGAGACGGAGGCCGTGGAGCCCGTGCTGCAGCTGGCGCTCACGCTCCGGTTCTGACCCCCACGCCTCCCCAGGTCCACGCCCCCATGAACCTCGACCTGATTCGATGCGGCCTCCTGAGCGGACTCGTCGCCCTCCCCCTCCTCGCCCGAGCCCAGGGGGACACCAGCCCCCCACCGCGCCCCTCCGGGCACGCGCCCTCCAACCTCGAGTCCCGGAACTGGGCGGTGAACGTCGGGGCGCGAGGCCACTCCTGGAGCTTCGACCGGACACGGGCCGAGCTCCCCCTCCTCATGGTGAGCATGGAGCATCAGCCCTTCCGGCACCTGTCGTTCTTCGGCGGCACCCACTTCGGCCCGGACATCAACCTCGTGGGCGCGCAGGTGGGCAGCCGCGTCTTCTTCGGCGAGACGTTCCAGGAAGGTGTCTTCGTCGCGGCGCAGGCGAGCTACACCCTGTTCACCGTGGGCGACGACACGTTCGGCAGGCGCAGCTCCTTCGGAGGGCTCGTGGGTTACTCCCATCCACTGAGCACCCGGTGGCACCTGTCGCTCGGCGTGGGCGTCCAGTCCACGCGGACACGCAGGACGACCTATCCACCTCCGATCCTGCTCTGCCCCTTCGGGATGTGCAGCCCCGCCGCCGCGCCGCGGACCGAATCGTGGGAGGCCGAGGAGCCCCTCGTCCAGTTGGGCACGTCGTTCCGGTTCTGAGGTGTGCCTCAGAGATAGTCGCCGATGAGCCACGGCAGCTTCTCTCCCAGCCGCTGCAGCAGTCCCCGGCGGCGCCAGCCGTCCCAGTGGATTTCGCGCGAGTGGAGCATGTCCTTCTCGAACGCCGCGGCGAGCGACGCGGCCAGCGCCGGGTCCTCCACCACCAGCGAGCACTCGTCCGAGGTGCTCAGCGCCAGCGGGTCCAGGTTCGTCGAGCCCACCACGGACAGGTCCTCGTCCACGAGCATCGTCTTGGAGTGCATCATCGACAGCTCGTACTCCCAGATGCGCACCCCGCCCTCGAGCAGCCTCGCGTAGGACGCGCGCTGCGCGGCGTGCACCGGCGCGATGTCGTGATGTCGCCCGGGCACGAGCACGCGCACGTCCACGCCCTGCTTCACCTTCTCCAGCAGCATGTCGCCGATGGCGTCGGAGGGGATGAAGTACGAGTTTGAAATCCAGAGGCGTCGCCTCGCGGCGGCGATGGTGAGCAGCGTCATGCGGCGCGCGTCGGAGAGGAAGCGGTTCTGCGTGCTCGCGACGAAGCCCGCGCGGGCCTCACCTCGGGAGGCGAGCTCCGGGAAGGCCTCGGGTGGAAGGAAGTCTCCGCCCGCCTCCTGCCAGTTCTGCGCGAAGGCCACCTGCATCTCGCGCACGGCGGGGCCCTCGGCGCGCACGCTCATGTCGCGCCAGTACTCCGGCCCCTCCGCGTCGCCGAGCCAGCTGCGCCAGATGCCGAAGCCTCCGGTGACGCCGACCTCGCCGTCGCGCACCACGAGCTTGCGGTGCAGGCGTGTCTTGATGCGCACGGCGTCGAGCGAGGGCATGGCGCCCTGGATGGGACGGAAGATGCGCACCTCGCAGCCCGCGTTCGCGAGCGCGATGCCCACGGAGTCGAAGTTGACGCTGCCCAGCGGGTCCACGAGCACGCGGCACGCGACCCCGGGCTGTCGCTCGCGCAGCGCGCGCACCAGTCGCTCCGAGGGCTCACCCGGGCGCCAGATGTAGCTGGCGATGTGGATGCTGGAGCGCGCGGCGCGAATCTCCTCGTCGAGCACATCGAAGACGCGGCCGTTCTCCACCAGCTCCACGTGGTGGCCGGGCGTGAGCGCGACGCCGAGCGACTGGAAGAAGGCCAGCGAGCGCGTCTCATCCGCTGCGGTGGGCAGCGCGCGCAGCCGGAGGTCGTGCCGATGATTCGGAGCAGGGCACCCGGCGACGAGCAACGCGACGAGCACGGAGCAGGCCAGCTTCACCTTGGGAAGCTAATGGCGCTCCCCTGTCGCGGCACCTGTCTGGTGACACCGAGCGCACGCACACGGCGTCCACCGGACAACACCCGGGCGCGAGGACAGTGTGTGACGCACGTCACTCGGCCCCGGGGCGAGGTGGAGCGGGTGCATCCACGTGAGCACCCTCCCGTTCTTCCTCACGGCCCGAGCGCGCATGTCACGACATCTCGTCATCTTGAGCACCTGGCTCCTCGTGGGCGCGGGCCTCGTCGCGCCCCGTGAGTCCCGCGCCGATGTCCCGCTGAGAGCCTCTCGGCTGGAGCCCACCACCCCGCCTCCGCTCGGCGCGAGCAGCACGTACCAGCCCACCCGTCCCGAGGACGCGCCCCTCTCCACGGGCGCCTGGGTCGCGCACGGCGGCCTCGCGCTGCTCCCGCTCACCGGCATCTGGGGCGCAACCCGCGTCGGCGGGGACACACGCCTGGGCGCCACGAGCGCGCAGACGGCCACGGGGATGCTCGGGGGCTACCTGCCCTCGCGCCTGCTCTTCTTCCGCCCCGCCACGCCGGGCAGCGGACGCTTCATGGACCTGGAGGTCGCGGCCGTCGGCGGAGGCCTCCTGCTCACCCCGCCCCTCGCCGCGCTCGGGACCTGGGGCCTGGGCGAGCTCGCGTTCGGCCGCAGCGAGGACAGGGCCGACGCCTACGTCGGAGCCCTCGCTGGCGCCGCCGCGGGCACCCTCCTGGCCGCCGCCGTCGACGGCCTGCTGACGAAGCTCTCCGAGCCCAGCACCCGCCTCCAGGCCGTGCGCCAGCTCATCGCCCTGGCCTTCGTCGGCTCCGGCGCGACGCTCGGCTACCAGTGGGCCGGCGGCGGTCCCCGCTCGCACCAACCCACGCGATAGTTACAAGCGCGCCGCAATCCCTCTCCAATCCAGGATGTCTCACCGGCGCGCGTTGTGCGTGTCTCACCAGCAAAGCCACACGCACAGAGATGTTCTCAATTTCTTAGTTGTCATTAATTACGCCCAGCGCCATTCTTGCCGGGCCGTACGGACACGCTGTCTGGAGACACACCCCAATGAAGGCTCTCAAGCACCTCCGCGTTGCCGTCGTCTTCACCGCCGCCGCCGCTGTCTTCGGTGTCACCACGGGTTTCACCACCGAGCCCGCCCCGAAGTCCGAGTGCGCGCCGTTCTGTTACAAGCACCCCATCACCGGCCAGCTCATCTGCACGGCGCCCTGCCCGTAGTCCCCACGCCCTCGCGCGTGGAATAGGAAGGGGCCCGGTCCGCGGAAACGCTCGCGGGCGGGCCCCCTTTTCACCAGACACGGCTCGGCGCCAGGTGGCGCATTACTCCGTGCGCATCGCCTCCACCGGGTCCAGCTTCGCGGCGCGAGCGGCCGGATAGATTCCGAAGCCCAGGCCCACGCCGCTGCTCATCGCCAGCGACAGGCCAATGGCCCAGCCCGGCACCTCGGTGGGCAGGCCCAGCACCCAGCGCGCCAGGTGCGCCAGCCCCACCCCCAGCGCCACGCCGAGCAGGCCGCCCGCCAGGGACAGCACCACCGCCTCCGTGGCGAACTGCGCCAGGATGCGCCGCTTCTTCGCGCCCAGCGCCTTGCGGATGCCAATCTCCCGCGTCCGCTCCGTCACGGCCACCAGCATGATGTTCAGGATGCCGATACCGCCCACCAGCAGCGACAAGAGGCACACGCCGAAGCTGGCCACCGAAATCACCTGCGAGATGTTGTTGAACATCTCCGTGGAGCTCTCGTTGGAGAACACGAAGAAGTCATCCGGCTCCAGCGGCTTGAGGTTGTGACGCCGGCGCATCAGCACCGTCACCTCGTCCTGCGCGCGCTTGACGACCTCCGCGGACGTCGCCTGGATGCTCACCCGGAAGTCGCGCACGCCGAACAGCGGACGGAAGGCCGTCAGCGGGGTCATCACCTGGTTGTCCTGGCCGCTGCCGCCCAGGAAGCCGCCCTTGCGCTTGAGCACGCCCACCACGATGAAGTTGCGCCCCTTCAGGCGGAACGACTGGCCCAGCGGGTCCAGCGAGGGCCACAGCGTCTCCGCCAGGTCCGGGCCGATGACCGCCACCCGCCTGCCATCCAGGTACTCCGTCTGCGTGAAGGCGCGCCCGTGCGCCACCACCACGGAGTTCGTCTGGAAGTACTCCGGCGTCCCCGACCACACGCTCACGTTCGCCCGCGACTCGCGCAGCTGCGTGGACGCCTTCAGGCCACCGGACGAGTCCTCCCCCGCGGCCGTCAGCACCGAAGGCAGCTCGCGGATGGCCTCCAGGTCCTCATGCGTGAAGCGCGGCCGGCGCGACAGCTCCGCCAGCGACAGGTTGCCCGCGCCGAAGGGCAGCCGCTGCACCTGGAAGCAGTTGGCGCCCAGCTCCGACAGGTTCTCGTTCACCTGGATTCGCAGGCCCTCGATGAGACCCATCATCGACACCACCGTGGTGGCGCCGATGACGATGCCCAGCAGCGTCAGGAAGGAGCGCAGCGGGTTGGAGACGAACGTCCCGAACGCCAGCCGCAAGGTGTCCAGCAAGGCCATCATGGGCAGTCGTCCTCAGTCGTGGCGGAGCGCTTCCACCGGGTCCAGGTTCGCCGCGCGCGCCGCGGGCCAGATGCCGAACAGCAGGCCCACCATCGCCGCGAACCCCACGCCGCCCGCCACCGTCAACGGCTCCACCGTCGCGGCCAGCGGCGTGATGAACGACACCGTCTTCGCCAGCCCCAACCCCACCACCGTCCCCAGCGTCCCGCCCACCGCGGACACGCTGGCCGCCTCCATCAGGAACTGGATGATGATGGTGCGCTTCTTGGCCCCCAGCGCGCGGCGCACGCCGATCTCCCGCGTCCGCTCGCGCACCGACACCAGCATGATGTTCATGATGCCGATGCCTCCCACCAGCAGGGTAATCAGCCCCACGCCCGTGGCCGCGCCGTAGAGCGCGCCGGTGAGCTGCGCGTACATGTTGGCCAGCTGCTCCGGCCGGTTGATGGCGAAGTCGTCCTTCGCCTCCGGCGGCGTCCTGCGCTCACGCCGCAGCGCCACGGTGAGCTGGTCCTGCACCTTGAGCACGTTGTCCGGCGAGTCCACCGACACCGCGATGTTGGGCGAGTTGCGCTTGCCGAAGTCCGCCTGGAAGGTGCGGAAGGGCACCACCACCACCGTGTCCTGGTTCTCCCCCAGGATGGTGCCCTTGGCCTCCAGCGAGCCCACCACGCGGTAGGGCTTGGAGCCCAGGATGATGCGGTGGCCCACCGGGTCCAGGCCCGGGAACAGCGTGCGCGCCAGCTCCGCGCCGATGACCGCCACCTGCGCCCGGTTGTCCACGTCCGCCTCCGTCAGGAAGCGGCCCTTGTCCACCGTGAACGAGGAGATGATGGCGTAGTCCGCCGTGGTCCCCAGCGCCGTCACCGACGCCATGCGCCGCTCCAGGAAGCGCGCCTCCACCCGGTCGTAGTAGAGCGGCGCGGCGGCCACCACGTGCTCGGAGGCCTGGAGGATGGGCTCCACCAGGTCCGCCGACAGGTTCTTCCGGTTGCGGTACTCCCACCAGTCTCCACGCATGGTCCAGGGGAACTTGGACACCTGGAGCGTGTTCGCGCCGATTTGCGCGAGCTGGTCCGCGAAGGACTGGTTGATGCCCTGGATGATGCCGACGATGGCCAGCAGCGTGCACACGCCCACGCCAATGCCCACCGTCGTCAGCACCGTGCGCAGCCGGTTGGCCCGCAGGGAGAACAGCGCGATGCGCCCTCCCTCCCACACGTCGACCCTGAAGCTCACGTGAAACCCTCTCGCGCCGGTGGGTGGCGCCGCACCGTTGGCCTGCCCCGGTAGAACGCCCTACGCCGGACGAGGTCGGGTGATTGCACGGAAGTTTTCAGCCCGCCACCTGCTTCCACCCGCGCGCGAGCACAACCACCGCCCGCGCGACTTCTTCCTGGGTGGTGTCCGGTCCGAGGGACAAGCGCACCGCCCCCAGGGCGTCCGCTTCCGGGATTCCCATGGCCCGGAGCACGGGCGACGCCGTCTCGCCCCCGTCATGGCACGCCGAGCCGGTGGACGCGGCCACCTCCGGCGTCGCCGCCAGCACCGCCCCACCCCGAACCCCGGGAAAGCGGACGTTGAGCGTGTTGGGCAGCCGCTCGGCGTCCTGCCCGCTCAGGGCCAGCCCCGGCACCGCGTCTCGCAGTCCGGTCCACAGCCGCTCGCGCAGCGCGAGCAGCGCCTGGGTGCCCTGGGCGAGCCGCCGGCCCGCCAGCTCACACGCGACGCCCAGCCCCACGGCGTATGGGACGTTCTCCGTGCCGGGCCTCAGCCCCCGCTCCTGCCCGCCGCCGAGCGTGACGGCCCGGAGCGGCGTGCCCTGTCGCACGTACAGCGCGCCCACGCCCTTGGGGGCACGCAGCTTGTGGCCCACCAGCGTGAGCAGGTCCACGCCGAGCGCCGTCACGTCCACCGGCACCTTGCCCACCGACTGCGCCGCGTCCGTGTGCACGCTGGCACCATGACGACGCGCGAGGGCCGCGAGGTCCGCCACCGGCTGCAGCACGCCCGTTTCGTTATTGGAGTGCATCAGTGACACGAGGGCGGTTTCGCCGCCCGCCGCGTCCAGCGCCTCGCGGGCGTCCTCCACGCGCACGCGCCCTTGTGCGTCCACGGGCAGCCACGTCACGCGCCAGCCGCGCCACTCGAGCGCGTCGCAGGGCAGCTTCGTGGCGGGGTGCTCGATGACGGAGGTGAGCAGGTGGCGCCGGTCCGCGCGGGCCTCGGCGGTGCCTCGGATGGCCAGGTTGTTGGCCTCCGTGCCGCCGGAGGTGAAGAACACCTCGTCGGGCCTCGCGCCGATGAGCGCGGCGACCTTGCGGCGGGCCTCCTCCAGCGCCGCGTGGGCACGGCGGCCGTACGCATGTCCGCTGGAGGGGTTGCCGAAGTGCTCGCGCAGGTACGGCAGCATGGCGTCCACCACCTCCGGGTCCACGGGGGTGGTGGCGTTGTGGTCCAGGTACAGCGGGCGCTCGGGGCTCATGGCCCCGCAGCATTACGGCAGCACCGTCACCGTGTCTCCCTGCAGGCTCACCGGGAAGGACACGGTGTTGGGGTGCACCGTCGCCTCCTCGACGATGTCGCGCGTGTCCACGCTGACCTGGAAGGTGTAGGTGCCGTCCGGCACGTCCGTGACGTCCACCCACTGGCACGGCACGTCGAGCGTGTAGATGTCCGACCAGCCCGCGGAGATGCCCATCGGCTCGTAGTAGTTCCAGGGCTCGGCGTCCGAGCAGTAGCTCTGCACGTCCACCAGCGCGTAGCCCTGCTTGCGGCCGGACATCACCTGGTGGCCCTGGGCGTCGCGCAGCTCGTACGCGGCGAAGTTCGCCAGGTGGTGATGGCCATGGCACTCGTCGAAGACATACAGGTCCGGGTTCTCCTCGATGGGCGGGAAGATGGCGGCCTTGTTGCCCAGGTTCATGATGGAGGTGCTGAAGCGAAGCAGCTTGCGGCGGCCCGGCGCAATCACGCACTGCTCCCGCACCTCGCAGGAGTCGGCGGCGAAGGTCTTCCACGTCACGTGCGCGGTGCGCTCGAGCACGTCCTGGTCCACCGTGAGGTCGGGCTTGCCGTTCACCGGGTCCAGGTTCAGGCCGCAGGACCTGGCGGCCATCAGGTGCGGAGGCTCCGCCGGCGACTTCGGCACGCGCCCTCCGGAGAAGACGGACACGTCCCCGAGGGGATGCTCCAGCAGGTCCCCGGTCGGCACGGAGGCGACCACCAGGTCATCACGGCCATCGCCGTCGAGGTCCCCGGGCACCGCGACGCTGTAGCGCCGATAGTTCTCATAGCCGTTGGGGATGGTGTCCGCGCGAGGCCATGCCCAGACGGGGTGGAGCGACTGCGAGAGGTCCTCCTTGGGCGAGAAGAAGTAGAGCCGCCCCAGGGAGCCCATCACGAAGTCCTGGCGGTGACCGTCGCCGTCCAGGTCGCCCACGGCCTGGAAGCTGCCCAGCAGCGGGAAGGCCGGGTCCCCCTGCGTGGACCAGATGGCGGTCGACGCGTACGTCCCATCGGGCTCGGACAGGTGCACGGAGTACGGCCCGTTGTCCGCGGAGGCGACGGCCTCCCGGTGCCCGTCCCCGTTCATGTCCGGGAGCCGATAGCCCAGGCCCTCGAAGGGCTCCTGGCGCACGGGCTCGGCGGACAGCAGGCCCTGACACGCGAAGGTGCTGCCCGGCTTGCACCCCAGGAAGTACGCGCGGCCTCCCGTCTCCGTGGTCATGAGCACGTCGTCGGCGCCGTCCCCGTTCAAGTCCTCCACCACCTCGATGGCGTAGTAGCCCGGGCGGGAGTGCACCAGGGTGAAGGGGCCCTGCTCCGAGCCCGGGGTCGCCCGGTAGAAGCTCTGTTCGTTGGCGCGGCTCACGATGAGGTCGTCGCGTCCGTCCCCATCCAGGTCCGCGAAGAGGCTGCTGAGGAAGAGGCCATTGCCCGGCGCGCGGAAGGCGGGCGCGGCCAGCATCGCCTTCAGGTCCGCCTGCCCCAGGAAGACCTGGCTGCCATAGCGCCCCTGGACGAGCAGGTCCGCGAACCCATCCCCGTTCACCTCGCCCGTCCTCACGCGCAGCTGCGTCCCGGAGGTCTGGGGATGCGTGTTCGTCCAGCTCATCCGCGCGGACGCGGCCTCGGTGGAGAAGTAGGGAGGCTGCCCCTTGAAGAGGTACACGCCCCCGGGATGGCGCGTGGGGGCGAGCAGCACCTGACAGGGCAATGAGCCGACCACCAGGTCCTTCTGGCCATCGCCATCGAAGTCCGCGAGCGCCACCGAGCCGCCGAAGCACTCCCCCGCCTCGGTCATGGTGCCCTTCACCTGCCACAGCGGCGTCTCGGACAGCTCGGGGCCCGGCTCGGGCTCGGGCCTGGGGTCCGGGTCGTCACACCCCCCCAGGACAGCCAACAGCATGGAGGCCGATACGACGAAGGACAGACGCAACATGGTCGCTCCTCTCGAACGCTCCGGCGCAAGGCGCCCCCCGCCGGGAGTCGTGAGGCGCAAGAGGCTATGTCCGCCGTCGCGGCCCCGTTTGCGATGCTTGCCGGATGAAGGGCATCTGGCGCCCTACGTCTGCTCGCGAGGGCACAGCGTCAGCGCGTGGACATCCGAGCCCACGAGCACGCGCGAGTCATCCCAGCTCCACACCCCTTCGGTGCGGGCTGGCGCCGCGCCACCGAAGGTGGGCAGCACCGTCCACGGCAGGTCCACCAGGTGGCGGCCCCAGCGGCGCAGCACGTCCGCCAGCGCGTCGAGCGACTCGAGCGTGCCGGACTCCTCGTGCCCGTGTGGGCAATCGAAGTGGTAGTGCCAGGGCATCGCCTCCGTCGCGGGGTAGATGTGCAGCGTGGCGGACAAGCGCTCCTCCCGGGCTTCGTGACGCAGGTCTTCGATTCGCATCAGCGCTCCACCGTCAGCGCCAGCCCCTGCCCCACGCCGACACACAGCGAGGCGAGGCCCCTTCGCGCGCCCTGACGCCCCAGCTCGTGCACCAGCGTGGTGACGATGCGCGCCCCGCTGGAGCCCAGCGGATGCCCCAGCGCGATGGCGCCGCCGTTGACGTTGACCTTCTCCGACGGGAGCCTCAGCTCGCGCATGCACGCCAGGGCCTGCGCGGCGAAGGCCTCGTTGAGCTCCACCAGGTCCACGGAGTCCACGCTCCACCCCGCGCGCTCCAGCGCCGCGCGCGACGCGCCCACCGGCCCCATGCCCATGGTGCGCGGGTCCACGCCCACGCTCGCGCTGCTCACGAAGCGCGCCAGCGGCGTGGCGCCCGAGGACTTCAGCGCCGCCTCGCTCATGAGCAGCACCGCCGACGCGCCATCGTTCAGCGTGGAGGAGTTGCCCGCCGTCACGCTGCCTCCCGCGCGGAACGCGGCCTTCAAGCCGGACAGCCGCTCCAACGACGTGTCCGCGCGAGGCCCCTCGTCCACCTGGACACGCACGGGAGCCCCCTTCGCCTGGGGTACGTCCACGGCGATGAGCTCGCGAGCGAAGCGGCCCTCCGCCTGCGCGGCCACGGCCTTGCGGTGCGAGGCGAGCGCGAAGCCGTCCTGCGCCTCGCGGGCGATGCCCCACTGCTCGGCCACGTTCTCCGCCGTCTCGCCCATCTGCTCCAGCGGGAACAGGGCGGCGAGCCTCGGGTTCGGATAGCGCCAGCCCAGGGCGGTGTCCCACGCCTCCCACCTGCCGGAGGGGAAGCCGTCCTCAGGCTTGGGCATGGACCACGGCGCGCGCGTCATCGACTCCACGCCGCCGGCGAGCACGATGTCCGCCTCACCCAGCCGAATCATGCGGCAGCCCTGGATGATGGCCTCCAGTCCGCTGGCGCACAGGCGGTTGACGGTGACGCCGGGCACCGAGTGCGGCAGGCCCGCGAGCAGCAGCGACATGCGCGCCACGTTGCGGTTGTCCTCACCCGCCTGGTTCGCGCAGCCGAGGAACACCTCGTCGACGCGCGCGCCATCCAATGCGTTGCGCTCGAGCACCGCGCGCAGCACATGCGCGGCGAGGTCATCCGGCCGCACGCCCTTGAGCGCGCCTCGGAATCGACCGATGGGGGTACGGACCGCGTCGACGATGAAGGCCTCTGCCATAAGAAGGGGCTCCTGGGGATGCGTTCAGAGATAGAGGCGCTGCGGGTCCAGTCGCTCGCGCAGGAGCGACAGCACGGACAGGTCGGGCTCGCCCGTGGTGCGCACGGAGTCGGCGACGCGCAGCGGCCAGCCACAGGCGGCGCGCACCTGCTCGGGTGTCACGCCGGGATAGACCTCGGACAGCACGGCCTCGCCGGTGGCGTCGAAGTCGAGCACGCCCAGGTCCGTGATGATGCGCGTGGGGCCACCGCCGGGCAGGCCCAGCTCCGCGCGCGTCCTGCCGTTCATCCGGTGGCCCGGGCTCGTGATGAAGTCGCACTTCTCCACGAAGGTCCGCGGGCCCATGCGCATGACGATGAGCAGCCGCCGCGCGTGCACCGCGATTTCACACGCGCCGCCGCTGCCGGGCAGGCGCACCTTGGGGTTCGCGTAGTCGCCGATGACGGTGGTGTTGATGTTCCCCCACCGGTCCACCTGCGCGCCGCCCAGGAAGCCCACCTCGATGAGCCCGCGCTGGAGCAGGCACTGGAAGATGTCCGCCTGCCCCACCACGGCCAGCGAGTCCGTGACGAGCGACGGGTCGCCGATGGACACGGGCAGCCGCTCGGGAATCGCGCCCACGGCGCCAGACTCGTAGATCATGAACAGGCCCGGCGCATGCGTGGCCCGCGCCAGGTTGCACGCGAGGTTGGGCAGGCCGATGCCCACGAAGACCACGTCACCGTCGTGGAGTTCCTGGGCCGCGCGCCACGCCATCCGCTCGGACGCGGTGGAGACGTTGTTCTCAGTACCCATAGTCCACCCCCTCGCAGACGCGAGCCTTCGCGCGCAGCTTGTCGAGCAACCCCGTCTCCAGCTTCGCCAGGTAGCCCTGACGGTCCTTCACGCCGTAAACGAACTCCTCCAGCCAGGCGCGGTACGTCTCCGGCTTGCGGGAGATGTCCTCCCACTTCACGTAGAAGTCGTTGTCCCGGTCATGGAAGCCCTGCACGAAGCTGGGGTGACAGCCCCAGGGCTCGTGCACCACGTGGCTCACGATGATGCCGGGCACCAGCGTGCGGTTGGGGTCCTTGCGGATGACCTCGGTGGGGACAATCTGTTCGGCCACGACGATGACCTTGCGCGCGGCGAAGGCCACCTCCTTCTGCGAGCCGAGCAGGCCCCACACCTGCGCGTTGCCCTCCATGTCCGCGCGCTGGCAGTGGATGATGGCCACGTCCGGGTGGAGCGCGGGCACGGTGGCCAGCTCCCGCTCCGTGTACGGACAGCGCACCGTCTTGATGGCCGGGTTCACCCGCGCGATGTCCGCGCCCTGGTAGTTGCTCAGCGGCCAGAACGGCAGCCCCGCGCTCGCGGCGAGGAAGCGCGAGAGCAGCCCGAAGTGCGAGTACTCCTCCAGCTCCAGCCGCTCGGAGGAGGACGCCTCGCCGCGGCGGCGGAGCGCGTGCAGGCTGCCCACGCCGGGGTTGCCCGCCCAGCTGAAGACCAGCTTCTTCACCGCGCCCGCCTCGATGAGCTGGTCGTAGACCAGGTCCGGGGTGAGCCGGATGGCGGTGAGGTCCTTCACGCCCTGGCGGATGATTTCGTGGCCCGCGGCGAAGCAGATGAGGTGCGTGAAGCCGTCGATGACGATGGAGCTGCCGTCCTTGACGCTGGCCGAGATGGCCTCGCGCATGGAGCAGCGCTTGTCCACGGCCCCTGGCTTCACAGCTTCACCCCCGCCGTGGCCCGGGCGGGCGCGGCCCTGGACAGGTCGAGCGACAGCTCGCCCAGGCACGCGTCGAGGATGCGCAGCATGACGGCCACCTCGTGCTCACCGACGACGAGCGGCGGCGCGAAGCGGATGGTGGACTTGCCACACGACAAGAGCAGCAGGCCCTTGCGGAACGCGAGCTGCTCCAGCTCGCCCACGTAGGCGCTCGCGGGCTCGCGCGTCGCGGGGTCCACGAACTCCGCGCCCACCATGAGGCCCACGCCGCGCACGTCGCCGATGACGGGGTGGCGTGACTGCAGCTCCCGCAGCCCACGTTGGAGCAGCGCACCGGTGGCGCGCACGGAGTCGAGCAGCCCCTCCACCACGTCCAGCGTGGCGAGCGCCGCCGCGCAGCACACGGGGTTGCCGCCATAGGTGCTGCCGTGCGAGCCGCGCGGCCACGTCATCACCGACTCCTTGGCGATGATGGCGCCCAGCGGCATGCCGGAGGCGATGCCCTTGGCGGACAGCAGGATGTCCGGCATCACGCCGAAGTGCTCCGCCGCGAACATGTGCCCGGTGCGGCCGATGCCCGACTGCACCTCGTCGAACACGAGCAGGATGCCGTGCGTGTCGCAGATGCGCCGCAGCTCCTTCAGGAAGCTCGTCGGGGGCACCACGTAGCCGCCCTCGCCCAGGATGGGCTCCACGAAGATGGCGGCCACCTCGCGCGGGTCCACGTGGTTGACGAACCACTCGCGCTCCAGCGCCAGGGCCGGGTTGCACGCGTCGCCGCACGTCTGGGGCGCGCAGCCGTTGGGACAGCGGTACGGATTCGCGTACGGGACGTGGATGACGCCGGGCAGGAGCGGCCCGAAGAAGGCGCGCTGGGCCACCTTCGACGAGTTGAGCGAGATGGCGCCGTAGGTCCGCCCATGGAAGCCGCCCTTGAAGGCGACGATGTACTGGCGGCGCGTGTGGTGCCGCGCGAGCTTGATGGCGCCCTCGACCGCCTCCGTGCCGGAGTTGGTGAGGAAGACCTTCTTGGGTCCCATCTCGGGCAGGTAGCCGGCGAGCCTGGCGCAGAGCTTCGAGAAGGCGTCGTAGTAGAAGTCCGTGCCGCAGATGTGCAGGAAGCGGCCCGCGGCCTCCTGGACGGCCTTCACCACGTGAGGATGCGCGTGGCCCGTGGAGGCCACGGCGATGCCCGCCATGAAGTCGAGGAAGCGGTTGCCGTCGACGTCGTGGACCCAGGGGCCCTCGCCGCGCTCGACGACGAGCGGGTACTCCTTGATGTACGAGGGCGAGCTGAAGCGCTGGTCCAGCTCGATGATGGCGCGCGCCTTCGGCCCCGGCAGGGCGGTCTTCACTTCGGGATGGAGCATGGTCATGGGGGTCTCCTGTCGAGGGCGTCAGCCCATCCGTGTCTGCGCCTGCTCGCGCATGAATTGAGCGACGTAGTAGGGGCCGCAGCCGCCCTTGCCGGACCCGCCGCTGCCCTTCCAACCGCAGAAGGACTGCACGCCGGGCCACGCGCCCGTCGTCGCGCCCGTGCGGCGGTTGGCGTAGAGGACGCCCGCCTCGGCCTGGGCCATGAAGCGCTCCACGTCCTCGGCATCGCGGCTGAAGATGCCGGCGGTGAGGCCGTAGTCGCAGTCATTGGCCCGCAGGAGCGCCTCGTCCAACGTCGAGAAGCGCGTCACGCCGACGAAGGGCAGGAACAGCTCGTCGCGCATGAGGCGATGTCCGTGCGAGAGCGCCACCACCGTGGGCTCCACGAAGTGGCCCTCCTCGAGCGCGGCCTCCAGACGGGGACGTCCACCTCCCGCAATCACCGCGCCGTCCTGGCGGGCCTCGTCCACCGCCCGCTCGAAGCGCTTCACCGCCGCCGCGTTGATGACGGGGCCGGTGAAGACGGACGCGAGCGACGGGTCACCCACCCGCGCGTCACGCGCCTTCGCGGCGAGGCCGTCGGTGAACGCGTTGTACAGCGACTCGTGCACGTAGATGCGCGACAGGGCGCTGCACTTCTGACCGGACATGCCGAAGGCGGAGCGGAAGCAACCCTCGATGGCGGCCTCCAGGTCCGCGTCGCGACAGACGATGGCGGGGTTCTTCCCGCCCAGCTCCAGGAGGCACGGCCGCACGCGGCCCGTGGACATCCGCCGGTGCAGCTCCATGCCCACCGCCTTGCTGCCGGTGAAGGACACGCCGTCGATGCCGGGGTGGCGCACCAGCGCCGCGCCCACCGTCTCGCCCTCGCCGTGCGCGACCTGGAAGACGCCCGGAGGCAGGCCCGCGTCGACGAGCGCCTGGTACAGGCCCTCCGCGCACCAGGGCGTCTCCTCGCTGGGCTTGAGGATGACGCTGTTGCCGCCGAGCAGCGCGCCGCCGCTCATCCCCGCCGCGAGCGCGAGCGGGAAGTTGAACGGCGAGATGATGACGAAGACGCCGTAGGGCCGCAGCACGCTGCGCGTGTCCTCGTTGGGGGACAGCCGCGCCATGGGCCGCGAGTAGCCCTCCGCCTGCTCGAGCTGACCCGCGTAGTAGCGCAGCAGGTCCGCCGACTCCTCCACGTCACCGAGCGACTCGAGCCGACTCTTGCCCACCTCCAGCGTCATGCGCGCGGACAGCTCCATGCGCCGCTCGGAGATGAGGTCCGCGGCGCGGCGGAGGATGCGCACGCGCTCCTGCCACGGCGTCGCGCCCCAGCCGCGCTGGGCCTCGCGCGCCACGCGCACCACGCGGTCCACCTCAGCCACGGGCGTGCGGTGGACGGACACGAGCAGCTCGTCCGGCCGCGCGGGGTTGCGGCTCTGAAGCAGGTCTCCACTCCGGAACGCCTCGCCGCCGAGCCACGACGGCAGCTCTCCGCCCAGCTTCGAGCGCACCGCGGCGAGCGCCTCGTCGAACTGCGCGTGCAGCGCGGACAGGTCCGCCTCCAGCACCGAGTAGGTGATGCGGAAACTCATGACGCCTCCTGGAAGAAGTGGTGGATGCCGCGGGCGAGCGTGTCGACCAGTTCGTCGACCTCCGCCTCGGTGATGACCAACGGGGGGCCGACCATGAGCAGGTCCCCGTTCGTCCCGTCCGCGTGGCCCGTGTTGGACCAGAGGACCAGCCCCCGCTCGAACAGCGCCGACAGCAGTCGCTCGATGACCTTGCGCGCGCGTGGGAAGGGGCGCTTGCTCGCGGTGTCCTCGACCAGCTCGATGCCGGCCATCAGCCCCACGCCCTGCACGGAGCCGACATGCGGCAGCGCGCCCAGCGCCTCACGCAGGCGGCGCTGGAGGTGCGCGCCCACGCGCCCGGCGTGGGCCACCAGGTCGTGCCGCTCGTAGTAGTCGAGCACCGCCAGCCCCGCCGCCGTCATCGCGGGCGCCTGGAGGTACGTCTGCGCGTGCATGAAGCCGCCCGAGCCCCGGCGCAGCTCCTCCAGGTGCTCCTCGCGGATGAGCAGCGCGCTCAAGGGCGCGTAGCCCCCGCTGATGCCCTTGCCGAGCACCAGCACGTCCGGGGTGAAGTGGAACAGGTCGCTGGCGAAGAAGCGGCCGGTGCGCCCGCAGCCGCACATGACCTCGTCGGCGATGGTGAGGATGCCGTGCTCGCGGCACACGGCGCTCACGCGCTCGAAGTACCCGGGCGGTGGAGGCGACGCGCCCGCGGACGAGCCGATGACGGGCTCCGCGATGAAGGCGGCGATGGTGTCCGGGCCCTCGCGGCGAATCGTCTCCTCGAGCAGCCGCGCGTAGTGCTCGGCGCCGTCGCGCGCGTAGTCCTCCAGCCCGGAGCGGTACGGGTACGGCGCGGGCGTGGTGACGACCTCCGCCAGCAGGGGGCCAAAGAAGGTCTTGTAGTGGGGCCGCCCCGACAGCGAGAGCGCGTACAGCGTGTTGCCGTGGTAGCCGGGCACGCGCGCGATGACCTTGCCGCGCTGGGGCTGGCCGCGCTCGACCCAGAGCTGGCGGACGAACTTCACCGCGGCCTCCACCGCCTCGGAGCCCGAGCCGAGGAACGCGGCGCGCGTGAGCCCCTGGGGCGCGAGGGCGCACAGGCGCGTGGCGAGCGCCTCGGTGACGTCGGTGGTGAAGTGGGTGCCGTTGACGTAGGCGACGCGCAGCAGCTGCTCATGGATGCGGTCCGCCACCTCGCGGTTGCCGTGACCCACGCTGGCCACGAGCGCACCGGCGGAGGCGTCGAGGTAGCGCTTGCCGCTCGCGTCGAAGAGGTGGACGCCCTGGCCGTGCGTCACCACGGGGAAGTCGCGCGCGAGATTGCGCAGCAGCACGTTCCCCTGGGGGTAGCGCACCGTGTGCCTGGCTTCGTCCCGCATCGTCCGTCCTCCACGCAGCGCGGACGACCGGAGGTCGCCCGACAGGGCTCCCGCGTGGAAGAAGGGCAGTCACGATGCGCGCGTGAGCGCACACCAGGCCCCGACTGGAGCCCACGGACCGACCTTCGCCCCCACGGGCGACTGGAGACACGGGGGATGGAGGTCGGAGAAGTCGAGCGTGCGTGAGGGCCCGTCGAGGCACGAGCGCCGCTCGAACCTTCCGGCCGTCCCACGCGGCTCCAGGTCGAAACCGTCCGTGGATTTCTCCCACGGTCGGATGCGGGCAGGTCTTCGGGCTCGTGAGCGCTTCGGCCTTGGGGGCCGGCTTCCTACGACTCGTCGCTTCCCAGCTCCCCAGGGGAACCAGTGCGGATGACGAGGCTCGTTCTCACTTACCGCTGCGGGGCAGCCCCGGATTCGAACCGGGTTCCCTTTTAAGCTCGGACCGAGGTCCGAGCACCAACATGGGGCGGTATGTACTGTTCGCCTCTTCGGACTGTCAAGCGAAGCGCCGGTGCGCGCTCGACGCGCGGGGACGTGACGTCTGCCGGTGCGCGGGGATGTTCGACGAGCAACCTGCCGTGCATGAGCGCTGGCGCATCCCGCGCGCAGGCGTCACCTTCATCGGTGGCGCTCCGCGTCGGAGGACGCCTCCAGACCATGGCTCCGTCCGCCGCGAACACCGCCGCCGCGCCCTTCACGTTCACCCGTGCACAGAGGGTGTTCACGATGTCGGGCGCGCTGCTCGGGTTGCTGCTCGCGGCGCTGGACCAGACGATTGTCGCCACGGCGGGTCCCTCCATCCAGGCGGACCTGGGCATCTCCCCCGCGCTCTATCCGTGGCTGACGACGTCGTACCTGGTCGCGTCGACGATGATGGTGCCCGTGTGGGGGAAGCTGTCGGACCTGCTGGGCCGGCGCATTGTGCTGGCGGCGGGAATCGTCGTGTTCCTGCTGGGCAGCTTCCTGTGCGGCGTGTCGCGCTCGACGCTGACGCTCATCCTGTACCGCGCGGTGCAGGGGGTGGGCAGCGCGGCGCTCTTCACCGCGTCGCTGTCGGTGGTGGCGGACCTCTATCCGCCGCGCGAGCGAGGCAAGTACCAGGGCCTGTTCGGCGCGATGTTCGGCCTGTCGAGCGTGGTGGGGCCGCTGGCGGGAGGCTTCATCACGGACCGGCTGGGGTGGCACTGGGTGTTCTTCATCAACCTGCCGGTGGGCGCGGTGGCGCTCGCGCTCGTGCTCTCGCGCATGCCGGCGCTCAAGCCGCCGGGGGCCTCGCGCGGGAGGCTGGATGTGACGGGCGCGGTGCTGCTGGCGCTGGCGGTGGTGCCGCTCCTGCTCGCGCTCAGCCTGGGGCGTGGCGCGGAGCAGGTGGCGCACGGTGGCGGCTGGGCGTGGAGCTCGTGGCAGGTGCTGGGGTTGTTCGCGCTCGCGGCGGTGGGGACGGTGTTGTTCCTGCGCGAGGAGAGGCGCGCGCAGGAGCCGCTGCTGGACCTGAAGCTGTTCCAGGACCGGACGTTCGCGCTGGGGAACGCGGCGGTGTTCGTC
Source organism: Myxococcus sp. MH1 (assembly GCF_059738865.1). NCBI lineage: Bacteria > Pseudomonadati > Myxococcota > Myxococcia > Myxococcales > Myxococcaceae > Myxococcus > Myxococcus sp. MH1. Next base: position 128,204 of record NZ_AP026947.1, on the reverse strand, counting down.
ATCGGCGCGGTGTTCCTGTCGGGCGTGGTGTTCCTGCCGCTGTTCATGGTGAACGTGGTGGGGCTGTCGGCCACGCACGCGGGGCTGACGTTGACGCCGCTGACGTTGGGCGTGGTGGCGGGCAACATCCTCAGCGGTCAGCTGGTGTCGCGCATCGGCCGGTACAAGGGATTGATGCTGGGCTCGCTGGTGGTGTTGATGGTGGGCTTCACGGTGATGGGGTTCACGCTGACGCCCACGTCGACGCAGACGGAGGTCACGGTGAAGATGGTCCTGGTGGGCGTGGGCCTGGGACCGTCGATTCCGCTCTACACGCTGGCCATCCAGAACGCGGTGTCACCCCAGCGCATCGGCGTGGCCACGGCGATGGCCACGTTCTTCCGTCAGCTCGGGATGACGCTGGGCGTGGCGCTGCTCGGCGCGGTGTTCGCGACGACGCTGTCGCATCAGCTGGGCACCCGCGTGGCGAGCGCCACGGAGGGACTGCCGCCGAAGCTGCGCGCCGAGCTGGCGTCCGCGGTGCCCGGTGTCGACGGGAGCGAGGCGGGCCCCGCGCAGTCGGCCTTCCAGGCGGAGAAGGTGAAGGAGCGCGTGCGCGCGGAGCTGGAGGCCGAGCGGCAGGCCCTTCAGCGCCCGGAGGTACGGGAGCAACGTGCGAAGGAAACGGCGCCCTCCGATGCGCGCGAGCAGCCTGCCGCGGCGTCAGCGCTCTCCGCTGTGGACGCGAAGGAACAGCGGGCGCTGGAGGCGGTCGACCGGACGGCGCTGGCGCTGAAGGAGTCCTTCACGCGGGCGGTGGAGGCGGTGTACCGCTGCGCCATCTTCGTCGCGCTGCTCGCGTTCCTGGTGACACTGCGGCTGCCCGAACAACCCCTGCAACGCGGGCGCGCGCGGGCACCGGCACCCACGGAATGAGCTCGGCGGCGCGCAACGCGCACGGAGGCGGACCGGGCCTTGCGCCGGTACACACGCCAGTGCGCGAGGGCACCGGGGCGGTATGCCGGGCATCACCACCACGGACGGGACAGCGCCGGGCTCACGCGGCGGTGAGCGCGGAGGACTCCGAGTCGAGCGTGTAGATGCGCACGGGGTGGGGCACGCCCTTGACGGGGTGGTGCCCCAGGTCCTTCACGTCGCCACGGTAGTGGGAGACGAAGGACTCGGAGAGGAGCACGGGCTCGTTGAGCCCCGCGCACAGGCCCGCGATGCGGCTGGCCAGGTTCACCGCCGGGCCGATGACGGTGAAGTCGAGCCGGTCCGACGCGCCGATGTTCCCGTACATCACGTCGCCGACGTGGAGCGACGCGCCGAACTCGTAGGTGGGCAGGCCCCTGCGGCGGCGCGAGGCGTTGTCCTGCTCGCTGGCACGCACCGCCTCGTGCACGGTGCGCGCGGCGGCGGCGCAGCGGTCCTCCACGAGGGCGTGGTCGTCGATGCGGAAGATGGCCAGCACGGCGTCGCCCATGAACTTGAGCACCTCCGCGCCGTGCGAGTGGAAGGCGCCGACCATCGTCTCGAAGTAGGCGTTGAGCAGCTCGAGCAATGCGTCGCGGGGCAGCGCATCCGACAGCGCGGTGAAGCTGCGCAAGTCGCTCAGGCAGATGACGGCGGAGGTCGTCTCGCCGTCGCCGCGCCGAATCTGTCCCTGGAGGACGCGGCGCCCCGCGTCGCGGCCCAGGTACGTGTCGAGCAGCACGCCCGTCATGTCCTTGCGCGCGAAGACCTCCAGCACCAGCTCCAGGATGGGCTGCAGCTCGTGGAGCAGGGCGCGGTGCGCGTCCGTGAAGCCCCCGGGCTCGGAGGTGGCCCAGGAGACGCCGTGGCGCGAGTCATCGCTGAAGCACACCGGCAGCGCGAGGTACTCGGTGAGCCCCTCGGCGCGCAGCTCGGTGAACATGGGGAAGTCGCCGTCCGGGAGCGGCTGCTCCAGGCGGCGGTGGATGACGGGCAGCCCCTCGCGCAGGGCCTTGAAGGGGCTCTTCGAGAACGCGGGCAGGTGCTGGAGGCCGTGGGGGTGGACCTCGGCGGTGGCGCCATGTCCGACGCGCCAGCGGAAGCTCCGGGCGTGCAGGAGCGGGTGCAGCGTGAAGAGGACGATGGAGGCGCGCGACACGGGCACACCGCACGCGGTCAGCCGTTCACACAGGCCCGACAGCAGCGGCACGGGATTGGGCAGACGCCTTGCTTCCACGGCGAGCCAGCCCACCACGGAGGAGAAGGCATGGTCGCGAAGGCTTCGCGAGTCTCCGGCATTCACTTTCACGAGGCACTCACCACCCCCCGGCGGGCCGAGCCGGGCCGGGCGCGAAGCAACCATGACGAACCCGGAGCGTCAACGGAGACCTCGGAGAGCGAGCGGGCGGGTGCCTGTCCCTGCCCCTCCCCCGAGTGTGCGTGGACCTCACAGCTCGTCGAACAGGTCGACGACGGCCTGCGCCAACAACGCCTGCTCGTCGGAGGAATGCTGCGACGCGTACGTGAGGACATCCCGAACGCCCGCCGCGTCCCTGCTCCAGAAGAGCGTCTTCAGCCGCGCTCGCAGCCGCTCACCCTCGTCACCCGCCGAGTCGAGCGCCTCGCGCGTGGACTGCGCGCCCACCAGCTTGACGTAGACGAACATGTCGAAGCTGTCCTTGGACTTCTCGGGACGATGCTCGCGCTTGGCGCGCTCCTTCATCGTGAGGAAGCCCACCGCGTCGGGCAACAGAATCGCCAGGGACTTTCCGCCCACGGTGAGCGACACCTGCTGGCTCCGACGCAGGGCGACGCGAGAGTCCAGCAGCGGCGTCATCTGCGTGGGGAGCGCGTCGACCTCCACATCCCCTGGCGCGAAGAGGTCCAGGTCCATGCGCTGACCACTGGGCAGGTCCTTCGACCAACGATAACCCTTCGAGCGTCGGGAGAAGCCTCGTTCCGAGAAGACCTCGGGGAGCCGGCCCGCCATGAACTCCGAGCCGTCCATGTCGAACAGCAGGTCGGGCTCGAACGAGAACCCCCGCTCCACGGCCACGCCCGTGTCCGTCTCGACGGCGATGACCCCCGAGCCTCCGCGGCGCTTCGACTCCAACGCGAGCACCTGTCCACCGATGAGCATCACGGGCGTCGACAGCGCTCCCAGGTCGAGCAACAGCTCCCGGAGCTCGCCCAGGATTTCGTCGAACCGCTCCTCGTCGGTCACTCGAAGTCCTCGACGAGCGGCAACGACCTCGCGAAGCGACGCAGCAGCTCGTCCGCCTGTTCCTCACCACGCCCGCCGCTGTGCTGGAAGTCCACGGCCAGTTGGGGGAGCGCCACGCCCGGGCCATGCGGGAGGGCGCGCGGACTGGAATAGATGCCTCCCACCTCCGTCTCCGCGGAGGGCTCCGCGCGGAGAATCCAGAAGTTGTGCGGCGTCATCCGGCGCAGCTCGAAGGCGCGGATGGCCGCCTCCTGCGAACCGGAGAGATAGAGCCCGTGGGGCAGCCCCGAGACGAACCGCTCCTCGGGTTCAAGGGCACTCGCCAGGGAGAAGATGGAGCGAATCCCCTGGGAGCTCAGCCTCCGATACCCCGCCTCGAGCGCCTGGGACGTCGTGGAGGGCGCGTTGAACCCCTCCTTCGAGATGGCCGTGGGACGTCCGTGCTTCATCCACGTCTTGAGCAGACCCACGGGCTCGCGCAGGCGCACGCCGCCACCGACGTCCACCAGTCCCTCCCGGGTGAGTCGCTTGATGACCCCATGCGCATACGCGTAGCTCGTCTGGGTCTGGTCCGAGAGGGCGCGCACCGTCCAGCGACGGCCGGGGGACTCGAGCAGCGCGCGCACGATGCGACTGCCCTTGCCGTGGAACACCGGCTCGCGAGGGACGCGGTTCGAGGAGCCGCGCCCCTGAATCCGGATGAAGGTGCTCCCCGTGCGCAGGAAGAACGTGCCGCGTTGATCCACCAGCGCGAGCTCTTCGTTCGCGCAGGCCTCGACCACGCGAGGCGACGCGGAGTCGGTGACGAGCATCGGCACACGGAAGGTCGGCAGCTTGTCGAAGTCCGTCTCCCGGTGACGAAGCTGCTCGCGGAGCGACAGCAGCTTGTCCTTCTGGGCCACCACCTGCGCGGGGAACAGGGGCGCGCGGTAGCTCAACAGCACCGGGACCCTGGCCTCCGGAAGTCGGACCTCCGCGAGGTCATACGCCGACTCCCCTCCCGGACCGGTCCGCGGGATGATCAACCCCTCCTGACGCACCAGCTCCACGCCCGCCGGAAGCGTCGGCGGGTCCTTCCAGAACTCTTCCCTGAAGTGGGGTCTATCGGGCTTCATTCAATTTTGTCGATACTGCTACGATTCCTAGCAATCAGCCAGTCCGCTGATAGCTATCTCGTGATTATCGACAAAATTGAGTCACCGGCCCTGGAGCCCCTCAGGCGCCACGGAGGGGCTCGGAGTCCCGAGCCCCTCCTCTGCTCAGTGCCCCGACGAGGCCTTCGCAGGGGCGGCCACGGGAGCCCCGCCACCCGGGGGCGCAGCCGGAGCCTCCGGCCGCGCGAGCGTGTCCGGGGACTCGGCCATCGCATACGTCACCCACGCGGTGGCGGCCGTGCTCCGCGCCAGGTCCTGAGGGTCCACCTTGTCCAACGTGTCCGCGTGCGTGTGGTGCACATCGAAGTAGCGGCTCGCGTCCACCTCCACGCCGAAGAACGGCACGCGCGCGGGGAGCAGCGGGCTGATGTCCGCGCCCCCGGCCTCGCGCGGGGAGAACTGCGCCGCGCCGAGCGCCACCAGCGGCGACAGCCACGGCTCCAGCAGCTCCTTGCCACCCGGCCCAGAGCGCAGGCTCACCGCCACCGGCCGCCCGCCACCCGAGTCCATCTCCATGGCGGCCACGTGCTTGGACAGCTCCGCCGCGTGCGCCTCCGCGTACGCGCGGCCACCGCGCAGGCCGTTCTCCTCGTTCATGTACAGCACCACCCGCACCGTGCGCCGGGGCGCCTGGGGCAGCTTCGCGATGAGCCGCGCGGCCTCCATCACCATCACCACGCCCGCTCCGTCGTCATGCGCGCCCGTCCCCACGTCCCACGAGTCCAGGTGCGCGCTGATGAGGACGATTTCCTGCGGCTTCTCGCGGCCCCGAATCTCCGCGACCACGTTGTGCGAGTCCGCGTCCGGGAGCTCCGAGCACCCGAGCACCATCTTCACGCGAACCGGGCCCTTCGCGAGCAGGCGGTGCAATTGGTCCGCCTCCTCCGTCGTCACCGACGCGGCGGGGATGCGAGGCCCCTCGTCATCGAAGCGGGTGGAGCCCGTGTGCGGCGTGCGCAGCGACGCCGTGGCCAGCGAGCGCACCAGCGAGCCCACCGCGCCCGCCTTCGCCGCGAGCGCCGGGCCTCGACCGCGCAGCCCCGCGAAGCGGCCGTAGTCCGCGGGCGACGACATGGTGTGGTTGAAGAAGACGATCTTTCCCTTCACCGAGTCACCCAATGTCGCGAGCGCCTCCAGCGACGTCACCTCCACCACCTCGGCGGTGAGGCCCTCGGGGGCCGTGGGCGGGCTGCCACCCAGCGCGAGGATGAACAGCGGATGGCCGCGCGTGGTGGCGGAAGGGAGAATCTCCGCGCGCTCCTCGCCGCGCACCCAGCGAGGCACCTTCACCGGCTCGGTCCATGCCTTCACGCCGTCGGCCTTGAAGCTCTTGAGGGCCCACTGCACCGCGGCGGCGGCGCCCTCGGAGCCCGACAGGCGCGGGCCAATCCCATCCGTCAGCTCCGCGAGCCGCGCGTAGGAGTGTCCTTCCGTCAGCGCGGGGCCCACCAGCTTCTCCGCCACGGCCAGCGGCGGCGCATACGCCTTCTTCGCGGGCGCGGCGGACTTCGCGGGGGCCTGGGGCTTCGCGGGAGCGGCGGGGGCGGCGCCCGACACGAGCTGCAGCGCCAGGGATGACGACAGGATGAGCGTGGAGACGGGCAAGAGGACCTCCGGAAGAGGCGCCCACTCTCCGCCCGGCCCTCAGGGCTCGCAAGCCAGATGCGCTCGACGCACCGTGCGAGTCACGGACGCTTGCCTGGTGAAGCTGGAGAGGATTTCGGAGAATCCCAGGGGCCACCGCGCGCCGAGAGGGGGAACGCGGCGCGCGGGGCTCAACTGGGACTTCATACGGCGGTATCGCTTTTGGGGGAGGCGATAGCCGCCGCTGCGTCTCACTCTTTGGGAGGAAACGTGGCGGGCATGTTGAAGATCATTCGCAACGCCGTCAAGCCCGGCACCTCACTCAGCGTACAAGCGGACAATCTTTTCCCAGGAAGTGGTTCAATTTTACAGCCACAGCGCCATCCACGGGTGGGCAACTGTGGTCTTCAGCGAAGAACGAGCCCATGACGACAGACGAAGCCTTCTTCACCCTCTACAGCGACCTGCCACGGTTGGGCCCTGGCAGTGATGCCTGCACACGTGAGGCATTGGGACGCCTCCCCTCCCTGCCACCCGCCCCCCGCGTCGTGGACCTGGGCTGCGGCAACGGAAGACAGACGCTGGCGCTCGCAGAAGCCTTGCGGACCCACATCCTCGCGGTGGATCTCCACCCACCCTTCCTCCAGCAGTTGGAGCAGGACGCCCGCGCGCGAGGACTGCAAGCCTTCATCCAGACACGCTGTCAGGACATGGGTGCGCTCGACCTCCCCCACCAATCCGTGGACCTGCTCTGGTCCGAGGGCGCCATCTACCATCTGGGCTTCGGCCCCGGCCTCACGCGCTGGCGGCCCCTGCTCGCACCCGGCGGCCTCGCCGCCATCACCGAGTGCACCTGGCTCACCGACACCCGCCCCGCCGAGGCCGTGGAGTTCTGGACTGAGGGCTACCCCACCATGGGCACCGTCGAGGAGAACCGCGCCGCCGCGCTCGCCGCGGGCATGGAGGTGCTGGACACCTTCACCCTCCCGCCCTCCGCGTGGTGGGACGACTACTACACCCCGCTGCTCGAGCGCGCCCGGCGCCTCGCCCCCACCGCCGACGAGCCCCTCCGCCAGGTCATCGCCGGCGCCCACCGCGAGACGGACCTCTACCGTCACCATGGCCACGCCTACGGCTACGTCTTCTATCTGTTGCGCCGCCCCACTTGAGCGCTCGCGCGGTTCCAGGAATGCGACAGGAATTGAGCCCCACCGTCAGGGCTCGGCCCTGTGGTTGCCCTGCACCCGGGCACCCACTCACTCCCCTGGGTCAAAGAAATACGGACATGCATTTTTTCCAGAAATGGTGTCTATGTCGCTGAAGGCACGTTAGTCCCCGTCACGCACCCCAGCGACGCCATGACCTCCCCCCAGGGCCGTGGTGTGTCGAGCCTCAGGACGTCGAAGGAACGCAATGTTGATGGAGCAGTGGGCTCACCGATTCTTCGAGCTCTCGACCGAGCTGTTCGCGGTGCTGGGCTCGCAGGGACGGATTCTGGAAGCCAACCCGGCCTGGAACGTGACGGTGGGTTGGTCTCCCACGGAGCTGCGGCTGGAGGGCTATCGGGGCTTCATCCATCCCGAGGACCTCGCCCAGGTGGACTCCCGGTTGGAGTCGCTGGCGCGGAGGATGGGCACCACCCGCTTCTCCTGCCGGTGGCGCTGTCGGGACGGCACGTGGGCGTGGCTGGTGTGGAGCGTGGCCTGCTCCGCGGTGGGCGGCCCGCTGTACTGCACGGTGCGCAGGCTGGAGTCGCCTCCCGCGCTCGAGCCCGGCCCCACCACCTCCGAGCCCGGCGGTCCGCTGCCGCCGTGGGCGATGAGCGACAGCCTGCCCCTGGGCCTCTACGTGGTGGAGGTGCGCACGGGCGCGGTGCTCTACGCCAACCGCCGCTTCTGCCAGCTGTGGGGCATCGAGTCGCTGGAGAGCGCCATCCGCAAGGGGCAGGTGACCCACGAGGATGTGCTCGGCCACTGCCTGCGCGCGGGTGAGGCCGCGAGCGTGCTGCGCCTGGTCTCCCCGACGGAGGCAGACACCCCGCCTCCGCTGCACGCGGACGAGGCGCAGCTGACCAACGGCCGCACCCTGCGCCGGCTATCCACGCCCATGGGCGCCAGCGGCGACGAGTCCCGCTACCGGCTGTTCGCCTTCGAGGACGTCACCGAGCGCAAGCGCACCGAGGAGGCCCTGCACCGCTCCGAGGAGAGCTTCCGCAAGCTCATCGAGACGGCGCCCGAGGTCATCTTCGTCCACCGCGACCAGCGCTTCGTGTACGTGAACCCCACGCTGCTGCGCGCGCTGCGGTACGAGCACGCCAGCGAGCTCATCGGCCGGTCCATCTGGACCATCGTCCACCCGGACGACCTGGACATGGTGCGCCAGCGCGTGCACGCGGTGGTGGCCCGGGGCGAGCTGGCCCCGCTGCGCGAGATCCGCTACCTGCGCCGAGACGGCACCTGGTTCGACGCGGAGAGCGCGGGGCTGCCCGTGGACTTCGACGGCGTGGGCGCCGTCGTGGTGATGGCGCGCGACATCACCGAGCGCAAGCGCATGCAGGCCCAGCTGCTCCAATCGGACCGGATGGTGCTCGCGGGCACGCTGGCCGCGGGCGTGGGCCACGAAATCAACAACCCGCTCACCTACGTCATGGCCAACCTGGAGTCGGCCCTGGACGCGATGCACCGGCTGGGCGGCGAGCTGGGGAGGATGCTGCCCGACGGCGCGCTGGCGCCGAGCTGGTCCATGACCCTGAAGGACACGGTGGAGCTGCTCAAGGAGGCGCACGAAGGCGCCACCCGCGTGCGCAACATCGTCCGGGACCTGAAGTACATCTCCCGCCAGGACGAGGAGCGGCGCGAGCTGCTCGACGTGCGCGAGTCGCTGGAGTTCTCGCTCAAGCTGGCCTCCAGCGAGCTGCGCCCGCGCGCCCAGGTCATCAAGAAGTACGAGGACGTGCCGCTGGTGCACGCGGACGCGTCGCGGCTGGGGCAGGTGTTCCTGAACCTGGTCGTCAACGCGGCGCAGGCCATCCCCGAGGGGGACCCGACGAACCAGCACGTGACGCTCTGGGTGCGCCCGGGGCCCCACGGGGGCGTGGCGGTGGACGTGAGCGACTCGGGCAGCGGCATGCCGCCCAGCGTGCTCGCGCGCATCTTCGACCCGTTCTTCACGACCAAGGCGGTGGGCTCGGGCACGGGCCTGGGGTTGTCCATCTGCCACGGCATCATGCGCGGCCTGGGCGGCGACATCACGGTGCGCAGCGAGCCGGGCCAAGGGACGACCTTCACGGTGCTGCTGCCCCCCGCGCCCGCGGACGCGGCGCCTCGCGAGGTGCCCGTGCTGCTGCCGCCCTCGTCCGAGCGCGCCGGCCGGATGCTGGTCATCGACGACGAGCCCGCGGTGGGTCGCTCGCTGGCGCGCATCATCGGCAAGCGCCACCAGGTGACGGTGGTGAGCAGCGGCGAGGAGGCGTTGGCGAAGCTGGACTCGGGCGCTCCCTTCGACGCCATCTTCTGTGACCTGATGATGCCGGGCATCACCGGCATGGACGTCTACGAGCGGGTGCGCGAGCGGGAGCCGGGGTTGAGCCTGCGCTTCATCTTCATCACCGGCGGCTCGTACACGGCCCGGGCGCGGCAGTTCCTGGAGCGCATCCCCAACCCGCGCATCGAGAAGCCGTTCGACGCGCAGATGATTCAGCAGCTGGTCGGAGAGGTATTGGCCGTCGGGGTTGACGGTGATGTCTCCGGCCTGGAGTGAAACCACCGCGCCGGATGTCCCGGCGCGCCCCTGAAGGGAGTTCCCTGGTGATTGGCGGCGGATTCGTCATCGATGCGGTTACGCACGCGTACAACCTGCACCCGTCCAACTGGCGTGCCGGGAAGTACGCCGAATCCCTGGCCCAGCTCATCTTCGGCCTGCACTCGGGGCTGTCCGGCGACACGCACCGTGTCGTGAAGCCGGAGCAGTTCATGAAGGACTGGTCCGTGGACGAGCTGGCCCACATCCTCTTCGTGGAGAGCGACGTCGACCTCGCGGTGCACCACGTGCTGCCGCTGCAGACGCTCTACACGGACGGGCTGTGCTCGTACGAGAAGACGCTCGACATCAAGCGGCGCTTCCCGGACCGCTTCCTGGTGTACGCGGGCGTGGACCCGCTGCGGGGCACGGCGGCGCTGGAGGACCTGGAGAAGCAGGTGGAGGAGCTCAAGCCCACGGGCCTGAAGCTCTATCCGGCGGCGTGGCTGGGGGACTCGTTCAAGCACACGGGCTGGCGGATGGATGACCCGCGCATCGCGTTCCCGCTGTTCGAGCGGGCGCAGAAGCTGGGCATCAAGAACATCGCGGTGCACAAGGGCCTGCCGATGGGGGCGGTGCCCATCGAGGCGTACAAGGTCGACGACATCGGCGGCGCGGCGGATGCGTTCCCGGACCTGAACTTCGAAATCGTCCACGGCGGCATGGCGTTCCTGGACGAGACGGGCATGCAACTGTCGCTGTTCCCCAACGTGTACGTGAACCTGGAGGTCACGGGGGCGCTCTTGGTGAAGCGCGAGCGCTGGTTCGCCGAGTCGCTGGCGCAGCTGCTCAAGTGGGCGGGCCCCGCGAAAATCATGTGGGGCTCCGGCACGGTGTTCAGCCACCCGCAGCCGGCGCTGGAGAAGTTCTGGAACGACTTCCAGCTGCCCGAGGAGCTCACCCAGGTGTGCGGCATGCAGGTGACGCCCGAGGTGAAGCGGATGATTCTCTGCGACAACTACGCGCGCTACGCGGGCGTGGACGTGGAGGCGGTGAAGAAGCGCATCGCGAACGACGAGTTCGCGCGCAAGAAGGCGAAGGGGAACATCCAGCCGTACAGCTACCAGGGAGGGCGGCCGTGACGCCCGTGGAGAGCGCGCTGCGCGAGCGCATCCAGGGGATTCCGGACCCGTGCAGCCTGGCCACGGGCGTGCCGCTGGGCATCGGGGAGATGGGGCTCATCGAGAGCGTGGTTCATCAGGAAGGGAAGGTGACGGTGCGTCTGCACATCACCTCGCCCATGTGCATGATGGCCGCGTACTTCATGCGGGAGATCGAGCAGCGGCTCACGGGCCAGGAGGGTGTCGAGTCCGTGCACGTGGAGTTCGACCACGACCTGAAGTGGACGCCGCAGGACATCCACCCGGACGCCCGGGAGCGACTGGCGGCGAAGCGAATCACGATGCTCGGGGGACGGATGATTCCCCGAGGTGAGGCGCCGACGTCGCGCTGAAGCGGCTGTTCGTCTGGGTTGGAGCGGGCTCGTCATCCGGGTGGGTGACGGGCCCTTTGCTTTGGGATGGGTATGGCGCGATGGATGGTGGTGGTGTTGTGGCTCGTGATGGGCTGTGCCTCCGAGGACCACGGGCTGCTGCGGTACCAGCGGAGCACCACGCCGCGCAGCTCCGGCAAATCCACGGGCCACAGGTTCGCGCCGTGCAACGGCCAGCCCGCCTTCACGCGCGGATGCTCGGGCCCCAGCTCCGTGCCCAGGTAGAGCCCCTCCTTGCGGTCAGGCTTGCCCGACGTGAGCTCTCCACCCAACGGAAACCACCCTCGCCACGCGGCGCCACCCCGCGCCATGTCCATCGCCTCCTTCGCCTCACGCGGCAGCGCGAAGAAGCGGTGACTCAGCTCCTCCATGCGCGCGAGGAGCGCGTCGGGCACACCGTGCCCCGAGACGTAGAAGAAGCCCGTGTCACGACACGCCTGCTCGATGTCTCGCGCCACCTGCCGCCGAGCCTCGGAGCGGGACGCGTCGAACAGCGGGGACATCTCGATGACAGGCAGACTTCCAGACGAGGGGACTCCAGCCATTGGTAGATGGGTGGCGCGGTACCGGTCAGCGGCCCGTTTCCACCCGCCTCCTTTCAAACCGTACGTGCGGTTTTCCCGCATACGGCTTAACGAGAGTGTTGTCGTGCAGCATGCACGGTTTCGGGTAACGAATCGTCCCACGCAATCGGTGGAGCCCCTGTCCCCAGAACCATTCCCGATTCCACTCGTGAGCCTGTCCGGCTCGCAGGTTCCTTCCCCTGCGCTTCACCATGAACTGGTGCAGCCGCCTGCACACGTAGGAGTCGAGCTGATTGAACTTCCGGGCTGCATTCCCGCTGCGGAAGTAGTTGCCCCACCCTCGCAGCACCGGATTCAGGTCGGCGATGATGACTCGCACGTCCTTCACCCCGTACCGCTGACGACTCGTCAGCTCCTTCACCCGGGCCCTCACCCGCTTCATGCTCCGCGCTGACGGCCATCTGTGCAGGTAGTAGCGCTTGAGGCCACGCTCCTCCAGCAGCTTGCCCGACATGCGTTGATGCAGGTGACAGCCCAGGAAGTCGAAGCCTTCCTTGCCCTCGGTGAGTTCCACTCGCCGCGTCTTCTCCGGATGCAGTCGTAGCTTCAGCCTCTCGAAGATGATTCGCACTCTTCGTTCAGCCTCCTCGACAGCTTCGCGGCTTTTGCACAGCACCACGAAGTCATCCGCGTAGCGCACCAGCTCGCCTACCCGCGCGCACTGCCGCTGCCACACGCTGTCGAAGAAGTGCAGGTAGATGTTGGAGAGCAACGGAGAAACCACTCCGCCCTGCGGCGTCCCCGAGACCGTCTCGGAGTACCGGCCCTCTTCTACCACTCCCGCACTCAGCCACTGCCTCAGCAGCTTGAGCACCCTGCGGTCCGACACCCGTCGCTCCACCCGCTCCATCAGCAGCTCATGCTCGATGCTGCCGAAGTAATCGCGGATATCCGCGTCGAGCACGTGGCGACATCCGGCATTGACTACCTCCCGGATGCGCTCCAGGGCCTGCAACGCGCTTCGGCGAGGCCGGAAGCCATACGAGGACGGCAGGAAGTCCGCCTCGAATACCGGCTCCAGCACCAACTTCACCGCCATCTGCACGATGCGGTCCTTCACCGTCGGAATGCCCAGCGGCCTTCGCTTCCCGTCCGCCTTGGGGATGTACCGCCTCAGTACCGCGGGCGGCCTGTACGCTCCTGCTCGCAGCACCTCGCCCAGCTCCTCTACCAGCCGCTGCGCGCCGTACCGCTCCACCGCCGCCAGCGTGACTCCATCCACGCCAGCCGCGCCCTTGTTGCGTCGAACCCGCTCCCACGCTTCCCACAGGACGTCACTCCGGTGGACTCGGTCATACAGCGCATGGAAACGGCGCTCCTTGCACCGCTTGGCTGCCACGAAGAGCTTGCGCTGGAGTCGTCGAACTTTGTCGGTGGACTCTGGTCCACCGGGGAGATTGGAGCCGCCGTGGCGGCTCATGCCCTCGCTCTTACCTCCCACCCAAGCACCACTCAAGCAGGGGCCCTTCCCTCCGGGCGCGTTGTCCTGCACGCCCCTCATCGGTACTACGGCCCCCTCGGACTCCCGCTGCACTCCCCTCGCTTTCGCCTTCGGCTTATACGCGGGGCCCTGCCGCGACGACGGCTGCGCAGTCGGGTCTCTCCTGTTCCCCACCACTCCTTGAACACGTGCCGCGCCCCATACCCCGGGGAGTTCCGCTGCTTCACACCCGGACTCGTCCGCAGCGGACCTGGCCTTCACCGTGACATGCTCGGCTCGGCTCTCCCATTGTGTCTCTGTCGAGGCGGCAGGCTTCACTTCATGTTGCGGCCCGTGCTCTTGCTCCCTCCCTGTCGGAGGCTTTTGACGCCCCGCTGTGGCCTGCCGCCTCTCGGCGACCGGCTGGGGCCTGCTACCGGGCACTCCGGTGTCTACCCGGACGGGACTCTCACCCGCAGGTCTGGTGGAGCATGGACGTGCTCCTCTTTCTCGTCCTTCAGGACGCACCATGCTCGGAGCCTATACCGGCCCGCACTCGGACCGTGTGTGGCACCTCCAGAGCAAGCGAGCATGACGGCGCTGGACCCGACCTGTCCCCGGGTGGAGAGTGCGCCGCGTCCGCCATGTCCACGCCAGCACCCTCGGAATCGCCGCACGCCACGCTCAGCCCCGGACTCGTGTGGCTCATGGCCGCCGCCTCCGGCGCGACCGCCGCCAACCTCTATTACAACCAGCCCCTGCTCGGAGACATCGGCCGGGACCTCGGCGCCTCGGGCGGGATGCTCGGCCTCGTGCCCACGCTCACCCAGGTCGGCTACGCGGCGGGCATGCTGCTCATCGTCCCGCTCGGCGACAGCCTGGAACGACGCCGCGTCATCGTCACCATGTCCGCGCTCGTGAGCCTCGCCCTCGTCGGCGCCGCGCTCGCGCCCACCCTGCCCTGGCTCGTCATCGCCAGCTTCCTCGTGGGCGCCACCACCGTCGTCCCCCAGCTCCTCGTCCCCTTCGCCGCGCACCTCGCCCCCGCGGCGCAGCGCGGCCGCGTGGTGGGCACCGTGATGAGCGGCCTGCTCATCGGCATCCTCCTGTCCCGCACTGCCGCCGGCTTCGTGGGCACCCACCTGGGCTGGCGCGCCATGTTCTGGCTCGCCGCGGGCTTCATGCTCCTGCTCGCCCTCGTGCTGCGCTTCACCCTGCCCTCGCAGCCGCCCGTGGCCGCCATGCCGTACCCGGAGCTGATGCGCTCGCTCGTCCACCTGGCGCGCACCGAGCCCGTGCTGCGCATCCACGCCGTGCTCGGCGCCCTCACCTTCGGCGCCTTCAGCGTCTTCTGGTCCACGCTCGCCCTGTATCTGGAGAGCCTCCCCGAGCACTACGGCCCCCAGGTCGCCGGACTCTTCGGCGTCGTCGGCGTGGTGGGCGCGCTCATCGCCCCCGTCGTCGGCCGCTACGCGGACTCGCACGGAGGCCGGCGCATCAACATGTTCGCCATCGGCGTGCTGCTGCTGTCCTTCGTCGTGATGTGGCCCCTGGGGCGCTGGCTGTGGGGCATCGCCCTGGGCGTGGTGCTGCTCGACCTGGGCGTTCAGGGCAACCACATCTCCAACCAGACCCGCGTCTACGCCCTGCGCCCCGAGGCTCGCAGCCGCCTCAACACGCTCTACATGGTGACCTACTTCGCCGGCGGCGCGGCCGGCTCCTGGCTCGGCACCACCGCGTGGACCCACGCCGGCTGGACGGGCGTCTGCGCCGCGGGCGCCGCGCTCTGTGTCATCGGCCTCGCCATCCTCGCGCTGAGCCACCGGCGCGAGGCCTGAGCTTCCACCCAGGCCCCTCGTGACAGGCGACTACTTGTTCGCCACCGTCAGCACCACCTTGCCCCGCCCGTGTCCTGAATCGAGCCGGCGGTGCGCGTCCCCCACCTTCTCCAGCGGCAGCACCTGGTCCACCACCGGGCGCAGCTGCTTGCGCTCGATGAGCGCCGTCATCTCCTCCAGCCGACGCCGCTCGCGCGTGAGGAACACCCCGTGCAACGTCTGGTTGCGAGGGTACATCCCCGACACATCCCCCTTCACATCCAGGATGGTCGCAAGCCTCCCGAAGGCCCGCGTCGCGGGGATGCTCGGGACGATGTTGCTGCCCACCGTGTCGAACACCGCGTCCACGCCCTTCCCACCCGTCTCCCGCAGCGCCACCTGCGCCACATCCTCCTTGCGGTAGTCGATGGCCAGGTCCGCGCCGAGCTCGCGCAGCAGCTCCAGGTTCCCCGGGCCCGACGTCGCCAGCACCCGCGCGCCCGCCGCCTTCGCAATCTGCACCGCGAACGTGCCCACGCCCCCCGCGCCGCCGTGGATGAGCACCGTCTCACCCACCTGCACCTGGAGCCTTCGCACCAGCGCGTCCCACGCGGTGCCTCCCGCCAGCGGAATCGCCGCGGCCTCCTCATGCGAGATGCTCGCCGGCTTGCGCGCCACGATGCTCGCGCTCACCAGGTTCAGCTCCGCGTAGGAGCCATGCGGGTTGCCGAAAATCTCGGGCGTGTAGAAGACCTCGTCCCCCGACTTGAAGTCGGTGACGCCCGGGCCCACCTGCTCGACGACGCCCGACACGTCGTAGCCCAGGACCACGGGCGGCTTCAGCCCCGCCCAGGAGCCGTCGTGCCGCAGCTTCGCGTCCACGGGGTTGGTGCCCGACACCAGGACACGGACGACGAGCTGTCCGGGACCCGGCGTCGGAGCGGGGACATCACGAACCTCGAACAGCTCAGGACCGCCGAAGCGGGGAAGCACCATTGCGCGCATGGACGGGCGGAGTAGCCGCCCACCCCACGCCCTCGCAACACGGACACCCGGCGAGCGTCCATGTCTCGACGATGCGAGCACCCCGCTGCTCGCGACCTCACGCTTCCTTCGGCTTCGCCTCCGGGGTCAGCACCACCAACAACGCCTTGGCGCTCACCTGACCACCCACCGAGGCGTTCACCGCCTCGACCGTGCCCGGGATGTCCGCGACGAGCTGGAACTCCATCTTCATCGCCTCCAGGACGACGAGCACGTCCCCCGGCTTCACCGTGGCCCCGGGCTTCGTCTCCACGCGCAGGATGCGGCCGTCCATCGGCGCGAGCAGCCGTCCCGTCCCCGCGCCCTCCGCCGACTTCGGCGGACGGAACGTCACGTCCGCGAGGCACCGCGCCCCCGAGCCCAGGTCCAGCCACAGCGAGTCCCCAGCGCGCAGATACCGCCCTCGCCCCCGAGCCCCCGCGACGGCGTAGTCGAATACGCCCTCCGCGAGGCCCAGCACGGAGACCTCCAGCTTCTCCTCGCCCGTGATGACCTCGTACTGCTCCGACGTCAACGGGCGCACGGAGACCTTCGCCTCGCCGCTCCGGTCCTCGAGCGTCATCGTCACCGCGTGCGAATACGCCGTGTTCCAGTTCACCAGCGAGGCATCCACTCCGCTCGTCCTGGAGAGCCGCAGCGCCTCGTCATGGAACAGCGCCACCGCCGCCAGCGCCCGCTCGCGAGTGCTCGTGCGGTACAGCCGCTCCAGCGTCGCGCCGTCCGCGTGCTTGCCGATGAAGCCCGTATCGTATGCCCCCGAGCGGAACGCGCCATCCTCCAGCACATGCAGCAGCAGGTCCTTGTTCGTCGTGACACCGAACACGGTGAGTTCGTGCAGCGCCTCCACGAGCCGCCGCCGCGCCATCTCTCGGTCCGCGCCGTACGCAATCACCTTCGCCTGCATGGAGTCGTAGAAGGGCGGGATGTCCTGCCCCTCGCGCACGCCGTGGTCGATGCGCACGCCTTCACGAGAAGGCAGCCGCCACGTGAGCAGCCTCCCCGCCTGCGGCGCGTACTGGTTCGCCGGGTCCTCGGCGCACAGCCGCACCTCGATGGCGTGGCCCGTCCAGGTGATGTCCTCCTGCGCGCGCGGCAGCTTCTCACCGGAGGCGACCCGCAGCTGCCACTCCACCAAATCCAGCCCGGTAATCTGCTCGGTGACGGGGTGCTCCACCTGGAGACGCGTGTTCATCTCCATGAAGTAGAACTCGCCGTTCGGCGCCAGCAGGAACTCGATGGTGCCCGCGCCCTTGTAGGCAATCGCCCTGGCCGCCGTCACGGCCACCTGCCCCATCTTCTCGCGCAGCAGCGGGTGCACCGCGGGTGACGGGCTCTCCTCGACGACCTTCTGGTGACGCCGCTGCACCGAGCAGTCGCGCTCGCCCAGGTGCACCGCGTTGCCGTGCTCGTCCGCGAAGACTTGAATCTCCACGTGCCTCGCGTTGATGACCGCGCGCTCCAGGATGAGCTCACCGCTGCCGAACGCGTTCGCCGCCTCGGAGCGGGCGCCCTTCAGCGCGGCCTTCAGCTGCGACGCCTCGTGCACCAGTCGCATGCCGCGACCACCGCCGCCCGCGGCCGCCTTCACCATCAGCGGGAAGCCGATGCGCTCGCCCTCCTTCGCCAGTGCCTCGTCGTCCGCGTCCGAGGCCTCGTAACCCGGGATGCACGGCACGCCCGCCGCAATCATCCTCAGCTTGGCCTGACGCTTGTTGCCCATCAGCGTGATGGCCTCCGCGTCCGGGCCGATGAACACCAGCCCCGCGTCCTTGCACGCGCACGCGAAGGCCGCGTTCTCGGAGAGGAAGCCGTAGCCCGGGTGGATGGCCTGTGCCCCCGACGCCTTCGCCGCGCCGATGAGCTTCTCGATGACCAGGTACGACTCCTTCGCGGGCGACGGGCCGATGGGCACCGCCTCGTCCGCGGCGAGCACGTGCGGCGCGCCCCGGTCCGCCTCCGAGAACACCGCCACCGTCCGGAAGCCGAGCCGCTTGCAGGTGCGAATCACCCGCACCGCGATTTCACCCCGGTTCGCGATGAGGACCTTGTTGAAACGCTCCATCCCGTCCGCTCCTCTCACAGGCGTGCGACGCCGAAGCTGTTGGGGTTCACCTGCCGCGCCTCCGCCTCACGGCAGATGGACAGCACGAACCCGAGCACCCGCCGCGTGTCGCGCGGGTCGATGATGCCGTCGTCGAACAGCCGCGCCGAGGCGTTGAAGGGGTGCGACTCCTTGTCGAACTGGTCGACGATGGGCTGCGTGAAGGCGCGGAGGGCCTCCTCGTCCACCACCTCGCCCCCGCGCGCCAGCTTCTCGCCGAAGACGATGGACATCACCTTCGCCGCCTGCTCGCCGCCCATCACCGCCGTGCGCGCGTTGGGCCACGCGAAGATGAAGCGCGGGTGGAACGGACGTCCGCACATCCCATAGTTGCCCGCGCCGAACGAGCCCCCCACCAGCAGCGTCACCTGCGGCACCGTGGCGTTGGCCACCGCCTGAATCATCTTCGAGCCGTGCTTGACGATGCCGCCCTGCTCCGGCTGCGTTCCCACCAGGTACCCCGTGGTGTTCTGCAGGTACACGATGGGCGTGTTCGACTGGCAGCACAGCTGGATGAACTGCGCCGCCTTCGTCGCGCCCTTCGGGCTGATGGGCCCGTTGTTGCCGATGATGCCGATGGGCCCGCCGAACAGGCTCGCCCAGCCGCAGACCGTGTGCGCGTCGTACGCGTCCTTGAAGCCCGTGAACTCCGAGCCGTCCACGATGCGCGCGATGATTTCCCGGCAGTCATACGGCCTGCGGTAGTCCGCCGGAATCGCGCCCGCCAGCTCGTCCGGCGAGTACAGCGGCTCCGCGTAGGGCGCCTTCGACTGGGCCGCCAGCCGCTCGTTCCAGCCGAGCTTGGACACGATTTCGCGCGCCATGCGGATGGCGTCGGCGTCGTCCTCGGCCAGGTAGTCCGCGGTGCCCGCGACGGTGGCGTGCATCTCCGCGCCGCCCAGGTCCTCGTCCGTGGCCACCTCGCCCGTGGCCGCCTTGAGCAAGGGCGGGCCCGCGAGGAACACCTTCGCCTTCTTCTTCACCATCACCACGTAGTCGGACAGGCCCGGCAGGTACGCGCCGCCCGCCGTGCTGGAGCCGTGGACCACGGTGACCTGCGGAATGCCCGCCGCGGACATCCTCGCCTGGTTGTAGAAGGTCTCTCCGCCCGGGATGAAGATCTCCTGCTGGTACATCAGATTCGCGCCGCCGCTCTCCACCAGCGACACCATGGGCAGCTTGTTCTGCAGCGCGATGGCCTGCCCGCGCAGCGCCTTCTGCACACCCCACGGCGACGCGGTGCCGCCCTTGATGGCGGAGTTGTTCACGAAGACGAAGCACCGCACCCCGGACACGTAGCCGATGCCCGCGATGCTGTTGCCGCCCGCCAGCGAGCCGTCACTGTCGTCGTGGTAGCCGTAGCCGCACAGCGTGGACAGCTCCAGGAACGGCGAGCCCCGGTCCAGCAGCATCATCAGCCGCTCGCGAGGCAGCAGCTGGCCTCGCTTGTGGAACTTCTCGCGCGCCTTCTCCTCGGTGGCGCGCACCTTGGCCTCGACGCCGCGCAGCTCGCCCAGCCTCGCGAGCATGTCCGCGCGCTGCGCCTGGAACGTCTCCGAGCCCGGGTTGACCTTGGAAGTGATTCTCGGCATCGGCCTCACCCCTCTCCTTCGCGCAGCAGCGACTCGGGAATGTCCACGTGACGCGAGCGCAGCCACTCGCCCAGCGCCTTGCCCTGCGGGTCGAAGCGCGTCGACGACGACACGCCCTCGCCCAGGATTCCATCGACCACGAAGTTCAACCCGCGCAGCTTCGGGAACACGTGCCGCTCCACCGGGAAGGCCGCGGCCTCCGGGAGCAGCTCCTTCAGCTTCTCCGCCGTGAGGAAGCGCGACAGCCAGCGCCACGCCTCATCCGAGCGCGCCCACACGCCGATGTTCGCCATGCCGCCCTTGTCACCGCTGCGAGTCGCCACCAGCCGACCCAGCGGCACCCGGCGCGTGGGCCCCGAGGACAGCGGCTCCGTCAACGGGAGCGGCTCCACCGGCGCCAGCGCCTGAGATTGCGCGGGCGGCGTGATGGCGGTGCGCGTGCCGTCGGGCAGCACCGCCACGTGCTCCACCTTGCTCGCGTCGACATAGGCCGGCGTGTAGACACCATACGGCGCGCCATCCGAGGGCGGCGCCGTCATGGTGAAGCCCGGGTAGGTGCCCAGCGCCAGCTCCACCGCGGCGCCGCTGAACGCTCGGCCCACCAGTCTCTGGTCCTGGTCCTTCACCACCACGCGCAGGAACGCGGCGGCCTGCTCCTCCGTGGCCGCGTCCTCGCGGTCCGTGCGCACCAGCGTCCAGTGCGCCTCGCTCGGCTTGCGCGTGAGCGCCGCCTCCATCTGCTCGCGGATGAGCCGCGCCTTGTCCTCGATGTCCAGGCCCACGAGGACGAACGTCGCCTCGTTCTTGTAGCCCCCCAGGTGGTTGAGGCACACCTTCACCGTGGGCGGAGGCGGCTCGCCGCGCACGCCGCTGATGCGCACCCGGTCCTTGCCGTCCGCCGTCAGGGCAATCGAGTCGAAGCGGGCCGTGGCGTCCGGCCCCGCGTAGCGCGCGCCCGTGACTTCATAGAGCAGCTGCGCGAGCACCGTGTCCACCGTCACCGCGCCGCCCGTGCCCGCGTGCTTGGAGATGACGGACGAGCCGTCCGCGAACACCTCCGCCAGCGGGAAGCCCGGACGGCGCACGTCGATCTCCTTGAAGAAGGAGTAGTTGCCGCCCGTGGCCTGCGTGCCGCACTCCAGCACGTGGCCCGCGACCATCGCGCCCGCGAGCTTGTCCCAGTCATCCTTCTTCCAGCCGAAGTGCGCGGCCGCCGGCCCCACCACCAGGGACGCGTCCGTCACGCGGCCGGTGACGACGATGTCCGCGCCCGCGCGCAGGCACTCGGCGATGCCCCAGCCGCCCAGGTACGCGTTCGCGGTGATGGGCGAGCCCAGACCCAGCGCGTCCGCGCTGCCGGAGAGGTCGTCCCCCTCCACGTGCGCGATGCGGGCCTCGAGTCCCAGCTTGTCATTGAGCGCTCGCAGCGCCTCGGCGAGCCCGGCCGGATTCAGGCCTCCCGCGTTGGCGACGATGCGCACCTTCTTCTCCAGCGCCAATCCCAGACACTGCTCCATCTGCCGCAGGAAGGTCTTGGCGTAGCCGGTGGCCGGGTCCTTCATCCGGTCCCGACCGAGAATCAACATCGTCAGCTCCGCCAGGTAGTCGCCCGTGAGGACGTCCAGCTGGCCGCCCTCGAGCATCTCCCGGACGGCCGAGAACCGGTCACCGTAGAAACCCGACGCGTTGCCGATACGGAGGGGGGACTCGCTCATGCGCTCTCCACGTCCTGCCTGAATGCGGAGCAGTGTGGGAGGCCATGCCTAAAAAAGCAAGCGCGCTTGCTTTTTTCCAGGGCGGCTTCCAAGCTGACCTCGTGAGCGAGGCACCGGCCGCGACAGGACGACAGGAGCAGGAGCGCAGCCGCGTCACCCGGCAGCGACTGATGGAGGCGGCCATCAGCGCCCTGTCGGAGCTGGGGTGGGCGGGCGCGACGATGACGGTCATCGCCGAGCGGGCCGGCGTGTCCCGCGGCGCCTGTCAGCACCACTTCCCCACGCGCGGTGATTTGGTGGCGGCCGCGGTCGAGTACGTGGGCCATCAGCAGATGGAGGAGCTCGGTCGGCGGGCGGCCCGGCTGCCAGCGGACCAGCGGCGCACGGAGAGCATCCTCCACATGCTGGCGGGCTTCTACACGCACCCGCTGTTCGTCGCGGCCGTGCAGCTGTGGGTGGCGGCGAGCACGGACGAGGAGCTGCGCTCGCAGTTGGTGCCGGTGGAGACGAAGGTGGGGCGGGAGGTGCACCGGCTGACGGTGTCGCTGCTCGGCGTGGACGAGCGCGAGCCGGGCGTGCGCGAGCTGGTGCAGGCGACGCTGGACCTGGTGCGCGGCCTGGGGCTGGCGAACCTGCTGCGCGACGACAGCGCGCGGCGAAAGAAGATTCTCCACCGCTGGGCGCTCACGCTGGAGGACGCGCTGCGTCCCCGGTCCGGGCGCAAGGCGGAGGACTGACGGGCCGCGACGTTCGCGACAACACGCCCCGACGACACTCGGGCGGGGCCACATCGGGAGAGCACATGGGCTACCGCTCCGTATTCGCGCCGGGGTTGTTCAAGGGACAGAACATCATCGTCACCGGAGGCGGCAGCGGCATCGGCCGCTGTACGGCGCACGAGCTGGCGGCGCTCGGCGCGCACGTCATCCTGGTGGGCCGCAAGCCGGACAAGCTGGAGAAGGTGGCGGCGGAGCTGCGCGAGGACGGCGGCGAGTGCTCGCTGGAGACGGTGGACATCCGCGACGAGGAGGGCGTGAAGGCCACGGTGGCGCGCATCGTCGCGGCGCGCGGGCGCATCCACGGGCTGGTGAACAACGCGGGCGGGCAGTTCCCCTCGCCGCTGTCGGCCATCTCGAAGAAGGGCTTCGAGGCGGTGGTGGCCACCAACCTCACGGGAGGCTTCCTGGTGGCGCGCGAGGTGTTCAACCAGTCGATGAGCCAGACGGGAGGCTCCATCGTCAACATGCTCGCGGACGCGTGGGGCGGCATGCCGGGAATGGGGCACTCGGGCGCGGCGCGCATGGGCATGCTCAACCTGACGCAGACGGCGGCGGTGGAGTGGGCCTTCGCCGGGGTGCGCGTCAACGCGGTGGCGCCCGGGTGGGTGGCCTCCAGCGGCATGGACAGCTACCAGGACGAGGGCGTCAAGGCGCTCATCCCCATGCTCAAGCAGGAGGTGCCCCTGCACCGGCTCGCCACCGAGGCCGAGGTGAGCGGCGCGATTGTGTTCCTGCTGTCGGACGTGGCCGCGTTCATCACCGGCGAGGTCATCAAGATTGACGGTGGCGCGTCCTGCAACACCAAGATTTTTCCGCTGGAGGAGACCAGCGCCTCCAAGCCCTACGAGGGCTTCCACCGCGCCGCCGCGCCGCGCATCCTGGGTGGCCCCGCGAAGGAATGATTCGCGTCCCACCTCGCGGCCGTGACAAGAATCCGGGATGGCATTCCGGGTTCTCTGGGTGGGGTGGATGCTGGCGATGGTGTCGGGCTGCGCGAGCACGCGCGCGCCGTCTCCTCGCGAGGATGACGCGGTCTGGACCGAGGTCCGCAGCCGACACTTCCGCGTCCTGACGAACGTGGAGCGTGAGGCGGCCACGCGAGCCGCGCTCGAGTTGGAGACGCTCCGCGGCGCCGTGTCGCGGCTGTGGGGCGGGGACGAGGACATCCCCGGCGCGATGGACGTCGTGCTCCTGCGCGACGCCGCCGAGCTGGAGGCGCTCGTCCCTGGGACTTCCGGTGGCTTCTCCGCGAGGTCCGCCGAAGGGGCGCTGCTCGTCATCACCCAGGAGGACTCGGAGCGAGGAGCAAGGACGCGGGCCCGCGCGCTGGGCTACGAGCTGAGCCGTCGCGTGTTGCAGAGCCGCCCCCGGTGGCTCGCGGAGGGGCTCGCCCGCTCCCTGGAGACCGTGCGCGTCGAGCACGGCACCCGCGAGGCCGTGCTGGGGCGGGAGGATGCGTCCAGCCTGGAGCGGGTCCGCGAGAAGGGGTGGCTCGACATCGACGCGCTCTGGGAACAGGAGCATGTGCTGAAGCCGAGCCCCGAGGAGCAGCAGTGGCGCGATGCCTCCGCGTGGCTCTGGGTGCACTTCCTCGCGCAGGAGCAGCCGGCGCGCTTCGGCAAGTGGCTCGCGTTGCTGGCCCAGGGCGAGGACTCACGCGCCACGTGGGAGACGACCTTCGGAGACCTGGACGCGCTGCGGAGCGGTGTGCGCCGGCACGCCTCTCGCGAGCGGTATGTCCCTCGCGCGTCACCGCTCCCCGCCATCCCGGAGGAGGTCACCGTGCGCGCACTCGGCTCCGCCGATGTCCACGTCCTGCGCGCGCGGGTCCTGATGCATGCGCCAGGGAAGGACGCGCGGGCGGAGGCGCTCGCAGAGGTCCAGCGGGCCCTGGGCGAAGCGCCGACCCATGTCGACGCGGCGACGCTCGCCGCGCTTGTCGGAGGACACGCCAGAGCATCTCCAGCGAGCCCATGCGTTGGTGCGGGACCATCCCGACGATGCGCGCGCCTGGATGCTGCTGGCGGAGCTGCTGGACCCGTCCCTCGAGCCGGGCGCGCAGGCGGATGCGCGACGGCGCGCGACCAGCCTGGCCCGCGATGACGTCTCCACCCTCGTCCGCGTCGCCGACAGCTACAACGAGACGGGCAACCTGGAGGAAGGCCTGCCCACGGCCCGCCGCGCCCTGGAGCTGGACCCTCGCAGCCCCGCCGCGCTGACGTCCCTGGCCTTCCTGTCCTTCCGCTCCGATGGCTGCTCCAAGGCGAAGCGCCTGCAGTACCGGGTCCGGGACCTGCTCGACGGGTCCACCACCGCCGACTTCCGCGAGGCGATGGAAGAGCGGCTGCGCACCTTCGAGCGCAAGTGCAACGCCAACCGGCCTCCTCGCTGAGCCCGAAGCCTCCCATCCCCTGACGTCTCTGTATGGGCTCCAAGGACTCATCATGAGAGAGGGATGAACCCTCCCCGGGGTCCGTGGGAATCGTGGAGAGGATGTGCCAGAAGCCCCGCATGCCAATGTCAAAGGTGTGGGTGGGATTGCTGGGGCTCCTGGTGTTCTCGGGCTGCGCGGGCTCGCGGGCGCTGTGTCCGCGCGAGGGGGGCCGGGCCTGGTCGGAGGTGAGGAGCGAGCACTTCCGCATGCACACGGACCTGTCGCCGGAGGTCGCGGCGAAGTCGGCCATCGAGTTGGAGAAGCTGCGCCGGGCGCTGCTGTTGGCGTGGGGCACGGACTTCAATCCCCCGGGCTCGCTCGACGTCATCCTGCTGCGCAACACGAGTGAGCTGGCGGAGTTCACCCAGGGCCGCTACATCGGCTTCGTGTCCACCACGGAGCGTGGCCCGCTGCTCGTCATGTCGGGCGAGGGCTACCTGCTGGACAACGGCCCCGAGCTGCAACTGCAGACACATGAGCTGGCGCACTACCTGAGCCAGCATGTCCTGCTGCGGCAGCCGCGCTGGCTGGCCGAGGGACTGGCGCAGTACCTGGAGACCACGCACATCAAGCCCAGCACGGGCGAGGCGGTGCTCGGCCGGGTGAACGCGAACAGCCGCAACTATGTGACGCGCAACGGCTGGCTCGGCATCGACGAGCTGTGGGAGTGGGACCAGAAGGAGCTGCTCAGCGACGCGGAGAGCCAGCAGCACTACGCCTCCGCGTGGCTCTGGGTGCACTACCTCATCAACATGCACCCGGAGCGCTTCGACGCGTTCCAGACGCGGCTGGCCCGCGCGGAGGACCCGCAGCGCGCCTTCGCGCAGTCCTTCCAGGGCGTGAGTGATTTGGGCGGTGACTTGCGCACGTACCTGATGAGCGGGCGCTCGGCGTACCTCACGCTGCCGCTGCCGGCGGTGTCCACCCAGGTGGCGGTGCGGGAGCTGGGCAGCGCCGAGGTGCACGCCAACCGCGGGCTCATGTTCCTGCGCGCCCCGGGCGAGCTGACCCAGGCGCAGCGCAAGGAGAAGGCCGGCGCCGAGCTGGCACAGGCCCTGACGGAGGACCCGACCAACGTGAGCGCCGCAGTGCTCGCCACGCAGCTGTCCTCGAACCGCCAGGAGCACCTGGCGCGGGCTCGGGAGCTGGTGAAGGCGCACCCGGAGGACGGACGCGGGTGGGACCTGTTGGCGGAGATGCTGAGCGACCAGGACGAGCCCCAGGCGCTGGAGCAGGCGCGCGAGTCGGCCGCGCGGCTGCTGCCGCACGACGTGCGCATGCTCACCAGCCTGGCCCAGCACTACATGATGACGCTCCAGCCGCAGAAGGGTCTGCCCTCGGCGAGGCGCGCGGTGGAGCTCTCCCCGGGCAATCCGTTCGGGCTCGCGGTCCAGGCCGCGCTGTTCTTCCAGCTGGACCGGTGCGCGGAGGCCGTCGGCTTCCAGCGCCGCGCCGTGGACATGCTGCACGAGGCGTACACGGCCGAGTTCCGCAAGGACTTGCGCGAGCGGCTCCAGCGCTACGAGGCGAAGTGCGGGGCGGCGGTGTCCAAGCCAGTGCCGTGAAGTTCGGGCCTCGCTGAGGATCCGTGACTTGCCCCACCCCAGCAGAGGAGCAGGCAGGCGGCGAGTGAACCTCCGCTTCAGCCATTCCACCCTGCGGTGGAACCCCGTTTCAAGGATTCCAGTGACTTAGAACGAGGCCTTGCGGGCCTGAGCTGTCATTTGTACTTTTTCTCCGGAGAAAAAGTACAATGGCGACCATGGTTCTCCCACAGCTCGAAGAAGGTCGGGTCTACCGTACACAGGACTTCGAGCCTTGGACCTCCAACCCTCCTAGGTATGCGAAGGCGCTGGTCGACAAGGGGGTCTTGGTCCCGGTCGCGCATGGTCTGTTCGCCGTCCCCAAGCGCGGCAAGTTCGGTGTGGTGCCACCTACCGACGATGCGCTCATGCGGGCGTTCCTCAAGGACAGCCCCTTCGTGTTCACCGGTCCCGAGCGTTGGAACGCACTGGGGCTGGGAGCGACAGCCGTGTTCGCGGTGCCGCTCGTCTACAACACGAAGCGCTCCGGGCGCGTCGAGTTCGGTCTTCGCCGCTTCGAATTGCGGCGCATTGCCTTCCCCCAGCCGGCGCCCAAGGAGTGGTTCGTGGTGGACCTCTTCGAGAACGCGGAGCAGGCTGGCGCCTCGCGTGCGAAGATGGCCGAGGCGCTGACGCATGCGCTTTCGCGCGGCGACTTCGACCGCGAGCTGCTGAGCACCATGGCCCGGCGCTACGGAACAAGACCGACGCGAGACCTGATCAACACGGCGCTCCGAGCTGACTTCGTTTGAACTTCATTCACGACGACTCCGATTTCGACGACCTGCTCCGAATCGTCGCGAAAGACCGAGGCCTCTCGGTCGCGCTGGTCGAGAAGGATTGTTGGGTCACCCACACGCTGTGGGCTCTCCATGCGACGGGATTCCAGGTCTGGTTCAAAGGGGGAACATCGCTCTCCAAGGGCTTCGACCTCATCCGTCGATTCTCCGAGGACCTGGACCTCAAGCTCGAGCCCGGAACTGTCTCTCTGCCCGAGGTCTCGAGTTGGACCAAGGATGGGACGAAGGTGACAGGACAGAGGAAGGCCTACTTCGAGGCCCTCCCGACCCTCGTCAAGATTCCAGGGACGAGCGCCACGCTCGACCTGCGGTCGACGGACACAAAGCGCTGGCGCTCCGGGAACATCCAGGTGAGCTATCCTGCTCGGCACCTCGGTGACCTCGCGGATGTGCTCCGCCCATTCGTCCTGCTCGAGATTGGCAGCGCTCGGGTCACACCCTTCGTGCATCGGGACATGACGTCCTTCGTGCATGAAGCGCTCGAAGCAAGAGGCCAACTCGGGGACTACGACGACAATCGGCCGAAGGCTGTGCGCTGCGTACACCCGCTCGTCACACTGCTCGAAAAACTCGACGCACTTCAGCGGAAGGCTCTTCACGACGAGAAAGAGCCAGCATCCTTCGTCAGGCACTACGAAGACGCCGCACGAATCATTGAAGCGGAGTCACGGCTGCCGACGCTTCCTGACTATCCCAGCGTGCACGCGCTCGCGTCGGAGATGGTGGCACAGAAGCAAATCATCGAGCCGCCACGACCCGATGCGCCTGCTCTTCAGCTGCCTCCCTGTAAGAGGACGGACGACATCCGAGCAGCACACGAGGCCATCGGTCGGATGTTCTGGGGCTCGAGGAAGACGCTCGATGAAGCGCTGGAAACGATTCGGGCGTGGCTCGAACGTACAGGTCTGGGAGCAGCGTCTCCAGACGGCCTTTAGAAGGCAGCTCAGCGCAGGACTCGGCGATGTGGCTCGAGTTGGGCCCGCACGACGGGCCCGCACCGGAGCGGGGCGCGCATCGCCCGTTGGACCTGGGTACACGTCCATTGCTCGACAGCCATCACGGTCGACGCACGGGGCGGCGGCGCGGCACCGGCCGTCACTACCGTGGTTCCACCTTCAACCCCGAGGTGGACATGCACACGCACATTCGTTGGCTGTGGTTCATGGCATTCATCGTGGTCTCCGGCGCGCTCTCCGCTTGCGGCACGGAGGGCAGCCCGGTGCTCGAAGAGGAGTCCGCGCTGGAGTCGAGTGAGGCGCCGCTGCTCGGCACCGTCACCTGTCTGCTCGGGACGACGACCATCTCCTTCTCGCCGCCCATCACCAACGAGCCCCGGGACACGACGGTGTCCGGCAGCGGGACGCTCACCAACTGCGTCGCGGTGCTGGCGGACCCGGTGATTTCGGGCACCACCGGCTTCGCTCCGGCGCTGCGCAGGAACTACACCTGCGACTCGCTGCTCGGCATCAGTGGAGGCTCGGTGACGGTGACGTGGAACACGGGCGAGACGTCGCAGCTCTCGCTCACCCAGGTCGTCGTTCAAGGTGGCACCACGACGCGGACCACGCAGCAGATTGGCACCGTGGTGTCCGGCAAGTACGCGGGGGCCACGGCGGTGCGGACGCTGGTGTTCGTGGTCGCGGACCTGGAGAACGCCTGCGCCTCTCCGGAGGGGCTCGCCCAGTACACCAGCACGCAGACGCTGGTGCTGACGCTCATCCCCTGACGTGAGGGACGGGCTCCGGAGGTTCGTTCCGGAGCCCGTCGTGGGTCATGCGCGCGAGAAGCCGTGCGCTAGAGGGCCAGCGCGGGCAGACACGTCGTGATGGCGGTGAGCTGCAGCCCACAGCTCCCCAGACAGGGGACGAGGCTCAACACGGGCGAGAACTCCACGCAGGTCACGATGCACGCGCGAGCCTGCTCCGTCGCCGGATTGAGACACGCGAGGAACTCAGGGAGACCGGCGGCCTCGACAGTCGGGGCCTCGGCGGGAGGTGAAGGCTCGGGAGCCGCCGTCTCCTCGGCAGGGTCCATGGGTCCGCAGCCCACGGCCATCATCAGCACGAACGTTCCCGCCAACCGCTTCATCAGATTCAGCATGGTGACGCCTCCTGTGTTGCAACCCGGAGCGTCCCAGTTCACGGCAGTGCATCCCAGTGAGCCCCGGTCCCGAGTCATGTCCACCGGGCTCCAGTCGTTCACCCTCGAGGAGGAATCCGGTGCGGGTCCACGCAGCTCCCGCACCGAGGCTCACCGTGACGCCACGCCTCACTCAGTCACACGAGTGCGTGTGCGTATGCGCGCTGGCCTTGGGGCTCCAGCCCTCGTTGCCGTCCTTCTCGAAGAAGAACTTCGCGCGCTGGCGCTGCCGCGTGCCCACTTCGTTCAGCGTGGCCGCGTCGTACAGCCGCCCGTTCACCATCGTGTAGCGCACGGAGCGGCTGTTCATCAGATCCTCCAGCGGGTTCCTGTCCAACACGATGAGGTCCGCCAGCTTCCCCTCCTCCAGCGAGCCAATCTCCCCATCCATGCCCAGATAACGCGCCCCACCGAGCGTCCCCGCGCGCAGCGCCTGCAACGGCTTCATCCCGCCCTGGCCGAACATCGACAGCTCCCAGTGCGCCGCCAGCCCCTCGCGCTGTCCATGCGCGCCGAGCTGCACGTTCACCCCCGCCTCATTCAGCTCCCTCGCCGTCCGCGCCGCGTCGAAATGATTCATCTCGTCGTCCGGCACCATCGTCCGCCGGCGGCTGCGTGAATCCACCACCCGCCTCGGCACGAAGGACAACAGCCGCGGGTCCTCCCAGACGTTCGTCTTCTGGTACCAGTAGTTCTCACCCCAGTTGCCGCCATACGCCACCCCCAACGTCGGCGTGTAGCCCGTCCCGCTCTTCCCCCACAGCTGCTTCACGTCCGCGTAGATGCGCGCCACCGGAATCGCGTGCTCCACGCCCGTGTGCCCATCCACCACCATCGTCAGGTTGTGCTGCAGCAACGAGCCACCCTCGGGCACCACCAGCATCTCCAGCTCCCGCGCCGCCTGGAGCACCTTCTGCCGCTGGTCCCGCCTCGGCTGGTTGTAGCTCTTCACGCTGAAGGCTCCCATCGCCTTCATCCGCCGCAGGTGCGAGCGCGCATCGTCCAGCGTCTCAATCGGCGCGCGATACCCCACCCCCGCCGCGCCATACAGGATGGTCCCCGTCGAGAAGATGCGCGGCGACACCAACGCCCCCGCCCTCCCCAGCTCACTCGCCGCGAACACCTCCTCCGACGAGTTCGACGGGTCATGCAACGTCGTCACCCCATACGCCAGCGACGCCGCCTGCACCCAGCTCTGCTCCGGCATCAGCCCATCCACCCCCATGGCCCCATGCCAGTGCACGTCCACCAGGCCCGGCATCAACGTCTTGCCCTTCACGTCGACCACCTTCGCCCCCGCCGGCACCTGCACCTTGCCCACCGGCCCCACCGCGACGATGCGGTTGCCCTTCACCACCACCACGCCCTGCTCGAGCACCTCGTCACCCTTCATCGTGATGACGCGCCCACCCACCAGCGCCAGCGTCCCCTCCGGCACGTCCGCCTTCACCAGGAACGACAGGTCCACGCCCTTCTCCGGCACCGGCGGCAGCTTCTCCGGCGCCCCGTCCACGAACGTGAACGCCTGCTTCAGCTCCCGCGTGAACAGCTCCGGCCCCAGCGCCCAGTGCAGCCCCTGGCTGTTGCCCGCCCAGTGCAGGTACTCACCCGCGTCGCGGCTCACCTTCGCCACCGGCAACGCCTTCGCGTCCGGCCCCACCACCGCCGCCTTCGCCCCCTTCGGGAACGGCGTGATGAACGCGTTGAAGTTCTCCCGGAACGCCACCCACCGCTCGTCCGGAGACACCTTCAGCTCCGTCGCCTCCGCGCTCGTCACGTGCGTGCGCTCCTGGCTCCCGTCCAGACCCACGCTCTTCAACGAGCGCACGTCCTCCTTCTCCTTCGACTCCACATGCAGGAAGTACACGCGGTCCGAGCGCACACCGAAGTGCGGCTGCTCTCCATCCCGAGCCAGCCTGCGCGGCGTGCCTCCCGCCACCGGCTGCACGAACAGGCCCGTCTCCCGGCTCCACTGCCCCGGCATCAGGTAGCCATCCCCCGACGCGCGATACACCAGCGACTTGCCATCCGGGCTCAGCGCCGGCTCCACGTAGTAGCCCGGCCGCGTCGACACCACCTTGCCCTCACCGCCCGTGGCCGATACCATGCGGATGGCGCCCAGCTTCTCGTCGTCCCACGTCGTGTAGACGATGGAGCGCCCGTCCCGTGAGAACGACGGGTAGAACTCCAGGTGGTCCTCCTGCTTCGTCAGCCGCTTCGGCGTGCCACCCGGCAGCTCCTTCACGTAGAGCTTGCCCAGCGTCTGGAACACCACCCGGTCCCCCTTCGGAGACACCTGCACCCAGCGCAGCATCTTCGTGTTGAAGCGCTCCGGCGCCACCGCCCGCGGCGAGCGCACCGCCTCGAAAATCGTGCGCGTGCCCTTCACCCGGAACGGGATGGGCGTCACCTGCTTCGTCGCCACGTCGATGCGCTGCAGCTTGCCGCCCGCCCAGAAGACAATCGCCTTGTCGTCACGCGTCCACGCCAGCGTCGGGTACACGCCGTGGATGGCCCACGTCTCCTGCATGTCCCGGTCGAGCCCGTCGTACAGCGGGCGCTCCGCCCCCGACGCCACATCCGTGACGTAGAGCACCGTCTTCGTCCGCACCCGACGGACGAACGCCAGCTGCTTGCCGTCGCGAGACGGCGTCGGACGGATGGAGCCTCCCGGCCCGGTGACGAAGGGGTCGATCTCCTTCGTCTCCACATCCAGCCGCTGGATGGCGTAAATCTCGCCGTTGGGGTCCTTGTTGTATTCGAACGTCCGGCCCGGCGTGACGTCCTGGCTGAAGTAGACGTAGCGGCCATCCGGGGAGAACGCCGGCTCGCCCAAATCCTTCTGCTCGTTGGCGCGCTCGGTGAGCTGCACGCCCTCGCCGCCGGAGCGGTGATACATCCACACCTCGCCCGCGCCCAGCGAGCGGCGCGCCGTGAAGTGCTTGCGCGCGACGATGAACTGGCCATCCGGGCTCCACGCGGGGCTGTTGAGCAGGCGGAACTTCTCCTGCGTCACCGCCTTCACGTCCGAGCCATCCCGCTTCATCACCCAGATGTTGTCGCCCCCGCCCCTGTCACTCGTGAAGGCGATGGACTTCCCATCCGGGCTGAAGCGCGGCTGCATGTCCCAGGACACGCCGGAGGTCAGCGCCCGCGCCTCGCCGCCCGCCAGCGGCAGCACGTAGATGTCCCCCAGCAAATCGAAGACGAGCTCGTCCCCGCTGGGGCTCACGTCCACGTTCATCCACGTCCCCTCGGAGACGTCGATGGACACCTGCTTCGCCGGGAACCCGGGAGCGTCCACCTTCCACGCGTCCTTGTCCTTGTCGGCCTTGGCGGACTCGGTGTCGGACGGGGCGTTGGGGTCCACCTCCACGGCGCGGCCGGCCTCACGGGCGGCGTCATCCTTCTTCACCGGGATGGGGGGCGTGGGGTCCTGCCGGGCGGCGGGAGGCGTCTGCGCGGGCTGCGCGGCGACGAGCGCGCCCGGGACGAGCAGCAGGGCGCAGAGAGCGGAGGTCAGTCGTTTCACCAGAGGTCCTCGTGTGGGGGGACTGTGCGAGACACGGCCTTGCGGGGCGCCACACTATCCGGCTCCCCGGGGACACGCCCGGCGCGACGTGAACAGGGGGACAGCCAGGCCTCTTCCTGAGCGGCCGCGGAGGGCTCGACGCGATTCGTCACGCGCCATCCCGGGACGTTTCTGTTATCCGCATCCCCATGTCGGACGACTTCAAGCTTCCCGAAGACAAGGCCGGGCGGATGGAGCGCTGCTCCCTGTTCTACTCGGACATCGTTCCCCACAACCACGCGCTGGGTCTGAAGCTCGTGGACGTGGCCCCCACCGAGGCCACCGTCGAGCTGCCCTACGCGGACTTCCTCGTCGGCAACCCGGAGACGGGCGTCATCGCCGGCGGCCCGGTGACGACGCTCATCGACGCGACGTGCGGCACCTCCGTCATGCTCCGGCTGGGACGCATGACCCCCATGGTGACGCTGGATTTGCGCATCGACTACCTGCGCCCCGCGCGCCCCGGGGTCACCCTCACCGCCGTGGCCGAGTGCTACCGCACCACGCGCCAGGTCGCCTTCGTCCGCGCGCTGGTGCATCAGGGCGACAAGAACCACCCGGTGGCCTCCGCGCAGGGCACCTTCATGCTGACGGAGGAATGACTTCCATGAATGACACCAAGCCCTCCTCCGCCATCGCCGAGCTGGTCCTCGAGGTGCGCAAGACGCGCGAGTACAGCCGCCTCACCGACGCCATCCCCTACACGCGCTTCATGGGCATCGGCGTGGAGAACCTGGCCGGCGAGATGATGTGCCGCATGCGCTACCAGCCCATGCTCATCGGCAACAGCTTCCTGCCCGCGCTGCACGGCGGCACCCTGGGCGCGCTGCTGGAGTCCGCCTCCATCTTCGAGCTGCTCCTGAAGACGGAGACGCCGCGCGTGCCCAAGGTCATCTCGCTCACGGTGGACTTCCTGCGCTCGGGCAAGCCGCAGGACACCTTCGCGCGCGCCATCATCACCCGACAGGGCCGCCGCGTGGCCAACGTGCGCGTCGACGCCTGGCAGGACGACCGCACCCGCCCCATCGCCAGCGCGCACGCCCTGTTCCTGCTCGCCGAGCCCTGACCCCAGCCTTCGTCCGTCCGGCCGTCGTGCCCTGGCCGCGCCTGCTTCGCCGTCGCCACCTTCGAGAGGTTCGGATTCACACTTCTCGGAGGCAGGCGATGAAGCGATGGAGCGGTTGGATGCTGGTCGGCTCGCTGGTGCTGGGCGGCGCCGCGGGCGCACAGGATGACGATGTCGCCACCCAGAATGGCACCGGTGACAGTCAGGGAATGATTCGCATGGGCGAATCGGAGGCCATCGACCACGGTGAGGACCTCCAGAAGCTGGGGGATGAACAGCCCGGCACGGGCGGCTCGGGGCAGGGCGACGCCCAGGCGGCGAAGTGGATGCAGCGGGGCCTGTTGCCCGTGCCCACCGAGGAGAAGGCGTTCCTGGCGGAGCTGCACCACGCGAACCAGATGGAGGTCCAGATGGGACGGCTCGCCCAGAAGAACGGCGAGTCCCAGGCGGTGAAGGACTTCGGCGCGCGCATGGAGCGCGAGCACGGCCAGGCGGACGAGAACCTGCTGGCGTATGCGAAGTCGAAGAACCTCACGCTCGAGGAGCCCAAGGCGGACTCCACGCTCGCCCAGGCGATGCAGGAAGCCGAGCACGCGACGATGAAGAAGCTGGAGGCGCTCCAGGGCACCCCGTTCGACCGCGCGTACCTGGCCGACATGGTCGGGGACCACGACATGGACATCGCCAAGGTGATGGCCGCGCAGCAGCAGTTCGCGAGCAACACGTCGCTGAAGGCGCTGCTCGACAACCTGCTGCCCCAGCTCCAGCAACATCGTCAGGCCGCGTACCGGCTGCTCGGACAGGAGACGCCGCGTCAGGCGAGGCAGGCCCCTCGCGGCGCGCGCTGAGTGACACCGTGCTTCAGTCGCGGGTGACGGACACGGTGTAGAGCTTTCGCTCTCCGTCGCGGGTCCACACCAGCAGTTGGCCCGCGCCGACATCGAGCGGTGTGAGCAGCAACACGCCGGGCTCCGACTTGATGTCGACCAGGTCCATGCGACCGATGGCGATGCGCGAGAGTCCCTCGATTCTCAGCTCGCGCGGCGTGCCCATCACCATGGGGAAGAACGTGTTGCCGCCCGTCCTCCTCGCCTCCTCGACCTGCGCCATGAAGGTCGCGTCCTGCACCGATGGTGGCGGCTTTGTGCCCGGCTTCCACCAGAGGGCCCCGGCCCCGCCCAGCACCCCCACGCCCAGCACCGCGACCCAGCCCAGCCACACCCTCTCGCGAGGTGTCTGTTTCGAGAGCGCCTGGAGCAGTGCCTCCATCGAGGGATGACGGGCCTCGGGCTCACTCGCGAGCCCCTTCGCCACGGCCGCGCGCACGTGGCCTGGCAGTCGGGGTGGCTTCTTCACCGATGCGCCGTGCTTCGTCGGTTGTCCGGGCCGCTCGCCATACAGCGCTTCGTGCAGCGCGACGCAGAAGCTGTACTGGTCGCTCCTCGCGTCCACGGGCTGCCCGCGCCGCTGCTCGGGTGACATGTACGCGGGGGTTCCCAGCGCGGTGCCCTCGCGGGTGAGCGCGGTCTCCTCCGCGTCCACGCCGAGCGGCGCGGTGGTGAGGTCGTCCGTCGTGGGGTTCGACGCCGCTGGCTCCCGCCACCTCCTCGCGAGCCCGAAGTCCGTGACGCGTGGACGTCCGTCCCGGCCCACCAGCACGTTGGCGGGCTTGAAGTCCCGGTGCACCAGCCCTCGCTGATGCGCGGCCGCGAGCCCCAGGCCCGCCGCGTGGAACATCTCCAGCACCTCGCGCCAGGGACGCTCCTGCTCGCGCAGCCAGCCCGCGAGCGTCGGGCCCTCCACCCACTCCATCGCAAGGAAGTCCCGCCCCTCCGCGGAGCCGAGCTCGAAGATGGGCAACACATTGGGATGGGACAGGCGCGCCATCGCCTGCGCCTCGCGCAGCAGTCGGGCGCGGCTCTCCGTCTCGACACCCTCGCGCATGGGACGCAGCAGCTTCACCGCCACCTTGCGCCCCAGCCTCGGGTCCTCCGCCGCGTACACCACGCCCATGCCGCCCTCGCCCAACAGCTCGCGCAGCACGTAGCTCCCCAGCTTCGTGCCCTCCGGCAATCGCTCTGCTGGGGACGGGCGTGCTCCCCGGGTCGACATCCCCTCCGAGTCTGGACGCGTGAGCGGGCCCGCGCCCGGTGAGGAGGCCTCGGCCGCGACCACCGCGACCAGGGCCCGACAGTCCTCACACGAGTCCAGGTGCGCCGCCACCTCCGGCACCCGCGCGCCCGACAGCACACCGCTCACGAAGCCGGCGAGCACGTTCTCGTCCGGGCACACCTCGGGCATGGGAGAGGCCGGTGGGTTCATGGGCGCGTGTCACATCATCCCCGCTGCCCTCATTGGTGGGAAGGCAGCGGGTCCCTCGGGCTACTTCGCGGCCGCCTGCTCGGGGTCCGTCACCACCACGGCGTAGTCACCCTGCTGCCCACCGCGCGTCCAGGTCAGCAGCCGCGTGGTGCCCGCCTCCAGCCCCGTGATTTCGAGCTTCCCGCCCCCCAGCGTCTTCACCTCCGCCGTCTCCCTGTTCCCCAGCGCCACGCGGGTCAGGTCCTTCACGGTGATGACGTGCTTGTCCCCCACCTTCAGCTCGATGCGCTCCTCCGCCAGCGCCGTCGTGCCCACCACCGTCAGCGCCACCAGGGCCAGCTTCTTCAGTGCGTTCCGCATGATTCGGGTCCTTTCAGGATGAGAGCGAGGCGTCCTCGCCTGCCTTCATCGGGGTGACACCGGCCACCAGGACGTGTTGCACGCGGGCCGCGAAAAAGTTCGCGGGGGGCTAACCGGGTTCCTTCAACAGCCCCAGGAGGCTCACGTCGAGCTGACTGTGCACCACCCGCATCAGGCTTCGCAGCTCGTCCGCGGACAGCTGGAGGCGCTCGGCCAGCCGCTCGCGCGCGCCCTCCAGCACCGTCCTCCGCGTCTGTGAAATCCAGCGCGACACCGTGGACTTGTGCGTCTGGTACATCGCGCCGATGCGCTCCAGGCTCACGCCCTCCACCACGTGCAGCCGCAGCACGGTGCGCTCGCGCGGGGACAGGCTCCCCAGCGCTCCCGCCAGGGCCTCGCGGAAGTCCTGCTGGTGGCGGCGGCGCAGGTAGTCGAGCTCGACGTCACCGCCCGCTCCGCCTCGCTCCACCCACGCGGAGCCCTCCGCCTCCGCGTCCTCCTCGGCCCTGGCGCGTCGGCCCTCCGCGCGCTGGAGGTTGAAGGCCGTGCGCACCACCGCCGCGCGCAGCCACGCGGCCAGCGGGCCCGTGCCCTGGTACTCGGCGATTCTCGGCTCGGCGTCACCCTGGGGGACGAGGAGCCGCTGACGCAATTGCTGGAGGACCTCCGCGGTGTCCAGGCCGCCACCTCGCACCCGCGTCAGCGCGCTGGCCGCACGAGGGAGCAGATGTCGCTCCAGCGCGGCGTGCGCGGTGGGCAGTCCTCGTGCACACGCGCAGGCCAGATAGAGGTCCGCCACGGGCAGCGCGGCGAGTGTCGCGGCGGGCTCGTCGCTGGGGCCCAGCCGGG
Organism: Myxococcus sp. MH1; assembly: GCF_059738865.1. Classification (NCBI taxonomy): domain Bacteria; kingdom Pseudomonadati; phylum Myxococcota; class Myxococcia; order Myxococcales; family Myxococcaceae; genus Myxococcus; species Myxococcus sp. MH1. The sequence continues at coordinate 90,822 of NZ_AP026947.1, read as the reverse complement.
TCGCGACGTGGCGCAGGAAGTCCTCTTCCGGAAGCATGACGTCCGGCCACGCCTGTCTCGCGATGGACAGCCAGGAGTCCAACAGCGCGTCGAGCCCGGGCACCTCCGCGTAGCACCGCGCCTGGGGCGGCAGGTGCTGGAGGAAGAGGTGGGAGCGACTCGGCTGCTTCGACATGCACGCCTCGGGATGAACACCCACCGGTGCGGTGGCTTTCCTTGTTACAGCGCGGGGCGCCTTTTCTACAGGCTCGCTCGGAGTCCTCGCGCGTCTCCATGCCTGACGGGCCTGCCTGGAGTCCGGGGGTGATGCTCGCCCGAAGACGGGCTTTCGCGCCATGGGCCAGTGTCTCCGATGAGCAGTGGATTCAACGCGGCCGTGCGCGCGCCTCGGCATGGGCCCTGCTTTCCCCCGCAGGGCATCCGTTCCGGAGGACAGGACGATGAGCGAGCACGCGCGGGCCCAGTTGAGAGCGTTGAAGGAATCCGCGCGGTCGTTGTTCCTCCAGGAACGGTATGGCGAGTGTGCACAGGAGCTGGAGCGCATCCTCCGCCTGGTGCCCAAGGACCCGAATGCGCGCGTGCAACACGCGGAGACGTGTCGTCGCGCGGGGAACCTGCGCGCGGCCATCGCCTCCTATCGGACAGCGGCGTCGCTGCTGCTCGCGCAGGGATGTGAGGCCCGGGCCCGCGCGGCCCTGCGCGCCGCGCTGGAGCTGGACCCTCGGGATGCGGAGCTGACCTCGGACTTCGCGCGGTTGGGACAGGCGCCGGTGCCTCCCTCGACGGCGCTGGAGGATGAGCGGCTCTATCGGGACGTGGCCGGGCTCGCCGTGGAGAAGGAGGCGCCTCGGGTGGAGTCGAGGACGCGCACGCCGCCGCCGCCTCCTCCCGCGTTCGTGTTGCGCGCGGCGGAGGAGGCTCGGGTCCGGGGACCGCTGCCTTCGGTTCCTTCCATCGCTCCGGTGAGCGTGCGCGCCCTGGTGGCGCCCAGCGCTCCGCCGGTGCCCGATGACGATGAGTCGTCTGTTCTCGACCTGGTCGACGAGGTGTCCATCGACATCGACGTGGAGCCCGTGGCGACGCCCGCGCCCACCACCGTGATGGGGATTCTGCTCGATGAGGTGCCTACCGCGGACTTCCTCGCGGAGCTGCTGGCGTCGACGCCCATCCAGGTACCCGCGTCACGGTCGCCGAAGTCGTCTCCCCCTGTTGCGGAGACACGGGCTCCCGAGGTCTCCTCGCCGCGTGGATATGAGCTCGCCCTCGTGGGGGAGCGGTTGCCCGTGCCCGCGGCTCCCGCGCGGACGCTGACGTCGTTTCCTCCTCGGGGTGCCGTGGCGCCTCGGCAGGTGGAGGCTCCGCGGACTGTTCCCGCGCCTGTGACGCCTTCGCGCGGCGCGGCGCAGAACACGGGCGGCGCTGTTCGTGCTCCGTCCACGGAACGCAATCAGGCGCGGCCGATGGGCGCGGGTACCGCTTCACGGCAGGCCGGTGCGCATTCGGCTCCCCAGGCTGCGTCTGCTCCGCGTCAGCCCGACGGTCACGAAAGCACGACGAAGGCCCCGCTCACGCTCGAGCCTCGGTGGACGCAGACGGGCACCGCGCCTCGCACGGCCGGGGCTCCCGACCCTTCATGCGCTCGGGCGAAGTCGCCCTCGACCGCGTCACCCGCGCAGGCGCTTCAGGCAACGGCACGGGTCTCGCCTCCGGCGCAGGCGCTGAGCGCGCGGGATTCTCGCGAGCCACAGCGGGTCGAGGTGAGCGCGAGCCTGTGGACCACGGGGGGACCGGTGACGGTGAATCCCGTGACGGCGTATCGACCCGAGCTGCGCTGGCTCAGTCCCAACGCGGTGGCGCTGAGGGTCTCGCCTCAGTCCCGCTGGGTCATCATCCGCTCCGAGGGTCCGTTGTCCTTGAGCCGCGCGGAGACCCTCGCGACCGAGTCACTCGAGGACTCCCGTCTGACCGCGTCGGACCTGGCCGTGGCCTCCGTAGCGCCCACGCGCTGACGCGGCCCCACGCCTGGTCGGACCTGGCCGCGACCTCCGTGAACTCCGTGGCGCCCATGCGCCGACGCGGCCTCACGCATGCTCGGACCTGGCCTTGACCTCCGTGGCGCCCATGCGCTGACGCGGCCTCACGCCTGTCGTGGACGCGTGCATGCACAGCCTCGCGCGGGCTCTCGCATCACGCATGCGGATGCGCACGCTCGCGACATCGCGGCTTCAGGTCCGCTCGCGCTCCACAAGTTCTCCACATCGGGCGGACCTGGACCTCGGCGCACTCCGGAGCCCCTTCACGAGTCGGACTCACTGGAGCACTCCACCGCCCGAGCTCCCGTCCCACCCCGAGTACGCGCACAGCCGCGCCGGACCGCTCGAGCCCCACGGGCCCGAGCCTCCTGGCTCACCGTCACTGGACGCGGGGGAGGGCCTCACGTCCGGAGGCCCTGCCCGTCCCGCCTCACATCGGCACGGACTTCTTCGGGTCGAAGCGCTTCTTCTCGGGAGCCGGCTGCACCTGGACAGGCTGGACCTGCTCCGTCGGCGTGGCTTCCGGCTCGCGGCCCTCCACCGCCGCCTGCGCCTCCGCCTTCTCCTCCGACACCTGCGCCTTCACCGGCGCCTCGCAGTGCTCACCCTTCCGGTTCGGGTGGCAGTGCCGAATCCCATACACGTGGTGACAACCACACGCGTCCACCCGCTTCTTGGCGCAAATCGACGGATTGAACACCGGACCCGCCACCGTATCCGCCGGCACCGCCTGCAACGCCATCGCCAGGAAAACCCCGCCGAGGAAACCCATCACCCACCCCCTACCTGGATGGGAAATGGATGGGACTGGCGAGGGAATGCGGCAAGCCCCGAGCCGATCCAATCGCCGCGCTTCGCACGCGAGCCGACTTTCGCTCGGACGTCCGCGTGTGCGCGCACCCGCCGCACCACCCCACCAGGATGCGTCCAGGGCGTCCGCACGGCAACAACACCACCCCCCTCACCTCGTCCCCAGGTCCGGGGCAGGCCCATCCCACGCGCCGCGTCGCGCCCCGCTCCTCCCGAGGGAAACCCCCGGATTTCGCTCGCCTTCCCGCCCGCTCCACCCGCATCCTCGGTGGTCCCTGGCGTACCCGGTCCGGACGGTCAGCTTGTTCCGGACGTTTGCGTCGCTCGCGCGTGTTCACCCCTGTCCGGGGAGGAAAGCCATGAGTTGGAAGCAACGTCTGGAGAAGGCCGCCGAGGGCCATTACGTCCTGCCCAAGACCAAGAGCATGCGGGTCGACGCGGACCTGTTCCTCTCGGACAAGCTGCTGTGGGGCGAGGGCCCCGAGGTCCCCGGGCTGGAGGACACCGTCTTCGACCAGGTGGTCAACGCCGCGTCGTTCCCCGGCGTCACCCGCGTCGCCGTCACCCCCGACTGTCACGTGGGCTACGGCGTGCCCATCGGCACCGTCGTGGAGACCGACGGCGTCCTGCTCCCCACCGCCGCCGGCTATGACATCGGCTGCGGCATGGTGCAGCTGCAGACCTCCCTCATGGCCGAGGACGTCGCCGACCCCGTCAAGCGCCGCCAGTGGATCGACCAGGTCACCCGCCGCATCGCCGTGGGCGTGGGCGCCAGCCGCGTGCAGCACCAGCGCCGGGTGTCGGACCGCTCGTTCGCGGAGGTGGTGCGCCACGGCGCCAAGGCCCTGGGCCGGGGCTCCGCCGTCACCGAGCGCGACTTCATCCCCGTGGAGGATGACCGGGTGGACATCCCCGACCGCGCCTACGAGAAGCGCGGGCAGTTGGGCAGCCTGGGCGGCGGCAACCACTTCACCGAGATGCAGGTGGACGAGAGCGGCCGCGTCTGGGTGATGCTCCACACCGGCAGCCGCGGCTTCGGCTGGAACATCGCCAAGCACTTCTTCGTGCAGGGCGCCGCGCACCTGGGCCTCAAGAGCCGCAGCGAGGACTTCGTGTGGCTGGACGCCGACAGCGCGCTGGGCCGCGAGTACTGGAACCTGCACAACATGGCGGCCAACTTCGCCGTGGCCAACCGGCTCATCATCGGCGAGGCCGTGTGCGCCGCGCTCGAGGACGTGTTCGGCGGGACGGCGAGCGTCTACTACGAGATTTCGCACAACCTCATCCAGAAGGAGGCCGGCAGGTTCGTGGCCCGCAAGGGCGCCACGCGCGCGTTCCCCGCCGGCCACCCCGCGCTCAAGCGCACGGCCTGGGAGGGCACCGGCCACCCCATCCTGATTCCCGGCTCCATGGAGACCGGCAGCGCCATCCTCTTCGCCGAGGAGGGCGCGTCCAAGTCCATCTACTCGGTGAACCACGGCTCGGGGCGGCGGCTGTCCCGAGGCGAGGCGCGGCGGGTGCTGAAGCAGGACGCCACCGACGCGCGCATGGCCGAGGCCGGCATCATCCTCAACACCCGGCAGACACCGCTGGACGAGTCCGGCCCCTGCTACAAGAACCTGGATGACGTGCTGGAGACGGTGGAGATGGCGGGGCTCGCCCGGGTGGCGCACCGACTCAAGCCGGTCGCCTGCATCAAGGGCGCGGATTGACCCACACGCCGTGGCACGTGGACTTTCCGGGGGGCCTGCTACAGTGGCCCCCCTCCGGAGTCCCACGACATGACCTCGTCGTCCCCTGCCTCCCGCGCGCCCGCCTCGGGCCTCCGTGAGGCCGAGCTGGCTCGCGCCGAGAGCGAGCTGTCCACCCAGGAGTCCCGACTCGCCGAGCAGGTGACGCGCGCCCTGGCCGACGCGGCCCTGCTCTCCAGCCGTCTGGACGCCGTGCGCGCCGCGCTGGCCCGCGCCCACCAGGAGCCCGACGCCGACCCCCAGCTGGGCGAGCAGGCGTCCAGGCTCCAGGCATCCTCCGTGCCCTCACTCGACGTGGAGGCCGCGCGGGAGAAGGCGCTGGAGGCGCGGGAGAAGGCGCTGGAGGCGCGGGAGAAGGCGCTGGAGGCGCGCAAGCGGATGGGCGTGGAGGTGCAGGCGGCGCTGCGCATCCAGCAGGAGCAGACGGCCCGGGTGGCGCGCGCGGTGACGGACGCGGAGGCCGCGCTGAAGCAGCAGGAGGCCACCCAGGCGCGGGAGAAGGCACGTCAGCAGGAGGCCGCGAAGGCCCGGCAGGCGGAGCTGGCGAAGGCGGCCCAGGCCGCGCGCGAGAAGGGACAGCCGCTGCCCTCGGCGCCCTCGAGGACCTCCGGCTCGGAGGGCGCGGACGCGCGGCGCAACGGTCGGGTGCGCATGCACACGTCCATCGACATGCGCAGCGACTCCAACTTCTTCACCGGCTTCTCGATGGACATCAGCGAGGGCGGCGTCTTCATCGCCACGGTGGACGCGGTGCCGCGCGGCACGCAGGTGGAGCTGGACTTCACGCTGCCCGGTGGACGCCCCATGAAGGTGACGGGCGTGGTGCGCTGGGTGCGCGAGGCCAACCCGAAGATGCCGGAGCTGATGCCGGGCGTGGGCGTGCAGTTCACCGGCCTGCCCGAGGAGGTCGCGTCCGTCATCTCCTCGTTCGTCACCACGCGCGACCCGATGTTCTATCCCGACTGAAGCGGCGGCCTCGCTTCGTCGGATACCCAACCCCAGCGGGCGCGGGGTGTCCGTGAGAGGCAATGCCCGGGGATGAAGACAGACATCCCATGGGGAGGATGCAAAGGTTTCGTCCTCATGAGCGCGCCCACCCGAAGCCCCACCGTCCCCGTTGCCCGCCCGCCCCGGTGGGACTCGCGCCGCCGCGTGGAGCCCGCCAACGTGGCGGACGGTGAGCAGGTGGGCGACGCGCCCTCGCTGCCGTCCGTCGACAAGGTGAACCTGGCGCAGCAGCTGGCGCTGTTCTCCGAGCACGGGCCCATCGGTGAGCTCAACGGGCGGCACGTTCGGCTGGCGAAGCTGTCGGGCCCGTGTGCGTGGCGCCACCATGAGCACGAGGACGTGTTGTTCCTCGTGCTGCAGGGCCAGCTGCGCATGGAGCTGCGCGAGCGCACGGTGGAGGTGGCGCCCGGCGAGCTCATCATCATCCCGCGCGGCGTGGAGCATCGGCCCGTGGCGGAGGAGGAGGTCCACGTGCTGCTCTTCGAGCCCGCCTCCACGCTCCACACGGGCAACGTGCGCGAGGAGCGCACGGCGGACCCACTGGAGCACCTGTAGGGGCCGGTCGCCCGTGAGGTGCGCCGGGCTCATGGCCGCAGGTCTCCCGGACGAGCGAGCGCTCCAGGCGGCGAGCAGCCCGGGCTCCTCGTCCGTGAAGCACGTCCCACCTTAGACACGGACTCGAGCGGCCTCGCGGCCTGGGACGTGTCGGCATGCGCATCCATCACCTGAACTGCACCACCCTGTGTCCACCCGGGGGCCGCCTCATGGACGGGCGCCGGGGCTTCCGAGGTCCCGCGGCGCTGACCTGCCATTGCCTGCTGGTGGAGGGAGCGAACGGGCTCATCCTCGTGGACACCGGCTTCGGCCTGCAGGACGTGCTCCATCCCCAGGTCCGTCAGAGCCCGCTCTTCCTGGACATGCTGTGTCGGCCCCAGCTGCACGAGGGCGCCACGGCCATCCGGCAAATCGAGCGGATGGGCTTCAAGGCGCAGGACGTGCGCGACATCGTCCTCACCCACCTCGACTTCGACCATGCGGGTGGGCTCGATGACTTCCCGCATGCGCGCGTGCACCTGCTCGCGGACGAGTACCTGGCGGCCACCGCGCGGACGTCACCGCTGGACCGGCAGCGCTACCGCCCCGAGCAGTGGATGCACGAGTCGCACTGGGTGACGTACCCCACGGGACAGGTGGGTGAGCGGTGGTTCGGGTTCGACTGCGTGCGCGACCTGAAGGGGCTGCCGCCCGAAATCCTGCTGGTGCCGCTGGTGGGGCACACGCTGGGGCACGCGGGTGTGGCGGTGCGCTCGGGGAGCGGGTGGCTGTTGCACGCGGGCGACGCGTACTTCTTCCACGGGGAGATGGACTCGGGGCGCTATCGCTGCACGCCGGGGCTGCGCGCGTATCAACGGCTCATGGAGAAGGACCGGCCCATGCGGCTGCACAACCAGCGACGGCTGCGTCAGCTCAAGCGCCTGCACGGGGACGAGGTGACGGTGTTCTGCGCGCACGACTCGCTGGAGTTCGAGCGGCTGGAGTCGCGCGAGAAGCACACGGAGACCTCCGCCTTCCGCGCGTTCGTCACGCCGCCCGAGCAGCAGGTCCACCCGTTCTGAGGGGACTCAGGCGGGGGTCGATTCCAGGGGCTGTTCGAGCAGCGGCAGCTCCACCGTGCAGGTGGCGGTGCCCTCCATGCGCAGGGTGCCTCCGTGGGCGTCCACCCACTGTTGGACCAGGTGGCGGCCCAGCCCGGCGCCACCGTCGGGAAGGGGCATGCCCTCAACCACGATTCGCGCGCGGGTGCGCCCCACGCGCTCGACACGGAGCCGCACCGGGTGCCCCGCTCCGAGCTCCAGCGCGTGGGAGATGAGGTGGGTCAGCACCTGCTCCAAGCCCAGTCGGTCCCATCGCCCCACGAGCCCCGGCTCCGCGTCGAAGAGGAGCGGGCTGCCTGCCCGTGTCGCGGACTCGGTGAAGCGCTCCATCACCTCGCGCGCCAGGTGTGACAGGTCCACCGGCTCCGCGACCTGGCGACCCGTGAGCTGGCTCGACACGTCCCACAGGTTCAAGAGCAACTGACCCAGGCGGCGGGATTGTTCGAGCGCACGGCCGACTCCGTCCCTCACGCGGTCCGGCTCCGAGGAGGGGTCCACCCGCTCCAGGCCGCGCAGGAGCCACTGCAAGGTGTCGAACGGGATGCCCAGGTCGTGCGCCCTCACGCCGATGCGCGCCATCATCTCGTGCGCGTCGCTGCGGAGCGTGGCCTCTTCCACCGTCAGCGCGGCCCGGGGGTCCACCTCCGGGCTTCCGCGCGGTGGGGTCTTGGAGCCATCGCCGGGTCTAGCGGCCTCACCGCGCGAGGGACTGTCTTCGTCGAGCAATGAGTCGATGAGCGCCTCCGCGAAGAAGAAGGTGCCGGCCCTGGTGCGTGGACGCGCGGCCTCGTCGACTCTCTCCGAGACGCCATTCGCGGCCTGCACGCTCTCGGCGCGCGGCTTGATTCGCGGGGGGCTGGCCTCGACACGTGGCGGTGGCAGCCGGGACAGCAACAGTCCCCCCGAGGTCGCGGCCAGCACGAGGACCAGGCTCATCGTCACCAGGGAGAGCAGCAGGACCTGCTCGTCCGTCTCCACCACGGACTGGAGGCTCGTGCCCACCTGCGACTCCATCCGGGTCGAGAGTTGCTGGAGCGTCGCGTAGGTGGCTAGCCGTGTGTCCCGGGCCCGCTCCTCGAACAGGGCCTCGCGTCGTGAGTGCGCGGCGCGCGTGGCGTGGATGGCGACCCACTCCCGCACGGCCTGCTCGTGCTCCTGCTCCGCTCGCAGCACCGACGCGAGCAGCGCCGCGGCGGGCGGGGTCACCCCTCGAGACACCAGCCGCTCGTGCGTGACGATGAAGCGCTCGCGAGAGCGCACCCGGTCCTCGGCGAAGAACGCGTCATCGGACAGGACGACGCTCCGCTCGCTGGAGACCTTGTCGGTGAAGGCCCTGCGCAGGCGCTCCACCTCCAGCCGGTCCATCGACATCGCCAGGAGGTTCGCCCTGCGATTGGAGCGCGCGGACACGAGCTCCACGGCCAACGTGCACGTCAGCACCAGCGCGACGAGCAGGGCCGCGATGAAACCAGCGCCCACGCGCTGGAAGAACGTCCACGGCCGCCCCACACCCGCCCCCCTCCGGACAGGCCCTAAGGTGAGGACACGCAGGTCGCGCCTACACCCCCACCCGAGGAGCGCCGACGCGCTCACGCGTGAACAGTCTCAGCGGCTCCGGATATCACTCACGTGGGAGAGCCCATCCATGAACGGAGCGTCAGCATCGATGCTGGGGACAATCTTGCGAATCAGTCGCACAGAAGCCCGGGGCCGTCCATCCGGGAGGCGCCGGCTCACGTCCTGGCGAGGGGCTCGCAAGCCGAGCACACCCCGAACAGCTCGTGGATGTGCCCGGTGAGCCGGAAGCCGAGGCTCTTCGCCACGTCGTTCTGGAGCAGCTCGATGGCCTCGAAGTGGAACTCCACCACCTTGCCGCACGAGGAGCAGATGATGTGGTCGTGGTGCTCGCGCTCGAAGGCGCGCTCGTAGCGCTGGCCCTCGCCGCCGGAGACCAGCGTCTGGTGGATGAGCTCCGCCTCCACCAGCAGCGGCAGCACCCGGTAGACGGTGGCCGGGTGCACGTCCTCCGCGCCCCGCTCCCGCACGGAGCGCACCAGCTCCTCCGCCGTGAAGTGCCCCACGTGCTCCAACGCCGCGCGAGCCACCGACTCGCGCACCAGCGAGCTCTTGAGCCCCTTGCGCCGCACGAAGGCGCGAAGATGCTCCAGCGCACGGTTCAGCCCCTCGGGGCCCAGCATGGATGGATGAGACGCCCGACGCATGGCCGCATCATGCGACTGGGTCGCACTTCACGTCCAGTCAGGCGACACCCCGGGCGTGGGCGCTCAGCCCTGGGTCGTCCCCGGGGCGGCGGGCGCCTGCGCGGGGGAGGACGGGGCCTCGCCACCGGAGGGCGCCTCGAAGCTGCCCGTCTCCGGGTCCACGGACCAGGCGGAGAACTTCTGCTGCTTCACGTCCTTCAGCTTCCCGTCCTGGTAGCAGACGGAATAGACGAGGAAGAACTCCTTCTCCATCGACGGCGTGCCGTGGCGGTAGCAGTCCGCGCCCGTGGCGTCCTGCTCGCGCGTCATGGGCCGGCCCAGGAGCGCCACCACCTGGTCCGACGTCATGCCCCCATGCATGGACTTGAAGCCATGGGGCGTGACGACGCGGAAGGTGTTCTCCTGCTCGCGGGCCAGCCCCCAGAAGCCCACCGCCAGCGTGACGGGGATGAGGGCCGCGACGAGCGCCACGGCCCAGCGGCCCGTGGAGGCCTTGCCTTCCTTCTGGAAGGCCGTGAAGAGGTTGCTCGAATCCGTTGGCTCGGCAACCAGGGCGGCGTTCGGCGGGTTCTCTGTCGGGCTCACGTCGACTGACATGCCGTTCCAACAGCCCGGATGCAAGAAACTCCACGCGTCCTGTCCGGTAACGCCTGCCCGGCGCCTTCCCAGGCCTTACATCGGGGGTGGAGGGGCTGCCCTTCGTGACACGGAAGTTCACAATCCGGGGGTTGCCGTCCTGCTACATCCCCCGCCGAGGTAGGAACCCAGGAGCCGTGAGAGATGGCGAAGCGAGGGGCCGCCGGACGCAGCACCCAGAAGCCGTTGGAGCGAGACGTCCTGCCCGCGGGGACCGACCCGGAGGAGGGGCTCTTCTTCAACCGCGAGCTGTCCTGGTTGGCCTTCAACGACCGGGTGCTCCAACTGGCCGAGTCGGCGGACGAGCCGCTGCTCGAGCGGCTGAAGTTCGTGGCCATCTACGCGCGCAACCTGGATGAGTTCTTCATGATTCGCGTCGCCCGCCTGCACGAGCAGGTGCGCGGCAACGTGGCCCGGCTGGTCCCCGACGGCGCGTCCCCGGGCCAGACGCTGGACAAGCTGCACGAGGGCATCTTCGAGCAGAGCAAGCGCCACAGCGCCATCTTCGAGAAGCTCCTGCGGCCCGCGCTCGCGGAGAAGGGCCTGCGCATCCTCTCCGCCAAGGACCTGGACGCCGAGCAGCGCGCGCAGGTGGACCAGCGCTTCAAGGAACAGATTTTTCCCGTGCTCACGCCGCTGGCCATCGGCCTGGGCCGACACTTCCCGTACATCTCCAACCTGTCGCTCAGCCTCGCGGTGCTCCTGAGGGACCCGGACGCGGGCGAGGAGAGCGTGGCGCGGGTGAAGGTGCCCAAGGAGCTGCTGCCGCGCTTCCTGCCCCTGAAGAACAACGTCTTCGTGCCGCTGGAGGAGGTCATCGCCCAGCACCTGGGAGATTTGTTCCCGGGCATGGAGGTGCTCAGCTGGAGCCTGTTCCGCGTCACCCGCGACGCGGACTTCACCGTGTCCGAGGACGCGGAGGACCTGCTCAAGGCGGTGGAGACGGAGCTGCGGCAGCGGCGCTTCGGGGACGTCATCCGGCTGGAGGTGCAGGCGGGGATGAGCCCCAAGCTGCTGGAGCCGCTGGTGGAGGCGCTGGGGCTGGAGTCGCGGCAGGTGTACGAGGAGCAGGGGCTGTTGGGCCTGGGGGACCTGCAGGCCATCGCCTTCGCGCCCGGCTTCCCGGAGCTGAAGGACCCGCCGTGGACGCCCGTCACCCAGCCCCGGCTGCGCCCGGACTCGGACGCGCCCGAGGGGACGACGGTGATGGCGGCGATGCGGCGGGGGGATTTGCTGGTGCACCACCCCTACGACTCGTTCGGCTCGTCGGTGGAGCGCTTCGTCACGGAGGCGGTGGCGGACCCGGACGTGCTCGCCATCAAGCAGACGGTGTACCGCACGTCGGACAGCTCCCCGCTGGTGCCCGCGCTGATTACCGCGACGGAGAACGGCAAGCAGGCCGTGTGCATGGTGGAGCTCAAGGCGCGCTTCGACGAGCGCACCAACATCAAGTGGGCCAACGCGCTGGAAGAGGCGGGCGTGCACGTGGTGTATGGGATTCCGTCGCTCAAGACGCACGCGAAGGCCATCCTCATCGTGCGGCGCGAGGGCGAGCGGGTGCGGCACTACGTGCACGTGGGCACGGGCAACTACAACCCGAAGACGGCCCGGCTCTACACGGACATGGGCCTGTTCACCACGGACCCGGACATCGGCGCGGACGTGGCGGACCTGTTCAACTACCTCACCGGCTTCGGCCGGCCCAAGAGCTTCCGCAAGCTCCTGGTGGCGCCGCTCACCATGCGCGAGGGGCTGCTCGAGCACATCAAGGCCACCGTCGTCGCGCACACGCTGGAGCGCCCCGCGCGCATCCAGATGAAGATGAACGCGCTGGTGGACCCCATCATCATCCGCGCGCTCTACGACGCGTCCCGCGCGGGCGTGAAGGTGGACCTCAACGTGCGCGGCATCTGCTGCCTGCGCCCGGGCGTGCCCGGCGTCTCCGAGAACATCCGCGTGGTGTCCACGCTGGGCCGCTTCCTGGAGCACGCGCGCCTGTACCTCTTCGAGCGGGGACAGGAATTGCGCTGCTACATCGGCTCCGCGGACCTGATGCCTCGAAACCTGGACCACCGGGTGGAGATTCTCGCGCCGGTGGAGGACCCCACGCTGGCCGCACAGGTGCGCGACTCGCTGGAGCGCAGCCTCGCGGACAACACCCACGCGTGGGAGCTGCAAGCCGATGGCACCTGGAAGCGCCTGGTGCCACCGGCCGGCGGCGAGAAGCGCTGGGCCCAGGGCGAAATCATGGAGCGCGCCACGCGGGCCGCCCAGTTCCCCGGGGCCCGTCCCCTGCCCTGAGGCCCCGACTCAGCGCGCCGAGGTGGACCTCGCCGTCCACCAGGAGCACCGGGCCTTGCCGCGCGGAGGGCGCGCCGGAGGGCGTGGGCGCGCGCGCGGGGCGCAGGAGAGGAGCCTGGGGGGCTTCGGACTCCGGGCGATGGCGCGCACCCGGTACCAACGCGGGGAGCGTCCGGCGAAACGAATGGACCTGCTGGCCACGGGGGCCTCGCTTCCTTCAGGGGTGTGGAAACAGAGGAAAGACCGGAGAATCAGGCGCGCCTCTGCCACAGTTGCAGGTCCGAATTCAAGCCTTAACGATAATTTACCGCCAGAGCTGAAATTGACTCACCCCGGGTCCCGCTCGGAGTCCTCGCGGCGGTGGGCCTCCACCTCGAGGACCTCCTTCCACTGAATCCACCCGGAGCGGGCGGCGTGACGCGCCGCGCTGGTGGTGTCGTCCACGGCGAGCATCTGGCTGCCCGCGTCGCGGATGTCGGCGGCGATGGCCTCCAGCTCCCGGGCGCGGCGGGGGTGGCCGGGCACGTTGCGGATGTAGACGCCGAGGATGCGGCCGGGGAACTCGCGGACGATGGTGCGGTAGTGCTCGGCGTCCTCCTGGCCGCTGTCGCCGATGAGGATGAAGGGCAGGTGGTCCAGGTCCGTGAGCAGCCCGCGAATCTTCTCCAGCTTGTGGCCGTGGCCGCCGCCGGGGGCGAAGCCCGTGCTGGACAGGCCCCAGTCGCGCAGGAGCAGCGGCCCGGTGGGGATGTGGTGCAGGGCGAGGAACTCGTCCAGGTGCTCGTACAGGTTCCAGGGGCTGCTGGAGACGTAGAAGATGGGGTTGTCGCCCTGGCCGTCCGCGCCCGCCTGGAGCGCCGCGTAGAAGGCGTCCACGCCCGGGAAGGGCAGGCGCACGCGGTGCTCGGTGAGGAACAGGGCCCAGGCGCGCTTGAGCAGGTCCGTCACGCCGGTGACGATGACGGTGTCGTCGATGTCGCTGATGACGCCGTAGCGCGCGCTCGTCCCGGCCACGCGCACGGGGGCGGCCACGCGCGGCACGCCCTCCGGCTCGGGCGACAGCAGCTCCAGCTCCACCATGTGCCAGCCCGAGCGCACGCCCTCGGGCGGGGGCACCCACAGCTCCAGGAAGCCCTCCTCGTCGGTGGTGCCCTCCCAGCGCTTGTCGCCCCAGCGCACCGCCACCTTCGCGCCGGCGATTTCGCGCGTCATGTAGCGCTTGTAGGAGGCCACCGCGCTGCTCCACACCGTGTGGCGTCGCTGCTGCGGCTGGATGTGGCGGTCCTCCAGCACGCGCGCCTTGATGACCGCGCGCTCGGGGGTGCCGTGGCCCCGGTACGGGAGGATGCGCAGCGGCGGGGCGATGCCCAGCGAGCGGCGGAGGCTCCGGCTCATTGCGTCATAGCGGGCGTCGACGCGGACGGCGAGTCGGTAGAAGGCGGGTCTGAAGTCGGCCATGGCGCGGAGCGTAAGGAGTGGGAGGGGGGACTGTAGAAGACTCCGGGGCCCGAGGCGGAGCAAAGCCGCGCGCCAGGTCGCGGGCGCGCTCCGTATCCCAGGTGCCGTCCCCCACTCGACAAGGAGTCACGCCTTGCTGCGTCGTCATGTCCGCTGGTTGCTGGCCGCCGCTTCCCTGCTCGTCGCCTCGGTGGCCTGGTCGCAGTCCACGCCGAGCATCACCTTCCAGTCGCCCTCGCAGGGCTGGAACGTGTTCGCGTCATCCAACCCCCTGCCCTTCGGCGCCACGGCGAGCATCGTCTTCGACGTGTCGCGCCTGACGCAGTGCCGGGGCAACATCAACGCCACCACGCCGGGGTGGACCATTACGGGCCACTACCAGTTCAACAACGGGCCGGTGCAGAGCTTCTGGGTGGCGGGGTTCTCCTCCACGCCCAACCCGCCCGCGCCGTCCATCCCGCTCAACACGCGCGGAGACCTGGCCATCTGGTTCGAGAACACCAGCCGCTGGGGCTGCCAGGCGTGGGACTCCAACTTCGGCAACAACTACCACTTCAACGTGCAGTGATTCGCGAGGGGGCCCGGAGGCCGCGCGAGCTCCGGGCCCGCCTTGCCTGGCGGCTCACATGCCCGCGATGCCGCCGATGCCGGGCTTGAAGCGGTAGATGAAGTACGGCGCGTTCGCGGCGATGTGTGCCTTGGACTGGAGCATGTGGTGGGGGATGGCGCTGTCGGCCACGTAGAGCCAGCCGTCCGGCCCGTGGTTGAGCGCGTCCGCCCAGCGCAGGCGCGGGGACTTCACCAGCGTCTCCAGGCGTCCATCCGGGCTCATGCGCAGCACCGCGCCGTGCTCCACGTCCGTCACCAGCGCGTTGCCCTCGGTGTCCGCGCTGAGCCCGTCGTTGAGCGGCTTTCTGCCCACGGCTTGGAGGCGCGTGCCGAGGGCCTCGTCATCGAGCGCGCGGTCCTTCAGGTCCGCGGTGCGCACGCGGTACATCGTGTCGTGGTTCATCGCGGCGAACCACAGCCATTCGTCGCTGGGGTCCAGCGCGATGCCGTCCACGCCGCACTTGAGCGCGGCGAGCCCCCCGAAGAACACCATGTCCTTGATGGGGTTTCGGATGATGAAGTCCTTGGGGAACACGGCGTCGTGCTTCTCCAGCACGCGGCGCGACTCCTTCGTCGCCACGTCGTGGACGATGAGCGCCGGGGAGCGCCGCCAGAAGCCCACGTCCGCGATGAACACCGTCTGGCCGCGCGCGTCCACGCGCAGGTCCTGGAGGAACGAGCCCGGCGGGGCGATTTGCGGCGGGACGTCGTACTCGTGCGCCAGGTGGCCGGTGGCCAGCTCGAAGGCGAGCAGCCGGGGGACACCGAGCCCGTGGTTGCCGTGGTCGATGGTCCACAGCCAGCCGCGCCGGTCGATGGTGATGCCGAGCACCGTGTCGAACAGCCGCGCCTGCACCGCCTCCGAGGGGAAAGGCACCGCCTTGCCGTCCACCCACTCGAACAGCTTCGCGCCCTGGGGCCGGCTCTCCGGATGCAGTGTGTAGAAGACGCGGCCCGTGGAGGAGACCGCGACGTTGCCGATGGGCTCGGGGCTGCGCACCACCTCCTCCAGCGCGCTGTCCGGGAGCAGGGGCATGCCCGTCACGTCCGGGTACGGTTCGCCTCCCCCGTAGCGCAGCCGCACCCCGACCAGCGCGAGCGCCACCAGGCCCACCACGGCGATGACGGCCTTGAGCCCCCGGGCGACGAGCGCGCGAGGTGCGGGGGACGACGAGGGAGCGGAGACGGTCGGTTCGGCCATGAGCGGGATTGGGGAGAGGGACACCCACCAGACGCGGTGGGGGGTCACTCTCCCTCAATACGGAGGCCGACGACGAGTGGTTCTCTTCGCCGTCAGTCCTTGCGCCCCAGCGTCCGGTCCAGGTTGTAGGCGGCGCTGATGAGCGACAGGTGGGTGAGCGCCTGGGGGAAGTTGCCGAGCGACTCGCCCCCCATGCCCGTCTGCTCCGCGTACAGCCCCACGTGGTTGGCGTAGCCGAGCATCCGCTCGAACATCAGCCGCGCCTCCTCCAGCAGGTCCGGCCGCGCCGAGTTCGCCCGCGTCATCGCCTCCACCAACCAGAAGCTGCACAGGTTGAACGTCCCCTCGCTGCCGGGGATGCCGTCCAGCGTCGCCTCCACGTCGTAGCGGTACACCAGCCCGTCCGACGCGAGGCCCCCCTGCGACGGCGGCTGACGCAGGTGGTCCAGCATGGACAACATCCGGGGGTCCACCGGCGACAGGAAGAAGACCAGCGGCATCAAGAGGTTCGCCGCGTCCAGCGTGTCCTTCCCATAGGCCTGGATGAAGGAGCCGCGCTTCTCGCTCCAGCCCTGGACCATGATCTCCTCGAAGATGGCGTCACGCGTCGCGAGCCACCGCGCCCGGTCCGCCGGGAAGCTGCGCTTGTCCGCCAGCCGGATGGCCCGGTCCAGCGCCACCCAGCACATCAGCTTCGAGTACACGAAGTGCCGCCGGCCTCCGCGTATCTCCCAGATGCCCTCGTCCGGCTGGTTCCAGTGCTCGCACACCCAATCCACCAACCGGCGCAGGTGCATCCAGAAGTCGTAGGAGATGGGCGCCGCGTACTTGTTGGACAGGTACACCGAGTCCATCAGCTCGCCGTAGATGTCCAGCTGGAGCTGGTCCGCCGCCGCGTTGCCGATGCGCACCGGCCTGGCGCCGCCGTAGCCCTCCAGGTGCGACAGCTCCTCTTCCTGGGGCACCGGGCTGCCGTCCAGCGAGAACATCAGCGGCAGGGGCCCGTCCCCGTGCTCCGCGCACCGCGCCTCCACCCACCGCATGAAGGCCGCCGCCTCCTTCTTGAAGCCGATGCGCAGGAACGCGTAGACGGTGAAGGCCGCGTCGCGCAGCCAGCAGAAACGGTAGTCCCAGTTGCGACTGCCACCGGGTGACTCGGGCAGGCTGCACGTGGGCGCCGCGACGATGGCCCCCGTCGGCTCGAAGGTCATCAGCTTGAGCGCCAGCGCCGAGCGCTGCACCGTCTCCCGCCAGCGGCCCGTGTACTGACAGCTCGACAGCCAGTGGCGCCAGTAGTCCACCGTGTCGCGGAACAGCGACTCCGAGGACGCGTGGTCGTGCACCAGGTCCTCGCACGACTTGCGCAGGCCCTCGCGCAACGAGAAGACCGCGGACTGGTTCTCCTTGAGCTTGAAGCGCGCGGTGACGCCCCGCTCCGCCCGCTCGAGCTTCACCGAGGACGACAGCGTCATCTGCAGCGAGCTCGACTCGAAGGCCGCCCCTCCGCCGATGAGGTGCGTCTGGTGCGAGTCCCGGGCGTAGTTGAAGGCCGGAAAGCACTCCATCTCGAACGACAGCTCACCGCGCACCACGCGCACGCGGCGGATGACCTCGCGCACCTGCTTGATGCCCTTGTGCTCCATGGGCATGAAGTCGACCAGCTCCCCCACGCCCTCCGCCGTGTAGAAGCGCGTCACCAGCACGTTGGTGTCCGGCCAGTAGAACTGCTTGCGCAGCACGCCGTCCCGCTCGGGGCGGATGCTCCAGTGGCCGCCCTTCTTCGGGTCCAGCAGCGACGCGAAGATGCTGGGACTGTCGAAGTGCGGGTAGCACAGCCAGTCGATGGTGCCCTCGTTCCCAATCAACGCCACCGTGCGCAGGTCGCCGATGACGCCGTGGTCCTCGATGGGAACCGAATCCCCCGCCACCGCCTTTCTTCCCACCCCCATGCGCACCTCGCTTCAACGGAAGGAAATGACGTTCTTGATGCCACCCGACACCTTGCCGTTCACCACGTCGACGAAGGCCTCGGGAGGATGCCGTCCGGTGAGCAGCCGCTCCACCGCCCCGGGCCAAGTCGCCCGGAAGTGGCTCAGGTCCTCGAGCGCCATGTCGAAGTCCAGCGCCGCCGCGTTCACCGTGCCGGACACCACCTGGTTGTGGAGCACCAGCTGCTTGAGCAGCGCGGCCCCATCCACCGTCAGCTCCTCGCCGTGCGACGGCACGCCGGTGAGGATGAGCACGCCGTTGGGCGCCAGCGCCCCGAGCACGTCCACGGTGGCCTTCGCCACGCCCGTGGCCTCGTAGATGACGTCCGCGGCGCCGACACGGCGGACCAGCTCCTGGGCGGACACGTCCTGCGTGGACAGGTAGGGCGCGCCCACCTCGCCCGCGATGGCCTCCTTCGGGTTGGGCGGCCGCTTGTGCGAGTACACCGTGGTGGCGAAGCCCCGCCGTATCAGGGCCAGCATGCCCAAGAGGCCCACCGGTCCGCCGCCGAGCACCACCGCGCGCCCCGGCGCGGGCCTCCAGGGCAGGCGCTCCTGGATGTGACCCAGCTGGCGCAGGCCCTTCTGGGCGATGGTGAGGGGCTCGGTGAGGACCGCGATTTGACGCAGCTCCGAGGGGACCCGGTGCACGTAGGCCACGTCCTCGACGAAGAACTCCGAGCAGAAGCCGTGCGCCTCCTTGATGCCGCGCTCGGTGAAGTCGCCGGTGATGCAGTAGTCGGGGTGGCCGCCACGGCAGGCGGTGCAGATGGCGTGGGGACAGGGCCTGCGCACGCGGGGCACCACCAGGTCGCCCTTCTGTACGCCCTTCACGGCGGAGCCGACCTCGATGACCTCGCCCAGGCACTCGTGGCCGAGGATGAGGTAGTCCAGGCCGGGCGGCGGCGAGCCGTAGGTGAAGGAGACGATGTCCTTGTCCGTGCCGCACACGCCCACTTCGTGGGTGCGCACCTTCACCTGTGTCGGCGATTGGAGCTGGGGCTCGGGCGCGTCGTTGATGACGCGCACCGCTCGCTTCCCGGGAAAGACGGCGACGGCCTTCATGCGCGGCTCCTGCGACAGGCGGGTGCGGAATCCTGTCTGAGGTGTTCACCCGGAGGCCGTGACACCAGGGGGCTCGGGGTGGAAGGCGCGGTGCGCCCGCTCGCTCGCCGCCTGGGGGCTTCTTTCCGACGCGAGGGGTGCACGAAACCGCTGCGGGCCGGAGGCCCGCGGGTCTATGAGTGGAGCTTGTGAGCGAGCCCACCCCCGCCATCCCCATCGACGACGACAAGCCCCTGGCCAGCCGCTCCACGGCGATTGGGACGGTGGCGTTCCTCATCCTCGCGCTGCCGTTCCTGGTGCTCGGCCTGTGGCTGCTGGATGGGAAGTCGCGGATGGATTTGCGCTGCGCGCCGGGCGGCCCCTGCACGCTCACGAAGTCCGGTTGGCTCACGCGCGAGCCGGTGGCCACGCTGCCGCTGGACGCGATTCAGTCCGTGAAGGTGGAGCGCACCAAGAGCGCCCGTCGCAAGTCCGTGCCCATCTTCCGGCCGGAGCTGATGACGACGCAGGGCAAGCTGCCCCTGTTCGCCCAGTGGGCCACCGTCGAGAGCGAGGCCACCGCGGTGAAGGAGCAGGTGGAGCGCTACCTCGCCTCGCCCGCCACGCAGTCGCTGGAGGTGACGCGGGATGACCGGCGCTCCTCGCTGCGCGTGGGCGGCGCCTTCACCGGCGTGGGCGTGGGGTTGCTCGTGTTCAGCCTGTGGCTCGCGTGGCGCACGCGGATGCACCGGCGCCTGGAAGCGGCCCGCGTCTCGGAATGACGTGAGCACGGGTGGACATCGCCCCGGGGGCGGGCCGGTTCCTGTCCGGGGACTCCGTGTTAGCGTTGCCAGACATGGAAGCGTCTAGAACCCTGAGAAGCTGGGGGGCATGGGTGATGGTGCTGTGGGCCTGGTTCGCGCCAGGGCTGGCCCTGGCGGAGGACGTGAGCCCGTTCCGCCGCCGCATGGAGCGCGCGGGCGCGCAGTACGAGGCGCTGGAGTACGAGAAGGCCCTCCACTGGCTGACCCAGGCGAGGCAGGTGGCCTCCACCCCCGACGAGCAGGTCGAGGTGGCGCTCTACCGGGGTCTGGTCCTGTCGGACCTGGGACGCAGGAAGCAGGCGCTGGAGGAGTTCCGCGCGGGCCTGTCCCTGAAGCCCGATGCCGTGCTGCCCGCCGCCACGGGTCCCAAGGTGGAGCGGGACTTCGAGTCGGTGCGCAAGCAGGTGCGGCAACAGCGGGGCATGGCCTCCGCGGCCGCGCCTCCCGCGAAGGTGGAGGAGCCCGAGGCCCCTGCGAAAAACGAGGTGCCCCCAGCCGTCGCGGTCCAGGAGGCGCCAGCCCCCACCCCCGTCGCGCCCGAGCCGGAGCCGGAGGCGCCGCAGAAGAAGGACCTGCGCTCGAAGCTGGGCGCCGCCGGGTCCACGCTGGGGAAGAACGTCGGCAACGCGCTGGGCTCGGCGCTCGACTCGGTGATGGGCTCGAAGAAGAAGCCCGAGGAGCCTCCTCCCGCGTCCCCGGATGCGGCGAAGAAGGACGAGCCGTAGCGCGGGGTGGCGTGCGCCGGCGGGAGGGCCATGCGCGACTCCGGCGCGCGTCGAGACCTTCCACGGCGGGTCCACGAGCGGGGACTTCGCCCGAGCACTCGACAGGCCTCGACGTCGCTCACTCCTGCGTCAGGTTCAGCTTGAAGACGTTCGCGGTCCCCGCCTTCACCTCGAAGCTGCGCGTCACGCGCTTGCCCAGCCGTGAGTTCACGGCGGTGATGGTGTGGTTGCCTTCGGCCACGTCGATGATGCCGAGTGGCGTCTCGCCCAGCTTCTTCCCGTCGAGATACACGACGGCATAGGGGCGGATGCGGAACTCCACCGTCCCTGTCACCGCTCGCGCGGAGCCGCCCTTGCGCTCCGTGCCCTCGGTGTTGCCTGTCACGGGTGCGAGGAGGCCATCGTCCGCATCGGGCGCGGAGGGCTCTGTCGGCCGTGGCGCGGCCTCCTCGGCTTGGGAGAGTTCCACGCCGGAGGGCGCGGGCTGTTCTCCTTGCGTGGGCTTCACCTCGGAAGGCACGGGTCGCGCTCCCTCCGTGGGCGTCGTCTCGGCGAGCCTCGCGTCGGAGGGAACGGGCAGTGCCTCCGTCGTGACACCCCTGTTCACCGACACCTCGGGCACCACGGGCCCGGACGGCGCTCTCCCGAGCAGCGCATAGCCACCACCGGCGACGAGCAGCACCGCGCCCGCGACAGCCGCCGGCACGCGCTTCTTCCCGCGCGTCGCACCCACGTCCTTGTGAGGCCGCCGCTGGGTCGTCTGCTCGAACACGGCCGCGTCTCTCGCCTCGGCCCGCTTCTCGCGCGCGGGGCCCGAGGGCGCGGTGCGCTCGGCCTCGCGGTTCGTGATGGGCGCGGGCGTCGCGGTGGCGCGCTCCTCCACCACCTGCTCCACGGACCGCGCAATCTGATACGCGCCCACGGGCTCGCCCGTCGACAACACGAAGCGCTCGAGGTCCGCCTGGAGCGCGCGACAGTCGGGATAGCGCTTCTCCCGGTCCTTCTCGAGCGCGGTGGAGATGATGGCCTGCAAGGCGCTCGGGACATCGGCGCGGTGGCGACTCACCGGCACCGGCGGACGCGAGACGATGGCCTGCATCATCGCCAGCTCCGTGGCCCCCTCGAAGGGCAGCCGCCCCGTGAGCAGCTCATACAGGACGACCCCCAGCGCATACACATCCACGCGCCGGTCCAGCGGGTCCGCCTGACATTGCTCGGGTGGCATGTACGCCACCTTGCCCTTCACGATGCCCGTCTGCGTGCGGTGCTTCTGCCCCGCCACCTTCGCGATGCCGAAGTCCACCACCTTCACCGCGCCCTGCCGCGACACCAGGATGTTGTCCGGGCTCACGTCCCGGTGAATCAACCCGAGCGGCTGCCCCGTGCCCGGGTCCGCGAA
This sequence comes from Myxococcus sp. MH1, assembly GCF_059738865.1. Taxonomy (NCBI): domain Bacteria; kingdom Pseudomonadati; phylum Myxococcota; class Myxococcia; order Myxococcales; family Myxococcaceae; genus Myxococcus; species Myxococcus sp. MH1. The sequence goes on along the minus strand of NZ_AP026947.1, from coordinate 69,158 downwards.
GTCATGCGCGTACGCGAGCCCCTCCGCCGCGAGCGCCACCACCTTCGCGCAGATGTTGGGCGCCAGCGGGCGTCCTCTCGACGCGGCCTGTCGCTGCCAGCGGCGCAGGTTCGGCCCGTCGATGAGCTCCATCGCCAGGAAGTAGCTGCCCTCGGCCTCACCGAAGTCGAAGATCTGGACGATGTGGGGATGGTTGAGCTGCGCGACCAGCCGCGCCTCCTCCAGGAACATCTCCACGAAGGACGGGTCCTCCACCAGGTGCGGGAGGATGCGCTTGAGCACCAGCGTCTTCTCGAAGCCCCCGGGCCCGGCCACCTTCGCCAGGAACACCTCCGCCATGCCGCCCGTCGCCAGCTTGCGGACGAGCTGATATCTCCCCACGTGCATTGCGCGCAGGTTCCCCCAGCTTCCCCCGGGAAAGGAACCCCCCTCGTTCCGGACGCTAGGACACCAGCAACCCGATGACGCGCCCCAGCCCCACGCCCAGCGTCACGCCGAAGCCCAGGCCGAACCGCGCCCGGTCGAACGCATAGCGCCAATCCCAGACGCTCACGCCCCCAAAGCCCGCCACCAGCGCGCCCGCCAGGATGGGTGACGCCAACCCCAGCAGCAGCGCGCCCTCGAAGTCGTCGACGAGCGGCTCCGGCCAGAACATCGCGCTGAGGCCCCCCAGCCCCAACCCCAGGAGCAGGTAGAGCACCAGGGCCCACGCGCCGCCGCGCTTGTCCTTCGCGAAGACCGACAGCACCCCGACCACCAGGTCCCCCAGCACATCGGTCACGACACTCAGCATGCCCCCGGGTCTAAGGCGGTCGAGCAGGCGCGGAAAGCAAGCGGCGGAGGCATCCCTAGTTTTCGGACGTCCGGCGAAGAGGTCCGGAGGCCGATGACGGAGTGTGGAGGAGACGACACTCCCCTCCCGGCGAGCGAGGAAGCAGGGTGACGGGTGCCCCCGAGGCAGCCCACACCCCCTTCCGTCTTGCGTACATGTGCCTAGCTTGTGGCCGATGCTGCGTGCCCTCCTCGGCCGATGGCGAAGCTCGCTGCGCTTCTTGCGTCCGGCCGACGTCAGCGCCGCGCGCGCGAAGATTTCCGTCACCCAGCTGGGGCATCGCTACGGCAACAAGGTCGTGGCCTTGAAGGACGTGGACCTGAACGTCCGCTCGGGTGAGTTCGTCTGCCTCCTGGGCCCGTCCGGCTGCGGCAAGTCCACGCTGCTCTACGCGCTCGCGGGCCACGTGCGCCCCACTGGCGGCACGGTGTCCATTGATGGACAGAGCATCGGCGGGCCAGGGCCGGACCGGCTCCTGATGTTCCAGGAGGCGGCGCTGTTCCCGTGGCTCACGGTGCGGGGGAACATCACCTTCGCCCTGGCGGCCCGGGGGGTGCCTCGCGCCGAGCGCAAGGAGCGCGCGGACCAGTACATCCGCCGCGTGCAGCTCCAGGGGTTCGAGGACACGCTGCCCCACCAGCTCTCCGGCGGCATGAAGATGCGCGCGAGCCTGGCGCGGGCGCTCGCGGTGGACCCGACGGTGCTGCTGATGGACGAGCCGTTCGGCTCGCTGGACGCGCAGACGCGCATCCACATGCAGGAGCTGTTGCAGTCCATCTGGATGCGCACGCACAAGACGGTGGTGTTCGTGACGCACGACGTGCACGAGGCCCTGATGCTGGGCTCGCGCGTGGTGCTCATGGCTCCGCGGCCCGGGCGCATCGTGAGGGATTTGGAGGTCCACCTGCCCATGCCGCGTCATCCGGACGACGCGGCCCTCACGGAGATGGTGCGCCACATCCAGGGGCTCTTGCGCGAGGTGGAGCGCGAGAGCGAGCCCGAGCCCGAGCCCCCGCGCGCCCAGGAGCCTTCCGCCGCGCTGCCCGTGGCGGGACTGCCTCGTCCGGTGAGGTGAGCCATGAAGCGTGATTCGGCGCTCAAGAACTACTCCCAGAAGCTGGGGCTGGTGTTGTTGCTGCTCGGCGTGTGGGAGGGCGTGGCCCGGATGGGCATCTGGTCCTCGTACCTGTTCCCCGGGCCGATGACGGTGGCCGAGAGCCTCTGGCGGCTGGCGTCCGGCGGGCAGCTGTGGGGCGCGACGCTGCGCTCATTGGGACGGTTGGGGCGCGCGTACGTGATGTCGGTGGGCATCGGCGTGCCGCTGGGCCTGCTGATGGCCAGGCTGGCGTTCTTCCGCAACGCGGTGAAGCCGGTGGTGATGGGGCTGCAGGCGCTGCCGTCCATCTGCTGGTTGCCCTTGGCGCTCCTGTGGTTCGGGCTGACGGACGGGGCCATCCTGTTCGTGGTGGTGATGGGCAGCGTGCTGGGCATCGCCATCGCGACGGAGGACAGCATCCAGGGAGTGGACCCGCAGCTGTTGCGTGTGGCGAGCACGTTGGGGGTGCGCGGGCTGCGCTTCCAGTTCGGGGTGCTGCTGCCGGCGGCGCTGCCGGGCATCGTGACGGGGTTGAAGCTGGGGTGGAGCTTCGCGTGGCGCGCGCTGCTCGCGGGGGAGCTGCTGTTCGTGTCCGGGGGATTGGGGCAGCTGCTCACGGTGGGGCGCGAGCTGATGGACGTGCCGCAGGTGATGGCGGTGATGGTGGCCATCGTGCTCATCGGCGTGACGGTGGACCGTGTCTTCTTCCAGACGGTGGAGGGGCGGCTGCGCCGGCGCTGGGGTTTGCAGCCGGCGATGTGAAGCGCCCGACGCTCGTGTCGTGACACGTGTTGCCAGTGCTGGCTTCGCGTCCTTCTGCTGGGTGCCTATGCGTCTTCTTCGTTTCCTGGCGGTCGTGGTGTTGATGGGCGTCGGGTGCAAGCGCGAGTCGGCGCGCGGGCCTGACGATGCGCTGCGGCTGGGGTTCTTCCCGAACATCACGCATGCGCAGGCGCTGGTGGGGAACGCGGAGGGGGCGTTCGCGTCGGAGCCTGGGGTGGGGAAGCTGGAGGTGAAGCAGTTCAACGCGGGGCCCGCGGCGATGGAGGCGTTGGTGGCGGGCTCGTTGGATGTGTCCTACGTGGGCACGGGGCCGTCCATCAACACGTTCCTCAAGGCGGGGCGCGAGCTGCGGGTCATCGCGGGCGCGGTGAACGGGGGCGCGGTGTTGGTGACGCGCACGGCGAAGAGCGCGGCGGAGCTGAAGGGGAAGAAGCTGGCCACGCCGCAGTTGGGGAACACGCAGGACATCGCGCTGCGCTACTGGCTGAAGCAGCAGGGCATCGAGACGAACCTGGACGGCACGGGGGATTTGCAGATCGTGCCGCTGAGCAACTCGGACATCCTGGTGCAGTACCTGCGCGGGGGAATCGAGGGTGCGTGGGTGCCCGAGCCGTGGGGCACGCGCATGCTGCTGGAGCCGGGGGGTGGCGGGCAGGTTCTGGTGGATGAGAAGTCGCTGTGGCCGGGTGGGCGGTATCCGACGACGGTGGTGGTGACGACGCGGAAGGCCATCGAGACGCAGCGGCCGCGCATCGTCGCGCTGTTGCGCGCGCACGTGAAGCTGACGGAGCGGTGGGAGCAGGAGCCGGAGGCGTTCGCCACGGCGGTGAACGCGGCGTTCGGGCAGTTGACGCAGAAGCCGTTGAAGCCGCCGATTCTGCAGGGGGCGTTCTCACGGCTGGAGCCGAGTCTGGACCCGGTGGGCTCCGCGCTGGCGGCGGCCGCGCGGCATGCGCAGGAGCTGCACTTCATCCCCGCCTCGGACATCAGCGGGCTGGTGGACTTGAGCCTGCTCGAGGAGGCTCGCAGGGCGAGGGATTGAGGCAGCGCGCTATGCGCTTCCATCCGGGTCGGAGTCGAGCAAGCGCAGATAGTCGCGCACGTCCTGAACGAAACCCGGGAGCGGCTTCGACAGCGCATTGAGGTGCTGCTCGAAGGTCTGCGGAGGTTTTTTCTTCTCCTCGGCGTGCTGTCGGAGAATCTGGAGCAGCGTCTCACTATCAAGGTCGAAGAGATTCCGCAGGAAGCCGTCAGCGGACTGCGCCTCCATGAAGTCGGGCAGGTCTTCCTTCTGGAAGTGCTTCAGATTGTTGGTCACCAGGACCTGCGCCTGCGCCTTGAAGGCAGCGGCGGCGACATGCCTGTCCCCCAGATGATTTCTCATGCTGGACTCCAGGTGCTCGTAGCCGGTCACTTTCGAGTCGGGAAAATGCACCCCCAACAGGGCGAGTGTCCTGTCGATCGACTCCGGGGTGCGGTTCCTCTTCGCTATCAGGTTCCGTCGGAACTCTTCAAGGACGCGGTCACTCCAATACGGTTGGATGAGACCGGCCGAAGCGACGCGCAACAGGGTGTCGCGCGTCGCTCCCGAGAAGAACACGTTCGCGTCGATGAACACCCGAAAGACCGCTGGGAACACGCCCCCACCCCGCAGCGGGCCGGCGTGCTTCGACCGGCCCTAGCTGTAGTAATCCTCGTCGTCTTCACTGAGCTGCGTGAGCTCTCGAAGACCACTCGCCCTTGCCTCGTCCCGCTGCTGCTTATAGCGCAGGAGGTCCTCGAAAAGGATGCGTCGATGCTTGACGCTTCGGGTGTATTTGATTTTCCCGGACTCACACAGATTGACGAGTCCCTGGCGTGAGATGTTGAGAAAGTCCGCTGCTTGCTGCGTGGTCAGCGCTTTCCTCGAAGGCACGATGCTCACCGGCTCTCCCTTGGCAAGCGCGGCGAAGAGCGTGCGCAGCAACTCCGCGGCCTCTGGCGGCAGTTCGACCTGAGCGCCGTTCGGGAAGAGCAGGACCGGCGACTTCGGGCGAGCCCCTGACGCGGCCTTTCCCTGGGTGAGCTGCCGATGGATCTGCTCGGCGATAGGGCGCTTCTCGGGAGGAAGCGCGACGGGGTCGTCGAGGTTGGTCAGCATGCGGGCACTCCGCTACAGCAGCAAAGGAATCCCTGTTTATTCAGGGGTTTGAATCACTCGACTCGATTCAAAATCGCTAAATTCGCCAACCTGATTTAAACAGCCGTATGACATCTGTCAAACCCGTCAGTGCCCCAGGCTGTCCACGCCCCGCAGCGGGCGCATCAACGCGGAGACGAGTCGCTCGCGGCGCACCACGAACTCGGCTGTGCCCGTCATCCCTGGACGCAGCTTCACGGGCACTCCCGCCGTGGAACGCGGCGCCTCCGGCACCCTCACGTCCACTCGATAGGGCGAGGCCCCCAGCGTGTCGTCCTGCCTCCGCGTCGTGTCCCCCGCGACGCGTGACAGCTCCCCCAACAACACACCGAAATCCTGGAACGGATAGCCGTCCAGCTTGATGCGCACCGCCTGCCCCTCTCGCAGGAACGTGATTCCCTCCGACGTCACCGCCGCGCGCACCACCAACGCATCCTCCGACGGCACCACCAACCCCAACACACTCCCTGCCTGCACCACGTCTCCCCGGTCGAACACCGTCAGCCCCTGCACCGTCCCCGCTCGCGGCGCCACCACCTCCCACCTCGCCACCTCCAGCCGCGTCTCTTCCAGCTCCCCCTCGTACCGCTCCAACTCCACCTTCGCCGCCGCCAACGCGGCCCCATCCGCCAACGACGCCACCCTCGCGTCCCCCTCCAACCCCCGCTGCTCCAACTCCAGCCGCTCCAGGCTCGCCTCCAGCTCGCGCGCCGCCGCTCTCGCCGCTTCCACCTGGGAGCGCGCGACCTCCGCCTCCGTCGCCGCGTTCTCCGCCTCCACCGGCGCCACGAACTCCTTCGCCTTCAGCTGCTCGGCCTGCCGCGCATCCCTCGCTCGCGCCTCCGCCTCCCGCTCCTTCGCGCTCACCTGCGCTCGCGCCGCCTCCAGCCTCGCCACCGTCTCCACAGCCGTCGCCTTCCGCACGCGAACCTGCACCCCGTACGCGTCCGCTCGCGAGGCCACCAGCGCCTCCAACATCGACACCCGTCCTCGCGCCTCCGCCACCTGCTGCTCCAGCAGCTTCAAGCGCGTCCGCACCTGCGCGTCATCCAGGCGCAGCAGCACCGCTCCCTGCTCCACCGGCTGCCCCTCGCGCACCGAGATGTCCGCCACCACCCCCGAGCGCTGTGCCTGCACTCGCGCTGTCTCCCCCACCGGCGCCACCACCGCCTGCGCTCGCACCACCACGTCCAGCTCGATGAAGCACAACGCGCCGAAGCCCAGCAACGCCAGCCCCGCGCACACCAGGTACAGCGTCCGCAACACCTGCCGCGTCCTCGGGAAGTCGAGCACGGGAAGCAGCTCGCGATAGGTGTCCTCACTCACCGCCATGCCCCACCTCCGTGCCATGGCGCTTCCAGTTCGGCGTCGCCTGCGCGAGCGCGCTGTACAGCTTGCCCTGCGCCGACATCAGCGACTCGTGCGTCCCCATCTGCGAGATGCGCCCCTCGTTCATCACCACGATGCGGTCCGCGTGCTGCAACGTCTGGAGCCGATGGCTGATGATGAGCGTCGTCCGCCCTCGCACGATGTCTCGCAGCCGGTCGTGAATCGCCTGCTCCGCCAGCGGGTCCAACGCCGCCGTCGCCTCGTCGAAGATGAGGATGCGCGGGTCCGTCACCAACGCCCTCGCGATGATGACCCGCTGCCGCTGCCCTCCCGACAACGTCAACCCGCGCTCCCCCACCAACGTCTGGAACCCGTACGGCAGCTCCGTGACGAAGTCGTACGCCCCCGCGAGCTGCGCCGCCCTCACCACCGCCTGCTCCGTCACCGGACGCCCACAGGCGATGTTGTCGAACACCGTGCCGGAGAACAGCTGCGTCTCCTGCGTCACCATCCCTATCTGCCCACGCACCGACTCGGGCGTCACGTCCCGCAGGTTGTAGCCGTCAATCGAGACCGTCCCCTCGCTCGGGTCATGCAACCGCAACAGCAGCCGCACCAGCGTGCTCTTCCCACACCCCGAGGGCCCCACCAGCGCCACCACCTCGCCCGGCGCGAACTCCAAGTCCAACCGCTCCAACGTGTTGGACTCCCTGCCACTCCCATAGCGGAAGCTCACCCCGCGAAACCGCAGGTGCCCCTTCACCCTCGGCAGCTCCAACACCGCCGAGGCCCGCTTGTCCCCCTCCCCCGCCACGTCCTGCACCGCCCCCACCCGCTCCAGATGCGCTCGCACCCGCTGGTAGTCCCGCCACTGCGTCGCCAGTCGCACCAACGGCCCGCTCATCTGCCGCGCGAACAGCGTCGCCGCGATGAGCGCTCCCACCGTCAGCTCTCCTCGCAGCACCGCCTTCGAGCCCACCCACAGCACCAGCGCGCTGCCCATCAGGTCCAACGTCTGCGACACACTCGCGCCAATCGCCCCGTGCATCGCCGCCTTGAAGCCGTGCTGCAGCGACGGCGCCAACAGGCGCTGCATCGTGCGCAGGAAGGGCAGCTCCAAAGCGTGCGCCTTGAGCGACTCGAAGCCCTTGAACGAGTCCATCAGGTGCGTCTGGTACAGGTCATGCTGTGACAGGTACGCCACCGTGTGGTTGCGCACCTGCCGCCCCACCACCGCCGACACCAACAGGTGCAACGGCATCAACGCCAACGCCAGCACCGCCAGCACCGGCGAGTACAGCGTCAGCACCGCCGCCGTGCTCAACACCAACGCCACGTCAATGGTGATGGCGATGGCGTTGTCGACGATGAACCCGCGCACCAACCCCACCTCGAGGAACCGGTTGAGGATGTCGCTCGTCGTGAAGCGCTGGAACAGGCCCGAGGCCCCATCCAGGATGCGCCGGTACAGCGTCTCCACCACGTCGCGCTCGATGCGCGTGGACGCCTCCAGCACCAGGTAGCTGCGCGCATAGGACAACACCCCGGACACCACCGCCGTCCCCAGCAACCCCACGAGCAGCACGTCGAGCAGCGCCGTGTCCGCGCGCATCAACACCCGGTCGATGACGACCTGGCTCCCCAACGGGAACGCCAGCGCCAGCACCTGCAACAGCAGCGACAGCCCCACCAGCTCCGCGATGGCCCAGCGATAGGGACGCAGCAGCACCGAGAAGCGCCCGAGCGCGGACTGCTCGCGCTGCTTCGGGGCCAGCGGCGCCACCGCTGTCGTCATCCGGTCCGACGGCTTGAGCAGCAGCAACATCCCCTTCCACGAACGCTCGAACGCCTCTCGCGGAATCGTGCGCGTCGCGAACGAGGGGTCCCCCACCACGACACCCTTGCGCGTCACCCGCCACACCACGACGAAGTGGTGCCGGTCCTGCAGGTGCGCGATGGCCGGCAGGTCCACCGAGCGCAACAGCTCCCAATCCGCCTGGATGCCCGTGGTGATGAACCCGAGCTGCTCCCCCGTGCGCGACAGGTCCAACAGGCTGGTGCCGTAGCGGCTCACGCCCGCCAGCTTCATCAGCGAGGGGTAGTCCAGCTCGTGGCCGTGGTACCGCGCCACCATGCGCAGGCACGCGGCCCCACAGTCCATGTGCTCCTGCTGTCGGTAGAACGGCACGGGCTTCCAGCTCGGCGCGGAGCCGGGTCGCTCGGGGAGTTCCAGGGAGGACTCCTCCTCCGCGGGCAGCTCGGGTGCCGCGCTCACGTCCGTGAGCACCACGTGCGGCCACCGGTTGAACTGCGCGCTGCTGCGAGCCACCCGCCGCCCCAGCGCCCGGCGGACTCCCGGGTAGCGCAGCAGCACCTCGGCCGTGGCACCTCGGGGCGCGGACAAGAGCGTGCTCGGCTCCAGCGCCGTCGCCGCGGCGAAGACGGGCGCATCCAGGAGCAGCGCATCCAGCGCGAAGTCCTCGCCCGGCCCGAGGGCCCGCTCGCCGTAGCGCACCGAGCCCTGGCGCAGCACCCACCACTCCGCCGCCGTGGCCCCCGCGGGCATGAGCACCGTGCCCTCCGGCACCGTGCTCTCCCGGAAGCACGCCGCGAGCCGCAGCGCGCCCTCCGGCTCCACGTCCTCCACGAACAGGTCCAGCAACGCCCGTCGCAGCGCGGGACACAGCAGCGCCTTCAGTCCACCCGTCTCGTCGAGGGCCAGCGCCTCCGTGAACGCAGCACCCGGGACCTCCAGCACCCGCGCGCCGCCGCTCGCCACCACATCGAACCCGTGCGTCGCCCCCACGTCACGCGCGTGCGTGCCGTACAGCTCCCCCGCCGCCACATGGGTCACCCGGAGGAACGCACCGTGGCTCGCGCCCAGGTGCCCCATCACGAGCATCCCCTCGAGCACCAGGAGCACCGAGTCACACGGCTGTCCGTGCGTCGCCACCAACTCCTGCGGCGCGAAGACACGGATGCGCCCCGCGCGCTCCAGATGTCGACGGACCTCTTCCGGCAGGATGCGCAGCACCCCGGACACACGTCGCGCATCCAGGGCGAACGTCTCGACGCTGTCCGCGAGCACGCTCATGGCGCCGCCACTCAATCCTCCACGGTGAAGACGAGCGGCCCCTCGTCCGGACCGTAGAAGTCGAGCAGCTCGCGGTGGTACGCCATCGTCAATCTGCAGAACGTGATGAGCCTGCGACGGATGCGCGCCTGGTCCGCCGCGGTCAACGGCCCCGAGTCCGCGAACGGCTCCCGCCCGAACTGGTCGTGGTCATCACTGCAGTCCCCCACGTCATGGTCCCGGAAGGGCCCGTACGCCTCCACCGGCAACACCCCGTGCTCGGTGAAGCGCTCCCAGAACTTCCCCACCGTGGCCAGCGCCGTCGGGTCTCCCTCCCCCACGCCGATACAGGCCGAGTACGACAGCGGATCCGCCATGCCCAACCACCGCAGGTGGTTGATGAGCGCCTGCATCGAGATGAGCGGAGACGCCCGCTCCAAATCCACCTCCGTCAACCCCGCCGCGAGCAACCCGCGCTTCAACCACGCGTGGTGCCAGTACTCGAACGACAGGTGCTCGCTCAGGATGGTCTTCAGCCGCTCCGTCGGCTGCGACGCCACCGCCGCGCTCTGGTGCGACGAGGCCGCCAGCGCGAAGTGGTAGTTCTCCAGCAGGTACCCCACCGCCAGGCGCCGCGACACCGGCCCCGTCCAGAACCGGTGCAACATCGCCGACGGCCCCCAGCGCTGCTGCGCGATGCCCGCCAGCGAGCGCAGGTGCTCGTAGTACGCCAGCGCGTCCACCTCGAACGCGCTCGTCTGCACCAGCACCGCGCGGTGATACAGGTCCTGCGCCACCGACGACACCAGCTCCAGCCCCAGCTTCGTCTCCCGCGCCAGCTCCGAGAGCGTGCGCTGCCCGTCGAACAGCGGAATCACGCGCCAGGCCTTCTCCGCGCTCTCGCTGTCGATGGTCATCACCTCCCAGGGCTCGCCCTGCGCCCCACCGAGCACCAGCTCGCGCCGCGCGAGCCCGTCGGGACGGACCCAGCTCGCCAGGGACAGCCGCATCGCGGGATGCAGCGGCCCGGGCTCACGCGTCGAGGGATGCCAGGCACGTCCGATGATGGGAAGGTGGCCGTTGCTGTCACTCATGGTTCTCACCGCCTGCTGAAGGGTTGGAAGAAGAAGCAGGAGCCACGAGCGAGACGAGCTCCTGCTGAACGAAGGCGCCCAACGTGTGGCGCGTGACGGCAAGCGCGAGCTCCAGGTCCCAGCCCCGCTCGCGATGCAGCACCTCGGCCACCTGGACCACCGTCCTCACGCCGTCACAGGCGCGCCAGACGGCATCGGTGCCCTCGTCCAGGTCGAAGTAGTAGTTGTCCAGGATGAGGTGCACCTGGCCCTCCGCGCGGCGCCGCCGCACGCGCAGATGGGTGACGGGAACGAGCAGGTCCATGGCGCTCATCCCTCGATGACATCCGTGAGCTGGTTGCACAGCCGGATGCACGTCTCCAGATAGGCCTTGAGCGCCTCCGGTTGCGCCCTCAGCCGCGCGCCGTCGGGGAACTGGAGCTCCCAGAAGCGCTGCTCGAACGTGCGTGCCTCCGCGTCACCGCTCGCGGCGAGCTGCCCCAGGATTCTGGTGCGCCACTTGCGGCGGATGTTCGTGCTGCCCCGCGCGTGGCAGAAGGCGTCGCAGGTGGAGTTGAGCAGCTCCCGCGCGCGCATCAGCGCCACATCCGGCTGCTCCATCATCCCGTAGAGGTCCTCGAGCGCGTCGTCGACCTCGCGAATCTTCACCTCCTGCAACCACCGCGACAGCCGAGGGAAGTCGAAGCGGGCGCGGAGCCGCTCCAGGCGGCTGTCGTGCATCAGCGCGACGCCCGTGCGCACGCGGTGGAGGAAGACGATTTCGTCCTCCGTCATCCGCCGCTCCATCATCACGTTGTCCGGCCCCCCCTCCTTCAGGTCGAGCGAGGCCAGCTTCGCGGCGAGCCGCTCCACGGCCGCGTCACTCCAGTACTCGAAGTCCACGCGCCGCTTGCCGAGCATGTGCACGGAGAAGAGCGCCTCCCCCGCCTTGTGCAGGCTGGTGCCCTTCGGCTCCCCCCCGCCGACGATGAACACGTCGATGTCGGAGAAGGCGTTGCCCATGCCCTCCACCAGGGAGCCGGACAGGAACACCGCGGCCTCCAGCGCGGGCGTCAGGGACTCGAGCGCCAACAGCTGGCCCAGGTCCACACCCAGGAGGTCCACCAGGTCGTCACGCGAAGGCTGCGTCATGAGGGCCGCCACATCGGAAAAAAGAAGAGGAAGGACGACGCGGGCCCGTTTCCAGGCGGCCCGCGCCCCCCTGCATGAGCCTCAACGGCCCACGCGGTCAGCCTTCACCGGCGAAATCACAGCACCGGGAAGACGCGGCCCGGCCCCTCGAGGATGGGACCCGTCACCACCGGGCCCGTGACGATGGGACCCGGCAGGGTGACGACGGGGATGTTCGTGGTGGTGATGGCGCCACCGACGACGCACTTCATGGTGTCGGCGGACAGCTTGATGGCAACGCTGCGGGGCTTGTTCATGGTGATGCTCCTTGATGTGTCGGTTGTGACTGCGTGCTACGTGCTGCGTGCTGCACCTGTGGCGGCCACACCCCACCGCCTGAATCGAATGAGTCCCCGCGCGACGCCCGTGCGAGGATGGGTCCCCTGGAATCCGGAGGACCGTGGATGCGTGCCGCTGCCTCGACACCCGTGCTTCGCGTGGGACTCAACAAGGTCGCGCTGCTGCGCTCGTCGCGTGGGAGCGCCGTCCCCGACCTCGGCGAGGCCGCGCGGGCGCTCGTCGACGGCGGCTGCCGCGCGCTGCTCGTGCACCAGTGGCCGGACCATCGGCACGTGAAGCCCGAGGACGTCTCCGCGCTCTCGCGACTGGAGGTCATCCGTGACGAGCGCGCCTCGCTGCACGTGGGCGGAGACCTGCGCGAGGACCTGGGCGCGCTGCTCGAGCGGACGCCCGGCGTCGGCTGCTGGGTGGTGACACCGTTCGAGGCCCAGCACCTCACCACGCAGCGCGGCTGGCGCGCGGAGGATGACCAGGCACGGCTGGCGCACTGGGTGCGCTCGCTCCAGGGACGCACGCGCATCTCCGTGTTCGTGGACCCGGAGCCGGCGGCCGTGGACCTCGTCGCACGCGCGGGCGCCGCCGCGGTGGAGCTCAACTGCCGTGCGTATGTCGAGGGCTTCGAGACCCCCACGCGGGAGCGTGCGCTGGAGGCCCTCGCGCTCGCGGCGGACCGCGCGCGTCAGCTCGGGCTGGAGGTCAACGCCGCGCATGACCTGGACCGGCGTCACCTGCCGCCGCTCATCCGCGCGGTGCGCCCCACGCTCGTGTCCGTGGGACATGCCTTCGTGGCCGCGGCGGTCATCGCGGGGCTGCGTGAAGTGCTGCCCGGCTTCCTCCAGGCGGCCTCGGAGGAGTGATTCGCTCGCCGTCATGGCGACACCCCCAGGTCCCGGGTGCCGTGCAGCTCCAGCGCCTCCGCGAGCAACCGCACGCCCGTGGCGTGCAGCACCAGCGCGATGTCCTCGGTCCGTGGATTCACGGGCGCGAGTTGGAACGGGGCGTTCGCCAGGAGCAGCAGCGGCATGAGCACGTCCAGGCGCACGCGCCAGTCCGCGTCCCCGCGCGTGCGGGCCTTCACGGACAGCTCGTCGACCAGCCATGCGTCCAGCGCGGCGAAGCGCTGCAACGCGGGCCCGGCCCACGCGGCCCACTCCCAGGAGATGCGTCCCTCGTCCTCGCTCACCCGCGCCGCGCCCGCGCGCACCAGGTCGTAGAGCCCCCGCGTGCACGTGCGCAGCTTGGCCAGGTCCTCCATGTAGTCGCTGTCGGAGTCCCCGGTGACGGTGGAGCCGCGCGGGTCCAGCAACAGGAAGCGCCCCGTGGCCGGCTCGAACAGCACGTTGTCGTACTTGAAGTCCCCGTGGAACCGACCGAGGCACGGTGGACGCAGTCGCGCGAGCAACACGGTGTCGCATTGCAGCTCGCGCATCAGGGACGCCGCGCTCGGGTATACCCGGCCGTGGATGTCCAGTTGCTCCGCTGAGCACAGCCGGTCGAAGCGCTCGGACATGCCCCGGCCCGCGCTCGCCCTGCGCCAGAACTTGTCCACGTAGCTGACGTGGAAGAAGTCCTCCGGCGCCGGCCGGTGATGGTCCGCGTAGAGCACGTCGAAGGCGAAGCCGAGGAGACTCCGCGTCCCCGAGATGGCCTCGTCCACCGTCAGCGTGCCGTCCACCAGCACGCGCGACATGTCCGGCCACGGGCAGAAGTCCATGTCGTACTCGGCCCAGCCCTCCCCCGTGCGCACCTCCAGCACTCGCGGGAAGTACCCGACGGCCCTGGGTGGAAGCGCCTTCAGCCACGCCACCTCGCGCAGGAGCTTGTCCCGGCCGTGCGTGGCGCGCTTGGTGACGCGGTGGCCGTTCACCCGCACGTCGCGCACGACGCCGCGCCAGTCTCCTTCCGACACGGGCCCCCTCATCGCGCCGCCTCCCGCTGGTGACGGAGGACGTCCAGTCCCTCCGTGAGCGTGAGCGGCGGCTCGAACCCGAGCGCGGACAGCCGCGTGGAGCCCAACCGGTTGTCGCGAGGACGCGCCGCGAGCGACGACTCCTTGCGCGCGTGCACCAGCGTCACGTCCAGGTTGAAGGCATGCGCCAGTCGCCTCGCCCACGAGTACTTCGTGGTGGCCTCGGCGCCGCTGAAGTGCAGCACGCCGTGCACGCCTCCCCCCGCGAGGCGCGCGAGAATCGCCGCCACCTCGTCCACGAGCACCGGGTAGCGGACCTGTTCGCCGTCCGCGTACACGGGCTGGCCCGCCGCGAGTCGCTCCAGCGTGGACGTGACGAAGGTAGCCTTCTCGTCCGGCCCCGCGAGGCCGTAGAGCAGGGGCACGCGCAGCACCAGCGCGTCCTCGAGTGTCAGCGCGAGCAGTTCTCCTTCTCGCTTGGTGACACCGTAGTGCTGCAGCGGCCGGGGCGCGTCGGTCTCCACGTACGCGCTCGCGGGTGCGCCGTCGAAGACATGGTCCGTGGACACGTAGAGCAGACGGGTGCGCGTGCGTCGGCAGGCCTCCACCACGTGGCCCGTGCCGACCACGTTGGTGGTCGACGCGAGCGTCCGGTTTCGCTCGCAGTCATCCAGGTTGCATCGCGCCGCCGCGTGGATGCACACGTCGAAGCGTCCCGCCGCGAAGGCCTCGTCCACGGCGCGTGCGTCGGTGATGTCCAGGCGCTCCAGGCCCTCGCGCGGCGTCGTGCTCCAGGTCCCCACGGCCTGGGCTCCGCTCGTGCGCAGAGCGCGCATCAGGCGACGGCCCAGGAATCCGCTCGCTCCCGTGACAATGACTTTCATGACCCTGCCTCGTGTCCGCCTCGCCGCTACAGCAGCGAAGAGGACGCGCCCCCGCTCGCGCCCAGTGCCGTGCCCAGCAGCGCCAGCCGGTCCGCTCCCGCGCGGGGTCCCGGCACGCCGCACTTCACCGCCGCCACCTTCGTCGCGAAGCGCAGCGCCTCACCGAAGCCCTGCCCCGCGAGCGCCGCCGCGATGTAGCCCGCGTGGAACGCATCCCCCGCACCCGTCGTGTCCACCACCTCGCAGGCCTCCGCCGACACGCGGTGGTGCTCTCCATCCGACGTCCACCCCTCGCACCCCTCCGCGCCCAGCGTGCCCACCACCACGCGCAGCCCTCCAGCCAGCAGCGCCCGCGCGGCCGAGGCCAGCTCCCGCTCCCCCGTCAGTTCGCGCAGCACCTTCCCAGGCGCCACCAGGCTCGTGAGGTGCGGCAACAGCGGCCGGGCCTCGTCGGCCACCTCCGCGTCCGCCAACACCGGCAGCCCCCGCGCCCGCGCGTGCTTCGCCAGCGCCAGCGAGAAGGCGGGCTCGTGCCCGTCCAGGTACACCAGGCCACACGCATCCATCGGCGCGGCCTCCACCGGGACACCGTCCATCCGCAGCCGCGCGTCCTTGTGCATCACCAGCGAGCGCGTGCCGTGCGTCGTGTCCACCACGATGGCCGCCGTGTGCTGCGGACAGTCCGCCACCGTGAGGCTGCCCTCCACCCGCACGCCCGCCTCCACCAACGAGCCGCGCGCGAGCCTCCCGAAGTCCCCTCCACCGAAGACACCGAAGTAGCGCGTGGTGACCCCCAGCGCGCCCAGCATCGCCGCCACGTTGGCGCCCTGCCCGCCACCGAAGAAGCGCAGGCCGTCCGCCTGCACCTTCCCGTCCGTCACCAGCGCCTCGCGCGTGGAGAAGACGATGTCCACCGTGTTGTTGCCGATGACGAGCACTTCCATGTCTCCACCCCGTGTCCGCATTGCCTGCCCGCCCCTCGGGCCTCGTCGCTCCCCCGCCGTCGCCACCTAGCGCGCCACCACCGGACGCACCGGTGCCTCCGCATGCAGCCGCCGCAGCACGTCCGTCGCGATGCGCTCGGCCACCTGCTCCGGCCGCAGCTCGCTCGTGTCCACCACCACCCAGCGCTCCTCGGGCGGCAGCAGCGACACGAGGAACTCGTCGTAGGCCTGGTGACGCTCGGGGTTGTCGCGCAGGTACGTGTCCCGCACCGACTTGGAGGGGCGCAGCAGCGAGCGCTCACGCTTCGCCTTCGGCGTGGACGTCAGGTAGTAGTTGAACGCGAACGGGAGGTGCTCATCCCAGATGAGCTGACTCGGCAGCCCCGCCGCCTCCGGATGGAAGAAGCGGTTGCGCCCCACCTGGCTGAGCCAGTGCCGGTCCTGCACCAGGAACCCCGACGGCAGCCCGCGATGACACCGCGCCAGGTCCAGCAGGATGTTCGCCGAGTAGAGCCAATCAATCCGCAGCAGGTCCGGCGTGAGCTTCGCCTCGGCCAGGAAGTGGTCGAGGATGGGCAGGTCGTGCACGTAGCAGTGCCCCAGCCGCGCGGGCAGCCCCGCCGCCGACAGGCTCGCGCCCAACAGCTTGCACACCGTCGTCTTGCCCGCGTAGTCCGTGCCTTCAATCAGCAGTCCGTGAATCATGTGCGTGGGCCTCGCTCGCATCAGGGTTGGAGGACGACCTTCAGCGCACCCGCGGGAGCACCCTGGCGCCGCGCGTCCACGTCGCAGCCCACCAGCGCCAATCCCTCCCGGAAGCGCGTCAGCGGAAGCTGGTGCGACACCAATCGGCGCGCGGGGATGACGCCCGAGCCGATGAGGTGCAGCGCGGTGGCGAAGCTGCCGTCCAACGAATCGATGGAGCCCTGCACGGACAGGCTCCGGTCCGCGATGGCGCCCACGTCCACCGGCACCTCGTGACGCTTGAGCCCCACCAGCAACAGCTGTCCGCCGCGAGAGAGCTTCGGCAGCACGTCCCCCGCCATGCGGCCCGTCGTGTCCACCACCACGTCGAGCGGTGCCGCGTCCCTCGCGTAGCGCGCGCACACCTCGTCCAGTGACTCGGCCACCGCCCAGCGGCGGTCCACCACCTCGCGGCACAGCTCCCGCCGCCCCGGCGCGCGCTCCACCAACGTGCCCGTCAGCCCCAGGCTCGACAGCACCCACGCGTACAGCACGCCCATGGGTCCGCCCCCCAGCACCACCGCGCGCAGTGAGGGCCGCAGGCGCAGCTGGTTCGCGCCCGTGACGGCGCAGCTCAAGGGCTCGGTGAGGCTCGCCTCCTCGAAGCCCACGTGCGCGGGCAGCGTGTAGAGGAAGCGCTCCGTCGTCCTGTGCAGGGGCGCCATCGTCCCGTCCGCGCTGACGCCCGTCTCCGTCTCGCCCTTGCGCTCGCAGTGGTTCTGTCGACCCGAGCGACACAGCCGGCACTGGCCGCAGAAGAAGGTCGGGTCGATGACGACGCGGTCCCCCACCCGCACGTCGCGCACGGCGGGGCCCACGGCGACGACCTCACCCGAGGACTCGTGGCCCAGCACCACCCCGGGCTTCGCCGCGTACTCGCCGCCGATGATGCCCAGGTCCGTGCCGCAGATGCCGGTGGCGCGCACGCGCACCAGCACCTCGTCCCGCACCGGCGCCGCCGGCTCCGCGCGCTCCTGGAGCGACAGCTCCCAGGCCGCTGAATACACCAATGCCCGCATGTGACACGCCCCCTCGAGTCAGCCCACGTCCGCGAGCGCGCGGCCCAACCGCGCGACGATTTCTTCCAGGTCGTCCTGCGTCGCGATGAGCGGCGGACGCACCTTCACCACGTTGCCGAAGCTGTAGCGCGAGCCGCGCAGCACCAGCTGGTGGCGCTCCTGCGCCACGCGGATGAGCGCCAGCGTCTTCTCCACGTCCGGCGAGCCATCCTCCCGGACGATTTCCAGCCCCCACATGTACCCGAGCCCCCGCACGTCCCCGACGCACGGATGACGCGTGGCCAGGGTGTGCAAGAGTTCGCCCAGGATGATTCCGTTGCGACGCACGTTCGCCAGCAGGTGACCGGACGTCATCGCCTTCAGCGTGGCGGACGCCGCGGTGAGCGCCACCGGATTGCACCCCGAGGTGAAGGAGTGCTCGTGGCTCTCCAGCACGTCCAGCGCGCCCTCGAAGAGCACCGCCGCCACCGGCACGCCGATGCCGCCCAGCCCCTTGGCCAGCGTGACGATGTTCGGCTTGAAGCCCAGCGCCTCCGAGGCGAACAGGTGCCCGGTGCGCCCCATGCCCGTCTGCACCTCGTCCGCGATGAGGAGGATGCCCTTCTCCTCACACAGCTTGTTGAGTGCCTGGAAGTAGCCCGGCGGCGGCACCACGTTGCCGCCGTTGCCCAGCACCGGCTCCACCAGCATGCACGCCACCGAGCCGCTGCTCGCGTACTCCACGAAGTCGCTGATGCGCTCCACGCACAGCATCCCGCAGCCGGGGTACTTCGCCTTGTAGAAGCACCGGTAGCAGTACGGCGCCGGCACCTTCACCGAGTGCGGTGACACCGCCTCCGGGAAGCCCTTGCGCCGGAAGGCGTTGCCCGAAATCGCCGTGGTGAACTGTGTCTGCCCATGATGCGACAGGAACAGGCTCAGCACGTCTGTCTTTCCCGTGGCCTTCTGGGCCACCTGCACCGCGCACTCGTTGGCGGTGGAGCCGGTGATGTCGCGCATCCATCCGGCCGTGAGGTGACTCGGGGCATGCGCGAGGAGCTCCGAGAGCACCTGCTTCGCCTGCGCCGCCATCAGCGAGGAGCTGGCGTGCGCCATGCGGCGCAGCTGCTCGACGACGGCCTCCACCACCTCCGGGTGGTCATAGCCGAGCGGCACGTTGAAGGTGCCCGACGCCGCGTCGAGGAACGCCGTGCCGTCCTCCCGCACCAGCCGGATGCCGCGTCCCCGGACGAAGTCCTCCGCCCTCGAGACGCCCTCCGTCGCGACTTCGGACGCACCCTCTCGTACATCCGGGCCTTCCCCAGGAAGGACCTTCAGATTGAGACCGGACATGCGCGCTCCCCCGAACGGCATGAAACGTCCCCCCTTGGACGTTTCGAATCCCCGCTGCTGGTGTCTCAACGGGGGTCTTGAAAATCCGTCGGTGAGTCACCATTTCCCGGCGCTTTTCGCGCGGGCAGCTCGCAGGACGCGTCACCTCCGCGTGAAAACAAAGACAGGGGTTGGCCGCGCGCGCATGGGCGGCCAGGATGTCCGCCATGAAGACGGAGCACGTGGAGCAGACGCTGGAGCGCATCGCCCGCGAGCGGGAGGCCACGCCGGGCGGAGTGCTGGCCTTCGACGGAGACGGCACGCTGTGGAGCGGCGACGTCGGCGATGACCTGTTCATGAGCATGACGGGGCACGACGCCGTGCGCGAGGACGTGCGGCCCCGCCTCACGGCCGTCGCCACCCACTACGGCCTGGAGACCGAGGGCAGCCCCAGCACGCTGGCCCGCCGCGTGTTCTCCGCCTTCCAGGCCGGCCGCATTCCGGAGAAGGACATCTGCGAGATGGCCACCTGGGTGGCCGCGGGCTGGACGCTCGAGGCGCTGTCCGCCTTCGCTCGCGGCGTGGTGGAGTCACACGGCGTGGCCGAGCGCGTCCACCCCGAGGTTCACCGTGTCCTGGAGTGGGCACGAGCGCACGACGTGCCCTGTTACGTGGTGAGCGCCTCGCCGCTGGCCGTGGTGCAGGCCGCCGCGCGCGTCGTCGGCATCCCCCCCGAGCAGGTGGTGGCGAGCACGCCCCAGTCCCGCGACGGCGTGGTGTGGACGGACGTGGTGTCGCCCATCCCTTATGGCCCCGGCAAGGTGACGTGCCTCAGGGCCCGCACCCAGCGCCCCCTGTACGCGGCCTTCGGCGACAACGTGTTCGACCTGGAAATGCTCGGTGCGTCCCGGGTGCCGGTGGCGGTGCGTCCCAAGCCCCGGCTGATGGAGCGCGCGGCGAGCCTGCCCTTGCTGGTCCAATTGCACCCGGTGGCCAGTCGCTGACAGCGTCCGCTGGGGAACGCGGCCGGCGAGCTTTTGGGGGCGTCCGCCGCCGCGTCCGTGCTAACTCAGGCGCCCTCACTCACTTCTTCCAATCCGCCACGGAGAGACACAGTCATGCCGCTCATCGCCCTGCGTCCCCTGCTCGACTACGCCGCCGCCAACAACTTCGGGGTCGCCGCGCTCAACGTCAACAACATGGAGCAGATCCAGGCCATCATGGAGGCCGCGCGCGCCACCCAGAGCCCGGCCATCATCCAGGCGTCGCGCGGTGCGCGGAAGTACACCAACGACTTGTTCCTGCGGAACCTGATGCAGGCCGCGGTGGAGCTGTATCCGGAGATTCCGGTGGTCATGCACCAGGACCACGGCAACTCGCCGGAGACGTGCATCAGCGCCATCCGCATGGGCTTCACCAGCGTGATGATGGACGGCTCGCTCGAGGACGACGGCAAGACGCCGTCCAGCTACGAGTACAACGTGGCAGTCACGCGCGAAGTCGTGAACGTGGCGCACCGCTTCGGCGTGTCCGTGGAGGGTGAGCTGGGCGTGCTGGGCTCGCTGGAGCACGGCATGGGCGAGAAGGAGGACGGCCACGGCGCCGAGGGCAAGCTGACGCTGGACCAGCTGCTCACCGACCCGGACCAGGCGGTGGACTTCGTCAACCGCACGGGCATCGACGCGCTCGCCGTCGCGATGGGGACCAGCCACGGCGCCTACAAGTTCTCGCGCAAGCCCAGCGGTGACGTGCTCGCGATGAGCCGCATCGAGGAGATCCACAAGAAGATCCCCAACTGCCACCTGGTGATGCACGGCTCCAGCTCCGTGCCCAAGGAGCTGTGCGACATCATCAACGCCAACGGCGGGCGCATCAAGGAGACCTACGGCGTGCCGGTGGAGGAGATCCAGCGCGGCATCCGCGCGGGCGTGCGGAAGATCAACGTCGACACGGACAACCGCCTGGCCATCACCGGCGCCATCCGCAAGGCGTTCACCGCGAAGCCGGAGGAGTTCGACCCGCGCTACTACCTGACGCCCGCGCGCGCCGCGATGCAGGCCGTGTGCGAGGAGCGCATGAAGCAGTTCGGCCAGGCCGGCCACGCGAAGAAGGTGCCGCACGTCACGCTGGAGCAGATGGCGCGCGACTACGCGGCGGGCAAGTACGGCGACAACGCGCGCCCGGACACCGTCGTCGGCAAGAAGGCCAAGTAGTCACGGCCCTTCCGGGGGAGGAGCGCGCGGGACGGCGGCTCCCCCGGAGTGGTCCCTAAAGCAGGCGGCGCTCACTTCTCTCCCTGGAGCGCCGTCGCCAGGTTCTGCGTCTGGTTCTCCACCTGGTAGTCGGCCACCACCTTCTGGCCCTCCCGGGGCGTCTGCGTCAGGCGCAGCGCCTGCAGGTCCAGCGGGATGACGGCGCCCTGCTGGTCCTCCTGGATGTAGAGGACGTCGTTGCCCAGCTCCACCACCTCGCCCGAGATCTGCTTCGTGCGCTTGGGGTCCGGCAGCGTGTCCACCTTGGGCCCCTGGACGATGGGCACCTGGCCCTGCGTGGGCGTGACGTCCACGCCAATCATGCCGCCCAGGTTGAGGGGCGGCAGGACGGAGGCCCGCGTGGTGGTTCTGTCGAACTCAATCTGGCTCTGCTGGTACTCTCGCGAGTCATGGTTGGGTATCTCCGCGGCGCCCACGGCGGGCACCAGCAGCGCGCCCATGGCGGGTACCGCCAGGGCCCAACTCTTCCAGCGACTCCACCTCGTTCGTGTCATGACGCATGCTCCGGCTCGGGGGTCCTCGACCCGTTTGCCTGAAGCTAGGTCACGCCCCGGCGCTCACGCCTGGAGGGTGCCCCGGCCACCTCCCGGAAGGACAGGCCGACGCTGTGGCCCGAGTGTTCAGCCGGCGAACACCCGCGCCCCATGCCGGTGGGAACAGGCTAGGGTGCACCCGCAAGGCCCGGCGGGCGCCCTTCCGGACGGAAGACGCGCCGGGGCGCCATACCGCAGAGGCCTCACGTGAACGGTCGGACCAACGAGCACCGCATCGCCCTCTTTCTCGACTTCGAGAACCTCGTCACCAATACAGGCATCAGCGCCTCCAACTTCGACCTCCAGCCCTCGCTCGACCGACTGCTGGAGAAGGGCAAGGTGGTCTTCCGCCGCGCCTACTGTGACTGGTCGCGCTTCAGCGACGCGAAGATTGGGCTGCACCGGTTCGGCGTGGAGCTCATCGACGTGCCGCCCTCCACGCGCGCGGGGAAGAACGGCGCGGACATGCGCCTGGTCATCGACGCGCTGGAGCTGTGCTACGCGCGCGAGAGCATCGACACGTTCGTCATCGCCTCCGGCGACAGTGATTTCTGCCCGCTGGCGTACAAGCTGCGCGAGAACGGCCGCACCGTCATCGGGCTGGCGGTGAAGGAGTCCACCTCCCCCCTGTTCGTCAACGCGTGTGACGAGTTCATCTACCTGCGCACCCGTCAGCGCTCGGAGAAGGGTGAGAAGGGCCGTCACGGTGGAGCGTCCGAGGAGGCGGGGCACGGCAAGCGCGGCCGCCATGGGCGCGATGCCGGGGGCAAGGGCGGCAAGGCGGAGGCCGACAAGCAGGCGCCGTCGGGCAACAAGGGCCACGCCAAGTCGGACGTGCCGCAGATTGCCCGCGAGGTGGTGCAGAACCTGCTGGCCCGCGCGACAGGTCCGGTCAACCCCTCGCTCATCAAGGAGACCATCGTCCGCAAGGAGCCGGACTTCGACGAGAGCGAGTACGGCTTCGCCACCTTCGCCAAGCTGCTCGCCGCGCTGGAGCAGGAGGGCGTGCTGCGCCGCATCCAGCAGGGCCGCCAGTGGTACGTGGTCGGCGCCGACGCGGACCTGGGCCACACTGGCGACACCAAGGAGCCCAAGGAGTCCAAGGGCAAGAAGCACGGCAAGGGCCGCGTCGAGGAGGTCGAGGAGGAGCTGGAGTCCTATCCCGACCCGGACGAGGACGACGGGCTGTAACACCGTGGCGCAGTGGGGCCGCTCAGCGGCTCCACGCCCCCAGGTCGTCGCATGAAACGGGGGGGTTCGACCTGGACCCCAGGAATCTCCAGAAGTTACGGCGAAGTCACCGCCGTCATCCGTGACGCCTTCCGCTACGAATCCGCCGTTTTTGTGACGGCCCACGCTACAGCGCTTCCGGTGTTGGCCCGGAAGACGTCGTTGGCACGTCCACTGCTCTGTGCGGGCTCGCCGGGTTTTCAAATCCCCCACCGGCCCTCACCGCGGAGCATTCCAACATGTCACAGGGTCATTTCCGCCGACGCCTCACCCAGGCGTTGGTGCTGATGGGCGTCTGCAGCGCGCCCTCGGCGTTCGCCGTCGTCCAAGGCTCGGAGGGCGTGCGCAGCCACGACGCCCGCGTCGCCCACAACCAGGGCCTGCGCCAGGGCCTCAGCGCGAAGCAGCAGGACAAGGCGGCCCAGCTCCGCAAGAGCGTGCCCGAGCTGCGCGTGGAGCACGACGCCACCACGGGCCTGGTGCGCTCGCTGGTCAACCCCGTGGGCGCGCTCACCTCCCCCCTCAAGGGTGACGCGCTCGCCGTCGGCCTCACCTTCGTCCAGAACCAGTACGAGCTGCTCGGCCTGGAGCTCAAGGACCTGGCCAGCCTGGAGGTCACCGACCGCGTCTACTCGCGGCAGACGGGTATCACCCACCTCTACCTGCGCCAGACGCACGAGGGCCTGCCTCTCTACAACGGCCAGCTGCAGATCAACGTCGACAGCCAGGGCCGCGTGCTCAGCGTGCACAGCGACTTCCTGCCGTCGCTCGCCCGGAGCGTCGCCAGCATCCAGCCCCGCCTGGGCGCCGCCGCCGCCGTCAGCGGCGCCGCGCGTCACCTCGGCCTGAAGCTGGCCACCGCGCCCCGCGCGCTGGAGAAGCAGGACGGCCCCCGTCAGCGCACCCGCGTGGAGCAGTCCGGCCTGTCCACCGAGCCCATCGACGCCGAGCTCGCGCTGCTGCCCATCCGCCCTGGTGACGCCCGCCTGGTGTGGAACTTCCAGGTCCACACGCCCGACAGCAAGCACGTCTACGACCTGACCGTGGACGCCAACACCGGCGAGGTGTGGACGCGCTTCGACTGGACGGCGTCGGACGCGTACTCCGTCTACCGGCGCCCGGTGGAGAGCCCCATCCACAACACGCCGCTGCCGCCCATGGACGGCCGGCTGAGCCTGCTCAACCCCGCCAACCTCATCGCGTCACCCTACGGCTGGCACGACACCAACGGCATCCCGGGGGCCGAGTACACCCTCCACCGCGGCAACAACGTCCACGCCTACGACGACTCGGCCAACGCCGACGTGCCGCCCCTCTTGCAGCCCGACTGCGGCCCCGGCCTCACCTGCAGCTTCCTGCTGGACCTGACGCAGGACCCGTCGACGTACAAGCCGGCGGCCATCACCAACCTGTTCTACTGGAACAACATCATCCACGACATCCAGTACCAGTACGGGTTCGACGAGGCGGCCGGCAACTTCCAGCACAACACCTACGGCAACGGGGGCCTGGGCAACGACTCCGTGCGCGCCGAGGCGCAGGACGGCTACGGCCTCAACAACGCCTACTTCACGTCTCCGCCGGACGGGCAGCGCCCGCGCATGGAGATGTTCGTCTGGAACCAGACCTTCCCCCGCCGCGACGGTGATTTGGACAGCGGCATCATCGTGCACGAGTACGGGCACGGCATCTCCAACCGGCAGGTGGGTGGCCCCAGCAACGCCAACTGCCTGCAGAACAACCAGCAGCCGGGCGAGGGCATCAGCGACTTCCTGGCGCTGATGTACACCGCGCGCCCCACGGACACCGGGCCGCAGGGCCGCGGCATGGGCACCTACGCCATGGGCCAGCCCACCACGGGCCTGGGCATCCGCACCAAGCGCTACAGCACCAACCAGACGGTGAACAACTGGACCTACGCCAGCATCAACGGCATGGCCGTGCCGCATGGCGTGGGCTCCGTCTTCGCGCAGGCGATGTGGGAGGCCTACTGGTCGCTGGTGGACCGCTGGGGCTTCAGCACCAACCTGTACAACGCCGCGGGCGGCGCCGGTAACCAGCGCATGATGCTGTACTTCAACGAGGGCCTGAAGAACACGCCCTGCGGCCCCACCTTCACCCAGGTGCGCGACGGCATCATCACGGCCGCGACGGCGCTGAACAACGGCGAGGACGTGTGCCGGCTGTGGACGGCCTTCGCCGACTTCGGCCTGGGCGTGGACGCCAACTCGGTGGGCCCTGCCAGCACCGCACCCGTCAACGGCTTCAACGTGCCGGCCGCGTGCAAGACGGACGTGTGGGGCAAGGACAAGCCGTGGGACACGGGCGCCGAGCCGGACGCCGCCACCGCGGCCAACGGCATGTGGGAGAGCGAGGACATCTGGGTGCGCACCACGGCGACGCCCGGTCCGCACGAGAACCCGGAGGCCGGCCAGCCGAACTTCGTGCACGTGAAGGTGCGCAACCGCAGCACGGTGGACGCGCACAACGTGATGGTGAAGGTGTACGGCACCGCCGCGGCCACCAGCACCTCGTGGCCCAACCTCTGGGTGGAGATTGGCGAGGCCAAGGTGGTGCACCTGCCGGCCGGCGCGGATGACGAGGTGGTGGTGCAGTGGAACCCGGCCGCCGCGGGCCACTACTGCCTGCTGGCGCGCCTGGTGACGCGGCAGGACCCGATGACGCACCCGGAGCTGGGCAACCCCGACCACAACACCCGCCAGAACAACAACATCATCTGGCGCAACACCAACGTGGTGAACCTCATCCCGTTCGGCTTCTCCGAGGCCACGTTCATCCTGCGCAACACGCTGACGGAAGGCCGCCTGTTCAACCTGCGCTTCCAGGACCGCACCGTGCAGGCCAAGCGCCCGCTGCTCGAGCGCGGCGGAATCGTGGTGGACCTGGGCCGCGAGCTGATGGAGCACCTGAAGGCGCAGGGCGGCGAAATCGAGGGCCTGGAGCAGGTGGGCGAGACGCGCTTCGAAGTCACGGACCCGACCAAGGCCCGCATCGCCATCCGGCTGGAGCCCGAGCAGGAGTTCCCCGTGGGCCTCCAGTTCCGGGACCGCGAGTGGAAGGAAGGAAAGCAGACCGACGACTTCGTCCAGTACGAGTTCGCGGCCGTGCTCGAGGACCCGAAGCACGAGGAGGCCAAGACGCAGGACATCGGCGGCGTGACGTACTACGTGCGCATGTCCGTGCAGTAGGCCCTTGTCGGCCTCGTGTGAGGCCGACCTGAAGCACACACAGGGCCGGGTGGAGCCATCTCGGGCCACCCGGCCTTCGTCGTCTCAGGCGACGCGGGGCGTGGTGGCCTCGCACAGGTGCTCGAGGAACTCGGGCAGGAGCGCGGAGGAGATGATCCACAGCTTGCCCTCGCCCAAATCCGCCAGGGCGGCGCGCTCGACGTACTCCACGCACGCCGACTCCACGTAGTGCACGAAGACGCGGCGGCCGCGCGGGCGGTACCACTCCGCGGCGTGCGCCAGCAGCGCGAGCAGGGCCCGCTGCGTCTCCGGCTGCGCGTCGTCGGTGAGCGTCACCAGCCGCACGCCGTCCAGCACGTTGAAGAGGTTGAGGCCCGGCTGCGCGGACTCCATCACCGCGAAGGCCACGGCCTTGCCGTCCACGCGGGCCACGCGCAGCTCGCGCTCGCGGCCCAGGCCCGCCTCGCCCCACTTGGTGCGCGCGCGCGACAGCTCGAATCGCTCGGGCACCAGGTCCAGCGCCTCGCGGTACGCCACGGGGCGGGTGCGCTCGACCTCCTGGAAGAACCGGGCCTGCTCGGCCTCGGTGGGCACGGCGACGTCCACGTCCTCGGGGTGGTCCCAGTCGCGCTCCACCTCCGCCTCCATCAGGCGGAAGGGCGTGAGGCTGGCCTGCCCGGTGTGCTCGTACCAGCTGGCGAAGTCGAACTTGGTGAAGCGCACCCAGCGCACGTTCGCCTCGCAGTAGGCGATGAACCACTTCACGTCGGGGTCCACCTGGGTGGGCTCGTAGCCGCGCAGGTAGATGTCGCGCAGCGCCTCGCGCGCGGAGCTGCGCTGACCGGGCACCGCCTGACGCGCCAGCTGGTGCGCCATCCACGTGCCCTCGTACGGCTTCACCACGGACAGCGTGGCCTCCAGCGACTCACCCGCCGGACGCACCACGCGGTAGCCCAGGCGCGTGCGGCCCTCCAGCCGCTCCTGCGTGGCGTCGAACCAGGGGCGCTCCTCGGTGAAGTCCTCGGGCGACTTGCCCGGCAGCCCGAAGTAGCCCGAGCCCTGGAAGAGCTTCCACGTGGCGTCGCCCCAGTCACCCTCCACGCGGGTGGACGGATGCATCTGCGCCTCCACCAGCGCGCGCCACGCGCGGGCGCCCTCGGCGTCCAGCGGCCGCACGGACATGCCGCACCGACGGCCCGCCGCGGTGCCGGAGATGTTGCGCACCTCCGCGCGCAGCCGCACCGGCGCCATGCCCTCCATGGCCACCTCCAGCACCGGCTGGCGCAGCCCGGGATAGAGCAGGTCCTCGCCCGGCTCCGTCATGAAGGCCAGGCCCTCGTAGGACAAATCCAACACCGGCCGGCGCACGTGCACCTGGGGCCACAGCGGGTGGTCGAAGGACAGCGTGCACGGGCTGCTCGGCGGGGCGCGGCGCAGCCAGCGGTGGCGGTAGCGCACCACCTCCGTGGGCACGGACATCATCACCCAGCCGGCCTCCTCGCGCGCGTCGTGGATCTCCAGGTGGACGACGCTGCTGTAGCCGAAGGCCTCCAGCACGAAGGGCCCTTGCGGCAGCGGCCCCTCGAAGCGCCAGCCCATGCGGCCGTTGTGCGCGTCGAAGTGGACGGCGGTGACACAGACCTTCTGGCCCTGTGGCGTGCGGGCGACTCCGCGCGCCTGGCGTCCCACCAGCGCCTCGCAGATGCGCAGCACGCGCTCCTTGCGGTCGATGCGCTCCTTCCACACGGGCCGCGTCTCGGGCGGCAACAGCAGGCCGTTGTCGCGCAGCGCCTCCAGCACCGTGACGATGCGCCGGCCCGCGTCGAGCGGCGGCGACACGAAGCGCAGGCTCACCTCCGGCTTGCCGCCGCGCACCTCCGTCACCTCCGCGGCCAGCGACGTGGCCCAGCGCTCACCCTGGCCCAGCACCACCGACGCGGCCTGTCCGGGGCTCGGCAAGGACCTGGAGTCCAGGTGCAATGTCAGGTGCTCGAGCGAGAGCTGCACCAGGCGGCCCGGCGCGTCACCGTCGCCGAACGAGGCGACCGCGGTCAGCTCCGTCCCCACCCGGTAGCCGAGCACCGACTCCCGGCCGCGCGTCCCGTCCCGTGTGTCCGCCTGCATGCCAGCTCCGTTGTGAGAAGGGAGTCGATTGTACGACTTCGCGCGAAAGGAAGCAGTCCCCCGGTACGGATACCACCTGGGTGAACCGGGGTTCATATAGCCTGCCCACTCCTGCGGGGCGGGGAACTTGTTCGACAGTACAGGCGTGGCGGAACCACATCCGGCGCGCCAACCCCCTGGGATTCAGGGACAAGTCGCCTCGCGGAAGCCAGACACACCCACCGCTTCGCCGTCGGGTCCGCTTTCACCCATCCCGGCACGTATCGAGTCTTGTCCGCCCACGAGGGCAGGCTCCCCGTCGCCTCCTCGACATCGGCGCCGGGGTCGCGGATCCCCGAGGGGCTCGGATGAACCGTGCGGCACAGGGCGCTTCCCGGGCTCGATGGACACTGTTTCGTCGCCCGCCTGAACAGGTTCTCGACCCGGTCCGGTGTGGGCCCGGGTCCGCGCATGGCTCCCTCGGAGGAGGGGGACGTACCTGGCCACCCTGGAGGTAGCACCCCGACCCACGGGCAGGCGTGCGGGGGCACCTTCCGCGCCTCGTCGAGATGGAACGACGTGCCCGGACGCGTTAGGGGGAGACGATGCCCCTGTCCACCCTCTGCCTCCGTTGCGGCATGTGCTGTGACGGGAGCCTCTTCACCCACGTCTCGCTCCAGCCCGACGAGGCCACCGCGCTTGAGCGGCGCGGGGTCCCGCTCGCGCGCCGTGAGGACGGCACCCAGGCGCTCGCCCAGCACTGCGGCGCCCTGGAGGGCCGGACCTGCGCCGTGTACGCGGACCGGCCCGCCAGCTGCCGCCGGTACCACTGCCAGCTCTTCGCCGCGCTCGCCGAGAAGGAGGTCTCCCTGGAGGAGGCGCTCGGCGTGGTCGACCAGGCCCATGCGCTGAGGGCGACCCTGGAGCGCGAGCTGCCGGAGGGCACGACGCCGGACGCGCCCCGCTCGGTGATGCAGCGGGCGCGGCGCGCGGCCCAGGCCCACCCGGCGCGGCCCCTGTCCCAGCGCGCGCAGGATGCCTACGCGAGCACGGAGGCCTTCCTCGACAAGCACTTCCGGGGACGCTTCGGCCGGCGCGGGTGAGTCCGCTCCAGCGCGCGTGGACGTGAGCTGGAATCCCTTCAACGCTGCCCGCTTCAACAAGCGCGGGTGAATCCGCTCCGGCGCGCGTGGGTGTGACACCGGCGCATGGAGCCCTTCGGGAAGGACGGGCGAGGCTACGATGCGCGCCGCGCGGCACCTTCACCCGACGCCCAGGTCCTCACGAGGTCATCTCCATCATGAAGACGTCGCTCCTCCCCACCATCGCCCTGTCGTCCTTCGCGCTGCTGCACGCCCCGCTCGCGCTCGCGGGGGACGAACCGCTGGTGAAGGCCGCGTCCGTCGACCTGAACGGCGACGGGAAGCCGGAGGACATCTCGCTGGAGACCCAGGAGGGCCCCAAGGGGTTCGGCTACGTGCTCAAGGTCGGCGCCGCCACCGTCAACGTCCGCTCGGACGCGGAGGTGCACGGCTTCGTCATCATCGACATCGACAGCGGGGACCCGCGCAAGGAGGTCGCCGTGCACACCGGCATGACGGACCACGACAGCGCCAGCACGCTCTACGCGTTCGATGGCAAGGCGCTCAAGTCGCTGGGCTCGGTGCGCTCGCCCATCGAGGCGAAGGGCAACAACATCATCCTCTCCAGCACGTGGCAGTCGTTCTGGACGCGCGTCGACAAGTACGTGCTCGACGCGAAGGCCGGCAAGCTCGACCACGTGCCCCAGGAGTTCTACTTCGTGGGGCAGGAGGCCAAGGTGCGCGAGTCCTTCCCCATCTTCCAGCAGCGCACGACGTCGAAGCCCGTCGCCCAGCTGGCCACGGGCTCCACCATCCAGGTGCTGCTCGCCGTGCCCGTCACCGTGCCCAGCGGAGTGAAGGGCAACCAGAAGGTCAAGGCCCACGCCTTCCTGGTGAAGTCCTCCACGGGCCTCGTCGGCTGGGTGAGCGAGAGCGTCCTCTCGTCCAAGACAGAGGGGCTCCCGTTCGCCGGCTGAGGCGCCCCCCGTGTCTAACCGACGAGCGCCAGCTCCACGCGTCCGAGCTGCTCGTCGGTGGAGGCCACCTTCACCGTCACCGGCATGCCCACGGTGAAGGCGCGCTCCTTGCCCACCAGCGACAGCTCGCGCGCGTCCGGACGGAACGGGCCGCCGGGCAGTCCCTCCGCGGGGAGCGTCCCCTCCGCGAGCATGCCGTCGAGCTGCGCCACCAGGCCGAAGGGCTTCACGCGGACGATGCGCGCGGAGAACTCCTTGCCCACGTGGCCCGCCAGCCACCGCGCCTCCAGCACATGGTGCCGGTCCGTCTCCGCGCGGTTGGCCGAGCGCGCCCGCATGTTGATGTGCGCGGCGAGCGACTCCACCGTCGGGTCCTCGTCCAGGTAGTCGCGGCGCCCGTGCAGGTAGCCCTTCAGCGTGCGGTGCACCGCCAGGTCCGCGTACCGACGGATGGGCGAGGTGAAGTGCAGGTACAGGGGCGCCGCGAGGCCGAAGTGCGGCCCCGGCTTCACGGTGTAGCGCGACGGGCCCAGCGAGCGGCGCAGCACCGAGCGCAGCGCCGGCTCCGCGGCGGCGCCCACAATCTGCCGGTCGAACGCGGCCAGCGCGAGCGGCGTCAGCTCCCGTCCGAAGCCCGCGGCGAAGCCCGAGTGCTCCGCGAACGCGTTGAGGTCCGCGACCCGCTCCGGGTCCGGCTGCTCGTGCACGCGGAAGACACCGGGCAGGCCGCGCGCCAGCATCCACGTGGCGATGGCCTCGTTCGCCGCGACCATGAAGCGCTCAATCATCCCGTGCGCGGACGTGGGGCGCTCGGAGACGAGGCCGGAGACCGCGCCGGTGGACGCGTCGAAGGTGAACCGCGCTTCATCTCGCGCGAACTCCATGCCGCCGCGCGCGCCACGGGCCACGGCCAGTCGCGCCGAGGCCAGGCGGAACCACGGCATGACCTCGCGCACCGGCTCCATGGGCGGAGACACCTCGCCCCGGTCGAGGAAGGCGCCCACCTCGTCGTAGTTGAGCCGCGCCCAGGAGCGGATGACGCTCTCGTACACGTCCGCCGCCGTCACCCGGCCCTGCGGGTCGATGCGCAGCTCCACCGTGAGGCAGTGCCGCTCCTGTCCCGGCACCAGGCTCAGCCAGTCCGAAGACAGTGACTCGGGCAGCATCGGCAGCACGCGGCCCGCCATGTACACGCTGGTGGCGCGCTCACGGGCCTCCGCGTCGAGCACGGTGCCCTCCTTCACGCGCTCGGCCACGTCGGCGATGGAGACCAGCAGGCGCAGCGCGCCGTCGGGTCCTGCGGGCAGCACGGAGATGGCGTCGTCGATGTCCCGCGTGGACGGCGCGTCCACGGTGACGGTGGGCACGTCGCGCAAATCACGTCGGGAGCCCACGGCGTGGGGCACCTCGCGCGCGAGCCGCGCGTCCTCCAGGGCCTGCGGGGAGAAGTCCTTGCTCAGGCCATGGCGCGCGATGATGCGCTCGAGCGAGCGGTCCTCGCCGGCCTCGACCTTGTAGAGCAGCACGACCTTGCCGTCGGCGATGGAGGCGACCACCGCGTCGCCGTGCTGCACGCGGGTGGCGCCGGCGTCGAGCACCCAGTCCGCGTTGCCCACCTCGCGGTCGATGCGCAGGAACAGGGCGCCCTTGCGCGAGACGACCTCGCCATAGACGCGGGTGCGGGGGCGCTCCACCAGCGACAGGTGGCTCGCCGTCCAGCGGCCGTCCGCGGCGGCCGTCACGGTGCCGGTGACGATGTCGCCGGCGAAGAGCGGGTTGAGGTCCGGGGGCGGGATGAAGGCGGACAGCACCTCGTGCGAGCCCGGGGCCTGCACGGTGAGGAAGCCGAAGCCTCGCGGGTGGACATCGATGCGGCCGGTGACGGTGCGGGGAGAAACAGGAGTATCCATGGAACCTTGGAGCGCGTCTTAGCCCAGGTCCCAGCGGGGACGGGCGACACGGACGCGCGGAATGTGAAGTGGGAAGGAGGGCGCTGTCCGGAGGCCGGCTCACGAGGGGAGCCCGGGCTCGCTGGGAACAGCGCGCGAAACACGATGAGAACGGTGGCCCGGACGCGGGGCGCCCCGTTCTCCTGACGCCCTAGTCCTCGGGCTCGTCGCGCATCGCCCGGCGCTGCTCGACCGAACCGAACAGCGTCTCCACGAACTGCTTCGTGGAGAGCCCCGGTGGCAGGCCGGGCACGGGAAGGTCGTTGGAGTCGACCTCCTTGCCTCCCTCCAGGACCCGGTACGTGGCCCCCGCCCAGGCGAACAGGGTGACGTGACCCTCCGCCTGACGCTTCACCTGGAGCTCTCCCTCCTCCGGCCCCTCACAGGCGATGTCGAGCCGGCCGCCAGGCTGCACGGTGTACGGCATCCCCCAGGGCTCCATGACGAGTTCCACGGGTGTGTCCCGCGTGTTCTCGAAGTCGAACCACACCGTCTTCATCGCCATGCCCCACCCTCCTCAGCCAGCGCGAATCGCCCCTCGGTTTTCACACAGCCGCTCGCGCCAACACCACCCGCGCCGCATGGACACACATCACGGCACACCCTGGAAGTCTTCACGGTGGGTGCGTCCCGCGAGCGGCGCGGAGTAGGGTCGCTCCTTCGCGGTGGCGAGGGGGCCTCCGCGTCCTTCCTGACGACGGACGAAGAATGAAGACCGAGCTTGGAATCCATCTGGGCATGTCCGCGCGCACGGCCCGGAGGAACATGGGACTGACGCAGGCAGTGGTGGCCGAGCGGCTCGGCGTGGCCCGCGAGGTGTACGCGCGCCTGGAGCGCGGCCACATGCTCCCCAGCCTCCACACCCTCAAGGGCCTGTGCACCGTGCTGCGCGTGCCGCCCCATCAGCTGCTCGCCCTGGACGCGAGCATCGAGACACCCCCGGGTCGCAAGCGCCCTCCACCCACCCCGCGCGTCGAGTCCACCGCCCTGGTGGACCTCCGCAAGACGCTGCGCGGCCTGTCCCGCTCGGATTTGCGCCTGCTCAACGCCCTCGCCGCCACCCTTCCCGCAAGCCCTCCCCGCAGGCACGCCGCACCTGAACCCGACATCAAGAATTCGTTGAAGTCGGCGTGATGTCGATATTCGTGGACTTTTCTTCGACCGCGACTTTCGCGTCCGTCCGGGTGCCGGTGTAGATTCGGCGCCTTCCGATGAGTGGGACGACGCTGCCGCTCGCGCCGGATGCCTCCAGGGGCCGGTCGCTGGGCAAGTACGAGGTGCTCAGCCGCCTGTCCACGGGCGGGATGGCGGAGATCTTCCTCGCGTCGCAGCGTGGGCTCGCGGGCTTCCGCAAGCTGGTGGTGCTCAAGCAGATCCTGCCGGACATCCGGGGCGAGGAAGAGTTCATCCGGATGTTCCTGGACGAGGCCAAGGTCACGGCCGCGTTCAACCATCCGCACATCGCCCAGGTCTTCGACCTGGACATCGCCGAGGGCGAGCTGTTCCTGGCGATGGAGTTCGTGCCCGGGGCCACGCTGGTGGAGGTGGCGCGCGCGTGCCGGCAGGCCAACCACCCCATCCCCATGGGCTTCAGCCTGATGGCGGTGCGCGACACGGCCGTCGCGCTGCACTACGCGCACACCTTCACGGACCCGCTCGGCCACCCCTCGCCCGTCATCCACCGGGACGTGGCCGAGAAGAACATCATGGTGACGTACGAGGGCGTCACCAAGCTGTTGGACTTCGGCATCGCCAAGAGCCTGGCGCGCGCCAGCCGCACCGCGGTGGGCATGGTGAAGGGCACCAGCGGCTACATGTCGCCCGAGCAGATCATGGGCGACCCGCTGGACGCGCGCAGCGACCTGTTCAGCCTGGGCGTGGTGCTGCACGAGCTGCTCACCGGCATGCGGCTGTTCTACGCCAAGCAGGCCGAGGCGATGATGAACGCGGTGTTGAAGTGCGAGGTGACGCCGCCCTCTCGCGCCAACAAGCAGATACCGCCGGAGCTGGACGCCATCGTCCTGCGCGCGCTGTCGAGGCGGCGCGAGGACCGCTACGCCTCCACGCTGGAGTTCGCCCGCGCCCTGGAGCGCGCGGTGGGCCCGCTCATCTGGCACCCCGAGCAGAGCAGCGAGGTGATGCGCCGCCTCTTCGCCGACCGGCGCGAGCAGACCCGTCAGCTCCTCATCGCCGGCCCCGCCTCGGGCGACGTCACCGGCGAGACGAACGTCGCGCAGATGCTGGCCATGGGCGGCAGTCCCCCCACCGCGCCCGACGTCCCCGAGCCTCCCACCGTCAACACAACCTCCGGCCCCCCGGACTCGGCGCCGATGCCGCGTCGGGCCTCGGGGACGATTCCCACGGTGAAGTCGTCCGGCCCGCAGTCCAGCGCCCAGCCCACGCCGCGCCGGGCCACCACGACGGCGCTCCCCACGACGCCTCCACCGCCGCCGCCCCCGGACCCGGAGCCTCCTCGCAAGGCCGTGCTCCGGGCGCCGCCCCAGAAGAAGCTGGGCAGCCGGGGCGCCGGTCACGAGCCCTCGCGTCCGCCGCCGCCCTCGGAGACGCTGCCCTCGCGGCCTCCCGACGATGAGACGCACACGGCCCGCACCCAGCCGGGGCGCCCCGCGCTGACGTCTCCCGGGCCCGCGCGCACGCCTCCTCCTCCGCCGGCCGCGCTGACGACCTCGGGCCCCACGCGCTCCGCCGCGCCGTCCCCCGGGCCCGCGCGCACGCCGCCTCCTCCGCCCTCGCGCCCCTCGGCAGGGGACGACACCACGCTGCGCAACGACTCACGTCCCCGCTCCGGCCGGACGATGGAGGCCCCGCGCGCCCAGGTGCCCGCTCCGATGCCGCCCGCCCGGAACGAGGAGACCGCCATGGTCCGCGTGGCCTCGCTCTCCTCCTCCGACTCGGGCCCGTCCCGCCGCGCCCCGGCTCCTCGTCGCAGGACCCAGGCCCAGCTGCCCGCGTCCTTACAGACGCCGGACCCGAACCTGGAGGCCACCACCAAGCCCGCGCGCTCCTCCCAGGAGAACCGGCGGACCCCCCCACTCGCGGAGGCCGAGGACAACGACTCCCATGTCCACACGCTGAACGGCGTCTCCGCGGCGCGCTCCCGGGTCGGCCTCAAGGTCCTGGCCACGGTGCTGGTGCTGCTCGCGGTGGGGACCGCCGTGGTGGGACTGGGGCTCGACGGTGGAGTCGTCTCCAACCGGGTACGGCCCCTCCTGGGGCTCGCGCCCCGCGTGACGCCGCTGCCTCCGGAGCAGGTGAAGAAGCCCGCGCCCGCTCCCAAGGCAGAGAGCGCTCCCACCCAGGGTGCCCTCGCCGGCAGGCCCGTGGAGCCACCGCCCGAACCGGTGGGGCCCCCCGCTTCCGCGCCGGAAGAGGCCGCGCCGGAGGCTCCCGCCGAGACGGAGGTCGCGGACACCGCCACCCCTGTGAGTGAGGAGAAGTCCTCGCCGCGCGCCAAGGCGCCGCGCACCCCCAACAAGCGCGCCCAGCCCCGGGACTCCGCTCCCCCGGCCACCAGCGAGCCGGGCTTCCTCACGCTGAGCACCGAGCCCCAGGCCCAGGTGTTCCTGGGCGGGCAGTTGCTGGGGGAGACGCCGCTGTTCAAGGTGAACGTGCCCTCGGGCAAGCACACCCTGAAGCTGGTGGACGAGGAAGGCAGGGCACTCAAGCTGACGGTCGAAATCAAGCCCGGCGACACCACCTCCATGAGGGTGCCGCTCGAGATGTTGTCCCGTCAGTAGCAATCGTTCCCGGCATGGTGCGTAGCCCGGCATGACGGAGCCCCTGCCGGGCTCCACGGCCCTTTGGGAGCACGCCATGAAGACCGCCCGGATGTCCCTGCTCGTCCCCCTGATGATGTTCGCCGGAGCCGCCTGGGCCGGGGACGCGCAGACGCGGGACGTCCCCGACTTCCACAGCATCGAGGTGGGCCACGGCATCAAGGCCGAGCTCAAGGTGGGCCCCAAGTCCGTGCGCGTCGAGGGCCCCGCGGACCTGCTGTCCCGCCTGGAGCTCGAGGTGGAGGACGGCGAGCTCGCCACGAAGGTGGAGCGCAAGGGCCTCCGCGACGCGTTCAACGGCGGCAAGGTTCGCCTCTTCATCACCGTGCCGCGGCTGGAGGAGGTCTCCGTCAGCGGCGGCGGCTCGGCGCAGGGTGAGGTGGCCACCTCGGAGGACTTCTCCATCGAGGCCAGCGGCGGCGCCACCATCGACCTGCGGGGCATCGACACGCGCAAGCTGGACCTGGAGGCCAGCGGCGGGGGCACCGTCCAGCTGGAGGGGCGCGCGAAGCAGCTGGACATCGAGGCCAGCGGCGGGGCGGTGGTCAAGGCGATGAAGCTCGCGGGCCTGAAGGATTTGGAGGTGGAGGCCAGCGGCGGCGCGCAGGTGGAGGCGGACCCGTCAGAGAGCCTTGAGGTCCAGGCCAGCGGCGGCACCACCGTGAAGTGCGTCTCCCGTCCCGACCGCACCCAGGTCCAGGCCAGCGGCGGCAGCCGCGTCCTCTACGCGAAGGACTGAGGCACGGCGGGCCTTGCGCCCGCGCGAAGCGCGGCGTCTTCCACCTGGGTAGGGAAGGACACTCCCACCTGGGAAGAGGGCCACCTTGCTCCGACGGGGCGGGGCCGATTGGAATGCGGCCTCCCCCACCCCCGGAGAAGCCGCGCCATGACGGACCCGATTCCTCCACCTTCCTCGCAGGGCACCTCGGGACGCAGAGCCGCGGTGTGGAGTGGCGTGGGGCTGGCGGTGGCGCTGGCCGCGGGAGGCGCGCTCTATGTCCGGAGCGCCCGCGCGCCGAGCCCCGCGCATGACGAACACGGGCCGCATGACGGGCATGCGCACCCGGAGCTCCCCGCGCCCAAGGGCCCGCGCGCCGTGAAGTACACCGCGTCGCCGGAGGTCCTCCGCCACACGGACCGGGCCGCGCGCTTCGCCGCCAGTGGTGACTCGAAGAAGGCCCGCGAGTCGCTCGGCGAGGCGACGATGCTCGCCCCGAGCTTCGCGCCCGCGCTGCTGGTGCACGTGTGCCTGGCGCTGCAGGAGGGCAATGACCCGGAAGCCGCCGAGGTCCTGGAGCGCCTGAAGGCCGAGGCCCCTGGGAGCCCCGAGGTGGCGCTGCTGGAGGCGCTGCGTGAGCGACGGCGCGCGCCCGACGCCGGCACCTGGCAGCAGGCCTTCCGCGACGCGTGGGACAAGCTGGGCCGTCCCGACTTCCGGCAGAGCGAGCTGTTGCCGGGAGCCACGCCCCTGCCGCCGGACCCGGCCCTGGCGGACTGGGAGAAGGCCGCGTGGGCGCGCGCCACGTCCGACGACACCCGGCTGAGGCTGGCGCTGGCCACGCGCAAGCTGGAGCCGGAGCAGGCCCTGTTCCTCTTGAACCAGGTGCCCCGGCTGGAGGACCCGGACCTCTACGTGGCGGTGCGGGACGCGCTGCGCGGCGAGGCGCTGCCGGAGTCCGAGTACGAGCGGGCGCGGACCGTCTTCCGCGAGAAGCTGGAGGCGCTGGTCCGGGCGCACCCGCGCTCGATGCAGCTCCAGCTGCTGCTGCTGCTGGGTGACACGGAGTCCGGCAGCGAGCTGACGGCGGCGGAGATCGACGCGCTGGAGAAGCTGTCCACGCTGCCGGCCTGGCGGGAGACGTCCTTCCACGACGGCTACGTGCGCTCGCGCGAGCTGCTGCGCGAGGTGGGGGTGCCGGACGCCAGCGCGGCGGCGATGGCGGTGTCCAAGCGCGTGCTGGGCGAGCGGGGCACGTGGATCCTGCGCACGCGCAACGTGGGCACGCGGGGCTCGCTGTCACCCGAGGGGCTCAAGCGCCTGGGTCGCATCACCCGGGACATCGGCGCCAGCCTGGTGCGGCAGCCCACGTTGGTGGAGCGGATGGCGGGCTTCCAGCTGGTGCGCGGCGGGGCGCAGGACATGGGGGACGAGGCGGGCCGGGCGCTGACGCTGAAGCAAATCGAGGCGCTGGAGCAGACCCTGAAGACGTTCAACCAGACGGCGCTGGAGCGCTGGCCGGTGGCGGCGTTGACGGAGGAGCTGCTGATGGAAATCACCCGCGACGAGGTGACCTGGCTGGAGGCCTTCGTGGCGAAGGCGCCCGCGGGCACGGCGAAGGCGCGGCCGTAGGCAGGGACGAGGTGACTCGGGCCCCAGGGAAATCTCTTCCCCCCGGGGCCCGAGCAGACCCCCCACACTGCAACGGAGCCGCCGCACGCCGGACCTCCAAGGTCGTCCGGGCAACCGCACTCCTTCCACACCAGCGCCGGAACCCAGGGGGGCATTTCCGGTCAGGCCTCGCGTGGGCAAGGTGGAACACGTCCACGTCTTTCAACGCAACGATGGGGCGAAGAATATCGGGTACGCGCGGCATGTCCACCCGCAGGGTCGGTGACGCGGGGGGTGTCGTGTCAGGACGGGCGCTGAACGGGCCCTCGTTCACCATCCGTCCGGGAAAATCGCGCGGAAACCCCAGGTCGGCGATTGACAGCGGACCCGGACCCTCTCTGGCGACGCGGGTCGCGGACCGCCGACACCTGAAGCACCGTTCATGACGCGCCGGCACGGAGCCCGGGTGAAGGCCGCCCACACCCGGAAGCGTTGTGGAGAAGTTGGGGATGACAACGCCCGTTGTCGGCGCTGTCCACGCTGTTGACGGACCTTCGCTTTGAATCCTCTGAATCCCTGACGTTTCCGAGGTTTGCGAGGGCGGGTGGCCCTGGCCACGGCGTTGCACCGGGGCGTGGGCATGCACGTCGCCTTCTACCTGCTGCTCGTCATCGGATGGTTGGGAGCCTTCGACGTCGTCTACTTCCACCACTGGCGCGGCCGGCTGCACGAGCGCGCCGAGTGCCAGCGGGAGGTCTTCTGGCACACGGCGCGGCACCTCATCTACGCGCTGCAGTTCCTCTGGGTGCCGCACGTGCGCTTCCAGGGGTGGGCGCTGGGGGCGCTGGTCGTGCTGTACGCGGCGGACGTCGGGGTCGCCTTCGCGGACGTCTGGGAGGAGAAGGACAGCCGCGCGCCGCAGGGGGGCCTGCCCCGGGGGGAGTACTTCGCGCACGTGGTGTTGAGCGTGCTGGTGGGGCTGTACCTCATGGCCACGTTCCAGGCGGTGTGGGGGGACCGGCTGCTGCCCACGGGGGTGCGGTGGGAGCCTGCCGACGTGCCGGTGGCGCTGCGCGCGCTGATGACGGTGATGGGGGTGACGGCGCTCATCACCTTCACCCGGGACGCGGGCCGGTGGTGGGCGATGCGTCGAGCCACGGGGGTGCCAACGCGTCGACCTGCGCTCCAAAGGATTGTCGCGGAGGTGCTCATCCCCGCGCCGGTGGAGGTGGTGTGGGAGCGGACGCAGGAGCCGGCGCTGCATGTGGCCTGGGACGTGCGCTTCACCTCCATCCGGTATCTGCCGGAGCAGGACGCGCGGGGGTTCCACTGGATGGACTACCGGACGCACCTGGGCTTCGGGCTCGAAATCGTGGGGTGGGGGCGCTACCTGGCGAACACGCCGAACGTGCGCTCGACGTTCGAGTTCGGCTCGGAGGACTGGCGCAGCCCCATCCTGCGGGGGCGCGGGGTGTGGCTGTACGAGCGCCGTCCCGAGGGGACGTTCTTCAAGACGGTGTTCGACTACCAGACGCGGCATGGGGTGCTGGGCGAGGTGCTCGATGCGGTGCTCTTCCGTCCCATCATGCGGCTGGGGACGGAGTGGGGATTCGAGACGCTGCGGCGGTGGTGCGCGGGAGATGAACAGGCCACGAAGCGAGGGCGTTCGCGGTGGCGGTTCGCGCTGTTCGTGCTCGCGCGGACGCTGGGCAGGCAGCCTGCGCCGGACGCGGCGCGGAGCTGGCTGGGTGGGGGGGCGCGTGGCACGGCGCCGGCTCCGGGGGCGCGGCTCGTGGAGGTGTCGCCGTGAGCGTGGGAGCCAGGACGTTCGAGGCGCGGGTGGCGAGTCTGGCGCGTCACGCCGACGCCCATGAGCCGATGAGAGAGGGGGCGCTCCGGGCAGCGGCGGCTCTCGCGGAGGCACGCGAAGCCATGCCTCATGCCACGGAGGCCACGTCGCGAGAAGGCGCGCTCCAAGCGGCGGCGATTGCCGAGGCACGCGAAGCGCTGCCTCATGCCATGGGAGCAGCCTCGTGGAAGGACACGTTCCACGAGGAGGAGCTCGACGAGGCGCGGGACGCCCTCCCCCACGCCTCGACGGAGGCACTGCATGGCTTCGTCCTGCGTCAGCGCGCCTGTCGACTGTCGCTCGGGCTGCTCGCGGACTTCTACCGGGTGAATCCATGCCGCATGGCCCAGGTGCACCTGCTCGCGGCCAGCGCCGTGACGCTGGGCCGCTTCTGGGGCGTGTCCGAGCCCTTCGCCCGTCTGGGCGCCGCGGTCATGCCGGTGGATGAGACCGGGCTGCCTCGCACGCCGGAGTGGAGCGCGTATGCGAGCGCATGCACCGAGGGCCTGCCGATGGAGGTGCGCGACGAGCAATGGATTGAAGCCCACATGGTCGATGTCGCGCGCGGACGCGAGCTCGGTCATGAGGCGGCGTTCCTCGAGGAGGCTCGAGCCCATGAGCGCGAGCCGCTGTGGCGTCTGCTCGTCCAGCACGTGGAGATGACGCTGGGCGCGCGCTTCTTCGACCAGCACGCGCTGGCGGGCGCGGTGCCCGGGGAGAGCGCCATCGCGCACGGGCTCGCGCTCTCGGTGGTGCGGCTGACGAGCGCGGGCTGGGTGCTCCTGCGTCACTACGCCTGGGCCACGCTGCGCGCGCTGTGCCTGCCGCGCTGGCATCGGGCCCCGGGCCTCGTCGGCGAGCGCCGCGCGGCGTGGCTGCTGCTCTCGAGCTTCCTCACCGCGTGGACGGCGGCGGGAGTGTACCGGCGGGGCGTGAAGGCGCTGCATCGGGGACAGCGCACGAGACCCTCGGATGCCTGGTCCCTGCTCGCGAGCGCGATGGGCCCGGAGGTGTCCCGCGTGGACGAGCGGGTCATCCGCTTCTACGCCAACCCGGGCGCCTGGAACGTGCGCGCCTCGGTGACGTTCTCCTCGCGCACCGCGCGGGTGTTGGCCTGGGTCGCGACGCGACTGTCGGGCCAGGGCCTCTTCGAGCACGGGGCACGCACGTTCCCCGGACGCTTCCGGACCTTCCGCCGCGCCGATGGCTCGATGCACTTCGTCCGCGAGCTGTACTGCGACGGAGCCCTGCGCAGCTTCGACTCGGACTTCGTCCTGCGAGGCAACCAGCTCCACGAGGTCTTCGTCGAGCACGGCCTCGACCTGGCGCTGGACGTGTCGGTGCTCGACGACGGCGGCATCCGGCTGCGAGGCGGCACGCTGAGGTGGCACGGGCTGGTGCTGCCCCCCGTGGGACGCGGCGTGGAGTTCCGCATCCTCCCCTCACGCGTGGACCCCACCCGCGTGGACATCATCGGCACCTTCCGCTGGAGCTCGTCGTCCCGCGCGCCCCTGGGCTGCATCCACTACGAGGCTCAGTGGGCCGCGCCCTCGTGATGGTCGTGTCCCGGCCCACCAAAGGTCCCGGGCCAGGGCTCGTTCGCGGGCAGCAATCCCGGCATCGGGAAGCGCTGGAAGCGCGCCTGGCTGGAGGCGAACGGCGGGTCGCACTCGCCGCACGTCTCGGCCCCATCCATCATCAGCAGCGCGCCCGGCGCCAGCTCCAGCAACTGGGGCATGGTGCGCGCCTGGTAGTCCAACCGGCACTGGAACGCCTCGCTGCCGTCGGAGACCCGCACGCCCACGAGCAGCTGCGCGTCGTCCGCATCCGTCGCCGTGGTGAGCACCAGCGTTCTCGGTGGCAGCCCCGGCGTCTCCGGCCACGTCGCCAGCCGCAGCTCCTTCGTGGTGAGCGACTGTCCCGAGCGAAGCGAGTACGTCCACACGGGGCTCAGTGACGGCAGCGCGAAGCCCCGCAGCTGCGTGGGCGCGGGCGCGTTGCCCTCGTCGCCGACATTCACCGTCGTGCCCGGCGCGCTCGGCACCAGTCGCTCGCGCGTGGCCACCACGCGGCCGAAGACCTGCGGAATCGTCCCTGCCACCGAGCCATCCGCCGTGCGCAGCGCCTGCCCGCCCCACTCCGCGAAGAGCAGCCCGTCGACCACCGCCAGCTCTCCGGCGCGCTGCCCCTGGGACTTGCGCCAGCGCGGCACCCCGTCCGACGAGAACGCCATCAACAACGAAGGCGCGCCCGCATGCAGCGGCGCCCCCACGTTCAGCGTCTGCGAGAAGGACACATACAAATCCCCCGCCGCGTCGGACACGACGCCGAACGGGTGCGGGTGGTTGCACTCGGACAACAGCGGGTCCGTCAGCTCCTGCGCGGACACCATCTGTCCGAACGCGTCCAACACCACCAGGAAGTACATGCGGCACAACGTCTCGCGCCGCTCCCCCGCGGGATACGCCTCGAAGAGCGCCGCCAGCCGGTCCGGCGCCATCACCGCCAGCCGCGCCAGGAAGAGCGTCTCCGTGCGCTGCCGGATGTCCGGCCGCGCGTCCCCCAGCGTGAAGGTCCACCGGGGCACCCCCGTGTACCGCTCCATCAGCGACACCGTGCCGTCCTCGGGCAAATCCATGCACAACAGCCGGTCATTCCACAGCATGCACCGCCGGGCCGCGTCCCGGCTCAGCATGGGCGTCGGCGCCGCCGCGTCCAGCAGCGCCGACTCGTAGAAGCCCGACAGCGTCACGTCCCCCTCGGGCCCCACCAGCAAATCATGCAGGTTGCGCGGGTACGCCGCCGCGTCGAGGCTCCAGTCCGGCGCCAGCGTCACCGCGGCGGGGCGCTCGCACACGGGCCCGCGACACCGGCCCTCCGCCTGACACGGACTGGCCGACGCGCAGACGAAGCCGTCCGGCAAGTCCCTCCGCGCGCACGCGCCCTCGATGCACACGTCCGCCGCGTCGCAGCCGCGCTCCGTCCCGCAGAAGGTGCCATCGAGCGCATCCGCCAGGCCGCACCCGAGCTTCGGGTCGCACGTGCCCACCTGGCACGGCCCACCCCCGGGACACGGCGGCGCCGGGACCGAGCGGCACCCATCCAGCGCATGGCACGCATCCGTGGTGCACGCGTTGCCGTCGTCACACGGCCGCTCCTGCCCTCGACACCGCCCCTGCTGACAGGTGGCCATGGTGAGACACGCGCTGCCCGGGTTGCACGCGGTGCCGTCCGGCGACACCGTCTCCACGCAGCGCTCGGTGACGGGGTCGAACGTCGAGGTCGCGCAGACCACCGGGACACAGTCGGGCGTCGGCCGCGCCTCGCCCGCGAGCACCAGCTCCACGCGTCCTCCATCCGACGCGGTGCCCACCAGCCGCGACTCGAACGTGCCGATGGCCCGGGGACCGAAGCGCACCCGCACGGGCACCTCCTCCATCCCCACGCGCGAGGGCAGCCCCTCCACCAGCGAGAACGGGGCCTCCACCGCGGTCCATGTCACGTCCAGCGGCGCGCGCCCCGCGTTGAGCACGCGCACCTCCGCCTCACGCGTGCCACCCGGATACGCGAAGGGAAAGTCGAGCCGGTCGACGGACAACCGCAGCCGACCCTGCGCGCCCACCAGCGACGGGTCCTCGCGGCACGCGACAAGCCCCGTGCCCAACACCACCGCCATCACGATGACGGCCCACCCCGCCCCGCCTGTGCTCGTCGCGCGCGCCATGGGTGCCTCCCGGACTCCAGCCCTCCGCGTATAGCCCCGGGCTCCCCGTGATGCGAGGGGTGAGCACCTCGCGCCTGTCCGCCATCGCCTCCCACGCGGCCCGCGCGTTTCGGCTGCTGAACGCTCGCGTCACGGCGCGCTCACGCCAGCACGTGGCGACACACGTTCCCTGCGTGACGACTTCCAAGACCTCCCCAGGGCCCTCACCGGACACCGCGGCGGACGCCGCGCCACCAGCACCCTGAAGTCGCAAGCTCGCCGCAGAGATGAACGTCGGACGGAATCCTCATCCACTCGGGTAATGGAAGCCGGTGGAGGCCCGGAAGGCGCGCCTTCCCGAAGACACTTCAGACCGCGGCCACGAACACCCTGTGATTTTTTCAGACGGTCGCGGCCGACCCACTCCAACCGCGCGGAATGGTTGGATCCAGGAAAGGTACGGTTCTCGCAATCGGCGCCGGCATGACCTCCGTCGCCGACACGGGCTCTACGTCCTCCCAGGCCTTCACCGTGCTCATCCCACGCAGCCTGCAAGGCACCGTGGACGGGCTGACGCCCAAGACGCGGCAGGCGCTGCTGTCGGAGCTCTTCCGCATGGCCGCGCTGGCGCACCAGGAGCGCGGCCTTTTGCCCGCGTCGGAGCCGTATGCGCTGAACCTGGACTTCGACGAGTGCCACGTCACCGTGGAGATGGACCCGTCCCGTGCCCGGCTGACCCTGGCCGGGCTCTCCCGGGCTCGAGCGCTGGGCTGAGCCCGGCGATGCGTGGAAGCAATGTCTCGACGGGCCGGCTACGAAGAATCCTGGGACCTGACCTATCTGGTCGAGCAGCTGCGCGAGCTCATCAGCCGCGA
This sequence comes from Myxococcus sp. MH1, assembly GCF_059738865.1. Taxonomy (NCBI): domain Bacteria; kingdom Pseudomonadati; phylum Myxococcota; class Myxococcia; order Myxococcales; family Myxococcaceae; genus Myxococcus; species Myxococcus sp. MH1. Next base: position 24,582 of record NZ_AP026947.1, on the reverse strand, counting down.
CCTGCAGCTGGATGACGCGCTCGGCGAGGAGCTGGAGGACACCCTCGCGCGCCTCGTGCTGCGCAACCAGCGGCTGCGCATGCTCCAGCGGATGGTGAACGCGGAGCGCTCGGCCGAGGACCTCGAAATCCTCCGCAATGCCCTGGAGCACACGGACCGTGAACTGCTCATGGCCCTGCCCGGCCTCCTCGAGCGTCTGCGCGCCGCGCTGACCTGAGCGTCCAAGGCCCAAGGCCCCCAGCGCCTGCTGGCGCCCTGTTCCGACCTGGGAAGCTCCCGGTGTGCCCGCGAAGGCCCGGCGCGCGCCCCAGGGCCCTCCACGGCCGCCTGGCGAGGCCTGCCGGCGTGGGCTCCTGATGGCTTCGCGCCTGGAGGCCCGCGTGCCGCCGTGGGCGCCGCCCGCGTGCCCGGATGCCAGGGTGTTACAGCCGTGTGGCGCTCATCCACAGGCGCAAGTCACAGGCACCGTCTGCTTCTTCAAAAGGGAGATGGGGTATTGATCAAGTGGTGGAAGAAGTAGAGGGCACGGAGTTGGGGACAAGTCAGCAAGCTCTCGGGATGACTGACGAATTCGCGCGATGCTACATGTGGGTAAATTGGCGGTTTCCCCCGGCCACCCACAGGGGTTGATCCACGCCGGGGTTTCTCCACAGCCATCCCCCCGCTGTCCACAGGCCATCCACAGGCTCGTGGTGGATGACGGGAAGACGGTGGGTGACGGCGTGTTCTCACCGCAGGTCCGCGCCATACAAGCCTGTTATCCTCGGCGGCGTTGCGGCTCCGGTGGCGGGGCGCTGGCGAGGAGGGTTGACCCATCGATTTCTATCGGGGCGAGCGCATCGGGAAGTATGAGGTCGTCACGCAGCTGTCCGTGGGTGGCATGGCCGAGCTGTTCCTCGGCTTCACCTCGGGTCCGGGTGGCTTCCGCAAGTACGTGGTGGTGAAGCGCATCCTGCCGGACGCTCGGGACAACGAGCAGTTCGAGCGGATGTTCCTGGACGAGGCGCGCATCACCGCGGCCTTCAACCACCCGAACATCGCGCAGGTGTTCGACCTGGGGCAGGAGGAGGACGGCCTCTTCCTGGCGATGGAGTTCATCGCCGGGCAGAACCTGAACCAGATTACGAGCGCGTGCCTGCGCCACCATCGCCCGGTGCCGCTGGGCTTCACGCTGTCGGTGGCGCGCGACGTCTGCATGGCGCTGCACTACGCGCACACCTTCACCGCGCCCTCGGGCGAGCCCAGCCCCGTCATCCACCGCGACGTCGCCCAGAAGAACATCATGGTGACGTACGACGGCATGGTGAAGCTGCTCGACTTCGGCATCGCCAAGGCGAAGAACAGCCTGGAGCGCACGCACGCGGGCACGGTGAAGGGCACCACCGGCTACATGTCCCCGGAGCAGGTGCGCGGCGAGAAGCTGGATGGGCGCAGCGACCTGTTCTCCGTGGGGGTGATGCTGCACGAGATGCTCACCGGCGCGCGCCTGTTCGCGGGCAGGACGGAGCGCGACGAGATGATGAAGATCCTCGAGGCGCCCATCCCCTGGCCCTCACACGTCACGCCGCACGTGTCGGAGCAGATCTCCAAGGTGGTGATGCAGGCGCTGGAGCGCAGCCGTGAGAAGCGCTTCGCCAACGGGCGGGACATGGCGCGGGCGCTGGAGGCGGCGGCGGGGACGCTGATGCAGGACGCGGAGCACCGCGCCACCCTGATGAAGGAGATGTTCGCGGAGCGGATGGCGGCCACGCGCGCGCTGCTGGAGAGCGTGGACGGCACGGCCAGCTCGCTCATGGTGGACTCCGCGAAGCGCGCCCTGCGCGGGGATGACGGGCCGTACCTGCCGGTGCGCGAGGAGATGGCCACGCCCCGGTCGGGCAACACGCCGATGAAGGGCGGCAAGAAGCCCTCGCGCAAGGTGTCGACGGTGAAGACCGAGGCGCCGCCGCCGCTGGACGGTGACGAGCTCACGCCCGCGCAGAAGCTCCGGTCCAATGTGCTCTGGGGGCTGGTGCTGCTGAGCATCCTCGGCGGAGGCATCTATGGCGCGGTGAAGCTGAGCCGCGCGCTGGATGACTCGGCGACGATGGTGCCCGTGCGGGAGGAGGAGCCGCAGGACGCCAGGCTGCGTCCCATCCAGCCCGGGGCCATGCTGGGGAACCTGGGGCCGGGCCCCGATGAACCTGTTCCAGGAGCGAAGCCGGAGCCCGCGCCGAGGAACGTCGGCGCGCAGGGGGAGCCGCCGGACGAGGGCTCGAAGCCGGAGCGCACCAGGCCCTCGCGAGCCACGGGCAAGCTGACCTTCAACATCACGGGGCAGTCGGCGCCCGTGTATCTGGGAGGCAAGAAGCTCGGCGTGACGCCGCTCTTGGGGGTCTCCGTGCCGGTGGGCAAGCACACGCTGAGAATCGTCGACCCCCAGGGCAAGTCGCGCTCCCTGCCCGTGGTCATCAGCGCCGGGGAGACGACGGTGAGCAAATTCGAGAGCTGGCAGGACCTGCCCTGAGGGGTGTGAATCCGCTGCGATGACGAGGGGGCCTGTTATCTTCGCGCCCCCTCATCCTTCCTTTCGAGACCCATGGCCCCGCTCACCCTTGGCTTCCTGATGGACCCCCTCGAGACGGTGAGGGTGGACCACGACTCCACCTTCGCGCTGATGCTGGAGGCGCAGAAGCGGGGCCACCGGGTGGTCTACTTCGAGCAAGGGTGGCTGCGCTTCAACGGTCGGGTGGCGGAGGCGCGCATGCGCCACGTCACGGTGCGCCGGGAGCTGGGACGGCACTTCGACGTGCTGGACGAGGCGCCGCGCGAGCTGTCGACGGTGGACGTGTTGTTCCTGCGCAAGGACCCGCCGGTGGACGCGGAGTTCCTGCACGCCACGCAGCTGGTGGAGCTGTGTGGGGACCGCCCGCCCGTCTACATCAACGACCCGGCGGGCATCCGCGACGCGAACGAGAAGCTCTTCAGTCTGCGCTACCCGGACCTGATGCCGGACACGCGAATCACGAGGGAGCTGCCGGTGCTCCTGGACTTCATCGCGAGGAACGCGCAGGGCACCATCCTCAAGCCGGTGGATGGCTTCGGCGGCAAGGGCATCCTCTTCCTCGCGCCGGGGGACCGCAACGCGCGCTCCGCCGTGGAGCTGCTCACCAGCGGAGGCCGCGAGGCCGTCGTCGCGCAGGCGTACATCCCGGAGAGCCGACAGGGCGACAAGCGCATCATCCTGGTGGACGGTGAGCCCGTGGGCGGCGTGCTGCGCGTGCCGTCCGGGGACGACCACCGCGGGAACATGGCCGCCGGGGGGACGCCCCACAAGGCGGTGCTGTCGGCGCGCGATTTGGAGATCTGCGAGCGGCTCAAGCCGGAGCTGCGCAAGCGCGGGCTCCTGCTCGTGGGCATCGACGTGCTCGGCGACTACCTCACCGAGGTGAACGTGACGAGCCCCACGGGCCTGGTGGAGGCGAACCACCTGGATGACGTGTGCATCGAGGCCCGCGTCCTCGACGTGGCCGAGCGGCTCGCGGCACGGCGTCCGAAGGCCTGAGGTCCGGGCGCGGTGTGCTGGGCCGGGGCTCGTGGTGGATGCCCCGGCCCTGTCCGCGCCATCGTTCGGGAGGGCGGGGCGCGTGCCTCCGTGGGACGTGCGGAGAGCCTCATGCCGGGCGCGGGTTACGGGTGTGACGGGATGACAGCAGCCCACCGGGGCGGACTCCTGCGACCCCGCCCTGTCCATCGCGGATGGCCCCGGCCCTGAATCGATGTTGGCGAGGTCGTCTTCTTTGCGGGTGACCGCTGACGTCGGGAGAACAATCCGTCGACGGGCCTGTCCGGACCGGTTCTCCGAGTGAAGGTGAGCTGAAGGACGGTTCAGGTTCCAGGGCGCCCGACGCGGTGCGCTGAAATGAACCCTGGTTCAGGTTTCAGGGACCGGGCGACGCGGCGCGCCTTGAATCAGGGTTGTGCGGGGGAGTCACGTTGCCGCTCGCGGCCGTCATCCCCCTTCCCCTCGACGGCCCGGGAGGCACCATGTCGTCGTGGCGTTCTCGACTCTCCTCGACGTGCTTCACCTTCACCGTGGCGCTCGGCCTGGGCGCGCTCGGCTGTGGCGGAACCGAGGTCGGCCTCTCGGGTGACTCGGTGCTCGAAAGTTCCGAGCAGGCCCTCACCCAGGTGACGGGCTTCGGTAGCAACCCGGGCAACCTGCTGATGTTCCGGCACGTGCCCTCGGACATGCCGGCCAACGCGCCGCTGGTGGTGGTGCTCCACGGCTGTACGCAGAACGCGACGGGCATGGAGCTGGGCGGCTGGACGGCGGCGGCCAACGTCTACAAGTTCTACGCGGTGTATCCGCAGCAGCAGGGCAGCAACAGCGGCACCAGCTGCTTCAACTGGTACGAAATCGGAGACACCACGCGCGACGCGGGCGAGGCGCTGTCCATCAAGCAGATGGTGGATGCGATGAAGGCCACCTACTCCATCGACGCGTCGCGGGTGTACGTGACGGGCTTCTCCGCGGGCGGCTACATGGCGTCCTCGCTGCTCGCCGTCTACCCGGATGTCTTCCGCGCCGGCGCCATCAACGCGGGTGGACCCCACCGCTGCTCCACGTCGGTGAACGCGGCCTTCACGTGCATGAGCGGCCTGGACAAGACGCCCGCGGCCTGGGGGGACCTGGCGCGCGGTGGCTACCCGAGCTACGCGGGCCCGCGTCCTCCGGTGTCCATCTGGTACGGCACCAGTGACTTCACGGTGCGGCCGATGAACGGCACCGAGGCGATGGAGCAGTGGACGAACGTGCACGGCATCGACCAGACGCCGGACACGACGGAGACGGTGGGCGGCTTTCCCCACAAGGTCTATCGCGACGGCGCGGGTCGGGCCCTGGTGGAGACGTGGGAGCTCACCGGCATGGGACACGCGGTGGCGTTCGACGCGCAGTTCAACTTCCCGGGCAGCACCACGGCCTGTGGCTCGGTGGGCGCGTACGTGACGGATGTGAACCTGTGCTCCGTGTACCACCAGGCGAAGTTCTTCGGCCTCACGGGGGGCGGCGGCGAGCCGGGCGGTGACACCACGCCTCCCACGGTGAAGGTGACGTCTCCGGCGACTGGGGCCACGGTGAGCGGCACGGTGACGGTGACGGTGAGCGCCACGGACGCGGTGGGCGTGGCCCGCGTGGAGCTGCTGGTGGATGGTGCTCCGGTGGCGACGGACACGGTGGCGCCGTACGAGCTCGCGTGGGACAGCCGGACGGTGGCGAACGGCGCGCACACGCTGGGGGCCCGGGCCTATGACGCCGCGGGGAATGCGGCGACGGACAACGACACGAGCGTCACGGTGGACAACGCCGGCGTGCCTCCCGCGCCCGTCACCGTGAGCTTCACGAGCATCGCGGCGGAGGACGGCTACCTGAAGGCGAACGCGGATGGCAGCGGCGCGGTGCTCGGGACGCTGACGAACCTGGCGCTCGGGCGTGGGACGGATGGGAAGTACAACCGCTCCTTCCTCTCGTTCGACACGTCGGCGCTTCCGGACGGGGCCACGGTGACGCGGGCGTTCCTCACGGTGAGCTACTCGTCGGGCTCGGGGGACCCCTGGTCCACGCCGGCGGGGAACACGTTGGTCATCGACGTGAAGTCCGGCACGTTCAACGCAGCGTCCACGGAAGGCGCGGACTGGGCGGCGGCGGCGGACGCGAGCGCGGTGGCGAGCATCGAGCGTTTCACCAGTGGAGCGCGGGCCTCGGCGGACTTCAGCGGGGCGGGCCTGGGGGCCATCAACGTGGCGGGCAGGACGCAGCTGCGGCTGCGCTTCAGCCAGGAGCAGACGGCGACGCAGTACCTGTTCGTGCGGGACTCGGCGAACGCGGTGCTGACCGTCGTGTACACACCGTGACGTGAGGCGGTCCCCGGGGTGGACGCCTGTTCGACGAGGATGCGAGCATGGCGTCCCCCCGTGACTGACTCCGCCTCACAGCCCGGCCCGGACGAGACGCTCGACTCCATCGGCACCTCGGGCGTGCGCGTCTTCCAGCGACGGGATGGGTATCGGTTCACGCTGGACGCGGTGCTGCTCGCGGCCTTCGCGGCCACGGAGTCCCCGCAGGGCTCGGGGCGGATATTGGAGCTGGGTGCGGGCAGCGGCGTGGTGTCGCTGCTGCTCGTGAAGCAATTCGGGCTGGGGCCCGTGGATGCGCTGGAGGTGCAGCCCGCGGTGCATGCGCGGCTGACGCGGGCCGTGGCGCTCAATGACTGTGAGTCCCGGGTGCGACCGCTGCTCGGGGACCTGCGGCGCATCCGTGAGCAGGTGACGGGTGGAGGGTATGTGCAGGTCGTGTCGAACCCGCCGTTCCGGGTGGCGGATGCGGGGGTGCGCAGTCCGGATGACGAGCGCGCCATCTCCAAGTCGGAGGTGGCGTGTGAGGCCCGGGACGTGGTCGCGGCGGCGCGGTACGCGCTGGCTCCTGGAGGACTGGTGAGCCTGGTGTACCCGGCGGCGCGAGCGGCGGAGGTGCTCGGGTTGCTGGCGCAGTCGAAGCTGCATCCGCGCGTGCTGCGCTTCGTGCACTCGAGGGTGGAGGCGCCGGCGACGCGCTTCCTGGTGCAGGCCGTGCGAGACAGGGACCGGGGCCTCACCGTGCGTCCGCCGCTCGTGGTCCACGGAGAGGGACCTGGGGGCTACTCGGCGGAGGTGGCCGCGCTCATGGATCCGCCGCTCTCGGAGCAGGCGTAGCTCCACCTGGTGGCCGAGGCTGTGATTCCGAGACCGACGGTGCGATGGCACGTCGGACCGCCCTGCTATTGCGTCGCGAGTCTCGCGACGTCATGTGCACGGGGGCTGGATGGGCGCGCATCGCTTCATCGTGTGGCTGTTGGCACTGACCCTGGTGGGTTGTTCGAGCACGCGGGTCGTCCGACTGGACTCAGGCGAGGGCGCGCCAGAGGTCCACGTGCCCTTCGAGGACAATGACGCGGGGCCGGTGGAGTTGGACGACGATGAGTTCGAAGAGGCCCTGGTGGTGCTCGCTCGGGACGTGAGGCCCTTCGAGCATCCGTTGAGAGAGGCCCGCGAGCGCTTCGGCGTGCCGGAGCGAAGTGGCGTGTACGAGTACCAGCCGCAGAGCCTCAAGCTCATCCCGCGCGGGGACGGGGACGTCGGAGGACTCCGGTTGCTGGAGACGTACGCCGATGACGCGCTGACACGGGACTACGGGCGCTGGTGCGAGCGCAAGTCGCAGCCTGGAGACTGTCTGCGCCTGCTGGAAGAGGGACCGTTGCTGGGAAGTGACGGCCGGTACTCGTTGGCGCTGGCCATCGCGATGGACGCGGTGTGGGAGGAGACCGCGGAGGCGCTGGAGGATGCGACGGACCCCCAGGCGTTGCTGGCGACAGTGACGTCGTCCGTGAGCATGTACTTGCTCTTGTGGGCGCTGCCCGAGCCCGTGTCCAAGGGTCTGGCGGCGCTGCTGACGGCGACAGCGATTGCGTACCTGGGCGTGGACACGGTGTGGCGGGTGCTGGATGGCTGGGTGGTGCTGGTGCGCGAGGCGGACCGGGCGCGGAGCTTCGAGGAGCTCAGCGCGGCGGGAGAGGCGTACGGCGAGGTGCTCGGAGAGAACTCGGCGCGAGTCTTCATGATGCTCGCGACGGCGGCGATTGGGAGCACGGCGGGGTTGGCGGCGAAGGCGTCAGGGCTGCCGGGCTCGGCGCAGGCGGCGGTCGCGGTGGAGTCGCAGGCGGGCTATCGGTACATGGCGGTGGGCAGCGTGCGCTCGGTGGCGATGTCGGCCGAGGGCTTCACGGTGGTGCTGGCGCCTCACGCGGTCGCCATGGCGTCCTCGGAGTCGAGGAGCGGGCGCACCGAGAAGCATCACCTCGCGACGAACAAGAACAGCAAGTCCGCTGCTCGTGGAGGCCCATGGACCCCGAGGTTCAGGGACATCTTCAAGAAGGCGGGGATGGAGTTGAAGGACCCCGAGAACATCGTGCGTGTCGAGGGGCACAAAGGGCCTCACCCGGAGGAGTACCACATGGCCGTCCACGAAAGACTCCGGGATGCGACGCGCAGGTGCCGCACCGTGGTGGCCTGTCGTGAGTCACTCACCGCTACACTCAAGGAACTGGCGAGCGAGGTCTCGACCCAGGGAACGAAACTCCACAGGCTCGTGACGGAGGGGAAGTGAGGTAGACAGCCTTCACCATGCCACGGGTGCGCTACTTCAGGCTGAACGAGGACGTCCGAGCTGGGTACTGGTACCTGGGAGATCCCCAGGACGCGCAGGGTCATGAGATCGAGGACCCTTATGTCTTCACGGCGGGACAGCCTGTCCGAGTCGAGGGTCGTCTCTCGATGCCAATCAACGAGCCAGGCAAGGCGTTGGATTTCTGCATCGCGGGCACAGGTGCGGTGCCCGTCGTCCATATCAAGATGGCTTCGCTCTTCGCGGAGTTGGCTCCGGACGACGTGCAACTCATCCCAGTCGACATCCAGGGGAAGCCGGACCAGTACCTCATCCTGGTTGTCACGAAGCGCTTTCGCTGTATCGACGACGAAGCGTCCGAAGAGGTGCGTTACTGGCTGCCCGAACATGGCCAGCCAGACCGTGTGGGTGACTACAAATCCGTGATGGGGCTTCGCATCGACCCCTCCAAGGTGGGCGATGCCAAGATCTTCCGCACGGAAGGTTGGGACATCGCCCTCATCGTCTCAGAGGACATCAAGGAGTCCCTGGAGCGGCTGAAGCCCACGGGCGCGAAGTTCACTCCCGTGTGACGGAGCGGTCGAAGGCCCGGTCGTCCACCGAGGGAGGTGCGCCGGCGCACGGGTGCCGGGGGGATGGAGCGTTCCCAACGTACTCAGGTTTCCCGGACGGGCCCGTGGCCCCCGAGCAAGGAGAACAGGGAATGAACTCCGTGACGCTGACCGAGCAACCGGACCTCCTCAAGGCGGCGGCCTTGCTGCCTCCTCGCCTGTCATTGGGCTCGACCATGGTGGTGCATGGCATCGCCAAGCTGCGCAAGGAGGGCACCGAGCAGCACGCGGGCTTCTTCGAACAGCTCGGCCTCAAGCCGGCCAGGCCCCTGGTTCTGGCCACGGGCGTGACCGAAGTCCTCGCGGGCGTGGGCGCCATCCTGGGCATCGCGACCCGACCCGCGGCGGTGGCCGTGCTCGTCACCCAGGCGTTCGCCATCGCGAAGGTCCATGGCTCCAAGGGCTTCGACAACACCAAGGGCGGCTTCGAGTTCAACCTCGCCCTGTGCGCCATCGCCCTCGGGTTGCTCCTGCGGGGTCCAGGTCGGCTGTCCGTGCACAGCGCCGTGGAGTCGAAGGTGAAGCGAAAGGAGCTCCGGCGATTCAAGCTGCTGCCACGTCAGCGCCGGGGCTCCAGGCTCCTGGACCTGCTGGGCTAGGCGTGGGCGGGTGGGTCGGCGGGGCTGCCCGCCTGCCCGCTGAAGTCACAGGCACACGGGGGCTGTCCCTGGAGGGCCCCAAGGCTCGTAAGATGCCCGAGCCATGCTCCCGTCCGCTTTCGTCCTGCTCGCGCTCGCCACCTCATCGGGCCCCTCCTCGGAGCTCGTGCCCGACGTCGCCCACAAGTTCTCCACAACGCCCATGGGCCGGAGCGCCGAGCTGTTGTCCTCGGCCGGCTCACGGTCCGTGCGCAGCGCGTGGGAGGTGGAGGCGCTCGCCAACGCCGCTCAGCGCGCCGGTGAGGAGTCAGCGCGCGCGGTGGTGAGGGGCATGGCCGTGGGCGCCAGGATGGCGAGCCCGGGACCGAGCGCGTCCTCCGCCGTGATGAGCGTGGGAGCGCATGCGGTGCGCTCCGGACTGAGCGCGTCGAGCGTGGCCGACGTGATGAGCGCGGGAGCACGCTCGGTCATGGTCTCGACGACCTCGCGAGCTCCGGTGGCCCTGGCTTCCTCGACCCCCTCGTCGACCGATTCCACGGTGCAGCCCGCTGCGGCGGGAGGTCTCTCGGACATCGGGAACGCGGCCGCGCGAGCCGGTGCCGGTGCGCTCCAGGCCGCGGTCCTGGCCTTGAGCTCGGGTGACTCGTTCGCCCCGAACCCCGAGGCCGCCGAGCTGCACTACGCCCGTGGCCTCGAGGCCCTCCAGCAGAAGAACACCCCCGTCGCCATCCAGGAGCTGTCCTCGTGCGTGAAGGCCCTGCCCACGCGCGTGGACTGCCGCTGGGAGCTGGGCTGGGCCTACTCGGTGGAAGGCCGCTGGGCGGACTCGCTCACGCAGTGGACCGAGGTCCAGAAGCTCGCGCCCGAGCACCCGGACCTCGAGACCGCGCTGGCCCAGGCCCGAGGGCAGGCCGCGCTCCAGGCGAAGCTCAACCAGTCACCCGCCGCCAGCAACCGCCCTCCCCCGCCGCTCGATGCCAAGGTCCGCATCCGCGCCGTGGGCGACATGATGCTCGGCACCACCGTCCCCGAGGGAAACCTGCCACCGGATGGCGCCAGCAGCGTGATTGCCGGTGTGCGCTCGCTGATGGAGGACGCGGACGTCACCTTCGCGAACGTCGAGGGCCCGCTGTGCGACAACGGCTCGACGAAGAAGTGCCGCTCGTCCAGGAACTGCTACGCGTTCCGTTCGCCCACGGCCTACGGCCAGGTGTTCAAGGACGCGGGCGTGGACCTCGCGTCCACGGCGAACAACCACTCGGGTGACTTCGGCGAACTGTGCCGTCGCGAGACGGAGGCCACGCTCGATGCGCTCGGCATCGCGTGGAGCGGGCCGCCGGGCTCGGTGGCGACGGTGGAGCGCAACGGGCTGCGCATCGGCATGGTGGCGTTCCACACGTCGCCCTCGTGCAACCACCTCAACAACACGGAGACCGCCACGGCGCTGGTGCGCGCGGCGGCCGTCGAGCACGACATCGTCATCGTCTCCTTCCACGGTGGCGCGGAGGGTGGCAAGGCGCTGCATGTCCCGCAGGGCCGTGAGATGTTCTTCGGCGAGGACCGAGGTGACTTGAGGCTCTTCACGCACGCGATGGTGGACGCGGGTGCGCACGTGGTCATCGGCCACGGTCCCCACGTCGTGCGCGGCATGGAGTTCTACAAGGGCCGCCTCATCGCGTACTCGCTGGGGAACTTCGCGACCTATGGGCGGTTCAACCTGAAGGGTCCGCAGGGGCTCGGCATGGTGCTCGAGGTGGAACTGGACCGCGAGGGTGCCTTCACCGGCGGCCGCGTGCTGGCCACGAAGCAGGTGGACAAGGGCATCGCGGTCCCCGACGAGAAGGGCGCCGTCATCAAGCTGCTGAGGGATTTGTCCGCCGAGGACTTCCCCGGCTCGGCGGCGCGCATCTCCGAGGACGGCACCATCCTCCCGAGCGGGAAGGGTCCCGTCTCCGCGCGCTCCGCTCCCGTGCGTCGCTGAGCGCGTTCCAGGTCGTGTCGCGAGGCCGAGCCCTTCGGAGGCTCGGCGCCGTCCTCCGCCGCGACGAGTCGCGCGTTGCTCCGCGTGCCGACCGCGGGTGGTGAAGGCCCGGCACCGTGTCACGACGAACGTCCCGCTTTGCTCGATGAATGGAGCGCATGGGCGGCACGTGACCTCGTCATCCTCGCAACGTGCAATCCGTGCGACTCGTTGCTCCTCATCGAAGCCACGGTGTCACTGCGCGCCCGTCTCCGCACGCGAGCCCCGCTGTCCCGACAGGCGCGCACTCTCGCGCACGCGGAAACTCACGGAGCTTCCTCGAAAAACACTGAGTGAGCCCGCGCACAGGCACTGTGCCGCCCGCGCCGCGCGCGAACTGTGTGTCACGAAGACGCGGCGAGCGTCGTCGGTGGTTTCGTCATCCACCCCACGCTGAAGCCTGGCTGCTGGCCCCTCTGCCACCCGCGTGATTGCGGCCCCAATGATGACGCGGCTCGCGAGAGCGCGTCGTCGGCGCGTGCGGTACAAGGAACTCGCCGTGCGCGCACTTCGACTGCCCCATCTCTCTTCGCTTCGCGCCTTCGAGCACCCCGGCTATCTCGCGGTCTGGCTGGGCGCCCTCATCTCCAACATCGGCACCTGGATGGAGACGGTGGCGATGGGCGTGTACGTCACGCAGGAGACGGGCCGCGCCGAGTGGACCGGCGGCATCGTCGCCCTCGCCTTCCTGCCCTCCGTCATCCTGTCGCCGCTCGGCGGCGCGCTCGCGGACCGCTTCGACCGCCGCGTCTACGTGGCGCTGGGCATCGCCGTGCAGCTGGTGCTGGCCGCGGTGCTCACCGTGCTCGCCTTCATCGGCGAGCTCACCGTGCCCATCGTCGGTGTCGTCACGCTGCTCAACGGCTGCGCGAGCACGCTGACGAACCCGGCCTTCTCCGCGATGCTCGCGGAGCTCGTCCCGCCCCGTGATTTGCACAGCGCCATGAGCCTCAACTCGGCGCAGTACAACCTGGGGCGCATCGTGGGCCCGCTGCTCGCGGCGCTGGTGCTCCAGATGGGCGGCGCGTCGTGGGCGCTGCTCATCAACACGCTGTCCTTCGTCGCGAGCCTCATCGCCCTGTCCCGCGTGACGCTGCCCTCGCGCGACACGCCGCGCACGAAGGAGAGCCTGTGGGCCGGCATCACCCGAGGCGTCTCCGTCGCCCGCGCGGACGAGGACATCTCCCGCGTGCTCTGGGGCACGCTGTTCGTGGCCGCGCTCGTGGCGCCGTTCATCGGCCTGGTGCCCGTCTTCGCCATCAACGTCTTCGGCCAGGGCGCCGCCGCGACGTCGCTGCTCGTCGCCTGCCAGGGCGCGGGCGCGGTGGTGGCCGCCGTCGTCGTGGGCACCCTCGCGGATGCGCTGGGCCACCGCAAGCTCCTGGGCTTCGCCGCCATGTCCATCGGCGTGGTGTCCGCGGTGTACTGGATGTCGCCCACGCTCACCGTGGCCGCGGCCGTCATCTTCCTGCTCGGCGCCAACTACCTCACGCTGATGAGCGGCCTGCACGCCTTCGCCACCTCGCGAGTGCCCCGCGACATGCAGGCGCGCGTCAGCAGCCTCTACAGCATGGTGCTCGGCGGAGGGTACGCCGCGGGCGTCTGGGCCCTGGGCGCGCTCGCGGACCGCGTGGGGGTGCGCTTCGTCACCGTCACCGCCAGCGTCATCTTCCTGGCCCTGGTGCTGACGCTGCGCCTGCTCAGCCCGCGCAGCTTCGACGACTCGCGCGCCTGAGCCCCCGCACCCCGGGTGCCCGCCCGCTCCACGATGAGGCCGGTGCCCGGGGTCCACCTCCGGACATGAATATCGGTTCAGGTGCCGAAGGGCCTGCGTCCCGGCGACCCGCGCGCTACACACGGACGCTGACGACCCCCTCCCGAGGAGCGCATGCCCATCCGTCCGTCCGTCCTGGCCCTGTTCGCCCTGCTCTGGGTGGCCCCTCCCGCCCTCGCCCAGTCCAAGGCCCCCGTCGAGCCGCTCGGCACCGCGCTGGAAGGTCTGCCCTCCGCGTTCCCCGTGCAGTACCTGTCCACCCAGGTCGAGGGCCAGGACGTGCGCCTCGCCTACCTGGACGTGAAGCCCACCGCGCGCGCCAATGGCCGCACCGTGGTGCTCCTGCACGGCAAGAACTTCTTCGGCGCCTACTGGGAGCCCACCCTCCGCGCGCTCACCGCCGCGGGCTTCCGCGTCGTCGCCCCGGACCAGCTCGGCTTCGGCCGCTCGTCCAAGCCCGACGTCCACTACAGCTTCCACACGCTCGCGTCGCTCACGAAGCAGGTGCTCGACTCGCTCGGCATCAAGCAGGCCGTCATCCTCGGCCACTCCATGGGCGGCATGCTCGCCACCCGCTTCGCCCTCATGTACCCGCAGGCCACCGAGCGCCTCATCCTCGAGAACCCCATCGGCCTCGAGGACTACCGCGAGAAGGCCCCCTGGCAGCCCACCGAGGCCTATTACAAGGAGCAACTCGCGGTGACGGAGGAGTCCACCCGCAAGTACCACCACACGTACTACGTGAAGTGGAAGCCCGAGTACGACGTCTGGGTCCAGGTCCTCTACCGCCAGACGCTCGGCGGTGACTACCCGCGCCTGGCCCAGGTCGCCGCCCGGACGTCGCAGATGATCTACGAGCAGCCCGTCGTCCACGAGTTCCCGTGGGTCAAGCCGCGCGCCCTCGTCGTCATCGGCCAGGAGGACCGCACCTTCATCGGCCGAGGCAAGGTGCCCGCCGACGTCGCCGCGACGATGGGCCAGTACCCCCAGCTCGGGAAGAAGACCGCCCAGGCCATCCCCCAGGCCACCCTCGTGGAGCTGCCCGGCGTGGGCCACATCCCCCACCTCGAGGCCCCCGAGAAGTTCCACGCCGCCGTGCTCGACTTCCTCGCGAAGTAGCCCCTGTGGGCAACTTGGGGACGCGGGACACACTCCCGGCATGAGCGCACCCTCCTCGGGTTCACGGGTTAAAGTCCGTGAATCCGGGGCTCACGGCCCTGACGCATCTCGAGGGGGCGTGGATGAAGAAGCTGCTCGGGCCGATGCTGTACACGACCACCCAGCCGTCGCAGGACCGGTGGTCGTTCTTCGTGAACCTGTACCTGTCGGCGGACGCGGTAGACGCGGCGAGGCTCCCCCGGCTGCGCCTGCGCGCCTCGGACGGCACGGTGCTGCCGGACACCGTCGTGGCCCCTCCCCGGCGGGTGGCGGACTTCTCCACGCTGGAGGGCCGGGCGGCGGGCGTGCTGTGGCGCTGGGAGGTGACGCTCGCGCGCGAGGACAAGGCCCGGCGGGTGACGTACCGCTTCGAGCCGGTGGACGCGGGCGAAGTGCTGGAGGAGGTGGACTTCTCCGCGCCGCACCAGCCGCCCCGGCCGTGGAACCAGGACTCGCTGGGGACGGTGGTGGTGCCCGCGAGGGGCGCGCTGCCCAAGGCGGCCTTCTTCTCCTGCAACGGCGCGAGCGACGCGAAGACGTGGAGCTCGGTGATGCGGATGAAGCGGCCCTTCGGCTGCTGGATGGACATGCTCGCCCAGCACGAGGAGCCCACGGAGGGCGGCTTCGAGCTGCTGCTGGGTGGCGGCGACCAGGTGTACGCGGACTCGCTGCTGGACCACGAGCCGCTGGTGGAGTTCCGCAAGCGCGAGCTGGAGCAGAAGCTCAACCGCGACTTCGGTCCGCCCAAGGGCTTCCACGAGCAGATGCTCGCGCGCTACGTGGAGCTGTACTGCGAGCGGTGGGGAGGCTCGGCGGGCATCGCCCCCATGCTGGCGCGGGTGCCGGGCCTCTTCACGTGGGATGACCACGACATCTTCGACGGCTGGGGCTCGCACGAGTCCCTGCAGGCCTGCGAGTGGTTCGAGTCCATCTACAGCGCCGCCGCGCTCGCGTTCGAGGCGTTCCAGTTGGGCGCGCTGCGAGGCTCCGAGAAGCCGACGCGTCGCAGGCCCTGCGAGGGGCACTATCTGCAGTCCGTGCGCTTCGCGGGCGCCGAGTGCGACGTGGACGTGCTCGCGTTGGACCTGCGCAGCGGGCGCACGTACCGGCGGCAGACGAACGGGAAGATGGCGCACGAGGTGATGAGCCCGGAGCAGTGGAACACGCTGGATGCGTGGCGCCAGGAGCACGCGAGGCGGGGCGCGAACAAGCCCCGGCACGTGCTGGTGCTGTCATCGGTGCCGCTGGTGCACCTGCGCTTCGGGCCCTCGGTGGAGACGATGGGCGGGGACACCGAGATGCACGACGACATGCTGGACCAGTGGGAGTCGGTGGCGCACCGGGGCGAGCGCATCCGGTTGATGGTGGACCTGCTCCAGTTGGCGAAGGCGTCGTGCTGCGCGGTGACGGTGGTGTCCGGGGACGTGCACGTGGGGGCGCGAGGGCTCATCCGCTCGCGCAACCCGGAGCACGTGCCGGCGGGGCTCGCGGAGGCGGCCATCGAGCAGGTGACGTCCTCGGGCATCGTCCACCCGCCGCCGAGCATGCTCCAGTTCATGGGCATGCGGATGCTGGCCGAGGAGTCGGTGGACGACCTGCCCTCGTACATGCAGACGGAGATGCTGCCGGTGGGCAAGAGCCGCTACCTGCGCGAGCGCAACTGGCTGTCGTTGAGGGTGGAGCCCGCGCGCTCGAAGACGTCGCGGCCCAAGCTGTGGCTGCGCTGGGAGGCCGAGCACACCGCGCTGTCCATGCAGGTGGTGGTGGAGCCTCCGCCGCTCGCGCCGATGACGGGGGCGTGAGCCGGCCCGTCCACCTGGCATGCGGCCGGGCCCCGCTGTCGTTGGCCGGAGCTTGGTGTGCGCCCGCGTCGCTCCGACATTGAGCCCATGGGGAGTGGGCGCGGGGATGCACCTCGCGCCCTTCGCGCGAGGAGCGCCACATGGGCACCGACAACAAGAAGAACGACCCCTCGAAGGGTGGCAAGGCCTCGGGACATCGGCCCACCTTCGCGAAGGACCGCGTGGAGCGCGGTCTGGAGGCGGATGACACCCGGCCGCTCTACGCGGCGGACTCCATCCACAGCACCCAGGAGGCGAAGTTCGCGCTCGACAGTGACGCGCCCGTGGGCGGCGACGTGCCCGACATCCGCAGCCCCATCGACGAGGCGGACGAACTGGAGCGCGAGCGGCGCGGACGTGAGCGCTCGCTGGAGCGACAAATCGAGGAGGGCGACTGACGCGGCGTCAGCGCCTCTTCGCCCGAGGTTCGCGGAGGCGTCGCGCGGCGCTGACGAGACAGGCTCGACCGTGAAGCGCGCCATGCGGGACGGTCGCTCACGCGAGCGAGGCTGCATCGCGTGGGCCGTGCTCCGCCCGGAGGACACGCGGGGTGGAGCGAAGCGGCTCTCGAGGACTACGTCCCCGCGAGCTTCACGCCGTGCGGGACGGCCGCTCATGCGAGCGAGGCCGCGTCGGGTGAGCCGTGCTCCGCCCGCAAGACACACCGGGCGGAGCGAAGCGACTCTGGGAGACTACGGCCCCGCGCGCGTCACGCCGGGCTGGGTGTCCGGCTCCACGGGCACGAGCTTGCCCAGGTTGAGCGGCGACACCTGCTCCTGGATGAGGAGCGGGTCACCCACGAGCACGATTTGCAGCGTGGCCGGGTCCAGGTACTTCTCGGCCGCGCGCTGCACGTCCGCGGCGGTGGCGGTGCGCAGCCCCTCCACGGTGCGATTGAACTCGTCCATCGGCCGGCGCTTGCGGAACAGCTGCGACGCGCTGGAGCCCAGGCCCTCCACCGACTCGAAGGCGCCGGGGAAGGCGCGGATGAGGCCCTCGCGCGCGGCCTCCAGCTCCTTCTCGGTGATGGGCCGCGACTTCAGCCCCGTCACCTCACCCATCGCCTCCTTCACCGCGGGCCCCGTCACGTCCGAGCGCACCGACGCATATGACGTGAGCGGTCCCACGCCCAGCCGCGGGTCCAGGCTGGCGCCCGCGCCGTAGCTGTAGCCCTTGTCCTCGCGCAGGTTCATGTTGAGCCGGCTGCCGAAGAAGCCGCCGAACACGGTGGTGGCCAGCTCCAGCGAGAACTCATCCGGGTTGCCCGCGGCGATGGCCGGCCGACCCATGATGACCACCGTCTGGTCCAGGCCCGGCTTGGGCACCACGTTCACCTGCTCGCGGTTCACGAGCTTCGGCGTGGGCGGCGCGGCCGGCAGCGTGGCCTGCGACTTCCAGGTGCCGAAGTGCTTCTTGGCGTAGGCCACCGCCTCGTCCAGCGTGACGTCGCCCGTCATCACCAGCGCCGCGGCGGCCGGGCCGACGTGCTTCTTGTAGAAGCCCTGCACGTCCTCCAGCGACAGCGCCTGCACGGTGTCCGGCATGCCCGCCGCGGAGTGCCCGTACGGGTGCGCGCTGCCGAAGGCGGACGACAGGAAGACAATCTGCCCCAGCGCGGTGGGCTGTCCCAGCCGGCGCACCAGGTCCGCCAGCTGCTGCTTCTTCCTGCGCTCGAAGGCCTTGGGCGCGAAGGTGGGCCGCAGCGTCACGTCCGACAAGAGTCCCAGCGCCGCGTCCACGTTGCGCGTCAGCACGCGCACGCCCACCTGGGCGCCGTCCGCGGCGACATCCTGGAAGGGCGACACGCCCAAATCACCGAAGGCGTTGTCCAGGGCCACGGTGTCTCGGCCGCCCGCGCCCTCCAGCAGCATGCGGTACGTCAGGTCCGCCAGGCCCTGCTTGCCCGCGGGGTCCTGAGCGCTGCCCGCCGCGAAGGTGATGCCCGCGAACACCAGTGGCAGCTCGCGCCGGGTGCTCACCAGCACGGTGAGCCCGTTGTCGAGCGTGGCCTTCTGGAAGCTGGGCAGCACCAGCTCCGGCGGCTTGCCCGGCTCGGGCTTCGTCGCGCGGAAGGCCTCGGCGTCCGCCGGTGCCGTGGGCTGCGTGGCCTGGGGCGGGGTGGCCGGATTCTCGCTGGCGGCGGGCTTCTGCTGGCTGGCGCAGCCGGCGAGGGAGACGGTGACGAGGGTGGTGATGAGGCGGCGCATCAGCGGCGCTCCTTCGGTTCGACGGGTGCCTGCTTCCGGGCGGGCGGCACGGCGTGGAGGATGACGCGTGAATCAGGGCTCAGGGTCTCTTGGGCGAACTGCTTCACCGCCTCCGGCGTCACCGTCTCGTAGCGCGACAAATCCTGCGCCACGTAGCTGGGCTCGCCGACGAAGTGGTTGTAGCTCTGGAGCACGTCCGCCTTGCCGCCGAAGCCGCCGATGGACTGCAGCCCCGCGAGCGTGCGCGTGTCGAAGCGGGTGCGCGCGCGCTGAATCTCCTCGGCGGAGATGCCGTTCTTGCGCACGTCGTCCAGCACCGCGTCCACTTCCTTCTGAATCGTGTCCGTGGACACACCGGGCCGGGCCACCACGTTGAGCGTGAAGACCGACTGCGCGCCCTGGCTCTGCTGCGTCACGTCCACGCTCTGCGCCAGCTGCTTGTCCAGCACGAGCCGGCGGTACAGCCGGCTGGCCTTGCCCGTGCCCAGGGCGGTGGCGAGCACGTCCGCGGTGGCGTCGCCCTGCTCGAAGTACGCGGGCGTCAGCCACTGCATGGAGAGCAGCGGCAGCTGCGCGATGCGCTCCTCGTGACGGATGACCACGGGCTTGGTGAGCTTCACCGGCGCGACGGTGGGGCGCGTGGGCTTGGGGTGGCTGGGCAGCGAGCCGAAGTACTTCTCGATGAGGGCCTTCGTCTTCGCCACGTCGAAGTCACCCACGACGGCGAGCGTGGCGTTGGAGGGCGCGTACCACTTGCGGAAGAAGTCCTTCACGTCGTCCAGCGTGGCGGCGTCCAGGTCCTTCATCGAGCCGATGACGTCCCCGTGGTACGGGTGCGGCAGCGGGAACAGCGCGTGCCACGCGGCCTCGCGGGCCAGGCCGTACGGCGCGGCCTCGGTGCCCTGACGACGCTCGTTCTTGACCACTTCCTTCTGGGTGGCCAGCTTCTCGGGCGTCATCGCATCGAGCAGGAAGCCCATGCGGTCGCTCTCCAGCCAGAGGGCGGTCTCCAGGTGGTGGGTGGGCACCGTCTCGAAGTAGTTGGTGCGGTCGAAGCTGGTGGTGCCGTTGAGGTCGGTGGCGCCCAGCTGCTCCAGCATGGAGATGTGCACGTCGTCGGCCACGTTGCGCGAGCCCTGGAACATCATGTGCTCGAACAGGTGGGCGAAGCCGGTGCGGCCGGGCTGCTCGTGGTAGGCGCCCACGTGGTACCAGACGTTGACGGAGACGACGGGCAGCTTGCGGTCCACGGACAGGATGACCTCCAGTCCGTTGGGCAGGGTGTATTTCTCGTAGGGGATGGCGAGCGCTTCGCGCCCGGGCTCCAACGGCTTCGCCTCTTGAGGGGATTGGGCGAGCGCCGGGAGCCCGAACAGGACGAGGGCTGCGGCGACGAGGGCCTTCATTCGGGACAAGGTTCCTCCGGGGGCTTTTCGTGCCAGGAAATCACCTCTCGCGCTTAGCACGCGTGCCTCGGGGCGTGGGCAAGGAATGACCGGGGGAATGGGGGGAGGGCCGCAACTGTTGAGGGCCGCGCTCGGGCGGGGCGAGGTGCGGCGTGACTCGTGGCCGCGCTGTCCGGCCCGTCGTGTCACACTGGGGCCATGGTCTCCTCCGTCGGTGTCGTGCCCCGCTGCGCGGTCCATCCCGAGGAGGAAGCGGGGGCGACCTGTCAGCGCTGTGGCGCGTTCACCTGTGACACGTGCGCGACGTGGGTGATGGGCGTGCTGTATTGCGCCACCTGCGCGGCCCGGCCGGAGGTGAACTACCTGGAGGTCTTCCGCCAGGAGCGCTGGGGCCAGCGTGACGCGAATGCGTGGACGGTGGCGGGCGGCACGCTGCTGCTCGTCGGCCTGGCGGCGCTGGCCATGTACCTGGAGGAGTGGAGGCTGGTGCCGTTGCTGCTCGGCGCCGTGGGCGTGGGCGTGGCGTTCTTCCTGGGACAGTCGTGGGCGAGGCCGGGCCTGGTGCTCACGCCCGTCGTCGGAGGGCTCTGGGCCACGTCGCTGTATGGCCCGGGAGCGCTGGTGGCCGCGTTCCTGATGTTCATCTCCTCGCTGCAGATCTTCCTCGACACGCGCACCCGGCTCTTCTTCCGCGTGGAGGTGTCCGAGAAGGACCTGCGGCGGCTGTGGAACCTCCAGGTGAACAACCCGCTGGCGAGGCATGCCTTGTCCGCGGGGATTTCGTCGGTGTTCTTCCCGTTGATGGTGCCCATGGCGTTGGTGCTCGGCGTCCTCGGCCTGCGGGCGGTGGATGCCAATGCGAGGCCGCCCATCGGGCGCAGGGGGCAGGCGCTGGCGGGCATCGCGCTGGGGCTGGGCGCGATTGCGCTGTGGGGGCTGGTGCTGTGGCGGCCGGTGTTGCAGGTCGTGTTCGACCGGTTGTTCGCCGACTGGCCCTGAGGGAGCGGGCGCGCCATGCGTCCGGGCCCTGGCATGTCGCCCCGGCGAAGGGCGGAGGTCCCGTGTCGTCCTCTCCGCCGGTGGTCACGGTGAGGAGGAAGGGAGGGCCACGACATGGCGAATGAAACCGAGGGGCAACAGCAGCCGGCGGACAGGCGTGCGAGCGAGGAGCTGCGCGCGAAGCGGCACGAGTCGAGGACGTCGCGCACGTATGCGTTCTTCCTCCGCGACCTGGAGGCGAGGGCGGGCGTCGACCGGGCGCTCGCGGAGCGGGCAGCGGAGTCGGTGCTCTGTACGCTGGAGCAGCGGCTGATGGGCGGAGAGGTGAAGCACCTGGAGGCGCAGCTTCCCCAGAAGGTCCGGGACATGCTGCAGCGGTGCCCGCGTCACGAGGGCCTGCCTCCTCGCAAGTTCAAGATGCTGGAGTTCGTGCAGATGGTCGCGGACGACCTGGACACCACGCCGAACGAGGCGGAGCGGCTGTGCCGTGCCGTGTTCGTCACGGTGCGCGAGCACATCTCCGAGGGCGAGGCCGATGACGTGATGGGCCAGCTCCCCGCGGACCTGCGAGCGCTGTGGATTCCGGACGTCTGAGGGGCCAAGGGCTACGGCTTCGCGAGCAGTGACGAGGCCAGTCGACGGAGGTCCTCGGAGTCATCGCGCGCGGCCACGTCGCGAAGCAGCTCGGGGGCCAGGGGCTCCACGGTGAGCACCTGGCCCAGCATCCGCACCAGCTCGGCGCGGACGCGGGGCTCGGGCTCCGTGCGCAGGCACTGCGCCACCGTGCGCAGATGCGGGCCCAAGACGCGCTGGGAAATCACGGCGGCGGCCTGCTCGCGGACAGCGGCGTCCTTGTCCGTCAGGAGGACCTCGTCCAGCAGGGACTCCACGCTCGCGCCCTTCATGGCGCCAAGGGCCCGAGCCGCCGCGGCGCGCACCTCGGGCGAGGTGTTCGCGAGCGACTTGCGAGCGTAGCCTTCTCCTCGGGACGAGCCTGTCTGGGCCAGCACGTGCAGACACTCCCGTGCGTCCAGTCGACTGGCTTCACAGCGACGAAGCAATCCATCGAGGAGCTCGGCGGCGCGGGCAGGCTCGGTGCGCTCGAGGCCTCGCGCCACGGCGCCGAACGCCTGTCCCACCGCGTCCTTCAACGCGGGCTCCGTCGTCATCCCCACGGCCTGGGCGAGTGCCCGAGCGAGCTCGCGGGAAGGCCGCTCCACCCTTCCCGCCGTCGCGGTCACGTCCCGCGCCAACGCGTGGGTCAGCTCCGGTGAGAGGGGCTCCCGCTTCGCCAGGGCGCGTGCCAGCATCTGAATCAACTTCGACGAGGGTGGCTCCACGCCTCCACCATCTGGTGGAACAGGCCGGGAGGTCTCCGGCGCGGAGAGCACCTCGGCGCTCCACCGCGCGGCATGGAAGTCCTTCAGCGTGCTCGCCGCGCGCTGCTCCGAGCCCAGGCGTGTCATCGCCACCCGCGTCTCCAGGCGCACCAGCGGCAGCCCCGTCGCGCCACCTCCGGACTCCACCACGTCCGAGCCCGTCACCTCGCGCACGAGCCCGTCCGCGTCGAGCGTGAAGTCCCAGTGCCCTCGTGGCCTCGGAACGACGAGCCCCGGCCCACGAGGTCCCGAGGGCGCCCACACGGGCACCGTCGTGCGCAGGTAGCGCCGCTTCGTCTTCACGTACGTGTGGGCGCTGCCTCCCGCGCGGTACTCCGCCTCGAAGTCGCCCGTGGTGTCCTCCTCCTCCGCGGTCCACGCGCGCCCCTCCTCCGCCACGAACTGGGTCGCCGCCACCAGCCGCCGCATGAAGCCTCGGGCCCGCGCACCCACCGACGGGTCGAAGTGCACGGCCACCACCCGTCCGCGCGCGTCCTGCGTCACGTACACGGGTCGCTCGAAGCTGGCGCGGAAGTCGCGCAGCGCTCCCTCCACGAGCGGCTCCGCGTCCACCACCCACGTGGGCTTCACCCGCGCCACGAAGAAGTGCTGCCCACCCTCCGTGCCCGCGTAGGCCACGGCGACCTCTCCGCTCCAACCGGAGTGGCGCCAGGTGCGCCCCGCCTCCGCGCCGGGGAGCTGCTCCGCCGTCCGCGTGTCCAGGTCGAAGCGGTAGCGGTGCGTCAGCCCCGCCTTCAGCAACCGCCGCGCCCCCTTCACCCCGAACGGGATGACGGGCGGCGTCAGCACGGGCGGCGGTGGAAAGCGCGGTGCGGGCGGGACGGGCGCGAGCGAGGGCCGCGCACGGGGCGCGTCCCTGGCGGACTCGAGACTCCACAGCCCCACAACCGCCAGCACGGCGAGCAGGGTCAGCAGGCCTTTGAGTCGAGGGGTCACGGCACCTGGGATACGGGCGCGCGGCCCGTTCCTGGTCGTACCGTGTGTGGGACGCGGTGGCCGACGGTGGGTGGGCGCTCAGTGCCCGCCGAGCCGCAGCTCCAGCTCCGCCAGCTCGCGCTTCACGGTGGGGTCCGACTCACGCAGGCCCTCCACCTTGCGCACCGCGGAGATGACCGTCGAGTGGTCCTTGCTGAAGCGCGACGCGATTTCAGGGAAGGAGCTCTTGGTCAGCTTGCGGCTCAGGTACATGGCCACCTGCCGCGCGTGCGCCAGGGCCTTGTGACGGCGGTCCTCCTTCA
Source organism: Myxococcus sp. MH1 (assembly GCF_059738865.1). Classification (NCBI taxonomy): domain Bacteria; kingdom Pseudomonadati; phylum Myxococcota; class Myxococcia; order Myxococcales; family Myxococcaceae; genus Myxococcus; species Myxococcus sp. MH1. Next base: position 1,129 of record NZ_AP026947.1, on the reverse strand, counting down.
GCGACTCCACGGTGACCTTGTAGAAGCGGGCCACCTCGCGCTGGATGGCCTCCACGTCCACCACGTGCTGGGCGGGGAGGATGTCGCGGAGGACCTCGGCGGCGAACTCCTCCGTCACCGGCTGGCGCGTCAGGCTGTGCACCGCGGACAGCTTCACCAGCGCGCCCTCGAGCTCGCGCACGTTCTTCTGGATGTGCTTGGCGATGAAGTGCGCCACGGAGTCCGGCAGGTCCAGGTTCTCCGCCACCGCCTTCTTCTGGAGGATGGCCACGCGCGTCTCGTACGTGGGCTCGCGGATGTCCGTCATCAGGCCCATGGTGAAGCGGCTGCGCAGCCGCTCCTCCAGGCCCGGAATCTCCGCGGGCACCGTGTCACTCGTGAGGACGATGGCCTTGCCCAGCTCGTAGAGCGTGTTGAAGGTGTAGAAGAACTCCTTCTGCGTCTCCTCGCGCTTGCCCAGGAACTGGATGTCGTCGATGAGCAGCACGTCGCACTCCTCCCGGAACTTGCGCCGGAAGTCGGTCATGCGGTGCTCGCGCACGCTCTCCACGTACTCGTTGGTGAACTGCTCGCTGGAGAGGAACACCACGCGCTGCGAGGGGTCCTTCTCCCAGATGTGGTTGCCCACCGCCTGCAGCAGGTGCGTCTTCCCCAGGCCCGTGCCGCCGTAGATGTAGAGCGGGTTGTAGTGGTGGCCCGGCTTGTCCGACACCGCCTGCGCCGCGGCCGCCGGCAGCTGGTTGCTGTCCGCCACCACGAAGGTGCTGAACGTGAACCGGCCGTTGAGGCGCGAGGGCCGGCCCACATTGACCTTCACGGTGGGTGTGGGCGGGAACTGGGGGTCGGGGACGAGTCCCTCGACGACTTCATAGGTCACGGAGGACAGGCCGTCGCCCATCCGGGCCAGGTGTCCCTCGAGCAATCCGCGGTAGTGGTCGTCCACCCAGTCGCGGAAGAAGCGGTCGGGGACACCCAGCACGAGGGCGTTGTCTCGGACCTCCAACGCGCGCACCCGGTCCAACCACTGGAGCGCGTACTGACGGCCCTCCTGACGGATGGCCTCCAGCAACTTGTTCCAGAGAATTCCAGCACTTGGAAGGGGGGCGGAGGCCTGGGCGAGGGCGTTCAA